>NZ_CP126458.1:0-5635159 GCF_030916465.1 Rhodococcus sp. AH-ZY2
CAGGTCAGAGCGACACGGACACCGACCCGGCCCGCAGGGGCTCGGGACAACGAGGTTGGACGCAGGCGCCTGATTGTTCGGTTCGGAATCTTCTGGTAGGGTTCTGGGCCGTTGCCGATCCCACCGAGTGCGTCGGGTTTGTTCCCGGCGGGTGGTGTGGGTAGGCTGGAACGGTTGCCCCGGAGCGCCGCGGACGTTGGTTCGCGGGTTGATGGTGTGTGCGTGTTCTTTGAGAACTCAACAGTGTGCCGATGAATGTCAGTGCCAAATTATTTTGGTGCGGCCACTTCACTTTTGTGGGGTGGTTGTTGCTGGCTGCCGCATTCTTCCGTCTGTGGTGGTCAGTGTTTTTGCTAGTTTGAGTTTTTTGCTAGTGATTCGGCTCTACGCTTATGGCTGATCGGCCCTTCGGGGTTTGATTGAGAGTCTTCAACGGAGAGTTTGATCCTGGCTCAGGACGAACGCTGGCGGCGTGCTTAACACATGCAAGTCGAACGATGAAGCCCAGCTTGCTGGGTGGATTAGTGGCGAACGGGTGAGTAACACGTGGGTGATCTGCCCTGCACTTCGGGATAAGCCTGGGAAACTGGGTCTAATACCGGATAGGACCTCGGGATGCATGTTCCGGGGTGGAAAGGTTTTCCGGTGCAGGATGGGCCCGCGGCCTATCAGCTTGTTGGTGGGGTAACGGCCCACCAAGGCGACGACGGGTAGCCGGCCTGAGAGGGCGACCGGCCACACTGGGACTGAGACACGGCCCAGACTCCTACGGGAGGCAGCAGTGGGGAATATTGCACAATGGGCGCAAGCCTGATGCAGCGACGCCGCGTGAGGGATGACGGCCTTCGGGTTGTAAACCTCTTTCAGTACCGACGAAGCGCAAGTGACGGTAGGTACAGAAGAAGCACCGGCCAACTACGTGCCAGCAGCCGCGGTAATACGTAGGGTGCGAGCGTTGTCCGGAATTACTGGGCGTAAAGAGCTCGTAGGCGGTTTGTCGCGTCGTCTGTGAAAACCCGCAGCTCAACTGCGGGCTTGCAGGCGATACGGGCAGACTTGAGTACTGCAGGGGAGACTGGAATTCCTGGTGTAGCGGTGAAATGCGCAGATATCAGGAGGAACACCGGTGGCGAAGGCGGGTCTCTGGGCAGTAACTGACGCTGAGGAGCGAAAGCGTGGGTAGCGAACAGGATTAGATACCCTGGTAGTCCACGCCGTAAACGGTGGGCGCTAGGTGTGGGTTTCCTTCCACGGGATCCGTGCCGTAGCTAACGCATTAAGCGCCCCGCCTGGGGAGTACGGCCGCAAGGCTAAAACTCAAAGGAATTGACGGGGGCCCGCACAAGCGGCGGAGCATGTGGATTAATTCGATGCAACGCGAAGAACCTTACCTGGGTTTGACATACACCGGACCGCCCCAGAGATGGGGTTTCCCTTGTGGTCGGTGTACAGGTGGTGCATGGCTGTCGTCAGCTCGTGTCGTGAGATGTTGGGTTAAGTCCCGCAACGAGCGCAACCCTTGTCCTGTGTTGCCAGCACGTAATGGTGGGGACTCGCAGGAGACTGCCGGGGTCAACTCGGAGGAAGGTGGGGACGACGTCAAGTCATCATGCCCCTTATGTCCAGGGCTTCACACATGCTACAATGGCCGGTACAGAGGGCTGCGATACCGCGAGGTGGAGCGAATCCCTTAAAGCCGGTCTCAGTTCGGATCGGGGTCTGCAACTCGACCCCGTGAAGTCGGAGTCGCTAGTAATCGCAGATCAGCAACGCTGCGGTGAATACGTTCCCGGGCCTTGTACACACCGCCCGTCACGTCATGAAAGTCGGTAACACCCGAAGCCGGTGGCCTAACCCCTCGTGGGAGGGAGCCGTCGAAGGTGGGATCGGCGATTGGGACGAAGTCGTAACAAGGTAGCCGTACCGGAAGGTGCGGCTGGATCACCTCCTTTCTAAGGAGCACTTCTCCCGGCGAGGGTTCACACAGGTGAATGCCTCTCGGGCAGAGACTGTTTCGTTCCCACACGTGGAACGGCAGGAGCTCATGGGTGGAACGCTGACAGGTATTTTCTTCGTCACCGCCGGTCCGAGTGCCGGCGGGAAGAGAGTTATATCGGTGCACTGTTGGGTCCTGAGAGAACACGCGAGTGTTTTGTCAGCGACGATGACCGGGAACGGGAAGGGTTCTTCTTTCCCCAGTATCGGTTGTTGTGTGTTGTTTGAGAACTGCACAGTGGACGCGAGCATCTTTGTTGTAAGTGTTTATGAGCGTACGGTGGATGCCTTGGCACCAGGAGCCGATGAAGGACGTGGGAGGCTGCGATATGCCTCGGGGAGCTGTCAACCGAGCTGTGATCCGAGGATTTCCGAATGGGGAAACCCAGCACGAGTGATGTCGTGTTACCCGCGCCTGAATATATAGGGCGTGTGGAGGGAACGTGGGGAAGTGAAACATCTCAGTACCCACAGGAAGAGAAAACAACATGTGATTCCGTGAGTAGTGGCGAGCGAAAGCGGAAGAGGCTAAACCGGGCACATGCGATACCCGGCAGGGGTTGTGTGTTCGGGGTTGTGGGGTTCGATGTGTCGGTGCTGCCGCACCGGCCGACAGTGAGAAATCGCCTGTGTTAGTCGAAGTGGTCTGGAACGGCCCGTCGTAGAGGGTGAGAATCCCGTAGACGAAAACACGGTGACTGTCGATTCGGATACCCGAGTAGCAGCGGGCCCGTGAAATCTGCTGTGAATCTGTCGGGACCACCCGATAAGCCTGAATACTCCCTGGTGACCGATAGCGGACTAGTACCGTGAGGGAAAGGTGAAAAGTACCCCGGGAGGGGAGTGAAATAGTACCTGAAACCGTGCGCTTACAATCCGTCGGAGCCTTCGAGCAGTTTGGTCTGCTGGGGGTGACGGCGTGCCTTTTGAAGAATGAGCCTGCGAGTTAGTGGCATGTCGCGAGGTTAACCCGTGTGGGGTAGTCGTAGCGAAAGCGAGTCCGAACAGGGCGTATCAGTGGCATGTTCTAGACCCGAAGCGGAGTGATCTACCCATGGCCAGGGTGAAGCGACGGTAAGACGTCGTGGAGGCCCGAACCCACTTAGGTTGAAAACTGAGGGGATGAGCTGTGGGTAGGGGTGAAAGGCCAATCAAACTCCGTGATAGCTGGTTCTCCCCGAAATGCATTTAGGTGCAGCGTCGCGTGTTTCTCACCGGAGGTAGAGCTACTGGATGGTCTAGGGGGCCCACAAGCTTACCGAAATCAGCCAAACTCCGAATGCCGGTGAGTGAGAGCGCGGCAGTGAGACTGCGGGGGATAAGCTTCGTAGTCGAGAGGGAAACAGCCCAGATCGCCGGCTAAGGCCCCTAAGCGTGTACTAAGTGGAAAAGGATGTGGGATCGCTGAGACAACCAGGAGGTTGGCTTAGAAGCAGCCACCCTTGAAAGAGTGCGTAATAGCTCACTGGTCAAGTGGTTCTGCGCCGACAATGTAGCGGGGCTCAAGTACACCGCCGAAGCCGCGGCACTCACACAACACCCACTCGTTTCTGCGGAGACGGGTGCAGTGGTGTGGGTGGGTAGGGGAGCGTCGTGCCGCCGGGGAAGCGCCGGAGTGATCCAGGTGTGGAGGCGGCGCGAGTGAGAATGCAGGCATGAGTAGCGAAAGACGAGTGAGAAACTCGTCCGCCGAATGACCAAGGGTTCCTGGGCCAGGTTAATCCGCCCAGGGTGAGTCGGGACCTAAGGCGAGGCCGACAGGCGTAGTCGATGGACAACGGGTTGATATTCCCGTACCCGTGTGAACGCGCCCCTGGTGAATCAGTGATGCTAACCGTCCTGAAGCCGGCCGGTTCCTTCGGGAATCGGTCGTGTGGATGCACGGGACCTTCGGTGGTAGTAGCCAAGCGATGGGGTGACGCAGGAAGGTAGTGGGGCCGGTCAGTGGTTGTACCGGTGTAAGCCTGTAGGGCGTGACATAGGCAAATCCGTGTCGCACGAGCCTGAGAGGTGATGCGTAGCCGAATGAGGCGAATTCCATGATCCTATGCTGCCGAGAAAAGCCTCTAGCGAGCTTTCACACGGCCCGTACCCCAAACCGACACAGGTGGTCAGGTAGAGAATACCGAGGCGATCGAGAGAACTGTGGTTAAGGAACTCGGCAAAATGCCCCCGTAACTTCGGGAGAAGGGGGACCAGCCCTGGTGAAGACCTTCGCGGTCGGAGCTGGGGGTGGTCGCAGAGACCAGAGAGAAGCGACTGTTTACTAAAAACACAGGTCCGTGCGAAGTCGTAAGACGAGGTATACGGACTGACGCCTGCCCGGTGCTGGAAGGTTAAGAGGACCGGTCAGCGGAGCGATCCGCGAAGCTGAGAATTTAAGCCCCAGTAAACGGCGGTGGTAACTATAACCATCCTAAGGTAGCGAAATTCCTTGTCGGGTAAGTTCCGACCTGCACGAATGGCGTAACGACTTCTCTGCTGTCTCAACCACAGACTCGGCGAAATTGCATTACGAGTAAAGATGCTCGTTACGCGCGGCAGGACGAAAAGACCCCGGGACCTTCACTACAGCTTGGTATTGGTGTTCGGTTCGGTTTGTGTAGGATAGGTGGGAGACTGTGAAGCGGTGACGCCAGTTACCGTGGAGTCGTTGTTGAAATACCACTCTGATCGTATTGGACCTCTAACCTCGGACCCTGATCGGGTTCAGGGACAGTGCCTGGTGGGTAGTTTAACTGGGGCGGTTGCCTCCCAAAATGTAACGGAGGCGCCCAAAGGTTCCCTCAGCCTGGTTGGCAATCAGGTGTCGAGTGCAAGTGCACAAGGGAGCTTGACTGTGAGACCGACAGGTCGAGCAGGGACGAAAGTCGGGACTAGTGATCCGGCACCGGCATGTGGAAGCGGTGTCGCTCAACGGATAAAAGGTACCCCGGGGATAACAGGCTGATCTTCCCCAAGAGTCCATATCGACGGGATGGTTTGGCACCTCGATGTCGGCTCGTCGCATCCTGGGGCTGGAGTAGGTCCCAAGGGTTGGGCTGTTCGCCCATTAAAGCGGCACGCGAGCTGGGTTTAGAACGTCGTGAGACAGTTCGGTCTCTATCCGCCGCGCGCGTTAGAAACTTGAGGAAGGCTGTCCCTAGTACGAGAGGACCGGGACGGACGAACCTCTGGTGTGCCAGTTGTCCCGCCAGGGGCACGGCTGGTTGGCTACGTTCGGAAGGGATAACCGCTGAAAGCATCTAAGCGGGAAGCCTGTTCCAAGATGAGGTTTCTCACCCCCTCGAGGGGGTAAGGCCCCCGGCAGACCACCGGGTTGATAGGCCGGAACTGGAAGTGCGGCAACGCATGCAGGTGACCGGTACTAATAGGCCGAGGACTTACCACGAAGAAGCTACGCGTCCACTGTGCGGTATCTGAAACAGCACACACATCAGATACCGAAGCCCGACAAGGGTATTCGAGAACTCTGATGCGTGACGTTTCGCAGAGTTACGGCGGCCATAGCGACAGGGAAACGCCCGGTCCCATTCCGAACCCGGAAGCTAAGCCTGTCTGCGCCGATGGTACTGCACCCGACAGGGTGTGGGAGAGTAGGACACCGCCGAACACCCGTTACCGGAAGCCCCCCGACCTCGTCGGGGGGCTTCCGGCATTTCCGGGTCCGGCCGATGGTCCCGACCTGAGTTGCACCAGTTTAGTGTGCCAACCCTGATCGACGATTCGAGATTTCGAGGGAATCGAGGATGCTCGCGGCGTCGGCGGTGAGTGGATCGAGGGCGGTGTGCTCGTGGCCGGCGATCGAGATTGTGATTTCCTGCAGTGGACGCAGGGTCCGCACGATCTTCCGGATGGACATCCCGGTCTCGTCCTGCAGATAGCGTGAGATCGCCAACGCAGCGAACACGATGGTCAGGTGCGCCTCGATCGCATCCCGGGTGTGACTGAAGATCGGCCGGGCCCGCAGGTCGGTCTTCGACATCCGAAACGACTGCTCGACCTGCCACAGGTCGTGATACTTCGCCATCACCTCATGCGGGTTCATCACGTGCGCAGGAAGGTTCGTGGCGTAGCCTTTGAGCCCGACAAGGGAACGGGCCCGGGCGATGCCCGCCGTATCGAGGGTCTTGCCCTTCGCGGTGGTCTTGACGAACCGCGGCGATCGTGCAGCTCGGGTGCCGTCGATGACGGCCTTCGCCCGAGCTTCCTGAGCGTTCAACGTCTGGTTGTCCCGCACGGCGCGTTTGGCCGAGTACGCCCAGATCGCTCGCCACGCTGACGTGTCGGCGGGGTCCCACACCGGCTCGGCACGACGGTTGACATCGTTGACCACGCTCTTTGCGTGTCGCGGGGTGACCGTGTCGATGACCTGGCCGTCGGTGAACACGTCGCCGTTCCAGTGGAAATGACTGGCCAGATCCGAGGGTGCTTTCATCACCCGGGAACCGACGATGAACTTCAGTCCGGCAGCATCGAGGTCTTTCAGATTCGAGGCGGACAGCATGCCGGCGTCGGCAGCGATGATCATCTCCACGCCCTCGATATTGTGACGAGCCTGGAACTGGCGCACGATCGGCACGATCGTGCGGGTCTCGGCGTGGTTTCCTTCGAAACAACCGATTTCCAAAGGGAATCCGGTGCGGTCGACCAGCAGCCCGACGACGATCTGCGGGTCCACCCGACGTTCCTTCGAGTACCCGACCTTGCGCAGTTCGTCTTCCTTCTCTGCCTCGAAGTACAAGGTCGTAACGTCGTAGAGCAATAGGTTCAGGTCGCCCGCGGCGGCGGCGTGTTCGAAGCAGCGCTGCGCGATCCGGTCACGGTAGCCATGCTCGGTGCAGCGCTGCAGGGTCCGCACGAACGTGTTGCGGTGTGCGGGGACGATGCCGATCTCGCCGAGCACGCGACCCGTGTCGCTGACCGAGGTCGCTTCGACGATGCGGGCTGCCACCAGCTGGAAGAACGCCTCGTTGTCGATCACATCGAACCCGAGGTGCTGCCACGCGGTGTCGATGACCTCGATCAGCCAGCGGGAGCGCTTGCCGGTGATCACCGATGCCCCGCCGGTACCCGCCCCCAGGTCGAGATCGAGTTGCTGCTGGCCGGCAAGAAGTTTCTCGCGGGCGGTCTCGAGCAGAGCGGCGAGTTCACTGTCGGTATGCGCCGAGCCGAGGTGCTCGAGCACCTTGTCTCGGCGGCCTTGCTTAGCTGCGATCTGCACCGCGGTCGCGCCCGACGCGGTGCGGACTTTGCGGATGTAGGCAGCCACAGAGCGGGAGTCTACCGAGCCGTTAGTGTGCCATTTCCCGAACCCGCACCGCTGTCACCAGCACAAACGCCGGATCCGTCCCGAGAATCGGCCAACCTGGTGCAACTCAGGAGTAGGACACCGCCGAACACCCGTTACCGGAAGCCCCCCGACCTCGTCGGGGGGCTTCCGGCATTTCCGGGTCCGGCCGATGGTCCCGACGGAGCCCGCGGTCACCGTGCGACCGTCCGCTCAGCCGGCGAGCGCCTCGCGCCGCCGCCACAGCCGGGCGACAGTCCACGGTCCGAACACGAGCGAGACGACGTTGATGCCCGTCTCGACGGCCATTTCGGTAGTCATTCGCCGGTAGTTGCCGTGCTCGAGATTCCACAGCGTGTCCATCGCACCGAGGAATGTCATCGCGCCGCCGGCCGCGATCCCCAGCGGGACGGCGACTGCCCGCCCCCTCGTCAGGTGCCAGGCGCTCACTGCGAAACTCGCGGCCATCAGCCCGTCGGCGGCCGGGAAGGCGTTCTCGAACGCGATGTAGGCGGGGTCGTCGGACGACCGGACGTGTCCGGCGGTGAAGTAGTCGAGCCAGTACGCCGCGACGCCGGTGGCGACACTGCCCATCGCAGCCGCGTGCAGACGGTCACTCCGGGCCTGTCCCTGCCTCGTCATCCTCCTCCCGCCTCTCCTCTTCCCGGCGTCTTCGAGTATGGCTGCTCCCAGCGCCGCAGGCAGTCGTTCACCTGGGCGGCCTTTCGCACGGGACAGGGCCGCGTGGCGCCACTCCGACGGCATCCGGTATAAATACATCTTGTGTCTATGTCGTATTCAGCGGCCGAGTCGGTCTATCGCGAGGTCAAGGAATTGATCCTGTCGGGCGAGTTACCCGGCGGCGATCTGATCAGCGAAGGAGAGATCGCGGCCCGGATGTCGTGCAGCCGTACCCCGGTGCGCGAGGCCTTCCTTCGTCTCGAGGCCGAGGGCTGGATGCGTCTGTACCCCAAGCGCGGCGCATTGGTCGTTCCTGTGGCGGACGGGGAGGCCGAGCACGTCGTCGATGCGCGACGGCTGCTCGAGACCCACGCGGTACGCGCCGTCGCCTCTGTTCCGCCGGCGCGAGAGCGACTCGAACGCACCCTGCGCGCAAGTCTGGACACGCAGCGCGAGCTTGCCGAGCGTGGTGACGTCGGTGCCTTCAGCGGTGCCGACGCCGACTTCCACCGCAGCATCGTGGCCGCGGGCGGCAATCCGCTTCTCGACACCTTCTATGCCGGCCTGCGGGAGCGCCAGCGACGGATGACGGCCCGTTCGGTCGCCCGGGATCCGGCGCAGCTGCAGAAGATCATCGCCGACCACACGCATCTGGTGGATCTCGTCGCCGCCGGGGACGCCGACGCATTCGACGCGGCGCTCGACGTGCACATGCGTGAGGTGCACGGACTCGGAGGGGGACGATTGTGACCGCAACTGCCACCGAACCGGGCCGTCTGCCCACCGGTACGGATGCCGTTCCTCGCAGGACGTGGCTGCTCGTGGCCGCCGCGATGTTCGCTGTCGCCTGGGGCGGCAACGAGTTCACCCCGCTGCTGGTGATGTACCGGCTCGAACACGGTTTCGCGCCGGTCGTCGTCGACCTGTTCCTCTTCGCGTATGTCCTGGGCATCGTGCCGGCCCTGCTCGTCGGCGGTCCGCTCTCCGACCGGCTCGGTCGTCGGCCTGTCATGGTGCCCGCACCGTTCGTCGCCCTCGTCGGTTCCGCGGTGCTCGCCCTCGGATCGGACTCCGCGGCGCTGCTCATCCTCGGTCGTATCCTCTGCGGGATCGCGCTCGGACTCGGCATGGCGGTCGGTGGCAGCTGGCTGAAGGAACTGTCCGACCCGCGCTGCGATCCGCGCGCGACGCCCGGCGCCGGGGCACGACGGGCCGCGATGAGCCTGACCGCCGGCTTCGGCGTCGGGGCCGGCATCGCGGGTGCCCTCGCGCAGTGGGCGCCGATGCCCAGTGCCCTGTCCTACCTCGTGCATATCGGGCTGAGTATCGGCGCAGGTGTGGCACTGCTGCGGACGCCGGAGACCCGGCCGGCGCAGCCGGAAGCGGAGCGGACCGCGCTGCGCGAAGACCTGAAGATCCCGGCGGCCGGGCACGCCCGCTTCCTGTTCGTGATCGCCCCCGTTGCTCCCTGGGTGTTCGGCGCCGCCAGTTCGGCGTACGCGATCCTCCCGGCGCTGATGACCGGCCACAGCGGCGACGCCCCGATCGCGTTCTCGGCGCTGCTGTGCGTCGTCGCCCTCGGTGCCGGTTTCGCGATCCAGTCGCTGGGCCGCCGGATCGACACCCCCCGCAATGCCCGTGCGGTGGCGGTGGCACTGACGTTGCTCGTGGTGGGGATGGTCACGGCGGCGGTCGCGGCCGCCGCCCTGACCGTGCCGCTCGCTCTGCTGGCGGCGGTCGTCCTGGGCTGCGGCTACGGCATGGCGCTGGTGTCGGGCCTGCAGGAAGTGCAGCGTATCGCCCGCCCCGACGACCTCGCCGGGCTCACCGCGGTGTTCTATTCGCTGAGCTATCTGGGGTTCGCGGTGCCGGCCGTCATGGTGTACCTGTCCCAGACATACCCGGTCCTGACCTACCCGGCCATGTTCGTCGTGGGCGCGGTCGCGGCGGCCGCGTGCCTGGTGCTCGTCCTGGTGAAATGGCAGGCACACCTGCCGGAACGAGTACCGGCCTGACCTCTCACGCCTCGGGCATCGGCGGCAGTGCCTTCTCGGCGAGCCACGCGTCCCACAGTGGACGCAGCGGCGCGTCCGCGAATCGGGCCGCCAAGTCGGTGAACTGATCTGTGGTGACGGTCGCGTGCCGGTATTCCGCGGTCCACTGCCGAATCAGCGCGAAGAACTTCTCGTCGCCGAGGCGCAGGCGCAGTGCGTGCAGCGTCAGGGCACCCCGCTTGTAGACGCGGTCGTCGAACATCAGGTCCGGCCCGGGGTCACCGAGGAGTAGGTCCTGAGGTTTGCGACCGAGCCCGCGGTGCGCGTCCTCGGCGATCGTCTGCGCCGACGGCCCGTCGGAGTTCTCCGACCACAGCCACTCCGCGTAGCAGGCGAAGCCCTCGTTCAGCCAGATGTCGCGCCACCGTGACAGGGTGAGGCTGTTGCCGAACCACTGGTGCGCGAGTTCGTGTGCGACGAGCCGCTCTTCGCTCCGGGTGCCGTCGCAGTGGTTCGCGCCGAAGATCGACAGGGTCTGCGCCTCGATCGGGATCTCGAGTTCGTCCTCGGTGACGACGACGCTGTAGTGCGGGAACGGGTACGGCCCGAAGAGCCGGCAGAAGATCTCCATCATCTGTGGTTGCCGGCCGAAGTCCCGGTCGAAGTTCGCCCGCAGGCGCGGCGGATGCACCGCGACGAGCGGCACCGGTGTCTCGGACAACCTGCGGGTCTCGTAGTTCCCGATCTGCACCGTGGCCAGGTAGGTCGCCATCGGTTCGGGCTGCTCGTACACCCAGGTGGTCTGGCTGGCCCTCGTCGTCTTGCGTACCAGGGTGCCGTTCGCGATCACCTGGAAGGGGGAGTCGGCAGTGACCGTGATCCGGTAGCTCGCCTTCGCGCCGGGATGGTCGTCGCAGGGGAACCACGACGAGGCGCCGTTGGGCTGGCTCGCGACCAGCGCCCCCTCCTCGAGTTCCTCCCAGCCGACTTCGCCCCAGGGACTGCGGATCGGTTTCGGTGTGCCGTGATAGTGGACGACGATCGTCAGCACGCCGCCCACGGGGATCTTCCGGGCGGGGGTGACGACGAGTTTGCCGTCACGCTGGGCGTACTTGGCGGGCCGGGACCCGTTGACCGACAGCTTCGTCACCCGCATCGTCGGCGCGAGGTCGAGCGCGAACTTGCCACGCTCGTCGGTGGTGGTGGCGACGACGGTGGCCGTGCCGGTGAGCCGGTTGGCCACGACCCGGTAGTTCAGATCGAGTTCGTACCTCGACACGCGGTACCCACGGTTGCCGCTGCGGGGCAGGTACGGATCGATCGGCGCGTCCGGTTTCGAGGTCCTGCCGTTCTCGCGGGTCTTCTTCGGGTCGTTCCCCGGCTTCACAGCGGGGACCAATCGCTCGGGTGCGACCACGGCGCGATCGGATTGCCCTGCCATCTGGTCGAATCCGGAACGACGTCGCCGCGCATCACCAGCGAGGCCGGGCCGACGGTGGCGCCGGCCCCGATTCCGGCGGCGGGCAGTGCGACGCACTGGGGGCCGAGGGTGGCGCCGGCGCCGAGCGTGACGGTGTCCATGGACATGATCCGATCATGGAACAGGTGCGTTTGCACGACACACCCGCGTTCCACCGTCGCGCCGTCACCGAGAGTCACCAGGTCGGCCTCGGGCAGCCAGTAGCTCTCGCACCACACCCCGCGGCCGATCTTCGCGCCCAGGCCACGCAGCCACAGGTTCATCACGGCCGTCCCGGTGGCGGGCCGGGCGAACCACGGTGCCGCGACCGTTTCGACGAAGGTGTCGGCCACCTCGTTGCGCCACACGAACCAGCTCCACAGCGGGTGCTCCTCCCGGCCGATGCGTCCGACGGCCACCCATTTGGCGGCGACGGACACGACGCCGGCCACGGCGCCGGCGAGGATGAGCACCAGTCCGCTCAGTGCTGCGGCCGGCGCGTACCCCACCGAGGTCGCCAGCGACTGCAGGGCGAACAGCACGCCGAGGCCGATACCGAACGTGACGATCATCGGCAGCAGGCGGAAGGTCTCGACGAAGCCACGGGCCACGCGCAGCCGCCGCGGGGGCGCGAACGTGCGGCTCGAATCGCTTTCGTTCGCGGCGCGACGCAGCCGCACCGGTGGGCTGCCGAGCCACGAGGAACCCGACTTGGCCTTCGACGGCGCGGCCGAGAGCACCGCGACGAGTCCGTACTTGGGGACTCGTCGCCCGGGGGCGGCCATACCGGAATTGCCCAGGAATGCGCGCTTGCCCACCTTGGCCCGGGAGATGTACAGCCAGCCGCCACCGAGCTCGTAGCTGGCGACCATGGTGTCGTCCGCAAGGAAGGCGCCGTCGGCGACCCGGGTGAACTTGGGCACCATCAGCACCGTGGAGGCCTCGACGTCCTTGCCGATGTCGGCGCCGAGCAGTCGCAGCCAGCCCGGCGTGAGCATCGAGGCGTAGAGCGGGAACAGGAACGTGCGAGAGCTGTCCATCAGTCGCTCGGTCGCCCATACCTGCCAGCCGACGCGGCTGCGGACGGGATGATGTCCCTCCGTCATACCGACGGCCAGGGCACGCACCGACAGCACCGTGAGCGCGGCGAACACGAACAGGGTCCACAGTGCCGCCACCGGCAGGATCGCCGCGCTGCGGAGCAACGCGTCGGTCAGGTCGGCGGCGTCGCGGATCCACCATCCGACGAGTGTGAGCCCGGCGCCGATCGAGACGATCGGCAGCGAGGCCAGCACCATCGAGGTGAGGCCGAAGATCGGCACCCACCACGAGGCACGCCGCGGCGGTTCGGCCGGCCACGGATGCAGGGCCTTGCCGACCTTCCGGGCGGGGGAGCCGGCCCAGTGCTGGCCGGCCTTGACGCGGCCGAACACGGCAGAGCCGGCCGCGACCTCGGCGTTCTTACCGATTCGGGCGCCCGGGGCCAGAGTCGAGCGGGCGCCGACGGTCGCGCCGGCTCCGACCCGGATGCTGCCGATGTGGACCTCGTCGCCGTCGACCCAGTGTCCGGACAGGTCGACCTCGGGTTCGATGGAACAGCCGTCACCGAGCTCGAGCATGCCGGTGACCGGCGGCAGACTGTGCAGGTCGACGCCCTTTCCGACCTTCGCGCCCAGGGCGCGGGCGTAGTACAGCATCCACGGCGCCCCGGACAGGTTCACCGCACCGCTGGCCTCCGACAGCCGCAGCGCCGTCCACAGCCGGAGGTGTTCGCTGCCGCCTCTCCGATAGGTGCCGGCTTGCAGGTTGCGCAGCAGCAGCCGCGTCCCGGCGACGGCGACGGACATGCGGCCGAGCGGGGTCAGGAACAGCAGGATGCCGACCGTCACCCACCACCACGACACCGGAGCGAGCCACGGCACGTCGACGAACAGCGAGAAGACGTTGTTCGCGATCGCGAGCCAGGTCACCCACTGCAGCCCCGTGAGAGTGGTGAGTGGCACCGTGACGGCCAGTTGCAGCAGCTGCGCGCGGCGCGGAACGGGGGCCACCTGCCGCGGGGCGATCACCGCGGACGGCGCAAGGTCGTCGAGGTACTCGGCGAGCGAACCGAGTCGCGGATGGTCGTACAGTTCGGCGACGGTCATCGCGGGATAGCGTTCGCGCAGGGCCGTCACCAGCTGGGCCGCGGCGAGGGAGCCGCCGCCGAGTTCGAAGAAGTCGTCGTCGACGCTCTCGATCGGGGTGCCGAGAATCGACACCCACAGCCCGGCGACCCATTCGGCGGTCGGGTCGAGGCCGAGAGCCTCGGCGGCGGCGGCCTCGGCGCCGGGCAGCGGCCACGGAAGCGCGTTGCGGTCCACCTTGCCGGAGGTTCGGGTGGGCAGTTCGTCGACCAGCGCCAGTCTCGGGACCAGGGCTGCGGGCAGCTGCTCGCCGAGGAGGTCGCGCGCGGAGGCGAGGTCGAACTCGGGATCGGTGCTGGCGATGTAGCCGACGAGGATCGAGTGCCCGGCCGCCGTCTTGCGCACGGCGGCCGCGCCGCCGGCGACGCCGGGCAGGTTCTGCAGAGCGTTGTCGACTTCGCCGAGTTCGATGCGGCGGCCGCCGATCTTGACCTGATCGTCGGCGCGTCCCTGGAACAGCAGCCCCGCGCGGTCGAGGGTGACCAGGTCGCCGCTGCGGTAGGCGCGGTCCCAGCCGAGGGTGGGCATGGGGGCGTACTTCTCGGCGTCCTTGGCCGGGTCCAGATAGCGGGCCAGGCCGACACCGCCGATGACGAGTTCGCCGGTGCCGCCCTCCGGGACGGGGCGGCCCTCGCCGTCCACCACGGCGAGATCCCAGCCGTCGAGCGGCAGGCCGATGCGGACCGGGCCGGTGCCGTCCATCGTCGCCGCACACGCGACCACGGTGGCCTCGGTGGGTCCGTACGTGTTCCACACCTCGCGTCCGGGCACAGCCAGCCGCTCGGCGAGATCCGGTGGGCAGGCCTCCCCGCCGAAGATCAACAGCCGCACCGCTTCGAGCGCCTCGGCCGGCCACATCGCCGCGAGGGTCGGAACGGTGGAGACGACGCTGATGTCGCGGGAGACCAGCCACGGTCCGAGGTCCATCCCGGACCGCACGAGGGAGCGGGGCGCGGGGACGAGGCACGCGCCGTGCCGCCAGGCGAGCCACATCTCCTCGCAGGACGCGTCGAATGCGACCGACAGACCGGCCAGCACGCGGTCGCCGGGGCCGATCGGGTTCTCGCGCAGGAACAGCCGGGCCTCGGCGTCGACGAAGGCGGCGGCGCTGAGATGGCTGACGGCGACACCCTTGGGGGTGCCGGTGGAGCCGGAGGTGAAGATGATCCAGGCGGCGTCGTCGAGGCGCGGACCGCGCAGCTGCGGCTTCGGCGACGGCGGCGCGGTGCCCGGACCGATGCCGTCGGCGGTGACGACGGCGGTGACCTGCGCTTCCCCGAACACGAGCTCGGCGCGTTCGTCGGGGTCGTCCGCGTCCACCGGCACGTAGGCCGCGCCGGCCGCGAGAATGCCCAGGATCGTCACGTACAGGTCCGCGGAGCCGGACGGCATGCGCACGCCGACGCGGTCCCCGCCACCGACTCCCGCGTCGGCGAGCCGGTAGGAGCAGGCGACGACCTCCTCGACGAGTTCGGCGTAGCTGAGGGTGACGGATCCGTCGTCGACGGCCGGAGCGTCAGGGTGGGTGTCGGCGGTGGCACGCAGGATGTCGACGAGAGTGCGCGGGGCCGGGGCATGGGAGGAGCGGAGGAACTCCTCGGGGATGCGATACGACCGATCCGAATCCGTCGTGGGCTGGGCAGGCAATCGCATGTCCTTCTCTCGGCCTGGTGGTGCGTTCGTCCGGTTATCTCACGGTCAGGTGGACGGAGGGTGAACATCGGGTGTGTCGGTGCCCACTCGCGCGGTGGATTCTTCCGCGTCCCGCAACGCCGGAATCCCGGCCCGATGTCCGGCTCGGCGTGAGAAACCGCCTCTCCCTGGGGATTCGCGTTCCGGACGACCGACGGTGCGGTCCCGGTTTGACATCCGCGCGCGCTTTTGCCATCCTCTTCCGCAGGTCACGAGAACCAGCGACAAGCCCCGGCTAGCTGGTCGGCAACCCTCCTCCGCGGTGGGGTGCTCCGGGTGACGACCTGGCCGTGTTTCCACACCGGACACGGCAAGCGCGGATTCGGACCGTGATCGTACTCGGGCGACGAGGCGACCACCGGCGAATCCCTGAACGACGAGGGAACGTCATGACTGCCGCTGTACTGACCGCCGACACCTGTATCGCCCCGTTCGCCCGGGTCACCGGATGTGATCTCCAGGTGCCCCTAGTGCAGGGCGGTACCTGCACCTACGCCAACTTCGACTACGCGGCGAGCGCGCCGGCCCTCGAAGCGGTGACCGAGCGGATCGCCGAACTCCTGCCGTACTACGCCAGCGTGCATCGCGGTGCCGGTTACGCCTCGAGGATCTCCACCACCAGCTACGAGCAGGCCCGGGAGTCGGTGGCTCGATTCGTCTGTGCCGCAGACGATCAGGTGGTCGTGTTCACCCGCAACACCACCGACTCGCTCAATCTCCTGGCCGGAGCCGTGCCCGGCGACGTGGTGGTGCTCGACGTCGAGCACCACGCAAACCTGTTGCCCTGGAAGAACGCTCGCGTTGTCGAGGCTGCGGACACCGTCGCCGAGACGGTCCGCCGGCTCGTCGCGGAACTGTGCAGCCGGCCCGCCGCGCTGCTCGCCGTCACCGGCGCCTCCAACGTCACCGGCGAGGTCCTCCCGATCGCCGAACTCGCCGACGTCGCGCATGCCTGCGGTGCCCGGATCCTCGTCGACGGAGCACAATTGGTTCCGCACCGGCGGATCGACCTCGCCGCGCTCGGCGTCGACTACCTCGCGTTCTCGGGGCACAAGCTCTACGCTCCGTTCGGTGCCGGTGCTCTGGTGGGGCGCCGGGACTGGCTCGACGTCGCGGAACCGCACCTCGCAGGGGGTGGTGCGGTCCGCGACGTGAGTCTCGGCCACACCGAATGGGCTTGCGCCCCGGCGCGACACGAGGCGGGCACGCCCAACGTGCTCGGCGTCGCGGCCCTCGCCGCGGCGTGCGACGCGCTCGCCGGTTTCGACGCCGATGCCGTCACCGCGCACGAGGAGGCGTTGTGCCGGCGCCTGCTCGACGGGTTGCGCGGTGTCGACGGTGTCGAGATCCTGCGGCTGTGGAGCGACTCCCCGGACTCCGTGGGCATCGTCACCTTCACGGTCGCCGGCTTCGAGCCCGGCGAGGTGGCGTCGTATCTGTCCGCCGAGCACGGAATCGGGGTGCGCGACGGCCGGTTCTGCGCGCACCCGCTGCTCGCCCGGGTCGGGCTGCCCGGCGGCGCGGTTCGTGCCTCTCTCGGTCTCGGCAGTTCCTCCGCCGACGTGGATCGTCTGCTCGACGCGCTGCGCACGCTCGTCGATGCCGGTCCCGGCTGGACCTACGCGAAGACCGACGGACTGTGGGGGCCGTCGCCCGAGACCCGTCCGGGCCTGGCGGAGTCCACCGCCGGCGCGGCGCAGTGCAGCTGACCGGTTCCCCGGCGGGCCGTCGCACCGGCCGGGCCCGTCGTCCGGACCGGCAGGGCTAGTCGACCTCGACGTCGACGGCTGCCGTGATGCGCATCAGTTCGCGGAACGTCGTGCGGAACAGCGTGCGTGGATGTCCGCCGGAGGCCCAGAGCTGGGGGAAGGCGGCCAGGGCGGTGTCGACGTACGTGGTCAGGTTCGTCGGATGCCCGAGCGGCGCCACCCCGCCGACGGGCTGACCCGTGACCTCGGTGACGACGTCCGGGGGCGCCGCGACGAGCACGCCGCCGAGACGCTTGCCGGTTCGTTCCGGATTCACCCGATGGGCACCCGAGACCAGCAGCAGTACCGGTTCCTCGTCGAGCAGGAACACCAGCGACTTGACGATCGCGCCCACGTCGACCCCGAGCGCGGCCGCCGCCTGCTCGGCGGTGTGCACCGACTCCGGTTGGGTCGTGATCAACCCGTGGTGCCCGCGCGCGATGAGCGTGTCGGCCACTCGAGCGGCATTCGGATGCAGTGTCCCGGACATGGTTCCAGCCTAGGAGGCTGCCGCCGTCCGTGGCTCCGATCGGCAGGTCCGGCCGCGGCCGGGGTCAGTACAGCGGAAAGCCGTCCTCGGGTCCGAGCATGCGCTCGAGCCGGGTGCGGGTGATCTTGGCGAGTTCCTCCGTGCACACCTTGCGTTCCGCCTCGGGGTCGTGTGCGAGCCGGTGGCGGAGGTCGGTCAGCAGATCCCGCAGTCCGCGGCCCTGCGGGCACCACAGGTAGCGGTAGCCGAAGCGCTCCTCGTACGTGGCGGCGGCAGCGGTGATCGCGGTCGTCAAGGCCTCGTCCTCGTCCCACAGCGAGCACTGTTCGAGCCGCGAGGCGGTGCTGCCGCGCCGACGGCCCACCACCGGGTGACAGTCGAGGGCCGCCGCGATCTCCGCGTCGCTCGCGGAGAACAGGGCGGCGTCGGCGCGGGCGAACAGTTCCGGATAGCTCGCATAGGGACGTCCCGCCGCTACCTCCTGGGCCCAGGTGAGCGACGCGCAGCACTCGTACAGCGCGTGGGTGGCGCCCCGCCGGGACAGGGCGTTGAAGGCGCCCAGACCGATGCCCTGGTGCATCAACATGACAGTCCCTCCTCTACGAGCCGGACCGTTCGTGCCCTCAGGATCCGTCCGCGGCGTGTCGGCCACCAGAGGCGGAGCGCGGAATTTTCCAGGCTGTAACGAGTGGTCCGTGCCAGCGGATCGGCGCCCGCATATTACTCTCGAGTAATGACTCAGGAATCTCGCTGGAAAGCGTTCACGGTCGACGTCGCGGACCACGTCGCGCTCGTCACCCTCGTCGGTCCGGGCAAAGGCAACGCCATGGGCCCCGACTTCTGGACCGAGCTGCCGCTGTTGTTCGGCGAGCTCGACGCGGATCCGGACGTGCGTGCCGTCGTGCTCGCCGGCGCCGGCAAGCACTTCTCCTTCGGTCTCGACCTGCCCGCCATGAGCGGCGACCTGGGCAAGGTCCTCGCGGACAAGGCGCTGGCCGCCCCGCGCACCGAGTTCCACGAGATGGTCAAGCGGATGCAGGCGGCGATCACCGCGGTCGCGGACTGCCGCAAGCCCGTCGTCGCGGCCGTGCAGGGCTGGTGCATCGGCGGCGGCGTCGATCTGATCTCCGCCGCCGACATCCGCTACGCCAGCGCCGACGCGAAGTTCAGCGTCCGCGAGGTCAAGGTCGGGATGGTCGCCGACGTGGGCAGCTTCGCGCGCCTGCCGCTGATCATCGGCGACGGGCACCTGCGCGAGCTGGCCCTCACCGGCAAGGACATCGACGCGGCACGCGCGGAGAAGATCGGTCTGGTCAACGACGTCTTCGAGGACGCGGATGCCGTCCTGACCGCCGCACAGGCCACCGCCGCCGAGATCGCGGCGAATCCGCCGCTGGTCGTGCACGGCATCAAGGCCGTTCTCGACCACAGCCGCTCGCCGCGCGTCGACGACAGCCTGCGCTACGTCGCGGCCTGGAACTCCGCGTTCCTGCCGTCGGAGGATCTGACCGAGGCCATCGCGGCGGTCTTCGAGAAGCGGCCCCCGGAGTTCCGGGGCCGGTAGAGGATGGACGGGTGCGCCCGGTCCTGACGTGGGGCGGCCGGCTGCTGCCGGCCGTCCCGCTGGTGTATCTGACGGTCTACCGGCCCTGGCAGTTGCACTGGGGTGCGACGAGGACCGAGGTGGCCGGACGGATGTCGGGGGACGAGATCGTGCCCCGGCCTCACTGGTCGGCGACCCGAGCGGTGTCGATCGTGGCCGAGGCGGAGGACGTGTGGCCGTGGCTGGTCCAGATGGGCGCCGGGGACCGTGCCGGTTGGTACAGCTACGACCTCGTCGACAACGGCGGGAAGCCGAGCGCCCGCGAGATCCGGCCCGAACTGCAGCGGCTCGAGGTCGGTGACCGGGTCCGGCTGGTCGCGGGTTCCCCGGCCGCCTTCCGGGTGGAGTCGATCGATCCCGGACGTTCCCTCGTGTATGCCCACTCGCACGACGGGGGTTCGGTCACCGTCGCGCTGACGTTGCGTCCGGACGGGCCCGGACGCAGCCGGCTGGTGCATCGCGTGCGATTCCGGGTCCCCCCGTCGCCGTTCGCGGTCGGTTGGGCCGTCCTCATGGACGTGGGCGACTTCGTGATGTCCCGGCGAATGCTGCTGGGGATCCGGGACCGAGCGGAGCAACACGCGCGGCGCCGACGGGGCGGTCCGCCGCCGGTCGACGAAAGTCCAGGAACCCCAATGGATTTCCGGCTTCGGATTCCGGTGCGCCGACCCGCCGGGATGGTGTTCGCGCTGCTCGCCGACGTGCAGGACCACGTGGGCGCACCGGCGCGCAGCGGCGTCCGGACGGGCAAGTCCCCGTCCGGTCCGACCACCGAGGGCACCCGGTGGCACGAGCGGGTGCGGCTCGCGCCCGGCTGGTGGATGCCCGTCGACAGCGTCGTGACCGCGATCGAGGACCCGGACCTGCTCGCGATGGACTTCCGCAGCGCCTGGTTCACCGGCCACGTCGACTACCGGATCGAGTCCACCCCGCAGGGATGTCTCCTGCGACAGCACGTCGTCCTGCGGTCGCGGCGCCTGCTGCGGCCGTGGTCGGCGCGGGTGGACGCCCGGCTCCGGCCGCGCCTGCTCGATCGGCTCGCCGACATCCGGGACGCGATCGAGCGCAGCGGCTGAGAACGCGTTCGGGCTCCGCAGCCGGCGGCCGCGGAGCCCGAACGGCGCGTGGGGTCAGTGCCCGCCGTTCGCCTTCAGGCGCTCGATCGACGCGGAGACCTCGGCCTCGGCCTCGGCGCGGCCGACCCAGTCCGCGGCCTCGACGTGCTTGCCCGGCTCCAGGTCCTTGTAGTGGACGAAGAAGTGCTTGATCGCGTCCAGTTCGAACTGCGAGACGTCGCTGATGTCCTTGACGTGGTCCCAGCGCGGATCGCCCGCGGGCACGGCGAGGACCTTGTCGTCGCCGCCGGCCTCGTCGACCATCTTGAACATGCCCACCGGACGGGCCTCGACGATGACGCCGGGGAACACGGACTCGGGCAGCAGCACCATGCAGTCCAGCGGGTCCCCGTCCTCGCCGAGGGTGTTCTCGATGTAGCCGTAGTCGGCGGGGTAGCCGAACGAGGTGTAGAGGTAGCGGTCCAGCTTCACGCGGCCGGTTTCGTGATCGACCTCGTACTTGTTGCGCTGCCCCTTGGGGATCTCGATGGTGACCTCGAACTCCACGCCGTGTCCTCACTTGTAGATCGATACGACTGCCGTATCTGCGGTGATGGTCCGCCCAGAGGATAACGGGTCGGCGCTACGCTGGTGGCGCAGGTGCCGGACCACCGGGGCGGTCACCAGGGCGCGGGATTCGCCGGGGCGAACGCCGCGGGATTCGACACAGCGGAGGCGTGTTGGCGGGGCAGGGCAAGAAGAAGCTGGGCACACTGGCGGGACGGCGCCGCCGGAACCTCCGGATCCTGTTCACCATCTGGGCAGCGGGGACCGTCGCGCTGCTCGTGGGAGGGGCCTTCGCGCTCTCCGACTTCCGCAGCGGCGAGGCCGCCGCCGCGATAGCGCCGGCACCGGCGCCCGTCACCGCGACCCCGCAGGTGGCCCCGGTACCGGCCGACGCCCTCGCCCCCACCGGCCCCGCCCTGGCCGCCACGCTCGCGCCGGCGCTGGGGAACGCGGGGCTGGGCAACTTCACCGGTTCGATCACCGACGCCGCCACGGGCACCGTGCTGTGGTCGAAGGACCCGGCCCGGCCGATGATCCCGGCGTCGACGACGAAGGTTCTCACCGCCGCCGCAGCGCTGCTCGCCCTGCCCGCCGAACACCGGGTCACCACCAAGGTCGTCGAGGGCAGCCGGCCGGGGGAGATCGTGCTCGTCGCCGGTGGCGATCCCACCCTCACCGCCCAGCCCCCCGGCGAGCCCGGCTTCTACGCCGGCGCCCCGCGCATCGCCGACCTCGTGCAGCAGATCCAGCGCAGCGGCGTCGTCGTCGACACGGTGCTCGTCGACACCGGTGCCTACGCCGGTGACGCCCTGGCCACCGGATGGTTCCCCGCCGACATCGCCGGCGGCTCCGTGGCGCCGATCGAACCGGTGATGCTCGACGGCGGCCGGCTGAACCCCCTCGAGGACGAGTCGCCGCGCACCCCCACCCCCGCCCTCGATGCCGGCCGGGCCCTCGCCGCCGCGCTCGGCGCGGACCCCGCCCGGGTCGCCACCGGGACAGTCCGGCCCGGAGCGGCTCCGCTGGCCGCTGTGCAGTCGGCGCCGCTGCGCGATCGGCTGGGGCAGATGATGGGTTACTCCGACAATGTCCTGGCCGAGGCCGTCGGCCGCGAGATCGCCGCGGCCGAGGGTGTCGAGCCGTCCTTCCGCGGCGCGGTCGACAGCGTCGCCGCGGCCCTGCGCGAGGCCGGATTCGACCTGACCGGGCTCACCCTCCACGACGTGAGCGGCCTGTCCGTCGACAACCGGATTCCCGCTCGGCTCCTCGACGCGGTGATGGCCGCCGCCGCCGGAACCGAACAGGCGTCGCTGCGCCCGATGCTGGACTACCTGCCGGTCGCGGGCGCCACCGGCACCCTCTCGGAGCGCTACGCCTCGACCAACCGCGACGGGGCGGGTTGGGTTCGCGCGAAGACGGGCACCCTGTCGCAGGCGAGCGGTCTGACCGGATTCGTCGTCGACACCGACGGCCGGGTGCTGACGTTCGCCCTGTTGTCCAACGACCGTTCGCCGGGCGAGAGCCGACCTGCCCTCGACGCGGTGGCGGCGACCCTCCGAGGATGCGGATGCCGATGACCGACCGGGACCGGACGCTGGGTGACGCGATCGACTGGAAGTTCGCGGCCGGGGTCGGAGCGCGCCTGACCCGGCCGGGCCCGGCGATGTCGCGGTACACCGCCGAGACCGTCGTCGCCGAGCTGGCCTCGGCCGCCGACCGCGCCGAGCCACCGGTGCGGGAGCTGACCGGCCTCGGCGACGGGCGAGACGTGCCGCCGGCCGCGGTGGTCGACCGGTCCGAATGGGTGCACGCCGCCGCCAGGTCGATGGCGGACCTCACCGGTTCCGGGCCCACCGAGGGCCGGTGGGTCGGCAAGCCCGCCGGCATGCAGGCCGGCGCGATGCTCGCGTACCTGTCCACCGCCGTGCTCGGTCAGTACGACCCGTTCTCGCGGTCGCTGCTGCTCGTCGCCCCGAACGTCGTCGCCGTCGAGCGGGCGCTGCGGGTGCCCACCGCCGACTTCCGGATGTGGGTGTGCCTGCACGAGGTCACCCACCGCGTGCAGTTCGCCGAGGCCCCGTGGATGGCGGACCTGATGCGCGAGGCGGCGGCGGAGCTGGGCCGGACCGTGGACGAGTCGTTCACCGATCTCGCAGGCCGGATCACCGGGGTCCTGCGCGATCGCCGGCCGGGGGAGGAGAAGCCCATGGCCGAGCGCGGTGTGCTCGGTCTCGTCCGAGCGGTGCAGTCCGAACCCCAGCGCACCGCCCTCGACCGCATGCTGGCCCTGGGTACCGTGCTCGAGGGCCACGCCGACCACGTGATGGACGCGGTCGGACCCTCCGTGGTGCCCGCCGTCGCGCAGATCCGGCGCGCGTTCGACAACCGTCGCCGGCGCGCCGTGAACCCCGTCCACCGCATCGTCCGTGCACTGCTCGGGATGGACGCCAAGATGGCCCAGTACGTGCAGGGCAAGAAGTTCGTCGACACTGTCGTCGAACGGGTGGGCATGGCCCGGTTCAACACCGTCTGGAGCGGACCCGACGCGATGCCGACCCTCGCCGAGATCGACGACCCCGACGCGTGGATCGCACGGGTACTGGCCTGACGGTGTCGTCCGATCGACCGCTCCTGCCCGAGACCCCTGCCGTCCACGAGGTGCGTCTGGCCGTCCGGCGCTGGGTCGCGGCCCACGGCCGGTCCGTCGCGGTCGGCCTGTCCGGCGGCGCCGACTCGTCGGCTCTGACCGTCGCCGCCGTTGCCGAGGCGGATTCGGTGCACGCCGTCGTCGTCGACCACGGCCTGCAGCCCGGCTCCGGCGACGTCGCCGCCCGCGCCGCGGCATTCGCCCGGTCGGCCGGATGCGAGTCGGTACAGGTCGTCCGCGTCGCGGTGACCGGCCCCGGCGGTCCCGAGGCGGCCGCGCGTGCGGCCCGCTACCGGGCTCTCGACGAGGCCCGGGCGGGATTGCCGGTGCTGCTCGGGCACACGCTCGACGATCAGGCCGAGACGGTGCTGCTGGGGCTGGGCCGCGGTTCCGGGGCCCGCTCCCTGCGCGGCATGTGCGAGTTCGACGAGCCGTGGGGGCGCCCCCTGCTCGGCGTGCGTCGCGACGTCACCCGCCGGGCCTGTGCGGAACTGGGGTACACGCCCTACGAGGACGCGCACAACAGCGACCGTCGTTTCACCAGGGTGCGGCTGCGTGAGGAGGTGCTGCCGCTGCTCGAGGACGTGCTCGGCGGTGGGGTCGCACCGGCCCTCGCGCGCACGGCCGCGCAGCTGCGCGAGGACGAGGACGCGCTGGAGGAACTGGCCGGGCGCCGGCTGGGGGAGGCCCGGGCCGGGACCGGGCTGGCGGTGGACGTCCTCGCCGGCACGCCCGTCGCGGTACGACGACGGATCCTGCGACGATGGCTGCTCGACTCGGGGGCCTCCGCCCCGACGGACCGCAAGCTGCGAGCCGTCGACGACCTGATCGGGCAGTGGCGCGGCCAGGGCGGCGTCGCCGTGGGCGGCGGGCCGCAGCCCGGCGTCAGGTTGGTCGTCACGCGTCGGCGTGGCAGGCTGATCGTCGAGTTCGTCGGCCGGCGACAGGGTGCGGACGACTGAGGGAAGGCAGGATGAACCCGGTGTACGAGAACGACATCGCGTCGGTACTGATCTCCGAGGAACAGATCGAACAGCGCACGAAGGAGCTGGCCGAGACCATCGCCGCGCGCTATCCGGTGGGCGCACCGGAAGGTGATCTGCTGCTCATCGGCGTGCTCAAGGGCGCGATCTTCTTCATGACCGACTTCGCGCGGGCGCTGCCGATCCCCACCCAGATGGAATTCATGGCGGTCAGCTCGTACGGGTCGTCCACCTCGTCGTCCGGCGTGGTGCGCATCCTCAAGGACCTCGACAAGGACATCGCCGGCCGGAACGTGCTGATCGTCGAGGACATCATCGACTCCGGCCTCACGCTGTCCTGGCTCATGCGCAACCTCTCCTCCCGGAACCCGGCGTCCCTCGAGGTGGTGACGCTGCTGCGCAAACCGGAGGCCGTGAAGGTCGACGTCCACGTCGCCGACGTGGGATTCGACATCCCGGACGAGTTCGTCGTCGGCTACGGCCTCGACTACGACGAGCGCTACCGCGATCTGCCGTACATCGGCACCCTCGACCCGAAGGTCTACACCGACTGATCCGGGCCCGGCTTCACCGGCTCGCGCGTCGCCCGGGTCGGGGCCACGCCGCGCTGCAGGGCGCGCAGGTCGTCCTCCATGATGCGGAACAACCAGTACACGAGCACGAACGCGGCGATGCTGCCCACCGCCAGTACCCGCACCGCGACGAGGACCTGCTGGATCTCCTCGGGTGAGAGGTACGTCACGCCGGCCACCCCGACGAGCGGAACGGCCGCCGCCAGCGCCAGGTAGCGCACACTGCGGCGGTGCAGGCCCTCGAGTTCGCGGGCATCCGTGGCGTCGGTCGCCCCGTGCGGCAGGAAGGCCGGATACAACGATCGCACCATGTAGAAGGCGACCAGGAAGAACGGATAGGCGACGGCGATCGCCCCGCACACCAGGATCGACGTGAGGAAGTGCGCGGCGGAGGGGCCGTCGATGTTGCCGCCGACGAAGTGCAGTGCCACCGGGAACGCGATGCCGGCGACCGTCCACAGGGTCATCACCACGGCGGCGACGCGATCGCTGATCAGCAGTGCGTCGTGCCGCGCCCGGGCGAGTTCCACCGCGTCGTAGCTGCGGCCGCGGTGCAGACCGCGCGGGACGGTGATCAACCGTCGGCACAGATACACGATGATCACCGTGCCGAGCGGGAAGGTGATCCCGTTGATGATCAGCGCGAGCTGCTCGAATTCGCGCTGGGTGTCCGGTGGGAGCCGGTCGACGATCAGGTTCGCATTGTGCTGGTAGTTGTAGAGCGCGGCCAGCACGTTCGGGATCGCGATCGCGGCGGTGAGGATCGGCACCACGGGGCGCCGGAGCCGGGCGCGCCAGCTGTGCGGCGGCGGGTCGACGAGGTCCCGGGCCCGCGGATCGAGGCACAGGTCGAACTGCTGTGCCAGCTCCGCACCCGACGCCCACCGATCCGCCGGATCCGGTTCGAGGCACTTCGCGAGCACCCGCAGCAGAGTCTGGGGGCAGTCGGCCGGGATCCGCTCGCGCGCGGCCGCGGTCAGTCCGGAGCGTCGCCGCGCGAGCATCGTCTCGAGTGCGGGCAGGGTTTCGGCGCCCAGGTCGTCCTCGCTGTTGGGCCGGCCACCCGTGAGCAGTTCCCACAACATGACCCCGAGCGCGTAGATGTCGCTGCGGGTGTCCATGTCCGCGGCGGTGCCGGGCAGACCGGGATGGCACGCCTCGAGCTGCTCGGGCGACATGTACGCCAGGGACCCGCCGAGGTACGCCACGGCCGACGTGCCACCGACGGACTCGGCGAAACTGATGTTGAAGTCGGCGAGCTTGGGCACGCCCTCCGCCGTGAGCAGAACGTTGGCGGGCTTCACGTCGCGGTGCAGCACTCCGCGCCGATCGGCGTAGTCCAGTGCGGATGCGAGCCGGCGCCCGAGCCACGCGACGGTCTCGGGCCAGCTCAGGTTCTCGAGCCGGCTGCGCACGGTCGACTCGGCGGGCCGGATCTCCCCCTTCTCGGCGAGGGTCTCGTCGACGACGTCGAGCAGGAGCCGGCCGCTGCGCTGCTCGGGTGGGGTGGTGCGCACCCGGTGCAGCACCCGCAGCAGCGTCCCACCCGGCAGATACTGCATGTACAGCAGCCGCAGGCCGTGGTCCGGCAGGATCCGCTGGTCGAAGACACGGACGATGTAGTCGTGGTCGAGCTGGGCGAGGGTCTGGGCCTCGGTACCGCGGTCGGGGGAGATCTTCACGGCGACGAGCCGCTGCATCGAGTGCTGCCGGGCCAGGAACACCCGCCCGAAGGCGCCGCGGCCGAGGTTGGTGAGCAGGTCGAAGTCGTCGATCCGGTTCCCGGCTTCGACGTCGTCGATGCCGGTCGGGACGCGGACCGGGAACGGCTCGGTCGTCGCTTCGCCGCGAGGGACGACCGCGCTGGTACGGGCCGGTTCGGTGGGCGCATCGGCCGTACGGGTGAGCTCCACGGCGGCCGTGCGGGTCGGCTCCGCCTCGGCGGTGCGAGTCGGGTCGGCCTCGGCGGTGCGGGTCGGGTCGGCCTCGGCGGTGCGGGTCGGGTCGGCCTCGGCGGTGCGGGTCGGGTCGGCCTCGGCGGTGCGGGTCGGCTCCGCCTCGGCTGTACGGGTGGGATCGGCCGCAACCGTGCGGGTCGGCTCGGCCGCAGCGGAATGGGTCGGGTCGGCCTCGGTTGCAGATTCCGGCTCCTGCATGGCCATGCGAAATGATAACCACGGTGGGGCCCGTGCCCGCAGGCGGCTGACGCGACCGGCGGGAACCTCCGGGTGGCCCCGGACGTTGACCCCTCGAACCGTGCGGGCGCGCGAGGGCAACGCTGCGCGTACACGCGGTAACCTTGCGGTGTCCGGTTCGTCGCCGGACTCCTCGGGACGACCACGATGATGACCGCACTATCGAAAGGACCGGCCGGCCGGGCCGAACCTGTATGAACCGCAAGACAGTGTTCCGTAATCTGGCGATCGTCGCCGGCATCCTGTTGGTCATCTACGCCTTCAGCTACTTCGGCGACGACACCCGCGGTTTCACCAAGGTGGACACGTCTGTCGCGCTTGCTCAGCTCGATGCGGACAACGTCAGCCGGGCGCAGATCGACGACCGCGAGCAGCAGGTACGCCTGTGGCTGAAGAGCGGCAACGAGGCGACCGGGGACGACACCGAAATCCTCGCCAAGTACCCGGAGTCGGCGTCCGAGCAGATCTTCGACAAAGTCGCCGGCGCGGGCCTCGAGAAGTTCGACACCACCGTCACCCAGGAGAGCTGGCTGACGTCGATCCTGCTGTTCGTGCTCCCGATGATCATCCTGCTCGGGGTGTTCTTCTTCGTGATGAGCCGCATGCAGGGCGGTGGCCGCGGCGGGATGATGGGCTTCGGCAAGTCCAAGGCCAAGCAGCTGACCAAGGACATGCCCAAGACCACGTTCGCCGACGTCGCCGGTGCGGACGAGGCCGTCGAAGAGCTGTACGAGATCAAGGACTTCCTCCAGAACCCGGCGCGCTACCAGGCCCTCGGCGCGAAGATCCCGAAGGGCGTCCTGCTGTACGGCCCTCCCGGCACGGGCAAGACCCTGCTCGCCCGCGCGGTTGCCGGTGAGGCCGGCGTCCCGTTCTTCACCATCTCCGGTTCGGACTTCGTGGAGATGTTCGTCGGCGTCGGTGCGTCCCGCGTGCGCGACCTGTTCGAGCAGGCCAAGCAGAACAGCCCCTGCATCATCTTCGTCGACGAGATCGACGCGGTCGGCCGTCAGCGTGGTGCCGGCCTCGGCGGCGGCCACGACGAACGGGAGCAGACGCTCAACCAGCTGCTCGTCGAAATGGACGGCTTCGGGGACCGGCAGGGCATCATCCTCATCGCCGCCACCAACCGTCCCGACATCCTGGATCCGGCCCTGCTGCGGCCGGGCCGGTTCGACCGGCAGATCCCGGTCACCAACCCCGACCTCGCCGGGCGCCGGGCGATCCTGCAGGTGCATTCCAAGGGCAAGCCGCTCGACCAGCACGCCGACCTCGAGGGGCTGGCCAAGCGCACCGTCGGCATGTCCGGCGCGGACCTGGCCAACGTCGTGAACGAGGCTGCGCTGCTCACCGCGCGCGAGAACGGCACCGTGATCACCGAGGCCGCACTCGAGGAGTCGGTGGACCGGGTGATCGGCGGCCCGCGCCGCAAGAGCCGCATCATCAGCGAGCACGAGAAGAAGATCACCGCCTACCACGAGGGTGGGCACACGCTCGCCGCGTGGGCGATGCCGGACATCGAGCCCGTCTACAAGGTGACGATCCTCGCCCGCGGCCGCACCGGCGGTCACGCGATGACCGTCCCCGAGGACGACAAGGGCCTGATGACCCGCTCGGAGATGATCGCCCGCCTGGTGATGGCCATGGGTGGCCGCGCGGCCGAGGAACTCGTGTTCCACGAGCCGACGACGGGTGCCTCCTCGGACATCGACCAGGCCACCAAGATCGCCCGTGCGATGGTCACCGAGTACGGCATGAGCGCCCGCCTCGGCGCCGTCCGCTACGGGCAGGAACACGGCGACCCGTTCCTCGGCCGCTCGATGGGCGTGCAGTCCGACTACTCGCACGAGGTGGCCCGCGAGATCGACGAGGAGGTGCGCAACCTCATCGAGGCCGCGCACACCGAGGCCTGGGCGATCCTCAACGACTACCGCGACGTGCTGGACGTGCTCGCCGGGGAACTGCTCGAACACGAGACCCTCACCCGCAAGGATCTCGAGCGGATCCTCGCCTCCGTCGAGAAGCGGCCGCGGATCACCGAGTTCAACGACTTCGGTGGACGCACGCCGTCGGACAAGCCCCCCATCAAGACGCCGGCCGAGCGGGCGAAGGAACGCGGTGAGCCGTGGCCGCCGGAAGCGGTGCGCCCGTCCTTCACCAAGCCTGCCCAGCCGCAGCCCCAGCCCCAGCCGCAGCCCCAGCCGCTGCCGCAGTCGCAGCCCGCGGCGCCGACCAACGGGCATCCGGCGCCGGTGCCGGCGCCCGCGTCGGAGCCGCTGCCGGGCTTCGGGCAGCCGCCGTACCCGGGCGGACCCCGCCACGCCACCCGGCCCGACTACGGCGCCCCGGCGGGCTGGTCGGCACCCGGTTGGCCGCCTGCCGAGTCCGAGCGGCCGCAGAGCACCTATCCTGGGTATCCGCAATGGACCCAGCCCGCGCGCCCGGCCGACGAGGACGAGCGACAGGCCGAGCGGAACGTGGCTCCCGAGTCACCGCCGACACAGCCGTGGGAGGGGCCGACCGGTCCGCGCTGAACCCGAGTCGAGAAGAGTGGAGGTACGGTCTGGTGTCGGTGAACCACCTGGATTCCGAGGCGGATTCCGTGTCGATCGGCGGTGACGGCGAGCTCCTGCGCAGCCGGGAATCGGGCCGGGCCTTCGATCAGGCTCGCGCGGAGGCGGCCGTGCGGGAACTGCTGATCGCGGTGGGGGAGGACCCCGAGCGCGAAGGGCTGCTCGACACCCCGGCCCGGGTCGCGCGGGCGTACCGGGAGATGTTCGCCGGTCTGTACACCGATCCGGACTCGGTCCTGGACAAGACCTTCGACGAGGGCCATCAGGAACTCGTCCTGGTCCGCGACATTCCGATGTACTCGACGTGCGAGCACCACCTGGTCTCGTTCCACGGGGTCGCGCACGTCGGCTACATCCCCGGTCCCACCGGCCGGGTGACGGGCCTGTCGAAGCTGGCGCGGGTGGTGGATCTGTACGCCAAGCGGCCGCAGGTGCAGGAGCGGCTGACCAGTCAGGTGGCGGATGCGCTGATGCGCAAGCTGGATCCGGTCGGGGTGATCGTGGTCGTCGAGGCCGAGCATCTGTGCATGGCCATGCGGGGCATCCGCAAGCCGGGGGCGAGCACCACGACCTCGGCGGTGCGGGGGTTGCTGCAGACCAACTCGGCGTCGCGTGCCGAGGCCCTGGATCTGATCCTGCGCCGGTGAGCATGCTGCCGAACCCCGGTCGCCCGGTGGTGATGGGTGTGCTGAACGTGACGCGGGATTCGTTCTCGGACGGCGGCCGGTACCTCGACCGCGACGCGGCGATCGCGCACGGCCTGGAACTGCGTGACCTGGGTGTGGACATCGTCGACGTCGGTGGGGAATCCACCCGTCCCGGAGCGGCTCGCGTCGACCCGGAGGTCGAGGCCGCGCGGGTCGCGCCGGTCGTCGCCGCGTTGAGCGCCGCCGGCATTCCCACCAGTGTCGACACCATGCGTGCCTCCGTGGCCGAGGCGGCGATCGAGGCCGGGGTCACCATCGTCAACGACGTCTCGGGTGGACGCGCCGACTCTCGCATGGCCGCGGTCGTGGCCGCGGCCGGCGTGCCGTGGATCCTCATGCACTGGCGACCCGCCGGCGGCTTCGTGCACGCCGGCGGATCCACCCACTACGACGACGTGGTCCGCGAAGTGCGCGGGGAGCTGATGGTGCAGGTGGACGCCGCGATCGCGGCCGGCGTGGATCCGGCGAACATCATCCTCGATCCCGGCCTCGGCTTCGTGAAGGACGCCGACCACAACTGGGAACTGCTGCGCCGCCTGCCCGAGCTCACCGAACTCGGCTACCCGGTGCTGATCGGTGCGTCGCGCAAACGCTTCCTCGGTTCCCTGCTCGCCGCCCCCGACGGCACGATCCGGCCACCTGGTGGCCGCGAGGTGGCCACGGCCGTCGTGTCGGCGCTCGCGGCGGAGCACGGGGCGTGGGGAGTGCGCGTGCACGACGTGCGGGCGTCGCTGGACGCTGTCGCCGTCGTCGGGGCGTGGCAGCGCGGCAGTGCGGCGGGAGGATCGGCGTGAGCGACCGGATCGAACTGCGCGGACTGCGGGTCCGCGGCCACCACGGGGTGTTCGACCACGAGAAGCGCGACGGCCAGGACTTCCTGGTGGACATCGTCGCGTGGCTCGATCTCGCACCGGCTGCGGCGAGCGACGCCCTCGACGACACCCTGCACTACGGCATCCTCGCCGAGCGGGCCGCCGCGATCGTCGCGGGCCCGTCACGCGACCTCATCGAGACCGTTGCCGGTGAGATCGCCGCCGACGTCCTCACCGACCCGCGGGTCACCCGGGTCGAGGTCACCCTGCACAAGCCGTCGGCGCCGATCCCGCTGACCTTCGCGGACGTGGCGGTGGTGGTCGAGCGCACCCGGAGCGGCTCGTGAGCCGGGCGGTGCTGTCCATCGGCTCGAACATCGGGGACCGGACCGCGCACCTGCGCTCGGTCACCGAAGCTCTCGCCGACCGGATCGTGGCCGTGTCGCCGGTGTATTCGACCGCGCCGTGGGGCGGGGTCGAGCAGCAGGACTTCCTCAACGCCGTCGTCGTCGCCGAGGACCCGTCGCTGGACTGCCGCGGCTGGCTCGACCTGGGCCGGCAGCTCGAGGCTGCCGCCGACCGGGTCCGGGAACAGCGGTGGGGTCCGCGCAGCCTCGACGTGGACGTGGTCACCTGCCACGACTCGGACGGCCGCGAGGTTCTCAGCGACGATCCCGAGCTGACCCTGCCGCATCCGCGCGCCCACCTGCGCGCCTTCGTGCTCGTCCCGTGGTGGGACGTCGAACCGCAGGCGACGCTGGTGGTCGACGGCACGCGACGGCCGTTGACGGAGTGGCTCGCGGCTCTCGCCGTCGACGAACGCGAAGGTGTGCGCCGCACCGAGTACCGGCTGGAGCCGCCGCGGTGATGAAGCCGACGCGTATCCGGGATCTGCTGGCGCTGGCGGTGCTCGCCGCCGTCGCGGCATGGCTGCTGGCGCGCGGCCTGTACGGCACGCTGCCGCCGATCCCCGTCTATGCGGGAGCGTCGCTGTATCCGGTCGCGATCGTCGAGGTGGTGCTGGCCTTCATGATCCGTTCCCGCGTCGGCAAGCACGAGATCGGCGACGGGCCGCACCAGTTGCATCCCATCACGGCGGCTCGTGCGGTGGCGCTCGCGAAGGCATCGGCATTGGTCGGTGCGGCCAGCGCGGGCATCTGGGCGGGGTTCCTGCTGTACCTGGTGCCGCAGCGACCGGTGCTCCAGGCCGCGGTCGAGGACAGCGCCGGTGTGATCGTCGGGCTGCTCGCCGGTGTGGCACTCGCGGGTGCCGCCCTGTGGCTCGAACATTGTTGCCGGACACCGGAAGATCCCGACGAGCCGGCGACCTGACGGCGGCGGCGGTCCGGGTGCGCTCGACTTTCGGGTCACGGCGGCCACGCCCAGTAGTCTGGAGCCCATGGGGACTCCGGTGCGAACGAGGAAGGGTCGTCGGCCACGGCGCAGCGCGAGTTCTGTGATCGTGGCGGCACTGCTCGCCCTGGCGCTGATCGCGTCGCTGTTCCTGGTCTTCAGCGACAGCGTCCAGCTGTTGCGTGTCGGGCTGGTGGTCGCGCTGTGGGCTGCCACCGTCGGCGCGATCGCCATGACGAAGTACCGACGCGAGTCGGCACTGGACCGCGCCAAGGTCCGGGATCTGCAGACCGTGTACGAACTGCAGCTCGAACGGGAGATCGCGGCACGCCGCGAGTACGAGCTGACCGTCGAGGAGAAGGTCCGCTCGGAGCTGCGCATCGACGCCGACCAGATGGCGGCCCTGCGGGCCGAGCTCGCTGCGCTGCGACGCAACCTCGAGGTGCTCTTCGACGGCCGGCTGCCCGAGGACCGCGCCGCGTTGTGGGCGGGCCGGGGACAACTGCAGGAGCTCGGCGGCGGGAACTTCCGGGTCACCGCCGCGCCCCGCCCGGCGGGACCGTTCTTCGCGTCGCCCGACGACGAGCCGGTGACCGCCGAGACCACGGTGGTCACCGACGGCGACACGACGACCGCTGTGCCCCGCCGCCCGGCGGGAGCGACGGCTGCTCCCGGCGCGTCGCCGGACCCGCGACGACAGGACGGGACCGGCCCCGAGGACCGGACCGAGGCCGGGACACAGCCGGAGGAACCCGAGGCCGCCGGGACACAGCCGGAGGAACCCGAGGACGCCGGGACACGACCGGAACAGCCCGAGGACGCCGGGACACAGCCGGAGCCACCCGAGGACGGGGCCTCGGACGCGGACGGCGACGCCGAGCCCACGGGCCGGCGCGCCCGGCGACGGCGGGCGGACGACGCGGGCGAGGGCGCGCACAGCCAGGGGCGCACGGTCGCGGAGATCCTCGCTGCCCTGTCCGCCGAGCGCTGAGCACCCGCCACGGCGGGTGAGGCGCAGATCACGTTCTCTGCCGTGGCCGTGGTCGCTCGCACCGCGCTATCGTCGATCGGAACGTCTGGTACCCGCCGAGCGGGACTGGAACGAACGAGAGGACTCCCGTGACCTCCTTCGGGATCACCAACGAGCCTGCGCCTGCACGACTGACGGTCGGAATCGTTTCCGCCGGGCGGGTGGGCACGGCGATCGGCGCGGCACTCGAACGCGTCGGCCACCTGGTCGTGGCCTGTTCCGCCGTTTCCGAACAGTCCAAGCACCGCGCCCGCACCCGGCTCCCGGACACCGAAATTCTCCCCGTCGACGAGGTCGCCGCTCGCTGCGACCTGCTGCTCCTCGCCGTCCCGGACTCGGAACTCCACGCCCTCGTCCGCGGCCTCGCCGCCACCGGTTCCGTATCGCGCGGCACGATCGTCGCCCACACGTCCGGCGCGAACGGCGTCGGTGTTCTCGCTCCGCTGGCAGACCAGGGCGTCGTGCCGCTCGCCATCCATCCGGCGATGACGTTCACCGGCCACGACGAGGACACCGTCCGGCTCGCGTCGGCGTGCTTCGGCATCACGGCCGCCGACGACGTCGGCTACGCGATCGCCCAGTCCCTCGTGCTCGAGATCGGCGGCGAACCCGTGCGCGTCCGCGAGGAGCGGCGCGCGCTGTACCACGCCGCGCTCGCCCACGGCAGCAACCACCTCGTCATCCTCGTGGTCGATGCGGTGGAGGCGCTGCGGGTGGCGCTCGAGGGTGACGAACTGCTCGGCCAGCAACTCGTCGACGACGCGCCCGGTGGTGTCGCGGAGCGGGTGCTGCAGGCGCTGCTGGCGGCGGCGCTCGACAACGCGCTGCGCCGCGGACCGTCCGCGCTGACCGGTCCGGTCGCTCGCGGCGACGCGCAGGCCGTGGCCACGCACCTGCGGGTGCTCGACGAGGTCGAACCTCGGATCGCCGCCGGCTACCGGGCGATGTCGCTGCGTTCGGCGCAGCGCGCCGGTGCGAAACCGGAACTGATGGAGATCCTCGAAGGGGCTGATCACGGTGAGTGAAACGCAACAGGGCGGCTACGTGCGCGGCGAGTTGACCGTGCACCACGATCCCGCCGGCCTGACCAAGGTCACCAAGGCGCTGCGCGGCGTCGGCCGCACCGTGGCGCTCGTGCCGACGATGGGTGCCCTGCACGCCGGTCACCTCGAACTCGTACGGCAGGCGAAGCTCACCGGTGCCGTGGTGGTGGTGTCGATCTTCGTCAATCCGCTGCAGTTCGGCGCCGGTGAGGACCTCGACGCCTACCCCCGCACCCTCGACGCGGACCTCGCGCTGCTGCGCGAGGCCGGTGTCGAGCTGGCGTTCGCACCGACGGCGGCCGCGATGTACCCCGAGGGCAGGCGGACCATGATCCATCCGGGCCCCCTGGGAGCGGAGCTCGAGGGTGGCAGCCGCCCGACGCACTTCGCGGGCATGCTCACCGTCGTCGCGAAGCTGCTGCAGATCGCGGCGCCCAACGTCGTGTTCTTCGGCGAGAAGGACTACCAGCAGCTCGCCCTGGTCCGGCAGATGGTGCAGGACCTGAACTTCGACGTCCGCATCGTGGGTGTGCCGACGGTGCGCGAGCAGGACGGGCTCGCGCTGTCGTCGCGCAACCGCTACCTGGATCCGGAGCAGCGCCGGATCGCCACCGTGCTGTCCGCGGCGCTGGTCGCCGGGGCGCACGCCGCCGCCGGCGGGCCGGAGGCCGTGCTCACCGCCGCACGCGCGGTGCTCGCCGCCGAGCCCTCGGTGGAGCTGGACTATCTCGAACTGCGGGGTGCGGATCTCGGTCCCGCTCCGGAACGTGGCGACGGCCGGCTGCTGATCGCCGCTCGGATCGGCACCACCCGGCTCATCGACAACGTCGGTGTCGCAATCGGCACCGGATTCCTCGAACGCGAGACCGGCCCGGTCGACGCGTCCACCCCCGACGACCTGCTCACCCGCCGATAGCGCGACCGGCACGAAAAGCTGAGGAGACACCATGTTCCGCACGATGATGAAGTCGAAGATCCACCGCGCCACGGTGACCCACGCCGATCTGCACTACGTGGGCTCGGTGACCGTCGACCAGGACCTGATGGACGCCGCCGACCTGCTCGAGGGCGAGCAGGTCGCGATCGTCGACATCGACAACGGCAACCGTCTCGAAACCTACGTCATCGCGGGCGAGCGAGGCTCCGGCGTCATCGGGATCAACGGTGCCGCAGCACGTCTCGTGAGCCCCGGCGATCTCGTCATCCTCATCGCCTACGGCGTGATGAACGAGCAGGAATGCCGCGACTACAACCCGCGCGTGGTGTTCGTCGACGCGGACAACCGGCAGGTCGAACTCGGCAACGATCCGGCGCACGCGCCGGAGGGTTCCGGTCTGATCACCCCGCGCATGCTCGCCACGCTCGACTCCGGTTCGTTGGTGTAACAGTGCTCCTCGCCGTCGACGTCCGGAACACCAACGTCGTCCTCGGTCTGTTCACCGGCAGCGGCTCGCATGCGAAGTTGTTGCGGGACTGGCGGATGCGTACCGATCCGCGGATGACCGCCGACGAGCTCGCGCTCATCTTCCGTGGCCTGCTCGGCGGCTACGTCGATCAGATCACCGGGGTGACCGCGCTGTCCACGGTGCCGTCGGTGCTGCGCGAGATCCGGGTGATGTTGGCCCGCTACTGGGAACACGTGCCGCACGTGGTCGTCGAACCGGGCGTGCGCACCGGGGTGCCGCTGCTCGTCGACAACCCCAAGGAGGTCGGCGCCGACCGCATCGTCAACAGTCTTGCGGCACACCACTTCTACGACGGTCCGTGCATCGTGGTGGACTTCGGGACGTCCACGTGCGTGGACGTGGTCTCGGCGAAGGGGGAGTTCCTCGGCGGCATCATCGCCCCCGGCATCGAGGTGTCGATGGACGCGCTCGCCTCCCAGTCCGCGGCGCTGCGCAAGGTGGAGCTGCTGCGCCCGCGCGCCGTGGTCGGCAAGAACACCGTCGAATGCATGCAGTCCGGTGCGGTTTTCGGATTCGCCGGGATGGTCGACGGGCTGGTGCGGCTGGTGCGTTCCGAGCAGCGCGGCTTCGACGGTGACGACGTCGCGGTCATCGGGACCGGCGACCGTGCGCCGCTGATCATGCCGGAATCCGAGATGCTCGAGCACCACGAACCGGACCTGACGCTGGAGGGGCTGCGCCTGGTGTACGAGCGCAATCTCGCACGGCGCGGCGCCCGATCCGCCGCAGTGGGTTCCGCCCACCGCGATCCTGTGCAAGAATAGTCGCCGTGATCCGCTGCATGAGCGCCCAGGAGTGTTGTCGAGGCTGACGTCCGCCTCGACCGTTCACACCTTCCTGGAGTCACTCTCATGCGCACTGCGCTTGCTGCATCCTTCGTCGCCGCACCCGCCCATCCCCTCCCGCTCACCACCGAGCGCATCTATCCGGCCGGACTGGCCGCGACCGTCGCGCGCGGCGCGGTGGTCGTCGACATCCGTTCCCACGCCGAGCGCGCCGCTCAGGGCACCCTGCCCGGTGCCCTGGCCATCTCCGCGGAACTGTTGCCCCGGCGTCTGCATCCCGCCGACGACGAGCGCCTGGCGGTGGCCGTCGACCGTGACGTCGAGTGGGTCGTGGTCTCGGCCTCCGGCGCGGAGACCGATGCCGTCGTCGCGGGGCTGCAGGCCCTCGGCCTGCGCCGCGTCACCGGTCTCGTCGGCGGGTACGCGGCCCTGGCGGCGGCCGGGGTGACCGGTGCGATCGCCGCCGCCCCGCACGTCGAGGACGACGTGGCGCGCGTCACCGCACACTGATCCGTCGGGGCGCCGGTCTCCCCGGGCGCGTCGGTCCTGCGCGGGCGTCCGACGCGGTCCGATAGTCTGGTCACCCGTGAGTGATGCACCGGTTCAGCAGTCCGACGACACCCCCGAGCAGATCCGTATCCGCCGCGAGAAGCGCGAACGGATCCTGGCGCAGGGCAAGGACGCGTATCCCGTCGTCGTTCCGCGCACTCACACCCTCGCGGAGATCCGCGAGAAGTACCCCGACCTCGAGCCCGACACCGTCACCGGTGAGGAGGTCGGCGTCGCCGGCCGGGTCATCTTCTTCCGCAACACCGGCAAGCTCTGCTTCGCCACGCTGCAGGAGGGCGACGGCACCCAGTTGCAGGCGATGATCAGCCTGAACGGTGTCGGCGAGGAATCCCTCGCGGCGTGGAAGCACGAGGTGGACCTCGGTGACTTCGTGTTCGTGCACGGCGAGGTGATCAGTTCTCGTCGCGGCGAGCTCAGCGTCATGGCGGACTCGTGGCAGATGGCCGCCAAGGCGCTGCGCCCGCTGCCGGTCGCGCACAAGGAGATGAACGAGGAGACCCGGGTCCGGCAGCGCTACGCCGACCTGATCGTGCGTCCCGAGGCCCGCGCCAACGCCCGCATGCGTGTCGCGGTGGTGCGCGAGCTGCGCAATGCCCTCGAGCGGCGCGGCTTCCTCGAGGTCGAGACCCCGATGCTGCAGACCCTGCACGGTGGTGCGACGGCGCGTCCGTTCGTCACCCATTCGAACGCGCTCGACATGGATCTGTACCTGCGCATCGCGCCGGAACTGTTCCTCAAGCGCTGCGTGGTGGGTGGCATCGAGAAGGTCTTCGAGATCAACCGCAACTTTCGCAACGAGGGTGCGGACTCCACGCACTCGCCCGAATTCGCCATGCTCGAGACCTACGAGGCGTACGGCACGTACGACGATTCGGCGACGATGATTCGCGAGCTCATCCAGGAGGTGGCGATGGCGGTGTTCGGCACCCACGTCGTCACCCTCGCCGACGGCACCGAGTACGACCTCGGCGGCGAATGGAAAGTGATGGAGATGTACCCGTCACTGTCCGCGGCCATCGGCACCGAGGTCACGCCCGAGACGTCCCTCGAGGAGCTGCATGCGCTCGCCGATCGGGTGGGTCTCGAGGTTCCGGAGGGCAAGGGCTGGGGCCACGGGAAACTCGTCGAGGAGTTGTGGGAGCACCAGTGCGGCGACCAGTTGCACGAGCCGACGTTCGTGCGGGACTACCCCGTCGAGACCTCGCCGCTCACCCGGCAGCACCGCAGCAAGAACGGTGTGACCGAGAAATGGGACCTGTACGTACGCGGCTTCGAACTGGCCACCGGCTACTCGGAACTCGTCGACCCCGTGATCCAGCGCGAGCGGTTCGTCGACCAGGCGCGGCTGGCCTCCGCCGGTGACGACGAGGCGATGGTCCTCGACGAGGATTTCCTCGCGGCGATGGAACAGGGAATGCCTCCGACGACCGGGACCGGCATGGGAATCGATCGATTGCTGATGGCGCTGACGGGCCTCGGAATCCGGGAAACAATCCTGTTCCCAATTGTTCGTCCGGCGAGGTAATTGGTCGCATTCGATTTCCGTATTGCCATGAATTGATTCCCGGGTATTGTTGTCTCGTACCGCGGGGGGCCGCGCTTCTTCATTCGAGAGGATTTGCAGCACATGGCAAAGAAAGTCACCGTTACCCTGATCGACGATGTGGACGGGGAGACGGCGGCGGACGAATCCGTGGAATTCGGGCTCGACGGAGTCACCTACGAGATCGATCTGTCCGAGGAAAACGCGGCCAAGCTCCGGGAAGAACTGGAGTTCTGGGTCACCCATGCCCGCAAGGTCGGTGGCCGCAAGCGCGCGAAGGTCGTGCCCACCGCGCCCGCAGCGCGCAAGTCCGCGCGTGGTGGTTCGGAACGAACCGCGGAAATCCGGGAATGGGCCCGTAACAACGACATGCCCGTCTCCGCCCGGGGACGCATCTCCGCCGAAATCATCGAGGCCTACAACAAGGCACACTGACAGCACGGCTCGACAAGGCGCACCGGCGGTAAGCCGCAAAGGCACACCGGCGGCAAAGCCGCAAAGGCACACCGGCGGCAAAGCCGCAAAGGCACACCGGCGGCAAAGCCGCAAAGGCACACCGAGCACAGGTGCCGTCTTCCGGCCGACGAGGCGATATCCGCGACAACAGTCCCGGATATCGCCTCGTCGTCGTGGCGCGCAGATTTCGTTCCCTATTCGTCCGGAAAGCGGATCGGTCGCTCGGAACGGTGCGCTGTCGCGAAGCGGAGACAATCGTCACAACTGCCCGGCCTTTCGTCTCTCGCGGCGCGCGGGCGAGATTCCCGGGTAGCGTGTCGGCCATGGCAGAGCGGATTGCCGCCCCGGGCGAGACGTGCTGGCGGGTCGATCGGGCCGATCGTCTCGCCTGCATCGTCGACGCCGCAGACTATTTCCGGTACGCCAAGTCGGCGATGCTGCAGGCCCGCAGACGGATCCTCCTGATCGGGTGGGACTTCGACACGAGGATCAAATTCGAACCCGATCGCAAGACCCTCGAGGGACCGAACCGGCTGGGTGCCTTCCTCAAGTGGTTGCCACGTCGGCAGCCGGATCTCGAGGTGATGCTGCTGAAGTGGAACATCGGCGCATTCGCCGCCATCGGACGCGGGATGACACCTGTCTTCGTGCTGAACTGGCTGAGCGACCCCCGGCTCCGGCTCGAGATCGACGGTGCCCACCCCGTGGGAGCGGCGCATCATCAGAAGATCATCGTGATCGACGACGTCGTCGCGTTCTGCGGTGGCATCGACATGACCGTGGACCGGTGGGACACCAGCGAACATCCCGACCGCAGCCGTTACCGGCGGGAGCCGAACGGTCGCCGGTACGGACCGTGGCACGACGTCACCACCGCGGTGGACGGCGCGGCCGCCCGCGCGATCGGCGAGCAGGCCCGTGCCCGGTGGAAGGCTGCGACCGGGGAGGACCTCGAGCCGGTCGAGGCCGATCACACCATCTGGCCCGAAGGGTTGCGCCCGGCGCTGCGCGATGTCGACGTCGCCGTCGCCCGCACCCTGCCCGAACTCCGCGACCGCGCCGAGGTCCGGGAGATCGAAGCCCTCTACCTGGCGGTGATCGCCGGCGCCCGTCGCACGCTCTACATGGAGAGCCAGTACCTGGCGTCCCGGACCCTCGCCGAAGCCCTCGCGAAGCGGCTGCACGAACCGGACGGCCCGCAGATCGTGCTGGTCCTGCCGCGCAACGCCGAGGGATGGCTCGAGCAGAAGGCGATGGACGGTGCCCGTCGCAAGCTGCTGCACATGCTGTGGAACGCCGACGTCCACGGGCGGTTCGCCGCCTACTACCCGGTCACCGCGGGCGGAGCGCCGATCTACGTGCACGCGAAGGTCGTCGTCATGGACGACGTGCTGCTGCGCATCGGCTCGTCGAACCTGAACAACCGGTCCCTGGGCTTCGACACCGAGTGCGATCTCTTCGTCGAGGCGGATCACGAGGGCGACCACATCAGCCGTGCGGTCGTCGAGATGCGGGAGCGTCTGCTGTCCGAGCACCTGGGGGTGTCCCCGCAGGACGTCGCCTCCGCCGTCCGGTCCGAAGGCTCGCTCGTCGCCGCGGTGGAACGGCTGCGCGGACCGGGCCGGACGCTCGAGCGGTTCGAGCCCGGCACCGTCGCCGACGAGGACAGCCCCCTCGCGGAGAACGAACTCGTCGACCCCGAACGCGCCCCGCAGCGCGTCGGACAGCGCATTCGCCGGTTGATGCCCCGCTGAGCAGCGTGTTCGCTGCTGGCGTACACGGAGGTGGGAACGCCGGGTCGACGTGCGGCGTTACCCCTCGTAGCCGGAGTTGCCGCCGGTGCCGATCGGGTGGAGGGGCAGCGCCTCGAAACGGCGGCAACTAGAGTGTCGAGTGGGGTCGTGGAACCTGGTTCCACTCGACGACTCGAGTGCCGGAGCGAAACGCGGCAGCCGGGTCCGGAACGATCCGCGTACCGGACCTGTCGGCCGGAGAGTGTGAGGGAGTGCGATGTTCGAAAGGTTCACCGATCGCGCGCGGCGCGTCGTCGTCCTGGCTCAGGAAGAGGCCAGGATGCTCAACCACAACTACATCGGCACGGAGCACATTCTCCTGGGCCTCATTCACGAAGGCGAGGGCGTAGCGGCCAAGTCGCTCGAATCTTTGGGGATCTCCCTCGAAGGCGTCCGCAGCCAGGTCGAGGAGATCATCGGCCAGGGACAGCAGGCCCCCTCGGGTCACATCCCGTTCACGCCCCGTGCCAAGAAGGTGCTCGAGCTCAGCCTGCGTGAGGCGCTGCAGCTCGGACACAACTACATCGGTACCGAGCACATCCTGCTCGGCCTCATCCGCGAGGGTGAGGGCGTCGCGGCGCAGGTGCTCGTCAAGCTCGGCGCCGACCTGAACCGGGTCCGTCAGCAGGTCATCCAGCTGCTCTCCGGATACCAGGGCAAGGAGCCCCAGGAATCCGGCACCAGCCGTGGCGAGGCCGGCACCCCGTCGACGTCGCTGGTGCTCGATCAGTTCGGCCGCAACCTCACGCAGGCCGCGCTCGAAGGCAAGCTCGACCCCGTCATCGGACGCGCGAAGGAAATCGAGCGCGTGATGCAGGTCCTGAGCCGTCGCACCAAGAACAACCCGGTGCTCATCGGCGAGCCGGGCGTCGGCAAGACCGCCGTCGTCGAGGGCCTGGCGCAGGCCATCGTCAACGGTGAGGTCCCCGAGACCCTCAAGGACAAGCAGCTCTACACCCTCGACCTCGGCTCGCTCGTCGCGGGCAGCCGTTACCGCGGTGACTTCGAGGAACGCCTGAAGAAGGTCCTCAAGGAGATCAACAGCCGCGGCGACATCATCCTGTTCATCGACGAGCTGCACACGCTGGTCGGTGCGGGTGCCGCCGAGGGCGCCATCGACGCGGCGTCGATCCTGAAGCCGAAGCTGGCGCGCGGCGAGCTGCAGACCATCGGTGCCACCACCCTCGACGAGTACCGCAAGTACATCGAGAAGGACGCCGCGCTCGAGCGCCGGTTCCAGCCGGTGCAGGTCGGCGAGCCCACGGTCGAGCACACCATCGAGATCCTCAAGGGTCTGCGCGACCGGTACGAGGCGCACCACCGCGTGTCCATCACCGACAAGGCGCTGGTCGCCGCGGCGAGCCTCGCGGACCGCTACATCAACGACCGCTTCCTGCCGGACAAGGCGATCGACCTCATCGACGAGGCCGGTGCGCGCATGCGCATCCGCCGGATGACCGCGCCGCCGGACCTGCGCGAGTTCGACGACAAGATCGCCGACGCGCGCCGGGAGAAGGAGTCCGCGATCGACGCGCAGGACTTCGAGAAGGCCGCGAACCTGCGCGACAAGGAGAAGCAGCTCGTCGCGCAGCGTGCCGAGCGCGAGAAGCAGTGGCGCGCCGGTGATCTCGACGTCATCGCCGAGGTCGACGAGGAGCAGATCGCCGAGGTTCTCGCCAACTGGACCGGCATCCCGGTGTTCAAGCTCACCGAGGAGGAGACCACCCGTCTGCTCCGCATGGAGGACGAGCTGCACAAGCGGATCATCGGCCAGGAGGACGCCGTCAAGGCCGTCGCCAAGGCGATCCGGCGTACCCGCGCCGGCCTGAAGGACCCGAAGCGTCCCGCCGGTTCGTTCATCTTCGCCGGCCCGTCCGGCGTCGGTAAGACCGAGCTGTCGAAGGCGCTCGCGAACTTCCTGTTCGGCGAGGACGACGCGCTCATCCAGATCGACATGGGCGAGTTCCACGACCGGTTCACCGCGTCGCGCCTGTTCGGTGCCCCTCCGGGCTACGTCGGCTACGAAGAGGGCGGCCAGCTCACCGAGAAGGTGCGCCGCAAGCCGTTCTCCGTGGTTCTGTTCGACGAGATCGAGAAGGCCCACCAGGAGATCTACAACACCCTCCTGCAGGTCCTCGAGGACGGCCGCCTCACCGACGGCCAGGGACGCACGGTCGACTTCAAGAACACCGTGCTGATCTTCACCTCGAACCTCGGTACCGCCGACATCTCGAAGGCGGTGGGCCTGGGCTTCACCAAGGGCACCGGCGCCGAGTCGAACTACGAGCGGATGAAGCTCAAGGTGAACGACGAGCTCAAGAAGCACTTCCGGCCCGAGTTCCTCAACCGCATCGACGACATCATCGTCTTCCACCAGCTCACCCAGGAGCAGATCATCGAGATGGTGGACCTGATGATCGGTCGTGTCGAGGTGCAGCTGAAGAACAAGGACATGGGCATCGAGCTCACCGAGAAGGCGAAGTCGCTGCTCGCCAAGCGCGGCTTCGACCCGGTCCTCGGCGCCCGGCCGCTGCGTCGCACGATCCAGCGCGAGATCGAGGACCAGCTCTCGGAGAAGATTCTCTTCAACGAGATCGGCCCCGGCCAGATCGTCCTGGTCGACGTCGAAGGCTGGGACGGCGAGGGTGCCGGCGAGAACGCGAAGTTCACCTTCACCCCGAGCGAGAAGCCGGCTGCGGTGCCCGACACCCCGGCGGTGGCCCTGGCCAAGGACGCCGAGTAGTCCTGCTGTAACGAACGCCGACGGGCGGCACCCTCTGCGGGTGCCGCCCGTCGGCGTCGGTGTGTCCGGATCAGCGCCGCCACGCGGCGGTCTCCCGCCCGGACCAGTTCGCGAGCCGTTCGAGGGGGCTCGCATCCGGTGCGGACTCGACGACCGTGCCGAAGGGCACCCGTCCGCCGCGCCGGGCTGCGGGAATGCTGCGGCGCGCGACGGCGAACGCGGCCTCCACGAGCGCCGCGTCGGGCTCGGTCTGCAGACCGGTGGCGGCGGAGAGGTCCCATCCGTGCACGAGGGCCTCGTTGAGGTTGCTCAGCACCGCGGCGCGTCCGGGTACCGTTCCCCACGGCGCGACGACGGACCGGTCGAGCACGTCGTCGTCGCTCCACACCTTCCGGTAGTGGGCCTGCGCCCGTTCGAGCTCGGCCCGCCACGCGTCGTCGGGGACACCGGTGAGGAATTCCGGGATGCTCAACGGGTCGCCGCCGCTGCCGATCACCCGCCCCCTGTCCACGGTCGCGACGAGGTGGCCGAGCAGGGCACGCACGTCGAACTGCGGGCAGGGAGTCGGGTCGGTCATCTGCTCGGGGCGCACTTGCGCGAACAGCGTGTCCACCCATGCCAGGGCGTCACGGTAGAGGGGACGGGGATCGGTGACGGTGCTCATGTCGGGCCTCCCGGTGGTGTGTCGATGTCGGCGGACACGATGCTTCCTTCCAAACACGACATCTCCTGTCAGGTATCTCTGCGAGAGTGCCGGCATGCGCGCGGATCGGTTGCTGTCCCTCGTCCTGCTGCTGCGGCACCGCGGCCGGATGACCGCGCCCGCAATCGCCCGGGAACTCGAGGTTTCGGTGCGCACCGTGCTGCGCGACGTCGAGGCGTTGTCCACGGCAGGCATCCCCGTCTACGCCGAACGCGGACGCGCCGGCGGGTTCTCGTTGCTGCCCGGCTTCACCACCGACCTGACCGGTCTGACCGTCGACGAGGCGACCGCCCTGCTCGCGGCGAGCGCCTCGGCCACGCCCGACTCGCTCGGCATGGCGCCCGCGTTCGCCTCGGCGATGCGGAAGGTGACCGTCGCGCTGCCCGAGGCGCAGCGCACCGCCGCGGCGCGCGTCGGGGAGCGGATCGTCGTCAGCTCGTCCGGGTGGGTGGTCGACCACCGGCGGGACGAGCACCTCGGCGTCGTCCAGCAGGCCGTCTTCACCGATCGTCGTCTGCGCATCCACTACCGTTCCCGTGGCGCCGAGACGCGGTGGCGGACCGTCGATCCGCTCGGGTTGGTCAGCGCGGCGGGCCGCTGGTACCTCGTAGCCCTGCATCGCGGCGCCGAACGCACCTACCGCCTCTCCCGGATGGAACGGGTGCAACTGCTCGACACCGCGGCGCACCGCCCGCCCGACGTCGATCTCGCCCGGATCTGGCGCCGGCACCGCGCCGAGTTCCGGGCCGGCCTGGGCACGGTCACCGCCGCGGTGAAGATCCGGGACCGGCGCCGGGACGACCTCGCGGTGATCGCGATCCGCATCGTCACGCAGCGGCCCACGGGCGACGGGTGGTGGGAGACCGAGGTGGAGTTCGGTGGGGCCGGCCACGCCGGGGCCGCGATGTGGCAGCTGGGGGACGACGCCGAGCTGCTCGGACCGCCCGAGCTCCGGGAACAGGTCCGGTCGGCGGCGGAGCACCTCGCCGAGCGGCACCGGTAGCCCTGCCTCTCACGCCGCCGCCGCCGTGCCTGTCCTCGCCGTGCCTGTCCTCGCCGTGCCTGTCGTTGCCTCGTCGTGGTCGGGGACGCGGAGAGCGTCGACGAACGCCTCCTCCGCGATCTGGGCCGCGTAGATCGCGGGATCGATCCGCGCGACGAGGTCGCCGGTCTGGGTGGCAATGGCCCGCAGTGCGGTGAGTTTGCGGTCGAGCTCGGGTCCCTGCAGCCGGACGTGGACCGCGAGCTGCTCTTCGGGAATGCCGGTGGGGCGCTCGTCGCTCATGTACATGCCCCATTCCTCGTAGAGGTCCCGGAACCGGTCGAGATGCTCCACGGTCGGCGTGGCGTACAGCAACCGGGACCGGCCGCCGCGGTCACGCCAGGCGCGGGTGACCCAGCGATGCACGGCGTTGTGATCCGGGTGGTAGGTCATTCCGTCGGCACCGAAGGTCAGGATCGTGTCGGGGCGGAGGTCGTCGAGGAGCCGGCCGGCCCACGAGAGACCGGCGTCGTCGTGATCGGTGAGGGCGCCGTCCGGCAGGCCGAGGACGTGGTGCTCCTCGACGCCGAGCACGGCCATGGCGGCGGCTGCCTCCCAGCGGCGGACCCGGCCCAGGCGTTCCGGCGGCCACGAGCGAGGATCTGCGGTTCCGTGCTCGCCGGCGCTGGCCGATGCGCACACGACGCGCCGGCCGGCGTCGCGGGCGGCGGCCATGATCCCCGCCGCGAGATAGGTCTCGTCGTCGGGGTGGGCCCAGATCGACAGGATCGTCCCGAGCCGGGAGGTCGTCGCGTTCATGCTTGTCACGGTGCGGGAGAGGACTCCCACGGCGCCCCCACGTGCTCTCACGGCGGTGTGATCCGGTGGGAGCGCGGCGGGAGCGGACCGGCGCATCGTCGTGGTCATGGACACCACACTCACCATGAACTCGACCCGCAACGGGGCGGCCGAGCTGCCGACAGAGATGCTGGAGCGGTTCCGCTCCCGTGCCGGCGAACTCGACCGGTCCAACTCCTACTTCGACGAGGACCTCGCGGAACTGCGAGCGGCCGGCTACCTCGCCGCCGCCGTACCCGTCCGCTACGGGGGATGGGGTCTCGATCTGGCCCGGCTGGCCGCGAGTCAGCGGCGCCTCGCGCGCTATGCCCCGGCCACTGCGCTCGCGATGACGATGCACTCGTACTGGATCGGGATCGCGACCGAACTGGAACGCACGGGCGACACGTCGCTCCGCTGGATTTCGGAGGCCGCGGTGGCCGGCGACGTGTTCGCTGCCGGCCACGCCGAGACGGGCAACGACATCCCGGTGCTCCTGTCGACGTGCCGGGCGCAGCGCGTGGCGGGCGGCTACCGCCTGACCGGCCGCAAACAGTTCGGCTCCAACGGTCCCGCGTGGCGGTGGCTCGGCGCGCATGCCGTCGACGCGGACGCGGCCGGCGGGCCGCACATCGTGCACGCGTTCGTCGAGCGAGGCAGCGCGGGGGTGAACGTCGTGCCGACGTGGGACACCCTCGGCATGCGGCCGACGCAGAGCCACGACACGGTCCTCGACGACGTCTTCGTGCCCGACGACCGCATCGGGCGGGTGGTTCCCGCGGGCGACGGCAGCGATCCGTTTCTCGTGGCGATGACGATGTGGCCGCTTGCGCTCATGGCGGCGGTGTATCTGGGGATCGCCGACCGCGCCCTCGAACTCGCTGTCCGCAGCGCCCGCCGCAAGACCTCGGTGGCGATCGAGCGGGGCGCATACGCCTACAACCCGTTCGTGCAGCATCAGGTTGCACAGATGTATCTCGAGCTGGACGCCGCCTCGGCGACGCTCGACCGGTTCGTCGCGGACCGGGTGGCGGGCGCGGACCACGGCGACGAATGGGTTCCCAAGGTGTACGCGATGAAGTGGCGAGCGGTGGAGGCGGCCAAACGGGTCGTCGACATCGCCCTCGACGTGGCCGGCGGCGCCGGCATGTTCACCGGGAACGAGCTCGAACGCCTCTACCGCGACGTGCGGTGCGGGGGATTCCACCCCGGGAACGACGCGCTCACCCACGAACTCGTCGGCAAGTCGTTGCTCGGCATCCTCGGCGAACAGCCCCGATGGTGAGGTCCCGGGTCCCCCGCGGTCACAGGGCGCGGAGCGCATGCTCGGCGGCGGCCTCGCCGTCGAGCAGCGCCCCGCGCCGCCGCGCCGCCTCGTACTCGTCGTCGCCGAGCTCGGTGCGCAACCGCACGCCGAGATCGTCCAGAGCCACCTCGTCGGCACCGAAGATGCGGTGACCGGCCGCTGTCGTACGCACGGCCCCCTCGAGCACCGCGGCGTCCCGGTAGCGGCCCAGGCGTTCGAGAAGTCCGGCGATCGAGCGCAGCATCGTCCACTGCGTCGACCACATCCCGGCCCGCCGCCAGTGCGGGATCAGCCGCCGGTACTCGGCGGCGGCCGCCACGGGGTCACCGATCCGGGCGTCGATGGACGCCTTCGACGCACCGGCGAGGCCGGTGACGAACGAGGCGTTCGTCTGCTCCGCGATCTCCAGTGCCCGTGCGAAGCGGGCGCGGGCCCGTTCGACGTCGACCGCCAGGTCCGCCTCCCCGGCGCAGTGCCAGACGTACGCCGCGTGCGGTGTGCGTGCATCGCCGATCTCGGTGAGGAGTGCCGCGGCCAGCCCGACGGCGGCCGGTGCGCCCGCATAGCCCAGCGGCAGCAGCTCGCTGGCACGTGCCATGAGGCGCTGCGCCGGGTCGTGCACGGCTGCCGCGGCGGCCCGCCGGTACCAGGCGGCGGCCGCGTCCAGGTGACCTTCGAACAACTCGTAGCTCCCGCGGACGGTCAGTGCTTCGGCCGCCGGCTCGGTCTTCACCCGCTCCACCGCACGCAGCGCAGCGACACTGAGCCGGCCGGTCTCGGTCACGTCGCCGGACATCCACGCCGCGTAGGCGGCCACCACCTGCACGCGCGCGGCGAACGGGCTCCGTCCCTCCGCGTCGGCGGCGATCACCATCCGTGCCCAGTTCAGTACGTCCGGTCGCAACCGGAAGATTCCGTAGTCCAGCAGGGCGTTGACGAGTCGGCCCGCCGGGGCGATCTCGTCGTGGTCGAGCATCCAGCCGAGCGCACTGCGCAACTCCGGTACGGCGGCGTCGATCTGCGACAGGACCGGCTCACCCGGCTGCAGCAGTCGGGAATCCGCACGGTCGACCCAGTCGACGAGGTGCCGGGCGTGCCGCTCCGCGACCGTGTCGGCTCGGCCCGCACGGACGAGCTGTTCGGCGCCGAACGCCCGCAACGTCTCGAGCAGCATGTACCGGCGACCGGGCATCCGCATCACCAGCGAACGCTCCACGAGGTGCGTCAACGCCGCGACGGTCGTCCCGGGATCCGTGCCGCAGACCGCCGCGGCGTCGGCCGCGTCGAACGAGCCCGCGAACACCGACAGGTCCGCGAAGGTCCGCCGCAGATCCTCCGGGAGCAGCCCGAACGACCACGACACGGCCGCGGCCAGCGACGCGTGCCGTGGGGTCGTGCGGTACCCCGACGCCAGCAGCTCGAAGCGGTGGTCCAGGCCCGCCGCGACCTCCGCGACCTCGTGGGTGTGTAGGCACGCCGCCGCCAGCTCGATCGCCAGCGGCAACCCGTCCAGGCGTCGCACGATCTCGGCGATGCAGGCACGTTCCCTCCCGTCCGGCTCGAAGCCGGGGACGACGGCTCGCGCCCGCTCCTCGAACAGCCGCACGGCCGGGGCGTCCTCGCCGTCGTACGACAGCGGCGGCACCCTGCGGACGTGCTCGCCCACGACGCGGAGCCGTTCCCGGCTCGTCGCCACGACCCGCACGTGCGCACATGTGCCGAGCAGGCGTTCGACGAAGGCGGCGATCGGCTCGAGCACGTGCTCGCAGTTGTCGAGCAACAGCACGATCTCGGTCTCGCCCAGCACGTCGGCCACCCGCTCGGCGAGTGCGGTGCCGGGCCGGGCGTCGATCCGCAGGGCGGCGGCGACCACATCGACCGCGGAGTCCGGCTCGGCGGTGGCCAGCTCGCACAGCACCACCGGACGGTCCGGGCGGGCGGCGCGGAGCCGGTGCCCGGTTTCGAGGAGCAGCCGGGTCTTGCCCACCCCACCCGGGCCGACCAGGGTCACCAGTCGCCCCGACTCCGTCAGCCCGGTCACCTCCGCAGCGAGGGCGTCCCGGCCGACGAGTGACGTCGCCGGAACCGGCAGCCTGCCCACCGGAGCCCACACCCGATCGGTGGCACCGGCGAGCAGTTCCGTGTGGTGGGCCGCCAGTGCCGGCGACGGCTCGATGCCCAGCTCGTCGCCGATCAGCCGCCGGAAATCGTCGTAGACGCGCAGCGCCTCGGCCCGGCGTCCCGTTGCCGCGAGCGCCGTCATCAGAAGCCCACGCGGTCGTTCCCTCGACGGCTGCGCGTCGGCCAGTGCGGCCAGTTCGGCAACGAGGCCGTCGGTGTCGCCCCGCGCGAGCCGCGCCTCGGCCCGCACCTCGCGGGCCCGGAACCGCAGTTCCTCCAGCCGCGTCGCCTCCACGCGGGCCTCGTCCACGTCGTCGAGCTCCGGGTAGGCGGGACCCTGCCAGCGCGCGAGCACGGCCTCGATCTCGGCTGCATCGGTCGTTCCCCCCGTCGAGACCGCGACGAGGCGGTCGGCGTCGACCTCCACGCGGGCCGGATCGAGCCGATAGCCCTCACCGACGGACTCGATCAGGCCGTGGGGCAGGCCACGACGCAGCCGGAACATGTGGTTCTGCAGGGCGGCGGCCGGATCCGCCGGCAGCCTGGACGGCCACAGGGCGTCGACGGCGGAGTGCGCGGGCACCACCCGGCCCCGCCGAAGCACCAGCAGGGCCAGCAGGCGCCGCTGCAGCAGCCCGTCGGGAGTGATGTCCCGACGATCCCCGTCCAGCACGCGGATCGGGCCGAGCACCTCGACCCGCACCCGGTCGCCACCCGTGGCCACGTTTCCATTGGACCACCCGCGCCGGTCTCCTGCCGAGACCCGGGACGTCAGGTTCGATGCGGGCCCGGCGGGTCGGCCGGACGCATCGACAGCGCCGCGACGAGGAAGCACAGCGCCCCGACGAACGTGCCGACGTCGGCGAGCCTCGGCGCGAACGTTGCGCCCGCCGGGTCGACGTGGGCGCCGACGGCCGCGGCACCGAAGGCGAGCGAACCGAGCATGTTCAGCCAGGTGCTGCGCCAGTTGCGGGCGTGCGGATCCCACAGCGCATCGGTGTCGGTGGTGGCCACCACCCCAGGGCACTGCTGACGAGGAAGCACACCGAGCCGACAGCGTCGGGGCGCCACACGAGATTCCGCTCCTCGGTCGCCGTCAGACCGGCGACGAGCGCGAATCCCGTGCTCACGTTGAATGCGAGGGTGCCGACCCACTGCACCGCGGCCGACCACCAGTCGTACCGGTCCACGCGGGTCACCGTCGGCGGGCGGTGCGTCAGCAGCAGTTGCACCGTCGCCGCCGCGGTGAAGAACCACGAGCCCACGAAGTAGAGCAGATTGGAGGTGGCGGCGGGGAGGACGAGCACGCCGCCGGCACCGGCCCCGAACAGGGCGGAACCGACGACGAACAGTCGCGATTCGCGGCGCAGCGTCGGCCGGGTGAACACACCCGCGAACCTAGTGGGCGCGGCCCGGCGTCGTGCAGATTGTGGTTCGTGCGGCGCGTGCCGGGGCGCCTCGCCGCTGTTGTCGGGGCGCTCGCCGCCGTTGCAGGGGCGGCTCGCCGCCGTTGCAGGGGCGGCTCGCCGCCGTTGCCCGGGCGGCTCGCCGCCGTGCGGAAGCAGCGCCGCGCCGCGCCACGTGGCGTAGGTTCGGCGGAGAGGACACGCTACGACGAAAGGGACCGATCGATGCCCACACGTACCTCTCGCACAGCCTGGAACGGTGGCCTGCAGGACGGCGCAGGCCAGGTCGAACTCACCAGCTCCGGCCGCGCCACGTTCGATGTCTCGTTCCCCAAGCGGGCGGCGGACGACGCCGACGGCACCACCAGCCCGGAGGAACTCATCGCCGCGGCGCACTCGTCGTGCTACGCGATGCAGCTCTCGGCGCTCATCGCCGAGGCCGGCGGCACACCGCAGAGCCTCGACGTCACGGCCGACGTCTCGCTCGGCCCGGACCCGAACGGCGGATTCCGGCTCACCGGCATCAAGCTGACGGTCCGCGGCGAGGTCGACGGTCTCGACGCCGACGGGTTCGCGAAGGCGGCGCAGGGAGCCAAGGAGGGGTGCCCGGTCAGCAAGGCCCTGACCGGGGTGGACATCACGCTCGACGCAGCGCTCGAATCCTGAACGACCCGGCGAGTGCGCACGTCCCGCGGCGACGACCGCCGGGAGGTGCGCACTCGCGCTGTTTCAGCCGCCGGTGAGCGCGTCGAGGTAACGGCCCATCATCCACCGCTGAGCGAGCGGCAGGACCGGTGCACCGAGGCGGGTGAACCAGCGACCGGGCCGGGAGACGGCAGTGATGTGCCCGAACACCACGCCGTCGGGTCGTCGCTCGACCACGAACGCCTCTTCCCCGCTGATGGGGTGTCCCTCGAGCGTGCCGTAGGCGAAGCCGCGACGGTTCGGCTCGTCGACGACGTAGACCACCCGGCACCACGCCCCCCAGCGCACCGGACCGAAAGGGGGATCCAGCCGTACCTCCAGTCCCGTCCGCGGGGCGGGGGTGTGTGAATCGACGCGAAAACCCGCATGCCGCTGCATGTTCCAGCTTTCGAGCGCCCGGATGGCGGTGCGGAACGCGACGTCGCCCGAGCCGAGGCGGGAGGTCAGGTGCGCGTGCCGGAACCCCGCCGGCGTCTCGCCGCGGGTCGCGCCGACGTGCGGGTAGTTGAACGAGCGCTGTGCGTTCACGTCGGCACGCTCAGTCCCGGGCGGCGTCCTCGCCGGTGGCTTTGACGTCGAGTACGACCTCGAACTCGAGCAACGACGCACCCGATGCGACCGGTCGCTTCGCCTCACCGGCGTGCGCCTGCCGGGCCGGGCCGTCCCGCCAGGCCGCGAACGCCTCCTCCGACTCCCACTGGGTCACCACGAAGTAGCGCGACTCGCCCTGCACCGGACGCAGGAGCTGGAATCCGAGGAATCCGGGGGAGTTCTCCACGGTGTGCGCCCGATGCGCGAAGCGCGTCTCCAGTTCCGGGCCGGCGCCCTCGGGGACCTCGATTGCGTTGATCTTCACCACTGCCATGGCGGCGAGCGTACTCCGCTACCTTGGCGGTTGTGTTGCACGACGAAGGTGGTTCCGGGCGGCCGATCCTGCTGCTGCACGGCCTGATGGGCAGCTCCCGCACCTGGCGACGGCACGTGCCGTGGCTGCGCAGCCACGGTCGCGTCCACACCTTCGATGCCGCCGGCCACGGGCGTCCCGCCCCGGACCGGCTCACCACCGAGGCGTTCGTCGCCGACCTCGCCGCGCACGTGGACGACATCGGTGAACCCCTGGTGGTGATCGGGCACTCGATGGGCGCGCTGCACGGGTGGTGCTTCGCCGCCGCGCACCCCGACCGGGTGGCCGGCCTCGTCGTCGAGGACATGGCCCCCGACTTCCGTGGCCGCACCGCCGCGGACTGGGCCGCGATGATCGCGCAGTGGCCGCAGCCGTTTCCGGACGAGGACGCGGTCGTCGGCTACTTCGGCGACGTCGCCGGGCGGTACTTCCTCGATTCCTTCGAGCATCGCGCCGACGGCTGGTACCTGCACGGGGAGGTGGGCACCTTCAGGGACATCTCCGAGGAGTGGGGCTCCCGGCACTTCTGGGACCAGTGGCGGTCGATCTCGGTGCCGGCCCTGCTCGTCGAGGGCGAGTTCACCATCACGCCCGAAGGGCAGATGCGGCGGATGGCCGCCGAGCACCCCCGGTCCCGGTACGTCCGGGTCCCGGGCGCGGGGCACCTGGTGCACGACGAGCGCCCCGGCGAGTACCGCGCCGAGGTCGAGCGATTCCTCGACACGCTCGACGAGTGAGCGCGGCTCAGCCTTCGCCGGCGAGCGCGAAACGCCCGTCGTCGGTCTGCTCGACCAGGCCGTCCACTAGCAGCGAGTGCAGCGCCCGGTCGCGCTGCCCCGGATCCGCGAGCCACACCCGGTCCAGCACCGGCCGCTCGACGGGGACGTCGCTCTCGCGCAACACCGCCATGAGCTTGCCCCGCACCTGACGGTCGGTGCCCGTGAACTTCTGCACCCGTCGCTGCGGGCCGTCGTGGGCGGGCCGGCCGGCCTCCACCCACTCGCACCGCGGGAGCGGACACCGGGCGCAGTCGGGTGAGCGGGCCGTGCAGATCGTCGCGCCGAGTTCCATCAGGGCTGCGGAGAACGTCGCCGCCCGCTCGCGGGTGCGCGGCAGCAGCGCCTCGACGTCGGCCAGGTCCCGCGTCGTCGAGGGATTGCCGGGCTCGGCCGCGCCGTGCACCGCGCGTGCGACGACCCGGCGGACGTTCGTGTCCACCACCGGGACCCGCCGGCCGTACGCGAAACAGGCGACGGCACGCGCCGTGTAGGCGCCGATGCCGGGCAGGGTCAGCAGCACGTCCACGTCCGCCGGCACCTCGTCGCCGTGCTCGGCGGCCAGGACGGCGGCGCACTCGTGCAGCCGCAGGGCCCGTCGCGGATATCCGAGCTTGCCCCACGCGCGCAGCACGTCGGCCCGGCTCGACGCGGCCATCGCCGACGGCACCGGCCAGCGCTGCACCCACTCCAGCCAGATCGGGGCCACCCGGACCACCGGGGTCTGCTGCAGCATCACCTCACTCATCAGGATCTGCCAGCCGGTCACCCCGTCTTCGCGCCACGGCAGATCCCTCGCCTCGGCGGCGTACCACCGCAGCAGGGCGGTCGCGTCGACCGGCATCTCTCACGTCCTCCTGTCGGAATGTCGGACCGATGTGACCTCGCGGTAACCCGGCCGTGCGGGGCGCGTCACAGGCCAGGGTGGATAATGTCCGTATGCCGAACTCCAACCCCATCTCCGCCTGGAAGGCCCTGACCGAGGGTAACCAGCGCTTCGTCAGTGGTACCCCGCTGCATCCCAGCCAGGGCATCGACCGTCGCGCCGAACTGGTCAACGGACAGCACCCCATCGCCGTGCTCTTCGGATGCGGTGACTCCCGGGTGGCCGCCGAGATCATCTTCGACCAGGGCCTCGGTGACATGTTCGTCGTGCGCACCGCGGGGCACGTGATCGACAGCGCCGTCCTCGGTTCGATCGAGTACGCCGTGGGTGTGCTGAACGTGCCGCTGATCATCGTGCTCGGACACGACAGCTGCGGCGCGGTCAAGGCGACCCTGGACGCCCTCGACGAGGGTCGGATTCCTCCGGGGTTCATCCGGGACATCGTCGAGCGGGTCGCACCGTCGATCCTCATGGGTCGCAACGACGGGCTGTCCACCGTCGACGAGCTCGAGGGCCGGCATGTGGTGGAGACCGCGAAGCTGATCGGTCAGCGGTCCCAGATCATCGCCGAGCGCATCGCCAACGGGCAGTGCGCCATCGCGGGCGTGACCTACAAGCTCTCCGACGGACACGTCCAGCTGCAGGGACACGTCGGCGACATCGGTGTGACGGTCGACTGACGCGACACGCCGACTTCGGTGCGGCGGCCCCTCGCCGGTGGCACATACCGTGGGAGACGTGCTTGAACCGAACGGGCCGCTGCCCCCCGAGATCTACTGGCGTCGACGCGCGCTCGCCGTGGGTGTCGGCGTGGTCGTGCTCGCGCTCGTCGTGTGGCTCGTCCTGTCCCTGACCGGCGGGGGCGACGACCCGGAGCCGGATCCGGCGGCCGCCGGCGTCCTGACGTCCGAGACCAGCACCACCCGCACCCCGACCAGCAGCACGGGGGAGGAGACGGACGAGGATACGGCCGACGGTGTCGCCGCGGCCGGGCCCGGCGGGTCCTCCGGCGGCACCCAGTCGGGGTCGTCCCAGTCGGGGTCGTCCCAGTCGGGGTCGTCCCAGTCGAGCACGCCGTCGGGATCCGCCGCGTCCTCGAGTTCCGCGGCGGCGAGCGCATCCGCCGTCGCCGCCGGGCAGTGCCCGGACCAGGCGCTCGCCGTGCGGGTGACCGCGGACCGGCCCAACTACCAGGTGGGTGAGGAACCCGAGTTCACGATCGTCATCACGAACATCGGCACGACCGCGTGCGAGCGTGATCTCGGCGCGGGTCTGCAGCAGGTGCTGGTGTACTCGCTCGACGGCAGCCGGCGCTTGTGGTCGAACACCGACTGCTTCCCCGAGTCGACCGCCGATGTGCGCAAGCTGGCTCCGGGCGACCAGGCCGCCTTCGCGGTGAAGTGGTCCGGAACGACCTCCGAGCCCGGATGCCAGGCGCCACGGGAGCGGGTTCCGGCCGGCGCGTACACGGTGGTCGGCCAGCTCGGCGGCCTGCGCAGCACCCCCGAGCCGTTCAACATCGCCTGATCCGTCGCCCGACCGGCGCCGCTGCGAGCCGCGGATCAGTCGTACGGGCCGTTGATCGACGACTCCGCCAGACGCGACAGGCCTTCGCGGATGGAGCGCGCCCACAGCCCGCCGATCCCCTCCACGGACTGCAGGTCCGCCGCCGTTGCCGCGAGCAGGCCCTGCAAGCTCCCGAACGAGCTCACCAGCCGATGGATCTGCGAGGACTGCAGCCGCGGCACGCGATGCAGCACGCGATAGCCACGCGGACTCGTCGCGGTGTCCAGGGCCTCGATCGTGCCCGGATACCCGAACACGCGCGCCAACGTCGTCAGATCCAGCAGGTCGACGTCGGTGAGCCGATCCAGCGCGGCCAGGGTCTGCTCGACCGCGACGAGTTGCGGGGCCTCCGAACCGGCCAGATAGTCCCGCACGATCAGCTGGCGGGCCAGGTCGTTGTCGCCCACCAGCTCCTCGAGCTGCAGCGCCAGCTGGCGGCCGTCGGTGCCCAGTTGGAGCACCTCCTGTTCGATCTCCACCGAGACGCGCCGCACCATCTCGAGCCGCTGCGCGACGGTGAGCGCATCGCGCAGCGTCACGAAGTCCTCGATCTCCACCACCGACAGCTGCCGGGTGACCTCGTCCAGCCGCGACTTGTAGCGCTCGAGCGTCGCGACGGCCTGGTTGGCGCGCGAGAGAATGGTCGCCGAATCGTTGATCACGTGCCGCTGACTGTCGACGTAGACGGTCACGATGCTCATCGACTGGCTCACCGACACCACCGGGTAGCCGGTCTGGATCGCGGTGCGCTCCGCGGCGCGGTGCCGCGTTCCCGATTCGACGGTCGGGATCCGGTGATCGGGTACCAGCTGCACGTTGGCCCGCACGATCCGGCTGCCGTCGGTGGACACCACGACCGCGCCGTCCATCTTCGACAGCTCACGCAGCCGGGTGGGAGCGAACTCCACGTCCAGCTCGAAGCCGCCGTCGCACAGCGCCGCCACCTCGTCGTCGAAACCGAGAACGATGAGGCCTCCGGTGCGGCCGCGCAGGATGCGCTCGAGACCGTCGCGCAGGGCGGTGCCGGGTGCCAGCCGGGCGATGGTCTCGCGCAGCGTCACGGACGGTGCCACATCGGTCATCGATGGTTCCTTCCCGTGTCCGGCCGGTGCGGCGAACGTCACTTCGTGTCGGTCCGCCCGGTGGAGCCGACCGAACCGCCGACTAGATTACTTCCCCATGAGCGGTACCTGGACCCTGCCCGACGACCTCGCCCTTCCCGAGCTTCCCGACGACCATCCCGGGGCGGGCGCACCGATTCCGTCTCATTGGAGCAAGTGCTTCGGCTGCGGGGACGACCAGCCCGCGGGAATGGCGATGCAGTTCACCTTCGGGGAGGGCCTCGAGGTCACCGGCATGCTCGACGTCGCGAACCGCTACCAGGGCGGTCCCGGTTTCATCCACGGCGGGATCCTGACGACGGCGTTCGACGAGGCGCAGGGCATGGCGTGCATGGTGCTGCGCCGGCCCGTCGTCACCGGCCACCTGCAGATCGACTTCGCCGCGCCCATCCCGCTCGGGTCGGTGCTGGAACTGCGCGCGCGGATCGACGGCACCGTGCGCCGCAAGGTCTACACCAGCGCGGAGGCCCGCATCGTCGAGGGACCGTTCGCCGATCCGGATGTCGTCGTCGCGACGTCGCGCGGGCTGTTCCTCACCGTCGGTGCGCAGCACTTCGACAGGGCGAAGGACTTCGTCGACGGGGTCCCCGTGTCGCCGCACGGCACCTCGTCCGTCTGACACCGGGTCCGTCCGACACCGAGTCCGTCTGACACCGGTCCGTCTGACACCGGGTCACTCCGGGAGGAGGGGCACGGCCGGGTGCGGCCGCCGGCCGAGCACCGAGGCCGAGGTGAGCGCGCGCGTGCCGAACCGGCCGTGCACATCGTCGAGCACGGCGTCCAGTGCGTGACGGTCGAGGGCCGGGTGACCGGCTGCCGCGCCGTCGCGGGCCGGTTCGTCGAACGGCAGCTCGAGCTGTTCGGTGCCCGCGGAGTCGAGATTCGACACGGCCACCCCGATCAGGGTCAGCCCCCGGTCCGAGACCAGTGGCTGCGCGAGGCCGAGCAGTTCCCGCGCGGCGCCGAGGACGACGTCCGTGCGGGCCGTGGGTGCGCGCAGCGTGTGCGATCGCGTCGCCCGGGAGTAGTCGGCGAAGCGCAGGCGCAGCACCACGGTGCGGCCGGCACGCCCGGCCGCACGCATGCGGCCGGTGACCCGTTCCACCAGCATCCGCAGGGTCGCGTCGACCAACCCGGGATCGTGTCCGGCGGCGCTGCGGGGCCGGCCGAGGGCGTGCTGCGCCCCCACGGACCGGCGCCGACGGTGGGGCCGGACGGGCCGCGGATCGTGTCCGTGCGCCAGCGCATGCAGATGGCGTCCCACCGACCTGCCGAGCAGCGCGACGAGTTCGACCTCGCTCTCCCGCGCGAGGTCGGCCACGCGGTGGAGGCCGTGCGCGTGCAGCGTCGCGGCGGTCACCCTGCCGACGCCCCACAGCCGTTCGACCGGTAACGGACGCAGGAACTCGAGTTCCCGGTCGGGTGGCACCACCAGCAGCCCGTCCGGCTTCGCGACGCCGCTCGCGACCTTGGCGAGGAACTTGGTCCGGGCCACCCCCACCGTGATCGGCAACCCGACCTGTTCGGCGACGTCGCGCCGCAGCCGGGCGGCGATGTCCCCCGGGGTGCCGTCGATCCGCCACAGGCCGGCGACGTCGAGGAAGGCTTCGTCGATGGAGAGCGCCTCGACGAGTGGCGTGGTCTGCTCGAACACCGCGAACACGGCGCGGCTGGCCCGCGTGTACGCGTGCATGCGGGGAGGAACGACGATCGCCGCCGGGCACAGGGCGCGGGCGCCGCGCCCGGACATCGCCGTCGCGACGCCGAAGGCTTTCGCCTCGTAGCTGGCGGCGAGAACGACGCCGCCCCCGCCCACGATCACGGGACGGCCGCGCAGGCGCGGGTCGTCGCGTTGTTCGACCGAGGCGTAGAACGAGTCGAGGTCGGCATGCAGGATGGTCGCGAGACCGGACACGAACACATGTTCGCATCCGGCTCCGACAGGACTACAGTCCCAGCGCGGCCAGGGCCTGACCGACGTTGCCGACCTCGATCGGACCGCCGTCGGAGCCCGGGGGCCGCGACGTCCGCCGCCCCGGCTGCGCGAGTTCGTGCGGCACGATCGCGCGGCCGAAACCGAGCCGGCTCGCCTCTGCGATGCGGCGGCCGGCTCCGGTGACCCGGCGGACCTCGCCGGCGAGGCCGACCTCGCCGAGCAGCACCGTGCCCGGCGGCAGGGGGCGCTCGCGCGCAGCCGACGCGACCGCCAAGGCCAGCGCCAGGTCCGCCGCCGGATCGGTGATGCGCATGCCGCCGACGGTCGAGGCGTAGACGTCGCACTTGCCCAGCGGCAGCCGGCATCGCCGCTCGAGGACGGCCAGTACCATCGCGACCCGTGCCGCATCCAGACCGCTGACGGCACGCCGGGGTGCAGGGTTCTGCGTCGGCACGACCAGGGCCTGCAGTTCGCCGAGCAGGGGCCGTTTACCGTCCATGGTGACGGTCACGGCGGTCCCCGCCACCTCCTCGGTCCGGTGGTGCAGGAACAGTCCCGACGGATCGCTGACGCCCACGATGCCGCCCTCGGTCAGTTCGAAACAGCCCACCTCGTCGGCGGCGCCGAAGCGGTTCTTCACACCCCGCACCATGCGCAGGGTGGAGTGCTTGTCGCCCTCGAAGTGCAGAACCACGTCGACCAGGTGCTCGAGCGAGCGCGGCCCCGCCACCGCACCATCCTTGGTGACGTGCCCGATGAGCAGCACCGGGACACCGCTGGCTTTCGCGAGCGAGGTCAGCGCGCTGGTCACCGCCCGGACCTGGGTGACGCCGCCGGACACGCCGTCGACGTCGGCGGCGAGCATCGTCTGCACGGAGTCGACGACGAGGAGGGTCGGTTTCACCTGCTCGATGTGACCGAAGACGGTCGCCAGGTCCGACTCGGCGGCGAGGAAGACGCGTTCGTGCACCGAACCGGTGCGGTCGGCGCGCAGGCGCACCTGGCCCGCGGATTCCTCCCCGGTGACGTAGAGGGCCCGGTCGTCGCTGCCGCGCTGCGCCCAGCGATGGACCACCTCGAGCAGAAGTGTGGACTTACCGACGCCGGGTTCCCCGGCGAGCAGTACCACCGAGCCGGGAACGACGCCCCCACCGAGCACTCGGTCGAGTTCCTCGATGCCGGTGGGCTTCGCGTGGGTGGTCCTGCTGTCGACGAGGGTCAGCGGTGTGGCGGGGGTGGTCGGGAGCAGTGCGGCGGCCCCGGCGCGGGCGAGCGAGGTGCCGGGCCGCGCCGCCACCGCGGCGGGCAACGCCGGTGCCTCGTCCATCGAACCCCACGTCCCGCAGTCGGGGCAGCGGCCCACCCACTTCGCGACGGTGTGCCCGCAGTCGGTGCACCGGTAGATCGACTTCGTCTTTGCCACCGCGTCAGCCTAGGACCGGGGGCCGACACGAGAACGGGGCCCGGACCGAGCGGAGTGCTCGGTCCGGGCCCCGGGATGCGTCGGGGTGCCGGTCAGTGGCCGTCGCCCTCGACCGGCGACTTCTCGGAAACGTTGCGCTCGACGTCCGTGCCTGCGTCGACCGGGACCTGCATGGTGACGTCGCCGGCCTCGGCGAAGGTGAACGTGACCGGAATGGTCAGGCCCGGGCGCACGCCCTCCTTCAGGCCGGTGAGCTCGACCTGGGCGACGGACGGGGTATCGGAGGACTCCGCGGCCTCGGCGGGACGCGGGGACTCGTCGGTTGCGGCCTCGGCGGTCGCGTCCTCGGCGAGGGTCTCGCCGGTCAGGCCGGCCGAGATCGACGCCTGCGGCTCGATGCGCAGACCGGACACGCCGGTGGTCGACGACGCGAAGTCGGTGGTGATACGCGTCAGCTCGTCGGGAGTGGTCTCGCTCAGGTTCACCACGGTGAAGCCGAGTGCGGCCTTGCCTCCGGGTTCGAGGCTGTACTCCTCGGAGTCCGGGTAGATCACGTGCACGTTGCGCAGCGCGATGTCCCCGAGTTCGGCGCTGTTGCCGTTGACCGCTGCCACCTGGGTGGCGGTCTGGCTGATCTGGCCGGCGCCGCAGGCGGACAGCGTGAGCGCCGCACCCGCGGCCAGGGCGAGAGCGGTCGCGACTCGGCGAGTCGGCGCTTTGAGAGCAGTCACGGGTTGTCCTCCACTCGAGTAAGGCTCGCAATCCACTAGGCAGAGTAGTAGTCGAAGAGCGCCGAGTCTGCGCCGGGGGCGGAAGTCGTGGCTTTCGTCCTGCCCGGACCGACTCGGCGGGGCCGCCGGGGGCCGCCCCGGGCGACGTGTCGAATATCACGGGATACACGGAACCGGTTGGCTGTCAAGTCCTACGCGCGCGCCTCTGTGCCCCTGACCTGCGCCGTTGATGGGAGCCGGATGTGAGCACGTGTTAAACTCGAAGAATCGAAAGGGGCACGGGACACATGATTTTCAAGGTCGGAGATACCGTCGTATACCCCCATCACGGTGCGGCGCTGATCGAAGCTATCGAAACTCGCACCATCAAGGGTGAGCAGAAGGAATATCTCGTTCTGAAAGTCGCCCAGGGCGACCTGACGGTTCGGGTACCTGCGGATAATGCGGAATACGTCGGTGTTCGCGACGTGGTCGGGCAAGAAGGCCTCGACAAGGTTTTCCAGGTGCTGCGCGCACCGCACACCGAAGAGCCGACCAACTGGTCGCGGCGGTACAAGGCCAACCTCGAGAAGTTGGCCTCCGGAGACGTGAACAAGGTCGCCGAGGTCGTGCGCGACCTGTGGCGGCGGGAGCAGGACCGCGGCTTGTCCGCAGGTGAGAAGCGAATGCTGGCCAAGGCCCGGCAGATCCTCGTCGGCGAGCTCGCGCTCGCGGAAGGCACGGACGACGTCAAGGCCGACAGCCTGCTCGACGAGGTGCTCGCCGCCGCCTCCTGAGCGGCCACGCGCACCGCAGAACTGCAGATGAACGATCGCAACGGGCCGGTCGTCGGAATCATTCCGGCGGCCGGCCGTGGTGTCCGCCTGGGCGAATCCCTGCCCAAGGCGTTCGTCGAACTCGACGGGCGCACGATGCTGGACCGGGCCGTCGAGGCCATGCTGACCTCGGCGGTGGTCGACCGGGTCGTCGTGGTGGTGCCGCCGGACCTGGTGACATCCGTCGCAGCCACGGCGCCGCCGCAGGTGCAAGTGGTGGCGGGCGGCGCGGAACGCACCGATTCGGTGCGCGCCGGACTGGCGGCCGCGGAGGACGCCGCCCACGTCCTGGTGCACGACGCCGCACGCGCCCTGACCCCACCGGAGCTGTTCGCCCGGATCGTGGCGGAACTGCGCGGCGGTCGTCGCGCGGTGATCCCGGTGCTGCCGGTCGCAGACACCGTCAAGAGCGTCGACGGCGCGGGCCGGGTCACCGGCACCCCCGACCGGTCCGCTCTCCGCGCGGTGCAGACGCCGCAGGGATTCGCCGCCGACCTGTTGCGCCGAGCCAACGCCGGCGCCGGCGACGCCACGGACGACGCGGGCCTCGTCGAGCGTCTCGGCGAGAGCGTGTACACCGTTCCGGGCGAACCGCTCGCCTTCAAGATCACCACACCGCTCGATCTGGTCCTGGCCCGCGCCGTGCTCGCGGCCGGGACCCCCGTCGGACAGGAGAGCTGAGTGCGCGTCGGGATCGGTACCGATGTCCATCCGATCGAACCCGGACGGCCGTGCCGGCTGGCCGGGTTGCTGTTCGAGGATGCCGACGGGTGCGCAGGGCATTCGGACGGGGACGTCGCGGCGCACGCGCTGTGCGACGCCCTGCTCTCCGCGGCCGGTCTCGGCGACCTCGGTTCGGTCTTCGGTACCGGCCGCCCGGAGATGCACGGCGCGAGCGGGGTGTCGATGCTCGCCGAGGTGCGGCGCCTGCTCGACCTGCAGGGCTTCACGATCGGGAACGCGGCCGTCCAGGTGATCGGGAACAGGCCGAAGATCGGTCCCCGCCGCGACGAGGCGCAGCAGGTGCTGTCCGAGGTCCTCGGGGCGCCGGTGTCGGTGTCCGCGACGACGACGGACGGGCTCGGGCTGACCGGGCGCGGCGAGGGCGTCGCCGCCGTCGCGACGGCACTCGTCCTTCCGCGCGACGACGACCGGTAGGATTGCCGGTCGTGACCTTGCGCTTGTTCGACACCGAATCGCGGGCCGTGCGGGATTTCGTTCCGCTGATCCCCGGCCGGGCTTCGGTGTACCTCTGTGGCGCGACGGTCCAGGGCGAGCCCCACATCGGCCACGTGCGCAGCGGCGTCGCGTTCGACGTGCTGCGGCGCTGGCTGATGGCGAAGGGCCTGGATGTCGCCTTTGTGAGAAACGTCACAGACATCGACGACAAGATTCTGCGCAAGGCCGCCGAGGCAGGCCGCCCCTGGTGGGAGTGGAAGACGACGTACGAGCGGGCCTTCGCGCACGCCTACGATCGGCTCGGAGTGCTGCCGCCGTCCGTGGAGCCGCGCGCGACGGGCCACGTCACCCAGATGGTCGAGCTGATGCAGCGCCTGATCGACGCCGGCCACGCCTACGCGGCCGACGGCAACGTGTATTTCGACGTGCTCAGCTACCCCGAGTACGGCCGGTTGTCGGGGCACCGGATCGACGATGTCCACCAGGGGGAGAGCGCGGGGAGCGGCAAGCGGGACCCACGTGACTTCACCCTGTGGAAGGCGGCCAAGCCGGACGAGCCGTCGTGGCCGACACCCTGGGGTCGCGGCCGCCCGGGCTGGCACCTCGAGTGCTCCGCGATGGCCGAGTACTACCTCGGGGAGTCCTTCGACATCCACTGCGGCGGCATGGACCTGGTCTTCCCGCACCACGAGAACGAGATCGCCCAGGCCAAGGCTGCCGGCGACGGGTTCGCGCGGTACTGGCTGCACAACGGCTGGGTGACGATGGGCGGCGAGAAGATGTCCAAGTCGCTCGGCAACGTGCTGTCCATCCCGAACGTCCTCGCCCGGGTGCGCCCGCAGGAGCTGCGCTACTACCTGGGCAGTGCCCATTACCGGTCCATGCTCGAATACTCCGACGCGGCTCTGCACGAGGCGGCGGCGGGGTACCGCGGACTGGAGTCGTTCGTCCTCAAGACCCGGGACCGGGCCGGCGAGATCCCGGTGGGAACGTGGACCGAGGAGTTCGCCGCCGCCCTCGACGACGATCTCGGCGTGCCGAAGGCGCTCGCCGAGATCCACGGTCGGCGCAGCGAGGGCAACAAGGCGCTCGACGCCGGCGACCTGGACACCGCGGTGCACATCGCCGGACAGGTACGCGCCATGCTCGGGATCCTCGGGGTGGACCCGCTCGACCCGCACTGGGCCGAGGTGGCTGGCAGCGATTCGGCGGCCCTCGAGGCCCTCGAGGTGCTGGTGTCCGCAGAGCTCGAACGCCGGCAGGCGGCGCGGGCTGCGAAGAACTGGGCGCTCGCCGACGAGGTGCGCGATCGATTGACGGCGGCGGGCATCGAGGTGACCGATACGCCCAACGGACCCGAGTGGTCCCTGAAAGCAGGGCAGTGATGGCTGGTAATTCTCAGCGACGAGGTGCGGTCCGCAAGGGCGGCACCAAGAAGGGACAGGTCGTCGGGTCCGGTGGGCAGCGCCGCCGCGGCCTCGAGGGCCGCGGTGCCACCCCCAAGGCCGAGGACCGTCCCTACCATCCCGCCGCGCGGCGCGCCCGTGCTGCGGCGAAGACCGCCGACAAGCGCGGCCGCAGCACGGCCGGCCGCAAGGGCGAGGACGGCCCGGAGATGGTGCTGGGCCGCAACCCGGTGGTGGAGTGCCTCCGCGCGGACGTTCCCGCGACGGCACTGTACGTCGCCGTGGGCGCCGAGGCGGACGAGCGACTCAAGGAGGCCGTGCAGCGGGCCGGGGACGCCGGCATCTCGATCCTGGAGGTCCCGCGCGGCGAGCTCGACCGGCTCACCGCCAACGGCATGCACCAGGGCATCGGATTGCAGGTTCCGCCGTATCGCTACGCCCATCCGGACGACCTGCTGGCCGTCGCCCACGACAACCACGAGCGGCCGCTGTTGGTGGCTCTCGACAACATCACCGACCCGCGGAACCTCGGTGCGGTGATCCGGTCGGTCGCAGCGTTCGGCGGCCACGGCGTGCTGATCCCGCAGCGTCGCAGCGCTGCCGTCTCGGCGGTGGCATGGCGAACCAGCGCGGGTGCCGCGGCCCGCCTCCCCGTCGCCCGGGCGACCAATCTGACGCGCACCCTCAAGGACTGGCAGTCCCGTGGGGTCCGGGTCGTCGGTCTGGATGCGGGGGGCGATACCACCCTCGACGATTTCGACGGTACGGACCCGGTGGTGATCGTCGTCGGCTCCGAAGGCAAGGGGCTGTCCCGACTGGTCCGCGAGACGTGCGACTCGATCCTGTCGATCCCGATGGCCGGTGACGTGGAGTCGCTCAATGCGTCCGTCGCTGCCGGTGTCGTGCTCGCGGACATCGCGCGTCAACGCCGCATGCTGTAGTTCCGTCGGCCGTGCGGCCGGTGTCGTTCCGTCGGCCGTGCGGCGGGGGTCGGGGAACCGTTCCGCTTCCGGCCGCGTCGAATCGGGTAGAGCTGATCGACAGCGGACGGGGGACACATGGCACAACGAACCGAATTCACGGGACGGATCGGAATCGATCCGCCGCTGAACCGACACGAGATCGACTTTCTCGTCGCGTTCGCCGGACCGGCCAGTGGCCCCCACCGGTCCCCGGCCGACGGGCTGCCCACCCGGGGGCGACCGCTGTCGTGGTGCCAGTGGGTACCCACCGCCGACGGCGCCGCGCTGGTGTGGAACGGCGGCGAGTGCTTCTACTTCTACACGGAGTGGCTGGCCTACCTGATCGACACCTTCCTCTCGCGCCGGGCGCGGCTGCGACGTGCCTCGCGTGCGGCGGTCCCGTCCGGGAACTTCACGTTCGATCACGTTCTCACCGGCACGGTCGACGTCCGCACACCGGCCGGCACGCTGCGACGAATCACCGTGCGGGACAACCATGTCCAGGAGTGTGTCGTCGCCGGGCCGAGTCCCGTGGTCCGGCCTCCGGGAGATGTGGCGGTGTCCTGAGCTGTTTCGCAGTCATCGCGTGAGGGTGGCGACGAACCGCACCCGATGTCCCGGCCCGAGCTGCGCGGCGACGGGAAGATCGGCGGGCAGGACGACGGCGATCACCGGGTGGTCGCCGACGACGGGATGGTCGACCAGGAACAGGATGGGGTTGCCGTCCGGGGGGACCTGCACCGAGCCCGGGGCGGTCGGCTCCGGACGATCGGTTCCGCCACGCGCGAGATGCAGCTTGCCGGGTCCCTGCAAGCGGATGCCGATGCGGTCCAGCTGCGGGGTCACGGCCCATGTCTCGTGCAGCAGCGCATGCACCGAACCGGCGCTGAACTCTCCGGGGTGCGGGCCCAGATGCACGCGGAGCAGTGCCGGGTCCTCGGGCGGGGCCGGTGGCGGGATCTGTTCCTCGCCGGGTAGCTCGCCCGTCAGGGTGCCGACCGGTATCCGGTCGCCGTCCCTGAGCCGGTCGGGCCCGGTCCCGGTCAGGGTGTCGGTGGATCGGCTGCCGTGGGTCTCGGGCACGTCGATTCCGCCGCGTACCGCCAGATACGAGCGCACTCCGCTCGTCGGATTACCGAGGGCCAGCACGGCGCCGTCGTCCAGCCTGAGCACCGAGTAGTCGGCCTCGGGGTGGCCGTCGACGGTGACCGGCACGCGGGCGCCCGTCACCGCAACGACGTTCGCGCCGATGCTGCGCACCGTCAGACCGCCGGCGGTGATCTCGAGCGTCGCCGCAGACGGGTCGTTGCCGACCAGGCGGTTCGCAGCGTCGTGCGCCGTTCGGTCGGCGGCGCCCGATACGCCCAGCCCCTGGTCCTCGCGTCCCGGCCGGCCGCGGTCCTGGACGGTGGTGAACATTCCGCTGTGGACGACTTCGAGCCCTTGCATGGGGGAAATTGTCCTCGCCCCGCCGCCTGCGGCGGGCGCGTCCGGGGGATCTCGCTGCCCCCGAACATATCCGTCCCGGACCGGCGGTCGGCGATCGGCCGGCGAGCGACACGCAGCCCCTCCGAGCGACGGCGAGGCGCGCCACATCTTGCCGAAGTAATACGGTCGATCGTATGCTCATCCGCATGACGACAGTATCGAAGCCGCTCACCGAGGACACCGATCCGCACGTCCTGCCTCCGGCCACGGCCGCCGCGATGCTCGAGGGTGCACCGTGGAAGCGGTACGCCGTGTTCGGCGACAGCCTGTCGGTGGGCGCAGGCGATCCCACGCCCGGCTACGACAACCTCGGATGGCCCGCTCGGGTCGAACGGGTTCTTCGAATGGTCGAACCCGACCTCCGATACCTCAACACGGCGCGCATCGGTGCCACCACGGCGCAGGCGCTGGAGGAGCAGGCCGAGCGGATCGCCGCCTTCGAACCCGACCTGCTGCACGTCAACAGCGGTGCGAACGATCTCCTGCGCCGCAATCCCGACTGGCATCGGATCGAAGACGGACTGCGCACGATGTACACCTGGGCGGCGGGGACCGGCGCCCAGCTCAGCGTCCTGACGTTGGGTCGCGCATTCGTCATCCCGGCCTTCCCGGACTGGACCGAGCGTGTCGCCCGCCTCAACGACATCACCCGGAAACTCGCCCGCGAGTTCGACGCCGTCCTCGCCGATTCGTGGGACCACCCGCTCAACGACCGCGAGAACCTGCTGAGTGAGGACAAGATTCACTTCGCCACCACCGGGCAGGCCGTCCTCGCGACGTTGGTCCTCGAACAGCTCGCGGCCCGGGTGGGCGCCGACCGGACCTAGGGGCAGGACTGGACCCGCCACGAAATCGCTGGAGAATCGGGTGACGTAAAATTCACCGCATGTCGAGCGCGACACCCCCGTCGTCGGGAACGGCAAGTCCGCTTGTCGGTGACATCACCGACAAGCGGCTTCTTCGGGGTGCCCGCACTCGTCGCGCGGTCCTGGACCGGGCGGTCGACCTCGCGTCGCTGGACGGTCTCGAGGGGCTGAGCTTCGGACGCCTCGCCACCGACACCGGTCTCAGCAAGGCCGGTATCCAGAGTCTGTTCCGTACCAAGGAGGCGCTGCAGCTCGCCACCGTCGATCATGCCCGGTCGATGTTCGTCGATTTCGTCGTTCGTCCTGCCCTGTCCGAACCCCGAGGGGTGGCGCGGATCCGGGAGCTCATCGGACGCTGGATCGTCTACGCGGAACGGCCACTGTTCGCCGGCGGCTGTTTCCAGGCCGCCAATCTGACGGAGTTCGACAGCCGGCCCGGCCCGGTTCGGGACGCGCTCGCGCGCAACCAGCAGGAGTGGGTCGACGCGCTCTCCGGCGAGCTCGCCGTCGCCGTCGAGAACGGTGAAATCGCCGATCTCGATGCGGATCTCGCGGCATTCCAGATCGACGCGGTGCTGCGGTCCGCGAACACCGCCATGCGCCTCGGAGACGGAGCGGCGGGGGACAAGGTCCGACGCATCGTGGAAGGACTGCTGCGTCCGCCGGGGCGAACCGTCCGATAGGGCGCGGTCTCACGCGTGTGATCCGGCGCGATTCGATGACGGGCCCCCGTGAGCCGGGGATCTCCGACTTCGTTGTGGGGCAACAATATGCACAGGAACGTCCAACTCGTCGGGATCCGGGTGACCGGTCCGAGCGTCGTCGAGGTTGTTCGCCGACAGGTTGACGCCGGGGGTGCCCTCGGGCATGATCATCGGCAACGGCGCCGCCGTCGGTCCGACCGGCCGATGGGGGCGCCGGCGCATGGCTGTCGAGACAGCGGCCACACCGGGTAGGGGACCCCGGTGGCAGGTCATTGGGGGGATTCACCGTTACGGCAACACATCTGGATGTCGGTGTACAACGAGGTCGCCGACGTCCAGGTTGCCGTGCCGGTGATTGATCAGAATGGGCACAGCGCATGATCCTTGGCAGACTCGCCGACGTGGCATGGCGTCTACCTCGCACCGTGGTCGGGGCGGCGATGCTGTTCCTCGTCGTCGCAGGTGTCTATGCAGCGCCGGCCGCAACCCGGCTGCCGTCCGGTGGATACGATGTTCCGTCATCGGAATCAGCTCGGGCAGAACAGATTCTGGACCAAACGTTCCGAACGGGTGGACTGCCGGTGGTGTTCACGGTCACCGACCCTGCGGGAGCCGGCAGCGTGCGAGCGCGCGGCGAATCCTCCAGGATTGTTTCGGCACTGCAAGATTCGCCACACGCGGGCCAGATTGCGTCGTACTGGACTGCACCCTCCCCGCTCGACCAGGCCCTGCTGAGTGCGGACCGGAACACCGGGCTGGTCGTCGCACGAATCGCCGGCGACGATCGGGAGGCACCGATCAGGGCGCACGAGATCGCGGCGTCCCTCGTCGGAACCCGCGACGGTGTGACCGTCACCGCCGGTGGTCAGGCCATCACGTACTACGAAGGCACACAACAGTCCCGAAGTGATCTGATCCGGCTCGAGATCATTGCGGTACCGCTGACCTTCATCGCGCTGGTCTGGGTGTTCGGCAGTCTCGTCGCGGCGCTGCTCCCGCTGCTCGTCGCGGCTATCGCTGTCGTCGGCACCGGTGCCTGCCTCTGGGCGCTGTACGCCGTCACCGACGTCTCGGTGTTCGCGGTGAACCTGGCGACGGGCCTGTGCTTGGCTCTCGCGGTCGACTACACGCTGTTCATCGTCAACCGATTCCGTGAGGAACGGGATGCGGGGACCGACGCACACGCGGCGCTGGTACGCACCATGCTGACGGCCGGCCGGACCGTGTTCTATTCGGCGCTGACCATGGCGGTGACCCTGGCGACGTTGCTGATCTTCGAACCGTATCTGCTTCGCTCCCTGGCATATGCCGGACTTGCGAGTGTCGGATTCGCGATGGCGGGTGCGTTGTGCGTCGCGCCGGCGCTGATCGTTCTCGCAGGAGATCGCATCGACGCACTCGATGTGCGAAAGCCGCTGCGACGCTGGTTCCGTCGCGAAGCCGTGCCGATCCGCGCCGTCGAGGATTCGTTCTGGTACCGCACGTCGGCGGCGGTGATGCGACGACCGGTCGTCGTCCTGGTGACGCTCACGATCGCGCTGCTGACCCTCGCGTGGCCGTTCCAGGGTGTGCAGTTGGCGTATCCCGACGACCGGGCGCTGCCGGAGTCGACGACTTCGCGGCAGACGGGCGACATTCTGCGAGCCGATTTCGCCCAGGACTTCGCCGGCTCGACCCCGATCGTTCTGACCGGTGCAGTGACGACCGTGCCGCAGGTCGCGGACTACGCGAGGGAACTCTCGACAATCGACGGTGTCCTGTCGGTCAGCAGCCCCGGCGGGGTGTATGCGAAGGGCATGCAGATCAGCCCACTCCGAGTCGATTCGGCAATCTCCGGTGACAGCGCATACGTCACGGTCTCGACCACGAAGGACCCGTACTCGCAGGAGGGCAAAGAGCAGCTCGAACGGTTGCGCGAGGTCCGGTCGCCGGCACCCACACTCTTCGGCGGCCTCGCGCAGCGTGACCTCGACAACGTGCACGGCATCACCGACCGCGTGCCCGTCGCAGTCGCGCTGATCGCTCTCGCGACGTTCGTGCTCATGTTCCTGATGACCGGCAGCGTGGTGCTTCCGGTCAAAGCGCTGGTCACCAACGCCCTCTCGCTCACAGCCGGATTCGGCGCCATGGTGTGGATCTTCCAGGACGGCAACCTCGGGGGTCTGGGTACCACCGCGACCGGACACGTCACGGCGTTCGTTCCACCCCTGCTCGCTGCCATTGCCTATGCGCTCTCGATGGACTACGAGGTCTTCGTGTTGTCGCGCATCCGCGAGGAATGGCTGGCGACCGGGAACAACCAGAGGTCGGTGTGTGCCGGCCTGGCGCGGACAGGTCGCATCGTCACGGCCGCCGCGGTCGTCATGACGGTGGTCTTCCTGGCGATCACCGCCGGGGAGGTTTCGTTCATGCGCGGACTCGGCCTCGGACTGACCATCTGCGTGCTGGTGGACGCGTTCGTGGTGCGCACGTTCCTCGTCCCGGCCGTCATGGCACTGACGGGCCGGTACAACTGGTGGGCGCCCGCGCCGCTGGCCCGATGGCACGCCAGACGCGGATTCCGCGAAGGGGAAGCGGTCCCGATCCCAGAACTACGAAAAGAGCAGTCGCTGTGGACAACCTGAACAGATTCGAAACCGAGGCCACGCATGCGGTCGCGCGGGCCGAGTGGTTTCTCGCACTGGTGGTCGTCGTGGTGCTGGCCGTCGCCCATCTCGACGAGATCGACTGGGTGGCGTTCGTCGCGCTCTTTCTGATCATCGACATCATCGGCTACATTCCGGGCGCGATCGCGTACCGGCGCAGCGCGGATCACGCGGTTGCGAAGGGCTACTATGTCGCCTACAACGTGATGCACAGCTTCCTCACGGCAGCCGCGATTGCGGCGGCATGGTCGCTGATCTTCGGTCCGGAATGGGCGCTTCTCGCACTGCCGATCCATCTGTGCGGAGACCGAGCTCTGTTCGGAAACACCATGAAGCCGTTCGGAATCTCGTTCGAACCGGTGAAGCATCCGGAGTTCGATGCCTTCGACCGTGCCTACCACCGCGTCGGTGTCCGCTCCGACGATTCCACGAACCACAGGGGGTTTCGACGTGCGCTTCCTCGCGCGTGAACGTGCCGTACTCGAGCAGTTCCTGCCGGGACTCGACGACGCGCTGGCCGATGTCCCGCTCGCGGACCTCGAGGGCAGTGCGGCCCTCGGTATCCCGCTGCTGCGTGATGCCGGCGGAGCCGGACTCGTGATTCCGGTCGAATACAAGGGCAAGGGCGCGAATGCTCTCGATGCCGTCAGGATCCAGCGGGCACTGGGCTCGCGGTCGCCGTCCCTGGCCGTGGCGAGCACCATGCACCACTTCTCCGTGTCCAGCCTCGTGCTGCTCGCCGAGACCGGGGGGAAGGAGTGGCTCGTCCTCGAAGCGATCTCCGCGAAGAACATGCTCGTCGCGTCCGGATTCGCGGAGGGCCGCCCCGACGGCCACATCCTCACCCCGACCATGGACGCCACCGTGACGGCCGACGGGGTCCGGGTCAGCGGGACGAAACGACCGTGCAGTCTGGCGCGGTCCATGGACCTGCTCACGGCCAGTCTCCGGCTGCCCTCCCCGGACGGTCGCGGGGACCGGCTGGCCGTCGCCCTCATTCCCGCCGACGACCCGGGTGTGACGGTCGCTCCGTTCTGGTCCAGCTTCGCTCTCGCCGGCGCCGAGAGCGATCAGGTGACGATCGACGACGTCCTGGTGCCTGCGGATCTGGTGGTACTCACGGAGGTGACCGAGGACGGGCGGCTCGACGCCGTCCAGACCGCGGGTTTCGTGTGGTTCGAGCTGCTCATGGCCGCCTCGTACCTGGGTGCGGCCAGCGCACTGGTCGAGCGTGTGCTGTCGGTGGAACGATCCGCCGACGTCGAGCGGATGCAGCTCGTCTCGCGCACCGAGAGCGCGCACGCGGCGATCGAGAACATCGCCCGGCAGGTCCCGCACGCGCAGACGGACGCGGGGCTCCTGGCCGACACCCTGTTGGTGCGGTACGCGGTACAGGACACGATCGCGTCGGTGGTACCCCGAGCGGTCGAACTGCTCGGTGGCATGAATTTCATGACGTCGGACGACGTCGGATACCTCGCCGCGGCCGTCAACGGCCTCGGCTTCCACCCGCCGTCGCGCACGCGAATGGCGGGACCGCTGACGCGCTATTTCGCGGGCAGCCCCCTCGAGATCGCATGAGGAGCGAAGAATGACGTGGCGTAGAAAGACACTGTTGTTGACCGGCGGCTCCGGCGTCGTCGGACGGGCACTGATCGACGAACTGTCGCACGACTTCGACGTGGTCTGCATGCGCAACCGCAACCCGGTCGACGACGTCCGGGTCAGCGAGTTCGCCGGGTCCTTCGCCGAACCGCGGCTCGGCCTGTCCGCCGGCGACTACGCCGTGCTGTCCCGCCGGGTGGATGTGATCGTGCACGCGGCGGCGGCAACCAGTTGGCGGGAGGACCCGCGACGGATTCGTGAGGTCAATCTCGGTGGCCCGACGGCATTGCTGGAGCTGGCGACGCAGGCATCGGCGCCGCTGTACTTCTTCAGTACCGCCTTCGTCGCGGATCCACCTTCGGCACAGGGACATTCGCCGGGAGCCGCGGCCTATGTGCAGTCCAAGATCGAAGCCGAGGCGCTCGTCCGGTCGCATGCCGTGCCGAGTGTGATCGTGCGGCCGTCGATCGTCATCGGTGATTCGGCGGACGGGCGGATGGCGGCGTTCCAGGGTCTGCACGCCGTGCTGGGAGCGATCGTGCGGGGCGCCGCACCGATGATCCCGATGCCGGCGAACGCTCTCATCGACTTCGTACCGCAGGACCTGGTTGCGGCCGTCATCGGCCGGCTCGTACGTCAGGAGGTCACCTCCGGCGAGTACTGGCTCACAGCCGGCGACCAGGCATTGTGTGCACGGCAGATCATGGACCTGTGCATGGGCCTGGCGGGTGACCTGGGTCTGTCGACGCGGGAACCGCGTCTCATCCCGACCGAAGCCGTGGACCGCCTGATCCTTCCGCTGCTGGAGGATTCGCTTCCGGCCCCGCTCCAGGCGAAGTTCCGCGATCTGCTCGAGTTCGCCTGGCTCTTCCAGAGCGCCGACCCGTTGCCGAACTCGCTGCCGGAACTGGGCTTCGCCGCGCAGGTCACCACGGAGGAGCTCCGGAAGACGGCCTACCTGTCGATGCGCTACTGGGCGCAGGTGAAGGGGCTCGTGGCCGGCGACGACGACGGGCGGGCGGCGTGACCGCCTCGGGCGTCCGGACCGGGATCGAGGACCTCTGCCGTGCTCACCAGGGCAGCGGGCGGGCCGCTCTGGGCCGTCTGCTCGGGGGCATGGAGGAGATCGCGTCGGAGGGCGCCTGGGTCGTCGTCGCGGACGGTCGGCGCTTCCTGAACTTCGGCGGCCACGGGGTGTATCTGCTCGGGCACCGGCATCCGGAGGTGACGGCAGCGGTGCACCGGCAGATCGACACGCACCCGATGTCGACGCGCGTCTTCTTCGAACCCGCGGGCGTGCACGCGGCGGCGGCACTGTCCGCCGTCACGCCTGCGGGCCTGGACCTCGTGCACTTCGTCAACTCGGGCGCCGAGGCCACCGAGGCGGCGTTGAAGCTGGCGCGGGCACATGGCAAGACCGAGATCGTCACGACCGTCAACGGCTTCCACGGCAAGACCCTGGGGGCACTGAGTGTCACCGCCCGCCCGGTCTTCCAGAGGCCGTTCGAGCCGCTGCTGCCGGGGGTGACCGCCGTGCGGTACGGGGACGCCGCCGAACTCGACGCCGCGCTCGCCCGGGTCGCGGGCCGGGGCGTCCTCATCGTCGAGCCGGTACAGGGTGAGGGAGGGGTGATCGTGCCCCCTCCCGGCTATCTCGCCGCCGCGGCCGATCTGTGCCGACAGCACGACGCGCTGTTGATCGTCGACGAGATCCAGACCGGTCTGGGGCGCTTGGGCACGTGGTGGGGTATCGACGACGCTCGGATCGTTCCGGACATCATGCTCGTCGGTAAGGGACTCTCGGGCGGTGTCGTCCCGATCTCCGCGATGGTCGCCACAGCAGAGACGTATCAACCGTTCGCCAAGGACCCGTACCTGCATTCCTCGACCTTCGCGGCCTCGCCGATCGCGTGTGCGGCAGCCGCGGCGACGATCCGGGTCATGCGCGACGACGACATCGTCGGCAAGGCGGCGGATCTGGGCCGGCGCCTCGTCCACGCCGTCGGGAACGCCGTGGCGGCTCACTCCTCGGCGCACCGCATCGAGGTCCGCGGCCGCGGACTGCTGATCGGCATCGAGTTCGACGATCCTCGATCGGTCGGAGACCTGTACCTGAACCTCGTCGATCGCGGGGTTCTGGTCAACCACTCCCTGAATTCGCCGACAGTGCTACGTCTCACCCCGCCGGCCGTCCTTTCCGACGGTGAACTGGACTTCTTCCTGACCGCGTTCACCGACGCGCTGTCCGCTGCCTTTTTCGCCTGAGCCCTACAGCAAGGAGAACCCCCATGCGCAGTGTCACCATGTCGTTCGTCCTCCCCGGAATCGACCCGAGCGCCGCCTTCGACCGGATCGGCGACTTCGAGAGCTACCCCCGATTGACCGAGGCTGTGGTCGCGGTCGAGGTGGCCCCCGGGGACGCCGGCGAAGTCCGGTCCAGCTGGACCGTCAAGTTCCGCAAGGGGCTGCTGCGCTGGACCGAGCACGATGTGCTCGACCGCGACGCCGGAACGATCGCGTTCACGCAACTCGAAGGGGACTTCGAGGTGTTCGACGGAACCTGGCGCATCGGCCGGACGGAAGACGGCGCGTCGGTGGTCTTCGACGCCCGGTTCGACCTGGGCATTCCGTCACTGGCCGACATTCTCGACCCGGTCGCCGAGGGTGCGCTGCGCGAGAACATCGCCCTCATCCTGTCCGGGTTGTTCGGCGAGATACGACAGCCGGCGCTGGCGGTCGACGCGTGACCACCACCCAGGACGCCGCGCAGCACCTCGCGCGGCGAGATGCGCTCGCCGTGCTGCGGGACTACGCCCGGAGTTCGTCCGCGTTCCTCGCACTCAACGAGGGCAACCGGTACTTCACGGTGCCGGGTCGCACCGGGTTCGTCGCCTACCGGCCGGTCGGCCGACGTTACTGGATCCAGTTCACCGGTGCCGTCACCCCCGAGCACGATCGATCCGCCGTCGACCATGCCTTCGCCGAAGCGGCGAAGCGCGCCGGGAAACGGGTCGTGGCCGTGCAACTGGAGCGGTCCGATGCCGAGCGCGCAGCCGCGAACGGATGGGTGGTCAATCAGTTCGGATCCTCGTACAGCATCGACCTCTCCGCATTCAGCCTGCGCGGCCGGAAGTTCGTCAAGACCCGCAACATGATCACCCGTTCGCGTCGTGAGGGGGTGACCGTGCGCGAGGCGACGCCGGAGCAGCTGACCGACCCCGCGTTCGCCACCCGACTGGACCGGCTCGATGCCGCGTGGTTGCGGAACAAGGGGCGTCACGTCAAGGGACTCAGGCTGATGGTCGGGGAGCGCGGCGGCGAGGTCCAGGAGCAACGCCGGCTCTTCGTCGCCGAAGCCGCCGGCCGGATCGTCGCGTACATCTCCTACTCGCCCGTCTTCGGCGAGAAGGCCGGCTGGCTCTACGACTTGACGCGGCGATCCCCGGACGCGCCACCCGGCGTTGTCGAGCACATCTTCGCCGAGGCGGCACAGGTGCTGCGCGAGGACGATGCGCCCTGGCTGCACCTGGGGCTCACACCGTTCGTCGGCATCGACCCGGACGCTGCTCTTCCGGGTGCGTCCCGCATGCTGAGCACCGCAACAGGACTGATCGCGAAGCACGGTTCGGCCGTCTATCCGGCCGCGAGTCAGCTGGCCTTCAAGCTCAAATGGCGTCCCACCCTGGTGACGCCGGAGTACATCGCATTTCCCGGTCGTGTTCGCCTGCGAGACCTCTGGAGTCTCGCCCGGGCGACGAATTCGCTCTGAAAGGAGGAACAATGGTCGATGCGACCCGGTGCCTGGACACGGCACCGATCTGGAAGCAACTGGCGGATTACGTCCCCGATGCACCACGACTTCGCGGGTCGGCCGGGGCCGACCTCGTGGTCGTCGGCGCCGGACTCGCCGGACTCACCGCGGCCTACTACGCGGCCAGGGAACGGCCCGAACTGAACATCACCGTCCTGGAGGCCGGCCGGATCGGATCGGGGGCGACGGGCGCCAGCACCGGCATCGTCGGTCCCGGTCTGAAGATTCCGCTCGCGTCGCTGAGGAGGAAGTACGGCGACACCACGGCGCGCGCCGCCTTCGGCGCCTCCCAGCACGGGGTGAACCTGCTGCGCGAGCTCATCCGGACCGAGCAGATCGACTGTGATGCGCGAGAGGAACCGCACACGCTCGCGGCGCTCACGCCTCGTCAGCGCGAGCGGATGGCGGCCCACCTGATGCACCTCGAACAACTCGGCTACGGCGTCGAGTGGCTCGGGCCGCAGGACCTCGTCGAACGGGCGGGACCGGGATACGTGGCCGGATTCTCGTACGAGAACGTGCTGCTCGTGGATCCGTACCGCCTGCTGCTCGGTCTGGCCGACGCACTACGCCGCCGCGGTGTCGAGATCCACGAGCACAGTCGTGTCGTCGACATGCAGCCGGCACGAGGGGGTGCGACCAAGCTCTACACCGCGTCGGCCGACATCACCGCGGACCGTGTCCTGTTGGCCGTGGACGGGTACGCGCAGAAGCTCAATCCCTTCCCGAACTCGGTGGTGACGATCCGAGCTCACGTACTGGCCACCGACCCGCTGAGCTTCGAACAGCGCGCCGCCCTCGGCTGGAACGGTCGTGGCGGAATCATCGACCAGCGAAACTATTTCAACTACTACCGAATGACCGCCGACCACCGGCTGGTGTTCGGCGGGGGACCGGTCGTCGTACCGACCGGCGATCCCGTCCCCGACGCCCGCACCGCGGATGCGGTACAGCAGAGACTTCGTCGCGAGATCGGTGAGAGATTCCCGATTCTGAAGGATGTGCCGGTGGTGGCGAGATGGACTGCGCTGGCCGGGAGCACCGAGGACCGGCTGCCGGTCGTCGCTCCGGTGCCCGGACGGCCCGGTGTCCTCTACGCGGGCGCCTGGTGTGGTCACGGTCTGTCGCTCGCCGTGGATTCCGCCTGGCGCTTCGGGCGGACGGTGGGCGGCAGCGCGGCCGACAGCACCCTGCCGTGGACCCGCCTGCGGGGCCTGACACTGCCGAAGCCCGCGCTCGAGGCCGGCACGAGGGCATACCTGCGGATGCTCGACCTCGCCGATCGGCACGACCTGCGGACCGGATCGCCGAAGTCCCGGGAGGACGTGCCCGGACGCGTCGCTCCGGCCGAGGAAGGAGTCTTCTCATGAGCGCGAAGATCGATTCGGCCGTCCTGGCGCCGCCGACGGACGACATCCCGCCCGGTGCCGGGACGCAGGATCCCGTGCCGCCGAGCGGTGCGGGATCCTGCGAGGGGGCGAGCAGCTCGAGCTCGACCGGTGAACCGTGCATCGAGACCGCCGACATCGTGATCGTCGGCGCCCGGATCGCGGGGTGTGCACTCGCCGTCCGCTTCGCGGAGGCGGGAAAGCGCGTGGCGCTGCTCGATCGTGGTGAGCGGGAAACGGATGTGCTCTCCACCCACTACCTGCAGGACCTGCGGCTGTGGGACGAGCTGGGTGTGCTGCGTGAGTTGCACGAGTTCGGTGCTCCACCACTGCATTCCACTCGAACGGTCATGGACGGAGTGGACATGTCCGTGCATCACCCGCAGTGGCCGCGGATGTGTGTGCGACGGTCGGGCCTCGACGAGCTCCTGCGCCGCAGGGTCGAAGCCGTCGGGGTGCCGGTGCGCACCGGCGTGACGGTGCGACGGCTGCTGAAGGAGAACAACGGACGGGTGCGGGGGGTGCTGGCGACGAGAGCCGACGGCAGCGAGATCCGGATCCTGGCACCGCTGGTCGTGGGTGCGGACGGCAGGAACTCGACGGTTGCCAAGCTCGTGGGTTCCGCCAAGTACGCGGTCACCACCAACGATCGTGATGCCGTCTGGCGGTACTACCGGAATCTGCCGGTGCCGCCCGAGTTCCAGCTGGTTCGTGACGGCCGCGACATCTACTTCATGGTCCCGTGCGACGACGGCCTGACCCTGGTGGTCGCCCAGCCGCCCCGCGACGACCCCCGCGACTACCGGAACAGGGAGGTGTTCGAGGAGAACGCGCAGCGCATCATCCCCACGTTGCGCGGTCTCATGGCCGCCGCGGAACAGGTCGGTGACGTCCGCCAGGTACGTCGGATGGACGGCTACTTCCGGGAGGCGGCGGGACCGGGCTGGGTGCTGATCGGCGACTCCGGGCACTTCAAGGACGTCATCACCGGCCAGGGGATCTCCGATGCCCTGCGGCAGGTGCGGATGTTCACCCGCACGGTGCTGCCGGAATGGGGGAGCCCGCGCACCATCGACCGCGCTACCCGACGGTGGTGGAAGGAACGCGACGCCGAAGCGCGTCCGATGTACTACTTCTCCCGGTCGATCGGACTGGGTCTTCCGACCAATTCGGTGGACATCGAACTGTTCCGATACATCAGTGCGTCCCGGCGGCGCAGGGACAATCTCACGCTCATGCTGAGGCACGAGTACAACCCACGCAGGCTGATGGGTCTGCCCGCGGCGGTGTCCATGGTCCGTGCCGCGAGTCGGCCGCACAACTCGGTGGTCTCCGTCGTCGACGATGCGCGGGCATCGCTGTACCGGCAGTTCGGCCGGAAGCAGGCGAGGTGACGTGACGGTGCACAATCGATTCCAGCCCGGCTGGCGGCATCCCGATCTCGGCGAACGCGGCGACGTGCGTATCGGGTCGGGGGCGGTACGCTACTTCGAACGCGGAGACGGCGAACCGATCGTCCTCGTCCACGGCGCGATGGTCAACGCGAACCTGTGGCGCCGAGTCGTGCCCCCGCTGTCGACGCAGTTCCGGTGCGTGACGCTCGACCTGCCGTTCGGATCGCACGACGTCGGCGTGCCCCACGTCGACCTGTCACTCCCCGGGCTGGCGCGACTGGTCGTCGACTCGATCGAGACGCTCGGGCTCAGTGGCGCAACCGTGCTGGCGAACGACACGGGCGGCGCGGTCGCGCAGCTCGTCGTCGCACAACGTCCCGATCTCGTCGGACGCCTGGTCCTCACCTCCAGTGATGCGTACGGTGACTGTCCGCCCGCGGCATTCGGCTTCTTCAAGCTCGCGGCGTCGGTGCCGGGAGCCCTGCTCCCGATTCTGGCGCCGATGACGGTGCGGTCCTTGCGGCGTCTGCCGATCGCCCAGGGCTGGCTCACCCGACGAGCACTTCCGCCCCACATCTCGGATTCGTATGTGCTGCCGGCGATCCGGAATCGCGGAGTGCGTCGGGACCTGGCGCGAGTGGTGACCGGTCTGCAGTCGCGGCACACACTGGAAGCAGCGCGGCACTTCGACAGGTTCGACAGTCCCGTCCTCGTCGCGTGGTCCCGGGAGGACCGATTCTGTCCGCCTGCCAATGCGCACCGGCTCACGAGGGACTTTCCGGATGCACGGCTGGAGTGGATCCAGGACGCCTACACCCTCGCACCCGAGGACCGACCCGAGCGGGTGGCCGCACTCGTCTCCCACTTCATCACCACGACCGAAACGAGAGTCCCACATGACCGATGATCGTCGCGCATGGTGGCGCCATCGCAGTCTCGGCACACGGCGCGAGCTCACACTGTCCACCGGCCGGCTCGCCTACTTCGAGGCCGGTGCCGGTGAACCGATCGTTCTCCTCCACGGTCCACTCACGAATGCGAACGTCTGGCGCAAGGTGGTTGCCGCTCTGTCCGGGCGCTTCCGCTGCATCGCGCTGGACCTTCCCTTCGGCGCCCATTCCGTCCCGATGCCCGACGCGGATCTGTCCTTCGCCGGATTGGCGGCGATCGTGACGGAGGCGCTCGAAGCACTCGATCTGCGTGAGGTGACGCTGGTCGGCAACGACGGCGGCACCCCCGTCGCTCAACTGGTTGCCACGACGCGGCCGGACCTCGTCCGACGGCTGGTCCTGACGGCCGGCGGTGCGTACGACAACTGCCCACCGCGGCGGTACCGGGCGATCATGAAGGCCATCGCCTACGCGCCGGCGGCGCGTGAACTGATCCTCGGCCCGTTGCGCATCCGGGCCCTGCGGCGGCTCCCGATGTCCTACGGCTGGCTCGCGCGTCGACCGGTCGAACCGGCCACCTCCGACTCGTGGGTCCTCCCGGCCCTCGAGAGCGACGCTGTCTACGCAGACCTCCGCCGTATGCTCCGCAGCCTGGAACCGAGCGCTGTCCTCGCGGCCGCAGAGTCGTTCGGCGACTTCCCGGGGCCGGTGCTGGTCGTGTGGTCCCGGGAGGATCGCGTGTTCCCACCCGAACACGCCGAGCGTCTCGCCGGGGATTTCGCGGATGCCGGACTCGAGTGGATCGCCGACTCGTGTTCGCTGCTTCCCGAGGACAAACCGTTCGAAGTGGCACAGCTGCTCGCGGACTTCGTGCAGCGCACCAGCTCGGTGCCGGCTGCCGCAATCTCGACGAACCAGGAGAGCTGAGACGATGCTGGAAATCAGTAGACCCGAGGTGGCCGACGACACCCGCACCTTCGACGTCGCCATCATCGGTGGCGGCATCGGCGGAACCGCGCTCGCGGCGATCCTCGCCCGCAACGGCGTCCGGGTCGTGATGATCGAAGCCGGCGGACACCCACGCTTCGCGATCGGGGAATCGACCGTGCCGGAGACGATCGTCGGGCTGCGGGTGCTGGCGCGTCGCTACGACGTCCCGGAGCTGGGATACCTGGCCGGGCACAACACACTTCGCCGGAAGGTCAGTGCCGCATCCGGTGTGAAACGCAATTTCGGATTCGCGTACCACCGCGAAGGAGAGCCGTTCGCGGCCGAGGAATGCACACAGCATCCGACGTGGAGCCCGCCCATCGGCCCGGATTCGCACTTCTTCCGGCAGGACGTCGACGCCTACATGTTCCAGGTCGCGCTGTCGTACGGTGCGACGGGTCTGACCTACACACCGGTCACCGCGGTCGACTTCGACTCCGACGGGGCGACCATCCGGACCGCGTCGAGCGGTGACTTCCGGGCCGGCTTCGTGGTGGACGCGGGAGGCATGCGCAGTCTGCTGGGCGAGCAGCTCGATCTGCGCATCGACCCGCCGTACCGGACCCGGTCCCGCACGATCTTCAACCACTTCGTGGGTGTCGAACCGTTCGACCGCGTGGCCCCGCCGCGCAAGCAGCACCTGATGCCGAGCCCGTTCTCCCAGGGAACGCTGCACCACCTGTTCGAGGGCGGCTGGGCGTGGGTGATCCCCTTCGACAACCACGTGGGCACCACCAGTCAACTGTGCAGTGTCGGAATCAATCTCGATATCGACGTGTACCCGAAACGAGACGGCGAGACGCCGGAGGAGGAGTTCTGGGCGCACGTCGATCGCTTTCCCACGATCCAGCGGCAGATGCGGGCGGCCAGGGCGGTGCGGCCGTACACGTCCTCGAACCGGAGCCAGTTCGCATCGAAGCGGATCGTCGGCGATCGCTGGGTCCTGCTCCCGCATGCCTCCGACTTCATCGATCCGCTGTTCTCCAGCGGTCTCGCGGTCACCATGATGATCCTCAACGCACTCGGTCACCGTCTGATCTCCGCCGTCCGGGAGGACGACTTCTCGGTGGAGCGGTTCGAGTACGTCCAGACCTGGACGAAGCGGTCGTTCCGGTACTACGACGATCTCGTCAGCTTCTCGTACACCTCCTGGGACCACTTCGACCTGTGGAATGCATGGCACCGGGTGTGGTGCCTGGCCACCATGTACGGCGCCAACGCGCAGATGCAGACCGTCATGGAGTACGAGAAGACCAGGGACAAGGCGGTGTTCGACCGGTTGGAGCAACCGCCCTACCGCGGGCTGCAGGCCGTCGACAATCCGCGGTTCGCTGCGATGTTCGATGCGGCGTGCGCGGCGATGCAGGCATACCGCGACAAGGAGATCGACGCGACCGAGGCCGGCCATCGCATCCACGTCGCGCTGAAGGAGAGCGAGCTGGTTCCGTCCGCGCGCTGGACCGGTTGGCGAGCGCTCGACCCGGACAATCGTCTGCCCACGGGTGAGTTCACGCTGTGGGACATGACCCGGCTTCTGTTGTGGGGCAAGTACGCCAGTCCGCCCCACATCCGCGGAACCTACTTCACCAACGGATTCGCCGGAGTGGCGAAGGAAGCGGGCAAGTTGTATCTGTCGGAGCTGCGCCACGGCAGCGGGCTGAGCATGCAGGTGGCCCGCGACATGGTGTCGTATCGCAACCGGGACTGGCGTCGGGTCGGCGGACTCGACTAGGCGACTCCGATGACATTGGCACTCGACCTCACCGCGCCGCTGCCGGCGCACTGGTTGCTGGTGTTCCTGGTGCAGGTCACCGTGCTGTTGCTGGGTGCGCGGGTCCTCGGCGGCCTGGCGGTCAGGCTCGGCCTGCCCGCGCTTGCCGGGGAATTGCTGGCCGGAGTGCTGCTCGGTCCGTCCGTCCTGGCGCACGTTGCTCCCGGCGTGTGGGGGTGGCTGTTCCCTGCGGAGGGCGGGCAGGTCCACCTTCTCGACGCCGTCGGCCAGTTCGGCGTACTGCTGCTCGTCGGTCTGGCGGGAATGCACGTGGACGTCGGGCGTCTGCGACGACTGGCCGGCCCGGCAGCCAAGATCAGCCTTGCCGGCCTGCTGATCCCCCTCGCACTCGGTGTCGGCATCGGTGCGATCGCGCCGCCCCCCATGCGCCCGGAGGGCACGAGCCCGGCCATCTTCGCGATGTTCGTCGGGGTGGCGATCTGCGTGACCGCAGTCCCGGTCATCGCCAAGGTGCTCATGGAACTCGGGCTGACCGACCGCAGGATCGGGCAGCTCGTCCTGTCCGCAGCGGTGATCGACGACGTCATCGCCTGGTTCCTGCTCTCGCTGGTGTCCGCGTTGGTGACGGCCGGGGCACTGGGGGTATCGGACGTGCTGGAGCCGGTCGGATGTCTCGCCGGTGTCGTGCTCTTCGCCGCGACGATCGGCAGGATGCTCGTGCGCCGCGCGGTGCGCCACGCCGAGGCGTCACGCGATTCGACTGCGATGGTGAGTACGACGGTGATCCTCGTCCTCGGCGGTGCGGCGGCCACGCACGCCATGGGACTGGAGCCGATCCTGGGCGCGTTCGTCGCCGGCGTCCTCATCGGCTCCGGCGGCGTGCGCGCGCCGGTCCTCGCACCCCTGCATGCGGTTGTCATGTCGGTCCTCGCCCCGCTGTTCTTCGCCACCGCGGGGCTCCGGATGGACCTGTCCGGTCTGCTCCGGCCCGGTGTCCTGCTGGCGACGACCGGGCTCCTCGTCGTGGCCGTCGCCGGGAAGTTTGCCGGTGCGTTCGTCGGCGGCAGACTCAGCGGTCTCGACCGCGCGGAATGTATCGCCCTGGGGGCCGGGATGAACGCACGCGGTGTGGTGGAGGTGATCATCGCCACCGTCGGCCTGAGCCTGGGGGTGCTCGGCACCGAGGCGTACACGGCCCTGGTCCTGGTCGCCGTCGTCACGTCCGTCATGGCCCCGCCCATCCTGCGCCGCGCCGTCGGCCGCTCCGACCGCGCTGCCGCGGAGGAACCCGGCGCGCGACCCGCCGAGTCCCGGTCCGGGGCCGGCACCGTCTCACTCGAGGAACCACGATGACCCTGTCCCGATCCGAAACCTCGCATCCCCCGACATCGCTGCCGCCCGGCCCGAGGTTGCCCGCCGTGGTCCAGACCCTGCTGTTCACGCTGGCGCGGCATCGCATCTATCCCGTGCTGACGCGGCGCTACGGCGACACCTTCCTGATCGAGCCCACCGCGCCGTACCGGCCCATGGTGGTGCTCGGACGGCAGGAGGACATCCGGACGGTCTTCGCCGGCAGCCCCGAGATCTACCATGCCGGCGAGGGCAACGCCATCATGCGCCCGGTCATGGGCGAGCACGCCGTGCTGGTCACCGACGAGGACCGGCACAAGCGGGTCCGGCGGCTGCTCACGCCCGCGTTCAGTGCTCGGGCGCTGCAGGGCTACCGCGACGACGTGACCACGCTGGTCCGCCACGAGGTCGCGCACTGGCCCGTGGGCCGCCCCTTCGCCACATTGGAGCGGCTGCAGGACCTCATGCTGGAGGTCATCCTCACCGTCGTGCTGGGTGTCACCGCGCCCGACCGCCTCGCCGACTTGCGACCCGCGATCCGGCACATCACGGAGATCGACCCGATCACGTTGATGGGACTGCACAGCCCGAAGCTTGCGCGGATCCGGCCCTGGAGCACGCACTGGAAGCATCAGCGCAGATTCGACGAGATCGTCTACGCCGAGATCTCCGAACGTCGGTTCGCGGGCGACCTGCACGACCGAACCGACGTGCTCTCCCGGCTGGTGCAGGCCGCGGTGGACGACGCAGACGGTGGGCTCGGCGATGCAGAACTGCGGGATCAGCTCATCTCCATTCTCCTGGCCGGTCACGACACCACGGCCACGGGGCTGGCATGGGCCTTCCACGAACTGGTCCGCAACCCCGGCGTACTGGCAGACGCGCAGAAGGCGGCGGACGCGGGGGACGACGAGTATCTCGGCGCGGTGGCCAAGGAGGCGCTGCGCCTCAAGCCGGTGATCCAGGATGTGGCCCGCCAGCTCACCGCACCCGTGGAACTGGGCGGATACCGGTTGCCCGCGGGCATCACCGTGCTCCCCGCGATCGGCATCGTTCACGCCGACCCCGAGCATCACGAATCACCGGGCGAGTTCCGGCCGGAGCGGTTCCTGGGCGTCCAGCCCGCGGCGAACACCTGGATTCCGTTCGGCGGCGGTGCACGCCGGTGTCCGGGTGCCGCGTTCGCGGCCATGGAGATGACGGTCGTCCTGCGGGAGGTGTTGCGCGCCTACGATCTCAGCCCGCCCGGCCGGCGTCCGGAGAAGCAGAAGGCACGCAACATCACGACCGTTCCGTCGCGGGGAGCTCGCGTAGTGGCCCGGCGACGCACCACGAAGGCGGTGACGCCGTGAGCCCGACCGTGTTCACGGGAAAGACCTGTGTGGTCACCGGTGCCGGGTCCGGAATCGGCCGCGCACTCGCGGAGAACCTGGCCGGTCGGGGTGCGCGACTCGCTCTCTCCGACATCGACGGCAGCACTCTGGCCGAGACTGCGCGCCGATGCGAATCCCACGGTGCCTACGTGTCGACGGCACTTCTCGACGTGTCCGATCGAGACGCCGTCTCGCGGTACGCCGAGGAGGTGGTGGCGGAGTTCGGCATCGTGCACCAGGTGTACAACAACGCGGGCATCGCCTACTTCGGCAGTGTCCTGGAGTCGGACTTCGCCGACATGGAACGCGTCCTGGCGGTGGACTACTGGGGCGTCGTACACGGGACGAAGGCGTTCCTGCCGCACCTCGTCGCGTCGGGCGACGGTCACGTCGTCAACATCTCGAGCCTTTTCGGCTTGCTCTCGCTGGGCGGGCAGAGCGCGTACAACTCGGCGAAGTTCGCCGTCCGAGGGTTCACCGAAGCGCTGCGCCAGGAGATGATCGCCGAACGGCTTCCGGTCCGGGTCACGTGCGTGCATCCGGGTGGGATCAGGACTGCGGTGGCACGCAACGCGACGACGGCTCGGGGGATCGACGCGGCGTCGGTCGCGGAGATCTTCGATCGGCGGCTGGCGTTCCATTCACCGGAGATGGCGGCCCGGGCCATCGTCGCCGGGGTGCGACGTCGCAGGGCGCGCGTGGTGATCGGCTGGGAGGCGAAGGGGCTCGACATGTTTCAGCGGGTGACCGGAGCGGGGTATCAGCGGGTACTGGCCGTGACCAATCCGTTCACCGTCGCAGCGGATCGGAACCGGAAATGACCGAGCACTTCGATGTCGTCATCGTGGGGGCCGGGCTGTCCGGTATCGGCGCCGCCTGTCGTCTCGGGCGGGAACTTCCGGACAAGACGTTCGCGATCTTCGAGGCACGCGCGTGCCTCGGTGGCACCTGGAGTCTGTTCACCTATCCGGGGGTCCGATCCGACTCCGACATGTTCACCCTGAGTTACCCGTTCAAGCCGTGGCGCGGCGCGGACGCGATCGCCGGCCGGCAGGCGATTCTGGACTATCTCGAGGAGGCCGCGGCGGAGGGCGGCATCGCCGGCAGGATCCGGTACAACAGCCGTGTCGTCGAGGCGTCGTGGGATTCGGCCCGCTCGCGGTGGAGTCTCACCGTCGAACAGCGGGTCGGCCCGGACGAGACGGCCCGCCGCACCGTGACGTGTGCGTTCCTCTACGCCTGTGCCGGGTACTACGACTACGAACGCGCGTACACCCCCGATTTCGAGGGCATCGAGTCGTTCACCGGAACGGTGGTCCATCCGCAGTTCTGGCCCGGGGAACTGGACTACACGGACCGACGCGTCGTGATCATCGGGAGCGGAGCCACGGCCATCACCTTGGCGCCGTCGATGGCGGAGCGCGCCGAGCACGTGACGATGCTGCAGCGCTCACCGACGTGGGTGTTCCCGCTGCCGCGCCGGGACATCGCTGCGGACTGGGCGCGGGCGGTGCTGCCGCCGCTCGCAGCCCATCGGTTGGTGCGTGCGAAGAACATCGCCTTCACCGGCTCGCTGTACTGGTTCTGTCGACGGTATCCGCGGGCCGCACGGTCGCTGCTGACCCGTCTGGTCACCCGCTCCCTGCGGGATCGGGACACCGTCGCCGAGCACTTCACCCCCACCTATGCGCCGTGGGATCAGCGGCTGTGTGCCGTCGTGGACGAGGATTTGTTCACCGCGATCCGGCACGGCACGGTCACGATGGTGACCGACCACGTCGACCGGTTCGTCCCCGCGGGGATTCGTCTGCGGTCGGGGCGTGTCCTCGAAGCCGATATCGTCGTCACCGCAACCGGATTGCAGATGCAGGTGTTCGGCGGCATCGACTTCGTCGTGGACGGCCGGCCGGTGACGATGTCCGACGAGTTCCTCTGGCAGGGCACGATGGTGACCGGGGTGCCGAATTTCGCGGCGGGGATCGGATATGCGAATGCGTCGTGGACGTTGCGCGCGGATCTCAACGCACGCGTGATGTGCAGGGTGCTGAGCCATATCGACCGCAACGGGCAGGTGCCGGTGGTGCCGCGCCGGGAGGAGACGCTGGCGGCGCGTCCCTTCCTGGACCTGTCGTCGGGGTACATCTGCCGGTCGGTCGATCGGTTTCCGCGTCACGGAGATCGAGATCCCTGGCGGGCCAGGAACTATGTGCGCGACGCTCTCACCCTTCGGCGCACGTCGCTGCGGGGGTCACTCGTGCCGTTCGGGTCCACGGGAGCATCTCGTCGACGCGAAGACTGTCCGGGACAGAATGTTTCGTCGTCCGGCCGGACCAGACTTGTGTAGACCATAGTCAGCCGTTTAGAGTCGGGCCATGGTCGAATCAAGTCGGACGATGGTCGGCGAGCAGACGGGTGACGCCCCGGTTCGGGACCGGTCCAATCTCATGTTGCTCGTACTGTGCTCGGCGGCGTTCATGGCGATGCTCGACGTGTTCGTCGTCAGCGTCGCCTTCGCCGCGATCGGGGAGGGGTATCCCGGATCGTCCCTGGCGGACCTGAGCTGGGTCCTGAATGCGTACACCATTGTGTATGCGGCCCTGCTCATTCCGGCCGGCCGGCTGGCCGACCGCTACGGTCGCAGAGCGGGGTTCGTCGTCGGGCTCGTGGTGTTCACGGTCGCGAGTCTGGCGTGCGCGCTCGGTCCGACGCTCTGGTGGCTCGTCGGATTCCGGGTCCTGCAGGCGGTCGGGGCGGCGGCCCTGACTCCCACGAGCCTGGGTCTGCTGCTGACGGCACTGCCGCCCGAGCGGCGCGCCACTGCGGTGAAGATCTGGGCCACGTCGACCTCCCTGGCCGCGGCGGTCGGGCCGGTGATCGGCGGGGCGCTCGTGAAGGTGTCCTGGCAGTGGGTGTTCCTGATCAACGTGCCGGTCGGCATCGCGGCGGTGGTGGGGGCCGTCGTGCTGCTGCCCGAGACGAAGGACGCCACCGTGACGCGGATTCCCGACGTCCTCGGCGCGGCGGTGCTCGCGGTGGCCCTGGGCTCGCTCGCCCTCGCGCTGGTGAAGGGGCAGGAGTGGGGCTGGTCGGGAACCGGCACCCTGACTGCCTTCGCGGTCGCCGTCGTCGGGCTCGCCGCAGTGGCCGTCCGGATGCGACGGCACCCGGCGCCGGTCGTGGATCCCGCGCTGCTGCGGGTGCGGTCCTTCTTCTGGTCGAACGTCACCGCCCTGCTGTTCTGCACGGCCTTCGGCGCGGTACTGCTGAGCGTGATCCTCCGCCTGCAGACGGGTGCGCACTACAGCGCCCTGGTCACGGGTCTGGCGGTGGCACCCAGCCCGCTGATGGTGCCGATCTTCGCGGCGGTGAGCCAGCGCCTGTCGAATCGTCTCGCACCGTCCACCCTCGTGGCGATCGGCAACGTGCTCGTCGGCGTGGGGGTGATCATGCTGGCCGTCAGCGCCACCGAGGAGGTGAACTACGCCACGCAGGTGCTGCCGGGCTGGCTCCTCGTCGGTGTGGGCGTCGGCTTCTCGCTGCCCAACCTCCTGGCCAAGGCCACGGTCGATCTGCCGCCCGCACGAGTGTCCACGGGCAGTGCGGTGGTCAACACCAGCCGTCAGATGGGGTACGTGCTGGGCGTGTCCATGCTGGTCGCCATTCTCGGCGAGTTCGGTTCCGCCGACGCCGAGACGCTGGCGGTGTTCACGTACGCATGGTGGGCGATCGCAGTGGTCGCGCTCGCGAGTGCCGCCACCGCGATGGGGATGAGGTCGCGCCGAGCGTCCGCCGAGGCGCTCCGGTAGCGGCAGCCCGGCGGCGGACCCGCCGGTCGCGTCGTGCGCCGCGACATCGGATCCTCGATGCCGCGGCTCCCGTCGCGGCTCGGTTCGGGACGGCGCCCCCGCCCGAAAATCGCTCGTGCCGATCCCCGGGCTCCTGCTAGCGTCGCGGCACCCCCGCCTCCGAGTGAATGCCGATCGACGTGACCGCCCTCGACCTGACCACCCGCCGCTTCGCGCCCCTGACCCTGCTCGGCGTCGCCACCCTGCTGTCCGCCACCGGCAACGGCATCGTGGTCGTCGCACTGCCGTGGCTGGTGCTCGAACAGACCGGCCGGGCCACCGACGCGGCGATCGTCGCGGGTGCAGCCACCGTGCCGCTGCTGCTGGCGAGCCTGCTCACCGGGACCGTCGTCGACCGGTTCGGGCGCCGGCGCACCGCCCTGGTCTCCGATGCGCTCTCGGCGCTGTCGGTCGCGGCCATCCCGGTCCTCGCCGCGACCGTCGGACTCTCGGTGCCCCTGCTGGCCGCGCTCGCGGCCCTCGGCGCCGTCTTCGACCCGGCGGGCATCTCGGCGCGCGAATCGATGCTGCCGGCGGCGACCCGCGCCGCAGGGTGGTCACTGGACCGCGCCAACAGCCTCTACGAGGCGAACTACAACCTCGCCTACCTGATCGGCCCGGGTGTCGGCGGCGTCCTCATCGCCGCCGTCGGCCCCGAGAACACCCTGTGGGTGACGTCGGCGTGCTTCGTGCTCTCCCTCGTCACCGTCGCCTTCCTCCGGCTCGAGCACGCCGGCCGGCCCGACCGGTCCACCCGCCCGGCTTCGCTGTGGGCCGGCACCCTCGAGGGGCTGCGGTTCGTGTGGCGAGACCGGTTGCTGCGCACGCTCGCACTGGTCGACATGATCGTCGTGGCGTTGTTCCTGCCGATCGAGTCGGTGCTGCTTCCGACCTACTTCACCGGGATGGACGCGCCGGCCCGGCTCGGCTGGGTGATGATGTCGCTGAGTGTCGGTGGTCTGGTGGGTGCCCTGGCTTACGGCGCCTTCGCGTCGCGTCTGCGGCGCCGCACCCTGATGCTCGTCGCGGTCACGGTGCTGGGTGCGGCGACGATCGGCATGGCGTTCCTGCCGCCGCTGGGGGTCCTCGTGCTGCTGGGCATCCTCATCGGCCTGGCGTACGGTCCGGTGGGGCCGATCGCGAACTGGGCCATGCAGACCCGCAGCCCGGAGCACATGCGGGGCCGCGTCGTCGGTGTGATGACCTCGACCGCGTACGCGGCGGGCCCGGCCGGGATCCTGATCGCCGGGCCCCTGATCGACGCGACGGGTGTGCGCACGACGTTCTTCGCGCTGGCCCTGCCGATGGTCGGTGTCGCGGCGGTGTGCTTCGCGCTGCCCGTCCTGCGGGAACTCGATCCCGTCCCGGAGTCCCGTTCGTCCTATCGTCCGTAGCCGCCACCGCCCGGGGTCTCGACCACGAGCACGTCACCGGCCCCGACCTCGACGGAGTCGCAGCCGGCCATGCGGGTGACGGTGCCTTCGGCGCGTTCGATGCGGTTGCCGCCCAGGGCGCCCGGCTCGCCACCGGCCATCCCGTACGGCGGCACGCGCCGGTGTCCGGACAGCGTGCTGACGGTCATCGGCTCGAGGAACCGGAGTCGTCGCACGGCGCCGTCGCCGCCGCGCCACCGGCCGCCGCCACCGCTGCCGTGACGAATCGTGAACGCCTCCAGCAACACCGGCAGGCGCCACTCCAGTACCTCGGGATCGGTCAGACGCGAGTTGGTCATGTGTGTCTGCACCACCGACGTCCCGTCGAAGCCCTCGCCCGCACCCGACCCGGAGCCGAGCGTCTCGTAGTACTGGTACCGCTCGTTGCCGAAGGTGACGTTGTTCATGGTCCCGGCACCCTCGGCCTGCACCCGCAGCGCCGCGTAGAGCGCGCCGGTGACGGCCTGCGACGTCTCGACGTTGCCGGCGACGACCGCGGCGGGGAATTCGGGGGCGAGCATCGACCCGTCGGGGACGACGATGTGCAGCGGACGCAGACAACCGTCGTTGAGGGGGATGTCGTCGGCGACGAGCGTGCGGAAGACGTACAGCGTCGCGGCCCGCGCGACCGAGGAGGGCGCGTTGAAGTTCGATGCGAGTTGCGGTGACGTGCCGGTGAAGTCGATCGTCGCCGAGCGTGCCTGCCGGTCGACGGTGATCCGGACCGCGATCACCGCACCGGAGTCCATCTCGTAGCGGTACTCGCCGTCGTGGAGACGGTCGACGACACGGCGCACTTCCTCCTCGGCGTTGTCCTGCACGTGCCGCATGTAGGCCTCGACGACGTCGAGACCGAAGTGGTCGATCATCCGGCCCACCTCGACCACGCCGCGCGCGTTGGCCGCGACCTGGGCGCGCAGGTCCGCGAGGTTGGTGTCGGGGTTCCGGGACGGGTACGGGCCGCCGCTGAGCAGCGCCCGGGTCTCGGCCTCCCGGAAGGCTCCGTTCTCGACGAGCAGCCAGTTGTCGAACAGGATGCCCTCCTCGCGGATGTCGCGGCTGGCGGCGGGCATGGAACCCGGTGTGGTTCCGCCTATTTCGGCGTGGTGACCGCGGGAGGCGACGAAGAAGAGGATGTGCTCGCCGGACCCGTCGAACACGGGCGTGATCACCGTGACGTCCGGCAGGTGGGTACCGCCGTGGTACGGGTCGTTGACCGCGTACACGTCACCGGGTTTCATCGACCCGTGCCGGCGGCGCACCACTTCCTGCACGCTCGTGCCCATCGAGCCGAGATGGACGGGGATGTGCGGCGCGTTCGCGATCAGGTTTCCGTCCGGATCGAACAGCGCGCACGAGAAGTCCAGACGCTCCTTGATGTTCACGGACTGCGCGGTGGACTCGAGAGTCGTGCCCATCTGCTCGGCGATCGACATGAACAGGTTGTTGAAGATCTCGAGCATGACCGGATCGGCATGGGTGCCCACCTCCGCGTCGTCGTGGGCGCGCACCCGGGCCAGCACGAGATGACCCTGTTCCGACATCGCCGCCTCCCAGCCGGCCTCGACGACGGTGGTCGAGTTGTCCTCCGCGACGATGGCCGGGCCGGCCACGGAGTCGCCGGGGGCGAGGTGCTCGCGACGGTACAGCGGTGCCTCGCGCCACGACCCGTCGACGAACATCCGGACGGTGTCGGGGGACGGGCGGGTGGACCCGGTCGCGTCGCTGTCGGCGCGACCGAGCCCGGACAGATCGGGCCGGCGTGTGGCCCCGACGGCCTCGACCGCGACGGCATCGACGATCAGCGGCCGGTCCATGAGGAACGAGTAGGTGCGCCGGTGCACGGCCTCGAACTCCGCGGTCATCGTCGCCGGGTCGGCGAGCGCGACGGGCACGGAGGTGTCGGTGCCGTCGTAGCGCAGGTGTGCCCGGACGGTCACGTCGATGCGCTCGGTGGGCACGTCCTCGTCGAGCAGTTCCGTGCGCGCCGCGGCCTCGAGTTCGGCGGCGACGTCGCGCAGCCGGGGCATCGCCTCGTCGTCCAGTTCGACGACGACGGACTGCTCGCGCATCGCGGTGGTGTCCGCGAGACCCATACCCAGCGCGGACAGGACACCGGCCAGCGGCGGCACGAGGACGGTCCGGATGCCGAGCGCGTCGGCGACTGCGCAGGCGTGCTGTCCGCCGGCCCCGCCGAAGGTCGTCAAGGCGTACTCGGTGACGTCGTGGCCCTTCTGCACCGAGATGCGCTTGACGGCGTTGGCCATGTTCGCGACCGCGATCTGCAGGAAGCCCGCGGCGACCTCCTCGGGGCTGCGGTCGTCGCCGGTCGCCTCCCGGATCTCGGCCGCCAGCGCGGTGAACCGGGCCCGCACCGTCTGCTCGTCCAGCGGTTCGTCGCCGCCGGGACCGAACACGTGCGGGAAGTGGGCGGGCTGCACGCGCCCGAGCATGACGTTGGCGTCGGTGACGGTGAGGGGGCCGCCGCCCCGGTAGCAGGCCGGACCGGGGTCGGCGCCGGCGGAGTCGGGCCCCACCCGGTACCGGCTGCCGTCGAAGTGCAGAATCGATCCTCCGCCGGCGGCCACGGTGTGGATGTCCATCATGGGGGCCCGCAACCGCACCCCGGCGACGACGGTGTGGAAGACGCGCTCGTATTCGCCGGCGAAGTGCGACACGTCCGTCGACGTGCCACCCATGTCGAACCCGATCACCTTGTCGAACCCGGCCAGGGCCGACATCCGGCTCATGCCGACGATGCCTCCCGCCGGCCCGGAGAGGATCGCGTCCTTGCCGCGGAAGTGCATCGCCTCGGTGAGCCCGCCGTTGGACTGCATGAACATCAGCCGGACACCCGGCAGCTGGTCGGCCACGCGATCGACGTAGTGGCGGAGCACGGGGGACAGGTACGCGTCGACGACGGTGGTGTCGCCGCGTGGCACGAGCTTCATCAGCGGGCTCGCGTCCGCGGACAGGGAGATCTGGCCGAAGCCGAGGCGCTCGGCGAGGTCGCCGACGGCGTGCTCGTGCTGCGGGTACAGGTGGCTGTGCATGCACACCACGGCGACGGAGTCGATCCCGTCGTCGCGCACCTGCCTCAGATCGCGCTCGAGCCGGTCCAGGTCCGGGGCCCGCAGCACCGTGCCGTCGGCTCCGATGCGTTCGTCGACCTCGATCACCCGCTCGTAGAGCAGCTCGGGCAGCACGATGTTGCGGTCGAAGATCCGCGGCCGGTTCTGGTAGCCGATGCGCAGCGCGTCTCGGAAACCTGAGGTGATCACCAGCACGGTCCGGTCGCCCGTGCGCTCGAGCAGCGCGTTCGTCGCGACGGTGGTGCCCATGCGCACCTGCTCGACGAGGCCGGGGGTGACGGGGTCGCCGGCCGGTACCCCGAGCAGTTCCCGGATCCCGGCCACGGCCGCGTCCCGGTATCGGGACGGGTTCTCCGACAGCAGCTTGTGGGTCACCAGGGTGCCGTCGGGCCGGCGGGCGACCACATCGGTGAAGGTGCCGCCGCGGTCCACCCAGAACTCCCAGCGCCCGGGTGCCCGGTCTCGTCCGCTCGTCTGCTCCGCTGTCGCCATGCCAGCAGGTTAGTCACCGCGTAGGGGACGGACGGGACCGCGGGACTCAGGCGGTGACGGCGCCGGCCGTCTCCGGGGCCGGCGCGACCTCCCCGCGTCCGATGCCGCGTCGGGTGCGGGCCGCGCCGATCCCGCGGCACGCCAGGTAGATGACGAATGCGATGGCGGTGATGAACGCCGAGACCGGAACCCCGGGGGCGAGGGCGAGCAGGATGCCACCGACCGCGGAGACCTCCGCGAAGAGCACGGACAGCACCGTCGCGGCCAGCGGGCCGCTCGCCACGCGGGCGGCTGCGGCGGCCGGGGTGATGAGCAACGCCATCACGAGCAGCGCCCCGACGATCTGCACGCCCAGGGCGGCGGTGATTCCGACCAGGACGGCGAAGACGATGGACAGCGCCCGCACCGGCACTCCACGTGCCGCGGCGACCTCGGGGTCGGTGCTGGCGAACAGCAGCGGCCGGTAGATGACCAGCATGGTGCCGATGACGCCGACGGCGCACGCGGCGAGCAACGCGATGCCGGTGCCGCCCGGCGCGACGATCTGGCCGGTGAGGAGGGAGAACGCGGCGCCGGTGCGGCCGTCGTAGGCCCACAGCAGCAGCACGGCCAGCCCGAGCCCGAACGCCATGACGACACCGATGACCGAGTCGCGTTCGCGGGCTCGGGTGCCGAGGACGCCGAAGAGGACGGCCGCCACCACAGCACCGGCCACGGCACCGAGCCCGACGGAGACGCCGACGATCAGGGCCGCGGCGGCACCGGTGAGGGAGAGTTCGGAGGTGCCGTGCACGGAGAACGCCATCTGCCGGCTGATCACCAGGGGTCCGATCACGCCGGCGAGCAGGCCGAGGATCGCGCCGGCGAGCAGCGCCTGCTGCACGAAGTCGTACTGGAGCAGGTCGACGGTGGCCTGCACGTCGAACATCCGGCCCATCGCGTCGGTGAACTTGCTGCTCAATGCTGATCCTCGTGATGGTCGTGGTGGACGCCCTCCCCGGGGCGCAGTCCGCCGGCGCTGCCGAGCGCGTCGATGGCGTCGCCGGTGCCGACGACGACGAGACGGCCGCGGATCTCGAGGACTTCGACGTCGGTCCGGTACAGCTCGGAGAGCACCTCGGAGGTCATGACCTCGGCCGGGGTGCCGATGCGGAACTGCCCGTCGACGAGATACAGCACGCGGTCGACCAGCGGCAGAATCGGGTTGATCTCGTGGGTGACGAACAGTACGGCGGTGCCGTGTTCGCGGCGGCGACGGTCGATGAGGGACGACACGAGGTGCTGGTTGGCCAGGTCCAGGCTGAGCAGCGGTTCGTCGCAGAGCATGACCCGGGGGTCGCCGACGAGTGCCTGCGCGATGCGCAGCCGCTGCTGTTCGCCACCGGAGAGGGAGCCGATCGGGGCGTTCGCGTAGGCCTCGGCGCCGACCTGCCGGATCGCGGCGTCGACGGCGCCCCGGCGGGTCTTCCAGTAGCGCAGGCCGGTGCCCCAACGGTGGCCGTCGACCCCGAGTCCGACGAGGTCGCGTCCGCGCAGCGGCACACCTTCGTCGAGCGACTTCTGTTGCGGCACGTAGCCGACGTGCGAATTGCCCGTGCGCGCGGGCACGCCGGCGATCGTGGCGGTGCCGCCGCTGAGGGGGAGCTGACCGAGCAGGACCTTCAGCAGCGTGGACTTGCCCGCGCCGTTGGGGCCGAGCACTGCGACGAACTCGCCGGGCTCGACGGTGAGGTCGAGATCCCGCCACAGGACGCGGTCGCCGAAGGCCATGCGCGCGCCGCGGAGTTCGACGGCGGCGCTGTGTCCGGGGGTCGTCGCAGGCGCGCCTGGTGCCGCGGCGGTGCCGCCCGGGGTGACGTCGGCCGGTGTGGTCACGGAAGTGATGTCCTTGCCCTGCTCGAAGGGTCAGCGGGCGGCGTCGAGGGCGGCGGCGAGCGCCTCGGCCGTCTGCTTCTGCCACTGAATGTAGTCCACACCCTCGGGCAGGGTCTCCGTGACTTCGACGACGGGGATGCCCGCGGACTCCGCGGTCGCCCGCATGTCGCGGCTGACCTTGTCCTCGGTCTGGGGGTTGTGGACCAGGACGTCGACCTGCTTGTCGAGGAGCAGCTGGCGGGTCGCGGCGATCGCGGCGGGCGACGGGTCGGTGCCGTTCTCGATCGCGTTCGTGAAGTCGGCGGGGGTGCGGTCCTCGAGCTTCGCGGACGTGACGAGGTAGTAGCCGATGGATTCGGTCTGCGCGACGGGGGTGTTCGCGTGTGCGGCGGCGATCGCGGCGGTCACGTCGGTGACCTCGTGCAGCTGCGAGTGGAACGCGTCGGCGTTGGCGCGGTAGGTGTCGGCCCCGGCCGGATCGAGCTCGGCGAGGCGGTCGGCGACGGCATGGGCGACGGCGTCGGCGGCGGCCAGGTCGTACCAGACGTGCTCGTTGATGCCGCTGTGGTCGTGACCGGCGTGGGCGTCGCCTTCCTCGGCGGCATGGGACTCGGCCTCGCGTTCCTCGGTCGCATGGGTCTCGCCCTCGTGGGTCCCGTCTTCCGGTGCGCTGCCCGCCGAGTGGCTGCCCGCCGAGTGGTCGTGACCGTCGTCGAGGTCGCTGCCGGTGCCGGACTCGAACAGGGCCATGGCGTCGACCGTGGCGGCGCCGGCTCCGGTCGAGTCGAGGATGTCGTCGACGAACTGGTCGTAGCCGCCGCCGTTGTAGACGACGAGGGACGCGTCGCTGATCGCGGCCGCGTCGGCGGGGCTGGCCTCGTACGAGTGCGGGTCGGCGGACGGCTCGGTGATCAGCGACTGCACCTGGGCGCGGTCCCCGGCGACGGCCTGCGCGACCGAGCCCCACACGTTGGTGGAGGCGACGATGCGGATCTCGCCGGAGTCGCTGCCGCCCGAGCCGCTGCCGCCCGAGTCGCTGCCGCACGCGGCGAGGGTGAGCGCGGCGGCGCAGGTCAAGCCCACGGTCGCGGTGGCGGCGCGCATTCGGCGGGGCAGTCGCACTGTTCCATCTCCTGTGATCACGTTCGGCCGGACGGCCGGGAGGGGCGCGGTTCCACCTTATTGGAAACCGTTACCGTTCCACTTTAGCGGATGTCCGGGTCCGCGCCCATCCGGCCCGATTCGTCGCCGCGGCGCCGACCCGATACCGTCCGTTCATGCCCAGGTCTCGTCAGCCGCGTCCCCAGGCCACCCTGGCGTCGATCGCTGCCGAGCTGAAGATCTCCCGCACCACCGTCTCCAACGCCTACAACCGGCCGGACCAGCTGTCCGCCGAGCTTCGCGAGCAGATCCTCGAGGTCGCCAAGCGCCGGGGCTACGCCGGCCCGGACCCGATGGCCCGTTCGCTGCGTACCCGCCGGGCCGGGGCGGTGGGCGTGCTGCTCACCGAAGCGCTGAGCTACTCGTTCCGGGATCCGGCCGCGATGAGTTTCCTGTCCGGCCTGTCCGAGTCCTGCGAGGCTGCCGGCGAGGGACTGCTGCTCATCCCCGCCGGGCCGGGCCGCGACGAGGAGGAGGCGGCCCAGGTCGTGCACGGCGCCGCGGTCGACGGCTTCGTCGTCTACTCGGTGCCGTCCGACGACCCGTATCTCGCGGCCGTCCTCGAGCGGAACCTGCCCCTGGTGGTGTGCGACCAACCCCGCGGCATCGCGAGCGCGCCGCTGGTCGGCATCGACGACCGCGGCGCGATGCGTGGGCTCGCCGAGCACCTCATCGGTCTCGGCCACCACCGGATCGGGGTGCTGTGCATGCGTCTCGGCCGTGACCGCCGCGACGGCGTCGTCGATCCCGCCCGCTTCGAGTCCGACCGCTTCCACGTCCAGCACGAGCGGATCATCGGCGTGCAGGAAGCCCTGCGGGCGGCCGGGCTCGACCCCGCGAGCCTCACCGTCGTCGAACGCTATGCGCACACCGCGGAGGACGGCGCCTCCGGTGCCGCGCAGGCGCTGGCGGCGGACCCGACGATCACCGCCCTGATGTGCACCACCGACGTTCTCGCGCTCGGCGCGCTGGCGTGGGCGCGCAGCGCCGGTCTCGAGGTGCCCGGACAGTTGTCGATCACCGGCTTCGACGGGATCGGCGAAGCCCTGCGCGAGGGCGTGACCACCGTGCGCCAGCCTCAGGAGGAGAAGGGCAGGCGCACCGGCGCCCTGCTCATGGCCGCACCGTCACACTCCGGGGTCGCGACGGTGGAGACGCTCCCGACGGAACTGCTCATCGGCCAGACCACCGGCGTGCACGACGAGACGTCGATCTACGCCGAGTGATCGACGGCCGACAGCGTCCGGTCCGCCTCCGCCGGTGCCGCCAGCAGCTGCGCGCACCGCAGCAGCCCGAGGTGGCTGTACGCCTGGGGGTGGTTGCCGAGTGACCGCTCGGCCACGGGGTCGTACTCCTCGCTGAGCAGGCCCGTGGGGCCTGCCGCGTCGACGAGCTGCGCGAACAGCGCCTCCGCCTGCGGACGGGCACCCACGAGGAGGTATGCCTCCACCAGCCACGCCGCGCACAGGTGGAAGCCGCCCTCGGTGCCGGGAAGGCCGTCGTCGTGCAGGTAGCGGTACACCGTCGACCCGCTGCGCAGTTCCGCCTCCGTGGCGACGACCGTCGCGTGGAATCGCGGGTCCTCGGGGTCGATGAGCCCGGACAGGCCGATGAACAGCGTCGCCGCGTCGAGGTCGGTGCCGTCGTAGGCCGCGGTGTAGGAGCAGACGTCCTCGTTCCAGCCCTTCTCCAGCACCTCCTCCGCGATCTCCGCGCGCAGGCCGGCCCAGCCGTCGCCGGCGGTGCGCCCGAAATTCTCGGCCAGTGTCAGCGCGCGGTCCACGGTCAGCCAGCCCATGACCTTCGAGTAGACGTGGTGGCGCGGGTTGTCGCGGATCTCCCAGATGCCGTGGTCGGGCTCGAACCAGCGGCACTCCACGGCGGTGACCATGGCGCACACCAGTTCCCAGTCCCGGTCGGTGAGGGCCCGGTCGTGCGGGACGCCGCGTTCCTCCCGGCGGTGTGCCAGCGCCGAGATCAGGTCCACGATCGGACCGAACACGTCGAGCTGGACCTGCTGGCTCGCGGCGTTGCCGACCCGCACGGGCCGGGAGCCCGCGTAGCCGGGCAGCGTGTCGATGACTGCCTCGGGCGGCAGGGCACCACCCGCCAGCGTGTACAGCGGGTGCAGGCGCTCGGGGCCCGGAACGGTGTCGAGCACACGGTGCACCCAGTCCAGGTAGGCGTCCGCCTCGGCGAGCGACCCCACGCTCACCAGGGCATGCGCGGTCAGCGCGGCATCGCGCAGCCAGCAGTAGCGGTAGTCCCAGTTGCGGACGCCGCCGATCTCCTCGGGCAGCGACGTGGTCGCGGCCGCCATGATGGAGCCCGTCGGCGCGTGCACGAGGCCGCGCAGGGTCAGTGCCGACCGCTTCATCAGGTCCCGCTTGAGCGGCGGCAGGTCCAGGCCCGCCGCCCACTTCCACCAGTACTCCTCCGCGGATGCGCGCCGCTGCACCTCCGCGACGGGGTGTGGGCCGATGTCGTCTGTGCCGCAACGGAATTCGAGGATAATGTCGCCGTCCGACGGGTCGACGACGGCGTGCGCGGTCTGATGGGCGCCGTCGGTGGTGATGTTCCACTCGACGCCGGGGGAGCGCAGCACGTACGGCTCGTTGAAGCCCAGTACCCGCAGGCCGTCCGCCACGGGCTCGAGCCCGACCTGGCCCTGGCCGAACTCGGGGCGCGGGGCGAACGTCACCACCGCCCGGGCCTTGCCGGTGATGACGCGGGTCAGGTCGGTGCGGCCCGGCTCGACGTCGTGCGGAAGGTAGTCGATCACCGCGAGGCTCGCCCAGCGGGTCACCACGGTCATGGTGCCGTCGATGTAGCGCTGGCTCAGGGGCAGGGCCTCACGGCTCGGCCCGATGGTGAAGTGCCCGGCGGGTTCGCCGCCGAGCAGGTACGCGAACACGGCGGCGGAGTCCGGCTCGGGATGGCACAGCCACGTCACCGTGCCGTCCGGGGTCAGCAGGGCCTTCGCACGCGGGCTCGCGAGCATCGTCAGCCGCTCGATCGGGCAGGCCGCCGCCCCCGAGAGCCATGTGCGGCGCTGCTCGAGCAGGAACGCCAGCGCGGCCGCGACATCCTCGACCGTGCCGATCCGGTATTGCGCGGCGGTCTCGCCGTCGCCGACCTTGACCCCCACGTCCGGGCCGTGGAGGGACGCGAAGGCCTTCTCGTCCGTCACGTCGTCGCCGAAGAAGACCGCGGCGCTCGCCGACTCCTGATGGCGGATGATGTCCAGCGCGTGGCCCTTGTCGGTGGGCACGACCGCCAGCTCGATCACGGCCTTGCCCTCGGTGACCTGCACCCCCGGGTGCCGGGCGAGATCGCCGCGGACCAGCGACAGTGCCTGCTCGGCATCCCCCGGGTCGGCGTTGCGCACGTGCAGCGCAGCACTCGCCGGCTTCGACTCGACGTGCACACCCTCGTAGCGGGCGGCGATCACTTCGAGCTCGGCGACGATGTCGCGCAGCAGCTGCCGGGCATCGCTGTCGATGGCGTGCACGAAGCCGATGTCGAACTCGGAGCCGTGGCTACCGACGAGCTGCACCTCGGCGGGCAGGCGGGACAGGGCGGCGAGATCCTTCAGGGCCCGGCCGGAGATCACGGCGGCGGCCGTGGACGGCAGACCGGCGAGCGCGCGCAGAGCGCGGACCGACTCGGCGTTCGGGAACGCCTTGTCCGGATCCGAGACGATCGGCGCGACGGTTCCGTCGTAGTCGGAGGCCACGAGGAGTCGCGGGGTCCGCGCCAGCGCGACGAGGGCGCGGCGCAGGTCGATCGGGAGGTCTTGGGCGCTCACTCACTCAAAGGTAGGTGATCGGGCCGCCGGCGTCGTCTCCCATGTCCGGTTCGGGACGTGTTTCCCGTTACAGTTGCGCGACTCGCGGCGCAGGTCAGCCTTCCTGGACCGGAATCGAGGCCGGCCGGTGCGAGCCGTCGCCGAGCAGCAGCTCGACGGTCAGCTCCAGCCGCCGCGCGACGTCCGTCGCGGACGAACGCCGCGTCAGCCACGCCACGAGGTTCGACAACCACACGTCGCTGATCACCCGGGCGATCGCGAGCTCCTCTTCGGTGGGCTCGCCCTCGTTCATCGCGCGGGCGAACAGCCGGTCCATGAGCAGGCCGACCTGATCGACCTCGGCGGCGGCGGAGGCGTCGGCGAACATGAACGCCCGGGTCATGGCTTCGGTGAGCAGCGGGTCGCGCTGCATGGCCTTGGTGATCAGGCTCAGGATCAGCTGCATCCGCTCGAGCGGGGTGTGACCGGGCGGGATCTTGCCCTTGCCTTCGATGCGTGCGAACTCGCGACCGAGGGCGGAGACGAGCAGATGCACCTTCGACGGGAAGTACCGGTACAGGGTGCCGACTGCCACGTCGGCCTTCTCGGCGACGGAGCGCATCTGCACGGCCTCGTACCCGCCCTTGGACGCGAGCGCCAGGGTGGCGTCGAGTATCCGCTTGCGGCGTTCCTTCTGGGCGTTGGAACTGAGGTCGTCCTCGGTGAGGGCGGTGAGAGTTCCGCTGCCGGTGGAACGCGAGCGGGACGATGTCGTCATCGAGATGTCTTCCTCTGCCTTGACTCTGAACCGGCTGTCATATTAGAACACGTTCTAGGCATTGTGTCATTCCCGAAAGGCGGAAACCCGCTGTGAGCATCGCCACCACCGACGAACAGGTGGCCGCCCAGGCCTCTGTGCAGGCCTGGGCGCGCGCCACGCCGCCGATCCAGAACCTACGTGACCACCCGGCCGGAATGTGGCAGCCGGGGTGGGCGTCCCTCGCCGAACTCGGGATCTTCGCCGTCGCCGTGCCCGAGGCCGCGGGCGGCGCCGACGCCACCGTCGTCGACCTGGCGACGATGCTCGAACAGGCTGCGTACCACCTCGCGACCGGGCCGGTGCTGCCCACCGCGCTGGCCGCCCTCGTCTTCGGGCGTGCCGCCGGTTCGGACGGCGCCAAGTGGGCGGAGCTGCTCGCCGAGGGCGCCCTGCCCACCGCGGTCGCGCTGGACGGCGCACTCACCGCGACCGCGCGGGAGGGCGGGTACGACCTCGACGGCGATGCGGGAACGGCGATCGGCGGCGAGCCCGGGGTCGCGGTCCTCGCCCGTATCGGCGCCGGCGACGGAGCCGAATGCTGGGCGCTGCTCGAGGCGGACACCCCCGGGCTGAGCCTCGAACCGCTCGACACCCTCGACAAGTCCCGGGCCCTCACGCGAGTGCGGCTCACCCGCGTCGCAGTCCCGACCGACCGCGTCGTCTCCGTTCCGGCAGGTCTGGTCCGCGACCTCGCCGCCACCCTCGCCGCGGTCGAACTGGCCGGTGTCGCCGGCTGGGCACTGACCACGGCCGTGGAGTACGCCAAGATCCGCGAACAGTTCGGTAGGCCCATCGGCTCCTTCCAGGCGGTCAAACACCTGTGTGCCGAGATGCTGTGCCGCACCGAGAAGATCCGGGCGACGGCCTGGGACGCCGCCGTGGCGGCCGATGCGGCGCCGCACGAACTGCCACTGGCCGCGGCCGTCGCCGCTGCCGTGGCTCTCGACGCCGCCGTGCAGAACGCCAAGGATGTCATCCAGGTGCTCGGCGGCATCGGCTTCACGTGGGAGCACGACGCGCACCTGTACCTGCGCCGCGCCGTCGCCACCCGCCAGCTGCTCGGCGGCTCCGCGGCCTGGCGGGCCCGGGTCGCCGGCCTCGCCCGCTCCGGGGCGCGTCGGCACCTCACCGTCGATCTGAGCGCATTCGACGACGAACGCGCGCGTATCCGCGCCGAGATCGCACAGCACCTCGACCGGGCCGGACCGCAGCAGCGGGCCGCGCTCGCCGAGGCCGGGTTCCTGGCCCCGCACTGGCCGCCGCCGTACGGACGGGGCGCACACGCCGCGCAGCAGATCCTCATCGAGGAGGAACTCGCGTCCGCCGGGGTGGAGCGGCCCGATCTGGTCATCGGGTGGTGGGCCGTGCCGACCATCCTCGAGCACGGCACCGCCGAGCAGGTCGAACGTTTCGCCGCACCGACCCTGCGCGGGGAGATCGTCTGGTGCCAGCTGTTCTCCGAGCCGGGCGCAGGATCCGATCTGGCGTCGCTGCGCACCACCGCGGAACGGGTCGACGGCGGCTGGCGCCTGCGGGGGCAGAAAGTGTGGACGTCGCTGGCGCAGGAGGCGGACTGGGCGATCTGCCTGGCCCGCACCGATCGTGACGCCCCGAAACACAAGGGCATCACCTACTTCCTCGTCGACATGAAGTCCGCGGGCATCACCGTCTCGCCGCTCCGGGAGATCACCGGCGACGCGCTCTTCAACGAGGTGTTCCTCGACGGCGTGTTCGTCGCCGACGAGTGCGTCGTCGGTCCGCTCGGCGGCGGGTGGCGGCTCGCCCGCACCACGCTCGCCAACGAACGGGTCGCGATGAGCGGCGGGTCCTCGCTCGGGAAGGCGGTCGAGCAATTGCTGGACCTGGCGACGTCCGGCGACCCAGTGACCGAGGACCGGATCGGCGGGCTCGTCGCCGAGGCCACGGCCGGCTCGCTGCTCGAGCTGCGGACCACCCTGGCGCAGCTCGACGGTCAGGATCCCGGTCCGGCATCGAGCGTGCGCAAGCTGATCGGCGTGCGGCAGCGTCAGGACACCGCGGAGCTCGCGATGGATCTCGCCGGCGAGGCCGGCTGGGTCGAGGGGCCGCTGACGCGCGAGTTCCTCAACACGCGTTGCCTGACGATCGCCGGCGGCACCGAGCAGATCCTGCTCACCCTCGCAGCGGAGCGCCTGCTGGGTCTGCCGCGCGGCTGAGCGGTACTTCCACGTGCCGCGCCGAGGTGATACAACTAGAACACGTTCTAATCGAAGGTGGATCCGTGGACTTCGCTCGTGACGACACGCAGGAGGCCGTGGCCGAGGTCGCGGTGGGCCTGCTGGCCCGCGGCCTGGGCCCGGACGAACTGTGGCGTGCCCTCGCCGACGCCGACCTGCTCTCTCTCGCCCTGCCCGCGCGGCTCGGCGGTGACGATCTCGGTGTCGCCGAGGTCGCCGCTCTGCTCACCGAGATCGGACGCGGCGCCGCACCCGTGCCGGCCCTGGCCACCCTGGGCTTCGGCGTGCTGCCCGTCCGGACCCTCGCCACCGCGGCGCAGCAGGACGAGCTGCTCGCGGACGTCGGTGACGGCGCCGTCCTCACCGCCGCTCTCGCCGAGGCCGGCCGGGCCTTCCCGGCGTCGCCTACCGCCACGGCGGTACCCGACGGGGAACGCCACGCCGTCACCGGGCACTTCGTCGGCGTCCCCTACGCGGCGACGGCGCGACGGATCCTGGTGCCCACCGCCGCCGGTGTGATCGCCGTCGAGCCCACGGCGCCGGGCGTCACCCTCATCGAGAGCCCGTCGTCGGCCCGTGCTCCCGAGTTCTCCGTGCGGCTCGACTCCGCGCCGGGCCTGCGCCTCGGCGACGGCGCCGAGCCGGCCGCCGACGTCGCCGCCCTGTACCGTCTGGCGCTCGCCGCGGTCGGTGCCTACGCGGACGGACTGCTCTCGGGGGCAACGCAACTCACCGCACAGCACGTGAGTACCCGCCATCAGTTCGGCAGGCCGCTCGCCACGTTCCAGGCGGTGGCCCAGCAGATCGCCGACGTCTACGTCACCTCCCGCACCCTGCACGTCGCGGCACTCGCCGCGGCCTGGCGCGTCGCGCAGGACGCCCGCAGCACCGCCGCGGACGACGACCTCGACGTCGCCGCGTACTGGATCGCCGCGGAGCTGCCGCCCGCGATGGGCGTGCTGCACCACTTGCACGGCGGTCTCGGCGTGGACGAGACCTACCCGCTGCACCGCTATTCCTCGACCGCAAAGGACCTGGCGCGCCTGCTCGGCGGCGCCTCGTACCGACTAGACCTCGTGGGGGCCCGGTGTTCATCGACCTGACCGACGAGCAGCGCGCGCTGCAGGCGGAACTGCGACGGTACTTCGCAGATCTGATCTCGCCCGAGGAAGCCGCGATCATGCGCACCGAGCGCCACGGACCCACCTATCGGGAGGTCGTGCGCCGGATGGGCAAGGACGGCTGGCTCGGAGTCGGCTGGCCCGTCGAATTCGGCGGCCGCGGCTTCGGTGAGGTCGAGCAGCAGATCTTCGTCAACGAAGCCGTGCGCGCCGACGTGCCGCTGCCCAGCGTCACCCTGCAGACCGTCGGGCCGACCCTGCAGGTCTACGGGACCGAGGAGCAGAAGCGGAAGTTCCTGCCCGCCATCCTCGCGGGGGAGGTGCACTTCGCGATCGGCTATTCCGAGCCCGACGCCGGAACCGACCTCGCGGCGCTGCGCACCACGGCCGTGCGCGACGGCGACCACTATGTGGTGAACGGGCAGAAGATCTTCACCACCGGCGGCCACGACGCCGACTACATCTGGCTCGCGGTTCGCACCGGCAGCGCCGACTCGCGGCATCGCGGCATCTCGATCCTCATCGTGGACACCAAGGATCCCGGCTTCGGCTGGACGCCCATCATCACCTGCGACGGCGCGCATCACGTCAACGCCACCTACTACAGCGACGTGCGCGTCCCGGTCGAGATGCTCGTCGGCGAGGAGAACAAGGGCTGGCGGCTGATCACCACCCAGCTCAACCACGAACGCGTCATGCTCGGCCCCGCCGGTCGCGTGGGCGGGCTCTACGATCGGTTGTCCGCCTGGGCCCGTTCCCGGGACCTGCTCGGCGAGCCCGACGTGCGGCGCGCGCTCGGCGAGATCCATGCGACGTTCCGGCTCAACGAACTGCTCAACTGGCAGGTCGCCGCCAGCGAATCCGAGGCCGTGGACATCGCGGACGCGTCGGCCACCAAGGTGTTCGCCACCGAACGCATCCAGCGCGCGGGCCGGCTCGCGGAGGAGATCGTCGGCCGGTTCGGGGACCCGGGCGACCCGGCGACCGCGGACCTGCTGCGCTGGCTCGACATGCAGGTCAAGCGGAACCTGGTGATCACCTTCGGCGGCGGTGTCAACGAGGTGATGCGCGAGCTGATCGCGACGGCGGGCCTGGCCATGCCCAGGGTTCCGCGGTGAAGGAGGACGTGTCGATGAGCACCGGCGTGCCGGGTCCCCACGACGAGATCCGCGCGGCCGCCGAGCGCGTCCGCGCCGACGGCCCGTCCGAGCCGCGGGCGGGCCGTGACCCGGTGAACCTGCCGCTGATCCGCAACTGGCTCGAGGCGATCGGCGACGAGAACCCGATCTACACCGACGACGCCGCCGCGATCGCGGCCGGCCACGACGGCGCCGTCGCGCCGCCGGCGATGGCACAGGTGTGGACCATGCGAGGCCTCGGCGCCAAGCGCGAGGAGGACGATCCGCTCCGCCGGATGACGGAGATCCTCGACGAGGCGGGCTACACGTCGGTCGTCGCCACGAACTGCGATCAGCTCTACCACCGCTATCTGCGCCACGGCGAGGAGGTGACCATCGAGTCCACCCTCGAGGACCTCGCCGGACCGAAGAAGACCGGCCTCGGCGAGGGCTGGTTCTTCACCACCCGCAGCGTGTGGAAGGTCGGCGACGAGGTGGTCGCCGAGATGCTCTTCCGCATCCTGAAGTTCGCGCCACCTTCCCGCGCTACCGACCGAATGTCACATCCCGTCGATTCGATCGAACCGATGTCACATTCGGCCCCCACGGTTCCGGAGGATCTCGACCCCACCCGCATGCTGCGGCCGTCCGCGTCGCAGGACACCCGGTTCTTCTGGGACGGTGTCGCCGCGCACGAACTGCGGATCCAGCGGCGCCCCGACGGCACGCTGCAGCATCCCCCGGTGCCGGCCCTGTGGCTCGACAAGGACGAGACGACGGACTACGTCGTCGCGTCCGGCCGGGGCACCGTCTTCAGCTACGTGGTGCACCACGCGCCGAAGGTGCCGGGCCGGACGGTGCCGTTCGTCGTCGCCCTCGTCGAACTCGCCGAGGGCGTCCGGATGCTCGGGGAGCTGCGCGGGGTGGACCCCGGCGACGTGCGCGTCGGGATGCCCGTCGAGGCAATCTTTCTCGATTTCCCGGGCGACGACGACACCGGCGGTGACCCCTGGACCCTGTACGCCTGGCAGCCGAGCGAGGAGCGCGCATGAACGTGGCAACGGCCGGACAAGCCCTGCCGCCGTTGACGATCCGGGCCGACCCGACATTCGTCGTCTCGACTGCGCTGGCCACCAGGGACTTCCAGGATGTGCACCACGACCGCGACAAGGCACAGGAGCGCGGCTCGAAGGACATCTTCGTCAACATCCTCACCGACACCGGACTGGTGCAGCGGTACATCACCGACTGGGCGGGCCCGCGCGCGGTGCTGAAGTCGATCTCGTTGCGGCTGGGGGTGCCCTGGTACGCGTACGACTCGCTCACGCTGACCGGAACCGTCGCCGCCGTCGAGGACGACGGTCGCATCACCGTCGACGTCGTCGGGAGGAACGGTCTGGGCGATCACATCACCGCGAAGGCCGTCCTCGTGATCGGAGGCACCGCATGAGCGAATTGTCCCGTCGCGCCGCCGTCGTCGGTATCGGCGCCACCGACTTCTCCAAGGACTCCGGCCGCAGTGAACTGCGCCTGGCCGCGGAGGCGGTGCGGGCGGCGCTGGCCGACGCCGGACTGCGCCCTGCGGACGTCGACGGCCTGACCTCCTTCACGATGGACACCAACACCGAGATCGCCGTCGCCCGTGCGGTGGGCATCCCGAGCCTGAAGTTCTTCTCGCGGGTCCACTACGGCGGCGGCGCGGCCTGTGCCACCGTGCAGCAGGCGGCAATGGCCGTCGCCACGGGGGTCGCGGAGGTCGTGGTGGTGTACCGGGCATTCAACGAACGCTCCGGTGCGCGGTACGGCCAGGTCAACACCGCGCTGTCCACACAGGTCAATTCCTCGGGCACCGACTACGCCTTCTCCTATCCGCACGGTCTGGGTACCCCGGCGTCGTTCGTGGCGATGGCCGCCCGACGCTACATGCACGTCACCGGCGCCACCAGCGCGGACTTCGGGAAGGTCGCCGTCGCCGCGCGCAGGCACGCCGCGACGAATCCGCACGCCTTCTTCCACGGCAAGCCGATCACCCTCGACGACCACCAGAATTCGCGGTGGATCGCGGAACCGCTGCACCTGCTCGACTGCTGCCAGGAATCCGACGGGGGTGTCGCGCTCGTCGTCACCACCACCGACCGGGCCCGGGACCTGCCGCAGCCGCCCGCCGTGGTGGCGGCCGCCGCGCAGGGCAGCGGACCGGACCAGTACATCATGGCCAGCTACTACCGGGACGGGCTGACGGGGCTGCCCGAGATGGGCATCGTCGGCCGCCAACTGTGGGAGCAGTCCGGTCTCGGCCCGCAGGACGTGCAGACGGCCGTGCTCTACGACCACTTCACCCCGTACGTGCTCATGCAGCTCGAGGAACTCGGCTTCTGCGCACCCGGTGAGGCGAAGGACTTCGTCGCCGACGGCGCGATCGAGGTCGGCGGGCGGCTGCCGCTCAACACCCACGGCGGCCAGCTCGGTGAGGCGTACATCCACGGGATGAACGGCATCGCCGAGGGGGTGCGTCAGGTTCGCGGCACCTCCGTCAATCAGGTTCCCGACGTGGAGAACGTGCTGGTCACCGCAGGCACCGGGGTGCCGACGTCGGGACTGGTGCTGACGCGGGGCTGAGGGCGGTGACGCCGGCCCGGACCCGGAGGGATCCGGCGGGACATCACGGCCGGGAATCGAGCGGGACGGTATAAGTAGGACATGAATTCCGCCTCACACTCAGGCCGCGGCGACGCGGGCCGCGACGCCGACTGGGACGGCCCGGCACCGTCCATGGCGCCGGCGGACCTGCTGCACGACCCGCCGGTCACCCAGCGCGGGGCGCGCCGCCGTGCCGAGCTGATCGCAGCGGCGCGGGTCGTCTTCGAACGGTCCGGGTTCCTCGACAGCAAGCTCACCGACATCACGCGTGAGGCCAAGTGCTCGACGGGATCCTTTTACACCTACTTCAACAACAAGGAGGAGGTGTTCGCAGCCGTCCTCCAGGAGGCCCAGGAGGACATGTTGCACCCGGGGATGGGCCGGGTCGCCGGGACCGACGATCCGTACGCGGTGCTCGAGGCCAGCAACCGGGCGTACCTCGAGGCGTACCGTCGTAACGCCCGTCTCATGGTGCTGCTCGAGCAGGTCGCCAGCATCGATCCGCGGTTCCGCGAGCTGCGGCGCCGGCGCGGTGAGACCTTCATCCGCCGTAATGCGCGCAGCATCGCGGACCTGCAGAAGCGGGGCATCGCCGATCCGGAGATCGATCCGATGCTCGCCTCGCGTGCCCTGTCGGGCATGGTCAGCCGCCTCGCCTACTCGACGCTCGCACTGGGCGACGGCGACGGCGTGGATTTCGATGTGCTGGTGTCCACTCTGACGCGGCTGTGGGCGAACGCCCTGCGGATTCCGGAGCGAGCCGCCGCAACCACTTGAACTTGAAGTCTGATTCAACTAAACAGGGGGGACCATCCCGCGACGAGAGGAAAGCCCCGTGCACGTCGAAGACAAGGTTGCCGTTGTCACCGGAGCCGGGAACGGAATCGGCGCGGCACTCGCGGCCCGGCTCGTAGCCGCGGGCGCACGGGTGCTCGTCGCCGACCTCGACGGCGACGCCGCGTGCCGGGTGGCTCGCGAACTCGATCCGGAGGGCGCCGGTCTGGCCGTGGGCGTCGGTGCCGACGTCTCCGATCCCGACCGTATCCGTGCGATCGTCGACCGCGCCGAGACCGACCTCGGTCCCGTGGCGCTGTACTTCGCCAATGCCGGGATCGGGGGCGGGGCGGGACTCGACGCCGACGAAGCCGCCTGGGACCGCGCACTCGATGTGAACCTGCGCGCGCACGTGCGCGCCGCGCAACTGATGGTGCCGCGGTGGCTCGAGCGAGGGGAGGGCTACTTCGTGAGCACGGCTTCCGCCGCAGGGTTGCTCACCCAGATCGGATCGGCGACCTACTCGGCCACCAAGCACGCCGCGGTCGGATTCGCCGAGTGGTTGTCGGTCACTTACGGCGGCAAGGGAATCCGCGTCAGTTGCGTGTGCCCCATGGGAGTGAACACCCAGTTGCTGCACGAGGGCGAGACCGCCGGCGGCGGCCTGGGCGCGGCGGCCACACGGGCCGTCACGTCCGCGGGCGCGGTCCTCGAACCGGCCGACGTCGCGGAGGTGGTGCTCGCGGGCGTCGAGGCCGAGCAGTTCCTGATCCTCCCGCACCCCGAGGTCCTCGACATGTACCGGATGAAGGGAGCCGACTACGACCGTTGGCTCGCCGGAATGCGGCGCTATCAGGAACGGTTGCTGGCCGGTATCTGACGAGCCGGGAAAACCGCTCGAAACCTGTCGGAGGTCTGTAGCACACTGGGGCGCACATCCGACGACGGGGAGGACTCATGGCCGACGCCATAGTCGCCGAGGGGTTGATCAAGAGGTACGGACCGGTCACGGCCCTCGACGGAATCGATCTGCGAGTCCCGGAAGGGACGGTGACGGCGCTGCTCGGGCCCAACGGCGCCGGCAAGACGACCACGGTGCGGGTGCTCACCACCCTGCTCGTGCCGGACGAGGGCCGGGCCACCGTAGCGGGACTCGACGTCGTCGCCGATGCACGCGCGCTGCGTGCGCGCATCGGCGCCTCGGGCCAGTACGCCGCGGTCGACGAATACCTCACCGGCTTCGAGAATCTCGAAATGGTCGGCCGCCTCTATCATCTGGGCATCAAACGCAGCCGCGAGCGGGCACGTGAGTTGCTCGAACAGTTCGACCTGGTCGAGGCGGGGGACCGTCCGGTCAAGGGCTACTCCGGCGGCATGCGGCGCCGGCTCGACCTCGCCGGTGCGCTCGTGGCGCAACCACCCGTGCTGTTCCTGGACGAACCCACCACCGGTCTGGACCCGCGGGCCCGGCTGCAGCTGTGGGAGGTCATCGACCAGCTCGTCGCGCGAGGGACGACGCTGCTGCTCACCACCCAGTACATGGAGGAGGCGGAGCGGCTCGCGGACCGGATCGCGGTCATCGACCGGGGGGTCGTGATCGCCCGCGGTACCGCCGACGAACTCAAGCGCCTCGTCGGCGGGGAACGCATCGAGCTGGGGGTCGCGGACGCCGCCACGATCCCGGCCGTGCGCCGCGAGCTCGACGACCTCGCGGTCGGCGAGATCCAGGCCGACGCGGGTTCCGGTCGCGTCACCGTGCCGCTCAGCGACACCGGCTCGACGGGCAGCGGCGCCGATGCGCTGGCCACGGCGCTCGGCCGCCTGTCCGCGGCCGGCATCCGCGTCACCGATGTGGCGCTGCGCAAACCGACACTGGACGACGTGTTCCTCGCCCTCACCGGGCACGAGGCGGACGAGAAGATCGAGGAGGCGGTGGGATGAACACGGCTCAGATGATGGTGTCGGACGGCGTCACCATCGCCAAGCGCAACGTCATCAAGATCAAGCGGGTGCCCGATCTCATCGTCTTCACGATGCTCTCGCCGATCATGTTCGTGCTGCTGTTCGCGTACGTGTTCGGCAGCGCGATCCAGGTTCCGGGGATGTCCTACCGCGAGTTCCTCATCGCCGGCATCTTCACCCAGACGGTGATCTTCGGGGCGACCTGGACCGGTCTGGGCATGGTCGAGGACCTGCAGAAGGGCATCATCGACCGGTTCCGCTCGTTGCCCATGGCGCCGTCGGCGGTGCTGGTGGGCCGCACCTCCACCGACGTCCTCATCAACGTGCTCAGCCTGGTGGTCATGTCGCTGACGGGTCTGCTCGTCGGGTGGCGGATCCACTCGTCGTTCGGGGAGGCCCTCGCCGGATACGCGCTGCTGCTGTTGTTCGCCTACGCGCTGTCCTGGGTGATGGCGGTGGTGGGGATGTGGATCCGCACGCCGGAGGTGTTCAACAACGCGAGTTTCATGGTGATCTTTCCGCTGTCGTTCGTCGCCAACACCTTCGTCGACATCTCCTCGCTGCCACCGGTGCTGCAGACGATCGCGGAATGGAACCCGGTCTCGGCGCTGACGCAGGCGGTGCGGGAGCTGTTCGGCAACACCAATCCGACGATGCCCGTCTCGGATGCGTGGCCGTTGCAGAACCCGATCCTCGCGTCGCTGCTGTGGACGGCCGCCATGCTGATCGTCTTCGTGCCCTTCGCGATCCGTCGCTACCAGAAGGCCGTCAGCCGCTGAGGGACCTTGGACCGGAGGCGCAGGTCCCCGGTCGACGCCGGATGTCCCAAGGAGCCGGAGCGAGGCCGGTCGGCGTGGGATAGTGGGCCTGCCGAGCCAGGACAGGGAAGCAGGCCGACATGGACGAATCGACCGGGAGAGAGCGATGAGCGGGCCGGTGATCGACCCTCGCCGTCACGACGCGGTGATCTTCGACCTCGACGGAGTGGTCACCGACACCGCAGCGGTCCACGCCGCGGCATGGGCGGAACTGTTCGACCGGTATCTCTCGCAGCGCCCCGACCACGACGGTGAGAACCACCGCGAGTTCACCGACGAGGACTACCGCAAGTTCGTCGACGGCAAGCCGCGTGTCGACGGCGTCGCGGACTTCCTGGCCTCGCGCGGGATCACGTTGCCGTGGGGGAATCCCGACGACGGCCCGGACATGGAGACCGTGTGCGGTCTCGGTGCCCGCAAGGACGAGATGTTCCGGGAGCGCATCCATCGCGACGGGGTCCCGGTGTTCGAGTCGAGCGTCGAGCTCGTGCGCCGGGTGCAGAAGGCCGGACTCGACACCGCGGTCGTCACCTCGAGCCGCAACTGCACGCTCGTGCTCGAATCCGCCGGGCTCGCGGATCTGTTCGGCGTCCGAGTCGACGGCGTGGTCTCCGACGAACTCGGGCTGCCCGGCAAGCCCGACCCCGCAGCCATGCTCGAGGCCGCCCACCGGCTCGGGGTCCGCCCGGCCCGGTCCGTCGTCGTCGAGGACGCGGAGGCGGGCGTCGCCGCGGGCCGACGCGGTGGATTCGGGCTCGTCGTCGGCGTGGACCGCGTCCACCATCGCGAGGAACTGCAGCGCCGCGGCGCCGACGTGGTGGTCGAGGACCTCGCCGAGCTGGCGGTGCGCACCGGCGACCGCCGGATGTCCCAGATTCCGGACGGCCTGGCCTCGTTCCAGCAGCTGACCGCACTGCTCGGCAAACGCCGGCCCGTGGTCTTTCTCGACTTCGACGGCACGCTCTCCGAGATCGTGAACGATCCCGCAGCCGCCACGCTTCTCGACGGCGCGTCGGCGGTGCTGTCCACGCTGGCGAGCGAGTGCACCGTCGCCGTCGTCTCCGGGCGGGACCTCGCCGATGTGCAGACCCGCGTCGGTCTCCCGGGACTGTGGTACGTCGGAAGCCACGGCTTCGAGCTGGTCGGCCCCGACGGGCAGCACCGGCAGAACGACGCGGCCCTGGCCGCCGTGCCCTGCCTCGAGCGGGCCGCCGCCGCCCTGCAGGAACGGCTCGACGACGTGCCGGGCGTCGTGATCGAGCACAAGCGGTTCACCGTGGCCGTGCACTACCGCAACGTCCCCCCGGACCGCGCCGACGGACTCGTCGCCGATGTGCGCGAGATCGCCGCTGCCGAGGACCACCTCCGGGTCACGACCGGTCGCAAGGTCGTCGAGCTCCGCCCCGATGTCGACTGGGACAAGGGCCGCGCCCTCGAATGGGTGCTCGAGCACGTGCGCGACGAGGACGACCCGATGCCGGTCTACATCGGGGACGACATCTCCGACGAGGACGCGTTCGACGCGCTTGCCGGCACCGGGCTCGGAATCGTGGTGTGCCACAACGAGGACGGTGACCGCCGGTCGGCAGCGCAGTTCTCGTTGGACGGTCCCGAGCAGGTCCGCCGACTGCTGCAGCAGCTCGCCGAACTGTGGGGCGGGAACCAGGAGGTCGGTCCGCGCCACGACGCCTGGACGCTGTACTTCGAGGGTTACGATCCGCCGGCCGAGAAACTGCGCGAGGCCGTGTGCACCGTCGGCAACGGGTACTTCGCCACCCGTGGCTGCGCCCCCGAATCCCACGCCGGCACCGTGCACTACCCCGGCACGTACGCCGCCGGGATCTTCAACCGCCTGACGGACGAGGTGGCGGGTCGCACCATCGACAACGAGAGCATGGTGAACCTGCCGAACTGGCTGCCGGTCACCTTCCGCATCGACGGCGGTGAGTGGTTCGACATCGACGCCGTCGACGTGCGGGAGTACTGCCAGTACCTCGATCTGCGCCGGGCCGTGCTCACCCGGCGGTTGCGTTTCCGCGACGCTGCAGGCCGCAGCACGACGGTCGTGCAGCGACGGTTCGTCGCGATGCACCAGCCGCACGTGTGCGGCCTCGAGACGACGATCGTCCCGGAGGACTGGACGGGGCGGCTCGAGATCCGGTCGGAAGTCGACGGCTCGGTCCGCAACACGCTCGTCGAACGCTACCGGCACCTCGACGGCAACCATCTGCGGCTGCTGCACACCGCCCGGCTGTCCGAGGACTCGGTGTGTATGACGGTCCTGACCAACCAGTCCCGGATTCCCGTCGCCGTGGCTGCCCGCAGCACGCTGTGGCGCGACGGCGAACGCGTCCCCGCCGAGTACACCCTGCTCGATTCGGGAGGACGGGTCGGACACATCATCGCGCTCGACGTGGCGGCCCACCAGCCCGTGACCCTGGAGAAGATGGCGACCCTGTTCACCGGGCGTGACCTGGCGGTGTCCGAGCCGTCGGAGGAAGCGGCCCGCTGGCTGGCCCGCACGGGACGCTTCGAGGAAACGCTCGAAGGACATGTTCTCGCCTGGGTGCACCTGTGGGACCGGGTGGACATCTACCTCGGGGGCGACGGCGAAGGTCTGCGCATCGTGCGGTTGCACCTGCTGCAGATGCTGCAGACGCTGTCGCCGAACACCGCGGAGCTCGACGTCGGCGTTCCGGCGCGGGGGCTGCACGGGGAGGCGTACCGCGGGCACATCTTCTGGGACGAGCTGTTCGTGCTGCCGGTGCTGAACCTGCGGTTGCCGGGACTGACCCGCTCCCTTCTGCGCTATCGGTACCGCCGGCTGGACGAGGCGCGCCGCGCGGCGCGGGAGGCCGGTCACACCGGCGCGATGTTCCCGTGGCAGTCCGGCAGCGACGGCCGTGAGGAGAGCCAGCAGGTTCACCTCAATCCGAAGTCGGGACGGTGGAATCCCGACGCGAGCTGGCGCCAGCATCACATCGGGGTGGCGATCGCGCACAACGTGTGGCAGTACTACCAGGTGACCGGGGACCTCGGGTTCCTCGCGGATTACGGTGCCGAGATGCTGGTGGAGATCGCCCGGTTCTTCGCCGACATCGCCACCTACGACCACGCCCGCGACCGGTACGTCATCCGGGGCGTCATCGGCCCCGACGAGTTCCATTCCGGTTATCCGGACGCGCCGTTCGACGGTATCGACAACAACGCCTACACCAACGTCATGGCGGTCTGGGTGATCCTGCGCGCCCTCGACGCGCTGGAGATCATCCCGCTGCGGATGCGCACCGAACTGGTCGACACCCTCGGTCTGACCGCGCGCGAGACCGCGCGCTGGGAGGATGTCAGCCGGCGTATGTTCGTGCCCTTCCACGATCAGGTCATCAGCCAGTTCGAAGGCTACGGGGACCTCGCCGAACTCGACTGGGAGGGATACCGGCGCCGGCACGGCGACGTCCAGCGCCTGGACCGGCTTCTCGAGGCCGAGGGCGACGACGTCAACCGCTACCGCGCGTCGAAGCAGGCCGACGTGCTCATGCTGTTCTACCTGCTGTCGGCGGACGAACTGCGGGAGTTGTTCGAGAGGCTCGGCTACGAGCTGACTGGTGAGACCATCCCGCGGACGATCGACTACTACATGGCACGGACGTCGCACGGGTCGACGCTGAGCGCGGTCGTCCACTCGTGGGTACTGGCCCGGGCACACCGCGGTCAGGCGATGGAATTCTTCGACCGCGTGCTGGCGTCCGACATCGCCGACATCCAGGGCGGCACCACGTCGGAGGGGATCCATCTCGCGGCCATGGCCGGCAGCGTCGACCTGCTGCAGCGTTGCTTCTCCGGTCTCGAAGCCCGCGGTGACCGCCTGGTCTTCGGCCCGCAGTGGCCGGAGGAACTCGGTGTGCTCGCCTTCCCGATCTTCTACCGGGGACACCACCTGCAGGTGCGGATCTCCGGCCGTCAGGTCGAGGTCAGTGCGGGCGCGGGCATCCAGCGGCCGATCGAGATCGAGTGCCGGGGCCGGGTCGAACGCCTGCATCCGGGCGACACGGTGCGGATGCTGTGACGATCCGGGAGAAGCTCAGAGCGGGCTTTCGAGCCACGAGTAGTCGACCCCGACCCAGCCGCCGGCCAGACTGAGGGTGCCGAGCAGCCACAGGGTCATGACCACGATCGCGCCGGTCGTGAGCGCTCCCGCACCCCGTACCACCAGCGACTGTTGTCCGAACCAGTGCATGAAGCGGTCGTAGCGGCCCCGCGCGAAGTGCAGCAGACGGTGCGCCCAGGCGAACTCCGAGGCCAGGATCCCCAGGCCGGCGAAGACGATGAGCCAGCCCGGGCCGGGATAGGGGATGGCCACGATGCCGGCCAGGAACACCAGTGTTCCGAAGGTCCCGACGGTGATGCGGTACGTCAGGTTCAGGGAGGGACGCCGCTCGATGCGCCGCCGCCAGCGGAGCCATCGCTGCTTCAGCCGGCGCAACGGGGATTCCGGGGTCCGGGCCTCGGCCCGGCCGGGCGAAACCGCGTGCCCACTCCGTCCTTCACTCACGATCTACCGAGCCTGCTTCTCGTCATACCAGGTTGCCGTGCACGGCAGGGTCGACCTTCAGTCTACCGGTGACCGGCGGTCACGGCGGGGCCCGGGAACGCGGACCTGCACGTCGCGGGCCGGTCCGCCGGCCGGTCAGGCTGCCGCGACGTCCGTCGGAACGGGACCGGCGGCGGTGAGCCGGTCCAGGTAGGCGGTGAAGACGGCGCCGAGTGCCACCGCGGTGTCGATCGTGTCGAGCCCGTGTATCGCCCCGACGAAGCACTCGTAGACGAGGACGGCCGCCTGCGACGGGAACAACCCGCCCTCGTCGGCGGTCAGCGCCCGCGCCGCGTCGTCCACGCTGCTCGCCACCGTGCGGGCCACCGATCCGTGCAGCGGCACGTCGGCCGCCGCAGCGACCAGGGCGTCCGCGAGCGCGGAGGAGGGGAACGCCACCGCGGTCGGCGCGATCACCCGACGGAACATCGTTACGTTCACCATGTCGAACCTCCCGTGGAATCTCCCGAGCCGTTCGGTCGAGTGGTACCCGTACGGGCACGCTGTACACAGTGCCGCAGGGGTCCGACAACTTCGGCTGCCGACGAGTCATGCCGTCAGGACACGGCGGGCGGCGGCGCGTCCGGCGCGCATGAACTCCGGCCAGTCCCGGGTGCCGAGGAACTGCCGGTAGAAACCGACGCCCCGCACCTTCGCGTACGGCACCGGCTCGATCATCGAGACGCGCGAGGCCGCGCGCAGCCGCGCCAGGTTCTCCCGTGCCAGCTCGACCTGCTGGGACGTGCGGACCTGAGCGGCGATGTAGAGGATGCTCGCGCGGCGTTCAGCCCAGCCGGTGGCGTCCTCGCCTTCGAAGCCGGGCGGGTAGAAGCCGTTCACGGCGAGGGTGACCTCGCACGGCTGCTCGAGGTCGAGCAGCGGGTGGACGGGGAAGATGTCGACGATCCCGCCGTCGCACCAGTGGAACCCACCGAGTGCGACGGGGGCGACGAACAGCGGCAGCGCGACCGCCATGTGCACGGCCCGGGCCACCGACAGGTCGGGATACGTTCGCGGCCCGAGGTACTCGAGGCGGTTCTGCTCGATGTTCCAGATCGGCGCGTAGGCGGGTACGGGCAGCGCGGCGAGCGTCATGTCGCCGAGCAGGCGCCGGTACGTGGCCTCGAGCGCGTCGCCACGCAGGATGCCGGCGAAGCCGCGGCCCACGGTCGGTGCGACGGTGAGCAGGCGTCGCCAGTCGACGTCGATGTAGTCCGCGGGGTCGAGTGCGAGGGTGAATGCTGCGACCTCGTCGGCGGGGACGCCCGCTGCGATCGGGAAGCCGAACAGCGCGGAACCGGAGCACAGCGAGACGACCGACGGCCGGATCCCGCCCTCCTCCAGTGCGCGGGCCACCCCGACCAGCGATGCGAGCGCTCCGCTGCCCCCGGTCGCGGCCAGCGCGATCCGATCGCCCTCCCGGACACGGACCCGGAAGGGCTCGAACGCGGGAAACGGATGCAGTTCCCGGTCCCATAGGCCCGACGGCCGCTGCAGGGCCGCCCGCGCGACGTCGACGAGGAATCCGGTGTCGGTGCGCACGCCGTCGACCACGTCCCGACCGCGGGCGAGAACGTCGAAGTACTGGCGCACCCGGAAGATGTCGAGGACGGTGTCGAGCATGTCTCGACTGTGCGCGCGGGCCGCGGCGCGGACCAGGGTCCTCGGACCCGAATCCGAGGCGACCTACGGTGCGGCGGCGGGACGGGGATGCGGCGCAGTCAGCGTCCGGGCACGGGGCCCGGTGAGGTCGCGGCACGGAGCTGATAGCGACGCTCGGCGTAGTCCAGGTCGTCGCGCCACAGCCGGGTGGCCGTGCGCTGCATGAGGGGGCGGAGGGCGGCGGCCGCGCGCCGGGTGGCCATGCCGAACCCCGGGCGGGGGGAGTCGGCGACGACGGCCTCGACGATCGCCGTCCGGGGACGGCCGTCCGGGCCGGTGCCACGCGGGGTCGCGTGGGTCTCGACCACGCTCCCGACGCCTTCGCCCGAGACGATGCGCATGACGACGGTGCGCGGTTCGGGGCTGGTGAATTCCGCGCGGACCGGAACCCCCATCCGGCCGGCGACCCGGAAGGTGACGTCGACGACGAACCGGTCCTCGTCGCCCGGGCTGCCGTGGGTGGAGGGTGCCTCGACCACCTCGAGGCGGGCGAACGAGTACGGATGGAACCAGGCGCCGTGCCACGGGTCGAGGCGGTTGGCGACGATGTCGGTGGGTTCGCACACCCCGACGAGGGTGGCGACGGCTGCGATGCGGGAGTCGGCGGTCGGACGCTCGGGGACGACGGGCAGTTCCGTCGGTGTCTCCCCGCCGACGTGGTCGAGCCGGACCCATACGAGCACCCCGTCGTCGTGACTCGGGAAGGGTTTCCAGCCGTACGCGCCTGCGGCGTCGATGCGTAGACCGTGCCAACGGCAGACCAGCGCACCGCAGTCCACCGCTGCCAGCGACATCGGCGCGCCGAGGTGGGGGCACGCGCCGGGGCCGACGATCACCTGCTCGCCGTCGCGCCAGGCGACGAGTTCGACATCGGCGACGGTGACGCCGAAGGGACGCTCCGCACCGATGTCCCGGCTGGCGGCCACGACGTACCAGTTGCCGGAGGGGCGGCGCTGCGAGCGGTCGAGGACGGCGTTGATCAGCTCGGGGCGGGCACCCCGGTAGGTGGGCGCCTGTGCGGCCCAGTGGTCCGGATCCATGGGCTGGACGGGCCAGGTGGCGGGCCAGCGACGGTACAGCGGATCGAGCACGCTCATGCGGGGCGCCTTTCCAGGGCGGCGAGCCGGCGCAGGACCGTCGAGCGGCCCCGGGTGGGAACCGTGTACAGGTCGTGGCCGGCAATGCCCCATTGGGCGAGAAGGGCATTGGCGGCCTCCCACCCCGTGGTGGCCGCGCGTTCCATGAGGGCCACCGGCAGGTCGATGCGGATGCCGTCGCCGGCGAGCATCAGCCGCTCGTGCGGGGTGCGGACGGTGGGCCGGTGCGCGAAATCGCCCACCCCGAACAGGGGGCAGTCCTGGCGCCACAGCGTGCGTTCCTCGACGACGCGGGCGGCGGCGGTCTCGGGGTAGATCGCGTGCAGGCGCGCGAGCACCTGCGCCTGCACATCCTCGGGCGAACGCGATTCGCCGACTCCGTCGCCGGTGGCGGCGTACGCGTGCAGTTCCACGACCGAACCGCCCGTGCGAGCGGCCCAGCCGCGGGCCTCCTCCTCGTAGCGGTCGAGCACGCTGATGTTGTCGAGCGGGCGCAGGCCGCCGGTGCCGAGGAATGCCGGGCGGTCCGTGGCGACTGGGCGATCCAGCCAGAGCCGCTGCACCAGGAACGGGGGAGCGGACCGCAGGTGCTGCACCCGCGAGCGCCACCCGGAATCACCGAGATCGGGCGAGGCGTCGACGAGGGCGCGCAATCCGGCCACGTCGAGTGCGAGGACGAGGCCGTCGGCGTCGGTGCTGCCGCCGGTGTCGTCGTGGATGCGGAAGGTCCGGGTGCCGCCGGGTTCGATGCCGGTCACCGCGGTGGCGGTCCGGATGCGCGCGCCGTGGCCCTCGAGATACCGGCCGAGCGGTCCCCACAGGGCGGTGTCGAAGTTGCCGGTGGCGACGTCGAACAGCAGGCCCTCCGCGGAGCCGAGGAAGTAGATGTGGAACATCGTGGCCAGCTCGGCGGCCGACATCCCGGCCGGGGGCGCGAAGAAGCTGCGCGAGAACACCTCGAACGCGAGGTGATTGGCCGCCTCCGGAAAACGGATGCGCTGCAGGAAGGTCTGGGCGTCGACGTCGTCGAGCCGGTCGTAGATCTCCGGCACGGACACGGTCGCGAGCGGGGCCGCGGCCCGCACGTCGATGCGCACCAGATCCTGCAGCCGGAACGTGGGACTGCGCAGCGCGAACACCAGTGCGTTCCACGGTGGGGTGTTGGGAATTCCGCGAAAGGTGTCGCGCCGGCCCGCGCCGTCGACGAGCGGATAGTCGTCGACCGCCGTCAGCCGCTGCAGATCGGGGTCGGTCCGTCGCAACAACCGGCGCAGGTTGTAGTACTGCCGGAAGAAGGCGTGGAACCCGCGGTTCATGGCGAGTCCGGTGCCGTCGTCGAGACGTTCACGCCAGCCGCCGACCCGTCCGCCCAGGTACGCCTCGCGTTCGAGCACCTCGACTTCCACGCCGCGCTCGGCGAGCGCGGTGGCGGCGGTCAGTCCTGCGATGCCGGCGCCGACGACCACCACGCGGGGCCGCTGCGGCAGATGCCCGGTGTCGGGCGCACCCCTGGAGGCGGGGTGGTGGGCGATCCGCGGGTCGCTGCCGACGGCACCGTTCATGTAACTGCCTCCTGCGGCGCCGGTGGGACCGGCCGTCGTGGTCGAACAGTGGCGAGCCCGAGCCTACCGCGGTGATGTCCGCCGCGACGGCCGACGAGCTCAGCCGCGCAGGCGTGCCGCGTGGGACGCGACAGCTTCGAGATGCTTGTCCGCTGTGCTCAGATCCAGATGGGCGTCGCTGAGGCTGTCGATGACCTCCCGCAGGTTGGCCTCGCCGGTGTCGTCGTCCGCCGCCGGCTCCACCATGTCGAACGCATCGGCGAGGGAGCGCACCCGCCGGTCCAGGGCCCGCAGATCCGTGCGCAGTTCGGCGACCTGCCGGAGGAGATCGTTCAACGTGCTCCCTCTCCGTGTGTGTGCGGCCGGTGATCGCCCGGGCGCGAACATGCCGCCGCACGCTCACGGTAAGCCGGACCGGGTGGCGTTCGAGGCGGAACGGGCGCTCGGCTCACGGCACGGGGACCGCTCAGGACCGATCGGGCCGGTGTCCGGCACGGAAGGCTCAGGCCGGCCGGGTCGCGACGGCATAGACTCGGCTGAGCGCATCCGGAGCCGAACCCGTACGGCCCCGGGGCCGGTGGAACGGCTGAAGCCTCGTCGGACGCGCACTCCGTCGAGCGCGCAGCCGGGTGGGAGAACCGTGAACAGACACTCCGCCCTGTCCCTTCTGGTCCTGCTCTGCGTCGCCGGTTGCACGGACCGCGGCGGGCCGCGGGTTCCTTCGTCGCCGCCGGCGACCGTCCCGGCGGCCGCCGCGTGCGACGTCGCCGAGAGCGCCGGCCATCGCTACGTCTCCTCCGTCGGTCGCAACGGCCGCTACTTCGAGGATCAGCACGGTGACCCGATTCTGATCCGCGGGGACTCGCCGTGGTCCGGCATGGCGGACTGGTCGCCCGAGCAGGCCGAGCTGTACTTCGCGAATCGAGCAGCGCACGGGTTCGACGCGGCCCTCGTCTCCGTGATCGCCGACCCCGACAACGGCGGGCCGAACGAGAACGGAGCCACTTTCGACGGCATCGAACCGTTCGTCGGCGGCGACATCACCGCATGGAACGAGCCGTACTGGGAGCGCGTCGACGAGTACGCCCGAATCGCGTGCCGGTACGGAAACACGTTGTTCCTGTATCCGATCGACGGGTGGAACCTCTCGGGCGTGTTCGCATCGGCCACTCCCGAACAGGCTGCGGTCTACGGCCGGATGATCGCCCAGCGATACGCCCGGTTCCCGAACATCGTCTGGCTGACCGGCGGTGACTATTCGCCCGACACGGACGACGCTGCCGCCGGGGCCGAATCGGACCGGGTACTGCGCGCCGTGCTCGACGGGATCAGGGCGGCCGGCTCGGACAGGCCGTTCTCGATACAGCTCGGCCCCCAGAAATCGCTCTCCACGGACAACCCGTTCTGGGAGCCACTGGTGGACTGGAACTTCGTCTACACCTACCTGCCGACCTACAAGGCCGTGCTGGACGGGTACGAGCGACCGGCAGGCGTCCGGGATCCGCGTCCTGCCGTGTTCGCGGAGGGCAACTACGAGGGCGAGAACAACCAGCCCGAGACTGCGCCGACGACCGACGAGACGCTTCGCCGCCAAGCGCTGTGGGCGTTGACATCCGGCTCCCCGGGGGAGTTCCGCGGCTCCGACGACTGGGAGTTCCGGGACGGCTGGGAAGCGCGTCTCGATACCCCCGCCGTCACGCAACTCCGAGCTCTCCGTGACCTGTGGGCGTCGTGGGCGTGGTGGCAGTTGGTGCCGGACGTCGACGACCCGTTCGTCCTCGACGGGCGCGGGACCCGCGCGACGGACGACGAGACGGTGGACGTCCTGGACAACGACTACGTCACCGCCGCACGCACGCCGGACGGCGCCCTCGCCGTCGTCTATGTGCCGACGGAGCGGACGATCCGGCTCGCGCTCTCCCTGATCCCGCAGGGAGCGAGCTACGCCTGGATCGATCCCGCCGATGCCGCAGCGCCCGCGTTGCCGGCGCAGGTGGACCGGGACGGAAACGTGTCCACGCCGGGAACGAACGTCGGTGGCGCGGAGGATTGGCTGCTGGTGGTCACCGGCTGATGCGGGCTACGGGGTGGCGGGTTCCGGCCGACCGCCGGAACTGCCGGAACTGCCGGAACCGTCGGTAATGCCGGATATGCGGCACGTTTGCCTCTCCCGGACCCGGGTAAGCGGGGGGCGTACGGCTGGTGGAGATCGACGACCATCGGCGACCGCCGGTGACACGGCGGGACGGCCCGGCACAGGCAGGACCGTGCAGAAGTGCCGGCCGTATTCCCGATCCCCTCGGAAGGACAACACTGATGACGTACAGCGGATACCCGGACCCGGGCGGACGGAGCACCGACCCGCTCACCGAGCAACCCTTCACCTCCCCGGACGGTCCGATACCGGAGCCCCGGCACCGTCTCGACGAGTATCGGACGGCACGCGGCGAACCGGACGATGCGTCGTCGGCGCAGGTCGCGCAGGAACAGGCCGGCCGGGTCGCCGGGCGAGCCGCGGACGCAGGCCGGGAGGTGGCCGGAACGGCCGGCGATCAGGCTGCCCGCGTGAAGAACGAAGCGACTGCGCAGGCCCAGGACGTGCTGCGGCGCACCCGGGACGAACTGACCGACCAGGCCGCTCGACAGCAGAAGAAGGTTGCCGAGGGGTTGCGCACGCTCGGAGCGCAGTTCGGTTCGATGGCGCGCGACTCGGAGCAGCCCGGCATGGCCGGTGACCTCGTCCGCCAGGCGGCCGACCGAGCCGACACCGTCGCCTCCTGGCTCGAACAGCGGGAGCCGGGTGGAGTCCTGCACGAGGTCAGCGGTTTCGCCCGGCGTCGACCGGGGGCCTTCATCGCCCTCGCTGCGGGAGCGGGATTCGTCCTCGGCCGGCTCGGTCGCGGACTGAAGGACGCGGACTCCGGATCAGGTTCCGCGACAACACATTCCTCCGACCCGGCTTCTCCCGCGCCTCATTCGCCGACGGCGCAGTCCCCAGGGGTCGCGCACCCCGGGTTCACCGCCGCCGATCCCGGCGCCGGCGGGCCCGCCGGATACGCGTACCCGGCGCAGGGACCCGGCACGTCGGCGCCCGGAACGTATCCTGCGGGACCCGCGACGGGGGCTCCGATGCCCGGCGGCTACTCGGCGCCGGGGACGGGCACCCCGCCGCCCGGCGGATATGCACCGCCGCATCCCGGTGGGGAGGTGCGGCCGTGACTCTTCCTCCCGCAGAACACAATCGAGCCGGCGACCAGCGCTCGCTGGGCGAGTTGCTCGCCGATGTCAGCGGTGACCTGTCCACCCTGATGCGCCAGGAACTGGCACTGGCGAAGGCCGAGGCCACCCAGACCGCGACCCGTGCCCGCAAGGGCGCCGGCATGCTGGCCGGCGCCGCGGTGGCGGCGCACTTCGTGCTGCTGTTCCTGTCCATCGCCGCATGGTGGGCGCTGGGCAATGCGATCGGCCGCGGCTGGTCGGCCCTCGTCGTGACCGTCGTGTGGGCGGTCGTCGCGACGCTGCTGGCCGTGCTGGGACGCTCGGAGCTGGCTCGCGCCAAAGGACTTCCCCGCACCACCGAAACCCTTTCCCAGGTGCCCGGAGCACTTGCCCCTCATCCCCAGGAGAAGCGATGACGAACACCGACGACCCGGATCGGATCCGCGCCGAAATAGACCGTACGCGACGCAGTCTCAGCGCCGACGTCGACACGCTCGCCGATCGGGCGCGGCCCTCGACGATCGCCCGGCGCAAGGTCGGCGGGATCGGCGGCTCGCTGTCCCGGATGCGGGACAGGGTCATGGGCACGGCGCAGGACGCGACGTCGCAGTTGTCGGACACCGGCCGCTCGGCCGTGTCGTCGGCGACCGACGCGGCACGCGGCGTGCCCGCCACCGCGCAGCAGCAGGCGCAGGGCAATCCCTTGGCGGTCGGGCTGATCGCGTTCGGCGCCGGCCTCGTGGCGGCCGCGCTGGTGCCCGCCAGCCGGTCCGAGCAGCAGGCCGCCGTCGCGCTGAAGGAGACCGCGGAGCCGGCATTGCAGGAAGCTACCGACGCTGCCAAGGACACCGCTCAGCGGCTCGCGCAGCCCGCGCAGGAGGCGGCGCACGCGGTCGCCGACACGGCTCGGGATGCCGCGACGACCGTCGCCGAGGAAGGTGCCGGCGCCGCGCGCACGGTGCAGGGTGACGCACGCGACGCCGCACACACCGTCCGCGACCGGCGCTGAGCTGAGCCCGAAACGTCCCGCCCTCGGCCGGAGGGCGGGACGTTCGCCATGCAGGCCGGCGCGTCGTCGTCGCGGAAGAAGTCGTCGCGGAAGAAGTCGTCGCGGAAGAACACGATCCGGATCGCCGTGCCGAGTCCTCGGCGCTCCCCGAGGCCGGCCCCGCGACGTCAGATCATGACGGCGGCGACGGCCACGGCCACCAGAACGGATACCGCGATCGCGAGTCCGAGCAGCACCGAACCGGTGACGGCGACCGTCATGGCTGCCGCTACCGCGCAGGCGACGCCCGCCGTGCCGGACGTGTGCCGCAGACGCGAGCGGGACTCGTCGGCCTCGTCGTTATCGGTCGGTAACCTGTGCCGACCCTCGAAGGTATGGATCACGATGTACCCCCTGCCGTACCACAATGTGATCGCTCTCACATTATGCACTGATTTGTATCGCATCACAAAACGATGTCGCCAGTCGAACGCGTATCGCGTTCGTTGCGGCGCCTCCCGGGTTCGTGCACCCGGGGTGTGGATTCCGTCCGAGCGGGGTATCGGATACGGAGTCGGCAGGAAAGGAGACGGGCGTATGGAGTCGGAACGGCAGGGCAACGACGAACCGCTGGTTGCACATCCCACGATGGCTTTCGTGCTGGACGGCATACTGATTCTGGCCGTGGCGGTGGTGGGGCTGTGGATGTTCGGTTCGCTGCTGTGGGCAGTACTCGGTGGGATCTTCTGCGCGGCCACACACCTGGTGTGCCGGGCGACCGGGCATTGCGGTGCGCCCTCGGCGGCCGTCGCGCAGGCGGAATCGCAGCAGTCGATCCCGGTGACGAGCGCGGAGGTCGCACAGGCGGCCTGACGTTCGATACCCGTCTCGACGCGCACCCCGGCAACTGCTCCGACGGTTCCGCACCGGCAGCCCAGCTCGAGTTCCACGCTCTCCCGTGAAGACGCCACACCCGTTCCCGTCGACCGTCATGGACGACACCGGCACGAACGCCGCGGCGCCTTCGCCTCCCGGCCGGCGGCGCCGCACCGAGACCGCGTCCTGTGACCGGCGGTCTACCGGCCGGCGGCTCGCGCCGCGGCAAGACCGGTCGCGAATCCGGTGACGACGGCCGCGTCCGGCAGCAGCACCGCGGACGACCAGGGGATCTGCGTGAGCGCTGCCTCCGCGGACGGGAATCCGGCACCGAGCAGACCGCCTGCGAGGGCGGCGACCGTGTCGGTGTCCCCGCCGAGCGCGACGGCGGCGCGCATGGCGTCGATCGGCGACCGCGCCGTGACGATGCAGTGCAGCACGGCGGCGACGGTGTCGTACGGTTCGAGCGAAACGCCCGACGGGGCGGCGCTCCAGCGGTCCGTCGCGACCGCGGCGAGGAGGTCCCCCAGACGACGGCCACCACCGAATTCCCCGGTCGCGATGCGCGCCTCGTCGCGGGCCACCTCGAGCAACCGCTGCGCGTCCGCGCCTTCCAGCGACCACGAGGCGCACGCCGAGATCACCGCTGCCGCGCACTGCGCGTCCGGTGACGGATGCGTCACCCGGGACAGACCCAGGCTGAGTGCGCGCCGGCGATCCGGTTCGTCGACCGGAACCGCCCAACCGGCCGGAAGAGCCCGCATCGCAGCGCCGTTCGTGTCGCCACCGGTCTCGGGACGCCGGCCCGATTCGCGGAAGGCCCGGATCGCGGCCAGTGTGGAGGGCCCCAGGCCCGGGACGGTCTCGGCGCGCTCGCTGAGCAGACGCAGGAACCTCGAGCCCGGGTCCTCGTTCGAGGTCGTCGTCAGCACCTCGGCCACGAGGAGGGTGAGCGCCGTGTCGTCGGACGTCGCGCCCCGGGGCCGGCCCGGCCGGACGGGCAGGGTTGCCGCCGTCCCGAGATCGATGTCCGCGGAGTCCGCGCCCTCCCAGGGGACGCCGAACGCGTCTCCGCAGGCGTACGTGGTCAGTGCGGCCGCGATCCGGTCGCGGTAGGAGGCTGCGTCGAGTTCGTCCGTCACCGGTGCCGGTCCCTTCCCTGGGCCAGATGTTCCGCACGTTACCGGAGGTCGCCGGCAGCAGGACGGACGCGGAACCGCTTCCGTGGGCAGTCGTCGCGGTCTATCGTGGGCGTGCGGATCTCGTGTGGGAGGACCCATGACCGAACCGGCTTTCGAGGGGTTGCAGGGCACGGACGGATCGCGCCGGTTCGAGGGGCTGCGCGCCATGTTCGTCAACTGCACACTCAAACGGTCGCCCGAGACCAGCAATACGCAGGGGCTGATCGATCGCAGTGTGGCGCTGATGGAACGGGAAGGCGTCAGGGTGGACCAGATCCGGGCCGTCGACCACGACATCGCGACGGGCGTGTACCCCGACATGACGGAGCACGGGTGGCCGAGCGACGAATGGCCGCAGTTGTTCGAGCGCATCCTCGCCGCGCACATCCTCGTCGTCGCCGGCCCCATCTGGCTGGGTGACAACTCGTCGGTCACCAAGAAGGTCGTCGAACGTCTCTACGGCTGTTCGTCGCTGCTCAACGAGCACGGCCAGTACGCGTACTACGGTCGCGCCGGCGGTTGCCTGATCACCGGCAACGAGGACGGCGTCAAGCACTGCGCGATGAACATCCTCTACAGCCTGCAGCACCTCGGATACGTGATCCCGCCGCAGGCCGACGCCGGCTGGATCGGGGAGGCCGGTCCGGGCCCGTCATACCTCGATCCGGGGTCGGGCGGTCCGGAGAACGACTTCACCAACCGCAACACCGCCTTCATGACCTACAACCTCATGCACACCGCCGCGCTGCTCGTGCGGGCCGGCGGTTTTCCAGTCGGGGGCAATCAACGCTCCCTGTGGGATGCCGGTTGTCATCCTTCGTTCGAGAATCCCGAGCACCGGTGACGGCGCGACTCGGCGGGCGTGCCCCTGCCGCGCGGTGCGCGATCCTCCCGCTCGCGATGCTCGTCGCCACCGCCTGTGCGGCGACGGACGACAGCACCGACGATGCCGCCCCGGAGTCGGGCCCCGCGGTGACCGCGGCCGGAGAGTCGACGGTGGTCACCACGGCGAACGGTCCCCTCGGTGAGATGCTCTTCGACCGGACGGACCAGGCGATCTACATCTTCGACCGGGAGGTGGGCACGGTTCCCGACTGCTACGGGGACTGCGCCGTGGCGTGGCCGCCGGTCCTCACCGTCGGCGCCCCCGTCGCGGCCGGCGACGCCGACCAGGCACTGCTGGGGACCACGGCGCGCTCCGACGGGACCACCCAGGTCACGTACGCCGGGCATCCGCTGTACTTCTATGCCGACGAGGAACCCGGGCAGGTGCTGTGCCACCGGGTGGAGGAGTTCGGCGGGCTGTGGCTGGCGGTCGACGAGGTCGGCGTCCCACTCCCGTGACCCGAGGTCACCACCGGCCGCCGTGACGGTGGACGACGCGTCCGGGAGATCCCGCGGCGCTACGGCAGCGGCGGAACGAGGATCTCGTCCGGCTCCTTGTCCGGTCGCAACCCCTTCCAGCTGGGGTGCCGGAGACTGTCGCCCGTGAACTCCCGGTACTCGACGTCGCCGACCAGTACGGGTTCGGCCCACCGGGCGGCCCGGACGACGGGGGCCGGCGGCGTGACGTCGAACGGATAGGTGGGCCGCTCGAGTTCGTCGAGCCGCTCCCACAGGGCCCGTCGCCCCGCGGTGGTGAAGCCCGTGCCGAGGTTGCCGATGTGGACGAGACGACCGTCGTCGTCGTGGGCGCCGAGGACCAGGGACCCGAAGGTGGCGCGGTGCGGACCGGTGCCCGGCAACCACCCGGCGACGACGGCCTCGGTGTTCCTGCGCAGCGCCGTCTTGATCCATGCCGGGGACCGGCGTCCCGGCTGATAGGTCGAGTCGGTCCGCTTGCAGACGATGCCTTCGAGACCGTGGTCGCGGGCGAGGTCGAGCAGGATCTTCGTATCGGTGCCGATCCAGTGCGGTGGGGTGCGGACCAGAGGACCGGACATCGACAGGTCGACCAGCCGGCGACGGCGTTCGAGGTACGGCAGCCCGGTCGTCGGTGCGCCGTCGAGCGCGAGCAGGTCGAACGCGTAGAACTCCACGGGTGTGGTCCTGATCAGCGCGGCCGTCGGTTTCGCCACGTGGATGCGGCTCTGCAGCCGGGGGAACGACGGCGCCCCGGTCCGCGGGTCGGGCGCGACGATTTCGCCGTCGACGACCGTCGGACGGCCGCGAGCCAGCGCCGACAGCGCGATCGTCAGCTCCGGGTAGATCCCGGAGACGTCCCTGCCGTTGCGGCTGTGGAGCCGGCACCGCTCGCCGTCGCACATCGCCACCGTGCGTGCGCCGTCCCACTTCATCTCCACCGCCCATCCGGTGCCGATCGGCGGGCGGCCGGCGGTGGCGAGCATCGGCGCCGGGACGGAGGCGCGGGCTGGGGGCATGGTAGGGATTATCCGGTGCGGCAGCGCGATGTGCAGCCCTCGAGTGCAGAATTGCGCTGGGCCACAGAGAATTACACCGATGTACTCTGCTGTGCGCCGCGGCGTGCCCCCAGGTCGGCGGGTGGGCACACGGCGCGGGGGCGGGTGGATAACGAGATGGGATCGATTTGTGGGGGTGGCGCCTGCCGGTCGTGCCGCTCGGGGGTCGCCGGTGCGCGGCTGACGAACCAGACGGCGGCGACCACGACCGCGCATCCGATCGACTGGACGAGAGTGGGGCGCTCGTGCACGAGGGCGATCGCCACCCCCATCGCCAGCACGGGCTGAGCGAGCAACAGCGTCGCGCCGACCTCGGACGGGAGCCGGGGGAGGCCGATTCCGATCAGGACCCAGCCGAGCACCTGGCCGCTCAGCGCCAGCATCGCCAGCCATCCGAGGGCGGGCCAACCGGGGGTGAGGTCGACCGGGCCCCACAGCGAGCCGACGGAAGTGCCGACGACGCCGGCGACGAGAGTCGACACGAACACCTGCGAGGAGGCTCTTCGTTCCGAACCCGCCCGACCGGCGACGAAGAGGTAGGTGCCGTACGCGAGGCCTGCGGCCAGTGCCAGCAGTGTTCCCCACATCGACCGATCGGTCTCGCCGCCGCCGAACAGGGCTCCACCGGCGAGCGCGACACCGGCGAACAGGAAGGGAACCGCCAGGACGAAGCGCACCGGAACCCGTTCGCGGAAGACCAGCCACGCCAGCAGCGGGACGACGACGACCTGGACGTTGACGACGACCGTGGCGATTCCGGCACCGATCATCTCGATCGATCGTGCCCACAGCGCGAAGTCGATGCCCAGCATCGCGCCGCCGAGCGCCTGGGTGGCGAGCACGCGGCGTGAAATGCCTCCGTGTCGCCGAATCTCTTGCAGCGCAAGAAGGCCCAGTACGGGAAGAGCGAATGCGCACCGGAAGAGGGTCGATGTCGCCGGCGACACCCCGGAGAGCTTGATCAGGCCGGCCGTCAGCGACGTCGCCGCGGCACCTGCCAGCACCGTCACCCGCGGATCCACGGGGGTGACGGTGAAGCGGGGGCGGGCGACGAGCACAGGCGGCAGGCGCGGTCCGGAGGTCATGCTCGAATTCTCGAGGGGCCGACCCGTGAGCACAAGTAAATATTCGTGCCGATGAATCGGTAGAGTTACTACCGTGTTGAGCGTCGAGCGCCTCCGGGCCCTGTGTGCGGTCGCCGAGTACGGCTCGATCAGTGCGGCGGCGCAGGCCCTGCATGTGACCCCGTCGGGGGTATCGCAGCAGTTGCACAAGTTCGAGCGCGAGGTCGGTGTGGCGCTGCTGGTGCCGTCCGGTCGCGGAGTGCAGCTCACCGATGCGGGCCGCCTGCTGGCGCGCCGTGGGCGAGAGGTGATATCCCTTCTGGCGCAAGCAGAATCGGAGGTCGTGTCCCTCGAGCGCGACGTGGTCGGAGACCTGCGGATCGGGTCGTTCGCGTCGGCGAGCCGGGTCGTCGCTCCGGCGGCGATCGCCGCCCTGCAGCGCCGCCACGCCGGACTCCGGATCGGTTTCGTCGTCGGTGAGACCGAGGAACTCGTCCCTGCGGTTGTTCGGCGCGAGTTGGATCTGGCCGTCGTCGACAGCTGGGTCACGATGCCGTTCCAGCTCCCCGAAGCGGCGGTATGCACGCTCGTGCACCGTGATTCCGCCGACGTTGCGCTTCCGATCGATCATCCTCTGGCGCACCGGGACTACGTCGATCTCGACGAGATCGCGCAGATGCCGTGGACGACCTGGACGAAGGGTGCCGTCTTCCACACCTGGCTGGTCCAGACGCTGCGCAAGCGGGGCGTCGAGCCCCGGGTCCGTTACGAGGTGCCGGAGTTCGCTGCCCAGCTCGAGTTCGTCGCGCACGGCCTCGCCGCCGCACTGGTGCCGCGCCTGGCTCGGGTGTGGGTGCCGGAGACGATCGCGATCGTGCCCGTACGGCCGACGTTGGAGCGGGAGATCTACGCCCTCCGGCGCCGGGACAACGACCGGCCCGCGGTGCGCGCCGGTATCGCGGCGCTCAGCGAGTCGTTTGCCGGGATCGGTACCTGAGTGTGCCAGTGGACCGCCTCCGCGATCCCGGTGCGTCCACCTCCGGTTCTCGCCTGCCGCAATCGATTACGTGCGCGTGCATCCGCAGGTGCCGACGTCCCGCTCGGGGCGCAGGCCCCGGAGGAACACCGCGATCGGCCGGGCCAGTAGCGCGACGCTCTCCTCCGTGCCGGCGGTGACACCGTCCAGCGACCGGGCGCCGAGCAGCCGGTCCGCGGTCAGTCCCTCGGCCAGGCTCACGAGATCGGCGGCTGCGCCGTCGGCGTCCTCGGCTTCGCAGGCGAGCGCGAGGCCGCGCGCGGCCTCGCGGGAGAACAGAGAGGTCGCCAGGGCGGCGCGCTGTTCGGCGGCGATGGTCGGATCGGTGGCCAGGGCATACCGCACGAGCAGATCCCGGCGGCGGTGGCTCAGGTTGTGGTCGAGCACCGTCGCGACCGCTCGCGCGGCGGCGTCGACGTCGATCGGGGCCGGTGGCCGGGTGAGGCCGGAGTGTGCGAACTCGGCACGGGAGCGTTCGGTGAGACGGCGCACGGCCGCATCGATCAGACCGCTGCGGGTGCGGAAGTAGTACGAGCACGAACCGTCGGGAAGGTCGAGGGCGCGGTCCACCGCCCGGTGGGTCAGGGCGCGCAGTCCGTCACGGGCGATCAGGTCGAGGGTGGTCTCGGCGATCAGGGCGCGGCGATCGGGACTGCGGGCCATGCCCGGAACTCTACACATGTAGAGTCCCCGGCACGTGCAGAGGAGGATGACGGTGGACGATCCGCACCAGCGCGCCGGCGCGGAGGCGCTGCATCGGCTCGGTGGCGATCTCGCTGCCCGGCGGGCCTCCCCGTCGGGCGTCTACCTGTGGGGGCCGGTCGGCCGGGGCAAGACGTGGCTGATGGACCGGTTTCTCGAGACGGTGCCCGTGCCCGCGCGACGGCACCACTTCCACGGCTTCTTCACCGCCCTGCATGCGCATGCGCATCGACTCGGCTCGATCGACGACGCCGTCGATGCCGCGGTCGGCGACGCCCGCGTGCTGTGCTTCGACGAGTTCCACGTCCACGACATCGGCGACGGCATGCTCGTCGCGCGTGCCGTGCGCACCCTCCTCGGACGGGGCGTCGCGCTCGTCGCCACCTCCAACTATCCGCCGTCGGGGTTGCTGCCCAACCCCCTGTTCCACCACCTGTTCGAACCCACCATCGTCCTGCTCGAACGCCGGATGGAGGTGGTCGAGGTCGGGGGGCCGATCGACCGTCGCCGCACGGCCGCGCCCGCACCGGACGGCGGGTTCGGGTCGGGCGAGTTCCTCTCGCCCGGCGTCCTCGACCTGCCGGAACCGGGGGAGCGGCGAACGCTGCGGCCGTCGGGCCGGGCTCTGCCTGCGCTCGCCGTGCGCGGCGGCGTCGTCTGGTTCGACTTCGCCGACCTGTGCTGCGCGCCCACCGCGCCCGCCGACTACCTCGCAGTCCTTCGCGACCACCCCGAGTGGATCGTCACCGGCGTCCCGCCGCTGCGCGAGGTCGACCCGGACGCCCTGCGCCGCTTCGGCAACGTCGTCGATGTGCTGTGCGACGCCGGCGTTCGGCTCACCGTGTGCGCCACCGTCGCGCGCGCCGACTTCGCGACGTCCGTCCCCGCCGAACCCGACGTCGACCGGCTGCTCAGCCGCCTCGCCCTGCTCCGCGAACCCGCCCGAGCCTGGATTCAGGACAGCCAAACCTTATAGACTGCCGCGGTGTCACCACGTTCCACCGAGCTCGTCGACTGTCCGACGGTTCCGTTCGTCCGACGCCTCGCCGAGCACGGCGAACGGACCGCACTCGTCTGCGACGGCGCCGAGATCACCTATCGCGACCTGGCCGAGCGGGTCGCCGGCATCGCCGACCGACTCGGCACCACCCGCCGGCTCGTGCTCGTCGTCGGAGCCAACACCGTCGACGCGATCGTCGCCTACCTGGCGGCGCTGTCCGCCGGCCATCCCGTCCTGCTCGTGCCCGGCGACCGGCCCGACGCCCTCGCCGCGACGATCGAGGCGTACCGGCCCGACGTCGTCGTCGACGGCGGCCGCCTGGAGGAACTCGCCGAGGGCACCGGCCACGACCTGCACCCCGACCTGGCGCTGCTGCTGAGCACCTCCGGCTCGACCGGCTCGCCCAAGCTCGTCCGCCTGTCGCACCGCAACGTGCAGGCCAACGCCGAGGCCATCGCCGACTACCTCGACATCCGCGACACCGACCGCGCGATCACCACGCTGCCGATGCACTACTGCTACGGGCTGTCGGTGCTGCACAGCCACCTGTTGCGGGGCGCCGGCGTCGTGCTCACCGACCGGTCCGTCACCGACCCCGGATTCTGGGACCTCGTGCACCGGCACCGGATCAGTGCACTCGCCGGCGTGCCGTACACCTTCGACCTGCTCGACCGTGTCGGTTTCGCGGACATGGCCCTGCCGCACCTGCGCTACGTCACCCAGGCCGGCGGTCGCCTCGACCCCGACCGCGTCCGCCGCTACGTCGGCCTCGGCCATCGCCGCGGGTGGCGGTTCTTCGTGATGTACGGGCAGACCGAGGCCACCGCCCGCATGGCCTACCTGCCCCCGCATCTCGCCGCGGAGCACCCCGACACGATCGGCGTCCCCGTCCCCGGCGGCGCCTTCCGCATCGACCCCGTGCCCGAGGCCGGCGACGGTGCCGGCGAACTCGTCTACACCGGGCCCAACGTCATGCTCGGCTATGCCACGGACCCGTCCGATCTGGCTCTGGGGCGCACCGTCGACGAACTGCGCACCGGTGATCTCGCCGTCCGCACCGACGCCGGGCTGTACCGGATCGTCGGCCGTCGATCGCGCTTCGCGAAGCTGTTCGGTCTTCGCATCGATCTGCAACGCATCGAATCCGTCCTCACGCGCCACGAACTCGCCGCGTGCTGCGCCGGCGGCGACGACGAACTGATCGTCGCCGTCGAGTCCGCCGACGCCGCGCACGTACGGGCGGTCGCGGCGCGCGCGAGCGGACTGCCCGAGTCCGCGGTGCGGGTGTGCGTCGTGGCCGAGCTGCCCCGCACACCGAACGGCAAACCGGACTACCGCGCTGTCGCCGCTCTGGGCGCTACCCCGGTGCCGCCGCGGCCGGCCCCCGAATCTCGGGCCGCCGACCTCCGGCAACTGCGGGAGCTCTACGCGGACGTACTCAGCCGCGACGACGTCACCGACGACAGCACGTTCGTCGGCCTCGGGGGCGACTCGCTGTCGTACGTGCGCATGTCGGTGCGGCTCGAGCGGCTGCTCGGGCACCTGCCCGCGGACTGGCCGACGACGCCGCTGCGCGAGCTGAGCCCGTCGTCGCGCCGGACACCGCGAGGCTGGCGGACCGTCGAGACCAACGTGCTCATCCGTGCCGTGGCGATCGTGTTCATCGTCGGCTCGCACCTGCACCTGTTCGCCCTCGTGGGGGGAGCGCATGTGCTGCTCGCCGCCGCGGGCTACAACTACGCGCGGTTCCAGCTGCCCAAGCCTCGCGCCGAACGGCTGCGCACCACCCTGCTCAGTGTCGCGCGGGTCGCCGCACCCGCCGCCGTGTGGATCGGCGCGGTACACGTGATCACCGGCGAGTACCGCTGGTCGAGTGTGCTGCTGCTCAACGGGGTGTTCGGACCGCCCGCCTGGACGAGGGAGTGGCGGTACTGGTTCGTCGAGGCACTGGTGTACGCGCTGGTCGCGGTGGCTCTGCTGCTCGCCGTTCCGTGGTTCGACCGGCACGAGCGACGATTCCCGTTCGCGTTCCCGCTCGGACTGGTGGGCCTGGGGCTGCTGACCCGGTACGAGGTGCTCGGGCCGGACATGCCGACCAGTCAGATCCTCGCCTCGTACGTGGTGTTCTGGCTCTTTCCGCTGGGCTGGGCGGCAGCCCGGGCCGACGCGGGGTGGCAACGGCTGGTGGTCTCCGCCGTGGCGATCGCGACCGTACCGGGGTTCTTCCACGCCGAACCCGAGCGCACCGCGCTCGTGATCGGTGGGCTGCTCCTGTTGATCTGGGTGCCGCGGATGTGGTGGCCGGTGCTGCTGGTGCGGCCGGCCGAGGTGCTCGCCGCGTCGTCGCTGTACATCTACCTGACCCACTTCACGGTCTATCCGCAACTGCGGGACATCGACCCGTGGCTCGCGTTCGCGGCGTCACTCGTCGTGGGTGTGGCGTACTGGCAGCTGTGGGTGCGGCTGGGACAGCTGTGGGGCCGCTTGGGCAGGGGTCCCGTCGACGCGATGCTCGCGCGGTCCGGTGCTACTCGCGCGCGTGAGGACGCGCGCAAGTAGCACCGGGGGGCGCGGATACGGGCCGGCCTCTCGTCAGGGCAGCAGCCGGTCGATGAAGCTGTTGCTGAAGATCCGGTGCGGGTCGAGGCGGTTGTACACCGCTCGCGCCGAGTCCCAGTTCTCGTCCGCGGGCACGCCCTCGCGGTAGGTGTCGGGCAGGACCTGCTCGACGATCCGCTGGTCCGTGTAGGGCAGCTCGGGACCGAACGCCCAGCCCTTGGACCATTCGGGACGGAACGTGGCGCTGCCGTTGTCGTAGTGTCCGCGCATCCACTGCTCCATCTCGCGGTAGAACGCGAACATCCCGGGTGTACCGGGCACCCCGAGCACGTTGAGCCAGATCGCGGTGTCCCATTCGGGGTGATCGGGTCGCGGGCGGGTCGCGGAGATGGTCGGCGGCCCGGCGGACGGGACCTGCACGTCGTCGGGCTGGTCGAGTCCGCAGCATCGGATCTCGACGGGGCCGTTGAGCGGGTACTGCCCCAGTGCCCGGTAGTGCTCGATGCGCTGATGGAACCACTGCGTGAAGTCGTGGATCACGTTCGCGATGTTGGCGCGGTTGGTGAGGACCGCGCCGCCGCCCTCCGTGAGCCGCAGGGTGGTGGCCTTGATGTAGAACTGCAGATCCTTCGACCAGCCCCAGATGTCGCTCGAGTTCGTGGCGGCGAGGCCCGCGACGGTGGTGTTGTAGTAGACCTGGCCGAAGGCCGGGGCGACGGCCGGATTCCCGGCGGTCATCTGCCCGAGCAGATCGGTGACCGGCTCGGGGACGTTGTCCGAGAACGGGTAGTTGTAGGGGCCGAACACCTCGCGGGACGTGGCCGGCCGTTCGGGGGCGAGGGACCACACCTTCATCCACGGCTTGTCGGTGAAGGGGTACCAGATCGCCTCCGCACGCCCGGAAGCGCGCACGAAGCTCTCGAAGGTGCGTCCGGCGGCGCCGGCGGGGGCGAAGAGTTCGCGCCAGTCGATGTCGGTGTAGCTCTGGCACCGCATCCGCGTGTTCGGCCCGGCCTGCAGGGTGACCGAGGTGACGAACGTGCGACCCAGGTGCGTGAGCAGTGCGGTGCTGTCGGCGTCCGCGCGCGTGACGGTGCGCAGCGCGTACTCGCTCCCGTTCCACGCCACCACGGTCAGTTCCGTGACGAGGTTGCTCAGCGAGCCGAACGTGTTCCCCGGCACCTGCGCTTCGCCGTCGGCGGGTAACGCGGCGCCGTGGGCGTTGACGGCCAGGGAACCGGCGACGGACAGTACGCCGGGCGCGGGAAGGTTGGCCCAGCCGAGTCCGTTCGCCTGCAGCGCCGTGGTGATCGCGTCGAGCGTCGCGCCCGCACCGGCGGTGACGGTGGCGGGTGCCGATCCGGGGTTCACCGACACTGCGTTCAGGTGCACCATCGTGTCCGCCAGGATCACCTTGTCGATCGGTGCGCCGTTGACGATGGTCAGCGGCGTCCACCCGTGCATCGCGCCGCGTGGCCGGATGGTGTACCCGTGGGCGTGGGCCCAGTTCGCGAGGCGGACGACGTCCTCGGGACTGCGCGGGGCGCAGGTCCAGATGGCGTCCAGCATGATCTCCTTGGACCAGTTCTGGTAGGCCTGCTGGTACAGGGCGATGCCGTCGGGGAAGGCGGCCGGGGTGGGCAGCGTGGCGCCGGACGAGCCGGCCGGCACGGCGTGGACGGGGGTCCAGCCGCCGAGCGCGGTGGCCGCGAGGGCACCCGCGCCGGCCGCGAGGAAACCGCGACGGGACAGGCGCAGGGGTTCGGTGCGAATCGTCATGGATGCGCTGCTTTCTCACCGCCCCGTGCCGGGACGGTGCTGGGGGAGGGCGGTGCTGGGAGAGGGCGGTGCTGGGGGAGGGCGGTGCTGGGGGAGGGCGGTGCTGGGGGAGGACGGGGTCAGGCGAGGGTGAGGACGACGTCGGTGAGGGCGGGGGCGAGGTCACGCTCGACCACCGCGGCTGTCGCGAGCACGCGGTCGCCGGTCCGCCAGGCGCGCACCCTCAGTGTCTCGCCGGGAAAGACGACGCCGGCGAATCGAGCCTTGAATCCCCGTACGGCCACGGCATCCCCGGCGAGGGCCGCATCCGTGATCGTCTTGCAGACGATCCCGTAGGTGCACAGCCCGTGCAGGATCGGGGCGGGAAATCCGGCGGCTGTCGCGAACTCCGGATCCGAGTGCAGCGGGTTGCGGTCGCCGCACAGCCGGTACAGCAGGGCCTGCTGCGGCAGCGTCGCGACGTCCACCTCGAAATCGGGTGCCCGGCCGGGAAGTTCGACGGACTCGGACGGTCCGCGTTCGCCGCCGAAGCCGCCCTCGCCGCGGGCGAAGATGGACGAACGGGCCGTCCACAGCGGACTACCGGCCGGATCTGTGGTCGTCGACTCCTGGACGATGACCGCGGCCTTGCCCTTGTCCCACACCTCGGCGATCCGGGTCACGGTGCGGCCCTTGCCTTCCGGCGGCAGGGGAGCGTGCACCGTCACCTCCTGGCTGCCGTGCACCACCTTCGCCAGGTCGATCTCGACACCCGGGAACGACACCTTCGGCGGCTCGGTCGCGTGGAACGTCGCCGCGACGGTGGCGAAGGTGGGCAGGACCTGCGGGTCGCCGTCGCGCAGGTAGCGGAGCTCACCGAGGTCGGTGGGACGGGCTCCGGCGCCGAGGCCGAGGTGATAGAGCTGGACGTCGCTGCTGCTCCAGGTGAATTCCTGGACGGGCAGTTCGGCGCCGAGCGCGACGGCGGGATCGATGGGCACGAATGAGCCTTTCTGTTCGGCGGACGGAGATCGGCGCGGCCGGGTGCGGGTCAGTGCTGTTCGACGGTCTCGGAGACCGGCGGCACCGCCGGCTGCTCCGGCCGGGCGAGTGCATCGAGGACCGCGAGATAGGCGAAGGTCATGGCCGGGCCGATCGTGGCGCCCGGTCCGGCGTACGTGTGGCCCATGACGGGACCGCTGGCATTGCCGGCCGCGTAGAGGCCCTCGATCACGGTCCCGTCCTCGCGCAGGACCCGGGCGTCGGCGTCGGTGCGCAGGCCACCCTTGGTGCCTAGATCGCCGGGCACCACCTTGATCGCGTAGAAGGGGGCTTTGTCGATGACGCCGAGACTCGGGTTGGGCTTGTTGCGCGGGTCGCCGTAGTAGTGGTCGTAGCCCGATTCCCCGCGCCCGAAGTCCTCGTCCCGGCCCGCCCGGGCGAAACCGTTGAAGCGTTCCACCGTCGCGGTGAGGGCGGCGGCCGGAACCCCGATCTTCCCGGCGAGCTCGGCGATCGAGCCGGCGCGGACGACGACACCCGCCTTCAGCCAGCGCTTGGGGAAGGGGCTGCGGGGCGTGATGCCGGCGAAGGTGTAGCGGTTGCGGTAGCGCTGGTCGAGGATCATCCAGCACGGGATGTTCTCGCCGGGCCCGTCGCCCCGGCCGTGCCGACCGCCGTACATGGCGTGCACCGCTTCGACGTACGGGGCGGATTCGTTGACGAAGCGCCGGCCCGCCGCGTTGACCATCATCGAGCCCGGCAGGCTGCGCTCGGACAGGGCGAACCACGGGCCGCCGGTGAGCGGGAAGGACGGGCCCCACCAGGCGTCGTCCATGAAATCGACGGCGGCGCCGAGGGACTGGCCCGCGCGGATGCCGTCCCCGGTGTTGGCCTTCGCGCCGACGGTCCACTCGGTGCCGATCGGCGCGCGCTGGTACTGCGTGCGCATCTGCTCGTTGTGTTCGAAACCGCCGGAGGCGATCACGACGCCGCGGCGGGCCCGGACGGTGCGCTGCTGTCCGTCCGACTCGACCCGCACACCGCGCACCACCCCGTCCTCGACGACGAGGTCCGTCAAAGCGGTGTTCAGCAGCAGCGGTACTCCGGCGTCACGCAGACCCATGCGGAGTCCGGCCATGAGTGCCTGGCCGCGGACCAGCAGGTGCCTTCTGCGGGCCCGCGCCCACAGGTACCGCACGCCGACCTTCGCGGCGCGGACCGGCCCGCGGGGATTGCGCATGAGCAGGTTGAGCCACTTGTAGTCGGCCTGGGTGATGACGAAGTTGGGTGGGCCCTTGACATAGTCGGGTTCGAGCAGGGCGAGGTCGTCGCCGAGTCGCTTGCCGTCGAACGGCTTCGGTTCGACGGACCGCCCGCCGAGCCGGCCGCCGGGGGCCTCGGGGTAGTAGTCGGAGTAGCCCGGCACCCACTGCAGTTCCAGGGCGCTGTGCTCCAGGACGAAGGACAGCATCTCGGGCCCGCGGTCGATGTAGGTGTCGATCTTGTCGGCGGGCACCACGTCGCCGATGATGCTGTGCAGGTAGGTGCGGGCCGCCTCCGGGGTGTCGGTGACGCCCGCCGCCCCGAGGACCTCGTTGTTCGGAATCCACACCCCGCCGCCCGAGCGCGCACTCGAACCGCCGTAGTGCGGTGCCTTCTCGACCAGGACGACGCTCGCGCCCCGGTGCGCGGCGGTCAGCGCGGCGGTCATTCCGCCGGCGCCGCTGCCGACGACGACGATGTCGTATTCCTGCTTGATCATGTAGAACACGTTATAGAATGATGGCGCGGTGAGTCCATCCCTTCTGCCAGGAAGATCACCCGCACACCACGCGTCGAACGGAAACAGGTTGCAGAACATGCCGGTCGCCGGTGAACAGGAAGGAACCGCAATGCTGCCGACGCAACTGCGCACCCGGCTGGCGGACGAGCTCGAGGCCGCCGAGCGCGACCGTACCCCCGTCGACCCGCTCGTGGCCCGGCACCCCGACATCGACGTCGTCGACGCCTACGAGATCCAGCTGATCAACATCCGGCGTCGCCTCGCGGCCGGTGCTCGCGTGGTCGGCCACAAGGTGGGGCTGTCGTCCCTGGCCATGCAGCAGATGATGGGTGTGGACGAGCCCGACTACGGTCATCTGCTCGACGACATGCAGGTCTTCGAGGACCGGCCCGTCGACACCTCGCGGTACTGCTTTCCGCGGGTGGAGGTCGAGGTGGCCTTCGTGCTCGGCAAGGACCTGCCCGGGGCGGACTGCGCCGAGAACGACGTCCTCGATGCCACCGTCGCGTTCGCGCCGTCCATCGAACTGATCGACAGCCGGATCAAGGACTGGAAGATCGGCCTCGCGGACACCATCGCCGACAATGCCTCGTCTGCCGGCTGGGTGCTCGGCACGCAGCGGGTCGCGCCGTCCGGCATCGACATCAAGGGCATCGACGCGGTGCTCACCCGCAACGGCGAACGGATCGCCGAGGGACGCAGCGACGCGGTGCTCGGCAATCCCGTCACCGCGGTCGCGTGGCTCGCCCGCAAGGTCGACAGTTTCGGGGTGCGGCTGAAGGCGGGCGACATCGTCCTGCCCGGTTCGTGCACGCGGGCGATCGATGCGCGCCCCGGCGACGAGTTCCACGCCGAGTTCGCGGGACTGGGCTCCGTCTCGCTCACGTTCTCGTGACCACCCGGTCCCGACTGCAAGGAGAAACCATGGCCAAGGCACGTGTCGCAATCGTCGGGTCGGGCAACATCAGCACCGACCTGCTCTACAAGCTGCAACGCTCGGATGTGCTCGAGCCTCGCTGGATGATCGGTATCGACCCCGCGAGCGAGGGACTCGCCCGCGCCCGCACGCTCGGCCTGGAGACGTCGGCCGAGGGGATCGACTGGTTGCTCGAGCAGCCGGAGAAGCCGGACCTGGTGTTCGAGGCGACGTCCGCATACGTGCACCGGGAGGCCGCACCGAGGTACGAGGCGGCCGGCATCCGGGCGATCGATCTCACCCCCGCGGCCGTCGGACCGGCCGTCGTGCCGCCCGCGAACCTCGGTGCGCACCTGGACGTGCCCAACGTCAACATGATCACCTGCGGCGGCCAGGCCACCATCCCGATCGTGCACGCCGTCTCCCGCGTGGTGGACGTGCCCTACGCCGAGATCGTGGCGTCCGTGGCGTCGGTATCCGCCGGTCCGGGCACCCGCGCCAACATCGACGAGTTCACCAAGACCACCAGCCGGGGCATCGAGACCATCGGCGGTGCCCGCAGAGGCAAGGCGATCATCGTCCTCAATCCGGCGGACCCGCCGATGATCATGCGCGACACCATCTTCTGTGCCATCCCCGAGGACGCAGACCGGGGCGCGATCGCCGAATCCATCCACCGCGTCGTCGCCGACGTGCAGCAGTACGTGCCCGGCTACCGTCTGCTCAACGAACCGCAGTTCGACGATCCGACCGTCGTGTCCGGCGGGCACGCCACCGTCACCACCTTCGTCGAGGTCGAGGGCGCCGGCGACTTCCTGCCGCCGTACGCCGGCAACCTCGACATCATGACCGCGGCCGCCACCAAGGTGGGCGAGGAGATCGCCCGCGCACTCCTCTCGGCGGACGCCCTCCCCTCGAACACCTCCGTGAAGGCGTGAATCCGATGACCGCTACCGACCGCCGCGACGACATCTTCTTCGAACCGTCGTGGGACATCCGCGTGACCGACACGTCGCTGCGCGACGGCTCCCACCACAAGCGTCACCAGTTCGACCGGGAGGAGGTGCGTGCCGTCGTCGCCGCCCTCGACCTCTCGGGCGTCCCCGTCATCGAGGTCACCCACGGCGACGGTCTCGGGGGCTCGTCGTTCAACTACGGGTTCTCGAAGGTGCCCGAGCAGGAACTGATCAAGATCGCCGTCGACACCGCCCAGCACGCGAAGATCGCGTTCCTCATGCTCCCCGGTGTCGGCATCAAGGAGGACATCGTCGAGGCGCAGGACAACGGCGCCTCGATCTGCCGCATCGCCACGCACTGCACCGAGGCCGACGTGTCCGTCCAGCACTTCGGGCTCGCCCGCGAGCGCGGACTCGAGACCGTGGGCTTCCTGATGATGGCGCACACCGTCACCCCGGAGAAGCTCGCCGAGCAGGCCCGCATCATGGCCGACGCCGGCTGCCAGTGCGTGTACGTCGTGGACTCGGCCGGCGCGCTCGTCCTCGAACAGGTCACCGAGCGCGTCGAGGCGCTCGTCGCCGAACTCGGCTCCGACGCACAGGTCGGATTCCACGGACATGAGAATCTCGGCCTGGGCGTGGCGAATTCGATCGCCGCGGTCCGCGCGGGTGCCAGGCAGATCGACGGGTCGGCCCGCCGGTTCGGCGCGGGTGCCGGCAACACCCCGGTCGAGGCGTTCGTCGGGGTGTGCGACAAGGTGGGGATCAAGACCGGCATCGACTTCTTCGCGATCGCCGACGCCGCGGAGGACGTCGTGCGCCCGGTGATGCCCGCCGAATGCCTCCTCGACCGTCAGGCCCTGATGATGGGCTACGCCGGGGTGTACTCGAGCTTCCTGCGCCACGCCGAGCGCCAGGCCGAGCGGTACGGGGTCTCCGCCGCGGAACTGCTGGTGCGGGCGGGCAAGCGCAAGCTCATCGGTGGCCAGGAGGACCAGTTGATCGACATCGCCCTCGAACTCCAGCGCGAGCAGCAGTCCGCCTGACCGACCGCCTGCCCGACCCCCGACCGACCCCCCGCCCGCCTGCCCGACCGAATGTCACATCGCGTCGATCCGAGGGGTTGTTGCAGAATCGTGGGTCGGCCCCGTCATGTCACGGCGGGGCTGACCTGCGGTTTCGTGTAGAATCCGTTGGTGGCCAAAGGATATCGACCCGTCGATCGTGACCAGCAGTTCCTGATCCCCCCGGACATGCGCGACTGGCTCGGCACCGACCATCCCGTGTGGACGGTCATCGACATCATCGACCGGATCGACACCACCGCATTCCATCGGACCGCCAAGACCGGTGGCGCCGGCCGTGCCGGCTACCACCCGGACATGCTGCTCACCTTGCTGGTGTGGGCCTGGTCCCGCGGGGAACGCTCCTCCCGCCGCATCGAACGGCTGTGCACCGAGGACGTGGCCTACCGGGTGATCTGCGCCCAGGACATCCCCGATCACGTGACGATCGCCCGGTTCCGCAAAACCCACGCCACCGCCTGCGAAGACCTGTTCACCCAGGTCCTGCTGCTGGCTGCAGCCCTGGGACTGGGCCGGCTGGAGACCATCGCGTTGGACTCGGTCAAGATCGCCTCCAACGCCTCGGCCGGCGCCAACCGCACCGAATCGTCGGTGCGGGCCGAAGCCGCCGCCCACGCCCGAGCAGTGGCGGCGGCAGCGGTGGCCGCGCATGCGGCCACCGATGCCGCCGAAGACGAACCCCACGATCACGGCGACCGCGGTTCCGGTTCGGTCCCACCGGCGTTGACCGACCCCCGGTCACGGGCAGCGCGGATCAGCGAGGCGATCGCCGCACTCGACGCTGCCCGCGCCGCCGACGAGCAGGCCCGGGCCGACAAGGACACCTCGGCCCGTCTGTATCTCGAGCAGGCCCGCGGCGGGCAGATGCCGATGGGTGCCCCGCCCGCCTCGGCGGCGGTCGCGGCAGCGGAACTGGCGTTGGAGAAGACCCTGGCTGCCCATGCCGCGAAAGTTCGGCGGTACGAGCAGCGGCGGGCCGAAGCGGCAGCGAAAGGCCACCGATACGGTGGCTGGGTGATCCGGCCGGCCGGGCAGGACCCGAAGGTGATCAAGGCCCGGGCACGTCTGGCTCGTGCCACCGCCGCAGCGGCGGCGGCGACTGCGGTCGCGGCGGCACGAGCCGATGCCGACACCGAGGGCCGGCCCGAGCGGGTGGTCAACACCACCGACCCGGAGTCCGGGTTGCAACCGTTGCGTGGTGGCGGCTGGGTGCAGGGGTTCAACTGTCAGGCCGTGACCAGCGGTGACGGGCTGATCATGGCGGTGTCGGTGGCGGCCAATCCCACCGATGCGCCGACGTTCGTGCCGATGATGCAGGCGGCGGTGGCCGCTGCCGGGTCGATCATCGCTGCCCGCCCCACCGGCACCGCCGATACGGACGGCACCGACGGCACCGACGGCGAGGGGATCGGGATGCTGCTCGCCGATGCCGGGTACTTCTCCGAAGCCAACATCACCGCGCCGGGACCGGACCGGTTGATCGCCCGCGGCAAGGCCCGCCACCTCGAACACGCGGCCCGGCACACACCGGTGTCTGGGCCGGCGCCGGTCGAGGCTTCACCGGTCGAGGTGATGGCCCACCGGTTGCGCACCGAGGAGGGAATCGCCACCTACCGCAAGCGTTCTCACATTGCCGAGACTCCGTTCGGGCATGCCAAACACAATCTGAATTTTCGGCGGTTCACCGGCCGGGGACTGGTCCGTGCCCGTGGTGAGTGGAGTTTTCATGCCGCGGTGCACAACATCGGCAAGATCCTCGCTGCGGTGGGTGGGGGCGGGTTGCCGGCCGCTGTGTGAGGCGGTGGTCCCGGGGCGGGAGACCCCGCCCCGGGACCGGCGCTTTGGTTCGCGGTCGCGGACCCTCGGCGATTTCGCAACAGCCCGCCGATCGACGCGATGTGACATTCGGCCCCCCGGGGGCGCGTCGCTGCGCTCACAGGCGGGGGATCGCTCACGGCTTCACGAGTCCTGTTCGGTAGGCGATGACGACCAGTTGCGCGCGGTCGCGAGCCCCGAGTTTCACCATGGCATGGCTGACGTGGGTACGGGCGGTGGCCGGGCTGAGGCAGAGTTCGGCGCCGATCTCCTTGTTGCTCATGCCCATACCTACGAGCGTCAGGACCTCACGTTCCCGGTCGGTGAGAACCTCGAGCCGACGATCGGCGGCCTTGTCGGCGGTGCGCTGTGCGGTGAACTGGGCGATGAGTCGGCGCGTGATGCGCGGTGCGAGCAGAGCCTCTCCGGCGGCGATCACGCGGATACCGTGCAGGAGCTCGGCGGGGCCGGCGTCCTTGAGCAGGAAGCCGCTGGCGCCGGCCTGCAAGCCTTCGAAGACGTAGGCGTCGGTGTCGTAGGTGGTCAGGATGAGGATGCGTACGTGCTGGAGCCCGGGGGTGGTGGTGATCTGCCGGGTGGCCTCGATGCCGTCCATCTTCGGCATCCGGATATCCATGAGGACGACGTCCGGGCGCACGGCGCGGGCCTGCTCCACGGCCTCGGCGCCGGTTGCGGCTTCCCCGACCACCGTGATGTCGTCCTCGACCTCGAGCAGGATCCTGAAACCGGACCGCACGAGATGCTCGTCGTCTACGAGCAGGACCTTGATGGGGGCGTCGGGGCCGGAGGCGCCCGGGTTCATGCGTTCACCGTTCCGGTCGGGGCCAAGGGCAGCCGGGCGGTGACGGCGAAGCCACCGCCCGGGAGCGGACCGGCGTCGAAGTCTCCGCCCAGGAGCTGGCAACGCTCGCGCATTCCCACGATCCCGTGTCCGCGTGTGCCCGTGCCGGCGAACCCACCGTCGGCACGGTCGGCTGCTTCCTCGGTGTCCCCACCGATGCGCGGGCCGTCGTTCGTCACGCGGACTTCCACGGCGTCGGGGCCGTAGTCGAGTACGACCGCGACCCGGGTCGGGCCGACGTGGCGAATCACATTGGTGATCGACTCCTGCAGGATCCGGTACACGGCGCTGCCGACCGCGCCGGGTACGGGCGGCGGGGGTGAGATCGTCTCCAACTCGACGTCGAGCCCGGCGTCGCGCGCCCTGGCGGTGAGTTCGCCGACCTGCGCGAGGCCCGGCGGCGGGAGGCGGTCGTCGCGGTCGTCGCGAAGGACTCCGAGGATGGCCCGCATCTCCTGCAGTGCCCGGGAACTGGTCTGCTCGATGGCCTCGAGCGTCCGGCGTGCTTGTTCGGGTCGCTTGTCCAGCACGTGCGCGGTGACCCCGGATTGCACGTTGATGACGGCGATGGCGTGCGCGACGGTGTCGTGGACCTCGCGTGCGATCCTGAGCCGTTCCTCGTCGACCCGGGCGCGTGCTTCGTCCTCACGAGAGCGTTCTGCCAGTTCGGCGCGCTCGAGCGCTTCCTCCGCGATGACTCTCCTCGAGCGGACGCTCTCCCCGAGGGCGGCACTCATGCCCGCGGCGCCGATCCGGAAGTACACCCAGCCGACCGCGGCGGGGGGCTCGATGTCGGCCGCGGCGAGCAGCCACACCGCGGACAGTGCTGCAATGCCGACCCCGGCCACCACCAGCGAGCGACGTCCGTCGCCGCGGGCGGTGAGGGTGTAGAGGGCCACGAACAGGCCCAGCCATGTGGGACCGTCCGGGAAATCGAGCGCGTAGTACACCATGCTCGCGAGCGCGGTCACGACGAACACTGCGACGGGACGGCGGCGGCGCCAGACCAGGACCGCGCCGCCGGTGACCAAGAGGAGGTAGCCGAGATTCCCGAGGTCGGACAGCGGGCGCAGCACGGCCTCCGGTTCCCCGCCGTTGCGGACGACCGTTCCCTGGACCTGCATCACCGTGATGAACACCGCCAGGAGCACATCCTGCGCCCAGGCGGGCGGGCGGAACAACGTGACGCGCTCCTGCATGGCGCGATCATATGGCTCCGGGCCGGGATGACAACTCCCCCGAACTGCGCAACCGCCTACGTCGAGGAGCGTGGTTGCGGGTGAGCGACCTACGTCGAACTCCGTATCCGCTGCCGCCCGCCGCCCGAGGACACCGCGTTTGCCGAGACACGACGATCGAGTGCGTCCGCTCAGCGACGGAGGCCTCCGGTAGCCGTCGTTCGACCGAAAGGATCCGCAATGCCTGTCCTCGACTTGCTTGCCGCACCGGCGACGACACAGGTCGTCGTTCTCGCTGCCGGCTACGAACTCGGCGTCGGACGAGCCGTGCCCACAGCGGCAGCCGTACTGGGGTTGATCAGCGCCGTCGCCGGGGGGCTGGCCCTGGCCCGATCCCGCCGGCCCGGCACCGGACCAGCCCGGACGATCGTGGCCGTGGTGCTGGGGCCGCTCAGCGTGATCGCCGGTGGAGTACACGGGGTCAACGCCGCCGGGGGCCTCGGCACCGGCAACGGGCTCGCCGGCGCCGTCGTCGCCGTGGCGCTGGGACTGACCGGCACGGTCCTCGGCGGGCTCGCTCTGGCTCGCGCTCGTCGCCGCTCCGGACATGGCTCCGGTCCCGCGCCCGCGTCGTGAGCGCCCGACCGGTCCGCCGGCGCGGGGTGCTGCGCAGTGACCCGGCGCCGCCCCCGACCGGCAGCCCCCCGTCTGCGCTCGCGGCGCACCCCTCGGCTCGCAGGCCCGCTGCTTACGCGGTGGGCCATGCCGACCGGCGCCGCCCCCGCGGGGTGACGAGCCCTTGCAGGCGAGTGCGGTGGGGCCTCGTGGTCCGGCGACGTCGGGCACCGGGCGGCCGGGTGTGTTCCCGGTCGTGAGCGGCGGGACAGGGTTGGGTGTGGTTACCCTCGACTGATGGCTGCATTCCCGGAGTCCACGGTGAGCACGAACTCGGCGGTGGCCGGCTTCGAAAGCACTTTTGCCGACGAGCTGGGTGCTCTGGCCGTGCCGTGGCAGGGTGTTCATGTTCCCGACCCGAAGTTGCTGGCGCTCAACGAGCGGCTCGCGGTGTCGCTGGGATGGGACGTGGAGGTGCTGCGGAGCGAGGCCGGGGTCGGGGTGTTGTCCGGATCGACGGCGCCGGCCGGGGCCACGCCGGTGGCGATGGCGTATGCGGGCCATCAGTTCGGTGGGTACGCGCCGCTGCTCGGGGACGGCCGGGCGTTGCTGCTCGGCGAAGTGGTGGGCAGTGACGGTCGGCGGGTGGATCTGCACCTGAAGGGCTCGGGGCCCACGCCGTTCTCTCGGGGCGGTGACGGCTACGCGGTCCTCGGCCCGATGCTGCGCGAGTACCTGGTCAGCGAGGCCATACACGCTCTCGGTATTCCCACGACGCGCGCGCTGTCGGTGGTCGCGACGGGCCGCCGCGTACGCCGGGACGGCGCACAGCCCGGTGCGGTGCTCGCCCGGGTCGCGGCCAGTCACCTGCGGGTCGGGACCTTCGAATTCGCGGCCCGACAGGAGGGAGTCCTGCAGCGGCTGGCCGACTACGCGATCGCCCGCCACTACCCGGAGGTGGCCGAGCTGCCGGCCACGGGGGAGGGCAGTCGCTACCTGGCATTCTTCGAGGCGGTGGTCGAGGCACAGGCAGCACTGGTGGCGCAGTGGACGCTCACCGGCTTCGTGCACGGGGTGATGAACACCGACAACACGACCATTTCGGGACAGACCATCGACTACGGTCCGTGCGCCTTCCTCGATGCGTTCGACCCCGCGGCGGTGTTCAGTTCGATCGATCACAGCGGCCGCTACGCGTTCGGCAACCAGCCGGCTGTCCTGAAATGGAATCTGGCGCGCTTCGCGGAAACACTGCTGCCGCTGATCGACACGACGCCGGAGAACGCGATCGGCGCGGTATCGGCAGTCCTCGACACCTTCGAGGAGCGGTACGAGGGCCACTACGCGGCCGGGATGGCGGCCAAACTCGGGGCGGCGGGCACACTCCTCGACCGTGCGCTCGTCGACGACCTGCTGAGGCTGATGGCCGGGCACGGCGCCGACTGGACGGGCAGCTTCCGTGCGCTCGCGGAAGAACTGCGGGGACATTCGACGCCGTTGCATGCCCTGATTCCCCGCGAGCGTATGGGGCCCTGGGTGCAGCGCTGGCGCGGCGCACTGACCGCACAGGGGCGCGAGGCGGTGGCGACCGCGGACGCGATGGACCGGGTGAACCCGCTGTACATCCCGCGCAATCATCAGCTCGATGCCGCGTTGCGGGCCGCGACCGACGGAGAGTTCGCCCCGTTCGAGAAGCTGCTCGACGTCGTCACGCATCCGTTCGATCGTCGCGACGAATGGTCCGACTACACCACCCCTGCCCCGCCGTCGTTCAGCGCAACCTTCCGAACCTTCTGCGGCACCTGACGCCCGAGTGCACGCCGCCGGGTACGACTGTGTTCGTCCCCGGGGGGGGGGCTACGTCGTCGGTGATGCGCCGAGGGGAACGACGGCGGCAGACCCGGCGGAGGCACCGCCGAGCACACGGACCCAGGTGGGGCGGGTTCAGCCGTCCCTCCCGGCGCCGCGGTCGGGGGCGCTCATGTCCCCGGTGCCGGGTATGCCGTCGGCGAGCGCGTAGCGCAGGTACACGGTGCCCGTCGGGCCGGCTACCGGCGGTGCGAGGAGAGTGAGGTTGGTGGGCACCGCGCCGGCGTCGAACACCTTCTTCCCGACGCCGAGCACGATCGGGTGCACCCACAGGTCGAGCCGGTCGAAGAGTTTCTCGCGCAGCAGGGTCTGGACCAGGTCCAGGCTCCCGACGACCTTGATGTGCTCGTGCCGGTCCCGGATCTCGCGCACCGCACCGGCCAGATCGGGGCCGAGCTGTGTGGATCCGGACCAGGAGAGGTCGGGCCGGCCGCGGGAGGCCACGTACTTCGGGACGCTGTTGAACAGTGTGGCGATGTCGTGGTCCTCGCCGCTGTGCTGGTGCGGCCAGTAGGCGGCGAAGATGTCGTAGGTCCGGCGGCCGAGCAGCAGGGCGTCGGTGCCGTCGTAGGCGGCCCCGATCTGCGCGCCGGTGACCTCGTCGAGCAGGGGCGCCTGCCACCCGCCGAACGGGAATCCTTCCGGGTCTTCGTCGGGGCCGCCGGGTGCCTGTCCGACGAGGTCGAGGGTGGTGAACAGTTCGATGTCGATCAGGCCCATGGCTCGGCTCCCGGTGAAGTGGTGTGTCTCCGTCGCAAAGGTAGACCCGTGGGAGGCGGCGGACTCATCGCTGTGACGGCATCTGACTTCATGCTCTTCGACCGACCTCGCGGTGCATCGGTCCCGGCCGGTCCTGCGGTGGCGTCCGTGCGGTGCCCGGCAGTCCGGGCTCGAGGGGCGGTGCACATCTCTCCCTCGCCTCGATCGATCGCGCAGGTCGTACCGGAGAACGGCCGCTCGTGCGGTACCGAGTTTCGTGCGATGCGAGCGGTATTGCGGCACTCGCGGAAGACGATGACGGTGTCGCGTTCTGAAATTGTGGACGATCTGGCTGATTCGTGGAAAGAGGTGCCGCAACAAGCAAGAGCGATGCCGAGGACGCTACGAGGAAATTCGACGATCACGCTCTCGGCGCGACCGAGGCCGGATTCTCGCCGACGCGCTGGTGGCCGGTCCGGCGGTCGAGGGGGCGGAGTTGTGGAACAGTTGCACGCCCGGTAGGCGGCGTCCGTGACGGAATGTCTCACCTGCACACGAAAAGCTATGTTGCTCAACTGTTTTTGTCTGGCAGCACACAGCGTTGCAGTTGTCGGAACAGCTCCGGTGCTCGATTCGGCTCGTCGATCCGGGTATCGGCTGAGTGCGCCGACGCTCCGGCGGTGACGGTCGCCCGGAATGAAGGCGCTCAGACTTCGACGGCGGTGCCGCAGATGCCACATTGCTCCAGCTGCCGGCGCTTCCATCGCGCGACCGGGACGAAGAACAACGTGAACTGGTTGAATTCGCGGATCCGTGCCCACTGTGTGGTGTTGTGGCAGTTCGGGCACGTTCGGGTCTGCCCGGAGCCGAGGTGTTGCCGCTTGGTGCTGAAGCCGAAGAGGAGGAACACGACGCCAGCATAGTGCGGCGTGGCGCTGTCAGTCCGGAATCGTGATCCGGCCGTCGAGTACGGCCTGCTCGATGCTGGCGCGCAGCTGCGGGCAGCCGTCGCGCAGGGCGCCCGGGACCTCGGAGCCCCGGAAATTCGGGCACACCGCCGCGGGGTCCTCGCGCCATTGCACGGTCGTGTGGTCGAAGCTGTTCTTGCGCACCAGGACACAGGTGCCGCACTCGCGGCACTGCACCTCGTGCAGGCCCGAATCGAGATAGTTGATCTTGTCGATGGCGGTCTGGGCGCGGACCGCCTCGACCCGGGCGGGCTGGCCGGCGAAGTCCGGGGCCTTCGCCCAGCTGCGCGCCCGGGTCGAGGGATCCATCGTCAGACCTCCGCTTCCTGCTTGCCCTGGTCGGCCTTCTGCCGCGCGAGGTTCTCGGCGACCTCCGCCTGCCATGCCTCGTTGGCCTTGGTGGTGTCGACCTCGTACTCGAAGCGCTGCGTCATCTTCTCGGTGACGTCGGCGACGTCGACGTAGAACTGCTCGTACCAGCGTCGCAGCTGGTAGACCGGGCCGTCCTCCTCGCACAGCAACGGATTCTCGATCTTGGTCTTGTTCTTCCAGATCTCGACGTCCTGCAGGAAGCCCTCGCCGATGCCTTCGGTCAGCTTCGCGGCCAGCTTGTTCGACGCCTCCTCGGGCATGCCCGTCGGCTTCTTGACGATGATGCCGTACTGCAGCACGAACGAGTCGTGTGTGACGGGGTAGTGGCAGTTGATCAGCACCGACTCGACCTCGTAGCCGCCGTAGCTGTTGGTCAGCGGATTGATCATGTAGGACGGGCCGTAGTACGCGGCGAACGACTTCAGCAGCGACTCCATGCCGTACTGGGTGGACATGCCCTTGTCGGGACGGCCCCGGGTGTTGAGGTACTGCGCGGCGACGTGCCCCTCGAAGACGTTCTTGAAGTACGTCGGGAAGGCGTAGTGGATGTAGTAGAAGTGCGCCATGTCCACGACGTTGTCGATGATCTCCCGGCAGTTGGCGCCCTCGATGAGGATCGAGTTCCAGGTCCAGTCGGTCCATTCGTCCGACCCGTACTGCTCGATGTCCGGGATCGTGACCTCCGGCGGCGGGGTGTTGCCTTCGGGGTCGTTCCAGACGAAGAGCTGACCGTTCTTCTCCATCGCGAGCCAGGCGCGGGTGCGGGCGAGCGGTGGCACACGGCGGGCGTAGGGGATGTCGGTGCACTTGCCGTTTCCTCCCCATCGCCAGTCGTGGAAGGGGCAGGCGACGGAGTCGCCCTTGATCTCGCCCTGGGACAGGTCGCCGCCCATGTGGCGGCAGTAGGCGTCGAGGATCTTCAGGTCGCCCGCGCTGTCGGCCCAGACCACGAGTTTGGTTCCGAAGGCCTCGACGGCGTGCGGCTTGCCGTCCTTGAACGTCCGGGCCAGCCCGAGGCAGTGCCACCCCCGCGCGAACCGCGTGCGGACCTCTCCGACGTCGATCTCGCGAACCTGTGCCATCGTCCCCTCACTTTCCTTCGGATGTTTGGTAGAACACGTTATAGAATTTTGGCGCGTACCGGAAGCGTTCGAGGACTTTCGTCCCACGGAAAGCCCGTCGACCTGGGACGCGGCTCCGGTCTCGACACAAATGGGAACGTGTTCTAGTCTCGAATCAAGCGATCAATTCCGGAACAGACGGGAGCGTCCAGTGGGCGACCACGAGAGCCACGAGGTGCTGCAGCGGATCGACGCGCTGCTGCCCGCCCTGCGGGAACGTGCACAGGAGACCGAAGACCTTCGCCGCATCCCCGACGACTCGATCAAGGCGCTGCAGGAGACCGGCTTCTTCCGACTGCTCCAACCGAGCCAGTGGGGCGGGTACGAAGCCGATCCGGTCACCTTCTACACGGCGGTCCGCAACATCGCCGCCGCGTGCGGCTCCACCGGCTGGGTCTCCGGCATCATCGGTGTCCACAACTGGCATCTGGCGCTGTTCGCGCAGCAGGCCCAGGAAGACGTGTGGGGCGAGGACACCGATGTCCGCATCTCCTCGTCCTACGCCCCCATGGGCGCCGGCGAGGTCGTCGACGGCGGATACAAGGTCAACGGTGCGTGGGCCTGGTCCTCCGGGTGCGACCACGCCACCTGGGTCGTCGTGGGCGGCCCGGTGATCAAGGACGGCCGCCCCGTCGACTTCGGCAGCTTCCTGATCCCGCGCGCGGACTACGCGATCGACGACGTCTGGAACGTCGTCGGGCTCCGGGGTACCGGATCGAACACCGTGGTGGTGCAGGACGTGTTCGTGCCGCGGCACCGCTTCCTCAGCTTCCGCGCCATGAGCGAGCTCACCGCGCCGGGGCTCGAGCGCAACACCGCACCCGTCTACAAGATGCCTTGGGGCACCATCCATCCCACGACGATCTCGACGCCGATCGTCGGCATGGCCTTCGGCGCGTACCGGGCCCACGTCGACCATCAGGGTAAGCGGGTTCGTGCCGCGTACGCGGGGGAGAAGGCCAAGGACGATCCGTTCTCCAAGGTCCGGATCGCGGAGGCGTCCAGCGACATCGACGCCGCGTGGCGTCAGCTGTCGGGCAACGTCGCCGAGGAGTACGCGCACCTCGTCGCCGGCGAGGAGGTCCCGATGGACCTGCGGTTGCGTGCCCGTCGCGACCAGGTCCGGGCGACGGGCCGCGCCATCGCCTCCATCGACCTGCTGTTCGAGAACTCCGGCGCCACCGCCCTCGCCAACGGCACGCCGATCCAGCGGTTCTGGCGCGACGCCCACGCCGGGCGGGTCCACGCCGCCAACGACGCCGAACGCGCCTACGTGATGTTCGGCGCCGGCGAGTTCGGCCTGCCGATCACCGACACGATGGTGTAGGGGATATCGAATTGACTGCGACGGAAGAGATCACCTACGAGTCCACGTCCCGGTTCGCGCAGGTGCGGGACGACCTGCGGTTGCACTACCACGAGGCGGGGGTCGGCAACGACACCACGATCGTCCTGCTGCACGGCGGCGGGCCGGGCGCCTCCGGCTGGTCCAACTTCGCCCGCAACATCCCCGTGCTGGCCGAGCATTTCCACGTCCTGTGTGTCGACCAGCCCGGCTACGGCAGGTCCGACAAGCCCACCGAACACCCGCAGTACTTCGTGCACAGCGCCACCGCGCTGAAGGACCTGCTCGACCACCTCGGGCTCGAGGGGCGCGTGCACCTGCTCGGCAACTCGCTCGGCGGCGGCGCCGCAGTGCGATTCGCGCTGGACTTCCCGGACCGCGCCGGACGGCTCGTGCTCATGGGGCCGGGCGGATTGAGCGTCAACCTCTTCGCCCCCGACCCCACCGAGGGCGTGAAGAACCTCGGCCGGTTCGCGGCGCCGCCGGAGGGCCCCACCCGGGAGAAGCTCGAGGCGTTCCTCCGGGTGATGGTCTACGACCAGTCGCTGATCACCGACGAGCTGGTCGACGAACGGTTCGCCGCCGCGAGCACCTCGGAATCCCTCGCTGCCGCACGCGCGATGGGGAAGTCGTTCTCCGGTCCGGACTTCGAGCTCGGCATGCTCTGGCGCGACGCCTACAAGCTCCGGCAGCGGGTGCTGCTGATCTGGGGGCGCGAGGACCGGGTCAACCCGCTCGACGGCGCGCTCGTCGCGCTCAAGATGATCCCGCGGGCGCAACTGCACGTCTTCGGTGGCTGCGGACACTGGGCTCAGCTCGAGAAGTTCGACGAGTTCAACCGCCTGACAACGGACTTCCTGACGGACAGGAGCAACTGACATGGGTATCCGATCCCTCGCCTACCTGCGCATCGGCGCCACCGACATGGACGCCTGGCGGGAATACGGTCTGAAGGTGCTCGGCATGGTCGAGGGCAAGGGCGTCGATCCCGCGGCGCTCTACCTCCGGATGGACGATTTCCCGGCCCGGCTGGTCATCGAGCCGCACGAGAGCGACCGGCTGCTCGTCTCCGGCTGGGAGACCGCGAACGCCGCCGAGCTGCAGGAGGTGCGTGACAACCTCGCGGCCGCCGAAGTGCCGTTCAAGGAGGGCACGGCCGAGCAACTCGCCGACCGCCGGGTCGACGAACTCATCGTGTTCCAGGACCCGTCCGGCAATACTCTCGAGGCGTTCCACGGGGTCGCGCTCGAGCACCGCCGCGTCGTGAGTCCGTACGGGCACCGGTTCGTCACCGGAGAGCAGGGACTCGGGCACGTCGTCCTGTCCACCCGCGACGACGAGGAGGCGCTGCACTTCTACCGCGACGTCCTCGGCTTCCGGTTGCGGGACTCGATGCGCATGCCGCCGCAGATGGTGGGCCGCCCGGCCGACGGGAAACCGGCCTGGCTCCGCTTCTTCGGATGCAATCCCCGGCACCACAGCCTGGCGTTCCTTCCGATGCCCACGCCGAGTGGCATCGTGCACCTGATGATCGAGGTGGAGAATTCCGACGACGTCGGGCTGTGCCTGGACCGGGCCCTGCGCCGCAAGGTCAAGATGTCGGCGACGCTGGGCCGGCACGTCAACGATCTGATGCTCTCGTTCTACATGAAGACCCCCGGCGGTTTCGACGTCGAGTTCGGCTGCGAGGGAAGGCAGGTCGAGGACCGGGAGTGGATCGCCCGCGAGTCCACAGCCGTCAGCCTGTGGGGCCACGACTTCAGCGTAGGCTTGCAGCCATGACCGGACCCGGCGACGTCACGATCGACCCTCGCACCTTCCGCACCGTGCTCGGCCAGTTCTGTACGGGTGTCACGATCATCACCACAGTCGACGCCGGCGAGCCGGTGGGATTCGCCTGCCAGTCGTTCGCGGCGCTGTCGCTGGACCCGCCCCTGGTGCTGTTCTGCCCGACGAAAATGTCGCGGTCGTGGACCGCCATCGAACGCTCCGGGCGCTTCTGCGTCAACGTGCTCGCGGAGGAACAGCGGGACACATGCGCGCGGTTCGGATCCCGCGAGCCGGACAAGTTCGCCGGTGTCGAGTGGCGTCCGTCGCCGCTCGGCTCGCCCATCCTCGCCGGCTCCCTCGCCCACATCGACTGCACGGTGGAGACCGTGCACGACGGGGGCGACCACTGGGTGGTGTTCGGTCGGGTGTCGTCGCTGAGCGAGGTGCGGGACGAGAAGGAACGGCCGCTGCTGTTCTATCGAGGCCAGTACACCGGGATCGAGCCGGACAAGACGGTGCCGGCCCCCTGGCGGGACGACCTCGAGGCGTTTCTCACGAGCACCTCCGAGGACACCTGGCTCTAGGGGCCGGCTCCGGCAGGCATCGGTCCGTCACTGGCCGGGTTGCGGCACCTCGATGCTGTCGGGCAGCTGGTCGCGGGCCCGATCGAGCTGCTGCTCGAGCTGCTCGACCATGCGGTCGTTGTTGAGCACCGTGACGACGCCCGCGACGTACGCGATGGACAGCACGAGCGAGACGACGCTCAGGACGATGCCCGCGATGGCAACGCCCCGTCCGGTCACGCCGAGGCGCCGGGCGGCGCGTAGGCCGACGATACCGAGCACGATGCCGATGATGGACAGCACGAGGCCCACCGGCGACAGGACGAGCGAGAGCACGCACACGAGTGCGGCCGTGCCGACCGCGAGTGCGAGTGCGGCAGCGACGCTCGTCTTGGCGGGCTTCGTCGTCACCCGCTCCTCGAAGGGGGCGGCGGTGGTGGTGGTGGTGACGCGGTCGTCCGCCACTACACGGTCGCGGTCGGAAACGCGGTCGCGGTTGGGAATCGGGTCTCTGCCGGCGGCGCTGGCCCCGGCGGGTTCGCGTTCGATCATCGTCGGTCCTCCTGGTCGGGATGCTGGCCGGGATGCTGGCCGGGGGCGCCCTCGTCGACGTAGTACTCGGTGGTCACGACCCGCTTGTGGAGCCGCGGACCGGGCGAGGGCGTGCCGTGCTGCTGTGGCGTGCCGTGCTGTGGCGTGCCCTGCTGCGGTGTCCCGCCGGTGCCGCCGCCGTGCGACGGTGCCGACGGCGGCGCCGAGGTCGCGACACCCGGCGCACCGGTGGACGGTGTCCGATCGGCGTCGCGCAGTCGGTCGGTGTCGGGTGTCCGGCCGGTGTCGCGACCGGTGTCGGGTGTCCGGTCGCTATCCGGCGCGCGTCCGGTGTCGGTATCGGTATCCGCCCTGTCGTAGTACCGATAGAGCTGCGTCTCCTCCTCGGGGGTGAGACGGCCGTCCTCGTCGATGTTCGGGGCGCCGGTCACCGTGTCCTTGTCGAACGGCAGACGGACGTCCTTACCGTCCAACTCGGCGACGTCGATCGGCACGAAGTGCCGACGGGTGCCGAACAGGCCGGTGACGACGGTGATCCACGCAGGGTTGCCGGTCCGGTTGTCGAGATAGACCTCGCCGACCTTGCCGAGCTTGTCGCCGCCGGGACCGTGGACGGTGGCGCCGACGAGCGCATCGATGTCGCTGTTGTTGATCATGGTGACCTCACCGATCGATTGTGTCTTCGACTCGGTGGGTGCCCACTGCGGCGCGCGCCGAAACCCGGCGGTCGGGTCAGATCGGTTCGGCGTCTCCGAACGTCATCTGCAGACGGGAGATCGACGACGTGAGCAGCGCGCGCCGGGGCAGACCCAGGGTGCGCAGTTCACCGGCGATGGGGTGGGTGCCCAGCCGCAGGTCGGCGCCGCCGATGCGGCTGCGCACGCCGGCGGGATGCATCGCCCATCCGGTGCGCCGGGTGACGCCGCCCAGATGCGAGTAGGCCGTGACGGAGGCGGCCGCGCCCCGGCCGGGAACCGCGAAACCCGGCCGGACCGACAGTTCCGCGATCAGCTGCCCGTCGCTGCGCACCGACGCGCGCTTGACGTCGCCGGTGTGGTCGGCGTCGAAGTCGGCGAGAGTCTTGGGGAATCCCCAGATCCCGCGTCCCGCCGCCAGGGTGAACTCGCCGTCCACCGGGAGCCGGTGGATGAGGGCACCCGCGCCGCCGCGGACGAGTTCCCGCAGATCCCGCAGCGCGGTGCCGCCGCGCCGGCGGTGGTCGCGAACGAGGAAGCACACGCCGAACTCGTTGTAGGGTCCGAGATCACCGTCGACGTAGTCCACGAACACCAGGATGCAGACTCCGCGACCCGGGCGGGGGTGCAGCAGTTCGAGTCCAGAGTGGTCGATCAGCGCCTGAGCCGGCGCGGCGGGCACCGAGTACATCGCCGTGAATGCCGTCGCGGTCCGGACTCGCACCGGCATCTCGATCGCGGTGCCCGAGATCATGTGTGTCGTCACGCCCTGCCCCTTCTGCGCGGACCGATCGCGCACCCGGCGGTGGCCGGCCGGGTTGCGGATGAGAACGTGTTCTACTATTCGTGGTCCGTGCTGGGAGCGCAAGAGTGGTCGGCGAATGCGTCCGAAGAGCGGGCAGCAGAGCGGGCAGCCGCGCCGGATGGGCGCGGCCGCCCGTGCAGGGTGGGTCCGTCAGCTCGGTGCGCCGAGGTTCATCTCGTCCGGGTGCATGCCGACACGCGTGCCGTCGTCGAGGGTCGCGATCTCGCTCAGATCGAGGTCGTCGAGCTCGAAGTCGAACACGTCGATGTTCTGCGTGATCCGCTCGTCGTGGACGGACTTCGGAATGACGATCAACCCGTTCTGCAGGTGCCAGCGAATCAGCACCTGGGCAGCCGACTTGCTGTGCCGGTCCGCGATGCGAGTGATGATCGGATCCACCAGGAGCGTGTTCGGCTTGGACTCGCGGCCCCAGCCCGAGTTGCTGGTACCGCCCAGCGGGCTCCACGATTCGACGGCGATCCCGTGGTCGGCCGCGAAGGCGCGGATCTCCTGCTGGGGAAGGTGCGGGTGCAGCTCCACCTGGTCGACGGCGGGCAGCATGCCGCCGCGATGGACGAGCAGCTGCAGGTGGTGCGGCTCGAAGTTGCACACGCCGATCGCCTTGGCCCGTCCGGACTCGGCGATCTTCTCGAGCGCGTCCCACGTGCGCAGCAGCCGGTCGTCGTCCTGCAGCGGCCAGTGGATCAGGTACAGGTCGACGTAGTCGGTGCCGAGGCGGCGCAGACTCTCGTCGAACGCCTTCGACGCCCGATCGTAGCCCTGGTCGGAGTTCCACAACTTCGTGGTGAGAAAGACGTCCTCCCGCGGGACGGACGCCGACGCGATCCCGCGTCCGACACCCTCCTCGTTGCCGTACGCGGCGGCGGTGTCGATGTGCCGGTAGCCCGCCTCGTCGAGGGCGTAGCGCACGGCGTGTTCGGTCTGCTCGTCGGTGGCCTGCCAGACTCCCAGGCCGAGCTGCGGGATGGTGGTACCGGAATTCAGCGTGATGACGGGAGTGCTCATCGTCCCAGGCTAACGAGTCCGAAGGTGTCCTGCCGCGCTCGAGTCCGTCGCTCACTCGCCCAGCGGGATACTGCGGAATCGTGGTTCGGTGCCCCGTCGGGAAACGCCACCGGACGAGCACGCTCGAAGTCCGATCGCCGCTCCGGCGGGGCCAGGAGGTGCGATCACGCGAGCAGTCTTCCTGCGCCGAGACCGCCCCCCGCGTCTCGGTCAGGCGAGGGGTTCGATCTCACTGGGTCGCCAGGTCCGATCGAACCATGCCTGGAGTGGTCCGTAGAGGCGCAGGAGCAGGAACCAGGACTTGTCCGGGACCGTCTGGATCCAGTTCGACTCCCGGCCCGCCGGTGATGCGGGTCCGAAGTAGACGTCCACGGAGCAGTCTTCGTCGGCTGCGACCGTCCCGGTGTTGCTGTTGAGTGACGGGTACGGGTTGTCGGTCTGCAGCAGGGAGCGGGACTGGCAGTCGTAGACGCACAGCGACCAGAAGTCCTTGGCGGGAATGCCTGCGGGCAGGTGCACCCGGTAGGTGCGGCCCCCGTCCAGCCACTGTCCCTCGGAGTCCTCGGCGGTGTAGGCGTACTGCGAGCCCACTCCCACCGTCGGCGTCGCCATCGCCGGCGTGACGACGGTGGCGACGTAGTGGAACAGCGTACGGGCATCCAGGAGACGAACACCGTCGTGCAGGAACTCGGAGCTTCCGCCCACGAAGGCCGTCTTCCACGACGACACGTCCCGGCCGTAGATGTAGGACTGCGGGTCACGTGGCCGGTACGCGAGAGTGCGCGCAATCGCCGCACCGATCGGCGCCGCCTGAGACAGGATTGCGCGCATCCGCTGATCGGGAGCGAACGGCCGGCCCTTGACGATGCCGATCGCCGCCAGCTGACCGGCAAGCTCGGGATCGAGTGCGTCGACCGGTTCTTCCTGGACGATCTGGTCGACCTCTTCGTAGAACGAGAAGTCGTTCGAGTGGACGGTGTTGTACGGCACGCCGTCTGCTTTCACGAACCGCATCTCCGGCGGGTCACCGGCCTGGTCGAGCGGATAGATACGGGTCTGCTCGATGACATCGAGCCCGCCGAGGTTGCGGGCGAACAGGAAGTTGGTGAACGTGCGCGAGCGGAAGGTGAAGTAGCCCTCGGGGACCTCGCCCTCGTAGCCCGGCGGCAGGAACAGGTACTTCCCGCCCTGCCCCCTGTCGGGCCCGGCATTGCCCAGGTCGGCCACGTACCGGAACCAGAAGTCGTCGACCACGTCGAGTGACATCGGCGGGCACTCGACCACCGTCGGCCCGTCGGCCCGCAGGTCGAGCAAGGTGAACCCATAGGTCGTCTCGGTGTTGGCTGTCAGGAGGTAGGGCACCGAATCCATGCGCGCGCACACGGCCATGTCCCGCGACGTGTGGATTCCCAGCGACGGGAACGCGGCACGTGCGGCCGCGAGCGACGCGCCGGGAACCGCGTTCAGGAACACGTCGACGCCGCGCAGCAGGTCGAGACGATCCCAGCACAACGCCATCGTGTCCAGGTCCGGGACACCGTCGTCGAATCGGAATGTCCCCAGGTCCGTCTCGACGACATCGGGGATCCCCACCGCGCGGCGGGCCTCGTCAGAGCTCCCGCCGGAAGACCGAGCCGGCATGACCCCTCCTTCCCCGGCCGGCGCTCGGGAGCGGGACGCCATGGTGCGCGACGTCTGTCGAGGGTCACCCGAGGAACAGGCCGGGCAGTTGGCAGCTGCTGCGTCCTCTCTGAAGATAAGGGCACCGCACTCGATCCGGCAAGGTTGCTTGCCCGGGCCCGGGGCGGGGAGGCGTGGGTACCGAACCGAGCGGACGATGTGCATGTCCCGCTGCTACGGACCGGGCAGACGGTGTACGGACGGTGCCGCCGCCGGCAACGGTGGCGGCACCCGGATGCGGGTGCCGCCCGCGCTCAACGCGCGATCGCGGTCACGAACTCCCGCGGTTGCCCGAACAGCTGGGCCGCCCCGTGCGCGCGTTTGAAGTACAGCTGCGCGTCGTGTTCCCAGGTGATCGCGATGCCCCCGTGCAACTGGATCGCTTCCGCGGCCACCTGTTCGAAGGCCTCCGAGCAGTAAACCTTCGCCGCGTACGCGTCCTGCGTGTCCTGCGACAGCGCGGCCGCGTACGACATCGAGCGTGCGGTCTCCACCAGTGCGTACATGTCGGCCATGCGGTGCTTGAGCGCCTGGAACGACCCGATGACCCGGCCGAACTGCCTGCGGTTCTTCGAGTACTCCACCGTCAGATCCAGCGCGGCCCGGGCCGCGCCGACCTGCTCGGCCGACAGCGCGATCAGCGCGACGGTCCGCAGGCGCTCCTCGAGAGCGGCGGACGCCGCGAGCCGCCGGGCCGTCACCCCCTCGAAGCGCACCTCGGCGAGGGTGCGGGTCGGATCCATCGTCGGCACCCGGCGTCGCACGACACCGTCGGCGTCCGGATCCACCTCGACGAGCGCGACGTCGTCCCCGTCGGCCGCGAGCACCAGCAAGGTCGTCGCGACGTCCCCGCCGAGCACGTAGTGGGCGGTGCCGTCGAGCCGGCCGCCCTCGAGGACGACACCGGGTGTGGACCAGCCGGCTTCGGAAGCCCAGCACACCGCGGCGATCTCCCCGGCGGCGATGCCCGGCAACAGGCGGGTGCATGCGTCGGTGTCGCCGGAGAGCAGCAGAGCCTGGGCCGCGAGCACCGCCGAGCCGAGCATCGGCGACGGGGTGAGCGTGCGGCCGAGTTCCTCGAGCACGACGTGGGTCTCGGCGAGGGAGGCGCCGACACCGTCGTATTCCTCGGGCACGGCGAGGGCTGCGACCCCGATCTGTTCGACCAGCTTCTGCCACAGGTCGGCGTCGTAGCCGTCCGGGAGGGTGATGGCCTTGCGCACCGCCGCGGAATCGGAGTGCCGGGCGAGCAGGCTGCGCACCGACTCGCGCAGCGCGGCGCGATCCTCGGTCTCGAAGGTCACGATGCGTCCTCCAGTGCGTCGACTACCCGCGCCCGGTGCACGTCCGCGGTGCCCCACGCGGTGACGAGGGCCCGCACCCGGGTCAACGCCAGCGACAGATCGTGTTCGAGGGTGTAGCCGATGGCGCCGTGCACCTGCAGTGCCGTCCGTGCCGCCCGGTAGGCCGCGTCGCCGCAGGCGACTTTCGCGGCCGAGACGTCGCGGGAGGCGGTCGCTGCGCCGTCGCGCACCGCGAGGGCCGCACCGAGCAGCAGCGGGCGCGCCATCTCGAGGCCGACGGCGACCTCGGCGAGGTGGTGCTTGACGGCCTGGAACGAGCCGATGGCGCGACCGAACTGCTTGCGCTGCTGCGCGTACTCGACCGTGGTGTCGAGGAGGGTGCGTCCGAGCCCCTGCAGCTGCGCCGCGGTGGCCAGGGCTCCGTAGTCGAACGCCGCGCCGAAGTCCGTGTCGCCCAATGCGTCCGCCGCGGCGACGGCATGCAGACGACGGGCCGGGTCGACGGACTGCCGAACGTCGCCGGCGGTGCCCGTCGAGACCGTGCCGCCGTCGACGTGCAGCACGAGGTCGGCGACGTCGGCGTCGACCGCGTACGGCACGTGCGGTGCCGCGGCGACCGTCGCGAGCTCACCGGAGGCGAGTGCGGGCAGCCGGTCCGGAGCGACGGCGGCCAGCAGGATCGGCGCGACGGCCACGGTCTCCACGATCGGGCCGGGCACCGCGTGGCGACCGAGCTGTTCCATGGCGACGACGAGGTCGACGGCGTCGGCCCCGAGACCGTCGTGGTCCTCGTCGACGAGCAGCGCGCCGACGCCGACCTCGGCGAGCCGTTGCCACACCTTCAGGCCGGGGCCGGTGTCACCGGCGGCCCACGACCGGACGACCGCAGGCAGATCGGACTTGGCGAGCAGCGCGTCGATGCTGGACGCGAAGTCCTCGTGGGAGGAGTCGAGCGCGAATCTCATCGGTCGCCCTTCGGAAGGCCGAGCAGCCGCTCGGCGATGACGTTCTTCTGGATTTCGTTGGTGCCCGCGTAGATCGGCCCCGACAGCGAGAACAGGTAGCCGTCGGTCCAGCCGTCGGCGATCTCCGCGGCCGGGCCCTGCAGGTCCAGCGCGGTCTCGTGGGCGGCGATGTCCCAGTCCGACCAGAACACCTTGTTGATGGACGACTCGGCGCCGAGCTGGCCGCCGTCCTGCAGCCGGGTGACGGTGGCCCAGGTGGACAACTCGTATGCGCGCGCCCCGATCCACGCGTCGGCGACGCGGTTGCGCAGGGCCGCGTCCCCGTGCCGGTCCGACGCCGCGTACAGCGCCAGCAGGCGGTCGGCGGTGGCGAGGAACCGTCCGGGGGAGCGCAGCGACAGTCCGCGTTCGTTCGAGGCGGTGCTCATCGCGACGCGCCATCCCTCGTTCACGCCGCCGATCACGCCGGACTCGCCGGGGTCGGCGGGATCGTCCGGGACGAACACGTCTTCGAGGAAGATCTCCGCGAAGCCGGGTTCGCCGTCGAGCTGGTCGATGGGCCGGACGGTGACGCCCTCGGCACGCAGATCGAACATGAAGTAGGTGATGCCCTTGTGCCGCTGCGCATCCGGGTCGGAACGGAACAGGCCGAAGCCCATGTCCGCGAAGGACGCCCGCGAGCTCCACGTCTTCTGACCGTTGAGCAGCCACCCGCCGTCGACCCGCCGGGCGGTCGAGCGCAGCGACGCGAGGTCGCTGCCGGACTCCGGCTCGGACCAGGCCTGGGCCCAGATGTCGTCGGCGCGGGCCATGCGCGGCATGATGCGCGCGAGCTGGTCGGGGTGGGCGTGCTCGAACAGCGTGGGAGCGAGCAGGAAGATTCCGTTCTGGCTGACCCGGCCCGGCGCGCCGGCGCGGTAGTACTCCTCCTCGAACACCACCCACTGCTGCAGCGTGGCGTTGCGCCCGCCGAGTTCTTCGGGCCACGAGACGACCGACAGACGGGCCTCGGCGAGGGTGCGTTCCCACTCGCGGTGTTCCTCGAAGCCCTCGGCCGTGTCCATGGACTTCAGCGGGCTCGACGGGACGTTCTCGGTGAGGAAGGCGCGGACCTCGTCGCGGAAGGCGAGGGTCGCGTCGTCGAGTTGCAGATCCACTACTTCGTTCCTTCCTGCGCGGCAGAGCCGCTCACCGGGCGTGCGCTCGCGGCCATCGATTTCGCGTTCATGCCGCCGAGGGAGTCGGTGCCGACCTCGGCGTTGTGGGCGTGCGCGAAGTGGTGCAGGCCGAACACCGAGTCCATGCCGTTGCGCATGCCCATCTGGTCCTCGCACTGGTTGACGGCGCGCTTGGTCAGGGCCAGCCCGAACCGCGGCATCTCCGCGATCCGTCCGGCCAGGGCGAGGGTCTCCTCCTCGAGCTTCTCGCGTGGCACGACACGATTGACCATGCCGACCTCGTAGGCGCGCTGGGCACCGAAGCGGTCACCGGTGTAGAGGATCTCCTTGGCGAAGCGCGTGCCCAGGACCCAGGGGTGGGCGAAGTACTCCACGCCGGGAATGCCCATCCGCACCACCGGATCCGAGAAGAACGCGTCCTCCGAGGCGACGATCAGGTCGCACACCCACGCGAGCATGAGGCCGCCGGCGATGCATGCGCCCTGCACCATCGCCACCGTCGGCTTGGGGATCTCCCGCCAGCGGCGGCACATGCCCAGGTACACCTCCATCTCGCGGGCGTACCGCTGGTCGCCGCCGGGCTTGTCGACGTGGTCCCACCACATGACGGCCTTGTTGTCGTAGTGGACGTGGTGGTCACGACCGGGGGTGCCCAGGTCGTGCCCGGCGGAGAAGTGCTTGCCGTTGCCGGCGAGCACGATCACCTTGACCTCGTCGTCCTCGACGGCGCGTTCGAAGGCGGCGTCGAGCGCGTAGGTCATCACGGAGTTCTGCGCGTTGCGGTAGTCCGGCCGGTTGAGGGTGACGATCGCGATGCCGTCGCGCACCTCGTAGGTGACGACATCGGGCTCGTAGGGGACGGTCATGACTTCTCCTCACGCAGAATGTTTTTCAGAACCTTGCCGGACGGGTTACGGGGCAGGTGCCCGGTGAAGCGAACCGAGCGCGGCACCTTGAAGTTGGCCAGCTTCTCCTTGCAGAACGCGATCACCGACTCCTCGGTGAGGCCGCTGCCCTCGAGGGCGACGACGTGCGCGCGGCCGACCTCGCCCATGCGCTCGTCGGGCACGCCGACGACCGCGACCTCGTGGACGCCGGGCAGGCGCATCAACGCCGCCTCGATCTCGGCGGGATAGACGTTGAACCCCCCGCTGATGTACATGTCCTTGAGCCGGTCGGTGATGTCGAGGTAGCCGCGTTCGTCGAGGGTGCCGACGTCGCCGGTGTGCAGCCAGCCGTCGGCGTCGATGGTCTCGGCGGTGGCCTCCGGGTCGTCGAGGTAACCGAGCATCACGTTCGGGCCGCGCAGCAGGATCTCGCCCTTGTCGCCGATGCGGACCTCGAAGCCGGCGGCGGCGCGGCCGGAGGAGGTGGAGACGGTGACGGGATCGTCGTCGGTGCGGCACATCGTCGCGACCACGGCCTCGGTCTGGCCGTACGCGGTGAGCACGGCGTCGAAGCTCAGTTCGTTCTGCATGCGCTCGACGAGCGCGACGGGCACGGGTGCGGCCCCGGTGACCGCGATCCGCAGGGACGACATGTCGAACTCGTCGCGGCGGGGGTGGTCGAGGATGCTCTGGTAGATCGTCGGTGCGCCCGGCAGCACGCTGATCCGCCGGTCGGCGACGGTGGCCATGACCTTCTCGACGTCGAACACCGCCATCGGCACGGCGGTCGCGCCCGCGAGCAGCGCGGCGACGAACCCGGCCTTGTAGCCGAAGCTGTGGAAGAACGGATTGATGATCAGGTAGTTGTCGTCCGGCGTGAGCTCGGCGCACTCGGCCCACGCCTGCGCCACCCCGATCAGCTGCCGGTGGGCGCTGAGCACGCCCTTGCTGCGCCCGGTCGTGCCCGAGGTGAACAGGATGTCGCTGACGTCGTCGGGAGAGACGGCCCGCGCCCGGGCGTCGGCCTCGGTGCGCGCGTCCGCCGTCGCCGCGGCGAGGAAGTCGTCCCAGTCCACGACGCCGTCGGCCGGTGCGTCGGTCCCACCCAGCGGGACCCGCACCACGGTGGGCACGTGCAGGCCGGGCGCGGCGGCGCGCAGGGCGGCGTACCTGTCCGTGCCGAGGAAGTCGCCGGCGACGACGAGGGCCTCGGCACGGATGCGGTCGAGGATGTCGTGCGCCTCCGCCCCGGTGTAGCGGGTGTTGACGGGGACGACGACGCCGCCGGCCCACTGGATCCCGAGCGCAGCGACTATCCAGTGGTGGGTGTTGGGCGACCAGATCGCGACGCGTGCGCCGGGCCCGACGCCGTGGGCGACGAGTGCGGCGGCGAATTCGCGGACGTGATCGCGAAGTTGTGCGAACGTCGGTCGCACGTCGCCGTCGACGATCGCGGTCCGGTCGGCGTACACCGATGCGGCGCGTTCGACGGCGGCCGGTGTGGTTCTCGGTTGTGCAGTCACGGAGCTCCCTACCTAGCAAGTGCTTGGTAGGTTATCGTACAGACGTGCATGAGAGCGAGAGACTGGACGACACGGGTTTGGCCGACACCGAATTCGCCGCGACCGTCCGCCGGTGGCTGGAGGAGAACCTGACCGGCGAGTTCGCCGCGCTCAGAGGCAAGGGCGGACCGGGTAGCGAGCACGAGTTCTTCGAGGAACGTCTGGCCTGGGACCGGCACCTCGCCGCCGCCGGATGGACCTGCATCGGCTGGCCCACCGAGCACGGTGGCCGCGGTGCGACCCTCGAGCAGCAGGTGATCTTCCACGAGGAGTACGCCAGGGCGAACGCACCGGCGCGGGTGAACCACCTCGGCGAGGAACTGCTCGGCCCCACCCTCGTCGCCTTCGGCACCGAGGAACAGAAGCGCCGCTTCCTGCCCGGGATCCGCAACGTCACCGAACTGTGGGCGCAGGGCTACTCCGAGCCCGGCGCGGGCTCCGACCTGGCCAACGTCTCCACCACCGCCCGGCTCGAGGACGGCAAGTGGGTGATCAACGGCCAGAAGGTGTGGACGTCGCTCGCGCACGTCGCGCAGTGGGCGTTCGTGGTGTGCCGCACCGAACCCGGCTCGACCCGGCACCACGGCCTGAGCTTCCTGCTCGTGCCGCTCGATCAGCCGGGCGTGACGGTCCGGCCCATCCAGCAGCTCACCGGCACCTCCGAGTTCAACGAGGTCTTCTTCGACGACGCCGTCACCGACGCCGACCTCGTCGTCGGTGCTCCCGGCGACGGCTGGAAGGTCGCGATGGGCCTGCTCACCTTCGAGCGGGGAGTGTCGACCCTCGGCCAGCAGATCGGCTTCGCCCGGGAGCTGCAGAGCATCGCCGATCTCGCGGTCGCGACCGGTGCGGCCGACGACCCGCACATCCGCGAACGGATCGCCCGCGCCCGGATCGGTCTGCGCGTCATGCGGGCCCACGCCGTGCGCACCCTCGGCGACGCCGACCCCGGCCAGGCGTCGGTGGCGAAGCTGCTGTGGGCCAACTGGCATCGCGACCTCGGCGCCCTGGCAATGGACGTGCAGGGGCCTGCCTCGCTCACCGGACCGGACCACGACCACGCCGGCATCCCGTCGGTGCTCTCGGACCCCGAGCACCTCGAGCTCGCCGAATGGCAGCGGCTGTTCCTGTTCACCCGCGCCGACACCATCTACGGCGGATCCAACGAGATCCAGCGCAACATCATCGCCGAGCGCGTGCTCGGCCTTCCCCGAGAGGCCCGTCCGTGACCACTTCCCCCCTCGCCACCCCGCCCGTCGAGACCCCGGGCCACGGCCTGCTGAGCGGCAAGAAGGTCGTCGTCACCGCCGCCGCCGGCACGGGCATCGGGTTCGCGACCGCCCGTCGCGCCCTGCTCGAGGGCGGCGACGTGCTCGTCTCCGACTTCCACGAGCGCCGGCTCGGGGAGACGGTCGACAAGCTCGCCGCCGAGTTCCCGTCGCAGCAGGTGGAGTCCGTCGTGTGCGACGTCTCCTCGACCGAGCAGGTCGATGCGCTGATCACCGGGGCCGCCGAGCGACTCGGGCGCATCGACGTGCTGGTCAACAACGCCGGCCTCGGCGGCGAGACCCCCGTCGTCGACATGACCGACGAGCAGTGGGACCGCGTCCTCGACATCACCCTCACCAGCACCTTCCGTGCGACGCGCGCGGCGCTGCGCTACTTCCGGTCGGCCGACCACGGCGGCGTCCTCGTCAACAACGCCTCCGTGCTCGGGTGGCGCGCGCAGCACTCGCAGGCGCACTACGCGGCCGCCAAGGCCGGCGTGATGGCGCTGACCCGCTGCTCGGCGATCGAGGCCGCCGAGTACGGGGTCCGGATCAACGCCGTCGCGCCGTCGATCGCGCGGCACGCCTTCCTCGCGAAGGTCACCAGCGAGGAACTGCTCGACCGGCTCGCCGCCGACGAGGCGTACGGGCGGGCCGCGGAGGTCTGGGAGATCGCCGCGACCATCGCCATGCTCGCCAGCGACTACACCACGTACCTGACCGGTGAGGTCGTCTCGATCTCGTCGCAGCGGGCCTGACCCGTGCGCGGTTCCGGTAGCGGCCGCTACCGAAACCGCGCACGGCAGCCCTGAAAGGATGCCTTCATGACTCCTCCCAGAGACGATGCCACCAAGTCCGGGCGTCGGGCCGAGCTGCTCGACATCGCCGCGGAACTGTTCGCCTCGCGCGGGGTGCGTGCCACCACCGTGCGCGACATCGCCGACGCCGCAGGCATCCTGTCGGGCAGTCTCTACCACCATTTCGACTCCAAGGAGTCGATGGTCGACGAGATCCTGCGGGGATTTCTCGACGACCTGTTCGGTCGCTACCGCGAGATCGTCGCCTCGGGTTCGGACTCGCGTGCCACCCTCGAGGCGCTCATCACCGCGTCGTACGAGTCGATCGACAAGTCGCACGCCGCGGTCGCGATCTACCAGGACGAGGCCAAGCGGCTCGTGGAGAACGAGCGGTTCTCCTACATCTCCGAGCGCAACACCGAATTCCGCGACCTGTGGGTGGGGGTGATCGAGCGCGGCATCGCCGACGGCACGTTCCGGCCGGACGTCGACGTCGAACTCGTCTTCCGGTTCCTGCGCGACACCGTGTGGGTGGCCGTGCGCTGGTATCGGCCCGGTGGCACCCTCACCGCCGACAAGGTGGCCCAGCAGTACCTGTCCATCGTGCTCGACGGACTTGCCAATCCCTGAACCGACTTTTCCCGGAACCGACTAGGAGTCCCTCATGACCGAGGCATACATCGTCGACGCGGTACGCACCCCGATCGGCAAGAAGAACGGCGGCCTGTCCGCCGTCCACCCCGCCGACCTGGGCGCGCACGTGATCAAGGCGATCGTGGACCGCACCGGCATCGACCCGAGCGACGTCGACGACGTCGTCTTCGGCTGCGTCGACGCCATCGGCGGTCAGGCCGGCAACATCGCCCGCACCTCGTGGCTCGCCGCCGGCTACCCGCAGCACGTCCCCGGCGTCACCGTCGACCGGCAGTGCGGGTCGAGCCAGCAGGCCCTGCACTTCGGTGCGCAGGCCATCCTGTCCGGCACCGCCGACCTCATCGTCGCCGGCGGCGTGCAGAACATGTCGCAGATCCCGATCTCGGCGGCGATGATCGTCGGGCAGCAGTACGGCTTCGACACCCCGTTCGGGGGTTCGACCGGCTGGACCGAGCGTTACGGCGATCAGGAGGTCTCGCAGTTCCGCGGTGCCGAGATGATCGCCGACAAGTGGGATCTCAGCCGTGAGGACCTCGAGCGCTGGGCGCTGCAGAGCCACGAGCGGGCCAAGGCGGCCATCGCCGAGGGCCGCTTCGAGGGCGAGATCGTCCCGCTCGGCGACGCCGCCGTCGACGAGGGGCCCCGCGAGACGAGCCTCGAGAAGATGGCGTCCCTCGCGACGCTCGTCGAGGGCGGCAGGCTCACCGCCGCCGTCGCCAGCCAGATCTCCGACGGTGCGTCGGCGGTGCTGCTCGCCTCCGACGAGGCCGTGCGCACGTACGGCCTGAAGCCTCGTGCACGGATCCATCACCTCAGCGCCCGCGGCGACGACCCGATCTTCATGCTCAGCGCGCCCATCCCGGCCACGCAGCACGCGCTGGCGAAGACCGGTCTGAGCATCGACGACATCGATCTGGTCGAGATCAACGAGGCCTTCGCCCCCGTCGTGCTGGCCTGGATCAAGGAGATCGGCGCAGACCCGGCCAAGGTCAACGTCAACGGCGGCGCCATCGCGCTGGGTCACCCGCTCGGCGCCACCGGCACCAAGCTGATGGCGACGCTGCTCAACGAGCTCGAGCGGCGCGAGGGCCGGTACGGGCTGCTGACGATCTGCGAGGGCGGCGGCACTGCGAACGTGACGATCATCGAGCGCGTGTAGCCGGGGCGGCTGCGCCGCCGGTGTGTCCTTTGGGCGGTCAGGGCAACCCAAAGGACGCACCGGCGCGTCAGCGCAGGGTCGGGTCGGTGACGCGGTCGCTGCTGCCGGCGGTGCGGAACGCATGGTCCGCGAGATCGGCGAGCGGATCGGCGGGCAGGACGTGGACGATCTGCTGGTGGACGACGCCGCCGTCCGGGCACCAGACGACCACCCGCCGGGGCCCGGGCGCCACCTGATGGGCGACCATCGACCCGGACGGCTCGAGAGGCAGACTGCGGGTGTTCCCGTCCGCGTCCGGATCGACGCGGCAGCTCTCCGGGTGGACGGGCACGCCGTGCACCGTCACCTTCACCCGCTCGCGGCCCGCGACGACGTCGGCGGTGGCGGTCGCGTGGGCCGTGGCCGGAACAACCACTGCCGCAACGATCGTGGACAACACCGCCGCCGTCGCACCTGCATACCCGAATCGCATGGCTTCTCCCTCCCGTGCGGGCCTCTCCCACCCGTCGGGCACAGCGTACGACACGGGCGGGCGGCCGCTCAGGACTTGAAGGACACCCGGGCGTGCAGGCCCTCCGGCATGAGCGTGAGACGTTCGGCGACCTTCAGCCGGTAGCCGGGATCCATCGTCAGGTCGTACCGGCGCAACAGGGTTCCCAGCACGAGTGTTGCCTCGTGCAGCGCGAACTGCCGTCCGATGCAGGCGCGTTCTCCGGTGCCGAACGGCTTGTACACGTGCGCGGGGCGGGCCCGGACCCGTTCGGGCAGGAATCGGTCGGGGTCGAACTCGTCGGCGTCGTCGCCCCACACCGCGCGGTCCCGGTGCACCGCGGGCAGCAGCACGAGCACCCAGTCGCCGGCGCGCATCCGGTACCGGCCACCCAGGGTGGTGTCCGCCTTCGCTTCCCGCGCGTACGCGGGTGCGGTCGGCCACAGCCGCAGCGCCTCGTCGAGCACCCGGCGGACGTAGCGCAGCTTGGCGATCTGTTCGAAGGCGGGCTCGCCGTCGCCCCAGACCTCCTCGACCTCCGCCCGTGCCCGCGCGTAGGCCCGTGGGTCGCGCATCAGGTAGTACAGGGCGAACGACAAGGCGCCCGAGGTGGTTTCGTGTCCGGCGACGAGGAAGGTGAGCACCTGGTTGCGGATGTTGACGGGGTCGAGCCTGTGGGGATCGTCCTCGCGGGCCGCCCGCAGCATCAGCTCGAGCAGGTCGTCGGGGGCGGGGCCGGGCGCATCGCTCCTGCTGCGGATCACTGCGTCGACGACGTCGTGCATGTGCGCCCGGTCGAGGTCGTACTGCCGCTTGGCGGCGGGGAAGAGGAAGCGCCCGACGACGGGAACGGTGCGCAGCATGCTGCGCTGCGAGAACGACAGGCCGCCGACCATCGCCTCGACGAACGGGTGCCGCTCTTCGCGTTCGAACGGCTCGAACGAGTAGCTGAACCCGGTGCGGCCGATGGTCTCCAGGGTCAGCTTCGTCATGTCCGCGGCGACGTCGACGTCGCCGCCGCTGCGCGCCCGGCGGTCCCAGTGCGCGACGAGCTGAGCGGTGACGTCGAGCATCGTGGCGTGGTACCGGCGCATCGCCTGCTGCGTGAACGCCGGCATGAGCAGTTCGTGAGCGCGACGCCAGTTCGGTTCCTCGTTGTAGGCGGTGAACAGCCCGTCACCGCCGATCGCCCGCAGGGCCTCGACCCCCGGGGCGAGGTGCTTGGCGAAGCGCTTCTCGTCGGACAGCTCGGCGGTGAGTTCGCCGGAGCAGACGAACACGAAGCGACGGCCGAACGCCGTCCGCTCGAACACCGGGCCGAGGGCCTTGTGGGTGGCCATCGAGTTCTGCACCGGGGTCTTCAGCGACATGCCCAGGACGTCGCCGGCGAGGGGCAGGCGTTTCGGCGGGCGTGGAATTTCGGTGTCGAACACCCGCGACGTGGCCATGACCATGCTCCGACCCCCAGCTATTGAATCCGTGTACAGTAGCCACGCTACGCCGGGACGGACGTCTGTCAAGAACTAGATTGGATTCGTGGCCCAACCCCGCCGACGTCTCGATCCCGAGCAGCGCCGCGCGCAGCTGCTCGACATCGGCGCGCGTCTGTTCGCCGAGCGTGCCTACGACGACGTGTGGATCGAGGAGGTCGCCGAGCTCGCGGGGGTTTCACGTGGCCTGATGTACCACTACTTTCCGACCAAGCGAGACTTCATGGCGGCGGTCGTCCAACGCGAATCGGACCGGCTGCTCGCCGTCACCGAACCGGATCCGCGGCTCACCGTCGCCGAGCGTATCACCGCGGGCCTCGACGCCTACCTCGACTACGTCGCCTCGCACCGGCAGGGCGTCGCGGCGGTCAACCGGGCCGCGGACTCCGCCGACGCCGGCATCCGCGCGATCGTCGACGCCGAACTCGGCGTGCAGCAGGAGCGCATCCTCGACGCCCTCGCCCCGCCCGACGACGAACGCGAACTCGTCGCGGTGGCCGTGCAGGGCTGGATCGCCCTCGTCCGCAGCGTCTGCGTCGACTGGCACGATCACCCCGCCGTCACCGGCGAACAGCTACGGGAGCTGTGCCTGAACGCCCTGCGGGGCATGCTCGGCGGTCGCCTCGGCTGACGGTCCGGCGTTACCCTCGGTCCATGTGCCGGAACATCACGGAGCTGCGCGGGCTCGAGCCGGCAGCGACCGACGAGGAGATCGAGGCCGCCGCCCGTCAGTACGTGCGCAAGGTCAGCGGCGTCCACAAGCTGTCCGACGCCACCCGCGAACCGTTCGAGGAGGCCGTCGCCGAGGTCACGGCCGTCACCATGCGGCTGCTCGACCGGCTCCCGCCGCGCCGCCAGCCGCCGCCGACGGTGCCGCCGCTGCGCCGGCCGGAGGTGCAGGCGCGGATCGCAGCGCGCGGCTGAACCACGTCCTCGACGGGCCTCAGCCGGACGCCGGTGCCGTTCCCGCGGCACGGGCGTGGACCCAGGCAACCACCTGCGTGCGGGATCCGACCCCGAGTTTGCCCAGGATGTGCTCGACGTGCCCGTCGACCGTCCGGTGCGAGATCACGAGCTGATCCGCGATTTCCCGGTTGCTGAGGCCGCGGGCGACGAGTTCGGCCACCTCCGCTTCCCTGCGCGTCAACGGCGAGACGCCGGGCGCCGTGGTGACCGACTCCTCCGCAGGCGTTCCGAGGGCCGTGTCGACGGTCTGCTCGATCGTCAGTCGTGCCGGCGGTGTCGACAGGCGCGCGTACCGCTTCGGTCCGAGAGCCTGCCGGACCCGCTGCTTCCAGTGCGCGGAGTCGTTCGTGATGTGGGGACCGAAGGCGGCGACGGACGTGCCGAGTCGCTGCCACACCGCCTCGGCGGCACCGAGGAGCGCAGCAGACCGCTCGGTGCGACCGGCCGCTTCCGCGGACCACGCGAGGAGTTCGATCGACAGGGCCGTGCAGATCTTGTCCTTGAACTCACGCTGGATCCGCAGGGCCCGTTCCGCCGCGCCGACGACGTCGTCGACACGGCCGAGATGGAAGTAGGCCAGGCCCGAGACCCATAGGGCGTACCCGTCGTCGCGGGGTCCGGCGCGGTGTTCGTCATGGCGCCCGACGGCGTGCCGATCGCCGACGAGTTCGTGGAACTAGCGGTGGCAGAAGTAGTTTCACGGCTCGTGTTGCTGTCCAGCAAGGCGATCGACACGATGAACGACACGCGGCTGCTGGCCGCCGAACGCGCGGTCACCTCTGCGGGAGTGGAGTCGACAGTGGTCCGGGCGGACTGGTTCGATCAGAACTTCGACGAGGGCTTCCTGCGCGACGCTGTGCTCGCCGGCGACGTCGTGGTGCCGCTCGGCGACGTCCGGCAGGCGTTCAACGACGCCGAGGACATCGCCGCCGTCGCGGTGGTGGCTCCGACCGAGCCCGGTCATGCGGGTCGCACGTACGAGCTGAGCGGACCCGACGCGTTGTCGTTCGGGGAGGCGACGGCGATCGTCGCCCGCGAGTCGGGGCGGCCGGTGCGTTACCGCGGCGAGCCCGACGCCTACCTCGAGACCATGACCGGTTTCGGTCTGGACCGGGCGCAGGTGCTTGCCGAGATCGAGGCCTTCGAGGCGCTGCGGGCGACCGGCGACGTCACCCCGAACGACGTCGTCGCCGAGGTGACGGGCCGGCCACCGATCTCGTTCGAGACCTACGCGCGCGGCGCGGCGGCGCGCGGCGCCTGGGCCTGACCACGCAGCGCGGCCAGCGCGTCGATCCGCTCGACGGCCTCGGTGACGATGCGGTCGATCAGCTCCTGGCAGCTGGGCAGGTCGTCGAGCATGCCGACGACTTGCCCGGAGGCGAGCACACCGGCCTCGGTGTTGCCCTCGACGAGCCCGGCCTTGAGCAGCATGGGGGTGTTGGCCGCCATGATGATCTGCTGCCACGTGCGGTCGCTCGCCCGCTTCATCGCGATGCCGTCCTTGACGAGCGTCGACCACTTCATCCCGGTCATGGCCTTGAACTTGGCCGCGTTCCTGGCGGCGGCGGCGAGGCCCTTCGCGTAGCTGCCGCGTTCGAGGCTGTCCACGAGCTCGGTGTTGAGCACGCGGTGCGGCATGCCGTCGACCTTGACCGAGACCGTCGTGTCCTGCAGGCCCCGGCCCAGGTACTCCTGCTTCACCGAGTCGGGCACGGCGCTGTCGCTGGTGAGCAGGAACCGGGTGCCCATGGCGACGCCGGCCGCCCCGTAGGCGAGCGCCGCTGCCAGGCCCCGGCCGTCGAAGAACCCGCCGGCCGCGACGACCGGGATGTCGACGGCGTCGAGCACGCTCGGCAGCAGCAGCGTGGTGGCCACCGGTCCGGTGTGCCCGCCGCCTTCGCCGCCCTGCACGATCACCGCGTCGGCGCCCCACGAGGCAACCTTCACCGCGTGCTTCGCGGCGCCGATGGACGGGATCACCACGACGCCGTGATCCTTGAGCTCGGCGATCAGTTCCTTCCTGGGCGCGAGCGCGAAGGACGCGACCTTGACGTTCTCGCGGATGAGCAGGTCGATGCGCTGGGCGGCGTCGGACGCATCGGCCCGGATGTTCACGCCGAAGGGCTTGTCCGTCGCCGCCTTCGTCTTCGCGACGGCGACCTCGAGTTCCTCGTACGTCATCGTCGCCGACGCCAGGATGCCGAGGCCACCCGCGTTGGAGGTGGCGGCGGTCAGCCGGGGGCCGGACACCCAGCCCATGCCGGTCTGGACGATCGGATGCTCGATGCCGACCAGGTCGGTCAGGGCCGTCGTCAGGCGCGGACTCATACCGCGACCTCCCGGTCTCGCAGCCCACGCGGATCGAGGACCTCACGGATCAGGCGCAGTTCCTCGGCGGTGGGCTCCCGGGTGAGGCCGGCCTCGTCGAGGCCCGCCACCTCGAAGGAGGTGTTCTCGGCGACCTGCTCGGCGGTGACCCCGGGGTGCAGGGTCAGCGCCCGGAACGTGTGGCCGGGACCGCCGAAGTCGAACGAGCCGAGGTTGGTGACGACCCGGTGCAGGTGCAGGAACCGGAACGCCGGGTTGGCCGGATCGACCTTGTCGTAGCCGACACCCGAGACGATGTCGACCTTGTCGCAGAACACGCGCGTGTTGTGCTTGCCGACCCAGTAGCTCGTCGCGTGGTTGATGGTGTTGCCGGGGGCGCCGCGCACGCCGAACATCTGCCGGGTGGGGTGCTGCAGCGGGCCGAACGCCGACAGGTTCTGGTTGCCGTGCCGGTCGATCTGGTTGGCGCCCATCACGACGTGGCGTCGGCCGGAGGCGACGACGTCGAACACCTTGCGGAACGGCATCCAGCCCTCGATCGGGCCTTTCGCGCCGACGGCGGGGGTCTCCGCGAGGATCAGGGCCTCGCCGTCGGTGATGAGCAGGTCCGGTTCGGTGGTCAGCCGGGCGAGGCGGGCGCCGATGAGCGGCAGGGTCGCCATCGGGCTGGCCATGATCTCGCCGGCGCCGGCGAAGATCTCGGCGCAGGCGATGGCGCAGTACTCGGCGCGGGTCACCGTGCCGGAGGTCGCCGGGGTGGTCGTCTCGGTCATGCCTGCTCCTCGCTGAAGGCCTGCACTGCGGCCTGGTAGTCGTCCTCGCTGCCGGAGAGGAACCGGTCGACGAACCCCTGCCACGTCTGCGGGTCCTTCGCCGATTCGGCGTAGTGGCGCTGGAACTTCTCGTCGCGGCCGTAACTGTCGCCGGCAAGGGTGAAGTGGGCGCCGTTCGGTGCCTCGACGACCCCGTCGACCATCATGCGGTTGAGGACGAGGGACTGCAGCGGAACGGATTTGACGAGCTCCTCGGTCTCGACGATGCGTTCGACCGAGACGAACCGCTTCTCGGCGGCCAGGCAGTACAGGTCGTCGAAGTAGGGGTCGACGCCGGTGTAGGCGGCGTTGCCGTGCGCATCGCCGATGTTCAGATGCACCAGGGCCGCATCGAGATTCAGCGCCGGCATCGCGATCAGCGTCTCGGCCTCGCCCGACTCGCCGGGGTACGGCGAGGTGACGGTCTGCAGCTCGCCTTCCCAGAAGTCGACGACGGCCGAGCCCAGGCCGGCGCGGATCGGCAGGAACGGCAGCCGCGCGGCGGCCGCCTCGAGGCCGCACTTGACCATGCCCTCGTCCATCTCCCGCGCGACGATCTCCCCGTTCGTGCGGGCCTTGGCGAACCACGGGTCGTAGAACGGGGCCGAGTCGAGGGAGACGAACCCGTAGTACGCCTTCTTCACCTTCCCGGCCGAGCACAGCAGGCCCAGGTCCGGGCCCCCGTAGGTCACGACCGTCAGGTCCGTCAGATCCGAGCGCAGGATCGCGCGGACGAGCGCCATCGGCTTGCGCCGCGACCCCCAGCCGCCGATGCCGATCGTCATGCCGCTGCGCAGCTCGCCGACCACGTCGTCGAGCGACATCCTCTTGTCACGCATGGTGTTTCATGTCTCCTGGTCAGTGGTTGGCGCGCGGTTTGCCGGTGGCGACGAACTCGTCCCGGTGCTCGTCCGCGACGCCCGCGAGGTTGAGTTCGAAGGTGAAGCCCTGCTCGAAGCGGTAGCTGTCCTTCACGTCCACCGGGTCGATGCCGTTGATGGCTTCCTTGGCGCAGCGGATGACGCGGGTGTCCTTCGCCGCGATCTTCCCGGCGATCTCGCGGGCCGTGGCGTCGAGTTCGGCGCGCGGGACCACCTTGTAGACGGAACCGAAGTGCTCGAGCTGCTGGGCCGTGACGTTCTGCGCCGTGTAGTAGAGGGTGCGCATCATGTGCTGCGGCACGAGCCGGGCGAGGTGGGTGGCGGCGCCGAGCGCGCCGCGGTCCACCTCGGGCAGGCCGAAGACGGCGTCGTCGGAGGCGACGATGACGTCGGCGTTGCCGACGAGACCTATTCCGCCGCCGACGCAGAAGCCGTTCACGGCGACCACGACGGGCACGGCGCAGTCGTAGACGGCGGCGAAGGCGGCGGCGCAGCCGCGGTTGGCGGCGATGAGGGCGTCGTGCCCGTCGGTGGCCTGCATCTCCTTGATGTCGACGCCGGCATTGAAGCCGCGGCCCTCCGCGCGCAGGATCACCACGTGCGTGGCCGGATCCTTGCCTGCGGCGAGGACCGCGTCGGCCAGTTCGAACCACCCCTGGGAGGGGATGGCGTTCACAGGCGGGTAGTCGACGGTGACCGTGGTGATGCCCGCGCCGTCGGTGGTCGAGGTGATGCCCATGGCAGGTTCCTAACGTCTGTACCGAACCAAGCGATTGCTTGGTAAGTTAGCACATGCGGGGCGAAGACCCCAGGGAGCGGAATCGTGGAGGCGGGGCGAGCGTGTCGCCCGAATTCCGCGACAACGACATCTATTCGAGGAGAAGACAAGTGAGTGGACTGGTCAACGGGCGCGTCGTGATCGTCACCGGCGCGGGGCGCGGTATCGGACGGGCCCACGCGCTGGCGTTCGCCGCCGAGGGGGCGAAGGTCGTGGTCAACGACATCGGGGCCGGCGCGGACGGTTCCGCGACGGGGGAGAGCCCCGCGGAGCAGGTCGTCGCGGAGATCCGGGCGGCCGGCGGCGAGGCCGTCGTCAACGGTGACGACGTCGCCGACTGGGCCGGCGCGCAGAACCTGGTGCAGACGGCCCTGGACACCTTCGGGCGGCTCGACGTCCTGGTCAACAACGCCGGATTCCTGCGGGATCGCATGCTCGCCAACATGAGCGAGGAGGAATGGGATGCGGTGATCCGGGTGCATCTGAAGGGCCACTTCGCTCCGATGCGGCACGCGATGGCGTACTGGCGCGGGGAGGCGAAGGCCGGCAACCCGGTCGACGCCCGCATCGTCAACACCAGCTCGGGTGCCGGCCTGATGGGCAGCATCGGCCAGGGCAACTACGCCGCCGCGAAGGCGGGGATCGCCACCCTCACGATCCAGGCGGCCGCGGAGTTCGCGCGCTACGGCGTCACCGTCAATGCGATCGCGCCGGCCGCGCGGACCCGCATGACCGTGGGCGCGGGCGGGGCGATGGCCGAGTCGATGGCCGCCCCCGAGGACGGGTTCGACGCGATGGCCCCGGAGAACGTCTCACCGCTGGTGGTGTGGCTCGGCAGCGCCGAGTCCAAGGAGGTCACGGGCCGGGTGTTCGAGGTGGAGGGCGGCAAGGTCTCCGTCGCCGACGGCTGGCGGCACGGAGAGGCGATCGACAAGGGCGAGCGCTGGGATCCGAAGGAACTCGGCCCGGTGGTGGAGAAGCTGATCGCGCGCAGCGAGCCCCCGACCCCGGTCTACGGGGCCTGACCGGCCGTGCGCGCTTTCGGTAGCGCCCGCTACCGAAAGCGCGCACGGGTGGGGGCGACTATGCGGGCGAACGGACGATGATGGTGGTGCCGGGGAAGTACGCGGCCAGCTCGGTGCGGGCGTGCTTGAGGGTCGCGGTGCCGTAGCCCTGCTTGCGCAGCTCCGGGTGGACCCAGATCGCGACGTCGACCTCGTGGCCCTGGAGCTCACCGAACGCGAAACCGACCGGCTTGGGGTCGGTGCCGGACAGGTCCTCGGCGACCAGCCACACCGCGGACTCGTCGTCGATGCGCGACAGGCCGGCGGCGCGTTCCTGCTCGACCCGCTCCTCGCCGGCGTCGCCGAGCTGCTCCTCGCACCGCGCGCGGAACAGCTCGCGGTCCCGATCGCTGTTGCTGAACTGACGCAGCCGGAAGTGGGCACCGGTGGCGTACGGACGTTCGGCGGGCGTCCACTTCAGCACCGCGTCGAGGTCGTCGAGTTCCTCCCGGATCTTCTTCCGCTCCGCCTTGGTCAGCCGCCGGAACGGAAGGTTGAGCACCGCTTCGGCGCACGACTCGTTCGTGTCGAGCAGCCGCGCGACGGTCGTGACCGCCTCGGCCCGGTCGTCGCTCTCGACGATGGCATCGAGGACCTCGTGCCGGCGTTCGAGCGCGCGCAGCAGTGCGGCGGCGATCTCCCGCTTGTCGAGTACGCGGTCGTGGTTGGCGGTTGTCATCGGGTGACATCCCTTCTCGAGAGCAGCTCGACCGGGCACCCCACTGGTTCGTGCCCGGCCGTGCCGGCTCCCGCGAAGATCACTCGCACACCACCACCGGGATGACCCGATCCGTCCAGGACTGATAATTGTCGAAATCCGCGTACATCGCCACCAGCCGCGGCCAGTAGTGCGACCGCTCCTCGGGCGTCGCCACCCGCGCCGTCATCTGCCGCACCCGCGAGCGCACCTGCACGGTCACCCGCGGATCGGCGCGGATGTTGCGGAACCACAGCGGGTGCTGAGGCAGGCCGCCCTGGGATGCGACGAGCACCACCCGCTCGCCGTCCTCGAGGAACAGCAGGGGGACGGTCCGTGGCTGCCCGGTCTTGCGGCCCGTGGTGGTGAGCAGGCAGACGGGGATGCCCCACGGGAAGGCGCTGCCCACCCGCCACTTTCCACCGATCCGGCCCCCGGTGGCCTTGTAGGCCGCCACGTTGGCGCGCGACATCCACTTGATGACCGGCACCGTCCACTTCGAGTCGAGGCCCTTCGGCGCGGCGGCTGCGCTCATGTCAGATCCGCTCGATGATCGTGCCGGTGGCCAGCGCGCCGCCGGCGCACATGGTGATCAGCGCGGTCGAGCCGTCGCGCCGCTCGAGCTCGTGCAGGGCGGTGGTGATCAGCCGCGAGCCGGTGGAGCCGACGGGGTGGCCGAGCGCGATCGCGCCACCGTTCACGTTGACCTTGTCCATGTCGGGCTCGTGCACCCGCGCCCACGACAGCAGCACCGACGCGAACGCCTCGTTGACCTCGAACAGGTCCAGGTCGCCGATCGCCATCCCGGACTTGTCGAGGACGCGGCTCGTCGCCTGCACCGGTCCGTCGAGATGGAACTCGGGCTCGGCGCCGACGAGGGCCTGCGAGACGATCCGAGCCCGCGGCTTCAGGCCGAGCGCCGCGGCGCGGTCGGAATCCATGAGCAGCACCGCGGCCGCGCCGTCGGAGATCTGCGACGAGGTGCCGGCCGTGTGGATGCCGCCGTCGAGGACCGGCTTCAGCTTCGCGAGCGACTCCGCGGTCGTCTCGCGCAGGCCCTGGTCGCGGGCGACGGTCTGCTTCTCGCCGGTGAGCGCGCCCGCCTTGTCGACGACGGGTGCGACGACGGGCAGCACCTCGCGGTCGAATCGGCCCTCGTCCCAGGCCTGCTCGGCCAGCGCCTGCGACCGGACGCCGAGGGCGTCGACGTCCTCGCGGGTGATGCCGCGCCGGCGAGCGATGCGCTCGGCCGCCTCGAACTGGTTGGGCATGTCGATGTTCCACGACTCGGGGCGGCGCGGGCCGGCGAGTTCGCCGACGTTCGCGCCGAGCGGCACCTGGGACATCGCCTCGATACCGCAGGCGATGCCGACGTCGATGGCGCCGGTGGCGATGAGCCCGGCGATCAGGTGGTTGGCCTGCTGGGCCGACCCGCACTGGCAGTCGATCGTGGTGGCGCCGACCTGCCACGGCAGTCCGGCGTGCAGCCAGGCGGTGCGGGTGATGTTGTTGGACTGCGCGCCGGCCTGTGTGACGCACCCGCCGATCACCTGCTCGACGAGGGCGGGATCGAGGCCCGCACGCTCGATCAGTCCGCCCTGCGCGGCCCCGAGGATCTCGGCAGCGTGCAGGCCGGCGAGCCAGCCGCCGCGCTTGCCGATCGGGGTGCGTGCCGCCTCGACGATGACTGGTGTGCCCACGGTGGGCTCCTTTCTGATCCTTGTCCTCGCAAAGTAGAACAGGTTGTCGTGGCGGACAAGGTGTGGTCCGAATGATCGGGACTTGGCGATTCCTTGGCCTGCGGGCCGCCCTGTGCTTGAATGCTTTTAGAACGTGTTCCACATCGCGACCCGGTGCACTCGTCAGGGTAGGAGAGAATTCAGTGGCGCAGCCCAACATCCCCGAAGACATCGACTTCACCGATCCGGATCTCTACGCCGAGCGGATGCCGTTCGAGGAGTTCGCCGAGCTGCGTAGGACGGCCCCCGTCTGGTGGAACAAGAAATCCCCGGACGTCGGCGGGTTCCACGACGAGGGATTCTGGGTCGTGTCCCGGCACGAGGAGGTCCGTGAGGTCTCCCGCCGCAGCGACGTGTTCTCCAACTGGGAGAACACCGCCATCCCGCGGTTCAACGACGACATCCCGCGCGAGGCCATCGAACTGCAGCGGCACGTCCTGCTCAACAAGGACGCTCCCGAGCACACCAAGCTGCGCAAACTCGTCGCCCGCGGGTTCACCCCGCGCGCCATCAACGGCCTCCGGGACGAGCTGAACGCCCGCGCGAAGAAGATCGTCGAGGAAGCCTGCCAGGCCGGCCGGGGCGATTTCGTCACCCAGGTCGCCGCCGAGCTGCCCCTGCAGGCCATCGCCGAACTGATCGGCGTCCCGCAGGAGGACCGGGACAAGATCTTCGAGTGGTCGAATCAGATGACCGGCTACGACGATCCGGACAACACCGCCGACCCCGCGGCCGCGTCGATGGAGGTTCTCGGCTACGCGTACCAGATGGCCGCCGCGCGCAAGGAGTGCCCGGCGGACGACATCGTCACCACGCTGATCGAGGCGGACATCGACGGGGACGAGCTCTCACCCGAGGAGTTCGGCTTCTTCTTCATCGTGCTCGCCGTCGCCGGCAACGAGACCACCCGCAACGCGATCACGCACGGCATGGCGGCGTTCCTCGACAACCCGGAGCAGTGGGAGATCTTCAAGCGGGACCGCCCGAAGACCGCGGCCGACGAGATCATCCGCTGGGCCACGCCGGTCACGTCGTTCCAGCGCACCGCGCTCGAGGACACCGAACTCGGCGGGCAGACGATTCGCAAGGGCGACCGCGTCGTGATGCTGTACGCGTCGGCGAACAACGACGAGGAGGTGTTCGAGAACCCCCGGACATTCGACATCCTGCGAGATCCCAACCCGCACCTCGCGTTCGGCGGAACCGGCGCGCACTACTGCCTCGGCGCCAACCTGGCGCGGATGGAGATCGACCTCGTGTTCAACGCGATCGCCGACTACATGCCCGACATCACCAAGGTCGCCGATCCGCGCCGGTTGCGGTCCGGCTGGCTCAACGGCATCAAGGAGTTCCGGGTGGACTACAGGACGGAGGGCGGCTGCCCCGTCGAGCACTGACCCGATGCCACGGCGCCGGGGCGATCGGGGCTCCTACGGCGCCGGGGCGATCGGGGCTCCTACGGCGCCGCCGTGCCGACCGCTGGCCCCGGCGTCCTGCGGATCCGGTCGCCGTTCCCGGATCGGCGCGCGGAGGGATGTCGGACAGAGGTGGGGAGTACCGCAGAAGCCGGCGACGTGGGTGCACCCCGCCGAAATTGGGGGTGAGGGCGGGGTGCTCGGCCACAGTATTTCGGCCGCCGAGGGCCGGTAGCCTCCGGTCCTGCTGACCGGGATCGGCCTGTGCGACGTCGCCGTGCCGGGTCCGGCCGTGCGGACCGAACGGGGGAGATCTCGCGTGCGGCAGGGCCCGGGCCTGTTGTTCCGCCCAGTGAGACGTCCTCTCCCGTGCGCCGCGGTTGCGGAAATAGTGTCACGTGCTCCCGGAACGGAATCGGCGAAAGGCTTCGAGCATGGTGGATTGGGCAGAGGAATGCGACGTCCTCGTCGTGGGATCGGGGGCGGGAGGCTGCTGCGGCGCGTACACCGCCGCCCGTGAGGGACTGTCGGTCGTCCTGGTCGAGGCCTCCGAGTACTTCGGCGGCACCACCGCCTACTCCGGCGGCGGTGGGGTCTGGTTCCCCACCAACGCCGTGCTGCGACGTGCCGGCGACGACGACACCATCGACGACGCCCTGACCTACTACCATGCCGTCGTCGGCGACCGCACCCCCCGCGACCTGCAGGACGCCTACGTCCGTGGCGGCGCACCCCTGATCGACTACCTCGAGGCCGACGAGGACATCGAGTTCACGGCCTACCCGTGGCCGGACTACTTCGGCAAGGCTCCCAAGGCCAGCGCGAAGGGCCGTCACATCGCACCGACCCCGCGGTCCGTCGCCGACGACCCGGAACTCAACGAATCCGTCCGCGGGCCGCTGGGTCGCGAGCGCAACGGGGATCCGTTGCCGGACAAGCTGATCGGTGGGCGTGCCCTCATCGGCCGGTTCCTGGTCGCCATGCGCAAGTACCCGAACGTGCAGCTGCACCGGAACACGCCGCTCGAGGAACTCGTCGTCGAGGACGGCGCCGTGGTCGGCGCGATCGTCTCCCACGGCGAGCAGCGGCGCGCGGTGCGGGCCCGCAAGGGCGTCGTGCTCGCCGCCGGCGGATTCGACCACAACGACGAGATGCGCGCACGGTACGGCGTCCCCGGCGCGGCCCGCGATTCGATGGGGCCGTGGTCCAACCTCGGCAAGGCCCACCAGGCGGCCATCGCGATCGGTGCCGACGTCGACCTGATGAGCGAGGCGTGGTGGTCGCCGGGGCTGACCCACCCCGACGGGCGCTCGGCCTTCGCGCTGTGCTTCACCGGCGGCATCTTCGTCGACCAGGACGGCAATCGCTTCACCAACGAGTACGCGCCCTACGACCGGCTCGGCCGCGACATCATCGCCCGCATGGACAAGGGCGAGATGACGCTGCCGTTCTGGATGATCTACGACGACCGGAGCGGGGTGGTGCCGCCGATCGCGGCGACGAACGTTCCGCTCGTGGAGACCGAGAAGTACGAGGCGGCGGGACTGTGGAAGACCGCCGACACGCTCGCCGAACTCGCCGGGCAGATCGGGGTGTCGGCCGAGGCGCTCGAGGCGACCGTCGCACGGTTCAACCGCCTCGCCGCCGGCGGCGTCGACGAGGACTTCGGCCGCGGGGACGAGCCCTACGACGTGGCGTTCACCGGCGGCGGTTCGGCGCTGGTCCCGATCGAGAAGGGCCCGTTCCACGCCGCGCAGTTCGGCATCTCGGACCTCGGCACCAAGGGCGGCCTGCGCACCGACACCGTCGGCCGCGTGCTCGACGGCGCCGGGACGCCCATCCCCGGGCTGTACGCGGCGGGCAACACGATGGCCGCCCCGAGCGGCACCGTCTACCCCGGCGGCGGCAACCCGATCGGCACCAGCGCGTTGTTCGCCCACCTGGCGGTCCGGCACATGGCCGGCGCGTAAGGACGACGCCGGCCGCCCGGTCCCGCTCAGTGGGTCCTGCGTCACACTCGGCGTACTCCGTCCGTACGGTTCACACCGACGAACCGTAGGAGTATTCATGAGTACATCGTTGGCACCCGAACGGGCACCCTCGACCCGTGCCGAACGCCGCTACGAGCGGACCCGACCCGTGTGGGCGGTGGTGGCCATTCTCATCGCCGTCGAAGTCATCAGCGCATTCGAGACGTCGATGATGTACGCGGCGCTGCCGACGTTCGCCCGGGTCTTCGAGGCGGACGCCTCCGCGGTCGGATGGACCGTGACGGCGTTTCTGCTGGTGGCGGCGGCCTCGGCGGCAGTGTGCGGCCGGCTCGGCGACATGTACGGTCGCGAACGGGTGCTGATGTTCGTGCTGGCCTGCGCCGCCACCGGCTCGATCGTCAGCATGGCGTTCGGGACCCTCGAGGCCATCATCGCCGGCCGGGCGATCCAGGGGGTGGCGGGCGCGATCCTGCCGCTGTGCATCGGGCTCGCCCGTGAGCACCTGCCCGCGGAACGCGTCCCGATGGCCGTCGCACTGATCTCCGGATCCGCCGTCGCGGCCGGGGCCGCCTCCCTGCTCGTCGCCGGCATCCTCATCGATCTCGGGGACTGGCGGTACATCTTCGTCGTCGCCGCGGCGTACGCCATCGCCTGCATCTTCCTGGTCGAGGCCGTGCTGCCGTGGCGACGCCGCCACCACCACCGGCAGCCGATCGACGTGGTGGGCGCGGCCGGCCTGGCGACGGCCGTGGCCGCCGTCCTGTTCGGGTTGACCCAGAGCCGCGCCTGGGGCTGGAGCGACGGCCGCGTCCTCGCGCCGATCGTCGTCGGTACGGCGATCTTCGCCTGGTGGGTGTGGTGGGAGCTCGGCCGGCCGTCCCCGATCGTGAACCTGCGCCTGCTCGCCGAACGCAACGTCGCGCTGACGATGCTCGCCGGGGTGGCCCTCGGCGTCGGACCGATCGGGGTCGGGACGATGATCATCCCGATCATCATGCAGAGCCCCACCTCCGCGCCGTTCGGCCTCGGACTCACACCCACCTACGCCGGAACGCTGTCGTTCGTCGGCGCGATGATCGGCATGGCGTTCACGCCCGTCGCGGGCCGGATCGCCGCCGCGGTGGGGGCACGGTCGTCGCTGCTGCTCGGCAGCGTGGTGTTCCTCGTGGCGTGCGCCGGATTCTTCTTCTTCCGGGCCTCGGTGCTCGGGATGACGCTGCTGGTGGTGGCCGTCTCGGTGGCGACGGCGTTCGCGTACACCGCGCTGCCGAACCTGCTCGTCGAGTCCGTCCCGGAACACAACACGAGCGAGATGGCCGGCAGCCAGACCGTGCTGCGCACCGCCGCGTCGGCCGTGGGCACCTCGGTGGCGTCGCTCCTGCTCGCGTCCCTGGTGGTGCCGGGGACGGCCACGCCGACGGTGGCCGCACTCGGGGCCGTCTGCACGATGCTGGTGCTGTCCTGCGCCGTGACGATCGTCCTGGGCTCGGCGATCAGGTATCGCCGCGCGTGACGTCCCGCCGGTCCAGCAGCGCCAGATCGCCGGGCACGTCGACGTCTCCCGGATCGGCGAGACCCGTGCAGTCCAGCCGCCGCACCCGGTCGCGGTGGCCGGCGAGGAATCGCCGGGCACCCTCGTCGCCGACGGCCTCCCGGGCCGCCGCCTCGGCATCACGCCGGTCGAACACCACAGGATGGCCGGGGCGGTCGCCGAACATCGGCACGGTGATCGTGCCGGGGCGGTGCGCGGCCAGCACGGTTCGGACGAGTCCGGCGGTGATGCCGGGAAAGTCGACGACGGTCAGGGCGATCACCTCGTGGCCCGTCGTGGCGTCCATCCCGGCCCGCAGCGACGTCGACATCCCCTCGGCCCAGCGCGGATTGACGACGGTTCGGATGCCGGGCGGGCACGCGGCGACGACGTCGTCGGCGTAGGCGCCGGCGACCACCGTGATCTCGTCGCAGCCCCCGGCGGTGAGCGCGGCCACCACGGTGTGCAGCAGCGGGTGGCCGCGGTGGGGGAGCAGTGCTTTCGCGCGCCCGCCCAGTCGCGTGCCGCCCCCCGCCGCGAGGACGATCCCGCCGACGGTCATGGCCGGACTCTAGCCGCGCGCCGCCCCGGCTGCGGGGCGAACCGTCTTCATGGCCCGCTCGACTTCCCAGAAGGCGCGCAGCGACGCGATCCGGCCGTCGTCGTCCACGCGGTAGACGAACACGCCCTCGGCGTCGATCACGTTGCCGCCGAGGGTGGTGCGGATGGTGCCGATGTTGACGCACTCGTCGCCGCACACCAGCACGTCGTCGACGAGGAACTCGAGCCGGTCGGTGTTCGCGATGGTCATGTCGTAGAAGCGCGAGATCGCCTCGCGCCCGTGGTGCCCCGTGCCCTCCGGGTCGAACCCGGACGGACCGACCGGGTCCTCGACGACCCCGTTCTCGGCGAACAGCGCCAGCCACTCGTCCTTGCGCTTCCCGCTGGCCGCGGCCTGGGACGCCCGCGCGGCCACCCGCGCCGGATGTTCGTCGCTCATGCCTGCTCCCTTCGATGGATGTACCTGTCGGCGAATCTGTGCAGGGACTCCTGCTTCGCCTCGAGGGGACTGTCGAAGCCGTGCCCGTCGAAGATCCACGGCACCACGATGATGTCGGTGACCCCGGCGTCCTCGAGTTCGGCGTACCCCGCGCTGCCGAACCGGTCGACGCACACGGCCTGGATCTCGAACGGCTCGTCGGCGCGGCCGTATTCGGCGCGCAGTTCGCGCAGTCGCGCGACCACGTCGACGAGGTCGTCGAAGCGGATCATCGCCGAGGTCCAGCCGTCGCCGATCCGGGCCGCGCGGCGCAGCGCGACGTCGGTGTGGCCGCCGATGTAGAACGGCACCGGTGCGCTGGGGGCAGGGCTCATCTGCAGGCGGTCGAAGTCGAAGAACTCGCCGTGGTGTTCGACCATGCCGCCGCCGAGGATGAGCCTGATGACCTCGATCATCTCGTCGACCCGCTTGCCGCGCCGCGCGTACGGGACGCCGCACCACTCGAATTCCTCCGGGGCCCAGCCGATTCCCACGCCGAAGCCGAAGCGGTTCCCGGTCAGGTTGGCGACCGACCCGACCTGGCGGGCCAGCAGCACGGGGTTGCGGGAGCCGAGCTTGAGGACCTGGGTGTAGAACCGGAGCGTCGACGTGACCGCCCCCATCGCGGCCGCGGCGATCAACGGATCCACCCACGGGGTGTCCTCGGTCCACATCCGCGACCCGTCGGGAGTGTACGGGTAGTCGACGCTCTGCTTCTCCATGTAGAACAGGGAGTCGGGCAGCGCGATCGAGGCGAACCCGCACTCTTCGGCAGTGCGGGCCAGGTCGGCGAGTTGATCGAGCGGCGTCATCGCGACGCCGACGGTGAAGTCCACCACGGTCCGTGCCTATCGTTCCGGTCGGTCCGAGCCGACCACCCACATCGAGAAGTACTGCGAGCCACCACCGTACGCATGCCCGAGCGCCTTGCGCGCACCGTCGACCTGATGTTCCCCGGCGCGGTGCATCACCTGCATCGCCGCCTCGGCGAATCGGATCATTCCGGACGCGCCGATCGGGTTGGACGAGAGCACCCCGCCGGACATGTTGACCGGCAGCTGACCACCGAGTGCCGTTTCCCCGGACTCGGTGAGCTTCCAGCCGGAACGTTCCGGGGTGAAGCCGAGGTTCTCGAGCCACATCGGTTCGAACCACGAGAAGGGGACGTAGATCTCGGCGCAGTCGATCTCGGTGAGCGGGTCGGTGATCCCCGCGGCCTTCCACAGCGCCGCCGCGGCCATCCGGCCCGCCTCGGGGTTGACCTGGTCGCGTCCCGCGTACGTGGTCGGCTCGGTTCGCATCGCGGTGGCGTGGATCCACGCGACGCCCCGGCCCTGCGCCTCGACTGCCGCGGCCGAGTCCTCGTCGCCGATCACCACGGCGCACGCGCCGTCCGAGGAGGGGCAGGTCTCGTCGTAGCGGATGGGGTCCCACAGCATCTGCGACGCCTGCACCGACTCGAGCGTGATGTCCGGCTGCTTGAGGTGCGCGTAGGGGTTCTTCGCGCCGTTGAGGCGGTCCTTGACGGCCACCATCGCGCCGATGTGCTCGGGGGCGCCCGAGCGCCGGATGTAGGAGCGCACGTGGGGGGCGAAGTAGCCACCGGCGCCCGCCCCGACCGGCATGGTGAACGGCACCGGGGTGGACAACGCCCACATGGCGTTCGATTCGGACTGCTTCTCCCACGCCACGGCCAGCACCCGTCGGTGCACGCCGGCCTGGACGAGGCTGGCGGCGACGTTGGCGGTGGACCCGCCGACCGACCCGGCGGTGTGGACCCGCAGCATGGGCTTGCCGGTGGCGCCGATCGCGTCGACCATGCCCAGTTCGGGCATCATCACGCCCTCGAACAGGTCCGGGGCCTTGCCGATGACGACGGCGTCGATGTCGTCCCAGCCCACGTCCGCGTCCGCGAGCGCCCGGTCGATCGCCTCGCGGACGAGACCGGACATCGACACGTCGTGCCGTTTGGCGACGTAGTGGGTCTGTCCCGTGCCGAGGACAGCGGCGAGTTGCTTGCCCATCAGTTGCGTCCCTCCAGAACTGCTACCAGATTCTGTTGCAGCACAGCCCCACTCGTCGCGTGTGCGAGCGCACGTCCGGCGCGGCCGTCCATGATCGCCTGCGCGGCACAGCCGATGCGTTCGAGTCCACCGGAGAACATGGGGTTGCCGGTGAGCGGACCCCCGGTCGGGTTGACCGCCGTCGCGCCCGAGAGGCCGAGCGCCTCGCGCAGGATCAGCTCCTGATGCGTGAACGGGGCGTGCAGCTCGGCGACGTCGAAGGCGGTGTCCCCGCCGGTCACCGCCGCGGCGGCCGCGGCGGCGGACGGTGCCTGCGTCAGGTCCCGCGAGCCGAAGTTCGGGGTGTCGATGCGGTGCTCGATGCCGGTGATCCAGGCGGGGTTCTCGCACAGCTCGCGGGCCCGGTCGCCGGTGGCGAGCACGACGGCGGCGGCGCCGTCGGTGACCGGGGCGCAGTCGTGCCTTCGCAACGGGTCGGCGACGTAGGGCCGGTCGAGCAGTTCCTCGACCGTGACGTCGCCGCTGATCTGGGCATTCGGATTGTCCTTGGCGGCGGCCCGTGCGCGGACGGCGACCTGCGCCATGTCCTCCTCCGTCCACTTGCCGGCGTCGAGTCCGAACCGGGCCTGCAGCCCGGCGAGCGAGACGGAGTCGAGGCCGAGCGGTGCGACGAGGTACGGGTCGAGTTGCACGCCGAGGACCTGGCGCAGCGTGCCCGCCGAGGACTTGCCGAAGCCGTACACGAGCGCGGTGTCGACCTCCCCGGTGAGCAGCTTGACCCACGCCTCGTACAGCGCCCAGGCGGCGTCCATCTCGACGTGGGATTCGTTGATCGGTGGCACCGCGCCGAGCGCGTCCACGGCGGAGATGAACGAGAACGCCCGGCCGGCCAGGTAGTCCGACGAGCCCGAACACCAGAAACCGATGTCGGACTTGGTGATACCCAGCTTGTCGTAGAGCTCCCGGAAGCACGGGACGAGCATCTCGACGCCGTTGGTGGTGCCGGTGGTCTCGCGCACGTGAGGTGCCTGCGCGAAGCCGACGACTGCGATGTCTGTCATGGTGGGCGCGGCTCCCTTACAGGTGGTGTTCGAAGGTCTCGTAGGCGGCGTCCGGCTCGCCGGTCGGCCGGAAGTACTCGATGTTGCGCAGCGTGTAGTCCCACTCCTCGCGCGGGCGCCACTTCGCCTCCACCCGCATGCCCATGCGCACCTCGGAGGCGTCGCACTCGAGGATCAGGTGCAGGAACGGGATGTCGGCACCGTCGAGCAGCACGTACGCCGCGACGTAGGGCGGCGTGATCTGCTGCCCGAGAAACGGCACGTTGACGATGCAGAACGTGGTCACGATGCCCTTGTCGGACACCTCGACCTGCTCGCGGGTGGGGATGCCGTCGGTGGGGTTCGCGCCGCGCGGCGGGATGTAGACCTTGCCGCCGGGACCGGTGCGCCCGCCGATCAGTCGGCCCTCGGCCAGCCCGCGCAGGTAGTAGGACTCCTCGGACGACGCGCTGTGCGTGTAGTGCAGGTCCAGCGGGGTGATCATCATCGTCACCGGTTCGCCGGAGTCCTCCGGCCGCACCGTCACGGTGCCGGCCTCGCCGGGCTCGAACCCGGCGATGTCGCGGATGTGGCCGACGCGGTCGTCGGCCCAGCGCACGCGCACCCGCATCCCGGTGCGCATGTCCGCCGGGTCGGGGACGTCGACCGCGTGCAGCAGCGTCGTGTCGGCCCCGTCCAACTGGATCAGCGCCCACGCGAAGGGACGGTCGAACGGCTGGCCCGGCAACGGATCCGGATTCCAGGTCCAGCTGCGAACCGTGCCGCTCTGCCCGACCTCGACGAAGTCGGTGAGCGGTTCGTGGGTGACCGCGTCGAACTCCGGGGGCGGCACGAGGACTCGTCCGTCCGAACCGCGGGCGCCGAGGATTCGTCCGTCGCGCAGACCGGTGACGAACGCGCCGACGGTCGGCCCCGTGGATCGGGTGTAGTCGAACTTCAGGTTCAGTGGTGCGCTCAGCGGTTTCTCCGCGGTCGCGCTCTTTCCCAGGCTCACAACTTCGAGTAGAACAGGTTCTAGAGACGGTGGCAAGGGTACTGTCCGAGCAGCGGTGCCTTCGGCCCACCCCGAAAGGAATGGTGTGCAATGAAACTGGGTCTGCAGCTCGGCTACTGGGGGGCGCAGCCGCCCGCGAACGCCGGAGAACTCGTCGCTGCCGCCGAAGCGGAGGGCTTCGACGCGGTCTTCGCCGCCGAGTCGTGGGGCTCGGATGCGTTCACACCGCTCGCCTGGTGGGGCTCGGGCACGCAGCGGGTGCGGCTCGGCACGTCCGTCGTGCAGGTCTCCGCCCGCACCCCCACCAGCTGCGCCATGCACGCCCTCACCCTCGACCACCTCAGCTGCGGTCGGCACATCCTGGGCCTCGGTGTGTCGGGCCCGCAGGTCGTCGAGGGATGGTACGGCGAGCCGTTCGCCAAACCGCTCGCTCGCACCCGCGAATACGTCTCGGTCGTGCGCAGGGTGCTCGACCGCCGCGAGCCGGTGACCAACCCGGGGCCGCACTACCCGCTGCCGTACGACGGTCCCGGCGCCACCGGTCTCGGCAAGCCGCTCAAGCCGATCACGCACCCGCTGCGCGCGGACATCCCCATCTGGATCGGCGCCGAGGGACCGAAGAACGTCGCGTTGACCGCCGAGATCGCCGACGGATGGCTGGCCATCTACTACTCGCCGCGCCTGGCCCCGATGTACGACGAGTGGCTCGACGAGGGCTTCTCCCGTCCGGGCGCCCGGCGCACCCGCGCCGACTTCGAGATCGCCGCGACCTGCCAGGTCGTCGTCACCGACGACCGGGCGGGGACCGTCGCGGGCCTCAAGCCCGTCACGGCCCTGTACGTCGGAGGCATGGGCACTCCCGAACTGAACTTCCACGCCCAGGTGTACCGGCGGATGGGCTACGGCGACGTCGTCGACGAGGTGACCAGGTTGTTCCGTGCCGGTCGCAAGGACGAGGCCGCCGCCGCGATCCCCGACGAGATGGTCACCGAGACGATGATCGTCGGCGACCGCGACGAGGTCCGCGCCGGAGTGAAGCGCTGGTCCGACGCGGGCGTGACGATGCTGCTGGTGAGCTGCCACGACGCCGAGCACGTGCGTTCCCTGGCGGACGTCGTCCTGGGCTGATCCCGCCGCCCCGGCGCGCACCCACTGCTGCCGCGTGACCGAATGTCACACCGGTTCGATGTGATCGACGCGATGTGACATTCGGTCGGCGGGGGCGGCCGGCGGGGGCGGGCAGAGGCCCCTCAGGCGCCGGTGAACTTCGGGGCCCGCTTCTCGGCGAAGGCGCGGGGGCCCTCCTTGGCGTCGGCGCTCTTGAAGACCTCGGCGCCGAGCTTCGCGTCGATCTCGAAGGCCTCCTCCTCGTGCATGCCCTCGGTGTCGCGGATGGTCTTCAGGATGGCCCGGACGGCGAGCGGGCCGTTGGCGGCGATGGTGCCGGCGATCTCGAGGGCCTTGTCGAGTGCCTGACCGTCGGGGACGACGTGGCCGATCAGGCCGATCTCCTTCGCCTCGGGGGCCGTGATGTGCCGGCCGGTGAGCAGGATGTCGGCGGCGATCGTGTAGGGGATCTGACGCACGAGCCGCACCGCCGAGCCACCGAGTGGGAACAGGCCCCATTTTGCTTCGGACACACCGAATTTCGCACTCTCGCCGGCCACCCTGATGTCGGTGCCCTGGAGGATCTCGGTGCCGCCGGCGATGGCCGGCCCCTCCACCGCGGCGATGAGCGGTTTGGTGAGGCGGCGGCCCTTGAGCAGCGCGGGCAGCCTGGACAGGTCCCATCCTCCGCCGTCGCCCTGCTCGAACTTGTCGCCCGGGGCGGACCGGTTCATCGCCTTGAGGTCGGCGCCCGCGCAGAAGGCGCCGCCCGCGCCGGTCAGGACGGCCACCCGGATCTCCGGATCGTTGTCGACGCGGTCCCACGCCTCGGCCATGATCGCCATCATCTCGCCGGAGAGGGCGTTGCGCGCCTCGGGCCGGTTCATGGTGACGATCAGGACCGGACCGCGCTGCTCGACGAGGCAGTGCGGAGCGGCTGCCGAAATGCCGGAAACTTCCGATGCGGTGGTGGACACTGAGGACTCCTGCGGTGTTGTGAACTGGATCTCATTCGGGTCTTGTCAGAAACGGTAACACGTTCTACTTTTGTGTCGTGGCCCTTAACATCGCAGACCTCGTAGAGCACGCAATCGACCTTGTTCCCGACCGCGTCGCGCTCGCGTCGGACGGACGTGAGGTCACCTACGCGCAGCTGGAGGAGCGCGCCAATCGGCTCGCCCACTATCTGCAGGAACAGGGTGTGAAGCCCGGTGACAAGGTGGGGATCTACTCCCGCAACACCATCGAAGCCATCGAGGCGATGGTCGCGGTGTTCAAGATCCGTGCCGTGATGGTGAACGTCAACTACCGGTACGTCGAGAACGAGTTGCAGTACATCTTCGACAACTCGGACATGGTCGCGCTCGTCCACGAGCGTCGCTATTCGGACAAGGTCGCCGCCGTCCTGCCGCACTGTCCGCAGATCCGTACCGTCGTCGTGGTCGACGACGGCACCGATCTCGACTACTCGGGCTACGACGGCGTCGACTACGAGTCCGCCCTGGCCCAGGGCTCACCCGAGCGCGACTTCGGCGAACGCAGCGCCGACGACCTCTACATCCTCTACACCGGAGGCACCACCGGCAGCCCCAAGGGCGTGATGTGGCGTCAGGAGGACGTGTGGCGCGTGCTCGGCGGCGGCATCAACTTCATGACGGGCGAATACGTCGCCGACGAATGGGAACTCGCCAAGACCGGTGCCGCGGGTGCGCCGCTGGTGCGCTTCCCGATCCCGCCGCTCATCCACGGCGGTGCCCAGTGGGCGGTGCTGCAGTCGCTGTTCAGCGGCGGCAAGGTCATCATGCATCCCGAGTTCGACGGCCACGAGGTGTGGCGGGTCATCGAGGAACACAAGGTCAACGTCATCTTCATCACCGGCGACGCGATGGGCCGCCCGATGCTCGACGCCCTCGAGAGCGGCCGTCCCGGGACGGGGGAGAAGTACGACCTGTCGTCGCTGTTCGCGATGGCGTCGAGCGCGGCCCTGTTCTCCCCGGCGCTGAAGGAGCGCTTCCTGGACCTGATGCCCAACACGGTCGTCACCGACTCGATCGGCTCGTCCGAGACCGGCTTCGGCGGACTCGGCATCGTCGCCAAGGGACAGACCCACGCGGGCGGCCCGACCGTCAAGATCGACGCCTCCACCGCCGTGATCGACGACGAGGGGAACCCGATCGAGCCCGGATCCGGTCAGGTGGGCGTGCTCGCCCGCAAGGGCCACATCCCGATCGGCTACTACAAGGACGAGGTCAAGACCAAGGCGACCTTCCGCGAGTACCACGGTGTCCGCTACTCCATCCCGGGGGACCACGCGCGGGTCGAGGCCGACGGCACCGTCACCATGCTCGGCCGCGGCTCGGTCTGCATCAACACCGGCGGCGAGAAGGTGTTCCCCGAGGAGGTGGAGGGCGCCCTGAAGGCCCACCCGGACGTGTTCGACGTCCTCGTCGTCGGCGTGCCGGACGAGCGCTGGGGACAGCGCGTGTCCGCCGTGATCGCCCCCCGGGCCGGCACCCGGCCGGCGCTGGCCGACCTCGTCGAGGTGGCCCGGACGCAGATCGCCAGCTACAAGATCCCGCGCAGTGTCTGGTACGTCGACGCCATCAAGCGCTCACCGGCCGGCAAGCCCGACTACCGGTGGGCCAAGGAGCAGACCGAGCAGCGCCCAGCGGACGACCACCACACCAACGGCTCCGCTGCGGCGAGCTAGAAGGGACCGGGATGCACACCGATCTCAGCAGGAAATTCGGAATCCAGTACCCGATCTTCGGGTTCACCCCGTCCGAGCACGTCGCCGCCGCGATCAGCCGGGCCGGTGGTCTCGGCGTCCTCGGCTGCGTCCGGTTCAACGACCCGGCCGAACTCGACGACGTCCTCACCTGGATGGACGAGAACACCGACGGCAAGCCCTACGGCGTCGACATCGTGATGCCCGCGAAGGTCCCCACCGAGGGGTCCGCCGTCGACCTCGACAAGCTCATCCCCGCCGAGCACCGTGCCTTCGTCGAGCGCACCCTCGCCGAACTCGGCGTGCCGCCGCTCGACGAGTCCGCCGAACACGCAGCCGGTGTCCTCGGATGGCTGCATTCGGTCGCCCGCTCCCACGTCGACGTCGCGCTCGGGCACCGTCCGGCCCTCATCGCCAACGCACTCGGCTCCCCGCCGAAGGACGTGATCGACCTCGCCCACGAGAAGGGGGTGCCCGTCGCGGCGCTCGCCGGGGCGGTCGAGCATGCCCGGCGGCACGTCGAGAACGGCGTCGACATCGTCATCGCCCAGGGATACGAGGCGGGCGGGCACACCGGTGAGGTGGCCTCGATGGTGCTCTGGCCCGAAATCGTCGACGCCCTCGGCGATTCGGCGACGGTACTTGCCGCCGGCGGAGTGGGGTCGGGTCGGCAGATCGCCGCCGCGCTCGCGCTCGGCGCGTCCGGAGTGTGGATGGGCTCCTACTGGCTCACCACCTCCGAATACAAGCTCGGCGCCGCCGCGGCCGGCCCGTCGTCGGTCCAGCGAGCGCTGCTCGGCGCGTCGTCGTCCGACACCGTGCGCTCGCGGATCTACTCGGGCAAGCCCGCCCGCCTGCTCAAGACGAAGTGGACCGAGGCGTGGTCGAAGCCCGAGGCGCCGTCACCACTGCCGATGCCGTTGCAGAACCTGCTCGTGAGCGAAGCCCACCAGCGGATCGCCGCCGCGGACGATCCCGAGGTCGTCGCGATGCCCGTAGGGCAGATCGTCGGCCGGATGAACGAGATCCGGCCGGTCGCGGAGATCATGGCCGAGCTCGTCGCGGGGTACGAGCAGGCCGTCGACCGGCTGAACGCGGCCCGGTGACGGACCGGTGGTGACCGTCTACGATCCCTTCGACCCGCAGTTCCTGGCCGACCCCTACCCGGCCTACCGGATGCTGCGGGACGAGGATCCGGTGCATCGCCACGTCAGCGCCCGGAACGGCATCCCGCCGTTCTGGGCGCTGTCCCGCTTCGAGGACGTGTGGAACGCGGTGCGCGACACCGGCACCTACTCCTCTGCACAGGGATTGACGTTCGTACCCGACGAGATCGGAAAACTGGGTCTCGCGCCGACGATCGTCATGCTCGACCCGCCGCGGCACGGACAACTGCGTGGACTCGTCGCGAAGGGCTTCACTCCCCGGCGCGTCGCGGCTCTCGAGGACGCGGTGCGCGGATTCGTCCGAGTGCTGCTGGATTCCTTCGCGGGCTGGCGTGAGGTGGATCTGCACCGCGAGTTCTCCTCGCCGATACCCACATTCGTGCTGGCCGAGCTGCTCGGGGTGCCGGCAGCCGACCGGCCGCGCTTCGATCCGTGGGTCGCTGCCCTCACGGCGCTGCAGGACTCCGGGTTCGACCTGAACGCCATGAGCGCCCCCGCTGCCGTCGCCGAGATGTTCGAGTACTTCGCCGGGTTGATCACCGAGCGCCGTCGCGCACCCGGCGACGACCTGATCAGCGCGTTGACCGAAGCCGAGTCCGACGGCGAACTGCTCACCGACTGGGAGATCCTCGGCTTCTGCTTCGTCATGGTCGCCGGGGGCAACGACACCACCGGGAACCTGATCTCGCACGCGGTGATGCTGCTCGACACCGACCACCGCCAGCGCGCCCTGCTCGTCGACGACCCCGCCCGGATCCCGGGCGCGCTGATGGAGACGCTGCGGCTGGAGGGATCGGTGCAGGGACTGGCGCGGACCACCACGCGCGACGTCGAACTGCACGGGGTGACGATTCCCGCGGGGGAGAAGGTGATGATGCTCTACGGCGCGGCCAATCGGGACGAACGCGAATTCGGGGACACCGCCGAGCAGTTCGACATCACCCGCTCCATTCCGCGGCACCTGGGTTTCTCCAGCGGTCCCCACTTCTGCATCGGCTCGCACCTGGCGAAGTTGCAGTCCCGGGTCGCCCTCGAGGAATTGCTGTCCCGGTATCCGCACGTGTCGGTCGACCCGGGTGCGGGGGTACGCCTGCAGTCGTCGTTCACCCGCGGCTGGGCGAGCCTGCCCGCGTCGCTCGGGTAGCCGCGTTTCAGGGCTGCACCTCGACAACCCCGTGCGCGCCCCGCTCGGCGTCGACCATCACGTGCGAGACGAAGGGATAGCGGCCCTCCTCGGGGAAGGTCAGCTCGACGAACCCGCCCTGGGACGGCGACAATCCGAGCGTCTGCGCACCGGAGACGCCCGGGCGCAGGCGATAGTCGCCCTCGGTCCAGACCGTGTCGAACTGCCCGCCGACGACATGGAACGCGGTGCCCCGGTCGGGTCCGGCCGCGAGTACCCAGATCCGCACCCGCTCGCCGACACGGGCGGGCAGCGGCACGTGGTCGTATTGTCCGGCGTAGCCGTTGAACACCACCAGATCCGGTGCCTCCGCTGCGATCTTGGCCGCGTCCGCCTCACCCGCCGCCGGACCGAGATACAACTCCGACTGCACCAGCACGTACTCGCGGTCCACCGGCGGGAGGTCCGGCGGATCGATGACGACGGCGCCGAACATCCCGTTCGCGATGTGCACGGACATCGGCATCGTGGCGCAGTGGTACATCCAGATGCCGGCACGCGTCGCGGTGAACCGGTAGACCAGGGACTGTCCGGGGTCGATGGTGCGCATCGGCCCGTCGGGGGCGAGCGACCCGGCGTGGAAGTCGATCGAATGCCCGATCGTCCCGTCGTTGACCAGCGTGATCTCGAAGACGTCGCCGACCTTGCCGTGCAGGGTCGGACCGGGTGCGGTGCCGCCGAACGTCCACAGTCGCTGGGTGATTCCGGGGGCGACGGGACGCTCGGATTCGGTCACGGTCAGGGTGATGCGGTGCTCCGGCATCGGCGCGGGCAGCGCCGGGTCGTGCGGGACGAAGTCCGGTCCCGGTTCGGCACCGAGGCTGCGAGCGACGTCGGTGGCGGCGAGCGATGTGCCGGCTGTCGCCGCGGCATGATCGGCGTGCGCGTCCGGGGCCGGCGCGCCGGTCGCGCGGATCCGTAGCGTCATGCCCATCTGCCGGTGGCCGGCGACCGAGCACCACCCGTCGACGTCGCTGCCGATCACGCCGGCGTCGAGAGTGGCGGAGTCGCCGGGAGCGAGGCGCTCGGTTCGGGTTCCGTCGGCAAGGACGAGGTCGTGCCGATCCGTACCGGAATTGGTGAGGGTGACGACGAGGCGGTTTCCGGCGGGAACGTCGATCACGTCGGGCACGAACCGCATCCCTTCGATGCGGACCTGAGCTTCCGTGGTGACGCCCGTGACCTCGACCGCCTCCGCGCGCACGGTGGAGATGCCCGCCGCTGCGGGATCCGCCGCCACGCCCGCGGCGGCGGCCACCACGACGACACCCAGGCCCGCGGCGGCCACACCGAGACGCCGCCGGGCGGGGATCGGTTCGGGCCTGCCGAGCCGCGACGGCGTGCCCTTGGCCCGGCGGCCGGCCACCACCGCGCGTACCGCGAGCGGAAGAAACGCGGCGAGGGCGACGAGAACCAGCATCGACGCCAGGACGCGCACCAGGCTCGGCGCCGGGAGCACGCACAGCACCAGGCCCCCGTTGGCCACCGCGACACGCCACGCCGCGCCGCGTTCGAGTTCCGCCGTCGCGGCCTGCACGGCCGCCCGCCCGCCGATGACCACCGGGAGCAGGTACGTCAGGGCCCCGAGCAGCACCTGGACGAGGAAGCCGGCGAGCAGGATCCCAGTGGCCGTGCCGATACGGCCGGCGGCGGCCGTCCAGCCGGGTGCGGTGGCCAGCGCGACCGCCACGTAGGCGGCGCTCACGAGGAACCAGGTCACCCCCGCGAGGACGGACATCGTCGCGAAATCGGCGGGTGTGCGGCGACGGATCTCCGCGAGGTGCGGTTCGAGCACGTACACCGCTGCGGCGAGGTAGGTGAGCGCGCCCGCCGCTGCGAGCCCGGTGCTCCCCATGATCGCCCCGGCCACTCCGGCGCCGAGCCCGGCGGCGAGAACGGGCAGACCGTGCCGCGCCGCCGTCTCCACCCGCTGCGCCACCCGGGTGCGCAGCATCGTCGGCCACAGGGTGACCAGCGTGCCGAGCACGGTCAGTCCCATCCACCCGAACAGGTTGACTCCGGCGTGCGCGACGACGAACCGCTCGTGCAGCGTCCCCGGCAGCGCGTCGTTCGCCATCGCGGCGCCGAGACCTGCCCCCAGCGGCAGCAGGGCGGCGGCCACGATGTAGAAGCGGACGGTCTCGCCGAAGCGTGACGGCAGCGCGGCCCGCAGGTGCCGGACGAGGATCACGGCGTGTATCGCGGCGATCACCGCCACCGTGACGCTGCCGGCGAGCACCAGGGGCCACCAGCGGCCGAGCATGCCCGCGACGACCGCGACCGCGCCGGCGTTGAACACCACCAGCCGCAGCGCTTCGGGTCGACGACTCGTCGCCGGCGGGCGGCGCAGCAGGGCGTCCGCGAAGTGCCGGCTCCAGACGAGGACGGCGTTGCTCGCCGCCCCGAGTCCGAGCAGATGCACCAGCAGCCACCCGGACATCGGCACGAACCGGTGAGCGAGCGCGACGACGACGAGCGCGACGAACCACGCGAACACGATCGTCCCCGCCCGCAGGTGCCATCCGCCGCGGCTCATGCCGGCGCCTCCGTCCGCGCCGGTCGCAGCGCCGAGTACGCGGCCACCGCGAGAAAGGCGAGCACCGCGACGATGTTCAGGACCCCGCCGACGGTGACGGCCCATCCGACGCCGCGGACGTCCCCGACCGCCAGGCGTAGCAGCAGGGACCCATGCAGCAGCACTGCGGGCCCGTACATGGCGGGGCGGTACGGCAGGGGCCGTCGCACCACGGCCGGGAGAACGATCGGGGCGTGCGCGAGGATCATCGACAGCACGAAGCCGAGCATCACCGCATGCACGACCGCGTCGTACCCGCCGCCCGTCCGGACCGGGCCGACGAGCAACCACGTCAGTCCCGCCGCGGCCAGCCACCCGTACCCGGCGAGCAGGCACACGGCCGTGAACCGGGCCTGTCCGGCCGCGCGGACCGTGCGGCGGGCCACGTCGAACCGGGCCAGCCAGGCGACGAGGGCCAGCAGCGCGGCGCCCAGGAGGGGATACCCGGCGGACGGCCACAACAGGGTGGCGAGCACGCCGGCCACGACGGCCCCCGCGCTCGCCACCAGGAGCTGCTCCGCGCCGGTGCCGACCATCGCCACCCGCGCGAGCTCGAGGCGTTCCCCCGCGATCGTGAGCACGAGGAAGCCGACGAACCACGGCAGCAGGTCGGGGACGGACACGCCGCCGAGCCACAGCAGTGCACCGCCCGTTGCGAGGACCGCGCCGGCCGCCTGCACGACCACCGCGACGTCCTCGGTGCGCCGCCACAACGGCACGTACACCGCGACGAGCAGGGCGCTGCCGGCCACGAGGAGGCCGTCGGCGAGACCTCGGGGGGCGGGGGCGACGAGCAGCAGACCGCCTGCGCCCAGGCAGATCGGCGCGGAATACCCCCAGCGGCGTCCGAGTGCGACAGCGCGCTCGAGGGCGACCACCGTGCCGACGAAGCCGAGCACCAGCACGACGCCGTGGACCTCGGGGAGCCGGTCGCTGTCGACCGGAGCGGGCACACCGAGCAGCAGCAGTGCGGCGTCGAGACCGGCGAGGAGGGCCACCCCGCCCGGGAGGAGCAGCAGCGCGCGTGTCGGAACGGGACGCTCGTTCACGGCTGCCGCCCCGAGGGCCGTGGCGGTGCGGCGGGCGTAGGCAGGAAGAGCCGGCACGCGCCGGGTTCGGCGAAGGGCAGCAGGTCCAGGCCCGGCCCGGTGGGAGCGCCGAGTTCGGCGAGGACGCCCTCGACGATACCGAGGTGGACCTGGCACACCACCGTGGGGAAACGGCGGGCGGCGGCGAGCAGCGGGCACCGGCGGAGCGCGACGCCGCGGAGCGGCCCGTCGTCGACCGGGTCGAAGCCGAGGTGGGCGAGCAGGGTCAGCACCGTCCGGTCGGGGTCGCCGGAGGCGCGGTACTCGCGCACGAGGTCGCGGCCCCAGTCGGTACCGGCCGCGCGGGCGTCGGACTCGGGAGTGGCGCTGGTGCGGGCGAGGTGCCCGGCGAGGGCGGTGGCGAGTCCGGCGTAGTCGCGCGCGGAGACGGAGGGGTCGGCGGCGGGTGCGGGCCGGTACCACCGCGCGGGCCGGCCGCGTCCCCGCGCCGGTTGCGGGCCGACGCTGTCGTGGACGAGCAGGCCGAGTTCCACGAGGGCTTCGAGATGCTCGCGCACCGTGTTGGTGTGCAGGGCGAGACGTCCGGCGACGTCGCCGACGCGCACGGGAGCATGGGTGCGCACGTCGCCGAGGACGGTCGCGCGCTGGGCCGACAGCGGCGGCGGCTCCGCCGTTGCCGGAGGTGCCGGCCCGAGAACCGGATCACTATTTTCCACGGAATTAACTGTAGTAAATGGGGCCGGGAACGGCCAGCCCGGCCGCGGATCGGTGTGTCCTTTGGGCGGTCAGGACCGCCCAAAGGGCGCACCGCTGGCGAGGTCGGGTGTCAGGAGGGTGAATTCGCGGTCACCGCGCGACCGCATCCACACCGGGTCGGTGCAGTTCCACCGTTCGGCGCTGAGCGTGCGGGTGAGCACCTTGAAGGTGGCCGTGCGCGGGAAGTCGGAGCACACCCGGATCAGCGTCGGCAGCTGTTTGGGGCCGAGGTCGGGCTGCGCGTCGAGGAAGTCCGCGAACGCGACCGGATCGAACTCGTCGGTCGCGGTGGGGATGACGGCGGCCATCACCCGATCGCCCACGTCCGCATCCGGGACCGCGTAGACCGCGACCTGGGCGAAGCCCGGATAGCGGAGCAGGATGCGCTCGATCGGTGCGGCCGCGATGTTCTCGCCGTCGACGCGCATCCACCCGGAACTGCGACCGGCGAAGTAGACGAAGCCCTCGGCGTCGACGTAACCGAGATCGCCGCTGTGGTAGCGGCCGTCGCGCATCCGTTCGGCATCGGCCCCCGGATTCTTGTAATAGCCTGCGAACAGACCGGACCCGGTGACGTTGACGAGTTCGCCGGTCGCGACGTCGGCGTTGAGGACACGGCCGTCGGCGTCGAACTCGGCGACAGGGCAGGGAGATCCGGTGTCCGGGTCGAAGATCTGCACGCCGTCGGGCAGTCGGCCCAGTGCTCCGGGCGGGGCGTCGGGCGCCGCGGAGATCGAGATGCCGCCCTCGGTGGAGCCGAACCCGTCGACGACCGTCGCGCCGAACCGTCGCCGGAACGCGGCGATCGCGGGGGCCGTGCCCTCGTTGCCGTACATGATGCGCAGGGGGTTGTCCGCCTCGCCGGGTTCCTCCGGGGTGGCGACGATGTAGGACAACGGCTTTCCCACGTAGTTGGCGTAGGTTACCCCGAAGCGGCGCACGTCCGGCAGGAACCCGGAGGCGGAGAACCTGCGCCGCAGGGCGATCCCGGACCCCGCCGCGAGCGCCACCGCCCAGCCGGCCATCATCGCGTTGGAGTGGAACATCGGCATCGACACGTACACGACGTCGTCGGCACCGAGACCGAACCGCTCCGCGAGCATCACGCCGGGGCCGGTGATCTTCTCGTGGGTGCAGCACACGGCCTTCGGGTCGCCGCTGGTGCCGGAGGTGAAGATCAGCATGAACAGGTCGGTCGGGCTGGCCGGGACCGGTTCGACGGTGGCACCGGCATACGGGGCGAGCAGCGCGGCCCACTCGGCGGAGTCGACGTCGATCACCCGCACCCCGCCGAGATCGAGCCCGTCGAGCAGTCGGGCGTTCGCGGTCTCGGTGAACACCACCTGGCAGCCCGCGAGCGCGATGTCGCGGGCCAGGGCCTGCCCGCGGCGAGTGGTGTTCAGCCCGACCACCACCGACCCGGACAGTGCCGCGGCGCCGAGCAGCAGCGAGAACTCCGGCACGTTGTCCATGAGGATCCCGAAGTGCCGGGGCCTGCGCGGGTCGAGCAGTTCGTGCAGCAGGGCGGCCCGATCCCGGCCGGCCTGCACGTGCTCGCGCCACGTCAGCGACGTATTCTCGAACTGCAGGCCACGATCGTCGACGGTGGCGAGCCGCTCGAGGAGCGCGGTCACCGTGAGTGCGTCGGTCATGGGGGCATCCTGGCGTCTGTGCGTGCCGGCCGAGGTGCCGGTTCCGCTGATCGGGACTGTCACGCGGGCGTTTCCGCGAGGGACACGCCCAGGGCCCGGAGCTGTGCGGTGGCCGAGCCGAGGTGGAATTCGTGGTGCTTGGCGGCCAGGAAGTAGCGGTGCACGGGATGGTCCTCGTCCAGACCCACTCCGCCGTGGACGTGGACGAGCGTGTGCGCGACGCGGTGCCCGGCGTCGGCCGCCCAGAACGCGGCCGTGCGCAGTTCCCCGGTGTCGGGCAGCCCGGCGTCGGCGCGGAAGGCTGCCTGCCACAGGGTGAGCCGGGCACCCTTGACGTCGATGTAGGCGTCGGCGAGTCGCTGGGCCACCGCCTGGAAGCTGCCGATCGGCCGATCGAACTGCACACGTTCGCGCGCGTACTCCGCGGTGAGCTCGAGCGCCCGGTCGAGCACCCCGTACTGGTATGCGGCCGAGCCGAGGAGTCCGCGGTCGCGCAGCCACGCCGTGATCGCGCGGCCGTCGGTGCCCAGCACACGATCGTCGGGGACGGCGGCGGCGGTCAGGGTCAGCGTCCCGAGGCAGCCTCGTCCGGTGTCGTACTGACGGGTCACGCTCACGCCGGGATCGGCGGGGCGCACGAGGAGCACGGTGACGCCGGCCGAGGTCGCCGCCGGCACGAGGAACAGGTCCGCGGCCGGTGCCGCGTCGACGAGGATCTTGGTGCCGTCGACGATCCAGCCGCCGTCGGTGCGACGTGCCGTCGTGGTCGGCGACGTGGGGTCGTCGTTCAGTTCCTCCTCGAGGGCGGCGGTGAGGATCTGCTCGCCGGTGGCGGCGGGTTCGCCCCAGTCGCGACGCTGCGTGTCGTTGCCGAACTCGGCGACGGCGGCGGCGGACACGACGATCGAGGACAGGTAGGGGACGGCGGCGACACCGCGGCCGAGTTCGGCGAGGATGCTCGTCTGTTCGAGCGGCCCGAAGCCGTCGCCGCCGACGGATTCGGGCAGTGCCGCGCCGAGGATGCCCGACGAGGCGAGCGCGTCCCACAGGGTGTGGTCGATGCGGTCCTCGGCGGCGTCGAGCCGGCGCAGGTGGTCGTTGGTGGCGATCTCGGTGACGATGCGGCGGGTGAGCCCGGCGAGGTCCTGCTGTGCCTCGGTGAGGGTGAAATCCACGGCCTTGTCCTTCCGGTGGAGTGTCAGCGCTTGGCGGGCGGCTGGCCGAGGGCGGTCATCGCGATGATGTCTCGCTGGACCTCGTTGGTGCCGCCGCCGAAGGTGAGGATCAGGGAACTGCGATGCATCCGTTCGAGCCGGCCCCGCAGCAGCACGCCCGGCGAGTTCTGCCGCAGGGTGGCCGACGGTCCGAGGATCTCCATCAGCAACCGGTACGCCTCGGTCGCGAACTCGGTGCCGAACACCTTGTTCGCCGACGCCGGGGCGGGCCCGAGCGGCGCGGCGCCGGAGGCGATCTCCCAGTTCATCAGTTTCAGGTACTCGGCCTGGGCGTGGACGCGGGCCAGGTTGATCCGCACCCATTCCTGATCGAGGACGCGGCGGCCGTCGGGCAGGCGGGTGTGCTGCGCCCACTCGCGCACTTCCTGCAGCGCGGTGAGGATCGGGCCCGCGGACGTGAGTGCGACGCGTTCGTGGTTGAGCTGGTTGGTGATCAGCGCCCAGCCGCCGTTCTCCTCGCCGACGAGCGCGGAGGCCGGGACGAGCACGTCCTGGTAGTAGGTGGCGCTGGTGTCGGGGCCGGCCATGGTGTGCACGGGGGTGTAGGAGAACCCCTCGGCCGTGGTGGGCACGATGAGGACGCTGATGCCCTTGTGCTTGCGCGCGGCCGGGTCGGTGCGGCATGCGAGCCACACGTAGTCGGCGTAGGCGATCAGGCTCGTCCACATCTTCTGGCCGTTGATCACCCACTCGTCGCCCTCGCGGACGGCGGTGGTGCGCAGCGACGCGAGATCCGTGCCGGCCTCGGGTTCGGAGTAGCCGATGGAGAAGTGCAGCTCGCCGGCGGAGATCTTCGGGAGGAAGAACTCCTTCTGCTCGGGTGTGCCGAAGTGCATGATCGTCGGCGCGACCGAATTGATGGTGAGGAACGGAACGGGAGCGCCGGCGATGGCCGCCTCGTCGGTGAAGATGAGCTGATCCATGGCCGAACGGTTCTGGCCGCCGTACTCCTCCGGCCAGCCCAGGGTGAGCCAGCCGTCCTTGCCCATCTGCTGGACGACCTCCCGGTACACGTTGCCGGCACCGTACTCGCCCGTCGTCGCGGCGAGCGCCTCCCGTCGTTCGGGCGTCATCAGGTCGGCGAAATAGGCGCGCAACTGCGCGCGGAGTTCCTCTTGCTGCGGGGTGTACGCGATGTCCACGAACCGCTCCGTTCGTCGGGTAGGCAGCTGTTCGACGGCCGAGGACCGGGACCGGCTCGGCGATGTTCCCGAATCATTGCACAGAACTGAAACGCGTTCTAGCCTGGATTTCGAGCCGTCGCGCCAGCCCGCGCGACCGGCGCCGGATCGGTTGTGCGAGCGAGAAGCGAGGTCTGTTCATGGAGGTCAAGGTCGACTTCGATCGTTGTGAGGCGAACGGCGTGTGCGTGGGGATTGCGCCCGAGGTCTTCGATCTGAACGACGACGACGAGCTGATCGTCACGCACCCCATCGCGCCGGAGCAGGAGGAGGACGTGCGCACGGCGATCGCGCAGTGCCCCCGCGCGGCACTGAGCGAGGCCTGACGAGTTCACTTGTCAGAAACGAGAACACGTTCTACATTTCTGATGGCCGCCGGAATCCGCGGCGACCAGGAGCGCGGCGGCCCGGGCGGCCGCCCGGTATCGCTAGGGAGAACGCGTCGATGAGTGCAAGCGGCAACGGTCTCGGCCCCGCGGGAAACGGTGCGGGGGACGACGGGGGCGTGAGCCTCGAGGGCGGTGTGAGTCTCGAGGGCGGTGTGAGTCTCGAGGGGCGGGTCGCCGTCGTCACCGGAGCCGGCGCCGGACTCGGACGCGCCGAGGCCGTCGCGCTGGCCCGGGCCGGTGCCGCGGTGGTCGTCAACGATCTCGCGGCGTCGGACGCCGTCGAGGACACCCTCGCCGAGATCCGCGACCTCGGCGCCGACGCGGCCTTCGTGGCCGGCAGCGTCGCCGAACGCGCCACGGCCGACGCCCTGCTCGCGACGGCCCGGGACCGATTCGGTCGTCTCGACATCGTCGTCAACAATGCCGGCATCGTGCGGGATCGCATGCTGTTCAACATGTCCGACGAGGACTGGGACGCGGTGATCGCCGTCCATCTGCGCGGCCATTTCCTGCTGTGCCGCAACGCGGCGGCGCACTGGCGTGGCGAGTCCAAGAAGGCCGGCGGGCCCGTCTACGGCCGGATCGTCAACACGTCCTCCGAGGCCGGCCTGCTCGGCCCCGAGGGGCAGGCCAACTACGGCGCGGCCAAGGCCGGGATCACCGCCCTCACCCTCTCCGCCGCGCGGGGCCTGTCCCGGTACGGGGTGCGGGCCAATGCCATCTGCCCACGGGCGCGCACCGCGATGACGGAGGGTGTCTTCGGTGCCGCGCCCGAGGGGGAGGTGGATCCGCTGGCACCCGAGCACGTCTCGGCGCTGGTCACCTACCTGGCATCTCCCGCGGCGGACCGGATCAACGGCCAGGTCTTCGTCGTCTACGGCCCGATGGTCGCGCTGATGGCCGCGCCCGTCGTCGAGCAGCGGTTCGACGCGGACGTCCGCTGGACCCCGGAAACCCTCGCCGACCGCGTCGGAAGCTACTTCGACGACCGGGATCCTGCGCGCACCTTCTCGGCCGCGCAGGCCCTCGCTCTCTGAAACACCGCTAGGTGATACCCGAAGTGACATGCAAGGTCGCCCTTCGGTAATATCGCGCCGTCCCGGGCCGATCCGGTTAGTGTCGGGCTCTGCCCGGCGTGCCGCGCCGGGTGCGCGGCCGCGACCGCGGGCGTGTGAACTCTGGTGATACCTGTTCTAATTTCTCTCCCTCGACATCCGGCGGGACGCGCCGGTTCGGTGCCGCGACCCCGTGCGACCGGGCGCTGTGGACGGGTGGGGGATCCCGCGGTCCGGGTGGGCATCTTCCCAGTTCGAAGCCCGATTCCGGGTTCGTCGTGGCTGTCGCGCCGCGGCCGGTGCGGCACGGTTCCCGCCGCGCGGGCGGCGGCGTGTCGCGACGGTCTTTGACACATGAACACGTTCTAGTTAGTATGACGCGGGTCACAAGCTGACCTCTCGTCGGCCGTGGCCGGCGAGCGAACCAACGGAGGAGGAGACGGTGGTAGACCTCCTCGAGGTCCCGCTCCGCGCGGTGGGCGGATTCTTCGCGATGACCGGTGAGACCGCCCGGGCCGTGTTCTCCCGGCCCTTCCAGCGACGCGAGTTCGTCGACCAGGCCTGGTTCGTCGCACGGGTGTCCCTCGTGCCGACGGTCCTCGTCGCGGTGCCGTTCACTGTCCTGGTCAGCTTCACCCTCAACATCCTGCTGCGCGAGATCGGAGCCGCGGACCTCAGCGGCGCCGGCGCCGCGCTCGGTGCCGTCACCCAGGTCGGCCCCATGGTCACCGTGCTCATCGTCGCCGGTGCCGGCGCCACCGCCATCTGCGCGGATCTCGCCGCCCGCACCATCCGAGAGGAGATCGACGCGATGCGCGTGCTCGGCATCAACCCGATCCACCGTCTCGTCGTGCCCCGGGTCCTCGCGTCCACCGTCGTCGCGCTGCTGCTCAACGGGCTGGTGTGCTCCATCGGCATCCTCGGCGGCTTCGCGTTCTCCGTCTTCCTCCAGGACGTGAACCCCGGCGCCTTCGTCAACGGCATCACCCTGCTCACCGGCTTCGGCGAACTGATGATCTCCCAGATCAAGGCCGGACTGTTCGGCATGATCGCCGGCCTCGTCGCCGCCTACCTGGGCCTCAACGTCAAGGGCGGCGCCAAGAGCGTGGGCGATGCCGTCAACCAGACGGTCGTGTTCGCCTTCATGGCATTGTTCGTGGTCAACCTTCTCGTCACCGCCGTCGGCATCAAGCTGACGGGCGGGTGACCGGCACGGCGGTGATGTAGATGGCAGTGATCTCCTGGCGCTTCCCCCGCGCGCGGCGCCGCATCGCCCGGGCCTCCGACTCCGTGGACCGGCTCGGTGACCAGGCGCTCTTCTTCGGCAAGGCGCTCGGCTACGCCCCGCGTGCGCTGATGCACTACCCGAAGGAGACGGTCCGGCTGATCGCCGAGATCAGCATGGGCACCGGGGCGCTCGCCGTGATCGGCGGAACGGTCGTCATCGTCGGCTTCCTGACCCTGTTCACCGGCGGGATCATCGCCGTGCAGGGCTTCAGCTCCCTCGGCAACATCGGCGTCGAGGCCCTCACGGGCTTCTTCGCCGCCTTCATCAACGTCCGCATCGCGGCGCCCACCATCGCGGGCATCGGCCTGGCCGCCACCATCGGCGCCGGCTCGACCGCCCAGCTCGGCGCCATGCGGGTCTCGGAGGAGATCGACGCGCTCGAAGTCATGGCGATCCCGTCGATCCCGTATCTCGTGAGCACCCGCGTGATGGCGGGCATGATCGCGATCGTCCCGCTGTACTCGCTGGCCGTGATCGCCTCGTTCGTCGCCAGCCGCTTCGCCACCGTCGTGCTCTACGGCCAGTCCGCGGGCGTGTACGACCACTACTTCGACACGTTCCTCATCCCCACCGACATCCTGTGGTCGTTCGTGCAGGCCATCGTCATGGCGATAGCCGTCATGCTGATCCACACCTACTACGGGTTCAATGCCGGTGGCGGCCCGGTCGGCGTCGGCGTCGCCGTCGGCAACGCGGTGCGCGCCTCCCTGATCGCGGTGGTGACCGTGACCCTGCTCATCTCGCTCGCGGCGTACGGGGCGACCGGCAACTTCAACCTGTCGGGATAGGCGCATGGACACACCCTCCTGGAAGAAGAAACTCGCGGCCCTCGGGCTCGTCGGCGGCCTCACCGTCGCCGTCGTGCTGGCGCTGCTGATGTTCGCCGGTGCCTTCACCGCCACCACCCCGGTCACGGTCACCTCCGCACGGTCCGGCCTGGTGATGGAACCCGACGCGAAGGTCAAGCTGCGCGGTGTCGAGGTGGGCCGGGTCCGGTCCGTCGAGCACACTCCCGACGGTGCGCTGCTGCAGCTCGCGATGGATCCCGGTCAGCTGCACCTGGTGCCGTCCAACGTGCGGGTGACCATCGAGTCCACCACCGTGTTCGGGGCGAAGTTCGTCAACCTGCTCGTGCCGGACGACCCGTCGCCGGTTCCGCTCCAGGAGGGCGCGATCATCGCGGCCGAGAACGTCACCGTCGAGTTCAACACCGTCTTCCAGCACCTGTCCGACGTGCTCGCGCAGATCCAGCCGGAGAAGCTCAACGCCACGCTCGGGGCGATCTCCGAGGCCCTGGACGGTCGGGGCGACACCCTCGGCGCCACCCTCGTCGAGGCCGAGGACTACCTCGCGACGATGAATCCCTCGCTGCCGCAACTGCAGTACGACCTCGCCGTGGCGGCCGACGTCACCAACCTGTACGCCGACGTCGCCCCCGACGTGATGAACCTGCTCGACAACGCCACCTCGATCGGCAACACCGTGGTCGACGAGCAGGCCAACCTGGACCTGATGCTGATGAACGTCACCGGTCTGGCGAACACCGGGCGCGACGTCCTCGGCGAGAACGAGGCCCAACTGACCTCGGCGCTGGATCTGCTGACGGAGACCACGACGCTGCTCGCCGAGTACTCGCCCGAGCTGCCGTGCTTCCTCGTCGGGCTCAACGACGCGCGCATCGCGTTCGAACCCATGGCCGGCACCGGCAAGTACCCGGCGCTGATGCTGAGCACGAACTTCCTGGGCGGCGCCACCATGTACGACCACGAGCAGGACCTGCCGGTGGTGGGAGCTTCGGGCGGGCCGAACTGCCACGGGCTGCCCGACTTCGATCCCAAGCGCGACGGCCACGCGCCCTTCGTCGTCGCCGACACCCATCCCGTGCCGTTCCACCCGAACACCGAGACGTGGGTGCGGTACCCGACGATCTTCGGTTTCCTGTTCGGCGACATGATCCCGGGAGGCGAGTGAGATGCCGCAGGCGCAGATGCGGACGGACCGGGCGGCGCGGGAAGGCGGGGTGATCCGGTGAGGGCCACCACGGTCAAGTTCCTCGCGTTCACCGTCGTGATGGTGCTGATCTTCGCGGTGCTGGCGATCGTGTTCAGCCAGGTGCGGTTCACCGGCACGCAGACCTATCACGCGACGTTCACCGACGTGTCCGGACTGCAGGCCGGTGACAAGGTCCGTATCGCCGGGGTGCCCGTCGGATCGGTCGACAGCGTCGACGTCGGGCGCGACAACCAGGCCGAGGTGTCGTTCGACGTCGACGCCGAGCACACGCTGCTGGCGAGCACCAAGGCCACGGTGCGGTACGAGAACCTCGTGGGCGACCGCTATCTCGAACTGCTCGAGGGACCGGGGACTGGGGAGACGCTGCCGGCCGGCGGCACGATCCCGGTGTCGCAGACGGAACCCGCGCTCGACCTCGACCTGCTGCTCGGCGGATTCAAGCCGCTGCTGCAGGGCCTCGACCCGCAGCAGGTCAACGACCTGTCCGGCGCGCTGCTCCAGGTCTTCCAGGGCCAGGGCGGCACCCTGGTGTCGCTGCTGGGCAACACGAACTCCTTCACGAACTCCCTCGCCGACCGGGACCGGCTGATCGGCGACGTCATCGACAATCTCAACGCGGTCCTTGCCACCATCGACGAGAACGACCAGCAGTTCACCGAGACCGTCGACCGGTTGCAGACCCTGGTGAGCGGGCTCGCGCAGGACCGCGACCCGATCGGCACCGCCATCCCGCGGATCGCGGCCGGCACCGGCGATCTCGCGTCGCTGCTGCAGAACAACCGGCCGGACCTGCAGTCGGTGATCGCCGAGACCAACCGCACCATGACCCAGCTCGACCTCGGGCGCGACGACATCAACCGGACACTCGAGCGGCTGCCGAACGACTACAAGAAGCTCATCCGGGTGGGGGTGTACGGCAACTTCTTCCAATTCTTCCTGTGTGCCAACACGTTCAAATTCTCGGGACCGGACGGGACCACCATCCGTTTCACGTCGGCCGAGCAGACGACCGGAAGGTGCGCGAAGATCGAATGAGTCCGATCCGTGAACGCAATCCCGTGCAGGTCGGCATCGTCGGCCTGTCCGTCGCCGCCGCGACGGTGCTCGCGGGCCTGCAGTACGACCAGCTGCAGTTCCTCTCCGGGGGCCTGACCTACTCGGCGTACTTCGTCGACGCCGGCGGTCTCGTACCCGGCGACACCGTCACCCTCGCCGGCGTCGACGTCGGCGAGGTCACCGACGTCCGCCTCGACGACCGGCAGGTGCTCGTCGCCTTCACCGTCCGCGACGGCATCGCGCTCGGCGAGGACACCGGAGCCGACATCAAGACGAATACCGTGCTCGGCCGCAAGTCGCTCGCCGTGCAACCGTACGGTTCGGGGACGCTCGACCCGCGCGAGCCGATCCCGTCGACGCGCACCGACTCGCCGTACTCGCTCACCGACGCCCTCGGCGACCTCACGACCACGGTGTCCGAGCTCGACACCGAGCAGATCGACGACTCGCTCGATGCGCTGTCGGATTCGCTGCAGGACACCCCGCCCGAGCTGCGGGGGGCGCTCGAGGGCATGACCAGGCTGTCCCAGTCCGTCAACGCACGCGACGAGTCGCTCGAGGATCTGCTGGCCCGCGCCGAATCGGTGACCGGCATCCTCGCCGAACGCAGCGACCGGATCAACGCGCTCGTGGTGGACGCCAACGCCCTCTTCGGGGAGCTGAGCCTGCGGCGCGACGCGATGACCGAGCTGATCGCGAACATCTCCGCGGTCTCGAGGCAGCTCTCCGCCCTGGTGCAGGAGAACCAGGCGCAGATGGGTCCCACCCTGGACAAGCTCAACGCGGTGACCGCCAACCTGCAGGCGAACAAGGAGAACATCGCCGGCGCCCTCGACGGGCTCGGCCCGTACATCAGCGCGCTCGGCGAGTCCGTCGCGAGCGGCCCGTTCTTCAACGCGTACGTGTCGAACGTCCTGCCCGCGCCGTGGTGGAAGGCACTGGTCGACAGCATGGTCGCCCCCGAACTGCTGGAGCAGGACCTGCAGGACATCATCCCGAAGGACCCGCCGTCGATCACGAAGGATGGCGAATGAGCACCGATACCCTCCAAGCCCCGGAGGACCGGCCCGGGAAGCGCCGCCGCCTGCTGCTGCCGGTGATCGCCGGTGTCGCAGTGGTGGCCCTGGCCCTCGTCGCGTTCGCCGTGGTGCTGCCCGGCTGGGGCAAGCGCACGATCAACGCCGAATTCGTCTCCACGAGCGGCCTGTACGAGGGCGACGACGTGCGGGTGCTGGGCGTGAGCGTCGGCAGGATCACCCGCATCGAGCCGGGCGACGACCTGGTGCGCGTGCAGATGCAGGTCGACGACTCCGTCGACATCCCGGCCGACGCCAAGGCGGTGATCATCGCGCAGAGCCTCGTGTCCGCGCGCTTCGTCCAGCTGACCCCGGTGTACTCGGGGGGCCCGCAGCTCGCCGACGACGCGACGATCCCGCTCGAGCGCACCGCCTCGCCGGTGGAATGGGACCAGATCAAGACGGAACTGATGCGTCTGTCGGAAGCCCTCGGCCCTCAGGGTCTCGATCCGCAGGGCTCGCTCGGGCGTTTCATCGACACGGCCGCCGAGAACCTCGACGGCAACGGCCTGACCATCCGCGCCACCCTGCGCGAACTGTCCGACACGATGCACACCCTGTCGGAGGGGCGCACCGACCTGTTCGGCACCGTCCGGAACCTGCAGGCGTTCGTGGCGGTGCTCTCGACCAGCAACGAGCAGATCGTGCAGCTCGGCGGCCGGCTCGCGTCGGTCTCGGACGTCCTCGCCGAGAGCTCGGATCAGCTCGGCACCTCGCTCGCGGACCTCGACCTCGCGGTCGGTGACGTGCAGCGGTTCGTGCAGGACCACCGGGCCGCGCTGACCGAGTCGGTGCAGCGCCTCGCCGACGCCACCGAAGTCCTCGCCCGCAAGCGACCCGAGATCGAACGGGTCCTGCACTCCGGACCGACGGCGCTGTCGAACTTCTACGACATCTACAAGCCCGCACAGGGCTCGCTCACCGGTGCGCTGGCGATCAGCAACCTCGCCAATCCCGTCGAGTTCATGTGCGGGTCCGTGGCCGCGGCCGCGAACGCCACCTCCGACCGCAGCGCGGAACTGTGCCGCCAGCAGCTCGGACCGGTGCTCCAGTCGCTGGCGATGAACTACCTGCCGGTCATGACCAACCCCATCGCCGCGGTGGAGGCGTTCCCCGACCAGATCCAGTACACCGAGCCGGGTCTCGAGGCGGAAGCCGCGGCCGCGGGGCGGGGCACCGCACCCGCGGACGCCGTGCCGCCGGCCGGGCCGCTGCCCGGCCTGCCCACCGTGACGGTTCCCCCCGACCTCGGTGCGCTGCTGCAGCCGGGAGGAGGACGATGAGCACCCGAATCCGGCACTCCCGCCCGACGCGGCGCGGTGCCGTCGCCGCGATGCTGGTCGCGGCGGCGCTGACCTCGACCGGATGCGAGTGGGAGGGGCTGAACTCCCTTCCCCTCCCCGGCACCGCCGGGCACGGCGAGGACGCCTACCAGGTGCGGATCCAGATGCCGAACGTGACCACCCTGACCCAGAATTCGCCGGTGCGGGTCGACGACGTCCAGGTCGGCAGCGTCACCAGGATCGAGGTCGAGGACTGGCACGCCCTCGTGACCGTCGCCCTCGACGGTGAGGTGGCACTCCCGGCGAACGCGACGGCGAGGATCGGGCAGACCAGCCTGCTCGGCTCGCAGCATCTCGAACTGGCGTCGCCTACGGACGAGCCGCCGCAGGGCCGGCTCGAGGACGGCGACCTCATTCCGCTCGAGCGGGCCGGGGTGTACCCGACCACCGAGCAGACGCTGTCGTCGCTGTCGGTGGTCCTCAACGGCGGTGGACTCGCACAGATCAACGACATCACCACCGAGCTGAACGCGGCGCTGTACGGACGGGAGGACTCGATCCGGAACCTGCTGCCGCGGCTCGACGAACTCGTCGGCACCCTCGACCGGCAGCGGGGCGACATCATCGCCGCGATGGAGGGCATCGACCGGCTCGCGTGGACGGTCGACGCGCAGAACGCCACCCTCGTCCGGGCGCTCGACGAGATGCCGGCCGCGCTGACCGTGCTCGCCGACCAGCGCCAGGACCTGACCACCGCGCTCACCTCGCTCGGCGAGATGAGCACCGTGGCCAGCCGGCTCGTCGAGAACAGCGGCGAGGACCTGCACACCAACCTGCAGGCGCTCGCTCCGACGCTGCGGGCGCTCGCCGACTCCGGCAACGCCCTGACCGAGGTGCTCGGCGTGCTGCTGACCTATCCGTTCCCGCAGGCCGGCATCGACCAGGTCATCCGGGGCGACTACGCGAACCTCGCCATGACCATCGACCTCACCCTCGAACGGCTGGACCTGAACTTCCTCACCGGCACCCCGCTCGCCGGGCGTCTCGCCGGACCGGAAGGCATCCTCGGGCAGGACGCCGGGCTGGCGGCCCAGTCCGCGGACCCGTTCCAGGCCCCGCTCGAGCAGCCGGCCGCACAACCCGCACCGGGCCCGGCCGCGACCCTGTCGGTGCCCGGCCTGGGGGAGATCACCATTCCGGGGCTGCCCCCGCTGGGGGTGCCGGCGCCATGATGCTGTCGAAGTTCGTCCGGATCCAGCTCGTGATCTTCGCGGTGCTCACGGTGGTCGGGCTGCTGGTGATGTCGCTGCAGTACGTCAAGCTCCCGCAGCTGTTCGGCGTCGGCCGGTACACGGTGATCGTGGAGCTGTCCTCCACCGGCGGGCTCTACCCGCACGCGAACGTCACCTACCGCGGCAACACGGTCGGGGTGGTCGACAAGGTGCAGCTCTCGCCCACCGGCGTGGAGGCCGTCCTGTCGATCGACAGCGACCGCGCGATCCCCGCCGACGTCGACGCGGCGGTGCGCAGCGTGTCCGCCGTCGGCGAGCAGTACGTGGACTTCGTTCCGCCGCAGAACGGTTCGAGTGGGAAGTACCTGGCGGACGGCGACGTGATCCCCGCCGACCGCACGTCGGTGCCGCAGGAGGTGGGCGCGCTGCTCGACCAGGCCGACGTCCTGCTCGCCAGCATCAGCGACACGCGGCTGCGCACTGTCGTCGACGAGTCGTTCGACGCGTTCAACGGTTCGGGACCGGACCTGCAGCGGCTGATCGATTCGACCCGCCTGTTCGTGCAGGAGGCGAGCGCGGGCAGCGAGCAGACCAAGGCACTGCTCGATCAACTCGGTCCGCTGCTCGACACCCAGGTCGTCACCAGCGACGCGATCCGGTCCTGGACCCGGGACATGCTGACGTTCACCGACGGGCTGCGGGCCGCCGACACCGACCTGCGGGCGGTGCTCGCGAAGGGGCCGGGCGCCGCGGCCGAGGCCGAACAGCTGCTGCAGGACCTGCGGCCGACGCTGCCGCTCCTGCTGGCCAACATGGTCAGCGTCGGGGAGGTGGGCGTGATCTACAACGCCGGCATCGAACAGATCCTGGTGCTGTACCCGCCGATGACCACCGCCCTGATCACCGCCGCCGGCAGCGGACCGGCCGAGGACGGCGCGGTCGTCGACTTCCACCTGCAGCTGCACGATCCGCCGCCGTGCCTGTCCGGCTTCCTGCCACCCGAGCAGTGGCGCAGCCCCGCGGACACCACCATGGTGGACACCCCCGGCGAGGTGTACTGCAAGCTCCCGCAGTCGGATCCGAACGCCGTGCGCGGTGCGCGGAACCTGCCGTGCATGGAGTTCCCGGGCCGGCGCGGGCCCACGCCGGAGGCGTGCCGCAACGGGTATCAGCCCGAGTACCTCGACAACCCGTGGCGGGGCGCGCCGACACCCGTGCAGTCGGAAGGCGACGTGCCGGTCCCCGCATCGCACGCGACCGGGACGAACCCGGCTGCACCCGCCGGGGTCACGGCGCGGGGCATCGACCCGGCGACGGGGACGTACATCGGTCCCGACGGTACGGTGTATCGCAACGTCGACACCGGCCCCGAGACCAGTTTGGAGACGTACATGAAGGCGCAGCAAGGCTGATGGCGGACGAACAGACCTCCGCCACCACGACGACCCCGGAGACCGCACCCGCCCGGACGGGCCGGCTGCTGCCCGCGCTCGCGGCCGTGATCGTCCTCGCCCTGGCGGGCGCCGGGGTATGGCTGTGGCTCGACGCGAGAGCCGACCGCGACCACGACGCCCGGCGGGCGGCGTACCTGCAGGCCGCGCGGCAGACCGTGCTGAACCTGACCACCATCCACCCGCAGAGCGCGGCCGCGGACGTGCAGCGCCTGCTCGACGGGGCGACCGGCGACTTCAAGGCCGAATTCGAAGGCCGCGAGGGGCCTTTCGTCGACGTGGTGACCAAGGCGAACGTCGACACCACCGGCGAGGTGATCGAGGCCGGCATCCAAGCCGAGGACGGCGCCTGCATGACCTCGCTCGTGGCCGCCCGGTCGATGGTGTCCAACGCGGAACAGACCGAACCCGAACCGCGCGACTTCCGGCTGCGGGTGACGATCTGCGACGAGGACGGCCGCCTGCTCGCGTCGAAGGTGGACTTCGTACCGTGACCGAGAATTCGAAGGACGACGCCGTGGCCCAGACCGACGACACCACGCGCGTGGACGCCGCGGAGGACGCGACGACGCCGCCCGGCCCCGCGGGCGGTCGGCGGAGAATGCTGCTCGCGGCCCTCACCGCCGCGGCGATCGTGCTCGCCGGCCTCGTCGGGTTCGGCGTGTACGACAAGGTCGAGCGCGACGGTGCCGAGGCGGCCCGGACCGAGGCCCTGCAGGCGGCCGAGGAGCAGGCCGTCGCGATGCTCGCGTACGACCACGCCAGGGTCGACGAGCAGGTCGCCGCGGCCTCCGACGGGCTCACCGGCGACTTCCGGGACGAGTACACCAGCCTGATGACGAACGTCATCGCGCCCGGCGCGAAGGAGAAGTCGATCACCGTTCAGGTGAGCGTGCAGGCGTCGTCGGTCGTGTCGGCCGAGGCCGACCGGGCGGTGACCCTGCTGTTCCTCAACCAGATCACCACCAGTTCCGTCAATCCCGAAGCGGTCAGCAGCGGCAGCCGTGTGCGCGTCGAACTCGAGAAGCACGACGGCCGGTGGCTGGTGAGCCGCCTGACGCCGGTGTGAGGGATCAGCGACCGGGCAGGCGCACCATGTGCACGAAGAACCGGTCGATCTGCCGCACGGTGGCGACGAACCGGTCGAAGTCCACCGACTTGGAGACGTAGGCATTGGCCCGCAGCCGGTAACTGCGCACGACGTCCTCCTCGGCGGTGGACGTCGTCAGCACGACGACCGGGATGGACGCCAGGTCGGGATCGGCCTTGACCGCCTCGAGCACCTGCCACCCGTCGTACTTCGGCAGGTTCAGATCGAGCAGCACCAGCGCCGGCCGCGCGGCGTCGGCGTGCATCCCGCGCCGGTACAGGAAGTCGAGGGCCTCCGCGCCGTCCCGCACCACGTGCAGTGTGCTGCCGATCTCGTTGGCCTCGAACGACTCCCGAATGATCAGTTCGTCCCCGGCGTCGTCCTCGACGAGGAGCACGTCGAGGGAACCGGTGGTCGTGCGCGGCGCGGGGACGCCGGCCGCCGCAGCCCCGATGCGCTCGGGCGAGGGCCGGGAACCGTAGTCCTCGCGGTCGGGTGTGCTCGTCACTCGGGCTCGCCGACCTCCGCCGGCGCGATCAGCGCCGGACCTGCCGCGCCCTGATGGGCGAGGGCGTCGAGGAAGGACCGGGCCCACCGGTCCACGTCGTGGGCGAGGACCTGCCGGCGCAGTGCCCGCATGTGCCGCCGGCCGTCCTCGCGCGGCTGGGTCAGCGCCGCTTCCATCTTGTCCTTGACGTCCTCGAGGTCGTGCGGATTGCACAGGAAGGCCTGGCGCAGTTCTGCTGCGGCCCCGGTGAATTCGCTCAGCACGAGGGCGCCGCCGAGGTCGCTGCGACACGCCACGTACTCCTTGGCGACGAGGTTCATGCCGTCGCGCAGCGGCGTCACCAGCATGACGTCGGCCGCGACGAAGAACGCGATCAGCTCGTCCCGTGGAATGGGCCGGTGGATGTAGTGCACCACGGGCCGGCCCACCTCGGCGTACTCGCCGTTGATCCGGCTGACCGTCTGCTCGATGGCGCCGCGCATCTGCACGTACGACTCGACGCGTTCCCGGCTCGGGGTGGCGAGCTGCACCATCACCGTGTCGGCCGGATCCACGCGCCCCTCGGCGATCAGCTCGAGCAGCGCGTCGAGGCGGACGTCGATGCCCTTGGTGTAGTCGAGCCGGTCGACGCCGAGCATGATGTGCCTCGGATTGCCGAGTTCCTTGCGGATCTGCTTGGCGCGGTCGCGGATCGACTTGCGGCGGGCCTGCTCGTCGAGCTGCCCGGAGTCGATCGAGATGGGGAACGCCCCGACGCGCACCGCCCGGAACCCGACCTGCACCACCCCGAGCTTCGAGCGCACGCCCACGGTGCCGCGGGAGGTCTGATGGCCGGCCAGCCGGCGCGCCAGGTACAGGAAGTTCTGGGCACCGCCGGGCAGGTGGAAGCCGATCAGGTCGGCGCCGAGCAGACCCTCGACGATCTCGGTCCGCCACGGCATCTGCATGAACAGTTCCACCGGCGGGAACGGAATGTGCAGGAAGAAGCCGATGGTCAGGTCCGGGCGCAGCATCCGCAGCATCTTCGGCACCAGCTGCAGCTGGTAGTCCTGCACCCACACCGTCGCGCCCTCGGCCGCGGCCTTCGCGGTCTCCTCCGCGAACCGGCGGTTGACCTCGACGTAGGTGTTCCACCACTCGCGCCGGTACTCCGGCCGGACGATCACGTCGTGGTACAGCGGCCACAGTGTCGCGTTGGAGAAGCCCTCGTAGTAGTCGGCGATCTCCTGCGCGCTCAGCGGGACCGGATACAGCTCGAGGTCGTCCTGGACGATCGGGTCGAGTTCGGCGTCGGCGACACCGGCCCAGCCGACCCACGCTCCGCGGTTGCTGCGCAGGATCGGCTCGAGCGCGGTGACGAGGCCACCCGGGCTGCGCTTCCACCGGGTCGAGCCGTCCGCAAGACGCTCGAGGTCGACGGGCAGGCGGTTCGCGACGACGACGAAGTCCGAACCACCCGCCTGCGTCGACTCCTCAGCTGCAACCACGTGGCGCTCCCTGTCCTTGTCCGACTGTCCCTGTCCGGCGGTGTCCGGTCAGTCCATCTTCGGGTTCGGCCCGATGCCGAGCATGGACAGCAGCATGCGGCACTCGTCCGCATCCTCCGCGTAGGCAGCGACGACACGCTGCGCCTGGCGGGCGGTCTCGTCCGCGACGGGTTCGAGTTCCTCGTCCGGAATGTCGTTCTCGGTGGTGGCGTCCGCGGCCATGGTTGTTCCTCCCGGGCTTGCTGCTCCGTTCGAGCAGGTCATTCGTAGTGCGACTCTATGAGAACCGGCGCTTCCGACGCCACCCGCGCTGCAAGTTAGGGTTGACTCACTTCTCGGGGTGGTGACGTGGAACGGAGAGTTTCGTGTGGTGGAACGCATGAGCGGTGACGACGACCGCGGGGCCGGCGACGGGAAGAAGCCAGGTCCGGGGCTGTTGCGGCGCACCATCGTGAACCAGCGGATCGCGCTGGCAGTCGGCACCCCGCTGGTCTCGCTGCACCAGGTGATGGAGACCCTCGTGCCCGTCGCGATCGGGGTGATCATCGACGGGCCGGTCACCGACGGCGACGTGTCGATGCTGGTCGTCGCCCTCGCGGGCCTCGCCGCGTTGTTCGTCGTGCTCACCTACTCGTGGCGTCTCGGTGCGCGCCGGCTCGTCGCGGCGATCGAGGCGGAGTCGCACCGGCTGCGGGTCGCCGTGGCCCGCCGGATCCTCGATCCGCGCGGGGTGCGCACCTCCCTGCGCACCGGGGAACTCCTGGCGGTGGCGACCACCGACGCCGGGCGGGCCGCGCAGATCCTGCACGTGGTGCCCGCCACCGCCGCGGCCGTCACCGCGGTGGTCGGGGCCGCGATCGCGCTGCTGCTCGTCGACGTCCCGCTCGGTCTGCTGGTACTGCTGGGCACACCCGCGATCCTCGTCGCGCTCGACCGTGCCACCCCGCTGCTGACCCGGCGGGTGACCGCACAGCAGGAGGCGGTGGCGCGGGCATCGGGTCTGGCGACGGACCTCGTCACGGGACTGCGGCCGCTGCGCGGCATCGGTGCCGAACCGGCCGCCGCCCACCGGTACCGGGACGCCAGCGCGGACGCGCTCGCCTCGACACTGCGCGCGACCCGCGCCCTCGGCGTCTACACCGGCACCTCGTCGGCGGTGAGCGCGCTGCTGTCCGTCGCGGTCGCGGGCGTCGCGGGCTGGGCCGCGCTGTCGGGCCGCATCTCGGTCGGCGAACTCATCACCGTCGTGGGCCTGGCCCAGTTCGTCGTCGAACCGCTCGGGACGCTCGCCGCCCTGCCGTCGTCGTGGGCCGCCTCCCGCGCCTCCGCCGACCGGCTCTCGCTCGTGCTGCACGCGCCGTCGCTGCTGCCCGCCGGAACCGGGACCCCGGCGGACGGCAGCCTCGAGCTGCGCGGGCTCGGCTACCGGTCGCTGCGCAGGATCGACCTGACCGTCGCGCCGGGGGAACTGCTCGGTGTCCTCGCCCACCGGTCGCAGGACGCGGAGGCGCTCGCCGACGTGCTGTCCGGCCAGGTGCCGCCGGAGGACGTCCGCGGCGAGCTGACCGTCGGGGGAGTGCCGCTCGATGCGCTCGACCCCGTCGCCGGACGCCGGACCGTTCTCGCGGAACCCCACCACAGCGACCTGTTCGCGGGAACGCTCGCCGACAACATCGCCGCCGGCATGAGCCGACCCTCCGACGGCATCCCCTCGGAGGTGCTCGGCGCGTCCGCCGCCGGCCAGCTCGCCGACACCCACCCCGACGGCCTCGACCAGCGGATCGTCGACCGCGGCAGCAGCCTGTCCGGCGGACAGCGGCAGCGCGTGGCGCTGGCCCGGGCGCTGGCGCGGCGCGCTCCCGTGCTCGTGCTGCACGAGCCGACCACCGCGGTCGATGCGGTTACCGAGCAGGCCGTCGCGGAGGGGATCGCGCGCCTGCGGCACGACGGCGACGAGCACACGACCGTCGTCATCACCTCGAGCCCCGCGCTGCTCGCCGCCGCCGACCGCGTGGTGGTGGTCGACGACGGCGAGATCGTCGCGTCCGGCACCCACGCCGAACTGTCCGCCACCGACCCCACCTACCGAGCGGCGGTGCTGCGATGACGAGCAACGAGTCCGAGCTGCTGCCGATCGCCTCTGCGGGACGGTCGTGGCGCTGGCTGGGAGCGCAGCTGCGCGACGCGCCGGGGCGGGTCGCGCTGACGGTGACGGTGTCCGTCGGGGCGGCGATCGCCGCGGTGGTGCCGGTGCGCGTCCTCGGTGTCCTCGTCGACCGGGTGCGCGAGCAGGCCCCGATGTCCATCCTCGGATGGGTCGTCGCGCTGATCGCGGCGACGGCGGTCGTCGGCGGCGTGCTCGAGGGGGCCGGCCTGCACCTGGTTGCGCGTCTCGGCGAGACGGTGCTGGCCCGGCTGCGCGAGACGGTGCTGGCGCGGGTGCTGACCCTGCCCACCGAGACCGTCGAACGCGCCGGGCACGGCGACGTCCTCTCCCGCGTCGGCGACGACGTCGCGGTGCTGGCGAAGGCACTCGGCTCGGTGGTGCCGCAGCTGGTGGCGGCACTGATGCTGGTGGTGGTCAGCGTCGCGGCGATGGTCGGAATCGACTGGCGGCTCGGTCTCGCCGGCCTCGTCGCGCTGCCGATGTACGCGCTCGCCCTGCGCTGGTACCTGCCCCGCTCGGCTCCGCTGTACGCCGCGGAGCGGGTCGCGATGGGCGCACGGTCGCAGGCACTCGTCAGCAGCATGCACGGGGTGCGCACGGTCCGTGCCTACGGCCTCGACACGACCCACCTGTCCGGCATCGATGCCGCCTCGGCCCGCGCGCGCGACCTCACCGTCGGCGTGTTCGGCCTGTTCACCCGATTCGCGGGCCGGGCCAACCGGGCCGAATTCGTCGGTCTCGCGGCGCTTCTCGTCGCCGGGTTCGTCCTGATCCGGGCGGACGCGGTGACCGTCGGCGAGGCCACCGCGGCGGCACTGCTGTTCCACCGCCTGTTCTCGCCCCTCGGGCTGCTGCTGTTCACCTTCGACGACGTCCAGTCGGCGGGCGCGAGCCTGGCCCGGCTCGTGGGCGTCGCCGACCTCCCGGCGGCGCCGACCCCGGACGACGGTCCGCCCGACGAGCCGCGCTGCGGTCCGCCGGCGCTGGAGCTGACCGGGGTGCGGCACCGGTACGCGCACGGCCCCGAGGTCCTGCACGGCGTGGACCTGAAGGTCGCGCCGGGGGAGACGGTGGCGTTGGTCGGCTCGACCGGCGCCGGGAAGTCGACGGTCGCCGCTGCCGCCGCCGGGGTCGTCACGCCCACCTCGGGGGAGGTCCGTCTCGGTGGCCGGGCGCTCGGCGAACTCGGTGCCCGGCTGCGCCGCTACGTCGTCGTCGTCAGCCAGGAGGTGCACGTGTTCGGCGGCCCCCTGCTCGACGACGTGCGCCTGGCCAGGCCCGACGCCACCGTGGACGAGGTCGCGGCCGCGCTCGACGCCGTCGGCGCGGGCGAGTGGGTCCGCGCCCTCGACGACGGCGTGTACACGGTCGTCGGTGAGGGCGGCCATCCCGTGACCGCGGCCCAAGCCCAGCAGCTCGCGCTGGCGCGGGTGCTGATCGCCGATCCGCAGGTGGTGGTGCTCGACGAGGCGACGGCGGAGGCCGGCAGCGCGGGCGCGCGAGCCCTCGAAGCCGCCGCGGCGGTCGTGACGCGAGGACGCACCGCGCTGGTCGTGGCGCATCGGCTGACGCAGGCCGCGGCGGCGGACCGGATCGTCGTGCTCGAGGCGGGCCGGGTCGTCGAGGAGGGGCCGCACGCGGCGCTCGTCGCCGCCGGAGGCCGCTACGCGCGGCTGTGGCGCGCGTGGCAGGGCGGCGCCTGAGGATGTGCTGCCAGGGTCGCGACCTGCGGTGCAGGGTAGTGTGGATCGGTCCGTTGTGCCCGTGCTGCCGTGCGGCCGCACCCGCGCCACCCACCTCAGGAAGGTTTTCATGCCCATCGCGACAATCAACGGCATCCCGCTGAACTACCAGGTCAAGGGGACCGGCGACCTCGTCGTGCTGATCATGGGGACGGGCAGCCCCGGCCGGGTCTGGGACCTGCACCAGGTTCCCGCGCTGGTCCAGGCCGGCTACCGCGTCGCCACCTTCGACAACCGCGGCATCGCGCCGTCGGGGGAGAGCCTCGGCGGCATGACCATCGACGACCTGGTGGCCGACACCGCCGGCCTGATCGAGCTGCTCGGCGGTCCCGCGTACGTCGTGGGCACCTCCATGGGGGCGCGCGTCGCGCAGGAGCTGTCGCTGGCCCGCCCGGACCTGGTGCGCAAGGCGGTGTTCCTGGCCGGGCACGCCCGCATGGACCAGTTCCAGGTCACCCTCACCGAGGGCGAGCGTCAGCTGTACGACAGCGGCGTCGAACTGCCCGCGAAGTACCGGGCGGCGGTCACGGCCGTGATGAACCTGTCGCCGGCGTCGCTGGCCGACCCGCACACCGCGCGGGACTGGCTCGACGTGTTCGAGTTCACCGGCGGCAAGACGTCGCCCGGCGTGCGGGCGCAGCTGGGAATGGACCGTGAGTTCGACCGTCGCGCCGCCTACCGGGCGGTGCGGGTGCCGTGCCTGGCCGTCGGTTTCGCCGACGACCGGATGATTCCGGCGTACCTGTCGCGGGAGGTGGCCGACGCCATTCCCGGCGCGAGCTACCAGGAGATCCCGGACGCCGGGCACTACGGCTACCTCGAGCAGCCGGAGGCCGTGAACAAGGTGCTGCTGGAGTTCCTGGCGAGCTGATCGCCGCCCGGGACGAGCCGGCCGCTCCTGCTCGGTGCCACCGGCTTTCGCTACCCGCTCCACGCTATCCACGACACGGGGGAGTGCGTGCCACCGTGAAGTGCCGGTCGGTACCGGGGCGCTCGATCTCGTCGAGGGCGGCCACGGCGAGATCCTCGGCGGTGATGCGTGAGGTGCCGTCGGGTTCGGTGAGCAGGGTGGTGGCTCCGCGCCGGTACGTGCCCGTGCGCGTTCCGGATTCGACGATCGCGGGCGGGCTCAGGTATGTCCAGCGCGGGTTCGTGTGCCGGAGACAGGTGCGGAGCTGGGCGGTGCTGGCCTCGGCGACCGCTCGCCATTCGACCGGCACGTAGTCGGGATCGTCGAGGACCGCCAGGCCGTCCCTCCGCGGTGAGCGCAGGGGGCCGGCTCCGCCGATGACGAGCAGGCGGATACCGGAGCGACCCGTAGCGTCCAGGACCGCCGTGGTCAGCGGTGCGATCGTCTGTTCCTGGCCGGGAGCGGCACGGACGGCGAGGATCGCCGCGTGCGCGCCCGCGAGTGCGGCATCGAGTCGTCCGGGCACGCCGGCATCGACGGCGAGTGCGGTGACGGCCGGATCCGGGTGGGTGCCCGGATGCCGGGCGACGGCGGCGACGCGGTGTCCGCGCGTGGCGGCTTCGGCTACGAGGCGCGAGCCGACCATGCCGGTGGCCCCGATGACGGTGACGTTCACGACGAAAGTCCTTTCCGCGTACGGGCGCGAGGCGCGGTCTGCCCGGCGCCGCGCGCCGCGAGGGCGAGCACGAAACCGACAAGCTGCGGTGCGCTGAGGGTTTCCCCCGCCACGAGGACACCGAGGGCGGCGGCCACGAGGGGGGAGAGCAACCCGAGCAGCGCCGTCGCGGTGACCGGCAGGGTGCGCAGGCCGTTGAACCAGAGGGTGTAGGCCAGCAGCCCACCGAGGAGGCCGAGCCAGAGGTAGCCCGCGACGGCGGGGGCGTCGATTCGGCTGGGAACCCCTTCGATCAGCAGTGCCGGTACCGACAGGATCAGGCCGCCGACGGTGAGCTGCCACCCTGCGAAGCTGATCGCGCCGACTCCCTCGGGCCGGCCCCAGCGTGCGGTGAGAACGACGCCGGTCCCCATCACCGCGGCACCGGCGAGCCCGGCGACGATGCCGACGGGATCGAAGGCCGCTGCGGGGCCGAGCACGACCAGGCCCACGCCGAGCACGCCGACGACACCCCAGACCAGACGCCGGAGCGAAAGGCGTTCGGGCAGAAGGACGACGGCGAGAAGAGCGACGATGATCGGCTGGGTCGCGCCGAGGGTGGCGGCGACCCCGCCGGGCAGCCGTTCCGCGGCGAGGAACAGCAGCGGGAAGAACAGGCCGATGTTCAAGGCGCCCAGCACCGCGGTTTTCCACCACCAGGCCCCGCGGGGCAGCGTCCGGGAGAGCAGGAGGGCGAGCACGCCTGCGGGCAGCGCCCGCACGAGCGCCGCGAACAGGGGGTGGCCCGGGGCCAGCAGTTCTGTGGTGACGACATAGGTCGTGCCCCACACCGCAGGGGCCACGGCGGTCACCGCAGTGAGTGCCGTGCGGTTCGTCACCCGCCCCGGGGGCGCCGGCAGAGGAGTTGTCGTGGTAGTCACCACATCACTGTCGCGTCGTTGTACCGATGAGTCCAAGACATGGTTTTCATATCAGCAATCGATGTGCACGATAGGTGAATGGAACTGCAGCAACTGCGGTATGTGCTCGCCGTGGCCGAGAAGCGGAACTTCACCCGAGCGGCCGAGCAGTGCTTCGTCGTCCAGTCGGCGCTCAGTCACCAGATCAAGGCGCTCGAACAGGAGCTGGGCGTGGCACTGTTCGCCCGGACCAGCCGCCGCGTCGAGCTCACCGACGCCGGGGCGGCGTTCCTGCCCGCCGCGCGGGCGAGCCTGGAAGCTGCCGAGCGTGCCGCTGCCGACGCGACCGCTACGGTCGGCCAGGTGCGGGGCACGCTGACGGTCGGTGTCATCCCCACCGTGACCGCCGTCGACATTCCCGCTGCCTTGGGCCGGTTCCACCGCGCGCACCCGGCGGTGCGCATCGCACTACGGCACGGCGGCAGCGACGAACTCGTGAGCGCACTCCGCGCGGGTCGGGTCGACGTCGCCGTGCTGGGCCTGCCTGACGCGACCACTCCCGACCGTGTCCGGTCCGTCGAGCTGGCACGCGAACGCCTCGTCGCTGTGCTCGCGGCCGATCATGGGCTGGCGGGGCGGCGCCGGCTGCGCTTGCGTGATCTTGCCGGGGAGACCTTCGCGGACTTCCCGGCCGGGACCCAGGGGCGTGCGCAGAGCGACCTCGCCTTCGACGCCGCCGACCTGCGGCGGGAGGTGACCTTCGAATCGATGTCGACCGACCTGATCCTCGACCTCGTGAAGCAGAACCTCGCCGTCGCGCTCCTGCCACCCGCGTTCGTCCCGTCGACCCCGAACCTGGTCACGGTGCCCGTCGGCGACGGGCCGACCCGAGTGGAGTATCTCGCCTGGAGCGACTTCAATCCCGCGCCTGCCGCGGTGGCCTTCCTGGACATACTGCAGCCCCGGGCATCGCCGCGGTGACGTCGATGGTCTGTCGAGCCGGCCGTGGGGTGCTGCCGTCACCGGCACGGTCGCAGGCACCCGCACGCGTTCGGGCGGAGGCGATCGTGTCGCCTCCGCCCGAACGTGACGGTCCTCGACGGATCTTCGAGGTCGCGGGTCCTACGCCTTGGGGACGCGGACGATGAGGGCGTCGCCCTGGCCGCCGCCGCCGCACAGGGCCGCAGCCCCGACCCCGCCGCCGCGGCGGGCCAGCTCGAGGGCCAGGTGCAGCACGATCCGGGCCCCGGACATCCCCAGCGGGTGCCCCAGCGCGATCGCCCCGCCGTTGACGTTGACCCGCTCCGGGTCCAGGCCCAGCTCGCGGGTCGAGGCGATCCCCACCGCGGCGAACGCCTCGTTGATCTCCACCAGGTCCAGCTCGGCCGGCTCGAGGCCCTCCCGCGCGCAGGCCTTCGCGATCGCCCGCGCCGGCTGGGACTGCAGCGTCGAGTCCGGACCGGCGACCACCCCGTGCGCGCCGATCTCGGCGAGCCAGGACAGGCCGAGCTGCTCGGCCTTGGCCTTGGACATCACCACCACCGCGGCCGCGCCGTCGGAGATCTGCGAGGCCGAGCCGGCGGTGACGGTGCCGTCGGGGGCGAACGCCGGCCGCAGCTTGGCCAGGGACTCGGCGGTGGTGTCCGGGCGGATGCCCTCGTCGGCGGTGACCACGACCGGGTCGCCCTTGCGCTGCGGGATCGACACCGGCACGATCTCGTCGTCGAACAGCCCGTCCTTGTGCGCGCGGGCCGCCCGCTGGTGGCTGGCGGCGGCGAACGCGTCCTGCTCGGCGCGGGAGACGGCCGCCGCGCCGGTGTTGGCGGCCTCGGTCAGGGCACCCATGGCCTGGTCGGTGAAGATGTCGTGCAGCCCGTCGAAGGCCAGGTGGTCGCGCAGGGTCACATCGCCGTACTTGAACCCGGCGCGGGAGTCGGCGAGCAGGTGCGGGGCCCGGCTCATCGACTCCTGGCCGCCGGCGACGACGACGTCGAACTCGCCGGCGCGGATGAGCTGGTCGGCCAGCGCGATCGCGTCGATGCCGGACAGGCACACCTTGTTCACGGTCAGGGCGGGGATGTCCATCGGGATGCCGGCGGCGACGGCGGCCTGGCGGGCCGGGATCTGCCCGGCCCCGGCGGTGAGCACCTGCCCCATGATCACGTACTCGACCTGCTCGGGGGCGACCCCGGCCTTGGCCAGGGCCCCGGCGATGGCGACCCCGCCGAGGTCCGAGCCGGAGAAGTCCTTCAGGGCGCCCTGCAGACGCCCCATCGGGGTCCGGGCTCCGGCGACGATGACAGAACTGGTCACGATGGCTTCTCCGATCCTGTTGGCGAGCAGTGGTATTCGACTACGTTCTCAGACGAGCTCGTCGATGCGGACCTCGAGCGGCGCCGCGGTGGCCGCGAGGACCTCGTCGACGGTGACGCCGGGAGCGAGTTCGCGCAGCGCGAGGGTCCCGTCACCCACGACGTCGATCACCGCGAGATCGGTGATGATCCGGTCGACGACACCCTGACCGGTCAGGGGCAGCGAGCAGGTGTCGACGATCTTCGAATTGCCCTCGCGGTCGGTGTGTTCCATGACCACGATGACGCGGCTGGCACCGTGCACCAGGTCCATGGCGCCGCCCATGCCCTTGACCATCTTGCCGGGGACCATCCAGTTGGCCAGGTCACCCGTGCGGGAGACCTGCATGCCGCCGAGCACGGCGGTGTCGATGTGCCCGCCGCGGATCATCCCGAACGACAGTGCCGAATCGAAGAAGGCCGCACCGGGATTGACGGTCACCGTCTCCTTGCCCGCGTTGATCAGGTCCGGGTCGACGTTCTCCTCGGTGGGGTAGGGGCCGGTGCCGAGGATGCCGTTCTCCGAGTGCAGCGTCACGTGCACGTCCGGCGGGAGATGGCCGGGGATGAGCGTCGGCAGTCCGATGCCGAGATTGACGTACTCGCCGTCGATCATCTCCTCGGCCGCGCGGGCCGCCATCTGATCTCGGGTCCATCCCTTGGTGCCGGTCATCGTGCCGCCCCTTCCGTGGCCTGAACTGTCCGCTTCTCGATCCGCTTGACCTGCGGGCCGGTTTCGACGATGCGCTGCACGAAGATTCCCGGCAGGTGCACCTGGGCGGGATCGAGTTCGCCGGGCTCGACGAGTTCCTCGACCTGCGCGACGGTGACCTTGCCGGCCATCGCAGCCAGCGGATTGAAGTTCATCGCCGTCTTGTCGAAGATCAGGTTGCCCGCGGTGTCGCCCTTGACCGCGTGCACCAGTGCGAAGTCGGCGGTGATGCCCTGCTCCATCACGTACCGCTTGTCGCCGAAGGCCCGGGTCTCCTTCGGCGGGGACGCCACGGCCACCGAGCCGTCGACGTTGTACCGCCACGGCAGTCCGCCGTCCGCGACGGGGGTGCCGACACCCGCGGGGGTGAAGAAGGCGGGAATGCCGGCGCCGCCGGCTCGCAGCCGCTCGGCGAGGGTGCCCTGCGGGGTGAGCTCGACCTCGAGCTCACCGGCGAGGTACTGGCGGGCGAACTCCTTGTTCTCGCCGACGTAGGAGGCGGTCACCCGGCGGATCTGCCGGCCGTTGAGCAGCAGGCCCAGGCCGTGGTCGTCGACGCCGCAGTTGTTGGAGAAGACCTCCAGGTCGCCGACGCCGGACTCGACCAGCGCGCGGATCAGGGCGTCGGGGATGCCGCACAACCCGAACCCGCCGACGGCGATCGTCGCGCCGTCGGACACGTCCGCGACGGCCGCCGCGGGCGTACCGAACACTTTCGTTCCCATCAAGACCCCTCTCGAGAATTCGGTCCGTCCGGACCCGGTGCAGGATGTGTTCACTCAATGGACGAGCACACATCGATCGCTTACCACTACAAACTCCCGGCCCGCCGATTTCAAGGCATTGTCAGCGGCCCTTTCGAGATTGCTCGCCCATCGGAACGTCGTTACGGATGGCGTTCACTGAGTGGACGTATTCTGGGGGCATGACGGACGAGCAGAGACCTCAGGTGATCGCGCGGGTCGGAGCGCTCCTGCGGGCGATCGCCGGGCACGAACCGGTCGGATCGTCGACGTCCGACCTCGCGCGGGCGACGAGCCTCGCACGGCCGACGGTGCACCGCCTGCTGACCTCGCTCGCCGACGAGGGACTCGTCGACCGAGACCCGAAGACCGGCCGATGGTCGCTGGGACCCGAGCTCTACCTGCTCGGCTCGCTGGCGGCCGGCCGGTACGACATCACCGACCTCGCCCGGGATGTCCTGCGCGATCTCGCGCGGGAGACCGGTGAGAGCGCCTTCCTGTCCGCCCGGCGCGGGGACGAGACCGTGTGCCTCGCCAGTGAGGAGGGCAGCTTTCCGCTGCGCTCCCACGTCCTGCACGTCGGCATCCGGCTGCCACTCGGGGTCGCGTCCGCGGGCCTGGTCATCCTGTCCCATCTCTCGGACCGCGACATCGACGAGTACCTGTCCCGCACCGACCTGACCGCGGGGTGGGGACCGGACCACACCCGGCACGCGGTGGAGGAACGGATCGCCGCGACGCGCCTGGCCGGCTACTCCACCAATCCCGCCCTGCTCGTGGAGGGAAGCTGGGGGATGGGGGCCGCCGTCTTCGACCACCGGGACGCACCGGCCTGGGCGTTGAGCATCACCGGGGTCGAGAGCCGTTTCCGCGAAGATCGCCGCCCCGAACTCGGGGAACTGCTGCTTCGGCAGGCGCACCGGCTCACCCAGTTGCTGCGCCACCGCCCCCGGCGAACGGGCTAGGACCGTCCGGCGAGGGCCTCGCGGGCCATCTCGGCCAGCTGCGCCGGCCGCCGGGCGAGGGCGTCGACGTCGATGTCCTGACCGCCCATCGTCCCGGCGCGGAACCTCGCCGCCACACCCTCCGCAATGGCGGCGAGCTTCCACAGCGCGAAGGCCTGGTGGTAGCGCAGGTCGTCGAGATCGCGTCCGGTCGTGTCGGCATACCGCGCGGCGACCGTGTCGACGTCGAGGAAACCCTCGGCGGGATCGGGTGCCCAGCCGATCACGTCGGCCGAGGCCCAGGTGGCGGTGAGCCACCCGAGGTCGGCCATGACGTCGCCGACGGTCCACAGTTCCCAGTCGAGAACCGCCCGGACCTCACCGTCGGGCCCGATCAGGAGGTTGCCCGGCCGGAAGTCGCCGTGCACCAACCCGGTCCACCGTTCGGCGGGCAGGTTCCGGGCCAGGAGGTCGTGGACGTCCCACACGGGACCGGGACCGACACCGCCGTCGGCGAGCTGGCGGCTCCAGCGCCGCAACTGGCGCTCGAGGTAGCTGCCGGGTCTGCGCATCTGCGCAGGCGGTCCGGTCGTGGTGTCCACCGCGTGGATCTTCGCGAGGGTGTCCACGATGCTGTGGGAGGCGGCCGGCCGGTGCTGCCGGGGGAGCGCGGCGACCGTCTCGGCATCGTCGAGGACGATGCCGTCGACGTGCGTCATGACGTAGAAGTCCGCGCCCGTCACCGCGTGGTCGGTGCAGTAGCCCAGTACCGGCGGCACCGGCACCGGGCCGCCGGCGAGCAGGTCGAGGATGCGCCACTCCCGCACGACGTCGTGGGCGGAGGAGAGCAGCGTCCCGGTCGGCGGCCGGCGCAGGACCCACCGCGTCCCCGCGTCGTCACGGACCCGGTAGGTCAGATTGGACCGGCCTCCGGTGATCAGTTCGAAGTGCAGCGGCGGTGCGACCGCCGGGAGGTTCTCGACGAACCACGCGGTGACGCGCGCGGCGTCGATCCCGATCGGCTCGCTCGCGGCGTTCGCCTCAGCCATCGCGCTCTGCTCTCGGTGGGAAGTCGTATGTGCGGATCCTTCATGCCTACCCGCCCCGCGCACCGATCGGTGCGTGCCGTGCCGGGCGGGCCGAAAGTTCCGGAACACTGTCCACGAGGGTGGGATCTCGGCGCCCGTGCGAGTATGAGGCCCGTGAATGTCCTCACCAGAAACCACGTACGCGTCACCGGCCGGGCCGGCGCGCCCGTCGTGGTGCTGGCCCACGGGTTCGGTTGCGACCAGAATCTGTGGCGACTGGTGGTGCCGGCCTTGGAACGCGACTTCACCGTGGTGCTGTTCGACCACGTGGGCGCGGGCCGATCGGATCTGTCGGCGTGGAGCGCGGAGCGGTACTCGGATCTCGACGGCTACGCCGACGACGTGCTGGCGGTGTGCCGGACGCTGGATCTCGGACCGGTCGTCTTCGTCGGGCATTCGGTGAGCGCGATGATGGGGGTGCTCGCCGCCGCGCGCGACCCCGGCGCGTTCGCCGGGCTGGTGCTGCTCGCCCCGTCGCCGTGCTTCGTCGACGATCCGTCCACCGGATATCGGGGCGGGTTCAGCGTCGCCGACATCGACGAGCTGCTCGAGTCGCTGGAGGCGAACTACCTGGGCTGGTCGGGTGCGATGGCGCCCGCCATCATGGGCAATCCGGAGCGTCCCGAACTCGGCGAGGAACTGACCGCCGCCTTCTGCCGCACCGATCCGGCCATCGCCCGGGTCTTCGCCCGCGTGACCTTCCTCTCCGACAACCGGGCGGACCTGGCGAACGTGAGTGTTCCGACCGTGGTGGCCCAGTGCTCCCGCGACGCGATCGCCCCGCCGGAGGTGGGTGCGTTCGTCCACGCGCAGATTCCGGGAAGCCGGTTGGTGACGTTGGACGCCACGGGGCACTGCCCGCAGCTCAGTGCCCCGGACGAGACCGTGGCCACGATCGCCGCCTTCGCTGGTTCGGTGGGCTGATGATCCCGACCCGGGAGACGGACGACGGCCGGAACCCGGGCGCCGGGGCGACGGCGGGCGAGGATCGCGAGATGCGCGCCGCGCTGGCCGAGGACAGCGCCGAGAGCCTGTACGAGAACGCGCCCTGCGGCTACCTGTCCACCCTGCCGGACGGGCGGATCGCGAAGATCAACGCGACTCTGCTGCAGTGGCTGGGACTCCGGCGCGACGACGTGGTGGGCCGGCGGTACTTCTCCGACCTGCTCACGGTCGGTGGCCGCCTCTACCACGAGACCCACTTCGCCCCGCTGCTGCGCATGCAGGGGGAAATCAGCGGCATCGCACTGGAATTGAAGACGGTCGACGGCACCCGCCTGCCCGTCCTGGTCACGTCGGTGGTCCGGTACGACAGCGGCGGGCAGCCACTGCTGATCCGCACCACCGTCTTCGACGCCCGGGAGCGCCGGGCGTACGAGACCGAACTGCTGCGCGCTCGCCGGGAGGCCGAGGACGAACGACGACGCCTGCAGCGGCTGACCCGCACCCTCCAGGCGACGTTGCTGCCACCCGACCTGCCCGAGGTGCCCGGTCTCGATGTCGCCGCGCACTACCACATCGCCTCTCCGGACGAGGTCGGCGGCGACTTCTACGACCTGTTCCCGCTCGGTGCCGGCACCTGGGGCCTGTTCCTCGGCGACGTGTGCGGCAAGGGGGCGGCCGCGGCGGTGATGACCTCCGTCGCGCGCTACACCGTGCGTGCCGCGGCCGTCTACGCCTCCGGCCCGGCGGCGGTCCTGGCCGACCTGAACACCGTCCTCGTCGATCGGTACCGCATGCACGATCCGCGGTTCTGCACCGTCGTGTTCGGGATGCTCACCCCCGACGCGTCGCCGGGTAGCTTCCGCGTCACCCTGGCGTCGGGTGGGCACCCGCCGGCTCTGTTGCTGCGCGCCGACGGCAGCGCCGACTACGTGCCCATTCCGGGTGGTCAGCTCATCGGGTTGCTGCCGCGGGCCCACATCGCCAGCGCCGTCGTCCGGCTGGATCCCGGGGACACCCTGGTGCTCTACACCGACGGTCTCACCGAGGCCCGCACCGCTCCGGGCGCCGACGAGCGCTTCGGCGAGCAGGCTCTGCTCGACTTCGCCCGGAGGCTGGGTCCGGTCACCGCCGCGGAGGCCGTCGCCGCCGTCCGCGACCTCCTCGACACCCTCGGCACCGGGGTGGAGGACGACACGGCCGTCCTCGCCGTCCACGCGCCGCGCCGCAGCGTCGGGTCCTGACCCGGGTTCCCGGTCACACGGGGCTGCCGGAAGCGATTGACATCACACCGTCCCCGGCGCACACTATGCAAGCGCTCAGCAACTTGAATCTGACGTCAAGTTATGTGACTCCCTGCTGTGAAGGAGCACCGGATGACCGACGCACCCGCCGCGACGACCCGCGGCGTGGCCACCACCGACGACCTGGTCCTCGCCGAGCGGCGCGGACCGGTCGTCCTGCTCACCCTCAACCGGCCGGCCAAGCTCAACGCCTGGAGCAACGCCCTCGAGGACCGCTACTTCGACCTGCTCGAGCAGGCGGACGACGACCCGCAGGTCCGGGCCGTCGTCGTCACCGGCGCCGGCCGCGGATTCTGCTCCGGTGCCGACCTCGACGACCTGCGCCACGTCGCCGACGCCACGGACGACGACCTGGTGCGCCCGCGCCCGCGCGACTTCCCGCTGCGCGTCCGCAAGCCGATCGTCGCCGCGATCCGCGGCCCCGTCGCGGGACTCGGCCTGGTCGAGGCCCTCTACTGCGACGTCCGCTTCGGCGACGCGACCACCCGCTTCACCACCGCGTTCGCGCGCCGCGGACTCATCGCCGAATACGGCGTCACCTGGCTGCTGCCCCGCGTCGTCGGCCACGGCCGCGCCGCGGACCTGCTGCTGTCGAGCCGCATGATCGACGCCGGCGAGGCCCACCGGATCGGCCTGCTCGATCACCTCGTCACCACCGGCGACGTCGTCGACGCCGCCGTCGCCTACGCGACCGACCTCGCCGTCCACTGCTCACCGCGATCGATGGCGATGATCAAGACGCAGCTGCGCGCCGACGCCGACCGGTCCTACCCCGACGCCGTGGCCGCCGCGGACCGCCTGATGGTCGAGGCCTTCCGCGGCCCCGACGTCGCCGAGGGCGTCGCCAGCCACCTCGAGCGGCGCGCCCCCGAGTTCGCCGCCCTGCCCGGGAGCGCCCATGCCACTGCGTGAAACCGTCGGCATCGACCCGGACGCGATCCTGCGCTGGCTGGGCGAGCTCGGCATCGAGCACACCGCACCGCTGACCTTCGATCGCATCGGCCTCGGCCAGTCGAACCTGACCTACCTCGTGCAGGACGGCGACGGGCGCCGGTGGGTGCTGCGGCGACCACCGCTCGGGCACCTGCTGGCGTCCGCGCACGACGTCGCGCGCGAGGCCCGCATCCTCTCGGCGCTCGAGTCCACCGACGTGCCGACACCGACGGTGTTCGGGCTCACCGACGATCCGGCGATCAGCGACGTGCCGATGGTGCTCATGGAGTACGTCGACGGACAGGTGGTGGACCGGATGTCCGTCGCCGAGTCCCTGACGCCGGAGCGCCGCCGCCGCATCGGGCTGTCGCTCGCGCGGACGCTCGGCCGCATCCACGCCGTGGACCTCGACAGCACGGGCCTCGCCGCCCTGGCCCGGCCCAAGCCCTATGCCCAGCGGCAGCTGCACCGCTGGGCCGGCCAGTGGGAGAAGTCGAAGACCCGCGAGCTGCCCGAACTCGACGACCTGACCCGCCGGCTCCTGGCCGCGGTGCCTCCGCAGCACGAAACCACCCTGGTGCACGGCGATTTCCATTTGCGCAACGTCATCACCTCGTACGACGGCGGTGACGTCGTCGCCGCGCTGGACTGGGAGCTGTCCACCGTCGGCGACCCCCTCGCCGACGTCGGGTCGCTGTTCGCGTACTGGCCCGAGCCGGGGGAGGACACCGGCGGCGACTTCCCCGCCTCCACCCTCGAGGGCTTCCCGAGCCGCGCCGAGCTCGCCGCTGTCTACCTGGACGAGACGGGCCGCGACCCGGCGGCACTGCAGTTCTGGCACGCGCTCGGGTTGTGGAAGGTGGCGGTGATCGCGGAGGGCGTGATGCGCCGCGCCCGCGACGAACCGCAGAACAAGGCCGCGGCCGGCACTCCCACGATCGAACGCATCGACGCCCTGGTCCACAAGGCCCGCGAGATCGCCGACGACGCCGGCATCTGACGCCCCACCACCCTCGACACGCAGGAGACGACGATGTCCCCCGACGAGCAGACGACCGCACGCGACCTCTCCGCGCGTGTGAAGACACTTCTGTCCGAACATGATCCGAGCACAACCCGGCCCGAGGACTTCCTCGGCGCACGGTTCGACGCCGGTCTCGCCTGGGTGCACTTCCCGCCGGGGCACGGCGGGCTCGGCCTGCCGCAGAGCCACCAGGCGCAGGTCGAGGCGGAACTGGCCGCCGCCGGCGCGCCCCGGCCCGCCGCCGCCCGCAACGGCATCGGCCTGGGCATGGCCGCCCCCACCATTGCCGCCTTCGGCACCGAGGAGCAGAAGAGCCGGTTCCTGCGCCCGATCTACACCGGACAGCACATCTACTGCCAGCTGTTCAGCGAGCCCGGCGCCGGCTCCGACCTGGCCGCCGTCGCGACCCGCGCCGTCCGCGACGGTGCCGACTGGATCGTCGACGGCCAGAAGGTGTGGACCTCCGGCGCACAGAACGCGCAGATGGCGATCCTGGTGGCCCGCACCGATCCGTCCGTGCCCAAACACGCAGGGCTGACGTACTTCCTGCTCGACATGAACGATCCCGGCGTCGACGTGCGGCCGCTGCGGCAGATCACCGGTGAGGCCGAGTTCAACGAGGTGTTCCTCACCGGAGTGCGGGTACCCGATGCCGACCGGCTCGGCGACGAAGGGCAGGGCTGGCGCGTCGCCACCACCACCCTCAACAACGAACGCGTCGCGATCGGCTCCGGCGCACCCCGCGAGGGCGGCATGATCGGCAAGGTCACCGAGGCCTGGCGCGAGCGCCCCGAGGTGCGCGACCCGGCGCGGCACGACGAGCTGATGCGGCTGTGGGTCGAGGCAGAGGTGACCCGGTTGACCGGGGAACGCCTGCGTCAGCAACTCGCCGCGGGCCAGCCCGGCCCGGAGGGCTCCGGCATGAAACTCGCGTTCGCCCGGCTCGCCCAGACGATCTCCGGCTTCGAGGTGGAACTGCACGGCGAGCAGGGCCTGCGCTACGACGACTGGACCCTGCGCCGGCCCGAATCGGTGGACTTCACCGGCCGCGAACCCGGATACCGGTACCTGCGCGCCAAGGGCAACTCGATCGAGGGCGGCACGTCGGAGATCCTGCGCAACGTCGTCGCCGAGCGGGTGCTCGGGCTGCCGCCGGAACACCGTGTGGACAAGGACATTCCGTGGAAGGACATGGCGCGATGACCGACCTGCTGTACTCCGACACCGAGGACGCCCTGCGCGACAGCGTCCGTCGCATGCTCACCGAACGCTGCCCTGCGTCCGTCGTGACGACCGCGTACGACGCTGCGCCCGCTGACTTCTCGGGCGTGTGGAAGACCGTGGCCGCCGAACTCGGACTGGCCGGACTGCTGGTCCCCGAATCTCTCGGCGGCGCCGGCGCGAGCACCCGCGAGGCCGCGGTCGTCATGGAGGAGATCGGCCGGGCCGCCGCCCCGGTGCCGTATCTGTCGAGCGCGGTGCTCGCCACCGTCGCGCTGCTGCGTGCCGGCGACACCGGGACCGTGCCGGACCTGGCGGCCGGTGCCGTCACCGGCGCCCTCGCGGTCCCGCTGTCGACGGGGCCGGACGCCGCGATCACCGGGGTGCGTCGCACCGGCGACGGCCTGACCGGCCGGGTCACCAGCGTTGCCGGAGCACACGAGGCCGACGTGCTCGTCGTCCCCGTCGCGGGCGCCGACGGCCTCGAACTGCACACCGTCCGGTCGGACGCCGCCGGCGTCACCGTGACCCCCGTGCTGTCCCTGGACATGACCCGGCCGATCGCCGACATCGAGTTCACCGGGGCCGCCTCCACCCGCGTCGACGACGGCGACGCGGCAGCGGCGGTGGCCGAGGCGCTCCGGTGCGGGGCGGTGCTGCTCGCCTCCGAGCAGCTCGGGGTGGCCCAGTGGTGCCTCGAGACGACCGTCGCCTACGTCAAGGAGCGCCGCCAGTTCGGTCGCGCCGTCGGCTCGTACCAGGCGATCAAGCACCGGCTCGCCGACCTGTGGCTCGAGGTGGGCGCGGCGCAGTCGGCCGCCCGGTACGCAGCCGACGCGTACGCGCGCGGCGACGACGACACCGCGATCGCGACCGCCGTCGCCCAGTCGTACTGCAGCGACGTCGCGGTGCACGCCGCCGAGGAGTGCATCCAGTTGCACGGCGGCATCGGAATGACCTGGGAGTACCCGGCGCACCTCTACCTCAAGCGGGCCAAGGCCGATCAGCTCGCGCTCGGCGTCCCGTCCCGGCACCGGGCCCGCCTGGCCGAGCTCGTCGACCTTCCGGTTGCATGAACTCGACTGCGCTGCAACAACACACGAGAGGACAGGTGTCGCGACGATGAGCTGGTACGACGACAGGCCCTGGATGGCGCAGTACGATCCCCGCGTAGCCGAGGCCGGGCCCGTCCCTCGGCGGACCGCCCTCGAGGTGTTCGCGGACGCCGTCGCCACGGCGCCGGACGGGCCGGCGATCACGTATCTCGGTGCGACGCTGACGTATCGGGAGGTCGACGAGCTCAGCGACGGGGTGGCGGCGTACCTGCTCGCGCAGGGATTCCGCAAGGGTGACCGGCTCGCCGTGTACCTGCAGAACGTGCCGCAGTTCGTCCTCGCGCTGTTCGGTGCGTGGAAGGCCGGCGGCGCGGTGGTGCCGCTGAACCCGATGTACAAGGACGAGCTCGACCACATCCTCACCGACGCAGGCGTCGTCGCCGTCGTGTGCGGTGAACAGGCGTGGGCGGACCGGGTGGCCGAGCGGGCCACCGGGGCGGGCGTGACGATCGCGTTGACGGCGAGCGAGCTGGACCTGCAGACCTCGAACGACGAGCGGCTCTTCACCGGTGTCGAGCGCCGCCGGACCCCGGGTGTCCCCGACCTGCTCGAGGTCGCCCGCGAGTGGGCCGGCCGCCCCGTCCCCGACCCGGGCCTGGTCCCCGACGACATCGCGCTCGTCTCCTACACCTCCGGGACGAGCGGACTGCCCAAGGGCGCCACCAACACCCACGCGAACCTCACCGTCAACTGCGTTCTGCTGCGTCTGTACGACGAGATCCCGGCGGGTTCGCCGATCTTCGCGCTCGCGCCGCTGTTCCACATCACCGGGATGGTCGTGCAGCTGCTCACGGCGGTGGATCTGGCCGGTCCGCTGGTCCTGGCCTACCGCTTCGACGCCGGGGTGGTGCTCGACGTCCTGAAGCGGGAGCGGCCCGCGTTCATGGTCGGCCCGTCGACCGCGTTCATGGCGCTGCTGGCGCATCCGTCGTTCTCCTCGGACGCGTTCGAGTCGCTGCTGACCCTCAATTCCGGTGGCGCACCGCTGCCGCCGGCCATCGTCGAACGCTTCCGTGAGCGGACCGGCCTCTACATCCGCAACGGTTACGGCCTGACGGAGACCAGCGCGCCCTGCGTCGTCGTGCCCTCCGGTCGCGAGGCACCGGTGGATCCGGACTCGGGCACACTGTCCATCGGTCTGCCGCTGCCCACCGCGACGGTGCGCATCGTCGACGAGGACGGCAAGGACCTCGGACCGGGGGAGGTCGGGGAGATCGCCGTCGAGGGGCCGATGGTCGTCCCCGCCTACTGGAATCTGCCCGAGGCCACTGCCCAGTCCATTCCGGGCGGACGGTTGCTGACCGGTGACGTCGGCTTCATGGACGCACAGGGCTGGGTGTACGTCGTCGACCGCAAGAAGGACATGATCAACGCCTCCGGGTTCAAGGTCTGGCCCCGCGAGGTCGAGGACGTGCTCTACCGGCATCCGGCGGTCCGGGAGGCCGCGGTCGTCGGCGTGCCCGACTCCTACCGCGGCGAGTCGGTCGCCGCGTTCGTGAGCCTGCGCCCGGACCAGCAGGTCGACCCGGACGAACTGGTGACCTGGTGCCGCGAGCGGCTGGCCGCCTACAAGGCACCCCGGTCGGTCGAGATCCTCGACGAGCTGCCCAAGACCACCAGCGGGAAGATCCTGCGCCGCGAGATGCGCAGGGTCGCATCGTCCTGACCCGAGGAGGAGACACGTGCCGAGCATCGACGAGATCCTGCGCCTGCGCGAGATCGCCCCGGCGACGTTCCGCGCCGCCCCGGTGCCGACCGAGATGGAGCGCACGTTCGGCGGTCAGGTCGCGGGGCAGGCGCTCGCCGCGGCGGCACGGACTGTGCCGCAGGAGTTCGGCGTGCACTCGGTGCACGGCCACTTCCTGCGCCCCGGCCGGCCGCTCGAGCCCGCCGACTACCACGTGGACGCCGTGCGGGACGGCGGCAGCTTCCGCACCCGCTACGTCACCGCGGTCCAGGACGGCGAGACGGTGTTCACCCTGACCGCCTCCTTCCACCGCGGCGACGACGGGCACACCCACCAGGCGGCCATGCCGCCCACGACCGGACCGGAGGAGGTCACGGAGAACGGGCGCCCGTGGGCCGCGTGGTACGACTTCCCGGAGTGGGACGACTGGGAACGTCGCTGGCTCCCGGCGGACGAGGCCACACCCGACGCGCCGGCGCGCCGGCGGCTGTGGATCCGGCACCGCAGCCCGCTGCCCGACGACCCGGTCCTGCACGCCTGTGCCCTGACCTACTGCAGCGACATGGCGCTGCTCGACATCGCCGTCCTGCCGCATCCCGAACGCCCGATCCAGGGGGCGTCGCTCGACCACGCGGTGTGGTTCCTGCGGCCGTTCCGGGTGGACGAATGGCTGCTGTTCGATCAGGTGTCGCCGTCGTCCGATTCGGGACGCGCCCTGATCCAGGGACAGATCTTCGACACGACCGGACGACTGGTCGCCGCCGTCGCGCAGGAAGGCATGGTGCGGTTCCACACCGAGCGCGCCGCGGCCGTCGGTGCCGGACGCTCAGAAGGGCGGGATCGATGAACCGCGCCGCGCCCGAGCGCTCGGCCGTCCTCGTCGACTTCGGTGGCGTGCTCACCACGAGCGTGTTCGCCGCGTTCGAGCAGTTCGGCGCGGCACTCGGCGATCCGGGACTGCCGCTGCGGCTGCTCGGCGGCGACCCGGACTCGCGACGGCTGCTCGCCGACCACGAGTCGGGGCGCATCGACGCGGAGGAGTTCGAGCAGGGCTTCGCCGGACGGCTCCGCGCCCACGGAGCTGCCGTGACCGCGGAAGGACTCGCCGCCCGGATGCAGGCCGGGCTGCGGCGCGACGACCGGACGGTGGCCCTCCTCGACGATCTGCGGGCCGCCGGCGTGCCGGTGGCGCTGGTGTCCAACGCCTTCGGACGGGACTGCTACGCGGGCTTCGAGCTGACCGCACTCGCGGACGAGGTGGTGATCTCCGCCGAGGTCGGCATCCGTAAGCCGTCACGCCGGATCTACGCCCTCGCGTGCGAGCGCCTGGGGGTCGCCCCCGAACAGGCCGTCATGATCGACGACCTGCAGCAGAACCTCGACGGAGCGGCGCGGATCGGCATCGCCGGTGTGCTGCACACCGACGCCGACCGCACCCGCTCCGAGCTCGCCGAGCGATTCGGCTTCGTGACGGGGCAGGTGCCCGGCCAGGTGTGAGCCCCGGGCGCGCGGGTACCCGCCACCCATGACCAACGCACATCCTCACGGTCTCGATGCCGCGCCGTCCGGCGCTGCGGGCTCGTCGGACGAGTCGGTCAAGGAGAGGCAGCTGCTGCAGGTGCTGACAAAGGCGGTGAACACCCTCGGTGAGGCCGGGGTGCGGTTCGCCGTCGGCGGCGGCTGCGCGGTGTACGCCCGTGGTGGCCCGGCGTCCGACCACGACGTGGACCTGTTCGTCCGCCCGCACGATGTGGACGCCGCGCGGGAGGCGCTCGTCGCCGCCGGCATGCGTCCCGTCGACCCGCCCGAGAACTGGCTGAGCAAGGTCTACGAGGGTGATCACCTCGTGGACCTGATCTTCCGGCCCAACGACCGGGACGTCGACGATTCGATGCTCGCCCGCGCACAGTGGATGCGCATCGGTCCGACCGCGGCGCCGGTGATCAGCGGCACCGACCTGATGAGCGACAAGCTCAACGTGCTCGACGCCCACCGCTGCGACTTCGCGCCGTTGCTGCGTATCGCCCGCGCCCTGCGCGAGCAGGTGGACTGGGGGCAGGTGGCCACCGCGACGGCCGCGTCGCCGTATGCCCGCGCCTTCCTCGGCCTGCTCGCCGATCTGGGCATCATCGAACCCGACCCGGAGGCCCGACGATGAGTCACGAACACCCGGAGCACCCGCAGTACGTGGTGGCGCACCTGCACCGCGCCCTGGCCGAGGACCCCCGCACCGCCGAACAGGGCGTGCGTGTCACGATCCGCGGCACCGACGTCTACCTGACCGGCGAGGTCGCCAGCGCCGCGCGTCGTGACGCGCTGACCGTGGTGGTGCAGGAACAGTTGCCGGGCGTCACCGTCCACAACGACGTGCACGTGGTCGACTCGCGCGACCCCGGAACTTCGGTGGAGGAACTGCGATGAGGATTGCTGCCGTCGGAGACGTACACCTGGCCGAGGACGCCCGCGGGCATCTGCGGCCCGCTCTCGAACACCTGCACGAGCACGCCGATGTGCTGCTGCTCGCCGGTGACCTCACTCGGCACGGCACCGCCGACGAGGCGCGTGTCGTCGCCGACGAGTTCGGCGATCTGCCGGTGCCTGTCGTCGGTGTGCTCGGCAACCACGACTACCACAGCGACGCCCAGGACGAGATCACCGAGCTGCTGCGCGACCGGGGCATCGTCGTGCTCGAGGGGGAGTCGGCCGTCCTCGACGTCGACGGGGCCCGGCTCGGCGTGGCGGGAACCAAGGGGTTCGGCGGGGGTTTCGCGGGCAAGTGCGCGAGCGCGTTCGGTGAGCCGGAGATGAAGCAGTTCGCCGGACACACCGTGGAACTCGCCGACAGGTTCCGTGGCGCCGTCGCCGAGCTCGACGGTGCCGACGTCCGCGTGGCGCTGCTGCACTATTCGCCGATCAGCGACACCCTGCGCGGCGAGCCCGCCGAGATCTATCCGTTCCTCGGGTCGTATCTGCTGGGCGAGCCGATCGACGAGTTCCACCTCGATCTCGCGGTGCACGGGCACGCGCACGCGGGGTGCGAGCGCGGCACGACCCCGGGCGGTGTGCGGGTCCGCAACGTCGCACAGCCGGTCATCCGCACCGCGTACGCGGTGTATCGGTTCGAGAACTGATCGCGCCCGGCCGCGCCGCGGGGCGACCCGGCCGGGCGCGGGGTTCTCAGGAGTCGGCCGTGGTCTTCAGGACGAGTTTGCCGGTGTTGGCACCGTCGAACAGCATGTTGAGTGTGCGTCCGAATGCCTCGACGCCGCCGGTCTCGACCTGTTCACGGGTCACCAGTTCGCCGCGGCGGATCCATTCCGACACGGCAGCCATGCCCTCGGGGAAGCGGTCGAGGTAGTCGAAGACGATGAACCCGGTCATGGATGCCCGGTTCACGAGCAGGGACAGGTAGCGGGACGGGCCCGGCTGCGGGTCGGTCGCGTTGTAGCCGGAGATGGCCCCGCACAACACGACTCGCGCGTGCTTGCGCAGCACGGCCAGCGCCGAGTCGAGCGTCTCCCCGCCGACGTTGTCGAAGTAGATGTCGATCCCGTCCGGTGCGGCGGCGTGCAGCGCCCGGCCCACGGATCCGGCCTTGTAGTCGATGGCGGCGTCGAATCCCAGCTCGTCGGTGAGCCACGCGCACTTCTCGGGTCCGCCGGCGATGCCGATGACGCGGCATCCGCTCAGTTTCGCGATCTGCCCGGCGATGCTGCCGACGGCCCCGGCGGCGCCCGACACGAGCACGGTGTCGCCGGGCTTCATCCGCCCCACGTCGACGAGCCCGAAATATGCCGTCATGCCGGGGAATCCGAGTGCACCCAGCCACACCGGCGGCGGCGCGAGGGACTCGTCGACCGCGACGACGCCGCTGCCGTCGGAGACGGCGTAGTCGCACACGCCGAAGTGCCCGGAGACGAGCTGTCCTTCCTTGTAGCCGTCGTGGCGGGATTCGTGTACCCGCCCGACGGCGTGGGCGCGCATGACCTCACCGATCCCGACCGGCGGGACGTACGACCGGACGTCGTTCAGCCATCCGCGCATGGCGGGGTCGAGGGAGACGTACTCGACGCGGACGGTGAACTCGCCGTCGGCCGGCTGCGGGACCGGGGCGCTGGTGACCTCCCATGTGGAGTCGTCGGGGCGGCCGACCGGTCGTCGTGCCAGTCGGACCTGCCTGTTCACGGACGCCATACGTCTTCCTTTCGATTGCAGAAAAGCCCTGTTGCGGTGCGGTGATTCGGATGTGCGGCGGTCGTCCCGGTCAGTTGAATTCGACGCCGGATTCAACTATACACGGTGGGTGACCGGGATCACCCCGTCGCCGCCGGATGCCCCGAGAACGGAAGGTCGACTTAACGCCTCTCCTTCCCGAAGGCAGGAGATTCCCGACTCAGACCGCAACCGCACCACCACCCGGAGGGAGGTGATCCGCTTGACTCACGTCGTCGACACCGGTGTGGCCACGCTCCGCCACAGCCAGAATCACCCTGGCAGCGTTCCGGTCCCGGCACGCGGTATGCCCGCACGCCCAGCACCGGAAGATACGTTCCCCGAGTCCGAGGCGTTGCTTGGCTCTCGCGAAACACCTCGAACACGTCATGGTCGTGTACGCGGGCCGCACCAGCACCACCTTCCGGCCGGCCCGCCTGCCCCGCTCGAGCAACTCCCGTTTCACCGTCGCGACCGCGGCATCGGCGGCCGTGCGCGCCATCGTCGACCTCGACAGGAACCGGGGTCGGAAATCCTCCACCGCGACCAGATGATGCGCCTCGACCACGGCCCGGGCCCAGATCCGGCCGTCGTGCCGGCTGCGCCGGGCCGCTTTCTTCTGCACCTTCGCGGCCCGGGTGCGGGCCCGGCGATAGCCCCTCGAGGGTGGGTGCCCCGTGCCTCGGCGGCGCCGCGCCATCGTCCGCTGCGCTCTCGCCACCTGCGCCGCACACCGTTTCCGGTGCCCGTGCTGCGGCAGGTCGAACCGCTCCTCGGTGGCCGTCGCGGTGCGGGCCACGCCCCAGTCGATCCCGACCGCGCTGTTCGGGTCGGCGGCCGGGATCGGCTCGGCCTCGCGGGTCACCACGAACGAGGCGTACCAGTGCCCCAACGAATCGCGGGTGATGCGCACACTCGACGGCGCCGACGGCAACACCCGCGACCACACCACCGGCACACGCACGCCCTTGGGCAGCACCAACCGGCCGTGGCGGATCCGGAACCCGCGGCGGGTGTACTCGAGCGAGGGCAGGGTCTTCCTCCGCGCCTTGTACCTGGGCCGGCCCCGGCCCTCGACCGTGCACGACGCGTCGAGCGCGTGCGCGTAGGTGCGCAGCATCTGCTGCTGGGCGACCTGGGAGCCGTCCCGCAACCACGACGAGCGGGCCCGGGCGTCGGTCAACTGCTTGGCCAGCTTCCCGAACGTCGGCCGGCGACCGGCCTTGTGTTGGTGCACCGCCTCGTTCCACAGGAATCGGCAGCGATGCCACTCCTGCATCAGTGCATGTTCGGCGATGGTGCCCGGCCGCAACCGGTAGTTGTAGCGCACCACCTCGACCCCCATGCCCGGCACGCTAACCGACCCCACCGACAGGTTCGCCCGACACCACCACTCCCCCCGAAAGGAGGACGGCGCTTCCTCTCCCTCGTGAACGAGGCAGTATCCGCGCCGCACATCAGATGACACGCGAGCTCAACACGGTCCCCACCGACTCCGACGCCCTCGAGGCTGCACTCACCGGGATCCGGCGGGTGCAGGAAGCGCACTGGCCGCCGGAGGTGCCGCGGACGGTGGAGTACCCGATCGACGAGCGCGCGCTCGTGGACTACCTGCGGCACTGGGCGCACGTGCGCCCGCATGCCCCCGCGATCGAGTTCTACGGTCGCACGGTCGGTTACGCCGAGTACGACGACCTCTCCGACCGGTTCGCCGGCTGGCTGCTCGCCCGCGGCGCCCGGGCCGGCGACCGGATCGGTGTCCACCTCGGCAACTGTCCGCAGTTCCACGTCGCGATGCTCGGCATCCTCAAGATCGGCGCCGTCCACGTACCCGTGAATCCGATGCTGCGCGAACACGAGCTCGCCCACGAGCTCGCCGACGCCGGCGTCACGATCCTGCTCACGCAGCCCGAACTGCTCCCGCTGGTGGAGGCGGTCCGGCCGCGCACGCCGGTGCGGCACGTCGCCGTCACTGCCCTCGGCGACATGCTCACCGGTACGAGGCCGGGGGAGGTGCCGCCACCGTTCCCGGTCACCGATCCCGCCGCGGGCGACTGGGCGAGCATTCTCGACAGTCCCCGCGCACCCGCCGTCGCGACGGACCCGGACGCGCTCGCCGCGCTGAACTACACCGGCGGCACCACCGGCATGCCGAAGGGCTGCGAGCACACCCAGTGGCACATGGTCTACACCGCGGCCGCGGCCACCGTCGGCGGCGGCCGGCGGGTGGGGGAGACCACCGTGGTGCTCAACTACCTGCCCATGTTCTGGATCGCCGGCGAAGTCTTCGGCATCCTCAATCCTCTCGTCAACGGCGGCTCCGTCGTGCTGATGACCCGGTGGGACGCGGACGCCGCGCTGGCTCTCGTCGAGCGGCACGGCGTCACCAGCGCGGTCGGCACCGTCGACAACTACGTCGAACTCATGGACGCGCCCGGCTTCGACGGGAATCGTGCCGCCACGCTCGACAACGCCATGGCGGTGTCGTTCGTGCTGAAGCTCGACCCGGCGATCCGCCGGCGGTGGCGCGACGCGACCGGCCACACCCTGCGGGAGGCGAGCTACGGCATGACCGAGACGAACACCGCGGACACCTTCACCCTCGGCTTCCAGGACGGCGACTTCGACCTCGCGAGCGAGCCGGTGTTCTGTGGCCTGCCCGTGCCGGGCACCGACATCCTGATCGTCGACGAGGCGGGCGCCCCGGCGCCGCTCGGTGAGACCGGGCAGATCGTCGTGCGCAGCCCCTCGGTGACCACCGGGTACTACCGCAACGCCGAGGCTACCGCGGACGCGTTCCAGGGCGACTGGCTGCGCACCGGCGACGTCGGCCGGTTCGACGAGCGCGGTGCGCTGCACTATCTCGCCCGCAACAAGGAGATGATCAAGACCAACGGTATGAGCGTCTTCCCCGCCGAGGTCGAGGCGCTGCTGCGCATGCACCCGGGGGTCGCGACGGTCGCGGTGGTCCCCAGGTCCGATCCGGACAGAGGGCAGGTCGCGTTCGCGTTCGTCCAGCCGGTCCCCGGCGCGACCGTCACGGCCGGCGACCTCACCGCGTGGGCGCGCGAGAACATGGCGGGTTACAAGGTACCGATCGTCGAACTCGTCGAGGCGCTGCCGATGACGGCCACCGGCAAGATCCGCAAGGGTGATCTGTTCGCGCGGGCGGAGGGGAGTCGCTAGGGAGCGGGGTTCCGGCCGACGGGTGACGGCACCCCAACCGGATACAATGATTGGTAGGCTAACCAAACCAAGGGTAGCCTGAGCTATCTTCTTGTGCGATCGATCCATCCGCGGCTGCGGCCCCCGAGCACGGAAGAGCGACCAATGACCGACCGCTCCTGCAACGACAGCGGTGACTCGCCGTCGCCGGACGGCGAACCACCGGAACTCCTCGACCTCGTCGGGATCGGATTCGGACCCGCCAATCTCGCATTGGCGATCGCCGTCGAAGAGCACAATGCCGAAGCCCCGCACGACCCCGTGCGGGCCCGGTTCTTCGACCGGCAGCCCGCGTTCGCCTGGCATCCCGGAATGCTCCTCGAGGGCTCGACCATGCAGATCGCCTTCCCGAAGGACCTGGTCACCTTCCGCAACCCGACGAGCCCCTACACCTTCTTCGCCTACCTGCACGACCGGGGCCGCCTCGTCGACTTCGTCAACCACCAGACGTTCTTCCCCACCCGGCACGAATTTCAGGACTACCTGCAGTGGGCGGCCGCCCGCGTCGATGCCGACGTGCGGTACGGCACCGAGGTCGTCGCCGTCGAGGCCGTACGCGACCCGGCGGGCATCGCCGACCGCCTCGCCGTCCACGCCGCCGACGGCACCGTCGTACACGCCCGCAACATCGTCGTCGGGGTGGGGTTGCGGCCCCGCATCCCCCCGTGGGCCACCGAGACCGTGCGGTGCTTCCACAACCACCGGTTCCTGTTCCATCTGGCCGAGATGCCCGCGCCCGTGCACCAGCGGTTCGTCGTCGTCGGCGCCGGCCAGAGCGCTGCCGAGGTGGTGCAGTACCTGCACGACCACTATCCGCAGGCCGAGGTACACAACGTGTTCGCCCGCTTCGGCTACAGCCCCGCCGACGACAGCCCGTACGCCAACCGCATCTTCGATCCGGCCACGGTCGACGAACTGCACGCCGCACCCGAGGCGGAGCGGGAGCGACTGCTGGCCCTGCACCGCAGCACCAACTACTCCGTCGTCGATCCCGACCTCATCGCGGCGCTGTACGCGGCCGAGTACCGCGAGCGCGTCGGCGGCCGGCGTCGGCTGTTCATGCGGCGTGCGTCCGAGGTCGGCGCCGTCACCGAGACAGCCACCGGAATCGAGGTGGACGTGCGCAGCACACTCGACGGGCTCACCGACACCCTGACGTGCGACGCCCTGGTCCTCGCCACCGGATTCGACGCTGCCCCGCTGCCACCGCTGCTCGGCGCTCTCGCTCCCGAGTCGTCGCCGCTGCGCACGGTCGACCGGGACTACCGCCTGCCCACCGCGGGCGACGTCCGGGCGGGGATCTATCTTCAGGGCGGCACCGAGAAGACCCACGGGCTGACGGCCTCGCTGCTGTCGAACGTGGCGATCCGGTCCGGGGAGATCCTCGGATCCGTCCTCGAGCAGCGCGACGGAAAACTACCAGCGGGTCATGACCGGGCCCCGGACCTTGCTAGGGTACGGGAGCAGCACACCTATGCGACAAGTGAGGCGAGATGAGCACGAATCCTTTTGACGACGAAGACGGCCGCTTCTACGTCCTCATGAACGACGAGGAGCAGTACTCGCTGTGGCCGACTTTCTCCGAGGTGCCGCAGGGGTGGCGCGTGGTGTTCGGGGAGGAGTCGCGTGCAGCGTGCGTCGAGTACGTGGAGAAGAACTGGACCGACATGCGGCCGAAGAGCCTGCGTGACGCCATGGAAGCCGACGAGAAGGCGCGCAACGCCGGCGCCTGACCGTCCGAGGTAACGCGTGGACGAGAGTCACGCCGCGGGTGCGCCACCCGCGGGGTGACTCTCGTGGCGTTTCGACGCCCGGTACGGACGGACCAGGCGGACGCGCCGCAACTGCGGCCGGCGCAGCGACCCCGCCCGCAGCACGCTGCGCGGATGCCGGACCGTGCGGGCCAGCCACTCGCCGAGCGTCACCCCCGCCGCCAGCGCACACCCGATGCCGAACGCCGAGAACAGCGCGGTCAGTCCGAGCAGCAGTTCGTTGCCGATCACCGCATACAGGCCCCGGTACAACGACAGGCCCGGCAGCAGCGGGGTGATACCGGCGACCGCCACCACCAACGGTGGGGTCAGCGCCCGTCGCGCCATCAGGCCACCGGCGAAACCGACCACCGTCGCGGCCGTCGCCGACGAGATGATCGGGCCCACCGCGAACTCCATCGACATCAGGAACACGAGGCTGCCCGCCGCACCGCCGAGCGCGGCAGCCGTCAGCGCCCGCCGCTCGGCGTAGCACGCCAGCGCATAGAACAGCGCCGACGCCGCACCGGCGAGAACCTTCACCGGCAGAGCGGTCGCCGTGGGCAGCGCATCGTTGCTGATCACCGGTAATTCCGCGCCCAGCGCCTCCATCACCTTCAGCGCCGTCGCCACGCCGGCGATGATCCCGCCCGTCATCATCACCAGTTCGAAGAACCGCGCCGACGCGGTGATCGGCGCTCCGGTGATCGCGTCCTGCACCGAACCGACCAGCGACAAGCCCGACAGCAGCACCGTCACGCCGGCCGCGATGATCAGGCCCGGCGGCACGTCGACACCCAACGGCTCGCGCAGGTTGAACAACAGGATCGCGGGCGTCGCGGCGATGATGCCGCCGACGACGTGCTGGAAGAAGAACGGCAGGCCCATGCCGTTGAGCACACGGTTCGTCCGGTCGATGACCGCTGTCGACGCGAACGCCATCGCCGCCACGAGCACGCCACCACCGAGCAGCACCGAGATCGACGCGGCCATCGCCGCCCACGCGAACGTCGCCATCCAGCGGTGATACGGGTGCGGCGCCGTCGTGATCGCCAGCAGATCCTCGCGGGCCTGCGCCGGCGAGATCGCCTCCCGCCGGATGCGCCGGGTCAACCGGTCCACCGCGGCCAGCCGCGTGAAGTCCATCGACCGGTACTGCACGACGCGCATCGTGCTCGCCGGCGGCATCGTCGGCCCCCGGTACGCCGAGAGGACGATCGAGTTGTAGGTCACGTCGACGTCGCACTGGGCCAGGCCGTACGTCGCGGCGACGAAACGCACCTGCTCGGAGGTGTCGATCGCACCGGTGCCCGCGGCCAGCATCACCTCGCCGACGCGGACGGCGACGTCGAGCGCCTCGGCGACTGTCGCGTCGTCGGTCAGGTCGATCGGCTGCAGCGGCGCCGGCGCCTCGGTGATGGTGTCCAGAGTCGCCCGGCGGTCGAGGACAAGCTTTCCGAAGGCGGTTGCCATCGTTCCCACCGCTGTGCGCTCCCAACTCTGTCGTCGTCGATGTCGGCCGTCCCGGCCACCAATCCACCGTAACGAACCGGGGGGTGGCATGCCCGGCCCGGTGTCTCGGTATGATTGGCGCGCTCGACTGCCTCCTTAGCTCAGTGGTAGAGCACTCGCCTTGTAAGCGAGCGGTCGTCAGTTCAATCCTGACAGGGGGCTCAAACAGAGGGGCGCTGACCAGCGGAAACGCAGGTCAGCGCCCCTTCTGCCGTGTCACGACCCGGTCGAGTTGTCACGGTTTGTCACAGTCCGTTGAAGAATGCGCGCAGCGTCCGCCAACGCGTCGTTCTGCGAGTGCATGTAGGTGCGCATCGTGAAGGCCGCATCCGCGTGCCCCAGCCACGCCGAGATCACCACGATCGGCACTCCTTGCAGGTGCATCAACGTGCCGCAGGTGTGCCGTGCATCGTGCAGCCGGATCTGCGACACGCCCGACCGCGTGCACATTTCTCGCCAGAAATCCGAGATCGTATCCGGGTGGTAGGGGCGGCCGGCCTCGTCGCACACCACGTACGTGCCGGGCCCGTACGCCTCACCCAACCGGAGCCGCTCCCGGGCTTGCCGGGTGCGTGCCGCCTTCAGCGCCGCGGTCAGCGCTGGGGTCAGTGGCAGGGTGCGCGCCGAGCGAGTGGACTTGGGTTCACCCTCCGACACCTTCCCGTTCACAGACACCCGGTTGTTGGCAATCGTGATGGTGCCGACGTCGAGGTCGAGGTGCTCCCACTTGAGGCCGGCGATCTCACCGCGCCGCAGCCCCGAGAGGGCGAGGTGCCAGGCGTGCTCGTTGCGGTCGGTCGCCGCGACCTCGAGCAGTGTGCGGACCTCGTCCTCGGTGAAGGTGCGCATCTCCTTCTTCTGCCGTGGCACCCGGTCGACGAGGGCTGCGACGTCTCGCACGAGTTGTCCTTGCTTCACGAGCCCGGACAGCACGGAGGACAGGACGTTGAGCATCGGGTTGACGGTGTTCGCGGTCCACGCCTTGCGTGGGGTGCCGTCCGGTTTCGTGACGGTGCCGGCGAGCAGCTCGGAGACCAAGTCGTCGATGTGTCGTTTGGTCAGCTTCTGCACCGACAGGTCCCCGTACGTGTCGCGCACAGGTTGCAGGGCGTGGGTGTAGGCGCCGAGCGTGGTGGGGCGGACGCGGCGGCCGGCGAGCCAGTCGGCGCAGGCCTGCTCGACGGTGAGGGCCGAGCGGTGCACGTGGGTGCCGCGGGCGACCTCGTTCTGCAGCTCGGAGAGCTTGTCCTTTGCGTCGTCGAGGTTGTCGAACCGCTTCCGGTACTGCTTGCGTCCACCGGTGACGGGGTCGGTGCCGATGTCGACGGTGAGCTGGTAGCGGACGACGGGGCGGCCGCGGACCTTGCGGGCGAGTTCGATCTTCTTGATCTGCGGGGGTAGTTGTTGGCGGGCCACGGGTGGCTCCTAGTTGTTCCAGGGCTGGCGGCGGGCCAGCTCCTCGCGGATGTAGGTGCGTTCCTTCTCGGTGAGGTTGCGAACGCGCGTGATCAAAGTATCGAGCGTGACCCACAGTTCTTCGGCGACATCGTGGTTGACGTGGCCGTGGCTCCATGTGAGTGCGTCGACGAGGGCGTCGAGGCTGATGAGTTCCTCGGCGGTGAGTTTGTCGACGATGCGTTCCTCGAGGGGCCCGAAGTAGGGGTGCTTCGGGGCGGGTCCGCGCTCGTAGTGGTGGAGTTCGTGCAGGAGCGTTTCGCGACGTTCCTTCTGGTTCGAGGTTCGTTCGATCTCGATGCCTCGGCCGGTGAGTCTGCCGAGTCTGCCTCGGTGGGACAGGTCGGTGAAGTGGACGTGCAGGTGGGGGTAGTGGTCACGCAGGCGCCGCCACGGGTGGGGGCGACGTTGGGGTGACATGCATCGCATTCGAACACATTTGCGAACGCGATGCATCCCTACTGGCCGGTTTGTGTCGGACCCCTCTGCTAAGCGCCGTCCTCCGGGCCGTCCGGATCGGGGTGATCCCACGGCTCGCCCTCGGTGCGCCGGCGGCGAAGCTCCTGCGTCTCGCCGGCGCGCGCGGCCAGCTCCTGGTCGTCATCAAGTTCTTCGCCTTGATCGACCGGGTTCAAGTGTCGAACCTTGTCGTCAACTATGGGGGCTCCTGGCCGGCCGCGATCCGCGCCAGCCTTGCTGCGGTGCTCCGGGCCGCCCTCTTGCGTCCGCGGTTCCGGGACTTCTTCGGTGCTTGTTCCATGTCGCGCTCCTTCGGCCATAGCCTTGATGAGTTCGTCGAGTGCTCTGCGCTGACGTTCCCCGAGGAGGTTCGCTTCTGGTGGAGGCGTGTAGCGGCCTAGGGGAGCTGTGGTGTCCCATGCCGCCATCTGGAGTTGCGCCAAGGGGATAGTCAGCACTTCTGCGAGCCGCTCCAGGGACCTGGCTGTCGGTCGTCCGTGCGTGCCGGCCCAGTATCCGGCCAGAGTCCCGTAGGGGAGGGCGATCCCTCGTTCCTTCGCGATGTCTGCCGCTTGGCGGGCACTCACCGGCTGACTGTTCAGCAGGTCGCTCAGCTTGCTCACGGTTTCAGAAGCTCCCATGCTTGGCGCTTGTTCGAATAATCGGAGTGTAACCGCGTCGGTTACAAATTCCCTGGTCGTAATTTTCAGGAACCCAGGTCACGCGTGGTTACAGGGCTTGCGCGATGTAACCGCACGTGGTTACATTTGCTTCGTGATTGACCAAGCGACAAGGTGGTGGTTACAGTGAGACGGCAACACCAGATCGACCGAGGGAGGCTCTGGGTGCGGCTCATTAGCAAGCAGGCTTTCCGGCAGTACATGCAGCACCGCGGCATGAGCAACGCGGACCTAGCTGAGGCGGCCAAGTGCTCGAGGTCGTCCATCGCGTTCTTGCGATCCAATGGCAAGAGCGCCCGCGACACGGTGGGGCCAGAGGTGGCCCGCCGTATCGAGGAGGCCCTCAACGCCCCACCGGGCTCGCTTTTTTCGGCCACTGTGCTTGTCGCTTCGGAAAGCAACAACTACGCAGCAGCATAAGAACGGCCCTCGCCTGATGCCACAGGACGAGGGCCACGACACAGAAGGGAATCCAATGTCTGACATCCAGACTACCGGACAGCTGGTGCAAATCACTGTCCCCGGCACCGCCGCGACGATCACGGCGGCCGAGATCGACGGGGCGCCGATGATCGCCATCCGCCCGATGTGTGAGGCAATCGGCATCGCACACCAGACCCAAGCGGACAAGCTCCGCCGCAGGTCGTGGGCAACCGTAACCCCACGGGTTGTGGTTGCGGCGGACGGCAAGCCCCGCGAGATGCTGATGATCGACCGACGCACCATGACGATGTGGCTTGCCACCCTCGACGAGAACCGCGTCTCCGAAGAGGCCCGACCAACCGTCATCGCGTTCCAGGCCGAGGCCGCCGACGCGCTCGACGCCTACTTCCACTCCGGTCAGGCCATCAACCCCCGCGGGTCGAACCTGTCCACGTTCGACATCCTCCGCGCACAGATCGACCAACTCGAGGCAGCACAGCGCACCGCCGAGGAAGCAAAGGCGATCGCGACGAAGACCGAGGCTCGACTCGATGCGATCGAAGGCCGGCACGACTGGTACTCCGCCCTCGGTTACGCGCGACTCCACGGTCACAACACCAACTCGCAGTACCTGAAGAAGGTGGGAGCGCAAGCCACGTCGATCGCGCGCCGGCAGGACATCAAGCCGGTGAAGGTCCCGCATCAGCTTTTTGGCGAGGTCAACTCCTACCCGGCCTGGGTGTGGGAGCTCGCATTCGAGGGGCGTGCAGCATGAACGAGTACGTGTGGAAGCTCGACGTCGAGTACCCCGAGGAGTCCCTCTTCTCTGAGGACGCCGGGCCGTGGCTGGCGGGACGGCGATGCGCCAGCTGGAAGCCCGAAGGGTGGGAACCTGACGAGGAGTACATCGAACGGTTCAACACGGACCGGTTCATCTGGCCGACCGTCCGGCGCTTCTACCTCTCTCGGAGTGCCGCGGTTGATCGTGCGTTGCTGCTCGAACGCTACGGCGCGAGAGTGCGTCTGCTCCGTTCGAAGCCGATCGAGTTCGAGGAACGTCAGTTCCGCCGCCCGCTTCGTGTGCTTCAAGGCGGTGCGGCATGAGTGCTCCGATCGGACCGAAGCTGCTCCTCAACGCCGCCGAAGCGGCCGAGCTGCTCGGGGTTTCCGAAACCACCATCCGCGAAATGTGGAAGCACGACGAACTCCCGTGCATCCGTATCGGCCGCGGCCGCAAGGTCACCCGCCAGTGGCTCGAGGACTACATCGCTGCACACATGGAGGTGGCATCGTGACCGCGCGTCTGGTGGCTGACCGTGTCGAGACGGTGGTCGAGGTCCTGGACTACCACGAGCATGGCAGCGAACGGTTCGCCCACGTGGTGATCGACGAGGCCTCGTACGGCGACGGACTCGGGGACGCCGAGTTCTGTGTGTCGCTCGACGAACTGTCGGTGATCGGGGGTGCGTCGTGACGTTCGCTCTGTGCCCGATCGTGACCATGGAGAAGATCGCCGACCACGCACCATCCGGCCACATGTGGCTGATGGAGCTCGCCAATGGGCGCACGCAGGTGGGGTTCGGCTACGAGATCAAGGTGCGTGCCGCATGAGTATCCGAGACGAACTCAACAGCATGGAATGGATCGAGAAGTACGGCATCCAATTCTTCGACCATGAAGACGACTGGGGCTGGACAGTTCTCGGTACGCCGTCGTCGCGCCGCATCTTGGCCGCGATCAACTGGCTGGCCCGCGACTACGGAGTCAAGCTCGATCTGAGTGAAGCAACCCCGGACGGGCTCGACGACTTCCAGTTCACCCGGAAGGTTGCGATCAACGTCAGGGAGTGCGTCGAGGAACCCGGTTCCTACACGTGGGACTGGGTAGCCCCGGAGTTCACTGCCGCTGGCCAGCCGATGACGGTGGTGACGCTGCGATGAGCCCGTTCCGCGGGATCGTGTTCGGCTTGCCGCCCGCGCTGCTGCTGTGGGCCGCCGGCATCGCCTCCCTCGCGCTGCTCCTCGCCCTCATCCCATGACTCCGGTTGCGCCGCTGTGGGGATGGCGGCGCAACCGGCACCAACACATAAGGACATTCGAATGAGCCACGAAGACCTCCGCGTCCGACACGCGGAACTGCTCGACCAGTTCAACGCATCGAACGCGCAGACCTACAAGGTGTCTGCGGTTCGTCGCGCGGTACTCAGCGAAGATCTCGCCAACGTCGAATCCCGCCAACTCTCGGCAATCCGAGTCGGCATCGCCAGGGGCGGCGAGGAATCTGTCCTCCTCCTCAGTAGGTCCGATGCAGACCGTCTCATCCAGGCGCTTCGGACCGCGCTCAACGCTACGGAAGGGGAGGAATGATGCAGCACCTCCCGATCTACGAACAGACGCGGCAGTCCGTGCCGTGCGTGTTGCTGTGCGACAACACCCCGGCCGACGAGCTCGAGGCCCTCGACGTCGATGTGGAGCTCGACCACCTGCCCGTGTACTTCGGCCGCCCGAACGAGATGCCGAGCGTGATCCTGGCGATCGTCTCCATGGTCGGCCTGGTGGGGATGCTCGCGTTCATCGCGTACGCCTCGGTGGTGTCCGCATGAGGTACTTCTACGACACCGAGTTCCTCGAGGACGGCCGCACCATCGAGCTGATCTCGATCGGCATCGTCGCCGAGGACGGCCGCGAGTACTACGCCGTCAACTCGGATATGCCCGCCGAATTGATCCGGCGGGATCATTGGCTGCTCAACAACGTGTGGCCGCATCTCCCACTACGCGGGTACAAGTCCTCGCTGCAGTACATCGGAGACGGTCAGCACGCGGTCCGAACCTCCGATGCCGGGACCCTGGACACCTCATCGGTTCTCGTGAAACCGAGGTGGGTCATCGCCAACGAGGTACGTGAGTTCCTCCTGGCCGAGCCCGACCCGGAACTGTGGGCCGACTACGGCGCGTATGACCACGTCGCGCTCGCGCAACTGTGGGGCAAGATGATCTACCTTCCCAAGGGCTTGCCGATGTTCACCCGCGATCTGCAGCAGAAGTGGCACGACCTCGGACGGCCCGAACTGCCGGTGCAGACGGACGGCGAACACGATGCCCTCGCCGACGCGCGCCACCTCAAGGCGTGCTTCGAGCACCTGGCAGGTGCGGCATGAGCATCAACATCGGAGCCGGCGAAACCGTGCCCGGCGCCCAGTTCGGCGACACCACCCTCCCTGACTGGGTCATCGAGCCCGCCCGCCGCACCGTCGCGTCCAATGCGCGCAACGCAGACGACGCCCGCGAACTCCTCGCAATGCTCGGACTGATCCAGCCAACCGCCCAGGCCCAGACACGCACCTGCGCCGGACCCTGCGGCCGGCCCCTGCGTGGACGTCACGACGACCCCGCTGCCCACCCCGGATCCGTTCTCTCCGACAACCGGCACATGTGCAAGACCTGCGCCCGCCACGTCGCACCCACCAAACAGGACCGGCCCAGGGCATGCCGCGGATGCGGAGGAGCCATGCGCCCCAACAAGGCCTCGGCGAAGGACTGGCCCGGCACCAAGTCCCACACCGGCCGCGGCTACTGCTCCAGCTGCTACGACAAGCACCCGGAAGGCCGGACCACGAAGCCTGCCACATTCCGTATGCCGGAGGTGTGCCAAGGCGACTGCAATCGCAGGTTGCGACCGGTGAAAACGTCCGAGACGGAGTTCCCCGGCACGGTTCTGCACTGGAAGAACGGACTGTGCCGCACTTGCCACCGCCACACGCAGAAGGAGGCCGCGGCATGAGCGGCTGGAACGATCCGGGCGCTGACCCCGCCGACGCATGGTCTGTGACGACCCCGCCGCCGATCACGATCCACGACGACCGACTCATCTGGCGACTCCGCACCGGCACCCGCATCCGCGAAGAGTCCGGCCGCATCTTCGCCGTCACCGTCAACGGCCACCTCATCCACGCCGGCACCGGCACCTGGTGCGCCATCGCCGACCTCGAACTCCCAGTGGAGGTACTCCCATGACCACCCCATACATCGACCCGCCGCGAAACCTGTGGCAGTGCAACACCTGCAACGCCATCCGATCCGCCAAGTGCGCCCCCGCCTGCCTCGCCGGCGACCACTACGACCCGCGCGCACACCGCGAGGCCGCCGCCGTCACCGGCCCGGACACCGAGGACGCAGCATGAGCCACCCCGACTGGGACGACCCCGACCGGCCCGTCTTCCTCGAGTTCGACGACGGCGCCCACGCCGATCGCCTCCACGAAGCCCAGGTCGACCGCGAGATGGGAGTCGAATAGATGCATGACCCGATGGTGATGGCGTTCGGTATCCGGCGCCCCTGGCCTAAGATCCGCCGACCGCACGGCTCCAACTCGCCCCGCTGGGGGTGGCGCCGAGGCTCGTGCTTCGCACACGCCGCCGGCCGCGAACTGTACTTCCCATCCCTGATCACCGTGTGGCACGTCGAACCCCACGGAGCAGACGCACTTCGCGGCGAATGCCGCGGCACCCGCTGGCAGTGGCACATCCACCACTGGCACATCCAGTGGAACTTCCTGCAGAACTGGCGCCGCCGTCTCCTCACACGGTGCGCCTGGTGCGGCGGACGATCCCGCAAGGGCGATGCGGTGAACCACTCGCACCAGTGGGGCGGACCTAAACAGCCGCTGTGGCGCGGCGAGCGGGGCCTGTTCCACAGTGACTGCTCGTCGGTGGAACGGGCGCACAACCTGTGCCTGTGCGACGATCCGCTGCTCGACCACGGGGACTACGGGCAGTGCGCGTTCTGCGGGAAGTTCCGCGCGTGGCGCAAGACCCCAACCGACGCCGACCGCCACCTCGCCGCCCTGCCCGTCGGGTCACGGATCCCGCCGGAGGACATACCGCGACTTCAAGCAATGTGGCAGGAGGGCCGATCGTGAGTGACCTCGTCCCCAGTGAGGGCGTCTACGACGGAATCCCAGACAACGAGTACCACGCCGACAAGGGATCACTATCCTCATCCGGCGCCCGCAAACTCCTGCCCCCGTCATGCCCCGCCATCTTCCGATGGGAGCAAGACAATCCGCCGGCACCGAAGGACGAGTACGACATGGGGCACGCCGTACACACCATGGTGCTCGGAGTCGGCGCACCCGTCGTCCGCATCGACGTCGACTCGTGGACCACGAAAGCCGCCCGAGAGCAACGAGACGCAGCACGCGCCGACGGAAACGTCCCCCTGAAGGCGTCGGACTACGACACCGCCGTCGCGATGGCCAACTCCATCCGCCGACACCCAGTCGCAGCAGCCCTGTTCCAGGACGGCGTCGCAGAACAGTCCCTGTACTGGCGCGACCCCGACACCGGCGTCATGCTCCGCTGCCGGCCGGACTGGCTCCCACCGAACCGGACCGGGCGGCTGCTGGTCGTCGATCTCAAGACCAGCACCTCGGCAAACCCCGACAAGTTCGCCAAGTCGTGCGCCGAGTACGGCTATCACCAGCAGGCCGCCTGGTACCTCGACGGCATCGCCGCGTTGCAGCTCGCCGACGATGCTGCGTTCCTGTTCGTCGTCCAGTCCAAGACGCCGCCGTTCGAGGTGACGGTCAACGAACTCGACCACGAATCCCTGCTGCTCGGCCGGCGCCTGAACCGACACGCGATCGACGTCTACGCCGAGTGCGTCGAGTCCGGCGTCTGGCCCGGATACGGCCACGAAGTCAACCGCATCACCCTGCCCGCATGGGCCCACTACCAGTCCGAGGAGATCCTCAGTGTCTAGCCCCGCCCGCTACCAGCCGATCGCTACCCCCGCCGTGCAGCGACCGAACGCAGTCTCACAGGCCACCGCAATCGAGCAGTCCCGCGCTGTCGCCGAAGTCCAGGCCGCCGTGCTCGTGGCGCAGCAGAACCGCCGTAACAAGGCCATCGCCGTCGAAGAGATGCGGGAAGCGACCGCACAGGCGTCCGTCGCCGAGCGTGCATTCTTCAAGTTCCCCCGCGGCGGCCAGACGGTGTCGGGCCCGTCGATTCACCTTGCCCGCGAGCTGGCCCGCTGCTGGGGCAACATCCAGTTCGGTGTCACCGAGCTCCGCCGCGATGACGACAAGGGCGAGTCCGAGATGCAGGCGTACGCCTGGGACTTGGAGACCAACGCCCGCAACGCCACCACGTTCATCGTTCCGCACAAGCGAGACACGAAGAAGGGCGTCGTGCAGCTCGCCGACATGCGCGACATCTACGAGAACAACGCCAACAACGGCGCCCGTCGCTTGCGTGAAGCGATCTTCGCTGTCCTGCCCGGTTGGTTCGTCGACGAGGCCCAGGACCGGTGCAACGAGACCCTCGCCAAGGGTGGGGGAGTGCCGCTGCCGCAGCGCATCGCCAACGGCATCGCCGCATTCGAAGCCATCGGCATCTCACGCCGGCAGCTCGAGGCGAAGATCGGTCGACCCTCGAAGGACTGGAACGAGCACGACATCACAGCACTCGGTGTGTCCCTCAAGTCGATCCGCAACGGTGAAGTCACCAAGGACGAGGAGTTCCCGCCGGCCACGGTGTCGGCTGAGGAGATCACCAACGCGGCCAAACCGCAGGAGGGCAACAAGCCCGAGCCTGATCCGCAGGAGGAGTCGCAGCCGAAACTGATCGCCGAACCGATCTCCGACGAGCAGCTCAAGACCATGCGCAAGCTGCTCGCCAACTGGAAGTACACAACGGTCGCGGAGCGGCTCGAGTACCTGCAGTCCCAGTTCGGGGACCAGCTCAAGAGCGAGAAGGACCTCGACGCCGCGCGCGCTCAGGAGTTCATCGAGTGGTTGCAGACCGAGCAGGCCCGCCCAGCCGCCGGCGGTGCCGAATGAGGACCGCCCTCACCGTCTGCTCGGCCGCCGCACTGTCGGCGGCCGGGTGGGCCACCGCCTCGTGGCTGCTGCTCGTGTGGGTCACGGACTGCATCGACGACATCGAACGCCGAATCGAGGGAACGCGATGAGCGACCGCGAAGAACTGCGAGCCCAAGTGCTCGCCTGGTGCAAGAAGCACGATGGTGGACGTCTCTGCGTCTGGTGGCCCGCAGGATCGACCACCGGTGACGGCTCACAGCCCATCCTCGCAATCAGGTGGGACACCGGCGGGCTCAGTGAAATCGGAGTGTTCTACGACGAAGCCGATGCGGAGAAGGCGCAGTTCATTTGCGATGTGTTCAACGACGCCCTGGAACGCCTCGCGCCGAGTGAAGTCGACTACTTCGGCACCCGCACCTACATCGAGGTGCAGCCATGAGCGCCGCATTCAACCTGCCCAGCGATCCGGGTCGCATCGAGCAGCTCGAAACCACCATCGCCGCCGAGGTGAAGCAAATCGACGACCTGCAGCGCGAGAACGACCGCCTCGAACACCGCAACGCAGACCTCGCCGAACGCCTCGTCGCCGCCGAGACACAGCGCGACAAGGCCCGCGACCTCCTCGAGGTGAAGGAACGCCAGGCGCTCGCGCACGCCGACGAGAACGCCACCCTCAAACGTGAGCTGGACGACGCCCTCAAGGAGAACGCCCGCGTGAAGGCCGATCTCACCCGCTGCCTGCGCCTACTCGGGCAGGGCCTCGACCTCGCCGACACCTGGCGCGGGACATGCGAATGGGCCGAAGCCGTCCACACCTCCCTCACACACCTGCCGGATGGTGACCAGTGAAGCTCCCACTCTGGCTAAAAGGATCGGATAGGGGCGCGACAGTCGCGCTTTCGAAGTGCCGCAATTGCGGACAGGTGAAGGTCGCCTCAAGGCCATGCGGATTCGATCACCTCGCCGCCGTTCTCGAGTTCAACGCGGCCGTGAACGAGCACAAGACATCGGACGGTGACCGATGAGAGTCACCGACGCCAACGCTGCCATCCGCATCGGCCGGTGGGCACTCGACAACCGCGAGATCCTCCCCGACCAAATCCGCCACGACATCGCGCACCTCGCCGAACGCGGCGGCCAGAAGCTCATGGCCGGCCTCACCGGTGAAGAACTCGCCATCCTGCGAGGTGACCGGTGACCGAATACATCACCGACCATGTGGAGCCAGCGGCCGCCAGCAAAGCCGCCGAACACCCACACCACGCCCCCGAGCGCCGCTGCCCCACCTGCGGGCAGCGGCCCCCGGCCGGCATGGTGCGCTGCCCCACCCTCGAATGCCGCGGCGAATGGGCACCCGTCAACGACGAAAAGGAGACCACCTGATGGCCGTCTCGAAACGACTCAGGTACGAGATCCTGCGGCGCGACAACCACTCCTGCCGCTACTGCGGGGCCACCGCGCCTGGCGTGAAGCTGACCGTGGACCACGTCATCCCGCAGGTCCTCGGCGGCAGCGACGATCCGTCCAACCTCGTGACGTCATGCTCGGACTGCAACAACGGCAAATCAGCCACCATGCCGGACGCACCCACTGTCGACGACATCGAGGCCAGATCAGCACAATGGGCCAGCGCGATGCGCCAGGCAGCGGACGAGCTCAGCGCTGACCGGCGCGCAGTCGACGACGTGTGTCGAGCGTTCGACGAAGTGTGGAGCCGATACCGGCCGGTGGGCTGGCGTTCCACTATCGAAGCTGTCTATGCCGCCGGCCTCCCCGCCGACGTCATCGTAGAGATGGCGCACGTCGCCCAAGAGGCCCGCGACGTCGACAGCCGATGGAACTACTTCTGCGGATGCTGCTGGAAACGCGTCGGCCAACTACAGGATCGGGCCGCCCGGATCCTCGATGCACCAGCAGATGCTCGGACGCATGCTAATCAGCATGCTCGTAGCAATGCTCCGAGCATATGCTCCGAGCACATGCTCGATGAGGATGCAATCGAGCGGGTCTGGAACAGTGCGAACGCCGAGTATCGGGCGAAATACGGTCGCTACCTCGCCGAATGCCTCTGCTTCGGTGATTGTGAATCGGACTATCCGAATCTCTGCCGCGCCGGGATAGCCTTCTATATGCAGGGCTGGATGGGCCACGAAGAGGCCTACGGAACGCACTCGATCGGCCAAGAAAACCCATCGGAGGTGACCGATGGGGCTGCCCTGGATCCGGCTTGATACCACCATCGCGGACCACCCGAAGATGCTCGAACTGATCGAAGACAAGGCGTTCCAGTCCGCGTTCGCGCACGTGATGGCGATGGCTTACTGCGGAAAACACGGCACCGATGGGTTCATTTCCAGGTCCGCCCTGCCCTTCATTCACGCCCGCAAGACGGACGCGGACCGCCTGGTCAAGGTCGGGTTGTGGCATGAGGATAGGGGCGGCTGGCTCATCAACGGATGGGACGAATACCAGCTCAGCGACGATGCCGCGAAGAAGCGACGTGAGCGAGCGCAGAAGGCAGCGTCCGCCAGGTGGGGACCGAAGTGACCGATCCAAGCAATGCATCGAGCATATGCATCCCGCATATGCGCCAAGCAATGCATCGAGCATATGCACGTAACGGACGGACGGTACTTACGAAGATGATTGGTTACCTAGAGAACTCATCTCACCTGAGCAACGCGTGCGCGCGCGTACAGAAATTTCCCTCAATTCGGCGCGAACACGGCGGACCGGCACTCGCTTCGCGGTGCCTCGGATCCAACACCCACACGGTTATCCACAGCCTGGGAGCAGCCTGATGGCCCGCAATCGCGCATCCGCCCGCAAGGCCGGCACCGCGTTCGAAACCCTCATCGCCCAAGCCCTCGCACATCACCTCGACGACGACCGCATCGAACGACGCGCCCGCAACGGCGCCAAAGACCGCGGCGACATCGCAGGCGTCCGAATCAGGGGCCAGCGTCTCGTCCTGGAGCTGAAATCGCCCGGGAGGGGTCAGAGGGTCGATCTGCCCGGCTGGACCCGGGAGGCAGCCATCGAGGCCGGAAACGATGATGCCCTCTGCGGCCTCGTCGTCCACAAACGCCACGGCACCACCAACCCCCTCGACCAGTGGGTCACCGGAACCGTCGCCGACCTCATCGCACTCATCACCGGGCACCGACCACAGGAGGACCAGTGAACCCGAAGTGCACCAAGTGCGGCGCAGTCTGGTCCGGGATGAACACCGGTCACTGCACGGCCTGTCACACCACCTTCACCGGAATCACCGCGTTCGACGCCCACCGGCGCGGAGGAACATGCCAAACACCCGATTCAGTCGGTCTCTCACTGACGAAACGGGCCTACCCCTGCTACGGGTACCCCAGCGACGAAACCGGCGGCTGGTGGGCCGACACGAGCGAACGGGAGGACCAGTGACCGACCGCGAAGAACTCACCAACATCATCAGAGCGCCCCGCATACACACGAACACCTCCGGCGACAAACAGCGAGCAATCGCTGACGCAATCCTCGCCGCCGGCTACCGCAAACCCCGCACCGTCACCACCATCGAAGAACTCGACAAGCTTCCCGACGGAGCAGTAATCCGGGGCGCCCACGGCCAAATCTCAGTGATTCACCGAGGCCAAGTTGACGGCCGCCCATACATCGAAGTGCACTACGCCGGTACCGAGGAAATCGACTTCGACTACCAGTACATCAGCCTTCCCGCAATGGTCCTGTACGCCCCCGAGGACCGACCATGAATATCCGCCGCACCGCAGCCTGGAAACTCCGCCACCTCGCAGACCACATCGACCCCACCAGCGGCCCACGCGCACTGTCCGCCCACTTCAACATGGTCCCCGGCGAAGGCATGGTCATCACCCAGACCTTCGGCATCCCAATCCACCCACCAGCACCCGGCTGCCCTCTCTGGTACATGGCCGAGGACTACGACCGCGCATGGAAGGAGCACCCGTGACCGACATCGTCGACCGCATCGACGAACTCGTCGACGAACAGCTCGCGAACTACGACCGGCGCAGCGGCTACGACCACAACGTCAACCAAGTCTGGTGCCCACACTGCTACCGCACCTGGCACGGACTCGCGATCACCGAACGCATCGAACAGATGCGCCACCGCGGCGAGATGGACCCCGACTACCGATACAGCGAAGACGATTCCACGGTCTACTGCCCCGGATCCGACTTCATCGGCCCCATGGCCGACCCCCTCCAATTGGCATGGATGCGCGCCGACACAGAAACCCAGGCTCTGTACCCAGAAGGACGGCTCCCATCGATCAACGCGACACTCAGCGCGGCGATGCAGCTCGGTTCCAATGGCGGCTACCTCCTCGATCCTGAGTTTCCGCCCGAAGTCCAATTCCCGCGCCCCTACCCCTACATCCTTCCGGGCCCCTCGCTAGGCGTGATCGAGCAAGCCCTGAGAGCGGCCAACCTGCGCAACTGGGCGGAATGGAACATTGAGAACACGTCCGATCCAGCGCCGTGCCTGCTGGGACCGGACATCACCGACGGCGACAGAGTCTCCTTCGTCAGCACCAACGGGTTCCGGTACGAGGGCATCGCGCGAGTGGAGCACCGCGGACTTGAGACGGTCATCCACATCGAAGAGACCGACGAGTCCACCGCGGCCCGTACCCACGCCATACGCGGTGGACGTACACCCTCATTGATCTCCGAGGACCTGCCGGATTCCCCGCAGCAGTGCGCTCTGCCACGCCCGTCAACCCAACCGCCCATGTGGGCAAACAACCCCACCCGAACCAACCGGCGGAGGAACCGATGAGCGAAACCTTCTACCTGCCACGCGAGCAGCAGGCCGAACTCACCGAACTCCTCGACACCATCCCCGCCCTCATCGACGACCTCACCATCACCATCGCCAAACAAGACCGCCTCGGCAACGGACCACGCATCAGCCGCGGCAAAACCGCGCAACCTTTACCTTTCAACGTCAACGCCAGTGAAGCCGCCGACCAGCTCCACAACGAACTCGCCTCATGGGTACGCCACACCTGCGAACACCGCACCATGAGCTACGACAGCAGCAACGACACCCTCAGCCTCACCCGCTGGCTCAAACGCTGGATCATCGCACTCGCCCTCTCACCCGGCAGCGAAGAAGCACTCCCCGCCATCAGGGCAGCCATCCACCACGCCCGCAGAGCCACCGACCGCCCTGCGACCAAGCGCACTACAAGCGACGACGGGCACACACTGGAAGACGTAGCGCTCACCAAAGCAGAACTACGGGAGGCGCTCAACATCCGCCTTGGAATCACCATCAAGCGACAGACGCTCGACTCGTGGATCAGGCGTAAGCGCATTACACCCATCGAAGGCGAGGAGCACTACTACTCCCTGAGGGAGGCACTGGCTGTCGTGAAGGAAAGCGCAGGTGTCGTGGCATAAGTCCGCTGCATCACCCAGTATGGTACGATGACGCCGGAGGCGAGGTAGACCCTGAGAGGTCGTCCCTCGCCTTTCGGCGTTGTATGGGGAAGATCCACACAACAGCCGCCGTCGGGTCAACCGCCACTGCCGTCCATCAGTGAGCGCCAAGCCACGCGCTGCCCGACCCCAACTTGGGTGGATGCTCGTCTGTCGGTGGATCAAACCGTCACCCTGGAAACAGGCATAGCCGAGCAGCACTCACTCCGGGCTCCCGTCGGTTGGAGCTGGGAGGCTGGCGACAAATCCCCCATAGGGATTTCCGACTGCCAATGCGGTACGGATAGCTGGCAAGCAGGGGCGCGTCTGACTCAACAACGCGCACACACTTCCACCGAGGAGGAACCCGCATGATCCGTGCAGCACTGTGGCTCGCCATCGACACCACACAAACCCTCCTCGACATCATCAAAATCGCAGCAGCCGACCCCGGCCGCGCGCAAGCAGCCAGGCACTCACTCCTCCAGGCCCACTGATGGCACTCAAACCCTGGCTCTACTGGATCATCTGCCGCATCGGAATCACACGATGACCACACCAGAACTCCGCAACCGCCTCATCGACCTACGCTCACGCATCCGACGCGCACGCTTCGACGCAGACACCGACACACTCGACGTCCTCACCGCAGAACTCGACCGCGTGCTGGACATCTACAACCAACAACGCAAAGCCAATGGCACGCGCACGTAACCGCGTCTGCTCACACCCCGGCTGCCCACAAGTGCAGCCAGCACCCATGTGCCCCACACACACCCGCCAACACGAACAACAACGAGGCAGCAGCACCGCCCGCGGCTACGGCCAAGCCCACCGCAACCTCCGCCAACACTGGCGGCCCATCGTCGAAGCCGGCACCGTCAGCTGCGCCCGCTGCGGCCGACCCATCCAGCCCGGACAACCCTGGGACCTCGGACACGACGACCACGACCGCACCCGCTACCGCGGACCCGAGTGCGTCCCCTGCAACCGGGCCACCGCCGGACGAACACGATGAAGACAACCGCCGACTGATCATCGGCGGCCAGAGAACCCCGACGCTCCCAGGCGTCGGGGTTCTCGCATACCTGGGAGAACACTTGACCCGCAGAGCAGACGGAACACTCCACGGCACACACCACAACAAGACCTGCACCCACTGCGGAACCACCTTCCGAACACGGAAGACAGAAGCCAGGTACTGCAGCTACCGATGCGTGAACCTAGCCAGGTACGACCGCACAGGCAGAGCCGAGAAGCCAGCACCGAGTAGCCGCGTGTGGATCATCGACTGCGACCTGTGCGATGCGACAGCGGCCGTACGATCGCCTGCCTCAACCAAGTGCAGAGACTGCAGGGCGAAACCCATCTCCTGCCGGGTCTTCATCACCGACTGCACCGAATGCGGCACGACATTCGCATCGAAGACCACCACCACCGTCTGCTCCGCAGCATGCTCAGCCACTCGACGGCGAGCAGACAAGCGGGAATACGAGCACCGCAGACGAACCCGCAAGCGAGCCGCCTACGTCTCCAACGTCAACCGCCGGCAGGTGTTCGAACGAGACGGATGGCGCTGCCACATCTGCGGCCAGAAGGTGAACCGCAAGGCCAAGGCACCACACCCCAAGGCCGCAACCATCGACCACGTGATCCCACTGGCCCGCGGCGGCACACACGAGCCGATCAACTGCAGGTGCGCCCACTTCCTATGCAACGCGCTCAAACGCGACACGGGATGCGGCGACCAGCTGCTCCTGATCGCCTGAGGGGTGGGGGCCAACCCCCCGAAGGACCCTCCCTCCCCGACCGCGGGAGAGGTGAGAAATCCGCGCGGAGGGTTCAGACATTCCGGAAGCCCCCCCGCCGCCGGCGCGATGCCGACGGCACGTCCGACGTGGCGCGATGCCACCGAAGGAGTGATCGACATGGCACGTGGAGGTGCACGCAACCGGTCCGGCCCCCAGGCCGATCCGAAGTCCGGCCGCTCGGACCGACGCGGCCTGCAGTTCACGACTCTGCCCAGCGAGGGCTATTCCGGCAAGACACCCGAGTGGCCGTTCCCGAAAGGCTCGACCCGGGAACGCGCTGTGTGGCGGAAGGTCTGGACCTACCCGCAGGCGGCGCAGTGGGCGATCGAGCCGCACCGGTGGGAGACCATCGCGATGTGGGTCCGGTGGAAGGTCCGCGCCGAGGCGCCGGATGCGCCGGCCGCCGACGCGGCCGTGATGCACCGCCTGGCTGATCAGATCGGTCTGACGCCGGCGGGGCTGAAGGAGAATGGCTGGGTGATCGCTGCCGACGAGGTCGCCGCGGCGAAGGCCGAGAAGCCCAGGGCCCAGGACGTCGAGCAGTCGGCCGCTCCGCAGCGGCGCCTGCGGGCGGTGCCTGGTGGAGCTAACTGACGGGTTCCTCGTCGATTTCCCGACGCTCGGGGACATCGGAGAAGCGTGGGTCCGGCGGCACTGCCGAGTCCCGGACGGCTACCGCCGTGGATCGGACTTCGTGTGGTCGGACTGGCAGTTCTGGTGTGGCGCGAAGTACTACGAGATCCGGCCGGGCGTCGAGTGGGGGACAGGCGAGGACGGAAAACCGGAACCGTTGTTCAACCAGGCGTTCGTCTACCGACGCGCTCAGGTCGTGGCGCCGCAGAAGACCGGCAAGGGACCGTGGGCGGCGTCGATGGCGTGCCTCGAGGCGGTCGGGCCGTCGCAGTTCCTCGGCTGGGCCGAGAAGGGCGATGGGTACGCCTGCTCCGATTGGGGTTGTGGGTGCGGCTGGGAGTACGAGTACCTTCCGGGCGAGCCGATGGGGATGCGTCATCCGTCGCCGGTCATCCAGCTGACCGCGAACAACGAGGACCAGGTCGGCAACGTGTACCGGCCGCTGACCGCGATGATCCGTCTCGGTCCGCTGTCGGATCTGATGTCGCCGCGTGAGGGGTTCATCCGTATCGCCGGTGAGGTCGGCGGGGATGACTTCGACCGGATCGACGCGGTCACCTCGAGTGCGCGCGGTCGACTGGGTAACCCGGTGTCCTGGGTGCTGCACGACGAGACCGGCATGTACACGGTGGCCAACAAGATGGTTGGTGTCGCGGAGACACAGCGCCGCGGCGCCGCCGGCATGGGTGGCCGGACGATGGAGACCACGAACGCGTGGGATCCGTCGGAGAACTCGACCGCGCAGCGCACGTACGAGTCGCAGGCCCCGGACATCTTCAAGTTCTATCGGATCCCTCCGAAGGGCTTGTCCTGGGGCAACAAGCGGGACCGCCGGAAGATCCTCAAGTACGTCTACGCGGGCTCGCCGTGGGTGAACCTCGACTCGATCGAGGCCGAGGCCATGGAGCTCAATGAGCGCGACCCTGCACAGGCCGAACGGTTCTTCGGTAATCGGTTGGTCTACGGCCAGGGTTCGTGGCTGCGGGATGGGTTGTGGGAGGACCGCTATGCCGAAGATCGACTGGCTGCCCAATCCTGATCGTGGTACAGCGATCTCGGTCGGATTCGACGGCAGTGAGAACAACGATTTCACGGCGATTCGCTGCGAGACTCGGGATGGGCTGCAGTTCACGCCGCGGTACGGGCCGGATCGGAGGCCTACGATCTGGGATCCGGCTCAGTGGGGCGGGCAGATTCCGCGTGCAGAGGTTCACGCTGCGGTCGACGAGATCTTCTCCACGTGGCAGGTATCGCGGATGTACTGCGATCCGCAGGACTGGTACTCGGAGATCGGAGATTGGGCGCTCGAACACGGCGAGGAGCACGTGTTCGAGTGGGCGACAAACCGCGTCCGGCAGATGTACGACGCGATCCGCCGATTCGAAACCGATCTGGCCACCGGCCGGATCCGTCACGACGGCTGCCCGATCACCGCGGTCCACATCGCCAACGCTCGCAAGGTCGCCAAGCCCGGGCAGAAGTACATCCTCGGTAAGCCGGCCGACCACCAGAAGATCGACGCCGCGATGGCGTCGATTCTCGCCCACGAGGCCGCCGCGGATGCGCGCGAGTCCGGGTGGGAGGACGACGTCGATTCACGAATGTTCTGTTTCGGATAGGAGGCCGGTGTGACTGCACCCGTGCTGCGCACGACGCTCTCCAGTGACGAGCGGGACATGATCAGCAAGTTGAACGCGAAGCTGTCGAAGACGCGTCAACAGGACAAGCTGCACGATGCGTATTTCGAAGGGGAGCAGCGGCTCAAGCAGCTCGGTATTGCGGTTCCCCCGGAGCTTCGTGAGTTCGAGGTGGTCGTGAACTGGCCACGCATGTACGTGAACGAGATCGCGCGGCGGCAGCGTCCGAAGTCGTTGATGCGTCCGGGGGAGGTGACCGCGGACCAGGCCTTGCAGGAGGGGTTCGACGCAAACAACCTCGCTGCCGAGATTCCGATCCTGAACAAGGAGACGATGATCTACGGCCGTTGCTTCATGACGGTCGGTGCGAACGAGGACCAGCCGGAGTACCCGCTGGTGCGTGTGGAGTCTCCGCTCGAGGTGTCGTGCTTGATCGACAAGCGCCGGCGGCGTATGTCGGCGATGTTCCGGCAGTTCGTGGAGGAGGACGGTTCCCGCGTCGGGACGCTGCTGTTGCCAGACCGCACGATTCAGGTCACGGCCGGTAAGCGGGGCTGGGAGGTCGATGACATCGACGTCCATGGTCTCGGTCGTGTACCGGGGATTCTGTTCGTGAATCAGCGCCGGTCCGGGAAGTGGACGGGCGTGTCGGAGATGAAGGACCTGATCCCGCTGACCGACGCCGCGGCGCGGTCGCTGACCAACTTGCAGGTCGCGTTGGAGACGCACTCGGTGCCGCAGAAGTGGGTGCTCGGCATGTCGAAGGGCGATTTTGTCGACAAGGACGGAAACCCGATCCCGGTGTGGCAGTCGTACTACACCGCGATCTGGGCGAACCAGGCCAAGCCGGATCAGGTGAAGGTCGGCCAGTTCACCCCCTCTGATCTGAAGAACTTCCACGAGACCACGAACCACTACGCGGCGCTCGCCTCGAGTGTGACCGGTTTGCCGTTCCGGTACTTCGGGCAGAACACTGCGAACCCGGCCGCCGAGGGCGCGATCCGTGCCGACGAGGCGCGTCTGATCGCGAACGCCGAGGAGAAGAACCGAGATCAGGGCGTCGGGATCGGCTGGGCGATGGCGCTGTACGAGCGATTCCGCACTGGTGAGTGGCCGGAAGCCGGCAAGTCGGTTGTCGTCGAGTGGGCTGATGCGGCCACCCCCACGAAGGCTGAGGAAGCGGACTCGATTCAGAAGCTCAATGGTGGTCGTCCCGTCTACTCGCGCGAGGGCTCGTGGGATGCGATGGGCTGGAACGAGGCCCGGAAGCAGCGTGAGCGGGAGTACTTCGAGCAGGAGGCGCAGGATCCCGTGCTGGAACGTCTCACTCGGGAATTGGCCGGGAACGGCGATCAGGTGAACGATGCTGCCGGCCGCGGCGTCTGATCACTATTCGGAGCAGCGTCGCATCCTGGCCCAGGTGCTGTCGCTGGCGCGCCGGATATGGGGTACGCGGCCGCCGACGGATTTTGATTCATGGTTCGACAGGAACGTCGAGTTGCTCGTCGCGGCTGTGGCTGCTGGGCAGCGGCAGGCCGTGGCCGGCGCCGACGGGTACGTCGAGGACGTGCTCGACGAGCTCGGCACCCCGGTCGCGGCGGCGGCGGAGCCGGTCACCGCGGGGCTGGTGGGGATTGCATCGGATGGGCGCGAGCTAGATTCGCTGATGTACGGCGCGGTGATCACCAGCAAGCGCGGCATCGGCCAGGGGCTTGGGCTGGAGGATGCCTGGGGTCTGGGGATGAAGGCGTTGCTGCTGCGCGTGCAAACCCAGGTCGCCGACGCGGCCAGGGTCGCGACAGGGCTGTCGATCACAGTCAGGCCGGGGGTGGGGTATGTGCGGATGCTCAACCCACCGTCGTGTCCCAAGTGCGCCGTGCTGGCCGGGAAGTTCTACGGCCACAACCGCGGGTTCCTGAGGCACCCGGGCTGTTTCCCGGCAGGGGTGACTGTAAGTGGCCCATCAGCAGAGGCATCCACGCGGCGGTGGTACGAGGGGGAACTCGTTGTCCTCACGACCTCGAGCGGCCAGGACCTCTCCCTGACCGGTAATCACCCGATACTGACACGTCGCGGGTGGATTCCTGCGAATTTCCTCCAGGAAGGTGATTATGTAGTCCGCAGCACCCGGCCCGAGGGCGCTACGCCCCTCGTAGTCCCAAATCATAACCAGGTGCCAACCCTCATCGAGGATGTATGGGGTTCGTTCGCCGTGAACGGACTTCATCGAGTGCCAACCGCCCCCGAGGACTTCCATGGCGACGGGAATGTCGGCGAGGTCGACATTGTATACCCCAATCGCCCTCTGTGGGGTCGTGACAACGCCACGTTGGGCGAGCATAGAGTGGAGCAGTTCTTCTCCGGAAGATCCGAATCTTCCGAGCTTCTCATTGAGAAGGGCTCGTCGAAGCTTGTCGGTGTGCGGGGTCTTGCGCTGTCGAGCAGCTCTGTTCGCGGCGGCGGCTTGGAGCTTCCGTTCGTCTGGCGTCAACTTCGACGCTCGGACCTGTCCGGCTTCCTTGTGGCTCCGGATGGGCACGTGTGCGGCGATGAGTCGTTTGCGGATGATCTCGCGAGAGACTCCGTATTGGCGGGACAGGGCGTACTCGCTGGCTCCGGCCTGGTAGGCGGAAACGATAGTATCGACGGGGAGTTCGACAGTGCGCGTTGGGATGCCCCGGCGCTGCCTTTCTCGGTGGAAAGCCGTGCGGGATACGCCAGTCGTGGCAAGGAGTTGTTCGACCGGCTCACCGGCCAGGTAGAGCTGGATCGCGTGGTCGTACTTCGCAGAGTGGAGTGGAGCGGGCATGTCTACAACCTGACTTCCTCTGAAGGTTGGCATACAGCCAACAATCTCATTGTATCTAACTGCGATTGTAGGCATATCCCGACCCGGGAAGACCGGGCCGACGACGTCACAACTGATCCGAAGGCCTACTTCGACAGCCTGACCGTCGAGCAACAGGACAAGCTGTTCACCAGGTCCGGGGCCGAGGCGATCCGCGCCGGAGCCGACATCAACCAGGTCGTCAACGCCGATCGGGGCATGGCAACCACGCAGGTCTACGGCCGCGAACTGGCCACCACCACCGAGGGTGTCACCCGCAGGGGTCTCGCGTACGACGCAATGCGCCGCGCCGGATACGCCCAGCGCGACACCGACGTCCGCAACGGACGTTACTTCCAAGCCAGAGCGCCCCGGCTCATGCCGGAGGCGATCTACGAGATCGCAGAGGACCGCGCCGATGCGCTGCGCCTTCTGCGCCTGTACGGCTACCTCGCGTAGCCCATCCCACATATTTCCGACCGGCGCGAGGCCGGCCCGGATTCCCCCGCGATGGAGGAGCAACACCGATGAAGCACACCCCTTGGGTTCGACTGATCCTCGGCGCCGGCCACGGCGTCGGCACCGTCACGGATCCGGCTCAGCAGGACCAGGGAGGCGCGACGCCGCCCACTCCCCCGGTGCCGGCAGATCCCGCGGCCGGGAATCAGCCCGATCCCAACGACCAGCCCCTCGGAGAAACGGGACTGCGGGCACTGCAGGCCGAGCGCGACGCTCGTGCCGCCGCAGAACGCGCCGCGGCAGAGCTCGCCGCTCGCGTCAAGGAGTTCGAAGACGCGAACAAGACCGCCGAGGAGCGCGCCGCCGAGCAGCTCGCCGAAGCGCAGCGCGCCGCGGCCGAGAACGCAACCCGGGCGTTGCGGTACGAAATCGCAGCGGAAGCCGGCCTTCCGTTGTCCGCAGCGGGACGTCTGCAGGGGAGCACTCGCGAAGAGATGCTCGCCGACGCCGAGAGTCTGAAGTCGCTCATCGGAGCGGCCCAGCCGGCGCCGGGCACACCGAAGCCCGATTCGCGCCAGGGCGGCGGTGGGCACGAACCGATCGCCTCGCTCGAGTCCGGTCGTGCCGCCTACGACGCGCGCCACAAGAAGAACTAGCCCCGAAGGAGGGGAGTGAACATGCCCGATTTTCAGCTCAAGACGCAGACGTACGGCCAGGACAACCAGACCTGGCTCGGCTCCGCACACGGAACCGATTCGGCCCGCACCGGGACGCTCAACATCGCGACGCTGACGCCCGCGACGCACTACCCGAACGGCCACTTGCCGTCCGGTGTGCCGGTCGGTCGCATCACCGCGACTGGCCTGTACGGCCTGTTCGACAAGGACGCCACCGACGGTCGCCAGGTGCTGGTGGGTCACACGCTCACCGCGCAGAAGGTCGGCACCTCGAACGTCGTGGTCCCGATCCTCGACCACGGCCGCATCATCGAGGCCAACCTCCCGTTCCCCATCGCCGCCGAGGGCAAGACGTCCGCTGCCGGCCGACTGATCTACGTCTGAGGAGTGGACCATGCTGATCAGCACTGACTACGTCGAGCCCGTCACGCTCACCGGCTACGCCCGGAGGGCACTGGCGGACCTCGAGCAGAACCAGTTCACCCTGTCGCAGTTCCTGCCGTCGGTGGAGATCGACGACCTGGACTACCGGTTCACCCGCGGCGGCGAAGGTCTCGCGGAGGCGGCGACGTTCCGCGCCTACGACGCCGAGTCCTCGATCGCGTCGCGGCCCGGCGTCACCCGCGTGTCCGGTGAGCTGCCCCCGGTGTCGCGCAAGATCCGGCTCGGTGAGTACGACCGGCTGCGGCAGCGCAAGGCGGACCAGGCCATCACCGACGGGCTCTTCACCGACAGCGAGCGGATGGTCCGCGCCGTCGCCGCCCGCATCGAACTCGCCCGCGGTCAGGCGCTCACCACCGGCAAGGTCACGATCTCCGAGAACGGTTTCACCGCGGAGATCGACTACGGTCGCCTGCCCGGGCATTCGAACGTCGCCCCGGCGACTCTCTGGTCGGTGTCCGCGTCGGCGACCCCGATCACCGATCTGCTCGCGTGGCAGCAGACGTACGTCACCGACAACGACGGCCAGGCCCCGGGTGCGATCATCACCTCGCTGAAGGTGCTGAACAACATCCTGCGCAGCGCGGAGGTCCGCACCCTCGGCGCCACGGTGGCCGGGTCGCCGCAGATCGTCTCTCGTGCCGTGCTGACGCAGGTGCTCGAGGCGTACGGACTGCCGCCGATCTACGTCAACGACGCTCAGGTCAAGGTGGGTGCCACGGCCACCCGGGTCATCCCCGACACGGCGGTGATTCTGGCGCCTGCGCCGGGTGCGGCCGGGGCGGAAACCGTGCTCGGCAGCACCCTGTGGGGCACCACCGCCGAGTCGCTCGAGTCCGACTTCGGCCTCGCTGGTGGGGACGAGCCGGGCATCGTTGCCGGCGCGTACTCCGACAAGGATCCGGTGGCGCTGTGGACGAAGGCCGCCGCGATCGCGCTGCCGGTCCTCGCCAATCCGAACCTGACGTTCCACGCGAAGGTTCTGGCCTGATGTCCGCCCGACTGGTCACGACGGTGTACGTCCACGACGAAGACGGGCAGACGCACATCTTCGGCCCCGGACACGACGTGCCCGACTGGGCTCAGGCGCGGATCACGAACCCGGGCGTGTGGGGCGCTCCCGTCGCCGAGCCGCCGGTTGGCACGGCGGCGTTCCCCGAGGGGGAGCCGTCGGACGAGTGGAAGCTCGCCGACCTTGTCGCCTACGCGAAGCAGCACGGCATCGACCTGGTCGATGCGAAACGTAAGAGCGACATCCTCTCGACGATCGAGGAGCACCGTGACAGCACCACAGCCGAATCTGGCCGAACAGAGTGATGTCGAGGCTCGGCTGGGGGAGACCCTGGCCGAGTCCGAGGCCGGGCAGGTCGAGTCGCTGCTTGCGTACGCGTCCGCCAAGCTGCGGGCGCTCGTCGGGAACATCGACGACCGGCTCGTCGACGGCTCTCTGCATGAGCAGTTGGTGAGGGGCACCGTCGTCACCGCGGTCTGCCGTGCACTCGACGCGCTCCGGGTGGGGCTGCGAGTTCGATCGGAGCAGTACCCGGAGGTGTCGACGACCTACGCCGACACCGACGGGGCTCTGGTGTACTTCACCGACGAGGAACTCGCGCCGCTACGCCCGGACGCCGGCAGTTCCGGCGGCGCCTTCACCATCCGGATCGCCTGATGCGTCGGCTTCCCGAGAAGTGGGTCCTGCTGCACGACCAGGAGCCGGTGCAGGACGCGTCGACGGGCAACTGGATTCCGCAGCCACCCCAGCAGATTCCGTGGACCGGGTTGCTGCAACAGCGGCAACTCACCTCGTCCTCGGTCGATGCCGGCAACACCGAGATCGCCCCGGGGCACGTCGTGTCGTCGTTCGTGCTGCTGCTCGACCCCGGCATCCCGGTTGTCCCGGACCGTCGGGACCGGTTCCGTGATGCCGACGGCGTGGTCTACCAGGTCGAAGGCAAGCCACGTGTCCGGCGCCCAGCCCGCGGGTCAAGACGGCCCGCGTACATCGCCGCCAACGTGCGGTGCGTATCCGACATGGAGGAATGATGGCTGACAAGAAGAATGACGGCGTCGTCGAGTTCGTCGATGCCGACGGCAACACCCGCTGGGCCGCCGAGGACTCGAAGGCCTACCAGGACCACCTTCGCTCCAAGGACTCGAAGGGGTCGAAGCCGGCCCGCACCGAATCCGCGAAGGTCGACGTCAAGACGGCCTGATGGCCCGGATCACGGTCTACAGCGAGCGGGCGCGTCGGGAAGCGCGCGCGATTTCGTTCGACGATCGGGTGGAGATCGCCGAGCAGGCCGCCGGTGACGCCCGGGCCTCGGCACCGGTCTACACCGGCGCCTACCGGGACGGCATCGGGGTGGAAACGGCGGGGGACCGCGTGTTCATCGTCGACAACGACCCCGACGCGATCTACGTCGAATTTGGCACGGTCGATACCCCGGCGTTCGCCGCACTCACCGATGCCGCGCGCCAATACGGCCGATACAGCGGTTGGCAACCTCGTGGACCTGGCCAGCGCCAGTAAGATCACGAGACCCCGACGAGTGCTGGTAACACTCCAGGGGCGTGGCCAAACCTGTGCGAGAGGTTCGACGTGGGCAATGATACGTGCTGCGTAGCCGAGTGCGGCAAGCCAAGACGGATCCGACACCGGTACTGCGCAATGAACTTTGACCGGGTGAAGCGGCACGGTTCACTACGTGCTCCCGGAGGCGAATGCCGAGTTTCCGGCTGCAGCAACGACGTCCACCGAGGCGGAAAGCGCTGCGAACTACACAAGGATTCGTGCATCGTCACCGGATGCAAGTCCAAGTCCCGTGGGAGGGCAGCGACTTGCAGTAGGCACGGCCATCTGCTGCGCACGACGGGTTCATTCAAAGAGCCCGAACGTATCCCGGACGGCTGCAAGAAGTGCCCGGTCTGCCAGCAAATCAAAAGCAAGTCCGAGTACTCGAAGTCGAACAGGGTGAAGGACAACGGCACCTACTACATGTGCAAGGTGTGCCACCGTGAGTACCGCGCAGCCAACCGCCACAAGATGGAAGCGTGGCGGACGGCGAACCGGGACCGCATCCTGGCGTACAACCGCATGTACGAGCCGCGAATGCTGGAACTTGTCAAGGCTCGGCAGTCGACGATCAAGTCGCGCACGGTTCCGTTCACGGTCGAGCAACTGACTGCTCGGCTCTCGTACTTCGGTAATCGGTGCTGGATCTGCAGTGGGGAAGCTGAACATCTCGATCATGTGAAGCCGATCAAGTCCGGCGGATGGCACATGCTTGCCAACCTCCGCCCGGCTTGCGCTCGGTGCAATCGGCGCAAGAGCTCACTGTGGCCAATTTCCGAAGCTGATCTGCAAAGGATCAGGCAGTAAACAACCGAGGGGGTAACCGGTGTCCATTCCGTTCGCCCCCGGCGCCGCCCGGGCTTATCTGATCGGCCGCCCCGAGATGACGGCACTCGTCCCCGCCGGCAGCATCACCACCCGGGACGTGCCGCACAAGATCACCGGCCCGTTCATCACCCTCCGCGCCACCGGCAACGTCGGCCCGGACCCGATGATGAACAAGCCCATCGTGCAGGTCGACACGTGGGTGCCGAAGATCGAACTCCTCGGTGGCGTCACCGACCCGGACGAGGTCGCCTGGAACGTGTCCGTCAAGGCCCGCGACCTACTGGCGAGGGCCCGCAACGTCCGATTCCGGGACGCGGCGTGGTCCGGCCGGTGGATCGACGGCCCGGTCACCTTCCCCCCCGACGTCACCCGTGGCGTCGACTTCCCACTGTTCCGCGCCACCTGCCGCGTGGAGCTGAAGATGCGGGCTCTGTCCGCCTGACGCCGACCGGCGTCTCCAATCTGTCCCGCCCCCGGGTGCCCCCGCCGGACACGCCCGGGGTGCGGGACTCCCCATCTGCTCACGTTTCGTCGTGGGCCAACCTCAGGAGGTAATTCCGTGAGCACTTACGCGGACCCCACCAAGGCATACGCCTGGCTCGACGGCGACATCTTCCGCGCCCCGGCCGGCACCGCCCTGCCCACCGACCCGTTCGCCCCGACCGTCACGACGGGCACCGCCCCCGGTGTCACCTGGGACGCATTCGGCGGCGTCGAGGCCGGCTTCGAAGTCAACCCGTCCCGCGACATCAAGACCCTGCCGGTCTGGAACCGCCGCAAGGCCCCCTACAAGGTCATCAAGGGCCCCCTCGAGGAACGCGTGAAGTTCCGCGCGGTCGACTACAGCAAGGCCACAGTGCTGACCGCGCTGCAGGGCGGCTCCATCACCGAGATCGGCTCCGGCTCCGGCATCTTCAAGTGGGAACCCGGCGACGACGAGGACTTCGCCGCGATCTTCCGCCTGTCCGACGACGACGGCAACGCCGGCTTCTACGTCGAGCGCGCCACCCTGACGACCCCGCCTCCGCGGGTGTTCGGTGGAGAAACCCTCGACGGGTTCGAGTTCGAGCTGCTGGCGCTGACCCCGATCATCCCGCTCACCGACTTCAACCCCCTCGCCCCGTAGTAGGAGAACCTGATGTCCGGCACCCCCCGCAAGACCACCACTGCTCGCCGCAAGGCTCCGGCCGCCGTGCCGGAGCCTGCGGCGGCGCGATTCGACATTCTCGACGAACTCGCCATCGACGCCGGAGCGCCCGTGCCGATCACCCTGCGCGGTGTCGACGCCGACGTGCGCTGCTCGTACACCGGTGAGGAAGCGGCCCGCTTCCACGCCCTTATGGCGAAGAACCAGATCATCGACGCGCTCGATCTGATCACCGACGGCTCCGGCCAGGCCCTGTGGGACGCCGTGGTGGATCTGCCCCCGCAGATCGTCGCCCGGCTCCTGAACAAGGTCATTCAGCAGTCCGGGCTGTCGGAGGGGGAATTGCGGCCGCTCTCGCCTCCCTCTGCCGAGAGGATGGCTGGCGCGGTGCTCTCACAGGCTGTCGACGCTGGTATGGCCTCGACCTCCGAGAAGCCCTCCGAACCCTCCCGTGGAGGGACTGCGGCCACCTGATCCTCGACGCGGCCGAGCGTGACGCCCAGGCCGCCCGGGATTCGGAGAATCTCGCGATGCTGCTGGACCGGGACGACTTCTGGCTCAACAGCGAGTACCGCAGCTGGATCACCGACCCGGAGGACCCGGAGGTCAAACGAGCGCAGGCGATGCGCAAGGCCCGCGGCATCAAACCGCCGCAGCATCCGATCCTGGCGCCGGTGGCGTTGCGGCCGAAGCAGTTCGCCGAGATCCGCCGCAAGCAGTACGAGGAAGCAATCGTCGATCGGGAACCGGTGACCGGGGACCGAAAGATCACATCGAGCCGCGAGTTCGCGCGGCTGCTGACCGCCCGACAGCAGGGCGCCTGAGACCTCGAGGAGGTGACCGGTGGCCGGAGGCCGGATTGACATCGAGGTGGCTCCTGATCTGCGTAATTTCCCGGCGCAGATGGAGACCGGGCTTCGGGGCGCGGTGGGTGCGGCCACGAAGATCGGCAGTGCGCTCGGGGTGGCGCTGGGCGCCGGGGCCGCCGCGAAGGCGGTCCTCGACATCGGCAACAGCTTCACCACCGAGCTGAACACCCTGCAGGCTGTGTCGGGGGCAACCGCCGACCAGCTGCAGCGTGTCCGGGACGCCGCGATGGGGCTCGGTAACGACGCCACCCTGGCGGACACCTCGGCGACGGACGCCGCGGCGGCGATGACCGAACTCGCCAAGGGTGGGTTCTCGGTCGAGCAGTCCATGGCCGCGGCCCGCGGCACCCTCGAGCTTGCAGCGGCGGCACAGATCGGGGCGGCCGAGGCCGCGACGATCCAGTCGCAGGCGCTGCAGGCGTTCGGTTTGGATGCGGACTACGCCGGCAGGGCCGCCGATGTCCTCGCCAACGGCGCGAACGCCTCGTCGGCGGAGATCACCGACATCGCCATGGGGCTGCAGCAGGCCGGCACCGTCGCCAACGGTTTCGGGATCTCGATGGAGGACACCGTCACCACACTGGCGATGTTCGCCAACGCCGGAATCACCGGATCCGATGCCGGCACGCTGATGAAGTCCTCCCTCCTGGCTCTCACTGATCAGGGGAAGCCAGCGCAGAAGGCGATCGAGGAGCTTGGGCTTACCGTCTACGACCAGAACAAGCAGTTCGTCGGCATGCGGTCGCTGTTCGAGCAGCTGGCCACGGCGTCGCAGAACATGTCCCAGGAGCAGTTCCAGGCGGCGACGAACACCCTGTTCGGATCGGATGCGATCCGGCAGGCCATGGTCGCAGCGCAGCAGGGCGCGCCCGGGTTCGACCGAGTTGCCGAGGCAATCGGCCGGCAAGGGTCCGCGGCCGAGGTCGCCGCCGCGAAGACACAGGGCCTTCCCGGCGCCATGTCCGCCGTGCAGAACTCCGCGGAAGGTCTCGCGATCGCGATCTACGACGTGGTCGACGGGCCACTCGAATCGCTGATCTCCAAGGGCGCCGATTTTATTACCGACTTCACCCCGGCTGTCGTGTCGGGACTGTCGGCCGCCGGGTCTGCGGTGGGTACTGCGGTCGGTGCGTTCACCGATCTTCCGCCGGTGGTGCAGGCCGCAACGGTGGCACTGGTGGCGCTGCGCACCACCGGTCTCGGCGCCGCCCTCGGTGGTGCGGCCACCACCGCGGTGTCGGCGCTGCGGGCGTACGGCACGGCCGCGGTGGGTGTCGCGACCGCCACGAACCGCATCGTGACCGTGGCCGGTATGGGCGCGGTGCAGATGGGCCGGTTCGGGTCGGTGGTCGGGCAGCTCGGCACGCATGTGCCGGTGGTGGCCCGCATGCAGGGTGCGTTCATGAACGCCGCTGCCGGCGCCACCACGTTCGGCCGTACCGCCGGTGTGGCTGCGGCCGCGTCGACCGGTCTGCGTTCGGCCGCCGGTGGTGTGGTGTCGATGCTCGGTGGGCCGTGGGTGGTGGGAATCGCCGCGGCGGCCGCCGCCGTGTACACGCTGGTGCAGTCCCTCGGGGCGGTGAACGACTTCCAGGACGCGGTGCAGAGTTCTGCCCGTGATCTGTCGGCCGCCCAGCGGGATGTCGGTAAGGCCTTCCAGGAATCTCAGGGCTCGATCAACGACACTGTGCTCTCTGCGCAGAAGGTCGCGGTCGACGAGTTCATGCAGGGCCTGACCGAGGTCGCTGATGCCACCCCGTCCATGATGGACGAGATCTGGACAGCGATCCTCAACCCGCCCCGCAACGGCGCGAACGCCGCCGTCGACGAGGCACAGCGGATCGGTGAGGCCGCGGAGCGTGCTGCGGAGTCCCTCAAGGAACTCAACATCACCAACGAGGAACTCACCGCCTCGATCGCCGGTTCGCCGGCCGAGTTCGCCGAACTCGAAGCCAGCCTGCGCAACACCGGAAACGGCGGCGAGGACGCCATCGCGAAGATCCGGGAGATGCGCGAGGAGTTCCTCGAGGCGCAGCGCTCGGCGAAGACCCTCGAGCCGGGCTTCCTGGATCTTGCGGATGCGACGCGGACGTTGGCGGATGCTTCGGCGTCGGCCGACGACAAGGCCTCGGCGCTGAAGCGGACCCTCGATGTCCTGGCCGGTGTGCCGGTGCCGCTGTCGGATGCGATTGCCGCGTACAACGAGCGGGTCCGGGAGACCGCGGACGAGACCACGGCCGCGTGGGATGCCACGGCTGGGTTCGGTGCGGCACTGATCAACGCCGACGGGTCGGTCAACACCGCCAGCGCCAACGGCGGCAGACTGTACGACACCCTCAAGGACATCCGGGATGCGACCGCCGATGCGGCCGCGGCCGGCGCGGACATGGGGCCGATCTGGGCGCAGAACGAGCAGCAGTTCCAGCAACTCGCGACCGCGGCCGGACTGTCGGTCGATCAGATCCGGGCCGCCGCGGAGCAACTCGGTCTGAACCCGGAGATCATCCTGGCGCAGGTCAAGATCGAGGGCGCCGATCAGGCGCTGCAGGAACTGAACAACGTCGCGCTCGCCTTCCAGAACTCGAACGACCTGTCGGTCGAGGTCCAGGTCGACGACGCGGCCGCGAAGGCGAATCTGCAGCAGCTCGGGTTCACCATCGAGCAGGTTCCGGGCACGAAGAACGTCCAGATCACCGCCCCGAACCAGCTGGCGTTGACTGCACTGCAGGAGGTCATCAACAAGACCGTCGAGGCCGGTGCCCAGTCGGCAACCCCGACGATCAACGCCGACACCACCGGGTTCGTCGTGAAGAACGAGCAGGTGCTGGCCGATCTGCGGAACATCGACACCACCCAGGTCGATCCCGCAGTCGGGGCGGTCATCAACGACTTCCTCGCCGGCCGGGACGTCACGCTGGCGGAGCTGGCGAAGATCGACGCCACGAAGGCGAACCCGCAAGTGCTGCTGGCGATCCAGAACGCACTGGCGAACGCACAGGTGGTGTCGGCGGAGATCGACAAGGCGGCCCGGGATCGGCAGGCGACGATCCGGGTGACGGCGCAGTGGGATCCGGATGCGCGTGCCGCGTACTTCGGCTCTCCCACGGTGGCCGGTCCGATGCCGCAGCAGCTTCCGGGCCGGGCCACGGGCGGCAAGTTGCCGTCGTCGGGTCCGGGCACGGAACGCACCGACGGTATCTATGCGGTGATGCCGGACGGCACCCCCATCGCGATGGTCGACGGCTCCGAATGGGTGATCAACTCCCGCTCGTCGGATCGGTACGACCGCGAACTGGCGATGATCAACGCCGGCACGTTCCCGAAGCTGCCCGGCTTCGAGACCGGTGGGCGCATCGCCGCCGATCGGGCGACGACGTTCCTGCGTGGCGAGTCCGGCAAGGAGTACCAGTACGGCGGGGTCGGCAACCCGTCGTGGGACTGCTCCGGGTTCGTCTCCGCCGCCTACGCCCTGCTCAAGGGCTTGGATCCGTACACGCGGTGGTTCACCACGGAATCGAACTTCGCGGCACTCGGATTCCAGCCCGGGCTCGGCGGCACACCGGATCTGAACATCGGTGTGCACAACGGCGGCGGCGGCATGTACTCGCACATGGCCGGCACGTTGGACGGCACCCCGTTCGAGTCCGGTGGCAACGGTGTCCGCTGGGGCGCCGGGGCAGCTGGGGCAGACGATCCGCAATTCGAGAACCACTACCACCTGCCGGCGGCGGCATTCAATCCGCCAGGCGGCGGTGCGATGCGCCTCGAACGCAGCATCACCTGGTCGGATTCGGACGAGCTGGGTCTGCAGTCGTCGCAGGTGTCGGTCACCCAGGCCAAGGAGGACCGCGACCGGGTGTATGCGGATCCGAAGAAGACCGAGGCCGACCGGCAGCAGGCCGACCTGAAGGTCGCCAAGGCCGAGCAGAAGGTCAAGGATCTCGAGGCCGAGAAGTACGCGGCCGAGACGGGCGGCACCGGGCCGGCACCGCAGGCGCCGGAGTTGACCACCAGCCGCTCGGACGACGAGATCCGGATGCGGGAGCTCGAGCGGTCCATCGCGGAAGCGAACGAACGCCGCAACGAGGTCTACGCGGATCCGAAGTCGACGCAGCGGGATCGGGACGCCGCGGACGATGCACTGCAGAAGGCGAAGAACGCCTTCACTGATGCGCAGAACACCTCCAAGGAGGGCGGCGGGTCGGAGAAGAGCAGCATCTCGGCGTCGGGGATCTCCGATCTGCTCGGCAACGTCGCGAAGGCGGCGGTGCAGGGCCAGGTCGAATCGGCGTTCGGGGTGCTCGGATTCAAGGGCGAAGGGGCGTTGTCGCAGGCGATCGTGCAGGGCGTCAACTACGCCGAGAAGAACCGGGAGCAACTGCAGGTTGCGCCGCGCTTCTCGGACGAGGAGATCGCCAAGCAGGGCCCAGTCACTCCCGGTACGCCGGGGTGGCTGGAAAAGCTGATCGACAGCCTGAAGGTGCCCGCGGTGCTCCGCGATTCGGGTGGCCCGCTGCCGCACGGCATGGCCGCGCTGAACCTGTCGGGGGAGGAGGAGTGGGTGCTGACCGGGAAGCAGCGCCGCGATTACGAGCGGGACATGGCGGCACTGCGGGCCGGCACCGGCACCGGTGCGGCGGTGGCGCAGCTCGATTCGGTTGCGGCGCAGCTGCAGCAGCTCGTCGACAATCCGCCGATCCAGCACAACTCCACATTCCACGGCTACGACCTGCAGGAAGCGTTCCGGCGTGACCGGGTCGTCAAACAGCAGGCCGCTGTCGCATTCCGCAGGAGGTGAGAATGCCGCGCAAGAGAACGGAGGCGCTCGTACAGGTCGAGACGTTCCGTGGGGAGTGGTTCACCATCTCCGGTCCCGGCCAAGGGGATCGGGGCGTGGAGCTGTCCACGAAGGTCGAAGACCTGTACGACGTCCCGGTCGAGACGATCCGCAACTCGCATGCGTTCCAGAAGGGATCGTCGTACGGCGGCAAACGCATCAAGCACCGCATCCCGGTGTTCGGCGTGGACATCGTCGGGGAGACCGGCTCGGAGTGGGAGCTGCTCGACAGCGAATGGGCGAAGGGATGGGACTACGACCACGAGTCGAAGTTGTGGATCGAGACCGAATCGTCTCGCCGGTACCTGTCCCTGAGCCTGTTCGAGCAGCCGAAGATCGATCTGGAGTTCGACCCGCATGGGGAGCTGTACGCGCAGGTCATGATGACCTGCGTTGCCGGCGACCCGTACTGGTACGAACCGGACGAGACGACGCAGTGGGTGTCGACGACGGACACCACCGGCGGCGGGACAGCTTCCGGTTCGGTGACCGTCTACAACCCAACCAACCAGGAGATCTGGCTGAAGTGGGTGCTGCAGGCCTACCCCGGGGCGATCTACTCGCTGCCGGACTTCAGCTTCGGTGACGACCGGGAAGAACGCGCCGTCATCGACGCCAACCGGATCATTCAGATGCCGGCGCTGATCGCCGGTGAGCACCTTCGGGTCGACACCGACCCGGACACCACCCAGGTCGAATCGAACATCGACACCGCGGTCTACCTGCGGATGGGTGGCGTCCGGTTCGCCTATCCGATCCCGCCGTACACCCCGCCGACCACCATTCCGGTGTCGGTGACCGAGGCCCCCGCCGGTGTCGGGGTGCAGGTGCGGATGCCGCGGCCGTGGTCCCGCCCGTGGGGATTGCAGTAGAGGAGGTGAGTTCGTGACAGCACCCGTCGAAACCATCGACTTCGACGCCGTATTCGACGACATCACCAGTCGCCTGAAGAAGGAGGAGAAGCAACGCCTCCTCCCCGCGAAGGTCCGCCTGTACGACGGCGACTGGAACCTGCGCGGCCACATCACCAAGGCGAACACCGCCTCGTTCCAGTTCCTCGACGATGAGACCGGCACCGGCAGCATCGAGATGCCGGTCGACTACTACCTGTCGCGCTGGTGCATCGACGTCGACGCCCGGCCCACCACCAACATTCACATCGCCGTCGACAAGGACGGCGCCCGGTGGTCCGGCCGGTGCGACTCGGTGAAGGTCGTCACCAACGAGCAGGGCCAGCGGGTCTGCCGGCTGACGTTCAAGCACGACCGCGAGGAACTGAAGTACATCCTCGGGTACGCGAACCCGTTCCTGCCGCCCGAGGTGCAGTTCCCGAAGGTGTGGGTGCTGTTCGGGCGGGCCCGCTGGTGCTTGAAGACGACCCTGCTGGTCAACCTCATGCGCCTCGAATCGTCACTGTGGACTCTGCCGGACGATCCACTGGACCCGTCCCAGTGGTTCAACTTCGACCAGTCCACCTGGTGGCAGGTCGTCAAACCGGATCTCACCCCGGACAACTCGGTGGGCGCGATCGTGCACTCCCGGTTCAAGAACATGCACGAGGCCGGCAAGAAGGTCCTCGCCGACGCCCAGCTCACCTGGGAGCCGCGCCGCTACCTCGAGGGCGACGAACCTCCGTGGGAGGGCGCGAACCTGCGGCACGGCTGCCTGGTGTGGGACCTGGTCGACAAGTCCGGCTGGAACACCGGGACCGCATTCAAGGGCGACATCTTCGGTGGCCTGATCCGTGAGCTGATCAACATCGGCGGCGACGGCATCACCGAAACCACCCAGCAGCTCCCCGATCCGAACGTTCCCCCCGAGTACTACCAGCCCGGCAAGAAGGGCACGTTGCCGTCGATGCCGGGTGTGGTGTTCCGGCAGACCGAGCACTCGGCGATCCAGAACTCGGAGTGGGAGTGGAAACCCGCGACCGCGGTCGGGTTCGTCGCCGGCGGCCACTCGATGCCGGGGGTGAACGAGGCGATCTCGGCCGCGATCCAGATGGCCGGCGATCTCATCGCAGCCATCATCGGGATCCCGCCAGTCGGCGGCGCCGCAGACGCCATCCTCAAACCGCTCTACACCGACATGCTTCTGGCGTTCGGCAAGTTCAAGAACATCCAACGCGCCCAACGCCTCGGCAAATCGCACTACCACGAGGGCTGGGCGGACGGCGCCGACCGGGCCTACACCCTCGCCTACCTCATCGCGATGCGCACCGCGTTCTACAAGTCGCGCGAACAGGTCCGCGCCACCCTCACCGTCGCCGACGGTGCGCCGTGGCGCATCGGCCAGAACGGGCACGGGCACTTCTTCCTCGGCGACCGGGTCGCGTTCAACGTGCTCGGCATGCCGGCGGGCAAGCTCTACGTCGAACGAGTCTCCGAACTCACCTTGTCGTGGAGCCGCACCGAGTCGCCGACGTGGAAGATCGTTATCGGCCAGCGCGAGCCCGAGGACCCCGTCATCCAGGCCCTGGAAACCATCCAAGAGATCTTCGGCATCCTGCACGACCTCGGCGTCGTGTAGCCGCAAGGAGGAGCAGTGGGTAAGCGCATCCCGACCAGGGAGAACTGCGACCCGAACGATCCGGAAGACAAGTTCCAGTGGGTGTTCGTGGCGTGGCCGTTCATGGGCGACCAGACGTACACCCCGCACGACGACATCCTGAAGATGTGGTCGAAACGCCTCGTGGATCTGGGGTTCGAACTACCGGATCCCGACACGGCGCAGCTGAAGCTGGTCGGTCCGGTCCGCGGCCCGCAGCACACCCTGAACGGCGCGGTCGGGTGGGTCGACAAGGACGACCCGGACCCGGAGCCGGTGGTGATCCCGGACATGGGTTCATACACCCGGTACGAGCAGGAGATCGTCGCCGAGCAGCTCCGCTACCACGGGGTGATCACCGGTGAGGAGCCGCAGGTGTCGAAGGCGCAGGTGCAGACGGGGGAGCAGTTCGATCCGTCCGAGCACAGTCCGTCGACGGTGAACGGTTACCTGCTCGGGGTGCAGGCGCAGGGCAATTCGGCTGAGATGCGGCGCGTGGTCGCTGCGGAGATGGCCGGCAAGAAGCGGGATCAGATCCTGCGTAAGTGGCGGGGGATCTGACATGGATCATCCGGATTATCGCCTGGTCGACGACGTCGCCCGGGATCTCGGGGTGTCGGTCGGTGTGGTGGTCGGTGCGTGCGGAGCGTTGGGGGTGGACTGCAGCGACGGTGTGCACCGTTCGTACACCGAGTCGATCCGACAGGTCGTGCTGCAGTGGGCACGGGAAGGCAGACTGTGATGAGTTTCCGCACCGCGTACGGCTACACGCACAGCGAGAACGGGTGGCGGATGTGCAACCGCGACGAGTGCGTGGTCGCCAACGTCGCGCCGTTCACGAACACCGCACCGATCCGCTCCGGTGATGCGGCAACGATCCTCAACGCCTGGATCCTGTGGTACCACCAGAACGTCGAACCGCTGATCTCCCCAGTGTGGGGCTGGTCCGCGCAGAACGACGTCCCGAACTCGAACCACCTGTCCGGCACGGCGATCGACCTCAACGCAGTGAAGTACCCATGGGGGCGTCGTGTGATGCCACCGGAGCAGATCGCGAAGATCCGCCGCGGCCTGCAACTGTTCGAGGGCACCGTGTTCTGGGGTGCTGACTGGCAGCGCGCCGACGAGATGCATTACCAGATCGGATTCCCGGAAGGCGATCCGCGGGTGGCGCTGTTCGCGCAGAAACTGAACGCCGGCTACCTCGGCATCTACGGCCCCGAACCCGCCACGGTCCAACCTGCCGCCCCGGTCGACGACGCGGCGATCTGGGATGACATCTGGACCCAACTCACCGGAGGCACCAAGTGAGCATCTACTGGGCCGACGTCTCCGAATACCAACGCGTCCCGATCGACGACTCCTACCCGCACCGGGTGTTCAGCTTCCGCACCAACAGCGGCAGCAAACAGGACAGACTCGGTGTGGAGAACGCCCGCCGGGCCTTGGACATGCTCGGCCGCGGCAAGCTCGACATCGTCATCCCCTACTACTTCTTCCGGCCCGGACAGGCGAACTGCGACCTGCACAAGCAGATGCTGTCCGAAGCCGGCCTGTGGGGGAACCCGAAGACGGCGACGATGGTCGACGTCGAGGACGCCGCCGGCAGCATCAAGGGCAATGTGTCGGAGGAAGTCAACGACGAGATCCGGCGCCTGCAGGGCTGGTACGGGGATCCGCGGCGGGTGATCGGCTACTACAACCCGAATCCGGCGCCGAATCTGTGGCCGCAGCGACCGGCGGATTTGAAGCTGGTCGTGCCGCACTACAACAACAAGCCGGGAGACAGCTACGACTACCCGGGGCGGTTCGCGCACCAGTACAGCGACCATGTGCACTGCCCGCCGTTCGGCGAGTGCGACGCCAATTTCACGGGCATGTCGATGCAGGAGTTGCGCGACATGCTCGGCATCAGAGGGGGAGATATGTCCGTACCCGAGGACGTACAGAAGCAGCTTCGCGGGCCTGAGCTCGCCGGCTGGGAACAGTTGGGCGGGCGCACGCTCGTCGACGCGGTGGCGGTGGTGCTGACGCAGCTGATCGGCCCGAATCCGTACACGTTCGACGGGTGGCCGCAACTCGGTAATCGCACCCTGGTCGATGCAGTGAAGCAGGCCCTCGAGAATCAGGTGAACACGGCGGCCAGGCTCGATGCGCTGGAGAAGCAGAATGCACGCATTCTCGACAAGCTCGAAGCGAGGGGGTTCTGATGACGTTCACAGAGATCCGAAAGTTCGCCGTCGCCGTCCTGACTGCGGTCGCGGCGATCATCCCTCAGGTCCTCGGCACGCTGGCCGGGGTGATCCCGGAGAACGTCGCCTCGGCGCTGACAATTGTCGCTGTCACCGCGGGCGCGATCCTGGTGTGGCTGGTGCCGAACGGTCCGGCTGATCCGGTCGCAAAGGCGCAGAAGACGCTCACGGAGTTGGGGCCGCTGTTCGAGTACGTCCGCGCTGCGGTGCGCGCCGAAGTTTCTACCCGCCAGTCCGAGATGACCATAGTGAACAATGCGGCGCGTCACGACACCCGTCTACTCTCATCGATGCGGCAGGGACCTCGGGTTTCGGAGCCCGCGCCGCCAGCCGCACCCGACCCGTTCGTCGTTCCCCCAGCCGGTCGGTAACCGTGGAGGAGTTCGCCGGCGTCGCCATCTCCAACCTGGGGGCATCCGGTCTGCTGTCCCTCGCGGTTCTGCTCGTGATGGTGGGCAGGCTGATACCGCGCGCGATGCACAACATGATCGTCGCGATCATGCAGCAGCGAATCGACAAACTCGAGGAACTGCTCGACAAGCGCGACACCCAGCTCGACCGGCTACTTCCTGCCGCCGAGACATCCGCAGAGGCCTTGGAGAAGATCCAGCGCGCCGGCGAACCTGTCGAGGGTGGGTGATCGGTGATGCGGTGGATGTGGAGTAGGGCGGCACACGAGAAGAAGCGGCTCGAAGAGACCCATCAGGCACTCGAGCGCGAGTCGGAGCGGGAGAAGAGAGTGGACGAGGTGATAGCCCGGGTGGAGGCGGCGCGCCGACGGAACCATTTCGGGGAGTCCGCGAGGGCGGCAATGCGTAGGCGGCACGCATGAGGCGCGCGGTGCTGGCGGTGGCCGCTCTGCTGTGCGCGGCGGTGGTGGTGTTGTTCGATCCGCAGGAAGAGGCGCGGATCCTGCTGACGACCATGACGGTGCTGGCGTGGCTGTTCGTCGGTTTGTACGGGTGGCGGTCGCCGTGGCGGTCGACTGAGGCTGGCAAGACTCTGATGTTCACGGCGGTCGCTCTGGGTTTGATCGGGTTGCAGCTGATCTCGGTGTGGTGGCTGGGTGACTATGCGTGGCGTAACGAGGTCCGGGCTGCGACGGTGATTGCGCTAGTGCTGTCGCTGCTGCATCGCCTGGTGGTGCTGTGGGAGTTCCAGCACGAGGAGGCTGACAAGTGAGCTACCCAGTTGGTGGCGCCCCGTCGGGGGCGTTCCGTATCGGCACGGTCAAGGAGTCGCAGGACTACACCGAGGACTCGGTGAAGGGCATCATCCGTGCCCGCAACATCGGCCCGTGGGAAGGCGCACAGTCCGCCGTCGCCGGCGAGCTCGCTCCTCGCGGGTTCGTGAACCGTGAGGTGGTGCGCCTGGACAACCGGATCGATCAGATCGTGTACGGCGACAATGTTCTCACGCAGCTCTACACATTCTCCGAGTCGGGGGTGTGGGAGAAGCCGCCGGGCGCGAAGAAGATCGTGGTGAACGTGCTCGCAGGTTCGTCCGGAGGCGGAAAGACCACCTACCCGTCCGACAACTACTCGCCCGGGCAGGGTGGATTTTCGGGCGGCTGGTCGCGGGGGGAGTTCGATGCCGCGAATGTTCCGGACGTGGTGACTGTGACTGTGGGCGTTGGCGGCGCGGGCGCCACGACGGTGGACACGAACGGCGCAGCGGGGCAGGGGTCGTCGTTCGGGACGCTGGTGTCCGCTGGTGGCGCTGGATCGACAGCGTACGGGACGGGGAACATCACGTTCCGTATGCGTGGAGGGCTGGGCGGCGGCAACATCAACGCCGAGGAGTGGGCGGCGGCATCTCCCGGTTCGGACGGCTCGTATCAGGCTGGTGGTCGTGGTGGTGCGCGTGCTACGAACGGTGAGAACGGCGCCAGCATTTCGATAGAAATGGTGCAGGCCGGGCAGATCGGCATGGGCTCGTCCGGTGGCGGCGGTGGTCAGGCGTTGGGTTTCCCGACGGCTGCGAATGGTGGTCGTGGTGGTCACGGCGGGTGGCCTAGCGGGGCTGGCGGCGGCGGCGGTGGCGCAATCAGTGGCTCCCCCAGCGCTGGTAATGGCGGTAATGGCGCGGTTGGTGCGGTGTGGGTCGAGGTGTATCTCGAGGACACTGCCGGGATCGCCCCGTCGGCGCCGACGAACGTGGCAGCGTCGAACGTCACCCAGGTGTCTGCGACTGTTTCGTGGACGGCGTCGACGGACGACATCGCGGTACTGCGGTACGAGATCCTGCGGGACGGCACCCAGGTCGGCTCCTCGAGCACACCCACATTCGAGTTGACCGGATTGAACGCCGGTACGACCTATCAGATCACGGTGCGGGCAGTGGACTTGGGCAGCAACAAGTCCCCAGAGTCGACACCGTTGAGTCTGACGACTTTGGCTTAGGAGTGGATGATGCCGACTGCTGTGCTGGTGGGGGATGGGATCGGCGGGTTCGCTGGTCCTGCTTCCTTGTATCGGATCGATCCACCGATGAAGGGCACCGATCATGTGTTGGTGTATTTCCGGCCTCCGATCATGGGGCAGGAGGGTCAGTTGACGGTGGTGTTGGCGACTGCGGGGGGTGCGGTGTTCGGGCAGGATGTGCGCCCGCAGCAGGGCACACACATCACCCGCGAACCCAACCACCACCTCGCGCTGCAGCTCGCCGGCGGCTACCAGATCGTCGACGCCGAACCCGAGCCGACCACAACACAGGTGGAGTCGTCCCAGCTGTACGACCCCGCCAACAACACCGTCGACGACGTCAACGCCTACCTCGTCGATGCCTCCCCGGAGGAGCGTGAGCGGGTGTTGCAGGCGGAGCGTGAAGGTAAGGCCCGCAAGGGCATCCTCGGAAAGGAGACGCCCTGATGCCACAGATCACCGGCACAGTCCGCGACGTCGCCGGCAACCTCGCCACCGGCACCCTCAGAATCCGCGCCAAGGACGTACGCCAGAACACCGCGGGCGACGCCCTCGTCGACGAACGCACCCACACCATCCAGATCGTCAACGGCGTCATCACCGCCAGCCCGAACATCGACCCCGGCCCAGTCGTGGTGTCCCTGTCGACACCGGGAAAGTTCAAGACCTGGGAAGCTGTCGTCCCCACCGGCACTTCGGTGGACCTGTGGGATGTCATCGGCGAGTACATCGAGTACACCCCAACCGTTCTGGGAGCTGCGCAGCAGGCCGCGTCCGACGCGGAGGCCGCAGCGCAGCGCGCGCAGCAGGCCGCGGCCGACGCCCTGGTCATCCCCGACGGCGGCACCGACGGCCAGGCCCTCATCAAGGCCGGCGCCGGGCTCGCCTGGGGCACAGCCACCGGCGGGGGTGGAACGACGGTCGTAGAGGATCCCCCCGGATCCGGTCTCTACACCGTCACCTCAGGCCTCACCGAGGACCCGGACAACCCCGGCCTGTACCTGATCTGACAACTCGAGAAACAGCATCTGACCTGCTAAAATAGCAAGATGCGACAAGGACCCCGGCGGGTGCGGTAACACCCCCGGGGCATGGCCGAACTGTTGAGGAGTTCGACGTGGCTAATGGTACGTCATGGCGTTTCTGCCCAAAATGTGGTGAGACCAAACCGGCGCGAGAGTTCTACCGGAACCAGAATCGCAAGTCGCGGCGCGTACACAACTGTCGGAAGTGCGAGAACGCTGCATCCCGACGGCGGTATCAGAGTCGGTTGGACTTCATCCGCGAGTACAAACTCGAGCGCGGTTGCGCCGACTGCGGGTACAAGGGGCACCCAGCAGCGCTGGAGTTCGACCACCTTCCCCAGTTCGAGAAGAAGTACACGATCTCTCAGATCACTGCCCGCATGGCCATTCCCCATGAGGTTGTTCTCGAGGAGATCGCCAAGTGCGAGGTGGTGTGCGCGAACTGCCACCGCGTACGGACCTATGCACGCGGCGAGCATGGGGCATTCCACGATCTTCGTCGGGAGTACCGCGAGTTCGATGCCCCGACTGAGCCGCCGCCGTTCGAGCAACTGACCTTGGAGGTTTGATATGGCCAAGAAGCTCATCAGCTTCGACGATTCGAAGACCGGGGATGCGGCTCTCCCCGAACCGGTCAAAGAGGTACTTCGTGCCACTTATGCCCCGGCTGGTGACTATGCGGAAACGTCTGCCATCGCCCCGGCTGTTGAGTCCGCACTGGCGAACAATCAGACGGTCGTGGACGCGGCTGCCACTGCCGCAGAGTCGGCTGCAGGCACTGCGGTGAACAATGCTGCGAGTTCTGGGCAATTCAAGGCTGGGTACGTGGCAGCGATCTCCGCTGCTCAGCGGGCTACCCTGGTGGAGAACCTGGCGCAGAACGTCACCCTGTCCATCAATGCCAACGGGTACTCCTCAAATGCTGGCACTGGTGGTGCTGCCACTGGGGCGAAGGCGTCCGGGGCGGGACATGGTGGCGTAGATGGATATCGGGTCACCTGGACAACGGCGAGTGCAGCACCCGAGACGTCCCCTCAGGGCGGGGCGCAGTACGGACGCAACACCGTCACATCCGACGCGGCTGTGACGGCAGGGGTTACCTACACGCTGTCGATGTGGGCGAAGTCCAGCATCGATCAGCGGCTGGCTCTTCGGGTGGTCTTCTACGATGCCGCGAACGCTGCGGTCGGATCACCCGTCTACAGCACGGGGCGCATCGTGCCGGCGAATACCGAAGTTCGGCTGTACAACACTGTCACCGTCCCCGCTGGGGCAACACACCTCGGGATGCGCGTGGTGCACGCGAATGGTGTGGGCGGGGTGGCGTGGCCGGTTGGTGCCACACTTACGGTGTCACTGCCGCAGATCACACAGGGCTCGACGCTGTGGCCTGAGTTTACCGGTAGCGAGCCCGACGCGTATTGGGTCGGCGGAAAGGACATCTCATCCTCTCGCAAGGCATTCACCGGCGCCGACGGGACGATCACCCAAGGCGATGTGATCAATTCGTGGTGGTGCCTGCCCCGCACACTTGAGGACACCACGCGCGGCAAATTCTGGCAGGGCGGGATTACGCGCAAGGGAACTCAGGGCATCACCGAGTTCGACACGCTCACCGGAATGGCAAAGTGGCATCCGATCGCGGGGCGCGACGGCGGTCAAGACGACCACAACGTGCCAGCATTCCTCATCGAGAGCGATAAGCCGCCGCTCGTCGCCTACTCGTGGCACAACCGCACCGAGACGATGGCAATCCGGCGTGGCACCGTTACCGGGGAACTATCCTCGCTCGGGCCGGAGGAGATCCTCACCGTCACTTCGGAGGCGTACCCGATCACGCAGACGAGTTACGCGCAATTGCTCCGCAGGCCGGGCACAGACACTGTCGCGCTGATGTACCGGGCGCAGGGCACCTTCGCTGGCTGGTACACCTCTATTTCGACGGACTGGGGCGTGACGTGGCAGGCTCCCTACCGCCTCACAGCTCTGGGCTACCAGCACTTCACCCTGTCGGCTGATGGCACTGTGGCGCATTTCGTGGCTGCGGATCATCCGACGAACACCGCGACGCTGCGCACCCGCCGGTTCGACGTCACCCTCACCACTGGCGCGATTACAAACCCCGTCACGGGCGCGACGCTCAAACCTAACTTCTGGGATCCGGCGACCACCACGATCGCGGAATCGATCATGCATGCGGTCAACGACCTGACGAAGCCCAGCGCGACACGGCTGTTCGACGTGTCGCCGGACGGCACCCGCATTCTCCAGATGAAGTTCCAAACCTCGGCGGTCGGGTCGGGAACCCCCAGCGAGTCGGACCTATCGACGGGCGTGTATGTCGTCAACCGCTGGGATGGGGCGGCGTGGGTGGAAGAGACGCTCTGCTCCGCCGGGCGACCGTTCGGATATTACTTCGCCTTCTACACGGCTGGCGCTGTGTTCGGTGTGGACGGTTCGACGGTGTTCCTCGGTCGTGAGATCGGAGGGCTGTGGACGGTGGAGCGGTGGACCCGAGACGGTTCGGGTGTGTGGTCGCAAACTGACGTTCTTCACCGAGCACCGGCTGGCCGTTCGATCGGGCGTCCGCAGATCCCCGTCAACACGCGCTCCGAGTCGCGTGTGACCTTCGGTGAGTACACGACGTACGCGACGGACAGTTTCGAAAACTACTACGGGATTCAGAAGCTCCTGACCCGCCCGTAACGGCTCAAACCGACTGTGCTGAGGCCGGCCCTCAGCACAGTCGGTACGTCAGGTTTGTCGGACTCCCCCGGTAGCCTCAGGCGGTCAAACGAAAGGACCCCGGCGGGTGCTGTAACACCCCCGGGGCATGGCCGAACTGCAAGGAGTTCGACGATGTCTGATGATAGCTGGCGCACCTGCCGGATCTGCGGCGAGACCAAGCACATCTCCCTCTTCTACCGGGACCAACGGCGTAACGGAGAAGCCCGCATGCGGCGCCGGTTCGACTGCCGAGACTGCGCCCGCCGCATCATGCGGCAGAAGTACCAGTCCAACCTCGACTTCATCCGCAACTACAAGCTCGAGCAAGGCTGCGTCGACTGCGGGTACCGCGAGCACGCCGAGGCGCTCGAGTTCGATCACCTCCCGGGCGTGAACAAACTCGCTCACGTCGGGGAGATGATGATGCACTCACGGACCGCGATCGAAGCCGAGATCGCCAAGTGCGAGGTCGTCTGCGCGAACTGCCACCGGGTCCGCACCAAGGGACGCGGCGCTGCGAATGCCTGGCACGACCTCCGACGCCGCGGCGAGCTGCCGCCCACGGACATCGCGCCGCCGTTCCAGCAGATGCAACTGGACCTCGGCGCATAACACTCACTACCGGCCGCCGTATGACACGGCCATTGATACGGCTCAACACCTGACTGCCTGCCGGGACGTGCCGCATGAGAAAGGCCCCGCCGAGAAACATTGCCATGTAACGGGCGGGGCCTTCCAAGTCCGGCCGCCGGAGGTGGGGACCCGATCCCAGGGGAGATCATTCCGTCAGGAACCCGGCGGCCGGTGCCGCCTCCGTGCGAGGGAATCGGAAACGGAGACGACAATTCGTAGCGTACCCAGCCACCTGAGGGTCCGCACCGTGGTCGTATGCGCCCCTCGTCTGCTGGTAAGTACGCGGCGAGCGTCGATCCCTGACTCGAATGTGCCCCGTCCTCTTCGGAGGGCGGGGCGCTTTCGTCGTTTCGGGCAGACCAATCAAAGGCCGAGCTTGTCGTCCGTGTCGAACGACAGCGGGATCGTCTCGTCGTACTTCGGGTGAATGCGGTCGAGGTTCAGCATGAACGTCGTCCAGTCCGGACTCAGCTTCATCAAGGTGACCACCGAACCAAGGTGTTCACGCAGTTTGGGGTATCCGGTGTTCGTTGTAAGGTGCTGGAAAAGCTTGTCTTTCGGCCTTCCGGTACTGGTCCTGCGCTGAACTCGCTTCAGTTCGTCCAGGACACCTGGGGCGAGCCGCTTGTAGACGATGTCGTTGGTCAGCAATCCGAAGTACTGGGGCCGCGACACCGAGGACTCGGTGAACTGGAGGCCGCGAAGCCGGAACATCTCCTTGTAGTAGTCGTCAGGAAAGGTGCGCACCCATGCCTGCAGTTCCTTGTCGACGAACGCCTCGAGGATCTTGGCGAGCGCGTCACGAGTCCGCATCTCCTGGTATCCGGTCGCTTCATCGACGAGTGCGATGATCCCGACGCGGGCCAGGCCGCGTACGAGAATCTCGGCCTGCTTGGCAATGCCCTCCTGGCTCGGAGGTAGCGCCCCCGCCTGGCGTGCCTTGAGGTAGAGCTCGCATACCACGGGCAGTAGCTCGGCGCGGTACCCCTTGGCTCGTCCGCCGCGGGGGAGCGTGAATGTCACAGGCTGGCTTTGTTCGACGATTTCCGGGGTTACCCATTCACGCAGGCTGTGCGTACGCAGGAACGGGGGAAGGGTTTCGTCCCACGTGGATCCAGCGCTGCTACCGGATCGGGGACTGCGGCCGATCGCCCGCATGAAGGAAGCCTGCGTCACGACGCGCGTCCCGTCCTTGAGGACATAGCACTCGATCTCGACGCCGCCGATGTCGAGTGGCTTGTCGGGAGACCCACACACCGCCGGAAGTATGTCTGCGTTCCATCGCTGTCGCGCCGCTTCGCGGGCGATCTTCGATCGTTCTTCCTTGCTGAGCCGCTTGGCGCGTGCTTCTCCGCCCCGGGCTTGGGGCTTCTTCTCGTCAGTCAACTCTTCTCCCGTACGTGCGGCCCGATGCTTACTGGTTCATGCTTGCGTATTCACTATTAAACCAGACGCATGCAAGCACAGACGACTCTGTGCTTGCAATGTCTCTTCGGTTTGGTGCGTTCACGTGCGCACCGCTGATCAGGGCTGGACAGGAAGCTGCGCGTCGGTACCATCGCAGTCGGCGCCTCGAAAACGAGAGCGGCCCCGGGCGGTGCTACCAACACCGGGCCGGGGCCTTGCCACCACACCCAACTGCTCTTGGAGTGATGACCGTGCCTGACGCTACCCTGCTGCCGCGTGCCGGCAACACCATCCCCGCGCGATTCTCGGCGTTCGATCTCGCCGTCGCGGGGTTCCTCGCCCGCTACACCGGGCAGACGTTCGCCAGCTACCACACCGACCTGCGCCTGTACGCGCAGTGGTGCGAATCGGTGGGTCTGGATCCGCTCGCCGCGCAGCGCCCGCACCTCGAGCTGTTCGCCCGGCACCTCGAGCTCGAGCGTGGCAACGCCCCGTCGACGGTGCATCGACGGTTGTCGTGCTTGCGGATGCTGTACCGCACCATGCACGTCGACGGTCTGATCGACCGCAACCCCGCCGAGTACGTGAAGATGCCGAAGGTCTACTTCGACGAGACCCGCATGGTCGGGCTCGAGCGATCGGAGATCTCCGCGCTGATCGCCACGGCCCGGGCGTCGACGCCGTGCGACGGGGCGCTGGTCACGATGCTCGCGCTGCTCGGGCTGCGCGTGTCCGAGGCCTGCGCGGTCGACATCGAGGACTTCCAGTCCACCGAGCGCGGGCACCGCGTGCTGCGCCTGGTCGGCAAGGGCGGCAAGCCCGCGACCGTGCCGCTGCCGATCCCGATCGCGCGGGCGATGGACCGCGCCGCCGAGGGCCGTACCGCCGGTGCGCTGCTGCTGCGCCGGGACGGCACCCGCATGACCCGCCGGTCCGCCGACCGGGTTGTGAAGCGCCTCGCGCGGAAGGCTGGCATCACTCGCACGGTGCACTGTCACCTGCTCCGGCACGGCTATGTGACTGCGGCGCTCGACGCGGGGATCCCGCTGCGGGACGTGCAGATCATGGCCCGCCACTCTGATCCACGAATGACGTCGCGGTACGACCGGGCCCGGCACAACCTCGACCGGCACGGGAACTACGTGCTCGCCGCGTACCTCGGCGGAGCCGCGTAAGACGATTTCGGGTGCCGGCCGGTGCTTCCCAGACTCGCGTCTCACCGGCCGGCGCCAAGAAACATACCGCGAGTCGAACACGTGTGCGAAACTTTCAGACGTGGCCCTGTTCGAGCGTGCACCCAAGCGCTGCCCGAATGGCCACCGCCTCACCCCGAACCGGGTCCTAGTCGGATGGATCCCGTGCGACTGCACGCCCGGCGCCGGGGGCCACCGCACGTGGACCTGCAGAACGTGCGAGACCACGATCGGCCGGCCCCCGCATGTCGGTCCACCTCGGCCAGGAGTGAAGTGGTCGTGACATGAGAGAACGCCCCGGGTGTGTGGGTGCCGAGGCGTTCAGCCGCGAGTGTAGGGGAGGGGCCCGACAGGCTTACTTCCGTCGGCGCTGCTCCCGCCATTCCGCCATCGTGGCCGGCAGGGGAGTGGGCCGTGGCCGGTCCAGATCGATTGGGCTGTAGCGGCCGAACACCCCGGCGTCCTTACCCTCGAGGAAGAGCGCGTGTTCACGGTCGGCCCGTGCAGCCAGTGCAGCCGCCTGGTCCCGTCGTTCCTTCACCCGGCTACGCAAGGCCTGCCATGCCCACAAGGCGGCGCCCGCGAGGACGAGCACCGCGAGGGCGCCAAGGATGGTCTTCCAGAAGGTGACGGCCAGACCGACGAGCAGGACGATCGCGAACACCGCTATCCACTGCATGTGCATAACTCCTGTGAGTAGTTGTCGCAGCTCAAGCGCCCGGGCACTTCCCGGTCGATTCCCCGTCAACCTCGAGATCGGCGGACCAGTTGAATGACGAACCGAGAATCGTCCCGGAGGCAGCTGGGAGTGCGACGGAGATGGATTCATCGTTCCAGCGCGGTGGGATGGCGATGTTCTCCTGGCGCGCGCCCGAAAAGACGTAGTTCGCGATGACCTCGCCGTCGATCAGTTTGACTCCGCGGGTGATCGGCTGGCCATTTGGTCCGGACATGGTTGCTGTGAAGGCGACAGTTCCAGTGCTGATCCCGCCGTCCCAGTGCCACGTGATGGTCTTGGCGCCTGATGGGTGGCCGGCGGCGCCGTCCTGGACGTCCACTTCAGTCAGCCCCGGGTACGCCATGGGGGTGACGGTGCACTCGCTCATATTGCCAGAGTGCTGGACCTTGCCAGGTGCGGGCGCGAGCTGCGTCGCAGCTGTCGTCGTGGTCTGCGCCGCCGTCCGAGTGGTAGTGCTGGCAACTGCGCTCGACTCGGTTGTGGTCGCCCCGATCGTGGAGTCGTCGCTTTCGCCTCCGCACGCGACGAGCAGGACGAGGGCCGGGGCGATCGCAAGGGCGCGGAGTCTCATGCCCGGATCATCCCATCTGGTCTGTTTCGTGTTACTTCCTGGCCTGCCCGTGCCCACCGTCGCACCGACGTGTCAGTGACACCGACTTCCTTCGCGACGGCACGGAAGGACATGGTTGTGGTGGCGAGCAGCTCGAGTGCGCGCGCTCGTCGATCTTCGGGTGTCTCGACTGCCACCTCCGGATCGAGGGGCGGTGCAACCATCTCCGCGGGCTCCGCGTCGGGGGTGGTGTCGACGTCGCGACCGGGTCGCGCCTGTGCGTCGCGGGCGAGTTGCACCGCGAGGTGCGGTGCGACCAGCAGGCACAGCGGTGGCACCACGGACACGGCCGCGGCCGCGATCGGAGGGAGTGGTCCCGGTGGAAGGAGCTGGCTGCCGACGGCGGCGGTCATCGACACTCCGGTGCCGGCGGCGAGGAGGGTCCACGCGTAGCGGCGGGATCCGGTCAGGCGGAGGACGCCGCGGGTGGCGACGATGGTGATGCCGTCGACGATGAGCGGCCACACGTGCGCGGCGTAGTCTCCGTATCCGGCGCGGAGCGCGAGGTCGACGAGCTTGGTGTAGGAGAGCAGGAACGCCAGGGCGGCGATGGTGATGGTGAGGTACGCGTCGGTGCTGTGGACACGTTTCATGGAGGGATTCCTTCCGGGGAAGTGCGAACGGAATCGAGTTCGACAGGGCACGCGCGGGCGAAAGTTGTCACACAGTTGTCACAACTCGCGCACCGATGCACGGTCCTGGGCGGTGGTGGGCGCGGTAAACGCGCAGGTCACGGTGTTGCACGATGGCTACCGTTGACCGCATGTTCGCCTTGTAAGCGAGCGGTCGTCAGTTCAATCCTGACAGGGGGCTCCACCAGCGGCGCCGGGGCATCCGCGCCCTTCCTGGTCGGACGCGACAGCAATTGCCTCCGCATCCGACTGCGGGGCGCGCGGATCCGCTCAGGTCTCGCTGTCCGGGTGGATCGGTGAGGCGCGCAACCCGGTCTCGTCGCTCTCGTCCGCGGCGACCTCGAACACCTGCAACGGCGTGTTCGGGGGAGGGGCGTCCTCGGTTCGCTCGGGCACCGCTGTCGCAGGGACGGCGGGCGACGACTCGATCCGGCGGCGGATCTCCGCGAGCAGGGCGTCGGTCGGCACCCGGGTCAGATCGGGTCCGGCACCGGATTCCGGCATCTCCGTCACGGTGATCACCCCCGGAGCTCGTGACGACGTGTCGACCGATTCTCTCAGAGCGCCCGACGGTGGATCACCGGTTTGCGGAGGCGTTGCGCATCGCGCGCCGGGCCTGCTCCTCGGTGAAGTTCGGCGTCACGCGCAGTTCCTCGAGGGGGACCTCGCGTTCGGAGCTGCGGACCTCGACGCGCACGGGATCGCCGGTCGTGTCGTCGGTGAGGCCGAGAGGAGCGCCGCGCTCGCCCTGGAGGTACTTGTCACCCCACTGCTTCAACGCGAGAACCACGGGGAGCAGGTCGCGGCCCTTCTCGGTGAGGACGTACTCGTACCGCGTCCGCTGCCCGGGTTCCTTGTACGGCCGACGCTCGAACAGGCCCTCGGCGGTCATCTCGCGCAGTCGGGCTGCCGCGACAGCCTCGGTGACCCCGACGCGGCGGGTGAAGTCGTCGAACCGCCGGGTGCCGTAGTAGGCCTCGCGCAGGATCAGCATCGCCGAGCGGGTTCCCACCGTGTCCATCGCCTTCGCGATCGAGCACTGGGTGGTCTGCCAGGCATCGCGATCGGCGAGAAAGCCCTCCAACCGTGCCGCATCCATGCACCCATCCTAAGTGACTTGCCCGCGACATAGTCAGGCCGACGGTCGGTTCCCGGCACGAAGGCCGTCGGCTGGCTACCCGACGAACCGTGATGAGGCACATCACAGAGTGCGCTTGTCGAACTGGGGGTAACACCTATCGTGTACCGCTCGATGATCTTGATGATGCCCCCGTCGCGCGCTCAGCGACGTGGAGCGTCGTTCGTCTCCGTCCCCTGCGGAGACGAAGGATCGTCACACGACACCTTGGAGGTAGGAATGGTTCTCGGTTCCCTCGCTGCAACGCTGTTCACTCTGCTCGCCGGTCTCGGCATCCTGCTCTGATCCATCACCCCTCGGGCGCTCCCACCTCGAAGTGGGAGCGCCCGAGGGGTTTCGTGCAGTCCAGCGGTCGAACGCGATCAGCCCTTCCGTTCCGCACCGGCCCGTGTTCCGACTCCCGCATCACCTGCCGCTGTTGCCGTTGCCGCCGCTGTTGTTGCCGTTGCCGCGGTTGCCGTTGCCGCCGCTGTTGTTGCCGCCGCCCTCGTTGCCACCTTCGTTGCCGTCACCGCGGCCCTCGTTGCCGCGGCCGTCGTCACCGCTACCGTTCCCCTCGTTACCGTCCTCACTGCTTCCGTTCCCGGACTCCGGCACTACCGGCGGCACGATCGGGGCCGGCGCGGGAACGGTGGTGAACACGGGCGTCGGGCTCGCCTCTGGGGTGCCGGGTGAACTGGGGTTGCCGACCGGTATCGGGATGCTGACGGGAACGCTGCTCGTCCCCGCGACCGACGGCGCATCACCGCCCCGCCCCCAGGCAAGCAGGAGCAGGGCAACCGTTACTGCGGTCGTCACGCCGAGTGCCAGCAGGATCCGGCGACGACCGGGGTCGGGTTCGGGGGTCGCGTCGAACCGCACAGCAGTCGTGGCGGGCGCGAGTGGCACGGCGGCGGTGAACTCCCGTGTCGGCCCGTGAGGCACCGGGCTCACCGGAGCGGCGAAAGGCCGGCCCTGCAGGGCGGCGAGCATGTCCCGGGCACTGGTGAAGCGTTGTCCGGGATCGCGTGCCATCGCCCGCTCGATCACGGCCACGAGTCCGGGGTCGACGTCCGGTCGCGCTGCGGCCAGCGGGGGCGGCGGTCCCTGCGTGATCGCCCGTGCCAGCGCCAGCAGGTTGTCGTAGTCGTAGGGCTTGCGCCCGGTCAGTGCCTCGTACCCCACGGCCCCGAGGGCGTACAGATCGTCGTGCACGCTCGCCGGCGTGCCGGCAAGCCGATCGGGGCTCAGGTAGGCGACGGTGCCGACGAGTTCGCCGGTGCGGGTGTAGTCCTCGCCGGCGCTCTTGGCGATGCCGAAGTCGGTCACCTTCACCGCTCCGGCCTCGGTGAAGAGGATGTTGCCCGGTTTGATGTCGCGGTGGAGGATCCCGGCGTCGTGCGCCGCGGCGACCGCGGCTGCCACGTCGATCAGGATGGCCCGCACCCGGTCCTGTGGCATCGGGCCGAGCGCGATCTCGTCGGCGAGGGTGCCGCCGGGCAGGCGCTCCATCACGATGTAGGGCACTCCGGCGTCCTCGCCGCTGTCGTGCACCGCGACGATGTGCGGATCGTCGAGGGACGCCGCAGCGCGTGCCTCGGCCTCGAAGCGTCGGCGCACGTCGGGCAGGCGTCCGAATTCGCCCCGAAGCACTTTCACCGCGACGGGTCGCCCGAGACGGGTGTCCCAGCCGTCTCTGATCTCACCCATCCCGCCGCAGCCCAGCACGCCGCGCAACTCGTAGCGGCCGGCGAGCAGTTCGGGGACGGGCATGGTTCCAACGCTAGTAGCCTCGGCCGGTCCCGTCGCGCTGGTCCGTCGCGCGGGGCGCCAGCACGGTCCGTTCGCTCGGTGGGGCGAGGCGGTCCTTCGAGCCGGCGTCCAGGGCCGGCTCGGGCACAGTTCAGCGAGACCGGGTCCCTCGAGCCGACGAGCGACCCACCACGCTGCGGACGAAGGTGACGAGGGCGGCGACGATCCCGATGACACTGCCCACGATTCCCAGCCCCAGGACGATGCGCGCCACGAGCGGCCAGTCGAACGAGGCGTCGCCGAAGTCGAACGGGAACACCTGCCAGATCGTCAGCAGCGCCAGCAGCGCAACCGTCGTGGTGACCGCGTCTCCCAGCGCCTTGAACCACACGGGATCCCGCATCAGGTACAGGAGATTGGCGACCAGGCTGACCAGGATCGAGGCGTTGACCCAGCCGATGACGGACCGCGTGTCGTCGGTGAGGAACGGCACCGCCTCCCAGCCCGGCCACACGTTCGCGGCGTACAGCACCACCGCGTTGAGGAGGGCCGCGACGAGATACCCGAATCGTCGGGCGGCGACCGGGGAGCGCGGTCGGGTCGAAGTGGGTGTCATGGCGACCTCCCTCGGTCGGAACCGTCTTTCACGCTAGACCCGGGGGTCCGTGCCGGGGAAGAAGGTCACCGCCCGGCCGATGAGTTTACCGCCGCTCGGCGGTCGGAACAGGTACGGCATCGTTCGCAGTGAGGAGTCAGCACCATGTTGGACCGTTCCTTTTCCAGTTTCGCTGTCGACGACGTGGCGGCGGCCGCGAAGTTCTACGGAGACGTCCTCGGTCTCTCCGTGTCCGAGGAGCACGGGATGTTGCACCTGCACCTCGACGGCGGACGCGACACGTTGATCTATCCGAAGGAGGACCACACTCCGGCCACCTACACCGTCCTCGACTTTCCCGTTCGCGACCTCGAGAAGGTGGTGGACGAACTCGCCGCTCGCGGTGTCCGGTTCGAGCGCTACGACGACGTCGACGACAAGGGCATCTTCCGTCGGGTCGGCCCGCCGATCGCGTGGTTCCGGGACCCGGCCGGCAACATCCTCGCCGTCCTCGAGACGGACGAGGCTCCGGACGAGGAGCGGATTCGTGCGCTGATCGAGGAACACACCGCGGCCCGCAACGCCAAGGACGTCGATCGGCTCGCCGCGTGCTACGTCCCCGGTGCGACGGTGTTCGATCTGGCGCCGCCGCTGCGCAAGTCCGCCCCCGCTCCGCAGGTCTGGGCGTCGTGGTTCGCGGGGTTCGACGGCCCTCTCGACTGTGAGGTGCGGGACCTGCGCGTCGAGACGGCCGGCGACGTCGCGTTCTGCCACGCACTGTCGCGGCTGGGAGCGACACAGCACGGCGGGCCGCGCTTCGACCTGTGGTTCCGCGTCACGTTCGGTCTACGCCGCGTCGAGGGGTCGTGGCGGATCGCACACGAGCACGAGTCCACCCCGTTCCACATGGACGGCACCTTCCGGGCCGTCACGGACCTGCAGGAGTGAGCGGATCAGTCCGGTGCCCGCAGTTCGTGCCTGCCGCTGTTGCCCGAGCCACCCGAGTTGCTGCGCAACCACCGGCCGGGCAGCTTGCCCGCGAGATCACCCAGCGGGCCCACCGCCTCGCGGAGCAGTTCGGCGGTCTCCTGCAGCACGTCGATGCTGGTGCTCATCCGATGGATCGTGGGGGTCAGCTGCACCAGCGTCTCGGACAGCGACACGATCTGGTCGAGCGGTCCGCCCTTGGCGAGCAGGCGTTCGAGGGCGCCCTGTTCGGCGAGCAGGGTGTCGAGCACCCCGCCCTGCTCGAGGGCCCGTTCGACCAGGCCGCCGGGCTGGAGGGCGACGTCGACGATTCCGCCGGGAGCGGTGAGCCGTTCGACGGGCCCGCTCTCGGCGAGCAGACGCTCGAGCGGGCCGCTGGGGGCGGTGAGCCGATCGAGGAGGCCGCCGCTCGACAGCAGGCGGTCCAGGGCTCCGTCCTCGGCGAGGACCTTCTCGAGCGGACCGCCGGGCGCCGTCACCCGGTCGAGGGCGCCACCGGGTTCGAGGAGCCGGTCGAGGGGGCCGCCCGGGGCGGTGAGCCGGTCAACCGGTCCGCCGGGCGCGAGGAGGCGATCCAGCGGTCCGCCGGGACGCAGCGCCTGGCCGAGCGGACGGTCGTCGGCGGCAAGCACGGAGACCTGTTGCAGCAAACCGAGCGGTCCCCGCGGGCTCGCGACGCCGACCGCGTTCAGCCCCGCATACGTCTGGGGGGAGACCGCCAGGCGGACGGTCCCGATGACGCCTTCGGCCACGCCGAGGGCCGAATCCGCCGCAGCGAAGCCGAGACGGACGGGGAACGCGAGCGCGGACGCCAGACTCATGACTGTCACTGTAACCGGCGCAACAGTGCGGCTCGGCGGGACGAGCCGCCGCCGCCGGGGGTCCTCAGGAGACGCGGAGCGTTCCCACCCGGGCATACACCTCGGTGCAGCCGCAGCCCCGAGCGAGTTCGGAGCAGTCGATCACCAGCACGTGCCGCACCCGGGAGGTGTCGAAGCAGTCGGGATCGGTGCATTCCACGGTGGTCGTCGCGTGCACGACGAGGGTGCCGTGACAGTGGTCGAGATCGGATCGGCACGCCCGGCACGTCGTCATGGGCGGGACCTCCTTCGCGGTGGCTGTCTTCGTCCCGTAATAGCATCACGCGCCGACAACGTGGTGGACGTGCGGGGGCGTGTCCGGCCGGGTCGGCGCCTCCGGCGGGGCCGGATCACCGCCTCCGGCGGGGCCGGATCAGCGCCTCCGGCGGCGGGCGAGGACGGCAACGGCCAGCACACCGGCGATCGCCCCGACCCCGGCGGCGATCCACCAGCCGCGGGCGTTCCCGGATCCGGGCACCGTCACCGCGACGGGTTCGGAGGTCGCGCCCGCCGCGCCGGGCGCGCCCGAGTAGACCGCGGTGATCGTGTGGCTTCCGGCGCCCGAGAGGCGATGCTCGACGACGGCCCGGCCGTCGACGACCGCCACCGGCTGACCCAGGTCGGTGCCGCCGTCCCGGAACAGCACCGTGCCGCCTTCGACGTCCGGCGACACCGTCGCCGTGAGGGTGACGACCGTCCCGTCGTCCACCACGTCCGGGGCGTCGACGGTGACCGTCGCGGGCACCTCGGCGACGTCGGAGATCGTGATGACCGCGAGCGGACCGGCGCCGGCGTTGAGGGGCCCGGTCATCGTGTCCCGCGGTGAGCAGCGTGTCGGTCCCCACTGGGTGGAGCCGAGGAACGTGGCCTGGGTGAGCGAGGTGTTGTAGTTGGCGTCGTCGTCGACCAGGCCCGCGGCGCCGGCGGTGCGGAGCATCGGCGTGATCACGCCCGCGTCGCCCGCGATCATGGTCACCTCCACCGCGGGGAGCCGGAACCAGCTGTCGCCGACGGGACTGGGGGTGCCGTCGAGCTGCAACTGTGTCTTGGGCGCCCGGATCCCGGCCTCGCCCTCGGTGCCGGACGTGGGGCTGTTGCCGATGACCTCGTTGTTTCCGGACAGGCGCAGGATCGTGCCCGCCGGGTCGGGGACGCCGTCCTCGTTCACCCGCAGCACGCCGGGCGGCACGTTGTCCAGGTTGAAGGCGGTCCCGGGCACGACCGCGGCGTCGACGAACGTCGCGTTGGCGGGAATCGCGAAGTCGTTCTTCAGGCGGGAGACGCTGCGGGTGGTAGCGCCGCGGCTCGAGTCCGGATACGCGACGGGGGCCGTCTGGATCCGGTAGCTGAACCGTTCACCCGGGCGGACCCGGGCGGGCGCGTCCACCGTCGCGGACGATCCGAGCAATTCGTCGACGTCGATCACCGACCGCACCCGGCACGCGAGGCCGAACGAGACCTCGACCTCCTCGGCGGCCCCGGGCGGGCAGGCCACGAGCAGGGACACGGCGACGGCCGCGGCCGACGCGGCCCCGCGGCGCAGCCACTTCGGCGACACGGCGGCTCCTCACGATGCGGATACGTCTCACAGTGCGAACACGTCCATGATCCCCGATCGCCGCACCCCGACGGCCCGGATTCGGCAGGGCCGGCCGTACAGGAAGTTCCCAGGGTTCTCGCAGCGGCATGCCAGAGCACTCCGGGAGAATCGGCGCCGTGACCGACAAGACCCCCGAAGCCCGGATTCTGATCGTCGACGACGAACCGAACATCGCCGAACTGCTCTCGGTGAGCCTGAAATTCCAGGGCTTCGAGGTCGAGACGGCAAGCAACGGCGCCGAGGGGCTCGACCGGGCCCGGGCGTTCCGGCCGGACGCGGTGATCCTCGACGTCATGATGCCAGGGATGGACGGGTTCGGGATGCTGCGCCGGCTCCGGGCCGACGGCTCGGACGCGCCGGTGTTGTTCCTGACGGCGAAGGACGCCGTGGCGGACAAGGTGTCCGGCCTGACCCTGGGCGCGGACGACTACGTCACCAAGCCGTTCAGCCTCGAGGAGGTCATCGCCCGGCTCCGGGTGATCCTGCGACGGGCCGGCAAGGTCGCCGCGGACGAACGCTCGGCCCGCATCACCTTCGCCGACATCGAACTCGACGACGACACCCACGAGGTGTGGAAGGCCGGCCGGCCGGTGTCGCTCTCACCCACCGAGTTCACCCTGCTGCGGTACTTCATGGTCAACGCGGGCACGGTGCTCAGCAAGCCGCGCATCCTCGACCACGTGTGGAGCTACGACTTCGGCGGCGAGGTCGGCGTCGTGGAGTCGTACGTCTCCTATCTGCGGCGCAAGGTCGACACCGGGGACACCCCGTTGATCCACACCCTGCGCGGGGTCGGGTACGTCATGCGGGAACCCCGCGCGTGAGCCGCGTACGGCCGCTGCCGCTGCGGTTGACGCTGGTCGCCGCGCTGGTGGCGTTGTCGGGCCTGGGACTGCTGGCGTCCGGGGTGGCGGTGACGTCCGCGTTGCAGGGTTCGCTGCTCGCCCGGACCGACCAGGACCTGCGCACCGCGGCGCAGACGTGGGCCAAGCCGCCCGGGGCCGGCCGCGAGCTGCCGCCGCCGGACGCTCCGAGTTCGAACCGCCCGCCGAGCCCGTTCTATGTGCGGGTGGTCGACCCGGACGGGCGGGAGCGGTTCGTCGTCAACGACGAGTCCACCGCGCCGGCGCTGCCCGGCGAGCCGGTGTGGGAGCCGCAGACCGTGGGCTCCGCCGACGGGTCCGACGTGCGCTGGCGGGTGGTGTCGACCCGTAGCGCCGCGGGCCTCGTGACCACCGTCGGTGTCACCCTGGTCTCGATCGAGGACACGGTCGATCGGCTCGTCGTGCTGCAGGTCGGCATCGGCGCCGCGGTGCTGCTCGTGCTCGGCGTCGCCGGGTACTTCGTGGTGCGGCGCAGTCTGCGGCCGCTGAAGGAGGTCGAACGCACCGCGGCAGCGATCGCGGGCGGGGATCTGCACCGGCGGGTTCCCGAGCGGGACCCGCGCACCGAGGTCGGTGGGCTGTCGGTGGCGCTGAACGGCATGCTCGGCCAGATCCAGGAGGCCTTCGCGGCGACGGCGGCGTCGGAGGAGTCCGCCCGCAGATCCGAGGAGAAGATGCGACGGTTCGTCGCCGACGCCGGCCACGAGTTGCGCACCCCGCTCACCACGATCCGCGGGTTCGCCGAGCTCTACCGGCAGGGCGCGAGCAGCGACACCGCACTGCTGATGGACCGCATCGAGAGCGAGTCCCGGCGGATGGGCCTGCTGGTGGAGGATCTGCTCGTGCTGGCCCGCCTCGACGCCCAGCGGCCGCTCGAGCAGAATCCGGTGGACCTGCTCGCCCTGGCCGCCGACGCCGTGCACGATGCGCGGGCCGTCGCGCCGGAGCGCACCGTCGAGCTCGAGGTGTTCGACGGCCCCGGGATACCGGAGGTGCTCGGCGACGACGCGCGACTGCGGCAGGTGCTCGGCAACCTCGTCACCAACGCCCTCACCCACACTCCGGCCGACGCGCGCGTCACCGTCCGGGTCGGCACGGCCGGACCCGACGCCGTGCTCGAGGTCGTCGACACCGGCCCCGGCCTGAGTGAGGCGGACCGCGCCCGGGTCTTCGAGCGTTTCTATCGCGCCGACGTCTCGCGCGCCCGTTCGTCGGGCGGCAGCGGTCTCGGGTTGTCGATCGTCGCCGCGCTGGTGGCGGCCCACGGCGGCCGGGTGGAGGTGGAGTCCGCGCCGGGCGCCGGGTCGACGTTCCGGGTGCTGATCCCGCGGATGCCGGTGGAGTGACGGTCCGGCCCTGGGCTACGGTGACGTAACTGACTTTCGAGTAAGGAGACGTCGTGGGACTGTCGGGGACGGCGCAGCGCGCCGTGCGCAACGCGTGGGCGCTGTTCGTCGGCGACGGAATCGAACCACCGCACGCCACCGCGTCGGCCGTCGTCGCCGACGGACCGCACCGTACCCTGCGCCGCTACGGTGAGTCCGACGCCGGCGCCCCGGTCCTGCTCGTGCCGCCGCTCGCCGCGCCCGCGCGCTGCTACGACCTGCGCCCCGGGCAGAGTCTCGTGCAGCACCTCGTCGAGACCGGTCGCAACGTCCACGTCCTCGATTTCGGCACCATGGACCGCTCCGACCGGCATCTCGGGTTCGAACACTGGGTCGACGACATCGTGCCCGAGGCGATCGCGCGGGTCGCCGAACTGTGCGGCGGCCGCGACGTCGACCTGGCCGCCTGGAGCCTCGGCGGAACCCTGTGCCTGCTCACCGCGGCCGCCCATCCCGGGTTGCCGATTCGCTCGATCACCGCGTTCGGCACGCCGATCGACTACGAGCGCATCCCCTTCCTCGGGCCGGCCCGGCACCTCGGCCGCCTCGTGGGCGAACCCGCCCTCACGGCCGTGACCCACCTGCTCGGGGGCGTGCCCGCCCCGCTGGTGCAGCTCGGCTACCGGGCCACCGCCCTCGAACGCGAACTGACCCGGCCGTGGTTCGTCGCCCGCAACCTCGCCGACGCCGGCACCCTCGCCCGGATGGAGGCGATCGACCGGTTCCAGGCGGACATGCCCGGCTACCCGGGCCGGCTGTTCCATCAGATGGCGATGCGCCTCACGGTCGCGAACGAACTCGCGACGGGCCGGGTCCGGTTCGAGGACCGGACGATCGACCTCGCCGACGTCACCGTGCCCGTGCTCGCACTCGCCGGCAGCGACGACGTGCTCGCACCCGTCCCGGCCGTCGAGGCGATCGGACGGGTACTGCCCGGATCGCCCCACGTGCGGTTCGAGGTCGTGCCCGGCAGCCACCTGGGACTGCTCGCCGGCCCCGCCGCCCGCGGCACGTCGTGGGCGCACTTCACCGGGTTCCTCGACGACCCCGCACCGGTGCCGCCGCGGACCGGAAGGTCAGGCGGGGACGTGGTCCGCGTGCCCGAGTTCCCGTAGCGCGGCCTTCAGCTTCGCCTGGGCCTCGTCGAGCGACTCCGGCGACGGGTCCTTCTCCGCCTTGCTGATGTCGAAGTCACCGAGGTCGTACGCCGGGAAGACGTGCAGATGCAGATGCGGCACCTCGAGGCCGGCGACGAGCAGTCCCGCACGCGGCGCGCCGAACGCCGAGCACACCGCCCGGCCCATGATGCGGGCGACGTGGTGGACCTTGTCCCACAGGTCGTCGTCGACGTTCTGCCAGTGATCCACCTCCTGCCGCGGCACCACGAGCACGTGGCCCTGGTTCACGGGGTTGATGGTCAGGAAGACGACGACGTCGTCGTCCTGCCACACGAACCGGCCCGGCAGGTCGCCGGCGATGATCATGCTGAACACGGAAGCCATACCGGGGAGAATAGGCGGACCCCCGCAGCCGGCGCCTCTCGTATCCTCGTCGCATGCCGTCGCCGCAGCCACCCCGCACGGGACCGCTGCGCGCGCTCGTCGCCGACCTGATCGACCGGCACCTGCGCACCGTCGCGGCGGGGGAGCGGCGCGTGGTCGGGCTCTGCGGCCCGCCCGGCGCCGGCAAGAGCACCGCCGCCGACCTGCTCGTCGACCTCCTGCGCGACGCCGGCATTGCCGCCGCCCCCGCTCCGATGGACGGCTTCCACCTGTCCAACCACCGGCTCGACGCCCACGGCACCCGATCCCGCAAGGGCGCGCCCGAGACGTTCGACGTCGACGGATTCGCGGCCCTGCTGCGCCGGATCCGCGGCGACCGCACGGAGACCGTGCACGCACCCGAGTACTCGCGCCGCCTCCACGAACCGATCGCCGCGTTCCACGAGATCACCCCCGAGACCCGCGTCGTCGTCACCGAGGGCAACTACCTGCTCCTCGCAGACGGCGGATGGGAGCGGATCCGCCCGCTCCTCGACCTCGTCGTCTACCTCGACGCACCCGACGACGAGCTCGAGACCCGCCTGGCCCGGCGCCACCGGGCCACCGGATCGACCGTCGCCCAGGCCGCCGAATGGGTCCGCACGGTCGACCTGCCCAACGCGCACACCGTCGCACGGACCCGGGACCGTGCCGACCTGGTGTGGTGCCCGGTCGTGGGAACCGGAGGGGACGCCGGAGCGGCGCGGTAGCGCGGGGCGGTCCCGGTACCCCGTCGCCCGCGCACGGACCATGGGGCACCGATGCGTCGGTCCGGAGCCCCGGACCGGTCCCGTAACCTGTCCTGCGTGCGCGTACTCGTTATCGGTTCCGGTGCCCGTGAACATGCCCTCGTCCTGGCCCTGACCCGCGATCCCGGCGTGACGGCCGTGCTGGCGGCGCCCGGCAACGCCGGCATCGGCCGGATCGCCGAGCAGCTCCCGGTCGACGCCGCGTCCGCCGAGGACGTCGTCGCGCTCGCGAAGGCGCAGAATGTCGACCTCGTGGTGATCGGCCCGGAGGTGCCCCTGGTCCTCGGCGTCGCCGACGCCGTGCGCGCCGCGGGCATCGCCTGCTTCGGTCCGTCCGCGGCGGCCGCCCGCATCGAGGGCTCGAAGGCGTTCGCCAAGGACGTCATGAAGACCGCCGGGGTCCGCACCGCGCACAGCGAGGTCGTCGACAATCCCGCCGATCTCGACGAGAAGCTCGACCGCTTCGGCCCCACCTGGGTGGTCAAGGACGACGGGCTCGCCGCCGGCAAGGGCGTCGTCGTCACCGCCGACCGGGCCGCCGCCCGCGACCACGCCGCGGAAATCCTCGAGAACGGGCACCCCGTGCTGCTCGAATCGTTCCTCGACGGCCCCGAGGTCTCGCTGTTCTGCCTCGTCGACGGCGAGACCGTCGTGCCGCTGCTGCCGGCGCAGGACCACAAGCGCGTCGGCGACGGCGACACCGGCCCCAACACCGGCGGCATGGGCGCCTACACGCCGCTGCCGTGGCTGCCGCAGGGCATGGTCGACACGATCGTCGCGGACGTCGTGAAGCCCGTCGCCGCCGAGATGGTCCGCCGCGGATGCGGCTTCTCGGGCCTGCTCTACGCGGGCCTGGCCATCGGCAAGGACGGTCCGGCCGTCGTCGAATTCAACTGCCGCTTCGGCGATCCCGAGACCCAGGCCGTGCTCGCCCTGCTCGAGTCGCCGCTCGGCGAGGTGCTGAACGCGGTCGCGACCGGCACCCTGGCCGAGCTGCCGCCGCTGCGCTGGCGCGACGGCGCCGCCGTCACCGTGGTGCTGGCGGCCGAGTACTACCCGGCCAGCCCCCGCACCGGCGACGTGGTCGTCGGCGCCGACGCGGAGGGGGTGCTGCACGCGGGCACCAGGATCGCCGACGGCGCGGTCGTCTCGGCCGGCGGACGCGTCCTCAGCGTCGTCGGCACGGGCGCCGATCTCACCGCCGCCCGCGACGAGGCGTACGCCACGCTCGCCGGCATCAAGCTGCCGGGTGGGCACTTCCGCAAGGACATCGGACTGGCCGCCGTCGAAGGGCGCATCACGATCCCGTCCTAGGGGGGACGTACCCGCGCGGTGCCCGGACACGGGCGCGCTCCGGTCGGCGCGCGGGTGTCCGTCGAGGGAGCTGACGTCGCGACGGTCCGCCGGTGCATGCCCACCGGGAAACATCCGGCCGAGCGCGAGCGGCTAACGTCGAGGTCGTGCGCTTCGAATCCCGACGATCCAGGATCCAGACCTTCCACGTCATGGACGTGTGGAAGGCGGCCACCGAGCGGCAGCGCACCCACGGCGACGTGCTGAGCCTGGCGGCGGGTCAGCCGTCCACGCCGGCACCCGCCCCGGTGCTGCGCGCCACCCACCGTGTCCTCGACGACGAGCTGCTCGGCTACACCGAGACGTTCGGGATCCTGCCGCTGCGCGAGGCAATCGCCGGCTACCACCGCGACCGCTACGGCGTCGACGTCGGGGCCGACGACGTGGTCGTCACGACCGGATCGTCGGGGGCGTTCACGCTGCTGTTCCTGGCTGCCTTCGACGCCGGCGACACGGTCGTCGTCGCCCGGCCCGGCTACCCCGCCTACCGCAACACCCTCGCCGCCCTCGGCTGCAGGGTGGTCGAGCTGGACTGCGGACCGCACACCCGTTACCAGCCGACCGTCGAGATGCTCGAGGCCCTCGACGGGCCGATCGCCGGACTCGTCGTCGCCAGCCCCGCCAACCCGACCGGCACCATGATCGAGCCGGCCGAGCTGGCCGCACTCGCCCGCTGGTGCGACGACCACGACGCGCTGCTCATCTCCGACGAGATCTACCACGGCATCGAGTTCGGAACGCACGGTGCGCCCGCCACGAGCTGCGCGTGGGAGACCTCCCGCGACGCCGTGGTGATCGGCTCGGTGTCCAAGTACTTCTCGATGACCGGGTGGCGGCTGGGCTGGATGCTCGTGCCGGAGGGACTGCGCCCGCCGCTGCAGCGCCTGGCCTCCAACATGACGGTGTGCCCGCCGGCGATCTCCCAGTACGCGGCCGTCGCCGCGTTCGGCGCGGAGGCCCGGGCCGAGCTCGACGGGCACGTCACGCGGTACGCGGCCAACCGGGAGCTGCTGCTGCGGGGCCTGCCGGAGCTGGGTGTCACCGAGCTCGCCCCCGCCGACGGTGCCTTCTACGTCTACGCCGACATCGGCCACCTGCTCCCGGACGGCGAGAACTCCACCCGCTGGTGCGCCCGGCTGCTGCACGAGACCGGGGTGGCGCTCGCGCCCGGCGTCGACTTCGACACCGTGCACGGCGATCGGACCGTCCGGCTGTCCTTCGCCGGGTCCACCGCGGACGTGCAGGCGGCGCTGGAACGGCTGCGCGCCTGGCTGCCCGGATCGTGACGAAACCCGACAGATTGGTCCTACCTGCGAGTATTCGGGCCGTTTCCGTCAGGCGCGACCACCGGGACTGGCACCATGACAAGGGTGTCGATCGCAGCCACCCCCAAGGGCGAACGGCGCCGCCAGGCGCTCGTCGCGGCGGCGGCCGACCTGATCCTCGAGGGCGGAATCGATGCCGTCCGGCACCGTGCCGTCGCGCACCGGGCCGGACTTCCACTCGCCTCCACCACGTACTACTTCCACTCCCTCGACGACCTCGTCGCGAGCGCGGTCCAGCACAACGGCCGGCGTGAACTCGACGTCATGCGCTCGCGCGTGCAGTGCGTCCCGCCGAGCGACCGCGGACCCGAGTCCACCGCGGACCTGATCGTCGACCTGCTCGTCGGGCCCGGCGGGGTCGGCGAGATCGAACGCGAGCGCCTCATCGCCCGCTACGAGCGGTGCGTCGCCACCGCCCGTCACCCCGAGCTGCGCGACGTCCAGAAGGAGCTGCGCGCGCAGATCGAGCAGCTGCTCACGGACCTGCTGCAGCGGTGCGGGCGGTCGGTGCACGAACCACAGCTGCGGCGGCTCGTCGCGGTCGTCGACGGTGCCGTGCTCGGCGCGCTCGGCGACCTCGACCCCGATCCGCGGGCCCTCGCGCGGTGCATCCTGCCCGGCGTCCTGGAGGGAGTGGCACCGCCTGCCGAGCAGGAGGCGTGACGGGGCGCCGTAAACTGATGTCCTGTGAGTCGCATCCCGAACGTCCTTGCCACCCGTTACGCCAGCCCGGACCTGACCGCGCTGTGGTCGCCGGAGCACAAGATCGTGCTCGAGCGCCAGCTGTGGCTGGCGGTTCTGCGGGCGCAGGCGGAGCTCGGGATCGACGTCCCCCGGGAGGCGCTCGCCGATTACGAGCGGGTGCTCGAGCAGGTCGACCTCGAGTCGATCGCGGCGCGGGAGCGCGTCACCCGCCACGACGTGAAGGCCCGCATCGAGGAGTTCAACGCCCTCGCCGGCCACGAACACGTGCACAAGGGCATGACCAGCCGCGACCTCACCGAGAACGTCGAGCAGCTGCAGATCCTGCGTTCGCTCGAGCACGCCCACGCCCACGGTGTCGCGATCGCCGCGCGGCTGGCCGAGCGCGCCGCCGAGTACTCGACGCTGGTGATGGCGGGCCGGTCGCACAACGTCGCGGCGCAGGCCACCACTCTCGGCAAGCGGTTCGCGTCCGCCGCCGACGAGTTGCTCATCGCGCTCACCCGGTTGCGCGAGCTGATCGCCCGGTATCCGCTGCGCGGCATCAAGGGACCCATGGGCACCGCGCAGGACATGCTCGACCTGCTCGGCGGTGACGCCGACAAGCTCGCGCGTCTCGAGGCGAAGGTCGCCGAGCACCTCGGCTTCGCGAACGTGCTCACCAGCGTCGGCCAGGTCTATCCGCGCTCCCTGGACCACGACGTGCTCTCCGCGCTCGTGCAGGTCGCGGCCGGGCCGTCGTCGTTCGCGCACACCATCCGCCTGATGGCCGGGCACGAGCTCGTCACCGAGGGCTTCCAGCCGGGCCAGGTCGGCTCGTCCGCGATGCCGCACAAGATGAACACCCGTTCCTGCGAGCGGGTCAACGGCCTGCAGGTGGTGCTGCGCGGGTACGCGTCGATGGCCGCCGAGCTCGCCGGCGCGCAGTGGAACGAGGGCGACGTGTTCTGCTCGGTCGTGCGGCGCGTCGCACTGCCCGACGCGTTCTTCGCCCTCGACGGACTGATGGAGACCTTCCTGACCGTCCTCGCCGAGTTCGGTGCCTACCCGGCGGTGATCGAGAAGGAACTCAACCGCTACCTGCCGTTCCTGGCGACCACGAAGGTGCTCATGGCGGCGGTGCGCGCGGGCGTCGGCCGCGAGACGGCGCACGAGGTCATCAAGGAGCATGCGGTCGCCGTGGCACTGGCGATGCGCGAGCAGGGCCGCGAGCCGGACCTGCTGGACCGGCTGGCCGCCGACGAGCGGCTGCCACTGGATCGAGCGGCCCTCGACGCCGCGCTGGCCGACCGGTCGGCGTTCGTCGGTGCCGCACAGGCGCAGGTCGCCACCGTTGTCGCGGCGGTGCAGGACCTCGTCGAGCAGTACCCGGACGCCGCGAAGTACACGCCGGCGCCGATCCTGTAGGGATCGTCCGGGACAAGGCTGCCGGGGGGAGTTGTCAGATGGGGGTAGCCGAAATGCAGGGGAGAAGATGTTGGCCGGGAAGCCGGGTAATGCCGTACGGATCCGGGATGCGGTGCGGACGCGAGCCGCGCTGCTCGACGCCGCGACGGAGGTGTTTCTCCGCGACGGGTACGCCGCGGCGGCGACCGAGGAGATCGTCGCCGTCGCGGGCGTGACCCGCGGGGCGCTCTACCATCACTTCGCGAACAAGCGGGATCTGTTCCGCGGGGTCGTGGAGCGGATGCAGGTGGAGACCGAGGAGACGCTCGCGGCGATCGAGGGCAGCGATCCGTGGGAATCGTTCACCGCCGCGGTGCTCGCCTCGCTCGATGTCGTGTACGACCCGGCGATCCGGCGTCTGCTGCTCATCGAGGCCCCCGCGGTGCTGGGCTGGGCGGAGGTCCGGGAGGGGCACCGCAAGAACACCATCATGATCACCGAGCGCGCGCTGCGGGCCATCGCGCGGCGCAGCGGCGAACCGGCACCGCAGTCGTCGGCGCTGGCGCACATGATCGTCGCGGCCGTCGAGGAGGCCATGCTCTACCTCGCCCACAGCGACGACCCCATCCGCGAACGGCCGGAGGTGCAGGCGCAGCTGCTGCAGCTCCTCGAAGGCGTCCGGCGGCCGGCACCCGTTCAGGAGAGTGCGTGAGCGACTGCGTGTTCTGCGCGATCGTCGCCGGCGCCGCGCCGGCGAGCATCGTGTTGGACGAGCCGGATGTGCTGGCGTTCATGGACATTCGTCCGTTCACACCCGGGCACCTGCTGGTGATCCCCAAGCGCCACGCATCCGGCCTCGCGCACCTCGCCCCACAGGACGGCGCGCGGGTGTTCGACGCGGGCCGGCGCATCGCGACCGCGCTGCGCGCGAGTTCGCTTCCCATCGAGGGGGTCAACCTCTTCCTGGCCGACGGCGCCGCCGCCGGCCAGGAAGTGTTCCACGTGCACCTGCACGTCGTTCCGCGCCGTCGCGGCGACGGTTTCGGACTGCGGGCCGTGCCGCGCACCCCGAACCGCGCCGTGCTCGACGGCACCGCCGAGACCGTGCGGGCAGCGCTGGCCGACGCCGGGGGCAGCCCCGGCTGAGACCGAGTCGTCCGGGCTCAGCCGGCCAGGTCGTCCGGACCCACTTCGTCGTCGCGCCACGCCGACGCGCTGACGCCCTGGCTCGACCGCAGCCACCGGATGCCGGCGGCCAGGGCCAGGACGAGCGAGCCGACGAGGAGGACTGCGCGGCCGGACGAACGCCCGCGCAGCAGGATGGCCGGAGAAGGTGAGGAATCGGGCACCGCACCATCCTGCCTCATCTCGGATGCGACGGACGGGTGCCCGCCGCGGGCCGCGACTGTATTGCCCGCATCTCCCGGGTGCGGGAGACTGTCCGGGGGCGATGGCCCGGCGAGTCGCAGGCGTCCGAGGAGGCGGTCGTGCAGTTCGGATCGTGGCGGTCGACGAGCCGGACGACATGAACGTCGTCGTCGGACAGGTTCGTCGCGACCGTCGGGGATCTGCACGAAGCGCTCGTCGGACTGCCGCGCCCGATCGGCTACCCGCGCGGCCCTGTGCCGCATCGCCGGTACCGCGTGTGCCGCACCACGCGAGAGGAGACGACCGTGTCCGCTCGAATATCCCGGCACCCGGGGATCCACGGATACGCGCGCGACGACTTCGCGGCCGTGCGGCAGGCGTTCGCCGAGAACTTCTCCCACCGTAGGGAGTTGGGTGCCGCATGCTGCGTCTACTACCGCGGGGAGAAGGTGGTCGATCTGTGGGGCGGGGTACGGGACAAGACGACCGGCGCGCCGTGGGAACGGGACACCATGACGCTGGTGTTCTCCGCCACGAAGGGGATGACCGCCGTGACCGTCGCGCTGGCCCATTCCCGCGGCTGGCTCGATTTCGACGAGCGGGTCTGCACCTACTGGCCCGAGTTCGCGCAGAACGGCAAGGAACGGATCACCGTCCGCCAACTGCTGGCCCACCAGGCCGGGCTGTTCGGCTTCGACGAGCCGGTGGATGCCGGGGTCATCGCCGACCCGGACCGGCTGGCCGCGATCATGGCCCGCCAGAGACCGGAGTGGGCGCCGGGGGAGCGCCAGGCCTACCACGCGATCAGCCTCGGCTTCTATCAGGGTGAACTCGTTCGCCGGGTCGACCCGCAGCACCGCACGCTCGGGCAGGTCTTCCAGGACGAGATCGCGACCCCGCTGGGGCTGGAGTTCTACATCCGCCTCCCGGCCTCCGTTCCCGACGCCCGACTTGCCCCGCTGGTGATGCGGAACCCCCTCCGGAATCTCGCCGAGCTGTCGCCGCGGCTGTTTCCGGCGTTCCTGAACAAGCGGTCGGTGTTCTACCGCTCGCTGGTCGCCAACCCGGGAACGCTCGTGGCACTGGACCCGGACACGATCTACGCGCGCGATCTGGAGGCGCCGTCCGGCGGAGGCGTGGGCACGGCACGCGCCCTGGCGCACGCCTACGGTGTCCTGGCCACCGGCGGTGCGGAACTCGGCATGCGCCCGGAAACGCTGCACGAACTGACGGCCCCGCCGGTGCCGCCCCGGGACGGTTTCCACGACGCGTGCATGCTCGGGGACATCCGGTTCGCCCTCGGTTTCATGCGCCCGAGTCCCGACTGGTCTTTCGGCGGCCCCCGGTCGTTCGGCGCGCCCGGTGCCGGCGGTTCCTTCGGCTACGCCGATCCGGATGCCGGGATCGGCTACGGCTACGTCTGCAACCGCATGGGCAAGTCTCGGAACGATCCGCGCGACGTCGCCTTACGTGCCGCGATGACCGGCGCCGTCACGTCGGCCTGATCCGGGGCGGTCGCCTACCGGGCGCCGGGCGCATCAACCGAAAGACCCCTCCGGAGAGGGGGTTCGGAGTCAGGCCTTCGACAGCGCCGTCGGGCGGGGTTCGGTGTCGACGCCGGGGATCCCACGCCCGCGCAGGGACGCGCCGGCCGTCTCGGCCACGAAGTACAACGCGACGAGACCGACGACGCACGCGCCCATCATGTAGAAGGCGGGGACGAGGTCGTTGCCGGTCCGCTCCACCAGCCACTCGTTCACCGCCGGGGCGGTCCCGCCGAACAGCGACGTCGAGACGTTGTAGGCGATCGCGAAGCCGGCGAAGCGCACGTGGGTGGGGAACATCGCCGGGAAGGTCGCCGAGATGGTCGACAGCTGCAGCACGTACAGCAGGCCCAGGACCGTGAACGCGACGATGGCCCAGGCGAAGCTCACGGTCATGAGCATGTACATCGGAATCGCGAGCAGCAGCAGCCCGCCCATCGAGATCAGCCACATCGGCTTGCGGCCGATCCGGTCGGACAGCGAGCCCGCGAACGGAATGACCGCCATCATGGCGAGCTGCCCGATGACGACGAGGGACAGCGAGGCGGTGCTCGACAGACCGATGCGGTTCTCGAGGTAGGTCGGCATGTAGCTCAGCAGGGTGTAGTTGCAGACGTTGAGCGCGACGACCAGACCCATCAGCGTCACGATCGGCTTCCAGTACTGCGAGAGCAGACTCCTGAACTGCGTGCCGGTGTCCTGCTCGACCTCCCCGTCGGCCTCGAGTTCGCGGAACACCGGGGTGTCCTCGAGCTTCGACCGCAGGTACAGCCCGACGAGGGCGAGGGGTCCGGCGACGAAGAACGGCAGGCGCCAGCCCCACGTGCTCATGAACGCGTCGGTGGAGAGCAGATCGATGGACAACACGATGAGCGCGCCGAACGAGAAGCCGGCGAGAGTGCCGAACTCGAGGAAGCTGCCGAAGAACCCGCGCTTACGGTCGGGGGAGTACTCGGCCATGAAGGTCGCCGCACCACCGTACTCGCCGCCGGTGGAGAAGCCCTGGATCATGCGCAGCAGCACCAGCAGCAGCGGTGCCCAGAAGCCGATGGAGGCGTACGAGGGAATGGCACCGAGCAGGACGGTCGCCGTGCCCATCAGGATGATCGTCAGCGCAAGCACCTGGCGGCGTCCGAGCCGGTCGCCGAGGGGACCCCACACCAGCCCACCGAGCGGACGTACGAGGAAGGACACGGCGAAGACACCCAGGGTGAGCAGCGTGGCCGATTCCAGATCGCCGGGGAAGAACGAGTCGGCGATGTAGGTGGCGGTGTAGGCGTATACGCCGTAGTCGAACCACTCCGTGAAGTTGCCCATGGCCGAGGCGCTGATCGCGCGCCGCAGATGACCGGGTCGGACCTCGGAGTGCACGTCGGTATCGCCGGTGGGTCTCAAGACACATCCCTTCGTTCGGACAACCGTTCCGGCGTACCCGACGGGCGGCCGTCCGATCCATTCGATGTGCAGTGAGAAGTAGTTTGTTACCCTTCCGTAATGTTTTTCCTGCGGGTTCCCGCATGGTGGGAGTGTGGATCTGCCGATCGACCCCCGGGGAAGGCCCGGATCTCGCGTGCCTAGTGTTGATCGAGGGCGCCGGCGCGCAGCGCGGCGGCATTGATGCGGGTCAGCACGTCGTGCAGTTCCTCGAGCTCGGCGAGGCTCACCCCGAGCCGGCGCACCACCGTTTCGGGCACCGTCTCCGCCCGTTTCCGCAGTGCACGTCCCGCGTCGGTGAGGTCGACGACGAGCTGACGCTCGTCCTGGGGGCTCCGGGTGCGGGTGATCAGACCGAGCGACTCCAGTCGTTTGAGAAGCGGGGACAGGGTGGGCGAGTCCAGTTGGAGGGCCCGGCCGATTCCCTTGACCGACATCGGCGCGTCCCCCCACAACGCCAGCATCACGAGGTACTGCGGGTGGGTCAGGCCGAGCGGTTCGAGCACCGGCCGGTACACCGAAAGGACCGCGCGGTTGGTGACGGACAGGGCGAAGCAGACCTGACGGTCGAGGGCGAGGGGGTCGGTCGTCGCCCTCGACGACCCGGCTTCGGCCCCGGTCGAGTGGGGGCGGGCCTCCGTGCTCATGGCCTCGATGCTACCCAACCGGAACCTGCCGGCGACGGTCGCCGGACGGGCCGCGCAGCGACTCCGGCGCCGGTATCGCAGGCCGACGAGAGATTCCGGCCGGTGTGGAGTCCCCGCGAGGTGGCATCGCCCCATGGGTAATGCCTCCGAAAAGGACTGTCGGACCGTCGATTACCGAACGAACGGGGCTCCGGTCGCCTCGATGCGTGAATCGCACTGCATCACAGAGCAATTCGACCTCCGCGGAGAGACGCGTGAGACGGTCTGGTTGTGATCCTCGACGCCCGGTTCGCGAAGAACGACTGGTTCGCGGACCACTCGGACAGGCGGAGTGGCGCAGCACGGCGGGCGCCGGAACCCGGGAGCGCCGTGCCGCGCACCCGGGATTCGAGGAACTCCCCTCCATCCGGGCAGACGACACGCCAGACTGGATACCACCCGAGTTCGAGAAGTGCTACCGGCCGGAGGAATCGAAGAGCGCCGACGGCGACGAGTTGCGGTCTCGGCCGTGAAGGCAGGAGGAAATCGATGACCTCGCATGCGAACACCACACCGATTCCACCCGGGATCGCGATGCCGGACGAGGTCCGGACCCGGTTGGGCACGTTGCGATTCTTCGACGGGGTCCCCGACGACGCGGCGACCCGGACGCTGTTCGACAACCTGGACTTCCAGCGGGCGGTCCAGGCGTACCTGCTGGGGCTGGCCCCGGTCGCCGTGGCGGCGATGCGTAAGGCGCTGGTGCAGTGGGGGCCGGTGAACGCCACCCTGGTGATGTGGGCGGACCTGGTCCATCCGCGATTCCTCGGCCTTGTCTACAACACGAGCACCTCGTACCACTACGCCTGGCTCGACCTGCGCGACGGGCCAGTCGTCGTCGAGGTCCCCCCGAAGGTATACGGCGCCGCAATCGATCCCTGGTGCCGGTGGGTGGTCGACGTGGGCCTCACCGGACCGGACCAGGGCCGCGGCGGCCGCTACCTGTTCGTGCCGCCGGGCTACGCCGGGCAGGTGCCGGACGGTGACCGGGTGGTGCGGTCACGCACCGTCGGGTTGTGGGTGGGCTGGCGGGGTTTCCGGGACGAACACGGTGATCCGCGCCCGGCGGTGGAGATGGTCGAGGCGCACACCCGGATTCATCCGCTCTCCCAAGCGGACGATCCCCCGTCGACGCGGTTCGTGAACGTCTCCGCCGAGCCGATGTGCGCCGTCGCCCCGGCCGACTTCCGGTTCTGGGAGATGCTCGACGAGGTGGTGCAGTCCGAACCGCCGGAGTCGGCCGACCCGCTCACCCTGGGCATGTTCGCCTCGGTCGGGATCCGTCGGGGCAGGCCGTTCGCCCCGGACGAGCGGATGCGCGCGATCCTGACCGAGGCGGCGACGGTCGGGGACGCGACCGCCCGCGCGCTGACCTACCGGTTCCGCCACCAGGAGGCGTACTACTACCCCGGCCGCGCCTGGCGCTCGGGCTTCCTCGGCGGCTACTCGTGCACGGAGGACGGGGCGTTGCTGCTCGACGCCGCCGCTCAACTCGACTTCTTGTACGGCAGTACCAGCCCGGCCTTCGATCAGAAGGCGGTCGGGACCGGGTCGCAGTACGCCCTCGCATTCGTCGACGCCACCGGCGCACCGTTCGACGGTGACCGGAGCTACCGGTTGCACGTGCCCCCGCACGTGCCGGTGAACAACTTCTGGTCGGTGCTGGTCTACGACACCCAGGCCCGGTCGATGCTGCAGACCGATCAGCAGTGGCCGTCGGTGACCAGCCAGGATGCGGACCTGGCCGTAAACGAGGACGGCTCGGTCGACGTCCACTTCGGGCCCGAACGACCCACCGAGGACTGCAACTGGATACAGACCCTGCCCGGCAAGGGCTGGTTCGCCATGTTCCGGCTCTACGGGCCTCTGGAGCCGTGGTTCGACAAGACCTGGAGGCTCCCGGACATCGAACCGGTCGGGTAGCGACCGGGCCGACGGGCACCGCTTCGGCGGGTACGCGGCGCAGAACGCGAACTGCCGCTCATCCGGCTCGGTCCGCCTTCCATGTCCGGTGGCGATCCGGCAGGCACACCGCGCACGGGCGGTAGCCGGCTGCGACGGCGTCGGATTCGCCGGCGAAGAAGACCCGGTCCCGGACGTAGCCGCCGCGCGCGATCGCCCGCCGCGCCGCGCGGCAGTCGAGTCGTCCGTAGATCCGGCCGCGACGGTGGCCGCCCAGTGTGCCGGGGGCTGCGCTGAGGTAGGGACGTCCGTCGCTCCCGACGAGCGTGTAGTGGGTCACCGTGCGTCGTGCAGGACGAGGCCGAGGGTGTGGCGGACGCCGGCGCGGACGGTGCTGACCCCGTGCCGGACGGGGGAGCGGGTCCAGCCGCGCGTGGATCGGGTGGGCCGGTCGCGGGTCGTGAAGATCAGGGCGTGACCTTGCTGCAGCACCGTGGCGGTGCCCCGGGACTGCGCGCGGGCGCGTTGCTCGACGAGGAGGAACTCGCCGCCGAGGTGGTCGTGGCCGGGCCGGTCGAGGCCGATCACCACCTGCAGCGGGAACACCAGGTCGCCGTAGAGGTCGCGGTGCAGGGCGTTCCAGTCGCCGGCGGTGTAGCGCAGCAGCAGGGGCGTCGGCTCGGTCTGTCCCGCGGCGCGGCAGGCGTCGAGCCAGTCGCCGAACTCGTCGGGCCACGGCGCGGGGTCGCCGAGGCGCTGTGCCCAGTCCCGTGCGACGGGCAGCAGCCGGTGGTAGAACGCCGCGCGCAACCGGGTGATGCCCTCGGGTACGGGACTGCCGAAATAGCGGTAGGTGCCTTTGCCGAAGCGATACCGCGCCATGTCGATCGTGCTGCGGAAGCGGCGTTCGTCGTCCCACATCGCGGTGACGCGTGCGCACTCGTCCGCGGTGAGCAGCGGCCCGGTCTGCGCGCACCCCGTCGCGTCGAGCTCGGCGACGAGCGCCGGCCAGTCCTGAGCCTCGACCCGCGCGGTGAGCGAGTCGGTCCGGTTGGTCATCGTTCCTCCTCCGGCCGGGCAGTCCACCCCGTAGACGCTCGTCGGGCGGGAAACGTGAGATCCGGCCGGGAGGTTCTCGCGGCGAACGGGAGGAAACCGGCGACGCCACTTGCGCGTTGCCGCGACAACCTCCCGCTCGTCGCGGCAGTCACCCGTCGGCGAGCTTGGTGAGCAGGCGGGCGAGTTCGGTGCGTTCGGGGCCGTCGAGACGGGCGAAGAACTCGGTGGCCTCGGCGTCGCGCGCGGCATCGAGTTCGGCGGCGATGCGGCGGCCCTCGTCGGTGAGGTGGACGCACACGGCGCGACGGTCGGCGGGGTCGGCGACGCGGCGGGTCAGGCCGCGGGTCTCGAGCCGGTCGATCACCTCGGTGGCCGAGCGCGGCGCGATGCGCAGCGCCTTGGCGACGTCACCGAGGCGCAGCGGCTCGGGGGAGTGCCCGACGACGTGCAGCGCGCGGTGCTCGTGCGGGGACAGCTCCCACGGACCGAGGGTGGCGTGCCAGCGGCGGCGCAGCGTGCGGGTGGCGGTCATCAGCAGGTCGCGCAGCGCCGGGTCGGTGGGGACGTCGGACATGATGCGGATCATACCTCACTTGACGGTTGCCTCTTAGTGAGGCAACCTCAACAAGTACGTTTCGTGCCTCACGAAGGAGGTGACGGGCATGATGCAGCCTCCGCCCGGCGGCGGGCCGGGACCGATGCGGCACGCCAAGCCCGACCCGCGCGACCGCGCCCAGCTCGAGGAATCCCCCGTGAGCGTGCGCCGCATCGGCGCGCTCTTCGCGCCCTACCGCTGGCAGGTTGCGCTCGTCGTCGGGCTCATCGTGGTCTCGTCGGTGATCACGCTCGTCAACCCGTTCCTCGTCCGCACCCTCATCGACCACGCGATTCCCGACCAGGACGTGCCGCTGCTGCTCGGCGCCGTCGGGGTGATGCTCGCCGTCACCGTCGTCGCCTCGATCCTCGGCGTGGTGCAGACGTGGATCTCCACCACGGTGGGCCAGCACGTCATGCACGACCTGCGCACCCGCGTGTTCGACCATCTGCAGCGGCAGTCCCTCGGCTTCTTCACCCGCACCCGCGGCGGGGAGATCCAGTCCCGGCTGACCAACGACATCGGCGGCATGCAGAACGTCGTCACCTCCACGGCGACCTCGATCGCCTCCAACGTCACCACCGTCGTCGGCACGGCCGTCGCGATGGCGGTGCTCAGCTGGCGGCTGTCGCTGCTGTCCCTGCTGGTGCTGCCGCCGGCGATCTGGCTCACCCGCAAGGTCGCCTTGATGCGCCGCGAGATCACCACCGTGCGCCAGCGTCGGCTCGCCGACATGCAGACCCAGATCGAGGAGAGCCTCTCGCTCAGCGGCGTCCTGCTCGGCAAGACCCTCGGCACCGGTCCCGCCATGTCGGAGCGCTTCGCCCGCACCTCCACCGAACTCGCCGACCTCGAGGTCCGCTCCCAGTTGTCCGGGCGCTGGCGCATGGCCACGATGAACATCGTCTTCGCCGCCATCCCGGCCCTGCTCTACCTCGTCGCCGGCCTGCCCGCGACGTCGGGCGGGATGACGATCGGCACCCTCGTCGCGTTCACCGGCCTGCAGGCCACCCTGTTCCGGCCGCTGATGAGCCTGCTCGACGTGGGCGTGTCGGTCACCGGGTCGCTGGCGCTGTTCAGCCGCATCTTCGAGTACCTCGACCTGACCGTCGAGATCGGCGAACCCACCGAGCCGGTGCACCTGGACCTCGGGCGCGTCGCCGGCGCCGTGCGGTTCGACGACGTCCGCTTCCGCTACGACGGTGCCGACCGGGACGCGCTCGCCGGCATCACCCTCGACGTGCCGGCGGGCTCGCACGTCGCGCTCGTCGGCGAAACCGGTTCAGGAAAAACAACTCTCGGGTCGCTCGTCGCGCGACTGTACGACCCCACGTCGGGGCGGGTGACGATCGACGGCGTCGACGTGCGCGACCTGCCGCTCGCCGACGTCGCGAGCCTGGTCGGTGTGGTCTCCCAGGAGACGTACCTGCTGCACGCCACGGTCCGGGAGAACCTGCGTCATGCCAAGCCCGACGCGACCGACGCCGAGATCGAGCAGGCCGCGCGCGCCGCGCACATCCACGACCTGCTGTGCTCGCTGCCGGACGGCTACGACACCGTCGTCGGGGCGCGCGGGCACCGCTTCTCCGGCGGCGAGAAGCAGCGCCTCGCCATCGCCCGCACCCTGCTGCGCGACCCGCGCATCCTGGTGCTGGACGAGGCGACCAGCGCCCTCGACAACGAGACCGAACGCGCGGTGCAGGCCGCGCTGGACGCGGCCCGCCGCGATCGCACGACCCTCACCGTCGCGCACCGCCTCTCGACCGTCCGCGACGCCGACACCATCGTCGTCCTCGACCGCGGCCGCATCGTGGAGCAGGGCAGCCACGACGAACTGCTCGCCCGCGACGGCCGATACGCCGCGCTCGCGGCCCGCACACAACCACAGGAAGTCGGCGTGTGACCGCCGCTCAGCCGGACACCGAAAGGGCGCCGGTCCGCAGGCGCCGCACCGCGTCCGCCGCCGGCACCACCGCAGCGCATCGCGCCGCGAGGTACTGCAGCGCCTCGGTGTGCTCCCGCCGGGAGAAGTCCGCGACCCCGTCCGCGACGACGAAGACCTGCACATCCCGCATGAACCCGTCCAGCGCGGTGCTCAGGCACCCGATGTGGGCGTAGACGCCGGTCACGACGAGCTGGTCCCGGCCCCACGCGTGCATCCGCTCCCGCAGGTCGGTGCGGATGAATGCGCTGTAGCGCCACTTGGTGAGCTGCACGTCGTCCTCGCGCGGCGCGAGTTCGGCGACGACGGACGTCAGAGCCGGGTCGTCGGCCAGGCCGGGACCCCAGAAGTCGGTGAGCAGGGCGCGCTCGGCGGGATCCTGATCGCCCGGCTGGGCGGTGTAGACGACGGGAATGCCCGCCTCGTACGCCGACTGCCGGATCGTATCGATGTTCGGCACCACCGTGGCCAGCGGATCCGCCGTGCGGTCGAACGCGCGGACGAAGTACTCCTGCATGTCGTGCACGAGCAGCACCGCCCGCCGCGGATCGATCGTCCAGTCGACGGTGCTCTCCGGCAGGTCCGTGGGCATCGGATAGGAGACGGACTTCGGCAGGGCCATGGCGGGATTCGCTTTCTGTCGTCGGGGATCAGTGCTGCAGGGTGGCGGCGAGCGCGCGGCGCAGCTCGGCGCGGCTGGTCTTGCCCACTCCGGTGACGGGGAAGGCGTCGACGAGGACCACCTTGTCGGGGATCTTGTACGCGGCCAGGCCCCGTTCCCGCAGGAACGCCTTCAGCGCCGGGGCTTTCGGCGTGGTCCCGTCGGCCACGACGAACACGCACGTGCGCTCCCCGAGGTAGGCGTCGGGCACGGCGACCACCGCGGCGTCCAGGACGTGGGGGTGGGCGAGCAGGTGGTTCTCCACCTCTTCGGCGGCGATCTTCTCGCCGCCCCGGTTGATCTGATCCTTCGCGCGGCCCTCGACGACGACGTAGCCGTCCTCGGTCAGGCGCACGAGATCGCCGGTGCGGTAGAACCCGTCGGGGGTGAACGCCGTCGCGTTGTGCTCGGGCGCGGCGTAGTAGCCGCGGATCGTGTACGGGCCGCGGGTGAGCAGGTGGCCCGTCGCGCCGGGGGCGACGGGCCGATCCTCGTCGTCGACGATCCGGATCTCGTCGTGCGGGCTGATGGGACGGCCCTGCGTGCCGACGACGGTGGTGTCGGGGTCGTCGAGCCGGGTGTAGTTGACCAGGCCCTCCGCCATCCCGAACACCTGCTGCAGGGTGCAGCCGAGTTCAGGCGTCACCCGCGCGGCCGCTTCGGCACCGAACTTCGCCCCGCCGACCTGCAGGACCCGCAGCGACGACAGGTCCCGCTCGGTGCGGGCCCGCGCCGCGAGCCACGCCAGGGCGAGCGGGGGCACGAGCGAGGCCATGGTGATCCCCTCCCGCTCGATCAGCTCGAAGGCGGTGTCGGGGCTCGGGTCCGGGGCCAGCACGACCGTGCCTCCGGCGTGCAGGACGCCGAGGATCCCGGGTGAGCTCATCGGGAAGTTGTGTGCCGCCGGCAGAACCACGAGCATCCGGGTGCCGGCGTCGACGCCGCAGATGCGGGCCGACTCGCGCACGGAGTACAGGTAGTCGGTGTGGGTGCGCGGGATCAGCTTCGGTGTGCCGGTCGTCCCACCCGAGAGCTGCAGGAACGCCACGGATTCCGGGTCGACGTCGGCGCACGCGTCCGGCTCGTGTGCGCGCAGCGCGTCGAGCGCGGTGAACTCCTGCGCGTCGCCGGCGACGATCACGACCGGGGGCCGGTCGAGAGCCGCGCACACCTGCCGGGCCAGCGCCCGGTAGTCGAATCCGCCGTGCTCGCCGGCGATCACGTACGCGGCGGCGTCGGTGAACCGGCAGAAGTACCCGATCTCGGCGCTGCGGTGCGCGGGCAGCGCGAACACCGGCAGCGCACCGAGACGGAACACCGCGAAGACCACCTCGGTGTACTCGACGATGTTGGGTAGCTGCACCAGGACCCGGTCGCCGCGCTGCACCCCGGCCGCCGCGAGGCCCGCGGCGATCCGGTCCGCCGTGTCGGACAGCTCGCGGTAGGTGATCCGTCGCTCGGTGCCGTGGGCGTCGCGGCCGACGAGCGCGACGCGCTCGCCGTGACGGTCGGCCCGGCCGGACAGGAACCGGACGAACGTCTCGTCCGTCCAGTAACCCGCGGCGCGGTAGAGTTCCGCGAACTCCCGCGGGTAGCCGGCGGTGGCGGCCAGGGGAGTCCGGGTGGCGGCGATCGTCACGGGGGTCCTTTCGGGTCAGGCGCGCAGCGTGGCGCCGCCGTCGACGTACAGGGTCTGCATGGTGATGTGGCGGGCGCTGTCCGAGAGCAGGAACGCGACGGCGTCCGCGATGTCGGCGGGCTCGGCGATGCGGCCCAGCGGAATACCCACCTTGAACGAGGCCGCGTCGCCGTCGATCGCGGTGCGGGCGCCCGCGTCGTCGCCCGGATCCGGCCACAGGGACCGTTGCATCGCGGTGTCCGTGGAACCGGGCGCGACGACGTTGGCGCGCACCCCGAATCGGGCCAGCTCGAGACCGAGCACCCGGACGATCATGTGGGCGGCGGACTTCGACGCCCCGTAGGCGCCCATCCCGACGCGGGGCACCCCCGCCGAGTTGGAGCCGACCGTGACGATCGCGCCGCGGCGACGTTCGCGCATTCCGCGGCCGACGACGCGCAGCACGTTGACCAGGCCGGTGACGTTGACGTCGAACATCTTCCGCCACTCGGCGGGATCGCAGTCGAGCACCGATCCGGTGGTGAACACACCCGCGACGTGGGCCAGCGCGTCGACCGGCCCGTGCTCGGCTTCCACCCGGGCGACCGCCTCGGCGACGGCGGCCGCATCGCACACGTCGAGACCGTGCACGGGAGCGGGCACGTCGAGCAGCGCGGCGGTCTCGGCCAGGCCGTCGAGATCCCGATCGGCGAGGACGACGCGGTGCCCGGCCCCCGCGAGGGTGCGGGCGGTGGCGCGGCCGATGCCGTGGGCCGCGCCGACGACGAGGGTGACGGACCGGCTCATCGTCGCACCTCGAGCGCGTCGAGCACCGTGCCGAACTTCGTTGTGGTCTCGGCGAGTTCGTCGAGTGGATCCGAACCGGCGACGATGCCGCCGCCGGCGTGGGTGGTGAGCGTGGTGCCGTCGGCGTCGAGGACGGCGCAGCGGATCGTCACCATCCATTCGCCGTCACCGTCCCGGTCGGCCCAGCCCACGGCACCGGCGTAGAAGCCGCGGTCGCCCTCCAGTTCGCGGATCAGTGCCCGGGCCGCGGCGGTCGGCGTGCCGCAGATCGCGGGGGTCGGATGCACGGCCAGAGCCAGGTCGAGCGCGGTGACCGACCGGTCCCGCAACCGGCCGGCGATCGGGGTGCCCAGGTGCCAGAGCTGCCGGGTGCTCGCCAGCGTCGGCGTACGGGGGATGTCGAGGTCGGTGCACAGCGGGTCGAGGCTCGTCCGCAGGGCCTCGACGACGTGGGCGTGCTCCGCGCGGTTCTTCTCCGATGCGGCGAGGCGTTGTGCGGTGCGCCCGTCCACCTCGGGATCCGGATGCCGGGGCGCGGACCCGGCCAGCGGATGGCATGTGACGAGGTCGCCGCGGCGCCGGACGAGCACCTCGGGGCTGGCGCCGACGAGGTGCCGGCCGGTCCACGCTCCGCCGGCGGCGGTGAGATCGACGGCGAAACCGTTTCCGGTGGGATCGTTTCCGGCCAGCCGGGCGAGCAGCGACATCGGGTCGACGGGTGCGTCCGCCCGCAGGAGCAGCGCCCGGGCCAGCACCACCTTCGCCAGGTCGTCGGCCGGATCGCGGAGCTGCCGCAGCGCCGTGGCCACCCGGTCGAGGTGTTCGTCCTCGGCGGGCAGTGTCGCGGCGATCCGCACCGGCGCGAGCGGGACGGCGGCGTCCCCGACGGGGTCCGGCTGGTGCCGCAGCGCGACGGGCGCCGTGAGCGCGGCGCGGTGATCGGGAGCGAACGGTAGCGCGCCGACGACGGCCGCCACCGAGCCGGCGCGCAGCGCGGCCGCGGCCTCGCCGGCCGAGTCGAACCGGACATCGACGCCCTCCGCCACGACGGTGCCGTGCGGACGCGACAGCACGAACGGGGCGGCGGTATCGGCCTGCCGCGGGGCGGCGGTATCGACTTGCCGCGAGGCGGCGGTATCGACTTGCCGCGAGGCGGCGGTGCCGCGGGCGGCGACCGGTGCTTGCATGTGCACAGACCTCTCGTAGCGGTGACAGGGGCGGTCGTGGTGCCGTGCACCCGACCCAGCAGAACATATACGGTTAGCCTAACCTTTGGTATCGTCACGTTTCGCGCCGGACCGGCTTCACCGCTCGTGATGCGATACGGCACAGTCGAATTCGACCGTAGAAAGGGGATCGATCGTGCCCACGTCCGGCCTGTCGACCTCGGAGTTTCCGCTGACGCGAGCCCAGTCCGGCGTGTGGTTCGCCCAGCAGCTCGACCCCGCGAACCCCGTCTTCAACACCGCGGAATGCGTCGAACTCCGCGGCGAGGTCGACGTCGCCGCCCTGCTGCGCGCGGTCCGGGAGACCGTCGCCGAAGCCGAGGTGCCGACCGCGGCCTTCGCCGTGCAGGCCGACGGATCGGTCGTCATCCGTCCCGGTGCACACGCGGCGCCGGAGCCTGCCGTCGTCGATCTGCGCCGCGAGCCCGACCCGGAAGCGGCCGCGCAGCACTGGATGCGCGAGGACCATACGCGCGTGCTCGACCCCGCACGGGAACTCTGCCTGCGCGCCGCCGTGCTCCGGCTCGACGACCGGCACACGGTTCTCTACCTGTGCATCCATCACCTGGTGATCGACGCCTACGGCTTTGGCCTGCTCACCCGGCGCATCGCCGAGCGCTACACCGCCGACGTGCTCGGGCGCCCGGTGCCGCCGGCGAGGTTCGCCCCGCTCGCCCCCGTCGTCGCCGAGGAGGCCGCCTATCGCGCGTCCGCGGACTTCGCCGCCGACCGGGACTTCTGGGCCGGCTACCTCGACGGCGCCGAGGACGCCGTGGCCCTCGCCGACGGTCCCGGCGGCATCGCCGTCCGCTGCCGCGGCGTGCGCCTGACCCTGACCGCCGAACAGCAGCAGGGACTCTCGCAGCTCGGCAAGACCACCGGGGCGAGCTGGGGCGACGTCGTCACCGCCGCCGTCGCCGCGTACCTGCGGGCCGCGACCGGACGCGGCGACGTGATCGTGGGATTCCCGGTGATGAACCGGCTGGGCAGCGCCGCGACGACCGTGCCGATGTCCGCGGTCAACGTCGTACCGCTGCGCCTGCGCCCCGAACCCGCCCGCACCCTCGCCGACCTCGTCGGCGACGTGCGCGCCGCGGTGGCGAACTGCCGTCCGCACCACCGCTACCGCGGGGAGGACATCCAGAACGACCTGCGCCTGCCCGCCGGCTCGCGCGGTGTCGTGGGGCCGTCCGTCAACGTCAAACCGTTCGGCGACCGGCTGCGTTTCGCGGACCTGCACGCCGCGGTGCATTCCGTGGCCCGGGGCCCGCTGCAGGACTTCATGGTCACCGCGCGGCCGCTCGACCACACCGGCGGCCTCGAGATCTGGGTGGACGCCGACGCCGACGCCTACACCGCCGACGACCTCGAGCGGCACGCCCGCCGGCTCGAACTCCTTCTCACCCGGGTCGCCGCGCTCACCGACCCGCACCGGCCGCTGGCCCGGCTGCAGATCCTCGACGCCGACGAGCGCCGCCGCCTCCTCGGCGAGCACAGCGGCGACGACCTGCCGGTGCCCACGGGCCTCACGCTGCCGGACCTGCTGGCCGCCCAGGTGGCCCGCGACCCGGACGCACCCGCGGTGCGCGATGCCGCCACCGCACTGACCTTCGGCGAACTGGCCGCGCGTTCGCGCCGACTCGCCCGGCACCTCCTGAGCGCCGGGCTCGGCCCGCAGCGGCGCGTCGCCGTCGCGCTGCCGCGCCGCACCGACACGCTCGTCGCGCTGTTCGCCGTCCTCGAGGCCGGCGCGACGTGCGTCCCGCTGGACCCCGACCATCCGGCCGAGCGACTCGCGCACGTGCTCGCCGAGACCGCGCCCGGTGTCGTGCTCACCGGCGGCAACGTCGCCGCACGTATCGCCGAGATCGCCTGCGCCGCGAGCCTGCCCGATCCGGTGAACCTCGACGAGCTGGACCTGCCCGGTTACGCCGACGAGCCGCTGACCCGCGCCGAACGCGGCCGACCGCTGCACGAGCTCGACGTGGCCTACCTCATCCACACCTCCGGGTCGACCGGCCGGCCCAAGGGCGTGGAGGTCCCGCACCGCGGGGCCGTCAACCTGTTCCACAGCCACCGCGCGCGCGTCTTCTCCCGGGCCCGCGCCGAGGCCGGCCGCGACCGCCTGCGGGTCGGGCACGTCTGGTCGTTCGCGTTCGACGCCTCGTGGGGCCCGCACCTGTGGCTGCTCGACGGGCACGAGCTGAGCATCGTCGACGAGACCACGCAGCGCGACCCGCACCGGCTCGCCGAACTCGCCCGCAGCGAGGGGTGGCACTTCGTCGAACTGTCGCCCGCGCAACTCGAGCAGATCGTCGAGGCCGACCTGCTGCGCGACGTGCCGACCCTCGGGTTCGGCGGCGACGCCGTCACCGACACCCTGTGGCGACGCCTGCGCGACCGGGACGGCGCCGCGTTCAACTTCTACGGCCCCACGGAGGGCACCGTCGACGTCCTCGTCGCCGAGGTGGGGGACGCGGCGGAACCCGTGATCGGCCGGCCGGTGGCGAACCTGCGTGCCTACGTGCTCGACGCCGCGCTCGAGCCCGTCCCCGAGGGGGTGGACGGCGAACTGTATGTCGCCGGTCCCGGCGTGGTGCGCGGCTACCTCGGCGCGCCCGGCGCGACGGCGGCGCGGTTCGTGGCGAACCCGTTCGGCGACAGCGAAACCCGCATGTACCGCACCGGCGACGTGGTGCGGTGGACCGCGGACGGCCGCCTCGCCTACCGTGGTCGCCGGGACGACCAGGTCAAGATCCGCGGCTTCCGCGTCGAACTCGGCGAGGTCGAGGCGGCGTTGCAGGAGCTGCCCGGCGTCACGCGGGCCGTCGCCGTGGCGCGCCCCGACGCGACCGGCACCGCGCGGCTCGTCGCCTACCTGGTGGGCGGCGAAAGCGACCCGGCGGCGGCCCGCGAGCACGTGGCGCGGCGGCTGCCGGCGCACATGGTGCCGTCGGCGTTCGTGTTCCTCGACGCGCTGCCGCTCACCTCGAACGGCAAGGTGGACCGCACGTCGCTGCCGGAACCGGACTTCGGGACTCTTGTCGGCGGGCGCGCGGCCGCCACCGAACGCGAACGCGTGCTGTGCGCCGCGTTCGCGGACGTCCTCGGCCTCGACACCGTCGGCGTCGACGACGACTTCTTCCTCCTCGGCGGTCATTCCCTCGCGGCGGCCAAGCTGATCGCGACGGTCCGCGACACGCTCGGCGTGGAACTGCCGATCCGCACCGTCTTCGACCACCCGACCGTCGAGGCGCTCGCCGCGCAGTGCCCGGACGGTGCTGCAGCGCTGCGGATCCCGCTGCGACCGGTCGAGCGCGGCGACCGGGCACCGCTGTCGGCGGGGCAGCAGCGGCTGTGGTTCCAGTTCCGCCTCGAGGGGCCGAGCCCGACCTACAACGTGCCGCTGACGCTGCGCCTGCGCGGTGTCCCCGATCCGGCGGCGCTGCGCGACGCGGTGCGCGCGGTCCTCGACCGGCACGAGGTCCTGCGCACCGTGCTCGAGGACCACGACGGCGTCGGCATGCAGCGCGCGCTCGCCGCACCCGAGGTGCCGTTCACCGCCCGCACCGTCCCGGCGTCCGGCCTGGACGCGGCGGCGGCGGCCGAGGCGCGGCACGCATTCGACCTCGAACGCGAGATCCCGATCCGGGTGGCGCTCTTCGACGACGGAGGCGCGGAGACCGTGCTGCTGGTGCTCGTGCACCACATCGCCGCCGACGAGCTGTCCGCCCCCATCCTGCTGCGCGAGCTCGGCGCCGCGTATGCCGCCGCGGCCGCCGGACGCTCCTGGACGCCGGCGCCGCTCCCGGTGCAGTACGCCGACTTCGCGGTATGGCACCGCGAGATCCTCGGCGGCGCAGACGGACTCGCGGACCGGCAGCTGGACTACTGGCGCGCCCGGCTGGACGGGATGCCCGAGGAGCTCGCCCTGCCCACCGACCGGCCGCGTGGGGTGACCGCCTCGTTCGTGGGCGGCACGGTCGAGCAGCCGGTGTCCCCGCACGTCGCCGACGCACTGCGCGCCGTCGCGCGCGCGGCGAACGTCACGATGTTCATGCTCGTGCACACCGCCGTCGCCGTCGCACTCGCACGCAGCGGCGCGGGGGAGGACCTCCCGATCGGCTCGCCCACCGCGGGCCGGCCCGCGGCCGAGCTGGACGGCCTCGTCGGGTTCTTCGTCAACATGGTGGTGCTGCGGACGGACCTGTCGGGTGACCCCACGCTCGCCGACCTGCTCGCCCGGGTCCGCAGCACCGATCTCGACGCCTACGCGCATCAGGACCTGCCGTTCGACCGTCTCGTCGAGGCCCTCGAGCCGGCTCGCAGCGCCGGCCGGCATCCGCTGTTCCAGGTGCTCGTGCAGCATCGCACCCCGCCCGTCGTCGACGCCTTCGCCGGTCTGGAACCGCGCGTGTCCACCGTCGACACCGGCGCCGCCCTGTTCGACCTGACCTTCGACGTGATCGAGGACGTGGACGGTGGCCTACGGGTGCGGGTGGAGTACGCGCGGGACCTGTTCGACCCGACCACGGCCGACGCGCTGGCGGGGCGCGTGGTGCGCGCCTTCGACGCCCTCGGGACGGATCCGCAGACCCGCCTGTCCGCGCTCGACCTGCTCTCCGACGACGAACGCGACCGCCTCCGCTCCGGCAGCCCGTACGTATGTATGGACGAGGTCGAGGACGTCGGGGCGGGCACCCTCGGCGACCTGTTCACCCGCCAGGCGCAGCGCACCCCGGAGGCGACCGCGCTCGTCACCGGCACCGAGACGCTGACCTTCGGGCAAGTGCACGCCCGCGCCGGCCGTCTGGCCCGCTACCTGATCGGCCGCGGCGTGGGACCGGAGACCGTGGTCGCGCTGATGCTGCCGCGCGGCACGGACGCGATCGTCGCGGCCCTCGCGGTGTGGCAGGCCGGCGGCGCCTACGTGCCGGTCGATCCCGGGTACCCGGTCGAGCGCGTCGAGCACATGCTCGCCGACTCCCGGCCCGTGCTCGTCTTCGACGAGGCCGCGCTCGCCGCGGTGGACCCCGCGCTGCCGGACACCCCGCTCGAGCCGGGCGAGCGTCTCGGCGCGGTCTCCGGCGACGGCGCCGCGTACATCGTCTACACCTCCGGTTCGACCGACCTCCCCAAGGGCGTCGTGGTGCCGCACCGGGGTGTGGTGAACCTGGTCGCGACGCAGCGCCGCCGGACCGTCGGCCGCGCGGAGGATCGGCCGCTGCGGGTGCTGCTCACCTACGCGCTGTCCTTCGATTCCTCGATCGATCCGTTGCTGTCCATGCTGGCCGGGCACACGCTGTACCTGCCGGACGCCGATCTGCTCGCCGACGCCGCCGCCACCGTGGACTACGTGCGCACCCACCGCATCGACGCCGTCGACTGCGTACCGTTGCTCATGACCGAACTGCTCGCCGCCGGGCTGTGCGAGCCTGCGGCGCCACACCGCCCGCGCCTGCTCGCGGTCGGCGGCGAGGCCGTGTCCGCGGACCTGTGGTCGACGCTCGGGTCGATCGACGGGGTGCGGGCGCTGAACATGTACGGCCCCACCGAATGCACGGTCGACGCCACCATTGCCGAGATCCGCGGAGTGCGCCCGCACATCGGGACGCCGATCGACGGTGCCCGGGTGTACGTGCTCGACGACCGCCTGTGCCTCGTGCCGACGGGCGTGGCCGGGGAGCTGTACGTCGGCGGGCCCGGCGTGACCCGCGGCTACCTGAACCGGCCCGGCCACAGCTCCACCCGGTACGTGGCCGATCCGTTCGGTGCCTCCGGAACCCGGCTCTACCGCACCGGCGATCGGGTGCGGTGGCTCGACGCGGGCGGCGACCGTCCGGTCCTCGAATATCTCGGCCGCAGCGACGATCAGGTCAAGATCCGCGGGTTCCGTATCGAGCTCGGCGAGATCGAGACCGTGCTGTCGGCGCATCCGTCGGTCGCGGGCTGTGTGGTCGTGGCACGCGAGGACGAACCGGGCCGGCGCCGGCTCGTCGGCTACGTCGTCGGCGATGCGACCGACCCGGAGGTGTTGCGGCAGCATATGTCCCGTCGCCTGCCCGAGCACATGGTGCCGGCCGCGGTCGTGGTGCTCGACGAGTTCCCGACCACCCCGAACGGCAAGGTCGATCGGCGGGCGCTGCCCGCTCCGGTCTTCGCGCCCGCCGGTGCGCCGCGCGCCCCGGCGAACGACCTCGAGCGGCGCCTGTGCGTGGTGGTGGCGGAGGTGCTGCACCTGGACGTGGTCGGGCCGGACGACGACTTCTTTTCCCTCGGCGGCGATTCCATCGTCTCGATCCAGCTCGTGTCGCGTGCTCGCGCGGCGGGACTGCGGTTCGCCGCGCGCGACGTCTTCGAACACCGCACCCCGGCGGGCCTGGCCCGGATCGTGCAGGTCGATCCGGTATCGGAGGCGACGGATCGGACCGCGGCCCTGGGTCTCGTCCCCGCGACCCCGATCGTGCACGACCTCCTCGACCGTGGCGGCCCCTACCGGAGATTCGCCCAGTCCCGGCTGCTGATCGCACCCCCCGGCCTCGACCTCGCCACCCTGGCCGGCGCGGTGGGCCGGGTGCTCGCGGGGCACGACGCGCTGCGTGCCGTCTTCGATCCGGTCGCACGGACCTTCGACGTCCGTGCCGCGGACGTCGTAGATCCGGCCGCGCTTGTCAGACGGGTGGACGTCCGGGGACTCGACGAGCGGGCGCGCTCGTCGGTGCTGTCCGAGGAGACCGACGTCGCGTGCGCCGCCCTCGATCCCGAGGCCGGCGCGATGATGCGGCTGGTCTTCTTCGACACCGGGCCGGACCGCCCGGGCCGGGTCCTGGTGGTGATACACCACCTGGTGGTCGACGGGGTCTCGTGGCGGATCCTGGTCCCGGACCTGGCCGCCGCGTGCGAGGGCGTCGAACCGGACGGCGGGGGAACACCGCTGCGGGCATGGGCGCGGGGACTGCTGGAGCAGGTCCCCGCGCGGCGCGGCGAACTGGCGTTGTGGCGCCGCGTCCTCGAACCCGCCGGGTGCGTGCGAATTGCCGGGCGGGACGTGGACCCGGTGCGTGACACGCTGGCCACGGTCGCGCGGGTGCAGGTGGAGGTCCCGGCGTCGGTGACCGAGGCGCTGCTGACCACCGTGCCGGAGCGGTTCCGCGCGGGTGTCGACGACGTGCTGCTGACCGCGTTGGCGCTGACCGTGCGCCGGGCGTGCGGCGGCGGGCCGGTCCCGGTGGACCGGGAGGGGCACGGACGTGAGGAGCAGGTGGTGCCCGGCGCCGACCTGTCCCGCACCGTCGGCTGGTTCACCACCCTGTATCCGGTCCGTCTCGACGTGTCGGCGGTGGACCTCGCCGAGGCCTTCGCCGGTGGGGCCGCCGCCGGTGCGGCGCTCAAGCTCGTCAAGGAGCAACTGCGGGAGATCCCGGACAGCGGAATCGGATTCGGCATGCTCCGTCACCTCGACCCCGACTCCGCGGCCGAGCTCGGGGCCGGACCGGCACCGGAGATCGGGTTCAACTACCTCGGCCGGCTGACCCTCGGCGACGGGACCGGCGCGCCGTGGACGGCGGCTCCGGAAGCCGGCGTGCTCGGTGGCGCCACCGACGAGGCGATGCCGGTGAGCCACGCGATCGAGGTCGGTGCCGTCACCGAGGAGACGCCGGCCGGGCCGGTGCTCCGCGCGACGTGGGGGTACGCCACCGGCGTCGTCACGGCGACCGTCGTCGCCGAGCTGGCACACGGCTGGGTCGCGGCGCTGCGTGCGCTCGCCGACCACGCCGCGCGCGACGACGCGGGCGGCTTCACGCCCTCCGATCTGACGCTGAGTGGTCTGGACCAGTCCGAGATCGACGAGTTCGCCCTGGAGTTCGGGTGAGTGTCTGTGCGCTGGGCCGGCAGGCGCGCCCGCAGGCCACCCCTGGCCGGCCCTGCGCACCTGTTCCTCACGATGCTGCGGTCGACCGACCCCGACACAGCCGGGCAGGACCGACCCCTACGCCGTCGTGCGCGAACTGCGACGCGCACTCGACCGTCGGGTCGGTACCTGCCCGGCCGGCCATCACTGCATCCTGACCGGACGAAGTCCTACCGCAGGACTCCTGGAAGGAACACGCTCATGGTGCAGTGATCACCTCGCCGAGGGCTCGGCTTCGTAGGTGACCCAGTTCGTTCGTGTGGCGAGGGTGTTGTAGAGCGCCTGGGCTCGATGGTTGTCCTCGGCGGTCACCCACTGCACCACGGCGCGGCCCTCGGCGGCGGCCATCTCGGTGAGACGCTCGATCAGTGCACGTCCGACCCCCCGGCCCCGGGCCGCGGGGTCGGTGAACAGATCGTCGAGGAAGAGACCGGTGGTACCGGTGTAGGGCGAGGAGAAACGACGGTGGTGTGCGAACCCGAGGATCTCGCCGTGCGCCTCCGCGACGAGCGCCTTGCATTCGTGTCGGGGATCCATGAACCATCCCCATGCACGGGAGACGATGTCCTCGGACTCGGGCAGCTTGTAGAACGTGCGGTACTCACGGAAGAGGACGCGCCAGCGGGTCTCGTCGGTGGGGGCGAGCGGTCGGACCGTCGGAGTGGTGGTCGTTGTCAATTCGGTTGCTCCTGTGGGTTTTCGAAGGTCTCGGGTGGAGCGGTGCCAGTGCGTAGTGTCCGCGGGCTCTGCGTCTGCGAAGTTCGATGCGGGATGCGCTGCGCTCGGCAGGCGGCAGCGTTCGGCCAGTGCTGCGTGTGAAATACGAGCGGTGGTGGTGTTCCGTCACCGGCAGGCGGCGATGAGCTCCTCGAGTCGGGCGGTTTCGGGTTCATCGAGGGGAAGCAGGGGCCGGCGCGGGGTTCCCGCCTCGACGCCGACGCTGCGCAGGCCCGCCTTGATCGTGGCCGGAAGCCCGCGGCTGACGATCATGTCGAGGAGCGGACGGAGCCGATCGAAGAGTTCGGCCGCCTCGTCCTCCCGGCCCGTGGTGATCGCGCGGTGGAACTCGACGATCCGGTGCGGGATCAGGCACGGCGCCGCGGTGCACCAGCCTGCGGCACCCGCCTGAAAGGCCCTCTGCGCCAGCGGGTTGCTGCCGTTGAAGAACGCAAGTGTGTTGCCGCTGAGTTCGTTCAGGCGGTGCATGCGCGCAATGTCACCGGTGGATTCCTTGACCATCGTGATGTTCTCGACCGTGGCGACGAGGTCGAACAGGAACTCCGCCGTCATGTCGATGCCGGTGGTAGCTGGGTTGTTGTAGACCATCACCGGGATTCCGATCGATTCGGCGAGGGTGGTGAAGTGCAACCGGACCTCTTCCTCGGTGAGGCGCCAGTACGAGGTGGGCAGCGCCATCACCGCCGTGGCGCCGAGGCGCTCGGCGATCTGCGCGCGACGGATCGTGCCGGCAGTGGTCAGGTCCGAGACTCCGACGACCGTCGGCACCCGGCCGTCGGTGTGCTCGATGGTTTCGGTTGCGACGGTGATCCACTCGTTGTGGTCGAGGTAGGCGCTCTCCCCGGTGCTGCCGAGGGGGGCGATCGCATCGACGCCTGCATCGATCATGCGGTCCAGCAGCAGGTGCAGGATGTCCACGTCGATCGTCTCGGGGTCTCGGCTGTCGAACGGTGTGACGGGGTATGCAACGATTCCGCTGATTGTGGTCAAGGTGCACTCCAAGAGAATTCGGATGGTGGGTGGCCGGGGTCAGTGGCAGTCGATCGCGTCCGGGTGGGAGCGCAGGGCCTTGCGTGCGTAGTAGCCGAAGTTGGCTTCGCTGCGGCGTGGGGTGAGGGTCCAGTCGTGGGCCTCACGCGCCAGCCGTGGGGGAAGAGGCTTGATCTCGCCGGCCGCCATCGCGAGCAGTTGCAGGCGGGCCGCCCGTTCGATCAGGTGCGCCAGCGAGCACGCCTCTTCGATGGTCGATCCGACGACGAGTTGCCCGTGGTGGGCGAGCAGGATCGCGCGCTTGTCACCGAGCGCGGCAGAGATGATCTCGCCCTCCTCGTTGCCGACGGGAACTCCCGGCCAGTCCGGCAGGAACGCACAGTCGTCGTAGAGCGGGGCGACGTCCATCTGCGAGACCTGCAGGGGGATCTCGAGCATGGACAATGCCGCCGCGTGCAGCGGATGCGTGTGGACGATGCAGTTCACATCCGGCCGTGCCCGGTAGATCCAGCTGTGGAACCTGTTGGCCGGGTTCGCCATGCCGCTGCCTTCGAGAACCTGAAGGTCCTCGTCGACGAGGAGCAGGTTGCTTTCGGTGATCTCGTCGAAGCCGAGACCGAGCCGCTGCGTGAGGAAGGTTCCCGGTGCCGTGCCGCGCGCGGAGATCTGGCCCGCCAGACCGGAGTCGTGTCCGGCATCGAACAGGGCCCGGCAGGTCAGGGCGATCTTCTGGCGGTCCGTCCACTCGGCCGCCGCGACCTCGGTGAGCATGGTCTTCTTGGCGGTCTCCATCAACTCGGCTTTGCCGAGATTCATCGTTGTCGCCATCCTCGGGGCTCCTTTCACCACGGACAAGTCGATGACACGTAGAGCACTATAGGACACAAAGTGTCCTATAGTGCAACCGGGTGACGTGGTCGGTAGGGTGGGCGTGTGCGGGGACGCCTGTCTTCGCGGGCGCAACCGAGAGGGAGGTGTGGACACGATGGCGGCGCTACTGCGGTCGCATCGACGCCGGGCGGGGTTGACCTTGGAGGCCCTCGCCGAGGGCACCGGGCTGACCAAGAGCTACCTGTCGAAGGTCGAGCGAGGGATCAGTACACCGTCGATCGCGGTGGCGCTGAAGATCGCGCGGGCCCTGGACGCCGATGTCAGTCAGCTGTTCTCCGACAGCCCCGACAACAGCATGATGACGGTCGAGCGGCGAGGTGAGCGCGCGCAGGTCGACGAGCGCGACGGGAGTGCGGTCTACGACGCCGTCGCCACCCGCATGATCGGTAAATCCATGCAGCCGTTCATTGTTCACCCGACGACGCAACCCGGATCCGACTACATGGAGCACCCGGGTGAAGAGTTCATCCTTGTCAAGGAGGGGACTGTCGAGGTGAGCATCCCCGATCAGGTGATCACCCTGGACGAGGGGGACAGCCTCTACTTCGACGCGAATACCCCCCATCGCGTCCGATCGGTGTCGCCGTCACGGGCCGTGCTGATTGTGGTCGTCCACGACCGGGACGGCGACAGTGCCGACGCCGGGCCGGCGTCGAAGTCCGCGCAGCGCTGCGCGCCCACAGCGCCGACGTCCAGCAGCTGAACGCCGCCTCTCCCGAGGGTGCCCCGACCCGAACCGTAGGCATACCGGCCCTCTGACTTCCGCCGATGTCCCCCGTCCTGGGCGGTGAGCCCCTCCGACAGGCCGGAGAACCCGCGCACAGCAGGGTCGTTCAAGCAGCCAACGGGTGACGTGATCCTCTCGGCCTCGTCGAAATGAGGGGTCGCGGGAATCTGGGGATACGCGCCCTGCGGTGAGCCCGTCGCGCAGATGCGGTTGCACGGGAGCAGTGCGCGAAGGTCGTGGGCGTGGCACCCTCCGATTGCTCGGGTGGAGGGGGTGGCCGGGCCGGTGCGCCCGACTCGAGGTCGCCCGGGGTCAGGCGAGTAGTTCTGTTGTGCCCGACCACAGCACGACCCCGGCGAGAATCGTCAGGACCGCGGAGGTGGTGCGGGCGAACGCGCGGGCATGGGACCGCAGCCAGTGGTCGACGACTTTCGCGGATGCGAACCAGGCGAGGGCACCGAACCACGCGGCTTCGGAGGCGATCAGCAACACCGCCACGGTGAGTTTGTCTGCTCCGGAGGCGTGCTGCGGTATCAGTGTGGCGAACACGGCCATGAAGAACACCACCGCTTTCGGGTTGGTGATGTTGGTGGCGACACCGAGCGCGAAGGACGTCGACGGGGATTGCGGCGATGCGCCCGTTGCGGTGTCGGTGAGGGGCCGCGCCCGGAGGGTCGCCACGGCCAGGTACAGCAGCAGCGCCGCCCCGAGGATCTGGACGGCGGCGAGCACCTTCGGTGGTCCGGCCGCCACACCCAGCATCGCTACGGTGACCCAGACCGCGATTCCGGTGGCGATCCCGAGGGCTGTGGCGATCCCGAGGCGGCGGGACCCCAGGACCGACTGTCGCAGCACCACAACAGCATCCGGTCCGGGGGAGACGACCCCGGCCAGCCAGACGCCCATCAGGGCCAGATAGCTACCGATGCTCACCGCGCCATCGTGCCATTTCTCCAGGATCGGGGCGGTGTCGCCCACCCGTCGGGTGCCGCACGGCGTCCACCTCGGGCCGCGCCGGCGCGAGGAGCATCTTCAGGAGGCGAGGGTGTCCACCGAGGCGGTGTTGCCTGCCTCGCCGAGGTCGGGGTTGCGGCAGGGTCGGCCTCCGCACCGGAGGGGCGGTGCGTGTGCGGCTGCGGTGGTGGCGACGCGGTGGCGGGGGAGCCGGCGGCTCGGACCGGCGCGACGCGTGAGGGGACGCCGTGGTCCGGAGACGTAGCGCTTGGCGCGCAGAGTAGGTTCGGTTAGCCTAACCAACTGAGTTCGGGCAGGTGCCCGGCGAACAGACATGTGGGAGTGAGCGATGCGGGTTGAGGGACTGGGCCGGGTGCGCCGCGCGGCGGCGATCGGCGCGGCGGCGATGCTGGCGATCGGCCTCGCGGGATGCGGCAGCGACAGCGGCACCGGTGAGGAGTCCGGCGCGAGCACCACGCGCACGTTCGAGGCGCAGAACGGGTCGATCGAGATCCCGGCCGATCCGCAGCGCATCGTCGCCTGCGGCTACGCGGTCCTGCCGCTGCTCCAGGCCGAGGCGAACCTGGCTGCGGCCTGCGAGTGGACCCGCGAGCTCGACAACATGGACGCCGAGACCGAGGCCGCGTACGAGGCCCTGCCCAAGGTGGCGCCGGACGGAGCCGTGAGCGAACTCGACTACGAGGCCGTGGCCGCCGCCGCACCCGACCTGATCATCATGGGCGTGCCCGCGCGCGTGCAGTCGCAGCTCGACACGGCCAAGCTCGAGGCGCTCGCTCCGGTGGTCTTCCTCGGCCTGACCGACCCCGGTGACTGGCGCATGCTCGGCGAGCAGTACGCCGACGCCGCCGGCGTCTCCGAGGAGTACGGCGAGTACAAGGAACAGTACGAGGCGCGTGCCGCCGAGATCGCCGACAAGTACCGCGGCACCCTCGGGAACCTGACCTTCGCCGGGGTCTGCAATGTGTGCGGCACCGAGCCGGGTGAGTTCTACCGCGAGTACGCCTCCTCGTACACCACCAACCTCTTCCAGGACCTCGACCTGCAATTCCCCGGTCAGCCCGCCGATCCCGAGGCCGTGCACGGCGAGTACCTCTCCGTCGAGGAGATCGGCCGGAACCTCGGGGACGTCGACGTCATCGTCTACGGCGTCGAGGGCGACGGGTCCGTCTCGCCCGAGCTGCAGGAGCTGATGGCCTCCCCGCTGTGGCAGGCCCTGCCCGCCGTGCAGGCTGGAAACCTGGTCCCGGTCCGGCACTCCCACGCCGCGACCTACGAGACCGCGCTGCTCGCACTCGATTCCATCGATCAGGCGCTCGCCGCGCTGCCCGCGAACCAGCAGCAGTAGCCCTCCCGGCACCCACGGCCCCCGCGTCCGGCGACCGGGGGCCGTGCTCGTCGCACACCCGCTCCGATAGGCAGCCATGACCCGCACCTCCGCGCTCGAAGACATCGTTCCCCTCTCGCCGCTGCAGCAGGGCCTGCTCTACCTCAGCACCGTCGCCGCGCCCGACGACGCCGCCCGTGCCGCCGGAGCCGTCGAACCGGACGCCTACACCGTGCAGTCCGTGCTGCGCCTGACCGGGCGGGTGGACGAGGACACCCTGCGAGCCTCCGCGCAGGCGCTGCTGGACCGGCACCCTGCCCTGCGCACGTGTTTCCGTCCCCGCAAGGACGGCCGCACCGCCGGGCTCGTCGTGCGCGGTGTCGAGGCGCTTTGGCGCAGTGTCGATCTCACCGGTTTCGCGGTCGACGAGTCCGAGCGACGTCTCGCGGATCTGCTCGACGAGGATCTGCGCGACTGGTTCGACCTCGCGCGGCCACCGCTGATCCGCTGGCTGTTCGTGCGATTCGGGCCCGACGACGTGCGGTTGGTGCTCACCGCCCACCACATCGTCGTCGACGGCTGGTCCACCCCGATCCTGGTGCGCGAACTCCTCGAGATCTACGCCGCCGGCGGCACCGCCGCCGGGCTGGCCCCGGTGCGGCCCTTCCGCGACTACCTCAGCTGGCTCGACCGGCAGGACCACGACGCCGCTCGCGCGCTGTGGCGCGAATCCCTCGACGGGCTCACCGAACCGAGCCTCGTCGCCCCGCCCGGCGCCACCCGCGCCACCACACCCACCGTCGCACTCGCCGTCGACGTGCCGGTCGAGCTGAACGACCGGCTCACCGGCCTCGCCCGCGACGCCGGCGTCACCCTCAACACCGTCCTGCAGACCGGCTGGGCGCTGCTGCTGTCCGGACTCCTCGGCCGCGACGACATCGTCTTCGGCGCCACCGTCTCCGGGCGACCGCCGGAACTGACCGGCGTCGAATCCATGGTCGGGCTGTTCATCAACACCGTGCCCGTGCGGGTGCGCCTGGATCCCCGCGCCACCGTCACCGAGTTGCTGCGACAGGTGCAGCTGGCGCAGTCCCGCACCGTCGACCATCAGTACCTCGGCCTCGCCGAGGTCCAGCGGGAGACCGGGCTCGGGGAGCTGTTCGACACCCTCACCGTCTTCGAGAGCTACCCCGTGGACCGGGACGCGCTCGACCGCGCCGAGCGCGCGGGCGGGGTCACGATCGCCGCCGTCGAGGGCCGCGACGCCACCAACTATCCGCTCGTGCTCACCGCGGGTGTCGCCGAGACCCTCGTCATGACCCTCGACTACCGGCCCGGTGTGTTCACCGCGGACGACGCCGCCGCCCTCGCCGACCGCCTCGTCCACATCCTCGACACTCTCGCCGCCGCGCCGGACCGCCCGGCCGCCGGGCTGGACCTGCTCACCGGCGCCGAGCGCGGTCGCGTCCTCGGCACGTGGTCCGTCGCACCGGCCGCTCCCGCGGATGGCACCGTCGCGGCGCTGCCCGCCCCGGGGGAGCCCGGCACCCTCGCGGTGGTGTGCGGCGCCGAGGAGCGCACCTTCGCGGAACTGGGAGCGAACTCGGCGCGGCTCGCGCGGCTGCTGATCGAGCTCGGTGTCGGACCCGACGTGCTCGTGGGCCTGGCCCTGCCGCGCTCCGCCGCGACCGTCGAGGCCATCCTCGCGGTGCTCGCCGCAGGCGGTGCCTACCTTCCGCTCGACCCGTCGTACCCGGCGGACCGGCTCGCCCACATGGTCGCCGACGCCCGTCCCGGCGTCGTGCTCACCACCGGCGCCGTCGCCGCGGAACTCGGAGCGACCCTCCCCGGCGGTGGTGCGCACGTCGTCGTGCTGGACGATCCGGACGTGCAGGCCCGGCTCACCGCACTGCCCGCCGCCGCGGTGACCGACGCCGACCGTCGCCGGCCGCTCCGCCCCGGCCACACCGCGTACGTCGTCTACACCTCCGGCTCCACCGGTCTCCCCAAGGGCGTCGTCGTCACCCACGCCAATCTCGCCGATTTCCTTGCCGCACAGAGAGAGACGATCATGCCGTCGGCATCGGGCACACGGCGGGTGCTGCTCACCTACCCTTTCGCCTTCGACTCGGCCGTCGCCGCCCTGACCTGGCTGCTGTCCGGGCACACCCTGCACGTGCTGCCCGACGAGCACCGCAGCGACACCGCATTCGTCGTCGACTACGTGCGCACCCACCGCATCGACCACGTCGACTGCGTGCCCGTGCTGATGAGTGGTCTGCTCGACGCCGGTCTGCTCGACGGGGACCGCCACCGGCCCGCCACGGTCACCGTCGGCGGCGAGGCCGTCGGGTCGGCGCTGTGGCAGCGACTGCGCGCCGCGGACGACGTCGAGGCCTACAACTGCTACGGCCCCACCGAATGCACCGTCGACGCCGCATACACCCGGATCGGCGGCGACACCGTCACCATCGGCGGTCCGACCCCCGGCACCCGGCTGTACGTGCTGGACCGGTGGCTGCGACCGGCGCCGCCCGGTGTGGCCGGGGAACTCTACGTCGCCGGCGGCGGTCTCGCCCGCGGCTACCTGGGACAGCCCGGCCGGACGGGGGAGCGGTTCGTCGCCGACCCGTTCACCGGGGACCGGATGTACCGCACCGGTGACATCGTGCGGTGGCTACCGGACCCGGTCGGCACCGTGCGGTGGCTACCGGACCCGGTCGACACCGTGCGGTGGCTACCGGACCCGATCGACACCGTGCGGTGGTCACCCGACCCGATCGACACCGTGCGGTGGTCACCCGACCCGGTCGCCACCGCGCGGGGCGCCCTCGAATACGTGGGCCGCGCCGACGACCAGGTCAAGATCCGTGGTTTCCGCGTCGAACTCGGCGAGGTCGAGGCCGCGCTGGGTGCCGTGCCGGGGGTGGATGCCGCGGTCGTCGTCGCCCACACCGACGCCCGCGCCGTGCGTCGCCTGGTCGGCTACGTCACCGGAACGGCGGATCCCGGGGCCGTGCGCGCCGCGGTCGCCGCCCGGCTGCCCGACTACCTGGTGCCCGCCGTGATCCTGCCGCTGCCGGTCCTGCCGACCACGGCGAACGGCAAGGTCGACCGGAAGGCCCTGCCGGAGCCGGACTTCGGTGCCCTCGCCGGATCCGGTGAGCCCCGCACCGACACGGAGGCGGCGTTGTGCTCCGCGTTCGCGGAGGTCCTCGGTCTCGACCGCGTCGGCATCGACGACGACTTCTTCACCCTCGGCGGCGATTCCATCGTCTCGATCCAGCTGGTGTCCCGCGCCCGCACCGCCGACGTGCGGATCACCGCGCGTCAGGTGTTCGAACTGCGCACCGTCGCCGCGCTCGCTGCGGCCTGCGACGCCGACACCGGGGACGAGCAGCCGGCGCGGCCCGTCGTCGCGGCCACCGGTCCGGTCCCGCTCACCCCGATCGTGCGCGAAACCCTCGACCACGGAGGGGATCTGCGGCGCTTCGCGCAGTCCCGCCTGCTCGTCGCCCCGGCCGGGCTCACCGAAGCGCACCTCGTCGCCGCCGTCGCCGCGCTGCTGCGCACCCACCCCATGCTGCGCTCACGGCTCACCGTGGCCGGCGACAATGCGGAATGGATAGTCCCCGAAGATGTTCCGGACCCCGAGAGCGTGGTGCGCCGCGTCGATGCGGCAGGCCTCGACGGCCCGCGGTGGCGGGCGCTGTTCGAGACCGAACGTGCTCGCGCCCTGGCGGAGCTCGACCCCGCGGCCGGACGGATGATCCGCGTGCTGTTCCTCGACGCCGGCCCCGGCGCCGCGGGCCGGGTGTTCGTCGTCGTGCACCACCTCGTCGTCGACGGTGTGTCGTGGCGGATCCTGGTTCCCGACCTCGCGGCCGCCGTCGATCAGGCGCGGCGGGGCACCGCGCCGGACCTCGAGCCGGCCGGCACCTCCTTCCGGGACTGGGCGCTCGGGCTCACGGCAGCCGCCGCGTCCGACCGCATCGCGCAGTCCCTGCCGCGCTGGCAGCAGATCGCCGGAACCGCGGAACCGCGGCTCGGTGCCCGCCCGCTGGATCCGGCGCGCGACACCGTCGCCACCACCCGGTCGCGCGAGGTGCGGGTCCCCGTGGCGGTCGCCGAGAAGGTGCTCACCACCGTGCCCGCCGCGTACCGGGCGGGCGTCGCGGATGTGCTGCTCACCGCCCTTGCGCTGGCCGTGACGTCGGTACGCGGCGGCGACGGGCTGCGCGTGCACCTCGAGGGCCACGGCCGCGCCGAGCACGTCGTGCCGGGCGCCGACCTGTCCCGCACCGTCGGCTGGTTCACCACCCTGTACCCCGCCGTGCTCGACGTGTCCGGCATCGATCCGCACGAGGCACTCGCCGGAACCGCCGCCACCGGGACCGCTCTCGCACAGGTCAAGGAGTCGCTGCGGGCACTGCCCGACGACGGCATCGGATTCGGGCTGCTGCGGCGGCTCGCCCCGGAGGGAACGCGGAACTTCCCCGGATACCGTTCTCCCGAAGTGATGTTCAACTACCTCGGCCGGATGACGCTGGGGGAGAACACCGGTCAGGAGTGGTCCACCGCACCGGAGGCGGGCGCGCTCGGCGGCGCCGTCGATCCCGGCACCCCGCTCGACCACGTCCTGGACGTCAACGCCGTCACCGAGGACGGCCCCGCCGGACCCGAGATCGTCTGCGAATTCACCGCGGCGGAGGTCCTCGACGAGGAAACCCTCACACTCGTCTCCCGTCGCTGGGTGGAGGCCCTGACCGCGCTGGCCCGGCACGCCGACGCCCCCGGCGCCGGCGGTCCCACCCCGTCGGATCTGACCTACCCCGGGCTGACCATTACGGAACTGGACTCGCTCACCGCCGAACTCGGCCCGATCGACGACATCGTGCCGCTGACGCCGTTGCAGCGCGGGATGTTCTTCCTCGCCGGTCTCGACGGCGGCACCGGGACCGACGTGTACTCGATGCAGACCGTCCTCGATCTGCGCGGTGATCTCGACCGGGACACCCTGCGGCGCAGCGCCGCCGCGTTGCTGCACCGGCACGCGAATCTGCGCACCGGGTTCCGCACCACTGCGGCGGGCGACCCGATCGGCGTCGTCCTCCGGGACCCGGGCCTGCGGTGGACGGACGTCGCCCTCACACCCACCCCCGGGACCACCCCCGCCCCCGTGGCCGAATGTCACATCGCGTCGGTCGGATCGACGCAATGTGACATTCGGCCGGTCGAGGAGCGCAGCGACGAGCTCGTCGCCGCCGACCGCGCCACCCGGTTCGACGTCGCGGCCGCGCCGCTGGTGCGGTTCACGCTCGTGTGCCTCGCGCCGGACCGGCACCGGTTGATCCTCGCCGCGCACCACCTGCTGCTCGACGGGTGGTCGTCGCCGCTGCTCGTGCAGGAACTGTTCACCCTGTACGGGGCGGGGGCCGATCCGGCGGCGCTGCCCACGGTCCGGCCGTTCACCGACTATCTCGCCTGGCTGGGCGCCCGCGACACCGACGACGGACTGCGCCGCTGGACCGAGGCGCTCGCCGGGGTCGAGGAACCCACGCTGCTCACCCCCGCCGGCTCGTCGCTCGACGCCACGCTGCCCGTCGAACTCCCCGTGCCGGTTCCGGCCGGACTGGCTGCGGGACTGCAGCGCCGCTGCCGCGAGCTCGGCGTCACCGTGAACACCGCGGTGCAGACCGCGTGGGCGGTCCTTCTCGGCGCCCGGCTCGACCGCACGGATGTGACCTTCGGTGCCGTCGTCTCCGGCCGCGTCCCGGACGTGCCCGGAATCGAGACGATGATCGGTCTGTTCATCAACACCGTGCCCGTGCGCGTCGCGCTGCGCCCCGGCGAACCCACTGACGATCTGCTCCGCCGCGTCCAGGACGAGCAGAACCGGCTCCTCGATCACCAGTACGTCGGACTCGCCGACATCCAGCGCGCCGTCGGCGTCGGAGAACTCTTCGACACCCTCGTCGTGTTCGAGAGCTACCCGATCGACACCGACGCCCTCGCCCGGGCGCAGCGTTCCGGCGGCCTCGACGTCACCGACGTCCGCGGCCACGACGCCACCAACTTCCCGCTTGTGCTCGTCGCCGGACTCGACGACGAGCTCGCCCTCACCCTCGAATACCAGCGGGCGCTGTTCACCGCCGACGACGCCGAGGGGATCGGCCGCCGGCTCGTGCATCTCCTCGAGCAGTTCGCCGGCGGCCGACCGCGGCGCGTCGCGCAGCTCGACATCCTCGGTCCGGCCGAAGGGGAACGGTGGCACGAGCTCTCGTCGACCGCTCCGGCATCGTCGAGCGGGCACGCCACCGTGCCCGACCTGCTCGCGGCGCAGATCGCCCGCACCCCGGACGCGACGGCCGTGGTGTGCGGGAACGAGCGCCTGACCTTCGCCGAGCTCGGCGCCGCCGCGGCGCGGCTGGCACGGCGGCTGATCGACGCAGGCGTCGGACCCGAGACACTGGTGGGTCTGGCCCTGCCTCGCTCGGCCGAGACGATGGTCGCGATCTGTGCCGTGCACGCCGCCGGCGGCGCCTACGTGCCGATGGACCCGTCGTATCCGGCCGAGCGCCTCGCCCACATGGTCGGCGACTCCCGGCCGCGGGTCGTGGTCACCGGCGGAGCCGTCGCGCACACGCTGCGACCGGTGCTCGGTGCAGTGCCGGTGTTCGATCTCGACGACGAGGCGGTCCGTGCCGACCTCGCGGTCCGTCCGGCCGCCCCCGTCACCGATCGCGAGCGAATCGCACCGCTGCGGCCCGAGCATCCGGTGTACGTCATCTACACCTCCGGCTCCACCGGACTTCCGAAGGGTGTGGCGGTCACGCACGCGAACCTGCTCGGCCTGTTCGACAGCCACCGCGCCGACCTGTACGTACCCACCGTGGCGGCGGCGGGCCGGCCGAGCGTGGGGGTCGGGCACGCGTGGTCGTTCGGGTTCGACGCCTCCTGGCAGCCGATGCTGTGGCTGCTCGACGGGCACGCCGTGCACGTGTTCGACGAGGACACCGTGCGTGACCCCGAGGCGATGGCCGGATACGTCGCCGAACACGCCCTCGACTTCCTCGAGGTCACCCCGTCGTTCCTCGACCGGATGGTCGCTGCCGGGCTGTTCGACGGCGAGCACCGCCCCGCCACGGTCGGATTCGGCGGTGAGGCCGTCAACCCGGCGCTGTGGCGGCGGCTGCGGGAACTGACCGACGGACGTGCGTTCAACCTCTACGGGCCCACCGAGTGCACCGTCGATTCGCTCGTCGGGCAGGTCACCGACGCCGAGACCCCGTGCCTGGGCCGGGCCGTACACGGCGCCGCCGCCTACGTCCTCGACCGGATGCTGCGCCCCGTGCCGGTCGGCGTCGCGGGGGAGCTGTACGTCGCCGGATCCGGCGTCGCCCGGGGCTACCTCGGCCGACCCGACCTGACCGGCACCCGCTTCCTGCCCGACCCGTTCGGTCCGCCCGGCGCCCGTATGTACCGCACCGGCGACGTCGTGCGCCGCGTCCCGGCGGGCGACGGCCGGGTCACCCTCGAATTCCTCGGCCGCGGCGACGACCAGGTCAAGATCCGCGGATTCCGGGTCGAGCTCGGCGAGGTCGAGGCGGCGCTGACCGCGGTGCGCGGGGTGCGCGACGCCGTCGCCGTCGCCCACACCGACGACCGCGGGGTGTGCCGCCTCGTCGGCTACGTCGTCCCCGACGGCGACGTGGACCCCGCCGCCGTGCGGGCCGTGCTCGCCGAGCGGGTCCCCGACTACCTGGTGCCGGCCGCGGTGCTCGTGCTGGCCGCATTCCCCGTCACCGCCAACGGCAAGGTGGACCGGAAGGCGCTGCCGGAGCCGGACTTCGGGGCGCTGGCCGGTTCGGGGGAGCCGCGCACCGCGCGGGAGGCCGCGCTGGCGGAGGTGGCCGCCGAGGTGCTCGGCCTCGACCGCGTCGGGATCGACGACGACTTCTTCGCCCTCGGCGGCGACTCGATCGTCTCGATCCAGTTCGTCTCCCGCGCTCGGGCCGCCGGGCTCCGGCTCACGGCCCGGCAGGTGTTCGAGCTGCGCACCGTCGCGGCGCTGGCGGCCGTCGACGAACCCGCCGTCCCGGCGACGGTGCCCGCGATCGCCGCGACGGGCGACGTGCCGATCACCCCGATCGTGTGGGAGGCCCTCGCGTGGGGTGGCGACCTCGCGCGGTTCTCGCAGGCCCGGCTGCTCGTCGCACCCGTCGGCCTCACCGTGGACGTGCTCGGAACGGCCGTCGCGGCGCTGCTCGACACCCATCCGATGCTGCGGTCCCGGTTCGTCGTCACCGACGGCGGGCCGCGCTGGACCGTCCCCGAGGACGCACCGGACATCGAGACACTGGTGCGCCGCGTCGAGGTCGGCGAGGTCGACGCCGAGCGGTGGGCGGACCGATTCGCTGCTGAACGTGAAACAGCCTACGGGGCACTCGATCCGGAATCCGGAGTGATGGTGCAGGTGATCTGGTTCGACTTCGGGCCGGACCGCCCCGGCCGCGTGTTCGTCGCCGTGCACCACCTGGTGATCGACGGCGTGTCGTGGCGGATCCTCGTCCCGGATCTCGCCGATGCCGTCGAACAGGCCGGACGCGGCGAGACCGTGGCGCTGACGCCGCCGGGCACGTCGTTCCGGGCGTGGGCGACCGGCCTCGCCGAGGCCGCGCGCTCCGAGCGGGTCAGGACCTCGCTGCCCGCATGGCAACCCGCGGTCGAACCACCGCTCGGTGCGCGGCCGCTGGACCCGGTCCGCGACACGGTCGCGGCGCTGCGCTCGACGCACGTGCGGGTCCCCGTGCCGGTCACCGAGGACGTTCTCGCCTCCGGGGCCGTGAACGACGCCCTGCTCGCGGCGCTCGCCGTGGCGGTGGCCTCGGTCCGCGGCGGCGACGTCGTGCGCGTCGAACTCGAGGGCCACGGACGCGAGGAGCAGATCGTGCCCGGGTCCGACGTCGCGCGCACCGTCGGATGGTTCACCTCGATGTTCCCGGTCGCGTTGAACCTGTCCGGCATCGACCCCGGGGACGCTCTGGCCGAAGCGGCTGCCGCACACGCGGTCCGCACGCGCGTCACGGAAGCCTTGAAGGCTGTGCCCGACAACGGTATCGGGTTCGGACTGCTGCACCGACTCGCCCCGGACCCGGCCTTCGACCGCTATCGGCGACCGCAGGTGGTGTTCAACTACCTCGGCCGGATGACGCTGGGGGAGGACACCGGTGCCCCGTGGTCCGGCGCACCCGAGGCCGTCGCGCTCGGCGGTTCCGTCGACCCGGCCACGCCGCTCGACCACGTCCTGCATGTCGACGCCGTCGTCGAGGACACCGCGGAAGGCCCCGTGCTCGACTGCGAATTCGCCGCGCCCGCCGAGGTGCTCGACGAGCACACCGTCGACCTCGTGGCCCGGCGCTGGGTCCAGGCCCTGACCGTCGCCGCCCGCATCCCCGAACCCGTTGCCATCGAAAAGGAGTGACCTCATGTCAGCACAGTCCGGCATCCTGGACCGCGAAACGATCCGCATCGATATCGCGCGTCTTCTCGAGATCGAGGCAGAAGAACTGGATCCCGCAGTCAGCCTCGTCGATCAGGGCCTCGACTCGGTGCGCCTGATGGCGCTCGTGGAACAGTGGCGCGGCGCCGGCGCGGACGTCGACTTCGTCTCCCTGGCCACCGAACCGCAGCTCGAGGCGTGGTACGACCTGCTCACCTCGCGGTGACCCGGCCGTGGCCCTGATCGACAAGCTGGTCCTCGACCTCGACCCGCTGCGCACCAGCCGCGAATTCCGCTACATCTTCACTGCCCGGGTCGTGTCGCTGTTCGGACTCGGCTTCCTCGTCGTGGCCGTGCCCCTGCAGGTGTATCGGCTCACCGGATCCACCGCGCAGGTCGCCGCGGTCTCGGCGGTGCTCGGCGTGACCACGTTCGCCGCCACCTTCGCCGGCGGGGTACTCGCCGATCGCTACGACCGGCGGCGGGTCATCGCGCTCGCGCGCGGCACGGCGGGTGTGGCGTTCGCGGTGCTCGCGGTCAACGCGTTCCTGCCCGATCCGAAGATGTGGGTCGTCTACGTGGCGGCGGTGATCGACGGGGTGTGCGGGGGCATCTCCGCGACGGCGCTCATGGCCGTCACACCCAGCCTGCTGCCCCGGGAGAAGATGGCCGCCGCCGGTGCTCTCATGGCGCTGACCGGCGACCTGGGCGCGATGATCGGGCCGGCGCTCGGCGGCGTCGTCATCGCCACCGGGGGAGTCGGGGTGGCCTACGCGCTGGCCGCGTTCACCACCGCGATCACGACCTTCTGCATCACCCGGCTGCCGGCGCTGCCGCCGACCCACGTCGCCGACGAGTCGCCACTGCGTTCGGTGGTGAGCGGCTTCCGCTACGCGGCGGCGAACCGCGTCCTCGGCGGCGTGCTCGTCTGCGGGTTCGTGACGATGCTGCTCGCCGGCTGGTCGGTGCTCGTCCCCGAGTACGCGACCGAGGTGCTCGGCGCGGGACCGTCGGTGGTGGGACTGCTCTACACCGCCCCGGCAGTCGGCGCGGTGATCGGCTCCCTCACCAGCGGCTGGACCGGCCGTCTCCGCCGGTCCGGACAGGCGGTCTTCGTGCTCATGGCCGTCTCCGCCGCGGGACTCGCCGGGGCGGGCCTCACCGCGACCGTCGCGGTGGCGCTGATCGGTCTGGCCGCGCACGGCTTCGGCGATGCGCTCACCGACATCGTCCGGTACGCGACGGTCCAGAAGCACACCTCCGACGAGTACCGGGGCCGCATCGCGGCGGTGTGGGCGGCGCAGGTCACCGCCGGCGCCTCCGTCGGCGCGGTGGTCGCCGGTGCGGTGGCGACGTCGGTGCCGATCTCTGCGGCGCTGCCTGCGTACGGCGCCGTCGGGCTGGTGGTCACCGCGCTGCTGTGGACCACCCTGCGGACGCTGCGCCGGCTCGACGAGGGCAGTAGCCTCGAGCGGGTCGTCTGAGTCCGTCCGGTCCGTGCCGCGATGAGTTCGGCGGAGCCGGCTGGTCTGTATCCGGGACAGCACACCCGTCCGCGCGGACGGGGCAGGCCGAAGAGGAGTGGATGTCATGGGCAAGGTCACCGTCACCGAGTTCGTCTCTGCGGACGGCATCATGGAGAACCCCGCGTGGACGTTCCCGTACTGGAACGACACGATCGCCGCATTCAAGGACGCCGAACTGAACGAGGCGGACGCGTTGCTCCTCGGCCGCACCACCTACCAGGAGTTCGCCGCGGTCTGGCCCGACCACCCCGGGGAGGATGATGCTTCCAAGGCCCAGATGAACGACATTCCCAAACACGTCGCCACGACCACGCTCACCGAACTGGAGTGGAACGCGAGCCGCATCGAGGGTGACGTCGCGCAGGGGATCCGCGCACTCAAGGCCGAGAAGAACCTGCTGGTCATGGGGAGCGGCAGCCTCGTCGAGTTCCTGCGCGGTCAGGGACTCGTCGACGAGTACCGGCTCGCCGTCTACCCCGTGCTGGTCGGCTCGGGCCGGCGCCTGTTCGACCCCGTCGAGGCGCAGGCGACCCTCGAGCTCCGCGACTGCAAGGTCCTCGACAACGGCGTCCTGCTGCTCGTCTACGACGTGGTGTCCGACACCGTTGCCGTTCCGGATTTCGACTGACGGCGTACCCGCAGCCGAGGCCCGGCTCGAGCCGTTGTTTCGAGGCTCGGAGGCGGGGAACCCGACAGCATGTCCGTCAACGAGCCGTTCATGCCGTTCAAGAGCGCATCCGGGGAAGAGATCGACGCTGCGGATCCGGGGCAGGGCGCCCCGGGAACCGACTCCGCGCCGCCCACCACTGCCGAGGACGCCCGGGCCGTGGATTCCGAACGCGGCGAACAGAATGATCGGCACTCCGAGTCCCCGTTCCGCACTCCCACGCCCCCGCGCGACGGATGACGACCGACGCTGCGCGGGCGCGGGACTACGACACCTGGTTCGACACCCCGTGGGGCGCCCACGCCTGGGTCGTGGAGCGCGCCGCGGTCGACGAGATCCTCCCCGAGGTGGCCGGCCGGAGCGTGATCGAAGTCGGCTGCGGGACCGGGCGGCTCGTGAGTCATCTCGCCCACCGTGGTGCCCGCGTGCTCGGTGTGGACCTCTCGGCGGGCATGCTGTCCGTCGCGGCCGGCCGGGCACCCGTCCGGCTCGTGCGCGCCGATGCCACTCGCCTGCCCGTGCCGGATGCCGTTGCCGACGCCGCCGTGACGATCGCGGCCCTCGAATTCACCGACGCCGCGGCGGTGCTCGCCGAGATGGCTCGCATCACTCGCCCGGGCGGGCGCATCGTCGCGCTCGCCCTCAATCCGACCAGTCCGTGGGGGTGGATCGATCGGCCCACCCGCCGAGCGCCGTACTCGGCCGCGCGCTTCGTCTCTCGGCGAGAGCTGCGCCGCCTGGGTGATCGACACGGCCGGGCCCGGGTGCGAAGCCGGTTGTTCACCGCAGCGCGGTTCGGGCATCGGCTCGAACCGGTTGCGGCCCTGGTGGGTCGGATCCTCCCCTGGTTCGGTGCCGTCCAGGTGCTGGTCGTCGACCGGGCGCACTGAGAGACGGTCGGGGTGGCGAAGGCCGGGATTTGTGCAACTCGGGGGTTGCAGCGTGGGGTGAAAGGTGCAACTCTGGAGTTGCACAAATCCTATCCCCGGACTGGAGGCGATCATGGCCCCGCTCGACATCACCCGCACCATCGACATCGCGGCCCCGGCCACCAAGGTGTGGGCCGCACTGACCGAACCCGAACTCATCGCGCAATGGTTCGGCGACAGAATCGAATTCGACGCAACACCCGGCGGCACGGGCGCGTTCGGCTGGACGGGACATGACCACGGTCCCTTCCGGGTACTGATCGAGCACGTGGACGAGCCGAAGACGCTCGTCTACCGCTGGGCGCGCGACGCGAACGTGGACCCGGTGCCGGGCAACTCCACGGTGGTGCGGTTCGACCTCGCGGAGATCGAGGGCGGCACCCGGCTGACCCTGGTGGAGACCGGCTTCGAGGAACTCGTCGATCCGCAGTCGGCCCACGACGGCAACGTCGACGGCTGGCGCGCCGAACTCGGCGACTTGGTGGAGTTCCTGGAATCCCGGTGAACGACGTGGCGAAGGGAGTTCCGGCGGTGCTCGCGGTACTGGCCGACGAAACCCGCTGGAACATCCTCACCGCGATCGGCGCCGAGGACCTGTCCGCGAGTGCGCTCGCGGAGCGGCTGCCGGTCAGCCGTCAGGCGATCGCGAAGCACCTGACCGTGCTGGCCGATGCCGGGCTCGTGGAGTCGTTCCGGATCGGGCGGGAGATCCGCTACCGGGCGGTCGGAGCCCGGCTCGGCGAACTGGCCGGCGAACTGGACTCGATCGGACGGCAGTGGGACCGTCGCCTCGAGGCGATCAAGCGCATCGCCGAGCGGCCCGACTGACCGCACGAGTGGGCCGCGCGGTGCCGTCGAGGGGGTGCCCATCGGCACCCTCGGGGTGGTGGTACCGATCGCCGCCGACGCCGACCCTGTAGTGGTCCGCGGAGGAATCTGCTTCCTCCGGTCGAGTACCACTGGAGGGCAGGTCGATTCATGGCGTCGAACGGTGAACGCGGGATCCGGCGACGAGTCCTGCAGTGGGTGACCGCAACGGGAGCGGCGACGGCCCTGACGGTGGGCGGGTTCTCGTCTCCGGTCGTCGCGACCGGCTTCGCTTCGACGACCGGTGAGATCCCGCCCGGCCTCGAACCGTTCTACACCCAGCAGGTCCGGTGGGAATCGTGCGACGGATACAGCACCGACGGATCGGACCTGGTCGGAGCCGGGCTCGAGTGCGCGCGGGTCACCGTGCCCATCGACTACGACAACCCCGAGGGCGACACGGCGCAGATCGCCCTGTCCCGCTCACGGGCGACGGGGGAGAAGATCGGATCGCTGCTCGTCAACCCGGGTGGGCCGGGGGCCTCCGGGCTCGGGACGGCCGTCGTCGCCGACGGCACCGAACTCGCCGAGCGGTTCGACGTCGTCGGATTCGATCCGCGCGGAATCGGGGCGTCGACACCGCAGATCGACTGCCTGACACCCGGGGAGACCGACGCCTGGCGGCAGGATCCCGTGGTGGACATGACCGCCGAGGGCATTGCCCGGGCCGAACAGAAGAGCCGGGAGTACGCGGCACGCTGCGCCGAACGCACCGGCGCCGACGTGCTGGCACACGTGGGCACCCGCGACGTGGTGCGGGACATGGACGTCATCCGGGCCGCGCTCGGCGACGCCGGTTTGAACTACCTCGGATACTCGTACGGGACCCGGCTCGGCTCGGCCTATGCGGAGGCGTTCCCCGGCAACGTGCGCGCGATGGTGCTCGACGGGGCGCTCGATCCACAGCAGGACCCCGTCGAGGAGGCGGTGCGGCAGGCCGCCGGCTTCCAGCAGGCATTCGACGCGTTCGCCGAGAACTGCGCGACCGGCGAGGACTGCCCCCTCGGTGCCGATCCCGCGGCCGCGGTCGAGCGGTTCCGCTCGCTGGTCGATCCCCTGATCGACCGTCCCGCGGCCACGGACGATCCGCGGGGACTGAGCTATCCGAACGCGATCACCGGTGTCATCGCCACCCTGTACTCGCCGCAGGGCTGGGAGTACCTGCGGACCGGACTCACCGAACTGGAGCAGGGCCGGGGCGACACGCTGCTGCTGCTGGCCGACATGTACGAGGGCCGGTTCGCCGACGGCTCGTACTCGAACTCCAGCGAGGCGATGGCAGCGGTGCGGTGCGTCGACGACGTCGCCTTGACCGACCCGGCAGTCGCCGGCGAACTCGACACCCGGTCCCGCGAAGCGGCACCGTTCCTCGACGACGGCCGCGGCACCGGCAACGCGCCGCTCGGTGCGTGCGCCTTCTGGCCGGTGCCGCCGTCGGGGGATCGGCACGCCGTGGACGCCGACGGCCTGCCCCCGATCGTCGTCGTCTCCACCACCGAGGATCCGGCCACGCCGTACCAAGCGGGTGTGGACCTGGCGAAGCAACTGGATGCGGTGCTCGTCACGTACCGCGGGACCCAGCACGGGGTGGTGCTGAGCGGCCAGTGGTGCATCGACCTTCCCGTCGCGCGCTACCTCGTCGATCTTGCTGTGCCGGAGGGAGATACGACATGTTGAGTGGGGCCGGATCCGATCCCTCGGGACGGACGGTCAGGGGGTGCGCCGGGGCAGCGACCATGCCGCTCCGGCGCGGTCGCTGCGCCCCGTACCCACGCTCGTCGTCGTGGCTGCGAGTCGTCGCCGGGCCGCGTCCCCGGCCGACCTGGCAGACTCGATCGGGAAGGCGACGAGGAGACAGACGGTGACGGAAACGGTGGACGGCGCTCACGACGTGCAGCTGAGGCAACCAGGACTCGAGTCGGCGCAGCTCCAGCTGGACCCACCGCAGATCGCGCTCCAACGGGAGTTCCGCCGTGTCCTGATGGTCTACAAGTTCGGGATCGACGAGATGATGACCAAGATCAACATCCTGCGGGAGGAGTTCGGCTTCACCCACGACCACAACCCGATCGAGCACGTCAAGTCGCGGCTGAAGACTCCCGAATCGGTCGTCGAGAAGGCCGTCCGCAAGAACCTGCCGCTCACCCTCGACGCGATCCGCGAGAACATCTACGACATCGCGGGCATCCGCATCACCTGCAGTTTCGTCTCCGACGTCTACCGGATCTTCGACCTGATCACCGGGCAGCACGACATCCGGGTCGTCCAGGTCAAGGACTACATCGCGCGCCCGAAGCCCAACGGATACCGGAGCCTGCACGCGATCGTCGAGGTCCCCGTCTTCATGTCCGACCGCGTGCACCCGGTGTTCGTCGAACTGCAGATCCGCACCGTCGCGATGGACTTCTGGGCCAGCCTCGAACACAAGATCTTCTACAAGTACGACAAGGCGGTGCCCGCCGGACTGCTCGACGAGCTGCGGGCGGCGGCCGCGACCGCCCGCGACCTCGACGTCCGGATGGAGGCCCTGCACGACCAGGTGCACGGTTCCCGCCAGTCGTTCTGAGCGACCTGCACGGCGAGCGAGTGTATCGCTCTGAAAGGACAGACGGTCTGCTGCGCCAGACCTACGCGATACGGTGGTTCGCGGAATTTCGGTCTCGGTAGCTCGCGCCGTCATCATCCGAGCGCCCGGTGAGCCGAGTTGCAGGGTCCGTGCTCGTGCCGTGCAGGCGAAGAACCGCGTACGACGTACCAGGTCGATACGGCTACCCCGGGTGTCGCGGATCGGATCCGCTGGACATTTCACCGTCGTTGGCTGCGCGAACTCGGATTCCGATGGATGCCTGGTGGATGGCCGAGTTTGCGTGTGCAAAGGCTTTTCAGACGTTGCCGGGTCCCTGCGTCGATCTTCGGGTGTGCGTCGAGGAGACACTGCAGTCGGTGGTAGAAGGCGGTGGGGACGAGACCGAACTCGAGAAGGACATGTTCGTCGCCGCCTCCGTAGGGTGCCCACTTCACCGCGAAGTCGAGCAAGTCGAGTTCATCCTTTGTCACTGTGTCTCCTTTCTCACACCTACCGCGGAAGCGCGGCTGTGTGCACGTGCACGCCGCCGCGCTTCCGCCGGGGTCATCGCACGTCGAGGTAGATGCTCTTGAGCTGTTGGTAGCTCGCCAGTCCTTCGGGCCCGAGTTCTCGCCCGAGTCCACTGTTCTTGATGCCACCGAAAGGGGCAGTCGGATCGTTGGCGTAGCCGTTGATGCCGACCGTGCCGCTGGCGATGTTGCGGGCGAAGCGTGCACCTCGTTCGGGGTCCGCGGTCCAGACCGAACCACCGAGGCCGTAGTCCGAGTGGTTGGCGATCGCGACGGCCTCGGCCTCGTCGGTGTAGGAGATGACCGACAGCACCGGGCCGAAGATCTCATCCTGCGCGATGGTGTGCCCCGTCTGGACGTCGGCGAAGATGGTGGGCTCGACGAACCAGCCGTGATCTGCCCCGGCGGGACGCTTGCCGCCGGTGGTGATCCGCCCGCCGTCCGACTTGCCCTTCTCGATGTAGCCCTCGACGCGGTCGCGTTGACGGGCCGAGACCAGCGGTCCCATCTGGGTCGTGTCGGAGAGCGGGTCTCCGACCGACAGGCTCTTCGCGAGATCTGTGATGGTGTCGACGATCTCGTCGTAGCGTGAACGCGGCGCCAGGACGCGGGTGCCGAGCCAGCAGATCTGGCCGTTGTTGAGCAGAGTCGCCGCATAGAAGGATTCGATGTTCGCGGCGAGGTCGGCGTCGTCGAGCACCACGGCGGCGGACTTGCCGCCGAGCTCGAGAGTGACGGGGCGGAGCAGTTCACCGCACGTGCGACCGATTGCCCGGCCGGCGGCGGTGGATCCGGTGAACGAGACCTTGTCGATGCCCGGGTGGGCCACCAGGTAGGCGCCGAGTTCACGTCCACCCGGGACGATGTTGAGCACACCTGCGGGAAGGCCCGCCGCGATCGCCGCTTCGGCCATCAGGAAGGCATCGAGCACGGTCTCCGGAGACGGCTTGAGGACCACGGTGCAGCCGGCGGCGAGCGCCGGAGCGAGCTTGAGGAACGTGATGGCCTGGGGGACGTTCCACGGCACGATCGCGCCCACCACGCCGATGGGGGAGCGAGTGACGAGGGTCGATCCGCCGAGCATGCCGGGACGGATCTCGTCCTCCTGTTTCGCCGCCATCTCGGAGTAGTAGCGGAGCAGGATAGGCGGGAAGCCGCCCTCGAACTGCCGGGCCAGGCTGATGGGCATGCCGTTCTGGCTGCTCACCCGGGTCGCGGTGTCCTCGGCGCGGGATTCGAGTTCGTCGGCGAAGCGGCCCAGCACCTCGGCGCGCCGGGCGGCGCTCCACGACGCCCAGCCGTCCGGGCCGGTGAACGCCGCGCGGGCGGCCTCGACCGCATCGTCGATGTCGGACTCGGTGCCGTCCGGCACCGAGCCGATCCGCTGTTCGGTGCTCGGCGAGATGACCGGGATCGTCGAATCGCCGGACGGCCGTACCCATCCGCCGCGGATGTAGAGATCGGTGTAGTCGATCGTCATCGGGGTGTCCTTCTCGAAAGTGGGTCGGTGGGGTGGTCAGTCCTGCACGAGCACGGGCTTGAGCACCTCGCCCCGGTGCTGGGCCTCGATCGCGTCGTTGATCTTCGCGAAGGGGAAGGTGGTGACGAGCTTGTCGAGCGGGAACCTGCCCGCCTTGTAGAGCTCGACCAGTTCGGGGATGAACTCGTCGGGGACACTGTCGCCCTCGATGATCCCGGTGATCGTGAGTCCCATGGCGAGGGAGTTGATGATGTTCAGCGGCACGGAGGCCGCCGGGTCGGCGGGTACGCCGATGAGACCGATCTTGCCGTGGAAGGTCATGGCGCCGACGAGCGACTCGATCACGGCCGGGACGCCGGAGGTGTCGATCGCGTAGTCGACACCGGCCGGGACGATGGCCCGGACCTGCTCGACGAGTGGACCGGCGGCAGGATCGACGACGTGGGTGGCGCCCAGTTCGAGGGCGAGTTCACGCCGGGATCGATGGGGTTCGACGGCAATGATGGTGGTGCAGCCCTGCACGACGGCGCCCATGACGGCGGCCAGGCCGACGGAGCCGGCGCCGGCGACGAGTACCGCAGATCCGGGCCGGCAGTTCAGGGAACGCATCACCGCGCCCGCCCCGGTCTGGATGCCGCAGCCGAGGGGAGCGAGGAGTTCGGCCGGGACGTCGTCGGGAACCTTCACGACGTTGCGCTCGAAGGCGAGGCTGTAGGTGGCGAAGGAGGACTGCCCGAAGAACAAGCCGGTGAGGCGCTCACCGTCGGTGGTGGACAGCGGTCCCGTGCCGTCCTCGCGCACCCCGTCGTACGCGAGGTGCATGAACTGGTGGCAGTACGAGGGTGCCCCCGTGGTGCACGACGGGCAGGTTCCACAGCTGTTGAAGGTGATGCCCACGCGGTCGCCGGGCGCGACCTTGGTGACGCCGGGGCCGATTTCCCGTACGACGCCGCATCCTTCGTGGCCGAGGACGGCGGGCAGCGCGGTCGGGAGGGCGCCGTCGCGGGCGGCGAGGTCCGTGTGGCAGATGCCGACGGCTTCGATCTCGACGAGGACCTCGCCGGCCCTCGGTCCCTCGATGGTGATCGGCTCGAGGGTGAATTCGGCGTGCGGCTCTCTCGCGACTGCTGCGAGTGCTTCCATCGTCACGTACTCCATGTCTTGTGGGCCGGCCCTGGGAGGGCCGGCGGAAATCGAAACGATCTACAGAACGGCTTCCCGCAACGAGGTCGCGGGATCGGCGAGCGCGGTGGGGTCGAGCTTGGTGCGGTTTCCGATAAAGCGTTTTCCGGCCATGAATTCTGCTGCGGCATTGACAGTTTCGACGGCGACGGGCACGCCGTCGCTGTCGAGGTGGAACAGGGCGAAGGCGGACTCGGACGGATCTCCGCGCAGCACTGCCCGGGTGTCGGGATCGACCATCCCGGCCATTTTCATTTTCAGGTCGAATTGATCCGACCAGAACCATGGCACCTCGTGGGGTGGCAGTGGTGCGCCCGTGATGACGGCTGCCGCCTGCTTCGCTTGTTCCACCGCGCTGGGAATGCTCTCCAGTCGCACCATCTTGCCCAGTGTGTCGTGCAGGCGGTAGGTCACGTCCCCGATGGCGAGAACATGTGGATCGCTGGTGCGCGCCGAACCGTCCACCACGATCCCGGTGAGGCATTCGATGCCCGCTTCCCTGGCCAGCGCATCGTTGGGGATCGCTCCGACGCCCACCAGCACCAGGTCACAAGCGATGTGGTTGCCGTCGGCGAGGGTGACTCCACCGACTCGACCGGCTGTCCCGGTGATCTCCCGGACCTCGGCCCCCGTCAGGATGTGAGTGCCGCGGTCGCGGTGGAACTCGGTGAGGGCGGCCGAAAGTTCCGGGCTGGCGACCCGTGCCAATACCCGATCCTCACGCTCGATGACCGTCACGTCACACCCGCGAGCGCGGGCCGATGCTGCGACCTCGAGTCCGACATACCCACCGCCGACGATGGCCAGTGAGGATCCGGTGTGGACCGCCTCGCGCAATTGTGTGGCGTCGGCGAGGGTGCGCAGGCTCAGGACACCGTCGAGGTCGCTTCCGGGGAGTGTCAGGGTCCGCGGTGCGGCCCCGGTCGCGAGGACCAGCGTCGTGTACTCGAGAGCTGCACCGGACGCCGTCGTCGCGGTCCGGGCGTCCCGGTCGATGTGTACGACCGGATCGTCCAGCCGGGTCTCGATGGCGTTGTCGGCGTAGAAGGTTTCCGGCTTGAGCCATTGCACGAACTCGTCGTCGGTGTACTTCTTCGACAGCGGTGGGCGGTGATACGGCGGATGCGCTTCCTCCCCGCACAGGACGATCCGGCCGGCGAACTTCTGTTGCCGCAGCATGCCGGCGAGGGTGCCGCCGGCATGCCCGGCCCCGACGATCACCACGGTGGGTGAGGGGTGTGACGTGAGCATCGTGTTACCCGGTGAACTCGATCTGGACGGGCATGTTCTTGAGCCCGCCCACGAAGTTCGTCTGGATCATCTTCGTGTCGTCCACCAGCGCGAGGGACTCGATGTGGGGGAGCAGTTCTTCGAACATGATGCGCAGTTCCAGTTTCGCCAGGTGCTGGCCGATGCACATGTGCGGACCGTAGCCGAAGGCGATGTGCTTGTTGGGCCGGCGGGTGATGTCGAAGCGATCGGGGTCGGGGATGACCTCCGCGTCGCGGTTGCCCGACTGGTACAGCAGCATGAAGCGGTCGCCCTTCTTGATGTCGCGGCCGCGCAGCGTGTAGTCCTGCGTCGCCTGACGCATGAAGTGCTTGACCGGCGAGGCCCAGCGCAGCGACTCGTTCACAAGGTGCGGAGCGAGCGCCAGGTCGGCCTTCACCTTGGCGAGCTGGTCCGGGTTGCGGCCGAGCTCGAGCATGCCGCCCGCGAGGGTGCTCGAGGTGGTGTCGTGGCCCGCGGTCGCGATGGCGATGAACCAACCGTAGGCCATCTCGTTCGGGTAGTACTCGCCGTCCTTGTCGCGGGCCGAGGAGATGATCGTGGCGAGGTCGTCTCGAGGATTGGCGCGGCGATCCTGGAGCAGCCGTTCGAAGTACGCGTAGAAGTCCTGGATCGTGGCCACCCACTGCTTGGCGGCGGCGTCCGGGGTGAGCGGTTCGACATCCTCACGGACGGCATCGGGGTCGGCCGTCCCGAAGAACTCTTGCGTCAGGGCCATCATGCGGGGTTCGTCTTCCTCGGGCACCCCGAACAGGCTCATGATGACGTGCAGCGGGTAGTGGAGGGCGAAGTCCTTGACGAAGTCGATCCGTCCGTCCGTCTCGAGGAGCCGGGTGACGGACGCCTTGGCAAGGTCACGGATGACGGTTTCCCACTTCGCGAGGTTGGTCGGCCGGAACCAGTCGATCGCGATGTCCTTGATCTCGGTGTGCTCCGGCGGATCGAGGTAGGTGAGGGTCTCGAGGATGCGGAGACTGCCGTTGTTGATGCTCTTGGTGAACTCGTCGCCGGCCTGGTTCGCCAGGATCGGGTTGACGGACCCCTTGTCGTCGCCGCCTGCGCTGGTGAAGATGTCGGGCTGGCGCTCGATTTCCATGATGTCGGCGTGCTTGCTCACCAGCCACAGCGGGTCGTATCCCTCGACCACGGCGCGGCCGAGCGGGTTGTTCTCACGCAGCCAGCGGTAGGCCTCGAACAACGCGTCGTTGTCCCGGTGCCCTTCGGGCAGCACGATCTGCCGGGCGACGGTGTCCGGGATCAGCTCCGTGACCTGCTCTGTAGTGCTCATCGATTTCCCCTTCGTGGTGCAGTGAGAGGTGGCGCCGTACGTCGTGGCGCTCACGCCGACTGGAGTGAGTTCAGCCTGTCAGCCGCAAGAGTGAGGGGCATCACACCATCGAACGAAACTTCTCCACCTAACGGGGGATGTGTGCCCGGTCACTCTGCTGTCCGGGGGGTGGTCCTGCTGCAACTTTCACCCTCTGTGAGGGGTGTTATCGGTCGATGTGGTGATGCGGGTGGCCAGTGACCGGCGACACAATTTCGGTCATGGAGAACGCGGCCGCACCTTCCTGGGGGCGACGTCCCGCACCCGAGACGGCCGCGCAGATGTTCACCGATCAACCTGAAGGAGATCGCCATGCCTACTGTCGTGTACCAGCTTCCGGACGGCTCGACGTCATCTGTCGACGTCCCTGCCGGCCAGAGCGTGATGGACGGATCGGTACGCAACAACCTTCCCGGCATCGTCGCCGAATGCGGGGGCAGCTGCTCGTGCGCGACCTGCCATGTGTACGTGGACGAGGACTCCGCTGCGGTGTTCGGGGAGCCGACGGCAGAGGAGCAGGACCTTCTCGAGTTTCTCGACGGCGTCCAACCGTGCTCTCGCCTCGCCTGCCAGCTGGTGTTGACCCCCGACGTGGAGACCGTCACAGTGACCGTTCCGGCTTCGGACGCCTGACGACGCGGCTCGGTGGGCCTGCCTTGTCGGGCCCGCCAGGCCGGGTCGGGTCACGGTGTCGGTGCCGGGGCGTCACCGGGGGGTGGACTGATATTTCGCGATCAGTTCGGCGCGGTTGGTAGCGCCCAGTTTTCGGAGGATGCGTTTCACATGCGACTTGACCGTGTCGACGGTGATGACCAGTTCGGTGGCGATCGCGGCGTTCGACGCACCGGTGAGAATCAGCCGAACGACGTCCGCTTCGCGCTCGGTGAGCGGATCGAGCACGCGTCGGTCCGCGGTGTCGTGTTCCGTGGAGGGCGGCGCGTTGTCGGCCGCGCCGCGTGGGGGCAGCGCGTCGAAGTCGATGGTGCTGCTCCACCGTCGGGCGCTGTCGCGGAGAAGAAGGTCCTGGCGTTCGCGACGCGATTCGAGGCCGACCCGCTCGAAGCAACCGCCGAGCATTCGGGCGAACACGCTCAGCGCGTGGCGTCGTGGGCCGTCCAACATTGCAGCGACGTGCACGAGCGCAGTCGTGTTCCCGTCGACGACGATGGGAACGATAGAGAAACCATTGTTGCCCATGGCTTCCCGAATCGACTCGGGAACCACGTCGTTCACCGTGACCGTGTTCGTCGCGAGCGCATGCGCTTCGGGAGAGCCCGACACGAGGTCGAACCCCGGGGGCAGCGACGGCGACGTGTCGGGGTCGGTGCTGAAGGAGATCACGGGAACGATTCGATCTCCCTCGAGCCGAGACAGGAGGACCTTCCGCGCAGAGCAGAGTTCGGCGACACGCTCGCACGCGCGTCGCATGAGTTCCTCACTCGAGGCGGCATCGTCCAGGGCGTGGACGGCACGATCGATGGCTGACGCAAGTGCGCCGATCTCGGCGGTCCGTTTCTCCGCGAGGGTCTTTCTGCGATCGAGAAGATCGACGAGGCGCCGGCCGAGTTCGGCTGCGCGCTCGGGGGTGGCGGTGCGCATGTCGGTGAGGATGTCCGCGATGGCGCGATCGAACGCGGCGTCCCCGGTGTTCATGTCCGGATGTGTATGCGCTTCGGGTACGTCAGGCGCCACCGGTCACCGTCTTGGCGTTGGCGTACAGCGCTGCCACCTCGGCGCGCGTCGATACCCCGAGCTTCTTGAAGATCCGCTGGACATGACTCTTGACGGTGCCGTCGGAAATGCAGAGCCGCCGGGAGATTGCCGCATTGGTCGCCCCGGTGGCCATGAGGGTGAGCACTTCGCGCTCACGGGTGGTCAGCGACTGCGCGCGCGGAACGCCCGGGTCCTGCGGCCCCCTCTCCAGGGCCGCTACGTCGGAGCGGGACAGGTCACGGGTCCCGAGTTCCGGCATCGTGACGGGTGCCTGTTCGAGGTGCCGCAGGGCCCGGGTGAGACGTTGGATCTCGGCCTCGACGTGCTCGTTGCGCGTATGGATCTGCTGCCGCAGGTCGGCGCGTTCCTTCGACGAGGCGCACGCGGCGGCGAGCGCGCCGACGATGTGGACGTCGGTGTCGGACAGTCCGTCGCTCTGCCGGTCGACGTGGATCATCGCCACTGCGCGGGAGCCGACGACGACGGGAACGGCGATGTACCCCGCCGGGCGCGACAGGTCGATCAGGGGGCGGTACGTGTGCCGATAGGTGTCGGCCGCATCCACTGCGTACGGTCGGCGGCGCCGAACCAGTTCGGCTTCCCGCGGGGCTTCCCGCAGGGAGATTTCCCGGCCGTCGATGGCCTCGAGAAGTGGGTGGAAATCCCCTGTCAGCTCCGGATGCACGGCGAGCGCGATGGGTGACCAGATGGAACCGCGGACGACGGAGAACATCGCCTTGGCGTATCCGAGGTTCGTGCACAGTTCCTGTGTCACGGTCCGTGCGATCTGGTCGGCTCCGGCGTCGATGGTGCGCACCGCGTGTTGGAGCGCCTCGAACTGCTCGGTGTGTACGCGCAGGCGACGCGAGATGGCGTCATGTTCGGCGGCGTCGAGTCGCATTACGAGTTCGGCGAGCCGCACCGCCTGCTCGGGGGAGTCGGCGCCCTCCCGGAGTGTGCGGGCTGCGAATGCGCGGATCGCTGTCGGGTCGGGTTCGCCACTGGCCAGGCGAATCAGGTTCGGCTCGCTTCCGAGTAGTTCCTGCAGTTCTGCAAGTGCCTGCTCGGCAAGCTCGAACGAACTCGTCGAAATGACCACTCACTACTCCTTGCGCCGCGGCGGCCACACGGACGGCGGCGGCGTCGCGCCTCCCTGTGACACATCCCACAGTATAGAGAGGTGCATCGCCAGGACGTCCGGCCGCCGTCTGTGGCTTACCTCCAATGTATATGGTCAGTCCAATCTCGTCACCCCCTTGGTGGAAATCGCCGCGCTCGGCTCTTGTCTCGACTCGGATGCGACGCTAGGGTCGAATGGTAAGACCAATTTGGAAGGATGGGTGGTATGGCTCACCCCGTGCGATACGACGTCGACGAGCACGTCGCGGTCCTCACTCTCGACCGCCCGGAAACCCGCAACGCTTTGTCCGACGACCTGTTGGACGAACTCCTGGCCGCGCTCGAGCGCGCGCGGGACGACAGCGACGTGCGGGTGGTCGTGCTGGCCTCGTCGCACGAGAAGATCTTCTCGGCGGGTGGCGACCTGAAGGCGTTCGCGAGCGACACCCCGACGATCGTCAAGTATGCGGGTCTGGACCGCTTCCCGCGGCTGTACCGCCTCATCGGTGGTCTCGGCAAGCCGGTGATCTGTGCGGCCGGTGGCGACGTGCTCGCGGGCGCGTTCGGGCTCGCGCTCGCCTGCGACTTCGTACTGGCGAAGGAGTCGGCGCACTTCGGGTGTCCGGAGATCAACGTCGGTGTCTTCCCGTTCATGATCTCCGCGCTCATCTACCGGAACGTCGGCCGGCTCAAGGCCAATGAGCTGATGATGTATGGGGAGAAGCTCACCGCCGCAGAGGCTCGCGAACTGGGACTGGTGAATCGCGTGTTTCCGGACGGCGACTTCGATGCGGAGGTGTGTGCGTGGGCGCGCCGACTGGCCGGAAAGTCACCGCTGCTGATGCGCCTGGGCAAGGATGCCATCGACAACACTCGTGACATGTCGCTGCCGGACGCACTTGCGACGCTGCAGTCTCAACTAGCCCTGGCATTCACCACGGAGGATCTCGTCGAAGGTGTCACGGCTTTCCGTGAAAAACGTTCGCCGGTGTGGAAAATGCGATGAGGATTCCACGGCTGGCTCCTGGGGCTCCGTCGTCGACGGGGACCGGCTGCATGTTCGGTGACGGGATCGAGGGATGGGCCACCGGATGGCCGAGCGGGGATGTGCTCGCTGGAGGAGGCTCGGCGGCCGGGGCTGTCGGGTGGTAGCGGCATCGCGGTCGATGCCGGGCTCCGGAAATCTCCTGCTGCGGACGGCATGCGACATCGTTTGAGCAGTGCGTCACCGATGACGAACATCTCTGGGCCCCTTCGTTTACCGATCGGCCGGCGGGTGCGACGAGCGCTCGCGAATGTCGTCGAAGATGCTTGCTACTTCGGTCTAACCATTCTAATCTTTACGTAAACGTGTGGCAGAGCAAGAAGGACGGAATCCTCCCATGACGCGCGAACGAAGCCTCGGCCGATACACCCCCCAGCAGATAGAGGAGTTCTATGCCAGTGGCCAATGGGCCGACGAGAACTTCACCGAGCTTCTGCGGACACGTGCCGAGAGCAGTCCCGACAAGATCTTCGTCACCGACGGCGCGCAGGAGCTGACCTTCTCGCAGCTCTACGACAAGTCGCAGCGACTGGCGCTCGGCCTCCACCGAACAGGGCTCCGGGCCGGCGACCGTGTCGCCGTTCAACTGCCCAATTGGGGGGAGTTCGTCGTCGTTGCAGCTGCGCTCGCGCGGCTGGGCGTGGTGACGGTGCCGATCATGCCGATCTACCGGACGGATGAGGTGTCCCACGTTGTCGCCGACGCCTCGATCCGGATGGCAATCGCCCCGGCACAGTTCAAGGGCTTCGACTATGTGGCGATGTTCGACGGTATCCGGCGATCGTCGCAGACGCTGGAGACGATCATCGCGGTGCGCGCTTCGGCCGAGCACCGTCGGACACTGGCCGAGCGGGGCATCGAGGTGCTCGAGAACCTGGTCGTGGACGCCGAACCTGAGGCCATCGACACGGAACTCGACTTTCGTGCCCATCCCGACGATCCGTTCGTCATCGTGTACACCTCCGGAACCACCTCACGTCCCAAGGGCTGCCTGCACACCTTCAACACCTACGCGTCGGGCGCGCGTGCACTGAAGACGGCCTTCGGGCACACCGAGGCGGATGTCCAATTCGGGCCGTCCCCGATCACCCACACCACAGGGCTCGTCACCAGTGTGCTCATCCCTCTGCTCAGCGGTGCGGCGACCCACATCATGGCGGAGTGGGACCCCGGGCGCGGGTTGGCCGAGATCAAGAAGTTCGGATGTACGGCCGCGGTCACGGCCACCACGTTCCTGCAGACCTTGTTGGCTGCGGCCGACGCGGATCCGGACGCCGATCTCTCCTCCCTCCGGGTGTGGGTGTGCGCCGGCTCCCCGATTCCAGCGGCCGTGGTCGAGAAGGCGAAGTCCGACCTGCCCACCACCGCCATCCTGTCGTTGTACGGGAGGAGTGAGAATCTCACCACGACGACCTGCACCATCGAGGACGATCCGAGCCGGGCTGTCACCTCCGACGGTGCCGCGCTGCCGGGTGCAGAGGTCAAGGTTGTGGGCGAGGACGGCCTCGAGGTGGCCCGGGGGAGTGAGGGTGACATCGCCTATCGCGGGCCCTCGCATATGATCGAGTATCTGAACCGGCCCGAGGACACCGCGGAACTGTTTACCCCCGAGGGATTCTCGAGGTCCGGCGATCTCGGAGTCATGGATGCCGACGGATTCGTCCGGGTTACCGGCAGAACCAAAGACATCGTGATCCGCGGCGGCATGAACATCAGTGTGCGTGAGGTCGAGGACAAGTTGGCCGATCATCCCGGCATCCTCGCTCTGGCTGTGGTGGGGATGCCCGACGAGCGACTCGGGGAGAAGGTGTGCTGCTACGTGGTGCCCAAGGAGGAGCAGAATGCTCCTACTCTGGACCATCTCCGCAACTATCTGCTGGAGCGGGGAGTTGCGATCCAGAAGACACCTGAACGCGTCGAGGTGGTCCCCGAGTTGCCCATGACCGCAACCGGGAAGATTCAGAAACACCTCCTCCGCAAGCGCATCGCGGCAGAGTTGGCTGCCGGCTCTCCGGAACGGGCACGCGTCGACCTGGGATGATCCGGTCTCGTCCACGTGTCGAGGTGCCGTTCGGGTGAGCCGAGGCGGAGATGTCGTCGAAATCCGCACTCGGTGACGAGAGTGCATCTTGAAAGCCCGGGCAGTCGGTGCCCGGTGCACGTGAAGCGTGAGAAGCAGGTGAACTCCTGGTAGGCCGAAGAGTGCGTACGTCACGACCCGACCGGGAGTTCACCTGCGCTCATCGCGTCGTGCCCGTCCTGCCTGATCCCGCCGCGGCGCCCGGGTGCGGTGTACCCGCCGTCACCGTTACCCGGTGGCGTTGCGCGCCGCCGATGCCCCGCCGGGCATGGGCGAACGGGACCGAGACGCGCTGTCTTCGTTCGGTACTCGCTATAATCGCTACGTGGTGCGGGTGTGATCGCGTGGCGGTGGCTGCAGGTGGAATTGCCCGCCGGCGACGACGGTGTACGCGATCGTCGCTTGCTGCGTGCGGGCCGGGGCGGGGCTGCGGATCCACGACGTCCTGGAAGGGTGGATCCGGGCCACCGACGGCCGTGCGCCCCCTCTGACGGCGACGATCCGCGACTCACAGTCGGTGCCGGGCGCGGACACCGTGCCCGGTGACAGCCGCGCCTACGACACCGGGACCGGACCGACCGCCGTACACGACACCTCACCCTGGCACGAACAGGCTGCTGTCGGCGGTGATGTCCACTCCTGCAGGATCCGGGACCGGGACGGCGCACACCGAGGATGGGGCACGCTGCGGGACCGGTTCTCGGGCATCGAGTCTCGGGTGCGCCGACGGCGGCCGTGCGGGACGGCTCGTGCGACGGGCGATAAGCGGGCACACACCGCCACTGCGTTCCCGACCACGAGACCCACCCCGGCCGTCACGACGCGGCAGGGCACGTCGCCGCGCTCATCCCGCTCTCGCGTCGACTCGTCCGTACCCGCCTTCCGAGAATGTTCGGCATCCCGGGAGGACAGGGGGTTGATTCGTGCTCGCCGAGTGATCGCCGAATACGCGGCCTCGGAATCCGGGTCAGCGAGCTGTCAGACTTCGGCGACGACAACCGTCGCCGAACCGGTGACGACCGGCCCCTTCGCTCCGGAGACGACCAGGTCGAGCTCGGCCCGCGCCTCCCCGTCGATCTCGGTGATCGCTGTGATCGTCCCACCGACGGTCAGGGTGTCGCCCAGAAAGACCGGGGCGACGAATCGAACGCCGAAGGAACGCACGTGCTCGACACCGAATGTGTCGGAGAGCCAGCCGGCCAGTATCCCGGCCTGCATCTGGCCCATCGCGATGACGCCCGGAAACCCCGACGTCGCAACGAACTCCGGATCGTGGTGCAAAGGATTGAAGTCGCCTCCGGCGCCGGCGAATCGCACGATGTCCGTCTGAGTGATCGGGCCGACCACGCGCATGTCGGTGACCGTGCCGATGGGGGCCTTCACGGGTGCTCTCATCGTTGTTCTCCTCGCTCGATCAGCACTTCCTCCAGTCGCACCACCGGATCACCGTCGGCATCGACGTACTCGGTCTCCAGCGTCACGACGCGCATCGATCCGCCGCGCTTACCCTCGCGCTGCACGTCGTCGACGATGCGCCGGGTGCCGACGACATGGTCGCCGGCACTCAGTGGTCGCAGATATGTCCATTTCACCGAGCCGACAACCACTCGCTCGAGCGCCAGGCCGAGCATCTCGACAAACTTGCGCTGCTCGCGCTGATGCCCGGCGACGACCGTGTGGGTGAGGGTCGCGGGCACCTCGGTGAATCCGGCTGCCTGGGCGGCATTCCGGTCCGTGTGGACGGGATCGGTGGTGAATGTCGCGCGGGCGAACTCGCGGATCTTGCCGCGCTCGACGTCGTACTCGGCTCGGTCCACCTCGCCGGAGTGGAGCGGTTCTGTCATCAGGGCCCTCCTCTTTTGGCCTGACCTATAGTATCATTTGGCCTAAATACGTGAGGAGGGGTTCTATGGAGCTCGCTGATTCCCCGGACGAAGCCCGGTTCCGCGCAGAAGTCCGAGAATGGGCCGAAAAGGCAGTCGCGACACTGCCCTGGCCGGAACCGGTGGATCTGGTCGACAAGGTCCCGTTCTGGCGGCAATGGCAGCGGTTGCTCTTCGATGCCGGCTACGGAGGAATGTCGTGGCCGAAGGAGTACGGCGGCCAGGCCGCCGACCCCATCCGCAAAGCGATCTTCACCGAGGAAATGGATCGCGTGGGTGCGCCGGAGCGACTCAACACGATCGGTGAGGACTTCGCCGGACCCACCATCATCGACTTCGGCACCCCAGCTCAGAAGGAACGGTTCCTCCGCCCGATCCTCACCGGTGAAGAAATCTGGTGCCAGTTGTTCTCCGAACCGGAGGCCGGGTCCGACCTCGCGTCACTGCGCACCAAGGCCACGAAGGTCGACGGCGGATGGAAGATCAACGGGCAGAAGATCTGGACCAGCCGAGCGCACATCGCAGCTCATGCCATCCTGCTCGCGCGCACGGGTGGGGGACCACGCCACAAGGGCATCACCTTCTTCCTGGTTCCCATGGACAGCGAGGGAATCACGGTTCGCCCGCTCGCCCACATGCTCGGTGAGGCCGAATTCAACGAGGTCTTCCTCGACGACGTGTTCCTCCCCGACGACCTCGTCGTCGGCGACGTCGACGGCGGGTGGAAGGTGGCCATGGGCACGCTCGCCTACGAGCGAGTGGCGATCGCCACCGGCCGGGTCAACACCAAACGCGCCGTCGACGACATCGTCGATGACATCGCAGAGATGACCGACGAGTCGGGCCGCCCGCTCGGCGCGGATCCGGTGATCCGGCAGAAAGTCGCGGACCTCTACGGACGCGCGCTCGTGCACTATCTCATCGGCCAGCGCGTGATCACTGCGGCGGCGAACGACGGCCCACCCGGCCCGGTGACATCGATCGGCAAGTTGTTCTTCTGCCCGCTCGTCGAAGAACTGGCGGATTTCCGGCTGTCCCTCGAGCCCGCCGGCGGCCAGTTCGCACTGGAGGACGAGCAGCAGCGAACGTCACGCTGGCTTCGGCTGGCGTATCAGGCGCGCGGCACCGCCATTGCGGGTGGTTCGACCTTCATCCAGCGCAACATCGTCGCCGAGCGCATGCTCGAGATGCCGAGGAGCTGACCATGTCCGACTACATGTGGGTCCCCACCGCCGACTACGTCGACAACGCCAACGTCACCCGGCTCGCCCGCGCCCACGGCCTCGGCGGCCTGGACGAGTTGCGTGCCCGTTCCGTCGCCGACGTGCGGTGGTACTGGGATGCGGTGGTCCGTGATCTGGAATTGCCGTTCCAGGTGCCGTATCGCGACGTGCTCGACACCGCACGCGGCATCGAGCACCCCGACTGGTTCGTCGGCGGAAGGACGAACGTCGTCGACGCCTGCCTGCAGCGCTGGATCACCGATCCGGTGGCGGCCGACCGGCTCGCCGTCGTGCACGAGGCTGAAGACGGAACTGTCCGCACCTTGACGTATCGCGAACTGGGGGCGGAGGTGGAGCGTGCGGCCGCCGGACTGCGGGAGCTGGGGGTGAGTCGAGGCGACGCCGTCGCCTTGTTCCTGCCCATGGTTCCCGAGGCGGTCGTGTCGGTGTACGCGGTCGCCCGGCTCGGTGCGGTTCTGGTGCCGCTGTTCTCGGGGTTTGCTCCCAGTGCGATCGCGTCCCGTATTCAGGATGCGGATGCGAAAGTGGTGGTCGTCGCGGACGGCACCGTCCGCCGGGGCAAGTCGGTCGCGATGAAGCCGGCCCTCGCCGAGGCCCTGAAGACCTGCCCCACGGTGGAGTCGGTGGTCGTGGTCGACAACCTCGGTGCCGGAACGGTGTCGGGTGAGCACGAGATTTCGTGGGCCGGGTTGCTCGCGAGCGGTGGCGTGGTCCCAATCGAGGCGATGGACGCTTCCGAGCCGTTCGCGTTGGCTTATACGTCCGGCACGACAGGTAAGCCCAAGGGGGCGGTCCACACTCACGCCGGGTTCCTGGTGAAGACGGCGAGCGAAGTGGCGTACTCGTTCGATCTGAAGCCGGGCGGGGTGTTCTGCTGGATCACCGACATGGGCTGGATCATGGGTCCGTTGTCGATCGTCGGCACGCATGCCAACGGTGGGACGTTGCTGCTGTACGAGGGTTCACCGGACGTACCGGACCGGGACCGGCTGTGGCAGCTGACCGAACGGCATCGGGTGACGATGCTCGGTGTTTCTCCGACCCTCATCCGGACGCTGCGCGGGCAGGGAAGCGAGATCGCCGCGCGGTACGACCTGTCCTCGGTGCACACGATCGGGTCGACGGGCGAGCCGTGGAACCCGGACTCGTACGAGTGGCTCGCACGGGAGGTGTTCGGTGGCCGTGTCCCGATCATCAACTTCTCCGGCGGTACCGAGGTCGGGGGATCGTTTCTCGCGCCGTATCCGGTGGAGCCGATCCGCAGTTGCTCGTTGGGCGGTCCGTCGCTGGGGATGGATGTGGACGTCGTCGACGACGCCGGGCGTCCGTTGCGCGGTGAACAGGGTGAGCTCGTGTGCCGGCAGCCGTGGCCGTCGATGACCCGCGGGGTGTGGAAGGACGAGGAGCGCTACCTCGAAGCGTACTGGTCGACCTTCCCCGGTATGTGGCGGCACGGGGACTATGCGCTTGTCGACAGTGACGGGCAGTGGTACATCCGGGGTCGGTCCGACGACGTCATGAACGTGGCCGGCAAGCGCCTGGCCCCGGCGGAGGTCGAGGCGGTCCTGACCGCGCACCCGGCCGTGTCGGAGGCCGCCGCGGTCGGTGTCCCGGACCCGAAGAAGGGGGAAACGGTCTGGGCGTTCTGGGTGCCCCGCGCGGACGCGGACGGGGCGGACATTTCGGGTGAGCTGGCGGCCAGTGTGGCCGCGGAGCTGGGTAAGCCGTTCGCGCCCAGCGTGGTTCACCGGGTGTCGCGTCTGCCGAAGACGCGGTCGGCGAAGATCCTGCGCCGCGCGGTGCGGGCGGCGGCGTTGGGCACCGATCCGGGTGACCTGTCCGGTGCCGAGAACCCGGAGGCGGTGGAGGAGATCCGCGCCGTGGTGACCGGTACCGAGGTGGGTGCCCTACGGGCGTAGGCAAATGCGATGGCCGCCCATGCCGAAGCGGTATGGGCGGCCATCGTTTTCGTTCGGGAAGAGGGACTCTCTCAGTCCTGGACCGAGGCGTGGCTCAGGGCTCCTGGTCCAGTGGAATGTCGGTGCGTTCTTCGAACTCCCGGATCGACTCGGCGTACGAGTGGACGTGCCGGCTCATGCGACGGACCGCGGCGTCGGGGTCGCGGTCTCGGATCGCTTTGGTGACCGAGCGATGGGCCTTGACGGTGATCTCGCGGACCTTCTCGTCGATGAAGCCCTCGTTCTCGGTGGCGGCGTAGATGGCGCGGGACAGCGAGATCATCAGCCCCGACAGCAGTTCGTTGTGGCTCGCGCTGGCGACGGCGATGTGCCAGTCGACGTTGGCCTGGAGGAACGCGTCGAGCTTGTCGCCGGCGGCCGCGATGTCCTTGTTCGCGGCGTCGAGGCGGGCGAGGTCTTCGTCGGTTCGATGGCGGGCAGCCAGTTGTGCGCAGAACGGTTCGATTGCCTCGCGCGTTTCGAGTAGCGCGCCCAGTCGGATCTGGCGTCCTCGAATGAGCAGCGCCACGGTGTCGGCCATCGACTTCTCGCCGGGCCGCTGGACGAAGGCACCCCCGGCGCGTCCCGCCTTGATGCGTACCAGGCCTTGTACCTCGAGGATGCGCAGGGCTTCGCGGACCGTGGTGCGGCTCATCTTCGTCTGGACGACGAGTTCGCGTTCCGGGGGTAGCGGGGTCCCTTCGGTGTATTCCCCGCTGAGGATGCGTTCGCGCAGCTCGTTGGCGAGGACATCCGAGGCCTTGGGAACCTCCATCGGAGTCAGCTGGATGGAGGAACGTCCGTTCCGGGTGGTGCTCGGTGCGGCTGGTGACATGACTCCCCGCCTCTCTGGTCTAACGGTCAGACCTAATATACCATCGAATTCTCGCTGCATTCATCCTGCAGGGTATTCCCCGACTCATCGAGAGGACCAGTTCCATGCGTTGGGAGCTGTCAGAAGAGCAAGAAATGTTCACCGAAGCCCTCGGGGGCTGGCTCGAGCGGTATGCGGCACCCGCGAACGTCCGCAAGTGGGACGAATCGGGTGACCCCGCAGAATTCGAGCGCAGGTTCGTGGAGGAAGGGTGGTTCTCGGCCGGCCTGCCAGAGGAGATGGGCGGCCAGGGCGGCGGTCTGCTCGAACTCGCGCTGACCGCCGAGGCTCTGGGGCGGCACGCCGCGCCGGCGAGCGCATGGACCGCGTCGGTGCTTGCGGCCCCCCTGCTGCCCCCTGATGTCGTCGACGAGCTGCTCGGAAACGGTGAATTCGCGGCCCTGGCAGTCGATTCCGGACGTCCCCTCGGACTCCGCGACGCCGTGCGCGCCGACGAGCGAGGGGCGCTGACCGGTCGCGTGTCCGCCGTGCTCGGCGCCGAACGGGCCGCCCGCCTCGTCGTGCCCGCCGACGACGGCGACGGAACAGCCCTCTACCTCGTTCGGGTCGCAGACCCGGGCGTCACGGTCACGTCGCGACGTTTCCTCGATCCGTCCCGGGGCGCGGCCGACGTCCGGTTCGACAACGTCGTCGCGCAGCGCCTCGACGTCGACGCGCCGGCCGCGCTGGCCGACGCGGGGTTGCGCGCGGCCGTGCTCGTCTCGGCGGACGCGCTCGGCGCGATGGAGCGGATGCTCCGGTTGGCGGTGGACTACAGCCGCACGCGCCAGCAGTTCGGTGTGCCGATCGGTTCGTTCCAGGCGGTCAAGCACGCCGCCGCCACGATTCTCGTGTCCGTGGAGGCTGCTCGGTCGATCGCCTACTATGCCGCGGCCTCGGTGGATCTCGGTCTCGAGGAGGGTGCGATGCATGCTGCGATCGCGAAGGCGCAGGTGACCCGTAGTGCGGTCCAGGCCGCGGACAGTGCGCTCGTGATGCACGGTGCCATCGGCTACACGTGGGAGCACGACCTGCAGCTGTTCTACAAGCGCGCCAAGCTCGACGAGAAGCTGTTCGGGAGCCCGGAGGTGTGGAACGAGCGTCTCGCTCGGGAGCTGCCTCTGCTGCCGGCGGCCGGGTGACCCACCGTTGACTAAATGGTCTGTCCTTTAGTAACTTAATGCCAAACGGTAGCGACGACGACGGGACTGTGTTGTGGACTTCGATCTGACCGAGGATCAGGCAACGATCCGAGATGCGGTACGAGAACTCGCCGGCAAGTTCGACGAGCAGTACTGGGTGGACAAGGATGCCGCCCACGAATTCCCCACGGAGTTCTACGACGCGTTCGCCAAGGGCGGCTGGCTGGGCATCACCACCCCCGAGGAGTACGGCGGACACGGCCTGGGCATCACCGAGGCCTCGATCCTGCTGCAGGAAGTAGCCGCGTCGGGCGCCGGCATGAACGGCGCGAGCTCGATGCACCTGTCGATCTTCGGCATGCACCCGGTGATCGTGCACGGCTCCGAGGAACTCAAGCAGCGCACCCTGCCGCGGATTGTCAATGGAGACCTGCACGTGTGCTTCGGGGTCACCGAGCCCGGCGCGGGCCTGGACACCACCAAGATCACCACCTTCGCGCGGCGCGACGGCGACAAGTACATCGTCAACGGACGCAAGGTGTGGATCTCGAAGGCGATGGAGTCGGAGAAGATCCTCCTGCTCACCCGCACCACCAAGTTCGAGGACGTGACGAAGAAGACCGACGGTCTCACGCTCTTCCTCACCGACCTGGACCGCTCGAAGGTCGAGATCCGCCCCATCAAGAAGATGGGCCGCAACGCCGTCACCTCCAACGAGTTGTTCATCGACGGCCTCGAGATCCCCGTCGAGGATCGGGTCGGCGAGGAGGGCAAGGGCTTCAAGTACATCCTCGACGGGCTCAACCCGGAACGGATGCTCGTCGCCTCCGAGGCCCTCGGCATCGGCCGTGCCGCCCTGCACCGCGCCACCCAGTACGCCACCGACCGTGAGGTGTTCGGCCGCCCGATCGGCATGAACCAGGGCATCCAGTTCCCCCTCGCGGACTCCCTCGCCCACCTCGACGCCGCCGAGCTCGTCCTGCGCAAGGCGACCTGGCTCTACGACAACGGCCGCCCCTGCGCCCGGGAGGCCAACATGGCCAAGTACCTGTGCGCCGACGCCGGCTTCCAGGCCGCCGACCGCGCCCTGCAGACCCACGGCGGCATGGGCTACTCGGAGGAATACCACGTCGCGCGCTACTTCCGTGAGGCGCGCCTGACGCGCATCGCGCCGCTGAGCCAGGAAATGGTTCTCAACTACCTCGGCGAGCACGTGCTCGGCCTTCCCAGGAGCTACTGATGTTCGAACTCACCGGAAGATCCGCCCTCGTGACCGGCGCGGGCAGCGGAATCGGCGCCTCCGTGGCGCACGCATACGCCGCCGCCGGCGCCGCCGTCCTCGTCACCGATGTCGACGAGGACGCGGCCGCCGCCGTCGCCGCGGAGATCACCGCCGCCGGCGGTACCGCCAAGGCCGCTGTGCTCGACGTCCGCAACACCGCCCAGGCCGCCGCGGCGGCGGAACAGGCCGCCGCCCTCGGCGGCGGCGTCGTCCACATCCTGGTCAACAACGCCGGGGCCATCGCACCGGCGATGTTCGCGAATCTCGAGGAAGACGACTTCCGCCGCATCGTCGACATCCACCTCGTCGGCAGCTACGTGTGCAGCAAGGCCGTACTGCCCTACCTGCCGGAGGACGGCACCGGGCGCATCATCAACGTCACCTCCGCCGCCGGCCTGCAGGGCACGATCGGCCAGGCCAACTACGGGGCGGCCAAGGCGGGCATCATCGGCCTGACCAAGTCGCTGGCCCGCGAGCTCGCCCGCAAGCAGGTCACCGTCAATGCCATTGCGCCCCTTGCGGCCACACCGATGACCGAGAACATTCGCAGCAACGACAAGCTCGCGGCGAAAACCCTCGAGCGTGTCGCGCTGAGGCGCTGGGCCGAGCCGAACGAGATCTCGGCCAGCTTCGTGTTCTTCGCCTCCGACGGCGCCTCGTACATCACGGGCCAGGTGCTGCCCGTCGACGGTGGAACGGTGATCTGATGACCAACACGACCAACCCGTTCCGGCGCTCCGCGCGCGAAGTGATCATCGCCGAAGCGGCCCGCACCCCGATGGGCCGATCCCACGCCGAGCGCGGATGGTTCCGCGATACGCATCCGAACGAGATGCTCGGCGCGGTCTACACGGATCTGATCCGCCGCAGCGGTCTGAAGCCGGCCGCGGTGGAGGATCTTGTCGTCGGTTGCACCGCGCCCTTCGGGGAGCAGTCCCGCAACATCGGCCGCAACGCATGGCTGCAGGCCGGATACCCGCCCGAGGTGCCGGCCGTCGTCCTCGACCGCCGTTGCGGCTCCGCACAGACCGCGGTCGAGATGGGTGCCGCCCTTGTCGGGTCCGGCACGCACGACCTGGTCGTCGCCGGCGGCGTCGAGCACATGGGCCACGTGCCGATCAACTCCCCGGCCAAGATCTCCGAGCTCTACGGCGATCCGTGGCCGGCCGAGCTGCGCGAGAAGTACGACTTCGTGCACCAGGGCGAGAGCGCCGAGCTCATCGCCGACCGGTGGGGCATCACCCGGCAGGAGATGGACGAATTCGCCGTCCGCTCGCACCGTCTGGCGACCGAGGCCATCGAGGCCGGGCGGTTCGACGAAGAGATGATCCCCCTCGAGCTCGCCGGCGAGCTCCGCAGAACCGACCAGACCGTCCGGCCCGGCACGAGCCTGGAGACTCTGGCCGGTCTGAAGACCGCGTTCCGGGAGAACGGCCGGATCACCGCCGGCAGTTCGTCGCCGATCTCGGACGGCGCGGCCGGTGTCCTGCTCGCCTCCCGGGACGCGGTCGAGACCCACGGTCTGCGCGCCCGCGCCCGGATCCTCGACCAGACCACGGTCGGAGTCGATCCCATCATCATGCTCACCGGCCCGATCCCGGCAACCCAGAAGCTGCTCGACCGCAACGGGATGACGATCGACGACATCGACCTCTTCGAGATCAACGAGGCGTTCAGTTCTGTGGTTCTGGCCTGGGAGCGCGAGCTCAAGCCCGACATGGACCGGGTCAACGTCAACGGTGGCGCCATTGCGCTCGGACACCCGGTCGGCGCCACCGGCGCCCGCCTCATCGCGACGATCGTCGCCGAACTCGAACGTCGCGACGCCGAGACAGGGCTGGTCACCATGTGCTGCGGCGGCGGACTCGGAACCGCCACCCTGATCCAACGGATCGACTGATGATCGACCTCACGCCCCACGTCCGGGCCGGCGACGGAATCTGGTGGAGCCAGACGAGCGCGGAACCCACCCCGCTCGTCCACGCCCTGCTCGACCAGCTCCCGTCGATCGGCGCGGTCCGGGCGTTCGTGGGACTGACCTGGGACCGCCGGCTCACCGATCAGACCCCGGACGAGTTGTCCGTCGTCTCCTACGGCGGGCTCGGGGAACTACGCCGGCTCAGCCGACGGGACCGGCTCGAGGTCGTGCCCTGCCACTACGGGGCATTGCCCCGACTGTTCGCCGAGCACCGCCTGCCGTGCGACGTCGGGTTCGTGCAGGTCGCCCCGCCCGACGCCGACGGCAACTGCTCGCTCGGCGTCGGCGTCGACTACATTGCCGACGCCCTCGCGCACACCCCCATCCTGATCGCCGAGATCAATCAGCGCATGCCGAGCACCCACGGTGCACCGGTGATCCCGCTGTCGCGGTTCGCGGCGGTCGTCGAGACCGACCGGCCGCTGCTCGAAGCGCCCGACCGTGAGCCCGCCGCCGTCGAGACGGCGATCGCCCGGCACGTCGCGGGCCTCGTCGAGGACGGAGACACCATCCAGATCGGCGTAGGGACGCTGCCCTCGGCGGTGCTGGCGGCCCTGGAAGGACATCGGGACCTCGGCCTGCACTCCGGGATGATCTCCGATGCGGTGCTGCGGCTGATCGACAAGGGCGTGCTGACCGGTGCGCGCAAACAGATCGACATCGGACGCCACGTCACCGGAGCGGCGCTGGGCACGGCGACCCTGTACGAGCGATTGCCGCACCTGCCGGTGGAGTTCCGTCCCGCCAGCTATACCCATGCGCCGCAGGTGCTTTCGCAGCTGACCTCGCTCGTGTCGATCAACTCGGCGATCGAGGTGGACCTCACCGGGCAGGTGGGGGCGGAGCAGGCCGGAGCCGCCTATGTCGGCGCGGTCGGCGGGCAGGTGGACTTCTCCCGGGCCGCGGCCCTGACCGGTGGCCGCTCGGTCATCGCGCTGCGGTCCACCGCGCGCGGCCGCTCGTCGATCAAACCGGCCCTCGAGTTCGGGTCCGTCACCACGGCGCGCACCGACGTGGACTACCTCGTCACCGAGCACGGCGTCGCCGAACTGCGGGGCTGTTCGCTCACGGAACGGGCCCGACGAATGATCGCGGTCGCAGCCCCGGAGCATCGCGAGCACCTGGACATCGCACTGACCGAGCACGACCTTGCTTCGTAGCGGAGCGAGCGGAAACGAGGAGTGAACGCCATGACGCGTCCCCAGCGGGTACAGATCCGAGAAGTCGGTCCGCGCGACGGCTTCCAGAACGAGCCGGAGACCATCCCCACCGACGACAAGGTGCGGCTGATCAACGCCCTCGGCCGCGCCGGGTTGAAGCGGATCGAGGTCGCCAGTTTCGTGCGGCCCGACGTCATCCCGCAGCTGTCGGACGGGGTGGAGGTGCTCAGCCGCATCGACGTGCCCGACGATGTGAAGCTGATGGTCCTCGTGCCGAACAGCAAGGGCCTGGACAATGCGCTGAAGGTACGCGACACCTTCCACGAGGTCGCGATCTTCGTCAGCGCGTCCGAGACCCACAACAAGAAAAATGTCAACCGCACCGTCGACGAAACCATGGCGGACAACGACGTCATGGCTCGCCGGATCGTCGCCGAGGGCCTGCACTGCGCCGCGGTCATCGCGACGTCGTTCGGATGTCCCTTCGAGGGCAAGGTGGAGTTGAAGCGGGTGCTGGACCTGGCGGAGAGATTCGCCGAATCCGGAGCCACGGAGATCGGCTTCGGTGACACCACCGGCATGTGCAATCCGGCCTATGCCTCGCAGTTCTTCGCCGCGGCCATCGAACGTCTGCCCGGCATCGAGGTCACCGCGCACTTCCACAACACCCGCGGTCAGGGCCTCGCGAATGCGTTCGCCGCGCTCGAGGCGGGATGCGCGAGCTTCGAGTCGAGTTTCGGGGAACTGGGCGGCTGTCCCGTCCCGGTGGGGTCGACGGGCAACATCGCCACCGAGGATTTGGTGGGCATGTTCCACGAAATGGGTGTGGAGACCGGCCTCGACCTCGGCCGGGTCATCGACGCCGCTCGCGAGGCCCAGCAGGTGCTGGGCCGCAAGCTCACCAGCCACTCGATCGTGGCCGGCCCGATCCAGTGGGCCGCGGGCGTGCGCTGACGCCCTCGTCCCCGGTACGACTTCGACATCAGAACCAACAATACGGAGTGAAATCATGAGCAATCGAGTCGCATTCGTCACCGGCGGCGCGCAGGGCATCGGCAAGGGAATCTCCGATGCGCTGGGGGCCGCGGGCTTCCGCGTCGCGGTCGCCGACCTCAACCTCGAGGCCGCCGAGGAGACCGCGGGCGCCATCCGCGAGGCCGGAGGCCAGGCAATGGCCGTCCCGGTCGACGTGACGGACACCGAGTCCGTGCAGGCGGCGGTCAAGCAGGTGGCCGAGCAGTTCGGTCCCGTCGAGATCGTCGTCAACAACGCCGGGTGGGATGACTTCATGCCGTTCGTGAAGACCGACGAGGCGTTCTGGGACCGGATTCTCGAGATCAACTTCAAGGGGCAACTGCGGGTCATTCAGGCGACCCTGCCGGGCATGGTCGAGCGGGGCTGGGGGCGCGTCATCAACATCGGTTCGGACGCCGGGCGCGTCGGCTCGTCGCTCGAAGCGGTGTACTCCGGTGCCAAGGGCGGCATCATCGCGTTCACCAAGACCCTCGCTCGTGAGGTCGCCACGAAGGGCGTCACCGCCAACACGGTGTGCCCCGGACCGACGGACACCCCGGCCCTGCGCAAGTTCGCCGACAACTCCGGTCAGGAAGCCGACAAGGTGATCGCCGGTATGACCCGCGCGGTGCCGATGAAGCGGCTCGGCAAGGCCACCGACATCGGCGCCGCCGTGGCGTTCTTCGCCTCCGACGAGGCGGAGTTCGTCACCGGCCAGACCCTGTCCGTCAGTGGTGGTCTCACGATGGCGTGACGGTCCTTGGTCGCTTCTCTCCCCGACAGCGCGGTTCGGAACCCATCCGGCCGCGCTGTCGTGCGTTGCGGTCCGTTAACGGTCGTTTGCAAAAGAGCCTATGATCGAGATGTGACGAACTATTGCAATACAACGGATTTCGTGGAATGGGCCTCGGTCGGCGAGTACGAGGACGTCCGATACGAGCACAGCGGCGACGGGATCGCAAAGATCACGATCTGCCGTCCCGAGGTACGCAACGCGTTCCGGCCGCAGACGTTGATGGAGATCTCCGACGCGTTGGTCGATGCCCGGGAGGATTCGTCGATCGGTGCCATCGTGCTGACCGGGGAAGGGTCCGAGGCGTTCTGCTCGGGAGGTGACCAGCGGGTACGCGGCGACACCGGCTACCTCACCGAGCCGGGCAAGGCCGGCGGTGTCGGGCGCTTCCATGTCACCGATCTGCAGATCCAGATCCGCCGACTGCCGAAGCCGGTGGTGGCCATGGTCGCCGGGTATGCGATCGGGGGTGGGCACATCCTGCACCTGGTGTGCGATCTGACGATCGCGGCGGACAACGCCCGCTTCGGGCAGGTCGGTCCCAAGGTCGGTTCCTTCGACGGCGGGTACGGCGCGGGTCTGCTCGCGGAGTTGGTCGGGGTGAAGAAGGCCAAGGAGATCTGGTTCTTGTGCCGCCAGTACGACGCGCGGCAGGCCTTGGAGATGGGGCTGGTCAACACCGTGGTACCGCTGGCCGACCTCGAGCGCGAAACCGTCCAGTGGTGCCGCGAGATGCTCGAACTCTCCCCGTTCGCGCTGCGCCTGATGAAGGCGAGCTTCAATGCGGCGGAGGACGGGATGGCCGGCATCCAGCAGCTCGCCCACGATGCGAATCTGCTGTTCTATTCCACGGACGAGGCCCGGGAGGGGCGTGAGGCGTTCAAGGCGAAGCGGCGGCCGGAGTTCGAGAAGTTCCCCCGGCGGCCCTGACCCTTCCTTTTCGGTCCAACAATTAGTATGGTTGAAGCATTGCTGGCACGAACAGGATGGTGTGCATGTCGGAAACCGCTACGCCCGCAGTCGCATGGAGTGACGTCGCCGCCGGCGTCATGACGGTCACGCTCCAGCGCCGACCCGCGAATGCCCTGGGTCTGCCGATCATCGATGGTCTGAACGCGGCGCTCGATGCCGCCGATGCCGACGGCTCGGTGAAGGTAATCGTCGTCCACTCGGACATTCCCGGCTTCTTCGCCGCCGGGGCGGACATCAAGCACATGTCGTCCGTGGACGCGGAGTCGTTCACCGCCTACGGCGATCGGCTTCGCGGGGCACTCGACCGGCTCGCGTCGGCCGACCGGATCACGATCGCCGCGGTGGACGGCCTCGCGCTCGGGGGCGGTCTCGAACTCGCGATGGCCTGCACCCTGCGCGTCGGCGGTGCGGACGCGAAATTCGGGCTCCCCGAGGTCAAACTCGGCCTCATCCCCGGGGCCGGTGGTACCCAACGTCTCCCGCGGCTCGTGGGCCGGGGCCGCGCGCTCGACATCATGCTGACCGCCCGCCAGGTCCCCGCCGACGAGGCCCACGCGATCGGACTGATCGACCGGCTCGTCGAGGCCGGCGGCGCGACCGACGCGGCGCTCGCCCTCGCGGCCGAGCTGTGCACGATGTCGCTGCCCGCGCAGCGCGCCGTCATCCGGACCGTCGACGCCTCCTTCGACACTCCACTCGACGAGGGCTTCGCCTTCGAGGTCGCCCAGGAGCAGGACCTGTTCGAGAGCGGGGAGGCGAAGGAAGGCATCACCGCGTTCCTCGAAAAGCGCGTCCCGCGCTTCGCCTGAGCGCCGTGCCGGCCGGGCCCGCCGGGCGCGGAGCGGTCGCGCTCGCTCTGTCGCTGGTCTACCTCATCTGGGGCTCGATCTACCTCGCGATCCGCCTGGTGATCGAGGAAGTGCCACCTCTCGGCTCGATGGGTGCGCGATTTTTTCTCGCCGCCCTGCTGATGGCCGTGTTCCTCGCCGTGCGTGGTGGCTGGAGGCGGTTTCGCGTCACCCGGCGGGAGGCCGGTGGTGCCGCGTTCCTCGGGGTGTTGCTGCTCGCGTGTGGAAACGGCTTGACGTCGGTCGGCCAGTTGCACGGCGTGCCCTCCGGTGTGACGGCGCTTCTCGTGGCGATGGTGCCCGTGTGGATCTGCATCTACCGTGCCGTGTCCGGCGACCGCCCGCGAGCTCTCGAACTGGCCGGCGTCGGGGTGGGCCTCGTCGGCCTGGCCGTGCTGATGCTCCCGACCGGTAGCGAGCGTTCGAGCCTTCCGCTGATCGGTGTGGCGGTCATCGTGCTGTCGAGCCTGTCGTGGTCGTTCGGCTCCTGGATCAAGCCGAGACTCTGGCTGCCGCAGGACGTGTACGTGGGCGCGACGTATCAACTCATGGCGGCCGGTGCGGTAATGATCCTGGCGTCGGCCGTAACCCGCGAGCGCTTCGCCGGCGAGATCGGGCTGCGGGCCTGGGGCGCGTTCGGCTACCTCGTTGTCTTCGGGTCGGTCGTCGGATTCACCGCATACGCGTGGCTGCTACACCATGCACCGCTTGCCCTGGTGGCTACCCATACGTACGTGAACCCGGTGGTGGCCGTCGCTCTCGGGTCCGCCGTTCTTTCCGAGCCGGTCACTCCTGTGCTGGTCGTCGGTGGTGCCGTGGTCCTGATGTCCGTCGTGTTGGTGGTCAGTGCGCAGGCTCGGGCCCGACCGGGGCGCGCTGCCGACCGCTCGGCGGAGACGAGCATGATCCGCGACTGAACCGGAGCAGTTGCAGGGTGCTCAGGAGCCTTCCCTGAATCCCTCGAAGGTATTATTATCAGACCAAATTTTGGAAAGGTGCAGCAATGGCGCAGGGCGGCACGAAACGCTCGTTCACAGGTCCGCTGTCGGGTCTGAAGGTGGTCGAGATCGGCTCGATCGGACCGGGACCCTTCTGCGCCATGCTGCTGGCCGATCTCGGCGCCGACGTGGTGCGGATCGACCGTGCCACCGGCGCGGGGTTGGTCGGGCCGAATGCAGATTTCCGGACCGAACTGCTGCACCGGGGACGTCGTTCACTCGCTGTCGATCTCAAGCACCCGGACGGAGCGGAGGTGGTGCTGTCGCTCGTAGCGGACGCCGACGTCCTGATCGAGGGCTTCCGCCCCGGCGTCACCGAGCGGCTCGGGATCGGACCGGACGACTGCGCCCAGCGTAATCCGCGGCTGATCTACGGCCGCATGACGGGCTTCGGACAGGACGGCCCTCTCGCGCAGCACGTCGGTCACGACATCAACTACGTGGCCCTCAGTGGAGTCCTCTCGCTGATCGGACGCCACGGTCAGCCGCCCACCCCACCGCTCAGCCTGGTCGGTGACTTCGGCGGTGGCGGAATGCTTCTCGCTCTGGGAGTGCTGTCTGCGCTCTACGAGAGACAACGCTCGGACCTTGGGCAGGTGATCGACGCCTCGATGGTGGAGGGGGCCGCCCTCCTTGCAACGCCGTTCTTCGGCTTCACGCAGAGCGGGTCGTGGAACCATGAACGCGGCACGAACCTCGTCGACAGCGGCGCACCCTTCTACGACGCCTACGAAACCGCCGACGGCAAATGGCTCTCGGTCGGCGCCCTCGAACCGCACTTCTACGCAGACCTCGTAGCCCTGCTGGGCCTGCCCGACGATCTGCCGGATCAGAACGACCGCGCGCAATGGCCGCAGATGAAGAAGGTGTTCGCCGACGCAGTCCGGGGCCGCACCCTCGCGGAGTGGCTCGACGCGGCCGAAGGACACACCCCGTGCATCGCGCCCGTTCTCGACGTCGACGAGGCGCCGTCGTATCCCCACCATGTCGCCCGCGGGACCTTCGTCGAGGTCGACGGACTCGTCCAACCGGCCCCCGCGCCCCGGTTCAGCCGCTCGGCGGCGGCCGTGGACCGCCGTCCGCCGAGCCCGGGGGAACACACCACCGAGATCCTGAGCGACTGGGGAATCGACCCCGACCGCACCGACCGATGGCTGCGTTCCGGCGCGGTACGACACGCCCCCGTCGAAGCCTGACCGATCCCACGAACTCACGGCGCCCACCTGGAACCGCCGGACCGAAGAAGGAGTGAACCCGTGACCGAGTCCACGACATGGGAAACGTTCACGCTCGAGCGACCCAAACCCGGGATCGCCGTCGTGACGTTGAACCGTCCCGAACGAATGAACTCGATGACGAACACGATGTTCGTCGAACTCGAGAAAGTGGCGTTGCAGCTCGATCGTGAGGACGACCTGCGGGTGCTGATCCTCACCGGAGCAGGCAAGGCGTTCTGTGGCGGGTTCGATCTCGACGATGCCGAAGACCTGGCGTCGTTGACGCCGATGGGAATGCTCGATCAGCAGGAGCTGGCGGCGCGCGCGCTCTCGGCGATCCGCAGCATCCGCGTACCGGTGATCGCAGCGGTCAACGGCGCGGCGGCCGGGGGAGGACTGTCCCTGTCCCTTGCTGCCGACATCCGGATCGGTTCGCCGGCCGCGCGGTTCAACGCGGCGTTCGTGCGAATCGGCCTTTCGGCCGGGGACCTGGGCGCCTCCTGGCACCTGACCCGGTTGATCGGCCCGGCGCGGGCCGCCGAGTTCGCGTACACCGGCCGATTCATCGACGCCGTCGAGGCGGAGTCGCTCGGGATGCTGAACGCGGTGGTTCCCGCCGACTCGCTGCTCGACGAGGCGCTCGCGATGGCACGCCTGATCTGCGCGAACTCGCCTGCCGGCGTGCAGCTGTCGAAACGCGCACTGCACGCGAACATGGAGGTGTCGTCCTACGCCGCGGCGCTCGAACTGGAGAACCGCGGCCAGGCGCTGCTCACCCGCGGTGAGGACATGCCCGAAGCGCTGGCCGCATTCAAGGACAAGCGCAGCCCGAAGTTCACGGGCCGGTGATCGACATGACGCAGATGGATACGCGGGAAAATACGTCCGTGCTGAGCAACTACGAGCCACCCCGGCTGGAGACCCTCACTCTCGAGGTGCTCGAGGGCAAGATCGCCGTTCTCACGATCAACCGCCCCGACCGCATGAACTCGATGGTCGTGAAGATGTTCGAAGAGTTCAACACCGCCGCCTACGCATTGCGTGACACCGATGCGCGGGCGCTGATCATCCGCGGTGCGGGGGATCGGGTGTTCTGCGCCGGGTTCGACCTGGACGAGATCAGTGTGATCACCGAAATGGGTGTGCGGGAATTCCTGAAGTTCCAGGAGACCGCGACCGGGGGTCTTGCTGCGCTGCGGCATCTTCCGTTCCCGGTAATTGCGGCGGTCCACGGCGCTGCCTCCGGCGGCGGCATGTCGCTCGCCCTCGCCGCCGACATCCGGCTGGTCGCCCCGACCGCGAAGTTCAACGCGGCCTTCGTCAAGGTGGGGTTGTCCGTCGGGGAACTCGGCACCTCCTGGCAACTGACCCGCCTTGTCGGGCCGGGCCGGGCAGCGGAGATCGCGTACACGGCGCGCTTCGTCGGCGCCGAGGAGGCGGTCCGGATCGGGCTGGCGAACCGGGTGGTGCCGAGCGAGGCCCTCTTCGACGAGGCCGTCGCCCTGGCCGAGACGATCGCGACGAATTCGCCCGGCGGGATCCGGATGTCGAAGCGCGCGTTGCAGCGTAACCAGGAGGTGACCTCGTACGCGGCGGCGCTCGAGTTGGAGAACCGGGGGCAGGCGCTACTGACCCGATGCGCCGACATGCCGGAAGCGCTGACCGCATTCAAGGAGAAGCGAGCTCCGCGCTTCACCGGGACGTAGAGGCCGACGAACAACCGACTGCATGCAGCGACCGGGGCCGGGCGGCGCGCGCCGGCGGCACAATCTGATGGAGGCGAGCAAATGACCTGGGAATGGACTCCCGACACCCTCGGCGCCCTGGAACGATTCCTGCGTGAGCGAGGCATCACCGACGGGCCGCTGACAGCGTCACGTATCGGTGACGGGCATTCCAATCTGACGTACCTGGTGTCCGACGGGGTGCGCCGGGTGATTGTCCGCCGCCCGCCGCCGCCCCCGGTTCCGCCGGGTGCTCACGACATGCTGCGGGAGGCTCGGCTCGTCGGTGCACTCGCCGGCAGCGGCGTGCCGGTGGCGGCCGTGCTCGCCGTCGGTCAGACCGGCGACGTGCTCGACGTGCCGTTCTACGTGATGGACTACGTCGCCGGCCCGGTGGTCACCACCGCGACCCCGGCGGCACTGAGTGCGCCGGCCGACCGTCGCCGGATCGGTGAGGCGCTGATCGACACCCTCGCCGCTCTGCACGCGGTCGACTGGTGGGCCGCCGGCCTCGGGGACCTCGGCCGGCCGGAGGGCTTCAACGAGCGTCATCTGCGCCGCATGGGCCGACTGGTGGCGGCCGACGATGGGACACCGCCGCCGGAGTTCGCGGAGATCGACGCGTGGCTCGCCGCCCACGTTCCCGCCGAGTCCGGTGCGGCGATCATCCACAACGACTACCGCATCGGCAACGTCATTCTCGCCCCCACATCGCCGGGACGTATTGCGGCGGTGCTGGACTGGGAACTCGCGACGATCGGCGACCCACTGTTCGATCTCGGCTACTTCCTCGCGTCGTATCCCGTCGAAGGCCAGGACCGCACGCCGACCGAAGACCTCGGTGTCGCCGTCCTCGAGGAGGGCTACCCGACCCGCGACGAACTTGCCCAGCGATATGCGGCTGCCACCGGCGCCGATCTGTCGAACCTGAACTGGTACACCGCCTTGGCTTTGTGGAAGCTGGCGGTGTTGTACGAGTACGGCCGGCGGCGGGCCGTTGCCGGCGTGGGGGATCAGTACTACCGCGACGGCGCCCTGGTGCGGGCCTTTCTCGATGCCGCTCACCGGGCGGCGGGCTTGACGGCGGCCGGCGTCTGATCGGGTCGGGACCTGCCGGGACTTGACCCCGGGCACCGACCCGGTGGCCCCTACTCGACGCCCGCGATGTCACGCCAGCGAGCGTGTGCGGCCGGGGTCCACTCGGTACGCAGGTCGCGCAGTCGCTTCGCCGCCTGCAATCCGGCCCAGTCCGGCAGCAGGACCTCGGGCAGTCGGGGATCGAGGTAGGGCATCCGACGCAGGGAATCGGCCAGCTGCAGGTGGGTGATGAGCAACTCGTCGTCGGAGGCGAATTCGCGCACGTCGAACCGGGCGAGCAGTCCGTCGTAGACTTTCTCGGCCTCGTCGAGGTCCCAGGACCGCCGCACGAGTTCGGCTTCGGTGATACCCGGCTGGCCGATGGGACCGACGAAGGTGACGGTGTTGTCGGTCAATCCGAGCGACTCGATCGTCCTGGCGGCCTCGGCGGCACGATCGACGTGGGGGGTCACCCAGACCCCGGGGGTGGGATTTCCGAAGCCGGCCCACCGCAGTGCTGCGTACAGTTTCTTCCGACTCGAGCGGTGTGATTCGGGAACTGGAACGTTGATCACCAGCCAGCGACCGTCCCATTGGGTGACGTCGACGTCGGGGGGGAACACACGCATGTCGCCTTCGGCGAACAGGCGGTGCGCTTCCTCGGTCAGATGCCACAAGGTTTCCCGACCGACCCGCTGCGCGGCGATCAACCCGGACGAGCCGGTGCGGGCCAGCGCCTGCCGTGCCGCAGGCTCACCGAATCCGAGGCCCTTCAGAACGTAGAGCAGCGCCGCGGTGCGGACCGGTCGACCGTATGGTTCCACCAGCTCGCCGAGCACAGTCACCAGCACGGATCGGGCGCTGCGGGCGGGAGCTGCGTCCGTGTCGGATACGGACCCGATGTCGGGATCAGTCATGGATCCATCGTTGCGCAGGCGGTCGGAGGCACGCCACACCCCCCGGCCGCCGGCGGGGCGGGGGCGGCGGGCTGCCCACGCATCAGTGCGCACTGGGGACGGCACCCCAGTCGCGTAAGACCGCGTCGGTGTCGGCGCCGGGCACGCGAGGTGCCGAGTATGCCGCCGCCGTCGCATTCGCGAAACGTGGCGCTGCCGCCGGCTGGCGCTGTCCGAACGATTCGACGACTGTCCCGCGCGCGGTGATGTGGGGGTGCGTTGCGACCTCCTCCAACGCGAGTACGGGCGTCAAGCACGCGTCGAGGGGGGCGAAGTGCTCCACCCATTGGTCGCGATCGCGTCCCCGGAAGATCTCGGCGAACCGGGTGTGCATCGCGGGCCAGGACGTACGGTCGTATTGTTCCGGAACCTCGGCCGGGTCGAGTCCCAGGCCCGTGAGTAGTTGCGCGTAGAACGCCGGCTCGACCGCGCCGACTGCGACGTACCGCCCGTCGGCGCATTCGTAGGTGTCGTAGAAGGGGGCGGCGCCGTCGACGACATTGGTTCCCCGGTCGGCGGACCACAGTCCGTTCTCGGTCAGCGTCCAGTACATCGTCATCAGCGTGCTGACGCCGTCGACCATCGCGACGTCGACGACGTCACCCTGCCCGGACCGCTCTCGCGCATAAAGGGCGCCGAGGATGCCGGTGACGGCCAGCATCGAGCCTCCCCCCAGGTCGGCGACCAGGTTGAGTGGCGCCAGTGGGCGTTCGCCTTTCCGTCCGATCGCGTTCAACGCCCCGGTGAGGGCGAGGTAGTTGATGTCGTGCCCCGCGTAGGGGGCCAGCGGGCCGTCCTGTCCCCATCCGGTGATGCGGGCGTAGACGAGGCGGGGATTGCGTGCTCGGCACACCTCGGGGCCCATGCCGAGCCGTTCCGCCGCGCCGGGACGGTAGCCCTCGATGAGCACGTCCGCATTGTCGACGAGGCTCAGCACACGCTGCAGATCGGCGGGATCTTTCAGATCGGCGCAGAGCGAGCGGCGGTTGCGCAAGCCGGCGTCCTGCTCCACGGGCACGAGTTGGCTCACCCCACCGGGACGTTCGATCCGCACGACGTCCGCCCCGAGATCGGCCAGCAGCATCGCGGCATGGGGGGACGGGCCGATCCCGGCCAGTTCGACCACCCGCAGCCCGTCGAGTACACGCGTCATCTTCTTCCTCCGAACGGCATCGATGTTTGACAATTCTGGATACTAGCTATCAAATTAAGTATTATCTAGCTCGATGTCGCAGCGAAACCCCGACTTGTCGCTGTCGGCATCCACCGACGAACCCGAGGCGAAACGTGAACAGACTCAGTCCAGAACTGATGGCGACTCTGCGCGCCGCGGCCGACGATCCCGTCGCCTACGCCCAGACCTGGAAGACAACCCACGGGGGCAGCGTGATCGGTGCCTTTCCGATGAACTTTCCGCCCGAACTCGTGCACGCCGCCGGCGCCCTTCCGGTGCTCATCCAGGAAAACCGCACCCCCATCACCGAAGGCCGCAACCTGCTCGCCGAGTTCTACTGCGGATACACCCGAAGCGTCGCCGATCAGGCGGCGCTCGGGCAGCTCGACGTCTTCGACGCCGTCGTGGCGGCGGACCACTGCGTACAACTGCTCGGCGCGGTCGACGTGATCCGATGGGCGCGACCGGAGAAACCTGTGCACTTCGCCCAGCTCACCAGCGCCATGGACGATGCCTGGACCAGACCGCGAGTAGCGGGTCGGATCGGCGAACTCACCACCGAGATCGAAGCTGCCCTAGGGGTTTCGATCACGTCCGACACCTTGACGGCCAGCATCCGGATGTTCAACGCCAACCGGCGGCTGCTGCGCGAGTTCTACGAGCTGCGTCGCTCCGGTCGGCTCCGCATCACCGCGAGCGAAATGCAGGTGCTGGTGAAGTCGAGCATGGTGATGGACATCGCCGAACACACCGTTGCGCTCGAGCGTCTTCTCGACGGGATCGACCCGGCCGACGAAGGGCAACCCGACGTGGTCAGGCTCTACCTGTCCGGCCACTTCTGCCACGCCCCGCGGCCCGAATTGCTGGACGTGATCGAAGAAACCGGAGTGATCGTGGTCGACGACGACCTGTACACCGGATACCGCTACATCTCCACCGACGTGCCGGAGACCGGTGATCCGTTCGAAGCGCTGTCGAGCTGGTATCTGGAGCGAAACCTCAACGCCCCATGCCCCACCCGAGTGACCACCCAGGTCGACTGGGACCGATATCTGGTCGACGAACTCACCCGTAGCAACGCAAACGGCGTGATCGTGCTGATGGCGAAATTCTGCGAACCCCACATGCTCTACTACCCGGAGATTCGGAAAGCGCTGGAGAAGAACCGAACCCCCGCGCTCCTCATCGAAACCGAGCACGAGGGCAATCCTGTGGAAACGCTCCGGACCAGGGTCGAGACCTTTGTCGAGCGCATCCGCCGGCAGCGCATGCCGGCGCTGTCCTGAAAACCCGCCCGACCACCCGAGGGAGATCGTGATGACTGTGGCACAACCGCGCAAGGACAAGGCGCATCGCCTGTCCAGTACCCGGGTCGGCGGCAAGCTGGTCGCCGACTACTGGGAGAACATTTTCACCGCGAAGGAGCGCGGAAAGCACGTCGTCTGGTACAACGGCGCCGCATTGAACCCGCTCTTCCACGCGGCCGGCCTCGAATGGTGCCATGGTGAAGCGTTCGCTGCACGACTGGCCGCCCAGCACCTCGAGGGTCCGGCCCAGGCCGCCGGGGCCGAGTACGGCTACATCAACGAGCTGTGCTCGTACGCCCGCACGCACCTCGGCTGCGCCGTCCTGACGCACCAGAACAGCAATCGGAGCGAGACCGGCGTCGTGGGCCTGACCGATCAGCAGGAACTCGCGAGCAAATTGCCGGCCCCGGACTTCTTCGTGAACGGATATGCCGGCTGCAGCACCGGACAGCAGTGGGACGCCATGACGTACCGAGTCTTCGATCGCGCATTGCCCTTGTTCAACGTCTCCATCCCGATGTTGTGGGGCAACAAACCCGACGCGGGATACATGCGGGGCGAGGAGTGGATCGAAGTCGGCAAGTACGTCGAGGGCCAGCTCCGGGAGCTGGTCGACTTCCTGGAGTACCAGACCGGCCGACCGTTCGACTGGGATGCGCTCAGCGAGAGCATGTCGTACATCAAGCGGGCTTCGGAACTGCGCCTCGAAGGAATGGAACTGTGCCGGCAGGCGCCGACCCCGGCAACCTACTGGGACTGGGTGGCGAGCATCGCGCCGATCAACTTCCTGCCCGGCAACCAGGATCTCGTGGACTACTTCGCCGGGGTGAAGGCCGAGATCGAACAGCGGATCGCCGACGGTGTCAGCGCCGTGGAAAACGAGCGCTACCGGGTCTACTTCGACGGAATCATGAACTGGAACAAACTGGGATTTTTGACCAGGAAGTTCGCCGAGTACGACGTGGCCGTCGTGGCCGGCCGGTACACCCACGAATCCTTCTGGCAGGAACCACAGCTCATCGACGTCGACAACCCGCTGCTCGGAATGGCGCAACACTACCTGCTCTGCCCACTGAACCACGGGCTGAAGAACCTGCAGGAGCTGTTGCTGCGTCGTCTCGACGAGTATGCGATCGACGGCATCGCCTTCCACTCCACCCGGACCTGTCGGGCGATGACCAACCCACAGTCCATGCTCGCCCGGGCCGCCGAGGCCGAGCGGGGAGTCAAGTCGTTCTTCTTCGAGGGAGACGTGGCCGATGCATCGTTCTACAACGACGAGCTGTTCGACAGTCGCCTCGAAGCGATGCTCGAGGCGATCGACGTGCAACGGATGAGGTCCGCGGTCTAGCGCGACGCCGGACCGGGAAGAGACGAGTGCGATGAGTACCGACAAATGGTTCGTCATGGGCGTCGATCTGGGATCGACGACCGCGAAGGCTGCCGTCGTCGATCAGGACGGTGTGCTGTGCGGGACGGATGTCGTGCAGATGGGCGCTGTGAGCCGCGAAGCCGTCGCCCGTGCGATCGAGGGTGCCGCGGCCGCCGCGAGAATACCCCGCGAGGTCGTTCGGCGGACCGTGAGCACCGGGTACGGCCGCCGCTTGGTGCCGGGCGCCGACCGCACCTTCACCGAGATCACCTGCCATGCGCGCGGCGCGGCCGCACTGCGCCCGGGGGTTCGGCTGGTCATCGACATCGGCGGCCAGGACAGCAAGGCGATCATCGTCGACGACGACGGACTGGTGAAACGCTTCGCCATGAACGACCGTTGTGCCAGCGGAACCGGCCGATTCTTCGATGTGCTGGCCCGCGCGCTCGAGGTCGACATCGATGCGGTGGGCGATCTTGCGCTCGCCGGTGCCGAGGGCCTCGAGGTCAGCACCATGTGTGCCACGTTCGCCGAAACCGAAGTGATCTCCTTGCTCGCCCAAGGACAGGACAAGGCCGATATCGCTGCATCCGTGCACCGTGCGGTCGCAGCGCGCACCCTCGGGTTGGTCGCTCAGGTCGGTAGGGCGACACCGGCGGTGATGACCGGCGGTGTGGCCAAGAACCCGGCTGCGATCCGCTGTGTATCGCAAGCGCTGAGACATCCGATCGAGGTGCTCGACCAGCCGCAGATCGCCGGTGCCTACGGCGCGGGGCTGCTCGCGCGCGACGAATACCTGGGTGCCCGAACGGCTCTGCCTGCGCGTGATGCCGCGACGGAGACGAGGATGGCATCGCGAAGTCCGGGCGGTGGTCAGCACTGTGCGAGCTGCGACGGTGTCCTGGACGGTAATCATGTGCACGCCGGGGGACCGGTGATGCTCGATCTGCAGAGGAGCGAGTGATGACGAACGAAGCGAATGAGCTCCGGGTGCCGGTACCGGCCGAGTCGACGATCTTCATCGTCGGGGGAACAAGTGGTGTCGGGCTGGAGGTGGCACGCCGGTTCGTGCGGGCGGGCGCCCAGCGGATCGGTCTGGTCGGGCGCAACCTCGAACGTGGCGAGAAAGCGGCCCAGCATATTCGGACCCTTGCACCCGGCGTGTGGTGTCTGTTCGCCGCGGCCGACGTGAATGTTCCCGGGGAGGCGGTGCGGGTGGTGGCGGAACTGACGGATTCGCTCGGTGCTGCCGACATCGTCGTCAACAGCACGACGGGGTCGTTCAACCCGCGTCTGTTCCACGAAATGGATCCCGAGGACATCCCGGGAGTTCTGGTCAGTCAGGCGCTCGGCCCGATCAACATGTGCCGAGCCGTCCTGCCCGCGATGCGGCAGCGCCGCGGTGGGGTGATTGTGAACATCGCCTCCGACGCGGCGAAACACCCGACGCCGGGCGAGAGTGTGATCGGTGCGGCCATGGCCGCAATCGTCATGTTTTCCAAAACCCTTGCAATGGAAGCCAAGAGAGACGGTATCCGGGTCAATGCCGTGACGCCGTCGCTCATCCGCGACACCGGCGGCTTCGATCGTGTCATGTCCGAGCCGTTCAGCGCGAAGCTGTTCGAGAAGGCGAGTCGGCTGGCGTCGCTGGGGGTGGCGGAGCCGGGTGATGTTGCCGACCTCGTGCTGTTCCTCTGTAGTGCGCAGGCGCGGCGGATCACCGGGCAGGTGGTCAGCCCGAACGGGGGGATTTCCGCGGGATAGTGGTCGTAGCGAGGAGCCGGTCGAGGTGGGGCCTCGGCCGGCTTCCTGTGCTTCGAGCGTGGACCCGGGGGCTTCGTCCACCAAAAATGTTTGACGAATTTGTAGCGGAAGACATCGGATCGGTACTATATTCTGTGTGACCGCGATTACACTTCGAGGTGCCCGGTCCAGGGCCCCGGTCGGTCCCTGCAGTCTTCTTCCTTCATTCCGCGCAGCCGAAAGCAGGAGCACACCATGTCGCTACAGATGTCCTATTGGCCGGCCGCCACGAGCACGGGCATTCGAGACATCACGTTCAGTGATCTTCTCCGGGAGGGGGCCGCGACCGTCCCCGACCGCATTGCGCTCGTCGACGGCGTTGCCGACCCCGCAGACCGGAGAGAATGGACCTACCGCCAGTTGCTCGCCGACACCGAATCGACCGCCCGGGCATTACTCACCCACTTCTCCCCAGGCGATCGAATCGCGGTGTGGGCGCCCAACAGTGCCGACTGGGTGATCCTGCACCAGGCGATCGCGATGGCAGGCATGGTGCTGGTCGGCATCAATCCGGCGTACCGGGCACACGAGCTCGAGTACATCCTGCGCCAGTCCAAGGCGGCCGGTCTCTTCTTCCGCGAGTCCTACCGCGGAGCGGACCTGTCCGCGATTCTGGACGAGGTCCGGCAGACTCTGCCCGGACTGCACACGGTGGTATCCGGCAGCGAGTGGGCCGAGTTCGTACGCACCGGCGATCCGAACGCACAGTTCCCGGCCGTCTCGCCGACGGACGCGGTGCAACTGCAGTACACCTCGGGCACCACCGGATTCCCGAAAGGCGCACTGCTGCACCACAAAGGCCTCGCCAACGAAGCCGCGTTCGTGTTCGAACGGGCCGGCCGGACAGACCCGCTGGTCTGCGTGAACGCCATGCCGATGTACCACATCGGGGGCGGTGGCGTCACAGAACTCGGCACGTTCGCCGCCCACGGAACCTACGTGATCTTGCCGGCCTTCGAGCCGGCCACCATGCTCGAGATGATCGAGACCTATCGCGGTACCCACTCGTTGATGGTGCCCACGATGCTCATCGCCCTGCTCGACCATCCAGACCGGCACACGCGCGACCTGTCGAGCATCCACACCGTCATGTCCGGCGCCGCGGCAGTACCCGAGGCGCTCGTCGACCGAGTCACCCATGACTTCGACTGCCACTTCACCATCTTGTTCGGCCAGAGTGAAATGCACGGGGTGATCAGCCAGACGCGGATCACCGACACCGTCGAAGACCAGGCGACGACGGTAGGGCAGCCGCTGCCGGAACTCGAGGTCAAGATCGTCGATCCGTTCTCCGGCGAGATCGTTCCTGTCGGTGAGCAAGGAGAGGTGTGCTGCCGCGGCTACCAGGTCATGCTCGGATACTCGGACATGCCCGACGAAACCGCCGCCACCATCGATGCGGACGGATGGCTGCGCATGGGCGATCTGGGTGTGATGGACAGCCGGGGCTTCCTCAAGATCACCGGCCGCCTCAAAGAGATGATCATCCGGGGCGGTCTGAACATCTATCCCCGGGAGATCGAGGAACTGCTCTACCGGCATCCCGCCGTCGCGGAGGTGGCGGTCCTCGGTGTGCCGGACGAGAAATGGGGCGAACAGATCGGCGCCGTGGTGCGGATGAAGGACCCCGACGGCGTCCCCGACGCGGCGGAGCTGAAGTCCTGGCTCCGCGAACGACTCGCAGCGCACAAGACACCCGCTTTGTGGTACTTCACCCGGTCCCTTCCCATGACCCCGTCGGGCAAGATCCAGAAGTTCCGCGTGCAAGAACAGATCGCCGCCGGGACACTGACCGCGGCGCCGATGGTCGACGGCAACGCGGCCGAGCAGTCCTCGGCCGATCTGGTCTCGTGACGGCGCCCCACCGCGGCCGAGCGCCGAACCGTGACCGAAGCAAGGACCAGCCACGCCGCCAACCTCGAGACCGTCGCGCGAGCCACTGCAGGTGGATACATCATTTCCGGTGAGAAGACATCGGTGACGATGCTCGCGAACGCGGAGGCAATCATCCTCGCCGTCACCAAGGTCGGGGCGGCGCGGATGATCTGCTACGCGGCGCTCGAGAAACGCACCCTCGGCCTGCCACACACTATCGATGCGGCGATGGCGAAGTGGTACGGCCCGCTCGTCGCGAGCGCAGCGGTCAAGGAACGCCTGCTTCTGCACGGCAACTACGGATACTCGCAAGAACTTCCGTTCGAGCAACGCCTACGTCACGTGATGTCCGTCGAAATCGTTGACGGCACGGCACGGATCCAGAAGGTCATCATGCGAGAAAGGTATGGGACCGACTTCGTTCCCTATGAATTGGAGCGGTGCCCCCACGGCCTCGTCGTGGCAGACGGGACCGGCCCGTCCCGCGCCCTCTGGACCGTGAGTTCGTCGAGTTTCTCTTATCCCCCGGCAGCTGAAGTGGCGAGCGGTCGGGGCCTGCCGATCCCATGGCGCGAATGTGAACTCGAGCCTGAACGTGTTCGCCTCCAGTGCTACCTCTGCACCGTCCGGTAGGTGAAGAGGTAACACTGGGCTCGGCGTGTTACGTCAAGGAGGGGCGGTAGGCGTAGGAGGACGACCGCGACAGGGCGAATTCGAAAATGCCGTATCCGGCCTGCCCGTTCCATGCGAACACGCAGCATCGGTCCGTCAGGGCGGAGTCGAGAGTCGTCGGTCCCACCGTCCCGTCGAGGGGATAGACGTCGAACTCTTCGAAGTCGCGACCGCGAACCTTTCCGTGGTGTCCGCCGTAACCGCCACCGGCCATGTATCCACCGCCGGCCGAGGCGTCGGCATCGACGCGGTAGGTTGCCCCGGCGGCGGTCACGATCGCCACCGTGCCGCTGATCAGGTCGTTGCCTGCCGTGAATGCCAGGTTGTGCCGGACATCGGTGATGTCGTCGAGTCGACCGTCGTCGTGCATGACAGCGCCTTCCAACAGGATCCGGCCGCCGTGTCGGTTCTCGACGAGGAGGAACCCGAATGTGCGGTCCGGGAACTGGGCCTGGTACCAGATGTGCAAGCCCTGGCCTCCGGACATGGTGCGTACTCCGCGGGAACGGTCCCGTAGTCCGTACCAGCCGGTGACATCGGTGGTGGTGCCGTCCAGCGTGAGCGTGCCCTCGTAGCGGCCGGGCTGGAAGAGATGATCGAACGAGGTGACGTTTCCGTCGGTGTTCGCCACATCCACCGACCCGAGCCAGTAGGGCGCCCGGGCGTGCCAGAGAAGGTCGAGTTCGAGTCCGGTCTTGTTCTCGCCGAGTTGGATTCGCCAGGTGGTGTTGTCCTCGACGGTCTCCCATCGCAGGGGCCCGACGGAGGCGGCGTCGGTGGCGTCGTGCTCCGTGGAGACGCGGAGGTTGCGTTGTTCGGACGCCGTGGTCAGCACCACGAAACCGTCCACGACGTTCCGTGGCGGATAGACCCCGGCGCCGAGGACGACCGAGGGCGCGGTGCCGCCGTCCGGGTGGAGGTTGAACATGAACCGGTCGAAGAACTTCTCCGGCATGTCCGAGGTGGCGCGGGTTACCAGGGCGTCGTGGAATCCGTCGGTCATACGTGCTCCTTCTTGTCGACGGGGTATCAGTTGGGAACCGGCGAAGTCGTCGTTTCCCGGGCCTCTTCACCAGCATCGACCTCTTTGTGGTCGAGGGTGAAGCGGTAGGAGCCCATCATGAGTAGGCAGGCGATCCCGATGCCGACCAGCACGATGATCGGTACGGCACCGGCGCGGTACGACCCGGTGGCTCCGTAGATCTGTCCGAGCAGGAAGATGCCGAAGGCCGCGCCCTGAGCGTAGAGGAAGTAGATGAATCCCAGCACGCGGCCGTACGAGTGCTTGGGAAAGTATCTACTCACCATGTAGGCGGCGAGATCGCCCTCGGACCCCAGACCGAGACCGATCAAGGCGGAGCCGAGGAACAACAGACCGACCTCCGACGAGGTGATCATGAAGAAGACGCCGACAGCGCACAACGCGAAGATGACCGCCCCGATCGCGGGAGCGTAGAACCGGTCGAGCAGATAGCCGACGAGTAGACGCGCGAAGATCGACGCCAAGCTGAGAACGGACAGGACCGATACGGCGGTGCCCTGGCTGATGCCCTTGTCGGTGGTCATCGGCACGACTTGGGACATCAAGCCGAAGGTGGCCGAGGACACCACGAAGATCGCCACGGAGAGCAGCCAGAACTGTCGGTATTTCCGCGCCACGGTGAGGAGGGACTCTCCGGCTACCCGGCCTTGCAGACGCGCGGCCTGGCGCTCGGCGTCGTGTTCGGCCGGCATTCGCGTGACAAAGGCGTATACCGAAGCAGGGATGATCGTGCACACGGCGCCGATGACGAGGAAGGCCACCCGCCAGCCCCCCATACCCAGGACCCAGTTCGCGAGATACGGCATCAGTACTCCGCAGGCGCCGAGTCCGGCCATGAGAATGCCCAGGGCCATGCCGCGTCGGTCTTGGAACCATGCACTGACCACGGTGGAGTGCGCCACCGGGTTCACCGCGCCCGCACCCGCGCCGATCACGATGCACAGCGCGAAGAAGAGCATTTCATTGTTCGGAAGTGCAGCCATCAGCATGAGGCCGATTCCGAAGGCCAGCGCCATCGGGACCGAGGGCACCTTCGGTCCGTATCGGTCGATGAGAATGCCCAGGATGACGATGCTTATTCCGACCATCACCGTCTCGATCGACAAGCCGTTGGCGATGATGCTGCGGTCCCAGCCGAACTCCTCGGTCATGGGCTTGCCGAGGATGTTGAACAAGACGTTGACCGTACTGGTGCCGAACAACAACGTCAGAAAGCCGGTGGCGACGTACCACCAGCGGTTCAGATGCCCGGCGGGCGCCTGCAACCCAGTGGTGCCGACTGTGCTCATGGAAGCTCCTGTGATTGGTGACGGTGGCGGGGCGGCGAGGCCGGAAACAGCGGAGTGGTGCCCGTCACAAATGAGAGCATACGGACAGTCCAATGTAAAGGACAGTCCAAAGTGTTCGGCGGAGGAGTGGGGGGTGGCATCGTGCCGCTCGGCAACGTGGTGGAGTCCGGCCGACGGCGCGGGAAACGGTTCCTGCCTCGTGGCGCCCTCCGCCGATGTCGGTGCGGCCCGGCGCCTTCGGCGGCTGTTCCCCCCGTGCCTGCGGGGACCGCCTCCGTCGTTTCGGACGGTAGGGAAGTCGCGGGGTGCCCGGGAAGGATGTCCCGCTCTCCGGCTGTCAGTTTCTCCAGTCCGCATGTGGCGATATGTGAAGCATCCCGAATTGGCCGTAATGGGTCATACCATTGGACTGTACGCCTCGGCTTGGGTACGGTTGGTCGGTGATTTCAGTCACAAGAATGGGCGGAAGCGGCATGGGCAGGATGTTCGGGAACGCGGGCACATGATGAGAGGAACGACGCCGTCGACCCATCTCGTGCAACGAGCCGCCGAGTGTCTCGGTATGGCCGGCAGGCTCCTGGGCGACCAACCCAGCGACATGCGCCCGACTGCCCTGTCGGGGTCGCTGGCCCGGGCGCGACGTCGACTCGCCCATGCGCTGACCGAGGGGCAGGTGGCCGGAACCGACATCGAGGACGCGTGTCGAATTCTCGTCGACATCGAACACCTGGAAGAGCAGTTCGCCAAGACCGAGGCGCTCCGTCATGCCGCCGAGTTGGGCGAGGTACACGACGCCGCAGCCCAACTTCGGCAGCTTCCACCACATGCCATCATCGAGTCGGCACCCAAGATCATCTGCACCAAGTTGCCGTTCGCGCGCTCATTGATCTCCGCCGTGTCGGGCTCTCGCTGGCAGCCTCGCCGCCTCTATCTGCGACCCGAACTCGACGGCTCCCATCTCGACTTCTCCGACTACATCGACTCCGCCGAACTGTCACTGGCAGAGGCTCCACTCGAAACCGAGCTGGTACGCCGACGGGTACCGGCGCTGGTCGCTGCCCCGGCCGATGACCAGCGCACACACAAGGAGATGGTTATTGCGTCTCAGACGTCGGCGTACGTCGCTGCACCGGTCATGTCCGGGGGAAAGGTCATCGGGCTACTCCATGCGGACCGTCCCGGGGCGGCTGATGCGCTCGACCCGGGTGATCGAGACCTGTTGGACACGTTCGCAACAATTCTGGCGATCAGTTACGAACAGGCCGTTCTGAAGCATCGGTTACAGCTGCAGCGCGCACGGATCGAGAAGTCGTTCGAAGCAACTCAGATCATGCTCGATCGGATCTCGCAGGCCGACGCGATCCTCTCCCGCCCTGCCGACGTACCTGCGAACGGTGCCGTGGGCAAGTCCGACGATCACCAGGGGATCGAACTGACTTCGACGCTGACCTTTCGGGAACGCGAGATCCTCTCGTATCTCGCGACAGGAGCAACGAACAGCCAGATCGCCCACGCACTGGTCATTTCCGAGGGAACCGTGAAATCGCACGTGAAAGCGGTACTCAAGAAGTTGCACGTACCGACGCGCGCTGCCGCGGCTGCTCTCTACTCGAACGAGGCTCGACGACAGCGATGAGGGAGAAATTTCAGGGGCAGACAACCGCCCGGTCGGCCGCCGACCGCGAATTGTCACACGCCGTCATCGCCCTCGTCGACCAGCTCCGGAACACCTACGGTGTCGACTTGCGTCCCTACGAGACTCGGTCGGTTTCTCTCGACACTCAGATGACCCTGCTGGACGAAGCCACCGAATCTGCGTTCACCGCGCTAACCGAACTCGACCCCGAGCGGCAAAGGGCACTCGGTCGCCTCATTGTCGACCTCCAGGACCTGCGCCGGCGAATCCGCACGGAGCATTCCGAACCGGAACAGGCGCTTTCGCCCCACGAGTTCGCCGGCGCGATACGTCGCCTTCGCGGAGCCGAGTCGGTTGCCGGTCTCCGCAAACTCATCTGCCGAGAAGTGGCACACGCCGCCCACCTCGATCGAATACTGTTGTCCGAAGTACACAACGGAACGTGGAGAGGACTGGAACTCTACAGCGTGGTAAGGACGGAGGCGGTCCTCCTTTCGCCACACGCCTTACCTCTCACCTCCGAATCGGCCGAGCGCAGGGCATGGGAGACACGGTCGGCGGTCCTTGCCGGATCGGACACCGACATCGGACCGAGTCAGGAGGCTGCGCAGATGCTCGCCTCGAGCTCGTATGTGGTGGCTCCGATCACCGTGTCGACCGGTGTGATCGGGCTCCTGCACGGAAGCCGCGCCACCGGTGAGGGGTTGGATGCTGTGGTCAGAGATGTGCTGGGCGCATTCGCGCGAACTTCCGGAACGCTGTTCGAACGGGTGATGCTCGCCGATCGCCTCAGCGAACAGAAGAACCTGATAATCCAACGATTGCAGCAGGAGGCCCGGGAAGCCGAGATTCTCGAGCACGCCGATGTGCATTTCGTCGACGAGAACTCCACCCGGTGTTCCGTCGCGAGGGCCGGGGGCTTGAACGAAGGCCTGGACACCCCGGTGCTCGGCTCTCTGACTGCTCGTGAACGCGAGGTCTTCGCATTGGTTGTCCGGGGTGCGTCCAACGCCGACATCGCCGAGGAGTTGGTGATCAGCATCTTCACGGTGAAGACACACGTCAAGAAGATTCTCCGAAAACTGGGCGCGATGAATCGGTCCGAAGCCATCTATCGCTATCTCGAGATGACGGATTCGCGGTAGCAGCTCGGACTCCTTGTCCCTGATGCTCGCCGGAAATGGCGAGGACCTACGGATTCGATCCGTTCTCGTCGATCGGGCCGATCGGCTCCATTGGACAGGCTCTGTCGGGACGAGCCGCTGCGGGCGGCGGTATCCGATCAGGCGTCGGCAGCCAATTCGGCTGCCTGCTTGCGGAGGAGGAACTTCTGGATTTTTCCGGTCGCGGTGGTAGGGAGTTGATCAACAATCACGAGCTTTTCGGGGATCTTCTGCATCATGGCCTTGCGTTCGTCCCGGAGGAAGTCGGCCACATCCTCGAGAGTCGGCGCGCAGCCGTTGACGACGATGAAGGCGCACACCTTCTCGCCGAGGCGGGTGTCAGGCATCGACACCGCCGCTGCCGCGATGATCCGCGGATGCGCCAAGAGGTGCTCCTCCACCTCCCGTGCTGAAATGTTCATGCCTCCCCGGATGATGAGGTCCTTGATTCGTCCAGTGACCCGGAGATAGCCGTCCGCGTCGACGCGGCCGAGATCACCGGACGCGAGGAATCCCCGGCCGTCGACCGAGGCAGCCGTGCGCTCGGGATCACGCCAGTATCCGAGGAAGATGCCCGGTCCTCCGTAGAAGATCTGACCTTCCTCGCCTGCCGGCAGGACGTCCCCCTCGTCGTCACGGATCTCGAGATCGACACCGTCGAATGCCCGCCCGTCGGAGGAGAGCACCTTCTCGACAGGATCGTCGACGCGCACAGCCGTCACCAGAAGTCCCTCACTGCTGCCGTACACCGGAAGGAGGGTGCAATCGGGGAGCGCTGCCTTCCAGTCCCGCAGGAGGGCTTCCGGGATCGGGGCCCCGGCGCTCACCCAGAGTCGCATCGAGCTCAGGTCGTGAACTGCGCCGGCCTCGATCGCTCCGAGCGCCATCTGGAGGAACGGCGTCGCGGCCATGCTGACCGTAGTCCTGTGCTCCGCGATACGTCGAAGTCCCTCGTGCGGCTCCCATACGTCGAGAAGGTGGATTCCGCTTCCGAGGATCAACGGTGTCGCCACGCCCACGGCGAGCCCGGTCGCATGCGTCACCGGGGAAGGCATGAAGACCACATCGTCGGAATTCAAGCCCATCACTTCCCGACCGAGACCGTAGACGGTGAAGGACAGGGTGTTGAACGTGTGCTGGCAACCCTTCGGACGTGATTCCGTGCCGGAGGTGTAGATGATCGCGTGGGCGGCATCTGCCGATGGTGGCGATCCGAGCTCGTCGTGACCGGGGACATGATCACCGGCGATCAGCGAATCGAACGCGAGTTCACCGGCGCCGACCGCCCCGCGTACGACGACGACGTGCTCGAGGCCGGGCACCTCGCGACGGACCTCGGTCAACATGTCGGCATAGCGGAACTTGCGAAACTCCTCGGTGACGAAGGAGATCTTGGCGCCGGAGTGTTCGAGGACGTAGCGCACCTCGTCATGTCGGTACACCGGCATCGTCGGCACCAGAACGGCGCCGATCCGCGCCACGGCCACATAGATGACGACGAACTCGTTCCAGTTCGGCAGCTGCACCTGCACCCGGTCGCCAGGGGTGATTCCGAGTTGTCTCAGAGACTCCGCCAGTCGGTACGCCTGCGCGCGAAGCTCGCTGCGGGTGAGCGCTGCATAGCCATCGGTGACCGCGACGAAATCCGGGTCGATCGCCGCCCAGCGGTCGACGTGTTCGGTCAGGCTCTCGTCACGCCAGTAACCGTTCGAGCGGAACGCGTGCAGGGTGCTCGCGTTGTAGCGGTCCTCGGGAAGGATTGCCCGTGTGTGCTCCACGACGTCCATGTGCGGATCCTTGCTCTCAGGTGTCCCTCCGCGGGCGGAGGCGGGCCGAAGTTGTCGGTCGCACCATGATGTCGACCGGAAATGGGGAAGAGAACGATTCGGGCGCGATCTCAGCCTCGAGGGTGAAGGAAATGCCCCGATGGGATGAGATGCGGGGGGTGGCGCGAACGCGCCGTATCCCCAGCGGCGTCGATGGTGAAACAGCTGCACCGAGACCAGGGTCTCCGGTGTTCGCGATGTTGGCCGGATCGTCGTCGTTCCGATGCGGGACGAGGGCGGCGTCGTCGCGTCACCCGGAGGAGGGGTCTGGCCCCGGTACGGAGGCAGCACTCAGGCTGCGGATATTCCCCCGTTGACGCTGATCGCCTGTCCGGTGAGCCGTCGTGCGGCGGGGGAGGCGAGGAAGACCGCGAGCGCCGCCAGGTCCTCGGATTCGGGGACGCCGAGGTGGGCCTGCTGGGCGGCCTTGGCGAACAGTTTGGCGCTGAATCCGTCGGAGGTGATCCGCTCGGTCGAGCCGGTTCCGGCGACGAGAGACGGCGTCAGGACGTTGACCCGGATTCCGTTGCGCTTGGCCTCGATCGCCAGGGTTCGGGTGAACATGACGATCGCCGCCTTGGCTGCACCGATGACCGCTTCGCCGGGCGTGGCGGTCTTCGCGGCATCCGAGGCGACGTTGATGATCACCCCGGCCTTCCTTGCCGTCATGTGGGGAACGATTTCGCTCGCAAGGTACATGCACGGCAGGGCGAGTTGGTCGAAGATGCGGGCGATGTCGTCGGTGGGGATGTTCGCGAAGAGTTCCGGGCGGGTGTCCGCCGCTGTCGTGGAGACGAGGATGTCGACGCCCTCCAGGACCCGTTCGGCTTGGAGGGCGATGTGTGTGGCGCCGTCGACGGTGGTCGCATCGGCGGACAGGAATGTCACGTCGCAGGATGAGTTGGCGGACGAGATGCGTTCCCGGGCAGAAGCTCCACGTTCCGATCCTCGACCGACGATCATGATGCGCGGTACGCCGGCCTGAGCGAGGCCCACGGCGGTCGCCAGGCCGATTCCGGCCGTGCCTCCCACGATCAGTGCGCTGCTGTCCGTCAGTTCCTTCGGTGCTGCGATATCACGCGTGTTCATTCGTGTATTCCGTTCGGGAGTAATGGATCAGAGCGATACCGTGCCGCGGGCGAAGATGTCCTTGGCGATGATGCGCTTCTGGATCTCGGCCGTGCCGTCGGCGACGAGGTAGGCGGTGACGTCGCGGTATCTCTGCTGCAGAGGTGATTCGGTCGAGTAACCGAGGTTTCCGTGGACCCGCATGGCGAACTCGATCGCGTTCTTGGCCACGACGGGCGGCCACCACTTGCTCATCGACGCGAGGGCGGTGTGCGGTTGCGCGGTTTCTCGCAGCCACAGCGCCCGATAGCAGATCCAGCGGGCACCTTCGAGGTAGGTGGCGTGTTCGGCGAATTGGAATGCGAGGCCTTGGTGCTCGGACAGCGGCTGCCCGAAGGTTTCCCGATGCTGCGCGTAGTCGGCAGCTTCCTCGAGGCTCTGTTTCGCTGCCCCGAGACACATCAGCCCGAGGGCGGCACGGCTGAAGTCGAAGTGCTCCATCACCGAGTGGAAGCCCTTGCCGAGTTCACCGACGAGATGCGATTCCGGGACGAAGACGTCGGACAGGTGGATGCTTCCCCAGCCCAGGGGGAGGCAACCCATGCCCGGCATGTGGCTGACAGTGACTCCGTCCGCATCGAGCGGGACGACGAAGCAGCTGACGCCCCGCGCTCGCTCCGATCCGGGTTCGCGGGCATAGACGAGGGCCGCAGTGGCGTTCATCGCCCACGAGATCGCGGTCTTCTCACCGTTCAGGCGCCACCCGCCCGCCACTGCGGTGGCGGTGGTGCGAAGGGCGCTTGCGTCGGATCCGGACCCCGGCTCGGTCAAGGCTATGGCGACGGTCTGTTCACCGCGGATCAGTGGCGGAAGGTAACGCTCCTGGACTTCGTCCCGGCACAGCGCCAGCTGGGAGGCGACCAGACCGATCTGTACCGGCGCCGATGCCATGTTCACGTCGCCGTATGCGAGGGTCTCGGTGGCGATGCCGAGCAGAATCGGATCTTCGTTGCCGGTCCCGCCGTACTGCTCGGGGAGTCCGATGCCCAGCAGGCCGATATCGCCGAGCTTCTTCAGGATGTCGAAGGGGAATTCCGTCGATGCTGCTCGGTCGCGGTAACCGGGCAGGAGTACGCGGCCGCTGAACGCTGTCAGCGTCTTTCGGAACTCCTCGTGTTCGTCGGTGAATGCGAAGGAAACCATCGGAGTGTGCTCCTGTGCGTGACTCGATCGGGGGTGATCACGGCGAGGGAAGCGCTGACGCACGATGCGAAGGCGGATGGACCCATTCCCTGCCGGAAAAGAACTCTAGGTTTGAATAGTAGGTCGACAAAGCAGTTTCGGCAAGAGGTGGGTGATGCGGAGCAGCGCGGCGCTCGACTGTTGCAGCCGCGAAAGGTTCAGGCGTTCAATGGCCCGTCTCGATGTCGCCGACAGCGCGGCGGACGAGTTGCAGGTGTGCGATCAAGGATTCCAGGGTCTCGGTGTCGACCGAGGCGAGACCGAACCGGGTACCGGCGAGTCGATCGTTCGCTTCCTCGACCACGTCCATGCCGGCCGGGGTGAGCGTGGCGAGAACGGTCCGGCGATCCGTCTCGTGAGCGTGGCGTTCGACGAGGCCGGCCTTCACGAGCTGATCGACCGCCATCGACACCGTGGTCGGATGGACCATGAGGTACTTGCTCAGCTTTCCCAGTGGACGGGTCCGGCCCTCGGACAGCTGCAGCGAAGTCAGAATGAGATAGGCGTTGCGCGACAATCGAAGCGAGCGCAGTTCTCCGTCCATGGCGCGGACGATCCACTGATGTGTACGAAGTAGGGCCATCGTGGTGGCGAATTCCAGTTCGGCCGAATCCCGCCGTTCCGTCCACTCGGCGCGCATCCAATCGATCACATCGCGGCTGTCGTCGGCAGGGGTCGGCCCTTCGCTCACCACTACGCGTCCTCTCGTCGTCGCCGAACCATGCCTCGCACCGACAGCCGGGTTGTATCGGATTCGATGATAGGGGTACGGGTGTCGCCGGTCGGTGCACGAACGGCTCAGCTGTGCGAGAGCACGATCTTCCCGAATCCGCTTCCCTGTTCGAGGTGCTTGTGGGCGGCGGCCGCTTCGGCGAGGGGGAAAACCGCGCTGATAGGCAGTGGGGGGACGGTTTCGGCGTCCAGCAGCCGTAGAAGACCGGTGAAGTCGTGCGGGCTGCCCATCGTGGTCCCGATCAGTTCGTATTGCCCGAAGTAGAACGGGCGGATGTCGAGGGCGGCGTGTTCGCTGCGGGAGGCCCCCAGCACGACCAGTCGACCCCCCGGCCGCAGTGCTGCGATGGACTGTTCCCACGTGCCGATGGAATCCAGGACGAGATCGAATCCTTGGCCGTGGGGTGAGAGCCGGCGAGCGGCATCCGGCCATGCGGGGTCGGTGTACAAAACGCCGTTCGTCGCGCCGAGTTCTCGAGCCTGCGCAATCTTGGACGTCGACGAGGAGGTGACGGTGACGCGCGCACCCACGGCGGCCGCGAGCATCACGGCCATGGTGGCGACGCCGCCGCCGGCGCCGAGGACCAGGAGGTTTTCGCCGGCGCGGAGGCGGCCGCGTGTGAACAGGGCGCGGTAGGTGGTGAGTCCGACGAGGGGCAGTGCAGCGGCCTGTTCCCAGGTGAGGTTGCGGGGCTTGGGCGCGACGCAGTCCTTCGGGACTCGGACGAACTCGGCGTAGGTGCCGCGCTGGTGATCGCCGAGGATCTCCCATTGCGCGCCCGGGGCGGCTTCGCGATCGCCCCACCACAGTGAGGGGAGCACGAGGACTTCCTCGCCGGTGTCCGTGCGGATCCCCGCGCCGTCCGCGCCGAGAATGTGCGGCAGTGGTGAGGAGTACTTGCCCTGTCGCACCAAGACGTCGTGCCAGTTGAGCGCGGCCGCCTTCAGTTTGACGGTGACCCATCCTGGCCCGGGGGTCGGATCGGGGACCGATTGCCACTTCAAGACATCAGGTCCTCCGAATTCCTGCATCACGACGGCGTCCACAATGATCCTTTCGGTCGTACCTGGTGCGCGATACTGCACATCCTGCGGTGTGGGGAGGGTCGGCCTATAACCGTCACCGGTGCCGATCCGAGGGTTGAACCGGTGGATTCCGGCGGGCGGGGTTCGTGCCGGCTCTACATCCGAGGGCTACGGGGATCTCCACAGCGGTCGCCGGTGTCGTTTGCGCTCGCTCTCGGTCAGGCCGCCCCAGATGCCGTACTGCTCCGAGTGGGCGAGTGCGTGCTTGCGGCATCGAGGTAGCACGGGGCATTGCTGACACACGCTCTTCGCCTCGGTTTCGCGCAGTGCTCGTTCGTGCCCGGCTTCGTGCTCGGGTCCGAAGAACAGCGAGGGGTCCGCATCGCGGCACCGGCCGTGCCTCTGCCAGTCCGCGCCGGCGACGACGACCGAAGCTGTCATGGGTACCCCTGTGGCTGGTGCGGGTCGAAAAAGGTGTCCTCGCCGGTCAGTGGACGGCGCTGTAGGTGATGGTGGCGGTGGTGCACGTCTTTCCAGCCGCGTTGCGACTGGAGACTTCGACGATTCCGAGGCTGCGACCGCAGTGCACAACCTTCGGTGTGAAAGTGACGGGTTCGTCCGACGGGCACGGCCGCAGATACGAGATGTGAATCGAGGTGGTGCGGAACTCCGCGTCGGTGGGTAACGCAGCCGAACCCGCGATTTCGGAGGCGCACAGGAGCACACCACCGTGGATGTTGCCCATCGGATTCGCGAGCATCGGTGACGGGCCGAATTCGATCCCACTGGCCCCCCGCGCGTGCTCGGCCCCCAGCAGGTCGATGATCGAGCGGGCGCGGAGTCGAGAGTCCAGATCATCGGGGGAGAGGACGGGTGCGCCCGGTGGGTCGGTCAGTGGCACTGTCTGGAGGCGGGTGGACCCGCAGGCGATCAGACGGCCCTGCGCGTCGACGACCCGGCCGCCGGCCAGCCCGGTCCGCGAGCCTCGGCCGAGAACCCAGCTTTCGGCGCGGAGAACCGATCCGTCGACCGGTGGGTCCGCTATGAAGTCGAGATGGATTTCGGTGCTCACCGCCCAGTGTCCCTCAGGAGTTGGTCCACTGACGAGATGTCCCATCACGTCATCCATTACGACGCCGAGAGTTCCTCGGTACGGTTGTCCGAATTCGTCGGCAAGCCATGGCCCCGTGAGCATGTCGGTCAGCCCGCGGGTCTCGTCGCCGGTCACATCGGCGACTCGGAACAGCTTTTCGGCGGCGGTGGAGAAGAACCGAAGCGCAGTGGGGGTGTCGATGGTCATGGCTCTCCTGACGGACGGTGAAGCCGAATACGCGCACGCGCCCAGGGCCCGACCGCCGGAGAGTGGTCTCCGGCGGTCAGGTCCGTCGGGATGGGGAGCTCAGACGCCACGTTGGGCCTTGGCGGCTTCGCTTGCGGCCTTGCTGCGTTCACGTGCGGTGGCCCAGTCCTCGTCGGTCATGGAGGTCAAGCCGGCGAAAGTGCCGGGTCCGGCGAGCATCTGGCCCCCGTCCATGGCGATGGTCTGCCCGGTGAGGTAGTCGCAGGCGTCGGACAGCAGGAAGATTGTCAGGTTGGCCAGTTCCTCGATGGTGCCCATCCGCCCCATCGGGACCTGGTCGGCCTGGGTGGCGCCGACCGCGCTCTTGTCGGTGGGGTTGAGCATCTCCCAGGCGTAGTCGGTGGGGATCGGTCCGGGGGCCAAAGCATTCAGGCGAATTCCGTAGCGGGCCCATTCGACCGCCAGGGACATCGTCATCGAATGCACGGCGGCCTTGGCCATCGCGGAGGGGACCACGAACGCCGAACCGCTCCACACCCAGGTGGTCAGCGTGGACAGCACCACGCCCCTGGTGCCACCTTCGATCCAGCGGCGGCCGGCGGCGTGGGTGGTGTTGAACGAACCGTTCATCACGGTGGAGGTGACCGCTTCGAAGGCCCGCGGGCTGAGTGACTCGGTGGGGGCGATGAAGTTGGCGGCGGCGTTGTTGATCACTCCGGTGAGGGGGCCGTGCAGGGTCCAGATCTCGTCCATCGCGGCGGACACCATCTCCGCATTGCGGACGTCGACGGTCTGCCAGTGGACCGAGCCGGGCCGCGAGACGGACGCCTCGCTGGCGGCTTCTTCGAGGACGGCGGGTCGGCGTCCCCAGAGGTGAACGTCGGCGCCGTGGTCGACGAGGTGGCGGGCGACGCCGCGACCGAGGCCGGTTCCACCGCCGGTGATGAGGATTCGCTTGCCGGCGAGGGCCTCGGACGTGAACGGGGAGGTGGTCATGTCGGGTCCTATCGGTCGGGGAACGGGAGTCACAGTCCCAGGCTCTTGCTGATGATTTCGCGTTGGATTTCGTTGGTGCCGCCGTAGATGGTCGGTGCCAGGGCGTGGCGGACCTGTTCTTCCATGCCGTATTCGCGGGTGTAGCCGTAGCCACCCATCATCTGCATGGCTTCGAGGGTGGTCTTCTTCGCGATCTCGGTGCATTTGAGTTTGGCCATCGAGCCCTCACGGTTGAGATTGTCCTCCTCGCCGGCGTCGATGCGTTCGGCGACCTCGTAGACGAAGGACTTTGCGAAGGCGATTTCGGTGGCGAGGTCGGCGATGCGGTGGCGGATGGCCTGGAAGCTGCCGATCTTGCGTCCGAACTGCTCACGTTCGGTGACGAACGCGATGACGTCGTCGAGTGCGCGTTCGGCGGCACCGAGCGACATGGTGGCGATGATGAGCCGCTCGACGCTCAGGCCGCGCATGAGGTGGCGCCACGCCCGGTTCGGGGTGCCGACCACGGCGGTGACCGGGACGGCCACGTCGGTGAAGTAGAGGTCGTTGCAGGTGCGGGCCTCCATGGTGGCGATTCCGTGGATCTCGAGGCCGGGGGTGTCGGTGGGCACCATGAACAGGGTCAGACCCGTGTGCTTGGAGCCGGAGGAGTCGGTGCGGGCGAGCAGCAGGATGTGCTCGGCGACGTGGGCTGCGGAGATCCACGTCTTCTGGCCGTTGATGACGTAGTGGTCGTCGACGAGCTCGGCCTTGATGCGGACGCCGCCGAGGTCGGATCCCGCGCCGGGCTCGCTCAGGGCGATCGCTTCGAGCTTGCCCGCGGCCATGTTCGACACGATCGTGCGCTTCTGCTCCTCGGTCCCGTAGCGCAGATACGTCTGGGCGGCGGTCAGGCCGGTCGAGTAGCCGGTGATGGGGGCCAGACCGCGAGAGGTCTCCTCGAGGAAGATGCACTCCTCGACCATCCCGGCGCCGCCACCGCCGTATTCCTCGGGCAACGACACCGCGAGCCAGCCGAGTGCTGCGAACTTGTCGAGGAGGACCTGGCTGTTGGCCACGGTGCCGTCGGCGGTGAGCGCATCGCGTTGTTGAAGGGTTTTGCACTCGGCGTCGCAGAACTCGCGGACCGCGAGTGCGAACTCCTGTTGTTCTCGGCTGAAGCGCATGTCGACAATTGCTCTCTGTGAAGAACCGGGGTGGGTGACGTGATCTGGGGCAGGTCACCGGGCGGCGGGACGGTGGTGTCTCGCCGCCCGGGAGCTGGGGAGGGTCAGGCGCCGCGGAACTTGGAGAAGTCGGGCTTGCGCTTCTCGTTGAACGCGCTGATGCCCTCGAGTGCTTCGGCGGACTCACCGAACAGCTTGAGTGTGGAGTAGGCCATGTTGCCCTGGGCGATGAAGTGCTCGGTGTCGGCGTTGAGCGACTGCTTGAGCACCTTCAGTGAGGTGGGGGAGAGCTGCAGGATCTCGTCGGCCCAGGCCCGGACTTCGGCGCGGAGCTGGTCGGCGGGTACGACCTTGTTGACCAGCCCCCATTCCAGGGCCTGCTGGGCGCTGTAGCGGCGGCACATGAACCAGATTTCCCGCGCCCGCTTCTCGCCGATGGCGCGGGCGAGGTAGCCGGTGCCCAGACCGGCGTCGAAGGATCCCACCCGGGGGCCGTTCTGTCCGAAGATGGCGTGCTCGGCGGCAATGGACATGTCGCACAGCAGGTGCAGGACATGTCCGCCGCCGACGGCGACACCGTTGACGGCGGCGATGACGGGCTTGGGGGTGTCCCGGATGACACGGTGCAGGGCCTCGACTTCGAACAGGCCGCTGTCGGACGGGCCGTAGTCGCCGGTCTCCATGCGCTGCTTCTGGTCGCCGCCCGAGCAGAAGGCCTTCTCACCGGCGCCGGTGAGGGCGACAGCGCCGACCTCGGCGCTGCCCCAGGCGGCCTTGAAAGCCTTGACGAGTTCGTCGACCGTGCGGGCGCGGAAGGCGTTGTATCGGTCCGGCCGGTTGATCGTGATCCAGGCGAGCCCGTTGTCGACCTCGTACGTCACGTCCGTGAATGCGGTGAAATCAGTCATCGACCTGCTGGTCCCTTCCTGCTCGGGTGGCTCGCCGTCGCCGCGAGAACAGGTCGCGGGACGGAGTCGTCGGGTTTGGTCCGACCGTATGACAAATGTACCCCGCGTTAACGATCGTTTTCAAGAGGTGGGTTGCTTGTCGAGTCCTGAGCTGGTGGCGGGAACCGCACAATATGCCCACAGCCGAGCCCGGGTAGAGGACACTTCCGACCGAACCTTCGCGTGGGCTCCCCGGAGGAATCGACATTGGCGATCGGCGCGAGATACGTCGCAGGACTCCGGGCGGTCGTAGGGTTCGCTCGTCGTTCTGCTCTCGACCGGCGCCTTCTGCCAGGCTCTCATCCCCGGAGAGTGAACCCCACGGAATTCGACGTCACGACGCTGCACGGCCGCCGGATCAGCGCTGGCACCGGACGGTCGTGGTCGATCTGCTCGAGCGGTTGGTGTGGAGCAGCCCGGACAAGGATGCACTGGGCGGCTGGGCCGGGGCGTACCCCACCGAAGACTTTCGGCGCCTGACCTATCGACAGGCGGACGACGCGACGAATCGCACTGCACGAGCATTACAGGCGGCGGGCCCGGCCGACGGCGAACGCGTCCTGCTGTGCTGCGAGAACTCCGTCGAGGCCGTGGGGACGATGTGCGGCATCGCCAAGGCCGGTCTCGTGGCGGTACCGGTGAATCCCCACCTCGCCCCCGACGTTCGCGAGTGGGTTGTCGAGCACGTCGGTACCCGGTTCACCGTCGCCGACGGTGAATTCGGCGAACGGGCCCATGGGGTATTCGCACGGGCGGGCCAAGCCCTGCTCGGTCGGGGTGCTCCTGCCCGGCGTGCCGGCGCGCGTCGCCGACGACGGGAACTGTTGATCCGCGGCAGCAACGTGATGTCCGGATACCTGGCGAGCCGCAGCGCACCCCCCCCCGTTACCTTCTTCGTAGTCCCGCACCGCGGGGCCACGGTCGCCAAGTTCGGTATGACTTCTTGCCCCTGTCTCTCGAATGATCCGGGGGGTGGTGTCGCCGAGCCTGGTGGCGTCGATGGACCGCTGATAGGGACAGGGCCACCGGATCTGAGGTAGGTCTCTTCGTAACGTGGGTGCCGGGTGTCGACGTCGGATCGGTGACCGTCCGGAGCGGAACGGAAGGCACGCTTCATGGACCCGACCTACGCCGTGTTCTGCGGCGTCGACGTGGGCAAAGGCGAACACCATGCCGTCGGACTCGACCCCGCCGGCACCCGACTGTTCGACAAAGCCCTGCCCAACGACGAGACCAAACTCCGCGCCGTGTTCGACCGCCTGGCCGAACACGGTCCGGTCCTGGTGATCGTCGACCAACCGAACACGATCGGCGCCCTGCCGGTCACCGTCGCCCGCGCCTGCGGCCACGCCGTGGCGTACCTGCCGGGGTTGACGATGCGCCGCGTCGCCGACCTGTACCCCGGTCAGGCCAAGACCGACGCGCGAGATGCGTTCATCATCGCCGACACCGCTCGGACGATGCCGCACACGCTGCGCCGGGTCGATGTCGGTGACGAGGCGCTGGCCGAGCTCGGCGTCCTCGTCGGGTTCGACGACGACCTCGCCGGTGAGGCCACTCGCATCAGCAACCGCATCCGCGGACTGCTCACCGGCATCCATCCCGCCCTCGAACGGGTTCTCGGCCCCAAGATCGCGCATCCAGCCGTGCTCGAAATCCTGTCGCGCTGCGGTGGACCGGTCGGCATCCGCAAGGCCGGCAAGCGCCGGCTCACCACCCTCGCGACCAAGCACGCTCCGCGGATGGGCTCCCGTCTCGCCGAGGAAATCCTCACTGCCCTCGATGCACAAACAGTGACGGTGCCGGGCAGCAACGCCGCCGAGATTGTCTTGCCGAAACTGGCCGACTCGTTGAAAGAGATTCTGCAACAGCGCAAGAGCATCGCCGAGGACGTGGAGAGGATGCTCGACGATCACCCTCTTTCGAAGGTCCTGATGTCGATGCCCGGCGTCGGCGTCAGGACCGCAGCGCGCATCCTGCTCGAGGTCGGCGACGGTTCGGCGTTCGCCTCCGCGGCGCACCTGGCCGCCTACGCCGGCATCGCACCGGTGACTCACCGTTCCGGGTCGTCAATCCGCGGTGAGCACCCCGCGCGATCGGGTAACCGCAAGCTCAAACGGGCGTTGTTCCTGTCCGCATTCGCTGCGCTGCACGACCCGACCAGCCGTGCCTACTACGACCGCAAACGCGCCGAAGGCAAGAAGCACAACGCCGCGCTGATCTGTCTCGCACGGCGACGCTGCGACGTGCTCTACGCGATGCTCAAGAACAAGACCTTCTACCGCACCCCCGCTGCTGCAGCGGCTTGACAGCAAACATAGGGACACCCCCCACGCCTTCGACGCCGACGGCTGGTTGCGCACCGCGGATCTCGGGGAGATCGACGCGGACGGGTACCTACGGCTGGTGGGGCGCAAGAAGGACATCCTGATCACCGCGCCGGGAAAGAACGTCGTCCCCACCCTCGTGGAGAACGCAAACAAAGAACAGACCCGGCTGCTCGATCATGGTCGTCGCGGCCGCCGAGGCCGCCGGTACGTCCCGGCGCTGTTGGTCCCCGAGCACGAGCAGCTACATGCACTCGCCGCCGCACACGGCCTGTCCGGGGACATCGGCGACCTCGTCCGGCACCCGGCGGTGCGAGCGGAGACCGACCGGGCGATCGCTGCGGCGAACGAGCGGCTGGCCGGCCCGGAGACCGTGCGCGCGTGGACGCTGCTCGATCACCAGTGGCGGCCCGGCGGCGACGAGGTCACGGCCACGATGAAGCGGCGCCGGAGTGTGATCGCGGACAAGTACGCGCCGGTCATCGACCGGCTCCATCGCGCCGCGACCTGATCCCCATCACCCCGCACACCGGCGCCGGCCAGCCGACCTGCTCGGTTACGGCGAGTTCCCGATCGACCGCCTCGGCGATGTCCGAGGCGAACGCAACGACTCGCCGGGTGGTGAGGTCGACATGGGGTGCGACGACCTCGAGCGTGTTCGCGAGCATCTCGGTCGTGTCGTCGACGAGCAGAGCCATGCCGTGGATGATCTTGTCGGAGCGTTCGACGATCCGGAAGTAGGCCGAGATCTGGTGGCCGACGTGCACTTCCGTGTAGTACTTCAGGTGATGTTCGGCGGTGAAGAAGCCCTGTTTGCGTGTTGCTCGGTAGTCGTCGGTGAGGCCGATCCGGCGGAATGCGGTGTCGATGGCTTCGGCTCCCAGGTCCAGGTAGTGCCGGATGTTCATGTGACCGTTTGCGTCCTCGAATTCCGGTGGCACGACCAGCGGGCCGAACTCGCGGGGAAGACGAACGACCTGGTCGTAGGTGGGCAGCGTGACGGTGGCGGTCATGAGTCTCCTGACGGGCGCATTGTGAAAGGAATCGGCTGCCGGCGCAGCGAACTCTCCTCGGCACGTCTGTCGGCAGCACCGTTCCGGCCGCTCGGGTCGGCGCCGCATGGCCGACAGCGTTCCCGCAGTATAACGATCGTTCACACCTCGTGCTAAACTCGCCGAGTGGACAGGAGCCGGAAGATTCTCGATATCGCCGCGGAACTGTTCTACGAAAAGGGATTCCACGGTACAAGCGTCGACGAACTGGGTGCTCGCGCCGGGCTCACCGGGCCGGCGATCTACCGGCACTTCTCCGGCAAGGACGAAATTCTGGCCACCTTGTTCGACGAGGCGATGGACGAGTTGATCCGCGCCGCGCAGCCCGTGGAGGAGGATGCCGACACCGACTTCGAGCGTCTGGTCCGCCATCATGTCGAGTTCGCGGTCCGGCACCGGCACCTGGTCAATGTGACCCAGCGGGAGGACCGGTCACTGGTGGACCCCTGGCGTCGCAAGGTCAACCGCCGGCGCAAGCTCTACGTCGGTTGTTGGGAAACTGCGGTGGCCCGGTGCCTCCCCACAGCGACGCCGGCGGAGGTTGCCGTGGCGACCCAGACCTGTCTGGGCACGATCTTCTCGATCGCCTACTGGCCGACCAAGGTCAGCCGTACCCCCGGACTGGCCGAGCTGATCGTCCGTCTCACCAACGAGGGACTCGACGCCTTCCGCAGCTGACCGCCGCCGGCGGTATCCGCGGACCGCTGCTCGCCGGTCGGATCCCGTGCGGATCGAGCGCACGGGATCCGAGCCGACACGATGCCGTGGCGCTCAGGAGCGGCGCGCACCGAAGTCGAACATCCTGGCGGCGATACGGCGCAACTGCAGTTCGTCGGTGCCCTCGGTGATGTGGTAGCGCCGATGGCGCCGGTAGATGTGCTCGAACTGCCGGGTATAGCCGACGCCCCCGTGGATCTGGATCGCCCGGTCGGCTCAGCTCGGCGTCGGTGTGCAACTCCACGAGCTGCCATGGGATGCCCGGATGCTCGTGCAGGGGTTTGTCGAACACCACACGCTTCTTGGCGTAGGTGCGCATCAGCTCTGCGCTTTTGTGGACGTGGTGACCGAGGAGGTGACCGAGCGGGTGTTGAGGCCGTCGCCGGCGTCGACGGTGAGCAGCTGTCCTGTGACGCTGCGGGCGGTCGGGGAGGCGAAGAACGACACCGCGTCGGCGATGTCGTCGGGGTCGACGAATCCGTTGGGCAGGGATGCCAGCCATGCGTCCTGGATGTCCTGGGGCATGGACAGGATTCCGGAACTGGCGGTCATGCCGGGCAACACGGCGTTCGCGGTGATGCCGAACCGAACATTTTCGGCGGCAACGGTCTTCGTCAATCCCAGGAGTCCGGCTTTCGACGTGCTGTAGGAGATCTGGGCAGGCATGCCGAGGGTGCCGGCCGTGCTGGAGATGACGACGACCCGGCCGAATCGGCGCTCGCGCATCCCCGGCAGGCAGCGCTGCAGGACCCGGAAGGTTCCGGTGAGGTTGACATCCAGGTCCTTGCACCATTTCTGCAGCGACATACTGTGTGCGGCACCGAACACGGTGGTGAGTCCGGCGTTCGCCACGTAGACGTCGATGTCGTCGAGCTCCGGCAACTCGCCCGCGGCGATGTCCGCCTGGAAGGTGCAGCCGGGTTCTCGATCGAGGGTCACGACGTCCATTCCGTCGGACTCCAGACGAGCGACGATCGCCTTGCCGATGCTGCCTTCGCGGGCGGCGCCGGTGACGAGCGCTTTGAGTCGATGTCGGTCGGTCATGCCGGTCTCCGTTCCTTTGCCGGGCCACCGCCGGTCGCGGCCCGGTCGTGCGGTTGTGCCCCTTCGGGTTCGGTATCCGCTTCCGCGGTGATTCCGTTGCCCGCGTGGGTATCGAGCACGGGGTGGCCTTGGAGGCGGAGGACGAGCAGCGCAGTCTGGACGCTCAATTGGTCGGATGCGTCGCCGGCGACGTCGAGTCCGGTGAGTGCGTGGACGCGTGCCAGCCGCAGGCGCACCGTGTTCTCGTGAACGCCGAGTCGCTGTGCCGAACCCCGTACGTTGCGTGCCGTGTCGAACCAGCACTGCAGTGTGCGGAGCAGATCGACCGTTCCGGGTGCTCCGCGCAGAAGTGGTCCCAGTACGTCGTCGACGAAGTGCCGCACCGCCGAGATCTCGCCGTGGGCGAGGAACAGGCGTGCTGGTCCCAAGTCGTCGACGGCAAGGATGCGGTGGAACGAACGCCCGGTGAATCGGTCGATGCAGAGCACGACCTCGCGCGCCTCACGGTATGCGCGGGCCAGCGCTGGGGGCTCGCTGACGGAGGACACCCCGGCGATGAACTCCTGCGCCCGGAACAGTGCGTTCGCAGCGCGCGCCAAGGCATCCTTGACCTTGGCGACGGTCGCGACGGCGCCGACATTCTCGCTGGCTTCGACCAAGAGCAGGATGCCTTCCGATCCCCGGGTGGACAGGACTTCGACGCCGAGATCTCGTTCCATCCACTCGGCGAGCACGCGCTCCGAATGGGCGAGGTCGTGATGGGAAGCCAGAACGTACACCAGTACACGCTGTGCGTGGATGTTCACTCCGAGGTACTCGCCGCCGGCTGCCAGATCGTCCAGTGCTCCGGTACCGCGTACGAGTTGACGGGTGAGGGAGGACCTTGCGTTCCAGGCGACCCGCGCTATGCGGCGTTGGACGAGGAACTGGGCGCCGATGCGGCGGGCGCTGCGGGCTGCGGCGTACTCGTCCGTCGGGCTCAGTGGTGACGGGTGTTCGTCGATCACGAGCCATCCGAAGTGTTCGCCGCGTTCGATGACAGGGGTGAGGATCTTGCGGCGGGTCAATCCGGTGGTGGGGCCGGCTGCAAGTACGACGGGGTCGGGGGCGGTGGCTGTCCCGGCGCTGTGTGCGCGGAGGATGTCCGTCAACGCCGGTGCGGCGACGTGGCCGGCCGTGTCGGGGGTCGCGGCGGCGATGGTGCGGCCGCGTCGGTCGAACAGCAGCACGGTCTTGCCGGCGAGTGTGGAACAGGCGCGCACGATTGCAGACATGCAATCGACCGCGGTGACGGCGTCGTCGAGATGTTCGTCGACCAGGGTTCGCTCGGCGGCCAGTTGCCGGCTCTGCTCGAGGTCCCGCCACCGCCGATGGTGTTCCTCCGTGGCGAGGACGGTGGTGGCGGCGTCGTCGAGCAGTGTGCGGACCGTGAGGAGAGTAGTTCTCTGCCGGCCTGTGAACTCGGCTGTGGGATCGGCATCGGTCAGGACGAGGAGGCGAGCGGGTGCTTCACCGTCGTCCGACAAGCGTAGTAGACCCACCCGGGCGATGCCGGGGCCGTCGAGGTCGGTTCCGGACAGCGATCGGCCCGAGGCGTGGACAGCGTCGGAGGAGTTCAGTGCTCGACGCACGAGTGGGCAGTCCGAGCGAACGCGGTGCGGTGTCGACGCGGATCTGGTGCCGGGAAGGGGAAGGAGTACGCCGCGGGAGTCGTCTGCGACGAGCACGCCGGCGGACGCGAAGCCGGCGTGCGTGGCCGCCTGGGCAAGCAACCCGCTGAGCAGCCGGAGGGGGGCAGCTGAGGCCGGCAGAGGCGGGGGCATGGCGCTCGTCTCCTTGTCGTCCTGGTCGGCTTCGCCGACGAGCTGCGCTGGGAGGCCGGTGTGTGCGGAATCGGATCCCGAGGTGCAGTGCGATCAGCTCTCGACGAGCAGCTTCCGCACGGCGGCGGCGTGTTCGACGGACGCCTCCATCGAGGCGGCGGCCGGGATGAGCGTGATGGTGTCGGCTCCTGCGTCGACGAACGTGCGCAGCCACTCCGCCACCTGTTCGGGTGTGCCGGCCGGTGCCAGATGCCGGAACTTGTCCCGTGGCAGGCGGTAGAGCGCCTGCATCTGCTCGCCCACCAGCCGATCGGCCGTGGCGGCATCGTCGTCGAGACCGCACCAGACGTTGACACCGAAGGTGCTCAGGGTGCGGTTCTCCCGGGCGGCGGCCTCGAGAATCGCGGTGCGGGTTTCGCCGAATCGGCGAGGGGTCGAAAAGATGGCGAGCCATCCGTCGCCGTACTTCGCGGTTCGGCGGATCGCGGCGTCGCCTCGGCCACCGATGACGATCGGCACGGCCGGTTGGGGCGCGGGCAAAATCCGGGCCCGGTCCAGGGTGAAGAACTCTCCGGTGTGAGTGACCTCGTCGCCGGACATCAACGCTCGGAGGACCTCGAGTGTTTCGTCCAAGCGGCGACCCCGGGTACGGGGGTCCACCCCGGAGTTGGAGATCTCGGAGCGGTCCTCGCCGCCGACTCCCGCGCCGAGAACCAATCGGCCCGGGGCGAGCTGTGCGATGGTCGAGATCTGGCGCGCTGCGAGCATCGGGTGACGGAGTCCCAGTAGATAGACTCCGATGACGACCGAGAGTGTGTCGTGGGCGGCAAGCACTGAGGTGGCGGAGACCATCCCGTCGAAGCCGGTACCGCCGTGGAAACTGATGTGGTCACCCACCGTGATGTGGTCCAACCCGGCATCGGCGGCGGATGCGAGCAGTCGCCGCCGTGCGAGCGGGTCCGGGACCAGCAGAGAATCTGTGACCGACAAACCGACGCGGACCACCATACCGCCCCTTTCAATAGCAATGGACTGACCATAAGTCCAAAGAAGGGTTCTGGCAAGTGCCCTCGGGACGGGCAGAAGTGACAGCCACATCGCCGTTGCGGATCGGGGCCCGTGGCACGAAGTAGGCGCCGTCGTACGGCGGGACCTGGGCTCGTCACATCGCGAATGACGAGCCCAGGTCGTCACCTTGGGCAGGCTTGTACCGGATCTTGCTACAGATATTCGTCGATGCTCCGGAGCCGACCACGGTCGGCCTCGAATCCGAACGGGGCGTACCAGGACCGCTGGAAGGCAAGGAGCGGACGGGAGGATTCGACGACCCACCGGCCCAGTGCTCGACGGACGTCGTCCGGAAGTGACTCGTCTTGCACGACTGTGCTCACCGTGGTGGCAAGAGCAGCGCCCCACTGCATGAGCTCAGTGGTGCCCGTGGACGCGGACTCGCGTGCGGTCCTGCCGGCGTCGATGTATTTGGCGAGGGTTCCGGTCGCCGCGGTCGCCGACCGGGGTAGCCGTGCCAGCAGGCCCTCGGCCATTCGGAGATACTCGCCGAGTTCGAATCGGGACCGTTCGTGAATCCGGTAGATCCGCGTACACAGGAATTCCAGGTAGTCGACGACGAGGGGGAGTTGCTCGGCAGCGAGGGGGTCGGACTGGTCCACCGCTGGAGCAACGGCGTCGAGCAGTGATTTGCGCAGAGCTCCGAGAGTGTTGCGCGAGTGATCCATTACAGCACCTCGCTCAGCAGAGTGTTCAGCTCGTCGGCTGCGACCGCAGCCATGCCCTTGACCCGGCACAGCACGACGTCTTGATGTGACTTGCCCAACTTGGCGACCCGGTGCGCCGAGGCCAGGGTAGAGACCACGATCTGATAGGCATTGAGAATCTTGTAGAAGGTGATCTTCTCCGGGTCCACGGCCAGTCCGGTGGCCTGCTCGTAACGTCGGTAGAAGTCATCTTCGGGGATCAGGCCACATACCAGGTAGCGGCCGTCCTCGTCATAGTGGCCGAAGGTCGACTGCGTGGTCCACGCGAGATCTCGGTGCCGGTCACCGAGATGGCCGCGTTCCCAGTCGAGCCAGGCCGTGATTTCGAGGGTGGATTCGTCGTAGAGGAAGTTACCGCTGCGGTAGTCACCGTGGACGATCCCGACGTGGTCGAGCACGGGCAGGTGGTGACGCATCCACTGTTCGGCCACGTCCATCAGCGGCAGGTCCCCCGCCCGGTCCTCCTCCCATGTGCGCCGAGCTTGGTTGAGCAGCCACAGCGCCGCGTCGACGGTCCCGATCCGGGGTCGGGTGAGGCTGGTGAACGTCGCTGCGGACAGATCAAAGGTATGCAGGGCAGCAAGATAGGACAAGAACTGGTCGGCGAGTGCTTCGCGGGTGCCGGTGCCGAAGTTCGTGCCCAGTCCGCTGATCTTCCCGGTGGTGGTCGCCGACGGTTTGGTGACCCCGGAGACATAGGAGTAGATCAAGGCGGGTTCGGGGAAGAACTCCCCATCGACGTCGATGAAGTGTGGACGCGGGACGGGGACCGTGCCCTGCACGGCACCGACGAGCTCGAACTCACGGAGGCGGCTGGTGACATTCGACCCTTCGGCAGGATCCATCCGGACCACCATCCGCTCACTCACCCAGGACCCGGAATGTTTGCGGTGCAGAGTGAATCCCATTTGCACCTTGGACACACCGCCGGTGAACCATCGTGCGTCCGACACTCGGAAGGGAGCGTCGATGCGGGCGGAGAGGAAGGACTCGACACACCGGACGAACTCGTCGAGGCCCATCCGCCGGTACGGTCCGAGCGCGCGGCGCTTCAACTTGCGGGTCAGTGTCCGGTCCACTTCGGGCTCGGTCGGGTACAGCGCGCGGAGATGTTCGATGTGGGCGTCGGTCGGGTCGTCGGCCCAGTCCCGGTCGGACAGGGGCAGGATTGCGCTGGTCATTCGTGATGGCTCCTACTTCTCCCGGCCGTGGCGGGACATCCGCTCGGCCAGATAGTCCAGGCCGAAGATGTCACCCATCTCGCCGTAGCCGACGGCGGTGCCACGCTCGTATCGGAACAGCGACTGATAGCAGACATGGGACGGGTTGAACGTGTACCACGGGTGGCCCGCGATCGCGCTGCCGAAGAACTCGTGCTTCTTGCCGCGGACGTCGGTGGCGGTGACGTGGTTGCTGAACGCGAGCATGTCGACGCGCTCGGCTCGAATCGTCCCGTCGACCAGGCCGTGGACTTCGCCGTGGTCGACGACGTAGCCGAAGCGGATCTTGTCGTAGAAGACCTGGCCTCGCTCGATCCTCATCGGGACGGCCATGTGCATGGCGAATTCCTCACCGAAGTTGATCGATACCCACGAGACCGAGCGGGTGCCGATTTCCGAGCGTGGTCCCCAACTGTGGTCCATTCCCTCGTAGGATTCAACCTGGTAAGTCTTGCCCCGCAGTTCCAGCTCACCGCGGATGCGGCCTTTGACTTCGAAGTGGCCGTTCTCCCATTCATCGCCCTTGCGGGAGTCGTTCGACGTGGCCCGATCGATTTCGAGTAGCGGGTTCTGGTCCGGGTCGTGAGGGTCGAACGGGTCGTGCAGTCCTTCGAAGGTGAGGTCGAAGCTTGCTGCGCCGAGGGCGTTCTTGTATTGCATTCGGTAGTTGCGCGGACCGTCCGAGGAGACGGTCAATCCGTTCTCTAGGGAATAGTTGCTGAACGATTCGGGGCACGGTAGGTGCATTTGGGGATCGGTGAAGTCGACCTCGTAGGGTTGGCGGCAGAATCCTTGGCCCAGGATGACCGAGGAGAGGGTGACGCCGAGGTTGGGGCGGGCCAGCACATAGGCGTTGCCCAGGATTCCTGCTTCGGGGACGGAGATGATCAGGACGGTGGTTTCGGTCCAGGTCCGGTCGGTGAGGTCGCGGGGGTGGAATTCGGTGTCGGTGTAGTTGATCATAGGTTTCCTCGCGGTGGAATTCGGTGGGACTGATGGGTCGTCGATGTCAGTCATGCTGAAGTTGGGCAGTTTTCGTGCTCTTCGGTGTGGTTGTCGGGAGGGTCTTGGACAGGGCGATCATGAGCAGGCCCCCGATCCCGAGGACGATTGCACCGACGAGAAAGGAGAGGCTGTTGCCGGCCTCGCCGGGGAACGCGTCGCGGATGATGCCGAACATGTATGGGGAGACGAATCCGCCGATGTTTCCGATACTGCTGATCAACGCGATTCCGGATGCGGCGGCCGCACCGGAAACGACTTTCGGGGCGGTGGTCCAGAACGTCGGAATGGTGGCCATCGCGCCGACTGTGCCGATGCAGATCGCGACGGCGGCGACGAATGGGCTCGAGGATACGGTGGCGGCGGCGACCACCCACCCGCATGCGCCGATCAACGTGGGAACAGCGAAGTGCCACATTCGTTCCTGAGTTCGGTCCGAACTGCGGGAGATCGCGACCATGGCGATTCCGGTGAAGATGTACGGTACTGCAGCGATGTAGCCGATGCCGGTTGTGCCGACGGTGCCGCCGGTCATCTCTTTGATGATCGAGGGGAGGAAGAACCCCATGAGATAGATCGGTACGACCATCGAGAAGTACACGGCCGACAGCGCGAGCACGCGGCCATTCTTCAATCCGTCCGTCCACGAGGAGTGACCGGCTTTATCCCCGGCGATGTCGGAGTTTTCCCGGTGAATTGTGTCGGTGATCCATTGCGCTTCCGAAGCATCGAGCCATCGCGCATCGCTCGGCTCGTTCGGGAGGAACTTGAGGATGACCGCGGCAAGGAGCAGGCACGGTAGTCCTTCGGCGATGAACATGAATTGCCATCCGTGAAGGCCCCAGGGGTGGAACGACATGAGGGTGCTGGTCAGAGGGGCGCCGATGGCCGAGGCGACGGGGATGGCAAGGAAGAACAGTCCGAGGATTCGCCCGCGGTTCGCCGACGGAACCCATCGGGTGAGGTAGTACACCACGCCGGGGAGCAGGCCCGCTTCCGCGGCACCCAGGAGGAACCGCATGCCGTAGAACATCCAGACGTTGTCGACCAGTGACATCAAGGCAGTCACCAGGCCCCCTGAGTTGCACCAGGTTGGCCGATTCTCGGGACGGATCCGGCGTTTGTGCTGGTGACAGCGGTGCGGGTTCGGGAAATGGCACACTAACGGCTCGGTAGACTCCCGCTCTGTGGCTGCCTACATCCGCAAAGTCCGCACCGCGTCGGGCGCGACCGCGGTGCAGATCGCAGCTAAGCAAGGCCGCCGAGACAAGGTGCTCGAGCACCTCGGCTCGGCGCATACCGACAGTGAACTCGCCGCTCTGCTCGAGACCGCCCGCGAGAAACTTCTTGCCGGCCAGCAGCAACTCGATCTCGACCTGGGGGCGGGTACCGGCGGGGCATCGGTGATCACCGGCAAGCGCTCCCGCTGGCTGATCGAGGTCATCGACACCGCGTGGCAGCACCTCGGGTTCGATGTGATCGACAACGAGGCGTTCTTCCAGCTGGTGGCAGCCCGCATCGTCGAAGCGACCTCGGTCAGCGACACGGGTCGCGTGCTCGGCGAGATCGGCATCGTCCCCGCACACCGCAACACGTTCGTGCGGACCCTGCAGCGCTGCACCGAGCATGGCTACCGTGACCGGATCGCGCAGCGCTGCTTCGAACACGCCGCCGCCGCGGGCGACCTGAACCTATTGCTCTACGACGTTACGACCTTGTACTTCGAGGCAGAGAAGGAAGACGAACTGCGCAAGGTCGGGTACTCGAAGGAACGTCGGGTGGACCCGCAGATCGTCGTCGGGCTGCTGGTCGACCGCACCGGATTCCCTTTGGAAATCGGTTGTTTCGAAGGAAACCACGCCGAGACCCGCACGATCGTGCCGATCGTGCGCCAGTTCCAGGCTCGTCACAATATCGAGGGCGTGGAGATGATCATCGCTGCCGACGCCGGCATGCTGTCCGCCTCGAATCTGAAAGACCTCGATGCTGCCGGACTGAAGTTCATCGTCGGTTCCCGGGTGATGAAAGCACCCTCGGATCTGGCCAGTCATTTCCACTGGAACGGCGACGTGTTCACCGACGGCCAGGTCATCGACACGGTCACCCCGCGACACGCAAAGAGCGTGGTCAACGATGTCAACCGTCGTGCCGAGCCGGTGTGGGACCCCGCCGACACGTCAGCGTGGCGAGCGATCTGGGCGTACTCGGCCAAACGCGCCGTGCGGGACAACCAGACGTTGAACGCTCAGGAAGCTCGGGCGAAGGCCGTCATCGACGGCACCCGAGCTGCACGATCGCCGCGGTTCGTCAAGACCACCGCGAAGGGCAAGACCCTCGATACGGCGGGCATCGCCCGGGCCCGTTCCCTTGTCGGGCTCAAAGGCTACGCCACGAACCTTCCTGCGCACGTGATGAACCCGCATGAGGTGATGGCGAAGTATCACGACCTGTGGCAGGTCGAGCAGTCGTTTCGGATGTCGAAGACCGACCTGCGGGCCCGGCCGATCTTCAGTCACACCCGGGATGCGATCGAGGCGCACCTGACCATCGTGTTCGCTGCGTTGGCGATCTCACGCTATCTGCAGGACGAGACCGGGATGTCCATCCGGAAGATCGTGCGGACCCTGCGTCCACTGCAGGAAATCACAATCTCGATCGCCGGCCACGAGCACACCGCCCTCGATCCACTCACCGCCGACGCCGCGAGCATCCTCGATTCCCTCGAAATCTCGAATCGTCGATCAGGGTTGGCACACTAAACTGGTGCAACTCAGGTCAAGGCAGTCACCAGGCCCCACGTCACCATGATGCGAGCAATCCAGACTCGGGCGCCGACTCGGTGAAGTGCTATGTTGCTCGGGACCTCGAAGAGTACGTACGCGATGAAGAAGATTCCGGCGCCGAGACCGAAGGCAGCCTCGGACAGGGCGAGATCGGCCTGCATCTCGAGCTTGGCTACGCCGATATTCGTGCGGTCCACGTAACTGAGCAGTGCAGCGAGAAACAACATCGGAACGATCCGGAACGAGATCTTCCGCGAGATGGTGGATTCCGGACTCTGGGGCTCGGAATCGCTCGGTTGTGCGGCGGTGTTCCGCCGGCGGTGGTTGTCCATGGTCATCTGAACCTTCTGAGGTGTTGATCGCGGAGGGGGAGGCCCCAGCGGAGGTGACGACGTCACCGCGAACGATAAGAAGGGCCGGAACGGCAGAACAACGACATGTCCGCCCCATCCGGTACTCCGGGACACGAGCAGGCTGTGGGGGTCGACAGCGTGGTTCGGCAATATACTTGCTGTTCAACGACGGATACGGTAAAGCGCGTCCCGTGGCATTGTCCGTGAGGGGGCGGATAACGCAGGATCCGCGGAGCGGACGAGGGCGTTTTGGGCCGCCGAAGCCACCATCAGTACTCAGGAGTGGTCCACATCTCCTGTAGCGGTCGAGTGTTCTCGCGCCGACTGGGATGCTCTACAACGACAGATCGTGACCAACGAATCGGATCGCACGCACTCGGCTGACGGGGTCGACGGTGGGGAGGGGCGATCGCCTGCGTCCGCATTCGCGGTCTTCTGCGCCCGGTTCGCACATCGATTCCCCCGTGTCGAACCGCGCCGGCGGATGTCGGCTTACGTCCACGGACTCTTGGGCGGTGTCGAGCGCAAGAACGGCTGGACCCTGGCGGAGGCGGCGGGCGAGACCGGCCCGGAGGGTATGCAACGGTTGTTGAATACAGCATCGTGGGATGAGAATGGCGTGCGCGACGATGTGCGTGACCTGGTGGTCCAGGTGGTCGGTGATGTCTGGCGGGGCCTGCTGATTGTCGGTGACCAATGTTTCCCGAAGCGAGGTGACCGGTCTGCTGGGGTGGGGCCCTGGGTATCGGACGCGGGGAGGGCCGAAAACGCGCAGACCGGGATATTCCTGGCGTACGCATCCGAGAGAGGTTGGGGCCTGATCGACCGGGAGCTGTACCTGCCAAAAGAGTGGATGGACGATCGGGACCGGTGCCATGCGGCCGGCATCGATGACTCGGTGGGGTACCGGAGCCCCGCTGATCTGGCCGAGACAATGCTCGGCCGAGCTCTCGATGCAGATGTGCCGTTCGCTTGGGTCACGGCCGGCGTCCTCTATGGGCGGTCGGAGAATCTGCGGAGATTGCTGGAGGAGTGGAGCGTCCCCCATGTCCTCGAGATTCCGGGCGACTGCCGGGTGACCACGGCACACCTGCGGGTCTGCACCGCCGGCGAGGTGATTGACGAATTGTCGGAAACGGTGTGGCACCGTCTCAGTCACGGTGACGATGTGATGGGGCATCGTGTCCGAGACTGGGCCGGGGTAGACCTTCACAGGTCGGGACGACAGTATGCGAACTGGCTGCTTGCCGGACGGTCGATCACCGATCCGTCCGACGTCACCTACTACCTGTGCTTCGGCCCGGCCGGCTGCATCCTGTCCGAACTCGCCCGAGTCGCCGAGGGGCGACGGGCAATCGAGGAGTGTCTCCGAGCCGTCCGGGAAGAAGCCGGCCTCGGGGACTACCAGGTACGTGTGTACCGGGCGTGGTACCGACACGTCACGTTGTCGATGGTTGCGGCGGCGTACCTGTTGATCCGGCGCGGGAAGAACGCGGCCCGCGATGTCGATGACTTGTCGCGGGTACGGCCGGTTCGTTCTCGACCGAGCGCGGTGGCGCCATGGTGGTGAAACGGCAGATGGACTCGTGTGTGTCGATGCGGCTGACTCGATACGAGCTCGTCGTAGACGGCGTCGGGATAGTCGATCGTCGTCCACGTGGTTTCGTCGATCGAGGCGATCGCCACCCGGATCTGCGGGTTCATCCGGGCGGTCACCGAAAACCAGGCTCCGGCCCGCTGCGCGGCGACGACGAACGCGTGACAGAAGTACGCCGAGTCCGCCCGCGCGTAAATCTGCCCGCTCGCCTCGGCGGAGCGGGCGCAGCCGATGGCCTGGGTGAGCGGCCTCCCGCACCCCGCCGAACAGCCGGTTCATCGCCCTGTGGCGGAGAACATCGAGGTCGTCGATGCTGTCGGCACCGGCGAGCATCCCCGCGACGATGCTCGCGGACCTGACCGCCGGGTTCGGTGAACCGACGCTCGGATGCCGGCCGAACAGCTCGTGCAGACCGGTGGTCTCGGCCAGTCGCATCATCGGAAGCCCTGCGGCCGACACGAGGCTCGGATCTTCGAAAACGGGCGTGACGGTGTGAGATGCATTCACCTGCGAGATGCCTCTGTCCTGGTGCCGGAATCGTTGTGTGGAATCTCAGATTCTCCTGCTCTACAGGGGATCTCGCGTTCTGCGGCGCGCTCGCACAGTCACACCCGCAGTGGATCCAGGCTCAGGCGTCGTGCTCGGTGAAGTCCCGGTCGTGGTCGGTGGTGCGGCCGTATCCGGTCTCGGTCATGCCGTGGCGCCAGTAGCCGATGACGAGGGTGGACCTGCGGTCGAAGCCGGCCTCGTTGCGCAGGTAGCTGCGCATCCGCAGCACGGTCTTCGATTCGGCCGACACCCACGCGAATCGCTTCAGTTCGCCGCCGGGGATCGGCACGGCGGTCGCCGCGTCGGCCAGGTGCGTGGTGGTGCCGGGGGCGGCGCCGTCGCGGTGCACCCACCGGATCTCGATGTCGGCGGGGGAGCGCAGGTCCTGGTGCTCGCCCTCGTCGGCGACCTCGACGACGACGGTGCCGCGGGCGCCCTCGGGGAGGCGTTCGAGCATGCGGCCGATCGCGGGCAGCGCCGTCTCGTCGCCGACGATCAGGTACCAGTCGGCCGGGGGTGCGACGATCCCGCCGCCGCCGGCCGCCGCGATGCGATCGCCGGGACGGGCCCGCTCCACCCAGGCGCCGGCCAGGCCCTCGTCGCCGTGCCGGACGAAGTCGATGTCCATCTCGGCGGCCGCGGGGTCGAGTCGCCGCACGGTGTAGGTGCGGACCTGCGCCTTGAGCGTGGGGTCGGGCCACTCGAGGCGCCGGCCGCCGGTGTTGACCGGCAGGTCGAGGTCTCCGTTCTCCCGCGGGAAGATCAGCTTGATGTTGGGCACCCGGGTCGGGTCGCTCGCGTAGACCTCGACGCCGCGGCCGGCGAACGTGACGCGGCGCATGCGGGGGGTGAGGTCCTCGACCTTCGCGACTTCGATGACGCTGGGCAGCAGTCCGTCTTCGTTCGGCATGCCTCACACCTTAGGTGAGCCTTTCCAACCTAAGTGGGGTCGGGTGGTTCCGCAGGCTGGTTCGGCATCGTGGCAGCCGTCACGGCCAGGGCCACCGCGGCCACGAGAAGGGCGACGAACACCGGCGCCACCGCGTCGGCGAGCTGCTCCGGCTCGAGGGGTCCCGATCCGGCGACACCGTGCGCGGCCAGCGCCGAGTTCGCCAGCGCCCCGAACACCGCGACCCCGACGGCGCTGCCGATCGAGCGGGCGAACGAGTACGCCCCGGTCACCACACCTCGCTCGGCCCACGTCACGCTCGACTGCGCCGAGATCAGCGCCGGGCTCGCGATCAGGCCCATCCCGAGGCCGACGAGTACGCAACACCCCGCGACCTGCCACACCGGGGAGCGCTCGTCGAGCAGCGTCAGCAGACCGGTGCCGGCCAGCACCGGGACGGACCCGATCATCGCGGTGTTACGGAACCCGATCCGCAGGTAGAACCAGCCGGAGCGCGCCGCCGCGAGTGGCCAGCCGATCGTCATCGTCGACAGGGTGAATCCCGCTACCAGGGCCGTGGTGCCCAGCGACCCTTGCACGAACGCGGGCACGTAGGAGGTCAGGCCCAGCACCACGGCGCCGACGAGGGCCGCGACCGCGCTGCTGGTCAGCACCACCCGACGGGCGAACACCCACGGCGGCAGGATCGGCTCCGCCGTGCGCCGCTCCACCCACACGAACAGCAGCAACAGCGTCGCCCCGGCCGCGAACACCCCGGCGCTCGGCGCCGACACCCATGCCCAGGCCTGTCCACCCTCGAGCAGGCCCAGGATCAGCAGTCCCGAGCCCGCGGCGAGCGTCGCGGCACCGGCCCGGTCCACCGGCCGCCGCGGCCCGGAGGGCCGTGACTCGGTGAACGCCCTCAGCAGCACCGCCACGGCCAGCGCGCACAGCGGCAGGTTGATCCAGAAGATCCACCGCCACGACACGAAGTCGGAGAAGACCCCGCCCACGGCGGGGCCGACGATCGCCGACATGCCCCACACGCTCGCGAGGTAGCCCTGGGCCTTCGCGCGTTCGGCGACGGTGTAGATGTCGCCGGCGATGGTCTGCGCCATCGGCAGCACGGCCCCCGCGCCCAGTCCCTGTACCGCGCGGAACGCGATCAGGGCCGGCATGCTCCATGCCAGCGCGCACAGCGCCGAGCCCAGGGCGAACAGCGCGATCCCGAACACCAGCACGGGTCTGCGCCCGTACACGTCCGACAACTTGCCGTACACCGGCACGAGCACGGCCTGGGTGAGCAGGTAACTCGAGAACAGCCACGGGAACTGCGTGAAGCCACCGAGGTCCGCGACGACGGTCGGAACGGCGGTGGCCAGGACGGTGCTCTCGAGTGCGACGAGCGCGGTGGCGAGCATCAGGGCCGCGAGAATCGGTCCGCGTTCCGAGCGCAGACCCACGTCGATCCGGGGTGCCGCCGACATCACGCTCCTGTTCGGGGTGGGGTTCCGGTCACGATCATTGTCGTCGTGAACGATCCCGGGATCGGGCGGGGGTGCCGTGCAGGTCCGGGCGGCGCACTAGGGTGGCACCGTGCGTCCATCACTCGAGTCCTACCCCCACCTCGCCGGCGGCAAGGTCCGGGACCTGTATGTCATAGACGACGAGCACCTGCTCCTCGTGGCCAGCGACCGGATCTCGGCATACGATCACGTGCTCGACACCCCGATTCCCGACAAGGGCCGGGTGCTCACCGCGATGAGCGTGTTCTTCTTCAACCTGCTCGAGGTGAACCATCACCTCGCCGGTGAGCCCGACGACGACCGCATCCCCGCCGAGGTCCTCGGCCGCGCCCTCGTCGTCAAACGGCTGAAGATGGTGCCGATCGAGTGCGTCGCCCGCGGCTACCTCACCGGATCGGGCCTGATCGACTACCGGAGGACCGGTGGGGTGTGCGGCGTCCCGTTGCCCGACGGCCTCGTGGAGGCCAGCCGGCTGCCCGATCCGATCTTCACTCCCGCGAGCAAGGCCGAACTCGGCGACCACGACGAGAACATCACCTTCGACGAGGTCGTCGACAAGGTCGGCCAGGATCTCGCCGTGAAGCTGCGCGAGGACACCCTCGACATCTACGGCCGCGCCGCGATGTACGCGGCGGACAAGGGCATCCTGCTGGCCGACACGAAGTTCGAGTTCGGACTCGACGGCGCCGGGCACCTCGTCCTCGCCGACGAGGTGCTCACCCCGGATTCGTCGCGCTACTGGCCCGCCGAGGGGTACGAGCCGGGCAAGGTGCAGCCCAGCTTCGACAAGCAGTTCGTGCGCGATTGGCTGACGAGTCCCGAGTCCGGATGGGACCGCACCTCCGACACCCCGCCGCCGCCCCTGCCGCAGCACATCGTCGACGCCACCCGTGAGAGGTATATCGAAGCCTACGAACGGATCTCGGGTCTGTCGTTCTCCGACTGGCTGGAGCCGAGCGCATGACCGCGCCGATCGCCAAGCGGGTGCCGTCCGAGCGGGTGCATCACGGGCACACGTTCGTCGACGAGTACGAGTGGCTCCGCGACAAGGAGAACCCCGAGGTCATCGCCCACCTCGAGGCCGAGAACGCGTGGACCGAGAAGCAGACCGCGCACCTGGCGCCCTTGCGGGAGAAGATCTTCGAGGAGATCAAGTCCCGCACGCAGGAAACCGACATGTCGGTGCCCACCCGCATGGGGGACTGGTGGTACTACGCCCGGACCGCCGAGGGCAAGCAGTACAGCATCCAGTGCCGCTGCCCGATCTCCGACCCCGACGACTGGAATCCGCCGGAGCTGGCACCGGGTGTGGAACTGCCCGGGGAGCAGGTGCTGCTCGACGGCAACGTCGAGGCCGCCGGGCACGAGTTCTTCTCCCTCGGTGCGTTCTCGATCAGCCACGACGGGACGCTGCTCGCCTACTCGGTCGACGTCGTCGGCGACGAGCGCTACACGCTGCGGTTCAAGAACCTCGGCACCGGTGAGCTGCTCGCCGACGAAATCCCCGGGACCGCACCCGGCGCGACGTGGGCGATCGACCACAGCCACATCTTCTATCTCACCGTGGACGAGTCCTGGCGACCGGACACCGTGTGGCGCCACCGTCTGGGTACGTCCCACACCGAGGACGTCCGGGTCTTCCACGAGCCCGACGAGCGGTTCTGGGTGTCCGTGGGCACCACCCGCAGCGAGAAGTACCTGATGATCTGGGTGGGATCCAAGATCACGACCGAGGGGTGGGTCCTCGAATCCGCCGACCCCACCGGCGAGTTCCGGGTGCTGCTGCCGCGGCGCGAGGGGGTCGAGTACGGCGCCGAGCATGCCGTCGTCGGCGGCGAGGACCGGTTCCTGGTCATGCACAACGACGTCGTCGAGGTGGTGGACGACGCGACGGGTGAGATCACGCGCGAGAAGGCGGAGAACTTCGTTCTCGCCGAGGCACCCGTGGACGATCCGTCTGCTCTGCGCACTCTGATCGGGCACCGGCACGACGTGCGCCTCGAGGACGTCGACGCGTTCGCCGGGCATCTCGTGCTCGGTTACCGGCGGGAGGCGCTGACCCGGCTCGCGGTGTGGCCGCTGACCGCCGACGGCTACGGCGAGCTGACCGAACTCGAGTTCGACGAGGAACTGTTCGCCGTCGGTCCGGGTGCGAACCCGGAATGGCACCAGCCGATGCTGCGGCTCGGGTTCACGTCGTTCATCACCCCCAGCCGCGTCTACGACTACGTCGTCGACTCCGGAGAACTGTTGCTGCGCAAGGCCCAGCCGGTGCTCGGTGACTTCGATCCGTCGGACTACGAGCAGCGCCGGGACTGGGCGGTGGCAGAGGACGGCACGCGCATCCCGCTGTCGATCGTGGCCCGCAAGGGTGCGCCCGCGAATGCGCCGGTGCTGCTCTACGGGTACGGGTCGTACGAGGCCAGCATCGACCCCGGCTTCTCGGTGGCGCGGCTGTCGCTCCTCGACCGGGGGATGGTCTTCGCGGTGGCCCACGTGCGGGGCGGCGGCGAGATGGGCCGGCACTGGTACGAGAACGGCAAGACGCTGGCGAAGAAGAACACCTTCACCGATTTCGTCGCCTGCGCCCGGCATCTGATCGACACCGGCGTCACCCGGCCCGACCGCCTCGTCGCCGACGGCGGCAGTGCGGGCGGACTGCTCATGGGTGCGGTGGCGAACCTCGCGCCGGAGTTGTTCGCCGGGATCCTCGCGAACGTGCCGTTCGTCGACCCGCTCACCTCGATCCTGGACCCGTCGCTGCCGCTCACGGTGATCGAGTGGGACGAGTGGGGCAACCCCCTCGACAACCCCGAGGTGTACGAGTACATGCGCTCGTACAGCCCGTACGAGAACGTCGAGGCGAAGGACTACCCGGCGATCCTCGCGATCACCAGCCTCAACGACACGCGGGTGCTCTACGTCGAACCGGCCAAGTGGGTGGCCAAGCTGCGCGCGACGAAGACCGGCGACGCGCCGCTGCTGCTCAAGACGGAGATGAGCGCCGGCCACGGGGGCGTGTCCGGCCGGTACGAGAAGTGGCGCGAGGTCGCCTTCGAGTTCGCGTGGGTCCTCGAGACGTCGGGCGCATATCGTCCCTGAACGTTGTTGTGGCCCAACGCCCTGGTGGCCCAACGCCCTGGTGGCCGAATGCCTGGTGGCCGAATGTCACATTGCGTCGATGTCATCGACGCGATGTGACATTCGGTCCACGGGCGGCTCCCCGGGGCGGCCCCTCGTTCAGCGCGGGGCGTAGCGGATCTGCGGACGGCCGGCGCGACCGTACTCGGTGTGCCGGGCGGCGACGCCGTCGTCGGCCAGGCGTTCGAGGTACCGCCACGCCGTCACCCGCGACACGCCCACTGCGCTGCCCACCTCGGCGGCCGTCAGCGGGCCCGACGCCTCCCGCAGACACCGGGCGACCGCATCGAGAGTGTGGGGCGCGACGCCCTTCGGGGACGACGCACGCGGATCGGAGGTCCGCAGCGCCGCCATCGCCCGGTCGATGTCGTGCTGGCCGGCGGCCGCGCCGGACGCGCCGAGCGCCTCGCGGTAGGCCAGGTAGTGGTCGAGCTTGTCGCTCAGGGCGGCGAAGGTGAAGGGCTTGAGCAGGTAGAGCACGATACCCCGGGCGACGGCGGTGCGAACGACCTCGAGGTCGCGCGCGGAGGTCACGGCGATGATGTCCGGGCTCGGCCGGATCCCGCTCAGCGCCGCCGCGACGTCGAGGCCGCTCATGTCGGGCAGCCCGATGTCCAGCAGCACCAGATCCACCGGCTCACCGGCCTTCGCGGCCTCCGCGACGGCACGCAGCGCGTTCCGGCCGGTGCCGGCGACGGCGACGACCGTGAACTGCGGCAGTCGATCGACGTACGCGCGGTGGGCGTCGGCGATGCGAGGCTCGTCCTCCACGACGAGGACGCGAATCACGGTGCGCCGCCTGCGTGCTCGGCCTGCAGGGGGATCTCGGCGACGACCATCGACCCCAGCGACGGCTCGGTACGCAGGGTGCCGCGGTGCCGCGTCACCACCTGCGCGACGAGGGCCAGCCCCAGGCCGTGGTGGTCTGCCTTCGTGGAGTAGCCCCGCGTCATGGCGCGGGCGAGGGTTTCCGGCGACATCCCCGGTCCGCTGTCCGCCACTTCGACGATCATGTTCGAATCATCCTGTCGTATCGTCACTTCCACCCACGGTTCGTCGACGGCCCGGGCGGCGTCGATGGCGTTGTCCACCAGATTGCCGACGAGTGTCACCAGGTCGCGGGTGCCGAGGGGGGTCGGGCCCAGCGCGGTGTCGTCGGTGACGGTCAGTTCGACGCCGCGTTCGGCGGCGTCGTTGATCTTCCCCAGCAGCAGGGCGACGAGTGCGGGTTCCTGCACCGACGCGGTGAGCCGGTCGATGAGCTGCTGCGACAGGCGCAGTTCCTCCGTCGCGAACGCGACCGCCTCCTCGGGACGTCCCAGTTCGACCATCGTGACGATGGTGTGCAGCCGGTTCGCCGACTCGTGTGCCTGTGCGCGCAGCGCGTCGGCGAAACCGCGGACCGAGTCCAGTTCGCCCAGCACCGTACGTAGCTCGGTGCGATCCCGCAACGTCGTCACCGTGGCGATCCGCCGGCCCTCCCACTGCACCGGGCTGCGGTCGACGACCAGGACGCGGTCCTCGGTGAGGAGTACGTCGCCGCGGGCGTCCGCGTCCGGGCCGGCCACCCGCAGCGCCTCGGGCAGATCGTCCGTCGTGACCGGGCCGTCGCCGAGACCGAGCAGGCGCCGCGCCTCGTCGTTGACGACCTCCACGCGTGCGGGCTCGTCGGTGCCGATCACGATCAGGCCCTCCCCGATCGCGTGGAGCACCGCGTCGTGGTGCTCGTAGAGCCGGCGCAACTCGTCCGGCGCGAGTCCGAGGGTCTGGCGGCGCAGGCGCCGGCTGACGAGCACGGCGCCGCCGGTCGCGACGGCCAGAGCTGCGGCCGACAGACCGAGCAGAGCGGGCAGACCGCGGGCGAACTGGTCGGCGACCCTCGCGCGGGTGACGCCGACGGCGACCAGGCCGACGACCTGTCCGTCGTCGACGATCGGCGCCACGGCCCGGATGGAGGGGCCCAGCGAACCGGCATAGGTCTCGGTGAACACGGTGCCGGCGAGCGCCGGTTCGATGTTGCCGCTGAACGGCAGACCGATCATCGCAGGGTCGGTGTGGGTGTACCGGGTCCGGTCGGGCGCCATCACGACGATGAAATCGGTGCCCGTCGCCTCCCTGATGCGTTCGGTACGCGGTTGCAGCACCGCCGACGGGTCCGGTGCGCGCAACGCCGCCGCCGTCGAGTCGGACCCGGCCAGGGATTCGGCGATTGCGACGACGGTGCGGCGGGTGGCGTCGTCGCTGTCGCGGCGCTCGTCGATCCCGACGAGGACGGTGCCGGCGCCGATGACCAGGGCGAGCACGGCCAGCTGCAGTACCAGCAGCTGACGCGCCACGCTCATCGACGGCCGGTGCGCGGTCGGCGGCACGGGCGTACTCCTTCCGGATGCCGGTGGGTCCGCCTCGTGAGCGCGACATCACCTGAACGAAATGAACGCAATCTTCACCGGGTGAGGCTGCGACACCACCATTTCTATCAGGAACGTGACCGCGATCACGAAGCCCCCGAAACGCCCATCCGAGAGGATCCGCCATGAGCACGTCACCAGACTCCCGGGCACCCGGCGCCACGCCACCGGCCAAGCGCAGAGACCGCACGCACTGGCTCTACGTCGGTGTCATCGTGGCAGTGGTGGCCGGCGTCCTCGTCGGCTGGCTCGCCCCGGACGTCGGCAAGTCGTTCGGCGTCCTCGGCACGATGTTCGTCGACCTCATCAAGATGATGATCAGCCCGGTCATCTTCTGCACGATCGTCCTCGGCATCGGCTCGGTGCGGGCCGCCGCCAGCGTCGGCAAGGTCGGCGGCCTGGCGATGGTGTACTTCCTCGGCATGTCCACCGTCGCGCTGGGCATCGGCCTGGTGGTGGGCAACCTGCTCGATCCGGGCAGCGGCCTGAACCTGTCCCCGGAGACCGCCGGCGCCGGCGCCGCGCTGGCCGACAAGGCCCACGCCACGGGCGGGACCATGGACTTCATCGCGTCGATCATCCCCACGTCGCTGCTGTCGGCGCTCACCGAGGGCAGCGTGCTGCAGACCCTGTTCGTCGCTCTGCTGGTCGGCTTCGCGCTGCAGGGCCTCGGCAAGACCGGCGAGCCGGTCCTGCGCGGTATCGGCTACGTGCAGAAGCTCGTGTTCAAGATCCTGTCGATGATCCTGTGGCTCGCTCCGATCGGTGCCTTCGGCGCCATCGCCAACGTGGTCGGGCAGACCGGTCTCGGCGCGGTCGTCCAGCTCGGCACCCTGATGATCGGGTTCTACCTCACCTGCGTAGTGTTCGTGTTCGGTGTGCTCGGCTCCCTGCTGCGGATGGTGTCGGGGGTGTCGATCTTCAAGCTGGTCAAGTACCTGGCCCGCGAGTACCTGCTGATCTTCGCGACGTCCTCGTCCGAGTCCGCGCTGCCGCGGCTCATCGCGAAGATGGAGCATGTCGGGGTCGAGCGCACCACCGTCGGTGTCGTCGTGCCCACCGGGTACTCGTTCAACCTGGACGGCACCGCCATCTACCTGACGATGGCCTCGCTGTTCATCGCCGACGCGCTCGGTTCGCCGCTGTCGCTGGCCGAGCAGCTCTCCCTGCTGGTGTTCATGATCGTCGCGTCGAAGGGCGCGGCCGGGGTGAGCGGGGCGGGCCTGGCCACGCTCGCCGGCGGCCTGCAGAGCCACCGTCCGGAGCTGCTCGACGGCGTCGGCCTCATCGTCGGCATCGACCGGTTCATGTCCGAGGCGCGCGCCGTCACCAACTTCTCCGGCAACGCCGTCGCCACCCTGCTGGTGGGAACGTGGACCGGAACCGTCGACCGCGGTCGCGTCCGCGACGTCCTCGCCGGCCGCATCCCGTTCGACGAGGAGACCATGGTCGACGACCACGGCCCGGCCGCCGCGCAGCCTGCCGTCGTGGTCGAGGAGGCGAAGGTCCTGGCGCGCGCCTGACGCGGTACCGCTCGCGGAATCCACTGTGGCCGAATGTCACACCGGGTCGATCAGATCGAACCGGTGTGACATTCGGCCACACGCACGCGCGAGTGCGGGTCAGGCCGGACGGAACCGGGCCGCGACGTGGGCGCCGACCCGTTCGACGAGGTGATCGAAGAAGACCTGCGGGTCCGTGGCGACGACGATCTCGGCGTTCGGCGGCCGGCCCCACATGCCGGACCAGTCGGCGACGGTGGTGCCGCGGGTGAGCCGGCCGTCGAGTTCGACGTCGACGGTCGCCGGGCGGGTGGTGAAGGGCACCGTTCCGAGGGCGACCGCCGCCGCGAACGGATCGTGGACGTGGGCCAGGAAGCCCTGACCCTGGTCGCGGTGGAACTCCATGTAGAAGCGCAGCGCATCGGACAGGTGCCGCACGATCGGGTTGGACGCCCGCGAGCGCAGACCGCGCGGATCGTCCGGCGAGAGGAGCTCGGCCGGGACGCTTCCCGCGGCCTCGGCCAGACGTCGCAGGTGATCGGGCCGCATCGCGATCGACTCGGTGGTGTCGAGGGAGCACACGATCGGCCGGCGGTCGGGCGCCACGGCGGAGAATGCGTCGAACACCGCCTTCGCGGCCTCCGGATCCACCGCGATGTTCCATTCCGAGGTGGGTGTGGTGTTGCCCGGATAGTTGAACGCCCCGCCCATCACGACCAGGCGGCGCAGCCGGTGGGGGAGTTGCGGATCGAGCCGGACGGCCAGCGCCAGGTTGGTGAGCGGACCGGTGACGAGGCCGACGAGTTCGCCGGGGTGGGCGCGGGTCAGCTCCACCCACGCCTCGGCGGCGCTGCGGCCCGACGGGCCGTGACCGGGGGCGGGCAGGTCGGCGTAACCGACGCCGAGCGGGCCGTGCGTGTCCTCGGTGGTCATCAGCGGCGCGACGAGTGGGGCCTCCGATCCGACGGCGACCTCGATGTCCGGTCTGCCGCACACCTGCAGCCACGCCAGGTTGTTCGCGGTCACCTGCGGGACGGGCACGTTCCCGGCGGTGGAGAGCACCGCGGCGATCTCCGCTTCCGGACTCGCCAGCAGGTAGAGCAGGGCGAGAGCATCGTCGATGCCGGTGTCGACGTCGGCGACGAGGCGGATGGGTTCGGGCACCCGCCCATCCTGCAGCACGTGCCCGCGGCCCGGCACGGCCGGTGCCGCGGACTCCCGCTCAGGAGGGTGGTGTCGGGTCGACCAGACCCTCGGGGAGCCGGCGGAACATCTCGGCAAGCTGCGGCAGGAAGTCGCGGAAGCCGCTGGTCTTGCGCCAGAACATGCCGATGTGGCGACGCGGGACGGGCTCGGCGAACCGCAGCAGCCGGATCTCCGGGGGCTGGGCGACCGGGGTGGTGACGGCCAGGCGCGGCAGCAGGGTCACCCCCACCCCGGCGATCACCATCTGCCGCAGGGTCTCGAGGCTCGTCGCCCGGAAGCCGTTGCGTTCGGCGGCTCCGGTCAGCCGGCACACCTCGAGGGCCTGGTCCCGCAGGCAGTGACCGTCCTCGAGCAGCAGCAGGCTCTCGTCCGCGATCACCGACACGGGGGCAGGTTCGGGTGTGCCGGCCAGCGGATGGGAGGCCGGGACGGCGAGCACGAAGTCCTCGGAGAACAGGTACTCCTGGTGCAGGTGGTCGTCGTCGATCGGCAGTGCGAGCACGCAGACGTCGAGGTCGCCGCGGCGGAGCCGTTCGAGCAGGTCCTCGGTCTTCTCCTCGATCAACAGCAGTTCGAGATCGGGAAACCTCGCCCGTACCGACGGCACGACGTGCGGGAGCAGGTACGGGGCGAGGGTCGGGAACAGGCCGATGCGGAGCGTGCCCGACTCCGGGTCGGAGAACTGCCGGGCGATCTCGCGGATGTTCGCGGTCTCGCTCAGAATGATCCGGGCCCGCTCCACGATCTGCGTGCCCGCGCCGGTCAGGGTGATCTGACGCGGGCTCCGCTCGACGAGTTCGACGCCGAGTTCCTGTTCGAGCTTGCGGATCTGGGTCGACAGCGTCGGCTGACTGACGAAGCAGGCCTCCGCCGCCCGGCCGAAGTGGCGATGGTGCGCCACCGCGGCCAGGTACTCGAGATCACGCAGGTTCACGACGGACGAACTACCGGACGGTCGCGGCGACCGAGTCCTCGGCCGGGGCGCTGGTGCGGATGAGGTGGTCGAACGCGCCGAGCGCCGCGGTCGCGCCGGCACCGGCGGCGATGACGATCTGCTTGTACGGCACCGTGGTGCAGTCACCGGCCGCGAACACACCCGGCACCGAGGTCTGGCCGCGGTCGTCGATCACGACCTCGCCGCGCGGCGACAGCTCGACCGTCCCGGCGAGCCACTCGGTGTTGGGCAGCAGACCGATCTGGACGAAGACGCCCTCGAGCTCGAGCGTGTGCGACGTCTCGGTGGCGCGGTCCTGATAGGTCAGTCCGGTGACCTTGGTGCCGTCGCCGAGGACCTCGGTGGTCAGTGCGCTGACGACGATGTCCACGTTCGGCAGGCTGCGCAGCTTGCGCTGCAGCACCTCGTCGGCGCGCAGCACCGAGTCGAATTCGATGAGCGTGACGTGCGCGACGACGCCGGCGAGGTCGATGGCGGCCTCCACACCGGAGTTGCCGCCGCCGATCACGGCGACGCGCTTGCCCTTGAACAGCGGTCCGTCGCAGTGCGGGCAGTAGGTCACGCCCTTGTTGCGGTACTCGGTCTCGCCGGGCACGTTCATCGAGCGCCACCGCGCGCCGGTGGACAGGATCACGGTACGGGCGAGGAGGGAGGCGCCGCTGTCCAGTTCGACCTCGACGAGGCCGCCCTCGGTGGTCGCCGGCACGAGCTTCGCGGCTCGCTGCAGGTTCATGACGTCGACGTCGTACTGACGGACGTGATTCTCGAGCGCGGCGCCGAGCTGGGGACCTTCGGTGTAGGGCACGGAGACGAAGTTCTCGATCGCCATCGTGTCGAGCACCTGGCCGCCGAAGCGCTCGGCAGCGAGTCCGGTGCGAATTCCCTTGCGGGCGGCGTAGATCGAGGCTGCGGCGCCGGCCGGTCCGCCGCCGACGACGAGTACGTCGAACGGGTCCTTCTCGGCGATCGCGGCGGCCGCGCGGTCTGCGGCGCCGGTGTCGAGCTTGCCGACGATCTGCTCGAGGCTCATGCGGCCCGAGTCGAACAGTTCCCCGTTGAGATACACCGTCGGTACGGCCATCACCTGGCGTCCGTCGACCTCGTCCTGGAACAGGGCGCCGTCGATGGCGACGTGCGTGATGCGCGGATTGAGCACGCACATCAGGTTCAGGGCCTGCACGACGTCCGGGCAGTTCTGGCAGGAGAGCGAGAAGTAGGTCTCGAAGTGCAGTTCGCCGTCCAGGTCGCGGACCTGCTGCTGCAGTTCCTCCGGCTCCTTCGACGGGTAACCGCCGACCTGGAGGAGAGCGAGTGCGAGGGAGGTGAACTCGTGACCGAGCGGGATGCCGGCGAAGCGGACCTCGATATCGGTGCCGACCCGGTGGATGGCGAACGAGGGGCGTCGTGCGTCGTCGTCGCGGCGCTCGTGGGTGATCTTGTCCGACATCGCCGCGATCTCGTCGAGAAGGGCGGCGAGTTCGGCGGACTTGGGTCCGTCGTCGAGGGAGGACACGAGCTCGATCGGCAGGGTCAGCCGCTCGAGGAGGGACTTCAGTTGGCCGGCGAGCGAGGCTTCGAGCATGGGTATCTACTCCATCGACGGGTGGGGAACGGTGATCGGAATTCGGCACGGCGCCGGGTGGCTCGGCGCTCCGGGAGCGCGGGGCCCGATGTGGGCCGGGCCCCGCGCCGCAGGAAGGTCGGATCCGGAGGTGTCAGATCTTGCCGACGAGGTCCAGCGACGGGGCGAGGGTCTCGGCGCCCTCTTCCCACTTGGCCGGGCAGACCTCGCCCGGGTGCGACCGGACGTACTGAGCGGCCTTGACCTTGCGGACGAGCTCGGCGGCGTTGCGGCCGATGCCCTCGGCGGTGACCTCCATGAACTGGACGATGCCGTCGGGGTCGACGAGGAAGGTGCCGCGGTCGGCCAGGCCCTCGTTCTCGCGCAGCACCTCGAAGTCGGTGCTGATTTGCAGGGTCGGGTCGCCGATCATGGCGTACTTGATCTTGCCGATGGTCTCGGAGGAGTCGTGCCACGCCTTGTGCGTGAAGTGGGTGTCGGTGGAGACCGAGAAGACCTCGACGCCGAGCTTCTGCAGCTCCTCGTAGTGGTCGGCAAGGTCACCGAGCTCCGTCGGGCAGACGAAGGTGAAGTCGGCCGGGTAGAAGAAGAAGATCGCCCACTTGCCCTTGATGTCCTCGTCGGAGACGGAGATGAAACCACCCTCCTGGTAGGCGGTCGCGGAGAAGGGCTTGATCTGCTTGTTGATCAGGGCCACGTTGAACCTCTGTTCGGTCGATAGGGATTCTGACCTTTCAAACACTAACGAGTTTCGATAGGCAGGGCCAATCGATCGACTGCATTCGATTGATAGTCTGCATCTATCGATCCGATCGGCGCGGCGAAACCCCAGTTGGGCGACCGAACCGCCGTCCAGGCGCAGGGGCACGCGCGTCGAGACGTGACCGATATCACGACTGCTGCGAGGCGGTGTCGGTGACGCGGAACACCGGGTAGCGCGAGGCCACGGCCGCGAGTTCCGCCCGGGTGGGTGCACCGGCCAGGCCGAAGTACATGTCCGCCTCCCGAGCGATCTTCCGGTGGCCGGGTTCCCGTCCGCCCCGCAGCAGGTAGGCGCGGAGGATGTCGGCGCGGCCGGGGACCGGTACCTCGACCAGGGTGACCGCCCGACGTCGGCGACCGCGGACCAGCAGTGCGCGCCCGGCGGCAGCCCGCACGTTGCGGGCCCACTGGGACTGGCCGGCCAGCGACAGCAGGTACTGCTCGCCGTCGTGGTCCAGCAGCAGCAGATTGGTCCGGCGCACGACACCGGAGCGACGGCCGGGGACCTCCAGCGTCACGACATTCCGCGGGCTGAGCCGCAGCCGGGTCAGTGCGTGGCCGAGCCACTGCAGCCGCGCGTACACCGGCGGTGGGGGCCGATACCGGCCCGCTCCGCCGTAACGGGGCGCGGCCACGGCGCTCCGGAGCCTGCGCAACCGACCGGTCCGGGGGCGGTCGAGTTGCCGGGCCAGGTGGTGCAGCGCCCCGGCCGTCCCGGTCGTCAGCGGCAGCCCGTGCCCGGGGGCGAGCATCTGCGGCTGCAGCGCCGCCAGGGCAGCGACGGACCGCACTGCCGCCGGCCGGCTCCAGGTGGTGTACCGGGGTGGCCCGGCCAGCCGCTGCCGGCCCGTCAGCACCCCGGTGACCGAGTTCAGGTCCACGGTCACGGTGGCGTCCCCGGTGATCAGCACGCCGTCGCTGCGCCGCAGGTAGGCCACGTGCCCAGGGGTGTGCCCGGGGGTGTGCACCCATTGCCAGTCCGGCAGCCCCGGCACCGCGCCGCCCGGCTCCAGCGGGCGCACGACGTCGGTGATGTCGCCTGCGTGCTCGATCCGTGCCCGAGTTCGCCGGGGCAGCAGTCGCATCAGTGGGGCCACCACCCACCGGTCCAGCGGCATCGTGAACTCCGGCAGGTAGCGGCCCGCCGCCATCGGCAGCTCGGCGGGGTGCACGTACACCGGCACCCGCCAGGTCCGGGCCAGCGCCCCGGCCGCCCCGCAGTGGTCCGGATGGATGTGGGTCAGCACGATCGCCGCCGGTTTCGTGCCCCGGCCGAACAACGACTCTGCTGCCGCGGTGACGATCTCGGCGCTGCCGGACCAGGCCGCGTCCACCAGCACCCACCTCGCTGCCGACCCGAGCAGGTAGACGTTGGGGGCGGCGGCAGTCCGCCCGGCCCGGAGGAGGTGGACGCCGGGGGCGATCCGGTGTGGTCCGGTGCGAGAGGTCATCGGGTACTCCTGCGGTGGTGATCGTCAGGCAGGCGGAGCCGGGTGGCGTGCTGCCACGCCGCGAGCCGGTCGCGAGCCCGGGCGGCCCGCAGTGCCAGGATCGCCCCGCCGAAGGGTGGGCGATCCGAACCCCTCTCCGGTTCTCTGTCCGGCAGCGCAGTGAACCGATCTCCGGTCAGTGTATTCAGCCCTGCTCGACTTCGATCCACGTCGTCCGGCGCATGCCTGCGACGCGGGGCCACGTTCCGCGTTGACCGCGCGCCTCCGGGAGGTTGTGCCGATGCCCGCTCCGCGCGACCATCGTTCGATGACCGGCCATGTCGAGGTCCGGGCGTACGCCGAGTTGAACGACTTCGTCGCGCCCGAGTCGCGGGGCGTCGCGGTGCGACGGCCGTTCCGGAGCCACCAGACGGTCAAGGACGTCGTCGAGGCGATGGGCATCCCGCACACGGAGATCGATCTGATCGTGGTCGACGGGGAGCCGGTGGACTTCGCGTACCGCCCGCGGCCGGGTGCCCGCATCGCGGTCTATCCGTTGTTCGAGGCGCTCGACATCGAACCGATCACCCGGCTGCGCCCGGTTCCGCTGCGGGAGCCCCGGTTCGTGGTCGACGTGAACCTGGGCCGGCTCGCACGCCTGCTCCGGCTGCTCGGGTTCGACGTGATCTGGACGTCGGACATGGACGACGCGGAACTGGCGCGGATCGGGAGTGCCCATCAGCGGATCCTGCTGACCCGCGACCGGGGACTGCTCGAGCGCCGGGAGATCACCCACGGGCTGTTCGTGCACGCCGACCGTCCGCTCGAACAGATCGTCGAGGTCGTGCGCCGGCTCGATCTCGGGGCACGGTTCGCTCCGTTCACCCGATGCCTGCGCTGCAACGGCAGGCTCGTCGCCGTGTCCAAGGAGGAGGTGCTCGATCAGCTCGAGCCGCTCACCCGCCGCTTCTACGACGAATTCTCCCGCTGCACGGACTGCGGTCGGATCTACTGGGCGGGCTCGCACCACCGGAATCTGGTCGCCCTCGTGCGGGAGATCGATGCGGAGCTCTGACGCGCTCAGACGCGCAGACCGACCTCGACGATCGCCTGGGCGACGGCGCGCACCGGCGCCTGACGGCGGCGCGCGTAGGAGCGGATCAGCTCGAATGCCGCAGCCGGGGTGACGCCGCGGGCCTGCGCGGTGATGCCCTTGGCCTGCTCGACGACGATGCGGGTGTCGAGCGCGGTCTGCAGCTGCGCCGAGAGTTGTTCCTGCTGGCGCATCTTGTCGGAGTTGACGATGTAGCCGGTGGCCATGTCGGCGAACACCTGCGCGGCGGCGAGCTCGTCGTCGGCCCATTCCCGGGGTTCGCGGCAGTAGAGGTCCAGGGCGCCGACCTTGACCTCGCCGAGTTGCATCGGGACACCGGCGACGGCGGCGATCCCGAGCCGCCGCGCCTCGGCGGCGAATTCCGGCCACAGGTCGTCGCGGCCGCGGACATCGGCGACGGCGATGGTCTCGCCGTGGGTGAAGGCGTGCGCGCACGGTCCGGCGTCGAATCGTTCCTGGCACCGCTCCATCGCGTCGACCTGTTCGCCGGCGGCGGTGACGAACCGGAGCCGGCCGTCGACGTGCAGAGTCACTCCCGCTCCTGTCAGTTCGAGCACGGAGGTCACCTTGCCCACGACTGCGTCGAGAGCGGCGTCGACCTCGTACGGGGTCAGCAGGCGCTGCGCGAACTTCGACAGCGCAGCGACGAACTCCTCGTGCCGGTAGGCCATCACCACCCCCTGGGCCGCGCGGACGTATCCCGATTCTTCCGTACTGCAAGTGTTCCCCGGAACGCCGAGATGATGCCGCGAAAGTCCGGATCCGGACCGCTCCACGGCCCCGGGTGGCGCCGAGCGGCCGGATCCCTAGGATTCGATCACGCGATCCGGGCGCCGCGGGCGCGAGCAAGGAGGCTGTGCGATGAACGAGGAAGCCGGCCCTCGGGACGTCCCCGACACCGAGGCGAGAGCCGAGTTCCGGTCCAGCTACCGCCACGGCTTCCTGCGGGTCGCGGCCTGCGCGACGCCGACGGCGATCGTCGACCCGGCGGCCAACGCGGCGACGGTGCTGCGGGCCGCACGGGTCTGCCACGACGACGGGGTCGGGCTCGCGGTGTTTCCCGAGCTGACGCTGACCGGGTACTCGATCGAGGACCTGTCGATGCAGGACACGGTGCTGGAGGCGGCCGAGCGGGCACTGGCGGAGGTCGTCGCCGGCTCGGCGGGCCTCCTGCCCGTCCTGCTGGTGGGGCTGCCGTTGCGGCCCCGGCACCGGATCTACAACGTGGTGGCGGTCGTGCACCGCGGGCGGATCCTGGGGGTCGCACCCAAGTCGTATCTGCCGACGTATCGGGAGTTCTACGAGCGCCGGCAGCTCGCACCGGGCGACGACGTGCGCGGCACGGTTCGCCTCGCCGGTCACGAGGTTCCGTTCGGTCCCGACCTGCTGTTCGAGGCCACGGATGTTCCCGGTCTGGTGCTGCACGTGGAGATCTGCGAGGACATGTGGGTGCCGATCCCACCCAGCGCGGAGGCCGCTCTGGCCGGCGCCACGGTGCTGGCGAACCTGTCGGGCAGTCCGATCACCGTCGGCCGCGCCGAGGACCGGCATCTGCTGGCTCGTTCGGCGTCGTCGCGGTGCCTGGCCGCCTACGTGTACTGCGCGGCGGGAGCGGGGGAGTCCACCACCGATTTGTCCTGGGACGGGCAGGCAATGGTGTACGAGAACGGGATGCTGCTCGCCGAGACCGAGCGGTTCCCGCGCGGCGAACAGCACGCGGTGGCCGACGTCGACCTCGAGCTGCTGCGCAACGAGCGCACCCGCATGGGCACCTTCGACGACAACCGGCGTCGTCACGCCGCCCGTCTCGACGCGTTCCGCCGCATCACGTTCACCCTCGCACCCCCGCTCACCGACATCGGCCTGCGACGCCGGGTCGAGCGCTACCCCTTCGTGCCCGCCGACCCGGCCCGCCTCGAGCACGACTGTTACGAGGCCTACAACATCCAGGTCGCGGGGCTCGAACAGCGCCTGCGTGCGCTGAGTGGTCCGACGGCGGGCGGGCCGAAGGTCGTCATCGGGGTGTCGGGCGGACTCGATTCCACCCACGCGCTCATCGTGGCGGTCAAGGCGATGGACCGGCTCGGCCGTCCGCGTGAGGACGTGCTCGCCTTCACCCTCCCGGGGTTCGCGACGAGCGACCGGACCCGGGAGAACGCCCGCCGGCTGTGCCGCGCGCTCGGGGTGACGCTCGAGGAAATCGACATCACCCGTGCCGCCCGCGTGATGCTCGAGGACCTGGGTCACCCGTTCGCGCGCGGGGAGCGGGTCTACGACATCACGTTCGAGAACATCCAGGCCGGGCTGCGCACCGACTACCTGTTCCGGGCCGCGAACCAGCGCGGTGGGCTGGTGCTCGGGACGGGGGACCTGTCGGAGATCGCACTGGGCTGGTCGACGTACGGCGTCGGGGACCAGATGTCGCACTACAACGTCAACGCCGGGGTGCCGAAGACGTTGATCCAGCATCTGATCCGCTGGGTCGTCTCGTCCGGGCAGTTCCACGCCGAGGTCGGCACCGTTCTCGAGGCCGTCCTGGGTACCGAGATCAGTCCCGAGCTGGTCCCGGTCGGGGAGGGGGAGACACCGCAGAGCACCCAGGCCGCGATCGGTCCGTACGACCTGCACGACTTCTTCCTGTTCCAGGTGCTGCGCTTCGGGTTCCGGCCGTCGAAGATCGCCTACCTGGCGTGGCAGGCCTGGCACGAGACCGGTGCCGGGGACTGGCCGGCCGGCCATCCCGAGCATGCCCGCCGCGCGTACGACCTGCCCGAGATCCGGCGGTGGCTGGGCGTGTTCGTCCAGCGGTTCTTCGCCTTCAGTCAGTTCAAGCGGTCCGCGATGCCGAACGGTCCGAAAGTGGCTGCCGGTGGCTCGCTCTCACCGCGCGGGGACTGGCGCGCGCCCTCGGATGCGTCCGCGCGCATCTGGCTCGACGAACTCGAGCGGGAGGTGCCGCGCGACCGGGACTGCTCAGGTGCCGAGGAGATCGGTCAGCGGTGAGTCGGCTCGCCGGCCGCGCAGCGCCGCCGAGACACCGTCGAGGATGTGCTCGAGGACGGCCCCCGACGTGGCGAAGTTGATGCGCACGAACGCTTCTGCCGAACGTCCGAAGGGTCGGCCGCCGTCGACCAGCACCCGGCCGAGGTCCCGGATCCGGCGGACCGGATCGTCGACGGCCAGAGCCGAGACATCGACCCAGCTGAGGTAGGTGCCCTCCGGCCGATGGTGGCGGGCTTCCGGCAGGTGCTCACGCAGGACCGTGTCGACCCGCCGGCGGTTGCGGTCGAGCACGCGGAGCAGGGCCTCCTGCCAGTCCTGGCCGTGTCGCCATGCGGCCAGGGTGCCGAGCACGGCAGGGGTCGAGACGGTGCCGTACAGGTCGGGCGGTTCTCGGTCCCGCACGGCAAGCAACTGCTTCGACCCGTAGTGCGCGACGGCACAGCGCAGGCCGGCGATGTTGAATGCCTTGCCGGCCGAGGTGAGGGTGATCGTCCGCGCCGCCGCGTCCGCACCGATCGACGCGAACGGGATGTGCCGGTGGGGCGCGTAGATCAGCTCCGCATGGATCTCGTCGCTGACGACGAGCAGGTCGAACTCGGCGGCAAGTTCGGCGATGCGGGTGAGTTCGGGACGGGTGTGGACCCGTCCCGTCGGGTTGTGCGGGTCGACCAGGACGAGCACTTTCGGGCGTTCGGCGACGAGCGAGGCCCGGAGCGCGTCGAAGTCGAGCCGCCACCCCTCCGGGGTGTCGACGAACGGGAATTCGACGGTCCTGCGGCCCATGGTCGCGATCGTGGCCAGGAAGGGCGGGTAGTTCGGGGTCTGGATGACGACACCGTCGCCGCGCTCGGTGTGCACATGCAGGATCAGCTGCAGCGCCTGGATGAGATCGGTCTGCTCCCGCACGTCGGCGGGGTCGATCGTCCATCCGTAGCGGGACTGCATCCGCCGGGCGAACTCCGCGCGCAGCGGGGTGCCGCCGGCCCAGTCGGGGTAGCCGAGCTCTCCCGACCGGGCCGCGTCGCACAGCGCGTCCCGGATCGCGGGGGCGATCGGGAAGTCCATGTCGGCGACCCAGGCCGGCAGGGCGCCCGCGCGGACGGCACGTGCCCACTTGACGCCGGTGCGACGGACGAGATCACCGATCTCGAGGTCGTCGAATCCGGGTTGCCGGGCTTCCGGCGCGGGTGACGCTCCGGTCAACGGGGATCCCCGGGTCGAGGTCGTCTCCGGTGCGGCGATCCGCATCCGGTCGGCGTCGTTCCTCGTCGGGTGGCCGAACGGTCCATGCAGTGAGTGTGCCCGCGGCGCGGATCGGGCGGAGGCGAACCCGAAATCCGACCCGGGGCCGATGCTCCGTCACCCTGCTGTGGGAGACGGCGACCCGGGTGCTTTCGAGTCGGCCGGTCGGTCAGTCACGGCGCAGTGTGCGGCCGTCGGGCAGGGTGCGGCCGCTCAGCAGTGCCACCAGGCGGCCGCTGTCGGTCCGCACCACCTCGCCGCTGCCCCAGCTCCAGTCGGCGTCGTCGGCTTCGAGCCGGACCTCGGTCAGGTCGACCCCAAACACTGCGCCGTTCGCGGCGGTGAGCTGGTCGAGGACGGCTACCACGGCCTCGGCCGGGGCAACCGTCGGCCGCTCGAGCGCGACCGTGACGTCGAGGGAGTGGATCACTGCATGGCTGAGCGCGCCGGCCGCGCCGCCGCCCGGCGGCTGCCACGCGTGCAGCAGCGGCGACCGGAGATGGGCCAGGTGTTCGGAGACCGGAAGGAACGCGTCGCGGGCGGCCACGGTGTCGGACAGCACGGTGAAGTCGCCGCCCGCCGCCGCCATCTCGGCTCCGAACTGTTCGGGTGTGAGCCGCGCCGGCATCGTTGCGTGCGCGACCACGTGGCGCACCTGCCATTTCTCGCAGAGCGAGGGCGCGTCCCAGGTCTCCGCGGGGACGGAGGCGAGCAGGTCGGCCAGGCCGTCGTAGGTCGGCGCGACCCCGGATTGCAGGTTCACAGCAGGTCCCTTTCACGCGGTGGGCAAGGTGATCCTCGAGCTCGCAACGCGAGACGAGGAAGCCGGCGCGGGGCTCGGACGAGCGCCTCGGCGGGCGCGTGTCATCGATATTCCGAACCTTCCGCAGTCGAAGCACCCGCGCCGGCGATGACGGTGATGCGAGAGTTGAGACTCCGCGGACGGGACGAACTCATCGGGGGACGGTGGAGCCGCGGCCACGGCTCCTGCCCGACTGTCGTGTACCGAGACGACCGGTGGGTATTCGACAGGGACGGATCGCCGGCCCCGGCGCGGCGCCCGACACCGACCACGGGAGGAAACGAACAGTGACCGACTTCGGCTACACCATGCTCTGCGAACAGTCCCGGCCCGACCACCTCGTCCGCGACGTGCAGATGGCGGAGCAGGCCGGCTTCGATTTCTCGGTGATCAGCGACCACTACAACCCGTGGCTGGAGGAACAGGGACATTCCGGATACGCGTGGTCCGTCCTCGGTGCCGCGGCGCAGGCCACCGAGCGGATCCCGCTCATGACCTACGTGACGTGCCCGATCCTGCGGTACCACCCGGCGGTGGTGGCGCAGAAGGCGGCGACGATGCAGATCCTGTCCGGGGGCCGCTTCCGCCTCGGACTGGGCGCGGGGGAGAACCTCAACGAGCACGTCGTCGGCAAGGGCTGGCCCGCCGTCGGCACCCGGCACGAGATGCTGGCCGAGGCCGTGGAGATCATCTCGGCCCTGTTCGACGGCGGGAACGTGAACTTCCGAGGCGACTACTTCGACGTCGAGTCCGCGCACCTGTACGACCTGCCCGAGGACCGGGTGCCGATCGGGATCGCCGTCTCCGGCGCGCGGTCGTGCTCCCTCGCCGGGGAGAAGGCCGACCTGATGGTCGCCACCGAACCCGAGCCGGACCTGACCCGGATGTTCGACGAGGCGGGGGGAGCGGGCAAACCGCGGGTCGGGCAGATCGCCGTCTCCTACGACACCGACCGCGACGCGGCTGTGCGACGGGCACACGAGCAGTTCCGCTGGTTCGGCCTCGGCTGGAAGGTCAACCCGGATCTGCCCGCGCCGTCCTCGTTCGCGGCCGCGACCCAGTTCGTGACGCCCGAACAGGTCGGGGCGCAACTTCCGTGCGGCGACGACATCGACGAGTACGTCGACAAAATCCGGCCGTTCGTCGAGGCGGGGTTCACCGAGGTCGCCCTCGTCCAGATCGGCGGTGACCGGCAGGAACCGTTCATCCGGTGGGCCGAACAGGAGTTGCTGCCGGCGCTGCGCAGTCTGCTGCCGGGCTCGTGAAACGCGGGAGCCGCGCGCCGCGATGGTCTCGGTAGAAGTCAGTTCTCACTGACGCCGCAGGCCTCGTCAGCGGTGTGCTCCGGCAGGCGCAAACCGACGGTCGTCCGGCGTCGAAGGGTGTCGAGATGTACGTCGAACCGCGCGTGGCCGGACTGCGTCAGTGGCGCACCGAGCGTCTCGAGGATTTCGTGGCCGAGCTCGAACGCACGACCGACCCTGCCCTGCCGTGTTCCGCCCGCGACGTCGCGCGTACCGAGCTGGCGTCGCGCCGGGAGGGCGGAACGGTGGACTGGGTGTGCCGGGTCAGGACCCGGCCCGGGTCCGGCGGTCGTTCCTCGCTGCTGACCCTGGCGCTGCCCATCAGGCTGTCGGAACCGGAGGTGCGCCACGCGGCCCTGGCCCGTGCCCGCGAACTGTTCGGGTCCGACGTCGTCGTCGACAGCGTGCAGTTCGGCAACTGAGGAAGTTCGCCGGAACGGTCAGGGACCGAGCCGCACCGCCGAGATCACGCCGGAGACGGTGGCGGCGGCACCGACCGCGACGAAGCCGGTGACCATCGTGGCGACGGCCCCCGCGGAGACGACCGTACCGAGCACGGTGCCCAACCGCGGACGCAGGCCGGGCGCCGGGCGGGCCGGGGCGGGGTCGTCGAGGCGTACCGGGTGGCGCACCGCCGCGGGCGGCAGAGCGAAGTGGGGGTCGGGTCGGTGGGCGAAGTTCTCGGACATCAGTGTCTCCCCGTCCGTCGTTGACACTTTGTGCCTCCAGTGTCGCGGCGCCGGGTCTCCGGCAGATGGCCGCATTTTGAACTCTGGGTTTCGTAGAGTCGGCCTGCCCGCGCCCGGACGCCGGCCACCGCCCCCTGCGCGGTGACCGGCCCCGCCGGTCCGCATCCCCACTCGACGTTCCGGCGCGTTCCCCTCCGGGGAGGGGCCGGCGGCGACGGCTCCGGCTGCACGAGAGTGCGGCCTGTCCGACAGCCTCCATCGGGTGGAACGCATCGGAGCTTGCCGCGGTGCCGGAGCGAGCGTCGCGAACGGGGTGAAAGCAGGGGTGAATTTCGAGCACGCGGCGCGGACGGCGCCCGGCCGCCGTTCCGAGGACCCGCGCATTCGGGACCGACCCTGCGATACGTGCCGGCCGTCGACATGCATAATGACCGCAGCGTTGCTGACGCCCATGCAGGGAAAGTCCGGTCCGAGTCCGGCGCTGACCCGCAACGGTAGACCGTCCACCCGACGGTGAGCCCGATCGCCTGCATGGACGTGCGCGACTCCGGTATTTCGTCGTGGTCTACGAGATGGAGTCCAGCAGGGTAGTCGGTGACCTCTGTCCGGGGCCGCTGCCGTGCCGGAGTCTGCCCCGTGCCACCTGAGCAGAGCACGAGGTCCCATGCCCGTCGACTTCCGCCGTCCCGCCACCGCGGTTCTCGCCGTCCTCGCCGTCGCCACCGCGGCCGGTTGTTCGCGCGGCGCCGACATCGGCGCCGGCCCGTCCGCGGCAGCCTTCGCCGAACCGGTCTCGATCACCAATTGCGGACGCACCGCCACCTACGACGCGCCCCCGCAGCGGATCGTGTCGATGAACGACCACGTCACCGAAACCCTGATCCAGATGGGCGTGGGGGACCGCATCGTCGGTATGGGCTACGGCGAGAAGGACGACCCGCTCCCGGAGACGGCCGAGCAGTTCCGGGCGATCCCGTCGCTGGCCGCCGAGTACCCGACATACGAGCAGATCCGCGACCTCGAACCGGACCTGGTCGTCGGCGGGATGCGCAGCGCATTCGACGACAAGACCGGTCGGGGGCGGGACGCGCTCGAGCAGGCGGGGATCCACACGTTCCTGTTCTCCGAGTACTGCGGTGCCGGCTTCTCCGATATCGCCCTGCTGGAGAACGACTTCGCCCAGCTCGGCGCTCTTCTCGGTGTCGAGGAGCAGGCCGCGGATCTGACCCGGTCGATCACCGCGGAACTCGACGCGGTACGTGCCCGGCTGGCGCAGGCTGCCGTCGCACCCGTGCGCACCTTCTTCTACGACTCCGGCGAGGCCGAACCGCTCTCGGTCGGTGGCGTGGGCATCGGCAACCTCATCGCCGGCTACGCCGGCGCCGACAACATCACCGCCGAAGGCCCGAAGCCGTACTTCACCACCGGCTGGGAGATCGTCGGTGAGCGCGCACCCGAGGCGATCGTCGTTCTGGACTACGGTGCGACCAGCGCGCAGGACAAGATCGCCTATCTGAAGAACCAGCCGATCGTGGCCACCACACCCGCCGTGCGCAACGACCGATTCGTCGTCGTGCCGCTCGACGACTTCTTCGAAAGTTCGCGCATGGTCGATTCGGTCGAGACGATCGCCCGCGGACTGCACCCGGCCGCATTCCCGGACGCGCCGTGACCGCCGCCGGCACCCTGACCGGCCCGTCGTCGCCGCACGCCCCGGCCACGACGGTCCGGGCAGGCGAGGGGGGCGCGCACCATCGTTCGCTGTGGCTGATCCTGCCGCCGCTGCTCGCCGCGCTCGTGCTGGCGCTGGCGGGCGCCGTATCGCTGGGCACGGTGAACATCCCCTTCGGCGACGTGTGGGCGATCGTCGCGCACCGCCTCGCCCCGGGAGCCTTCATGCCGTGGTGGACCGCGGCGCGGGAAGCGATCGTCGTCGACTCCCGCCTGCCCCGAGCGCTGACGGCGGCCGTCGTCGGTGCCGCGCTCGCGATCGCCGGGGTGGTGGCGCAGGCGGTGACCCGCAATCCGCTGGCCGACCCCTATCTGCTGGGCGTGTCCTCCGGCGCCGGGTTCGGGGTGGTGCTGGTGACGGTCCTGGGTGTCGGCGGCGGCGCCCTCGGAGCCTTCACCCTGCCGTTCGCGGCCTTCCTGGGAGCCCTGGTCCCGCTCGCCGGCGCGATCGCGGTCAGTGTGCGCGCCCACGCCGTCACCGCGATCGTCCTCGTCGGCGTGGCGATGTCGATGGTGTTCTCCGCGGCGACCACCTTCACCCTGCTGGTCCTCGGTGACGACCACCAGCTCGGCACCGTGATGCGCTGGCTGGCAGGAGGATTCGGGGATGCGACCTGGTCCGTGCTGGCCGTGCCCGCGCTGGTCCTGCTCGTCGTCGGCGGCGGCGTCCTGCTGTGCGGCCGGCAGCTGAACCTGCTGCTCGTCGGCGACGACGGGGCGACCGCGCTGGGAATGGACGTGCGGCGGTTCCGCATCCTGATCCTGCTCGCGGTCTCGCTGCTCACCGCCGCGGCAGTGGCGGTCTCGGGGACCGTCGGTTTCATCGGACTGCTGATCCCGCACGTCGCCGGTCACCTCGTCGGCCGCAACAGCGTCCGGTCGATACCCGTGGCGGCGGTGGCCGGGGCGCTCGCGCTGGTCCTGGCCGACGTCGTCGCCCGCTCGGTCAGCAGCTCGACCGAACTGCCGGTGGGGGTCGTCACCGGACTGCTCGGGGCACCGGCCTTCCTCGTCATGCTGTGGCGCAGCTACGGGCGGGAGTGGTGACCTGCCTGCGCGCCACCGGGGTCCGTGCCCGGCTGGGCGAACGCATCGTTCTCGACGGGGTGGACCTCGACGTGGCGGCGGGCCGGGTACTCGCCCTCGTCGGACCCAACGGCAGCGGCAAGACGACCCTGCTGCGCGCCTGTTACCGCGCGGTGCCGGTCGGGGCCGGCACGATCACCGTCGACGACCGGGACGTCACCGACGTCACGCGCCGCTCCCTCGCCCGCCTCGTCGGGGTCGGCGTCCAGGAACCGGTCGCGCTCGGCGGGACGACCGTCCGCGAATCGGTGCAGCTCGGGCGCACCGCCCGCCGCGGCTGGCTCGAACCGTTCGGCGACGACGACCGGGCGGTGGTCGAGGACGTGCTCGGCCGGCTCGGGCTGCTGCACCTCGCCGACCGCGACGTGCTCGCCCTGTCCGGGGGAGAGCGTCAGCGTGTCTCCATCGCCCGGGCCCTGGCCCAGCAGCCCCGGGTGCTGCTGCTCGACGAGCCGACCAATCACCTGGACCTGCGTCACCAGCTGACCGTGCTGGAGTTGCTGCGCGGCCTCGCCGCGGACGGGCTCGCCGTCCTGGTGACGCTGCACGACCTGCGGCTGGCGACCGAGTACTGCGACCGGATGGCGGTGCTGAACCACGGGTCGGTGGTCGCCGAGGGAACTCCGGAGGACGTCCTGCAACCCGCGCTGCTGGCGGAGGTCTTCGGCGTCCGCGGCCGGGTCGGTGTGGACGGCGACGGCCGGCGCACCCTCGACGTCCGGGGGCCGGTCGATGCCTGACCGCCACTCCGGTGCCGTGGCGCGTGCCTATGCCGCGGCCCGGTCCCTGCTCGGCGACTTCGCGCACACCGTCGACCTCGGGCCCGTCGTCCTTCCGGGCAGGCTCTCGACCGATCCGCAGTGGCTGGCCGAACGGGTCCGCGACACCGGACGCAGATGGGACTGCCCCGACCCCCGGGTCGCCGGCACGCTCTGGTGGTACTCGGCGAGTTCGACACTCGTGGCCGGACCCGTCGCGATGCTCCTGGCCACCGGCTGCGCCCCCGACCCGGACCCGGCCCGGTGGCGCTGCACGCTGCGACCGGACGGCTACCTCGGCGCGGTACGGTCCTCACACCTGCTGACCGGGGCCGAGGCCTTCGCGCGTGCTCTCGGGCCGGCGCTGTCGGCGATCGTCGTACCGCTCGCGGGGGTGTCGGGTGCCTCGGAGCGGGCGCTGTGGGCCGTCGCGTCCGACTCGATCGCCAACCGCGCCCTCGACGCCGGGCGTGCCGCCCACCGCACCGAGGACGGATGCGCTCTTGCCGCCGTGCTGTCCGTACCGCCCCTGCTCCCACCGCGTTTCGTCGACGTCGGACCGGGCGGGAGCGGGACGGCGGCGCCGGGATCGCCGGAATCGGGACGGCGCTTCGTGCGCCGCAGCTCCTGCTGTCTGATCTACCGCGCGACCGGCAGCGACAAGTGCACGAGCTGTCCGCGCCGGGCACCGGCCGACCGCGACGCGGCGTTGCGGCGGTACGTCGCCGCACGGACGTGACGCGGATCAGGCCGCCGCGAGCGCGATCAGCGCGATCGCCGGTGGCGTGCACTGCGCCGCGGCACCCCCGAGCCCGGCGCCGCGGGGCCGGCTCATGGCCAGGCGGTCCGAGACGAACAGGGCGATCCCGGCGAGCAGCATGAACGAACACGTGTAGAGCACGAGCGCGCGTCCGACCGTGTCCTCGCCCGCCCGCCACAGGGCCACCCCCATCAGCGCCCCGGCGCCGAGGAACAGGTTGTAGAAGCCGACGTTGAACGCCCACATCCGCACCGCCGCGACGTCGCCGGAGGGAATGCGGAACAGGTCCTCGTGGATCGACGGCCGCCGGAACAGCAGCGTCTCCCACACGAACGCGAGCAGATGCACTGCCGCGGCGAGGGACGCGGCGAGCTGGGCGAGGGTGATCACGGCGCACCCGCCTCCGTTGCGAGCGCGACCCCGTACCGGTCGGCGACCGCTCGGAGCGCGCGGGCGGACTCGCCCGGCGACTGCGGCGACGCGAGGCCCTCGAGCGCGCCGAAGAAGCCGCTCATCGACGTCCCGGCCGCGATCAGCAGGAAGGTCGCGGTGCCGGTCAGGACGGTGAAGGAGTTCATCGTTCCCGCCGCCACGGTGATCGTGTCCCCGCCCGCGAGTTCGTGCACCTCCGTGCCGGCGCGGACCAGGATCCGGCCGGTGAGAACGTGATACGACTTGGCCCACGGTTCGGCGTGCAGCGGTGGCGGCTCGGTGCGCGGCGCCTCGACGAGGAAGAGTTCGTACGCTCCGCCGGCGTGTGCGCCGGTGGACAGGGCCGTGACGGTGGCGTCGGGCAGGGTGAGACGACGGCCCTCGCCCATCCTGCAGAGTTCGGTGTTCTCGGTCATGCCTGTCACGTTAGGAACCGCCCGGCCGGTGGCCCATCCCCGGAAACGGGGATGGGTGGTAGCCCGCCACCGGCGCATACTGGGATCATGCTCGAGATCCGGGCGGAGAAGGTGGGCCGGGAGGTGGTGGCGCTCGCCGCCGCCGGCGCCGACGTGACCCAGGTGCACGAGCGTGCCATCGAACTCGTGGGCCGAACGGTGCGCAGCGACCTGACGTGCTGGGCGATGATCGATCCCCGGTCCCTGACGATCGGCTCCATGACCAGCGGCCCCGACCGGATTCCGCCGGAGTACGAGCCGCTGCTCGCCGAGAGCGAGTACCGCGGGCACGATCCCGGCACCTTCGCCGAGTTGTTCCGCACCGGCCGCACGGCGACCCGGGGATCGGATCTGCCCTCGGACGAGGTGGCCCACTGTCTTCGCCACGCCGAGGTGTGGCGTCCGCTCGGAGTGGAGAACGAACTGCGCGTGATCTTCCGGAGTGGTGAATTGTGCTGGGGAGCAGCAGGATTCGTTCGATCCGGGGTGGACTTCACCGATGCCGAGGTCGAGTTCCTCACGCAGGTGGCGCCGGCGGTGGCGGTCGCGACCCGCGCCGCCGTGTGCGCCACCGCCCCCTCGGGCCGGGGCGACCCGGGTCCGGCGGTGGTCCTGACCGGGGCCGGAGGCGAGCCCCTCGCGCTCACGGCAGCCGCCCGCGACTGGGAGGAACGATTCGACGAGATCGCACCGGGACGGCTGGCCGTCATGGTGCGCGCCGCCGCGTTCGGGGCGCGTGCGAGCGGTTCGGGTGTGTTCCGAACGCGGATCCGCGACACCACCGGCGGCTGGATCCTGCTGCGGGCCACCGCGCTGCTCGGGGGTGACGAACCGCAGACCGTGGTCACGCTCGAGCCCGCGGCCGGTGGCGAACTCGCCGAGTTGCTGCTCGCCGCCTACGCCCTCACGGCCCGGGAACGGGACGTGTGCCTCGAGGCGATGGCCGGGTACTCGACCGCCGAGATCGCGGCCCGTCGCGGCATCACCCCGAACACCGTCCACGATCACCTCAAGGCGATCTACACGAAGACCGGCGTGCGCAGCCGGGCCGAACTCACCGCCCTCCTGCGGTCCGGACGGGACCTGCGCCGAGCCGCCGTCGCCGCGCCGGAGTGAGCACACCGGTCGAGCGCATCTGCCAAGATCAGGTATGCCCCTGACCCGGCGGATACTGCCCGTGCTGTGCGCCCTCGGGCTCCTGGTCGCCTGCACGGCCACGGACGACGCGGCACCCGGCCCGCCCGGATCGGCGGACAACGCGGCCGCGTCGGCGACCTCCTCGTCGGCCGACCCCGCGCAGGCCGAGGCCGTGGACCGGATCGTGCGCGACACCATGGCGGAGTCGCATCTGAAGGCGGCGATCGTGCGCGTCACCGTCGACGGCAGGGAGATCCTCACCCGCGCCTACGGCGAATCCACCACCGGCGTGCCGGCGACGACCGACATGCACTTCCGCAACGGCGCCGTGGCCATCTCCTACGTCGCCACGCTGCTGCTGCAACTCGTCGACGAGGGGACGGTCCGCCTCGACGACACGGTCTCGACGTGGCTGCCCGACATCCCGCATTCGGACCGGGTCACCCTCGGCCAGCTCGCCCAGATGACCTCCGGCTACGCCGACTACGTGCAGAATCCCGAACTGTCGGACGCGATCTACCGGGACCCGTTCCGGAACTGGACACCCGAGGAACTTCTCGCCTTCGGCACGTCCCAGCCCCTCTTCTACGAGCCCGGCACCAACTGGAACTACGCGCACACCAACTACGTGATCCTCGGCATGGCCCTCGAACGGATCACCGGCCGGCCGGTGGCGGAACTGCTGCAGGAGAAGGTGCTCGACCCGCTCGGACTGGACGGCACGACGCCGTCGCAGACGCCGGCGATCCCGGAACCGGTGCTGCATGCGTTCAGCTCGGAACGCCGGCAGGCGCTCGGGATCCCCGTCGCGACCCCCTTCTACGAGGAATCCACGTTCTGGAATCCCTCCTGGACGATCACCCACGGGGCCGTCCAGACCACCGACATCCACGACCTGCACGACACCGCGGTCGCCGTCGGCACCGGCGCGCTGCTCTCACCGGAGTCGTACCGGGCGATGGTGTCGACCGACCTGCGCGGCCGCACCACCGCGCTTCCCGGTTGTCCCACGTGCTTCCCGCAGTCCGAGGGCTACACCTACGGACTCGGGGTGGTGATCACCGGCAACTGGCTGATGCAGAACCCGCTGTTCGGTGGGTACGCCGCGGTCGAGGCATACCTGCCGTCGCAGAAGATCGCCGTCGCCGTCGCCGTCACCTACGCGCCGGCGGCGTTCGACGACGCCGGCGCGTACTCGAACGAGGCCGACACGCTCTTCCGGCGGATCGGTGCGCAGCTCGCCCCGGACGACGCGCCCCCGTCGCGGCCCGCCCGGTGACATTCCCGCCCATGCCCGCCCGGTGACATTCCCGCCCCTACCCACCCGGTGACATTCCCGCCCCTACCCACCCGGTGACATTCCCGCCCCTACCCACCCGGTGACATTCCCGCCCCTACCCACCCGGTGACATTCCCCGTCAGAGCAGCCCCGACAGCCGTGCCGAGCCGTCGACGAGGAACCGGACGAGCGCCGCGTCGTCCGGGGTGACCCGCGACGCCGACCCCTGCAGGTAGAGGCCGCCGACGACGAACGCCGACCGGTCCCGGATCGGCGCCGCCAGCGCGGCCCGCCCGATCCGGCACTCCTCACCCTCGTACGCGTAACCCGCGACAGCGACGGCGCGCAGTTCCTCGGCGAGAACGCCGGGGTCGCAGATCGTGTGGTCGGTCAGGCGACGCAGCCGCGGATCGGGACGCACGTGCGGATGGTGCGCGAGCATCAGCTTGCCGAGGGCGTTGGCATGCAGGTTCTTCGCCAGCGCACCGACGGCGACGATCTCGTGGTCGGGATCCTTGTCCACGAACCGCAGCCGCCCGGCCGCGAACGACGCGACATGCACCCCGAAGCGGGTGCGGGTCCGCAGCTCCTCCACGGCGTCGTGCAGCGTCGGCGACGGGCTCGTCTCGACGGCCGCCCGCGCCAGTTCCGCGGTGCGACGGCCCAGCGCGAAGCCGGACAGGTCCGGCACACGGACGAGGAACCCGTCGGCCACGAGCAGGTTGAGCATGCGGTACGCGGTGGTCGGCGGCACCCCCGCGAACCTGGCGATCTCCTTCGCGGACGTGCCGGGGCCGAGCTGCGCGACCGCCTCGAGCATTCCCAGTGCCTTCTGCACCGCGCCCGGCTGCTGCCCGCTGAAGTGCGAGTCGTCCGCGTGCACGGACACGTGCGCCGTCAAGCCGGGTCCCCGTCGCGGGAGTGCGGGACGTCCGGAAGTATGCGCGGCCGCCCGTCCGCACCGATCACGAGAGTCCCCGCCCCGGGGAGGATGTCCCCGGTCTCGACCGAGTCGAACGCCCCGATCGTCGCCAGGCTGCCCGGCCGGACCCGCCGCAGGACGTACTGCCACACCGTGCCGGACACCGCGACCGCCGCGAGCGCCGCGGGCACGATCCACACGCCGTGCGCGGTGCCGTCGACGGCGATGTAGCCGAGCAGACCGATCCCCAGGACCGAGACGAACACCGCGGCCGCCCGCGTCACCACGGTGTGCTCGCCGATGCGGTGCAGGAACCGCAACGACGCGACGGCCACCAGTGTGTAGGCCACGACGAGGCCGATCTCGACGACACCGTCGAACGACCCCGAATCCGCCTCCGCGAGGGACGCATACAGGCATGCACCGGTGAGACTCGCGGCCGTGAAGGCGAGCACGCTCACATGCGGGGTGCGGAACCGGTCGTGGACCCGGGCGAGGGTGCTCGGCAGCACCCGCTCGACGCCCATCGAATACAGCAACCGCGAACCGGCTTGCGCGCAGCCCAGGGTCGATGCCAGCCACGAGCACGTCATACCCGCCTGCACGGCGAGCACCACGCCGACGCTCGCGCCGGACGCCGTGCCGTCGAAGTACGCGCCGACGACGACGGCGGCGTGACCGGACAACGCGGCCCAGGCAGCGAACACGAACAGCACACCGACGACGACGGGAGAGATCAGCACGGTGCGCGTGACGGTCACCAACGGCCGCTTGGCTTCCGGGCCGAAGAACGCGGCGCTCTCGAAGCCGGCCATCGACAGCACGGTGAGCATCGCGAGGAACGGCATGATGCTCAGCGGGGCGTCCGGCAGTTCGGTGGTGGCCGGGCCCGCCCCGGCCGGGGTGCCCACCATGAGCGCCACGACGAGCACGAGCGAACACGTCTCGACCAGCAGGATCGCGCGCGTCGCGAACCGCACCCCACGCACGGTGATCACCGCGACGGCGAGCGCCACGAGACCGATCGTGACCGACCACGGCGCGGCACCGGACACGTGCACACCGAGCAGGTCGGCGATGCGGAGCAGGCTCTGCGCGGCCTGCGACATCACCGAGATCGAGATGCCGAGATAGCCCACCAGCAGGGCCGCGCCCGTGGTGAGGGTCGCGCGGGCACTCAGGCCCTGGAACACGAAGCTGTAGAGCGAGCCGGCCGCGGCGAGCCGCCGCGTGAACTGCGTGATGCACAGCGCCACCGACGCCACCACGGCGGTGGTCCCCGCGATCGCGAGCAGGCCGCCCACGCCCGGGCGGTGAGTCACCATCCACAGCGCGATGAACACCATCCCGGTGGCCGGCGCGATCGTCGACAGGGACTGGCCGAGCAGGTCGACGGGGGTGAGCTGCCGGCGGCCGAGGGCACGCAGCGGCGAGTACACCGGATCCCGGCGAGTTCCGGCATCCCGTGAGCGGGCAATCGCGGCCCGGAGTGCGGTTGTCACGATCGTCGTGTCCCGTCTGTGCGTCCGTGCGGCCGGCGGTGCCGGCACCCGGGCGGTGAACCGCCTCAGGGCGAGGGACAACGTAGCGCCGCGGTGTTACGCGACGGTTTCCTCCGCGAACGACATGTGGACGGCAAGTGGGAATCCGCCCGGGACAGCGCTGTGGCCCGCGCCACCCCACGGCCCGGGTGCCCGGCGAACAGGTCCTCCGAAAGGTCGAGAAACCGCGCCCACCTGCAGCGTTCGCATAAGGCGCACCGCGACGCCGGGTTCCACTCGCGGTGCCCCCGGACGTTTCCCCGACGACCCGTTCGCGACGCATCCGGTGCGCACGATTGAGCGGCACGATCATTCGACTGCGAAGGGGACGACCATGATGTGGGCGGTGGTAGCGGCGCTCGTCGGCGGGACGTTGTTGCTCGCGGGGGTGCCGAAGGCCGGCGATCACGAGGGGCTGCTGCGCGTTGTCCGCGGTTACCGGCTGCTGCCGTCCGGGGTCGAGCGGGTGGTCGCGCGGGTGCTGCCCGCCGCCGAGATCGTCGTGGGTGCCCTGCTGGTGTTCGGCGTCGCCGGCCGCACCGCCGCGGCCGCCGCAGCGGTGCTGTTCCTCGGCTTCTTCGTCGGCCTCACCGTGAACCTCGCCCGCGGCCGGCGCGAGCTCGACTGCGGCTGCTTCGCGTTCGGCGACCACGATGCGGCGCCGCGTATCGGCTGGTTCCACTCGGTGCGGGCCGGCGGGTTCGCCGTCGTGTCGATCGTGCTGGCCCTCACCGGGCCCCCGGGCATCGGCGTGCTCGAGCAGGCGGCAGCGCTCGCACTCGCGGCGCTCGTCCTCACCGCCGCCCTCGCGGCAGCCCAGTTGCGCGCCGTGGTCCACGTCGGGCGCCGGCCCGTCGACGAACACCTGACCCCCGCGTCCGCCGAACTGCGTGCCGTCGCCACCGTGTCGCGCTACGGCGCCTGAGAACCCCTCTCCCGAAACCCTTTCCGAGACAGGACCGATAGATGGACACCATTCTTCTCGTTGCGGTCACCGTGCTGACGGCGGCGGTCGCCGTGCTGTTCCTGATGGTGCTCGCGCTGGCCCGCGAGATCGGCCGGGTGCAGGTCCGGCTCGGACCCCTCGGGGCCCGCATGATGGACACCGGCCCGAAGATCGAGCAGGCGGGTCCGTCCTTCCGTGGCCTCACCGACCACGTCGGACGCACCGTCGGCATCGGCGGGCACCGGGACCGGCCGCAGCTGCTGCTGTTCACGGCGCCCACCTGCTCCACCTGCAAGAGTCTGCTGCCCGGCGTCCGCGCGATGGCCAAGGCGGAGAGGGACTTCGACGTCGTGATCGTCTCCGACGGCACACCCGAGGAGCACCGGCAGTTCCTCGCCGGCAGCAACATCGGCACCGAACTGAGCTACGTCGACGGCCGCGACGTCGGCATCGCCTACCAGGTCGGCACCACGCCCTACGGGGTGATCCTCGACGAGCACGGCAAGATCCGCGCCAAGGGCCTGTGCAACCACATGGCCCAGGTCGAGAGCCTGCTCAACGCCCTCGAGACCGGCACCCCGTCGCTGCAGCACCTGCACGAACAGGCCAAGGCCCGCGCCGCCGCGAGCGCCTGAATCCCCCCGGACGAACGGAGAGATGCGTTGGAAGAGATGTACGAGAACCGGTACCCGGTCGACAAGGAGACCGTCGAGGAACAGGCCGCCTGGATGGCCGGCAAGGGCGGCTCGTTCATGAGCCGGACCGGACGCCGGATGTCGGAGCAGGTGTCGCGCCGCTCGATGATCAGCCGTCTCGGCCGCTGGACGATGGGTGTGTCGGGAGTGGCGCTCATCAGCTCGCTTCCGGTGACCCGCACCGCGTTCGCGCAGGAGCCCGCACCCGATCCCGGCCCGGAACCGCTCGTGCCCGTCTACGACGGCAAGGATCCGGCCGAGTGCGAGTACTGGCGCTGGTGCAACATGGACGGCACCTCCTGCGCGGCCTGCAACGGCGGCGGAGTGACCACGTGCGCGCCGGGCAGCAAACCGGGTGCCGAATTCTGGGTCGGGTGCTGCACGAACCCCGACACCGGCAAGACCTACCTCATCGCCTACTACGACTGCTGCGGGGCCCCGTCGTGCTCCAACGCGTTCTGCGGCGAGCCGGACATGCAGGCCGTGATGTACAACCCGGTCTCGGGCAGTTACGACCAGGAGATCATCTGGTGCGTCTCCGACGAATCCCAGTCGTACACCTGCACCATGGCCCCCATCATCGGCGAGGACTGCCAGGCCCGTCCCGCCGAGCGTCCGAAGGTCGGTGCCGGATCATGACATTGCGTTCCCGTCGCCTCGTGCGTCCCGCCGCGGCCGCCGTGCCCCTCGCGCTGCTCGTCACCCTCGCCGGCTGCGGCTCGTCCGGCGACGACCCGAGCACCGCCGGCGACGTCACCTATCCCACCGTCGAATTCACCACCCCGGGGGAGGGCATCGCCCTCGGGCACGACGACCAGGAGATCGGCGACACCATCCCCGAACCGCTGCACGTCTCCGAGATCGAGCCCATCGGGCGCGACGAACTCGTCGCCGTGGCAGGCGGATTCGGGAAGCTGGAGCTCGGTGTCAACGTCCTCGACCCGAAGACGGGTGTCGCCGGCAGCCGCATCGTCGTCGGGCCCGGCATCTGGGACCCGGTGATCCACGGCTTCGTCGGCGAGACCCCGTCCGACCCGGCCGTTCTCGCCGCCGAAGTGTGGCGTCCCCGCGGATCGCGGGGCGCCGCCGACTTCACCGTCAGCACCTACTCCGGAAACCTGCTCGAGCCCGCCGAGGCGCTGCTGCCCGACGTCGCGCGTGTGCACTCGCGGCCCGGTTCCAACGCGGTCACCTCCGACGGGCGGTACTTCGTCACCTGGGACGACGGCCTCTACGGCGTCCGCGTCGTGGACCTCGAGACGAGGCAGCAGAGCGGAGCCGTGCAGCTCGTCGGCTGCGGACCGTTCACCTGGACCGTGGACCACGAGATCTACAGCGTGTGCGAGGAGACCGGTGAGCTCGTCCGGATCTCCGTCGGCGACGACGGCGTGCCCGCCGAGACCGCCCGGGCGAAGGTGCTGCCGGACGACTTCGTCAGCGCGCGGAAGGTCGGGTGGGCCGCCGAGGCACGCAAGGCCCTGCTGGTCGGGGAGAACGGCGACGTGTACGTCTTCGACTTCTCGAACGGCCTGCCGCAGGACGCGGTGACGCCGATCGGCAACGCCGGCCGGCCCGAGGGCCGGTTCGCGAGCGACGTCATCGACAACACCGGCACCCGGATCGCGATCGCCTACACCGACTCACCGATCCATCCCAGTTCCGCCCGCGGCGGCGACCTGGCCCGCATCGTGCTGTCCGACGCCGCGAACCTCGCGCCGATCCGGTCGCTGAGCCTGCCGGACCTGGGACTGACCGACATCGCGAGCATGGCGTTCTCCGTGGACGGCGCCACGTTCTACGTGCTCGGCGGCAACCCGGAGGGGCAGGGCGAGGCGGCGCAGCGCATCGTCGGGTTCGACGCCGCGACCGGGCAGCAGGTCTCCTCGGTGGAGATCAGCGGCAACGTCGAGGATTTCACCGATCTGCTCACCCCCGAGGTGATCGGATGAGACCACCCGGCGCCGTGTTGGGCCGGCGCAGGTTCCTGGCCCTCGGCTCCCTCGGGGCCGGGGCGCTGGGGATGAGCGCGCTCGGGTTCGGCGCCGCCGGCTGCGCCACCGCATCGTCCGGTACGCAACCGGCCGGCGCCGGCGCGGAGAACGGGGCGGCGGCCGATCTCGACTACATTTCCCCGGCCGACCCGGAGGTCGCCGCCGCCGAGGCCGCCCGCGGCTGGAACGGCACCGTGGCGTCGTTCGCGCTGGCCGCCGGCGTCGCCACCGTCGACCTGGGTGGGCGTCTCGTCGACACCTGGACGTACGGGGGCCGGGCCGTCGCCCCGGAACTGCGGGTCCGCAGGGGTGACCGGCTCGACGCCGCGGTGCGCAACGACCTGCATGCCGACACCACCGTCCACTGGCACGGCATCCGGATCCGCAACGACATGGACGGTGCTGCGCCCGTCACCCAGGCGGCGATCGCGCCCGGCACGACGTTCGACTACAGCTTCGTCGTCCCGGACCCCGGCACCCACTGGTACCACTCGCACAGCGGCCTGCAGGCCGATCGCGGGCTGTTCGGCGCCCTGATCGTCGAGGACCCCGACGACCGCACCGGCGCCGACGCCGACGCCGTGCTGGTCCTCGACGACTGGCTCGACGGCCTGGGCACCACACCCGACGCGGTGCTCACCGCGCTCAACCCCGCGATCTCCGGCGGGCACGGCGGGCACGGCGGTGGTGCGGCACCCGGGGCGCAGCCCGCCGGGGACCTGGACGTCGCCCGGCAGCTGGTGAGTGCCGGGCACGGCGACTCCGCGGCGCTCGGCGGGATGACCCAGCACATCGCGTACCCGCTGCACCTGATCAACGGCCGGCCCCCGAACGATCCCACCCCGGTCGTCGCCGCGGCGGGGCAGCGCGTGCGGCTGCGGATCGTCAACGCGGCGGCCGAGACCCCGTACCGGTTCGCGGTGGCCGGGCACGAACTCACGATCGTCGCGGCGGACGGCTTCGACGTGCAGCCCACCGTCGCCGACACGATCGTCGTCGGAATGGCGCAACGCTACGACGTCCTCGTCACCGTGAAGTCGGGCGTGTGGCCGATCGTCGCGAAGGTCGAAGGGCGGCCAGGATATGCCTCGACGGTGCTGCGCACCCCGGACGCGGTGCCGATGGCCGACGCCGACGTGGGCGGCGCGATCCCCGAACTCGGCGGCCGGCTCGTTGCGGAGAGCGCGTTGCGGCCCGTCGAGGCCGTGCGGCTCGATCCACGCGAACCCGATCGGGACTACCGGATCGAGCTGATCCAGGCGGGGGGCCGCTACGTGTGGGGCATGGCCGGGACCGACGCCGGCCGCCTGGTCATGAAACAGGGTGAGCGCGTGCGGATCACGATGAAGAACTCGTCGACGATGTGGCACCCGATGCACACGCACGGGCACACCTTCGCGGTCGGCGCCTACGGCGGGCTGCGCCGCGACACCGTCAACGTGCTGCCCGGTGCCGAACTCGCGATCGAATTCGACGCCGACAATCCGGGTGAATGGATGTTCCACTGCCACAACGCCTACCACTTCGAAGCCGGTATGACCGCGAACCTGCGGTACATCCGATGAGAGGAATCGTCATGCGAAAGTTCGCCGTCCTGCTCGCCGGCCTGCTGACCGCGGTGAGCCTGTCCGCCTGCGGCACCGCCGGAGGTTCGGCCGAGCCCACCGTCGTCGTGGAGGTGAAGAACATGGCCTACAACCCGGAGTCGGTGACGATCGAGAAGGGCCAGACCGTCGAGTGGCGCTTCGACGACGGCGGACTGCCGCACGACGTGGTGGGGGAGGGCCCTCTCGAGGGCCGGCTGAAGAGCGAGCTCCTCACCGAGGGAACGTATTCCTACACGTTCGACGAAGCCGGCACCTTCACGTATCACTGCACGCCGCACCCGATGATGGTCGGCACCGTGATCGTCCGGGAATGAGCCGGCAGCCGGGGTGGGCTGCGGCCCTGCTGTTTCCGCTCGTCGCAGCCTGCGGCCCGTCCGATCGCCCCCCGGACGCGGTGGTGGTCGTCCGCAACGTCCACTTCGCGCCGCCCGACGTGACCGTGCCGGCCGGCGGCACCGTCGAATGGCGGTTCGAGGACGGCGGGGTGCTGCACCAGGTCGTATCGGAGGGGTCGTTCGACAGCGGGATCACCGCGGAGGGTACGTACTCCCGCACCTTCGACGAACCGGGCACCTACCCGTACACCTGCTCGGTCCACCGGTACATGACCGGCACCGTCACCGTCACCGTCACCGAATCCTGAACCAGCCGTCCGTATCCGGAAAACACCGATCCCCTGGAGGAAGTCATGACCGCAGTTCTCGCGCACGAGCCGCTGACGACGGACGTGCCGGACATCCGTCCCACCCTGCAGAAGGCCGTGCCGTCGCACACCCGTGCGGCGCTGATCGCCGCAGCCGGCGTCGCCGGTGCCGGGGCGGCGGCGCTGCTCACCCCGTCCGGGCCCGCAGCGACGACCGCCGCGGTCGTGGGTGCCGGAGCCGTCACCGCCCTGGCCGCGAACTGGTCGACGTGCGGCATGTCGGTCGCCGGCGTCGTCGCCGCCCCGAAGCAGCCCGACCGTCCGGGTTCGTCGACCCCGGTGCGCCGGCTCGGCTGGCACGCCCTCGGCTCGATCGCGACCGGTGCCCCGACCGGCGCGCTCGTCGGGGCGCTCGGTGCGCTCGTCGCCGGGGCGGTCCCGGTGACGTGGGCGCTCCTCGCGTGGGGTGCCGTCGCGTTCGCCTACGGCCTGCACGAGCTGGGCCTGGTGACGCTGCCGACGCCGATGCGCCGCAGGCAGCTGCCGCGGCACCTGCGCCGGTCGATGGCACCGTGGAAGGTCTCGCTGCTCTTCGGCGCCCTCATCGGGCCGGGTTTCGTGATCTTCATCCGGTCGAGCGCGTACTACCTGCTGGTGCTCGGCGTCGCCGCGGCCGGCTCACCCGTCCTCGGTGCCGCGCTGTTCACGCTCGTCTCGCTCGGCCGGTGCCTGCCGAGCCTGTTGGCGATCGTGCACACCCGCGGCGGTGGGTCGATGCCGGGCTTCCTGTCGGCGATGTGCGTGGTCGACCGCCGGGTGCAGACGCTGACCGGCGCCGCGCTCGTCGCCCTCGGCGCATTCGCGGTCGTCGCCGCACTCTGACGTGCCTGCCCGCGGCGGCCCCGGGGCGCACTACCGCCCCGGGGACCGTCGCGACTAACGTCGGGCGGCATGACGACTTCTCTGCAGAACATCGGCATCAACACCCTCGGCGGGGTGCCGACCTCCCTCGCCGAGTTCGACGGTCGCGCGGTCCTCGTGGTCAACGTCGCCTCCAGGTGCGGCCTGACTCCGCAGTACACGGCGCTCGAGAAGCTCGCCGTCGAGTACGCGGACCGGGGCCTGACCGTCGTCGGCGTGCCGTGCAACCAGTTCATGGGCCAGGAGCCGGGGACCGCCGAGGAGATCCAGACCTTCTGCTCCACCAACTACGGCGTCACGTTCCCGCTGTGGGAGAAGATCGACGTCAACGGCGAGAGCCGGCACCCCCTCTACACCGAACTCACCCGGCACCCCGACGCGAACGGCGAGGCCGGCGACGTGCAGTGGAACTTCGAGAAGTTCCTCGTCGCACCCGACGGGAACGTCGTCGCCCGGTTCCGGCCCCGCACCGAGCCCGACGCCCCCGAAGTGATCGCCGCCCTCGAAGCCGCGTTGCCCCGCTGAGCGCGATGACCGACACCATCGATGCGCGGGCGGCGCTGTACGACGTGATCCGTGCCCGCCGCGACGTCCGCGCGGAGTTCACCGGTGAGCGCGTCGACGAGCAGGTCCTGTGGCGGGTGCTGGGGGCGGCGCACGCGGCACCCAGCGTCGGCAACACCCAGCCGTGGGACTTCGTCGTGGTCCGCGACCCGCAGCGGCTCGCCGAGTTCGCCGACCACGTCGCCGGATGCCGTCGCGCGTTCGCGGACTCGCTGCCGGAGGACCGGCGGCGCACGTTCGATCCCATCAAGGTCGAAGGCATCGTCGAGTCGGGCACCGGGATCGTGGTCACCTACGACCCGTCGCGCGGAGGGCGGCACATCCTCGGCCGGCACACGGTCGACGACGTGGGCGTGTTCTCGGCGGTGCTGTCGATCCAGAACCTGTGGCTCGCGGCAACCGTCGAAGGACTCGGCGTCGGCTGGGTGTCGTTCTACGACGAGGCGTTCCTCGCCGACTTCGTCGGAGCCCGGCCCCCGGTGCGGCCGATCGCGTGGCTGTGCGTCGGTCCCGTGACCCGATTGCAGGACGTGCCCGACCTCGAGCGGTTCGGATGGCGGACCGGCCGGCCCCTCGCCGACGCCGTGCATGCCGAAACCCTTCAGGTGCGCGACGCCTGACGTTCACCCGGCCCTGGCACCGTGGAGCCCATGAGCGGCCAGCTGATCGTGTCGGTGTCGGGCATCAGGGACGAGACCCGCCCGGCGGTGGACGCCTTCGCCCGGGAGATGGACGCTCGCGGCGTGCCGCTGTCGCTGCTGGTCGCGCCGCGCATGAAGGACCACTACCGGCTCGCACGCGACCCGCACACCCAGGAGTGGCTGCTCGAGCGTCGCGAGGGCGGCGACGCCATCGTGCTGCACGGCTACGACCAGGCCGCGACGAAGCGGCGGCGCGCCGAGTTCGCGGTCCTGCCCGAACACGAGGCGCGGCTGCGGCTGCTCGCCGCCGACCGGGTGCTCGAGGAGACGGGACTGCGGACCCGGTTGTTCGCACCGCCGCGCTGGCTCGCCTCGCCGGGGGCCGTCGCGGCGCTGCCCGCCACCGGGTTCCGGCTGATGGCCGGCGTCGCCGGGATCCACGACCTTCACCGCGACACCGTCACCCACGCGCGGGTGTTCGGCATCGGGGAGGGCGCCAAGGCCGAACCGTGGTGGTGCCGGGCGATGGTGATCGGCGCCGGCCGGGTCGCCCGTCGCGGGGGGCTGCTGCGGCTGTCCATCTCCGGCAAGCAGCTCGACCGTCCCGGACCGCGGCAGGCGATGCTCGACGCGGTCGACCTCGCCCTGCACCTCGAGGCGCAGCCCTCGGTCTACCGCTGGCCGCCGCGCGCACGCACACTCGGCGCGGCCTGACCCCGGAGATCCGCCCACGCGAACCTACCCTGCAGTAGGTTGGCGGGCATGGACGCAGACGTGATCGTGGTGGGCGCCGGTCTGGCCGGGCTCGTCGCCACAGCCGAACTCCTCGACGCCGGGCGCACCGTCGTGCTGGTCGACCAGGAGAACTCGCACAACCTCGGGGGACAGGCCTTCTGGTCGTTCGGCGGGCTGTTCTTCGTGGACTCCCCCGAACAGCGCCGGCTCGGCATCCGCGACTCGTACGACCTGGCCCTGCAGGACTGGATGGGCAGTGCCGCGTTCGACCGGGAGGACGAGGACTACTGGCCGCGCCGCTGGGCGCAGGCCTACGTCGAGTTCGCGGCCGGCGAGAAGCACGCGTGGCTGAAGGAACGCGGGCTGAAGCTGTTTCCCATGGTCGGCTGGGCCGAACGCGGCGGCTACGACGCCGGCGGTCACGGCAACTCGGTGCCCCGGTTCCACATCACGTGGGGAACCGGACCGCGACTCGTCGAGATCTTCGCCCGCACGGTGCTCGACGGCGTCGACCGTGGCCGGGTGATCCTGCGGAACCGGCACCGCGTCGACGACCTCGTCGTCACCGGCGGCGCCGTCACCGGGGTGCGCGGAACCGTGCTCGAACCGTCGTCGGCGGCGCGGGGTGTGGCGTCGTCGCGCGTGGCGACCGGCGAGTTCGAATTCTCGGCCGGCGCGGTGATCGTCACCTCGGGTGGCATCGGCGGCAACTACGACCTGGTGAAGAAGAACTGGCCGAAGCGGCTGGGAGACCCGCCGAAGCACATGCTCACCGGCGTGCCGGCACACGTCGACGGGCGGATGCTCGAGATCACCGAGCGCGCCGGCGGGCGCATCGTCAACCGCGACCGGATGTGGCACTACACCGAGGGCATCACGAACTACGACCCCGTCTGGCCCAACCACGGCATCCGCATCCTGCCCGGCCCGTCGTCGCTGTGGCTCGACGCGACCGGAAAGCGACTGCCGGTCCCGCTGTTTCCGGGCTTCGACACCCTCGGCACCCTCGAGCACATCGTGCGCAGCGGGCACGACCACACGTGGTTCGTGCTCGACCAGAAGATCATCGAGAAGGAGTTCGCGCTCTCCGGCCAGGAACAGAATCCGGACCTGACCGGCCGCGACATCCGCAAGGTGCTGCAGCGGGTCAAGCCCGGCGCGCCGGCACCGGTGGAGGCGTTCAAGCAGCGCGGCGTCGACTTCGTCGTCCGCGACACCCTCGCCGACCTGGTGGCAGGGATGAACGAGATCACCCCGGACGCGCCCCTGGACTATGCGGCGGTCAGGCAGGTCGTCGAGGCCCGGGACCGCGAGATCGCGAACAAGTACACCAAGGATCTGCAGGTCGCGGCGATGCGCGCGGCCCGCGCCTACGTGCCGGACCGGATCACCCGCATCGCCGCCCCGCACCGGTTGCTCGACCCGAAGGCCGGTCCGCTGATCGCGGTCAAGCTGCACCTGCTCACCCGCAAGACGTTGGGCGGGCTCGAGACCGACCTGTCGGGCCGGGTACTGACGACCGGCGGCTCGGTGTTCGAGGGCTTGTTCGCGGCGGGGGAGGTCGCCGGGTTCGGCGGCGGCGGGGTACACGGCTACCGCTCGCTCGAGGGCACCTTCCTCGGCGGCTGCATCTTCTCCGGCCGCGCCGCCGGCCGCGCCGCCGGCCGCTGACGCGGCCGGTGCGTCCTTTGGGCGGCTACCGCAGCCCAAAGGACGCACCGGCGGCTACGCCTCGACCGAGTCCTCGGCGGGCAGGACCCGGAACTCGGTGCCCTCCGGGGCCATCTCGGAGTAACGGCCGTAGAAGATGCCGGTGGCCTGGTCTGCGAGGATGCCTTGGTGAATCGGGACGGCCACCCGCGGGTTGACCGCGCGCAGGTAGTCCACCGACTCCCAGATCTTCAACCACGGCGCCGCGGCGGGCAGCGCGAGCACGTCGACCCTCTCGTGCGGGATGTACAGCGAGTCGCCCGGATGCAGCAGACGCGCCGGGTTCTCGTCGTCACCGAGCAGGTAGGCGGTGTTGTCGATGACCGGCAGTTCCGGGTGGATGACGGCGTGCCGGCCGCCCGTGCCGCGCACCCGCACGTCGCCGACGGTGAATGCGTCGCCCGGGTGCACGGCCTGCCAGCCGCCGCCCAGCTGAGCGGCGGTTTGCGGGTCCGCGTACAGGGCGGCCCCCGGGTTGGCCTCCACCAGCGCCGGCAGCCGCGCCGGGTCGGCGTGGTCCGGGTGCTGATGGGTGACCAGGATGGCGTCGAGCCCCGTGATGCCCTCGAAGCCGTGCGAGAAGTTGCCCGGGTCGAACAGGATCGTCGCGCCGAGGTGTTCCACGAGCAGGCAGGAATGTCCGAAGTGGGTCAGTCGCATAGACCCGAGTATGGACCGTCGGGCGCGGCTGTGCGCCGAGCGGAGGTATCGTCGTGTCGGCCCACGGAGACGAGCGGGACATCCGCTCGGCCCACGGGCGGGTCAGCGCACTTCTTCGGATCCGCTCGCCGCCTGCTGTGCGAGCGACCGGCCCCACTGCTCGGCGCGTTCCTCCTCGCCGGGCTCGAGTGCCGACTGCTTGTCGACGAGGAAGCTCTCCGGATCGGCGACGAGCTCGAACCCGTGCTTGCGCAGCTTCTTGGCGATGCCCTTGCCCGCGCGGCCGGTGAGCACGGCCGCCAGGTCGATGCGTGTGTCGAACGCTGCGGCCCTGCCGCCGCCGGACGGCAGCGAATCGAGCCACTCGCGGACGCCCTCGCTCTCGGCGTCGGGTTCGAGCGTCAGTCCGCTGTCGGGTTTCTCGGCCTGCTCGGCCGCGCCGTGGCGCGTCGACTCGCGGCTCATGCCGTGCGCATGTGTGGGGCCGCCGACCACCACGAGGTCGTAGTCGGACAGGTTCTCCTCGTGTGCCTGGGTGACGGGAACCGTGCGTACCGCGGATCCCAGCCCGCGCGCGACGGCTTCCGCCACGTGACGGGTGTTCCCGAACATCGATTCGTACACCACCAGTGCTCGCATGCCGCGCCTCCTCGGCTGGGCGGAAAGTCGATGACCGTCCCACTCAGCATAGGAGCCGTCGGACCGAGCGAACGGGCCTTTCCTGCGGAGATCAGCGATACATTCGCTCGGGTGGGTGGCGTTGTGAGGAGCCGCGAGGAGAGGAACGGGACATGACGGATACGGTGCAGACCGGAGCGGGCGCGGTCCGGGGGACGGTCGTCGACGGGGTGTGGGCGTTTCTGGGCATCCCGTACGCGGCGGCCCCGGTGGGACCGGCGAGGTTCGCCGCTCCGGCACCGGTACCCCGGTGGGAGGGGGCGCGTGACGCCACCGTACCCGGCCCCACCTGTCCGCAGTCGCCGTACGCCGCGCCCGCGGCCGCGTTGCTCGGCAACGTCATCGAGCCCGGCGACGAATGCCTGAACCTGTCGGTGTGGACCCCGGACCCGGGTGCCTCGGCACTGCCGGTGATGGTGTGGATCCACGGCGGCGCATTCACCCGCGGCTCGAACCGGATCGAGAGCTACGACGGGCGTGCCTTCGCGCGCGACGGGGTGGTGCTGGTGTCGGTCAACTACCGGCTCGGAGTCCCCGGGTTCCTTTCGCTCGACGGCGCGCCGGACAACCGAGGCCTGCTCGACCAGATCGCCGCGCTGCGCTGGGTGCAGGACAACATCCGGGCGTTCGGCGGCGACCCCGGCAACGTGACGGTGTTCGGCGAGTCGGCCGGCGGCATGAGCGTGGCCGCGTTGCTCGCCTCGCCCGCCGCGACGGGCCTGTTCCACCGCGCCGTCGTGCAGAGCGGCAATGCCACCGCGGCCGCGGACGTCGAGGACGCGCGCCGGGTGACGGCCGTCCTCGCCGGCAACCTGGGGGTGCCGGCCACCGCCGCGGCATTCGGTGCCCTCGACCCCGGCCGCCTGCAGTCCGCGCAGGACGATCTCGGTCTCGAACTGGCACAGAATCCGGATCCGGCCCGGTGGGGTGAGTCGGTGGTGCAGCGCGGACTGGGGGTGATGAGCCTGTTCCCCACGATCGACGGTGAGGTGCTTCCGTCGCTGCCGATCGACGCGCTCGCCGCGGGGGCAGGCACGGATGTGCCGGTGCTGGCCGGAACGACCACCGACGAGTTCCGGTTCTTCCTGGTGCCGACCGGCATCGCCGCGGTGATCACCGGTGACACCCTTCCGTTCGTCCTGCACCGGTACGGGATCGATCCCGCGATCGCCGATCTGTACGCCGGTCACCGTCCCGGGGCCAGTCCCGGGGACGTGCTCGCCGCGATCCTCACCGACTACGCGTTCCGGTCGGGCACCGTCGCCCTCGCGGACGCGATCGTCCGCGGCGGTGGAACGGCCCGGTTGTACGAGTTCGCGTGGCCGAGCCCGGTCCAGGATCTGCGGGCGTGCCATGCGCTCGAGATCGCGTTCGTCTTCGACCGTCTCGACGTCGCCCACCGGCTCACCGGAGACCGGCCCCCGCAGTCGCTCGCCGACGAGATGCACCGCGCCTGGGTGCAATTCGCGACCACCGGAGATCCCGGGTGGGCACCGGTCGGTGCCTCGCGACCGGTCCGGGTGTTCGGGGGCGAGGGCGATCCGGTGGTGGTGAACCCGCGGTCCGACGAGCTGGCGTGCTGGATCGGGTGACGCCCCGGCCGGATCCGGACGACGGTGCGTCCCGCCGCCCGTGGCCGAATGTCACATCGGTTCGGTCAGATCGACGCGATGTGACATTCGGCCGCCCGCCCCCGTTTCCGGGTGCCGACCGCCGAGTGCCCCTACCGGTCGGTGCCGGCGACGAGCTGCTCGACACGCTCGTGGAAGATCCGCCAGCGACGCTCGTTCTCGTGTGTGAGCACGGCGCTGTGGGCGGCGAGATCCGAGGCGTGGTCGAGCATCTCCGCGGCCGAGAAGAGGTAGCGCGGGGCAATACGGTCGGCGGCGAGGTCCGCCCGCAGTGCGGTGGGAGCGAAGTCCACCCGCTCGAGGATCGCGACCGCCCGGTCGAGGTGGCGGGCGACGAGTTCGGTCGTCGACGCGCACTGCCAGTCGTGGGAGACGATCCGGTGCCGTTCGGCGAGCAGGTCCGCCAGCTCCGGGTATGTGAGCAGTGCCTCGAGCATGTCCCAGGCCGTCGCCATGGCGGACGCGAGCCACTGCCCGGTCGTCCGGCTCGCCTCGGCGAGTGCGCGCAGGTCGGTCTTCAGCCGGGTGATCTCCGCCGGTTCGCCGCCGCCCTCCATGAACAGGATGCCGAGCGTCTCGGTGGCGCGGTCGTCGTTGAGGTCGGGTGCCCCGGCGAACGGGCTCGGCGACGTGTCGTCGGCCGGTGCGACCACCGACCACCGCTCGGCGAGGGCCTTCAGGGCACGGGAGCTGCGCTGGAGCCGGATCACGTCGTGATAGGGCGATTCGGAATAGAACTTCTCGTGCTCGCGGTGGAAGCGGGCGAGGTTGCGCACCGTGAGCAGCAGCGGGTCCGGCTCGGACTGCATGCGTCGAGCGTGACACAGCGCGACGCGGCACCGCCGGGGAATCGATGACTCCCGGCAGCACCGCGTCGGCCTCGCCCGGGCCGGCTCAGCGCGGGCTGAACCGCCGCAGCCGCAGGCTGTTGCTCACCACGAACACCGAACTGAACGCCATCGCCGCCCCCGCGATCAGCGGGTTGAGCAGCCCGAGCGCCGCGAGCGGGAGGGCCGCGACGTTGTAGGCGAACGCCCAGAACAGGTTGCCCTTGATGGTGCGCAGCGTCGCGCGGGCGAGCCGGATCGCGTCGGGCGCGGCCCGCAGGTCGCCGCGCACGAGGGTCAGGTCGGAGGCCTCGATCGCGACGTCGGTGCCGGTGCCCATCGCGAGCCCGAGGTCGGCCTGGGCGAGGGCGGCCGCGTCGTTGACGCCGTCGCCGATCATGGCGACGACCCGGCCCTCGTTCTGCAGCCTCGCAACCACGTCGACCTTGTCGGCGGGCAGGACCTCGGCGATCACCTCGTCGATGCCGACCTGCGCTGCGACGGTCTCGGCGGCACTGCGGTTGTCGCCGGTGAGCAGTACGGGACGCAGACCGAGTTCGCGCAGCTCCGCGATCGCCGCGGCGGAGGTGTCCTTGATCGTGTCGGAGACGACGACGAGGGCCCGGATGCGTCCGTCCCAGGCGATCCACACCGGTGTGCGGCCCTCGGCCTCGGCCTCGTCGGCGCTGCGCCGCAGCGATTCGGGGGCGGTCAGCGACCACTCGTCACGCAGCCACGACAGTCGGCCCGCGAGCACGGCGTGACCGTCGACGACACCGGAAACGCCCCGCCCACCGTGGTTTTCGAAGCTCTCCACGGGTAGGAGAGCGCCGGTGGCCGCGGCCCGCTCGGCGACGGCGCGCGCGATGGGGTGCTCGGAAGCGTGCTCGAGCGCCCCGGCCAGGCGCAGCGCCTCGCTGTCGTCCTCACCGTCGGCGGTGTGCACGGCCGCGACCGACATGCGGCCGGTGGTGACGGTGCCCGTCTTGTCGAGCACGACGGTGTCGACGCGGCGGGTCGATTCGAGGATCTGCGGTCCCTTTATGAGGATGCCGAGCTGGGCGCCGCGACCGGTGCCGACGAGCAGTGCGGTCGGGGTCGCGAGACCCAGCGCGCAGGGGCACGCGATGATCAGCACCGCGACCGCTGCGGTGAACGCCGCTGTCACCGAGTTGCCGGTGAGCAGCCATGCCGCGAGGGTGAGCAGCGCCAGTCCGATGACGATCGGGACGAACACCGCCGACACCCGGTCGGCGAGCCGCTGCACCTCGGCCTTGCCGTTCTGCGCCTCCGTCACCAGGCGTGCCATCTGGGCGAGCTGGGTGTCGGCGCCGACGCGGGTCGCGCGGACGACGAGGCGGCCTCCGGCGTTGACGGTGGCACCGACGACCTGGTCGCCGGGCCCGACCTCGACCGGCACGGGTTCGCCGGTGAGCATCGATGCGTCGACTGCCGACGTGCCCGAGACGACGACGCCGTCGGTGGCGATCTTCTCGCCGGGCCGCACGACGAACCGGTCGCCGACGGCGAGTCGGCCGATCGGGATCCGGGTTTCGAGGTCACCGTCGCGGAGCACGGCGACATCCTTGGCGCCCATGTCGAGCAGTGCCCGCAGCGCCGCGCCCGACTGCCGCTTGGCGCGGGCCTCGAAGTAGCGTCCCGCCAGGATGAAGGTGGTGACCGCGGCGGCGACCTCGAGGTAGATGTGCGGCTCGGAGCTGCCCGTGGGCAGCAGATCGAACGACATGCGCATGCCGGTCATGCCGGCGTGCGTGAAGAACAGTGCCCACAGCGACCAGAGGTACGCGGCCGTGACGCCGACGGAGATGAGGGTGTCCATCGTGGCGGCGCCGTGCCGGGCATTGGTCCAGGCTGCGCGGTGGAAGGGCAGCGCCCCCCACACCACGACGGGGGAGGCGAGAGTCAGCGTGAGCCACTGCCAGTTGTCGAACTGCAGTGCCGGAATCATCGACAGCAGCACCACCGGCACGGTGAGGACCGCGGAGACGGTCAGGCGCTGCCGCCAGGCCGCCGCCTCGTCGGGTTCGGGGGCGGCCTCGGTGGTCTCCTCGTCCCGCGCCGGGGCGGGGAGGGCGGCGGTGTAGCCGGTCGCCTCGACGGTTGCGACGAGGTCGTCGGGGGCGACCCCCTCCGCGTAGGCGACCTTGGCCTTCTCGGTCGCATAGTTCACGCTGGCGGTCACCCCGTCCATGCGATTGAGCTTCTTCTCGATGCGCGCCGCGCAGGAAGCGCAGGTCATGCCGCCGATCGAGAGTTCTACCTCGTGCACCATTTCACCCGTGGTCATGAGCGGGTCCCTTCTCGAGTCGACGGGTCACTGCGGGGCGAGGCGGTAGTCGCCGGCCTCGTCCAGGGCGGTGGCGACGGCGCCGGCGTCGAGGCCGTCGACGCTGGTCACGGTGACGGTGGAGACACCGCCCGCGACGAGCTCGACGTGGACGTCTTCGACACCGGGCAGGGCGCGCAGTTCCTCGGTGACGGCTCCGGCGCAGTGGCCGCAGGTCATGCCGACGACGGGGAAGGCCTGGGTGTTCATTCGGGGGTCCTCACTGCTCGGTCCGGTCGGTTCGGTGGGGTGGCTGCCGCAGCGGCAGCCGCTGGCCGTGTCGGTCAGGGGCAGGAGCCGGGTCATCGCGATTCTCCTCTGCGTGGGTGCACCCCATTTATACCCCCTAGGGGTATGAACCGCCAGGGCGGGACGTCCTCTTCATCGAATCTTCAGGAATGTCGCGTGCGGCCCGGGTGGGACAAGGCCCGGAAGCGGCGGGCCGGCCCGCTTATCCTGAGAAGCTCCGACAGGACCGACGGCAACATGTGAGGCAACGAGGTGGACGACGCAACTTCGGCCCGCACCCTGTTCCCGGGGCCGGATCCGACCGCGACCGCCCACCGCGATGCCGACTGGGCGGCGACCCAGCTGGGGCCGATCGACACCTGGCCACCCGAACTGACTGCGGCCGTGCGGACCGTCGTCCCGTCCCGGGTACCCATGCTGCTGTGCTGGGGGCCGGACCTCGTTCAAATCTTCAACGACGCCTTCCGGCCCCTCCTCGGCGAGAAGTTCCCCACGGCGGTTGCCCAACCGGTCGCCGAGTGCTGGGCCGAGGTGTGGGACTCCCTCGACCCGCTGTTCGCACAGGCTCGGCGCGGCCGGTCGACCCTCTCGGAGCGGATGGAACTGTCGATCCGTCGTTTCGGATACCTCGAGGAGACCTACTGGACGTATTCCTACAGCCCGGTCCGCGCCGCCGACGGCGCCGTCGCCGGGATCTTCGTCGCCACCACAGACGTCACCGAGCAGGTGCTCGCCGAGCGCCGGGCCGCCGTCCTGCGGGAACTCGGCCAGCTCGCGATGACGGAGACGGCCACCGCCCACGACGCCTGCCGGGCCGCGCTCGGTCTGCTCGGCGGTCACGAGGACGATCTGCCGTTCGGCAGTGCCCACCTGTGCTGCGAGGGGGTGATGGTGACGGTGGCCGAGTTCGGCGCCGCCCCCGGCGTCGTGTCGGACCTGTCGGAAGTGATCGCACGGGTGGCCGGGTCCGGCAAGGCCGAGGCCGTCGCGGACCTCGGTCCCGACCGCGACACCGCGGTGGTCCTGCCCCTCCCGGTCTCCGGGGGCGGCCCGGCCGGTGCACTCGTCCTCGGAACGAGCCGGTTCCGCGAGCTCGACGAGCAGTACCGGGTGTTCCTGGACATGGTCGCGGTCCGCGTGTCCACGGCGCTGTCCGATGCGCAGGCCTACGAGGCCGAACGCCGGCGAGCGGCCGAGCTCGCCGAGCTCGACGCCGCCAAGAGCCGGTTCTTCGAGAACGTCAGCCACGAGTTCCGCACCCCGCTGACCCTGCTCCTCGGCCCGCTGCAGACCCTGCTCGACGAGCACACCGCCGCGTTGCCTCCCGCCCAGGTCGCCGCCGTGGCCGCGGCGCGGCGGGCCGCACTGCGTCTGCAGCGGCTCGTCGACATGCTCCTCGACGTCGCCCGGGGCGACGCCGGCCGGCTCGCCGCGCACAGCGAGCCCACCGACATCGTCGCGGTGACGCGCGACGGAGCCGAGCTGTTCCGGGACGCGGCGGACCTTGCGGGGCTCGCCCTCGAGGTCGACGTCGACGATGTGCCGAGCCGGTACGTGGCCATCGACCGCACGATGTGGACACACATCGTGCTGAACCTGTTGTCCAACGCGATCAAGTTCACCCAGGCGGGATCGGTCTCGGTGACCCTGCGGGGTGACGGGGCGAACCTGGTGCTGCGCGTCGCAGACACGGGCACGGGCATCGCGGAGGCCGAGCGCGGCAAGATCTTCGACCGCTTCTACCAGATCGGCGACCGGTCCGGCCGCAGCCGCGAGGGGTCGGGCATCGGACTGTCCCTCGTCGCGCAGTTCGTCGCCGCCCTGGGTGGTTCGGTGTCCGTCGACGACGTCGCCCCGCACGGGACGGTGTTCACGGTGACGGTGCCCGCGGTGCCGAGCTCCCAGCCGGCGCCCGGCGCCGCGGACGACGTCGTGGCTTCGGCGGGCGCGGCGTACCTGGGAGAGGTCGAGGCGTGGCGGCCCGTCGCGGTGCCCGCAGCCGGCCCGCGCGAGGGACAACCGTGCATCCTCCTCGTCGAGGACAACGCGGACATGCGTGACCACCTTCTCGGTCTGCTCACGGCCCAGGGCTGGCACGTCGACGCCACGGCCGACGCCGAGTCCGCGCTCGAGCGGATCCGGGCCGAGCTTCCCGACCTGCTCCTCACCGACGTCATGCTGCCGGGGCGGAGCGGGTTGTCGCTCCTGCAGGACGTGCGCGACGACGAACGGCTGGCGCGGCTTCCGGTGATCCTGCTCACGGCCCGGGCCGGATCGGAGTCCGCCGTCGAGGGACTGCGAGCCGGTGCCGACGACTACGTCGTCAAGCCGTTCCATCCCAGCGAGCTCACGGCGCGGGTCCGGGTGCACCTGGAGATGTCGCGGCTACGGGAGGAGCTGCTCGCCGCGAGTGCGCACGAGGCCGCCTCGCTCCGGATCGCTTTGGATACCCGGAGTGTCACGAGCCGCGCCGTCGGCCTGCTCATGGCAGCGCACCGGGTCGACGCGGACACCGCATTCGCGCAGCTGTCGGCGATGTCCCAGGCGACGAACGTGAAGGTCCGTACGCTCGCGGCCGAGATCGTCGAGAACTTCACGGCGTCGCTCACCGAGCAGCCGCCTCCGCAGCCGTGACGGACCTGCCCGCGTGCGGCCCTGCCGATTCCGGGTCACCCGGGGTCGGCCGGTAAACTGCGGGGCGTCCGGTGTCCGTCCCCGGGCGCCAGCACTACTACCGAGGAGCAGCACGTGGCTCGTGTCGTCGTCGAAGTCATGCCCAAGGCCGAGATTCTCGATCCGCAGGGCCAGGCCATTGTCGGGGCGCTGTCGCGACTGGGCTTCGCGGGCGTGTCCGACGTCCGTCAGGGAAAGCGCTTCGAGCTCGAGGTCGACGGCAGCGTCGGCGACGCCGAGGTCGAGAAGATCGCCGAGGCGCTGCTGGCCAACACGGTCATCGAGGACTGGACCGTGCGCCGGATCGACGGTGACGCATGAGTGCACGCGTCGGGGTCATCACCTTCCCGGGCACGCTCGACGACATCGATGCGGCCCGCGCCGTCGAACTCGCCGGCGGTGAGGCCGTCAGCCTCTGGCACGGCGACGCCGACCTGAGGGGAGTCGACGCGGTGATCGTGCCCGGTGGCTTCTCCTACGGCGACTACCTGCGCTGCGGCGCCATCGCGCGCTTCGCCCCCGTCATGGGCAAGGTCGTCGAGGCCGCTCGGGGCGGTATGCCGGTGCTCGGCATCTGCAACGGCTTCCAGGTGCTGTGCGAGGCCGGTCTGCTGCCGGGTGCCCTCACCCGCAACGAGGGCCTGCACTTCATCTGCCGCGATCAGTGGCTGAAGGTGGAGTCGAACGACACCGCGTGGACCACCCGTTACGAGGCCGGTGCCGAGATCCTGGTGCCCCTCAAGTCGGGTGAGGGCCGGTTCCAGGCTTCGGAGAAGGTGCTGGACGAACTGGAGGGCGAGGGCCGCGTGGTGTTCCGCTACGCCGGCGACAACCCGAACGGCTCCCAGCGCGGCATCGCGGGCATCTCGTCGGCGAACGGACGCGTCGTCGGTCTGATGCCGCACCCCGAGCACGCCACCGAAGCACTCACGGGCCCCAGCGACGACGGGCTCGGCATGTTCTACAGCGTTCTCGACGCGGTCGTCTCCGCCTGACACCCGTTCGTAGGCAGGGTCAGGTCGAAGCGGGCGCCCCGCCCGGGCCCGTCGCTCGCGGCCGTGAGGTCGCCGCCGTGGGCGCGGGCGAGGCTGCGCGCAATGGTCAGGCCCAGGCCGCTGCCGCCGGGGCTGCGGGCCGGATCGACCCGGTGGAACCGCTCGAACACCGCGTCGAGCTGATCCGCGGGTATGCCGTCGCCCGTGTCGCGCACCCGCACCAGGACGGTCGCCCGGTCCGTGCGCTCGCACGTGACGACCACCCGGCCCCCGGCCGGCGTGTGCCGTAGGGCGTTCTCGAGCAGGTTCGTCAGGATCTGTGCGACCCGCTGCGGATCGAACCGGACCGGCGGCAGCACCTCGGGCGGTTCCGCCTCGAGTCCCACCTGCTTGTCGGCGAACCGCGGGGTCGCGGCCGACACCGACGCCGCCACCGTCGCGGCGAGGTCGCCCTCCTCGGGGTGCAGGTCGAGCGCGTGCTCGTCCGCGGCGGAGAGGTCGGACAGGTCCGACACGAGACGCCGCAATCGGTCGAGCTGATCGTGCATCACCTGCCACGAGGTGGCGTCGGCGGGCAGTACGTCGTCTTCGATGCCTTCGAGGTAGGCCTCGAGCGTCGCGACGGGGGTGCGCAGTTCGTGAGCGAGATCGTCGAGGAGCCGGCGTCGGGAGAGTTCGGTGGTGTAGAGACGGCCTGCCATGTCGGCGAAGGCGTTCTCGAGCCGGGCGAAGTCCGCGTCGCCGGACCGGGTGATCGGCACGTCGTAGCGGCCGCGGGCGACATGGCCCGTGGCCTCGACCAGCCGGCTCACCGGCGCGGTGATGCGGCGCATCAGGACGACGGACGTGATCGCGGCGGCCCCGAGCGCGACGGCCGCCCCGGCGGCGAGCGCGACCGCCCCGGCCTGCGCGAACGCCTCCTCGGTGTGCAGGCGCACCTGCGCGTTCTCCACACCCGCGTGGGCCAGGTGGTAGTGGAACAGCGGGGCGGCCACCAGCGTCGCGACCACGGTGAGTGTCGCCGCCCCGACGAGCAGCACGAGCAACTGCGCGATCAGCAGCCGCCCCCGCAGTCCCAGCCGGTTCACCCCGTGGCCTCCATCGCGTACCCGACTCCGCGCACCGTACGGACGAAGCGGGGGGCGGCGGCGTCGTCGCCGAGCTTGCGGCGCAGCGCACGGATGTGGACGTCGACGATGTGCTCGTCGCCGAACCAGTTCGGCCCCCACACCTCGTCGATGATCTGCCGCCGTGACAGCGCCGCCGACGGTCGATCCGAAAGTGCCAGCAGCACATCGAATTCCGTGCGTGTCAGCGCGACGGGTGCGTCGTCGACCGAGACGGTGCGCGACACCGGATCGACGACGAGCCCGCCGATGCGGCGCGGTGCCTCCGACGCGGTGCCGCTGCGGGGCCGGCGCAGCATCGCCCGTACCCGGGCGACGAGTTCCCTCGGCCCGAAAGGCTTCACGACGTAGTCGTCGGCTCCCACCGACAGGCCGATGACCTTGTCCACCTCGTCGCCCCGGGCGGTGAGCATGAGCACGTACGCGTCGGAGAACGTCCGCAGTTGCCGGCACACCTCGATCCCGTCGAAACCCGGGAGCATCAGGTCGAGCACGACGAGCACCGGATCCGTTCGCCGGGCGAGCGCGACGGCCGTCGGCCCGTCGTGGGCGAGTGCGACCTCGAAGCCCTCCCGTTCGAGATAGCTGGCCACCACCTTCGCCAGGGCTGCTTCGTCGTCGACTACGAGGATGCGCGGGCCGGGGGTGTGCACGCGGCCAGGGTACCCAGCGCTCACGGCCGCCCGTTCCTCGTCGCGGGGCGGGTGCGCAACCGGATGGCTCTGCCCGGCGACCGAGGGGGTGCCTCGCGTGCCGGGCATGCGGGTCATCGCCGCATCCGTCGCGGAGACCGCGCGTCCAGTTCGTCGCGCAGGGTCCGGTAGGTCTCGAGGTCGATCTCGCCGGAGGCGAGCCGCCGATCCAGGATCCGGCGGGCATCGTCGCCGGAATCCGGTGGTGCCGCGGCCCGGATCACCGCCCACACCACCACCCCGGCGAGCAACAGCCAGAACACACCCATCGCGAGGGCCGCGGCCCAGCCCGCGCCGCCGTACCAACCCATCATCGCGCACCTCCTGTGACGAGTGTGCGCGCCGCCGCATGTGGGCGGGCCCTGCGGACGATGAAGTTTCGATGAAGGACCGGCCGGGCCAGGGCCTGCGGCACCGGACCCGGCCGATGCGACGAGTACGTTCGAATCATGTTGTGGAACAAGAGAGTAGTAGCGGCGGCGGCAGCGGTGCCGCTGGCTGTGGTGATCGCGGCGTGTGGCAGCGACGAGCCGCAGCAACAGGCAGGGACGTCGGCCCCGGGCACGTCCCAGACCTCGGCTCCGGCCGCGCAGGCGCAGTTCGCCGACGCGGACGTCGAGTTCCTGCAGGAGATGTACCCCCATCACGCGCAGGCCGTGCAGATGGCCCAGGCCGTGCCCGAGCGCAGCGAGGATCCGCAACTGATCGACCTCGCCGCCCGCATCGAGGCCGCCCAGGAACCCGAGATGGAGCAGATGGAGTCGCTGCTCGCGGAGTGGGGGCAGGAGGCACCGGACGAGGACGGGATGGGGCACGGCGGCATGGGGATGCCCGGCGGCATGCCGGGAATGATGTCCGACGACGAGTGGGATTCCATGATGGGGGCCCGCGGCATGGACTTCGACCGCATGTGGCTGACCATGATGATCGCCCATCACGAGGGTGCGATCGAGATGTCGCAGACCGAGCTGGCCGAGGGAGTGAACCCGGAGGCGCGGCAACTCGCCGAGTCGATCATCGCGACACAGCAGGCGGAGATCGACGAGATGCGCGCCATGCTCGAGCAGTAGTTCCACCGCCGTGACCGAATCGTGACCGCCCCAATCCTTCCATTGATACCCCCTGGGGGTATCAATGGAAGGGTCCACGGAAACGGAAACGGATCGAGGCGAAAGCCATGACACAGCTCGCACACCACGGACACGGGGCCCACACCGCGCCACCCGGAGGGAACGACACCGGGCGCAGCCGGGACCGGCACGCCGGTCACGGGCCGCACGGTGAGATCTTCCGGCGCAGATTCTGGGTGAGCCTGGTCCTCGCGGTTCCGATCGTGGTCTTCAGCGCCATGTTCGCCGACCTGCTCGGCTACCCGCTGCCCGACGCCGCGTGGGCCGGATGGGTCTCGCCCGTCCTGGGCACGGTCGTCTTCGTCTACGGCGGCAGCCCCTTCCTCGTCGGCGGGTGGAACGAGCTGCGCGACCGCCGGCCCGGAATGATGCTGCTCATCGCCATGGCCATCAGCGTCGCGTTCGCGGCGTCCTGGGTGACCACGCTCGGACTGGGCGGGTTCGACCTCGACTTCTGGTGGGAACTGGCGCTGCTGATCGTGATCATGCTGCTCGGGCACTGGCTCGAGATGCGGGCGCTGGGCTCGGCGTCGCGCGCGCTCGACGCCCTGGCCGCGATGCTGCCCGACACGGCCGAGAAGGTGACCGCGGACGGCGTGGTGCCGGTCCCGCTCGGCGACCTCACCGTCGGCGATGTCGCCCTGGTGCGGGCCGGTGCGCGCGTCCCGGCCGACGGGACGGTCGTCGACGGCCGCGCCGAGGTGGACGAGTCGATGATCACCGGTGAGTCCCGCGCCGTGCCCCGCGCCGTCGGCGACACCGTCGTCGCCGGCACGATCGCCACCGACAGTGCACTGCGCGTGCGCATCACCGCGGTGGGGGAGGACACCGCGCTCGCCGGCATCCAGCGCATGGTCGCCGACGCGCAGGCCTCGTCCTCCCGAGCCCAGGCGCTCGCGGACCGGGCCGCCGCCTTCCTCTTCTACTTCGCCACCCTCGCCGGTGTCCTCACCTTCGCCGTGTGGACGCTGCTCGGCAACCTCGACGAGGCCGTCGTCCGTACCGTCACGGTCCTGGTCATCGCGTGCCCGCACGCGCTGGGCCTGGCCATTCCGCTCGTCATCGCGATCTCGACCGAGCGCGCTGCCCGCGCCGGCGTACTCGTCAAGGACCGGCTGTCGCTCGAGCGGATGCGCGGCGTGGACGTCGTCCTGTTCGACAAGACCGGGACCCTCACTCAGGGCCGGCACGTCGTCACCGACGTCGTCGCCACCGCCGGCATCACCGAGGACGACCTGCTGGCCCTGGCGGCCGCCGTCGAATCCGACAGCGAGCACCCCGTCGCCCGCGCCGTCGTTGCGGCCGCCGGAGGCCGGGCCGCGGTGCCGGCGAAGGACTTCCGGTCCCTGCCCGGACGCGGGGTGCGAGCCGTGGTGGACGGGGCCACCGTGTTCGTCGGCGGTCCGGCCGTCCTCGCGGACCTGGGGGCGCACGTTCCCGCCGACGTCGAGGCCGCGACCGGACCCTGGGTCGCGCGCGGGGCGTCGGTGCTGCACGTCGTGCGCGACGGTGCTGTGCTCGGGGCCGTCGCGCTCGAGGACGCGGTGCGCGAGGAGTCGCGGCAGGCGATCGACGCCCTGCACGCACGCGGAGTGAAGGTCGCCATGATCACCGGGGACGCGCTCCAGGTGGCCGACGCCGTCGCCGCCGACCTCGGTATCGACGAGGTGTTCGCGAACGTGCTGCCCGAACACAAGGACGCGAAGGTCGCCGAGCTGCAGGCCCGCGGGCACCGCGTCGCGATGGTCGGCGACGGCGTCAACGACGCGCCGGCCCTGGCCCGCGCCGACGTCGGCATCGCCATCGGCGCGGGCACCGACGTCGCCGTCGAGTCGGCCGGGGTGGTCCTGGCCGCCGACGACCCGCGTGCCGTGCTGTCGGTGATCGCCCTGTCGCAGGCGAGTTTCCGCAAGATGTGGCAGAACCTGGTCTGGGCCACCGGGTACAACATCGTCGCGGTGCCGCTCGCGGCCGGTGTGCTGGCCTTCGCCGGGGTGGTGCTGCCGCCCGCGGTCGCCGCGGTGCTCATGTCGGTGTCCACGATCGTCGTGGCGCTCAACGCGCAGTTGCTGCGCCGGTTGGAGCTGGATCCGGCGAAGATCGCAGCCGGGAGCTGACCCGATCGTCGTCCGGCGTGGCGAGAGAACATGACGAGAAAGGGACCCCGTCGCCGTCCCGATCGGCGGCGGGGCCCCTTCTTCTCCGGTCCGGAGCGGCCCCCAACCGGCTCCGGCCGGCACTGCCGAATCCCCCGATCGGCCGTGCCGGGCACCACTATGCCGCATGTCGCGGTCCGTGTCTCGAGTAGCATTACGCATCTTTCCCCGGGGCTGTCCGGCCTCGGGGCTGTCCGGCCGCCGGGGCGGAACGTGCCCGAGCGCAGCGGTCCGCCGCGAATTCCGCCTTTCCGGGGCACGGGAACGTCCCGGCGTGTCACGCTCGAACCATGAAGACTCGGACTGCTGTGGTGGCGGCGGTCGCCGCCCTCTTCCTCCTCACCTCCTGTGGATCCGACGACGAGACGTCGGCGCCGGCGAGCACGACCCGCCCGGCCGGCAGCGTCGCCTCCAGCGTCGTCGAACGTGCCGTCGACGCGGCGAAGCTGGGGACGTTCGTCGCGACGTTCCGGACGGGATACCCGAACCTGGCCGACGGCAGGGACGATGCCTCCATCGAGGCGATCGTCACCGAAACCTGTCCGTTGATCGACGACGGTGCGAGCGACGAGGAGATCCGCGACAACGTCGCCGAACTGTCCACCAACGGTGCGGTCGCCCCCACCGATCAGCAGGTGGACCGCATCACCCAACTCGTTCGCGCCGCCTGCTGACGGCGTACCCGGTGCCGTTGCGGCGCAACGTTGTCGGCCCCGTCCGTTACCGTCCCGGCCATGGCACTGAACATCGGCATGATCACCTTCGACAGCGCCGACCCCGGTCCGCTCGCCACGTGGTGGGCCGAACAGACCGGCGGCCGGATCGAACAGGACAACGAGGGCTGGTTCTTCGTCGTCGGAATGCCCGGCACTCCACAGAAACTCGGGTTCCAGAAGGTTCCGGATCCGACGCCGGGCAAGAACCGGATCCACCTGGACCTGGTGGCGCCCGACCTCGACGCCGAGGTGAGCCGGCTCGTCGAGGCGGGTGCGAGCGAGGTGCACCGCCAGGACATGGGCGGGTTCCGGTGGGTGACGCTCGCCGACCCGGACGGCAACCAGTTCTGCGTGGCGAGCACCCCCTGAGGTCTGTCGGAAGAGCGTCGAGGTTCTCCGGAAGAGCGTTGACGTCTCACCCTTCTCGGGGCGGCACGCCCATCGAGGCGGCATGCTCGCGCAGGTACTCGCGCAGGTAGGGCATGGTGAATTCGAGCCGGCCGTAGCCGGCGGGTTCGACGAGTTCGGCGTTGATCAACCGGAGCCGGTACTGGCTGGCGTAGGTGCCGTTCACGCCGAGGCGTCGTGCGACGTCGCCGATCCGGCTGGGACCGTCGTCGACCGCCATGGCGACGAGGAAGCTGCGGTCGATCTGCGACAGATCGGCCAGGCTCGGCTCGAGCACGAGCGAGCCGATCCGCCGGCGGGCGGCCGCGATGCCGTCGGCGACATCCTCGGCGGTGATGTGTTCCCGGTCCGGACGGCGGCGCCACACGTTGTGGCCCACCAGCTGGATCAGGAAGGGATATCCGCCGGTGGCGGCCGCGGCCGTGCGGCACTGCTCGTCCGCGATCGAGCGTCCCGACTCCTCGACGGGGACGCGGATCGCCTCGGCGACGTCGTCGAGGGACACGGGGCCGAGGACGTGCCGGTCGGCGCGGCGCAGGAACGTGACGACGTCGTCGCTCAGCAGGTCGCTCACCGCGGCCGGGAGGCCGGCGCCGACGAACGCCAGCTCCCGCTCCTCCCGGAACGCGTGCTGGACGACGGCGCCGAGCTCGCGCAGGTCGCCACTGCGCCGGCGGTGCATCTCGTCGACGCTGATCAGCAGCCCGGTGCCGTGGCCGGCCAGGATGCCGGTCAGCTCCTCGAGCTGCCGGCGCAAGCCGGCCTCGGGCCGGCCCTCCGCGACGTCGGTCCAGCTCACCGAGACCCCGGCGACGGACCCGCCGGTCAGCCGGCGCCGGGCCGGTGGGTCGCGATGCTCGTGCAGCAGCCGGGGCAGGTGCTCGCGGGTGAGCCGGTCGACGAGCCCGGGGGTGGCGGTCTCGGAGATCACCAGCCAGCCCCGGCGGCGGGCCTGCTCCTCGGCCTGGTTGAGCATCACGGTCTTCCCGACCCCGCGTGCACCGGTGTAGAGGGTGGCGCGTCCGGGCGCGCCCGGACCGTCGTCGAGCGAGGCGCCGAAGTCCTCCACCAGGTCGCCGCGCCCCACGAGCAGGGGCGGCGTCACCCCGAACGACGGTCTGAACGGGTTCCGCACCCGGCCAGCCTAGCTGGATTTTTAGCTCCTTTTAGTTCTTTTGGTGCTTTTAGCGGTGTATAGCGGTGCGGGCGGTGCGAGGATGCACCCATGCCTACGACTACCGCCGCCGACGCTCAGGGCCTGTGCAACTTCGTGGATCTGTCGCCGTCGCCGTTCCACGTGTGCGCAACCGTCGCCGCCGCTCTCGCCGACGCGGGCTTCACGCAGCTCACCGAGACCGAGGTGTGGCCGAGCGAGCCCGGCCGCTACTACCTGCTGCGGGGCGGTTCGCTGATCGCGTGGAGCACCGAAGGCGCCGACGGCGACCCCGCCCGCCCGTTCCGGATCGTGGGCGGGCACACCGACAGCCCCAACCTGCGGGTCAAGCAGCATCCGGACCTCACCTCGGCGGGCTGGCAGCTGGTCGGCCTCGAACCGTACGGGGGAGCCTGGCTGAACTCGTGGCTGGACCGCGATCTCGGCATCTCCGGCCGGCTCACCGTACGGACCGGCACCGGGGCCGAGGACGTCCTCGTGCGCGTCGATCGGCCGATCCTGCGCGTGCCGCAACTCGCCATCCACCTGTCGGAGGACCGCAAGGGCGTGCAACTGGATCCGCAGCGCCACGTGAACGCCGTGTGGGGAGTGGGCACCGCGCCGCGGTCCTTCCTCGCCTTCCTCGCGGAGGCCGTCGAGGTGGAGGCCGACGCGATCCTGGGCTGGGAGCTGATGACCCACGATCTCGCCCCGTCCACCCTGATCGGGGCGGATGCGGACCTGCTCAGCGCGCCGCGCCTGGACAACCAGGGCACCTGCTACGCCGGGACCGCGGCGCTGCTCGCGGCCGTCGGCCACGTCGCCGGGAACGGTGGCCCGGCGCCGGTGCTCGCGCTGTTCGACCACGAGGAGGTCGGCAGCATGTCCGACCGCGGGGCGTTCTCCGACCTGTTGACCACCGTGCTCGAACGGGTCGTGCTGGCCCGGGGCGGCGGCCGCGAGGACTTCCTCCGGACGATGGCCGGCTCGGTGGTGGCCTCCGGAGACATGGCTCATGCCACCCACCCGAACTACCCCGACCGCCACGAGCCCGCCCACCGCATCGCGGTGAACGGCGGCCCCGTGCTCAAGGTCAACCAGAACCTGCGCTACGCCACCGACGCCGCCGGCGCCGCTGCCTTCGCGCTCGCCTGCGAGCAGGCCGGAGTGCCGTTGCAGCGCTACGTGCATCGCGCCGACCTGCCGTGCGGTTCGACGATCGGCCCCATCACCGCCTCCCGGACCGGACTGACGACCGTCGACGTCGGGGCCCCGCAGCTCGCGATGCACTCGGCGCGCGAACTCATGGGAACGAAGGACGTCACCGCGTACGCCCGCGCGCTCGAGGCGTTCCTCACTCCGCCCAACTGACCGGCACGGTGCGGCATCCGGTGCCAGACTGAGGGGACAACACGCCCGACCGCGAACGGTGGTGATCCTGTGACCGGCCCGTCGTTCCCCGACCATCTGCTGACCCTCGCCGAATGGGCGGAACTGCCCGAGTACGAACAGTTCCACGTCGAGGTCTGCGAGGGGGTCCTGTCGGCGTCGCCGCGGCCCGGGTACCTGCACCAGCACGTCGCGTTCGGGCTGGTCGCCCAGCTCGCCGACCAGCTGCCGAAGGAACTCGCCGTGCTCGGCGACGTGGAGGTGCTGCTCACCGAGACCCCGCTGACGGTGCGCTGCCCGGACGGCATCGTCGTCGACCGCGCACTGGTGGATGCCGATCCGGACCGCGCGACGGGGACCGACGTCCGGCTGGTGGTGGAGGTCATGGCCGAGGGCTCCGTCCGCACCGACCGCGTCACCAAGTTCTCCGAGTACGCCGAGGCCCGTATCCCCGTGTACTGGATGATCGACCTCGTCGAGCCCGCCACGCTCGGGGTGTTCGTGCTCGACGACGGGTGGTATCGCTACGAGGGCGAGTACACGGGCAAGGTGACGCTCCCGGTCGCGGGGCACCGCGTGAGCGTGGACCTCGACGCCTTGACGGCGGTGCGGCCGCCCCAGCGGTCCGCACCGGTGGACGGAGCCGGGCGTGCACCCGGATAGACTGGCCGCGGCAGCGCGCGCCCGGCCTGCCGTTTCGATCCCAGAGTGAAGGGACCCGACGCCCAGTGTCACCGCAGGTGGATACCGTCACCCACGCCGCCGAAACCCCCGAAGTCGCCCAGCCCTTCCGTGAGCTGGGACTGAAGGACGACGAGTACGCCCGCATCCGGGAGATCCTGGGCCGTCGTCCCACGGATGCCGAGCTGGCCATGTACTCGGTGATGTGGTCCGAGCACTGCTCCTACAAGTCCTCCAAGGTGCACCTGCGGTACTTCGGGGAGACCACCACCGACGAGATGCGGGCCTCGATGCTCGCGGGCATCGGTGAGAACGCCGGCGTCGTCGACATCGGCGACGGCTGGGCGGTCACCTTCAAGGTCGAGTCCCACAACCATCCGTCCTACGTCGAGCCGTACCAGGGTGCCGCGACCGGTGTCGGCGGCATCGTCCGCGACATCATGGCGATGGGTGCCCGTCCGATCGCGGTCATGGACCAGTTGCGCTTCGGCGCCGCGGACGCGCCCGACACCCGGCGCGTCGTCGACGGCGTGGTCCGCGGCATCGGTGGGTACGGCAACTCCCTCGGCCTGCCCAACGTCGGCGGCGAAACCGTCTTCGACGCCTCCTATGCCGGCAACCCCCTGGTCAATGCGCTGTGTGCCGGGGCGATGCGCACGGAGGACCTGCACCTGGCGTTCGCGTCGGGCACGGGCAACAAGATCATCCTGTTCGGCGCGCGCACGGGCCTCGACGGCATCGGCGGCGTGTCCGTCCTGGCGTCGGAGACCTTCGACGGTGACGAATCCGGTTCCGGACAGGAAGCCGGCCCCTCGAAGTCCCGCAAGAAGCTGCCGGCGGTGCAGGTGGGGGATCCGTTCACCGAGAAGGTGCTCATCGAGTGCTGCCTCGACCTCTACCGCGAGAAGCTCGTCGTCGGCATCCAGGACCTCGGCGGCGCCGGCCTCGCCTGCGCGACCTCCGAGCTGGCCGCCGCCGGCGACGGCGGCATGCACGTCGCGCTCGAGCGGGTTCCGATGCGCGCGACCGGCATGACCCCCGCCGAGGTGCTCTCGAGCGAGTCCCAGGAGCGCATGTGCGCCGTCGTGACCCCGGAGAACGTCGACGCCTTCATGGCCGTGTGCAAGAAGTGGGACGTGCTGGCCACCGTGATCGGCGAGGTCACCGACGGCGACCGGCTCGTCATCGACTGGCACGGTGAGACCGTCGTCGACGTGCCGCCGCGCACCGTCGCGCACGAGGGCCCGGTGTACCACCGCCCGGTGCAGCGCCCGGAGTCCCAGGACTCGCTCGTCGCGGACACCACTGCGGGGCTGAAGCGGCCGCAGACGCCCGAGGAACTGAAGGCGACCCTGCTGAAGATGATCGGCTCGCCGCAGCTGTGCAGCCGCAAGTGGATCACCGAGCAGTACGACCGCTACGTCCGCGGCAACACGGTGCTCGCCGAGCACGCCGACGCGGGCGTGATCCGCGTCGACGAGCAGACCGGCCGCGGGATCGCGCTCGCCACCGACGCTTCGGGCCGCTACACCCAGCTCGACCCGTACGCCGGCGCGCAGCTCGCCCTCGCCGAGGCCTACCGCAACGTCGCCGTCACCGGTGCCACCCCGAAGGCCGTGTCCAACTGCCTGAACTTCGGCTCGCCCGAGGATCCGGGCGTGATGTGGCAGTTCCAGCAGGCCGTGCGCGGTCTCGCCGACGGGTGCGCGCAGCTCGGCATTCCCGTCACCGGCGGCAACGTCAGCTTCTACAACCAGACCGGGGCCACTCCGATCCTGCCGACCCCGGTCGTCGCCGTGCTCGGCGTGATCGACGACGTGCACCGCCGCATCCCCACCGGCCTCGGCCTCGAGCCGGGCGAGACGCTCATCCTGCTGGGGGAGACCCGCGACGAGTTCGACGGCTCGATCTGGGCGCAGGTCGAGCACGATCACCTCGGTGGCGTCCCGCCGAAGGTCGACCTCGAGCGGGAGCGGCTGCTCGCCGAGATCCTCACCGCCGCCTCGCGCGACGGCCTGGTCTCCGCCGCCCACGACCTGTCCGAGGGCGGTCTCGCGCAGGCGGTCGTCGAGGCCGCGCTGGCCGGCGAGACCGGCTGCCGGATCCTGCTGCCGGAGGACGCGGACCCGTTCGTGACCCTGTTCTCCGAGTCCGCCGGCCGGGTGCTGGTGGCGGTGCCGCGCACCGAGGAGACCCGCTTCACCGGCATGTGCACGGCGCGCGACATGCCGTGGGTGCGGATCGGGGTCGTCGACGAGGGCTCCGACTCCGTCGAGGTGCAGGGTCTGTTCTCGGTCACGACGGCCGAACTGCGCGAGGTCTACGAGGGCACACTTCCGGCGTTGTTCGGGTGAGCGATGGTCGGTTCCCAGGTCGATCGGCTGGCGTCGATAGAGGCCCGGCAGGGCCGGATCATCGACGCGGTCACCGAATTCGGTGACCGCCACCCCCATACCGCCCAGGTGTGGGGGGCGCTGAGCCTGGATTTCACCGGCATCGCCTTCGCGGCCCTGTTCTTCTGCTGGTCGCTGACTCCGTCGCTGCTGCCTCGCGACTGGTTGTTCCAGGGGCTGATCGGCGGCATCAACGTCGCCATCGGCTACGGGGTGGGATGTGCCGTCGGCTGGGCCGGCAACCGGCTGCTGGCGAAGCGGCCGTGGTGGCCACCGCCGCTGCCCGTGCTGCGGGCGATCAAGGTGGCGGTCCCGGTCGCCGCCGTGCTCGCGTCGCTGGTGGCGCTGGTGTTCGCGTCGCGGCAGCAACGCCAGCTGGCCGCGCTGATGAACGCCGAGGGCACCACGACCAGCGGGTATCTGCGGACCCTGGTGCTCGCCGCCGCCGTCGCGCTCACCCTGATCGCCACCTGGCGCGGCCTGCGCGAACTCGCGGGGATCGTCGCGTGGCAGCTGGTGCGGCGTCTGCGCATTCCGCCGGGGGCCGCGCGTTCGCTCGGTGCGCTGCTGGTGGTGCTGGTGGTGTTCATGCTCATCGACGGTGTGCTGGCCCGGGGCGCCTACGCGGGACTGAACTGGGTGTTCGGCATCCGCAACAACGAGACCCGGCCGGGAGTCACGCAGCCGCTCGTGCCCGAGAAGTCCGGGAGCCCCGAGTCGTTCGCGGCGTGGGACACCCTCGGCTACCAGGGGCGCGACTTCGTCGGCCGAGGTCTCGACGCCGCCGAGCTGACCGCGATCAACGGTGCCCCGGCCCGGGAACCGATCCGGGTCTACGCGGGACTCGAGACCGCCGACACCCCCGAGGCGCGTGCCGACGTCGTGATCGACGAGCTCGAACGCACCGATGCGTTCGACCGCGAGGTGCTCGTGATCATCCCGACCACCGGAACGGGATGGGTCAATCCGACCGCGGCGATGATGATGGAACTCGTCCACAACGGCGACGTCGCCCTCGTCGCGTGGCAGTACTCGTACATGCCGAGCTGGATCTCCTTCCTCGCCGACCGTGAGAAGGCCGCGGCCGCCGGCGACATGCTCATCGATCGGGTTCACAACCGGTGGCTCGCCCAGTCCGCCGAGCATCGGCCGGAGCTGTATGTGTACGGGGAGAGCCTCGGAACCCAGTCGGGGGAGGGCGCTTTCGGCACGGTTGCCGCGATCCGCGACACCGTCGACGGCGTCCTGTGGGTCGGCCCGCCCAACTCGAACCGCCTGTGGCGCCAGCTCGTCGACCGCCGAGACCCGGGCACGACCGAGGTCGAACCGGTGTACGCGGACGGCCTGGTGGTGCGCTTCGCCGACGACCGCGCGTCGATCGGGGAGCCCGACACCCCGTGGCTGTTCCCCCGGATCCTGTACCTGCAGCACGCGTCCGATCCGGTGGTGTGGTGGTCCCCGGACCTGATCGTCAGCCGGCCGGACTGGCTGTCCGAACCGCCCGGCCCCGACCGGCTTCCGCAGATGCGCTGGTTCCCGTTCGTGACCTTCTGGCAGGTCTCGGCGGATCTGACCAACGCCGCCGGGGTGCCCGACGGGCACGGTCACAACTACGGCACCACGGTGCTCGACGGCTGGATCGCGGTCACTGCGCCCGACGGCTGGACCGAGGCCGACACCGAGCGGGTGCGGTTCGCGCTGACCGTCATCGACGATCTGCAGGGACCGGAGAAGTGAGCCGGCCGGGACGGAGTCACCGCCGGCCGTGGCTCGGTCCGGCGGTCGCCGCGGCGGTCGTGGGCTGGGGCGCGGTGCTGCCTGCCACCCGGATCGGGCCGCGCGGGCGCGCCGTGCTCTCGGCGACCGTCGGCACCGCCGCGGTGTTCGCGGCCCGGGCCGCGGGCGTCGAGCGGGGCATGCTGGGACTGGATCCGCGGCATCTCGTGTCCGGCGCGCGGTGGGGTCTGGCCGCCGCCGCCGTCCCGCTGGCCGCGTACGCAGGCATGCTCGCCGTCCCGTCGCTGCGGGCCCGGCTCGTCGACGAAGCCCGTGCCGAACGCGAGGACTTCTACGAATGGGTGGGGCTGCACATTCCGTTCGGCACCGTCGCCGCCGAGGAGCTGCTGTTCCGCAGCGTTCTCACGGCGCTGCTCGGTCCGGGCACGGCGGGGTCCGGTCTGCACGCGGCGGCGTTCGGGCTGTGGCACGTGCAGCCCGCACGGGACGCCGGTCATCACGTGCTCGGCACGGTGCTCGTCACCGGACTCTCGGCGGTGGTCTTCGACCGGCTGCGCCGCCGCAGCGGCAGCGTCCTCGCACCTGCCCTGCTGCACCTGGCACTCAACGTCGGCGGGGCCGTGGCGGTGCGGCTGGCGGGACTGCCCGCCGAGGACGACGACGCCGCCCGGCGTAGCTAGGCTGGCTCGCCGTGGCACCGCGCAAACCCGTCGACCCCGCCGAGCTCCGCGCCGCCGTCCTGCGGGTCGGTCCGTGGCTGCGGGACGAGACGGTCGACGCACCGGTCCGCGCCGACCTCGCGGCGGCGGTGCGCCTGACCGCTCGCGCCCTGGAGCAGGCGGCGCCCGGATCCAGCGTCGAGGTGCGGGTGCCGCCGTTCGTGGCGGTGCAGTGCATCGAGGGGCCCCGCCACACCCGGGGGACCCCGCCCAACGTCGTCGAGACCGGCCCGCGGACGTGGCTTCGTCTGGTCACGGGACTCGTCGATTTCGCCGACGCCGCCGCCGCGGGATCGCTGGACGCGTCCGGGAGCCGTGCCGCGGAGATCGCGCACTGGATGCCGCTGTTGCGGTTGTGAGCGCAAGGGCTGGGAACGGCGGAGGAGGCCCCGGTGACCCGTCGGAGCGGGGCATCGTCGGCCGACCCGTAGAATGGCCTTGCCTCTCTTTTGTCCAGCCCCCAGGGAGCACCCCGGTGACCAGTGCCGATCTGTCGGTTCACACACGTAATCTCCTCGCAGCCGAGGAACCCGAGAACGAACCTCGTGAGGAGTGCGGAGTCTTCGGAGTCTGGGCTCCGGGCGAGGATGTGTCCAAGCTCACGTACTACGGCCTCTATGCGCTGCAGCACCGGGGGCAGGAGGCGGCCGGTATCGCCGTCGCCGACGGCTCTCAGGTCCTCGTGTTCAAGGATCTCGGGCTGGTGAGCCAGGTCTTCGACGAGCAGACCCTCGCCGCCATGTCCGGGCACATCGCGATCGGGCACTGTCGCTACTCGACCACCGGGTCGACCACCTGGGAGAACGCCCAGCCGATCTTCCGCACGACCGCGGCCGGCACCGGCGTCGCGCTCGGCCACAACGGCAATCTGGTCAACACCGCCGAACTCGCCCAGCGTGCCCGGGAACTGGGCCTCGGCGACGACCGGCGGGCGGTCACGGCCACCACCGACTCCGACATCGTCGGCGCGCTGCTCGCGCACGCCGCCGCCGACAGCACGGTCGAGCAGGCGGCCCTCGAGCTGCTGCCGACCCTGCGCGGTGCCTTCTGCCTGACCTTCATGGACGAGCACACGCTCTACGCGGCGCGCGACCCGTGGGGAATCCGGCCGCTGTGCCTGGGCCGCCTGGACCGCGGCTGGGTCGTGGCCAGCGAGACCGCCGCGCTCGACATCGTCGGCGCGTCCTTCGTGCGCGACATCGAGCCCGGCGAGCTGCTCGCCATCGACGCCGACGGCGTCCGCTCGAGCCGCTTCGCGAACCCGGAGCCCAAGGGCTGCGTGTTCGAGTACGTCTACCTCGCGCGGCCGGACTCGACGATCGCGGGCCGCTCGGTGCACGCCACTCGCGTGGAGATCGGCCGGCGACTGGCCAAGGAACACCCGGTCGACGCGGACCTGGTCATTCCGGTGCCGGAGTCGGGCACCCCCGCCGCCGTCGGCTACGCGCAGGGCTCGGGGATCCCCTACGGCCAGGGCCTGATGAAGAACGCCTACGTGGGCCGTACCTTCATCCAGCCGAGCCAGACCATCCGCCAGCTCGGCATCCGGCTCAAGCTCAACCCGCTGCGCGAGGTCATCCGCGGCAAGCGGCTCGTCGTGGTCGACGACTCGATCGTGCGTGGCAACACCCAGCGGGCCCTGATCCGGATGCTCCGCGAGGCCGGTGCGCTCGAGATCCACGTGCGGATCGCGTCGCCGCCGGTGAAGTGGCCGTGCTTCTACGGCATCGACTTCGCATCCCCGGCCGAGCTGATCGCCAACGGCGGCGGCACCCGCGACGCCTCCGAACGGACCGGGCACGACTTCGACGAGATGGTGGAGATGGTGCGCCGGTCGATCGGTGCGGACTCCCTCGGATACATCTCGATCGACGGGATGATCGGCGCCACCGAGCAGCCCGCCTCGCGCCTGTGCGCCGCGTGCTTCGACGGGCACTACCCGATCGCGCTGCCGAAGGAGCACGCCGTCGGGAAGAACGTGCTCGAAGGGATGCTCGGCGGGGCCGCGGGGGCCACGCCGGCGCTCGACAACGACAACGCGGACGCCTTGAGCCGTCCCTAGACCCGCCCGCCGTCGCGAGGACGGCGGCCCCGGTTTCGCGTCGTCGCGCGTCGGCGGTCCGGCCCGGTCGGGTACCTTGAGGTGCGCGATCGGCGGGCTTCGGCGTGCGTTCGCGTGCCCGGCAGCGATGCCGATACACCTGTTCACCACAACTCGAGGCTGGAGCCGACAACCCATGACCGAGGACACAACCCCCGGAGCTTCCTACGCAGCGGCGGGCGTGGACATCGAGGCCGGCGATCGAGCCGTCGAACTGTTCGCGCCGCACGCGAAGAAGGCGACCCGCCCGGAGGTGCTCGGCGGCCTCGGCGGATTCGCGGGGCTGTTCGCGCTCAAGGGCGACTACAAGGAACCGCTGCTCGCGGCGTCCACCGACGGGGTCGGCACCAAACTGGCGGTGGCGCAGGCCCTCGACAAGCACGACACCGTCGGTCTCGACCTCGTGGCGATGGTCGTCGACGACCTCGTGGTCTGCGGCGCCGAGCCGCTCTTCCTGCAGGACTACATCGCGGTCGGGCGCGTGGTGCCCGAGCGGGTGGCCGAGATCGTCGGCGGCATCGCGGCGGGCTGCGTCCAGGCCGGCTGCGCCCTGCTCGGCGGCGAGACCGCCGAGCATCCCGGCGTGATGGCCGACGGGGACTACGACCTGTCCGCCACGGGTGTCGGCGTCGTCGAGGCCGACCGGCTGCTCGGGCCCGACCGGGTGCGCCCGGGCGACGTGGTGATCGCCATGGGTTCGTCGGGGCTGCACTCGAACGGATACTCGCTGGCCCGCAAGGTCCTTCTCGACATCGGCAAGATGAGCCTGACGGCGCACGTCGACGAGTTCAGCCGCAGCCTCGGCGAGGAACTGCTCGAGCCGACCCGGATCTACGCGAAGGACTGCCTCGCGCTGGCCGCCGAAACCGAGGTCCGCACGTTCTGCCACGTCACCGGTGGAGGGCTCGCGGGCAACCTGGCCCGGGTGATGCCGAAGGGACTCGTCGCCGAGCTCGACCGGACCACGTGGAGCCCGGCCCCGGTGTTCGGGCTCATCGCCCAGCGCGGCCGCGTCGAGCGGACCGAGATGGAGAAGACCTTCAACATGGGCGTCGGCATGGTCGCGATCGTCGCGCCCGAGGACGTCGACCGGGCCCTCGCGGTGCTCACCGCGCGCCACATCGACTGCTGGACGCTGGGCACCGTGCGCAAGTCTCAGGACCAGGACGACGTGCGCGCCGTGCTCGTGGGCGACCACCCGCGGTTCTGACCCGGCGCCGGTCCGGAGCCGACACCGGAAACGGAGTCGGCACCGGAGCCGGATCCGACACCGGATACGCGTCGCACCGATACGCGCAGCGCCCGGGCCGTGCAGGACGGCCCGGGCGCTGCGCGTCGTGGTGACGAAGTTTTCCGGATCGCCTCACCTGCCGGCCGGGTGTCGCAGCGGTGTGCGAGATCCGGACGGCGAGGAGGGTGCCAGCGAAGGGGGGAGTCGGTGGTCCGACTCCCCCCTCCTGTGCGTGAGGCTCGGGTCAGCGACGCCAGTCGTCGTCGTAGTCGTCGTCCCAGGGGGAACGACCGTCCGGTCCGGAACGCTGGTCTGCGAAGACCTCGTCCCGGTGCGAGTTGGGTGTACCGCCAGACAACTCCCGCTGGAGGCTCTCGAAGTCGGTGGCCGGTGAGCTGTACTTGAGCTCCCGTGCAACCTTGGTCTGCTTTGCCTTAGCCCGGCCGCGGCCCATGGCTAACCCCCTCGCGCCTTGACGGGGCGGCCTGGGGAATTTGGCGGCCCCGGTTAATTGAGTATTTTCCTGGCCACCACTCTAGCGTGGAAAAGTCGGTTCCGCCTCCACACACCTGGTGGCGCCGGTGTCCGATTGGTCTCACCCACAGGCGACCTGGGCAAATGCGGGACGAGGGAGCGTTCAGAGCACTCCGGGGATCGCCCGGACCGTGCCGACCCGGATCCCACCGCCGAGCACCGGCTGCGACGCGAGCTCCGCGTGCTCCTCGGACCACGTCACTCCGAGGTGGTGCAGCAGGGCGGCAGTGAGGGGAAGGCGGGCCCGCTCGTGGCCGTCGTCGATCTTCAGTGCGAACGCGGTGCCGTCCGGCAGGGCACCCGCGTGCACGCCGTCCGCCCCGGCCTTGCACAGCAGTCCCGGCACCGCGGGCATCAACCGGGCGTCGTCCTTGCCGGTGCCAGAGACGAGGTGCGGATGACTCCGGATCGCGTCGGCCACGGCCCGTTCCGGCGTCCCGGGCCCGGCCGTCGCCAGCCGCGAATAGGCCCGGGCGAGATTGACCAGGGGCAGCGGCACGATCGGCAGGCCGCACCCGTCGATGCCGAGATCGGTGTCCTCGACGTCGCCCGCGAGGTCGAGGACCGTCTCGACCACGGCCTGCTGCAGCGGATGGGCGGAGTCGAGGTAGCCCGGCTCGTCCGAGCCGGCGCGGACGGGCCAGCCGTTCGCGGCGCACGTCGCGAGCATCGCGGCGTGCTTGCCGGAGCAGTTCATGTACACCGTCCGCCGGGGGTGACCGGCGGCGACGATCGTCGCCCGGGCCGGTTCGTTGCCCGGCAGATCCGGCGGGCACTGCAGGTCGTCCTCGGTGAATCCGTGCCCGGCGAGCAGCGCCTCCACCAGCCGGACGTGCCCGGCCTCGCCCTCGTGCGAGGCCGTCGCGATCGCGAGTTCCTCCGTCGAGCGGGGCACGAAGCCCTGCCGCAGCAGCGCCACCGCCTGCAGCGGCTTGTTCGACGACCGCGGATAGATCGGCGTGCGGATCTCGCCCAGTGCGAGCCGCACGTCGCCGGCCGGGTCGAGTACGACGAGCGAGCCGCGGTGCACGCATTCGCGGAACCCCGATCGCACCACTTCCACGAGTTCGACGCTCAATACTCCACCTGCACCTCTCGTCCGGCGACTCGTCTGCGAGCCTTGTCGGCGACACTAGGGGACAGGTCGTCCTGCTGCGCGAGCATCTCCGCGATCCGCGCCGGGTCCCGGCCGGTGAACAGGTCCCGCACGGTCACGCCGTGTTCGGGTACGTGCACCACGAAGATCCCGTCGCCCGCCTCGACGGGGCCCTCGGCGAGCACCTTCAGATAGGCCCCGGTGTCGCCGCGCGCGGCGAACCGCCGCACCCAGCCCGGTTCCTGCGCCCACACCCCGAAGGTGCCGCACGGCGTGCGCGGCCCGGTGACCTCGAGGAGCAGACCGAGCGCGCCGATCCGCCAGCGCTCGCCGATCACCGCATCCGAGGCGGCGATCCCGCTCACGCGCAGGTTCTCGCCGAACCACCCCGCGGGCAGTTCGCGGCCGAGCTCGTCGGCCCAGCGACGTGCCTCGTCCTCGGCGTACGCGTAGACCGCCTTGTGGCGACCGCCGTGGTGGGCGGTGTCGCACTGCCGGTCGCCGGCCAGGCCGAGCCGGCGGACCTGCACGGGGCCGGTCACGGGACGCTTGTCGATGGCCGTGTGCGCGACACGGCGGGTGCCGCTGACGCGGACGGTGTGCACCGTGCAGACCGCCTCGACCCGTCCGGTCGGCGGGTTCCGGTGGCTCACCGACCCCGGAGCCGTTCCACGGCGAGCCGGCCGGCCTGCACGGTGGCGTCGTCGGGGATCGAGTCCGGATCGATCGCCGCGGCGCAGGGCCCGGCGACGAGGGCCGTGCCGACGGGCACGTTCCGCTTGATCAGGGCCAGCGCGACGGGGCCGAGCTCGAAGTGGTCGACCACGGTGCCCAGCCGCCCCACGGCGCGGCCGTCGGCGGTCACCGGGTCCCCGGGTTCGGGCCGGCCCTCGGCGGAGCCGTCGAGGTGCAGCAGGACGAGATGCCGGGGCGGCTTGCCGAGATTGTGCACCCGCGCGACGGTCTCCTGCCCCCGGTAGCAGCCCTTGTCGAGATGGACGGCGCCGTGCTCGGCCGGGCCGCCGATCCAGCGGGCCTCGTGCGGGATGGTGCGCTCGTCGGTGTCGAGACCGATCCGCGGGCGGAGCGCGACGACGCGCAGCGCCTCGAACGCCCACGTTCCGGCCGGGCGGGCCCCGGCGTCGACCAGGGCGGCGAACACGTCGGTGAGCCGCTCGCGGGGGACGAGCAGGTCCCAGGCGTCGTCGGTGGGCCAGGGCATGCGCCGGACGAGCCCGCCGCCGGGCAGGGCGACCGCGGCGTAGACGTCGGCGGGCAGGGCGTCGATGCCCAGCGCGGCCAGGACGGGGGCATCGCCGGCGCGCGGCCCGAGCAGGCTCAGCACGGCCATCTCGTTGCCGTCCCGCGGCTCGGCCTTGGACCAGAACACCATTCTGCTGAGGAACGTCAACAGGTCCGGCCCGCGCTGCGGTTCGGTGTCGATCCAGGTGACGCCGTCGAGGTCGGTCTGCACGAAGTGGTGCTCGACGCGGCCCTGCGCATCGAGGCTGAGGTTCTCCGCCGAGGTGCCGTCGGGCAGCTGCGCGACGTGCTGGCTGGAGATGGTGTGCAACCAGCTCAGGCGCTCCTCGCCGGAGATCGCGACGACGAACCGGGTCGAACGGTCGACGACGGCCACGCCGGTGAGGGCGGCCCGCTGTTCGCCGAACGGATCGCCGTAGTGCCAGGGCAGTCCCGTGTCCGGGGTGCCGGCCGGCGCGGGAACGGCACCGGGACGAGCGAGAAGTGGGCTGTCGGTCACAAAGGGAGTGTCGGCCACGACATCAGTCTAGGAGCGCGGGTCTGCGCCCGGCGGAATGGATAGGGTGTGCGCATGGCTGAGCGGGTGCTGGTGACGCTGGACGGCGAGGTTCGGGACGCGGACGTGCCGCTGCTGCACGCGGACGACATCGGGGTGCTGCGCGGCGACGGGGTGTTCGAGACCCTCCTCGTGCGCGGTGGGCGGGCACGGACCGTCGAGCAGCACCTGAGCCGGCTCGTGTCCTCCGCCGCGGCGGCGGGGCTGCCGACGCCCGACCGCGACGACTGGCGGCTGGCGATCGACGTCGCGGTCGAGCAGTGGGACGCGGAGCGGGAAGGGGCGTTGCGCCTGGTGTACACCCGCGGCCGGGAGGGTGGCAGTGAGCCGACCGCGTTCCTGTTGCTGACCCCGGTGGCCGAACGGGTGTACAAGGCCCGCGCGGACGGTGTGTCCGTGGTGACGCTCGAGCGCGGGTATTCGGTGGATCTCGCGTCGAAGGCGCCGTGGCAGCTGCTCGGGGCCAAGACCCTGTCCTACGCGACGAACATGGCGGCGCTGCGGCATGCGGAGTCCCTCGGGGCCGACGATGTGATCTACATCAGCAGCGAGGGTTTCGTGTTGGAAGGGCCACGTTCGTCGGTCCTCGTCGCGCGCGGGCGCACGCTGATCACCCCGCCGCCCGAGCAGGGAATCCTGCCCGGCACCACCCAGCAGGCGCTGTTCGACGTCGCGGGCGACCACAACTTCGTGGTGCGGTACGAGCCGGTCCGTCCTGCGGATCTCGTTGTGGCAGATGGCGTCTGGCTGGTCTCGAGCGTCGCGCTGGCGGCGCGGGTGCACACCCTCGACGGGCACGATCTGTCCCGGCGGTCCCTGGTCGGCGAGGTCGAGGCCCTGGTGGACGCCGCGGTCGAGTGAGCGCCGGATCCCCCGTCGTGGGCCGGTCCGGAGCACGCGAGCGCGGGGATGTGTCGGTCGACACCGTCGACGCTCCTGTCCACTTCTACTACTGTAAGTAGTAACAAGGTCACCGACGCGTCCGGCGGATGGTTCCTTGTGCACAGAGTCCGAGGCCCCGAGCCCGTGCCCCGGACTCGGAGCCTGTCCCTGGGCGTTACCTCGGAGTAGCCATGGATGTGTTGGACCTGTCCCGGTGGCAGTTCGGCATCACCACCGTCTATCACTTCATCCTCGTCCCGCTGACCATCGGTCTCGCCCCGCTCATCGCGGTCATGCAGACCATGTGGGTGGTCACGAAGAAGGACCACTGGTACCGCCTGACGAAGTTCTTCGGCAAGCTCTTCCTCATCAACTTCGCCCTCGGCGTGGCCACCGGCATCGTGCAGGAATTCCAGTTCGGCATGAACTGGAGCGAATACTCCCGCTTCGTCGGGGACGTCTTCGGCGCCCCGCTGGCGCTCGAGGGCCTGGTGGCGTTCTTCCTCGAATCGACCTTCCTCGGCCTGTGGATCTTCGGATGGGGCCGGCTACCGAAACTGGTCCACCTGGCGACGATCTGGCTGGTCGCGATCGGCGTGAACGCCTCCGCGTACTTCATCATCTCCGCCAACTCGTTCATGCAGCACCCCGTCGGCGCGACGTACAACCCCGAGACCGGGCGTGCGGAACTGACGAGCATCTGGGAACTGCTGACCAACAACACCGCGCTCGCGGCGTTCCCGCACACCGTCGCCGGGGCGTTCCTCACCGCCGGCACGTTCGTCGCCGGCATCGCCGGCTGGTGGATGGTGCGCAACATGCGCCGCGCCGCGCAGGCCGAGCCGGTCGAGGCCGACCGGCTCGAAGGCGAGGCCCGCGGCATGTTCCGGCCCGCCGCCCGGCTCGGCATGCTCGTGATGATCGTCTCCGGTGTCGCGCTCTTCGTCAGCGGCGACATCCAGGCGAAGCTCATGTTCGAACAGCAGCCGATGAAGATGGCGTCCGCGGAGTCGCTGTGCCACACCGAGACCGACCCCAAGTTCTCGGTCCTGACGATCGGTACGCACAACAACTGCGACGGCGTCATCCACGTCCTCGAGGTGCCGTACGTGCTGCCGTACCTCGCGCAGGGCGAGTTCACCGGCGTCACCCTGCAGGGCGTCGAAGACCTGCAGGACCAGTACGAGCAGCAATTCGGTCCCGGCAACTACCGCCCCAACCTGTTCGTCACCTACTGGTCGTTCCGCGCCATGATCGGCCTGGCCGCCGGGTCGGCAGCGCTGGCCGTCGCCGGTCTGTGGGTGACCCGCCGCGGCCGCGTCCCCGACCAGAAGTGGTTCGGCTGGTTGAGCATCCTCGCCATCCCCACGCCGTTCCTGGCCAACAGCGCCGGCTGGATCTTCACCGAGATGGGCCGCCAGCCGTGGGTCGTGCACCCCAACCCGACGGGCGTGGACATGATCCGGCTGACCGTCGACCAGGGCGTGTCGAACAACTCGGCCGGCGCCGTGATCGCCTCCCTGGTGGCCTTCACCGTCGTCTACGGTGCGCTCGGCGTCGTGTGGTTCTGGCTGATCCGCCGCTACACCCTCGAGGGCCCGCTGCCGCACGACGCTCACCCGCCGGGCGAGCACGACGACGAACCCGACGACACCGGCCGGCCCAAGCAGCTGTCCTTCGCGTACTAGGAGATCGGTCATGGGACTTCAAGAGATCTGGTTCGTCCTGATCGCGGTGCTGTTCACCGGATACTTCGTGCTCGAGGGCTTCGACTTCGGTGTCGGCATGCTGATGCCGGTGCTCGGCCGCGGCCGCACCGAGACGGCCGACACCCGCCGCCGGGTGTTGCTCAACACCATCGGGCCGGTGTGGGACGGCAACGAGGTGTGGCTGCTGACCGCGGGCGGCGCGATGTTCGCCGCGTTCCCCGAGTGGTACGCCACCCTGTTCTCGGGGTTCTACCTGCCCCTGCTGCTGATCCTGCTCGGTCTCATCGTCCGGGTCGTGGCGATCGAGTACCGCGGCAAGATCGACGACCCCACCTGGCGGCGGCGCTGCGACTGGGGCATCGTCTTCGGCTCCTGGGTACCGGCCGTGCTGTGGGGCGTGGCGTTCGCGAACATCGTCCGCGGCGTCGCCATCGACGAGAACAAGCAGTACATCGGCGGCTTCTTCGACCTGCTGAACCCGTACGCGCTGCTCGGTGGTGCCACCACCGCGCTGGTGTTCGCGCTGCACGGCGCGGTTTTCATCGCCCTGAAGTCCGCCGACGAGGTGCGCGAGGACGCCGTGGCCCTCGCCGCACGTCTCGCCGTTCCGGCGGTCGTCGTTGCCGGATCCTTCGTGCTGTGGACGCAACTCGCCTACGGCAAGACCTGGACGTGGCTGCTCGTCGGCGCCGCGGCGGCTGCGCTGCTCGCCGTCGTCGCGCTCACCCGCGCGGAGCGTGAGGGCTGGGCGTTCGTGTTCACCACGGTCGCCATCGTCGGCACCGTCGTCCTGCTGTTCGGATCGCTGTTCCCGAACGTCATGCCGTCCACGCTGGGCGACACCCTGTCGCTGACGATCGAGAACGCGTCGTCGAGTCCGTACACACTGAAGGTCATGACGTGGGCGGCGGTGATCGTCACGCCGGTGGTCCTGATCTACCAGGGCTGGACGTACTGGGTGTTCCGTCAGCGCATCTCCACCAAGCACATCCCGAAGTCCATCGGTCTGTCGCTCGGGGCGAAATGACCGCGCCCGCCGACGCCGCGGTGCGTCCGTTCGGCTCCGCTCCCGGAGCGGCGGATGCGCCACGGCGTCGCGGGCCGATCGACCCGCGGCTGTGGCGCTACTCCGCCACCGCCCGCGGCTACCTGGTGCTCACCCTCGTCACGGCCACGATCAACGTCGCGATGATCGTCGTGTCCGCGCTCGCGATCGGTGCGGTCCTCGCGGGGGTGCTCACCACCGGCACCGCGGAACTCGGGGAATGGCGGACCGAGTTGCTGGTCCTGGCCGGGGCCGTCACCGTGCGCACCCTGGTCACGTGGGTGCAGTCCCGGTTCGCGCACCGTTCGGCGAGCCGGGTCGTCGCCGAACTCGAGCACGAGGTGCTCGCGGCGGCGACCCGGCTGCCGCCGCGGGAACTCGAACCACGCCGCGACGAGATCGCCACGGTGCTCACCCGCGGGCTCGGCGGGCTGTCGGAGTACCTCACCGGATACGTGCCGGCCCTGCTGCTCGCCGTCACGCTCACCCCGATCACCGTGGTGGTCATCGCATTCCAGGACCTCACCTCGGCGATCATCGTCGTCGTGACGCTGCCACTCATCCCGGCGTTCATGATCCTCATCGGGCTGCTGACCAAGGGCAAGGCCGACCGCACGCTGCAGACCATGACGACGCTCTCGGCCCAGCTGCTCGACCTGATCGCCGGTCTGCCCACGTTGCGCGCACTCGGCCGGGAACAGGGCCCGGCAGAGAAGGTGCGCGAGCTCGGCGACGACCACCGTCGCACCACCATGTCCGCGCTGCGCGTGGCGTTCCTGTCCGGGACCGTGCTCGAATGGCTCGCCACCCTCTCCGTCGCGCTGATCGCGGTGAGCATCGGTCTGCGCCTCGTCTACGGCGACATGGCCCTCGAGGCCGGCGTCGTCGCGCTGATCCTCGCCCCCGAGGCGTACCTGCCGCTGCGCACGGTGGGCGCGAAGTTCCACGCCGCCGAGGACGGCAAGGCGGCTGCCGAGCGCGCATTCACGATCCTCGACCGCGCGGCCGCCACCCCTTCGGCCACCGCCGGTGCCGGATTCGATGCGACCTCGGCCGAGCTGACGTTGACGAATCTCAGTGTCGCGAGCCGCGACGGATACGCCCCGCACCGGCTCGATGCGGTGTGCCGGCCGGGCGCCGTGACCGTGCTGGCCGGGGCGAACGGTGCCGGCAAGTCGACGGCCCTGCTCGCCGTCCTCGGACTCGCGGAGCCGGCGGAGGGGAGCGTCGAGGTCGGTGGTCGTCCCGTGACGGCCGACGACGCATGGTGGGAGCAGGTGGCCTGGCTGCCCCAGCGGCCCGTGCTGCTCCCCGGTACGCTGGCGGACAACCTGCGCCTCACGGGCGTGGATCTCACCACCGACGGACTCGAAGAGATTTGTGCGGCAACGCGATTCGATGAAGTGCTCGACGAGTTGCCCGGCGGCTGGGACACCGTCGTCGGCGCCGAGGGCAGCGGACTGTCGCTCGGGCAGCGGCAACGGCTCGCCCTCGTCCGCACCCTCGCCGCGGACCGTCCCGTCCTGCTGCTGGACGAGCCCACCGCCCACCTCGACGACGCGACCGAGACCACGGTCCTCGAGACGGTGCGGGAACTGGCGCGTCGCGGACGCACCGTGGTGATCGTGGCGCACCGCCCCAGCATCCTCGCGATCGCCGACTCCGTCGTTCGGGTCGTCTCCGACTCCGGCGTTCGGGTCGTCTCCGACTCCGTCGTTCGGGTCGTCTCCGACTCCGGCGTTCGGGTCGTCTCCGACTCCGTCGTTCGGGTCGTCTCCGACTCCGGCGTTCGGGTCGTCTCCGACTCCGGCGTTCGGGTCGTCTCCGACTCCGGCGTTCGGGTCGTCTCCGACTCCGGCGTGCGGGTCGTCTCCCACGGCGACGCGGCGCCCGGTACGGGGGAGCGGTGATGAACGATCTGCGCCGGGCCCTGGCGCTGCTCGAACTGCGCCCCGGACGGGTCGCCGCCGCCGTCGCCGCCGGCGTCGCCACCCTGGGCAGCGCCCTCGCGCTCGCCGGCCTGTCGGCCTGGCTGATCATCCGGGCGTGGCAGATGCCCCCGGTGCTGGACCTGACGGTCGCCGTCGTCGCCGTCCGGGCCCTGGGCATCTCCCGCGGGCTGTTCCGCTACCTCGAGCGAATCGCGAGCCACGACACCGCCCTCCGGGGGACCACCGCCGCCCGCACCCGGGTCTACCGGCGCCTCGCCGACGGCGACCCGGTGGCCTCCGCCGGTCTGCGCCGCGGGGACCTGCTCGCCCGCACCGGCGCCGACGTCGACGCCCTCGGCGACGTGGTGGTGCGGGCACTGGTGCCCATCGCCGTCGCCGCGGTCCTCGCCCTCGCCGCCGTCGGCTGGCTCGCGCTGATCTCCCCGCCCGCCGCGGCGATCCTCGCCGTCGCGTTGCTCGTCACCGGCGTCGTAGCCCCCTGGGTGTCCGCCCGCGCCGCGGCCCGCGCCGAAGCCGACAGCGCCGCCGCCCGCCTCCGGTTCTCCCGCGACGCGGTCACCGCGCTCGACCACGCCGCAGAACTGCGGGTCGCGGGCCTGCTCCCGCAGGCCGTCGGCCGGGCCCGCCGCGCCGGTGCCGACGCGGTGCGCGCCACCGACCGGGCGGCCGTCCCCGCGGCCTACGCGGAGGCCGCCGTCCCCCTCTCGGTCGGAGCAAGTGTTCTCGGGGCGTTGCTCGTCGGCATCGCGCTCTACGCCGACGGGGGTGCGAGTCCGATGTCCCTCGGGATCCTCGTGCTGCTGCCCCTGTCCGCGTTCGAAGCCACCGCGGCGCTGCCCGGTGCTGCCGTCACCCTCACCCGCGCCCGGATCGCGGCACGCCGCATCGTCGACCTGCTCGACCGTGCCGACCGGCCGGTGCCGCACGGCACCCGGCCCGTCGTCGAACCGTGCCACCTGCGTGCCGTCGCTCTGCGCAGCGGCTGGCCCGGCGGCCCCGCCGCCGGGCCCCTCACGCTCGACCTGCCACCCGGCACGCGCATCGCCGTCGTCGGGAGCAGCGGCAGCGGCAAGACCAGCACGCTGATGACCCTCGCGGGGCTGCTCGAACCCGTCGCCGGGACGGTCACCCTCGGCGGTGTGCCGCTCGCCGAACTCGACCCGGCCGCCCTGCGGCGGACGGTGGGATTCTTCGCCGAGGACGCCCACCTGTTCGAGACGTCCGTGCTCGAGAACCTGCGGGTGGCCCGCGGCGACCTCACCGAGGCCGAGGCGCTGGCCGTGCTCGGCGACGTCGGGCTGGGGGAGTGGGTGGCCGGGCTGCCCGAAGGACTGCACAGCACGCTCGTCGGCGGGGCGCGCGCCGTCTCCGGGGGCCAGCGGCGCCGGTTGCTGCTCGCTCGGGCCCTGGTGTCCCCCGCGCGGGTGCTGCTGCTCGACGAGCCCACCGAGCACCTCGACGCCGCGGACGGTGCGCAGCTGCAACGACTGCTGCTGGACCGGGACGCCGGATTCGTCGCACCTGAGCGCACCGTCGTCGTCGTCACCCACCAGCTGCCCGGCGACACCGCAGCCGACCTCGTCGTTCGCCTGGGGAAAAACTCGTTGCCCGCGGTCTGAGCGGCGCGTACTTTCGGGCGTACACGAGAAAGGAGGTGGTCTGAATTGAAGTATCGGACACGTGAGGTGGCTGCGCGCTAGCCGCTGTCATCGACGACGGGATTGTCGACCGCCCAGCGGCCGGCGAATACCACGCAGTCACCCGGCCCCCGAGCCATCCGGTCCGTCCGACCGGAATCCGCCGACCAGGCGTCCGCGGAGAACGGCTCGGGGGCCGTTTGCGTGTCCGGCAGGTGTGCGAACGCGCAGTTCGGGGTACCCCCGTTCGCGGTAGGCGGCGCGTGCGCCTCGCGTCCCGAACGAAAGGTGTCCTCATGCTCGAGCGAGCGCACGGCCTGTTACGCCTTCGTACGTCGCCCGGGGTGTTCTTCGCCTCCGCGCTGATCGCCCTCGTGTTCGTCGTCGTGACGATCGCGTTCACCACGGCTGTCGACAACCTGTTCAGTTCCGTGTCGGGCTGGATCATGACGAACCTGGGCTGGTTCTACATCCTGGGGGTGTCCACCTTCCTGGTCTTCCTGGTCGGCCTCGCGTTCACGCACTACGGCCGGGTGCGGCTCGGCGGCGACGACGACCGGCCCGAACACTCCACTCCGGCGTGGTTCGGAATGCTGTTCGCCGCCGGCATCGGCACGATCCTGATGTTCTGGGGCGTGGCCGAACCGATCTCCCATTTCGCGAACCCGCCGATGCAGGACGTCGAACCGGGGTCCGCGGCCGCCGCCACCGAGGCCATCGGCTTCACGCTCTACCACTTCGGGCTGCACACCTGGACGATCTTCGCGCTGCCCGGCCTGTGCTTCGGCTACTTCATCTACAAGCGCAAGCTGCCGCCGCGCGTCAGTTCCATCTTCGCCCCGATCCTGGGTGGCCGAATCTACGGACCCATCGGCAAGACCATCGACGTGATCGCGATCGTGGGCACCGTGTTCGGCGTGGCCACGTCGGTGGGACTGGGGACTCTGCAGGTCAACGCCGGCCTCGCCGAGCTGTTCGGCCTCCCCGAGAACGGGCTCGTCCAGATCGTCCTGATCGCGGTGGTCACCGTGGCGGCGGGGACGTCGGTGGCGCTCGGTCTCGATCGCGGCATCAAGCGGCTGTCGAACCTCAACATCGGCATGGCCGTCGCGCTGCTGGCCTTCGTCCTCGTCACCGGCCCCAGCCTGTTCCTGCTCAAGGGCATGATCGAGTCCGTCGGCATCTACGGCAGCATGCTGCCGCGGCTCGCGTTCTGGAACGATACGTTCGGCGACACCGGCTGGCAGAACACGTGGACCGTCTTCTACTGGGCGTGGACCATCACGTGGGCGCCGTTCGTCGGGATCTTCATCGCCCGCATCTCCCGCGGCCGCACCATCCGCGAGTTCGTCGCCGGCGTCCTCGGGCTGCCGGTGCTGTTCTCGGTGATCTGGTTCAGCGTGTTCGGAATGGCCTCGTTCGACATCGAGCTGAACGGCTCGGGTGGTCTCGCCGACCGGGTCGTCGGCGACGGCGACATTCCCGGCGCCCTGTTCGAGTTCCTCGGCAACTTCCCGTGGGCCGGCGTCATGTCGTTCTTCGCCGTGGTGATCGTGGTGGTCTTCTTCATCACCTCGGTCGACTCCGCCGCGATGGTCCTGGACATGATGGCCGCCGGCAACGAGGGACGGGTGCCGCTGCACCAGCGCCTGTTCTGGGCGGTCCTGATGGGTCTCGTCGCCGCGACCATGCTCGTGGCCACCGGGAAGGACGGTCTCGACGCGCTGCAGCAGGTCATCACGGTGATCGGATTGCCGTTCTTCGTGATCGGCTTCGTGATGATGTACAGCCTCGTCAAGGGGATCCGCGACGACCTGGGGGAGCGGGCCGAGCCGGTGACCCGGCAGTGGAGCCGGGTGCGCACCGCCGAGGAACTCGAGGCCGCCGAGCAGCGGCCCGCTCCGGAGCCCGTCGTCGTCACCCGCGCCGTGCCGGATCCGGACGCCGAGCCCGGTGACGGAACGGATTCCCCGGCGCGAGGATCAACCCGTGAGGATCAACCGATGTAGCGAGCGAGCCGCGCGGACATGTGCGGCCGCAGGTCCCCGTCCGCGGTGACCCGTTCCTCGACGTAGGCGAGGTCGCCGCCCTCGACGATGCCGTACAGGCGCTTGGCGCCGCCGACCACCTCGCCGGACTGGCTGCGGATCACCACGTCGGTCGCCAGTTCCCAGGACGACTGGGTCAGAGCGGTGCCGTAGTACAGCTCGACGACGCCGGAGCTGTGATTCAGGAGCAACTCGAGGGTTTCCGGATCCTCGCTGCCGGGCGCGCCGGTGCCGGCGACCCGCCAGAAGCCGCTCTCCCGGCGATCCGGACCGCTGTAGGCGCCCTCCTCGTCGAGGCGCCACGAACGGGCCTCCCACACGAGGTAGTTGCCGCCGTCGTGGGTGACCACGATCTGCTGGCCGAAGCGGTAGTCGCCGGTGCGGGGGTCGTTGCCCTCGCCCTCGCCCCGCCACACACCCACCATGGGCAGCAGCGCCAGCAGCTCCGGATGCATGTCCGGACCGAGGCGCAGATTCGCGGTGTCGTCGGGGACGGGCAGACCGCTCAGGATCGGGACGTTCTTGTCGGCAGTCGCCTTGGCCCGTTCGAGGGCGTCGGCGACGGCCTTGTCGCCGCTGCCGCGGACGACTTCCCGTTCCTCACCGGACTCGGCACTCACGGCTGATCGGTCACCAGACGGTAGAGGACGTACACCGCGAACCATGTGATGAGCACGGCCGCCAGGACAAGGAGCGCTTCGAAGAAGATGACCACGGCCATATCCTAGACGGCGTCCGGAAAGCGCGAAAACCGACGTCCCCACCGGGCGCGCGACGCGGCGCGCGGGATAGTACCGTGCACGGGGCCGGGCGGGCCTTTCGCCCGGAAAGCCCGATTCGGAGGTCGTGTGCGCTCCATCCGTCTGCTGCTGCCGGTTGCCGCGGTCCTCGCGGCCCTGTCGCTGATCCCGCCCGACGCGGTCGCCGTCCCCGGGGCGGGGTCGAACAGCGGTTCGTCCGGGCCCGGCGTCCATCCCGACAACTACGCACTCGAGTGCCCCGATCTGCTGATCGTGGCGGTTTCCGGCGCCACCGACTCCGAGGCCGACCGCGACCCCGTGGTCGAGGAGTCGCGTCAGCTGTGGTCGAACTGGGTGGGCAACGTGACGGTCCCGGCCGGTGAGGCCACCGCGGACCGGCCGGGCACGATCGGCTGGATGTACGTTCCGTACCCGGCCACCTACGGTCTCGGCCTGTTCGAGGACGTGCCCACCTATCAGGACTCGGTGGCGGCGGGTGTCGCGTCCACCAACCGCATCCTCGACGAACGCAAGCGCGCCTGCGGGGAGCGCACCCGGTTCGCCCTCGTCGGGTACAGCGTCGGCGCCGAGGTGATCGAACGGGTGAGCCGCGAACTCGGGCACCGGCCCGACGACGCCCATGTCGCCCCGGACGACATCGCCGGAGTCGTCCTCGTCGGTGACCCGTACCGCCCCGCGGGGGTCGACTCGCTCGGCGGGGCCGGTCCGCGCGGCGGCGGATTCATGTCCTCCGAGCCCGCCGACTACGGAGCGCTGGCCGACCGGGTGGTGTACTCGTGCCGGCGCTACGACGTGGCGTGCGACGCCCCCGAGGACATCGCGGTCCTCGAGCTGGCCCTCGGCATGCTCGGGCAGATGCGGTTCACCCTGATCGACCCGATGCAGACCGTCGACGACCTGGGACGCACGGTGGCGGTGACGGCGGCCCGCGCCGCCGCGCACATCGTCACCCGGGACGACTGGTGGGAGTCCGACGAATCCCTCCTCGACGTGCTGCGCAAGGTCGTCGACAAGACCTACCCCGTGGATCCGAGCGCCGACGTGAGCCCCGAACGGATGCGGGAGATCCGCGACTGGGCCGTCGGCCCGGGCCGGCCCATCGTGCTGGAGAAGTTGCGCGCCGAGGGAGTCGGCTTCGTCGACGACAACAGCGGCATCGTCGATCTGTTCGTCGAGCCGTACATCCTGCTGGGCTTCGTCCAGCACATCGGCTACTGGAACACCAACCCGCACGATCCCTGGTACTGGGACAGCGAGCGGATCGTCGACTGGATCGTCGCGCTCGCCGAAGCCGAGCGGGTGAGCGGACAGCCGCAGAACTGACGAACGACGGCGGGGCCCGTTCCCCGAAAGGAACGGGCCCCGCCGGATCGGTCCTACTTCGCGACCGTGACCTCGACGTGGTGGACGCCGGGGGCCGTCGGGCTCACGGCGACGTCACCGTTGCCGCGGCCGGACAGCGCGCGGACCTTCCAGTCGCCGGGCGCGGCGAAGAAACGGAAGTCACCGGTGCCGGAGGCGACGACCTCGGCGGTGAACTCACCGGTGCCGTCGAGCAGGCGCACGAAGGCGCCGCCGACCGGCTGGCCGTCGGTGTCGACGACACGGCCGGTCAGAACCGTCTCCTTCTCGACGTCGACGCCGGCGGGCAGGGTCTGGGACTGAACGGGTGCACCACACATGGTCAGCGAACCTCCAACTCGATAGGGGCTCCGACGAGCGAGCCGTATTCGACCCAGCTGCCGTCGTAGTTCTTGACGTTGTTCTTGCCGAGGATCTCCTGCAGCACGAACCAGGTGTGGCTCGAGCGCTCACCGATCCGGCAGTAGGCGATGGTCTCGCGGCTGTCGTCGAAACCCTTGGCCCGGTAGAGGGCCTCGAGGTCGTCGTCCGACTTGAAGGTGCCGTCCTCGTTGGCGGTGGTGCTCCACGGGATGTTGATCGCACCCGGGACGTGGCCGCGCTGCTGGGCCTGCTCCTGCGGCAGGTGGGCCGGGGCGAGGATCCTGCCGGAGAACTCGTCGGGGGAGCGGACGTCGATGATGTTCTTGGTGCCGATCGCGTCGATCACCTCGTCGCGGAGGGCGCGGATCGAGTAGTCCGGCTCCTGCGCTTTGTACTCGGTGGCCGGGCGGGTGACCTCGTCCTTGGACAGCGGGCGCCCGTCGAGCTCCCACTTCTTGCGGCCGCCGTCGAGGAGCTTGACGTCCCGGTGCCCGTAGAACTTGAAGTACCAGTACGCGTAGGCGGCGAACCAGTTGTTGTTGCCGCCGTAGAGCACGACGGTGTCGTCGTCGGCGACGCCCTTCGCGGACAGCAGGGCGGAGAACTGCTCCCGGTTCAGGAAGTCGCGACGGACGCCGTCCTGCAGGTCCTTGCGCCAGTCGAGCTTGATCGCACCTTCGATGTGCCCGCCGTCGTAGGCGGCGGTGTCCTCGTCGACCTCGATGAACACGGTATTCGGTGCGTGGAGGTTCTGCTCTGCCCAGTCTGCTGAGACCAGGACGTCGGAGCGAGCCATGGAGTTTCCTTTCGGTGCTGACACTCTCGGGTCGAGTGGAACGGTGCGGAGGGAACGGTGGTCAGGCGGCGACGGCCCGGAACCGGGCCACGAGCGGATAGATCCGGCACCCGAGGCACACCCCGAACGCGGCGTTGAGCAGGGCGGCGAACAGTGCGAATCCGGTGGCGACCAGCCCGGTCAGGTCGGCGCCGAGGAGGAAGGCGAAGGTCCCCACGGCGGCGAACACGAACCCCACGAGCTGCGCGAACCGCAGCGGGGCGACCGGTTCCGTCTCGGTGGGCGCGCTCGACCGGGGCGCCACGAACCGCGCGAAGAGCAGGCCGTAGGGGCTGCGGCGCGGCCCGAGGGCTGCGCCGGCCGCGAACACCACGGTCTGGGCGGCGAGCAGTACGCCGGCCACCGCGGTCGAGACCGACGCGACGACCAGGACGACGACGAGGACGGCGGTGGTGATCCACGCCGCGAACCGGGGGCCGCGGACATCAACCTGCCGGCTCCCGTGGGTGGTGGCGGTGGTGGTGGTGGTGGCAGAGGTGGACATGGGTGGTGCTCCTGCTGGGAGGGGACGCGTGAGGGCGGACCGTCGCGGTGACAACCGCGGGGATCACACCGGGGACGGCAGCGGATGCCGCGGAGACGGTCGGACGTCTCGGCCGGGGGATCAGCAGCAGGTACAGCAGAAGCCGCCGAGGCGGCACAGATCGACTGTGCGGCGTCGGGTGAGCATGAGCTCTCGGCAGGTCGACACGGCAGGCAGCTTAGCCGACGTCTCGCCGGATCGGGGGCCTAGGGGGTGCGCAGCGGCACCAGCGCGGCCCGCAGGTCGGCCGCGGTCGGCACCCCCGAGACCCGGTACCTCTCGGTGCCGGCGGCGTCGAACAGGAACGTCGTCGGCAACGACAGCACGCCGAGTTCCTTTGCCAGCTGCGGGTTCTCGTCGATGTCCAGTTCGAGATCGCGGGGTACGGGCAATCCGTCGCCGGTGGCCGCGAGGTCGGCGACCACCTGAGCGACGACCCGGCGCACCGCGGCGCACGGTCCACACCAGTCCGCGGAGAAGTGCAGCACCACCGGCGCATCGCCGGTGCCCACCCCCACCGCCGCCAACAGCGGATCCGGCCCCGGCACCGGGGCCGGATCGACGACGCGGACCTTGCCCTCGCGGGCCCGCAGGACGGTCCCGACGATCAGGGCGGCAGCCACCACCACCAGCAGGACGACGACAGCGGTCACAGGCGCTGCACCTCCTCGAGATCGATCGTGGTCCGGTGTGCCTCACCCTCGATCACAATCGTCGAGCCGCGGGCCTCGACCGCGGTCGGGCGCACCCCGAACGGCAGATTCTGGGGTTCGATCGTGGTGGTGAACAGACCCAGCACCGTCGGCTTCAGAGGATCCGGGACGGTGAAGTCCGCCTGTCCCTCCGGACCGAAGTACAGGTCCGACGCCACGATGCGCACCGTGTCGCCCTCGAGCAGCAGGTTCGCCTGCACGCTGACCTCCGCGGAGACCGGGCCCACCGGAACCGTGCCGGTGAGGACGACCCCGCCCGCGGTGGTGCGTCCGGAGCCGCCGGACCCGCCCGTGCCGTCGGACTTGTCGGCCGGGGGAGCGGACACCTGCAGGTCGGGAATGCCGTAGAGCTGACCGAGCTCGGTCGCGTCGATCATCACGCGCCCGTACAGCAGGTCCACCGGCACCGTGCGGATCGAACCGTCGAGCAGCTCGCCCGCGTCCGCGTGGGCACCGATCAGGTTGGCCTCGATCGTGATGTCACCGAGCGTCCCGCTGGGCACACCCTGCGCCCGGATCTCGACGTTCTCGTAGTGGCCGGCCCGGGCCTGGGTCAGGAACGGGAACCCGTGGATGGTCACCGCCGGGTCCGCCGTCAGCGCACCACCCTCCCGCAGCGCCCGCGAGACCCGGTACTCGGACCACGCCGCGGCGCCGAAATCGATCAGGAGTGCGACTCCGACGAGCGTCACGAGAGCGAGGATGAGTTTGCGCACCGCACCATTGTGACGGACGGCTCGCACCGCTTCCCGAGCGCGGTTGCCCGGTGAACGCCCTCGTGGCGCTAATCTGTAGCGCGTCGTTCACACGAGTTTCGCGCAGCCCGCGAAGAATGGAGGCACGGTGGAGCTGTTGCTGCTGACCTCCGATCCCGACCCGGAGGCGGTCCTGCCTTCGCTGTCGCTGCTCGCGCACTCGGTGCGCCCGGCGCCGACCGAGGTGTCGTCGCTCCTCGAGGCGGGGTCCGCGGACATCGCGGTCGTCGATGCCCGCACCGACCTGGCTGCCGCCCGCGGCCTGTGCCGGTTGCTGGGCAGCACCGGTTCGGCGATCCCGGTCGTCGCCGTGCTCACCGAGGGGGGCCTGGTGGCGGTGAACCCGGAGTGGGGGCTGGACGACATCCTGCTCACCACCACCGGACCGGCCGAGCTGGACGCGCGACTGCGACTGCTGGTCGGCCGGTCCGGCGCTGCAGCCGGCCCCGAGAACAGCGGCAAGATCACGCTCGGGGAGCTCTCGATCGACGAGGGCACCTACACCGCTCGGCTGCGCGGCCGTCCCCTCGACCTGACGTACAAGGAGTTCGAGCTCCTCAAGTACCTCGCACAGCACGCCGGCCGGGTGTTCACCCGCGCGCAACTGCTGCAGGAAGTGTGGGGTTACGACTTCTTCGGTGGTACCCGCACCGTCGACGTGCACGTGCGGCGCCTGCGCGCCAAGCTCGGCCCCGAGTACGAGTCCCTGATCGGCACGGTCCGCAACGTCGGTTACAAGGCGGTGCGTCCCACCACCAAGACCGGGAAGGGCGGCTCCACCAGCGTCGAGTTCGAGGACGCCGAGTTCGCCGACTAGGCTCGCCTCGTGGAATTCGTCAGTCGACTGTCCGCCGAGCAAGCCGCCGAGGTGCGGGCACTCGTCGCCCGCGCGCACGCTGCCGACGGAACGGCCCCGGTGTCCGAGCAGGTGCTGCACTCCCTCACCGGCGACGGTGACGAGCAGCATCTGGTGGCCGTGGCGGACGCCACGATCGTCGGCTACGCCAACCTCGTCCCCGGCCACGGGGAGCACCCGGCCATGGCGGAGGTGGTCGTCGATCCGCCGCACCGCCGGCACGGTGTGGGGTCGCGGCTCGTCGCCGCGGCGCTCGAGGCCGGAGGTGCCGGCACCCGGGTGTGGGCGCACGGCAACCTCGAGCCCGCCCGGGCGCTCGCGGCGCGGCTCGGCCTGACGCCGGTCCGCGAGCTCCTGCAGTTGCGGCGCCCGCTCGGCGAGCCCGAACTGCCGGCCCTGCAGGTCCCCGACGGTCTGCTCCTGCGGACGTACCGGGGACCCGAGGACGATGCCGAACTGCTGCGGGTCAACGCGGCCGCTTTCGCCTGGCACCCCGAGCAGGGCCGGTGGACGGAGCGCGATCTCGCGCAGCGCCGCAGCGAGTCCTGGTTCGACCCGGAGGGGGTGTTCCTCGCCTTCGACGAACAGGATCCGGACCGGCTCCTCGGCTTCCACTGGACGAAGGTGCACGCCGCCACGGCGGACCGACCGGCGATCGGCGAGGTGTACGTGGTCGGCATCGACCCCGGAGCGCAGGGACGCGGTCTCGGCCGGCTGCTCACCCTCGCCGGGCTGCGGTACCTGCAGGAGTGCGGCCTCGGCGCGGTGCTGCTGTACGTCGAGGGTGACAACACCGCCGCCCTGCACACCTACGGCCGGCTCGGGTTCGAGCGATTCCACGTCGATCTCGCCTACGTCGGCGCGTGAACGGCGCACGTACCGCACGCGTCCGTCCCGTCTTCGTCGTGTGACGTCGACCATACGGACTGCAGGTGTACTTTTCGCGTTCACGCCGCGTTCACCTTCGGGCGTCCAACCGTCAACCCGTCCTCATTAACTTTCCATTACGGGCCGCAGCATGCCGGTCCGGCGCCGGGATCGCCCCGCGCCTGATGCCGCCGCCCGTATCGCGGGCGTGCCGGTCGCGAATTCCGGAGGAGAACGAGTGAACCTCAAGCGCAATGGCGCCCTGCTCGGTGTGGTGGCTGCAGGTGCCCTCACCCTGGCCGCATGCGGCAGTGACAACAATGCCGCCTCGACGGACGTGGACGCGTCCGCCTCGGCTGCGACGTGTGAGGGCAAGGAGACGCTGTCCGCCGCCGGGTCGTCCGCGCAGAAGAACGCGATGGACCAGTTCGTGTCCACCTACATCGCGGTCTGCCAGGAGAAGGGCAAGAACGTCAACGTCGCCTACAACCCGTCGGGTTCCGGTGACGGACGCACCCAGTTCATCGCGAACCAGATCGACTTCGCCGGCTCCGACTCCGCCATCAAGGACGAGCAGGCCGCCCAGGCCGCCGAGCGGTGCGCCGGCAACCCCGCGTGGAACCTGCCGCTGGTCTTCGGTCCGGTCGCCATCGCGTACAACGTCGACGGCGTCGACAACCTCGTGCTGAACGGCGAGACCGTCGCCAAGATCTTCAACGGCACCATCAAGCAGTGGAACGATCCGGCCATCGCGGCTCTCAACGAGGGTGTGAGCCTTCCGGATTCGGCCATCACCGCGATCGTGCGCTCCGACTCGTCGGGCACCACCGACAACTTCCAGAAGTACCTCGAGGCCGCCTCGAACGGTGCCTGGACCTCCGGCGCCGGCTCCGACTTCACCGGCGGCATCGGTGAAGGCGCCAAGGGGTCGGCCGGTGTCGCCCAGGCCGTCGCCAGCGCGCCCGGCTCGATCACCTACGTCGAGAAGTCCTTCGCCGACCAGAACAGCCTGAGCATCGCGCAGATCGACAACGGGTCCGGCGCGGTGGAGCTGACCGACGAGTCGGCCGGCAAGGCCATCGAGGCCGCGACCTTCGCGCCCACCGGGGAGGGCGACCTGACGCTCGACCTGAGCTCGATCTTCGGGACGACGCAGGAGGGGGCCTACCCGATCATGCTCGCCACCTACGAGATCGTGTGCTCGGCCGGCTACGACGCCGACACCTCGGCGGCCGTGAAGTCGTTCCTCGTCAGCGCCGCCAACGAGGGCCAGGAGGGTCTCGCCGAGCAGGGTTACGTGCCGCTGCCCGAGTCCTTCAAGGCGAAGCTCACCGAGTCGATCAACGCCATCGCCTAGCCGATGAGCGCCGCGGACCGTACCGTCGATCACGAGCAGAGAGAGATTGCGAGCGCAGATGAGTGACGCGCCCACCAAATCCGCACCTCGCACTTCCGGGTCCGGCGACGACGCCGGGTCCGGGGCGGGCGGTCCGCACGGCAACATCCCGGAGGCCACGATTACCACCCCAGCGCGCGGCGACAGCAAACCGCTGACCAGACCGGGCGACCGGATCTTCAGTTCGCTGGCCTCCGGGTCCGCCGTCCTCATCTCGGTGATCATCGCGGCCATCGGCGTGTTCCTCGTCTGGCGCGCGGTGCCGGCGCTCCAGCGCAACACCGTCAACTTCCTCACCAGCCGCGAGTGGGTCACCCAGGACATCGCCGAGATGTCGTTCGGTGTGCTCGACCTGTTCCAGGTGACCGTCCTGGTGTCGTTCTTCGCGCTGGTCCTCGCGATGCCGGTCGCCCTCGGCATCGCGATCTTCCTCACCTCGTACTGCCCCGCGCGCCTGAAGAAGCCCCTGGCGTACGTCATCGATCTGCTCGCCGCCGTGCCGTCCATCGTCTACGGCCTGTGGGGCCTGCTCGTCCTGGCCCCGGCGATCCGCCCGCTGGCGACGTGGCTCAACGAAAGCCTCGGCTGGTTCCCGCTGTTCGCCTCCGGTTCGGGTTCGATCCTCGGCGGCGGCACGATCTTCACTGCGGGCATCGTGCTCGCCGTGATGATCCTGCCCACCATCGCCGCGGTGAGCCGGGAGGTGTTCGTGCAGACGCCGACTCCCCACATCGAGGCAGCGCTCGCCCTCGGCGCCACCCGCTGGGAGGTCGTCAGGACCACGGTCATCCCGTTCGGCAAGTCGGGTTACATCAGCGGGTCGATGCTCGGCCTCGGCCGCGCCCTCGGCGAGACCATGGCGCTGTACCTGATCCTGCGGACCACGTCGCAGCCGTTCTCGTGGTCGCTGTTCGACGGCGGCGCCACCATCGCCTCGAAGATCGCGCTGGGATACGCCGAGTTCAACAACGACATCCAGGCCGGTGCCTACATCGCCGCGGGCCTGGTGCTCTTCGTGCTGACCTTCGTGGTCAACGCCGCGGCGCGTGCGGTCGTCGCAGGAAAGAAGGACTGAAGCCATGACGACCACACTCCTCGAGACGCCGGTCAAGGGCCCCACCTTCCGGGGCGTCGGCACCCGTCGGCGCGCAACGAATCTCGCCGCCACCGTGCTGGTCACGGTGTCGGTGCTGGTCGCTCTCGTGCCGCTGGCATGGGTCCTGATCACCGTGATCGCCAAGGGCATTCCCGCCCTGACCAGCGCCACCTGGTTCACGAACTCCCTGAGCGGGCTGTCCGCGTCCGCGATGGGCGGTGGCATCTACCACGCCCTCGTCGGAACCCTGCTGCAGGGCCTGGTGTGCGCGGTGATCTCCATCCCGATCGGCATCTTCGTGGCGATCTACCTCGTGGAGTACGGCGCCGGCACGCGACTGGGCAGGATCACCACGTTCATGGTGGACATCCTCAGCGGCGTCCCCTCCATCGTTGCCGCACTGTTCATCTACGCCCTGTGGATCGCCACGTTCGGATTCCCGAAGTCCGCCTTCGCGGTGTCCCTGGCGCTGGTCCTGCTCATGGTTCCCGTGGTCGTGCGCAGCACCGAGGAAATGCTGCGGATCGTGCCGCAGGACCTGCGCGAGGCCTCCTACGCCCTCGGCGTGCCCAAGTGGAAGACCATCGCGCGCATCGTGATCCCGACCGCGCTGCCGGGCATCATCACCGGCGTCATGCTGGCCCTGGCGCGCGTCATGGGCGAGACCGCGCCGCTGCTGATCCTCGTGGGCTACGCGCCGTTCATCAACTTCAACCTGTTCGGTGGCGAGATGGGCAGCCTGCCGGGCGTCATGGTGGCGGAGATGAACAACCCGACCGACGCGGGCACGATGCGGATCTGGGGCGCTGCCCTCACGCTCATCCTCGTCATCGCGGTCCTCAACATCGTCGCCAAGGTGATCGGCCACTACTCCCAGGTGCGGACCAAGTAGGCCTCCTCGTGCACACATCCCCCGATTTCGATACACCAGTAGGGAGCCGGTAATGGCCAAGCGTCTGGACCTCAAGGACGTCAACATCTTCTACGGCAAGTTCCACGCCGTCGCCGACGTGACGCTGGCCGTGCCGCCGCGGAACGTCACCGCGTTCATCGGACCGTCGGGCTGCGGCAAGTCCACCGTGCTGCGCTCGCTCAACCGAATGCACGAGGTGACCCCCGGTGCCCGCGTCGAGGGCTCCGTGCTGCTCGACGGCGAGGACATCTACGACTCGTCCGTCGATCCGGTCGGCGTCCGAAAGACGATCGGCATGGTGTTCCAGCGCCCCAACCCGTTCCCCACCATGTCGATCCGCGACAACGTCGTCGCCGGCCTCAAGCTGCAGGGCGTGCGCGACAAGAACAAGCTCGACGAGATCGCCGAGCGGTCGCTGCGCGGCGCGAACCTGTGGAACGAGGTCAAGGACCGTCTCGACAAGCCCGGTGGCGGCCTGTCCGGTGGTCAGCAGCAGCGCCTGTGCATCGCCCGCGCCATTGCGGTGCAGCCGGAGGTGTTGCTGATGGACGAGCCGTGCTCCGCTCTCGACCCGATCTCGACGCTCGCCATCGAGGATCTGATCGCCGAGCTGAAGCAGGACTACACCATCGTGATCGTCACGCACAACATGCAGCAGGCGGCGCGCGTGAGTGATCAGACCGCATTCTTCAACCTCGAGGCCACCGGCAGGCCGGGCCGGCTCGTCGAGATCGACGACACCGAGAAGATCTTCTCCAACCCCACCCAGAAGGCCACCGAGGACTACATCTCCGGTCGCTTCGGCTGAGCCGGCTGCGACTTCGGCACCGCGGACGCGGAAAGGCCCCGCCCGGAAAATCCGGGCGGGGCCTTTCCGCGTCGGGTTACTGGTCCTGCGGATACACCGTCAGCTTGTCGACGCGTTCACGCATCGCCCGGAAGTCCTCGTCGGTGGGCAGCTTGCCGGTGACCAGGAAGATCACGCGACGACCCACCTCGACGGCGTGGTCGGCGAACCGCTCGTAGAACCGTCCCAGCAGCGTCACGTCCACCGCCGCGGCCACGCCGTGCTTCCATTCGCGGTCCATCAGCACCGTGAACAGGTGACGATGGAGATCGTCCATCGCCTCGTCCTCCTGGTGCAGCCGGGCCGCCCGCTCGGGATCGCGCGTCTCGAGGATCTCCCTGGTCGCTGCGCCGAGGGAGACCGCGATCCGGCCCATCTCGGCGAAGTAGCCGTTGACCTCTTCGGGCAGAACGTGATTGGGGTGCCGGCGCCGCGTCGCCTTGGCGACGTGCAGGGCCAGCGCACCCATCCGGTCGATGTCGGCGACGATCTGGATGCCGCTGACCACGGAACGCAGGTCGCCGGCGACCGGCGCCTGAAGGGCGAGCAGCGAGAATGCCTTCTCCTCGCACTGCGTGCTCAGGTCCGTGATCTTGTCGTGCTCACCGATCACGGTCTCGGCGAGCGCGAGATCCGCCTGGAGCAGTGCCTGGGTGGCCCGCTCCATCGCAAGGCCCGCAAGGCCCGCCATCTCTCCGAGGAGATCGGCGAGCTCGGTCATCTGTTCGTGGTATACGACGCGCATAATGACACAGACTACGGCGCACACACAGCCGGGTCACGAGCAGCGGGTGAACGCAGGGTGAATGGCCGGGCGCGACGACCCGCTCAAGCGCAGGAATCGTCGCCCGCGTTGGTGATCGACAGGTCGACCGGCAGTTCGTTCTCCTCGGCAGCCTGGATGGGCACCGTCGGCAGGACCGACCCCGCCTCGGTCGGCGCGGTGATGCTGCCGGCGAATCCGGTGCCGAGGACGAGTTCCACGATGCCGCCGAGGTCCGCGGATTCCTGCAGCACCGCCCCCGGCACCGCGGACGCCAGTGTCAGCGCCTCGGCTTCCTGCCCGGGCGAGAAGCGGACGACGGTCTCCTTGCTCGTGCCGGAGTAGTTGCCGACGCTGTAGATCGGGAAACCGTAGGCGCCGAGTTCTTCCGCGGTCCGGGCCGCGAGGCCGGACGCGCCGGAAGCGTTGGACACCTGCACCGACACCGTCGACGGATCCACCGCGGTCCGGTCGGGCAGAACGGACACCGGCGGCGGCGCGGACGAATCGGGTTCCGGGGCCTCCCGCTTCTCCCCGGGCAGCGGTTCGTCGTCGATGATCGCGTGGAAGATCGCCTTGATGTCGTCGAGACGCGGAATCTCGTTGCCCCACTCGTTGGTTCCCGCCGTGGGCACGGTGAGGAAGGTGACGGCTCCGGCTTCGACCCGTTGCAGCGAGCGCCCGAGCCGGACGAGCGACTCGGTGTCGACGTTCTCGACGAACGTCGCTCGGGTGAACGCGTTGATGAACCCGTTCAGTTTGCCGGGGTCGAACAGGACCCTGTTCGACATCGCCGAGCGCAACAGCGACGACAGGAACTTCTGCTGCCGGGTGATGCGTCCGTAGTCGCCGTTTCCTTCCGACTCGACCTTCCGCGCCCGCACGTAGTCCAGCGCCTGCCGGCCGCTGAGGGTGTGGGTGCCCGCGGTCTCGATGACGGTGCCGAGTTCCCCGTCGACCAGGGGGGTAGGGGTGCACACCTCGACGCCACCGACCTCGTTCACCATGCTCTCGAAGCCGGCGAAATCCATTCCGACGAAGTGCCCGATCTTCAGGCCGGACAGCTTCTGGATCACCTTCACCAGGCACTTCGGTCCGCCCAGCGCGTAGGTGGCATTGAGCTTGTCGCCTTCGGCGGCGGGGAACGTCTCCGACGTGTACTCGCCGGTGGTGCTGTCCCAGCCCCGGCACACGGGCCGCGTCACGTCGAGGTCGCGCGGAAAGGAGACGGCGACGACGCGACTGCGGTCGGCGGGGATGTTGACCAGGATGACGGTGTCTGCGCGCGCGCCCTCGGCCTCGGCCTCGGTCCCGGCGCCGACCGCACCGCTCGCCCCGGCACGGGTGTCGGTGCCGATGATCAGATAGGTCTCGTCGCCGGTCTGGCCGCCGGGGTCGACGATGTCGGTGGATTCGGTGTCCAGCGCCGCGATCTGGGCGAATCCTGCCTCGGTGGAACGCACGTAGCCCCACACCAGGCCGCTGCCGACGAGGGTCAGTACGGACAGCAGGGCCAGGACGGTGCGGCCCGCCGTCGCGAGGCGCCGGCGTTTGCGCCGTTTGCTCAGAGCCAGCCTGCTCGGACCGTTGTCCCCGACCGCTCGGGGCAGCGCGACCGGTTGCTCGGGCTCGTCGTTCTGCTCGTCGGCGCGGTCGTCGCGCGGGGGTGTGGGCGGCGGGCTGTCCGGCGGCGCGGCGCCCACGGGCGGGATCTTCTCGGTGGGGTCGTCGTCGGCGGGCGATGTCCGCGGCGGCCGGACGGGCTGCGGGTTCGGCGCGGCCGGTTCGGGTTCGGGACGGCGGACAGGGGTGCTGTCGCGCCCCACCTTGTTCATCAGCGCCGCGACGGTGACCTGGTCGGGGTTCTCGCCCGGAGTGGCCGAGCGGCGGGGACGGCCGGTTTCGGCACCGCGCACCGGCGGCGGCGGTCCGGCGTCACCGGGCAGATCCGTCGGGCGTCGGCGTGTCCGGCCGGTGTGTGAGCTGCGATACCCGGAGTCGGCGATAGGACGTTCCCACGGAGCGCGACTGTCGGGCAGGCCCGAATCGTGCTCCTCACCCACCGATTCCCTCGCCTCTCCGCGGATGTTCCGCTTTCGTACGCACCCGCCACCACGGCGATCCCGTCATGATACTGGCGGCCTCGATCCGGATCGAGGTGTCCGCCGAGCGACAGGCCGGTGCGGTCCGGTTCGTCCGGTCCGAACGGCTGAGCCGACGTCAGCCGCCCGAGTGCATGACGTCGGCGCCTGCCGGCACCATGCAGTCCTCGGGGTCGTCGAGCCAGCCGTCCGGCAGGGCGACGGTACCGGGGGAGCCCTGGCGGCCCCGAGGGCCCTCCGCGTCCTTGGGGAAGGGCACCGTCGGGTCGAGGCGGCCGAGCAACTCGTCGAGTTCGGCGAGGCCGGACACGCGCGCCAGGGCGTTGCGCACGTCGGATCCGGCCGGGAAGCCGCGCAGATACCAGGCGATGTGCTTGCGGATCTCGCGCATGCCGCGGTCCTCGCCGTGGTGGTCGGCGAGCAGTTCGGCGTGCCGGCGCATGATGCCCGCCACTTCGCCCAGATTCGGCGGGGTGGGCATGGGCGTGCCGTTCAGGGCGGCGCTGAGTTCGGCGAACAGCCAGGGCCGGCCGAGGCATCCGCGTCCGACGACGACGCCGTCGCAACCGGTCTGCTCCATCATCTTCTGCGCGTCCTCGGCGGCGAAGATGTCGCCGTTGCCCAGGACCGGTACGTCGGTGACGTGCTCCTTGAGCCGGGCGATCTCGTTCCAGTCCGCCTCACCCGAGTACCGCTGGGCGGCGGTGCGGGCATGGAGCGCGACGGCGGCGGCGCCCTCGGCCGCTGCGATCCGGCCCGCGTCGAGGTGGGTGTGGTGATCGGCGTCGATACCGATGCGGAACTTCACGGTCACCGGGATGTCGGTGCCCTCGGTGGCGCGGACGGCGGCCGCGACGATGTTGCCGAACAGGCGTCGCTTGTACGGCAGGGCCGAGCCGCCCCCCTTGCGGGTGACCTTCGGCACGGGGCAGCCGAAGTTCATGTCGATGTGGTCGGCGAGGTTCTCGTCGACGATCATCTTCGCGGCCTGGTAGGTGACGTCCGGGTCGACGGTGTACAGCTGCAGCGACCGGGGCGTCTCGGTGGGGCCGAATGTCGTCATGTGCATCGTGACGGGGTGACGTTCGACGAGTGCCCGGGCGGTGACCATTTCGCACACGTACAGCCCCGACGTGCTTCCCGAACGCTCGAGTTCGAGCTCGCGGCACAGGGTGCGGAAGGCGACGTTGGTGATTCCCGCCATCGGCGCGAGCACGACCGGGCTGTTCAACTCGAGCGAGCCGATGCGAAGGGGTGACATGAAGAACCTCGAAGACGGCGTGAAGAAGAAGTGCGTACAACTGTGCCCGGCACCGAATCCGGCACCGGGCACAGGATAGCTGTTCGGGGACGCCGCCCCCGAATCACGCACCGGCGAGGATCAGGATGCGGCTTCGTTGCGTTCGCGGCGGGCGGCGTCGCGGGCGAGGGACCGATCGCGCATCTCCTCGAACTTCACCGCCTGCTTCTCGAGATCCTCGAGGAAGGTGCCGAGTTCGTCGAGGACGCGGGCGCCCTCGGCACCGAAGTCTTCACGCTCGAAGATGCGCCACTTGCGGAGCACCGGCATGACCACCTCGTCGAGGTGCTGACGCAGGTCGTAGATGCCGTGCTTGGCCATCAGCACGCCGTTGCGGCGGAAGTTGGGCATGCCGGCGCCGGGCATCTGGAAGTTCGTCAGCACATCGGTGATCGCCGCGAGAGTCTGATCCGGGGCCACGTCGAGAGCCGCTTCACAGATGTTGCGGTAGAAGATCATGTGCAGGTTCTCGTCGGCGGCGATGCGCTGGAGCATCTTGTCGGCGATCGAGTCGTGACACGCCCGGCCGGTGTTGCGGTGCGAGACGCGGGTGGCCAGCTCCTGGAAGGTGACGTACGACACCGAGTGCAGCATCCCCACCTCGTTGGGCGAGGCGAACCCGTTGGTCATGTGCTCCATGCGGGCATTCTCGAGAGCGACGGGGTCGACGCCGCGGGTGACGACGAGGTAGTCGCGCATCACGATGCCGTGGCGGTTCTCCTCGGCGGTCCAGCGGCCCACCCACGTTCCCCACGCGCCGTCGCGGGAGAAGCTCTCGGCGATCTCGCGGTGGTAGGACGGCAGGTTGTCCTCGGTGAGCAGATTGGTGATCATCGCGGCCTTGGCGACCTCGTCGAGCTTCGACTGCTCGGGCTCCCAGTCCACGCCGCCCATCGCGGCGAAGTTGCGTCCCTCGTCCCAGGGCACGTAGTCGTGGGGGTGCCAGTCCTTGGCCATCGAAAGGTGGCGGTTGACGTTCGCCTCGGCGACGGGCTCCAGCTCGCGCAGAAGCTCCAGCTGAGTCAGAACTCGCGTCATTCCGTTTACCTCTCCATAACTGTGCGTATCACGAACGAATTACAGGCTACGGCACCGTAGGTTGGGCGCCGCCATGTCTGTGACGTGCTCCAAATTCGGCCGACCCCGGCCCGACCGCCGATGGGATCCTTCACATGCGGTGATCCGGCCATCCTACCGGGTGGACACGGGTGCCTCGGCGCGACGCGCGGGAGTGAGCCCGTGTCCTCTCCGAAACCTCAGCGCTTGCCGCCACCGAGGAGTCCGCCGAGCAGATCGCCCAGGCCGCCGCCGTTGCCCCCCAGAACGCTGCCGAGAACTCCGCCGAGGCCGCCGGAGGCGCCCCCGCTGCCCGCGCCGCCCGACGCACTGCGCAGGAGCCCGCCGAGCAGATCGCTCAGGCCACCCGGCTCGCCGGATTTCCCGCCGGCCTGGCGGGCCAGGTACGTCAGCACGATCGGAGCGAGAATGGGCAGCAGTCGCGCGACGAGGTCGCTGCCGCCCGCGCCGTCGGCGTGGCCCAGCGTCTGCACGACCTGGTCCTTGTTGTCGCCGAACACGTTCGACACGATCCGGTCGCCGTCCTCGGTGTCCACGTCGCTCACGTTCACTCCGCCGTCGAGCAGGGGTGAGCCGCGGTGCTGGTCGAGCGCGGACAGCAGGGACGTGGCGCCGTCCGGATTCCGGGTATTCGCCTCGAGGCCGCCGACGAGCGTGGGCAGGGCGGCCCGCACCGCGGTGGCCGCCGTCTGCTCGTCCACGCCCAGTCGACGAGCGATCTGGTCGACCGGGATCTGCGAGAGGAGTTCGTCGAGTGAGGGCATGGGCACCGAGGGTAGCCGCCGTCGCCACCCCGGTCGGCGTTCCGCGTCGGCGTTGCGGCTACGCGGACGTCCGCCGTCCCGCGATCACCGCGCACAGCAACGCGACCCCCAACCCGCTGAGAATCAGCACGAACCCCGTCTGGTTCGTCAGCGCCGTCGCGTGGTTCGCGCGCACGTAGTCGTCGAACTGCTGGTGGACCCGCACCGCGAAGGCGCCGGTCGCGACGAGACCGACGACCACCCCGGCCCAGCCTGCGACCGCCGAATCGAACAGGGCGGCCAGGAGCAGCAGGACGGCGGCGAGGACGAGCGGTGCCGCGAGTGCCTGATGGACCGGAAGGTCGGCTGCGCCGAGGGCGGAGACGTCGCCGGCCGCAATCCCGTCGCGCAGGTCGGTCAACGGGATCTCGGTCGGCCGGGCCCCGGCCACCACCGGCAGGAACGAGCCGATTCCCAGGGCGACGGCAGACAGGAACAGGCCGAGGTCCACGAAGCTGCGCACGCCACTCCCATCGATCGCCGGATCGGTTTCGTGAGCGATGCCACCCTAACCACACTTCGGGTGCGGCAGCAGCGCAGAACCGGCGATTCGGACGCCGTGTCGGGTGTGCGGATCCGTAGTCTGAAGAGACGGCACACCCGGACCCGGAAGGGGAACTACGTGATGGCGGGCAACGAGACGGCGCAGCGGTCGGGGCTTCCCCCGTGGGCGAAGAAGGCCCTGTGGAGCGTCGCTGCCGTGCTCACGCTGGTGGCCGCGTACTTCGCGCTGGCGGCGTTCGTCCCCCGATGGTGGGCGCAGCGTGTCGCCGGGCTGGCCGACGCCGGTTTCGCTCGTGGAACGGCCTGGGGACTGCTGTTCGGATTCGTGTGCACCTTCGTGCCGTTGGCCCTCTTCGCTGCGGTGTGGCGGATCAGGACGTGGCGGCGGCATCGCGTCCTGCAGGTGGTGTTCGTCGTCGCCGCCGTCATCGTGGCGATTCCCAACCTGATGACCTCGAGCATCGTGCTGGGCAGCGGGAACGCGGCGCACGCGGGGGAGCGGATCCTCGACGTCGACGCCCCAGGATTCCGGGGCGCGACGCTCGTCGGCGCCGTCCTCGGAGCGGTCATGTTCCTCGTGTTCGCCGCTCTGAGCTTCATGTACCGCAAACGCGGTCGCGACCTCGAGCGGGAGCGGGCCCAGCAGGAGTCGGAGCTGCGAAGCGACCGTCCGGGCAGGGTGGCCGGCGCGCCGGACTAGCAGGCGACGACGAGGTGTGTCGAACACTGCGGGCGCACTCCGGCCGGCAGTGTCCAGTGCCCCCACCAGGGTTCGAAGTCACAGTGCCCCCACCAGGGCTCGAACCTGGGACCTGCGGATTAAAAGTCCGTAGCTCTACCAACTGAGCTATAGGGGCGTGGGCGCACAGTCTAACTGCATCGCGCCGGTCAACAGTATCGGACGGCCGTGCCGCTCGAAGGCTCGGGTGCGCACCCCCTGCGGCGCACCCGAGCCGGATAAAAGCATACCACTTGGTGTGTTCTGCGCGAAGACGGGAAATGCCTGGCTGTGCGCGTGCCGGTCGCCCGGCGGCTACAGTGGCGATCGGGGGGACCGCAGGTCACGTTCGGAGGCACGAACCCCCCATGTCACGTCAGCAAGAGCGGGCGCGGCGCACCCGCGCGTCCATCGTCGAATCCGCGGCGATCGAATTCGCCCGGCGCGGATACGGCGCAGCCTCGGTCAACGCGATTCTCGAGCACTCCGGGGCGACCAAGGGCGCGATGTACTTCCACTTCGATTCGAAGGAGGAGCTCGCCCGGGCGGTGCTCGCGGAGGGCCTCGACCGTTATCGGGTGATCACCGAGCGGTGGCTGCACGCGCCGGGGCTGGATCCCTTCGAGCGGTTGCACGGCCTCGTCGGAGATCTCGCCGACGCCCTGCAGGGCGACGTCATCATCCGGGCCGAGTTCAAGCTCGTGACCGAACCCGAGTTCGACGCCGAGGCGAAGCTGCGCGGCAGCTCGGTGTGGGGAGCCGCCGGCCGCCGGCTGGCCGTCGAGGCGCGGGACGCGGGGCTGGTCCGTGCCGGCGTCGACCTCGAACGGTTCCTGGGTGTGCTCGGGGCGTGCCTGGCCGGCCAGCGCTACTTCCACGATCTCACCGCGACCGACGTCGACGTGCGGGCCCGCTTCGCGGAATGCCTGGACGTGTGCCTCGAGGCGACGGCCGCGCCGGAGTGGCTCGAGCGGCGGCGCGGGGCGCCGGAGTCGCCCATGGAGGGCGAACAATCGGCGTGACCTGCTGATTTGTGAATCCGGAAACCGGTGTCCTAAGCTATCCAAGCTCCCAACGGAACGCGAACCCGTTGAGGGTGCGGGTCGGAGTAATCCGGCGGGCCCCCTTCGTCTAGCGGCCTAGGACGCCGCCCTTTCAAGGCGGTAGCGCGGGTTCGAATCCCGTAGGGGGTACGCTTGCGGAAGCAGTATCGCCGCATGCAGTACGGTTTGACCACAAGTGAAGAGCATGGCCCTGTGGCGCAGTTGGTTAGCGCGCCGCCCTGTCACGGCGGAGGTCGCGGGTTCGAGTCCCGTCAGGGTCGCAGAGTTGGCAATTGGCATTCGGTTCGGGTGCCGTCCGGCCAGGTAGCTCAGTTGGTACGAGCGTCCGCCTGAAAAGCGGAAGGTCGCCGGTTCGATCCCGGCCCTGGCCACCACACAACTTCATACGGTAGGCCCACCGCCCGGCGGTGGGTTTTCTGTGGAAATCCCCTTCGGGGATGCACACGGCCCTGTGGCGCAGTTGGTTAGCGCGCCGCCCTGTCACGGCGGAGGTCGCGGGTTCGAGTCCCGTCAGGGTCGCTTCACGGCGAAGGCCCGGTCCCGACACGGACCGGGCCTTCGCCGTCCTGCCCGGTTCAGCCGCGGGCCCGGAGTTCCCTGCGAAGAAGCTTGCCGGACACGGTCTTCGGGATCTCGTCGATGATCTCCACCAGCCGCGGGTACTTGTACGCCGCCATCCTCTCCCTGGCGAAGGCGATCAGTTCCTCCTCGGTGACCGAGTGCCCCGGACGGAGGCTGACGAACGCCTTGACCGTCTCGCCGCGGTAGCTGTCCACCACCCCCACGACCGCGGCCTCGCGCACCGCATCGTGCTCGTAGAGCACGTCCTCGACCTCTCTCGGCCAGACCTTGTACCCACCGGCGTTGATCTGGTCCTTCTTGCGGTCGACGATGTAGAACCAGCCGTGGGCGTCCATGTACCCGACGTCCCCGGTGTGGAGGGCACCCCCGGGCAGCGCGGTCGCGGTCTCCTCGGGCTTGTTCCAGTAGCCGGCGACCACCTGCGGCCCCGACGTGACGAGCTCGCCCACCTCCCCGACGGGAAGGTCGTTGCCGTCCTCGTCGACGATCCGCACGACGGTGTCGAAGGTCGGGACTCCGACCGACAGGGCGCCGGAGGCCTCGTCCACCGGAGCCCGGGTGCCGAACGGAACTGCATGCGAGGGAGAGGTGGTCTCGGTGAGGCCGTAGATGTTGTGGATGTACGTCCCCGAGAACGTCTCGAACGCCGCGACGGTGCTCGGCGGTATCGGCGCTCCGCCGGAGAAGATCTTGGTCAGCGTCTTCAGCGACTCACCGCGGGCGCCGGGAACGTTCATCAGCGCGATGAACACGGTGATCGAGCCGACCGTGAACGTCGCCTGTTCCACCGCCACCGTTTCGAGGGTCACGCCTGGGTCGAGCCGGTACATCAACACCAGGGGCGCGCCTGTCAGCAGGGCGACGGCGATGTGCCCGACGAGCCCGGTGATGTGGAACAGCGGGGCGATGCCCAGCACGACGTCGTCCGCGCCGAGTCCCACCCATTCCCGGTAGGTGCGGGCATTGAACACCACGTTGCGGTGAGTGGTCATCGCACCCTTCGGTGGTCCGGTCGTACCGGATGTGTAGGTGAGGAACGCGATGTCGTCCGGGCCGAGGGCGTGCACCGGGACGGGCCGTCCCCGGAACTCGGCCAGGAGCGCCTGCAGGTCGAGAGTGCCGGGCAGATCGAGGCGTTCGATGCCGGAGAAGATCCGCTCGTCTCCACGCGTCTGGTATTCCAGTTCGGACGTGGTGATCACGATCCGGACGGCGGTGCCGGCGACGACGTGCTGTGCGACGTCCCGGTACAGCCCCTGGAGTGCAACGAGCACGGTAGCCCCCGAGTCCAGGAGGATTTCACCGAGCTCGCGTTCCTTGTTCATGGGGTTGACGGAGACCGGGATACCGCCGGCCTTCCAGACACCGAGCTGCGCCACGACGAACTGCGGGACGTTCTGCAGGAACAGCGCCGCCCGCTCACCCGGGCAGAAGCCGTGGGCCGTCAGTGCGGCCGCGAACGCGTCGGACTGCTCGTCGAGTTCACGGCGGGTCAGGCGCCCGTCGAAGTAGCGGATGATGTCCGCGTCCGGGTCGCGAGCGACGGTGGCGCGGAACATCTCCAGCGCGTCGGTGTACTCCGGCTCGATGTGGGTCGGCAGGCCCGGCGCGTAGCGCGCGAGCCACGGCTTGCTGTCGTAGACGCCCGTGTGCGCGTCGCGGGGTCCGGCTGCGCTCATCGGATGACGACCGGATTGACCGGGGCGCCCGTGCCGCCCACGACCTTCAGCGGGGCCGCGGTGTACAGGAAGGTCCAGCGGTTGTCGGCGGCGCACGCGTCGGCGAGGTCCTCGAGCCAGGCGATCTCGGTGAGGGCGACGCCGAGATTGCGCATGAGCGCGCAGTGCAGGGGCAGCGCCACGCCACTGGCCGGGTCGGTGGTCACCTCGTTGGCGATGGTGTCCGTGACCAGGTTGGGGATCTCCCGGTTCCGGAACCATTCGACGAGTCCGCGGCTGTACGTCAGGCCGGGTTCGCAGAAATCGGCGTAGAACTCGGTGGTGTCTTCGAGGCTGTACCAGTACTTCAGCCAGCCGGTACGGATCACGAGGATGTCGCGCGGCTCGATGGTCACGCCCTGGGCGGCGGCGGCCGCCTCGAGGTCGTTGTGGTCGAAGGTCTCGCCGGCGTCGAGCCACTCCTTGCCCCGGTGGCGGGCCATATCGATCAGGATCCCCCTGCCCACGACGCCCTTCTCGGCGATCGGCAGCACCGAGGCCTTGTCCATGCTGCCGACGGTGCTGCGCGCGTCGTATCCGTTCCAGAGTTTGCCGTCGTACCAGACGTGGCCGAGGGCGTCGTACTGGGTGGAGCCCTGCAGGAAGAGGGTGGCGGTGTCGTCGGCGTAGTGCAGTCCGCCGGGGAACTGCGGGGCGTCCTCGCCGTCCCACGACGATTCGTCGAGGGTGTTGCGGCGATCGATGCCGCTGCGGCTGGGCCACAGGGGATCGCCGGGGGCCTCCTTGCGGCCCATGTGGATCTGCAGGGTGAACACGTCGCCGGACTCGACCTCGGCTATTCCGCCGAGAACCTCCTTGGTGCCGAGGAAGTTCAGAGCTCCGATCTCGTCGTCGGCGCCCCAGCGTCCCCAGTTGCTGGGGGCGTCGTCGCCGAGCAGTTCGCGCATGGACGGGGCGTCGGACATACCGTCTCCTGTTTCGGGGGTCGAGGTGCAGTTGCCGCTCACCGAGCGTTCGTACGGTAAGCGTTCGCTTATGGTGTAGGTCACATCTCGAGGTGTCAACCCGCGGAGGACGAGGGCGCGCCGCCCGCTCGTGATGCGCACCGCAGAGCCTGGGCCGGTGTCGTCTCGGCGGGTCTTCGACGGCGGAACGGGTCGCCACCCTGTACGTTCAGTTTGCACCGGACCCGGTGCGGTTCCGGCGCTGATCCGCAGGGCGGAGCCGGGTCGAGCGTCGGATGAGAACATGTTCTAGAGTGAGTTCGATCTTCCGGACGGACGCACTCCGGTGACACGACGAACGAGGTGATCTGTGCGAGTAGCTCTGCTGTCGTACCGCAGCAAGCCGCACTGCGGTGGTCAGGGCGTGTACGTTCGACATCTCAGCCGCGAACTCGCGGCACTCGGCCACGACGTCGAGGTGTTCTCCGGGCAGCCGTATCCCGAGCTCGACGACGGGGTCACCCTGGTGAAGGTCCCGAGCCTCGACCTCTATCGCGACGACGACCCGTTCCGCTTTCCGCACCCGCGGGAGATCCGCGACGCGATCGACCTGCTCGAGCTGGGCACGATGTGGACGGCGGGGTTCCCGGAGCCGTTGACCTTCAGTCTGCGCGTGGCCCGGCTGCTGCGCGACCGGGCCGGGGAGTTCGACGTCGTGCACGACAACCAGTGCCTCGGCTACGGCTTGCTCCGGATCGCGGATGCGGGCCTGCCGCTCGTCGCGACCATCCACCATCCGATCACCCGCGACCGGGAGCTGGACCTCGCGAGCGCCCCGACGCTGCGCCGCAGGATCACGTTGCGCCGATGGTACGGATTCCTGCGCATGCAGGCCCGGGTGGCGCGGCGCATCCCGACCCTGCTCACCGTCTCGAAATCCTCCGAGGACGACATCCGTACCGCGTTCGACATCCCCGACGGGCGCTTGCGCACGATCCCGCTGGGAGTGGACACCGAGATCTTCGCCCCGCCGTCGACCGAACGCGTGTCCGGCCGCATCGTGTGCGTGGCCAGCGCGGACGCACCGCTCAAGGGCGTCGCCAATCTGCTCGAGGCGGTGGCGAAGCTCCGCACCGAGCGGCAGGTCGAGCTGGTGCTCGTCACCAAGCTCGCCGCGGGCGGCGTCACCGAGAAGCTGATCGAGCAGCTCGCCATCGGGGACTCGGTACGCACCGTCTCCGGGATCGACGACGGCGAGCTGGCCGGACTGCTCGGTTCGGCGCAGGTGGCCGCGGTCCCGTCACTCTACGAGGGGTTCTCGCTGCCCGCGGTCGAGGCCATGGCCTGCGCCACGCCTCTCGTGGCGAGCCGCGCCGGCGCGATTCCCGAGGTGGTCGGCGATGCGGGCATCCTCGTGCCCCCGGGTGACAGCGAACAGCTGGCCGCGGCGCTGGCACGGGTTCTCGACGATCCCGCCGAACAGGCCCGGCTGGGGTCGGTGGCGCGGGCCCGGGTGCTCGAGCGATTCAGCTGGGCGGCCGTGGCCGCCCGGACCGCCCAGGCCTACCGGGATACCGTTGCGGCCCAGGCAGGAAGGACCGAAGTCTGATGCTGACAGTCGATTTCGACCGGCTGGGGGTCGAACCCGGTGACCGTGCCATCGACATCGGCGCGGGCGCCGGACGGCACTCGTTCGAGCTCTACCGCCGGGGCGCCGACGTGGTGGCGTTCGACCGCAGCGCGGAGGACATGAAGGCCGTCGGCGACATGTTCGCGGCGATGGAACTCGAGGGCCAGGTACCCGAGGGAGCACTGGCCCGGGCCGAGGTGGGCGACGCCCTCGCCCTGCCCTACGACGACGAGACCTTCGACGTGGTGCTGATCTCCGAGGTGCTCGAGCACGTGCCCGAAGACGACCGCGCCATCGCCGAATTCGTGCGGGTGCTCAAACCCGGCGGCGTCGCGGCCGTCACCGTCCCGCGGTGGCTGCCGGAGCAGATCTGCTGGGCGCTGTCCGACGCGTATCACGAGGTCGAGGGCGGCCACGTGCGGATCTACAAGGCCGACGAACTGGCAGCGAAGCTGACGGCCGCAGGCCTGACGGTGCGCGGCCGGGACCACGCCCATGCCCTGCATTCGCCGTACTGGTGGCTCAAATGCGCCGTGGGCGTCGAAAACGACGACAACCCCCTGACGAAGGCGTATCACCGTCTCCTCGTATGGGACCTGATGCAGGGGCCGTGGCTGACGCGCACGGCGGAATCGTTGCTGAATCCGGTGCTCGGCAAGAGCGTCGTGTTCTACCTCGAGAAGCCGACGGTTCCCGTTGTCGGCCGCTGACTTCCGCCCCGGCGGGGCACGGCACGCGGTTCCGGCCGTGCCGGGAGTGCTGTCCGAGGATCAGTGCCTGCGAACCGCCCGCGCGATCGCCGACATGCAGGAGTCCTCCGGAGCGATCCCGTGGTTCCCCGGCGGTCACACCGACCCGTGGGACCACATCGAGTCCGCGATGGCGCTCACCGCCGCGGGGTTGTTCGAGGAGGCCGAGGCGGCCTTCGACTGGTCCCGTCGGACCCAGCGGCCGGACGGCTCGTGGCCCATGCAGTTCCGCGGGGACGCCGTCGAGAACCACGACGCCGACTCGAACTTCACCGCGTACATCGCGGTGGGGGTGTGGCACCACTACCTCGTCACGGGCGACACCGACCATGTGGTGCGCTTGTGGCCGACGGTGCGGGCGGCCCTCGACCATGTGCTCGAGCTGCAGGCACCCGGAGGCGAGATCTACTGGGCTCGAGGCGAACACGGCACGGCCGACGAGGCTCTGCTGACGGGGTGTTCGAGCATCCACCACAGTCTGCAGTGCGGGCTGCGCCTGTCGGAGGTGGTCGGCGACCCCCATCCGGACTGGGAGGTCGCGTGGTACCGGCTCGGCCACGTGCTGCGACGGCATCCGGAGGCATTCACCCCCAAGCCGGAGTACTCGATGGACTGGTACTACCCGATCCTCGGCGGGGCGGTGCGCGGTGCGCCGGCCCGGCAACGGATCCGGGAGCGCTGGGACGATTTCGTGGTCGGCGACATCGGCATCCGCTGCGTCGACCACCGGCCGTGGGTGACGGGTGCCGAGACGTGCGAGCTCGTCCTCGCCCTGGACGCGATCGGTGAGGCCACGACGGCCCGGATCCTGCTGGCCGCCATGCAGCATCTTCGCGACCCGGACGGGTCCTACTGGACCGGAATGGTGTTCACGGACGGAAAGCGCTGGCCCGTGGAGAAGAGCTCCTGGACCAGCGCTGCGGTCATCCTCGCCGCCGACGCGCTCTCGCGCAGCACCGCCGGCAACGGAGTGTTCCGCGACGCCACCGCACCCGCCGGATGGGTCGCCGCCGAGAGCTGTCACGAGGACTGCCGGGTGACGGTCTGAGCCGTCAGCCCGGCAGCATTCCGGCGGTGCCGGAAGTGCGTTCGAGCACGCGCAGCGAACCGGTCACCGACACCTCGGTGAACTCGCCGCTCCCGAGCGCGCGCAGGTAGACCTCGTACGGGGGACGGCCGCCGTCCTTCGGATCGGGGAACACGTCGTGGATGATCAGGGCGCCGCCGACACGCACCCACGGCGCCCAGCCCGCGTAGTCCGCCTGCGCCGCCTCACTGCTGTGACCACCGTCGACGAACACGAACGACACCGGGGTCCGCCAGAACTCCGCGACCTGGCCGGATCGTCCCAGCACCGCCACGACATGAGATTCGAGGTCCGCGTCGGCCAGGGTGTGGCGGAACCGTCCCACCGTGTCCAGATGCCCGGTGTGCGGGTCGACGAGGGCCGGATCGTGGTACTCCCATCCGGGTTGGTGCTCCTCGGACCCGTGATGATGGTCGATCGTGACGATGGTTCCCCCGGTGGCCTTCGCGGCGGCTCCGAGATAGACGGTCGAGCGCCCGCAGTAGGTGCCGATCTCGACGCCGACCCCGTCGCCGAGATACCGGACCGCGGCGTCGTGCAGGGCCGTGCCCTCGTCGATCGGCATGAAACCCGGTGTCGCCTCGGCCAGCTCGATCGTCTCCCGGGGCAGGGTGGTGCGGGTCATGATGATCGGTCTCCGTTCGTTGCGGTCCACGGTGTGCTCGGAAGCGGTACGTATCGGAACCACAGTACCCACCGGTTCCGGCGGGCCACCCGGCAAGCCGCCGGATGCAGGTCAGGCGCCGTAGCCGCCGTCGACGTCGAGGATCTGCCCGGACACGAAGTCCGCCCGGTCCGAGGCGAGGAAGGCGACGGCCTCGGCGACGTCGTGGGCGTCGCCGAAGCGTCGCAGGGGAATGTTGTTGCGCGCGACGGACAGTGCGCGCTCGTCGAGTTCGCCGGACCCGATCAGCCGGGCGGCGGTGCCGTCGGTGAGCATGCCCGGCCCCACCGCGTTGACCCGCACCCCGAATCGCCCTTCCTCGGCCGCCAGCGCCCGCACGAGGGCTTCGATCGCACCCTTCGGTCCGGCCGACAGGCCGTCCCGGACCGGGAACCGGCGGGTCGCCGCCGTCGTCACCGCGACGATGTTGCCCCGCGACTCCCGCAGCCGGGGCAGTACCGGGTGGACGAGATTGAAGAACGCGCCCGCGTCGCCCACGAGCTGGTCGCGGAACTGCGCGGGCGTCACCCGGCTCAGGTGCACCATCGGCACGTGCGGTCCCGCCGCGTGGACGAGTGTGTGCAGTGCACCGAACGTCGCGACGGCTGCGTCCACGACCCCGGCGGCCGCGGCACTGTCGCTCAGCTCCGCCTGCAGCGGCAGCGCCTTCGCCCCGAGTGTGCGCAGTTCCGCCGCCAGTGCGGCGGCGGCCCCGTCGTTGCGGCGGAACGTGAAGGCGACGTCGCTGCCGCGCTCGGCCAGCATCCGGCACACCGCCCGGCCGATCCCGCCGGTGCCGCCGGCCACGAGGGCCGCGCCCGGGCGGTCCGCGAAGTCCTGCACTGCTCACTCCTTCGGTTCTCGCGCCGCGGGGCCCCGAGCGGGCTCGGGGAACTCCCTCGGTGGGCTCACGTCTTGCGGCGCCGGGCGAGCACGCCGCCGATCATCGAGTCGAGTTCGGTGCCGAGCGGCCATCCGACATAGTGGCACAGGAACAGGGCGATCTCCTTCAGTTGCGGTTCGTCGAGTTCCTCGTTGTGGAGTGCGGCCCCGACCTGGATCTCGGCCACGTCGATCAGCCCCTGTGCGGTGAGCGCGCCGAGCAACAGCAGCCGCCGGTCGCGGATGCTCAGCCCGGGCCGGGACCAGATGTCGGCGAAGAGGTGGTCTGCGGTGACGGCGAAATGGTCGCCGGGCCCGTCCTGCATCTCCCAGCCGTACACCTGCGACATCATGTCCAGGCCGCGGCGGCGGCGGTCGTCGGTCATGCGGGCTCCTCCTGTCGTGCGTTCTCTCCCCGGCCCACCCCGAGACCCGGACCGAGGTCGCCGAGCGCGCGCGCCGCGAGGGGCAGGTCGACGCCGAGCCGAGCGCCGAGACCGAGGGCCAGCGACAGGTCCTTCTCGCCCAGCGCACGCACGTGGTCGAGGATCGGGAACCAGAAGTCGTCCGGTGGGATCGGTGCGGTGGTGTCCCGGAGCATGATCGCCCCGGCGCCCCCGCTGATCGCGTCGGTGTGGCGGACCACCTTCCCGAGCGCGGTGATGTCCAGCCCGGCCGCCTCGGCGAGCCGCTGCGCCTCCGCGGCAGCGGTGAACGACACGAAGTGCAGCAGATTCCGGGCCAGCTTCATCCGGGTGCCCGCGCCGACCGGACCGGCGTGCACGACGAGGTCGGAGAACCACGAGAACGGTTCGCGCACCATGTCGAACGCCGCGTCGGAGGCGCCGACCATCACCGCGAGCCGGCCCTGCTCGGCGCCGGGGGCCCCGCCGCTGACGGGAGCGTCGACGAGCTCGAGCCCGCGCTCGGCGCATGCGGCGGCGAGTTCCACGGCGGTGGTGTCGGCGACGGTCGAGTGGACCGCGATGACCGTGCCGGGCCGCGCGCCGCCGAGCAGTCCCGCGACGACTGTGCGGACCTGGGCATCGTCGACGACGGTGACGCAGACGACGTCGCATTCGCGCGCGAGGTCTGCGGGGTCGTCGGCGGCTCGCGCGCCGGCCGCGGTGAACGGCGCGACGGCCTCGGGCCGGGTGTCGAGCACGGTGAGCCCACCCGGCCGGTCCAGCAGTCGCTTCGCCATCGGGGCCCCCATGTTGCCGAGGCCGATGCAGCCGAGCCGGGTCACGAGCGGATCACCTGGCCGCCGTCGACGTTGAAGATCTGCCCGGTGATCCAGTCCGCCTCGTCGGAGAGCAGGAACAGGCACATGCCCACCAGATCCCCGGGGGTGCCCATCCGTTTCAGTGGCAGTCTGGAAACCATGTCCGCCACCATGTTTCCCGGTGTGACGGTGCGGGTGGCCTCGGTGTCGATCGGGCCCGGGGCGATCGCGTTGATGCGGATGTTCGAGCCGCCGAGTTCGGTGGCCAGCTGCTGGGTGAGTCCGTTGACGCCGACCTTGGCCAGGCCGTAGAAGCCGGAGTACACCCATGCGGCGGTCGACGACTGGTTGACGAGCGAGCCGCCGTTCGCCGTCATGTGCGGCCACACCGCGCGGGTGACGTTCAGCGCGCCGTCCATGTTCACGCTCATGAATTTCCTGTAGTAGTCCCACGGAACCGTCAGCAGCAGATCGAGTTTCATGCCACCGTAGATCGCGGCGTTGTTGACCACGTGGTCGATGCCGCCGAACGTCTCGACCGTGAATGCCGCGAGTTCGCCGGCCGAACCGGGATCGGACACGTCGACGGTCTTGAAGACGGCGGTCCCGCCGTCGGCGACGATCTGCTCGGCCACGTGCTCGCCGCGCTCGGTGTCGATGTCCGCCACGACGACCGAGGCGCCCTCGGCGGCAAGGGCCTTGGCGTACGCCTCGCCGATGCCCTGGGCCGACCCGGTGACGATGGCGGTACGGTCGGCGAAACGCGTTGTGCTGCGGATCATGTTCGTCAGCCTCTCTGCTTCGCCGCGGGTTCGGCGACGAGTTTGGTCTCCAGGTACTCCTCGAAGCCGGCCACACCCATCTCGCGGCCGATTCCGGACTGCTTGTAGCCGCCGAACGGAGCGTCGGCGGCGTACCAGATCCCGCCGTTGACGCTCAGGGTGCCGGTGCGGACCCCCTCGACGACCCGGCGGATCCGGTCCTCGTCGGTACCCCAGACGGCTCCGGACAGGCCGTAGGGGGAGTCGATCGCAATGCGGATCGCCTCGTCGTCGCCGTCGTAGGGGAGGATCACGAGGACCGGCCCGAAGATCTCCTCCCGGGCGACCCGCGCGTCGTTGCCGACCCCGGCGATCAGTGTCGGTTCGACGAAGAAGCCGCGCTCGTGCTCGGCGGGGCGGCCACCGCCGACGACGATCGTCCCGCCCTCCTCGACGGCGAGCCGCAGATAGCCCTCGACCCGGGCGCGCTGGCGCTCGGAGATCAGCGGACCGCACACCGTGCCGGGGTCGTCCGGGTCGCCGGGCCGGATGCCGCGCAGCGCGTCGGCGGTGACGCGGACCGCCTCCTCGTAGCGGCCGCGGGGGACGAGCAGGCGGGTCGTGATGGCGCACCCCTGCCCGGCGTGGGTGCACACGGTGAAGGCGGCCATCGAGCAGGCGGCGCCGAGATCGGCGTCGTCGAGCACGATGAACGCCGACTTGCCGCCGAGTTCGAGGAACACCTTCTTCACGGTGTCCGAGGCGGCGCGCATCACCGACCGGCCGGTGGGGGTGGATCCGGTGAACGACACGAGATCCACCCGCGGGTCGGTCGCGAGCAGGGCGCCGAGGGCATGGTCGCTCGAGGTCACGATGTTCACCACGCCCGGCGGGATGTCGGTCTCCTCGGCGAGGATCCGGCCCACGACCGCGGCGCACCACGGCGTGTCGGGCGCGGGCTTGAGCACCATCGCATTGCCGGCGGCGAGCGCGGGGCCCAGCTTGGCGAAGTTGATCTGGTGCGGGAAGTTCCACGGGGTGATCGCCCCGACGACACCGACCCCCTCGCGGAGCACGTAGCGGTGGGTGGGGATGCCCATCGGCGCGGCGTTGCCGAGATCCTGGCGCCACGCGTAGTTCTCGGCCAGATCGGCGAAGTACCCGAGGTCGCCGACGGGGCCCTCGAGATGGGCTCCGGTGGTGAGGAATCGGGGGGCGCCGGCCTCGGCGATGGTGATCGCCCGCAGTTCCTCGAGGTGACCGCGCAGCGCATCGCGGAGCTGACGCAGGCAGCGGGCCCGGAAGGAATGGTTGCGGGACCAGCCGGTGGTGTCGAAGGCGCGACGGGCCGCCTCGATCGCGGCGTCCGCGTCGGCGGCGGTGCCGTCGGCGGCGGTGCCGAGGACTTCCTCCGTCGCCGGGTTCACGACCTCGAACGTGCCTCCCGAACCGGGAACGAGTTTGCCGTCGATGAGCAGTGCCGAGCTGCCGGTCGGAATCAGGGACATCGGTGCTTCCGTTCGTCGGGGCGGCGTGGCGGGCGGTATCGGAACGGGTCCGGCGGGGCGTCGAGTGCCGGGCGGCACGATGTGAGGCCCCTCATTTTCTGGACAGCTGTCTGGACTATAGTTCGGCTAGGGGGGTGGCGCAATGCCGCCGGACCGGTCCGCGCGGCGGCAGGGACGCGCCGGCGGGCACTCGGGACGGCCGGCAGTTTTTCCTCCGGCGACGGCGTGGGACGGACTCAGGATCGCGCGGAGGCCGCGCGAGCGGCGGCCAGGGCGCCCGCGACCACGTTCTCGTAGATGCGGTCGAGGTCGAGCTCGTCGCCGAGGAAGCCGCTGCGCACGATCACGGCGAACCCGTGCATCGCGGTGAACAGGCTCACCGCGGCCTCGAGCGTGTCCTCCTCCGGCACCCCGCACGAGGCGAGCATCGAGCGGAGGGCTGAATTCGCGTCGAGGGCCGCCGCGAGCAGGGCGCTGCGGTCGCCCGGCGCCACCGTCAGCGCCTGGTAGCGGTGCGGATGCTCGGAGGCCCACGCCCGGTGCGCATCGATGAGAGCGCGCAGGCCTTCGGGCCCGCTGCGGCCCATTGCCACCTCGCGGAGCCGGGCGCCGAGCTCGGTCATCGTCCGCACCTGGATCTCACCGCGGACGTCGTCGAGTCCGCGGACGTGGTTGTAGAGCGAGGCGGTGACGATGCCGAGACGGCCGGCGAGGGTGCTCATCGTCAGCTGCTCCCAGCCGGACTCGTCCACCACCGCCGAGGCCGCGTCGATCACCTTCTCGCGGCTGAGATTCCGACGGCGTATCGGCCTGTGCTCTCCGGTCCCCATGCAGCCATCCTACGGATCTTCCATTTCAAACGAATGTGTGTAGCTTGTAAACGACGGTCATTCGTAGACATGTGCGAGGTGGTCCCGTGACGGCATCCCGTATCGACCTGAAGAACCCCGACCTCTACACCGAGGGCGTCCCTCACGACGTCTTCGCCGAGCTGCGGCGCAATTGCCCGGTCTACCGGCAGGACGAGGAGGACGGACCCGGCTACTGGGCGGTGACGCGGCATGCGGACGTCACCGCGGTCTCGCGCGACAGCACCACGTTCTCGTCGGCGCTCGGCACGACGCAGATCGACGAGTTCGACGAGGAGACCCGCCGCAAACAGGCGGCGATGCTCGTCAACCTCGATCCGCCCGAGCACACCCGGTTGCGCCAGCTCGTCAGCCGCGGATTCACGCCCCGGGCGGTCCGGACGCTCGAGGGACACATCCGCGGCATCTGCAACCGCGTCGTCGACGATCTCGTCGAGCGGGGCCGCGACGGCGCGGTCGTCGACTTCGTACCGGTGGCCGCCGCTCCGCTTCCGCTCGAGGTGATCGCCGCCCTGCTCGGCGCACCCGGGGAGGACGTCGACAGGCTCTGCGACTGGTCCGACCGGATGATCGGGTTCGACGACCCGGAATACGGCAACACCCGCGCCGACGGAGAACTCGCCGCCGCGGAGATCTTCTTGTACGCCAACGAGATCGCCGCGGCGCGCAGGGCGGAGCCGCGCGACGACATCGTCTCCCGGCTCGTCCGGCCGGACGAGAACGGTGACACGCTGACCGAGATGGAGTTCGACATGTTCTTCGTGCTGCTGGTGGTGGCCGGGAACGAGACGACGCGCAACGCCGCCGCCGGCGGCATGCAGGCCTTCGTCGACCATCCGGAGCAGTGGCGTCGCCTGCAGGCCGAGCCGGAACTCGCCGCCGGTGCGGTCGAGGAGATCCTCCGGTGGGTCACCCCGGTGATCGGGTTCCGCCGCACTCCGACGTGCCCGGCGACGATAGGGGGCCAGCCCGTCGAGGCGGGGGACAAGGTGGTGGTCTACTACCCGAGCGCGAACCGGGACGAGGACGTTTTCGAGGATCCGCACGTCTTCGACATCGGGCGCACCCACAATCCGCATGTGGCGTTCGGCGGCACCGGGGTGCACTTCTGCCTGGGTGCGCACCTGGCGCGGCTGGAGTTGCGGATCCTGTTCGAGACGCTCGCACGCCGGATCGAGCGCGTCGAGCCCGCGGGCCCGGTCCGGCGGTTGCGCTCGAACTTCGTCAACGGCATCAAATCCATGCCCGTACGCGTGTACCCGAAGGGGTGACCGGTGTACGGAGGCCGTTGCCCCGGACAGGCGACCGTAGTAATGTCCAGACACGTGTCCAGAAATGTGAATCTCGAATCCACCCGCCGCCGTCTCACCGAGAAGCAGGCCGACACCGTGGATCGCCTGACGCGCGCTGCCGTGGAGGTCCTGCGGGAAGAGGGGTTCGCAGGACTGACCGTACGCAACGTCGCCGCCCGGGCCGGTGTCGCACCGGCGACCGCCTACACCTACTTCTCGTCCAAGGAACACCTTGTCGCCGAAGTGTTCTGGCGCCGGCTTGCCGCCTCGCCCGAACCCGAGGCGGCCACGACCGACCGCGTCGGCCGGGTGGTCGCGGTGTTGCGCAACGTCGCGCTGATGATGGCCGACGAGCCCGAACTCGCCGGCGCGGTCACCAGCGCACTGCTCGGCCGCGACCCCGACGTCGAACACCTGCGCGCCCGCATCGGCCTCGACATCCGGGCGCGGCTCGCCACCGCGCTCGGCCCCGACGCCGATCCCGACGAGATCGAGGCGCTGGAAATGCTCTACGCCGGCGCCCTCGTCCGCGCGGGCATGGGATACGAGACCTACGAGAAGATCGCCGATCGGCTGGAGACCTCCGCCGCACTTCTATTGGAGTAGCGCATGACCCAGGCTTCGCTCGAACCGCTCCTGTTCGATCCCTACGACTACGGCTTCCACGAGGATCCGTACCCGGTCTACCGGCGTCTGCGCGAGGAGGCGCCGCTCTATCGCAACGACGACCTCGGCTTCTGGGCCCTGTCCCGGCACGCCGACGTCGTCGCGGGCTTCCGCGACCACACCCGGCTCTCCAGCGCCAACGGGGTCTCCCTCGACCCGTCGGCCTACGGACCCCACGCCCACAAGGTCATGTCGTTTCTCGCGATGGACGACCCCCGCCACATGCGCATGCGCCGGCTCGTCTCGAAGGGCTTCACCCCGCGCCGGGTCGCCGACCTGCGCGGCCGCATCCTCGAGCTGACCCTCCGATACCTCGACACCGCCTTGGGCACGGGCGAATTCGACTGGATCGCGGAGTTCGCGGGCAAGCTCCCGATGGACGTCGTCTCCGAACTGCTGGGTGTGCCCGAGGCCGACCGCGCCGAACTGCGCCGGCTGGCGGATCTCGTGGTCCACCGGGAGCAGGGCGTGCTCGACGTGCCCGTCGCGGCGATGGAGGCGTCGCTGAACCTCGTCGGCTACTACGCGGACATGCTGGCGCAGCGCCGCACACACCGGACCGAGGACCTCACCTCGGCCCTGCTCGACGCCGAGGTCGACGGAGACCGCCTCGACGACGACGAGATCATCGGCTTCATGTTCCTGATGGTCGTCGCGGGCAACGAGACCACCACCAAACTTCTCGGCAACGCGCTGTACTGGGGTGCGAAGAACAAGACCGAGCTGGCCGGCGTCCTCGGCAACCCGGACGCCGTCTCCGGTTGGGTGGAGGAGACACTGCGCTACGACACCTCCAGCCAGATCGTCGCGCGCACCGCCGCCACCGACATCGAACGGCACGACGGCACCATCCGCGCGGGCGACAAGGTACTGCTGCTCATCGGTTCGGCAAACCGCGACGCCGAGGTGTTCGCCGATCCCGACACCTTCCGCATCGGCCGCGACAGCGCGTCCAGGATCGCCAGCTTCGGTGGCGGCGTGCACTTCTGCCTCGGTGCCCACCTCGCGCGCCTCGAGGCGAACATCGCGCTCGAACAGTTCGCCGCGCGCGTCGCCGACTACGACGTCGACTTCGACCGTTGCGAGCGCGTGCACTCGACCAATGTCCGAGGCCTCGCGGCCCTGCCCGTAGAGGTGACCCGGCGCCATGCCTAGATTCGAGCCCAATCCGCCGCGCCGGCCCGCGATCGTCGGCGGCGCCTCCTCCGGCATCGGTACGGCCACCGCGTTCGCACTCGCCGCCCTCGGTCACCCGGTCGCCCTCGGCGCCCGGCGCGTCGAACAGTGCGAGGCCCTCGCGGAGAAGATCCGCGGCGAAGGCGGCGAGGCCGTCGCGCACTTCCTCGACGTGTCGTCCACCGACTCGGTCGACGAGTTCGTCACCGCCGCCGAGAACGCCCTGGGCCCCACCGAGATCGTCCTGTCCGGCGCCGGCGACATGGATTTCCGGCTCGTGCACGAGATGGATCCGGACCGGTTCGAGTTCCAGGTGAACGTCCACCTCGTCGGCACGCAGCGTCTCGCCCATCGCGTGCTCCCCGGGATGATCGAACGGCGCCGCGGCGACTTCGTCGTCATCGGTTCGGACTGCGCCGACGTCGCGCGGCCCCGCATGGGCGCCTACGTCGCCGCCAAGACCGGTCTCGAGGCGCTCGTGCGCCAGATGCGGATGGAACTCGAGGGCACGGGGGTTCGCGCGTCGGTGGTGCGTCCCGGCCCGACACAGACCGGGATGGGGCTCGACGCCCCCGCGGAGGTCATCGAGCCGCTGCTCGCCGACTGGACCAGATGGGGCTTCGCCCGGCACTCCTACTTCCTCCGCGCCTCCGAGATCGCGAACGCCGTCGTCGCCGTCGTGTCGGCCCCGCGCGGAACCCACCTGGTACTGACCGAAGTGCAACCGGAAGCGCCGCTGCTGAAGGACTCTCGGGGAAAGGACCCTGAATGACCACGATCGTCACTCCCACGCGTGTCTCGGGGGGCGAGCACGAACACGGCCACCTCGAGGAGCTGCGCACCGACCCCATCGGACTGATGCAGCGCGTCCGCGACGAGTGCGGCGACGTGGGGGTCTTCCAGCTCGCCGACCGCAACGTCGTGCTGCTCTCCGGCGCGCGGGCCAACGAGTTCTTCTTCCGCTCCGCCGACGAGGACCTCGACCAGCAGGCCGCGTACCCGTTCATGAAGCCGGTCTTCGGGGAGGGTGTGGTCTTCGACGCCAGCCCCGAGCGCCGCAAGGAGATGCTGCACAACTCGGCGTTGCGCGGCGAGCAGATGAAGGGTCACGCGGCCACGATCGAGCGCGAGGTCCGGGACATCGTCGCGGGCTGGGGCGACGAGGGCGAGATCGACCTGCTGGAGTTCTTCGCGGAGCTGACGATCTACACGTCCTCGGCCTGCCTGATCGGCAAGAAGTTCCGCGGCCAGCTCGACAGCCGGTTCGCGCGCCTGTACCACGACCTGGAAAAGGGCACCGACGCGCTCGCCTTCGTCGACCCCTACGCGCCCATCGAGAGCTTCCGTCGCCGCGACGAGGCTCGTCGCGGGCTGGTCGCCCTCGTCGAGGAGATCATGGTCGATCGCATCGCGAACCCGCCCCGAGGCAGGGAGGACCGCGACATGCTCGACGTCCTCGTCTCGATCGAGGACGAGGACGGCGCCAAGCGGTTCAGCGCGGACGAGATCACCGGCATCTTCATCTCGATGATGTTCGCCGGCCACCACACCACGTCGGGAACGGCGGCCTGGGCGCTGATCGAGCTGCTGCGCAATCCGGAGTACCTGCGCGGGGTCACCGACGAGCTCGACGTCCTCTACGCCGACGGTGAGGGCGTGAGTTTCCATGCGCTGCGGCAGATCCCGCTGCTCGAGGCGGTACTGAAGGAGACGCTGCGGCTGCACCCGCCGCTGATCCTGCTGCTGCGCGTCGCGCGCGGCGAGTTCGAGGTCGAGGGTTACCGGATCGGGGAGGGCGATCTCGTCGGCGCCACCCCGGCGATCTCCAACCGCATCCCGGAGGACTTCCCGGAGCCCGATTCCTTCGATCCGGGCCGCTACATCGATCCGCGGCAGGAGGACATCGTCAATCGCTGGACCTGGATTCCGTTCGGGGCGGGCCGGCACCGGTGCGTGGGCGCGGCGTTCGCCCTCATGCAGCTCAAGGCGATCTTCTCGGTCCTGCTGCGGGACTACGAATTCGAGATGTCCCAGCCGTCCGGAACCTACCGCAACGACCATTCCAAGATGGTGGTTCAGCTCGCGCAGCCGTGTGCGGTGCGCTACCGCCGTCGGATGTGAGGACACCCCCCGTGAAAGTGGAAGCAGACCTCGACCTGTGTCAGGGGCATGCGATGTGTGCGCTGGAAGCACCGGACGTCTTCGACGTTCCCAAGCACGGCACGGTCCGGATCCTGATGGACGACATACCCGAAAACCTGCGCGGCGACGTCGAATCCGCCGTCCGGTACTGCCCCACCCGAGCCCTCCGCATCGTCGAGGACTGATCCCGAGGAGACACGTCATGGCACCGTTCGACCGAGCCGAACTCGACGAGATGATCGAACGCTGGATCGGAGCGAACATGAAGGCCGAGGCAGCCGGCGACTGGAAGCCCTTGGCCGAGATGTACACCGAGGACGCGACCTACGGTTGGAACTACGGCCCGAAGGACGACTTCATGGCCGTCGGAAGGGCGGAGATCCGCGAACTCGCCCTCGGCCAGGAGATGGCCGGTCTCGAGGGATGGCAGTACCCCTACCAGCGGTTCGTCGTGGACGAGCGGACCGGCGACGTCATCGGCTTCTGGAAGCAGGTCGCCGACGCGACCCGCGACGACGGATCACACTACGAGGTGTACGGCTTCGGCGGCAGCTGGTTCCGCTACGGCGGGGACTTCCAGTGGTCCTGGCAGCGCGACTTCTTCGACTTCGGCAACGTCTCCCACCTGTTCCTGGAGATGATCACGGCCGGCACCCTGTCCGACGGCATGAACAGGCGGATCGAACGGTCGACGTCGACGAAACGCCTGCCCGGCTGGTACCCGGCCGGACAGGCACCGGTGCCGCTGTGGTGAGCCCGGTGAACGTCCGCGACTCGTTCGCCGCGCTCACCCGGTCGGACCTCGCCGTCCTCGTCCCCGAACTGCTTCTGTGCGGCCAGCTCGTCGACCGGTCCGGGATGGCCCACCTGATCTCGGCGTTCGGACGGCAGGGGATGGCCGAGGTGGCCGTCGAGGAGTGGCAGGCGTCGAGCCCGTGGTACACCCGGCGCATGCAGCGCGCCCTGCGGTACGAGGGCGACGGCGTCGAGACGATCTTCAAGGGGCTGCAGCTCGACATCGGTGCGCCGCCACAGTTCATGGACTTCCGGTTCCGCGTCGACGACCACGACCACGGCGAGTTCCGGCTCGACCACTGCGGCGCGCTCATGGACGTCGAGCCGCTGGGCGAGGCGTATGTGACGGCCATGTGCCACGACATCGAGGACCCCACCTTCGACGCGACCGCCCTCGCCACCAACCCGCACGCGCAGGTGCGGCCGATCCACCGGCCCCCGCGCCGGCCGGCCGACCGCCACCCGCACTGCGCGTGGACGGTGACGATCGACCCGTCGCACGTGCCGCCGGAGACCGCCCCGCACACCGAGGCGATCGGCCTTACCGCGGCCGTCGCGGTGGAACTCGGTCCGATCGACCCGGCGGACGAGGGACGCGGCGACTACTCCGGCCCCTTGCTCTCCGACCTGCGGTTCGCGGACTTCTCGCACTCGGCCCTCGTACGGATCGCGGAGGAGGTGTGCCTGCAACAGCATCTGCTCACGCTGGGCTTCCTTCTCGGCGTGCGCAAACGCACCGACGAGGACACCGCGCTGTCCCTCGCCCGCAAGCAGCTGACCGGCATTGCGGGGCTGGCGTCCGAGCGGCTACGCGACGCCCTCGGCCTGCCGCGCGACGTCGAAGGACTGGCGACGGTGCTCTCGGTCCACCCTGTGTTCGCGCCGAGGCAGTACGTCGATTGCGAGATCAGTTGGGAGCCCGGCAGGCTGCACCTGCGCCTCGGGCGGTCCGGGGGTGCCGACGCGGACGGATCGTGGCCCACCCTGATCGACGGGGACCACCTCGGGCCGTTGCAGGCGCTGGTGCGCGGCGTCGACCCGCACTTCACCGCGCGCGTGGTGTCCGAGGACGCCCACGCGCTCACCGTCGAGGTGATCCGCGAGGCCGAACCCGCGAGCGAGTGCGGCGAGGTCGCGATCACCCGCTTCAGCACCGGCGCGACCTTCGCGTTCGCCGACCGGGGAATCCCCCTGCCGCTCACCGTCGTCTGAACGCCCCGCCCCCATCCGTCCGGCCCGTACCGGCCGAATGTCACATCGGTTCGATTCGATCGAACCGATGTGACATTCGGCCACACCGACGGGGTGGGGGAACGTTCAGGTCGCGGCGGCGGCGATGCCGGCGCGGCGGCCGAAGAAGCTGCTGTCCCCGAGCGACGTGCCGCTCGCGTAGCCGCCTGCGCACACACCGGAGGTGCAGCGGCCCGCGGCGTACAGGCCCGGGATCGGCTCGCCGGAGACGTGCAGGACCTCCGAGTTCACGGTGGTGTGCAGGCCGCCGAGGGTGAAGCCCGCGGTGCAGTTGCGCAGGTCGAGCGCTGCGACGGGGGTCCCGATCGGTCTGACCCACTCGGGCTTCTTCCCGAGGACGGGGTCGGTGCCGGCCGCGGCGTGCCGGTTGTACACCTCGACGGTGGCCTGCAGAGTGCCCTCCGGCAGGCCCATGTCGGATTCGAGTTCGGCGACCGTCTCCGCCGCCCATTTCGGCGGGAACCGGAAGTACGGAGTGGAACTGGTGGTGGCACAGCCTTCTTCGTAGGAAGCCTCGTCGATGACGAGGTACGCCTGGTTGTCGTTGCGCAGAAGGGTGAGCTGTCCGACGCGTCCGGGGTAGGTGTCCTCGGGGACGTACCGCTGGCCGCGGGCGTTGACGAGAATGCCGCGTGCCATCAGTTGCGGATCGGCGAAGAACGCCACCTCGGTGGCGCCCATGTGCGCGAGGTCGGCGCCGAGGGCCTGAGCCATCCGGATGGAGCAGCCGTCGTGCTCCTCGATCGCGGCGGCCGGCCGGCCGATGAGCTGCGGGGCGAACGCGGTGACCATGGCGTCGTTGTACGCGAAGCTACCGGTGGTGAGCACGACGCCGCGACGTGCCCGCACGAAGACCTCGTCGCCGAACTTCTTCGCGGCGATCCCGACGACCCGATCCGCGTCGTCGACGATCAACCGCTGCACCCGGATGTCGAACACCGGTGTCACCCCGAGGGATTCGGCCGTCTCGGCCAGCGGCTTCATCAGCATGTACCCGCCGCCCTGCTCGCCGGTGCGCTTGTTGCTCATCTGCGGCACGTGGCCGCGCGGAGCGGGCGTGGCGATCTCGTTGAAGGGTGCGGAGTTCTCGCCGCCCGAGTACATCAGGCCCTCGTCGCCGGGGATCTCCCAGCCGGGCTCGCCCCAGAACGCCGATCTGAACACCACTCCGTTCTCGGTGAGCCACCGGTAGTGCTCGACGCTGCCGTCGCAGTAGTCCGCGATCTTGGCCTCGTCGGCGCCGGGGCCGAGGGCGGCGAGCATGAACGTCTTCATGTTCTCGGGGGTGTCCTCGAATCCGAGTTCGCGCTGGAGCGGTGTGCCGCCGCCCAGGTAGACGATGCCGCCGGACAGGGCCGCGGCACCGCCCCAGCCGCCGGTGCGTTCGAGGATCAGCACGTCGGCGCCGGCGCGGGCGGCCTCGATGGCGGCCGAGACCCCGGCGATGCCGTAGCCGGCGACGACGACGTCGGCCTCGTGGTCCCAGGCGGTGATCTCGGCGGCGCGCAGTGGGCGGAAGGCGGCAGTGGTCATGGAGGTGTTCCTTCTCTGTCGTGGACCGTCAGCGGGTCGAGTCCAGCGTGGCGGCGAGCTTGTCGAGGTAGGCGAGGATCTCGTCCTCGGGGCGGTCGGGCAGGCCGAACATCACTTCGGTCACGCCGAGGTCGCGCCACCGCTGGAGCCGGGCGGGGTCGGGCCGGCCGGCGAGGACCACGATCTCCGGGGCGCCGTCGCGGCCGGCTTCGGTCCAGGTGGTCCGCAGCCGTTCGACGCGGTCGTCGATGTCGCGTTCGATCGGGGTGGTGATCCAGCCGTCGGCGGAGCGGGCGATCCACGCGAAGGTGCGGTCGGTGCCGCCCGCGCCGATCAGCACCGGTGGGCGGGGCTGCTGGATCGGTTTGGGCCAGGCCCAGCTCGGGCCGAACGAGACGAACTGCCCGGCGTAGGCCGCCTCGTCCTCGTTCCACAGGGCCTGCATCGCCTCGAGGTACTCGCGCAGCGCGGTGCGCCGTTTTCCGGGCGGTACGCCGTGGTCGGCGAGTTCCTCGGCGTTCCAGCCGAATCCGGCGCCGAGGACGACCCGCCCGCCGGAGAGGTGATCGAGGGTCGCGACGGTCTTGGCCAGCGTGATGGGGTCGTGCTCGAGGGGCAGGGCGACCGAGGTGCCGAGCCGGATGGTCGAGGTGACGGCCGCGGCGAGCCCGAGCGCGACCCACGGATCCAGGGTCCGGCGGTACCGGTCGTCGGGCAGCGTCTCGTTGCCGGTGCCGGGATGTGCGGATTCGCGGCGCACGGGGATGTGGGTGTGCTCGGGGACGTAGAACGCGTCGAAGCCGCGTTCCTCGGCTGCCCGGGCGGCCCGCTCCGGCCGGATGCCGCGATCGCTGGTGAACAGGGTGATGCCGTGACGCACGGACGCTGCCTCCCTACTGGTCGAGTCCAGGCAACTGTAACGCGTTCTAGTGTGCGGTGGAACTCGTTCCAGACAGCTGTCCATTCAATCCGCACGGGTCCGGGCGCCGCGGGACGGGGAGCGCACTACGCTGGCGGACAGACGTACGAAAGGTGAGGACGATGGCGGAGGCGAGCGCAGCATCGCGATCGAAGGTGCGGCCCGCGTCGTTTCTGGGCGCGGACCTGAAGCCGGCCCAGCGCGCCCGCTACCTGAGGATCATCGAGACCGCGAAGGAGCTGGCCTCGGAAGGCGGCTACGACGCGGTCCAGATGCGCGCCGTCGCCGAGCGCTCGGGCGTGGCCCTGGGCACCGTGTACCGCTACTTCCCGTCCAAGAACCACCTGCTGGTGGTGGCGATGGTGCTGCTGTTCGAAGACCTGAGCAACCGGTTCGGCGAGACCGAGATCCCCGGTGACTCGGCGCACGAGCGGATCATGTCGGTGCTGCACGGCTACATCGGCCGGCTCGAGAGCGACCACAACCTCTACGACGCGCTCGTGCGTGCAGCGATGTTCGCGGACGCGTCGTCCTCGGCCGAACTCGACCGGCTCGGAGCGATCATGACCGGGATGTACGCCCGCGCGGCGGGCGTCGAGGTGGTGAGCGAGCAACTGCTCAACGCGGTGCACGTGATCGCCGACGTGTGGATGTCGAACCTGGTGAGCTGGGCGGCCGGCCGGGCCACCGCGGACCAGGTGATGGCGCACATGGACAGTGTGGTCCGGCTCGTGTTCGACCGGCTGGAGAAGCTGCAGGCGATCGGCTGACGCGATCGTCCGCGTCCGGGGCGTGCACACACACCCCGGACGCGGACGATCAGGCCGGGACCTCCACGATGCCCACGGTCGGCAGGAAGAAGCACGACGTCTCGCCGTTCTGCACCGTGCCGAACACGGCGGCGAGGACGGTTCCCGAGCCGGTGGCGACCGGTGCTGCGCGGACTCCGCCGAGCGGGACCGCACCGGCGAAGAAGTTCTGCACCGCGGTGGCGACGAGCGGCCGGGCGAACTCGGGCACGCCCCCGGGGACGGCGAGCGCCGCGGCCTCGGCGATGGTGCCCATGGGCACGAACCCGCCCTGGAAGGTGTTGACGTTGAACCACGCGACCTGCATCCCGGTGGTGTTCGCGCCGTCCTTCTCCACGCCCATCGGCACGAAGGCGAACAGGGTCTCCCCGGGATCGACGGCGTTGACGGGCCCGACCATCGGGATGTTCAGGTTCGGCCACGGGCCGGGGGCAGCCCCGGCGACGGCGGGGGCGATGCCGAGCGGCAGGCTGCCGCCCTCGGTGCAGAAGGGCGCGCCGGTGGGGTAGAGGAACGGTTCGATGCCGAGGCCGCGCAGGAACTCCACGGCGTCCTCGTAGGCGGAGAGCGGCGAGTCCTCGGCGACGTCGGTGGCGCCCCCGCGCGCGGAGCCGATGGCCTCGGCGGCGGCGACCGCGAGGGCATCGGCGCCCGGCTGGGCCCGGAGCGTCTCGAGGGCGCCGACGAGCGGATCGGGTGCCGGCGCGGCAGCGACGACGGGGTCCGCGGGGGGTTCGGCGGCCGCGACGGCGGGCAGCGCCAGGGCAGCGGCCACGGTGAGGGAGGCTGCGGCGGTGAGCCGGCGCAGCCCGCGCGGGGTGGTCCTGGTGGTCATGCTTCGCTCCTGTACGTGGTCGGAACCGGAACACCGTCCGCCCCGTAGTCGTGCGACGGCTCCGGGGCGGAGACCTGCGAGTCACGTGTTACCTGTGTGACTCGTGGTGTTGGTGGGATCAAGCAGAACACAGCGAGAACAGACCGGCCAGTCCGGCGCGGCGTGGTGTTATGCAAACGAAACGAGTCGTGTCCGGTTCGAGACCGGACATTTCACTCGTGAGGGCGTTCGGCCGACTCCAGGCCCGAGGTGTCGTCCGGATTCCGGCGTAGATGCATCAGGCTGGCGGCGAGACCGCCCCACACCAACCCCAGTGCGACGACCATCATCGCGATCGCAGATCCGCTCACAGTCTCTCTCCCGCTTCCGTCGATTCGGTGTGCGCCAACTCGGCGTCCGTCAACCCCCACGGGGCGAACGACAGCGCCACCGCGATCACGATCACCGCCACCTGCACACCCCATCCGAAGGTGGCGACGAGCGCGTCGGGCAGGTCGCCGTAACCTTCGTCGATCCGGTCCACGATCTCGCTGATCAGCATGTACCCGAGCACGACCGGGGTGAGGACGCCGGCGAAGATCCGCCAGAGGAGGCCGACCTTGAACGACGACACCGAGTTCAGGTGATCCTGCAGCTCGGGCAGCCGGCGCAAGCCCCATGCGAGCACGACGAGCGTGGCGAGAGCGACCCCGACGATGCCGAACTGGTTGGCGAAGCGGTCGACGACGTCGAGGGTGTTCAGGCCGGTGGTGGTCGGGAACAGCAGAACGGACGTGATCGTCGCGACGCTGCCGACGAGCAGGACCGCCGGCACGCGGGTAAGGCCGGTCTTGTCCTCGACCGCCGATACGCACACCTGGATGATGCTGATCAGCGACGTGAAACCCGCGAAGACGAGCGAGCCGAAGAACAGCAGGCCGAACAATGCACCGCCGGGCATCTGCGAGACGATCGTCGGGAACGCGATGAACGCAAGGCCGATCCCGCCGCTCACCACCTCGTCCACACCCACGCCCTGCGCCTGCGCCATGAAGCCCAGCGCCGAGAACACCCCGATGCCGGCGAGGATCTCGAAGCTCGAGTTGGAGAAGCCGACGACGAGACCGGAGCCCGTGAGGTTGGTCCGGTGCTTGAGGTACGACGAGTAGGTGACCATGATGCCGAAGGCGACGGACAGCGAGAAGAAGATCTGGCCGTAGGCGGCGATCCACACGCCGGTGTCCGTGAGCGCCGACCAGTTGGGCCGGAAGAACGCGTCGAGACCGGTCGCGGCGCCGTCGAGGGTCAGCGCCCGCACCACCATGCCGGCGAACAACAGCAGCAGCAGCGGCACGAAGAACCGGTTCGCGGCCCCGATGCCGCGCTGCACCCCCAGCGCCAGGATGACGAGCACCACGACCCAGATCCCGAGCAGCGGCCACGCCACACCCGGCACGAAGTCGAGGCCGAACGTGGCGTCGGCATCCATCTGCAGGAAGTCCTGCAGGAAGAAGGCTTCCGCGTCGTCACCCCACGCCCGGGTCGCCGAGAAGAACGTGTAGCGCAGCGCCCACGCGATGATCACCGCGTAGTAGACGCCGATGACGAAGCAGATGCCCACCTGCCACCAGCCGAGGCTCTCGGTCGCGCGCTTGAGGCGGTGGAACGCCAGCGGCGGCGACCCGCGGAACTTGTGCCCGATCGCGTAGTCGACGAACAGCAAGGGAATGCCCGCGGTCAGCAGGGCCACCAGATACGGCACGATGAATGCGCCGCCGCCGTTCTCGTACGCGATGTACGGGAAGCGCCAGATGTTGCCCAGTCCGACCGCCGAGCCGATGGCGGCGAGAATGAACACCGACCGGCCGGACCAGACCTCTCTCGTGCGCACCGCTGCGTCCTCAGTCACTGACGTACCTTTCCTCGGTTTCAGACTGTCGACGCTAGCGCCCGCGGGCCTGCTCCGTGGGTGATCCGGGCGGACGGGCACGGCGTGTCGGAGCGGGGCTCAGTCCTGCCACAGCTTGTCGAGTTCGGGGCCCGGTTCCTCGTCCGGCGGGGCCCCGCGGTAGCGCAGGGCGAAGATCACCCAGCCGATGGCCGCGATCATCAGGAAGCTCACCAGCCGGTACACGACGACCGCGGACAGGGCCTGCGCGCCGGTCATTCCGCTGGCCGTCAGCGCGGGCACGAGCACGGCGTCCATCACGCCGAGCCCGGCCGGCAGGAGGGGGATCGCGCGGCTGGCGGCGGTCCCCGCGGCGTATGCGACGGCGATGCCGGCCAGGCTGGGCTTGCCGCCGATCGCGTACGCGGCGAAGGCGAGGCACGCGCCGTCGCACAGCCAGTTGAACAGCGACCAGCCGAACGCCCGGGCGGCGTGGGTGCGGTCGAGTTGGACCGCCCGCAGCTGAGCCACGATGCGTTTCCAGGCCCGGGCACCGGCCTGTGCCGGCTTCTTGCGCAGGCGGTTGACGCCGCGCAGCGCGATGATGCCGATCGATTCGAATGCATCGGGCCGGCTGGCCGCGTACTGCACGAGCACGACGAACGCCGCGAACCCGCCGAGGGAGAAGATGAGCGAGAACGGGTTGGTGGTGGCGCCCACGAGCAGCGCGCCCACGATGCCGAGCAGTGCCAGTCCTGCCGCCTGCAGCAGACCGGCCATCACGAGCTGCCAGGTGGAGACGACGGGGCTCGCCCCCCACTTGCGCATCTGCCGGTACGTGAAGGTGGTGGCCACCACCGGGCCGCCCGGCAGGGTCACGCTCATCGAGTTCGCGGCGTACGCCACCGACAGGGACTGGCGCTGCGTCACCGTGACCCCGGCCGCGGACAGCAGGGTGCGCTGCACGCGCGCGAAGCTCGACATCTCGGTCAGTGCGGCCAGGATTGCCGCGCCCACCCACCACCAGCGCAGGTCGGAGAGGTTGCTGACGCTGGTCTTCAGCTCCGGCCAGACGAGGACGACCTCGACGGTGAGGACGACGACGAGCACGAGTCCGAGCAGCCACTTGAGGCGCCGGCGCCGGGTCGGCGACATTCCGCCGTTGCCGTTGCCGTTGCCGTTGCCGTTGCCGTTGCCGTTGCCGTTGCCGTTGCCGTTGCCGTGGCCCGGGGTGCGGTCGTGTTCTCCCACGGCCGCGTCCCCGTTCTCACCCGCATCGGTCATGCGGGCCAATTCGCGAGCGTCTTCCGGTACAGGTCCTCCACCTCCGCGACCCGCGCGCCGAGCTCGTCGAGCGTCCAGTCGCTCACGTCGATGGGGTCGAGAACCACCACGTCGACGGTTCCCGGCCGCAGTACCGTGGAGTGCTTCCACAGCACCTCCCCGGCGTTGCGGATCACCACCGGCACGATCGGGACGCCCGCCTGCATGGCGATGTGGAACGCGCCCTTCTTGAACCGGCCGATCTCCGGGGTCAGGGAGCGGGTGCCCTCCGGCGCGATGATCACCGAGGTGCCCTCGCGCAGTGTGTCGACCACGGGACCGAGTGCCGCCTTCGCCTGCTCGGTGTTGGCCCGGTCCACGAACGCGGCCCCGACGAAGCGGAGCACCAGCCCGAACAGCGGGTCGCTCGCCATCTCCTTCTTCGTGACCCCGGTGAAGCTGTGCCGCAGCACCCGCGCCATGATCACCGGATCGAGCTGGCTCTGGTGGTTGAAGATGAAGACCGCGGGACGCTGTGACCAGGCGTTGGCCTCGTTCCGGATGTCGACATCGATGCCGGCGAGGGCCAGCGGGACCTCGCCCGCCAGGGTGGCGATCGAGTCCAGCGCCACCTTCTTGTTGCGGTTGAGCAGGCCGAGGCCGACACCGGTCCACACCGAGCCGAACAGGCCGCCGTACGCGGCGAGGGTGCGGACCACCTCTTTGGTGCCCGGCGTTCCGCGCGGCCTGAATCGCAGGATCGGCCAGCCTTGCGCGGCGGCGGTGCGCTCGAGGTTCCGGTCCGGGTTGGTCGGCGTCGGATTGCCCATCGTGGCGAGGAAGTCGGCGTCCTCGCCCCCGTTGGAATACGTGTAGCTCTGCTCGCGATCGATGTTGTTCGCCTCGGCGAACGCCGCCACGGCCTGCGCTTTGCCGCTGCGCCACAACGACTTTCCGTCCACCCGACCCGTGAGCACCCCGTCGCGCACCTCGAGCGGGCTGAACAGGACGTGCTCGACGCCGAGCGCATCCGCCGTCGCCTGGATCTGGTAGCGCGACGCCGAGGACGCGATCACCACCGTGTGCCCCGCCGCCTGGTGCGCCCGGATGAGCTGCCACGCCTCGGGATAGATGTGGCCGGCGATCGTGGACGCGAACAACCGGCGCCCGATCTCGTACAGCTCGTCCTCGGTGTGCCCGCCCCACGCCTTGAACGCCACCGCGACGAACCGCTCGAAGTCCGCCTCGGTGTCGTGGCCACGCAAACCGTTGAGCATGGTGGCGGCGAGTTCGGCGGCGCCGACCTTCCCGGCGAGCAACCGGTCGCGGAAGAAGTGCAGGCCGGAGAAGCCGTGGACGATCGTGCCGTCGAAATCGAAGAACGCCGCGATCTCCGGACCCTTCGGCCCGGTTCGCACCCGCTCGAGCGCTTCCTCGAGGATCACCGCTCCGCCTTTCTGTTGGATACGTCGAGAGATTCGGCGAGCCGGACCCGCTCACCCACCGCGAGCAGCTGCGCCGCGAACTCCTCCCGTCGCTGCCGGATCTCGTCGCCTCCACGTTCCAGCAGCCCGCGGTTGGCGGCAAGCTGCAGCGCCGTCGCGAACAGTTCCGACGAGACCGACTCGGGCCCGAACAGCCGGCCCTGCAGCAGCATCTGCCGGCCGACGGCGACGCACTCGTCCAGGAACGTCTTGCGGTCGACCTGCAGGGCCGGGTCACGCCGGGCAAGGCGTTCGGCGACGACGAGCTGCGCGTCCAAGAAGGACCGCAGCGCGCGGTGCGCCATGAAGAACCCGGTTTCGAGCAGCGCGGTCAGCGCCAGCTCCACATCCGGCAGGGCGTCACGCCAGGACGGCATCAGCAGGGCGATCTCGTCGCGCATGTCGGCCTCGAACCGGTCCCGGTCGGGGAAGAAGAACTCGAACTTGAGCAGGTCGCGCACCGCCTTGGCCTCCTCCCACGCCGCCCGCACCGGATCGAGGCCGGGATTGGCGTGCGCGTGGAGGACCGCCAGCTCCATCAGGGCGCGGTTGACGAACCAGTGCACGCCGCTGTTGCGATAGAACGCGGCGACCAGGTGCTGCCCGGGCTGGATCGAGTAGACCGGCTCGTCCCCACCGGCGTAGGTGGTGACGACGCCGGCATCGCTCAGCGCGGACAGGACGTTCTCCAGGCCGCCCTCGACGTCGAGGACGTCGAGTTCGCCCTGCGGTATCCCGCGGGCGTCGATGTACCGGCGGACCGGTGCGATCACCGCCCGCACCTCGTCGAGGGTCAGCGCCCGGTCCCGGACACCGAGCAGGGCGAGCGTGACCAGGCAGTTCACGGTGACCGGGGTGTGGCAGTTGATGCCCACGGCCACCTCGAACGCGACCTTCTGCAGCGCCTTGCGGCTGCGCTCGGTGTATTCGGTCTCGTCCGCGGCGCGTTCGCCGGACAGCTCCGGGTCCCCGCTCGCGGCGAGCTGCGAGCGCATCGACAGCGGTTCCCCGAACCGCACGTACACGTTGCCCGCGCGGCGGCGCTGGTTGCGCGCGTACCTCGCCAGCCAGGCCAGACCCTCGGGCTTCTTCTGGGCGCCGGTCTGTTCGGCCGCGACGGCCGCGACCTCGGCGAGCCCCTCGTAGGTGATGGAGACCGGCACGAGCATCGCGTCCTCCACCCGGCCGCCCCGGATCGCGTTCGCGACGTAGTTGAGCAGGCCGTAGCGGGGCGAGCGGAGTTTGCCGGTGCGGGTGCGGCCCCCCTCGAAGTACCACTCCAGGTTGAACCGTTTCGTCAGCAGATATGCGAAGTACTCCTCCAGCGCCGCCTTGTACACGGCGTCGTCACCGAAGCTGCGACGGATGAACACGGTGCCGGTGCGCCGGGCGATCGGACCGATCGGCCAGAACGTCAGATTGGCGCCACCCATGAGGTGGTTCCGCGGGAAGTCGTTCCGGGCCAGCACGTCGCCGAGCACGAAGGCGTCCGCGTAGGACCGGTGCGACGGCAGGAACACCAGCGGGTAGCGGCGGTTGAGGTCGCGCAGACTCCGCAGCCCCGTTTCATCGGCGTGCACGGTCCACGCCGCGGAGTGCAGCGGCCGCATCATCTCGGTGAACAGGTCCGTCACCAGCCGGGACTGGACGGCGACGAGTTCCCCGAGCGCGGAGGTCGCGCGTGCCCGCACCTCCTCGGGCGCGATGTTGTGCTCGGTGCCGATCGCGTCGAGCCGGCGCCGGAACGACGCCGAATCCATGATCTGCTCCGCCACCAGCTTCGGCACCTTGTACCGGTCGCCGATGACGGCCCGCTCGGCGCGATCGAGACCCACCACCGCGCGGTGGGTCACGAACCGGGCGAACGACTCGGGTGCCGGATCGCCGTCCTCGGCGAGGTGCCGGGACCGCAACTCGCTCAGCCGTGCCGGCTCGGCGAGGACGATCCGGAATCGGTCGGGGGAACGCCCGACCAGCCACTTCTGCAGGAACCGGTTCGGATTGCGCGGGTTGGTCAGCGCCACGATGTCGGAGAACCGGACCCGCCGCTCGCCGTCGCGGGCCTCCGGCAACCACACCACTCCCACGGGCAGCACCAGGGGATCGTCGTCCCGGCCGACGAGATCCTGCGCGAGACGACGTGGGTCGAGGTCCATCTCCTCGACCGGCCCGTCCGCGCGGTACTCTGCCGGCACCTCGTCCGACCGCAGCCAGTGCGAGATCAACCTGCGCTCGATCGGTGTCGTCGTCTCGGTGAGAACCACCGTCGGGTGCCCGCCGATGTCCGAGTCCCGCCCGTTCGTGCTCATGTCTCCCCATTCTCGGATAGTCCGAATGAAACGTACCGCGGATCGGCCGCCCGCTCCGGCGCAACCACACGAGAGACCTTCGGCACTTCTGCCGGCGCGCGATCCGGTCCACGCTGAGGCAAGGTGGGCAACGTACCGAAGTTCGACAGGCTTCATCGGGGAGGAACTCCGTGACCGGCACCGACCGATCCGAACCGGCGTACGCGGCGATCCGGGAGACCCACACCTCCGTGGTGTTCTTCGTCGGGGGCCGCGTGCACAAGCTCAAGAAGCCGCTCGACCTCGGGTTCCTCGACAACCGGACCCGGCAGGCGCGGGAGCGGGCCTGCCACCGTGAGGTCGAACTCAACCGGCGTCTCGCCCCCGACGTCTACCTCGGCGTCGCCGACGTGCACGGGCCCGACGGTCTGGTGTGCGAGCACCTCGTCGAGATGCGCCGGTTGCCCGACGACCGTCGCCTCGCCGCCCTGGTGCAGCGCGGCGAGCCCGTCGCCGCGGTCGTCACCGCCGTCGCGCGGCAGGTCGCCGCCCTGCACGCCGCGTCGCCGCACGAGCCGGCGATCGACCAGTGTGCCACGGCGCAGTTCCTCGGCGGACTGTGGCGGGAGAGCCTGGATCACCTCGACCGGCTGCCCGTCGGGGCGGAGGCGACGGACCTGCTCACCGCGATCCGGGACATGGCCGGCCGCTATCTCGCGGGCCGCGAGCGGTTGCTCGACGAGCGGATCGCCGCGGGGCGCGCCGTCGACGGGCACGGGGATCTGCTCGCCGACGACATCTTCTGCCTCGACGACGGCCCCCGGATCATCGACTGTCTCGAGTTCGACGACCGGTTGCGCTACGGCGACGCCGCTCTCGACATCGCCTTCCTCGCGATGGACCTCGAACGGCTCGGCGGTGAGGCGGCGGCGCGGCAACTGCTGCCCGCCTACGCCGAGTTCTCTGCCGACGCGTTCCCGTCGTCGCTGATGCACCACTACATCGCGTACCGGGCCGTGGTCCGGGCGAAGGTCGCCGCGCTGCGGCACGAGCAGGGCGACGAGCACTCCCGGGGCAGCGCGCTCGCGCTGCTGGACCAGACCCGGCGCAACCTCGATCGGGGCCGCGTCCGGCTCGTCGTCGTCGGGGGTCTGTCCGCCACCGGCAAGACGACCGTGGCGCACCTGGCGGGGCAGCACCTGGGCGCGACCGTGCTGCGCAGCGATGTGGTCCGAAAGGAACTGGCCGGTCTCGCCCCGACCGCCGATGCCACCGCCGCCGTCGGTGCCGGGCTCTACAGCGCCGCCCACACCGACGAGACCTACGACGAGCTGCTGCGCCGCGCCGCCGTCGCCCTCGGTCACGGCGAGTCGGTCGTCCTGGACGCGACGTGGCTCACCGAGCCCCGGCGGGAGGCGGCGCGGGCGGTCGCCGCCGCCGCGACCGCCGACCTCGTCGAGATCGAGTGCCGGGCGGACCCGGCAGTGCTGGTCCGCCGCATCGTGGTCCGGCGTGAGCGGGGCGGCGACGCGTCGGATGCCACGCCCGCGGTCCTGGACGACCAGCTCCACGTGCGCGACGAATGGCCCACGGCGCGCGTCGTGGACACGAGCGGCGACAGCCTTCCCGACGGCGCGTGGCTCGAACGGGAACTCGGCCCCCGGCCGTGGTGAGGACAGGCTCGCATTGCTACCGCGACGGGTGGAATCGCCCTAGCCTGAGGGCATGTCGACCGATCCCTCGCTCAGCCACGCCGACGTCGAACCGCATTCCGGCGGCATCTCGGCGAAACTGAACTGGCTGCGCGCCGGCGTCATGGGCGCGAACGACGGCATCGTCTCCACGGCCGGTCTCGTCGTCGGTGTCGCTGCCGCCACCACCGACGAATCGACCATTCTCACAGCGGGTTTCGCCGGCCTCGCGGCGGGTGCGGTGTCGATGGCCCTGGGGGAGTACGTGTCGGTCAGCGCGCAGCGGGACACCGAGCGGGCGCTGCTGCACAAGGAACGCCGCGAGCTCGAGGAGATGCCGGACGCCGAGCTCGAGGAGCTGACCGCGCTGCTCGAAGGCAAGGGGATGTCGAGGGTGACGGCGCGCACCGCGGCGAAGGAGATGACCGAGCGCGACGCGCTGTCTGCACACGCCGAGGTCGAACTCGGTATCGACCCCGGGGCGCTGGCGAATCCGTGGGCCGCGGCGCTCTCGTCGGCGGTCGCGTTCACCGTCGGCGCACTCGTGCCGCTGCTCGTGATCGTGCTGCCGCCGGCGGACCTGCGGGTTCCCGTCACCTTCGTGTCGGTGCTCGTGGCGCTGGCCCTGACGGGCTCGGTCAGCGCGTGGCTCGGTGGGGCGCGGCGCGGGCGGGCGATGTCCCGCGTCGTGATCGGCGGTGCGCTCGCGATGATCGTGACATACGCGGTGGGTCTGGCATTCGGGACCGCGACGGCCTGAGCCCGGCGCCGCCCCGGGACGGGCGGCACCGGACGGTCGTCACTTCTTGCGGCTGATCATGATCGGGCAGGGCGCGTTGTGCAGCAGATTCTGGCTCACCGACCCGAGCAGCGCCCCGGTGAACTGGCTGCGACCGTGACTGCCCACCACGACGAGCTGCGCGTCCTCGAGCTGCCGCAGGATCACCTTGGCGACGGGACCCCGGTCCACGACGCGGCGGACCTCCACGTCGGGGAACTTCTCGTGCCAGCCGGCGAGAGTCTCGGCCAGGACCGCGGATTCGGACTCGCCCACCGCCTCCCAGTCCACCAGCGTCGCGACCGTGCCGACGCCGAGTGCCGCGTCGCCGATCCACGAGTGCACCGCGACCAGCGGTACACCGAACAGGGCTGCGTACTCGAAGGCGTGCCCGACCGCCGCCGTCGACAGCTCACTGCCGTCGACGCCGACGACGATGGGACGGGTGTCCGGCAGCGGACGTTCGGTGTCGCCGCGCCACACCACCACCGGGCACGGGGCGTGGTTGGCCACGCGCAGCACGGTCGAGCCGAGCAGGAAGTTCTCCACGGCGTTGGCGCCGGTGGCGCCCATCACCACGAGCCGGGCGTCCTCGGCGGCCTCGAGCAGGGAGTTGGCGGCGGGGCCCGGCCCCATGAAGCCCTGCACCTCGAGATCCGGATGGTCGGAGCGGATCACGTCGGTGACGCTCGCCAGGATCGCTTCGCCGTCCTCCCGGAGCTGGTCGACCATCTGCGACTGGATGAGCACCGCGGCCTCGCTGTAGAAGATCCCTTCACTGGGCAGCGAGTGCACCAGGTGCAGGGGCGCTCCCAGCCGCGCGGCGAGGGCGGCCGCCCACCGGGCCGCACTCGTGGCGACGGCGGAACCGTCCACGCCCGCTACGACGGCATTCCGGTTGGCAAGTGTGCTCATTCGTTCTCCTTCTCGGTGCGTTCTTCCGCGCTCGGGGCGCAGGACGAGTGTTTCACGGAACCAGGACCGCCGCGCCGCCGAAACGGCCCGCGGACAGGTCCTCGAGCGCGCGGTCGGCCCGGTCGAGCCCGTACGCGGTGGTGGTGACGTGCAGGTGGTGTTCGTTCGCGAAGCCGAGGAATTCGCGTGCGTCGGAGCGGGTGTTGGCCGTGACGCTGCGCACCTGCCGTTCGCGGAACAGATGCTGCTGATAGTTCAGCGGCGGCACGTCGCTGAGGTGGATGCCGGCGACCGCGAGGGTGCCGCCGGCGTCCAGTGCGGCGAGCGCGGTGGGCACCAGTTCCCCGGCGGGGGCGAACAGGATCGCCGAGTTCAACGGCTCGGGCGGCGCGTCGTATGCGCCCTGAGCCGAGGCCGCACCGAGGTCCAGAGCGAGCCGCCGGGCGGTCTCGCCGCGGGTCATGACGTGCACGCGCGCACCCCGGGCCAGAGCGACCTGCGCGGCGAGGTGGGCGCTGCCGCCGAAGCCGTACAGACCGAGCACGCCGCCTTCCGGAACCTCGGCACGCTCCAGAGCCCGATAGCCGATGATGCCGGCGCACAGCAGCGGGGCGAGTTCGGCGTCCGAGTACCCGGACGGCAGGGGGAGGGCGAAAGCGGCAGGGACGGTGGCATATTCGGCGTATCCGCCGTCCGCGTCCCAGCCCGTGTAGGTGGAGTTCGGGCACAGGTTCTCGTCCCCGCGCAGGCAGTACCGGCACCGGCCGCACGTACTGCGCAGCCACGGGATGCCCACCCGGTCGCCGACCCGGTGTGTGCCGACGTCGCCGCCGACCCGGTGTGTGCCGACGTCGCCGCCGACCACCTCGCCGACGATCTCGTGGCCGGGGACGACGTGCGGCCGGTGCACCGGCAGGTCACCCTCGCTCACGTGCAGGTCGGTCCGGCACACCCCGCACGCGAGGACTCGCACCAGCAGTTCCCCGGAAGCGGGTTCGGGGATCGGTTCCCGAACCGGCCGCAGCGGGTGTTCCGCCGCGGGCCGCGGCCGGTCGACCCGCCATGCCCGCATCTCTCCGTGGGTGCTCACGGGCGTCTCCTTCCGTCGTCCGGGCTCAGCATGCCCCCTCGCGGCGGTGGTCGGCCAGGGGAGAAGGACCCGGACGCGGGTGGTTCACCTCCACAGGGGTTTCGATGCTCGCCGCGCCCGTTTCCAGGCACGTTCGAGGTGCGCGACCTGCTCCTCGCCGACCTCGAGTTCGCGCTGGTAGACGACCCCGAGACCGAAGCTCGACTCGGCGGTGTGCTCCTGCTCGGACACCATCTCGAGCAGGTGCTCGCGCGCGACCACCGAGTCCTGGAACTCGCCGAGCAGATCCTGGAAGTCGTCGAAGTGATCGAGGGCGCGTTCGGCGCGCTTGCGGTGCAGCGGCCGCAGCACCTCGATGGCGTAGCGCATCCGCTTGGCGCCCTTGCGGGCCCGATGGACGAGTTCGTCCCGCTCGACGTGCGTCGCGGCCTCCCCGGCGTGACGCACCCGGCGCGAGACCTTCTTCGCGAGACGCGCGAGCGCGCGGTCGAGATCCTTCGGGCGGACCTGCCGTGCCTCCCGGCCGGCGCCGGACCTGACCGTCCCCGCCGCGAGCCCGTCGATCAGTGTGTCGAGCGCCTCGAGCAGAGCCGCGTAACGGTCCGAGTCGAGGGCGGCGACGGCCTCGAGTCGCGCCGCGTCCGACCGGGCGGAGAAGTACTCGTCGACGCGGGCGCGGATGGCCTCACGCTGCGCCTCCACGGGCACCTCCGCGATGCGGCCCACGAGGCGTTCCCACTGCACCTCCAGGTCCCGCGAGGGGCTGAGTTTCCTTCCCGTCCAACGCAGTTCTTCGACCAGGCCGTCGTCGATCGCGAACGTTCCCGCATACGTCTGCAGCGCGCTGCGGATCCGGCGCAGGGCCTTGCGCATGCTGTGGACGGAGTCCGGAGCGTCCCGGCGCACGCCGATCTCGGCGAGTTCGAGGGTGCGCAGCTCGCCGCGCAGGTAATCGCGCAGGTGTCCGGCCGGACCGGGCACCTGCTCCTCGGCCGGCAGCAGATCGGCCAGCGCCCGATGCAACTTGGAAGGACTCGGTGCCCGCGTGATTCCGGCTTCGGTCAGCCGCTCCTCGACGGCGTCGAGCAGCTCGGTGCCGCCCGACGCGAGCTCGACCTCGATCTCGCGCCATTGCTGCGGTTCGCTGCCCTCCTCCCGCGTCGCCGAGACGTCGTCGACGACGACTTCCGCGAGGACCCGGCCCTCCTCGTCGATCAGGCGATGGCGCCACCGCTGCGTGTTCAGCGCCGCCGCGAGCGTGACGGGACGCGCACGGCGCACCCCGCGCAACAGGGCGAGCAGTTCGGCCGGGGGCCGGTCGGTGTCGTCGCCCAGCGGGAAGCGCACCTCCGTCCGGGTGTCGGTGCCGGCGGGGAGCTTCGTGTGCCAGCCGGCGTCGTGCCCTCCCTCACGGCGGCGCAGGGTGATCCCGGCGCGCAGCAACCGCAGGTCGTCGGTGTCGTAGTACCGCGCGGACAGCTGCTGCAGTTCGGGTTCGGGGTGAGCGTCGACGCCGGGCAGACCCGACAGGTCCGGCAGCTGCTGCCCGTGCCCGACCGTGTACTTGCGTTCCGATTCCTCGACCGTGTCGATCCTGGGCGGCATGGTCATGCGTCCGACTCCTGTTCCGGCAGGTTCCCTGGTGTTCTCCGCGCGCGTCGGCGGCGTCCGTCAGACCACTCTGCCACCCGGTCGCCCCCCTGCGCCTGTCGCCGGCGATCGGCGCAGCGCCCCCGCCGCCGGACGCCGCTGCGGGGCCTGTGCGCGGGTCCTTCGACTCTGGCCGACCGCGTGCCCGCCGGGCGATCATCGAATAACCTGGGCCGGGGAGGACGCAGATGAGGATTTTGGTCACGGCGGCGAGCAGGCACGGCTCGACCACGGAGATCGCCACGGCTCTCGCGGCCGCCCTGCGCGACAAGGGAGCGCGCGTCGACGTCGTCGCCCCCGAGCAGGTCGACGCCGTGGACGGCTACGACGCGGTGGTCCTCGGCAGCGCCGTCTACCTCGGGCACTGGCTGCACCCCGCGAAGACCTTCGTCGATCGGCATGCCGGCGCCCTGCGGGAGCGCGCGGTCTTCCTGTTCTCCTCGGGCCCCATCGGCGATCAGGACCGGCCCGTGAACAGGCCGTACGACGCGTCGCACGCGTCGGAGCGCACCGGCGCGCGGGAACACCGGATGTTCGCCGGGAAGCTGGATCCGGAGGTCCTCGGTGCCGGCGAACGCGTGGTCGCCCGCATGACCGGAGGGCGTACCGGGGACTTCCGGGACTGGGACGCGATCGGAAACTGGGCGGCGCAGATCGTCGAGTCCGTGGGGCGGCAGGCGGTCGAGTCGAGCGGCTGGGGGAGAGACAGCGATGGTCACTGAGATCCGGCCGGACGTCGCCACGATCCGCGATGCGGTCGAGTCGGCGTGCCGGGCGCCGTCCCTGCACAACAGCCAGCCGTGGCGCTGGGAGTGGACGGGCGGACGACTCGAACTGTATGCCGTGGCCGAGCGGATGCTCGGTCGCACCGATCCCGGCGGCCGGCAGCTGCTCCTCGGCTGCGGTGCGGCGCTGCACCACGTCCGCGTGGCGCTGTCCGCCGCGTCGTGGATCCCCACGGTGACCCGGCTTCCGGATCCGTCGCGGCCGGACCTGCTGGCCGTGCTCGACTTCGACCGGCCGCACACGGTCGACGCCCGTGACGCAGCCCTCGCCCTCGCGATCGACGCCCGGCACACCGACCGGCGGCCGTTCGCGGCGCCCACGACCCTGCGCGAGAGCCTGGTGGACCTGGAGAACGCCGCCCGCCGGGAGGGTGCATCGCTGTCGATCCTCGACGCCGGTGCCCGCTCGGATCTCGCGCGGGCGTCGGAACTGAGTACGGCGATCCGCGAGGGCGACGACGCCTACCGGCAGGAGCTGGCCTGGTGGACCGGTCGCGCGGAACCCGGCGACACCGGCGTTCCGGCATCCGCACTGCTCGACGACGAAGCCGCCGGGGACGTCGACGTTGCGCGTCGATTTCCCACGGGCGCAGGGAATTTGGACACCGTGCAGCCGAAGGTGGACGCGTCGGCGCTGGCGGTCCTGAGCACCCGGAGCGACGAACGGATCGACTGGCTGCGGGCCGGGGAGGCGATGTCTGCGGTGCTGCTCGAAGCCACCGCGGCGCACTTGGCGACGTGCCCGCTCACCCACGTGACGGAGATCGAGGCCAGCCGGGGCATCGTGCGCACGGCGACGGCACGGACCGGGGAGGTCGCAGGATTCCCTCAGGTGGTGATCCGGCTGGGGGCACGCAGCGCCCGCGGGCTGCCGACCACGTCGCGGCGTCCGGTCGACGAGGTCTTCGTCGACCGGAGCGGAGGGGCCGGATAGTCCCGGGCGGGCAGGTCAGTCGGACGGGTTGCGGTACATCTCGGCGAGTTCCCGGGCACGATCTCCCGGTGACCAGTCCACGTCGCGACCTTCCAGCTGGGCTTCGAGGACCTCGAATCCGGCGTGCCAGTCGGCACCGTGTGCGTAGGCAGAGTCCTCGTCCTCGACGGTGTGCGTGAGCGTCAGCCAGCAGCCGCCGGAACCGTCCGGCACCAGTTCCCAGTGCAGCACCTCGGCGTCCCACATGTATTCGAGAATGCGTCCGGGGTGCACGGCGATGACGGTGCCCGTGGCGGTGTGGTCGGCGGGCAGCCCGAGGCGCTCGGCCTGCTGCTCGGTGGCATGGAAGACGAGCTGGGCACCGGGGGTCAGATCCAGTTCCACTCGGGCCGGGAACCAGGCGCGCAGATACTCGGGGTCGGTGATGACCCGCCATACGCGGTCCGGGGGATGGGCGAAGGCATGCTGGAAGCGCAGGGCGACGCGACCGTCGTAGGTGCGCGAAACGATGCCGTTATCCATGGGGTCCTCCAAGACGTGAGCCCGCGCGATCAACGGGGTCCTGGTGTGCTGTGCCTCCATGCTGCCAGGTTTCGTGCGCTGACGAAGCGGGTCCGCCGACCTGTGTACGGATCGTCGAACTCCACCGCGCGGGCCAGCAGCTGCAGGGGGTTCGAATAGTCTTGGGGCGCAACGTCGTATGCGTTCGGGTAGAGGTTGTCGCCGAGGATCGGCAGACCGAGGGAATTCATGTGGACGCGCAGCTGGTGCGTCTTGCCGGTGCGTGGCAGCAGGCGGTAACGGCCCAGGCCGGCGTCCGTGTCGAGCAGCTCGACCCGGCTGAGGGCATTGACCTCGCCCGGCACCTCACGCGCCTGCAGCACGCCCCGTTCCTTGACGATGCGGCTGCGCACCTCCCGCGGAAACCGCATACCGGGCACGTGCCGCGCGACGGCCTCGTACTCCTTGTCCACCCGCCGCGCATCGAAGAGCGACTGGTAGGCCCGGCGCGCGCCGGCGTGGACGGTGAACACCAGCACGCCCGCCGTCAGCCTGTCGAGCCGGTGCGCCGGACTCAGTTCCGGCAGGTCGAGTTCGCGGCGCAACCGCACCAGCGCGGTCTCGGCCACCCACGACCCGCGCGGCGTCGTCGCCAGGAAATGCGGCTTGTCCACCACCAGCAGGTGCTCGTCGCGGTGCAGCACGTCGATCTCGAACGGCACCCGCTCCTCGACCGGCGGATCGCGGTACAGGTACACGAATCGGCCCGCCGCGTACGGGGTGTCCTCGGTGATCGCCGTGCCCGCGCCGTCGACGACCTCGCCGCCTGCGACCTTCTCCCGCACGCGTGCGACGTCGGCGGGGAACCGCGCCGACAGGAACTCCGCCACCGTCGCCCAGGAGCCGCCGTCGGGCAGCCGCAGGCGGGTCGGATTCAGGCCGTCGCGGACGGGCAGCGGAGCGCGGCGCACCCCCGCACGGTAACTGTTTCCGTCAACCGTCCGCGCAGCGACCGGGGTATGGCGACACTGGTGTCGGAACAACCGGGACGAGACTGAGGAGCGGGCAATGGACGATGCGCCGATCGTGGTCGGTATCGACGGATCGGCGCCCGCGCGCGCCGCGCTGCAGTGGGCAGCCGCCGAGGCCGCCGCCACGGACGTGCCGCTGCTGCTCGTCTCCAGCGCGAACGCCGGCGGAATCGGCGCCTCGTCGCCGTTCGTCGACGAACTGCGCTTCACCGCGCGACGGAACCTGGCGTCCGCCGCCGAGTCCGTGCAGCGGGAGCACCCGGACCTGTCCGTCCGCACCGAGCAGTCGAGTCTGGTGGCCGCACAGGCGCTGCTCGGGCACTCCGGCCGGGCACGGATGCTCGTCCTCGGCCGACGTGGGCTCGGCGAGTTCACCGGCGGTCTGGTCGGATCGGTGACCTCGGCGGTGGTCGCGCATGCACGCTGCCCCGTCGCGGTGATCCCCGGCCCCGACGAGGCCGGACGCGGTGCGGACGGTCCCGTCGTGGTCGGCGTCGACGGTTCGCGGGCGAGCCTGCACGCCCTCGACGTCGCTTTCGAGGCCGCCGACCGCTACGGGGCGCCGCTGGTGGCGGTGCACGCCTGGTCGGACCGTGACCTCGTCGACGTGGTGGCCGGCACGCCCGGAGCGACGTGGGACGACGTCGACCAGCAGGAGAGCGTCGTGCTGGCCGAGTCCCTCGCCGGACGCGCGCAGGACTATCCGAACGTCGAGGTGGAACGGGTCGTGGTGCGGGACCGGCCCGTGCGCCACCTGCTCGAACGGGCGGAGAACGCCCGGTTGCTGGTCGTCGGCAGCCGCGGCCGCGGCGGCTTCGAGGGCATGCTGCTCGGCTCGACCAGCCGGGCACTGCTGCACACGACGCCGTGCCCGCTGCTCGTCGTCCGGCGCAGCTAGGGACTACTCCGGCCGGGGCTGCTCGTCCGGCGGCGGAGTGCGGCGGACGGGCAGGCCGAGGGCGCTGCGATCGCAGGCCCGCACCAGGTCGGTTGCCGTGACGATGCCGACGAGGCGGTCTCCCGACACGACGGCCACGAGGTCGAGCCCCGGCCGCAGCAGCACCCGGCTCGCGACCTCGGCGAGCGAGGCGTCGGCCGGTACTCGCGCCGCCGCGGGCAGCGGCCGGGCCCGGTCCGCGACGGTGACGACCGTGCGCTCGCCCTCCGGGACGGGGGTCAGGTCGGCCAGCGACACCACGCCGATGGGCCGGTTCCCGTCGTCGACCACAGGAAACACCCGGTGGTGCGTGCCGCGGGCCGCGACGGTGAGGAGCTGCGCCACGCTCGCACTCCCGGGTGCGGTCACCGGCGACGCCGTCATGACGTCACCGACCCGGGTGTCGCCGAGCTGGTGCCCCAGCGAGGCGTTCGCCAGCTCGGCGTTGGCTGCGGTCCGCAGGAACCAGCCGAGGAGCATCATCCACAGGCCGCCCGCGCTGCCGAGGGCGAGCGTCTCGGCGGCGCCGAGCACGATCAGCGCCAACCCCACCGCGCGGCCGGCGCGGGCGGCGCCGCTCGCGGCGGCGAGCCGGTCGCCGGTGCGGCGCCACAACACCGCCCGCACGACCCGCCCACCGTCCAGCGGCGCACCCGGCAGCAGGTTGAACACGGCGAGTACCAGGTTGGTCGCGCCCAGCCAGCCGATCGTCGCGGTCACCAGCGCCGGGACGGGCGGACCGAGGAACGAGGCCGCCGCCAGCGCCACGATGCCGATCACGACGCTCGCGAGCGGCCCGGCCAGCGCGATCCGCAGATCGGCCTTCGGGCTCGGCGGCTCGTCGCGCAGTTCGGACACCCCGCCGAGCAGCCACAGGGTGATCCCGTCCACCCCCACTCCGTAGCGGCCCGCCACCACCGAGTGCGCAAGCTCGTGGGCGAGCAGCGATACCAGCAGGCCCAGCGCCGCGGCGACGCCCGCGATCCAGAACTGCGTGGTGCTCGGACCGCTGATCCGCGCCGGCAGGATCGTCGCGGCCAGCAGCCACGACAGCAGCCCGAGCGTCGCGAGCAGCGACCAGTGGGCCCGGATCTCTATCCCCGCGACCCGGCCGAGCCGGACCGATCCGCGCAGCATCGTCAGACCCCCGGTCGGCAGATCATGGTCGGGCACGGCGCGTGGTGCAGCAGCGCCTGACTCGTCGAGCCCAGGAGCAGGCCGCCGAGCAGGCCCCGGCCGTGGCTGCCGACGACGCTCAGCTGGGCCCGTTTCGCCAGTCTCAGCAGCAGGTGCCGGGCGCCGATCTGCTCGACGATCTCGGTGACCGGCACGTCCGGGTACCGCTCGCGCTGCCCGGCGAGACACTCGGACAGCAAGGCCGTCTCTTCGGCCTCGACGACCGCCCAGTCGATCAGCTCCAGCGCCGCGGTGCGGTCCGCGACGTCGCCGGCGCCCCACGCGTGGGCGGCGAGGACGCCGACCCCGAGCGCCGCCGCCATGTCGAACGCAGCGGTGACCAGTGGGCCGGCGTCCGCGCTGCCGTCGATGCCGACCAGCACCGGCCGGCGGTCCGTGCCCGGTTCGGGTGCCGGATCGCCCCGCCAGAGGACGACCGGGCACGTGGACCGGTGGGCGACGCGCAGCGCGGTCGAACCGGCGAGCAGCGACCCGAGCGCACCCGAGCCGGTGGCGCCGAGCACCAGCATCCGGCTGCGGTCGCCGTGTTCGAGCAGCGCCAGATCGGCCGGGCCCGGGTGGACGGTCGTGACCACCTCGAGATGCGGGCGCTGCCGGCGCAGCTCGGCCGCGGTGTCGTCGAGCAGTTCGCGGCCCCACTCGGCGAGACGCTGGCTGTATTCGGCCCGCGCGCGCAGCGCGGCGTCACTGAAATAATTCCGGGGGCCGGGCAGCGCGTGGACGAGCTGCAGGTCCGTGCCGAGCCGCTCGGCGACGGCCGCGGCCCAGGTGGCGGCCTGTTTCGCGGCGTCCGAGCCGTCGATTCCGGCGGTGACGGGCGGCCTGCCGCGGTCGCTGCTCATTGCGTCTGCCTTTCGGTTCGGCTTTGCTCGATAACGATTATGTGCAAGCCTCGTACGGGCCGACGTGGACCTCTACCGTGTTGTTGCGTAACTGTCGGGGCCCCAGTTGTTGTTGATACATGATGTGCTGATGGAGCCTGGTGTGACTCATACTTCCAGAACCAAGGCCGGACCTCGGGGGGCTCGGGCGCTCGTCCGATTCCTGATCGCGGCGCTCGTGCTACCGCTCGCCGTGGCCTTCGCCGGCGCGGGCACCGCGTCGGCGGACCCGTACTCCCGCCTGCGGGAGCACTGGGTGCCCGCGCCGGGCGGTGTCGGCCAGATCAAGGTCCGTATCTGGCTGGCGAACAACGGCAGCAACAAGGCCATGTATCTGCTCGACGGTCTGCGCGCCACCGACGACGTGAGCGGGTGGGAGCACGAGACGAACGCCGCGTGGCTGTCCGACCACGGCGTCAACGTCGTGATGCCGGTGGGCGGCCAGTCCAGCTTCTACACGGACTGGTATGCGCCGAGCAACCTCAACGGTCAGCGTTACACCTACAAGTGGGAGTCCTTCCTCACCGAGAACCTGCCGGACTTCCTCGCCGGTACGTACGGCATCGACCGGTCCAGCAACGCCGTCGTGGGTCTGTCGATGGGCGGCAACGCGGCGCTGATTCTCGCGGCCTATCACCGGGACCAGTTCCGGTTCGCCGGCTCGATGTCCGGTTACCTGAACCTGTCCGCGCCGGGCATGCGTGAGGCGATCCGCCTGGCGATGCTCGACTCCGGTGGCTACAACGCCGACTCGATGTGGGGCCCGCCGTGGAACTCGGCGTGGCTGCGCAACGATCCGTTCGTCGCCGCGCCCAGCATGCGGGGGCTGCCGATGTGGATCTCCGCGGGCAGCGGCCTGCCCGGCCAGCACGATCGGCCGAACTCCGCGATCGGCGTGTTCAACACGGGCAACGCGATGGGACTCGAGGCGCTCGCCCTGGCGCAGAACCGCGCGTTCCAGGTGCGGTTGGCGACGTTGGGCATCAACTCCGCCCACTTCGATTTCCCGGCCGCCGGTACCCACACGTGGGGCTACTGGCAGGACCAGCTGTGGGCGATGCTGCCCATGATGAAGTCCTCCATCGGTGCCTGAACGGTTCTCCCCGCCGGCACCGGGCGTCCTGCAGGGCCGCGCCTTCGTGGTGACCGGGGCGAACAGTGGCCTCGGTGAGGCCACCGCCCGGGCCCTCGGCGCCGCCGGTGCCGACGTGGTGCTCGCGTGCCGGAACGTCGCCCGAGGTGAAGCGGTCGCGGCGGAGATCGGTCCCCGTGCGCAGGTGCGACGGCTCGATCTCGCCGACCTGGCGTCGGTGCGGGAGTTCGCGGCGGGCATCGAGACCGCCGACGTGCTCGTCAACAACGCGGGCGTGATGGCCGTGCCGCTGAGCCGCACGGCGGACGGTTTCGAGATGCAGATGGGCACCAACCACCTCGGGCACTTCGCGCTGACCGGGCTGCTGCTCGATCGGCTCACCGATCGGGTGGTGACGGTCTCGAGCACGAGTCACCGGTTCGGCCGGATCCACCTCGACGACCTGAACTGGGAGCGCCGGCGGCACTACAGCCGTTCCCTGGCGTACGCGGAGTCCAAGCTGGCGAACCTGATGTTCAGCCTCGAACTCGGCCGGCGGCTGGCGGCCGCCGGCTCGCCGCTGAAGGCCGTGGCCGCGCACCCGGGGTACGCGGCCACCGAGGTCGGCACGCACACCGGGACGTGGTTCGACCAGCTGTTCCGACTCGGGAAGAAGGTGCTCGGACGCACCCCCGCCGAGGGTGCGGAATCCGTCGTGGTCGCCGCCACCGATCCGGAGGTGACCGGCGGCTACATCGGACCGGACCGCTTCTTCGAGTTGTACGGCCCGCCGACCGTGGCCGCCTACAGCCGACACGCCGCGGATCCGGAGACCGCCCGGCGACTGTGGGAGCTGTCGGAGCAGCTCACGGGCGTGCGGTTCGACCTGTAGCGAACGCGCCTGTAGCGAACGGCGCCGGCCTGCGGCGTCGACGGGGACGCCGTGATGTCGTGACCCGTCGGGGTGGAAGGTCACGGTCCCGGGGGCGCCGCGCTGCGTCCGGCCGGGGCGCCGACCCGGGACGCGTTCCTTCCCCCGCGTAGTCCGCTCACCGTAGGGTGGCCGACATGACGGCTTGGACCACACGCGACATCCCGAAGCAGGACGGCCGCACCTTCGTGGTGACCGGCGCGAACAGCGGGCTGGGCGCGGTGGCCGCCCGTGCCCTCGGGGCCGCGGGGGCGCGGGTGGTGCTGGCGTGCCGGAACGTGGCCGCGGGCGAGGCCGTCGCCCGGGAGATCGGGCCCGCCGCGCAGGTCCGGCGCCTCGATCTGGCCGACCTGGCGTCGGTGCGGGAGTTCGCAGCGGGTATCGACGAGGTCGACGTGCTGGTCAACAACGCAGGTGTGATGGCGGTGCCGCTGCGTCGCACCGTCGACGGATTCGAGATGCAGATCGGGACCAACCACCTCGGCCACTTCGCCCTCACCGACCTGCTCCTCGACCGCGTCACGGACCGCGTGGTGACGATGTCGAGCACCATGCACCGGATCGGTCGCATCGACCTCGACGACCTGAACTGGGTGTACCGCCGCTACGACCGGTGGCTGGCGTACGGGCAGTCGAAGCTGGCCAACCTGCTGTTCACCCAGGAGCTGCAGCGCAGGCTCACCGAGCGGCGGTCCGCGGTCGTGGCGGTGGCCGCCCACCCGGGGTACTCGTCGACGAACCTGCAGTCGCACACCGAGTCGATCCAGGACCTGTTCCTGGGCGTGGCGAACAAGCTGGTGGGGCAGTCCGCCCAGACCGGCGCGCTACCACTGCTGTATGCGGCCACCGCGCCCGGCGTCGAACCCGGCGGGTACTACGGGCCGGGCGGACTGTTCGAGATGCGCGGCAGTCCCGAGCGTGTCGAATCCAACTCCCGCTCGCACGACGAGGCTGTCGCCCGTGGGCTCTGGGAGCTGTCGGCGAAGCTGTGCGCGCCCGCCGGATAGCGGCAGCACGTCAGTCCGAGACGCGCCGGATGTAGAGCAACCGGTCGCCGGTCATGACCGTCTCCACCTCCGGGGACCCGACACGCAGCAGGCGGCCGTTGCGTTCGATGCCCAGGACGATATCCGGCAGGTGCCGCGGTGAGTCGCCGACCTCGTCGGCTTCGACGTCGCGTTCGGCGATCGCGAAGCCTTCCTCCGGAGTGAGCAGATCCTCGATCATTTCCACGACGTTCGGGGTGATGGTGGCGGCTCCGAGCAACCGGCCCGCCGTCTCGGACGAGATCACCACCGTGTCGGCGCCCGACTGGCGCAGCAGGTGGGTGTTCTCCGATTCGCGGATGGCCACGACGATCTTGGCGGCGGGGGCGAGTTCGCGGGCGGTGAGGGTGACGAGTACAGCGGAGTCGTCGCGGTTGGCGGCGACGACGATCGAGTTGCAGTGCGGCACCCCGGCCAGACGCAGCACATCCGATTTGGTCGCCGAGCCCTGCACGGTGACCAGGCCCCGGCCGTTGGCGGCGTCGAGCACCACCGGGTCGGTGTCGACGACGACGATGTCCGAGGGCGCGGCGCCGTCGCCGAGCATCGCATCGACCGCGGTGCGGCCCTTGGTGCCGTAGCCGACGACCACAGTGTGGTTGCGCACCCCGTGTCGCCAGCGTTGGATGCGGAAGGTTTGCCGGGAACTCTCGGTCAGGGCGGAGAGGGTGGTGCCGACCAGGATGATGAGGAAGAAGATCCGAAGCGGGGTGATGACCAGGACGTTGACCAGACGGGCCGCGGGCGTGATGGGAGTGATGTCGCCGTAGCCGGTGGTCGAGAGCGATACTGTCGCGTAGTAGATGCAGTCCAGCAGCGACAGCTCGTTGTCCTGGTTGTCGGAGTAGCCGTCGCGGTCCAGGTAGACGACGAGCACCACCAGGGTCAGGGCGATCAGGGCGTACCCGATTCGGCGCACGATCGCGCGGCCCGGACTGGTCTGCAACTGCGGCACCCGCAGGATGCCCACCAGTGTGAAATCGGGTCGCTCGGTCAGGGTGTCGGAGCGGCTGAACCGGGCCCGGAGCGTGCTACCGGGCACGGCCGGCTTCGTTCGGTGCCGCGGCCCGGCCGGGGGCCCGGGGGCGCCTGGTGCGCTGTCGGAGACATCGTCAGCAGCCTACGTCGTTCCGACGGCCGTCAGGTCAGTTCGCTGAAGCGCTCGGTGTTGCGGACCTGGCCGGAGACGATGATGGTGTCGCCCGGAGCGAGCACGGTGTCGGCGGTGGCGTAGGTGAAGCCTTCGCCGGGGCGTTTGATCGCCACGACGGTGACACCGAAATCGGAGCGGACGGCGGTGTCGCCGAGACGCCGGCCGATCGCGAATGCGGGCGGGGTGGTCTTGACCATCGCGAAACCGTCGTCGAACTCGATGTAGTCCATCATCCGGCCGCGGACCAGGTGGGCGACGCGCTTGCCCATGTCGTGTTCGGGCCGGACGACGTGGTGCACGCCGATCTGGCTGAGGATCTTCGCGTGCGCGTTGCTGATGGCCTTGGCCCACACGTTCGGCACCGCCATGTTGATCAACGCCGAGGCCGTCAGCAGGCTGGCCTCGAGGTCGGAACCGATGCCCACGACGGCGCGCCCGTACTCGTGCACCGACAGTTGCCGCAGCGATTCCTCGTCGGTGGTGTCGGCGACCACGGCATGGGTGAGGCGGTGGGCGACCTTCTGCACGACCGCCTCGCTCGAGTCGATGCCGAGCACTTCCGTGCCCTGGGCCATCAACTCCAGCGCCAGTGATTTGCCGAAGCGGCCGAGTCCGAGCACGACCACGACGTCGGAGGCAGGTTTCCTAGCCAATGAAGGGCCTTTCGGTGGGAAGTTCGTAGCGCCGTCCGCGTTCGCGGGCGGCGAGGGCGCTGACCAGGGTGATCGAGCCGATCCGGCCGAGGTACATCAGCAGTACCAGGACGAGCTGTCCCCAGGCCGGAAGCTGAGCGGTGATTCCCGTGGACAGCCCGACCGTGGCGAACGCGGAGGTGACCTCGAACAGCAGCACGTCGAGATCGAATCCGGTGCCGGCGAGCAGGACGATGGTCGGCACCGCCACCAGACCGACGCCGATCAACGCTACCGACAGCGCCTGGCGCTGCACCCGGGTGTCGATGCGCCGGTCGAACACGGTCACCGAACGCTCACCACGGGCCTCGGCCGCGATGACGAACAGCAGCAGCACGAAGGTGGTCACCTTGATCCCGCCTGCGGTGCCGCCGCTGCCGCCGCCGATGAACATCAGCACGTCGGTCACGAGCAGCGTCGCGTCGTCCACCTGCGCGTAGTCGACGCTGTTGAACCCGGCCGTGCGGGGCATGACGCCCTGGAACGTGGCGACGAGCAACTTCTGGCCGAAGTGGTAGTGCTGCAGGGTGCGGGTCCATTCGAGGATCAGCACGAGCGCGGGTCCCACCACCAGCAGCACCGCGGTGACGGTCACGGTCAGCCGGGTGTGCAGGCTCCATCGAGTGCTGCGGCCCCGTAGGTGCCGGGTCACTTCGAACAGGACCGGGAACCCGATTCCGCCGAGGATCACCGCGATCATGAGCGGCACACAGATCCAGGGATCTTCGGCGAAGCCGATCATGTTGTTGCTGTAGAGGGCAAAGCCGGCGTTGTTGAACGCCGAGACGGAGTGGAACACCCCCAGCCACACCGCCCGCAGGGGTGGTTCCTCGTAGCCGAGCGCGAACCGCGCTGCGAGCGCCACCGCAGTGACCGCTTCGATGAGCACGCTCATCCGCACGACGCCGACGACGACCGAGCGGACGTCGCCGAGTCCGGATGCACGCGCCTCGGCGGCGGTGTTCAGTCGGGCCTTGAGGCCGATCCGGTTCGCGAGCAGCAGGCCCACGAGCGAGGCCATGGTCATGATCCCGAACCCCCCGGCCTGGATCAGGGCGAGGATGACGCCCTGGCCGAAACCGGACCAGTGGGTGGGCGTGTCGACGACGACCAGCCCGGTCAGGCACATCGCCGAGGTGGCGGTGAACAGGGCGTCGACGACGGAGGCCGCGGCGTCGGGCCGGCGCGCCGCGGGGGTGAGGAGCGCGGCCGTGCCGACGGCGATCGCTGCGGCGAAGCTCAGCGCCACGACCCTGACCGGGGTCAGGGTCGCCCGCGCCGCCAGTCGCCGCAGCAGGGACGGCGCGGATGCGCCGGCGGGTGTTCTCACCCGGAGGAGACTAGACCCGCTCCGGGTCGCCGGGGAACCGGGTAGAGATGACCGGAATTCGGGCTCCCGCCGCCGGCTCGTGCCACCGGCCGCCGCCGACGAACGTCACCCGTCCCGGGACCGGCGTGGCGCCGCCTCGCGTTCGTCCTGACCGCCGGCGAGCAGGCCGCTGACCCGTTCGTCCGCGGAGTCCAGGGCGCCTCTCGTCTTGTGCGCGGCGGCCTTCTCGGTGAGTTTCCCGGCCGGGCCGCCGACGATGTCCGTCAGGCCTTTCGGCTCGGTGGTGGAGATCTCGAGCCTGTTGACCGCCTCGGCGAAACGCAGGTAGGTGTCCACGCTCGCCACCACCACCCGGGCGTCGATGGTGATGATCTCGATGCCCACGAGCGAGACGCGGACGAATGCGTCGATGACGAGGCCCTTGTCGAGAATGGTGTCGATGACGTCGGCGAGGCCGGACGAGTTCGGCCTCGCCATCGTGCCGCCGCCGCCTCCGCCTCCGGATTGGATGGTCATGATCCGCGCTCCTTGCTGTCGCTCGGCGGTTCGCGTGCCGCCGGTCGCGCGGGGAGAGCACTCCTGGGGCGGTGCGCGTACAAGGGCTATAGCCGCGCACCCCCCGGTCGAAACCCGCCCGTCGACGGAAGTGCGGTCAAAGTCGAGCAAAACAGATACCGTTCGACCGGTTTGTTGATAGCGTCGTCGCAGGCCGGATCCGGGAGCCCGGCCTCGACGTCTCCGCGTCGTCCGGGATTGGACGAGGGGTAGTCCGGGACGATGCGGAGACGTCACGGCGTCCGGCGCAGCACGTGCGCCTCTTGTGCGGAGATGGCAGGGTTACCGCACACGCGGGACGTTTCGGCGCCACGATGGGGGAATGCAGGTGATGAGCCTTCCCGAGGCGCTGTTCGTACTGCTCGAAACTCCGTCGCGTCCACTGCACCTCGGGGCTCTCGTATTGTTCGAACCCCCGCCGGAGGCCGGGGGCGATCACGCCCGCCGCATGTACGAGATCCTGCTCACCCACGACGAGGTGGCGGACCCGCTGCGGCGGCGTCCCGTCCGGACCCTGCGCGGAGCCGGCTACCCGTTGTGGTCGCGTCCCGAGAACGTCGACCTGGGATTCCACGTGCGCCACACCGCCGTTCCCGGCTCGGGTTCGATGACCGACCTGCTGGCCCTCGTCTCCCGGATCCACGGGTCCCCACTCGACCCGCTCCGCCCGATGTGGGAGGTGTACGTCATCGAGGGACTCGACGACGGGCGCACCGCGATGTACGCGAAGATCCATCTGTCCCTCGCCGACGGTCCGGCCGGCCTGCGCCTGCTGCACCGGAGCATGTCCACCGACCCCGAGGCCTGCGACTGTCCCGCCCCGTGGAGCCCGGAGGTGGTCGCCCCCCGGGCTCGGCTGTCGACACTGCCCACGTCGTGGCTGCGCGCCGGGCTGCGGGCGGGCACGGAAGTGTTCGCGATGACCCCGGAAATCGGCAGGCTGGTCACCGACGGCGTGCGCCGGCACCGGGTGGCGCTGCCGTGGCAGACACCGCCCACGATCTTCAACGTCGCGGTGGGCCGGGGCCGGACCTTCGCGGCGCGTTCCTGGCAGATCGAGCGGCTCCACGCGGTCGCGACCGCGTCCGGCACCACGATCGACGCCGTCGCGCTCACGATGTGCGCCGGCGGCTTGCGCGCCTATCTGTCCGAGCGGTACGCGCTCCCGGAGTCACCGCTGACCGCGATGCTCCCGGTGCCGATGAACCTCGGTGGGGCCGCGGTCGGTCCCGGCGGTCGTGAGCCCGGAGTGGGAGCGATGGTGATCGGCCTGGCCACCGACGAACCCGATCCCGCGGTGCGGCTCGCCCGGATCGCCGACTCGCTCGTCCACACCGACCGGGTGGTCACCGCGCTCAGCGGAACCCAGTTCCTGATGCTGAGCGCGCTGTCGCTGAGCCCGCTCGCGCTCGAGCCGGTGCGGCGGTTCGTCGACGAGATCCCGCCGCCGTTCAACGTGCTGATCTCGTATCTTCCCGGGCCCTCGCGCACCCGTTACTGGAACGGTGCGCGGCTGACCGGCATCTACCCCGTGCCTGCGGTGCTGAACGGACAGGCGCTGAGCATCACCCTCACGGGGAACGACGGCCGGCTCGATCTCGGGGTGGTCGGCGACCGTCATGCCGTGCCCGCCCTCGACCGGCTGGTCGAACTCCTCGAGGGCGCACTCAGCGAACTGGAGAGCGCTGTGGGTACCCGGCCGCGGTGAAGCCGGCGGGCTCGACGGGGTGTCCGCCCCTGCCGATCTGCCCGAGCAGGTCCAGGGTGCGCAGATAGCGACGGACGAGATCGCCGGCCGACAGATCCGACTCCGCGGCCTCACGCAGGGCCGCGGACACCCCGTCGCCCCGGGCCCACCGGTGGATCGCCCGCATCGCCACCGGGTCCGGTTCGGGGCCCTCGGGCAGGCCGTGCCGGCGCTCGGCGTCCGACACCTCCCGCCACAGCCGGACCGTCGCGCGGTAGGCGGCGTCGACGCCGGCCGTGAGGGCCCCGCCACCGGGAGCCGGACGGCGCGCTTCGCCGAGCACGCTCGACACGACGGCGGCCAGCTCCGCCGGATCCAGGCCCGCCCACACGCCGGTCCGCAGACACTCGGCGACGAGAAGGTCGCTGCCGCAATAGATCCGGCCCAGGATCCGGCCGTGGTCGGTGACCACCGCCTCGCCGGAATACGGATCGGACAGCAGGTATCCGCGTTCGTCGAGCAGGCCGAGGACTCGGTCGAACGTGCCCACCAGCCGACCGGTGGCGGCGGCGACCTGTCCGCGCAGCACCTCGGTGTCGGCGGCCAGTGCCCGCCGGCGCTCGGCGACGGCGATCAGGCGTTCCCGATCGGGGTACCGGTGACCGGGGTGCGAACGCACGGCCCGCGCGAGCGCGGTCACCGCGTCGGCGGTTCCGGTGGTGCGCGCGACGGCCAACCGCTCCCGCAACTGCTGGTACTCGGCGAAACCCTCGGCGTCCCCGAGTTCGGCGTCGAGCAGACGCAGCGTCGCGGCGTTCGTCGTCGCGGCGGAGGCGAGCGCGGCCACCGAATGCTCCGCCTGGAACTGGGCGAAGGACCGTCCGAGCAGGTCCCGGGCTCCGGCGACACCGAGCCTGTCGACGAGGTTGACGGCGGTGTTGTAGCCCACCCGCAGGGAGCTGTTGAGCGGATAGGTGCGGGTGGAGGCGAGTCCCGCGACGGTGGCCGGCTGCACCTCCGGGCTCCACAGCACGACCGCGTGTCCCTCCCGGTCGACGCCGCGACGGCCGGCCCGTCCCGTCAACTGGGTGTACTCGCCGGCGGTGAGCCGGACCGGTCCGGCGGCAGTGTGCTTGACGAGGCGTTCGAGCACGACGGTCCGGGCGGGCATGTTGACGCCCACGGCGAGGGTCTCCGTGGCGAAGACGATCCGGACGAGGCCGAGGCCGAACAGTTCCTCCACGGCGTGTCGGAAGACCGGCACCATGCCCGCGTGGTGGGCGGCGAAGCCACGCTCGAGTCCGTCGAGCCAGTCGGCGAATCCGAGCGCATCGAGGTCGGCGGGGGAGACCCCGGCCGTGTGCCGATCGACGATGCGGCGGATGCGGGTGACGTCGGCGGCCTCGGTGAGCCGCAACGACGAACGCAGGCATTCGGCGACGGCCTCGTCGCAGCCGCTGCGGCTGAAGCGGAACCAGATCGCCGGCAGCAGCGACTCGGCTTCGAGCCGCGCCACGAGTTCGGGCCGGTCGACGCCGGCCGGGCCGGGCGTGGCGGAGCGGCGACGCCGGCGCCGGGACGGAACCGCGGGGGCGGCGTCGACGAGCTGGCGATGCGCGACGTACCGCACGAGATTCTCGTCGATCGCCCCGGTGGTGGGGGAGAACAGGTCGAACAGCCGTCCACCGGCGAGCACGTGCTGGTGCAGCGGCACCGGCCGGGTCTCCTCGACGACGACGGTGGTCGCACCGCGGACGAGGCCCAGCCACGCGCCGAACTCCTCGGCGTTGCTGACCGTCGCCGACAGGCTCACCAGCCGCACGGGGGCGGGGAGGTAGAGGATGGCCTCCTCCCACACCGCCCCGCGTTCACGGTCGGCGAGGAAGTGCACCTCGTCCATCACGACGTGGGTGAGCCCGTCGAGCAGGGGCGAGCGGCCGTGCAGCATGCTGCGCAGCACCTCGGTGGTCATCACCACGACGGGTGCGTGCGGGTCGAGGGAGACGTCGCCCGTGAGCAGCCCCACCTGCTCGTCCCCGAGCCGCGCGACCAGATCGGCGTACTTCTGGTTGCTCAGGGCCTTGATCGGGGTGGTGTAGAAGCACTTGCCGCCTGCGGCGCGCGCGAGGTGGACGGCGAACTCGCCGACGACCGTCTTGCCGGCTCCGGTGGGAGCGCACACGAGCACGTCCCGATCCTCGTCGAGGGCGCGGCAGGCGCGGACCTGGAAGTCGTCGAGGGTGAATCCGAGTCCCGCGGTGAACTGCGCGAGCCGCGGCCCGTCCTGCCTGCACACGCACTCCACGCTACGCGCGCCCGACGGTGGGCCGCGCGGGTGTCAGTCCTCGGTGACCTCGAGCTCGACCTCGATGTTGCCGCGGGTGGCGTTCGAGTACGGGCACACTTGGTGGGCCTTGTCGGTCAGTTCGAGGGCCTGGGCGCGCGGCACGTGGGGGAGGGACACCTCGAGGGTGACCTTCAGGCCGAAGCCGCCGCCGTCGGTGCGGCCGATGCCCACGCGTGCCCCGACCGCCGAGTCGGCGACGTCGGCCTTGTCCTGCCGGGCGACGAGCTGCAGCGCCGAGTGGAAGCACGCCGCGTACCCGGCGGCGAAGAGCTGCTCGGGGTTGGTGCCCTTGCCGTCGCCACCCATCTCGGTGGGGACCGACAGTTTCACGTCGACCTTGCCGTCGGAGGTGCGGGCGCGGCCGTTGCGGCCCTCCCCGGTGGCGAGGGCTTCGGCGGTGTAGAGCACGTGCATGTGTTTCTCCTGTCGGTGGGGCGGGTCAGTTGTCCCGGTCGGGTGTGTCGTCGGTGATGCCGTGCAGGGCGGCGGTCAGGCGGTGGAGCGTGTCGCGCAGGCCGGCGAGTTCGCCGGGGTCGAGACCGATGGCGCAGGCCAGCCGCGCCGGAATGTCCTCAGCCTGTGAGCGCAGCGCGCTCCCGGCGTCGGTGAGGTGGATGCGCACGCGGCGCTCGTCCGTGCTCTGCCGGCGGCGTTCGACGAGACCGGCGGCCTCGAGCCGCTTGAGGAGCGGCGAGAGGGTGCCGGTGTCGAGGTGGAGGGCGTCGCACAGCTCGCGCACCCCGCGACCGTCGCGTTCCCACAGGGCCAGCAGCACGAGGTACTGCGGGTAGGTGACGCCGAGCCGGTCGAGCATGCCGCGGTAGGCGGCGGTGGTGGCCCGGGAGGCGGAGTAGAGCGCGAAGCAGACCTGCCGGTCGAGCGCGAGATCATCGGACACGAGAAATAAAGTAGCGCACCGCTATGTTGTGCACAACTGAAATCGGCGGGGCTCCGACGTGACGCACCTCACGCTCCGAGTGGAATTGACAGGCGGCCCGCCACGTTAGTTGAGTGAGAAAGACTCAAGTCCGAGAGAAAGGCTTCGGAATGCCGGCATTCTTCGGGCCTGGTGGCCCTGGGCGTATCGACATCACCCGCTACCTGAGCCGTGGCACCCAGGAACTCATGGCCGCCGCGGCCCGATTCGCCGCCGAACGCGGTGACACGGACCTCGACGCGCTCCACGTCCTGCACGTGATGGCGGAGCAGGACCCGGTCCGGTCCGTCATGACCCGCGCCGGAGCCGATCCCGCCGAGGTCCTGGCCGCGGTGGAACAGCGACTCCCGCAGGAACAGGGCCGCAGCGCGGTCACCGCACCCGCCCTCACCGGCGCGATCAAGACGGTGCTGCTCGAGGCGCACCAGCTCACCCGTGCCCTCGGCGCGACCTACATCGAACCGCAGCACCTGTTCGTGGCTCTCGCCGCCGACCAGGAGCACGGGCTCGGGGGCCTGCTCGTCTCGGCCGGGATCACCGCGCAGTCGCTCCAGGCCGCGCTGCAACCCGGTGCGGCGACCGAGGCGACGCAGGAGCAGTCCGCCACCCCCACCCTGGACAAGTTCGGTGTCGACCTGACCGAGCGGGCCCGCGGCGGCGGCATCGACCCCGTCATCGGCCGTGCCGACGAAATCGAGCAGACCGTCGAGATCCTCTCCCGCCGCACCAAGAACAACCCGGTGCTGGTCGGCGAGGCCGGGGTCGGCAAGACCGCGATCGTCGAGGGCCTCGCCCAGCGCGTCGTCGACGGCGACGTCCCGGACAGCCTGCGCGGCAAGCGGATCGTGCAGCTCGACCTGACCGGCATGGTCGCCGGTACGCGGTACCGCGGCGACTTCGAGGAGCGGCTGACCAAGGTGCTCGACGAGATCACCGCGCACTCGGACGAGCTGATCGTCTTCGTCGACGAAATCCACACCGTCGTCGGCGCGGGCGGCGGCAACGAGGGCGCGATGGATGCCGGAAACATCCTCAAGCCCAAGCTCGCCCGCGGGGAACTGCACATCGTCGGCGCCACCACGCTCGACGAGTACCGCAAGCACATCGAGAAGGATCCGGCGCTCGAGCGGCGCTTCCAGCCCGTCACCGTCGGCGAACCCGGCCACGACGACGCGGTCGCGATCCTGCGCGGCCTCCGGGACCGGTACGCCGAACACCACGGCGTGCGATACACCGACGACGCGCTCGACGCCGCCGTCGACCTGTCGGTGCGGTACCTGCCGGACCGGCACCTGCCGGACAAGGCGATCGACCTGATCGACCAGGCCGGTGCCCGGCTGCGGCTGCGCAGCCCGCGCGTCGACGAGACGGCGCTGCGCGAGCAGCTGTCCCGGCTCGAAGCCGACAAGGACCGTGCCGTCGCCGAGGAACGCTACGAGCAGGCCTCGCGACTGCGCGACCAGATCACCGAGGTGCAGGCCCGTCTCGACGCCGGGACGCCCGCCGACACCGAGGTGCCCGAGGTGACCGCCGAACTGATCGCCGAGGTCGTCTCCCGCGCCACCGGCATCCCCGCGACGCGGATGACCCAGGCCGAGAAGGAGCGGCTGCGCGGCCTCGAGGACGAACTGCACCGGCGGGTCGTCGGGCAGGACGAAGCCGTCCGGGCCGTGGCCCGGGCCGTGCGGCGCAGCCGCGCCGGCATGAGCGACCCGCACCGGCCGGTCGGCAGCTTCCTGTTCCTCGGACCCACCGGCGTGGGCAAGACCGAGCTGGCGAAGGCGCTGGCGGAGGTGCTGTTCGGCGACGAACGCAAGATGCTGCGGGTGGACATGAGCGAGTTCGGCGAGCGGCACACCGTCAGCCGTCTCGTGGGAGCGCCCCCCGGCTACGTCGGCTACGGCGAAGCCGGCCAGCTCACCGAGCAGGTGCGGCGCAACCCCTACTCGGTGGTGCTGCTCGACGAGATCGAGAAGGCGCACCCGGACGTGTTCAACACCCTGCTGCAGGTGCTCGACGACGGCCGGCTCACCGACGGTCAGGGACGCACGGTCGACTTCACCAACACGGTGGTGATCATGACCAGCAACCTCGGCTCGGACATCATCTCGAGCCGCGGCGGGGCGCTGGGCTTCAGCACCGGCGATGCCGAGGCGGCGGAGAAGCCGCTGCGGGACCGGGTGATGGGCCGGCTGCGCGAGTCGATGCGGCCCGAGTTCCTCAACCGCATCGACGAGATCGTGATCTTCCGCAAGCTCGACACCGAGCAGCTGCACCGGATCACCGATCTGCTGCTGAACGACAGCCGCAAGCGTCTGCAGGCCAAGGGCATCGAGGTCGAGTTCACCGAGGCCGCCGTCGACTGGATCGCCGAGCACGGGCATCAGCCCGAGTTCGGGGCGCGGCCGCTGCGCCGGTCCATCCAGCGCGCGGTGGACGACCGCATCGCCGATCTGCTGCTCGACGACGTGCTCGTCGAGGGCGGTCAGATCCGCGTCGACGTGGCCGACGACGAGCTCGAGCTCTCGGTGGGCTAGACACCGGCACGCGAAGCGCGGGCGGTGACCGGCATCCGGTCACCGCCCGTCCGCGTCTGCGGCCACGTCAGCCGGCCTGCGTCATCCGGCGAATCGCGTTCAGGGGCAAACGGATCCATTGGGGACGGTGACGGGCCTCGTACACGACCTCGTACACGGCCTTGTCCAGCTCGTACGCGCGCAGCAGCGCGGCGAACTCGCGCGGATCCACGCCGGACTCGCTCGCGTAACCGTCACAGAACGCCGCGGAGTTGCGCTGTGCCCATTCCTGCGCCCGGAACTCGCGCTGCGCGGCAGCGGCCTCCGACGTCGCATCGTGCAGGGAGTGGTGGGCCGCGTAGTCGAACGAGCGGAGCATCCCCGCGACGTCGCGCAGGGCGCTGTCCGGTTCCCGACGTTCGTCGAGGGACTTGGCGGGCTCGCCCTCGAAATCGATGAGCAGCCAGTGCTCGGGGGTGCGCAGCACCTGCCCGAGGTGCAGGTCCCCGTGGATCCGCTGGACCGTCGTCGTGCCGGTGGCCGCAGCCTCCGCGAACCGCGCCCGCACCCCCGGGGCGATCTCCGCCAGTTCGGGTACGACGGCGCCGGCGGCATCCAGGCGGCGCAGCATCCCGTCGACGATGTCGCCCACGGCTCGCTGGGACGTCCCGAGGGACTGCGCCAGCAGCGCGTGCACCTCGGCCACCGCGGCGCCCATCCGCTGCGATTCCCCGGCGAAATCCGTGCCCACCTCGTCCGCCCGCAGGTCCGCCTCGAGCAGCAGGTCCCGCACACTGCCCAGCGCCATCGACCAGCCGTCGGCGGAGTTGGCGGCGAAGTCCTGCACCATCGCCAGGGTCGTGCGCACCCCACCGATCTCGGCGTCGATCCACGCGCGCACCGGGGCCACCGACCGGCAGCCCGCCTCCCCGAGCGCGAGATGCAGCTCCACATCCGGGTTGACCCCCGGAGTGATCCGGCGGAACAGCTTGAGCAGCAACTGCTCGCCGAGCACGACGGAGGTGTTGGACTGCTCGGCGCTGAGCGCCCGTCCCCGCAGACCCTCCTCGATGACCGTGCCGGGCACGGTGTGCAACTCGACCGGGCCGTACACCTGCCCGGTGGCGATCGAGTGCGCGTACAGGTCGATGATCTCCTGATCGCGCAGGCCGTCGTAGGCGTGGGTGCGATCGTCGCCGCTGCCGTCGGGCCGCGGCAGCGCCCAGGGTGCCAGCTCGTCGGGCAGGTGGAGGCGGTAGCCGAGGGGCACCTGATAGATCTGCTCGTCGCCGGACTCGAACTCGACGGTCACCAGCAGGTGGTCCGCCCCGAATGCGGGAGTGTCGGTGAGGTGTTCCCGCAGCTTGATGCGTACGGCGGCGACGGTCCGGCCCTTGGCGGCGAACCAGCGCTGGTGGGGGAGCCACTCGGCCAGCAGGGCCTCGAGCTCCGCGTCGGAATAATGCTGCACGTGTGGCTCCGTCATGGCTGTACCGCCGCCTCGGCCTCGCTGCTCACCGGATGTTCGCCGACGCCTTCCTTCGTCGGATCCGGTTGCAGCGCAAACCAGTAGAAGCCGTGACCGGGCAGGGTGACCATGTACCCCTCCTCCGTGATCGGTGGGAACGGGACGGAACCGGTGAGCTCCACCGGAATCCACCCCGCGAACCGCGACAGGTCCAGGATGACGGCCTGCGGATACCGGGACAGATTGTTCACGCACAGGATGACGTCGCTGTAGTTGCGGTCCGGTCCGAGCGGCATCTCCCGCAGGTAGGACAGGACGGCCGGGTTGGCGCTGCCGAGTTCGGTGAACGCGGCCTTGCCGAACGCCGGATGTTGCTTGCGGACCTGGATCATCCGCCGCGTCCAGTGCAGCAGGGTGTTCGTCGAGTTCATCTGCCGCTCGACGTTCACGGACTGGTAACCGTAGGTCGGATCCATGATCGTCGGCAGGTACAACCGCGCGGGATCCGCTCGCGAGAAGCCCGCGTTGCGGTCCGGGGTCCACTGCATCGGCGTGCGCACCGCGTCGCGGTCACCGAGCCAGATGTTGTCGCCCATCCCGATCTCGTCGCCGTAGTAGAGCACCGGCGACCCGGGCAGGCTCAACAGCAGCGCCGTGAACAGTTCGAGCTGGTTGCGGTCGTTCTCGAGCAGCGGCGCCAGCCGGCGGCGGATACCGATGTTCGCCCGCATCCGCGGGTCGGTCACGTACTCGGCGTACATGTAGTCACGTTCTTCGTCCGTGACCATCTCGAGGGTCAGCTCGTCGTGGTTGCGCAGGAAGATGCCCCACTGCGCACTGCTCGGGATCGGCGGTGTCTGGGCGAGGATCTCGGAGATCGGGAACCGGTTCTGGCGACGCACCGCCATGAAGATGCGCGGCATGAGCGGGAAGTGGAAGGCCATGTGGCACTCGTCGCCGACCTCCGGTTCGCCGAAGTACTCCACCACGTCGCTGGGCCACTGGTTCGCCTCGGCGAGCAGCACGCGGCCCGGGTACTCCGCGTCGATCACCGCGCGGCACTTCTTCAGGAACGCGTGCGTCTCGGGCAGGTTCTCGCAGTTGGTGCCTTCGCGTTCGAACAGGTAGGGCACCGCATCGAGCCGGAACCCGTCGATACCCAGGTCGAGCCAGAAGCGCAGGACGTCGATCATCGCGTCCTGCACCTCGGGATTGTCGTAGTTCAGGTCCGGCTGATGCGAGAAGAAGCGGTGCCAGTAGTACTGCTTGCGCACCGGATCCCATGTCCAGTTCGACGATTCGGTGTCGACGAAGATGATGCGCGCATCCGGGTAACGCTCGTCGGTGTCGGACCACACGTAGAAGTCGCCGTACGGGCCCTCCGGGTCGGTCCTCGACTCCTGGAACCACGCGTGCGTGTCCGACGTGTGGTTCATGACCAGATCGGTGATGACCCGGATGCCGCGCTTGTGCGCCTCGTCGAGAAACAGGACGAAGTCGTCGACCGTGCCGAACTCCGGCAGCACCGCCCGGAAGTCCCGGATGTCGTACCCGCCGTCGCGCAGGGGGGAGTCGTAGAACGGGGGCAGCCAGATGCAGTCGGCGCCCAGCCAGGCGATGTAGTCGAGCTTCTCGGTCAGCCCGCGCAGATCACCCGTCCCGTCGTGGTTCGAGTCGTTGAACGCGCGCACCAGGACCTCGTAGAACACCGCGGTCTTGAACCAGTCCGGATCCACCGCGAGATTTCTGGCATGGGAGAAGTCCTCGGACTGGGCCTCGACCAGGTGTCCGTCGGCGGTGTGTTCCGGTCCTGTCCCCCGAGCGTTCTCGTCGGGTGGATTCGCTCCGGGCGGGCTGACGCCCAGGGATGGGGCGGCAGTTCCGCCGTCCAGGTCTGGCATGGCACCTCCGTGCTCGTCGCTTCGCGGGACAGACTCTCCAAGGGTGCCCCGGTTCGCGCGTTTCCACACCCGAAGCGGCCGACTATCGACCGTTGTCGTGGTGTTGCGTTCCGTCCGGATTCCGGCTGCGCACCGATGTCGGAACCCGGACCTGATCGGCGTGCCGAAGGGGTGCGTGCCCGCCCCCCGTGCGCGGGGGAGGGCGGCCTGTTACGGTGGTCCGCATGCAGCGCGCATATTTCTGGTTTAGCAGGCCGGCCCGGGGTGGGTCGGTCGGCGTAACCGCGCGCTGACTTCTTCCACCTACGAGCCGGACACGGACCGGCTCGCTGGAATCACCGAAGGTTCAGCCAGGGTCGGCCCGGGAACAGGAACCGAACCCCGATGACCACCAGCACCTCCATCTCCACCGCGAATCTCGACGAACAGCGGACCGTGCGGATCAGCCCGCTCGTCGCTCCGGCCGTCGTCCGCGGCGAACACGCCCCCGACGAGGTCGCCGCCGCGACCGTGCGCTCGGGCCGCGCCGACACCGTGGCGATCCTCGACGGCACCGACGACCGCCTGCTCGTCGTGGTCGGGCCGTGCTCGGTGCACGATCCCGCCGCCGCGATGGACTACGCGCGACGTCTCGCCGCGAAGGCCGACGAGCTGCGTGACGACCTGCACGTGGTGATGCGGGTGTACTTCGAGAAGCCGCGCACCACCCTCGGGTGGAAGGGCCTGCTCAACGACCCGCATCTCGACGGCACCTACGACATCAACACCGGACTGCGCATCGGCCGCAAACTGCTGCTCGACGTCTCCGGCCTCGGTCTGCCCGTGGGGTGCGAGTTCCTCGATCCGATCCTGCCGCAGTACTACGCGGACCTGGTGACCTACGGCGCGATCGGTGCCCGCACCGCGGCCAGCCAGGTGCACCGGCAGCTGTGCAGCGCGCTGTCCATGCCGGTGGGCATCAAGAACTCCACCGAGGGTGACGTGCAGGTGGCCGTCGACGGCACCCGCGCCGCCGCCGCGAGTCACGTGTTCCCCGGCACCGACCTCGACGGCCAGGCCGCCCTCATCGAGACCGTCGGCAACCCGGACTGCCACGTCATCCTGCGTGGCGGCTCCGCGGGCCCGAACTACGATGCCGAGACCGTCGCGGACACGATGGCCCGCCTGCGCAAGGCAGGTCTGCCCGAACGCGTCGTGATCGACGCCAGCCACGGCAACAGCAGCAAGAACCACGAGAAGCAGGTCGACGTCGTCACCGACATCGCCGAGCGGCTCGAGGCCGGCGAGCAGGGCATCGTCGGAGTCATGCTGGAGAGCTTCCTCGAGGCCGGCCGGCAGGACCTCACGCTCGGGCGGGCGGACGAGCTCGAGTACGGCAAGTCCATCACCGATGCGTGCCTCGACTGGGCGACCACCTCCGCCCAGCTCGACCGGCTGGCCGACGCCGTGCGCCGCCGTCGCTCCTGAGGGTGCGGGAACCGTGTCGGGGTGTCCCGCCACGGTTCCTGTCTTCGGCGTTCCGAGGCACGCGGACGGTCGCGGTAGCGTCGGAGGCATGCATCAGCACACGCTGTCGGTGGTCGTGCCGGCGTACAACGAGGAACAGTACATCGGTCAGTGTCTTGCGGCCCTGCTGGAGCAGGAGGCGGATATCCACGAAATCGTGGTGGTGGACAACAACTCGACGGACAGGACGGGCGAGATCGTCGATGCGATTGCCGAGCGGTCTCCGATCGTCCGCCGGATCTTCGAGCCCCGCCCAGGTGTCGCATTCGCTCGAAATGCCGGGTTTGACTGGGCGACAGGAGATCTTCTCGGCAGGATCGATGCCGACACGCGGGTCCGTCCCGGATGGGCCCGCACGATCCTCGACTTCTTCGCGCGTGCAGACACCGCGAGCGTCGGAGCCGTCAGTGGACTCAGCAACTCCTACGACTCGCCGTACCGGGAGCTCAAGCGCCGGTATATCGAGCAGCGCGTGCGCAAGGGGTTCTTCGGCGGTGAGCGCCGAATCGACAATCTGCACGGTGCCAACATGGCCGTGCGCCGGTCGGCGTGGCAGCGCGTCCGCGACGCGGCCAGCACGGATGCCGGGATCCACGAAGACCTCGACCTGGCCTTGTGCCTGCGTGAGGCCGACATCGAGATCGCCCAGCTCTCCGACTTGTTCGTCGACATCTCCCCCCGGCGTGCGCTGACGCCGCCGCGGGAGTACACCAAGTACATCCGCTCCGGAACCGCCACGTTCGAACTGCACGGCCGGATGAATCCGGTGCTTCGCCGGATTCTGAGGGCGCACTGGGCGTTCCACGTGCTCGTGTATCTAGCCTATCGGCCCTACGATCCGGAGCAGGGCCGATTCACGCTCACCCGGCTGCTGCGCACACCGCGTGCCCGCACGCTGCCGATCGACGTGGCGGACACCGTCCGCGTATGAGTCCTGCGATGCGGGGGTGCGCCCGACTCGTCCCGGGCGCACCCCCGCATCCGTTCGTGTCAGCGCAGCGGCGTGAAGTCGCGGCTGCCGAGGTAGTCGGGGCGCGGCTTCGGTGCCGAGAACGGCTCGCCGAGCGTGTTCTCGACGCTGTTGAACACCACGAACAGGTTCGACCGGGGGAACGGGGTGATGTTGCCGTTCGAGCCGTGCATGCAGTTCGAGTCGAACACCGTCGCGGAACCGGCCGAGCCGGTGAACGTGGCGATGCCGTGCTCGGCGGCCATCGAGGTCAGCGTGTCCTCGTCGGGTGAACCCGTGGGCGGGACGTGCGTGACCAGCGACTGCTGGTAGTAGTCGTCGGGCGTCGTGCCGGCGCACGAGACGAAGGTCCGGTGCGAACCGGGCATGATCATCAAACCGCCGTTGTAACCGTAGTTCTCGGTCAGCGCGACCGAGATGCTCAGCGCCCGCGGCCGCGGCATGCCGTCCTCGGCGTGCCAGGTCTCGAAGTCCGAGTGCCAGTAGAACGGTCCGCCGCGGAATCCCGGCTTGACGTTCAGCCTCGACTGGTGGATGTAGACCTCCGAGCCGAGGAGCTGGCGGGCGATCCCGGCGATCTCCGGTCGCCGGATGATCTCGCCGACGGTGTCGGAGAGGCGGTGCACGTCGAACACGGAGCGCACGTCCCCGCTGCCGGCCTCCCGCACGACCCGATTGTCGTCGGCCAGCTCCCGGCCCAGACGTGCTGTCTCGTCGAGCAGATTTCCGACGTCGTGCGCCGGCAGGAGCGCGTCCACGGTGTGGAACCCGCGCCGGTCGTACTCGGCGACGGCCGACGCGTCCAGCGGCCCCGCGGCTGATCCCCACACCACCGGATCCGGCCGGGACACGCTCACGCACTTCGTGCGGTTCCGGGTCGGGTAGGCGTCGATGACGGCCGTCTGCATTGTTGCGAATCACCCTCTCGAAGTCGATGACGGTTCTCCTCGACGCTCTCACTCACCGTCGGCGGATGCAACCCGTCGCGGAGATCCGCAGCACGAACATGCGCACTCGCGCATGCGGCGGGAGTAGGGTCGCCCCTGGCTGCCGCCGCACAACAGGATGAGGGGACCATGACCGGGACGATGCGCGCCGCGCGCTTTCATGCCGACACCGGAACCAATGTGCTGGAAGATGTTCCGATTCCGTCGCCGGGCCCCGGCGAGGTGCTCGTGAAGGTGGCGTTCTGCGGGATCTGCCACTCGGATCTGAGCCTGCTGGACGGTACGTTCCCGGCCCTGCTGCCCGTGGTCACCCAGGGGCACGAAGCCGCCGGGACCATCGCCGCCGTCGGGGACGGCGTGACGGGCTGGGCGGTCGGGGACCGCGTCGTCCCCGCCGCGGGCCGACCGTGCCTGCAGTGCCGCTTCTGCCGGCGGGGCGACCTGACCAACTGCCCGAACATCCAGCTGATGGCGTTCGCGTACGACGGGGCGTGGGCCGAGTACACCGTCGCCCAGGCGGGCGGTCTCACCCGTGTGCCCGACAACGTCCCGCTCGAGCAGGCGGCGATTCTCGCCGACGCGGTGTCGACCCCGTTCGGTGCGGTCGTGCGCACCGGCCAGGTCGCGGTGGGCGAGGCCGTCGGCGTGTGGGGAGTCGGCGGGGTGGGCACCCACATCGTGCAGCTCGCCCGGCTGGTCGGCGCCGTGCCGATCCTCGCGTTCGACATCAACCCCGCGGTGCGGGAGCGGGCCCTCGAACTCGGCGCCGACCACGTGTTCGATTCCCGCGACCCGGACCTGGTCCGGAAGGTCGCCGAGGCGACGGGCGGGAAGATGCTCGACGTGGCCTTCGACTCTGCGGGCCTGAAGGTCACCTTCGACCAGGCCCTACAGTGCGTCATGACGGGTGGCCGCGTGGTGGTGGTGGGGCTGAGCGGGCAGGAGGCCTCCCTCGGCCCCACGGCCACGTTCGGCCTGTCGCGCAAGCACGTCATGGGCCACCTCGGGTACAAGAACGTCGACATCGAGACGCTCGCGGCACTCGTCTCCCGCGGGCGCCTGGACATCTCCCGCTCCGTCAGCGAGATCGTCCCGCTCGAGAACATCGCCGAGGGCATCGCGAAGCTGCGCGACCACGTCGGGGATCCGATCCGGATCCTTGTACAGCCCTGACGTGTCGGGGTGCCGTCGTACCGTCACCGCATGGGTTACGGATTCCAGGTGACGGTCGATTCGAGCAGCCCGCACACGCTGGCGAAATGGTGGGCGGCGGCGCTGGGCTGGCGGGTGGAGCCGAGCAACGAGGACTTCATCCGCGGCCTGGTCGCGGCCGGGCACGCCCGGGAGGAGGACACCGAGATCTTCGAGGGCGTCCTCGTGTGGAAGGCGGGCGCCGCGATCTCCGATCCCGAGGTGCCCGCGCGTCCGCGCGTGCTGTTCCAGCTGGTGCCCGAAGGCAAGACGGTGAAGAACCGGCTGCACTTCGACATCCGGGCGGGGGAGGACCGCGAGGCGCTGGCCGGCCGGCTCGCCGAGGCGGGCGCGACCGTCCTGCACCGGGGCCGGCAGGGGCCGAACGAGTGGATCACGATGTCCGATCCGGAGGGCAACGAGTTCTGCGTCGCGTGAACCGGCGACCTACCGGTATGCGCGGGGGGTCTTGCCCGTCCATCGCTTGAAGGCGCGCCGGAACGCACTCGGCTCGGAGAAGCCGAGCCGGGCCGACAGGGCGTCCACCGCCTCGCCGCGGCGCAACCCGGCGATCGCCGTATCGCGCAGCACCTCCTCGCGCAACTGCCCGAGCGAGGTGCCCTCCTGCCTGAGCAGACGCCGCAGATGCGGGGCGCTCACCGACAGCATCTCCGCGACGTCCTCGGCGGTCGCCGTGCGACCCTCGATGCCCGACTCGAGGATCCGCCGCACCTGCGACGCGGCGGTGGAGTCGTAGTCGCGTTCCGACATCATCAGATTCGGTGATTCGCGCAGATAGTCCTCGAGGGTCTCCTCGGTCTGGACGATGGGCGACCGCAGGGCCGCGTTGTCGATCTCGAGCACCGCGCCGGCGGCCTCGAAGGTGACCGGCACCCCGAAGATCGCGTCGTAGTTCTTCGCCAGCACCGGATCCGGCTCGCCGTAGGGGACCGAGACCGACGCCAGCCGTACCCGGCCCCCGACGAGCCAGGCCGCGAAGCGGTGCAGCAGGATGAGCAGGAAGTCGATGATGACGCGGGTCCTGTCGTCGTACGACTCCAGCACCACCTCGAGCCGGGTCGTCCGCGGCCCCGGGGTGAGCCGTAGCCGCGGCAGCGTCGGCAGCACCTGGTTGACCTGGATCATCCGCTCGAGGGCCTGCGCGAGGTCCCGGCAGTGGATCAGCGTCAGGCACACCACCCGGAACGTGCCGCGGGGTACCGGTCCCGGTCCGAGCCCGAACAGTTCGTCACCGGTGAGTTCCCAGGTCTTCTGGGTGAACCGGGTGACCTGCTCGGGGGTCAGGCGCGCGTGCGGGTGGGCGAGCACCGCGCGGCTGATCCGTGCCGCGTCCAGGGCCGGGGCCAGATCCACCCCGTTCGCCTCGGCCAGCACCACCGAACGGCGCACGAAGTCGGAGGGAATGGTGGCGGGGGCGGTCATAGTCAGCCGTGCTCCCGCAGGCTGCGCAGCCGCCGGACACCCTCGAGGAGGACGTCGTCGCGCTTGCAGAAGGCGAACCGCACCAGGCGATTCCATTGCCGGGGGTCGTCGACGAAGGCGCTCACCGGGACCGCGGCCACGCCGATGCGCTCGGGCAGGGTTCGGCAGAAGGCGACACCGTCCGTCACACCGACAGGGGTGACGTCCGCGCACACGAAATACGTTCCGGCCGAGTCCAGCACGCCGAATCCGGCGTCGGTGAGCGCAGCGGAGAGCAGGTCGCGCCTGCGCTGCAGGTCGTCGCGCTGGGCGGCGACCCAGGGCTGCTCGTGGGTCAGCGCGTACGCGACGGCGGGCTGGAACGGCGCTCCGGCGACGAAGGACATGAACTGTTTCGCCGTGCGCACCCCGTCGATCAGTTCGCGGGGCCCGAGCGCCCACCCGATCTTCCAGCCGGTGACGTTGAACATCTTCGCGGCGCTGGACACGGTGACGGTGCGTTCGGCCATGCCGGGCAGCGACGCGATCGGCCGGTGCTGCCGGCCGTCGAACACCAGATGCTCGTACACCTCGTCGGACAGCACCAGCAGGTCGCGTTCGCACGCCAGTTCCGCGAGCGCGCGAAGCGCCTCGTCGTCGTAGACCGTCCCCGTCGGATTGTGCGGGGTGTTGACCACCAGCATCCGGGTGCGGTCGGTGACCGCGGCGCGCAGCGCGTCGACGTCCAGGACGAACCCCGATCCGGCACGAGTGAGCGGAACGGTGCGGCGGGTAGCCCCGGCGAGTGCGACGGACGCGGCGTAGGAGTCGTAGTAGGGCTCGGTGAGCAGCACCTCCTCACCGGGCTCGACGAGACCGAGGACGGCGGCGCTGATCGCTTCGGTGGCACCGACGGTGACGAGGACCTCGCCGTCGGGGTCGTGTTCGAGTCCGTACCGGGCCGCCCGGTCCGCTGCGATCGCCCGCCGCAGTTCGGGCGTGCCCGGCCCGGGCGGATACTGGTTGACGCCGTCGGCGATGGCCTGGCGCGCGACGTCGAGCATCGCGCGGGGGCCGTCCGTGTCGGGAAAGCCCTGGCCGAGGTTCACGGCGTCGTGCGTCACGGCCAGAGCGGTCATCTCGGCGAAGATCGTGGAGGCGAACGGCCGCAGCCTTTCGACCGTGCGGACCCGGCGTGAGGACGCGATTTCTGCCATTTCGGCAGCTTAGCCGCGTCCTTCGCGACCCCCGGCAGCGGTCGTGTCACATCCGGCGGGGCTGTCTCGTCCGAAGAGGTGAACGGTCCCGTCCGGGACCCGGGGAACGGAGTAGATCATGGCGCGCATTCCCGCGGTGACACCGGCCGAGGCCGGTGTCGCGACGAAGATCGCCTATCGGATGGCCCGGCGCCGCTTCGGGGAGGTGCCCGAGCCGTTCGCCGTCTACGCCCACCATCCGGCGCTGATGCGGGCGAGCGCCGTGCACGAGACGCTCGTCGAGCGCGCGTCGACGGTGCTGCCGCCGCACGTGCGCGAACTCGCGGTGTACCGGGTGGCCTGGAGCGTCGGGTGCTCCTGGTGCGTCGACTTCGGCACGATGCTGCAGCGGCTCGACGGCCTCGACGTGGACCGCCTCGAGCACATCGCCGACTATGCGACCTCCGACGCCTACAGCGACGACGAGCGTGCGGCGATCGCGTACGCCGACGCGATGACGGGAGCCGGCGGCGACGGCGGTGCGGCCGTCACGGTGACGGACGAGCAGGTCGCCGACCTCGAGCGGCGCTTCGGACGGGCCGGGGTGGTCGAATTGACCTACCAGATCGCGCTCGAGAACATGCGGGCCCGGATGAACTCGGCCCTGGGCATCCACGAGCAGGGTTTCAGCACCGATGCGTGCCGGGTGCCGTGGCTGCAGGACGACGCGGCTCAGGGCAGCACGAGCTGACCGATGGGACCCGGATTCCAGGCGATCTCCCACCGGAATCCGTCGGGGTCCGCGAAATATCCTGTGTAGCCGCCCCACTCGCGTTCGACCGCGTCGGAGACCGGATCGGCTCCGGCGCGTCGGGCGGTGTCCAGCACCCGGTCGACATCCGCTCGGTCGGCGACGTTGTGGGCGAGCGTCACGGGCGGGACGCCGCTCCGGCGAACGGGCCCGACCTCGGCTGCGAAGTGCTGTTCGTCCCACAGGGACAGGACGAGGTGCGGTCCGACCTGGATCATCAGCACCTCGCCGGGCACATCGACGACGGGCGTCCAGCCGAGCCCGTCGACGTAGAAGCGCCGGGTGCGCTCGAGGTCCGCGACGGCAAGGGTGACGAAGCTCAGTCGGGGCTCCATGACCGCGACTCTAACCGTCGAGGCGGACGCCGCGGAGCTTGTCGGGATTGGCCATGTCGTAGGCCGCCCATACCCGCCCGTCACGGACGGTGCAGCCGACGACCCGCCCGGCGAACGCGCGGCGGGTCCCGTCGCCGGGGGAACCGGCGCTGACGAACCCCAGTTCGCCGTTGACGAGCGCCGGCGTGCCGGCCAGGAACGCCTCGGCGCCGTAGCGCTGCATCAGGCCCAGGAAGAACCGGGCGAACCGGTCGGCGCCGACGACGACGTTGATCGCGGTGCGGGTGGTGCCGCCCGCGTCCCCGATCACCCGGGCGTCGGGGTCGAGCGCCGCGACCACCGCCGCGAGGTCCCCGGAGGCGAGGGCCGTCATCAGCCGCTGTACCGCCTCGACGTGCTCGGCGGCCGGCACGGGCGGCGGCGCGGCCGCGACGGCTCGCCGGCCGCGGGAGGCGAGCTGGCGCGCGGACGCCGGCGTGACGTCGAGAATGGCGGCGATCTCGTCGAACGGCACCGCGAAGCCGTCGTGCAGGACGAAGGCGACGCGCTGGGCCGGGGTGAGCGTGTCCAGCACGACCATCGCCGCCATCCGGCTGTCCTCCTGCCGCACAACGGCTTCCAGCGGATCGGGGGAGGACGGTCCGCCGACCGGAGTGACGATCGGTTCGGGCAGCCACTGGCCGACGTAGTTCTCGCGACGTACCGCGGCCGACCGCAGCCGGTCCAGGCACAGACGTCCGACCACGGTGGTCAGCCACGCCCGCAGATCGTCGATCCCGTCCGCGTCCGCGCGGTCGAGTCGCAGCCAGGCGTCCTGGACCGCGTCCTCGGCGTCGGCGACGCTGCCGGTCAGCCGGTAGGCGACGGAGAGCAGGTGCGGCCGATGCTGCTCGAAGGCGTCGGCGAGCACGGCGGTGCGCATGGGCCGATCGTACCGACCGGCATCCGGTTCGCGGCCGGTACGGTAGCGGATCGGACAAGTCAAGGGATTCGCACACGGATGCGCCGAAGCGTTGCCCCGTCGCCGCGGCCCGGGCGAGACTTCCGGAGTCCGATCGCCGCAGAAGGAGTCCACCGTGTACGAGTGTCCGGACTGTTGTCGCTGACCCTCCCGGTGTAGCCCGCCCGTCCGGCCCGTCCGGACGCCGGCACTCGATCTTCCGTTGCTGCACCGCGAATCCCGGTGCCGTGGACGCCTCGCCGTCGCCGCACCGCACTTCTCCGTGCCCGCTGTGCCGGGCCTCCTCGCCGAACGTAAGGGACAACTCTCGCGATGTCGTATTCCATGCTGCGCAGCCGGCTGGCCCGGCCGGTTGCGGTCGCAGCCACCCTCGTCACCCTCGCCGCGGGGGTCGCGGCGTGCTCCCCGGGGTCGGGGACCGCCACCACCGACGACGGGCGCACCGTTCTGCGCTACCAGGGCTCGGCCGGCCAGGTCACCTACCCCGAACTCGCGGAGAGCCTCGGCTACTACGAGAACGTCGCGCTGGACTGGGTGGGTGACACCACCAGCGGTCCGCAGGACATCCAGTCCGCGGCCACCGGGCAGACCGAATTCGGCGGCGCATTCAACGGTGCCGTCATCAAGCTCGCCGCCGCCGACTCGCCGATCACATCGGTCATCAGCTACTACGGCTCCGACGAGCAGTCGTTCAGCGGCTACTACGTGCTCGAGGACAGCCCGATCCGCACCGCCCGGGATCTGATCGGCAAGAAGGTGGGGATGAACACGCTCGGTGCGCACCACGAGTTCCTCGTCCGCGAATGGCTCGCCCGGCAGGGGTTGACCCCGGACGAGATCGGGCAGGTCGAACTGATCGTCGTGCCGCCGGTGAACACCGAACAGGCATTGCGGGAGGGACAGATCGACGTGGGCACCCTCGGCAGCGTGTTCCGCGAGACCGCGGTCGCGCGCGGCGGAATCCGACCGCTGTTCACCGACGAGTCCCTGTTCGGGGCGTTCAGCTACGGCACGTACGTCTTCCGCGACGACTTCATCGCCGAGAACCGGGATGCGGTGGCGGATTTCGTGCAGGGCACCGCACGTGCGATCCGCTGGGCGCAGACCACCCCGCGCGACACGGTCATTGCCGAGTTCAAGGAGATCATCGGCAGCCGCGGCCGCAACGAGAGCACCGACCTGGTCGAGTTCTACCAGAGCCCCGGCGTCGCCGGACCGGGCGGGACGATCACGGAACAGGAGATCCGGACCTGGCTCGACTGGCTCGCCCGGAACGGCGAACTGCCCGACGGCACGTTCACCCCATCCGACATCTACACCAACGAGTTCAACCCCTACGCCAACGGCACCTACGAACCGTCGAGCGGTCCGAACGGTGAACCCGTCGAGGAGGCGAAATGAGCACCACCCCGAAGCTCCGTCTCGAGCACGTGACCAAGCGGTTCCCGGTCCGCGGTACGGACACCGCGTTCACAGCCCTCGACGACGTCAGCCTCGACGTCGCCGACGGTGAGTTCCTCGTCCTCGTCGGCCCCAGCGGCTGCGGCAAGTCCACCCTGCTCGACCTGCTCGGTGGGCTGAGCAGCCCGACGTCCGGCCGGATCCTGCTCGACGGACAGCCGATCTCCGGGCCGGGCCTGGACCGGGGCATCGTCTTCCAGCAGTACGCACTCCTGCCGTGGCGCACCGCGCGGCACAACATCAAATTCGGCCTCGAGGCGAAGGGGCTGCCCCGGCGGCAGCGGCGTGAGCGCGCCGAGCACTACCTCGAGCTCGTGGGGCTGCGTGGATTCGGAGATCGTTATCCGCACGAGCTGTCCGGTGGCATGAAACAGCGCGTCGCGATCGCCCGGAGCCTGGCGTTCGACCCCGAGGTGCTCCTCATGGACGAGCCGTTCGCCGCGCTCGACGCACAGACCCGGGAATCGTTGCAGGACGAGCTGTTACGGATCCGCCACGAGACCGGCAAGACGATTCTGTTCATCACCCACGGCATCGACGAGGCGGTCTACCTCGGACAGCGCGTGGCCGTCCTGACGTCCCGGCCCGGACGGGTCGAGGCCGTCGTGGACATCGACATCGATCGCACCGTCGACGACGTCCGCTCCGGCGAGGCGTTCCGACACTATCGACACCGGATCTGGTCCTTGCTGCACTCGGACGTCGAGCGCGCGCAGAACCACGGTGCCGCAATCCAGGAGGTCCACCATGTCTAGTCCGAGCGCCACGTTGATCCACCCCGTCGCGCTCGACGGGGCCCTGGCGGAGCAACGACCCGCACCGGCCCCGCCGGCTCGAGGCGCCGGGACCGGCCCCTGGATCGGTGCCTTCGTGTGGCGCGGGCTCAAGCCGGCCGTCGCGATCCTCGCCTTCCTCGCGGTCTGGGAGATCGCGCCCCGGCTCGGACTCGTCGACGAGGTGTTCCTGCCGCCCTTCACCGTGGTCGCGGACGCCTTCGCCCAGCTGATCGGCGACGGCCGGCTCGCCGAGCACCTCGGTGCCAGCCTGTCCCGGGCCGTCACCGGCTTCGGGATCGCGGTGCTCGTCGCGATCCCGCTCGGTGTGGCGATCGGCTGGTACCGGCCGGTGGCCGAGTTCCTCGATCCGATCCTCGAGTTGTTCCGCAACACCGCCGCGCTCGCGCTGCTGCCGGTGTTCATCCTGATCCTGGGCATCGGCGAGACCTCGAAGGTGGCGCTGGTGATCTACGCGAGCACCTTCCCGATCCTGCTCAACACCGTCTCCGGCGTGCGCACCGTGGATCCGCTCCTGGTGAAATCGGCCCGCTCCCTCGGTCTGCCTTCGTACCGCCTGTTCCAGAAGGTGATCCTGCCGGCCGCGGTGCCGACGATCTTCACCGGCATCCGGATGGCCGCGGCCTCGTCCATCCTCGTGCTCATCGCGGCCGAGATGGTCGGCGCCAAGGCGGGTCTCGGCTATCTCGTCACCGCTTCGCAACTCAACTTCCAGATCCCGAACATGTACGCCGGCATCGTCGCCATCTCTCTCGTCGGTCTGACCTTCAACGGGATCCTCGTCGCGGTCGAGCGCCGGCTCTCCCGCTGGCGCGCAGACCGGTAGTCCCCTCGTTCCCCCACACCTGGAGAGGTTGTCATGTCGCAGTCCCCGAAGCAGTTCCACCTCAACGCCTTCCTGATGGGAGTCGGTCATCACGAGGCCGCCTGGCGGCACCCGCGCACCGACGCGCGCCGCGTCCTCGACGTCGCACACTTCCAGGAGCTCGCGCAGATCGCCGAACGCGGCACGCTCGATTCGGTGTTCTTCGCCGACGGTCTCGCAGTGGGGCCGCGCGTCGAGCACAACGCTCAGGCGATCTTCGAACCGATCACCCTGCTCTCGGCGATGGCCGTCGTCACCGAGCGCATCGGCCTCATCGCCACCGCGTCCACCGGCTTCAACGAACCGTTCAACCTCGCCCGCAAGTTCGCCTCGCTCGACCACATCAGCCACGGCCGCGCCGGCTGGAACATCGTCACCTCCGGAGGTGCCGACGAAGCCCGCAACTTCGGATACGACGAGACCCCCGACCACGCCGGTCGTTACGACCGCGCCGCCGAGTTCGTCGATGTGGCGACCGGTCTGTGGGACAGCTGGGAGGACGACGCCGTCGAACTCGACGTCGAGAGCGGTCGTTTCGCGGACCCGGGCAAGGTCCACCCCGTCGACCACGACGGCCCGCGGTTCTCGGTACGCGGACCGCTCAACACCCCGCGCTCCCCGCAGGGCCGTCCCGTCCTGGTGCAGGCCGGATCGTCGGAGAGCGGGAAGGACTTCGCCGCCCGGTACGCCGAGGCCGTGTTCACCGCGCAGCGCACCCTGGCCGAGGGACAGGCGTTCTACCGCGATCTGAAGGCGCGGGTGGCCGCGGTGGGACGCGATCCGCACTCGCTGAAGGTGCTCCCCGGGATCGTGCCGTTCATCGGCGACACCGAGGTCGCGGCGAAGGCGCTCGAGCAGGAGTTCACCGACCTGATCTCGCCGGCCTACTCGCTGCGTCAGCTCTCCGGGATGGTGGGGGTGGACCTCACCGACCATGCTCTCGACGCGCCGCTGCCCCCGCTGCCGCCCCTCGACCGGATCCAGGGCAACAAGAGCCGCTACGAGCTGGTGAAGAACCTCGCCGAGAACGAGCACCTGACCGTGCGCCAGCTCATCGGCAAGCTCGGCGGCGGACGGGGGCACCGCACGTTCGCGGGCACCGCCGAGCAGATCGCCGACGACCTGCAGCTGTGGTTCGAGGGCGGAGCCGCGGACGGCTTCAACGTCATGCCGCCCTACCTGCCCGGTGGTCTCGAGGACTTCGTCGAGCAGGTCGTGCCGATCCTCCGGGATCGGGGACTGTTCCGCACCGAATACACCTCGACGACGTTGCGCGGCCACTACGGGCTCGACCGCCCGGCCGGCCGGTTCGACGCTGTGCCGGCTCGGGCGGCGACGGCCTGAGTGCACGGGCCCGGTCGCGCGGAGGGAACCCCGCGCGACCGGGGCCGGTCCGCGATACTGGGGATCGGCATGCAGGCCCCGATCTCGAAGACAGGAATCCCACATGCGATTCGGAATGTTCGTCCCCCAGGGCTGGCGGCTCGACCTCGTCGGCATCGAACCCGCCGAGCAGTGGCGGGTGATGCGTGACCTGGCTCAGCGCGCCGACAGCGGACCGTGGGAGTCGATCTGGGTGTACGACCACTTCCACACCGTGCCGGTGCCCACCGAGGAGGCCACCCACGAGGCGTGGTCGCTGGTGTCGGCGTTCGCCGCGGTCACCGAGAGGGTGCGGATCGGGCAGATGTGCACCGCCATGGGCTACCGCAACCCCGCCTACCTGGCGAAGGTCGCCGCGACCGCGGACATCGTTTCGGGCGGCCGCATCGAGATGGGCATCGGCGGCGGATGGTACGAGCACGAGTGGCGCGCCTACGGATACGGCTTCCCGTCCCCGCCGGAGCGGTTGCGCCGCCTCGACGAGGGTGTGCAGATCTTCCGTCAGGCCTGGACCACCGGCACGGCCACCCTGCACGGCCGGCACTACCAGGTGGACGGTGCCGTCGTGCGGCCGCTGCCGCTGCAGGAGGGCGGCATCCCGTTGTGGATCGCCGGTGGCGGGGAGAAGGTGACGCTGAAGATCGCCGCGAAGTACGCGCAGTACACCAACTTCGACGGCACCCCGGAGGGTTTCGCCCACAAGTCGGAGATCCTGCGGGGGCACTGCGCCGAGGTGGGCACCGATTTCGACGCCATCGTGCGCTCGGCGAACTACAACGTCGCCATCGGCCGCACCGAGGCCGAGGTGCAGGAGCGTCTCGGCACGCTGCGGGCCCGGCTCGAACCGTACGTCGGGCCCGAGAAGGCCGACGGTGCGCTCGACGCCTTCCGGGGTCTGCCCGCCGTGGGAACACCCGAGCAGATCGTCGAGAACTTCAGGGCGCTGAAGAAGCAGGGCATGACGTACGCGATCCTCTACTTCCCCGAGGCCGCCTACGACACCTCGGGCATCGAACTGTTCGAGAAGGAGGTCCTGCCCGAACTGCTCTGACCGGCCCCGTCGATCACATCGGCCATCCGTCGGCCGGTACGCGTGGGTCGTCGGGCAACAGGCCCGCGACCCACGCGTCGTGCCGGGACCCGCGCTGCAGTATCCCGCGCCGCTGCACGCCTTCGAAGCGGAAGCCGACCCGGCGGGCCACCGCCGCCGACGCGCGGTGCCCGGCCAGCGCCCGCCACTCGATGCGGTCCAGTTTCAATCCGTCCGAGCGGAAAGCATAGTCGCACAGCAGGTTCACCGACTCCGTCGCGAGTCCGCGGGCGCGGGCAGCCGGGGCAATCCAGTACCCGATCTCCGCCGCCGACGCGTCCCGCTCGATCAACCCGACGGTCCCCAACAGCGGACCGTCGGCGGACGTCCGCACCGCCCATACCGGGCTGTGCGCCGCCCAGCCCGCGGGCACCACGTCGCCGACGAACCGTTGCGCGTCCGCCCGCGTGTAGGGGTCCGGGACCGTCGTCCACCGCACGATCGACCGGTCCCGGCAGGCGGCCGTGATCGCGTCGACGTCGCCCGCCCGGGGCACCGTGAGAACGACGGTGCTTCCGGTGAGGACGACGGGGCGCATGGTCAGCGCAGGTCGGCGGGCAGGTCCTTCGGGTCCAGCACGAGCCGGCGCTCCTCGCTGGCCGCGACCTCGTCCGAGCGGGAAAGCTTGCCTTCGAGCACCTTCCACTCGGTCTCGTCGATCGCGGCGGCGGCCTCGCGCAGCACCGAAGCGTCCCGGGTGCCCCATGCGATCGGCATCGGGCTGACCATCTGCCACACGCCGCTCGTGTTGCGGGTGGTGCGGTCCGACAGCACCGCGACGGACGGCACGCGCTCGCCGACCCGCACCCGGTGCCCCGGTACGGCCGTGACGTCCCGGGCGACCAGGGCGTAACGGTGACCGTCGGTCTGCGGCTTGGCGATGTCGACGAGCGCGAGCAGCGTCATCCCGCGCGGCCGGATTTCGGAGACCACGGCCGGAACCAGCGGGCTGTCCCGGTACAGATCCTGGATCGTGCCCACCTTGCGCGGAGCCCACACCGCGACCCACGCGGAAGTGAGCGCGGCGACGACGACCACGGCCGCGACGACGAAGGACCACGCCCGGCCGACCGCGATCAGCCATACGGCGGCTACGGTGAACAGCACCGCCAGCACGATCGCCGACACCCGTAGTCGTCGCACCTCGGCGACGGTCTGATTGACGGCCTTGGCGTGGGGCAGGTCCACGGGAAAGTCGAAACGACGCACGACGTCAGCTTATGCGACCGGCCCGCCGTGGTGGAGTCCTGCCGGGGCTGGCCGTGGCCTGGTGTCGAGGGGCGTGGTGTCGAGGGGCGTGGTGCCGAGGGGCGCTCACCGGGTGGCGGCCCGTACCGCCGCGACCAGCCACGCGACGAGCAGGGCCAGCAGCGCGACCACGAGCAGGACCGGAGCCAGCAGCGCGACCAGGACGACGAGGAGGGCCAACAGGATCTTCGTCCTGGTGCTCAGGCCGGAGATCAGGCCCTTGACGGCGGCCCACACGGGGTTCTTGCCGGTCAGGGCGGCCCCGGCGCCTTTGAGGACGGCTCTTGTGCTCGCACTGCCCTCGGTGACGGTATCGATGAGCTGGTCCGTCGAGGCGGGGGCATCGCGCAGCACCGCGTCCCGGCGCTTCCGCACCGCCCGGGCGAGCCGGCGAACGTGGGTCTTCAGCCACTCGACGGCGGCCGCGAAGGGCCGGCGCTTGCGACGCGGAGCGCGGTCGTCGAGCCCCGGTCCGGGACGTTCCGATGTCGCCACCGGTGGGCGCTCGGACGACCGGGGCCGGGAGCCGGTGGACGTGCGCGGCCTCTCACGGGTCCGCGACCGAGCCTGCTCGTCGGCGGTCTGCGTCCGCGGACGGGTCCGGCGCGTAGCGGTGTCCTGCGTCCGGGCGCGCCGTGGGGCGTCCGGCGCCGTACGGGTTCCGGCGGCGGCGCGTCCGGCTCGCCGATCCGGGTCCGTCCGCCGTGGCGCAGCCGTGGCCGACCGCGCGGTGGCCGACCGCGCGGTGGTGGATTTCCCGGTGGTGGATTTCCCGGTGCCGGATCGTGCGGTGCCGGATCGTGCGGTGGTGGATTTCGCGGTGCCGGATCGTGCGGTGGTGGATTTCGCGGTGCCGGATCGCGTGGTCGTCGACTTCGCGGTGCCCGACCGCGTCGTGGCCGACGTCGTCGTGGCCGCGGTCGTCGACTTCGGGGCGGCTGCCCGTCTGCGAGATGTGCGTTCCCTGCCCCCGGCCGTTCGGCCGGCGCCGCGTGCGGTCCGACCCTCTGCTGTGCCCCGTGCACCCATACCTACGGCTACCCCCGGCGGTGCCGGGGAAACCTGTCGTGAGGCTCCGGCCTCAACTCGAGCAGAATGCGCACAACGGGGCTATCGCACGCAACGGTGACCACTCGGAGTGGGCGGCCTCACACTTCGGTGTAGCAGGGATCACACCGGGCAGCGACCCGGTTCTCGAACCTCCTCCGCACCGTCCCCAGACGAAAGCGAGCAGATCGTGCTTGTCTTCCTCGGCTTCCTCATGGTCGCCGTCTTCATGTACTTGATCCTCTCCAAGAGGGCCACGCCCGTCGTCGGTCTCATCCTCGTCCCGGTCGCCTTCGGGCTGTTCGCCGGCGCCGGCCTCGATCTCGGCGACATGATCGTCGACGGCGTCACCGACCTGGCCCCGACCGCGGCGCTGCTGTTCTTCGCGATCATCTTCTTCGGGATCATGATCGACGTCGGACTGTTCGACCCGCTGGTGCGGTTGATCCTGCGGCTCGTGCGCGACGACCCGGCGCGGCTCGTCGTCGGCACCGCGGTGCTCGCGATGATCGTCTCCCTGGACGGCGACGGCTCGACCACGTTCATCATCACCACGTCGGCGATGCTGCCGCTGTACCTGAAGCTGCGGGTGAGCCCCGTGATCCTGACGGTCGTCGCGGGCCTGGCGAACGCGACGATGAACATCATCCCGTGGGGCGGGCCGACGGTCCGTGCCGCCAGCGCCCTGGGCCTGTCCCCGTCGGACGTGTTCGTGCCGATGATCCCCTCGCTGCTCGTGGGCCTGGTCGTCGTGCTCGGCTTCGCGCTGCACCTCGGTGTCATGGAACGCCGGCGACTCGGCAAGCTGGTGTGGACCGCGGAACCGGTCCTCGCGGGTGTCGGCCGCGGCGGATCGACCGGCTCCGGCGGATCGGGCGGATCCCGAGCGACCGGGACCGGCCCGGGGGCCGACGCCGGCGACAGCGACGACCAGACCGGCGGATTCGCCGCCGCCCTCGATCCGAACCGCGCAACCCTGCGACCGAAGCTGCTGCCGTTCAACGCCCTGCTCACCGTCGCGCTGCTCGTCGTCCTCGGCCTCGACGTCCTGCCCATCCCCGTGCTGTTCATGATCGCCGCCGGTCTGGCGCTGGCGGTGAACTTCCCGCGCGTGGCCGACCAGTCCGAGGCGATCGTCCGGCACTCGTCGAGCATCGTGTCGGTGGTCGCCATGGTGTTCGCCGCGGCCGTCCTGACCGGGGTGTTCCAGGGCACCGGCATGGTGGAGTCGATGGCGCTGTGGCTGACCGGGGTGATCCCGGACGCGCTCGGCCCGTTCCTCGCGGTGATCACGGGGGTGCTCAGCATTCCGTTCACGTTCTTCATGACCAACGACGCCTTCTACTTCGGGGTGCTGCCGGTGCTCGCCGAGACCGCCGCCCAGTACGGGATCGAACCGGTCGAGATGGCCCGCGCGTCGATCACCGGCCAGCCCGTACACATGCAGAGCCCCCTCGTACCCGCGATCCTGCTGCTCGTCACCCTCGCCGGCGTGCAGCTCGCCGACCACCACCGCAAGGTGCTGTGGCGTGCGACGATCGTCTCGCTCACGATGCTGGTCGTGGGCGTCGCACTGGGTCAGATCCCGCTCGGCTGAGCCCGGCGGCGACGTACCGTCGCGGGAAACGGATCGATCGTGTCGGACCCGGAACCACCGGAGGCGTCGTGAGGCTGCGGACCCAGGTGCTGCTGTTGCAGTCCGCCGTGGTCGCGGCGGCCCTCGGGCTGGGGTTCGCGGCGTTCGTCACCACCACCGAGCACCGCGTCACCGATGAGCACGGACAACGAGCCCTCGCCGTCGCCCGGACCGTGGCAGTCGATGCCACGGTCCGGGCCGAGGTGGCCCGGCTCGCCGCCGCCGACGACGGGGTCGTCGCCCCCGGCAACCCGGAACTCGCCTCCGGCACCGTCCAGCAGGCCGCCGAGGCGGTCCGCGACGCCACGGGTGCGCTGTTCGTGGTGGTCACGGACGAGCAGGGGCTGCGCCTGGCCCACCCCGACCCCGACCTGCTCGGACTACGCGTCAGCACCGACCCGGACGAGGCCCTGGCCGGCCGCGAGGTGGTGCGCAGCGAGCGCGGCACCCTGGGCGACTCCGTCCGGGCCAAGGTGCCGGTCGTCGCGCCCGGCTCGGATCGGGTCGTCGGCGAGGTCAGTGTCGGCATCGCCACGGACCGCATCCGGTCGGAACTACGCGAGGACGTCGCACAGGCGTCTCTCGTCGCAGCCGGCGCCCTGGCCTGCGGTGCCGCGGGCTCGGCGCTGCTGGCCCGGCGGTGGAAGCGGCTGACCCTCGGCCTCGAACCCGAGCAGCTGGCCGAGCTGGTCCGCGAGCAGGAGGTGGTGCTCCACGGCATCGGGGAAGGGGTGATCGGTGCCGACACGGAGGGCACGGTCACCGTCGTCAACGCCGAGGCCCGCCGGCTGCTCGACCTGCGGGGCGGGGCGGGGGACCGGCTCGAGGGCGTCGGCCTGACCCCGCGCCTGCTCGACGTCGCACGCAGCCCCCGCGACGAGCCGGTGGCTGCGGCCGTGGGGGACCGGATCGTCCTCGCCGTGGCGCGTCGCGTCCGGCGGGACGGGCGCGACCTGGGCACCGTGATGTCGGTGCGCGACCGGACCGACGTCGAGAAGCTCACCCGCGAGCTGGACGCCGTGCAGTCGCTGACCACCGCGCTGCGGGCCCAGCGCCACGAGACGGCCAATCGTCTGCATCTGCTCTACGGCCTGCTGCAGCAGGGGCGCAGCGCGCAGGCCACCGAGTACCTCGAGCAGCTCCTCGGAGCCGGACCGGCGGGCCGGCCACTCGACGGGCTCGACGCCGTCGCCGATCCGTACCTGCACGCCTTTCTCACCGCCAAGGCTGCCCACGCGCGGGAGAGCGGGGTGACGCTGGTTCTCGGCGAGAACACCTGGGTGCGAGGCACCGTCCGATGCCCCGTGGACGTCACGACCGTGCTGGGCAATCTGCTCGACAACGCGATCGAGGCGGCTCGCGAGCGCGGGCACGACCCCGCCGAGGTGGAGGTAGAACTCGTCGAGGCCGGCCGCGACCTGCATGTGGCCGTCGCGGACACCGGTGCCGGGGTCGCCGCCGGGCGGGCCGAGGAGATCTTCGGGGAGGGCGTCACCACCCACGCCGACGGCGCCGTCCCGGGTGGTCGCGGCATGGGCCTGGCCCTGGCGCGGCAGGTGGCCCGGCAGCACGGGGGCGATGTGACCCTCGCCGATCCCGGCGGGCGGCGCACCCCGGACAATCCCACGGGCGGCGCGGTGTTCGTCGCCACCCTGATCGACGTACTCGACGAAGGAGACACCGGATGGGCGGATCCGATCTGACGGTGCTCGTCGTCGACGACGACTTCCGGGTCGCGGAGCTGCACGCGAGCGTGGTGGCCGCGGTCGCCGGGTTCCGGGTGGCGGCGGTCGCCGGCACCCTCGCGGCCGCCCGGGCCGCGGTCCGCGAGACCGCGATCGATCTCGCGCTCGTGGACGTGTACCTGCCCGACGGCTCCGGCATCGATCTGATCCGCGAACTCGACTGCGACGCATTCGTACTCGGCGCGGCCGCCGAGGGCACGACGGTGCGGGCCGCGCTGGCCGCCGGCGCCTCGGGGTATCTGGTCAAGCCGTTTCCCAATACCGAACTCGCGCGGCGGTTGTCGGCGTACGCGCAGTACCGGCGTCTGGTCGCCGGAGCCGAACTCAGCCAGGCCGAGATCGACTCGGCGCTGGCCGCGCTGCGGCCCGCCCCGTCGGGCGCCGCAGACCGGGCTCCCCGTTCGGTGACCAAAGAGCTTGTTCTGCAGGCTCTCTCGTCGTCGGCGACGCCCATGTCGGCAGGGGAGGTGGCGGTGACGATCGGGGTGTCCCGCGCGACGGCTCAGCGTTATCTCGCCGCGCTCGTCACCAAGGGGCAGCTGCGGATGCAGCTGCGGTACGGCAGCACGGGACGACCGGAACAGGAGTATCGCCTCCCGGCCGGCTGAACCGCGATCAGCCGATGGCGGGCCCGAGCAGATCGTCGGCGTCGGTGATCCGGTACGCGTAGCCCTGTTCGGCGAGGAACCGCTGCCGGTGCGCGGCGTACTCGGCGTCGAGGGTGTCACGCGCGACGACCGAGTAGAAGTGCGCCTGCCCGCCGTCGTGCTTGGGACGCAGCAACCGGCCGAGACGCTGCGCCTCTTCCTGACGCGAGCCGAACGTGCCGGACACCTGCACCGCCACCGAGGCCTCGGGCAGGTCGATCGAGAAGTTCGCGACCTTGGACACGACGAGCACCTTCAGCTCGCCGGCGCGGAAGCGGTCGAACAGCTCCTCGCGCTCCTTGTTCCGGGTCGAGCCCTTGATCACCGGGGCGTCGAGCGCCGCGCCGAGTTCGTCGAGCTGATCGAGGTACGCGCCGATGATCAGGGTGGGGGAGTCGCGGTGCCGGGCCAGGATCGACTTCACCACCGCGATCTTCGTGTGCGCGGTCGAGCACAGCTTGTACCGTTCCTCGGGCTCGGCGACCGCGTACGCCATCCGTTCCGCGTCGGTCAGGGTCACCCGCACCTCCACGCACTCCGCGGGCGCGATCCAGCCCTGGGCCTCGATGTCCTTCCACGGCGCGTCGTAGCGCTTGGGACCGATGAGCGAGAACACGTCGCCCTCGCGGCCGTCCTCGCGCACGAGCGTCGCGGTGAGGCCGAGCCGGCGCCGGGACTGCAGATCGGCCGTCATCCGGAACACCGGTGCGGGCAGCAGGTGCACCTCGTCGTAGATCATCAGCCCCCAGTCGCGGGAGTCGAACAGTTCGAGGTTGCGGTACTCGCCCTTCGACTTGCGGGTGATCACCTGGTAGGTGGCGATGGTGACCGGGCGGATCTCCTTCTTCTCCCCGGAGTACTCGCCGATCTCGTCCTCGGTGAGCGACGTGCGCGCGATCAGTTCGCGCTTCCACTGCCGCCCCGCGACGGTGTTGGTCACCAGGATCAGGGTGGTGGCACCGGCCTTGGCCATCGCGGCCGCACCCACCATCGTCTTGCCCGCCCCGCAGGGCAGCACGACCACGCCGGAGCCGCCGGCCCAGAACGAGTCCGCGGCCATCTCCTGGTAGTCCCGCAGATGCCAGGGGTGGGACTCGAAGTCGAGGCTGATCGCGTGCGCCTCCCCGTCGACGTAGCCGGCGAGGTCCTCGGCCGGCCAGCCCACCTTGAGCAGCATCTGCTTGAGCCGGCCACGCTCGCTCGGATGCACGATCACGGTGTCGTCGTCGAGCCGCGCGCCGAGCATCGGGGCGATCTTCTTGTTGCGCATCACCTCCTCGAGCACCGCCCGGTCGAGACTGACCAGGGTCAGGCCGTGCGCGGGATTCTTCACCAGCTGCAGCCGTCCGTAGCGGGCCATGGTGTCGACGATGTCGACGAGCAGCGGCTGCGGGACGGCGAACCGGGAGTGGCTGACGAGGGCGTCGACGACCTGCTCGGCGTCGTGCCCCGCGGCCCGGGCGTTCCACAACGCCAGCGGGGTGACGCGGTAGGTGTGCACATGCTCGGGGGCGCGTTCGAGTTCGGCGAACGGGGCGATCGCCTGCCGGGCCTCGTTCGCGAGCGCGTGGTCGACCTCGAGGAGCAGGGTCTTGTCGGACTGGACGATCAACGGTCCGTCGGGCACGGACGCCTCCTAGCACGGGAACAGAGAACAACCTCTCTATTCTCCAGGCGGGACGGCCGGGCCGCCACCGCCGCCGTCAGTCGACGAGGGCGACCGTGGTGATGCGGTGCAGCACGAAACTGCGGACCGTGCCCGCGGCCGGGTCGAAGGCCTCGAGCTGTCCGCCGCCGACGGCGACGGGATCGACGATGCGATGGGTGGCGACACCCTGCGCATCGACGTAGCCGATCCGGACGCTGCGCTTGTCGTGCGCGGCGAGCTGCAGCAGCGCCATCGTCGCGGCACCACCGGTGCGGGAGCCGTCCCCGCGGACCGTGGCCCCGCGCGGGGCGGCCGCGGCCCGGTCCCCGGCGCGCAGCGTGCGGATCAGGGTGTCGAGTTGCTCCCCGGTGGGCGGCATCGGGCCGGCGTAGCGGGGCCGTGCCCGCGGCACCGACACCCGGGCGCCTCGCGGCCGCAGGTCCAGCACCGCGCCGGTGGCGTCCTCGCCGGCCGGCGCGAATCCGGCACCGCGCAGCTCGGCGAGCACCTCGGCCAGCGGCGCCTGCGAGATCGCGACCGTGGGCGCGACGGCCCGCAGGGCGAGGCGGGCGGCGACGGGGTGCCCGAGCACCTCGGCCAGCAGCGCGGGGTCGTCGGAGCGGACGAACGAGGCGGCGACCCCGGCGCGGAGCCGGCCGTGACGGCGGGCGACGTCGTCGATCAGGTAGGTCAGCGCCTGGGGGACGGGCGTTCGCGAATGCGTGGCGAACAGGGCGTGCAGGTCGGCGGCGCCGGTGCCGGCGTCCAGGGCGCGGCGCACGCCCGCCTCGGTCACCCGGTACACGGTCGCGGCGCCCGCCGACTCGACGTCGGCGACGAGAGCGATGCGGTCCGCGAGTTCCGGTACCAGGGGGCCGGGCGCGACCACCGTCAGGTCGGCCTGGACGAGCACGTAGTCGACCGGCTCGGGCAGGACCGCGGCCATCTCGGCGTCGGGGTCGCCGCCGTGCAGCAGTGCCTTGCCGGGAGAGGCGAGAGCACCGTGCGCGACGACGGCCAGGGCCGTCGCTTCGCGCAGCGTCTCGGCCACCGTGTCACCGCCGAGCCGGGCCGCCCACCGCGGCCGCCGCCAGGCCAGCACGGCTCGAGCCGCGTCCGCGTCGGGCGCCGACCCGGGTACCTCGGCGAGCAGCTCGAGCAGCAGGCGCCGCTCACGGGGTGCGGCGGTGGACCGGGCCTCGTCGGAGAGTGCGGCGATCGGCTTGTCGGTGGCGTCGCGACGCCCGACGAGCCACATGCGGCGCGGCGCGTCGAGCCACGCGCCGGCGAGCACGGCCCAGCGCTGCGCGGGCGGCGCGTTCGACCAGCCGTCGGCGGCGGTGGTCGGCGCCCAGTAGTCGTCGATGTCCGTGGTCGGCGCCGGCTGCGGCATGCCCCGTGCGATCAGTCCGGCGGCGGCGAGCACCTCGACGAGCAGCGCGGCGAGCTGCTCGTCCACGTCGACGGTCTTGGCGAGGCGACGCAGCTCCCGTACCCCGAGACCCCCGGACTTGAGCGCGGGAGCGGGGAGGGCGCCGAGCGCGTCGATCAGGTTCTCGCAGTGCCGCAGCAGCTCGAGGGCGGCACCCGCCGCGGTGGCGTTGACGTCGGCGACGACGTGCGTCGCGGGCAGCGGCCGGGGCGGGGTCAGGGCGGCGGGGTCGAACGGCGCCTCGTCGCGCAGCGCCTGACCGACGCGGTGCGGCAGTTCGACGGTCTCGTCGTCGAGCCGGATCAGCAGGCCGGCCGCGATCAGGCGCTGCACGGGCCGGTCGGCGGGTGTGTCCGGTGCGGCGTCGCGGGTCCGGCCGACGGGGGAGGTGCGCGCCAGCGTGTCGAGCAGGCTGCGCCGGGCCGGGTCGAGGTCGGCGAGGACGGCGCCGAGGTCCTGTGGGTCGGGATCGGGGTCGGGGCCGCGCCCGAGGCGCCAGGGCACGGTCGCGGCGGCGGCCTCGACGACCCGCAGCCCCTCGGCCGGGCCCCATACGAGGGAGAGCCGGCGCAGGGCCTCGAGCGACCGGTCGACGTTCTTGGCCGTGACCCGACCGGAGAGGGAGTCGAGCAGAGCGCGGCGCGTGACGGGCACCCGGTCGGCACCCAGCCGGGTCAGGGCCTCGACCACCCCGAAGTCGAGGACGGAGAGCTCGTCGGCGGCGCGGAACACCGACGCGCGCTGTTGTGCGCGGCCGGCCAGGACGGTCATCGTGGCGGGTGGCGGGACCACCAGGTCGGGGCGGGCGCGCAGGAGCTCGCCGAGGTCGGCGTCGCGGCGGTCGGCGAGCCAGCGGGCGAGTGACTCCGGGCCGGTCTCCGGCGCGGCGGGGTCGGTGGCGGTCATCGACACCAAGATTAGAGACCTGAAGTGGCTATCCGTGAACGTGCCTGCCAAAATGAGCGCATGGCTGACAATTCGAAGAAGCAGTACGTCGATCCGGGGTGGCCCAAGGTGGCGGACGGGGACCACGCCGTCACCGAGTTGTCCTCGACTCGTTCCGGCCCGCTGTCCCCGTACGGCGAGGAGATGGAGTTCCCGCTGCCCGTCGACGCCCTGCCGTACACCCACCCCCGCACCGTCATCAACCGCTGACCCGGATTGCAGAAGAGCCCCGCACCTGCAGGTGCGGGGCTCTTTCGTGTGGCTGTGCCGGGTGTCAGTTCGGCAGTGCGGCGTTGACCGCGTCGACGAGGTTCTGGTCGACGGCGATGCCGGCCTGGCGCAGGGCCTCGAGGCCCTGTTCGAAGCCGGCCCGCAGGCCCTGGGCCTCGGCGGGCAGGGCAGGAAGCTCGGGCGCCTCGGGGGCGGCCTCGACGACCGGGGTGTTCTGGACGGTGCCGGCGCTCGTGGACGGCGCGCTGCGCTGCGTCGGCGCGCTGCTCAGGCCGAGGCTCGAGGAGCAGGACGGCCATGCGCCCCAGCCCTGGCCGGCCAGCACGCGCTCGGCGACGACGATCTGCTCTTCACGGCTGGCCTGGTTGGCGGTCGCGGCATACTCGCCGCCGCCGTAGGCGTTCCACGTGCTGGGGGAGAACTGCAGGCCACCCTGGTAGCCGTTGCCGGTGTTGATGCCCCAGTTGCCGCCGGACTCGCACTGCGCGAGGCGATCCCAGTCGGAGTCGGGAGCGGCGTTGGCGGTGCCGCTGAAGGCGACGCCCGTGACGCCGAGAACAGCGCTGGTCAGCGCGAACTTGGCGACGGTGCGGCCGGTGTTGGTGGGTTTGCGATGGCGTCCGCTCATGTCGGTTCCGGTTCCTCTCCGTACGCGCCTGCGAGGTCAGCTGTCGGGTTCGGGCTGAAGAGGTAGCCCGGCCTCCTCGCCGGTGGGCGATTCGGCTTCACCCCGAGGACCGTCGCCGTGGCGACGATCCGGGTGCCTCCTGGGAATCGGTGTTCCCTGGGAGACCGTGTGGGTCCCCCGCTTCCTGCTCCCGTGGATCGTTCGTCGGGACACCGGGATTCCGCGGAGCAGGATTTGGCGCGACGGACCCGGGGTGGCCGAACCAACCGGCCGGACACGACGGTAACGGCTCGGGACGGTGATTGTCACCAATTGATAACGCCGGGCGTCGCACGCACGATGCAGAGGTGGCCGGTGTGGCGCGATGAAGTCGCAGGTAGGGCCGAAAGTCCATCGCCGGTTCCGGTCTGCGACCTCCCCGTTATTCCCGCGTTATGTGAGGAACGTCACACGTAACCCGGCCGGTTGTCCACCGGGACGATGTCCTTCCCGAGCGGCATCAGCGAGATCGGCACCATCTTCAGATTCGCGAGCGCCAGCGGGATGCCGATGATCGTGATCGCCATCGCGATCGCCGTCACGACGTGCCCCAGGGCGAGCCAGATGCCGGCGACGACCACCCAGATCACGTTGCCGATCAGCGAACCCGCCCCCGCTGTGGGCTTGTCCACCACCGTCTTGCCGAACGGCCACAGCGCGTACACGCCGATGCGGAACGCCGCGATGCCGAACGGGATGGTGATGATCAGCACGAAGCAGATCAGGCCCGCCACGAAGTACCCCAGCGCCAGCCACAGGCCGCCGAAGACCAGCCAGATGATGTTGAGCAGAATCCTCACGTGCGGTCCCTTCCGCGGGCGCGCCGGCCGGAGCGCAGCGCGAAGGTCAAGGCCAGCACGAAACCGAGCGGCCAGGCGAGAGTCAGCAGATACAGGACCAGGCCCGGCCGGCCGTCGGTGACGACGGGGGTCAGGAAGATCGCCACGACGGCGACGACCCCGACCGCGAAGCAGGCCAGCGCGGCCTTGAGCAGGCCGTTGCCCGGTACGGAAGAACTGGAGGTACCCACGCGTTCCACCGTAGTGCTTCCGCGGCCCGGCGCGCCGTCGCCGGACGTTCGGAAGCGGACTCCGCCACGGGTACACTGACGCATGTCTGCGCGTCCCGCACTCGAAGCGGGGCGCGTTGTTTTGCATATCCACTCGTGCCCTGCGGGGCACGGCTGTCGAGGAGCGGGTGAACGCAGTGCCTACCGGCAAGGTGAAGTGGTACGACGTGGAGAAGGGCTTCGGCTTCCTGTCCCAGGAGGAGGGCGAGGACGTCTACGTCCGTGCGTCCGCGCTCCCGTCCGGGGTCGAGGGCCTCAAGCCGGGGCAGCGGGTCGAGTTCGGCATGGCCGCGGGCCGTCGCGGGCCGCAGGCCCTCAGTCTGAAACTGCTCGATCCGTTGCCGTCGGTCCGCCAGGGTGGCCGGCGCGAGGCGGCCCCCCAGAAGCGGCACACCCCCGACGAACTGCACGGCATGGTCGAGGACATGATCAAGCTGCTCGAGGCCACCGTGCAGCCCGAGCTGCGCAGGGGCCGTCATCCCGAGCGCAAGACCGCCCAGCGGATCTCCGAGGTCATGCGCGCCGTCGCGCGCGAACTCGACGCCTGACGCCTGAGCGAGAGGGGCCTTCCGGTGCAGCACCGGAAGGCCCCTCTCGCGTGCGCGTTGTGGCTCAGAACGTCTGGATGGCCCAGACCGGCGCCTGCTCCCCGGTCGCGGGCAGCTGCAGCACCACGTTCAGCAACTGCGCTCCGGGATCGGACGGCACCGTCACGGCACGGGCCTGACCGGGCGTGTAGTCACGGAACCCCTCGAAGATCTCACCGGTGCGCGGATCACCGTAGGTGACGTTGAGCCGCCAGTCGGACTCCGCGATCTCCGACGGCAGCGACAACTGCAGCGGCCGGCCGGCCGGAACCTCGAGCATCACCGCCTCCAGGCCGGCGCACGTGCCGTCGGCGCTGCACAGGCCGGGTTCGACCGTGACCGCACGGCCCTGCGCATACGCCGTCACCGTGGGCAGGCTCGGCGGTGCCGACCGGACGAGGGAGACCACGACCGCGGTGAGCCCGCCGATCGCGATCAGCGCCACGACCACCAGGATCGCGATCGTCTTCTTCGTCCGGGGCTGCAGTCTCATCGGGTTCCGTTTCTCGTCGTACGTCCGCCTGGCCGCGGGCTGCGACCGGTGGTCTCCTGGGTGGCGTGTTCCGGGCGTTTGCCACCGAAGCCCGGAACGACGGTGCCTCCACGGTAGGTGAGGATCGTCTGCGTCAGCCCGAGGGCCAGCACGACCGTGATCACGGTGAACCCGAGCCAGTACTCGGTGGGCAGCAGCACCCCCAGCGCCCCACCGAACACCCAGCTCAGTTGCAGCACCGTCTCCGAACGACCGAACCCGGACGCGATGGACTCCTCCGGGAGGTCCTGCTGCAGCGACGCATCCAGCGACACCTTCGCCAGGGCGCTCGCGCAGGACCCCACCAGCGCCACCAGTGCCGCGGTGAACAGGCTGCCGGTCGCAGCGGCCAGCGCCGCCACCACCGTCACGGCCGCGGTGCAGCGCACCACGATCAGGGCCGGCCGGCCCAGGGTGAGCCGCGCGCCGGTCGCGTTGCCGGTGAAGTTGCCGACGGCGGCAGCCGCGCCGACCAGGCCCAGCATGGCGGCCTGGACCAAGGGCTCGTGCTCGGTCCTCGACTTGGCGACGAAGGCGATGAACAAGGTCAGGAAACCGGTGAGTACCCGGATCGTGCCGTTACCCCACAGTCCGGTGAGCACGGCCCGTCCCAGCGGCTGGCGACGGCCCTTCCCGACGGCGGCGCGCCCGGGTGCCGCGACCACCTCGGTGCGGGTTCCGACGCGGGGCTCGGCGCCGTGGTACGACAGCGTGGCCGGCACCTCACCCTCGGTGACCTCCACCCACGAGGGAATCCGCATGCTCAGGTACGCGCCGAACGCGGTGATGACGGCGCACAGCCACAGGGCCCCCGACGAGCCGAACAGCCAGGCCGCGGCGGCGGCAACCGCCCCGGCGCCCATCGTGCCGCCCACCAGGCCGAAGACCGTCAACCGCGAGTTCACCCGGACCAGGTCGATCTCGGGTGGCAGCACTCGTGGCGTCACCGCCGATTTGAGCACGGCGAACGACTTGGACAGCACCATCATCGCCAGGGCCGCGGGGTACAGGCCCCAGCTGTCGAAGTTGAACACCAGCACCACGGCGAGCACGGTGCGGGCCGCGAACGACGTGGCCAGTGCCAGCCGGCGGCCGTGCTGCAACCGGTCGAGCAGCGGGCCGATCAGCGGGGCGATCACCGCGAAGGGGGCGATCGTGATGAGCAGATACAGGGCGACCTTGGTCTTGTCCTCACCCGTCGCCGCGGAGAAGAACAGGGTGTTCGCCAGGGCCACGGCGACCGCGGCGTCGCTCGCGAAGTTCGCCATCGTCGCGTAGGTCAGGGCCGTCAGGCCCGAGCGGTCCGCGCCGTCCGCCGTGGCGGCGCGGCGGAACGTCGCGATGCCCTTGCTCGTGAGCTCACGGCTGCGCAGCGCCGCGACACGGGTGACCGTCAGTTTCCGCGGCATCCGCGGGGCCCGCGGGGCGCCGGCGCGCTCGCCGCGGGGCGTGTCGTCGCCCCGGTGCCGGCGGACGTCCTCGACCGGGTGCAGCGGCGGCAGGGGGGTACGCCGCGCGGACGTGCGCCGCGGCGGCGGATAGTTGCCGTTGCCGGGGTGCGGGGCCCGGGCCGACGGGCGGGGACGACCGCCGACGTCGGCACGACGGTCCGCGTCGTCGTGCGCGCGTTCCTCGTCCGAATCGGTCACGGAACAATTCTGTCGCACCGGCCGGATCGGCGTTCGGTGGCGTACCCGGTGCCGCGTTCACGGCACGAACCGCACCTCGAACATCGACGGCCAGTACTTGCCGGTGACGAGGAAGCGATCGGTACCGGGCAGGTGGGCGATTCCGTTGAGCACGTCGATGCGCTCGCGCCGGTCTTCGGGGAGGTGTTCGCGCAGTGCCCCCGCGTCGATCACGGCGGTCACCCGGCCCGCGTCCGGGTCGATGCGCAGGATCTCGTCCGTCTTCCACACGTTCGCGTACACCGCGCCGTCGTCGGTGCACTCGAGTTCGTTGAGCCGGGTGGCGGCGCGGCCCTCGCGCCGTACCGTGACCAGGCCCGTCTCGGCGAAGGTCCCGGGGTGCCGGAACGTCAGCTCCGCCGTGCCGTCGCTCATCACCAGCCGGTCGTCCTGGGCGCACAGTCCCCAGCCCTCCCCGTCGTAGCCGGCGCGGCCGCGTTCGGCCAGGGTGTCCCGGTCGCGGGCGATCGCGACCCCGTCCTGCCACGTCAGCTGCCACACGGTGGCGCCGGCGACCGTGATGCCCTCGCCGAACATGTCGTCCGGCACCGGGACCCGGACCCGTTCGGCGCCGGTGGCCAGCGATCGCGCCGCGATCCACGACCGGCCGGACAGGCCGGTGCCCTCGAGGAGCTCGTCGCCGGACACCTCGAGCCCCTGGGTGAACGCGGCAGGATCGTGCGGGTAGACGGCCACGATCTCTGTGCGCAGGCGCTCGGCCGGCGGACCCGGATCCGCCGGGGCGGAGTCGCACGCGGCCGCCGCGACACCGGCCACGATCGCGGCCGCGACACCGGCCACGACGGAGAGCGGACGTCGGCGCATGCCCACATGATGGCAGCCGAGGCTCGCGGCGACGGTTCCGTGCGGCAGAATGGGCTCCGTGAGTGGTGTGCCTTCCTCAGTTGCGTCCGGCTCCGCGTCCGCCTCTACCGAACAGCTCGTACAGCCTCTGCTGGCCGACGCCGTCGACGTCGCGCGGGCCGCGCTGCTGGACGCCGGAGAGACCGGCGTCGGCGCGTACCTGGGCGTCGCCGCCGAGGACGACTGCGCCGCCACCCACCGGTTCGCCGCGGAACTGCCCGGGTACCGGGGTTGGCAGTGGGCCGTCGTCGTCGCCGCCGCGCCCGGCTCGGATCGGGTGACCGTGAGCGAGATGGCGCTGCTGCCCGGACCGGACGCCCTGGTCGCGCCCCGGTGGGTGCCGTGGAACGAGCGGATCCGGCCCGGCGACCTCGGCCCCGGTGATCTGCTCGCCCCTCCGGCCGGGGATCCGCGCCTCGTGCCGGGCTATGTCGCCACCGGCGACCCCGAGATCGACGAGACGGCCCGCGAGATCGGCCTGGGCCGCAAACAGGTCATGAGCCTCGAGGGACGTCTCGAGGCGGCCCAGCGCTGGTACGACGGCGACTACGGTCCGGAGTCGGAGATGGCCAAGGCGGCGCCCTCGACGTGCCGGCTGTGCGGGTTCTACCTGCCCCTCGCGGGTTCCCTGCGCGCGGCGTTCGGCGTGTGCGGCAACGAATTCGCCGCCGACGGCCACGTGGTGCATTCGGCGTACGGGTGCGGAGCCCACTCGGACACCACCCTGCCGACCGGCGCCGGCTCCCCGGTCCACGAGCCGTACGACGACTCCGCTGTCGAGGTCGTCGCCCTGCCGCCCGCCGCCGAAGGAGAGCAGGACCGTCCCGGCGCGGACGACCGGGACGCCGCCGCCGCAGTGGTCGACGAGGCCGCGATGGAGAACGGGACCGTTGGCACCGAGACGGCGGAGAGCTCCGAGACCGCGGAGAGCGCCGAGACTGCGGAGAGCGCCGAGACTGCAGCGAACACCGAGACGGCGGAGAGCACCGAGACGGCGGAGAGCGCCGAGACTGCAGCGAACACCGAGACCGCGGAGAGCACCGAGACCGTGGCCGCCGAGCCGGCCGGGGCCGAGCCGCCGGAACAGACCGACTGACGATGCCGCGCCCCGACCCCTTCGGGACAGCGGGGCTGCGCGAGGGCACCCTGCTGGCCTGGGCATCGTCCCCGACCCGGCTGCGGGAGGACGCCGCCACCGAGGCCGACCTCGTCCGGGCCGGCTACCGGGACCGGGTGCTGACCGAACTCGCGCAGAACGCGGCCGACGCGGCCGCGCGCGCGGGCGTGCCGGGGGTGCTGTGCCTGTGGCGCGACGGCGACGACCTGCACGTCGCGAACACCGGCGCGGTGCTCGACGAGGCCGGCGTGCAGGCGCTGACGGCCCTGCGCGCGTCGAGCAAGACGGGCGGGGTCGGCCGGTTCGGGGTCGGGTTCACCGCCGTCGCGGCGGTCAGCGCGGACATCGAGATCCGTTCGCGTTCCGGCTCGATCCGCTTCTCCGCCGCACGCACCCGGGACGCCCTCGCCGACCGCGACCTGCCCGTCCCGGAATCCGGCATCCCGGTGCTGCGTCTCGCCTGGCCGGTTCCCGCACCACCCGCGCCGGGCTGGGACACCGAGGTGGTGCTGCGGCTGCGTGCCGGCATCGACGCCGACGCGCTGCTCGACGGGTTCGCCGCGGAGGCCGTCGACCTGCTCCTCGAACTGCCCGCCCTGACCACCGTCACGGTCGGCGCTCGCACGTTCACCCGCACCTGCACCGACACCGAGTCCGGGCTGCGTGTCGTCGCCGTCGGCGAGCGGACCTGGTGGGAGTACACGGGCCCGCACGCCCGCTGGCTCGTTCCGGTCGTCGACGGGGTGCCGGTGCCGGTGTCCCAGGACGTGCTGCGTGCCCCCACCCGCTCGGACGAGGAACTCTCGCTGCCCGCGCTGGTGATCGCCGACGTGCCGATGCAACCCGACCGGCGCCGCCTGCTCCCCGGCGCCCCGGTGGCCGGGCTCGTCCGCGGTTACGCCGACTTCGTCGCGGCCCTGCCCCCGCGGCACCGGCCGTCGATGGTTCCGGTTCCCGGTTTCGCGCGCAGCGAGGTCGACGCGCTGCTGCGGGAGGCCGTGCTGCAGGAGCTGCGCGCGCATCCGTGGCTGCCCCCCGCCGACGGCGGCGACGATCTGCTCCCGGACCGCGCCACCGCACTGACCGGTCTGACCGACGAGCTCGCCGGTGTCCTCGCCGACGTCGTGCCCGGCCTGATCCGGCCCGATCTGTGCGGGCCGCGGCACGCGGCGGCGCTCGGCGCCGTCGACGTGCACCGGCTCGGGCCGGCGCGGATCGCCGAACTGCTCGCCGGCGTCGAGCGTGAACCCGCATGGTGGTACCGGCTGTACGAGGCGCTCACCCCGTTGGTCGTCGACGCCGTGGTCGCCGAGGAACTCGCCGCGATCCCGCTCCCGCTGTCGGACGGGCGCACCGTGACCGGGCCGCGGACCACCGTGCTGGGCACGGACGTCGGGCATCTGCGGCTGCCGTGGGTGCGTCTCGTGCATCCCGACGCCGCACATCCGCTGCTCACCCGGCTCGGCGCCGGCACGGTCACGGCGGCGGATCTGCTCGCGGATCCGGCCCTGCTCGCGGCGGTCGAGGACGTCGACGCCGCGGACTGCGAGGCGACGACCGAACTGGCGGACGTCGTACTCCGGCTGGCCGCACAGGTACCGGCCGCGGCGGTGCCCCGGGAGCTCGGAGCGCTGCTGCTGCCCGACGTCGACGGTGAACTCGTGCCCGCCGACGAACTGCTGCTGCCGGGGGCACCCCTCGCCGAGGTGCTGGTGCCGGACGCGCCGTTCGCCACCCTCGACCCGCAGGTGGTCGAACGGTACGACGCCGACGCGCTGCGGGCGGTCGGTGTCGGATGGGGTTTCACCGTGCTGCGCGCCGAACTGCCCACCGGTCCCGATCACGACCTGCCCGACGAGGAACAGTGGTGGGAAACCCTCGACGGGGACCCCGACCTGCTCGTGGCCGTGCGCGATCTCGACCTGGTCGACGACGCGTGCTGGGACCGGGCCCTGTCGCTCCTCGTCGCCGATCCCGGCACCGCCGCGGTCCTCGACGATCGCCGTGGCTACACCGCCTGGTGGCTGCGCACCTTCGCGACGCTGGACGGCCGGACGCTCGGGCACCTGCGCGCCCCCGACGACGACGCGTTCGCCGGGCTGCTCGACCCCTGCCCGCACCCGGACGCGGACCGTCTGCGGGCGTGTCTGGCCGCGACGGACGTCGAGAGCACGGAGGCGGCCGCGCTGCTCCTCGACCTCCTGGCCGATCCCGACCGCATCCCCGTCCCGGTCGTCACCGTCCACACCCACGCCGCCCTGGCCGCGGCGAGCGCCGCCGGCGTACTCGACCTCGACGACCTGCACCTGCCCGACGCCGTCCGCAGCCTCGCCGGGACGACCGTCGATGCCGCGCACGCACTGGTCCTGGACCGGCCCTGGCTCGCCGCCGTGATCCCCGCCGACCGGCTCGTGCTCGGCACCCTGCCGGCCGCGCCGGTCCTCGCCGACCTCCTCGACGTGCCCCTCGCCTCGGCCGAGGTGTCCGGCCATGTCACCGGCCCGGGGCGCGCGACCGAATGGCGGAACGAGCCGGCCGCGGTGCTCGCCGCGGCCGTCGCGGGGCGGACGGTGCCGCGCGGACCGCTCGTCGTGCACGAGCGGCTGACCGTGCGCTGCTCGGGCGCGGTCACCGGCGAGCACGAGGTCGCGTGGTGGGTGGACGGCAGCGGCACGACGCACTGCACCGCATCGGGACTGGCCGCCGCCGTCGCGGCGCTCGCGCCGGCGGAGCCGCGATGAGTATCGACACGACGACCCTCGAGGGGGTGGTGGACCTGCGCGAACCCGCGTTGACCGCCCTGGTCACCGTCGTCACCCACTCGGGAGGCATGACCGCGATCGCCGTCGTCACGGCGGTGCTGACGGTGCTGATGCTGCGCGCGGGCCGCCGCGACGATGCGCTGCTGCTGTCCGCGACGATCCTCACGGGCTGGCCGCTGATGAGCCTGCTCAAGCTGCAGTTCGGCCGGGAACGCCCCCCGCAGCCCGAACGCCTCGTCGAACTGACCACCCACTCGTTCCCGTCCGGTCACGCCATGATGACCGCGATGCTGGCGACGGTGCTCGCCGTCGTGATCGCCCGGCGGTCGCCGCCCGGCAGCCACGGGGCCCTCGTGGCGTACTGCGCTCTCGGCGCCTACACGCTCGCGGTCGGGCTCTCGCGGGTCTACCTCGCGGCGCACTGGCTGACCGACGTCGTCGCCGGGTGGGTGCTGGGGTCGTTGTGGGCGTTGCTGTGGGTGGGGTTGATCACGCGGGTGCAGTCCCGGCTGTCACCACGGCCGTGACGCCGGGCGGCACGCGCCCTCTCGTCAGTCCAGTCCGACCTGAGCGCCGCGCCGGCCCAGCCGTGCGGCCCGGCGCTGCACGAGGAACAGGGTGAATCCCAAGAGTCCCACGATGATTCCGGCTACACACACGGGCAGTGCGGCCGACCACCGCTCGTCCGCGACGAGCACGACGATCGTCGCCACCGTCCACAGCGCCGTGCCGATCGCCAGTGCGGCGCGGGGATCGGCGAGGCGCCGGGTCCGCTCGGCGATCGTGCGTGCGTCGTTCACGATTTCAGGCTAGTCCAGCCCGGTTGCAATAATCTCCCGTTGCGACGCAGCCCCCACCCCAGAGCGGAAGTCGATATGGCCCAATCCTCAGAGCGGAAGTCCGGCACGGCGGTCGGCACCTCCTTCCTCGACACCTACTTCAAGATCACCGAACGGGGATCGACGGTCTCGCGGGAGGTGCGCGGTGGTGTCGTCACGTTCGTCGCGATGGCCTACATCGTGGTGCTCAATCCGCTGATCCTGGGCAGCTTCTCCCCGGACGACGCCACGGCCAAGGTCGACGTGCTCGGCAACATCCTGCCGGTCAACCAGGTCGCGGCCGTCACCGCGCTGGTGGCCGGACTGATGAGCATCGTCTTCGGCATCGTCGCCAACTATCCGTTCGCCATCGCGGCCGGCCTGGGCATCAACACCCTGCTGGCGGTCACCATCGCGCCCCAGGTCACCTGGCCCGAGGCGATGGGCCTCGTGGTGATCGACGGCATCATCATCGTGATCCTCGCCGTCACCGGTTTCCGCACCGCCGTGTTCAACGCGATCCCGCCCGAGCTGAAGGCGGCCATTGCGGCCGGTATCGGTGCGTTCATCGCCCTGATCGGCATGGTCGACGCCGGATTCGTGCGCCGCCTGCCGGACGCGGCCGGCACCACCGTCCCCGTCGGGCTGGGCATCGACGGTTCGATCGCGTCGTGGCCGACCGCGGTGTTCGTGTTCGGCGTGCTGCTGATGGGGGTGCTCGTCGTGCGCCGGGTGCCCGGCGGTCTGCTCATCGGCATCGTCGCGACCACGGTGGTGGCCGCGATCGTCGAGGCGGTCGCCGGCGTCGGGCCGTCGCAGGGCACCGACCCGAAGGGCTGGAACCTGAGCACCCCGGAGGTGCCCGACAAGGTGGCCGGCGTGCCGGATCTGAGCCTGGTGGGCAACGTCGACCTCTTCGGCGCGTTCACCCGGATCGGCGTGATCGCCGCGACACTGCTCGTGTTCACACTCGTCCTGGCCAACTTCTTCGACGCGATGGGCACGATGACCGGCCTCGGCAAGGAAGCCGGGCTCACCGACAAGAACGGCAACCTGCCCGGCATCGGCCGTGCCCTCGTCGTCGAGGGCACCGGTGCCGTCGCCGGTGGTGTGGGATCCGCGTCGTCGAACACGGTGTTCGTCGAGTCCGCCTCCGGCATCGCCGAGGGTGCGCGCACCGGTCTCGCGAACGTGGTGACCGGCGTGCTGTTCCTCGCCGCGATGTTCCTCACCCCGCTCTACGAGATGGTGCCGGTCGAGGCCGCCGCCCCGGCTCTCGTGGTGGTCGGCGCCCTCATGATCGGGCAGGTCCGCGACATCGACTTCACCCAGTTCGCCATCGCACTGCCCGCGTTCCTCACGATCGTCGTCATGCCGTTCACCTACTCGATCGCCAACGGCATCGGCGTCGGCTTCATCACGTGGGTCGTCCTGCACGCCGCGGCCGGAAAGGCGCGGACGGTGCATCCGCTGCTGTGGGTGGTGGCAGGCTTGTTCGTCGCCTACTTCGCGGTGGACCCGATCACCGAACTGCTCACCTGACATGCGGCGCGATGTGTCCGGTCGGTCCCGTATTGTGCACGCCATGACATCGGAACATCGCACGCTCGCCGGCGACCTCTCGTTGGCAGTCGTGCGCCTGACGCGCCATTTGCGGGGGCGGCGCTCCGATTCCCGGGTGTCCCTGACTCAGCTGTCGGCCATGACCACGCTGAGGCAGGAGGGAGCGATGACCCCCGGTGCGCTGGCCGCACGCGAGAAGGTCCAGCCGCCGTCCATGACGCGGGTGATCGCCTCGCTCGACGAGATCGGGCTCGTCGAACGGACCCCGCATCCCACGGACGGCCGGCAGGTCATCGTCTCGCTCTCGGACGCGGGCCGGGCACTGCTGATCGACGAGCAGCAGGCCCGGGAGGCGTGGCTGACCGAACGCCTCGCCACCTTGGACGAGGCCAGCCTCGCCACGCTCGGGGAGGCGGTGGAGATCATCAACAAGCTGGTCAGCGAAGCGGAGTGAGCCGATCCCGGTCCTCGTGGCCGGGATGTGCCCGGCGAACCCGCCGACGAGCCCGGGACGTGGCCTGGGAGAATCGACGGCGTGGTGCACATCGTCGACATCGAGGATCCCGCCGACCCCCGGCTGAACGACTTCCGAGACCTCAACTCGGCGGATCGCCGGCCCGACCTGCCGGCCGGCAAGGGGTTGGTGATCGCGGAGGGCGTGCTCGTCGTCCAGCGGATGCTCGATTCGCGATTCACACCCGGCAGCCTGCTCGGGGTGGATCGTCGTCTCGGTGAACTCGCCGACGACCTGCGCGACGTCGACGTGCCGTTCTACCGCACCTCGGCCGAGGTCATGGCCGAGGTCGTCGGCTTCCACCTCAACCGCGGGGTGCTCGCCGTGGCGCACCGGCCGCCGGCGCTCGCCCTCGACGACGTCCTCGAGAAGGCCACCACGGTGGCGGTGCTCGAGGGTGTCAACGACCACGAGAACCTCGGCTCGATGTTCCGCAACGCCGCCGGCCTCGGTGTCGACGCCGTCGTGTTCGGCAAGGGCTGCGCCGACCCGCTGTACCGGCGGTCGGTGCGGGTCTCGATGGGTCATGTCCTGCGAGTGCCGTTCGCGCACGTCGAAACGTGGCCGGACGATCTGGACCTGCTGCGGGCGCGCGGCTTCCAGCTCATCTCGCTCACTCCGAATCCCGAGGCCGTGCCGCTGGCCGAGGCGATGACGGGGGAGAAGGTCGCGCTGCTCCTCGGTGCCGAGGGTCCGGGGCTGACCGAGCACGCGATGCGCGCGACGGACGTGCGGGCCCGCATTCCGATGGCCCCGGGCACCGACTCGCTCAACGTCGCCACGGCCGCGGCGATGGCGTTCTACGAGCGGGTACGGATCCCGCGGTGATCGCGCCCCCGCGCGCCCCGTCGACACCGTGGTCGACGGGACTGACGCTGACGGGTTTCGCCCTCGCCGTCACGGTGGTGACGATCGTGGCGTTCGGGCTCGAACTCGGGCGCGTGCACCCCCTGCTCGTGGTGATCGTCAACCTCGTCGCCGCGGCCGGGATCGCCCCCACCCTGTGGTGGTGGCGTCGGGTGCCGCTGTGGCGGTGGATCGCCGCCGGCGTCGCCGCCGGTGTCCCGGTCGGCTGGATCGTCCTGCTCGCCGCGGCGGCGTTCTGAGCGGATCCACGGCCGCGAACGAATCTGCCAGGCGCACCGGTTATTCCGCGCGCGTACGGCCGGGCAGTGCGCGGCCGGGCGCGGAGATCCGCCGCGGCCACCACCGCCGTCGCGCGGGCCGGGCGCCCGGTGCGTCCCGGTCGGCGGGTGGCCGCTCGCCGTCGCGGTACAACGCGAAGTCCCACACCTCGATCTCGTGGGGGTCGAGCTCGCCGGCGGCGCGGGCCGTGTAACGGAACCCGAGCCACGCGGTGTTGGCGGCCTCGGCGAACCGGCGGGGGTGGAACGGCAACGCCTCGGGGTGGGGCAGTACGTCCAGCGGCCAGCGGATCGGGAACTCCCCGCCCCAGAACGGCCGCTCCCACACGAACGGCAGCCCGTCGTCCTCGGTGATGGCGACGGGCGTGGCGTCGAACGCTCGTCGCGGCGTGCCGCGCCGCCAGGCACCGACGGCGCCGCGCGCCCCGGTGGGATCCGACACGACGAGATAGGTGTTCTCGGACGCGACGGTGTGCCTCCAGCGTTCGGGCAGCTGCGACGGACGCGTCGCCGCAAGGTCCGGGCTGCACACCACCGTCACCCCGGGGAAGCTGCCCACGTAGACCCGGCCGGCCGCCCCGGCTGCGGCCTGCGCGAGCGGCACCCGGCCCAGCGGCTCGGACGACAGTCCCGGATGCAGCCGTCCGACGAGAGCGTGGGCGGTCGTGCAGTCGGCCCGCGCATCGCGCAGCACCTCGCCGGGGTCGGGGGCGTCGACGTACCAGATGGTCGACACCGTCGCGGCCGCCATCGGTGGGTCCGGTCCTCAGCCGCGCCCGTTGCTGCGCACGCCGAGCAGCACGTCGTCCCACGAGGGGAGGGCGGGCTTGCCGCGCTTGTCCTTACCCGGATTCTGCTGCGGCGCCAGCTTCGGCCGGTCCTCCTCCACGTCGGGCTCGGGCAGACGCGCCGCCGCGGGACGGACCTCCTCGACCTCGGCGTCGATGACCGCGGGCGGCGGTTCGAGGGTGATCGTCTCGGCGACGACGTCCTCCCGCTCGGACCCGTCGTTGTCGCCGGTGTCGTCGACATCGCGCGCCGTGTACACCGGTGTGAGGCAGCGCAGCGGCCGCCCGCAGTCCGGATCGATCAGCTCGGTGGCGGTGTCGTCGAGCGGGAGGATCGTCCCGCCGTGGGCGTCGGGCTGGTAGCGCCAGTGCGCGGCGTTGGTGGACCGGCCGGCGTCCCACTGCAATTGGGCCACCCAGTGACCCTCGTCGTCGCGCCACGCGTCCCAGGTGGCGGCGTCGATGCTGTGCCCGCGTGCCCGGAAGGCCTGGGCGACGATCTCGGCGAGGGTGTGCACGGCCGGGCCGTCCGGACGCACCGGATGACCCTGCTGAGCCATCTCCGCCGCGCGGGAGCGCTCGAGCAGCACCGGGTAGGCGAACCGCTCCACCTTCGCGAGCGGGATCCCGGCCTCCTCGGCGACCTGCTCGACGGATGCGCCGGAGCGGATGCGGGCCTGGATCTCGCGGGGTCGCAGCTGACTGGCGGTCTCGATCTGGATCTGCCCGAGGCGGGCGAGGTCACCACGGGAGGCGGCGCGGAGCGTGTCGTCGATCGGGATGCGGAATCTGTCGCCGTTTTCGGGATCGGCGAGCACGACGTGCGTTCCGTCGGGCTCGAGGCCGACCACTCGAAGCTCTCGCACCATGACCTCCTCGCGGGGAATCGCGATTGACCCGCCCGACTGTAACGGACTCGTGATGCCTGCGGAGCAGGACACGCCGACACGCCGGGGGCCCGGTGGCGTGAATCCGCCGACGTGGCGCTATTGTCCAAGGTTTCCCCGAAAGTCTCGACTCGTTGTCGAGAGTTCGAGACGGCTCCGGGACGGCGAACGGGGCCGGACCCGACCCGGATCCGACCCCGCCCTCACGGTCGCGCGACCGATCTACATCCGGTCGACCACCCAGTCGATGCACTTGGTCAGCGCGGTGATGTCGTCGGGGTCGATTGCCGGGAACATGCCGACGCGCAGCTGGTTGCGGCCCAGCTTGCGGTAGGGCTCGGTGTCGACGATCCCGTTGGCGCGCAGGATCTTCGCAACCTGTGCGGCATCGACCGAGTCGGCGAAGTCGACGGTGCCGACCACCTGGGAGCGCAGCGCCGGATCGGCGACGAACGGGGTGGCGTACTCGGAGGCCTCGGCCCACGCGTACAGCCGCGACGACGAGTCCGCGGTCCGGGCCGTCGTCCAGGCCAGGCCGCCGTTGCCGTTCATCCACTCGATCTGGTCGGCCAGCAGCAGCAGCGTGCCCACCGCGGGGGTGTTGTACGTCTGATCCTTCGTGCTGTTGTCGACGGCGATCGGCAGCGACAGGAACTCGGGAGTGAAGCGGCCCGAGGCCTTGATCTCGTCCACCCGCGCCAGCGCGGCCGGGCTCATCAGGGCGATCCACAGGCCACCGTCGGCGGCGAAGCACTTCTGCGGCGCGAAGTAGTAGACGTCGAAGTCCTCCGCGGCGACGGGCAGGCCGCCGGCGCCGGACGTCGCGTCGATGGCGATCAAGGCGTTCTCGGAGCCGGCCGGGCGGGTGACCGGCACCGCGACACCGGTCGAGGTCTCGTTGTGGGCCCAGCCGATGAGGTCGGCCGATCCGTCGGCGACTATCTCCGGTGCGGTTCCCGGCGCGCTGTCCACCACGATCGGGTCACCGATCAGCGGGTTCTTCTTGGCGACCGTGGCGAACTTCGACGAGAACTCGCCGTAGGTGAAGTGCTGCGACTTCTCCCGGATCAGGCCGAACGCCGCGGCGTCCCAGAACGCGGTGGTGCCGCCGTTGCCGAGCACCACCTCGTAGCCGTCGGGCAGGGCGAACAGCTCGCGCAGTCCCGAGCGGATGCGGGCGACGACGTCCTTGACGGGCTTCTGCCGGTGGCTGGTACCGAACACCGAGGCACCGACCTCGACCAGGGACTGCAGCTGCTCGGGGCGAACCTTGGAGGGACCGCAGCCGAAGCGGCCGTCGGCGGGCTTGAGATCGGCGGGAATGATCGGTGTAGCGTCAGCCATCGGTATGCGTGTCCTAAACGTCGAGGAACGAGTGCACCGGTAGTCTAGACGGCCCCCGCCGGTCGGCCGGACGGACGGGCACCCGGTGCGGGGACCCGTCCGTCCGGCTCGGTGGATCAGTTGTGGGTGATCGAATCCCAGCCCTCGACGCTCTCCGGGCTGCGGGCGTCCGGGCCGGTGTAGATCGCGGCGGGGCGCACCAGCTTGCCCAGGCGCTTCTGCTCGAGGATGTGCGCGCACCAGCCGGCGGTGCGGCCGCAGGTGAACATCGCCGGCATCATCGCGGCCGGGACCTCGGCGAAGTCGAGGATCACCGCGGCCCAGAACTCGACGTTGGTCTCGATGGCCCGGTCGGGGCGACGCTCGCGCAGCTCGGCGAGGGCGGCCTGCTCGAGGGCGGCGGCGACCTCGTAGCGCGGCGCGTTCAGTCGCTTCGCGGTGTCGCGCAGCACCCGGGCGCGGGGGTCCTCGGCGCGGTAGACGCGGTGCCCGAAGCCCATCAGCTTCTCCTTGCGGTCGAGGATGCCCTTGACCAGCGCGCGGGCGTCGCCGCTGCGTTCGGTCTCCTCGATCATCGGCAGCACGCGTGCCGGGGCCCCACCGTGCAGCGGGCCGGACATCGCGCCGACCGCACCGGACAGCGCGGCGGCGACGTCGGCGCCGGTGGAGGCGATGACGCGGGCGGTGAAGGTGGAGGCGTTCATGCCGTGCTCGGCGGCCGAGACCCAGTACGCGTCGATCGCGGCGACGTGGGCCGGGTCGGGTTCGCCCTTCCACCGCACCATGAACCGCTCGGTGACGGTCGCGGCCTCGTCGATGCGCTTCTGCGGCACGGCGGGCTGATAGATGCCGCGCGCGGACTGCGCGACGTACGACAGGGCCATCACGGCGGCGCGGGCGAGGTTCTCCCGCGCGGTGGCGTCGTCGATGTCGAGCAGCGGCTCGAAGCCCCAGATGGGGGCGAGCATCGCCAGGCCGGCCTGGACGTCGACACGGACGTCGCCGGTGTGGATCGGCAGCGGGAACGGCTCGGCCGGGGGCAGGCCCTGGCCGAACCTGCCGTCGACCAGCAGGGCCCACACGTCCCCGAACGTGACCCCGCGCGTGACGAGATCCTCGATGTCGACGCCGCGGTAGCGCAGCGAACCGCCGTCCTTGTCGGGTTCGGCGATATCACTGGTGAAGGCGACGACGCCTTCGAGGCCGGCGACGAAATCCTCGGGTACAGACGCGCGCGATGCCATGACGGTTGGGCTCTCCTCGTTCGGTGCAACCCGGTCCGGGCAGCACTGCCGGTGAAGCGGGACTCGGCGGATGTGATCGGCGCCCCACTCCGTTCGTCGGTGCGACTGTAGTCCCCCGGGCGGGAGGATCGGCGCCCGGATACCCGGGAGTAGTGTCCAGCATCGTGTCCACCGATCCACGGCCCGGCGCCGAGAACGCCGAGGGGCTGCCTCCGAGTGCGGCCGAGCACGCCGATCTGGCGTCGATGCGTGTCGACTACACCCCCGCGGGCCCTCAGGGCGCGTCCGCCGTCGACGAGGATCTCGAACCCGAGTGGCTCACCGACGGCTGGCTGCCGGTGCTGCGCCGCTGGCTCCGCGACGCCGCCGCGGCAGGACTGCCCGAACCGAATGCGATGGTCCTCGGCACCGTCGACGAGCACGGTCGGCCCGTGACCCGCACCGTGCTGTGCAAGGGAGTCGACGCGGACGGGGTCGCCTTCTTCACCAACTACGACTCCGACAAGGGCCGGCAACTCGCCGCGACGCCCTATGCGTCGGCCACGTTCACCTGGGTCCCGATCTTCCGCCAGGTCACCGTCCGCGGGCCCGTCGAGCGGGTCGGCGCGCAGGAGACCGCCGAGTACTGGCACTCGCGGCCTCGCGGCTCCCGCCTCGGCGCGTGGGCCTCGCAGCAGTCCCGGCCGATCGAGTCCCGGGCGGCGCTCGAGCATGCGCTCGTCGAGGTCGCCGAGCGCTACGGCATGGACGCCGAGATCCCGGTGCCGCCGCACTGGGGTGGACTGCGGATCCGCCCCGAGTCGGTCGAGTTCTGGCAGGGCCGGCCCAACCGTCTGCACAACCGGGTGCGGACCCGGCTGGTCGACGGGCGGTGGCTCACCGAGCGTCTGCAGCCGTGAGGCGGCTGCTCGCCGACACCACGCCGCTCGAGAACCGCGACTACCGCCGGTTGTGGACCGCCGGCATCGTCACGGTCGTCGGCGCCCAGCTCAGCGTCGTCGCGGTGCCGCAACAGATCTACGAGATCACCCGCAGCTCGGCGTACGTGGGTCTGACCGGTGTGTTCGCCCTCGTCCCGCTCGTGGTGTTCGGGCTGTGGGGCGGGGCGTTGGCCGACGTGATGGACCGGCGCCGGCTGCTCACCTTCACCACGCTCGGCATGGGTGTGACGTCGCTGCTGCTGTGGGCGCAGGCCGCCGCGGGCCTGGCGAACGTGTGGCTGGTGCTGGTGCTGTTGTCGCTGCAGCAGGCCTGCTTCGCGGTCAATCAGCCCACCCGCGGCGCGGTGATCCCGCGGCTCATCCCGAAAGGTCAACTGGCCGCCGCCAATTCGCTGAACATGACGGTGATGCAGTTCGGGGCGATCGCCGGGCCGCTGCTCGCGGGCGCCCTGATCCCCGTGCTCGGTCTGCCCACCCTGTACCTGATCGACACCGTCGCACTGCTCGCGACCCTGTGGGCGGTGCTCGCGCTGCCGCCGATCCCGCCGACCGGGCAGGCCCGGCGTGCCGGCCTGCGCGAGGTGCTCGACGGGTTCCGTTACCTCTCCACCCAGAAGATCCTGCTCGCCTCGTTCGTCGTCGACATCGTCGCGATGGTGTTCGGCATGCCGCGGGCCCTGTTCCCGCAGATCGCGCACGACTCGTTCGGTGACCCCGCCGAGGGCGGGTTCGCGCTCGGGCTGCTGTTCGCCGCGATGTCGGCCGGTGCGGTGCTCGGCGGGGTGTTCTCCGGCTGGTTGCCACGGGTGCGCCGGCAGGGGCTCGCGGTGATCGTGTGCATCGTCGCCTGGGGTCTGGCGATGGTCGGCTTCGGCGTCGCGGTGGGCCTCGCCGAACCGGGCGGCACCGCGGTGTGGCTGTGGATCGCCCTGGCGTTCCTCGCGTTCGGCGGCGCGGTCGACATGGTCTCCGCGGCGTTCCGCTCGACGATGCTGCAGTCCGTCGCCACCGACGAGATGCGGGGCCGGCTGCAGGGCGTGTTCATCGTCGTCGTCGCCGGCGGACCCCGCATCGGCGACGTCCTGCACGGCGGGGCGGCGGCGCTGGTGGGCACCGCGGTCGCCGCGGCGGGCGGCGGGGTCCTCGTCGTGGCCGGTGTGCTGGTGTGTGTGCTCGCCTTCCCCGCCTTCGTGCGGTACCGGGTGGACCGCACGATCCACTGACCCGTCCACCGACGGGGCACATGCGGTATCCACGCGGGCAGGGCACGATGGACGGACGTGATCGCACACCCTGACGCGGGAGTCGGTATGCCATCGAATCGTTTCGTCCGATCGCCGGACCGCAACGGAGCGGGGACCGCAGCCCTCGTCGCGGGCATCGTCGCCGCAGGGTGCGCCTTCGTCCCCTTCCTCGGTGATCTGGTCACGATCCCCGCGGGACTGGCTGCGGTGGTGTGCGGCTGGGTCGGCCTGGACCGGGTGGACAAGGGGTCGGCGACGAACCACGGGGAGGCCCTGGCGGGCGCGGTCCTGGGTATCGCGGCGCTGTTCGTGGTGTTCATCGTCTTCGCGGCCACTCACACTGCGGGCGGATGACCACCGGCACATTCGCGGAACCCGTCCCCACCTCTCACCGATCGGGGCCGGACCGCCTGCTCCCTCGGGGTGCCCGGATGGTCTCGGGTACGGAAATCCGTCACCGCCACGGATCCTCGCGCCGCCACACCTGCGGCAGATGCAGCTCCACCCCGTCGCGCTCGGCGAGCCGGCCGAGGACCCGCATGGTGACGTCGAGATCGTCCCCGGCGTAGGGCAGCGCGCGCAGCGGCCGGTCGAGCGGGCGGAAGAAGTCGTCCCAGTGCACGAGCACCACCCGTCGCGCTCCGACCGTGCCGACGGTCTCCGCCCAGTAGCTGCGGATGTACTCCTCGCTCTGCACCCCGAGTTGGCCGACGCCGAGATAGACGACCTCCGCGCGCCGGCCGGCCAGCGCCCCGGGCCGGAAACCGGCGCTGCCCTGGATCAGCAGGGACCGGCCGTCGGCGTGCGCGACGAACGTCGACCACGCCTCGCCGCACCGATAGCTCCCGGCCCGCGCGGGCGGGACGACGGGCGCGTCGATCGTGCCCGGGTACCGGTCCGGCGGACAGTGCTCGGACGCGACGAGCGTGACGGTGAACCCGCCGAACCGCAGCGGCTCGCCGGGCGTGGCGACGACTATCCGCTCCGGCGGGAGGCCGTGCCCGCGCCCGACGTTCGCCGTCGATTCGCCGCCGACGAGCACCGCGCCCGTCCGCTCGGCGACGGCCGCGGAGTCGAGCACGTGGTCGAAGTGGCTGTGGACGGGCAGGACGGCCGCGAGCCGCGTCGCGCCGGCCCGGGTCAGGCACGCGTCGATCCGGGCCGGGTCGGGTGCGAGCCGACCCAGCGCGACGGCGCCGAGACCCGGGCGGGTGAAGAAGCCGTCGGTCAGCAGCGCGTCGGTGCCGTCGTCGACGAGCAGGGTGGACACCCCGAGGAACGTCACGGCCGGGCGGGACGCCGCCGTCGCGGCGGGGACGTCGAACCGGTCGGCGTAGGCGGCGAGATCCGGGCGGCCGAGGCGCAGTCGCATCCGGTCATCGTAGGCGCGGAGGCGCACCGGCGGCCCGATCCGGCTCGGTGACACCACCGCGATCGGCGAGGTCGCCGCCGTGATCGGCGAATCCCCGACCTGCCGCGCCCGTCCGCGGGAGACTGGGCCCATGTCCGATCCGACGAACTACCGGATCCGAAGGGGCGGGTACCGCGCGGAGGTATCCAGCTCGGGGGCGGCGCTGCGGGCACTCGAGCACGAATCGCCGGACGGGCCGTACCCGCTGACGGAGAGCTGGCCGGCGAACGAGCGGCCCCCGCTGCGCTCCGGCACGGTGCTCGCCCCGTGGCCGAACCGCATCCGGGACGGGCACTTCTACTTCGACGGCATCGAGCATCAGCTCGCGCTCACCGAACCCGAACGCGGCAACGCGGTGCACGGATTCGCCTGGCATCGAGACTGGGTCCTGGTTTCCCACAACGACTTCCGCGTCGAGCAGAAGCTGGACGTGGGACTGCACAAGGGGTGGCCGTACCAGCTGCGGCTCACCGTGACCCACGAGGTGGGCGACGACGGCCTCACCGTCACGCACACCGCCACCAACATCGGCGGCTACCACTCGCCGTTCGGGCTCGGCGTGCATCCGTACGTCCGGGCAGGCGCCGCGCCGCTCGACGAGTGCACGCTCCGCCTGGCCGCCGGCACCCGGCTGCCGCTCGATCCCGGGCGCGGACTGCCGAACGCGTACTCGCAGCCGGTCGAGGGCACCGAGTTCGACTTCACCTCGCCGCGGCCGCTGCGCGGAGTCGAGCTCGACCTTCCGTACAGCGCGCTGGACGTGGACGTGGATGGCCGGTCCCGGCACGACCTGCGGGGCCCGGACGGGCGGGGGGTGCGGTTGTGGGCCGGGCGCGAGTTCGGCTGGCTGCAGGTGTTCACCGCCGGCGCCGTCCCCGAACTCGAGTATCCGGGACGGGGGCGGGCGCTGGCGCTCGAACCGATGACGTGCCCGCCGGACGCCTTCAACCTCGGCATCGATCTCGTCGTGCTGCAACCCGGGCAGACGTGGACGGGGCGGTGGGGCCTGACCGCCCTGCCGTCCGCATGACGGGATCCTGCACCGCCGTCCGCAGGACGGGATCCTGCACCGCCGGTGCGCCGCTGCCCGGACACGCGGACGGGTGCTCACCGCGCCGGCGGCGGGAACGTGATATGCAATATCGACGCAGGTGAGCGCCGTGCCGGAGGGGGCATTCGGACGCTCCGGCGTGCGCGCGGCGCGGCGCCGCGCCGGCCCGATCGGGGACCTTCGACGGACCCTCCCTGGGCACATGGCCTGCGCAAGGGCTAGGTTCTACGTGAATGTTCGGAAGAATCGCGTTGATCTGAGCTTGAGAGGGATCCTTCGTGCCCGCTGAGAATGACACCCGACCCACCCTCAGCTACCCCGGTGGCGAGCACACAATGTCTATCGCCAAGGCGACGGAAGGCAACGACGGCATCGAGCTGGGCAAGCTCCTTGCAGAGACCGGGTACACCACCCTTGACCCCGGTTTCGTCAACACCGCCTCCACCACGTCGGCCATCACCTTCATCGACGGGGAGAAAGGCATCCTGCGCTACCGCGGATACCCCATCGAGCAGCTGGCGGAGAAGTCCACCTTCATCGAGGTCAGCTACCTGCTGATCTACGGCGAGCTGCCCACCGCGGAGCAGCTCGAGGTCTTCACCGACAAGATCCGCCGGCACACGCTGCTGCACGAGGATCTCAAGCGCTTCTTCGACGGCTTCCCGCGCAACGCGCACCCGATGCCCGTCGTCTCCAGCGCCGTCAACGCGCTCTCGGCGTACTACCAGGATGCGCTCGATCCCGACGACCCGGAGCAGGTGGAGCTGTCCACCATCCGGCTGATGGCCAAGCTGCCGACCATCGCGGCCTACGCCTACAAGAAGTCGGTCGGCCAGCCGTTCCTGTACCCGGACAACTCGCTGAACCTGGTCGAGAACTTCCTGCGCATGACCTTCGGTTTCCCGGCCGAGCCGTACCAGGTCGATCCCGAGATCGCCCAGGCCCTCGACATGCTGCTGATCCTGCACGCCGACCACGAGCAGAACTGCTCGACCTCCACGGTGCGCCTCGTCGGTTCGTCCGACGCCAACCTGTTCACCTCGATCTCCGGCGGCATCAACGCGCTGTGGGGCCCGCTGCACGGCGGCGCCAACCAGGCCGTGCTCGAGATGCTCGACGCGATCAAGACCGGCGGCGGCGACGTCAAGGAGTTCGTCCGCAAGGTCAAGAACAAGGAAGACGGCGTCAAGCTCATGGGCTTCGGACACCGCGTCTACCGGAACTACGACCCGCGCGCGGCGATCGTGAAGAAGACCGCCGACAGCCTGCTCGCCAAGCTGGGTGGCGACGACGATCTGCTGCAGATCGCGCAGGCCCTCGAGGAGGCCGCGCTCACCGACGACTACTTCATCGAGCGCAAGCTGTACCCGAACGTCGACTTCTACACCGGCCTGATCTACCGGGCGATGGGCTTCCCCACCCGGATGTTCACGGTGCTGTTCGCGCTCGGCCGCCTGCCGGGCTGGATCGCGCACTGGCGCGAGATGCACTCCGACCCGAGCCTCAAGATCGGCCGCCCGCGGCAGATCTACACCGGTTACACCGAGCGCGACTACAGCAGCATCGACGCGCGCTGACCCGTCCCCTACCGGAAGACCGACACATGAGTAGCAAGCCCGAGATCGAATTCCAGGAAGGCCCCGCCCCGACCGGTCTGGTCGTCAAGGACCTCACCGTCGGCGACGGCGCCGAGGCGACGCCCGGGGCCAAGGTCGAGGTCCACTACGTCGGCGTCGAGTTCGACTCCGGCGAGGAGTTCGACTCGTCGTGGAGCCGGGGCGAGTCCATCACCTTCCCGCTCAGCGGCCTGATCGCCGGCTGGCAGGAGGGCATCCCCGGCATGCGGGTCGGTGGCCGCCGTCAGCTGACGATCCCGCCGGAGATGGCGTACGGCCCGGCCGGTTCGGGGCACCGCCTCGCCGGCAAGACCCTGGTGTTCGTCATCGACCTGCTCGACGTGGAGGCCAAGCCCGAGGTGCCGGAGATCGAACCGGCCACCGGGCCGGCTCCCGCCGAACTCGTGATCGAGGACATCACCGTCGGTGACGGCACCGAGGCGCAGCCCGGTGCGGTCGTCGACGTGCACTACCACGGCGTCGAGTACGACACGAACGACGTGTTCGACTCGTCGTTCGCCCGCGGCGAGTCCGTCAAGTTCCCGCTCGGCCGCCTCATTCCCGGCTGGCAGGAGGGCATCCCCGGCATGAAGGTCGGCGGTCGCCGCAAGCTGACGGTGCCCCCGCAGCTCGCCTACGGTCCGGCCGGGTCCGGGCACCCGCTCGGCGGCAAGACCCTCGTCTTCGTCATCGACCTCCTCGGCACCGAGTAGGTCTGCGCACGGCCGGAGCCCCGCACCGCTTTTCGCGCTGCGGGGCTCCGTCGCATCCGGGGGTCCCGGTGGGTCAGTGCCGGACGAAGGGAGTGGGGGCGATGTCGCCGCTGTCGAGGAAGTGCCACTGATCGTCGCTGCGGCAGATCCGCCCGTCGAACCGGGACCCGGGGCTGCGGAACTCGGTGCGCAGGAATTTGCCGTTCCGGTCGAAATGCGTGATCGCGCAACCACGGTCGCGACGGTCGTGGCGATCGTGGTCGTCGTGGTGGTCCGAGGACGCGGCCGCCGTCCCGGCGCCGCCGAAGACGGGCAGGGCGATCAGCGCGGCGGTGACGATCAGCTTGCGGCTCTTCGACATTCGGATCTCCTGGGATCGGTGGAGGGGATGCATACGATCCTGCGCCCGCCCCGTCCCGTGTCGTAGGGACCCGAGGGGTGGAATACGGTCACCCCGCGGCGAACCGCACCGTCAGCCGCGCCCCGCCGAGCGGGCTCTCCTCCAGCCGCGCCGTACCGCCGTGCAACGCCGCCTGCTGCGCCACGAGCGCCAGGCCCAGCCCCGAACCGCCCCGGGCGGCGCCGCTGCCCCGGCGGAACCGTTCGAACACCGCGCCGCGCTCACCGGCCGGCACCCCGCGGCCGTCGTCGTCGACGGTGAGCACGGTGTCGGTGCCGTCGGCGGTGACCGCCAGCCGGATCCGGCGGGCGCGGCCGTGCCGTACCGAGTTGGCCACGGCATTGTCGACGACGAGCCGCAGCCCGCTCGGCAGCGCCCGGATCTCGCGCCCCGTCTCGCCGACCACCTCGATCTGCACGCCGGGATGCCGGCTCGTCGCGTCGGCGGCCGCGGCGTCGCAGATCTCCACCGGGTCGGTGGGCACGAAGTCCCGCGAGGTGGACAGATCACCGCGGGCGAGCCGCTCGAGGTCGTCGAGCGTGGATTCGACACGGCTCTGCATCCGGGTGAGGTCGCCGAGGATCTCGGTGCGTTCCTCGGCGCTCAGGACGTCACCGGCCGGGTCCAGGGTGGAGAGGACCTCGAGGTCGGTGCGCATCGCGGTCAGCGGGGTCCGCAGCTCGTGAGCGGCGGCGGCCGCGAAGTCCCGCGCCGTGGCGAGAGCGGCGTCGGTGGCGGCCTGGGCGCGGGCGACGTCGCTGAGCATGTCGCCGGCTGCGGCAGCGAGTTCGTCGGCCTCGCGGATGCCGGAGCGCCGCGGCTCGAGGGTGGGTGCGCGGGCCACGATCCGGCGGGTGAGGTCGACCAGGGGTCGCACGGCGCGGCCCCCGAAGATCCAGCCGAGGGCCGTCGCGACCGCGACGGCGATCGCACCGGCGACGGCGAGCTGCCGGTGCTGCTCGGTCGTGATGTCCTGCGCCTCGGCATAGGGCACCGCGACGGACAGGAGCGAGGGCAGCCGGTCGGTCGGCGCGGTGTACGTCCGGTAGGCGGTGCCGCCGAGATCGACGGTGTGGGCGCCGGGGGAGAGGGCGGGTAGTTCGGTCGGGGTGCTGCTGAGCAGCCCTCCGGATTCGGTGCGGATGGTGACGGCGAAGGCTCCGGCGTCACCCAGCGCGGGCAGGAACAGGCCGGCGGTCCCGGCATTGGCGACCAGTACCTGCGTGGCCGTCTCGAGGCGGCGGTCGAGCTGCGCGAGGTTGTTCCGGGTGATGGCCAGGGCGACGAGCACACCCAGCACCGCGACGACGAGCGTGGTGCCGAGCGCGGTGGCCGCGGCGACCCGCGCCCGCAGCGAGAAGCGGTGCGTCACGCCGCATCCCGCAGCACGAAGCCCACCCCGCGCACGGTGTGCAGCAGCCGCGGCCGCCCCCCGGCCTCGAGTTTGCGGCGCAGGTACCCGACGAACACGTCGACGACGTTGGTGTCCGCGTCGAAGTCGTAGCCCCACACGAGGGCCAGCAGCCGGTCGCGGCTCAGGACGATGCCCGCGTTGCGGGCGAGCACCTCGAGCAGTTCGAACTCGCGCTTGGTCAGCTCCACCTCGGTGCCGTCGATGCGCGCCCGGCGGCCCGCGGTGTCGAGCTCGAGCCCGCCGGCCCGGACGACGGAGCCGGCGCCGGGGGTGCCGGGCGCGCTGCGCCGCAGCATCGCCCGGATCCGTGCCACGAGCTCGGCGAGCACGAACGGCTTCGTCAGGTAGTCGTCGGCGCCGGACTCGAGTCCCGCGATGCGGTCGCCGACGGTGCTGCGGGCGCTGAGCACACAGATCGGGATGTCGTTGCCGTTCGAGCGCAGAGCGGTGACCACCCCGGTGCCGTCGAGGACCGGCATGTTCATGTCGAGCACCATCGCGTCCGGCCGCCGGCGCGCGACGACCTCGAGCGCCTGTGTCCCGGTCGCGGCGGTGAGCACGTCGAAGCCGGACAGGCGCAGCCCCCGCTGCAGGGAGGACAGGACGTCCTCGTCGTCGTCGACGACGAGGACGGTGGCTGGTTCGATCACTCCTGCATTGTGCCCGCGCCGAGCATGCCGAGGACGAGCTCGACGTAGTTGCCGGCCAGGGCGTCGACGTCGATGCGGCCGGGCTGGTACCAGCGGGCGACGTCGATGCCGAGCGACAGGATCGCCAGGGCGGTGGTCGGCACGTCCCGGACGGCGAAGGCCCCGGCCGCGATGCCGTGCTCGATCTCGGCGCGGATCACAGCATCGGTGTCGCGGCGGATCGCGGCGATCGTCCGGTAGTGCTCCGGGGTGAGGGCGTGCAGTTCGTACTGCGACACCCGGCAGACGGTGTGGTGCACCGCGTGGGTGCGGACGAAGCCGTCCACGATCGCCCGCATCCGGCCGGCCGGGTCGGTGGCGGAGGCGGCGGCGGCGACGACGGCGTCGAGGACGTGCTGATGCCCGATGCGGCTGACCTCGAACAGCACCTCCTCCTTGGACTTGAAGTGCACGTACAGCGCGGCCGGGCTCAGGCCGGCGCCGACGGAGATGTCACGGGTGGTGGTGGCGTGGTAGCCGCGGCGGGCGAAGGACTCCACGGCCGAGCCGATGAGACGACGCGCGACGTCGGATTCGACCTCGGTGAAGATGCCGGCGAGGTCGTCGGTGATGGGCGTGTCGATCATGCTGGGTTCTCTCCGTCGCCGTGCTGGTCCGTTGACATCATGCACCGTCGTTGCTCTACTAAGTGAGCGCTTAGTGAATCTGCGGCCCTGTGAAAGGAACCTCCATGCCCGCTCCCGTCCTGTCCCGGCGTGACCTCGACTTCCTGCTCTACGAATGGCTGGACGTCGAGTCGCTCACCGCACGCGGCCGGTTCGCCGAGCACTCGCGGGAGACGTTCGACGCCGTCCTCGACCTCAGTGCGGACTTGGCTACCAAGCACTTCGCGCCGCACAACAAGAAGGCGGACGCCCAGGAGCCTCGGATCGGCGCCGACGGCAGGGTCGAGATCATCCCCGAGGTCAAAGCGGCCCTGGAGCTGTTCGCCAAGGCCGGGCTCATCGGCTCCTCCTTCGACGAGGAACTCGGCGGCATGCAGTTGCCGGTCACCGTGCTGCGGGCGGCGATGGCCTGGTTCCAGGCCGCCAACGCAGGCACCTCGTCGTATCCGTTCCTCACCGTCGGCAACGCCAACCTCATCGCCACTCACGGCAGCGAGGAGCAGATCGCCACGTACGTGCCGTCGCTGCTCGAGGGCCGGTTCTTCGGCACCATGTGCCTGTCCGAGCCGCAGGCCGGCTCGTCGCTGGCGGACATCACCACCAGGGCCGTGCCGCAGGACGACGGCAGCTACCGGCTCACCGGCACCAAGATGTGGATCTCCGGCGGCGACCACGAACTGTCCGAGAACATCGTCCACCTCGTGCTCGCGAAGATCCCCGGCGGCCCGGCGGGGGTCAAGGGCATCTCGCTGTTCATCGTCCCGAAGATCCTCGTCGGCGCGGACGGGCAGCTCGGTGAGCGCAACGACGTCGCCCTCGTCGGCCTCAACCACAAGATGGGCAACCGCGGCACCACCAACACGCTGCTGAACTTCGGCGACGGCACCTTCACCCCCGCGGGCCGCGCCGGCGCCGTCGGCTACCTGCTCGGCGAGCCGCACAAGGGCCTGTCGTACATGTTCCACATGATGAACGAGGCCCGCATCGGCGTGGGATTCCTCGCCACCTCGCTCGGCTACGCCGGCTATCTGCAGTCCCTCGAGTACGCCCGCACCCGCGCCCAGGGCCGCCCCCTCGGCGACAAGGACCCGTCGTCCCAGCCCGTACCGCTGATCGAGCACGCCGACGTACGCCGGATGCTGCTCGCCCAGAAGGCCTACGTCGAGGGCGCACTGGCGCTGGGGCTGTACTGCTCGCAGCTCGTCGACGAGCAGCAGACCGCCGAGGACGAGGACGCGCGCGCCCGAGCCGGGCTGTTGCTGGACATGCTCACACCCGTCGCGAAGTCCTGGCCGTCGCAGTGGTGCCTCGAGGCGAACAGCCTGGCGATCCAGGTGCACGGGGGTTACGGCTACACCCGCGAGTTCGACGTCGAGCAGTACTACCGGGACAACCGCCTCAACCCCATTCACGAAGGCACGCACGGCATCCAGGGGCTGGACCTGCTCGGGCGCAAGGTGGTCATGCAGGGCGGGGCGGGGCTGGCGCTGCTCGGCGAGACGATCGGACGCACCGTCGCGCGTGGCACGCAGGCCGGCGGCGACGCCGCTCGCTACGCCGAGCAGTTGCAGGCGGCGGTGACGCGGGTGGGCGCCGCCACCGCCCGGCTGTGGGGGACCGGCGATCCCGAACTGGCGCTGGCCAATTCGTCGGTGTACCTCGAGGCCGTCGGGCACGTGGTCGTCGCGTGGATGTGGCTCGAGCAGCTCCTCGCGGCCGGGTCCCGGGAGGGCGACTTCTACGACGGTAAGCGCGCCGCCGCCCGGTACTTCTTCGCATTCGAACTGCCGAAGACCGGTCCGCAGTTCGATCTGCTCGACAGCCTCGACCGAACCACGCTCGACGTACGGCCCACCTGGTTCTAGGAGGCGGCTGCGCCGCCGGTGTGCCTTTTGGGCGGTCAGGACCGCCCAAAAGGCACACCGGCCGCGAAGCGGCACACCGTCACTCCGCTGTCGAAGGTTCTCGTCTCGAGACGGTCGAAGCGGTGCGGCTCGAAACCGTGCCGGAACAACGGGATTCCGTCCCCGGCGACGATCGGGTGGACCTTGAGCACCAGCTCGTCGATCGCGGGCAGCAGCGCGCCGGCGAGCGAACCGCCGCCGCAGAGCCAGATGCCCAGCCCGTCTTGCTGTTTGAGGTCGCGCACGTACTCGAGCGGGTCGGTCGCGACGAGGGTCACCGTCTCGTCCGGCGCCTGCGTCATCGTCGTGGTGAACACGTACTGCTGCAGGTGCCGGTAGCCGCTCGTCCAGCCGGCGTCCCGGGCCGGCTCCCACGTGCGCCGGCCCATCACGACGGCGTCGAAGTGTTTCGGCGGCCCCTCGATGCCGAGCGACCCGCGGGCGGGCGTCGGGATCGTCTCGGGGAACTCCTGCACCTGGTAGTGCGCGTGGTCACCTTCGAGGGGGAAGAAGTCGTAGCCCCCGGCCGGGTCGGCGATGAAGCCGTCGAGCGTGGTCGCCACGTAGTAGGTCAGTTTTCGCACGGAAGCTCCTCGCGTCGTCGACTACAACACCTGTGGTGGTCAAACTACAACAGGTGTTGTGTTCGGTGCTAGGGTTTTTCCGTGGCAGCGAATCCGGAGCGCCGAGCCCAGCTCGCGGACGCCGGTCTGCGCGTACTCGGCGCGGACGGTGCCCGCAAGCTGACCCACCGCGCCGTCGACCGGGAAGCCGGGGTGCCCCTGGGCACCTGCGCGAACTACTTTCCGACACGGGACGAACTCCTCGGCGCCCTCGGCGCGCGGATCTTCGAGCGGCTCGCCCCCGAGCCGGACCGGCTCGAGTCGCTCGCCGGCCGGACTCCGGATGTCGACCTCTACGTCGACTACATGCGCTACCTCGTCGAGCGCACGACCGCCCAGCCGGACCTGACCGTCGCCCTGATGGAACTGCGCCTCGAATCCCGCCGAAGTCCCGGACTCGCCGAGGTGCTCGGCGCGACGCTCTCCCGCAACTACCGGCTCGACGTCGAGTTCAACGACGCGGCAGGACTACCCGCCACCGCGCTCGACGTCGCCCTGCTGCACTTCGCGATCGACGGGCTCCTGCTGGATCTGCTGACCACCTCGATCGGCGCCGACGCCACCCCGGACCAACTCGTCACCGCGCTCGTCACCCGGCTGCTCGCCCGGCCGGGCACCGGCCCCCTCAGCGCCCCACCCGCTCCGCGAGCAGAGTGAGCGCATGGAAGACCGTCTCGGCCAGCACCTCCTCGGGCTCGCCCGGGAAGAACTTCTCCTCGGCGTGCGTAGGCCCGCGCCCGGCCACCCCGAACCACACCGTCCCCGGCTCCTGCCCGTCCTGGCTGTCCGGGCCGCCCGCGCCCGTCACCGCCACCGCGACGTCGGCACCGAGCAGGTCGACCGTCGACTCGGCCATGGCGCGCGCCGCGGACTCGCACACCACCGGACCCTCCGGCACCCGCAGCAGCGAGTGCTTCACGTCCCGCGAGTAGGCGACGACCCCGCCCCGGAACCACTCGGCGCTGCCCGGCGCCGCGCCGAGCCGCGCGGCCAGGGCGCCGGAGGTGAGCGACTCGGCGCACGCGACGGTCAGGCCGCGGTCGGCGGCGAGTCCGCCGATCCGCTCCGCGGTGGCGCTGGACCGCGCCGAACCTTCGGGAACGTCGTCGGGCATGGGGAACTCCTTCCGCCGGATGCTGTCCGGACTGTACCGGCCGGCGTGTCGTCGCCGGCGGCAACGGGTAGCCCGCAACCATGAACTCCGAAACCTCCCGCCCGGATCCGGGCGCCGGCGTCACCATGGGCGTGGAGGAGGAGTTCCTGCTCGTGGACCCGGCGTCAGGCCGTCCCACACCGGGGTTCGACGCCCTGTACGAACAGCTTCCGCAGGTGCCCGGGGTGAACTTCGTCGGCGAGTTGCACCCGACCCAGATCGAGGCGGTGGGCGGGGTGTGCCGAACCCTCGACGACCTGCGGACCCAGCTGACCGCGTCCCGGTCCGCCCTCCACGGTGCCGCCCTCCGCTGCGGGATGCGCATTGCCGCCACCGGGGTGCCCGAACGCGACGCCGGCCCCGGCACCGTCGTCGGGACGGGGCGCCGGGCCGCCATCGCCGACCGGTACCGCGCGCTGGTCGACGACTACCATGCCTGCGGCTGCCACGTGCACGTCGGCGTCGCCGACCGGGACACCGCGGCCGCCGTGGTGAACCATCTGACCCCGTGGCTGCCCACCCTCGTCGCGCTCGGGGCCAACTCCCGGCGGCACGACGGGCGTGACACGGGATACGCGAGCTGGCGCATCGTGCAACAGAGCCGGTTTCCCGGTTTCGGCCTGCCCCCGTACCTGCGTTCGGCCCAGCACGCCGCGGACCTCGTCGCACGCCTGGTCGGCGCCGGGGTGCTGCTCGACTCGCGGATGACCTTCTGGCTTGCCCGGCCGTCGGTGCACGTGCCGACGGTGGAGATCCGCGCGGCCGACACCGCGGCCACGGTGGACGGCACGGTCGTGCAGGCCGCCCTGGTCCGGGGTCTGGTCGGCGCGGCGCTCGACGATCTGCGCCGTGGTGTCGAGGCGCAGGCCGTCGAACCGGAGGTCGGTGCGGCGGCGGTGTGGAGTGCCGCCCGGTACGGTCTCGAGGGTCCGGCGGTGGATGTGCACACCGGCGCCCGGATCCCGGCTCGGGACCTGCTCACCCGTCTGCTGGACCGCGTCGCACCGGTGCTGCGGACCCACGGTGACCTCGACGTGGTGCGCACACTCCTGCCTGTCACGTCCCGCGTACCCACCGCGTGAGCACGGTGCCGTCGTCGTCGGCGAGGATGTGGGCGGGCCGCATCGACGTCGGCGCCGTCCGCGGGGCGGTGGCGATCCGGCCCGCCGGGCCGGCGGCGAGCAGCGGCGCCAACGTCAGGCACAGGTCGTCGACCACGCCGTCGGCGATCAGCTGACCGAACAGCCGTGGCCCGCCCTCGCACAGCGCACGACTCCAGCCCGCCGCCGAGAGGGCGTCCCGCACCGCGTGCCCGTCGATCGAGTGCTCGGCGACCAGTCGCACGTCCGCACCGGCGGCGGCGAGGGCCCGGCGGCGTTCCTCCGGTGCCGTCTCGCACGTGAGGACGACCGGCGCGACGGTGGTGTCGGTGAACAAGCGGCAGTCGGGGTCGAGGTCGCACGTCGCGGTGACGACCGCGACCGGCGGAATCTCCGGCAGCCCCGCCTCGGCGCGGCGCGCGCGCAGTCCCCCGCTCGTGCGGGCGCCGCCGTAGTTCTCGCTGCGGACCGTGCCCGCGCCGACGACGATCACCTCGGCCAGCGCCCGCAACAGACCGAACACCTTCTTGTCCGACGGCGTGCCGAGCCCACCCGAGCGTCCCTCCACGGCGACGGCACCGTCGAGGGACGACACGAAGTTCACCCGCAGCCACGGGGAGGACAGGTCCGGCGGGTAGGCGTAGAGGGCCCGCAGCTCGTCGTCGTCGAGTGGACGGGCCGGGCAGGTCGGATCGTCGAGGCGCCGCATCGCTCGATCACACCACGCTCCGCCGCGGTCCGGGGGCCCGGCACACCGCACCGGCGGCGGTCGCGTGCCGGCCGTGGCGTTTGGTCCGTCCGTGCCACGGGTACATCGGGAACCATGACCGCAGATCACCGGGTCCGCGACGGGTCGGAGGCCCCGGCCGACGATTCGCGCAAGCCCGACTCGCCGACCGACCTGACCACACCGTCGTGGAAGTACGTGCTGCGCAAGACCGCTCGCGAGTTCAGTCACGATCAGTGCACCGACCTCGCCGCCGGCCTCACCTACTACGCCGTCCTGTCGCTGTTCCCCGCTCTCCTCGTGGTCGTGTCGCTCCTCGGCGTGTTCGGCCAGGGGGGGACGACGGTGGACACGGTGCTGCAACTGGTCGAGGACCTCGGGCCCACCGACGCGGTGAACACGCTGCGCGGCCCCGTCGAACAGTTGGTGCAGGCACCGACCGCGGGCCTGGCTCTGATCCTCGGTATCGCCGGCGCCCTGTGGTCGGCCTCCGGCTACGTCGGTGCGTTCGGCCGGGCCATGAACCGCATCTACGAGATCGAGGAGGGGCGACCGATCTGGAAGTTGCGGCCCTGGATGCTCCTCATCACCGCGCTCGCCCTGATCGCAATGGGCGCGACGGCGCTCATGCTCGTCGTCAGCGGTCCCATCGCCCGGGCCGTGGGAGACGTGATCGGGCTCGGCGAGACTTCGGTGATGATCTGGAACATCGCGAAGTGGCCGGTCATCCTGCTGCTCGTGATCATGATCATCGCGGTTCTGTATTACGCGACGCCGAACGTGTCGCAGCCCAAGTTCCGCTGGATCAGCATGGGCGCGACCATCGCGATCGTCACGTGGATCGTGGCGTCCCTCGCGTTCGCCTTCTACGTTTCCAACTTCGGTAGCTACAACAAGACGTACGGCTCGCTCGCCGGCGCGATCGTCTTCCTCCTGTGGTTGTGGATCACCAACCTCGCGCTGCTGTTCGGCGCGGAGTTCGACGCCGAGCTCGAGCGCGGACGTCAGTTGCAGGCCGGTATCGAGGCGGAGGAGACGCTGCAGCTGCCGCCCCGGGACACCCGCAACATCGAGAAGAACGAGGAGAAGCGGCAGGAAGACATCGAGCGCGGCCGCGAACTCCGGCTCGCGCACGCCGCGTCGGGCCGCGAAGGCGCCGACGATGCGGAGGGCGACAGACCGGCCCCAGACGTCGCACGACACGGAAAGGACTCGACGATGACCGCGTCCCCCGGCGGCACGCACAGTGCCACGGACCCGAGCGAACTGTCCACCGCGCAACTGATCGAGCGGCTCAGCATTCAGGTGCCGACCCTCGTGCGCACCGAGGTCACCCACGCCCTCGACGAGGTGAAAGCCAAGGGCACCCGCGTCGGCGTGGGCGTCGGCGTCGCCGGCGCCGGGCTGATGTTGATCTACCTCGGCGTCGGCGCCCTCATCGCGACCGCGATCCTGGGGCTCGCCACCGTGCTCTCCCCGTGGCTGGCCGCGTTGATCGTCTCGTTGATCGTCCTGGCGGTCGGCGGCACCCTGGCCGCCGTCGGCGCGTCGCGGGCCAAGAACTCGGCCCCACCGGTGCCCAGCGAGACGGCGGAGAGTGTCCGCAAGGACGTGAACACCGTGAAGGAGCATGTGCGATGACCGGTCCCGAACCCGTACCGTCCGTCGAGCAGCAGCGCGCCGAGCTCGCCGCAACCGTCGACGAACTCGCGCAGCGCGTGGACGTGCCGGCACGCACCAAGGCCGCCGCCCACGAGAAGGTCGAAGCCGCCAAGCAGACCGCTGCCGAGAAACCGCAGATCGTCGCCGCTGTCGTCGGCAGCGTGGTGGCCGCGCTCGCGGTGCGGGCGGTGGTGCGGCGCCGTCGCCGACGCTGACATCCGCTCACTACACAGTCATCCGCTGCGACGACGGTCGCAGCGGATGACTGTGTGCGAAGCGGGTGTTGTCCACAGGCGGGCGTTCCATCCACAGATTCGGCCGTTCGGTGGCACGAGCGGCCCGTTCCCGTCACCGTCGCGGCACGCTGAAGCGGTGACCGAACCATTGCTGCGACGTTCCGCACTGGCCGCGGGACACACCGACGCCGAGCTGCGGCGCGCGGTGCGACGCGGGGAACTCCAGCGCCTGACCCCGGGCGTGTATCTCGACGCCGACGGCGTGCAGCTCCTCGACGACGTCGGGCGGCACCGACTGCTGGCGCGGACCGTCGGCACCGGACTCCGTCCGGCCGCCGCGATCAGCCACATCTCCGCGGCGGTCCTGCACGAATTCGACGTGTGGCAGACCGATCTCGCTCTGATCCACACCACCAACGGGCGCTCCGCCGGTGGGCGCCGGGGCCCAACGCGCTACGTGCACGCGGCGGTGCTCGGCGGCGACGTCGTGCAGCTCGACGGCGTGCGGGTCACCTCACCGGCGCGCACCGTCGTCGACCTGGCGCGAACGCTGCCCGTGGAGGAGGCCGTCGTCGTCGGGGACAGCGCGCTGCGCCGATATCCCGACCTCGACTTCCGAGCTCACTTCGACGCGCCGCGCGCGGGGATCGCCGCGGCGCGACGCGTCGTCGGGTTCCTCGACGCCCGGAGCGAAAGCCCCGGCGAGTCCCTGAGCCGGCTGCGCCTGCGCGACGCGGGTCTCCCGGTCCCGGTCCTGCAGCGGACGATCCACACCCCGGGCGGTGTGTTCGTCGCGCGCGTCGACTTCTTCTGGGAGCAGTGGGGCCTCGTCGGCGAATTCGACGGGATGGTCAAGTACGGCACCGTCGACGACGTGCGCGCCGAGAAGCACCGCGAGGACGCGCTGCGTGACCTGGGGCTGCAGGTGGTGCGGTGGACGTGGCCGGAACTGTTCCGGTTCGACGTGGTCGTGGAGCGACTCCGGCGAGCCGTCCATCGCAGCCGCTCGGCCCCCAGTCATCCGCTGTGACGATCGGAAAAGCGGATGACCGGCGGGCGAGCGGTTATCCGCGCAGTTGCTGCTCGAGCGCCTCGAGCACCGACGGGTCTTCGATCGTCGACGGCACCGTGTACTGCTCGTGGTCGGCGATCTGCCGCATCGTCTTGCGGAGGATCTTGCCGGAGCGGGTCTTCGGCAGGGCCTGCACCACGGTGACGTCCCGGAACGTCGCCACCGCGCCGATCTGCTCGCGCACCATCGCCACGAGTTCCTGCCGCAGCGTCTCCGGATCGATCTCGACACCGGACTTGAGCACCACGTAACCGGACGGCCGCTGACCCTTGAGCTCGTCGCGGATGCCGACGACCGCGCACTCGGCGACGGCCGGATGCGACGCGACGACGGCCTCCATGCTTCCGGTCGACAGGCGGTGACCGGCGACGTTGATGACGTCGTCCGACCTGCCCAGGACGAACACGTAGCCGTCCTCGTCGACGTAGCCGGAATCGCCGGTGAGGTAGTAGCCCGGGAACGTCTCCAGGTACGAGCGCCGGTAGCGGTCCTCGTCCTGCCACAGTCCGGTCAGGGTGCCCGGCGGCAGCGGCAGCGCGATCACGATGTTGCCCTCGGTGTTCGGTCCGACCGGCTTACCCTCCGCGTCGACGATGTCGAGGCGGTAGCCGGGCACCGGCACCGTCGGCGAGCCGGCCTTGATCGGCAGGGGCTCGAGTCCGCGCAGGTTCGCCGCGATCGCCCATCCGGTCTCGGTCTGCCACCAGTGATCGACGACGGGCCGGTCGAGCACCTTCGTCGCCCACTCGTAGGTGTCCGGGTCGAGCCGCTCGCCCGCCGCGAACAGCGTCCGCAGGGAGGAGATGTCGTAGTTCTCCAGCTCCTTCGCCTCGGGGTCCGCCTTGCGGACCGCGCGGATCGCGGTGGGGGCGGTGAACAACGCGACGACGTCGTTCTCGTTGATGATCCGCCAGAACGCACCGGCATCCGGCGTGCCCACCGGTTTGCCCTCGTACATCACGGTGGTCGCGCCGATCAGCAGCGGGCCGTAGACGATGTACGAGTGGCCGACGACCCAGCCCACGTCGGAGGCCGTCCACCACACGTCGCCGGGGGAGATGTCGTAGATGTTGCGCATCGACCAGGTCAGGGCCACCGCGTGCCCGCCGTTGTCGCGCACCACGCCCTTCGGCTTCCCCGTGGTGCCGGAGGTGTAGAGGATGTACAGCGGGTCGGTGGCGGCGACGGTCACCGGTTCGGCGGGGGCCGCGTCGGCGACGAGCTCGTCCCAGTCGAACCACGTGGCCAGGGAGGTCTTGTAGTCGGCCGCCGTGCCCGGGATCATCTCCCGGTTCTTGACGATCACGGTGTGCGGCGGGGTCTGCGACAGCGACAGCGCCTGGTCGACCATCGGCAGGTATTCGACGGTGCGACCCGGTTCGAGTCCGCCGGAGGCGGTGACGAGCAGAACGGGCCGGGCGTCGTCGATGCGGGTGGCGAGCTCCTTGGCGGCGAACCCGCCGAACACCACCGAGTGCACGGCGCCGATGCGGGCGCACGCGAGCATCGCGATCGCCGCCTCCGGGATCATCGGCATGTAGATCACGACGCGATCCCCGGCGACGACGCCCTGATCGCGCAGCACCCCGGCGAATGCCGCGACCTCGTCCAGCAGCTCGGCGTAGGTGTAGGTGTGCTTGGCGGGGACCATCGCCGAATCCCAGATCAGAGCGGGCCGGTCGCCGTGCCCGGCCTGCACGTGCCGGTCGAGGGCGTTGAAGCTGGTGTTGAGCGTGGCGTCGGGGAACCAGCGGAACGACGGTGCCTGCGAGCCGTCGAGGGCCCGCGTCGGCGCGGCCACCCAGTCCACGGCGCGGGCCGCCTCGAGCCAGAATCCCTCGGGATCCTCCACGCTCTGCCGGAAGGCCTCCGCGTACGAGCTCATCGATTCGCATCCTCTCTGACCACAGCTTGTGACGCCGACCACCCTATTCGAGATTCCCCGCCGGAAGGCACTGCCCGTTCGGCCGGTGCGCCGGGCGGCGCCTCGGCGTCGGTGAGCGGGGTGGCAGCTACCGGGGCAGGCCCAGCTTCCGGTAGCGCTCGAGCCGCCGCAGGTACCGCAGCGTCGCGTCCTGACCGACCAGCACGCCGAGTTCGCGGGCGACGGCGGCCCCGACGCGTTTGGCGAACTCGGTGGGCTCCTCCGCGGCGTCGGGGAACTCGGGGATCACACCGTCGACGACACCGTCGCGCAGCAGATCCCGGGAGCGGATGCCCTGGGCCGCTGCCATCTGCGGGGCGTGCGCGGTGTCGCGGTGCACGATCGCGCTGGCGCCTTCGGGCGGCAGCGGGGCGAGCCAGCCGTTCTGGGCGCACAGCACCCGGTCGGCGGGCAGCAGCGCCAGGGCGCCGCCGCCGGTGCCCTGTCCGAGGAGCACCGACACCGTAGGGGTCGGCAGAGTCACCAGGTCGGCCAGGCAGCGGGCGATCTCCGGCGCGAGTCCGCGCTCCTCTGCCTCCTTCGACAACGAGGCTCCGAGCGTGTCGATCACCAGCACCAGCGGAAGGCGGAGCTCGTCGGCCAGCCGCATCGCGCGCCGCGCCTCACGCAGCGCGCCCGGACCCATCGTCCGGGCCGCGGACTGGCCGCTGCGGTCCTGACCGAACAGCACGCACGACGCGCCGCGGAACCGGGCGAGCGAGACCAGCACGGTGCGGTCGGACTCGCCCTGCCCGGTGCCCGACAGCGGAACCTGCGCGGATGCCGCATGCCGCAGCAACTGCCGGATGCCGGGACGATCCCGCCGGCGGGAGAGCATCACCGACTGCCACGCCGGAACGTCGGGCACGGCGGCGGCGGAGGTGACCGCGGGACCCGCCGACGCGTCGACGGTCGTCGGCTCGGTGAGCACGCGGAGCATCCGGTGCACGAGCTGGCGGACCGCGGCGAGGGGCACCACCCCGTCGATCACGCCCTTCTGGGACAGGTTCTCGGCGGTCTGCACGCCCTCCGGGAAGTCCTCGTGGTAGAGCGCCTGATAGACGCGAGGTCCCAGGAAGCCGACGAGGGCACCGGGTTCCGCGGCGGTGACGTGCCCGAGCGAACCCCACGAGGCGAACACCCCGCCGGTGGTGGGGTTGCGCAGGTACACGAGATAGCCGAGGTGCGCGGCCTTGTGGGCGGTGACGGCCGCTGCGATCTTGACCATCTGCACGAACGCGAGGGTGCCCTCCTGCATCCGGGTGCCGCCGGACGTGGGGGAGGCGAGCAGCGGCAGCTTCTCCCGCGTGGCGCGTTCCACGGCGAGGACGATGCGCTCGGCCGCCGCCACCCCGATCGATCCGGCGAGAAAGGCGAACTCGCAGGCGATCACCGCGATGCGCCGGCCGTGCACGGTTCCGACGCCGGTGATCACGGACTCGTCCACCCCGGACTTCGCCGCCGCGGCCTCGAGCTCCGCACGGTACTGCTCGTCGGGGTGCACGTCGACGGGGGCGGTGTCCCAGGAGTGGAAGCTGCCTGCGTCGAGCACGCTGTCGATGAACTCCTGCGCCGAGATCCTGGGGGCCATGGCACGACCCTAGCGGTGTGTCCTTCGGGCGCCTCCCGCCTCCCGAAGGACACACCGCCACTACGCGCCCACGGCTTCCTTCCACGTGACGACGCGGCCGATGCGCAGGATGGACCGGCGGTAGATCCGCGCCCCGAGCACGCTCAGGGCGGCGGTCACGAGCAGCATCAGCACGATGGTGCCGACGATCTGCAGCGGTGTCGCCACGCCGGCAGCGATGCGCAGCGGCATCAGGATCGCCGAGAACGGCGGGATCCAGCTCAGCACGGTGCTCCACGTCGACTCGGGGTCGTCGACCGAGGAGAAGGCCGCGAAGAACATCGCGACGATGAGCACCATCAGCGGCGACGCCGTGGCGTTCACGTCCTCCTGCCGGGACACCATCGACCCGGCAGCGGCGTAGAGGACCGCGAAGAACGCGAACCCGAGGACGAACCAGCCCAGGGTGCCGGCGAGCGTGCCCAGGGCCGTGCCGGTCACGGTGAGCGTCCCGGTCGCGAGACCGGCACCGACCCCGGCCACTCCGTATGCGGTGAGTTGCAGCAGCCCCACGGCGCCGATGCCGACGATCTTGCCCCACAGCAGCTGCAGCGGGCGCAGCGTCGACAGCAGCAGTTCCACCACGCGCGACGACTTCTCCTCGACCACGCCCATCGCCACGTACATGCCGAACATCATGATCTGCATGTACAGCAGCACGACCGCGGCGATCGCCAGGGTGGTGCGCTGCCCCTGCTCCGGGTCCGGGGGATCGAGCGCTTCGACGGTCACGGTGGCGCGGGCGGTGTCCGCCGCCAGCGCCGACGGGTCGACGCCGCGCGCGGTGAGGGCGTCGACCTGGGCCTGCTGCGCGACGGCCGTGTCGATCGTCGCGCGCAGGGCCGGATCGATCTCCGATTCGGCGACGGCCGTGACCGAACCTCCCGGGCCCGGGATCAGCGCGACGTCGAGTTCGCCGTCGCGCACCCGGTCGCGACCGTCCCCGGCGTCGGGGACCTCGGAGACGTCGACGGAGCTGCCGGTGGCGTCCCCGATCGCGCTGATCGTTGCGCCGAGCGCCGGGTCGCCGACGACGCCGACGGTGGCGGCTTCGTCGTCGCCGGCGAACAGCGACACGGCGACGATGCCGCCGACGATGGCGAGCAGGACGATCGCGTTGCTGATCAGGAAGCTCTTCTTGCGGACCTGGGTGAGGAACTCGCGGCGGGCCACCAGGGCCACGGCGTGGACGGGACTCAGCGGGGCGCTCACGCGGCCACCACCTCTCGGAACAGGTCGGTCAGCGTCGGGCGATGGACGGAGAATTCGTGCACGGGACCGGTGGCGAGGGCGGCCCGGAGGATCTGCTGGTCGTCGGCGCCCTTCCCGAGCAGCAGAACGGTGCGGCCACCGCCGTGGGCGACGGTGGTGACGCCGGGCAGGTCGGCGGCCCAGCCCTCGGGGGCGTGCGGGGCGTGCACCTCGAGCCGGGCCGCGCCGTGGCCGCGCAGCTCGTCGACGGTGCCGACGGCGCGCATCGTTCCCTTGGAGATGATCCCGACCCGGTGGCAGAGCCGCTGCACGAGGTCGAGTTGGTGGCTCGAGAAGATCACCGGCACTCCGGTTTCGGCCTTCTCGATCAGCACGTCGCTCATGACGTCGACGGCGACGGGGTCCAGGCCCGAGAACGGCTCGTCGAGGACCAGCACCTTCGGATCGTGCACCAGGGCGGCCGCGAGCTGGACCCGCTGCTGGTTGCCGAGGGAGAGCGCGTCGACGGCGTCGTCCACGCGCTCGGCGATGCCCAGCCGGCCCGTCCATCGTGCGACGGCGGCGTCGGCCTCGGATCGTGACAGTCCGTGCAGGCGAGCAAGGTACGACAGTTGCGCTCCGACCTTCATCTTCGGGTACAGCCCGCGTTCCTCCGGCATGTACCCGATGGTGCGGCGCACGTCGAGGTCGACGGGCCGGCCGCCGAGCCGCACCTCGCCGGAGTCGGCGGCGAGGACACCGAGGACGATCCGCATGGTGGTGGTCTTCCCGGCGCCGTTGCTGCCGACGAAGCCGAACAACTCCCCGGGTCGCACATCGAAGGTGACGTCGTCGAGTGCGACGACGTCGCCGTATCGTTTCGAGACACCGTTGATCGTGAGCGTCACGTTTCCTCCGTCTTCCTCGGGTCGTTCTCTGCGTCAGTCGGTTTCGTCGGGATCGGGACTGTTCCAGGCGAGGATCATCGCGGGCAGGCACCCGCCGATCAGCGTCGCGGTCAGCGTCATGAGCCCGCCCGCATAGGCCATCCTGGGATGCATGCCGTCGGTCTGTACGCTGCCGACGACGAGATAGAGCACCGGAATCATCACCAGCGACTGGGTCACGGTCAGGGCGATCGAGCGAGCACTGTTGCGTTCCTGGATCTCTCGTTCGTCGAGTGCCGCGCGCGGGGCGTCGCCCTGCCTGCCGGAGACGATCTGCAGTGAGATCCACAGGGGGAAGAACGCCAGGCACGCCGGCAGCCACAGCAGTGGTCCCCGTTCGAAGAAGTGGCACAGCACGCCCACGGTGAACATGAGGACGAACGTGGCGGCGAGGGCCACGACGAGGATGCGACGGCGTCGTCGAGTGCGCCAGCGCGGCAACATGTTCCGGAACTTCTCCTCGTTCCTCAGGAAGCGCCGGGTGCGGTAGGCCTCGTACCGTTCGAGGAGAGTGGCATCGTGGACGGGCATCTCGGTCACTGTGCGTCACGTCCTTCGGTTGCGGTGCGGATTCGGTACACCTCGGTGGACAGCGGCCCGAACTCGGTGCGGGAGAACACGGCTTCGACCGGGAGGCCGAAGACGTCGCAGATGCGGAAGGCGAGGTCGAGGCTCGGGTAGTGGTCGCCGCGTTCGAGGGCGCCGACGGTCTGGGGATTGACCTCGACGAGTTCCGCGAGTTGCGCGCGGCTCATTCCGCGTTCCGCGCGCAGGACGCGGATGCGGTTGTGGATCGGCAGGGTTTCCCCCCGACGTACCGGGCTCATGCAACGAATTGTTGTAAAAACCCAACGTTTCGTCAAGTGGAAGTTGCCGCAGAGTGCGCGAAACGGACATCGACAACCCTCGGTATGTTCGTGATGTCCGAGACGGATGAGGCTACTCGAGCAGCCCGCGGAGCCGGTCGATCTCGCGCCGGTCCCGCTTGGTGGGCCGGCCCGTGCCGCGGTCGCGGCGCGGGAGGGAGGCGAGGATCTCCTTGGGCGGGGGTGGGGGACTGTGGTCCTCGTAGGCCTGTGCTGCGATCGGTGCACCCACCCGCTTGGTGAGCAGCTGCGTCACCCGCACGATCCGTTCCGCCCCGGCGACCCGCACCCGCACCTCGTCGCCGACCTTCACCGCCTGCGACGGCTTCGCGGGGGTGTCGTTGACCCGTACGTGCCCGCCCCGGCACGCGGCCGCAGCCGCGGATCGCGTCTTGAACAGGCGTACCGCCCAGGTCCAGCTGTCCACCCGCACACTGCCCGGCGTCATGCCGGTTCCTCCGTCAGCCGCCCGCCGTCGAGGTGCCATCGGCGGGTCGAACGGGTGGTCGCGAGCATCCGGCGGTCGTGGGTGACCAGCATCAGCGTGCCCTCGAAGCTGTCGACGGCCTGCTCGAGCTGCTCGATCGCAGGCAGGTCCAGATGGTTCGTCGGTTCGTCGAGCACCAGCAGGTTCACCCCACGGGCTTGGAGCAGGGCGAGTCCGGCCCGGGTGCGTTCCCCCGGCGACAGGGACGACGCGGACCGCAGCACGTGGTGACCCCTGAGCCCGAACTTGGCGAGCAGCGTCCGCACGTCCGCGTCCGGCCAGTCCGGCACCTGCGCGGCGAACGCGTCGACGAGCGGCTCGTCGCCCTCGAACAGCGCGCGTGCCTGGTCGACCTCGCCGATCTTCACGCCCGACCCGAGGGTCGCGGTGCCGGCGTCGGGGCGGATGCGGCCCAGCAGCGTGCGTAGCAGGGTCGTCTTCCCGGCGCCGTTCGGGCCGGTGAGAACGATCCGGTCGCCCCACTGCAACTGCGTGGTGACGGGCCCGAGCACGAAGTCGCCGCGGTCGACGCAGGCGCCGTCGAGGGTGGCCACCACCGTGCCGCTGCGCGGTGCCGCGGCGATCGACATGCGCAGCTCCCACTCCTTGCGCGGTTCCTCGACCACGTCGAGGCGCTCGATGCGGCGCTGCGTCTGCCGCGCCTTCGCCGCCTGCTTCTCGGTGGCCTCGGCGCGGAACTTCCTGCCGACCTTGTCGTTGTCCTTGGACTTGCGCCGGGCGTTGCGAACCCCGTGCTCGAGCCAGTTGCGTTGCATCCGGGCGCGATCCTCGAGCTCCTGCTTGGTGTCCGCGTACTCCTCGTACGTCTCGCGGGCGTGCCGCCGTGCCACCTCCCGCTCGACCAGGTACGCCTCGTAGCCGCCGTCGTACACCGCGATCTGTTGCTGGACCGGATCCAGTTCGACGATCCCGGTGACCGTGCGGGCCAGGAACTCGCGATCGTGGCTGATCACCATCAGCGCGGTGCGGGTCTCGGCGACGAACCGCTCGAGCTGATCGAGCCCGGCCAGATCGAGGTCGTTGGTGGGCTCGTCGAGCAGCAGCACGTCGTACCGCGAGAGCAGCAGGGCCGCCAGCCCGGCCCGCGCCGCCTGCCCTCCCGACAGCCCCGTCATGGGCGCGTCCAGCCCGACGTCGAGGCCCAGGTCGGCGACGACCTTCTCGGCGCGTTCGGCGAGATCCGCGCCGCCGAGCGCGAGCCACCGCTCCAGGGCGGGGGTGTAGTCGTCGACGTCGGTGCTCCCCAGCGCCTCGGCCGCCGCGTTCATCGCGTGCTCGGCCGCGGTGACACCCGTTCGACGGCCGAGGAAGCCGAGGATCGTCTCGCCCGGGACGCGCTCGGGTTCCTGGGCGAGATACCCGACCGTGGCGTCGGGCGGACCGAACGCGACCGTGCCGGTGACGTCGGCGGTGCCGACCCCGGCGAGCGTCGCGAGCAGGGTGGACTTGCCTGCGCCGTTCGCGCCGACCAGACCGATCACGTCGCCGGGCGCGACGGTCAGGTTCAGGTCGGTGAACAGGGTGCGTTCGCCCCGGGAGGCGGACAGGCCGCTGATGCGCAGTGTTGCAGTCACCTCTCGATTATCCCCACGCCCGCCGCGGGGTTTCCGGATGGTGGGATGCGGGGAACACCGGGCGGCCGGATCCGGTTGCGTCGATCATGACCGTTCCCACGATCACCCTCAACGACGGCAACACGATTCCGCAGCTCGGCTTCGGCCTGTGGCAGGTCGAGGACGAGCAGAGCTACGACGCGGTGACCGAGGCGCTGCGGGTGGGCTACCGCAGCATCGACACCGCGGCGATCTACGGCAACGAGGCGGGCACGGGCCGCGCGCTGCGCGACTCGGGCGTCCCCCGCGACGAGCTGTTCGTCACCACCAAGCTGTGGAACAGCGACCAGGGCTACGACTCGACGCTGCGCGCCTTCGACACGAGCCTCGCTCGGCTCGGCCTCGACTACGTCGACCTGTACCTGATCCACTGGCCGGCACCGGGCCAGGACCGCTACATCGACACCTTCCGCGCCTTCCAGAAGATCAAGGCCGAAGGCCGGGCCCGTTCGATCGGTGTCTCCAACTTCCGGATCGAGGACCTCGACCGGCTGATCGACACCGTCGGCGAGGTCCCGGCCGTCAACCAGATCGAGCTGCATCCGCGGTTCGACCAGGCCGAGCTGCGGGCCTACCACACCGGCAAGGGCATCGCCACGGAGGCGTGGAGTCCCCTCGGCCAGGGCACCGTGCTCGACGACCCCACGCTGACCTCGATCGCGCAGGCTCACGGCCGCAGCGTCGCGCAGGTGATCCTGCGCTGGCACATCCAGCTCGGCAACATCGTCATCCCCAAGTCCGTCACCCCCGAGCGCATCGCGAGCAACTTCGACGTCTTCGGCTTCGAGCTGACCGCGGACGACCTCGACCGGATCCGCGGGCTGCACGACGACAGCGGCCGCATCGGCGGCGACCCCAGCACGTTCTCCTGATCGGCGGCGGCGGCGGTGGTGGTGACCGAATGTGACACGCGTTCGATCTGATCGACGCAATGTGACATTCGGTCACCGCGTTCGGCCTGCACGTGCGGCCTGCACGATGAGTTCTCCCGGTCTGGCCGGTCCGTATCGATACGGGCTCCGGCCGGAGCCGGGAGAGGAGTCGTCGTGAGTACACCGGTCACCACCACCGTCGATGCGCGTTTCGGGGACGACGGGGAGCCGCCCCTGCCGTGGTCCGACACCGAGGAGCTGCTCGAGTCCGCACAGCTGTACTGGCTCAGCACGGTCCGGCGCGACGGCGTCCCGCATGTGACGCCGCTGATCGGACTGTGGCATGCGGGCGGATTCGTCTTCTGCACGGGTCCGGGTGAGCAGAAGACCCACAACCTGCGGCACAACGATGCCGTCGCGGTCACCACGGGTGTCGCGACCTGGGCGGCCGGCACGGACGTCGTCGTCGAGGGCCGCGCCCACCGGGTCACCGACGGCGACGCGCTACACGCCGTCGCCGAGGCGTACTACGTCAAGTACGGCCAGCAGTGGCGTTTCGAGGTCCACGGTGACGCCGTCGGTCCGGTGGACGATCCGGGCTGGGTCTTCCGCGTCGTGCCGAGCAAGGTGCTCGTCTTCGCCAAGGGCCCGTTCGGCCAGACCACGCACCGGTTCGCCTGAGCTGCCCGTGGGCCGAATGTCACATCCGGTCGATGTGATCGACTGAATGTGACATTCGGCCAAAGGGGTTCGGGGGTCAGCGCGGCGGGCCGACGTCCAGGACGACGCGGGCGGTGCGGTGCCGGCCGGTGACGTCGAGCCAGCCGATCTCCACGCTGTCGCCCGGACGGCGCGCCATCAGCATGTCCTCGAGGTCCACCGTGGTCGAGACGGGGCGCCCGTCGAACGCGACGATGACGTCGCCGATCTCGAGGCCGGTGCCGGCGGCGGGGGTGCCGTAGCCGACCCACAGCACTTCGGCGCCCGTTTCCTCGTTGCCGGTCCGGTCGGTGGTGACGCTCACGCCGAGCAGCGGGGTCGGGCCGACGTGCACCGTCCCCGCGCTCGTCCCGGTACGGACCTGGTCCACCACGTCGAGGGCGGTTCCGATGGGCACTGCGTACGCCTCGGGTGGATCGGGGACGGCGGCCGGGTCCGGTTCGACCGCCCCGGCGGTGTTGACCCCCACGACGGTGCCGAACGCGTCGACGAGCGGACCACCGGAGTCTCCGGGCCGGATCGCCGCGCTGACCTGCAGCATTCCGCGCAACCGACGTAGCGATCCGTCCATCGAGTCGCGCACCGACACCGTCTTGTCGACGGCGACGATCGTGCCGGGTGCCGGCACGACGACGCCGCCGCCGTCCGCGTTGCCGAAGGCCGTCACGGGCGAGCCCGGTTGGGGAAGGGGCGTCTCGGTCACGGCCGCGACGGGCAGACCGGCGGCGGAGCCGAGTTGCAGTACGGCGATGTCGAGGGTGGAGTCGTAGCCGAGCACCGCGACGTCGTAGCTCGCGCCGGTGTGGGGGCTCACCGCGCTGATGTCGGTGGCTCCGGTGACGACATGGTGGTTGGTGAGCACCGTGCCGTCGGCCGTGAGGACGATGCCGGTGCCCGAGATGCCGCGCCAGCCGCGGTTCGCGGTGAGGGTGACGACGGCCGGAGCGATCCGTGCCGAAACCTCCTCCGCCGTCGGCGGCACGATCGGCAGAGCGGGCGCCGCGGGCGGTGGTGGCGGCACAGCGATCTCGACCGTCGCCGGTGCGGTGAGCACCAGGCCGGCGGCCACCATCGCCAGAACGGCGCCGAGGCGGCGGATCACGGCCCCGGCGCGGTGGCCGCGAGGTGGTCGACGAGTTCGCGGGCGGCGGCGCGACCGGCGCGGTTCGCGCCGATGGTCGACGCCGAGGGCCCGTATCCGACGAGATGGATCCGCGGGTCCGCGGCGACCTGCGTCGCCAGCTTGCCCGTCATGGTGATGCCGCCGCCGGGATTGCGCAGGCCGAGGGGGGCGAGGTGGTCGAGGGAACTGCGAAAACCGGTGCACCAGAGGATGACGTCCACGTCGAGCGTGGTGCCGTCGGACCATCGGACGCCGGTCTCGGTGATCTCGTCGAACATCGGGAGGCGGTCGAGTGCGCCGCGTTCACGCGCCGCGCGGATCGCGGGCGTGACCGGCAGACCGGTCACCGACACCACCGATCCGGGCGGCAGGCCCCGCCGGACCCGGTCCTCGACGAGTGCGACGGCGGACCGCCCGAGCTCCGGCGTGAAATCCTCGTCACGCCAAGCAGGTTCGCGGCGGGTGACCCAGGTGGTGTCGGTGACGCGGGAGATCTCGTCGAGCAGCTGCACCGCCGAGATGCCGCCCCCGACGACGAGGACGTGCCGGCCGGCGAACTCGTCGGCGCTGCGGTAGTCCCGGGTGTGCAGCTGTCGTCCGCGGAAGCGCATCGCCCCCGGGTACCAGGGCACGAAGGGGTGTTCCCACGTGCCGGTGGCGTTGACCAGCCCGCGGGCGGAATACACCCCGTGGTCGGTCTCCACCCGCAGGCGCTCGCCGCGGTCGCACACCACGCCGACCTGGACGGGGCGGTGCACCGGCAGGTGAAAGCGCGCCTCGTAGGCGCGGTAGTACTCGGGCACCGCGGAGGAGGCCGGGACCTGTCCTGCGGTGGTGTCGACCGCCTCGGAGAACGGCCACCCCGGCAGGTCGTGCACTCCGTTGACGGTGCTCAGTGTCAGGGAGGGCCACCGCTGCTGCCATGCGCCGCCGGGGCCGAACGACCGGTCCAGGACGACGAACCCGGACTGCGGTTCGATGCCGAATCGTCGCAGGAAGTAGGCGGTGGACAGCCCGGCCTGACCCGCGCCGATCACGACGACGTCGACGGTGGTGGCCGGTGTGTCCGTCGTCATCACCGCTCTCCCTTCCGTGGGTCCGTCTTCATGATGCACCGACGTGTCCGTCGCATGATGCACCGACGTGTCCGTCGCATGATGCACCGACGTGTCCGTCGCATGATGCACCGACGTGTCCGTCGCCGCTGTCCGGCCGGCCGATAATGTGATATCACTTTAATATCTCATTGGAGTCTCCGGAAAGGGAGTCCCGCCATGTCCGCCACCTCCTCCGTCGTCACGGAGCGGCCCGGAAGGTCCGTCAACGGCTGGTCCGTCCTCGCGATCGCGCTCACCGTGGACATCGCGGCCGTGGCGCTCGCCGTGTTCGGCGCGCTGAACCACAACGTCGCGCTCGTCGTGGTCGGCGCGGTGCTGGTCGTCCCGGCCACCGTCGCGCTCGCCGGCCTGGTCCTCGTCGAGCCCAACGAGGCGCGGGTGCTGCAGTTGCTCGGCAGCTCGTACTCGGGCACCCTCCGGAAGGACGGGTTGCGGTGGATGAACCCGCTCAACACCCGCCGCAAGGTTTCGACCCGGATCCGCAACCACGAGACCGGGATCGCGAAGGTCAACGACGCCGACGGCAACCCCATCGAGATCTCGGCGGTCATCGTGTGGCAGGTCGAGGACACCGCCCGGGCCGTGTTCGATGTCGACGACTTCGAGGAGTTCGTCGCCGTGCAGACCGAGGCGGCCGTCCGTCACATCGCCGGCAGCTACCCGTACGACGCGGGCCCGGAGACGTTGTCGCTGCGGCAGAACGCCGACGAGATCACCACGAGGCTGTCCGCCGAAGTCGACGAGCGGGTCGGATCCGCCGGCGTGCGGGTCGTCGAATCCCGGATCAACCGGCTCGCGTACGCGCCTGAGATCGCGCAGGCCATGTTGCGCCGGCAGCAGGCGGGTGCGGTCATCGCCGCGCGTGAGCAGATCGTCAAGGGCGCGGTCGGCATGGTCGCAACCGCCCTCGAACAGCTCGAGAAGGAACACACCATCGAACTCGACGAGGAGCGCAGGGCCGCGATGGTGAGCAACCTGCTCGTGGTCCTGTGCGGCGACCAGAGCGCGCAACCGGTGCTCAACACCGGATCGCTCTACGCCTGACGCGTCGTCGACACGATGGCCGAACGCAAGAAGCTGCTGCTCCGGCTCGACCCTGCGGTCCACGACGCCCTCGCACGCTGGGCCGCCGACGAGTTGCGCAGCACCAACGCCCAGATCGAGTTCCTGCTCCGTCGTGCGCTGAGCGAGGCCGGACGCATGCCACGCGAGGCCGGGCGCATCCGCAAGCCCGGCCGGCCGCGCGCGGACGAGGACTGACGCGGAGCGCCCTCGCGCCCGCCCCCGGCGGGTGCGATGATGCGTGCCGTCGACGAAAGGTGAAGCACACATGATGGGGATCAGCCGTGACGGCGACGTGGTCACGCTCGAACTGCGGCGCGAGGAGCGCCGCAACGCGCTCAACACCGAGCTGTGCGTCCAGGTCCGGGAGGGGCTCGAGGAGGCCCTCGACGGGGGTGCGCGTGCGGTCGTGATCACCGGGCGCGGCTCGAGCTTCTGTGCCGGCGCCGACCTGTCGGGCGACGTCTACGCGGAAGGATTCCTCGACAGCCTAGGGGAGATGCTCCGTGCGATCCAGGAGGCGCCCGTCCCGGTGATCGCCGCGATCAACGGCCCCGCGATCGGTGCGGGCACCCAGCTCGCTCTCGCGGCGGACCTGCGGGTCGTCGCCCCGGGCGCCCGATTCGCGATTCCGGCGGCGCGTCTCGGTATCTCGGTGGACCGGTGGACGGTCCGGCGGCTGGTCTCCCTGCTCGGCGGCGGCCCCGCGCGGGCCGTGTTGCTCGCCGCCGAACCGGTCGACGCCCACGAGGCGGTCGACCGCGGTCTGGCCAACCGGATCGGCGACCTCGTCGCCGCGCAGTCCTGGGCACGCGAGATCGCCGAACTCGCCCCGTTGTCGCTGCACGCGATGAAGCTGTTCCTCAACGACGACGGCACGCGCGACGAGCCGTCGCCCGAGCAGACGGCCGCGCTCGCCGCGGCGTGGCTCAGCGAGGACGCCCAGGAGGCGCGCCAGGCCCGCTCGGAACGCCGGGCGCCGGTCTTCCGCGGTCGCTGAGCGCGCCCGCGCTCGTGCAGCTGAGCGCGCCCGCGCTCGTGCAGCCGTGCGCGCCCGCGCTCGTGCAGCCGTGCGCGCCCGCGCCCCTACAGTGGTGGGGTGAGCGTCAAGCAGACCGCCTCGTCCGCCCTTGCCGGTGCCGGCTTGCTGTGGGTGGCGCGGGCCGCCCGCGGCGTCCCGGGCTCGATCGGCGCGACCCCGGCGGACATCCGTCCGTACGCCGCCGGCTCACCCCGGTATCGGAACGGGCGCTTCCACAACTCGGAGCCGAGCAGCACCGTGCTGCCCGAGGCCGGCGGCAGCCTTGTCAAGGACATGCTCACCCGCCGGTCCTCGGGTGTGCCGCGCGACGCGGTGCCGCTCGCGCCGCCGCTCGCGCCGGTGCAGGCCGCGGAGCTTGCGGTGACCTGGTACGGACACTCGAGCGCCCTCCTCGAGATCGACGGCCACCGGATCCTCGCCGACCCGGTGTGGAGCGAGCGGGTCTCGCCGTCGGCCGCCGTGGGCCCGGCCCGGCTGCACCCGTCGCCGGTCGAACTCACGGAACTGCCGCCGATCGACGCCGTCGTGATCTCCCACGACCACTACGACCACCTCGACCGCGAGACCGTCGAGGCGCTGGCGGCCACGCAGCCCGAGGCCCGGTTCCTGGTCCCGCTCGGTGTGGGCGCGCACCTGCGCCGGTGGCGGATCCCCGCCGACCGGATCGTCGAGCTGGACTGGGACCAGCACACCGAGGTGGGTGCGCTCACCGTCACCTGCACCGAGGCGCGGCACTTCTCCGGCCGCGGCCTGATCCGCAACATCACGTTGTGGTCCTCGTGGGTGATCGCCGGGCCGACGCGACGGGTGTTCTTCGGCGGCGACAGCGGCTACACACCCCGGTTCGCCGACCTGGGGGACCGCTACGGGCCCTTCGACCTGACGCTGCTGCCGGTAGGCGCGTACGACCCGCGCTGGCCCGACGTGCACATGAACCCGGAGGAGGCGGTGCGCACCCACACCGACCTCGGCGGCGGTGACCATCCCAGCCTGCTCGTCCCCGTACACTGGGGCACCTTCAATCTGGCGTTTCACGCATGGTCCGAGCCGATCGCGCGGCTCCTGCCGGCCGCGCGCGCGGAAGGGGTACCCACGGCCGTACCGATGCCGGGGCAGCGGATCGACGTGCTGCGGCCGGGCTCGCAGGTTCCGTGGTGGGTTCCGCTCGGCTGACTTCGGTGCGCCGGTAGGGTTTCCGGCCTGCCACACGGGGTATCCGGCCGTCCGTCGGGGCGAGTCGGAGGGAGGCCGGTCATCGTCGAATCGTTGATCTTCGGGATCGTCGCGTCGAGCGCACTGGTGCTCGGGGCGTTGGTGGGCGGCTGGGTAGAGATCCCCAAACGCGTTCTCGCGGCGATGCTGGCGTTCGCCGCCGGCGCGCTCATCACCGCCCTGTCGTTCGAGTTGTTCGAGGATTCGTACGAGAAGGGCGGCATCTGGCGCGCGGCGATCGGCCTCGCGGTCGGCGCGATCGTGTTCACCGCGCTCAGCGCGTGGTTGGACCGGGTGGCCGAGGGGCGGCGCGAAAAGGACCACGGCAGTGAGAAACTCGACGTCGATGCCGCCGCCGAGGGAACCGCGCCGTCGTCGTCCTCGGTCAGCGGGGCGGCCGGTCTGGCGCTGCTGGCGGCGGTCACCCTCGACGGGGTGCCCGAGAACGTGGCGCTGGGCGTGTCCCTGGGGGAGGGCACCGGCGGTCTCGCTCTGCTGGTCGCGATCTTCGTGTCCAACTTCCCGGAGTCGCTCGTCGGCAGCGCCTCCATGCGCGCCCAGGGCCGGTCCCGGAGGTACATCGTCGGGATGTGGGTGGCGTGCGCCGCACTGCTGACCGTCGCCGTCGTCGTCGGGGCCGGGCCGCTCGCGGTGACCCCGCCCGAGACGATCTCCCTGCCGTTGGCGTTCGCGGCGGGCGCGGTGCTGGCCTCGCTGGCCGACACCCTGATGCCGGAGGCCTACGAGAAGGGCGGTCCCACGGTGGCGCTGAGCACCGCCGCGGGATTCGTGCTCTCGTTCGTCCTCGCGACGCTGTGAGCGACGTCAGCTCGCCGCGGCGGCCCGCCTGCGTTCGACGAGTGCCCGCGTGACGAAGAAGGCGATCGCCACACTCGCGACGGTGCGCACCAGCCGATTGACATCCACGGCCGGCTGCCACGACAGCTTGCCGCCGCTGATGACGTACGCGCCCACCGGGCGAGCACCCACCCCGAAGCCGCCGCCTTCGCCGTTCTCCCCGTCGGGTGAGTAGCCTCCGCCGCCGCCGGCACCGCCGGAGACCACGGCCGCGGTGATGACGGTCAGGCCGTCCTTCTCGATCGGTTCCGAGTACACGCGCTTGACGGTCACCGTGTCGCGCGCCTTGGCCATCAGGTCCTCGAGATTCACTTCCGCCCCCTGTCCGTCGTGGATTCGACTCCGGCCGGCCGGCCGCGCCCCTCATTCTCGGCCGTGACCGGGCGCCGGGGAAGTGCCCAAGGTCCCTGCGAGCGCGAAGGCGCGGCGACTGTGCCGGACGAGTTCGCGCAGTGCCGGCGCGCCGGTATCGGACCAGATCAGCGACAGCACCGCGGGCGCGGTGGCGTCGTCCACGGCGAGCCCGCACAACCGGCCCTCGACGTGCGCGGCCATCGAGCGGCTGAGGATCGCCACGCCCAGTCCACGGGCGGCCAGGTCGGCGACGGTGTCCGGGGAACTGGCCTGCAGGGCGATGTCGGGGCGCAGGCCGGCGGCGGCGCACGCCCGGTCGAACACGGTCCGGATCCCGGTGCCCGGGGGCATGGACACGACGGGATGGGCGCACACGTCCGCGAGGGTGAGAGGTGCGCGTCCGGTCAGGGGGTGACCGGGCGGCACGGCGGCGACGATCGGTTCGCTGACGAGGGTGAGCGCCTCGAGGCCCGGGGGCGGGGCGGCGGCGGTGCCGACGAGGGCGAGGTCCACGGTGGCGGCACGTACCCGCTCGACGAGCCGGTCGGAGGCATCCTCGACGAGGGTGATCTCGACCCCCGGGTGCGCGCGGTGGAACGCGGCGAGCGCGTCGAACAGCCCGGTGACGGTGCAGGCGGTGACCATGCCGACCACCAGCCGTCCCCGGATCAGGGTCGTCACCTCCTCGACAGCCTGCCGGGCGGCCGCGGCGGAGGCCAACGCCGCCCGGGCGTGCGGCAGCGCCGCCTGCCCGGCCGCGGTCAGGGTGGCGGCGCGGGTGGAGCGGTCGAACAGGGCGGCGCCGAGGTCGTGCTCGAGCTGGCGGATCTGGGCGCTGATCCCGGACTGGCTGATGTGGACGCGGTGGGCGGCCCGGGTGAAGTTCGCCTCCTCGGCCACCGCGACGAAGTACGCGAGCTGCCGCAGTTCCATAAGCTCGGATTCTAGTTTCGATCAGAACAATCTGTTGGACTTCTCATTGCAGGAGTCGGAGGCTGGAGGAGTCCCACCCGTCCGTAGAGAGGATCGCCGTGTCCGATGCAGAGAAGGCCTGGCAGCCCGAGGATCTCACCCGCCTGTTCGTCGAGCGCTCCAACGCCGGCGACGCGGCGGGCGTCGCCGCCCTGTACGAGGAGGACGCCGTGATGGCCTACCCGCCGGGTAGTCGCACGGTGGGACGCGAGGCCATCCGCCGCCTGTGGGAGCAGGTGCTCGAGCACGCGCCCCGATTCGAGCCCGAGCCGTCGCTGCCGACCCTCGTCAGTGGTGACCTCGCGCTGACCGCCACACCGCCGAAGGACGGCGCCGGCGCCCGGGCCCAGGTGGCCCGCCGCCAGCCCGACGGCAGCTGGCTGCGGGTGCTCGACCAGCCCGAGTTCGTCCGCCCGGACCGCTGAGCCGGGTCGCGAGCCGCGTCACGGTGTGGGGGTGGATCGCAACGGGTGGCTTAGCCTGTTTCCCATGGCAGCAGAGGAGCCCACCGCGGTCGCCGACCAGGCAGCTGTGCCCCCGACCGACGCGCGGCACGTCGCGCTGGGCCTGACCACCGAGCAGGTCGCCGAACGGGTGGCCCGGGGCGCCACCAACGACGTGCCGGACCGGGCGTCGCGGTCGGTCGGAGAGATCGTCCGCGCCAACGTCTTCACCCGCATCAACGCGATCCTCGGCGTCCTGCTGGCCATCGTCCTGGCCACCGGATCGATCATCGACGGCATGTTCGGCCTGCTGATCATCCTCAACAGCGCCATCGGCATCGTGCAGGAGATCCGCGCCAAGTGGACCCTCGACCGGCTCGCGATCGTCAGCCAGGCCAAGCCGCTCGTCCGCCGCGACGGGGTGGTGGCCGAGCTGCCGCCGCACGACGTGGTGCTCGACGACATCATCGAACTCGGACCCGGCGACCAGGCGGTGGTCGACGGCGTCGTCGTCGAGACCGAGGGACTTGAACTCGACGAATCGCTGCTCACCGGCGAGGCCGACCCCGTGCACAAGGAACTCGGCGCGCGGGTCCTCTCCGGCAGTTTCGTCGCGGCGGGCAGCGGCTCCTATCGCGCCACGAAGGTCGGCCGCGATGCGTACGCGGCCCGGCTCGCCGAGGAGGCCAGCAAGTTCACGCTCGTGCACTCGGAACTGCGCGCCGGGATCGACAAGATCCTGAAATTCATCACCTACCTGATGATTCCGGCGGGCCTGCTCATCATCTACAACCAGCTGTTCTCGAGCGGCCAGCCCCTCGGTCCCGCGCTCAGCGGCATGGTCGCCGCGCTCGTGCCGATGGTCCCCGAGGGGCTGGTACTGATGACGTCGATCGCGTTCGCCGTGGGCGTGATCCGTCTCGGTCACCGGCAGTGCCTCGTGCAGGAACTGCCGGCCATCGAGGGACTCGCCCGCGTCGACGTGGTGTGCGCCGACAAGACCGGCACGCTCACCGAGAACGGCATGCGCCTGGCCGACCTCGTGTGCGTCGACGGCAGCGACGAGGCCGCCGTCCGTGCCGCCCTCGCGGCGATGGCGGCCGACGATCCGCGTCCCAACGCCAGCGTCCTCGCCGTACGCGAGGCCCTGCCCGACGACCCCGGCTGGGGAGAGGCCACCGCCGTCGCCCCGTTCTCGTCGGCGAAGAAGTGGAGCGGCCAGTCCTACGGCACTCACGGCAACTGGGTGCTCGGCGCCCCCGACGTGCTTCTCGATCCGGCCTCGGCGACGGCCCGGCGCGCGGAGGAACTCGGCGCACAGGGACTGCGGGTGCTGCTGCTGGGCCGATGCGACCGGGCCGTCGACGACCCGCAGGCCCCCGGCGCCGTCACCGCGCAGGCCCTCGTCGTGCTCGAACAGCGGGTGCGGCCCGACGCCAAGCCCACCCTCGAGTACTTCGCGAGCCAGCACGTCGACGTCAAGGTCATCTCCGGCGACAACGCCGTCTCGGTCGGCGCTGTCGCGACGTCGCTCGGCCTGCCGCACGCCGAGCATCCCGTCGATGCCCGCGCCCTGCCGGAGGACCGCGACCGGCTCGCCGACACCCTCGACTCGGCCACCACGTTCGGTCGCGTGCGGCCGGACCAGAAACGCGCGATGGTCGGTGCGCTGCAATCGCGCGGGCACACCGTCGCCATGACCGGCGACGGGGTCAACGACGTGCTGGCGCTCAAGGACGCCGACATCGGGGTCGCGATGGGCTCCGGGAGCCCGGCCACCCGCGCGGTCGCGCAGATCGTGTTGCTGGACAACAAGTTCGCGACCCTGCCCTACGTCGTCGCCGAGGGCCGCCGGGTGATCGGCAACATCGAGCGGGTCTCGAACCTGTTCCTCACCAAGACCGTGTACTCCGTGCTGCTGGCCTTCCTCGTCGGACTGTCGGGTGCGTTGTCCCAGGTGTTCGACTACGAGCCGCTGCCGTATCCGTTCCTGCCGCGGCACGTGACGATCGCGGCCTGGTTCACCATCGGAGTCCCCGCGTTCATCCTGTCGCTCGCTCCCAACAACGAACGGGCCCGTTCCGGATTCGTCTCGCGCGTGATGCGCCTGGCGATCCCGTCGGGTGTGATCATCGGGATCAGCACCTTCGTCTGCTACCTGCTGGTGTACGCGGGGCCCGAGCAGACCGAGGCGCAGAAGATGCAGGCCGGCACCGCGGCGCTGATCACCCTGATCATGATCGCGTTGTGGGTGCTCGCCGTGGTGGCGCGGCCGTACGTGTGGTGGAAACTGGTGCTGCTGGGCGGCTCGGTGCTCGGCTACGTCGTCCTGTTCGCGTTCCCGGCCGTCCGCGAGTTCTTCGCGCTCGACATCTCCAACGTCGGCGCCATGGTCACGGCGTTCACGTGCGGGGCGATCGGCGTGGTCCTCGTGGAGGTCTCATGGTGGGTGACCGGGCGGATCCACGGTGAGCACCGTCGGTTGTTCGCCGCCAGTGAAGACCTGTTGCCGGGCGAGCACTGACCGGGGACGAGATCACTGCCCGGCCGCGGCCGGGGACGAGATCACTGCCCCGGCCGCGGCAGGTTTGGGATCGGGCCTGCGGTGGCACGCTGAGGCATCGATCCCCCGAGCGGAAGGAGCAGGCCGATGGGCCTGAAGGATTCCATCAAGGGTCTCGTCGACAAGGGCAAGGCCTACGCGGAGAAGAACCCGGACAAGGCCGACCGGTTCGTCGACAAGGCAGGCGACGCCGCCGATGCCCGGACGGGCGGCAAGTACGCCCAGCACGTGGACAAGGTTCAGGACGCCGCGAAGAAGCACCTCGGTACCGCGGACAATCCCGTCCCCGGAACGACGCCGGCCCCCGGCGGACAACCCGGGCCGGAGTCGGATCCCGGTCCGCAGGCGCAACCGGGCCCGCGCACGCCGTAGGTGCGCACGTGCTCGGCGGGAGATCCCGGCCGGGGGTCTCCCGCTCGGCCGGTGGCACGGCCGCCTCGGCTGGTGGCACGACCGCCTCGGCCGGTGGCACGCTGGTGACGACCCACGAATGCACACGGAGAAGGGGTGAGCCTGCGATGCGATTCATGGATTCGGTCAAGGGGTTGGTCGACAAGGGCAAGGACTATGCCCGGAAGAACCCGGGCACGGTGAATCGCGCCATCGACAAGGCCGGCGATGTCGCCCGGACCAAGGGACCGCGCAAGTACTCCCGGCATGTCGGCAAGGCGCAGGACGCGGTGAAGAAGACCCTCGGCACCGAACATCACGGGCCCGGCCCGGATCCTGGACCCGGCGTCCGATAGCGACTCGGCGGACACGGCCCACGTCCGGTCGCGGCCTTGCTGTGTGGCAGGCTGGGCCCGCTCGCTCATTCGGACGAAAGGGATGCGACGTGGGCTTCATGGATTCGGTCAAGGGGATCGTCGACAAGGGCAAGGAGTTCGCGGCACAGAACCCCGACAAGATCGACGACGCGATCGAGAAGGCCGGGGACCTCGCGGACCGCAAGACCGACGGCAAGTACGCCGGCCAGGTCGACAAGGTGCAGGACGCGGCCCGGAAGGCGCTGCGCCCCGAATAGACCGCGCTGACCGAGTGCTGACCAGGTGGATCGCAGCGGATGGTCGGCACGACGGCGAATCCGGTCCTCATGGCTGCCGGATCGCGATCGCGGCGGGCACGTGTGTATATCGCCCGATTCGTCCGCAAGGTCGGACTCCCGGCTGGAATGTGTGACCATGGGACGATGCGGCCGGTAATTCTCGTCGTCTTCCTGATCGTGTGGGTGCTGATCGGCCTGGCGACCGGTCTGTGGATGGCCAGGCGCGGGCACGACCCGAGATGGACCCTGATCGCGGTTGCTCTGGGGCCGCTGTTCGTGCCGATCGCCTACGAACGCGTCGAGCGGCAGCCACGCTCCGCCCGTCCCGAGTCTCCGACAGCGCCGGTCCTCTCGGAGCCGGACGGCCTGCGGGTGCTGATCGGGTTCGACGGATCGCCCCACGCGGAGCAGGCGCTGCGGGAGGCCCGGGCGATCTTCGGTTCCCGGCTCGGCACGCTGAGCCTGGCGCAGGTGGTCTCGTTCGACACGGCGGACGAGGACTGCGCCGAGGCGACGGACGAGGTGTCCGGCCGGCTCGCGGCGGCAACCGCGGACGTCACCGGCGTCGAGGTCCGCCACGAAGTGCTGGCCGGGCCACCGGGGGAGACGCTGTGCTGGTACGCCGCCGACGGCAAGGCGGACGTGATCGTCGTCGGCCGACGCGGCCGCGGCATGTCGCGGCGACTGCTGGGCAGCGTCTCCGCGCACCTCGTCGAGCACGCCCGGGTGCCGGTGCTCGTCGTCGAACCGGACGCACTCGAGTCGCCGTCCGCGCGACCGTCCGGCCGAGAGGCCCCGTCGCACCCCTGACGCGCACTCCTGACGCACACACGTGGACGACGCCTACGCCCGGCCACCGGCTCGTCCGACGCCGTCGAACCCCCACCCACGTCACAATCGACGGGTGAACGGGACCTGGATTCTGCTCGTCGTCATCGCCGCCATCGCCGTCACCGGTCTCGCCAACCGGAGCAACCTGCAGGCCCCACTCGTCCTCGTGACCATCGGCTCGCTCGCGTCCTTCATTCCCGGAATGCCGCGGCTCGAGCTCCACCCGCACGTCATCCTCGGGGTGGTGCTGCCCCCTCTGCTCTACTCCGCGGCACTGCGCTTCTCCGTCGCGACGTTCCGCAGGCACCTCACCCCGATCCTGCGGCTCGGCATCTTCACGGTTCTCGCGACGGCGTTCGCCGTCGCGCTCTCCGCGTCCTGGCTGGTCCCGGAGTTGACCCTCGGGGCGGCGCTGGTGCTCGGTGCGGTGGTGGCGCCGACCGACGCGGTCAGTGCCGTCGCCGTAGGGCGGAAGCTCGGCCTGCCCAAGCGGGTGATCGCGGTGCTCACCGGTGAGGGCCTGGTCAACGACGCGACCGCACTGACACTGTTCGCCGTCGCGGTGTCGGCGGTCGCCGGCACCCGGGTGTTCGCGACGGATTCCCCGCTGGCGTTCTTCGGGTACGAGGTGATCGGCGGCGTGGCGATCGGCCTGCTGCTTGCCACGGTTGTGCACCTGATTCGGGGCCGAATGTACGATTCTCCGCTGGAAACCGTGCTCGGACTGGTCCTTCCGTTCACCGCCTACCTCGCCGCCGAGGAGATCGGGGCCTCCGGTGTGCTCGCCGTCGTCGCGGCCGGGCTGTACATGGGGCACCGCGCCACCGACGCGTCGGTGGCCACGCGGATCCAGGAGCGGGCCGTGTGGGAGAGCCTCGACATTCTGCTCGAGATGTTCGTCTTCGCCTACATGGGTCTGCAGCTGAAGTTCGTCATCGACGAGGTCCGCGACAACGGCCTCGACGTCCACGTCGCCTTCCTCTACGGCTTCGCGATCCTCGGCGTGGTGATCGCCGTGCGCCCCCTGTGGGTGCTGCTGCACTGGGCGCGACGACGTCTCACGCGGAGCATCGGGCTGGACCGGCTGGGCCGGGATCAGTTCAGCGGACGCGAGTACCTGGTCATCTCCTGGGCCGGGATGCGCGGGGTCGTGACCCTCGCCGCTGCCGGCGGCATCCCGTTCGTCCTCGCCTCCGGTGAGCCGTTTCCCGGACGCGAGATCGTCCAGGTGATCGCCTTCGTCGTAGCCGTGGGCACCCTGCTCGTCCAGGGCGCCACGATGCCGGCGCTCATCCGCGCGCTGAACGTCGCCGACCCGTACGAGCGGCTCTACACCGAGCAACAGACTGAACTCGCGCGCACCATCTCGGCCGCGGCGGCACGACAGCACCTCACCGAACTCGCGGCGAATCCACCGGACGGCGTGGACGCCGACGACCTGCAGCGCATCCTCGACCGGGTGAACCGGTCGATGCAGTCCCGCGCCGAGGCGCAACAGGCGGAGGACGCGGGGGAGCGCGATCCGTCCGTGCTGCACGCGGCGGCGCTGTTCGAAACGTTCCGCCGCTCGGTGCTGCGCGCCCAGCGGCAGGCTCTGATCGCTGCGCGCGACGACGGCGACCTCGACGACGAGACCTTGCGCACGGTGCTGGAGGGACTCGACATCGAGGAGGCGGCCGCGGAGGAACGGATCAACCGTCGGCGTCGCTGACCGTTCGGCCCGGACGGGTGGACCATCAGCCGTACAGCTCCCGGTGCCGCCGCCGCTGTTCCACGTACCGGGGCTCCGCCGCGGCCCGGTCCCACGCCTGCTTGAACACCGCTGCGGCCGCAGCCTTCTCCGCGTCCTCGGGACCCCGGGGGAGCTCCGCGCGGCCGTGCGCGCCGCTGCGACCCCGGCGGTCCTGCGGGACGGGCCCGTCGTACTTGCGACCACCCGGACGAGCGGCGTACCGGCGTGCCCGCGTGTACCCCATCTGGAGGAACTTGCGGGCCATGTCCGCGCCCACGAAATCCCCCTCGTCGAGATACGAGAAGAACATCGTCAGGATCGTGCCGGCACTCGTCCGGGCCTGCTCGACCGTCGCGAACCGCCAGTGCGGCAGCAACTCCGACTTGTACGGCTCGACCTTCAGCACGCCCTGCTCCCCGCGGCCGACACGGTAGAGGTGCGGCTGCCGACGCAGGTCGAGATTCGCGTAGTCGAGCGAGTAGTCGAACGGGCGGGGCCCACGTCGAGCGGTCACCCCCGGGAGTCTCCCACGGCCGATTCGGCGCCGCGCCGCCTTCGGTGCTCTGCCCGCGCCGCGAATCGGCAACTCGTAGCGTGGAGCCATGACCGACCCGCTCGACCGTGCATGCGTCCACCCGTCGCCTCCGCCGCCGGCCGGGTGCGAGCATCGGCCGGAACCGGTGACGCGGTGAACGGCACGGTCGTCGCCCTCCTCGCCGTCGCGGTGCTCGTCCTCGCCGGCGTCGCCGCCCTGTGGCTGCGCACCCGGCGCGGCCTGACCACCCCCGCCGAACGCGCCGTGCACGCCACCCTGCACACCGCATCGCTCGCCGCCCGGCCGCTGCGGCGGGGCCTCGACGCGACGTCCGCGCAGGAGGCCGCCCCGCACCTGCGCTCCCTCACCGGCACACCCTCCGTCGCGCTCGTCGACGCGGACGGCACCTGCCTGGCGTGGAGCGGTCCCTTCGAGGGGCTGTCCGAGCAGTTGCTCGCCGCCGCCCACCGCGCCGTCGCCGAGGATCGGCGCGTCCTCGTCGGTCACGGCGACCTCGTGCGCGGCGCCGACGATCAGGCGGCACGGGCCGTGATCGTGCAGCCGCTCGTCATCGACGGTGTCGGCGTCGTCGGCGCGCTCGGCGTCGTCACAACCACCGAACCCGGACCGGCCCTGCTCGGCGTGCTGACCGAAGTCGCCCGCTACGCCTGCAGCCAGATCGAACTCGCCGAACTCGACGCCTCCCGCGCCCGTCTCGACCGCGCCGAGGTACGGGCCCTGCGCGCGCAGATCAGCCCGCACTTCATCTACAACGCCCTCGGCACCGTCGCGTCCTTCGTGCGCACCGACCCCGAACGCGCCCGCGAACTGCTCCTCGAATTCGCCGACTTCACCCGGTACTCCTTCCGGGCAGCCGGGGAGTACACCCTGCTCGCCGACGAACTGCGCAACATCGACCGCTACCTCACGCTCGAACGGGCCCGCTTCGGCAATGCCCTCGAGGTGCGGCTGCAGGTCGCGCCGGAGGTCCTCAACGTGGTGCTGCCGTTCCTCGCCCTGCAACCCCTCGTCGAGAACGCGGTGCGGCACGGCATCGCCGGCAAGAGCACCCGCACCGGCACCATCAGCATCGTCGCCGCGGACGAGGGCACCGACTGCGTCATCAGCGTCGAGGACGACGGCGTCGGAATGGACCCCGAACTCCTGCGCTCAGGCGACCTCGACGCCGTCGCCGAGGGACAAGGTCGCACCAGCGCCAAGGAGGCGGCGCACGTGGGACTCGCCAACGTCGACGACCGCCTGCGCGCGGCGTTCGGCAACGACTACGGCCTCGTCGTCGAGACTGCCCCCGGGGCCGGGACGAAGGTCAGCATGCGGGTACCGAAGTTCCGTCCCGGGATCCGGGCATGACGCGACCCTTCCGCTACCCGGTCACCCTGGGCGCGAGTGGCCCGGTCCGCTCCGCTCGGACGGTCCGGCATGGCACGATGGACCGGCTGTGAACGAGACCACCGACACCCTCACCGTGCTGGCCGTCGACGACGAACCGCCGGCCCTCGACGAACTCGCGTACCTGCTGCGGCGGCGCGAGGAGATCGGCCACGTCCACACCGCGGGCGAGGCGACCACCGCCCTGCGGCTGCTGCGCGACGGCGGAATCGACGCGGTGTTCCTCGACATCAACATGCCCGGCCTCGACGGCCTCGAGCTCGCCGGCATCCTGCGCAACTTCGCGAACCCGCCCGCCGTCGTGTTCGTGACCGCGCACGACGACCGGGCGGTGGCGGCGTTCGACCTCGGGGCCGTCGACTACCTCCTCAAACCCCTGCGCGAGGAGCGGCTCGCCGAGGCGGTGCGCCGCATCGCCGAGCGCCGCCGCACCCGCGAAACCGAATCCGCTGCCGCGGGTGCCGCGGCCTCGGACGAGGTGATCCCCGTCGAACTCGGCGGCGTGACCACGCTGGTGCCGCGGTCGTCCGTGCAGTGGGTCGAGGCCGACGGCGACTACGCACGCCTGCACACCGGCACCGGCTCCCACCTCGTGCGCATCCCCATCTCCACGCTCGAGAGCCGCTGGGCCGACGCCGGGTTCCTGCGGGTGCACCGCTCCTATCTGGTGGCGTTGCCCCTGGTGACCGGCATCCGCAGCGTCGGTTCCGGCCTCGTGGTGTGCCTGCGCGCCGAGGAGGGCAAGCCGGCCGTCGAACTGCCGGTGAGCCGTCGTCACACCCGCGAACTCAAGGACCGCCTGATCCGCGGCCCGATGCAGACCTGGACGAGCAGATGAGTCCGTCCGGCGGCTCACCGTCGCGCAGCTCGGGGAGCGGTTCGGGCGGCCCGCCGCCGCGTGGTTCGGGCGGCCCGCCGCCGCGGGAACGGGTGGTGCTCGCCCAGCGCCGCGGTGCCCGCATGGTGCGCACCCGCGTGGAGGTCCAGGAACAGACCGAGGTCGGGGAGGCGATGGTGCGCGGCCTGGTCCGCGCCCAGCTCGGCCTCGCCACGCGGCTCGCGCTCGTCGCGGTGTGCCTGCTGTGCGCCCTGCCCGTGCTGTTCCACTTCGTGCCGCACCTGACGGACGTGACCGTGCTCGGCATCCGGTTGCCGTGGCTGCTGCTCGGCTTCGTCGGGTACCCGCTGCTGCTCGGCATCGGCCGGCTCTACGTCCGCCTGGCCGAACGCAACGAGCAGGACTTCACCGACCTGGTCGACGACTGAGCGGCCCATGGACACCGGTTCGATCCCCGTCGCCACCGTCGTCGGTCTCGTCTTCGCCGCCGCCGCCACCGTCGCGATCGGCATCTACGGAGTCCGGCTGGCCCGCACCACCTCCGACTTCCTCATCGCCTCCCGCAGCGTCGGACCCCGCTGGAACGCCGCCGCGATCTCCGGTGAATACCTTTCCGCTGCCTCCTTTCTCGGCGTAGCCGGACTCATCGCCAAGTACGGCGCCGACGCCCTGTGGTACCCGGTGGGCTTCACCGCGGGCTACCTGGGTCTGCTGCTGTTCGTCGCCGCCCCGCTGCGCCGGTCCGGCGCCTACACCGTGCCGGACTTCGCGGAGTTCCGGCTCGGTGCGCGATGGCTGCGCACCCTGTCGATGGTGATCGTCGCCGTCGTCTGCGTGCTCTACCTCGTCCCCCAGTTCCAAGGCGCGGGACTGACGCTGAACATCCTGCTCGGGGTTCCCGACTGGGTCGGCGTCGTCGCGGTCGCCGTCATCGTCGTCGGCAACGTCGTCGGCGGCGGCATGCGCTCGATCACCTTCGTCCAGGCGTTCCAGTACTGGCTCAAGCTCACCGCCGTCGCGGTGCCCGCCCTCGTGCTCGTCGTCCACTTCTTCGACGACGACCGCGCCGTCGGCCGGCCGGCGCCCCCGACGGTCACCGAGCGCACCACCGTCGACGTCACCACCGATGTCGTCGTCCAGGTCGGCGAGCCCCTCGCGGTCACGGCGACCGGACGGGTCGACGGACGGACCGTGGACGGCACCGTGCTGCTCGCGCCCGGTGAGCACGAGGTGGCCGCCGGCACGGCGCTGGTGCTCGAGCCCGGCGCGGCCGTGCCGGTGGTGGCCGGGGCACCCGCCACCAACGACGACTGGGTCGCTCCCGGCGGTGGGATCGGGGGCGCCCACCCCATGTTCCAGGTGTATTCGCTGATCCTCGCCACCTTCCTCGGCACGATGGGCTTGCCGCACGTGCTGGTGCGCTTCTACACCAACCCGGACGGGCGAGCGGCCCGCATGACGTCGCTCGCGGTGATCGCCCTGCTCGGCGTGTTCTATCTGTTCCCGACGCTGCTCGGGGTGTTCGCACGCCTGTACGTGCCGCAACTGCTCATCACGGGCCGCTCCGATGCGGCCGTGCTGCTGCTGCCGGGGTCGGTGCTCTCCGGACTGGGTGGCCAGCTGCTCGCCGCGCTCGTCGCCGCGGGGGCGATCGCGGCGTTCCTGTCCACGTCCTCGGGGTTGCTGGTCAGCGTCGCCGGTGTGCTGTCCACCGACGTGCTGCGCGGACGCGTGCGCGACTTCCGGATCGCGGCCGTCCTCGCGGGCCTGGTGCCCCTCGGCCTGTCGCTGGCGGTGACGTCGCTGGACCTGTCGCGGGCCGTGGGCCTGGTGTTCGCGGTGGCCGCCTCCACGCTGTGCCCGCTGCTGATGCTCGGCATCTGGTGGCGTGGGCTGACCGCGGTCGGCGCGGCCGCCGGCATGGTGACCGGCGCGGTCGTGGCCGGGGGCGCGGCCCTGGTCGTCGTGCTGGTGCGGATCGATCCCGAGGCCGGTGGCGGCTGGGTCGCCGCCGTCGTCGGCTACCCGGCCGCCGTGAGTGTGCCGCTCGCGTTCGCCACCATGATCGTGGTCAGCCTCGCCACCCGCGCTCGCGTCCCGGCGGACGTCGGGCGGGTCTTCTCCCGCATGCACGTGCCCGAGCGGCTCGGGATGGGCCGGGACCGGGAACTCGGGGCGTTCGAGGACACCGGCGTTCCCGCAGAGCCCCGCGGACCGGGCCAGCCGTCCCCGCGTGGGGAGCACTGAGCTGCCACTCGTCGCGCCCGGCAGACCGTTCGCCGCACCGGGCGACAGCTCACCGTGTGACCGGTGCCACCTTCTTTTCGTGTGACTCCGGTCTCACTACGGTCTACTGGTAGTACGCCTCACAGGGGCGATCCCTGAAGCCACGACCAAGGAGTCGGCAGTGACCACAGCTCACCTCGGCAAGGGCGGGGCGCTCGAACGCCGCACGCCCGATGCGCAGGACTTCGTCGACATGCAGGCGAGTCCGGAGTTCCAGGACTTGCGCCGCCGGCTCCGGCGGTTCGTCTTCCCGATGACGGGGCTCTTCCTCACCTGGTACTTCGTGTACGTCCTGCTGGCCACCTACGCCGCCGACTTCATGGCGACCAAGGTGCTCGGCAACATCAACCTCGGCCTGATCCTCGGACTCGGCCAGTTCGTCTCGACGTTCGTCATCACCGCGCTCTACGTGCGGTTCGCCAATCGTGACCTGGATCCGCGGTCCGCCGCGATCCGCGAAGAGCTGGAAGGACCGGCCCAGTGACAACGAATGCGCTCGCGCATGTGACAGTTCTGGCTCAGGGTGCCACCGACGTCGGCAACCCGCTGTTCAACATCGCGATCTTCGTCGCGTTCGTCGTCGTGACGATGAGCCTGGTCATCCGGGCCAGCCGCTCGACCAAGAAGGCCTCCGACTTCTACACCGGCGGCGGGCAGTTCTCGGGCCCGCAGAACGGCTTCGCGATCGCCGGCGACTACCTGTCGGCGGCGTCGTTCCTCGGCATCGCCGGCGCCATCGCGGTCTACGGGTACGACGGCTTCCTGTACTCCATCGGCTTCCTCGTCGCCTGGCTCGTCGCCCTGCTGCTCGTCGCCGAACTGCTCCGCAACACCGGTCGGTTCACCATGGCCGACGTGCTGAGCTTCCGGCTCAAGCAGCGGCCCGTGCGCATGGCCGCCGCGCTGTCCACCCTCGCGGTGTCGCTGTTCTACCTGCTCGCCCAGATGGCCGGTGCCGGTGGCCTCGTCGCGCTGCTGCTCAACATCGACGGCCAGCTCGGCCAGGGCATCGTCGTCGCCGTGGTCGGCGTCCTGATGATCGTGTACGTGCTCGTCGGCGGCATGAAGGGCACCACCTACGTGCAGATGGTCAAGGCCGTGCTGCTCGTCGCCGGCGCCGGCATCATGTTCGTGCTCGTCCTGCTGGCTGTCCGCGGCAACTTCTCGCAGCTGCTGGCCGACGCGCAGGCCATGGTCAACAGCTCCACCAACGAGGCCGTCGCCGGTCGCGACGTGCTCGCTCCGGGCGCCAAGTACGGCATCAGCGACATGACCCGTCTCGACTTCGTCTCGCTCGGCATCGCCCTGGTGCTCGGCACCGCCGGCCTGCCGCACGTGCTGATGCGCTTCTACACCGTGCCCACGGCCAAGGAAGCACGTCGCTCGGTGACCTGGGCCATCGCCCTCATCGGCGGGTTCTACCTGTTCACCCTGGTGCTCGGCTACGGCGCCGCCAAGCTGGTCGGACCGGACGTCATCCTCGGCGCCCCCGGCAAGGAGAATTCGGCCGCGCCGCTGCTCGCCTTCGAACTCGGCGGCACCATCTTCCTCGGCATCATCTCCGCCGTCGCGTTCGCCACGATCCTTGCGGTCGTCGCCGGCCTCGCGATCACCGCGTCCGCGTCCTTCGCCCACGACATCTACGCCAGCGTGATCAAGCGCGGCAACGCCTCCGAGGAGGACCAGGTGCGGGTCTCCCGCATCACCGTCGTGGTGATCGGATTGGTCTCGATCGTGCTGGGCATCCTCGCGATGGGCCAGAACATCGCCTTCCTCGTGGCCCTGGCCTTCGCGGTCGCCGCGTCCGCCAACCTGCCGACGCTGCTGTACTCGCTGTTCTGGAAGAAGTTCAACACCACCGGCGCCCTGTTCAGCATCTACGGCGGCCTGATCAGCTGCCTGCTGCTCATCGCCCTCTCCCCGGCGGTCTCCGGCAAGCCGTCCTCGATGTTCCCGGACGCGGACTTCGCCCTCTTCCCGCTCGCCAACCCCGGCATCGTGTCGATCCCGCTGGCCTTCGTCCTCGGCATCGTCGGCACCTTCATCGGGCGCCGCAAGCTGGAGGATCCGGCCAAGCAGGCCGAGATGGAGGTCCGTTCCCTCACCGGTGTCGGTGTCGAAAAGGCTGTCGCCCACTAGGCAACACCCACGGAGCGCGGGTTCGGGGTCGATCACCCCGGGCCCGCGCTTCGGCGTCTACGCTGCCGGGCATGGCCAAACTCGAGGTATCGACCGACCTTCCGCTCGAACCGCACCTCACCTGGGTGCGCGCGTCGGACCTGCACGGATTCGACGAGTGGCTGACCATCCACGACGGGTGGCGCAGCGACCTGCCGAGCGAACTCGTCGTCGGCACCACCGCAGAGTCGGTCGTGTCGGTGAAGGGGATGCGCAACCGGGTCGCGTGGACCGTCCGCGAGATCGACTCGCCGCACCACCTCGTCCTGCACGGTTCCGGCAAGGGCGGCACCCGCTTCAAGTTGCGGATGACGGTCCGGGCCGTCGGGGTCGGTTCCGTGCTCAGCCTGAACATCGACCTGGGCGGGGCGCCGCTGTTCGGGCCGATCGGCTCGGGTGTCGCGCGGGCCCTGCACGGCGACATCGAAGCCTCACTGCGCCGATTCGCCGAACTGTACGGCTGAGCCGCCCATGAGCTGCGCCGAGGATGCACTTTTCGCGGGCGACACGCGGAGGCCGGCGCGAGAACTGCACGCTCGCCGGCCGCGCTCGGCACAATGAGGCGATGACGACCCGCACGTTCGAAGGCCGTCGTCTGAACCTGACGAACCTCGACAAGGTGCTCTACCCGGAGACGGGCACCACGAAGGCCGACGTGGTCGACTACTACGTGGCCGTGGCCCCGGTGATGCTGCCGCACGTCGCGGGCCGGCCCGGCACCCGCAAGCGCTGGCCCGAAGGTGTCGGCGGCGAGTCGTTCTTCGAGAAGAACGTCGCCTCCCACGCGCCGAAGTGGCTCACCCGTAAGACGGTTCACCACAAGCAGCGTTCGGTCACCTATCCGGTCTTCGACTCCGTCGCGGCGCTGGCCTGGCTCGGGCAGCAGGCGGCACTCGAATTGCACGTGCCGCAGTGGCGGTTCGCGGGTTCCGTTCCGGGCCCTGCGACGCGGATCGTGTTCGACCTCGACCCCGGGGAGGGGGTCACCCTGGTCCAGTGCGCCGAGGTGGCCCGGCTGGTGCGCGACATGGTCGGCGGGCTGGGCTGGCCGGCCTACCCGGTCACCAGCGGCAGCAAGGGGATACACCTGTATGTTCCGCTCGACCGCGAACTCGCCCCGGGTGGGGCGTCGGCCGTGGCGAAGCAGGTGGCGATCAACCTCGAGACTCTGCATCCGGACCTGGTCACCGCGACGATGGCCAAGGCCGCACGCGGCGGGCGGGTGTTCCTCGACTGGAGCCAGAACAACCAGGCCAAGACGACCATCGCCCCGTATTCCCTGCGCGGCCGCGAGCAACCGTGGGTCGCCGCGCCCCGCACCTGGGACGAACTCGACGATCCCGGGCTGCGCCAGTTGCGGTTCGACGAGGTGCTCGCGCGACTGGACACCGCTCCCGACCCGCTCGCCGACCTCGACCCGCCGCGGCCCGAGCCCGACGCCCTGACCGAGTACCGGGGCAAACGCGACCCGTCCCGCACGCCCGAACCCGTTCCCGCCGCCGTGGGTTCCGGGCCGGGCAACGCCTTCGTCATCCAGGAACACCATGCCCGCCGGCTGCACTACGACCTGAGGCTCGAACGCGACGGGGTGCTCGCGTCGTGGGCGGTACCGAAGAACCTGCCGGACGACCCGGGCCGCAACAACCTCGCGGTGCGCACCGAGGATCATCCGCTCGAGTACCTCACCTTCCACGGCGTCATCCCCAAGGGGGAGTACGGCGCCGGCAGCATGACGATCTGGGACACCGGCAGCTACGAGACCGAGAAGTGGCGCGACGACGAGGTGATCGTGCGCCTGCACGGCGCGCGGGTGCGGGGCCGGTACGCGCTGATCCGCACGGCGGGCAACCAGTGGCTCGCCCACCGCATGAAAGACCAGGGCGGACAGGCGGGTCCGCCCTCGGGATTTCCGCGCGACCTCGAGCCCATGCTCGCGACACCGGGTGAGGTGACCGGTCTCGACGCCGACGAATGGGCCTTCGAAGGGAAGTGGGACGGCTACCGCGCCGTGGCCGAGATCGAGAACGGGCAGCTGCGGCTGCATTCGCGCTCCGGCCGCGACATCACCGGCGACTACCCCGCCCTCGCCGACCTCACCCGCGTCCTCGACGGACACGACGTCGTCCTCGACGGGGAGGTGGTCGCGTGCGACCCCGGCGGAGTCACGAGCTTTCCGTTGCTGCGGACCGGCGGCACCCCGCAGTACTTCGTGTTCGACGTCCTCTACCTCGACGGGGTGACCCTGTACCGCAAGCCCTACGCCGACCGGCGACGCGTGCTCGACGCGCTCGCGGCCGCGACCGACGGGCTGGTCGTGCCGGACTTGCTGCGCGGCAACGGATCCGAGGCGCTCGAGGAGAGCACCCGGCGCGGCTGGGAAGGTGTGGTGGCCAAGCGGCGGAACTCGGTGTACGTGCCGGGCCGGCGCAGCCCCGACTGGGTGAAGTCGAAGAACTGGCTCACTCAGGACGTCGTCATCGGTGGCTGGCGCCTCGGGAAGGGGGCTCGTGCCGGCACCTTCGGCTCGCTGCTGGTCGGCGTGCACGGCGAGGCCGGGCTGGAGTACGTCGGCCGTGTCGGCACCGGCTTCGACGAACCCGAGCTCGCCGATCTGTCGGTCGCCCTGGCCGGTCTGCGGCGCCGCACCACCCCCTTCGCCGGTGACGTTCCGCGCGAGGACGCGCGGGACGCTGTGTGGGTGACCCCGAAACTGGTGGGGGAGGTGCGGTTCCGGGAATGGACCGACGCCGGCAAGCTCTGGCATCCGAGCTGGCGCGGGCTGCGCGACGACATCGACCCCCAGGACGTGAAGAGGCCCGCGCAGTAGAAACCGGATCCGTGGCCGCGCGGGGTCGTCGGCTACGTCTGCCGTGCCCGCTCGAGCATCGTGAGGTAGGTGTCGAGCTGGGCCGCGCCGGCGAGAAGAGCGCGGCTGCGCGTGGTCAGCCGGTCCTGCCAGGCGTCGAGAAAAGCCGTCGACGCGGCGGCGCCGTCTGCCGTGCGCAGGGAGTCGACGAACCGGGCGACCTGGGTCAGCGGATAGCCGCCCCGCCGCAGCTGCCGTGCGATCTCGGCATCGCGCACGCACTCCGGCCCGTATTCGCGGTAGCCCGTGGCCCGGTCGCGGTCGGGCCGCAGAATGCCGTGGGATTCCCAGGTGCGCAACGTGGCCGGGTGCACGCGGAGCCGGCGCGCGAGCTCACCCACCGTCAGCGGTCGACCGCGCACGGGGGTCGATGTCGCGGTGGCCAGGGCGTCCAGAGCGGTCGCCACCTCGATGCGGGTGTCACGTTCGGCGAGCAGCGCGGCGTGCGCGGCATCGACGAGCCGGTAGGCGGATTCGGTGTCGCCGCGATTGGTCGCGTGCATGATCTCCGTCGCCGGCCGGTGTCCGTGGCCCCCGCGCAACGCGAGGAAGGTGCGCAGCGCCTGTGCATGCAGGGGCGTGTAGCGCCGGTAGCCGGCCTCGCTGCGCTCGGTCGGGGGGAAGACTCCCGCGTCGTCGTAGTTGCGGATCGCCTGTGCGGACAACCCGTGTTGCCGGGCCAGGTCGACGGGTCGCACCGCGCACCTCCGGTTTGAAGGTTCGATCTGCCGATCGCAGGTCGAGTTCGCAGAAGCTTCACTCGATTCTTCAACGATAGCGTCGAGGGCAGTTCCTTCCGTAAAGGAGTGTCATGTCATCTGCCGTATCACTGCGCGGGATCGGCCGTCCGCTCGACGACCCGGCCGGCGTGGACCGTGCCCTCGACGACCTGCTCGCCGCGCGGAGCGAGCCGCCGGTCCTGTTGGCCCTCGGTGAGCCGACCCACGGGATCGAGGCGTTCCCGCTGCTGCGTAACGAACTGCTCGCTCACCTCGTCGAACGGGGGTTCCGGTCGATCGTTCTGGAGACCGACTTCTTCGCCGCCTCCGTCGTCGACGACTACGCGGCCGGGGCGCCAGGAGAGATCGACACGGTGCTCGCGACCGGATTCAGCCACGGGTTCGGCGCCGTGCCGGGAAACCGGGAACTCGTGGAGTGGCTCCGCGCGCACAACGCCGGGTGCGCGCCGCAGGATCGGGTTCGCTTCCACGGCTTCGATGCGCCGGTGGAGTACTCCGGTGCACCGAGCCCGCGACACACCCTGGTCCGGGCCGGGGACTACCTGCCCGCGGCGCTGCGCCCCCGATCGGTCCACGACCTCGACGCCCTCCTCGGCGAGGACGCGGACTGGACCGACCAGGCGGCCATGTTCGACCCGGCGGCGTCCGTCGGCGATTCCGATCGTGCCCGCGCTCTGCGCGTTGTCGCCGACGACATCGCCGGCGCGCTGCGGCGCGCGGCACCGGCCCTGCGTGCCGCCGACCCGGCCGGTTACGACCGGGCCGTCGCGCACGCGCGCACCGCCCGGGGCCTGTTGCGCTACCACGCGGCCATGGCCCATCCCGCCCCCGACCGCATCGCCACCCTGCTCGGCGTGCGCGCCGAGATGATGGCCGAGAACCTGCTCGCGATCGTCGCGCAGGAGCGGCGACGCGGACCCGTCCTGGTGTTCGCGCACAACGTGCACCTGCAACGCGCGCAGTCCCGCATGCAGGCCGGCGAGGACGGGGCGCAGTGGGGAAGCGCCGGCGCGCACGTCGGGCTCGCCCTCGGCGAGCGCTACCTCGTCGTGGCGACCGACGCCGCCCCGCACAGCGAGCCGGGCACCCTTCAGCGTGTGCTGACCGAGGCGACGACCCGACGCGCCCTGTTCCCGGCGCCGGCTCTGCGCGCCGCGCTCGACCCGTCGATCGTCCCGGGCCCACCGATCGTGCCCGGCCACATCCCGCTGGGCCCGGCCGACCTGGACGGCGCCGACGCGATCGTCTTCGTCGCCGACACCGACGGAAAGCGGCACCGGTACTGGTAGCCATCGCAGCGGGCCTGCGGCACGCCGTCCGGACACCCTGCGCGGCAGAGCGTCTCGCGCACAGGCTCCGGCGCGCCCGCACGGGGAAGAACTCGCTCGCATCTTCGGAATTCGCCCAGGCCACGGCGTGGGCAGATACCGAAAGTGCGAGCAAGTCCGGGCGGTGGACGACCGCCGGGGTGCCGGAAAACTCACCCCGGGGTGCCTGTCCTCCTCCGCCGCGTCGGCGCACCGTGGTCACACGGCACATCCGCCGACTGTGGCACGGGCGCCGCGCCCGGAGGAGGAAGGTTCACGATGTTGCAGACGACCGACAGGGGTGGCCTGAGCCGTACCCTGATGACCGCGTACGGCGCGGTCGCCTACGCCGTGTTCTTCGCGGTGTTCCTGTACTCGATCGGGTGGGTCGAAGGTCTCGTGGTGCCCCGCACCATCGACGAGGGGCCGCAGACGCCCGTCGTCGTGGCCGTGATGGTGAACCTGGCCCTGTTGTCCGTGTTCGCCGTTCAGCATTCGGTGATGGCCCGGCCGTGGTTCAAGCGCCGGTGGACCCGCATCGTCCCGCAACCGATCGAACGCTCCACGTTCGTACTGTTCGCCACCGCCGCCCTCGCGCTGGTGATGTGGCAGTGGCGTCCGCTGCCACAGGAGGTCTGGGACGTGGACGCGACCCCGGTGCGCGTGGCCCTGTACGCGGTGTCGTTCGCCGGATGGGGTCTCGTGCTCGCATCGACGTTCGCGATCGACCACTCCGACCTGTTCGGCCTGCGCCAGGTGCTGCGGAACTTCGCCGGGAAGTCGCCGGCCGAAGCCGAGTTCCGCACCCCGATGCTGTACCGGGTGGTGCGCCATCCGCTGTATCTGGGTTTCCTGATCGCGTTCTGGGTGGCGCCGACGATGAGCGTGGGGCACCTGCTGTTCGCCGCCGTCACCACCGGATACATCCTCGTCGCACTGCGGTTCGAGGAACACGATCTGACCGAGACGTTCGGCGACCGGTACCGCGACTACAGCGCCCGCGTGCCCCGGCTGGTACCGCGCCCGCGCGCGGTGAGCCGAACCTGACCATGTTCCGGGCCGGCTCCGGTGCGGGCACCCCGCACTGGAGCCGTGCAACGCCGTAGGGTGCTTCGCGTGAGTATCGCGAAGTCCCTCGCCCTGTTCGCCGTGGCGGCGCTGTTCGAGATCGGCGGCGCCTGGCTCGTGTGGCAGGGGATCCGGGAACAGCGCGGCTGGATCTGGGTCGGGGCCGGGGTGATCGCGCTCGGCGCGTACGGGATGGTGGCAACGCTGCAGCCGGATGCGAACTTCGGCCGCATCCTGGCCGCCTACGGCGGAGTGTTCGTCGCCGGATCCCTCGGGTGGGCGATGATCGTCGACGGCTTCCGCCCCGACCGGTGGGACGTGGCCGGAGCGCTCGTCTGTCTGCTCGGCGTGGCGCTGATCATGTACAGCCCGCGCTGAATTCCGACGAAGTCAGCCGACGGTCACCGTCCCCACGGCCGGTGTCGAATTGCAGATCGGGCCGCTGCTCAGGTTCACCGAACCGAACACGGTGGTGAGCACGGTGCCCGGACCGGTGCTCACCACCTTCGCCAGGTTCGGGTACGTCCCCTCGAGGTCGACGATCCCCGCCTGGCCGGTGCTCTGATTGAGCCACGCGACCGACACCTGCCCGGCGGCAGGCATGGGACCCAGTCCCGGTGCGGTGGAGAACAGTACGTGCCCGGGTGGGATCCCGGGATTCGCCTCCGGTCCGGCCTGCGCGGTGACCGCCGTGATCGAGGCCAGGCTGCCCTGGTTGAGGCATCCGAAGGTCAGTGCCGTGCCGAGGGATTGGGGCGGTGCGGCGCCGGCGCTGCCGGCGAACAGGACGGCGGCCGCGATCGGCGCGGCGGTGGCGAGGATTGCTCGGGTGGTTCGGGCGGCGCTCATGCTGATGCTCCTGGGATCGGAATGTCACGTCCGGGTGCCGACCGCCGCGCCCCGCCGGCGGCGCGCCCCGCGCACCGAATGACGCCCCCGAGTGTAGATCGCGGACGGCGGAGCAGACGACGTTTCGCAGATCTTGGTTGCCGGGGATGTCAACGCACGCGGTAGAACTGCGCGGCATTGTCGTGGAGTGCCCGCGCGGCGAGTTCCGGGCCCAGGGTGTCGGTGACGATCTCGACGTCCGCGTCGAGGAACGGCCGCGGGGCCCGGGTGGACGGTAGATCGGTGCCGAACATCAGGGCGTGGGGATTCCGGTCGGCCACGGCGCGCAGCACGGGGGCGACGTCGAAGTCGACTCGGCCGAAACCGGTCGCCTTGACCCGGACCCCGCGGTCGACGAGTGCCGCCAGGTGGGGAAGTCCGGCGGCGGACAGGCCCAGGTGGTCGATGCTGACCGCGGGGAGGGCGGCGATCGTCCCGGTCAGGGTGGGCAGTGTGCGCGCGTCGACGTACAACTCGGTGTGCCAGCCGGCGACGTCGTGCACCCGGCGGGCGAGCGTGCCGAGGTGGTCGGCGGATTCCGAACCGCCGCGGCGCAGGTTGAACCGGATGCCCCGCACCCCGGCGTCGTTCAGCCGCGTGATCTCGTCGTCGGTCACGGTCGCCGGCAGCTGGGTGACTCCCACGAAGCCGGGTCCGAGCAGCGCGAGGGCGTCCAGCAGGTAGCTCTGGTCGAAGCCGTGGAAGGAGCCGGACACGACGACGCCACCGGTGACGCCGAGCCCGCGGACCCGCTCGAGATAGTCGGTCACCGTGAACGGCGGGGGCACGTATCCCTGGTTCGGGATCACCGGGAAGCGGGGATCGACGATGTGGAAGTGGGCGTCGAAGATCGGCATCCGGTGTGCACCGGTCACGTGCGGGTCACCGCGTCCGCGGTGATCTCCTTCACCGACGTCAGCCCGCTGAGCCCGAGCGTCAGGTCGAACTCGGCAATGATGTTCGCGACGGCGTCGCGGGCTCCGTCCCGGCCGCCGACGGCCAGGCCGTACAGGTGGGGGCGGCCGACGGTGACCGCGTCGGCGCCGAGCGCGAGCGCCTTGAACACATCCGATCCGGTGCGGATTCCGCTGTCGAGCAGTACCGGCACCCGGCTGTCGACGGCGGGGACGATGCCGACCAGGGCATCGAGGGCGGCGATCGCGCCGTCGACCTGGCGGCCGCCGTGGTTGGAGACGATGATGCCGTCGGCCCCGGCGTCGAGGGCACGGCGGGCGTCGTCCGGATGGAGGATGCCCTTGAGCAGCACGGGGAGATCGGTGCGTTCGCGCAGCGACTCGATCTCCGTCCACGTCAGGGAGGGTCGCGAGTAGATGTCGAGGAACGTCTCGACCGCGGCCCGGGGTTCGGGGGAGCGGAGGTTGTCGAGGAGGCGGCCGGGGTAGCGCCGGCTCATCGAGAGCAGTGACCTGATCGCGCCGAGGGTCACCTCCACCTCGGGACGGGCACCGGCGGCCGCCGCGATGCGGTCGCGGACGATGCGCACGAACGTCGGGTCCGAGGTGTACTGGGCGATCCCCTCGCCGCGGGCGAACGGCAGGGAACCGAGGTTGAGATCCTGCGGCCGCCAGCCCAGCAGGGTGGTGTCCAACGTGACGACCACGGCGTCCGCGCCGATCGCCTTCGCGCGGGCGAGCAGGCTGTCGACGAGGTCGTCGTCGCTGCTCCAGTACAACTGGAACCAGCGTGGGGCATCTCCCATCGCCGCCGCGGTGGCCTCCATCGGCGCGCAGCCCTGGTTGGAGAGGATGTAGGGCACACCGAGTTCGGCCGCCGCGCCACCGATCGCGACGTCGGCGTCGGGATGCGCGAGTTCGGCGGCGCCGACCGGCGCCAGCAGGACCGGGGCGGGCAGGGTGCGGCCGAACAGTTCGACGCTCAGGTCGCGGTGGGAGACGTCGCGCAGGACGCGGGGGACGATCTTCCAGCGGTCGAACGCCTCCCGGTTGGCGCGCATCGTCGCGCCTTCACCGGCGCCCCCGGCGATGTAGGCCCAGCCGCGGCGGCTCGTCTTCCGTCGCGCCAGACGTTCCAGCCCGGCGAAGTCGGTCGGCACCGGGGGAGTACGCCCGAGCACTCCGGCCCGGTAGATGACGTTCTGACGGGCACGGCCCGCGCCGGGCTGCGGCGCCACGGGTCCCTCGCTCATCGGCGATTCCTCCCAGGTGCATCGGGTCGGGGATCGTCTCGGACGCTACCGGAACGGTCGCGGCGCCGGACCCGGGCGGCCGTCGCCCGGGCGGGGACGGTGGACAGATCTGCATATACCCCCTAGGGTATGTAGTACCCCTCGGGGTATGAACCTCGAACGACGGCACGATGCCCACCGGTGTGGGCCGAGGAGTGGACATGAGGGAAATCGACATCACCGCATTCGCCGACGCGTGGAAGTCCGGCGCGACCGTGGTGGACGTGCGCGAGGACTACGAGTACGAGCAGGCGCACGTGCCCGGCGCCCAGTGGATTCCGCTCGGCGAACTCGGGTCCCGACTCGCCGAGATCCCGGGAGCCGACCTCGTCTACGTCGTCTGCGCCTCCGGTAATCGCAGCCTGCGCGGGGCGGACATCGTGTCCGCGTCCGGGCGGCCTGCGGTCTCGGTCGCCGGCGGCACCAAGGGCTGGCTGCGGGCCGGTCACCCGGTCGAGCAGGGTGGCACCCGATGAGCCTGCTCGAGAAGGTCAAGGCGCGCTTCGCCAAACCCTACGAGACGGTCGACGTCCGTCGCGCACGCGAGCTGCTCGAGGCCGGGGCGGTCCTCGTCGACGTGCGGTCCGCCGCCGAGTACCGGTCCGGGCACGCGCCCGTCGCACAGCACTGCGAGCTGTCCCAGGTCCCCACGCGCGCGGCGCGGATCGTCCGCAACCGGCCGGTGGTGTTCGTCTGTCACTCCGGCATGCGGTCGGCCAGCGCCGCGCGGATGTTCGCCCCGGAGGCGCAGGCGCCCGTGGCCTCGCTGCGTGGCGGCATGATCGCCTGGGAACGGGCCGGGGAGCGGGTGGTCAGGGGCGGTCGCCGCTGAAGGCGACGCCGGATCGAGCGGCCCGTGATCCGGGAGGCGGCATCGAGTCGGAAGGTGGGCGCGGGAATACCCCACGGGGTATGATGTGTTCATCTTCAGTATGAAGGGGCCGACCATGACAGTTAACACCGTGAATGCCGCAGAATCCACCACCCAGGTTCTCAACCGGCTGCGTCGCGCGCAGGGCCAGCTCGCCGGGGTCATCTCCATGATCGAGAGCGGGCGCGAGTGCCGCGAGGTGGTCACCCAGCTCGCCGCGGTCTCGCGTGCCCTGGACCGGGCCGGCTTCAAGATCGTCGCCACCCGGTTGCGGCAGTGCGTCCTCGACGAGCAGGACGACACCTGCGTCGACAAGCTGACCGAGGAGGAACTCGAGAAGCTCTTCCTCGCGCTCGCCTGACATCAGCGAATCACGAAGGAGCGCTATGACACTCGCCCTCGCCACCACGCTGCGCGCCCCGCTCGACGACGTCGTCGAGCGCACTCGTGCGGCACTGAAGGAGCAAGGCTTCGGGGTGCTCACCGAGATCGACATGCAGGCCACCCTGAAGACCAAGATCGACGTCGACATGGAGCCGTACGTCATTCTCGGGGCGTGCAACCCGCCGCTCGCGCACCGGGCCGTGTCGGCCAACCGGCAGATCGGGCTGCTGCTGCCGTGCAACGTCGTCGTCCGGCGCGATCCGGAGGACTCCGGCACGGTCCACGTCGAAGCCATGAATCCACAGTTGATGGTGCAGGTGGCCGAAGACCCCGAGCTGCAGCCGGTCGCCGACGAGGCCGCGCGGCGGCTGCAGGCGGCGATCGACGCGCTGGGCAGCTGAGCCGTCACGACGGGCGCCGGGATGTCTCTCGGCGCCCGTTTCGCGTTCGTCGCTGCCTCCCGTGTGCCACGGCCTCCCGTGTGTCACGGTCTCCCGTGTGTCACGGTCTCCCGTGTGTCACGGTCTCCCGTACGCCGTCCGGGCCTTCTCCCGCAGCAGGCGCACGGCGCGGGCCGGGTCGTCCGTGCCGTAGACGGCGGTGCCGGCCACGAAGCAGTCGGCACCGGCCGTCGCCGCAGCCCCGATGGTGTCGAGGTTCACCCCTCCGTCGACCTCGATGAGCAGGTCGAGTTCACCTGCGTCGACCAGGCGTCGCGCCGTGCGCACCTTGTGGAGCATCTCGGGAATGAACCGTTGACCGTTGAAACCCGGCGGCACGCTCATCACCAGGAGCGTGCCGAAGTGCGCGAGCGTGCCGAGGTGCGGTTCGAGCGGGGTCTGCGGTGCGAACGCGAGACCGGCACGGGCGCCGGCGGCTCGCAGGCGACCGGCGAGGGCGATCGGGTCGCGGGTCGCCTCGATGTGCACGGAGACGTTGTACGCGCCGGCCTCGGCGTAGTCGACTGCCCACCGGTCGGGGTCCTCGATCATCAGGTGACAGTCGAGCGGCAGCGGCGTGTGCCGGGCGAGGGACCGCACGACCGGCAGCCCGAAGGTGAGGTTGGGGACGAAGTGCCCGTCCATCACGTCGATGTGCAGCCAGTCGGCTCCGCGGTCGGATCCACCGGCCACGATCCGCGCCTCGTCCGCGAGACGCGCCAGGTCGCCCGAGGCCAGGCTGGGTGCGATGAGGGGCTCGCGGCGGCGGCCGGGGCCGGTGCGGACATCGGGGTCCATGCGACGACGGTACCCGGAGTCGGCGCACGTGGGAGGCACGCCGGAATCGTCGTCAACCGAGCGTTGACGAGCGTCATCCGTCAACCTATGGTTGACGAATGACGAATCCGATCCCCATGAGCAATCCCGTGCGGCTGGACGACCTCATCGACGCCATCGAGAAGGTCCACTCCGATGCCCTCGAACAACTGACGGACGCCGTTCTCGCCGCCGAGCATCTCGGAAAGGTCGCCGACCACCTGATCGGCCACTTCGTCGACCGGGCCCGTCGCTCCGGCGCGTCCTGGACCGACATCGGCCGCAGTATGGGCGTCACCAAGCAGGCGGCCCAGAAACGTTTCGTGCCCAAGGGGTCCGCCGATCTCGATTCCGAACAAGGCTTCAGCCGATTCACCGAACGTGCCCGGAACGTCGTCGTGGCGGCACAGAACGAGGCCCGGGCGGCCGGCAATGCCGAGATCGCCCCGGAGCATCTCGTGCTCGGTCTGCTGAGCGAACCCGAAGCCCTCGCGATGCGCGCGCTCGTCGCGCAGGATGTGTCGCCGGACGCGGTCCGTCGCGCCGTGGCGGCGACGCTCCCGCCGGCGACGGGGGATGTGCCCGACCTGATCCCCTACGACGCGCGCGCCCGGAAAGTGCTGGAACTGACCTTCCGGCAGGCGCTGCGGCTCGGGCACAACTACATCGGCACCGAGCACATCCTCCTCGCCCTGCTCGACCACGAGAACGGCAGCGGCGTTCTCGGCGGTCTCGGGGTGGACGCCGCCGCCGCCGAAGCGCATGTCGCCGAGGCCGTGGCGGCGGAACAGGCCGCGTACGAGTCGCACGGACGATCGGACTGAGCAGGTAGCTGTCCGCTCCGCAGCAGGAAACCGGCTCCGCCGCCTGCTCTTCGGTCTACCGTGGAGTCGAGTAAGCCGAGAGGGGGAGCAATGACCTACCCGCTCGTCGAGAAGACCCGGGAACGCTCGGAAACCGGGCGGCATCTCGTGACCGAGGACTACACGAAGACGCCGTCGCTCTGCCGACGCGGGGTGTGGGTCGGCCGGCAGATCGACTTCTCCGAAACCGTGCTGATCTCCTTCGAGCACGGCCACGAGGATCTGTCCGTCGGCTGGATCGTCGACGGCGCGGCGATCGTGCCGGCAAGCTACTACGCGCCGTGCCAGGGTGCGCCGGCGATCCGGTACCGGTGTCCCGGGGACGGTCGGAACCTGCACACCCTGTCGCTGATGAGTACACCCGGCAGCGACCGGGGCTGTGTGGACCTGCAGGTGGTGTTCACGCGTCCGCCACAGTGGAATCCGCTCGAGTACGGCCCCTCGACGAGGGTGTGCCTCCGGGGGCGGGTCGTCGAGTGGCCGTGGTACCTCCTGCAGCAGGAACAGGAATGCTGGGAGCGGTTTCGGAAGGTCTTCGAGAAGTACGTGGTGGTGCCCCGTCCGGTTCCCGCTCCGCCCGGCCCGGTGGAGCGGTGGATCGCCAGCCTTCGCGGCGACGAATCCGTGACGGTACGGGCGCACTTGGACACCGTCGAGCACCTGGACCCCGCGCGGGACGGCGACCTCTTCGCTGAACTACGTGCCGACCTCGCAGCGAGGTTCCTCCGGTGGGCGAACTCCGCGGACGGACCGGATGCCGACGGCCGCTCGGCCGACACGGCGAGCAAGGCCGATATCCCCCGTGAGTGACGAGGGTGGAGCTGCGACCGGCCGGTCCGTGCTCCGGCGACTGGCCGAGCGGGTGTACGACGGCGCCGTGCTCGTCGTCGACACAGCCTTCACGGTGGTGCGTGTCGCCGTGTGGCGCTCGCGTTGGAAGCCCGCCCTGACTGCCGTGCGCCGGTACAACAAGTCCGTCCTCAACCCGGTGATCCTGAAGAGGAGAGGGGCGACGGTCACCGCGGTGCACCACGTCGGCCGCCGATCCGGGAAGCCGTACGTCACCCCGGTCTGGGCGGAACGAGCCGGACAGTCGTTCTTCGTCCATCTGCCCTACGGCACCGACGTCGACTGGTGCCGCAACGTCCTGGCCGGTGGGGGCTGCACCCTCGAGCAGGCCGGCGTGCGCTACGACGTCGTCGCTCCCGTGATCGTGCCCGCAGCGGAAGCGGAACCGCATCTGACACCGGCATCGAGAAGGATGCACCGCCTGTTCGGCGTCCGGTCGTACCTGCGGCTCGACGTCGCCCCTGAAGCGAAGGTCGACTGATCCAGGGCCGGCAGCGGAACTCGGCCGGCGTTCCCGTGTGCCCCCGGCAGGATTCGAACCTGCGACACCGGCTTTAGGAGAGCCGTGCTCTATCCCCTGAGCTACGAGGGCGGCGCGCGGTGAACCGGTTCGATTCGATGCGCGGTGTGAGTGTAGCCGGGATCGGGGTACCGGTGTGAAACGGTCGCGGACCTGGGGCGCAGCGGTTGTACCCGCCCACTCCGCCCGGCCACTCCGCCCGACCGAATGTCACACGCCGTCGATCCAGCCGAACGCATGTGACATTCGGTCGGGCGCACCCCGGCGACGGCAGTCGGGCGCACCCCGGCGGCGGCAGTCGGGCGCACCCCGGCGGCGGCAGTCGGGCGCATCCCGGCGGAGGTGCGGCCAGTGATCCCGGGGGTGGGAAACGTCCCCCTCGGGGTGACGGGGCGCAGCCCGAAGAGCCCTGGATCGAGACCCCCGCACGCCGGAGGGTGGATCCGCAAGCCGAATCCTCGTCCCCCGGGAGTGCTCATGCCTCGTTCCGTTTCGTGCACGATCCGCCTCGCCGCCGTGGCCGTCGTCGCCGTGGTGCCCGCCCTCGGTGCCGTCGCTCCGGCCGCCGCGGAGGACGAGGCTGCACTGCAACAGCTTTCGCCCACGGCGGAGTGTCCGTTCGCCGCCGGGCCCACCGGGCAGTACACGACGGAGATGATGGGACCGTATGTGCAGTGCTTCCTTCCGTCGATCGAGTCGTGGATCGACGCCACCTATACGGACATGCCGCATCCGAACGCCTACTACGCGGTATCGGCCGGGAAGCCGGGGGAGGCGGCGCCCGGCTGCGCCTACGACGAGAACTCGCTGATGTACTGCGCGGCCGACCGCAGCCTCTACATCGGCGAGAAGGCGGCGAGGGAACTGGTGAGTGACTACGGGGAGATCGCCGTTGCCGCGGTGCTGAGCCATGAGGTGACGCATCACTTCCAGACGATGCTGGGGCTGCCGCAGCCCGACCCGGCAGAACCCAACAGCGCAATCCCGTACGAGAACCAGGCCGACTGCGGATCGGGCGCCTTCGTCGCGTACTCCGAACGGGATCTCGGCGTCACGATCGAGCAGGCCGACCTGGCATCACTGGGGCGGGCGTTCGCCGCGGTGGGGGAGGACAAGGGGCCGGAGCGCACCCACGGCACCGTCGAGCAGCGCATCCAGGCATTCGATACCGGCTACCTCAGCCCGTCGCCGACGCCGTTGCTCTCGTGCGTCGACTATGTCCCCGACGCGCCCCTCGCGTATGTCGGCTGAGGCGGCAGGCGAACCGCTGTGATCACAATCACATAACCGGAGGCGGCTCCGGCCGGTTGTGCGGGAGTGGGACGCGGCGTCGGGGTCCGGTGGACGCTTCCGCCGTGTCGTGCCCACCGCAGGACGGGTTTCCGCTGTTCACGAGGGCGCGGGAAGCGCGACAGCCGACGACGGCGCCGCGGCGTCGGCCGCCCTACCCACCGCGACGGTGTCCGAAACGTAACGCTGGCGCTGGCCTATATCGTTTTGTTACTTTGAGTCGCCAGAAACGGCCGGGGGTCACCCGGCGCGCAACGGACGACGGATGAGGTAGCAACTGTGGGACGGCACCAGCGGGCAGGCGACGAGGCGACCACCTTCGAGATGGACCTGTCCGGTGCGTCCTCCGGCCGCGGCCGGCACCGCGTCGAGCCCGCCGGCCCGTCGGCGCCCGTGAAGGCCGCCACCGTCGCCGCCGCCACCGGCGCCTTCTTCGCCGTCGGCGCGCAGCTCACCGCCGGCACGGCCAGTGCCGCCCCCGCCCCCGCTCAGACCGGCACGCTGCCCTTCGAGGTGCCCCAGGGTCTGCTGCCCGAGGGCTTCGAGCTCCCGCAGCTGCCCGGAGCGCCCGCCCCCGCCGACGAACACGGCCACGGGCATGCCGCCGCTCCCGCCCTGCCGCCGGAGCTCGACGCCCTGGTCGACCAGTTCGCCACGGGTCAGGGCTGGCTGAACAACCTCAACCCGGCCAAGCCCGCCACCGTGCAGCCCGTCTCGGGCACGCTCACCTCGGACTTCGGCCCCCGCTGGGGCAGCCACCACGGCGGCATCGACATCGCCGCCCCCATCGGCACCCCCATCAAGTCCGCCGCCGACGGCACCGTGCTCGACGCGGGCGCCGCTTCCGGCTACGGCCAGTGGGTGCGCGTCCTCAACGACGACGGCACCACCGCGGTCTACGGCCACGTGGACACCTACCAGGTCAGCGCCGGCCAGCGGGTCACCGCCGGTCAGCAGATCGCCACCGTCGGCAACCGGGGCTGGTCCACCGGACCGCACCTGCACTTCGAGGTGTGGGATCAGGCCGGCGGCAAGACCGACCCCAACGCCTGGCTCAGCACACGCGGCGTCGTCGCCGACTGGAGCAGCTACCGCGCCGTCTGACGCTCGCCCCCACCTGCGGTCGCTCGGCCGCTAGGCTGACGAATCATCACCTAGCGGGGGAGAGGGACACGGCTCCATGGGCACGCAGATCAAGGCTCGGTCCTTCACTCGCGCCGACCGGCGCGAGTTCCGCACCAAGGTGCAGGCCTGCCTGGCCGCCCTGGAGCGGATGCTGCGCGAAGGCGCCTTCACCGATGCGCGCGAACGCCCGGAGCCGCTCCTGGGCATGGAGATCGAGTTCAACCTCGTCCAGGACGACATGGAACCGGCCATGTGCAACCTCGAGGTGTTGCAGGCGATCGACGATCACGCCGTGTTCCAGACCGAGCTCGGCCAGTTCAACGTCGAGATGAACGTCGACCCCGGGCCGTTCGCCGGCGACGCCGTCCTCGACATCGAGAACTCCCTGCGCGAGTCGCTGCGCCGCGCCGACACGCGGATGCACCGGCAGGACGCCCAGCTCGTCATGATCGGCATGCTGCCGACGCTCGAGCTCGCCCACCTCGACCGGGAACGCATCACCGCCAATCCGCGCTACGAGGCCCTCAACGAGCAGATCTTCGCCGCGCGCGGCGAAGACATCGAACTCGATCTCGACGGCGTGCCCCTGCCCGGCCGCGACGGTGCCGAACAACTGCGGGCCGATGCCAACTCGGTCGTGCCGGAGGCGGCGTGCACGTCGCTGCAACTGCATCTGCGGGTGGCTCCGGAAGACTTCGCCGAACACTGGAACGCCGCCCAGTGCCTGGCCGGGGTGCAGGTGGCGCTCGCCGCCAACTCCCCGTTCCTCGCCGGCAAGGCGCTGTGGCACGAGAGCCGGATCCCGCTGTTCGCGCAGGCCACCGACACCCGCACTCAGGAGCTGAAGAACCAGGGGGTGCGCCCGCGGGTGTGGTTCGGCGAGCGCTGGATCGACTCGGTGACCGACCTGTTCGAGGAGAACTCGCGGTACTTTCCGGCACTGCTTCCCGAGGTCTCCGAGGTCGACCCGCTCGCCGAACTCGACGCCGGACGGACTCCGGGCCTGCGCGAGCTGCAGATGCACAACGGCACCATCTACCGCTGGAACCGGCCCGTCTACGACGTCGCCGACGACCACCCGCACCTGCGGCTCGAGAACCGGGTGCTGCCGGCGGGGCCGACGGTGCTCGACGTCATGGCCAACGCCGCGTTCTACTACGGGGCGCTGCGGGCTCTCGTCGACGCCGACGTGCCGCTGTGCCGGTTCATGAGCTTCGACGCCGCCCGCGAGAACCTCGGGATCGGGGCCAAGTACGGTCTCGACGCGCGGCTGTACTGGCCCGGACTGGGGTGGGTCGGAGCCGACGAACTCGTGCTGCGCCGGCTGCTGCCGATGGCGGACGCGGGGCTGACCGCCTTCGGCCTGTCGCAGCAGGCGCGGGACAGGTACCTGGGCATCATCGAGGGCCGGTGCCTGAACCGGCAGACCGGTGCGGCGTGGCAGCGCGCGCAGGTCGTCGAACGGGAGGACGCCGGCGCCGACCGGCGCACCGCCCTCCACGGAATGATGCGCGACTACATCCGGAACATGCTCGGTGGCAAGCCCGTTCACGAGTGGCCGCTCAGCGAGGTGTGATCACAACCGGACGGTCCGGGTCACCGCGACCGCCGGGGTGACCACGACCCGGTCGTCCGGAGCGCGGTATCCCGGGACCACGGTCAGCTCGTCGGTGACATCGGCGACGTGCAGCACGGTCGCACCGGAGCGCGGAACGACGGTCAGCCGCACCTCGATGCCCTCGGCCGGCGTCCCCGAGAACAGGAACCCGAACGGCGCGGCCGGTGCGGCGTTCCGGCCGGCCACCGCGGCCTCGCGCACCTCCGCGGTCGTCTCGTCCACCCACAGCCCGACCGTGGGCGCCCCGCGCGGCGACGTCAGCCGCAACGTCAGCGTCCGCTCGTCGCCGTCGGTGACGTCCGCGACGACGTCGAGCCCGGGCGCGGGCAGCGGCGCGGCCGGTGCCCGGCCGTGGGCGAACCTGGTCTCGCTGCGCCACGGGAACGCGTCCGGCAGGGTGGCCGGCGCCTCGGTCAACAGGGCGCGGCTCCAGTCCGACGCGGGGGCGCGCGGCGAGGCCCACACGGCGGCGCCGGTGTCGGCGTTCAGTGCGTAGAGGAGCTGTTCCTGCCGCGGCGGGGTGGCGCCGTCGCGGTTGACCCAGCCCCCGGCCGGCGCGGCCACCACCACGACCGCCGCGGCGGCGATCGCGGCGAGCCGCAGCTGCGACGGGTCGCCGGCGGCGTCGACGAGCGGCAGCGCCAGCGCGAACAGCACCGCGACGAACACGCCCGCGAGCGGCGCTCCGGTGAGCAGACCGGCGTCGAACGACGCGACCGCGCCGGGCACGAGCACCACGACCGCCGGCACGGTCCCGGCCACCGTCACGGGCGTCCGCCACCCGCGCCGGTCGGCCGGCAGCCGGTCCACGACGAGCGCGGCGACCGCGGCCGGCAGCGCCGGCAGGACCAGGACGGTCGCGACGCCCAGGAAGGGCAGCGCGGCCACGGCGGTGACCGCGACGGCGAGCAGCGCGCCCGTCGCGAACGCCGCCGGGCCGACGCGGCGGCGCACCGCCGGGTACGCCGCGAGCAGGACGGCGACGGCCGCGGCCACCGCGGCAACCTGATAGGGCACCGGCCGGTACGGTTCCCGCAGGACCGCCGAGGCCTGCCCGGGGGCGATCCGCAGCGCGAGCCACCACGGGACGAACGCCGCACCCGCCGCCGCGGCCGCCACGGCGATCGAGATCCCGCCCGATGCCGCGAGCCGGCCCGCCGAGGCGGTGCCGTCCCGGATCCGCCGGGCCACGAGGGCACCGGTGACGGCGGCGAGCAGCGCGGTCAGGGCGATCTCGAGCCAGCGGGGGAAGTGCACCGGTCCCCAGGGCAGGGTGACGACGACGTCGTCGCCGCCGGAACCGAGTTCGGCCAGGTCGATGGACGAGAATCGCTGTGCCGCAGCGAGGGTCGTTTCGCCCATGCGCTGCAGCGACGAGGTGTCGAGCCGGTCCGCGGTGTCGACGGGGCTGTGATAGTAGGCGCCGCCGCCGGCGACCGCGGTGTCCGCGGCGTGCAGGCCGGCCTCGGTGAGGCGGCGGAAGTCGGTGTCGTTGGGCAGCAACTCGAACGCCGTCTGGGTGAACGAGTCCGCGGTCGTGCCCGGCACGTCGGACAGCACACCCACGAGACCGGCGTTGGGTGAGGAGATCCGGAAGGTGACGGGGACGCCGCCGTTGCCGCGGGCCTCGTGGTTGAGCACCACGGTCGGCCGCGCGTCGGCCGGCTGCCGCCTCGTGTACTCCTCGGCGCCGAGCAGGCCGCGTTCCTCGCCGTCGGTGACGAGCACCGTCACGTCGTTCCGGGGACGGGGGCCGGCGGACAGGGCCCGGGCGGCCTCGAGGACCGTGGCGATTCCGATCCCGTCGTCGCCCGCGCCGGGGGAAGCGGGGACCGTGTCGTAGTGCGCGGCGAGCACGACGGAACCGGTGGGGTCGGTGCCCGGGAGGGTGGCGACCACGTTGGCGACCCGGCCGCCGCGCTGGGTGCCCTGCACGGCGGTGGTCGACCAGCCGACGCCGTCGTCGACGCGGGCGGCCCAGCCGAGTCCGTCGAGGACGCGGACCAGGTAGTCCCGCGCCGCGGCATGGCCGGCCGAGCCGGGCGGGCGCGGCTGCGCGGCCACCGCCTCGACGTGCGCCGTCGCGCGGGCGGCGCTGAACTCGGTCGGTGGGGTGTCGGCCGGCGCGGGCGCCACCGGGGTCCGCAGCGTGGCCGTGAGCGCGACGAGGAGCAGCACGAGCAGTCCGATCCGGACGGGACCGCGGGGCGTGTCCGCACGGGCGGGGACCGCGACGTCGTCCATGCGAGCGAGCCTAGCGCCGGATCGTGGAGACGACCGTGCCCCGGCCGGGGCCGGGGCACGGTCGCAGGGAACTCAGGCGCTGGGACTCAGGCGCTGGGACTCAGGCGCTGGGGGCCCAGCTGTCCGGGCCGAACACCTCGTAGTGGATGTTCTCGGCGGGCACGTTGCGCTCGATCAGGGCCTCGCGCAGCGAGAGCATGAACGGCAGCGGACCGCACAGGTACGCCTTGGTGTTCGGGTCGAGCGGCAGGTCCGACACGTCGGCCCGGCCCACGCGCACGGTCTCGAGCGGTTCGCGGGCACCGAGATCCTCGTACCAGCGGTGCACCTCGGCGGACGGGATGCGCTCGACGAGGGTGGCGAGTTCGTGCCGGTGGGCGTGGTTGGCGACGGAGCGGTCGGCGTGCAGCACCGAAACCTTGCGCTCGTCACCGGTTTCCGCCAGATGCGCGAGCATGCCGATCATCGGGGTGCAGCCGATGCCGGCGGAGGCCAGCAGCAGCGGGGCGCCGTCGTCGGGCAGCACCAGGTCGCCGAACGGCGTGGTCACCTGCAGATCGTCGCCTTCGAAGACGTTGTCGTACAGGAAGTTCGACACTTCACCGGCCGGCGCGACGGCGCCGTCGGGGGTGGTGGTCGCCAGGATCCGCTTGACGGTGATGCGCCAGTCTCCCTGCGACGGCGCGTTGGTCAGGCTGTACTGGCGGATCTGGCGGGCGCCGTCGGGGAGCACGACGCCCACCGAGAGGTACTGGCCCGGGCGGAAAGCAGGCAGCGGGGCGCCGTCGAGCGAGGTCAGGACGAACGAGACCGTGTCGGCGGACTGGTGCCGGCGCTCGGCGACGCGGACGGTGCGCCACACGTCGCCCGGTGCGACGCCCGCAGCCTTGTACAGGTCGTCCTCGAGCTTGATGAGGGTGTTGGCCATCAGCCAGTACAGCTCGTCCCAGGCCGCGGCGACCTCGGGGGTGACGGCTTCGCCGAGGACCTCCACGATGGCCTCGAACAGGTGCTTGTGGACGATCCAGTACTCGTCGGGCTTGATGCCGAGGGAGGCATGCTTGTGCGCGATGCGGGACAGGATGGCCTCGACCCGGGCGGGATCGGGGTCGAGTTGCAGGGTCGCGAACGCGGCGATGGAGCCGGCGAGGGCCTTCTGCTGTTCGCCCTGCTTCTGGTTGCCGCGGTTGAACAGGTTCCGCTCGAGCTCGGGGTGCGCGGCGAACATCTTCTTGTAGAACAGGGGGGTGATGTCGCCGATGGCGGCACCCACGGCGGGGAGGGTGGCGCGGATGACTTCCTTGGACTCGGCTGAGAGCGGCATCGTGGACTCCGTTTCGATCGGGCTGGGCGGGTTCGCGGGCTGTGGAACCCTGCGGTCAGACGGCGGGGCGGGTGAGTTCGAGCAGGACGGTGCGGGTGGGCGGGCGGGCGAGGTCGGCGACGGTGACGGCGTCGAGGGCGGTGTAGAACGCCTCCTGGGCGCGTCGCAGTGCGCCCCGGAGGCTGCACCCGGCGCGCAGCGGACACGGCTTGTCGCCCTCGCAGGCGACGACCTCGTTGTCGCCTTCGAGTTGCCGGGCGAGCCATCCGACGGTGGCGGACCGGCCGAGTTCGGTGATGGCCAGTCCGCCGCCGCGGCCGCGGCGGGTCGTGACGACGCCGAGTTCGCTCAGTCGTGCGACCACCTTGGTGGTGTGGGCGTACGACAACTCCAGTTGCTCGGCAACGCTTCTGGTACTGGGGGAGCTGTCGGGCGCGGCGGCCGCCAGGTACATGACAACTCTCAGTCCGAGATCGGTGAACTGGGTGAGTTGCATGAACCGAGACTAGATAATTGTCATCCCAAATGACAATTTAATGTGACGCAGATCGCTTTCCGGTCTTCAGTGCTCGAGCAGGGGAAGGATATTGCGCCAGCTGACGATTCCGATCGGCCGGCCGTCGCGCACCACCGGCACGGACCGCAGCCGCATCTGCAGCATCGCTCGCGCGATGTCGAACAGCTCCGCGTCCGCGTCGAGGGCGACGGGCGGCAGCGCCACCGCCCGCACCGTCAGCGGCCGGCGGATCGCGCTCACGATCGGCTCGGGCAGATCGGCATACACCGACAGCCGCGCCAGGTGCGCCCCCGCCAGGGCCTCCTCGGTGATCAGGCCGCACAACCGGCCGTACTCGTCCACCACCGGAAGTGTGGTGAAACCGTTGCGCGCCAGCACCTCCCCGGCCCGCTCCAAGGTGGCGTCCACCGTCACCGCCAGCACCGGCGTGCTCATCACGTCCGCCGCGCGGACCTTGCGGGCCGCGGCATCCGTCACGCGGATCGGACCACCGGACATGACGCGCCTCCTCTCCCCACGATTGTGGCCGCATCCTCCCCGCCGGACCAGTGGCTCCGGACTTCCCGGAGAAGGACCAAAGACCATTCCTGGCCCAGGGGGAGCGGGTTAACCTCGAGGCCGAGGACGATCCCTGCGACGAGAGCGGTGACCGACGTGAAGTTCCCCGGCAGCAAGACGCACCACGAACCCGCGCACGACGAGGCGGTGCGGTCGAACACCGTGGTGGTCGGGATCGACGGCTCTCCGGCCTCCGACGACGCCGTCCGGTGGGCCGCCGCGACCGCCGCCGACCGCGGGTTGCCGCTGCACATCGTGCACGCTCTGGACTTCGCCCCCAGCGGGTACAGCGGGGCGCCGTTCATCCAGACCGCGCAGGTCTTCGAATGGGTCGAGGACGAGGGCAAGACGCTGCTGCAACGGGCCGAGGAGGTCGCCCGCACCGTCGCGCCGGCGCTCGAGATCACCACCCGACTCGCCGCCACCGGCAGCGCCCGCTGGCTCATCGACCTGTCTGCCCACGCGCGCATGCTCGTGCTCGGTTCCTCCGGCACCGGCCGGGTGGGCGAGGCCCTGCTCGGCTCCACCCCCGTTTCCGTGGCCAGCCACGGCCGGTGCCCCGTCGTCGTCGTTCGCGGCGAGGCACCGGAGTCCCTGCCCGACACCCGGCCCGTCGTCGTCGGGGTCGACGGCAGCACCCTCAGCGAGAAGGCCGTGCACGCGGCGTTCGAGGAGGCCGGTCTGCGGGGTGTCGACCTGGTCGCGGTCCACGTGTGGAGCGACATGCGGCGCGGGACGTTCGACGAGGCCGTCGAGGTCTCGATCGATCCCGACGCGTTCGCGGAATCCGAGCAGGCCCTGCTCGCCGAGCGTCTCGCCGGATTCCACGACCGCTACCCCGACGTGAACGTGCGCCGCGAGGTGTACGTCGACGGGCCGCGCGCTCACCTGCTCGCCTGGTCCGAGAAGGCGCAGCTGCTGGTGGTCGGCAGCCGCGGACGCGGCGGATTCACCGGCATGCTGCTCGGTTCCACCAGCAACTCGCTGATCCGGGACGCCCACTGCCCCGTGATGGTCGTGCGCCCCGACGAGTCCTGAGGATCGGTGCCGCGCCCCGGCGGTAGGGTACCGGGAAAACGGTACGAGCGTGCCCGTCCGGGCACGCACCAACGGATCACGGGGTATGCCGATGCGCATCGGGATGGGACTGAACTACAGCGGCGGCTTCGCCGAGACGGCGGCGGAGGTGGCCGATCTGGAACGGGCCGGCCTCGACATCATCTTCGTGCCGGAGGCGTACTCGTTCGACGCGGTCAGTCAGCTCGGCTACCTCGCGGCCAAGACCGAACGACTCGAGCTGGCCTCGGGCATCTTCCAGATCTACACCCGCACGCCGAGCCTGACCGCGATGACCGCCGCAGGACTGGACTACGTCTCCGACGGCCGTTTCGTCCTGGGGATCGGTGCGTCCGGCCCGCAGGTCATCGAGGGATTCCACGGCGTCAAGTACGACGCGCCGCTCGGCCGCACCCGGGAGCTCGTCGACATCTGCCGTCAGGTGTGGCGCCGGGAAAAGGTCGAATACCAGGGCAAGTACTACCAGATCCCGCTGCCGCCGGAGAAGGGCACCGGGCTCGGCAAACCGCTCAAGCTCATCAACCACCCGGTGCGGGAACGCATCCCCGTCCTGATCGCCGCGATCGGCCCCAAGAACGTCGAGATGACCGCCGAGATCGCCGAGGGCTGGGAGCCGATCTTCTTCCATCCGGAGAAGGCCGCCGACGTCTGGGGCGATTCCCTCGCGCGCGGCAAGGCCAAGCGCGACCCCTCGCTGGGCGACCTGCAGGTCTACGTCGGGGCCGCCCTCGCGATCGGTGACGACGTCGACTTCCTCCTCGACTTCGTGCGCCCGCACCTGGCGTTGTACATCGGCGGCATGGGTGCGAAGGGGAAGAACTTCTACAACGATCTCGCCGTCCGCTACGGCTACGCGAAGGAAGCAGAGACCATTCAGGACCTGTACCTCGCCGGCCGCAAGGAGGAGGCGGCCGCCGCAGTGCCCGACGACCTCGTGCGGGCCGTCTCGCTGATCGGCCCCGAGAGTTACGTCCGGGAGCGGGTCGCCGCGTTCGCCGAAGCCGGCGTCACCACCCTCACCGTCACCCCGATCGCGGAGAACACCGCCGGCCGGGTCCGACTGATCGAACAGCTGCGGGAGATCTGCAACTGACGCTCGCGAGAACCGGGCCGCCGGCCCGCCGACAGAGGGGACACCTATGACCGATACCCAACCGATCGTCGTCGCGGTCGACGGATCCGACGCGGCGGCCACCGCGGTGATCTGGGCGGCCCGCGCCGCCGCGGCCCGTGCGTTGCCGCTGCACATCGTCACCGTCGTGCACATCCCCGCCTTCTACTACTCCGAGCCCTACCTCGCGGAGAGCTTCCACGAGGAGATGAAGGAGACGGCGCGGGCCCGGCTCGACAGCGCCGTGGTGCTCGCCAAGCGCATCGCCGACGAGCAGGGCCCGGTCGAGATCACCACCGAGCAGATCGAGGGCAAGGTCGTCCCCACCCTCGTCGAGGTTTCGCGCCGTGCCGACACCGTCGTGCTCGGCTCCCGCGGCCTCGGCGAGGTCAAGGGGCTGCTCGTCGGCTCCGTCACCCTCGGTCTCGCCTCGCACGCCCACTGCCCGGTCGCGATCGTGCGCGGCCGCACCCTCGACGGGGCACCCCCCTCCGACGGCCCGGTCGTGGTGGGCGTCGACGGCTCCGAGGCGTCGGTGCGCGCCGTCGAGGTGGCGTTCGCCGAGGCGGCCGCCCGCAAGGCCACGCTCGTCGCGGTGAACGTGTGGAGCGACGTGAGCGTGCAGCCGTCGCTGGGCGCGGTGCCCGAGGATCCGCAGTGGAGCCGGATCCAGACGGGCGAGGAGGTCGTGCTCGCCGAGAACCTCGCCGGGTTCCAGGAGCGCTACCCGGACGTCGTCGTCGAACGCGTCGTCGCGCGGGACCGGCCGGTGCGGGTGCTGAGCGAGTACGCCGAACGCGCCCAGCTGATCGTCGTCGGCTCCCGAGGCCGCGGCGGCTTCAAGGGCCTGCTGCTCGGATCGACCAGCAATGCGCTGATGCAGACCGCCGACTGCCCCGTGCTGATCGTCCGGCCCGACGGCGAGAAGTAGCCCTCCCGTCCCGGCCTGCGCCGCATGTGGTTGCGCGGCTGGGTGCTTCTCGCGCGCGTTCTCACGCGCGCGAGAAGCACCGCACCGCGCGACCGTACCCGGACTCTCGATGCCCGGCACCCGGAAGCGGGTGCCGGGCATCGTCGCACGGTGGTCTCCTCGGTGCGCGAGTCAGCCGAAGTCGTCGAGGCCACGCTCGCGCAGTTCGCGCCAGACGTCGGCGGGATGGATGCCGCGACGGACCGCGTCGTTCTCGATGAGGACGCCCAGCAGCACCGAGCTCAGGTAGGCGACGTCCTCCGGGCGGTGGGTACTGCTCTTGGCGGTCAGCCAGCCGGACACGTCGCCGCGCTTCGCGGCGCGCGCCATGTCCAGAACCGAGCCGAACAGCTTGCTGTCGGTGGTTCCGGTCCGGGGGGTTCCGGTCCGGGGGGTTCCGGTCCCGGGCTCACGCACGCTGGTCATGCGCTCGCCCCCGCGTGCTCGTCGCGGTGGGCCTGACGTGCGAGCGCGCGGTCCCGGGCTTCCTCGAACCGCTCGGCCTTCGTCTGCAGATCGGTGAGGAAGGCGTCGAGGTCCTCGCGCAGCTGTTCGCCGCGGCCGCCGAAGTCGGTGCGCTCGAACACGCGCCACTTGCGGAGCACCGGCAGCACCACGTCGTCGAGGTGCTGGCGCAGGTCGTAGATGCCGCCCTTGGCGATCAGGACGGCGTTGCGCCGGAAGTTCGCCATCGACGCACCGGGCATCCGGAACCGGGTCAGCACGCTCATGATCGCGGCCAACGTCTGGTCGGGGGCGATGTCGAGGGCGCCGTCGACGATGTTGCGATAGAACATCATGTGCAGGTTCTCGTCCGCGGCGACGCGGGCGAGCATGCGGTCCGCGATCGGGTCGCCGCACGCCCTGCCGGTGTTGCGGTGCGAGACCCGGGTCGCCAGTTCCTGGAAGGTCACGTACGACACGGACTCGAGCATCGATGTCGACCCCGGGTCGAAGCCGGTGGTCATGTGCGCCATGCGCGCGTTCTCGAGTGCGACGGGGTCCACCCCGCGGGTGACCACGAGGTAGTCCCGCATGACGACGGAGTGCTTGTTCTCCTCGGCCGTCCAACGTCCCACCCACGTGCCCCACGCGCCGTCGAGGCTGAAGTGCTCGGCGATCTCACGGTGGTAGGAGGGCAGGTTGTCCTCGGTGAGCAGATTGGTGATCATCGCTGCCTGGGCGGTGTCGGACAACGCGGACTGGGCGGGATCCCAGTCGGTGCCGCCGAGGGCGGCGAAGTTGCGGCCCTCGTCCCACGGAACATAGTCGTGCGGATGCCAGTCCTTCGCCATCGCCAGGTGGCGGTGGACGTTGTCCTCGGCGATCGGCTCGAGCTCCCGGAGCAACTGCAGGTCCGTGAGTTCCCTTGTCACAGTGATGTGTTCCCTCTCTGATTGGTCGGGGCGCCCCCCTGCGACGCCCCGTTCGGTCCGGTCAGAACCCGATACGCATGATCAGTTGCGGAAGACCGTCGAGGTCCATCCGTTCGGCGAGCCGGGTCGCGGAGTCCTCCACGCGCAGTGGATAGGTGAGCACGGAGGCGGACAGCCGGGCATCGACCGCCGCCAGCCACGCCCGCTCGGATGCGATGCCCACCCGCACCAGGTCGATCGGATCGGCGGACTGTACCGAGAAGACCAGCACGGTCTCCCGGTCGATGGCCGCCGCGAGTTCGGCGGTGTCCGGCACGCCGGTGGTGATCAGTGCGCGCCCGGCCGCTCCGCCGGCGTCCAGGTCGGCGCCCCAGTCGGTCACCACCTCGGCGTTGCCCTCCGGATGCCAGTGCGACGTCCACCGGAACATCTCGCGCTGGTAGTGCGGGTTGCGGCGCATCGCCTCGGCCGAGTACGTGAGCATGTCGGCGAGGGCCGGTGCCTCGTCCGAGGCCAGCAGGCGAACCCGGACACCGGGAATGTCGGCGGCCGCCATCACGTCGGCGATGGTGGTGGCCGGCACCGGGATCCGGGCGAACGACTCGCGGTGGCTGCGCCGGTGCGAGATCGCGGCGAAGTACCCCAGATCGGTGCTCGACGGGGTGGCCGGAGCCGCCGCCTCGATCCGCGCGATCAACTCGGGCCGCTCCGGCTCCGGTAGCAGCAGGGTCCGGGTGCTCCAGCCGAGCGCCCGGATGCCGAGTTCGAGATTGGCGACGGCGGCCCCGCACGAGATGAGGCGATCCGGGCGCAACGGGTCCGGACCGGGCGCGGCGAACTCGACCCGCTCCTCCAGTTCGGCGGTGCGCGCCGGGAGACGCAGATTCCACGGCTGGGTGTCGTGGATGGAGGGGGCCTCGATCACGGCACGCGCGATGACCTCGGTGTCGCTCGTGGACCAGGTGTCGGGCACCGTGGACATCGCAGCCTCCTCGTCCTGGTCGGTCACCCCCGCACGGCTCATCGGGGCGACGTTCCGAGCATCGCCCGTGGACTGTGCCGGGCGCATGTGCCGAAGGTCCCGAAACTGCCGTCGAACGGCCCGCGGCAGGTGGTGTGCGAGCATGGTCACCGCAACACCGGTGCCAGGAAAGGTGAGGGACGATGCCTCGGGTATTTCTCGTCGACGACCACGAGATCGTGCGGCGCGGGTTGGTCGACCTGCTCGACAGCGTGCCCGACTTCACGGTCGTCGGGGAGGCCGCGTCGGTCGGCGAGGCGCTGGCCCGCATCCCGGGGAGCGGAGCCGAAGTCGCGGTCCTCGACGTGCGTCTGCCCGACGGCAACGGCGTGGAACTGTGCCGTGAGCTGCGGGCCCGCATGCCGGAGCTGCGCGCTCTCATGCTCACCTCCTACGCCGACGACGAGGCCCTGTTCGACGCGATCATGGCGGGTGCGTCCGGATTCGTGCTCAAGCAGATCCTCGGCACCGACCTGGTGTCGGCGATCCGGACCGTCGCGGCCGGCGGCTCGCTGCTCGACAGCCGGGCCACGGCCGCGCTCATGGAACGCATCCGCGCGTCCCGCACGGCGGATCCGCTCGCCGAACTGTCCGACCAGGAACGGGCCGTGTTCGAGCTGATCGGGGAGGGCCTGACCAATCGCGAGATCGCCGAGCGGCTGTTCCTGGCGGAGAAGACGATCAAGAACTACGTCTCGCGGCTGCTGGCCAAGCTCGGGATGCAGCGTCGCACGCAGGCCGCGGTGCTCGCCACCGAGTTGCGCAAGCAGCGCGAGGTCTGACGCCGACCCGTCAGAGCGGCGCCTGCCACACCACGCGCGTGCCGCCCGTCGCGCCGGGGCCGATGCTGCAGCGGCCGCCGCACTGCTGGGCGCGCCGCTCGAGGTTGGTGAGGCCGCTGCGGCGCGGGGCGTCCGGCAGCCCGATGCCGTCGTCGACGATCTCGATCGTGAATTCGTCTCCCGCTGAGACGGATACGGAGATCTTCTCCGACTGCGAGTGACGCAACGCGTTGCTGAGTCCTTCCCGCAGCACCGCTTCGGCGTGCGGATGGATGCGGGCGGGGACCAGAGTGTCTATCGGCCCGGAGAACTGGACGTTCGGCGCCACCGGCGACTGGGCGGTCAGGTCGCCGACCACGTCCAGCAGCCGCCGCCGCAGGCTGGTCGATGCCGCGGCGCCGGTGGTGTGCAGATCGAAGATGGTGGTGCGGATCTCGCGGACGGTGCGGTCGAGTTGCTCGACGGCGTGCTGGACCACGTTCGCGACCCGGTCGGGGTCGGTGCCGGGAACCAGCGTGCTCTGCAGGCTCATCCCGGTGGCGAACAACCGCTGGATCACGTTGTCGTGCAGATCCTGCGCGATGCGGTCGCGGTCCGCGAGCACGTCCAGCAACCGCTTCTTGCGTTGCTGTGTGGCGAACTCCAGCGCGACGGTGACGAGATCGGCCATGGATTCGAGCCGCGTGACGTCCTCGTCGTCCCACGCGTCGGATCGGGCCGCCCGGGTGACGATCAGGGCGCCGCTCGCGCCGGAGGTGGCGGACAACGGCAGGACGACGGCGCGGCCGTCGGTGCCCGCCGCGTCCGGGATGCCCTCGAGACTGTCGGTGAGCAGGGTGCGCCGCGTCCGGATCGCCTCGAGCACAGGAGAACCGGTGAGGTCGAGGCGAGTGCCGGCCGACGGCGGGCCGGGTGCGGCGGCGGCCCGGACCGTGCCCTGGGTGCCGTCGACGAGCACGACGTAGCTGCCGTCGGTGTGGGCGAGGTCGCGCACGCGGTCGACGAGCAGTTCCAGCGTTTCGTCGACCGAGCCGCCGACCAGCAGCCGGGAGTTGATCGTCGCCACCGCCTCGAGCCAGCGTTCGCGGGTGACGGAGCCCTCGAACAGGCGCGCGTTGTCGATCGCGACGCCCGCGGAGGTCGCGAGCACCTTCAGGATCACCTCGTCCTCTTCGGTGAACGCCGGGGAACCGACCTTCTCCGTGAGGTAGATGCTGCCGAACACCTTGCCGCGCACCATGATCGGGGTCCCGAGGAAGCTCTTCATCGGCGGATGTCCCGGAGGGAAGCCGATCGACGCGGGATGCCGGGACAGGTCCGCGATGCGCACCGGCCTCGGGTCGTTGATGAGCAGACCGAGGAGGCCGCGGCCCTCCGGCAGATGCCCCATGCGGCCGCGCGCCTCGGGGGCGATACCCACGTAGACGAACTCCGAGAGTCCACCGTCGGGAGCCCGCACGCCCAGCGCGCCGTAGCGGGCGTCGAGCAGCGTGACGGCCGCGGAGACGATGCGCTGGAGCATCGAGTCGAGTTCGAGACCCGACCCGACGACGAGCACCGCCTCGAGCAGGCTCTGCAGGCTCGCGCGGGTGGTGACGGTGTCGGTCAGCCGATCCCGGATCTCGGCGAGCAGTCCGTCGATGTCGGCGGTGCGGTCGCCGGGGCGACCGACGGCGGTGCCGTCACCGGGGCGACCGACGGCGGTGCCGGCGGTCGTAGCGTCACCGGTAGTGCTCACACCGTCAGCATAGGTGCCGTCGAAGACGGCCCCTCTCGTGCACCGGACGCAACCGGCCGCCGGCGCCTCGCCGGCGTGTGAGAATTCGGGTATGGAGAACACACCGGCCCGGACCGGGCTCGGGTGACGGTCGCCGTGCGATTCCCGGGCGCCGCGCTGTTCACCGACCTGTACGAGGTCACGATGGCGCAGGCCTACGCGGTCCGGGGCATGTCGGAGACGGCCGTGTTCGAGACGTTCTTCCGGAAGCTGCCGCCCGGAAGGTCGTACGTGGTGGCCGCCGGCCTGCCCGATGTGCTCGACTTCCTCGAGGCGTTCCGGTTCGAGGACGACGACCTGCGATACCTGCGCGGGCTCGGATTGTTCTCCGACGAGTTCCTCGGACAGCTCGCTGCGGTGCGCTTCACCGGCGACGTGTGGGCGGTGCCGGAGGGCACGGTGGTCTTCCCGAACGAACCGATCGTGCAGGTCGTCGCGCCGATCCTGGAGGCACAGCTCGTCGAGACGTTCGTGCTGAACCGGATCCACCTGCAGAGCGTCCTCGCCAGCAAGGCCGCGCGCATCGTCGAGGCCGCGCAGGGGCGCCCGGTGGTGGATTTCGGCGCACGCCGGGCGCACGGCACGGACGCCGCGCTCGAAGTCGCCCGCGCCGGATACCTCGCGGGAGCCGCCGGAACGTCGAATCTGCTCGCCGCCAGGGAGTACGGGATTCCGGCGTTCGGCACGATGGCGCACAGCTTCGTCCAGGCCTTCGACGACGAGGCCGAGGCCTTCGAGGCGTTCGCCCGGCTGTATCCGGGTACGACGCTGCTGGTCGACACCTACGACACCCTGCGCGGCGTGGACCTCGTCGTCGACCTGGCCGGGAGGCTGGGCGATCGGTTCGACGTGCGCGCGATCCGGCTGGATTCCGGTGATCTCGGTGCCCTGTCGAAGGCCGCGCGCGCCCGGCTCGACGCAGCGGGGCTGCACGACGTCCGGATCTTCGCCTCGTCGGGCCTCGACGAGTACAGCATCGCGGCACTGCTCGACGCCGGTTGCCCCGTCGACGGCTTCGGTGTGGGCACCCACCTGTCGATCGCCCAGGACGCGCCGACCCTCGACATGGCGTACAAGCTGGTCGAGTACGCCGGCGTCGGACGTACGAAGCTGTCGAGCGGCAAGGTGCTCCATCCCGGGCGCAAGCAGGTGTTCCGGCGGACCGACGGCGGCGTATTCGCCGGCGACACCATCGGCCGGCCGGACGAGGACCTCCCGGGTGAGCCGCTGCTGGTGCCCGTCATGAGAGCCGGCCGGCGGCTGCCGCAGTACGACACAGGACTCGACGACGCGCGACGGCGTGCACGGCAGCAGATCGACGCCCTTCCGACGGCGCTTCGTTCCCTCGACGAGGCGGGGGCGCCGTATCCCGTGGCGGTGAGTGCACGGGTGCAGGACGATCTGGATCGGTTGCGCGGTGCTCGGCAGGCTCCCTGACCGGTTGACTGCCGCGGCGGGCGGAGGCCGCTTCCTGGGCAGCTCGCCGTGCCGACGGTGGCGTTCGCGCTCGTCGACCCCATGGGTTTCCTTCGGCGGCTCTTCGGTGGGCAGCGGCGTTGTGGGCAGCGGCGTGGTCTGCACCGGCGACGGTTGCGCTGGGGGCCGTCCTCGCCGATTCTGAGTCGATGACGGTTGCGGGGGGTGCGGAGTCCGGCACGGATCCGGTCGACGCCGCACGGCGTGCGCTCGCCTCCGTGGGTACGTTCCTGATGCCGGCGGCAGACCTGTGGCGATCCCTCGGTGCCGACGCCGATGCGTGGGTCCGGTTCTCCGCGCATTGGGAGGAGCTCGAGCCCGACCCGTACGCGGCAGAACAGGGTGTGCACCGGCTGCGGCGCTACGGCCGATTCCGGTACCGGACGGCCGACGGCGCGCTGGAGCCCGCGGCGCACCGGGACTTCGTCCAGCCGGACGGCTCCAACGTCCTCTACCTCGCCCGGGACCGCCGTTTCGAACCGCTGAGGGCCGCGTTCCTCGAAGATCCGCTGTTCGAGCGCACGGTGAAGCTCGTGGGCCGGATCGCGCCGGTCCTCGACGAAGCTCCCGAATGGACGGTGTGGGTGCATCCGTTCCGTGTGGTCGCCTCGGCAGACAACGAGGGCCGGCCCACACCCGAGGGCGTGCACCGCGACGGTGTCACGCTGGTCGGTTCCCTGTTGATCGGCGTCGACAACGCCGCCGGGGGCGAAAGCTCGGTGTTCGGCCCGGACGGCGAGCGACTCGTGACGACGACCCTGCGCGAACCCGGCACCTTCCTCCTGGGCGACGACCGTTGCACCTGGCACGGTGTTTCGCCGATCCGGCCCGTCGACCCCGGAAAGCCGGCGCGGAGGGACGTGCTGGTGGTCACCTTCGCTCCGTCGGCCCCGTGCGGCGGGACATGAGCACGAAGGCCGCCACCGCCACGGCGACGGGCAGGACGCTGACCGTCAGCATGGTGAGGCGCACCGCGTCGGCCAGGTCCGCGCCGAGATCGAGACCGCCCGCCTGCCGGAGCAGGTTCGGGTCGTACCCGGCGCCACCGAGGCTCTGCGCCACCGCGCTACGCGCGGCATCCACGGCCTGCTCGCCCTGGGTCGCCGTCAGCCCGCGTGCCTCGGTGTCGGCCAGCCATTCTCGCTGGAAGAACACGTTGAGAAGCAGCAGGTACACGGTGGGCCCGAACGCATAGCCGGTCATCCCGAAGGCCAGCTGCACGGAAGCCACCGTTCCGGACTGCCCGCTCGGCGCCTGCGAGAGCACCGTCTCGGACACGGAGGTGGAGGTCACCATCGAGCCCAGGTTGTACAGCCACACGGCCGAGACGAGCAACCACAGCGCCATTGCCGGATCGATCGTGCCCGCCATCAGCAGTCCGCCGGCTGCCATGAACAGGAGGCCGACGACCATCACCGGTCTCGGCGAGAACCTCCCCACCAGGCTCCCGGACCAGACCACGAAACCGGCGATCAGCAGCGTGCCGGGGAGGAACAGCAGGCCGACGGTCTCCGGCGACAGCGCGAGCACCACACTGCCGAACTGCCCCAGGACGATGCCGAGCCCGGCCATGAGGAAATTCAGCGTGAAGGTCGCCGCCAGGGCCACGCTGAAGGCCCGGCTTCCGAACAGCGCCAGGTCCAGTGCCGGTACGGGGGTGCGACGTTCGTGGCGAACGAACAGCACGGCGGCGACCACGCTGACAGCCAGCGGGAGCCATGTCTGGGGCCGGAGGATGCCGTTCTGCGCGGCTGCCAGCCCGATGACGAGTGCCAGGAGCGCCGTACCGACCAGGACGACGCCGGCCACGTCCAGCCGAGCGCGATGCTGAACGGGCGTCTCCGGGACGAACCTCGCCGTCAGCAGAAGCGAGATCACGGCCAGCAGCGGTGCGACCAGGAACACCACTTGCCAGCCGGCGGCCGCCACCGCCCAGCCCGTCAACGCAGGGAGTACCCCACAGAGAATCATCTCGACGGCCACGAAGACGCCGATGGCCGTCGGCCGCTGCTTGTCCGTCACGGACGTCTTGAGCAGTGCCAGCGGCACTCCGAGCAGCGCCGTCATTCCCAATCCGGCCACGACCCGCATCGCAAGCAGGAAGGCGTAGTGGGGCGAGAGCATGGAGAGCAGATCGGCGACGGTGACGACGACCAGTCCCGACATCAGCAGGCGTCGAAGCCCGAACGCGTCGCCGAGGTTGCCCGCGGCGAGGACGGCTGCGGCCATCACCAGTGTCGCCGTGCCGCCGAGCAATCCGACGAGCTGCGGTGGCACATCGAGGGCCCGGCTCACCTGGGGCATGTTCAGGCTCAGCACCAGCGGGTCGACGACCGTGATCGTGAAGGCGAGGGACAGGGCCAGGATGATCGGCAGGGTCCTCGCGGGGGTCTGCAACCGAGACGTAGGCACCGCCCACCTCCCTGCTCCCAGGTCCGACGTGATCGACTCTAACCCCCGGATTCCGCGTCCCGTCGGAGGTTGGAGGGCCGAATCGACTGCCGGACACCGGCTGCAACGGCGGTTCGGCTGGATGCGAGAGACCGCCCCGGCCGTCGTCGGGGAGGATCCACCCGAGACCCGGCCACCGACGCCCCGCCCGCGGTCGGGGGTGCTACGCCCGGGACGCCGTGTCCGAGAGCAGCCCGGACACGGCGTGCACGATCGACGGTGCCGGATCGGTCCTCGCCTTGCCGAGGTCGTGGGCCGCGCCCGTCACCGGGAGCAGCACGACGGGCGCTGGGATCAGCGGCACCGCGTCGCGCATCTCGTCCAGGGTGCCGAACGGGTCGCGGTCACCGTGGGCGAACACCGCCGGCACGGCGAGCGCGGGCAGGTGCTCGGTGCGCGCCTTCTCGGGCTTGCCCGGCGGATGCAGCGGATAGGACAGCAGGACGAGCGCGTCCGCGACGCCGGGTCGTTCGGCCGCGAGCATCGACGTCTGCCGGCCGCCGTACGAGACACCGCCGAGCACGAGTCGGCCGACTGTGCGGGCCCGCATCGCCTCGGCCGCCGCCGCGATCCCGGCCCGGTCCTCCGCGGCCCGCGACGGCTGCGGCGGCCCCTTCGGGCGTCGGCGCCGGAACGGCAGGTCGAAGCGCAACGCGAGGAACCCCGCGTCGGCGAACGCGCCGCACAGCTGCCGCAGGATCGCCGCGTCGCAGTTGCCGCCCGCCCCGTGGGTCAGGGCCACCGCACCGCGCGGAGCGCCGTCGGGGTGATGCAGCACGCCGTGCACCGAATCGTCGTCGAGGGCCTCGGTCGTCACCGGCCCACGGTAGCCGGACGCGGACGCAGCACCGTGCGCCACAGGTGCACGAGCATCGCGGCGAACACCGCCGCCCACACCGTCACGGCCACCCACAGTTCCGTCCGGCCGACGGCACCGACCCACGGCAGCTCGTCGGCCTCGGCGAGGTAGATCCCGGCGACGCCGTACATCCCGAGCGGGAACACGATCGACCACAGGCCCGGTTCGTAGCGCAGCCGGATGCGGTGGGTGCGGTGCCGCCACCATCCGGCGGCGACGAGGGCGGGCAGCAGCCACGTCGCGAACGCCCAGAACACCACGACCAGCCCGGCGACGAGTCCGCGGGTGGCGTCGACCATCGGGGCCGACTCCATGGCCACGATGCGGGAACCGGCCACCACGGTGATCGCCGCGGCCCCCATCGACACCCAGTACGACGGCGTGAGGTCCACCGGCCGCAGCGGATACTGCATCATCCGTGCCGCGACGAACACGCCCGCCGCGGCGTAGAGGAACAGGCCCACCGACCACGCGAACACCGCCACCAGCGACAGCGGCCGGCGCAGGTCGTCGTAGACCGGCTCGAGGGTCGCCGCGGCGAGTGCGACCGACTGGGCTGCGACCACCCACACGAACCAGCTGCCGTTGGCCTTGGCGATCACCGGGCGCCGGCGGGTGCCGAGCACCGCCGTCCACGGGATGACGTAGCCGAGCACGAGCCACGTCGCGGCCGCGCCGGCGAGCAGGACCGCGGCCGTCGAGTGCCACCCGTCCATGGTCAGTCGGATCCCCAGCACGTTGCTGCCCGCGACGAACGTGAAGAATCCGAATGCGCGGCTCGCGTCGGTGAGGTCGGTGCGGACCTCGTCGCGGAACCGCACGAGCCGCCACCCGGTCAGCGCGAGCAGGACGACGTAGGCGACGGCAGAGACCAGCAGCAACGCGGCCGACACCGTCGTCAGGCCGTGCAGATGCATGCCGATCGACACGATGCCGGTCGCCATCACGAGCGCGAAGTAGCCGGGGTCGAGCGTGCGGGCGCACCCGCGGAGACCGTCGAGAACCGTCACAGCCGCACGCTACCGCCGGGTGTCCGTCCGGGTCGGCGCGGGTCCGCACGGCACCGCTCACTTGACCAGCCGCGACAGCCGCCGGTCCGCGAGGATCCTGCCGCCGGTCTGGCACGTGGGGCAGTACTGGAAGGAGCGCTCGGCGTAGGCGACCTCGCGGACGGTGTCGCCGCACTCCGGGCAGGGCAGCCCGGTGCGGGCGTGGACCCGCATCCCCGACCGCTTCTCGCCTTTGAGCCGTGCGGCGTCCTGCCCCACGGAACGGGTGACGGCGTCGAGCAGCACCGTGCGCATCGCGTCGTACAGCGCCTGTCGTTGCTCGTCGCCGAGCCGGCCCGCCGGCGCGAACGGCGACAGCCGGGCGACGTGCAGGATCTCGTCGGAGTAGGCGTTGCCGATCCCGGCGAGCACCTGCTGGTCGGTGAGGGCGGTCTTCAGGCGGGCGGTGCTGCCGGCCAGTCGCGCGGCCAGCTCGTCGGCGGTGACGGCCAGGGCGTCGGGACCGAGCCGGGCGATGCCGGGCACCTGCTGCGGGCGGTCGACGATCCACACGGCCAGACGTTTGCGGGTGCCGGCCTCGGTGAGGTCGAAGGCGGGGGTGGCGGCCTCGGGGGTGAACAGATGTACCCGCAGCGCGAGCGGGCCGCGGCCCAGCTTCGGCGGGGCCGGCGACGGGTTGTCCTGCCAGCGCAGCCACCCGGCGCGTGAGAGGTGCACGACGAGCCACAGCCCGGCGCAGTCGACCGCGAGGAACTTCCCGAAGCGGGACACGCCGGTGACGTCGCGGCCCTGCAGCGCGGTGACCGGCGGGTCGGCGGTCTGCAGGACGCTGAGCGCCGCCACGTCGATCCGGCCGACGACGGCACCGACGGCGTGCTCGCGCAGGAACACCGCCAGGGCTTCCACCTCGGGCAGCTCGGGCATGGTGCCAGGCTATCGCGCTCGTGCGTGCTTCGGGCTGCCCCGACGACCACAACCACGCACGGGCGATAGCCTGTCGGGGTGACTGCCGTGCCCACCCCGTACGAAGACCTCCTCCGCTTGGTGCTCGAGACCGGCACGCCGAAGGCGGACCGGACGGGCACCGGTACGCGCAGCCTGTTCGGGCACCAGATGCGTTTCGACCTCGCGCAGGGCTTTCCGCTGATCACCACCAAGAAGGTGCACCTGAAGTCGATCGTGTACGAGCTGCTGTGGTTCCTGCGCGGCGACTCGAACGTCAAGTGGCTGCAGGAGCACGGCGTGACCATCTGGGACGAGTGGGCCGACGCCGACGGCGAGCTCGGTCCCGTCTACGGGGTGCAGTGGCGGTCCTGGCCGGCCCCCGACGGCGGGCACATCGACCAGATCACCAAGGCGATCGACACCATCCGCACCGACCCCGACTCGCGGCGCATCGTGGTCTCCGCGTGGAACGTCGGCGAGATCGACAAGATGGCGCTCGCGCCGTGCCACGCGTTCTTCCAGTTCCACGTCGCCGGCGGCAGGCTCAGCTGCCAGCTGTACCAGCGCAGCGCCGACCTGTTCCTCGGCGTGCCGTTCAACATCGCCAGCTATGCGCTGCTCACCCACATGGTCGCTCAGCAGACCGATCTCGAGCCGGGCGAGTTCGTGTGGACGGGCGGGGACTGCCACATCTACGACAACCACGTCGAGCAGGTCACCGAGCAGCTCGCCCGGGAGCCCTATCCGTACCCCACCCTGGAGCTGAACCGGCGCGGGTCGATCTTCGAGTACGAGTACGAGGACGTGCAGGTCACCGGCTACCGGCACCACCCGCCCATCAAGGCCCCGGTCGCGGTATGACGGCGGCGGGGGACGTCGTCCTGATCTGGGCGCAGGACCGCGCCGGGGGCATCGGCCGCGACGGTGCGATCCCGTGGCACATCCCCGAGGACATGGCGCACTTCCGGGCCGCGACGCGGGGAAAGCCGGTGATCATGGGCCGGTTGACGTGGGAGTCGCTGCCGCCGCGCTTCCGGCCGCTGCCGGGCCGGCGCAACATCGTCGTCACCCGCGACCCGGCCTGGTCGGACGCGGGCGCCGAGGTGGCCCACGGGGTGCCGCAGGCCCTGGCGCTCGCCGGGGACGGCGACGTCTGCGTCATAGGTGGCGGACAGATCTACGCGCAGGCCGTACCGCACGCGACGCAGCTGCTCGTCACGGAGGTGGACCTGGACACCGGAGCGGATGCCTTCGCCCCGCCGATCGGTTCCGAGTGGACGGCCGTGGACGTCGGTGAGCGGCAGGAATCCGGCGACGGAATCGGGTTCCGTTTCGTCCGGTACACGCGAACCTGACCGGTGGCGCGTCCGGTGGGCCATACTGCGAGGGCGTACCCCGACCAGGAAGGGCAGCCATGGACAAGCTATCCCTCACGGCTCTGGCGCGACAGCAACTGAAGCTGGCGGCGGCATCGAGCAGCGGCCGCAGCTCGCAGACCATCTTCGGCGGGCACGCCAGGCATCTGCGGCAGACGATGGTCGCGCTGCTCGCCGGACACGAACTCGCCGAGCACGACGGCCCCGGCGAGGGGTCCCTGCAGGTGCTCAGCGGGCGCCTGTCCCTGATCGCCGGGGACGATTCCTGGAAGGGTTCGACCGGCGACTATCTGGTGCTGCCCACCGTCCGGCACAGCGTCACCGCGCTCGAGGACGTCGTGTTCCTGCTGACCGTGGTCAAGTGAGCGCTCACCGCTGCGGCAGCGCCACTCCGCGGTAGCCGCGGTACCCGGCCCAGGCGAGTCGCCGCTCCCGCCACGGGTCGTACTCCACGTGCGTCGGGTCGTCGAAGACGACGGTGGCGCGGTCGTGTTCGTCGTAGCGCGGCCACGACGGCAGCGGCTCTCCCACGTGCGCGAAGTGCAGCCATTGGCGCTGCACCGCGTCGCTCACCGTGCGCAGCGCACGCCGGCCCCCGGCGGCGGTGACCACCCGTCCCAGGGCGGTGTCGGCCTGGCCGAACACGGAGAGCAGTTCGAAGGCGTGGGTGGCGTGGAAGCCGGTCCAGCGCAGCAGCGGCGGCGCGTAGTCGAACCGGTAGCTGTAGGTGGGGGCGTGGCGGGAGTGGGCCTGGGCGATCTCGATCGAGGGATGCCAGAACGTGAGGTCGCCGCCGAGGTCGACGGCCGCCCGGGCGTCCGGATACCCGGGATAGGCCGCGACGACGCGTTCCTGCGCCGTGGGATCGGTGAGCCCGAACATCTGCTCGATGCGGAGTTGATTGGTCGGCAGCGCGTCGAGGACCCGCGGGAACAGCGTCCCCTCCCGGGCGTTGGTGCCGATGACGAGCGGAACCCGATGTGCGGCACCGGTTTCGTAGGCCTCGACGGGGGTGGTGGGGAGGTAGTCGCCGTCGACGACGGGACCGAACGCGTGCAGACCGGGAGTCTCGTGCAGGATGCGCCCGCTGAGCCGCCGGGCGGCACGGCCGAAGTCGACCGGAGTGGCGGACCCGAGTGCCTCGACCGCGGAATCCCGGTCTGCGCCGAGCAGTTCGACGAAACGTCGCGCCCACTCGGCCGCATGCTCGGCGTCGACGACGAGGTTGGGTGCCGAACTCTGGGCGACGGCGCGGGCGAACAGTCCTTCGGCCGCCGGGGTGGCGAGCAGCGTGGTCACGGCATTGCCGCCGGCGGACTCGCCGAAGATCGTGATGTTGTCGGGGTCGCCGCCGAAGGCGGCGATGTTGCGGCGCACCCACGCCAGCGCGGCAACCTGGTCGCGTAGTCCGAGATTGGAGTCGAACGGTCTTTCGGCCGTGGAGAATTCGGTGAAGTCGAGATAGCCGAGGCTGCCGAGCCGGTAGTTGATCGACACGTAGATCAGGTCACCGCGGCGTACCAGCGATTCCCCGCCGTAGAGCGGCAGCGCCGTAGTGCCCAGCGTGTAGGCGCCGCCGTGGATGAACACCATCACCGGTCGGGGTGCCGCGGCGGGGGCCGCGGGTGCCAGCACGTTGAGCGTCAGGCAGTCCTCGCTCGCGGGCTGCTGTTTCCGGAAGCCGATGGTCAGGCCCCGTGGGTGCTGGCTCGCCGCGGCACCGAAGTGCGTGGCGTCGCGCTCGCCGGTCCACGGCTGCACCGGTTGCGGGGCGCGCAGTCGCAGCGGGCCGACCGGAGGAGCTGCGTAGGGGACTCCGCGCCAGGCGAGCAGGTCGCCGATGCGGGTGCCCCGCAGGGCACCGTCGGAAACTGTGACAAGGGTCTCGTCCGCCATGTTCGAACTGTACGTGACGGCCGGTCATAGGTGCCGCGTTACCAGTGCCGGCCGTGCAGGCCGTGGGCGGCGAGCTCGGCGTCGGTGTGGGCGCGCAGGGTGGCCCGGGTGGGGAAGCACTCGTCGTCGAGTGCGACGAGGGCCAAGGTGTAGCGGTCCCCCTGACGGCACAGGTATGCGGCGAGCCGGGTGGATGTCGCGGCCCGGGCGGTCGCGAGTCCCGGGTGGACGGCGCGGGTCGCGACGCCGGTGGTGCGGTGCGGCCCGAAGCCGTCGAGCACCGCGGGCAACGGTCCGATATTGGAGCACAGCAGGTCCCGCTCACCGGCCCCGGCGGCGAGGCGCGCGGCGAGCCGGTCGGGCAGCAGTTGCAGCGCCTCGTCCGGCAGGCCGTGCGGCGCCCCCTCCCGGCCGCGGGTGTACGCCTCCCGGGCGTGGTGGCGGATCGACGCCGGGGTGTCGGATGCGTCGACCACCACCTCCGTCATCGTCACCCCGTTGCCGGCGCCGGGGAGCCCGGGTGCGGCGGTGCGGCCGTCGACGGGTACCGCGATCCGCACTGGCCAGTCGAGTCCGGCGCGGTGCGCGATGCCCGCGGCGACGGCGAGGAAGAGCGAGTTGGGGGTGCCGCCGGACGTGTCGGCGGCGGTGTCCCAGGCACTCGCGTCCACGTCGAGCAGCGACGTGCGCGCGGGCGAGCGGATCGGACGGGGTTGCGGGGGCTTGTCGGTGCCGCGGGCCCAGCGGGCCCGGCGCAGGCCGCGGGCGACGCGCCGGACCAGCCGCGCCGCGTCGCGGATGTCGGAGACGCGCTCGGGGTCGGACGGACGGATCCGCTCGGCCAGTGCGTCGGCGACGGCGTCGATCAGACCGCGCGCGTCGGCGAGCACGTGCGAGCACACCAGCGAGACGACCGTTCCGCCGCCCTCGACGCGGGTGGCGGTCAGCGCCCAGCCCGGTCCGAGTTCGGGGTCGACGTCCACTTCCGCCTGCTGGTCCGCCCAGGTGAGGACGTCGGTGGTGGGGATCGGCTCGGGTGGGTAGCGCAGCGGGTAGCTGCGCAGGCCCGGCTCGAGCCGGGGGCGGGCGCCCGGGACGTGCGGGCGAACCACGCGGCGGCCGAGGGGGCCGCGGCCGAGTGCGTCGTGCAGCGAGATCAGCAGGGGGGCGCCCACGGTGTCGCCGGTGCGCCACAGTCCCTGCAGTGCGACGGGCAGGCCGAGGCCGCGATGTCTGTACAGGAAGATCTCGTCCACCACGCTGAGCCGGTTCACGGTCCCGACGGTAGCCGCCGTCCTTGACCCAAGCTGTGAATCGAGGTTCAATTCTTTCGTGGCCTACCGCCGGACCCCCGCCGTGCAGCAGCGGCTCGACGCGCAACGCGAGGCGATCGCCGACGCCGCCGTGAGCCTGCTGTCCGAGCGCGGCTACCAGGGACTGTCCATCGCGGCGGTCGCCGAGCGCGCCGGCGTCGCCACCGGCAGCGTCTACCGGCACTACGCCGACAAGTCCGAACTGATGGTGCGCATCTTCCGCAGCCTGTGCGGCCGGGAGGTCGACGCCGTCGTCGCGGCCGCCGACGCGGCCCGGCCGGACGGTGCGGCCGCACAGGTGGCCGCCGTCGTCGAGACCTTCGCCCGCCGCGCCCTGCGCAACCCCACCCTCGCATACGCCCTGCTCGCCGAACCCGTCGACGCGGCCGTCGACGCCGAACGCCTGGTGCTGCGCCGCGCCTTCGCGGCGGCGTTCGAGGACGCCGTGCGCCGCGGTGTCGACTCGGGCGATCTCACCTCTCGCAACCCGGCGCTGTCCGCCGCCGCCCTCGTCGGGGCGGTCGGCGAGGTTCTCACCGGCCCGCTGCAGTCCGGCGTGGCCGCCACCGACACCGTCCCCGAACTCGTCGCATTCGCCCTACGCGCACTAGGAGCCCGGCCATGACCGAATCACCCACGTTTCCCGCCACCCACGAGGTGTTCAACCAGGTGCCTGACCTCGTGCCGTACCAGGCGGCCGACGACGCGGCACTGCTCGAGGGCCTGCGCCGCGAAGGAGCCGCCTGGGCCGAGGACGAAGTCCGGGAGATCGGCGCGCTCGCCGGAGGGACGCGTGCGCAGGAATGGGGCAGGCTCGTCGACGAGTACCCGCCCGTGCTGCACACCCACGATCGCTACGGGCACCGCGTCGACGAGGTGGAGTTCCATCCGCACTGGCACGACCTCATGACGGTGGCCGTCGAGCACGGCATGCACGCGGCACCGTGGCGCGACCCCCGGGCCGGGGCGCACGTCGCCCGGGCCGCCAAGTTCTACGTGTGGGGCCAGGCCGAAGCGGGACACATGTGCCCGATCTCCATGACGTACGCGGTGATACCGGCGCTGCGGCACAATCCCGAACTCGCCGCGACGTACGAGCCGCTGCTCACCGCCCCGCACTACGACTTCGGGCTCCGGGAACCGTCCACCAAGCGCGGCCTGATCGCCGGCATGTCCATGACCGAGAAGCAGGGCGGATCGGACGTGCGGGCCAACACGACGACCGCGACCCCTCAGGCGGACGGCAGTTACCGCATCGTCGGACACAAGTGGTTCACCTCCGCACCGATGTCGGACATGTTCCTCACGCTGGCGCAGACCACCAGCGGCCTCTCGTGCTTCCTGCTGCCGCGGGTGCTTCCCGACGGCAGCCGCAACCGCATCCGCATCCAGCGGCTCAAGGACAAGCTCGGGAACAAGTCGAACGCGTCCTCCGAGATCGAGTACGAGGGCGCAACCGGCTGGCTCGTCGGCGCGGAGGGCCGCGGCGTCAACACCATCATCGAGATGGTGAACATGACGCGCCTGGACTGCGTGATCGGCTCGGCGACCGGAATGCGCGCGGCGACGCTGCGCGCCGTCCACCACGCCCGCCACCGGAAGGCGTTCGGCGCCCTGCTCGTCGCCCAGCCGCTCATGCGGAACGTGCTCGCCGACCTGATCGTCGAGACGGAAGCCGCGACGACCATGATGATGCGGCTGGCCGGTGCGACGGACCGCGCATCGACGGATCCGCAGGAGGCGGCGCTGCGCCGCATCGCCCTCGCGGTCACCAAGTACTGGGTGTGCAAGCGCGCCCCCGCCCACGCCGCGGAGGCCCTCGAATGCCTCGGCGGCAACGGCTACGCCGAGGAATCCGGGATGCCGCGGCTGTACCGCGAGGCACCGCTCATGTCGATCTGGGAAGGCTCGGGCAACGTCGCCGCCCTCGACGCACTGCGCGCGATGGTCAAGCAGCCCGAGACCGTGGACGCGTTCTTCGCCGAGGTACGCCTGGCCGAGGGCGCCGACTCCCGGCTCGACGACGCCGTGGCGCGCGTCGGCAAGGAACTCGCCGATCTCGAGAACGTCGAGTACCGGGCCCGCCGGATCGTGGAACTGATGGCGCTGGTCCTGCAGGGTGCACAGCTCGTGCGGCACGGGCATCCGGCCGTCGCGGACGCCTTCTGCGCCACCCGGCTGGGCGACGACTGGGGCATCGCCCTGGGGACCATGCCCACCGGCCTGGACACCGCGGCGATCCTCGCGCGCGTCTGATCCGCGGCGACCCTCACGCGAGCCGACGGGCGACGACCCACAGGGCATCCTGGAGGTCAGGGCATACTGGAGGTAACGACAACGATCGTCGAGCGAGCCCGGAGCCCCTCATGATCAGAAGCAGCGAATGGCGGGAATGGGGGGTCCCGGTGACGGTGGCCGTCACGGAGTACGCCGCCCTGGCGGAGGCCGAAACGCGGGTGCGTGCCGCGATCGCGGAATCCGAGGCGGCGTGCAACCCGCAGCGCGGCGACGCGGAGATCCACGAGGTCAACCTCGCCCAGGGCATTCCCGTCCAGGTCAGCCCGCGGCTGTCGGCGTTGCTGCGCTCGGCGCTCTGGGTCGCCCGGATGACCGACGGGACGGTGAGTCCCTTGGCGGCCGACGACGCAGGGATCGACGAGGACGCCACCCCGCCCATCCATCCGCTCCCCGATTACAGCGACATCCACCTCGACGGCGAGACCGTGCTGGCCCCGTTCGGCGTCAACCTCGACATCACCGAGACGGCCAGGGCCGACACCGCCGATCGGGCCGCCGCGACCGTGGCCCGCAGCCTCGAATGCGGTGTCCTGGTGCGGATGGGCGACGTGACGGCCACCGCCGGTCACAGTCCCGCCGGTGGGTGGCAGGTGTCCGTCCCCGGCGCCGGGACCGTCGAACTCCCGGCCGGAAGCGCCATAGCGACGCGCGTGCGCGACGACTCCGACGCAGAGCAGGACGGCGGAAAGGACGTCTCCGGACGGTGGGTGCAGGTCACCGTCATCGCCGAGGACGCGTTGTGGGCCGACGCCGCGGCCGCGGCAGCTCTGCGCCGCGGAGCGCCCGCGGTGCGGTGGCTCGAGCAGTACGACCTGGCCGCCCGCCTCGTCGACGGCGACCGGGTCCACACGACCCGCCGCTGGTCCCGCCCGCACGCCGCCTGAGCGGCAGAGCTTGCGCCCGAATCGGCGGGCTTGCCCCCGTTTCCGCAGTCGGAAACCGGTGCAAGCCCGCCACAACGGGTGTCTGCTCTAGTTCTTACGCCACCGCCGGATGGTGCGGACGAGGGTGTCGGTGGAGGTGTCGCCGGTGTCGGGGTCCGCCGCGCCGGTCAGGGCGGGTGTCAGTTGCAGGGCCTGGGTCTTGCCGAGTTCGACGCCCCACTGGTCGAACGAATCGATACCCCAGATCACCCCCTGGACGAACACCTGATGCTCGTACAGGGCGATCAACTGGCCCAGCGTCGCCGGCGTCAGCGCCGGGGCGAGCAGGGTGGTCGAGGGCCGGTTGCCGGGCATCACCTTGTGCGCCACCAGCGCCGGGTCGGTGCCGTCGGCGGCGACCTCGGCCGCGGTCTTGCCGAACGCGAGCACCTTGGCCTGGGCGAGCATGTTCGCCAGCAGCACCTGGTGCATGCTGCCGGTGCCGTCGATGGTGGGCAGATCCTCGAGCGCGGTGGCGAACCCGACGAAGTCGGCCGGGATCAGCCGGGTGCCCTGGTGCAGCAGCTGGAAGAACGCGTGCTGACCGTTCGTGCCCGGCTCACCCCAGAAGATCTCCCCGGTGTCGTGGTCGACGGGGCTGCCGTCGAGTCGCACCGACTTGCCGTTCGACTCCATGGTCAGCTGCTGCAGATACGCCGGCAGCCGCGCCAGGTCCTGGCTGTAGGGCAGCACTGCCCGCGTCTGCGCTCCCAGCACCGACGCGTACCACACCCCCAGCAGCCCGAGCAGCACCGGCGCGTTCGCCTCGAGCGGCGCGGTGGCGAAGTGCTCGTCGACGGTGTGCATCCCGGCCAGGAATTCGGCGAACCGCACCGGGCCGATCGCGCACATCACCGACAGGCCGATCGCCGAACCCACCGAGTACCGCCCACCCACCCAGTCCCAGAACCCGAACATGTTCGCCGGGTCGATACCGAACTCGGCGACCTTGGCGGCATTGGTGGACACCGCCACGAAGTGCGCCGCGACGGCGTCCTCGCCGAGGGCGGCGACCAGCCAGCGCCGCGCGGCGGTGGCGTTGGTGAGCGTTTCGATGGTGGTGAACGTCTTCGACGCCACCACGAACAGCGTCCGGGCCGGATCCAGGTCGGACAGCTGCGCGGTCAGATCCGCCGGATCGATGTTGGCGACGAACCGGGCGTCCGGGCCGTCGGCGTAGTGCCGCAACGCCCGCGCCACCATCGCTGGGCCCAGGTCCGAGCCGCCGATGCCGATGTTGATCACCGTGGTGATCGTCTCCCCGGTGGCGCCGCGCCAGGTGCCGGAGCGGACCTGCTCGGCGAAGCCGGCCATCGCGTCGAGCACGGTGTGGACGTCGGGGACCACGTCGGCGCCGTCCACGGGCAGCGTCGCCGACCGCGGCAGCCGCAGCGCGGTGTGCAGCACCGCCCGGTCCTCGGTGCTGTTGATGCGTTCCCCGGCGAGCATCGCGTCGCGGCGGGATTCGACCCCGGCGGCCCGGGCCAGATCCAGCAGCAACGCGACGGTGGTGTCGGTGATGCGGTGCTTGCTGTAGTCGATGTACCAGTCGCCCGCGGTCACCGACAACCGCTGCGCCCGACCCGGATCCGCCGCGAACAACCCTCGCAGATCCACCGCCTCGAGCTCCGAACGGTGCTGGGACAGCTGCTGCCACGGTGCGGTTCGAGTCACGTCGCTCATGAATTCAGAGCCTAGTGCGGGCCCGTAGTTACCGGCGGGTTCGGAACCCGCCCGGGTCCCGGAGCGCATGATGTGGGACATGGACACCGAAGAACTGATCCGGACCGTACCGACAGAACTGTTCCTCGGCGGGGAATGGGTGGCCGCCGAGAACGGCGCCACCTTCACCGTCCACGATCCCGCCACCGGCGACATCCTCACCGACGTCGCCGACGCGAGCCCCGCCGACGCCGTCCGCGCCCTCGACGCCGCGGTGGCCGCCCAGCACGAGTGGGCGGCGACCGCGCCGCGCGAGCGGGGTGAACTGCTGCGTTCGGTGTTCGCGAGGATCACCGAACGGGCCGAGGACTTCGCGCTCCTGATGACTCTCGAAATGGGCAAGGCCCTGCCGGAGAGCCGGGCCGAGGCCAAGTACGGGGCCGAGTTCTTCCGCTGGTTCGCCGAGGAGGCGGTGCGGATCTCGGGGCGCTACACGCACGCACCCGCCGGCAACGGACGGATCCTGGTGACCAAGCAAGCGGTGGGACCGTGCCTGGCGATCACGCCGTGGAACTTCCCGCTCGCGATGGGCACCCGCAAGATCGGTCCCGCCCTCGCCGCGGGCTGCACGATCCTGATGAAGCCCGCGTCGGAGACCCCCCTGACGATGCTGCTGCTCGCCCAGCTGTTCGCCGAGGCCGGGCTTCCGAAGGGGGTGCTGTCGGTGCTGCCGACCTCGCGTGCCGGCGCGGTCACCGGCCCGCTGATCGACGATCCCCGCCTGCGCAAGCTGACCTTCACCGGTTCCACCGAGGTGGGCCGGACCCTGTCCGAACGGGCCGGGAAGGCGATGCTGCGCACGTCGATGGAACTGGGTGGCAACGCGCCGTTCCTGGTGTTCGACGACGCCGACCTCGACGCCGCGGTGGAGGGAGCACTGGCCGCCAAGCTGCGCAACGGGGGCGAGGCGTGCACGGCCGCGAACCGCTTCCACGTCGCCAACCCGGTGCGGGAGGAGTTCGTGAAGAAGCTCACCGAGCGCATGGCGCAGTACCGGCTCGGGCCGGGTACCGACCCCGGCACCACGCTCGGTCCGCTGATCAACGCGGGCCAGCGGGAGACCGTCGGCACGCTGGTGCAGGACGCGGTCGCGGCCGGTGCGAGCGTGCGGCTCGGCGGGGACGTCCCCGACGGTCGGGGGTGGTTCTACCCCGCGACCGTGCTCGACGGAGTGACGGCCGACGCCCGGATCCTGCGCGAGGAGGTGTTCGGTCCCGTCGCCGCTGTGACCGGATTCGACACCGAGCAGGAGGCGATCGACGCGGCCAACGCCACCGAATACGGACTGGCCGCGTACATCTACACGCAGAACCTGGACCGGGCGCTGCGGGTGTCCGAGGCCCTCGAATCCGGCATGGTGGGCGTCAACCGGGGCGTGATCTCCGACGTCGCGGCGCCCTTCGGCGGCGTCAAGGCCTCCGGGCTGGGCCGCGAGGGCGGCAGCGAAGGCATCGAGGAGTACCTCGAGACGAAGTACATCGCGCTGCAGTGACCTGCGCGACGGCTACGCCCCCGACCGTCGCGTGCTCGGGGGCGTACCGGGGCCGGGGTGCCTCGGTGACCCCGGCGGCAGCCTCGGTGGGTCCAGGCGGCCGCGGCCTCGGTGGGTCCAGGCGGCCGCGGCCTCAGTGACCCAGGCGGCCGCGGCCGAGTCGCAGCAGCAGCATGGCCAGCGTGTGACCCTCCTGGCCCAGCTCGCTGAAGCGCTCGAGGACCTTCATCTCCCGGCTGTGGACCAGGCGGGTGCCGCCGGATGCCATCCGGGTCTGGCCGATGATGCGCGAGACCTCGGTGCGGCGCTTGACCGCCGCCAGGATCTCGGCGTCGAGCCGATCGATCTCCTTGCGGAGCTCGTCGATCTCCGCCTCGGTGGTGGGCAGGGCAGCATCGGATGCGCTGGCTCCGGAACCGGTGGCCTCGGTGTTGGTGCTCATGTCGTCTCCTCGCGTCAGCTCTGGGATCGCTTCGGATTCTGCGGGCGTTACCGGTCCGGCCGTCGGCTCGGGCTTCGGTGGCGCGGCAGCCGAAGCCTCGGGGTGCGGTCAGGCCTCGGTCATCGGCTCTCACACCGATGGCAGTGTCGCCGGTAGCGGCGACGTGGAGCACATGACATGACGTTCAGTTTGCCACCCGTCCCCGAACCGGCCAAGTAAGGCATACCTGTCGAATCGCCCCCGCCCGGCCGGCACGGCTGTCGGCGATCGCCGGTAGTTTGGTACCACGATGAACACTCCCGTTGCCTCCGGCCGTCCCGTCCCCGCCCCGAACCCGGGGGTGCGAGCGACGACCTCCGACGCTCTGCTCGAGGGCCTCAACCCACAGCAGCGGGAGGCGGTGACCCACACGGGTTCTCCGCTGCTCATCGTCGCGGGCGCCGGCTCGGGGAAGACGGCGGTGCTGACGCGGCGCATCGCGTACCTGCTGGGGGAGCGGAGGGTGACGCCGGGCCAGATCCTGGCCATCACGTTCACCAACAAGGCGGCCGCCGAGATGCGCGAGCGTGTCGCCCACCTGGTCGGCCCGCGGGCGAACAGCATGTGGGTGTCGACGTTCCACTCGAGCTGCGTGCGGATCCTGCGCGCGCAGTCGGCGCTGCTGTCGGGGATGAACTCGAACTTCACCATCTACGACGCCGACGACTCCCGGCGGCTGCTCACCATGATCGCCAAGGATCTCGACCTCGACGTCAAGCGGTACTCCGCGCGGCTGCTGGCTACGCACATCTCCAATCTCAAGAACGAGCTGATCGGTCCCGAGGAGGCCGCGGCCGCCGCGGATCGCGAGGCGGCGGACCTGCCGCGGATCGTCGCGACGGTCTACGCCCACTACCAGCAGCGGCTGCGCGCGGCCAACGCCTTCGACTTCGACGACCTGATCGGGGAGACGGTGGCGCTGTTGCAGGCGCATCCGCCGGTGGCGGAGTACTACCGCCGACGGTTCCGCCACGTTCTCGTCGACGAGTACCAGGACACCAACCACGCGCAGTACGTGCTCGTGCGCACGCTCGTCGGCGGGGCGGACGACACCGTGTCGGACGACGCGGTCGCGCCGGCGGAACTGTGTGTCGTCGGCGACGCCGACCAGTCCATCTACGCGTTCCGCGGCGCGACGATCCGCAACATCGAGGAGTTCGAACGCGACTATCCCGAGGCTCGCACGATCCTGCTCGAGCAGAACTACCGTTCCACCCAGACCATCCTCTCCGCGGCGAACGCGGTGATCGCCCGCAACACCGGGCGTCGGGAGAAACGGCTGTGGACTGACTCCGGTGCGGGGGAGCCGATCACCGGGTACGTCGCCGACAACGAGCACGACGAGGCGCAGTTCGTCGCCGTGGAGATCGACCGGCTCGTCGACGCCGGGGACGCGAAATTCGCCGACATCGCCGTCTTCTACCGCACCAACAACTCCTCGCGCGCCCTCGAGGACGTGTTCATCCGGCACGGCGTGCCCTACCGGGTGGTCGGCGGCGTGCGCTTCTACGAGCGCAAGGAGGTGCGGGACCTCGTCGCGTACCTGCGGGTGCTCGCGAACCCGGACGACACGGTCAGCCTGCGCCGGATCCTCAACACCCCCCGTCGCGGCATCGGCGACCGCGCCGAGGCCTGCGTGGCGGTGCACGCCGAACGCACGGGCGTCGGGTTCGGCCGGGCCCTGCGCGACGCCGCCGAGGGGACCGTGCCGCTGCTGAATTCCCGCTCGCAGAAGGCCGTCGCCGCGTTCGTCGACCTCATGGACGAACTACGGGCGATGCTCACCGAGACCGACGCCGACGGCAACGACCTCGTCGACATCGGCGACATCGTCGAAGCGGTGCTCGATCGCACCGGATATCGCGCCGAGCTCGAGGCCAGCGACGACCCGCAGGACGGCACGAGGCTCGACAACCTCAACGAGTTGGTCAGCGTCGCAAGAGAATTCTGTTCGGACGCGCGCAACGCCGCGGGTCTCGAGGACGAACGCGAGGTGCCGGAGGGGGAGCCCGAGCCCGGTTCCCTGGCGGCGTTCCTCGAGCGGGTGTCGCTGGTGGCCGACGCCGATCAGATCCCCGAGGAGGGCGACGGGGTCGTCACCCTGATGACGCTGCACACCGCCAAGGGGCTCGAATTCCCGGTGGTGTTCGTCACCGGGTGGGAGGACGGGCAGTTCCCGCACATGCGCGCTCTCGGCGACCCTGCCGAACTCTCGGAGGAACGGCGCCTGGCCTATGTCGGCCTCACCCGTGCGCGGCACCGCCTGTATCTGAGCCGCGCGGTGCTGCGCTCGGCCTGGGGGCAGCCCGTGACCAATCCGGAATCGCGTTTCCTCCAGGAGATCCCGCAGGAACTCGTGGAATGGCGCCGGGAGGATCCGGGGGTCGCCGGTGGGCACGCCATCGGTGCCGGGCGGGGCCGGAGCGGTTACGGCGGAATCGGTTCCGGCTTCGGGGGCGGGACTTCCCGGTTCGGCGGCGACCGGCCGTCGACGCCGAGTTCCGGGCGTTCGCGCAACAACCATCTCGTGCTCGCCGTCGGCGATCGGGTCAGCCACGACAAGTACGGCCTCGGCACGGTCCTCGAAACCCGCGGCTCCGGGCCGACCGCGACGGTGGTCGTCGACTTCGGCAGCGCCGGGAAGGTGCGGTTGATGCTCGTCGGCGGCGTGCCGATGGTCAAACTCTGAGCCGGACGCGATACGGGCCCCGCACCAGCCGGTGCGGGGCCCGTATCGCGAATGCGGTCGGCGGTCAGTCGTTCCGGATGCCGAGGGAGATGCCGCGAGTCGCGAGCCAGGGCAGCGGATCGATCTTGTCGATGCCGTTGAGGTGGACCTCGAAGTGCAGGTGCGGGCCGGTGGACTGGCCACGGTTGCCCATGGTGGCGATCTGGTCACCCGCCATGACCTGCTGACCGACGGTCACGAAGGACTGGTCGATGTGACCGTAGACGGTGACGGTGCCGTCGGCGTGGCGCAGACGCACCCACATGCCGAACCCGGACGCCGGACCGGAGTCGATGACGGTGCCGTCGGCGACCGCGAGGATCGGGGTTCCGATGGGACCGGCGATGTCCACACCGGCGTGCAGGGTTCCCCAGCGGGCGCCGTAGCTGGAGGTGAAGACGCCCGCGGCCGGCAGGACGAACAGGGGGCGACGGGCGGCGGCCTCGCGGGCGGCGCGCTCCTCGCTGAAGCGCTGGCCCTTGGCGAGCAGATTGGAGAACTGGGACAGGTCGTTCGGGTCCGCGATGTTGAGGACCTGAGGGGCCTGGGAGGGAGTCGCGCTCTCGGACTCGGTCTCCGCGGCGAACTGGGCGGCCTGCGGCACCGCGGTGGCGGTGATGACGTTCGAGCCGGTGGTGTCGGCGGCGAGGGCGACCTCGGAATGCTCGGAGTTCTGAGCGGGGCCGCTGGTGGCGGCCTGACCCGCGGCGACGACGGCGCCGGCGGCGACCGCGAGGACCGCGGCACGGCCCTTGAGGGCGGCGGGCGGAGTGGGAACGCGGTGGGCGCCGCCGCGACGAGGCGGGGCGGCCGGATCACCGTCGGACACTGCGGGGGCGGTGAGCGGGCGGGCCGGCTCGTCGCCGTAGAATTCGTACTGCTCGGTGGTGCTGGTGTTACGGAAATTCACAATGCTCGAGACGTCCGGATCGTCCGCAGGGCCCTCGTCGAAGTAGTGCTCGTGCGGCTGCCAGTGGCCCGGGTAGAGGCGGTCGGTCGCCCCTGCGAAGTCGATATCGTCGAACTCGCTGTCGGGACGGCTGTCGGCGCGGGGAGTGCAAGTGTGCATCGACTGCCGTCCTCCGTTCGTGACCTGACCGTTACTCGGACCGAAGCGACGGTAACGAAACGATCGCAAGCGTGGCAACCTAAACGGGCAGGAAATCGGACCTTGTGACCGGCATCACAGTTTGAGCTGGGCAAATCTGGAAACATTTCCCTGGTTACGGGGCGATACCGAAGACTTACGGTGTGTCACGCCGGGATGTACCGGAAGGCCGTCGTAGCGTCGGATCGTGCCGAGCCGCCCGCCCGTACTTCTCGCTGCGCTCGTCCTGGCCGCGCTCGGAGCCACCGCGGTGGCGGTCGCGCCGCTCCTGCCCGTGGTCCGTGCCGACACGGGACCGGTCGGCGCCGCCTCGGGCGCCGCGTCCCTCGTCGCTGCCGTCGTCGCGCTCGCGGTTCCCGCCGGTGCGGTGAGTCTTGCCCGCCGGCGCGGCCCCCTCCCCGCCGTCCGGGCCGCCGCGCTTCTCGCTGGAGCGGGGTTCGTCGCACTCGGCGCGGCCCTGCTCGACGTCGCGCTGTTCACCGACGCCCTCGACGCGGACCGCCTCGAGCTGTTCCGGCCCGTCACCGCCGCGGGACTCGCGGCAGGTCCCGGCGCGGGCGTCGTCCTCGCCGGTCATCTCGCCTCGGTCCTCGCCGGGGCCCTCGGAGCCGTCGCGGTCCGGCAACTGGAAGCCGAGCCCGACGCCCACCTCCCCGGCGAGGACCGGCCCGCGGTTGCCCGCACCGGGGCTCCGGCGGCGGCCGGTGTGGCGGGAGCTGCACTTGCCGCGGCCGGTGCGCTGCTCGCCCCGCCCTTCGTGTCGAACGACCCGGTCCTGCTCGGTTCCGGCGTCCTCGACGCCACGCCGGCTGCGGCGATCGGCGCCCTGGTGGCGGCGGTCGCGGTGCTGCTGGCGGCGACGTGGGCGCTGGTGACCTCGTCGTCGGCCGCCGCAGCCGGGGCGTTGGCCGGTGCGGGGCTCGGTGCGCTGGGCATCCTGGGGCCCCGGCTGGCGGCGGGACTGAGCGGTGCGCGGCTGACGCCGTCGTCCGCGGCCGCCGTCGGCGTGCTCGCTGCCGTCCTGCTCGTCGCGGCCGCGGCCGCGCTGCCCCGGCTCGTCGCACGGTCCGATCACGCCGCCGGGCCGGTGCCCAGGGTGCTGCCGTCCGCTCCCGCGGCGCGGCATCGGCAGGCGGGTGTCGCGGGGCTCGTCACCGGCGCCGTCGCGACAGTGGGTTCGCTGCTGCCGGCGCTGTCGGTGCCCGCCGGTGCGGCGCCCGAACTGCCTGCCGCCCGCATGCTGTTCGCCGCGGGTCTGCTCGTGCTGGCACTGAGCGTGTGGCTGCTGCTCTCCGAGTTCGCTGCTCCGCTGCGACCCGCCGTCGTGGTGCCGGCCGCCGGGGTGGTCACCGCCGCCGGGGCGGTGCTGCAGTCCTGGGTGCTCGCCGCGGGCCTGCCCGGTGTCGGCGCCGGGCCGGGCACCTGGCTGGCCGGGGCCGCCATCCTGGGGGCGGCGGTGACGGGCGTGTTCGTCGTCCTCGCGGGAGGTGCGGAACGCGACGGCATCGACACCTCCGTCGAACGGATCGCCGGGCCCGTCGCGCGCACGGTGGGCGCGGCGGCGGCGCTCACTGCCGGTGCCGGGGTGCTGCTGCCGTTGCAGCCCGGCGCCGGCTCGGTGCTGAGCTACCCCTGGGGGTACGACGTGTGGGGGCGGGCGGTGCTCGCCGTCGCGGTGGTCGCCGCGGTGCTGGTCGCAGCGCGTGCGCGGCCGGCCCGCGGCAGTGTGCTGTTGCTCGGTGCGGCGGCCTCGGTGGCCCTGTACGCGGCCTCGTGGGTGCTCGTACGGACCCCGGAGCAGGAGCCGGTGAACGGAGTCCTCACGCTGCCTGCAATCCTGGGGGTGGTGCTCCTCCTGGCTGCGGCGTGGCTCACAATCCGGGAGGAAAATCCGTGAGGTACCCCTCGGGGCCCCACTCCGGTGACATGCGACACATACCAGGAGTGCGGGCGTTTGGTGGGACTTCCGACTAGTTACAGTCCGAACGGACCCGCTCATACCCCTCGAGCGGGCGTCAACGCAGACGAGACGGTGAGCAGATGGATCTCTTCGAATACCAGGCGAAGGAACTCTTCGCCAAGCATGGTGTGCCGACGTCGCTGGGTCGTGTGACCGACACGGCCGACGATGCCAAGGCTATCGCCGAGGAAATCGGTAAGCCTGTGATGGTCAAGGCCCAGGTCAAGACCGGTGGTCGTGGCAAGGCCGGCGGCGTGAAGTACGCCGCCACCCCCGAGGATGCGAAGACCCACGCCGAGAACATCCTCGGCCTCGACATCAAGGGTCACATCGTCAAGAAGCTGCTGGTCGCCGAGGCCAGCGACATCGCGGAGGAGTACTACATCTCCTTCCTGCTCGACCGTGCCAACCGCACCTACCTGGCCATGTGCTCGGTCGAGGGCGGCATGGAGATCGAAGAGGTCGCGGCAACCAAGCCCGAGCGTCTCGCCAAGGTGTCCGTGGACGCCGTCAAGGGTGTCGACCTCGCGTTCGCGCGCAGCATCGCCGAGCAGGGCCACCTGCCCGCCGAGGTGCTCGACGCCGCGGCCGTGACCATCCAGAAGCTGTGGGAGGTCTTCGTCGCCGAGGACGCCACCCTGGTCGAGGTCAACCCCCTCGTGCGTACCCCCGACGATCAGATCCTCGCCCTGGACGGCAAGGTCACCATCGACGAGAACGCGGGCTTCCGTCACCCCGAGCACGCCGAGCTCGAGGACAAGGACTCCACCGATCCGCTCGAGGCCAAGGCCAAGGAGCACGACCTGAACTACGTCAAGCTCGACGGTCAGGTCGGCATCATCGGCAACGGCGCGGGTCTGGTCATGTCGACCCTCGACGTCGTCGCGTACGCCGGTGAGAAGCACGGCGGCGTCAAGCCCGCCAACTTCCTCGACATCGGCGGTGGCGCCTCGGCCGAGGTCATGGCCGCCGGCCTGGACGTGATCCTGAACGACTCCCAGGTCCAGAGCGTGTTCGTCAACGTGTTCGGTGGCATCACCGCGTGCGACGCCGTCGCCAACGGCATCGTCAAGGCGCTCGAGATCCTCGGCGACGAGGCCAACAAGCCGCTGGTCGTCCGTCTGGACGGCAACAATGTCGAGGCCGGCCGCAAGATCCTGGCCGACGCCAACCACCCGCTGGTCACGCTGGTCGGAACCATGGACGAGGCCGCTGACAAGGCCGCCGAGCTGGCGTACGCCGCGAAGTAAGGACACACGGAGAACATGTCTATCTTCCTCAACAAGGACTCGAAGGTCATCGTCCAGGGCATCACCGGCGGCGAGGGCACCAAGCACACCGCCCTGATGCTCAAGGCCGGGACCCAGGTCGTCGGCGGCGTCAACGCCCGTAAGGCCGGCACCACGGTGTCCCACACCGCGGCCGACGGTTCCGCCGTCGAGCTGCCCGTCTTCGGCACCGTCGCCGAGGCGATGAAGGAGACCGGCGCGGACGTCTCGATCGCGTTCGTTCCCCCCAAGTTCGCCAAGGACGCCATCATCGAGGCCATCGACGCGGAGATCCCGCTGCTCGTGGTCATCACCGAGGGCATCCCGGTGCAGGACACCGCGTACGCGTGGGCCTACAACGTCGAGAAGGGCAGCAAGACCCGGATCATCGGCCCCAACTGCCCCGGCATCATCACCCCCGGCGAGTCGCTGGTCGGCATCACCCCGGCCAACATCTCCGGCAAGGGCCCGGTCGGCCTGGTGTCGAAGTCCGGCACGCTGACCTACCAGATGATGTTCGAGCTGCGTGACTTCGGCTTCTCGACCGCCATCGGCATCGGCGGCGACCCGGTCATCGGCACCACCCACATCGACGCCATCGAGGCGTTCGAGAAGGATCCCGAGACCAAGCTCATCGTCATGATCGGCGAGATCGGCGGCGACGCCGAGGAGCGCGCGGCCGACTACATCAAGGCGAACGTGACCAAGCCGGTCGTCGGCTACGTCGCCGGGTTCACCGCTCCCGAGGGCAAGACCATGGGCCACGCCGGCGCCATCGTCTCCGGCTCCTCGGGCACCGCGCAGGCCAAGAAGGACGCCCTCGAGGCGGCCGGCGTGAAGGTCGGCAAGACGCCGTCCGAGACCGCCGCTCTCGCGCGCGAGATCCTGCAGTCGCTCTAGAACAGAGCGGAGCGGCTTCGCCGCCGGTGTGTCCTTTGGGCGGTCCAGGCAGCCCAAAGGACACACCGGCGGCTCCGCTGCCTACCCGTCGACCCATTCGGTGCCGACGGGCACGAGTTCCCCCGCACCGGCCGTCACCGACGCCACCACGCTCTGTAGGTCGGTCGCATCCCGCGCCGCGACGGTGAAGACGACACGCTCCGTGTAGGACACGTCGAGCACGCTCACTCCGCGGCCCCGTAGTTCCGACTCCACGCGTCCGGCATCACCGTGCCCCACCGCCAGCGTGAACACCTCCCGCCGCTCCCGCGGCACCAGCGTCGCCGCGTCGACCGCAACCGCCACCGCACCCGAATACGCTCGGACCAGTCCGCCCGCGCCGAGCTTGATGCCCCCGAACCATCGGGTGACCACCACCGCGACGTTCACCAGGTCGCGGTGGTGCAGCACCTGCAGCATCGGCACCCCGGCCGTGCCACCCGGCTCCCCGTCGTCGCTCGACCGCTCCGCCCGGTGCGCCGGCTCGTCGCCCACCACGAAGGCCCAGCAATGATGCCGCGCATCGGGATACAGCCGCCGCTGTTCCTCGACGAAGGCGAGCGCGGCGGTGTCCGAGTCGACGCGGCGCAGCACGGCGAGGAAGCGGGAGTGCTTGATCTCCGTCTCGGCGACGACGTCCGGTCCGGGCTCGAGGGTGCTGGGCATGGGCACATTCTCGCCGGTGGGGATTCGCCGGATTCGCGGGACTCCTGCCGCCCACGGTGATCGTGCCTAGGCTGGTCGCAGAGCAGCCGACGACATCAGGAGGAGCGATGACCTACCCAGCAGGCTCGGGAACGGGCCGGTCCGACAACCCGGCAGGCCCCTCGGGGTCGTCGACCGGGGCAGGACCCGGGTCCGCCGCCCGCGGCGTCTCCGACAAGGTGGTGCCGCTGCTCCTGCCGATCGCCGTCGCGGTGCTGGCGGTGCTGAACTTCCTGCTCGGCCTGGCGCCGTACGTGCGCATCTCCTTCGGCACCCAGGTCGCGCTGTCGTCGTTCGACTTCGGGTTCGCGGTCGTCCCGCTGGCCTTCCTGCTCTTCGGCGGCGCGGCCGCTGCGCTGTCGCTGCTGCCGGGTCAGGACCTGCGCTCCGTCGCGGTGGCGGCCTCCGCGGTCGGCTTCGTGGTGTCGCTGTTCCAGCTCTTCCACCTCCCGGACGACACCGGCATCTCCTGGGGTGGGGTGTCGATCCTCGTCCTCGGTTTCCTGCAGACCGCGCTCGCGCTCATGGCGCTGCTCTTCGGGATCGGGATTTTGGTGCCCGGCCAGCGTCGTTCGCCCGCGCAGTCGTTCGGCGGCCAGGGCGGCGGCCAGGGTTACGGCGGGCAGGGTTACGGAGCGCAGGGTGCCGGAGCGCAGGGCTACGGTGCGCAGGGCTACGGTGCGCAGGGTGCCGGTGGGGGGCAGGGTTACGCTCCCGGCGCGACGGCGAGCGGATACGGAACGCCGGGCTCCGGGTACCCTTCCGGATCCTCGGCCTACCCCTCCGGGACCTCGGCCTACCCGTCCGGGACCTCGGCGCAGTACCCCGGCTACCAGCAGGCGCAGTACCCCTCGGGTCAGTACCCGTCCGGTCAGTACCCGTCGGGCCAGTACCCGTCGGGCCAGTACCCCTCCGGCCAGTACGCCGGGGGCCAGTACCCCGGCACCCAGTACTCGGGGGCGCAGCCGCGCGAGCACTACCCCAGCCCGGACGCCGGCGCCCAGACCGAACACCTGAGCCAGCCGCTGCGCGTCGACCGGCAGCATTCCGAGGGCCAGCACCCCGGACAGCAGGCCTACACCCCGACGGGCGCGCAGGCGCCGTACGGTGCGGGGACTCCGGGTCCCGCCGGTCGGACGGGCGAGTCTGCCGGCGGCGACGTCGACGAGCCGACGGTGCTCGCCCCCCGGGACGCAGACTCCGAGCGGGAGGCCACCGGCCGTTCCTCGGAGGGGGACACCGAGCGGACGTCGGATCCGGCGCCGACGCAGGCGTTCCGTCCCGGCGACGAACCGCGGTGAGGGCTCCCGCACATGCTGCGGCGCGCCTGACCGTCCCGATCGTCGCCGGGTGACACTCTCGACACGATGACCTCGACGCTAGGCCGGTCCGACCGGCACACGACCCCGGAAGGCACCCCGGTCGAACCGGAGCAGTTGCGGATCCTGCTCGGCACGGCGGCCAAGGTGCCGGCGGTGACCCTCGCGTTGATCGCCACGCTGGTGGTGACCACGATGGTGGCCGCGAGCAGCGACCTGACCGGCATCTACGCGGCCATCGCGGGCAGCTGGCTGGCCCTGCACCAGGTGACATTGACGATCGACGGGGTACCGCTGGGGGTGCTGCCGTTGCTGCCGACAGCGGTGCTGGTGTGGCTGACCGCTCGGGCCGCACGGTCGGCCACCGACGGTGTCGTCGCCCTCGGTGGCCGTCCGCTCGATCGCCGGAACGCCTCGCGCATCGCGGCGGCCACCCTCGCCGGTCCGACGGTGATCACGGTGGCGGCACTGATCGTGATCCAGGATGCGGCAAGTGTCCTGCCTGTCGTCACCCCCAATCCCGCGTCCGCGCTGGCGTGGGTGACCGCGCTGTACCTGGTCGGGGCCGGGCTCGGCATCGGTTCCCGGACGTGGCGGCCGCTGGCGTCCCGCTACGGCGTGCCGAACTGGCTGGTCGCCGCCGTGCGTCCCGCGGCCCGGACGGTGCTGGGGATGTTCGCCGCGGGCGGGGTGGTGACCGTGCTCGCGCTGCTGTGGTCGTGGACCGTGGTCGGTGACCTGATCGGCCGCGGCGGGGGAGCGGTCGGCGCCCTCGGGCTGACGGTGTTGTCGGTGCTGTACCTGCCCAACGTGCTGATCGGGGCCGCCGCCGTGGTGACCGGCAGCACGGTGCAGTTCGGCGACGTGCGCCTGAGCCTGTTCGAGGCGACCGGCGGGGACCTGCCTGCCCTGCCGGTGCTTGCCGTGATCCCACCGGGACCGGCCGCGCCGTTCTGGCCCGTGCTGCTCGCCGTCCCCGCGACGGTGGGCGCGCTGCTCGGGCGGTACGTCGCCCGGTGCCACCTCGAGGCACGCGCCCGAGGGGAACGCGTGTCGTCCACCGACGCCGCCCTCACGGTGGTTGCTGCGGCGGCGCTCGCCGGTGCGACGACCGCGCTGGCCACGTGGGCTGCCGGTGGCCCGCTGGGGGTCTTCGGTGTGGTCGGCGGAAACTGGTGGCTGGCCGGGGTGCTGGTATTCGCGTGGACGGGACTGCTCGGCCTCGTCACCTCGCAGCTGTTGCTGTGGCGCGAGCACCGCCTGGCTGCGGTGGAAGCCGCCCGGCAGTCGGCCGCCGAGGAGAAGCTCACCGATGACGAGGTCGCCGGAGAGCAGCTCGCCGACGAGGAGCTCGGCGACGAGGCGGCCGAGGGCCCCGGCGACGAGCCGGACGAGAACCCCGACGACGACGTCCGGGAGCTCGAGGCGGCACCGGCCGCCGACGTGCTCGACGCCGAGATCGTCGAGGACGACCCCTCGGCCGCCGACGATGCGGCCGTCGCCGCGGACCCGGACACCGAGGACCCGGACACCGAGGACCCGGACACCGCGGACCCCGTGGCCGAACGTACGGACGTCGTCGACGCGGCGATCGAGGACGCGGCCGACGAGCCGGCCCGGCCCGGCGAGAGGGACCGGGATGCCGGCGCGCCACCGGAGCCCAACGGCGACCTGCCGGAGGGTGCCACACCCCCCAAGGGCTAGGCTCTACCCGGCCGAGCCTCCGGCCGACCCCTCTCGAGTTCCAGGAGTAGAGCGCTGACTGCCTCGCGTGACCAGCTGCCGCCCACTGCGCCGGCACGGGTCGTCGTCCTCGCTTCGGGCACCGGCAGCCTGCTGCGGTCGCTGATCGACGCGACGCACACGGACGGATATCCCGCCCGGATCGTCGCCGTCGGAGTGGACCGCGAGTGTGCCGCCGAGGGGCATGCGGAGGCCGCCGGTATTCCCCACGTCCGCGTCGCGCTGCGCGAGCACCCGGACCGGGCCGCGTGGGACCGCGCCCTGACCGACGCCGTCGCTGCGCACGAGCCGGACCTGGTGGTCTCGGCCGGTTTCATGAAGATCCTGGGGCCGGTCTTCCTGGACCGGTTCGGGGGCCGCATCGTCAACACCCATCCGGCGCTGCTGCCCGCGTTCCCCGGCGCACACGCCGTGCCGGACGCCCTCGCCTACGGGGTGAAGGTCACCGGCTCGACCGTGCACCTGGTCGACGCGGGTGTCGACACCGGTCCCATCCTGGCGCAGGAACCCGTGCCGGTCCTCGACGACGACGACGAGGCCACCCTGCACGAACGCATCAAGGTTGTGGAGCGACGACTGCTGGCCGACGTGGTCGCCGCCGTCGCCACCCGTGGAGTTGTATCCGATGGACGAAAGGCCGTGATCCCCAGTGACCGAACGTAAGGCTGTGCGACGCGCACTCGTCAGCGTCTACGACAAGACCGGTTTGGTCGAACTGGCGACGGGCCTGCACGAGGCGGGTGTCGCGCTGGTCTCCACCGGGTCCACGGCGGCCACCATCGCCGGCGCCGGAATCCCCGTCACCAAGGTGGAGGACCTCACCGGATTCCCCGAATGTCTCGAGGGCCGGGTCAAGACGCTGCACCCGCGGGTGCACGCCGGCATCCTCGCCGACACGCGCAAGCAGGATCATCTCGATCAGCTCGCCGAACTCGGTGTCGAGGCGTTCGAACTGGTCGTGGTGAACCTGTACCCGTTCACGCAGACCGTCGCCTCCGGCGCCACCGCCGACGAGTGCGTCGAGCAGATCGACATCGGCGGCCCGTCCATGGTGCGTGCCGCCGCGAAGAACCACCCGTCGGTCGCGGTGGTCGTCGACCCGGCCCGCTACGACGACGTGCTCGACGCCGTCAAGGGCGGCGGTTTCACCCTGTCTCAGCGCAAAGCCCTTGCCGCCCAGGCATTCCAGCACACCGCCGCCTACGACGTGGCGGTGGCGAGCTGGATGAACGCCGGCTACGCCGCCGGGGAGTCCGACACCGCCGAGCAGTTCCCGGCGTGGGCCGGTGCGACGTGGGAGCGCGCGGCCGTGCTGCGCTACGGCGAGAACCCGCACCAGGCGGCGGCGCTGTACGTGAACGAGGCGGGCGAGCCGGGTCTGGCGCGGGCCGAGCAGTTCCACGGCAAGGAGATGTCGTACAACAACTATCAGGACGCCGACGCGGCCTGGCGCGCCGCACACGACCACGACCGGCCGTGCGTCGCGATCATCAAGCACGCCAACCCGTGTGGGATCGCGGTCGCGGAGTCCGTCGCCGAGGCGCACCGCAAGGCACACGAGTGCGATCCGGTGAGTGCGTTCGGCGGCGTGATCGCCGTCAACCGTGAAGTGAGCGTGGCGATGGCCGAGCAGGTCGCCGAGATCTTCACCGAGGTGATCATCGCCCCCGGCTACGCGGACGGCGCGGTCGAGGTGCTCAGCCGCAAGAAGAACATCCGCATTCTGCGGGCCGACTCGCCGCAGGCGGCGCAGATCGAACTGCGGCAGATCTCCGGCGGAATGCTGCTGCAGGAGCGCGACACCCTCACCGCGCCGGGCGATTCGGCCGCGAACTGGGAGCTGGCCTGCGGCGAGGCCGCCGACGCCGAGACCCTCGCGGATCTCGAGTTCGCGTGGCGTGCCTGCCGGGCCGTGAAGTCCAACGCGATCCTGCTCGCCGCGGGCGGCGCCACCGTCGGTGTCGGCATGGGGCAGGTCAATCGTGTGGACTCCGCCCGGCTCGCGGTCTCCCGCGCCGGGGACCGGGTCGTCGGATCCGTCGCCGCATCCGACGCGTTCTTCCCGTTCGCGGACGGCCTGCAGGTGCTCACCGAGGCCGGTGTCCGGGCCGTCGTGCAGCCGGGCGGTTCGGTGCGCGACAACGAGGTCATCGAGGCCGCTCGCGAGGCCGGCGTGACCCTGTACCTCACCGGCGCACGCCACTTCGCGCACTGAGCGACGCCGGCCGCCCGCACGCGCCGGTCAGGCCGCGTGCGGGTGCCCGGTCGCCGGGCGGGTCACCGTCCGCGGCGCGGCGTCGCGGGCGTCGGAGATGACCAGCCGGGCGGCACCGCGGTCGAGCAGTTCGCGGATGAGGTCCGCAGCGGCCGCAGCCTGTTCGGTGCCGACGTGGCTCAGGTCGATCGTGATCGCGTGACCGGTGAGATCGTCGGGCAGGTCCTTGGGGACGGCGCCGGTGGCGCCGAGTCGCAGTTTCATCGTGTTCTCCTCTTACTGGACAAGATCGGTATGCGGGGAAAAGAAAGGGCACCCGAGGCGATGTGCCCGGGTGCCCGAGAAGGAATCGATCGAGTCGTCGACTCATTCCCGGGGTCGCCACTTGGCGAAGTGGAAGTACGCGTAGGTGTGGCGGCACCAGCTGGGTACGGCAACGCGCATCGACTTCGCCGCGATGACCTTGTCGTCTCGCATCGGACCGTACCTTTCTCGTGTGTTCCTACGGGTTAACCGGACACCATACCCGAGTAAAGCGAATCTGACATCTCTTGTGTTCCGCCCGTCTCGGGCGAGGGGTCAGAGCTTGGCGAGCCACGCCTCGAAACCGCGGGTGAACTCGTCGGAGAAGGGCAGATCGGCGATGTAGTCGGCACCGGTGGACTGCTGGTCGCCGATGTCCTTGAGCACGTGGTTGGACCGGTACAGGCGCAGGGACGTCAGGTTCGTGTGCACGAGCGCCGAGTCGAGGGCGTCGACGTCCTCGACCCGCACCTGGATGTCCTTCGCCGAGACGCTGGTCAGCACCGGCAGCCCGCCCTCGAGCTGAGCCGCGAGCATCCGCGGATCGAGCGCGTCCTCCTCGGCGAGGGCCTTGGCGTTGGCCGAGACCAGACCGGCGTTGCGCAGCGGCTCGGGCAGGGTGTCGCTGAGGGTGCCGTCGGCGCGCAGCGATTCCACGGCGCCGGCGAGGGCCAGGCGCAGTTCGTCGGCGACCTGGATCGGGAGCTGACCGGCGTCGACGACCGCGTCGAGCTGGGCGTCGATCTGGGCGGTGAGCAGGTCCAGCAACCGCACGGCCAAGGGCTCGAGCAGCGCGATGCCTGCGACCGGGGCACCGGCGTCGGCGAGGGTGAGGGCGATGAGGGCGCCCTCGCTGTGCCCGACCACGTAGAGCCGCTCGGCGTCGATGCCCGGCTGCGCGGCGAGGAACCGGAGGCCGTCCGTGGCGGCGTCGATGAACGTGGAGAACCCGAGGTCGGCGACGTCGGCGACGTCGTACGGGCCGAGGCCGGTCACACCGCTGCCGAGCTTGTCGTAGCGCAGGCTCGCGAAGCCGTTGCGCTCGAGCACGTCGGCGAGGTGGCGCAGCGTGCCGATCGGGCCGGGCAGCAGCGCACTGTCGCCGTTGCGATCGGTGGGACCGCTGCCGGCGAGCAGCAGCACGGCGGGGACGTTTCCGTCGCTCGCGGCGGGCACGCGCAGGCTGCCGTGCAGGGTCACGTCGCCGCTGGAGAAGGAGATGTCGGTGTCCGCCATGCGTCGTGTCTATCAGAACCGGTCAGACCGTCCGCAGGCGGCTCAGCCGTCGATACCCGCGGTGGACGGCCCACACGAAGCCCGCGAGCAGGGGCACGACGAGCAGCGGGACGACGAGCGCGATCAGCGACGTGACGAACGACAGCAGGTCGTCGAGCAGCGACAGCGCCGGGTTGCCGAGTCCCGCGGTGGTGACCGTGCTCGCCGCGCGGGTGCCGGTCTGCACAGTGCTCACCGCCATCGCGGTCGGGGCGCCGACGACGATGCCGGCGAGAGCGGCCATCGCCGGGTCGAGATCGGCGAACGCCGCCCAGGCGGCCAGCGCGCCCGCGACGGGCCGCACGACGGTCGCGACGGCCGAGAGGACGTTGTCGACGAAGGGGACGAGGTCGGCGCCGACCTCGACGACGGTGGCGATCGCCAGGGCGACGAGCGCGCCCGTCGACCCGACCCACTGCATCGACTCGTTGAGCGCGATTCCGAACAGGCCGAAGTGCACTGCGGTGCCGAGCATCAGCAGCGGGAGAAAGGTGCGCAGGCCGGTGGCGGCGGCCAGCCCGATGCCCAGCAGTGCCGCGAGGAGCCAGGTGTCCATGGCGGGAGTCTAGGGATCGGTGCCGACAGCGCGCTCCGGCACGGCCCGATCCGGGAAGAGCTGCCGGTACGGCGCCGGTTCCGGGTGGGGCACCGCCGCGGCTGCAGGTGCCGAAATCACCGAACGCTCGTACCTTGGGAGGGGTGACGTCACCCACACTCAGGCCGTCCACCGTCGGAGAGCTGCGTGCCTCGGGACACGAGCACCGCTCCGTCAAGGACGAGATCCGGCAGAACCTGCTCGCCGCCCTGCGCGACGGCCTCGACCCGTGGCCGGGCATCGTCGGATTCGACGACACCGTCGTTCCGCAACTCGAACGTGCGCTGCTCGCGGGCCACGACGTGGTGCTGCTCGGTGAACGCGGGCAGGGCAAGACCCGGTTGCTGCGCACCCTGCCGCTGCTGCTCGACGAGTGGACACCGGTTATCGCCGGTTCCGAACTCGGCGAGCACCCCTACGACCCGATCACCCCCGCCTCGATCCGCCGCGCCGCCGAACTCGGCGACGACCTGCCCGTCGCCTGGCGGCACCGCAGCGAACGCTACGCCGAGAAACTCGCCACCCCCGACACCTCCGTCGCCGACCTGGTCGGCGACGTCGACCCCGTCAAGGTCGCCGAGGGCCGCAGCCTCGGCGACCCCGAGACCATCCACTTCGGTCTCGTGCCGCGCGCCCACCGCGGCATCGTCGCCGTCAACGAGCTGCCCGACCTCGCCGAGCGCATCCAGGTCTCGCTGCTCAACGTCATGGAGGAACGCGACATCCAGGTGCGCGGGTACACGCTGCGGCTCCCGCTCGACGTCCTGCTCGTCGCCAGCGCCAATCCGGAGGACTACACCAACCGCGGCCGGATCATCACCCCGCTCAAGGACCGGTTCGGCGCCGAGATCCGCACCCACTACCCGACGCAGCTCGACGACGAGATCGCCGTCATCGAGCAGGAGGCGCAGCTGCAGGCCCGGGTCCCGGACTTCCTGCTCGAGATCCTCGCCCGCTTCACCCGCCTGCTGCGTGAATCCACCTCGGTGGACCAGCGTTCCGGTGTGTCGGCGCGCTTCGCCGTCGCCGGCGCCGAGACCGTCGCCGCCGCGGCGATGCGTCGCGGCGCCGTGCTCGGCGAGGCCGACCCCGTCGCACGTCCCGTCGACCTCGGCACCGTCGTGGAGGTGCTGCGGGGCAAGGTCGAGTTCGAATCCGGCGAGGAGGGACGGGAATTCGAGGTCCTCGATCACCTCCTGAGGCGGGCCACCGCGGACGCCGCCCGCACCCGGCTCGCCGGGGTGAACCTCGGCCCGCTCGTCACCGCCGTCGAGCAGGGACAGCCGGTGGTGACCGGGGAACGGATCACCGCCAAGGCACTGCTGGACGAACTGCCCGACCTGCCCGTCCTCGACGTCGTCGCCGAGCGGCTCGGCGCGGAGGACATCGGAACGCGGGCTGCCGCCGTCGAACTCGCGCTCGAGGGCCTCTACCTCGCGCGGCGGATCGCCAAGCACGCCGACGACGACGGCGCCGCGGTGTACTCCTGATGAGCCGGGGCGCGCGGTACGGGCCCTACGACGGCGGCGACCCCCTCGCCCCGCCGGTGGATCTGCGTGAGGCCCTCGCCGCGATCGGCGAGGACGTGCTGGCCGGCAGTTCGCCGCGACGTGCGCTGCGGGAACTGCTGCGCCGCGGTCACGGCTCGATGCGCGGGCTGGACCGCCTTGCGGCGCAGGCGAATCGGCGTCGGCGGGAGCTGCTGGACCGGACGAACCTCGACGGCACGCTGCGCGAGGTGCGTGAGCTGCTCGACCGGGCCGTCCTCGAGGAACGCAAGGCCCTCGCACGCGCACTCGACGACGACGCCCGGTTCGCGGAGATGCGGATCGAGGAACTGCCCGCCTCCACCGCGCAGGCCGTGCAGGAGCTCGCCGACTACGACTGGCGCAGCCCGCAGGCCCGGGAGGACTACGAGAAGATCCGTGACCTGCTGGGCCGCGAGGTGCTCGACCAGCGGTTCGCCGGGATGAAGCAGGCCCTCGAAGGTGCCACCGACGAGGACCGTGAGCGCGTGAACCGCATGCTCGAGGATCTGAACGATCTGCTGGACAAGCATTCCCGCGGGGAGGACACCCAGGAGGACTTCGAGCGGTTCATGGCCGAACACGGCGACTTCTTCCCGGAGAATCCCGGCAACGTGGAGGAACTGCTCGACTCGCTGGCCCAGCGCGCGGCGGCGGCGCAGCGCCTGCGCAACTCGCTCAGCCAGGAACAGCGCGACGAGCTCGACGCCCTCGCTCAGCAGGCGTTCGGTTGGCCGAGCCTGATGTCGCAGCTCGACCGTCTCGACTCGCACCTGCGTGCCGCCCGCCCGGGGGAGGACTGGACCGGGTCGGAGCGGTTCCGAGGGGACCGGGGAATGGGCCTGGGCGAAGCGACGGGGGCGCTGCAGGACGTCGCCGAACTCGACGCACTCGCCGAGCAGCTCTCCCAGCAGTACGCCGGCGCCTCCCTCGACGACATCGACCTCGACGCGCTGGCCCGCCAGCTCGGCGACGACGCCGCGGCCGATGCGCGCACGCTCGCCCAGCTCGAGAAGGAACTGCAGCGGCAGGGGTTCTTCGACCGGGGCGCCGACGGGCAGTGGCGCCTGTCGCCCAAGGCGATGCGCGAACTCGGCCGGACCGCGCTGCGCGACGTCATGGACCAGCTGTCCACCCGGGGCGGGCAGCGCGAGACCCGCCGGGCGGGGGCCACCGGTGAGCCCACCGGGGCGTCGCGCCCGTGGGAGTTCGGCGACACCGAGCCGTGGGACGTGGTGCGCACCCTCACCAACGCGACCCTGCGCGCCCCCGCGCGGATCCCGGTGCGGATGGATGTCACCGACGTCGAGGTCGTCGAGACCGAGCAGCGCACCCAGGCGGCGGTGGCGCTGCTGGTGGACACGTCGTTCTCGATGGTGATGGACGGCCGGTGGGTGCCGATGAAGCGCACGGCCCTGGCCCTCAACCACCTGGTCTCGACCCGGTTCCGCGGCGACGCGCTGCAGCTGATCGCGTTCGGCCGGCACGCCCGCGTCGTCACCGCCTCCGAACTCGCCGGGCTGGACGGGGTGTACGAGCAGGGCACGAACCTGCACCACGCGCTCATGCTGGCCGGCCGGCACCTGCGCCGGCATTCCAATGCCCAGCCGGTGGTGCTGGTGGTCACCGACGGTGAGCCCACCGCGCATCTCGAGGCGGACGGCTACGCGGCGTTCGACTATCCGCCCAGCGCCCGCACGCTCGGCATGACGGTCCGTGAGCTCGACCATCTCGCCCGCGTCGGGGCGCACGTGACGATCTTCCGGCTCGGCGACGATCCCGGGCTGGCGCGGATCGTCGACCGGATGGCCCGCCGGGTCGGTGGCCGGGTCGTCGCGCCGGACGTCGACGGCCTCGGGGCCGCCGTCGTAGGCGACTACGTGCGGCTGCGCCGCCGCTGACCCACCCCGTGCGCGATTCTGGTAGCGGGAACTACCGGAAACGCGCACGGGCTACCGGCGCAGCGCCCGCCAGGTGCTCACCGCGGCGGTCGAGAGCAGTCCCGCGGTCACCAGGAACACCGACGCCGTGCCGGCGACGCCGGCGATCGCGCCGGCTGCCAACGGCACCGACACCTGGCCGAGACGGTTGCCGGTGAGGCGCACGGCCAGCGCCGACGCCCGGTCCGCCGGTGCCACCAGCTCGACGACCCACGTCATGGTCAGTGGCTGCCCGAACCCCCAGAAGGCACCGCAGATCGCCAGGAGTATCCCCAGCGCCCACGGGTTCGGCAGGAACGGCAGCGCCGCGACGGGCAGGGCCGTGCACGCCGTCGCCGACAGCAGCAGACGTCGCCGCGGAATCGTCCGCAGTGCCCACGGCAGCACCGCACGCGAGACGATCGACGCGACGGTACGAGCGGTGAGCAGGGCCGACACCAGCAGCACCCCGAAGCCGAACTCCTCCCCGAGCAGCGGCAGGTACGCGACCACGATGTCGACGGACGCCAGCACGACGAGGCTCGAGAACATCGCGGGCTTCATCCCGCGTGTGCCCAGCATCGACCGCACCGACTGCGGTGGCGCGTCGCCCGGGGCGCGACCGGAGCCGGGCGGTTCGCGCAGGCCGACGACGAACGGCAGGGCTGCCGCGGCGAGGACCGTCATCACCAGCAACGCCGGGGTGGTCTCGACGGTGTCCCCGTTGCTCGCCGCGGCGATCACGCCGGCGAGCGGCACCCCGATCGCCTGACCCACCGACACTCCCAGGGTGATGCCCGCGAAGCCGCGGTCGAGTTCACCCGGTGGCGACAGGATCGACACGAACGCCTGTCCGGACACCGTCACCAGAAGCTGACCGAGACCCAGGACGGTGTTGCCGAGGCCGAGGACCCACAGGTCCGGGCTGACCGCGATGATCAGCGCACCGGCCACCGACACCACGACACCGCCCCGGAGAATCCCCGCCGCGTGCCGGCGGTCGACGGCCCGGCCCAGCTGCACCGCCAGGACCAGCGGGACGAGGGCGAACAGGGCCGTCACCACGCCGATCACGGCCGCGTCGCCGCCGAGGGCGAGCACGCGGTAGGAGACGAGGACGCGCACCGACTGGAACGTCGCATGCAGCAGCGCCGTCGCCGTGCACAGGAGCAGCAGCCAGTGCCGGGGGATGCGGGACATCGGTCAGCCGGCCGTCACGATCCGGTCGGCCAGCGGTGCCTGCAGCGTCAGCTCGAGCACACCGGTGACGGCGATCATGATGCACGCCCGGTCCACCGCCTCCGGCAGGGTGCCGCCACGCAACGCCACCGTCACGGCGGAGTCGGACTCGCCGACGGTGGCGTCGACTCCGAAACACGCGGGTGTGCCGGTCTCGAAGTGGACGGCGATGCGGTCGTCGTCCACTCGGGTCCACGAGCGCAGCGGGATCGGGTGCGGCTCGACGAGGTCGTCGCGGGCGGTGAAGACCGTCGCCCCCACCGGTGTCGGTTCCTCCGGTAGGGCGGGGACGTCGGCGCCGCCCGGACCGCACGCGCCGGCCAGGACGCAGCACACGGCGAGCACCGGCAATCGCATGGCTCTCAACCTAGCCGCGCCCGTCATGCGAGGAGCGCGGCGACGACGCCGATCGCGGGGATCGAGGCGAGGGTGGTGACCAGCGCGGCGTCGCGGGCGAGCACCATGCCGCGGCCGTAGCGGCTCGCGTAGACGAACACGTTCTGTGCGGTCGGCAGCGTCGCCACCACGACGATCGCGAAGAGTTCGTGCCCGTCCAGGCCCATCAGGTGCCGGGCCATGACGTAGGCGAGGACGGGCTGCACCACGATCTTGAGCACCGATGCGAGCGCGACGTCGCGGCGCGGGCTGGTGCCCTTCTCGAGCACCCGCACCCCCTGGAGCGACAGGCCGAATGCGAGCAGGGCACCCGGTACGGAGGCGCCACCGAGGAGGTGGAACGGCTGCATCAGCGCGGCAGGCGGCGTCCAGCCGGCGACGGCGACGGCGAGTCCGGCCGCGCCCGCCAGCACGATCGGGTTCTTGAACGGGGCGGTGATCGTCTCCCGTCGTGACGCGCCGGGGCGCATCGTCGACAGGTCGAGCATCGTCAAGGCGATGGGGGAGAACAGCACGATCTGGAACAGCAGCAGCGGCGCGACGAACGAGGCGTCGCCGAGGACGAACACCGCGATCGGAATGCCGAGATTGGCGGAGTTGACGTACGAGGCGGCAAGCGCGCCGATCGTCAGCTCCGGCAGGGGCCGGCGCAGCCACAGCTTCGCGACGACGAGGTAGAGCGCGGCGACGGCGAACGCAGTGGCTGCGGCGACGTACAGGGTGGGGGAGAAGATCACCGACAGGTCGGAGGTGGCCAGCGAGTCGAACAGCAGCGCGGGGGTGGCGACGAAGAACACCATCCGGCTGAGCACGAACTGGGCCTCGGGTCCGAGCGTGCCCGTCCGGCCGAGTACGAATCCGATCGCGATGATCACGAAGATGACGCTGAATCCCGCGATCACGCCCGACACCGACACAACCCTTCGAAAGCACACGATATGCAGGCGCTGCACGCCAGACCGAGAACCTTACCGGCGGTAACGGCACGGGGCACATCCCGCCCTTGTCGCCCCGTCCGGTGAGACGCCGCGAACGGACGCCGACCGGGCACCGGGGCCGGGAATCTGCGATGCTGAAAAAATGCCGACCGACCCGATTGTTCATCCCCCGGCCAACGTCATCGCGCTGGCCCAGCATCCGCGGTATCAGCACGCGGACTGGACGCTCTCGGAGCGGCTCGTACGGCGGCAGGAACTGGTCCTGCAGCATCTCGGCGTCTGGGGCGACGACGGTTCGTGAGGTCTGCCGGGCCCCGGGAACGGCTCAGGGCGTCACCGTGGCGACGAACGTCATCCGGTCCCCACGGTAGAGCGAGCGCCGCTGCTCGATCGGTGCCTCGTGCCGATCGTAGGAAACGCGGTTGAGCAGGAGCATGGGCGTGCGGATGTCGGCGTCGAGGAGCGCCGCCTCGCGTGCGTCGGGCAGGGTGGTCTCGATGTACTCGACCGCGCGCGCGAAGGTGATGCCGCGTGCGCGGATCGCCGCGTACAGCGACGACGTGGCGTCGAAGCTGTCGGCGAGTCCCGGAAAGCGGGCGGCGGGCAGGCGGGTCCGTTCCAGTCCGACGCGGACGCCGTCGGTGAGCAGGACGCGTTCGAGTTCGAGGACGGGATCGCCGACGGCGATCGCGAGGACCGCGGCGAGGTCGGGGTCGGCGGCGAGGTCGGTCCAGCCGACGAGGATGCGTCCCGCGCTCCGGCCCTCCGCGAGGGCCGCCTCGGTGTAGGAACCGATGATCAGCGGTTGCAGGATCTTGGGCTTCGCGACGACGGTGCCCCGGCCGCGGCGTTCGATGCGGCCGTCGACGAGGAGCTCGCGCAGCGCCTGGCGGACGGTTTCCCGGGCCACGTCGAACCGGCTGGCGAGTTCACGCTCGGAGGGCACCGGGTCGCCGACGGAGAGCTCGTCGAGCAGGGCGGTGACCTGATGCCGCACGATCTGGTGCTTGGGGACCCGGGTCTCGCGAGCGGTTTCTGGCACGGTCGAATCGTACCGGATTCTGGTCTATACCAATTGTTCACCGGGCGTTCGCCTGCCGTCCCATTATTGGTCTAGACCATCACTCAGGCTCGGGTCATGCGAGTCCTGATCATCGGCGGCGGCATCCTGGGCACCGCCCACGCCGACGCCGCCGTCCGCCGCGGACACGACGTCGTCCACCTCGAACGCGAGCCGGAAGCCCGGGGCGCCACCGTCCGCAACTTCGGCCTCGTGTGGGTCTCCGGGCGCACCGAGGACGAACTGGCCGCCACCCTGCGCTCCCGCGAGCTGTGGGCCGACCTCGGCGCCCGCGTCCCCGGCATCGGTTTCCGGGCGAACGGTTCGATCACCCTTCTCCGCAGCGACGCGGAGGTGGTCGTCGCCCGGGCGGCCGCCGACCGCGCCGACGCCCGCGACCGGGGTTTCACCCTGCTCGAGGCCGAAGCGATCCGCCGGCTCAATCCCGCCCTCCGGGGCAAGTTCGCCGCCGGCCTGCACTGCAGCACCGACGCCGCCGTCGAATCCCGCGTCGCCCTGCCCGCGATCCGGTGGCACCTCGCCACCTCCGGGCGGTACCGCTTCCGGCCGGAGACCGAGGCCCGCAGCGTGACCCGCAGCGCCCACGGCACGGTGCAGGTGCGCGACGACCACGGCACCGTCCACGAGACCGACCTCGTGCTCGTGTGCCCCGGGGCGACCCTGTCCGGTCTCGCCCGTGAACTCGGCGGCGACCTGCCCCTGCGCCGCGTGCGCCTGCAGATGATGCAGACCGCACCGCTGGGCGAGAAGCTCACCACGTCCGTCGCCGACGGCGACAGCCTGCGCTACTACCCGGGATTCGCCGGGGCCGCGCTGGACGAGCTGAAGGCGCGCGAACCGCAGGCGCTCACCGCCGAGCAGCACCGCATGCAGTTGCTGTGCGTGCAGCGACTCGACGGCGGGCTGACCCTCGGCGACACGCACGAGTACGACGAACCGTTCGCGTTCGACGTCGACGAGGCCCCGTACGAGCACCTCGTCACCGTCACCGAGGAGCTGCTCGGACGCCGGCTCCCGCCCGTGGTGCGCCGGTGGGCCGGGGTCTACAGCCAGTGCCTCGATCCCACCGAACTCGTCCACCGTGCCCGCGTCGACGACGACGTCTGGATCATCGCCGGACCGGGCGGCCGCGGCATGACCCTCGGCCCCTACCTCGGTGAGTGCACCGCCGACCTCCTGAGTCTCTGAACATCCTCTCTCGCAACCATTCCGGAGTACCGATGACTGTCATCCGACTGGCCGTGCTCGACATGGCCGGCACCACCGTCGCCGACGGTGGCCTCGTCCTGCGCGCCTTCGACGCGGCCGCCACCAGCGTCGGACTGCCCACCGACGGACCCGAACGCGACGCCGCCCGGCGCTACGTACTCGACACGATGGGCCGGTCCAAGATCGTCGTCTTCCGGTCCCTGTTCGGCTCCGAGGAGCGCGCCCGCGCCGCCAACGCCGCCTTCGAACGTGCCTACGACGACTTCGTCGACGCCGGCGAGGTCGAGCCGATCCCCGGAGCCGCGGACGCGATCACCCGGCTGCGCGACGCCGGGCTCGTCGTGGCGCTCACCACCGGCTTCAGCCGCGCCACCCAGGACCGGCTGCTTTCGGCGCTCGGCTGGCAGGACCTCGCCGACCTCACCCTCGCACCGTCCGACGCCGGTCGCGGCCGGCCGTACCCCGACCTGGTGCTCACCGCGCTGCTGCGCGCCGAGATCGACGACGTGCGCGAGGTCGCCGTGGTCGGCGACACCGTGGGCGACATTCTCTCCGGGCGCCGCGCCGGCGCCTCCGTCGTCGTCGGCACCCGCACCGGCGCCCACGACGAACAGACGCTGCGCGACGCCGGGGCCACCCACATCGTCGGTTCCGTCGCCGACCTGCCCGATCTGCTCCTGCAGTCCTGACCGACACCTCCGACCCCGAGGACTCCCGACATGCACCCGTACTTCTCCCGCCGCACGGTCGCCGCGACCGCGCTCGCGACCGGCCTCGCTCTCACCCTCACCGCCTGCGGCGGCTCCGATCCCGACGCCGTCAATGCTCAGGGCTTCCCCGAGAAGCTCACCCTGGCCGCGATTCCCGCGGAGAACTCGGCGGATCTGCAGGCCAGTTACGATCCGCTCCTCGCGCTCCTCGAGCGCGAGACCGGCGCCGAGGTCGAGTTCGTGCAGGCCTCCGACTACGCCGGCGTGGTCGAGGGCATCATCGCCGACAACGTCGACCTCGCCTTCTTCGGTCCGTTCGCCTACGTCGTGGCCGGCGTCAACGGCGCCGCCGTCAGCCCGCTCGGCGCCGTCGTCCAGGAACCCGGCGGAGAGCCGGGTTACCGGTCCTACGGCCTCACCCGCTCCGACAACACCGAGATCGACGGCATCGACGACTTCGCCGGCAAGGACGTGTGCTTCGTGGATCCGGGCTCCACGTCCGGATTCCTGTACCCCTCCGCGGGACTCATCGAGGCCGGCGTCGTCGAATCCGGCACCGAGCAGGCCGTCGCCGCCGGTGTGAACCCGGTCTACGCGGGCGGCCACGACGCGTCGGCCCTCGCGATCGCCGCCGGCGACTGCGATGCGGGCTTCGCCTTCGACACCATGGTCGACGAGACCATGATCGCCAGCGGTGACCTGGAGGAAGGCGAACTGAAGAAGGTCTGGGAGTCCGAGACGATCGCCGGCTCGCTGTTCGTGGCGAGCAACTCGCTCGGTGCCGACGTCGTCGACCGGCTCCGCGCGATCTTCGTCGACAAGGCCAACGCCGATCACATGCGCGGCGCGGGACTGTGCGAGGGCGAGTGCCGTATCACCGACGAACGGGCATGGGGCGTCGTCCCCGCGACCGACGCCGACTACGAGGGCGTGCGCGAGGTGTGCGCCCTGACCGAATCCGACAAGTGCAAGGGCTGAATTGAACAGCGATCACACCGTCGTGGGCGACGACGCCCCGACCGTCGCGGGCGACGACGCCCCGACCGTCGCGGGCGACGACGTCGTCGTCTCCGCCCGTCGCGTCACGAAGAAGTTCGGCGGCACCGTGGCTCTCGACGGTGTCGACCTCGCCGTGCACCGCAGCGAACTCGTCGTGCTGCTGGGCCTGTCCGGCTCCGGCAAGTCGACGCTGCTGCGCTGCCTCAACGGCCTGCACAGCGTCACCGACGGGGCCGTGGAGGTGGCCGGCACCCGCGTCGATCTGGCGTCGCGCGCCGAGCTACGCAACCTGCGCCGGGACGTGGGGTTCGTCTTCCAGCACTTCAACCTCGTCGGCCGGCTCAGCTGCCTCGAGAACGTCCTCGTCGGCGGACTCGGACGGCTGCGCGTTCCCCGCTACGGCGCCGCGACGTACCCGAGGCGGATGCGCACCGAGGCCCTCGCCCATCTCGACCGCGTCGGGTTGGCCGACCTCGCGGACCGTCGCGCCGACACCCTCTCCGGTGGGCAGCAGCAGCGAGTCGCGATCGCGCGGACGCTGATGCAGCGCCCCACCGTCCTGCTCGCCGACGAACCGGTCGCGTCCCTCGACCCCGAGAACGCCGGGGTGGTGATGGACCTACTCTTCCGGGTGTGCATGGAGGACACGCTCACCGTCGTGTGCACCCTGCACCAGGTGGACCTTGCGCTGGGCTGGGCCCATCGGATCGTCGGCCTGCGCGGCGGGCGGAAGGTGCTCGACCGGCCCGCCGTGGAACTGAGCCGGGCCGACGCCATGGACATCTATCGACGGGTCGACCCGGCCGCCCAGCCGGCCTCGGCGCCGACGGGACCGTCGTGAGCACCGCCCTCGCGCCCGCGCCGCCCGACCGCGTCGGGCGGCACCTGCCGGGGTCGGCCGTCCGCCGCCGGCGTCTGCTGGGGACGTGCGGGGCTGTCGCGTTCCTCGCGGTCCTGGCCTCCGCCCGCTACATCGACTTCGCCCCCGCGGCGCTGCTCGACGGGCTCGACGACGTCGCCGGCCTGCTCGGCCGCATGCTGCCCCCAACCCTCGACGATCCGGGCCGGATCTGGAAGCTCGCCCTCGACACCCTGCTGATGGCGGTGCTCGGCACGGTGCTCGCGACCGTCGCGTCGGTGCCGCTGGCCTTCCTGGCCGCCCGCAACACCACCCCGCACCCCGCCGTGTACACGGTGGCGCGCGCGGTGATCACCTTCTGCCGGGCGGTGCCGGACCTGCTGTTCGCGGTGCTGTTCGTCCGCGCCCTCGGGATCGGCGTCCTACCCGGCGTGCTCGCGCTCGCCCTGCACTCCATCGGCATGCTCGGCAAGCTGTTCGCCGACGCCGTCGAGCAGACCGAGCCCGGGCCCCGGGAGGCGGTCCGCAGCACGGGGGCCGGGTACGTCCGCGAGATGATCAATGCCGTGTTGCCCCAGGTGGTTCCCGCCTGGCTGGGGACGTTCGTCTACCGCATCGACATCAACCTGCGTACCTCCGTCGTGCTCGGATTCGTCGGCGCCGGCGGCATCGGGTTCGCGCTCCAGGACGCCCTGCGCGGTCTGGTGTATCCGCGGGCGCTGGGCATCGTGTGCGTGATCCTCGCGATCATCGCCGCGATGGAGGTGCTCGCGGTCCTCGTCCGGCGGACCCTGCTGGCACCCACCGATCCGGATCCGCGCCGCGAGAAGGCCGCGCGACTCATCTTCTCCGGCGCGGTCGCCGCCGCCACCGTCGGTGCGCTGATCAGCCTGCGTATCGACCCGCGCGCGCTGCTCACGTGGATCGGCCCCTCGCTCGAGGTGTTCACCCGTCTGCTCCCGCCGGACTTCACCGCGGTCGGCGGCAAGCTGGTCGACGCCGTGCTCCAAACCCTCGCGATCGGTGCGGTCGCCACGGCCGCCGGCATCGTGCTCTCGCTGCCGTTCGGGATACTCGCCGCCCGCAACGTGTCCCCGCATCCGGCCGTGTACTGGTCGGCGCGCTCGGTGATCCTGTTCGTCCGCGCGGTGCCCGAACTGATCCTCGCGGTGATCTTCGTCGCCGCGATCGGACTCGGCCCCGTCGCCGGGGCGTGCGCGCTCGCTCTCGGATCCGTGGGATTCCTCGGCAAGCTCGTGGCGGACGCCGTCGAGGAGATCGACCCCGGTCCCGTCGAGGCGGCGCGGGCCGTGGGCTGCGGTTGGTGGAAGACGTTGTTCGCGGCGGTGATTCCGCAGGCGGTGCCGTCCGTGATCGGCTCGAGCCTCTACCTGCTCGACGTCAACATCCGCACCTCGACGGTGCTCGGCATCGTCGGCGCCGGCGGCGTCGGCTTCCTGCTCTTCGAGGCGATCCGGACCCTGAACTTCGAGTTCGCCGGAGCGATCGTGCTCGTCGTGTTCGCCGTCGTCTACCTGATCGAAAGGGTGTCGGGATGGATCCGGTCGCTGGTGGTCTGACGCGCGCGGCCGTGTGGACGGGCACCGGCGTCGACGTGCGCGACGTGCCCGTCCCGCGCCTCGGTGACCGGGAACTGCTGGTACGGATCCGGCTCGCGACGGTGTGCGGCAGCGACCTGCACACCGTCGCCGGACGACGGCCCGGGCCACAGCCGTCGGTGCTCGGACACGAGGCCGTCGGCGAGGTCGTCGCGGCCGGACCCGGTGCGGGGACCGTCGTCGGCACGCGGGTCATGTGGACCGTCACGGCCTCGTGCGGTGCGTGCGACAGGTGCGGGTCCGGCCGGACCGCCAAGTGCCGGACCCTGCGCAAGGTGGGTCATGAACCTTTCGACGGCGCCTGGGGGTTGTCCGGCACCTACGCCCGGCACATCGTGCTGCCGGCCGGAGTGGGCGTGGTCCGGGTGCCGGACACGGTGCCGGACGTCGTCGCGGCCCCGGCGGCATGTGCGACGGCGACGGCGCTCGCCGCCGTCGAGGCGGCCGGTGACGTCGCCGGACGGCGGGTCCTGGTGTGCGGCGCGGGCATGCTCGGGGTCACCGCGACCGCGTTGTGCGTGGAGGCCGGCGCCGATGTGCGCGTCGCCGACCCGGACGCGGAGCGGGTCGCGGTCGCCGAGCGGTTCGGGGGCGTCGGCGACGAAGGCGGCTCCGTCGACGTCGCGCTCGACTTCTCGGGATCCGTCGCCGCGGTGGGGGAGTGCCTGCACCGGCTCGACGTCGGCGGCCGCCTCGTCCTGGCGGGATCCGTGACGCCCGGCCCTTCGGTGCCCGTCGACCCCGAGGCCGTCGTGCGCGGGTGGCTCACCGTCACCGGAGTCCACAACTACGAGCCCGCCCACCTGCGTCGTGCCGTGGCCTTCCTGACCCGCACCGCGGGTACGTACCCGTGGGACGAGCTCGTCGCGGCACCGGTCCGGCTCGACGACGTCGCGCACGCCCTGCGTCGGCCCGCCGCGCCTGCCCTGCGGGCGTCCGTCGTCCCGTGAGGTCAAGTCCCGTGAGCGCGCACTTCTCGTGGCGACACGCCGGGCAGTGGCACGAGAAGTGCGCACTCGGCGGTCAGACCGCAGCGCCCGCCGATCGAAGTCGCGCCCGCACGCGTGCCACGATCGACGCGGGGCGCAGGCGAAGCTGCTCGGAGTTGACGCGGACGACGGACCAGCCCAGCGCCGCGAAGGCCTCGTATCGTTCGATGTCCTTGGTGCGCTGGCGCTCGTCCGTCCAGTGATGGATGCCGTCGTACTCGACGACGGTGCGCCATTGCTTCCAGCCCAGGTCGGCCCAGCCCAGAATGCGTCCGTCCACCCCTACGACCGGGACCTGGGTGCTGGGGCGGGGGAGGCCGCCGCGCACGAGAAGCAGCCGCACCCGCGTTTCCGGAAGCGACTCGGCTCCGGGGTCCACCAGCGCCAGGGCCTCCCGCAACCGCCGCACGCCACGGGCGCCGCTGTGCCGATCGGCCAGTTCGGCGACACACGCAGGATCGGAGCGAGTGGCACGACACAGTGCGTCGAGCTGTTCGACCGCGGCATCCAGGGCGAGGCGACGGCCGAGGTCGAACGCGGTGCGAGCCGGTGACGTCACTCGCATGTCTGCCAACTCACACACCTCGTCGTCGGGGAGCGTCCCGGCGTGCACGACGACCCCTGCGGTGCCCCGGCGGCTACCGCGCCGGATCAGCTCCGCGGGCGCGGTCGCATCGATCCACCGGCTGCCGAACAGGGCCGCAGCCGAGTAGCCGGCCAGCACTCCGTCGCCCCCTGCCCAGAGCCATGCCGCTCGCGCGCGGCCGCTCGGTGTGACGGCCGCGTCCCGGTGGATGTACACATTCCGATGGACGCGCCGGAATCGCCGGAGCTGATGCGGCGTCAGAATGCCCGCCTGGACGGCGTGCGTCCCCAGGAACGGTTCGTCGAATTCCCCCATGATCGCCGAGAATGCCCGGTGGCCGTACCGGAGGGAACCGAGGTCACGGGGGCCTGTGGACAACTCGCGCGAGTGTGCACTTCTCGTGGCGACACGCCGGGCAGTGGCACGAGAACTGCGCACTCGACGGTCCACGAATGCGGCGAGGGCCGCGCGGGCACGTGCCCGCGCGGCCCTCGCCGCGAGTGGAGCTCTACTTGCTGGTGGTGGTGAAGGGCAGCAGGGCCATCTCGCGGGCGTTCTTCACCGCGGTGGCCACCTGACGCTGCTGCTGCGGGGTCAGGCCGGTCACGCGACGGCTGCGGATCTTGCCGCGATCGGAGATGAACGTGCGGAGCAGGTTCACGTCCTTGTAGTCGACGTACTCGATCTTCGCCGCGAACAGCGGGTTCTTCTTGGGCTTGCGGCCTTCCACGGCACGCGACTTCTTCGACGGGCCCCTCTTGACTGCCATGACTCGCTCCTCACCAGCTCGACTTGTGGACGCCGGGCAGCTCGCCGCGGTGCGCGAGTTCCCTCACGCGCACGCGTGAGAGCCCGAACTTCCGCAGGTGGCCGCGCGGACGTCCATCCGCAGCGTCTCGATTGCGCAATCGTACCGGACTGGCGTCGCGCGGCAGACGCTGCAGGGCGGTCTGTGCGGCGAGGCGCTGCGCGTCGGTGCTCGAGGGCCGCCGCACGATCTCCTTCAGCTCCGCGCGACGTTCGGCGTAGCGGGCGACGACGAGCGCCCGCTGCTCGTTGCGCGCGATCTTCGACTTCTTGGCCATGACCTACTTCTCCTCGCGGAAGTCGATGTGGCGGCGCAGCACGGGATCGTACTTGCGCAGGACGAGCCGGTCGGGATCGTTGCGCCGGTTCTTGCGGGTGACGTACGTGTAGCCGGTGCCGCCGGTGGAGCGGAGCTTGACGATGGGCCGGATCTCGTTGCGGGCCATCAGAGCTTCACTCCCCGGGCGCGGAGACGGGCGACGACGGCCTCGATGCCGTCGCGGTCGACGGTCTTGATGCCCTTCGCGGAGAGCGTCAGGGTGACGCGGCGTCCCTCGGACGGCAGGTAGTAGGTCTTGCGCTGGATGTTCGGATCCCAGCGCCGGTTGGTGCGGACGTGGGAATGGGAGACGGATTTCCCGAAGCCGGGCTTGCGTCCGGTCACCTGGCAGTGCGCCGACACGGCGGGCTCCCTTCTGTCGGCGCCCCGTGGGCGTAACGACAATCGTTTTCGACAAATGGCCCGAGCGACTGTACGCTCTCGGCGAGCTAATGACAATCGTTATCGAAAGGGGCTCCGGTGGACACCAGAACGCCGCTGATCGTCGTCTCCGGCCGGCGCGGACCCACCGAACGGACCGCGCGGGCCCTGCTGCGTCCGGGGACCGTCGTGGTGCATCACGACCTCGTCCACGTCGGTGAGGGCGTCGTGCGCCGCACCCTCACCACCGAGCACGATCACCGCCTCGACGTGCTCGAACTGGCCCACGGCTGCGTCTCCTGCACCCTCCGCGAGGATCTGCTCCCGCTGCTGCGCCGCCTGCATGCCCGCAGCAACGTCGACCGCATCGTCCTGCTGCTCGACCCGCTGCTCGAACCCGAGGCGTTGTGCTGGGCCGTCGAGCACGTCGTCGTCTCCGGCATCGTCGGGCAGATCGACGGACCCGCCGCCCACGACGTGCGGATCGAGGCCACCGTCACCTGCATCGACGCCGCCACGTGGCTCGCCGACGCCACCGGCGACGAGGAACTCGACGACGACCGCACCGTCGCCCAGGTCGTCGTGGGCCAGGTCGAATTCGCCGACGCTCTCGTCGTCCGGCCCGGCGCCGACGGCTGGCACCAGGCGAAGCTGCATGCGGTGCTCGCCCGGCTCGCGCCCGACGCCCCCGTCGCGTGGGGTGAGGACGTCGACGTCGAACACCTGCTCCGGCAGATCCCCGCCGGGGCGCGGCGCGGGACGGTCTCCGACGCCCACTCGCCGCTGCTGCGCGGCCAGCCACCGCTCGGCGAGGATTGCGGCGTGCGGCTGCTCGAGTTCGGTGCCCGCCGGCCCTTCCACCCGCAGCGCCTGCACGAGGCGATCGACGTCCTCCTCGACGGCGTCGTCCGGGCTCGCGGGCGGGCCTGGGTCGCGACGCAACCGGACACCGCGCTGCTGATCGAGTCCGCCGGGGAAGGGCTGCGCGTCGCCCACGCCGGACCGTGGCTCGCCGCGATGACTTCCGAGCAGCAGCAACGAGTCTCCGGCGAACGGCGCGCCATGGCGGCGCTGCGCTGGGACGACACCTACGGAGACCGCGACACCTCGATGGTGATCCTCACCCACGACGCCGACCCCGACGAGATCCGTCGCGCCCTGGAGTGGGCGCTGCTCACCGACGAGGAGTTCGCCGACCCGGCGGCCTGGCCGACATGGGACGACCCGTTCGGCGACTACCACGAAGACCCGTGCGACGACCTCCCGGCACCCACAGCCGACGCCGCACCGACAGAAGGAGAAGGACGAGCATGAAGCCCGGCATCCACCCCGACTACCGCCCCGTGGTGTTCCAGGACGCGAACACCGGATCGACGTTCCTCACCCGCTCCACCGTCACCTCCGACCGCACGGTCGAATGGTCCGACGGCAACACCTACCCGCTGATCGTCGTGGACGTCACCAGCGAGTCCCACCCCTTCTGGACGGGAACTGCCCGGGTGCTCGACGCCGCCGGCCGCGTCGAGAAGTTCGAACGCAAGTACGGCAAGCGCCGCCGTCCCTGACCGACCCACCCGAGGAGAACCACGATGGCAGTACCCAAGCGCCGGATGTCCCGGTCCAACACCCGCAGCCGACGCTCGCAGTGGAACGCGCAGGCCCCGGCCCTGGTGCCGGTCACCGTCGCCGGTGTCACCCACCACGTGCCGCGACGGCTCGTCAAGGCCGTGCGGCTCGGAGTGATCGACCCCAACGAGGTGTGACGGCCGGCGAGGGGATCGCAACCCCCCGCGATTCCCTCGCCGGACACGCCGCCCTCCTCTCAGACACCTCTCAGCGGTCGGGTCCACACTGGAAGCCATGCGCATTCTGGTGGTCGACGACGACCGGGCGGTGCGGGAGTCCCTGCGCCGATCACTGAGCTTCAACGGATACAGCGTCGAGCTCGCCACGGACGGGCAGGACGCCCTCGAACACGTCGCGGCCGAACGGCCCGACGCGATGGTCCTCGACGTGATGATGCCGCGGGTCGACGGCCTCGAGGTGTGCCGCCGACTGCGCAGCACCGGCGACGACCTCCCCATCCTCGTGCTCACCGCCCGGGATTCCGTCTCCGAGCGCGTCGCGGGCCTGGACGCCGGCGCCGACGACTACCTGCCCAAGCCGTTCGCGCTCGAGGAACTGCTCGCCCGGCTGCGCGCGCTGCTCCGTCGCGCCTCACCCGACCCGGCCGAGTCGGAGGAGACGCTGCGGTTCGCGGACCTGACCCTGAACCCGTCCACCCGTGAGGTCACCCGCGGTGCCCGCTCGATCAGTCTCACCCGCACCGAGTTCGCCCTCATGGAAATGCTCATGGCGAACCCCCGCCGCGTCCTGAGCCGCAGCCGGATCCTCGAGGAGGTGTGGGGCTACGACTTTCCCACCTCGGGCAACGCCCTCGAGGTCTACGTGGGGTACCTGCGCCGCAAGACCGAGGCCGAGGGTGAGCCGCGCCTGATCCACACGGTGCGCGGCGTCGGCTACGTCCTGCGGGAAACCCCGCCGTGACCCGACTCGAAGGCGCCGACCCGGATTCCGGGCGCCCGATGCGGCCCCCGCTGCTGCTGACCCGGTCGGTGCCGCTGCGCCGTCGTGTCACGCTGCTGGCGGCCGGCGCCGTGGCGATCGCCGTCGCGGTCACCTCGATCGCGGCGTATGCGGTGGTCGCGCGCGCTCTCTACGCCGACGTCGACAAGCAGTTGCGGGCGCGCGCCGCCGCGCTCGTCGAGAGCAGCACCCTCATCACCTACGACCCCCGCTACATCGGTGGCGCCCAGCTCTACAGCTCCGACATCAGCGTGGCGCTCGTCTATCCCGACCTGGGGCAGTACGTGCCACCCGGATCCTCCGTCCCGATCGGCAGCGCCGAGTTCGCCGTCGCGAAGGGCGAACGGGAGTCGTCGCTGCGCACCGTCGGTCATCAGCGGGTGCTCGCGCAGCGCATCCCCGACGGCAGCACCATCGTCATCTCGCAGCGACTGCAGCCCACCGCGGACATCCTGAAACGGCTCGCGAGCGTGCTGTTCGTTGTCGGCGGGTGCGGGGTGGTGCTCGCCGCGGCCGCCGGTGCGACGGTCGGACGCACCGGTCTGCGCCCCGTCGCGCGGCTCACCGCGGCGGCCGAGCGGGTCGCCCGCACCGACGACCTGCGGCCGATCCGCGTGACCGGGCACGACGAGCTGGCCCGCCTCACCGAGAGCTTCAACACGATGCTGCGCGCGCTCGCCGAGTCGCGGGAGCGGCAGAGCCGGCTCGTCGCCGATGCCGGCCACGAGCTGCGCACCCCGCTGACGTCGTTGCGCACGAACATGGAACTGCTCATCGCGGCGAGCCGGCCGGACGCCCCGAACCTGCCCGAGGAGGACATGGCGGAACTGCGCGCCGACGTCGTGGCGCAGATAGAGGAGCTGTCCACCCTGGTGGGGGACCTCGTCGACCTCGCCCGCGAGGACGCACCCGAGACGGTGTTCGAGCCGGTCGACATCTCCGACGTCGTCGAGCGCAGCCTCGAACGGGCCCGGCGGCGCCGCTCCGACCTCGACTTCACGGCCCACACGGAACCGTGGTTCGTCTACGGCGACCAGGCCGCGCTGTCGCGGGCGGTGCTCAACGTCCTCGACAACGCCGCCAAATGGAGTCCCGCCGACGCCGAGGTGCTCGTGTCGATGCGCCAGCTCGGGCCCGGCCTGATGGAACTGACCGTCGACGACGCCGGCCCCGGCATCCCGGAGGAGGACCGCGAGCTGGTGTTCGAGCGGTTCTACCGTTCGACCGCGTCGCGGTCGATGCCCGGATCCGGCCTGGGCCTCGCGATCGTGCGGCAGGTCGTGATGAAGCACGGCGGCACCATCGCGGTCGACGCCTCGTCGCGCGGGGGTGCCCTCGTCCGGATCGTGCTGCCCGGCGCGCCGCACCTCGAACACCCGGCGGATTGACAGGAAAATCGGCGTCGGGTCTAAGCGGACTCTCAGCCGCCGCGGGCATGCTGGGAAGCCGACGAGCCACCGACCCGGCGGCCGTGTACACGAAAGCGATGAGATGAGCGAGGACCCCACCCAGGGTGGCGGCCACCGAGAGCCCCACCAGCCGATACCGCCCCAGCCGAATCCCTACCAAGCCCCCTCCGGTCCGGGGTACGGGCACACCGCGCCGTTCGGCGCCCCGCCCCAGCCCGCGCCGGGACCCCAGGGCGCACCGCGGTCCGCGCGGGGCCTGCTCGCCCTCGGCGCCGTCGCGCTGGCACTGGTCAGCGGCGGCATCGGCGGCGCGGTCGGCGCGTGGACCACGCAACAGTCGACCGGCGGTGCGTCCGTCACCAATGCTCTCGACGCGCCGAGGCCGTCCACGACGACGGTCGCCGCCGCGCCCGCGGGGTCGGTGCAGGCCGTCGCGCAGAAGGTCGTGCCGAGCGTCGTGCGCATCGAGGTGGTCGGCCGCACGGCACAGGGCGAGGGCTCGGGGGTGATCCTGTCCTCCGACGGCCTGATCCTCACCAACAACCACGTCGTCGCCGGCGGCGGCGCCGGCGCGCAGCTCACCGCATACTTCTCCGACGGAAGTTCCGCTCCGGCGACCGTCGTGGGGACCGATCCGATCTCCGACATCGCCGTGATCCGGGCCGAGGGCCGCACCGACCTCACGCCGATCGAGCTCGGCGATTCCGCCGCCGTGCAGGTGGGCCAGCAGGTCGTCGCGGTCGGCTCACCGCTCGGGCTCGAGAGCACGGTGACCACGGGGATCGTCTCGGCCCTCGACCGGCCGGTGTCGACCAGCGGGGAGACCGGGAACCAGAACACCGTCATCGACGCGCTGCAGACCGACGCCGCGATCAACCCCGGCAACTCCGGTGGCGCGCTCGTGGACATGGACGGCCGGCTGATCGGCGTCAACACGGCGATCGCCACCGCCGGTGGACAGTCCGGATCCATCGGTCTCGGCTTCGCCATCCCGGTCGATCAGGCCCGTCGCATCGCCGACCAGCTCGTCGACACCGGGAAGGCCACCCACGCCATCATCGGCGTGCAGGTGCCGTCGCAGAGCGACGTGCGTGGCGCCCGGGTCATGGAGGTCACCGCGGGCGGACCGGCGGAACGGGCCGGAATTCCGAGTGGCGTGGTCATCACCAAGGTCGACGACCGGCTCGTCACGGACGGGGACTCCCTGATCGCGGCCGTGCGCTCGTACGCGCCCGGCGATACCGTCCGCATCACCTACACCGACGCTCAGGGTGGCGGCGAGAAGACCGTCGAGGTGCAGCTCGCGGAGGCGGAGGCGGGTGGCCGATGAGAGCAGAATCGACCGCCGGGTTCATTCTCGGACATACAGCTCGTTCGACGGACAGGGGAACTACGGTGGGCATCATGGAATTCGAAACCCCCAGGACCGGACGAGCCCTCGTGGTGATCGTGGACGACCGGGTAGCGCACGGCGACAACCCGGACTCCGCCGGACCGCTGGTGACCGAACTGCTCGCCGAGGCGGGGTTCGCCGTCGACGGTGTCGTCACCGTGTCGGCCGACGAGGTGGAGATCCGCAACGCCCTCAACACCGCCGTCATCGGCGGTGTGGACCTGGTGATCTCCGTCGGTGGGACCGGGGTGTCGCCGCGCGACGTGACGCCGGACGCCACGTCCGACGTGCTCGACCGGGAGCTCCAGGGGATCGGCGAGGCGTTGCGCTCCTCGGGTTTCTCCGCCGGCGCGATGGATGCCGGCCTGTCCCGCGGTCTGGTCGGGCTGTCGGGGTCCACGCTGGTCGCCAACCTGGCGTCGTCGCGCGCCGCGATCCGCGACGGCATGGCCACACTGTTGCCGCTCGCCTCGCACGTGATCGAGGAACTGTCGCGAGTGGAGGGATAGCCATCACAGGCACGGACGAGAGTGCTGCCGGTGCGTCGCCGGACGACGCACCGCAGCGCGGCGACGCCGGCCGGGCCCGGATCGACCGGGCCCGGCTCCGCCGCGTCTTCGGTGACGTGCTCCCCGAGACGACTCGCGACGAGCGCTCGCCGGGCGACGAGTCGTCCGACTCGGACGAGTGGCTGCGACGGCAGGTCCCGCCCCACCACGGCAGTGTGTGATCTACCCCACTTACAGTTGTTTCCCGAGGGGCGGTCGTTCATTTCTCGGCCGACCGTTCGAAATCTCTTCGTAACCCTTCCGCTCGGCGTTTCACCTTGATCATCGGCACCCTTTCAGGTGAGGTCGATCACCGTCGCACCGGGCGGATGCACCGCATCACACCCCGGTTTGCGGGTGTCACCTGTGGGTATGCACGAATGCGGATAAGCCGAACCTAAGATTTGACATCGCGCGGCCTCTGTGTGCCGCCGTGGGTGCTGGTCACCCGTTGTTTCACTGGGCCGAAACATTTCCGTCCCGGCGGGGCTCTGCGCGCCGACGTAGCCGTTGCTGGGGTTCGAGGTCACGGTCTAGTCTCTGTCGTGGTTCGCTGAGGTCAAGATCAACGGCACACGTCGCGGTCTTCATCACGAATCGGAAACGCAACCGTGCGGATGACGCACACGTCGCACCGGCGGGCGGGTGCCCGCCGGTGTTCATGGTGTGGCATGCCTCGCGGGCGACAGGGCAGTTGTCGGACGCGTGTGCGTGACCCGGCACGCAGAGAATGGATGAGGCATTCATGAAGATGCAGACGCGACGCGGTGTGAAGGCCGCCCGCAACGTCACGGTGGCCGCCGCCGCCGTGTTCGGCCTGGTTCTGGGATCGACCGGGACCGCCGGCGCTGTGGTCGACGACCAGAACCGGATCGTGTCGGACGGTCACGAGGTCGTCGTGACCCAGGAGGACACCTTCATCCAGGGTGTCCCCCCGATCGGCGGTAGCCCGCTCAGCCGTGAGTGGTTCCACAACGGTCGTGGCATCGCCAACATCGTCGGCCCCGACGCCGCGGACTTCGAGGGCTCGACGTTCCAGTTCGGCTACCAGTTCGCGTGGTCGGCCGCGGTCGACGGCTCGATCGGCATCGCGTGGTCGAGCCCGCAGGCTGAGCTCGAGGCCACCCGTGGTGTGGAGAACGTCGACCAGTTCGATCCGGTCTGGAACACCAATGACGCGGGTGAGTACATCGACTACGAAGGCAATGTCGTCGAAGAGGAAAATCGTGTTCCTGCGACCGACGACGACACCGCCGACGGCAACCCGCTTTACATCCCCAACGGCGAGACGAGCCCAGCGCCGTATGCAGAGGACGTTCTCACCGTCGACAGCATCCTGCCCCAGTTCACCGCCGGCATCGAGCTGACCCCGGCCCCGGGCATCGAGGAGCTCGTCGTCGCCGAGGGCGAGTTCGACGGCGATTACAAGCACGTGCAGTTCGCCAACGTGCACGGCGCCGCCACCGGCGTCATCGGCGCGGTCTCGGTCCGCCCCTTCGTCCGCGTGATCACCGCGAACGGCGACAACGTCACCACCTACGGCAAGGTCTGGACGATCTAGTCCTGCTCCGCCCCACCCCGCAGTAATCCCCACCAAGAAATACGGAGAAATCATGGGAATCAAGTCGCGTGGCTTCAAGGCCGCACGTAACGCCGCGGTGTCCGGTGCCGCCGTCCTGGGCCTGGTCCTCGGTGCGACCGGCTCCGCGCAGGCTGCGGTCGACGATCAGAACCGGATCGTCTCGGACGGCCTCGAGGTCGTCGTGACCCAGGAGGACACCTTCATCCACGGCGTGCCGGCCCTGGGTGGCAGCCCCTTCAACCGCGAGTGGTTCCACAACGGCCGCGGCACCGCGAACCTGATCGGTGAGGATGCTGCCGACGCCGAGGGCACCACGTTCCAGTTCGGCTACCAGTTCGCGTGGGCCGGCAGCATCGACGGAGCCATCGGCGTCACCTACTCGACCCCGCAGCTGGAGCTCGAGCTCTCGGCTGCGGACGGTGCCACCGCCACCGTGACCGACATCCTCCCGCAGGCCTACGCCGAGCTCGAGCTGACCCCGGCTCCGGGCATCGAGGAGCTCGTCGTCGCCGAGGGCGAGTTCGACGGTGATTTCAAGACCGTCCAGTTCTCCAACGTCCACGGCACCGCCTCCGGCGTCATCGGCGCCGTCCAGGTCCGTCCGTTCGTCCGCGCCATCACCGCGAACGGCGACAACGTGACCACCTACGGCAAGCCCTGGACCGTCTGACACGACGTCCCGGCCGCAGGCTGAAACGGGTTGGGCCCGCTCGGAATTCCGAGCGGGCCCAACCCTTTTCGTTGTCCGGTGCAGTTCGTGCCTATCGCTCCTGCTCTTCGAGGCTCGGCTTGGCGTGTGCACCGCTCTGACCGGTCTGCGCCTCGAGGATGTCGCGGATCTGGATGAGCAGATCTTCGGCACTCGCCTTGGTGTCGTCCTTCTCGGTGGCGAACCGCTTCTTGGCGGCGTTCGCCGGGACGATCAGCACGAAGTAGACGACGGCGGCGATGATGAGGAAGTTGATGATCGCCGACACCACGGCGCCGAAGTTGAGGAAGGTCTCGGGGTTGTCGGGCAGGATCTGGACGCCCCAGCCCATCTCGTTGTCCCCACCGATCGCCGCGATGAGCGGTTCGATGATGTAGCTGGTGAAGGCGGTGACGATGGCCGTGAACGCGGTGCCGACGACGACCGCGACGGCGAGGTCGAGCACGTTTCCGCGGAGCAGGAAATCCTTGAAGCCCTTCAGCATGGTGCGTCTCCTTGACAGGTGTTGTCGTCGTGCTCGCAGTCGCACCATAAACCAGCAGGTGTGCGGCTCAGACCGAAATACGAGACGTCGTCCGGCCCAGTGCAAGGTGACTGTCCGGCCCGGTGCAAGGTCACTGTCCGGCCCAGTGCAAGGTCACCGTCCCGCTCAGTGCAAGGTCACCGTCAGTGCGCTGACGAGTGAGGCCGCGGCCACGGCTGTCGCCGGCTCGGGCGGCAGCGCGAGCAGCACCACCTTCTCTCCGCGGTTGTTCGTCTCGTCCGTTCCCTGAGCCAGCACGACCGTCGCCCCCGTCGCCAGCACCCGTACCTCCGGTGCCGACGGGGCAGAGGCCTCGGCGACGGTGAGGACGTCGACGAGGTCGCCTTCGCGGAGCAGATCCCCGACGCCGGGGTCGGCCAGGCGGACCGGCACCACGCGGGCCGCGCTGTCGCCGGTGGTGGCCGCCGCGAGGCGCGGCCCGAGCATCCGCACCCCGACGAGGACTTCGCCGGCGGGCACCGGTCCGGCCAGGGTGTGACCGAGGGCCTCGGCGGGATCGGTGAGGGCCCCGGACGGGAGCTGGGACGCGTCGCGCTCGACGACGGTGACGTCGTCGACGGTGAGGGTCTGCCCGGGCCGCAGGTCGCGGGCGGCGACGACCGTGCGGGTCCGGTCGTCCGACGCGCCGCCGGTGACGGCGGAGACCGCCGCGACCCCGACGAGACCGGCCGCGATCGCGCGGCGCACGGCGACGGTGCGCGCCCAGCCGGGTCGCGTCAGCGCCGTGAGCCGGTCGGCCAGGGTGGGGTCGAGCGGATTGCGCAGGGGCAGGAACGAGAACGGGCCGGCGGGCATGGCCCGAACCCTAGGGGTTCGGTCGTACCCGCCGGCCCGTCGAAGCGCCGATCAGGGGCGGACTGTGGATGAATCGTCCGCTTGTGGATGAACGGTGTCAGCTCGCGGCTGCGGCCGGAGCCGCGGTGCTCGACGACGTGCTGCTCGACGACGACGTGCCCGACGACGACGTGCTCGACGATGCGGCCGGCGACGAGTCGGACTTCGCCGGCTCGCTGGCGGTGCTGCCGCCGCTGCGGGAATCGGTGCGGTAGAAGCCGCTGCCCTTGAAGACGATGCCGACCGAATTGAACAGCTTGCGCAGCTTGCCCGAGCACTCGTTGCATTCCGTCAGGGCGTCGTCGGTGAACGACTGCACGATGTCGAAACGGTTGTCGCAGGACGTACAGGCATAGGAGTAAGTGGGCACCGGTGGATCCTCCGCGAGTTGGTTGGCGACCGCAGCGTTAGCACTCTACAGCCGACAGTGCCAACATCGCTACTGGGGTTCCCTATTCCCCGTCCCGGCCGACCCGTTCAGCGGCACCAGGCCGCGGCCGGGCGTCAGGGCCCAGCCCATCCGGATGTCGTGGGGATCCTCGGGCAGTTCCGGTACGAGTTCCTCGTCCCGGACCACTGCCACGAGGACGGTGTCGGCGGCCGCCAGATGCAGCGTCCGATCGTAGAAGCCGGCCCCGCGGCCGAGTCGCACGCCGCGCTCGTCCACTGCGAGCGCCGGCACCAGCACGGTGTGCGCGCGGCGCACCTCCTCCGGTCCCAGGGCCGGCCCGGTGGGTTCGAGCAGTCCGTACCCGGCCGGTGCGAGCCCACCGGCCCCGGTGTACTGCGCCCAGTCCAGGGTGCTGTCCGCCCGGGTGAGCGGCAGCAGCACCCGGTTTCCGGCCTCGCAGAGCGCGTCGAGCAGGGACAGCGCGCCGGGCTCGGACCCGACCGGGACGTAGGCGCACACCGTCGCCCGGTCGGGGGCCAGGGACCGTGCCGCCGCGGCGAGGGCGGCGTCCTCCCCGCGGCGCTCCTCGTCGTCACGGGCCCGTCGCGCGGCAACGATTCGGGCCCGCCATTGTGACTTGGAGAGTGCGCTCATACCCGTCACCTTAGGATCTGACCTATCTACCGGGTGGTAGCCGAAAGTTAGGGTGGGATCTATGACGAACAATGCGACCGGTGCAGCGGGCCACTTCCGCACGGCAGTGGTTCCCGCGGCCGGCCTCGGTACGCGCTTTCTGCCCGCGACCAAGACCGTGCCGAAGGAACTCCTCCCGGTGGTGGACACGCCGGGAATCGAGCTCGTGGCGGGGGAGGCCGCGGACTCGGGTGCCGAGCGACTGGTGATCGTGACGGCGCCGGGCAAGGACGGCGTCGTCGCGCATTTCGTCGAGGACCTGGTCCTCGAGTCGAAACTGAAGGAGAGCGGCAAGTACCACCTGCTCGAGAAGGTCCGCAAGGCGCCGGGGCTGCTCGAGGTGGAGTCGGTGGTGCAGGAGCAGCCGCTCGGACTCGGGCACGCCGTCGCGTGCGCCGAGGCCGCCCTCGATCCCGACGAGGACTCCGTCGCCGTCCTCCTGCCGGACGACCTCGTGTTGCCGCGCGGAGTCCTCGAGACCATGCAGCGGGTGCGGGCCAAGCGCGGCGGCACGGTGCTGTGCGCGATCGACGTGCCCAAGGACCAGGTGAGCGCCTACGGTGTCTTCGACGTCGAAGAGGTGCCCGACGCCGTGAACCCGGACGTGCTGAAGGTCGTGGGCATGGTCGAGAAGCCGGCGCCCGAGAATGCGCCGTCCACGTTCGCCGCCGCCGGGCGCTATCTGCTCGATCGGGCGATCTTCGACGCGCTGCGCCGGATCACTCCCGGTGCGGGCGGTGAACTGCAGCTCACCGACGCAATCGCCCTGCTCATCGAGGAGGGTCACCCCGTGCACGTGGTGGTCCATCGGGGCACTCGACACGACCTCGGAAATCCCGGCGGCTATCTGCGCGCTGCGGTTGACTCTGCGTTGAACAGCGAGGAGTACGGCCCCTCCCTGCGGGAGTGGCTCGTCGAGCGCCTGAAGCACTGACGGCGCGACAGGTCGGGAGGACGAGAAGCGGTATGCGGTCGGTCGAGGATCAACAGGCCAGGGTCACGGCGGCAGCGGTGGCGCCCCGGCCGGTCCGGGTCGCCATCTCCGAGGCGCAGGGCCTGCTCTGTGCGGAGGAGGTCGTCACCGAGCGGCCCCTGCCCGGCTTCGATCAGGCCGCGATCGACGGCTACGCGGTGCGCAGCGTCGACGTCCAGGGTGCGGGCACCGATGCGATCGGCGACGACGGCGAACCGATCGAGTTGACGCTGCCCGTGGTGGGCGAGGTCTCGGCCGGGTCGCGTCAGCCGATCCGGCTGCAGCCGCGGCAGGCGGTGCGGGTGGACACCGGGGCGCCGCTGCCGACCCTCGCCGACGCCGTCCTTCCGCTCGACCGCACCGACGGTGGCCGCGCGCGTATCAAGGTCCTGCGTCCCGTCCGGTCGGGTGAGTACGTCCGCCGGGCGGGCGACGACGTCCAGCCCGGCGATGTCGCGGTCCGGGCCGGCACGATCATCGGCGCCGCCCAGGTCGGTCTGCTCGCGGCGGTCGGCCGCGACAAGGTGCTGGTCCATCCGCGTCCCCGGCTGTCGGTGATCTCCGTCGGCGGCGAGCTCGTGGACGTGGACCGCACCCCGGGTCCCGGCCAGGTGTACGACGTCAACTCGTACGCCCTGGCGGCGGCCGCCCGCGACGCAGGCGCGGACGTCAACCGCGTGGGGATCGCCAGCACCGACCCGAAGCGCCTGCGGGAGGTGGTCGAGGGCCAGCTGATCCGGTCCGAGATCGTCGTGGTCGCGGGAGCCGTCGGCGGTGGTGCGCTCGAGGAGGTGCGCGAGGCGCTGGCAGACCTCGGCAAGCTCGAGGTGGAGCGGGTGGCGATGCACCCCGGCTCGGTGCAGGGATTCGGCCAGCTCGGCCGCGACGAGGTGCCCACCTTCCTGCTCCCGGGGAATCCGGTCAGCGCGCTGGTCGTGTTCGAGGTGATGGTGCGGCCGCTGATCCGGATCGCGCTCGGGCGCCGGCAGCCGATGCGACGCGTCGTCACGGCCCGCACCGTCACGCCGATCACCTCGATCCCGGATCGCAAGGGATTCCTGCGGGGGCAGCTGATGCGCGACGAGGCGACGGGCGAGTACATGGTCCAGGCGCTCGGTGGTGCGGCGGGCGCGTCGTCGCACCTGCTGGCGACGCTGGCCGAGGCGAACTGTCTGGTGCTGATCGATCCGGAGGTGACCGAGGTGCGCACCGGCGATCCGGTGGACGTCGCCTTCCTCGGACAGCGCGGCTGATGAGCCGTCATCCGGGATGGCCGGCGGAGCTGGGTCCGCTGCGGGTTGCCGGTGGACTGGTCACGGTGCGGCCGATCCGGTTGCGCGACGCGGCGGTGTGGAGCCGGCTGCGGATCCGGGACCGGGCGCACCTCGAGCCGTGGGAGCCCACCGGGGACGTGCCCTGGGAGATGCGCCATCACATCACGGTGTGGCCCGGGCTGTACCGCAGCCTGCGGGCGGAGGCCCGCCGGGGTCACATGCTGCCGATGGCGATCGAGCTCGACGGGGAGTTCTGTGGACAGATCACCGTGGGCAACGTCGTGCGCGGTGCGCTGCGGTCGGCGTGGATCGGCTACTGGGTGGCCAAGCACGTCAACGGCCTGGGTGTGGCCACGGCCGCGGTGGCGCTCGGGTTGGACCACTGCTTCGGCCCGGCCGGGTTGCACCGGGTCGAGGCCACGGTGCGGCCGGAGAACGTCGCGAGCCGCGCGGTGCTGCGCAATGTGGGTTTCCGCGAGGAGGGCCTGCTGCGGCGCTACCTCGACGTCGACGGGCGCTTCCGCGACCATCTGCTGGTCGCCATGACGGTCGAGGAGGTACCCGGCAGCGTGTCCGACGTGCTGATCCGGGGCGGCCGGGCCGGCTGGGCCTGACGGCTGTAACGCAGATTACGTGTAGCGATGCGTAGTAATACCCACACGTGGGTATATGCGTGTGACTAGAGTGAAGAGAGTGTCACATGGTTCGCGTGACTCGTGTGACAGCTGTAGTCATCTGAGTCGGCGTTTCTGTCCTGGTGACGGCCTCGGGGCCGCTAACCTGACGGGGTCAGTGGCGTCGACGGACTGGTAGGCGACGACTGGGAGGAGGGCCGCCGAATGCCGAACTCGCTCCTGTGGATCGGGTTGGTCGCCGTGTGGTTGTTCGTTCTGGTGCCGATGCTGGTCACGAAGCGCCCCCGTATCCGTCAGACGACCGACGCCGCACTCGCAACCCGGGTTCTGCACCGAGGTGACGACGAGCCACTCGCCCCGCGCGGGCCGGCCGCAGGTCATCGCCGCGATCCCCACTGGCGTCCGAGTCGGGATTCCGCCCGTCCCACTGCCGGCGACGACTCCGGTCGCGTCCGCACGGTGGACGACCGCAGACACCGCCACCCAGCGGAGGACCGCATGGACACACAGCTCGACACCGACCACGACACCGACTTCGACGACCGTCCCGAACGTGCTCCCGCCCGGGAGTTCGTGCCTCAGCGCCGCGGACGCGGCGGATTCGATCCCCAGGCCGACGCCATGGCCCGCGCCGCGCGCTACGAGTTCCGGCAGCGCACCGTGCTCGGCCTGCTGTTCGCAGCGATCATGACCGCCGCCCTCGCCCTCGTCGTCTCGTCGGCGCTGTGGTGGCTGTGCGCGGTCGCGACGGCCGCCCTCGCGGGCTACCTCGTCTACCTTCGTCGTCAGGTGCGCGTCGAACAGGAGATCCGTCGTCGTCGCATGGCCCGCCTGAACCGCTCGCGCCTGGGCGTCGAGTCGCACAGCGACGACGAGTTACGTCTCGTCCCGGCGCGGCTGCGCCGTCCCGGCGCGGTCGTGCTCGAGGCCGACGACGAGGACCCGGTGTTCGAGCACCTGGACCGCTACGCGGACGACGAACCCGCCTACGAGGCGTACGAACCCCGCTACGACGCCGACGACTACCCGGTGCGCCGGGCATCCGGCGAGTAGCCGTCGGTCCGCTCGGGAGTATTCAGCGCCCGGTGACGATGTGTGCCACGAGAGGCGCCGACACCGAGCCGTCCGGGTCGGTGAACCGGGCCAGCACCGATCGGGCCTCCGAGGTGATCGCCTCGTACGTGCCGGCGTCGATCCGTTCGATCAACGGGCTGCCCTCGACCTCGGTCGCCACCATCGCATCCACGGACGGGAACCGCGCGCTTCCGGTGTGCGTGGTGAACCGATCGACGGTGAGTCCGGCGTCGCGGAACCATCCCCGCAGTTCGTCGCGGTCCCCACAACTCCAGTAGGTGCCCAGGAGAGACGCCGCGGGCGGACCGGCGTGCCGGACCGCGACGTCGACGAAGTCCCGGTAGGCCGGCTGCTCGTCCAACGCGGCCGGCACACACACGGCGACCACCTCCGTCGCCACGCGTCGCATCTCGCGCAGCGCCCGGGCACGATCGGGAAAGAACATCAGCGCCATCTGGCACAGCGCCGCATCGAACGAACCGTCCGCGAACGGCAGCGCGCCGGCGTCACCCCGGCGCCATTCGACGTCGGGACACATCCGGCGTGCCACCGCCAGCATGGCCTCGCTGACATCGACACCGACGACCCGGCCCGACGGCCCTACCCGGTCGGCGGCCACGCGCGCGACGATCCCGGTTCCGCATGCCACGTCCAGCACCCGTGTGCCCGTCGTGATCGCAGCCTGGTCCAGCAGCCGTGGCGCCCACTGCGCGAAGAGCGCGGGTACGAAGCGTGACTCGTACACCTCCGCGGCCGCCGGTGAAATCCCGAAGTTCTCGGTCGTGTTCGTCATACCCCGAGGGTGGCGCCGCGCCCGGGTGCGGCGCATCGGGCAGGTGACCCATCTTCCGGGTGGGCGGCGGCATACGCGGCGGCCTCCGAGCGGTTCCGCACGCCGAGCTTGCGGAGGATGTGGCTCACGTGGTGCGCCACCGTCTTGCGGGAGACGAACAGCCGGCCGGCGATCTCCGGATTCGTCAGGCCCACCGCGAGCAGGTCCAGCACCTCGCGTTCGCGGGCGGTGAGGCCGCTGTCGAGGCCCGGGGCGGTGCGAGCGGTGGCGCGGATGCCGGGGCCGCGCACCCCGAGACGCCGCAACAGGGCCGCGGAGCGGTCCGCGGCGGCGACGGCTCCGAGTTCCCGGAAGATCGTCACCGCCGTTCGCCCCCGTGCGGCCGCGAGGGTGGGATCGTCGTTCATCGCCGATTCGGCCAGTTCGAGCAGGCAGCGGGCCGCCTCGAACGGCGCCGCGCGGTCCGCCCAGCGAGCAGCGGCCGTCTCGAAGGCATCGACTGCGGCCACCACGCGGCCCCGCGCCGCGGCGGTCAGCCCCGCCGCCTCCACCGCCTCGGGACCGTCGGGGTCGAGCGCCGCCGCGGTGGCCGTCGCCGCGTCCAGGTCGCCCGTGGCCGCCTGGGCCCGGGCGCACAGCAGGGACGTGGCGCCGCGACGTTCGAGCAGCCGCCGGGCGGTTGCGGGGTCACCGTCGGCGAGGACGACCTCGGCGCGGGCGGTGTCCAACTCCGCGGTCGGGCGGGGGGATCGGTCCAGCATCGCCCGGGCCTCGTCGAGCCGCCCCTGCCGGACCCGGAGCGTGGCGAGGGCCGCGACGGCGCGCGCGTGGACAGCGGGGCAGACCTTCTCGTCGAGCGTGAGCACCGCCGTCAGCAGACGGTCCGCCTCCGCCCAGCGGCCCGCGGTGAGCAGCAGTGCCCCGTAGAGGGTGCGGCACTCGACGTACAGGAAGGGGCACCCCCGGCGGGAGGTGAAGTCCTCGGCGACGCGGCACCACTCGCCGGCGCGACGGGTGTCGCCGGCGAGCGCACACGCGCCGAGCATGTCGCAGCAGACGAACACGACGGTGTCGAATCGGCGGTCCGCATCGCCCAGGGCGGCCGCCGCGGCCTCGTCCAGCAGCGCGAATCCGGGTTCCAGGTCGCCCCGGGCCACAGCCACGTGTCCGGACTGGGCGAGTGCCACCAGTTCGAGATCCCGGTCGCCGCATCGGCGTGCGGCGTCCAGGGCGCGCGCCACCCACGGCGCGGCCGCCGCGGCGTCCGGGAGCAGGCGGTGGGCGTGTGCCACCCACACCAGGGCGTGCAACGCGCCCGGTGCCCCCTCGGGCAGCAGTCGCTGCGCCCGGCGGACCCAACCGTGGGCCACCGACCGATTGCCGAAATCGGACGTGTAGCTGATGCTCAGCCACGCCGCGCAGCGAACCGCGCTCTCCCGGTCGCCGCTCCGGAGAGCCGTCGTGTAGGCCCTGCGACAGGCGGCGACGCTGTCGTCGAGGCGCCCGAGCCACCACGACGCCTCGCCGATGCCGAGCCACGCCGCCGGATCGTCGGTCGCGGCCGCCACCGACGTCAGGTCGGCCAGCGCGGCGGCCCACCGACCCTCCCGCAGGGCCTGGTCCCCACGTAGGCGCACTGCATCCACAGGTCGATTGTCCGCCGCCGTGACCTGTGCCGATACCTCAATTTCGTCTCCGGCGCGCACGTTTGCTACAGTTTGCGGGCGGTTCCGAACGGAACCCGCGGGGCTGTGGCGCAGTTGGTAGCGCGCTTCGTTCGCATCGAAGAGGTCAGGGGTTCGATTCCCCTCAGCTCCACCACCGAAGGGCGTCTCCCGGGCCGGGAGGCGCCTTTCGTCGTCGATGTCGTGCCGCCGATTGCGGGCCGAACAGCCGCGCGGTCGGGGAGACTGTGTGACATGGAACACAGGATGAGTGACGACGAGTTGCGGCGCGCTATTCGAGTGCTCCGCGAACGTGCCGACAGCGCCCGCAGCGAAGGCCGCGACGCCGACGCCGACGGCATCGAGGAGACGATCCGCAAGTACCAGGAGGAAATGGCCCAGCGCCTCTGACTCACCCCGCGGACGGGAGGACGAACGCTCCTTGCACCACGGCACCTGCGCGGCGCCGCGGCGGTCGACGTCGCGCTAAGGTGGCCCGCAGACGACGAGAGCGGGGGCGGGAATGGCGATCAAGGACCTGCGGGACAGGAAGTTCCTCGTGACCGGAGCGGCCAGCGGTATCGGCCGGGCACTGGCCCTGGCCGCCGCCGCGGAGGGCGCCGAACTGGTGCTCACCGACCTCGCCGCCGACGGTCTCGACGACACGGTCCGCACCGTGCGCGAACGTGGGGGCTCGGTGCTGCACGCCGCGGCGCTCGACGTCTCCGACTACGACGCCGTCACCGCCTTCGCCGCCGACGTCCACGAGCGCGCCGGGGCCCTCGACGTCGTCGCCAACGTCGCCGGAACGTCGGTGTGGGGCACGGTCGACGCGCTCGAGCACCGGCACTGGAAGCAGATGGTCGACGTCAACCTCATGGGCCCGATCCACGTCATCGAGAACTTCGTGCCGCCGATGATCGAGGCCGGCCGCGGTGGGCATCTCGTCAACGTCTCCTCCGCGGCGGGACTGCTGGCCCTGCCGTGGCACGCGGCGTACAGCGCGAGCAAGTTCGGTCTGCGCGGCGTGTCCGAGGTGCTGCGGTTCGACCTGCACCGGCATCGCATCGGGGTCTCGCTCGTCGTGCCCGGTGCGGTCCGCACCCCGCTGGTGAACTCCGTGCAGATCGTCGGCGTGGACCGCGACCATCCGGCCGCCCGCAAGCTCACCGCCCGGTTCGAGCGGCACGCCGCGTCGCCGGAGAAGGTCGCCGGGTGCATCCTCGCCGGGATCCGGAAGAACCGCTTCCTGGTGTACACGTCGTTCGACGTGCGTTTCGGCTACTGGTGGGCCCGCAAGTTCGCCCCGCCGTACAACGTGGTGATGCAACTGGCCAACAACTACTTCTCCCGCACCCTCGAGGCCGTCCGCACCCGCCGGTGACGCTCAGGCCGAGGTCTTGTCGAGGGCGAACTCGCGTAACCGCGTTCCCGCCCGCAGCGCTTCCCGATCGTGCGTGACCATCACGACGGCGACGTCGCGCTCGCGCGCCGTGCGTTCGAGCAGTTCGACGATCTCGCGGCTGCGGTCGGCGTCCAGCGCCGACGTCGGTTCGTCGACCAGCAGGACCGCAGGATCGTTGACGAGACTGCGGGCGATCGCGACCCGCTGCCGCTGCCCGCCGGAGAGCTGGTGGGGACGGCGGTCGGCCTGCTGCGTCAGCCCCACCGCCGCGAGCAGGTCGCGGGCGCGGGCCCGGTCGATCCGGCGCCCGCTCAGGTGCGCGACCAGCGCGAGCTGCTCCGTAGCGGTCAGCGAGGGCAGCAGGTTCGCCTGCTGGAACACGAAGCCGATCCGGTCCCGCCGCAGCCGGGTCCGCGTCGCCGCGTCGAGTCCGGTCGTGTCCACGCCGTCGAGGACGACGCGGCCGGAATCGGGCACGGTGAGCAGTCCCGCGACGGCGAGCAGGCTCGACTTGCCGGATCCGGACGGGCCGGTGACGGCGACCGTCTCGCCGGCCTCGGCGTGGAAGTTCAGGCCGTCGAGGACGCGCAGCGTGGCGTCGCCGTCGGGATAGGTGAGAACGATGTCGGTGAGCCGCACGCTCATGGTGGTGCCTTTCTCGAACGGATCTCTCGAACAGCTCAGTGGGCCGCGGCGAGCGCGGTCAGCGGGTCGACGGAGCCGATGCGGGCGACGGCCGCCGCGGCACCGAGGAGGCCGATCCCGACCAGCGCGACAAACGGCAGGACGGTCGTGGCCGCGCTCAGCGTGAACGGAACGACGGTGGCCGCGGCCGCCCCGGCGGCGGTGGCGGCGACGGTGCCCAGCCCGGTTCCGAGCACGAGCACCACGGCGGCCTGTCCGAGGGCGTCGCGCAGCAGGTAGGAGGTGGAGGCACCGATCGCGCGCAGCACCGCGATGTCCCGGCTGCGCTGGACGGTCCACACCGTGAAGAACGCCCCCACGACGAGGGCGCCGACGACGAGCAGCATGGCCTGCATCAGCAGCAGCGACCCGCGTTCGGAGGTGTACGACCCGATGGTGTCCAGGGTCGCGGAGGTGTCGAGCACGCTCGTGCCGGTCGCGGCCGCGACCGTGGCCGCGTCGAACCCGGATCCGGTCCGCAGCGCGATCACCGTCCCGTCGGCGCCGGCCGTTGCGGGCAGATCGCGCCAGGTGCCGAGGTCGAGCCACACGACGGGCTGATGGCTGTAGTAGGAGTCCTCGACGAGGGCGGCGACGGTGACCTCCCGGCCGCCGACAGTCAGGATCGTGCCCGGCGACCAGCCGTTGTCTGCGGCGAGTTGCGCGTCGACGGCCGCCGTCGCCGGGCGCAGGCCTGCCGGTGCCGCGAAGGACCCGGGAGCGACCCCGAACAGGGCCGCCGCCACCTCGCGTCCGACCGACCCGACGCGGCCGGGCGCGACCCCGAGCACGGCGGTGTCGGCCACACCGGGCTGCGCGGCGAGTGCGGCGCGTTGCGAGTCGGTGACGGTGGACTCGCCGAACGACACGTCGGACGGATCGGTGCCGCCGCCGTCGAGGGCGAAGTGCTCGGCGCCGATGCCGCGGATCGCGGCGATCGACTGGTTGCCCAGGCCCGCGGTGAGGCCGGAGAGCATGACGACGAGGAACGAAATCAGGACGAGCACCGCCGTCATGACGGCGAAGCGCCCCGTGGCGAAGCGCAGATCGCGCAGTGCGAGGAACATGAGTTCCACCGTGCCCGGCGCGACGGTGCCCGCGCATCGCTCGGCGGATGGGTTCGCGGATCAATCGAAAGTAGGAGGCGACGGCGTGGTCGGCGGTGTTAGCGTCGGTGCAATGCAGACCGCCCGACCGCACCCTCCCGAGGGGACGGTCCCGGTGCTGCGTGCGATGCAGCTGGGCCAGCACGCGCTGTTCGTGCTGCTGCTGCTGGTCGGGGCACTGCGCGGTGCCGGCTCGGCGGGGGTGCTGGTCCTCGCGGGCGCCGAATTCGCCTGGTACGTCTCGGGGCTGTGGTTCGCCCGGCGCGGATCCCGCGGCGGAATCTGGCTGGCGGTGCTGCTGGCCGGGTGGCTGGCGCTGGTGCTGCTCGCGCCGGATTTCGTGTGGCTCGCCTTCGCGCTGTTCTTCCTGTGCTTCCATCTGCTGCCCACGGTCGCCGCGATCGCGGCGACCGCGGCGCTGACGGCGGTCGCGATCGCCGCGAGCATCGGGCACGGCACCGCCAACCCGACGGCCGCCGTGCTCGGGCCCCTGTTCGGGGCGCTCGTGGCGTCCGGCACGGCCCTGATCTACCGCCAGCTCGTGCGCGACGCGGAGCAACGCGACGCGCTGCTCACCGAACTCACCGCGGCGCACCGCGAACTGCTCGACGCCCAGGACGAGCTGGTGCGGTTGCAGCGGGAGACCGGCGCCACCGCCGAACGGGCCCGCCTCGCCCGCGACATCCACGACACGCTGGCCCAGGGCTTCTCGTCGATCCTGCTGCTCGCCCGCGCCGGGTTGCGGACCGGCGGCGACACCGCGGCGCTGCTCGGCCGGATCGAGGAGACCGCGCGGCGCAATCTCGTCGAGGCCCGCCGGGTCGTGGACAAGCTGCGTCCGTCCGACCTCGACGACGCGCCGCTGGCGGCAGCCCTCGGCCGCGTCCTGGACCGGTTGCGCGGCGACACCGGCATCGACGCCGAACTGCGCGTGGACGGTGAACCGCTGCCGCTGCCCACGGGATTCGACGTGGCGTTGCTGCGGGTGGCGCAGAGCGCGCTGGCGAACGTCCGGCTGCATGCGCGGGCCCGCCGCGTGCGGGTGACCCTCGCCTACGCCCCGGACGAGGTCCGGCTCGACGTGGTCGACGACGGAGCCGGTTTCGACGTCGACGCGGCCGGTTCGGGCGGGGGCTTCGGGCTCACCGCCATGCGGGATCGGCTCGCCGAACTCGGCGGCGCGGTCGTCGTCGAGTCGGCGCCCGGCGACGGAACCGCCGTGGCCGCAACGCTGCCCGTGCGGATGCTGCCGTGATCCGGGTGCTGCTCGTCGACGACCATCCCGTCGTGCGGGCGGGCCTGCGCGCGCTGCTCGCGTCGGAGCCCGGCCTCGAGGTGGTGGCCGAGGCCGCGTCCGGGCGGGAGGCCGTCGCCCAGAGCGCCGCGCACCGCCCGGACGTGGTGCTGATGGACCTGCGGCTCGGACCCGGGATGGACGGGGCGGACGCGACGGCCGAACTCGCGGCCGCGCCGGATCCGCCGAAGGTGCTGGTGCTGACCACGTACGACACCGACTCCGACATCCTGCGCGCGGTCGAGGCGGGGGCGGCCGGCTACCTGCTCAAGGACGCCGACCCCGCCGTGCTCGTCGACGCGGTGACCCGGGCGGCGCGGGGCGAAACCGTGCTGGATCCCGGTGTGGCGCAACGTCTCTACCGCAGCATGCAGACACCCCGGGTGGAGCTGAGCGCCCGCGAGATCGAGGTGCTCGCCGCGGTGGCGCGCGGCCTGTCCAACCGGGCCGTCGCCAAGGAACTGTTCGTGAGCGAAGCCACCGTCAAGTCCCATCTGGTGCACGCGTTCTCGAAGCTGGGTGTGGACTCGCGCACCGCGGCGGTCGCCGCGGCACGCGAGCGCGGCCTGCTCTGAGGGTCAGCCGGCGCGTCGCAGCGTCGCGTGCAGATGGTGCGTGAGCGGGGTCTGCGCGTGCGCCATCCACAGGTCGTAGGACAGGTCGTCGCCGTCGAGTACGAACCGCCGCCGCAGCTCGTGCACCGGCTTGGCGTGCGGAGAGCGCTCGAGGTGGACGGGCGTGAAGTCGAGGACGCCCTGGGTGAGCCGGGAGCGCTGGATCTCGACGAATCCGGTCGGCTGGGAGACCAGCAGCTCCACGTCGTGGTCGGCGAGACGGAGGTAGCCGTTCTCGGTGTGCATGGGCTGACCGGTGCCGGGGTTCTTCGTGCGGCTGACGTACATCAGGAACGGCTTCCCCGGGACGGCGGTGAAGTCGATGGTCTCGTCGTAGGTGAAGTCCTCGATGGTGGGGTAGTGGCCTTCGCCGCCGCCCACCCAGCGGCCGGCGAAGTCGGCGAGGTCACCGAGCGGGTCGGTGTCGGTCATGAATGTCTCCTCGGTCGTCGGGCACCGCCGATCCTGCCACCGCGGATGGACGCCGGGTCGGGTTCGGGGAGTTTCGGCGCACCGTGAGGCGGCCCGCGGCATTACGGTCTATTCCATGAACGCTGCGCTGGGTGTGGACTCCGAGGTGGGGGCGCTGAAAGCGGTGCTCATGCACCGGCCGGGCGCGGAACTCGAACGCCTGACTCCCCGCAACAACGACCAGTTGCTGTTCGACGCGCTGCCCTGGGTGGCGCGGGCGCAGGAGGAACACGACGCGTTCGTCGAGCTGCTGCGGGGGCGGGGCGTGGAGGTGCTGCTCCTGTCCGACCTGCTCACCGAGACCCTCGAGGTCAGCGGCGCCGCCCGCGTCCAGGGGGTGTCGTCCGCGGTGGACCCGCGCCGGCTCGGGCACGGGCTGGCGCACGAACTCGCCGCCCACCTGCGCGCGATGTCCGCCGCGGACCTCACCCGCGTCCTCGTCGCGGGCATGACGTTCGACGAACTGCCCGCCGCGGGACTCGGGGCCGCGCCGTCGCTGGTGCGGTTGATGCACCACGGTGCCGACTTCGTGATCGAGCCGCTGCCGAACCTGCTGTTCACCCGGGACTCGTCGTTCTGGGTCGGTCCCCGGGTCGCGATCCCCACCCTGGCCCTGCCGGCCCGGCGCCGGGAGGCGGCGCTCACCGACCTGATCTACGCGTTCCACCCGCGGTTCCTGGGGGTGCGGCGGGCCTACGAATCGCACACCGCGCCGGTCGAGGGCGGGGACGTGCTGCTGCTCGCTCCGGGCGTCGTGGCCGTGGGCGTGGGGGAGCGCACGACCCCGGCGGGTGCGGAAGCGCTCGCTCGGAGCGTCTTCGAGGACGGTCTCGCGCACACCGTGCTGGCGGTGCCGATCGCGCAGCAGCGGGCCTCGATGCATCTGGACACCGTGTGCACGATGGTGGACGTCGACGCCGTGGTGATGTACCCGGCGGTGCGGGAGACGTTGCAGGCCTTCACTCTCCGCCGGGAGAACGGTGACGTCCGGATCAGTGGGCCGCGCGGGTTCCTCGAGGCGGCCGCCGACGCGATGGGGATCGAGAAGCTCCGCGTCATCGACACCGGCCTCGATCCGGTCGTCGCCGAACGGGAACAGTGGGACGACGGCAACAACACCCTGGCCCTCGCGCCCGGCGTGGTGGTGGCCTACGAACGCAACCTCGAGACCAACACGCGCCTCGAGGACGCGGGCATCGAGGTGCTGCGCATCGCCGGGTCCGAGCTGGGCTCCGGACGCGGCGGGCCCCGCTGCATGTCCTGCCCGCTCGCCCGCGCCCGGCCGACCGCGGGCGAGGCGGGGACCTAGAGGATCTCGCGCACCTTCTCGACGGGCCGGGCCAGGACGGTGCCCTTGTCGGTGACCACGATCGGGCGCTCGATGAGGATCGGATGGGCCACCATCGCGTCGAGCAACTCGTCCTCGGAGGCATCCGCCAGGTTCAGCTCGCCGAACAGCGACTCCTTCCGCCGGATCGCCTGGCTCGGGACCAGGCCGGCGTCGTCGAGCAGCTTGCGCAGCCCGTCGCGCGACGGCGGGGTCTCGAGGTACTTGACGACGGTCGGTTCGAGGCCCGCCTCCTGCAACACCTTCAGGGTGTTGCGGGACGTGCTGCACCGGGGGTTGTGGTAGATCGTCGCGGTCGTTGCCATGGCCACATTCTGCCGTGCGGCACGGGCGAGTGCGGGGGTGCCGCGGCGCATTCGGGAACGGTCGGCCGGCACTGTTAGCCTCGACGCACCATCAGCCCACCTGAGGACGCCCCGATGCTCGACATCGTCATCGACCCCGGCTCGCCGGTCCCGCCGTACGAGCAGTTGCGCCAGCGGATCGTCACGATGGTGCGGCGCGACGAACTGATCGCCGGCACCAAGCTGCCCACCGTCCGCGGGCTGGCCGAACACCTCGGCATCGCCCCGAACACCGTGGCCAAGACCTACCGTGAGCTCGAGCAGCTCGGCATCATCGAGACGCGGGGCCGGGCGGGCACGTTCGTCGCGGATTCCGGTGACCCGACCCGCACGCTCGCCCAGCGCGCCGCCACCGGCTACGTCCGCGAACTGCGCACCCTCGGCATGTCCGACGACGAGGTGCTCGAGTTCGTCGTCGCGGCGCTGCGCGGCGCCTGAAACCACCGACACCCACCCGTCCACGAGGAGTTTCCCATGAGTGGCACCGTGCCGGCGCGCATCGCGTTCGCGGTCGAGGCCATGGATCCGCAACCGGGCAGCGACGTGCTCGAGATCGGCTGCGGAGGGGGCGTCGCGCTCGCGCTCGTGTGCGAGCGGCTGCGCCGCCGCGGCTGCGTCGTGGGGGTGGACCGCTCGGCGACGCAGATCGACCGGGCGCGTCGCCGCATCCGGGACGGCCTCGACGCCGGGCTCGCCGAACTGCGTGTCGGCGAGTTCCCCGGCGTCGACCTGCCGGGGTCGTTCGATCTCGTCTTCGCCGTCAACGTCCCCAGTTTCCGCAGCGACGACCCCGCCGCGCCGACGGCTGTCGCGTCGCTGTTGCGACCCACCGGCGAGCTGTGGGTGTTCGACGAACCCCCTCCGGGGCTGGCCGTCGGACCGGTGTCGATGCGGATCAGCGCGCTGCTCTCGCGCTGCGGTTACGCGATCGTCGACATCGTCGAGGGCGGCCGGACCGTCGGCGTGCGGGCCGCGCCCGCGGACGTCACCGCCAGCTCGGCAGCCACAGCTGCTGGTGCCACGTCTCCACGGTGATCGGCGCGGCCGTCAGGATCGGCCACAGCCACACGAAGTTCGCCACCACCAGGCCGACGTAGAGGCACACGACCAGCAGACCGGTCGACCGCCGCTCGGCCGAGGCCCGCGGCGATCCGAGCACATCGCCGAGCACCAGTGTCAACCCCATGACCAGGAACGGCGCGAGCGGAACCGCGTAGAAGTAGTACATCTGCCGGTCGAGCGTGGCGAACCACGGCAGCAACGTCGCCGCGTACCCGGTGAGCACCGCGGCCCACCGCCAGTCCCGCCGCACCAGCAGTTGCCATCCGCCCCACACGAGCATCGGCAGTGCCAGCCACCACATCGCCGGGGTGCCCACCAGCATGACGGCCTTGACGCACTGCTCACCGCCGCACCCACGGATCTGCTCGCCGTCGGCGAAGTAGTACAGCATCGGACGCAACCCCATCGGCCACGTCCACGGCTTGGACTCCCACGGATGCACGTTGCCGGCCGAGTTCGTCAGACCCGAGTGGAACTCGAGCACGGAGGCGCTGTAGTACCACAGCGAGCGCAGCGCGTCCGGCACGAACGAGAACGCCCCGTCCGTGCCGATCTGCCGGCCCACCGCATGCCGGTACACCCCGGTCTCGCCCGCGAACCACGCCCAGAACGTCGCCAGATACACGGCCAGCGGCACCACCACGAGCGCGTAGAGGGCCGGGCCGACGTCACGCAGACCGGTCCCGAGCCACGGTCGTCGCACGCCGTAGGCGCGGCGCGCGGCGACGTCGAACGCCACCGACATCAACCCGAAGAACGCGATCAGATACAGCCCCGACCACTTCGTGCCCACCGCCAGGCCCAGCAGCACACCGGCCCCGAACCGCCACCACCGCACGCCCAGCCGGGGACCCCACACCGTGTCGGCGATGCGTCCCTCGGCGTGCACGCGCGCCATCCGCGCCCGCACCTCGTCCCGGTCGACGATCAGGCACCCGAACGCGGCGACCGCGAACAGCGCCAGGAAGATGTCCAGCATCCCGAGGCGCGACGAGACGAAGGTGACGCCGTCGGCGATCAGGAGAATCCCGGCCAGACCGCCGAGCAGGGTCGAGCGGGTCAACCGCCGCACGATCCGCACCACCAGCAGGACCAGCAACGTCCCGGCGACGGCGGCCGAGAACCGCCATCCCCACCCGTTGTAACCGAACAACGCCTCGCCGAGCGCGATGAGCTGCTTGCCCACCGGTGGGTGCACGACGAGGCCGTAGCCGGGGTTGTCCTCGATCCCGCCGCCGGTGAGCACCTGCCAGCCCTGCGGGGCGTAGTGCTTCTCGTCGAACACCGGCGTCTTCGCGTCGGTGGGGTAGTGCAGCATCGTGAACCGGGTGATCGCCGCGATCGCGGTGACGAACAGCGTCACCACCCAGCCCCGGCCGCGGTCGACCGGACCGAAATCCGATGCCGGCACCGTCGGACCCGGGCTGTGCATCCGGCGACGGTCCGATGCCTCGGCAGGGCGCTCGTCCGTCACGGTCACGTCCCGATCGTAGGCTGAGGCGCATGCAGCCAGACAATCCGGGACAGGGCCGGCTCGTGCTCGCCGCCACCCCCATGGGCGACATCGGCGACGCCTCCAAACGGCTCTGCGACGCGCTCGGCACCGCCGACGTCGTCGCGGCCGAGGACACCCGTCGGACCCGGTCGCTCGCCGCCGCGCTGGGGGTCACCGTCACCGGGCGGGTGGTCAGCTTCTACGACCAGGTGGAGTCCGCCCGGACCCCGGCGCTGGTCGCCGACATCGAGGCGGGCCGGACGGTGCTGCTGGTCACCGACGCCGGGATGCCGTCCGTCAGCGATCCCGGCTACCGGCTGGTGGCGGCGTGCGTCGCGGCCGGGCTGCCCGTCACGTGCCTGCCCGGTCCCTCCGCGGTGACCACCGCGCTCGCGCTGTCCGGTCTGCCGGTCGAGCGGTTCTGCTTCGAGGGCTTCCCGCCCCGCAAGGCCGGCGCGCGTCGCGCGTGGCTGCAGACCCTGACCGCCGAGCCGCGCGCGGTGGTGTTCTTCGAGGCCCCGCACCGCCTCGCCGCGTGCCTGGCCGACGCGGTCGACGTGCTCGGCGGGCAGCGACGCGCCGCGGTGTGCCGGGAACTGACCAAGACCTACGAGGAGGTGCGTCGCGGCACGCTCGCGGAGCTGGCGCAGTGGGCCGCCGAGAGTGCCCGCGGCGAGATCACCGTCGTGCTCGAGGGCGCCTCGGCGCAGGTGGCGGAGCTTGCCGACCTGGTCGACGCGGTCGAACAGCTCGTGGCGGACGGAATGCGGCTGAAGGACGCGTGCGCACAGGTCGCGACCGCCGGGGTCTCCAAACGCGAACTGTACGACGCGGTACTGGCCGCGCGGCAGGACGAGTCGTCGTCGTAGACTCTGCCCCTTACCGCGCAGCAGGAGGTACGGATGGAGTCGGTGAACGAATTCCTCGTCGAGGTCGCGTCGGTGGTATGGGGCCCGTACATGCTCATACCGCTGCTGCTGGGCACCGGCGTGATCCTGACGGTGCGGCTGCGGGGGGTGCAGTTCCGCAAGCTGTGGCCGGCCCTGCGGCTGGGGCTGATCATCCGGAAGGACCCGGACGCCACCGAAGGTGACATCTCTCAGTACCAGGCACTGACGACCGCCCTGGCCGCCACCGTGGGGGTCGGCAACATCGCCGGCGTCGCCACCGCCATCTACTTCGGCGGGCCGGGGGCCCTGTTCTGGATGTGGGTCACCGGCCTCGTCGGCATGGCCAGCAAGTACTCCGAGGCGTTCCTCGGCGTCAAGTATCGCGTCACCGACGCCAAGGGCGAGCAGTCCGGCGGCCCGCAGTACTACCTGGCCCGCGCCATCCCCAACAAGTTCGGTCTGGTGCTGAGCCTGATGTTCGCGGTGTTCGCGGTGCTCGCCAGCTTCGGCATCGGCAACATGACGCAGGCCAACACCGTCGCCACCCAGATGGACTCCACGTTCGGGGTACCGACCTGGCTGTCCGGGATCGTCATGACGGTGCTCGCCGCCGCGGTGCTGCTCGGCGGCATCAAGTCCATCGGCAGGGTCACCGCCGGGTTCGTGCCCGCGATGATCCTGCTGTACGTCGGTGCCGGGATCATCGTCCTCGCGGTCAACATCACCGACATCCCCGAGGCGTTCGCCCTCGTGTTCACCGACGCATTCACCGGCACCGCCGCGACCGGCGGCTTCATCGGTTCGGTGTTCATGATCGCCCTGCGCTACGGCGTGGCCCGCGGCATCTTCTCCAACGAGTCCGGCATGGGCAGCGCCGCGATCGCCGCTGCCGCCGCGCAGACCACCCACCCGGTCCGGCAGGGCCTGGTGTCGATGACCCAGACCTTCATCGACACGATCATCGTCGTGACCTTCACGGGCATGGTCATCATCACCACCGGAGCCTGGACATCCGGGGAGCAGGGCGCGGCGATGACCTCCCTCGCCTTCTCGGACGGCCTCGGCGGTGACTGGGGCAGCTGGATCGTCACGATCTCCGTGGTGTTCTTCGCCTTCTCGACGATTCTCGGGTGGTCGTACTACGGCGACCGCTGCGTCGAACGTCTCGTCGGCCGCGGCGGCGTCCTCCCGTACCGGGCGATCTTCGTACTCGTCGTCTACGTCGGCGCCACCACCGAGCTCGAGGTGGTGTGGAACTTCTCCGATGTGATGAACGGCCTGATGGCACTGCCCAACCTGATCGGGCTGCTCATCCTCTCGGGACTCATCGCCCGCGAGACGAAGGAGTACCTCGCCCGGGATCCGTACCTGCTCGGCGCGAAGGACAGCCGCACGCCGACGCGGTAGCCGCGGCCGGGCGTTACGGCGCGGCCGAGGAGAGCGCGACGATCAGCAGCACGGCGACCGCGACGATCAGGGCCGCGACCAACGTGGGCGGAACGCCGTGGACGATCCGGTCGACGAGCTTGTACACGGTCCCTCGGTTCGGGTCGCGCGCCGCCTTCCCTCCGCACCGGGCGGAACCACCCCTCGTCGGGTTCCGGCCGGTGTGGAGGTGCAGCGCGTCGCGGGGTCTTCCCGCTCGGGAACAACTCTGTCGGGGATATCCCGGGTGACCAACCGGTTCGCGTCCCGCTCGCGATATCATCCCAGGTCAGGACCGGTGAGGAGTTTTTCCGCAGCGGACGATCCGGGCCCTCGGGGGGTGCGGAGCAGGGAGGATGCGGGAGATGGAACCGGTCGACGAGCGAACCGCGGCGGAGCCCCGGCAGCTGTTCGCCGACCAGCTCCGGACGCTGTTCGCGGCGGCGGGACGTCCCGCGCTCAAGAAGGTCGCCTCCGAGGCGTCGGCCGTCGCCCGCTCCGTGGGCAGCGAGCGCACCGTGTCCGTGCAGCGGATCAGCGACTGGCGATCCGGTGCCCGGGTACCCGCCACGTTCGAGACGATCCGTCCGGTCCTGGTGGTGCTGATCCGCTCCGCCCGGGCCCTGCACGCGCAGCCGCCGACGCCCGGCCTCTACTCGATCAAGCAGTGGGAGCGGTGGTGGGAACACGCCCGGGGACCGGCCGGGCGGGCCCGGACGGAGCCCACCGAGCCGCCCGCCGCGGCACTGCCCCCCGGCGTGCGGCCCTACCGCGGTCTCGAGGCGTACCGCGATCGGGACGCGCAGCTGTTCTTCGGCCGGGCCCGGAACGTGCGCGAACTCGCCGAGACCGTCGTCGCCGCCCACGGTCACGGCATCGTGGTGGTGACCGGTGCCTCCGGCGTCGGCAAGTCCTCCCTCGTGCAGGCCGGCCTGGTCCCGGAACTGTGCCGTGACGACCGTTGGCGGCCGGTGGTCCTGACCCCGGGACGGCACCCGGTGGCGCAGCTCGTCGAGTGCGTACCCGAACTCGCCGACATCTCGGATGCGGACGAGCCGACCGCGGTGGCGCGGCTGCACGCCGCCGCCGCCCGAGAGGGCGGCGCGGGCCTGCTGATCGTCGTCGACCAGATCGAGGAGCTGTTCACCCACTGCGAGGACGCGGCCGAACGCTCGGCGTTCCTCGCGCTGCTCGATCAGGCCGCGACCGTCGGTGACGGCGACACACCGGTCTCGGTGGTGGCCACGCTGAGATCGGACTTCTACGAGCGGGCCGTGACCTATCCCGTGCTGGCCCGGGCGCTGGAGCGGCACAGCAAGACGGTCCAGCCCCTGACCCGGGACGACCTGGTCGAGGTGATCACCGCGCCGGCGCGGTTGCTCGGTCTGCGGTTCGAGCCGGGCCTGGTCGAACTGATCCTGCACGACCTCGGAGTGCTGACCGACGACGACGTCGGCGGGGCCGAACTGCCCCTGCTGTCACACCTGCTCGACGCCCTGTGGGAACGCCGGCGCGGCGGTCACCTGACCGTGGCCGGGTACCGCGCTACCGGCGGGGTACGCGGATCGATCGCGGCGAGCGCGGAACGTGCGTGGGAAGAGCTCGACGACCGCGGCCGCCGACTCGCGCGCGCGATGCTCGTCCACCTGGTCTACGTGACCGGCACCGGCACCGACGTGAAGATCCGGCGCCCGCTGGATCGGCTGCTCGCCGCCGCCGGCGACGACGCCGAGGCGGGACGCCGGGTGGTCGACCACTTCGTCACCGCCCGCGTCCTCGTCGTCGACGACGGCAGCGTCGAGCTGGTTCACGACACGGTCATCGACGCCTGGCCGCGCCTGAAGTCGTGGATCCGGGCCGACCGCTCGTACGCTGCGCTGCGCCAGCAGATCGAGGCGGACGCGGCAGGCTGGGTCGCGGGCCGCCGGCACGCGGACCTGCTGTACCAACGGGGCCGGATGGACCTCGTCGCCGAGCACGAGGATCGGGAGCTCGTGGGGCGGGCCCCGGCCGGCGGTGTCGAGACCGCGCTCAGCCCGACAGCGGTGGCCTTTCTCCGGGAGTCGCGACGGCAGATCCGTCGCCGGACCCGCGTCCGCAACGGTGCCATCGCCGCCCTCGTGCTCTCCACCGTCGTCGCGGTGGTGATGGGGACGCTGGCCTGGGCCGGCAAGAGCCGCGCCGAGGCCGAGCGCAGTGCCGCCCAGTTCCAGCAGGTCGTCGCGCTCGCCGACTCCATGCAGGAGCGGGACCCGTCCACCGCGGCCCAGCTGGCGCTCGCGGCGTGGCGCCTGCGTCCGGACAGCGAGGTCGCGTATTCGCGGCTCGTCGCGACCGAGCAGATGCCGCTGGCACTGCCCGTGGAGGGTCACAGCGGTCCGGTCTACGGGCTGGCGATCGCCCCGGACGGCACGACCCTGGCCTCGGCGAGCGACGACGGCAGTGTCCGCCTGTGGGATCTGTCCGACCGGGGCGCGCCGCGGCCGCTCGGAGCGCTGGTGTCCGACGAGCCCGAGTATCTGGCCTCGGTCGCCTTCAGCCCGGACGGCACCCTGCTCGCGGCGGGTGGTGCAACAGGTGCGGTGTGGATCTGGGACGTCACCGACCGGGACCGGCCCGTCGCGCTGCTGACCGGCGAGGTGTTCGTGCCGGAGGTCGTCCACAATGTGCGGTTCGGCCCGGACGGCCGGTCGCTCGCGGTGCCGTACGACAACGGATCGGTCGTGCTCGTCGACACGAGCGAGCCCCGGACGCGGGGATTTCCCCGCACCGTCCTGCCCGCGCACGGCGCGGCGGTGCGCACCGTGGCGTTCCACCCCGGCGGTACCGTGCTGGCCACGTCGAGCGACGATCGGTCGGTGCGGCTGTGGGATGTGACCGACCCGGCCGCCGCCGTGCCCGTCGGCGCTGCGCTGACCGGTTTCCGCGACGTGGCGCACTCCGTCGCGTTCGCCCCCGACGGCCGGACCCTCGCGGTCAGCAGCGACGACGGTGTCGTCACGATGTTCGACACCACGGACCCGGCGGCGGTGCGCCCGACCGGCCCTCCCGTGCAGGCGCACACCGGCGGGGTGTGGACCGTCGCGTTCGCACCCGACGGCCGCACCCTGGCGAGCGCGTCGTGGGACGGGACCGCGAAGCTGTGGGCGGTCGACCCGAAGACGCGGACGATCGACGAGATGCGGCCGGCTCTCGCAGGCAACGGCGGCGGCGTCCCCGCGCTCGCGTTCACCCCCGACGGCGCCGCGTTGGTCACCGGCGGGCACGACGGCAACATCCGGATCTGGACGCTGCCGCGCGGACGCGTCGCGGTCGCGGACTCTGCGCTGACGCTGCCCGCGATCGATCGCTCCGGCTCGTTCGTCGCCACCGGCGGGTACAACTCCTCCGTGCCGCTGTGGCGGATCGGCTCCGACGGGCACTGGGCGCCGCTCGGCGTCGTGGATCGTCCCAGACCGGTGGGCGGCGCGGTGACCACCGCCCTGTCGCCCTCCGCCGCGACTCTGGTCACCGCCTCGACGACCGACGGCGAGATCCACCTGTGGGATGTCCGCGACCCCACGGCCCCGCGGCTGTGGGTGGACCCGATCGTGACCGAGACCCGGTTCACGTCCGAACTCGACTTCGGCCCCGGGGGCACCACCCTCGTCACCGGCCACGACGACCACTCTCTCGTGCTGTGGGACGTGTCGGATCCGGCGCGTCCGGTGCGCCGGGGAGCACCGCTGCGGGGCCCGACGAATCTCGTGCGGGCGGCCGCGTTCACGCCGGACGGCCGGCATCTGGTCGTGACCAGCGCGGACGGCTCGCTCTATGCGTGGGACGTCACCGATCCGTCCGCCCCCGTCGCGCTGCCGGTGTCGGACGGTCACACCGCCGGCGTCAACGCCCTCGCGTTCAGCGCCGACGGCAACGTCCTCGCCACCGGCGGCGACGACCACACGGTCCGCGTGTGGGACCGCGGACCCGACGGATCGTTCACCGTCCGGCCCGACGCGCTGCGCGGCCACACCGGCACCGTCTACTCGGTGTCCGTCACCCCGAACGGCAGCGAGGTGGTCAGCGGCAGTGACGACGGCACGGTACGACTGTGGCACGTCGCCGACTCGGAGCACATGCACCCGGTGGGCGGCCCGATCACCGAGATCGGTGTCGGACGGTGGCAGGTCGGCTTCCTGCCGGGCCGCAACGCCGTGATCGCGGCGGGCGGCGACGGGACGGTGCGCACCTGGAGCCTGGACGTCGAGTCGATCGTCGCGCGGATCTGCGCCTCGACGACGGGCCGGATCACCGAGACGCTGCCACAGTCCGATCTGCCGGTGGCCGGCCGGACGGTGTGCGAGGGCTGAGCCCCAGGATGCTGGCGGCCTTGTCGAGGCACTCCTGCCATTCGGCGTCCGGATCGGAATCGATGGTGATGCCGCCGCCGACGCCGAGCCCGCACGAGCCCGGCGTGTCCGCGTCCCCGCGGCCGAACTCGACGGTGCGGATCGCCACGTTCAGTTCCACCCCGGCGACGGGACTGGCCATGCCCACCGTGCCGCAGTACACGCCCCGCGGGTGCGGCTCCCAGACCTGCAGGAACTCCCGCGCCCGGATCTTGGGGCAGCCGGTCACCGACGCCGGGGGGAATGCCGCATCGAGCAACCGCGCGGTGTCCACCCCGATCCGCAACGAGGCCGCGACGGTGGACACCAGGTGCCAGACCCCGGGGGCCGGATGCACCCCGAGCAGGTCCGGCACGGTGACGCTCCCCGTCTCGGCAACGCGCCCCAGGTCGTTGCGCACGAGGTCCACGATCATCACGTTCTCCGCGACGTCCTTGACGGACGCGCGCAACCGGGCCGGATCGGCGCCGATCGGGAGCGTGCCCTTGATCGGGCTCGACGTCACCCGGTCGCCGTGGCGCGCGAGGAACAACTCCGGTGACAGGGACGCGACCGCACCCCAGTCGCCCGCGACGTACGCCGCCCGGGCCGGGGCGGTGCGCTCGATCCCGTCGGCGAAGAAGTGCAGCGGACTGCCGGACCAGGCACCGGTGAAACGAGTGCACACGCACGCCTGGTAGACCTCGCCGGCGCGGATCGCCTCGAGGCATTGCCGCACGCCGCGGCGGTGGGCGTCGCGATCGGGCGGTGTCCAGTCGATGCGCCACGGTGCCCGAGCGGAGGCGTCGGGCGCCTCGCGGACGGCGGCGGCGAGCCCGGCCGGGCACGCCGCGTCGGTGAGGCTCTCGTACCACCAGCAGCCGTCGTGGTCGAGCCGCAGGACGGTGTCCGTCCATCCTCCGGCCGCGCGAGGCAGCGCCGGGTGGGTGGGCGTGCGGTCCGGATATGCGAGATAGCCGATCCACCCCCCGCCGACGACCGGTTCGCCGCGGCCCGGGGCCGAGCGGCCGCGCAGGACGAAGGCGTCGGCCGGTGGGGTGGCGACGGCACGCACGTGGGGCGCGAGGACCGCAGCTGCGCCGAACCACGTTCCGGTCAGTGCAGCCGGTGGCGGGGCGCCCGCCGCCTCGGCCCGGGCGCCCAGCAGTCGCAGCACCTGCGCCGGGCTGCCCCCGGTGCCGAGCCGTTCCATCCGCATGGGCACAGCTTCCCACGCGGCCCCGGAACGGACCGAATCCCGCCGGGCGGTCAGCGGACGAGCGGCATCACCCGGTCCGCCGCACCGAGCTTGTCCGGGTTCCGCACCACATACAGGCCGGTGACCAGGCCCGCGTCCATCTCGATCAGCATGACCAGATCGAGTCGCTCGCCCGAGTACACGGCCAGCGCGGGCAGGCCGTTGAACGCGGCGAACTCCACTCGCATGTCGGGCAGCGGCCGGCGGCTCAGGCCGCTCAGCACGCGTGCGACCTTCCGCGCTCCGCTCACCGGGACCCGCGCGGCCGTCACCTTGCCGCCGCCGTCGGCGACGTAGACGACGTCCGGTGCGAGTACCGCCATGAGTGCCTCCACGTCCCCGCCGGCAGCGGCGGACAGCAGCTCCGTCACGACCCGGCGCGCCTGCTCGTCGGACGCGGCGTACCGCCGGCGCCGCGCCTGCACGTGGCTGCGGGCGCGGTGCGCGATCTGCCGCACCGTCGCCTCCTGCCTGCCGACGGCCGCGGCGATCTGGGCGTGGTCGAAGCCGAACACCTCGCGCAGCACGAACACCGCTCGTTCGAGCGGGCCGAGTGTCTCGAGCACCAGCATCATCGCCATCGACACCGATTCGGCGAGCAGCACGTCCTCGGCGGCGTCGGGGGCGGTCCGCACCGGTTCGGGCAGCCACGGCCCGACGTAGTCCTCCCGGCGCCGCTGCGCCGTGCGCAGCGAGTTCAGCGCCTGCCGGGTGACCACGCGGCTCAGATAAGCACGCGGGTTCGCCACCTCGTCGAGCTCCACCTCGGCCCAGCGCAGGTAGCTGTCCTGCAGGATGTCCTCGCTGTCGGCGACGCTGCCGGTGATCTCGTACGCGATGCCGAACAGCAGGCCTCGGTGCCGGGTGAACAGTTCATCGTGGGTCGTCTTGTCGTGCGTCGTCTCGTCGCGAGGCGTGTCGTCGGGGGTCATCGACGGACCGCGATCGGCTCGGACGCGGGGGCCGGACCCGCGGGGAACGGGTAGCTGTGCCCTCGCGCCTGCCGTCGCAGCATCCAGACCGTCCCGCGCACCACCGCCTCCTTGCCGAACGACCCCAACGTACCGCGCAGCGCGAGGGAGCGGGGCGTGTCGTCGGGACGGGTGCGCTGCACGACGCCGGAGGAGCGGCCCAGCGAGATGCACTGCGCCGCGAACCCCAGCGACAGCGGCCGCGGATCCGTACCCGTCAGCAGCGCCCAGGTGGTGTCGGCGCCGTGGGCGCCGAGCGGCAGCGCCGCCTGGCAGCTCATCCGGATGTGATCCTGGCCCGCGACGGTCACGGCGTCGCCCACGCCCACGACGTTCGCTCCGTCCGCGCTCCGCAGGGTCGCGTCGACCCGCAGCCGGCCCGTCTCGTCGACGGGCAGAGCACTGCGCCGGGCCAGGTCCGGCACCGTGAATCCGCCCGCCCAGACGACGAGCTCGGCCGGTACCGCGTCGCCGTCGGCGAGCAGCACCGCGCCGTCCTCGACGGCGACGACCCGGCCCGGCCGGATCCGGACACCGAGCCGTCGCAGCCGCGCGGCGACGAACCGCCGGGTGGACCCGGGCAGGTGTGCGACGGGATCCCCGACGAGGGTGACCGACAGGCGGGGATGCGCCTCGGCGATCTCGGCGGCCGACTCGACGCCGGTGAGCCCGCCGCCGACGACCACCACGCCCGCCCCGTCGCCGAGTTCCCCGAGCGCGGCGGCCGTGTCCAGGGCGCGTTCGAGCTCGGCCGTCGAGTGCAGCCGGTCGGCGCCCGGGATCGCGGGTACGGCGGCGCCGCTGCCGACGGCGTAGATCGCGACGCGGAACGGCAACGTCGTCCCGTCGGCGAGCAGCACCCGGTCCGCTCCGATGTGCACTGCGGTGCCGACGTGCACGGCCGCCGCCGGATGCAGCACGTCGGCGAGGTCGTGTGTGGCCGCACCGGAGCCGGCGGCGACCTGATGCAACCGCACCCTCTCGACGAACACCGGTCGCGGCGCGACGACCGTCACCGATACCCCCGGATGCGTGGCGAGCAGACGGTTCGCTGCCATCACTCCCGCGTACCCGGCTCCGAGCACCACCACATCGGTTGTCATCCTGACCACCCCTTCTGTTGTCGACGATGTCCGCGGTCGCACATGGGACACCGCTCGGCCCCCGAACGTGACAGGCGGCGACCGGGGCAGTGCTCACCCGGGCGGGGATGCGAGGAAGGCGGTCTCGGCGGCGTCGCGGCCGGCGAACCATCCCTCGGCATCGACGCTGCGTGTACGGGTCGACCGGGTCGTCGGGAACAGGCGGCGGAACTCCGAGTCCACGGCCTCGGAGCGACGGGCCAGCAGCGGCGCGAGTTGTGTGACGGACATGCTCGCGTCGGCCGCGGCGGTCGCGGTCGCGCATGCGTCCGCCTGCCGCAGCCGTTCGCCGACCCGATATGCGTATCCGGTCAGGAAGGCACGGCGGAACGCCGTCGCCGCGCCGCCGGTGCGGCCACCCGTCCCGGCGGCACGCACGGCCCGGGCGGCCTGCACCGAGAGCGACGCGAACAGCAGCTCCACCTGCTGCAGGTCGACGTCGGCGCCGACGATCGTGGCGATTCCGACCTTGGTGAACCACACCGTGCGCGTGCGGTTCGCGTTCCCGATCGCGGTGAGCAGCAGAACCTTCTCCTTCGCGTACGGATTGTCGACGTGCACGCGGCGTCCTCGCGCAGTGTCCGCGCCCGCACGAGTGACCAGGGCCGTGCCGATCGCGTACCGGGTCATCAGTTCCTGGGCCTTGGCGGTGAGGGTCTCGGCCTCTTCCGGATAGTCCGTGGACTCGGCCTTCGCCAGGAGGCCGCGGATCCGGGCGAGCACCCGCGGATCCGGGGTCGCGGCCTCGCCGGCCGCAGGGACCGGTCGCAGCGGCGGCCACTGCGAGGGCAGCGGCAGGAGTGGGGAGAACTGCGGCAGGTACTTCCAGGCGAACGCCAGCCCCATCACCTGGAAGCGGGACAGGCCGGGCAGCTCGCGCAGCAGTTCCGCGCCCAACTGGCGGGCGGGCGCGTCGGGTGGCACCCGGTCGGCGATCCGCGCGGCGGCGGGACAGCGTTGCGCGATCGCACCGAGCTGGCGCACCCAGTCGAGGGGTGCCCGGTCGGCCGCGCCGCTGCGGCGGGCGTCGAAAAGCACCGCGGCGGCCGCCAGTGGGACGTCCGTGGTGTCGCCGGAACGGGCCGTCACGTGCAGGACGTCGACCGGTTGCCAGCCGCGCTCGTACGCGGCGCCCAGTTCGTCGAGTAGCGGCCGGATTCCGAGGTGGAAGACCTCCTCGGATGCGCCGGACCCGGTCGCCGCCTGTCGAAAGTGTGTTCTATCTCGCCCCATGCGCGGAGTGTGCACGAGGCCACCGACAGGCGGCGTGGCGCTATTCGTAGCGCGGGAACACAGGGGCCGGGGCCGGCAACTGCGTGCCCGGCGCGAGGCGCGTGGCGATGTCCGCGAACTGCCGCGCCTGCGGATCCTGCCCCACCAGATCCAGGATCTTGGCGGCGGAGTCCGGCATCACCGGCTGCACGAGCAGGCCGACGATCCGCACGACTTCGAGCGTCACGTACAGCACCGTGGCCATCCGGGCGGGATCGGTCTTGCGCAGCACCCACGGCGCCTGTGCGGAGAAGTACCGGTTGGTCTCGCCGAGGACGTGCCAGATCGACTCGAGCGCGAGGTGCAGCGCCTGCACGTCGAACTCCGCCCGGACCTTGTCGAGCAGCGCGTCGGCCTGCGCGAGCAACGCTCGGTCGTCCTCGGTGAACTCACCGGGCTCCGGGACCACACCGTCGAGGTTCTTGGCGACCATCGTCAGCGAGCGCTGCGCGAGGTTGCCGAGTTCGTTCGCCAGGTCCGCGTTGATGCGGGTCACGATCGCCTCGTGGCTGTAGCTGCCGTCCTGACCGTAGGAGATCTCCCGCAGCAGGAAGAAGCGCAGCGGATCGAGGCCGTACTGCTCGACCATCTCGAGCGGGTCGACGACGTTGCCGACCGACTTGGACATCTTCTCGCCCTTGTTGAACAGGAAGCCGTGTACGAACACCCGCTCGGGCAGCTCGATTCCCGCCGACATCAGGAACGCCGGCCAGTACACGGTGTGGAAGCGGGTGATGTCCTTGCCGATGATGTGCAGGTTCGCGGGCCAGTAGCGGCGGAACGACTCCGACCCGGTGTCGGGAAAACCCGCACCGGTCAGGTAGTTGGTGAGCGCGTCGACCCACACGTACATCACGTGCTCGGGATGATCCGGCACCGGCACGCCCCAGTCGAAGGTGGTGCGGGAGATCGACAGATCCTTCAGCCCGCCCGAGACGAAGCTGACGATCTCGTTGCGGCGGGTGGCCGGCGCGATGAAGTCCGGGCGCTCCTCGTACAGCTTCAGCAGCTTGTCCTGATACGCCGAGAGCCGGAAGAAGTACGTCGACTCCTCCGTCCACTCCACGGGGGTGCCGGACTCGGTGGCGATGCGCGAGCCGTCGTCGAGCGCGGTCGTCTCGGCCTCGGCGTAGAACGCCTCGTCGCGCACGGAGTACCACCCCGAGTAGGTGTCGAGGTAGATGTCCCCGTTGTCGGCCATCCGCTGCCAGATCGCCTTGCTCGCCTCGAGATGGTCGGCGTCCGTGGTGCGGATGAACCGGTCGAAGGAGATGTTCAGCGACTTGTCCATGGCCTCGAACACGCCGGAGTTGCGGGCCGCGAGGTCCCGCACGTCCAGGCCCTCCTTCGCTGCCGTCTGCTGCATCTTCAGGCCGTGCTCGTCGGTACCGGTCAGGAAGTACACGTCGAAGCCGTCGAGGCGCTTGAACCGGGCGATCGCGTCCGAGGAGATGTACTCGTAGGCGTGGCCGATGTGCGGGGCGCCGTTCGGATAAGCGATCGCGGTCGTCAGGTAGAACGGCGGGCGGGAGGCGGCAGGAGCAGTCATGGTGCGTCCACTTTATAGGTAGATAGTGTATGGGCCGTGAGCCGAACCCGTCCCGCGCCCGAGCCTCCGCAGCCGCTCTCGCCTCTCGTCGACGCCCACACGCACCTCGACGCGTGCGGAGCCCACGATGCCGAATCGGTGGCGGCCGTCCTCGACCGGGCGGCCGCGGTGGGTGTCGGACGGGTCGTCACCGTGGCCGACGACATCGCCGCAGCCCGCTTCGCCGTCGACGCCGCGCACTGGGACGCACGGGTCTACGCCGCCGTGGCGCTCCACCCCACCCGTGCGAACGCGCTCGACGACGTCACGCGCGCCGAGATCGAGAAGCTCGCCGCCGACCCGCGCGTCGTCGCCGTGGGGGAGACCGGCCTCGACCTGTACTGGCCCGGCAAGCTCGACGGCTGCGCCGACCCGCTCGAGCAGGAGGACGCGTTCCGCTGGCACATCGACCTGGCCAAACGTCTCGGCAAGACCCTGATGATCCACAATCGTGACGCCGATGCCGAGTTGCTGCGCGTCCTGCACGACGAGGGTGCGCCGGAGACGGTGATCTTCCACTGCTTCTCGTCGGACGCAGACATGGCGCGGGCCTGCGTCGACGCCGGCTACCTGCTCAGCTTCTCCGGGACGGTGAGCTTCAAGAACGCGAAGGCGCTCCGTGCCGCAGCCCCGTTGGTGCCGCCCGAGCTGGTGCTCGTGGAGACCGATGCCCCCTTCCTGACGCCCCATCCGTTCCGCGGCGCCCCCAACGAGCCGTACTGCCTGCCCTACACGGTGCGGGCGCTCGCGGAGGTGCGCGGCGCGGACCCGGCCGAGCTGGCCGCCACGACCACCGCGAATGCCGAACGGGTATACGGACTTTCGTAACGGTGTCCCCGTTCCGAGGCGGCCGGAGCGGGTGGCCGGGGACAATGGGTGACATGCACAGTTTCGTCTACAACGCTCAGCCGTCACGGGTGGTCTTCGGTCCGGGAACCGCGGCGCGGGTCGCCGACGAGGTGCGCCGCCTGGATCGCTCCCGGGTCCTGCTGCTCGGCGGCGAACACGTCCGTCCGCAGGCCGAGCTCGTCGAGAAGGCCCTCGGGAGCCTCCAGGTCGCCCGGTTCGACGGGGCCGTCATGCACACCCCCGTCGCGGTCACCGAGAAGGTGCTGGGTCTGGTCTCCGAGCACGACATCGACGCCGTCGTCGCCGTGGGCGGAGGGTCGACGACGGGGCTGTCGAAGGCGATCGCGGTGCGCACCGGCGTGGACCAGGTGATCCTGCCGACCACCTACGCCGGATCCGAGGTCACGCCCGTCCTCGGGGAGACCGCGGACGGGGTGAAGACCACGCACTCGTCGCCGGCCATCCTGCCCGAAACCGTCATCTACGACGTCGAGTTCACCCTGTCGATGCCGATCCCGATGGCACTGACCAGCGCGATCAACGCGATGGCGCATGCCGTGGAGGCGTTGTACGCCGAGCACGCCAACCCGATCATCGACACGCTGGCGCTCGAGGCGATCCGCGCGATCGCCCGGGGTGTGCCGGTCCTCGGTGCCGACGCCGCGGACCGCGAGGGTCGCTCGGACCTGCTGCTCGCGGCATGGCTGGCCGGCACGTGCCTGAGCGCGGGAGGAATGGGCTTGCACCACAAGCTGTGCCACGTCCTGGGCGGCAGTTTCGACCTGCCGCACGCGGCGACGCACACCGTGGTGCTGCCGCACGTGATGGCGTTCAACGCGCCGTCGGTACCGGCCGTGATGAGTCGCATCGCCGATGCGCTCGGCACGCCCACCGCCCCGGCCGGGGTCTTCGACCTGGTGGCGGCCGCGGGTGGCCCGACGACGCTCGCCGAACTGGGCATGTCCGAGGGCGACCTCGACGAGGCGGCACACCTGGCCACCGAACGGCAGTACCCCAACCCCCGCGAGGTGACCCGGGTGGGGGTGCGGCGACTGCTGGGCGATGCCTATGCCGGGATCCGTCCCGAGTGAGGGTGCCGCTCGGTGTTCCTGGTGAGGGTGCCCCTCGGTGTTCCTGGTGAGGGTGCCCCTCGGTGTTCCTGGTGAGGGTGCCCCCTCGGTGTTCCTGGTGAGGGTGCCCCCTCGGTGTTCCTGGTGAGGGTGCCCCCTCAGTGTTCCTGGTGAGGGTGCCCCCTCAGTGTTCCTGGTGAGGGTGCCCCCTCAGTGGGCGGTGGGGGGATTGCGGCGCGGCCGGATCTGCGCGTTGGGCAGCGCCGGTGCGGGTAGCCGCGCGACCTTCCCGGTGTAGCCCTCGACCCGGCCGAAGCGTTCTCCCTCGCGCTGCCACTCGTCGCGGAACGCGACGATCTCGTCGTGGCTGCGACCGACGAAGTTCCACCACATGACGATCTCCTCCCCGAACGGCGTCCCGCCGAGCAGCACGGCACGTGCGGGTTCGTCGGTGAGATTCGTCAGGGGGAGCGTGGAGACGCCGGTGCCGACGTAGCCGAGCGCGGAGCGGGACAGGACGGTGCCGGCGAGCCGGATGCTGCCGGTGTCGACCAGCAGGCCGTGCTCGAACGCGGGATCGACGGTCAGTTCGACGCTCGCGCCCGGGTCGAGGGTGATCTCGGCCCCGAGCAGCGGGGTGAAGGTGGGCACCGGCGACGTGGAGCCGGCGAGGGAGCCGAGGAAGACGGCGACGGTCGCGCCCGCGAGCCGGACCGGTTCGGGCACGTGGTGCCGGAAGTCACGAGGAGCGTCCCGGTGTGCGTCGGGCAGGGCCACCCACAGCTGGACGCCGTGCAGGACCGTCGTGGCCGGTGTGGAGACCTCCGAGTGCGCGATGCCGTGGCCGCCCGTCATGAGGTTGAGTTCGCCGGGGCGGACGAATGCGTGCTTGCCGAGGCTGTCGCGGTGCTCGATCTCGCCGGCGAACAGCCAGCTCACCGTCTGCAGGCCGGTGTGCGGGTGCGGCGCGACGTCCATTCCGCCGGTCGCGGCGACGTCGTCGGGCCCGTAGTGGTCGGCGAAGCACCAGGCTCCGACGAGGGACCGGGCGCGCTGCGGCAGCGTGCGGCGGACCGGCATCGCGCGTGGGCCGCCGAGCGGCACCTCACGGGAAGTGATGATCTGTACCCGGGTGGGCGCGGGCTCGGATTCGCAGACGATCTCGGTGGGCTCGGCGTCGACGTTGCTCATCTACAAGACCTTGCTTCCGTACATCTCGCCGAGGGGATCGGCGATGAGTTCGATGCGGGCGCCGTCGGGGTCGCGGAAGTACAGGGAGACCTCGCTGTGCTCGACGAGGTCGACGCCCGCTTCGGTCAGTTTGGTGCGCAGGCGTTCCCAGCGGCTCTGCTCGACGCTGATCGCGATGTGGTGCAGCCCGCCGAGGACCTCCTGGTAGGGACCGACGTCGAGGCCGGGAAAGTCGAAGAAGGCCAGCAGGTTTCCGTTTCCGATGTCGAAGAAGAAGTGCGACGAACCGGGGTAGTCGCGGTTCTCGATCAGTTCGGTGAGCGGGAACTCGAGCACGTCCTGGTAGAAGCGCACCGTGCGCTCGACGTCGCTGCTGACGAGTGCGGTGTGGTGCAACCCGCGCGCCGACGACGCGGGTCGTTCGCCGACGGGCCGGAGGTAGCGGGTGCGGAGTTCCTCCCGCAACGTCGCGGAGCGGCGGCTGCGTTCCTCTTCCACGCTGGTGCTCACGGGGGGCTCCTTCGGCCGGTGGTTGCGCCTTCGACGAAAGCATACCCCATGTGATTGATCGATCAACTACTTTTCGGATGCCGTCCGGCGGCGGGTGGCCGATTAAGTTGAACCTTCAACCTTGCGCCGCTACCGTAGGGGCGGCTTCGATCGAAGGACGAGCCCCCACCGCCCGCACCGAAAGGTCACCCCCATGAACAACCCCGTCCTGCGCAACGTCGGGCTGCTCGTCGCCCGAGTGGTCATCGGGATCGTCTTCCTGGCCCACGGGCTGCAGAAGGTGAACCAGGGATACTCCGCCACCAAGGCCGGATTCGAGGGCATGGACGTGCCCGTGCCCGCGCTGTCCGCCTTCTACGCCACCTGGGTGGAGACACTCGGCGGCATCGCCCTGATCATCGGCCTGCTCGTGCCGGTCTTCGGTGTCCTGCTGCTGGTGAACATGCTCGGCGCGTTCTTCTTCGTCCACATCGGCAACGGCATCTACGTCACCGACGGTGGATGGGAGCTCGTCGGAGCACTCGGCGCCGGAGCGCTGGTTCTCGCGGTCGTCGGCGCCGGCGCGTATAGCGTCGACGCCCTGCTCGGCCGCCGGGTGCGGTTCCTGCAGACCGCGTAGGCCGAGGGCCGGCGTCCGGGAGACCGGGCGCCGGCCTTCGGAGCACTTTCGCGCGAAGATCGCGCATCCGTTCCCGCCGAACGGCTCCCTCGTGGCGTAACCGTCGGCCGGGAGCAGCTCCCGGCGGCGCTCCCGCGCAACCCGTCGCGTTTTTCGCCGCGCGGATCCCGACCGCCTCCTCCGTCGCCTGTCGCCGCCGGGCGGTCGTCGTTCGCCCCGGCGCGTCGCCGTTCGCCCGCCGGGCAGAGTCCCCGCCGCGCGTCGGACTTTTCGGCCGCTCCTCGTCTGCGGCCCTTCGCAGAACGGCCGTCCGTTGTGACGGTGCCGTGCCTCCCGCCTTGCGCGAGCCGACAGCCGCGGCTGTGCGCAGTTCCGCGTCGCCCCCTGGCCCGGATCGCGGCACCGTGGGTCCACGCGTCGAGAGCGCGACGATGTCCGGGGCGCGTGGAACCGCCCCCCGCCGCGGCCCCGGACGGTGGGTCACCCGCGCAAATTCCACAGCGGTAATTCACGCTTCGCGTGGGGTGATTTTCCGGGCGTCGAATCGACGCGGTTCCGGCTCGGACACGACTCGGTCATTGATCGAAAATTACGAATCGTCACCTACTTCCTTACGGGAAATTCGCAGGTAGACCCACTGCAGTTGCCGTATCAATGCCGATTCGTTACCGTGCTGTGATCGAAGTTGTCGACAGTCCAGGAATTACCGTGTCACCTTTCACCAAGATCAACAGAGCGAAATCGCCGACGCTGTACGTGGTCGTCGCCGCGCTCTTCCTCACCCTCGCGGCCGGCGGAGTCGCCGCGCTGATCCAGCACAAGGAACTCACCCTCGACGTGGACGGCGAGCGGGTCGCGCTCAGCACCATGAGCTCCGAGGTCGGTGACGTGCTCGCCGGCGCCGGCTACCCGGTCGGCGAGCACGACGTGGTGGCCCCGGCCGTCGACGCCGCGGTCTCGGACGGGGACACGGTGGTGCTGCGGCGGGCACGTGAGGTGCAGCTGAGCGTCGACGGTGTCGAGCGCACCGTGTGGACGACGGCGTCGACGGTGGACGAGGCGCTGGCGCAGTTCGAGCTGGCCGCGGACGTGTACACCTCGGCGTCCCGGTCGCACCGGTTGCCGCTCGAGGGTGCCGAGCTCGACGTGGTGAGCCCGAAGACGGTGCGGTTGCTCGACGGTGGTGCCCCGCCGGTCGAGGTGCGGATGGCGGCGCCGACGGTCGGGGAGTTCCTGACCGCGCACGGTGTGGCGCTCGAGCAGGCCGATTCGGTGATGCCCCCGGTCGATGCGGCGCTGACCGAGGGCCTCGAGATCCGCGTCACCCGCGACCGCATCGAGACCCGCATCGAGAACCAGCCGGTGCCGGCCCCCGAACAGCGCGTCGACGACCCGAACATGACCGAGGGCGAGACCGCCGTCGACACCCCGGGTGCTCCCGGTGAGCGCACCGTGACCTTCGAGGTGCACACGATCGACGGCGTCGAGGTCGGCCGCACCGAGAAGGCCTCGACGACCCTCCGCGAGCCGGCCCCGGCCGTCGTCCGCGTCGGCACCAAGCCCAAGCCGGCCGTGCCCGCTTCCGGCCGTGCCTCCACCTGGGACGCCCTCGCGCAGTGCGAGGCCACCGGCAACTGGGCCATCAACACCGGCAACGGCTTCTACGGCGGCCTGCAGTTCACCCAGCAGACCTGGGCCGCGTTCGGCGGCACCCAGTACGCGCCGCGCGCCGACCTGGCCAGCCGCGAGCAGCAGATCGCCGTCGCCGAGAAGGTCCAGGCCGCACAGGGCTGGGGAGCCTGGCCGTCGTGCACCAGCAAGATGGGCCTGCGGTAGGAACTCCGCCTCACGTCCTCGCGGACGAGGATCGCCGACACGCGTTTCGTGCTGCAGCACACCGTCGTCGCGGCGCTCCTGGCGACATCCGTCGCCGGGGCGCCGCGACGACGCTCTTCCGGCACGAGACCTTCCTCCGGCACGACCCCGCCGGTCGACGTCGGCCGGGGACAGCGCTCGCCGGCCACCGTGCGCACCGACGTGACGGCCGGGTACACGGAGTGCCGCGGAGGGCGCGTGAGGTGCCGTCGAGTATCGACGGAGTCGAGACCCGTCGCGAACCGGTCGACGCCCTCGTCGCGGTCACCGTCACCGGCGCCTACGGCCGCCCACAGGTGGGCCGGAAGGGTCGACCGAAGCGCCGGGGAGCGTGGCCGTCCTACTCGTCCCGCAGCGGCGTGCGCTAGGTTCGGCACGTGCCAGACCACTCCTCCGGCGATCCCGGCTCGGCCCCCCGCGACGGTTCCGACGGGACCGCCCGCGACGGTTCCGACGGGACCGCCCGCGACGGTTCCGACGGGACCGCCCGCGACGGTTCCGACGTGACCGCTCGCGACGGTTCCGACGGGACCGCTCGCGGTCGTGCCGCCCTCCTCGGCCCCGCCGAGGTGCGCGCCCTCGCGGAGGAGTTCGGTGTCCGGCCGACGAAACAGCTCGGCCAGAACTTCGTGCACGACGCCAACACGGTGCGCCGCATCGTCTCCGTCGCCGGTGTCGGCCGCGACGACGTGGTCCTCGAGGTGGGCCCGGGTCTCGGCTCGCTGACGCTCGCCCTGCTCGACGTGGTCGACCGCGTCGTCGCCGTCGAGATCGACCCCAGGCTCGCCGAGCGACTGCCCGCGACGGTCGCCGACCGCGCCCCCGACCTCGCCGACCGGCTCGACGTCGTCCTGAAAGACGCCATGCGGGTGCACCCCGCCGACCTGCCGGTTGCCCCGACGGCCCTCGTTGCGAACCTGCCCTACAACGTCGCGGTCCCCGTGCTGCTTCACCTTTTCGCCGAATTCGACTCGCTGCGTACGGCTCTGGTGATGGTGCAGGCCGAAGTGGCCGATCGGCTCGCCGCCGCGCCCGGCAGCCGCGTCTACGGCGTGCCCAGCGTCAAGGCCGGCTTCTTCGGCCATGTCCGTCGCGCCGGCTCGGTCGGCCGGGCCGTGTTCTGGCCGGTGCCCCAGGTGGAATCGGGCCTGGTGCGCATCGACCGCTACACCGAACCGCCCTGGCCCACGGACGAGGCGCACCGCCGCACGGTGTTCGCCGTCGTCGATGCCGCCTTCGCGCAGCGCCGCAAGACGCTGCGCGCAGCGCTGAGCGGCTGGGCCGGCTCGGCCGCCGAAGCCGAGCGCCGCCTGCTCGCCGCCGGAATCGATCCGTCGACGCGGGGCGAGAAACTCGATGCCGCCGCCTTCGTGCGGATCGCCGGCACGTCGTGACGGCGGCGCGCAGACCGGTGCCCGCGCAACGCTTGGCAGACGGGCGGATCTGTGCTCTACTGGTACACGGTCGTTAGGTAGTGTGTTCGTGGTTTACCCCTCGCACATTTCTCTAGTTGCGAGCGGATGCGAAATTCCCACGGAATCCTTCTCAGCCGTCGAGTGACAGGCCCGGGCGACGTCGTGTCGTTCGACGAAACGTGAAGGCCTCGAGGCTTTCCGAGATGTATGAGGTTGAAAATGGTTGAAGGTACCGTGAAGTGGTTCAACGGCGAGAAGGGCTTCGGCTTCATTGCCCCCGCCGACGGCTCCGCGGACGTCTTCGTGCACTTCTCCGAGATCCAGGGCCGCGGCTTCCGCACCCTCGAGGAGAACCAGCGCGTGAGCTTCGAGGTCGGCCAGGGCCAGAAGGGCCCGCAGGCCACCGGCGTCACCGTCATCGGCTGACGTAGCTCGCTGCGCGTTCTTCCGGACGCGCGCATTCCCCGACGGCCTCGTGAGGTCGCCGCGGAAGTGCCGCCGGCAGAGGTGTGACAAGCAGTGAAGAGGGACCGGTCCGCACGGACCGGTCCTTCTTCCGTCTCCGGACCCCGCGTGTGCTCCGCGAAAAAGGGCTCGCACAATGCGCTTTCGAGTTCTTTCCGGGCGTTTCGCTGGCGGTGCGGGCGTCGATGTGATCTACTGGCTCTCGGTCGTTAGGTTGTGTTCGTGGTTCACCCCTCGCACATTTCTGGTTGCGAGCGGATGCGATAGCCCACACGGAATCGTTCTCTACCGTCGAGTGACAGACCCGAGCGGCGAAGTGTCGCTCGACGAGTGGGGAAGCCCGGCGCTTCCCGAATCTTCTTAGGAATGAACATGGTTGAAGGTACCGTGAAGTGGTTCAACGGCGAGAAGGGCTTCGGCTTCATTGCCCCCGCCGACGGCTCCGCGGACGTCTTCGTGCACTTCTCCGAGATCCAGGGCGGCGGCTTCCGCACCCTCGAGGAGAACCAGCGCGTGAGCTTCGAGGTCGGCCAGGGCCAGAAGGGCCCGCAGGCCACCGGCGTCACCGTCATCGGCTGACCCACCTGCCTCACCGACCGAATGTCACACGCACTCGATCGAACCGAACCGATGTGACATTCGGTCACCGCACGCGCCGGCTCAGTCGCTTCCCGCGACGGAGCCGGCGCGTTCGTATCGCCGGGCGAGCAGCTCGTGCCGGCGGCCTGCCTGCAGGCACGCCTCCCGCAGTTCCGGCGGATCCAGCACCGTGAAGTCGACGTCGAACTCCGCGAGCCAGCTCGCGATCGACCCGAGCGACGAGCCGCCGAGCGCGACCGCACAGTGATTCTCGTCGACCGGCTCGAGAGTTCCCCACTGCTCGTCGACCATCGGCACGATCGAGTCGAACGGCGCGTGCAGCAGCACCCGGGCCCGCGTCCGGACGATGCCGCGGGCGATGCCCCGGCTCACGAACTCCGCCGCCCCGCCCGGCGGCAGCTCGCGCGGGACGAACCGGGGACCGGTGGGGATCTTCGGCTCCATCCGGTCGACCCGGAACGACCGCCAGTCCTGCCGATGCAGATCCCACGCCATCAGATACCAGCGTGCACCCGACCGCACCAGCCGGTACGGCTCCACCTCCCGCCGAGAGCAGCCGCCGTCGTGCGCGCGATAGTCGAACCGCAGCCGCTCGTGTGCGTGGCACACCGCGGCGACGGCGGACAGCAGCGCCGCGTCGACTGCGGACGCGGCGGGCGCCCGCTCGACGACCTCCACACGCAGCGCCTCGAGCCGGTGCCGCAGCCGCGAGGGCATCACGTGCCGCAACTTGGCGAAGGCACGCCCCGACGCCTCGCCGATCCCCGTCACCGAGCCGGTCGCCCCGGACTGCAGGGCGACGGCCACCGCGACGACCTCCTCGTCGTCGAGCAGCAGCGGCGGCATCTCCGCGCCGGCGCCGAGGCGGTATCCGCCGCCGACCCCGACGGTGGCGTCCACGGGGTAACCGAGGTCGCGGAGTTTGTCCACGTCCCGGCGCACCGTGCGGGTCGTGATCTGCAGGCGGTCGGCCAGCTCGGCACCCGACCAGTCCCGCCGGGTCTGCAGGAGCGACAGCAGCCGCAACAGGCGAGCGGACGTTTCGCGCATGGTCCGAGCATGCCAGCGAACGAGGACAGCCGCCGTCCGCATTCGGGACCGCAGGGGTGCGTAAGCTGTATATCCGTGCTGTCCGTCGTCCCGAGCCCCGTCACCGTGCGAGCACCGTCCAAGGTGAACCTGCATCTCGCCGTCGGTGACCTGCGCGAGGACGGGTACCACGAGCTGCGCACGGTCTTCCACGCGCTGTCCCTGAGCGACGAGGTGTCGGTCGTGCGAGCCGACGTGTTGAGCCTGCGGGTGCGCGGAGCGGACGCCGCGGCCGTCCCCGCGGACGCCACCAATCTCGCCTGGCGGGCCGCGACGCTGCTGGCCGAACGCGCCGGGCGCGCACCCGAGGTCGCCATCACGATCGACAAGGGCATCCCCGTGGCCGGCGGGATGGCCGGTGGCAGCGCCGACGCCGCCGCCACCCTCGTCGCACTCGACGCCCTGTGGGGACTCGGTCTCGCCCGCGACGACCTGGACGACCTCGCGGCGGAACTGGGCAGCGACGTGCCGTTCTGCCTGCACGGCGGCACCGCCATCGGCACCGGCCGCGGCGAGCAGCTGGTGCCGGTCCTCTCCCGTGGCACCTTCCACTGGGTGCTGGCCCTCGCGAAGGGTGGCCTGTCGACTCCGGTGGTGTTCCGCGAACTCGACCGTCTCCGGGCGGAAGGTTCCCCGCCCCGGGTCCGCGGCCTCGACGACCTGCTGCAGGCCCTCGCCGCCGGTGACGCGCACGTGCTGGCACCGCTGCTGGGCAACGACCTGCAGTCCGCGGCCCTCTCGCTCGCGCCCGCACTGCGCCGCACCCTGCGGGCGGGCGTGGAGGCCGGCGCGCTGGCCGGCATCGTCTCCGGGTCCGGCCCCACGTGTGCATTCCTGTGCGCCGACGCCGCCGCGGCGGTGACGGTGAGCGCCGAACTGGCCGGGGCCGGCGTGTGCCGGACGGTGCGCGTGGCCTCCGGCCCGGTCCCCGGCGCGCGCGTCGTCGACAACTCCCACCCCTGATCTCGGAAGGCATTGCTCCGCGTGGCGAATCTGATCAACCTCGAACAGGTCTCGAAGTCCTTCGGCATCAAACCGCTGCTGGACTCGGTGTCGCTCGGTGTGCAGGAGGGCGAGCGCATCGGCGTCGTCGGCCTCAACGGCGGCGGCAAGACCACCCTCCTCGAGGTCCTCACCGGCCTCGAGGAGCCCGACTCGGGCCGGGTCAGCCGGGTCGGCGGGCTGCGCATGGCGGTCGTCACCCAGCGCGGCGTCCTGCCGGCCGGATCCACGGTCGGACAGGTCGTGCTGGGACCGCTGGGGGTGGCCGAGCACGAATGGGCCGGCGACGCCCGGATCCGCTCCGTCCTCGCGGGTATCGGTGTCGACCGGCTCGGCCTCGACGCCCTCGTCGACGGGCTCTCCGGCGGCGAACGCCGACGCGTCGCGCTGGCCGCCGCCCTCGTGCAGGACCTCGACCTGCTCGTCCTCGACGAGCCCACCAACCATCTCGACGTCGAGGGTGTGCAGTGGCTGGCCGAGCACCTGCTCGCCCGGCGCAGCGCCCTCGTCGTCGTCACCCACGACCGGTGGTTCCTCGACACCGTCGCGACCCGCACGTGGGAGGTCGTCAACGGGCAGGTGGAAAGCTACGAGGGCGGCTACAACGACTGGATCTTCGCTCGTGCCGAGCGGGCCCGGCAGGCCGACGCGATGGAGGAACGGCGCCGCAACCTCGCGCGCAAGGAACTCGCCTGGCTGCGGCGCGGGGCCCCGGCCCGCACCTCGAAGCCGCGCTACCGCATCGAGGCGGCGGAATCGCTGATCGCGAACGTGCCGCCGCCGCGGGACACGGTGGCGCTGGCGTCGTTCGCCAAACGCCGTCTGGGCCGGGTGGTCATCGAGCTCGAGGACGCGACACTGACCACCCCCGACGGCCGCGAGCTGGTGCGCGACCTGACGTGGCGGCTCGGCCCGGGGGAGCGGATCGGCCTGGTCGGGGTCAACGGCTCCGGCAAGACGACGCTGCTGCGCACCCTCGCCGGGGAGATCGAACCGGCGTCCGGTCGTCGCATCCAGGGCAAGACCGTCGAGATCGGCTGGCTGCGGCAGGAACTCGACGACCTGCCCACCGACCTGAGGGTGCTCGACGCGGTGAAGGACGTGGCCGAACGGATCACACTGGGGGACAAGGAGATCTCGGCCGGCCAGCTCGCCGAGCGGCTCGGGTTCACCCCGGCGCGGCAGCGCACACCCGTCGGCGATCTCTCCGGTGGCGAGCGTCGACGGCTGCAGCTGACCCGGGTGCTCATGGCCGAGCCGAACGTGCTGCTGCTCGACGAACCCACCAACGACCTGGATATCGACACCCTGCAGCAGCTCGAGGACCTGCTGGACGGGTGGGCGGGCACCCTCGTGGTCATCTCGCACGACCGCTATCTGATCGAGCGGATCTGTGACTCGACGTGGGCGCTGTTCGGCGACGGCGCGCTCACCAACCTGCCGGGCGGGATCGACGAGTACCTGCGCCGTCGTGCGGCGCTCGGTGACGGGGACATCCCGTCGTCGGCCTCCACGGTCGCGAAGACGTCGATGCCCGAACAGGGCGCGGAACAACCGAAGCGCGACGGCGCCGCCGAGCGGGCCGCCCGCAAGGAGCTGGCGCGGCTCGAGCGGAGCGTGGCGAAGCTGACCGAGCGGGAGGAGAAGCTGCACCACGACCTCGCCGACGCGGCCACCGATCCCGACCGCCTGCAGAAGCTCGACGCCGAGCTGCGCAGCGTGGTCGCGGAGAAGGAAGCCGCCGAGGAGCAGTGGATGGAGCTGGCCGAGAACTTGTAGACCGGTGTGTCCTTTGGGCGGCAGTAGCAGCCCAAAGGACGCACCGGCGGCGGAGCCGCCCGCTCGGGGGTGTCCCAGGTCTCCCGATCCAGTGCGGTGGTCATCGTCCGCTCCAGACGGGTGCGCGCTTCTGCATGAAAGCCATGACGCCCTCGACGGTGTCGGCGCTGGTGGTCAGCCGGGCCAGGGCGGCTTCGGTCGCGTCCCAGGCCGGTTCCTCGGACGGGACGATGCCGTCGACGATGCCGCGGGCGATCGTCTTGCTCGCCTGCACGGCCAGGGGCGCGCCGGTCGCGACGAGGTCGGCGAGCTCGAGCGCGGTGGTGAGGACGTCGGTCCGGGGGACGACGCGGTTGACCAGGCCCCAGCGCAGAGCGTCGGCCGCGGACATCGGCCTGCCGGTGAGCACGAGTTCCATCGCGACGGACCGCGGGATGGCCTGCACGATGCGGAACACCCCGCCGGCGCCGGCGATGAGGCCGCGGTGGACCTCGGGCAACCCGAACTCGGCGGTGTCGGCGGCGACGACGAGGTCGCTCGCGAGGGCGAGTTCGGTACCGCCGCCGAGGGCGGTGCCGTTGACCGCCGCGACGATCGGCTTGGCGATCGGGTGCCTGACGACGCCGGCGAACCCCCAGTGCGCGGTCTCGGGCGGGGTGACCCCACCCGGTCCGGCGGTCCCGAGGGCCTCGAGGTCGGCGCCGCCGCAGAACACCCGCTCTCCGGCACCGGTGAGGACGACGACGCGCACGTCCGGGTCCCTGTCGGCGCGTTCCCACGCCTCGCCGAGGCCGGTGTGCACCTCGGCGTCGATGCTGTTGGCGGCCCCGGGCCGGTTGATGGTGACGAGCAGCGTGTGGCCGCGCTGTTCGACCAGGACGACGGGCTCGGTCATGCGGGGGACTCCTCGGTGACGGGATCGGTCAGGGTGACGGTCAGGGCGCCGCCGCGGTCGACGACGTGGACGGTGCGCCCGACGATGTCCGCACCCGCGGCGAGCACCTGCGCGCCGGCGGCGTCGGTGTAGCCGGAGACTCGACGGCCGTCGGGGGTGGTGCCCACCAGGAACCCGATCGCCGGATGGCCGTCGCGTCCGTATTCCGCGGTTGCCGTATGGATCTCGACGTCACCGCTGTAGCCGACGGCGGGATCGGGTCCGGTGGCGGGCAGTACGTGTGGCTCGGGATCGCCGACGTACCCGCGCGTGTGCGGGGCGGCGGCGAGCACGACGGTGTGCTGGTAGGTCAGGTAGCCGCCGTTGCCGTGGACGAGGGCGATCTCGCCGTCGGTGCGCAGCCGGCGGGTGACGGCGACGAGGGAGTGCAGCGTGTAGCTGTTGAGCGGTCCGCCGAAGAAGGAGTGGCCGCCGGTGACGCTCGGGACGGTCTCGCGGGGCAGGCCGAGGTGTTCGACGAGCAGCTTCGGCACCACGGGGAAGCAGCTGTAGGCGTCGACGATGTCCAGGTCGGCCGGCCGCAGGTCGGTGCGTTCGAGCGTCCGGGCGAGGGCGTCGGCGAGTGCCGCGGACCGGCCGAGGCCGGCGCGGGCGAGGATGTCGGCCGGTTCGGTCGCGCCCGCCCCGCCCCACACGTACACGATCCGGTCCTCGGCGACGCCGAGTTCGCGGGCGGTGGCGAGGGAGGTGACAACGACGGCGGCCGCCTGGTCGACGAACGGCATCGCGTTGAGCAGCAGCGGGTACGGAGCGGTGACCATCCGGTTGCGCGGGCCCACGGTGGTGATGTCCTCGGCGGTGCGCAGATCGGGGTTCCAGGCGGTGGGGTTGCGTCCGGCGATCTCGGAGAACGCGGCGTACAGCTGCGCGGACCAGGCCAGCGATTCGTCGTGGGAGTGCCCGAGTTGGTGGCTGAGCCGGGTCTCGAACAGCGGGTAGACGCGGGTGGGGGCGAGCATGCCGGCGCGTTGCATCGCGGGGCTGCCGAGGTCGTCCGGGTCGAAGGCGGGTGGGCCGCCGGGGTCGGTGGTCCAGCCGAGTGCGGCGGGGTCGGTGCCGGCCTTCGTCGCGGCGGTGACCGAGGCCTGGGATTCGCCGCCGACGAGGAGCGCGACGCCGGTCGTGCCGGTGGCGATCTCGTGGCCGATGCGGTCGAGCAGCGCTGCCGGCCAGTGCCCCCCGAGGGGACTGGTGTGGGTGCGGGCCGCCGCGGCGCCGAGGCGTGCGGCGAGGAGCGCCGGGAGGTCGTCGTACGCCCAGCTCGCGGTCTTGACGGCGTACACGGCGTCGATGCGCCGCGCGATGCCGTCGACGCCGGTGTCGGCGAGGGCCGCCCCGGCGGCGTCGTGGATCAGGTCGAGCGGTTCGCGGGGGTCGGCGGGGGCGCCGGCGCGGCCGGAGCGCAGGTCGCCCACGCCGACGACGACGGGTGTCCGGGCAGGGTCGGTCATGTGCGGCCTCGGGGGAGTGGTCGGGGCAACGGTCACCCGCACAGTAATACGGACTGATTCAGTCTGTAAATAGTCTGGCACACTGCTCACCGTGACCGAGCCGATCGTGCGTCGCCGTGGCCGACCCCGCGATGCCGACCTCGAGGATCGCGTCTACGACGCCGTGATCGAGGTCTACTCCGAGACGAGCTGGCGCGGCTTCACGCTCGACGCGGTCGGCCGGCGCGCCCGGGTGGGACGGGCGGCGCTGTACCGCCGCTGGGCCACCAAGGACGAACTGCTCGTGCAGGCGCTCGAGGCGCGCAGCCCGCTGCCGGTGCCGATCGACACCGGGGCGTTGCGCACGGACCTGGTCGAACTGGTCACCCAATTGCTGCGCGGCTACCGCACCACACCCGGGCTGGTGAGCCTGCGCGTCGCGCTCGACGCGCGCGTGCACCCGGACCTGCTGGCCCACCTGACCACCACGCTCAACCGGAGCCGCCTCGTCGCGGCCCGCACCATCGTGCTGCGGGCGGTCGAACGCGGCGAGCTGCCACCGCAGGTCTCGGTGACCCTCCTGCTCGAGATGGTCACCGGTGCGGCGCTCAGCCACGTGCTGTTCTCCCTCGCCGGACCGGCGGCGGACGACGACGCCTACGCCCGCACGCTCGTCGACGCCGCGATCCGCGCCCTGATCGCGAAACGGGAACACGATCCAGGTCCCGTGACCTAACTGCAATCCAATTGCCCGGCGAGCCGCCGGAATCGATACCCCCCGAGGGGGATCCCGGCTAGCCTGGCAGACAGGCCCTGTGGTGGGAGGCGCGAGAATGGACCTGCAGGCGATACGTGAGATCGAGCGGCTGAAGTACCGCTACGCGCGGGCGCTCGACACGAAGTCGTGGATCGAACTGGCCGACACCATGGTTCCCGAGGCCACCGCCGTCTACGGCGAACACCTGAGTTTCGAATCGCGCGACGCGTTCCTGAACTTCCTCGAGAACACCCTCGGATCCCACGTCATCACCGAACACCACTGCGGCCACCCCGAGATCGACGTCGAGGGGGACACGGCCACGGGTATCTGGTTCCTCGCCGACACGGTGGTGGTGCCCGAGGACGGGCTCGTGATGCGCGGGTCCGCCTACTACCACGACCGCTACGTGCGCGGCACGGACGGGCTCTGGCGCATCTCCCACACCGGCTACGAAAGGAACTGGGAGACAGTCACGTCCGTTTCCGACATGCCCAGCTTCCGGCTCACCTCGAACCGGTGGTCGCTGCTGCAGCAGCCGCCCCGCGCGTCCTGAACCGGCCGCGAACCCGTACCGGCCGAGAGGAGGGGACCCGTCCGATGACCGCGACCGACACCGAAGTCTTCCCCCGGGCCGGTGCGCTCCCGTACCTCATCGTGGGTCGCGCCCGCAGTGCCATCGACTGGTACCGGCAGGTGTTCGACGCGACGCTGGCGGGGGACCCCGTGGTGCTGGAGGACGGCCGGATCGGCCACGCCGAGTTGGTCTTTCCCACCGGGATGGTGTATCTGGCGGAGGAGTTCCCCGAGATGGGCCTGTCCGCGCCCGAGGCCGGCGCGACGTCGGTGAGCCTGATGCTCCCGGTCGACGACACCGACGCCGTGCTCACCAAGGCCCGCGACGCCGGCGGCACCGTCGAACGCTGGATCGCCGAGAGTCACGGTCACCGCAACGCCACGCTGCTCGATCCGTTCGGACACCGATGGCTGCTCGTCGGGCCCCTGACCGGCCGCCGGCAGGGCGCCGCCACCGGTACCGGCAGGTAGGTCCGGCGCCCCGCGCAGACACGTGCGCGATCGGGGCTCCCACATGATCGGCTGCCGGGGCAGGGGCCGGTAGGCTCCGGCGCGTGACCGACACCTTCATCCGCACCCGCGTCGCCAACGGCATCGGCGAGGTGGTGCTCGACCGGCCGGTGGCCCTCAACGCCCTCGACTCGTCGATGATCCGCGACATGTACGAGGCCCTGCTGGCATGGCGCGACGACCCGGAGATCACCGCGGTCCTGGTCACCAGCGCATCCGACCGCGCGTTCTGCGCCGGTGGCGACATCAAGTCGGTGCGGGACGCCGCCGTGGCCGGGGACACCGCCACGGTCCGGGACTACTTCGCGAACGAGTACCGGCTCGACGAACTGGTCGCCACCTACCCCAAGCCGTATCTCGCGCTCCTCGACGGAGTCACGATGGGCGGCGGGCTGGGCATCTCGGTGCACGGCGCGGTCCGTGTCGTGACGGAGAGGGCCGTGCTGGCGATGCCGGAGACGGCGATCGGCTTCATCCCCGACGTCGGCGCCAGTCATTTCCTGCCGCGGCTGCGCGGCACCACGGCCCGTTGCGACGCGGTCGGCCTGTACCTGGCGCTGACCGGCGCCCGCGTCGACGCCGGCGATGCCATCGCCGTCGGCCTCGCGACGCACTTCGTTCCCAGTCACCGGATCGACGCCCTCGCCGACCGGATCCGCGAGGGCCACTGGCAGCCGGCGCTCGACGAGTTCGCCGAGGCGGCCCCCGCGTCGGCGATCGCGGACCGGTACCCGGACATCGATGCGGTGTTCGGTGACGGCACCGTCGCCGACGTCGTCGAGCGCCTGTCCGGCAACCACGACATCGACGAGACGTGGGCCGTCACCACCCGGGCGGCGCTCGGTGCGGCATCCCCGACGAGCCTCTGGGTCACCGCGGAGCTGCTGCGCCGCGGCGCCGAGAGCCCGCTGCGCGAGTGCTTCGCGCGGGAACTCGAGGTCGCGGTCCGCATCACCGCCGAGCCGGACTTCGCCGAAGGGGTGCGCGCGGTGCTCGTCGACAAGGACCGCAACCCGTCGTGGTCGCCGCGGGGGATCGGCGACGTGGACCCGGCCGTCGTGGCGGGACTGTTCCGGGAGTAGGCACCCGGCCGGCCGGACGACCATCCGCGCACGAAATAGTCATCCGCACAGGTAATTTCGTGCGCGTTCGACCAGGGGGTGCGCGGATGCGGACGTCAGAGCGCGGTGCGCCGCGGGGCGAGCAGGTCGACGACGATCTCCTGCCCGCCCAGCACGGCGCGGATCTCCGGCTTCTCGAATCCGCCCGCGACGAGGTACTCACCGAGCAGGGTGAGCAGTTCGTCGGTCTCGACCGTCGGATCGGAGGCGTGGGGACGCTGCGCGCGGGCGGCGAGCTCGGTGTGCGCCAGTCGCGCCGCGATCCGCACGGATGCCACTCCCATCGAGTTGCGGCGCGACGCGGCGGTCGGCGTGCTGTCCGCGGCGACGCCGTTCGTGCCGGCGACGATCTCGTCGAAGCTCGGCAGCGAGAGCGGATCGCTGCCGTTGCCTCCGGCCTCGTCGGCGACGTCGTGGTCCGCCGCGTGGCTTCCCACCGCGTCCGGGGCGGACGCGCCGTTGCCGGTCAGGGTTCCCGGCAGGGGATAGACGAAGGTGCCCGCCCGCTTGGGTCCGGGCGACTCGTCCGCCGGCTCGGAACGGCCGCGCAGCGGCGTGCCGTCGGTCGGTGCGGTCGAGTCGTCGTCCATGAACGCTCCTGACATCCGCGAGCCCGGGTCGGCTCGACGGCACAGCAAACTACCAGCAACACCGGTCCCACGCACAGCCACACCGGTCCCACCCACCACAGGTGTCACTGGTCGGCGGCGGCCACCAGCGGCTCGAGGGTGAGGTCGGGCAGTTCCTTGAGGAGGTACTGCAATCGCCACTTGTCGCTGACCAGCGCCAGCAGCACACCGTCGGACCGGGTGAACACCTCGACGCCGCGCTGCCGGTTCAGTTCGTCCACCGAGGCCGCGTCGGTGCGGCGGGCCAGCGCGTAGCCCAGCGGTTCCATCCGCGGCTCGACGTTGTACTCGGCCTTCATCCGGGCCGCCACCACCTCGAACTGCATGGGACCGACGGCGGCCATCACCGGGGACGCGTCGCCGCGGATGTCGTTGCGCAGGATCTGCACCACGCCCTCGGAGTCGAGCTGATCGACGGCCTTGCGGAACTGCTTGTATTTCGAGGCGCTCTCGGCGCGCAGGATCGAGAAGTGCTCGGGCGCGAACGACGGGATCGGCGGGAACTCCACCTTCCGGTCCACGTACAGGGTGTGCCCGGGGGCGAGGGCCGTGGCGTTGACCAGCCCGACCACGTCGCCGGGGTACGCGTTCTCCACCGTGGACCGTTCCCGGCCGAACACCGTCAGCGCGTACTTGGTGGCGAACGGCTTGCCCGTCTGCGCGTGGGTGACGACCATGCCGCGCTCGAACACCCCGGACACCACCCGCATGAACGCCAGGCGGTCGCGGTGCGCGGTGTCCATCCCCGCCTGCACCTTGAACACCACGGCGCTGAACGGGTCGTCGACGTTGCGGGGAGCGTCGTTCACGTCGAGCCGGGCGCGCGGCGGCGGCGCCAGCGCGACGAGGGTGTCGAGGATCTGCCGGACGCCGAAGTTGAGCATGGCCGACGCGAAGATCACCGGCGACGTCTGTCCGGCCAGGAACAGCTCCTGGTCGTGGTCCTGACCGCTGGCCGACAGCAGTTCCGACTCCTCCACCGCCTCGGTCCACGTCCCGCCCTCCCGGTCCTCGGCCTCCGCGGGGGAGAGCCGGTCCTCGGGAGCGATCCGCGCGCCGCCGGCGGTGCGGGTGAACTTGACGTACTCGACGGGTGCCCCGTCCTCCCCGCGCCGCAGCAGGCCACGGAAGTCCCCGGCGATGCCGACGGGCCAGAACAGGGGGGTGGGAGTCAGGCCGATCCGCTCGTCGATCTCGTCGAGCAGTTCCAGCGGGGTCCGGCCGGGCCGGTCCCACTTGTTGATCACGGTGATGACCGGGATGCCCCGGTGACGGCACACCTGGAACAGCTTGAGTGTCTGCGGCTCGAGGCCCTTGGCGGCGTCGATCAGCATCACCGCCGCGTCCACGGCGGTGAGCACCCGGTAGGTGTCCTCGGAGAAGTCGGAGTGACCGGGTGTGTCGACGAGGTTGATCACGTTGACGACGTCGTCGTCGGACTCCTCGGAGCGGTAGTTGAACTGCAACGCCGTGGAGCTGACGGAGATGCCGCGGGCCTTCTCCATCTCCATCCAGTCGGACACCGTGGACTTGCGTCCGGCCTTGCCGTGCACCGCACCGGCCTCGGCGATGACCTTCGCATGCAGGGCCAGCGCCTCGGTCAGCGTGGACTTGCCGGCGTCCGGATGGGAGATCACCGCGAAGGTGCGGCGGCGACCCGCCTCCGCGAGCACTTCCTTCGACGACACGGCGGTGGTGCCGGCGTCGTTGCCGGTGGAAACGGGCGGGGTAGTCAACGCGGAAGTACCTCTCGAAGCGGATGTGCGGCTCGTCGATGCACGCGGGCGGCTCGCGCATCGCAGACAACTCGTCCATGTTACTCGGCAATCGAATGTCGATTTCCGTGAGATTCGGTCACATTCTCCGAAGAGACTTACTCCCGGGACGGATCGGGGGCACCCTGGGCAACGTCGTACCCGGTGCCCGGGGGCGAATCGACGTGAGGAGTGGTTCGTGAGCAGATTCACCGACGAGATGTACGAGACCGCGGATCGTTCCCCGCACGGTCTGGTCACCGGCGAGCCCGACGCTCCCCGGCGCCAGAGCTGGGGGCAGATTCACGAGCAGGCCCGGCGCATGGCCGGTGCCCTCGCCGCGGCCGACATCGGTCACGGCGACGCCGTGGGCATCCTCGCGGGGAATCCGGTGGACATCGCACCCGCCTGTCAGGCGGTGTGGATGCGCGGCGCCTCGGTGACGATGCTGCACCAGCCCACCCCGCGCACCGACCTGGCGCTGTGGGCACGGGACACCGAGGTCGTCATCGGCATGATCGGCGCCCGCGCGGTGGTGCTCGGCGCGCCGTTCGAGATCGCCGCGCCGCTCCTGGCCGAGCGGGGAATTCCCGTCGTCACGATCGCCGAGATGGATGCCGGCACGCCGGTCGACCCGCTGCCCACCGACGAGCAGGACATCGCGCTGCAGCAGCTGACCTCCGGGTCCACGGGCTCCCCGAAGGCCGTGCAGATCACGCACGAGAACTTCTACGTCAACGCGTACGCGATGATCGAGCGGATCAAGTTCTCCCTCGACGACGACGTGATGGTCAGCTGGCTGCCGCTGTTCCACGACATGGGGATGGTCGGCTTCCTGAGCGTGCCCATGCAGGTCGGCGCCGAGGTCGTCTCCGTGACCCCGCTCGACTTCCTGCGCTCCCCGCTGCTGTGGGCCGAGCTGATGAGCAAGTACCGCGGAACCGTGACGGCCGCACCGAACTTCGCGTACTCACTCCTGGCTCGCAAGCTCGCACAGGCGCCCGACGGCGCCGTCGACCTGTCGTCGGTGCGGTGGATGTGGAACGGTGCCGAACCGGTCGACCCGGACACCATGGAGGCCCTCGCCGCCGCCGGCGCCCGGTTCGGGCTCGATCCGGCGGCGCTCGCGCCGGTCTACGGCATGGCCGAGACCACCCTGGCGGTCTCGGTGCCGGATCCGGGACGCGGGCAGATCCTCGATCTCGTCGACCCCGACCTGCTCGAGGCCGGCGGGATGGCGGTCCCGTCGACCCGGTCCAACGCCCGGCGCCTGCCCACCCTCGGGCATCTCGTGCCCGGCCTCGAGGGCCGCGTCGTCGGGGAGGACGGGCAGGTACTGCCGCCCCGCGGCGTCGGCATCATCCAGCTGCGCGGCAAGGCCGTCACCCACGGTTACCTCACCGTCGACGGTCCGGTGCCCGCGCAGGACCCGCAGGGCTGGTTCGACACCGGCGACGTCGGCTACTTCACCGAGGACGGCCTGGTCGTGGTGTGCGGGCGCGTCAAGGACGTCATCATCATGGGTGGCCGCAACGTCTATCCCACCGACATCGAACGAGCCGCGTGCAGCGTCGACGGCGTGCGCCCCGGCAACGCCGTCGCGATCCGGCTCGATTCCGGCGAGAAGCGGGAGTCGTTCGCGGTCGCCGTCGAGACCAACCGGATCGACGACCCGGAGGAGGTGCGCCGCATCGAACGCGACGTCGTGCACGCGGTCGTCGCGGAGGTGGGGGTGCGGCCGCGCACCGTCGCGGTGCTCGGCCCGGGCAGCATCCCGAAGACGTCGTCGGGCAAGCTGCGGCGCGGCAGTTCCGTCCACCTGCTCGGCGGGTAGCGCGGGGTGTCCTTCCGGACCGCGGCCGGTCCGGAAGGGCACACGTCAATGGACCCGGTTCTGGGCGTCCTCCAGGCCGACCCGCAGCAGCAGCTCCACCGCGTCCGCGGCCTGCTCGCGGATCAGGTCGAGTTCCTTGCGTTCGGTCGACGAGAACGGTTTGAGCACGTAGTCGGCCGGGTCCATGCGGCCCGGCGGGCGGCCGATCCCGACCCGGGTACGCAGGTAGAGCTTGGTGCCGAGGGCACTCGAGATCGACCGCAGCCCGTTGTGGCCGTTCTCCCCGCCGCCGAGCTTGAGCCGGACCGTGCCGAAGTCCAGATCCAGTTCGTCGTGCACGACGACGATGTCGGCGGGCTCGACCGAGAAGAAGCGGGCGAGACCCGCGACGGGTCCGCCCGAGAGATTCATGAAGGTGCGCGGCTTGGCGATGATCACCTGCCGGCCGTCGAGGCGGGCCTGGACGATCTCGGCGTTGCTGCGCTTGTGCGCGCTGAACTTCCCGCCGACGCGGGCGGCGAGCGTGTCGGCCACCATGAAGCCGATGTTGTGGCGGGTCTTCTCGTACTGCGGGCCGGGATTGCCCAGCCCGACGACGAGTGCGGTGGCGTCGCTCACCTGGCGGTGTCCTTCCGTTGCGGCGGGTAGTGCTACGACGACGGCGCGTCACCCCGAGGGGATGACGCGCCGCTCGCCCGTGTCACGCGGAACCGGTTGGGGCTCAGGCCTCTTCGGCCTCGGCGGCCTCACCCTCCGCGGATTCGCCCTCCATCGCGGCGGCGGTCGGTGCGGCAACCACGTTCACCAGCAGCAGCTCCGGGTCGCCCTGCAGGGTCGCACCGGCGGGCAGCTGCACGTCGTTCGCGAGGATCTGGGTACCGGCCTCGACACCGTCGATGGACACCTCGACCTGCTCGGGCAGGTTCAGGGCGTCGGCCTCGAGCTGGACGGTGCTGACCTCGTTGACGACCAGGGTGCCGGAGGCGGCCTCACCGGTGACCACGAGCGGGACCTCGACGGTGACCTTCTCGCCCTTCTTCACGACGAGCAGGTCGGCGTGCTCGATGTAGTTGCGGATCGGGTGGACCACGACCGACTTGGTCAGCGCCAGCTCCTCCGAGCCGTCGACGTCGAGGGTCAGCACGGCGTTGGTGCCGTGGGCGCGCAGCACGGCCGCGAACTCGCGGGCCGGCAGCGACAGGTGCTGGGGATCGGTGCCGTGGCCGTACAGGACGGCGGGCACCTGCCCGTCGCGGCGGGCGCGGCGGGCGGCACCCTTGCCGAACTCGGTGCGGACGACGGCGGCGATACGGTTTTCCTCGGACATGCTGAAAGGCTCCTACGCATATGGCTCGAACTGGGGCGGTCTTCCCGGCGAGGGGCGACGCGCGCGGCCAGGAGCGTGGGCACGCTCGAGCGGAGCCGCAGCCGCGTCGATCACGGTGAGCCAGCGATTTCGCGGTTCACCCTCGCCGAGACAACTCGATCGACTCTACCGGATCCGCCCGAGCGGGTCGAATGCCCCCCTGCGCTCAGCCGCCCGCGGCGGCGATGCCCGCCCGCCGTCCGAAGAAACTGCCGTCGCCGAGGGAGACACCGCTGCAGTACCCCCACGCCGACAGTCCGGCCGCCGCGCGTCCCGCCGCATACAGCCCCGGAATCGGGGCACCGTCGACGTGCAACACCTCCGCGTGCAGGCTGGTCCGCAGGCCGCCGAGCGTGAACCCGCCGGTCATGCCGCGCAGGTCGATCGCCGCGACGGGCGACCCGATCGGCTTCACCCATTCGCGCTTCTTGCCCAGCAGCGGGTCGGCGCCCCGTTCGGCGTGCAGGTTGTACACCTCCACCGTGGACTGCAGCGCCCGCTCGGGCAGACCCATCTCGGCCTCGAGTTCCGCGACGGTCTCGCACACCCACTTCGGCTGGTGGCGCAGCTGCGCCGACGACGTCGGGGCGGCGACCCCGGCCTCGTACGACTCCTCGTCGATGACGAGGAACGCCTCGTTGTCGTTCTTCAGCAGGGTCAGCTGCCCGATGCGGCCCGGGTAGGTGTCCTCGGGCACGTACCGCTGGCCGCGACCGTTGACGAGAATGCCCCGCGCGATCAGCTGGGGATCGCAGAAGAACGCCACCTCGGTGGCGTTCATGTGGGCCAAGTCGGCGCCGAGCGCCTGCGCCATCCGGATCGCGCGACCGTCGTGTTCCTCGATCGACGCGGCGGGACGACCCACCAGGTGCGGGGCGTGGGCCCGCACCATGTCGTCGTTGTAGGCGAAGCTGCCCGTGGCGAGAACGACCCCGCGGCGGGCCCGGATCGCCAGGTCGGTGCCGTACCGCTTGGCCAGCACCCCGACGACCCGGCCGGACGCGTCGGTGACGAGGGTCTGCACCCGGACGTCGTACTCGGCGCGGACCCCGAGGGCTTCGGCCTTCTCGGCGAGCGGCTTCACGAGCATGTAGCCGCCGCCCTGCTCACCGGTCCGCTTGTTGCTCATCTGCGGCACGTGGCCGCGCGGCGCGGGCCGGGCGACGGCGGCGTACGGCGCCGAGTTCTCCCCGCCGGTGTACTGCAGGCCCGCGTCGGTGGGAGGCTCCCAGCCGGGCTCGCCCCAGAATTCGTGCTTGAACGGCACACCGCAGCCGACGAGCCAGTCGAAGTGCTCGACGGAGCCCGCACAGTAGGCGGCGATCTTCTCCTCGTCCACGCCCGGTCCGAGTGCCGCGGTGAGGAACGCGCGCATGTCGTCCACCGAGTCCTCGAATCCGCAGGCTTTCTGCACGGCCGTGCCGCCGCCGAGGTAGACGAATCCGCCCGCGAGGGCGGCGGCGCCGCCCCACCCGCCGGTGCGTTCGAGCACCAGCACGTCGGCTCCGGCGTCGGCAGCGCCGACGGCCGCGCAGACCCCGGCGATGCCGTACCCGGCGATCACGACGTCGGCCTCGAGATCCCAGGCGGAGATCCGGTCGACGGGAACAGGACGGACGGGACTGGTCTCGGTCATCGCGATCCTCTCGAAGTGGTGCGGGGATTCGCACACCTTGACCGCGTGAGCCGCCGGACGGAACCGGTCGTCCCGGTCGCCGGGACGGTCAGGACCGGGTCAGCGACCGCACGGCCGCCAGGAACCGGTCCACGTCGGCGGGGGAGACGAAGTAGTGCGGGGAGGCGCGCACCACCGACTCGAGCCGTCGCGCCGACATCTCGAGCAGCGTCGACCCGCGCCCGCTGACCGTGACCGTGATCGCCTCGGCGGCCAGCGCCTCCCGCAGCCGCGGCGGCTCCCAGCCGTCGACGGTGAACGAGACGATGCCGCTGTGCTCCTTCCCGAGGTCGCGCACGGCCACGCCGGGGATCCGGCCCAGGCCCTCGCGCAGGTGTTCGGCGCGGTAGGCGACCGCCTCGGTCACCGCGTCGACCCCGAGGTCGAGCAGGTAGTCGACGGCGGCACCGAGCCCGAGGCGGGCGGCGACGTTCGTCTCCCACAGCTCGAACCGCGTCGCGTCGTCGGCGAGGCGGTACTCGCCCGGGGCCGTCCACTGCGCGCTGTGCAGATCGAGGACGGCCGGTTCGAGCTCGGTGACCAGCCGGGGGCGGACGTACAGGAAGCCCGTGCCGCGGGGTCCGCGCAGCCACTTGCGTCCGGTCGCGGAAAGGGCGTCGACGTCGAACTCGGGCACGCTCACCGGCAGCTGCCCGACGGACTGGCACGCGTCGAGCAGCACCAGCGCGCCGACGGCGTGCGCCGCGTCGGCGACCTCCCGCACGGGGTTGACGAGCCCGCCGTTGGTGGGGGCGTGCACGACGGACACCAGTTTGACCCGCTCGTCGAGCGTGCGGGTGAGGGCGTCGACGTCGATGCGGCCGAGCGCGTCCGTCGGCATCGTCTCCACCGTCGCGCCGGTCGCCCGGGCCCGTTGCAGCGCGGAGACCGCATTGCTGGCGTATTCGGAACGGGTGAGCAGGATCCGGTCGCCCGCGCGGAGCGGCACCGAGTAGAAGAAGCTCGCCCACGCCCGGGTGGCGCTCTCGACGAGGGCGATCGACGGTGCCTCCGCGCCGACCAGCCGTGCGATCGAGGTCTTCACCGCGGCGAGGTCGTCGGCGCGTTCCGCGGCGGCGACGTACCCGCCGACCTCGGCCTCGCGTCGCAGGTGCGCGACGGTCGTCTCCAGCACCGGGGTCGGGGGCAGCGACGAGCCCGCGCTGTCGAGGAAGACCCGGTCGAAGCAGCCGGGCGTGTCGCGACGGGCGCGCTGCAGGTCGAGCATCGAGGACGCACCTCCCGTTCATGTCTTCGTGCTTGGAATGTATACGTGAGCGAATCGAAATCCCTGCAACGCCGGCTCGGCACCGGCGACGCCGTCGCCATCGGGCTCGGCGCGATGATCGGGGCGGGTGTGTTCTCGGCGTTCGCGCCGGCCGCGGCAGCCGCCGGCGCGGGCCTGCTCGTCGGCCTGGCCCTCGCCGCGGTCGTGGCGTACTGCAACGCCACCTCGTCGGCGCAGCTCGCCGCGCAGTACCCGACGTCCGGTGGCACCTACGTGTACGGGCGGGAACGGCTCGGGCCGTGGTGGGGTTTCGTGGCGGGCTGGGGCTTCGTGATCGGCAAGACCGCCAGTTGTGCGGCGATGGCCGCGACGTTCGCCTCCTACATCGTGCCGGAACCGTGGCGGCGGCCCGTCGCCGTCGCCGCGGTCCTCGCCCTGACCGCCGTGAACTACCGCGGCATCACGCGCACGGCCCGGCTCGCCCGCATCATCGTGACCCTCGTGCTCGTGGCGCTGGCCGTCGCGATCACGGCGAGCTGGGCCGGTCCCGGGGCGCAACCCGCCGATCCGTTCGGTCCCGTCGGCGGTGCCTACGGGGTGCTGCAGGCGGCCGGCCTGCTGTTCTTCGCCTTCGCCGGCTACGCGCGGATCGCGACCCTCGGTGAGGAGGTGCGCGAGCCGCGCCGGACCATCCCGCGGGCGATCGTCGGTGCCCTCGGCTTCGTGGTGCTGCTCTACGCCGTCGTCGGCGTGACCCTGCTCGCATGCCTCGGCCCGGACCGGCTCGCGTCGAGCAGCGCGCCGCTGCTCGACGCGGTCCGCGTGGGTGGCTGGGCGTGGGCGGCGCCCGTCGTGGTCGCCGGGGCCGCGGCGGCGTCGCTGGGGGCTCTGCTCGCCCTCGTCACAGGCGTCGGCCGCACCGCGCTCGCGATGGCGCGGCAGGGTGATCTGCCCCGGCCGCTCGCCGCGGTGCATCCGCGATTCGCGGTGCCGTACCGGGCCGAACTCGCCGTCGCGGCGGCGGTGTGCGTGCTCGTCGCGACCGTCGATCTGCGCGGAGTGATCGGATTCTCATCCTTCGGTGTTCTCGTGTACTACCTCGTCGCGAATCTGGCCGCCTTCACCCAGCGGGACGAGAACCGGCGCTACCCCCGGTTCCTGCAGGTCGTCGGCGCCGTCGGATGCGTCGTCCTGGTGCTGACGCTGCCGCCGAGTGCGGTCGTGGCCGGCATCGTGGTGCTCGCGGCCGGTGTCGTCGTCCGGGCGACGCGCCGGGCCGCGGCGTGAGCGTTCAGCCGCCTCCTGTCGCCGGTTGACGTTAGGCTCGTCCGTGAGCTGGCCCACAGGCAAGGGAGGGGCGGACCGAGTGGTGATCACAGTCGACCCGGCGGTGCCGCGCGCGGACGCCGGCATCGCCTCACGAACCGCCGCCGAGCTGCACGTGCGCCGGGTGAGCTTCCGCTTCGGGCCGCCCCGGCTGATCGGCGTGGAACTGGAATGGCTCACCGCCCGGGCCGACGGCACTCGCGCCCGGCCGGAGTTGCAGGCCATCCTCGAGGCCCTCGGTCCGCACGCCCCCCGGCAGCTGGCTCCCGGCTCCTCGGCGCGGCCGTTGCCGTCGGGCAGCGCCGTGACCCTCGAGCCGGGTGGGCAGGTGGAACTGTCGAGCGTGCCGTGTGTCTCGGCGCGGCAGGTCTGCGATCGTCTCACCGCCGACGCCCGCATGCTGGGTGCGTTGCTGGCGCGCCGGTCGGTGGACCTGGTCGACGCGGCGGCCGACGGGCTGCGCCCACCGCAGCGGCTGCTGCGCACTCCCCGCTACAGCGCGATGGAACTGCGGTTCGATCGGATCGGGCCGCTGGGCCGGCTGATGATGAACAGCACCGCCGCCACCCAGGTGAGCGTCGACGCCGGCGCCGACGACGACGAGCTGGCCCGGCGGTGGCGGGTACTGCACGCCGTCGGACCGGCGCTGGTGGCCGCGTTCGCGTGTTCGCCTTCGCTGCGTGGGGCACCGGACGGGAACTGGGCGTCGCAGCGGATGCGCACCTGGCTGGCGCTGGACGCCGACCGCACCACCCCCGTGCCCGATCCGGCGCGCTACCCGGCGTGGGCGCTGGACGCGCCGCTGCTGTGTGTGCGCGCGACCGGCGGGGACTGGCATGCGCCGCCCGGCGCGTCGTTCGCGGACTGGCTGGGTGGCGACCTGGACGACGAGATCGGGCGCCGGCCCACCGTCGCCGACCTGGACTACCACCTGACCACCCTGTTCCCGCCGGTGCGTCCCGCCGGGCACCTCGAGGTCCGGTACATCGACGCGCAGCCGGGGGCCCTGTGGCAGGTCCCGGTCGCCGCGGTCGAGGCACTGCTCACCTCGCCGGCCGTCATGGACGAGGCCCTGGCCGTCGCCGCCCCCGTCGTGGATCGCTGGCAGGAGGCGGCCGAGTTCGGACTCGCGGATCTCGAGATCCGGGCCGCGGCGGTCGGACTGCTCGCCCTCGCCGCGGAGGCGTCGCCGGACATGCGGTTCACCGCGGCGCTGGACGCGGCGGCGGAGCGGTGCTGCCGCGGTCGCACCCCGGAGGTCCAGGATCGGTGAGCGGTCTGCATGCCCGGCTCGACCGGGACCTCGCGCGGGCGCGGGCGCGGGTGCTCGCGCTGACCGACATCGACGACGCGGAACTCACGGCCCAGCATTCACCGCTGATGAGTCCCCTCGTGTGGGACCTCGCGCACATCGCCAACCAGGAGGAACGCTGGCTGCTCCGGGCGGCCGGCGGTCACGCCGGTGTGCGCCCGGACGTCGACGACCTCTACGACGCCTTCCGCCATCCGCGGGCGGACCGGCCCGCGCTGCCGCTGCTCGGGCCGCGGGCGGCCCGCGACTACGCGGCGGAGGTCCGCGCGCACACGGCGGACGTGCTGGCGCGGTGCCGCTTCGACACCGACCTCACCCGCGAGGGTTTCGTGTTCGCGATGAGTGTCCAGCACGAGGTGCAGCACGCGGAGACGATGCTCGCGACACACCAGCTGCGGGCGGGGCCCCCGGTCCTCGACGCGCCGCCGGCGCCGCGGCGCGCCGAAGCACCGGCCGCGGCGGAGGTGCTGATCCCGGGCGGGGAGTTCGAGATGGGGACGTCGACGGATCCGTGGGCGTTGGACAACGAGCGGTCCGCGCACCGGGTGTACGTGCCGGCCTTCGCGATCGACACCGTGCCGGTCACCAACGGGCGCTATCTCGAGTTCCTCGCCGACGGCGGCTACGCCCGCCGGGAACTGTGGAGCCCGCAGGGGTGGCTGCACCGCGAGCAGGCGGGACTCGAGGCTCCCCAGTTCTGGACCCGCGACGACGCGGGCACGTGGTGGCGCCGCCGGTTCGGGGTGACGGTGCCGCTCGACCCCGACGAGCCCGTCGTGCACGTGTGCTTCCACGAGGCCGAGGCGTTCGCCCGCTGGGCCGGACGCCGGTTGCCCAGCGAGGCCGAGTGGGAGAAGGCCGCCCGCTGGGACCCGCTGACCGGGCAGAGCCGGCGCTACCCGTGGGGCGACGAGGAACCGACCGAGGCCCACGCCAACCTCGGCCAGCGGCACCTCGAGCCGGCCGTCGTCGGGGCGTACCCCGCGGGTGCGTCGCGTCTCGGGGTGCACCAGCTGATCGGGGACGTGTGGGAATGGACGGCGTCCGGATTCGAGCCGTACCCCGGATTCGCGGCCTTCCCGTACCGGGAGTACTCGGAGGTGTTCTTCGGGGGCGACTTCCGGGTGCTGCGCGGCGGCTCCTTCGGCACCGACCCTGCAGCCTGCCGCGGCACCTTCCGCAACTGGGACCTGCCGATCCGGCGGCAGATCTTCGCCGGCTTCCGCTGCGCGCGGGACGTGCCGGATGTGTAGACACCTGGGATACCTCGGGCCGGTCCGCTCGGTGAGTTCCCTGGTGACCGAGGGACCCCGGTCGCTGGTGCGCCAGTCGTGGGCGCCGAAGGACATGCGTGGCGGCGGCACGATCAACGCCGACGGGTTCGGGGTGGCATGGTGGGGTGCGGACGGCTTCGGCCGCTATCGGAACCCCACCCCCATCTGGTCCGATCCCTTTGTCGCCGAAGGTCTTTCGCATATCAGCGCCGGAGCCGTCATGGCGTCGCTGCGTTCGGCGACGGAAGGCATGCCGGTGGAGCGCTCGGCGTGCGCCCCGTTCACCCGCGACGGCTGGGCGTTCAGCCTCAACGGCGTCGTCCGCGGCTGGCCCGGGTCGCTCGTCTCGCTGGCCGAGCGCCTGCCGGTGGCCGAACTGCTGCGGCTCGAGTCGCCCACCGACGCCGCCGCGCTGTGGCTGCTGTTGTATTCGCGGCTGCGTTCCTCGCGGCCCGAGCAGGCGTTGATGCGGCTCGTGCACGACGTGCTCGACGTCGCCCCGGCTTCGCGGCTGAACCTGTTGCTGGGCAACGGTTCCGGGCTGTGGGCGACGGCCTGGTACCACTCGCTGTGGACCCTCGTCGACGAGGACGTCGCCGTGGTGTCCTCGGAACCGTACGACGACGATCCGCGCTGGCGCCAGGTGCCGGACCGGCACCTGGTCAGCGCCCGACCGGGGCACCTCATCGTGTCCCCCATGGAGGTGGCCGTCTCATGACGGTGGACGTGTACCTGACGCCGGAGCAACTCGACGAGTCGCTGCGGGCCGACGCGCGCCGCGGGCTGACGTCGTCGCCGAAGTGGCTCTCGCCGACGTGGCTCTACGACGAGCGCGGCGGCGAGCTGTTCGATCAGATCACCCGGCTGCCGGAGTACTATCCCACCCGCACCGAACGGTCTCTGCTGCAACAACATTCGTCGGAGCTCGCCGACGAGGCGCGGCCCGAGATGCTCGTCGAGCTCGGATCGGGATCCTCGGAGAAGACGGAGATCCTGCTCGACGCGCTGCGACCGTACATCCATACGTACGTACCGCAGGACGTCTCCGAGGTCGCCCTGCAGTCCGCGGTGACCCGGCTCTCCGTCGAATACCCGGACCTGACCGTGCGGGGCGTCGTCGGCGACTTCACCGGATCGCTCACGCATCTGCCCGGCGGCGGACGCCGCCTGATCGCATTCCTCGGCGGCACCATCGGCAACCTGGCGCCCACCGAGCGCGCCGCGTTCCTCACCGACCTCGCCGCGGTGCTCGAGCCGGGGGAGTGGCTACTGCTCGGAATCGGCCTCGTCACCGATCCCGACGTGCTCGTGCCGGCCTACGACGACGCCGCCGGGGTCACCGCGGAGTTCGACCGCAACGTGCTGAACGTGCTCAATGCCCGGCTCGGCGCGGACTTCGAACCCGGGAAGTTCCGGCACGTCGCGGTGTGGGACCCGATCAACGAGTGGATCGAGATGCGACTCGAGGCCACCGAGCCCATGACGGTCCGGATTCCCGGCCTCGACCTCGAGATCGCGTTCGAGGAGGGCGAGCATCTGCGCACCGAGATCTCCGCCAAGTTCCGGCTCGACGGCATGGGCCGCGAACTGACCGAGGCCGGGTTCGTCGTACGGCGCGAGTGGATCGATCCCGACGGCCGGTTCGCGCTGATCGGCGCGAGCCGCAGCTGACCCGCGCGGTCCCGGCCGCCGACGCGACGCCGGTTGGACAGCGCGGTCCCGGCCGCGCGAGGCTGGCAGACGTGACGTCCCCGCGACCCGTGCTGACCACCCCCGTCCTGCTGTTGATGGCGGCGGCCACCGGCCTGTGCGTGGGCGGCAACTACTTCAACCAGCCGCTGCTCGACTCGATCGCCGTCGCCCTGGGCACCTCCCACTCCGCCGCCGCGGCCACCGTCACCGTCGCCCAGGTCTCCTACGGCCTCGGGCTGCTGTTCCTGGTGCCGCTCGGCGACATGTTCGACAAGCGCCGCCTCACGGTGGGGCTCATGCTCGCCGCCGCGGCCGGCCAGGCGCTGAGCGGTTTCGCTCCGACCATCGCGGTGCTGGCCGTCGGCACGGCGATCGCGGGATTGTTCTCGGTGGCCGCGCAGGTGCTGGTGCCGTTCGCCGCCACCCTGGCCGAACCGGAGCGCAGTGGGCAGGCCGTCGGGACGGTGATGAGCGGCCTGGTGCTCGGCATCCTGCTCGCCCGCAGCGTCGCCGGGCTGCTCGCCGGCCTCGGCGGGTGGGCCACCGTCTACCGGGTGAGCGCCGCCGTGATGGTCCTCGTCGCGCTCGCCCTGTGGCGAGCGCTGCCGACGTCGCGCCCTGCCGAGCGCATCGGCTACGGGACCACCCTGCGTTCGCTCGGCACCCTCGTGCGCACCCAGCCGCGGCTGCGGACCCGGTCGGTGCTCGGCGTCCTGTCCTTCGCATCCGTGAGCGCCCTGTTCTCCACGATGGCGTTCCTGCTGTCCGGCGAACCCTACGGATTCGACGAGGTGCAGATCGGGCTGGTGGGCCTGGCCGGGGTCGCCGGCGCGGTGATGGCCAACCTCACCGGCCGCCTCGCCGACCGTGGCCTCGCGCAGCTCGCCTCCGGCGCCGGCGCGGCGGTGCTCGTCGTGTCCTGGGCCGCGCTGGCGGCCGGAGCGCACTCGCTGGCGTGGTTCCTGATCGGGATGGTCGCGGTCGACCTGGCACTGCAGGCCGTCCACATCAGCAACCAGAGCATCGTCTACGCGCTGGCGCCCGCGGCCCGCTCCCGCATCAACGCGGTGTACATGACGACGTACTTCATCGGTGCCGCGGCCGGTTCGGCGCTCGGCGCGCTCGCGTGGACGAGCGCCGGCTGGACCGGGGTGTGCCTGTTCGGTGTCGCGGCGGCCGCCGCGACCGCCCTGGTGTGGCTGGTGGATCTGCGGGTGGCGCGACGAGCGGTCGCGGTGCCGGCCTGACCCGCTAGCGGAGGGCGGGCTGCGCGGCGGACCGTCGCGCGAGGACCGGAAGGATCACCAGCGACACCGCCGCACCGGTCAGCGCCAGCGCCGGGAACCCCGCCGCCGCGACGACCAGACCCGAACCCAGACCGCCGCCCGCCCCCGCCAGCGCGACGAACAGGTCCGCGGTGCCTTGCGTGGCCGCGCGGGACTCGAGCGGCACCGCATCGGTGACGAGCGCGGTGCCGCTCACCAGGCCCAGGCTCCACCCGAAACCGAGCAGGCCCAGCGCGAACGCGAGGGCGGGCACCGAATGCGGCGGGGCCAGCGCCGCCGACACCCCGGAGGCCAGCAGGACGAGTCCCGCGGCGGCCGCGACCCGGTAGGGCCCGACCCGGTCCACGAGCATCCCCGCGATCGGGGACGGCAGGAACATCGCCGCGACGTGGATCGCGATGACCACGCCCGTCGCCCCGACGTCGTGCCCGTGGTCGCGCATGTGGATCGGCGTCATCGTCATCACCGCCACCATCACGAGCTGTGTCACGATCATCACCACCACCCCGGCGGTCACCGCGGGCGACCACTGCCGGGCCACGGCCGGCCGCTCGCCGTCCGGCGCCGGCTCCGCGGCCGCCGCGCGGCTGCGGGCGAGCAGGAGCGGATCCGGACGCAGCAGGACCCACAGGACGACCGCGGCGAGCCCGTAGGCGACGCCGGAGAGCACGAACGGCCCGGACAGCCGGGGAATGCCCCAGGATTCGGCGGCGTCGCCCATGACGGCGGTCAGGTTCGGGCCGACCACCGCCCCGAGCGTCGTCGCCAGCAGCACCGTGCTCACCGCGCGCCCCCGGCGCTCCGGAGCGGCCAGGTCGGCGCCGGCGTAGCGCGCCTGCAGGCTCGTCGCGGTGCCCGCTCCGTAGACGAACAGGGCCGCGAACAGCAGCACCGCGGTGTCGAGCGCCGCGGCGGCCACCACACCCGCGCTGCCGAGCGCGCCGGTGGCGTACCCGAACGTCAGCCCGCCACGGCGCCCGGCGCGCTGCGAGATCCGCCCCACGGCGACGGCCGCCGCCGCCGACCCGATCGTGAACAGGGCGCTGGGCACCCCGGCGAGACTCGTGCTGCCCAGCATGTCCTGCGCGAGGAGCGCGCCGACGGTCACGCCGGCCGCCAGGCCCGCGCCGCTGAGAATCTGCGCGGCCACCAGTACGGTCAGGACGCGGCGCTGTTCCGGGATCGGTTCGGTCACAGCCGGGACGGTACGCCGGTACCGTCGGCGGTGACACTTCGGTGAGGAGACACAGTGACCGATTCGGAGCAGGTCGAGAACGAGAACGCCCGCGTCTCGCGGATCTTCGACGAGATGTCGAAGAACTACGACCGCGGCATGAGCCTGGTCGAGCGGTTGATACTCGGCCCCGCCCGGCACTGGGCGGCCGCGCAGGCGCGCGGCCGCGTCGTCGAACTCGCCGTCGGCACGGGCCTCAACCTGCCGCTCTACGGACCCGAGGTCGAACACGTCGTCGGCGTCGACATCTCGCCGAGGATGCTCGACCTCGCCCGGACGAAGGCCGCCGCCGACCCGCGCGTCGAACTGCGCGAGGGCGACGTGCAGGCCCTCGACCTGCCCGACGCGAGCGCGGACACCGTGCTCTCGACCTTCACGTTCTGCACCGTGCCCGACCCGGCCCGCGCCGCGGCCCAGGCGTACCGCGTGCTCGTCCCCGGGGGCCGGATCGTGCTCGCCGAGCACGGGCCGTCGACGAACCGGGTGCTGCGTGCCCTGCAGCGGGGCATCGAGCCGCTCAGCATCCGCTTCGGCGCCGACCACCTGCTCCGCGACCCGGCGCCCTATCTCACCGAGGCCGGGTTCGTCGTCGACGACGTGCACCGCACCGGGCGGATGGGCATCGTGTTCCGGGTGCTCGCCCACAAGCCGGCCTGACCTTCCCCGGAGCCGAGCGCCTGTGCCGTTGCGTCGGTCCGAGCGGGTGAGCGATACCTCCGCTCGGGTCGGGCGGGCGGCGGCGAGACCTACCGCCCGTGGGGGCGGGGCTAGAGATCGCTGGTGACGGGCAGCAGCCGCAGCTCGCGCGCGCGGGTGATCGCCTCGACCCGTGTGTGAACCCCGAGCTTGCGATAGATGCTGCGCAGCTGCGTCTTGACCGTGTTCGGAGAGACGAACAGGAGGCGGGCGATCTCGCTCTGCGGGCATCCCTCGGCCAGTAGCGCGAGCACCTCCCTCTCCCGCGGGGACAGCTCGACCCGTGCGACCTCGTCCGGGAACACCGCCCCGACGGGACCGCCGGGCACCGCAATCCCGCTGCGCTCTTCGAGTTCGCGCCGGTGCCGGTCCGGCACGGTGGTGAACGCGCGCCGATTGCCCAGCGCCTGCCCCAGGGCGCAGGCGCGCTCCCAGCACACGGCCGCGGCCCCCGGATTGCCCAGGTCGAGCTGGGCGGCGGCCTCGAGCAGCAGCGCCTCGAGGTGGGCCCGCGGGAAGCCGCAGTCCGGCCAGGACACCCGCGCGAGCTTCTTGACGGCCCGGCCGGGATTCCCGCCGAGCAGATCCACCCGAGCGTCCGGCACGACGAGGATCGGGTGGTGCCGGGGCTCGAGATCTGCCACGGCGCGCGCCAGGTTGCCGTTGCCGAGAGCCAGGTGCAGGTCGATCTCCGTCGCGGTGAGCAGCGTTCGGGAGAACGCGCCGTCGCCGTGCCGATGGGCGTGGCCGGCGACGGTGTGGTGCAACCACGTCAGACCCGCGTACGCCTCGACGGTGAGCAGCGCGTGCTGGGCGTGGGCGTAGGCGACGAATCCCCACAGCTCCTCCCGGTCGCTGGGCGCGCCGAGCAGGTCGATCATCGCCTCGGCCGCGTCGACGTCGAGGGCGTCGAGATGGGTCAGGGCAGTGGCGACCCGGCCGCCGACCTTGACGAGTTCGCCGAAGAGCCCGTCGGACGGTTCCGCCGTCGCCTCCCGGGCGAGCCACCGGCGGGCACGCGGCACGTCGCCGACCAGTGCCCAGTTCAGCGCCGAACTGCCGGCGGCGTTCTGGACGATGTACGGGGTGCCCGCGGCGACGCCGCCCCGGTAGGCCGATTCGAACTGCCGGTTGGATTCGGCGAGATCCGCGGCGAGCTGGAAGGTGATCGCCCACTGGACGCGCAGCAGCGGCAACTGCGGGGTGATGTTGTCCGGCTGGTGCGCGAGCATGCTCTGCACCAGGGGTTCGAGCCGCCGCGTGCACGCGGCACCCTGGACGTAGTCGCCGGCGACCCGCAGCGCGAGCGACTGCACGGTCGCCAGGTGCAGGACGTTCGCGGCGTCCGGCCCGGCGCCGAGTGCGTGCAGTTCGTCGGGCTCGCCGGGGAGCGAGGCCCGCAGGATGGGATGGTCGGCGAGCATCTGCACGAACAGTGCCCGCCCGGCGAGCACGGCCGGGTAGTCCTGCAGAAAGTCCTCGGGAATCGTCCGCAGCACGAGAATGAGTTCCTCGAGATGCTCGGCGACCATCTGGCCCCAGCTGCGTTCGACGATGCCCGCGGCCATCGCCCAGTTGCGGGCCTCGGCCGCATACGTCGCGGCCGGCGCCGGCCGGCCCGCGTCCCGATGGCGGCGCGCGAGCACGGTCATCAGCTCGTCGACCCGCCCGGGTTCCTCCTGCCGGGCCTGGTCGAGCACCGCGAGCCGCAGGGCCGACGGCCACGCCCACGTCCGGGTCTCGGCTGCCTCGTCGACGACGAGCAGGCCCCGCGCTTCGAGCCGGTCGAGAAGTCCGGCCGCGTCCGACCGGCCGGTGAGCTCGGCGGCGAGTTCCGCGTCGAGAGCACGGGCGGCGACCACGCGCAGCGCGAACGCGCGCTCCTCGGCGGTCAGCGTGTCGAGCAGAACCGATGCGGACCCGGCGATGGCGACGGCCAGTTCGGGCGACGGCCGGCCCTCCTGGTCGACCGGTGCGCCCCGGTGCAGCCGCGCGACGTTCAGCGCACCCGAGATCAACTGCGGCAACCCGCCCAGCGCGCGGCAGAGGTCGCCGTACTCGTCGGCCGCGAGCTCCACCCCGGCGGCGCGGAAGAACTCCGCGGTCTCGCGCGGCGTGAACCGCAGATCGTGGGCGGAGACGAACGTGCAGTCCACGCCGGCCGTGGCTACGGCCGCCGATGCGGCGCTGCCCCGTACGCAGACGGCGACGTCGACGGACGGGCAGCGGTCGAGCAGGTGCCGGATCGCCGGCAGCAGGTCGTCGAGCGCGGTGGCGGGGAGCCCGTCCAGGACGAGCAGGGACGGCGCCGGGCGGGATCGGAGGACCTCGGCGAGCTGTTCGGCCGGGTCACCGGGCGCGACGTGTTCGCCCAGCACCGTGCAGACGTCGGACCAGATGCGGTCCGGTGCCGCGTCGTCCGCCACCGGCACCCACGCGATGTCGCGTTCGGGTGCGCCGCCCCGGTGCAGCCACGTGGCCAGGAGCGTGCTCTTGCCGAATCCGCCCGGTGCGTGGACCACCGTGAGCGCGGACCCGCGGTCGAGCATGTCGAACAGGCGGGCGCGGGGCACGGCGGTGGCCAGCGTCCGCCACGTCGGTACCCCGGTACGGACGGCGCCGGGGACACTCACGGCAACTCCTCTCGCTCGGTCTGTCGACGCACGCCGGCATGTGCGGTCTCCACCGTTGTCCCCGGTGTCCCCGACAGACCCCTCGGCACGGGCAGACTACCCGGTCTCTTCCGGACCGAGGAGAGGGATGTCCGGTTTGCGTAGTCCGACCAGGCGTTACAGACGACGAGGGGAGGTTGTCGACTGCGGCACCGGACGGTGCCGCGACAACCTCCCCTGGGGGCGAGAGCTCCTACCTCGTCGCGCTGAGCCGCGCCTTCTCCAGGGCGGCCAGGGTGCGCAGGATGGTGGCCTTCTGCTTCTCGAGGTCGCCGCGGCGGGCGCGGGCGGCGAGGCCGGACTGCTCGGCGACGAGCGCGAGCTGCGCATCGATCGCGGAGAGCTGATCGAGCAGCGCGAGGGCGCGGTTCTGGATCTCGTCGACGTCGACGCCGCCGGTGCGTACCGGCGCCGGTTCGGCGGCGCGCTGCGACGGGCGCACCGAGGGCGTGCGCGGGGTGGCGGGCCGGCGCACGGTCTCGGCGACGACGGCGGCGGCGCGGGGACGCAGAGCCTTGCGCACGAGGGCGGGATCGGGTTGTTCGGCGAGCCGGATGTCGTTGAGGACGCGGCGCGAGTCGCGGGCGGCCTTGCGGTGCTCGTACTCCTCCTCGTCGTCCGACTGCAGTGTGCCGCCGATGGGGCGCAGACCGTACATGCCGACGAACTTGCGGGCCTCGTCGATGATGGATTCGTGCGTGCGGCAAGTGCCGCAACGGGGTTCGTTACGGAACGGCTCGACGGACTCGGTGTCGCCGCACCAGACGCAGGCTCCGGGTTTCCACCGTCGGACGGTCTCGAGTTTCGCGTTTTCGGTGGGGGCCTCGAGGGTTCGCGCGTCGATCACGAGGAGCCACCTTAAGTGAAGACCGGTGGGGTCCGCTCGGGTGGGTCCGGCGCGACCTGCGACTGAAGGTGTCGGCGTGACGAAGATCATGCCGACGGCAGGTGTACGGGCGGCAAACTCTTGTGCCACAGCACTTTCCGTACCGATCGGTACGGCACCGAAACCCCCGGATCGTCCGCGATGCGAACGCTTTTCAGGTGGCGGTGGCGGCGGTCAGCCACTCCACGAGGGGCCGGACGTCGCGCCAGGCGGAGCGCACCTCGTCGAGGGTGCGCGGGGTGTCGATCCACTCGGGCGAGGGGTGTGCCCGCGCGGCGGTGAGGGACTTGTGCCGCAGCAGGTCGAGTCGGGGGTGGTCCTCGGCGACACCGCGCGGACGGGTCTTCAGCCGTTCGCCACCGATCTCGTACCCGGCCCGGTGCAGCCGCCGGACGAGCGGTTCGAGTCGCGGTCCGCGGCGCGAATCGTCCACGGCGGCACGGTATGCGGCGACCTGGTCGGACGAGCCCCGGTAGAAGCCGCCGGCGACCCGCAGCCCGGCCGCGTCGATCTGCACGTAGAAGCCGACGCCGGGCCCGGTCTGCACGAAGCCGCCCTGATGGGTCTTGTACGGCGACTTGTCCGTGCTGAAGCGCACGTCGCGGTGCGGGCGGAACGCCTTGCCCGCTCCGAACTCCGGTTCGAGCTCCGCGAGCAGCGCAAGCATCGGGCCGCGCACGCAGTCGTCGTAGACGGCCTTGTGCGCGGCCCAGAACGGCTTGCTGTTGTCCGCCTCGAGATCCTCGTAGAAGTCGAGGGCGGCAACGGGGAAGCCGGTGAACATGCCGGGTGTCCTTTCGGTCCGGTGACGGTCCGAAAGTACACCGCCTCCCGCGGCTACGCGGAACCGTTGAACAGCGACGTCACCGAGCCGTTCTCGAACACCTCCTGGATGGTGCGCGCGAGCAGCGGTGCGATCGACAGGACGGTGAGCGTCGGGAAACGCTTCTCGTCGTCGATCGGCAGCGTGTTGGTGACGATGACCTCCTTGGCGCCGCACGACGCCAGGCGCTCGGAGGCCGGATGCGAGAGCACACCGTGGGTGGCGGCGATGACGACGTCGCCCGCGCCGGCCTCCTTCAGGATCTTCACGGCGCCGGCGATCGTGCCGCCGGTGTCGATCATGTCGTCGATGAGGATGCAGGTGCGGCCCTCGACCTCGCCGACGACACGGTTGGACTTGACCTGGTTCGGCACGAGCGGGTCGCGGGTCTTGTGGATGAACGCCAGCGGGGCACCGCCGAGGGTGTCGGCCCACTTCTCGGCGACGCGGACGCGACCGGAGTCGGGGGAGACCACGGCGATGTTCTCGACGCCGTACTTGTCGCGGATGTACTCGGCGAGCTGGCCCTGGGCGTGCATGTGGTCGACGGGGCCGTCGAAGAAGCCCTGGATCTGGTCGGTGTGCAGGTCGACGGTGATGATGCGGTCCGCGCCGGCGGTCTTGAGCAGATCGGCGATCAGGCGAGCGGAGATGGGCTCACGGCCGCGGTGCTTCTTGTCCTGGCGGGCATAGGGGTAGAACGGCAGAACGGCGGTGATGCGCTTGGCCGATCCTCGCTTGAGCGCGTCGATCATGATGAGCTGTTCCATCACCCACTGGTTGAGCGGGAACGGGTGACTCTGCAGCACGAACGCGTCGGAGCCGCGGACGGACTCCTCGAACCGCACGAAGATCTCGCCGTTGGCGAAGTCCCGCGCGGTCTGCGGGGTGACCTGGACGTCGAGCTCCTTCGCCACCTGCTCCGCCAGCTCGGGGTGGGCCCGGCCGGAGAAGAGCATCAAGTTCTTCTGGTTGTCGATCCAATTGGAGGTCACTGGTCCTGGCCGTCCTTTTGCCGTTCGATCTCTTGCTGCTGCCGTGCTGCAGTCGCTGCCTCGGCCGCGGGGGTCCCGGGGCGGTTCCGCTGGACCCAGCCTTCAATATTGCGCTGTGGCGCACCCGACACCGCAAGCGCCCCCGGTGGAACGTTGCGGCGCAGGACCGTGCCGGCGCCGGTGTAGGCGCCGTCGCCGACCGTCACGGGCGCCACGAACATGGTGTCCGATCCGGTCCGGACGTGGGATCCGACGACCGTGTGCGACTTGTGCACGCCGTCGTAGTTGACGAACACGCTCGAAGCCCCGATGTTCGAGTGCTCGCCGATGGTGGCGTCGCCGACGTAGGTCAGGTGCGGCACCTTCGAATGCGGCCCGATCTCGGCGTTCTTCGTCTCCACGAAGGTGCCGATCTTGCCGGATTCGCCGAGGTCGGTGCCCGGACGCAGGTAGGCGAACGGACCGACGGTCGCCCCCTCGCCGATCACGGAGTCCGAACCGTGGGTGCGCACCACCGACGCTCCGGCACCGACCCGCACGTTCGTCAGCGTGGTGTCCGGGCCGATCACCGCGTCCTCGCCGACCACGGTCCGGCCGTGCAGCTGCACCCCGGGGAGCAGGGTCACGTCCCGGGCGAGGACGACGTCCACGTCCACCCAGGTGCTGGCCGGGTCGACGACGGTCACGCCCGCGCGCATCCAGTGCTCGAGGGTGCGCCGGTTCAGCTGCGCCGCGAGCGCGGCGAGCTGCACCCGGTCGTTCGCGCCCGCGACCTTCGTCGCGTCGGCGAGCTGGGCGGCGAACACCGCCCGGCCGTCCTGCCGCGCGATCGTGACCACGTCCGTCAGGTACAGCTCGCCCTGGGCGTTGTGGGCCCGCAGCCGGGTCAGTGCGCCGCGGAGGAACTCGGCGTCGAAGGCGTAGATGCCGGCGTTGACCTCGTCGATGGCGGCCTGTTCGGCGTCGGCGTCGGCCTCCTCGACGATCTCGCGGATCTCGCCGTGGCCGTTCCGGACGATGCGGCCGTACCCGGTGGGATCGTCGGCGAGGAACGTCAGGACGGTCACCGCGGACTGCATCGGCTCGGCGAGGTGCTCGGCTTCGAGCGCCTCGAGGGTGTGGCCGTCGAGCAGCGGGACGTCGGCGTTGGTGACGACGACCACGCCGGAGAAGTCGCCGGGCAGGGCGTCGAGCCCGCACTGCACCGCATGCCCGGTGCCGAGCTGCCGGTCCTGGACCGCGATCGACACCTTGCGGTCGAGCGTCTCGGCGATGTCGGCGGTCGCGGCGGACACCCGCTCGCGCTCGTGCCCGACGACCACCACGAGGTGGTCCGGGTCCAGCTCCGCGGCCGCGTGCAGCGAATGGGCGAGCATCGTGCGGCCCCCGAGGGTGTGCAGCACCTTCGGGGTCTTGGACCGCATTCGCGTACCCGCTCCGGCCGCCAGGACGACAACTGCGGTCTGCACTTGCATGAAGCTCCCTCGACGTTCGACATGCGCAGGTTCGGCACCGGCAGGGGAGCTCACGGGCCCCGACTGCCCTGCTCCGCCGCCAGGACTCGAACCTGAACTATCTGAACCAAAATCAGAGGTGCTGCCGATTACACCACGGCGGACTGCCGCATTCCCGGCGCCGACGCCCCGGTCATGCGTCTGTGATCCTCGCATGCCGCCACGCCCGGAGTCGAACGCGGGGCCGGGCGCGTCGTCGTCCCGGATAGGCTGAGCGCAACCCGCCGCGCGTCGTCCCCGGGGTTTTCCGGTGGCCCCGGGGTCCGGCCGGGTGCCGGAAAGGATGTACTACGTGTCGAAACCGTCGCAGAACCACGCCGACCGCAGCCCGCGGGTCCGGATGACGGGCACCCAGCGCCGGGAACAGCTCATCGAGATCGGCCGGGCGATCTTCGCCGAGCGCGGCTACGAGGCGGCGTCGATCGAGGAGATCGCCCATCGGGCCCAGGTCTCCAAGCCGGTGGTCTACGAGCACTTCGGTGGCAAGGAGGGGCTGTACGCCGTCGTCGTGGACCGGGAGATGTCGACCCTGATGTCGATGATCAGCGCGAGCCTGACGCAGAACCGCTCGCGCGTCCGGGTCGAGCGGGTGGCGCTGGCCCTGCTCACCTACGTCGAGGAACGCACCGACGGCTTCCGCATCCTCGTGCGGGACTCCCCGGTCACCGCGGAGGAGGGCACGTACTCGTCCCTGCTGAACGAGGCGGTGCGGCAGGTGGCGCACATCCTCGCCGGCGACTTCTCCCGCCGCGGCTTCGACCCGGACCTGGCTCCGCTCTACGCGCAGGCACTGGTGGGCATGGTCGCGACGGCCGCGACCTGGTGGCTGGACGAGCGCAGCCCGTCGAAGGAGGTCGTGGCCGCCCACCTGGTGAACCTGTGCTGGAACGGACTTACGCACCTCGAGGCGGACCCGCAGCTCGGGACCTCCTGAGCCGGTGGCGCAGTCCCCCGATCGTCCCTCTACCAGGTGGTATCGTTGCCCAGCCGACTCGAGAAGGGATGCCAGGTGATCGCGGTGATCAACCGAGCGGCGATCGGCGCCGATCGCCCGGATCGTCTCCTGCGTACGAGCCCGTCCGGGAGGCCGTGAATGGCTCGGCAGGTCCGCGCGGAAGTCACCCGCGAATCCGTGGTCCGCGGTGCCGCGGAGATCTTCATGAACCTCGGCTACGCGAACGCCAGCCTCAACGAGATCATCCAGGAGTCCGGCGTCACCAAAGGTGCGTTGTACTTCCACTTCGCGTCCAAGGAAGAGCTCGCCCGCGGCGTCGTCGACGCGGGCTTCGCGCGTCTCGCCGAGGCCGCGGTGACGACCATCAACGACCGCACCCCGGCCCTCGAGACACTGATCGAGCTGTCCGTCCTCACCGTCGACCTGTCCCGGAACGATCCGGTCGTCCGGGCGATGTTCCGCCTGGCCGTGGAGATCGGGGACTACCGGGGGACCGGCGACCGCCTGTTCGACACCTGGCTGGCGACGATGCGCGACCTCGCGAAGCGCGCCCTGGCCGAAGGTGACCTGAACGAGGACGTGGACCCCGACATGGTCGGTCTGTTCCTCCTGCAGGTGCTCACCGGGGTACGCATGGTCGCGGCGGCGCTCGACTGTCGTGAGGCCCTCGTCGAATACCTCGAGAACGCGTGGGGACTGATGCTGCCGGCCCTGGTCCCGCCCGCCAAGGCCGAGTACTTCAAGCAGTTCGCCTCGCGCCGGCTCCGGGTCTGATCCCGGAGGCAATCGTTGCGCCGGCCGCCCTCGCCTGACACGATCGCCGCCGTGACCCTGGGACCCTTCGACGCGGCTGCGGCCTGCGTGGCACTCGCCCGCACCCTCGACGAGTCCGGAGCCGACGCCGCGGTGACCATCGTCCCGGTGCCCGCGCTGCTGACCACCGCACAGGCGGCGGACGTGCTCGGTGTCGGCCGGGCGTACGTGGCCCGTCTCGTCGACGACGGCACCCTGCCCTCCCGGTTCCACGGCCTGCACCGTCGCATCCGCCGCGCCGACGTCCTCGCCTGTGCCGCCCGGAGGGCCGAAGCCCGGAGCCGGGCCCTGGACGCCGTCGCCGACCTGAGCCGACGCGACGGCCTGTACGACGACGACTTCTAGGGGGAACGATCGTGCCGATCCGGGCGGTACTCGACGCGCCGGCACTGACGCCGCCGCGCGTGCGCGACGTGCTGCTCGCCCTCGCCGAGGACGCGCTGTACCGGCCCTACTGGAGCGACGGCATCGTCGCCGAGGTGGAGCGGAGGCTGCCGGCGCACATGTCGCGCCCGGCGCGGGACTTCCTGTTCTCCGAACTCGACACGGCCTTCCCCGAGGCACGGGTGAGCTGGCCCGCCACGGTGCTGCGCGAGGTGCCGTACGTCAGCGATCCCCGCGACGCGCACCTGACGGCGGTGGCGCTGTTCGCACAGGCCGACGTCGTCGTCACCACGGACGCCGGTCTCGCGCGCTCGCTCGAGCGGTCCGGGGTCGAGCCACAGACACCCGACGCCTTCGTCGCGTACGTCCTCGACGCCGATCCCCGGCGGGCCGTGCGTGTGCTGCACCAGATGGCGCGACGGCGATGGCTCGGGCCCGGCGAGGAGCTCGCCGACGCCGCTCTGCGGTCGCGGCTGGCCGCGTGGGCGCGCGCAGCGCTCGGCGACAACAGCGCCGACCTACTGGCAGCGGACCCGCCCTGAACCGTCCCGCCCGCGGCTGTGTTGCCGTGCCGCCCGCGGCTGTGTTGCCGTGCCGCCCGCGGCTGTGTTGCCGTGCCGCCCGCGGCTGTGTTGCCGTGCCGCCCGCGGCAGTGGTCCTGGCCGCTCGAACCGGACACCGCATAGACTCGGACGGTCCTCTTCTCGAACCCCAGGAGCGCCCTTCCCGTGTCCGACGTGTCCGTCACCCCCCTGTCCGGATTGGCGCGGATCGCGCTGGCCGACGCGCAGCTCGAGCGTGTGGCCGCCCTCGCCGGGACCGCCGCACAGGCCCTGGTGGCCCCGCCCGCGGCCCGGCCGTTCGTCGCTGCCGCGCTCGCCGCGAAGACGCCGCTGCTCGTGGTGACCGCGACCGGCCGTGAGGCGGACGATCTCACGGCGGAGCTGCGCGAAATGCTCGGCGACGTCGTCGCGCAGTTCCCCTCGTGGGAGACGCTGCCGCACGAGCGGCTCTCGCCCAGCGCCGACACCGTCGGCCGCCGGTTACAGGTGCTGCGCCGGCTCGCGCACCCCGAGGACCGCGACTACGGACCCGAGTTGCGGGTGATCGTCGCGACCGTGCGCTCGCTGGTGCAGCCGATGGCCCCCGGTCTGGGCGACATCGAGCCCGTCACCCTGCGTGTCGGCGCGGAGCACGACTTCGACGAGCTGATCGAGCGGCTCGTCGAGCTGGCCTACACCCGTGCCGACATGGTCGGCAAGCGCGGCGAGTTCGCGGTGCGCGGCGGCATCCTCGACGTCTTCCCGCCGACCGCGGACCACCCGGTGCGAGTCGAGTTCTGGGGTGACGAGGTCACCGAGCTGCGCCCGTTCTCCGTCGCCGACCAGCGGTCCATCCCCGAACTCGAGGTGAGCACCCTCATCGCCCCGCCCTGCCGGGAACTGCTGCTGACCGAGCAGGTCAAGGAACGCGCGGCGCGCCTCGCCCAGGACAACCCTGCCGACGCGGCCCTGGTGGAGATGCTCGACAAGATGGCCTCCGGCATTCCGGTCGAGGGCATGGAGGCGCTGCTGCCGGTGCTGCAGACCGGCGAACTGCAGTTGCTGACCGACGTCGTGCCGGACGGTACGCACGTGCTGCTGTGCGATCCGGAGAAGGTCCGCACCCGCGCGGCGGACCTGATGCGCACCGGCCAGGAGTTCCTCGAGGCGTCGTGGACCGCGGCCTCGCTCGGCGGGGCCGCGCCGCTGGACACCGCGAACATGAAGGGCGTGGACCTGGCCGCCTCCGCATACCGCCCGCTGACCGGGGTGCGGGAGACGGCGGAAGCGGCCGGCCGACCGTGGTGGACGCTGAGCCCGCTGGCGTCGGGCGCCGACACCGAGGTCGTGCTCGACGTGCAGTCGGCGCCGGAGGTGCGCGGGTCCGAGGAACTGCTGACGATGCTCTTCGCGAACCTGCGCGCGCACGTCACCACCGGCGGGCGGGCGGCGATCGTCGTCGCAGGTGCCGGCACCGGGCAGCGGGTGCTCGAGCGGCTTCAGGAGAACGACGTACCCGCAGCGCGGCTCGATCCGGGGGCCGAACCGGTTCGCGGCACGGTCGGGGTGCTGTGCGGCGCGCTGCACGACGGCCTGGTGCTGCCGGGCGACGGCGCGGACGTGCCCGGACTGGTGCTCGTCACCGAGTCCGATCTCACGGGCAACCGGGTGACCGCCGCCGAGGGCCGGCGCACGCCGGTCAAGCGCCGCAACCAGGTGGATCCGCTGGCACTCACCGCCGGAGACATGGTGGTCCACGATCAGCACGGCATCGGCCGGTTCGTGGAGATGGTGGAGCGGACCGTGGGCGGCGCCCGCCGCGAGTACCTGGTCATCGAGTACGCGCCGGGCAAACGCGGGCAGCCGGGTGACCGGCTGTTCGTGCCGATGGAGTCCCTCGACCAGCTCTCCCGCTACGTCGGCGGCGAGATGCCCGCCTTGAGCAAGCTCGGCGGCTCCGACTGGGCCAACACGAAACGCAAGGCGCGCAAGGCCGTCCGCGAGATCGCGGGGGAGCTGGTGCAGCTGTACGCGGCCCGCCAGGCCGCCCCGGGGCACGCGTTCGCGCCGGACACCCCGTGGCAGAAGGAGATGGAGGACGCGTTCGCGTTCACCGAGACCCAGGATCAGCTCACCGTCATCTCCGAGGTCAAGGCCGACATGGAGAAGGCGGTCCCGATGGATCGCGTCGTCATCGGCGACGTCGGTTACGGCAAGACCGAGATCGCGGTGCGTGCCGCATTCAAGGCCGTGCAGGACGGCAAGCAGGTCGCGGTGCTGGTGCCCACCACGCTGCTGGCGCAGCAGCATCTGCAGACCTTCACGGAGCGGATGGCGTCGTTCCCGGTCACCGTCAAGGGCTTGAGCCGCTTCACCGATTCCGCCGAGGCGAAGGAGACGATCGCCGCCCTCGCCGACGGTGAGGTCGACATCGTCGTCGGCACCCACCGGCTGCTGCAGACCGGCGTGCGCTGGAAGGACCTCGGTCTCGTGATCGTCGACGAGGAGCAGCGATTCGGCGTCGAGCACAAGGAGCACATCAAGGCCCTGCGCACGCACGTCGACGTGCTGACCATGTCCGCGACGCCGATTCCGCGCACCCTGGAGATGAGCATGGCCGGCATCCGGGAGATGTCGACGATCCTCACCCCACCCGAGGAGCGGCACCCGGTGCTCACCTACGTGGGCGGCTACGCGGACAAGCAGGTCGCCGCCGCCATCCGCCGCGAGCTGCTGCGCGACGGACAGGTGTTCTACGTGCACAACCGGGTGAGCTCGATCGACAAGGCCGCCAAGCGGATTCGCGACCTCGTCCCCGAGGCGCGGGTCGCGGTGGCGCACGGGCAGATGAACGAGGACACCCTCGAGAAGACCGTGCAGGGCTTCTGGGAGCGTCAGTACGACGTCCTGGTGTGCACCACCATCGTCGAGACGGGCCTCGACATCTCCAACGCCAACACCCTCATCGTCGAGCGCGCCGACTCGCTGGGGTTGTCGCAGTTGCACCAGCTGCGCGGACGCGTCGGTCGTTCCCGCGAGCGGGGTTACGCGTACTTCCTGTACCCGCCGGAGAAGCCGCTGACCGAGACGGCATACGACCGGCTCGCCACGATCTCCCAGAACTCCGATCTCGGCGCGGGCATGGCCGTGGCCATGAAGGACCTCGAGATCCGCGGCGCGGGAAACGTTCTGGGCGCGGAGCAGTCCGGTCACGTCGCCGGCGTCGGATTCGATCTGTACGTGCGGCTCGTCGGCGAGGCGGTGGAGGCGTTCCGGGCCGCCGCGGACGGCCGTCCCGTCGCCACGGACGAGGCCGCCAAGGAGGTGCGGGTGGATCTTCCGGTCGACGCCCACATCCCGCCGGACTACGTGACATCCGACCGGCTGCGGCTCGAGGCCTACCGCAAGCTCGCCGCGGCGCACGACGACGACGCGATCGCCGCGGTGGTCGAGGAACTCGTCGACCGCTACGGTCCGCTGCCCGAGGAGGTCGGCCGGCTCGTGTCGGTGGCCAAGCTGCGCCTGCTGTGCCGCGAGTACGACCTCGAGGAGGTCGCGGTCTCCGGCACCCAGTTGAAGATCTCGCCGATGCACCTGCCGGATTCGAAGCAGATGCGGCTCAAGCGCCTCTATCCGGCGGCGCAGTACCGCGCCACGAGCGGCATCGTGCAGCTGCCGTTGCCGCGAACCGGTGGCGTGGGTTCCGAGCGGGTGCGCGACGTCGAGCTGCTGCAGTACATCGCGGACTTCCTGCTCGCCCTGGACGGCAAGGCGCAGGGATCGGTTGACGTGCGTGTGCCGACCGCCGCGAGCGTGTGACCGGGCGAGCGCAGCGACGGGGATTGCGACCGGGGCGAGCGCAGCGACGGGGATTGCGACCGGGGCGAGCGCAGCGACGGGGATTGCGACCGGGGCGAGCGCAGCGACGGGGAAAGTGAGGCGACGGCGGTGACGGTGATTCTGCTCGACCTGTACCGGCCCGGATCGGTGCCGCTCGAGGCGGTGCCGCTGCTGACCGGGCCGCTCGACTGCACCGACGACGTTCCGGCAGAGATGTGCGAAATCCTCGGTGCCACCGTGGGATCCGGGGCCGAGACACTGATCGCCGTCGACCCGGAGCACGAGGCGGTGCGTGAACGCGTACGGCGGGGAGAGCGGGTGATCGCCGCCCCGCCCGCTCCGGGGGAGCGCCTGCTGCGTGCCGTGGACGTGATGGACCGGCTGTGGGGATTCGGCGGCTGGGAGGTCACCCAGACGCACGACTCTTTGCGCCGCTACCTGCTCGAGGAGACGTACGAGCTGCTGGACGCGATCGAGGAGGGCGACCCGCACGGTCTGCGCGAGGAACTCGGAGACCTGCTGCTCCAGGTGCTGTTCCACTCGCGGATCGCCGAGGAGTCCGACACCGATCCGTTCACCGTCGACGACGTCGCCGACACGCTCGTCGCCAAGCTCGCGTCGCGCAGCCCGCACCTGACCAACGGTCACACCGGCCCGATCGACGTGGCCGAGCAGGAGGCAGCGTGGGAGGTGGCCAAAGCGGCGGAGAAGGCGCGGCCCTCCTGCCTGGACGGCATCGCGACGGCACAGCCGGCGCTGGCCCTGACCGACAAGGTGATCGCCCGGGCCACCCGGGCCGGACTCCCCGCGCATCTCGTCCCGCCCGAACTCCGGACGGTGCACGTCACCGGCGACGGTGGCGCGGAGGACGCGCTGCGCAGCGCGACGCTGCAGTTCGTCGCGACGGTGCGCGCGACGGAGAAGGCCGCCCACGCCGACGGCGTGCCGTACGGCGGTCTCGACGCGGACGCATGGGTGCGTTACTGGGAGAAGTGAGTCCCGACCGGCGCTTCTCCGAGCCGACGCGGCTCCGCACGGGCACGCAGTGCCGGGGCGACGGGGCGGCCGTGCAGGAAGCCGGTGACCCCGCCCGCGTCGAGGGCCCGCCGGTACACCGCGAGAGCGCCGCGCGCTGCCTCCACGGTCTCCTCGAGGTCGGCGTCGGTATGGGCCGCCGAGATCACGAACGACTGTCCGAGCACACCCCGGACGAGCATCTCCTGCAGGAACAGCGTGCGGAATTCCTGCGAGGGCAGCAGATTCGGGTCACGGGTGACGAAGATCAGGCAGGACGGGCGTCCGACCACCTGGACGTAGCGCTCCACGCCGAGATCCGCGGCCGCGGCGTTGACGGCGTCGGCAAGCCTGCGACCGGATGCTTCCATCCGGCCGATGGGGTCTTCGGTCGCGTAGGCACGCACCACCGCACGGAAGGCTGCCAGTCCGCCGGACTCCGGTCCGTGCGTGGTCGACAGGAGGAACACCCGGTCACCGTCGGTGCGCAGGCCGCCGAGTTCCATGAACTCGCGCCGACCTGCGAGCGCGGCGACGGGGAAGCCGTTTCCCATCGCCTTGCCCCAGCACGACAGGTCCGGCCGGACGCCGTACACGCCCTGCGCCCCGTGCTCGGACCAGCGGAATCCGGTGATCATCTCGTCGAAGATCAACAGGGCACCGTGCCGGTCGCACAGGCGGCGCACGCCGGGCAGGAAGCCGGGATCGGGCTCGGCGAGGGCGGTGGCGGCCTCGAGGATCACGCATGCGGTCGGCCTGGCCGACAAAGCATGTTCGAGCGAGTCGAGGTCGTTGTACCGGAACCGGTGGGTGTGCTCGGTGACCTCCTCGGGGATTCCCGCCTTCATCGGGGTGGTGCCGATGAACCAGTCGTCGACGGAAAAGAACGGCTGGTCGCATGCCACGACGTGCCGGCGGCCGGTGACAGCCCGCGCCAGGCGCACGGCCGCGGTTGTGGCGTCGGAGCCGTTCTTGGCGAACTTCACCATGTCGGCGCCGGGCACCAGAGCGAGGAAGTCCTCGGCTGCGGCGAGTTCGAGGGTCGTTGGCCGGCTGAAGTTGGTGCCGTCGGCGATCGCGGCGGCGACGGCGTCGACGACGGGACGGTAGCCGTGCCCGAGCGTCACCGAGCGCAGGCCCATCCCGTACTCGACGTAGCTGTTCCCGTCGGCGTCCCACACGCGGGCACCCGCTCCGCGCTCGAGGACGGGTGCCATGAATTCCGGATACTGGTCGGAGCCCCGGGCATACGTGTGCGCACCGCCGGGCACGATCTCGTGGAGCCGGGCCTGGAGTTTCGTGGATCGGACGAACGAGGGTGGAGAAGAGTGCGGCACTGTCGGCTCCCTTCGACGACGACGCCTGGAGCGAGGGGCGGACACGAGAGGAAGTGGGAGGCTCCGAGGGTACACAGGTATGAGACAGCGTCATCATTCTCGGTAGGAGTACGCGCGATCGCAACCTTCTCCGGTGTTCCCCAACAACTTCGGGGTTCAATCGGTAGGCCTTGTGCGGTATCGTAAACGGTAACGACCCTCCGCCCTGAACATTTCTACCCGATGGAACGAACAGCCGTCGAGTAGGACGACGCCGCGATCGAACTGTGCTCGATCCGATGGGAGTTTGCGGATGGTGAAGATTCCGCTCGGTCTGTCTGCCGGTGGGGAGCCTCCCATCCGGGTCCTGATCGACAACGGCGAATACTGGCTCAACAACAAAGGTGACCTGGCGTTACTCGATGTCACCGTGCGCCGGATCCGGGCGCGCTGGCCCGACGCCCGCATCGGCGTCCTGACCTACGCACCCGGTCTGCTACGAGCATTCGAGCCCGCTGCCGAGCCGGTCGGGTACCGGCGTGGAGCCCACTGGTCGAGGCTGGGACGGTCTTCTCAGCTGCCGGCACGGTTGGGACCTGCGGTTGTCGGACGAGTCTCGGAAGTGTGGTGGTCCCTGACCAATCCCCCGAGGCGGCAATTGCGCAAACTGCCCGACTCGGTGCGTCATCCGCTGACACGGATGAAAGAGTGGCGCAGCCACGACCGTGACAGGAACACGGTGAATCGCGGTGCTCGTATTCCGGAGGCGGCGAAGACAGCGTCGCTGATCGTTGCGATGGGCGGAGGCTACCTCGCTGACGTCGACACATACCAGGCGACGCGCACCCTGGATCTGCTCGAATATGCCTGTGAAAAGGGGATTCCCACCGCCGCGCTAGGTCAGGGGATCGGCCCGATCGACGATCCGGTTCTCTTCGCTCGGGCCGCGAAGGTGCTGCCGCGGGTCGATGTCATCGCGTTGCGGGAGGATGTGTGCGGTCCGGACCTGCTGGCGAGGATGGGAGTACCGAACGAGCGGATATACATTACCGGAGACGACGCCGTGGAGCTCGGATATGACGCCGGCCGGCCTGAGATGGGCTCCGATCTCGGCGTTTGTCTGCGTATTGCAGACTATTCGCCCGTGGGGGCTCAGGCTCGGACGAGTGTGCGCCGGTCCGTGCAGGAGTTCGCTCTCGGGGTCGGTGCCACACTCGTGCCACTGATCGTTTCGGAGTGCGAGTCGGAGGACCGCCGATCGACGCTGCCGCTGCTCGAGGGTTATCCGTCGGTGGCCGCGCCCCTGGATCGCTACGCACGTGCCCGAGATCTCGCTGCTGCAGTCGGACGGTGCCGGGTTCTGGTCACCGGCGCGTACCATGTGGCTGTTTTTGCTCTGTCTCAAGGTATTCCGGTTGTCGGCCTGTCGTCGTCGAAGTACTACGACGGTAAGCTAGGTGGGTTGAGGGCGATGTTCGGCGGCGGTCTCGAGTTGATTCACCTCGATGCCCACGACCTCGACGACCGGCTTTCCAAGTCGATCCGGGAACTGTGGGACGCGGCTCCGCAACTACGTCCGGTACTACGGGAGCGGGCGCGGGCTCAGGTCGCGGCAAGTCGTGAAGCCTACGAGCGGATGTTCGGTCTGGTCGAACGGACTTCCGGTGCATCCGCACAGTCCATGCTCGATCGGCAGTCGAGCGTTTGATTCGCGGCCGAGTGCACGAGTACAGGTGTACCGAGAGCGCAGGGAATATCGCGAGCGCAGGTAATCCCGCAAGGGCCCATCCGAACCTGAAGGCTCCGAACCTGAATGCGCGAGGCCGCTCCCGGCCCATCGGCATGGGTGCAGTTTCCCTGCACTACAGGCGATTCCCGCCCTACAGGAGCCTGGCCTAGAGCAGTACCCGACCTGCAGCAGTACCTGACCTACAGCCTGACCTAGGGACCCGGTCGGTAAACGGGCCTGGTCCGGCGCGAGCCGTTCGGTGTCTTCTCATCCGGGACGGCGCATACGTGCGGTTTCGGCCTCATGTGTGCCGGCCTCGTGTGTGTCCGCCACCACGGGTGTGTCCGACGCTGCGACCTGCTCGAGTTGCGCGCGGAGCAGTTGCTGTTGCTGCCACATCTCCGACGTGATCGCCCAGAGGTCGTGATCTCGGCGCAGTCCGCCGACGTCGAGATAGCTGGACATGGTGCCCTCGCGTCGGCACCCGAGAAGCTGCACCGTACGTGCTGCCGCCACATTCTCCGTGCAGATGGCAGCCGAGATCCGGCGCAGCCCGAGAGTGCCGAAGAGGTAACTCATCGCCAAGCCGCCGACTGCGAGGCCGATACCCGCGCGGGCGAATCGAGAGTCGATCCAGACGCTCGTCTGAGCGGTCAGGGCCGCGGGATCGATACATTCGAAATTGCACTGCCCCGCGAATCTTCCGTCGATCTCGACCACCAGGGGTAGAGCAGTGCCGGACCGTTCGGCCCGGCGGCGTGCGAGACACTCGCCCACCCACACGGTGACGGTATGGCGGCGGTCCCAGTCGTCCGTGGCGGTCAGCCAGTAGGGCTCGATGAGCCGCTGGTCCCGAAGGCGGATCTCTCTCCAAGCCGTTGCGTCGCCCAAGCGTGGACTACGCAACGTCACAGTGTGCCCGGCTACCCGGACCGGCCCGAGGAACAGTCGCTTCTGCCGGATCCGACGAGGGTGGGCAAGGTGCCGCATCGACCTCAGGTGGAATCGGCAGGCGGCGATCACGATCGTGATCGCTGTCCGTGGAGGGTCCACATCTGCTCCTCTCGCCCCGACGTACCGCCCCTGCAAACTTACGACCCGTATTTGACTTATAAAGATACTCCAAGTTGGTTTTATCGGGTAGATTCTTACTCGAGTCGGGAATGGCCTTCATGAACTCGGAGCGTCGAAGCGCTCCCCGGTGCTGCGGAGGGGCTGTGGACAGCACACTCAATGATCGGATTCGCCACCTCGCCCGCTACTGGCCCATCGTGGTGCTGGCGACGCTGCTGGCCGTGGGGGGAGCAGTGTGGACGACAGGGCAGAGTGCTACGGAGTACACGGGCCGTTCGGCCTTGATCGTGTCGTCCCAGAATCGCGCGCCGGAACAGGACGCGGTTCTCGTGCAGGGCTACGTGGATCTGTTCAACGACTCCTCGTATCAGGAGCAATTGCGAGTCGTCGGGAGCCTTCCCGCAGACACGTCCTTCTCCGCTCGCACTGCGGCGGCCGGACCGATCCTGTTCGTCGAGGCTACGGCGGGAGACGCGGAGACCGCTGCAGAGGCGGCCCGCATCATGGCCGGAACGTTTCGTGACGATGTCAACTCCGTGCGCGACCGGGGGCGGGAAGGATCCCTCGAGGAGTTGCGCCAGCGACTCGACGAAGAGCGATCACGGCCGGGAATCGCCGACAACGTGGCGCTCGCTCAGCTGCAGGCGCAGATCAGCGAGCTCGAACTCGACGCGACCAACCAGATCCAGGATCTGCAGCTGAATGCCGGCGTCTCGGAGGACTCGCCATCCCTCTTCCGGAACGTGGCACTCGGTCTACTGGGGGGAATGGTGCTCGGAGTACTCGTGGCGCTCGCACTCGATTCCGTCATGCGGCGGATCAGCACCACCCAGGATGTTCGGGAGCGCCTCGGTATCGAGTCGCTCGGGGTCGTCCCGGCCGGCGGTTCGACCTCGGCGGATCGAGCACGTCAGCTCGCGTTCCACAACCTCGTGAACACCCTCGCCGCCGGCGAGGTTCGCGGGCTCCGCACCGTCGCCCTGACGTCGCCGACCGGAGGCGAGGTGACAGGACAAGTCGCTCGCCAGGTGGCCCGACGCTGGAGTCGATCCGGCGTCCGTGTCGTCGTGATTCCTCAGAACGTGACGTCGTCGACCGTTGCCGGCGCCGGTGCAGAGGCACCCGGCGATGGACTCCGGGTACTGAGCGTGCGGGATACGACCGGTGAGTCCGTGCCGCTGTCCGGCAAACGGCTCGAGGCACTGCTGCAGCAGCTCCGCGGTGAAGCCGACGTCGTACTGTTCGACCTCGCGCCGGTCACCGAGGACGCCGACGCTCAGATCTTCTGCGCGGCGGCACAGAAAACTGTCCTGGTACTCGACCGGCGCCGCGCACGCCAGCCAGACGCGGCAGAGGCCGTCCGATTGCTCACTCAGGTGGACGCCCACCTCCTCGGAGCGGTCGTCGTGGATCCGCGCGGCGATACTTCTGCGCCGTACCCGCCTGCGGAAGAGATCTCCTGGTCCGCTGCTGTGCACAATCACCACGACCTCGGCCGTACCCCTGCGCCGACTCCAGGAATGCGCCCATGACGACGGCAGCGCACCCGGCCACCCGCGGACCGGCGTCGACCGAGCGTCTGCTGCCCCGATCCTTCACAGCCGTCCACCTCGTCCTGATCGCGGCTGCGACGGCGACAGTCCTCGCGATCGCTGCTGTCGCGACCGGGTTTCCAGCGAAGTTCCCAGTGCTGCTGCTCCTCGCGGCAATTGCAGGCGCGATGGTTGCCGCCGGTCTCCGCTCGCCCGTCGTCGCGCTGTTCCTGCTCCTGTTGACGACGTTTCTCCGGGTGGCGCTGCCGCCGATCCTGCCGGTGGATCCGTTCGTACTTGCCTATGCGGGGGTGATTGCCGCACTTGGGATCTGGATGTACACCACATCAGCAGCCGACGCGCGCGTCGGCGCAGTCGAGGCAGCGATGGCGCTGTACGTGGTATGGAACATCGGTTCGATGCTCGCGACGCACCGATACCTTGCGACCGTTCCCGTGACCGGGGCGTCGCTGTCCGTCGTGCGCTTCGTTCTGACCGGTGTCCTGATCCCCTTCACTGCGTATCTCGTGGGCAGATACGTCTTCGTGCGGGTGTCGGCGATTCGAGCACTGCTGTGGATCATCGCAGTGCTGGCAGCGTACTCGGCAGCAGTGAGCATCATGCAGTTCCTCGGCCCCAAGGCTCTCGTATGGCCGCGGTACATAGTGACGGCTCCGATCTGGGAGGGACGCGCTGTCGGGATCTTCAATCAACCGGTCGTCAACGGCATGGTGCTCATTCTCGGTTTCGCTGTCGCGCTCGTGCTGTCGTCGGAACGCACAGAGCCGCGCTTTCGCCGGCTCTGTGCTGCCGTCATCGCGGTCGCGTGCGCCTACGGTGTGTACTTCACGCATACCCGTGCGGTGTGGCTCGGTCTTGCGCTCGTGATCGTCGCCGGAATGCTGTGGGCACGAGGATTCCGAACCGGATTCGTACTTGCGGCAACCACGGCGGTGATCGCCATCGCCACGAACTGGCAACGGTTCACCGGAACCGATCGTTCGGCCGGGGGCGTCGGCTCACCGGCCGAAGTGCAGGACCGGCTCAACACCGCCGGCACCGCCCTGTGGGCGATAGGGCAGAAGCCGCTGACGGGTTGGGGGATAGGCAGATTCACCGCCGTCAACACCTACCACCACAAGCAGTGGTCGCCGGAGGTGCCGTGGATTCGCGGCTTCGCAATCTCCTCCCACTTCAACGAGCTCGGCATCGCGGCCGAACTCGGGCTGATCGGCCTGGGGCTGTGGATTGCCGTCGTCGTCCTGCTCGCGGTGCGGCTGTTCCGGGCGTATCGGATTCTGCCCGAATACGGACTCGACGGCCGCCGGACGGCCCTTCTGGGCCTGCTGGGACTGATGGTAATGGCGATCACCGGATTGACGGTCGATCTGCGATTCTTCGACTTTCCGAACGCTGCCGTGATGGTGCTGGTAGGGGTCGCGATCGGATGCGCCGACCGGTACACAGCCGAGGCCGGGAGCGTGAAGCGATGACGCGGCGCCATGTCGTGTGGGCGTCGACGAGCATGACCACCCGCGGTGGAGTGGGGAGTTTCGTGCGCACCATGCACGACACGCCGCTGTGGGACCGGTGGGACATCGAACACGTGAGTACGCACCGAAACGGATCCAAGCCCGCCCGGATCGGTGCATTCGCGAATGGCCTCGTCGTCTTCCTTCGTGCGCTGGTCAACGATCGTCCCGACGTGGTGCACCTGCACACGTCGATAGCGGGCAGCTTCATCCGGAAGGCGACGTTGGCCTGGGTCGCGTCCGTCTTCCGAGTGCCGGTCGTGCTGCATGTGCACGGTTCCTCGTTCGACAGATTTCACGATCGCGCGCCCTTCCCGATCCGACTGCTCATCCGTTCGACACTCGCCCGCGCTGCGGTCGTGGTCGCCTTGGGGGAGCGCTGGCGACAACGATTGCAGAAGATTGCACCCGATGCCCGGGTCGTAGTTGTCCCGAATGCGGTCCGACCTGCAACCAGAGTCGACCAGTCCAGCCGGAACGGACCCCTGCACGTGCTGTTCCTCGGCGAGATCGGCGACCGCAAGGGCACATTCACGCTGCTGGAGGCCTGGGCTCGGATTGCGGAAGGGACGAACTCCGCGTACGCACGGTTGACCGTCGCCGGTGACGGAGAAGTAGGGCGCGCGCGTGAACGGGTCCGTGCACTGGCGTTGACGGACACGGTCGCGCTGCCCGGCTGGGTTCCGCCGGAGGCGGTGCCCCAGTTGCTCGACAGTGCGCACGTACTGGTACTGCCCTCGCGTGACGAGGGCCAGCCGATGGCAATTCTCGAGGGCATGGCGCGAGGATTGTGTGTCGTAGCCAGCACGGCAGGCGGAATTCCGGACCTCGTCGACGACTCGTGTGGGGTTCTGATCCCCGCCGACGACACGACTGCTCTGGCCGCAGCCCTCGAACGGGTGCTGTGCGACGAGTTGCTGCGCACCAGGCTGGGCCTCGCGGCCTGGGAGAGAATCCGTTCCGACTTCGATGTGGACGTGGTGTGGCGTCGATTCGACGACCTGTACGAGGAGCTCCGACGATGAGCACGCAACAGCCGGTGAGAGTGATGTTCGTGGTCCCCGACCTGCGGATCGGCGGCGCAGAACGGCACGCGGTGACGCTTCTGCCGCGGCTCGACCCCGACCGGTTCACGGCTCGGTTGATCTGCATCGGGAGCGAAGGGGAACTCTTCGGCGAGCTCCAGGCACAAGGAATTTCCGCCCATGCGCTGCACAGGAGCAAGAGGCAGGCTTTACGGGCGCTCGTCGAGCTCCGCCGGGAGATGCGTCTATTCGCGCCGGACGTAGTGGTGACTCGTGGATACAGCGCCGAGAGTCTCGGCAGGATCGCGGCCGTGTGGGCGCGGGTGCCGCACTTGTCGGTGTGGGTGCACAACTGCGGCGACATCGACCCACGCAGTCGATGGCGTCGAATCTGCGACAAGGTGCTGCAACCGTTCACCGACATGTTCCTGGGCGTGGCACGCGCGCAGACGAGGTACCTCACCGAGGATCTCGGAATCCCGCAGCGCAAGATCCGGGTCGTTCACAATGGAGTCGAGCCGCACGAATTCATCCCGTCACCGAATCGGGATGTCGCAGTTGCACTAGGAATCCCATCGCACGAACCGATCGTGGGAATCGTCGCCGCCCTGCGTCCGGAGAAGGATCACCGCACACTCCTGCGCGCGGCCCGCCGCGTTCTCGCAGAGGTACCCGAGACGTGGTTTCTCGTGGTCGGTGACGGCCCCGAGCGTGCTCGTCTCGAACGGTTCGCGCGTGAACTCGGGATCGCGGACCGCGTCGTGTTCACCGGAGCTCGATCGGACGTCAGGGACGTCCTGCGGGCCCTGGACATCTTCGCCCTCACGTCCTCCACCGTCGAGTGCTTCCCGATAGCGCTGCTCGAGGCGATGGCCACCGCACGTCCTGCGGTGTGCACCGACGTCGGCGGCGTCTCCGAATTGCTCGATGAGGGCACCACCGGGATCCTGGTGCCGCCGGCAAATCCGGAAGCGCTGGCCGAGGCGCTGCTCACCCTCTTGCGTTCGCCGGATCTGAGGTGGCGATTCGGGCAGGCAGCCCGTGCGCGGGTGGAGTCTTCCTTCACCCTGACGCAGAGTGTCGCCGAGAGTGAACGTGCGTTGGAGGAGGCCGCCGGTCCACCCCGGAGTCCGGTCCGGCTCACCCTCGTGCTCGACCGCACCTTCGTCGGTGGAATCGAGACCGTGATGCTCGACGTGTTCCGGCGTCTCGACAGACGTCTGGTCCTACCGCGCCTGGTCTGCCTGCACGAGGCCGGGCCGCTTGCCGACGACTACCGGGACGCCGGCATCCAGGTCGAAGTGCTGGACCGGCGAAACCGTTGGGACCTGACGACGCTGCCCAAGTTGATCGACACGCTGCGCCGGGACCGGACCGATGCGGTGCTCGTCACGCATCATCACCGCGCCGCCCTGGCTCTCGGCCGGATCGCCGCACATGCGGCCGGGGTGCGGGCGGATCTCGTTGCCGTTCACGACATGGATCTCGTATCGCAAGGCGGCAGATGCCTTCCGCGATGGACCGTCGCCTCGCTGTGGCTTGCCGACGCCATGATTCTCCTCGGGCACAGCCAGCGGGACTATCTGCACGCGCACGAGGGCGTCGGCAGATCCCGGTGGAGCCGAACCTCGGAGGTCGTCATACCCAACGGCATCGCGGTGGGGGACCCCCCGACCGGAGAAGACAGGGTGCGCGCGCGGCAGGCGCTCGACCTCGGTCCTGAGGACTTCGTCGTCGCCGTCGTGGCCCGGCTCAGCGCGCAGAAGGCGCACCACGTGCTGTTCGAGGCATTTTCTAAGGCACTTCCGCTGCTGCGTCCGGCACGTCTGGTGGTGGTCGGGGACGGCGAGCGAATGGAAGAATTGATCTGCCTGGCAGAGAAACTCGGTATCGCAGATCGTGTGCTCTTCGTAGGGACTCGTCGGGACGTCGCCGTTCTGCTTCCGGGATTCGACGTGACCTGCCTTTCCTCGGTGCACGAGGCGATGCCGCTCGCGGTACTGGAGTCGATGGCTGCCGCAGTTCCTGTGGTCGCGACCGACTGTGGATGCCTGAGTGATCTGATCACCGACGGCGCGGAAGGATATCTGGTGCCGGTCGGTGACGTGGAGGGACTGGCAGATGGTCTACTCGCATTGTCTCGGGACCCCGAACTGCGAGTGCAGATGGGTAAGCGCGCCAGAATGCGTGTGGAGCAGAACTTCCGGATCGAGGACACGGCGCGCGCATATGAGCAGCTTCTCGTCGAGACCCTGGGAGGGCAGCGATGAAGAGACACATTCTGGTGCTGGTGGAGAACCTCTCGGTGCCGTTCGACCGTCGGGTATGGCAAGAGAGCCGGTCGCTGGCCGAGGCGGGATACCAGGTGACGGTGATCTGCCCGATGGGCGGTGGGCAGGATCGGGAGCCGGAGGTCACGATCGAGGGTGTTCGGATCCTCCGCTATCCTCTCCGCGCCGCCACCGGAGGGCCGGCCGGTTATCTCAGGGAGTACACCGCGGCCCTGTGGCACACCACCCGGCTGGCGCTGAAAGTGCGGCGCGAAGGCCGCGTCGACGCGGTGCACGCGTGCAACCCCCCGGACCTGCTGTTCGTCGTGGCACTCGTTCTGCGTCCGGGCGGAGCGCGATTTGTATTCGATCACCACGATCTCGTGCCGGAGTTGTTCCAGTCGCGCTTTCCCGGGGGCGGACGCATGTTGTACCTTGCGACGAGGCTGCTCGAACGGCTGACGTTCGCGGTATCGGATGCAGTCATTGCAACCAACGACAGTTACCGCCGGATCGCGATCGGGCGTGGACATGTGGCGCCGGACCGGGTCACCGTGGTGCGCAGTGCGCCCGATCTCGAACGATTCGTGCGGCGCGCTCCCGATCCGGAGTTGCGCAGGGGAAAGCGTTATCTCCTCGCGTATCTCGGCGTCATGGGACCGCAGGACGGAATCGACTATCTCCTGCGTGCCGTGGCATATCTGCACCGGGACCTCGGCCGGGACGATGTGCACTGCATCTGCATGGGTGCCGGGGACGAATTCGAGGCCATGCAGGCGCTCGCTCGTGACCTCGGCCTCGACGACGTCGTCGAGTTCACAGGCCGGGTGCCGGACGAGTTCGTGCAACGCTGTCTGTCCACCGCGGACGTGTGCCTCGCGCCGGATCCGCGCAATCCGCTCAACGACCTCTCGACGATGAACAAGATCGTCGAGTACATGGCGATCGGCCGGCCGGTGGTGTCGTTCGACCTCGTCGAGGCCCGTGTCTCGGCCGGCGACGCTGCGCTCTACGCGCCGGCGAACGACGAGAAGGCCTTCGCACGAGCGGTCGACATCCTGTTGAGGGACGACGAGTTGCGTGCCCGGATGGGGGCACTCGGCCGATCGCGGGTGGAGCAGGAACTGTCGTGGCGGACGTCGCGAGAAAACCTTCTTCGATGTTACGGGGCGTTGTTCCGCGACGACGTTGCACTTCCGCAGGTCGCGGGGTGAGTCATTGGCTGTTGCGCAACAGGACCACACCGCTGTACGAACGTATCGTCACACGATCCGTAGTGCTTCCGTCGTTGGTTTCCGGGTCGGCGGTGCCGGTCAGGTGCCGGAACGTCCCGCCCAGCGCTACGGTCGCCGGCTCGTCGCTGCTGTTGACGAGCACGATGCCGTGGTCGAAGTCGCGGCGGAAGACATTCGGTGCAACCATCCCGATTCCTGCAGTTCCGGAATACTGCGCCTCGACATGTGCGAGCGTCGGATTCGGGGCTATCGGGTCGCCGAGGTATCCGCTGCCGAGCCCACCGCCGTCCATCTCGTCGATGTATGCGGGTTCGCCGTAGTCGGATCCCATGGGCGCCCAGTAGCCGTCCTGCAGAAGTGTGGCTGTCAGGAAGAACCGTGCACGGGTGAGTTCGCGTTCGGAGCTGGGTTGAGGACCGAGTTTGTTGATGGTCATGGCCAGTCCCGGTTCCCGATGATCGCCCCGCGCGGTGAGACGAATGTACTGCTCGATGTCGAAGCGGGGATCACGCTCGGCACGAGGGTCGGCGAAGTTCTCCCATGCCCGCCCGTCGAGTTGTCGATCGCGCAGGGTTCTGTCTCCGTTGGCGACGAGCAGGGCAGTGGGCATGCGGTCGCGCATGATGCGTTCGGCCTCTTCGATTCCCCTGCCCCACGGCATGTCCTCGCCGTAGATCTGCGCGTCGGCCTCATCCGTGCCGTTCCGGTCGATATCCCATCGGTCGGAATCGGCGCTGTAGATTCGGTCGCCCCACACGTCCAGGAAGATGCCGTCCCAGACCCCCTGCGACCACACCGTGTCGACCACCCAGTCGGCCGCGTATCTGCCGAAGGACAATCCGTCCACTCTCGGTCCCTGGTCGGTGAGGTTCGACATCGACGTGTCGGGCCATTCGCTGACCACCGTGCCGTCCGCGCGCTTCGCCAGCCACTCGTCGGGGAACTGGCTCTCTCCGTGAGAATCGAACTGCCAGAGACGATATCGATTGCGCCAGTACTCCTCGGAACCGAGCCGGTCGGGATGGTCGATCAAGTTGACATAGGCGAGGAGGCGCGTTCGCGGGTTTGCTGCCCGGACGTCGTCGAAGAAGTCCCGCGGCATTCGGTGGCCCCACTCGTTGTCGATGACGACGACGTCGTACTGGGCGAGTTCTTGCGCGGTCGGCAGATCGTGCTGGAACAGGAAGTACGTGGCTGTTCTGGGGAACGTGAGGAGGCCTGCGTCGGACGGCACGGGCGGCGGGACGCCGTCGGATGTACTGCATCCCGCGACCGATGCCAGAAGGGCGACGGCGAGGGTCACACACGAACGCTGTACGCGGCGTTGCCACATGGTCGAACCGATCACATGTTCAGACTTCCACGGGGGATGGCGGTTGTCATCCGTCCGGCGCAGACTGATTTCGAGCGGAGACATGATGAACCTCGGTTGGTATGCACACAGATTGGGTTCGATGAGTGCCCCGGAGGTGGTCTGGCGCCTGCGTGGCGTCGGACGTACTTATCGGTCCGGCGGCAGGTACGGAGTCCCCACGGATTCCGAACTGCTCGGATCCGGTAACCGAACCTGGAGTGATGCCCTGTCGGCATTCCGCGAAGGGGCAGGGGGGGCGTTGCTGTTCGGGAAGACCCGAGCCGAGGAGATCGCGGATCGGCTCCCTCTCCAAGTCGAGGCGCTGATCCGGGCTGCAGAGCGGACATGTGAAAATCGATTCGAGTTCTTCGCCGATCCGGAGGTCCGGCTGGACACCCCGATCGACTGGTGGTCCGATCCGCTTCGAGGTGTGCAGTGGCCGTCGAAACCAGCTCACCGGATCGATCACCGAAGGGGACCGGGTGACCCGAAGTGGATCTGGGAACTGAACCGGCTGCAGCACCTTCCGTGGCTGGCATCGGCTCGGATGTTCACCGGCGAAGAGCGTTTCGCTACTGTTGCGTTGTCCCAGCTCGATTCCTGGATAGCCCGGAATCCACCGGGGTGGGGTATCGCATGGCGCGGTGCGTTCGAGGCGGGTATCCGCTCGATCTCGGTCGCACTGACTCTAGACGGACTGCGTGACGCCCAGGCATTGACGGAGGCGCGATTCGCCCGGGCCGTACGGATGCTTGCGGCCGGTGCGGAACGCTGTCTGCAGGATCGTTCGCGGTTCAGTTCGGCCAACAACCATCTTGTGGGAGAACTGGCAGGGCCGGCGATCGTAGCTCTGCTCCTACCGGAGCTGCGCCATGCCGCGCGGTGGGAGGCGGACGCGGTCGCGGCACTGGCCGTGGAAGCTGACCGGCAGATTCTGCCGGACGGCGCGGGTGCCGAGCAGGCACTGGGTTATCAGGTCTTCGTCGTGGAGTTGCTGACCGTCGTCGCTGCTGTGCTGTTTCGCAGATACGGTCACGCGCCGGACCGCCTGACTGCCGCAATCTTCCGCAGCAGGGAGTATCTCGAGGCAGTGATCGGTGAGTGTGACCCGGAGCCGCACTACGGCGACGACGACCAGGGATTCGCGGTACGGCTCGGTCCGGAACCACGCCGAACGGTCAGAGAACATCTCGGAATCGTGGATGCTTTCTTGGCTGACAGGCCGGCCGGCGCGGTGGAATCTCCGGAGTCGCTGACGGCGGCGTGGTTGTCGTCAGCGCGTCCTGTGAAGGTCCGGGAGCAGATCACCCTGCGAACGACGGCAGCGGGTTCCGCCTTCGCGCCGGACGGGGGTATGGCAGTGCTGCGGTCCGGCCCACGGACGATTCTCATGGATGTGGGGGCACTCGGATACCTCTCGATTGCCGCGCACGGCCACTCGGATGCGTTGGCGATGAGTCTGAACTTCGCCGGGGAGTCGCTGATCGGGGACCCGGGGACGGGGAGCTACTACCGGAATCCGGAATGGCGCGAGGCCCACAGGAGTACGCGCGCTCATGCGACGGCGTGTGTGGACGGGCTCGACCAGTCCGTACGCGGCGGTCCCTTCCTGTGGATGCGGCATGCGCAGGTCCGGGTTCGTGAGATCGATCTTCTCGGTGGCATCGTCGACGCCGAACACGACGGCTACCGAAGACTTCCGGCGCCTGTTGTCCACCGTCGCCGTGTGATGGCACCACCGACGCTGAAGTCGGTGCTCGTGTTGGACCTGTTCACCGGCCGCGGCCGACACGACGTGCATGTGTCCTGGCCGATGGCCCCCGATCTCGAGGTCGAGCCCGCCGGTGCCGGCCACCGGGCTCGGCGGCGCGGCGTACCGGTGCTGGAACTCGCATATGCGGTCAGCGGCGGGGTCGTGACGACGGAGGCCGTTCGCGGGGACGACGACAGCGCGCTCGGTTGGTGGTCGCGTGAGCTCGAGCACCGCGTGCCCGCGTGGGCGCCGAGCGTCCGCTGCCATGCCGATCTGCCCTTTGTGTGCGCCACGGTGCTCCTTCCGTTTCCTGAGTCCCGTGCACCCGGACCGCATGCGGTGGTGCCTGCTCGGTCGATAGCCGATCTTCGCGTCGACGTCGAGGAAGGCCGGGTGCAAGTGGAGTGGATCGACCTGGACGGTCCACATCGGGTTGCCTTCGAGATGGATCGCGTAAGGACTTAAACCAACCTCAAGTCTGTTATATGCTCGATTGCGAGGTTAACGGTCTGATCTGGGCGGTGAAAACGTGGAATCAGTCAAGTTGGATCATCGGATAGACGCGACGCGCTCGAAGCTCAGCGTCTTCGGTCTCGGGTACGTCGGATGTGTCTCCGCAGCATGCCTCGCGAGCCGGGGTCACTCGGTCGTCGGTCTGGACGTCGATCCCAGGAAGCTCCGATGTCTTTCTCGCGGTGAGGCGCCGGTGGTCGAACGACGGATCGCCGACATCACCGCCGAAGCTGTAGCGAGCGGGCGGCTGACCGTGAGCGACGACCCCGTCCGCGCCGTGTGCGAGACCGATATGTCCATAGTCTGCGTCGGTACCCCCTCCGGGGCCGGTGGTGGCCTGTCCACCGAGTACCTCGAACGGGTCACCGACATCATCGGGTCGGGGTTGGCGGCGAAGGACTCCTGGCATGTGGTGGTCTATCGCAGCACGATGGTTCCCGGCACTTGTGAAAGCCTGCTCGTGCCTCGTCTCGAGGCGGCGTCGGGAGGAAAGCGTGCCGGCATCGATTTCGGCGTGTGCGTGAATCCGGAGTTCCTCCGTGAGGGGAGTAGCGTCGAGGACTTCTTCGATCCGCCCAAGACTGTCGTGGGCGAGAGCGATCCCCGGAGTGGGATGCAGGTCATGGCACTCTACGAAGATTTCGGGGGATCCCGATTCAGAGTTCGGCCGGCCGTGGCCGAGATGGTCAAGTACGTGGACAACAGCTTCCACGCGCTGAAGGTGGACTTCGGTAACGAGATCGGTGCGATCTGCGGAGCGCTGGGACTCGACTCGCACGCCGTGATGGAGATCTTCGTGTCGGACACGAAGCTCAACATCAGCCCCGCGTATCTCATGCCCGGTTTCGCGTTCGGTGGTTCCTGCCTGCCCAAGGACGTACGAGCTCTCGTCCATACTGCGCGCCGACACGACGTCGAGGTGCCTGTGCTCTCGAATGTGTTGACCTCGAACGAAGTCCACCTCCGCCGCGTCGTCGACCTGGTGCTGTCGCTCGATCGACACCGGATCGGGCTGTTCGGGCTGTCGTTCAAGCAGGGCACGGACGACCTAAGGGAGAGCCCGATGGTGGAGCTCGCCGAACGGTTGATCGGCAAGGGATTCGATCTCAAGATCTACGACGCCGACGTGGCACTGTCGCGGTTGACGGGATCCAATCAGGCATTCCTCGACCATCGCCTGCCGCACATCGGGTCTGCACTGACCGACGATCCCGACGAGGTCCTGTCGCACGGTGAGGTACTCATCGCGGGTTCTCGTGACGAACGGGCGGTCGCTGCTCTCGACCGAGCCGGCGCCGACCATGTGATCGTGGACCTGGTCCGCCTGCCTCACGCCGAGGACCGGCGGCGACGTGGAGGCTACGTGGGAACGGGCTGGTAGCCGTGGGCGCCGAGTCCCCAGAGCCGTTCTTCAGTATCCTCACGACCGCGTACCGTACCGAGCAGTATCTTCCCGAGGCGATCGAGTCCGTCCTGTCCCAGACCCGTGGCGACTGGGAGTTGATCGTGGTCGACAACGGGTACTCGGACGACATCGCGCGGATTGTCGGCACATACGCCGACGACCACCGGATCGGATTGATCCGACAGGCCAATCGGGGTTACGGCGGCGGAGTCACGGCGGCTGCAGGGACGGCCCGCGGCCGTGTGCTCACAGTGCTCGACAGCGACGACCTGCTGCGGCCCGACTTCTGCGAACGCGTGGGGGCCGTCTTCGAGGCGGAACCACACGTCGCCGCGGTCGGCTGCGACGCGACGCTGTTCGGTTTCGGCGACGGCACCGAACGCGGGTACCTGAGAAGTATCAGTTACCGCAACCGGAAACGTCACGTGGATGTGCCACTGACGTTTTCGGATGTGCTCGGAGGGATCGTGCCCTACTACAGCGGCGCTGTCCGGCGCGACGTGTGGAATGCTGTCGGCGGCTACACGGCCCCCGCCGGTGTCGAGGAGGACGTCCTGCTGTGGTTGCGCATCACGGCCGCAGGCTGGGACGTGCGGTTGCTCGACGACCGATTGGCGCGGTGCCGGGTGCGAGCGGACTCGTCCTCGCGCGATCCGTCCCGGGTGGAAGCCTTCGACGAGCGACTGCAGGCGACGTTCCTGTCTCTAGCCGGGGGGCCGGTCCAACGTCGTGCCGTGGACCCGACGTTGCGGCGCTTGCGGTACCACCAGTCCCTCCGCCGGGCTCGGTGGGCATTGCTCGAGGGAGACGTGCGCTCGGCTCGCCGCGCCGCGCGCACCGCGTTCGGCCAGAAGCCGAGTCTCCGAGCTGCCACTGTGGTCTCGGCACTGGCTGTCGCGCCGGGCGTGCTTCGGCGCGTCCATCCCCTCAAGCAGCACCTCTCGGGCACTGTGCGGCGATACGGCGTCGCGGGTGCCCGGATCGTCCGCCCCGTCCGGGGATCCGGGTGACCATGTCGAAGCCTACGGAACGCCCGGAGTCCGCCGAGGCCCCTCCTGTCGGACCGCTCGCGGGACGCTTGCGGCGTGGAGCGGCAATGGCTGCGGCGGGGCTCGTCCTCGTCCAGGGAATCACCTTCGTGCAGACTCTGGTCCTTGCACGTCTGCTCACCCCGGAAATCGTGGGTGTGTTCGCGGCGGCAACGGTACTGACGACATTCCTCGTGGTATTCACCCATGGGACCTTGGCCCAGGCGCTGATCCAACGCGAGAACGAGGTCGACGACGCCGTCACCACCGTGTTCTGGGTGACCCTCGCGACGGGATCCCTCATGGCAGTCGGGGTCCTGACAGCTGCACCGATGATCGGGTGGTTGTTCCACAGCGACGAAGTGGCGACAGTGGCAGCGGTGATGTCCGGGTCGGTGCTGTTGACGGCTGCGACGAGTGTGCCCGATGCCGTCATGCAGCGACGGTTCCAGTTCAGTCGCCGGGTCGTCGTCGATCCGGCAGTCGGCCTGACCTACGCGGTGGTCTCGATTGCATGCGCAGCCCAGGGGCTGGGGGTGTGGGCGCTTGCGATAGGTTCGTACGCATCGTTGGCCGTATGGATTGCAGCGAGCTGGTCGCTCTCGCACTGTAATCCGTTCCGCGGACACTTCTCGGTACGGCTGTGGCGCGAGCTCGCCGTGTTCTCCTTCCCCCTCCTGCTGGACGGTATGGCTGCACGTGCGCAGGAAGCCGTCGAGCTGACCATCATCGGTCGAGGTCTCGACGAAGCGGCTCTGGGCAACTACCGCTACGGACGTCGAATCGCCTTGATCCCGTCCATGGCGATCGTCCAGGTGTGCTCGTATGTCCTGTTTCCGGCCTTCTCCAGGATCGCCTCGGACGTCGAACGGTTCCGGGCGGCATTCCTGCGGTCTCTCCGATGGATATGGCGGGTGACAGTGCCGGTGGCGGCATTGACAGCTGCGCTGGGCGAGTCAGCTGTCGTGTTGTTGCTCGGTGAACCTTGGCGCGGCGCCGGCGTCGCATTGGCGTCGATGGCCGGTATAGGCATCGGAGTGGCGATGACCTCGGTCAGTGCGGAGTCCCTCAAGGGTGCCGGGCGATCCGTGCGGATGAACTGGATGACGGGGGCGGGGATACTCTCCGGCATCCCGTTGCTCCTCCTGCTTCTTCCGCTCGGGCTGTCCGGAGTAGGGCTGGCTGTCTCCGGAACGGCAGTTGTCGTCGGGGTCACGGGACTCGCCGTGACGCGCTCGGTAGTAGGGGTGACCGGACGCGACATGCTGCGGGTAATGTGGTCGCCTGTCGCGGCGTCCGTCCCGATGTTCTTCGCCGTCATGTACTTCGAACGATCGGGAGGGAGTCCCGACGAACTGTCGCTCGTCGCAGGTATCGGCCGGCTCGTCCTCGAGGTTCTGGTCTTCGGTCTCGGGTATCTCCTCGTCACGAGGTTGGTCGCCCCGGCAGATTTCGCCGAGATCCGGGCGGCGGGGGTGCCGCTGATCGCTCGTCTCCGGGGACGGACATGCACGAGAGCGTGACGAGCGCTCGGGCGAGACGGATCCGGATCGGACGGCGGTTGTCGTTCGTCGTCTTCGTGCTCCTGGTGGTGGTCGCCGGAGGCATCCCCCTGTACGTAGCACCCGCTCAGGATCACCTCCTCCCGGCAGACGCAATCGTTGTGCTGGGTGGCCCGGGAGAGGAGCGCTACGCCTACGGGATCGAGCTCGCGAACAGGGGTCTCGCGGCACACGTCGCGCTGTCGGATCCCAGCGGCGGTGAGGACGATCGGCTCACGGGTCTGTGTGCGGAGCCGTCGATTCCGACGGTGACCTGCTTCGCGCCCCGTCCTCCGACGACATCCGGGGAAGCGCGAGCGATTCGTGACCTGGCCGCTCGGGAGCATTGGCGGAAGATCATCGTGATCACGTTCCTGCCGCATCTTTCACGTGCGGGATTCATCATCCGGCGCTGTTTCGCCGGCGATGTACTGATGATCGCCAGTCCGGACGGGCTCTCCCCTGGGGAATGGGCATGGCAGTATCTGTATCAGACCGCCGGTTACGCGCGTGCGTTGATAAATCCTCCTTGCTGAAACGCCTGTGCGTACCCGTCGAGCGGTACCCAGCGGCCCTCCAGTTCCCGATAACGCTCGCGCACCTCGGGAAGTAGATCCGGCAAGGTGAGCAGAACCCGGTCGGGCTCCGCCATCATCATTTCCTCCGGCGCGACGATCGGCACGTCGGTTCCCGGCATGCGCCGGCCCTGCTTGGCCGGTGAGGCATCTGCCACAGCGGTGACGAGGCGCCGATCAAGCCCGGCGCGTGCGAAGAGCGCTACCGCCCGGGACGCAGCCCCGTAGGCGAAGATCCGTCGCCGTCGGCGTGCCGACGATTCGAGCCAGGCGCGCAGCGCGCGGGACTGCGTGTCCGCTGCCCTCTGCAACCGGCGTACCGACGACACGTCCGTGACACCGATCGCCGTCTCCTTCTCGAGGATGTTCCGGGTCTCCGCCGCCGGCACGGCACGCGGCGTCCGCCGTGCCGCGACCAGCACGGTGCCGCCGTACAGTTCGAACTCGCGGGCATACACAACGTACAGACCCACCTCGGCTAGCAGCGCGCGCAGTGCGGTCAGTGAGTAGTACGCATAGTGCCCGTGCCGGAGTGCCGTCCACTGGCCCCCCGAGACGATCGTGGCCAACGAATGGAACTGCAGCAGCAGCACGCCGCCGGGGGCGACAGCCGATGCGCGCTCGCGAAACGCCGCGCGCTGGTCGGGAGCGTGCATGATGCCGAACGAGTCGAGCACCACCGAGGCCGCGGCGCCCGCCGCAGCTACCCGGAAGCCGTGTTCGGTGAGCAACGGAAGCCAGGTACCGCCGTGCGGGCTGCCGAACTCGGCTACCGTCCGGCCGACGAGGAGACCTTCCGAGGCCGCAGCACGTACGGCGGCGGCGGCCTGGTCGCGCAGCGCCTGCGGTTCGACTCCACGAGGCTCGTCGGGCACCGAGTCGTCCTCGGCGAGCTGTGCGAGCCCACAGTCGCGGCACAGGTTCATCGCGAGCGGGTGCGCTGTCTCGTCGGCCGTGACGGGAGTGTCGACGGCAGGGAAGCAGTCCGCTGCGGGCATCGGGCCGAGGTCGACGACGCGCTCGACGTCCGGGCTCCCGCATCCTCGGCAGGTGCTCACAGCGCTCTCCTTCCGCCGCAACGGTGCACGGTTCGGCCACGCGGTCGGCGTCGATGCGCGACGATGGGCCGATGCGGGTGGAAACGACGGAACTGGCGGATGTGGTCGTCCTGCGCCCGGAGCCGTTCCGGGACGATCGGGGACTGTTCACCCGCACATTCGACGCCCAGGTGTTCGACGACCACCTCGGCGCGAGCGGAGTGCGCGCCGCCGATTTCGTCCAGGACTCGCAGTCGCGTTCGAAACGCGGCGTTGTACGCGGTATGCACGGACGGTCCGGACGGGGCGAGGCCAAGCTCGTGCGGTGCGCGCACGGCGCGATCCACGATGTGCTGGTCGACATCCGGCGAAGTTCGCACACGTTCGGCCGCCACAGCGCCTTCCTCCTGGACGACGTGGAGTTCGCCCATCTCTATGTGCCGCCAGGCTTTCTGCACGGGTTTCAGGCCCTCACCGAGGTGGCGGACGTGTGCTACCGCATCGACCGGCCGCACGACCCGGCGGAGGATCTGGCGGTCCGGTACGACGACGCCGACCTCGCGATCGGATGGCCCCTCCCGGTGACGGTGCTCAGCGCCCGGGATGCGGCAGCGGGGTCGTGGTCCGCCCTGGCGGCCGGCCTCTGACTGCCCGGACGCCGGCATCCTCACCGCCGCCCGGCGCCGGAGTGCTCGAAGCGCATCGTGCTGTCGAGCACCCCGGCCTCCTGGAGACGCTTCAGGTGGGCGAGCCGGACGAACCGGTTCGAGAAGCCCTCGCGCGTCAACCCGTACTGGAGGTAGCGGGCATACAGTTCGGCTGCCCCGTCGGCCACGGTCCACTGCGGCAGATAGTCGTCGAACGCCTTGCGGATCGCGCTGAAATCGACCCGGTACGAGCGCGGGTCGGCACCGGTCTCGCCGGTGATCACGACCTCCGCGCCCTGGACGATGTCGGCGACGGTCTGAGCGATCTGGGCGACGGTCACATTGTTGGCCTCCATGCCCACGTTGAACGCGGCGCAGTGGATCCGGTCGATCGGCGCGACCAGCGCGTGCGCGAACGCCTCGGCGATGTCCTGCGCGTGTACCAGCGGCCGCCACGGCGTGCCGTCGGAGAGCACACGCACCTGGCCGGTCAGCACCGCGGTGCCGACGAGGTTGTTCAGGACGATGTCGGCGCGCAGGCGCGGGGAGAATCCGAACGCGGTGGCGTTGCGGAGGAAGACCGGCGAGAAACCGGAGTCGGCGAGGGCGGTCACGTCGTCCTCGACCCGCACCTTGCTCTCCGCATACGGCGTCAGCGGACGCAGGGGCGCGTTCTCGTCGACTGCGTCCTCGCCGGCCGCGCCGTAGACGGAGCAGGTGGAGGCATAGAGGAACCGCCGCACCCCGGCTGCCTTGGCGCAGCGTGCGAGCCGTACGGACGCCTGATGATTGATCGCATACGTGATGTCCGGCTCGAGCGCTCCGAGGGGATCGTTGGACAAGGCGGCAAGGTGGACCACCGCGTCGAATCCGGTGAGGTGCGAGGCGGTGACGTCACGGAGATCGATCCGGATCGCGGACGGTTCCTCCGGTGCGGGCCCGAGGACGCAGTCCGCGAAGAGGCCGGAATCGAGTCCGGTCACGATGTGACCGTGGGCCCGAAGAACCGGGACCATGACGGAGCCCAGGTATCCCTGATGCCCGGTGACGAGGACGCGCATGGCATGCCTTTCAGAAGTGGACTGTGGCCTTCTCGACTACGAACGCCTCAGCGTGCGGGCGACGGCACTGCACGCCGCGCAGCCGCGACAGACCGAGGAAGGCCTGTTCGTCGAACCAGTCGTGGTCGAGCTGAGAGGGGTAGTGCTTGAGCAGGATCCGGACCTTCTCCTCGGCCACCTTGCGGGTCAGGGGGTGGTAGAGCACCGGGTGGGGGGTGTCGGCCTCCCACTTGAGAATCTCGTATCCGAGCACGAGGTGGTCGCGGAAGACGGTGGGGACGAGTTCGGCGAGCAACCGGTGGTCCTGATGTGCGTCACCGCGCTGCGGTGCGAACACCACGTCGGGTTCGCAGGTGTGCCGGAAGGATTCGAGGGCGGTCTTGATCGCGTCCCAGTACGCGGGGGCGCGGCCGTCCGGAACGTCGAGGACCGTGAGTTCGACGTCCGCCCCGGGGCACAGTGCCGCAAGCGCGTGGCGTTCCTCGATCTCGCGTCGCGAGTCTTCACCCGACAGGACGAAGGCGCGTACCCGCAGGGGTTGTGTCGCCCGGCCGGTCAGGGTGAGCAGTGTGCCGCCGATGCCGATCGCGATGTCGTCGCAGTGGGCTCCGAGCACCGCGACCTCCCCGATGTCGCGGGCGTGCAGTTCGATCACGACGTCACCGTCGCACGGGCGGTCTCCCACACGGTCCACGGATGGATGCCGCGGGCGTAGTTGTCGTCCAGCTCGGCGCGTTCCTTGAACGTGTCGGCCGGTTTCCAGAACCCGTCGTGCCGGTAGCCGTACAGCCGGCCCTGCCCGGCGAGGGTGCCGCAGACGTCGGCGACGAGGTCGCCGCCGGGTGGGAGCAGATCGAAGATCTCCTGACTGAGCACGAAGTACCCGCCGTTCTCCCAGATCGGGAAGCGGCTGACCGGGACGATCTCCTTGATCTCACCGTTCTCGGCGACATCGACGCAGTGGAACGACGACTGTGGGGGGACGACGAGCATCGACGCCGTCGCGCCGGACCGGTGGTAGCGCTCGATCATCACGTCGAGGGGAGCGTCGGTCAGGACGTCCGCATAGTTGGCGAGGAAGTACCGGTCCCCGTCCAGGTGGTCACGCACGCGGCGCAGGCGCTCGCCGATCGCGGATTCGAGGCCGGTGTCGACGAACGTGATCGACCAGTCGCTGATGTCGGTGTTGAGCAACTCGACCCGGTTGTCGTGGAGGACGAAGTCGTTGGACTGTTCTTCGTGGTAGTCGAGGAAGAAGTCCTTGATCTTGGCCGCTCCGTAGCCGAGGCACAGGATGAACTCGGTGTGGCCGTAGTGGGCGTAGTACTTCATGATGTGCCAGAGCAAGGGCCGTGGGCCCACCATCTGCATGGGCTTGGGAATCTCGTCGGTACGGTCGTTGCGCATGCGCATGCCGTAGCCGCCGCAGAACAGGACGACTTTCATACCGTGATCCTCCTGACGAAATCGGCAGGGCCGATGGTGGTGTGCAGTTCGGGCAGCGGGAATACGAGCCGGCCGCCCCAGGCGGAGATGTACTGCAATTGGGTCGTCAGTTCCGCCGCCAGGTTCCACGGCAGGGCGACGACCACGTCGGGCCGGTCCTTCTCGATCTGTTCCGGCGGGAGGATCGGGATCCGGGCGCCGGGTGTGTAACGCCCGTGCTTGTACGGATTGCGGTCGACGGTGTAGGCCATCAGGTCCGGCCGGATTCCGCAGTAGTTGAGCAAGGTGTTTCCCTTGCCCGGGGCGCCGTAGCCGACGACGGACAGGCCCTGGTCGTAGCAGTCGAGGAGGAATCGCAGCAGGATTCGGCGGACCGAACGGGCGCGGGTTTCGAGTTCGCGGTAACCCGTCGTCGTGTGCAGACCTGCCCGGCGTTCCTCCTCGAGCACGGCTTCCACTCGTGTTCCGGGAGAGCCTGCGACCTCGTCCGGCCGGGCCCAGAGCCGGATCGATCCGCCGTGTGTGCCGAGCAGTTCGACGTCGACCACCGACAGACCGCCGCTGGCCAGCGCCCGCATTGCCGACAGCACGGTGTAGTACTGGAAGTGCTCGTGGTAGACAGTGTCGAACTGCGCTTCGCGCACCAGGTTCAGCGCGTGGTGTACTTCGATGGAGATCCAGCCGTCGTCGGCGACGAGGGTGCGCAGTGATCGGGTGAAGCCCAGCAGGTCCGGGATATGGGCGTAGACGTTGTTCGCAACGACCAGGTCGGCCGGTCCGTACTCCTCGCGGATGTCCTCGGCGAGTCCTTCGTCGAGGAACGCGGTGACGGTGGGGACACCGATCGCGCGCGCCGCGGCGCCGACGTTCACCGACGGTTCGATGCCCAGACACGGGATGCCGGCCGCGACCGCGTGCCGCAGTAGGTAACCGTCGTTGCTGGCGACCTCCACGATCGAGGAGTCCGGTCCGAGTTGCAGGTTGCGGACGGCAGCCTCGACGAACTGGCGGGCGTGGTCGACCCACGAGTCGGAGAACGACGAGTAGTAGGCGTACTCGGTGAAGGTGTCTTCGGGGGTGATGAGCGCCGGGATCTGCAGCAGCAGGCAGTCCTCACACAACCGCAGGTGCAGGGGATAGGTGGTTTCGGGCAGGTCGAGCTCGTCCGCGGCCAGGAAGCGTTCGCACGGTGGCGTGGCACCGAGATCGAGCACGCTGAGGAGTCTCTCGGATTCGCACAGACGGCACTTCATTGATCACACCCCTCGGGCAGTCGGCCGGGGACCGCGCCGGCGAGACTTCCGCAACATCGGTCCGACTCGACCAGGTAATCATACTTGGAGAACGAATGGAACCGTGAAACAAACCTCGATATTGTTTTTACGGCTGTTTGGCGCCGGTTGGTAGACACACCTAGACTCGGGACTATTCACACCCCCACTCGTGGGTCGGGCACGCCGGGGGCGAGGCGTACTGTGAGGTCCTGGGGAGGTCTCCCGATGTCGTTTCAGATCGTTCAGCGCGAACGGACTCTCGTCGCCGGCCTGCCCGTGCGCAGCCCGCGCCGGGCTCTCGGCAAGGTTCGCGATCGGGCGCTCGACCGGGCCTGGTCTGCGGTGCTGAAGCAGGAGCTCGGCGGCCCGCTGGCCTCCGCCTACACCGATCACGCGGTCGACATCGACTCCTACTACACCCAGACGGTCGGGTATCAGTGCGAGTCCCTGGATCAGGTGACGGAGGGGCACATAGTGGCCTGCCTGCCGGCTGGAACCTACGCGAAGTTCTCGTCGACCGGTACCTTCCCCGGCGTCTTCATCGATCTGTGGAACCAGATCCGTGCGGCCGAGGAGACGGGGGAGATCGTCCGATCCTTCACCGGTGATTTCGAGTTCTATCCGCACGCGTACCGCATCGACATGTACGTGTCGATCGTGACCTCGGAAAAGGCTGGTGTGCAATGAGTTTCGAACTCACCAAACTGCACGACCACTATGTGGGCGGCCTCGTTCTGCCGGGACTCGAACCGGGATCGACCGGCCAGCAGTCCGAACTGCTGACCTTCACGGAGGATCGCATCCGCGCGCGCGGCGTCGGCGAGGTGCTCGTGGTCTACATCTGCCACCCCGAGGTCGGATGGAATGCGGTTGTCGGCAGTCGTTGCGAGGGCCTGAGCGAGCTGACGATCGGGGACTCGCTGGTACGGGTCCCCGCCGGGTACTTCGCCCGCTTCGTGCCGGACGGAGAGCACTCCGATCCCGTCGACGACGTGTGGCACCAGGTGGAGATCGCCGAGAAGGAGGGGCTGATCGAGCGGGCACACCGGGAGGAGGTGGCAGTCATCGGACCGTCGGGACTGACGGAACTCTACATATCTCTGGCTTGAACGCTGTTGTGTGCTTCGAACACCGTTCTTCGGCGTGAACACTGTGGGGAGCACTCGGATACTGCATACTCGATCAATACAGCCACATATACGATCCGCACCGTCCCGGGTCGGGGATTTCGACCGCGAGGAGCGCGAGGGTCCGATGTGGTCCGCCGGGTGACTCCGATCGGGGTCTCCCGCAAAGTCGGGAGGCCGACCGTGGATCGAGCAGTGCGCGCCGCATCGCACTCGGTGCGGGAGCGTGTCTCGACCTACCGGGATCAGGCCTCCGGATATTCGTTCGTCGCAGCCGCACCGAGTGCGGCGCCGGATCTGTGGAACGAATACATTGCCCGGGCGTTGGGCGCCTATCGCAGATTCGGCGTCGAGTCCGCACTGGAATACGAAAGTGTGCGAAGCGGGGAGAGCACGGCAATATTCTGCGCGGGGCTCGATCGAAGGGGGGTCGTCGTGGGCGGGGTGCGGGCCCAGGGGCCTTACCAGAACGCGGACGAGTCCCACGCCTTGACCGAATGGAGCGCGCCGAAGCACGTCGACCATCTCCGCCGCATGATCGAGAGCCGAATCCCGTTCGGTCTGATCGAAGCCAAGGCGGCGTGGGTGTCCGAGGATGTGCCCAAGCGCCGAGAGCTCACCCTTGCCGTGGCGCGCATGGGCGCGAAGTTCATGGGCCTGCTCGACTCGCGATACATGATGGCTACCGCCGCCGACAACCTGCTGGATCTGTGGAAGACCTGCGGGGGTGTGGTCGACCCGAGCATGCCGGCCACCCCGTACCCGGACGCCCGCTATCGGACCCGGCTCATGTGGTGGGACCGTCTGCGCACCGATCCGTTCGGCGACGAACTCCGACGAGAAGTGGGTGGGATCCGCTTCGACGGGGAGCCGATGTGAACGCCGACGGCGAGACCGGATGGACGCCCTCCGTGTTTGCGGAGGACCGGCCGCAGGACATGGAGGAGCTTCGACGTCTCCGCTCCGAACCCGGGCTCGTCGTCGTCGACCGTCTCGCCGATCAGGTGAGAGGACTGCGCGAGGTGCTCCCGCGGCCGGAGAGCGACCTGCTCGACGAGCCGGCGCGGTGGGTCCATTACCCCTGGCATCGGACCGTCGTCCGCATACTCGGCCCGAACTCGTTCCGGCGGTTACGGCTGGACCGTAACCGGAACAAGGTGACGTCGGCCGAACAGGACCGGCTGCAGGAAGTGACCGTCGGAATCGTCGGTTTGAGCGTCGGCTTCTCGGTCGCGCAGGCGCTGGTGCTCGACGGAGTGTGCGGAGGACTGCGACTCGCAGACTTCGATCCGATCGAGTTGTCGAATCTCAATCGGCTGCCGGCCTCCCTCGTCGATCTGGGCACGAACAAAGCGGTCGTGGCCGCGCGGCGACTCGCGGAACTGGATCCGTACCTGCCCCTGTCGGTGTGGCCCGAGGGAGTGGTGCCGGAAACGATCAGCGAGTTCGTGGACGGACTCGACATCGTGGTGGACGAATGCGACTCGCTGGACGTGAAGGTCGCGCTGCGTGCGGAAGCGGCCCGGCGTGCGGTACCGCTGGTGATGGAGACGAGTGACCGGGGGCTCATCGACGTCGAACGCTTCGATGTGCAACCGGGGCGGCCGTTCCACGGTCTGCTGGGAGAGATCGACCCGGAGCGGCTCGCCGCGCTGTCGGGCCGGGAGAAGATTCCGTACGCGCTGCGCCTGCTCGGACCGGAGCGGATCTCGGCCCGGATGGCCGCTTCCCTCCTGGAGGTGGAGCAGACGCTGGCCACCTGGCCTCAACTGGGCAGCGAGGTGATGCTCGGCGGCGCGACGGTCGCCGCGGTCGTGCGACGGCTGGGGCTCGGGCAACCGCTGAACTCGGGACGCGGCCGTGTGGACGTCGAAGCCTGCCTCGACGCCCTGACCCTCCCGGCGGATCCCGGAAACCGGCCGGGTGCGGATGCACCCCCGCCCCCGGAATCGGACGATCCGATCGACCGGGTACTGCATGCCGCGAGCAGAGCCCCCTCGGGCGGCAACAGCCAGCCGTGGTCCGTCACGGCCGGCGGCGGAACCCTCGAGATCGACATCGCGGACGACTTCGTGCCGACCGCGATCGACATCCACGCCCGAGGCAGCTACGTCGCGCTCGGCGCTGCCCTGCAGAACGCGCGCATCGCCGCCGCGGCACACCGGATACTCGGTCCGGTCCGGGTGCTCGAGCGGGACGCCGGCGAGCCGCCGCGCAAGGTGCTCGCGACGATGCAGTTCTCCGACGGAACGGACTCGGTCCTGGCCGCCCAGTACGAGCCGATGCTCGCCCGCGGAACCAATCGGCAACCCGGTGACGGATCACCACTTTCCGACGCCGAGACGGCTGCCCTATACCGGGCAGCCGAACAGGAGGGGGGCCGGATCAGGATCGTCACCGGCGCCGATCGCCTCGCCGAGGCCGCGGAGCTGCTCGCGGAATCGGACAGGATCCGCTACCTGACTCCCATTCTGCGGCGCGAGATGCTCTCGGAACTGCGGTGGCCGGATTCGGAGGACATCGACAGCGGCATCGACGTCCGGACACTCGGGATGGACGACGCGGAGCGCACGATGCTCGACTTCGCGGTCCGAGACGATGTGCTCGATCAGCTCGGGGAGTGGGACCTGGGGCACGGGCTGGGGCGGCTGACCGGAATGCGGGTGCGGAGCAGTTCGGCACTCGTGGCGGTCTTCGCGGTGGGTCCACGGCCCGCCGACTACGTCCGTGCGGGGATGGCAGCCGAGAGCGTGTGGATTTGCGCCCACGGTCTGGGGCTTGCGGTCCAGCCTGCTTCACCGGTGTTTCTCTACGCCGAGGACGACACCGACCTCGTCCGGCTCTCGGAGGTCCGGTTCGGCGCGCTCGGAAAGCTGCAGTCGACGCTCGACGACGCGTTCGACCGGCCGGCCGACCTGCGCTTCGCCCTCCTGCTCCGGGTGGCGCGGGCGCGACCGGAACTGATTCGCAGTGCGCGTCGCTCGGATAGAGTTCGAAAACATCCCTGATCCGGTCCGCTCGCGTCGAATGTGCTGTTCCCAAGGGGTTTGAGATGGCGGAGAAGAGCTTCGAGAACATCGTCACCCGGGTGGCTTCCCACCTCATGCCGGCGGACGCCGTGTCTCATCACTCGGTGATCGAACGGGTGCTCCAGGAGCTCGTCGAGCACTTCGAGGTCGACACCTGCTTTCTTCGCTACAACGATCACGAGATCCACGCGACGGTCCTCGTCGCCGAGTGGCCGCCGCGGGAATTCGTGCCGGACCCGGACCCTCTGGGAGTTGTGCACTTCCGGGACGCCGACCCGATTTTCGCCATGACGGAGACCATGAAGGAACCGGCCGTCACCCGCCCGGGACAGTCGGGGGACGAATACGCCGACCGGGTGCGCGCGGGTTCGGGAGTACCCGAGGTCTCGGTCGCGGCGGTGCCGCTGATCTCCGGAAGCGTCACCACCGGCACCCTGGGCTTCATCAAGGCCGGTGATCGCGACTGGAGCGAGGACGAGATCAACACCTTGATGATGATCGCGGCTCTGCTGGCGCAGGTGCAGGCCCGTGTCCGCGCCGAACAGGACCTGCGCGACGCGGCCTATCACGACGATCTCACCGGCCTCGCGAGCCGGCGCGCCCTCCTCGAACACCTCGAGGAGCGGCTGAAGCGGGGGCAGCCGGGGCCGGTCGCCGTTCTGTTTCTCGACCTGGACCGGCTCAAGCCGCTCAACGACTTCCTCGGTCACGCCGCCGTCGACGTGTTCCTGTGCCGCACCGCGCAGCGGTTGTCGCGCGTGTGCGACCCGAAGGACATGGTGGCACGTCTCGGCGGTGACGAGTTCGTCGTCGTGCTCGACGGTCCGGTGTCTCTGGAGGCGGCCCGGGAACGCGCCGAGGCGCTGCGGTGGGCGGTCGGGATGTCGGTGCAGCTGGGCAGTCAGGTCGTAGGCCGCGGAGGCAGCCTCGGCGTTGCCGTCGGCGAGCCCGGACGGATCACGCCGGTGGCGCTGCTCGGCCGGGTCGACGAGGCGATGCTGATGGCCAAGAGCAAGGGCGGCAACAGCGTCGTCGCATACACCGAGGACATGCGAGGTGCGAGCGAGCGCCGCAACCTCATCGAGCTGAGCCTGCGGACGTCGATCGACGACGAGCATCTCACCCTGGACTATCAACCCGAGTTCGACCTGCGTGACGGCAGCATTCTCGGTGTCGAGGCCCTGGTGCGGTGGAATCACCCGGTGCTGGGCAAGCTGCAACCGGCCGAGTTCATCGAGGTGGCCGAGTCGACGAACCTGGCGGGCGAGCTCGGGCGCTGGGTGCTGCGAACGGCGTGCGGGCAGCTGGCCGAGTGGCGGCGGCGCATTCCGGGACTGGACATTCGGATGAGTGTGAACGTCTCGCCCGTGCAGCTGGTGAGCCTCGATTTCGTGGAGACGGTGGAGAGCGCACTCGAGGAGTTCGGCCTCGGCAGCTCGTGCCTGTGCCTGGAGATCACCGAGTATGTGGTCGTCAGTGATCTCGAACGTTCGCGCAAGACGCTCCGGCGGCTTGAGCGTCTGGGCGTGTGCTGCGCGATCGACGACTTCGGAACCGGGTACAGCTCACTCGCCCACCTGAAGTCCCTGCCGGTTCACACGCTCAAGATCGACAAGGCGTTCGTGCTCAATCTCCAGCGCAGCGAGAGCGATCGCGTCATCGTCGAGTCGATCATGGGGCTCGCCTCGGCATTCGGCCTGGAGGTGGTGGCCGAAGGTCTCGAGTCGGTTTCGGCGGCGACCAAACTTCTGGACCTGGGATGTCGTCGGGCCCAGGGCTTTCTCCTGAGCCGCCCGAAGTCTCCCGAGCAGATCGACGAGCTGCTTCGCCAAGGAAGAATCGACCTTCCTTGGAAGGTGCCGATCCCACTTCCGGAATGAACAAGCGGTCCGTTATTGTGTCGAAAACAATCTCCAGGTAGGTTTTATGGGGTCCGAGGCTCCTCGACTCCGAAATGGGGATGACTTCGATGCGGAACCGCGAGATGAACCCCGCCGTCGCCGGTGCGGGTGGCGCCACACTCCGGACCACGGTGGACCGCCCAGGTGCCACGCGGTCGGACGCGGGGCGGAGCCTGCCGGGGCTTTGCGCCCCGGACCCTGTTCCGAGGCCCCGGTGGGAGCGCCGGTACACGGTTCTGGTGTTGTGCTGCGACCTGCTCTGCATCCTGGTGGCCGACCTGGCGATCACCTTCGGCTATCACCCGCCGGAGATTCCCACGGGGCAGACGCTCGCCGTCGTCGCCGTGGTCCCGGTCGCCGCGATGTCGAGCCTTGCGATCCAGAGGGCTTGGGATGTAAGGGTTCTGGGTGCCGGCGTCGAGGAGCTGCGCCGAGTCGGCCGGGCGTACGTGCTCGCCATGGCGACGTTGGCCGTGGCCGGCTACGCGTGGGGGACCGCGAGCGGTCAGTCCTGGGTCTTCGGCGCACTACCGCTGGCCGCTGTCGCGACGCTCGGTGCCCGTCTGCTGCTGCGTCGCTTCGTGCGCAGCCGCCGGCGGCGGGGACGCTTCGTGCGATCGGTCCTGATCGCGGGTGACACCCTGGAGGTGCACGAGCTGCTTGCCCGAGCGGAGGAGTTCCGCGATGCGGGATGGCAGATGGACGGAATCTGCCTGCCGGTCACGAAGTCGGACGAGGCGCTCCCGCTCGCCGTCGACGACGTGCCGGTGCTGGGGACCGAGGACGACATCGTCGGAATCGCCCAGTTGCACGAGTTCCAGGCGGTCGCCCTGCTGCCGTCGAGCGGCTGGACTCATTCGAAGACCCGCAGACTCAGCTGGGATCTGGAGCGTACGGGTGCCGATCTGCTGATGGCTCCGGTCCTCATGGACCTGGTGGGGCCGCGTCTGCACATGGCACCGCTCGCCGGGCTGCCGCTGCTCCAGCTCAGCGCTCCTCGCTACGTCGGCCCGGCCTGGGTGGTGAAGAACATCTTCGACCGGGTCGCCGCCCTCGCGATCGTGGTGCTGCTGGCGCCGCTCCTGTTGGCCATTGCCCTGGCCATTCGGGTCACGAGCCCAGGTCCCGTGCTCTTCCGGCAGACCCGCGTCGGCAGGGACGGGCGCACGTTCACGATGTTCAAGTTCCGCAGCATGGTGGTCGATGCGGAGGACCGCCTCGCAGAGCTGGCCGACCGCAGCGACGGCAACGGGATCCTGTTCAAGATGCGGGAGGATCCCCGGATCACGCGGGTGGGCCGCGTCATCCGCCGGTACTCGCTCGACGAGCTGCCGCAGTTGTTCAACGTGGTCACCGGCGACATGTCGCTGGTCGGCCCACGACCTCCGCTCGAGTGCGAAGTGGCGTGCTACGGCGAGGACGGCGCGCGCCGACGGTTGTTCGTGAAGCCGGGGCTGACCGGGTTGTGGCAGGTCAGCGGCCGGAGCAACCTGAGCTGGGAGGAGTCGGTGCGGGCCGACCTGCGGTACGTCGAGAACTGGACCTTCGCGCTCGATCTGTCGATCCTGCGCAGGACCCTGCGTGCCGTGCTGCACAGCGACGGCGCTTACTGAGTTCCCGCGACGCGCCCCTTCTCTCCGTCTCGTTCACGCTTCGAAGAGCGCCTGCCCCCAGTACTCGCCCGGCGCCGGCCCGGCCGGGCACGCGAACACCGCCGACCCCACATGCTGGATGTACTCGTTGAGTGCGTCCCGCCGTGCCAGTTCGCGCTGCATCGGCACGAACTGCTCGAGCGGGTTGCGGCAGAACGCGATGAAGAACAGGCCGGCGTCCAGGTGGCCGAAGCCGTCGGAACCGTCGGTGAAGTTGTATCCCCGGCGCAGGATTTTCAGTCCGCCCAGGTGCTGGGCCGACGCGAGCCGCACGTGCGCGTCGACGGGGACGAACGGCCCGTCCGGCCCCTTGGACTCGAGATCGAGTTCGTCGAACTCGCCGGTCTTCCCGAGCGGAGCGCCCTCGCGCTTGGTGCGGCCGATCACCTGTTCCTGTTCCTGCAGTACTGCCCGGTCCCATTGCTCGATGAGCATGCGGATCCGTCGCGCCACCAGGTAGGTGCCGCCGGCCAGCCAGGGCTGGTCGTCGTCGGTGTCGACCCAGACCGATTCGGCGAGTGCCGCGGGATCCTCGGCCTTGAGGTTGTTGGTTCCGTCCTTGAATCCGAACAGGTTCCGCGGTGTCTGCTGCGACGTGGAGGTCGACGAGGTGCGGCCGAAGCCGAGTTGCGACCAGCGCACCGACGCGGTGCCGAACGCGACGCGTGCCAGATTGCGGACGGCGTGCACCGCGACCTGTGGATCGTTGGCGCACGCCTGGATCGCGATGTCGCCGCCGCTGCGCGCGGGATCGAGATTGTCCGCCGGGAAGTGCGGAAGATCCTGCAGCGCAGCAGGTTTGCGATCGGACAATCCGAACCGCCCGAAGAACGACGGTCCGAACCCGATGGTCAGCGTCAGCTGGGAGGCGTCGAGGTCCAGGGCCTCACCGGTGTCGGTGGGCGGATGGTAGGGGCCCTCGCCGGTGGCGCCGTCCTCGGTGGCCTCGTGACCGGCGGTCATCCGCTCGGCCATCTCCGTCCACGTCCTCAGCAGCGCGATCATCTCGTCCCGGTCGTCGGTGGTGACGTCGAAGGCGACGAAGTGCATGCGGTCCTGGGCGGGGGTGACGATCCCGGCCTGATGTGCACCCCGGAACGGGACGGTGCCGGCGGGGCCGGCGTCCGTGCCGGGAGCGGTGACCCGGCCGACCACCGCGCCCGCCCCGGCGAGCGCGGCGCCGGCGCCGACGGCACCGAACAGGCGCCGGCGGGAGATGCCCGCGCGGGACGCGGGTGCGGAGCTCGGCGTCTCGCTCATGCGCCCGCTGCCCCCGCGACGACGCCTTGCACCTTGCTCACCTCGGCCGAGAGTGCGTCGAGCAGGCGGGAGAGCTCCTGGCGCTGCGACTCCGTGACCGTGTCGTAGGAGACGAAGCCGTCACCCTGCCGGTACTGCGCGAGCGCGGCGTCCAGATCGGCGAAGCGGGCGTCGATGGCCTGCGCCAGCTGCGGGTCGTTCGCGTCGAGGATCGGGCGCAGGGCCGCGACCGCGGCCTGGGAGCCGTCCACGTTGCCCTGGAAGTCCCACAGGTCGGTGTGCGAGAAGATGTCCTCCTCGCCGGTGATCTTCGAGGTCGAGACCTCGTCGAGCAGACCCTGCGCGTTGCCGGCGATCTTGGTCGGATCGACCGTGTAGTCGTCGGCATTCACCAGATCGGCCAGCTCCTGGACGTCGGCGGCGAGTCGATCGGCCATCGCGGCCGTGTCGGGCTGGGCGCCCTGCACCCACAGGTCCTTCTCGAGCCGGTGGAAGCCGGTCCACGCCTGACCGGGCTCGAGATCGGCCTCACGCAGGTCGATCCGGGGATCGAGGTCGCCGAAGCTCTCCGCCTCGGGTTCGATCCGTTCGAAGTAGGTGCGGCTGATCGGGAACAGCCGCTTGGCCTCGTCGACGTCGCCCGCCTTCACGGCGGCGACGAACTCGCCGGTGGCGGAGACGAGCGCCTCGGTCTGGCTACGGATGTACCGGCGGTAACCGTCCCCGGCCTCGGCGAGCTTGCCGTCGGCGTCGGTGGCGGCCTTGGAATCACCCGTGACCACGAATTCGTGCCGGAAGCCGTCCCCGACCATCCCGGGGCGGCAGGACAGTTCGTAGGTGCCGGCCTCGGGCAGGTTCACGATCAGCTGCCGGGTGAGTCCGGGACCGATGTTCTCGATCTCGCCCATCACCCGGTCGCCGGCGGCGAACACGTAGAACTCGGTGACCTTGGTTCCGTTGTTGGTGATGCTGAAGGAGGAGTGCCCGGTCGTGCCCTCCTCTGCCGCGACGTCGCACGCGTTGTCGGTGGCGGTGACGGCGATCGAGTCGTCGGCTGCGGTCGACTTCTCGGTGCAGCCCGCCAGAGCGAGGGGCAGGGCCGCTGCCGCCGCGAGGGCGTACGTGGATCGGCGCATGTGATCGGTGCCTTTCGAACAGGAGGGGGTCAGGCGGCGACGGCCGGTTCGGCCGTGCGCACCGGCGCGACGGGACGCAGGAACAGGGACAGGACGACGGCGAGGTAGCTCACCCACGCGACGGCCTGCACGATCGTGGGATCCGGGCGGAGGTTGAAGATGCCGGCCAGCACGGTTCCGTACCAGCTGCCGGCGTCGTAGTGGGCCGAGATGTCGAAGACGAGAGTGGAGCCGCCGGGCAGGACACCGCCGATCTGGAGGGCGCGCAGGCCGTAGGCCAGGATGCCGGCGGCGACTACGACCAGGAAGACCCCCGTGTACCGGAAGAAGCGGGCCATGTCGATCCGGATCGCCCCGAGGTACATCAGGACCGTGAGGACGGCGGCCACGCCGAGCCCGAGGAGCAGGCCGACGAGCGGCCACGCGCTGCCGGCGGTGTTCTCGGCATACCCGACCATCAGCAGCGCGGTTTCCAGGCCTTCACGGCCGACCGCGAAGAACGACAGGGTCAGTACCGCGGCCGGTCCTGCGAGCAGTGCCTTCTCCATCCCGGCGCGCAGATCGCCCGAGATCGACCGCGATGCGGTGCGCATCCACAGCACCATGGCGGTCACGATCACCACCGCGACGAGCGAGGCGAGGCCCGCGGCGACTTCGGCGGCGAGCCCGGTGAGGGTGGTGGTGCCGAGATGGATGATCGCGAACGTCGCGGCAACCATGGCGACGGCAGTGCCGACGCCGAGCCATACCCACCGCAGCGCGTCGCGGCGCTCGGACTTGACGAGGAAGGCGACGAGGATCATCACGACGATGCCCGCTTCGAGCCCTTCGCGGAGGCCGATGAGCCCCGAACCCGTCAGCTGGGTGGCGATCGACGGGGCCCCGGAACTCGCGGCAAGCACGGACATGGACACGACTCCAATAGTTAGGTGAGGCGACCCTGAATTAGGTGACGCAAGCCGAAAACATACACCCGGTCGGGACATCGGCAACAGAGACCTTGGTCTCTTTACCTGCGCTTTGCCGGCGATATGGATGATGGGAACCATGCCCCCTGCCGCCTCGCCGCGACGCTCCCCGTGGCCGCGCGTCCTGTTGGGCGCCGTTGCCGCGGTGATCCTCGTGGTCGTCGGCGTTGCCGTCTGGAGCCCACGCGAGCCGCGCATCCCGATCCCCGACGGCGTCCCACCCGCACCCGGCACCGCCGTCCCGGCGATCGACGTCGACGCCCCCGGCCGCACCGCCGATCAGTTGCGGGACTGGGCCGCGCCGCAGGCCGAGGCACTCGGCATACCCCGCACCGCGCTCGAGGCCTACGGTCATGCCGCCGCCGTCCTCGCCGCCGCACGCCCCGACTGCGGTCTCGCCTGGACGACCCTCGCCGGCATCGGAAGCGTCGAGAGCCGGCACGGCCGGTACAACGGCGCCGCCATCACCCCCGACGGCCGCGTCGACCCGCCGATCCGCGGCGTGCCCCTCGACGGCGGGCCCGGACTGGCCGAGATCCGCGACACCGACGGGGGCCGCCTCGACGGTGATCCGGTTCTCGACCGGGCCGTCGGGCCCATGCAGTTCATTCCCGAGACCTGGTCCCGTTGGGGCGTGGACGCGAACGGCGACGGCGTCGCCGATCCCGACAACATCGACGACGCGGCCCTGTCCGCCGGGCGCTACCTGTGCGACCGCGGAGGCGACCTCACCACCGCCGAGGGGTGGACGCGCGCCCTCATGGCCTACAACCTTTCCGGTGAGTACCTCGCCCTGGTGCGCGACCGCGCCGCCGCGTACGGGGTGGGCCGTCAGCCCTGACGCGACTGTCCGATCCGTCCGCCTCGCCACCGGCAACCCGCCGGTGGCCGCCACCGCGGGGCGCGCCGTGCTTCGGGCGCAGGTCGGGGCGGTTAGGCTGTCCCCAGCGTGCAGACCCCGCAGCGTGAAGTCCATCGAAGGAGAATCAGCCAGTGGCCATCATTGAGCAGGTAGGAGCCCGCGAGATCCTCGATTCGCGTGGTAACCCCACGGTCGAGGTCGAGGTGCTGCTCGACGACGGAAGTTTCGCCCGCGCTGCGGTGCCCTCCGGTGCTTCCACCGGTGAGCACGAGGCCGTCGAGCTGCGCGACGGCGGCGAGCGCTACCTGGGCAAGGGCGTCGAGCAGGCCGTCGAGGGCGTCCTCGGCGAGATCGCGCCGGCGATCATCGGCCTCGATGCGACCGAACAGCGCACCGTCGACCAGGCCCTCCTCGACACCGACGGCACCCCCGACAAGGGCCGGCTCGGAGCCAACGCGCTCCTCGGTGCCTCCCTCGCCGTCGCCAAGGCCGCGGCCGAGTCCTCCGGCCTCGAGCTGTTCCGCTACCTCGGCGGCCCGAACGCCCACATCCTGCCCGTGCCGATGATGAACATCCTCAACGGCGGCGCCCACGCCGACACCGGTGTCGACGTGCAGGAGTTCATGGTCGCCCCGATCGGCGCCCCCACCTTCAAGGAGTCCCTGCGCTGGGGCGCCGAGGTGTACCACGCCCTCAAGTCCGTGCTCAAGAGCCGCGGCCTGGCCACCGGCCTCGGTGACGAGGGTGGATTCGCGCCCGACGTCGCCGGCACCAAGGAGGCCCTCGACCTCATCAGCGAGGCCGTCGCCAAGACCGGCCTGAAGCTCGGAACGGATGTCGCGCTGGCGCTCGACGTCGCCGCCACCGAGTTCTACACCGCGGGCACCGGCTACAAGTTCGAGGGCAAGGACCGCACCGCGGACGAGCTCGCCGACTTCTACGACGAGCTGCTCTCCGCCTACCCGCTCGTGTCCATCGAGGACCCGCTGAGCGAGGACGACTGGGACGGCTGGGTCGCGCTGACCGACAAGATCGGCAACAAGGTGCAGCTGGTCGGCGACGACCTGTTCGTCACCAACCCCGAGCGCCTCGAGGAAGGCATCGTCAAGGGTGCCGCCAACGCGCTGCTCGTGAAGGTGAACCAGATCGGCACCCTCACCGAGACCCTCGACGCGGTCGATCTCGCGCATCGCAACGGGTACAAGTCGATGATGAGCCACCGCTCCGGCGAGACCGAGGACACCACCATCGCGGACCTCGCCGTCGCCGTGGGCAGCGGCCAGATCAAGACCGGTGCCCCGGCCCGTTCCGAGCGCGTCGCCAAGTACAACCAGCTGCTGCGCATCGAGGAGTCGCTCGGCGACGCCGCCCGGTACGCCGGCGAACTGGCGTTCCCGCGTTTCAGCATCGAGGGCTGAGCGCACCCGCATGAGCCAGCGCGGTAGGTCCCGGCCCGGCGCCCGGCGCACCCGCACCGAGGGTGCGCCAGGCGCTCGGCGGCCCAGCCGGGCCCGCCCGGCCGGACCGACCGCCTCGACGGAACCACCCGCCGACGCCGCAGGCGCCCGCGCCGGAGGCACCGGGGGCCGGGCCCGGCCCACCCGGGTCGGGACGCCGCGCGAATCCCGGGCCGCCCGCCCCGAGCGCACCTTCTTCGGCCTGTCCACCGGCCGTGCCGTCGTCCTCGCCCTCGTGGTGTGCGGGCTCGCCCTGACCCTCGCGGTTCCGCTGCGCACGTACGTCAGCCAGCGCTCCGAGGCCGAGCGGGTCGCCGCGGAACGGGCGCAGCTCGAGCAGGAGATCGCGGCGCTGCGCGAACAGAAGGCGCAGATCGAGGACCCGGCGTGGATCCGCGCCCAGGCCCGCGAACGGCTGCGGTTCGTCATGCCCGGCGAGACTCCCTACCAGGTGCAACTGCCCGGCGACTACCAGGAACCGGTCGCCGAACAGGCCGAGGAGCTGCCCTCCACCGGCGCCTGGTACAGCGACCTGTGGCAGTCGGTGTCCGTACCCGCGCCAGAACCCGAACCCGCCCCGGTGCCGCGGCAGATGCCGGTGGCGCCCCCAGAACCAGGAGAACCGACCGGGTGACCGATCCCGTCGCACAGGAAGACCTCGACGCCGTCGCCGCCCAGCTCGGGCGGGCTCCGCGTGGCGTTCTCGCGATCGCCTACCGCTGCCCGGACGGCGCCCCCGGCGTGGTGAAGACCGCGCCCAAGCTGCCGGACGGCACGCCGTTCCCGACGCTGTTCTACCTCACCGATCCGCGGCTCACCGCCGAGGCCAGCCGGCAGGAATCCGGTGGGGTCATGAAGGAGATGACCGAGCGGATCGCCGCGGACCCGGCGATCGCGGCCGCGTACCGCCGTGCCCACGAGTCCTACCTCGCCGAACGCGACGCGATCGAATCGCTCGGCACCGACTTCAGCGGCGGCGGCATGCCCGACCGCGTCAAATGCCTGCACGTACTCATCGCGCACTCCCTCGCCAAGGGACCGGGCGTGAACCCGTTCGGTGACGAGGCCGTCGCCCTTGCCGCCGACGCCGGCCTACGCGGCACCGCGATCCCCGTCGACTGGCCCACCTACGCCGAACTGCGAGGGCAGAGCGAGTGACCGCGGGTACCCGCCGCGTCGCGGCGATCGACTGCGGCACCAACTCCATCCGCCTGCTCATCGCCGATCTCGACGACGACGGCCGGCTCACGGACGTCACCCGGTTGATGCGGGTCGTGCGGCTCGGGCAGGGCGTCGATGCGACCGGCCGCCTCGCTCCCGAGGCGATCGAACGCACCCGCGTCGCCCTCGTCGAATACGCCGGGCTCGTCCGCGAGACCGGGGCGCAGGCGGTGCGGATGGTGGCCACGTCCGCCACCCGCGACGCCGCCAACCGGGACGACTTCTTCGCCATGACCCGCGAGGTCCTCGGCGCGGTGATCGCCGGTGCCGAGGCCGAAGTCATCTCCGGCGACGAGGAAGCGCGGCTGTCCTTCACCGGTGCCGTCGGCGAACTCGATCCGTCACGAGGGCCGTTCGTCGTCGTCGACCTCGGCGGCGGATCCACCGAGGTGGTGCTCGGCGACGCGGACGGCGTGCATGCCGCCTACTCCACGGACATCGGATGCGTGCGCCTGACCGAGCGGTGCCTGCACGACGATCCGCCCACGGCCGAGCAGGTCGCGGCGGCCCGCACGTTCGCGGGGGAGAAGATCACCGAGGCGCTCGCCCACGTGCCGGTGGAGCAGGCCCGCACCTGGGTCGGCGTCGCCGGCACCATGACCACGATCGCGGCGCTCGCGAACGAGCTCGAGGAGTACGACCCCGAGCGGGTGCACCTGTCCACCGTCGGCTTCGACCGGTTGCGCCAGGTGTGCGACGGCCTGCTCGCCGCCACGCACGACGAACGCGCTGCGCTCGGCCCGATGCACCCCGGACGGGTCGACGTCATCGGCGGCGGAGCCGTCGTCACGACGGTGCTGGCCGACGAACTCGCTCGTCGCGCGGGCATCGGCGAGCTGGTCGTGAGCGAGCACGACATCCTCGACGGAATCGCTCTGTCGATCGCGTAGGCAGCCGCGGCACCTCAGCCGACAGCCGCTCCGCGCCCAGCCGTCCGCGGCGACGATCGTCGCCGCGGATGCCTGGGCGCGACGCGGCTGCGGGCGCCGAGGTACCACGCTCTACTCTCTTTCTGCGCCCCCATAGCCCAATTGGCAGAGGCAGCGGACTTAAAATCCGCCGAGTGTCGGTTCGAGTCCGACTGGGGGCACCACAGAACGGCTGTCCGGGAGCGACGCGACCAGCGCGTCCGCCGCGGCTCCCGCCCGCCGTTCCGGGACCGAGGGCGGGGGCCGTGACGGGCATCACTGGCAGCCGCGACTTCCGTCCCTACAATGCCCTGTGTGCTTACCGAACCAAACGATCGCCTGGGCGCGTCCGTCCGGAGGGGTGCAGTGCGGCTCGGCATCGTGTGGGGGTCGCTGGCCCTCGCAACCGGAGTCTCACCCCTCGCCGCCGCGGATCCGGGTACCGCCGACGAACAGGTCCGCGCCTCCGCGCCGGAGTTCGCTCCGATTCCAGGGATGGCAGCCTCCCCGCTCGTGGCCACCGCCGACGAGGGGGTCGAGGGCATCCGCCGCGCACCGGCTCCGCTGGTCCTGCGTGCGGCCGACGACTTCGATCGTCCGGACGGTCCGCTCGGCCCGAACTGGATCACCCACGGGGGCGGCACCCTGAAGATCGTGAACGGTCATCTCGACGGCCGGGGGACTCCGTCGACCCCGCTGAGTCTCGCGTTCTGGAGTGAGCCGATGCCGAGCGAGACGCAGGTGATGCGGTGTGTGGTCCGCTGGAACGGACGCGACCCGGAGCACTCGTCGATCGGTCCGGTGGTGCGTGCCAATCCCGGTGTCGACACCGGTGTGCAGTTCGCGTTCACCGAGAGCATGATGGCGTTGTACTACGAGGATCCTTCCAGCCCGAACGGATTCGCTCCCGCCGCGGGGACGCCGCAGTACGCGTCCACGTCGAAGTTCCCCGAAGGCGCGGTCGTCGAGCTGCGTGCCGACGGGAACCGGTACACGGCCAGGGTCAATGGCAGGATCGTGCTGCAGGGGACCGTGGAGGCCGACCAGATCCCGTTCACCAATCGGTACGTCGGCACGGTCGTCCAGGACGACAGCCGGGAACGGGGCGGTGGACAGCCCCCCGCTCAGCTCGACGATTGCCGGGCGTTGACTCCCTGACGGGGCCCGTCGAGCAGAGACCCGGCGGAAGCGGCGAACCGCTCACGGCATCCGGGAGGGTTCGGCAGGACACGTCGTCAGGCGGGGAGAACCGACGACACGCCACCGATCCAGTTGCCGTCGGGTAGTTCGATCGCTCTTCCCACCCGGCACGGGGTCCGCGATGACGATACGTTCGGAACATGTCGAACGAATCCGAAAGTGCCGTTCTGTCCCTCACGACGCCGGTCACGATGAGTATCGTCCGGGCCTTCCTCGCGGGCGCTCCCGAAGACGCCACGCTGGAACTCGATTCTTCCGATCCCGGAGAGCCGAAGCTTCTGCTGACCTGGGCGAAGCGTCAGAAGGGGTGATCCACGGCCGGGACGGTCCCGACCGGTCGGGTCAGGACCGCTCCCGGTTCTCCCGTTTCTCCCAGTCGTGCCCGACCTGTTCCTCCAGCGTCCATTCCGGGGCTCCCGACCGCGGGTGGGTGTGCGCCCATGCGAGGGCTTCGTCCTGGGTCTCGAACGACTGCTGGTCGATGACGGCACCGTCTCGGTCCACAATCCGAAAGTGCTTCACACCCGGAATCGTTCCAGGCGAACATTCCCTTCGGGCCGCATTCGGCCGAATACGACGCCCGGAACGCAGGGGAGGGGTGGCACGACGGCCGCCGGCGAGTCTTCCGCCGCAGTCTCAGCGCAGCGTCCCGCCCGAGGCCAGCAGCAACAGCACTGTCGCCGAGACGACGACCGCGACGACGACGGCGACGATCGCCACCATGCCGCGCGGGGCCTCGGGGTCACCGAAGAGCGGTTCGTCCTTGTTCCACTTCCACGGGCAGCGCACAGCTACAGGAAACCGGATGTCCGGTATGTCTGCAAGGCGTAGTCCCGCCGGCGGTTACGAGCAGAGACGATTCCTGATGCAGTCGTCCAGCTCGGCCGGCATGATGTGATAGGCCTCCGCGATGTGTTCGCGTGGGATTCTTTGCGTGACAACCTCTTTCGGGTTGAGGTAACCGTTACGGATGTGCTCGGACAAGCGTGGCGATCGACGCTCGACCGGGCACTGGTTCATCCGCAGCGTCAGTCCCTTGTCCATGGAGTCCCCGAACTTCACGGCGCTGAACGTCGAGCCGTACGCGCCCATCACCGGGATCGTCCCGGCCTTGCGGACCGAGTCGATCGCCCAGTTCAGGGTTGTACATCTCGGCGTGCGCGAACGTGCGCGTCTTCGCGAGTCGGTAGTCGAGGGGATCGATCACGATCACGCGTCCGGCTGTGAACCACAGGGTGTCCGATCCGCCCTCCGAGAGTCCTCGGGCGCCGAAGGGGCTAACTCTTCGTCGCCTCGACCACTCGCTCGGCCACCGCCCGCGACGACGCCGGGTTCTGCCCGGTGTAGAGGCTGCGGTCGACGACCACGTGTGATTCCCATGCCGGTCCCGCGTCGAATCGGGCGCCGCTCTCGCGGAGGCGGTCCTCGAGCAGCCACGGCGCCTTCTCGGCGAGCCCGGCCTGCGTCTCCTCCTCGTTGGTGAAGCCGGTCATCCGGTACCCGTCGAAGAGCCAGCCGCCGTCGGCACCTCGTGCGGGCAACAACGCTGCGGGAGCATGGCATACGACGGAGACGAGCTTGCCGGCGGCCATGAACTCCGCGAGCAGCCTGCCGAACGGTTCGGACACGGCGAGGTCCTCCATCGGGCCGTGCCCGCCCGGGACGAACACGAGGTCGTAGTCCTCGGCGCGCACGTCCTCGAGCACGGCGGGCGAATCGAGGACCGGCTTCAGCTCCGTGAGGGCCCGCCGCAGCTCGTCGCTGCGGTCCTCGCCGCCGGTGGCGTCGGGCGCGAGGCTGGCCTCGTCCACGGCCGGGCTGCGGCCGCCCGGCGTGGCGAACGTGAGACGGAAGCCGGCATCGGTGAACACCCGGTACGGCTCGATCAGTTCCTCGGCCCAGAATCCCGTCGGGTGTTGCGTCCCGTCGGCGAGCGTCCAGTGATCGGCTCCGGTCACGACGAACAGCACCTCGGTCATGTGATCAATCCTTCCGGTCGGGAGCGGGCCGTGGGGCGACCCGCAGGGTGCGTTCCCGTTCCCGGCCGGTTCCAATCACTGCGGGCGGCGCCCGTCCTGTTCGTCACTGCGGGCGGCGCCCGTCCTGTTCGTCACCGCGGGCGGCGCCCGGAATGACGAACGCCCCGGCACGGAGCCGGGGCGTTCGCGTGGCCGGGTCTTCCCCTCCGGCCGAGGTCCACTCTACGCCACCGGGTGGCGGTCCGGCCGCACGGGTCGTCCGGTGCGGGCGCGGTGCCGGGATCGTCTGGCGGGCATGCCATCCCGCAGTCCGGAACGATACGGCTGGCGTTCAGGCGCGCGCGGAGAAGATGGTGGTGTAGTCGTACGGACCGCTCGGCGGCTGCGAGGTCGCGACGGGCTCGGTGCTGCCCTCGTCGCCGGGAGTGGTGGGCTCGACGAAGAGCGGCGTCTGGAACTCGGTTTCGTTGTGCATGATGTCCTTTCGGGCCGGCGAACCGTGTCGGGCAGCGTAGCTGTGGTATCCCGACGCTGCCGCCGCTACACCCGCACCCGGTATGCGGGTACGGCAGTTCCGGGGCAGGGCTCGGTGGGTGGTGCTCGACCGAAATCACGCTGTACTCGCCCGATCGGAAGCGATCGACCGAGACGTGTCGTCGATGCCCTCACCCTACACGCCGTCGGATGGCCGATGCGTTACGCGCACGGAACCTGTGCGTGACGTGTCGCGGGGGTGCGGTGCGGGCGAGGTGGGGCAAAGCCTTGTTCGTCCGGTTCGGTCGCGTCTACGGTGAGTGCAGACCGCGTGTACGACACTCCGAATCGGAGGCCGCTATGAAGGCCGGCAAGATCGTCATGTTCGTGGTTGGTGTCCTGCTGTCGATGCTCGGACTGGCGTTGCTCGCCGCCGCGGGGGTGCTCGGCTGGGGGTACTTCGTCCAGCGTGACGACGGCTGGTTCACCGCTCCCACCGAGCGCTACCGCACCGACTCGAGCGCGCTCGTCTCCGAACGCATCGACCTGGTCTTCGACGACACGCCCACCGGTTTCGGCGCCGAGGACTTCGGCCGGCTCAGGTTGCGTGCGGCATCGGAGGATCCCGGACGCCCGGTGTTCGTCGGTATCGGCCCGCAGCGGGAGGTCGACGCCTTCCTGTCCGGAGTCGCACACGCCGAACTCACCGACGTCCGGTTCGAGCCGTTCCGCGCCGAGTACCGCGAGATCCCCGGCGACGATCCCGCCCGGGTGCCCGGTGACGAGGACTTCTGGGCCGCGTCGGCTGCCGGACCCGGGACACAGGAATTGCGCTGGGACTTCCAGGAAGGGGTGTGGTCGATCGTCGTGATGAACGCCGACGCCACCCCGGGCGTCGTCGTGGACCTGCAGGCGGGCGCCCAGTTCCCGTTCCTGGGACCCCTCGCGCTGTGGCTGCTCGTCAGTGCTCTCGTCCTGCTCGTGATCGGGGTTCCGCTGCTCGTCCTCGGCGCGGTGGGGCTCGGCCGGCACGGTCCGCCCTCGGCGCACGCTCCGCCGCCGGCCGCCGTCGCCCCGGGCACCTACCCGGTGATGTTGCGCGGCGACCCGGACTCGCCGTCGCGCTGGCTGTGGCTCGTGAAGTGGCTCTTGGCGATCCCGCACTACATCGTGCTCTTCTTCCTCGCGATCGCGCACTTCGTCACGACCGTCGTCGCGGGCTTCGCGATCCTGTTCACCGGCCGCTACCCGCGGGCGCTGTTCGACTTCAACGTCGGCGTGATGCGGTGGTGGTGGCGGGTGGGGTTCTACACCTACTCGGCGCTGGGCACCGACCGGTATCCGCCCTTCAGCCTGCATCGCACGGACTACCCCGCCGACTTCGACGTCCCCTATCCGGAACGTCTCTCCCGGGGACTGGTGCTGGTCAAGTGGTGGCTGCTCGCCGTCCCGCACTACCTGATCCTCGCCGTGCTCGTCGGAGGCGGGGCCACCGCGACCTCAGGCGACTGGGACGACGCGGCGTGGACCTACTCGTGGTCCCTGCTCGGCATTCTCGTGCTCGTCGCGGCGATCGCCCTGCTGTTCACCGCCCGCTACCCGAGCGGGGTGTTCGATCTCGTCGTGGGCATCAACCGCTGGCGTTTCCGGGTGTGGGCCTACGCGGCGCTGCTGCGCGACGAGTACCCGCCGTTCCGGCTCGACCAGGGCCCCCGGGAACTGCACGAGTACGCGCCGCTGGCCGGGCCGCGCGACGACCTCTCACCGGAACCCGGTCGAACGCAGATTCCGCTGTCGAAGGAGCAGTACGGCAACGCGACCTCCGGGGAGCAGGCACGGCCGGGGGAGGGACGCTGACGGCCCCGGAAACGAGCCGTGGCCCCGTCGACGGGGTCGACGGGGCCACGCGCGTGCTTGCGCGCCGCGGCGCTACTTCTTGAACGAGTCCTTGACCTTGCCGGCGGCATCGGAGATCTTGTCGCCCGCCTGCTTCAGACCGCTCGACGCCTGGTCGCCCCGGCCCTCGGCCTCGAGGTCGCGGTCGCCGGTCGCGCGGCCGGCGCCTTCCTTGGCCTGACCGGTGACGTCCTCGGCCTTGTGCTTGGCCTTGTCGATGAAATCAGCCACTTCATCCTCCTTCGTCCGTGGTCACTTCCATCCCCGGATACCCCGGCCCCGGCCATGCCAATCCTGGGGGCTCGGGTTTGAGTGCCGGATCGCCGGGGAAAGCCCCCGGCATGGCTACATACCGAGTGATCGACCCCAAGGGCGAAGTGGTGGCGACCAAGGACATCGAGAGCGCGGACGACGCGCACGCCTGGTTCGTGGACTCCAAGGCCGACAACAGCGAACTGGGCTGGCGTATGGAGGTCAGGGTCGAGGGCGACGACGACTGGCGGTTCTTCGACGACTCCGAAGGAACCACGTAGCCGAGCAGACACGTGCCGTACCCGGCGTCCGTCACAACCAGTTGCGTTGCTTGAACACGATGTAGAGGGTTCCCGCGGACGCGGCGATGACCGCGGTGCTCGACAGCACCCCGCTCCACTGCCCGAAGCCGGGGTACGGCACGTTCTGTCCGTACCACCCTGTCACCGCGGTGGGCACGGCGATGATCGCGGCCCACCCCGTGAGCTTCTTCATCACCGTGTTCAGCTGCGCGTCCTGCAGCGACAGGTTCGTTTCGAAGACCGTGGTGACCATGTCACGCAGGGATTCGGTCCATTCCGTCGCGCGGATGACGTGGTCGTACAGGTCGCTGTACCAGCCGTCGAGTTCGACGGAGTTGCCCCGCTCGGCCCGGTGCCGCATCACCGCGGCGACCACCTCGCGCATCGGCAGGACGACACGGCGCAACTGGACGAGTTCCTTGCGTACCCGGTAGGTGCGACGCTGGAGCGAGCGTATGTGCGCACGCTCGTCGAACAGCCCGTCCTCGAGTTCCTCGATCGCGTCGTCGAGGCCCTGGATGGCCTCGAACTGGCCGTCGACGACGACGTCGAGCAGCCCGTGCAGCAGCGCGGCGGTGCCGTGCCGCAGCAGGTCGGCGTTGTCGTCCCAGCGCCGCACCATCTCCTCGACGTCGAATCCGGTACCCCGGTGCACCGTGACCAGGCCGCGTGGGACCACGAACACCGAGACCCGCGTGGTCTCGAGCCGGGACCCGAGCGTGTCGGCCGGCTCGCTCCCGTACGCCAGCGACGTGGCGTAGACGGTCAGGAAGGTGTGCGTGGAGTAGCGGGTGACTTTCGTGCGTTCCCCGTGCGCCACCACGTCCTCGACGGCGTGCGGATCGAATGCCAGCTCCTCCGCGATGTCGGTCAGCTCGCGGTGCGTCGGATCGTGCAGATCCACCCACACCAGGGCGGTCTCGTCCCGGAGGTAGTCGGAGACGTCCGCAAGCGGGTAGTTCTCGGCGACGAGCCGTCCGTCGCGCCAGAGCCTGGTGCGGATGTGGTCGGGGACGGCAGCGGTCACGCTCGCAGTCTGCCCTACCCCGGGGTGTTCGGGGCGGCCCGGGTTCACAGCGCGATGCTCGCGCCGCCGGCCTCCGCCAGCCGCACCATCTCGTCGAGGAAGGCCTCGTCCACGGCCGGCCAGTCCGGGGGCCACAACAGGGTGCGCAGCCGATCGCGTAGCAGGGGCAGGAGCGGCACCACGTGGGCCCCGCCGTCGACGAGGTAGCGGAGCATGCCCAGGCGCCCGCACGTCGCCACGGCGGGGGCCAGCACGTGCTGGGCCTCCTCGATCCGTCCGGCGGCGTGCAGGCACGCCACCAGCAGCCGCAGCGCCTGCAGTTCGGCGCGACGGCGGCCGCGTCCGGAGACGCGGCGGTGCCACAGCCGGGCCCACTCGCATGCCACGGCGGCGTCCTCGGGCCTGCCGCTGCCGTAGAGCAGCCGGATGGCGGTGGCGTCCTCCACCTGCGCGGTGATCTCGGCGACGCCGTCGGGGTCGGGGGCATCGGAATCGGGCATCTGTCGCGGGGCGGGCTGCGGCCCCGGCAGGCCGAGCCGCACGCGTTCGTTGACCACCCGGGCACGCAGTCGCGGCAGCCGATAGTCGTCGGCGGCCCGCGCTCCCTCGTCGAGCAGGGCCGCCGCGGCGACGCGGTCACCGCGCAGGGACTTGAGCCGCGCGGCCGTGACGAACCGGGCGATCATGAAGTCCGGTACGCCGCCCTCGGTTCCGAGCTCGTGACTTTCGTCGAGCAAGGCCTCGGCCTCGGTGATCCGGCCCTGTTCGTAGAGCAGCTCCCCGAGCATGGCGGCGGCCAGCCGCGCGGCGTGGGTGTGGATGCCGCCCACTTTGCGCGCGGCCCGCAGTCCCGCACGGAAATGTCCCTCGGCCGCGGCGACGTCGAGCTGCTCGTTGGCCGCGATGCCGAGCAGGCACTGCCCGTACACGCGGCTGAAGGGGCCGTTGGAGGCGCGGTGGTAGGGCTCGGCCCACCGCTGCCGCCGCCGGGCGGCTTCGAAGTCGAACCGGTAGATGTCCACGAAGGTCGCCACGTTCGCCGCGACGGACACCACCCACGGCCGGAAGGCGTCCGGATCGTCCAGGCACGGCGCGACCTTGTCCGCCACGTCGGCGATGCGGTCGGTGGAGACTGCGACGACACCCTCGACGACGTCGGCCTCGACCTGCAGGACCGCGATGTCCTCCGCCGCCGCATTGCAGCAGCTGAAACATCCCCGCGCCGCCGCGAGTGCGGTGCGGGTCTGGTTGGCCCGCTGCAGCAACGCGTTCGCCCACGCCACCGTCATCTGCAGCCGCGGGTGCGTGGCCACCACGCGGGGCGGTAGCTTCGCGACCAGCGCCAGCAGGGTCGTCATGTGGGAGTGCTCGATCAGGAACATCCCGTCGGCGGCGATGATGTCGACGGCGAGTTCCTGGTCGTCGGCGCTGAGCGCGTGGTCCACGGCCTCGCGCAGCATGTGCTGGTGTGCGAACCATTGCGCAGCGGCACGATGGAGCGGCTCCACGCGTTCGGGATGATCACGCTCGAGCCGACGGCGCAGGAAATCCGCGAACAGCCGGTGGTAGCGGAACCAGCTGCCCTCGTCGTCGACCCGGCGCAGGAACAGATCCCGGGCCTCGATCTGCTCGAGCATCGCCTGTCCGTGCAGGTCGCCGGTGAGCGCGGTGGCGAGGCTGCCGGTGATCTCGTCGGTGACGGACGTCGCGAGCAGGAACTCGTACACCTCCGGCTCGAGGGTGTCGAGCACGTTGTCTGCGAGGAACTCGCCGATGGCGTGGTGGCGGCCCGAGAGGTTCTCGATCAGATCGGTCGGGTCCTCGCTGTCGCGCAGGGACAGGGACACCAGTTGCAGCGCGGCGACCCAGCCGTCGGTGACTTCGGTCAGGCCCCGGATGTCCTCGAGTCCGAGGTCGAGGCCGCTCACGTCGCGTAGGAAGCCCTCGGCTTCCTCGGCGTCGAACCGCAAAGCCTCGGAGTCGATCTCGACGAGCTCGTCGAGGACCCGCATCCGGCTGAGCGGCAGCCCGGCCCGGCTTCGGCTGGTCACCACGAGCTGCAGGTGATGACATCCTCGGTCGAGGAGGAAGTCCAGTGCCGCGACGGTTCCCGGTGCGGTGACGAGGTGCCAGTCCTCGATCACCAAGGCCATCGGGGTCTCCTCGTGATGGATCTCGTCGATGAGGGTGGACAGGACGTACCGTTCGGCGTCGTCGCCGTGGGCCTCGAGCACCTGCCGCAGCTGGCGGGCGAACTGCGGACGCACCTGCCGGAACGCCTCGATCAGATGGGTGAGGAACCACACGACGTCGTTGTCGTCCCGGTCGACCGCGAGCCAGGCCACCGCGACGCCCTCGGCGGTGAGGACCTCCCGCCACTGTGCGGCCAGCGTCGACTTCCCGAATCCGGTCGGGGCATGGATCGCGACGAGGCGGCGGCGGCGGGCGAGGCGCAGCCGGTCGATGAGGTGGGTGCGCGGGACCAGCGGTCGGCTGGCGGCGTGCGGCCGGAACCGGGTCACCGGCACCGGCGGCGTGGTGATCGAGGTGGGCGTGAGGTGGGGTCCGGTGGTGTGCGGGGTTCCCGGGACGGGCAGCGGCCCGGGTCCGTCCGGATCCGCGGGCAGCGCCATCTCGTCCACGTCGCAGCCGCCCCGCTCCTGGGCCCGCTGCAGCAACTCCCCGAACTCCGCGGCGGACTGCGGACGGGCATCCGGATCGGTGGCCATGCCGCGTTCCAGGGCAGAGCACACCTCCTCGGGGACACCGGTGCCCCGCAGGTCCGGGACCGGTTCGGTGGTGATCCGCAGGAACTGCGTGACCACCTGTTCCCCGCGTCGCCGCTCGAAGGCCGCATGCCCGGTCAGTGCGCAGAACAGGGTGGCGGCCAGACCGTAGACGTCGGCGGCCGGGGTCGGCGGCGCGCCGGCCAGGATCTCGGGCGCGGTGAAGGCGGGGGAGCCCGTGATCGCGCCCGACGAGGTGCGGAAGCCGTCCGCGATTCGGGCGATGCCGAAGTCGGTGAGCTGCGGTTCGCCGTACTGGGTGAGCAGGATGTTCGCGGGTTTGACGTCGCGGTGCAGCACGTCGGTCCGGTGCGCCGTCTCGAGCGCGCCGGCGAGTTTGACGCCGATGCGCAGCACGTCCGGCCACGGCAGCGGCCCGTAGCGGCGGATGCGCGCCTCGAGCGAGTCGTGGGGGTGGTAGTGCATGACCAGGTAGGGCCGGCCGCTGCCGGTGGTGCCGACCTGCAGGACGGTGACGATGTGCGGATGCCCGGAGAGCCGGCCCATCGCGCGTTGCTCGCGGAGGAACCGGTCGAGGTTGTCGGCGTCGAGCGGGGCGGTGAGCACCTTCACCGCGACGGTGCGCTCGAGCGCCGTCTCCCGGCACCGGTACACCACCCCGAAACCACCACGGCCGATCTCGGTTGCGTCGGCGAACCCCGCGAGGCGCAGATCCTCGACGGTCTCGTCCTCCGCCGCGGCGGCGTGGGAGACCGTGGCTCGCTGGGTGGCGAGGGGATCGTTCTCGGCCATCGGGGCACTCACCTCACGTGGATTCCTCCAGGATAGTCCCGGGTGTGGCGGGCACGACACGGATGGATCGCCGGTTCTCCATTACCGTTGTCCGGCCGGGGCTCCCGGCAACGACGGCCGGATCTTCCGGGAAACGACACTGCGATCGGAATTGGGAAACGATGAAGAAGACTCTCGCGGCGCTGTTCGGTACGGGTGCGGTGCTGCTCGCGGCGGCCTGCGGATCGTCCGGTGACTCCGGCTCCGCAGCCGAGGGGACCACCGAGTCCACCACCGCCGCGCCGAGCACGAGCCAGGTCACCGGAAGCACGGGCATCGAGCTGGGCCAGAGCTACGACGAGATCTGCGGCGCCCTCGTGCCGTACTTCGACCAGCTCGAATCCTGGGGGCAGGACCGTACCCAGGCCGCCGCCTCCGTCGCCGACGCGCAGAAGTCGCTGCCGGGGTGGGCGGAGCTGAGCGAGGAGCAGCAGGCCGACACCCTGCGCGCCATCGAGAATGCCGGCAAGGGGCAGTGCTGACCGGCGACCCCGCTGCCGGCGACGAGCTGTTCGCCCGGTTGCGGCGCCTCCCCGATGTGGAGGCGCCCAATCTGGTGGCCGTCGACGCCGCCGACAGGTTGATTCTCGACGAGGCCGGCGCCGCGCTCGCCGCGGCGCCGGCCGGGACCGTCGCGGTGATCGACGACCACTACGGAGCCCTCACCCTCGGCGTCGCCGTGCGGCACTCCGCGTCAGGGATCCGGGTTCACCAGGACTCGGTGGTGGGGGAGCGGGCCCTGGCCGCGAACGCCGCCCGCGAAGGACTGACCGATCGTTACACCACGCACGACCTCGGTAGCGATCTGCTCACCGGGGCCCGGGTGGTGCTGCTGCAGTTGCCGCGGTCGCTCGCCGCGCTCACCGAGATCGCCGAGACCGTCGCCCGGTACGCCGACCCCGGCGTCACGGTGTTCGCCGGTGGCCGCGACAAACACATCACGCCCGCGATGAACGAGGTATTGGCCCGCTGCTTCACGGAGGTACGCGCCTCCCGCGGCCGGCAGAAGTCGCGGGTGCTCACCGCCCGCGGCCCGATCGCGACCGAGCCGACCTACCCGGTGACCGGCACGGTGCCCGAGGCCGGGCTGACCGTCGTCGCGCACGGAGCGGCGTTCGCCGGCCCTCGCCTGGACATCGGCACCCGCTTCCTGCTGGACTTCGTGCCCCGGCTGCCGCGTGACGCGAGGACCGCCGTCGACCTCGGCTGCGGCACGGGCATCCTGGCCGTCGCCGCGGCCCGGCAGTTCCCCGGCCTGCGGGTGACCGCCACCGACCAGTCCGCTGCGGCGGTCGCCTCGGCCGCCGCCACCGCCGCCGCGAACGACGTCGCCGACCGGGTCGAGGTACTGCGCGACGACGTCGCCGGGACGCTGCCGGATGCCTCCGTGGACGTGGTGCTGTGCAATCCGCCGTTCCACGTCGGCGCCGCGGTGCACACCGGTGCCGCCGTGAAAATGTTCGACGCGGCGGCCCGGCTGCTGCGTCCGGGCGGTGAACTGTGGGCCGTCTACAACACCCACCTGAACTACCGTGGGATCCTGCAGCGGACGATCGGCCGCACGGAAGTTGCAGGACGCAACCGTAAGTTCACCGTGACCAGGTCCGTGCGCACCCGGTAGAGTCCGGTTTGTCCGTGCTCGGCTCGGGTCCGGGAACCCCCGGCGTCCGCGGATCGTTGAACGGACAGAACCGACCACCAGAAGGGATGTGCACGGTGCGCACCACCAGTAACCCGGTGTTCCGCAACCTGCCCAAGCAAGAGGGCGGCGGATACGCCACGTTCGGCTCTGCGACGGCGGGCGCCGCGCAGGTCACCCAGCAATTCGGCCAGCCGCAGTACGCGCCGACGGATCCGTGGGCCCGGCCCACCACCGAGCGGTCGATGACGATCGACGACGTCGTCACCAAGACCGGCATCACACTCGGTGTGCTGGCGGTCTCCGCGCTGATCTCCTACGTCCTCGTCAACGGCAACGTGAACCTCGCCGCGCCGTTCGTCATCGGCGGCGGTCTCATCGGCCTGGTCCTGGTCCTCGTGGCCACCTTCGGCCGCAAGATGGACAACCCGGCCATCGTCTTGGCCTATGCCGTGGCCGAGGGCTTCTTCCTCGGCGCGCTCTCGTTCATGTTCACCGACATCACCTTCGGTGGCGCCGGTGGCGGAACCCTGATCGTCCAGGCGGTGCTCGGCACGTTCGGCGTGTTCTTCGGCATGCTCGTCGTCTACCGCACCGGGGCGATCCGCGTGACCCCGCGCCTGACCCGCATGATCATCGGCGCCCTGATCGGCGTCCTCGTCCTGGCGCTGGGCAACCTCGTTGCGAGCTTCTTCATCGACGGCGGCCTCGGCCTGCGCGACGGCGGCACCCTGGCGATCGTCTTCAGCCTCGTCTGCATCGGCATCGCCGCGTTCAGCTTCCTGCTGGACTTCGACGCCGCCGATCAGCTCATCCGCGCCCAGGCGCCGGAGAAGGCCGCATGGGGCGTCGCCTTCGGTCTGACCGTCACCCTGGTCTGGCTGTACGTCGAGATCCTGCGCCTGCTGTCGTACTTCCAGAACGACTAGCCCAGCTCTCCGGCCACCGTGCCGACCGCGGGCCCCGGGAACACCCGTTCCCGGGGCCCGCGGCGTGTCCGGGGCAGCCACAGCCGCGCGGCCGCCGACGTCTGCGGCGGCACCGGCACCGGGCCGCCGGACCAGAGACCGAGCCCGGCGGCCAGCACCGGCAGCAGGTGACCGGCTGCAAGCTCGTATCCCGCGGCCGAGGGATGAAATCCGTCCGCGGAGAACAGGTGGTCGGGCGCGGACAGGAACTCGGGCGTCAGCAGGTCGGCCAGCGGCACCGGCTGCCCGCCGGCCGCGCGCGTCGCCGCGGCCTGCGCGCGGGCCAGTTGCCGCCCCCACGTCCGTACCACGGTTCGCAGCGGCTGGGGAATCGCACCGACCACCCCCAGATCGGGACACGTACCGACGACGACGACGGCGCCGCTCGTGCGCAGACGCCGCACCGCCGAGCCCAGTCGCTGTGCCGAGCGGTGCAGCGACAGTTTCGCGGTCACGTCGTTGGCCCCGACCAGGATCACGGCCGCGTCGGGCGGCGGACCCGCCACGTACATCGCGTCGACCTGCCCGGCCAGTCCCCGCGACGTGGCGCCGGCGATGGCCTTCGTACCGAGCCGGACGCTGCGGCCCGACTCGTCGGCCAGCGCCCTGGCCAGCAGCACTCCCGGCACCTCCGCCGCGCTCGCGCAGCCCAGGCCGGCCGCCGTCGAATCCCCGAAGATCATCAGGTGCAGGTCGAACGGCACGCCGCGGCGCCACGGCACCGGGGACTGCGCTCCGGGCAGGTACACCCCGTCCGCCTCGGGCGGCTTCGCCCAGGTACGGCCGATGACACCTCTCGCTACCGTCGCCTGGCGCATCAGGTACGTGTACGTGAGCCAGGAGGCGCCGCCGGCGCCGGAGCCGGCGGCGACGGCCGTCGCGCCGGCCAACGCCGCGGTGCGCCACGAGGTTCGGGGCACGGGAGATCACCTTTCCGAGCAGACGGCCCTGGAGTTGCAGACGGCCCTGAGGTTGCCGTGTCCAGTGTGCGTCGAATCCGCCGCTCGAGCAGCCGGAACGCCGTCGGGTACCGGCATCTGAGACCATGGAGGAATGCGCATCGCGGATTCCGTCGTCGACCTCATCGGAAACACCCCGCTGGTCAAGCTCAACTCGGTGACGACACCGGGTTCGGGCGTGGTCGCGGCAAAGATCGAGTACCTCAACCCGGGCGGCAGCTCGAAGGACCGCATCGCCGTCAAGATGGTCGATGCCGCCGAGAAGTCCGGTGCACTGAAGCCGGGCGGCACCATCGTCGAACCGACCTCCGGCAACACGGGGATCGGTCTCGCGCTCGTCGCCCAGCAGCGCGGCTACAAGTGCGTGTTCGTGTGCCCCGACAAGGTCAGCGAGGACAAGCGCAACGTGCTGCGCGCGTACGGGGCCGAGGTCGTGGTGTGCCCGACCGCGGTCCCCCCGGAGCACCCCGACAGCTACTACACCGTCTCCGATCGTCTCGCCCGTGAACTGCCGGGTGGATGGAAGCCGGACCAGTACTCCAACCCGGCCGGTCCGGAGAGCCACTACGAGACCACCGGTCCCGAGATCTGGCGCGACACCGACGGCAAGGTGACCCACTTCGTCGCCGGCGTCGGCACCGGTGGCACCATCACCGGCACCGGCCGCTACCTCAAGGAGGTCTCGGGCGGCAAGGTCAAGGTGATCGGCGCCGACCCGGAGGGCTCCGTGTACTCCGGCGGCACCGGCCGTCCGTACCTCGTCGAGGGCGTCGGCGAGGACTTCTGGCCCAGCGCCTACGACCCGTCGATCCCCGACGAGATCATCGCCGTCTCCGACGCCGACTCGTTCGACATGACCCGCCGGCTCGCCCGCGAGGAGGGCCTGCTCGTCGGCGGGTCGTGCGGCATGGCCGTCGTCGCCGCCCTGCGGGTCGCCGAGCGTGAGGGGCCGGACGCCCTCGTCGTGGTGCTGCTGCCCGACGGTGGCCGCGGCTACATGTCGAAGATCTTCAACGACAAGTGGATGGCCTCGTACGGCTTCCTGCGGGCCCCGCTCGACGGCAAGCCCGACGATTCGACCGTCGGCGACGTCCTGCGCAGCAAGTCCGGCGAGCTGCCCGCGCTGGTGCACACGCATCCGTCCGAGACGGTCCGCGACGCCATCGAGATCCTGCGCGAATACGGTGTCTCGCAGATGCCGGTCGTGGGCGCCGAGCCGCCCGTCACCGCCGGTGAGGTCGCGGGCAGCGTCAGCGAGCGGGAACTGCTCAGCGCCGTCTTCGAGGGCCGCGCGCGGCTGGCCGACCCCGTCGCGAAGCACATGAGCCCGACCCTGCCGCTGATCGGGGTCGGCGAGTCGATCGCCGCCGCCACGAAGGCGTTCGGCGATACCGACGCGCTGCTGGTCATCGACGACGGCAAGCCCGTGGGCGTGATCACCCGCCACGACCTGCTCGGGTTCATCAGCGCCGGTTCGTAACGGCTGCGGCGGCGGGCCGGGGAGCCTTCCCCGGCCCGCCGTCCTTCCGTCCCGCGGCTAGGCTGAGCCGCATGAGTGAGCAGCGCAGCCACGGATTCTCCACCCGAGCGATCCACGCCGGATACGATCCCGACCCGGCCACCGGTGCCGTCAACGTCCCCATCTATGCGAGTTCGACGTTCGCGCAGGACGGCGTCGGTGGGATGCGCGGCGGCTTCGAGTACGCCCGCACCGGCAACCCCACCCGCAAGCCGCTCGAGGCGAATCTCGCGGCCATCGAGGCGGGAACGTTCGGCCGGGCCTTCAGTTCCGGCATGGCCGCCACCGACTGCCTGCTGCGTTCGGTGCTGCGCCCCGGCGATCATCTCGTCATCCCCAACGACGCCTACGGCGGCACCTTCCGGCTGATCGACAAGGTGTTCACGCAGTGGGGCATCGAGTACACGCCGGCGCCGATCTCCGACGTCGACGCCGTGCGAGAGGCGATGCGGCCCACCACCAAACTGGTGTGGGTCGAGACCCCGACGAACCCCCTGCTCAACATCGGCGACATCGCGGCACTCGCCGACGTCGCGCACACCGGTGGGGCGAAGATCGTCGTCGACAACACGTTCGCGTCGCCGTACCTGCAGCAGCCGCTGACCCTGGGTGCCGACGTCGCGCTGCACTCGACCACCAAGTACCTCGGCGGCCACTCCGACGTCGTCGGTGGTGCGCTGGTGACGAACGACGAGGAGCTGGACGCGAAGTTCGCGTTCCTGCAGAACGGCGCGGGCGCCGTCCCGGGCCCGTTCGACGCGTACCTGACGATGCGCGGTATCAAGACGCTGGCCCTGCGCATGGAACGGCACAGCGACAACGCCGAGAAGATCGTCGAGTTGCTCGACGGGCATCCCGCCGTCACCCGGGTGATCTACCCCGGCCACGAGTCGCATCCGGATCACGCCGTCGCCTCGAAGCAGATGCGCCGGTTCGGCGGCATGATCTCGCTGCGTCTGGCCGGGGGCAAGCAGGCCGCCCTCGACTTCTGCGCACGCACCGAGATCTTCACGCTCGCGGAGTCCCTCGGGGGTGTGGAGTCGCTGATCGAGCACCCGGGCGCGATGACGCACGCCTCGACGGCCGGGTCGCTGCTCGAGGTTCCGGACGATCTGGTGCGCCTGTCGGTGGGTATCGAGGATGCCGCCGACCTCCTCGCGGACGTCGAGCAGGCGCTCACGGCCTGACGGGGCGTCGGCCGGCCGGGTGTGCGAGCGGCGACGACCATGTTGCTGTAACTTCAAGTCCCGTGTGTGTGGCGCGTCACAAGTCCGGAACTAGAACGCGTTCTCGCATATATATGATATGGATGTAACGAACCGCATCGGTGATCGAGATCACACAGTACGGTGAAGTCGTTCGTCAGAGGGATGGGGAGTTCGCGAATGTCAGTTGACCCGTCGGCGGTGATTGTGGCGGTAGCCACGGCGGCGAGCGCCCTGGTACAGGGAGTGGACATCCCGGAGCATCTGGAGGAACAGGTCACGCAGGTGATCGAGTCGTTCCAGGCGTCCGCCGAATCGTCGGCCGCGGCCACCGATCAGCAGGTCACCGACCTCGTCGCGGCGCTGCCCGAGCCGATGCGCCCGGCCGCCGAGCAGGCCGTGGCGGATGCGACGTCGGCCGCGAAGGACGCGCTGATGCCGCATCTGCCGCCGGAGGCGGTCGCGGTGCTCGAACCACCGGCCGAGAATCCGGTACAGGCCGCGCCCCCGCAGGCGCCGTCGGTGCTGGCCCCGGCCGCGCCGGCGGGGCGGCCGTCCGTGTTCGGCGCCCCCGCCCCCGGCGCTGCGACGGGCAGCGGTGCGTGGGGGTCGGCACCGGGCGGGGTGGGGACCGGCGGCGCGGCGGTGACGTTGCCGTCGATCCCGGCGATCCTGCCCGGCACGAACCTGGCGCCGATCGGGGCGATCGCGGTGTTCGCGCCGTGGCTGCGCAAGGCCGGGAAGTTGTGCGAGGGGGTCGGGGCGCCGGTGCTGGCGGCGTTGTATTCGGCGGAGAACGGTTTCCGGTACGGACCGAGCGCCCCCGTCTCGCCGGTGGGTGCGAAGGGGCCGGGGCAGTTCATGCCCGGTACGTGGGATGCCTACGGCAAGGACGCCGACGGGGACGGGCGGGCCGACGTGCTCGGCATCGCCGACCCGGTGATGGCGTCCGGGAATCTGCTGTGCGACAACTACCGGCAGATCGAGCAGTGGAAGGCACAGGGGGTGGTGCGCGGCGACACTCTCGACCTCACGCTCGCGGCGTACAACGCCGGTCTCGGGGCCGTGCGCCGATCCGGGGGCATGCCGTCCGGCCTACCGGACTACGAGAACCAGACCAAGCCGTACGTGGCGAAGATCCGGGCGACCGAGATGGTGTTCGCGCGGCTGCTCTCCCCGTTCTTCGGGCTCGGGTTGCCGGGGATGACCGAGACCGGCAACCGGGTGGTGGATCTGGCGTTCCGGTATCTGGGGCTGCCGTATGTGTGGGGCGGCGGCAACATCAACGGTCCGTCCGGCGGCGGGTTCGACTGTTCGGGCCTGACGTCGTACGCGGTGTACGCGGCGACGGGGGTGACGTTGCCGCGTACGTCGCAGACGCAGTGGCGGGTCGGCACCGAGATTCCGATCGAACTGGCCCGGCCGGGAGATCTGGTGTTCGGAAACTGGCAGTCCGACGGACCCGGGCACGTGGGCATCTACATCGGCGGCGGCCAGATGGTGCATGCCCCGACGTTCGGAGACGTGGTGCGCGTCGGCGCGGTCTTCCCCGGCATGAAGGCCCGCCGTCTGATCTGAGGTGACGTACGCGAGAAGGGTCCGACCGGAGGCGCCGGTCGGACCCTTCTCGCATGTCGGTCGAGCCGCACGACGGCTCGCCGTCGGTCAGCTGTGGTACGGCTCCGCGCTGACGAGCGTCACCTTCATGGTGCTGCCGTTGGGGAGCGTGTACTCGCGGGTCTCGCCGACCTTCGCGTCGATCAGGGCACCGCCCAGCGGGGAGCTGGGGGAGTAGATCTCGATCTCGTTGCCCCGGGCGCCCTCCTCGCGGGTGGCGATGAGGAACGTCTCCTTGTCGCTTTCGTCGCCGTCGTAGTAGACCGTGACGACCGAGCCGGGCAGCGCGACGCCGGACTGCGTGGGCGCGACACCGACCTTCGCGTTGTTCAGCAGTTCCTGCAGCTGACGAATCCGGGCCTCTTGCTGACCCTGCTCCTCGCGAGCGGCGTGGTATCCACCGTTCTCCTTGAGGTCGCCCTCCTCGCGGCGCTCGTTGATCTCGGCCGCGATGACGGGACGATTCGCGATGAGCTGGTCGAGTTCTGCCTTGAGTCGGTCGTACGACTCCTGTGTCAGCCAGGTCACCTGGGTCTCGGTCATCCTCGATCACTTCCTTCGGGTTGGAGCTCCCGGCTCCGTCGACTGGTCGCCGCAACTCGCAGCGACGACGGCAACGCGGATCCCTCGAACGTTCCCCCCAAGCCAGTGGCGAACAGGACCGCACTGCTTCCTATGCAGCAATACACGGCCCCAAAGGGTGGAACCGTGTATCAGGCAATTCTAGCACCAACGTGGTCGCGACCACGGAATCCGCAGCGTGCGGTCAGTGCGCGCGCAGGTATTCGGGCACCTCGAAGCTGCAGCCGTACATGTCCGCCATGCCCGGCCGCTGCGACGTGACCACCGGCGCGTCCATCAGCAGGGTGCCGGACTCGGACGACGGGATCAGCACCTCGCGCCGGCCCGTCTCGGATCCGTCCTTCGACCGCGAGCGGATGATGCACACCGCCTCCTGCGACGGGTCCTTCCGCGTCACGGTGAACTGCACCTGCACGGTCGAGTCGTCGACGACGGTGTAGGTGACGACCTCGCTCTCGATGTCCGGGGTGCCGAACTTCTGGTAGAGCAGGAACGCCGCGAGCACCCCGGCGACGAGCCCGACGGCGACCAGTGCCCACAGCCAGGTGCGGCGGGATCCGCCCGTCGCCGGGTAGCGGTCGGTCGGGTAGCGGTCGGTCGGGGTGGTGTCGGTCATCACACTTACTTTCGTGCACCCGCGGGCGCAGCGGGGGCGTGGCTGACGAGGGACGTGTCAGGTGGAACTATAGGGGAGGAACCCAGGACACCGGCCCGCAGTGCCGGTGGTCCGGGTAGCGACGATGCAGCCGACGGCGAGGTGGAGGAAAGACGTGAGCGGACTACGGCTCATGGCCGTGCATGCCCATCCCGATGACGAGTCGAGCAAGGGTGCCGCCACGACGGCCCGCTATGCCGCGGAAGGGCACGAGGTGCTGGTGGTCACCCTGACCGGGGGTGAACGCGGCGACATTCTCAACCCCGCGATGGACATCCCCGGGATCCGGGACCGCATGCCCGAGGTCCGGCGCGAGGAGATGGCCGCGGCCGCCCGCATCCTGGGGGTGCAGCAGCGGTGGCTCGGGTTCGTCGACTCGGGGCTGCCGGAGGGCGACCCGAAGCCGCCGCTGCCCGAGGGGTGCTTCGCGCTGGTGCCGCTCGAGGAACCGACCCGCAAGCTCGTCGAGGTGATCCGGGAGTTCCGGCCGCACGTGATGACCACGTACGACGAGAACGGCGGCTACCCGCACCCCGACCACATCCGGTGCCACGAGGTGTCCGTCGCGGCGTACGAGGCGGCCGGTGACCCGGACCGCTTCCCCGAGGCCGGACCGGCGTGGAAGGTGCAGAAGCTGTACTACTCGCACGGGTTCATCCGCAAGCGCCTGGAGCTGTTCCGCGAGGAGTACGAGCGGCGGGGCGAGCCGTTCCCGATGGAGGAATGGCTCAAGCGGTGGCGCACCGAGCAGGGCGACATCATGGCGCGGGTGACCACGCAGATCACCTGCAGCGACTACTTCCCGAAGCGGGACGACGCGCTCCGCGCCCACGCGACGCAGATCGATCCCAACGGCTCCTTCTTCGCCGTGCCGCTGGACATCCAGCAGAAGGTGTGGCCGACGGAAGAATTCGAATTGGCCAAGACCCGCGTGCACACGGCGATCCCCGAAACGGATCTGTTCGCGGGCATCGAGGACGGACAGGTGAGATGACGGTAGGCATGCTGGCGGCCGAGGTCCTGGCCCAGGACCCCACCGGCCCCGAATTCGGCAAGGCGTCGCCGCTCGGTCTCGCGCTCATCGTGATCCTGCTCGTGGCCACCGCCCTGCTGATCCGCTCGATGAACAAGCGGCTCGGCAAGCTGCCGGAGACGTTCGAGCCCGAGCACCCCGAGCCGGACCAGGCCGCGGACGAGGGGACCGATCGCGGGGCCGCGGAGAGCCGCAAACCCGACCACCCCCAGCCCCCGATGGCCACGAACTGACGGACGCGTCGTGACACCCCCGGAGGCCTCGGCGCCCGACACCCGCCACCGGAACACCCTCGGCGAGGCGACCAGCCCCTACCTGCGGCAGCACGCCGACAATCCGGTGCACTGGCACCAGTGGGGCGAGGAGGCGCTGAGCTGGGCCCGCGAGCGGGACGTGCCGGTTCTGCTCTCCGTGGGGTACGCGGCGTGCCACTGGTGCCACGTGATGGCGCACGAGTCGTTCGAGGACGAGGCCACCGCCGCGTCGATGAACGAGCACTTCGTGTGCATCAAGGTCGACCGGGAGGAACGCCCGGACATCGACGCGATCTACATGAACGCCACCGTCGCGATGACCGGGCAGGGCGGCTGGCCGATGACGTGCTTCCTCACCCCGGACGGTGCTCCGTTCTACTGCGGCACCTACTACCCGAAGATGCCGCGCGGCGGCATGCCGTCGTTCGCCCAGCTGCTCGAGGCGATCTCCGACACCTGGCGCAACCGTCGCGCAGACGTGCACCGCTCCGCCGTGGCGATCGTCTCGGAACTGCGCCGCGGCAGCGGCGGGCTCGCGCCCGGCGAGCGGCCGGTGGACGCCGCCCTGCTCGATGCCGCCGACGCCTCCGTCGCCGCCGACGAGGACGCGGTGCACGGCGGGTTCGGGGGCGCCCCGAAGTTTCCGCCGTCCGCGCTGCTCGAGGGCCTGCTGCGCGGATACGAGCGCAGCGGGAACCCGGCCGTGCTCTCCCTCGTCGAACGGACGGCCGAGGCGATGGCGCGCGGCGGCATCTACGACCAGCTGGCCGGCGGTTTCGCCCGCTACAGCGTCGACGCCGGGTGGGTGGTTCCGCACTTCGAGAAGATGCTCTACGACAACGCGCTGCTGCTGCGGATGTACGCGCACCTCGCGCGACGGACGTCGGCGCCCTGGGTGCGACGGGTCACCGAGGAGACCGTCGAGTTCCTGCTGCGGGACCTGCGCACCGCCGGACGATGCTTCGCTTCGGCGCTCGACGCCGACACCGACGGGGTCGAGGGCCTGACCTACGTGTGGACACCCGCGCAGCTGGCCGAGGTCCTCGGTGACGACGACGCGCAGTGGGCGGCCGAGCTGTTCACCGTGACCGGCGCCGGCACCTTCGAACACGGCTCGTCGGTGCTGCAGCTGCTCGCCGAGCCGGACGATGCCGAACGCTACGAGCGGGTGCGGGCCGAGCTGTTCGCCGCCCGGCTGCAGCGTCCGCAACCCGGCCGCGACGACAAGGTCGTCACGGCGTGGAACGGTTTCGCGATCACCGCGCTGGCCGAGGCCGGCGCCGCGTCCGGTCGGGCCGACTGGGTCGAGGCGGCCGTCGACTGCGCGCGGGCACTGCTCGACCTGCACGTGGTGGACGGACGGCTGCGACGGGCCTCCCTCGGCGGCACGGTCGGTGCCCCGGCGGGTGTGCTCGAGGACTACGGCGCCCTCGTCACCGCCCTGCTCGCGGTGTACCAGGCGACGGGTGACGCCGCGTGGCTGAGCCCGGCCCGGGAGCTCGCCGACGTGGCGCTGACCCATTTCCAGGATCCGGCACGGCCCGGTAGTTGGTTCGACACCGCCGACGATGCCGAAACCCTGGTGGCGCGGCCGCGGGATCCGATCGACAGCGCCACCCCGTCGGGGGCGGCGCTGATCTGCGAAGCCCTGCTCACCCTCGCCGCGGTCGTGCCCGAGGACCCGCGGTACACGGATGCGGCGGACGCGTCGCTGCGGTCCGCGGTGGTGCTTCTCGAACGGGCGCCGCGTTCGGCCGGGCACTGGCTGGCCGTCGCCGAGGCGGCGGTGCGCGGACCCGTCCAGGTGGCGGCGGTCGGCGGCGGCGAACTGCTCGCCGTCGCGCGGCAGGCAGCTCCCGGCGGCGCCGTCGTGGTCGGCGGGGATCCGGACTCGTCACCGTTGCTGGCCGACCGACCGCTGGTCGACGGACGTCCGGCGGCGTACGTGTGCCGCGGATACGTGTGCGACCGGCCCGTCACGACGGCGGCCGAACTGCGCGCGGCGCTCTCGGCCTGAGCGATCCGGGTCTCAGCCGGCGCGGGACGAGGTCAGCAGTGCCGGCAGCGGGGCATCGATGCTGTTGTCGTCGAACGCCTCGAGCACGGCGCGGGCGATCGCGCGCTGCACGGCCCACTGCTTGCCGGCACGGGTGCGCACGGTGATCCGCAGCGTCACCGATTCGGGGGTGACGGAGTTGACGCCGAGCATCTCGGGCGGCTCGAGGATGTCGCGGGCCAGGTCGTCGCGTTCGACGGTCTCGAGCGCGGCGCGCAGCGCCACCTCGCACGCCCGGTGCACGTTGGCGGCGTGCGCGATGGGGGCGTCGACGACGGCGACGGCGTAACCCTGGCTCATGTTCCCCACGCGCAGGATCTCGCCGTTGCGGCAGTACCAGAGGGTGCCGCTGATGTCGCGGACGGTGGTGACCCGCAGGCCGACCGATTCCACGGTGCCGACCGCGTCGCCCAGGTCGACGACGTCGCCGACGCCGTACTGGTCCTCGAGCAGCATGAACATCCCGGAGATGAAGTCACGCACCAGGTTCTGCGCACCGAAACCGAGCGCGACGCCGACGATGCCGGCGGAGGCGATGAACGGTGCGACGTTGAGTCCGAGGGTGCCGAGTATCTGCAGGACGCACCAGACGAGCAGCACGACGGAGACGCCGGACTCGAGCACCGAGCCGATCGTCTCGGCGCGCTGCGTGCGCCGCTCGTTGACCAGCACACCCGGCAGGCCCTTCGGGGCGCGTTCCTGGAAGGGGCGGAGCAGGCCGGGCTTGCTGCTCTGGTGCCGCGGCTTCGTCATCCGGTCGATGAACCGGTGCAGCACGAACCTCAGGATGAGCGCCACCAGGACGTATCCCGCGATCGCCAGCGGCCGCTCGACGAGCCACTCACGGTTGGTGTCGGTCAATTCGAATGCCAGTCGCTGAACAATCATCCCGGCCGAGTCTACGGATCCGTGACGTGGCTGCCACCGATGTGATCTTCGTCCGATCGGGTTTACCCGAACACCACCAGCCACACGGCGACGGCATGGCAGAGGGCGGCGAGCACCGTCGCCGCATGGAAGAACTCGTGGTAGCCGAAGACGTGCGGCCACGGGTCGGGCCACTTCGTGGCGTAGAGGATCGCGCCGATGCTGTAGAGGATTCCCCCGACCAGCAGCAGCACCATGGGGACGATGCCCGCCTCGTCGGTCAGCTGGCCGGCGACGGGGACGATCGCCCAGCCGAGCAGCAGGTACAGCGGGACGCCCACCCAGCGTGGCGCGGTGGGCCAGAGCATCTTCAGGGCCACGCCGGCGAGGGCCCCGGTCCACACCACCGTCAGCAGCATGCGACCGGTTTCCGGGGGCAGTGCCAGCGTGGCGAACGGGGTGTAGCTACCGGCGATGAACAGGAAGATCATCGAATGGTCCGCGCGTTTCATCCACGTGCGCGCTCGCGGGTCGTGCCAGTGGACCCGGTGGTAGAGGGCGCTCACGCCGAACACGCCGCAGACGGTGAGGCTGTAGATCACCGTCGACCAGCCCGCGGGTGGATCGGCCACGGTCTGCGACAGGACCACCAGCACGGCGCCGGCCACCACGGCCACGCCGAACGCCCACAGATGGATCCAGCCGCGCATCCGCGGCTTCACGGGCAGTTCGTCGATCCCGAATACCGTCATGGCCGGGCCTCCCTTCGGTACCGAAGAGTAACCTACGCTTCCGTAACTTTCTCGGCGTGTCGGGGCGGGGGCGGGGAGCCGCGTTCGAGGGACGCACCCGACCGCCGTCGCGCCCGGAGGACATCGTGAGCGTAATGTGACCCGCGTGGTGATCTCGGGGTGAACGCGCGCGGCCTGCTGTACCAGCTCTACGAACGACGGCTGCTGAGCAAGCTGGACGGCGCCCAGCACCCCCGGCACGTCGCCGTGATGTGCGACGGCAACCGTCGCTGGGCCCGCGAGAACGGGTTCACCGACGTCAGTCACGGGCACCGCATGGGCGCACTCAAGATCGCCGAACTGCTGAGCTGGTGCGATGCCGCCGGCATCGAGCGGGCCACCATCTACCTGCTCTCCACGGAGAATCTGCAGCGTGAACCCGAGGAGCTCGAGGCGCTGCTCGAGATCATCACCGACGTCGTCGAGGAGATCTCGGGCCCGGAACAGAACTGGAGCGTGAAGATCGTCGGCACGCTCGACCTGCTGCCGGACGAACTGAGCCGGCGCCTGAGCGAGGCCGCCGAGCGGACACAGGGCCGGACCGGCACCCACGTCAACGTCGCGGTCGGCTACGGCGGCCGGCAGGAGATCGCCGACGCCGTGCAGGCTCTGCTGCGGGCCAAGCAGCGCGAGGGGCTCGACGGCGAGGGCCTGGTCGAGGCCGTCACGGTCGAGGCCATCAGCGATCATCTCTACACCTCGGGGCAGCCCGACCCCGACCTGGTCATCCGGACCTCCGGCGAGCAACGGCTCTCGGGCTTCCTGCTGTGGCAGAGCGCGTACTCCGAGATCTGGTTCACCGAGGCCTACTGGCCGGAGTTCCGGCGCGTCGACTTCCTGCGCGCGCTGCGCGACTTCGCGGCGCGGCACCGCCGCTTCGGCGCCTAACCGCCGGTGCGTCCTTTGGGCTGTCCCCGCAGCCCAAAGGACGCACCGGCGGCGAAGCCGCCTACAGCTTGCGCAGGCGCAGACGGTTGATCGAATGGTCGGAGTCCTTGCGCAGGACCAGCGTTGCGCGCGGCCGCGTCGGCAGGATGTTCTCCACCAGGTTCGGCCGGTTGATCGAGTGCCAGATCTCCTTCGCGGCGCCCACGGCGTCGCGGTCCGACAGGTTCGCGTAGTGGTGGAAATGCGCCTCGGGATCGGAGAACGCCGTCTTGCGGAGCGCGAGAAACCGCTCCACATACCATTTCTCGATGTCCTCGAGGCGGGCGTCGACGTAGATCGAGAAGTCGAACAGGTCCGACACCATCAGCCGCGGACCGGTCTGCAGGACGTTCAGGCCCTCGATGATGAGGATGTCCGGTTGCCGCACCACGTGATACTGGCCCGGGATGATGTCGTAGGAGATGTGCGAGTACACCGGGGCCGCCACCTCCGCGGCGCCGGACTTGACCTCGGTGACGAACCGGAGCAGTTTGCGCCGATCGTAACTCTCCGGAAACCCCTTGCGATGCATGATGTTCCGTCGCATCAGCTCCCGGGACGAGTACAGGAAGCCGTCGGTGGTCACCAGGTCCACCCGAGGGTGGTGTTCCCAGCGCGCCAGCAGTGCCTGCAGCACGCGCGCCGTGGTCGACTTGCCGACCGCGACCGAGCCGGCCACTCCGATCACGAACGGCACCTGCTGGTCCGGATGCTTCTCGCCGAGGAACGTGGCGGTCGCGGCGAACAGTCGCTGTCGTGCGGCGACCTGCAGATGGATCAGACGGGCCAGCGGGAGGTACACCTCCGCCACCTCCGCCAGATCGATCTGCTCGCCGAGGCCCCGCAGGCCGCGCAGCTCCTCCTCGGTCAGCACCAGCGGCGTCGACTTGCGCAGCGTCCGCCACTGCTTGCGGTCGAACTCGACGTACGGACTCGGCTCGCTCAAACGCGCCACCGGCACACTCCCGACTCGACGGGCCCGGCGGCACACCCCGGGTATGGCTCGCAGCGAAGGATGTCCATATCGGCCGATTGTGCTCGCTGACACATCCGCTCGCTGCGCGGGGTCCGGTTTCCGGGGTCGCCGACGGGCCGGGGGCCGGTTCGGGGGACTAGGGTGCGAGGGCATGGACCCGGACTCGCTGGTGCGTGAATACCTCCTGCTCGGCTTGGCGTTCGACCGGCTCGAGGAGGGTTTCGTCGACGCCTTCACCGGCGACCCGGAGCTGCGTCGCCGGGTGGAGAACGCGCCGGCCCCGGACCCTCGTGACTTGTCCCACACCGCACGGCGGCTGCGTGCCGAGCTGCCCGCGACGGGGCTCTCCGGTGAGCGCACCCGCTTCCTCGACGTGCACCTGCGCGCCCTCGACTGCTCGGCCCGCAAGTTCGCCGGCGAGGACATCGCCTTCGTCGAGGAGGTCGAGGCCTACTTCGACGTGCGTATCGGCCTGGGCGACGAGGACGCGTACCGCGACGCCCACCGGCGGATCGACGCGCTGCTGCCCGGCACTGGCCCGCTGGCCGAGCGGCTGCAGGCCCACCGCAAGTCCGAGGTCGTCCCTGCCGACCGCCTCGCCGAGTGCGTGGACGCATTCTCGAGCGCCCTGCGCGACAAGGTCCGCGCGGTGTTCCCGCTACCCGAGACCGAAACCGTCGAGTACGAGGTGGTCGGCGACAAGCCGTGGTCCGGGTTCAACTACTACCTGGGCCGCTACCGCTCCCGCGTCGCGATCAACTCCGATCTCGACCAGCACATGTCGCACCTGCCGCGGCTGATCGCGCACGAGTCCTATCCCGGCCACCACACCGAACATTGCCGCAAGGAGGCCGGACTGGTCGCCGGGGGGCACGACGAGCAGACCCTCTTCGTCGTGAACACCCCGCAGTGCCTCATGGCCGAGGGACTGGCAGACCTCGCGCTGGAGACGATCGTCGGACCGGGCTGGGGGCGGTGGGCGCAGGACATCTACGCCGACCTGGGCCTGCGGTTCGACGGTGAGCTCGCCGAGAAGCTGCACGAGGCGTCGGCCGGGTTGCTGAGCGTCCGCCAGGACGCCGCTCTGCTCCTGCACGACCGGGGACGCACCGGCGACGAGGTCGTCGCCTTCCTGCAGCGGTGGTCGTTGTCGAGTCCGGAACGGGCCCGGCAGTCGCTCCGCTTCCTGTCGTCGCCGTTGTGGCGCGCCTACATCAGCACCTACGTCGAGGGGTACCGCCTGCTCGGCGGCTGGCTGGCGCAGGCCCCGGCGGGCCCGGAACGCGTCGAACGGTTCCGTCGCCTGCTCGACGAACCCCTGGTGCCCGGCGTCCTGCGGTGCGAGCAGTCGTGACCTGCGCCGTCGCCCGAGGGGACCGGGTTCCTGGACCGGGGGTCGGGTTCGTAGACTGGTAGGTGAATTCCCGCCGTCCCCAGCTTGGAGAAACCTCGATGACCGTTGTGCCCGGCACCGACGTCAACACCGCCTCGCTCGCAGATCTCGACCCCGAGCTGGCGCAGGCCATGGCCGGCGAGCTGTCGCGCCAGCGTGACACGCTCGAGATGATCGCGTCGGAGAACTTCGTGCCGCGCGCGGTGCTCCAGGCGCAGGGCAGCGTGCTCACCAACAAGTACGCCGAGGGATACCCGGGACGCCGCTACTACGGCGGCTGCGAGAACGTCGACATCGTCGAGGACCTCGCCCGCACCCGCGCCAAGGAACTGTTCGGCGCCGAGTTCGCGAACGTCCAGCCCCACTCGGGGGCGCAGGCCAATGCGGCCGTGCTGATGGCGCTGATGAACCCGGGCGAGAAGCTGCTGGGGCTCGACCTCGCCCACGGCGGGCACCTGACCCACGGCATGAAGCTGAACTTCTCCGGCAAGCTGTACGACGTCGCGTCCTACGGGGTCAGCAAGGAGGACCACCGCGTCGACATGGACGAGGTCCGCTCGATCGCGCTGGCCGAGAAGCCGAAGGTCATCGTCGCCGGATGGTCCGCGTACCCGCGGCACGAGGACTTCGCGGCGTTCCGCTCCATCGCCGACGAGGTCGGTGCCTACCTGTGGGTCGACATGGCGCACTTCGCCGGTCTCGTCGCCGCCGGGCTGCACCCGTCGCCGGTGCCGTACGCGGACGTCGTGTCCACCACCGTCCACAAGACCCTCGGCGGTCCGCGCTCGGGTCTGATCCTCGCAAAGCAGGAGTGGGCCAAGAAGATCAACTCCGCGGTGTTCCCGGGCCAGCAGGGCGGCCCGCTCATGCACGTCATCGCCGCGAAGGCCGCCGCGCTGAAGATCGCCGCGAGCGAGGAGTTCAAGGACCGGCAGCGCCGGACCGTCTCCGGCGCGCAGATCCTCGCCGAGCGGCTGATGCAGTCCGACGTCACCGACAAGGGCATCACCGTGCTGACCGGCGGCACCGATGTGCACCTCGTCCTCGTCGACCTGCGTAATTCGCAGCTCGACGGCCAGCAGGGCGAGGACCTGCTGCACGAGATCGGCATCACGGTCAACCGCAACGCGGTGCCGTTCGACCCGCGTCCCCCGATGGTCACCTCCGGCCTGCGCATCGGCACCCCGGCGCTGGCCACCCGCGGCTTCGGGGACGAGCAGTTCACCGAGGTCGCCGACATCATCGCGGCCGCACTGACGGGTGCATCCGACGCCGCGGCGCTGCGCGGCCGGGTGAGCGCGCTCGCCGCCGCCGCGCCGCTGTACCAGGGTCTCGAGGACTGGAAACTGATCTAGGCGCGGCTCCCGGCACGTGCCGGGATTGCCACGTTTACCCAATCTTCACCGACACGCCTCTTCGCTCGTCGAGCGAACGGGGCGTGTCGGCGTTAGCGTCGGGGGTGTAGACGGCGCAGTTGCCGGCTACGCGGGAGGTCCTGATCGTGACTGTGACAGACAGAGCGAGGGGCCGGCACCCGGCCCTCGTGTCCCTCGTGGACACCAGGTTCGACCGGCCCATCGAACGAAGTCTGTGTGGTGCTACACAGGCCTAGGAGCCTCACGTGACTGCAACACGCTCCGTCCCCGCCCGCCGCTCCGGCCGGACCCCGGCGAAGAAACCCGATGTGCGCACCTACGTGCTGGACACCTCCGTGTTGCTCTCCGATCCGTGGGCGGTGACCCGCTTCGCCGAGCACGAAGTGGTGCTACCCCTCGTCGTGATCGGCGAACTCGAAGGCAAGCGGCACCATCACGAACTGGGTTGGTTCGCGAGGGAATCGTTGCGGCTGCTCGACGACCTGCGCCTGCAGCACGGGCGGCTCGATCAGCCCATTCCCATCGGGGACGCGGGAGGCACCCTGCACGTCGAGCTCAACCACACCGACCCGCAGGTGCTGCCGGCCGGATTCCGCACCGAGACCAACGATTCCCGGATCCTGGCGTGCGCGCTGAACCTCGCCGGCGACGGGCACGACGTGGTGCTGGTCAGCAAGGACATCCCGCTCCGGGTCAAGGCCGGCGCCGTCGGGCTCAGCGCCGACGAGTACCACGCCCAGGACGTGGTGACGTCGGGCTGGACCGGCATGACCGAACTCGAGGTGGACCGGACGCTGATCGACGACCTGTTCGCCGAGGGCATCGTCGACCTCGACACCGCGAGGGATCTGCCGTGCCACACCGGGATCCGTCTGCTGGGCGGCTCGTCCAGCGCGCTGGGCCGGGTCACGCCGGACAAGCGGGTGCAGCTGGTGCGCGGAGACCGGGAGGCGTTCGGGTTGCACGGGCGTTCCGCGGAGCAACGGGTGGCGCTGGACCTGCTGCTCGACGAGTCCGTCGGCATCGTCTCGCTCGGCGGTAAGGCGGGCACGGGTAAGTCGGCACTGGCCCTGACCGCGGGTCTCGAGGCCGTGCTGGAGCGGCGCACCCAGCGCAAGGTCGTGGTGTTCCGGCCGCTGTACGCCGTCGGAGGACAGGAACTCGGCTATCTCCCCGGCAGCGAGAGCGAGAAGATGGGGCCGTGGGCGCAGGCCGTGTTCGACACCCTCGACGGCCTTGCGAGCCCGGAGGTGATGGACGAGGTCATCAGCCGGGGCATGCTCGAAGTGCTTCCGCTGACCCATATCCGGGGCCGGTCGCTGCACGACTCGTTCGTGATCGTCGACGAGGCGCAGTCCCTCGAGCGCAACGTGCTGCTCACCGTGCTCTCCCGCCTCGGCGCCGGGTCACGGGTGGTGCTCACCCACGACGTCGCCCAGCGCGACAACCTCAGGGTGGGCCGCTACGACGGCGTCGCTGCGGTGATCGAGAAGCTCAAGGGGCACCCGCTTTTCGCGCATGTCACCTTGACCCGCAGTGAGCGTTCGCCGATCGCGGCGCTCGTGACGGAGATGCTCGAGGAGTTCGCACCCGGCGCCTGAGGCCGGCTGCCCGGTGGTGACCGAATGTCACATTGCGTCGATGTCATCGACGCAATGTGACATTCGGCCCACCACCAACGCCGTTCACACCGCGGCGGCGGGTCAGTCCTGCTCGGGGCGCGGACCGAGTTCGGCCTCGAGGACTTCCTGGACGACGCGCATCGCGGCCAGGCCGGCCGGGGCGCCGCAGTAGGCGCCCGCGTGGATGACCGCCTCGACGATCTCGGTGCGGGTCAATCCGTTCCGCAGGGCGCCGCGCACGTGCCCGCGCAGCTCGTTCTCCGCGCGCAGCGCGATCAGCATGCCGAGGTTGAGCAGGCTGCGGCTGCGACGGTCGAGTCCCGGCCGGGTCCACACCGAGCCCCATACGTGCTCGGTGACGAACTCCTGCATCTCCTCGGCGTCGGTGCCGCGGGCGCGGTCGAAGGCTCGCTCGACGAAGTCGGCGCCCATCACCTCGCTGCGGACCCGGACTCCGGCCTCGAACGCGGGCGTCCGGTCGGCGTCGGTCATCGTCGTGCTCCCTGCGTCGTCGCCGTCGAACGGTTCGACGGCCGAGGAGATTCTACGACCGGCGCAGCACCGCCCGGAGGACGCCGGCACCCGTGGCGCCGACGAGTGTGCCGACGTTGTAGTGGTCGTCCCACACCGTGATCTTCCCGTCGCGCAGCTCGAAGGTGCCGCACACCCAGAACCGGACGGACACCGGGCCGACGCGCATGACGTCGGTGCGCTCGGTGAGCACCACGTTTCCGGTCGCGGCGATGTGGTGGACGACGACGTCGAAGCCCAGCGACGGCCGGCGCAGGCCCTCGAGGATGCGCCGCACCCGGGGCAGGCCCCGCACGGTCGGCAGCGACGTGTTGTGCCAGGCGATGTCCGGGTCGAGGAGGGCGGTGGCTCGTTCCATGTCCTCGGCGACCATCGCGTCGAGGAATTCGCGGACGACGGCGACGGACTTCTCGTCCGCGACGGTTTCGGGTGCGGTCATGACGCTCCTGTTCGGGTGAAGGTTCCCAGGCCGTTCTCGTTCCAGTATTCGAACGTGACGCCGTCCGGGGTGAAGGTGGCGGTGGAGACCGTCCCGTCCGGGGCGTTCTCACCGCCCTCGATCGGGAAGGTGAACACGTCGCCGTCCCAGTGGTCGAGCCGGTAGGTCTGTTCGGCGGGACCGATGGTGAGCACCAGGGCGCCCTCGCGTTCGTCGATCCGCGCGGGACCGTAGTACTCGCTGGTGTAGGCGCCGGTGTACTGCCCGAGCGGACGGGCGGGGGTGGGGTTCGTCGGGGCGGTGCGCCCGACGAGCGAGCCCTTCGGGTCGTCGAACGTGGCGAAGCGCTGCTCGTACAGGTCGGTCCAGTCCTCCCGGATCTCCCCGAACTGCACGAGATCGGTGAACTCGGCGGCGAGGGTTTCCGGCACCCCGATCGGGGCGGCGTTGGTGAGCGCGACGATCGCGACGTCCGCCGACGGGATCGCGGTGAACGCGGTCGCGGCGCCCAGCGCGAACGCCCCGGAGTGGCTCAGCGTCACGCGCCCGGCGGGGCTCGTGCCCACGTTGAACCCGTACCCGTAGAACCCCGCCCGGCTGTCGACGGTGCCCGGCGGGCTCGCCACGGCCTGCGGGGACACCGCCGGGAGCAGGGCGTCCGCGTCGACGATGCGGCGGCCCTGGTACTCGCCGTCGCCGAGCAGCATCGTCAGCCACCGCGCGACATCGGTGACCGAGGCGCTCACCCCGCCGGCCGGGGACTGCGCGTCGGGATCGCGGACGGCGCGCGCGACGTAGTCGCCGTCGACGAGCTGATGGCCGACGGCCCGATTGGGCCGGGCCTCGTAGTCCTCGAATCGGGAACTGGTGGAAGTCATTCCGAGAGGCTCGTACAACGCCCGCTGCGACAGGTCCGCCCACTCGGCGCCGGACGCGTCGGCGACCGCCTGTGCCGCGGCGGTGAGCCCGAAGTTGGTGTACTCGTACGAATCACGGAACGGCCCGAGCGGCAGCAGGCGGAACCGGTCGAACACCTGCTCGCGGTCGAAACCGAGGTCCTCGAGTTCGTCGCCGGCGTGGTCGGGAAGTCCGGAACGATGGGCGTAGAGATCGCCGACGGTCACCCGGCTGGTCACGTACGGGTCCGCGAGCGCGAACCCCGGCAGGCGTTCGACCACCGGAGTGTCCCAGCCGATCACGCCCTCGCCGACCTGGCGGGCGACGACGGTGGCGCCGAGCGGCTTGGACATCGAGGCCAGTTGGAAGACGGTGTCGGCGTCCACCGCACCGTCGCGGCCGGCCTCGCGCACCCCGAACCCCTCCGCGTACACGATCTCACCGCGGTGCACGACCGCCACCGCCATTCCGGGAATGCCGGTCCGATCCATCAGCTCCCGGGCGAGGTCGTCGAGGCGAGCGACAGCGTCGTCGACCTGTCCGTCCGGGATGTCGATGCCTGCGACCTGCGGGGGAGAGAGGGACTGGGCTTCCGGCGAGGCCGGCGCCGAGGACGCCGGAGAGTCGGCGGTGTCGACCGAGACGCAGGCAGCCGACAGGATCGCCACGAGGGCGAGGGCGGCGCCGATCCGGCGACGACGGGGTGCGCGCATGTCACGGCCTTTCTCGTCCGTCGCATGGTATGCCCCCGGCTCGGTGCGCGGAAGACTCTCGAAGCCTCGGGCCCCGCAACGACGATCGTTGTGCAACCGTGACGTCCGGGCGCGGGGCCGGGGTCACCGCGACGACCAGCGCCGACGCCGGCGTGCGGCGCAGGGCCGCGGGCAGGTCCGGACGGAAACCGCCCGGGGCCCGGGGCCACTCGCTAGCGTCGAGACACCGGTGCCCGATCTCCGAGGAGGATGCCATGAACAGACGAGCCCGTCGCACCGCCACCGTGGCCGCGGCCGCCGCTGCCGCGGGACTGGTCCTGGCCGGCTGCAGCAGCGACGACGGCACCAGCGCCGAGGACGCCGTGGCCGGCGTGACCAGCGCGGCGGAATCGGCAGTCGAGCGCGCGACGTCCGCCGCGGAGTCCGCGGTCGAGGGCGCCACCGGGGCCGAGAACACGGAGCCGGGCGCCTCCGTCGAGGAGACGACGACCCTGCCGGGTGCGGGCGGCGGCGAGTACACCATCAGCGGGCCGATTCTGGCGAAGTACAACGAGATCGGCGGTGCCGACAGCCCGCTGGGCGCACCGACCGCGGATCAGCAGGATGTCGGCGACGGCTACGTCGCGGAGTTCGAGGGCGGCATCGTCGCCTGGAGCCCCGACACCGACGCGCACGTGGTGTGGGGCGAGATCCGCACCGCCTGGGAGGCCCAGGGCGGTGCGGGTGGCGAACTCGGATTCCCCATCAGCGACGAGCGGCCCATCCCGAACGGGCTCGAGAGCGAGTTCGAGATGGGCACCATCACCTATGTCGACGGTGCGACGCAGGTGATCCCGAAGTAGCCCGTCCGGATGCGGCCGGTCACGGCTGGAAGACGAGCCGGCCCACGGTGTGCCCGTCGCCGAGGCGGGCCACGCCGTCGGCGACGTCGTCGAGGGAGAGTCGCTCGCTGATCAGCGGTCGGATGGCGCCGTCGTCGGCGAGGCGGCACAGTTCCTCGTGGCAGGCCTCGATCGCGGCACGGTTGTACTGCCGGTACAGGCCCCAGTGCAGGCCGATGATCGAGTAGTTCTTGATGAGCGCGTGGTTCAACGCCGGTTGCGGGATGGTGCCACCGGCGAACCCGATCACCAGGATGCGGCCCTCGAACGCGATGCACTTGGTGGAGCGGCTGTACGAGTCGCCGCCGACCGGGTCGTAGACCACGTCCGCACCGCGACCCGCGGTGACGTCCTTGACGACGTCGACGAAGTCTTCGCGGTGCCGGTCGACGACGACGTCGGCGCCGAGGGCCCGGCAGTAGTCGGCCTTCTCGGCGCCGCCGACGACACCGATGACGGTGGCGCCGGCGGCCTTGCCGAGTTGCACTGCGGCACTGCCGACGCCGCCGGCCGCGGCGTGCACGAGCAGGGTCTCCCCGGCCCGCAGCTGGGTGCGCCGGTGCAGGGCGAACCACGACGTCTGGTATCCGATCGACAACGCCGACGCTTCGGCGTCGTCGAGGGACGCCGGGGCGCGGTAGGCGTCCTCCTCCGGAACCACGGCGAGCTCGGCGAAACCGCCGAAGGGGAACTCGGGATTGCCGATGATCCGGTCGCCGACGGCGAAGCGGGTGACGCCCTCGCCGACCGCGACGACCGTCCCGGCCAGTTCGACGCCGGGGGTGAAGGGCAGTTCCGGCTTCATCTGGTACTGCCCGCGGCACAGCAGCACGTCGGGGAAGTTGGCCGGCGTCGCGGCGACGCGCACCACGAGCCGTCCGGGGCCTGCCTCCGGATCGGGGACGTCGACGAGTTGCAGCGCTTCCTTGGGCTCGCCCACTTCGTGAATTCGCCAGGCCTTCATGGGATTACCTTTCCATCGAGTTCGGTGTGCGGGGTGCGCTCACGGGGCGACGGCGACGCCAGCCTCCGCTGCGGCGGCGGTGCCGAGCATCGCGCCGCCGTCGACGACGAGGGTCTCGCCGGTGATCCAGCTCGCGGCGTCGGAGGCGAGAAAGGCCACCGCCGAGGCGATGTCGGCCGGCTCGCCGATCCTGCCGAGCGGCAGGACCGCCTCGAGCCGGTCCTCGTGGTCCTTCCAGAGGGCTTCGGCGAGACGGGTGCGCACGACACCCGGGGCGACGGCGTTGACCCGCACCCGCGGCGCCAGTTCCAGGGCGAGCTGGCGGGTGAGGTGGATCAGTGCCGCCTTCGAGGCGTTGTACAGGCCGATGTTCGCCTCGGGTGCCATCCCTCCGATGGAGGCGGTGTTGACCACTGCTCCGCCGTGCTCGCCCATCCACGCCTGCACGGCCAGTGAGGTCCACAGCACCGGACCCCAGAGGTTGACGTCGAAGGTCTTGGCGAAACGTGCGTGGTCCTGGGCGAGCACCGGACCGAACGCGGGGTTGGTGCCGGCATTGTTGACCAGGATGTCCAGGCGCCCGAACCGCTCGACGGTGAGGTCGACGCACCTCCGGGCCGCGTCCTCGTCGACCGCATGCGCGCCGACGCCGAGTGCCGTGCCGCGCACCCCGGCCGCGGTGACCTGGGCGGCCGCGGCGTCGGCCGCGTCCTGCTTGCGGGAGGTGAGCACCACGTTCGCGCCGGCCGCTGCGAGGTCCCGGGCGACGGCCAGCCCGATACCGCGGGAGGCGCCGGTGACGATCGCGGTGCGGCCGGTCAGATCGAGTCCGGTCATCGTCAGCCCACCGTCACCTTGTGGCCGTTGACCGAGGCGGCGGGAGCGGTGCGGTACTTGCGCAGTTCGGCGACGGCGATGGACCGCTTGTGCACCTCGTCGGGGCCGTCGGCCAGGCGCAGGGTGCGCATGTGCGCGTACATCATGGCGAGCGGGAAGTCGTCGGTGACGCCTCCGCCGCCGTGCACCTGGATGGCGCGGTCGATGATCTTCAGCGCCATCGCCGGGGCGGCGACCTTGATCGCGGCGATCTCCATCCGGGCCTGCTTGTTGCCGACGGTGTCCATCAGGTGGGCAGCCTTGAGCGTGAGCAGCCGTGTCATCTCGATCTCGATCCGGGCCTCGGCGATCCAGTCCTGGATGTTGGCGCGCTCGCTCACGGGCTGACCGAACGTGACCCGGCTCGACGCGCGCCGGCACAGCAGTTCGAGGGCTCGCTCGGCCATGCCGATGGCGCGCATGCAGTGGTGGATGCGGCCGGGGCCGAGGCGGGCCTGGCTGATCGCGAAGCCCTCGCCCTCGCCGGCGAGCACGTCCTTGCTCGGCACCCGCACGTTCTCGAAGGTGATCTCGGCGTGGCCCTCGCGGTCGGCGTAACCGAAGACCGGGAGGTTGCGCACGACGGTCACGCCGGGAGCGTCGATGGGCACCACCATCATCGACTGCTGGCGGTGCGGGGCCGCCGTGGGGTCGGTCTTGCCCATGACGATGAGGACCTTGCAGTTCTTGTGCATCGCGTTGGAGGCGAACCACTTGCGCCCGTTGAGGACGTACTCGTCGCCGTCCCGGACCATGGACAGCTCGATGTTGGTGGCGTCGGAGCTGGCGACGGCGGGTTCGGTCATCGCGAACGCCGAGGCCATCGTGCCGTCGAGCAGCGGGCGCAGGTACTTCTCCTTGTGCTCGTCGGTCCCGAAGAGGGTGAGCACCTCCATGTTGCCGGTGTCGGGTGCGTTGCAGTTGCACGCCTCGGAGGCGATGTGGCTGCGGCCCATGATCTCGGCGAGGGGGGCGTACTCGAGGTTGGTCAGGCCCGGGCCCCAGTCGGGGTGGGGGTGGAACAGGTTCCACAGGCCGCGCCGGCGGGCCTCGGCCTTGAGTTCCTCGAGGATCGGGGGCTGGAAGTGCGGGTCCCCGGAGGCGCGCATCTGTTCCTCGTACACCGACTCGGCGGGGTAGACGTGCTCGTCCATGAAGGCGAGGAGGGCGTCGCGGTACTGCACGGTGCGTTCGGACATTTCGTAGACCGACATGGTCACTCCTGGCGGAAGGGGAGGGGCAGGGCTGGGGATCGCCCGTCGTCGAGGTACGTCGCGAACAGGATGGTGACGGACGTCTCCCTCCCTGTATAGTTGAACGCGGTTTCAACTTCAAGTTTTGATTCGGCGCGAGTCGCTCCGGCCGCGCGGAGAGGAAGCATCCATGACCGACGACATCAGCACCCTGCCCGTGCGACCCACGGGCCTCGACGACCTCCGGGACCTGGTGGGACGGGACATCGGACCGACGGACTGGGTGACCGTGACCCAGGAACTCGTGAACGCCTTCGCCGAGGTCACCGACGACCACCAGTGGATCCATGTCGACCCCGAGCGCGCCGCGACGAGTCCGCTGGGGACGACGATCGCGCACGGTCTGCTCGTGCTCTCGCTGGGGCCGGGCCTGTCCTACAAGCTCATGAGCTTCGACGGGTTCGCCCACGGCCTCAACTACGGCTACGACAAGGTGCGCTTCGTCTCGCCGCTGCCGGTCGGTTCCCGCATCCGGATGCGCATGCAGGTGCTCGGGGCCGAGGCCGCCGGTGGCGGCATCCAGATCCGGACGCTGCAGACGTTCGAGCGCGAGGGGCAGGAGAAGCCGGTCGCGGTGGCCGAGTCGCTCGCCCGCGTCGTCGCCTGAGCTGCGTACGGCACAGATGCTGCCGGCCTCCACGAGCGATCGTGGAGGCCGGCAGCACCCGTTCGGTTACCGTGCGTGGGCGATGCCCGGGACGGCCTTCGGGTCGCGGCGCACCTCCGCGGGGTTGGTCTCCTTGAGCACCCACGCCGAGAACAGCGTGAGGGCGCCCATGAGGGCCACGAACACCGAGACCAGGGTGGTCGTGCCGGTGTTGGCGATCAGGGCGGTCATGATGAACGGCGTGCCGCCGCTGACGGTGACGGCGGCGAGCTGGTAGGCGAGCGACGCGCCGGAGAGCCGGACGTTGGGCTCGAAGAGCTCGCCCAGGTACGCCGCCAGCGGGCCGTAGGTCATGGACTGGAAGATCGACCCGACCGTGACGGCCACCGCGAACAACGCGAGGTTCGCGGTATTGACGAGCCAGAAGTAGGGGAATGCCCACAGCACGAGTGCCGCGGCCCCGATCATGATCATCGGCCGGCGGCCGATGCGGTCGGAGATCCACCCCGACCACAGGATGAACCCGAGGCCCACCAGCGAGCTCGCCAGCGAGATGGCCAGGATCGAATTGCGGTCCATGCCGAGTTCGGTTGTGCCGTAGCTCAGGACGCCGGCGATGCTGATGTAGAACAGCGAGTTGGTTGCGGCGAGCAGACCGCAGCCCAGCAGGATCTTGCGCCAGTGGGTGCGGATCGCCTCGGCGAGCGGGGCCTGGACGACCTGCTGCTCGGGCCGCTTGGCCGCGACTTCGGCCTGCAGTTCCCGGAATTCGGGGGTGTCCTCCACCTTGGTCTGGATGTAGAGGACGACGGGGAACAGCGCGGCACTGGCGAGGAACGGAATCCGCCAGCCCCAGTCGAGGAACACCTCGTTCGACATCGCGGCCGTCGCCGTGAGGAACGCGACGTTGCCCAGGATGACGCCGCACGGCACGCCCATCTGCCCGAACGTGCCGGCGAAGCCTCGACGTTTGGGATCGGCGGACTCGGTGAGCAGCAGGACGATTCCACCCCACTGCCCGCCGCAGGCGAGGCCCTGCAGGAAGCGGAGCGTCACCAGCAGGATGGGGGCGAGGACCCCGATGGCGGCGGCGGAGGGCAGGCAGCCGATCAGGAACGTCGCCAGACCCATGAGCAGCAGGCAGACCACGACGACGGGTTTGCGGCCGTAGCGGTCACCGAAGTGGCCGGCCACGAGCCCGCCGAGGGGCCGGGCGACGAACCCGGCCCAGAAGGTGCTGAAGGACAACAGCGTTCCCATCAGGGGGGAGCTGTCGGGGAAGAACACGTGCGGGAACACCAGCGCCGCGGCGGTGCCGTACAGAAAGAAGTCGTACCACTCGATCGAGCTGCCGATGAGCCCGGCGGCGAGCAGTTTACGATGAGCGCGCGTGTGGTGCGACGTGCCGGCGGTCGTGATGCCGGTCGGACTCACGGATGGCGATGTCACAGATCAATTCCTCCGGTCGGACGGGCCGAGAAACAGCACTCAAACATGAATTCGGGTTCAGGCTGTGGTGCTAGTCTGGGGCATCGGTCATGTGATGTCAATCACGAGCCGCTCTCCCCCACTATGTCTCTCGACGAAGGGAAACCACTCATGGCCAGTGTTCTCGACCCCGTCCTCGCCCACGCGGACGCGGCGCCGGAACGCATCGCCCTGCGCACGCGGGACGGGCAGCGGAGCTACCGCGAGCTGCGCGACGACGCGCTGCGCTACGGCGCGCTGCTCCGCAGCCGCGGCGTCGCCGCCGGCGACCGGGTGCTCCTGCTCGCTCCCTCCGTGCCCGAGTTCGTGGTGGCCTACCTCGGCATCCAGGCGCTCGGTGCCGTGGTGGTGCCGGTGAACACCATGTCCACCGCGGCCGAACTGCGCTACACCCTCGGGGATTCGCGGGCCGTGCTCGCGATCGCCTGGCATGCCGCCTCCGGCTCGGTGGCCGAGGCCGCGGAGGGGCTCGGTGTGCCGTGGCTGTCGCTGGAGCCCGGCGCCGCGGTCGAACAGGAGCCCGTCGATCCCGTCGACCGTGCCGACGGTGACACCGCGGCGGTGCTGTACACCTCGGGCACCACCGGCCGCCCGAAGGGGGCTCAGCTCACCGTCTCGAATCTGCTGTCTGCAGGACGCATTTCGTGCCGATTGTCCGAATCGGGACCCGAGGATCGAGTCGGGACCGGGCTGCCGCTGTTCCACATCTTCGGCCAGGCGTCGGTGATGATGTCGGCCTTCACCGCGGGGGCCTCCCTGTCCCTGCTGTCCCCGTTCGATCCGGCGGCGATGCTCGACCTCGTCGTCCGGGACCGGCTGACGGTGGTGTGCGGGGTGCCGACCATGTGGAACGCGATGCTGCATGCCGAATCTCCCTACGGACCAGCGGACTTCGCGGGACTCCGGCTGGCGGTATCGGGGGGTGCGTCGCTGCCGGGGGAGGTGGCTCGTGACTTCGAGCACCGCTTCGGCTGCACCATCCGGGAGGGATACGGCCTGACCGAGACCACGGCCATGGCGACCTTCTCGTGGGGGGACGTCCCGGCGCGCATCGGGTACAGCGGCACCGCGGCCCCGGACATCGAGGTCGAGGTCTACGGGCCGGACGGCGTCGCGTGCGGCCCGGGGGAGGTGGGCGAGGTGTTCGTCCGCGGACCCGTCGTCATGGCCGGATACTGGCAGCGACCGGCCGACACCGCGGCCGTGCTCGACGACGAGGGCTGGTTCCGCACCGGCGATCTCGGGGAATTCGACGAGCAGGGCCGGTTGCGCATCGTCGACCGGGTCAAGGACCTCGTCATCCGGGGCGGCTACAACGTGTATCCCAGCGAGGTGGAGGAGGTGCTCTACGAGCATCCCGACGTGGTCGAGGCCGCCGTGGTGGGCGTGCCGGACCGCCACTACGGCGAGGAGATCGCCGCGGTGGTCGTGCTGCGCGACGACGCCGGCGCCGGTGCCGAGGACGTCGTGCGCTGGTGCCGGGAACGGTTGTCCGCCTACAAGGCGCCCCGCATCGTCCGCTTCGTGGACGCCCTGCCGAAGGGGGCGTCCGGGAAGATCCTCAAGCGGGCAATCGACCGGGACGAGTTGTCCCGGTTCGTCGTTCGCCGTTCCGAGTCGGCGGTGTGACCGGTGCCGTCCGCGGCCGGGTGGCGGGCCCGGCCGCGGACGGCCCGCCGGGCTCAGTACGTGTAGCGACGTTCGAAGATCTCGCGCGGGTTGTCGATCAGCATCCGGTCGATGTCCGTGTCGCCGACCCCGGCCTCCCGCAACGCGGGCAGCACGTCGTTGTGCAGGTGCATATAGCTCCATCGCGGCGTCGCGACGGCGAGCATCTGCGGGTCGAGCCAGTCGTTGAGGGTGGCGTAGTCCTGCGAGAGCAGCATCCGGCCGGCATAGCCGCGCTCGACGAGGGCGGCGATGGTCTTCACCCGCTGCTCGAAGCCGAGATAGACGTCCACGCCGCAGCGATCCATACCGATGTACGAGCCGGCGTCCATCAGCGCCGTGAGATAGCCGATGTCGTCGGAATCGCCGCTGTGGCCGACGATCACGCGCGAGAGGTCGACGCCCTCCTCGGTGAACAGGCGCTGCATCACCCGTCCCGACTCGGAGTGGGCGTGGGTGTGCACCGTGATCGGTACGCCGGTGCGTCGGTGGGCGACCGCCACGGCCCGGGCCGTCCGCTCGACTCCCGCGGTCAGGCCCGGGGCGTCGATGGCGCACTTGAGCATTCCCGCCCGCACTCCGGAGTCGAGGATGCCTTCCTCGATGTCGCGGACGAAGAAGTCCACCATCGGTTCCGGGCCGCCGAACAGGGTGTCGGGGCCGCGGTAGTGGAAGTAGTGCGGCAGGTCCATGTAGGTGTAGAGACCGGTCGCCACGACGATGTTCATGTCGGTGGCCTCGGCGACCCGTCGGATGAGGTCGATGTTGCGGCCGGTGCCGACCACGGTGAGGTCGACGAACGTGTCGAAACCGGCCGCGTGCACCTCCCGGACGCGCGTGATCGCCTCGGCGACCGCCGCGTCCAGGTCGACGCCGATGTCCCAGTTGCCGTGCAGTTCGGGGGAGAGGACGAACAGGTGCTCGTGCATCAGTGTCCGGCCGAGGCTGCCGCTGTCGACGGTGCCGGTGACGGTGGGGACGGTGGTCATGACGTCTCGCTTCCTACGACCTGAATTAGAATTCAGCTTCGTATCAGATCATGATGAGACGCTCATCACAAGACCCAGGGTGTCGTCAGTCTCGCGGCTCCACCCGTGTCATCGCGAGCACGTCGAGCCGCCGATCCAGCTCCTCCTCGCTCAGGCCGTCACCGATCAGCCCCCGGTCGACGACCGTCTGCCGGATGGTCTTCTTCTCCCGCAGCGCCTCTTTCGCGACCGCAGCGGCCTCCTCGTACCCGATCGCCGAGTTCAGCGGCGTCACGATCGAGGGAGACGATTCGGCGAGGGTACGCAGATGTTCGGTGTTCGCCACGAGCCCGTCGACGCACCGCTCGGCGAACAGGCGCGAGACGTTGGCCAGCAGGCGCAGCGACTCGAGCAGGTTGCGGGCCATCATCGGGATGTAGACGTTGAGCTCGAACGCGCCCGCGGCACCACCCCACGCCACGGCCGCGTCGTTGCCCACGACCTGCGCCGCCACCTGGGTCACCGCCTCCGGCAGCACGGGATTCACCTTCCCCGGCATGATCGAGCTGCCGGGCTGCAGATCCGGCAGCTGGATCTCGGCGAGACCCGTCAGCGGGCCGGACCCCATCCACCGGATGTCGTTGGCGATCTTCGTCAACGACACCGCGACGGTCCGCAGCGCCCCGGACGCCTCGACGAGACCGTCCCGCGCGGCTTGCGCCTCGAAGCTGTTCTTCGCCGGCGTCAGCGCCTCCACCCCGGTCACCCGCACCAGTTCGGCGACGACGCGGGGACCGAATCCCTCGGGGGCGTTCAGGCCCGTGCCGACCGCCGTGCCCCCGATGGCCAGCTCACCCAGCCGTGGCAGGGTCGCCTGCACCCGCTCGATGCCGGCCTCGATCTGCCGGGCGTAGCCCCCGAACTCCTGGCCGAGGGTGACCGGCACGGCATCCATCAAGTGCGTCCGCCCGGACTTGACGACGCGTCTCCACTCCTCCGCCTTCGCCGCGAGCGAGGCCCGCAGCTGGTCGAGGGCAGGGACGAGATCCTTCACCGCCGCCTCGGTGGCGGCGACATGCGTCGCGGTCGGGAAGGTGTCGTTCGACGACTGCGACATGTTGACGTGATCGTTGGGATGTACGGTCACCCCGCGCTGCGCGGCGATGCTCGCGATGACCTCGTTGGCATTCATGTTCGAGCTCGTGCCCGAACCGGTCTGGAACACGTCGATGGGGAACTGGTCGTCGTGCAGACCCTCGGCGATCTCGGTAGCGGCGGCGACGATCGCGTCGGCCTTCTCCGCGTCGAGCAGATCCAGATCCTTGTTCACCTGGGCGCACGCCGCCTTGAGCAGGCCCATCGCGCGGATCTGGGTGCGCTCGAGACCGCGGCCGGAGATCGGGAAGTTCTCCACGGCCCGCTGGGTCTGAGCGCGCCACAGGGCGTCGGCCGGGACCCGGACCTCGCCCATGGTGTCGTGTTCGATTCGGAACTGCTGCTCGGAATTGTCGGCCATGGCTTCACAGTAGGCCGCTCGAGCCGCAGCGGCGCCCCTTCGGACCGGCGGAGATCCGAAAGGGCGCCACGACCGCGAACCGGGTCACGGCATGGGAGGAACGGCCCCCGCGACGCCGTGGAAATCGATCGAGGTGAACTCGCTGAGCTTCTTCAGCCGGTGGTACGCCTCGACCATCCGGACGGTGCCGGACTTGCTGCGCATCACGATCGACTGCGTCGTCGCGCCGCCGCCGTAGTAGCGGACACCCTTCACCAGCTCACCGTCGGTGACGCCGGTCGCGCAGAAGAAGATGTTCTCACCCTTGACCAGGTCGGTGGTGGTCAGCACGCGGCCCGGCTCGTGACCCGCGTCGATCGCCTTCTGCCGCTCCTCGTCGTCCTTCGGCGCCAGGCGACCCTGCAGCGCGCCGCCCATGCACCGCATCGCGGCCGCGGCGATGATGCCCTCCGGGGTGCCGCCGATGCCCAGCAGCATGTCGACACCCGAACCCGGGCGCGCCGCGGCGATCGCACCGGCGACGTCACCGTCGGAGATCAGCCGGATACGGGCGCCGGTCGCGCGCACATCGCTGATGAGCTGCGCGTGCCGGGGGCGGTCCAGGATCGTGACGGTGATGTCGGAGATCTCCGAGTGCTTCGCCTTCGCCACGCGGCTGATGTTCTCGGCGACCGGCGCGGTGATGTCGATGACGTCCGCGGCCTCCGGGCCGACAGCGATCTTGTCCATGTAGAACACGGCGGACGGGTCGAACATGGCGCCGCGCTCGGCGACGGCGAGCACCGCGATGGAGCCGGGTGCGCCCTTCGCCATCAAAGTGGTGCCGTCGATCGGGTCGACCGCCACGTCGCACAGCGGTCCGTCGCCGTTGCCGACCTCCTCGCCGTTGTAGAGCATGGGCGCCTCGTCCTTCTCGCCCTCGCCGATCACGACGACGCCGCGCATGGACACCGAACTGACCATGTGACGCATGGCGTCGACGGCGGCGCCGTCGCCACCTTCCTTGTCGCCACGGCCGACCCAGCGGCCCGCAGCCATCGCCGCGGCCTCGGTGACACGCACCAGCTCGAGGGCGAGATTGCGGTCCGGGGCCTGGCGGCGGGTCGGGGTGCTGGCCGTCATGGGCTACTGCCTCCTGGTGCGGTCGGTCGACGTGGTTGCCGACGCGGGACGGACGTCGAAGGGACGACCGTCGGGTTCCGATGGTTTCGAGTGGTAATTCTCTCATCACCGTCCCGTGAGCGGGGCTCGGACCCGGCCACGTGCGGGTATCGGTGCCGACGGCTGTCAGACTGGAGGCGTGGCCCCCCAGAAACCCCGCATTCTCCACGACACGCGCGACATGGCGTGGTCGCTGATTCCGCTGCTGCTGATCATGGTCGTAGTGGCCGCCATCGCCAGCCAGTGCTCCTTCAGCCCCGGCGGCCCCACCGCGGGACCCGTGCCCAGCTTCGACGTCGACGCGGGCCTGAAGTACGACGCGCGTGAGCTGGACTTCCCGATCCGGCAGCCGAAGGTGCCCGAGGACTGGCAGGCGAACTCCGGCAGCCGCAGCATCATCACCGGCGAACAGGGCGGCGACTCGAGCACCGTCGGGTACATCACCCCCGCCGGCCGGTACGTGCGGTTCACCCAGTCGAATGCGGGGGAGGACGAGCTGGTGCGGTTCGTCGCCGGGGAGCCGCGCACCGCGACGGGGGCGCAGGACATCGCCGGCCGCGACTGGGTGGTCTACGGCGGGCAGGGTGTCGAACCGCTGTGGGTGTCCGACTTCGGCGACGTCCGGATCCTCGTCGGTGGTTCCGGCGACGAGGCCGAGTTCCGCGAACTCGCGGCCGCAGCGGGGGCGGCTGAGCCGCTACAGCCCTGACGGGCGCGCCGCTACAGCCCTGACGGGCGCGCCGCTACAGCCCTGACGGGCGCGCCGCTCACTCGTCGTCTTCGTCCACCTCGTCGTCGCTGTGCGCCAGCGCGGCCTCCACGCGCTGCCGGGCGCCGGCGAGATGCTCCTCGCAGCGGCGCGCGAGCGCCTCGCCCCGCTCCCACAGCGTCAGCGACTCGTCCAGGTCCAGGCCACCCTGTTCGAGCATCTTGACCACGTTGACCAGCTCGTCGCGCGCCCGCTCGTAGCCGAACTCCGCAACGTCGTCGTTCGGGCCGCTCACGGGCGTGTCCTTCGTCTCGCTCATCCGTTCCTCGTCACTTCTCTCGTCCGATGACGGCCGCGCGCACCGCACCGTCGGCGACCCGCACCCGCAGCTGGGTGCCGGGCGGTGCGTCGTCGACGGACCGCAGCACCTCCGCGTCCCCGTCCGGGATCATCCGCTGCACCACCGCGTAGCCGCGGGCCAGGGTGGCGGCGGGACCGAGCGTCCCGAGTCGCGCCCCGAGATGTTCGATCCGGGTGGCCTCGGCGGCGATCGCCCGGGCCACGTCGCGTCGGGCGCACTGCCGCAGCCGCTCGATCTCCTCGCGCCGCTGGTCGACGGTGCGCAGCGGGTCTGCGAGCACCGGCCGGCTGCGCAGCTGTTCGATCACGTGCTCCTCCCTGCGCACCCAGTTGCGCAGCGCCGCCGCCGCTCGCTCTCGCAGCTCGTCCACCAGGTCCTGCTCGGCCACCGCGTCCGGCACGATCCGTTTCGCCGCGTCCGTGGGGGTGGCCGCCCGCAGATCGGCGACGTAGTCGGACAGCGGGCTGTCCGGTTCGTGCCCGATCGCGCTGACCACGGGCGTCGTGCACCGGACGATCGCGCGGCACAGCGCCTCGTCGGAGAACGGCAGCAGGTCCTCCACGCTGCCGCCGCCGCGCGCGAGCACGATCACGTCGACGGACGGGTCCGCGTCGAGTTCCTCGAGCGCCTCGAGGATCTGCGGGACCGCGGTGGGCCCCTGGACGGCGGTGTTGCGGATCTCGAAACGGACCGCCGGCCACCGGCGCTGCGCGACGCTGAGCACGTCCCGTTCGGCGGCGCTCGCCCGGCCGGTGATCAGACCGATCCGGTGCGGCAGGAACGGCAGGGGCCGTTTGAGCCGCGGGTCGAACAGCCCCTCGGCCGCGAGCAGCGCCCGTAGCCGCTCGATCCGAGCGAGGAGTTCGCCGATTCCGACGGCCCGGATCTCGGTGACCCGCAGGGCCAGGGTGCCGCGGCCGGTCCAGAACGACAGCTTCCCGAACATCACCACCCGGCTGCCCTCGGTGAGCGGCACAGGGGAGTTCTGCACCAGCTGCGGCGAGCACGTCACCGACAGCGACATGTCCGCCGACGGGTCCCGCAGCGTGAGGAAGGCGGTGCGGGTGCCGGGACGCACGTTGAGCTGGGTGATCTGTCCCTCCACCCAGACCGAGCCGAGCCGGTCGATCCAGCTCGCGACCTTCTGCGAGACGGTCCGGACGGGCCACGGATGTTCCGCGGAGTTGGACGGGGTGGCCGTGGGCGCGGAGGTCACTTGGTGCTTGCGTTCGCGATCCGGTTGGACAGCATGGTCTCGAACGGGTCCCGCGCGCGGGTGGCGCTTTCGTACTCGAGCAGCGCCCGCAGGTCCTCGACCGACAGGGTGCGCATCCGCGCCCGCAGTTGCGCCAGGGTCAGCGACGGGTAGTCGAGCAGTTCGACGATCTCGGGAAGCTCGGCCCCGGCCGCGCTCCCGGCGGCAGCCTTCTTCGCGGTCTTCTTCGCCGGTGCCTTCGCTGCCTTCTTCGCCGGCTTCGTCGCGGTCGTGTCGGCGTCGCCGCCGGCTGCGGTCGTGCCGGCACTGATCTTGGCGGCGGTGGACTCGGCGGTCGACTCGGCTCCGGCGCGGGGCCCGGACCCCTCCGTCCCGGCGCCGGCGGACTTCCCGGCCCTCGAATCGGTGGGGACCGGCACCGCCGCCTCCGTCGCGGGCGGCATCGAGTAGAGGGCGAAGCGTCCCGGTGCCCCCGCGGTCGACGGCTCGGCAATGCCCACCGGTTCGGCGTCGTCGTCGAAGGTGGCCCACGACGGCGCCTCGGCGGGGGCAGCGCCGAGCAGCTCGAACAACTGGTCGCCCTTGATCGCGAGCGACGTCATCGTCTGCTGGATCCGCATCGTCGTCTGAAGGATCTGGCTGACCGTGGTCATCGGCAGGGCGACCGCGGTGGACGGCAGCTTGAGGGTCTCTTCGTACGCGGTGACGGCCAGCCCGGCCGCCACCCGCGCCATGAACGGTGGACGGATCATGGGAAACAGACTGCCTCACGTGCCGCCCGATTGGTAGCCGAGGACGGCCGGCCCCGCGGACGGCCCGTACCCTGGAGGCATGTCTGCGCCTGTTCCCCTCGAAGTCGGAATCACTCGGTCGGCCGGTTCACCGGCTGCCGGCAAGCGCGTCCTGCTCGCCGAGCCGCGCGGGTACTGCGCCGGTGTCGACCGGGCCGTCGAAACGGTGGAGAAGGCACTCGAGAAGCATGGTGCCCCGATCTACGTCCGCAAGGAGATCGTCCACAACCGGCACGTGGTCGAGACCCTCGCCGAGCGAGGTGTCGTCTTCGTCGAGGAGACCGACGAGGTACCCGAGGGCGCGGTGCTCGTGTTCTCGGCGCACGGTGTCTCCCCTGCGGTGCACGCCTCCGCCGCCGAACGCAGCCTGCGCACCATCGATGCCACGTGCCCCCTGGTGACGAAGGTGCATCAGGAGGCGAAGCGCTTCGCCCGCGACGACTACGACATCCTGCTCATCGGTCACGAAGGCCACGAGGAGGTGGAGGGCACTGCCGGCGAGGCCCCCGACCACGTCCAGCTCGTCGACGGTCCGGACGCGGTCGACCAGGTCACCGTGCGCGACGAGGCGAAGGTCATCTGGCTCTCGCAGACCACCCTCAGCGTCGACGAGACCATGGAGACGGTCCAGCGGCTGCGCGCGAAGTTCCCGCTGCTGCAGGATCCCCCGAGCGACGACATCTGCTACGCCACCCAGAATCGGCAGGTGGCGGTCAAGGCGATGGCGCCCGAATGCGACCTGGTCATCGTCGTGGGGTCCCGCAATTCGTCGAACTCGGTCCGGCTCGTGGAGGTGGCTCTGGGGGCCGGTGCCCGGGCCGCGCATCTCGTCGACTACGCCCGCGAGGTCGACCCGGCATGGCTCGACGGCGTCCGGACCGTGGGCATCACCTCCGGCGCCTCGGTGCCGGAGGTCCTCGTACGCGGCGTGATCGACCTGCTCGCCGAGCACGGTTTCGCCGACGTGCAGTCGGTCACCACAGCCAACGAGACCTTGGTGTTCGCGCTGCCGCGCGAACTGCGCTCCGCGCGTCGCGCGTAATCCGGCGCGCGTGATCCGGCGCGGACTCGGTCAGTCCTCGTACCGGTCCCGATAGCGCACCCGGGGCTGCCGGTAGTCCGGGGTCTCCGGTCCCGGCGCCCGCCGACGGGACGGCGGGGGCACCTCTCCCCGCTCGTAGGGACGGTCGGGGCGGGAGCGGTGATCGCCGCGCCGGTCGTAGTCCCGGCGGGTCTCGGCGGCCCGCCGTGGGGCCGGTTCGGCTCGCCGTGGGGCGGGTTCGGCCCGTCGTGGGGCGGGTTCGGCTCGCCGTGGGGCCGGCTCGGCTCGCCGGGTCCGGTAGGCGACATCGGGTGCCGCGGGCGGCTCGCCGGCGCCGCGGCGCGCCGCGTCCGGAGCCGGGGCGGTGGTGCGGCGCCGCACCACCGGGTTGTCGCGCGTGTCTGCAACCTGTCGCACGCTTGCCTTTGTGGAGGCCGGGGGTCGGGCGGCCGCACGGGCGCGACGTCCCCGCGCCGGCTTCGCAGCCCCACCACCGTCGCGGTCCAGCTGCGAGTCGCGTGACGGGGCCCCGGCGGCGCGTGCGCCCCGCCGGCGCGGACGGGCCGGGGCCGGTACCTGCGACCGGCTCAGGAAGATCCGCAGCCCGCCGACGACCAGGACCGCCACCGTGGCGGTGAGCATCACCGGGAACCGGTTCACCAGCGGATACGCCACGTTGAGCGCTAGGTCCTTCAGGCCCCCACCACCGGATTCGACGAGGAACTCCTGCGCGATCGGAACGGCGACGAGCAGCAGCAGCGGCGGCTGGGCCATCGCGGTGAACAGCGCCCGATGCTGCACGGCCGCTACCGCCGCGACGCAACCGAGCACGTAGAACGCGGAGAACGCCGAACCCAGTTCGTTACCGCGTGCCGCATCGATGAGGAAGCCGAGCAGGGTCGAGCCCGCCGCGACGAGGACCGCGCCCCACCACGGGACGCCAGGCACAGTGGGCGCCACCGACCGCATGTCGAGCGGCACCGCCGAGCGAGCACGTTGCGTTGCAGACACATGTCGACACTAGACCCCTCGGGTCAACTTGCTTCGTCGACAGGACCGTCGGACTCGGAAGTATCCGTCGGCGTCACGCGGCGCGGCCACGCATCGACCGGTCGCACCTCCGGGTGTTCGCCGTCGAAGATCTCCAGTTCGCTCAGCTTCCGGGCCGTCACCCCGACCCGGGACTCCATCGACGCGACGGTCAGGTTGAACGAGTCGACGGCCTTGCCCAGCTGGGACCCGAGCCGATCGAGGTGTCCGCCGACGACCCCGATCCGCTGATACAGCTCCCGGCCGAGCTGGTGGATCGTCGCGGCCTCCTTCGACAGGGCCTCCTGGCGCCAGGTGTGCGCGATGGTGCGCAGCAGCGCCACGAGGGTGGTGGGGGTGGCCAGGATCACGTTCCGCGCGAACGCGTACTCGAGCAGGTCCGAATCCGCGGCCAGCGCCGCATCGAGGAACGGGTCGCCGGGAACGAACAGCACCACGAACTCGGGCGTCGGATCGAACGATTCCCAGTAGGCCTTCGCCGAGAGCTGGTCGACATGCGTGCGTACCTGACGGGCGTGCCGCACCAGGTGCTGGTCACGCCGAGCGACGTCCTCCTCCTGGGCGGCGTCGAGATAGGCGGCGAACGGCACCTTCGCATCCACGACGATCTGCTTGCCACCGGCGAGATACACCAGCAGATCCGGGCGGACCCCGTCCCGGGTGACCTGGGTGTCGAAGTCGCAGTGCCGCACCATGCCGGCGAGCTCGACGACGCGTTCGAGCTGGATCTCGCCCCACCGTCCGCGCACCTGCGGGGCGCGCAGGGCCGTCACCAGCTGCTGCGTCTGCGTCGAGAGCAGCTGCGAGGCGCGGTGCATGCCTTCGACCTGCTCGGTGAGACCGGCGTACGCGTGCACCCGGTTGCGCTCGACGTGCTCCACCTGCCGGGCGAGCGCCCCCACTGCCTCCTGCAAGGGTCCGACGAGACGTGAGACCTGTTCACCGATCGCGCCCGAATGGCGGCGGGCGGAGTCCTCGCTCACGGCGCCGAGCGCTTGCCGCAGCTGCCCCTCGTTCTCGCGCAGGGCCGCGAGCTGGGCCTCCGCCCGCGCGGCGCGGTCGCCGCTGCGGGCGGCGTGCAGCAACCAGCCGACAACCACGCCGAGCGCGAGGGCCGCGAGCAACGCCAGTGCCGTGAGTGCCGTCATGGTGCGCATGATGCCCGAGTGGACCGACAGGCTCACCCGGACCGGGCGACGGCGTGTCGGTGCGCTGCTCTACGGTCTGACGGCATGCGGATCCTGCACACCTCGGACTGGCACATCGGCCGCACCTTCCACGGTGTGGATCTGCTGTCCGACCAGGCCCAGGCCCTCGCCGCCCTCGCCGACCTCGTCGCCGAGCGGCACGTCGACGTGGTCGTGGTGGCCGGGGACGTCTACGACCGCTCCATCCCGAGTGCCGATGCCGTCGCGGTGTGCAACGCGGGGCTCGAAGCGATCCGCGCGGCCGGTGCCGTCATCGTCGCGACGTCCGGCAACCACGACTCGCCCGTCCGCCTGGGCGCGGGCGCGGCGTTCGCCGCCGAGGGCGGGCTGCATCTGATCACCCGGGTCTCCCAGATCGACCGGCCCGTCCTGCTCGACGATGCCCACGGCACCGTCGCCTTCTACGGCATCCCCTACCTGGAGCCGGAGATCACCCGCGCCGACCTGGGCGTGCCCGAGGCGCGCTCACACGCGGAGATCCTCGGCGCGGCGATGAACCGGGTCCGCGCCGACGCCCGCGCCCGCGGCGTCCGCGCCGTGGTTCTCGCGCACGCCTTCGTCGTCGGCGCCGAAGCCTCCGGTTCCGAGCGGTCCATCTCGGTCGGCGGCGTCGAAACCGTCCCGGCGTCGGCGTTCGACGGCGTCGACTACGTCGCGCTCGGTCATCTGCACTCCCCGCAGACCGTCGCCGAGCACGTCCGTTACTCGGGTTCGCCGCTGCCGTACTCGTTCGGGGAGCGCACCCATCGCAAAGCCGTGTGGCTCGTCGAGCTGGATGCGGCCGGGCGGGCGGGCGTCGAGCGTGTCGACCTGCCAGTCGTGCGGGGCCTGAGCCGTCTCACCGGCGTCCTCGACGAGCTGCTCACCGACGACGCGCACGCCGCGGCGGAGGAGCACTACGTCTCGGCCGTTCTCACGGACGCCGTGCGCCCCCTCGACGCGATGCGTCGGCTGCAGGCCCGTTTCCCCCGGGCCGTCCACGTCGAGTGGGACCCGCCCGTCGCGACCTCGACCGGCACCTATCGGCAGAAGGTGCGTGGCCGGACCGACCTCGACATCGCCCGGGAGTTCCTCACCGACGTGCGCTCCGAGCCGTCCGCGCGGGAGCTGCGCTGGGTACAGCAGGCGCTGCGCGACGTCGACCGCGCCGCGGGTGTCGGAACCGAGCAGACCGTCGCACCGGGGGAGGCGTCCGCGTGAGGCTGCACCAGCTGGAGGTCACCGCGTTCGGCCCGTTCGCCGACACCGTGCGGGTGGACTTCGACGAACTCGGCGCCGACGGACTGTTCCTGCTGCACGGCCGCACCGGCGCCGGCAAGACCTCCATCCTCGATGCGGTGGCGTTCGCCCTGTACGGCACGGTGCCCGGGGCCCGCGCCGACGGGCGCCGGCTGCTGTCCGATCACGCCCCCGCCGGCACCGCACCCCAGGTGAGCCTCGAGGCGACCGTCGCCGGCCGGCGGTTGCGGATCGTGCGCAGCCCCGACTACGAGCGTCCGAAGCTGCGCGGGACCGGGACCGTCAAGCAGAACGCCAAAGCGAGCCTGACCTGGCTCGACGGCTCGGGTGAGCACCTCTCCCGGCTGCCCGACATCGGGGAGGCCGTCCGGCGGCTGCTCGGGATGAGCGCCGAGCAGTTCTTCCAGGTCGTGCTGCTGCCGCAGGGCGAGTTCGCGAAGTTCCTGCGCGCCGACAGCGAGGACCGCGGCAAGCTGCTCGAGCGGCTGTTCGACACCACCCGATTCGGCTCCGTCGAACGCTGGTTCAAGGACCGGCGCAGTGCCGCAGCCACCCGCCTCGAGGAACAGCAGCGTGCCGTCGACCTGCTCCTCGCCAAGGTCAGCGCGGCCGCCGGCCTCGAGGCGGGCGCCGACTCCGAACCGGTCGTGTGGGCGCATCGACTGCGCGACGACGCCGCCGAGAACCGGGACCTCGCGCTGGCGGCACTCGACCGTGCGCGCGCCGACGACATCCGCGATCGGGCGGCCCTCGCGGAGGCGACCGAGCTGCGACGGTGCCAGGAACGCCGCGCCCGCGCGGTCGCCGAGCTCGCCGAGCTGGATGCCGCGGCCGCCGAGCTGCAGACTTTGACCGCCGAACTCGACACGGCCCGGCGGGCGGCGCCGGTCGTCGAGATCGCCCGGGACGCGCACCGCGCCGCCGAAGCCGCCGCCACCGCCCATGCCGCCGCGGTGGACGCGGCCGCGCCCCTCGCCGCCGACCGGGAGGGTCGGGCCCTCGTCGCGCAGCTCGACGGTTCCCCCGCCGACGCCGACCGCGGACTGATCCGGCCCCACGAACAGCGTTGGTCGGCGGAGGTGGTCCGCCTCGACGGCCTGCTCGAGCAGGAGCAGCGGCTGATCCTGCTCGAGACCGACCGCGCCGCCCTGCAGCAGCAGCGCCGCGATCTGGCGGTGCGCGCCGAACGGATCGCCGAGGAACTGGACGAACTCCCCGGTCGCCGCGACGCTGCGGAGAAGGCCGCGCGCGAGTCCGAGCAGGCCGCCGCCACCCTTCCCCGGCTCGAGGCCGACCTCACGCGAACCAGCGACGCCCTCGCCGCCGCCACCGAACTGCAGAACCTGGCCCCGCAGCTGCACCGGCTCGAGGACGAGGTCGTCGCCCGTCGCGACGCACACCTCGACGCGCGCACCGCCCTGCTCGACGTGCGTGAGCGCCGCATCGCCGGGATGGCCGCGGAACTGGCCACCGAGCTGGTCGACGGGCATCCGTGCGTGGTGTGCGGAGCCACCGCTCATCCGTCCCCGGCCCGGCCGGCGCCGGACACCGCCACCAAGGCGGACGAGGACGCGGCCCGGGACGCCGAGCAGCGAGCCGGCGCGGAACTGACGCGGGCGCAGGCGGCCGTCGCGGACCTCGCCAACACCGTCGCGGTGCTGCGGCAGCGCTGCGGCGACGCCGGTCTCGAAGAACTCACCGAGGCGCGGGCCGGGGCCGCCGCCGCGCACGCCGCGGCGGCGGCCACCGCGGCCGAATGCGAGCGCCACCGCGGTGAGATCGCGCGGCTGCGCCAGCTCGACGCCGACCTGCGCGAGCAGGCGCACGCGGTGGATGTCGAGGCCGCCCAGGCTGCGCACCGCGAGGAGAGCGCCGCCGCGGAGGCCGACGAGATCCGTGCCCGCATCACCGCGGCAGCCGGGGACGCAGACTCCCTCGCCACCCGCCGGCGTCGGATCGCGACGCTCGCCGCCGCCGCGGCGAACCTGCTCGACGCCCGGGTTCGGGCCGCGAACGAGGCGACGAGCGCGCGCGAACGTGCCCGGGAGGCGGCCGCAGCCGCAGAACGGGCGGGATTCGCGAGCGTCGAGCAGGCCCTGGCGGCCGTCCGTCCCGAGGCGCGTCTGCGCGAGATCGACCAGGTGCTGCGCGCGGCGGCCGACCGGCGCGCGGCGGCGCAGGGCGTGCTCGACGACCCGGATACGGCACGGGTCGGCGACGACCCGGTGGACCTGGCCGAACCGGAGGGCGCGGTCGCGCGCAGTGCGGCCGCACTGGCCGCGGCCGTCTCCGCAGCCTCCGAGGCCGAGCGACGCCACGCCGACATCGAGAAGTTCGCGACGCGCCTCGAAGACGAGTACGCGAAGCTGGTGCCGCTGCGGGACGAGCAGGCCGAACTCGCAGCCCTCGCCGAAGTCGTCGCGGGCACCGGGCAGAATGCGCGCAAGATGTCGCTGCGCTCGTACGTCCTCGCGGCCCGCCTCGAGGAGGTCGCCGAATCGGCCTCGGTGCGGCTGCGGCGCATGTCCGGTGGCCGCTACGAGTTCGTGCACTCCGATGCGGCAGGCACGCACGGCAAGCGCGGTGGCCTCGGGCTCGACATCCACGACGAATACACCGGTGTGGTGCGGTCCACGAAGACCCTCTCGGGCGGCGAGTCGTTCCAGGCGTCGCTGGCGCTGGCGCTCGGGCTCGCAGATGTCGTCGCCGCCGAATCCGGGGGACTGGTGCTCGACACGATGTTCATCGACGAGGGGTTCGGCACGCTCGACGCCGACGCGCTCGACGCGGTGATGGGCGTGCTCGACGAACTGCGCGCCGGCGGCCGGGTGGTCGGCGTGGTCAGCCACGTCGACGAAATGCGTCAGCGTATCCCCAGCCGCCTGCACGTCGTGCGCGGCCGCGCCGGGTCCACGGTGGAGATCGCCGGCTGAGCCCGGCCGATCAGGCCGGGCCGGGCTCAGCCGGTGCCGGTGGCAGTGCCGGGGTCTCCTCGGTCGTCTCGAGTTCGTCCGTCGCAGCGCTGCGCTCGTCGATCTGCTCGCCGACGTAACGCAGCACCACCGCGGCGACGGCCGCGACGGGGACGGCGAGGAACGCGCCGATGATGCCGAACAGCGACGATCCTGCGGTGACGGCGAGCAGCACGACCACCGCATGCAGATGCATGCTGCGCGACTGCAGCACGGGCTGGAGCACGTTCCCCTCGAGCTGCTGCACCGCGATGATGATGACGAGAACGATGATCGCGGTGGTCAGCCCGTTCGCGACGAGCGCCACGAGGACGGCGAGCGCTCCGGCGACGAAGGCACCGACGATCGGGATGAACCCACCGATGAAGGTGAGGATCGCCAGCACCGGCGCCAGCGGCACCCCGAGGATGACCAGGCCCAGACCGATGAAGAACGCGTCGATGAAGCTGACGAGCGCCTGCGTGCGGATGAACCCGCCGAGGGTGTTCCACATCCGGATCAGCACCTCTTCCAGGTGCCGCCCGGCACGACCGCCACCGACGGCGTGCACCCACGGGATGAATCGCGGCCCGTCCTTGATGAAGAAGAACACCAGGACGAGGACCAGGCCGATCGTCACCAGCAGGGAACCGGCCGTGCTGACGCCGGTGAACACGCCGCTGGCGATGGTGGCGCCGCTCTCCTGGACCTTGTCGATCACGACCTGGGTCGCGTTCTCGAGCTGCTCGTCCTTCAGGTTGAACGGGGGGCCCTGCACCCAGTCCAGCACCTTGTTGATGCCGTCGGTGGTCTTGTTCGCGAGTTCCGGTGCCTGCGCCACCACCGACGGGACGATGCCCGCGATGATGCCGCCGACGATCGCGAAGAACAGGAACAGCGTCAGGCCGGCGGAGGCCGCGGGCGGCACGCCGCGCTTCATCATGCCGCGGGTGGGCGGCCACAGCATGGTGGCGACGACGATCGCCAGTGCCACGGGCAGGACGATCACCCACATCTTCTCGATGATCCAGCCGATGACCAGCGCGCCCGCCGCGATCACGACCAGCGCCGCCGACCACTTCGCCAGCGCCAGCCCGCCGGAGGCGATCAGCGTGGTGCGGTCCGGTTTCGGTGCCGGTGGCTTGCGCTCGGTGCTCTGCACATCGCTCAACGGACGGTCCTTCCGATGCTCTCGACGCCGCGGATCGGGCTCCGTCTGCAATCTACGGGAACGGCGGCTCGGGGGGCGGTTCACCGGCGCGAAACCCACGGATCGTGGCAGGCTTTCGGCCATGAAGAAGTTCACCGCCGTGCTGGCCGCGAGTGCCGCGGCTGTCGTGCTCGTGTCCTGCAGTTCCGGTGACGACGCGTCGAACGAGTCCGATGCGGCGCGCACAACGATCGGCGGGGCCGCCTCGAGCCTCGCCTCGGCCGCGTCGAGCGTCGCCGAGCGGGCGCGCGGCGCCTTCGACGAGGCGAAGCTCGCGACGTTCGTGGCCGCGTTCCGCACCGGCTACCCCAACCTCGCCGCCGACCGCGACGACGCCTCCATCGAGGCGATCGTCATCGAGACGTGCCCGCTGATCGACTCCGGCGCGAGCGATCAGGAGGTGATCGCCAAGGTCGGCGAGCTGGCGCAGAACGGGGACACCGCGCCCACCGAGGAGCAGGCCGGCCGGATCTCGCAACTCGTCCGTGTCGCCTGCTGACGACCGGGGCATCGGGTCGAGCTCCGCGACGCGATGGCAGTCCGAGCGTAGCGCCGACGACTCCCGCGCCTACATCGAGCGGTTCGCCGAACTCGCGCACGCGGGGACGGATCTGCACGGCGAGGCCCGGTTCGTCGACGTGCTCGTCCCGCGTGGCGCGCGGATCCTCGACGCCGGCTGCGGCACCGGCCGCGTCGGGCTCGAGCTGGCCCGGCGGGGCCATCGGGTGACCGCGGTCGATCTCGACCCGGTGCTCGTGGAGGCGGCCCGGTCGCACCCGGAGCTGACCGTGCATCTCGCCGACCTGGCGCAGCTGGATCTGCCGGGCCCGAGGTTCGATGCGGTGGTTTCGGCCGGCAACGTGATGGTGTTCCTCGCGCCCGGATCCGAGCGGTCCGTGCTCGGGCGGATCGCCGCGCACCTGCGCCCGGGCGGGGTGTTCGTCGCCGGGTTCACCACCGGCGCGGCATACCGTCCGTCGCAGTTCGCCGCCGACCTCGCGGCCGCCGGCCTGGTACTCGAGCAGCGTTTCGCCACCTGGGACCTGCGGCCGTGGCACGACGACGCCGACTGGCTGGTGGCCGTCGCGCGCCGTGCGGATGACGGGGGCGTGACCGCGACCCCGTAGAATATCGATTCCGTGAGCCTAACCCTCGGAATCGTCGGTCTTCCCAACGTCGGAAAGTCGACGCTGTTCAACGCGCTGACCAAGAACGAAGTGCTTGCCGCGAACTACCCGTTCGCCACCATCGAGCCGAACGTCGGCGTCGTCGAGCTGCCCGATCCGCGGCTGGAGCGGCTCGCCGAGATCTTCGGGTCGCAGCGCATCCTGCCCGCGACCGTGTCGTTCGTCGATATCGCCGGCATCGTCAAGGGCGCCTCCGAGGGCGCCGGGCTCGGCAACAAGTTCCTCGCCAACATCCGCGAGGCCGACGCCATCTGCCAGGTCGTGCGGGTGTTCGCCGACGACGACGTCGTCCACGTCGACGGCCGCGTCGACCCGCTCGCGGACATCGAGATCATCGAGACGGAGCTGATCCTCGCCGACCTGCAGACCCTGGAGAAGGCCCTGCCGCGCCTCGAGAAGGAGGCGAAGAAGAACAAGGAACTCAAGCCGCAGTTCGACGAGGCCGTCAAGGCTCAGGGCGTGCTCAACGAGGGCAAGACTCTGTTCGCGGCGAAGGACTCGCTCGACTTCGGTCTGCTGCGCGAGCTGAACATGATGACGACCAAGCCGTTCCTCTACGTGTTCAACGCGGACGAATCGGTGCTCACCGACGAGGCGAAGCAGCAGGAGCTCCGTGCGGCCGTCGCGCCGGCCGACTGCGTGTTCCTCGACGCGAAGGTCGAATCCGAGCTGATCGAGCTCGAGGCCGACGAGGCCCAGGAACTGCTCGAGTCCATCGGACAGACCGAGCCGGGCCTGCACTCGCTCGCCCGCGTCGGCTTCCACACTCTCGGCCTGCAGACCTACCTCACCGCCGGTCCGAAAGAGGCCCGGGCCTGGACCATCCCGCAGGGCGCGACCGCCCCGCAGGCCGCCGGTGTCATCCACTCCGACTTCGAGCGGGGCTTCATCAAAGCCGAGGTCGTCTCCTTCGAGGACCTCGACTCGGCCGGATCGATGGCCGAGGCGAAGGCTCGCGGCAAGGTCCGCATGGAGGGCAAGGACTACGTCATGGCGGACGGAGACGTCGTGGAGTTCCGCTTCAATGTGTAGAACCGCAGGTAACTGGCCTAATTCCGGTCCTCGGTACGCAGTGGGTACGCAGTAGCCTGAGCGGAGGCGGCGAACAGCGCGTCCGCCGCCTTCCTCGTCCGGTCGTTTGCGTCCGGCCATAGGTGGCTGTACGTGTTCAGCGTGACGGTGGCGGAATGGTGCCCCAATGCCTTCTGCACGGTCACCACATCGCACCCCGCTGCGATGAGTCCGGAGGCGTAGAAGTGCCGAAGGTCGTGCATCCGCAGCGCCGGCAAACCTGCTCCCTCTCTTGCCTTGCGCCAGCGGTAGCCGACGCTGTTCTGATGCCACGGATGCACTCCCGTACCGGGGAACAGCCACCGCGCCGGATCGGTGCCGGGCCGCCAATGCGCGATGTGCTGCGCCACCACCTCGAGGAGTCCGTCAGGTGCCGGGATGGCACGTTCGGACCCGTACTTCGGTGCCCGAATCTCGACAGCGTGCCCGTTCACGCGCTGTACCTGTCGCTGTACCCGTAGCTCTCGCCGGAGGAAGTCGACGTCCCCGACTTGCAGAGCCGCGGCCTCACCGAGCCGGAGGCCGGCGAACGCACACAGTGCCACGAACGCCCGGAAGTCATCCTCGGCATGTTCCATGAGCGCACCGACTTGCTCTGCTGTCGGAATGGTCATTGCCGCTTCGGCACGACGGACACGGGGGAGTGTGACCGCTTCGGCCGGATCGTGGGCGAGCATCCTGTCACGGATCGCTGCCCGGAGTACGGCCCGGACGTTGTTGAACCGGGTCCGGATTGTCGACGCCTGTAGGCCGGAGTCGAGCATGACCCGGACCCACGTCTCGACGTGCGACGGCCGAAGGTCTGCGAGCGCCACCCCGGAGAATGTGACGCTATTCGCTGCGAGGTTCATCGCGCGCACTGTCCCCGGCACCCAAACCTGTCGCGTGGACCATTCGCGGTAGTAGGAGCCGAACGTGACCTTGCCTTTGACCGGGTCTATGTAGGACCCGGTGACTTGTGATGCTGTGATCGTGTCGAGCCAGCTTTGAGCGTCGACTTTCCGATCGAACCGTCTGCTGTGTTCTCGGTTCTCGTCATCGACGTACCGGGCTCGCCACCGTTTGCCTGTGCCTGCCAGCCTGGACGGGCTTCCGTCGCGCTTCTTCCACAGGTCCTCGACGCCGGCGCGGCGGTTACGCTTCGGCCTCGTCATCGCTGTACTTCCAGTCGAGTTCTCGCGCACGGGACGGATGGCGCAGTTTACCGGCCAACTTGAGCGCCGCATCGTATGTGTCTTCCACGAACGCTGCGAAATCGTCCGCGACTAGGAGGTCTTTGAGATGTTCTTTTGACTCTTCGGGCGCAGAGAAGATGAGGTTGTCGATATCAACCTCACGCTCGCGTCCTTCCTCAAGGATCGGGATGAGGTTGTCCAGCCAGACTCGAGCCCGATTCCCGACCCATCGCATTCGATGATCTTCTGTCTCCCACATCTCATCGACGGGTAGGCCGAATGCGTCGGCTATCGCCTGGGCCTCGTCGAGCCGTATTGCTCGAGGCTTCTCCACGTCGCGCAGTTCGATCTTCGCTATGGCGGACGGGTGGAGCGAAATGCCTACCGTCTGAATGCGTTTCGCAAGATCTGCCTGTGTCCAACCACGCGCCTCGCGTTCGAGTCGGACACGTCTGCCGAACCGGTCCTCCGCGCTCTCTCTTCCCATAGGAGAAAACGGTATCACCTCCCCAAGGTTGCCAACAGCCGCAAAGTGTGCTTATGCTCTTTGAGGAAGATGAACTTCCCCAAGGAGGAAATCATGGAACGCACACACAGTGCCGTAGCCGCCGAGCCCGAAGAGTTCTGGCAAGCGAAGCAAGTCGCCCAGCACACCGGGATACCTGAAGGGACCATCCGCTACTGGGTTCACGTCGGCTACGGACCAAAGAGCTTCAAACTCGGTCGCCGGCGGGTCTGGCGTAGAAGCGTCGTCGAAGCGTGGCTTGCCGAACAGGAAAGCGCTGCCTGATGTCCGGCTACTTCGGTTCGGAGCCAACGTGTCGGCGCTGTGACTACCCGCGGCGCCTACACCACCTGCTCAACGTCGAACACGACTACGAATCGCAGAACAACGAGAACGCCCCCGGAGCGGCTGGCACCGACTCCGAGGGCACGAACCGCACCAACCCCCAGGAAGGAACAGATTCTTTGAACATTCTCCCAGACGCAGCCGAGTTAGTCGAAGCTGCCGCCGCGAACCACTGCACGGTCACCGCCGAGCAAGCCGAGAAGATCCGCGGCCGACTGTTCGAGGTCGCCGACAACGGATACAGCCGGGCCCAGCTCCTCGAGTTCGCCCTCTTCGGCGCCCAGTACGAGCACGAGACGAGCATCGCCGCAGCGGCCGCAGCGCAAGTCGACGAAATCCCCACTCCGCCCGGATTCGACGGACTCACACCTGACGAGTGGTTCCCCGACAACAACGGCCGCATCGTCCGATTCTGGGATCGCTACATCGACAATCCCGCCGGCGCCGTGAGACTCGTCGTCACCGACGAAATCACCGATGGGCGAATCGTCCGCACCGGCCCCGTCGCCCACGTCTCGACTGACGCCGAGTTGAACCGCGACGGAATCTGCTCCCTGATCGACGCACTCACCACCGCGGCACGCCTGCTCGCCGATCTTGGGGAGGCGAAGTGAGCACCCTCGAGCTGGTCCTCATCGTCACCCTGTTCACCGAGAACATTGCCCTGTTGCTCGCACCGATGTGGGACACACCCCACCGCGACCGCGACTCATTCGGCGAAGCGGCACAGCACTCGATGAGGAGGCTCCGCTGATCTTCTGACGCGCTCAAAGGAACCCGCACGGAACCTCACTGAACGCAGATCGGGCCGGAAGCTACCGGCTCCCGGCCCGATCACCCACAGAAAGGGTGCTCAATGCCCCTCAACAGTAATGCATCTGGGACCGATAAGGCGCTCGCCGGCGCCCACCGCGACGCGATGACCCTCGCCCGCCAGTGGGTCGCTGGACTCACCGAGGGGGCGACCTTCACCGCGGCACAGATGGGACCGAATCTGCCCGACTACGCCGACGACAAGCCCTGTCGCCGTGGTGCCCTCATTCGTGAGTTGAACCGCCGCGGGTACATCGAGTTCCACGGTTACGGTCCTCGTGCCGCTGATGACGATTGGGACGCTCCGGCGCGTGTGTGGCGCCGCACCGGCAAGGCATTCGAGGAGTCTGCGGCGTGAAGTCATTTCATCGCGTTACGGACGCCTTCAGATCGCACGGTCTGAATGTCAGGTTCGTCAGCGACACCAAAGCTCACGCGCAGGCACCCGGGCATTCGGATGCTGACGAATCCGTCTATCTGACATGGCAGGACGGCCGGACCGGCATTCACTGTTTCTCTGCACCGGGAACCGAGAAGGAAATCCTGGAGTCGGTCGGTCTCACCTGGGCCGACCGATGGGATGAGCCGATCACCACTTACCGGTACCCTGACGGCCGAAACGTCGTCCGGGAACCCCGCAAGGATCGAGTGAGCCCGAAGGGCAAGGTCTCGAAAGCCATCAGGCAGGACGGCAACACGAAAGGTTCGGCGCTGTACCGGGCCGACAAGATCGCAGCACTACCCCCCGGCACTGTCGTCGACCTTTGCGAAGGCGAGCCGGACGTACATGCCGCACTTGCTGCCGGGGCGCATGCCACCACGAACGCCAACGGCGCATGCAATCTCCACAAGGCCGACCTCACGCCCTTGTACGGGAAGGTGGTCAGGGTCCACCAGGACAACGACGATGCGGGCCGTCAACGTACCGCGCAGGCCGTAGAACTGCTGTCTCGGCACGCCGAGGTCATCGTTGTGCAGGCGAAGGCAGGGAATGACCTGTCCGACCACCTTGCCGCCGGATACGGACTCGACGAATTGGTGCCCGTCGACATGCCCGGTGCCGAGCCGCGACTGAGGGTATGGAAGGCAACCGAACTCGAAGCGGCTCGCCGCGTCGAATGGCTCGCCAAACAACGCATCGTCGCCGGCGCCGTGAACTACATGCTCGGACCCGAAGGCATCGGCAAGAGCCTGTTCCTGGTCTGGCTGATCGCACTCATCACCACCGGCAAACCGTTCCCCGCGTTCGGTATCCCCGCCCGTGATCCGCGGTACGTCGTGCTGGTCCTCACCGAGGACGACTGGAGCACGATTGCCCGCCCGCGCCTTGAGGTGGCCGGGGCCGACCTGAACTATATCCGCGTAATCTGCGCCGAAAGGGACGGCTCCGGCTCCCCGGTATTCCCGCGAGATATGGATCTAGTGGAGCAGGCTGCGACCGATGCCGCCGTGGTGATCGTCGACGCCTGGGCCGACACCCTGCCCGGCAGCCTGTCGGTCAAAGACCCCCAGCAGGCCCGGCAAGCGCTGCATCCGTGGAAGGAACTCGGTACCCGCACCGGGGCCGCGGTGCTGCTGTCAGGCCACACGAACCGGGAGAAGGGCGGCAACGTCCGCAACTCCTACGGATTGACCGGAGAGCTGCGGAAGAAGGCCCGACTGACCATCCTTGCCCAGCCAGACCCCGAGGACGAGACAGTGATGGTGATCGGGCCGGAGAAGACGAACCTGGCACCCCAGGTGCCGGCATCGAAGTTCCGCATCGAATCCGTGCCGGTGTTCGAGCCGACCGAGGACAGCGACGGCACCGTGCCGCGCCTGATGTGGATCGGCGATGCGGAGCAGTCGGCTCGGGAGATGTTCGCTGATGCGGCCGAGTCCGACATGGGCGAGGACGGCACCGACCGGGGGACGGCCGAAGAATGGCTGCGACGGTATCTCACCGACAAACCCGGCGCGGACTCTGCCGAAGTGAAGAAGGCCGCGAAGGCGGCCGATATTGCGGAGCGAACCTTGCAGCGGGCTCGGAAGAAACTCGGTATCAAACCCCGCCTCGAAGGCAGTCCGCCTCGCAGCTATTGGGAGCTTCCATCTGTGCCACTACAGGCCCATGCCCCAGAAGGTGGCACAGATGGCAAAGATGGCAAAGACGCAGGTCAGGCATCTGTGCCATCCCCTCAGAGTGGCAACTATGCCATCTGTGCCACCCCAGGAGAGATAGGGGCGAACGCTGGCGCAGATGCGTCAGTGGTCACCCACGTCCGCCCCTCGGCTGCCCTGAGGGAGCGAGCCGAGGCGCTCGAGAGGTTCTGCCCGGAGTGCGGAGAACTCCTGCCCGCCGGAATCGTCCGCCACCTCGAGTGTGTCCTCGCGAAGACCAGGAGGGGCGCATGAGTCGCAAACACCCCGCCGCCCAGCTCGCCGCGAAAGTGGTCGACGGTCGCCTGTTCGGCGCCGCCTGCGTCGGTCGGCACGCCCTGTTCGACGCCGAGATCCCCGGCGAAACCTGGGAACAACGCGCCGCCCGAATCACCATCGCCGCACAAATCTGCTCCACCTGCCGAGTCCGCCGCCCCTGCCGCGACGTAGCCGACGAACTCGGCACCTACGCAGAAGGCGTGTGGGCAGGCCGAGACACCAAGGAGACCCCGTGAAGCTGCACGCCCGGAACGTGAGCCCGCGCATCACCGTCGACCTCGGTGCCCGCCGCCCCGTCCTGCTCCGCATCGCAGGACTGTTCCTAGCGATGAGCCCCGAGGAAGCCCTCACCCTCGCCGACCAGCTGCACGACGCAGCAATGGAACCCGAAACCATGCCCCAGGAAGGAACCCCATGGAACCCGACGACCGCGACTTCCTCGCAGACCTGTTCCGAGACGACCATCCCCGCGACGTCGTGCCCGGATCCGGCCTGACCCGAGAAGATGTGCTCCGTATGGACGCGATGACCGGCAGGGCCGTCACCGCCACCTACCCCGGCCAAGTCCTCACCGACCTCGACGGTGTCCCGATCGGAGTCGAACCGAGCCGCACCGAGCAAATCACCTTCGGGGGAGTGGCATTGACCCTCCGTCAGCTCGCCGAACTCGACCTCACCCCCGAGGACGTGCCCAACGTCCGCATCCTGCCCGACCCCAAGTGAAAGGAACCATCATGACCGAACAGCAGACCGACCAGAACACCGACGACACCGCCGAGGTTGTCGACCAGACCGACACCCCCGAAACCGAAACCACCGAACCGGCTCCCGAGGTCGACGAAGGCAAAGAAGCCGCGAAGTACCGCCGGCGGCTCCGCGAAACCGAGAAGGAACGCGACGCCCTGCTCGAACAGGTCGAAAACCTCCGGCGCGCAGCGATCGACAGCGAAGTCGCAAGCAAGCACCGCATCCCCACCGAGGGCTTCTGGGCAACCGGTGTCACCGTCGATCAGCTCCTCACCGACGACGGCACCATCGACCCCGCGAAGGTCGCCGCCACCGTCGATGACGCCGTGACCCGACTCGGTGTCAGCCACCCCAGGAACGGCAACATCGTTCCCCGCGAAGGCAACAACCCGCGGGTCCGTGCCAGCGACCGATGGACGAACGCCTTCACCGCGAAGTAATTGGTACCCCGGCCCGGTATACTTGCCTTGAACGCAGGTACCGGGCCGGGAGCCCGACCCGCGGACACGGAAGCCCCAGGAGGGCCGATCGGACAGGCCAGGTGCCGCCCGAGCGAAATCACCATCATCGCCGGCGGCTTTCATGCTGCCTGAACCGAAGGAATCCATCATGGCTACTGAAACCACACTCACCAGCGCCAAGGCCTGGTCCCCGGATATCACCGCGTTCGCCGCGTCCGAAGTCATCCCCGACGCCCTGGTCCTCCAGACCTCCACCGTCACCGGCCGCATCGAAGGCGACGAACCCGCCGTGCGTGTCGCCTACGTCGACGACGCCGCGGCCCAGTTCGTCGCCGAAGGCACCGAGATCCCCGAGGATGATCCGGCGCTGTCCGAAGTCCTCGTGCACACCGGCAAGGTCGCCCAGCTCGTGCGCCTCTCCCGGGAGCAGTACAGCCAGACCGGCACCGCACAGATGCTGTCCGAGAGTGTCCGCCGTGCTGTCATCAAGAAGGCCAATGAGGCGTACATCGCGCAGGCCGCCCCGGTCGCTCCCGCGGTCACCCCGCCCGCCGGACTGCTCAACGTCACCGGCATCGAAGCGGGCGGTGCAGTCGCCGGGGACCTCGACGCCCTGGTCGACCTGATTGCCACCCTCGAGGGCAACGGCGCCACCCCCACGCACATCCTCCTCGCGCCCGACGCGTGGGCTTCGCTGCGGAAGTTCAAGACCGCCACCGGGTCGGCACAGACCCTCCTCGGGGCCGGAACCACCGACGCCACCAAGAGCCTGCTGGACCTGCCCGTGCTCGTCTCGTCCGCGATGACCGCCGGTACCGGACTGGTCATCGACAAGAGTGCAGTGGTCTCGGCAGTCGGTGAGGTACAGCTCGCCGTGTCCGATCAGGTGTATTTCAACAGCGACAGCATCGGGCTGCGCTGCACGTTCCGGTTCGGCGCCAACCTCGTGCGCCCCGACCGGGTCGGTACCTTCACCGTCACCAACCCCGCCTGACAGGAGGGCACACGATGGCCGCGGTCACCCTCAGCATCGACGACCTGACACCATTCGCCCCGGATATCGACCCGGGCAAAGCAACCGCGATGATCGAGGACGCACTCGCAGTCGCGGCCATCGTGGCGCCCTGCATCCTCGAGGACACCTTCACCGCCGCCGGCGCCGCCAAAGCAATCATCCGCGGCGCACTCCTCCGCTGGCACGACGCCGGCACCGGCGCTGTCGTCTCACAAGCCGCCGGGCCCTTCACCCAAACCATCGACACCAGCACCACACGCCGCGGCATGTACTGGCCGAGTGAGATCACCCAGCTACAGAAGCTCTGCCAGACCAGCGGAGCCCGCGCCTTCAGCATCGACACCGTGCCAGCCGAGACGTACCCGAACGTGCATCCGTTCCTACTCGGCTAACCACAGACCTCCTGCGTGCTGCTTCACGCAGGAACACCCGGCCCGACCCGAGCGTGTCCTCTCAGACTCTCGGGCCGGGCCGGACCCACGTCCACACCTGCCCGGCCCCTCCCGCCACACCCCAGCTCCCGCCATCCTCGGCTTAGGTGAGGTCTCTCTCTACGCTTTTTTCCCACGGCACCCTAGACAGCGGGAGAGAGCTGGATAGGTGCACCCGGCCCCGTCCCTCCACCCCCTGACCTGGACCATCCTCGGCTTAGGGCCGATATCCCCCCGCGTACCCCCCGCCCAGGGCATGGCACCGTTGGACCACCCCGCGGCGCTGCCTCCGGTTTACGCAGCCGCCCCCTCTGTCGTTTTTCCACCACCCCCCCAGGGGGTGTCTTTGCCCCTGGCGGTCACCCCCCGCCCCGGGGTGCAGCGGACCACCAAAGGCGTAGCTGGGCGCCTCGGGTACGGGTCTGGGGATTCTGGGGGGGAAGCGGGGGGAGATGGGCGGTAGGCCAAGGGTCCGCCGTGTCACCCCCGGGTAGGGGTGGACGCCCTGGGGGCGGGCAGTGCTCGCGTGGCTGATAGGGGAGCAGTCTGGGGGCGGCTTCGGTACGCAGTGGGTACGCAGTAGATCCGCACGGACCCCACCGTGCCCAACCGTGCCAACGGGGAAGTGTGCAGGTAGACAGCCGTTTCCGTCATGAGCCAGCGACAGTAAACGCCCAGCACCGAGTTCCGCTTCAACGTCTAGAGGCCACGGCATCGGTGGCACCGGTGTTTGCCGTCGCCTCCACCAGGGTGCCGAGCGCGACGCCGCCGCGCACGCGCAGCGCTCAGCGCCTCGGTACGGGTGCCTCGCCCAGCGTCCGGCGGGTGACGAACCTCCGCGGCGTCCCCGACAGCGGATCTCTGAACTCCAGCTCCCGCGCGAGCAATTGGAGGGGGAGGGAATGATCGTCCGGGGCTTCGGGCAGTAGGTCGGGATACCAACGGTCGCCCAGGATCCCGGCGCCGAGCGCTGCCAGATGCACCCGCAACTGGTGCATCCGTCCGGTGCGTGGACGCAGAACCGTATGCAGCACAGCACGTCCGGAGGCGCTCACGCCGGTTCCGCGCACCTCGACCGCCGTCTCGGCGTTGGGCTCACGGAAGTTGTCGACGACCACCCGTAACTCGCCGCGTCGCGCCTCGATGTGGTTGCGGTAGACGAGGGGCAACGCCCGCCCGGTAAGCGCCGGTGCGTCCGGGTCCCACCCGGGCGGTCGCGCCGACACCGCCTCGTAAACCTTGACGACCCGCCGCTTTTCGAACAGCGACTGGTAGGCGCCGCGCGTCGCGGGGCGGGCCGAGAACATCACCAGGCCGGCGGTCGCTCGGTCGAGTCGATGGATCGGTGTCAGGTCCGGGTTGTCGAGGCGGGTCCGCAACCGGACGAGCGCGGACTCGCGCAGGTATCGTCCGCCCGGGGTGGTCGGGAGGAAGTGCGGTTTGTCGATCACGACGAGATCGTCGTCGACATGCAGGATCTCCTCCTGGAACGGCATCGGTTCCTCCACCGGCAGATCGCGGTAGTACCAGATGAACCGGTGCGCGCCCAGCGCGGTGCCACGACCGATCGGACTGCCGTCGGAACCCACGATCTCGCCGGCGTCGAACCGCCGGTACAGGTCGTCGGCGTCCAGGTGGTCGAACCTCGCGACGACGTACGCGGCGATCGTTGCCCACGGACCCGACGCCGGGACGCGCAGGCGCGTCGGTCCGATCCCGTCCTTGACGGGAAGCGGTGAGGGCATCGGCACGCCCGTCATCATCCCACCGCCTGCCGGCTCGTCCGCGCCGCGGGTCGGGCCGAGACGTGGGTGGGACGGTCCGGCCCACAAGCGATCGCCGGGCCCCGCGGCGCGGAACCCGGCGATCTGCTGCGACGGTCGATCAGTGGAGCCCGACGACCTCCTGGGCGATGGCGGCCAGGCGGGTCTGGGCGGCCGACACGACGCCGTGCCGGTTCTTGTGGGCCTCCTCGTATGCGACGATCGTGCGCACGTCGGCCGGTTCGGTCAGTTCCTTGACCTCGGCGACCGCCTGGGAGACGTTGAGGCTGTCGTAGTCGGCGATCGGAAGTTCCTCGGCGGAGAGGATGCCGGTGGCGCTGCGCGCCGTGTGGATGGCCCGGGCGGTCCCGTCCGCGCCTTCGCGGCGGGTGATCCGTTCGGCGGTCTCGAGCGCCGCGTCCCGGCTGGCCGTGAGGGTCTTGGTGGCGACGTCGCCGGCATGTGCGCCACGGGCCAGCAGCGACCCCAGGGCGGGCCGGGTCGAGCGGGCGGCGTCGATCGCGCGGTCGATGCCGCGCGTGGACCACATCAGCGGGACGTTGACGATGCGCACGGCCGCGCCGGCGGCGGCCTGCAGCGGGGTCCGTCGCAGCGCGGCGGGCCCGCCGAGGGCGTCCTCGGCCAGGACGGTGGTCAACCACTCCACGGTCGCGCTGTGGGCGGTGATCAGACGATCGGCCAGGCCGACGACCGCGGGGGTCTGGGCGGCCGTGGCGAGGGCCTTGAGGTAGCGGGCGCGGTCGAGAAGCTGGTGCTCGAGCGCGAGGTCGCCCAGGAGCGCCTCGTCGAACGGCTGGGCCTGTTCGGCCATGGCCTTCACCGCGGCGGCGGCGCGGCCGACGAACGGGCCGATGACGTCGGGCAGGCCGCCCAGTTCGCGGATGGTGCGTTCGATGGCCTCGGCGCGGTCGCGGCCGTTGGCTGCGTTCTCGGTCAGTTCGCGGCGGACCGCCTCGGTGCGGGCCTGGGCGATCCGGGTCTCGGCGACCTGGATCTCGGTGTTGGTCAGGTCGAGCAGTGCTCGCAGCTGGGTGAGCAGCGTGGCGGTGTCGGTCTTGGTCATCGTGCGTTCGCTCCTTCGGTCGATGTCATCGATGGGGCTCACCGACGTGACATCGTTCGGCTACCCGGCACCTACTGGCGGGTAACACTGTGTGAGGGAGAACACATCCGAGGGGCGCGTGACCTGCGTCCGGGTCCGGCACCGGCAGAAGGGACGGGGATCAGTCCGCGCGCGACAGCACCGCGACCAGGAACCCGGACCCGTCGGTGAACGGGCGCAGATCCCAGGTCGAGAGCTTCAGGTCCACCGCGAGACCGCCGGCCGCGGCGTCGGCGAGGAACTGCGGGAACTCGTAGCCCCGGTCCGCGCCGAACCCCACGACCGCCCGACCCGTCGGGGCGAGATGACGGGCGAAGCCCGCCAGGACCGCACCGCGAGTGGAGGGCGCCAGGAAGGTCATCACGTTGCCCGCGCAGACGATGACATCGAAATCGGCCGCGACACCGCGGGCCGGCAGATCCAGTTCGGCGAGATCGCCGACGAGCCAGGTCGGGCCGGGATGGTCCTGTTCCGCAGCAGCGATCAGGACCGGATCCACGTCGACGCCGACCACCACGTGACCGGCATCGTGCAGATAGCCACCGATCCGTCCCGGGCCGCAGCCCGCGTCGAGGACTCGTCCGCCGCGGTCGAGCATGGCGTCGACCAGCCGGGCTTCGCCGACGATGTCCTTGCCTTCCGACGCCATCGTCCGGAACCGCTCGACGTACCAGGTGGAATGTGCGGGGTCGGCCGCGGTGATCTCTTCCCACTGGCTCGGGGTGCGATCGCTCATCGTCGTTCCTCCTCGATTCGGCCGTGCGGTGGACCGCAGTCCCCGGCGCGGCGGGCCGTAGACCCGGCACGGCGGGCCGCAGTCACCGTATGCGGTCACCTTAGGCACCCGGGGTGGAGCTCTGTCGAGCGCACCCGCCGGCGCTCCGGCTGCGCAGACCCGTTCGATGACCGGTCACCTGCCGGGACCGGTTGACATCCGTGTGCCCGACCGCGAACGTGCAGTGGACGAGTCCGGCAGACGCTGCGCGGGTGCGCGAGTCCGGCTCACCTGTCCTCCGTACAGAGGAGTGCGATGTGAAGTCCGACTCCCGGCCCGGCGAGCCCCGCCGGTATCGCAGGGGCCGCACCCACCGCCTGGAGAACGTCGTGATGAGCGCGTTGGTGCGGGCCGGCGTCGTCCCGCATTCGTACCTGCTGACCACGCGAGGGCGTCGCACCGGCCGCACCCGCGCCAACCCCGTCACCGTCGTCGAGCATGCGGGCCGGCGCTGGCTGGTGGCGCCCTACGGTGCGGTGCCGTGGGTGCTCAACGCGCGCGCCTCCGGCCGCGTGGGCCTGACCCGCCGCTTCCGCACCCGCCACTACACGATCCGAGAGGTGCCGGCGCACGAGGCCGGCCCGGTCCTGCGGACGTACGTCGGCGTCGCGTCCGCCACCCGGGACTACTTCCGGGCCGGCCGCGACGCCTCGACGGAGGAATTCGAGGCGGAGGCCGACCGCCACCCGGTATTCGAACTCACCCCGGACCGCCGGCCCGAGAACTGAACGGTGGCGGACGACGGACGCGCTCGGCTGCGTCGGCCCCGATTCCCGACGGGGAGGTGCCCGCAGTTCTCGAAGAGGGACTGCGCCCGCGCGGAGATGCGGTCGCCGAAGCGCCACTACCGGCCCTGTTATTCGTTCGTGATCGAATGTTGCCGTTCGGTGATGTGAGTGAGGGTGGGAACGTCACCGGAGGGAGGAATGCTCGTGCACGGCAGGCTCACGAGTATCAGCAGCAACGGTCGAGCGCGGCCGTGCGGTGCGCACGAGGTTGGGACGTGACCATGGCGACCACACCGGCAATCCCCGAGATCTCCGGCGAACGGGCTGCATCGCTCGTCGAGAGTCCGAGAGTCGGGTGGATCCTGCTCGCGCTCTTCGGTCTCGGCGGTGGCCTGGTGGCGGCGTCGATCGCCGGGTCGCTCCTGATCGGGGTGTCGGTGGTGGTGCTCGTCGGCGGCCTCGCCGCGGTGCTCGTCGCCGCCGTCTGACCCCGGTCCCGGCTGGGGAAGGTCGGGACCGGTCCCTCGTCCGGCCTTTGCCGGGCAGGTCGCCCGTGCGACGCTGGGCACATGGTGTTCGTCCTCGCCGATCCCTCCCGGCCCGCGGTTCCCGGGGCCGCGGGTCTGCAGGTGACGCCGTTCTGCGCGCCGGTGCGCCGCCTCGACTCGGGTGCGCTCGCCGCGGTGGAGGTCCAGCTGCGCGGACCCGCAGACGGGCCGCTCGCCACTGCAGAGTCGCTGCGGGCGGCGGCACGGACGATGAGCGAGAAGCGGCACCTCGACTGCCTCAAGTGGTCCGTCGCGCAGTCGAGACCGATCCGGAACGTTCCCGCGCTGGTGGCGATGGACCTCGAATCGGTCGAGACCCTGGACGTCCCCGACGCGGAAGGTTTGCGGCGCGACGTCGTGGTGATCACCGAGGAGTCCTTGATCGCCAATCCGTCGCGGACGTTGCGTGCGGTGGCCGACGCCCGTCGCAGCGGCAAGGTCGTCGCGGTCGACGACGTCGGGTCGCGTCCGCAGTCCCTGGCCCTGCTGCCGCTCGTCGAACCGGACGTGATCGTCCTGGCCCCGCGGCTGTCGGCTCGTCGCGCGGACGACGCCACGGCCCGTGCCGCGCACGCCGTGGCCGCGCAGGTCGAACGGACCGGTGCGCTCGTGATCGCGGACGGCGTCGACTCGGAACCGTGCCGGCGACGGGCCCTTGCGCTCGGGGCCACCTACGGGCTCGGGGCGCTCTATCCCGCAGTCGACGCCCCGGAACAGCTCGCGGAAGAGAAGGTCGATCCCTTCCCGTCCACCCCCGTCCGCAGCGACCTCGCCGCGGAGGCGAGCACACCCTTCGCGATCGCCACGGAAGGGCGCCGGCCTGTGCGCAGCCTCAAGCGCCTCCTGGTCGCGATGAGCACCAGTCTCGAGCAGCAGGCCGGGGCCGCGGGGGCGGAGACCATCGTGCTCGGCACGTTCCAGTACGCGCGGAACTTCAGTGAGCGCACCCGTGCCCGCTGGCAGTACCTGGCGGAGCGGATCGCGTACGCCGGCGTGTACGGCGTGGGCCTCGGCCCCTGTGCGGAGGCGGGCATCCACCACGCGTCGCTCGACCCGGACGACCCCCTGGTCGAGGAGTGGAACGTCGTCGTCCTCGGCCCGTACTTCGCGTGCGTCCTGTCGGCCGTGGACCTGCATCGGGGCACCGACGACCTCGATCGCGAGTTCGACTACGTCGTCTCGTACGACCGCGGCACCGTGGTGCGATGTGCCCGTTCGATCCTGGACCGGTTCACCTCGGCGTAGGACGGCTCGGCGCGGGATCGACGAGGACCCCCGGGTTCAGAATGCCCGCCGGGTCGAGAACGGACTTGGCCGCCTGCAGGACCGCGGCGAACGTGTCGGGACGTTGGCGGTCGTACCAGGGCCGGTGATCCCGGCCGATCGCGTGGTGGTGGGTGATCGTGCCGCCGGCGGTCAGCAGCGCCTCCGACACGGCGGCCTTGATGTCGTCCCACTGCGCCACCGTGCTGCCCCACCGGCCCGCGGCGTAGATGCCGAAGTAGGGGGCGGGGCCGTCCGGGTACACGTGGCTGAACCGGCATGCGACCACCCCCGTCGCGCCCGCCCGGCGCAGTGCCTCGTTCGCGGCGTCGTGCACCGCCTCCCGCAGGGTGTCGAATACGTCCCAGGTACAGGAGGTTTCGAAGGTCTCGACGATCATCGACCGGGCGGCCAGGGCGTCGCGCAGGTACGGCATGCGCAGGAACGACGACCGCCACCGCCCCGCGGCGTCCGTGTCGGTCCCGTCCCCGGACGAGTGCCGCGGCGGTTCCGGCAGCGTGCCGCCGTGCTCGCGGCACAGGTCGACTGCGCGGTCCGACCATGCATCCACGGGGTGGTCGGCGGACTCGAAGGCGAGCAGGAGGACACCGCCGGGGGACGCCGTGCCCGCGTTGACGAACGCCTCGACGGGGTCCAGCAGCCGGCAGTTGGCGGGCTGCAGCCCCGACTGGGCGACGGCGCGCGTCGCGGCCACCGCCGCGCCGTAGTCGGCGAAGTGCACCGAGGCGTCGGCTCGCCACCGGGGGCGAGGCTGCAGCCGCATCCAGGCCTCGGTCACGATTCCGAGCGTCCCCTCGGAGCCGAGGAACAGGCGATCCGGTGACGGACCCGCTCCCGAGCCGGGCAGGCGCCGCGACTCGCACGTGCCCGCGGGGGTGACGATCCGCATCGACTCGACCAGATCGTCGATGTGGGTGTACCCGGTCGCGAAGTGACCTCCCGAACGCGTCGCCAGCCAGCCGCCCAGGGTGGAGAACTCGAAGGACTGCGGGAAGTGGCGCAGCGTCAGACCGGACGGCCGCAGGCCGTCCTCGAGCGCCGGGCCCAGGGTGCCCGCCCCGATGCGGGCCGCCCGGCTCGTGGGGTCGATCTCCCGAACCCCCTCGAGGCCGGTGAGATCCAGGCTCACCACACCGGCGAAGTCGCCGTCCACTCGCGGCTCGACACCGCCGACGACGGAGCTGCCGCCGCCGAACGGGATCACCGCGACGCGCGCCCGGGCACACCAGTCCAGCACGTCCACGATCTCGGTTTCGCTGCTCGGCCGCACGACGAGGTCGGGCGGATGGCGCAGGTCGCCGAGCAGGTTCCGGACCACGTCCCGGAACGCGCGGCCGTGGGTGTGGGCGGCCCGGTCCATCGGGTCGGAGGAACACAGCGGTGCAAGGGAATCGGGCGCGGCGATGCGCGCGGGCGGCAGTCCGAGCGACCGGACGTCGGGTGGTGGGTGGTCCGTCAGGTCGGCGCCGGGCAACAGGGCCGAGGCACGTGCGATCAGCTCCTGCAGTTCCGCGCCGCGTACCGCGTCCTCGACGGTGCCCCAGCCCCACCACGAACGCGTCCGCGTCATGACGCCCGCATCGCGGTGCGCGGTCTCACGACGTGGCCTCGGGCGCCGACAGCACGAGGTCGGCGGTGGTGGTGAAGCCCACGGGTCCGCGCGGAGCCCGTCCGGAACGTTCCAGCATCAGATGCGCGGCCCGGCCGGCCAGGCGCAGCGTCGCGATCTGATTGCCGAAGAACGGGCCGGTCGCGCGGGTCCACTCGACCGGCACCGGGGGCACCTCCGACACCCGACCGAGCACGAAGCGCACAGCCCGTTCCATCGCCCGGCTCCACGAGACGCGGAACACCGCCCGGACCGCGGCGGGCACATAGTTGTGCAACGGCGAGCAGGTCAGCTGGAACACCCGGGTCGACATCGGATCCGGGAACCGTGCCTGCGCGACGTAGGCGTGGTGCACGTCGCCCGAGAGCACGCAGATCGTGGCCGGCGGACGGCCGGACGGTCCGGTGCAGCGGCCCCGGCCGATCTCCGCGAAGAGCCGGGCGAGCCGGTCGAACGAGTCGCGGAACGCCGCCCAGTGCTCGAGGTCCGCGCCGCGGCGGACGATCTCCGCCCAGCCGGCGACCCGTTTTCCGCGCACCCCGGCGGCGAGCCGCTCGTCCCAGGACTCGAGGTCGTGCAGCGCCCGCGGCAGCAGCCAGGGCAGCGACGTCCCGACGAGCAGGTGGTCGTAGTCGCCCTCCGTCTGCCGCTCGATCCAGGAGAACTCCGGGTCCGAGACCATCTCGCGACGCCCGCCGGCCAGGATCCGGCCGCAGCGCGAGTCGATCACCAGCAACCGGACGTTCCCGAGGTCGCGCCGGAAGGACCACAGGGTGCCCTTCGCGCCGTCGGCCTCCTCGTCCGCGGCCGACGCGAATTCCCGCAGCAGCGGCTCAGCATCCCCGTCGCACTTGCGGACGCGCTGGTACAGCTCGTTGCCCGCGAGCTCGGCGGGATCGAGGTTGCCGAGGTGCTGGTACACCCAGTACGACGCGAGGGCGCCGACGATGCGTTCCTCCCACCACGAGGTGGCTTCGACCTCGTCGCGCCAGGACTGCGAGGTGTTCCAGTCGTCGTGCACGTCGTGGTCGTCGAAGATCATCGAGGTGGGGACGGTGGACAGCAGCCAGCGCACGTGGGGGTCGGACCACGACTCGGCGTAGAGCCAGGTGTACTCCTCGTAGTTGCGGACCTGCGGGCCGGGAGGCTCGTCGAGGTCGTGGCGCTCGCGGACCCGCTCGAGGGTCTGGGCGGACAGTTCGTCGGCGTAGACCTGGTCGCCGAGGAGCAGCAGCGCGTCGGGCCAGCGGTCCGGTGCCCGGGTCGTCATGCGCTGCGCGTACGCGTCGAGCGCGTCGGCGCCGAGCTTGTCGTCGTTCTCGGTGGCGGCCGTGGTGGCGAACCGGCACGAACCGAAGATCAGTTCGAGGGGGCGGCCGGTGCCGAGGGTGCGGACGACGGACGCCGGGAAGTCGGGGGGCGGCCAGACCGGATGTCCGTCGAGGCGGACCTCGTACGGAGTGGTCGAGCCGGACTCGAGGTCGTCGATCACCACCAGTGCGTAGTGGTGACCGGCAACGGTCCAGGTGTGTTCCCGGTGGCCGAGGATCTCGACGGTGCACGGGTCCGACGTCTCCACCCACACGGTGGCGTCGCGGCGACCGACGTGCCGCAGGACCGGACCCAGGACGAGTTCTGCCATGGCGCCACCTACATCGGAGTTCGGCTCGGCGTTACAGCCATGCGCACGAGCCTACTGGCGCGCGGGGTCTGCGCGGTCCGGCTCGGCCGATTCGTCGTCGGGGGTGGTGCCGGGTGCCGATGCGGAGGATGGTGAGGGGTGCCGGGTGACCGGCGGACAGATGCGCACTGCGAGGGGAACGGAGCGGAGCAGTTGAGTACTCAGCCCAGGTCCGAGGACCCACTGGAGAACATCGACGAGGACACGAAGCGCCGGGCATCGGAGCAGGCGGAGGAGATGCAGCGCCGGTACGAGCCGGGGGCGCGCCCCACGGTGACGCTGCCCGGAACCGGGGGGACGGTGTCGGGCACGGCGTTCGCCGACATCGTCGAGACGGGGAGCGACGAGGTCGACGAGGAGGGCGACACCGCCCCCGGCCGGTGATGCCCGCAGGCCGTGGCACCCGCACTGCGGGTGCCGGGCGCGGTCACGTCCGGGCGAGCAGTGCGTCCAGTGCCGCGTAGCTCTGGCCGAGACCCTCGGCCATGCCGGAGTTCAGCATGCCGTCGCGTTCCTCGGAGGTGTGGAACTGCGAGACGGTGACCACGCGGGTGCGGCCGTCGCCGAGGTCTTCGAACGTCGCGGTGTCGATGGCGACGTACGCCGGCATGCCGTCCCATTCGAAGGACTGGACGATGCGGTCCTTGGGGGTGATCTCCCGGAATCGCCCTTCGAATCCGTGGGCTTCACCGTCGCTGTGCTCGACGAACCGCCAGTGTCCACCCCGTTCGAACTCGAAGCGTTCGACGTCGAGGCGGTTGCCCCGGCCCCACCACCGGGCGAGCAGCTCGGGGTCGGTGTAGGCGGCCCAGACGCGGTCGCGGTCGGCGTCGAAGACGCGCTCGACCCGGATCTCCCGCTCGTGGGGAGTCGTGACCGTAAGCGGGGCAGAGGGATTCGTGGTTGTCATGGCGTTCCTTTCGTTCGGTCGAGGAACTCCGCAAGGCGGTCCATGCGGCCCTCGATCATCTGCTGGTGGTCGCGGATCCAGTCCGCTTCGTGCTCGAGTCGGTTGATGCCGAGCCGGCAGTGGCGCACGCGGCCCTTCTTCTCGGTGACGACGAGACCTGCCTCCTCGAGGAGCCGGACGTGTTTCGTGATCCCGGTCGGTGTCATCCGGTACCGGGCGGCCAGGTCGCTGATCGAGGCCGGTCCGGCGCGCAGATCCTGGAGGATCCCGCGCCGGGTCGGGTCCGACAGCGCCGCGAACGTGGCATCGAGACTCGAATACTGAACCATCAGGTTCAGTGTTGCAGGGCTGCGGAGCCCTGTCAACGGTCCCGACCGGCCGATACTGTGCAGTTCATGCCGAAGTCCTTCGCCTTCACCACCGAGCTGGACCACCACGTCCGCGACGTGCACGCGGTGCTGCTCGACGAGCGGTACTGGCTCGACCGGGTGGCGGACCGGGCGAGTGCCACCGCGATCGTCGAGGAACCGCACGGTCCGGGCAGTGTGCGGGTGACCGTCACGGACCGGTCCGAACCCTCGGATCTGCCGTCGATCGTGCGCGGCGTGCTGCGCGGGCCGCTGATCGTCGAGCGCACCGACGAATGGGGTCCGCTGGTCGACGACGTCGCCGACGGGCTGCTGTCCGGAGGCGCCACCGGCCTGCCGGTCGCCCTCGAAGGACGATCCCGGCTGCGGACGAGCCGCACCGGTGGGACGTACGTCGACGTGCAGGGGCAGGTCGTCGTCCGGGTCCCGCTCCTCGGCGGCCGGATCGAGTCGATGGTGCACGGGATGGTCCAGCAGATCGTCGAGCACGATCGGATCGCGATCGCGGCGTGGCTGTCGCGCTGACCTGCCCCGACCGGTCCGGCAGCGCGCGTCGCGCGGCCGCCGCGGCGAGCGCTGTCGCCGGGATGTGATAAGCCGGTGCAGGACCGGAACACACCGAGCGACGAGGGGACCCGCGTGCTGACGCTGCACCGCGCCGAGCGCGCCGACACCCTGGCCGCCGCTCTCGCCGAGTTGCTCGTCGTGCCCCTCGCCGACCCGTTCGCCCGCGAGATCGTCGCCGTCCCCGCCAAGGGGGTCGAGCGGTGGCTGACGCAGCGGCTGTCGACGGTGCTCGGCGGCACCTGCGGTGACGGTGTCGCCGCCAACATCGACCACCCGTCGCCGGCACGGCTGGTGGACGAGGCGCTGGCCGCTGCCACCGGCCGGACGGCGGCGGACGACCCCTGGCACCCCGACCGGATGCGGTGGACGCTGCTCGACGTCGTCGACGACTGCCTCGACGAACCGTGGTGCACCGTCCTCGCCCGGCACCTCGGCCGCGACGGCGTCGATCACCGCGCCGGTCGACGCTACGCCACCGCCGCCCACCTGGCCGACCTGTTCCGCAGCTACGCGTCGCAGCGCCCGGAGATGCTCGTCGACTGGGCCGCCGGGCGCGACACCGACGGCACCGGCCACGACCTCGCCGAACACCTCGTGTGGCAGGCCCGGCTGTGGCGGCGGCTGCGCGAGCGCCTCGGCGACGACAGTCCCGCCGAGCGGCTCACCGCCGCCTGCACGCGGTTGCGCACCGACCCGGAGCTCGTGGACTGGCCGGCTCGGCTGTCGCTGTTCGGCCCCACCCGGCTCACCGTCGCCCAGTGCGCGGTGCTGTCCGCGGTTGCCGCGAACCGTGATGTGCACCTGTGGATTCCGCATCCGAGTCCGGCGATGTGGGAAGGGCAGGCGGCCGCGGCGCCGGTTCGTCGTCGCGCCGACGACCGCAGTGCCCTCGTGGTGCAGCACCCCCTCCTGGCGAGCCTGGCCCGGGACGTGCGCGAACTACGCGCGCACCTCGCCGGTCCCGGAGTCGCCGACGTGCACCACCCCGGCGGGACCGGCCCCGACACGCTCCTGGGGCGCCTGCAGGACGACCTCCGGGCCGACCGGCCCCCGGCCCGCTCCGCCGCCGCCGACGGCACGATCCGCATCCACGCCTGTCACGGTCCGGCGCGGCAGGTGGAGGTGCTGCGCGAGTGCCTGCTGCACCTGTTCGCGGACGATCCGAGTCTCGAACCCCGCGACGTGGTCGTCATGTGCCCGGATGTGGAGACCTACGCGCCGCTCGTGCAGGCCGCATTCGGCCAGGGTGCCGCCCGGCACGACACCTCCGGGCACCCGGGACACCGGCTACGGGTGCGTCTCGCCGACCGCGGCCTGCGCCGCACCAACCCGGTGCTGGCGGTCGTCGCGACGCTCGTGGGGCTCGCCGACGCACGGGTGACCGCCAGCGAGGTCCTCGACCTCGCCGGGGCCGCGCCGGTGCGCCGGCGGTTCGGCTTCGTCGACGACGACCTCGAACGGCTGCAGGAATGGACCGCCGCTGCCGGGGCCCGCTGGGGCATCGGCAAAGGGCAGCGGAACGCCTTCGGCCTCGGGGACTTCCCGCAGAACACGTTCGGCACGGCCCTGGACCGGATCCTCCTCGGCACGGCCGCCGACGAGTCGCAGAGCGAGTGGCTCGGACTCACGCTCCCGCTCGACGACGTCGAGAGCAACGACATCGACCTGACGGGACGGTTCGCCGAGTACATCGACCGGCTCACGGTGGCACTGCACGGCCTGCGCGGTCCCCAGCCGGCCGCGCAGTGGGCCGACGCCCTCACCCGCGCACTGGATCTGCTGACCGATGTCGATCCCGCCGACGCCTGGCAGCTCACCCAGGCTCACCGGGAACTCGCCGCCGCCGTCGAGCACGCCGGGCCGGCGCCGCTGCGGCTGGCCGACGTGCGGGCCATGCTGACGGCCCGGCTCGCGGCACGCCCGACGCGCGCGAACTTCCGGACCGGCGAGCTGACCGTGTGCACGATGGTGCCGATGCGGTCGGTGCCGCACCGCGTCGTGGTCCTGCTCGGCCTCGACGACGAGAGCTTCCCCCGCTCCGCCCACATCGACGGCGACGACGTGCTGGCAGTGAATCCCTGCCTGGGGGAACGTGATCCGCGCAGCGAGGACCGGCAGTTGCTGCTCGACGCCGTCATGTCGGCGGGGGAGACGCTGCTGCTGTTCTACACCGGTGCGGACCCGGTCACCGGTGCCCGCCGCCCCCCGGCGATCCCGCTGAGCGAACTGCGCGACGTGGTCGAGACGATGGTCGGTCCCGACGGCATGGCCGAGCTCCTCACCCGGCATCCGTTGCAACCGTTCGATCCGCGCAACTTCCGGCCCGACCGCCCGCTGAGCTTCGACCGGGCCGCACTCGCGGGGGCGCGCGCCGCGCAGCACCCGGCGAAACAGCGTCCCGGACTGCTGCAGCGGCCGCTCACGCCGGCCGCGCGCAGCGACGTCGACCTGGCCGACCTCGTCGCGTTCGTCACCCACCCCACCCAGGCGTTCCTGCGGCAGCGCCTCGGGGTGCGGGTGCCCGATCGCGACGAGGACATCGCCGACGCCCTCGATGTCGGCCTCGACCCGCTCGCCCGGTGGGACCTCGGCGACCGCATGCTCGAGGCGCTGCTCGCCGGCACGGACCCCGCGGACTTCCGGGCCGCCGAATGGCGGCGCGGCACCCTGCCGCCGTACCGGCTCGGTGAACTCGCGCTCGACGACGTCGCCGCCACCGTGGACACCTTGGTGGCGGTGTGCCGGCCGATCTACACGGGACCGGCCGACACCGTTGACGTGAACGTCGACCTCGGGGACGGCCGGCGCCTGACCGGGACGGTCGGCGGGGTCCACGGCGCCGTCGTCGCCCGCAGCACCTTCTCCCGCCTGGCGCCGAAACACCGCCTCACCGCCTGGGTGCACCTGCTCGCCGTCGCCGCGTCGGACCGGCCGGGGCCGTGGCAGGCCGTCACCACCGGCCGTGGGCGGTTCCGCGGCACCCCGGCCTGGCGGTCCACGATCAACGCCCCGGCCGACCCCGTGGAGCAACTCGCCCGCCTCGTGGACCTGCGCGACCGCGGGTTGCACGAGCCGCTGCCGACCGCCACCGCCGCCGCCGCGGAGTACGCCGAGCGCCGCCACCGCGGCAACTCCGTCGAGATGGGACTCGACGCCGCCGCCCAGGAGTTCGGATCCACCTACGGCGAACGCACCGACCGCCACCTCGCCTACCTGTACGGCCCCGACGTGACGCTGCGGGACCTGACCTCCGTCGCCGCCCGCGACGACGAGCAGACGTGGCACGGCGAGCCCACCCGATTCGGCGCCCTCGCGCGACGCCTGTGGGAGCCGTTGCTGTCCAACGAGATCCAGGGGCGGCCGTGACCCGAACCGTGTCCGAGTTCGACCTGCTGGGGACGCTTCCCACGGGCACCACCGTGCTCGAGGCCAGCGCGGGAACCGGCAAGACCTACGCCCTCGTCGGCCTGGCCACCCGGTTCGTCGCCGAGGGCACGGCGGAGTTGTCGGAGTTGCTGCTGGTGACGTTCAGCCGCGCCGCGACGCAGGAGCTGCGCGAACGCACCCGGGACCGGTTCGCCGCCGCCGCGCGGGCGCTGGCCGATCCGGACGCCGCCCGCCGCCATCCCGACGAGCTGATCCGGCACCTCGCCGCCGGCGACGTGGCCACGCACCGGCGCCGGCTGCTGCGGGCGCTGTCCGACTTCGATGCCGCCACCATCGCCACCACGCACGGGTTCTGCCAGCGCATGCTCGACGAGCTCGGCACCGCCGGGGAACGCGACTCCGCCGCGGTACTCGTCGAGGACGTCGACGACCTGACCGCCGAGGTCGTCGCGGACCTGTACCTGCGGCGGTACGGCCGCGCGGATGCGGCACCGATCTCACACGCGGAGGCGGCGGAGGCCGCGCGTGCCGCGATCTTCGACCCGCAGGCCACGCTCGCCCCCGAGGGCGCCGACGGCACGCCCGCGGGTGAACGCGTCGAGTTCGCCCGGGCCGTGCGGGCCGAGGTCGACCGCCGCAAACGCCTCGCGGGTCTGCGGGACTACGACGACCAGCTCTCGCTGCTGCACGCGGTGCTGACCGATCCCGGGCACGGCGAGGCCGCGTGCCGCCGCATCGGCTCCCGATTCCGGGTCGTGCTCGTCGACGAGTTCCAGGACACCGACCCGCTGCAGTGGGAGATCCTGCGCAGCGCGTTCCACCGGCGCACGACCCTCGTCCTCGTCGGCGACCCGAAACAGGCCATCTACGCGTTCCGCGGCGCCGAGGTGCTCAGCTATCTCGGCGCGATGGAGTTCGCCGACGAGCACCAGGAACTCGTCCGCAACTGGCGCAGCGACGGGAACCTGCTCGCGGCCCTCGACCACCTGTACGGCGGTGCGGCCCTGGGGGATCCGCGAATCGTGGCGCATCGGGTCGAGGCCGCGCAGCCGCCGTCCCGGATCACCGGGGCGGTGCCGCTGCGGCTGCGGCACCTGCCGCGTGCCGGGGCCGGTCCGTGCGGCGCCTCCGGTTTCCCGAAGGCACCGGCGTTGCAGGCCCGGGTGGCACGCGACGTCGCGGCCGACATCGCGGCACTGCTCGGCGGCGAGGTCACCGTCGACCTCGGCGCCGGCCGGCGACCCGTCGAACCCGGCGACGTCGCTGTCCTGGTGCGGACCAACGCGCAGGTCGCCCTCGTGCACGGCGCCCTCACCGGCGCCGGGATCCCGGCCGTGCTCGCGGGCGGAACCAGCGTCTTCGCGACCCCCGCCGCGCGGGAATGGCTGCGGGTGCTGCAGGCGCTCGAGCAGCCGCACCGACCCGACCGGGTGCGTCTGGCCGCCCTGACCTCCCTGATGGGGCACACCGCCGGGGACGTCGACACCGGCGGCGACGAGCTCGTGGCCGCGGTCGGCACCCTGCTGCGCGAGCTGGACCTCGTGTTCGAGCGGTCCGGCTTCGCCGCGCTCTTCGAGCGCCTCGCCGCGTCCTGCGCCCTCGAGCCGCGACTGCTGGGCTGGCCGGGCGGCGAACGGGAACTGACCGATCTGCGCCACCTCGCGCAACTGCTCGACGAGACCGCGGCGGCCGGCGCGCTCGGTGTCACGGCGCTGACCCGCTGGCTGACCGAACGGATCGCCGAGGCGGGCACGGCCCGTGCCGACCGCAGCCGCCGGCTCGACAGCGACGCCGCCGCGGTGCAGGTGCTGACCGTCCACGCCAGCAAGGGCCTCGAATTCCCCGTGGTCTACGTGCCGTTCGCGTGGGAGTCGGGCGTGCGGTCGAAACCGGACCGGCTCCTGCTCCACGACGACTCCGGACGCCGGATCCTCGACGTCGGCGGCGAGGGCAGCCCCGGATACGGGGAACGTCGCCGGCGCCACGACGACGAGGTTGCCGGTGAGGAACTGCGGCTGCTGTACGTCGCGCTGACCCGCGCCCGCTGTCACCTGGTGCTGTGGTGGGCTCCCGGATACAGCACCCCCGGCGCCCCGCTGCACCGTCTGTTGTTCGGCCGGGCACCCGGCACGTCCGACGTCGCCCCCAAGGCCCGCGTGCCCGAGGATCCGATCGTGGCGCAGCAGCTCGCCGCGTGGGCCGACCGAGCCGCCGGCTCGGTGTCCGTCGAGGCCGTCGGCTCGGCGCCGATCCCCACCGTGACGTGGGTGCGCCCGCGTGAGGCCGTCGTGGACCTCGAGGCGGCGCGCTTCGACCGCGAGCTCGACGACGCCTGGCGGCGCACCTCGTACACCGCCCTCACCGCCGCCGCCCACGACGAACCCCAGGTGCGGACGGAGACCGAGCAGCCGGTGAGCATCGACGAACCGGAGGAGCCGCCGCTGCTGCCGGCCGACGCGGGCGAGGGCATCGAGTCCCCGATGAACGCCCTGCCCGGTGGGGCGGTGTTCGGCACCCTCGTGCACGCGGTGCTCGAGGTCGTCGACACCGCCGCCGCCGACCTCGGCGCGGAACTGCTGCGCTGTTGCCGCGACACCGTCGCCGAACAGTTCTCCGACGTCGACCCCGAGGAGCTGGCGACGGCACTGCTGCCGGTCCTGCGGACCCCGCTCGGTGGGGACGCGGGCACACTCGCCGACATCGCCCCGGCCGACCGCCTCGCCGAACTCGACTTCGAGCTGCCCCTCGCCGGCGGGGACGATCCAGTCGCCACCACCGTCACCCTCGACGGTGTCGCCCGGTTGCTGCGTGCGCACCTGCCCGCCGACGACCCGTTCGCCTCGTACGCCGATCTCGTCGGCACCCTCGAGCCCACCCCGCTGCGCGGCTATCTCACCGGCAGCATCGATTCGGTGCTGCGGATCCGCGGCACCGAGCCGCGGTTCGTGATCGTCGACTACAAGACGAACCGCCTCGGGCCGGAGGAGCTCACCACCGCCCACTACACCCGGGACCGGATGGCGCAGGAGATGCTGCGCGCCCACTATCCGATGCAGGCGCTGCTGTACGCCGCCGCCCTGCACCGGTACCTGCGGTGGCGGCTGCCCGGCTACGACCCGGCGGTGCATCTCGGCGGCGTGCAGTACCTGTTCGTGCGCGGCATGGTCGGTCCGGAGACCCCGGCGGGCTGCGGTGTGTTCGACTGGACGCCGCCGCCCGCCCTCGTCGCCGCACTGTCCGATCTGTTGGCAGGCAAGGAGATTCCGTGACCAACGCCCAGGTGGCCCAGCGCGGCAAGGGTGCCCTGCGGGTCTTCAACGAGGCCGGGGTGCTCGCGGCCGCCGACGTGCACGTCGCGCTTCGGCTCGCCCAGCTGGCGGGGGAGACCGCCGAGGAGGTGCACCTCGCCACCGCGCTGGCCGTGCGCGCCGTGCGCGCCGGTTCGGTGTGCCTGGACCTGACCCGGCTGCGCGAGATCACCGTCGACGAGTCCGCCGAGGTGGACCTCGCGGCGCTGCCGTGGCCGGACGACGACGCCGTCGTCGCCGGCTTGCGGCGCAGCCCGCTCGTCGTCGGCGGCGACCGCGGCCCGCTGCGTCCGCTGCGCCTGGTCGAGACCGCCGACGGTCCGCTGCTGTACCTCGACCGCTACTTCCGTCAGGAGGAGGCGGTCCGGCGGATCCTCGACGCCCGCGGGCTCGGTCATCCCGTCGTCGACGAGCCGGCGCTCGAGCGGGGACTGCGCGAGTTGTTCCGCGACCAGCACGACCCCGGTCGTCCGTCCGCCGCACCGGACCGGCAGCGCATCGCCGCGGCGCTGGCCGCCACGGGGTGGACCACGGTGATCGCGGGCGGGCCGGGCACCGGCAAGACCCACACCGTCGCCCGGATACTCGCGCTGCTGACCGCGCTGCACGGTCCCGCCCTGCGGATCGGACTGGCCGCGCCCACCGGCAAGGCCGCGGCCCGGCTGCAGGAATCCGTCCGCGAGCAGGCCGGGCCGCTGGGCCTGCGCGCCGACCTGACCGCGATGACCCTGCACCGCATGCTCGGCTGGCAGCGCGGCCGCACCCGGTACCGCTACCACGCCGGCAACCACCTGCCCTACGACGTCGTGGTCGTCGACGAGACGTCGATGGTGTCGCTGACCATGATGTGCCGGCTGCTCGAGGCCGTCCGCTCCGGCACCCGGCTGATCCTGGTGGGCGACCCGGACCAGCTGACGTCGGTCGACGCCGGCGCCGTCCTGGCCGACCTCATCGCCCGTCCCGTGACCGCGGCGGGAAACCCCGTCCTCGGGCGCGTCGTCGCAGCCGACCTCGATGCCGGCGACGACCCCGCCGAGGCGTCGCTCTCCGCGGGTGAGCGGAACCGGTTGCGCGGCGGCGTGATCCGGCTCAGCCGCGGCCGGCGGTTCGGCGGCGACATCGCGCACCTCGCCGTCGCCGTGCGGGAGGGCGACGCCGACGCGGTGATGCGGATCCTCGACGGTGGTGGCCCCGAGGTGTCCTTCCACGCGCCGGACGACCTCGAGGCCCTGCGGCGCGACGTCGTCTCCACCGCCGCGACCGTCACCGCCGCCGCCGTCGCGGGCGACGACGTGACCGCGCTCGAGAAGTTCGAGACGCACCGCCTGCTGTGCGCGCACCGGGAGGGGCCGTACGGGGTGCAGTGGTGGGCGCGGCGGGCGATGGAGTGGATCGCCGCCGACACCGGCCGGCGGCTCGACACCGAGCGCTGGTACCCGGGGCAGCCGCTGCTCGTCACCGCCAACGACCACGAGACCCGCATCTACAACGGCGACACCGGCGTCGTGGTCGTCGATGCGGACGGCGAACCTGTCGCGGCGTTCGCGCGCGGCAAGGAGCCGTTCCGGCTCCACCCCAGTCGGCTGTCGGCCGTGCAGACGGTGTACGCCATGACGATCCACCGCAGCCAGGGCAGCCAGTACGGCACGGTCTCGGTGATCCTGCCCCCACCCGAATCCTCGCTGCTGACCCGCGAATTGCTGTACACCGCGATCACCCGGGCGCGCGGTCACGTGCGCCTGATCGGCACCGAGGAGGCGGTCCGCGCCGGGGTCGGGCGGCGGGTGTTGCGAGCCAGCGGACTGCGCCGGCAGCCGCGCGCCTGACTCCCGCGCGGGTGGCCGAATGTCACATCGGTTCGATCGGATCGAAGCGATGTGACATCGGGCCGACCGGCGCGCGGTGCTCGACGAGGTGCCGGACGACGTGCCCGGCGTCCGCGCCGGCCCCGCCGACGAGCATCGAGCGGAACGACGACTGGAAGCACAGGCCGGTGAAGTACAGGCCGGGAATGGTGGTCACCACCCCGTGCTCCTCGAGCGGCCAGCCGTCCGGGCCGAGCACCGGCAGCTCGATCCAGTCGTAGGCCTGACGGAAGCCGGTGCACCACAACACGTTCGTCACGTCGAGGACGCGACCGCCGGCGAGGACCGGGCGGCCGTCGACGACCCCGGTGACCCGTTCGGTGATCCGTTCGACGCCGAGCGCGGCGAGGTCCTCCCGCTTGACCCGCAACAGCGGTGCGCCGTGGCGGCGTTCGAGTTCACGTACCTTCCGGCCGAGCGGGGTGCGTACGGAGAGCACGTGGCCCCACGCGAACCACACGATCGGGAAGAGCACCCGCATCCGGCGGCTCTCGAGCCGCACCGGGAGCTGTCCGGTGTCGCGGCCGCACAGGATCGTCGGATGGGACGTCGCCACCTCGTAGGCGAGGTCGCCGCCGGAGTGGGACGCGCCCACCACGAGCACCGGGCCGTCGGTCAGCTGCGCCGGATTGCGGTACTCGCTCGAGTGCAGCTGCACGATCCGCGGGTCCAGCTCGGCCGCGAAGTCCGGGATGCTGGGGGTGCGGCCGAACGTGCCGGTGGCGACGACGACGTTGCCGGCCTCGATCCGCATCTCGCCGCAGTCGAGGACGAAGCGATCGCCGTCGCGCGACAGCCGTCGCACGCGGGTGCCGCCGCGAACGGGCAGCTCGAACCGCGCGGCGTACGCCTCGAGGTAGTCGGCGACGTCGTCCTTCGTCGGGAACCGGTGCGGATCGCCGGGGAACGGCATGCCGGGCAGGCCGTCGTATCCGGCGGGGCTGTACAGGCGCAGCGAATCCCAGTGGCTGCGCCAGTTGTCGCCGATCCGCCGGTTCGCGTCGACGATCAGGAAGGGGCGCCCGTGCCGGGCGAGGTGGTAGCCGGCGGACAGCCCCGCCTGGCCTGCGCCGATCACGACGGTGTCGATCCGTCGGGGTGCACTGTCGGTGGTCATCGGAACTCCCGGGCTCGAGGGGACTGGACGGATGACGTTAGGCGCCGCCGGCATCGGCCGCGTCGGGCGAAGTACGCAGCCGTCCGCGGACCCGGATGGGTAGTTCTGTGCAGCTCAGAGCAGGTGGTGCTCGTACGCGTATGCCGTCGCGGCCGCCCGGGACGACACGTCGAGCTTGGTGAAGATGTTGCTCAGGTGCCGCGCCACGGTCTTCTCGCTCAACACGAGTTCACGGGCCACGGCGCGGTTGGTCTTCCCCGTGGCGACGGCCCGCAGCACCTCGATCTCGCGGGTGGTCAGCCGGCCCCGCGCGGCCGGGCGCCCCGGCCTCCGCGCGAGGTCCCGCAGGTCCGGCTCGGCGTGCAGGTCCCGGAACGTCGCCGCCGCGGCCTCGTACTCGAGCCGCGCCGTCTCGGCGTCGCCGAGCGCGTCACAGCACCGGCCCTGCAGCACCCGCACCCGCGCGCACTCGTAGGGCGCCTCGAAGCCGCGCCAGAGCCCGCACGAGCGGCGCAGCCGGTCGAGGGCGGCGCGCGGTGCGCCCTCGGCGAGCAGGACGGCGCCGGTGACCTGCTCGGCGATCGCACTCAACGCCGGAGCGTCCTGTTCCCCGGCCAGCGCCGCGAGTTCGTCGGCGCTGCGGCGCGCGGCCGCGACGTCGCCGACGGCGAGCGCGATCTCCGCGTGGCCCGCCAGCAGCCGCGGACGATAGAGCGGAAGCGATTCGCCGAGCGCCCGCCGGATCCCGGCGAGCGCCGCGTCGGTGTCGCCCTGGCGCAGACGCAGCAGCGCCATGCCCGGCTGGATCTCGCGGCCGAGCCGCCCGGCGCGGCGGTAGGCGTCCTCGGCCTCGTCGAACTCGCCGCGCAACCGGTGCAGTTCGCCCTGTTCGTACAGGGCCATGCCGACGGCCGGTTGACCCGGTGGGTCCGACAGCCGCCGGAACGCGAGCCGGGCCAGGTCCATGGCCTCCGTCCAGGCGCCCTCGAGTTGCAGGATCTCCGCGCGGTGTACGAGGCACTGTCCCCGGAAGGGAACGAGGCCGGGCTGGGCGTCGCACCAGCGGCCGAGTGCCCGCGTCCATTCCCTGGCCCGCTGCAGCTCGAACGTGCCCTGGCAGGCCTCGATGACCGCGCAGTACACCAGTCCGGCCACGACCGGCGAGACCTCGTCGAGGCTCACGCCGACCATCACCTCGTCCAGGGTGCCGAGACCGCCGGCGACGTCGCCGAGCAGGATGCGGCACTGCCCGATGCCGAGGGTGCTCAGCGCGACGAGGTCGGCGTCGCCGCAGGCTCGGCCGATCGCCTGGGCGGCGGTGAACGAGGGCAGGGCGTCGGCCGGCCGGTTCGCATGCATGTCCTGCACCGCCGCCGGCAGCATCAGGAGGCCGCGTGTCGCGCAGTCCGGGCGCCCGGGCTCGGTCAGGTGCTGGGCCCGGGCGAGCCAGCCGCCGGCGCGCGCCACCTCCCCACGGTTCATCAGCAGGAAGCAGAGCCAGAACGCACTGAGTCCGGCCCGCTCGGGGTCGTCGGCGTCGAGATGCGCCGAGAACGCACGCTCGCACAGCGTCGCGCAGTCGTCGTCCCGGCCGACCAGATACGCCGACCGTGCGAACAGGTCGAGGTCGTCGGCGGTGAGGGGCTCGTGCGCGTCGGCGGTGCGGAACGCGTCGAACGCCCGCGTCCAGTCCCGCGCGTGGAACGCTGCCCGCGCGTGGTCGAGCACCGTCGACGTGCCCATCCTCGCTCCCTGCGGCGACCGAACGTGCACCGAGTGGTTGCCTGCGATCCTACGCCCACCGGCCTCCGGTTCCGGGGTGCGCAGTGGGAGGTCAGTCCGGCAGGCCGGGCCGGGTACGGACCGGTGCCAGACCGGAGACGAGGACGACGGCGGTGATCGTTCCGGCGGCCATGATCGCGGCGAGCACCACGATCTGGAAGCGTCCGGCCTCGAGCGGGGACACACCCCCGAAGATCGCGCCGACGAAGGCACCCGGCAGCGTCACCAGCCCGGTGGTCTTGGTCTGGTCGGTCGACGGGATCAGCGCCGAGTGGACGGCCAGTCGCGTGAGCTCGCGGGTGGACTGCCGCGGCGTCGCACCGAGCGCGAGCCAGCCCTCGACCGTGTCCCAGTTGTCCCCGGTCAGTTCCGTGAAGCGCCGCCCCGCGAGGGTCGCGATGGTCATCGCGTTGCCGACGACGATGCCGCCGATGGCCAGGACGTACCGCGGGGAGAACTCGATGGCGCCGGTGACGAAGACGATCGTGAGCGTCACGGCGATCCCGAGCGCCATCGCACCGGATACGAGGGCCACGTGCCCCGGGCTCCAGCCGATCCGGCGGGATGCGGTGGCAGCGGCGACGGTGAACATGACCAGCAGCGCGGCCCCCACCCAGACGGGACTCGTGATCACCCCGGACAGCACCACACTGATCAGGGCGAGTTGCACGGCGCCCCGCAGCACCGCGACCGCCGGCGCGAAGTGATGCGGGGCGCGGTAGCCCCACAGCACCGCGGTCGTCGTCCCGACGAGCAGGGTCACCCCGACGGCGGTGGGAACCAACTCCAGGGACCAGGTCACCCTCCGGAGGGTATCCGCCGGGGGACGGGGGTGGCCGAATGTGACATGCGTTCGATCAGATCGAAGCGGTGTGACATTCGGCCACACAGGGTGGGGGCGCTCAGCGGATCAGGTTCCCCAGGTCGACGGGGATCTGCGCGCCGGTGATGTACTTCGCCTCGTCGGAGCACACCCACGCGACGACGGCCGCGACGTCCTCGGGCTGCAGGATCTCGTAGGTCAGCGAGTTCATGTAGATCGGGCCCAGGGTGGTCGCGTACTTCGCGATGAGCGGGTGCAGGTCGCTGACCTTCATGCCGGTCTCCACGCCGGCCGGGTGGACGGTGTTGACCCGGATCCGGTGCTCGCCCAGTTCGTTCGCCATCGTCTTCGCCAGGCCGGTGATGCCGTGCTTGGTCGCGACGTAGTGGCCGGTGAAGGGGGTGCCCTTGAGCCCCGAGACGGAGCTGGTGAAGACGACCGCCCCGCCCTCGCCCTGCTCGATCAGGTAGGGCACGGCGGCCTTCGCGGTGTGGAACACGCCGGTGAGGTTGACGTCGACGGTCTCCCGCCACTGCTCGAGGGTGATCTCCCACGACAGCGCGCCCGAGCAGATGCCGGCGTTCGCGACCACCACGTCGAGGCGGCCGAGCTGCTCGACGCCGTCGGCCAGCGCCCGCGACAGCGCGTCGAAGTCCCGCACGTCCGCGGTCGTGGCGACGATGCGACGGCCCGTCTTCTCGACCAACCGCACCGTCTCCGCGAGATCCTCCTCCGTGGCGCCCGGGTAGGCGGTCGAGGCGAAGTCGGTGCACGCGTCGACCGCGATGATGTCGGCGCCCTCGCGGGCGAACTGCACGGCCTCGGCGCGGCCCTGACCGCGCGCCGCGCCGGTGACGAAGGCGACCTTGTTCTCGAAACGGCCGGCGGTCTCCATGCTTGCCTCCTCGGTGGTGTCGGACGCGGATTCTCCCGGTCCGAAGCGGGGACGGCAGCGCGGGTTCCGCTCACCGGGACCGCGGTCCGGAAGGCGCACGGTGTCCCGTGTCCGGCCGGGCGCCCCGTTCGGTTACCCGCTGGTAATAGAGCATGCGTTCTGTTATGGTCCCGCTGTGCCCCGGCCCCGCATCCACGACCTCGACGAGGTTCTCGACGCCACCGAGAATCTGGTGGTGGCCGGTGGTGCGAGCGCGGTGACGCTGCGTGCGGTCGCCGCGGCCACGGGGATGTCGAACGGGGCTCTGTATCACGCCTTCGGCTCCCGCGGTGGGCTGGTCGGCCGGGCCTGGTTGCGCGCGGCCCACCGCTTCCTCGACCTGCAGCGCGCGGCGGTCGACGAGGTTCTCGGCTCCGCGTCGACGCCGGACCGGGGGATCGACGCCGTCGTCGCCGCCGCCGATGCCCCCGCGGCGTTCGCCGCCCTGTTCCCCGAGTCCTCGCGCCTCCTGCTCACCGTCCGGCGCGAGGAGTTGCTCGGGTCCGACCCGCCGGCGGACGTCGCCGCAGAGCTGGGGCGGCTCGATTCGATTGTGGTCGCGCTGCTCGTCCGCCTGTCCCGGGCGTTGTGGGGCCGCGGCGACGCGCGCGCGGTCGCGGTCGTCGAGGACTGTGTCGTCGGTCTGCCGACAGGTCTGTTGCTCCGGCGCGGGCGTGTCCCCGACGCGGCCATGCGCCACCGTCTCGAGGCCGCGGTCCGCGCGGTGCTCGCCCTCGATCCTCCGCCCGCGCCATCCGGGCGCGGCGGCCACACGAAAGGCTCGCGATGACCGTCACTCTGACCTACCGGGACAAGATCGCCGTCCTCGACCTCGGCGACGACGAGAACCGGTTCTCTCCCGACTGGCTCGACACCGTCGACCGGCTCCTCGACGAAGTGCAGCAGAACGCGCACGCACTCGTCACCACGGCGACGGGGAAGTTCTACTCCAACGGCCTGGACCTGGAATGGCTGACAGCTCACGGTGATCGGGCGCAGTGGTACGTCGGCCGGGTGCAGGCGCTCTTCGGCCGCATCCTCACCTTCCCGCTGCCGACGGTCGCCGCCGTGGTCGGGCACGCGTTCGGGGCGGGTGCCATGCTCGCGATCGCGCACGACTACCGGGTGATGCGCGCGGACCGGGGCTACTACTGCTTCCCCGAGGTCGACATCCACATCCCGTTCACGCCGGGCATGGCCGCGCTGATCCAGGCCAAGCTGACCCCGCAGACCGCGGTCACGGCGATGACCACCGGTCGCCGCTACGGCGGTCTCGAGGCCGAGGCCGCCGGTCTGGTCGACCGCACGGCGGGCGCGGACGGCGTCCTCGACGCCGCCGTCGAACTCGTCACCCCGCTCGCGGGGAAGGACCCCGGCACCCTCGGTGCCATCAAGTCCACCATGTACGCGGCCGCGGTCGACGCACTCGCCCAGGGTCGGGCCTGACCGGTCACGAACTTCCGTGATGGGACGGAAGTGGTTGCTGCGGAACGGAATCCGTCCCCGGTAACAGTGCGCGCACCGCGTCGACGGTGTCCGCCTCGGCGGCGGTCTTGTCGGGGCGGTAGCGCAGCACACGGGCGAAGCGCAGCGCCACCCCGCCGGGGTAGCGGGGGCTGACCTGTACGCCGTCGAGTTCGATCTCCACGACCAGCTCCGGACGCAGGTACACGGTGTGCGCGTCGCGGCTGCGTTCGTGTCGCGGGAGCTCCTCGGTCTGCCATTGCAGCAGGGCGTCGGTCAGTCCCTTGAACGTCTTGCCGACCATGATCGGCTCGCCGCCGTCCGGATCCCGCGCGCCCAGATGGAGATTGGACAGGTAGCCGGTGCGACGGCCGTAACCCCACTCGGCGCCGAGTACCACCAGGTCCAGGGTGTGCTCCGGTTTGACCTTCTGCCAGGCGCGGCCGCGCCGGCCCGCCGCGTAGGGCGCGGTGAGGTCCTTGACGACGACGCCCTCGTGCCCGGCGGCGAGGGCGGCGTCGAACTGGGCGTCGGCGGTGGCCGCGTCCGGCCGCAGCACGCCCGGGATCCGATGGTTCGGCGCGACCCGCCGCAGAGCGTCGAGACGCTCGGTGGGCGGCGCGTCGAGCAGGTCGGTGCCGTCGAGGTGCAGGCAGTCGAAGAAGTACGGGTGCAGCATCAGCTCGTGCGCGGACTCGGCACCGAACCGGCTCATCGTCTCCTGGAACGGCCGGGGCCGGCCCGCAGGGTCGAGTGCCAGGGTCTCGCCGTCGAGCACGACCGACGTGCAGGGCAGCGTCGCGACCAGCTCCACGAGTTCGGGGACGCTGCGGGTGATCTCCCGCAACGTGCGGGTGAACACCCGCACCGTCCCGCCCCGGCGGTGCACCTGGATGCGGGCGCCGTCGAGCTTGTACTCGACGCTGACCTCGCCGCCGAACTCGCTGTGGGCACCGGCGAGGGACTGGGCCGGGGCGGCGAGCATGGGCCGGATCGGCCGGCCCACCTCCAGCCGGAAGGCGGCGAGCGCGTCCGCGCCGCCGCCGAGCCCGGCCGCCGCGGTTGCGGGCAGCCGGCCGGAGAGCATGAACGCCCGGCGCACCGTCTCGGCCGGCAGCCCGGCCGCGGCGGCCACCGCGTCGGTCATCACCCCGTCGAGCGCGCCCTGCCGCAGGTCGCCGGTCAGCAGCCGCACCAGGAAATCCTGCTCCTCGGCGGTGGCCGCGCCGAGCAGACCGGCGAGCAGTTCGCGCCGCCGCCCCGTCGAGCCGGTCCCGGACAGACCGGCGAGCTCGGTGAAGGCCCGGTCGACGTCGACGACGGTCAGCGACGGCTCCTCGGACGGGTCGATGCGGGATCCGGCGAGGGTGCGCCATCCCACGCCGATCCGGCCCTGACGTGGCTCACCCGCCAGCCACGACACCACGGGCTCGACCTCCCCGGGGTCGAGGACGGCGAGGAGGGCGCGCAGTTCCTCCACCTTGGCCCGCCGCGACCGGGTGGCACCGACGGCCTGCGAGGTGGCAACGATCGTCGAGAAGAGCACGCCCCGACCGTACCGACCACCGCCGGTTTCGGCGCGGGTGTACCGCCGGTTCCGGCGCGGGTGTACAGCCGGAGGGTCAGTCGCCGACGCGTTCACCGGTCGCCGGATGGAACAGGTGCACCGTGCCCTCCCGCTTGCGCAGCCGGATCGTGTCCGCCAGCCGGGCCGGGGTGCGGGTGAGCGAGCGTGCGACGAGGGGGGTGTCGCTGCGCGCGACGCGGGTGTACACGTACGACTCGCTGCCGAGTTCCTCGACGAGTTCGACGATGGTCTCGACGCCGTCGCCGTCCGTGATCTCGAGCTGTTCGGGCCGGATCCCGACGGTGACGGTCTCGAGTCCGGCGCGGTGCAGCGAGGCGATGCGGTCGCGTTCGACATCGACGACGGTGCTGCCGATCTGCACGCCGCCGTCGACGATCCGGGCGTCGAGCAGGTTCATTGCGGGCGAGCCGATGAACCCGGCGACGAATGCGTTGGCGGGCCGGTCGTACAGCTCGGTGGGGGAGGAGAACTGCTGGAGCTTGCCGCCGCGCAGCACCGCCACCCGGTCGCCCATGGTCATCGCCTCGACCTGATCGTGCGTGACGTACACGGTGGTGGTGCCGAGACGCCGCTGCAGCGCGGCGATCTGGGTGCGGGTCTGCACGCGCAGCTTGGCGTCGAGGTTGGACAGCGGTTCGTCCATGCAGAACACCTGCGGTTCGCGGACGATCGCGCGGCCCATCGCGACGCGCTGCCGCTGCCCGCCGGAGAGCTTGGCGGGTTTGCGGTCCAGGTAGTCGGTGAGGTCGAGCAGCTTCGCCGCCTGTTCGACCTTGCGGCGCCGCTCGTCGGCGCCGACGCCGCGCATCTTCAGCGCGAAGCCCATGTTCTCGGCGACGGTCTTGTTCGGGTAGAGGGCGTAGTTCTGGAAGACCATCGCGATGTCACGATCCTTCGACGGCACGCCGACCATGTCGCGGCCGCCGATGCTGATCGAGCCCTCGTCGATGTCCTCGAGCCCGGCGAGCATCCGCAGGGCGGTGCTCTTGCCGGAGCCGGACGGCCCGACCAGGACGACGAATTCTCCGTCCTGGATGTCCAGGTTCAGGGAGTCGACGGCGAGGGTGTCGGAGTTCTCGTAGAGGCACGACGCGTTGCGGTAGGTGATCTCGGCCATGACGGTTCCTTCGGAAAGTGAGTGGGGGAGTTACTTGATCGCGCCGAACGACAGGCCGCGCACGAGCTTGTTCTGGGCGAGCCAGCCGGCCAGGACGACGGGCAGCGCCGCCATCGTGGCGGCCGCGGACAGGCGGGCCCAGTACAGGCCCTCGCCGGTGATGAAGCCGACGAGGAACACGGGAATGGTCTGCGCCTGCACCGCCGTGAGGTTGACGGCGAAGAAGAACTCGTTCCAGGAGAAGATGACGCAGATCAGGGCGGTGGCGGCGATGCCGGGCGAGACGAGCGGCAGGATCACCTCCCGCACCGACGTCCACAGGTTCGCGCCGTCCATGCTCGCGGCCTCGAGCAGCTCGCCCGGCACCTCGAGGAAGAACGAGCGCATCATCCACACCGCGATCGGCAGATTCATCGCGGTGTAGAGGATGATCAGTGCCCAGATGTTGTCGAGCAGACCGATGTTCGCGACGATCACGTACAGCGGGATGATCGCGGCGACGATCGGCAGCATCTTCGTGCTGATGAAGAAGAACAGGGCGTCCTTGGTCTTGCGCACCGGCCGCAGCGACAGGGCGAACGCGGCGGGCACGCCGAGCAGCAGGACGAGGATCGTCGACACGCCCGTGGCGAACGCCGAGTTGAGCAGGCTGACACCGACTCCGGTGTCGAACACGGCGCGGAACTGGTCGAGGGTGGGCGTGAAGAAGAACTTCGGCGGATCGGAATAGGCGTCGGCCTCCTGCTTGAAGGCGGTGAGCACCATCCAGAACACCGGGAAGAAGAACCCCAGGGCGGCGATCCAGGCGACGACGCCCCACGGATTGGCCCTGCGGTGCTTGCGTTTCCGGGTTCGAACCGGGACGGTCTCCGGTGTGGGAACCTGTTGTGCGGTGGGGGCGGTGGTGCTCATCAGGCGGCCTCCTCCTTGCCGGTGAACGATGTGAAGATCAGCCGCAGCGCGACGGTGGCCACGACGATGGTGGCGACGACGACCACCACGCCCATGGCGGCGGCCTGGCCGATGTCGAAGCCGAGGAACGCGCGCTGATAGATGTAGAAGGGCAGGTTGGAACTCGCGGTGCCCGGTCCGCCCTGGGTCATCATGTAGATGGCGTCGAACGTGTTGACCAGGTGGATCGCGCCGAGCACGGCGCCGAGTTCGATGAACCGCCGCAGGTGCGGCAGCGTCAGCTCGCGGAACAGGGCGAAGGCGCCCGCCCCGTCGACCCGCCCGGCCTCGAGGATGTCCCGCGGCATCGACTGCAGACCGGCCAGGATGAGCAGCATCATGAACGGGGTCCACTGCCACACCAGGTTCGCCATCACCGCGGCGAGCGGGTAGCGGCTGACCCAGTCGATCTGCCCCACGCCGAACGGGGAGAGCACGAAGTTGACGATGCCGAACACCGGGTCGAACATCGCGGTCTTCCAGATCAGTGCGCCGGCGACGGGGGTGACGAGAAACGGGGTGATGAGCAGGGTGCGAACGATGCCGCGGCCGAGGAAGACCCGGTCGAGCAGCAGCGCGAGCAGCAGGCCCAGCACGACGGAGATCAGCACCGTGCCGACGATGAGGATCACGGTGTTGACCGCCACCTCGCGGAACTGACTGTCGCGGAAGACGTCCGCGTAGTTCTGCAGGCCGACGAAGCTGCGTGAGCCCGGGCGCACCAGGTTCCACGACTGCGTCGAGTAGTAGAGGGTGAACGCGAACGGGATCTGGGTCACCACGATCATGAAGATCAGGGCAGGCAGCAGGGGCCCGCGTCGGCGCCAGCCCTCCGCGCGGGAGACCGCGTCGCTCTTGGCGTCGCGCACCCGGCGGATGCGCTCCGAGTCGTCGGCGGTGGAGGCGCCGACCGCCAGGGTTGTCATCGCTGATCCTCTCGGTAGGTGGCGCCGACCACGTCGGCGTACTCCTGCGCCTGTTCCAGTGCCTCGGTGACGGTCTTCTGGCCCGCGATCGCGGCGCTGATCTGCTGGCTCACCCGGGTTCCGAGGTCCTGGAACTCGGGGATGGCCAGGAACTGGACACCGGTGTAGGGCACCGGCTCGACCGTCGGGGCCTCCGGCGTCGCGCTCTCGATGGACTCGAGGGTGAGCGGCCCGTATGCTGCTGCGGCCTCGCGGTATTCGGGGATCTCGTAGGTCGACAGCCGGCTGCCGGGGGGCACCCGCTCCCAGCCGAGGGTCTCCCCGACGGTGCGCAGGTACTCCTTGCTCGTCATCCACGAGACGAACCGCCACGCGGAGTCCGCGTTGTCGCTGTCGACGGGGATGCCGAGCGACCAGCTGTAGAGCCAGCCCGCGTCGTCCTTGACCCGGATCGGTGCCGGGGCGTACCCGATCTTTCCGACGACGTTGCTCGACGCCGGGTCCTCGAGGGTGGAGACCGCCGAGGTGGAGTCGTACCACATCGCGACCCGGCCCTGCGCAAGCTGCGTGGCGCATTCGCTGAAACCGCTCGTGGCGGCGCCGGGCTGGCCGTGCTCGCGGACCAGGTCGACGTAGAACTGCACCGCCTCGACGACCTCGGGGCTGGTGAGCTGCGCGTTCCAGTCCTCGTCGTACCAGCGGCCGCCGAAGGTGTTGATCACGGTGTTCAGCGGGGCGAGCACCTCACCCCAGCCGGGCTTGCCGCGCAGGCAGATTCCGGCGGTGTCGGGGGTGTCGAGCCGGGCGGCGGCGGCGGCAACCTCGTCCCAGGTGGGGGTGGGGGACAGGACGATCCCGGCCTGCTCGAACAGGTCCTTGCGGTACATCAGGAACGACGACTCGCCGTAGAACGGCACCGAGTACATGTCGCCCTCGTAGGACAGCGAGTCGCGCAGGGTGGGAATGAAGTCGTCCTCGTCGTAGCCCTCCGTCTGCCGGGCGTACTCGGAGAGGTTGGTCAGCCACCCGTTCGCCGCCCACTGCGGTGTCTCGTAGTTGCTGATCATCACCACGTCGAACTCGCCGCCGCCCATCGCGGTGGAGGCCGTGATCTTCGCGCGGGCCTGGTTCTCCGAGAGGGTGACGAACCGCAGGTCGATGTCCGGGTTCTCGGCCTCGAACTGGGCGGCGAGTTGCTGGGCGTCCTGCATCTGGGAGTTCGACACCATCGCGATGGTGACGGTCTGGTCGGAGGCGCCGAGCGAGCCGGCGCCGGCGCAGCCGCTGAGCGTGAGGCTGAGCGCCCCGGCCCCGGCCGCCAGCATGCGGGTGGTTCTTCTGGATCTGTTCACCGATCGTCGCCTCTTCTCCGGTCTCTCCGGTGGTGTCATCGGTCGAGTAGCCAACGTGCGCACTCGATGTCGCATACGAGCATGGTGACCAGGCCGCCGCGCAGCGCTCCCAGCGCGGCCTGGTGTTTGGCGGCCCCGCCGGTGACGAGGACCGCGGCCGGGCAGGCGCGGATGTCGTCGAGCGAGACCGACACGGCGCGACGGTCGAGATCCCCGCCCACGGCCGTGCCGTCGGCGTGGAAGAACCGTCCCGCGATCTCCCCGACCGCGCCGAGGTCGGTGAGGGTGTCGAGCATGGCGGTGTCGAGATAGCTGCCCTCGAACAAGGTGGTCGACGTGGACACCGCCCCCACACCGAACATCATCATGTCGGCGCGGCGGCCGACGTCCAGGGCGCGGGAGATCATGGAGTCGGCCCGCAGGGACGCGACCGTCGCGGGGTCGGCGTACAGGGGGACCGGGAGCCGGACCATCTTGGCCTGCAACTGTTCCGCGCAGCGCCCGAGCACGTACTCGGCGCCGGTCTGGTAGTCGGAGGTGGTGACGGCGCCGTCGAGCTGGACGATCGTCGCGCATGCGGCCCCGCCCGGCGGGAGGGCCTGCGCGACGGCCACGGTCTCCGGCCCCCACGTGAACCCGAGGGTGTCGGTCGCGCGGATCCGCCGGCTGATCAGGGCGGCGGCGGCCCGTCCGACGCCCGCGAAGCTGGCGGCCTCGTCGAGCGGTCCGGCTGCGTCCACCCCGTCGCCGACGACGACGGCCTCGAGCAGGCCGAAACGCTCCTCGAGCGCGCGTTCCTCGTCGGCGTGCAGGTCGTCGCGCAGGTTGGCCGGCACATTCACCTCGATGCGCACCAGGCCCTGGGCCCGGGCCCGGGCGACGAGCCGTCCCGCCGTCGGGCGGGAGACGCCCAGGCGCGTCGCGACCTCGGCCTGGGTGAGGCCGTCGAGGTAGTACAGCGTCGCGGCGCGCAACGCCAGGCGCAGATCCTCCGGTGCCGCGGTGGCCGCGGGCGGGTTCGTCGCGTGGGGGACGGTCACGTCATCTCCTGGGTCGGAGGGACTCGGGCCGGGGAACCGGCGAAGTCGGTGGAGCGTGAGCAAATGCTCATGGGTGCGTTCATCTGCTCAGTACGCTAGCATCGGCACTGTGACCCACACAACACCCCCGTCGATCCCGGAGCGCATGCGCGCCGCCGTCCTGGTCGAACCCGGACGGATCGAGATGCGCGAGCGCCCGGTCCCCGAACCCGCACCCGGCGACGTGCTCGTCCGGGTCACCACGGTCGGCGTGTGCGGATCGGACACGCACTACTACCGCGAGGGCCGCATCGGTGAATTCGTCGTCGAGGCCCCGCTCGTCCTCGGCCACGAGGCCTCCGGCACGATCGCCGCGGTCGGTGCCGGCGTCCCCGCCGAACGGATCGGGCAGCGCGTGTCGATCGAGCCGCAGCGACCCGACCCGACCACCGAGGAAACCCGGCGCGGTCGCTACAACCTCTGCCCGCACATGCGGTTCTACGCCACCCCACCCGTCGACGGCGCCTTCTGCGACTACGTCACCATCGGGGCGGAATTCGCCCATCCCGTCCCCGACGCCGTCTCCGACGACGCGGCCGCCCTCTGCGAACCGCTGTCCGTGGGCATCGCCGCCGTCCGCAAGGCGGGCGTCACCGCCGGATCCCGGGTGCTCGTCACCGGCGCCGGCCCCATCGGCATCGTCACCGCGCAGGTCGCCCGCGCCTTCGGCGCCACCGACATCGTCGTCACCGACCTCGACGCGGACCGTCGCGCGCTGGCCCGGAAGTTCGGGGCGACCACCGCCCTCGACCCGCGCACCGACGACGTCACCGACCTGCACGTCGACGCCTACATCGACGCCTCCGGCGCCCCCGCCGCGGTCGCCACCGCGATGCGGGCCGTGCGGCCCGCCGGCGCCGTCGTCCTCGTCGGCTCCGGCGCCGAGACGATGAACCTGCCGGTCCAGCTGATCCAGAACCGCGAGCTGGTCCTCACCGGCGTCTTCCGGTACGCCCACACCTGGCCGACGGCCGTCGCCCTCGCCGCCACCGGCCGCGTCGACCTCGACGCGATGGTCACCGCCCGGTTCCCGCTCGAGCGGGCGGCCGAAGCACTCGAATCCGACCGGACACCCGGCAACATCAAGACCGTCGTGCGGGTCCACCCCGGCGACGACACGTAAGGAGCCCCGACATGGACCTGGGGGAGAACGCCCTGACCGCCCTGCCCGTCCCCGGCCCGACGTACTCGCGACGCGACATCGGCGTCGGCATCGTGCATTTCGGGGTCGGTGGCTTCCATCGTGCCCATCAGGCGATGTACGTCGACCGGCTGCTCGAACGCGGCGCCCGCAACTGGGGCATCTGCGGTGTCGGCGTCATGCCCGGCGACCGCCGCATGCGCCACGCCCTCGCGGCCCAGGACGGCCTCTACACCCTGATCCTGCGCCACGCCGACGGCAAGTGGGAACCGCGGGTGATCGGCTCGATCGTCGACTACCGTTACGCACCCGAGGATCCCGAGGCGGTGATCGAGCTGATCGCAGCGCCCACCACCCGCATCGTCTCGCTCACCGTCACCGAGGGCGGCTACAACATCCGCCACGACACCGGCGAGTTCGACGTCGACGACCCCGCCGTCCGCCGCGACGTCGAGCACCCCGACGCGCCCGCCACCGTCTTCGGGCTCGTCACCGCCGCCCTCGGGCGCCGGCGCGAACGCGGGCTGCCGTCGCCGACGATCATGTCCTGCGACAACATCGAGGGCAACGGCACCGTCGCGCGGCGGGCCTTCACGTCCTTCGCCGCGCTCGTCGACCCCGGTCTCGCCGACTGGATGCGCGAGCACACCCGGTTCCCCAACTCGATGGTCGACCGCATCACCCCGGTCACGACCGACGACATCGCCCCCGAACTCGACGCCCGCTTCGGCGTCCGCGATCGCTGGCCCGTCGTCGCCGAGCCGTTCACCTCCTGGGTGCTCGAGGACGACTTCTCCTGCGGCCGGCCGGCATTCGACGAGGCGGGGGTGCAACTCGTCGACGACGTCGCCCCGTACGAACTGATGAAACTGCGCCTGCTCAACGCGAGTCACCAGGCACTGGCCTACTTCGCGCACCTGTGCGGCTACCGCTACGTGCACGAGGCCGCGCAGGACCCGTTGTTCGCGGAGTTCCTGCTCGAGTACATGGACGCCGAGGCCACCCCCACCTTGCGTCCGGTGCCCGGCATCGATCTCGCGCAGTACAAGCGCACCTTGATCGAGCGCTTCGCCAACCCCGAGATCCGCGACACCGTCGCCCGGCTGTGCGCCGAATCCTCCGACCGCATCCCGAAATGGCTGCTGCCCGTCGTGCGGGAGAACCTCGCGACGGGCGGGTCGGTGCGCCTGGCCGCCGCCGTCGTGGCCAGCTGGGCCCGCTACGCCGAGGGCACCGACGAGGCCGGCGAACGCATCGAGGTCGTCGACCGGCTCGCCGGCACCCTCGGACCCCTCGCCCGCAGCCAGCGCGGGAATCCGACCGCCTTCCTCGAGAACCGCTCCGTCTTCGGTGATCTCGCCGACGAGCCGCGGTTCGTGGACGCCTACCGGTGGGCGCTCGACTCCCTGCACCGCAACGGCGCCCGCGCCACGCTCGAGGCCCTCCGCAGCAGGGTCGGATCGTGAACGGGCACGTCCTCGTCCTCGGCGAGGCCCTCGTCGACATCGTCCGGCGCGGCCCGGCCCGGCTCGTCGAACACGTCGGCGGCAGCCCGCTCAACGTCGCCGTCGGCCTCGGCCGCCTGGGCCGCGACGTCGAATTCGTCACCCACATCGGCGACGACGACCGGGGCCGCCGCATCGTTCGCCACCTCGCCGACTCCTCGGTGCGGCTCGCCGCCGGCAGCAGTACCGCGCCGCGCACCCCCACGGCGACCGCCACCCTGGACGAGAACGGCGCCGCCACCTACGAGTTCGACCTCGAGTGGCAACTGCCCGATCCACGCCCGGAGCCCGGCGCGGGGCACGTGCACACCGGGTCGATCGCGGCCCTGCTCGAACCCGGCTGCGAGGCCGTCGCCGCGCTGCTCGACCGGTACGTGCCCACCGCGACCATCAGCTACGACCCCAATGTCCGGCCCGCCCTCGTCGGCGACGACCCGCGCACCCGCGACCGCATCACCCGCTTCGTCGCGGGCGCCGACGTCGTCAAGGCCAGCGACGAGGACCTGCGCTGGTTCGCCCCCGACCGCGACCCCCGCGACGTCGCGCAGGAGTGGCTCGCCCTCGGCCCGGCGCTCGTCGCGGTGACCCTCGGCGCGGGCGGTGCCGTCGCCGTCGCGCGGTCCGGCGCCGTCGACGTCGCCGCGCACCCCGTCGAGGTCGTCGACACCGTCGGCGCCGGCGACGCATTCATGGCCGGTCTGCTCGACGCCCTGTGGACGCAGGAACTGCTCGGCGACCGCGAGGGCCTGCACGGAATCGAACCGGACGCGCTGCGCGCGGCCCTCGACGTCGCCGCGCGCACCGCGGCGCTCACCGTCGCGCGCCCGGGTGCGGACCTGCCGACCCGCGGGGAGCGGGACGCCGACCCGAAGGAGCAGAGGTGACGCTCGTCGCCGGGATCGACTCGTCCACCCAGTCCTGCAAGGTGCTCGTCTGCGACGCGCGCACCGGTCACGTCGTGCGGGAGGGCCGTGCCCCGCATCCCGACGGCACCGAGGTCGACCCGCGCGCCTGGGCGGACGCCCTCGACCGCGCCGTCGCCGCCGCGGGCGGGCTCGACGACGTCGCCGCGGTGTCGGTCGGCGGCCAGCAGCACGGGCTGGTGACCCTCGACGAGACCGGGACGGTGGTGCGCCAGGCGCTGCTGTGGAACGACACCCGCTCGGCCGCGGCCGCCGCCGACCTCGTCGCCGACCTCGGCGGCGGGCAGGCGTGGGCCGACGCCGTGGGGGTGGTGCCGCTCGCCGCGATCACCGTCGCCAAGGCGCGCTGGCTCGCCGACCACGAACCGGGCCACGCCGACCGCGCTGCGGCACTGTGCCTGCCGCACGACTGGCTCACGTGGCAGCTCGCGGGAGCCTCCGGCGTCGGCGCGCTCGTCACCGACCGCAGCGACGCCAGCGGCACCGGCTACTACAGTGCCGCCGACGGCTCCTACCGCACCGACCTGCTCGACCTCGCGCTGCGTGGCCGCCGGCCCGTGCTGCCCCGGGTGGCCGGACCGGCCGAACGGGTCGGGGAGACGGTCGCGGGCGCCGCACTCGGACCCGGTGCCGGGGACAACGCCGCCGCGGCCCTCGCCCTCGGCGCGCACGAGGGCGACGTGATCGTCTCCGTCGGCACCTCGGGCGTGGTCTCGGCCGTCTCGGCCACCCCGAGCCGCGATCCGTCCGGGCTCGTCGCCGGCTTCGCCGACGCCACCGGCCGGCACCTGCCGCTCGTGTGCACCCTCAACGCGGCGCGGGTCCTCGACGCCACGGCCGCGCTGCTCGGGGTCGACCACGACGAACTGTCGCGGCTCGCGCTGTCGGCCCCGCGCGGCGCCGGCGGTCTCGTGCTGGTGCCGTACCTCGAGGGCGAGCGCACCCCCAACCGGCCCGGCGCCACGGGCGCGATCCACGGCCTGCGCCTGACGAATTCGACACGGGAACACCTGGCGCGCGCGGCCGTGGAGGGACTGCTGTGCTCGCTCGCGGACGGTCTCGACCACATCACCGCGCAGGGCGTGCCGGTGCGGCGGGTGCTGCTCGTCGGCGGCGGCGCCCGTTCCCGGGCGCTGCGCGAACTCGCGCCGGGCATCCTCGGGGTCTCGGTGGAGGTGCCGGAGCCGGGCGAGTACGTCGCAGCCGGCGCGGCCCGGCAGGCCGCCTGGGTGCTGGCCGGCGGCACCGAACCACCCCGGTGGGAGGGTGGCGGCGTGCGGCGCTACGAGGCGGACCCGGTCCCGGCCGTGCGCGCCCGGTACGCGGAGGTCCGTGACCTCACGGACGGCAGCGACCTGACATCTCTTTCCGGAACCTGACACCGGTTCCGGCCGGCCGGAAAGGCTGTCGGCATCCCGAAACGGATGCACGCTCCGGACCGTGGCCGCGATGAGTTCCGGCGTCGGCCCGGGTCGATATCTGTGACGCCGACAGGGCGCCGTCATCCACCGAGCAAGGAGAAGGCGATGCCGAAGATCACCCCGTTCCTGTGGTTCGACACCGAGGCCGAGGAGGCCGCCAAGTTCTACACCAGCGTGTTTCCCCGCTCGCGCATCCTGAGCACCACGTACTACCAGGACACCGGGCCCAAGCCGGCCGGCACCGTCATGACCGTCGACTTCGAACTCGACGGCCAGCGCTACGTCGCGCTCAACGGCGGCCCGGAGTTCTCGTTCACCGAGGCGGTGTCGTTCCAGATCGACTGCGCCGACCAGGACGAGGTCGACCACTACTGGAACGCTCTCACCGAGGGCGGGGAAGAGAGCCAGTGCGGCTGGCTGAAGGATCGGTTCGGGCTGTCCTGGCAGGTGGTGCCGCGACGGCTCTTCGAGCTGCTCTCCGACACCGGCCCCGAGGTGGGGCGGCGGGTCACCGAGGCGATGCTGCAGATGCGCAGGATCGAGATCGCACCGCTCGAGGAGGCCGCCCGCGGCTGAACCGGCGAGCCCAGCGGGCACCGCGGCGGCGGTGATAGCTTTCGGTCGATGACCACGCGCACCGAGCGGCTCGACGAGCTGCCGCTGACCCGCAGACACGGCAGGCTGCTGCTCGGCTCCGGTGTGGGCTGGGCACTCGACGCCATGGATGTCGGGCTCATCTCCTTCGTGATGGCCGCCCTGGCCGTGCAGTGGAATCTGAGCGCGACCCAGCTGTCGTGGATCGGGTCGATCGGCTTCGTCGGAATGGCAGTCGGAGCCGCGGTCGGTGGGCTGCTCGCCGACCGGATCGGCCGGCGCCAGGTGTTCGCGGTGACACTGCTGGTGTACGGCCTGGCCACCGGCGCGGCGGCGCTCGCCGGCTCCGTCGCGGTGCTGATCGTGTTGCGGTTCGTCGTCGGCCTGGGTCTCGGCGCCGAGCTTCCCGTCGCGTCGACCCTCGTCAGTGAGTACGCGCCGCGCCGGCAGCGGGGTCGCATGGTCGTCGCGCTCGAGGCGTTCTGGGCGGCCGGATGGATCCTCGCGGCCCTCATCGGCTACTTCGTGATCCCCCTCGGCGACGACGGCTGGCGCTGGGCGCTGGCCGTGGGAATCGTCCCCACCCTGTACGCGGTGGTCGTGCGGTTCGGACTACCCGAATCCGTGCGATACCTCGAGCGCCGGGGCCGCTACGCCGAGGCGGAGAAGGCCGTGCGGTCCTTCGAGATGTCCGCCGGCGTCGCGGCGCCGACGGACGCGGAGGAGACGTCGCGTCCGGTGCTCACGGAGACGACCGCCGAGTCGATCTGGTCGCCGCGGTTGCGGCGGCGCACCGCCGCCCTGTGGACGGTGTGGTTCTGCATCAACCTCTCGTACTACGGGGCCTTCATCTGGCTGCCGAGCCTGCTGGTGAACCAGGGCTTCGACCTGGTGAAGTCCTTCCAGTACACGCTGATCATCACGCTCGCGCAGCTGCCGGGATACGCCGTCGCGGCGTGGCTGATCGAGGTGTGGGGGCGCCGCGCAACCCTGGCGAGCTTCCTCGTCGGCTCGGCCGCGGCCGCGGGCCTGTTCGGGCTGGCCGACACGCCCACCGAGATCGTCGCCGCCGGAATGGCATTGTCGTTCTTCAACCTCGGCGCCTGGGGGGCGCTCTACGCGATCGGACCGGAGCTGTATCCGACGTCGGTGCGCGCCGCCGGGACCGGCGCGGCGGCCGCGTTCGGGCGCATTGCGTCGATCGTGGCGCCGCTGCTCGTGCCCTGGCTGCTCACCGGCGGCGGCAACGCCCTCGTGTTCGGGGTGTTCGCGGCGGCGTTCGTGCTCGCCGCCGTCGCCGCCTTCACGCTGCCGGAGCGCAAGGGGCACGTGCTCGAGGCCTGAGCCCTACGCCCGGGCGGCCGGCGCCGGGCCGCAGGCCGCCGCCACCGCGAAGGTCCCGAGGGCCGTGCCCGTGACGAGGCGCTGGGTCCGCACGGCCCGCGGGGGCGTCGCCATGCGGCGCGCCGGTCAGCTCGACGACTCGACCCTCGCGGACGTCGTGTCGCACCTGCGGATGTCGTCGGGCGCGTAGCCCGCCGGCCCCCGCGCGTGCGCACGTCTCGCACCGATTCCGAAGGCAGTGCCACGGGATGTGCGCCCTCGGTGCGCGTGGAGTCATCCTTCTGTGCATTCCCAGCCATGTTCGCCCGCACTCCGGGGACCTAGTGTTCCAGATCACAAGCATCCGGCGGCGGGCCGTGCGCATCCGAGGCCTCCGCCGCGACCGAAAGGACGGACCTGGACGTGGCGTCACTGCAGACGGTGCAGAGGATCGGACCGGTGCTGGACCTGTTCACGGTGCAGCAACCCGAGTGGGGGGTCTCCGAGGTCGCGGCGGCGATCGACGTTCCCCGATCGAGCGCGCACGCTCTGCTGTCGAGCCTGGTCGACACGGGGCTGCTCCAGTGCCGCGCACGCGGACGCTACCGGCTCGGGTGGCGCGTCGTGGAGCTGGGGGAGACGCTGCGCGGCACCGTCGACGTCCGGTCCTGTGCCGCCCCCGTCCTCGAGCGTCTGGTGGAGAAGTACGGCGAGACAACTCATCTCGCGGTCATGGATCGATGGAACGTCCTCTACGTGGACAAGATCCTCGGCAATCACAACATCACCGTGCAGGGCGCCCGGGTCGGGACGCGCCTGGACGCGCATTCCACGGCGGTGGGCAAGGTGCTGCTTGCGCAACTCGAGGAGATCGAGGTGCGCCGGTACCTGGCCATGCGTCCGTTGCGGCGGCTGACACCGTCGACCACCACGAACCCCCAGGCACTTCTGGACGCCCTGGCCGGTGTGCGCTCGGCCGGCTTCGCTGCGGACCTCGGGGAGACCGTCTCCGAGGTGCACTGCGTCGCCGCCCCGGTGCGCGACGACCTGGGCTCCGTCGTGGCGGCCGTGAGCGTGAGCGTGCCCGCGACGCGCTTCGCCCAGCGGCGACCGCAGCTCGAGCGGGCCGTGGTCGGCGCCGCGCACGAGATCACCCGGGCGATCGCCGAAGCCCACGACTGCAGTCCCGTACCGCTGCGGGACGACCCGAGTGCCGCCGCTCTCGTGGAGGCGAGTCCGCGCGCCTCCTGATCACGATCCGACTGCACGAACACGACAAGCGAAAAAGAGGAGCCATGGACACCGCCGCCCACAAGGCCGCAGACCGACTGCTCGAGGTGTATCGCACGGGGGAGCCGATCGATCCGCTCACCCCCGATCATCCCGACGCGTCGATCGAACTCGCCTACCGGATCCAACAGCTGCAGGTCGAGCAGTGGACGCTGGCCGGCGATGTCGTCAAGGGCCACAAGGTGGGCTTGGCCTCCCGCGCGATCCAGCGGCAGATGGGTGTCGATCAACCCGATTTCGGGCATCTGACCGCGAGCATGTTCCACCTCGAGCATCAGCCGATCCCCGCCGGCCGCTTCCTGCAGCCGCGGATCGAGCCCGAGGTGGCGTTCGTGCTCGGCCGGCCGCTGGCCGGTCCGGGCGTCACCGCCGCCGAAGCTGCGCGGGCCGTGGACTTCGTGCTGCCCGCACTCGAGATCGTCGACTCGCGGATCCGGGACTGGAAGATCGGCATCTTCGACACCATCGCGGACAACGCCTCGTCCGGCGGCGTGATCCTGGGGAGCCGGCCGGTCTCCCTCGGTGACGTCGACCTGAGGCTGATCGGATGCACACTCCACATAGGCGGTGAACTCATGGCGACGGGAGCCGGCGGAGCCGTCCTCGGGTCCCCGCTCAACGCGCTGGTGTGGCTGGCCAACACGGTCGGCCCGCTCGGGGTCACCCTCGAACCGGGGCATGTGGTGCTTCCCGGCTCCATGACCAGGGCGTTTCCCGTGGCGGCGGGCAATTCCATCGTGGCGAACATCAGCGGGCTCGGCAGCGTCACCGCCGTGCTCGGCGGAAAGGACGAGAAATGAGCGACCAGTCGTGGAGCGCGGCCCGCGTCGCCGACGTGCTGCTGCGGGCGGAGGACACGGCGACCCCGCAGACGTCGATCCTCGCGGAATGGGACGGACTGGACCTGGGGACCGCGTACGCCGCGCAGGACATCGCGTTGCGCATGCGGCTCGCCCGCGGCGAGCGGCTCACCGGCGTGAAGCTCGGGGTCACGTCTAAGGCAAAGCAACGGCAGGTGGGCGTGGACTCGCCGTCCACCGCGTGGCTCACGGACAGGATGATCCTGCCGATCGGCGAGCCTGTCCCGCGCGAGAAGATGATCCACGCTCGCGCGGAGCCGGAGATCGCGTTCGTCATGGGCCGCAGGCTCGAGGGGCCGGGCGTCTCGGCCGCGACCGCGCTGGCCGCGGTGGAGCACGTGGTCGGCGCGATCGAGATCATCGACAGCCGCTTCTCCGGCTACCAGTTCTCGATGATGGACGCCGTCGCGGACAACAACTCGTCCGGACGGTACGTGACCGGTCCGGTCGGCCGCGCGCCGGAGGATCTCGATCTCGCCCTCGAGGCGTGTCTGCTCGAGATCGACGGCGAGGTGGTGGATTCGGCAACGGGCGCTGCGGTACACGGACATCCCGCGGAGGCGCTGGCCTTCGCCGTGAACACCCTGGCCGAGCGGGGACTCGCCATCGAGGCAGGGTGGGTGGTGCTCACCGGCGGCATGACCGACGCCGTGCCGGTGCAGCCGCGGGCGCGCATCGCCGCGCACTTCACCACCCTCGGCACCGTCACCGTGGCGGGAGGCTGACGATGCCGCTCATCGACGTGACGATCGCGGAGGGGCGCAGCCCGGACGAGCTCCGGAGGCTGATCCACGAACTGACCCAGGCGGCGCACCGGGCCCTGGACGCGCCGCTGCCCAACATCCGGGTGGTGCTGCGGGAGACGCCGAAGACACACTTCGCCGCAGGCGATGTGACGATCGCCGAGCGTGAGACACGGGCCTGAACGGTCCGGATATCCCGGACTGCGACAGCGCCGGCCGGCGACGACGTCGAGCATCGTGATCGAGCCGCATCGGGGCGGGGAAGCGGGATACACAAGGGAGACACCATCCCCTGCGTCCCCTGGAGAACCCGATGACGTCGAACCCACAGCGCGCCCTCACCCTGGTTGCCGAGCCCGAGCCCGGCTGCGAACGGGTGGCGGACCGGATGTACCACGACCTGCTTTCGCCACCGGAGGTGCAACAGGTGCGCGACCGCGTCCGGGACTTCGCCGCTCGGGCTGTCTCGCCGATCGCCGGCCGGATCGCCGGCGGGGACGAGCGCCTCGACGGGTTCCCCCGGGACGCGTTCGAGGCCATGGCCTCGAACGGTCTGTTCCGCCTTCCCTTCACCGCGGACGTCGGTGGCGACGGACTCACGCACCGCGCCACGGCCACCGCGGTGGCCGTCGAGGAACTGGCGTACTACTCCAACAGCGTCGCCGCGATCTACGACGTCCATTGCATCCTCGCCGGCACGGCACTGGACCAGGGCACCGAGGAGCAACGGCGCCGATGGCTGCGTGCCGTCGTCGACGGGGAGATCGTCGGATCGTTCGCGACGAGCGAGCCCGGTGCCTCGAGCGATCTGTCTCCCGAGGCGGTGCAGACCGTCGCGAGCCCGGACGGCGACGGGTGGGTGCTCACCGGCCGCAAGCGGTGGATCACCAATTCGGTCGTCGCCGGTGTCGTCGTCGTGCTCGCCCGGACCGGCGACAGCCTCACCACCTTCATCGTTCCCACCACCGCACCGGGCGTCACCGTCGGCACACCCGACCGCAAACTCGGCAACCGCGGGCAGATCACGGCCGACGTGATCCTCGACCGTGTTCCGCTCGGGCCGGAATCGGTGCTCGGGCGGGTCGGCGGTGGCCTGCGCGTCGCGCTCCGGACACTCACCTACGGCCGCATCGGAATCGGCGCCGCCGGCGTCGGCATGGCGCAGGCCGCCTTCGACCGGACCGTCGCGCATCTGAAGTCGCGGCACGCGTTCGGTGGTTCGCTGGCCTCCAAACAGCATTGGCAGTTCGTGATGGCCGACTACGCGGCAGATCTCGAGTCCGCCCGTAGCCTGTACCTGAAAGCGGCGCTCCGGCTCGACGCGGGGGAACACTTTCCCGAGCCCGAAGCGGCGATGGCAAAGCTGCGCGGAACCGACCTGGCGGCGCGCATCGCCCGGGATGCCGTGCAGGCGTTCGGCGGACTCGGATTCGTGCAGTCCCTCGGTGCCGACGACACCGAAGGCCCGGTCGAGGCGATCTACCGGGACAGCAAGATCGGCGAGATCTACGAGGGAGCCAACGAGATTCAGAAATGGGTGCTCGCCCGGCAGATTTTCGGACGGGACCACACCGGATAGGTTTCGGCAGTTCTGTGGGGGCTGGTCGTCGCTCGTGCGAGCGTGGACGGCCGGCCCTCGCCGGTGACGACTACCCGCGCACGGCGGGGTTCAGGCGGAAATGTGCAGGGCTGGAGCCGAACCGGCGACGGAACGCGCGGCTGAAATGCGATACGTCCCGGAACCCGACGTGGACACTGATCGCAGTGACGGTGAGATCGGTTTCCAGCAGCATCGTTCGGGCGCGGCCGAGTCGCACCTCGTACAGCCACGTGCGGGGAGTGGTTCCCGCCGTGCTGAACAGTTTGTGGATGTAGCGCAGCGACATTCCCAGTTCCATGCCGATCTCGGCGAGCGTGTGATCGGGATCGTGCAGGTACCGGGCCATGGTGGCCTGGACCTTGCGCAGGTCGTCCGCGTGCGCCCGCTTCGTGGCGTTCAGCGGAGTCACCCGGTCGCTGATCGCGGTGACGAGCAGGTCCAGCGCCGCGGCGGCCACAGAATCCGAGGTTCCACCGGACAGGGGGGTTTCGGTGGCGGCCACGTCGACCAGAAAACGCGACACCAGTCGCCCGATGCCGGTCTGCCCCGAAATGCCGTGGCCCGTCACGCTCTCCACCGCGTTGAGCGGCAGTCGGGACGTGAGCTGCCGGCGCGGCGCCCGCAGTACGATCTGCTCGAATTCGGTTGTGCCGTCGACGACGAACGGCGTCGACGAGTCCACGACGCCGAAGGCGCCGTTCTCGAGGATCGCCGTCCGCGGCCCCTGCGTCAGGGTGGCGGAACCCTGAGTGATGAGGCACAGCAGGAAATCGTCGTTGGGATCCGAATCGATCATCGCGGGGGTCCGCACCACCGTGTGCGGATCGGCGCGCACCACGCTCACGATCACGTCGCCGATCGGGCGAGCGACCAGATCGGCAGCAAACCGGTCGTTCGATCGGGACCAGTCGACGTCCATCTCGCAGTAGGTCCGGTCGAGCGTATCCGCCCACCGCGCACGGCCTTCGGCGGATTCGAGTTCACGAACGCTCAGCGCCACCGGTCGACCGGCCTCCGCGGTGCACGGGGAGTCATCCTTCGGTGCACTGTCGGTCATGTTCCTGCTCACCTCCTCCTCCTAGTGTTCCAGATCACAGGAACTCGGCGGGCGGACGATACCGCGAGACGCACCGTCTGCGCGACCCTCGACCGTCGCCTCCGGACGAGCCGACGACAGGAGAACGACATCATGACCACCACCCACACCTGGATCGACGAGATCACCATGGAGGAACTGGATCGCGACCCGAATCCGATCTATGAGCGCCTCCGCCGTGAAGCCCCGGTCGCGTATGTGCCCGCAGTGGGGATGCACGTCGTGGCGACCCGCGAGTTGTGCCTGCAGATCACGCAGGACCCGCAGGCGTGGTCCACCGTGATCGCCCCCTCGGGAGGCCGGACGTTCGGCAAGGGAACGGTTCTCGACTCCAACGGCGAGCAGCACCGCAGGATCCGGGAGTGGATCGATCCGCAACTGCGTCCCGCCGCCGTCGACACCTATGTCGAGGCCCTGGTCCGGCCGCAGGCGCAGCGGATCCTCGAGCGCATCGAAGACCTCGGAGCCGCCGACATCCAGGAGGCATACTTCGCGCCGGTCAGCGTCCGCGCCGTCGGCGACCTCATGGGCCTGACGGACGTCCCGTCCGAGACGCTCGTGCGCTGGTTCCAGACGCTCGCCCTGTCCTACGGCAACGCCGCGGTCGACGAGCACGGCAACTTCGCAGATCCGGCACCCTTCGAGGCCGGTGACAGGGTCAAGGAGGAGATCGTCGCGACAGTCGACCCCATGCTCGACCACTGGACCGCCCACCCCGACCACACCCTCATCTCGCACTGGCTGCACGACGGGATGCCCGAGGGACAGGTGCGCGATCGCGCCGAGATCTACCCGAACATCTACGTGTTCCTGCTCGGTGCTCTGCAGGAGCCGGGCCACGTCATGACGACCACCCTGGCGGGCCTGCTGCAGCACCCCGAACAGCTCGAACGGGTCGTCGACGATCCGACCCTCGTGCCGCGCGCGATCAACGAGGGCGCTCGGTGGGTGGCGCCGATCTGGAGCGCTGCGGTGAAGGTCGCGAACCACGATGTCACGATCGGCGGTGTCGACCTGCCTGCGGGTACACCCGTGATACTCGCCTACGGCTCGGCGAACCGGGACGAGACCGCCTGGGAGAACCCGGACGCCTACGACGTGGATCGGCCGGTCATGCCGCATCTCGCGTTCGGCTCCGGCAACCATGCCTGTGCCGGAACCTACCTCGGCACCGCGATCGTCCGCATCGCGCTCGAGGAGCTGTTCGAGACGATCCCGAACATCGAGCCCGATCTCGACCACACGCCGGACTTCTGGGGCTGGACCTTCCGCGGCCCGCAGGGATTGCGTGTGCGGTGGGAGGTGTGACAGTGGAACATTCGGTGACCGTCTCGGACGGCGAGCAGCCCTTTCGTGCCGCAGCGGACCGCTCCATCCTCGAATCCGCGCTACGGGAGAACCGGTGGCTCCCGCATGCCTGCTCGCAGGGCACGTGTGGCACCTGCAAGATCCGCGTGCTGTGCGGGGAGGTGGACCACGGGCGGGTGGACGATACGGTCCTTTCCGAGACGGAGCGTGCGAGCGGGCTCGCGCTGGCCTGCCAGGCGAGCCCGCGCACCGATCTGACCGTCGCGCCGTTGAGCGAGACTGCGCCGGTCGGCCCGAGGCATCCGTTGCGCGATCACGCCGGCACCGTGCTCGAGCTGACCGACATCGCCCGGTGCACCCGCCGGCTCGTCGTGGAGCTGGACGAGCCGATGGAATTCTCCGCCGGCCAGTACGCCGAGCTGGTTGTGCCGGGTTCCGTGGTGGCACGCCAATATTCGATGGCCAATCCGCCGTCCGAGTCGCGCCGGCTCGAGTTCCACATCAAGAAGGTCGACGGTGGGCTCGCGACGGAGGGGTGGATCTTCGGCTCGCTACGCCCGGGAGACCGGATCGAGTTGCGCGGGCCGCTGGGGCAGTTCGCCCTGGTTCACCCCCAGGAGGAACCGGCCATCCTGATCGGCGGCGGGACGGGACTAGCCCCCTTGAAGTCGATTGTGCGCCATGCTCTCTCCAGCGATCTCGTCCCGAGCATCGACCTGTACCACGGAGGGCGCGGGCAGGCGGATCTGTACGACGTGGACTTCTTCCGGGCACTCGAGGCTGCCGATTCCCGATTCCGCTACCACCCCGTGCTCAGCGAGGAGCAGTGGGACGGCGCGACCGGCATGGTCACCGACGTCGTGCTCGACGACTTCGCCAGTTGCCGGGGGCGCAGCGCGTACCTGTGCGGACCACCCGCCATGGTCGCCGCGGCGGTCAAGGCGCTCAAACGGCGTCGCATGGCGCCCCGGTCGATATTCAAGGAGGAGTTCACCGTCGGCGCCGCGCCGCCGGTGCTGTCGCCGACGTGACCGGTTCTGCGGCCGGGTGTTCGGGTTCGTCCCGGGCACCCGGCCGTTCGCCGTCAGTGCCGGTGGCCCGGTGGGCGGTCGGTTCTTCCCTTGCGGTACTGACCGGGGCTGGAGCCGAAGGAGGCGCGGAACGTCCTGCTGAAGTGGGAGACGTCCCGGAAACCCGCGCATTCGCTGACCTCCGCGACGGACATCTCGGTCGTCAGCAGGTACTTCCGCGCGCGTTCGAGGCGGGCCTGGTACAGCCATGCCCGGGGGGTGATCCCGGCCGCGCTGAACAGTTTCTGCACGTTACGCAACGACATCCCGGCGTCGGCCGCGACGTCCGACAGCGTGAGCTCGGGATCGTGCAGTTTCTGTTCGATGACCCGCTGGACGCGGGTGAGGTCCTCGGTGCGATGCAGTTGCGAGGCGCTGGTCGCGAGCGGTCCCTCCGCGAGCGCGGTGGCCAGCATGTCGACGGCCGAGGAGGCGAACGACACGGCGGCCCCCGGCGAGATCGGCGCCGTCGTGGTCGAGAGGTCGACGAAGAATCGGCCGACCAGTTCGCCGGCCCCGGTGTCGCCGCCGATCGACCGGGCGGTGCCGTGCTCGACGATCCGGCCGGGTAGACGTGAGGTGAGCAGCTCGGCGGGGGACCGCACCACGATCTGCCGGAACGGCGCGGGGGAGTGGAAGACGAACGGTGCGGAGCAGTCCAGCAGCGCGAATCCCCCGCGCTCGAGAACGGTGGCTCGACCGGACTGCTGCACCTCGACGCGGCCCTCGGTCACGATGCACACGAGGTAGCCCGCCCAGTTGTCCGAGGCGATCATCTCGGGGGACCGCACCACGGTGTGGGCGTCGGCGCGGATCGTGCTGATGTGCAGGTCCCCGAAGGGCCGTCCACCCCACTCGGCGTCGAAGTGCTGCCGCGGATCGGGCCACGCCACGTCCATCTCGCCGTACAGCAGCTCGAGGGTGCTCGCCCACTGTGTGCGGCCTTCGCGGGTGTCGAGCTCCCGCGTGCGTAGGGACACGAGGGCGGGCGCCGCTCCGTTGCGCGCGGAGTCACCCGATTGTTCGCGCTCAGCCATGTTCCAGCAGACCTCCGCCTTCTAGTGTTCCAGATCACAGGGACTTGGCGTCCGGAACGATATTCCGACATCGCGCCGAAGGCGACATCCGAGAGCGGATCCCCAATCAGGGCAACGCAATCGGTGCCGACCGCGTCGCAGCGCGACGCCGGTCGATCCCGCCGGTCCCCGAAACGACTCTCCACCGCCCGAGACCAGGAGTGAACATCATGACGACATCAGCGATCATCGGCGACGCCGTGGGAGCACCCAACACCGTCCGTCCCATGACGGGCGAGGAGTACATCGAGTCGCTGCGCGACGGTCGCGAGGTGTACTTCCGTGGTGAGCGGGTCGACGACGTCACCACACACCCCGCCTTCCGAAATTCGGTCCGGTCGGTGGCACGGATGTACGACGCGATGCACAAGCCGGAGGCGAAGGGCATCCTCACGGTGCCGACCGACACCGGCAACGGTGGCTTCACCCATCCGTTCTTCAAGACGGCACGCAGCGCCGACGACCTGCTCCTCGCCCGCGACGCGATCGCCACGTGGCAGCGCGAGGTGTACGGCTGGCTGGGCCGCTCGCCCGACTACAAGGCGTCGTTCCTCGGCACCCTCGGAGCCAACGCCGACTTCTACGGCGAGTACAAGCAGAACGCCCTCGACTGGTACAAGAAGTCCCAGGAGCGGGTGCTCTACCTCAACCACGCGATCGTCAACCCGCCGATCGACCGCGACAAGCCCGCCGACGAGACCGCCGACATCTGCGTGCACGTGGTCGAGGAAACCGACGCGGGTCTGATCGTGTCGGGCGCGAAGGTGGTGGCGACCGGTTCGGCGATCACGAATGCCAACTTCATCGCGCACTACGGCCTGCCGCTCCGCAAGAAGGAGTTCGGCCTGATCTTCACCGTCCCGATGGATTCACCGGGGCTGAAGTTGTTCTGTCGTACGTCCTACGAGATGAACGCCGCCGTCATGGGTACGCCGTTCGACTACCCGCTGTCGAGCCGATTCGACGAGAACGACGCGATCATGGTGTTCGACCGAGTGCTGGTGCCGTGGGAGAACGTCTTCGCCTACGACGCCGAGACGACCAACGGGTTCGTCATGAAATCCGGGTTCATGTCGCGCTTCATGTTTCACGGTTGCGCCCGTCTCGCCGTGAAGCTCGACTTCATCGCCGGCTGTGTGATGAAGGCGGTGGAGATGACCGGCTCGGCCGGATTCCGCGGGGTGCAGATGCAGGTCGGCGAGATCCTCAACTGGCGCGACATGTTCTGGGGACTGTCCGACGCGATGGCGAAGACGCCCGATCCGTGGGTGGGCGGGGCCGTGCAACCGAACCTGAACTACGGCCTGGCGTATCGGACCTTCATGGGTGTGGGCTATCCGCGGATCAAGGAGATCATCCAGCAGACTCTCGGCAGCGGTCTGATCTACCTGAATTCCCATGCGAGCGACTGGGGCAACCCCGACATCCGGCCGTACCTCGACCAGTACGTGCGCGGGTCGAACGGGATCGCGGCCATCGACCGTGTCAAGCTGCTCAAGCTGCTCTGGGATGCCGTCGGCACCGAGTTCGGCGGCCGGCACGAGTTGTACGAGCGCAACTACGGCGGTGACCACGAGGCCGTGCGCTTCCAGACGCTGTTCGCCTACCAGGCCCAGGGCCTGGACAACCAGCTCAAGGGCTTCGCCGAGCAGTGCATGTCCGAGTACGACGTCGACGGCTGGACGCGCCCCGATCTGATCGGCAACGACGATCTGAAGATCGTCCGGGGCTGAACGGAGCGAGACGATGAGGAGCACTGCCGTGGCCGATCTCGAGGTCACTCCACAACATATGCGAAAAGCGCTGGGGCGGTTCGCGAGCGGCGTCACCATCGTCACCACCGCCGAGTGCGAGGACGAGGCTTCGGTGCACGGGATGACCGCCAACGCTTTCACCTCGGTGTCGCTCGACCCGCCGCTCGTGCTCGTGTCGATCGCCAACCGCGCCAGGATGAACGAGCGGATCCGGGAGACCGGTAGGTACGGGGTTTCGATCCTCGCCGGGGACCAGGAACCGTTGTCCCTGCACTTCGCCGGTGCGGCACACCAGCCGGATCTGGTCCGGTTCGTGTGGCGGAAGGAAGTGCCCCTCCTCGAGGGCGCGCTGGTGCACCTCGCGTGCACGGTGGTCGACTCCCATCCCGCGGGTGACCACACGCTGCACGTGGGCCGGGTGGAGCAGCTCTGGTACGACGACGGGCACCCCCTGGTGTTCTACACCGGCAGTTTCCGGTCGCTCGAGTTGCAGGGCAGGGACGACCCCTGGGGCTTCTGATCGAGGTAGAGCGGGGGTGGCCGCGGCGGGTGTCGCGGCCACCCTCCCGCGTATCCGACGGAATCCCTCCGTGCCCTGTCTGCGGACATCTGGTTCGCTGGAGGGACGCGACGCCAGGTGGGCGCATCCGGGCGGTCGCAGCGGGACGGGGCGGGGAGTTGTTCCCGGTGGTCGAATCGATCCGGCGGCGCCCGCTCGACCGGTCACGGCCGCTGTGGGAGCTGTGGGTGATCCCGGGGCTCGGAGAGCATTCACATGCGGTCTACCTGCGGGTCCACCATGTGATCGCCGACGGCCCGGCGGGGGTGGCGATGCTCGGCGTGCTCCTCGACGCCGCCCCGGACGTGCCGCTGACGCCCGCGCCGCCTCGGCACGAGGAGAAGATCGACGATGTGCTGCTCTCGGTCTTCGCCGGGGGGCTTGCGCGAACTGCTGTGTCGCCGGGGCGAACCGGCCGACGACGTCGTGCTGCGGGCGGTCGTCCCCGTCTCACTGCACGGGCAGCAGTCGGGGCCGGCCCGCGGAAGCCTGCTCGGTCAGATGATCGTTCGGCTTCCGGTGGGCAACACCAGCCTCGGTGCGGGCGCGTTCTCGTACGCGGGGCGGTTCACGATCACCGTCGTCGGCGACAGTGTCGTGTGTCCCGAAGTGGACGTGGTGGCTCGCGGGATGGAGGAGACGCCGCGAGTGCTCCGCGGCGGACGCCCGAGCGAATGTGCCGTGGTGTCGGGTAGACCGACGTGACGGCACATTCGCTCAGGTGCCGGCGATCAGCGCGCCCGCTGTGTGGTTGCCGCCCGTGCCGCGACCTCGTCGGCGCGGGCGGCGGCGGCGGGGTCGCCTGCGATGAACCAGTTCACTGGGTCCGCCTCCACGATCCGGCCACGCACCGACTCCCTCGGCGCCCCGAGAATCTCGACGATCAGATCGGTGAAACGCGCTGCCAGCTCCTGCCGCTGCGCGATGGGGCGTCCGGCCAGGACGATCGCGGTGAAGTAGGGGGCCGGGGTGCCGCCGTCGGCGATCACCGTGCCGGACGTCGCGACGTCGTCGGGGTCGTACCGGACGACGAACGCCCGCACCCGCTCGATCGGGGAGTCGAGGACCTCCGCATAACAGCGACTCGCGTCGGCGAGCAGACGACGTCGTTGCCCGGCGGTGTAGGCGCCGTCGACGAGGTGGAAGTGTGCAACGGGCATGGATGCTCCTTCGTGACGCTTCGGGGTACAGGATTACTGGACTCCGTGCCGGGTCCCGCCGTCGACGTTGAGGACGCTTCCGTGCAGCACGGCGGCCTCGGGAGCGAGGAGCATCTCCAGAGTCCAGCCGATCTCGTCGAGCGTCGGTAGGCGGCCGAGCGTGGTCGCGGCGCGATAGCGATCCCAGATCTCGCCGGGGTCGCGCCCGGTCTCGGCGGCCTCGGTCTCGACGAACTTCCGCAGCCGTGGAGTGTCGACGGGTCCCGGTGCGATGGTGTGGGTGGTGACGCCGCTCGGGCCGTAGAGTGCGCTGAGCTGGCGCATGAGATTGAAGACTGCGGCGTTCACCGTCCCCGGCCCGGCGTCGAGCGGGCCGGGTTCGAGTCCGAGCGAACCGGCGATCGTCACGAAACGCGAGCCCGGTACGAGGTGGTCCCGGACGGCGTGCAGCAGCCGCACCAGTCCGCCCACCTTGATATTCGCGCCTACCGCGAGGTCCCCCGGTGCGATGGTGTCGGCCGAGCCGCGCACCGGCAGCCCGGCCGCGAACACGGCCAGGCGCACGGGCGCGTCGAGACGGGCGGCGATCGCGCCGATGGCACTGTCGTCGGCGATGTCGGCGACACACGGAACGATCAGATCGCCCTCGGTCGCGAGCTTGTCGAGGTCCTCGGCATTTCGGGCGACCGCGACGACGCGCATCCCGCGCCGGACCAGGCGCCGGGTGAACTCGGTGCCCATCGCGCCGGTTGCGCCGACGACGACGCACAGTGCGGGTGAGGCCATGTCTGTGCTCCTTGATTCGTGGGTGTGGCCGCAATCGAGACGCGAAATCGGAACTCGCCCAGACATGGTCGTGGGCGGATTCCGATTCGGCGTGCGTATCCGTTGCTCCGTTTCAGCCGCGCAGCCGGAGGGTGACTGCCCGCGGCTCGGTGAAGAAGTCGCGGGAGTACTGCCCGCCCTCGCGTCCCAGGCCGCTGGCGCCCTCGCCACCGAACGGCAGGCGCAGGTCGCGCTCGAAGAAGCAGTTGATCCACACGGTGCCGGCCTTCCAGCGGGCGGCCATCCGGTGGGCGCGGTCGAGGTTCTGGGTGAACAGCATTCCGGCGAGACCGTAGGGGGAGTCGTTGGCGATGCGCAGCGCTTCCTCCTCGGTATCGAATCCGAGGACGGTCTCGACCGGGCCGAAGATCTCCTCCCGTGCGGTGCGGGAGTCGTTTGTCAGCCCGGTGACGACGGTGGGCGGGTAGTAGAACCCGGCGGCGCGGGCGTCGTCGGTCAGGCGGGCACCACCGGTGACGACCTTGCCGCCTTCCTCCTGGGCGAGTTCGACGTAGCCGTGCACCTTGTCGAGGTGGCGCTGCTCGATGAGCGGGCCCAGGAAGTTGGCCGGGTCCTTCGGGTCGCCGACGGTGAGCTTGTCCGCCTCCTCGGTGAACCGGGCGAGGAACTCGTCCATGATGCTGTTGTGCACCAGAAGGCGGGAACCGGCCAGACACACCTGCCCGTTGCCGCCGAAGATCGCCCGGATCGCCATCGGCACGGCGACGTCGAGGTCGGCGTCGGCGAAGACGATGTTCGCGGACTTGCCGCCCATCTCCGCCGAGACCGGGGTGTGATGGGCCGCGGCGGCCTGCAGGATCTTCACGCCCGTGGCGCTCGAGCCGGTGAAGGTGATCCGATCCACCCGCGGATCCGAGGTCAGCGGCCCGGCGACGGCCTCACCGCCGAACCCGTGCACGACGTTGAGCACCCCCTCGGGCAGCCCGGCCTCGAGGGCGAGCTCGGCGAAGCGGTGCGCGGTCAGCGGGGTCTGCGGCGCGGGCTTGAGGACAGCGGTATTTCCGAATGCCAAGGCGGGAGCGATCTTCCACGTGGCGAGCATCAGCGGCGCGTTCCACGGGCTGATCGCCGAGACGACACCGGCCGGTGGGTAGAGCACGTACGACAGCAGGTCCCCGTCCGGGTATGCCTCGTTCGCGGCCATCGCGACGTAGTCGGCGAAGAAGCGCAGATTGTGTGCCACCCGCGGGATCTCGGCGTGCAGGGACTGATTGATGCTCTTGCCGCCGTCGCGGGTCTCGAGCAGGGCGAGTTCCTCTCGGTGGGCGTCGACCGTGTCGGCGACCGCGTGCAGGATCTTCGCGCGCTCCTTCGGGGACAGCAGCGGCCACGGGCCGTCGTCGAACGCACTGCGGGCGGCGGTGATCGCCGCGGCACCGTCCTCGGCCGTGCCCGCGGGTACGATCCCGAGTAGCGCACCGTCGTGCGGGTCGCGGGATTCGAAGGTGGCCCCGTCCGACGCCTGCTTCCATTCGCCGCCGATCAGGTGACGGACCTGCGTGACCGATGGCGGGTTCTGGGTCTGTGTCATGGCAGTCTCCCTGTGTCAGACTCCGGCGCGGGCCGGGAGCTCGTAGGTGCGGCCGGCCAGTTCGGAGGCGACGTCGACGATCATGTCCTCCTGGCCGCCGATGACGCCGCGGCGCCCGAGTTCGAGCAGGATCTCGCGGGTGGAGATGCCGAACTTCTTCGCGGCCCGCTTGGTGGGGTGGAAGAAGGTCGAGTACACCCCGGCGTAGCCGAGGATCAGCGCGGTCTCGTCGATGATCTGCGGGTCGGTCATCAGCGGCGCGACGACGTGCTCGGCGGTGTCGATCAGCGGGAACAGGTCGACGGCGGTATCCCAGCCGGCCCGCTCGAACGCGGCGGCGAGCACCTCGGTCTGGGCGTTGCCGGCGCTGGCGCCGAGCCCGCGCAGAGACCCGTCGATGAACGTCGCGCCGTTCTCGGCGGCGGTGAGCGCGTTGGCGATGCCCACTCCGAGATTGTTGTGGGCGTGGAAACCGATGTCGGCGGAGATCGCCTGTCGCAGGGCCGCGACGCGCTCACCGGCGTGCCGGGGCACCATCGCGCCGGCGGAGTCGACCACGTAGACGACATCGGCGCCGTAGGAGTCGAGCTTGGCGGCCTGCTCGGCGAGCGGCTCCGGGTCGAGTTTGTGGCTCATCATCAGGAACGTCATCACGTTCAGGCCCTGCTCCTTGGCCCACTCGACGGGCTGCTGGGCGCAGTCGGCCTCGGTGCAGTGCACCGCGACGCGCACGGTCTTGATGCCGGCGTCGATCGCGGACTTCAGTTCGGCGAGGGTGGCGATGCCCGGGACGTACAGCACTGCGATGTCCGCATTGTCGACGGCATTGACGGCGGCGCGTACGTACTCGGGGTCGGTGGCGGCGGCGAAGCCGTACTGGATCGAGGAGGCGCCGAGGCCGATGCCGTGGGCCACCTCGATGGTGGGGATGCCGGCCCGGTCGAGGCCGCGGGCGATGTCGGCAACATTCTCGGGGGTGAATCGGTGCGAGACCGACGACATGCCGTCGCGCAGGGTGGTGTCGACGAGGGTGACCTTGCGGCGCCCGGTGTGGGGGGTGGTGTCGGTGGTGCTCACTGGGCTGCTCCCTGGACGAGGTTGCGCTGCGCCAGGACGTCGGCGACCTGTACGGCGGCGGCGGTGATGATGTCGAGGTTTCCGGCGTAGGTGGGCAGGAAGTCGCCGGCGCCGACGACCTCGAGCATGACGGTGACGAGGTCGCCGTCGACGTCGACGAGCCGCAGGGTGTAACCGGGGACGTACTGCTGCACCCTGGCGACCATGTCGATCACGGCGCGTTCGATCGCGTCCGGGTCGGGGTTGCGGACCTTGGCGTAGACGGTGTCGCGCATGTTCATCGGCGGTTCGGCCGGGTTGATCACCGAGATGGCCTTGGCGCGGTCCGCGCCGGCGACCTGCGCGAGTGCCCGGCCGGTCTTCTCGCTGAATTCGCTGAGGTTCTGACGGGTGCCGGGGCCCGCGCTCTTCGACGCGATGGCCGCCACGATCTCGCCGTACGAGGCGTCGGCGACCTCGTTGATCGCGTACAGGATCGGGATGGTGGCCTGCCCGGCGCAGCTGACCATGTTCACGTTCGGCGCGTCCAGGTGCTCGGTGAGGTTGACGGCCGGCACGACGTACGGGCCCACCGACGCGGGCGTCAGGTCGATCGCCTTGATTCCCGCCTCCGCGTAGCGGGGCGCCGTTGCGGCGTGCACCTTTGCCGAGGTGGCCTCGAACACGACGTCAGGGAGTTCGGGGCGGCTCAGCAGCCAGTCCACGCCCTCGGCGGACGCTTCCAGGCCCGCCTGCCGGGCCCGTTCGAGTCCCTCGCTGGACGGGTCGATGCCCACCATGTACACCGGCTCGACATGCTCGGACCGCAGCAGCTTGTACATCAGATCCGTGCCGATGTTCCCGGAACCGACGATCGCGGCTTTCAAACGACTCATCTGTGGGGCCTTCCCTCAACTCGGGGGTGATGCGGACCACGCTAGGGCGGAAGGTCCCCTTGTCGGCCCCTCGTCCGGAGGTCTCGAACGCGGGACCGATGCCCCGAGTGGCGATTCGGCTATTCCGAACGACGTGCACAGCGGACTCGAGGTGCGCGCACGCTCGTGACGAAGAGCACAGCCGGTATCCTCGCCGGCCAGCGCAGATCAGGAGAGATCATGACGGACACGACCGCCCGTTTCGACATCGCGCACCTCGCCCGCGCGGAGCTGTTCACCCCGAGGCCTCAGGAAACCCTCGACTTCTTCACGAAGTTCCTCGGCATGTACGTCACGCACCGGGAAGGACAGTCCGTCTACCTGCGCGGGTACGAGGATCCCTACCAGTGGAGCCTGAAGGTCACCGAGGCTCAGGAGCCCGGCATGGGCCATGCTGCGCTGCGCGCCAGCTCGTCGGAAGCTCTCGAACGCCGCGTCGCGTCCCTGAAGCAGGGCAACGTGGAGGGCAAATGGAGCGAGGATCAGTTCGGCTACGGAAAGACCTTCGAATTCCAGTCCCCGGACGGCCACAACCTGCAGTTGCTGTGGGAGGTCGAGAAGTACGTCGCCCCGCAGGAGCTGCAGAGCAAGATCCTGTCGCGTCCGTCGAAGAAGCCGCTCCAGGGTATTCCGGTCAAGCGGATCGATCACCTGAACCTCATGTCCTCCGACGTGACCGCGGTGAAGGACTCGTTCGAGCGGCACCTCGGATTCCGCACGACCGAACGCGTGGTGGACGGCGGCGTGGAGATCGGCGCCTGGATGAGTTCGAACCTGCTCGGTCACGAGGTCGCCTGCATGCGTGACATGACCGGCGGACACGGCAAGCTCCACCACCTCGCGTTCTACTACGGCACCGGCCAGCACCTCGCAGACGCGGTCGAGATGTTCCGGGACTACGACATTCAGATCGAGGCAGGTCCCGACAAGCACGGCATCACGCAGGGGCAGTTCCTCTACGTGTTCGAGCCCGGCGGCAACCGCGTCGAGCTGTTCGGCGAGGCCGGTTACCTGCATCTCGATCCGGACGCCGAGACGAAGACGTGGCAGATGGCCGACATCGACACCGGCCTCGCGGTCGGTGGGGCCAAGCTGCCGTGGGAAACCTACTTCACCTACGGCACCCCGAACCCGCTCGCACTCGATCAGCACATCGAGAAGTTCTCGCACTTCGGCCCGGGCGCTCCTGTCGAGGACCCCGAGGTGCTCGCCGCGGAGCAGACGATCCCGGACGACATCGATCACTCCCGCGCGGTGTCCGGCTCCCCGGTCTGAGTCCTGGCGGGTGCGCACCTCCTGCACCGTCTTCCGGCGTGCCACGACGAGAGGTGCGCACCCGCGTGTCAGCCGGCGTCCGGGAACGTCACCTCGAGCGCCGCGAGCTGCTCGGGATCCGACACCACCTCGATCTCGACGATCGCGTCGTCCTCGATCGTGAAGGCGAACACCGTGCGCGGACGGCCGCCCGGCGCCCATGCGGCGCCGGGCATTCCGTCGACGAGCACTGCCCGGGCGGCCTGGGCGCGGCCGTCGAAAACCTCTGCGACGCTGTGGGGGCCGTGAAGCTCGCGCGCGAGCGCCGGTGCGCCGTGAGCCGCGCCGGCACGGGCCGTCGCCACGGCGATGTCGTCCGCGCGGAGGATCACACCCGGATCGAGCAGGGCCAGCAGGTCGTCGAACCGCCCCTCCCGCGACGCGGCGAGGAACGCATCGACGAGGCGACGGCGGCGCATCAGGTCGGCCCGTGGAGCGGTCGCGCCCTGGATGCGCCGCCGCGCTCGGCTCGCGAGCTGGCGGGTGGCGGCGGGGGAGCGTTCCACGATCGGGGCGATCTCGTCGAAGGGGACGGCGAACAGGTCGTGCAGCACGAACGCAAGGCGTTCGGCCGGGGCGAGGGTGTCGAGCACGACGAGCAATGCCACCCCGACCGAATCGGCCAGCAGTGCAGCGCTTTCCGGAACGTCGCGCGGGTCCGTCGACCGAGGTCCGGGACGATCGGGCTGATCGAGGGGGATCTCCCGGCGCGAGCCCCGCGAGCGCAGCATGTCCAGGCACACCCGGCTCACCACCGTCGTCAGCCAGCCTCCCAGGTTGGCGACCTCGTCGGTGCCGGAGCGGTGCAGACGCAGCCAGGCCTCCTGCACGGCGTCGTCGGCCTCGCTCGCCGAGCCGAGCATGCGGAAGGCCACTGCCCGCAGACGGTCCCGATGTGCCTCGAACTGTTCGGCGGGGAAGGCGCCGCCGGGGTGGGCCGAGAAGTTTCCGTCGCTCATGTCGTCACATTCTGTCGTCGGGATCCGTCATGGCTGTGACGAACGCACGACCCCGGATGTGACAAGGAGACGATCATGAAGGCTCGAATGACGAATCCCGCGCTTGTTCTGCCCGACGCGGTGACGGCGTTGCAGGCACTGGGGAACGCCGCCGACGGTGGCGGACTGCCGGCGCGCACCACCCACCTCGTGCATCTGCGGGCAAGCCAGATCAACGGATGCAGCGTCTGTGTGGACATGCACCCGCGGCTGGCCAAGAAGGACGGGGAGACCGACAAACGGCTGTTCGCGGTGGCGGCGTGGCGCGAGGCGCCGTACTTCACCGATGGCGAGCGGGCGGCCCTGGCGCTGACGGAGGCGGTGACCCGGCTCGCGGACCGGCCCGACCCGGTGCCCGACGACGTCTGGGACGAGGCCGCCCGCCACTACGACGAGCCGCAACTGGCGGCGCTGATCCTGCAGATCTCGCTGATCAACGTGTGGAACCGGCTCGACGCGACGGTCGAGCAGGTGGCCGGCGCGCAGTGGTGACGACGGGCGTTGCCCTCCGGCAGATATTTTGGAATGATTCCAGATAACATCCCGGAGTGTCGTGCTGCGGCGCCCGGAACGAAAGGAAGTGCGCTCATGTATGCCGTCGATTCCCGTGCCGTCGCGCTGCCGTCGATGGTCCTCGGCGGGTTGCGGCCGCTGTACCGGCAGATGGCCCGCGCCAACGTGCGCGCCGTGGGCTTCGTGCACACCACGGGCGCGAACCGGTTCGAGGTCCGGCTGATCGCGTCCGTGGGTGGGCCGACGCTCGAAATCCGCTCGCAGGACCGGACAGTCGTGTTCACTGTCCCACTCACGGCCCAGTTCCGGGCGCAGCCCGAACTCGACACCGACAGCTACCGGCGGCTGTGCGCGATGCTGACCCCGGCCGCCGATCCCTCGCCCGACACCATCGTCCGGTTCCTGCAGGGTCTCGTCGCTCAGGCGCCCGCCGTCCTCTCGCGCACCGACGCCCGCGCTGCCTGAGGGCGCCCCTACGATGTTCGGCTGCCGGGTCGCGTCCCGGGGTGCATGATCGGTTCGGGACCGAACCGTAGTGATGGCGGAGAGGGGTAACGATGGCGGAGGACGGCGAGACGCGTCGATTCGGACTGCTCGGGTCCGCGATGGAGGAGTTGCTCGAGAGAACCCGCGCGGTGGCCGACGAGGTCGCGTCGATCGGGAGCGACGCCCTCGGGTCGATTCCCGACCCCCTGTCCAGGCCTGCCGACCGGATGCTCGCGTCGCTCCGGGAGGTGATGGAGCTGGCCCCGCCCGTCTTCACCGAGTTCGACGCCCTCGTCGAGCAGCTGCACGCGCAGCGGAAGTCGGTGCAGGCGCTGCAGGCGCAACTGTCGGCGTTCGACCGTCAGTTGGAGGTGGTCGAGAAGTCGCTGGCGCCCCTGCAGGGGCTGGCCCACCAGTGGGCACGGTTGCAGCAGACGCTGCTTCGGTATCCCCCCACCGACGAACCGGAAGCCGGCCCGCCGAAGTCCTGACGGACCGCGTCAGAAGTCGCCCTCGGCCACCTGGAAACACACCAGTCCCATCCGCCGCCACATCCGCACCACCTGGTCACGATCGTCGAGGACGGCGACGACCCGGTACCGGTGCCGGACGAACCGGTCGAACAGCTCGGCCTTGACGATGGAGTCCTTGCGACTGTCGCCGGGCGTGCGCATGTGCAGTTCGGTGTAGGGCACCCGATGCTCGGCCAGCCACTGCTCGGTCTCGGGCCGGCACACCCCGTCGCGCCCGGAGACGAGCACGATCGCCGGCTTCTCCGGCGAGGCGGCGAACGCCGTCACCGCGGCCATCACGGCGGGGGAGAGCGAGTCCTCGCCCACGCGGTGCCAGTGGTAGGGGCTGCGGTCGCTCATGTGGGCGAGCGTGCCGTCGATGTCGACGATCCACGCCGGGGGCAGCGTCGGATCCGGCACATACGGCGCCGGGTAGGGCACCGGCTCGGCCCCTGGTCGGTGCCGCCCCTGTCGCCGCGCCCCGGTGCGTCCTTTGGGCTGCTGGGACCGCCCAAAGGACGCACCGGCGGCGCAGCCGCCTGTCACAGCCCGGGGCGCTTGCCGATCGTCAGGGTGACCTCGCCGGTGCCGGCGAAGAAGTCGTTGCCCTTGTCGTCGACGACGATGAACGCCGGGAAGTCCTCGACCTCGATCTTCCACACTGCTTCCATACCCAGTTCCGGGTACTCGAGAACCTCGACCTTCTTGATGCAGTCCAGGGCGAGGCGCGCGGCGGGTCCCCCGATGGAGCCGAGATAGAAACCGCCGTGGTTCTTGCAGGCGTCGGTGACCTGCTGCGAGCGGTTGCCCTTGGCGAGCATGACCATCGAACCGCCCGCGGCCTGGAACTGCTCGACATAGGAGTCCATCCGGCCCGCGGTGGTGGGACCGAACGAACCGGAGGCCATGCCGTCCGGCGTCTTGGCCGGGCCGGCGTAGTACACGGGGTGGTCCTTCAGGTACTGCGGCATGCCCTCGCCCGCGTCCAGACGTTCCTTGATCTTCGCGTGCGCGATGTCGCGGGCGACGACGAGCGGGCCCGTGAGGGACAGCCGGGTCTTGACGGGATGCTTGGACAGTTCGGCGAGGATCTCCGGCATCGGCCGCGTCAGGTCGATCTTCACCGCGGCGCCCTTGCCGGTGCCCGACACGCCCTCGGTCTCGGCGTCGAGCTGCGCGTCGGTGATCTCGGGCAGGAAGCGGCCCGGATCGAACTCGAGCTGCTCGAGGAACACCCCCTCCGGGGTGATCTTGGCCTTCGCCTGCCGGTCGGCCGAGCAGGACACCGCCAGCGCCACCGGCAGCGACGCGCCGTGCCGCGGCAGCCGGATCACGCGCACGTCGTGGCAGAAGTACTTGCCGCCGAACTGCGCACCGATGCCGATCTTCTGCGTCAGCTCGAAGACCTTCTTCTCGAGTTCGAGGTCGCGGAAGCCGCGGCCGGTGATCGCACCCTCGGTGGGCAGCTCGTCGAGGTAGTGGGCCGAGGCGTACTTCGCGGTCTTGAGGGCGAACTCGGCGGAGGTCCCGCCCACCACGATGGCGAGGTGGTACGGGGGGCACGCGGCCGTGCCGAGCGAGCGGATCTTGGCCTCGAGGAACTGCATCATCGAGTCCGGGTTCAGGATCGCCTTCGTCTCCTGGTACAGGTACGACTTGTTGGCCGAACCACCACCCTTGGCCATGAACAGGAACTTGTAGGCGTTCTCGTGGCCGGCCGCGGTGTCGGCATAGAGCTCGATCTGCGCCGGCAGGTTCGAGCCGGTGTTCTTCTCCTCCCACATGGTGAGGGGAGCGTTCTGCGAGTACCGCAGGTTGAGCCGGGTGTAGGCGTCGTACACGCCGCGGGCGATCGCTTCCTCGTCGTCGCCGGGGGTGAGGACGTGCTGGCCGCGCTTGCCCATGACGATCGCGGTTCCGGTGTCCTGGCACATCGGCAGCACTCCGGCGGCGGCGATGTGGGCGTTCTTCAGGAGGTCCAGGGCGACGAACTTGTCGTTGTCCGACGCCTCCGGGTCGTCGAGGATGCTCGCGAGCTGCTTCAGGTGATCCGCCCGCAGATAGTGCTGGATGTCGTGCAGCGCGGTCTCGGTGAGCAGGCGCAGCGCCTCGGGCTCGACCTGCAGGAAGGTGCGGCCGCCCGGGCCTTCGACGGTCGACACCCCCTCGGTGGTCAGCAGCCGGTACTCGGTGGGGTCTTCCCCGATCGGCAGCAGGTCCTCGTAGAGGAAGTCGGCCATTTCTTCTCCTGAACTGTCCTGGACAGCGGGGCTGATGTTCGGGACAAGGTTAGTCCCGGCAACGGGACGCTCCGACGCCGGGGCGTGTGACGCAGACCGCCTCCGCACCCATCGTGACCTGCATCACTGCCAAAATCGGTCGCCGGTGTGCCGCCGGTCACGGTCGCTCCGGCACGGAATCCGTACACTGGTACGGATGGTTCGTACAGTGCAGGAACGGGTACTCGATCGGTTCCGACAGACCCGACAGCGGGGGTTCGAGAACACATGACTGCGGAGACCCTGCCGACGACGGCACCTGCCCACCGCGGATCGCTCCGCGGCTTCCATGCCTGGTTCGACGTCGCCGTCGTGGTGATCGTCCTCGTCGCCACCAACCTGATCGCGCACTTCACCACCGTGTGGGCCAGCATCGCGACGGTGCCCGCTGCGGCGCTGGTGCTCGTCGCGCTGATGCGCCGTCGTGGCATGCGCTGGTCCGAACTCGGGCTCTCGCCGCGCCACTGGCGCTCGGGTTCCCTCTACGCCCTGGCCGCCGTCGGGGTCGTGCTGGCCGTGATCGCCGTGGGGGTGGCGTTGCCGCTCACGCGGCAGTTCTTCCTGTCGGACCGCTACGCCACGATCTCCGGCGCGCTCCTCGCCTCGATGATCGTGATTCCACTGCAGACGGTCATCCCCGAGGAACTCGCGTTCCGCGGCGTGCTGCACGGCACGCTCGAACGCGTCTCCGGTGCGCGCGGAGTGTTCGCCGCCGGGTCGCTGCTGTTCGGCCTGTGGCACATCGCCTCGTCCCTCGGGCTCACGAACGGCAATCGCGGCCTGAGCGGCATCCTCGGCGGCGGCCTGTGGGGGCAGGTGCTGGGCATCGCCGGAGCGGTCCTGGCCACCGCCGCTGCCGGGTTCGTCTTCACCTGGCTGCGCCGCCGCAGCGGAAGCCTGATCGCCCCGATCGCCCTGCACTGGTCCCTCAACGGTGCCGGGGCGCTGGCCGCGGCGCTGGTCTGGCACGCCACCCTGAACTGACCGCCCGAACCGGCCGCCGGCCCGCCGGCGCCCGCGGTACCGTGCGCTGATGGCACTCGCGGTCTGCCTGGTCTTCGACGCCGCCGCCCGGCGCGCCCTGCAGCAACTGTGGGCCCGGCTCGAAGACCTCGGGGTGCCGACGCTGCTCACCCATACCCACGGCCGGCACGTGCCGCACCTGTCGTACGCGGTGTTGCGCAGCTACGACGTCGAGGACGTGACGGCCGCGCTCGCGACGCTCCCCGACGGTGGACCGCTGACCCTCTACTCCGACGCGCTGGGGGCCTTCCGGCGCGGACGGGTCTGGCTCTCGCCGGCACCCACCGCCGACCTCCTGCGCCGTCAGCAGCGCGTGGTGGACACCGTCACCGCCGTCGGCGCGGACCTGCACAAGCACTACCGGCCGGGCGTATGGACCCCGCATCTGACCCTCAGCCCCCGAGCCCGGCTGGAGGACCTGCCGCGGGTGGCCGCGGTCGTCTACGACGTGCTGCCCCTCGAGACGGTCGTGTCCGGCGCGGCGCTGATCGACACCACGACGGGGGAGCGGCGGCCGCTGCGCCGCGTCCCGTGACCGGCGGTGCTCACTCCTCGGGGTTCTCCACCCACTTGCCGTACGGCGGCGGGCCCTCGCCCATGATCTGCACCCCGAAGTGCGGGGCGTGCTTCCACACGTAGCCGTGCAGGGTGTGTTCCTCCGAGGTCTGCGTATTGACGAGGACGAGGTCTCCCGTCGCTCGCTCCTCGAGGGAGAACCCGCTGTCCGGGCCCTCGAGTACCCACCACTTCGTCCTGCTCATGATCGATGCCTCCGGTGTGGGACGGGACAGGTCTCGGGGCGGACGTTACTCCCGACAGTGCCCGTGCGGCACCGGTTCGCCGATCCGGATCATCGGCCTCCCAGCACCCGTCGGGTGGCCTCGTCGGCCGGGTAGAACGCCTCGATCGCCAGTTCCGCGACGGTGACATCCAACGGCGTGCCGAACAGCGTCGTCGTGCTCAGCAGGGACAGCTCGCCGTCGTCGGTGCGCAGCCGCAGCGGCACCACCAGGGCGTGGGCGCCGGTCGGATCGAGCTCGGCGTCGTGCCCGTCGTCGCAGGGGTAGTCGGCCAGTTCGGCGTGCAGCCGGCGCAGCACCGGGTCGCCCGTCGCGGCGAGCTGATGTCGCAGTCGGGTCAGCAGGTGCGCCCGCCACTGGCCGTGATTGACGATGCGCGGCGCCATCCCGTCCGGGTGCAGCGTCACCCGCAGCACGTTCACCGGGGGCTCGAGCAGCCGCGGGTCGCATCCGCCCAGCAAGCCCATGACGGCGTCGTTGGCGTCGACCATCGTCCAGTGCCGGTCCACCACCAGCGCGGGATACGGGCGGTGCGACCGCAGGATCCGCTCGATCGCATCGGCCACCGCGGCCATCGGCACGTCCCCGAGACGGTGCTCCGGGTACGCGGGCGCCAGACCCGCCGCGAGCAGCAGCGAGTTGCGCTCCCGAAGCGGGATGTCGAGCTGATCGGCCAGGCGCAGCAGCATGACGCGCGTCGGCCGGGACCGGCCCGTCTCGAGGAAACTCACGTGCCGCGCCGAGACCTGCGCCCGGTTGGCGAGGGCGAGCTGGCTCAGGCCGCGACGCTCACGCCAGTGCCGCAGCAGTGCTCCGACGGGTTCCTCGTGCACGGTGGTCATGGAAGTCACGGTAGGCGCGGAAGGGAACGACGGCCATTACCTGCCGGGTAATCGATTCGGGCACCGCGGCCCGGCACTCTCGTCGGTGTGCGGCACGCCGCCGCCACCGACCGACCCGGAGGACCCCATGACTGCCTACGCGATCGCCCATCTGCGCTCCGTCGACTTCGGCCCCGAGATCGTCCGCTACATCGAGGAGATCGACGACACCTTCACGCCGTACGGGGGCAGGTTCCTCGTCCACGGCGTCGAACCCGAGGTCCACGAGGGACCCTGGCCCGGCCACGTCGTGATCATCGAGTTCCCCGACATCGAGCAGGCCCGCGCCTGGTACCGGTCGCCGGCCTACCAGGAGATCCTGCCGCTGCGCACCGAGCACTCCGACAGTTCGGCCATCCTCGTCGAGGGTGTCCCGCCGGGCTACCGGGCGCGCGACTATCTCACCAAGGTGGGGCACCGCTGAGCGGCCCGGACCTACCGGCTCAGGGCAGGATCCCGGCCGCGCGGGCCGGCGCCGCATACGCCTCGGCGAGGGTGTCGACCGTCTCGTGGGCGTTGAGGCCACTCGGATTCGGCACCACCCATACCGGCACCCCGCCGATCGTCGCCTCCTGCAACCCCGCGGCCGCCTTGCGCTGCCCGAACGCCGACCGGTACGCCGTGATGCCGGCGACGGCCACCACCCGCGGCCGGTGCTGCGCCACCACCCCGGCCAGTCGCGCGGCCCCGGTCCGCAGCTCGTCTGCCGTGAGTTCGTCCGCGCGGGCGGTGGCGCGGGGGGCGAGATTGGTGATCCCGACGCCGCGCTCGAGCAGGTGTGCCTTGTCGTCCTCGCTCATACCGGAGGTGGGGTCGACGGGCCGGAGCAGGATGCCGGCCCGCAGCAGGGCCGGGTAGAAGCGGTTCCCGGGCCGGGCGAAGTGCGCACCCGTCGCGGCCGTCCACAGTCCCGGATTGATGCCCACGAACAGCAGCCGGCAGCCCGGCCCGATCAGGTCGGGCACCACCGCGTCACGGCAGCGTTCGAGTTCGGCGCGCGTGAATCCCATCCGTCCCACGGTAGCGAGCGGCGCCGTCCCGGTCCGGCCTCGCCCGGACACGAGGAGTGCGGCCGCCCTCGCTTCCGCGGTCATCGGCTAGGGTGAAATGCGCGTCGTGGCGGGACCGGACAGCCGCGGCGAGCAGGGCCGAAACGATAGGGGAAGGTGTGCAGCGCCGGAACGTGATCGGTAACCCCGTCGAAGACCCGTCCGGCCGCGAGGTGGCGCTACCGCCGTACACGGATCTGCTGTGGCCCACCCTGCAGGCGCTGATCGGGCTCGGCGGCTCGGCGTCGATCGAGGAACTCGAGAAGGCCGTCGTCGCGCGCGAGCGTCTGTCCGAGGCCGCGCGGTCCGTACCGCACGGTGACGGCCCGGTCACCGAGATCGAGTACCGGATCGGCTGGGCGCGTACCTATCTCAAGGGCATGGGTCTGCTGGCCAACACCCGGCGCGGGGTGTGGAGCGTCACGGACCGCGGTCGCGCGGTGCAGGAATCGGAGATCAAGCCGCTCCAGGTGGCCTACACCGCGGAGAAGCGACGCAAACGACTCGTGCGCAACGCGTCGTCGCGGGCGCAGGTGGTGCCTCTCACGGCGGCCCCCGAGGATCCCGAGCTGTGGCGCGAACCCGTGCTCGCCGCCGTCGCCGAGCTCCCCGACGAGGGGTTCGAGCGGCTCGCCGTCGCGGTGCTCCGCGCCGCCGGATTCACCACCGTCTCCGTCCCGCCGCACGGTGGCCATCTCGACACCGGCTCCGACAACGACGTCGACGTGGAGGGCACCGGCGTGCTGCGGGTGTCGCTGCTCGGCTTCTCGGTGTTCTTCCGGTTCCTGCGCGGCCCCGAGCGGGCGGGCGCGGACGTGGTGCGCGAGTTCCGCGCCGCGATGGCCGGTCGCGGTGAGAAGGGCCTGCTCGTCACCACCGGCACGTTCGGCGACGACGCCCGCTCCGAGGCGCACCGGCTCGGCGCGCCCCCCATCGAACTCGTCGACGGCGACGGGCTGTGCGATCTGCTCAAGGAGCACGGTCTCGGGGTCCACACCACGGTGCGCACCGTCGAGGACGTGGCTCTGGTTCCGGCCTTCTTCGCCGAGCTCGGCGGCCGGTAGCCCCGCCCGTCGTCGGGCCGAAGCCCTGGGCCCCGAATCCCTGGGCCCCGAATCTCGATGTGCCCCGAATCTCGATGTGCCCCCGCGGGACCCGGGAGTGTGATGCAATACCGGAGGCTCGACACCCTGTCCTCCGTGCACGCTCGTCCAAGCGAGGTTCGATGGCCGTTTCACGTCGGGAACTGTTGCGATATGCGGCCGTCGGCTCGTGCGCGGCCTGGATCTCGGCCGTCGCCGCCCCCGGGGTGGCGCACGGCCGGGAGGTGCTCGGCACGATCGTCGACTACTCGGCGGCCGTGCCGTCGCCGTCGTCGATCCGTGCCGCCGGGCACATCGGGGCCATCCGGTACGTCTCGGACCGGCGGCCGGGTGCCGAATGGATGCTGGCCAAGCCGCTGACCGAGTCGGAGGCCGCCGCGCTCGTCGCCGGCGATCTCGAGGTCGTCTCGTGCTACCAGTTCGGCAAGGCCGACACCGCGGACTGGCTCGGTGGATACGACGCCGGGGTCCGGCACGCGACGCGCGGCCTCGAGCTGCACCGGGCGGCCGGGGGCCCGGCGGACCGGCCGATCTACGCCTCGATCGACGACAACCCGTCCGAGCAGCAGTTCGCCGACCTCATCGCGCCGTACCTGCAGGGCTGGCACGACGTGCTCGGCGCCGGGAACACCGGCGTGTACGCCAACGCGCCGACCATCTCCTGGGCGCGCGACGCCGGGCTGGGATCGTTCTACTGGCAGCACGACTGGGGCACGGCCGAGGGCTACGTGCATCCCGCGGCCGACCTGCACCAGGTGGGCGGCGGCACGATCGACGGTATCGGCATCGACGTCAACAACGTGTTCAGCACCGACTACGGGCAGTGGTCCCTCACCGCCGGGTGAGGCCGCCGGGTCGTGACCGCGGCACGGCCACCGTCAGGGCCAGGCCCACGACGGCGGCCAGGGCCGCCACCAGGAACGTGGCGCGGAAGGCGTCCAGGGCGGGGACGGTGGCGGTGCCGACGTTCAGGGTGTCCGCTGCGAGCAGGACGCTCACGACCGCCGCGGACGAGGAGGTCCCCACCGAGCGCATGAGCGCGTTGAGACTGTTGGCGGCCGCGGTCTCCGACAGCGGCACCGCGGTCATGATCAGCGCCGGCATCGCGGCGTAGGCCAGGCCGATACCGGCACCGATGATCATGGCGGCGACCACGATGTGCCAGATCTCCGAGCAGGCGACGTAGGCCAGGAGGTAACCGAGGCAGACGACGACCGCGCCCGCGGCGAGGGTCGTCCGGGGTCCGTACCGCGTCGTGATCCGCGCCGACACCGGCGACAGCGCCATCATGACCAGACCGCTCGGCGCGAGCACCAGGCCCGTCGCGACCATGGACAACCCGAACCCGTAGCCCGTGACGACCGGTGCCATCAACAACTGCGGGAAGGCGAGGCTGTTGCTGTAGAGCGCGAAACCGACCGCGACCGACGCCAGATTGGTGAACAACACCGGACGTCGCCCCGACACGCGCAGATCGACCAGCGGTCGCGGCCGTCGGAGTTCGTACCGGCCCCAGGCGACGGCGGTGGCGGCGGCGCCGGCGAACATCGCGAGCGTCGCGGGCGCCGTCCAGCCCCAGGTGCTGCCCTTGGTCACGGGGAGGAGGAACAGCGTCAGTGCCACCGCGAGCCCGATCGCACCGAGCAGGTCGAAACGTCCGGGATCCGCCCGGGGGGATTCGGGAACCACCCACAGCACGAGGGCGGCGGCGAGCACTCCGACCAGTCCGCAGAACCAGAACAGGGTGTGCCAGTGGGCGATCTGCGCGACGGCCGCGGCGACGGGGAAGCCGACGGCTCCGCCGACTCCCATCGTCGCGCTGATGGTCGCCATCGCTCCCGGCAGTCTGCGCGGGCGCAGTTCGTCGCGCAGGATCGCGATGCCGAGCGGGATCGCTCCGCTCGCGGCGCCCTGCAGGGCGCGGCCGGTGATCATCGGCCACAGCGTGGTGGACAGCGCGCAGACCGCGGAGCCGACGACGAGCGTGCCGAGGCACACGAGCAGCATCCGGCGTTTGCCGAACATGTCGCCGAGCCGGCCGCTGACCGGGGTGATCACGGCGGAGGCGAGCAGGGTGGCGGTGACGGCCCACGAGGCGCTCTCCACCGAGGTTCCCAGCAGATGCGGCAGTTGGGGCAGCAGCGGGACGACGAGGGTGTGCATCAGGGCGACGACGATGCCGCAGAGGGAGAGCACAGCGACGAGGCCACGGGGTGCCGGACGTTCGCCGACCGACGGGATCCGGGTCTCGACCGCCATGCGCCTCCTCGAAGCCGGGCCGCGACGACGACCGGACGTACGACATCTACCAGGTGTGGCGGCGGCGCGGGAGAACGGGCCCGTTCAACGGGACAGCGCCTGCCCGGTCAACTCTGGCAGTGCGCGGCGGGGTCGGGTTCGGCGGCGGTGACGACGAGCGTGGGGTGCGGGTCCTCGGGGGCGTCGTGGACGCCGCGCCACGACAGCAGCGACCAGCGGGACAGTCCCGACAGCGCCGAGCCGAGGCTGGCGAACGACAGCGACGACAGGGCCGAACCGAACGACCCCACCGAACCGACCGACAGCACCGACCCGACGCTGCCGACGGACAGGATCGAGTACGCCGAGCCGATGGACAGGATCGAGCCCTCGGAACGGAGGGAGAGGATCGACCGGTGGGAGCGGCGGGAGCGCAGCGATCGGGAAACGGTGTGCCCGAGGGGTGTTTCGGCCATGTCCCGGTCTACCACGCAGCGGGCGGCGCGGGAAGCGTGCGGACGACGAGCGTGCGGACGACCGAGGCCGCCGGGACGATCCCGGCGGCCTCGGCCAAGGTGCGGACGATCGATCAGGCGACCGTGACGAGCCCGATCGTCGGCAGGAAGGTGCACGAGCGCGGGGCCGCGCCCTCGGCCTGCGTGGTGATGCCACCGGAGATCACCGCGGCCACGTTGCCGGAGCCGGTGTCCGCGATCGCGCTGAGCGTCGTCGGGCCGTCGGGGTTGATCCGGGCCTCGTCGGTGAGCGTCGCGGTGCCGCTGCGGCCGTTGGAGACGTTGATCCAGCTCACCGTCAGCGGCTGGGCCTGCTGCGCGGCGAACTTGGCGGTTCCCAGCGCGGTGAACACGAACCCGGCCTGGCCGGCCTTCGGGCCCGGCGGCGGGAGCGGTGCGGGACCGGCGACGGCGAGTGCGGTGCCGATGGAGTCGCCGCCGTCGCGGATGCAGTCCTTGCCGATGCTCGGGTACAGGAACTGCGAGATCGGCACGGCGTTCGGGTCGGGGAGGTCGGGACCGCCACCGCCGCTGCCGTCGAGGAAGGTGATCACGCGCTGGAGCAGGGCCTTGACGGAGTCGGGCAGCTGCGAGTTCGCGAGCAGCTCCTTCGCCTGGTCGAGCAGCTGGTTCCGGCCGTCGGCGACGTCCGTCGGCCCGGCTGCCGCGCCGACGATGGCGGGGGCGAGGGAAGCGAGGGCCTCGACCTCTTCGGGTGCGGCGGCCTGGGTGCTCAGCATCCCCATGAGGGACTCGATCGTCAGGTCCGCCGGCAGCGGGTAGCCCGCGAGCTCGACCGGCAGCTGAAGCGTGTCGGGGAGGCCCGGAACGACGGGTTGCGCGACCGCCTGCGAGGGCACGGTGAGCGCCGCGGCGGCGGCGAGAGCGCAGGCGGTGATCATCCTGCGCGTTGCTCGGGTTCGAAGCACTTTTCCCCATCCTTGTCGTTGAAGCGGCGCCGGAGCGAGGGGCTCCGATGCCGCTGACGGCTCGGGGAGACACTTTATGTAGGCCCCCCGATCAGTACAAGCCGTGGCCGGTCTCACAGCCGCCGCCTGTATTCGCGGGAGTCTAGCCATAACGTGTTCCGATCAGTGGTGTCCGCTCGAGACTACGTGTGACGCATGTGGTTTTTGTGAGAGTAGATGAAACTGTTACTGATGTGAGTATCGTGTTCGGCCCGCCGTCGTGGACCGGATAGTCTGCATCAGTCCCCGGTCCTTCCCCGGGGTGACGTGACGACGGGAGGCCGCGCCGCAGTGTCCGATCCGGTTCGCCCGCATCGACTGTGGTGGTGCGCGGCCCTGCTGGCCGTCTCCGTCGGGGTGCGCCTGGCGTGGAACTTCCTCACCCCCAACGGCATGAATCTCGTGGATCTGCACGTGTACGTCGACGGGTCCGCGGCGCTGCTGCGCGGGGAGCTGTACGACTTCACCTACACCCGGGACACGCCCGAGTTCTCCCTGCCCTTCACCTACCCGCCGTTCGCGGCCCTGGTCTTCTTCCCCCTGCACTACCTCCCGTTCCCCGTGGTCGGAGTGCTGTGGCAGCTGCTGACCGTCGCCGCCCTGTTCGGCATCCTGCGCATCTGCCTCGAGCTGCTGTTCGGTCCCGCGGCCCACAGCGCCCACTGGACGGCGGTCGCGCTCGGATGGACGGCGGTCGGTATCTGGACCGAGCCCATCCGCACGACCCTCGACTACGGGCAGGTCAACGTGTTCCTGGCCTTCGGGGTGATGGTCGCGGTCCGCAGCAACCGCTGGTGGCTCTCGGGCGGACTGGTCGGGGTGCTCGCCGGCATCAAGCTGACCCCGGCGGTCGCCGGTCTGTACCTCGTGGCGCGACGGCGGTGGTCGGCGGCGTTCTTCTCCGCGGCGGTCTTCGTCGTCACCGTCGCCGTCAGCTGGCTGGCGCTCGGCGAGCAGGCACGGACCTACTTCACGACGTTGTTCGGCGACGCCGAGCGGATCGGACCGGTGGGGTCGGTCTGGAACCAGTCGCTGCGCGGCGCGCTGAGCCGCATCGTGGGGCACGACGTCGGCACCGGGCCGCTGTGGCTGGCGGCCGTCGCGGTCTCGGCGGCGCTGGCCTTCGCGGCCTGGCGTGCCCTCGGCCCGGACGATCGCCTCGGCACCATCGTCGTCGTCGAACTCTTCGGGCTGCTGGTCTCGCCGATCTCCTGGATGCACCACTGGGTATGGGTACTGCCGATGCTGGTGTGGCTGGTCTACGGCCCGCTCGCGGACCGGCGGGGCGCGCGCGTGCTGGCCGGAGTCTGGGCGGTGCTCACCGTCGTCGGGGTGCCGTGGCTGCTGGGGCTGGCGCAGGACTCGATGTGGGACATCTCGCGGCCCGCGGTGCTCGCCTGGGCCGGTGCGTGCAACGTGCTCGGAGTGCTCGCGGTGTACGTGTGGACGATCCTCGCCCGGCGCATCCCGGCGCGGCACCCCGCTCCGGCCGTATCCGTCAGCCGTGGACCAGCGCGTCGATCGTCCGGGCCAGTTCCACGTCCGACGCGGTGATCCCGCCGGCGGAATGGGTGGACAGCGAGTACGTCACCTTCCGCCAGCGGATGTCGATGTCGGGATGGTGGTTCGCCGCCTCGGCGGCCTCGGCCACCCGGTCCACCAGCGCGACGGCCTCGGGGAACGAAGGGGACTCGACGGTGCGCACGATCGCGTTCCCGTCCCGCTGCCACGCGGGGAGATCCGCGAGGGCGGCCTCGATGTCGGCGTCGGAGAGCAACTCGGCCATGTCTCATTCTGGGACGATGCCGCACATGAGTGCAACGACGGGCCGGGCGGACGAGGTGGTGGCCGGGGCGATCTTCCGCGACGGCCGGCTGTTGCTGGCGCAGCGGGTCGGCCCCCCGGAGCTGGCGGGGTTGTGGGAACTGCCCGGCGGCAAGGCGGAGCCGGGGGAGTCCGCCGAGGCGGCACTACGCCGGGAGCTGCGGGAGGAACTGGGCGTGGAGGTCGCCGGCGCACAACGGGTCGGGGCCGGAGTGCCGCTCGGCGGGGGCCGGGTGCTGCGCGCCTACCGCGTCGAGCTGGTCTCGGGGGAACCGCGGCCGCTCGAGCACGCGGCCCTGCGCTGGGTGGACGCCGACGAGCTGGAACGGATCGACCTGGTGCCCAACGACCGGGTGTGGCTACCGGAGCTGCGCGCCCGACTCCGGGACTGACGGTGGTGCGGCCGGTCAGGCGGCGCGGGCCTTCTTCAGGCGCTTCGCGAGCTCCTTCTTGCCCAGTCCCTCGTGCTCGAGTCTCTTCATCCGCATGACCACCACCGGGCAGCGCACACAGCGGGTCTTCTTGCGGCAGCACTTCTTCTTGGGCTCGAGCTGCGCGACCTTGCTCGCCTTCACCTTGCCCATCCGGGTCGCCGGCCTTTCGTCGGTGGGGTTCCGGACCAAAGGTTAGCATGCCCTTACCTGGATGGCCGGGCCGCCGAATACAGGGTGCGCCGACGAATGCAGGGTGCGCCGGCCGGCGCGGGGCGACGTGGCGAACGTCACGCTCTGCGTCGCGAGCTGGTGAATCCGGCGTCGGCGCGCGCGGAGCACCGGGACCGGCCTGTACTGTATTGGAGGCCGCAGTGCCTGTGCGGGCCGTTCACGGCCGCGAACAGGTGACTCGCATTCGCGACGCGGCCACCGCAAGAACGCCGTACGGGCGAGGTGCCGTCTGGGTCCAGTGCCGTGTGGCCGGACAACAGCCAGGAGAGCCATCGCGTGAGCACCGCCAGTTTCCGCAACGTCGCCATCGTCGCGCACGTCGACCACGGAAAGACCACCCTCGTCGACGCCATGCTGCGCCAATCGGGCGCCTTCGCCGAGCGCGCGGAACTCGTCGACCGGGTCATGGACTCCGGTGACCTCGAGCGCGAGAAGGGCATCACGATCCTCGCGAAGAACACCGCTGTGCACCGGCACAACCCCGACGGCACCGTCACCGTCATCAACGTGATCGACACCCCCGGTCACGCCGACTTCGGTGGCGAGGTCGAGCGCGGGCTGTCCATGGTCGACGGCGTGGTCCTGCTCGTCGATGCGTCCGAGGGCCCGCTGCCCCAGACCCGTTTCGTGCTGCGCAAGGCGCTCTCCGCGTCGCTGCCGGTGCTGCTCGTGGTCAACAAGACCGACCGTCCCGACGCCCGCATCGCCGAGGTCGTCGAGGAGACCCACGACCTGCTGCTCGACCTCGCCTCCGACCTCGACGACGAGGCTTCCGAGGCCGCCGAGCAGCTGCTCGACCTGCCGGTCCTGTACGCCTCCGGCCGCGAGGGCAAGGCGTCCACCGAACAGCCCGAGAACGGACAGGCGCCGTCCGCCGAGAATCTCGACGCGCTGTTCGACGTGCTCATGAAATACATCCCCGCCCCCAAGGGCGATCCGGCCGCATCCTTGCAGGCGCACGTCACCAACCTCGACGCCTCCGAGTTCCTCGGCCGCCTGGCGCTGCTGCGCATCCACAACGGCGAACTGCGCAAGGGCCAGACCGTCGCGTGGATGCACGCCGACGGCGTGAAGAACGTGAAGATCACCGAGCTGCTCCAGACCATCGGTGTCGAGCGCCGGCCCGGTGACGTCGCCGTCGCCGGCGACATCGTCGCCGTCGCCGGCATCCCGGACATCATGATCGGCGACACCCTCGCCGACGTGGACAACCCGGTCGCGCTGCCGCGCATCACGGTCGACGAGCCGGCCATCTCGGTGGTCATCGGCACCAACACGTCGCCGCTCGTCGGCCGCGTGCAGGGTCACAAGCTGACCGCGCGCATGGTCAAGTCCCGGCTCGACTCGGAGCTGGTCGGCAACGTGTCGTTGCGCGTGCTCGACATCGGCCGCCCCGACGCGTGGGAGGTGCAGGGCCGCGGCGAGCTGGCGCTGGCCATCCTCGTCGAGCAGATGCGCCGCGAGGGCTTCGAGCTCACCGTCGGCAAGCCGCAGGTGGTCACCCGGCAGATCGACGGCAAGGTGCACGAGCCGTACGAGGAGCTCACCATCGACAGCCCCGAGGAACACCTCGGCGCGATCACCCAGCTGCTCGCGGCCCGCAAGGGCAAGATGGTGCAGATGTCCAACCACGCCGCCGGGTGGGTGCGCATGGAGTTCATCGTCCCGTCGCGCGGCCTCATCGGGTTCCGCACCGACTTCCTCACCGAGACCCGCGGCACGGGCATCGCCAACGCCGTCTTCCACGGCTACGCCCCGTGGGCCGGCGAGATCCGCGCACGGCATACCGGCTCGCTGGTCTCCGACCGCTCGGGCTCGGTCACGCCGTTCGCCATGATCCAGCTCGGCGACCGCGGCACCTTCTTCGTGGAGCCGGGCAGCGACACCTACGAGGGCCACGTCGTGGGCATCAACCCGCGCGCCGAAGACCTCGACATCAACGTCACCCGCGAGAAGAAGCTCACCAACATGCGCTCCTCCACGGCCGACGTGATGGAAACCCTCGCCAAGCCGATCACCCTGAGCCTCGAAGAGGCCATGGAGTTCTGCGCCTCCGACGAGTGCGTCGAGGTCACCCCGGAGATCCTCCGGGTCCGCAAGGTGCACCTCTCGGCCACCGACCGGGCCCGCGCCCGCTCGCGGGAGAAGGCTCGCAACAAGTAGTCGCGGCACTGGACGAGTAGTGCGGCAGAGGTGGTCCCGGTGCGGCCGGGACCACCGCCGCATCCCGCAGGGAAGGGAGGCCGGATGCGCAGGTTCGCCGGGATCACCGCCGTCGCCGCGGTGCTGGGATTGTCGGCGTGTACCGCCGATCCGCCGCCGCCGATCGAGCAGACCGAACCCACCCGGACCCCCGCCCCGGTTCCCCAGCTGAACACCGTCGTGGTGGCGGTCGACGACGTGGGCGCCGGGTTCAATCCGCACCTGCTCGCCGACCAGTCGCCCGTCGGCAACACGGTTGCCGGGATGGTGCTGCCGAGCGCGTTCCGGCCCGTGCCCGATCCCGCGCGGCCCGGTGCCACCGTGTGGATGCTCGACGAGTCCGTCCTCGTCTCGGCCGACGTCACCTCGCAGGCGCCGTTCACCATCACCTATCAGGTCCGCGACGAAGCGCAGTGGTCCGACAGCGCACCCATCGCCGCCGAGGACTTCCGGTACCTGTGGCAGCAGATGATCACCGAGCCCGGCGTGGTCGATCCCGCGGGCTACCGCCTCATCGAGGACGTCGGATCCTCCGGCGGCGGCAAGACCGTCACCGTCACCCTGCGCGAGCCCTACCCGGCGTGGCGGGAACTGTTCACCCACCTCCTGCCGGCCCACCTGGTCAAGGACACGCCGGGTGGATTCGCCACGAGCCTCGCCGAATCGATCCCGGTGTCCGGTGGGCAGTTCCATGTCAGGTCCGTCGACCGCGGGCGGGGCGAGATCCTGCTCGAACGCAACGACCGGTTCTGGGGGACCCCGGCCCGGCCCGACCGGATCCTGTTGCGGCGCGGCGGAACCGACGCACAGCTCGCCGAGTCGATGCGCACCGGCGACGCCCAGGTCGCGCAGATGCACGGCGGCGGCTCCGCGCTGCTCGCCCAGCTCGGCGCGATCCCGCACGTGCGCACCGGCACTCAACTCCAGCCCCGCGTCCTGGAACTGACCCTCAACGGCCGCACGACCGAGTTCGCGGATCCGCGCGTGCGCCGCGCCGTCCTCGGACTTCTCGACCCGGACCTGCTGGCCACGGTCGCGGCCGGCACGGAATCGGCCGTGGTCGCGGCCCGTGCACAGGTGCTCGCCCCGTCCGACCCCGGATATGCGCCGAGCATGCCGCCGCGGCCGGGCCGCGAGGAGTCCCTCGCGCTCCTCGCCGCGGCCGGTTACGTACCGGCCGACCCGGCGACGGTCGAAGCGACCCGCACGCCGGTACCGGAAGCGGCGACGACCGGGCTGCTCGCCCACGGAGACGCGCCCCTGGCGCTCGTGCTGGGCGTGCCGGAGAACTCCCCGGTGGCCGACGCCGTCGCCCACACCGCGGCGGACCAGCTGCGCGGAGCCGGCGTCGCGGCCACCGTGACCACGCTGCCGCCCGACGAGCTCTACGGCGAGGCACTCGTCCGGGGAACCGTGCACGCCGTGGTCGGCTGGACCCGCGCCGGCGGCGACCCCGCCACGGCCGCGATGTCCCGATTCGGTTGTCCACCGGCGATTCCCGGGCCGGGGAGCCCCCCGGTCGAGCCGGATCCGGCGCCCGCCCCGGACAGCGGCACCGTGCCCGGCGCCGACACCGCTCCCGGGGGTGACACCGTTCCCGACGACGAGATCGAAGCCGCCGAGGCGCAGCTCGCCGCACCGAGCAACGTGTCCGGGGTGTGCGACCCCGCCCTCGAATCCGAACTCGCCGGCGCCCTGCGCGGCGCCGGCGACGTGCCCGCCGTCCTGACCGGCGCCCAGCCGAAGCTGTGGGACCTCGCGGTCACCCTGCCGATCCTGCAGGACCGCACCGTGATCGCCGCGGGACCCGGCGTCGAGGGCGTGACCCTGACCGGCGCGATCCCCGCCGGGCCCCTGTCCGACGCGCAGCACTGGTGGAGGACCACCCCGTGACCGACCGAACCGACCCCGCGTCGCGGCGCCTGCTGCTGGTGCACGCCCACCCCGACGACGAATCCATCACCACGGGCGGGACCATCGCGCACTACGCCGCTCGGGGCGCCGAGGTCACCGTCGTGACGTGCACCCTCGGGGAGGAAGGCGAGGTCATCGGGGACGAATGGGCGCAGCTCACCGCCGACCGCGCCGACCAGCTCGGCGGTTACCGCATCCACGAACTCGGCCGGGCGCTGGCCGCCCTCGGCGTGCCCGCCCCGCGCTTCCTCGGCGGTGCCGGGCACTGGCGCGATTCCGGGATGGCCGGGACCCCGTCGGCTGCGAACCCCCGGGCCTGGGTGAACGCCGACCGGGACGAGGCGGTGGCCGCCCTGGTCGCGGTGATCCGCGAACTGCGCCCGCACGTGGTGGTCACCTACGACCCGGTGGGCGGCTACGGCCACCCCGACCACATCCGGGTGCATCACGTCGTGACCGCGGCCGTCGAGGCCGCGGGGACCGACGCCTACCCGCACGCCGGCCCGCCGTGGGACCCGGCGAAGCTCTACTGGACCGTCACCGAGGCGAGCGCCCTGCGCCGCGGCATCGAGAACATGACCGACCTGCCCGACGGGTGGCGGCGGCCCGGCCCCGACGAGCTGCCGAGCGTGCCCGACGACCGGGTCACCACCGTGGTCGACGTCGCCGACGTGCTCGACGCCAAGCGAGCGGCGCTGGCGGCGCACGCGACCCAGGTGCTCGTGGCGCCCGGCGGCGCACAGTTCACCCTGTCCAACCTCGTCGCGCAGCCCGTGCTGGACCAGGAGCACTACGTACTGGCCCGCGGCGACCGCGGCGACGGCCCCGGACGGGAGCGTGACCTCTTCGCCGGGCTGGGTTAGTGTGACCACGAGCACCGGAAAGGTGATCGCGATCACACGAGAGGGTTCCGATGTACAACTGGTCCGTCCAGAACCAGATCGTCGCATTCGTCGATTCGTTGCGTCCCTACGCGGACCAGATCAATGCCGCCTACTACCAGGCGCTCTACGGCTTCGCGGACCAGGCCAGCCACGTGCTCACGCTCATGGGCTACCCGCCCGTGCCGTGATCGGCCGGGACCCGGTGCCCACGGACCCGCGCCCGTGGCGCACTATCGAACCATGACGGTCGATCCCGCCACCACCGCCACGCAGGCCTCCGCGCCCCCGGCGGCGACGCCGCGTACGGGCATCGTCGCCCTGCTGACCTTCGACGGCTTCCTCTGCGCGCTGCTGTCCGTGTTCTTCCTCGGCCTGTACATCGGCACGGTGCCGTTCCCGATCACGATCGTGCTGGCCGGCGCGGCGAACGTGCTGCTGGTGATGGCGATGCGCGCCGAAACCGGATCCACCTCGCGCGCGGCGTGGCCGCTGCTGGCGTGGATCGTCGGATTCGTCCTGTGCCTGGCCGGCGGTCCCGGCGGCGATCAGCTCCTCGTCGCCGACTGGCGGACCCTGCTGCTGCCGGTCGGTGCCCTGGCCCCCGCCGGGTTGTACCTGTTCGTCGCGCGCATGGCCGCCCTCACGAGTGCAGTCCGGCAGCCCGCGCCGCGTCCGTGAGCACGGCGGTGAGCATGGCCGGGGTGAGCCGGCCGGTGAACGTGTTCTGCTGGCTCACGTGATAGCACCCGAACACGTGTAACGGCCCGCGGTCCGCGGCGTCGCCGCGCGGCAGCAGTTCCACCCCCGCCCCGTGCCCGAATCGGGGGCGCGGACGCGGCACGACCCAGCCGGCGTCGTCGAGCACCGGGAACAGCGCCTGCCATCCGAAGCCGCCGAGCACCACGATCGAGCGCAGCGTCGGCGTCAGCAGCTGCAGCTCCGCGTCGAGCCAGGTGCGGCACGTGTCCCGTTCCTGCGGCGTCGGCCGGTTGGCCGGGGGCGCGCAGTGCACCGGCGACGTGACGCGGGTGCCGAACAGCTCGAGGCCGTCGCCGCGGTGCGTCGCGGTGGGCTGCGACGCCAGGCCCGCCGCGTGCAGCGCGGCGTAGAGGAAGTCGCCCGAGCGGTCGCCGGTGAACATCCGCCCGGTCCGGTTGCCGCCGTGCGCGGCCGGCGCGAGGCCGACGATCAGCAGGGACGCGTCCGCCGGACCGAACCCGGGCACGGGACGCGCCCAGTACTCCTCGTCGCGGAATGCGGCACGCTTCTCCCGGCCCACCTGCTCGCGCCACGCGACCAGGCGGGGGCAGGCCCGGCACTCGATCAGGCAGGCGTCGAGCGTGGCCAGGTCGCGTGGCCGCCCGATGTCCGGGTTCATCGTCGCACCCAGGCGTCGCCGGCGCCGGGTGTGACCGCCTCGACCAGCGCCCACGCCTGCTCCGCGGGAAGGTCCACGACCTCGTAGCGGCCCGTGCCGGCCGGCGTCGCGGCGACGACGGTCGCCACTCCCGCGCGGCGCTGGAAGAACGACTGCCGCACCGTCCAGCCGATGATGCCGTCCGCCTCGAGCGAGACGCGGCGCCGATCCAGTGAGCCCCCGCGGGTGATCAACCACGCCGGCGCGTCCGCCGTTCCGGCGCCGAGCACGGCATGACCCAGGCTGCGGTAGCGATCCCACGCCAGCCCCACCGCCCCCGTCGCGACGACCGCGACCACCGGTATCCACGCCGCCACCGGCACCGTGCGGCCGGTGACCGCGACCGTCGCCGCGGCGGCCGCGACGGCCAGTGCCACGGGCAGCAGCGCCCGGGTGAACCGTCGTCGCCGGGCCGCCGGCCCGTGCGCACGCAGCGGTGCGTCGAGCTGACGGGTGTCGCGCAGCACCGCCGCCGCGACCCGTCGCGCCTCGGCGGACGGCGCGGGCGGCAGCAGCAACGACGACTCGCCGTGCTCGGCGGCGACACCGGTCATCACCGCATCGAGCCGGGCCCCGCCGACCAGGCGCAGCGCCAGCGGCTCGCGCAGGCTCACCCCGCGCAGACGGCGCCGATCCAGGGTGGTGTGCCGGTGCCGCAGCAGGCCGTGCCCCACGCGCAGCATCCGTCCGTCGTCGGTGACCGACAGGTCCGCATAGAGCAGCACGTAGCGCACGCACGCCACCAGGCTCGCCACTACGACGAGGACGAGCAGGCCGAACCCGGCGGCGACGAACGGCCCGGTGGCCTCGACCGACGACAGCCCACGCTCGACGGCGGCCGACTCGCCGAGCCGCTCGGCGAGTCCGTACTGGAAGGCCAGTCCCACCACCGCCGCGACGGTGACCAGCCCCGTGGTCGAGAACGGGGCGTAGCGCACCCAGCCCGGCCGGAACCGGGCGACCTCGGTTTCGGCGGGTGCGACCACCCCGGGCTCCTCGGCCGGCGTCCCCGGGTGCGTGCCGAGCAGGGCGTCGCGCAGCGCCGGCACGGCGCCGATCGCCAGGCCGTTCAGCTCGAACCGGTTGCGGTCCCGGCCGGCGCCGGTGCGCTGCCCGGTCCCGAGCCGGACCACCGCCAGCCCGAGCAGCCGGTGCAGCAGACGCTGCTCGACGTCCACCGACCGGATGCGGCTGCGCGGCACCGACAACAGCTGGCGCTGCAGCAGGCCGCGGCGCAGTTCCACGTGCACCGGCCCGATCCGGTAGGTCGTGGTGAACCAGCGCAGCACGCCGATCCCCACCAGCAGCACCGCCACCGCCAGGCCCCAGCCGTGATTGCCGCTGCTGCTGCCGAGCACCACGGACGCCACGAGCACGGGCAGCAACCGCAGCACCTCCTCGACGGGATGGATCAGCAGCATCCGCGGATCGAGCCGCAACCACGGCTGCTCGGCCTCGGCGGCGAGGGCGGCGGCGTCGGACCGCGCCGGCGGGACGGGGACGTCGCTCACGTGGCGTCCGCCTGGTTGCTGCCGGCGATCGCGGTGAGCCGCGCGGCGGTGGCGTCGGCGACCCCGACGTCGAGGGCGGTGATCGCCACGGCCCCGGCGGACGAGGCGGTGGTGACGGTCACGGTGGCGAGACCGAGCCACCGGTCGAGCGGCCCACGCTCCGTGTCGACGGTCTGGATCCGGGAGATCGGCGCGATCCGGCGCTCCTGGGTGAACCACCCCGAGCGCGTGTACACCGCGGTGTCGGTGATCTCCCAGCGGTGCACCCGGTACCGCCACAGCGGCATCACGCCGACGTGCGCGACGGCGAGAACCGCGGTGACCACGGCGGCGGCGACGTGCCAGCCCGGATACCGGCCGGAGTCGACGATCGCCCACACCACCTGGGCGGCGACGACCGGTACCCACAGCAGTGCCGCGCCCACCGCCCACAGCAGCCGCGCTTTCGGGCTGGGACGCCACGCCGGGTCGGCCATGGTCACCGGTGCCGGCGGGGCGGCATCGCCGACGGCGGTGGGCGGGGGAGCGTCCCGGGTCACGTGGTTCTCCTCGTCGGTGGTGTCCTGTCGGTTCCAGGCTAAGCTGATCGGCGAGCAGACCCGGCAACGCTGCGCCCGGGTTCGGAGTCGACACGAGGAGGAGGACCGCCGTGACCGAATCATCGGAGACCACCGAATTCACGGAACTGCCCGAGGCGGATCGGATCGAGCAGGAGATGCCGGCGGAGGACGAACCGGCCGACGACGAGGTGACCTCGGTCCCGCTCGAGGTGGAGCCTGCGGATGCTCTGGAACAGAGCCGGGTCGTCCCGGGCGACGAGGACTATCCGCGCGAGTGAGCGCGCCGGGGACGTGGCCCCGAGGTGGCATGGGTCCGGCGGGTGGCGCATGATCGGCCAATGACCGATTCGACCCACGACGGTGCCACCCCCGCGACGTTGCCCCTGCCCACGGTCCGCGCCGGCGCGGGCGAGCCCGCCTCGTCCGCGACGGATCCGGCGCGAGTGTCGCCGTCGGGCATGCGACGGGCGTTGCGCCGGGCGCGGGACGGGGCGACGCTCAACGTCGACGAGTCCGCGATCCTGCTCTCGGCGCGTGGTTCGGACCTCGAGGACCTGTGCGCTTCGGCCGCCCGGGTGCGCGACGCCGGTCTGCTCGCGGCGGGCCGGCCGGGCACGGTCACGTATTCCCGGAAGGTGTTCGTGCCGATCACCCGGCTGTGCCGGGACCGCTGCCACTACTGCACGTTCGTGACCGTGCCGGGCAAGCTGCGCGCCGCCGGGCACGGGATGTACCTCGAACCCGACGAGATCCTCGACATCGCCCGGCGTGGATCCGAATTGGGTTGCAAGGAAGCACTTTTTACGCTCGGTGACCGGCCGGAGGACCGCTGGCCCGAGGCGCGGCAGTGGCTCGACGAGCGGGGCTACGACTCGACCCTCGACTATGTGCGCGCGATGGCGATCCGGGTGCTCGAGGAGACCGGGCTGCTGCCGCATCTGAACCCCGGCGTGATGAGCTGGGCCGAGATGTCCCGGCTCAAGCCGGTGGCCCCGTCGATGGGCATGATGCTCGAGACCACGTCGGCCCGGTTGTTCACCGAGCAGGGCGAGTGCCACTACGGCAGCCCCGACAAGGATCCGGCGGTGCGCCTGCAGGTGCTCACCGATGCGGGCCGGCTGTCGGTGCCGTTCACCACCGGCATCCTCGTCGGTATCGGCGAGACGCTCACCGAGCGCGCCGAGTCGATCGCGGCGATTCGTAAGTCCCACAAGGCGTTCGGGCACATCCAGGAAGTGATCGTGCAGAACTTCCGGGCCAAGGACGACACCGCGATGCGCGAGCACGACGACGCCGGGCTCGACGAGTTCCGGGCCGCGATCGCCGTGGCCCGGCTCGTGCTCGGACCGTCCGTGCGCATCCAGGCGCCGCCGAACCTCGTCGCCGCCGACGAGTGTCGTGCGCTGCTCGCCGCGGGCGTCGACGACTGGGGCGGGGTCTCACCCCTGACCCCGGACCACGTCAACCCGGAACGGCCGTGGCCGAACCTGGATCTGCTCGCGCAGCTCAGTGCCGACGCCGGGTTCACCCTCACCGAGCGGATCGCGGCCCAGCCGCAGTACGTCCTGGCGGGGCAGCCGTGGATCGACCCGCGGATCGGTGCTCACGTCCGAGCGCTGGCGGACCCGGAGACCGGTCTGGCCCGGGACGTGACCCCGCAGGGACACCCGTGGCAGGAGCCCGACCTCGACTGGGAGTCCAGCGGCCGCGTGGATCTGAACTCCGGGATCGACGTCACCGGTCGCAACACCGAGTACCGCTCCGACCTCGGCAGCGCATTCGGCGACTGGGACACCGTGCGCGAGCAGGTCCTTGCGCTCGGCGCGCACGCCCCGGTGCGGTTGGACGGGGACGTGCTCTCCGCGCTGCGCGCCGCCGAGAAGGACCCGGCCGGATGCACCGACGCCCAGTACGTCGCCCTCGCACACGCGGACGGGCCGGGTCTCGAGGCGGTCGTCGCGCTGGCCGATCAGCTGCGCCGCGACACGGTCGGCGACGACGTCACCTACGTGGTGAACCGGAACATCAACTTCACCAACATCTGCTACACCGGCTGCCGGTTCTGCGCGTTCGCGCAGCGCAAGGGTGACGCCGACGCCTTCACCCTGTCCACGTCCGAGGTCGCGGACCGCGCGTGGGAGGCGCACGTCGCCGGCGCCACCGAGGTGTGCATGCAGGGCGGGATCGACCCGGAACTGCCCGTCACCGGCTACGCCGACCTGGTCCGCGCGGTCAAGGAACGGGTGCCGTCGATGCACGTGCACGCGTTCTCCCCGATGGAGATCGCCAACGGCGTCGCCCGCAGCGGCATGTCGGTGCGCGACTGGCTGACCGAGTTGCGCGAGGCCGGCCTCGACACGATCCCCGGCACCGCCGCGGAGATCCTCGACGACGAGGTCCGCTGGGTACTGACCAAGGGCAAGCTGCCGACGGCGGAGTGGGTCGAGGTGGTCACCACCGCGCACGAGGTGGGGCTGCGGTCCAGCTCGACGATGATGTACGGCCACGTCGACCAGCCGCACCACTGGGTGGGGCACCTGAACGTGCTGCGCGGGATCCAGGACCGCACCGGCGGGTTCACGGAGTTCGTGCTGCTGCCGTTCGTGCACCAGTCGTCGCCGCTGTACCTGGCGGGCGCGTCGCGGCCGGGACCGACGATGCGCGACAACCGCGCCGCGCACGCGCTGGCCCGGATCATGCTGCACGGCCGGATCGACAACATCCAGACCAGCTGGGTCAAGCTCGGTGTCGCCGGTACCCAGGCGATGCTGCAGGGTGGAGCCAACGACCTCGGCGGCACCCTGATGGAGGAGACCATCTCCCGGATGGCCGGTTCCCAGCACGGTTCGGAGAAGACCGTGGCCGAACTCGTGGCGATCGCCGAGGGGATCGGTCGGCCGGCCCGCCGACGGACCACCGCCTACGCGCCGGTCGACGGGGGCGCCCTGAGCGGGGCGCGCCCGTGACCCCCAGGCTGGGCGACGGGGTCGTCGCGGCGGCTCTGGACGCGACCGCAGCCGGTGTCGGGCCGCTGTTCGGCCTGGCGTACCTCGACCCGTTCGGGCTCAAGGCCCGCACCTTCGTTCCCACGGTGCGGGAGCGGACGGCGATCGGGCAGGTGCTCGATGCGGCCGCGGCCCTGCTCGACGCGGGTCGCGTGCCGGGCACGGCGGCGTGGGCGGACGCCTCGGAACGGGAGCGCGTGAACTGGTGGATCGGCGGGCTCGGGTCGGTCTCGACGCTGCCCGTCGCGTTCCCGGGGATGCTGGGCGTGCTGGGCCGGATGCTGCCGTTGCAGGACGCCCTCGGCTTTCTCAACCAGGCGGTCGTGCTGCTCGCCGTCGCCCGGGAACGGGGAATCGACGACCGCGACCGGCAGGTGCGGATGCTCGCGGCCGTGCTGTGCCGCCGCGACCTCCCCGGGGGCGGCGACGCCGGGACGGCGCTGTCGTGGGTGCGGCGTCCGGTGCGGTCGACGATCGACCTGGTCCGGGCGGTGAACGCGGAACTCGCACGGCGTCCGCAGCCGGCCGGTGCGTGGCGCGCGCTCGGGGTGCTGCCGCTGGTCGGGGCGCTGGCCGGATACGTCGGTGAACGGGCGGCCCTGTCCCGGGCCGCGGCGGACGGGCAGCAGTGGCTGGCCGCCCACCCGGAACCGGGCTAGTCAGGGCACCCTAACTCCGAGGGCGGTGCCCGCGGCGGGGGATACTGGACGGCGACGGACGCGGAGCGCGCCCCGATTCGGCGTGACCGTGCAGGTCGGCGGGCTACCAGAGAGGCAGGGAGAACACCAGTGACGTACACGATTGCGGAACCGTGCGTGGACGTGTTGGACAAGGCGTGCATCGAAGAATGCCCGGTGGACTGCATCTACGAGGGCGGTCGCATGCTGTACATCCATCCGGACGAGTGCGTGGACTGCGGTGCCTGCGAGCCGGTGTGCCCCGTCGAGGCGATCTTCTACGAGGACGACGTGCCGGACGAGTGGAACGCGTACGTCAAGGCCAACGTCGACTTCTTCGACGACCTCGGGTCCCCGGGCGGCGCCGCCAAGCTCGGCAAGGTCGACTACGACCCGCCGTTCGTCAAGGCGCTGCCCCCCATGGGCGAGGAATAGTGATCGGCGGTACCGTGACGCGCACTCGTCGTTCGGTGGCCGCGAGCCTGCCGGACTTTCCGTGGGACTCGCTGACCGCCGCGAAGGAGAAGGCGGCCGCGCACCCGGACGGCATCGTCAACCTCTCGGTGGGCACGCCCGTCGATCCGGTCGCACCGATCATCCGTGACGCGCTGCTCGCCGTCGCCGACGTGCCCGGCTACCCGACCACGCACGGCACCGACGAGCTGCGGGCCGCCGCCGTCGGGGCGCTGGCCCGCCGCTACGGCGTCACCGGCATCGACGAGTCCGCGATCCTGCCCGCCGTCGGCACCAAGGAGATGATCGCCTGGCTGCCGAGCCTCCTCGGCCTCGGCGGCGGTGACCTCGTGGTGATCCCCGAACTGGCGTACCCGACGTACGAGGTGGGCGCCCTGCTCGCGGGCACCCGGATCATCCGTGCCGACGGGCTCAACCGGCTGGGACCCGAGGGCGCGGCGCTGGTGTTCGTGAACTCGCCGTCGAACCCCACGGGCAAGGTGCTCGGCCTCGAACACCTGCGCAAGGTGGTGGACTGGGCCCGCAGCCGCGACGCGATCGTCGTCTCCGACGAGTGCTACCTGGGCCTGACCTGGGAGGGTGAGGCGCTGTCCGTCCTGCACCCGAGCGTGTGCGACGGCGACCACACCAACCTGCTCGCCGTGCACTCGCTGTCGAAGACGTCCAACCTGGCCAGCTACCGGGCCGGCTTCGTCACCGGCGACGCCGGACTCGTCGCCGACCTGCTCGAGGTGCGCAAGCACGCCGGGATGATGGTGCCGCTGCCGATCCAGTCGGCGATGACCGCCGCCCTGAACGACGACGGGCACGAGAACGCGCAACGCGAGCTGTACCGCGCGCGCCGCGAGATCCTGCTCGCGGCCGTCCGGGGCGCCGGGTTCACCGTCGACCATTCCGAGGCCGGCCTGTACCTGTGGGCCGGCCGGGGCGAGGAGTGCCGCGCGACGGTCGACTGGTTCGCCGAACGCGGGATCCTCGTGGCACCCGGTGAGTTCTACGGTCCCGGGGGCGTCCAGCACGTGCGGATCGCGCTGACCGCCTCGGACGAGCGGATCGCCGCCGCCGCGCAACGACTGGCGTGAGCCGTGCTCGGCGGTGGATCCACCACCGCCGAGCAGCGGAAGCGCCGTTGCCCGAGCAGGATTGCCGTATGCAGGGCGGTGTTCGGCGCTACCCTGGGCCCAGGGAGGCCCCATGGACGCCGTCACTGCAGTTCCTGCGCCGGCCAACGAGCCGGTCCACACCTACGCTCCCGGCAGCCCGGAGCGGGAGCGTCTCACCGCCAAGCTGAAGGAGCTCGCGGCCGAACCGGTGGACGTCTCGCACGTCCTCGGCGGCGAGCACGTGCACGGTGAGGGCGATCGCTTCGACATCGTGCAGCCCCACAACCATCGTGCGGTGCTCGGCACGCTGCGCAACGCCACCCCCGCGGACGCGACGGCGGCCGTCGAGGCGGCGACGGCCGCGGCTCCCGCGTGGCGGGAGATGTCGTTCGACGCCCGCGCGGCCGTGCTGCTGCGGGCCGCCGACCTGCTCGCCGGGCCGTGGCGGGAGACCGTCGCGGCCGCGACCATGCTCGGGCAGTCCAAGTCGGTGCAGCAGGCGGAGATCGACGCGCCGTGCGAACTCGTCGACTTCTGGCGCTTCAACGTGCACTTCGCCCGCGCCCTGCTCGCCGACCAGCCGTACTCGTCGCCCGGCGTGTGGAACCGGATGGACTACCGGCCGCTCGAGGGATTCGTGTACGCGATCACCCCGTTCAACTTCACCGCGATCGCCGGGAACCTGCCCACCGCTCCGGCGCTGCTGGGCAACACCGTGGTGTGGAAGCCCGCACCGACGCAGTCCCTGGCGGCGTACTGGACGATGCGCCTGCTCGAGGCGGCGGGGATGCCGCCCGGCGTGATCAACCTGATCACCGGGGACGGCCGGGTCGCGTCGGAGGTGCTCCTGCGCGACCCGCGGCTGGCCGGTATCCACTTCACCGGCTCGACCCGGACGTTCCAGCACCTGTGGCGGGAGGTCGGGGCCCACATCGACGGCTACCGCACGTATCCGCGGCTGGTGGGGGAGACCGGCGGCAAGGACTTCGTCCTCGCGCATCCGTCGGCCGATCCGGGCGTGCTGTCCACGGCCCTGATCCGGGGAGCCTTCGAATACCAGGGTCAGAAGTGCTCGGCGGCCTCGCGGGCGTTCGTGCCCCGCTCCCTGTGGCGGCGCATGCGCACCGAGTTCCTCGACGAGGTCGAGAGCCTGACCTACGGCGACGTGACCGATCTGTCGAACTTCGGGGGCGCCCTGATCGACCGGACCGCCTACGAGAAGGTCGTCGGCGCGCTCGAGCGGGCCCGCGACCGCGAGTCGATCGAGATCGCCGTGGGCGGTGGGTACGACCAGTGGGTCGGCTGGTTCGTGCGGCCCACCGTCCTGCTCACCGACGATCCGGGTGACGAGGCGATGTGCACGGAGTACTTCGGCCCGGTGCTGAGCGTGTACGTCTACGACGACGCGGAGCCGGACGCATGGGGACGCGTGCTCGACCTCGTCGACCGGGGCGCCCCCTACGCGCTCACCGGTTCGGTGATCGCCGAGGACCGTGCGGCGGTCGAGGAGGCCACCGCCGCGCTGCGGTTCGCGGCCGGCAACTTCTACGTCAACGACAAGCCCACCGGCGCGGTGGTGGGGCAGCAGCCCTTCGGCGGGGGACGGGCGTCCGGCACGGACGACAAGGCGGGCTCGCCGCTGAACCTGCTGCGCTGGGTGTCGGCGCGGACGATCAAGGAGACGTTCGTGCCGCCCACCGACTACCGGTATCCGCACATGAAGGGCGGGTGAGGTCCGTGGTCTCGGCGAAACCGGTGCCGGCGCCGCCCGCGCCGTCGCGGGCGTTGCCGCGGCTGGCGTCGAACCCGCTGCGACCGGTGATCCTCGCGGCAGCCAAGTCGTCGCGCGTCCGGGCGCTGGTCACCGCGGCGCCGCCCACCCGGCGGCTCGTGGACCGGTTCGTCGCCGGCGACACCCGCGCCGACGCCTTGGCAGCGACGAAGGCCCTGCTCGACACGGGGCGTTCGGTGAGCATCGACCATCTCGGCGAGGACACCACCGACCGTGCGCAGGCCCGGGCGATCGTCGCGGAGTACGAGGCGCTGATCGCCGACCTGGCTTCGTCGTCCGGGGCCGGCGGCCCGGTGCCGGCGGTGGAGGTGTCGGTCAAGCTCACCGCGTTGGGTCTGGCGCTCGGCGCCGAAGGTCCCGCCGTCGCGCTCGGGCACGCCCGGCAGATCTGTGCGGCCGCCGCCGAGGCGGGGGTGTGGGTCACCGTCGACGCCGAGGACCACACCACCACCGACGCCACCCTGTCGATCGTGCGGCGGCTGCGTGCGGACTACCCGTGGGTGGGTGCCGTGCTGCAGGCCTACCTGCACCGCACCGAGTCGGACTGCCGGGAGCTGTCCGGCCCGGGCTCGCGGGTGCGGCTGTGCAAGGGCGCCTACCGCGAACCGGCGTCGGTGGCGTACCAGGACGCCGCCGAGGTGGACGCCTCGTACCTGCGCTGCCTGCGGGTACTCATGGCCGGGCAGGGTTATCCGATGGTGGCCTCGCACGACCCGGCGATCGTGGCGGCCGCGGGACCGCTCGCCGCCGAGTACGCCCGCGGCCCGGACGGATTCGAGCATCAGATGCTGTACGGGATCCGCGACCTCGAACAGCGTCGGCTCGCCGATGCCGGGCACCGCATGCGGGTGTACGTCCCCTACGGGGCGCAGTGGTACGGCTACCTGATGCGGCGGCTCGCGGAGCGGCCCTCGAACCTGAAGTTCTTCCTGCGCTCGGTGGTGTCACGGGGTTGACGACCCGGCGCCGGGAGAGCGGACCCGCCGTCGCCGGAACCGGACGCCGGGTACGTCCGCAGGTACATTGACGCCCGTGAGCACCTCCGACGCCGCCCCCGGTTCGGTGCTCCTGCTCGCCCTCGTCGCGGCGCTCGCGGTGCTGCTCGCCCAGCGTCGACTCGCGGTGCCGCCGGGGCGGCTGCTGTGGCCACCGCCGGTGACGGCGCTGGTGCTGTGGCTCGTCGTCGCGGTCCCGTCGCTGCTGCGCCTGGCCGTGCCGTCACTGCTCGGAACGTTCGGCCGCGACCCGCTGCGGATCCGTGCCGAGGAGGAATGGTGGCGGGTCCTGACCTCGGTGCTCGTGCAGGACGGCGGCGTGCTCCTCACCCTCGTCAACCTGGTCCTCCTCGCCGTCGTCGCGACCGTCGCGGTGCGGGTGTGGGGGCCGGGCCGGGCGATCGGGTTGTTCGCGGTGAGCCAGCTGCTGTTCGGACTGTTCACCGCGTTCGTCTCCCCGTCGACCGGGGCGGGCAGCTCCGGTGTGTCGTTCGCGGTCGCCGGGTCGATCGCGGGTCTGTGGCTGGCGGTCGGTGCCCGCGGCGCCGTGCTCGCGGCCGCCGTCGGCAGCTGCCTCGCCGGCGCGGTGCTGGTGGCGGCCGGGGACGGGCACGGCGTGGCCGTCCTCGTCGGTGCGCTGCTCGGTGCGGTGCTCGGGACGGTGGCGCCGCCGCGCCGCGCCGTCCTCTCGGCGGCTGTGCGATCCTGACCGACGTGTCTTCGCTGCTTCGTTCCCTCAACCCTCTGGCCGTCGCGCGCGGCGACGACCTGCCCGACGCCGTCCACATCGACGGCCACACGCTCTCGCGCAGCGACATCCTCGGCGCGGCCGGCGCCCTCGCCCGCCGCATCGGCGGAGCCGAACGTCTCGCGGTGCTCGCCGCGCCGACGGCGACCACGGTGGTCGCGGTCGTGGGCTGCCTGCTGGCCGGGGTCACCGTCGTCCCGGTGCCACCGGACTCCGGTCCCGCAGAACGCGAGCACATCCTGCGCGACTCGGGCGCGCAGGCGTGGCTCGGGGACGCGCCGGACGAGCCCGGCCTGCCCGTGGTGCCGGTGCGGCTGCACGCCCGCGACTGGCACAGCCACCCGGAACCCGATCCGTCCCGCACGGCGTTCGTGCTGTACACCTCCGGCACCACCGGGGCACCGAAGGGCGTGCTGCTGAGCCGCCGTGCGATCGCGGCCGGAATCGACGCCCTGGCCGAGGCATGGGACTGGACCGAACGCGACACCCTGGTGCACGGGCTGCCCCTGTTCCACGTGCACGGCCTGATCCTCGGAGTGCTCGGTCCGCTGCGCGTCGGCAGCCGGCTCGTCCACACCGGCAGGCCCACCCCGGAGGCGTACGCCCAGGCCCACGGCACCCTGTACTTCGGGGTGCCGACGGTGTGGTCGCGCGTGGTCGAGGACGAGGAGTCCGCGAAGGCCCTGAGCGGCGCGCGGCTGCTCGTGTCCGGCAGTGCGCCGCTGCCCGTCCCCGTGTTCGAGCGCCTGCGCGAGCTGACGGGACTCACCCCGATCGAGCGGTACGGGATGAGCGAGACGATGCTGACGCTGAGCACCCGGACCGACGGGGAGCGCCGTCCCGGATGGGTGGGTACCCCGGTGCGCGGTGTCGAGACCCGGCTGCGCGACGAGCACGGCCACGACGTCCCCCACGACGGGGAGAGCATCGGCGGACTGCAGGTGCGCGGACCGATGTTGTTCGACGGCTATCTGAACCGTCCCGACGCCACAGCCGCGGCCTGGACCCCGGACGGGTGGTTCGTCACCGGTGATGTCGCGGCGATCGACGCAGGTGGGTTCCACCGCATCGTCGGCCGCGAGTCGACGGACCTGATCAAGTCCGGCGGGTTCCGGGTCGGGGCCGGCGAGATCGAAACCGTGCTGCTCGGCGATCCGTCCGTACGGGAGGTCGCGGTGGTGGGAGTCCCCGACGACGATCTGGGCCAGCGCATCCTCGCGTTCGTGGTGCCCGCACCGGGCGGCCCGGCCGTCGACCCGGCCGCGCTGATCGAGCTCGTGGCCCGTCAGCTCTCCGTGCACAAGCGCCCGCGCGAGGTGCGCGTGGTGGACACCCTCCCGCGCAACGCGATGGGCAAGGTCCAGAAGAAGCAGCTGCTGACCTGACCGCGCCCCCGGCGACGGCTCCGAGTGTGAGCCACGTCGCCGCGGGCCTTGTCCGATTCGCGCAGGGCACGTACCTTCCTACGGCAGAGTAAGATTGTTCTCTTTCCGGAGTCATGGGGGGTTCCGCGGAATGTCGGTGTCCGAATTCGGTTCCAGGCCCGGGGTGGCGTTCGTCGTCGACGGAAGGCCCGCCTCGGTCCCGCTGCGCGACCTGCGCGCGGTCGCCCGCAAACTGGTCGCGCACTTCGCGGACAACGTCGCGCCGTGTTCCCTGGAGCCGGGCGACACCCTGCGCGGCGACGTCACGGAGATCACCGTCCGGTGCCTGCGCCTGGCGATCCAGGTGCTCGACACGGGCGAGCTGCCGACCGACTCCGATCTGTCGGAGCTGCGCAGCAGCGCCGCCCAGTGGGCGCGCGCGGGATTCCGGCTGGAATACATGCTGCGGATCTACCACGAGGGCATCCGGCTCGGCTGGGAACTCGTCACCGCCCGGGCCCGGGAGGGCGACGTCGAATCGGTCGCGACCGCGTCGCGGCTGTGGATGGCGCTGCTCGAACACGTCACCGTCGCCGCGACGACCGGGTTCGTCGCCGAGCTCGAGGCGATGCGCCGCAACCGCGACGTCGCGGCCCAGGAACTCGTGACCGCCCTGCTCGGCGGGCAGGACGCCGCCGCCGTCGCGCGCCGGTGCGGGCTCGAGCTGGCCGAGCGGTACACGGTGCTCGGGGTGCGGCTCGACCGGCATCCGGACGAGCGCAACCCGCACGTGCGGCCGGAGGTCGTCGCCCGGCGCACCCTGCGGCGGCTCGAGACCGAACTGGACCGGGTGTGCGACGGCCGGCAGCTGACCATGCTCGGACCCGAGGGCGGCACCGTGCTGCTCGGCGACACCCCGGACGAGCACATCCGCACCGTGCTCTACGAGCGGGTCGCCCGTGCCGCCGGGGTGCCGGTGACGATGTCGCTCGTCGAGTCGGACGTCCCGGGTATTCCCGCCGCGGCCCACCAGGCACACGAACTGCTCGAACTGGTCGGTCACCTGCGCCGGCCCGCAGGCGTGTACCGGATGCAGGACCTGGCATTCGAATACCAGCTGACCCGCCCCGGGCCGGCCCGCGAGCATCTCGTGCGGGTGCTCGATCCGCTGACCCACGCGCCCGAGCTGGTGGAGACCCTCGAAACCCACATCGCCCACGAACTGAGCCGCCAGCGCACCGCCCGGAGCCTGCACGTGCACGCCAACACCGTGGACTACCGGCTCAAGCGCGTCGCGCAGCTCACCGGCTTCGACCCGACCGTCCCCTCCGGGCTGCGGCATCTGCACGCCGCCCTGGTCGCGCGACGGCTCCAGGCCGGCGCGGAAACCGGCGGCCCACCTCGGGACGGCACGTGAGACCGGACCGTTACGATGTGGCGCAGATCATGACGACGGTGTGTGCCGCGCGGCCCGGCACCGGCAGGGGAGGACCAGATGGCAGGAGGCCGCCACAGTGCGCGGACGACACGTGACGGCCGATCGACCCGGGTAGTCGTACTCGTCGGGGTGGCGGTCGTGGCGTTCGCGGCGGCCGGTGTCGGCGTGGTCCGTGCCCTGGCCGGCGGATGCGACACCGTCGAGCAGTACAGCCTCGCCGTCGCCCCGAGCATCGAACCGGCTGTGAGTTCCGTTCTGTCGGGGGGCGCGGACACGCGGTGCTACGAGTTCACGGTCGACGCCGCCGAACCGGGTGACGTCGCCGGGTTGCTCGGCAAGGGAATCGACGCGCCCGACCTGTGGATTCCGGACGCCCGCTGGTGGGCGAGCCGTGCGGCACCGACTGCCGCCGGGCCGGTACAGATGATCGCGGGCGCGGTCGCGAGCACCCCCGCGGTCCTGGTGGGACCGCCCGGGCAGGTTCCGGAGGTGCCCACCTGGCGGGCCGCCCTGGCGATTCCCGATCTGGTGCTGGGCAATCCGCTCCGCACCGGGGTCGCCGCCGCCCCGATCCGGGCGGCCCTGGCGGAGACCCAGGACGACCCCGTCGCGGTCGGCACGGTGCGGACCGCGATGGTGCCGCTGGCTCAGCAGGAGAGCATTCGCACCGAGGAGGCACCCAGCGGTGCGGACCTACTGGCCGCGGCCGGTGCCGACGACGCTGTCGGAATCTCCACCGAGCAGCAGGTGCTGGCGTTCTCGGAGGCGAACGAGTCCGCTCTCGAGACCCGGGTACCGGCGAACGGCAGCATCCTGCTGGAATACCCGGTGGTGGTGACGTCGCCCGTCCCCGACCGGCACCATCGCGCGACGGACGCCGCGCGGGTGCTGGTCGACGTGCTGGGCACGGAGGACGCCCTCGAGGTGCTCCACGACGAGGGATTCCGCGGACCCGACGGCGAGCCGCTGCCCGAAGGGCGCGGCATCGGGGGTGTGCCGCTGCTGTCGCTGCGGGACGAGGCGATGGCGGAGGAGGCGCTCGGCGCCTGGTCGTTGATGGCACTGCCGATCCGCACGCTCGTCGCGATCGACGTGTCCGGTTCGATGCAGTTCCCGGCCGGTGACGGCACCCGCATGGACCTGACGGTGCGGGCCGCCCTCGCGGGCAATGCGATGTTCCCCGACAGCGTCTCGGCGGGACTGTGGGCCTTCTCGCAGAACCTCGGCGGCGAGGGCCAGGACTACGTCGAGCTGGTGCCGATCCGGCGGTACGACACCGATGTCGACGGGCGCACCCAGCGGGAGGTGATGGCGGCCCAGGCGGAGAAGGTGCCCGGTCTGGTCGGCGGCGGCACCGGCCTGTACGACACGACCCTCGCGGCGTTCCGTGCCGTCCAGCGGAGCTACGACCCGCGCGCGGTCAACAGCGTCATCGTCCTCACCGACGGCGCGAACGAGGACCCCGACAGCATCACCGAGGCGCAGCTCCTCGACATCCTCGCGCGTGAGCAGGATCCGGCGCGGCCGGTGATCGTCGTGACGATCGGCATCACGGAGGACGCGGACGCGCGGACCCTCGCCGAGATCTCCCGGGTGACCAGCGGCTCGAGCTACGTCGCGCGCGACCCCGCGGACATCGCGAACGTCTTCGTCAACGCGCTCGCCGACCGGGGCGAGCGCTGAAGGTCGCCGGCGGGAACCCGGACTACTGCACTCTCGCGCGGGCGCGGCGCTGCCACAGTTGCGACACCGCGGCGATGAACAGGAACAGCACAGCCGTCGAGGCGAGCTGGATCCGGGCGGCGGGATCGAACAACATGAGCACGATGAACGCGCCGAGCATGCCGAGGGTGAGCCAGCTCAGGTAGGGGAACGCCCACATCCGGACGGTGAGGCGGCCCTCCTGTTCCAGGGTCGGCCGCAGCCGCAGGTGGGAGACGACGACGAAGATCCAGATCGCCAGCAGGGCGGAGCCGACCGCGTTGAGCAGGATGCCGAGGATGTCCTCGGGCAGCCACCAGTTCAGCAGGACCGAGACGAATCCGAAGAACACGGACAGCAGCACGGCGTTGCGGGGGACGCCCGTGCGGGAGAGCTTCGCGAGCACGGTCGGACCGTCGCCGCCCCGGGCGAGGGAGTAGGCCATGCGTGAGGTGCCGTAGACGTTGGCGTTGAAGGCCGACAGCAGGGCGATCACCACGACGAGCTCCATGAAACCCGACACGTAGGGGAGGCCGGCGATGTCGAGGACACTGACGAACGGCGAGGTCTCACCGCTCGCGGACGTCCACGGCAGCACCAGCACCATGATCGAGATCGAGCCGAGGTAGAACAGGCTGATACGCCATACGACGGTGCGCACCGCGGTCGCGATGGACCGCTCGGGGTCGCGCGACTCGGCCGCGGCGATGGTGACGATCTCGATGCCGCCGAAGGCGAAGGCGACGGCCAGCAGGCCGGCGGCGATGCCGGCGAGGCCGTTGGGTGCGAATCCGTCGCCGTCGCCGAGCAGGTGGGTCAGCCCCACCGGCTCGGTGTCCGGCAGCAGGCCGAACACCAGCAGCACTCCGATGACGAGGAAGGCGATGATGACCGCGACCTTCAGCGCCGCGAACCAGAACTCGAACTCGCCGAAGTTGGCAACCTTCGCGAGGTTCACCACCGCGAAGAACGTGACGAACACCAGGGCCACGACCCATTGCGGCACACCCGGCAGCCAGCTGCTCACGATCGCCGAGGCGCCGGTGATCTCCACGCCCAGGACCATGATCAGCATGAACCAGTAGAGCCAGCCCATCGTGAACCCGGCCCATTCGCCGATGCCGATGCGGGCGTAGTGGGAGAAGGATCCGCTGGCCGGAAGAGCCGCCCCCATCTCGCCGAGCATGCGCATCACGAAGACGATCATGATGCCGGCGAGGACGTAGGAGACGATCACCGCGGGCCCGGCGGCGGCGATGCCGACGCCGGACCCGAGGAACAGGCCTGCGCCGATCGCGGAACCGAGTCCCATCATCGTCAGGTGCCGGACCTTGAGTCCGTGCTCGAGGTGGTCGGCTTCGGTGAGGGTGTGCTCGGTTTTCGACACGATCGGTTTCTCTGACTCAGTCGTTGGCGTGCAGCGCCGCATTCAGTTCGACGCCGGTGCCCTTGGTGGGGACCACCTCGACGGCGCCGCTGACCGAGTTGCGGCGCAGCATCAGGTTGGAACGGCCGTTGAGGTCCTTGGCCTTGACGACGGTGCCGTCGGGACCGGTGACCTTGGTGCCGGCGGTGACGTACAGGCCGGCCTCGACGATGCAGTCGTCGCCGAGGGAGATGCCCACACCGGCATTGGCGCCGAGCAGGCATCGCTTGCCGATGGAGATGACCTCCTTGCCGCCGCCGGACAGGGTGCCCATGATCGACGCACCCCCACCGATGTCGGAGCCGTCGTCGACGACGACCCCGGCGGAGATGCGGCCCTCGACCATCGAGTTGCCGAGGGTGCCCGCGTTGAAGTTGACGAAGCCCTCGTGCATGACGGTGGTGCCGGAAGCGAGGTGCGCGCCGAGACGGACACGGTCGGCGTCGGCGATGCGCACCCCGGACGGCACGACGTAGTCGACCATGCGGGGGAACTTGTCGACGCCGTACACGGCCACGGGCCCCCGGATACGCAGGCGCGAACGCACCAGTTCGAAGTTGTCCACGGCGCACGGGCCGTAGTTGGTCCACACGACATTGGCGAGCAGGCCGAACACACCGTCGAGGTTGGTGCCGTGCGGCCGGACGAGGCGGTGCGACAGCAGGTGCAGCCGCAGGTAGGCATCGTGGGTGTCGGCCGGCGGCCGGGACAGGTCGGCGATCGTGGTGCGGACCGCGACCTGCTCGACCTCCCGCGCCTCGTCGGGGCCGACGAGCAGCGCGAAGTCGGAGGGAATGTCCGTGCCCTCGAGCCGGGACGTGCCCGTTTCGGTGAATTCGCCGAGCTCGGGGGCCGGGTACCAGGTGTCGAGAACGGTGCCGTCCGCCGCGATGTTGGCGATGCCTACTGCTGATGCTCCCTGTGCACTCACGGTCGAGAAGCGTACGCGAGGCGTCGTCGTTCTCGCGGACGGCCTGGTAAATCGCCCCACGTATTGTTCTTGCATGTCTGCACCGCACCTGGACCTGCATGCCGATCCGATCGAGCTGACCGCTGCCCTGGTGGACATCCCCAGTGTCTCCCGGGACGAGGCGGTGATCGCCGAGTCCGTCGAACAGGCGCTGCGCACCCAGACCACCGGTTTCGAGATCGTCCGCAGTGGTAACGCGGTTCTCGCCCGCACCCGCCTCGGGCGGCCGAGCCGGGTGTTGCTGGCCGGTCACCTCGACACCGTGCCCATCGCGGACAACGTGCCGTCGCGGCGCGCGGGGGAGTTGCTGTACGGGTGCGGCACGGCCGACATGAAGTCGGGCGACGCGGTGTTCCTGCACCTGGCCGCCACGATCGCCGAGCCGGCGCACGATCTGACCCTGGTGTTCTACGACTGCGAGGAGATCGCCGCGGTGCACAACGGTCTCGGCCGCATCGAACGGGACCTGCGCGACTGGCTGGACGCGGACGTGGCGATCCTCGGCGAACCGACGGCCGGCCAGATCGAGGCGGGCTGCCAGGGCACCCTGCGGGTGCGGATCGCGGCGAGCGGGGTGCGGGCGCATTCGGCGCGGTCCTGGCTGGGAGACAACGCGATCCACCGGCTGGCCCCGGTGCTCGGGCGGCTCGCGGCCTACGAACCGCGCTCGGTGGACATCGACGGCTGCGTCTACCGCGAGGGTCTGTCCGCGGTGCGGATCGCCGGCGGTGTCGCCGGCAACGTGGTGCCCGACGCCGCGGACCTCGACGTCAACTTCCGGTTCGCGCCCGACCGCACGGTCGAGCAGGCGCTCGCGCACGTGCGAGAGGTGTTCGACGGTCTCGACGTCACCCTCGAGCTCACCGACAGTTCGCCCGGCGCGCTGCCCGGCCTGGCCCACCCCACCGCGGCGGACCTCGTCGCCGCGGCCGGCGGCCGGTTCCGGGCCAAGTACGGGTGGACGGACGTCGCGCGGTTCGCCGCGCTGGGGATCCCGGCGGTCAACTACGGTCCCGGCGATCCGAACCTCGCGCACACCCGGGACGAGCACGTGCCCGTGGGACAGATCACCGAGGTCGCCGACACGCTGCGCAGGTACCTCGCCGGCTGACGCGCACAGCGTCGGATGCGGCAGGCGCGGTGTGCCGCATCCCCTAATCTGAGCGCATGGCGCGCGACACCGACCCCGGATCCCGCGACCGTGCGAGTGCCGACGTGGTGCACCGCGGTCCCGTCCAGCTGCGCCGTGACCGGGCGGCCGAGACCACGACGATGGACCAGCGGCTCCTCGATCGCCGGGGTCCGTCGGACTGGGTGCACACCGATCCGTGGCGGGTGCTGCGCATCCAGAGCGAGTTCGTCGAGGGCTTCGGGGCGCTGGCCGAGGTGCCGCGCGCGGTGGCGGTGTTCGGGTCGGCCCGCACCCCCGTCGACCACCCCGAGTACGTCACCGGACGCGCCCTCGGGGCCGCCTTGGCGGCGGCCGGCTATGCGGTGGTCACCGGTGGGGGGCCGGGGGCGATGGAGGCCGCCAACCGCGGTGCGAGCGAGTCGGGGGGATTCTCGATCGGCCTCGGCATCGAACTGCCGTTCGAGCAGGCCCTCAACGAGTGGGTCGACCTCGGACTGAACTTCCGCTACTTCTTCGCCCGCAAGACGATGTTCGTGAAGTACTCCCAGGCATTCGTCTGTCTGCCCGGCGGATTCGGAACCCTCGACGAGCTGTTCGAGGCGCTCACGCTGGTCCAGACCCGCAAGATCACCAGGTTTCCCATCGTGCTGCTCGGCACCCACTACTGGGCGGGGCTGGTCGAGTGGATCCGGCAGTCGATGATCGGCGAGGGGCGGATCTCGCCGGGCGACCTCGACCTGCTGTATCTGACCGACAGTGTCGAGGAGGCGGTGCAGATCGTGGTCGATGCCCATCGCGGTCAGGACGAGTCGGCGCTGTACGGGGAGGGCGGGTCGTGGTGAGCGGGTTCGATCCGGTCGAGGGCGTCGGCGGCGAGCGCGCGGTCGAGGCGCGGGCGGTGTGCGTCTATTGTGCCTCCGGTCCCGTCGGGGACTCCTACCTCGAGCTGGCGGCGGCGGTGGGGACCGCCATCGGACGACGCGGCTGGCAGCTGGTCTCCGGCGGCGGCAACGTGTCGATGATGGGCGCGCTGGCGGAGGCCACCCGGGCCGCGGGCGGGCACACCGTCGGCGTGATCCCCAAGGCGCTGGTGCACCGTGAGGTCGCCGACGTCGACGCCGACGAGCTGATCGTCACCGACACGATGCGCCAGCGGAAGCAGGTGATGGAGGAGCGGGCCGACGCGTTCGTCGCGCTGCCCGGCGGGATCGGCACCCTCGAGGAACTGTTCGAGACGTGGACGGCCGGCTACCTGGGCATGCACACCAAGCCGGTGGTGCTGCTCGATCCGGTGGGGCACTACCGGGGACTGCTGGACTGGCTCGAGTCGATGGTGCCGACCGGCTTCGTCAATCGTCGCGCCCTCGACGACCTGCAGCTCACCGAGGACGTCGAGGACGCGCTCGACCGGTGCGCCGGGTGAGGGGCTTCCGCAACGCGCCGCGGTTGCTTACTCTGCAGTAAGTTGTTGTCCACCGCCACGAAGGATGCCATGCCCGAGTCCGGTTCGACCATCTCCCTGGTGGGTCTCGCCACCCAGCTTCCGCGAATGCTGCCCGACGTACCGAGCCTGCTGCGCGGCGCGGCGGGCCTGACCCGGCGTCCGGAGGCGCGCGAGTCGATCGGGTCGGTGTTCCAACGCCTGGCCGAGCGGAACCCGGACCGGCCGTTCCTGCGCTTCGAGGGCGACGCCCTCAGCTACGGCGACGCCAATGCGCAGGTCAACCGCTACGCGGCCGTCCTCACCGCGCAGGGTGTGCGCACTGGCGACGTCGTCGCCGTGTTGATGAAGAACCGCCCGGAGGCGTTGCTCGTCGCGCTCGCCACGGTCAAGCTCGGTGCCGCGGCCGGCATGCTCAATCACCATCAGCGCGGGGAGGTCCTCGCGCACAGCCTCGACCTGCTCGACAGCCGGGTCCTCGTGGTCGGCGAGGAGTGCGAGGAGGCCCTGGAATCCCTCGACGGGCCGCCACCGGCCGGAAAGGTGCTGCGCGTCGGCGAACTCGACGACCTCGCCGTCGCCGCCGACTCCGCGAACCCCGCCGTCACCGAGCGCCTGCAGGCGAAGGAGACCGCCTTCTTCATCTTCACCTCGGGCACCACGGGCATGCCCAAGGCCAGCCGGATGACCCACTACCGCTGGCTGAAGTCCATGTCCGGCCTGGGCAGCCTCGGTGTCCGGCTGCGCCGCGACGACACCCTGTACTGCTGCCTGCCGCTGTACCACAACAACGCGCTCACCGTGTCGCTGTCGTCGGTGCTCGCAGCCGGGGCCACGTTCGCGCTCGGCCGCAAGTTCTCCGCCACCGGCTTCTGGGCCGACGCGAAACGCAACGACGCGACGGCGTTCGTCTACATCGGCGAGATCTGTCGCTACCTGCTGAACCAGCCGCCGTCGCCCGACGACCGCGATCACGGCATCCGGTTGATGGTCGGCAACGGACTGCGCGCCGAGATCTGGACCGAGTTCACCGAGCGGTTCGGCATCGCCCGCGTCGCCGAGTTCTACGGTGCGAGCGAGTGCAACATCGCGTTCGTCAACGCCCTGAACCAGCCGCGCACCGCGGGAATCTGCCCACTGCCGTATGCCGTGGTCGACTACGACCACGAGACCGGCAAGGCGCTGCGGGGACCGGACGGCCGGCTGCGCCGGGTCGGGCGCGGCGAGGTGGGCCTGCTGCTGGCGAAGGTCACCGACCGCGCCCCGTTCGACGGTTACACCGATCCGGACGCGAGCGAGTCCAAGCTGGTCCGCGACGGCTTCGAGGACGGCGACACCTGGTTCGACACCGGCGATCTCGTCCGCAGTCAGGGCTTCATGCACGTCGCGTTCGTCGACCGTCTCGGTGACACCTTCCGGTGGAAGGGCGAGAACGTCGCCACCACGGAGGTCGAGGCGGCCGTGTCGGCGAGCGAGTCGATCTCGCAGGCGGTGGTCTACGGGGTCGAGATCCCCGGCACCGACGGCCGGGCCGGGATGGCCGCGGTCACGCTCCACGAGGGCGCCGAGTTCGACGGGGCCGCAGTCGCGGCGCAGCTGTACCGGGCGCTGCCGTCGTACGCGGTGCCGCTGTTCGTCCGGATCGTCGACGAACTCGAGCACACCTCGACGTTCAAGAGCCGCAAGGTGGACCTGCGCAAGCAGGGCTACACCGACACCGGTGAGGATCCGGTGTACGTGCTCACCGGACCGGACGAGGGCTACCGGCCCGCATACGACGGCTACGTCGAGTCCGTCGCCGGTGGCGAGCTGCCGGCGGGCTGAGTTCCGTCGCCGCACCTGCGATTCGCGCGGGCGTCCGGAATCCGCCCACGCCGTGCGGAGGGCGGATTCCGGTTCACCGCTCGGATTCGGCCGCCCGGCGTGCATGCCAGGATGGATCCATGACCGCTTCCGTCACCGTCTCGCCGACCCTCTGCGGCCGCCCGGTCGCCACCGACCGGGCCCTGGTGATGGCAATCGTCAACCGCACCCCGGACTCCTTCTACGACCGGGGTGCGACCTTCACCGACGAGGCCGCGATGGCCGCCGTGGACCGGGCCGTGGCCGAGGGTGCGGACCTCGTCGACATCGGTGGCGTGAAGGCCGGCCCCGGTGAGGTGGTCGACGCAGCAGAGGAGACGCGACGGGTGGTGCCGTTCGTCGCGGCGATCCGGGCCCGGCACCCCCGGCTGCTCGTCAGCGTCGACACCTGGCGCAGCGACGTCGCGCGACGCGCGCTCGCCGAGGGCGCGGATCTGATCAACGACACGTGGGCGGGTGCCGACCCGGAACTGGTGTCCGTCGCCGCCGAACTCGGCGCGGGCATCGTCTGCTCGCACACCGGGGGTGCGGTCCCGCGCACCCGGCCGCACCGCGTGCGCTACACCGACGTCGTCGCCGAGGTGACCCGGGAGATCGTCGCCGCGGCCGAGCGGGCCGCGAAGGCCGGAGTGCCCGGCGACTCCATCCTCATCGATCCGACGCACGATTTCGGCAAGAACACCTTCCACGGCCTCGAGTTGTTGCGGCACGTGGACGTTCTCGTAAATACCGGGTGGCCGGTGCTCATGGCGCTGAGCAACAAGGACTTCATCGGGGAGACTCTGGGGGTGGAACTCGCCGACCGGTTGGAGGGCACATTGGCAGCGACAGCACTTGCGGCCGCAGCAGGCGCGCGGATGTTCCGGGTGCACGAGGTGGCGGCGACCCGGCGCGTGGTGGACATGGTGGCGGCCGTCGCCGGAACCCGGCCCCCGGCGCGCACCGTCAGGGGGCTGGCATGAGCACGGCGGTGACAGGGCCGTCGGCCGGGGCGTTCACCCGGCCCTGGGCCGAGGCGAACAGCTGGGACGAGCCCGGCTGGAGCATTTCCGAACTGGAACGCGCCAAACGCGGCCGGACCGTATCGGTGGTGCTGCCGGCGCTCGACGAGGAGGCGACCGTCGCGGGGGTGGTGGACACCATCCATCCGCTCCTCGGCGGGTTGGTGGACGAGCTGATCGTTCTGGACTCGGGGTCCACCGACCGCACGGCGGAGCGAGCCCGCAGTGCCGGTGCGCGGGTGCTCTCGCGGGAGGAGGCGGTCCCGGGCCTCGCCCCGGTGCCCGGCAAGGGCGAGGTGCTGTGGCGGTCCGTCGCGGCCACCACCGGTGACCTCATCGCGTTCGTCGATTCGGATCTGCTCGAGCCCGACCCGGCGTTCGTCCCGAAGCTGCTCGGGCCACTGCTCACCGGCGACGGCATCCACCTGGTCAAGGGCTATTACCGTCGCCCGCTCCGGGTCAGCGGCGCCGAGGAGGCCAACGGCGGCGGACGGGTCACCGAACTGGTGGCGCGGCCCCTGCTCGCGGCGCTGCGACCGGAGCTGACATGCGTGCTGCAGCCCCTGGGCGGTGAGTACGCCGGGACCCGGGAACTGCTGTCGGCGGTGCCGTTCGCGCCCGGGTACGGCGTCGAGATCGGGCTGCTGCTCGACACCTACGACCGGCTCGGTATCGACGCGATCGCCCAGGTCAACCTCGGTGTGCGCAAGCATCGGAACCGGCCGCTGGGGGAGCTGGGGGTGATGAGCCGGCAGATCGTCGGCACCATGCTGGCCCGTTGCGGGATCCCCGACTCGGGAGCGGGCCTGACCCAGTTCCTGGTGGACGGCGACGGGTTCGTCCCCGTCACCACGGAGGTCAGCCTGGTGGACCGGCCCCCGGTCGTCACCGTCACCTGACACCCCGTCGTGTCGGGGGGCCGTGCCAAGATCGGTACATGCTGACGGTTCTGCTCTACCTGCTCGTCGTGGTGGTCGTCGGCGCGGTGCTGTTCCTCGTGGCGAGCGCGGTGTTCGGTCGGGGGGAGACCCTGGCGCCGATCCCGCCGGGCGCCACGGCGACGGCGCTTCCGGTCACCGACGTGACCGGCGCGGACGTCCGCGAGCTGCGTTTCCAGCAGGTGCTGCGGGGCTACAAGACCGCCGAGGTGGACTGGGCGCTCGACCGGCTCGCGCACGAGATCGACGATCTGCGGGCCCGGCTCGCCGAGTACGAGAACACCGGATACGACAACACCGAGTTCGAGAACACCGAGTACGAGAACACCGAATACGACAACACCGGTGGGGTCACTCCGGGCGGCGACGAGGCGGACAGCGGCCGGACCGGGGCATCCGTCGCGGCGGAGGCCGCGCCGGACCGTCGGACAGGGGGGAGTGACGATGGGTGAGGATCGGGTGCGGTGCCCGTGGGCGGTGGATCCGCCGGGGTCCACGCTGTACCGGGACTACCACGACGAGGAGTGGGGCCGCGAGTTGCACGGGCGCGACGAGTTGTTCGAGCGCCTGGCCCTCGAGGCGTTCCAGTCGGGGTTGTCGTGGCTGACGATCCTGCGGAAGCGGGAGGCATTCCGATCGGCGTTCGCGGGTTTCGACGTCGACGTGGTCGCCGGCTACACCGCCGCGGACGTCGACCGCCTGCTCGGCGACGCCGGCATCGTCCGGAACCGGCGCAAGATCGAGGCGGTGATCGGCAACGCCCGGGCGGTGCTCGACCTACGGGAGACGGACCTCGACACGTTGCTGTGGTCGTTCGCGCCGGCGCGGCGCGCCCGGCGTCTCCGCTCGGTGGCGGAGGTACCGGCGGTGACCCCGGAGTCCACGGCGATGGCCCGGGAACTGAAGCGGCGCGGCTTCGCGTTCGTCGGTCCTACCACGGCGTATGCGCTCATGCAGGCCACCGGGATGGTCGACGACCATCTCGCCGAGTGCTGGGTCGATACGGACGTTCGATCAGGTTCCGGCGACATTAGGGCGGAGTCAGCTACCCGGCGGTCGGCCGGATAGGGAAGAATGATGTCGCGAGCCTCGTCGATTTCCGGCGAGGCCCCCACGGTAACCCACGCGCGCAAGAGTCGAGCGCAGATTTGGAGGGAGCAGAGGATGGCGGCCATGAAGCCCCGGACCGGGGACGGTCCCCTCGAAGCAACCAAAGAGGGACGAGGAATCGTCATGAGGGTTCCACTCGAGGGTGGCGGACGTCTGGTCGTCGAACTCACGCCGGAGGAAGCTGCAGCGCTCGGCGAAGAGCTCAAGGGCGTCACCAGCTAGGTGTCGGCAGCCGGCGACGATTCGCCGGTTCCCCCGGGCCCCGCGCGCCACGGTGCGCGGGGCCCGTTGCTGTTCGTACTCCGGTGCTCTGTGTTTCTCGGAAGGACTGCCCGTGCTCGATGCGGTGACCGACCTGCTCGCCTGCCCCCAGTGCGAGCGTGGGCTCGACCTCGACGAGGGCGTCCTGCTGTGCGAGGCCGGGCACAGCTTCGACGTCGCGCGACAGGGCTATGTCAGCCTCCTGACCGGGGCCGCGACGCGATTCACCGGCGACACCGCCGAGATGATCGCCGCGCGCGCGGACTTCCTCGACGCCGGACACTTCGATCCGCTGCTCGGCGCCGTCGCCCGGGCCTGTGCCGAGCACCCCGCCGGCGACGACGGTGCCCGCGTTCTCGAAGTGGGTGCGGGCACCGGAAGGTACCTTGCAGCGGTGCTCGACGCGCTGCCGGACAGCCGCGGCGTCGGGCTCGACGTGTCCAAACCCGCGGTCCGGCGCATCGCCCGCAGCCACCCCCGCGTCGGGGCCGTGCTCGCCGACGTGTGGCGGCAACTACCGATCCGCAGCGGCGTCCTCACCCACGTGCTGTCCGTCTTCGCGCCCCGCAACGCCGCCGAGACGCATCGCGTTCTCGCCCCCGGCGGTGTGCTCGTCGTCGCGGCTCCCACCCCGGCGCACCTGCGCGAGCTGGTGACGCTGCCGGGGATGGTCCAGGTGGACGAACGCAAGACCGAGCGGCTCGGGGCGGCGTTGTCCGGCGGGTTCGAGCGGGTCGACCGCGCCGACGTGCAGTTCACCCTGCAACTCGACCGTCCGGCACTGGGCCGGCTGGCCGGGATGGGACCGTCGGGGCACCACCTGACCGGCGAACGGCTGGCCGAACTGGTCGGGGGACTGCCGGAGCCGTTCCCGGTGACGGCCTCGGTGACCGTCACCGTGTGGGCACGGCGCTCGGACTGATCCGGCCCTCCGTCCCGCGCTCAGTGCCGCGTGGCGGCGACCTCCTGCTCAGTGCCGCGTGGCGGCGACCTCCTGGTAGACCGCGAGTGTCTGCCGCGCAATCTGTGCCCAGGAGAACTCCGCGATGGCCCGCGCCCGCCCGGCCCGGCCCATCTCGGCAGCGAGCACTGCGTCCCCGGCAACCTCGTCGATCGCCGCCGCCAGCGCCTGCTCGTACGCTCGCGGCTCGTAGGAGTTGTAGTGCACCAGCCGGCCGGTGACCCCGTCCTCGACGACCTCGGGGATGCCCCCGACGTCCGATGCGACGACCGCGGTCTCGCAGGCCATCGCCTCGAGATTGACGATTCCCAGCGGTTCGTACACCGAAGGGCATACGAAAACTCTTGCTGCCGAGAGGATTTCGCGGACGGACTCGGTGGGCAGCATTTCCCGGACCCAGAAGACGTTGCCGCGCCGGCGTTCGAGTTCGGCCACGGCCTGCTCGGTTTCGGCGGCGATCTCCGGGGTGTCCGGGGCCCCGGCGCACAGCACCAGCTGGATCCCGGGATCGACGTCGTGGGCGGCGGCGATCAGGTGCCCGACACCCTTCTGGCGCGTGATGCGCCCGACGAACGCGACGATCGGCCGATCGGGGTCGACTCCGATCTTCTCCAGCGCGGACGGCTCTCCCGGTTCGGCCGGGCCCGGATGCCACACGCCGGTGTCGATGCCGTTGCGCACGACATGCACGCGCGCCGGGTCGACGAACGGATACGCGTCCAGCACGTCGAGTCGCATCCCGGCACTGACCGCGACGACCGCGTCCGCGTGCTCGACCGCGTTGCGTTCGGACCACGACGAGATGCGGTAGCCCCCGCCCAGCTGCTCGGCCTTCCACGGTCTGCGCGGTTCGAGCGAATGGGCCGTCAGCACGTGCGGCACGTCGTACAGCTCGGCGGCGAGGTGCCCCGCCAGGCCGGTGTACCAGGTGTGCGAGTGGACGACGTCGGCGCTGCCGGCGGCGTGCGCCATCCGCAGCTCGGCCGACAGCGTCGTCAGCGCCGGGTTGGCGCCTGCCAGGGCGGGATCGGGGCCGTGGACGAAGACGCCCTCCCGGGGCGCTCCCATGCAGTGCACGTCGACTTCGCACAGCCGGCGCAACTGCGCAACCAGTTCGGTGACGTGCACGCCGGCACCACCGTAGACCTCCGGCGGGTACTCCCGCGTCATCATTGCCACCCGCACCGGATCAAACTATCCGGCGCGTGACGTTCCGGCCACCGATGGGCTCTTCGCTGGCGGTGGCGGGGGGTGGCGGATAGGTTGACTGTGTGAGGAGCCAGCCCCATGTGCTTGGAATCGTGCTCGCCGGCGGCGAGGGCAAACGCCTGTATCCGCTGACGGCGGACCGCGCGAAACCGGCGGTACCGTTCGGCGGTGCCTATCGACTGATCGACTTCGTGCTCAGCAACCTGGTCAACGCCGGGTTCCTGCGGATCTGCGTGCTGACGCAGTACAAGTCGCACTCGCTGGACCGGCACATCTCCCAGACCTGGCGGCTGTCGGGTTTCACCGGCGAGTACATCACCCCGGTACCGGCGCAGCAGCGGCTCGGCCCGCGCTGGTATACCGGCAGCGCCGACGCCATCCTCCAGTCGCTCAACCTCGTCTACGACGAGGATCCGGAGTACATCGTGGTGTTCGGCGCCGACCACGTCTACCGGATGGACCCGGAGCAGATGGTGCGCCAGCACATCGAGTCCGGCGCAGGGGTGACCGTCGCCGGTATCCGGGTGCCGCGCAGCGAGGCGTTCGCGTTCGGCTGCATCGACAGCGACGAGCAGGGGCGCATCACCCAGTTCCTGGAGAAGCCCGCCCACCCGCCCGGCACCCCGGACGATCCCAACGTCACCTTCGCCTCGATGGGCAACTACGTCTTCACCACCAAGGTGCTGGTCGAGGCGTTGCGGGCGGACTCGGAGAACCCGGACTCCGACCACGACATGGGCGGCGACATCATCCCCGCCCTCGTCGCCCAGGGCGCCGCCCACGTCTACGACTTCAACGACAACGTCGTGCCCGGCGCCACCGAACGCGACCGTGGATACTGGCGCGACGTGGGTACCCTCGACGCGTTCTACGACGCGCACATGGACCTGGTGTCAGTGCATCCGATCTTCAACCTCTACAACCGGCGCTGGCCCATCCGCGGTGCCTCCGAGATGTGGCCGCCGGCGAAGTTCGTCCAGGGTGGTCTCGCGCAGGAGTCGATCGTCGGATCGGGCAGCATCCTGTCCGCCGCCACCGTCCGCAACTCGGTGCTCAGTTCCAATGTCATGGTCGAGGACGGCGCCACCGTGGAGGGCAGCGTCCTGATGCCGGGGGTGCGCATCGGCAAGGGCGCGGTCGTGCGGCGTGCGATCCTCGACAAGAACGTCGTCGTCGGCGACGGCGAGATCATCGGCGTCGACCTCGAACGCGACCGGCAGCGCTTCGCCGTCAGCAGCGGCGGCGTCGTCGCCATCGGTAAGGGCGTGTGGATCTGACCGTGTGAATCCGACCGTGTGAATCCGACCACGGGGATCCGACCGGGGCCCGCGCCGGGGCTCAGAGTTTGGCGGCGCAGAGCAGCCCGTCGCCCACCGGCAGCAACACCGGAGCGAGACGCTCGTCGGTCACCACCGCCCGGGTGGCCTCCCGGACGGCCAGGACGACGGAGTCGCGTTCGGCCGGATCGGCCACCCGGCCGCAGAGCAGCGCATGGTGCAGCACGATGGCCCCGCCCGGACGCAGCAGCCGGACCCCTTCCCGGACGTAGTGCGGGTGATCGGCGGGGGTGGCGTCGACGAACACCAGGTCGTACGCGGAGTCGGCCAGCCGGGGCAGCACGTCCAGCGCGCGCCCGTTGATCAGGCGGGTGCGCGAGGCCGTGACCCCGGCCTCCCGGAACGCGGTCTTGGCGGCGCGCTGATGTTCGGGCTCGCTGTCGATGGTGGTCAGGACACCGTCCTCGCGCAGGCCCCGCAGCAACCACAGCCCGCTGACGCCGGCACCGGTGCCCACCTCGACGACCGTCCGGGCGTCGAGCATGCGGGTGAACATCGCGAGAGCCGCACCCACCGCTGCCGGGATCGGCTCGGCCCCGAGATCGAGGGCACGCTCGCGCGCCGTGGCGAGGTTGTCGTCCTCTGTGACGTTCTCGACGTGAGCCAGTATCCGTTCGGCATTCGTGTGCACCCCAGTGAGGTTATCGTCGCCGGGGTCCGGTCGCAGGCAGGCGCGCACGGCGACAGGATTCTCAGGCGATGCTCAGGTTGCTCATATCGGCACCACATCACCGTGCGTGAAGGTGTAGGTACCACAACAGACCGCACCGACAGGCGCTCGCGGGCCCGGGAACAAACCCGGCGTACACGGTGTTGGACCACGACACCCGACATCCGACACTCGCGATCACGCGGTCCCGAAGAGGAGGATCCAGCGATCCACATGGCCGATTCCCCCCAGCTCCCCAGCCCCGACGTCGAGCCCACGGCCGACGTCGAGCTCACCGGCACGGCAGTGTTCGACGCCACCGGTGACCGTGCGGTGATGCCGTCGTGGGACGAGCTGGTGCGCGAGCACGGCGACCGGGTGTACCGGCTCGCCTACCGCTTGTCCGGGAACGCGCAGGACGCCGAGGATCTCACCCAGGACACCTTCATCCGGGTCTTCCGCTCGTTGCAGAACTACCAGCCGGGCACCTTCGAGGGCTGGCTGCACCGCATCACCACGAACCTTTTCCTCGACATGGTCCGGCGCCGCAACCGCATCCGCATGGAGGCGCTGCCCGAGGACTACGACCGCGTGCCCTCCGCGGGCCCCGATCCCGAGCAGATCTACCACGACGCCCGGCTCGGCGCCGACCTGCAGTCCGCGCTGGACTCGCTGGCGCCGGACTATCGTGCTGCTGTGGTCCTGTGTGACATCGAAGGTCTGTCCTACGAGGAAATCGGTGCCACACTGGGAGTCAAGCTCGGCACGGTGCGCAGCCGCATCCATCGCGGACGGCAGGCGCTGCGTGAGCACCTGCGCGAGCATGGGAAGGTCGAAGTCGGTCGAGTCGATGCGGGGTAGCCGCCAGGAGGGTTTCATGACGAGGGCACACCCGACCCGCCGGTTCGGTTCCACGGAGCACCTGGCGAGTGAGGCTGTGGCAGCGTACGTGGACGGCGAACTGCGGATGAATGCGTATCTCCGCGCGGCCGAGCATCTGGCCGTGTGCCCGGAGTGCGCCGCGGAGGTCGAGGCACAGCAGCAGGCCCGTCGCGCGTTGCGCGACGCCGCCCGGATGGCTCCGCCCCCGATGTCGAGTACTCTCCTGGGCGCTCTCGCCGACATCCCGCAGCATCATCGGAACCTGCCCGCGTCCGGTTTCCAGGGCATGCCGGCGACCGACCGGTTCGGGTCGGCCGCGCGACGCTGGCCGATCCGCTGGCGCCGTTGACGGTGCCCGAACCCGTGTGCGGTGATCAGTCCGGGACGTCCGGTGGCAGTGCCGTCGGTGATACGAGTCGCTGGTGATACGGGTGGCTTCGGTGACGGCGGGCCCATCGGTGATACTGGGTCCATCGGTGATACTGGGTCCATCGGTGATACTGGGCACCGTGACTGACGGACACGGGGGAGACGGGCACGCGTGACAGCGGAATCAGTAGAGTCCGAGCGTCGGGCCGGGGAGTCCGAGCGTCGGGCCGGCTCTCCGGAGACGGACGGTGCCGCCGCGCCTGAGGTGTCCCGCCGTGCCGATGCATCCCGTCTGCAGCCCCGCCCGGTCTACCGCCCGGCCGTCGACGATGCCGCCAACCGCGTCTTCGGCCGTCCGGCCGGCACGACCGGCCCGTTCGGGCGGTCCGCCGAAGAACGCGCCGCCGAGCCGCCGGTCCGTCACGGTGCGCCCACCGATCCGGTGCTGGCCGAGGCGTTCGGCCGACCCGCGGACACCTCCGAGATCCTGCAACGGCCCCCCGTCGACCCGGACGCCGAGGCCGATGCGGACGGTCCCGAGCCGGACCCGTGGCGCGACCCCGCCACGAACGTGCGCCTGGGCGCGCCCGCACAGTCCCACGACGAGCAGCCGCTGCCGCCCGCCCCGAAGCTCACGCTGCGGGAGGTCCTCTTCGGCGGCCGGATCGAGACCCGCGCCCTCGCCACGCTCGCCGCGGTCGCGCTGACCATCGGCATGGTCGGCGGCCTCGTCGTCGCGCTCGTCACGTCCGACACCGGATCCCTCACCAGCCGTAGCGTGACGCTGGCCCAGGTGGACCAGGACGGCGACCTGCCGTCCGGGCAGGTGGCCCGCGTCGCCGATGCGGTGCTGCCCGCGGTGGTCTCGATCCAGGTGACCCTCGGCGAGGAGGCCGGTACCGGGTCCGGTGTCGTCATCGACGGCGCCGGATACATCGTCACCAACAACCACGTCGTCTCGATGGCCGCCACGGCACCGGACGCCAAGATCCAGGTCACGTTCAACGACGGCACGAAGGTGCCTGCCGAGATCGTCGGCCGGGACATCAAGACCGATCTGGCGGTGCTCTCGGTCGACGCGGACAACCTCACGGTCGCCGAACTCGGCCGTTCGGAGGACGTGCAGGTGGGGGAGGACGTGATCGCCGTCGGTTCCCCGCTCGGACTGAGCAAGACCGTCACCCGCGGCATCGTCAGCGCACTCAACCGCCCGATGCGCCTGGGCGGGCAGGGCACCGACACCGATGCCGTGATCGACGCCGTGCAGACGGACGCCTCCATCAACCCCGGCAACTCCGGCGGCCCGCTCGTCGATGCCGAGGGCCGCGTCATCGGCATCAACTCGGCCATCAAGACCGAGACGGGTGGTTCCGTCGGTCTCGGGTTTGCCATCCCGATCGACGACGTCACCGCCGTCGCCCAGGAACTGATCCGCACCGGCGAGATGCGCCACCCGGAGATCGGCGTCAACACCCGTAGCGTGGCCAACGACGTCGCCAGCGGCGCCGAGGTCGCCAACGTGCAGCAGGGCAGCCCTGCGCAGCAGGCGGGCATCGTCGAGGGCGACGTCATCGTCAAGGTCGGGGACCGCGAGGTGACCAGCGCGGACGAACTGGTCGTCGCCGTGCATGCCCAGGAGATCGGCAAGCCGGTCACGGTGCAGCTGGTACGTGCGGGACGCCTGGTCGACGTGCAGGTGACCCCGATGTCCGACTGACCGTCCGCTGCCGCTTCGCTGGGAATCCGCTGTGACCTGGGTCCTCCGGGCTGCGAACCCCGCGTCACCACGTACCCTGGAACGGTGTTCGGCAATATCGGTTGGGGCGAATTCATGGTCCTGCTCGTCGCGGCGCTCGTGGTCCTCGGCCCCGAGCGGCTGCCCGGTGCGGTGTCCTGGGTGACCAGGTCGCTGCGGCAGGTCCGCGACTACGCATCCGGCGCGAAGGAGCAGCTGAAGGAGGAGCTCGGCCCCGAGTTCGACGACCTGCGGCAACCCCTGTCCGAACTGAACCAGCTCCGTGGCATGACGCCGAAGGCGGTCATCACCAAGCACTTGCTGGACGGCGACGACTCCCTACTCACCGGCGACTTCGACAAGCCCGGCACCAAGCCGGTGAGCAAGCCCGTCCCGCCGCCGTTGACAGCGGGAGAAAAGCCCCCCATCGACTCCGACGCGACCTAGACCTAGGCCGCTGCGCGGCCGGTGTGTCCTTTGGGCGGTCAGGACAGCCCAAAGGACACACCGGCGCCGCAGGCGCCTAGAGGTGACGGGTGGTGTCGATCCCCAGCGACATGCCGGCCAGGCCGCGGCGACGCACGGCGAGCTTCTCGGCGATCTCGCGCAGCGCCGTGCCTGCGGGCGAGTCGGGGGCACTGAGAACGATCGGGGTTCCGGCGTCGCCGGCCTCGCGGATCGCCGGATCGAGCGGGATCTGACCCAGCAGCGGGACGGTCGCGCCGACGGCGCGGGTGAGCCGCTCGGAGACGGCCTGACCGCCACCCGTGCCGAACACGTCCATCCGGGTGCCGTCGGGCAGCTCGAGCCACGACATGTTCTCCACGACGCCGACGATGCGCTGGCGGGTCTGCAGGGCGATGGAGCCGGCCCGCTCGGCGACTTCGGCGGCCGCCTGCTGCGGAGTGGTGACCACGAGGATCTCGGCGCCGGGGATCAACTGCGCGACGGAAATCGCGACGTCGCCCGTGCCGGGCGGCAGGTCGAGCAGCAGCACGTCCAGATCGCCCCAGAACACGTCGGCGAGGAACTGCTGCAGCGCGCGGTGCAGCATCGGTCCCCGCCAGACCACGGGCGTGTTGCCCTGGGTGAACTGGGCGATGGAGATCATCTTCACGTCGTGCGCGATCGGCGGCATGATCATCCGCTCCACCTGGGTGGGCTTGGCGTCGGTGCCGAGCATGCGCGGAATGGAGTGGCCGTAGATGTCGGCGTCCAGCACACCCACGGACAGGCCCCGTGCGGCCATGGCGGTGGCGAGGTTGACCGTGACGGAGGACTTGCCGACCCCGCCCTTGCCGGAGGCCACCGCGTAGACGCGGGTGAGCGAGCCGGGCTGGGCGAACGGGATGACCGGCTCGGTGGAGTCGCCGCGCAACGACTTGCGCAGCTCGGTGCGCTGCTCGTCGTTCATGACGTCGAGTTCGACGCGGACCGCGGAGACACCGGCGACGTCGGCCACAGCCTTGGTGACCCGGTCGGTGATCTCGGTGCGCAGCGGACAGCCGGCGGTGGTCAGGTAGATGCCGACGTCGACGCTGCCGTCGCCGCCGATCTCGATGCTCTTGACCATGCCGAGTTCGGTGATCGGCTTACGGATCTCGGGATCCTGAACCCGCGCCAGGGCGCTGCGGACGTCGGACTCGCTGACTGCCATGGCATCAATCGTAGGTGGCACCCGCTCAGTGGATGCGCGGCAGGTCCGCCGCGCTGGGGGTGACGCCGGTCGAATAGGCGGCCGACCAGGCGAGCACGTTCGCGACGTACGCCATGGAGTTGTTGTAGCGATGGATGGCCTTGGTGGCCTGCGCGAGGTCGTGCATGTTGTTGCCGCCGTCGCACAGGTACTTGGCGGTGGTGAGGGTGGAGTCGTACAGGTTCTGCGGGTCGGCGACGCCGTCGCCGTTGCCGTCGCCGGCGTAGAGCTTCCACGTGGAGGGGATGAACTGCATGGGGCCGACCGCTCGGTCGTAGACGGTGTCGCCGTCCAGGGTGCCGCCGTCGGTGTCCCGGATGACGGCCTGGCCGCGCAGGCTGCCGTCGAGGGGCAGACCGATCACGGGTTCGAGGAGGTTGCCCTTGTCGTCGGCCTTACCGCCCTTGGCATGGCCGGACTCGACCTGGCCGATGCCGGCGAGCAGTGTCCAGTACATGTTGCAGCCGGGGGTCTCGGCGGCGAGGATCCGCTCGGCGTTCTGGTAGGCGGCGAAGTTGATGCCGGGAATCCCGAGGGGGCCGGGCTGGAGCGGTGCCGGGGCGGCGGGGGCAGGCTCCGGGGCGGGCGCGGGGGCCGCCGCGGGCTCCGCGGTAGGCTCCGGTGCGGTCATGAGGGCGGCCGCGGCGGCGACGTCGCGGGAGATCCCGTCGGCGATGTAGGTGGTCTCGGTCGCCGCAGTCACGGGCTCGGCCACCGCTTCGGTGTCCTGCACGCCGAACAGGGTCTTGGGGCTCGCCCCGGCGCTGGTGGCCGCGGCGACCACGCCGACCGGAACCAGTCCGGTGAGGGCGATGACCGAATTGCGGCGGAGCTTGGACTCCGAAGGCTTCCTGTGCCGACCCACTCGATACCTCCTGGGCGCCTTCCCCGAGACGCTTTCGTTACATGGCGGTACCGACCATACAGGAAGCGATGCGTTTCCGTTACCCTACCGTGATGTAACGCGCTGAGCTGGGCAAACGGCTGGAGCTGGGGGTTACGACGAGATCGAGGCGTGACCGATCAGGGTGCGGGCGGCGCCGGGCACAGCGCCGGGACGAGACACGGCAGCGGCGGCAGCACCGGCGCAGCCGGCGGTGCCTCGACAGCCGGCGCGGCCGGCGGTGCCTCGACAGCCGGCGCGGCCGGCGGTGCCTCGACTGCCGGCGCGGGGACGGGGACCGGCTCGACCGCGGGAGCCGGGACCGGCGCCGGCGTGGGTGCCGTCGTGGTCCCGGACACGGGTGCGGGAACGGTCTCCGCGACGTCGACGGTGTTCGGCCGGGCCGGAACGGCCGGCGGCGCCAAGGGCGGGACGACGATCCCCGGCGAGACCGCGGCGCCCTTCTCGTACGCGGCCGACCAGGCCTGCACGTTGGCGACGAACTCCGGCGACGGATCGAACCGGGCAGCCGCGCGGGCGCGGGCGTCGGCCTCGGCCAGGCGCGCGTCGTCCGAGCACAGCCAGGCGCCGGCCGCCAGACCGGCGTCGAAGACGTTCTGGGGATCCGCGGTGCCGTCCGCGTTGCCGTCGGCGGAGAACTGCGACCAGACCGCCGGGGGCAGCTGCATCGGCCCGAGTCTGCCCGTGCCGGGAGCCACGCGCGCGGTCGTGAGCGTGCCCAGCACGTCGGTGCGTCCCGAGTCGGCGTGCTGCGACGTGATCCGTCCGATCGCGGCGAGCAGATGCCACGGCAGTGCGCACTCGGGCTCATCGATCGCAAGCTGCATCTCGGCCGCCCGGTACGCGTAGAGCACCAGCTCCGGGATCGCCAGGGGGCCCTCACCGGCCAGCACGGGCGACGGCTGTCCGGGTGCGACCGTGACCTCGGGCGGAAGATCCGCCGCGGGAGCGCCGGCCGGAGCCTCGGCCCCGCGTACGGGTCGCGGCGCCGCCGGGTCCGCCGGCAGGACCCCGACCCCGGTGCTGCCGTCCGCCGCCGTCACGGCGACCGGCTCCCTGTGCTCCGTCGCAGCCACCGGTGCCGGGGACGACGCGACCGCCGCGAACCCGGCACCGAGCACCACCGGCACCGCGATCAGACCCTGCCAGCGCACGCCATCACCCCACAGACCTACTCGTCGCGGACAGTCACCCCACCGACACCATCGACGGGCTGTGATGGACGTTACAGCGCGTCACGTCTCAGCGGCGGGCCGGGCGCGTTTTGCCGGATGCCGTCGACGTCGTGTCCTCCTCCTCCGGTTCGATCAGCAGCGCGCGCAGATCGTCGAGCTCGCGCCGGAGGTAGTCGCGGGTGGCCACCTCGCCGACCGCCAGCCGCAGCGCCGCCAGCTCCCGCGCGAGGAACTCGGTGTCGGCCTTGGTCTGGGCGGCGCGTGCCCGGTCCACCTCGAGTGACACCCGGTCCCTGTTCTCCTGCCGGTTCTGGGCGAGCAGGATCAGCGGCGCGGCGTAGGCGGCCTGCGTGGAGAACGCGAGGTTCAGCAGGATGAAGGGGTACGGATCCCACTGCAACGTCACGGCGAAGACGTTGAGCAGGATCCACACGATCACCACGACCGTCTGGATGGCCAGGTAGCGCCCGGTGCCGAGGAACCGGGCGATCGATTCGCTGACGCGGCCGACCGCCTCGACGTCGAAGTTGACCCGGAACCGGCCGGTTCGGGGAGTGTCGAGGCGCTGCCGGGCCACGGCGGAACGGTCACTCATCGTCGGCCTCCTCTTCGCGCCAGTCCTCGGGCAGCAGGTGATCGAGCACGTCGTCCACCGTCACGGCACCGAGCAGGTGCCCCTCGTCGTCCAGCACGGGCCCGCACACCAGGTTGTACGTCGCGAAGTACCGGGTGACCGCGGTGAGCGAATCGTCGGGGTCCAGTCGTGGCAGGTCGTTGTCCACGATCCCGCCCACCAGGCCGGCCGGCGGCTCCCGGAGCAGCTGCTGCAGGTGCACGCAGCCGAGATACTTGCCCGTCGGGGTCGCGGTGGGCGGCCGGACGACGAACACCATGGACGCCAGCGCCGGGGTGAGGTCCGGGTTGCGCACCCGGGCCAGTGCCTCGGCCACCGTCGTCGCCGGGGTGAGCACCACCGGCTCGGGGGTCATGAGGCCGCCGGCGGTGTCGGGGGAGTGCTCGAGCAACCGCCGCACCGGCTCGGAATCCTCCGGATCCATCAGGCGCAGCAGCGACTCGGCGTCCGAGTCGGGCAGCTCGCCGAGCAGATCGGCGGCGTCGTCGGGGTCCATCGCCTCGAGCAGGTCCGCGGCGCGTTCCACCTCGAGGTGCATCAGCAGATCGGTCTGGTCGTCGGTCGGCAGCTCCTGCACGACGTCGGCGAGCCGCTCGTCGTCCAGGGCGACCGCCACCTCGTGCCGGCGCTTCTCCGGCAGCTCGCGCAGCGCGTTCGCGACGTCGGCGGCGCGCATGTCCTCGAACTGCAGCAGCAGCTGCGAGACACCCTGGCCGGGCATTCCGAGGTTGCTGTAGGTCAGCCCGTGCACGTGCTGCCAGTCCACGACATGGATCGCGGACCGCCGGCCCAACCGGCCGCGCTGGGCCCGCACGGCCACGCGCGAGACCACCCAGTCCCGGGTGCGGGTCAGTTCGATGCCGAGATCGACGACGACCACGTCCACGCCCGCGAGCTCACCCAGCTCGGGGTCGTCGACCCGGACCTTCGAATCGAGCACCTGCGCGAGCGCCAGCACCTCGGTCGGTCGCTGCGTGAACCGGCGCAGGCTGACGTTGCCGGTGTTCAGGGTGACGGCCCCCGGCTCGATCGCCGTCACGCGCAGCATCGGCACGAATATTCGCTTGCGCGTCGGCAGTTCGACGACCAGACCGAGCACCCGGGGCTGCTGCCGCCCGATCCGGATGGTGAGCACGACGTCGCGCACCCGGCCGATCGACTCGCCGTCGGGTCCCAGGACCACCAGACCTGCGAGCCTCGCCGCGAATACCTTGCTCACTGCTGCCATGATGGTCAGGCTAGAACGTGCGGTCGTCGATTTCGGAACACGGAGGTCTGCCCAGCCCATGTCGTTCGACTTCAGGCCCCGCAGGTCCGTGCTCGCCGTTCCCGGCAGCAGCCGCAAGATGATCGACAAGGCCAAGGGCCTGCCTGCCGACGAGGTGTTCCTCGATCTCGAGGACGCCGTCTCCCCGCTGGCGAAGGAGCAGGCCCGCACGACGATCGTCGAGGCGCTGAACGAGGGCGGGTGGGGCGAGCAACTGAAGGTGGTGCGGGTCAACGACTGGACCACCGATGCCACCTATCTCGACGTCGCCACCGTGGTGGGTGGCGCCGGCGCGCACCTCGATGCGATCCTGCTGCCGAAGGTTCCCGACGCGAGCCATGTGCAGGCGCTCGATCTCCTGCTGACTCAGGTGGAGAAGGCCCACGGGCTCGAGGTCGGACGCATCGGTATCGAGCCGCAGATCGAGGACGCTCTCGGGCTGACCAACATCAACGCGATCGCCACCGCCAGCCCGCGCGTGCAGACGCTGGTGTTCGGCCCGGCCGACTTCATGGCGAGCATCAACATGCGCACCCTCGTCGTCGGGGAGCAGCCCGACGGCTACGACCGCGGCGACGCCTACCACCACATCCTCATGACCATCCTCATGGCGGCCCGGGCCCACGGGCTGCAGGCGATCGACGGGCCGTATCTCCAGATCCGCGACGTCGAGGCGTTCCGGCGCTCCGCGCAGCGGACCGCGGCCCTCGGCTTCGACGGCAAGTGGGTGCTGCACCCCAGCCAGATCGACGCCGCGAACGAGGTCTTCAGTCCGCGGCAGGAGGACTACGACAAGGCCGAGATGATCCTCGACGCCTACGAGTGGCACACCTCCGCGGCTGGCGGCGCGCGCGGCGCCGCGATGCTCGGGGACGAGATGATCGACGAGGCCAGCCGCAAGATGGCGCTGGTGATCTCGGCGAAGGGCCGGGCAGCCGGAATGGCCCGCACCACGACGTTCGAGCCGCCGCAGTAGGCGGCTGCGCCGCCGGTGTGTCCTTTGGGCGGTGGGAGCAGCCCAAAGGACGCACCGGCGCCGAAGGCGCAGACGGGCAGAATGGACAGGGTGCGCCGGATCGGGGCGCGCAGTCACGAGAAGGAGCCGAAGATGACCAACCCCCTCGGACAGCCGGGACGCGCCACGCCGGGCCTGCCGACTCCGCCGAGCGGCTGGCCGGTCGGTTCGTACACGACCTACGCCGAGGCGCAGCGCGCTGTCGACCATCTCTCGGACCAGTCCTTCCCGGTCGAGGACGTCACCATCGTGGGTGTCGATCTCATGCAGGTCGAGCGGGTCACCGGCCGGTTGACGTGGGCGAAGGTGATCGGCGGCGGCATCGCCTCCGGCGCCTGGCTCGGTCTGTTCTTCGGTCTGCTGCTCGGGATCTTCTCGACCGATTTCCTCGGCCCCCTGCTCGTCGGCATGGTCGGTGGCATCGTCTTCGGCCTGATCTCCACGACCATCCCGTACGCCGCGACGCGCGGCCAGCGCGACTTCTCGTCGACGATGCAGCTGGTGGCCGGCCGCTACGACGTGCTGTGCGCGCCGCGCAACGCGGAACGGGCACGGGACCTGCTCGCCAAGCTCGCGTTGTAGACCGTTCGATCACAGTTCCGTTCCGGGCGGCAGTTGAGTCGCGCGGCGGCGTCCGGTGCGTTACGTTCGCACCAAGTGTGACGGAAGTCACCGTCGCGCAGGACGACGGCTGGAGGCTGCGGTGCGGAGACGGGCGGTGCGGGTCGGACTGGTGGGCGCCGCGGCGGTGTTCGCCCTGTCGTCGGTCGCGGCGTGCGGCAGCGAGTCCGACGGGACGGTACTGAGCTTCTACACCGCCGCCGACGGCGCGGAGCAGTACGCTGCCGCGGCGGCGAACTGCACCGCCGCCGCCGGTGGCCGGTACACCATCGAGCAGCGCACCCTGCCCAAGGGCGCCGACGACCAGCGGCTGCAGCTCGCGCGGCGGCTCACCGGCGGGGACGACACCCTCGACCTGATGACACTCGACGTCGTGTGGACGGCCGAGTTCGCCGAGGCGGGCTGGGCGCTGCCGCTGCCGCCGGACGTCGCGGCCGCGGTGTCCGAAGGCACCCTCGCCGGACCGCTGGAGTCCGCCACGTGGCAGGGCACCCTCTATGCGGCACCGCTGAACACCAACACCCAGTTGCTCTGGTATCGCAAGGACCTGATGCCCGACGGGCGGCCACCGCAGACGTGGGACGAGATGATCGACATCGCGAGCGGGCTCGCGGCCGAGGGCCGCCCCAGCTGGATCGGGGTGCAGGCCCGCCAGTACGAGGGCCTGATGGTGTGGTTCAACACCCTGCTCGCCAGCGCCGGCGGATCGGTCGTGGCAGAGGACGGCACCACCGTCACCGTGGCCGACGGTGACGCCGCGGTGACGGCTCTGGACATCATGAAGCGGGTGGCGACCGCGCCCGGTGCGGACCCGTCGCTGAACCAGTCCGACGAGGCCGCTGCGCGTCTCGGTATGGAGAGCGGCAAGGCCGCGTTCCAGGTGAACTGGCCGTTCGTCTACCCCGGCATCGTCGAGAACTCCGAGAAGGGCTTTCTGCCCTTCGTCGACGAGAACGGCAACGTGACCGCCGAGAACACCGGCAACACGGTCCTGACGGTGAACGGCGAGCAGAACTTCCTCCCCGCCCCGTACCCGTCGGTGGTCCCCGGCAAGCCGGCCGAGGTCACGATCGGCGGGTTCAATATCGGGGTCGCCCGCACCACCAGGTATCCCGACCTCGCGTTCGAAGCCGTGCAGTGCCTGCGCAACGAGGAGAACCAGCGCAACAACGCCGTCGACGGCGGTGTCCCGCCCACGCTGGCATCGCTGTACGACGATCCGGAGTTCCAGCAGGCATACCCGATGTGGCGGGAGGTGCGCGAGAGTCTCGAGAACGCGGCGGTGCGCCCGGTTTCGCCTGCGTATCAGAGCATTTCGACGCTCATCACCGCGACTCTCAATCCGGTCGACCAGATCGACCCGCCGCGCACGGTCGACGAACTCGCCGAGCAGGTCCGCAAGGCGGTCAATTCGGAAGGGCTGATCCCGTGACCACCACGCCCGCAACCCGACCCGTCCCACCGGCCGAGGGCGACCGGCCCGTATCGTCCGAGCGCGGGAAAGTTGTTCTGTCCGAAGGGAAGAAGGCCGAACGCCGACTCGGGCTGTGGCTGGTCGCGCCCGCGGCGCTGATGATGCTCGCCGTCACCGCCTACCCCGTGGGGTACGCGGTGTGGCTGAGCCTGCAGCGGTACGACCTGCGCTTCCCCGACGAGCGTGAATTCGTCGGATTCGCCAACTACGTCTCGGTCCTCACCGATGCGTTCTGGTGGCAGGCCTTCTTCGTCACCGCCGGCATCACCGTCGTGTCGGTGGCGATCGAATTCGTCCTGGGGCTGGCGCTGGCGCTGATCATGCACCGCACCATCGTCGGCAAGGGCACCGTCCGCACCGTGGTGCTGATCCCGTACGGGATCGTCACCGTCGCCGCCGCCTACAGCTGGTACTACGCCTGGACGCCGGGCACCGGCTACCTGGCGAATCTGCTCCCCGAGGGCAGCGCCCCACTGACCGAACAACTTCCGTCACTGGCGATCATCGTGCTCGCCGAGGTGTGGAAGACCACCCCGTTCATGGCGCTGCTGCTCCTCGCCGGGCTGGCGCTCGTCCCGGACGACCTGCTGCGCGCGTCCCAGGTCGACGGCGCGGGTGCGTGGACCCGGCTGACCAAGATCATCGTCCCGCTGATGAAGCCGGCGATCCTGGTGGCGCTGCTGTTCCGCACGCTCGACGCGTTCCGCATCTTCGACAACATCTACGTCCTCACGCGCGGGTCGAACGGCACGGGCTCGGTGTCGATCCTCGGATACGACAACCTGTTCAAAGCATTCAACCTGGGCATCGGCTCGGCGATCAGCGTCCTGATCTTCCTGTGCGTGGCGATCATCGCGTTCATGTTCATCAAACTGTTCGGGGCCTCGGCGCCCGGCTCCGATGCGGAAGGGAAGCGGTGATGACGACGACCGAAACCCCGCGGCGCAAACTGAGCTGGTCGGCGGTGAACCTGCTCGTACTGCTGTACGCACTCGTGCCGGTGCTGTGGATCGCCAGCCTGTCGTTCAAGCCGGCCGGCACGATCAAGGACGGGCGCTTCATCCCCCAGGAATGGACCCTGGACAACTACCGCGGCATCTTCCGCACCGACGCATTCACCAGCGCACTGATCAACTCGATCGGCATCGGACTGATCGCCACGGTGATCGCGGTGGTCATCGGCACCATGGCGGCGTACGCGATCGCCCGGCTCGACTTCCCGGGCAAGAAGATCCTCGTCGGTGTCGCGCTGCTGATCGCGATGTTCCCGCAGATCTCGCTCGTCAGCCCGCTGTTCGACATCATCCGCAGACTCGGGCTGTTCGACACCTGGGCGGGCCTGATCATCCCGTACATCACCTTCTCCCTGCCCCTGGCGATCTACACGCTCTCGGCGTTCTTCAAGGAGATCCCGTGGGAACTCGAGAAGGCCGCCAAGATGGACGGCGCCACACCCGGGCAGGCCTTCCGGAAGGTGGTGGCGCCGCTGGCGGCGCCGGGCATCGTCACCGCCGCGATCCTGGTGTTCATCTTCTGCTGGAACGACCTGTTGTTCGCGATCTCGCTGACGTCCACCGAGCGGTCCATCACCGCGCCCGCGGCAATCGCGAACTTCACCGGAGCCTCCCAGTTCGAGGAGCCCACCGGCTCGATCGCGGCGGCCGCGGTGGTCATCACCATTCCGATCATCGTGTTCGTGCTGATCTTCCAACGTCGCATCGTGGCCGGCCTGACGTCCGGCGCAGTGAAGGGATGACCCACATGGCTGAAATCGTGCTGGACAAGGTGACCAAGCTCTACCCCGACGGGGCGCGAGCGGTCAGCGACGTGGACATGACGATCGCCGACGGCGAGTTCATCATCCTGGTCGGCCCCTCGGGCTGCGGAAAGTCGACGACGCTGAACATGATCGCCGGCCTCGAGGACATCTCCTCCGGCGAGTTGCGGATCGGGGGCGAGCGGGTCAACGAGAAGGCGCCGAAGGACCGCGACATCGCGATGGTGTTCCAGTCGTATGCGCTGTACCCGCACATGACCGTCCGGGAGAACATCGCCTTCCCGCTCACCCTGGCCAAGGTCCCCAAGGACGAGGTCGCGCGAAAGGTGGAGGAGGCGGCGAAGATCCTCGACCTGACCGGCCACCTCGACCGCAAGCCGTCGAACCTGTCGGGCGGGCAGCGACAGCGGGTGGCGATGGGACGGGCGATCGTGCGCAATCCCAAGGCGTTCCTCATGGACGAGCCGCTGTCCAACCTCGACGCCAAGCTGCGGGTGCAGATGCGCACCGAGATCGCCCGGCTGCAGAAGCGCCTGGGCACCACCACGGTGTACGTCACCCACGATCAGACCGAGGCCATGACGCTCGGGGACCGCGTGGTCGTCCTCCGCGGCGGGCTGGTGCAGCAGATCGGTGCCCCGCAGGAGCTCTACGACCGGCCGAAGAACCTGTTCGTGGCGGGGTTCATCGGCTCGCCGTCGATGAACTTCTTCGCCGGCCGGCTCGACGGTGACAGAGTGCGCACCGCGATCGGGGACTTCACGCTGCCGGCCGAGCGGTGGGCGGCCGTGCAGAAGCACGATCCGGGACGTGACGTCGTCGTCGGCATCCGGCCCGAGCACTTCGAGGACGCCGCGCTCCTGGACCCGGCGCAGCGCGAGCAGGGCACCATCTTCACGGTCGACATCGACGTGCTCGAATCCATGGGGTCGGACAAGTACGCGTACTTCACCGTCGAGTCCCCGGAGCTGCATTCGAGCGACCTCGACGATCTGGCAGCCGATGTGGGCGTCGCCGATCTCGCCGGCGGCTCGATGGTCGCGCGGCTGCCCGCCGAGTCCGACGTCGCGAAGGGCCGGCCGGTGCAGCTGTGGTTCGATCCGGCGAAGGTTGCCCTGTTCGACCAGGCGACGGGGGAGAACGTCACCCTCTGACCGAGGAGTGCATAGTAGGCCGGTGGACCTCGACGACATCGCCGACGAGCTGTACGGGCTCGATCCGGGTGAGTTCACCGCGGCCCGTAAGGAGTACGTCGCCCGTGCCCGCGACGCCGGCGACCGGGAGCTCGCGGCGGCGGTCGGCCGGCTGCGCAAGCCGACCGTGTCGGCGTGGCTGGTGAACCTCCTCGTCCGCGAGAGGCCCGAGGAGATCACGGCCCTGCTCGGACTCGGCGAGGCCCTGCGTACCGCGCAGCGTCAGCTCTCCGGAGCCGAGCTGCGGCGGCTGTCCACCCAGCGACGGCGGGTGATCGGTGCGCTCGAGAAGACGGCCTCCCGGCTCGCCGCCGAGCACGGTCGGCGGGCATCCGAAGCCGCGCTGCGCGAGGTGGGCCAGACCCTGCACGCCGCACTCGCCGAGGCCGAGCTGGCCGAGCAGGTGCGCGGTGGCCGACTCGAGACGCCGCTGGACTACAGCGGGTTCGGACCGGTCGGACTGTCGGTCGTTCCGCCCGCGCCGGAACGGAAGGGCACCGGGGCGGACGACATCGAGGAGGCCGAGCGCACGCGGCGAGCGCTGGAGGCCGCCGTCGCCGAGGCGGAAACGGCGCGGAACACCGCCGACGAGGCGCGGTCGGTGGCGGAGCGCGCACGTGCCGCGGTCGAACAACTCGACGAGCACGTCGCGCGGCTGCGCGAGGAGCTGGGCCGGGTGGAACACCAGCGCGAGTTCGCGCGACGCACCGCCCGGACGGCCGACGAGGACGCCGCGAAGGCCGAGGAGGCGGCGCAGCAGGCGGAGGAGGCGGTGCGCGCACTGCAGGGTTGAGCGGACGCAGAACGGGAAAGGGCTGAGGACGCCCGGTTCCGTCCCGTTCCCGACCGCGAGGTCAGCCCCGGCGGACCGCGTCGGTCTGCCCGGTCGCGGTGTGCTCCGCCGCGAGACCGGACACCGTGCTCCATTCGGCGGCCAGGGCCGTCGCCTCGACCTCGTCCTCCTCGCGGTCGCTCAGTGCGCGCGTGGCCGGTCGCCCGCCGATGAGAACGAGCAGTGCGGCCACGGCCGCGGCCGCGACACCCAACCCGAATGCCGCGACGAATGCGCTCTCGCGGACGACGCCCGTGCCGGGAACGGTCAGCGTGGCCAGCAGGGTCGTGACCACCGCACTGCTGAGCGAACTGCCCACCGTGCGGGCGATGGAGTTGATGCTGTTCGCGACCCCGGTCTGATCGGGACGGATCTCGGCGACGAGCAGGGCGGGCAGTGCGGCATAGGCGAGGCTGACGAAGGTGGTCACGAGGATGCCGGAGACGATCAGCTGCCAGCTCCGGTCGTGCACGACCGCCACCAGGGCGAAGCCGGCGATCCCGAGAATGCACGCTCCGATCAGCACCCATCGGGCGTCGAACCGGTGGATGAGCCGGCCCGCGAGTGCCGCGGCGACCACCCCGACGAGCGCGCCGGGCAGCATGTACACCGCGGTCGCCTCGAGCACGGTGGCGCCGAATCCGTATCCGGCGACGGCGGGCGGTGTCTGCACGAAGTACGCCGTCGCGAGGAAGCTGACGAACATGGCCATGCCGACGAGGAACGCGGCGCCGTGCACCACGAACACCGGCCGATCGGTGAGCATCCGCGGCGGCACGAGCGGCTCGTCGACGTGCCGTTCGAAGAGCAGCCACGCCGCGAGCACGGCCAGCCCGAGTGCGGCGCTCCCGAGGGTGAGCGCCGACGCCCAACCCCACGTTCCGCCCTCGGACAGGGCCAGCAGCACCAGCGCCAGCCCGACGGCCAGCAGGATCGCGCCGAGCCAGTCGATCCGTCCGTCCGCGGACCGCGGTCGTCGCGGCACGACGAGGAACGCGCTCAGCAACGCGACGGCGTTGAACGCCGCCACCAGCCAGAACACGCGACGGTAGTCGCCGCCCGAGACCATCAGGCCGGTGAGCACCATGCCGATCGCGCCACCGACGCCGAGCGTTCCGGAGAACAGGCCCATCGCCCCGATCAATCGCTGCGGCGGCAGTTCGGCCCGCAGCACGGCGATGCCGACGGGGAACAGCGCGAACGACACGCCCTGCAGGACCCGGCCGATCAGCAGGAGCGCGAACGAGTCCGCGGCGGCGCACAGCAGCGAACCGACGAACACCACGACGAGGACGGTGAGCAGGACCGGGCGTTTGCCGCGCAGATCGGCCAGCCGGCCCAGCAGGGGAGTGGTGACGGCGGCCGCGAGCAGGTTCGCGGTCAGGACCCAGCCCGCGGCGGTCGTGCTCACCCCCAGCTGTTCCTGAATGGTGCCGACGATCGGTACGACGGACGTCTGCATCACGGCGATGGTGGTGACGATGAAGCACAGCACCGGAACCAGCAGCCGCGCACCTCTCGGATCGGACATCGGCTCTCCTCGACGCTGCAACATGAAACTAAACTCAACTAAACATCTACCGGACGCTCGGTTGCCCCGTCCAGGTGCAGGCGCCGACGAGGCCGTGTCGGTCCGCCGTGGCAGGGTGTTCCCGTGACGCCGCGCACCCTCACCGTCCGTGCTCTCGGCCGCGCCACCCTCGCCCGTCAGCATCTGTTGCATCGTGCCGACCTCCCGGTGCTCGACGCGGTCGAGCACCTGCTGGGCCTGCAGGCGCAGGCCCCGACACCGCCCTACTTCGCGCTGTGGGCGCGGTTGCGGCGGTTCCGGCCCGCGGCCCTCGCCGACCTCATCGAGGGACGGCACGTGGTGCGCACCGTACTCATGCGCGGCACGGTCTTCGCAGTCTCGGCCGCCGACGCTGCGGCGCTGCGGGACTGGGTCCAGCCACTGCTGGACCGGGACCTGGCCACCAACACCCAGTACGCGGCCGGTCTGGCCGGGGTGGACCTGCGTGAGCTCGCCGCGGCAGGCCGCGACCTGCTCGGCGACGCCCCCCGCAGCCTGCAGGAGCTGCGCCCGTTGCTCGCGGAGCGATTCCCCGGCCGCGATCCGGCCGCGCTCGCCTACGGGCTGCGGAACCTGCTCCCGCTGGTGCAGGTGCCGCCGCGGGGGCTGTGGGGGCGCTCCGGGCAGCCGCGACTCACCCCGCTCGACGAGTGGACCGGTCGCGGACCGGCACGGCCGGACCCGGCCGTCGTCCTCCGGCGATACCTCGCCGCGTTCGGGCCCGCGAGCGTGCGCGACGCCCAGGCCTGGTCGGGGCTGACGCGGCTCGGGGAGGTGTTCGAACGGCTGCGCCCGTCGCTCGAGGTGTTCCGGGACGAGAACGGCGTCGAGCTGTTCGACCTGCCCGACGCCCCGCGCCCGGATCCGGCGACACCGGCGCCGGTGCGGATCCTCGCGCCGTACGACAACGTCCTGCTCTCGCACGCCGACCGGACCCGGATCGTCTCCGACGAGCACCGTCGCCGGATCGTGACGCAGAACGGCATCGTGCGCTCCGCCGTCCTCGTCGACGGGACGGTCGCCGGAACCGCGAAACTGGCCGTCGCGAAGGACTCGGCCGTACTCGAGGTGACCCCGTGGCGGCGCCTGACGGCCCGGCAACGCTCGGCGGTCGAGGCGGAGGGGCTGCGGCTGGCGCGGTTCGGCGGGGCGACCGCCCCCACGCACGAGGTGCGATTCCCCGCGGGGTAGCGGAGAGGCGTGGCGGCAGCCGTGCGTGGGTACAGCCGTGCGTGGGTACAGCCGTGCGTGGGTACAGCCGTGCGTGGGTACTACTGCGCGGACCGAGCTACGTGCAGGAGAAGCAGATGAGCAATCAGACCGAGACGTCCGTCGACCTCGTCGACGCCGTCCGCGAACAGACCCGCGAGTACACCGGCGGGGAGGACATACCCCTCCGGGGCTACACGAAGGTCCTCGCCGGGTACAGCACGCTGGTCACCGTCGCGGTGATCGCCGCGGTGGTCACCGGGCGTCGACTGCCGGAGCGTCTGAGCGGGCAGGACCTCGTCGTGCTCGCCCTCGGCACGCACAAGCTGTCGCGCACGGTGACGAAGGATGCGGTGACCAGCCCCATTCGCGCGCCCTTCACGCGCTACAAGGAGCAGGGCGGCCCGGCCGAGGTGATGGAGGAGGTCCGCGGACCGAGCAACAGTCTCCGGCACAGCCTGGGCGAGTTGCTGAGCTGCCCCTTCTGCTTCGACATGTGGGTCGCGACGTTCTTCACCATCGGAATGGTCTTCGCACCGCGTCCGACCCGGCTCGTCGCCGGGCTGTTCGCCGCCCTCGCCGGGGCAGACTTCCTCCAGTTCGCCTACGCGAAGGCGCAGCAGAGCGTCGAGTGAGGGCCGCCGTCCGAGGGTGGGGCAGGATTACCGCGCCGGTTCGGAATCCGCCCACGCCACGGCGGGGGCGGATTCCGAAGTCGCGGGCGGATTTACGGGGCGCCCCCTGGGATCCGTCAGGCGATGTCCGGCTCCGGTTCGGGCTCCGAGTTCTCGGGGCGCAGCAGATCGTGCTCCTCCACCGCCTCGAGCGACAGCGTGCGGTAGCCGTACTCGTCGAACAGCACGGTGATCCGGTCCGGCTCCGCGCTCATCACCTCGCCGGGACCCCACTGCGCGTGCACCACTCGGGTGTGCAGCGGAATCGGCTCGTAAGGGCCGTGTTTCGGCGATTCCGGTCGGTGCTCGTGGATTCCCTCGCGGCAGCAGTCACAGTGCCCGCACGGATCGGGTAGCGACTCGCCGAAGTACCCGAGCAGGAACTGCCTGCGGCAGCCACGGGTTTCGGCGTAGCCCCGCATCATCTCCACGCGCGAGCGGTCCATCCGTTCACCGACCGCGGCCACCTCGGCCGCGCGGCGGACGGCGATCTCCACCTCGACGGTGCGTGCGGTGAGCCCCTTGCGTCCCGAGGAGACCACACCCGCGCGTTCGAGCAGGTTGACCGCGTTGGTGAGGGTTCGTCCCCGGATATCCAGTTCGGCGCGAAGGTCTTTCAGTCGCTTCGGTGACTTCGCGCGCGCCAGCGCGGTGAAGGCCCGGCCGAGCAGGTCCTCGTCCGGACGGTGGGTGGTGAAGAACTTCGCGAGCGACAGGTCCTCGGGCCGGTAGAACAGCAGCGCCTTCGCCTCGAGCCCGTCGCGGCCGGCGCGGCCGATCTGCTGGTAGTAGCTGTCCACGGAATCCGGCGCGGAGGCGTGTGCGACGAACCGCACGTCGGGCTTGTCGATGCCCATGCCGAACGCGGAGGTCGCCACCACCACCTCGAGTTCGTCGTCGAGGAATCCGTGGTGCACCCGCTCGCGCGTGGCCGCCGGCAGACCGGCGTGGTACGCGGCCGCCCGCAGTCCCCGTTCGGTCAGCTCGGCCGCGTAGAATTCGGCGTCCTTGCGGGTCGCGGTGTACACCAGCCCGGGGGTCTCGAGTCCGGCGACGGTCTCGACCACCGCCCGGCGCTTGTCGGCGTCGGCGGTGTACCGCTCGACGGCCAGGTCGATGTTGGGCCGGTCGAACCCGCTGGCGATGACCACCGGGTCGCGCAGGCGCAGCTCCTCGACGATCTCCTGCCGCACCGGCGGCGACGCGGTGGCCGTGAGCGCCACCACCGGGGGCCGGCCGAGGCGGTCGAGCGCATCGGCCAGACGCAGGTAGTCGGGCCGGAAGTCGTGACCCCACGCGGACACGCAGTGCGCCTCGTCGACTACCACGAGGGAGACGCGGGCGGCGGCGAGTCGGGCCACCACCTCGTCGTTGGCGAGCTGTTCCGGCGCCAGGAAGACGTACTCCACGGTGCGCTCACGGATCGTCTCCCACGCGGCTGCGGTCTCCGAAGCCCGCTGCCGGGAGTTGATCGCGACCGCGTCCGGCGCCGAGGTGGCGTCGAGCCCCGCGATCTGATCGTTCTGCAGCGCGATGAGCGGGGAGATCACCAGGGTGGTGCCCTCGATCAGCAGCGCCGGCACCTGGTAGATCGCCGACTTGCCCGATCCGGTGGCCATCACCGCGAGCACGTCCCGGCCCTGCACCAGTGGTTCCATCGCGTCGAGCTGGCCGGGACGCAGCTCCTTCCAGCCGAACACGCGGCGCGCGGCCGCGCTCAGCTCGGTCCGGACGTCCCGGGTGGTGTCCGCTGCGTCCTGCACGGTCGCCGTCAAGCGCGTTCTCCTGTCGTGGGCCCGGTCCTGCCGACCAGGGTACGGAGCGCGGGGTCCCCCCCGCGCGGACCGGCGCCGGCACGCTGCTCGACCGGCCCGGGCGTCCGCGCGTCCGGCGGACGCCCTCGGTGGCTGCCGGGGGCATACCTCCGGCGCCGCGGGATCAAACCGGCCGGCGTGCGCTCACCGGGGCGCCCGCCGCTTCAGCCGCTCGATGATCTCCTCGTTCCACACGTGCCGCCGCACGAGCCGGTACCGTTCGCCGGCCAGCCACAGGTACGCCTCGGCGTCGGTCCGGGTGCGCAGCATCCCCGCCGCCCGCACCATGTCGACCACGGGCACGAACTCCTCGTCGAACCAGCGCTGGGCCACCACATCGCGGGTGAGGAACTCGCCGCGCTCCTGCATGAGCCGGAAACCCCACGCCTCGATGCACTCGGCCAGCTCGGCGTAGTCCCACGGATCCCGGACGGTCACCGCGTCGCGCCGCTCGCCGGTGAGTGGCACCCGGCTCAGGAACATCCGGTAGTGGTCCTTCCGCATCAGGTCCGAGTGCTGGCTCACCCCCTCGGGCGAGATCCGGGTGACGATCTCGGTCACGTAGGCGTCGATGGTCGCGTCCCCGCGGGCGTAGGCGATGGAGACGCGGTGGTGCCCGTCCACCACGAAGTGCATCGACCCGACCCGGTACACCGTGATCGGCGGCACGGCCTCGCCCCGGCGGCGGGCCGTGGCCAGCTTCTCCCATCGCTGGCGCAGCCGGGCCGACGTGGGCCGGAACCGCCGGTCGAAATCCTCGGTCCGGTCCACGCTGCCGACGATCGAGGCCACGTCGATGCTCTGCAGCCCCAGACGCCGTTCCCCGACCCGGCCCAGCGCCCGCACGACGGCGTCGAACGGCAGCACGGCGTTGACGTCCCCGGGTTCGCGGCGAAGCCAGGCGATCAGTCGCGCGTACTCGGCGCGCCGGCGCTGCCGGGAGAAGTCGTCGCCGGCATCGGCGCCGGGGAAGCCGGTGTCTCGCACCATGACACGACGGTACCGGCGGACGGGCTCCCGGTGACCCGGATCGGTGCGGGACGCACCGGCGGCACGAGCCCCGCGCCGGGTCTACATTGCAGGGGTGATCGACGCCGTGCTGCCCGCCGTCCGTGCCCATCTCAGCGCCCGCTTCGGGGGCGCCGAGCCGGAGACGGCGTCCGTGACGTTCCTCGGACTCGAACCCGTCGAGGTGCTGCGGTTCCGCGTGGAACAGCCGGACCTCGTGCGGTTCGCGACCCTGGGGTGTTCGCGGCATCCGATGGGCGACCCCACCGCGACGGTCGCCGACCCGACGCGGGGGCCGCGCGCCGAACTGATTCTGAGCATGCGCGGCCTCACCGGCACTCTGCCGGGGCTGGTCCGCACGCTCGCGACGCTCGCGGCACTGCCCGCGGTGGAGGGCGTCGTTCTCACCGACGACGCCCTGCTCGACCTGGGGGAGCCGTTGTGGCAGGGGGCACCCTTCACCGCGGTGATGCTCGAGCCGAGCGACGTCCCCGAACTGGTACTGCCCGAGCCCGCCGACCCGGTGCGGTTCTTCGAGGTGATCCCGCTGACGGGCACCGAGGCCGCGTGGAAGCGGTTGCGCGGCGGCGACGCGCTGCGCGAGGCGTGGTCGGAGGCCGGCATCGACGTGCGGGACCCGAACCGCGCCCCGGCCCGAATGTGACGGGAGCCCGAATGTGAGGGGAGCCCGAATGTGACGGGCGCGGTCAGCGCGGGACGACGACGCCGATCGGGCCCCCCGCCAGGCACACGTCGAGTCCCGCCGATGCCGAGCGGGCCTGCAGCCCGGTGCCTGCGCCCGGGACCCGTGCGTAGGCCGTGCCCAGTCCCTCGGTGACCGGTACCCGCACCCGCGGGGCGGCGGGAAACCCCACCTCGATCTCGCCGTCCGCGGAGGCGCGGTAGTTCAGCTGCACCGTCCACTCCCCGCCCACGAGCGCCGTGTCGGCGGGCAGCACGGTCGTCCTCGACTCGGTGAGCAGATGCCCGCAGTCGGGCACCGGACCGGGCAGCACGTGCCGCACCGGAACGAGTTCCGCCGGCACGAGTCGTCCCCGGTCGTCGAGCACCTGCAGTTCGGTGGTGACGGCGCCGATCTCGGCGCGTCCCGGCAACGGCGAGAACACCCGGCTCAGGAGGTTGTGGGGGTGGGTGACCGGCAGGAGCACCCACACCGACACGGGATGGTCGAGGATCGGCACGTCGGGGCGTGCGGTGAGCGCGGACCTCGCGGCGGCCAGGTAGGCGCCGGTGGGGTTGTCGGCCCAGGTGCGCGCGAAGGTCGTCGTGGACCACAGACAGCTCGCCGTGAAGACCACCGCGCACCCGGCGGCGACGATCCGCCGCGCGGGTGCGCGCCGCGGGTCGTCGCGTGGGCCGGCGCGCAGGATCAGGGCCGCTCCGATCGCGACGACCACGGCCGTGTCGGTGTGGTAGCGCAGGGTCTGGGCCAGTTCGTACGTCGTGTCCGGGCCGAAGCGGGTGGTGATCATCGCGGCCGTCGAGGCCGCCACGTAGGCGGCCGTCGCGGCCCACACCCAGCCCGTGCGCCGGCTGCGCCGCAGCGACCACACCAGGACGGCGAGCACCGCGGCCCAGGCCGCCACGACGAGCCCGGTCGGCGGATCCGCCCACGGCGGGCCCGGATTCCAGCGGTCCCATCGCCACGGCCCGCCCAGCAGCGCCGGCAGCACCCCGAACGAGACACCGTGGTGCGTCAGCCCCCGGACCATGTCGCCCGTCGGCGCCCCGAACCGGGACTCGACGAGGGACAGGTACGCCGCCGCCCAGGCCGCGAGGACCAGCGCCGAGCCGAGCCACAGCGGCGCCGCGCGTCGCGCCGCGGTGCGCACCGGCCGGGGGTGGCCGTCCAACCCGTACATCAGCGCGACGGTCGCGAAGGCCACCGCCGGTACCAGCACCGACTTCTCGAAGAACAGCAGTGCGACGCCGGTGACCGCCGTCCCGCTCAGCGCGTAGCGGAGTCGGCCCGTGCGCGCCGCACGGATCGCGTCGCCGGCCACCCACGCCAGGCCCGCCTGCAGCGGCAGCGAATTCAGGCCCGCCGCCCACCACGCGAACGCCGGCAGCGTCAGGGGCGTGAACAGGTAGAACAGCAGCGGGCCGAGCAGCGCCGGCCGCGGTCCGAGCAGCAACCACAGCACGCGCAGCACGGCCAGCGACGCCAACGCCTGGCTGGCCACGAGCGTCGCAGCCGCCGGCCACCACTGCAGCGGTGCGAGGCTCGTGATCACGTCGGCCACCACGAACGCACCCGGCATGAGATGGCCGTCGTGGTCGTAGCCGAGCAACTCGAACGACAGCAGCGGGTGCAGGCCCGCCCGTCCGACCAGAATCAGGTCGTCCCAGTAGAACTGCCCGCCGAACGCGAGCAGGGAGCGCACCGCCAGCTGCAGGACGATCAGGACGAGGGCCGCCGCGAGCACCCACGTCCCACGGGTGTGCCCTGCGGAAGCGACCGGCGTCAGGCGGTTCCGCGCCGCGGTGATCAGAGCCATTTGTTGCGGCGGAAGGTGACGAACAGGCCGACGGTGATCGCGACGATCGCCCCGATGACCACGAAGTACCCGTGCTCCCAGTGCAGTTCGGGCATGTTGTCGAAGTTCATCCCGTAGATCCCGGCGATCATCGTGGGCACGGCCGCGATCGCCACCCACGCCGAGATCCGGCGCATGTCGGTGTTCTGCTGCACCGTCACCTTCGCGATCGCGGCATCGACGAGGGTGCTCAGCGTCTCGTCGTAGTCCGCGATGCGCTCGGCCACCTTGGTGTGATGATCGGCGACGTCCCGGAAGTAGCGCCGCACCTCCTTGGGCACCGGATTGCCCGCGCCGCGGGTCAGCTGGCGCAGCGGCGTCGCGAGGGGGAGCACCGCCCGTCGCAGTTCCACGATCTCCCGCTTGAGCAGATAGATCTGCTCCACCGCGATGCGGGTGTCGGGCGTGAACACCAGTTCCTCGAGGTCGTCGATGTCCGGCTGCACGGCGTCGACCACGGCGAGGTACGTGTCCACGACGTGGTCGGCGACGGCGTGCAGCACCGACGACGGACCCAGCGCCAGCCGCTCCGGGGCGGCCTCGAGCCGATGCCGCACGTCCGCCAGCGCGGAGTGGTCGCCGTGGCGGACGCTGACGACGAAGTCCCGGCCGCAGAAGAGCATGATCTCGCCGGTCTCGACGATCTCCTTGGTCGTGGTCACCGACTCGTGTTCGACGTAGTTCACGGTCCGCAGCACGAGGAACGTCACGTCGTCGTAGCGTTCGAGCTTGGGCCGCTGATGCGCGTGCACGGCGTCCTCGACCGTCAGTTCGTGCAGCCCGAACGTGCGGCCCACGCTCGTCATCTGCTGTTCGTCGGGCTCGTGCAGGCCGAGCCACACGAATCCGGCGCCGCGCCGGCGCACCTCCTCGAGCGCCGCGCCGTGGGCGTAACGGCCCGGCAGCCGCACGCCGTCGACGTAGACGGCGCAGTCCACCACCGCCCGCTCGGCGGGGACGCGCAGGGTGGACGCCGGGGCGCCGGTCCGGCGCGACGGGTGCGAGGGCAGGTTCGGCATCGGTTCCCTTCCGCGCAGCACGCTCCGGCCCGTCCGGGCGGTCGCAGCGTCATGCTAACCCGCCCCGGACCGCCCGCCGGGGCCGCACGACGGCACCTGACACACTGGTGGGGTGCGTATCGATCTGCATACCCACTCGCTGGCCTCCGACGGGACCGACACCCCGGCGGGACTCGTCCGTGCCGCGGTCGAGGCCGGGCTCGACGTGGTCGCCCTGACCGACCACGACACCACCGCCGGCTGGGACGCGGCGGCCGACGCCCTGCCTGCGGGACTGCGGCTGATCCGCGGCATGGAGATGTCGTGCACCGGACGCGGTGAGGACGGCCGGCCCGTGGCGGTGCATCTGCTCGCCTACCTGTTCGACCCGCGGAACGAGGCGTTCGCGGTCGAGCGGGAGCGCCTGCGCGGGGAGCGGGTGGGCCGTATCCGGACGATGGCCGAGCGGATGGCCGCCGACGGGCTGCCCGTCGATCCCGAACGGATCGTCACCGCCGCCGGTCCGGTGGCCGGGCGGCCGCACCTGGCGCGCGCGCTGGTGGAGGCGGGGGTCGTTCCGAGCATCGAGGCCGCGTTCGCGGACCTGCTGTCGTCGCGGGGTCGCTACTACGTCACCAAGGCGGACACTCCGCTGTCGGAGGCCGTGCGCATGGTCGCCGACGCCGGCGGTGTCACCGTCGTGGCGCATGCCCGTGCCCGGTCCCGGGGCCGGCTGCTCGCACTCGACCACATCGAGGAACTCGCGGAACTGGGCCTCGGCGGCCTCGAGGCGGACCATCCGGACCACGCTCCGGCCGACGCGCAGCTCATGCGGGACATGGCGGCGAAGCTCGATCTGTTCGTCACGGGGTCGTCCGACTACCACGGCGGCAACAAGGCCGTCCCGCTCGGCCGGTACACGACGGACCCCGAGGCGTTCGAGGCGCTGACGGCACGGGCCACCGGGGTCGAGGTGCTCGAGGGATGAGCACCTGGGGCCGCCCGGCGCGCCGCGACGACCGCGCCGTCGGGCACGACGACTTCTACGACGACTCCGCTCACCGCTCCGGGCGCGACGCCTACGAGGCGCCCGGGGCGGCATCGCCCCGCGGGGGGACGCCGAGTCGGGACGGGTTCGTCGTGCGGGGACTGCGAGCCCTGTCGGGTGTGGTGTGCGGCGCGGTGATCGTCCTGACAGCGGTGGTCTGGGTGGCGCAGTACCTGGGCGACAAGCGGGATTTCCCGGGGCCGGGTTCGGCGTCGCTGTCCGCGCACGTCGTCGCGGCGCTCGTCGCCACGGCCGCGCAGCTGTTCGCGGACCGCCGGCGTGGTCTCGCCGCGGTCGCGGGCGTGGCTGTGGTCTATCTCACGGGCGCGGTTCTGATGTTCACCCAGTGGTGGGGCTGACGTTCGGACCCCCGTGCGTTACCGGCAGGTAACCGGTCGGCATCTCGGGCTTTTGCCTCGGAACGACCCCGATCGTGGGGTCGACATTGCGGCTCGGCTGTCCAAACTCACAGGTGAGCGCCGAAAATCGTGAGACATTCGCAAGAAATACCGATTTGATTGTTGGCTTGTGAAGGTGGCAAACTTTTCCTCAATCCGGCCTCGGTGCCACCGCCTCGAAGCCGGACGAAGATGGCAGACCCTGTAGAGGGCTCGTCGCCAGGGCTCACCCGCCTCGGCGCCATCACGCTCCGGAAGTCGTACAGCGTTGTACAGCGGTAACCGTGATCGCGCCCGGAAGCTTCACCGAAATGTCCTTGGCGAAGCGCTGCACCCGATGTCCGTCGCGCAGCTACTTCGCAGTAACCGGAACCCGAGTGGTTCCGGCTCGAGCAGGAGTGTCATCGTGTCAATCGTGTCTGATGCACCTACCCCCCAGAAGGTCGAGTTGACCGACGAGGAAATCTTCGGCAGCCACGTCGACGGCAAGCTGTCCGTCGAGCTCACCGCACCGCTGGAGACGCAGCGGGACCTGTCGATCGCCTACACGCCCGGCGTCGCGCAGGTCTCCCGCGCGATCGCGGCCGACGAGACCCTCGCCGACCGCTACACCTGGACCAACCGCCTGGTGGTGGTCGTCTCCGACGGCTCGGCCGTCCTCGGCCTCGGTGACATCGGCCCGCGCGCGTCGCTGCCGGTGATGGAGGGCAAGTCCGCCCTGTTCAAGAAGTTCGCCGGCCTGAACTCGATCCCGCTGGTCCTCGACACCAAGGACCCCGACGCGATCGTCGAGACCCTGATCCGGCTGCGCCCGAGCTTCGGCGCGGTCAATCTCGAGGACATCTCGGCCCCGCGTTGCTTCGAGATCGAGAAGCGCGTGATCGAGGCGCTGGACTGCCCGGTCATGCACGACGACCAGCACGGCACCGCGATCGTCGCGCTCGCCGCGCTCAAGGGTGCGGCCAAGGTGCAGAACCGGGAGCTGTCCGGCCTGCGCATCGTCATCTCCGGTGCCGGCGCGGCCGGCGTGGCGGTGGCCAACATCCTGCTCGCCGCCGGCGCCGCGGATGTGACCGTGCTGGACTCGAAGGGCATCGTCTCGCGCGAGCGCACCGACCTGAACGAGGTCAAGGTCGACCTGGCCGCGCGGACCAACCCGGCCGGCCGGCACGGCGGCCTGATCGAGGCCCTGAGCGGTGCGGACGTGTTCATCGGCGTCTCGGCCGGCACGGTGCCCGAGGAGATCGTCGCCGAGATGGCCGACGGTGCGATCGTGTTCGCGCTGTCGAACCCGGACCCGGAGATCCACCCGACGATCGCCGCCAAGCACGCCGCGATCGTGGCGACCGGGCGCAGCGACTTCCCGAACCAGATCAACAACGTGCTGGCCTTCCCCGGTGTGTTCAAGGGCGCGCTCGACGCCGGTGCCCGGCGCATCACCGAGGGCATGAAGCTCGCCGCCGCCGAGGCCATCCTCTCGGTCGTCGGTGACGAGTTGGCCGTGGACAAGATCGTCCCGAGCCCTCTCGATCCGCGGGTGGCGCCCGCCGTCGCCGAGGCCGTCGCGGCCGCGGCACGGGCCGAGGGCGTCACCGACTGACGCGATCGACCGCACGCCCCGGCCGGAGCCCGCACCCAGGTTCCGGCCGGGGCGTTCGGCTTTCCGGGGATGCGCGAGGATGGGCAACGTGTGGAACGTGAGGAGACGGCGCGGCGGGGGATTCGTACGGACGGCGGCCGGGCTGACGGTCGCCGTCGCGGTGCTGACCGGGTGCGGCCCGTCGGTTCTCGACGAGTCGGCGGATGCCGCCACGGTGGTCGTCGGATCCGGGGACGACGTCGCGAGCGAACTGCTGGCCCGCATCTACGCCGGCGCCCTGGCCGGAAGCGGAACCCGTACCGAACTGCGAACCGGGCTCGGTGACCGGGCCGGATACCTGGCGGCGCTGGACGCGGCCGAGGTGACCCTCGTGCCGGACTACACCGGCCGGTTGCTGCGGTACTTCGCTCCGGCTGCCCCGGACACGGACGCCGAGGACGTGTTCGAGGCCCTCGCCCGTTCCCTGCCCGACGACCTGGCGATCACGGATTATGCTGCCGCCCAGGATCGTTCGATGCTCCTCGTGTCCGATGCCACCGCGGAGCGGCTCGGCACCACCGAAGTGGCCGGAATTCTCGGCCGGTGCGGCGAACTGACCGTGACGGTGTCCGGCGGGTTCGAGGCGAACGACGGCCTGCGGGACCTGGCCGAAAGAGGTTGCGTCCCGGGCCGTGTCGAATCCGGCGACGACGACGTGGCGCTGCGCGCGGCCACGCAGGGTGCGAGCGCGGCCGCGCTGACCACCACCTCGGTCGTCGCGCGCGACGCGCCGGGGGTCGCGCTCGAGGACGCACCGGACCGCGCGCCCGGGACGGATCCGGAGGACGGAACCGCCACGGAGCCACCGGTGTTCACTGCCCAGAACGTCGTCCCCGTGTTCCGCGAACACGTCCTGGGGGAACGTCAGCTCGAGGCTCTGAGCCTCGTCGCGGGCGAGCTCACCACCGCCGACCTGGCCGAGATGCTCGGCCGGATCGACGGCGGCGAGGACTCAGCGGTCGTCGCGCAGGCCTGGCTCACCGAGCACGTGTGAACGCAGGAACCCGCCCAGCTGTGCCACCGCGTCGGCGGCCTGACCCACCAGCGCGGCCTGCAGATGGGCCACGTGCCACAGATCGCGCTGCTCGGTGACCGTCACCTCCACACCCGCGTCGCGGAGCTTGCGGGCGAACTCGGTGACCTGCGGGTACAGCATCTCGCCGGTGCCGACATGGATCAGCGTCGGCGGCAGCCCGTTCAGGTCTCCCCGCAGGGGCGCGTAGCCGGGGTCGGCGGCGTCGTGCCCGCCGAGATACGCGCGGGCCGAGGCCGAGATCCAGGCGGCGTTGAGGACCGTGTCCCGGTCGAACGGGAAGTCGCGCGAGCCGGGGTCGGCCAACGGTGCGATCAGACCCAGGGCGGCGGGACGGACCCCGTGCCGGTCGATCAGCCGTCGCGCCGTCGCGACCGCCAGCCCGCCCCCGGCCGAATCCCCGGCGATCGGGGCGGTCCCCGGGGTCACGCCGTGCTCGGTCACCAGCTCGAGGTACGCACCGACCGCGTCGTCCAGGGCGGCGGGGTAGGGGTGCTCGGGAGCCAGCCGGTAGTCGAGCACGTAGACCGCCGAACCCGAGGCCGCGGCCAGGTGCGCGGCCAGGGACCGGTGCGTGGCGGGGGAGCCCACCGTGTACGCGCCGCCGTGCAGGTACAGCACCGCGGTGGGACGTTCGGTGGCGCCGACGGTGACGCGTTCGGCCGGCCGGCCCGCGAGCGTGACCTGCCGGACCACCGTGCCCTCGGGCAGGGTCTGGATCGGGGCGACCAGCTCGAGCAGCCGTCGCTGGGCGGAGTACGGCAACCGGGCGTTGAGGGCCAGCCGGTACGCCGGACGCAACGCGGCCCGCACGACGGGCAGGGGGAGCTGTGGCATGACCGCGACCCTAGCCCCTGGGCACGAAGCGGCCACTGACGAATGCGACGACACGCTGGTAGGACGGGCCCACCGCGCGTACCCAGGCGTCGAGGACCTTCGCGTCGGCGCCCACGAGTATCCGGGGCCGGCCCTTGCGCACCCCCTCGACGATGGTGCGGGCCGCGTCCTCCGGGCTGGTGCGCGCCAGCTTGCGGTCGAAGAACTGGGCGAAGGACTCCTGGTCGTCGCCCGCCGGGACGGCCGCATTGCGGGCGATCGCGGTCTTGATGCCGCCGGGATGGACACAGCTGACCTTGACGGGGTGCCCGGCGATCAGCATTTCCTGGCGCAGGGACTCGGTGAAGCCGCGGACGGCGAACTTCGCGGAGTTGTAGGCGCTCTGACCGGGGATGGACAGCAGCCCGAACAGGCTCGAGACGTTGACGACGTGTCCGTCGCCGGACGCGACGACGTGGGGCAGGAACGCCTTGGTGCCGTTGACCACGCCCCAGAAGTCGACGTCCATGATCCGCTCGATGTCCTTGAACTCCGAGCGCTCGAACTCTCCGTGGTAGGCGATGCCGGCGTTGTTGTAGATCTGGTTGACCTGGCCGAAGTGGGCGGCGACGGCGTCGGCGTAGTCGAGCACCGCCTCGCGCTGCGTGACGTCGAGGTGGTCGGCCTTGACCTCGGCGCCGAGATCGCGGGCCCGGCGCGCGGTTTCCTCCAGCCCGACGGTGTCGACGTCGGACAGGGCCAGCCGGGCGCCGCGCCGGGCGAGCTCGAGCGCCAGAGCGCGGCCGATGCCCGATCCGGCGCCGGTGATGACAGCTACCTTTCCTGCGAACTCGCTCACTGTGCTGCCACCTTCCGGGCGTCGGTCTCATCGGTGTCACGAACGGCCGCCGGCGTCTGCGCCGGGACCGGGGGGAGATCTGCCGCAGCGACGCTGCGGTAGGCATCCAGATCGAAATGCCGGGTGATACGGCGGAACTCGAACGTGAAGCTCGGCCACAGGGTGGTGTTGTTGCCGTGCTTGTCGAGGTACCAGCTCGCGCAGCCGCCGTTGTTCCACACGCTGCGCTTCAGGGCGTCCTGCAGGTTGCGGTTGTAGTCGTCCTGCACCTCGGCGCGCACCTCGACGGTGCCGATCCGATGGCGGTCGATGGTCTCGATCGCGTCCACGACGTAGTTCAGCTGGGATTCGATCATGTACACCATCGAGGTGTGGCCCAGGCCGGTGTTCGGTCCCACGAGGAAGAACATGTTGGGGAACCCGGCGACCGCGGCACCCTTGTAGCCCTGCATGCCGGTGGCGTCGAAGACGTCGGCGAGACTGCGGCCGTCCTTGCCGAAGATGCCGGCGAAGGTGGGCGAGTCGGTGACGTGGAAACCGGTCGCGACGACGATGGCGTCGACCTGCCGGGTGGTGCCGTCGCGGGTGACGATGCCGTCCGCGGTGACCTCCGCGATGCCGTCGGTGACCAGGTCGACGTTCGGGCGGGCCAGCGCGGGGTAGTAGTTGTTGGAGATGAGCATCCGCTTGCAGCCGATCTGGAAGTCCGGGGTGACCTTGCGGCGCAGCTCGGGGTCGGCGATCTGGCGGCGGATGTGCGTGCGGGCGGCGAGCTCGAGCGGCTTCATGAACGCCGGTGCCTTGGCGAGGCCGACGACCTGTGTCTCGCGGGTGAGGTACTGCAGGGCGCGGGACAGGCGCTGGAATCCGGGCAGGTGGCGGAACGCGAGCCGCTCGACGGGGGTGTACTCGCGGTCGGCGCGCGGCAGCACCCATGGCGCGGTGCGCTGGTAGACGTCGAGGTGGGCGACCTTGCCGGCGATGGCGGGCACGATCTGGATCGAGGAGGCGCCGGTGCCGATCACGGCGACGCGCTTGCCGGTGAGGTCCGCGTCGTGGTTCCACCGGGCGGAGTGGAAGATCTCGCCCCGGAACCGGTCGATGCCCTCGATGTCGGGCAGCGCCGGTTCGCACAGCGCGCCGACGGCGGAGACGACGATCCGGGCCTCGAACGCGCCCTTGGTGGTCTGCACGTCCCACCGGTGGGTGGCGTCGTTCCAGCGGACGGTCTGCACGTCGCAGCCGAAGACGGTGCGGCGGCGCACGTCGTACTTGTCGGCGATCGAGGCGATGTAGGCCTGGATCTCGGGCTGAGGCGAGAAGGACCGCGTCCAGCCCGGGTTCAGGGCGAACGAGTAGGAGTACAGATTGGAGGGAACGTCGCACGCGGCGCCCGGGTACGTGTTGTCGCGCCAGGTGCCGCCAACCTCCGAGCCGCGTTCGAGGACCACGAAGTCCTTGCCGGCCTGCGTCAGTCGGACGGCGGCGCCGAGTCCGGCGAACCCGCTGCCGATGATCAGCGTGTCGACCTGACGCGGGTGCGCATCGGTGGCGATGGTGTCTGTTACCGGAAGACTCATGTAAATGAGCGTAGGGCCATACTGAGTGGGGGTCAATAGCTGTTGACTACGATTCAACAAGAATGTTTGCATGGCACCTGTGAAGGGCAACATCGTCAAGCGCACCAGGCTCAGTCCTGCCGAGCGCCGGGCCCAGCTCGTCGACCTCGGCGTCCAGCTGCTCGCCGAACGGCCGCTCGAGCAGATCTCCGTGGAGGAGATCGCCGATCAGGCCGGGGTGTCGCGCGGGCTGCTGTTCCACTACTTCGCGTCCAAGCACGACTTCCACGTCGAACTCGTCCGGCACACCAGCCGCGACATGCTCGAGCGCACCGCACCCGACGACAGCCTCGAACCGATGGACATGCTGCGCGGCACGATCGTCGCGTACGTCGACTACGTCACCGACCACCGCGACACCTACCTGTCGATGCTGCGCGGCACCGCGAGCGGGGATCCGGACATGCGACAGGTCTTCGAGGACACCCGCACCGCGATGGTCGAACGTACCGTCGCGCACCTGCACCGCATCGGCATCGACGCCGGCCCCGCCGTAACCCTGGCGGTGCGCGGCTGGATCGCGTTCGTCGAGGACACCACGATCGCCTGGCTGCGGGACCCGCAGCTCACCCGCGAGGAGTTCGTGGACCTCGCCGTCGCGGCTCTGCCGGCGCTCGCCCTGGCTGCCGGCGGGCCGAATGTGACATCCAGTCGATTCGAGGGGTTGTTGCAGAATCGTGGGTCGGCCCCGTCATGTCACGGCGGGGCTGACCTGCGGTTTCGTGTAGAATCCGTTGGTGGCCAAAGGATATCGACCCGTCGATCGTGACCAGCAGTTCCTGATCCCCCCGGACATGCGCGACTGGCTCGGCACCGACCATCCCGTGTGGACGGTCATCGACATCATCGACCGGATCGACACCACCGCATTCCATCGGACCGCCAAGACCGGTGGCGCCGGCCGTGCCGGCTACCACCCGGACATGCTGCTCACCTTGCTGGTGTGGGCCTGGTCCCGCGGGGAACGCTCCTCCCGCCGCATCGAACGGCTGTGCACCGAGGACGTGGCCTACCGGGTGATCTGCGCCCAGGACATCCCCGATCACGTGACGATCGCCCGGTTCCGCAAAACCCACGCCACCGCCTGCGAAGACCTGTTCACCCAGGTCCTGCTGCTGGCTGCAGCCCTGGGACTGGGCCGGCTGGAGACCATCGCGTTGGACTCGGTCAAGATCGCCTCCAACGCCTCGGCCGGCGCCAACCGCACCGAATCGTCGGTGCGGGCCGAAGCCGCCGCCCACGCCCGAGCAGTGGCGGCGGCAGCGGTGGCCGCGCATGCGGCCACCGATGCCGCCGAAGACGAACCCCACGATCACGGCGACCGCGGTTCCGGTTCGGTCCCACCGGCGTTGACCGACCCCCGGTCACGGGCAGCGCGGATCAGCGAGGCGATCGCCGCACTCGACGCTGCCCGCGCCGCCGACGAGCAGGCCCGGGCCGACAAGGACACCTCGGCCCGTCTGTATCTCGAGCAGGCCCGCGGCGGGCAGATGCCGATGGGTGCCCCGCCCGCCTCGGCGGCGGTCGCGGCAGCGGAACTGGCGTTGGAGAAGACCCTGGCTGCCCATGCCGCGAAAGTTCGGCGGTACGAGCAGCGGCGGGCCGAAGCGGCAGCGAAAGGCCACCGATACGGTGGCTGGGTGATCCGGCCGGCCGGGCAGGACCCGAAGGTGATCAAGGCCCGGGCACGTCTGGCTCGTGCCACCGCCGCAGCGGCGGCGGCGACTGCGGTCGCGGCGGCACGAGCCGATGCCGACACCGAGGGCCGGCCCGAGCGGGTGGTCAACACCACCGACCCGGAGTCCGGGTTGCAACCGTTGCGTGGTGGCGGCTGGGTGCAGGGGTTCAACTGTCAGGCCGTGACCAGCGGTGACGGGCTGATCATGGCGGTGTCGGTGGCGGCCAATCCCACCGATGCGCCGACGTTCGTGCCGATGATGCAGGCGGCGGTGGCCGCTGCCGGGTCGATCATCGCTGCCCGCCCCACCGGCACCGCCGATACGGACGGCACCGACGGCACCGACGGCGAGGGGATCGGGATGCTGCTCGCCGATGCCGGGTACTTCTCCGAAGCCAACATCACCGCGCCGGGACCGGACCGGTTGATCGCCCGCGGCAAGGCCCGCCACCTCGAACACGCGGCCCGGCACACACCGGTGTCTGGGCCGGCGCCGGTCGAGGCTTCACCGGTCGAGGTGATGGCCCACCGGTTGCGCACCGAGGAGGGAATCGCCACCTACCGCAAGCGTTCTCACATTGCCGAGACTCCGTTCGGGCATGCCAAACACAATCTGAATTTTCGGCGGTTCACCGGCCGGGGACTGGTCCGTGCCCGTGGTGAGTGGAGTTTTCATGCCGCGGTGCACAACATCGGCAAGATCCTCGCTGCGGTGGGTGGGGGCGGGTTGCCGGCCGCTGTGTGAGGCGGTGGTCCCGGGGCGGGAGACCCCGCCCCGGGACCGGCGCTTTGGTTCGCGGTCGCGGACCCTCGGCGATTTCGCAACAGCCCGTCGATCGACCGGATGTGACATTCGGTCACGTCGCTGGATCGTAGGAAACGGCGCGAGCCGGGCCGGCTGCCCCGAAGGGCAGGCGCGACCCGGCTCGTGTGAGAACCGCGGGGGTACCGCCGGTGACCTACTGACCGAACGCCTTCTCCAGGATCTCCTGCTGCTCGACAGCGTGCACCTTGCTCGACCCGGACGACGGCGCCGACATCGCGCGGCGCGACGCCCGCTTGATGCCCGACAGCTTCTCGGGCAGCATCTCCGGCAGCGCCAGGCCCAGGAACGGCCACGCGCCCTGGTTGGCCGGCTCCTCCTGCACCCAGAAGAACTCGTGCGCGTTCGGGTACCGGTCGAGTGCCTCGGCGATACGGCGGCGCGGCACCGGGTACAGCTGCTCGATCCGCAGGATCGCGACGTCGTCCCGCTTCTCCTTGTCCTTCTTGGCCTTCAGCTCCCAGTAGAGCTTGCCGGAGGTCAGCAGAACGCGGGTGACCTTCTCGCGGTCGCCGCCGTCGCTCTCGTACATCGGCTCCTCGAACACCGAGCGGAACTTACCGTTGGTGAAGTCCTCGAGGTTGCTGACCGCGGCCTTGTTGCGCAGCATCGACTTCGGCGTGAACACCACCAGCGGACGGCGGATCCCGTCGAGGTGATGCCGGCGCAGCAGGTGGAAGTAGCTTGCCGGGGTGGACGGCATGGCCACCGTCATCGAACCCTCCGCACACAGCTGCAGGAACCGCTCGATGCGGCCCGAGGTGTGGTCCGGGCCCTGGCCCTCGTGGCCGTGCGGCAGCAGCAGCACCACGTCGGAGAGCTGGCCCCACTTGGCTTCGCCGGAGGAGATGAACTCGTCGATGATGGACTGCGCGCCGTTGACGAAGTCGCCGAACTGCGCCTCCCACAGCACCAGCGCCTCGGGGTTGCCCACGGAGTAGCCGTACTCGAAGCCCAGGCCCGCGAACTCGGTGAGCGCCGAGTCGTACACCATGAACTTGCCGCCCTTGCCGCCCTCGGCCGCGACCTGCTGCAGGGGGGTGTACTCGGCGCCGGTCTTGCGGTCGATGAGCACCGCGTGACGCTGGGTGAACGTGCCGCGGCGCGAGTCCTGGCCGGCCAGACGCACCAGCGCGCCCTGCTCGACCAGCGAACCGAACGCGAGCAGCTCGGCGTACGCCCAGTCGATGTGGCCCTCACGGGACATCTCGCGACGCTTCTCGATGACTGGCTTGACGCGCGGATGCACGGAGAAGCCCTCGGGGACGTTGACGAACGCGTCGCCGATCCGCTCGAGCACCGACTTGTCGACCGCGGTGGTCAGCTTCGCCGGCGGCGTCTGGTCGAGCTCGACCGACTCGGACGGCTCCGGCTTGAACTTTTCGAGCTCGCGGACCTCGTTGAAGACCCGTTCGAGCTGGCCCTGGTAGTCGCGCAGCGCGTCCTCGGCCTCTTTGAGCGAGATGTCGCCACGACCGATGAGGGACTCGGTGTAGCTCTTGCGGACGCTGCGCTTGGTGTCGATCACGTCGTACATCGCCGGCTGCGTCATCGACGGGTCGTCGCCCTCGTTGTGGCCGCGACGGCGGTAGCAGATCATGTCGATGACGACGTCCTTGTTGAACTTCTCGCGGAAGTCCACGGCGAGGCGGGCCACCCACACGCACGCCTCCGGGTCGTCGCCGTTGACGTGGAAGATCGGCGCGCCGATCATCTTCGCGACGTCGGTGCAGTACTCCGACGACCGCGAGTGCTCGGGGGCCGTGGTGAAGCCGACCTGGTTGTTGACGACGATGTGCACGGTGCCGCCGGTGCGGTAGCCCCGTAGCAGCGCGAGGTTGAGGGTCTCGGCCACGACACCCTGGCCGGCGAACGCCGCGTCACCGTGCAGCAGCAGCGGCATGACGGTGAAGCCACCCTCGCCCTTGTCCAGGATGTCCTGCTTGGCGCGCACGAGGCCCTCGAGGACCGGGTTGACGGCCTCGAGATGCGACGGGTTCGCCGTGAGCGAGACGTTGATGTCGTTGTCGCCGAACATCTGGATGTAGTTGCCCTCGGCGCCGAGGTGGTACTTCACGTCGCCGGATCCGTGGGCAGCGGCCGGGTTCAGGTTGCCCTCGAACTCGGTGAAGATCTTCGAGTACGGCTTGCCGACGATGTTGGCCAGCACGTTCAGGCGGCCGCGGTGCGGCATCGCGATGGCGACCTCGTCGAGCTCGTGCTCGGCGGCCTGGTCGATGATCGCGTCCATCATCGGGATGACCGACTCGGCGCCCTCGAGCGAGAACCGCTTCTGGCCGACGTACTTGGTCTGCAGGAACGTCTCGAACGCCTCGGCGGCGTTGAGGCGGCTGAGGATGTACTTCTGCTGTGCCACGGTCGGCTTGACGTGGTGCGCCTCGACGCGCTCCTGCAGCCACTGCTGCTGCTCGGGGTCGAGGATGTGGGTGTACTCCACGCCGACGTGGCGGCAGTAGGCGTCCCGCAGCACCGACAGCACGTCGCGCAGCTTCATGCGCTGCTGCCCGTGGAAGCCGCCGACGTTGAACTCCCGGTCGAGGTCCCAGAGGGTCAGGTCGTGGGTGGTGACGTCGAGGTCCGGGTGCGACCGGAACTTGTCCTTGACGAACTGCAGCGGATCCGTGTCGGCCATCAGGTGGCCGCGGCTGCGGTAGGCGGCGATCAGCTCGAGGACGCGGGTGCTCTTGTCGACGGCGCCTTCCGGCACGTCCTTGCGCCAGCGGACCGGCTCGTAGGGGATGTGCAGCGTGTGGAAGATCTCGTCGTAGAAATCGTCGCTGATGAGCAGGTTGTGGACGGTCCGCAGGAAGTCGCCGGACTCCGCGCCCTGGATGATGCGGTGATCGTACGTGGAGGTCAACGTCATGAGCTTGCCGACGCCGAGCTCGGCGATGCGCTCGTCGGAGGCGCCCTGGAACTCGGCCGGGTACTCCATCGCGCCGGCGCCGATGATGGCGCCCTGGCCCGGCATCAGGCGGGGCACCGAGTGCACGGTGCCGATGCCGCCCGGGTTGGTCAGCGAGATGGTGACCCCGGAGAAGTCCTCGGCGGTGAGCTTGCCGTCGCGCGCACGACGGACGATGTCCTCGTACGCGGAATAGAACTGCGCGAAGTTCATCGACTCGCAGTTCTTGATCGCGGCGACGACGAGCGAACGGTTGCCGTCCTTGCCGGCCAGGTCGATGGCCAGCCCGAGGTTGGTGTGCGCGGGGGTGACCGCGTTCGGCTTGCCGTCGATCTCGGCGAAGTGGCGGTTCATGTTCGGGAACGCCTTCACCGCCTGCACGATGGCGTAGCCGAGCAGGTGGGTGAACGACACCTTGCCGCCGCGGGTACGGGCGAGGTGGTTGTTGATGACGATCCGGTTGTCGACCATCAGCTTCGCAGGGATGGCGCGCACACTGGTGGCGGTCGGGATCGAAAGCGAGGCGTTCATGTTCTTCGCGACGGCAGCAGCAGCGCCACGGAGAACCTTGGACTCTTCCTGGGTAGCCGAAGCGGCGGGCTTCGCGGGGGCCGGCTTGGCGGCGGGCTTCGCGGGGGCCGGCTTCGCGGCCGCCGGCTTGGCGGCGGGCTCGGCCGGCTTCGGAGCGGCCTTCGCCGGGGCGGTGCCGGACTTCGCCGGGGCGGGGGTGGCCTTCGGCGGAGTCTCGGCCGGGGCGGCCTTCGAGGCGGGAGTGGATTCGGTGGAGGTCGGAGCGGAACTCTGCGCCGGACGCTGGGTCTGCGTGGCACCGTTCGCGCCACCTGCGACCGCCGCCTCCGGGGAGTAGTCCGTCAAGAATTCGTGCCAGCTGGCGTCCACGGACGACGGATCGTCCTGGAACCGCTGGTACATCTCGTCAACCAACCACTGGTTCTGTCCGAACTGGGAAGTAGAGCTGCTGCTCACGGCAGTTGTTCGCCTCGTTTCTTTCTTCGGTACCCGATCGGAGTGCCTATGTATATGAGGCTAGCCCGCGACTGTGACGAACAAAAAAGCTCTGCCACGGTCGAGACCTACCTCACAATCTCTGAGTCGACGGGGTCCCCATCGACGACGGTTCTCGACAGCCGATTATTCCCTGCCCGCATTTGGGCCGCATCACAGAGGGTCGTGTACACGCCTCCGGCGTGACGCAGCGCGTCGTGCGATCCGGTCTCCACGATGCGCCCGCCGTCGACCACCACGATCAGGTCGGAGCGGGCCGCGGTCGCCAATCGGTGGGCCACCACCACGGCGGTGCGGCTGCGGGTCACCGACTCGCCCGCCGCGAGCACCGCGCGTTCGGTGCCCGGGTCGAGAGTCGCGGTGGCCTCGTCGAGCAGCAGCAGGTCCGGATCGACGAGTTCGGCCCGGGCCAGCGCGACGAGCTGACGTTGCCCGGCGGACAGGCCTTGCCCCCGCTCGCCGACGGGATGCAGCATGCCGCCCGGCAGACCGGCGATCATGTCGAGCGCCCCCACTGCGCGGGCCGCCGCCTCGATCGCCGTGCGCTCCGCGTCGGGCCGCCCGTAGGCGATGTTGCTCGCGACGGTGCCGGTGAACAGATGCGCTTCCTGCGGGACGACGCCGAGCCGGGCCCGGTACTCGGGCAGTCGGTAGCCGCGCAGGTCGACGTCGTCCACGCGCACCGAACCGGACGTCGGATCGTAGAACCGGGCCAGCAGTTTGACGATCGTGGACTTGCCGGCCCCCGTGCGTCCGACCAGTGCCACCGTCGAACCGGCCGGTAAGTGCAGGTCCACGCCGGTGAGCGCGTCCGCGTCGGCACCCGCGTAGCGGAACCCGACCTGCTCGAGCCGTACGTCGCCGCGCAGATGTCCCGGGATCGGCACCGTGCCGGTGCCGCCCGTCTCGAGGGAACTCTCGGTCCGCAGCAGGTCACCGATCCGGCGCAGTCCCACCCGGGCCTGCTGATAGCTGTCGAACACCTGCGACAACTGCTGGATGGGACCGAACAACAGACCGAGGTAGAGCACGAATGCGACGAGCACGCCCGCGGTCGTCGCGCCCGACGCCACCTCCCGGGCCCCGACGAACACCACCGCGGCCAGCGCGAGGTCGGACAGCAGCGCGATGAACGGGAAGTACAGCGAGATGGCCCGCTGGGAGCGCATCCGGCTGCGCCGGTACGCATCGGCGCGTTCGGCGAACCGGCGGGCCGCGAATTCCTCGCGGCGGTATGCCTGGGCTGCCCGCAACCCGGTGATGTTCTCCTGGAAGTCCGCATTGACCAGCGAGATGCGTTCACGGGAGACCGAGTAGGCCGTGGACGAGACCCGCCGGAACCACAGTGTCGCCGCGAGCAGCGGCGGCACCACCGCCAGCGCCACCAGCCCCAGGGTGAGGTCGGTGGCCAGCAGGGCGACGGAGATCCCGGCCAGCGTCAGCACGCTCACGACCGCCGTGGACAACCCGGTCTGGATGAACGACGAGAGTGCGTCGACGTCGGTGGTCATCCGGGTCATGATGCGGCCGGACAGTTCCCGCTCGTAGTAGTCCAGCCCCAGCCGCTGCAGGTGCGCATAGCTGCGCACCCGCAACCCGAACAGCACCCGCTCACCGGCACGCGCGGTGAGCACGGTGAGCAGCGCCACTACCAGCCACGCCAGCAGCGCCAGCGCGGCACCCACGGCGGTGGCCGCCCACAACGGGCCGGGTTCGCCCGGCGTGACGCCCCGGTCGACGGCGTAGCGCACGATCGACGGGAACGCGATCGACGTCAGCGACTCGACCGCCAGGCACAGCACCACCGCCGCCAGCAGCCACCGCACCGGCCGCAGCGTCCGGGAGAGGCGGAACTCGGGGTCGGGGCGCCGCAGCTGTGCCGTGTCCAGCCCCGGTCGCTCGGTGGCCGGGGGCAACGCCTCGACCGCCCGGCGCAGCGCCGGCGTCGGGGCGACCGACCCGAGGGCGCCGCTCATCGGACCGCCGCCGCGGCCGCCACCGCCCGGGCCCCCCTGCGGTGCGGCCGCCCGCACCACGACCGGATCGGAGCCGGGCGCCGCCTCCGGCCACAATGCGCCGAGGGCGTGCCCGTCGGTGCGCTCCGGCTCGGGCGCCTCGTCCTCGTTGCCAGTGAGCAGGGCCCGGAACAGGGCATTGCGCGTCTCGAGTTCGTGGACCGTTCCGGAGTCGGCCACGCGGCCGCCGTCGAGCACCGCGACCCGGTCGGCGAGGGAGAGCGTGGACCGCCGGTGCGCGAGGATCAGCGTGGTGCGCTTCGGGCGTGCCCGCAGCGCCGCGAAGATCGCGGCCTCCGTCTCCGCGTCCACGGCCGAGGTCGCGTCGTCGAGAATCAGCACCCGAGGATCGAGCAGCAACGCACGGGCCAGCGCGACCCGCTGCCGCTGCCCACCGGAGAGCGTCAGCCCCCGCTCGCCGACCACGGTGTCGTACCCCTCGGGGAGCGCCTCGACGAACTCGTCCGCGCACGCCGCCCGCGCGGCGGCGCGGATCTCCTCGGCGCTCGCCTCGGGCCGGCCGAGCGCGATGTTCGCGGCGATCGTGTCCGAGAACAGGAACGGCTCGTCGAACACCAGGCTCACCGCCTCGCGCAACTGCTCGGCACGCAGGGCCCCGACGTCGATTCGTTCGCCGTCGGCGGCGGTGACGTACACCGTCCCGGACTCGGGGGCATAGAACCGGGGTAGCAGCAGCGACAGCGCGGTCTTGCCGGAGCCGGCGGCGCCGACCACGGCGACGGTCTCGCCCGGCGCCAGTTCGAGATCGAGACCGTCGAGGACGGGCCGGCCGGGCTCGAAGCCGAAGGTCACCGAATCGAGGACCAGCCCGAGCGGTCCCTCCGGCAACGGCACCGGGTGCGGCGGGTCGGCGACGTCGGGTTCGGTGTCGATCACCTCGTACACCCGCTCGACCGCCGCCCGGGAGAGCTGCGCCATGATCACCACCGACGACAGCGTGCGGGTGGTCGCCGTCATCGTCGCCAGGTAGGCGGCGAACGCGAGGAACGTGCCGACGGTGACGGTGCCCTGCAGGGCCAGCCAGCCGCCGAGCGCGATCACGGCGACGAGCCCGAGCTGCGGGATGGCCCCCATCGGGGCGGCGAACGCGGCGTTGATCCGGGCGGCGCGCATGCGCTCGGCGTAGAGGGCGCGACCGTGCTGTTCGAGCTGGTCGACGGCGCGGCCCTCCTGCCCGAACCCCTTGACCACCCGCACCCCGGTGACGGTCTCCTCCACGTGCTGGGCCAGGTCGGCGGCGCGTTGCTGCGCCGACCACGTCGCCGCGAACAGCTTGGGCCGGACGAGGGCCACCACCCCGGCGATCACCGGCACGGTGACGAGGGCGACCAGGGTCAGCAGCGGGGAGAGCACCGCCATGATCACGAGTGCCAGGACGAACTGCAGCAGCGCCCCCGCCGACATGGGGACCATCGCGAGCAGACCCTGGACGAGTTGCAGGTCGGTGATGGAGCGCGACACCACCTGCCCGGTGCGGATCTGGTCCTGGCCGCGTCCGTCGAGCCGCTGCAGAGAGGCGAGCAGACCGAGCCGCAGGTCGTGCTGCACGTCGAGGGAGAGCCGGCCGGCGAGCATCCGCCGGCCGTACTGGCACCCGAACCGCACCACCGCGCCCCCCGCGATCGCCGCCGCCGCCAGACCGATCAGCTGCAGGTCGTGACCCTCCGGGTGGGTGGCGCTGTCGAGTGCGAGCTTGGTCAGCAGCGGGAAGGTGATGTCGATCAGTGCGGCGACGACGGTGACGGTCAGTGCGCCGAGCGCGACGCGGCGGTGCTGCCAGGCCTCCGCGCCCAGCCGACGGATCCAACCGGGGGAACGCGCGTCGTGTGCCATCGCTTTTCGACATTAGCCCCGGCGGCCGACAGGACGCGGGCCACGGTCACGGCTCTCCACGATCCGCTTCCGTCGAAGCGGATCCGCTCGGCCCTTCGGAATCCGCTCCGTGCGCGACCGGCGCGAATTCGCAACGAGCGGACGAATCCGCGCAGAGGGAATCAGACGATGTCGCGGGTACGGGTACGCCACCAGCCGAGGCCGCACAGCAGTACCGTCCAGCCGAGCAACCCCAGCGGCGCCGCCGGCCACGTCACAGCCGGGTCGACCTCCTCGGGCAGGTCGATGGCCGTGAACACCGTGTACCAGGTGAGCTGTCCGGGCAGCAGCCGGGCGAGTGCACCCGCCCCGAGACCGTCGAGGATCAGCGAGACGATCAGCTCCCCGAACGGAACCCAGGCGGTGATCGCCAGGACGCTGCCGGCCGTCGAACCGGTGAGCAGGCCGAGCCCCGCGCCCATGAGGGCCCACAGCATCGCGGCGAACAGGCCGGCGCCGAGGACCGCGGCGACATTGCCCGCCCCCGAGCCGTCGCCGGACGGTCCGCCGCCGAACATCAGGACGGTCAGCACCGACACGGTTTCCACCACCACGCAGTACAACAGGCCGAACGCGACCGCCGTCGTCAGCTTGGCGGCGACGACCCCGTCGCGGCCGCGGGCGGTCAGGAAACTGGTGACGATGGTGCGGTGCTGGAACTCGCTGCCCGTGTTGACCACCCCGAACAGGGCCGCGAACAGGAACACCAGCGCCAGTGCGACCGCGACACCGATCGCGGCGGCGGCGGCTTCGGCGAAGTTCTCGCCGACGAGTCCCTCGAGGGTGGTGAGGATCGGCAGGGTCAGAGCCCCCGAGAACAGGCCCACCACCGCCGGGGCGATCCCGAGGATCCACCAGTAACGCAGGCCCAGGACCTTACGGAACTCGGCCGTCAGCAACGCAGTCAACGGGGTCCTTCCCAACCGGTCGGCGGATGAGGCTGTGGGGAGTGCGGGAACTGCCCCGGGTACGGCGGCTGTTGCGGGGGCTGTGGGAACTGCCCCGGGTACGGGGGCTGTGGAGCCGGCGGTCCCTGCATCCCCCACCCGGGCGGGGCACCCACGTACTGCCCCGCCGTCATCGCCAGGAACACCTGCTCGAGGTCGATGTGCTCGACGCTCGTTCCGAAGACGGTCACGCCGTACGCGGTGGCGAGCTCGGCGACGCGCTCGGGTTCCACCCCGACGATCGCGAGCCGCCCGTCGGGCTGGACCTGCGCGTCGGTGTGGCCCGACGCGGCGAGAGCCGTCGCCAGGCGGGCAGGGTCGGAGACGGCGACGAGGACCCGGGCTCGATGCGCATGCCGCAGATCCGCCGTCGTGCCCTGGTGCACGAGCCTGCCGCGGCTGATGATCACCAGACGGTCGGCCGTCTGCTCGACCTCCCGCAGGATGTGACTCGAGATCAGCACGGTGCCCCCGGAGCGGGCGTAGCCGAGCAGGAAGTCGCGCAACCAGGCCATGCCTTCGGGGTCGAGGCCGTTCGCCGGTTCGTCGAGCACGAGGTAGCGCGGTTCGCCGAGCAGCGCGGTGGCCAGCGCCAGCCGCTGCCGCATGCCGAGGGAGAACTCGCCGATCCGCCGGCGGGTCGCCGCGGCGAGCCCGGTCAGGTCGAGGACGCGCCGCACCTGTGCCGACGGCACGCCGATCGCCGCGGCGTACACCTCGAGATGGGTGCCGGCGGTGTGCTTGGGATGGAAGCTCTGCGCGTCCAGCACCGCACCGACCACCCGTGCCGGGTGCGGCAGCGAGGTGAAGGGCACCCCGTCGACGAGCGCGACACCGGCCGTCGGGCGCACCAGGCCGAGCAGCATCCGCAGGGTCGTCGTCTTCCCGGAACCGTTCGGCCCGAGAAATCCCGTGATCGAACCCGGCGGCACGGAGAACGACAGGTCCGACACCGCGGGTACGTCGCGGAAGTTCTTCCACAGGCCCTCCACGGCGATACCCGCCGCGGGCGCGTACCCGGCGCCGGCGGCCGGCTCCGTCGGGAACGGCGCTGTCATCGACTCCCTCTCTGGTGGGTCCTGCTCGGACCCCGAGAGCCTACGTGCCCGGCGCGGCAGGCCGGGAGAAGGACCGCTCGAGGAACGGCAGCACCAGTTCGAGGAATTCGCTGGGGGAGTCGAGCTGCGGGCAATGCCCGGCGTCCGGAATGATCGCGACCCGCCGTCGGGCGCCGGTATGCACCCGGCCCGCGGCGCGCGCCGGGGTGATCAGATCCCGCTCACCCCACACCAGCAGTGCCGGCACGGACAGGGAGTTCACCATTTCGGGGATGGGCAGCCGGGCCAGTTCGGGGATCACGGCCCGGCCGACGGCCAGCAGGGTCTCGATGCTGCGCCGGCTCGCGTAGTTCGCCGCGAACGCGGTGCGGGTGTCGACGCCCAGCCGGTCCGGACGGTGCAGCGCCGCACGGGCGTAGAGAGTGGCGACGGCGAACTGCACCAGGGCGGGCGGCACGGGCCGGGACAGCGCGCGCGACACCATGTCCAGCGGCAACCGCGCGCCGCTCGACCAGCTGCGCGGGATCCCGGCCATCCCCGGCATGTCGGCGAGCACGACGCCGTCCACCCGGCCCGGATACGTCGATGCGAACGCCAGCGAGGTCACCGCTCCCAGCGAATTGCCGATCAGCGCCACCGGATCCGCGCAGTCGGCGATCACCTCGGCGACGGTGTCGACATAGTGATCCAGCACCGGCGCCCGCCAGTGTCCGGCGCTGCGGCCGAATCCGGGCAGGTCGACGGTCAGGACCCGGTGGCGCTCGGCCAGCGCCGGGACCACCTTGCACCAGGTGCCCCCGTGATCGGAGTATCCGTGCAGGAGAACCACGGTGCGGGTGCCGGATCCGCTCTCGCGCACGAACACCTTGCCCGCGGACATGTCACCAGCCGGTCAGGGGGGAGGACAGCGCCTGCCAGTTCGGATCCCCGTCCGGTCCGGACGCTGCGCCGGTGAGCGGTGGACGCTGCGACGGCCACTGCGCCGGCGGCGGCCCGAACGCGTCCCGGGCGTTCGCGATGACCCGCTTGCCCAGCGCGCGGTTGCCCGCGCCACCGATCGCGGCACCGATGCCGGCGGGCACGAGCTTGCCGAACACCAGGGCGCTGCGCTTGGCGAGGTACTTGCGGACGAAGGTCCGCACGAGCGATTTGTTCACGGACTTCAGCTGGGCACCGGGGATCTTGCCGGTGAGCGCCGACGTCCACGTCTTCGCGGTCGTGCCGGTGGCGCGCTCGACGATCTCCATGCCGGCTTCGCCCAGTGCCACGGCGAGCACGAGGGCGCGGCGCTGCTCGTGCTGGTGCGGTTCGATCCCGTGCACCGATGCCACCGCCAGGGTCAGCAACGCGGCGGCCTCGAGGAAGAACGCGGTCTCGGCGCCGACCGCGGCGATCGACGCGAGTGTGCCGATCCCGGGCACGGTCGCCGCGGCGCCGGCCGCCGTGCCGCTCCCGGTGACTCCGTTGAGGAAGGTCTTCTCCAACCGCCTGATGATCTGCTCGGGAGTCTCGTCGGGATGGGCACGCCGCGTCAGGTCGACGTAGCGTGCCACCGCGGGCGCTTGCAGCCTGCTGCCGTTGTCCAGGAGCGTGACGAGATACTTCTCCACGCGTCCTACCCTGTCGCTCATCGTTCCGTCCTCGATCCTCCCGGCCCTCCCGGGCCTGCATACACCGCCGTGAGTTCCACGGCTGCTCACCCTGTGTACCCCGTGGGCGTGGCGTCTATCCGTGTTTACCCTGGGACCGTGACCGGCATCTCGGACGGTGCCCGGCGGCGGCCCGCCCCGCCGCTGTGCCCCTACGTGCGCAGTTACGACGGGTACCGGCTGACGGGATTCGCCCCCGGTACCCACCTCGGTCTGCCGTCCCCGGACCTGACCGTCGTGCTCACGATCGGTGCCCCTGTCGAACTCGCGCGGGCCGCGGCACCGGGTCAGGGCCCCGGCCGGTTCGGTGCGCTCGCGAGCGGCCTGGCCACCACCGCCGTCACCATCGCCCACGACGGCAACCAGCACGGAATCCAGCTCGCGCTCACCCCGGCGGGAGCCCGGGTGTTGCTGGGGGTGCCCGCCGGTGCACTCGGCGCGTGGGTCGTCGATCTCGAGGACGTGCTCGGCGCCGCCGCCCGGGAACTCGGCGAGCGGATCGCCGCCGCTGCGGGGTGGGAAAGCCGATTCCGGGTCCTCGACGAGGTGCTCGCCCGGCGGCTCGCCGCCGAGCACGGCGAGATCGATCCACACCTGCGTCACGTGTGGCGCAGGCTGCAGGATCCCCGCACCCCCGGTGTGCGGATCGCCGACCTGGCCGACGAGATCGGTTGGAGTCGAAGGTATCTGAACGCACGATTCACCGCCGAGTTCGGGGTGGGGCCCAAGGAGGCGGCGCGGGTGGTCCGGTTCGACCGGTCCCGTCGGCTGCTGCGCCGGCCCGGACCGCACGTGCTCGCCGACGTGGCCGCCCGGTCCGGGTTCTACGATCAGGCCCACCTCGCACGGGAATGGCGCGCGATCGCCGGGGTTCCGCCGTCGCACTGGCTGCGCGACGAGCAGTTCCCAATCGTCCAAGACGGCGACCCGGCTGCCGACGAACACTGGCAACCATGACTACGACAGCACTCACCACACCCGTCTGGCCCTGCCTCTCCTACACCGATGCCCGGGCGGCGATCCGCTTCCTCGTCGACGCGTTCGGTTTCACCGAGAACGCCGTCTACGGCGACGGCGGGCGCGTCGACCACGCCGAGCTGCGCTGGCCGCACGGCGGCGGCGTCATGCTCGGCTCGGCCGGCCGGGGCGGCCCGATCGAGATACCCGCCGGCACCGGCTGCATCTACCTCGTCCTCCCCGACGCCCCCGCGGTCGACGCGCTGCACGCCCGCGCTGTGGCCGCCGGTGCCACGGTCGTCCTCGGCCTGCACGACACCGACTACGGATCGCACGACTTCACGTGCCGGGACCCGCAGGGGGTGTACTGGAGTTTCGGAACGTACGCGGGCGCGTGAGTCGGACTCAGGCCGGCACCGCCTCCTGCGCCCGCGGCGGGGGCGGCGGCGTGCCGTCCCCGAACGGCGTGCCGCCCAGCTCTTCCCGGCCGTGCGGGGTCAGCCATCCGCTCGGGTCGGGGCCCTTCGGCACGATCTGCGTCGGATTGATGTCGGTGTGCACGATGTAGTAGTGCTGCTTGATCTGCCCGAAGTCGATGGTGTCGCCGAAACCGGGCGTCTGGAACAGGTCCCGGGCGTACCCCCACAACGCCGGCATGGACGCCAGCAGATTCCGGTTGCACTTGAAATGCCCGTGGTAGACGGCGTCGAAGCGGGCCAGCGTGGTGAACAGCCGCACGTCCGCCTCGGTGATCGTCTCGCCCACCAGGTACCGACGGGAGCCGAGCCGTTCCTCGAGCCAGTCCAGCCGCGCGAACAGCCGGTCGAAGGCACGGTCGTACGCGCGCTGGGACCCGGCGAACCCGCACCGGTACACGCCGTTGTTGACGTCCTGGTAGACGAGCTCGGCGACCTCGTCGATCTCGTCGCGCAGCGGTTCCGGGTAGAGGTCGGGGGCGCCGTCGCGGTGCAGTGCCGTCCACTCCGTGGCGAAGTCCAGGGTGATCTGCGGGTAGTCGTTGGTGACCACGCGGCCGGTAGGCACGTCGACGACGGCGGGCACCGTGATCCCCCGGGAGTACTCGGGGTCCCGCGCGAAGTACGCGTCCTGCAACCGCGGGATCTGCAGCACCGGATCCACCCCGCCCGGGTCCAGATCGAACGTCCAGCTGCGCTCGTCGTGCGTGGGGCCGCACAACCCCAGCGACAGCGCGTCCTCGAGCCCCAGCAGCCGCCGCACGATGAGCGCGCGGTTCGCCCACGGGCAGGCGCGGGCCGCGATCAGCCGGTACCGGCCGGCCTCCACCGGGTACCCGTCGCGCCCGTCGGCTGTGATGCGCGTGGTGATGTAGTGCGTGTCACGGCTGTACTCGGCGCCGGGCGTGACGTACCCGTCCCCGTCGCCTCCCGAGTGCTCGTTCACTGGGCTCCCCTCACTCGTTACGTTCCTGCGGCTCGTTACGTTCCTGCGGCGGCCGGTACTGCCACCGAGATGTGGGTTCCCAGTTCGGTGTACCCCAACACCGCGGCCAGGCCACGGCCCGCGGTGTTGTCGCGCCGGGCCCGCCACTGGGGGACGAGTCCGGCGTCGAGCGCATCGTGCGTCGCCAGGGTCGCGACGGTCGCCGCCAGGCCGATCCGCCGGTGCTCCGGCACGGTCAGCGCCGTCACGTCCGCCAGGATCGACTGCACTTCGGTGTACACCGCACCCGACAGCGGCCGGTGGTCGTCGTCGAGCAGCACGAACGACGACGCCTCCCCGGTCACGTTCTCGAGCCCCGCCTCGGTCACGTTCTCGAGGCCCGCCTCGGTCACTATCTCGAGGCCCGCCTCGGTCACGTTCTCGAGGCCCGCCTCGGTCACGTTCTCGAGGCCCGCCTCGGTCGCGTCGTCGGGTGGGCAGCGCCGCAACAGCTCCGCCAGGTCGTCGACCTCGTGGGAGATCAGCGGATCGCGGACCCGTGTCGCGTCGACCCAGTCGGCGCAGTAGCTCAGCGCGTGGCTGCGCACCGCGTGCCCGCGCGTCAGGTCGAGCAGCGCCGACGCGTCCAGCTCCGCGTCGGGCACCGTCGCGACGGCGTCGACCACCCAGCCCGGGCCCACCACCGCGCTGACGTCGCCGAGTCGTAGCACCCGGACCAGGGCGGATGCGTCGTCCACCCGCGTCACCCGGCCCGGGGTGGCGAGCGCTGCGTCGTCGAGCCCGAGTTCGCGGCACCAGGCCAGCCGCACGATGTCCAGGAGATGTCCGTCCACGGCGCTACCGTAGACGCCTACGAGCGGAGGGCGTGCGGGTGGAGACCGAGACAAGTCCGTGGCCGGCGCTGTGGGCGCTGTGCCTCGGGTTCTTCATGATCCTGGTGGACAGCACCATCGTGGCGGTCGCCAACCCGGCGATCATGCGGGCGCTCGACACCGACATCAACAACGTCGTGTGGGTCACCAGCGCCTACCTGCTGGCGTACGCGGTGCCGCTGTTGGTCACCGGCCGCCTCGGGGACCGGTTCGGCCCGAAGCGGGTCTACCTGGCGGGGCTGGTGGTGTTCACCGCGGCGTCGCTGTGGTGCGGGTTGTCCGGCACCGTCGCCGCCCTCGTCGTCGCCCGGGTCTTCCAGGGCCTCGGCGCGGCGCTGATGACCCCCCAGACCATGGCGATCATCACCCGCACCTTCCCGCCGGACCGGCGGGGCACCGCCATGGGACTGTGGGGCGCGGTGGCCGGTGTGGCCACCCTCGTGGGTCCGCTGGCCGGCGGTGTCCTCGTCGACCACCTCGGCTGGGAGTGGATCTTCTTCGTCAACGTGCCGGTCGGGATCGTCGGGTTCGTCCTGGCGGCGCGCCTGGTCCCGGCGCTGCCCACCCATCCGCACCGGTTCGACCTCCTCGGCGTGCTGCTCAGCGGCGCGGGCATGTTCTGCCTCGTGTTCGGTATCCAGGAGGGCAACTCCTACGACTGGTCCACGCCCGTGTGGGTGCTGATCGCCGCCGGAGTGGCGCTGCTGGCGGTGTTCGTGTGGTACCAGTCCCGCGGGCGCGGAGAGCCGCTCGTCCCGCTCGGCTTGTTCCGCGACCGCAACTTCTCGCTGGCCAACATCGGCATCGCCGCGATGGGCTTCTCGGTCACCGCGATGGTCCTGCCGTTGATGTTCTACGCCCAGGGCGTGCGCGGCTGGACACCCACGGAGTCGGCGCTGCTGATGGCCCCGATGGCGGTCCTGACCGGCGTGCTCGCCCCGATGGTCGGCCGGCTCGTGGACCGGACCCATCCGCGCTACATCGCCGGCACCGGCTTCGCGCTGCTCGCGGTGGCGCTGGCGTGGCTGGCGGCACTGATGACACCCGACTCGCCGGTGTGGCAGCTGCTGCTGCCGATCGCCCTCATGGGTGCCGCGATGGCCGGCATCTGGTCGCCGCTGGCCGCCACCGCGACACACGGCCTGCCGCCACACCAGGCGGGGGCCGGGTCGGGTGTCTACAACACCACCCGTCAGGTCGGTGCCGTCCTGGGCAGCGCCGCGGTGGGCGCGCTCATCACCTCGCGCCTCGCCGTGCACGGGTTGACCGGGGGCGGGTCCGCCGAGTCGGCCGGGGGCGGGGCGACGGTCCTGCCGGAGCCGGTGCGCGAGCCGTTCGCCGCCGCCATGGCCGAGTCGACGCTGCTGCCTGCCGCAGTCCTGCTCGTCGGCTTCGCCGCCGCGCTGTTCTTCGCGCGGCCCGACCGGGTCGAGCCGGCGCCGCGCCCGTCCCTCGAGGAACGCAGCACACTCGCCTAGTGTGGCGCGCATGACGCAGATCACCCATCCCACCCGCCTCGAGCGCCACACCACCGCGGCCGGCGCCGAGGTCGCCGTGCTGACCGTCGCGCACGGCAAGCTGAACCTGTTCGACCGGGCCCTGTTCGACGCCGTGATCGCCGACGTCGCCGCGCTCGCGGCGGCGCCGCCACGCGCGGTGTTGATCCGCGCGGAGGGCAAGGTCGTCTCCGGCGGTGTGGACGTCCACCTGTTCGAGGGACTCGACGCCGGCCAGGGTGCGCAGCTGTGGCAGGACCTGTTCGCGCTGATCATCCATCCGCTCGAGGCCCTGCCGTGCCCCGTGGTGTTCGCCGCGCACGGGCTCACCCTCACCGCGGCGTTCGAGATCTCGCTCGCCTGCGACATCGTCCTCGCGGCACCGGGCGCGAAGTTCGGGCTGGTGGAGACCGTCGTCGGCCTGACGCCGTCGATGGGCGGGCCGCAGCGGCTGGCGGAGCGGGCCGGCTCCGGCCGTGCGCGTGAGCTGGTGATGACCGGCGACCTCTACGACGCCGAGACGCTGCGGTCGTGGGGGGTGGTCAACGCGGTCCACGACGACGTCGACGCCGCGGCACGCGCCCTGACGGACCGGCTCGCCGACGGTCCCACCCGCGCCCACGACGCCACCAAGCGCATCATCGGCGCGTGGCGGTCCGGCGGCGTCGCCCACGCCGATTCGGAGACCCCGGAGGTCTCCGGTGCGCTGTTCGGCACCGACGACCTGCAAGGCGCGGTGCGCAGCTTCCTCGTCGACGGGCCGGGGAAGGCGTCGTACACCGGAAGGTGAGCCGATCCAGCCCCCAACTGTGACCCGCGCCATATAGTGCAGGCACACGACGAGGCGGAGGTGACGATGTCGGTGGCGCTGGTCCGGGTTTCGTGTGCAGCCGGGTGGTTCCGTGACGAACGCGTCAGCCGCCGCTTGGACGGTGTCCTGCGGTACGAGGACCTCGAGCCGTGCCTGGCCGAGTTGCTCGACCGCAGCGCGCTGCGGCATTCCGCCCGCGTCGCCGCCGTGGACCGGGCCGGAAACGCCCTCACCTACGGGCAGATGTGGTCGGCGGCGGCCCGGGTGGCCGGCGGCCTGCTCGATCAGGGCGTGGGCCCGGCCGACCGCGTCGTCGTCCACTGTCCGAACGGATTCCGCTGGCTGTACGCGTTCCTGGGGGTGGTCCTCGCCGGTGGCGTGCCGGTGCTGCCGGATCCGACCTGCAGCGACCCGGAGCTCGAGTGGATCGCCGAGGACAGCGGCGCCGTCCTCACCCTCGACGGACAGCTGCCCGACGGGGTGGCGTTCCTCGACGAGGGCGCCGCGCCGGACGAGCTCGCGGTGTTGTACTACGTGCGCAAACGCGGCGGGGGACTGCACGGGGTGGAGCTCACCAACGAGAACATCCTCTCCACGATCGAGGCCGTGGTGCACGCGATGGACCTGACCGCGGAGGGGGCGCGCACGGTGCTCACCGCACCGCTGTCCACGGCAGCGGGCAGCGCCGTGCAACTGCTGCCGACCCTGGCGGCCGGCGGCACCGTCGTCGCCGCCGGGGCGCGGGGGGTGCGCGTGCCGTGGCGGCACCTGCGTGCGTCGTTCCCCGCGGCGAGATGCGTGCGCGGCTGGGGGGTGGCCGAGACCGGCGGCATCGGGTTGCTGCTGCCCACCGATCAGCGGGCCGCGCACCCGCGCAGCGTGGGGGTTCCGTTCGGCGGGATGGAGGTCGCCCTCCTCGGCCCGGCGGCCGATCGAGGCGAGGGCGAACTGCTGTGCCGCGGCCCCAGTGTCGCTCGCCGCTACTGGAACGACCCGGAGGCGACCGCCGAGACCTTCGACGACGGCTGGTTCCACACCGGCGACCAGGTGCACATCGACGCGGACGGTTTCGTCACGCCCGTCGCCGTCCGCGTGTCGTGACACGGCGGTCCGCTGTCGTCGGGTTCGGTTGCGGTATAAGCGAACGGACCGCGGAACGCGCGGTCGGCAACCGAACCCCGGTGAAAGGTGTGCGCGCATGTCCGACGAGGTCCTGCTCGAGCGTCGCGGTCGAATTCTGGTGATCACCATCAACCGTCCCGAGGCCCGCAACGCCGTGAATGCGGCCGTCAGTCACGGCCTCGCGGCCGCCGTCGACGAACTCGACGCCGACCCCGACCTGTCCGTGGGTGTGCTCACCGGTGCCGGCGGCACCTTCTGCGCCGGTATGGATCTCAAGGCCTTCGTCGCCGGGGAGAAGGTCGCGGTGCCGGGTAAGGGTCTCGGCTTCACCGAGGCGCCGCCGCGCAAACCGATCATCGCCGCCGTCGAGGGCTTCGCGCTGGCCGGCGGCACCGAACTCGTCCTCGCCACCGACCTCGTGGTCGCCGCCACGGACGCGAAGTTCGGCATCCCGGAGGTCAAGCGCGGACTCGTCGCCGCGGGCGGTGGCCTGCTGCGCCTGCCCACCCGGATTCCGTATCAGAAGGCGATGGAACTGGCGCTCACCGGCGACGCGTTCACCGCCGAGGAGGCCCACGGCTACGGTTTCGTCAACGTTCTCACCGAGCCGGGCGGTGCGCTGGCGGGCGCCCTGGCTCTCGCCGAACGGATCACGGCCAACGGCCCGCTCGCCGTGGCGGCCACCAAGGAGGTCATCGCCAAGGCCGCCGACTGGCCGGCGGACGAGGCCTTCGACCGCCAGCGCGAGATCGTCGGCCCGGTGTTCGTGTCCGAGGACGCCCGCGAGGGTGCGACGGCGTTCGCGCAGAAGCGTCCGCCGGTCTGGAAGGGCCGCTGACGACCCGCGCCGACGAAGGAGATCGATCGTGCTCGCCGAACTGCACGTCCACATCGAGGGCACCCTCGAACCGGAGCTGATCTTCGCTCTCGCCGAGCGCAACCGCGTCTCGCTCCCGTATGCCGACCTCGACGAGCTGCGCGGCCGGTACGAGTTCACCGACCTGCAGTCGTTCCTCGACCTGTACTACGCGAACATGCAGGTGCTGAGGACCGCCGAGGACTTCACCGATCTCGCGACGGCGTACCTGCGCCGGGCGGCGCAGGCCGGGGTGACGCGGGCCGAGTTCTTCTTCGACCCGCAGGCGCACACGAGCCGCGGCGTGCCGCTGGCCGAGGTGGTCGAGGGCCTCGCCGCCGCCGTCGCGGCGGGCCGGCGGGAGTTCGGCGTCGACGCGGCGATGATCGCGTCCGTCGTGCGGGACCGGCCCGTGCACGAGGCCGAGGAGGTGTTCGGGGAACTGCTGCGCCTGTCGGCTCCGATCAGCGGGCTGGGCCTGGACTCCGCGGAGGTGGGTTATCCGCCGTCGCTGTTCGAGGACGTCTTCGCCCGCGCCCGCGCCGAGGGCCTGCACGCGGTCGCCCATGCGGGGGAGGAGGGGCCGCCCGAATACGTCTGGCAGGCACTGGATCTGCTCGGGGCCGAACGCATCGACCACGGAATCCGCTCCCTCGAGGACCCGCTTCTCGTCGCGCGCCTCGTCGACGAGCAGATTCCGCTCACCGTCTGTCCTTTGTCGAATGTCCGCCTGCGCGTGGTGGATTCGATCGAGCAGCATCCGCTGCCGCGCATGCTCGAGGCGGGTTTGCTGGTGACCGTGAACTCCGACGATCCGGCGTACTTCGGCGGGTACGTCGACGACACGTTCGCGGCGCTGCGCGACCGGCTCGGGCTCACCGACGAGCAGCGGGAGACGTTGGCGCGCAATTCGATCACGGCATCGTTCGGATAGGACGTGCGGTCCGGGCGCGAGCTACGGGCCGAGCACGCGGTCCAGGTACGGGTTGGCGAACGTGCGCTGCGGGTCGACGCGGTCGCGGACGGCGAGGAAGTCGTCGAATCGCGGATACGTCGCGCGCAGGTCGGCCGCGGTGCGGCCGTGCATCTTGCCCCAGTGCGGCCGGCCGTCCACGGCGCGGGCGATCGCCTCGACCGCATCGAAGTACGGCCGGTGTTCGCGACGGTGGTACTGGTGCACCGCGAGATAGGCACTGTCGCGGCCGTGGGCCGTCGACAGCCACACGTCGTCGGCGGCGGCGAAGCGTACCTCCACCGGAAATGCGACGTGGAAGTCGCTGCGGGAGAGCCACGTATCGATCTCGGTGAGCACCTCGGTCGCGGATTCGACGGGGACGGCGTACTCCATCTCCCGGAACCGGACCCGGCGCGGGGAGGCGAAGACGCGGTAGCTGCGATCGACGAACTCCCGGGGGGACAGGGTCCGCGCGGCGAACCCGTTGAGCTTGGGGACGAGGGCCGGCGCGCGGGTTGCGAGGCGCTGGACGACCTCGAACATGCCGTTGGCGAGCACCTCGTCGTCGAGGAAGCCGCGCAGCCGTCCCACCGGGGCGCCCGGTGCGTCGTCGGGCAGCCGGGTGTTGCGCTTGGTGAGTACCCGGTCGGTGTGCGGAAACCAGTAGAACTCGAAGTGGTCGACGCCGAGCCGGTCGCGCTCGAGCACGGCCAGGGTGTCGTCGAGCGTCCCGGGTGCTTCCGCCGCATGCAGTGCGAACGCGGGCACACACTCCAGGGTGATCGTGGCGAGGATGCCGACGGCGCCGAGGCCGAGCCGGGCGGCCTCGAAGAGTTCCGGCTCGGCCTCGGGGGAGCAGCGCACGACCGAGCCGTCCGCAAGGACGAGGGTGGCCGCGCGCGCGACGGTGGCCAGGCCCCCGAACCGGGCGCCGGTGCCGTGGGTGCCGGTGGACATCGCGCCGGCGAGCGACTGCACGTCGATGTCCCCGAGGTTCGGCACCGCCAGACCGTGCTCCCACAGGAGCCGGTTGAGATCCCGCAGCCGGGTGCCGGCCCGCACCGTGACGAACGCACCCGCAGGGGTGGGACGGACCTCCTCGATGCCGGTGAACCGGTCGAGGGAGACGAGCACGCCGTCGGTGACGGCGACGCCGGTGAAGGAGTGGCCGGCCCCGACCGCCTTGACGCGCAGCCCGCGTCCGGATGCGTGTGCGACGACGGCGACGATCTCCTCCAGGGTTTCCGGGGTCTCGTACGCGTGCGGCGTCGCGGATTCGGTGTGGGCCCAGTTGTGCCAGGTGGCGACGGGGCGGTCGGTGGCCATGCGCCAATCATCGACTTGGACGACCGTCCAGGTCAATAGGTGCCGACGGATCCGGGCCGGGTTCTACGATCGGAGGCATGCTGAACCGGTTGCCGGCGGACCAACGTCGAGCCCAACTCGTCGAATCCGCTCTCGCGCTGGCAGAGGGCGGGGGTCTCGGGGCCGTCACCGTGCGGGCGGTCGCCGAGCATGCCGGCGTCTCTCTCGGGGTGGTGCACTACTGCTTCGAGAGCAAGGAGGCCCTCGTCGCCGCGATGGGGGAGGCGCTGGTGCTCCAGCTCAGCCAGGCGCTGCGCACCGCCTTCACCCTCCCGCAGGACGGACCCGACCCGCAGGGTCTGCGCGGTTTGCGGCAGCTGCTCTACGTGGGGATCAACGCGATGTGGCCGACGATCGAGAAGACGCCCGACCGGCAGCTGCTCACCTACGAGATCACGGCGTACTCGCTGCGTCACCGCGACGCCGGCGAACCCCTCGGCGGCAACATCGCCACCGATCAGTACCGCATCATGGACGTCGAGGCACGGACGTTCCTCGAGGAGTGCGCCGCCCGCACCGGCACCGAGTGGATCGAGCCCGTCTCGACCGTCGCCCGGCTCGCGCTGGCCATGCTCGACGGACTTGTCCTGCGATGGCTGGTCGATCGGGACGGCGACGCCATCGTCACCGAACTCGACGACATCGCCGCGATCGTCGCCGGACGGGCCGTGGAAACGACCTGAACCTGGACACAGGTCCAACTCGGTGCTTGACTGGCCGCGACCCCCGACCTGCCGTGGATTGGACCCCGCCGTGACCCACCCCCTCGACCGGCTCCACGACGCGACGGCCGACCTGGACCCCCCGCTCGCGGCCGTCGATCTCCCCACGCTCCGGAGCAACGCCGCCGACCTCGTCCGCCGCGCCGGGGGTACCCCCGTGCGAGTGGCGAGCAAGTCCGTCCGGTGCCGCGCCGTCCTCGAGGAGGTGCTCGGCACCGGCCTCACCGCCAGGGCCGGATTCCGTGGGATCATGGCGTACTCGCTGCGCGAAGCGCTCTGGCTGGTCGAGCGCGGCGCCCGCGACGTGCTTCTCGGCTATCCGACCGTCGACCGAGCCGCGCTCGCCGAACTGGCCGGCCGGCCGCAGGCGCTCGACGCCGTCACCCTCATGGTCGACTCCGCCGCCCAGCTCGGCATCGTCCGCGACGCCCTCGGCACCGCCCGCGTGCGTCCCCGCGTGTGCCTCGACGTGGACGCGTCACTGCGGCTCGGGCCGGTGCATCTCGGTGTGCGGCGCTCGCCGCTGCGCACCCCCGACGAGGTGGCGCAGCTTGCGCGCTGCGCGACGACCGCCGGTTTCGCCGTCGTCGGCGTGATGTTCTACGAGGCGCAGATCGCCGGTCTGCCCGACACCTCGCCGGCGGTCCGGTGGGTCAAACGCCGCTCGGCCGCCGAGCTGTCCACCCGGCGCGGCGCCGTCGCCGGGGCCGTCCGTGCTGTCGTCGGCGACCTCGAGATCGTCAACAGCGGCGGCACCGGCTCGCTCGAGGTCAGCTCCGCCGACCCGGTCGTCACCGAGGTCACCGCCGGCTCCGGTCTGTACGTGCCCACGCTGTTCGATCGCTACCGGGCCTTCACCCCGCGCCCTGCGCTGTATTTCGCACTGCCCACGGTGCGCAGGCCCGGCCCCACCGTCGCCACCCTCTTCGGGGGCGGCTACATCGCCTCCGGCCCGGCGGGTCCCTCGCGGGTGCCGCGTCCGGTCCGTCCCGCCGGCCTGCGGCTGCTGCGCGCCGAGGGAGCCGGTGAGGTGCAGACCCCCGTCACCGGCCGTGCCGCAGCGGATCTGCCCGTCGGCGGGCGCGTATGGTTGCGGCACGCCAAGGCGGGGGAGCTGTGCGAGCGGTTCGCGGAACTGCACCTCGTCGACGCCGACGGCACCCGCACCACCGTCCCCACCTACCGCGGCGAGGGGCGCTGCTGGTGACCTACGGCCCCTTGTCGCACAGCGCCCGCCAGTCCTGCTCCGTGCGATCGGCGTAGGCGGCCGACCACCGCGCGACCGCCTCGTCGAAGACCGTCCCGCGGCCGAGGTACCCGGCGACGAACGCGCCGACCGGGCTCTGGCTGTGGGCACGGGCGAGCAGCGCCCCGCACAACCGGCCGTACCGCTCCGACTGTGCGGCACTCAACCGATCCCACTGCACCGATCCCTTCATGTCACGGAACTGCCGGACGTAGAAGTCCCGTCGCACGCCGTCCGGACCGGGCACGCCGGTGATCCAGCCGAGGAGCGGATCCGAGTGGGCCTGCAGGATTCGCTGCGCACCCACGACCCGGGCGCCCTGGCCGTGCGTGATGAGTTCGGACGCGACGCGGTGGGGAGTCTCGCGGATCCCGCCGTGCGTCTCCAGCACCGACTGTCCGGCCTCCTTGACCTGGAGGAACAGCGGCTCGTCGGCCGGCCCGAGCAGCAGGACGACGAAGCACCGGGTGCCCACACTGCCCACTCCCACGATCCGCATCGCGAAATCCACGACGCGGTACTGGGAGAGCAGCAGCAGGACGTCCGCCCGCACCGTCGCCCGGTAGGACGCGACGATCCCGTCGATGGCTTCGAGCGACCCGATGTCGAGGTGCCGGACGATCGGGGGTTGGTCGACGATGCGCGGTGCGCCGTCGGCCGTGGTAACCGTCAGCTTCCTCAGGACCTGTTCGGAGGTGCGGCCCCGTGCCTTCTGCACGACGGCGCGTATCGCCTCCGGATTCCGCGACGCCTGCTCGATCTCGTCCGCGTCGACCTGGAAGTAGAACCGCTCGGTGGCCGTCAGGTCGGACAGGAAGCGGATCGTCTCGCGGTACGAGCGCACCGTCGTGAGGGTCGCGTCCCGGCACTGCTGCTCGGTGCGCCCGGTCTGACGGCCGGCCAACCACACCGACGCGGCCAGCCGTTTGACGTCCCATTCCCACGGCGCCGGATACGCTTCGTCGAAGTCGTTGAGGTCGAACAGGACTCGGCGCTCCGGCGAGGCGTACAGGCCGAAATTCGCCAGATGTGCATCGCCCGACGCCACCACGTGGGGCCCCGTCACCGGCTCGGTGGACAGGTCCCCCGCCATCGCGGCGGCGCTGCCGCGGTAGTAGGCGAACGGCGACTCCGTCATCCGTTCGTACCGGATCGGCACCAGTTCCGGCAGTCGGGTGCGGTTCTGCTGTTCGAAGATCGCGACCGGATCCCGTTCGGGACAACGAATTTCGCCGTGCGCACTGCGGGGCATGCGGGTGCGGGCGGCGCGCCCCTCGGCTCGGCTGCGCTCGACGGCGGTGGTCGGTGTCATCCCGCGATTGTGCACCGGCGCACAATGGCCGCATGCCCTTTTTCGACGGCAGCACCGGCCGCGTCCACTACCGGCACTGGTCCGTCGACGGCGCGACGGCCGCCGTCGTCTTCGCCCACGGGATGCGTCAGCACACCGGTCACTACCATCGCTTCGCCGCGGGTCTGGCGCCGCACGGCATCGCGGTGTGGGGCCTCGATCTCGCCGGGCACGGCCTGTCCGAGGGCAACCCCGGTGAACCGGGCGCCGTCGACGACCTGGCGGCCGACCTGCTGTGCGTCGCCGAGCTGGCCGAGCGCGCGGAGCCGGGGATGCCGTTGGTGGTGATGGGGCACTCGCTCGGCGCGGGAACCGCCCTCACGGTGCTGCGCACCGACGCCGGCCGATTCCGCGGCGCCGTGCTGTGCGGGACGCCTCGATCGGCGGCCGTGCCCGCGACGGCCGAGATCCTCGCGCAGGCGCGCATACCGCTGCTCGCGGTGCACGGCGTCGACGACCGGCTGGCCCCGATCGAGCCCGTCCGGGCCTGGTCCCGGACGATCCCGGCGTTGGAGCTGCGCGAGTACCCGGACGCAGGCCACGACCTGCTGCACGAGCCGGTGCACCGCACGGTGACCCGCGACGTCGCCGAGTTCGTCCTGGCCGTGACCGACGTGCCGGCCCACCGACGCGAGTGAGCGAATGCATCCCTCGCCGCGGAGGTGGAGGATGCATTCGCTCAGCCGGGGCATGGCCCTACGAGTAGATGGCCCTACGAGTAGATGGCCTCGATCGCCGTGCCGTGCGCCTCGTGGATGACGTTGCGCTTGAGCTTGAGCGTCGGGGTCAGCTCGCCGGTCTCGATGGTGAAGTCCACCTCGAGGATCCGGTACTTCTTGATCTGCTCGGGGTTGGAGACCTTCTTGTTGCCCTCGGCGACCGCGGCGTCGATCTCCGCGATCAGGTCGGGATGCCCGAGCAGCTCGGAGACCGGAGCGTCGGCGGCGATGCCGTGGCGTTCCTTCCAGCCGGGCAGGGCCTCGGGATCGAGGGTGATCAGCGCGCCGATGAACGGCTTCGCGTCGCCGACGACGATGACCTGGCTGATCAGCGGGTGTGCCCGGAGCGCGTCCTCGAGCACGGCCGGGGCGACGTTCTTGCCGCCGGCGGTGACGATGAGCTCCTTCTTGCGGCCGGTGATGTGGACGAACCCGTCCTCGTCGATCCTGCCGATGTCACCGGTGTGGAACCAGCCGTCGACGATCGCTTCGGCGGTGGCCTTCTCGTTCTTCCAGTAGCCGCCGAACACCGCGGGGCCCTTGAGCAGCAGCTCGCCGTCCTCGGCGATGCGTGCGGCGTGCCCGTTGACCGGCCGGCCGACGCTGCCCACCCGCTGGTGCTCGGGGGTGTTGAGGGTGACGCCACCCGTGGTCTCGGTCAGGCCGTAGCCCTCGTAGATGGGAATGCCGACGCCGCGGAAGAAGTGGCCCAGGCGCGCGCCGAGGGCGGCGCCGCCGGAGACCGCCTGCTCGCACTCGCCGCCGAGGGCCGCGCGCAGCTTGCTGTACACCAGCTTGTCGAAGACGAAGTGCTTGATCTTCAGGCCGAGGCCGGCCCCGCCCTTGTCCAGCGCCTCGCTGTACGCGATGGCGGTGTCGGAGGCCTTCTCGAAGATCTTGCCCTTGCCGCCGTCGTACGCCTTCTGCTTGGCCGAGTTGTAGACCTTCTCGAACACGCGCGGGACCGACAGGATGAAGTTCGGCTTGAACTCGCCGAGCTGGTCGAGCAGCGTGGTCAGGTCGGAGGTGTGCGCGACGGTCACGCCGTGCTCGAAGGCGCCGAACGAGATCTCGCGGGCGAACACGTGGGCGAGGGGCAGGAACAGCAGGGTCCGCTTGCCGCTCACCATGGAGTTCGGGAGGGCGAGCTTGACGGCGGCGGCCTCGGCCCACAGGTTGCTGTGGGTCAGCTGCACGCCCTTGGGGCGGCCGGTGGTGCCCGAGGTGTAGATCAGTGTGGCGGGGGACTCGGCCCGCACCTGGTGGCGCCGCTCCTCGAGCTGTGCGTCGGTGATCGCCGCACCCCGGGCGATCAGCTCGTCGACGGCGCTCTTGGCGCCCGGTGCGCCCTCGATCTGCAGGACCTCGCGCAGGGCCGGCGCGGCCTCGGCCACCGTCGCAACCGTTCGGGCGTGGCCGTCGTTCTCGACGACGAGCAGCGAGGTCCCCGAATCCTCGAGGATCCACTGGGCCTGGTCGGCCGAGGAGGTCTCGTAGATGGCGACGGTGCAGCCACCGGCCGCCCAGATCGCGTAGTCGATCAGGACCCACTCGTAGCGCGTGCTCGACAGGATCGCGACCCGGTCACCGAGCTCGATCCCGGACGCCATCAGGCCCTTGGCCACCCCGCGGACCTGGGCGGCGAACTCGGCGGCGGTGACGCTGACCCACCGGCCGTCGATCCGGCGCTCGAACGGCACCCAGGTCGGCGACTCCTTTTCGTGCCGGAAGACGGCCTCCGCCATCGATGCGTCCTCGGGGATCGAGAACGACTGTGGCACGGCAAACTCTTTCACGGTGACCCCTCCATCAATTTTCCACTTGTGGATGTGCATTGCATCACACGAGGCTGGAAAATGCAGCAGCGGGGGTGCCCGATTTGTAGCCTTTTCGCGCTGACCTGTAGATATAACTGTGAATTCTGGACACGGATACCGGTCGGCGCGGCAGGTGCTCAGGCGGATTCGAGCAGGCGGGCGGCCTCGTCGTCGGAGAGCTGATGGAAGTCGTCGTACGCGGCCCCGACGCTGCCCAGGTCGGCAGGCGTGAACGGGCACACCACCTCGTCGGCCACCGCTCGGACGCGTCGCGCCGCCTCCGGGGAGGCCACGGGAACCGCCAGCACCACCCGCTCGGCCCCGGACTCCCGCGCGGCCAGGCAGGCGACGGCGGCGGTCGCGCCGGTGGCCATGCCGTCGTCGACGAGGACGACCGTGCGTCCCGACAGCGACGTGCGCTCCTTGCCGCCGCGCAGCAGCCGGGCGCGACGGTCGAGTTCGGTGCGTTCGCGGGCCTCGATCCGTTCGATCGAGTCCTCGGCCACCCGGCCGATACGGATGACGTCCTCGTTGAGCACGCGGAAGCCGCCCTCGGCGATGGCGCCCATCGCCAGTTCCGGTTGCCACGGCACCCCCAGTTTGCGCACGACGAGTACGTCGAGCGGGGCGTCGAGCGCGTGTGCCACCTCCCGTGCGACGGGGATCCCGCCGCGGGGGAGCGCCAGGATCACAGGGTTCGCGTCGCGCAGGTGGGCAACCGAGCGGGCCAGCCGCCGCCCGGCCTCCGGACGGCCGGAATAACGCATGCGTCGAGTATGCGCCCGGCCGACGGGTGGCCGGGCGGGTTTGCCGCGGCCCGCGGGGGTCGGTCAGGCGACGCCGGACAGGGCCCGGGCCGGGCGCAGGGCGTCGAGGAGCGGCTGCCAGACGGCGGGGTCGCCCCCGGCCCGCTGCCACTCGTCGGCGAGGGTCGTGTCGTCCGTGCCGGCGAGGTCGTCCACCGAGTCGACGCCGTGCCGGTGCAGGACATCGGCGGCCAGTTCGACGGTGTCGGCGGCGATGGGCGCGTCCTCGGGGCTGTAGCGACGACGGTAGTGCCCGACCTTGCCGGCCCACTGGGCGCTGCCGCCGGTCTCCTCGAAGGTACGCAGAAGCGCGCGGATCCCGTCGTGGCCGGCGTCCGCGCCCTGCGCCGCCCGGTAGGCCCGGTAGCGATCGGTGACGATCCCAGGGTCTATCCCTCGGGTGCGGTGCACTGCGTCGAGCAGGCGCAGGGCCAGGTTGTCGGCTGCGTCGGGCATCGGGGCCTCCCGGTGGTGACATCGCGCGATGAAGCGGTTCCACAGGTGTATCGCCGATGACCGGCAGTGTGTTGCATCACAGCGTTCTTCGGCGTGTCTTCCCCCCGATCACAGGGGGAAGACACGCCGGCAGCGCTATCCGAGCTGCTATCCGAGCTCGCCGTGCAGGTAGGCGGCGTAGGCTGGCAGGTCGAGCTGCCCGTGCCCCGACAGCCCGATCACGATCACCTCGGGTTCGGTCACGGTCCGCGCGTACTCGGCGGCCGCCGCGATCGCGTGGGCCGACTCGGGGGCCGGCACGATGCCCTCGGTGCGGGCGAACTCGACCGCCGCCGCGAAGGCGTCGGTCTGCGCCACGGCTGTGCCCTGCACGTATCCCAGTTCGACGGTGTGACTCAGCAGTGGCGCCATGCCGTGATAGCGCAGCCCACCGGCGTGGATGGGATCGGGAATGAAATCCTGACCGAGGGTGTGCATCTTGAGCAGCGGGGTCAGGCCCACGATGTCGCCGTGGTCGTAGCGGTACTCGCCGCGCGTGATGGACGGGCACGCGGCGGGCTCGGCCGCCACCACCCGGGTGGTGGCACGGCCGTGCAGCACCTCGCGCAGGAACGGGAACGACAGGCCCGCGAGGTTGGAGCCGCCGCCGGCGCACCCGAACACGACGTCGGCCTGCTCCTCGCCGGCGGCACGCAGTTGCTCCACGGCCTCGAGGCCGATCACGGTCTGGTGCAGCACGACGTGGTTGAGCACGCTGCCGAGCGCATACCGGGCGGCGGGATCGCCGGCGGCGACCTCGACAGCCTCGGACACGGCGATGCCCAGCGAGCCGGGGGTGTCCGGCTGCTCGTCGAGGACCTTGCGGCCGGACGCGGTGAGGTCCGACGGGCTCGAGTGCACGGTGCCGCCGTACACCTCGATGAGGTGCCTGCGGTACGGCTTGGACTCGTACGAGGCGCGCACCTGCCACACCTCGAGGTCGATGCCGAACTTGGCGCATGCGAACGACAGGGCGCTGCCCCACTGGCCGGCGCCGGTCTCGGTGGTGAGCTTCTTCACGCCGTCGACGGAGTTGTAGTACGCCTGCGCGAGAGCCGAATTCGTCTTGTGGCTGCCCACCGGGCTCACGCCCTCGTACTTGACGTAGATGCGGGCGGCGGTGCCGAGCGCCCGCTCGAAGGACCGGGCCCGCAGCAGCGGCGTGGTGCGGTAGGTCGCGTACGCCTCCCGGACGGGCTCGGGGATCGCGATGTCGGTCTCGGTGGAGAGCTCCTGCTCGATCAGCCCCGCGGCGAACAGCGGTTCGAGATCGGCGGCCGTGACCGGCTCCCTCGTGCCGGGATGCAGGTGCGGCGGCGGGGCGTCGGGCAGATCTCCCGCGATGTTGTACCAGTGGGTGGGAATGCTGACGGGCTCCGACACCGGACGGTCCTTTCGTCTTACGAGAGTGGAACGGGTTCAGTGTGCCTTCCGTCGCATGCGGGCTGCCGCGCCAGGTCCGTCGGCATCGACAGAAATATGTAGACCGGTCTATTGTTTAGGGGTGACCACCAAGGGCGCGCGCACGAAGGCGCGCATGATCGACACCACGCTGGATCTGATCCAGTCCCGCGGCTACCACGGCACCGGGCTGGGCCGCATCACCGATGCCTCCGGGGCGCCGCGCGGCTCGGTGTACTTCCACTTCCCCGGCGGCAAGGACGAACTCGTCGTGGCGGCCCTGGACCGGGTGGGCGCGGAGTTCACCGGCCTGCTCGAGGAGCTGCTGGCCGAGGGGCGGACCGCCGCCGAGATCGTCGCCGCGGTGTTCGACGACCTCGCGGCCCGGCTCGAGGGGTCCGGGTTCGCGGCCGGCTGCGCCGTGGTCGCCGTCGCCGTCGACGCCGCCGCCGACAACCCTGTGCTGCAGCAGAGCTGCGCCCGCGTCTACGAATCGTGGCGCGTGATCCTCGAGCGCGTGCTCGCCCGCGACGGGGTACCCGATGCCGCCCGGCTCGCCGGGGTGATCGTCAGCCTCGTCGAGGGCGCCACCACCGTCGCCCGTGCCCGGCACGACGTGGCCCCCCTCGCGGACGCCCGCGCGGTCGCACTCGACCTCGTCGGAGCCGGACGATGAGCGCCGCGGTGGTCTTCGGGGCGACGGGGTTCCTCGGCCGCGGACTGCTGCGGGACCTGCTCACCGGCCCCGACGGGGACGTCCTCGTCGTCGCCGCGGTGCGTTCGGCGGAGTCCGGGGCACGCCTGCGCGACCGGCTCGCCGCCGACGGGGTGCCGCTCGACCGGCTCTCGGTCCACGTGTTCGACCCGGACGCCGCCGAGCTCGCCCTCGATCCCGCGCCGGCGGACGTGCGTGACGTCTACAACCTGGCCGCCGCGTTCGCCTTCGGGATGACCGCGCACGCGGCGCGGGAGGTGAACGTCGTTCTGGCGGCGAAGATCACCCGATTCGCGGCGGTGGCGGACGCGCGCCGGCTCGTGCACGTCAGCGGCTACCGGGTCGCGGCGTACCCGGCCGTGCCGGCGCCGTGGCCCCGGCGGCACCGGCGGCGCACCTACCGCAGGTTCGGCGCGTACGAGGCGTCGAAGATCGAAGCCGACGCGGTGGTGCGTGCACTCGCCGCCGAACTCGGGGTTCCCCTCACGGTCGTCAATCCCGGGACGGTGATCGGCGACTCCCGCACCGGGGCGGCCGATCAGTACCTCGGTCTCGCGGAGCTGGTCGTGCAACTCGCCCGCGGGCAGCTGCGCGCCGTGCCCGGCTCCCGGCGCACCGTGCTGCCCGTCGTCACCGTCGACCATCTGGCCCGGTTCCTGGCGCTGGTGCCGCGCGATCCGGAGACGGTGGGGCAGGCCTACTGGGTCCTCGACGAGGCCACCCCTCCGCTGCCCGAACTCGTCGCCCTGCTCGCCGACGAACTCGGCGTCCCCGCACCACGCCGGCGGATACCCGTGGCGGTGCTGCGGGCGCTGCCGTCCCGCGTGACCGGTGCGGAGAAGGAGACCCTGAGCTTTCTCAGCGCCGACACCTACCCGACGGCGTCCACCGCCGCCCTCGCCCGCCGGCACGGACTCGAGTACCCGCCGGTGCGGCCGGCGCTGCGGCTGTGGGCCCGCCATCTGGCGGCGACGGCGCCGGGTTCGGCGGGCGGATAGGGTGGTCGGGGACCCCCGTCCGGGCGCTGTGGAGGGGTCATGGCCGTCCATCCGATAAACTGCAGGTCAAATGAGTGATACTGTGCAAGACCCCGAAGCCGACACCGCCACCCCCACGTTCGCCGATCTCGACATCGACGCCCGTGTGCTGCAGGCGCTTTCGGATGTGGGCTACGAGAACCCGTCGCCGATCCAGGCGGCCACCATCCCGCCGCTGCTGGAGGGGCGCGACGTCGTCGGTCTCGCGCAGACCGGTACCGGCAAGACCGCCGCGTTCGCGGTGCCGATCCTGTCGCGGATCGACACCGCGGTGAAACGGCCCCAGGCGCTGATCCTGGCGCCCACCCGCGAGCTCGCCCTGCAGGTCGCCGAGGCTTTCGGCAAGTATTCGGCGCACATCCCGGGTCTGCACGTGCTGCCCATCTACGGCGGCCAGAGCTACGGCGTGCAGCTGTCCGGGCTGCGCCGGGGCGCGCAGGTCATCGTGGGCACGCCCGGACGTGTGATCGATCACCTCGCCAAGGGCACCCTCGACATCTCCGAGCTCGAGTTCCTCGTGCTCGACGAGGCCGACGAGATGCTCACCATGGGCTTCCAAGAGGACGTCGAGCGGATCCTCGCCGACACCCCCGAGAGCAAGCAGGTCGCGCTGTTCTCGGCGACCATGCCGGGCGCCATCCGCCGGTTGTCCAAGCAGTATCTGCACGACCCGGTCGAGATCACGGTCAAGTCGAAGACGACGACGTCGGCGAACATCTCCCAGCGCTGGGTGCTCGTGTCGCACCAGCGCAAGCTCGACGCCCTGACCCGGATTCTCGAGGTCGAGCAGTTCGAGGCGATGATCATCTTCGTCCGGACGAAGCAGGCCACCGAGGACCTCGCGGAGCGGCTGCGGGCCCGGGGCTTCTCGGCCGCCGCGATCAACGGCGACATCGTCCAGGCCCAGCGCGAACGCACCATCGGGCAGCTCAAGAGCGGCGCGCTGGACATCCTCGTCGCGACGGACGTCGCGGCCCGCGGCCTGGACGTCGACCGCATCAGCCACGTCGTGAACTACGACATCCCGCACGACACCGAGTCCTACGTGCACCGCATCGGCCGCACCGGCCGGGCCGGCCGCAGCGGTGACGCGCTCCTGTTCGTCGCCCCCCGCGAGCGGCACCTGCTCAAGGCGATCGAGCGGGCCACCCGGCAGCCGCTCACCGAGATCCAGCTGCCGTCGGTGGAGGATGTCAACGCCCAGCGCGTCGAGAAGTTCAACGACTCCATCACCGAGGCGCTCACCTCCGACCATCTGGCGTTGTTCCGGCGATTCGTCGAGGACTACGAGCGCGAGCACGACGTGCCTCTCGCCGACATCGCGGCGGCGCTCGCGGTGCTCTCCCGCGACGGGGAGTCGTTCCTCATGGAGGCCGAACCCGAGCCCGTGGCACCGCCGCGGCGCGAACGCGAGCCGCGGGAGCGGCCGCCGCGCCGGTTCGACGACGACGGTGCGTCCCGTGTCGGGCGGGACGGACAGGAACTGGTCACCTACCGCATCGCCGTGGGCAAGCGCCACCGCGTGGTGCCCGGCGCGATCGTCGGCGCCATCGCCAACGAGGGCGGCCTGCGCCGCAGCGACTTCGGGCACATCAGCATCCGCCCGGATCACAGCCTCGTCGAGCTGCCGAAGGACCTGTCGCCGGAGACGCTCGAGGCGTTGCGGGGCACCCGCATCTCGGGTGTGCTGATCCAGCTGCAGCCCGACAGCGGGGCCCCGTCGGGCCGCCCGTCGTCCTACCGTCCGCGCGACGACCGCGGGGAGCGCCGCCAGGGTGAGCGCAGGGAGTACGGCGGCAAGAAGGACTGGGGCGATCGCGGCGGCCGCGGCAAGGACTTCGGCGGGCGCGGCGACAAGCCGCACCGTGGCTTCCGGGAACGCTCGGGCGAGCGCGGGCAGTCCGGTGGACACGGCACCGGCGGCTATCGCGGGCGCGACTGAGGGCACCGGTGGTGATCGCGGGCGCGCCTGAGCGCGCCCGCGAGACTCACATCTTCCCGTACCGCGCCAGGACGAAGCAGTACACGCCGTACGCGGCGATGCCGAGACCGGCCGCGACGAGCAGGATCTGACCGAACGGGGCGGTGCCCAGCGTCTTGAGGGCACCGTCCAGTCCCGTCGCCTTGGACGGGTCGGCGGTGAACGTCGCGACGAGGACCAGGACGCCGGCACCGGCGATCGCCAGGCCCTTCGCGACGTACCCGACGACACCGAGCGGCTCGGCGTACCGGGGCAGCCGCCCGCGGTGCAGGTCGTCGAGGAACTTCTTCGCCGCGCCCTTGTAGACGTGGTAGGCGCCGATGCCGATGATCACCAGACCGGCCGCGACGAGCAGGACCTTGCCGCCGCCGGACTGCATCAACCGGGCGCTCAATCCGGCGTTCTGCTCACTGCTCGACTTGCCGCTGCCCCGCGCGAACTGGAACGCGGTCAGCGCCAGCGCCAGGTAGGCCACAGCGACCCCGAGGGTCTTGACCCGGTCCAGGGCCGAGGGCTTCTCGAGGTCCGAGCGTTTGCCCACCGCGGCTTCGACCAGGCGCCACACCGCCAGGGCGGTGAGCGTCACGGCCAGGACCCACAGGACGATCCTGCCGCCGGGCTGGGCGGCGAGCTGGCGGAGCGCGCCGGACTGATCGGCGCTGGCCGGATCGCCGAATGCAACCTGGATCACGACGTACGCGATCAGCAGGTGCACCACCCCGCTCGCGGCCTGTCCGGCCCGCGCCACCTTCTCGAACATCGGGTGCTGAGCGGCGCCCGCAGCGCCCGTGCTGGTCTGTTGTCCGGTCACGCGACAGGCCTCCAGGATCTCGCGGCGACGGCGCCGGGGCGCCCGGGCAGTGGTGCCTACGGGCAGCCTATCGCGGCTGCGGGGCGCCGTCCGGGTTCGCCGGTGCCGGCTACCGGACCCGGCCCGCCAGGACGTCGGCGGTGGCCCCGTCGACGGATTCGCGGATGATGTCGGCGTGGCCGGCGTGCCGGGCCCATTCCTCGATCTGGTGCAGGACCAGGAAGCGGACACTCAGCGGCACGCCCTGGTCCAGCCAGCGGGCGATGCTCTCCGGCAGGTCCACCACCCGGCCGAGGTCCGGCTCCGCCCGCAGCACGTCGGCGAAGCGAGCTGCGACGGTGTCGAGCCGGGCGAGCTGACCCGCGACGGTCTCGTCGTCGCGCACCTCCCACCCGGCCGTCCAGGCCGCGACGGGGTCGGGGTCGCGGGACTCGGTTCCGGAGATGCGGTCGGCGGCCGCGACCTCGCCGTCGATCACATGGTTCAGCAGTGAGGCCAGGCTCATCGCCGAGGCGCTGGGTGCACTGCGGGCCTGGTCCTCGGTCAGGCCGGACAGCGCATTGCGGAACGCGGTGCGCTGAGTGTCGAGCAGGAGGAGCAGCAGGTCGGTCTCGTTCGTCGTCATGTGCCCAGTGTCGGGGCCATTGCGGACATCTTCGGTCCTGAATCGGCGAACTGGGTGCGGTACAGCTCGCCGTAGCGGCCGTCGGCGGCAAGCAGTTCGGCGTGGGTGCCGCGCTCGACGATGCGGCCGTCCTCGACCACGAGGATGAGGTCCGCCGCGCGGACCGTGGACAACCGGTGCGCGATCACCACCGCCGTCCGGCCGGCCAGCGCCTCCGTGAGCGCCTCCTGCACGGCGGCCTCCGAGGTCGAGTCCAGGTGCGCGGTGGCCTCGTCGAGGATCACCACCCGCGGATGGGCGAGCAGCAGGCGCGCGATGGTCAGCCGCTGGCGTTCACCCCCGGAGAGCCGGTACCCGCGTTCGCCGACGACGGTGTCCAGGCCGTCGGGAAGGGAGCGGATCAGCTCGGTGAGCCGGGCCCGGTGCAGTACGTCCCACAACTCGTCCTCGGTCGCCTCCGGGCGAGCCAGGAGCAGGTTCGCCCGCACGGTGTCGTGGAACAGGTGCCCGTCCTGGGTCACCATGCCGACGGCGCCGCGGATCGAGGCGGTCGTCAGCCGGCGCACGTCGACGTCGCCGAGCAGCACGGATCCGGCGTCGGTGTCGTAGAGCCGCGGCACCAGCTGCGCGATGGTGGACTTGCCGGCGCCGGAGGAACCCACCAGGGCCACCATCTGCCCGGGCGCGGCCCGGAAGCTCACGTCGTGCAGGACCGGTGCGCCGCCGCGGGTGTCGAGGGTGGCCACCTCCTCCAGCGAGGCCAGCGAGACCTTGTCGGCGGAGGGGTACGCGAAGTCCACGTGCCGGAACTCGACGGCGACCGGACCGTCGGGGACGGGGCGGGCGTCGGGCGCCTCCTCGATCAGCGGCCGCAGGTCGAGCACCTCGAAGACCCGCTCGAAGCTCACCATCGCGCTCATCACGTCGACGCGGGCGCTCGCGAGCGCGGTCAGCGGCGAGTACAGCCGCGTGAGCAGCATCGCCATCGCCACGACGGCGCCCGGCTCGAGTTGTCCGCGCAGCGCGTAGAAGCCGCCGAGGCCGTAGACCAGGGCCAGCGCGAGGGCGGACACGAGCGTCAGAGCGGTGACGAACACCGACTGCAGCATCGCCGTCTTCACCCCGATGTCGCGCACCCGGCGGGCCCGGACGGCGAACTCCGACGATTCCTGCGACGGGCGTCCGAACAGCTTCACCAGCGTCGCCCCGGGCGCGGAGAACCGCTCCGTCATCTGGGTGCTCATCATCGAATTGTGGTTGGCTGCTTCACGATTCAGTCGGGCGAGTCGTACGCCCATGTGCCGGGCGGGCACCACGAAGATCGGCAGCAGCAGCAGCGCGAGCAGCGTGATCTGCCACGAGATGCCGATCATCACCACCAGCGTGATCGCGAGGGTGACGAGGTTGCCGACCACCCCGGAGAGGGTGTCGCTGAAGGCCCGCTGGGCACCGATCACGTCGCTGTTGAGCCGGCTGACGAGGGCGCCGGTGCGGGTGCGGGTGAAGAACGCGACGGGCATGCGCTGCACATGGTCGAACACGGTGGTGCGCAGGTCGAGGATCAGGTCCTCGCCGATACTCGCGGACAGCCAGCGGTTCAGGATCCCCAGGCCGGCCTCGACGAGCGCGATCGCGGCGATCAGCACCGCCAGCCACGTGATCACCGAGAGGTCGGCGCGGTCGACGATCGCATCGATCACTCGGCCGGCCAACACGGGGGTGGCCACTCCGAGCGCGGCGATCACGACGCTCAGCAGCAGGTACATGCCGATGTTGCGGCGGTGGGGGCGGGCGAACTCGGCGATCCGGCGCAGGCTGGCGCGCGAGAACGGGCGCCGGTCGCTCTGCGCGTGCATCGCGTTGTACATCGCGTTCCACGCGGTCACTTCCATGCTCATGTGGGGAGCCTCCTGAAGTCGGTCGCCCGACCGTAGAACCTCGAGTGGACTCGAGGTCAAGGGTAGGTCGCGCGGGGCCACGCGACCGTGTCGTCACCACCGGATCCGTCGGCGCGGTCGCGTCCCGCCGGGGGAATTCTGCCCGGCCACTCCGACAGGAAGGCTCGTCGTCGTCGCGGCCGCGGACGTAGGGTCGGGAGCATGGCACCGAAGATCGCAACCGCAGACCGCGTGGACCGTGACCGGTTGCTCGAGTTCGTCCGCCCGCGTCACCGCGGCACGCTGGTCACCACCCGGTCCGACGGCCGGCTGCAGATGTCCCCGGTCACGTGCGGGCTCGACGACGCCGGCCGCATCGTGATCGCGACCTACCCGGAACGCGCCAAGGTCGTGAACATCCGCCGCCGCCCGGCCGTGTCGATCATGATCCACTCCGACGACTGGAACGGCCCGTACGTCCAGATCGACGGCACCGCCGAGGTGATCCACCTGCCGGATTCGGTCGAGCCGCTGGTCGAGTACTTCCGCGCCGTCGCCGGGGAGCACCCCGACTGGGACGAGTACCGGGAGGCCATGCGCACGCAGGGCAAGTCCCTGATCCGCATCACCGTCGACGACTGGGGTCCCGTGGCGACGGGCGGCTTCCCGCCCGGCCGGGTCTGAACCGCGGGATCAGCGCGCGACGTCTACGACCAGCCGGGTCGGGTTCGTCAGCGTGTACACGTCGAACGGGGTGTTCGGCTCCGCGACGCCGATGAACGACTGGGTCACGCCCTCGAACACCCCGGAGCCGTTGACCTCGACGACCGAGCCGCCCGGCTGCGCGAGCACCGGGTTCGGGCCGGAGTAGGGCTCGACACCGCTGTCGAACGGGTACGCGGACCCGTCGATGAGCACCTGCAGGATCGCGCCGCCCGCGACGGTCACGTCGTTGCCGCTGCCGTCCTGCACCGCCCGGTCGACGTAGCCGACGCGCCATCCCGGGGTGCCGGTCCCGCCCATCTCGTACACGACCCGGTCGAAGTTCTCGTGCCGGCCGGTGCGGATCTCGGTGACGGTCAGCTTCGCGTCCGCCGAGGCGGGTGACGTCTTGTCCGCCGCGTCGGTGGGGGCGGGCTCCTCACGCGACGAGTCCGTCGACCCCGACGAGGACCCGGACGGGACGGACGAGGTGGCGGTGCTCGCCGACGCGGACGGCGCAGGGCTGTCGGCGTCCGAGCAGCCCGCGAGGACCAGGGCGAGGGCGACGACGGCGATCCGGGCGTGCTTCATGGGGAAGATGTTACGGCTGTGACGGAGCGGTTTCCGGGAAGCAGGCCTCACTCCAGGAGTTCGCGCAGGTAGGCGATGTCCTCGGCAATTCCCTCCGCCGGGGTTTCGAGGACGACCGGGGCGTCCGCCGCCCGGCACACGGCCACCAACAGGTCGGGATCGATCGTGCCGGAGGTGATGCCGGCGTGGCGGTCCCGGCCGGAACCGAAGCCGTCGCGGGAATTGTTCAGGTGGACCAGGTCGATCCTGCCGGTCGCGGCCCGTACCCGTTCGACCACGTCGACGAGGTCCTCGCCGCCCGCCCACGCGTGGCAGGTGTCCAGGCAGAAACCCACGTCGTAGTCGCCGACGGCGTCCCACAACCGCGCGATCGCGGCCACGTGCCGCGCCATCGCGAAGTCGCCACCCGCGGTGTTCTCGATCAGGACGGGTACCGCGAACCCGCCCCTGTCCTCCTGCCGCTCGAACAGCTTGCGCCAGTTCTCCACGCCCGCCGCGACCTCCTCCCCGGACCGGACGTGACCGCCGTGCACGACCAGACCGAAGGCGCCGAGTCGGGCGGCCGCCTCCGCGTGCTCGGCCACGGCCTTGCGCGACGGCATCCGCAGCCGGTTGTTCGTGCTGGCGACGTTGATCACGTAGGGGGCGTGCACCACCACCGCGACGTCGGACGCACGGATCTGCTCCTGCCGGGGGTGCGTGCCCGGTCTCGTCCACCCCTGGGGATCGCCGAGGAACAGTTGCACCAGGTCTGCGCCGTATCGTTCGCCGCAGCCGATCGGATCGTCGTCCTGCCGGACGTGTGCTCCTATCCGCATGATCTCGACGGTAGCGCCCGGCGGTGCCTCGCCGGCGCCTCGCCGCGCGTCACCCTGAGATCCGGCCGCGAGGAATCCGGGACGTCCCCGATGGTGCCCCGTCGGAAAAGTCAGGAAGATGGTGGGCATGCCAGCCCACACCGCCACCGCCGCGCGCGCTATCGACCTGATCAAGATCTACGGAACCGGTGAGACCGCTGTCCACGCCCTCGACGGCGTGAACGCGGAGTTCGCGGCGGGGGAGTTCACCGCCATCATGGGCCCCTCGGGTTCGGGGAAGTCGACACTCATGCACTGCCTCGCCGGCCTCGACACCGCCACGTCCGGTGCAGTGGTCCTCGGTGACACCGATCTGACGGACCTGTCCGACAAGCAGATGACCCAGTTGCGCCGCGACCGGATCGGCTTCGTCTTCCAGGCGTTCAACCTGGTGCCCACGCTCACCGCCCTCGAGAACATCACGCTGCCCGTCGACATCGCCGGACGCAAGGTCGACCGGGAATGGCTGGACACCGTCGTGACCCGTCTCGGGCTCGGCGACCGGCTCGATCACCGGCCGGGGGAGCTGTCCGGCGGTCAGCAGCAGCGGGTGGCCTGCGCTCGCGCGCTCGCCGGCCGGCCCGACATCATCTTCGGTGACGAGCCCACCGGTAACCTCGACTCCCGCTCCTCGGGTGAGGTGATGTCGATCCTGCGGGCCGCGGTCGACGAGTTCGGGCAGACCGTCGTGATCGTCACCCACGACCCCCGGGCGGCCAGCTACGCGGACCGCGTGGTGTTCCTCGCGGACGGGCGCATCGTCGACGAGATGCGCGATCCGACCGCAGAGTCGGTCCTCGACCGGATGAAGCAGTTCGACGCCGTCGCCGTTCCCACGGCGAAGTAGGGCGAGCCGACCATGAGCGCGAATCCCGTCCGCAGGGTTGCCCTGCGCAACCTCGCCGCCCACAAGGTGCGGCTGCTGCTGACCGTTCTGTCCGTGGTGCTCGGCACGGCGTTCGTCACCGGCTCCTTCGTCTTCACCGACACGCTGCAGCGCACGTTCGACGGCCTCTTCGCCGACGCCGCCCAGGGCGTCGACGTCCGCGTCAGCAGCGAACAGCAGGGCTCGAGCGGCGTCCCCGACTCCGACGTCGCGGTCGTCTCCGCGGTCCCCGGTGTGCGGACCGTGGTGCCGGCGTTCGGGGGGCCGGTCATCGTCCTCGACTCCGAGGGGGCGGCCATCCAGACCGGCGGTGCCCCCAGCGAGGGGACCGCCTACCTGCCGCCCGACCAGCAGCTCGGTGATCCGACCGAGTTCGTTGCCGGGCAGCCGCCCACCGCCGACGGCCAGATCGCGCTCAACTCGAGCGCCGCCGAACGTGCCGGTCTGTCCGTCGGTGACTCGACGAAGGTCCTCGCCGCGTCGGCCGGGATCCTTCCGGTCACGGTCAGCGGCATCTACGACGTCGAGACCGACACCGGCGGATACGTCGGGGCGATGTTCACCGAGAACCAGGCCCGTGCCCTGTTCACCGACGGCACCCACGTGCAGTACATCGACGTCGCCGGGGACGGGGTCCCCGCCGACGAGCTGCGGGACCGGATCGCCGTCGCCGTGCCCGACCAGAAGGTCCAGACCGGCGCCGAGGTGAGCGAGGAGATCAAGTCCGAGATCGAGGAGGCGCTGAGCTTCCTGAACTACTTCCTGCTCGCGTTCGGCGCGATCGCGCTGCTGGTGGGCACCTTCATCATCTACAACACCTTCTCGATGATCGTCGCGCAGCGCCTGCGGGAGCTCGCGCTGCTCCGGGCGATCGGCGCGAGCCGCGGCCAGGTGGGCCGGTCGGTGACCCTCGAGGCGCTGGTCGTCGGGGTCGTGGGCAGTGCCCTCGGCATCGTCGGCGGCGTGGCCCTCGCCTACGGGCTGCGCGCCGCGCTCAACGCGTTCGACGTCGGCCTGCCCTCGGGTCCCCTGCAGCTCGCGCCGCGCACCGTGCTCGTGGCCCTGCTCATCGGCATCGTCGTCACCGTCGTCAGCGCCTACGCCCCGGCCCGTCGGGCGAGCAAGGTCCCGCCGGTCGCGGCCATGCGGGAGGAGTCGACCGCGACCGTCGAGTCGCTGCGCCTGCGCACCGTCGTCGGGGCGGTCGCCGCCGTGGTCGGTGCCGCTGTCGTCGTCGTCGGCGCCCAGGGCACCGGCGGGGGCGCGGCCTCCACCGTCGGCATCGGGGCGTTCGCCCTGATCATCGCGGTCCTGCTCGCGGCGCCCGCGCTGTCGCGGCCCTTCGTCGCGGGGCTCGGCGCGGTCGTCGCCCGCCCGTTCGGAGCCGTGGGCCGGCTCGCCCGCACCAATGCGGTGCGCAATCCCCGCCGCACCGCCGCGACCGCGTTCGCCCTGACCCTGGGCCTGATGCTGGTGTCCGTGATCGGGGTGTTCGGCGCGTCCGCCAAGGCGAGCGTCAATTCGCTCGTCGACACCGGCGTCAAGTCCGACTTCATGCTCACCGGACCGCAGATGATCGGCGTGCCCGTGGGGGCGGCTGCGGCGGCCGCCCGCGCCGAGGGCGTGGAGGAGACCGTCGCGATGCACGGTGTCCCGGCGCGCATCGGCGACGAGGACACGTTCGGCGTCGCGCTGTCCGGGCCCGTCGCCGACGTGCTCGAGGTCGACGTCGTCGAGGGACGCGAGGACGTCGCCGGTACCGACCTGCTCGTGTCGCAGACCACGGCCACGGAGAAGGGCTGGCGGGTCGGCGATGCGGTCACCCTCACCAGCCGCGACGGTGAGGACGTCGCCACGACGGTGAGCGGCATCTTCGCCGACAACCAGTTGCTCGGCTCGTGGGTCGTCTCCGAGGAGGTCTACCAGCAGTTCACCGCACCGGCATCCCGCGCGGACTTCGTGGTGTTCGTCAACACCGCGGCCGGCAGCGACCCGGAGACGATCCGCACGGCCCTCGAGGACGCCACCAAGCAGTTCGTCGTGGTCCAGGTGCTCGACCGGGAACAGTTCAAGGGTCAGCAGGCCGCCCAGATCGACACCCTGCTCGCCGTGCTCTACGGGCTCCTCGCGCTGGCGGTGGTCATCGCGGTCCTGGGCATCGTCAACACTCTCGCGCTGTCGGTCGTGGAACGCCGCCGGGAGATCGGCATGCTCCGCGCGGTGGGCATGCAGCGGGTCCAGGTCCGCCGCACCATCTACCTCGAGTCGATGCTCATCGCGGTGTTCGGGGCGGTCGTCGGTCTGGTGCTGGGTCTGGCGTTCGGCTGGGGCTTCGTCCGGACCCTGGCCGATCAGGGCCTCGACCAAATCGCCGTCCCGTGGGGACAGGTGCTCGGCATGCTCGTCGGCTCGGCCGTCGTCGGGGTGCTCGCCGCCCTGTGGCCGGGTGTGCGCGCCGCGCGCACCCCGCCGCTCGAGGCGATCTCCGACATCTGACGCCGCAGTCCTCGTCGTCCGCCCCCGGTGCCACGCACCGGGGGCGGACGGCGTCCGGCCGCCCGTGCCGGTCGCGAGTTGTCCACACCCGGAACGTTTCTCCACAGTTCGCCCGCCGCAGGGTCGCATCGCGCCGCGGCGGGCGCGCGGCCGGTTAGGCTGCCGCGCCAGGGGGGTGGATCGATGGATCTTCGGCAGTTGCAGCAGTGGGACCCGGATGCACTGGACGGTCTCGGCACGGTGCTGGACCGGCACGCGGGGGAACTCGAGCGGATCGGGACACAGATCACCGGACGGTTCGGCGGACAGTGGTCGGGCATCGCCCACGCCGCCGCCGAGCGGCGGATCGGTGACGTCGCCGAGCAGATCGCGCGGCGGTCCGACGCGTATCGCGAGGTGAGCCGCTGCGCGACATCGTGCGCACCGCGGCTGCGGGCGCTGCGCGCGGAACTCGACGACGCCACCCGCTGGGCCCGGGACCGGGCCTTGACGGTGCGGGACGACGGAACCGTCACGGCCGGCCCGGGACCGGACGCGGACTCGCACCGGCACGAGGCCGAGGCCCGCATCCGGGCGGTCCTCGACCGGGCCGAGGCGCTCGATCGGTGGGCCGCGGCCGATCTCGCCGGGACGGTGCACGAACCGGCGTCCCGTCCGCTCGGTTTCGGTGCCGTGCGCGCTGCACCCGCACCCACCGCCGTGGTGCCGCCAGCCGGGACGGCCGCGGCCGAGGTGGCGGCATGGTGGGCCGGACTCGACGACGGCGAGCGCACGTGGCTCGCCGCCTCGGCGCCCGAGCGGATCGGCAACCTCGACGGGGTGCCCGCCGCGGTGCGGGACCTGGCCAACCGCGCGCAGCTGGCGGCCGAACGGCACCGGCTCGAGGCGGTCGCCGCCCGCTTGCAGGCCCAGCTCGACGCCGCTCCGTTCGGCGGACTGACGAGCAACGCCGACGCCGGGCTCGCCCAGACCCGCAACAAGATCGCCGCGCTCGACGCCGTCGAGGTGGCGCTGTCCCGGCCGGCACGGCAGTTGCTGACTCTCGACCTCTCGGGCCGCGAAGCGATGGCCGCCGTGGCGGTCGGAGATGTCGACACCGCCGACCACGTCACCGTCTTCACCCCGGGCGCCGGGTCCACCGTGCAGGGCCATCTCGCCGGATACGACAGCCGGATGGCGGCGCTGAAGGACGAGACCGAGCGCCAACTGCAGGCGGCGGGCCGCGGCGCCGAGTCGGTCGCCGCCGTGACCTGGCTGAACTATCAGGTGCCGCAATGGGGCTGGGGCCTCGCCCGCACCGAGTCGAGCCCGGTCTCCGACCTCGCCGCGGTCCGCGCCGCCCCGCGGCTCGCCGGATTCCTCGACGGCCTGCGCGCCGAGCGGGATCCGCACGTGACCGCAGTCGGTCACTCCTACGGCGCTCTCGCCACCGGGCTGGCGCTGCAGCAGGGCGTCGGTGTGGATGCCGCCGTGTTCCTCGGCGCCCCGGGCATCGGCACCGACGACGTCGCCGAACTGGGGGTGCCACCGGGCGCGGCGTACCTCGTCGAGGCCGACCGCGACCCGGTCGGGGACCTCGGCACGTTCGACGGCGATCCGAGTTTCCTCGACGGGGTGACCCAGCTGTCGAGCGACGCCGGGCCGGACGCGTCCGGCCGGCCGCGTCTCGGCTCGACCGGGCACAGCGAGTACCTGAACGACGGCACGATGAGCCTGTACAACGTCGCCGCGGTCGCCGGCGGGCTCACGGATCGAGTGGTGCGATGAGGGGGGTGCGGCTCGGTGTGCCGATGCTGGCGCTGGTGGTCGCCGGGTGCGCGGGTGGACCGTTCCCCGTCGCCGTGCCCGAGCCGGTGGCCGCGGACCGCGCCGGTGCCGTCGAGTACTACACCCGGGTCCGGCACGACGCGACCGCCGCCCTGTCACGCGCATTCCCGGAGATGCAGTTCCGGCAGTCGACCCGGGGGACGACGGGTTACTGCGAACTGCCCGACGGCTCGGCGGGCACCACGGTGTTCCTCCCCGCGCTGCTCTCCGATCGGCCCGTGCCGGCCGGGCAGCTGGAGCGGGCGGCACGGGTGTTCGAGGAATCGTTGGCGGGCAGCGGATTCCACGGCTCCCGGTCCATACCGGTCGGGACGGGGCTCGAGATCCGGATGTTTGCCGCGGACGGTTCCGTCATCGCGTTCGGCAGCAATCTCGCCGCGACGGTGGGGCTGACGGTGGGGTGTTACCCCGAGCCGCCGTAGTCCGGGCTCGTCCGGCACCGCCCGCGCGGTTGCTCGACCGCGGCGTGTCCCTTCTCGCTCGCGGTGTCCCCACCTCGCCGTGCGTTAGGCTCGAGCCTCGTCCCGTCGGCGAAAGGGCAGTGATGCGTGCGGTGCTCGGCGTCGCGATCGATGCCGGTGAGGTCTGTGCGGTGCTCGTGGACGCCGACGTTCCGGTCCTCGGCCCGTTCGACACGCAACGCTGGCCCGTGGGGGACCGTGCCGAAGCTGAGGCGGTGAGCCGGGCGTTCACGGCGATGACCGAGCGTGCCGCGCGGGCGGAGGTGCACTTCACCCGAGCCGGACTGGTGGCACCCGCGACGGTCGTCCCGGACTCCGGGACGACCGAGGTGCGGACCGTGGGGATCGACGAAGCCCGGCTGGCCTTCCTCGCTGCGGCCCCGGAGCTCGACGGTGTGCGGACGGTGGTCCTGATCGGCCCCGACGATGCGACCGTGCGCGTGTCGGTCGCCGACATCCGCTCGGGTGCGGTGCTCGCGTCGGTTGCCGTGGCGGAGGACGACTTCGGTCAGATCGCGCTCGCACTACCGGAGGCCGCCGGCGAGGCCGGGGCGCTCGCCGGTGTCGCACCGGAGGCGCTGGTGTTCCCGGACCTGCGCCCCGGCGACGTCGCCGCCGCCCGTGCGCTCGCGGCGGCGCTCGGCGTGCCGTTCGTGACGCCGCACGGCGGGCCGTGGCACCGGGCCACCGGAGCCGCGCTCGTGGCCGCACGCACCGAACCGCTACCGGCGCCCTCGTCGCCGTCGTCACGGCGGGTCGCGCTGCTGGCGGCGGTCGTCGTCGCGCTGGCCGTCCTGCTCGGCGGCGGGCTGGCCGTCGCCATCGGTGGGGCCGGCCCGTCCGAACCGCCGCGTCCGGCCGACGCCGCCCGGTTCGTGCCCGCCCCCTCGGCCGGCCCCGGCCCGGACACCGGGGCGCCGACCGCGGTCCCGTGCCCGGGGCGCGACACTCCGCAGGTCCGGCCCGCGGGCTGGTCGATGCGGGCGTCCGACCCGGATCCCGGCCCCCACCCCGACTCGACGTCGCCGTCCGTCACCGCACCGCCGTCCGTCACCGCACCGCCGTGCGAATGACGTTCCTTCCCGGTCGCGACCGAGTCAGCCGAGGCGTGCGAGCCGGGCACCGGCCGCGCGCAGGGCGTCGAGATCGGTGGCGATCATGATCTCCGCGAACCGGTCCCGGTAGTCACCGAGGTCGTCGCCCACGGATCCCACCACCGCCACGACCGGCGCCGCGTGCACCCGGGCGAGGATCGCCGAGACGATCTTTCCCGAGCGGGACTGCCCGTCGAGGCGTCCTTCGCCGACGACGACGAGGTCGGCGCCGGCGAGTGCGGTGTCGAACCCGAGCGCGTCGAGCACGAAGTCGGCTCCCGAGCGCAGATCCGCGCCGAACTGCGCCCACATGCCGCCGGCGAAACCCCCGGCCGCGCCGGTCCCGTCCACCTCCCGCGGATCACGCGGCAACGTCACGGCCGCGTCCTCGAGGCGGCGGGTGAGCCGTTCCACGGTTGTCGCGTCCGCGCCCTTCTGCGGGCCGAACACCCGCGCGGCGTCGGTGTAGCGGGTGGTCACGTCCGTCAGTACCGTGACGGTGGCGGTACCCAGGCCGCCGGCGTCCATGACGGCGGCGATCGCACCGAGCCCACCGTCGGTCGTGGCCGATCCTCCCGCCGCGACGACGACGTGCGTGGCGCCGCGCCGCACGGCCTCGGCCATCGCCAGCCCGGTGCCGTAGGTGTCCGCCGTCATCGGATCGCGGAAGCCCTTGTGCGGTGTGGTGATTCCGCTGAAGGTGGCGAGCTCGACGACCGCGGTGCCGTCCTCGCCGAGCCCGAACGAACCCGCACACGGGGCGCGCCACGGATTGACGGAGTCGATCTCGATCAGCTCGAGACCGAGCGGGCCGGTGAGCACCGCGAGGGTGCCGTCGCCGCCGTCGGCGACCGGCATCCGGATCGTCTCGAGCCCGGCCGATTCCGCGCCCGCCGCCACGGCGTCGGCCACCTCGGCGGCGCGGTACGTGCCCTTGAAACTGTCCGGGGCGATCAGCACCTTCACCGCCGCACCACCCATTCGAACGCCGCGGCCTCGGATCGGGCACCCTGCGCGGCGCGGGCGCGGTTCGGCTCGCCCAGCTCGGTGACGACGGACTCGCCCAGCCGGACCAGGTCGGCGAACACCGGCGGGGTCAGCCACGCGGGCCGGGTGGCGAAGAGCAGGTCCTCGCTCGCGGTGTTGCCGCTCGCGCCGGGTGCGAAGGGGCAACCACCGAGTCCGCCGAGCGAGCCGTCCACCACCGCGGCGCCCGCCTCGATCGCGGCGAGGCTGTTGGCGACGCCCAGGCCCCAGGTGTCGTGGCCGTGGAAGACGATGCGGCGGGCGGGGGAGTCCGCACGTACCCGGGACACCAGCGCCGTGACCTGCGCGGGCACGGCCTGACCGAGGGTATCGGCGAGGACGATGTCGGCGGCGCCGTCGGCGCGCGGGTCGCACGCGATCTCGAGCACCCGGTCGGGGTCGACGGGCCCGTCGAACGGGCACGTGAATGCAGTGGCGAGGCAGAGCTGGATGGTGCCGCCGGCGGCGCGGGTGTGTTCCACCGCGGCGGGCATCGCGGCGAGGCTCGCGTCGGTGTCCCGTCCGATGTTGGCGCGGTTGTGGGCGTCCGACACCGACAGGCAGTACTGGAAGTGCCGGGCGCCGGCGGCGGCCGCCTTCTCCACGTGCCGCGGCGTGGCCACCCAGATGTAGCAGCGGTCGAGTTCCTCGGGGGTGAGCATCCCGATCAGCTCGACCGTGCCGGCCATCGGCGGGACCAGGTCGGGCCGGGCCATCGAGCCGATCTCGAGCTGCGGCACGCCGGCGGCCAGCAGGGCGCGGACGATCTGCGCCTTCCGCTCGGTGGGCAGCACCTTGCCGGTCAGTTGCAGCCCGTCGCGCAGGGTCACGTCGCGCAGCTGCGGTGCCCCGGCACTCACGACACCACCGCTCATCACACCACCGCGCACCACACCGCCACTCACGACACCACCTCCAGGAGCTCGTCGATCTCGGCCTCGGTCCGGCCGAGCAGACCCCCGAGCACCTCGCGGGTGTGTTCGCCCAGATCCGGTCCGACGTGGCGGATGGGCAGCGACCGGCCGCCGAGCACGGGGACGATGCCCGGGAACCCGACCTGCTTCGGCTCGTCCTCGCCGACGTCGACGGCGAAGTGCTGGATCATGTTCCGCGCCCGGTACTGCTCGTCGTCGACGATGTCGGCCGCCGTGTAGATCGGCCCGCTCGGCACCCCCGCGGCGTCGAGGATCCCGAGCACCTCGTCGCGCGGCCGACGCCGCGTCCAGTCGGCGATCGCGGCGTCGAGTTCCTCCCGGCGGGCCCAGCGACCGGCGTTGGTGGCGAGGTCGGGATCGTCGGCGAGGTCGGGTCGCTCGATGGTGCGCATGTAGCGCTGGAAGATGGCGTCCGCGTTCCCGGCGATGATCACGGAGGTGCCGTCCGAGCAGGGATAGGCGTTGGAGGGGGCGATGCCCTCCATGCGGCCGCCCACCCGTTCCCGCCGGACCCCGTAGGCGAGGTAGTCGGGAATCAGCGACTCCATCATCGACAGCATCGACTCGTTCAGGGCGACGTCGACGACCCGGTTCGCCGGCGGCAGCGACCCGATCAGCTGCCGCTGCAGCAGCGCCGTTACCGAGCCGAAGGCCGCGTACAGCCCGGCGATGGAGTCGCCGATCGACACCCCCACCCGCACCGGCGGCCGGTCCGGGTCCCCGACGAGTTCCCGGAACCCGCCCACGGCCTCGGCCACGGCCGCGAATCCGGGACGCTCCGCGAGCGGGCCGGTCTGGCCGAACGCGGAGATCCGGGTGATCACCAGGTCCGGTTTGATCTGCGCGAGCACCTCGGGGCCCATTCCCCACCTCTCCAGGGTGCCGGGCCGGAAGTTCTCGAGCAGCACGTCGCAGTGACGCACCAGATCGAGGATCACGGCCCGGCCCGCCTCGGTGCGCAGGTCCACCACGATGGACTTCTTGTTGCGGTTCACCGTGCGGTACAGCATCGACGTGTCCCCGGCGTACAGGCGCCAGTTGCGCAGTTCGTCGCCGGTGCGGGGCCGTTCGACCTTGATGACCTCCGCGCCGAAGTCGGCGAGCAGCCGGCCCGCGGTGGGCGCGGCGATGTAGTTGCCGAGTTCGAGGACGCGGATGCCTTCGAGAGGGCGCAGGATCTCCTCCGAGTTCATGGGCAACAGTGTGCCCTGTGCTGCGCCGCAGCTTTTTTTTTTTTTTTTTTTTTTTTTTTTTTTTTTTTTTTTTTTTTTTTTTTTTTTTTTTTTTTTTTTTTTTTTTTTTTTTTTTTTTTTTTTTTTCGCAGCGGTGTGCCCTGTGCTGCGCCGCAGCGGTGTGCCCTGTGCTGCGCCGCAGCGGTGTGCCCTGTGCTGCGCCGCAGCGGTGTGCCCTGTGCTGCGCCGCAGCGGTGTGCCCTGTGCTGCGCCGCAGCGGTGTGCCCTGTGCTGCGCCGCAGCGGGTGCGATGCGTTCCCCGTGGTGGACACGCCGCGACCCTCCCGCGCTCGTGTGACCTGGCGCACTATTCTTCCTCTCGGGCAGGGGGCCTCGGGAAGGTGCTTGGGTCATGGTGGTCGCGAAAGTCGTTCTGTGGTGTGCGCTGCTGGTGGGGCTGGTCGGCGCCGGGGTCGCCGTCAACGCGCTGCATGTGCACGGCGCCGTCGGGTCACTGATCGTGGCGTCCGTCGCGGGTCTGGTGCTGCTGCGGCTCCGGCCCGCGGCCCAGCTCGAGGTCGAACCGGAGCGCGTCACACCCTGACCGCCCGCACGCTGGGCTTGCGAGGGCAGGCCGAAGCAGCGGACGCGCGTCGGCAGACGCACCCTCTCCTCCTTGAGCCTGTCATGGCAGGCACAACCCTGGACAACCGCGCGCAGTGGGGGCACACTCGCATCAATGCCTGCCGTCGCAAGCACAGAGAGGAGAGGCCGTGGCCACGCCCCGTCGTCGCGCCCGCACGGGACGCGGCGGTCTCGGTGACCACTTCGTCGACCGTCGGCACCGGCTCGGCCTCACCCAGGCCGAACTGGCCGACCTCGCCGGTGTGTCGCGTTCGAGCGTGCAGTCGCTCGAGTCCGGCCGCGCCACCGTGCAACTCGATCTCGTCGTGGCCATCGCCGACGCGCTGGGCTGCGACCTGACCCTCACCACGCGCGGCGACCGGGCCGGGTGAGCCGGGTGGTCGAACGCCTCGTCGCCGTCGACAGCGCCGACGTGTACAAGGGCGACCGGCTGGCCGGGCACCTCGCCCGGGACGGCCACGATGTCGTGTTCCGGTACGCGCAGGACTACCTCGACGATCCGGCCGCCCCCGCCCTCGCGTGGACGGTGCCGAAGACCGCGGAGGAGGTCCGCGCCGGCGGCGGCAGCGTGCCCCCGTTCTTCGCCGGCCTGCTGCCCGAAGGCATCCGGCTCCGCGGCGCCGTCGCCGCCACCAAGACCTCCGAAGACGACCACCTCACCATTCTCATGGCGGTCGGCGCGGACACCATCGGCGATGTGCGGGTGCTCCCCGCCGGCGCCCGGCCCCCGACGTCGACGCTCCTGCTGGACCCGGAGGCCGTCCGGCGTGAGGACCTGCACGAGCTGTTCGACCGGATCTCCGGCCACGAGTCCGTCGTCCTCGACCCGACCTCCCTGCCGGGAGTGCAGGCGAAGGTGTCGGCCCAGATGTACTCCGCCCCCGTCGCGACGGTGCAGGGCCCCGCCATCCTCAAACTCGCACCGCCCCGCGGCTACCCCCGCCTGGTCGAGAACGAGCACTTCTTCATGGGTCTCGCGACCGCCTGCGGCCTCGCCGTCGCCGGACACCAGCTGGTCTACGACCGCAGGGGCAACGCGGGACTGCTCGTCGCCCGCTTCGACCGATGGATCGGTCCCGGCCACACCGTCCACCGCACCGCGCAGGAGGACGCCTGCCAGGTCCTCGGTGTCTACCCGGCGGCCAAGTACCGGCTGAAGACCGAACGCGTCGTCGAGGCGCTGGCCGCCGCGTGCGAGCGCGGCGGCGGATCGGCCCGCGTCGCGACCCTCGAACTGCTGCGGCTGGTGGCGTACTCGTACGCCGTCGGCAACGGCGACCTGCACGGGAAGAACTTCTCCATCCGCCTCACCGAGGCCGGGCTGTGGGCCGTCACCCCGGCCTACGACCTCCTGTGCACCCAGCCCTACCTCGGTTGGCGCGACCCGATGGCCCTCGACCTGTACGGCAAGGGCAACAAGCTCACCCGCCGCCACTTCGTCGAGTCCGGCGGCCGGCTCGGGGTGCCCGAACGCGCCGTCACCCGGATGCTCGACGGGATCCGGCGCGGGATCGCCGGGGGCCTCGACCGTCTCCCCGAGATCGGGTTCGGTGAGCGGGACACGGCCCGGCTGCGGGACATGCTGGTCCGGCGCGCCGACGAACTCGGCTGATCCGGTCGTCGTGCATCGGCCGGACCGCCGGCCGGTAGAGTCCCCGGCGGGCGTCCCGCACGAGACCGCGGTCGCCAGTCGCGCATCGAAGAGGAGCACCGGGTCGTGTCGCTGTGGTCGACTGCACTGTCCCCCGGGATGCTCAGCGAGTACGTCTGGATCGACCTGATGCCGTGGCTCGACCGGTACGGCTCGGCCCGCAACGCGCAACTGGCCGCCCTCGCACCCGACGAGCGCTGGTGGGAACGCCGGTCCCCGGCGGAGACCGCCGCCTCCGCCGACGTCGTGGCGATCTGTGGGGAACTGGCCCGCATCTACGTCACCGAGCATCCCGATCTGGTGTTCTCCGCGGGCATCGCCGACACCGTCGACGTCCCCGTCGCCGCGCTCGGTCTCGGCACCCGGGCCGCCGCCACCGTCGCGCGGCTGCCCCGCGCCGCGACCACCGCCGGTCTGCTCGGCTACACGCCCGCCGCGTTGTTCTCCGTGCGCGGCGCGGGCCCGGAGACCGTGCACCAGATCGTGCAGGCCGTCCTCGTCCTCGCCATCCTGCGGGATCCGGCGTCGCTGCGAGTGGCGACCGACGCCCCCACGCTCCCGCCCGCGTTGTCGCTGCTGCTCGACGACCTCGTCGCGCTCGCACGGTGGCGCGCGCTGCGCGCCGACCCGGACCGGCCGCTGGTGCGGGTCGAACTCGAGGACGGCACCCCCGAGGAGATCCAGCAGGTCGCCGCGCGCATCGCCGCCCTGACCGCCCGCGACCTGCCGGTGCCCGCGCCGCAGCGGGCCCTCGACGAGCTCGCCGCGTACGTCGCCGGGCTGTCCGCACCCGAGCGTGACGCGATCCGCCGCCGGGTGCTCGGCGACGAGCCACCGGACCCGGACGCTCCGTCGACCTTCGCGTTCGGCACCGCCGTCGGCGATCTGCTCGCGGCGCTGCGCGTCGATGTCCGCCCCGTCGCCGCCCTCGAGCGGATCCTGGGGTTGCGACCGGAGCTGGCCCAGCCCGTCCCGGGACTCGACGTGCCGCTGTGGCGGGCGCTCGCGCGCCTCGACGATCGCTTCGAGGTGGCCGACGGGTGGGTCGCGGTCCCGGGCCTCCCCGAAGCCGAGCGCCACACCCACGCGCTGCTCGCCGAGTTCGAATCCCCGAACGGGGTCGTCGAACCCGCAGCCGTCGCCGTCGTGTGGAACCTGCCCGCCGCGGAATTCGCCGCGTGGCTGCACCGGTGCGGCGTCCCGATGTTCGAGGGCCGTGCTCTGACCCGGCAGTCCGCGTTCGCCGATCACGCCGCCGCGGTGCTCGAGGTGATCGGGGATCCGCTCACGGCCGCGGAGCTCGTCGACCGCATGGGCACCCCCGCCGGTCCCGCCGCCGTGATCGACGCGATGGGCGCCGACGAGCGGTTCTCGCTCGCCGAGAACGGCCGGTGGTCGCTCACCGAATGGGAGACCGACGAGGCGGGCGCGGTGCGCGGCCGCATCGCCCGGATCGTCGACGCCGACGGCGGCTCCGCCGACCTCGACCGTGTCGTCGACCGTCTGGTCGAACGCTTCGGGGTGTCGCCGACCAGCGCCCGGATCTTCGCCGGCAGCGGCGACTTCGAGATCGTCGACGGCCGGGTGCGCCGGCGCCGTCGCACCCACGTGAGCGTCAAGCCCCCGCACCGCACCCGCCGGCTCTACCGCCTCGGCGACGTGTGGCGGCTGCGGGTCACCGCCACGCGGGACCACCTGCGCGGCGCCGATTTCCCGGTGCCGTCCGCGGTCGCGGGCGTCATCGGCTGCGCCCCGGGACGCGAGGTCGCCCTGTCGTCCCGGCTGGGCACCCAGGTCGTGCGCTGGACGGGTGCGTCCCCGCATCTCGGCAGCGTGCGACGGTTCCTCGAGGATCTCGGAGTGGACGAGGGCAACGAGATGTTCCTCGAGTTCCACCCCGGCGGACGGTTCGACGTGCTCCCGCTGCGCACCGTCGCCGACAACGCCGAACCGCTGCGCAAGGCACTCGCCCTCATCGGCCACTCGGCCCCGGAGATCGTGCCGGAGGAGGGCGTCGCGCCGGCCTTCGCGGCCGCCGTCGGTCTGGGCGACGAGACCCGCCCGCGCCGGGTGCTCAGTGCCTACCGGGCCCGGCACGAGGCCGAAGTGACCGCATTGCTCGAGCAGGCGTGGGTGCGCGTGCCAAGCTGAGCGCATGCCGATCCGCAGACCCGAGCGCCCACTGCTGGCGAACGACGCCGAACGCCTCGTCTGGGAGGCACTCGTCCGGCAGCTCGGCGACGGGGATCTCGTCGCGGCGGGCCTGCGGGTCACCGACCACCTCAAGGACCACGAGATCGACTTCGTCGTCGCGCTCGAGGGCCACGGCATCGTGTGCCTCGAGGTCAAGGGTGGTCAGGTGTGGCACGACGGCTTCCAGTGGGTGCAGGCCCGGCAGGGCAAGGACCGGTCGATCGATCCGGTCCGGCAGGTGCTCCAGTCCTGCTACGCGTTGCGGCGCTACGTCGAGGCCGATCCTCGCTGGACGCAGGGCCGGCTGCGCTGGGACCACTTCGTCGTCCTGCCCCACACCGAGATCCGCGCCGACTTCGCCCTGCCCGAGTGTCCGCGGTGGAAGGTGATCGATCGCAACGACCTCGGCAGCATCGCCGAACGACTGCGGGCGGTGCTCGACAAGCAGGAGCTCGACCGGCCGGCCCTCACCGCCGACGGCGTCGACCGGTTCGCCGAGGTCCTCGCGGGCCGGGGCCTGCCGCAGCGCGACGTGGTCTCGCGCGCCGTCGCCAACGAGGACGCCGCGGACCGGCTCACCGAGCAGCAGGCCGTCATCCTCGACGCGACCCGCCTGCTGACCCGTGTCGAGGTGCGCGGCGGCGCCGGCACGGGGAAGACGTTCCTCGCGCTCGAGCAGGCCCGGCGCCTCGCCGAGCAGCACCAGCGCGTCGCGTTGATCTGCTATTCGCACGGTCTCGCGTCCTACCTGCAGCGGATCACCGCGACGTGGAACCGGAAGAAGCGGCCCGCCTACGTCGGCGAGTTCCACGCCCTCGGCCGGCTGTGGGGTGCGGCCGAAGGCCCCGACGAGGCGCTGCGGACCGCCGACACCGTGCGCTTCTGGGAACACGACCTGCCCGCCCAGATGACGGAACTGGCCCGGTCCCTGCCGGAGGGACAGCGCTTCGACGCGGTCGTCGTCGACGAGGCGCAGGACTTCGCCGACGCCTGGTGGGATCCGATCATGGCCGCCCTGCGCGACGAGGAGACCAGCGGGATCTACGTGTTCACCGACGAAGCGCAGCGGGTGTTCGACCGGGAGGGCCGGCCCCCGGTGCCACTGGTCCCGCTGGTGCTCGACCACAACCTGCGCAACACCCGGCAGATCGCCGGGACCTTCGGTCCGCTCGTCGGGCAGCGCATGCGGCTGCTCGGCGGTGAGGGACCCGACGTGCAGTTCGTCGCGTGCCGCGGCGACGAGGCGCTCGCCGTGGCCGACGACCGGATCGACGCCCTGCTCGACGAGGGCTGGCGGCCCGGCGACGTCGCGCTGCTCGCGACGGGCAGCCGGCACCCGGAGCAGGTGGCGCGGCAGGCCGAGGGCAACGCGGCGTACTGGGACAGCTTCTGGGACACCGAACAGGTCTTCTACGGGCACGTCCTCGGCTTCAAGGGACTCGAGCGCCGGGCGGTGGTGCTCGCGGTGAACGAGACACAGCCGCAGGAGCGTTCCCGCGAGCGGCTGTACGTCGGGCTGTCCCGGGCCCGCGACCAGCTGGTGGTGTGCGGGGACCCGGACTTCGTCCGGCAGGTCGGCGGGCCGGAACTGGCGGCCCGGCTGGGGCTCGGCCGATGAGTCTGCTGCGGGACTGGACCGTGTCGGCGACGGCGGGGGAGTTCGCCGGATTCCTCGTTCCCGCCGTCGTCGGTGCCGTGCTGTTCGACAGTGCCGCGGCATTACCGGCGCTGATGGCCGCCGGTGTCGTCGAGGGGTCGGTGCTGGGCTGGTCGCAGGCGCGGGTGCTGCGACGCCGGCTGCCGGCGATGTCGGTGCGGCGCTGGGTGCTGGGCACGGGCGTCGCCGCGGCGTGCGCCTACCTGCTCGGGATGTCGCCCTCGACGTTCCACGAGACGTGGTCCGCATGGCCGATGGCGCTCCCGATCGCGCTCGGAGTCGTCTTCGGCGTGGCGTTGCTGGCGTCCATCGGATTCGCGCAGTGGCTCGAGCTGCGCCGGCACGTCGCCCGTGCCGGGCGCTGGATCGTGTGGACCGCAGCCGCGTGGCTGGCCGGCCTCACCGTGTTCCTCCTGGTGTGCACCCCGCTGTGGCAACCCGGTCAGCCGTGGTGGCTCGTCGCGGCGATCGGGGTGCTCGGCGGCCTGCTGATGGCGTTCGTGACCGCCCTCGTCACCGGCTACGGCATCCGCCACCTGCTCGCCGCGAAGGATCCTGCTGCGTCCGTCGCGCGCACGTAGCACCATGGAGCCATGACCGACGACGTGCACCTCGAGGAACCGGGTCCCGCCGACGACGCCGTCGCCCGCGCCCTGCGGGCCGCGATCGTCTCGGTGGAGGCCGCCGTCGCGCGGGTGCACGAGCTCTCCGCGGAGATCCTCGAGCTGGTCGGTGCCCCCGACGGTGGGGACGCCGTCGACCATCACAACGCGCTGACCCGGGTGGCGGGGATCCTGGACGGCACCGGCCGGCTGCGCGCTGCAGACTGGGAATCGGTGCGCGGGCTCGGCGACGTCCTCGCCGATCGAGCCGAGCGGCTCCACGCCCACGCCGGACGGCTGCTCGACGGGCTCGCCGTCGACGCACCCGCGCAGGACCGGGTGGCCTGCCTGCAGCAGGCCGTGGCGACCGACCGGCTCGGGGAGACGCTGCAGCTGCTCGTGCTCGTCGAGGACTCGCTGAACCTGTGGCAGCGGCTGCGGCTCGAGCAGGTGCGTACCACCGAACCGGACCGGCTCGAGCACGAACGCGCGACGATCGGCACGTCGCTGGCCGGGCGCGTCGAGCGGGACGTCGCGCTGCTGCTGCGCGCCCGCGCGCGGCTCGCGAGCTACGCGGGCCTCACGCCGTTCGAACTGGTGCGGTGGCTGTCGTCCGCCCGGGTGAAGCGGGACATCGCCCGGTTCCGCACGGACCTGGACGACGTCGCCGCGGCGTTCGGCAGCGCCGCGCAGCGTGCTCTCGAGGCCGAGGACCCGGCGGTGGCCGAGAACCTGGTGGAGCTGGGCAAGCCGGTCCGGGCCGCGGGCGGTGCCCTCGGCGAGAGTGCCCGCACGCTGGGCGACAGTGCCCGCACGCTGGGCGACAGCGCCCGCACCCTGGGCGGCCGGGCGGTCGGGGCGGGCACCACCGGGGTCGGCAAGCTGGGCCGGGGGCTGCACCGGGTCGCCGAGCCCCGCCGGCGGCCGGACGGCGACGTGCCGCTGACGACCGCTCCCGACGCCTGACGGCCCCGGGGCGGACCGCCCATATGATCGATTCATGAGCAGCGATCGGGCGCCGGCCTTCACGATGCGGCAACTGGTCGCCTTCGTCGCCGTCGCCGAGACCGGCACGATCAGCGCGGCGGCCGAACGGTTGCTGGTCTCGCAGTCGGCCGTGTCGCTGGCGGTCACCGAACTCGAGAAGGCCCTCTCGACGCAGCTGTGCGTGCGCCGCCGCGCCCACGGCGTGCAGCTCACGCCGGCCGGGGAGTCGCTCCTGGCCCGGGCGCGGACGCTCCTGCAGCAGGCGAGCGAGATCGAGGACGAGATGCTCGGTTCGGGCGGCGAGCTCGCCGGCCGTCTCGCCATCGGGTGCTACACGACGGTCGGGCCGACGATCCTGCCGCCGATGCTGTCCGAGTTCACCGACCTGCATCCGCGGGTGTCACTCGAGTTCCGGGAGGCGATGGCCGACGAGCTGGCCGAGCGCCTCGAAGGCGGGGCGCTGGACGCGGTGATCACCTACGACCTCGAGCTGCCGCCGACCTGGCGTACCGCCACGCTGATGACGAGACGCCCGGCCCTGGTCGTCGCGGCGGGCCATCGGCTGGCGGCGACGCCCGGCCCGGTGGAGCTGGCGGCGGTGCGGGACGAACCGATGGTGCTGCTCGACGCGGCCCCGGCATCGACCCACGCGCTGCAGGTGTGCGCACGGGCCGGGTTCACGCCCCGGATCGAGTACCGGTCGGCGAACTACGAGACCGTGCGGGCGTACGTCGGCCGGGGCCTGGGCTGGACGATCATGCTGCACCAGCCGCAGGTCAACCGCACCTACGGGGGCCTGAAGATCGTGTTGCTGCCGATCGACGTACCGGCGCTCGATCCGGTGCGGCTGGTCATCGCGTGGCGCCCGGACGTGATCCTGAGCCGTGTGGTGCGCGAGTTCATCTCCTTCGCCACGGTCCGGGTGCCACAGTTGTAGGCGGTGTCTCCTTTGGGCTGCCAGGGCCGCCCGAAAGACACACCACACATTTACTCATAATCATCAACACATTCTTGTTCTTTTCTGGGGTTGTGACTGCGGACATACTGGGTTCCGACGCGCTGATCGGCAGCGCGCGGCCCGGGTGTTCTTCCCGGCGCCGACGACAAGCGCTGATTCACAACCACTTCGAGGAGATCGATCATGTCTGCCACGGACGCCCTGCACCCGCCGGTTCTCTTCGCGCCGGAATACGAGGAGTTCGCCCAGTGGGTCCGAGAGTTCGCGGCACCGCACGCCGAGAGCTACCTCGAACGCGCCCACCGCGAGGAGTTCCCGTGGGATCTCGCCGAGAAGATGGCCGCGCAGGGCCTTCTCGGGCTCGGCGTCTCCGAGGAGAACGGCGGCCAGGGCCGCATCGGCGAGGTGCTCACCAAGACCCACCTCGGCATCGCCCACGAGGAACTGGCCTACTCGAACTTCTATCTCACCCAGCTCGCCTACACGAACAACCTCACCGGCCCGCTGCTCGAGCGCTTCCTCGCCCCCGAGGTCGCGAAGGACTGGGTGCGCGGCATCGTCGAGGGCCGCCACGTCGTCGCCCTCGGCCTGACCGAGCCGGGCAGCGGCTCGGACGCGATGGCCATGCGCGCCAAGGCAGAGAAGGTCGACGGCGGCTGGAAGCTCAACGGCGAGAAGACGTCCATCACCTTCGCTCCGCACGCCAAGGCGATGATCACGTTCGTCAAGGCCCGCGGCGCCACCCCGGAGGAATCCGGCGTCACCGCCTTCCTCGTGCCCCTCGACGCCGAGGGTGTGAGCATGCAGAAGTTCCCGGACGCCGGCTGGAAGCCGCTCGGCCGGGCCGGGGTGTTCCTCGACGACGTGTTCGTCCCGGACGAGTACGTCATCGGTGGTGTCGGCAACGGATTCCGGCTCGTCATGAGCGAATTCGACTACACCCGCTCGGTCATCGGCCTGATGTCGACCGGCGTCGCCCGCAAGGCCCTCGACATCACCATCGACTACGTCAAGTCCCGCAAGGCATTCGGTAGGCCGGTCTCCTCGTTCCAGGGGGTGTCCTTCCCGATCGCCGAGAACGCCACCAAGCTCGAGGCGGCCCGCTGGCTCACCTACCGCGCCCTCTCCCTCGCCGACGCCGGCAAGCCCTTCACCAAGGAGGCCGCGATGACCAAGCTCTACGCCACCGAGGTCTCGCTGCAGACCATCCGGGACTGCATCGTCGCCCACGGCCACAGCGGCTTCGCCGAGGAACTGCCGCTGCAGGCCATGCTGCGCGACGTCTCCGGCCTCGAGATCGGCGAGGGCACCCCGCAGATCCAGAAGGTCGTCATCGGCCGCGCGCTGCTCGGGCGGGAGGCCACCGCATGAACACCACTGCCCGCCGCGCCCTCGACGGGGTGCGGGTCGTCGACCTCACCCAGGCCCTCGCCGGGCCGTTCTGCACGTCGCTGCTCGCCGACCAGGGCGCCGACGTGATCAAGGTGGAACCGCCGCGCGGCGACTTCCTCCGCTACGCCGGCCCGTTCGCCTCCGACGACGAACCCCGCGACTACGGCGGGGTGTTCCAGTCGGCCAATCGCAACAAGCGGTCGCTCGTGCTGGACCTGAAGAAGCCCGAGGCCCGCGACGTACTGCTGCGCCTGATCGACGACGCCGACATCGTCGTCGAGAACTTCACCGCCGGCGTCATGGACCGCTTCGGTCTCGACTACGACACCCTCGCGGCCCGCAATCCCCGCCTGGTCTACGCCTCGATCCGCGGCTTCGGCGACAAGACGGGCGGGCACAGCCCCTACCGGGACTGGCCGGCCTTCGACATCGTCGCGCAGGCCATGGGCGGTCTGATGTCCATCACCGGGACCGACGCCGCGCACCCCGTCCGGGTGGGATCCGGTGTGGGAGATACCGTTCCGGGATTGTTCGCCGCGTTCGGCATCCTCGCCGCGCTGCGGGACGCCGAGCGCACCGGGCAGGGCCAGTACGTCGACGTCGCCATGGCCGACGCCGTGCTCGCGATCTCCGAGGTCGTGGTCAACACCTACGGCCACACCGGTCAGGTCCCCGGGCCGCTCGGCAACCAGCTGCAGGGATTCGCGCCGTTCGACACGGTGCAGGCGAAGGACGGCGTCGTCGCGCTCGGCGCCCCGCACAATCCGCAGTGGGCCAAGCTCGCCGCCGTCATGGGTCAGCCGGAACTCGTCGACGACCCCCGGTTCGCCACGGACCACGACCGGTGGCTCAACCGCGACGCCGTCTACGAGGTGGTCAACGCCTGGACCCGCACCCACACCGTCGCCGAACTCGTCGAGTTGCTCGGCGGCAAGGTGCCGCTCGGCCCGATCCTCGACGCCGCGGACATCTTCGCGGACCCCCACTTCCGGGCCCGCGACATGCTGCCGACCGTCACGCACCCGCACGACGGCCGTGCGGTCACCGTCCCCGGCATCCCTGCCAAGCTCTCCCACACCCCGGGCACGATCGAGCGCCGCGCTCCGCTCGTCGGCGAGCACACCGTCGAGATCCTCCGCGAGGCCGGCCTCGACACCGCAGAACTCACGGCTCTGGCCGACGCCGGCGCCACCGTCATTCCTTCGTCCGCTCAGGAGCACGTCGCATGATCATCACCAAGGTCGAACTGATCCCGGTCTCCACCCCGCTCGTCAAGCCGTTCATCATGCCGGGAACCCGGATCACCCACATCCATTCCGTCGTGCTGAAGCTGCACACCGACGAGGGAATCGTCGGCTACGGCGACAGCGGCGACACCTCCACCTGGTACCGCGGCGAGACCCAGGAGTCGATGACGGCGATGATCGCCAACCACATCGCCCCGGCTTTCCTGATCGGCCAGGATCCGCTCAACATCGAGAAGATCGTCGGGCAGATGGACACGTTCGTCCGCGACAACAACCAGGCCAAGGCGCTCGTCGACTTCGCGCTGCACGACCTCAAGGGCAAGGCGCTGGGCGTACCGGTGTACCAGCTGCTCGGCGGCAAGAACGCCGAGGCTTCCGTGCAGGGCTGGGTCGCGTCCGCCGGACCGGTCGACCAGGTGGTCGCCGAGGCCGTCCAGGCCCACGAGAACGGCTTCTGCCTGATCAAGCTCAAGTCCGACGGCAACTCCGACCACGACGTGGACAACGTCCGCGAGGTCCGGGCCGCACTCGGTGACTCGGCGCGGATCGTGGTCGACGCCAACGGCTTCTGGAACTACGACCAGGCCCTGAAGACGATGCGCCGGCTCGACCGGTACGGCATGGAGTGCATCGAGCAGCCCGTCCCGCACTGGGACATCGAGGGCATGGCGCGCCTGCGCACCCGCATCGACACGCCGATCTTCGCCGACGAGTCCGCGCAGGAGCTGCACAACATCCGGGAGATCATCGAACGTCGCGCGGCCGACGGGTTGTTCATCAAGATGCAGAAGGCCGGCGGCCTGCTCAAGGCGCAGCGCTGGCTGACGATGGCCCGCCTCGCCGACATGGCCGTCATGAGCGGGTGCATGATCGGCTCCGGTCTCGAGGCCAGCCCCTCGGCGCACCTGATGATCGCCAACAACTGGGCCTCGCAGTTCACCCACGAGAATCTCGGTCCGCTGATCATCAACAACCAGTGGGAGAACGCCGAGCAGACGATCACGCAGGACATCGCCCTGAACGTCCCGGTCTTCTCCGACGGCAAGCTCTACCCGAACGAGGGGCCGGGCTTCGGGATCGAACTCAACGAGGAGTTCATCGCCGCCCACATCACCGAGGGCAAGCAGACCGTCACCGTCGGCGAACTCGTCGGAGTCTAGACGGTAACGAACCCCTGGCCGGCGGCCGTGTCGTGTGCCGCCGGCCGCACCCTCACCTGCAGGAGTAGATCACGATGACCGAATCTCGGCAGGGCCCGCTGGCCGGACTGAAGGTCGTGGAACTGGCGGGACTCGGTCCCGCGCCGTTCGCCGCGATGTTCCTCGCCGACCAGGGCGCCGACGTCGTGCGCGTCGAACGCACCGGCGCCGGGTTCACCATGCCCATCGACCCGCGGCTGGACACCCTCCAGCGCGGCAAACGGATGATCGCCGCCGACCTGAAGGACCCCGACGGGCTCGCCACCGTGCTCGCGCTGGCCGAGAAGGCCGACGTGCTGATCGAGGGCTACCGGCCCGGCGTCACCGAGCGCCTGGGTCTGGGCCCCGAGGACTGCTGGGCGCGCAACCCGAAACTGGTCTACGGCCGGATGACCGGCTGGGGGCAGGACGGGCCCCTCGCGCAGCGTGCCGGGCACGACCCCACCTATCAGGCCCTGGTCGGATCGCTGCACGCGATCGGCCGGGCCGGGGGACCGCCACAGCTGCCCCTCAGTCTGGTCGGCGATTTCGGCGGCGGCGCAATGTATCTCGTGTCCGGCATTCTCGCCGCCCTGTGGGAGGTGCAGCGCTCCGGGCGCGGTCAGGTCGTCGATGCCGCGATCGTCGACGGCGTCGCACACCTGATGGCCAACCCGTACTCGATGCTCGCCGGCGGCGCATGGAACGACGAGCGCGGCACCAATCTCATCGACTCCGGGGCACCGTTCGTCGACGTGTACGAGACCTCCGACGGGCGGCACGTCGCGGTCGCGGCCCTCGAACCGCCGTTCTACGCGCGGCTTCTCGCGGGCCTCGGCCTCGACGCGGACGGTGCGCTGCCGGGGCAGTGGGACCGCCGGCGCTGGCCGGAGCTGCGCGCGCGGATCGCCGGCGTGTTCGCCACCCGCCCCCGCGACGAGTGGGCGGCGATCTTCCGGGACACCGATGCGTGTGTCGCGCCGATCCTCTCGATGACCGAGGCGCCCGCGGACGCACACCTCACCGCCCGGGGCACCTTCCTGTACCGGGACGGTCACCCCGAACCTGCGCCCGCGCCCCGCTTCTCGCGTACACCGGCGGGGCGGCCCACGGCCCCGCCCGTACCCGGGCAGGACGATCCGGATGAGATCCTGCGCACCTGGGGCGTTCTCGGCCCGGCCGTGCCGAGTTCCTGACCTGCCTACTCGGCCGATCCGCGGGCGGCGACCGGCTCCGGTGCCGCCCGCGGTCCCGCATGTCGCCGTTGTTGAGCAGACCTGGGGAATATCACCGGCTAATTCTGCTTTTCACGTCAATGTGACGTGACCCATACTTCAGGGGCCGAACGGAGAGCTCGCTCCACCGAGCGAGCGCCCAGCCCGCACCGTGCGGCCCGCACTGTCCGGCCGTCTCGGCCGTCCCTTCACCCGCAATCGCGCCCGCCGCGTCCCGCGTCGCCCGCCGGCCGGTCCGGCACCCGTACACAAGGAGTTCGTGATGGCCCTTCTCGACGAATCCATCTGGCAGGGAAAAATCTTCACCGGGGACTGGACCCCCGGCGGGGGCGGTGAGATCAAGGTCGTCGAACCGGCGACCGGCGCGACGCTCGGCAGCGCCGGCCTCGCCGACGAGGGGGACCTCGAGCGCGCGGTCGACCGTGCCGTCGCGGCCCAGCGCGACTGGGCGGCCCGCCCGCACACCGAGCGTGCCGCGGTCATGCGCCGGGCCGGCGTCCTGTGGCAGCAGCACGCCGACGAGATCGAGCGCTGGATCATGCGCGAGTCCGGCTCCCTGCGTCCCAAGGCGCAGCTCGAGACGCACGTCGCGGCGCAGGAGTGCTACGAGGGTGCGGCCCTGCCCTCCCATGCGCTCGGCGAGATCCTGCCCAGCGAGGCACCGCGTCTGAGCATGTCGAAGCGGGTCCCCGTCGGGGTCGTCGGTGTCATCGCGCCGTTCAACTTCCCGTTGATCCTCGCGATCCGTTCCGTCGCGCCGGCGCTGGCCCTCGGCAACGCCGTGATCCTCAAGCCCGACCCGCGTACCGCGGTCTGCGGCGGCGTGGCGCTCGCCCGCATCTTCGAGCAGGCGGGCCTGCCGGCCGGGGTGCTGTCCGTGCTGCCCGCCGGCGCCGACGTCGGCGCCGCGCTCGTCGACGACCCGCGGGTGCCGGTGATCTCCTTCACCGGTTCCACCCCGGCCGGCCGGGCCGTCGGTGCCGCCGCCTCCCGCAACCTCAAGAAGGTCCACCTCGAACTCGGCGGCAACTCCGCGATCGTCGTGCTCGACGACGCCGACCTCGCCGCCACCGTCTCGGCCGGTGCCGCCGGATCCTTCCTGCACCAGGGCCAGGTGTGCATGACCACCGGCCGGCACATCGTGCACGAGTCCGTCTACGACGAGTACGTCGCCCAGCTCGCCGCCAAGGCCGAGGCACTGCCCGTCGGCGACCCCGTCACCGAGCAGGTCGCGCTCGGGCCGATCATCGACCAGGGTCAGCTCGAGAAGATTCATGCCCTGGTCACCGCGTCGGTCGATGCCGGCGCCCGGCTCGTCGCCGGCGGCACCTACGAGGGCCTGTTCTACCGGCCCACCGTCCTCGCCGACGTCCCGGCCGGTGCGCCCGCCTACGCCCAAGAGGTGTTCGGGCCCGTCGCTCCGGTCGTGAAGTTCTCGACCCTCGACGAGGCGGTGGCGCTGGCCACCGACACCGACTACGGGCTCTCGCTCGGCATCTTCACCCGCGACGTCGGCAAGGGTCTCGCGCTCGCGGACCGGATCCCCACCGGCATCGCCCACATCAACGACCAGACCGTCGGCGACGAGGCCAACATCCCGTTCGGCGGTCTCGGCGCCTCCGGCAACGGCGCCCGCTTCGGCGGTGCCGCCAACAGCATCGAAGCGTTCACCGAGTCGCGCTGGATCACCGTCAGCCGCGACGTGCCCGCTTACCCCTTCTGAGCGGCACCGCCGACCGGATCTAGCATCGTCCTCGCAAAGTAAGGACCCACCATGACCCTCGCTGACCCAGAACGCACGGCCGTCGCCGCACCGGCGGAGCGGAACAAGGACATCCGTCGCGTCGTCTTCTCGAGCTACCTCGGGAGCACCGTCGAGTTCTACGACTTCATCCTCTACGCGACCGCCTCCGCGCTCGTGTTCGGTCCGGTGTTCTTCGCGAACCTGAGCCCCGGCCTCGCGCTGATCGCCTCGTATGCGACGTTCGCCATCGGCTACCTGTCCCGTCCGCTCGGCGGCATCGTCTTCGGCCACTTCGGCGACCGCGTCGGCCGCAAGAAGATGCTCATGCTGTCGATGACGATCATGGGCGTCGCCTCGTTCCTCATCGGCCTCGTCCCGGCGATCCCCACCTGGGGCGCGGTGATGCTGATCCTGCTGCGCGCCGTGCAGGGCATCGCGATCGGCGGCGAGTGGGGCGGGGCGGCCCTGATGTCGCTCGAACACGTCAAGGGCCGCAACCGCGGTTTCGCGGCGGCGTTCACCAACGCCGGCGGACCCACCGGCGCCGTGCTCGGCACGGTCGCCCTCTCGCTCGCCGCCCAGCTGCCGGAGGACGACTTCCTCTCGTGGGGCTGGCGCATCCCGTTCCTGTTCTCCGCGGTCCTGCTCGCTGTCGGCCTGTTCGTCCGGGCCCGGATCGCCGAAAGCCCGGTCTTCGAGGAGGCCCTGCGCGCCGCCGAGGAGAAGAAGTCCCACACCAAGGAACCCATCCCGCTGCTGACGATCGTGCGGGCCCCCCGCACCCTGATCCTCGCGGGACTGGTGTGCACCGCGCCCTTCGTGATCCAGGCATTGTTCTCGACGTTCGTGATCAGCTACGCCGCCGAGAACGGCGTGTCGCGCTCGGCCGGCCTCAACGCCTTCGCGATCTGCCAGTTCGTCGCGATCTTCGGCATCCTCGGCGCCGCCCGGCTGTCGGACACCTACGGGCGCAAGCCCGTCATGATGACCGGCTTCGTCGGCATGGTCGTCCTGGCGTGGCCGCTGTTCCAGCTCGCCTCGTCCGGCAACTTCCTGCTGGTCGTGCTGGCCTTCGTGATCGCCTGCTCGGTCCTGCAGTCGCTGACGTTCGGTCCCATGCCGGCGTTCCTCGCCGAGCAGTTCGGCACCCGCGCCCGCTACACCGGCGCGTCGCTCGGCTAACAGATCGGCAGCCTGCTCGGCGCCGGCTTCACCCCGGTCATCGTCGCCGCGCTGTACGCCGGTTCCGGCTCCATCGGCAGCGTGATCGTCTATCTGGTCGCCGGGTGCGCCCTCAGCGCCGTGGTCCTGGCCCTGTTCGTCAAGGAGAGCAAGGACGTCGACCTGAGCGCCTGATCCGCGTCACCCGGGGCCGGGCACCGCACCGGTGCCCGGCCCCGCCGCGCGTAGTCGAGGTCGGGATGTCGCGCTGCTGGTGCTGCGCGCCCGCCGGACCGGCGCGGACCCGGGGAGCGGGAGGTTGCCGCGACCACCGGGCGGTCGCTGCGCCATCCGTCGAGTGGCACCGGCGACAACCTCCCGCTGGGGACGAAAGGCTCCCGCTCGATACCGTTGCCTGCATGACCCGGCCCGACGCGGTTCCCACCTTCACCATGCGTCAGCTGGCGGCGTTCGTCGCCGTCGCCGAGACGGGAACGATCAGCGGCGCCGCCGAGCGGCTGCACCTGTCGCAGTCCGCGCTGTCCGCGGCACTCACCGACCTCGAGAAGTCGCTCCAGACGCAGCTGGCCGTGCGACGGCGGGCGCGGGGCGTGCAGCTGACGGCGATGGGGGAGGCGGTGCTCGCCCGCGCCCGCGTGCTGCTGCACCAGGCGGGCGAACTGCAGGCGGACGCGGTGGGCGCGGGCGGCGGTGTGGCCGGACCCGTCGCCATCGGGTGCTATCCCGCCCTCGGACCGACGGTGCTGCCCGCGCTGCTCGCCGGATTCACCCAGCGCTTCCCGCGGGCGCGGGTCGAGTTCCGGGAGGACACCCAGAACCGGTTGCGCACCCAGCTCGACAACGGCGAACTCGACCTCGCGATCGTCTACGACCTCGAACTGTCCGCGGAATGGCGCAAGGCGACCCTGATGACGCGCGAGCCGACGGTGCTGCTCGGCTCCGACCACCGTCTCGCCGGCGGGGACGGTCCGGTGCGGCTGGCCGATCTGCGTGACGACCCGATGGTGCTGCTCGACGCGCCGCCCAGCAGCAACCACGCGATGGAGGTGTGCCGGGGCGCGGGGTTCGCGCCGCGCGTCGCCTACCGCACCTCCAACTACGAGACGGCGCGAGCCTTCGTCGGCCGTGGACTCGGGTGGACCCTGCTGCTGCAGCGGCCCCCGCTCGACGTGACGTACGAGAATCTTCCGCTCGTCGTCCGGCCGCTCGTCGACCCGGTTCCGGATTCGGTCGACGTGGTCGTCGCGTGGCATCAGGACTCGATGCTCAGCCGGGTGACACGAGCCTTCATTCACTTCGCGTCCACCGGCGGGGCACCGTCCGCGAGGTCCTGACCTGCGACGACCCGGAGTACCACGGATTTTCCGGGGAACCAGCGCGAATAGTTGAGCTTTTCAACGGCTTGTGATGGGGGTCATGCTTGCCGGGTCCGCCGTGACGCGGGCCGCATCGTGAAAGGCAAGCATCCATGACGATCACCGCACCGGCACCCTCGCCGGAGGTACTGCAGCGCAAGGCCCGCAAGGCCGCGCTCGGCAGCTTCGTCGGCACCGCGATCGAGTGGTACGACTTCTTCATCTACGGCACCGCCGCGGCCCTCGTGCTCGGGCCGCAGTTCTTCCCCGGAACCTCCGAACTGGCCGGCACCCTCGCCGCCTTCGCGACCCTCGCCGTCGGCTTCGTGGCCCGGCCCATCGGCGGCATCGTCATGGGTCACTTCGGCGATCGCGTCGGCCGCAAGTCGATGCTCGTCACCTCGCTGCTGCTGATGGGCTTCGCGACCGTCGCGATCGGCCTGCTGCCCAACTACGCCGCCATCGGCGTCGCCGCCCCGATCCTGCTGGTGGCCCTGCGCTTCGTCCAGGGCCTCGGCGTCGGCGGCGAATGGGGCGGCGCGGTCCTCGTCGCCACCGAGAACGCCCCGCGCGGCAAGCGCGGCCTCTACGGCGCCGCCCCCCAGATCGGCGTCCCCGCGGGCGTCCTCCTCGCCAATCTCGTCTTCCTGCCGCTGACGGCCGTCCTCGACGACGCCGCCTTCGCGGCCTGGGGCTGGCGCGTGCCGTTCCTGCTCAGCGCCGTCCTCGTCGTCGTCGCCCTGTGGATCCGGCTCGGGCTCGAGGAGAGCGCCGACTTCGAGGCCAGCCGCGACGCGGCCGGTGAGGTCAAGCTCCCGCTCGCCGAGGTCCTCGTCAAGCACTGGAAGACCGTGCTGCTCGCCGGCGGCACCTTCGTCGCCACCAACGGCATCGCCTACGCCTACATGGTCTACGTCCTCAAGTACGGCGAAGCGGAGCTGGGCTTCGGCAAGTCGACGATGCTGTTCCTGCTCATCGCCTCGTGCCCGTTCTGGATGGCCGGCATGGCGATCAGCGCCTACAAGTCCGACATCATCGGCCGGCGCCGGGTCTACATCATCAGCTCGAGCGCCCTCGTGATCGTCGCGGCCCTGTTCTTCCCGCTGATGGACACCGCGATGCTGCCCGTGATGCTCGTCGCGATGGTCGCCCTCGGCTTCGTCCTCGGTGCCTGCGCCGGACCCCAGTCCGCCCTGTTCGCCGAGTTGTTCCCCGCCCACATCCGGTACAGCGGCGCGTCGCTCGGCTACCAGATCGGGGCGATCCTCGGCGGCGGCCTCGCCCCCATCGTGGCGACCTCCCTCTTCGCGGCCTTCGGCACCTCGCTCGCCGTCACCGCGTACTTCGTGCTGATCGCGCTCGTCAGCCTGGTCAGCATCCTCCTTCTCCGTCACCCGCACGACCCGGCGGTCGCGGTGGCGCAGTCCCGTCGGTCCGAGCAGGAAGTGGCCTGAGACATGTCGACCTACTACCAGCCCCGCAAGTACCCCGCCTCCGACTTCGCGTCGATGCAACCCGACGCCGAGGCGCTGCCCGTGGTCGTCGTCGGAGCCGGACCCGTCGGCATGGCCGTCGCCCTCGGCCTCGCCCAGCGCGGCATCCCCGTGACGATCCTCGAGGCGGCAGACCAGGTCTCCTTCGGCAGCCGTGCCATCTGCATCTCCCGGCACAGCCTCGAGGCCGCCGCACGTCTCGGCTTCGGCGCCGAGCTGGAGAAGATCGTCCTGCCCTGGGTCGGCGGCCGCAGCTTCTACCGTGACCAGCAGGTGCTGCACTTCCGGATGCCGCAGCGCGAGTTCGACGTGCGACCGCCGATGATCAATGTCTCGCAGTCCGAGTACGAGCAGATCGTCGTCGACACCATCGAGCAGAACCCGCTGATCACCCTGCACTGGCAGGCGAGCATCGCCGGCATCCTGCGCGACGACGACCAGGTGACCCTGGAGGTCGACACCGCCTTCGGCAAGCGCCACCTGCGGGCCGCGTGGGTCGTCGCCGCCGACGGCGGCCGCAGCCGCATGCGTGAGCTCGCCGGTCTGCGACTCGAGGGCACCAACTACGAGGGCCGCTACGTCATCGCCGACATCCACTGGGAGTCGGAGCTGCCCGCCGAGCGGATGGTCTGGTTCGATCCGCCCAGCAACCCCGGCTCGACGATCATCATGCACAAGCAGCCGAAGAACATCTGGCGCATCGACTACCAGCTCGATCCGTCCGAGGACGCGGAGATCGAGACCCGCGAGGACGCCATCCGGGCCCGCATCACCAAGCACCTGGACTGGCTGCAGAACGACCTGCCCTGGACGCTCGAGTGGCACGGGTTCTACAGCGCCCGCGCCCTCGCGCTGCGCGAGTTCACCCACGACCGCCTCCTCTTCGCCGGCGACGCCGCGCACCTCGTGCCGATCTTCGGCGTGCGCGGCCTGAACTCCGGCATGGAGGACGCCGAGACCCTGGCCTGGCAGCTCGCCGCCGTCGTCCACGGCAACGCCGACCGCGCGCTGCTGCAGGCGTACTCGATCGAACGACACGACGCGTGGGAGCAGAACGTCGCCAACGCCGGTAAGTCCACGCTCATCATGTCCCCGGGCACCCACGGCTACCGCACCACCCGCGATGCCGTGCTCGCGCTCGCCGTGAACCGCCCCGAATTCGGGGAACTGATCAACCCGCGCCAGTCCAGCGCCACCCACGCCCGCCTGTCGCCGCTGACCTGGCCCGTCGCGGAAGGCCTGACCGGGGTCCTGCCCGGCGACCCCGTCGAGGACCGCCGCGTGCGGGTCGCCACCGCCGGCGGCGGCACCGAGTCGTCGCTCAACGCGGTGCGCGGCAACGGGTTCGCCGTCGTGGGCTTCGGTCTCGACGCCGCCGGCAGCGCCGCGCTCGCGGCGGCCGCGGCCGACCTCGCCGCCGCGCTGGCGCCGGAGAGCGTGCGTGCCGTCGTCGTCGGTGCCGACGGTTCCGGTGCCGACGGTTCCGGTGCCGACGGTTCCGGTGCCGACGGTTCCGGTGCCGACGGTTCCGATGATGTCACGGTGCTCGACGCGCCCGACCTGGCCGAGGCGCTGGGCGCGACCCCGGGCGAGGCCTTCGTGATCCGGCCCGACGGGCTGCTGCTGTGCCGGGTGCCGGTCGGCGACCTGTCCGGCGTCGCCGCCGCGCTCCGCGCCGGCACGGCCCCCGAGGGACCGGCGGTTCCCGCGCGCCCGGCGCAGATCCTCACAGAGGGCGAGCAGCGTCGTGAGAACGTCTGGCTCGGCCTGTCCGACGCGCTCGACCAGGTCGATCCGTCCGACCGGGAAGGGTTCTTGGTGCGGCTCGCGCTGCAGCTCGGGTCGCAGGCCGGTCACCGCGAGTTCGAAGAAGCCATCGCAGCGGCGACCGACACGTCGCCGGTGTCCGCCCGGGAACTGGCGCCACAGGCCTGATTCCGTCCGGCGGCGGCGCCGGCGCCCGGCGATCCCGGGCGTCGGCGCCGTCGTGTCTCTCAGGCACCCACCGAGGCACCGAGCATGGGCCACGCGCGGTGCAGGTCCTCCTGCCAGTAGCCCCACGAATGGGTACCCACGGGCCGGAAGTCGACGGTGGCCGGGATGCCGAGCTCGGCGAGGCGGCGGGCCAGCTGGTGTGTGCACTCGTTGGTGGCGGCCTCGATGATGCCTCCCACGACGACCTGTTCGGCGAGGTTCGCCGGGTCGCCGCCGACGTTCGGATGATCGAGCCGGTCGTACGGACCGGGCAGCCCGGTGCCGTTGGACAGGTAGATCTGTGTTCCGCGTAGCTTCTCGGCGTTGACGTACGGGTCGTTCGCCACCCATGCGGGATCGCCCTCGGGTCCCCACATGTTGTCGGTGTCGCCTCCGCCGCGCACCTCGACGACGAGCTCGACGTAGGTCCGGCCGGGACGGGTGCTGGTCTGGGCGCAGCCGCTGAACGCGCCGACCCCGCGGTACAGCCCCGGTGCGGACTGCACGAGGCTCAGGACCGACGTTCCCGACATCGACAGTCCCGCAATGGCATTGGCTCCCGTGGTGCCGAGAGCCGCGTCGACGATCGGCGGCAGCTCGCGGGTCAGGAAGGTCGTCCACTTGTTCCGGCCGAGGACGGGGTCGTCCTGCTTCCAGTCGGTGTAGTAGCTGAACGCGCCGTCGAGCGGCAGCACGACGTTGACGTCCTTGTCGGCGAAGAAGTCGGCCACGTCGGTGCGGTCGAGCCAGGTGAGGGTGCCGCCGTCGCCGCCGCCCGCGCCGGCGAGCAGGTAGAGCACCGGGCGTGGGGCGCCGGTGTCCCGCGGCGTCAGCACGGCCACCGGGATCACGCGCTGCATCGACGCCGAATACACGAACAGGGTGCGCTGCCGGGCGCCGTGCTCCTCGACCCGCTGGATGTACGAGCCGCCGGGATCGGGTTGGGCGGCCGCGGGTGCACCGACGACGAGGGCGGCCCCGGCCAGGACGGCCGCCAGCGCCGCGGTCGTTCGCGAGCGGGACGATCGCGCACGGCGCATGTGAGTCACCTTCGAGGGTCGGCGGGTCCCGGATCTTCGATGCTGCGACGGGAGAGGGTCCGCACGGGGCGTGTGCGGACCCTCGCTTCTCCGATGATCAACTACCGAGACTGTCCAGCAGGCGCTTCAGGATTTCTCCGAGGTCGAGGGAGCCGAGCAATTCCAGAATTTGCGCTGACATGCGAGTCCTTCCGTTCGATGTGCGGGTGTCCGCTCCATGTGTAACACGGGGCGCGGGCGTGTCGCAGGCGTACGAAGATACCGATCAACCTGTTTTGGCGATCGTCGTATATCGTCGCTGTTCAGGGCGTTCCGCCGGTGAAATACAATTTCTGCCGGACCCGCGCGAAGATGCGCCGGAAAATAGCCGAAATGTGCCTTTCGCGTGAAATACGAGGTCGACCGGAAACGTGATTTTCGGCTACGGCCGGTCGATATTCCGGATGATCCGGGCGGCGAAGGCATCGATGTCGGCCCAGTCCCGGTGATCGCCGTATCGGCCGCCGGCGAGGCGGAACACCACCCGGCCCACGATCCCCGGCCACTGCTCCGGCTCGATCGCGCCCGCGAAGGCCCGGTACTCGCGCACCGTCGCCGTCGCCCGCAGCGTCGCCGCCACCTTCGGTTCCTTCATCTTCGGCCGCACCCAGCCGGCGAGCCGCCCGGAGATCATCGCGCTCGTCGCACCGATGGTCTGCACCGAGAACAACCACGCGGGCTTGCCCGCGAGGTGCGCGCGATGCAGATCCGCGAATCGGGCGGCGGGAGCGAGCCACTGCCCGTTGTGCACCGAGCTGCCGAGCACGACGGCGGCATGGGCCGACGGATCGACCGGCTCGGCGAGATCGTGCAGGTCCGCCTCGTGCCCGGCCTCGGTGAGCCGCTGCGCGATCCGTTCCGCCACGCCGCGCGTCGCCCCGTACGCCGTCGTGTACGCGACCAGTACCTTCACGTGCGCTCCCTCCGCCGGCCTGTCCCGATGATCATCCGGCCACGCCGGACGTGCCGATTATCCGGCCGCGACGGAGGGTGGCTGCCACGTCTCGGGGAAGCCCGGCGCGTCGGGCGTGTCGAGGAAGCTCGACGCGTCCCGCACCCACCGGTCGCCGGTCATCACGCCCAGATGGCCCACCCCGGGCCGGACGACGGCTCGTCCCCGCGGCACGGCGGCCGCCACCTCCCGGAACAGGTCGGCGCCGTAGAACCCGTCCCGGTCACCGCCGAGCACCAGCACCGGACACGTCACCTCGGCGAGCCGGGCGGTCACGTCGAACCGGTCCTCGGCGTCGACCACGACGAGGAAATCGTCGTACCCGTGCCGGGCCCCCGACGGCTCGAGCAGCCATCCCAGCACCCACAGCAGCGCGCGCGACCATCGCCGCGCCCCCGTCGTCGCCGCGAGTTCCGCCATCGCCCGCCGCGGGTGCCCCGCCCGCACGGCCGCCGCGGCCCGACGCTGCACGTCGCGGCCCGGGCCGAGGTGGGCCGCCGAGGCCACGAGCACCAGCCGGCGCACCAGCTCCGGATGGTCGAGAGCCAACTGGAGCGCGACGCTGCCGCCGGTCGAGATGCCGAGCGCATCGACCGGACCGGGGAAGCGGCCGGGCATCGCCACCGCGTAGTCGCGGGCGAGATCGGCCATGGTGGTCCCCGGCGGCAGGCCCGGCCGGCGGTTCACCCACCACACCCGCCGCATCGTCGTCCAGGGCGCGATCTGCGCGAGCTGGGTGCGCCGGTCGAAGCCGCGGGGCAGCCGGTGGTGAGTCGACAATCCGGGCATGAACAGCAGGGGCGGGCCCGTCCCGGCGCACAGGTAGGGCATGCCCGAGTCCCAGGCGCCCTCCTGTGTTGCGATCACGCCAGCGCCCGGACGATGCTCCGCGCCCAGTCCTCGATCTCCTGCCAGTCCCGGAAATCTCCTTCGGGCAGCAGCTTCCGGCCGGCAGGAAGCTTGCGCATCACCCGCGCCCCGACCCCGAGCGTCTTCGGGTCCAGCGCGCCGAAGAAGACGTGATGCTCCCGGGGTGCGATCGCATCGGTCAGCTCCGGCAGTTCCCGCGGGGCCGCGCTCTCCCGCACGTTCTGTCCCTGCTCGTCGACCTCCTCGGTGCCGAGCGGTCCGCTGGTGAACAGCCAGACCGGGCGGGCGACGAGCCCGTCGCGGTGCTCGCGGACGAATGCGCTCGCCGCCTTCTCCCAGTGCCCCAGGTACGCGGAACTGCCGACGACGCACGCGTCGTAGTCGTCCACCGAGGTCGCAGCCGGGAGCTGCACCGTGTCCGCCGTGTGCCCCTCCGCCCGGATCACCTCGGCGATCCGCTCCGCGATCCCGGCGGTGGCGCCGTGCCGGCTGGCGTACGCAACGAGAACCTTCATGGTGGTGCCCCTGTCGTCGAGCCCCGATACTGCCGACGGTGTCCACGATCGGCCTCGCCCGCGGCGTCCGTCAAGGGCGGCTCAGCCGAGCGCGTCGAGGACGTCCCCGATCGGGGTGTCCCCGTTGTTGAACTCGATCGTGCGTCGCACCGTCGCGGGCCGGTGCAGTACCGCGGCCGCGACCGCCGCCACATCCGCCCGCGAGACCTGTCCCTTGCCGGCGTCCGGGCCGGTCTCGATCCGGCCGGTCGGCGGATCGAGGGTCAGCGCGCTCGGGCCCAGAATCGTCCAGTCCAGGTCCGTGCCGCGCAGGTGCGCGTCCGCGGCCGCCTTCGCCTCGGCATACGCGTAGAAGCCGTTGTCCTCGGGAACGCCGTGGTCCGGGCCGGCCCCGAAGTACGACACCATCACGTAGCGGCGGACCCCCGCACGCTCGGCCGCGGTCATGGACCCGATCGCCGCGTCGCGGTCCACGGCGTACGTGCGCTGCGGGTTGCCGCCGCCCGCGCCCGCCGACCACACCACCGCGTCGTGCCCCTCGAGCAGCGGCACGAGGTCGTCGACGCCGAAGTGCTCGACGTCGGCCACGACCGGCGTCGCACCTGCGGCGCGCACGTCGTCGGCGTGGTCGGGGTTGCGGATCACCGCGGTCACCTCGTCGCCGGCGTCGGCGAGCAGCCGCTCGAGGTGCAGGGCCACCTTCCCGTGGCCGCCGATGATCACGATCCGTGCCATGTCGAATCCTTCCGTCGCGGGCCCGCCCGTCGGGCCGCCTTCCCCCATCGCACCACGGCGACGGTCGTCGGTGGGGGAGCACCGACGGCGACGTTCGCTCACCGAACGTTCACGCTCCGGGCACCCGCGGGGCAACGTGCAGCGGGCATGCTGAGGCGATGAACCCTGTCGTCCTGGAACTCCGCCACCTCGACTGCGAGGGCCCGGCCGCGTATCTGCCGGTGCTCGAGCAGTACGTGCAGGTCCACACCGTGCGGCTCTGGCGCGACCCGGTGCCCGCCGCGCTCGACTACGCCGCCGTCGTGGTCATGGGTGGCCCGATGGGCGTCGCCGACGCCGCGACGGTGCCGTGGCTCGGCGAGGAGATCGCCTACCTGCGGGCGGCCGTGGCCGCCGGCATTCCGGTGTGGGGGGTGTGCCTCGGCGCCCAGCTGCTCGCCGCGGCCCTCGGCGCCGACGTCCACACCGGCCCCGTCCCGGAGGTCGGCGTGGGCGAGGTGGAACTCGCGCACGCCTCGGCCGCCGACCCGGTGTGGGGCGAGCTGCCGTCCACCTTCCCGGTGCTGCAGTGGCACGCCGACACCTTCGACCTGCCGCCGGGCGCCACCCTGCTCGCCTCGTCGCGGGCCTACCCGAACCAGGTGTTCCGGCACGGGAGCAGCTACGGGGTGCAGTTCCATCTCGAGGCCGATGCCGACCAGCTGGCCGACTGGCTCGCGATCGACGAGTACCGGGCGTCGCTGGAGGCGACCCTCGGGGCCGGGGCGGCCGACGCCGTCGCCGCCGACCTGCGGTCGGTGCAGCCCGAGACGCTCGCGCACGCCACCGCCGTGATGAAGCGGTGGCTCGAGACGTACGTCGTGTGAACGGACGGATCCCTCGTGCGCCGATGAGTTTGCCCGCCTCGCGGAGTCCGAACCTGTGCAATGCTGTCGACAGTGCAGGAGGTGCCCGGTGGATCAGCTGGTGAGGGTTCAGAACTTCGCCGTCTCGGGGGACGGTTTCGGAGCCGGGGAAGGCCAGAGCCTCGAGCGGCCGTTCGGGCACGCGGACCCCGGTTCGATGTTCGCGTGGGCCGGCGCGACCGCGAGCTGGCCCAACCGTACCGATCCGGGCGGGAGCCGGGGCCTCGACGACTACTTCACGCGGGACTTCGCCCGCAACATCGGTGCCGAGATCATGGGCCGGAACAAGTTCGGTCCGCAACGGGGGCCGTGGCAGGACCACGACTGGCGCGGCTGGTGGGGCGGCGAACCGCCCTTCCACACCCCGGTGTTCGTGCTGACCCACCATCCGCGACCGTCGTTCACGCTGTCCGACACGACGTTCCACTTCGTCGACGGCGACCCGGCCACGGTCCTCACGCAGGCGCGGGAGGCGGCGCAGGGCAAGGACGTCCGGCTCGGGGGCGGGGCCACCACCATCCGGGAATTCCTCGACGCGGACCTCGTCGACACCATGCACGTGGCGGTCGTACCGGCGGTGCAGCTCGGAGCCGGGGTGCGCCTGTGGGAGTCGCCCGACGAGCTGCTCGATCGGTTCCACCTCGAGGTCGTGCCCAGCCCGAGCGGCGTGATCCACCACCTGTTCTGGCGACGGTGACACCGGGGCGTCAGGTCCGCAGGCCCGCCCGTTCGAGGGCCGCGTCCACGAGGTACTCGGCGATCGCCATCGACGACGTCGCGCCGGGGGAGGGCGCATTGCGCAGGTGCACCACCCGCCCGTGCCCGGTGATGACGAAGTCGTCGACGAGCGAGCCGTCGGCGTCCATTGCCTGCGCGCGGATCCCCCGCGGGCCCGGCAGCACGTCGGCGACGGTCAGTCCGGGCACGTACTTCGCGGCCTCGGCGACGAACCGCCGGATGCTGACCGCCGTGCGCAGCTCGCGCATCGCGGCCGGGACGTTGCGTGCGGCGAACCTGCGGAAGCCGGGGAAGAGCACGGCGTCGCGCAGGTCCCGCAGCGACCTCGACCGGCCGTCGTACGCTTCGCGTCCCGGCGCCAGGAATGCGTTGGGCCCCAGCATGATCGCCCCGTCGATCCGTTTGGTCAGGTGGACCCCGAGGAACGGGTACCGCGGATCGGGCACCGGATAGATCAGTCCGCGCACCCGCCCGGCCACGTCGGGCCGCAGCAGGTGGTAGTCGCCGAGGAACGGCACGATCGCGGGCGTCGCGGGGTCCCCGGCGTCGTGGGCGAGCCGGTCCGACTGCAGGCCCGCGCACGTGATCACCAGGTCGAAGCCGTCCGTGCCGGTGCCGGTGCCGACGAGCACCTCGTCGCCGCGGGGGCGGATCGCCGTGACGGGTGTGGCCAGGCGGACGGTGCCGCCCGACGCCGTGACGTCGTCGGCGAGGGCGGTGGTCACCGCGACGTAGTCGACGATCGCGGTGTGCGGGGAGTGCAGCGCGGCGATGCCGCGCGCGTGCGGCTCGATGTCGGTGATCTCCTCCGGCCCGATGCGGCGGATCCCGGGCACGCCGTTGGCGACGGCGCGTTCGTGGATGGCGTCGAGCCGGTCGAGCTCGCTCGCGTCGAGTGCGACGACGATCTTGCCGCACTCGTCGTACGGCAGGGCGCGGGCGGCGGTGAACTCGGCGAGCAGGTGCACCCCGCGCCGGCACAGGCGCGCCTTGAGGCTGCCGGGCGGGTAGTACAGCCCGGCGTGCACGACGCCGCTGTTGTGACCGGTCTGGTGCGCGGCGAGCCGGGGCTCCTTCTCGAACAGCGTGACGTCGGCGCCGTGCGTCGCCAGCTCGCGCGCGGTGGCGGCCCCGATGATCCCCCCACCCACGACGGCAGCCCGCAGTGACCCCATGCGCGCCAGCCTACGAGCCCGTGGCCGAATGTCACACCGGTTCGATTCAATCGAACCGGTGTGACATTCGGCCCGCGCATTCGGGCGATCGGACCGGCGACGGTGGGAGTCAGCGGTGGCGGTCGGAGCTGTAGCCCCAGAGCCAGTCGGTGTACTTGTAGCTCGACGTGTCGCGGGTGCGGAACAGCTCGTTGCGGGCCTCGCGGCCGGCGCCGTCGAGGTGCCACAGGTCGCCCCACATGCGGCCGGTGGTGAGGATGCGGTTGCAGCGCGGGGCGCGTTCGGCGTTGACGTCACGCAGGATCTGCGGCCAGTTGGCGTTGTCGCCCCGGTAGTCCTCGGCGGCGTAGTCGGCCAGGCACTTGGCGTCCTCGAGGGCCATCACGGCGCCGGAGGCGAGGTACTGCAACGGGGGATGGGCGGCATCGCCGAGCAGGATCATGCGGCCGTCGACCCAGTTGTCGATCGGGTCGCGGTCGAACATCGGCCACCACCGGTCGGTCCACAGGTACTTCAGCGCGGTCTGCACGCTCTCGTGGCAGTGGTCGTAGGCGTGCGCGAGTTCTTCGGGGCTGCCCCACTTCTCCTCGCCGCGCAGGAAGGCGGGCGACTGGAAGACGGCCACCTGGTTGAGCATCTCGCCCTGGCGCAGCGGGTACTGGATGAAGTGGCAGCGCGGGCCGATGTAACCGACGACGTCCTCGATCTCCTCCTCGAGGGGGACCTCGTCCATCGGGAACGTGCCGCGGAAGGCGACGTACCCGGAGCCGACCGGCTTGTCGTCGGACAGCTTCGGGCGCAGCCGCGAGTGCAGGCCGTCCATGCCGAGGGCGATGTCGCCGACGTGCTCCTCGCCGCTCTCGAGGATGACGCGGACCTTGTCGCCCTCGGTGACGACGTCGTGCACGGCGGCGTCGGTGCGCAGGTCGGCGCCGGCCCGGCGTGCGGCCTCGACGAGCACCGAGTGCAGATCGGAACGGTGCACGACGAAGTACACCCCGCCGTAGTGCTGCTGGTAGTCGTGGCCGAGGTCGACCTTGGTGAGGATCTCGGCGGTGACGGCGTCGCGGAAGACGAGGTTCTTCGGCAGGACCCCCTTGGAGATGACCTCGTCGTAGACGCCGAGCGCCTGGAGGATGCGGGAGCCGTGCGGGCCGATCTGCAGTCCGGCGCCCACCTCGCCGAATTCCGACGCGCGCTCGAACAGCGTGACCTCGGCACCCCGGAGGGCGAGGGCGAGGGCGTTGGCGACGCCGCCGATGCCGCCGCCGGCGACGAGAACCCGGGCGTCCTTCAGATCGGACATGACACTCCTTGTGATCGGTATCGGGATGAGGGGTGGATCAGTGGGCGAGGATCGGGCCGCGCGGCGCGTCGTTGCTGACGGGGAATCGCTTCCACACGACGGTCAGCAGCAGCGAGGCGATCAGTGCGCTCACGGCGAAGAGGATGAAGTTGGAGTTCGCGCCCAGCCCGGCGGCGAGCAGCCAGCCGCCGATCTGCGGGGCCGCGACGGCGCCGATCCGGCCGACACCCAGAGCCCAGCCGAGCGCGGTGCCGCGCAGGTGGTCGGGGTAGTAGGAGGCCACCGCCGCGATGATCAGGCACTGCGTTCCGTGGGTGCCGACGCCGGCGAGCACGAAGATCGCGTACACGATCGCGGTGGGCGGGGAGAGCAGCAGGGCGAGCAGCGCGACACCGGCGACGAACGCGGCGACGATGCTCGTGGGCACGGTGCCGAACCGCACGCCGCCCCACGCGGTGATGAACGAGCCGGCCACCGCGCCGAGGTTCAGCGCGAGCGCGAAGGTCAGGGCGCTGCCGAGGTCGGTGCCGGTGTTCTGCATGAGCTTCGGCAGCCAGGTGCCCAGGCCGTACCAGGCGAGCAGCGTCACCACGGTGACGAGAGCGAACATGACGCTGATGGTCCGGAACCGCGACCCGAGCAGCTCGCGGAAGCCGCCGCCGGTGGGGGCGTCCGTCTTGGAATGCGTGTCGGGCAGGTACTTCAGCGCCAACGGCACCAGGACGAACAGGGGCACGAGGGCGAACAGGAACATCGGGCGCCAGCCCCAGTGGGGAATGACGGGGATGCCGAGCAGGGCCGCGACGGACCCGCCGATCGGCACGCCCGACATCATCATCGTCGCGACGGCCGCACGCCATCGCGGCGGGACCAGTTCGGCGGCCAGCGCGTTCGACGTGGGGACCAGGCCGCCGAGGCCCAGGCCGGCGATCAGCCGCATCGCCCCGAACATGATGGGGCCGGTGGCGACGGCGCAGAGCGTGGTGAACACCGACAGCACCACGACGCAGCCGATGACGGCCTGCTTGCGGCCGATCGCGTCGGACAGGCGCCCGGCGAGCACCGCGCCGATCATCATGCCGAGGAAGGCGAGGCTGCCGAGGGTGCCGGCGGTCGCGGCGCTGATGCCCCACTCGTCCTGGAGGCTCGAGATGACGTTGCCGTAGACGATGAGGTCGTAGCCGTCGAAGACGACGAACAGCCAGCAGACGATCACGGCGAGCGCTGTCCCGCGATGCAGGACGATCGTGCGGTCGCCGGTGGCGACGGCGTCGGGGGAACTGTGCATGCTTCTACCGTGATGCGCCCCACTCCGCCGCTGCAATAAAGTTCTGTTGTGCAGAAAAAACCGCCGGCGCCGAAGAGGGCGTCCAAGACCATCACCCGGCCGTCGTACGCGCTCGAGTCGGTGGACAACGCGCTGCGGCTGCTGCAGATGCTCCGCGACGTCGGCGCGCTGCGGCTCAAGGACGCCGCGGAGGAACTCGGGACGGCGCCGTCGACGGCCCACCGTCTGCTCTCGATGCTGGTCTACCGCGGGTTCGCCGTGCAGGACGAGAAGCGCCGCTACCATCCCGGGCCGGCGATGGGGGTGGGGCCCGCACAGCAGGGCTGGACGCGCGAGCTCGCCGACCTCAGCAGGCCGCACATGGAGGCGCTGGCGATCCTGACCGGCGAGACGATCAACCTCGTCGTCCGGGTGGGGTCGCAGGCCCGGTTCCTCTACTCCGCGGAATCCGAGTCGATGCTGCGGGTCGGCGACCGGCAGGGCCAGGTGCTTCCCGCGGAGCTCACCGCCGGTGGTCGAATCCTGTTGGCGGAGTTGCCGAGACAGACGCTGGAGCAGCTCTACCTGCGACCGCCCGAGGAGCCGCACGTCGATCCGCGCCCGACGGTGGGCTACGGGGTGGACCGCCGGCTCGCCCCCGGCGAGTTCGAGGTGTTCCTCACCGAGCTCGAGGCGGCCCGCAAGGTGGGGTTCGCCGTCAACGTCGAGCAGACGGAGGAGGGGGTCGCCGCGTTCGGCGTCGCCGTCCGCAACGGGCACGGGCGGGCGATCGCGGCGCTCACGGCGGCGGTGCCGATCACGCGCTACCGCCAGCACCTCGACGGCTCTCTCGTCTCCCGGATGCGGACCGCGATCCGGGGGATCGAGGTCGAGGTAGCGCACATCGAGTGACGCGGGGCGATGCGGCACGGATCGGGCCTCGGATTCCGTATAGCAGAATTGCATGGGCGGCGCGGGACCGGGCGACCTACGTTGAGAGCAACGCCGCAGGTGTCCCGCTTCACGAGGAGAGGTCATGACCGCAACCGAGAACACCGATCCCGAGCTGCAGCAGCTCTACACGGACTTCGAGGCCGAGCACCTCAACCCGCTGTGGACCCAGCTCGGCGACCTGATGCCGATGGTGCCGACGTCGAAGGCCGTGCCGTTCGTGTGGAAGTGGTCGACCCTGTACCCGCTCGCTCAGCGGGCCGGTGACCTCGTCCCTGTGGGCCGCGGCGGTGAGCGGCGTGCCATCGCCCTGGCCAACCCCGGACTCGGCGGCGTCCCCTACGTCACCCCCACGCTGTGGGCGGCGATCCAGTACCTCGGACCCAAGGAGACCGCGCCCGAGCACCGGCACTCGCAGAACGCCTTCCGGTTCGTCGTCGAGGGTGAAGGCGTGTGGACCGTGGTCAACGGCGATCCGGTGGCCATGTGCCGCGGCGACTTCCTGCTCACCCCCGGCTGGAACTTCCACGGGCACCACAACGAGACCGACCACCCGATGGCGTGGATCGACGGCCTCGACATCCCGTTCGTCAACTACACCGACACCGGGTTCTTCGAGTTCGGATCCGACGGCGTGACCGACGAGTCCACCCCCGACGTCTCCCGGTCCGAGCGGCTGTGGGTGCACCCGGGCCTGCGCCCGCTGGTCGGTCTCGACGCCAAGGCCAGCTCGCCGATCGCGTGCTACCGCTGGAAGTACACCGACGCCGCGCTGAACGAGCAGCTCGCCCTCGAGGACGAGGGCTACGCCGCCACCCCCGAACCGGGCCATGCCGCGATCCGGTACACCAACCCGACCACCGGCGGCGACGTCATGCCCACCATCCGCGCCGAGTTCCACCGGCTGCGGGCCGGCGCCCACACCCGCACCCGGCGCGACGTCGGCTCGACCGTGTTCCAGGTCTTCGAGGGCGAAGGCCGGTTCCACCTCGGCGGCACCGACCACGACGTCACCAAGGGCGACATGATCGTCGTGCCGTCCTGGGTGGAATGGTCGCTCGAGACCGACGGCGGCGTCGACCTGTTCGCCTTCTCCGACGCCCCCATCGTCGAACGCCTGCACTTCAACCGCACCTACATCTCCGAAGGAGCCTGACCCGACATGCGACTCGCCACCCTCCGCCTCGACGGCACCACCGCCGCCGTGCGCGTCGATTCCGACACCACCGCCACCGTCGTCGACGGCTACGCCGACCTGTCCGCACTGCTGGCCGACCCGACCTGGAAGACCGTCGCCGAGCAGGCCGCCGGCCGCACCGTCGACCTGACGGACGCCGACTACGCGCCGGTCGTGCCCAACCCCGGCAAGATCGTCTGCGTCGGCCTGAACTACGCCACCCACATCAAGGAGATGGGCCGCGACCTGCCCGAGTATCCGACGCTGTTCTCGAAGTTCAAGGAGGCCCTCACCGGCCCCTACGACGACGTGATCGTCCCCGAGTACGCCGCCGGTCAGCTCGACTGGGAGGCCGAGCTGGCCGTCGTGATCGGCAAGCAGGCGTACCAGGTGTCCGAGGCCGACGCCGAGCAGTACATCGCCGGCTACTCGGTGATCAACGACTACACGATGCGCGACTACCAGTACCGCACGCTGCAGTGGGACCAGGGCAAGACCTTCGAGAAGACCAGCGGCTTCGGTCCGTTCCTGAGCACCGACTACACCCTCGGCAGCCGCATCGAGACCCGGCTCGAGGGTGAGGTCATGCAGTCGGCCACCACCGACGACCTGGTGTTCACCCCGGCCAAGCTGGTGGACTACATCTCCCACATCGTCACCCTGCAGCCCGGCGACGTCATCATCACCGGCACCACCGGCGGGGTGGGGCACGCCCGCAAGCCCGCCCGCTACATCGGCGACGGGGAGACGGTCGAGGTCAGCATCGAGGGCCTCGGTACGGTGCGCAACAAGACCGTCGTCAAGTAGGAGCATGCCTGTGGGGTTCAACGATCTCGACCTGTCCGAGCGGCTGCTGATCGCCCGGCGCGGCACCGCGTACTTCTCCCAGCGGCTCGCCGAACTCACCGACGACGAGCTGGACACCCCGACCGCGCTCGAGGGATGGACCCGCAAGCACCTCGTCGCGCACGTCGGCTACAACGCCGCGGCGTTGTGCCGGCTCATGGACTGGGCGGCCACGGGCGTCGAGACACCCATGTACGCCTCCACCGAGCAGCGCGCCCAGGAGATCGCCGAAGGCGCCACCCTGAACGCCGCGGCGCTGCAAAACCTGTTCGCCCACACCGTGGCCCGGCTCGACGAGAAGTGGCGGCACCTGCCGGAATCGGCGTGGCAGGCACAGGTCCGCACCGCACAGGGCCGGATGGTGCCGGCCGAGGAGACCGCGTGGATGCGCACCCGCGAGGTGTGGATCCACGCGGTGGACCTGGGCAACGGCGCGCGCTTCGGCGACTTCCCGCCCGTCGTCCTCGACTCGCTGCTCGACGACGTCGTGGGCATGTGGCGCAGGAAGGACCTCGGGGCCGGTCTCGTGCTCGAGGTGGAGGGGCGCGCCCCGATCGCGGTCCGCGACGATGCCGCCACGACCGCGAAGGTGAGCGGCCCGCTCGCCGCCGTCGTGCGCTGGGCCGCCGGGCGCGGCGCCGTCGGACTCACCGCCGGCGCCGACGAACAACCGCCGCGCTGGCTCTGACCACCGCGCCGGCTCCGACCACCGCATATTGCAACGGGGGCCTGCGACCGGCGACGGTCGCAGGCCCCCGTTGTCGTGGAGGGCGGTCCTAGCGGGGATCGACCTCGCACGCGACGCCGTCGTCGTCGCGGTCCAGCTTCGGCGCATAGCCGGGCTCGTCCCGGTACAGCGGTGCCACGCCCGCGTTCCACGCCTCCGTGCAGTTCTTGTAGCCGGCGCTCGGCGCAGGGGCCGGGGCCGCCTGGGGCGCCGGGGCGGGGGCGGGAGCCGGCGGCGCGGCCTGGGGTGCCGGGGCGGGTGCCGGCGGCGCGGGCTGCGGAAACAGGAAGTCCGCGGAGCCGGTGGGCAGCAGGTCTGCGAGCGAGAAGGCGTTCGCGGTGGCCGGCGCGGCGACGACGAGGGCAGCGCACCCGGCCGCGGTGGCGACGAGTCGACGAATCTTCATGCGTGTCTCTTTCTCTCGGGACGACGCACGGACCGGGGGATCCGTGCGGTCGATCGATTGTCCGTGCGGCGCCTCGCAGCACAGCACCCACCCCCCGGTTTTCGATCATGAGAACTCCCTCATGCCGGTCTCCCCGAGGTTTCACGCGCGGGATCGAGAGTGGGTGTTGCGCAACAGGGCGCACCACCGACAGGAGGTTGGTCATGGAGTTCGGCAGGAAGTGGATCGCGGTAGGCGCTCTCGCCGCGGCGGCGACCCTCGGTGCCGCGGGGGTCGCGACGGCAGACGATTCCGACGACACCCCTCGCGTCCCGGCGACGTCGGCGCCCCAGCCCGGTGCCGCCGCGGTCGTCGTCCCGCCGGGGGACGGGTGGCCCGCGATCGACGTGACCACCTGCGAGGGGTGGTTCGACGACTGGGACGACGCGTACCCCGACTACGTCGAGGAGCACTTCGAGGCGTGGGACGACCGCTGTGACGACCTCGACGACGACGGCAACGACCGGGACGACGACCGAGACGACGACGGCAACGACGATTGGGACGACGACCGGGACGACGACTGAGTCATCGACGGCGCGGGGGCGCGGCCGCGTGCCGACGCCTCCCGCGCCGCCGGCAGGTCAGGGGTGCGCGAGCAGTCGATAGCCCATCCCGCGCACCGTCTCGATACGTCCGGCGCCGATCTTGGCCCGCAGGTACCGCACGTAGACGTCGACCACGTTGGAGCCGGGGTCGAAGTCGTACCCCCACACCTGCGAGAGCAGCTGTTCCCGGCTCAGCACCTGTCCCGGGTGCCGCAGGAACGCCTCCGCGAGAGCGAACTCGCGGGCCGAGAGGTCGACCGTGCGCCCGTCGACCCCGACCTGGCGGGTCCGCAGGTCCAGGCTCAGGTCCCCGTTGCGCAGCACCGTCGTTTCTGCGCCGCGATCGGGGTTGAGCCGCAATCGGATCCGGGCCACGAGTTCCTCGAACTTGAACGGCTTCGGCATGTAGTCGTCGGCGCCGCCCTCGAGGCCCGCCACCACGTCCTGCACGCTGTCGCGGGCGGTCAGCACGATCACGGGGAGGGTCGAGCCGTCGCGTCGCAGCAGGGCCAGCACCGCGAAGCCGTCCATCTGCGGCAGCCCGATGTCGAGCACCATCAGGTCGTGGTCGCCGCTGCGTGCCCGCCCGTACGCCGTGACCCCGTCGGCGACGACCTCGGTGCTGAATCCGTTGGCGCGCAGTCCCTTCTCGATGAAGGACGCGATGCGCTGCTCGTCCTCGGCGATCAGGATCCTGCTCATGGGTACTCTCCTGCGGCGTCCGGCCCGGTGGCGACGGGCTCGACGGGAACGGTGACGGTGAACGTGGAGCCCTGGCCGGGCACGCTGCCGACGGTGACCCGGCCGCCGTGCGCGACGGCGATGGCACGCACGATGGACAGGCCGAGTCCGGCGCCCTCGGAGCGGACGCTGCCCGAGTCGCCCCGCGCGAACCGATCGAAGATCACGGCCTGATCTGCCGGGTCGATTCCGGATCCGGTGTCGGACACCCAGAAGCGGAGCTCGCGGTCGGAGAACTGTGTTCCGAGGCCGATGCGGTCGCCCGGCCCGGTGTGATGACTTGCGTTGTCCGCCAATGCGAGCACGGCCTGCGTGATGCGTTGCGCGTCCAGTTCGACGGACACCGGCGACGACGTCTCGAGCCGCCAGTCCCGGTCGGCGAGACGACGTGCCTTGTCGAAGATCTCCGCCGTCAACTCCGCGACGTCGACCCGGTGCGGCCGGACGAATGCCGGCTGTTCCGCCCGCGCGAGCAGCAACAGGTCCGACACGATCCGGTTCATGCGTTCGAGCTCGTCGTCCACCAGGGCGACGGTCTGGCGCACGTCCTCGGCGTCCTGGGCATCCATGACCTCGAGGTGTCCGCGCACGATCGTGATGGGCGTGCGCAGTTCGTGACCCGCGTCGTCGAGGAAGCGACGCTGTGCCGCGACTCCCGTTTCGACCCGGTCGAGCATCGCATTGAGAGTCGTTGTCAGAGCGGAAATCTCGTCCCCTGGACCCGGTGGTTCCGGAATGCGGCCGGACAGGTCGGTGTCGGTGATGGATTGGGCGGTGGCCGTGATGTTGCGGACCGGGGCGAGGATCCGCCCGGCGAGCAGCCAGGCGGCGCCGGCCGCGGCCAGGGCGGTCAGGGCACCGCCGAGCACCATGAGCCGGGCGGTGTCCGCTGCGCTCTCGCGTTCCTGGTCGGCGAAGTACGCGGCGACGACGACTCCGCGGGCGGGGTCGCCGTCGAGCCCGACCGGCACGGCGAGGTACAGGACCTCGCCCGCACCGCTCTCGTAGGAGCCCTCCTGGGGCGCGGTGACCGATCCGGCGACCGCGGTGAATCCGGCGTCCTCGGCGAGCCGGATCGGTGCCTGCTCCCGGCTCTGGAACCGGAACTGCCCGTCGACGTAGCCGAGGAACTTCTCGTTGGGGCGCGCGAGGTTGTAGGTGATGACCACCCGGAGTACGTCGGCGACGTTCGCGAAGGGCGCACCGGTGGCGGGGTCCACGCCCGATTCGGTCAGCGCGGTGAACTCGGCGATCTCGGTGCGCAGCGAGTCGAGCATGCGCTGGTCGATGGAGCGGATCATCAGTAGCCACGTCAGGCCGCTGACGACGGCCAGTGCGCACAGCACCAGCAGCAGGACCCATCCGGTGATGCGGGTACGTGCGCTGCGGAATCGAGGTCGCCGGATGCTCGGCAGCGACCGGCCCGGACTCACGTGGCGATCCTACCCGTCCCGATCGTCGAGGTCGTCGTCCCAGTCGTCGTCGAGGTCGTCCTGATCGTCGTCCCGATGGTCGTCGTCCCGGTCGTCGGCGGGCGGGGGCGGGACCAGCCCACCGGGCACGGTGGGGGCAGAACCGCGGGACTGCTCGGCCGGCGCGGAGGGGCTGGGAGCCGGCGCGACGACGGCGGGCGCGACGATGGGGGAGCGGGGCATCGGCTCCGACGGCGGGGACGGCCGCAACGTCAGCCAGGCGAGCAGACCGACGCCCACGGCGGCGGCGACGGCGATCGCGGCGGTCCACACTGTTCGCATGACTCCACGGTGCGGCCGCGGCGTGACGCGCGAATGAGAGAGGGATGAGAAGATTCTCATCCGGAAGGGGTGGATCCCATGACCGAGGTGTGCAGGGTCGCGTTCGACGACGTCGACCTCGAAGTGCTCGTCGACGGAACCGGACCGGCCGTGGTGTTGCTGCCGTCGCTCGGCCGTGACACGTACGAGTTCGCACCGATCGCCCGGGACCTTGCCGAGGCCGGGTTCCGTGCGATCCGGCCCCAGCCGCGCGGCGTGGGCACGAGTCGCGGTCCGCTCGACGACCTCGACCTGCACGACCTCGCCCGCGACGTCGCCGAGGTGATCGAGCGGCTGGGTGCGGGCCCGGCCGTCCTCGCCGGGCACGCCTTCGGCCACTACGTCGCGCGGGTCCTCGCGGCGGATCGACCCGATTTGGTGCGTGGGGTCGCGATTCTCGCCGCGGGTGCCCGTCGATTTCCGGATTCGCTCACCGAGCGCGTCGCCAAGTGCTCCGACCTGTCGCTGCCGGATTCCGAACGGCTCGAGCACCTGCGGGCGGTGTTCTTCGCGGACGGGCACGACCCGTCGGTCTGGCTCGACGACTGGTGGCCGGAGGCGATCGTCGCGCAGCGCCGCGCGATGGCCGCCACCGACAAGGAATCCTGGTGGCCGGTCGCGCCGTCGCCGCTGCTGGACGTGCAGGCCGGCGACGACGTGTTCCGTCCGGCGTCGACGCGGGCGGAGCTCACGGACGAGTTCGGCGCCGACCGGGTCACCGTCGTGCTGGTTCCCGGTGCGGGACATGCCCTGATCCCGGAGGTTCCGCACGAGGTCGCGAGCGCGATCGTCGACTGGGTCCGCACGTTGCCGTAGCAGAGCGCCGGCAGAACACAGCCGCGCGGCCCCCAGTCGTCCGCTGCTGCGATCGCAGTGGCGGACGACTGGGGGCCGAGCGGGTAGCCGGGCCGGCTACTGTGCGATCGCCACGACCGCCGGGTCGATCCGCATCACCGAGTAGCCGGCGACGGCACCGGCACCGAAGCCGGGTGCGAAGATCCGGACGGGCTCGGTGATGACGCCGTCGCGGACCGCGTCGTGGATTGCGAGCGGGATGCTCGCCGACGACGCGTTGCCGACCTGCTCGATGTTGAAGTACAGCCGGTCCGCCGCGAGTCCGGCCTTCGCCGCCAGGTCGATGATCATCGTCTTGTTCGCCTGGTGCGGGACGACCAGATCGATGTCGTCGAGCAGCGACTCGCTCTCGTCGAGGCCGGGCAGGGCGCGGACCTCGTCGAGCATCTGCGTGAGGTAGCGGCCCGCGAGGCTCTTGACCTCCGGCCCGTACACCGTGATCGCGTTGTCGAAGTCCGGGTTGGGCCAGATGATCGAGTTGACCTCGCTGGTGGGTCCACTCGCGTAGGTCTGCAGGTACTCGATGTCGGGTTCGGCACCCTCGGGGGCGACGCCGACGACGAGCGCGGCCGCACCGTCACCGAAGATCATCCGGGACGGACGGACACTGCCGATCTTGTCGGAGAACTTCTCCACGCAGACCACGAGGACGGGACGACGGATATGCTGCAGGATCCGGGTCGCCTCGGCCAGCCCGTACGGCAGTCCCGCGCACGCCGCGACCAGGTCGAACGACGCGTGCGTCTGGGCGATACCCAGTTCGCCGGACAGGTACGTCGCGAGCGAGGGGATGAGCCGGTCGCTGGTGCAGGTGCACACCAGCACCGCCCCGATGTCGGCCGGGCCGACCTGTGCCTTCTCGACGGCCGCGCGGGCCGCCTGCAGGGCGAGCTCGGAGAACGAGCCCGACGTGTAGCGGCGCTGCTCGATCCCGGTCTTGGCGGTCACCTCGTCGGCGGTCATGGCCGACCAGTTGTACGCCGAGTTGCGGATCAGGTCCTCGTTGGTGCACACCACGTCACCGTGCGCGACGGCGAGCGCCTCGATGCGCGGCTGCACCGCGAAGTCGCGGCGCACGTCGATCGTCGGGTACGGCGTGGCCGGCGGGACGGGCTCGACGGCGGCGCGCTGGGGCGCCGGCGCAGTCCGGCCCGAGGTGACCCGCGAGATGAACCGCTGCACGTGCCGGTCGCGGGGGTGGAACACCACGACGTAGTCGTCGTCGCGGAGCTGCCCCACCTCGACGAGTTCGACCTGCTTGCGGTCCCAGGGCTGCTGGTTGTGCAGCACCATCGACCAGCGCCGCAGCGCCTCGAGCGCGGGGACGTCCTCGTGGCAGTCGAGGATCTCGTCGTAGCTGTAGACCCGGAAGTTCGGGTCGTAGCTGCCGAGGCGCAGCGTCATGTTCTTCGGGTCGGCGGTGAGCTGCGCGACGGTCGGCTTGACCGTCGGCAGGGCGCCCGCGACGTGCTTGCGGGCGGCGAAGACGTCGAAGACGGTCTCGAAGATGCAGTCCTCGGCGGCGTCGTCCCAGCCGGCGGGCAGCTGCCGGAAGGCGGCTTCGACCTCGGCGACCTTGCTCTCCTGATCGGGCCAGGGCGTGAGGACCGGCATGTACAGGTCGTCGCGGGTGCGCGGCACGTCGGCCCATCGGGTCGGCCGCTTGTCGAACATGGTGAGCGCGAAACGGTTGGCCCAGTACGCATTCAGTGCGACATCACGCAGGAGTTCGACCTTGTTGCGGTAGTCGCCCCGCGTGTGGCGGGCGAGGATCTCCGAGGCCGTCGGCGCCTTGGTGTCGAAGTCGCGGCGGATCACGGAGTCGAGCTGCTCGACGTCGGTGACGGTCGAGAAGTCGATGTCGGGAAAGAAATTGGACGGGAAGACGATTCGCCCGTGGCGGTTCGTTTCGAAGGGCTGCATGTGCCGGGCCGTTCAGTCGTGGGTGAGTTCGTGGAGCCGGGACGGCCGGGTCACATGTCCAGTCCGCCGTTGACGCCCCACACCTGACCGGTGATGTAGGACGAGGCGTCGGCGGCGAGGAAGTGCACGACGCGGGCGATCTCCTCGGGATCGGCGAGGCGGTTGACCGGAATGGTGCTCTTGATGCGGTCGAGGACCTTCTCCGGGATGGACTCGACCATCTCGGTCGCGACGAAGCCCGGGGTGACGGCGTTGACGGTGACGCCGATGCTGTCCGGGGTGAGCTTGCCGGAGCGGGCCAGCGCGAACGCGGCCTCCTTGGCGAGGGTCTTGGTCAGGCCGAACATGCCGGCCTTGGACGCCGCGTAGTTGGCCTGGCCGATGTTGCCGGTCTCGCCGATGACCGAGGAGATGTTGACGATGCGTCCCGTGCCGCGCTCGAGCATGTGCCGCAGCGCCGCCTGGGCCAGGAAGAACGTGCCGGAGAGGTTGGTGGCGATGACGTTGTTCCAGTCGTCGTCCTCCATCTTCAGCACCGTGCGGTCGATGGTGATGCCGGCGTTGTTGATCAGGATGTCCAGACGGCCGTGCCGCTGGATGACCTCGTCGATGGTGCGACGGCAGTCGTCGGCGTTCGCGACGTCGCCCTTGTGCACGCTGTACTCGACGCCGTCCTGGCCGTGAGCCTGGATGCCCGCGAGGAACTGGTCGGCCTGGGCGGTGTTGCGGCCGTACCCGGCAGCCACCGTGGCGCCCTGGGCGGCGAGGCTGCGGCTGATGGCCGCGCCGATGCCGCGCGTTCCACCGGTCACGAATGCGACCCGGCCCCGCAGCTTGGTGCCGGCGGCGGTGGTGCGGGACGACGGTTCGATGGTGCTGGTCATGTCGGTTCTCCCTCGAATGCGGCGAGCTCGACGGATGCCGTCGAGTACAGATGTGTCGGACCGGTGATACCGGTGTCCCGAGCGTCGGTGCCCGGAATCCGGCCGGCGTGGCTGCTACCGCGCGATGCTGATGTGAGCGCCCCTGCACGCTCCGCGATATTCGCCCCGGCCAACCGAATTCACGTAGATGCTCCGCTCGTTCTCCCCTGTCGACACCAATGATGCAGCATTGCGCCCGGTGTGTCATGTCCGACGGCAAATATCTTGTGCAGGGCCATGACTTACGCTAACGACATTGAATACTGTTGTTCGGCAAGGAGTTACGGTCGAATCTCGGCCGTTGTTCACCTACCGGCCGACTGCATGTCCGTTCCGGGACCTTTGCCACAAAACGCAACGGCCGGAGGGTGGTTCGAAATGGCGCGCGATGCTACCCGGCGGTCAGGACTACGTCGTACATGCAGCCGGTTTGTCGGAGACTCGATGTGATCGAGTTCGAATCGACTGTATGACAACAGCATTCGATAGGGAGCGCCCACGGAGCGGTCCGGCAGCGACCGTGCTCGCTCGGTAGCACCGAGTGCCAACAGGGTGCATGTAGCGGCATCGACCGGGGTCGTGCGCGGTGAAATCCGGTACCCATACCCCCACTTCCTCAAACCTGTGAGCTTGCTCACCATCCAACGATTTTCGGGCCTGGGCCACCCCGATCCGGGGGTGGTGGGCACGAGCGGACCGACTCGACCGGATGTCCCCAGGGCGTCGGACAGCCGCCCCGGGCGGGGGAGGTACCGGGGACGGCCGGCAGAGGCCGTGACGGGCTCCTCGGGGCACGAGAAAGGGCCCCGCACCGGCAATCGGTGCGAGGCCCTTTCGGGGGTCGTGCTGCTTACTGCGCGAGCACCTTCGCCATGCCCCGCTCGACGGCGGCGACGATCTCCGGCCGCAGGCCCGCCGCGGGGATGATCGAATGCACGGAGCCGACCTGCTGGGCGCGCTGGATGTTGTGGATGGCCTCGAACTCCGCAGCCACCTCACCGAGCTTCTCCGACCGCACCGCGGTGCGCTGCGTCGCCAGCTCGACCCGCAGGCGGGCCTTCTCGCCGTCCTCGGCCGCAGCGAGCTGCGCCTCGAGCTCGGTGATCCGCGGATCGGCCGCGGTGCGCGCATTGACGTCGCGGGTGAAGACCACCGCCGCTGCGGGGGCGCCGCCGAGGACGGAGGCGAACGAGCCCTCCACCGCGAGCACCTCCATGTTCTCGTTCAACGCACCGGAGAACACCACGAAGGCACCACCGTGGTAGCGGGAGACCACGACGAAGACGATCGGGCCGTCGAAATTGACGATCGCCCGGCCGATCTCGGCGCCGTTCTCGAGCTGCAGGTTGCGCAGCGACTCGGGGGAGCCGTCGAACCCGGACAGGTTCGCCAGCACCACCACGGGCCGGTTGCCGCTCGCCGCGTTGATCGCCCGCGCGGTCTTCTTCGACGACTTCGGGAACAGCGTGCCCGAGGTCCACTGGTCCGGTCCGTCGGTGGGGAACCAGCCCTTGCGGGAGATCGCGCGGGACTCGATGCCGATCACCGTCACCGCGTTGCCACCGAGGTGCGCGTCGAACACCACCGACGTGTCGGCGTCGGCCATGTCCGCCCACCGCTCGAGCACCGGGTGGTCCTGGTCGACCACCGCGCGCATCACCGTGCGGATGTCGAACGGCTTCTTGCGGTCCGGGTTGGTCTCCGCGGAGAAGATGTCGCCCACCGTCGTGAAGTCGCTCGACGGATGCACGTGCGGGTACACCCGCACGTCGCGGTCGACCGGGTCGACGGTCTCGGCCTTCCGGGGGAACCGCTCGCCCGGGGCGAGGTAGGCGTGCTCGTAGTGCCCGAAGAGCACCTCGACCGCCGCCGACAGGTTCGGTGCCCAGTACTGCGCCTGACCGTTGGGGCCCATGACGCGGTCGTAGCCGCCGATACCGAAGTTGTCCTCGGCCGAGACACCACCGGAGTAGTCGAGGGACTGCTTGCCGGTCAGCACCATCGCGCTGTCCGGGGTCATCACCAGGATGCCCTTGGTGTGCATGAGCATCGTCGCCTCGGCGTTCCAGTACGGCTGGGCGCCGACGTTGATGCCCGTGACCACGACGTTGATCTCGCCGCCGCCCTGGGTGAAGGTGATGATGCGGCGCAGGGCCCGCGACACCCAGTCCATGTTCTCGGTGCCGGACTCCATCGAGATCGTGGCGCCGGAGGACAGCGCGAACCACTCGACGGGCGCGCCGAGCTGCTCGGCGAGGTCGATCGCGGCGACGACCCGCGCGCACTCGGCCTCCGCGACGGTGCCGAGCGCCTTCGTCGGATCACCGAACAACGCCACCCGGGTCATGCCCTCCGGGTACCGCGGCGTCGGGGTGGTGACCAGTCCGACGACGAGTCCGGCCTTGTTCCGGCCGTACGGGCGCTGCACCGGCACCACGGCACCGGACTCGTCGAGGTCGTACTCGACGAAGCTGCCGTTCCTGCCGGTGAGCAGCGGGATCAGCTCGTACGGGTACACGGTGCCGCGGGCGCGCGAGCGCTGCACCTTCTGGGTGTACTCGTCGAGCGGCTGCAGCGGCTCCTTCGGCGGATCGGTCACGCGCACCACCACGCCGGCGCCGGAGCGGTACGAGAACCGCAGGGCCACCTCGCGGGGCTCGGCGTCCGCGGTCTCCCGCCACCAGCCGATGACGGTGATCTCCTCGAGGCCGGCGCCGACGGTGAGCGGGGCCGCCCCACGGCTGACCCGCTTGAGGTCGTCGATGCTCAGGTCCACCTCGGGCCACACGAACAGCACCACGCGGTTCGCGTCGAGGCGGCGCTTGCCGCGCCCGGCCTGCGACCGGCGGATGGCGTCGAGGCAGCTCGACAGGGCCCGCTCGAACGCGGGCAGCCCCACGATCGTGCCGGTCTCGTCGCGCTGCGGGGTCAGGTCCCGCACCTCGGCGAGCGCGATGAGCCGCTCGTCGGACGGGTTCTCGTTCGCCGCAATGTGATACAGGTACGAGTCCGGGTTTGCCGGCAGGCGGGTGCCGACGAAGTTCTTCAGCCGCCACAGGTCCAGACGCTGACCGGTGAGCGGGTGCATGTCGCGGATGTTGGTTTCCTCCGCGTACCCGGTCTCGAACGGGCGGAACGTGAAGACGTGCTCCTCGGCGCGGTCGGTGTGGCACACCGTCACCGTGACCCGGCGGGCGGAGGCGGTGATCGCACGCTCGGACAGCACCGTGTGCAGCGCCGCGGCCTGCGCGTCGGCGTCGGCGGGCGCGTCGTCCCACGCGAGATACAGGTCGATCACCAGGTTCTCGGTGCCGGGCAGGGTGCGCGCCGACTCCTCGACGACGTCCAGCGCCGCCCCGAGCTCGGCGTGCCGGGCCTCGGTGGAGATCAGGTACAGGCGGGTGCCGCGCAGATCGAAGTTGCCTGTGACGAACTGCCGGCCCCCGCGCACGTCGGACTGCACCTGCTCGAGCGTGCGGATCTTGTAGGCGCGACGGGTGATGACCTCGAGCAGCGGCCCCGGCACGGTCTCCGGCCGGGCGATCTGCTGCGCGAGCAGGTCGATCAGCGGCTCGGGCGTGGCCACGAGGGCCTCGACCCGCTGCGCGTAGTCGGCGGCGCCGGGGTTGTCGGCGAGGTGGGCGAGGCTGCCGCGCACCCCGTCGTACACCTGCTCGCGGACCTTGCGGATCACCGGCTCCTCGAAGAGGCGGTAACGCAGGTTGCGGGCCGCGTCGCCGATGACGGGGAAGCGCACCTGGGTGGCGACGATGAGCCGGTCGAGGACCTCGTTGAGTTCCTGCGAGATGCCCGCCGGTCCCTCGGTCTCCGCGAGCCAGCGCTCGAGCAGCGCCGAGACCACCGGAACCTGCGTCTCGATGCGCTGCTGCGCGAGGAACAGCCGGTAGACGGCCTCCTCGAGCTCGGGGGTGCGGTCCAGCTCGGTGACGTCGTAGTGCCGCAGCGCCTGCGCCAGCCGGGCCCGGAAGCTCTCGGGCAGGCCGCCGACCTCGACGTCGAGGGACTGTAGGTAGCCGTGGAAGTGCTCGCGGGGGCTGTGCACCCGCTCGTCACCGGTCTCCTCGTCCTGCGTCGGGCGGTTGCGCGAGAGCTCGCACACGTCGGCGAACGTGGTGAGCAGGGCCAGCTCGGCGCGCACCAGGTCGCAGTTCTCGGTGGTCTCGCCGCGCAGCCGGTCGTACTCGGCGAGCAGCGTCGCGGTGCGCTTGCCGGAGACGTCGTAGCCGGTGACGAGCGCTTCGAGGGCGTCGAGCCGGGCCAGCGCGTCGGCCGCGGCGTCGCCGGTGACGACAGCGGCGGGCGCGGGGAACTGCACGCGCTCGACGGTCTCGGTGACGGCCTCCTCGGCGATCTGGTCCACCCGCAGGAGCGGCGTGCCCGCGTCGACCTGCGAGTTGACCACGGCGAGGACCTCGCGGACGCGGCCGGCGAACGGCGCGCGCACCGCGGTCTCCATCTTCATGGACTCGAGCACCACCAGGGTCTGGCCTGCCTCGACCTCGTCGCCGGGCGCGACCGGCACGGCGACGACGACGGCGGGGGCGGGGGTGCGCACGACGCCGGCCTCGTCCTGGCTGATCTGGTGGCTGATGCCGTCGACCTCGACGAGGTAGCCGGTGGCGCCGGCGATCGAGACGACGTGGTGGCGGCGGCCGGCCAGGACGAGCCGGGACTCGAACTGTCCGAGCCGGTCGACGTCCACCTCGAGTTCGCCATTGCCGGCGTCGACGCGGTAGCGGTGCGGGCCGACCTGTCCGACGAGCAGCTCGTACGCCTGGCCCTGGTAGCTCAGCTCGACCTTGCGGCCGACGGAGTGCCGGGCGCGGGGGCGGCCACCGCGGGCGGAGGTGAGGAACGCGGCGCGCTCGTGGGTCTCCTCGGCGTCGTAGACGTCGACGGCGGTGGCGATCAGCGCGATGTCGGCCACCCGGGACGGCCCGGTGGCGGTGCCGGCGCCGGTGCGGTCGAGCCAGCCGGTGTCGGCCGAGGCGGAGATCACCTCGTCGCGGTCGAGCAGGTCGAGCAGGAACGACTTGGTGGTGGTGCCGCCCTCGAGGACGACGGTGGTCTCGCGCAGCGCGGTGCGCAGGCGGGCCAGGGCCTCGTCGCGGTCGCGGCCCCACGCGATGATCTTGGCGACCATCGAGTCGTAGTCCGGCGGGATGACGTCGCCCTGGGCGATGCCGGTGTCGACGCGCAGGCCGGACCCGAGCGGGAACTTGAGCAGCTGCACGGAGCCGGGGGCGGGGGCGAAGCCGTTGTCGGCGTCCTCGGCGTTGAGCCGGGCCTCGACGGCGTGGCCGAACTCGGGCGGGCAGTCGCCGGGCAGCGTCTCCCCGGAGGCCACGAGGATCTGCAGCTTGACCAGGTCGATGCCGGTGGTGGCCTCGGTGATGGGGTGTTCGACCTGCAGGCGGGTGTTGACCTCGAGGAAGGTGAAGATCTTCAGGTCGGGCTGGTAGAGGTACTCGACGGTGCCGGCGCCGCAGTAGCCGGCGGCGCGCACGAGGTCGGCGGAGACCGAGCGCAGGTGGTCGGCCTGCTCCTTGGTCAGCAGCGGCGACGCCGACTCCTCGATGACCTTCTGGTTCTTGCGCTGGATGGAGCAGTCGCGCACGCCCGGCGCCCAGACGTTGCCGTGGGCGTCGGCGATGACCTGGACCTCGACGTGGCGGGCGTCGGTGACGAGACGCTCGATGAACACCACGGGGTCGCCGAACGAGCGCTCGGCCTCGCCCTGGGTGCGCTCGAGGGCGAGCTCGAGCTCGTCCTCGGAGTACACCTTGCGGATGCCGCGGCCGCCGCCGCCGGAGCGGGCCTTGATGATCAGCGGGTAGCCGATGGCCTGCGCGTGCCGGCGGGCGTCGGCGCGGGTCTCGACCGGTCCACCCGACCACGGGGCGACCGGCACGCCGACCTTCTCGGCGAGCAGCTTGGCCTCGACCTTGTCGCCGAGCAGGCGCATGGCCTCGGCCGACGGGCCGATGAAGGTGATGTTCAGGCGGGCGCAGACCTCGGCGAAGGCGGGATCTTCGGCGACGAAGCCCCAGCCGACCCACACGGCGTCGGCCTCGGCCTCGAGGAGGGCGCGCTCGAGTTCGGCATGGTCGAGGTAGGGGGTGGCGGCCGTGGTGGACGGCCGCAGGGTGACGTCCTCGTCGGCCTGGCGGACGAACATCGCCCGCCGCTCGGCCTCGGTGTGCAGGGCGATCGTCTTGATGTCGTAGTCGTGCTCGGAGTTGAGCTCCCGGACTGCTCTGATGAGACGTACTGCCGCCTCACCTCGGTTGACCACCGCGATCCGTTTGAACATACTCGTTGCCACCGTTCTCCAGGTTTGTGCGCGCTCGTGCGACGCTCGTCGAAGCTTCTCGCCAGTGAGTGAAGAAAGTTAACCGATGCCGAGGCCCACGTCACGGGTTGATAACGCGAGCAAGAACATGTATCGGTCGGCTCCTCGTGTCGGCGTATGCGTGCGGACGTGTGCGCCGACTGTCCCGGCGGGTGCCTGGGAGTCGGCGGACAGGCGGTCGGCCTCGTCCCGCGGACCGTCGTCGTCGACGGCCGAGTGCCCCCCGGTGGGGACGATCCTTCCGCTAACAGCATGAAGGAAACATGAGGGTTTGTCACGTTTTAGGGCCTCGGGGTCCGGGTTCGGTGGCTCTCGTCGGATATACCGGTGAAAGATGTTGGCGGAAGCTGTTTTCCGATCCCGGAATGTGGCGCGGACTCGGTTCGATTCGGCCGCGCTCACGAATACCGTCGGGTAACACCGGGCAGTAACATTCGGCCCGTTGATTTTTCGGGCACGGTGCCGCCGGGCCCGCGAACACCCCCGCCTACGCCAATTGTCCAGTATCGGACCGGCATCCACCCCTCGAAAAGGTCGAAACGGACACGCGCCGGCGGATGCCGGGTCTCTCGCCTCCGCGCTCCGGCGGCGCGAGCGGGCGGAAAACCGCTGTGACGATTGTCACGGCCGCCCGGGGTGCTCGCGGGTGCCCGGGGTGCCCGCGGGTGCGGCCGAATGTCACACCGGTTCGATCACATCGACGCGATGTCACATCGGGCCCACCGGCGCATCGCCTATCGTGACTCCAGGCTTCGACAGGGGAGGATGAATGCCCGAGATCGTGCACGCCCCGGCCAGGCACCTGGCCGCCGTGGAATTCCACACCGACTTGGCCCACATCGGTGAACACATCGGCGAGGCGTACGGCGCCGTCGAGCGGTACCTGGCGGGCGCGGGCACGCCGCCGTCCGGCCCGGCCTTCGCCTACTACCGCAACTTCACCGAGGACGGCTTCGACGGCGCCGCCGGCTTCGAGGTCGCCGACCCCGTCGACGGCGACGGCCACGTGGTCCCGGTCGACCTGCCCGCCGGTGACGTCGCGACCGAGACCCACCTCGGTCCCTACGACACGCTCGAGCACACCTACGAGGCCCTCGCCGCCTGGGCCGCCCGGGAGGGCCACGATCTCGACCTGAGCACCGCGTGGGAGGAGTACTGGAGCCCGCCGGGCACTCCCGCGGAGGAGATCCGCACGGTGATCTACGTACCCGTGAAGACCTGAGGCGTATCGCGGAAGAGCTCCCACGCGTCCCGGCGGCGGGAGACAATCCGCGAATGTCCCTCGTCGTCGGATTCGCGCCGTGGATCCTGTACTGGATCCTCGTCGGCAACACCGGGTTCGTCACCGCCGTGGCTGCAGCCCTCGTCCTCGCCGCCGCCGGCCCGCTCGTGCAGCGCATGCGCGGAAAGCCGTGGCGCTCCCTCGACGTCGGCACCGTCGTGGTCTTCGCGCTGCTGCTCGTCGCCGCACTCACCCTCGACGACGCCGTCCTCGAACGCTGGCTGCAACCGATCGGCAACCTCGGACTGCTGCTCGTCGTCCTCGGCGGCATCCTCGCCGGACGGCCCTTCGTACGCGAATACGCTGTCGAGACAGTCGATCCCGCGACCGCGGCCGCCGGCGGATTCCGGTACGTCACCACCGCGATGACGTGGATGTGGGCCGCCGCCTTCGCCGTGATGACCGTGTCCTCGCTGATCCCACCGATCGTCGACGGAGACGCCACCGTCCGCGACGAGACCGACGCGCTGTCCGTCGTCGGCTACTGGGTCGTCCCGTTCGTCGTCCTGGGCGCGGCCGGGCTGGTCTCGGCCCTGTTCCCCAAATGGTTCGACACGAACTCCGCGCTCGCCGCCACCGCGAACCCGCACCCCGAACCCGAATCCCCGGCCGCACCACCGCCGGACCTCGACTCCGCCCGCGTCCACCTCGTCGCACCGCGGCAGTCCCGGCACGACGAACCGTTCCGGCTCACCGTCGCCGGATCGCGGCCCGACGCGACGATCACCGTCACCGCGGAGGGCACCGACATGTTCGGCGCCCGCTGGCGGTCCTGCCGCACCTACGACGGCAGTGTCGACGTCGTCGACGAACCGTTGTGGGACATGCGGTTCGGCGAACCCGACCGCGTGCCCGACCTGTTCGTCCCCCCGCCCGGCCGGTGGCCGGTCACGCTCACCGTCACCGACGGCCCCCACACCGCGCGACGCACGGTGATCCGCGCCGACGCCGCGCCGGGGGTGACCGTCGAGGACCTCGACATCGACGGCCGCCCCGGCCTGCTGGCCCGCCCGGACGGCCCGACGCCGCCCCGCGGGTGGCCGGCGGTGCTGTGCGTCGGCGGCTCCGAGGGCGGCGTCGACTCCCAGCGCGCCACCATCGCCGTCCTCGCCTCGCACGGCCACGTCGCCCTCGCCTACTCGTGGCTCGACGAGAACTCCGAGGTCGCCGACGTGCCGCTCGAGCGTTTCACCGGCGCGCTGCGCCACCTCGCCGGCCGCCCCGAGATCGGCAGCATCGCCGCCGTGGGCATCTCCCGGGGAGCCGAGGGGCTCCTCGCCGCCGTCGCCGCCGACGGCACGCCGCTGCGGGCGCTGGTGCTGATCAGTCCCAGCTCCGTCGCGTGGCAGGGGCTCGGCCCGGACGGTGAGATCCCGGACACCCCCTCGTGGACCCTCGGTGGCGAGGCCCAGCCCTGGGCGCCGCTGCCGAGCTCCGCGCTGATGCCGCAGATGATCCGCAACGCCTGGCGGGCCGGCCGCGACGTCGCCCGGCACCGGCCGTCGCTGCTGCGCCTGGCCGACGCCTACCGCGCGGGACTGCGCGACGCACCCGGCCCCGCCCACCTGCGGGCCGAGAAGGTCGACGCCCCGATCCTGTGCATCACCGGCACCGACGACCAGCTGTGGCCGTCCACCGACATGGCGGGCGCACTGCTCGCCCGCCGCGGCGACGGCCGCGACCGGCACCTGTCCGTCGACGACGCCGGCCACCTCATCCGTCTCGGCATGTTCCCCGGCGACGCCCAGTGGACCGGCGGCATCGCCTTCGGCGGCACCCCGGCCGGGCAGGGCCGGGCCCAGCGCGCCGCCGTCGACGCCGTCGCCGAATTCCTCGCCTGACCGGCGCCCCCGCCGCGGCACCGGGATTTCTGGAACAGTGGAGAGGTCCGGACGCCACGAGGAGGTCCCGATGTCCGACGCCCCACAGTTCCCGGTCGGGTTCGAACCGGCCGAGCAGCGCCGCGAGCGGATGGCCGCGCAGGTGCGCCGCTGGTGCGAGCAGCACCGGCTCGACGGCCGGCACGCCCCGCTGTCGGACGCCGCCGCCCTGTGCCTGGCCGCCGGCCGTCTCGACGACGAGACCCGCGACATCCTGGCCCGGCGCCGCCGGATCGGGCGCGGGCTGCCGACCCTCGGCGGTTTCGGTGCGTTGCGGCACCTCACGGACGAGCACGCCCGTCTCACGGTGCGGGCCGCCGACCTGCGCCCCGGCGCCGCCCGGCTGGTGTTCGAGTACCGGGCGGGGGAACTGGCCAAGCGGCTGCGCAACGCCCACTACACGCTCACCGTCTCCGGCCGGCACTACGCGCAGGGCGTGCGGGCCGTGCGGCGGGAACGACGCGACGGTGTGCACCTCGACCCGCACCAGCGCGACGCCCTGTTCGCGGCGCTGCAGCACACGCCCGCGCCCGTCCCCGAGAAGATGGCCGATCAGGTGCGCGGTGCGGTGCTCGGCGTGGCCGTCGACCGCGTGACGCGCTGGTCGGACGGCACCGCGGCGGCCGCCGCGGGACGTCGCGCCGCCGACGCCCTCGGCCGGCAGGTGCCCGACGACGACGACCACTTCGTCGACCGGTACGACACCCTGCTGTTCCTCGCCGGCACCCTCTACGACCGCATCGAAGGTTCCACCGCGTGGCGGTCCGAGCACCTCGCGGTGCAGCGGTCCCAGCTCGATCTCGCCGACGAGCTGACCCAGATCGCCGTCGACACCGTCACGCTGCGCGGCCTGCTCGCCGAACTCGCCGACGCCCGCCGCGCGGCCCCGTCCGCTCGTGCGGCCGTCGACGCGCGCATCGCCGCCCTCGAACCGGTGTGGGATCAGCTCCTGGACCGGGTGGCGGCCCTGGCACGCATCGGCGAGCTGCTCACCGTCGCCGAGATGCAGTTGCGCACCGCCGAGGTCGAGGCCCGCACCGCCAGCCTCGACGAGCGGATCGACTCCCTCATCGGCCGCTCGGGAGCGCGGGAACTCTCGGCCGACAACACCCACTTCGTCGGCGATCAGTTCGGGATCGCCGCGGAGCTGATGGGCTCGCTCCGGTCGGAGCTGCACGGCGACATCGCGGAGCTCACCGCGCGGGAGTAGAACCGCCGGATTGTCAGCGGTCACAGACCTTCTCGTCGACGGTTCCGACGTGGCCCGACGCCCCTGCTCCGCGAGCGCCCGGTGCTGTAGCTTTCACGCGTTCTGGAGCGAAGCGACTGGGGGGTGACCGGGTGCTGCACACGATGCCGATGGCGAAGGGCCTGGTGACGGCGGTGCTGCCGGCTGCCGTGCTCGTGCTCGCCGGATGCGGCGGATCGGGTGACACGGTCCGGGTGCAGGACGACCCGATCCTCGAAGCGGAGTTCGACACGGTGTTGCTCAGCGGTGAGCCCCGCTCCCTGTCCTCCGTCGCCGAGGGGGCCGGGCTGCCGCCGGGGTCGTGGGACCGCATGTACCGCTTCTCGATGCCCCTGCTGATGAGCTCGATCAACCGGGACCTCGGCCTGACCGGCACCGTGTGGGAAAACCTCCCGCAGACCACGGGTCAGGGTCTGATCGTCTTCATGTCCGACGGCGCCGTCGTGCGCGCCACCGTCGACCGCGCGCCCGTCGTCGAGGTCGACGGGTACGGCACCCCCGAGGCCCTGGTCGAGGCGAACCCGGGCACCGACCGGCTCGCGATCGTCGCCGGCCACTGATCCGCCCCGGTGGGACCTCCACCCGCCCGATTCGAGGCCCAATGGCCATTTTCCGACGGCGCTGCGGGTGAGACGCTGGACCCGGCACCCACCGATCGGCGAAAGGGCCGAACCAATGAAGGCACTGGTGTTCCACGGTCCGGGCAAACGCTCCTGGGAGGACGTCCCCGACCCCCGAATCACGGACCCCACCGACGCGATCGTCCGCGTCGACGCGGTCACCATCTGCGGCACCGACCTGCACATCCTCGGCGGCGACGTCCCTGAGGTCACCGACGGGCGCATCCTCGGGCACGAGGCCGTCGGCACCGTCGTCGAGGTCGGGCCGAGCGTGCAGAACCTCGCACCCGGCGACCGAGTCCTCGTCTCGTGCATCACCTCGTGCGGCCGCTGCCGCTTCTGCCGCGAGGGTCGCTACGGCCAGTGCCTCGGCGGCGGTGGCTGGATCCTCGGCCACCTCATCGACGGCACCCAGGCCGAACTCGTGCGAGTTCCGTTCGCGGACAACTCCACCCACCGCGTGCCCGAGGGGGTGAGTGACGAGCAGATGCTCATGCTCGCGGACATCCTGCCCACCTCCTACGAGGTCGGCGTGCTCAACGGATGCGTGCGCCCCGCCGACGTCGTCGTGATCGTCGGTGCCGGCCCCATCGGTCTCGCCGCGATTCTCGCCACCCGGCTGCTGAGCCCGAGCCACGTCGTCGCGGTCGACCTCGCCGACAGTCGGCTCGAGGCGGCCCGGGAACTCGGCGCGGACCTGGTACTCAACCCCGGCCGCGACGACGTCGCCGCCGTCGTCCGCGACCTGACCGACGGTCTCGGCGCGGACGTCACCATGGAGGCCGTCGGCGTGCCCGCGACGTTCGAACAGGCCGTCGAGCTGGTGCGACCGGGCGGCCACGTCGCCAACATCGGCGTCCACGGTGCGCCGGCCACGCTGCACCTCGAGAGCATCTGGATCAAGGACCTCACCATCACCACCGGGCTCGTCGACACGCACTCGACCCCGACGCTGATCGGCCTGGTCCGCAGCGGCAAGCTCGACACCTCGCCGATGATCACCCACCGGTTCTCCCTCGACGAGTTCGAGGAGGCCTACGACGTGTTCGGCCGGGCCGCCGAGACCGGTGCGCTCAAGGTGCTGCTGACGGCGAAGCCGGGAGACTGATGGGGCGGCTGCGCTCGCTGTCCGAGTCGGTGGGCGGTGCCCTGCTCATCGCGTTCCACCTGCTCACCACCCGGATCCTGCGGCGGTGGCGCACCACCTGGGGCGCCCCCGCCGGGGAACTGGCCGCGCAGTATCCGGGCGACGACCTGGTCCCCGCCCCGGACTGGGGCTTCACCCGCGCTGTCACGGTCGACGCGCCGCCGGAGCGGGTGTGGCCGTGGATCGTGCAGATCGGTCAGGGCCGCGGCGGCTTCTACAGCTACGAGGGCCTCGAGAACCTCATCGGCTGCCGCATCACCAATGCCACCGCGATCCGCCCCGACCTGCAGCACCTCGCCGTCGGCGACCCGATCCGCCAGCACCCCAAGGCCCCACCGCTCACCGTCGCGGTGCTCGAGCCGAACCGCGATCTCGTCCTGCACGGCGCGACGGAGCAGACCGGCGACGCATTCCTGTGGTCGTTCCACCTGCGTCCGGCCCCGGCGGGGGCACCCGCCTCCTCGAACACGGCCGGGGACGCTACGGTTCGTCGCTCGGGAGCCGGCTCGCGTTCGGCCCGACGCTGATGGAACCGATCACGTTCGTCATGGGGCGGAAGATGCTGCATACGATCGCATCCCACGTGGAGTGAGGACGCAGGTTTCGGTTCACGCACTTCGGGAACTCTGTGCTGCATGCCGCACAGCGAACCAGGACCCAGAACGCACCTGTGTCTGTTGACCCCATGGAGGCAGGCTCTGGCTTGCTATGGGCCCGACGACGACGCGGACATCAGGGATCTGCACTGGGGCATGCCTGACAAGTATTCCGCTGACGACACACTCGTGGTCGTGGTATCCGCGCGGGAACTCGCAATACTCAACGTCGAGGTCCTCACGACCGGATCGGAGGACGACTTCATCGGCACGGAGACCTACGACTTTCCCTTTACAGATGGGATCTCGGTCCGGGCCCTCGAACTCCGGATGCGGGAACCGTTCCCCGCGCCTCCGGTGACCCTGGGCGACGGATATGCCCAGCGCCTGCTCGAAGCTATCGATCGAGAGCGGCACGAGCCGACACCCTGGCAGGTCACCGACACGACCGGCTGCGCGCAGGCGCCACAGCAATCCGACAGCGCCTACGGCCACCCCGGCGAATGCCTGTGCTGCGGTGAAATGGCTGGCGACACCAGTGGCGGGAGCGGACCCGATGGTTTCGAACTCCACTGGTACGACCCCGGTCGGGATGGCGTCGATGCCTGGACTTCTACAAGAGCCGAGCCACTCGGTCGAGCTGCGCAGGCAGCATGGGTGTGCGAAAGCTGCCACAGTACTTTGCATCAGCCGTTCGGTCCGTCCGTCGAGGATCTGATGTACTCCCGCCGCCCGCGCTGCCCGGCTTGTCGAGCCCGGCGCACAGATCTGTGTCTTTGGGGAATGCCACCGGGACCGCCGCCTCCCGGTGTGGCGGCCATGGGCTGCGTGATCCCTGTGGGCACCGGGATGCCCGAATACTCGTGCGCCCAGTGCGGGTTCCTCTGGTCCGAGGACGGCGGCCCAGTTGCCGGGGACGGTGGTCTGCTCTCGGCCCGTCGCCGACCCCGTCCCCGGGAGCGGGTCCGCGCCCGCACCCTTCCACGAGAGCCGGCGGGGGACGACGAACTCGTGATCGGCGAGTACCGCGCCGAACTCGTCGACTCCGCGTGGGGTCCGTACGTCCGGCACTCGGTCATTACTGCAGACGGAGCGCGGTCCGACGTGCAGGGCCATACCGTGCGACGAGAACCCCAGACACCTGGACCGCTGGAACCCGGTCGGCCCTCTACTCCGCTGTCCTCGGGTCCGGTGGTGTGGATGGAGACAACCGACCACGAATGGGACACCCTCGGTGAGACCATCGACGTTCCCTACTTCGAGGAGGAGGGGAAGGTGTGCGCCTCCGCAGCGCTTGCCCAGCGCATGCTGCCCGGCGACGTGGTGTTGCACTGGTGGTGCGGCGACGACGCCCCGTCCGGCATCTGGGGGTGGTCTGTGGTGGTCGACCACCCTGCCCTGTATTACACCGCGACGAATGATGACGCCGAGTCCATCACCCCGAGGCCGGAGCCCGGTGACTCCGAGGCCGAATCACTCGACATCAGTCGCAGCCGATTGTTCGTTCCGTTGTCCTGGCAAAGGGAACTTCCCGAGCCGGTGACCCTTGCCGACGTACGCCGCGCGAGCAAGACCGTCCTCGCCGTCCAAGAGTCGGAGAGCTCGGACGATTCACAAGGCCCGCTCGCTGTCCCATTCGTGAAGAACAAGAAACGCGAGATCAGGAAGCCACGTCCTTATGCGATAGCGTGGTTCCCGACTCCACTGCTGGGAGTTCTTCCCCGGTTGCCTGAGCTCGCGACTCTGACTTCGGGTGCATCGAAGGTACTCCGGAAGCGCTCCGTCGTCCGGGACTTGATCCCGCAGTATCGCGCCGCGATACAGGGTCATGCACTCGAAGCCGCGAGCCGATTCCTCGAGGCTGATGGATACCGGGTCACAGATGTCAGCGGGTTCGCGGGGCACCAACTCGAGGCGGTCAAAGGGAGTGAACGGTGGGCCGTCCATGTCGTCGGCACGGGCGACGCGGAGCCGGCTACGGTCGAACTGCGGATCTCCGACCGAACACCTTCCACCGCTTTGATCGTCGTCGACGATATCGAGATCGTGCCGGATTTCGAGGCTCTGGCGCGCGGCGACGTGGAGACTCTGTCCGAGTGGGAGGACGGAAGCACCCGACTACGTGTGCCACTCGCCGGGTCCAACGGCCGCCTGCGCGCATGGTGGCCGTGGCAACCCGGACCGGTGGACGGCACGGCGACGACATACGACGTCGGTCTCGGTGCATGCGACATCGAAATGGCCGTCCAGCAACCGGATCCGTACTCGTCTCGACCGAGCAACGGTCGCATCCCGGTCGATGGGTCGAACGTCTGAAAACCGACGGCCGTCCGCCGGAAGGAGGGAGATACCGCCCTCTCGGCATGGGGCGGTTTCCCCGACGGGACAGCCGAGGGGTAGTGGATATCCTGCCGGGTTCCATCTTCCCCAGAGTGCGTCGACCGATTCGGACGACCCGTGTCCCACGGGGCGGTCATGATGGGATCGTGATCATCGACGCGTACGACCGGCTCTCGGCCGCCGTCGCCGACGCCAAGGCGGGGCGGCCACTCGCGCCGGTGACGGTTGTCGTCCCCGGGCGCGGCGTCGGCCGCGACGTCACCGCCCATCTCGCGCGCACCGGCGGGCTCGCCAACACCCACGTGCGCACGCTGGAGCAGTTCGTCGAGCACCTGGCCCGGCCGGCACTCGCCCCACGCGCGCCGTTGCGCTATCCGCTGCTCGAGGCCGCCGTGCAGAAAGCGCTTCTGGACGATCCCGGAGTGTTCGCCGATGTCGCCGACCAGTCCGCGACCGCGGAATCGCTCGCGCACGCGTCGTGGCAGTTGTGCGCCCTCGACGTTCCGTGCCCGGAGGACGCGAACCCGCTGGTAGACGGGGTGTTCCGCATCCACCGGCGCTGCATCGCCGCCCACGCTCACCGGTTCCACGTGCAGCACGAGGCATACACGGCTGCGCGCGAGCGTCTCGGCGAGGCCGGCGCGATCGTTGTCTTCCTGCCGTGTGAGGAGGACCCGGCGGCGCGGCTGTTCCTCGAACACCTGCGGGACCGCACCGTCACCGTCGACGTCGAGGATGAAGCTGCCCCGCCCGGCACCCTGGTCGTTCATGCGTCCGACTCCGACGACGAAATCCGAGCGGTCACCCGGCTCGTCCGGCGGCATCTTTCGAACGGTGTTCCGGGGCACCGCATCGGCGTGTTCTATGCGGCCGAGGATCCGTACCTGGTCCTACTGCACGAGCATTTCGGACGGGCCGGCATCGGGTTCCACGGCCCCGAGCACCGGTCCGTCGGTGATCGGGCGGCCGCGCGCAGTCTGCTGCGGTTGCTGCAACTCGACCTCGACGCCATGCCGCGTCGAGCACTGCTCGCCATCCTCGCCGAGCAGGCCGTGTACTGGCGCGACGACAGGGGTGGCGTCCTCGGCGTCCGTCTCGCCGAACTGCTCACGTGCCATGAGATGCCGATCGTCGCCGGCGACGACTGGCACAAGCTGACCACCGTCGAATCGGCGAGCCCCCTGTTTCGGACCGCGGAGCAGTTGCGGGGGCTGATCGATGCGTTGCGCGGAGACCTCGCTGCCGTAGTTGGCGCGGACACGTGGTCAGATGTGGCGACGGGGCTCACCGGCCTGCTCGGACGCTACTTCCGACCGACCGCCGGAGACCCTGACGACCTGGCAGTCCTCCACCACATCGCAACCGGCCTGGGCGATCTCGACAGCATCGCCCCGCCGCCCTCCCCGGAACGCATCGTCGGCGCGGTCGCCGTGCGGGTGCAGGCACACCGCCGAACTGTGGGCACGGGCGGGGCGGGAGTCACGGTGGGTCCGATTCCCATCGGCAGCGGACGCAGCCTCGATGTGAGCATCGTCGTCGGCGGAGCCGAAGGACTACTGCCGTTCGTCCGCCGCGACGACCCGCTGTTGCCCGATGCGGTCACCGGGTTCGGGCAGTCCGACCGGCTCGAGGTGCAGTATCGACAGTTCCTCCGGACCGTCGCAGCGGGACGCCACCACCGCGTGCTCACCTTTCCTCGCGGCAGCCTGCGCGGCGGGGGAGAGCGGGTGCCCTCGCGCTGGGTGCTGCCTACCCTGGACGCCCTCACGGGTATCCGGGTCGGCACCACGAGCTGGGCGAAGGACACGGACAGGTGTGACCACGTCGTGATCGTGCCGTCGTTCGACGCCGCGACACAGAACTCCGACCCCCGGATCGGCACCGGCGCAGCGTCGGCAACCGAATGGCGGCTGCGCGCCCTCGCCGCGGTCCCGGCATCCCGTCGCTCCGGTCTGCTCGACGACGCCGTCGTCGAGCGTGGAATGCAGATGCGCAGCGACCGGCTGTGGGGCAGGTTCACTCGGTTCAACGGCAACCTGGCGTCCGCTGCCGACCTTCTCGGCGTGTTCGACGAGCCGATCGCGCCGACCAGCCTGGAGGCGTGGGTGACGAGCCCGTACGTGTTCTTCATCCGGAAGATCCTGCACGCCGAACATCTCGAAGATCCGGACGAGGTGATCGGAATCGACCCGCTCACCCGCGGCAGCCTCATCCACGAGATCCTGAACAGATATGTGGCCGAGCGTATCTCGGGATCCGACGGCGGACGCACGCGGTTGCGCGAGATCGCGGAGCATGAGCTGTGCAAGGCCCGTGCCGCCGCACCCGGCTGGCTGCCGCAGTTGTGGGAACGCGACAGCGCGGCCATCCGGCACGATTTGGAATCGTGGCACGACCACGACGCCGAGGACCGAGCCGACGGTTGGGCGCCCATCGGCACGGAGATCGAGTTCGGCGGAGCGGACCGACCTGTCGAGTTCGACATCGGTGCCGCAACGCTGATGTTCAGAGGGACGGTGGACCGCATCGACCGGCACCGGCAGGGGCGCCTTCGGGTCACCGACTACAAGACCGGCGGCACGGGCGACTACGAGTCCCTGACGGCTGACGCCCCCACCGCCGGGCGCACCCGCTACCAGCTTCCGGTCTACGGCGTGTTTGCGCGGGCGACGGCCGACGTCGACGACCCGGTCGAGGTCCGCTACTGGTTCATCACCGAGCGCTACCGTTTCGCGGCTATCGGCTACACGATGACCGGCGACGTGTTCGCTACGGTGCGAGACGACCTCGCATTCGTGCACCGTGCGATTTCGGCCGGTCAGTTCCCACCCCGTCCCGGCAAGCGGTACTGCTACACAACGAATGTGATCGGACGGCTCGGTATGCAGCGTTGGTGGCAAGTTCTGCGTGACGACCCGCAGCTCGCGGAGTTCGCCGCCGTCCACGCCGACGAGAGCGAGGCAATGTGACGGCAGTAGGCGAGGACCTTCGTGACCGATGCGAGCGCGAACGCATCGAGAACGACACCGAAGCGAATCTCTTTGTCGAGGCGGGTGCCGGGAGCGGCAAGACGTACGCCCTCGTCGGACGCATCTGTCACCTCGTCCTGCACGACGGGGCCGAACTCGACCGCATCGCCGCGATCACTTTCACGGAAAAGGCCGCTGCCGAGCTGCGGGAGCGCGTGCGGGCGCGCCTGGCGGAGAGTCCCGAATCGGAGCGGCAGAAGGCGGCGCTCGCTCAGGTCGACACCGCTGCGATCGGCACCCTGCATTCGTTCGCGGCACGCCTCGTCGCGGAGCATCCGCTCGACGCGGGCGTGCCCCTGCGCGTCCGGGTCGTCGACGCGATGGGCTCCCACCTGGCGTTCGAGCGACGGTGGCAACGCATCCGCGCCGCGCTGTTCCCGATACAGGAGAATCAGGTGGGGCAGGCCACCCGAGTCCTCGTCGCCGCCGACGTCACGTTCGACCGGTTCCGCGACCTCGCAGACCGCCTCGACCGGCACTGGGACCGGCTCACGCCCGTCGACCCGCCCGTCGCGTTGCCGGTCCCCGATATCGACTTGATCCTGCGACGCGCCGACGTGCTCCTCGACGCCCTCGCCGACTGCACCGACCGCACCGACAGGTTCGCCGCACAACTCGACAAGGTCCGCGAGTGGCGGTCGTGTCTCGCCGCGGCTCGCGACGACGAGTGGGCGGCCGTAGCGGCCGGATGCCCCGGGGTCGGGACCGGCGGGGCGGGAAAGAACTGGCTGGGGGGCACGAACCGGGTCCGGGAACTCAGGGAGGAACTGAAGCAGCTGGGTACGGTCGCACGTGAGGAGTGCGAGCGCTTCCACGCGGCCGCCCTCGAGATCGTCGGCGGCGAGATCATCCGCATCGTCCTCGACGAGGCCCGTGCTCGTCGCCGCAGCGGTGAGCTCGAGTTCCACGATCTGCTGATCCATGCGCGGGACATTCTCGAGGATCCAGGCGTGCGGGCGGCGCTGCACGAGAACTACCAGCGGATCCTGCTCGACGAGTTCCAGGACACCGATCCACTGCAACTCGACATCGCCCGGCGCATCGTCGCCGGCCCCGACCGAACGGGCCGGCTGTTCACCGTCGGGGATCCCAAGCAGTCCATCTATCGCTTCCGGCGCGCCGATATCGCCACCTATATGGCCGCCCGCGACGAGGCCGACCAGGTGGTGTCACTGACCACCAACTTCCGCTCCACCCGCCCGGTCCTCGACTGGGTCAACGACGTCTTCGGACGCCTGATCGTGTCGGACGGACACCTCCAGCCCGGGTACACCCCGCTCGACCCGGCGCCGGGTCGAGCGGAGTGGGACACCTCACAGGGCCCCTTGCCGTTCGTGTTTGCGACCGAAGACCTCGACGAGAAACCGACCGCCGATACAGTACGCGGGGCCGAGGCCCGCGATGTCGCCCGCGTCGTCGCCACCGCTCTCAGGCGCGGCTGGTGCAAGGAGACCGGCCGCGACGGCGACTATTGTCACGAGCCGGTCCGGGAGAGCGACATCTGCGTCCTCATCCCGGCCCGAACCTGTCTGCCGTTCCTGGAAGACGCGCTCGACCGCGCAGGGATCGAGTTCCGCGCCGAGGCGTCCTCACTGGTGTACTCGACCCAGGATGTCCACGACCTGCTGCTCACCGCCCGCGCGCTTACCCATACCGCGGACGAGGCCGTACTCGTGGCCACACTGCGTACTCCGCTGTTCGGTTGCGGCGACGACGACCTGTTGCGCTGGAAGAAGGCCGGCGGTCAGTGGTACCTCGGCGCGGAACCACCGCTGGGGCAGGAGGACTCGCCGGTCGCCGAGGCGCTGAGGTATCTGCGGACGGTGCGCCGGGATCTGTCCCACACCGATCCGGGAAGCCTGCTCGCCCGCCTCGCCGACGAGCGGCGTGTGTTCGAGGTCTCCATGGGTTCGCCGCGGCACCGGGATGTGTGGCGGCGGCTGCGCTTCGTCATCGACCAGGCCTACGCCTGGTACGACGCCGAGCGCGGTGACCTGCGCGGCTACTTGGCGTGGGCTGCAACGCAACAGGAGGAGGACGCTCGCGTCACCGAAGCGGTCCTGCCGGAGGTCGGGGTCAACGCCGTACGCATCATGACCATGCACGCCGCCAAGGGGCTGCAGTTCCCGATGGTCGTCGTGGCAGGGATGAGCAGCGGATTCCGCGCGGTCGACGAGGCCGCCCTGTGGGACGAGCACGGTCGTGTGCGCCTGCGGCTTTCCAAGGCAGTTTGCGCGCCCGGCTACCAGGAGCTGGCCGACGTCGAACGCCGGCACATCCGCGCCGAGCGCATCCGGTTGCTGTACGTCGCATGCACTCGCGCCGAGAGCCTGCTCGCCGTCTCCGGATACCGGTCTGCCCGGGACGGCTGGGGCGCTCTGCTCGCCGCTGGGATCGAGGGACACCCCGATCGGACACCCGAGCTGATCGAGCCCGTCGCCGAACAGCACGACGGCGCCACCGCAGCCGACCACGGTGTCAGCTGGCAGCAGTGGGAGGACGAGAGCGACCAGGTGGAGGCGACGTCGGGGCTACCGGCATCCGTCTCCGCCACTCGCCTCGCGCACGACCCACCCGAGCCGGTCGCCACGCTCGCCGCCGCCTGTCGTGCCCTGGTCCCACCGCCCGTCGGCCCGGAGGTCGTCCCACCGGCCACCGGAGTGCTCGAGAGCGGCACGGATCTCGGCATCGCTCTGCATGCCGCGCTCGAATCCGTCGACCTGCGTGCCCCGACGGACGAATCGGATGCGAGTGCCGCCGCGGTTGCGGTGGCAACCGGCGTGCGGGACCTGGACCGGTTCGTTGCCCTCGTTCGGGCGGCCCTGACCTGTGCGCCTGTGCGACGAGCCGCCACCCGCGAACACTGGCGCGAACTGCCGCTCGCGGGCGTGCCAGCCGATTCGGACACCGTCGTCGAAGGCATCGCGGACCTCGTCTATCGCGAGGACGACGGAACTCTGGTGATCGTCGACTACAAGACCGACGTTGCCGTGACGCATGAGACGCTCGAAGCGTACTGGACCCAGCTCACCCTGTACGCGGAGCTGCTTACCCGAGCCGCTGGGGAACGGGTGGGCGCACTGCAACTGGTGTTCGTGCGGGCGGGAGAGGCGTATGTGCTCGACCGCCGATTCGGCGCTTGAAGACGTAGGGTCCCACCTACGACGACGTCCGAGGTGCTTGTTCGCGGGATGCCAACCGGTGCAACGCCGCGAGTCCGAGTTCGGCTGCGGCGGAGGTGAAGTCCGGGTCGAAGAGCAGGAAGCTCAGCAGGTCGCCGTGGTCCTCGCGGGTCCCTCCCACGAGGCGGCCCAGCACCGACAGCCAGGGGTGGCGCAGGCCGCCCACCCCCGCGCCCTTCTCGCTGTAGATGTCGTAGGCGAGCCGGCCGAGGTCGTATGCCTGCTCGAGCGACGGGCCCGCGAACCGCACCTCGATCTCCCGATCCGAGGTCACGTCCGCGCTGTCCACTCCGGCTGCGCGGATGCTCATCAGCCGGTCGTTGCGGACCTCGAGCTGGTGCAGGTCTTCGATCATGCGGTCCGAGAGGACGGCGCGCAGGACGAGTGCGGCGGCACCGAACACGTCGGGTGGCTCGTCGTCGCCGGGCGCGAGATCGGCGGCAGGCTGTTCGATCCAGTGCCGCGGCTGGGTCGCGACGACTCCGAGGGTGTCCGCGCCGAGGGCGAGGGCCGGCTTCAGCGGGGTGTTGAGCTGCAGACCACCGTCGACGTACCAGCCCGCCCACGCCGCCGGTTCGGTGACCCGGACGGGCCGGAACAGCACCGGCACCGCCGCCGAGGCCAGTACGTGCTCGACGGACAGTTCCGTCTCGACGTAGGTGATGTTGCGTTGTTCGTCGTAGTCGGGCAGCGGCACCGACGGGTGTTTCTCGACGAAGACCACGGTGCCGCGGGTGGCGACGGAGGTCGCCGTCACCGCGACCGCCCCGATGGCCCCGCTGCGGATGTTGGCGTGCAGGTCCTCCCAGCAGATGAGAGATGTCAGCAGGTCGCGCATGCGCTCGGTGTCGAGAAGGCTCGGCAGCGTGACGTCCAGACCGGCGGCCTGACCGAGGTAACGCAGGCCGGTGCCGACCAGCGTGCCGACGGGCCCGAAGACGTCGTCCAGTCCCACCGTCGACCACAGGCTCACGATCTTGTGGGTGGCGGACTTGTACCCGTCCCCGGCGAAGGCGGCCAATCCGACGACGTTCAGCGCGCCGGCGCTGGTTCCCACCAGAATCGGCGGGCGCTCCGACCGCGGCAGGTGGGGCAGCAGCGATGCGATCGCCCCGGCCTCGTACGCCCCCCGGGCGCCCGCGCCGGACACCACCAGCCCTACGGTTTCGCTCACGGTCGTCCCCCTCACGACGTGCATACATCGGAGAACGATACGCGCCGATGCGGCGCCGATCGCGTGATCCGCAGAAGCCGAGCGACGCTCGCAATGAGCGGACGTGCCGGCTATCCGGGCGAACGGTTCACTCGCTCGCCGGCCGGCTGGGCGGTCGTCGCGGCCGGCCGCGGCGCGAGCCCCGGGATCACGGTCTCCCCGTATGCCTCGAGGGTCGACGTCTTCGCGTCGTGCTGCAGGTACACGGCGAACTGGTCCACCCCGATCTCCTCGAGTTCCCTCAGCCGGTTCAGATGCTCCTCCGCGTCGCCGACGATGCAGAAGCGGTCGACGATCTCGTCGGCCACGAACTCCGCGTGCGGGTTCCCGGCGCGGCCGTGCTCGTTGTAGTCGTACCCGGAACGCCCGGCGACGTAGCGGGTGAGCGCCTCCGGCACGTCGCTGTCGGTGCCGTACCGCGCCACCAGGTCCGCGGCGTGATTCCCGACCATCCCACCGAACCAGCGGCACTGCTCGCGGGCATGCGTGAGGGCCGCGGCGGATCCGTCCGTCACATAGGCGGGTGCCGCCGCGCAGATCGTCACCGCCGCCGGGTCGCGACCGGCCGCCTCGGCGGCCGCGCGGACCCGCAGGATCGTCCACCTCGCGATCTCCGGATCCGCGAGTTGCAGGATGAATCCGTCGGCCACCCGGCCGATCAGATCGAGCGCCTTCGGCCCGTACCCGGCCACCCACACCTCGAGCGCCGACGTCTCTGCCCACGGGAAGCGCACTGTCACGTCCCGCACCCGGGCCTCACGGCCGTTGCCGAGCTCACGGATGACCTCGATCGCGTCGCGGAGCGTCGCCAGCGTCGCCGGCGCGCCGCCGAGGGTGCGCACCGCCGAATCGCCCCGGCCGATCCCACAGACGGTGCGGTTGCCGAACATGCCGTTGAGCGTGGCGAAGGTCGAGGCCGTGACCGTCCAGTCGCGGGTCGCCGGATTGGTCACCATCGGCCCCACCGTCACGGTGCGCGTCGCGGCGAGGATCATGCTGTGGACGACGTACGGCTCCTGCCACAGCAGGTGCGAGTCGAACGTCCACACGTGGGAGAAGCCGTGTGTCTCCGCCTGCCGGGCCAGCTCCACGACCCGCGCCGCCGGCGGGTTGCACTGGAATACCACTCCGATGTCCACGGGGCTCCTCCCGCCGCGACGTCATGTCGGATCCGATTCTGCGCGCACAACACCTCGGGTGTCCGGCACTCGGCGGGTTCGGGGATCGCGGGCCCATCTGCGGCGAGGGGCCGGTCGTGCCGCTCGTCTGCGTGTCGGTGTCCTGCCGGCGGGCGGTGTGGCCGAGACTGGTCCTGTGTCCGACAACGGTGGTGTGGAAGCGGTGGTGTTCGACCTGGACGGGGTGCTGGTCGACTCCGAACCGCTGTGGGAGCAGGTGCGTCGGCAGGTCGTGGCCGAGCACGGGGGCCGCTGGACCGACGATGCGCAGAGCCGGTTGATGGGCATGAGTACCCCGGAGTGGGCGAGGTATCTCAGTGAGGGTCTCGGTGTCGGCCTGCCACCCGACGACGTGGCGGCGCTGGTCATCGAGCGCATGGGCGCCCGCTACGCCGAGCGGTTGCCGCTGATTCCCGGTGCGGTCGAGGCGGTGCGCGCGATGGCGGCGCGGTGGCCGCTCGGGCTGGCCAGCTCGTCCCCGCAGGCGCTGATCGAGGCCGTGCTCGACGCCGCAGCGCTGGGGGATGCGTTCGCGGTGGCGCTGTCCACCGAGGGTGTGGCGCGGGGGAAGCCGGCCCCCGACATCTACCTGACGGTGGCCGAGCGACTCGGGACGAACCCGGCTCGGTGTGCGGCGGTGGAGGATTCCAGCAATGGGCTGCGGTCGGCGGCGGCGGCCGGCATGCGGGTGATCGCGATTCCCCATCCCCGGTACCCACCCGACCCGGATGCGCTCGCCCTCGCCGGGCTGGTGCTGCCCGGCTTGGACGGTCTCACCCCGGCCGCGGTGGCAGCGATGAGGTGAAAGGCGGAGGCCGGGGCCCCGCCCCGGTGCGGCCGGTCTCGCCCCTATGCCGGCGGACTCGGCGCAACGCCGACTGGCTGTACCGAAATACGTTCGGGGAAAACGGAAGTGGGCGCCGGGACCGCACAGGGCGCGAATCGCGCGGCCTGGAACAGATTGTCGGTGACGCACTCTCCGTCGACACCGCCGGGGACGGAACCGGCGACGAGACCACGGACCTCCCGGTACAGCGCGGTGGTGTGTTCGACGGCGAGTTGCACCGCGAGCTGGTGGTACGTCGTCCCGTCCTGTCCGGGGACCGGCTCACGGCCGCGGAGCGTGCCCGGATCGTCCTTGTTCAGGGTCAGGTGACACTCCTCGAACGAGGCGGGCGGGGCGGGCGGGCCCTCGCTCGGCGGGACGGACGACCCGGCCGGGGGAGCGGGCGGACCGCTCGGGCAGCCGTCGAGACCGTTGGCCGGGGTCAGCTCGAAGAACCCGGTGTGCAGGCCGGCCGGAAGAGCGGCGGGATCGCACGTCGGGAAGAGCGGAGCGAGCCCCGGGGCCCGGTTCGCGGCGACGGCCAGCTCGACCCAGTTCGAGTGGGAGTAGAAGTCGGCGAGGGCGTGCGTCAGGCCGCCGAAGGCGCTGCGGGCTCCGAAGCCGTTCACGGAGGTGCGGAACTCCGGTGGTCCGGCGGGTTGCGCGCCGGCGATCACGGCGGGCACGAAGAAGTTCCACGCGTCCCGGGCACGGTCGCAGACGTCCGCCGGCCCCGCGGCGTTGTCGAAGTGCCGGAAGGCGTCGCCCTGGAACAGGTCGCTGCCTTCGTTGCCGGTGCCGGTGAGGAGGCTTCCGGTGATCTCGGCGAGTGCCAGGTCGTCGACGCCCCCGTCGCCGGGGGCCGGCGGCAGCGCTGCCCGCAGAATCGTCCCGTGGACGTCGGGCGCGAAGGCCGGGGCGTTCGGTGGCATCGACACGGACAGGAGTGCGGCGGCGGCAACCGTCACGATCGCCGACAGACCGGGGCGGGGAAGCAGTGTCATGGGTACTCCGCAGTCGTTCGTCGTGGCAGTCGTTCGTCGTGGCGGTCGTTGGTCGTGAGCACCGCGCTGCGTCCGGCGATGCCGTTGTTCGGGACCGGTGGTGGCCTCCTCCGAATATCCCCCTCGGCGGCGATCGTCGCGGGGGAATTCGGGATCAGCGCAGCGCCTGCCCGGCCGGCACCCCGAACGGCCGCACGAGCACGGCACCCCAGTCCCGCCACGGCGGGCACGGTGGGGGAGGCCGGCCGTTCAGGAACCGGATGGCGGCGTCCTCGAAGGCCGCCGACTTGGGCAGGTACGGGTGGGCGACGCGGGCGGGACACTCGTTGCGCTCCACGTCGAGCTCCCGGCCGTCCGGCATCAGCGGCAGATCGGTGGCCGAGGGCAGGCTCGAGGCGCGCACCGCCCCAGGCAGCGGCCGAGCGAGGACGGACTCCGCGGCACCTGCCGTGCCGAGCAGGTCCCGGGCGGCCGGGGTCTCCGGATCGAAGTGGAACCGGACGAGGTCGGTGGCCGGTGCGGCGAGGCGCAGCAGGTCGGCGAAGACGCGGCCGGGGGCGTTCACGCCGGGCGGAGGGTAGCCGGTCGGGGTGCTCGGGAACGGGCCGACGAGCAGCAGGGCGTCGACGTCGGCCCGCCCGGTGACGACGGCCTCCCACACCACCCACACCGCGTGCGAATGCGCGGCCACCACCAGCGGACGAGGCAGCCCGGACGCCTGCTCGACGAACAGATCGACCTGTTCCTGGAACGGGCGCTGGGTGTCGCTCGGTCCGTAGGGGGCGCCCGTGCGGATCGGGCACGTCGCGTCCCGCTGCGGCTGCCCGTCGCCCGGCCCGGCATACGAGAAGTAGTACACCTGCTCGCAGCGGTAGCCGAGACGGTGTACGTCCGTCGCGTGGATCGCGCCCCGCCCCGACGCCGAGTTGATCCCCGACAGGATCAGCAGCGAACCCGGTTGCGGCGGGCCGGGTTCCGGCTCGTCGTACCCGCGGGTCGCGACGAACGCGATCGATGCGGCGACCAGCGCCGCGACGAACGCGCTCACGGCCGTCCCCGGCCGGCGCAGTGCCGGGCGGTGCATCGCCCGGATCGCCAGGCCCGTCGTGACGGCCGAGACCGGGACGAGCGGCACCGTCAGGACAGGGACCCGTTCGGCCACCGCACCGAGCGCCAGGACCACTGCGCAGTACGGCAGCGTCACCTCGACGCGCAGCCCCCGCCGCCGGGTCAGTGCGAGCGCCTCCCGCAGCCGTACGGTGCCCTGCCACGGAACCGGACCGAGCGTCAGCACCAGCACCCCGACCAGGGCGACGGCCGGCCAGAACAGCCGGGAGTACAGGACGGCGTAGGCGGTGGCGTCGGCGAATGCCGCCAGCAGCACCGGCCCGAACGCGACCGCGTAGAACAGGGCCGCGAACCGCAGGCGGCGGGCATCGAGACCGCCCAGCAGCCACGCCATGAGCGCGACCCGCGCCGCGGACACGGCGGCGAGCAACATCAGGAACACCGGCCACGACGGCGCCCGCGACAGCAGAAGTCGCAGGTCGGCGAACTGGTCCAGCGGGGGCAACGCCACCAGGTGGATCAGCCCCGGCCACGTCGGAACCGCGTTCGTCACCGCGAGCAGCACGACGAGCGCCGCCGCGGCCGCGAGCGGCCACCAGCGCCACCACCGTCCCTCGCGCACGCGGCCTCCCGTCGCCGACTGCCTCGAATCTAGGGGGTGCGCGGGTGCCCGGCGCCGGATTCGTCCGGGTCCCGGTGTGCCTTGCCGAGCGAGCGAGTGGCGAGGGCGCTGGGGGTGCGGCAAACGTGCCCCGGGGCCCTTCGTTCCGTTCCGTGACGGCGGCGAGGCCGGCCTGCGCGAGAAGCTGGCGCCCCTCGATGTCGAGCAGCTCGAGGACATCGTCGCCGAGCACGCGATGGACCACGACCGCCTCGCCATGCGCTGGCGCACGCCGAAGAAGCTGCAGGACAGGATCGTCGAACGGGTCAGGGCGCTCACGACGAAGGGCGACGCCTTCCGCTGACGCAACCGGACCGGGGAGCGGTCCCGGTCAGGGTGTCCGGGTCCGTCGATCCACTTCCTTCTCGACGGCGAGAGCCAGGTCGTGAACGACCCGGGAGTGCCATTGCTTGTGCGCCGCGAGGTCCGCGGCGAGCGCATGGCAGTCCGGGCATTCCTGGGCGGCGCTGTTCTGCTGGGTGTGCTCCATGGTGTTGCACCTCCTGGAAGAGATATCCGCCTCCACCGTGGCACGGATGCGGAACGTAGTCCACGGCTGTGCGCGCCTGATGATGTACCGGCGGCTTGCACTCCCTGTGGCGTGCTTGCACCCGTTGTGGCGGGACAGAGGGGATGCACGGTGCGCAGTACGGATGCAAGCTCCGGGGACGGGCAGCGGATACCGTGACGTTCGTGAAGACGGTAGGTGTCGATCTCGCGGCCGAACCGGCGAAGACGGCGGTCGCCACCCTCGCGTGGGAGCACGGCACCGCGACGGTGCAGGCGCTGCGGCTCGGCGCGACCGACCCGGAGATCGTGGCCGCGATCGTCGCAGCAGACCGCAGCGGGATCGACGCGCCCTTCGGATGGCCCGACGCGTTCGTCGAGTTCCTCGGCGCGCACCACCGCCTCGAGTACTCGCGCGAACGCGCCCTGAGCAGCCGGCCCGGACGACTCCCGCTGGTGCGACGATCGACCGACCGCGTGGTGCATGCCCGGACGGGGATCGTCCCGCTGAGCGTGTCCGCGGATCTCATCGCCCACGTGGCGCTCCGGTGTGCGGGCCTGCTCGCGGAACTCGATGCCGTCGGAGTGGAGGTCGACCGCGTCGACGGTGCGGTGGTGGAGGCGTATCCCGCTGCCGCGCTGCAGGGTTGGGGACTGCCGTTCAAGGGGTACAAGAGCGCGAAGAACCGCGAGGTGCGCGCCGCATCGGTGGCTGTGCTGGAAGGGGCCCTGCCGGGACTGACGCTCGGCGGCTTCCGGGACCTGTGCGTCGACTCCGACGACGCGTTCGATGCGGTCGTCGCCGGCCTCGTCGCCCGCGCGGCCGCCCTCGGCAGAACCGTCCGGCCCGATGCGGCGCAGCACCCCGTCGCGGTCCGGGAGGGGTGGATCCACTTGCCGGTGTGCGGAATCGGCGAACTGCTCTGAGGTGACCGGACCCTCGGCGCCCCGCCGGTACGCTGCAGGCGACGAGAGGAGCCGCATGGACCCGGTGAGCCGGATATCCGACGAGGTGCGCGCCGCCGTCGCGGCCCGCCGCCCGGTGGTGGCCCTGGAATCGACGATCTTCACCCACGGCCTGCCGCGTCCGCGCAACCTCGAGGTGGCGCTCGAGGCGGAGGCGCGGTTGCGGGCGGCGGACGTCGTCCCTGCCACCGTCGGCGTGCTCCGCGGCGTCCCCACCGTCGGGCTGTCCACCGACGAGATCACCGAACTCGCGACGGCGGAGACGGTGACGAAGCTGAGCGTGCGCGACCTGCCGATCGCCGTCGCACGACGGCTGTCCGGCGGCACCACCGTCGCGGCGACGGCCCTGCTCGCGCACCGCGCCGGTGTCGGGGTCTTCGCGACGGGTGGGCTCGGGGGCGTGCACCGCGGCGCACGGAGCACCTTCGACGAATCCGCCGACCTGGTCGCCCTGTCCACCGTGCCGATCCTCGTCGTCAGCGCCGGCGTCAAGTCGATCCTCGACATCCCGGCCACGCTGGAGCGGCTCGAGACGCTGAGCATTCCGGTCGTCGGCTACCGCACCCGGAGCTTCCCCGGCTTCTACATCCGCGACAGCGGTTGCCCGCTCGAATACTCCGTCGACTCCCCGGCCGAGGTCGCCGAGCTGGTCCGCGCCCGGGATGCACTCGGCCTGAAATCCGCTGTTCTGCTTGCGAATCCGGTCTCGGAGGACGCACAGCTCGACCCCGGACTGCATGCGCGGGTGCTGCACGAGGCGGAGGAGCGGGCCGCGGGCGCCGGGGTCGCCGGCAAGGACACGACGCCGTTCCTGCTCGACCACTTCCACCGCGCCACCGGCGGCCGCAGCCTCGACGTCAACGTCGAGGTCTACCGGGGCAACGTCGCGCTCGGCGGCGCCGTCGCGACGGCACTCGCCGGCCGTCCGACCTGACGACCGCCGCAGCGGTGCGTCCTTTGGGCGGCCAGGGCAGCCCAAAGGACGCACCGCACCTTCAAGCATCAGCCGCGCCGCTTGTTCCACTCGATCGCCGGGCACGTGTCCATGACCATCGCCACCCCGGCCTCGGTGGTGCGCGCGAACGCGTCCTCGTCGATCACCCCGAGCTGGAACCACACGCCCTTCGCGCCGATCGCGACGGCCTGGTCGGCGAACTCGCCCGCCGACTCCGAGCGGCGGAACACGTCGACGACGTCGACCGGGAACGGCACGTCCGCGAGGGATGCGTAACCCTGCTCGCCGAGCACCGTCGGCGCACTCGGATGAACGGGGACGATCCGCTTGCCGCGCTCCTGGAGCAGCCGCGCGATCCGGTACGCGGTGCGGTCCGGGTTGCCCGAGAGCCCGACCACCGCCCAGGTGGCGCAGTCGTCGAGCATCAGGCTCACAGCCTTCGGGTCCTGCCACGTGGTGCTCATGACAGCGAAATTACCCCTCGCCGGCGGAGGCTGTAGGTCGCCTCGGCACCCGGCCCGACCCGCCGGAGGCCGAGGCGGCCCGCTACCGCCGAACCCCTGCCCGTACTCTGGAGTACAGAAACTCGAGTCGTGGCGCGGGACCCCGTCGCAACACAGCTCACCGATGCGTACGGGGCGCAGCACAGGAATGGACGCAGTCGAGTGCACGACACTGCCGGTCGAGGGATCCAGGCCTTCATCTCCGAGGTCATCCAGCGCGGAGGCCGCGCCGAGAAGCTCGAGCACCTGCCGCGCAACCCGGTCCAGGTGTGGGGCGTCGACGGGAGCAGCTGCATCGTCCGTGTCCGCACCAGGATCGACGGGGACTGGCAGGCCCGCCGGCAGGACGCCCTGCCCGACACCGACGACACCGGGTCGCAGTTCTGGGTGTTCGTCGATCTGGGAAGCGACCCGGCGGAGTACTTCGTCCTGCCGTCCGACGAGGTCGCGGCGGGCATCGCCGCCGAGGTCGACATCTGGATGTCCGACGGCCCCGGCCGGACGCACACGGGAAGCCACGCCATCCCCCTCAGCAGCGTCGCCCACGGCAAGGACTGCTGGGATCTGCTCGGCCTGACACCCGCCAAGGACACCACCCGCTACACCGACGACGACGCGGCCGAGGCCGAACAGGAGCGGCTCGCCCGCAACCGCGCACGGAAGGCGAGCGCCGGCGAGGCGCGCGGGTCGGCCGAACCCGAGGTCGTCGAGGATCCGCGGCTGTCGGTGGTGGCCGACCGGGACGGCTACCGCGTCAAGGGACGGTTCGATCCCACCACCGGGACCCTCGAGATCACGGCCGGCCCGATGGAAGGCCGGCGGTTCCCCGACCCGACCACCGCCGCCGTCGCTGTTGCCAGCTACCTCAGCGGCGACACCGAGACCTGCGACGGTGGCACGTTCTGGCGGCTCGACCAGCCGGAATCGACGCCGCTGGGGACGCACCTGGCGTGACGCCACCCGAGGTTCGCGTCCCGTTCGCCGTCGCGTCGACTCCGGGGTGTCCGAGGGCAACCCGAATCCGTTCGACTATCGTCATACTCGACGTGTGCCCCTGAGCACGTCGGCGAACGGAAGCGAGAGATCATGGGCAGCCCTCGTGGGGCCGAGCGAATAGCCGAATACCCGAGGCCGTCGCACACCCTGCTGCACATCACCGACACCCACCTCGTCGGCGGCGACGAGCTGCTCTACGGAACGGTCGATGCCGACGCCCGGGTGCAGCAGATCCTCGCCGACATCCGCGCTTCCGGGGTGCAGCCCGATGCGCTCGTGTTCACCGGCGACCTCGCCGATCGCGGCCAGCCGGACGCCTATGCGAAGCTGCGCGGTCTCGTCGAACCCGTCGCGCAGGCGCTCGGCGCGCAGATCGTGTGGGCCATGGGCAACCACGACGATCGCGCCACCTTCCGGGAACTGCTGCTCGATCAGGCGCCGTCCACCGGCCCGATCGACCGCGTCTACCACGTCAACGGCTTGCGCATCATCACCCTCGACACTTCGGTGCCCGGCTTCCACCACGGCGAGGTCTCGCAGGAACAGCTGAACTGGCTGGCGCAGGAACTCGAGACGTCGGCGCCCTTCGGCACCATCCTCGCCATGCATCACCCGCCGGTGCCCAGCGTGTTCGACCAGGCCGTGCTCGTCGAACTGCGCGACCAGGCCGGCCTCGCCGAGGTGCTGCGCGACACCGACGTGCGCACCATCCTCGCCGGGCACCTGCACTACACCACGACCGCGACGTTCGCCGACATCCCCGTTTCCGTGGCCTCCTCGACGTGCTACACCCAGGACCTCAACGTTCCGGCCGGGTGCCAGCGCGGCCACGACGGTGCCCAGGGCTTCAACCTCGTGCACGTCTACCCGGACACCATCGTGCACTCGGTGGTGCCGACCGGCAGCTACGCGACCGCCGGGCGGCCGTCCACCGCGGAGGACGCCGCGCAGCGTCTCGCCGAGGCCGGGATCCGTATCCCCGAGAACCCGGACGTCACCGTCCGCGTCTAGCAGACGGATGCACCCGGGCGGCCCGCCACTCGGCGGGCGCGAGCACGATGTCGAAGTCGACGCTCGCCCAGCTGCGCCCCGCGACATCGCGTCCGTCCGGCGGTGGCTCCTGAGCCGAGTGCCGGACGAAGTCCTTGACGAGCGAGTCCTCGACACCGAACACGCTGTCGCGGTCGAGGTAGTCGCAGCCGTCGACGAAGATGTGAGTGACGAGCGTTCGAAGCCCCGGCGCGGACACCATGAAGTGCAGGTGGGACGCGCGTATCGGTGAGCGTCCGGCGGCTTCGAGCAGCCGCCCGACCGGTCCGTCGTGCGGAATCGGGTAGGGGGTGGGGGTCAGCCCCCAGAAGCTGTACCGGCCGTCGTCGCCGGTGAACAGGTGAGCGCGCGCCGCGACGCGATCGTCGCGGTACTGCACGTCGTACAGTCCGTCCTCGTCGGCCTCCCACACCTCGATGCGCGCCCCCGGTACAGGCCGGCCGGTGAGGTCGCGGACGGTGCCCTGCACTCGGCACGGTTGGCCCTTCGCGCCGAACGTCAGGTCGCCGCCGGACTCGATGCGCGGTGACCCGTCGACGAAGAACGGCCCGAACACGGTCGCCGCGGTGGCGTCGCCGATGGTCTCGTTGCCGACGGCGATGGTCTGCATCGAGACCCCGAGGACGTCCGACAGGAGGACGAACTCCTGGCGCTTGTCGTCGGTGACGTGTCCGCATTCGGTGAGGAAGGCGACCGCGGTACTCCATTCCTGTTCGGTGAGCCGAACCTCGCGCACGTACGCGTGCAGATGCCGGACGAGTGCCTGCATGAGCTGACGCAGGCGCGGCGACTCGGTGTCGTCGAACGACGCGACGACCCGGTCGACGAGATCCTGCTCGCGTCGTGCCTGTTCGGGCGATACGGAGGGCGCCGGGTCGACCGAACGGGCGGGCGGCTGGAGCGGGTGGTGATCGGATGGGATGGTCACGGAGTCCTCCGGGTCTGCCGACCCGACCACGCCGCGTAGAGCAGCTCGGCCAGGTTCTGCGGCGTGACGGGCATGGGATCGGTGTCGGGAACGGCGGCAAGGCAGCGCTGCACCGCGCCGGGCAGGTCCGCCTCGCGCATCCCCAGCTCGGCGAGGGACGCCGGGGCGTCCAGGCGCCGCCGTAGTTCGTCGAGCGCAGCGAGGGCCGCACCGGGATCCCCCGGGGTCGGGGACCCCAGCGCGACGGCGAGGCGCCGGCCGAGCGTGCCGAGCGACGCGGCGTTGAGGGCCAGCACGTGAGGCAGCACGACGGCGTGGGTCTGCGCATGCGGCAGACCGTATGCGCCACCGAGGACGTGGCAGATCTTGTGGTGCATGCCCGCGCCGGCCGACGCGAACCCCACGGCGGCGAGGTACGCGCCGTACAGGCAGCGGTCGCGGCCGTCGATTCCGTCCGGGTCCGCGACCACCTCCGGCAGGCCGGTGGCGAGAGCGCGGGCGCCCTCGAGGCAGAGCGCGGCGTTGATCGGATCGGCGCGCGGGGCCCACAGCGAGTCGACGCAGTGGGCGAGCGCGTTCAGGCCGCTGGCGACGCTCAGGTCGACCGGCAGGCCGACGGTCAGTTCGGAGTCGTAGACGACCGAGGTGGGCAGGACCGCGCCGTCGGCGCCGGTGGTCTTCACGCCGTTGTCGGTCAGCCCCCACACGTCGGTCGCTTCCGAGCCGGCGTAGGTCGTCGGCACGGCCACGATCGGCAGGGCGGTGGTCATCGCGACGGCCTTGGCCAGGCCGACGGCCGACCCGCCGCCGATACTGACGAGGGCGTCGGCCTCGGCGTCGAGTGCGGCCCGCCGTGCCCGTCGCGCCACCTCGACGGGGACGTGCGGGTGGACCTCCGACCAGTGCCGAACGACCGGCAGGTCCCCGACGACGCGGTCGGCGAGGGCGCCTTCCGCCGCCGATGCCACGAGCATGACCCGCGCGGCGCCGAGCCGGTCGATCTCGGCCGCGAGGTGACGGCGTGCACCTCCGGCTTCGAACACCACGCGCTGCGGACGGGTTTCGTGGGTGAACGACAGTCCCATCGGTCACGCCTGCCGGTGCAGGATGCGGAGCATGGCGTCGCGCAGTGCGCTCACCGGGTCGTCCGTCATGCGGTGTGCGCGCCATCCGATGTGGGTGTCCGGCCGGACCAGGACCGCCCCGTCCTCCGCCACCTCCCGCAGCCTGCCCCAGTCGAAGTACAGGTCCTGCACCAGCTCGCCGGCTCCGATCACGATCGGGACCACGTCGACGCCGAGCTCCTCCGAGACCTTCGCCGCCGCGCCGGCCCACGCCCGGCCGGTCTTGCCGGTGAAGAGCGTGAACTGCGTGTACTGCGCCAGATCGTGCGTCGACATCCTGCTCGTCGAATCACCCACCCAGCAATGCGGCAGGCGCACGCCGGGATACGTGTGCGGCTCGTACTGCAGTTCCGGATCCCGGGTGGGGACGGGCGGGGCGCTCCCGTCCTCGACCACCGCGGGGGAGCCGGCGTAGTTCTGCCCGAGTTCCACGCCGAGGGCGTTGAACTCGTAGTTCTTCAGTTCCATCGCCGCCGCGAGCGCCTGCCTCTTGGCGGCGCCCTCGGGTGTGTCGGCCCGGAGTTCGGCGAGTTCGGCCTGCATGTGTTCGACCGTCGTCGCCCGGGTCGTGCCGAGGGCTTCGAAGATTCCCACGAACTCGCGACTGGACTTGTTGGCCCGCTTGACGATCTGCTCGGCGACGGGGACACGTTCGACCGAGTAGGTCTCGAGCAGTCCCGGACCGGCGCGTCCTTCCAGCACGGCGGCGATCTTCCAGGCGAGGTTGTAGGAGTCCTGGATGGAGGTGTTGGAGCCGAGGCCGTTGCTCGGCGGGTGCCGGTGGGCGGCGTCGCCGGCGATGAAGACCCGTCGGGTCTGCATGTGCGTGGCGTACATCTCGTTGTTGCCCCACAGCGAGTAGCCCGTGATCTCGACGTCGATGTCGTCGCGACCGATCATGGTGCGGACGATCTCCCGGGCGCGATCGTCGTTCATCTCCGGTGCCGGCAGTTCGATGTCGTAACCCCACACGGCGAGCCACTCGTTCCAGGGGCGCACCATGCGGACGAGTCCGGCGCCGATGCCGCCGACATCCGAGCCGGGCTGCACCACCCAGTACAGCACCGAGGGGCGGTGCGCGACGAGGTCGGTGAGGTCGGCGCGGAACGTGATGTTCATCGAACCGGCAATGTCCATCCGGCCCTCGAACGGCAGCCGGAGGGCGTTTGCGATCGTGGAGCGGGCGCCGTCCGCCCCGATCAGATACCTGGCGCGGATGTCGAACTCGCGGCCGTCGAGCCGATCGAGAACCCGGACGGTGACCCCGTCGGCGTCCTCGGAATGGGAGAGGTACTCGGTCGAGAACCGCGTCTGCGTACCGCGGACCGTGGCGTTCTTCACGAGGATCGGCTCGAGGTGCGTCTGCGGGATGTCGCAGTTGAGGGACGGCGAAGCGAGCACGTAGTCGGCCTCGCGGGCGGGGTGGGTTCCCCACGACAGGATCCGCCCGAGTTCCTCACCGGCCAGGGCGGTGCAGAACACGGTGTCGCCCATGATGTCGTGGGGGGACGCTTCCGCAAGGACCTGCTGTTCGATGCCCACGTCACGGAAGATCTCCATCGTCCGCTGATTGGTGATGTGGGCGCGCGGCGTGTTGGCGGTCCACCGGTACTTGGTGATCATGATGTTGTCGATGCCGAGGGTGGACAGGAACAGCGCGGCCGACGCCCCGGCGGGGCCGGATCCGACGACGACGACGTCGGTTTCGACGACCGGGCCGGGGGGAGGAGCGGTCTCGTCGAGACCGTCGTGGAAGACAGGCATGGGTACTCCGAAGGCAGGGGGCGGAAGGTGGGTGTCAGTCGTAGTAGCGGAAGATCACCTCGGCGACGCAGGCGGGTTTGTCGCCGTCCTCGATCTCGATGACGCACCGGTAGACGGCATCGACACCACCGTCGAAGGGCACGGTGTCGGTCAGGTGCAGGTCCAGCCGCACCCGCGAGTCGACCGGAACCGCGGCGGGGAAGCGAACTCGGTCGAGGCCGTAGTTGAGTCCGACGGAGCAGAAGGAGGTATCGATGGTCTGCTGGATGAGCCCGCCGATCAGCGCCAACGTGTGGTACCCGTGCGCGATGATCGAGCCGAACGGGGAGGCCGCGGCGCGCTCGGCGTCGAAGTGGATCCAGTTGAAGTCGTGGGTGGCTTCACCGAATCCGCGGATGTGCTGGTGGTCCATCGTCACCCACGGACTGGAGCCCAGGTGCGTGCCGACGTGGTCGGTGAGGTCGGCGGTGCTGTCGAAGACGATCATCGTTCCTCCTGGGACGGGACGGGGGCGGGCGTATCGGCTCTCGGGTCGAGCATCTGTTGCACGCCCCGGCGGTCGAGCTTGGAGTTGGCGAGCAGCGGGATCCGGTCGCAGAACCGCACGCTCTTGGGGATCTTGTAGGAGCTGAGACGCTCGCGAAGGAACTTCTTCACGTCGTCCTCGGTCGGGGCGTGCCCGGGCGCCGGGATCGCAAGCATGTGGGCGGCCTCGCCGAGGTCGGGATCCGGCACGGCGGCCACGGCGGCGAGCTGGATGCCGGGGTGATTCTCGACGATCTGCTCGATCTCCATCGGCGAGATGTTGTAGCCGCCGGAGCGGATGAGCAGCTTCGAACGTCCAGCCAGGACAAGGTTTCCCGAGTCGTCGAAGTACCCGAGATCGCCGGTGCGCAGCCAGCCCGTCGGCGTGATCGCCTCGGCGGTCTTCTCGGGCTTGCGCCAATACCCTTGCATCAACGGGTTTCGGCGTACGAGGATCTCGCCGGGTTCGCCGGTGTGGTGCCCCGGGATCGGTTCGATCCGGATGTCGACGTCGTCGAGCGGCTTGCCGACGGTGCGGGTCGCATCCGCAGGAGTGATGTCCCGATCGGTCATGGTGATGCACCCGACCTCCGTCATGCCGTAGGAGGCGCCGACGACGGGGATGCGGGCGGCGAGGCGTTCGGCCAGGCTCACCGGCAACGGTCCGACCCACCACAACCGCTCGAGCGAGCCGAGGTCCGCGGTCTCGAACCGATCGTGTGCCATGAGCCTGTTGAGCATGGTCTGGATGACTCCCTGCCAGAGGGTGACCTTCTCCTGCTCGATCGCGGTGAGCGCGGCGCCGGCGTCGAAGCGCGGCAGCTGGACGAGGGTGCCGCCGGACAGAATCGCGGACACGATCTCGTTGCCCTGACCGCCGATGTGGTCGATCGGCATGAGCGACAGGATTCGTGGCGCCTCGACGGGGGTGTGGCGCAGGAGCGCGGAGAAGGTGAGGATGCCGCGATGGGTCACGACGGCGCCCTTCGGGTCCCCCGTCGTCCCGGACGTGTAGACGATCGACAGCGGGGCGTCGGGATCGACGGGCCGCACGACGGATCGTGCGGGAGCCACCTCGAAGGGCAAGGGCCCGCCCGGCTCGTCACCGAGATGGACGACGGCACGAATGTCGTGGCGTTCCGCGGCCCGATCGACGAGGGCACCGAACTGCGTGCCTTCGAATCGGTCCACGGTGACGAGGACGGAGGGTGTGGCGTCCGTGAGGATGTAGTCCAGTTCCTTGTCGTTCACCCGCGTCCCGATCCCGAGGAAGATCGCGCCCAGCCGGGCGCACGCGAGATAGACGGCGACGACTTCGGGGCGCGGGTACGAGAGCATGCCGACCCGGTCGCCGGCGCGCACCCCCAGCGCCTCGAGACCGGCGGCGGTGCGTTCGGCCTGCTCGCGCAGTTCGCCGTAGGTGCAGCGGAACGGACCGTGCACGACGGCCTCGCGATCGGGGTGGGCGGCGGCGCGACCGGCGAACACGTCCCAGAGGCTGGTGCTCGGTGTGCCGGGGTCGGGGTGCGGTTGATCGATCATGATGGTCCTCGGCGTGCGGTGGTGGTCAGAAGCGGGTGGACGGTGAGAAGCGTTCGGCGGAACCGGATGTCACCCGGCTGTCCAGCCACATTCCCGGCCGGCTCCACCAGCGCGCGGCGAACGCCGCGCCCCATTGCGCGGCCCGGTCGAGCACGGTGTTCGCCTCCATCTGGGCGAGCGCGCCACCGGCCGCGTCGGCGTTGAAATGCCCCGCGCGGCGGCGTGTCTCGCCGGCCGCACCGACCTGTTCCCGAGCGGCGGCGTCCCCGCCGTCGCGCGCTGCGGCGGCGAACGCCTCGATCGCGGCTTGCGCGTCGCGCACTCCGGAGTTCAACCCGCGTCCGCCGCCGAACGGTGCGAACAGGTGCGCCGCTTCACCCGCGAGGAACACACGGTTGTGCGGGTCGGTGAATCGCGCGGCGACCGCCCGATGGAATCGGTAGCGCGAGACCCACGCGATGCGGTCGCGGTAGCGTTCGCCGAGGACGGCCGCGACCCAGGCGGCGGTGCCGTCGGCCGACTGGAGGGCCTCGACGTCGTCGTCTCGGCGCGCCTGCAGGTCGAGACGCCACCCACCCCGGAAGGGCAGGACGAGGACGTTGCGTCCCTCGACGGCCGGGTGCCGGTAGTGGAACTCCCGTACGAGGGGCAGCGGGCCGTCGGCCACCTCGTCGACGTCCACGATGACGAAGGACGCGTCGGAACGGGGGCCTTCCATCTCGATTCCCAGTGACGTGCGTACCGCGGAGTGCGCACCGTCGGCGGCGACGACGTAGTCCGCGTCGATCGTGCTGCCGTCGACGAGGTGGACCGCGACCCCGTCCGCGGTGGACGACACGCTGCCGACCCGGGTGTTCCACCGGATCGGAATCCCGGCCGCCTCGACGTGCTCGAGCATCGCCCGCTCCTGCAGTCGCTGCGAGATGCTCGAGCCGAACGCGCCGTGGGGTGCGCGCGGGAAGGTCCGTTCGTACACGGTGCGGCCGTGGTACGTCGAACGGATGCGCGGCCAGGTCACGCCCTCGCGGGCGAGCCGCGCGCCCAGGCCGGGGGAGAAGGTGTCGAGCTGGTCCAGCGTCTCGCGGTAGAGGTAGGTCGCGCGGCTTCCGGCGCGGAGGCGGTCGCTGCCCTCGGCCTCGAGGACGGTCGCCCGGAGACCGTGCGAGTGCGCGGCGAGGGCGGCCACGAGTCCGACGGGGCCGGCGCCGACGACCACGACATGACATCGTGACGCCGAGGTCGGGTCCGGGGGAGCGGGGGATTCGGAGGTCATGGCTTCGACTGTTGCCGGACCCGGGTCGGTGCTCAATGGACGATTCGCCCAGTGATCGGGCCGGGTGTTGTGCGGATCGACCCGAGGCGGTGGGCCCGGCGAGGCGGCGCAGGAGGCGGGCGGATGCGCTCCGTTGACAGGGTGCCGGCCGGTCGCTAGCCTCGTTGGAACGATCGTTCTAGCCAGCTTGGAGGCGTTTCTATGGCAGAAGATCTTCGCCCCGGACTGAGGTGCCGCACAGTCTCGGCGCCGGACGATCGTGCGACGTCCGCATCGTTGCTCGGCCGGGCCTTCGAGATCCTGGGCGTGTTCACCCAGTCCCGGCGGTCGATGACGTTGAGCGAACTTGCGCGCGGAAGTGGGTTGCCCAAGTCCACGACGCACCGCCTCCTGGCCATGCTGCAGGAGGTGGGCGCCGTCGAGCGCATCGACGACCGCTATCAGGTGGGGCTGCGGCTGTTCTCGGTGGGGATCTGCTCCGCCGAGGTCGAACTGCGCGATGCCGCGCTGCCGTTCCTCGAACGAATCCACCGGGCCACCAGGCAGACCGTGAATCTTGCCGTGCTGCGCGGACACGACGTGGTCTATCTGGCGAAGACGACCGGCGGTGCAACCCCGACCCCCGCCTCGGTGGGCGGCAGGTTGCCGGCTCATGCCACGGCGGTCGGCAAGGCGCTGCTCGCTCACACCCCGGTGGACCCCGACGGGTCGCGATCGCACCCCCTCGTCCCGCGAACGCCCGCGACGATCGTGCGTCCGGACGACCTGCACGCCTGCCTCGAGGGCGTCCGCCTCCGCGGGCACGCGATCGACCGTGAGGAGGCGGCGAAAGGCTTGGCGTGCATAGCGGTTCCCGTTCTGGTGGGCGGCGAGGCGATCGCGGCGATCTCGGTGGCGTTCCCGAGCGGGTACGGCAGCGGCGAGCAACTCGTCTCGCCGCTGCGGGAGGCGTCGGCCGCGATCGGCCGGTCGCTCGGGGCGCGCTACGCATCCGCATAGACGAGTCGAGGGAGGGGGGACCGCATCCATGTCCAGCGCGGAGGCGACGTCGCAGAGCAGTCGCGAGTACCTGATGAACGTCGCGGAGCAGTTGATGGCCGCTCGGGGTTACCACCGGACGTCCATCGCGGACATCCGGCGTGCATCGGGGCTGCCCGTCGGGTCGATCTACCATCACTTCAAGAGCAAGTCCGGCCTGCTCGCCGCGGTGATCGAGCGGGGCAGTCGCAGGTTCTTCGCCAATCTGCCCAGGGCGGTGGATATTTCCGGTTCCTCCGAGGAGACGATGCGCGCGTACTGGTCGGCCGCGGCGGCGACCATCGCCGAGCACATCTCGTACTTCCAGCTCGAGGCGGACATCGTATGGCACGGGGCGGCCGACCCGGAGCTCGCCGCCGTGGTGGCCACGGCCACCGACTACGCCCGCGACCAGCTGGTGGCGGTCGTCGAACCGTTCGCGCGGGAGAGCGGAGTGGGAGACCCGCGCGCGCTCGCGGTCGAACTCGCGCTGACCAGCGTGACCTTCGTGCGCGGTGCCGTCATCGAATCCGGGGGGGACGCCGCGTACCTCGAACGCAAGATCGGCGCCCTCTACCGGATGCTGCGCGCCGACATCGTCGTCCAGGGCGCCGACCGCGGCGCCCGCCAGTAAGGTTGGGGGGTACGGTCGCGCGGCCCGCGTCAGTGGCCGTCCCGGCGTCCCACGACGGTGCTCAGCCGCAGCGCGAGCAGCAGGAAGAAGCGCGCATCCGGGTCGTCGAGATCGACGCGGAGCAGCTTGCCGACACGTTCGATGCGGTAGCGCAACGTGTTCACGTGCACGTGCAGTGCCCGGGCCGTTTCCGCCGCGCGCCGGTCCTTCTCCAGATACGTCTGCAGTGTGTGCAGCAGGTCGGAGCCGTCGCGACTGTCCGCGCGGAGCACGGGGGCCAACGTTTCCTCCGCCGCGGCCGCCACGGCGTCGACCCCGCCGACGTGTGCGAAGAGGCGGTACATTCCGAGCGACTCGACGGTGACGACGGTGCGTTCGTGCAGTCCGTGGACGCCCACGCGCAGCGCGAAACGCGCCTCTCGCACGGCCGCCGGATAGTCCTCGGCCCGGCGGCAGACCGGCCCGATGCCGGCGCCGAGCGCGTGGGGGCGGCACTCCTCGACGATCGTCGCGAGGTGCGTTGCGAGGGAGGACGATTCCGCGTGGCCGCGCAGCGGCCACAGCACGAACGCGTCGCCCTCGAACGTGGTCAGCTGCGCGTCGGGGACCCGAGAGCGCACCCGTCGGCTCAGGGTGTCGAGCAGTGCCCGATCCACGGGCCGGTCACCTCCCACGGCGACGACCGCGCGCGGGACGCCGAGGTCGAGCCCGACCAGCAGCGCCCGATGCCACAGTCGGCGCAGCTCGTCCTTCGACCCGTCCAGCAGACTGCGGACCAGGTGATCGGTCAGGCGGATCTCGGTTTCGAGGGCGGCACGGTGCCGCGCCAGGTCCATCCCGACCAGAGCCGCCAGCACGCGCACCGAGTCGTCCCCGGTGGCCGCGGCCCCCCGCAGGGTCAGCGTCGCGTCGCCCGTCCCGGGGACGCGGAACTGCCGCACGCACACCGTCGTGCGGCGCCCGTCGACGGGCGGCTGTGCGGGGCCGGCGTTCGGCCCGTCGAGGTGCAGCGACCCGCCCAGCGTGTCGCCGGCGAGTTCGAGACAGTGGTCGACGCCGGCGCCGGTGAGCATCGATTCGGCTGCGGCCAGGAACAGCTCGCGCTCGGCGCGGGTCCGCTCGCGGTCGTCCTCGAGCGTCCGCAGGGACTGCGCGACCCGCGCTCGTTCCGCGGCCCGCCCGCGCAGTTCCCCGGCCATCGAGGCGAGTCCGGCCAGCGCGCGCAGCTCCGCCGACTCGAACGGCCGGCGTGCGCGCGAGACCACATACAGCACGGAGTCGATGTGTCCGGCGCCGCTGACGGGCACCGCCGCCGCCGAGACCAGTCCCTCCCGTTCCAGCAGCTGCCGCATCCGGGGGATCGCCCGGGGATCCGCGCCGTAGTCGGGTGTCGACACCGGCCCGCCGCTGCGCAGCACCTCGCCCCCGAGCCCCCGGTCGGGCGGTATGTGGCTCAGCGCATGGGCTTCGGGCTGACTCAGACCGGACCCGGCCACCATGCGGAGACCGTCCGCGTGGGCGTCCATCCAGAACGCCGCGTCGGCTCGCGCGGTGGCGCGGGCCGAGGTGAGTGCGGCGCGCACCACGGCGTCGGCGCTGTCGGCCGCGACGATGTCGCGAAGAGCCGTCAGGATGTCGGTGTACTGAGCGCGCCCGGATCGTTCGACAGGCATGCGGTGAGCATACGCCCGGCCACGGCCACGCTCCGGCGGATCCGTGCGTCCAGGGCTCGGAAAAACGAAGCCACGTAACACTTCACGCCGTCGTCGCGAAAGGAGTTCCGGCGCACGGAACAGTCGATGGACGGCGGTGCCCGCCCGGACCTACTGTGACCCGTACAACATGCCTGCGGAGTGGGGTACATCCCAACCGCTCCGTGAAGGAGATGGCACTTTGACCCGTATCGAGCACCACGTCGTCGTCGGAGCCGGCGCTGCCGGCCTGGCCGCGGCATCGGCGATGAGAGACAACGGCTTCGCCGGCCGAATCACCGTCGTCGACGCCGACCCCCACACCCCCTACGAACGCCCGGCGCTGTCGAAGGAGTACCTCGCCGACCGCAGGCTGCGGGAAATCGTGGCCGAGACGGAGTACCGGCGTCTGGACATCGAGTTGCGCCTCGGTGTCGGGGTGCGCCGGTTGCGCCCGGCGGACCGGCAGATCGACACAGCCGACGGGGACGCGCTGGCCGCGGACCGGGTGCTGCTTGCCACCGGTGTGTCGGCACGACGGCTGGACGTCCCCGGGGCCGATCTCGGGAACATCCTCACGCTGCGGGATGCGGACGACGCCGCGGCCCTGGCCGCCCGGCTGAGCGCGGGGGGACCGCTCGTCGTCGTGGGCGGCGGCTTCGTCGGCCTCGAGGTCGCCGCATCCGCGGCGGACCGCGGAATCGACGTCACCGTCGTCGAACTCGGCGATCTTCCGCTCCTGGCGGTCGTCGGCCCGGACATCGCCCGACGCATCTGCCGGCTCCACACCGAACGGGGGGTGCGCATCCTGACGCGCCGGACGGTCGACGCGTTCGTGGGCTCGTCCGCAGTGGAGGCGGTGCGGCTGTCGACCGGGGAACGGCTGGACGCGGCAACCGTCGTCGTCGGATGCGGTGTCGTCCCCAACGACGCGCTGGCGAGGCAGGCGGGCACAGCCTGCGCCGACGGCATCACGGTCGACGACCTGGGCCGCAGCAGCGACTGGATCTGGGCGGCCGGAGACGTCGCGGCGCACGTCAATCCCCACCTGGGTCGCCGGGGGCGCATCGAGCACTGGGACGTGGCCCGCCGGCACGGTGCGGCCGTCGGGGCCTCGATGGCCGGCACGGCCACCGTCAATCGTGAGATCCCCTACTTCTGGTCGCACCAGTACGCGCACACCCTGCAGATGTACGGGCGCGGCCGGCCCGGCGACCGGGTGGTCGTCCGGGAGTCCACCACCGAACCGGGATTCGTGGCCTTCTGGGTGCGCGACGGACGTGTCGCCGCCGCAGCCGCCCTGGACGAGCCGCGCGACGTGCGGTCGGCAAAAATCCTGGCGGAGAACAGAAGTGCGGTCCCGGACGAGGTTCTGCGGTCCGCGGGTACCGATCTGCGCCGGGTGGCCCGGCAACTCGGTCGTTCGGGCGCCCCGCGCGCCGCCGATGTCGCCGGGTGATCCGCGACAGACCGGACAATTCTTCCCATCCACATCCGGCCGGGCCGGGGCGCGGCTGCCGCGCACCCCGGACCGCGTCGAAGCCTGTGCCCCACCGCACGCAGAGAGGACGACGATGACGACGACGATGGAGACCTCCGACGTGGAGGCCGGCGGCTTCCGCATCCGCCTCAACCGGGCCGGCCCGCGCACCGGGGAGGCGATCCTGTTCCTGCACGGATCGGGACCCGGCGCGACCGGCCTGTCGAACTACGCCGCGACCGTTCCGGCATTCGCGGACGACTACGACTGCCTCGTGATCGACCAGGTGGGCTGGGGCGACTCGAGCCACCCCGCCGAGCTCCCCCCGAGCGGACGTGTCCGGCAGCTCGTGCTGAGCAACCTGGCACTGCTCGACGCCCTCGGTCTGGACCGGGTGCACCTCGTGGGGAACTCCCTGGGCGGGGTCGTCGCCCTGAACATGGTGACCGCCGCGCCGGAGCGGATCGGGAAGGTTGTCGGCATGGGCGCCGGCGGCGGCGGGAACACCGCTCCGACCGGGGAACTGCTCAAGCTCATCGAGTTCTACAACGACCCCACGCTCGAGAGCATGAAGCAGCTGATCTCGTACATGGTCTACGACCCGGACCTGTTCGGCGCCGAGATCGACGCGATCGCCCGGGATCGGCTCGAGACGGCGCTGCGGCCGGACGTGCGCCGATCCCACCTCCTCACCTTCGGGCTTCCCGGGCCCGGACCCGGTCTGCCCGGCCTGCGGGTCCCGGAGACGTCGTTGCGGCGGATCGACAACGACGTCCTGCTCGTCCACGGCCGCGAGGACTCCGTGGTTCCCGCCGAGAGCAGCGAATGGCTCGCCCGGCGAATCCCCAACGCACGCCTGCACATTGTGCCGCACTGCGGTCACTGGGCGCAGATCGAACAGGCCGACCGGTTCGTCCAGCTCAGCACGCTGTTCCTGCGCGGCCGAATCTGAGATGTCAAGGAAAGGAAGTCCCGTGAGCACTGTGAATGCTCTTGCATACCTGCGGGTGCGCGGCCCCGTCGACGAGTGGAGGGAGTTCGGCACGCGCATCGTCGGAGCCCAGCTCGCCCCGTCCGACGACCCCACCGAGGCCCGCTTCCGGTTCGACGAGCGCGAGTACCGGCTGACGGTCGAGGACGGTCCCGCCGGCGAGGACGCCCTGCTCGCCCTCGGGTTCGAGACACGGACCAGTGCGGACCTCGACGCGCTCGTGCGCCGACTGGACGAGAACTCGGTCCCCGTCTCCGAGGACGCCGATCTGGCACGCGCGCGGAACGTGCAGCGGCTCATCGCCTTCGCGGATCCCGACGGCAACTCGATCGAAGTCGTGTTCGGCCATCCGCACGACCACACGCCGTTCGTGTCGCCGCGAGGAATCGACTTCGTGACCGGCGATCTCGGCCTCGGGCACGTGTTCCTCTTCGCGTCCGACGCGCAGGGATCCGCCGAGTTCTACCAGTCGATGCTGGGCTTCCGCCCCAGCGACACCATCGCCTTCGGACCCACGAACGCGGTCTTCCTGCACTGCAATCCGCGTCATCACACCGTGGCCCTCGCCACCATTCCGGGCCCCGGGCCGGGGATCGGCCATCTGATGCTCGAGCTCAGCCGCCTCGACTCCGTCGGGCGTGCGCTCGACCTGGCGATGGAGACGCCCGGACAGGTCGTGCGTGCCCTGGGGGAACACACCAACGACGCGATGACCTCGTTCTACCTGGCCACACCGTCCGGATTCGCCATCGAGTACGGGTGGAACGGCAGACTCGTGGACGACGACTCGTGGACCGTCGGCCACTACCGGTCGGCCAGCACGTGGGGCCACCAGGTTCTCGCCGACGTCCCCAGCGCCGTGGCAATGGGAGCCGACGATGAATGACATCCATGCACTGGTCGACCCCGCCGGCGGCCGGCTCAACCCCACCGTCTACACCGACCCGGACATCTACGAGCTGGAGCTCGAGCGGGTGTTCGGCCGCACCTGGCTCTTCCTCGCGCACGACAGTCAGTTGCCGAAACCCGGGTCGTTCGTCCAGACCTACATGGGGGAGGATCCGGTTCTGGTCGTGCGCCAGCGAGACGGCTCGGTGAAGGCGTTCCTCAATCAGTGCCGGCATCGGGGAATGCGGATCTGCCGCTCGGACGAGGGCACCAGCCGCGCGTTCACCTGCACCTACCACGGCTGGTCGTACGACCTCGAGGGCAACCTGATCAACGTGCCGCAGCAGCAACGCGGATACCGTGACCGGATCGACAAGTCCTCCTGGGGCGCCACGAAGGTCCCCCGCATCGCGAGCTACCGGGGCTTCCACTTCGGCACCTGGTCGGAGGACGTGCCCGACTTCGCCGAGTATCTGGGCGAGATGGCCTACTACTTCGACGCGACCATCGATCGATGGGACAACGGTGTCGAGTTCGTCAAGGGCGCCGCGAAGTGGGTCATCGACTGCAACTGGAAGCTGCCGGCGGAGCAGTTCGCCAGCGACATGTATCACGCGGCGATCTCGCATTCGTCGGCGATGCTGGCCCTGCACGAGGATCCGGCCTTCCACGGCCTGCTCAATCCGCCGCCCGACGCGCCGGGCCGGCAGTTCGCCGGCAACGGCCACGGATCGGGCAGCTTCTGGCTCCCCGAATTCGGCCCCGACCTGCACGCAGGTCCCGAGTACAGCGCGTGGCAGACAGCCAACCGCGACGAAGTCTTCCGCCGGATCGGCGCCGACCGCGCCGTCAAGGTCTGGGGACACAATCTGATCTTCCCGAACTTCTCCTGGCTCGGGCCCGTGAACACGATGCGGGTGTGGCATCCGCGCGGACCCGGCCAGATCGAGGTGTGGGCATGGACCTTCGTGCCGAAGGACGCCTCGCCGGAGGCGAAGGCGGGCATGCGGCGCGGCACCCAGCGCTCCTTCAGCCCGGCCGGGGTCTTCGAGACCGACGACGGTGAGAACTGGACCGAGGTTCAGCAGGTGCTGCGCGGGTGGAAGTCGCGCAGCACGGAGTTGAACGTCCAGATGGGGATGGGATTCGAGGAACGAGACAGTCACGGCCTTCCGGGTCTGTCCAACGACGTCTACAGCGAAACCGCCGCCCGGGGGTTCTACCAGCGGTGGCTGGATCTCGTCGACGGCCTGCCGTGGGACGAGATCCTCCGCCGGGCCGACGAGGCGACGCGCTCCGAACACGCAGGAGAGAACCGATGACCACCGACACCCGCAGCACCGAGGGGTTGCCCGCGTCCGTCCGGCGCGCCGACGTGCATCTGCAGCACGCGGTCGAGCAGTTCCTGTACGCCGAGGCGGAACACCTCGACAACCACCGCTACCACGACTGGCTCGACTTCTTCGGGGAGGACGTGCACTACTGGGCGCCCACCCGCATGACCCGCACGTTCCGCGAACGCGACGCCGAGATCTCCGGCCCGGACGAGGGCGCGTTCATCGACGACGACTTCCACTTCCTGCGGGGCCGGGTCCGGCGGCTCACCTCGGGCCTGTCCTGGTCGGAGGAGCCCCCCTCGCGCACCCGGCGGTTGCTGACCAACGTCCGCGTCGCGCACCGCGAGGACGGTGATCTCGACGTGGTGTGCAACTTCAGCGTCTACCGCAGCCGCCTCGAGCGGCACGAGGACTGGTTCGTCGGCGAGCGCTTCGATGTGCTGCGCCACCACGGCGGCGCCCTGCCGTTCAAGATCCGCGAGCGCCGGATCGTCCTCGAGCAGACCACGATCCTCGCCCCCAGCATCAGCATCTTCCTGTGAGGTATCCGACGATGACGGTGGAATCATCCAGTGAGAACACGCGGTGGGTTCGGGTCTGCGCGGTCGGCGACCTCGACGACGACGACGCGGTGCGGCTCGACTCGCGTCCGCCGGTGTCGGTGTTCAGGTCGGACGGGGAGTACTTCTGCGTCGACGACACGTGCACGCACGAGACCTACTCCCTCGCCGACGGATGGATCGAGGACTGCGTCGTGGAGTGCCCGCTCCACCTGGCGAAGTTCTGTCTCCGAACCGGCCGGCCCCTGAGTCCGCCCGCGACGACCGCGGTCCGCACACACCCGGTCCGGATCGAGGGCGGCGAGATCCACGTCGGTCTTCCCGGCGCGTACGAACTGAAGGAAGGAGCCTGCAGTGGGACGGCTTGACGGAAGGTCGGTTCTCGTGACGGGCGGCGGATCCGGGCTCGGCCACGCCCTGGTCAGACGGTTCGTCGAGGACGGCGCTCGCGTGACCGTGCTCGACCGGTCGGAGCCGAAGCTCAGCGCGCTGCGCGAGGCGTTCGGCACCGGCGTGCGCACCCTGGCGGGCGACGTCACCTCGTTCGCCGACAACAAGGAGGCGGCCGATCTCGCCGTGCGCGAGTTCGGTGCCCTCGACACCTTCGTCGGCAACGCCGGGGTCTGGGACTTCGGCCGGTCGCTGCTCGACGCGTCGCCGGACGAACTCGGGACCGGGTTCGACGAGCTGTTCTCCGTCAACGTGAAGGGCTATCTGCTCGGCGCGAAAGCCGCAGCGCCGCACCTGAAGTCCTCCCGCGGCAGCATGATCTTCACCCTGTCCAACGCGGCGTTCTTCCCGGGCGGCGGTGGCCCCCTGTACGTCTCGTCCAAGCACGCCGGTGTGGGACTCGTGCGACAGCTCGCGTACGAACTCGCCCCGGAGGTCCGCGTCAACGCGGTCGCCCCCGGCGGCATGGCCACCGACCTGCGCGGGCCCGGCGCGATGGGACTCGCCGACCGCTCCGTGGCCGATGCCATTCCGATCCGGCAGATGGTGCGCGACAACGGCGCGCTGCAGATCGAGGTGGAACCCGACGACTACGTCGGTGCCTACCTCTACCTCGCGTGCCGTGACGACTCCGCGACCGTGACGGGAACGGTCGTGGACGTCAGCAGCTGGGGAACACCCAAGCGGACCGGCGCCGTCTGACGGGCGCCGGCGCAGGGAACCGGGGCGGGTCCGTCGTTCGCGACAGACCCGCCCCGGCGCGTGTGCGGATCCCGGGTCACGCCGGGCTGCCGGCACGTTCCCCCAGCAGGTCGAGGGCGATGTCGACGATCATGTCCTCCTGCCCGCCGACGAGCGCGCGCCGCCCGACCTCGAGCAGGAGGGTGCGCACGTCGATGCCGTAGCGCTCGGACGCGGCCTCCGCGTGCCGGAGGAACGAGGAGTACACGCCGGCGTAGCCGAGCGTGAGGGTCTCCCGGTCCACCCGCACCGGCCGGTCCTGAAGCGGCCGGACCAGGTCGTCGGCCGCGTCCTGCAGCGCGAACAGGTCGCTGCCGTGCGTCCAGCCCTGCAGGTCGGCGACGGCGACGAACGCCTCGAGCGGGCAGTTGCCGGCGCCGGCGCCGTGCCCGGCCAGGGAGGCGTCGACGCGGGTGACCCCTTCCTCGACGGCGACCACGGAGTTCGCCACCGACAACGACAGATTCTCGTGGGCGTGGATCCCGAGCTCGGTGCCCGGATCGAGCACGTCCCGGTAGGCGCGGACCCGTTCGCGTACCCCGTCCATGGTCAGCCGACCGCCGGAGTCGGTGACGTAGACGCAGTGCGCGCCGTACGACTCCATCAACTTCGCCTGCCGCGCCAGCTCCGCGGGCGGTGCCATGTGGCTCATCATGAGGAACCCGGAGACGTCCATGCCCAGCTGGCGGGCCGTGGCGATGTGCTGGGCCGAGACGTCCGCCTCGGTGCAGTGCGTGGCCACGCGCACCGAGCGGACCCCGAGCCGGTAGGCGTGCTCGAGCTCGCGGATCGTGCCGATCCCGGGCAGCAGCAGGGTGGTCAGGCGCGCCCGGGACACGTTCGCGGCCGCGGCCTCGATCCACTCCCAGTCGGTGTGGCTGCCCGGTCCGTAGTTGAGGCTGCCGCCGGCCAGGCCGTCGCCGTGGGCGACCTCGATGGCGTCGACACCGGCCGCGTCCAGCGCGGCCACGATGCGGCCCACGTCCTCCGGGGTGATGCGGTGCCGAACGGCGTGCATCCCGTCCCGCAGCGTGACGTCCTGGATGAACAGTTCGGTCGTCATCGGGTGGCCTCCAGTTCTGCCGCGCGTGCGGTGTCCGTCTCGGCGGCGGCCTCCGCGAACCGCAGGGCCGCCGAGGTCATGATGTCGAGATTGCCCGCGTACGCGGGCAGGTAATGGGCGGCACCCTCGACCTCGAGGAACACCGACACCTGGTGGGTGGGGGTGGCCGGGGCGCCGTCGGCGAGCAGGGTATGCACCGGTTGCCCCTGCGGGACCGGGGTGATCTGCACCTGCTGCTTGAGCCGGTAGCCCGGCACGTAGGCGGCGACGTCGGCGACCATCCGCTCGATCGACTCCCGGACGGCGTCGTGCACGACCGCGCTCGGCTCGGAGATCAGGCAGAACACGGTGTCCCGCATGATCAGCGGCGGCTCGGCCGGGTTCAGAACGATCACCGCCTTGCCCCGGGCCGCCCCGCCGACCGACTCGATCGCGTGCGCCGTCGTCTCGGTGAACTCGTCGATGTTCGCGCGGGTGCCGGGTCCGGCGGACTTCGACGCGATGGACGCGACGATCTCGGCGTAGGCGACGGGCGTGACGCGCGAGACCGCCGCCACGACGGGAATGGTTGCCTGCCCACCGCAGGTGACCATGTTGACGTTCGGGGCGTTCCGGTGGGCGTCGAGGTTGACGGCCGGAACGACGAAGGGGCCGATCGCTGCGGGGGTGAGGTCGATCAGCCGCTTGCCGTAGGGTTCGAGCGCCCGGGCGTTGGCCCGGTGCGCCTGCGCCGACGTCGCGTCGAACACGACGCCGATCTCGTCGAAGTTCGGCAGGCCGATCAGGCCCGCCACGCCGTCGGCGGTGGTGGGGACACCCAGCCGGCGGGCGCGGGCCAGGCCGTCCGAGTCGGGGTCGATGCCGACCATGGCGCCCATCTCGAGGTTGGTCGAGTTCCGGATCACCTTGATCATCAGGTCGGTGCCGATGTTGCCGGAGCCGATGACGGCCACCTGTGTTCTAGGGGTGCTCATGCGTTGTCCTCCTGGGTGAAGGTCGCGGTCACCGAACCGAGTCCGGTGATGTCCGCGGTGACGGTGGAGCCGGGGTGGACGGGCGCCATCGGCCCGAGGGCCCCGGACAGGACGATCTGCCCGGCGCGGAGCGGTTCGCCGAACCGGCGGGCGGTGTCGGCGAGCCACGCCAGGGCCCGCAGCGGGTCGCCCAGGCAGGCCGCGCCGTTCCCGGTGGACACCGCCGCGCCGTCGACACGCATCTGCATCTCGGTGTCGACCGGTTCGAACTCGTCGAGCCGGCGGCGCCGGGTGCCGAGGACGAACAGCCCGGACGAGGCGTTGTCGGCGACCGTGTCCCCGAAGGTGATGTCCCACCCTGCGATCCGGCTGTCGACGATCTCGAGGGCGGCGACGGCGTAGTCGACGCTGTCGCGGATACGCCGGTCGTCGAGTGGGCCGTCGGTGAGGTCCTGCCCGAGCACGAAGGCGATCTCCGCCTCGACCTTCGGTTGCAGCAGGCGCTGGAAGGGCACCGGTTCGTCCTCGGTGTACTGCATGTCGTCGAACAGGACGCCGAAGTCGGGCCGGTCCACGCCGAGTTGCCGCTGGACCGCCGGTGACGTGAGCCCGATCTTGCGACCGACCACCCGCGCCCCGGCATCCGCGCGTGCGGCGTTCAGCTTCGTCTGGACCGCGTAGGCACGCTCGATGTCGGTGCTGCCGATGAGGTCACGCACCGGCGGGCAGGGCGTGCGGGTCTGTACCGCGTGGTCGAGTCGGACGAACGCCGCATCGACAGCCGGATCGTCCGTCGCGGCGGAAGGCGGAGCCGGCATTCGGTCGGTTCCTGGGGAGGGGGTCATGGCGGTCCCGGAAAGTCGAAGGGAATGGACCTGCCCACTGTCACCGGGCGAGCCGGCATCCGGCCAGGAAGATGTTCGACTCAGTGGAACGTACAGTGGTGGGTGACCCGAATCTGCAGGTCACCGGACGAAAGGGGGAATGCGGTGCCCACTCCCGGCGACGCGCAGATCGACCCGAACACCGTGCTCGGCAAGGTCGTCACCGTGCTGTATGCGTTCACCGTCGACGACCACGGGCTCAGCCTCGCGGAACTCGGCCGGCGCACCGGCATCCCCAAGGGCACCCTGCATCGGCTGCTCTCCGACCTCGTCAAGGTGCGCCTCCTCGACCGCACCCGGGCCGGCTACCGGCTGAGCGGGCAACTGTTCGAACTCGGCATGCGGGCGTCCACCGAGCGCAGCCTGATCGAGGTCGCCACCCCGTTCCTGGAGGACCTGTACGAGCGGACGCACGAGACGGTGCACCTGGGCATCCTCGAGGGCACCGAGGTCGTCTACATCGCCAAGATCGGCGGACACCGGCAGGCCCGCTCCCCGTCCCGTCTCGGCGGCCGAATGCCGCTGCACTGCACGGCCATCGGAAAGGCGCTCCTCGCGCACTCCGATCCGGAGATCATCGACAGGGTGCTCGCCGAGCCACTCGAACGGCGCACCCCGAAGACGCTGTCCGGGCCCGGACTGCTGCGCGCACAGCTCGAACGCATCCTCGACGAGGGGGTCTCGTACGAACGCGAGGAATCCGCGATGGGCATCACCTGCGTCGCTGCGCCGGTGCTCGACACGGACGACCGGCCGATCGCGGCCCTCAGTGTCACCGGTCCCGTGGCCCGGTTCCATCCCGAGCGGCACACCACGTCGGTGCGCGCGGCCGCAGCCGGGGTCGCCGCCACCCTCGCGCGCCGCGCGCGGATGGCGGAGCCGGAATGAGACGGGCCGCATGTGCCCGGCGGCCGGCCCGGCAGTCCCCGCTGGGGAATTCCGGTCCGTCGCGGAGGCGGACGAATCGGACAGCGCGCGGAGCGTGCGTCGTCTAGGCTGCCGCGCATGACATCGGTGAATGTGGACAATTTCGTTCGCGCGGAGACGGATCGGATGTTTCTCGATCTTCAGCGGGACGCCGGGGGCATCAATGTGCTCCGGCACAACCGGGAGCCCGCCTCGGTCGAGCAGCAGACGGTGATCCGGATGAACCGCGACACCCTCTACAGCCTCGCGATCGTCGACACCTCGGAGGGCGCGACCCTCACCATCCCCGACGGCGGTCGACGGTACCTGTCCGTGATGGTGGTCGACCAGGACCACCACGTCGATCGGATCCTGCACGACCCGGGAGAGCACAGGCTCACCGCCGACGAGTTCCCGACACCGTACGTCGCCGTCGCGGTGCGGATTCTCGTCGATCCGTCCGATCCGGACGACGTGCAGGCCGTGGCCTCGCTCCAGGACCGGTTCCGTCTCGACGCCGGGTCGTCGACACCGTTCACGGCGCCCGACTACGACCGGCCGAGCTTCGACGCGACGCGGGAGGCGCTGCTGGCGCTGGCGCGAGGACTGACGGGTTTCGACCGGATGTTCGGCGCCCGGGATGAGATCGACCCGGTCCGGCACCTGATCGGCACCGCCGCCGGCTGGGGTGGCCTGCCGACCACGGAGGCCGCCTACATCGGCGTCGATCCGGGACTGCCGGTCGGCGAGTACGAGCTGACCGTCCGCGATGTGCCCGTCGACGGGTTCTGGTCCGTCTCGGTCTACAACGCGCAGGGCTTCTTCGAACCGAACGCACAGAATGCCTACAGCGTCAACAACATCACGGGCGTGCCGAATGCGGACGGCTCGATCACCGTCCGTTTCGGGGGCGGCGGCGATGCGGACCGTGCCAATTACCTTCCCGTCACGGAGGGGTGGAACTATCTCGTGCGCCTGTACCGCCCGCGCCCGGAAGTCCTCGACGGAAGCTGGACATTTCCCACCTTGTCGAACGGGCGGTGACCGGATTCGCGTTCCACCCGGCCGCCCCGCGGAAAGCGGGGCGGCCGGATCGAGGGGCTACGCGGTGCGGGTCACGACCGTCCCGGGTAGTCCGTCTCCCACGGCGCCGGGATCGGGTAGTACCGCTCCAGGAATTGGGTGACCTTCGCGGTGCGCAGCTCGAGGTCGACCTCCGGTGTGCTGCCGTCGTTGAGGCAGAACAGGTCGGTCGTCCGCTTCGCCAGCAGCGTGTCCAGCTCCCGTAGCCCCGACCTCACCGTCGTGTCGACGTACTTCACCCGCGCCGCGGTCTGCTGCACCGCCCGGCCGGTCATCAGCGCGTAGTAGTGGTAGAAGGAGTTCGTCACCGAGATGTTCTCCGCGGCCCGGAACGTGCTCGCCGCCGTGGCCGCGAACTCGTCCGCGAACTCCCGCTCCATCTCCGCCATGATGCTCTTGCGCAGCGGCACCGGCGTGTGTTCGAGGTGCCGGGTGATCGTCACCCCGAACCGCTCCTCGAGCAGCCGGCGATTGACGCGGGCCGCGTTCTCGAAACCGCTGCGCTTCTTGTGGTTCCGGCCCAATCCGATGCGGGTGTCCGCCTCGATGAACTTCGTGACCCCACCGGCGGAGAAGAACATCTGCGGATCCACCGGGCGACCGAAGAACATGTCGTCGTTCGAGTACAGGAAGTGCTCGGACAGACCCGGGATGTGGTGCAGCTGGCACTCGACGGCCTGCGAATTGTGGGTGGGCGGCACCGACCGGTCGGCGAAGAACTCCTCGCTGCGCACGAACGTGACCTGCCCGTCGTCGGCCAGCCAGTCCGGCCGGTCGGAGTCGGTCGCGACGAAGATCCGCCGGATCCACGGCGCATACATGTGCACGGAGCGCAGCGCGTACTTGAGCTCGTCGATCTGCCGGAAGCGGGCGGGGGAGTCGTCGCCCTCGCCCACCACGTAGTTCTGCAGGCGTTTGGCGCGCTCGGCCTGCCACTCCTTCGACGAGCCGTCCACCCACGAGAACACCAGGTCGATCTCGAACGGGACGTCCGACGGGTGCGCCGCGAACATCCCCTCGATGGTCGGCCACGTCTGTCCGTAGCGTTCCACGGTGCCGCGCGTGACCTCGTCGCGCAGCACGCTGCGCCGGGTCAGCGCGTTCTCCCTCGGCAGGAGGATCTCGTCGTCGGTGTGCGACCACAACTCGATCTGCACCCCGTTCGACGCCCCGTACCGCAGGCCGCTGGTGAGTTCCACCCGCGGCCGGAACAGGCGGAAGATTCGGGCCTTGGAACTGCGGGAAAGCCGGCCGTCCGCGACGAGCACGGGACGGTGCCGTTTCGCACCCACGGTCTTGGAGTAGAACGGCTCGTCGGTGCAGGCGCCGACCAGCGCGGCACGCAGCTCCTTGCGGTCGGCCCAGTCCACCGCCAGGACCGGGCGGGTGCCGTCGCCGCGGACCAGCAGATAGTCGATGCCGGCGTCGTCGAGGACCCGGCGCACGAACTGCAGATCCTCGAGCATCGCCTGGCGCGGCGTGGTCGTCGAGATGGGGATCGCGTAGCGGTCCCGGAACCACACGATGTGCGGGTGGCCGTGCAGCCGGGCCGCTCCGAGGCGAGCGGAGGAGTATCTCCGACGCTGTGGGGCAGGGAGACGAGATGAACAGTGTGGGGGGCTGGCGTGTGCGTCGGAGTGCTCCTTTCCTGTGAAGGGAATTTCCCGGGCGAGAACCCGGGAACGAGAAGTTCGATTCTAGTTCACTATTGCAACTTCAGGCACATCGTGAAGGCGCAGGTGGTGAGGCGTCTCCGGAATCGGTGGCCTGTGCGGGGTCCAGTTTCGGGACTGCGGCGTTCGTGGCGACTCAGCCGGCACTCGCCGGTCCGATCCATTCGGGGTATTGCTGGGCGACGGGCATGGTGGGTGGTTCGAAGCCTCGGGGTGGCGAGAGCAGGCCGTCGCGGAGTTCGAAGGTGGGGAAGCGTTCGTGCCACCACGCCGTACACGTGTCCGGTATGACCCAGTTCGGTCCCCCGGTGCGGAGCTGGACGATCTTCCAGGTGCCGAAGACGTTCCAGTCGGGGGCGATGGCGGCGCGGGGATCGTGTCCTTCCGGGTCGGTGTCGGGGATACCGGCCGCGCCGGCGGTTTCGACAGTGTTGCGCAGGGTCACGGCCCACACCCACTTCATGGGATCGAAGGAGAGGTTGAGCCCGGGTTCGGTTTTGACTCGGTATTCGCATACTGCTGCCGTGATCTCCGAGTTGCCGGCAGACAACATCGTGAGATGGTGAAAGTACGTGGCTCGCCACGGTGGTGGATCGTGGCGACTGGGACGTACCAGATGAGCCCACACCTCGGCGTGGTCGAAATCGTACGGTGCGCCGATGGCGTCGAAGTATCCGGGGAATGTGAACTTCGTACCGTAGTTGAACGTGCGAAGTCCGGATTCGACTGCGGCGCGGACCAGTTCGGCGCCGCGACCGAAAAGGTCGATGTCGGGGTCCACGGACCACACGTGCGTGTACGCGACCGGCGGCTCGGGAACGGGAACCGGACGTGGATCGGTTGGGCTGTCGGTGCCGCAGCCGGTGACTGCGAGTAGGGCAGTGGTGACGACGGCAATGACGCGCCGCCGGCGCGGTGCGTTCATCGGGGCCCTTCGCTGTTCGCTGGCGGTGCGGCGGTGCCGCGTTATGGGTTCAACCGGCATTCGCCGGTCCGATCCATTCGGGGTATTGCTGGGCGACGGGCATGGTGGGTGGTTGGAAGCCTGGGGGTGGCGAGAGCAGACCGTCGTGGAGTTCGAAGGTGGGGAAGCGTTCGTGCCACCACGCCGTACACGTGTCCGGTATGACCCAGTTCGGTCCCCCGGTGCGGAGCTGGACGATCTTCCAGGTGCCGAAGACGTTCCAGTCGGGGGCGATGGCGGCGCGGGGATCGTGTCCTTCCGGGTCGGTGTCGGGGATACTGGCCGCGCCGGGTGTCTCGGCAGTGTTGCGCAAGGTCACCGCCCGGACCATTCTCAGGGGATAGACCGAGTACTCTTCTCCCGGTTCTGTGCCGACGCCGTACTCGCACACGGCTCCAGTGACTTCCGTGGCCGTCGCCGACAGTGCCGTGAGATGCATGAAGTACGTGGCTCGCCACTGTGGTGGATCGACGGGACCGGGGCGTACCAGATGATCCCAGACCTCGGCGTGGTCGAAATCGTACGGTGCCCCGATGGCGTCGAGGTATCCGGGGAATGTGAACTTCGTACCGTAGTTGAACGTGCGAAGTCCGGCTTCGACTGCGGCGCGGACCAGCTCGGCGCCGCGGCTGGACAGGTCGATGTCGGGGTCCGCGGACCACACGTGCGTGTACGCGACCGGCGGCTCAGGAACGGGAACCGGACGTGGATCCTCCGGCGCGCGGTCCCCGCACCCGGCGGTGAAGGCGAGCAATGCGACGCATCCCAGGGCCGACAGCCGTGTCTCAGCCATTCGTGCGCACCACCGTGTCGTAGGCCTCCTGCATGGCCGTCTCGTGCCCGTCGGTCGGGTTTCCGTACTCGTTGAACGCCTCACGCAACATGGCATGTCGCACCTCCTTGTCCGATTCCGAACCGACGATTTCGTCGTACGGCTCGAGCCGACCCGCCTCGTCGAACAGGTTCCGATGGTGGGCACGGATCGGTACCGGCACCTCCGGCGCGGCCGCAAGCACGTTGTAGTACTGCCGCACCAGGTTCGGGCCCGTGAGCTCGGCTGATTCCTCCGTGCCGGGCTCCGGGCCGATGTGCAACTCCTTCAACGGATCACCGCCTGCTTCGTAGAGCGTCGCGATGTACTCACCGCCGGGGAACTTCTCCAGGCCGAACGCGCCGAGGGCAAGGACTGCGTCGTAGGCGGCGGACTTGCGGTCGTAGATCGCCTGCTGCCGCTCGGTCTCGTCGTGGAAATCGTCCTGGGTCGACAGCATCAGCCCCCGGTCGGTCAGCCCCAGGATGCGACCGGCCGTCGAGAGCTCCGCCGTCGTGCCCGAGGTGTACGGGTCCTGCGCGTACCGGGTCTCGGCCGCCACAACGGACGCGAATGCACTGCCGGTGAAATGCGTGCCGGCCTCGGGATCGGTGTTCATCGCGGCGAAGACGTTCGCCGAGCCGCGATAGCTGCTGTTGTCCTTCGGATCCGCCCAGTCGCCGACGTCGAATCCGGGCCGATCCGCCTGTGGGGATCCCGCCAGGTCGGGAATGTAGGGGCTCAGGCCGTGCGAAACCGTCCGCAGCAGATCAGGATTCAGCTGACCCACCGACTGCCCGTCGGTTTCCGGGATGGCGGACAACGTCTTCCACGCCTCTCCGGAACTCATCGCGCCCGCGACGGCGGCCATGATCGCGCCGTGACGGGTCGCTGCGGCGACGTCGGCGGCGTTGTGAGGATCGTCGACCACTCCGTCCTTCACGTCGGCGCGGAACAGCGACGACACCGCCGCACCGTCGTCCGACCAGTCGTGCACCAGTACGTTCCGCACGAAATCGGTGCCGTGCTCAGGGTCGGTGACGGCCTGTTCGACCGCGATGCGGTCGTCCGCCACCGCGGTGAGGATTCCGGCCGTCAACGCACCGTCGCCCGTGCCGCGTCCGTCGACGGTGAAGAACTCGAAACTGCGGTTGGGGTCCTGCGCGAACGCGACCTGGGCGTCGAGATATCGGCGACCGACATCCAGGAGATCCCGGTCGAGCGTGCTGCCGGACCGGTACACCGCATCGCCCTCGGCCACGGTCCCGGCGAGGGCCTGGTTGTCGGCGACGCCGTTCAGTTCGGTGCTCGTGTAGGTCGTGCCGCCGATCGTCCGGAAGCCGTGAACAACCAGATCGTCGCGGTCGAGTGCCGCCCGGATCCCGTCCGGTAGCAGGTCCGCCCCGCCACGCGGGGCGATGTCACCGTCGGCGACGGCGACGGCGACGTTCTCGGTGGAGACGATCTGCAGCGCGTTGGCCAGCGCGCTGCGAGCCCCGGCCGGCAGTCCGGCCATGAGGTCGGCGATCTCCCGGGGCGTCCTGCCGTCCAGGGACCGGCTGAGGGCCACCAGGTACTCCATGTGCGACGACGGGATGGTCGCCGCTGCGCCCGCGCGCAGGGCGTCGACCTGTTCCGGTGTCAGCGCACCGGCTTCGAGTAGGCGCCGCAGCGCCTCCGGCGTCACCGATCCGTCGACCAGCCGCGCGCCGTCCGCGTGCCCCTGGTCCGTGCCGAGCGCAGCCACCGAGGTGAAGTCGGCTCGCAGCAGGGCCCGCGCGGCGCTCAGTTCCTGCTGCAGCGCCCGGTCGGCGTTCTCGACGGTCGACACCGCCTCGGCCAGGTACGCCTGCAGGCCGGCTCGGGCCGCTTCCCGGTCCGGGTCCGGCGCCGGATCGCGCACCGTCAGGTCCTCGCCGACGACGAACCCTTGGGCCTCGGCGTCGAGGATCGTCGCCCGGGCGCGCTGGAGTGGCGCGTCGACCTCGTGAAATCCCTGTTCGAGCCGACGAGCGAGCGTGTCGAGCCGATCGACCAGGGCGACGACGGTCCGTCTGTCGGCCGCGGCGCGTTCCTGCGCGGCCTCCGCGGTACGTCCCTCCCAGTACGTGCCGCCGACGTCGGTGACGGCGGCGACGTATCGATCGAACAGCTCCTCGATCCGGCCCCCGGCGTCGCGCCACGCGCGACCGATGTCGTCGAGTTGTCTCGGATTCCATTCCCGAACCTGCCCCTTGGTCAGGGTCATGCCGGATCCTCGTCGACGCGCCAGTCGCCGGTGGCCGAGAGATAGGCCGAGACCAGTCGCGTCGCCGACGTGTCGTCCTGGTCGCGGTACTCGCGCGCGGTGGCGCGCATGACGTCACCGGTCTCGCCGAGACGCTCCGCGAGCGCGGGAATCAGGGCACTGTCGACGATTTCCTGCGAGAGGCGAGCCGCCTCCAGTACCGACGGCATGAGCGCGTCCAGGGCCGGCGCATACGGTCCCGCCGCGGGACCCACGCGCAGCCGCGACGCCTCCGCGGCCAGGCCGTGCAGTCGTCCGCTCAACTCCTCGAGACGCGCCACATCGGCGCGCAGTTCCCCCACCATTCGTCCCCCCTACGAATCGACGCGGGGACTCTAACACCGGCGTGCGACAGGCTCGACGTCCGCGGCTACAGTGCCGCGAGATGCGCGACGACGTACGGCCACGGGATCCGCTCCTGCTCGAGCCGAAGCCCTTCGGTGCGCACCGCGTCGAGGGCGTTGCGTTCCGGCCCGGTCAGGTGCGCGGGCACGTGCGGAGCGGGGGACGCCTCGGGCACGGCGAGGTCACGCCACCGCTCGACAGTGCCGCCATCCATGAGCAGGCTGCGCACGTGCGGGAGGTGGCCGCGGAGCCGGTCGAGGATCGCGAAGCCGTGCGTGTCCAGGTCGCCCCAGTACACGACGTCGGAGGCGGCGAGCCACGGCACGTCCGCCAGTTCGTGCACCGCGTAGCCCCCGCCGTGCACGGCCACCGTCGCCGGCAGGTCCGGCAGCGCGTGCAGGCCCTCCTTGTTCTCGAGGATCAGGGTGCGGGCCGGTGTCACCGGCAGTGCCGCCAGCTCGTCGAGCGACGTCGCGAAAACCCGCGGCGCCGCGGGCAGCAGCGTCCGGTCGCACACGGCCACCTCGCACATCCGCGGCAGCGACCGCACTCCCAGGTCGCGGTCGCCGCGCACTCCCTCGAGCAGCGTCTCGACCAGACCGCGGTGCCGCGACACCCATTTGGTGTCGACGCCGGGCACCGGCAGCTGACGGATGAACAGCCCCGACGACGGATGCTCGGCCAGCCAGCGCACAGCCGCGACGAGCCGGGAGAAGTCCGGCTCGTCCAGCTCGAGCCAGCGGGCATGCGTGGCGGCGATCGCGGTCGCGAGCGTCGCGGTGCCGGGGCCGAGTCCGTCGAGCAGTCGCGCCCGCCGTTCGGTGAGGGTGCGCCACTCGGGTGCGCGTGCGGCCGCGGCGGCGATCTCGGTCGCGCCCGAAAGCATCAGGCGCACCGGCACTTCCTGCGTGCCGAAGCTCGGCCAGCGCCGCGTCTCCCACTCGACCCGGCCGGCGCCCCGGTAGCCGTGCCAGGCCCGCACCCACGCCACGACGGCATCGGGATCCTGCGCGACCCGCCGCTCGGACGGCGAATGCAGCACAATCGACAGCGAATCCGACTCGGCCGCAGCGGGATCAGTGATCCATCGGGCGCGGCGGCTGCGGTAGGTGGCCTGGGCCTTACCGGCGACCTCGGACGGCGGCACGCACAGTGCGCTCACGTGCCGTCCCCGCGGATCGGCAACAGGGCGATCTGCGAGTAGCGCTTGTCGCGGATGCTCACCGCCGCCACGCCGTCGATGTAGTCGTCGAGAGTCTGCAGCAGCTTGAGCGGAGTGGCGAGCACCATGTGGAACCCGAACTGGGTGAACACGTCCAGCGCCCGCCGCGAGTACGCGGGGTCGGCGCGGTCGAACGCCTCGTCGAGGATCACCGTGCCGTAGCGCGGCAACTCCTCGCCGGCGGCGGCCAGCTGATAGCGCAGCGCGGCCGCGAGGCAGAAGAACACCAGCTTCTGCGCCTGCCCACCCGACAGGCCGGAGCTCGAGTCGTGATAGTTGGCGTCGTTGCCCTCCGGGTCGACCTCCACCCCGATGAAGCCGACGTGCAGGCGGGTGTCGAGCACGAGGCGCTTCCACCGCAGGTCGGCGGGCTCGCCGGAGTCGAGCCGTTCGAGCACCGCCGCCATCTGTTCGAACCGCCGCTCCGCCGCGGCCCGGTCCTCCTCCTTCCACGCGCCGCTCGTGATCTGCAGCAGCTCCGCCAGGAACTCCGACGCGGCGGGGGAGCGCCGGTCCTTGACGTCGATGCGCAGGATCCGGTCGGTGTCGAACGGCGAGCGGCGCAGCGATTCGTTCACCGGCTCGATGCGCGAGCGGATCTCGCCCGGCGCCTTACGGATCGCGCGCGCCAGCTCCCCGATGTTGCGGTGCGACTGCTCGCGCAGCAGCCGGAAGAACTCGTCCTCGTAGGCGGGCAGGCCGTCGCTGCGCAGCCGGGCGAGTACCGCGAGGGCGTCGTCGACGTACTCGGCCTCGGAGCGCATCTCGGCGCGCCGCGCCTCCCACTCGGCGAGGTAGCCGGTGAGGATGGCGGTGATGCGGCGCTCGGCGTCCGCGGTGTCGCGCTGCGCGGACCGCATCTCCTCGTTGATCGTCCGACCCACCGTGCTCAGGGCCCGGTCGATGTTGTCGACAGTGACGCGGCGGACCGCCACCGCGAACCGGGCCCGGATGCGCACGGCGATCGGGTCGGGCACCGCCGTGCCGGCATGCGCCTGCGCGTCGTCGAGCCGCGCCTGCACCCGGGTCAGCTCGTCCCGGTGCTGTTCGAGCTTGGCCAGCGCCGCGGTGTGCGCCTGCCGGGCGGCGCGTTCCTCGCTCTCGGCGCGAGCCAGATCCGCGGTGAGCGTGGCGTATTCGGTGTTGCCCTGCATCCACTCGCGCAGCCGCTCCTCGATCGCGTCCACCGCGCTGCCCGCCGCCGCGACGTCGACGTCGGCCCACGCGGACTCGCGGATCACCGCGGCGGCCTGCCGGCGCTGCTGGATCCCGGACTCGGCGCGCTCGAGCGCCTCCTGCCGCCGTTGCAGCGCGTCGACGTCGGTCTCGGCGTCGCCGATGCGCCGGCGCAGGTCGGCGAGCTTGGCCTCGTTGTCGAAGCCGAGGACCCAGCGGCTGCGGTCGTCGATGCGCCGCCGGTCGTCCTTCTCGTGCCGGTCGCCGCCGTGCTTGACCTGCCCGGCCCGGGTCACGCCCCGCGGGACGCGGCGCAGGTCGTCGGCGGTGTCGACGCACGCGTAGTCGAAGCGGTCCGCCAGGTGGTGGTGCAGCCACGCGGCGAGCGGGCCGGGGCGCACCTCGAGCTTGCGGACGAGCGAGCCGTCGGCGGTGGTGGGTGCGTCCGGCGCGCCGACGCCGGTGCGGACCCGCCGGTACACGAGGCGGGCGCCGAGGTGGTGTGCGTCGACGGCGGCGGCCACCCGCGGATACAGCTCGTCGGGCACCAGCAGGGTGCGCCCGAATCCGCCCAGGACCCGCTCGATCGGACCCGTCCACTCGGCGTGCTCGGCGCGCACCGCGATCAGCTCGCCCGCGAAGTGCAGGGCGTCCTCGCCGAGGCCGGCCGCCGAGCACACCAGTTCCCGGGCGCGCAGCAGGTCGGGATCGAGGTTGGAGCGGCGCCGGGCCAGGACCTCCCGGTCGGCGATCAGCTCGCGGATCGTCTTCCGGCGTTCGGCGAGCGCACCGGCCACCTCGTACAGTTCCGCCTTGCGCGTGTCGGCGGTGGCGTCGAGCTCGCGCAGTTCCCGCTCCAGCTGGGCCTGCAGATGCGCGAAGTCGTCCGCGGTGCCCGGTGTCTCCGCCTCCCAGTGGGCGAGGGCGACGTCGAACCGTCTGCGCTGCTGGGTGATTCGTTCGAGTGCGGTCTCGGCGGTCTCCTTGTGCACGCGGAGGGTTGCGAGCCGGCCGTCGCCGGCGCTCTCGGCGCGCACCCGCAGATCGAGGGTGCGTTCGCCGGCGCGGTCGGCCTCGTCGGCGGTCTTGTCCGCGGCGGCCTGCAGCAGACCGGTCTGCGCCCGCGTCTCGTCGAGCCTGTCGCTGAGCAGGTCCACCGTCATCCGGGCGTGCACCGCGTCGAGGTGATCGGTCTCGTCCTGCAGGTCGCGCTGGGCCTGCAGCCCGGTGCGACGGGCGTCGGCCAGCGCGACGAGCGGCTCGAGCGTCTCGACCTGACGACGAGCGTCGACGACGACGCGATGCGCCTCGCGCAGCTCGCGGAACTGGGTGGTGGCCCGCTCGGCCATCGCGAACGTGGCCGGCTCGTCGAGCATGTAGTCGCGCAGCAGCTGGTCGAGGCTGTTCAGGCTCTTCGCGGACAGCGTGCGGTGCAGCAGCCGCTGCGCGGCCTCCGACGAGATGCCGAGCTTGGACCGGAACGCGCGGGCGAACGGCGCGTAGCTGGGGTTCACAACCGCATCGGGCCAGCGCTTGCGGATGCCCCGGGTGTCGATGCCCCGCGCGACGAACGGTTCGAGGTCGGTCAGCTCCAGGTCGGTGTCGAGGATCAGGTGCAGGTGCGAGATCTCGTTGTTGGCGTTGGCGCCCCGACGCAGGTGCATGAGCTTGACCAGGGTCACCGGGGCCGTGCCGTCGGCGGCGTCGTACGTCAGTGCCACCGCACTCCACGTGGCGCCGGTGCGCAGATACGAGGCGGTGAGCGCGTCGGTGTCGGCGTCGGCCTCGCGCCGCCACGCCCCACGGATGTAGCTGACGAAGTTGCGGCCCGACCCGGCCGCCGACTCCTGCGCGGCCGCGTTGAACCGCACGCTGCCGCCCGGCATGAGCACCGTCGAGATCGCGTCGATGAGCGTCGACTTGCCCGAGCCGGACGCCCCGGTGATGAGAAAACCCTTGCGGGCCACGGGAATGTCGTGATGCCCGTGCAAAGTGCCCCAGTTGACCACCTGCACCCGCGCGAGCCGGAACTGGCCGGGGTGGACGGGTGCGGCGCTCACGGCGCGTCCTCCTCGACGATGCGCCGGAACTCGGCCTCGACGGCGGCGACCTGATCGGCGTCGAACAACTGCCGCAACACCGGCGAGACCTCCATCCGGCCCTCCGTGGACGTCGATGCCAGCAGCGTGTACTTCTTCAACTTCTCCCACGACGCGTTGACCCGTTTACGGAAGCCGGCCGGATCGGTGCTCGTCGCCGCGCGGTACATCTCCAGCTGCCCGGCCACCTCGTCGAAGTCGACGATCACCCGCTCGCCCGGCTGGGCGCGCAGCAGCCGGTGCCGCAACGCCAGCAGCATCACGGTGTCCATGAACGTCAGGCGCTCGGTGCGCAGCACCGTCGGGGCCTTGTGATCCCCCGTGTCGGCGGGGCGGGTGAACGCGAGCTGATCGTCCTCGTCGACGACGAGATCGAGGAACACGTCCGCGAGCCGGGACCGCAGCACCCGCTCGTCGCGGATCACCGTCCGCCACACCTCCGGGTGCTTGTCGGCGGTGACGAGCGGGCCCTTGAGCAGCTGCACCAGCGCGCGGCGGGTGTCGAGGTCGAGTTCGCCGGTGTCGCCCGGATACAGCCCCGTGCGGGTGGTCGATTCGGTCATGACGCGTCCTCGGTGATGCGGGCGGTGAACTCGGTGTCGGTCGGGTCGAACAGGTGCCGGCGCACCGTCGCGACGCGGGTCGCGCCCGACGGGGACGTCCACGCGATCTCCTCGGTGCCGTCGACGCGGTGACCGTGCTCCGCGGCGAGCACCAGCAGACCCACCGCGCTGGCCAAGCCCTGGGTGGCGGGATGATCGCGCAACACGTCGCCGATCGTGGCGCTGCCGCGGGAACGCAGCGTGGCGGCGACGTTGCCGGCCAGCTCGTCCATGTCGATCTCCGATTCACGGACGATGCGGCGCAGCTCCGCGAGATCCACCTCGCCGACCGGCTGGGTCACCACCGGCTCGGCCACCAGGTCGTCGGCCGGGTTGTGCAGCTGCAGCGCCGCCACCGAATCGATGCCCATGCCGACCCGCACCAGCTCGAGGTCCAGCAGGTCGTACGGTTTGCGGCGCTGCGCCACCTGCAGGGCCTGCTGTTGGGCCGAGCGCAACAGCCGCTGCAGACGCCGGTGCTCCTCGTAGTGGCGGGACTGCACGAAGTGGCGCAGCGAACGCGACAACGACGTCATCGTCGCGTGCACCTCGCCGCCCGCGTCCTCCATCTCGGTGAGCAGGGTGCGGAACCGGCCGCGTTGCTCGGTGGTGAGCTGCTGCGCGAACGGGCGTTGCAGCACCGCCTCGATCCAGTCGTCGAGCTGCGACGACCGCTCCGGGTCGATGATCATGTCGTAGAAGCCGGCGAAGCTGCGGCCGGCGTCGGAACTGCCGATCAGATCGACCCCGCGGAACACCTCGCCGAGAGTGTCGCCGCGGTCGCCCTCCTCGTCGAGGATCCGGGCCCGCAGCTCCCGGTTGAGCGCCTCCAGCTCGGCGCGCACCCGCGCGAAATCGCCCGGGATCTCCCCGGCCAGCGCCAGGATCTCCGCGGACCGTTCCACCGCCCGGTTCCCGTCCAGCACGGGAAAGTCCCCGGATTCGACGGCGGCGATCTGCCGGTCCAGCTCGTCGCGCTCGGCCCGCAACGCCGCCAGGCGGCTCTCGCTGCGTGGATCCGAGTCCCGTGCCAGCGCCTGGAGCTGGCTCGACAGGGTGGTCAGCCGCGACTCGGTGACCGAGCTGGTAGCGGTCGTCAGGCCCGCGACGAACGTGAGCGCGGCGAACGTCGCCTCGGTCGGCTCGAGGGTCTCCTCCCGGGCGTCGGCGCTTGCGCGGCGCAGCAGGAAGCCCGCGCGCACCCAGTCCGCACAGTAGGCCTGACCGGTGCGCGGCAGCTCGAAGCCCTCGTCGCGCAGTTCCTGCAGGTCCGCATCGAGGCGGGCGAACAGCTCCGGGGCCGGCAACCGTCGCGTGCCGCGGTCGAAGTGCCGGCCCAGCAGCGCCAGCACCGCGGCCGCATTGTCCGACCGCAGCAGCACCCACGCCGGGTGCTCCTGGCGCAGACGCGTCAGGCGGTGCAGGTCGGCGGTGGACACGACGCTCCCTCCGAGATCGGGTTCGACCATGCTGACACACGGGGGAGACAGCGTCGCGGGCGTGGTCCGGCGAACTCGGGCGGGTTCGAGGTCGGCTTCCAGGGCGAAGCCAGATGGGTACCGAGTCAGCGGGTGTGTGACTCGAAGTCGTCGAGGACGGCGACGATGCGCTCGGCGGTGTCTTCGAGTCCGGTACACCATTGCGCTTCTGGTACGCGGGCGCCTCCCTTGCCGAAGAGGACCTGCGCAAAGATGAGCACCCCGTAGGACGTCTCGATGCTCAAGCCGCAACGTTCGGGGAGGGACTGGTTGGTTTTCAGCAGTGCGCGTCGGCCCGCGATCTCAGATGGGATGACGTCGTCGCCGTTGTCGGCGGTCTTTTGGAGTTCGATGGCCCAGTCGAAGTTGGCCGATCTCACCGTCAGTCCGTAGGCGGCAACGTCGGGAAACTTCAAGACGCCGTCGTAGGAGCAGCCGAGCATCGTGTAGTGGGTCGCCGCGAAATCCGCGTTGTCTTCGGAGTTCGGGTCATAGCCTGCCGCGGCAAGCACGTCGTCGGGGATGTCGAGGCACGGGTCGAAGGCGACGAGAGGTCGGTCGGACTCGTCCACCAGGCGCGGCACTCGTGTCGTTGTGGTTGGGGCACTCGGGGCCTCGTCTGGGGAGACCGAGTTGGGAGACGAGGCAGTGCACGCTGAGAGCGTTGCCAGCACAATAAGTGCGCCTGTGATTGCGACACCGGTACGGCCTGCGGTCACAACTCGTCCTGGTTCAGGGCGTGCAGACGGGTGGCCCAGTTGTATTCGGCCGCGAGAAATCCCTCACCGCCGGCGGCGAACGCTTCTCGCATGCCACTGAGCACCGCCTCGAATTGCTCCAGGCGTTCGTAGAGCGATTCGGGTGTGCCGCGGGCTTTGCGAACGAAGCCGGCGCGGAGGTCTTCGGCCGACTTGAAGCCCCCGAAACTTGGTGCATCGGTCAGGTCGCTTGCATGGCGTGCCGCTTCACGAAGCGTCGTCAGCATGGTGTCGCAGATGGCGACGATCTCCTCGATCGTCTGCGGAGTCAGACGAAGTCCCTCGGCCATGAATCCCCCCCCGGTATCAGTTGGCCCGGGAACTGTAACGCACTCGTTGCGGCGCGGGTGCGGGTGCGGCCTGCCGAACCCACGAAGCTGGGAAAGCGACGGCGGTCGACCTGCACCCGGCGCCGAGGGCGCCTTGCCCAGCCGGGCTTTTCGTCTCGATATGCCCTGCGTCCTATTCGGCCTGATGCCCCGGGGGATCGATGTCCTGGAGTTCGGGGGTTCGTTGAGTAGCTTGCTTGATGCGCTTCCCAAGGAATCCGAGACCGGCGGCGCCGGCGTCGAGGCCACGGCTCCCGATCGCCACAGCGGTCCCACCGATCGCTTTGAAGTTGCGGCCGAGTTCCCCCAAAGCGTCACCGATGGTCGGATCCTCATGGTCCTGCCACCCCTGAACATCGGCCCGGCGAGCAGCAGCGAAGGAATCCAGGTCCTCGCGCAGCTGCAGCATGTCGGTCTTCAGCTGGGCGGTCGACATCCAGCGCACGATCTCGAGTGGCTTGATGGCGGCGTAGGCAGCCAGCTCGGTGCGTGCCTTCAACAGCAGTTCGCCGTCGGCAGTGAGGTGGTCGGCCAGCATCCGACGAGCCGACGTGACAGCCAGCTCCAGGTGGTCGGACTCGGACTGGCGGACTCGCTCGATCCTGAGGCGCTGCCAGAGGTAAAGGGACTGTTCGGCGACCGCGAGGAGTTCGAGGCTTTCGCCGAGCTTGTTGTGCTCCATGAGGCGGTGCAGGATTTCGGCGCGGTCCTGCACGGGCAGACTTGCGTCGAACCTGTCGATCGACTTTCGGATGTGTGCGCGCAGCCGCTCCACGACGACTTCGAGGGTGGGTCCGAGCGGCGCAACGGCATCCCAATCCGTCTCTGGTAGGGCTCCGGTCTCGTCGAGAGTCCGGACGGTGCGCTGCAGGTACTGATGGTGGCCGAGAACGTCACCGATCATCGAGGCGTTCACCAGCGACAGAATCGCCTCGACCTTGCCCTCGACGCGTTCGACGGCCTTGGTGGTTTCTGCGATTGCCGTCTGCAGCGCCATGGTGGCGATCGTCAGCTGAATCGAGATGGCCCGAGTACCGGCGAGCGATGCCTGCTGCCATTGCATTTGCCCGCGGAATTTCCCCGCGGCGTCGGTGAGAGTCATTCGATTGAACCCTGGATCGCCGGGAATGACGCGGAACTTCGCGAGCATCTCGACGCTCTTGGGGTCGAGGCGGACGAAGGTACCGTGCTGCGCGCCGATCGCCGCGAGACCCGAGGCCAGGGCTGCTGCGCCGGTCACCGATTGTGCGTCGCCGCCGACCACGTCGAGTGCACCTTCGGTGTTGAATCGCAGCTTGGTCAGGAACGCCTCGACGGCGTTCTCGTCCCCAGCTACGAGCATGCCCTCATGTTCGACAATTGCGATCAACTCACCCTGATTCGGTGGCTGAGAGTCGGGGTTCGTCGATGCGGTCACAGCGGCCTTTCTGGTGATATGGACGTGCCGCACCCGCTCGGGGGTACGGCACGTCGAACTCCGGATGCAAGTTCGAGCGCGGTGATGCCGATGAAGCGAGTCGAAGCGACCCGCTCGCGTCGATCGACTATAAGTCGACGTTCTGACATCGCTTGCCCTCGGCACATTTGTTACTCATGGAAATCAGTGGAGGTGCCGACGGTCGCCGAGTCTGCATTCCAGACCTTTACAACGATGACGACCCCGGTGGACCGGAGCCGGTGACGGTGAGGAGCTGTGCCGCATCCGCGACACGACAAACAGATCGTTGCGCGAATACACGGACGTGGAACGAGCCCGGTGATCGGGTTCGCCCTCTCGGCGCAGAGAGGTATCCGGGAGTCACGCAAGATCAACGTGGTGCATGATCGGGGGCAACTACAGGTTGGGGAGGTTTCGATTTCGGTGAATCGACGCGGCGCATACGGCATCGGTGACTTCCTTGATCCCTCCGATGCCGCACTCCGCGAGCAGTGGCGATCGGTCCTCGCTCGGCAGCCAGTTCTTCGAGGACAGCGGCAGGTGAACTTCGTCCCAAGCGAGGTCGTCCTGTCGCTGTGTGCCTCGTTGCTCGTCGACCACAGCCGGTTCGGCAGCAGCAGCGCGCATCGTGCCGGCTTTCCAGTCCAGCACCTCGCCCGCCTCTACAAGCGGCCGCCGTCGAGCATCCTCGCCAAGATGGCCAACCTCGACGGCTCGCGCAGTCACGGCGGCCGCCACGAACTCGAGGTGTCGGCGCGCATGACGTCCGACAGTGCCCTGCTGCAGGACGTGTACCTGCGGATTCTTCGGGCGGCACGCGCCGAGGGCATAGGGCGGGACGCGCTGCCGGATTTCCTCGAGCTCGAGGACGGAGGCTCGCTCTGGTTGGTGGGGCAGGAGGAGCTCGTCGAGAGCGAGGTCGAGCGGGAACTCGAGGGCATTGTCGAGAAGTGGGCGCGTGAGCGGCAGGATGTGCCGGTCGAGATCACGCAGCGTTTGCTCACCTCGACCGTTCGCATTGGTCAGCACCGCTTCGCCAAGGCAGTGCTGACCAACCATGGCAACCGGTGCGTATTCTGCGGCATGGGGAGCGAAATTGGGGGACGTCGCCGGCCGCGACTGCTCACCGCGAGCCACATCAAGCCGTGGCGAGACAGCACCGACAAGGAACGCCTCGACCATCTGAACGGACTGACGGCCTGCCCCACACACGATGTCGCATTCGACACGGGCCTCCTCACCGTGTCCGAGGACCTCTCGATCGCATACGCAACCGACCTCGAACGCGCACTGCCGAGAGACGAACCGCTGCGTCGTGCCTTCGGCAAGCCACCGTTGGCCGACCGGTTGATTCTCCCGGCGAGCGCGGATCGGCCCGACACGGCGTACCTCGGGTGGCACCGAACCCAAGTTTTCGTGTCGCCACCCACGGCTGCCGAAGGTGTACGACCGATAGGGGAAAAGAGCTGCGCGCTCGAATGATTATGCGCGATTCGCCCGCAAGCCGTTCGACCGCAACGCTATCCGAATAGGGCGCGCAACTGCTCGTTGGCGTCGTCGCGGTCGAACCAGTCCGGGTCGACGCGCTCACCCGGCCGCAGTCCCAGCCACTGCCGCACCTCGTCGTGGCGTTCGTGGCTCGGGTCGTCGGCTGCCGCCAGCATGTCCGACCAGCCCCAGGTCCCGCCGGAGTCCTCGGCCGGCGCCACGCCGTGCCCGTCGACGCAGGCGGCGCGCGGCGCTTCGGCGTCGAAGTCGGCGACGGACTCGACGACGATGTCGTGTGTCCACCCGTCGCCGTAGTCGTACAGGTAGGTCAGGGTCGCGCTTACCTTCGGCAGCACCGTCCCGATGGTCACCGTGCCCTCGTCGACGACCTCGTCCTGACCGTTCGCGAGCTCGTCTTCGACCTGATCGTCGGGCACGTACACGCGACCACGGGTGAACGGCTCGCCCTTCGTGAACTGGTGCAGGTGGTAGTCCTCCCAGGCGAAGCAGCTCTGGATGACGAAGTGCAGATGCAGCAGACTCAGGGAGTTGTCGACCACCACCCGTCGCCACACCGCAGGCTCGCTGTCGCGCAACGAGATTCGCAGGGTGCACCGCGCGGGTGGGTGGATGGCGACGGGTGTCGCGTCGCCGAGGAGGATGCGCACGGCGGCCCGCACGGCAGGACGGAGCGGTGTCGGCACGTGGTAGCCGTCCGCGTCGTCGAGGAGGCCGTCGGCGACGAGGTCGTCGAGGCGGTCGACGAGCATGCTGCCGAGGAAGCTCGGTTCGACCGGCATGCCGGGGAACAGCACGGACAGCGCGTGCAGGCGTTCCTCGGGGTCGGACGGCAGCGGGTGCTCGCCGAGGCCGGCGGACAGGACGGCGGCGGTCGCCTCGTCGAGGGCGGAATGGAACACCTCGAGGCGCCCCTCGCCGCGCCGACCGAGGGCCACGATGAGGGAATGCGTCACCGCGTCCCGGCACAGGGGGAGGTACTCGTCCGGATTCCGGTCCGGATCCCGCCACACCGGTGCGGCAGGACCGGGCTTGACGACGGTCTTGCCGATCGAGATCAAGTCCACCATGGCTGCAACGACCCAGGTCTGTTCCAGCACGGGAAGATCCCACATCGACTGGACCTTGCGCGGTGCCAGGTCCGCGCGCTTGCCGCCGACGGCGTCGAAGGCCTCCATGACCAAGGCGCGCTTCAGCGCTCCGGTCGCGGTCACGGGCCGGCGCTCACCGATCCAGCCGAGCAGGGCGTCGAGCCGTGCGACGACTGGCAGGGCCGTCAAGGCGGCACGCTCGACCTCGGGCTCGACCGGCGACTCGTCGACCGGTGGGAGGGACGCGAGCTTCGATTCGACGTAGGACACGAGCGTGGACAGGCCGTACCCGAGGTCCTCGTCAGTGCCGGTCCACCGGTTCGTTGCCTCGAGGAACCGCAGGAAGGCGGTGGCATCCCTGGCGATGTGCGCCCGCGTCTCGTCGTCGTCCTCGACGAGGTCGCTGGTCAGCACACGCTCGAGCAGGTGGTCCACGTCGCGGCTGCGCCAGTGTGTGGCTACGAATCCCGGATTCGCCTGCGACAGTGCGTCGATCGCATTCGCGACGCTCACCACGAGCGGCTCCAGCCGATTCGGCGGGCAGACGGCGTTCTCCACGAGCCACCCGGCGAACGCCGGCGCCAATGCGCGGTACTGCTCGCCCGGTGTGCCCGCCGGGCGGCGACGCTCGGCCAACGACACGACGTTGTCTGGCAGCGGCTGAGAGGAGGATCCGTGACTCGACCCTGAGCGCTTGCGGGACATGGGCCTCCGACCTCGGTGGTCACGGAACAATTTCCGCAGATGCTACCGCTCGCCGCCGACGGATGCTCACGCGGCAAGCGGGTGTTCGGTGCGACGGCACGGGCACCGCACGGCGCGGCCGTGCGGGTCGTCGGGCAACCAGCCGTACTCGTCGCACCGGCCGCATCGGGGCGGCAGAGGAGCGCGGGGCAGGGGCAACGACTGCCACAGCGGGATCCACGCGTGCGCGAAGCGCGTCAGATTGTTCGGTCGATGCGCCGCTCGTGCCGCCGCGACCAGGCGCGGGATTCCGTGGGAGTCGATCAGCGCGGCAATCTGGGAGCGCGCCGCGGCGGGCAGATAGTCGAACGTCGCGGTCAGGCCGCCGGCGCGGCATGCGGTCGCGAGCTCGTCGATCTGCTTCTTCTCCGGAATGCTGCTCACCCCTCGTTGCCGCGCGGGTGGGGCCGTCGGCTCGGCGGCCGGTGAGGGGTTTGTTTCAGTCTCTTGGTCTTCAGTACTTTGTTCAGCGCCGGGTTGTCCGGTGTCCGGCTCGCCGGGGTTCGGATTTCCAGGCCCCGGCTCGGGCCGGACCGGTACTTCGTAGACGGTCTGGACGGTGATCCACTGGCCGTGCTCGTTCTGGCGACGCTCGGTGACGAGGTGGCCGTGCGCAGCCAGTTCCCGCATCGCGGACCGGATGGCGTCGCGGCCCTCGGACGGTGATTCCGCGGCGATCGCGTCGGAGCGGATGCGCCAGTCGGCCGGCTTCGACAGCAGCCAGATCAAGACCGCGCGGGCGCGGAAGGAGAGGACCTTGTTGCCGATCGTCTCGTTGCGGACGACGGTGTAGTTGCTCGTCGGGCGCGGCGCGCGGCGCACGCCTCCGACGAGGGTATTCTGACCCACGTTCGACTCCTACATAGTCGGACATCCGGCCCGTCGGGAGTTGCCGCTCCTGGCGGGCCTTCTTCAGTTGTGACCCTCGCGGGCGCGGGGGATGACACATGGTGGCATCGTGCTGCGGACGCGTCAATCAATTCATATTGATTGTGTGGAATGCATTGTGGGCGAGCGGTAGTCGCTCTATCGGCGTGTCGCAGTCACCGATACCCGGTCGCATCCGCGGGCAGACCCGGATCTTGAACCTCCACCATGTAGCGCCAGCAGTCGGGCTGCGACCCGTCGACGTCGGTGAAGCCGTACTCGCGCGCCAGACCGCCCGACGAAAAGGACCCTCCGTTGCGGCGATGCACATCCGGATCGGCGGCCAGCGCCGCGACCGCTCGCCCGACGAACCGCGGCGACTCGGAAATCGCGACGAAGTGCGGCACGGCGGCATCGCGCCAGTTCTCCTCCGTGACCCCGAAGTGCTCGAGCATCATCTCCGACCGCATCCAGCCGGGAGTCAGCGCGATGGCCGTGCACCCGTGCGGCGCCAGCTCCTTCGCCTGCGAGAACGCAAGACGAAGCATCGAGGACTTGACGAGGTCGTAGAACACCGAAAGCCGAAAGTTCTTCGCGTTGTACTCGGCTGTCCCGTCGGTCATCTCGACGACGAGTCCGCCCGGGTTCCGGATCAGAAGCGGCAGCGCGAAGTGGCTGGTGATCAGGTGCGTGTCGACCGAGAGATGCACCATCCGTAGTCCGCCAGCGAGGTCGTGCTCCCACAACGGCGTCTCCCACTCGATCAGCTTCTCGCCGCCCCAGATGTCGTTGACCAGGACGTCGAGGCGGCGGTGCTCGTCGTCGATGCGCTGCACGAGCCGTCGCACCTGCTCGGGATCGAGGTGGTCGACGGCGACGGGAACGCCGACCCCGCCCGCGGCCGTCACCAGCTCGGCGGTCTCCTCGATGGTCTCCGGCCGGTCGTACTCGGAGCGGCGCTCGCGGGTGGTGCGGCCCGTGCAGTAGACCGTCGCGCCGGCCTCGCCGAGAGCGACTGCGGTCCCGCGGCCGGCGCCGCGGGTGGCGCCGGCGACCAGGGCGATCTTGCCTTCGAGTGGCTGTGCCCTGGCTGGAACGGTACTGCCCGGCACGGGTTCAAGGCAGGCGCGTTCGGCGTGGCGCGGTCGGCGGTGTCGTGAGCATCAGTCACTATGTTCGGGTGCGCCGGTGGGGCCGGCAGCAGAACAGTCGGAGGTAGAGCAGGTGCAGGTGATCGACACGCTGTCGCACGCGTCGGGTTCGCGGACGCTGCCGAAGGGTCATCGCTGGGTGGTCGTCGACGTCGAGACCTCCGGCCTGCGCGCCTATTCACATCGGGTCCTCAGCGTCGCCGCACTGGTGTTGGGGGAGGACGGCCGCGTCGAGCAGGAGTACTCGACGCTCGTCGATCCGGGTTGCGACCCCGGCCCGGTTCACGTGCACCGGTTGACGCGCGAACGGCTCGCCGGTGCCCCGCGCTTCGAGCAGATCGCCGGTGAGCTCGCCGAGGTGCTGGCCGGCGGGACGATCGTCGCCCACAACGCGGCCTTCGACTACGGATTCCTCGACGCTGAGTTTCGGCGCGCTGGAGCCGAGATCCCGGTCAAACACCGGCTGTGCACTCTCGCCCTGTCGAGGCGGCTCGAGTTGGACGTGGCCGATCACAAGCTCTCGACCCTGGCCGCGCACTGGCAGGTCCAGCAGTTGCTCGAGCACGACGCCTACGACGACGCCCGCGTCCTCAGCGAGGTCTTTGTGCGCAGCGCTTCGCTCGCCGAGAGCCTGCAGCTCCCGCTGCCAGTGGTCGACTGCCTCAGTCGCAGGTCGGCGTACCCGGACTCCGTGCCGCGCGTGCCGTGCGAGTGGAAGAATCCCGGACGGCTGTCGCTCGACGTCGGTCTGGTGCAGGGAATGAAGGTGGTGATCACCGGCCACACCACCACGCCGCGGGTCCCACTCGCCGGCCGGATGACCGACGCCGGCCTCGACGTGATGAACTCCGTCAGTCGCCAGACGAGCGTGGTCGTGTGCAACGACCCCGGCGTACAGACGGGCAAGATCCGCAAGGCGATGGCCGAGGGCATTCCCGTCGTCACCGAACGGCAGCTTGAGGACATGCTCACCCGGGTATTGCCCGGCGAACCGAAGACGCGTCCCGTGGTCGAGGTGGCCGCGCCCCCTGCCGAGCCGGTGATCGAACCTCCGCCGCAGCCGGAGACTGCTGAGTCCGTTGCTCCGAGCCTTCCGGAGCGGATGCTCACGGGTCAGAAACCGAAGCTGTGGCAGGGTCGACGAGTGCTGCTCCTCGGCGGTACCCATCTCGACGCCGTGCTCATGCGGTCCCGACTCGTCCAGCTCGGCGCACGCCCCTCACTCAACCTCACCGCCGCCGTCACGGACGTGCTGATGCTCGAAGGTGGCGACAGCGACCGGCGCATGCCACGCATCACCGCGCGCGAGCTCCCTGTTCTGACCAAGACGGACGTCAGCGCCGCGGTGGAGAAGGGCGTTGTGCCGCCGCACATGCGGATCGAGGCCCGCATCTCGGCGCCGGCGCTCGCACGAGGCGAGGTCATCGACCTGCCGGCACGAAAGATGTCGTGGACGGTCAACGTCGCCTGGCGCGCCGAGACGGACGACTTCGACGTGGACGTCGTCGCTTTCCTGCTGGGGGAGGACGAAAAGGTCGACAGCGACGACGACTTCGTCTTCTACAACAACCCCACCTCCGAGGACGGCGCAGTCGGGCTGTCCATCGACGGCAGCAGCGAACAGAGCGTACGGCTCGACCTCGCCGCACTGCCCGACGAATGCGCGCGCATCGCGATCGCCGCAGCCATCGACGGCGAACGCACCTTCGGTGATCTGGGTGCGGTGTCGGTGAGCGTGGACGGTGAGGACGACACGGCGGCGACGTTCGTGCTCGACGCAGGGACCACCGAACGGACAATGGTCCTCACCGAGATCTATCGGCGGGCGGGGAAGTGGCGGCTGCGCGCGGTGGGGCAGGGGTACGACGACGACTTGGCTGAGCTGGCGGTGATGTACGAAGTTGCCGTGGATGACTGAGAGATTTCCTTTACTGTGGCGTCCGTGTTTCCACTGAGGAACCCAAAGCAATGTCACAAAAAGTTCGATGCCGTCGACATCAGCCTCATCTCGTGGTTGACGTCACGTATCCGGGGGCTCGGTCCTTGGAGGGTTTGATGGTCCACCATGTGCCGGCGTCTTGCACACGGTGCTCCGTCGGAGCGCGCAGGTTGCCATGGAGTCTGGGGCGACGCGCCGTCGGCGCAGACTTGTACCGTGAAAGAAACCAGCGTTATCCCCGGTGCAAGTGCGTCGAGCAACCATATATGGGCACCGCTTGCGATACGTGAAGGGCATTCGTCGCCGTGGATGAGAACCGGGAGAATCCTACTCGAACGCCTTCTCCGCTGAACCCGCACGTCCGAACGCAGATGCAGAAGATGCCTCGGAGGGATACTAATCCGGAAGTGCAACTCCGCCGTGCGCTCCATCAAAGGGGCTTACGGTTTCGGATCCATGGCACAGAGCTCCCTGGTCGACCCGATATCGTGTTCCCTCGAGCTCGGATCGCAGTATTTGTCGACGGGTGCTTCTGGCATTACTGCCCAGATCACGGGACCTTGCCGAAGAACAACCGAGACTGGTGGGCGGCGAAGCTGGAAGCGAACGTCGTCCGCGATCGAGCCAAGGATGACGCCTTGCGAGCCCCTGGCTGGTTGCCCGTCCATGTGTGGGAGCATGATGAGCCGTCAGATGCTGCCGATACGCTTCGTTCGATCTGGGAGGAACGCCGGAACCGCATTCGGTGACCTGCTCATACGACTTGACGCTGTATGAGATCCTGGGGATGGCAGGTAGGTGGAGAGGAACCCGGTGAGTAAATCAACGTTCAGCGTGACCCCGTCGGCAGCGCGTCTTACAGCGTCTCTGCGTGACATCGGATACGACTTCAGTGCCGCCGTGGCCGACTTGGTCGACAACAGCATTACGGCAGGTGCATCGCGAATCGATATTCTCATCGAATTTGACGGTGAGGACTCGCGCGTATTTGTCGCGGACGATGGGATGGGAATGACGCCGAATGGGTTGCTGGAAGCGCTCCGCTTCGGTAGCCGTCGCGATTACGGGGTTGGCGATCTCGGACGGTATGGTTTGGGCTTGAAGACCGCATCGCTTTCTCAGGGGCGGTGCCTGACAGTGGTAACCAGACGTGCGCAAGATAAGAAACTGATTCATGCCCGTCAGTTGGATCTAGATCTGGTAATTGAGTTCGACGATTGGTTGGTCATTGATCCGCAGCGGACCGAGGCCATTTCCCGAGCGCGGCGGATGCTTGAAGAGTCTCGGGGTACCGTTGTTGTCTGGGAAAACCTCGACCGCGTCCTACCTGAGAAAAATGCTTCGGGGGGGTGGGCTAAGCGGCGGATGGAAAACTTAGTTAAGAAGACGGAAGAGCATCTTGCCATGGTGTTTCACCGGTTTCTCTCCTGCGACCCAAAGGCTGGAGAACTCGTAATTACAATAAATGGCAAGAAATTGGAGGCATGGGATCCGTTTGCACTGGAGGAGAAATATACCAAAGAATTGCCGGTCCAGCGCTTTGAGATTGTGCGTGGAGAAACTTCGGGCTGGGTGACGCTTCGTCGTTATGTCCTCCCTGGGCGGGATCGGTTCAGTTCGCAGGCCGAATTCGATCGGTTGTCGGGTCCTTTGAAATGGAACCGGCAGCAGGGCCTGTATACATATCGGGCAGATCGGCTCGTTCAGTGGGGTGGCTGGTCGGGAATTCGAGCGATTGACGAACATACTAAGCTTGCTCGCGCAAGCTTAGACTTTGATACAGACTTGGACGAGGCTTTCAATATTAATGTTGCCAAGATGCGTGTCGCTGTTCCTGCTCAACTACGCCACATGCTTGAGCGCCCAATAAATGAACTATGTTTGCTCGCGGACGATGCGTATCGGAAGACCTCCAAGCGGCAAGGCGATAGAGTAATCGATTCTCGCCCTCCAGGACAAATTACTGCTTCGATGCCCGATGTGGGACTGGCGCTGAAGTCGGCAGCCGCTCAAGTGGGCGAGTATCCAGCTCTTCGGAGGATTATTACGCAACTTAGAGAGGACATGCCCGAGATTGCGACCACCCTAGGGCTCTAGAGCAATCGGTCTAGGAGATCCTCAACGCCGTCTTTTGCGCAATGATCGACCAGTGGGCATTCAGTGCAGAGGGGAGCCTCCGGTTTGCAGAGACTATTAGCTAGTTCAATCAGTCCCTTTTGTGCATCTCTGGAGTTGGGGCTGAGCCCAACCATACGCGCAATTGCTAGTCGTCCATCAGTCAACTTATTGCGACGATCGACAGCCGTCGCCTGAAAGCGGCTAGCTACCCGAAGTACACCCTTGGTGACGAGAACGGGCTCCTCGGATTCGGTCTGAGAGAGACTTTTGCCATCGGGGGCCGTCGCAGTCGCTAGCAGTGCAAGGTTTGCAACAGTTGTAGACAGTCCTGGAGCGCTGTCGCTACTTAAATCCGGCCCGTCGAGTGCGTAGGGCGAATTCATCAAGTGACGCACAAGTCCGACCAAGACCTGCGCTCGTTGGTTCCGTCCTATGCCATTCGCCATGTCGACAAGAATTTCGACAATTGAGGAAGTGCTTCGTGCATCCCAATCCTTAGGGGCACCGAGCTTCTTGATGAGCGGCCACATAGATCGAATTGCTGTGGGCGATCCGCGCTCCAAGAGGATCTCGGCCGCTACGAATTGAAATCGTATCTCGGCCCTCAGCCATGGGATGGCCAGGTTTCGCTGCCTGCTTTGGAACCAAGCGGCCAGAAGGCTCGCGGTGTCCCGAGTTGAGATGGCGGCAGCAGTGTTATCCTCCAACGACGCGCGGATTGCCTCGCCTAGGACATGCCCTAGACGAGGCGGAACTGCATTCCCAATTTGCCGGAATGCGGCAGAGGGAGGGCCGTCGAATCGAAAATGATCCGGAAAAGTTTGGAGGCGCGCCGCCTCGCGGACCGTGAGGGTTCGATTCTGTCGGGGGTGAATATACCAATACCCATCCTTCGCGATATGGGCGGTAATTGTGCGAGATAGATCATTTTCGTTCAACCGCTTGTATTTGTCGTCAAATATGTCGTTTCGGTACCGCTGATGTCTCTCGGCCAAGTCGGTGTACTTTGTCGCGTGGGTCATGCTCTCAAAGGCTTCGCGATCGTCATCCCTTACAGGACGTGTGATGTGGTCAAAGAGTTTTCGCGAGTTTTCTTGGCTCACTCCTCGTCGCATCTCGACTTGGAACTTTGTTATTGGTCCCTCATAGTCGGCCCATCCGTACTCGCCGCCGTCTGGGCGCCAACCGCCTTCCACCTCTGGCATATCGCCGATTGCATTCCAGACCGTTACCTTCTCCTCAGACTCTGCCGGCCACTTGAATCGGAGGCCGTTTCGGAGCGCGACCAAGATGAGCCTCTGGCGGAACTGGGGTACGCCATACCGCCAAGTGTCAATCACTCGCTCCTCGACGCTGTATCCAAGCTGTTCCAGTTCCTCCACCATGCTTCGAAGAATGAACATTTCTCGATCAAGAGCCATGTCTGGAACGTTCTCCATGACGACAGCTCTCGGCATGGCGATCTGTACCACTTCAAGGAATGAGCGCCACAAGTCTCTGCGTTCATCGTGGGGTGAATCGTCCCGGGTTTGATGCACACCTTCTTTCTTGGGAAGGTGAACCTTATGCCGAATGTCTATCCAGCCGAGGTACGGGAGAAGGCCGTGCGCCTGGTCCTCGAGCACCGTGGTGACTACGCCTCGGAGTACGAGGCGATCCGCACAATCGCCGAACGGATGTCACTGAAGACGGAGACCGTACGGGTGTGGGTCCGCAAGGCCGAAGCGGCGGGTGACGGCACCCATGCCGCGTCGGCGTCCGAGGCGGAGATCGAACTGCGGGCATTGCGCCGGAAGAACGCCGAGCTCGAAAAGACCATCGAAATACTCAAAGCCGCAACATCTTTCTTCGCGCGGGAGTGCGACCCGCCACGCAAGTGATCTGCCGATTCATCGCCGAACACCGCGATCAGTTCGGGGTCGTACCGATCTGCCGCGTGCTCACCGAGCACGGGTGCACGATCGCCCCGAGAACCTTCTACGCCTGGCTGGCGCGCCCGCTGTCGAAGCGCGCCTTGTGGGACGCCACCATCACCGCGGTGCTGGCCTCGTACTACGTCGAGCGGGACGAGTACGGCAGACGCAAACCGGAGTCGTTGTACGGCTCGCTGAAGATGTGGGCCCACCTGCGGCGTCAGGGCATCGAGGTGGCCCGCTGCACCGTGGAGCGGCTGATGCGCGTGGGCGGGTGGCGCGGCGCCACCCGGGCGAAGAGGGTCCGCACCACGATCGCGGAGCCGTCGGCGCCGCGGCCACCGGACCTGGTCGACCGGAACTTCCGGGTCGACCGGCCCGATGCGCTCTATGTCGCCGACTTCACGTACGTGCGGATGGTGCCCTGCTTCGCGTACACCGCGTTCGTGATCGATGCGTTCGCCGGCACGATCGTCGGTTGGGAGGTGTCGACGTCGAAGGAAACCGCGTTCGTAGAGCGGGCGGTGAATCAGGCCTGCATGCTGCGGTCGATGCAAGGCAATCCGTTGCGCGAGAGGACTATTCACCACTCGGATGCGGGCTCTCAATATACGGCTCTGCGCTTCGGGGAAACCCTGTTCCTGCAAGGACTTCGGCCGTCGATCGGGTCGGTAGGTGACGCCTACGACAACGCCCTCGCGGAGACGACGATCGGGCTCTACAAGGCCGAGTGCGTCGCCGATGATTCCCCGTTCCGCAAGGGGCCGCTGCGCACCATCGGTGACGTCGAGGAGGCCACCTCGGCGTGGGTGCATTGGTATAACACCGGCCGGCTCATGCATCGTCTCGGGCGGATCCCACCGGCCGAGTACGAAGCCAAGTACTACGCTGAACACGGTGCCGATCAACCGGTCGCACACAAATGACAGTGTGTGCATGAGACCCGGGATGGTTCAGGGATCCCGTTCTCCGGCTTGAACCCGGTACCGGATCATGGATCGACCAGCTTTGGAGAACGGTTGGCACGGTGGTCCGCCCGCGAGTAGGTCGATCTGGGCGGTGCTCATCAGGTTTCCCACTCGGGCAACTACGTCCGGGTCGCTCAAATCCCAGCCCACGGACATGCCTCCGAAGTGGTGACGGTGTGTCCGTATCGCGGACTTGTCATGATCGACCGAGAGAACAACTCGGAATCCAGCATCCTCCAATCCAAGACTGAGGCCACCAGCACCGCTGAACAGATCTGCAGCAAGCGGTGTTCCAGATTCCCTTATGCGAGCTGCGTACTCTAGGAAGGTCGCTTCGTCTTCGCAATGATCAGCATGGGGCGGAAGGCTCAAGAATGGACCCCGTACGAGCTTGACGCCATACGACTGGGGCTTGCGGGTGGTGCTGGGTCGGTCAATCACGCACTTACGATAGTGGGGGAGTCCGACAGGGCTCATGGCAGCGTGCTGTGAGGTGCTATGAGGTGAGTTAAGTGCATGCGGTGGCCGGATGTACTGGATCATCAGTGATGGCGGGCACTGTGTAGCCCCTCAGGAGCGTCTGGTACGAGAGTAAGACTTTTGGGTCAAGTCCCGAGAGCCATCCAGATCCTGCGGATCGGGCCCGAGAGCTGGGGCCTGCGCCTCCCCCTGCCGCCGGATGCGGCTCCGCGCACAGGGCATCTGCCGGGTGAGACCGGCCGGTGCGACCTGAGGGAACCCCTTGCACGCAGTGCCTGGTGGTAAATTCGGGACCTCAACCTGCCGTTCGGATGCCGTCAGCACCGCACCGCTACCGAGTTGCCGGTGCTGGTGATGGTCGCCGGCTATTCACGCACGCTGATCGCCCGGCTGATCCCGTCCCGGATCGCCGAGGACCTGTTCGTGGCTGGTGGGAGGTGTTCGGTCCTCCTCGGGCCGGTGCCCACCACCCCGCTGCTGGGCCAAGCACCAATCGTTGACGGAGCCCGTCCTCGCCGCCGTGGCGAACGCCCTGCGCCAGCGCCTAGGGCGTGTTTCAAATGTCCGCTGATTCATAGCCACTGGTTGAGGGCGGCGACGTGGACGGTGGCCAGATAACGTACGGCGAGCTTGTCGTAGCGGCTCGCCATCGCCCAGTGCTGTTTGAGCTGGTTGATGCCGCACTCGACCGCGTGCCGCTGCCGTTACACCTGACGGTCGAACGCTGGGGGACGTCCACCTCGCGAGCCTCGTCTGCGGCGGTGCGCGAGCTGATCGGACGGGATCGCGATCGTCGCTCTGATGCCACGTCGACGCAGGTAGGAGCGGTTGGCGCGGGAACTGTAGGCCTTGTCCGCCCGCACCCGCACCGGCCGGGTGCGGGCCCGACCCGATCCGAGCCGCGGCACCCGGATCCGCTCGAGTACCGCGGTGAACTGCGGACTGTCGCCGTGCTGACCGGGAGTGAGCAGCACCGCCAGCGGCCGGCGGTCCTGCTCACAGCCCAGATGCAGCTTGGTGCTCCACCCACCGCGCGAGCGCCCGAGAGCATGGTCGTCGGGTTCGGTTTCGACGCCGCCGGCCGGTTCGAGCTGCAGCGACCGGCGGGCACCGGCCGCGTGCTGGTGGGCGCGCACGACGGTCGAGTCGACGCTGACATCTCACACGATCCGGCCGGCGGCGTCGGTCAACGATTGCAGCGCGGTCAGGATCTGTGCCCACACCCGGCGCGTTGCCAGCGGCGGAACAGCCCGTACACCGTCTGCCAGGGCCCGTACCGGGTCGGGACGTCGCGCCACGGGGCGCCGACGCGGGTGCGCCAGCGGATACCGTCGATGAGCTGGCGTTTCGTCCACACACAGGGCCGTCCCGGCCTGATCGGGCGCGGCAGCAGTGCTTCGAGCACCGCCCACTGCGCGTCGGTCAGGTCCGCTCGGCCCGTCACCGCTACGCTGGTCACGAGGTCTCCGGTATTCAGGTTTCTCTTGGTCGATAAACCCTCTACCGGAGACCCCGCTTATTCAGTGCTCACGACACACCTCTACGCCTGAACAGCCTGGTGATCTCCCACTCTTGAAACACGGCCTGGCGGTGGTCACCGACCCGGGTCGAGCAGCGTCAACTGACCGACTACGACGCGGTGTTCGAACTCGAGGAAGGAACGATGTGATGCGCCCTACGCCCGCACCGCAGTGGAGTTGACCGTCGAGATTATCTATCGCACCCGCGCCTTGAAGGCCCCGACGCTACGGGACTCGGTCGACCCGCTCGTCGAACGCGCCCGCACCGACTTCTGGAGCCACCTCGAATTCCTCGTCGCCTGCCTGCAACGGAGGTCGCCGCCCGCGAGGCCTACGATGGGGACAGACGCATCCGCACCGCCCAGTTCCCGGCCCGCAAGAGCCTCGAGGAGTTCGACTTCGAGTACGCCCGCGGGCTGCCGCCGGGACGTGATTGCGCATCTGGGAACCTTGGATCTCGTCGCCGCCAGGGACAACCTGGTCTACCTCGGACCACCGGGCACCGGCAAGACCCATCTGGCTATCAGACTGGGGATCCGGGCATGTCAGGCCGGTCGCCGCACCTTGTTCGCCACCGCCGCCGAATGGGTCGCCCGAGTGGCCGATGCGCACCACCACGGCCGGCTGTAGGACGAACTCGTCCGCCTGGGCCGCTACCCACTGCTGGTCATCGACGAGATCGGCTACATCCCGTTCGAACCCAAGGCCCCAGCCTGTTCTTCCAACTCGTCTCGTCCCGTTGTGAACGCGCTTCGCTGGGTGGTGACCTCCAACAAGCCGTTCGGCCGCTGGGGCGAGGATTTCGGCGACGACATCGTCGCCGCCGCGATGATCGACCGACTCGTCCACCACGTCGACGTCGTTGCGCTCAGAGGTGACTCCTACCGGCCCAAGGTCCGAGACCTCGGCCGTGTCCCCGCGGCCAGCCCGGAGGAACTAGAACCAAGGCTCAAGTTTCCGCTACGGGGTAATGGATCGGGTTCTGGCCCACTTCCCATGGCGCACGACGGTTCGCGTGTCGCCCCGGAACGGTTCGTCCGCTGTTGACAGCGCGCGGTTGTGACTCGGGCAGCACGACACGCCGACAGCGATAGACCGGGTAAGTAACGAGTGCCACAGTCCTGACGACTACTGTGCATACGGAATTCGAGCGCGGTCCGGAAGGAATAGGATGGCAACGTCGCGGGAACAAGAGTGGGAGATCGCTGAGCCGCGCGCAGAAGCGACGATCGAATCTGTGCGTTCCTCTAGCTACTCGCCTGAGACGGCGATCGTTGACCTAGTAGACAACGTGGACATGGGAAGACATCCCCGGACCCCTGCAAATAGGAATGAGGCAGCAAGGCGCTGCTCGGAATCGGCCGCACTGACACTGCCCCGCGGAATCTCGCACGATGAAAAGAGACTGGAACGAGACGTAGGCGGGCGTTCCCAAGCGATGGGACATCCACCGAGGGGCGTATTGCGATGGCACTAATCACGGGGTTCAAGTTCCGAAGCGACAGGTCCGTCAGTTATAAGACGCGCGTGGACTGCGGATGGACCTATGACAAGTCCGAGGGTCTCCTGCAACTGGAAACCTACGCATCGGATGGAACCACAAGCCAGATCCTACAGATTGATGAGCAACGTGCCGGCGAACTAATGCGAATCATCGTGCAGGTATTCCCTGGGATTTTTCCACACTCAAGCCAATCGGGTAAGGGGAGCTGATGGACCTTTCGATCGACGGTCCAGAAAGTCTCGACGTCCTTGCGGCGGAGGACGCACATGTAAGGGCGCTGGCGCGGATTATTCGCGACACACCCTCATTGACACTCGAGCAGGCGGTTGCTGAGCTTGCCGAGACGGGCGATCCGCAGAAAGCGCAGGCTGCAGCCCAACGAATCCGCGAGCTCAGCGAGCAGATTCGCAACGCTCAGATTCCGACTTCAGTCGTTGCGGGCAACATCGAGTCCTGGTATCCGGGACCGCGGGCCGCGGACAAGAACTGGGCGGCACTCGTCGAAATTCTCAACGACGATGGTTGGAACGACGACATGATCGCCGACCTCGACAAGTCGTCGACCAAGGTCGTCGCAAACCTCCCGAACCCTGCAGGTCAAGGCGAGTATCACTGCTGCGGCCTGGTGCTTGGCTATGTCCAGAGCGGCAAGACCACCAATTTCACTGCCGTAATCGCGAAGGCCGCGGATGCCGGCTACCGAATGTTCATTGTGCTTTCAGGCATCCACGATGCCCTTCGGCAGCAGACACAGGACCGCTTGAACGAGCAGCTCTGGGAGCGGAACAGCAACATCTGGCATCGCCTTACCGACGAAGAGGACTTTCGTCCAACTGCAAATGTCGACGCACTGCTTTCGACGCGGCGTCAGTGCGTTCTCGCGGTGGTCAAGAAGAACGGATCGCGACTCAGAGCCCTCAAGAGCTGGTTGTTCTCGGCACGCCCCGAGGTGCTTGCGGCCTGTCCTGTGTTGATCATCGATGATGAGGCCGACCAGGCAACCGTCAACACCGCCAAACCCGATCGGCAACCATCGCGCATTAACGGCCTCATCCGAGAAATCGTGAATAAGGTCCCGAAATCTGCGTACGTGGGTTACACTGCGACTCCATTTGCGAACGTTCTTATCGACCCAGGTGACTACCAGGATCTCTACCCTCGTGATTTCATCGTCGACCTCCCGCGGCCGCTCCCCTACATCGGTCCCGAGGCCATCTTTGGCCGCGAACCCCTAGATTTCGATGACTCCGAGATCGGCGACGACGGGCACGACTTCGTTCGCTCTGTTCCCGTCAACGAATTGGACGATCTTAAACCCAAGGGCGCGGCCAAGCGGCACGAATTCGATCCCCGAGTGACCGACAGCCTCGATGAGGCGTTGCGCTACTTCCTGATGAGCACGGCCGCACGACGCATCCGCGGAAAAGGAAACCGCCATGCAACGGCACTCGTTCACACTTCGCAGCACATCGACGTCCACGAACGAACCGCAGACGCCATCCGCGACCACTTGGACCTACTGATAAGACAGCTCCAGCGTGGTGATGAGGCCCTATTGCAAGCACTTCGCACGCAGTGGAAGACCGAATGCGACCGAGTACCAGCCGCCGATTTCGACCTGGACAGCGTGAGCTGGGAGGCAATCGCCGGTGCCCTACCCGCGGTCGCCGAAGCGGCAGAGGTAATTGTGGACAACTCGAGGAGCTCGGAACGCCTATCGTTCGACGATGACAATCCCCGTGTCATCGTGGCGGTCGGCGGCAACACCCTCTCCCGAGGACTCACTCTGGAAGGACTGGCGGTTTCGTTCTTCGTTCGGACCGCGTCGGCCTACGACACCCTGCTGCAGATGGGTCGCTGGTTCGGCTATCGGAACGGGTATGCGGACTTGACTCGCATCTGGATGACTGACGAGATGCGCGGCTGGTTCCACCATCTCGCCACTGTCGAGCAGGAGATCCGTTACGACGTTGAACGACTCGAGGTCGAGCACCTCACGCCTGAACAGTTTGGCGTGAGGATCCGCACGCACCCCTCTTTGGCCGTCACCTCTGCCGCGAAAATGCAGCACGCGCGTACCGCAGAGGCTTCGTACGCCGGCCGCCGCCTCCAGACCATCCTCTTCAACCACCGCGATCGAGAGTGGTTGGCAGACAATATCAAAGCGGCGCAGACACTACTTGGGGTGTATCAAAGATCTTGGACAACCTCTTGAGGCGAGAGGATCGAGATCATGGCAGCGAGTTCGAGGCGGAAGTTCAGTCCGCAGTTCAAGACCGAGGCGGTGCAGCTGGTCCTGCAGAGTGACCGCTCGATTGCCGAGGTGGCCGGGGAGTTGGCGATCAACCCGGGCACTCTGGGCAACTGGGTTCAGAAGCACCGGCAGGCCAATCCGGAGCCGGACACGTCGATGAGTCCGGCCGACCACGGCAGGCTGGCCGAGCTCGAGGAGCAGAACCGCAAGCTGAAGATGGAAAATGAGTTCCTAAAAAAAGCCGCGGCCTTCTTCGCCCGGGAGCAGGACTGAACGAGAAGTCAGTCCTGATCGAGGCGGAGAAGGCGAACTTTCCGATCGACTGGATGTGCGCCCAGCTCGGCGTGGCCCGCTCGTCGTTCTACGCGTGGCGCGCCCGCGCCGGGCAGGTTACAGCCACCCAGGCGCGCCGCGAAGCGCTGAAGATGGAGGTCGAGCGCGTTTTCCATAAGCAGCGCGGCACTGCCGGGTGCCGGCGCATCGCTGCCATTCTCAATGACGAGGGGCACCCGGCCTCGGTGGGGCTCGTGGCCGACCTGATGCGCGAGCTCGGCCTGGCGGCGATCCAGCGCAAGGCCTACAAACGCACCACCGTCCCGGACGAGAAAGCCCAAGTCTTCGCCGACAAGCTGGGCCGCGACTTCGCCCCGAGCAGTCACCGCCCCGGCACCGCACTGGTCGGCGACATCACCTACCTACGCACCGGCCAGGGGTGGCTGTACCTGGCCACCGTGATCGACCTGGCCACGCGCAAGGTGATCGGATGGCAGACCGCTGAGCACATGCGCGCCAGCCTGGTCGTCGACGCCCTGGAAATGGCCCGTACGCAGGGCCAAGCCGCCGAAGGGGCAATATTTCACTCCGACCACGGGTCTCAGTACACCTCCGACGAATTCGTCACCTACTGCACCCAGCACGGGTTCGTGCAGTCGATGGGCCGCACCGGGGTGTGCTGGGACAACGCCGCGGCGGAGACGTTCTTCGCCACCCTGAAAAACGAGATGTACCACCAGCAGGTGTTCCATACCCGCGCCCGAGCACGGTTCGCCGTCGCCGAGTACATCGAGGTGTTCTACAACCGTCAAAGACCGCACTCCAGCCTGGGCTACCGCACCCCGGCCCAGGCATGGGCCGACGCCCACAATCCCGCCGCCGAGGACCTAACCGAGGCGGCCTGACACACCCGAAATCACCGAGGACCTGTCCACAATCCTTGACACAGCCCAACTTACAACTATTCAACCCGAAAAGGTGTGGAGTCCCCGCGAGGGCATAACGATTCTCGAAGGTATCGATTCGCAACGTATCGTCAGCTTCTTGTCGATGTACCACTTCCATGAGAACAGCCGCGATCTCGACAGCCCACTGATCAGCCGCTATATCCTCGACCGGCGTGACGGAGGAGAACTCCTCCGCTTCAATGTTGCGATTATGGGCCGATCGTCTCATTCGGACTACTTGGGATCCATCGACCTGGGAACCGGTAGTCACATCGGCTGTATTAACCGAGCAAGGCTGCTTCGGATCGGAACAAACAACTACGCGGACATCAAAGCACTGATGAGTCGACACGATCGCGTCATCGATATTCGCCTCCCAGAGGGCGCCCTGACCGCAGACACGAGACCTGCAGAATTAGCGAAGTACCGGAGCAGTCCCGCGCGCGGAGGCTACGGAGATGATTCGGGCCTCCTACTGCTCTATCCTGTGTCAAGAGACAGCCGACCAGTGCGGGGTACCGCCAAGACCCGAGAGCCCTTGGACGCGGTGGACCACATTGTCGGCGTCGGGTTCGTTTTCCCCGAAAGCGGTTCCACAAGAGCCAACGTCGAGTACATAACCGCCGACGTAGCCTCTATGCCCGAAGTCGAAGTCGAGGTTCCCGACGAAGGCGACGAACCGATCGAGATCGAGGCGGGACTGGGGTGATCGACGAAGTTCGCTTGGCATACGCGGCACTTGCCACACATGGGACCGCTAAACACGGCGGTCTGGTCACACTCGGCATCGACTCGGTCGAGGGCACATACGTGGCGATGGACGAACATTCACGCCAACATCTGCTCCTGCAGACGGAGTCCAAAATCGAAATCGACCCGGGGGTGACGACTCTTGGCATTTCCACCCGTACACTGCAGCTCGTGGGCGGAGAGATCCTTGTCCTCGATGTCACATGCCTTTTCGCATCGCTGTCCGAAGTATTCGACCATTTCGCGGCAGCCGTCATCCAGCGGATAGCAGATGCCGCCGAGAGCCCGGCCGACGCGGTGATAAGCGTGCTCGCCGCATGGAGAAATTTCCTCGTTCCACCAGCCGGCCCGCCGAGCCTCGACAAGATTGCGGCCACTCTCGGGGAGCTTCTTGTCGTGAGGGACGCGGTAAAAAACTCTGGACGCGTAGATATCGGGTTCTGGTCGGGCCCCTTCGGCCAACGCCATGATCTACGTGGCGGAAGAACCGCCATGGAAGTAAAGACAACGCGCGCTCACACCGGCTACCGCGTCACCATCCACGGAGAGGACCAAATGCTGCCGCCAGAAGATGGCCACCTCTACCTCCACTTCTTCCGTCTTGAGTCGGTCCATCAAGGGAAACTGCGCCTGACGGCCGTGGTCGATGAACTGCTGGACGCCGGGGTGTCAGCAGAACAACTCTTTCGCGCACTGTCCGCCAGCGGAGTGCCACCCGGGGATCTGTCGTCCACCGACAACACTACATTTGACGCGTTGGAACGCGTGACATTTCCAGTCGATGATCAGACACCCCGCATAGTTCCATCGTCGTTTAGCGGCGGCCAACGTCCGCAGGGAGTCGTGGACATCACCTACGTCGTCGACCTCTCCCACACGGCGGGACGTGCGCTGGGGGAGGATGAGTACAAGGCGGTCACAGCGACCTTGGCTTTGGGGCCAACCGCATGGTGACTATGGAGCGGTATTCCGAACCGTACAACGCAACAGGCGGATTGGCTGCCATCGGTGTACTGAATCAGCTCGGGCGGCCGGACACCGAGCCACTCGAAGTGTTGGTACGTGAGGCCATTCAGAACTGCTGGGACGCCAAGCGGCCGGATTCACCGGGGATTCGTGTCACCATCGGACGGTCGACTCTCGATCGGGCTGGCGTTTCATTCTTGAGGGACCACGTTCTCGTCAACCCCCCTCCGGGCCTCAGCCTTCGGGATGAGATGCGCGAGGGCATGCACACGCTCTACTTCGCGGACTTCGGTACGCGCGGTCTCGCCGGACCGACGCGCGCCGACCGTCCCGGTGAACCGCGAGACTTCGTCGATTTCGTTCGTAACATTGGTCAACCCCCCGACAAAGATTTCGGTGGCGGGTCGTTCGGTTACGGAAAGGCTGCGTTCTACATCGCAAGTGCTGCCCGAACGGTTGTCATCGACAGTCTGTGCAGAACTGGTGGCGGCAAACTGGAACGCAGGCTGTTGGGCTGCGCGCTTGGGCAGACGTTCGATGTCGATGGAGTTCCCTTCACGGGCCGGCATTGGTGGGGCCGAATGGAAAACGGTGTCCCCGAACCGGTGACCGGAAGCGACGCCGAAGAGATCGCGAAGGGCTTGGGCCTGCCGCCACGCAACGGCGCGGACGACCTCGGCACGACCGTGCTCATCGTCGCGCCAGGGATAACTATCGAAACTGGTGAGGGGACCGACGCCACCATGGACTTCATTGCGGAGGCGGTTACCTGGAACTTCTGGCCCCGAATGATCGACACGCCCGGCGGCGCGCAGCGAACGATGAAGTTCTCGATTAGCGACAGCGGCAAGACAGTGCGCATTCCCAATCCGCGCACACACCCCCAGCTCCGGGGATTCGTCGAAGCGATGGACCGAGTGCGTCAAGAACCTGACGCAAACGTCGCGGACGAATTCGTCATCGACTCTGTGGTCAGTAGCCTGCGACCCGCCAGGAAGTTGGGAAGACTGGTAATCCAAAAGGGTCCGGTGGCTCCGGCTGATCTACCTGACAGACCGGTACCCCTCGGAGCTCGACGTACAAAGGTATCCGTTCATCACATTGCTTTGATGCGCGCACCGGAGCTCGTCGTCACCTACTTGGAGGGAGCTACGCCCACGGCTGGCCGGATGGGATATGCAGGCGTATTCAAACCTGCACTCGATATGGATGGCGCCTTCAAGGCGGCGGAGCCTCCCACCCATGACGATTGGGTGGCACGGTCAGTCGTCGACAGGCAGTCCCGTTCCTTCGTCAAGATCGGGTTGGACCGCATCCAAGCACAGTGTCGACTGGCCGCCGGCTACAATGCCACGGTCCGCCACCTCAGTGACGCGGATGCCATCCCTCTGGGGGAGTTCGCAGATGCGCTCGCAGCACTCATGCCCGGCCAGGAAGGCCCCGGAGCGCGACGCCCGGCCACGCAGCGATCGTCAACCAGACGCCGGCGTCGCGCCCCTGGCCACAAAGAAGTCGATGCGGTCGCCGAGGACATCTGGGTCGACGGCAACCCTACGGACGCGGCGCCACAGTCCGGGATCGCTGTGACGGGAAACGAGCGCGGAAATGATGCAACGGGCGGCGACAGCCAACGCGCATCGGAAAGTCCGCCACCCCAGAAGCCAATTCCCCTACCCCAAACGAAAGCCGGCGGTACACCAACCCCTGCGATATCCGCCGACGGGTCGGCTGTAATCGCGTATCCATTCGAACTGAGAACGAAGGGCAATTGTGTTCGCCTCCAAGCTACCGTTGAGATCATGACGAATGACGGCGGCCAAGTGGAAGTTGAGCCGCCTGTCGGCTACGAGCCACCAGCAGTCCATGCCTGGGTCGCACCTTCTGGACTGCGATACAGCTCGCCGGCAATTATTGTCGGGCCTGACGACGCGGATGGTCACTGGACTGTGGAGATCGGTCTCCGAGAGGAAATGATGCGTGTCGACTTGGCGGTGGAGCGCGCATGAAGACACCCAAAGCAGTCCCATACCTCTTGCCTCCAGACGTCGTCGTTGCCGTCCAACCTTGGTGCTTCACCGACGGATCTGAACTTGGCGATCGACTGGATCACTGGGACCCCTTTGTCGAACTCGACTTGGTACGAATCGTTGAGGTTGACCTCGATGAAACACGCCGTTCCTGCCAGCTGCCGGAAGACGCCGCCTTCGCCTTGGTCGGGACGTGGTTCTCCAATAGGACGCGCATTACGGGCGATGGAACGGTCGTCGAACTGGGGGACCTCCGTGGCACGGTCCGGACTGCACTGACGCTGACCGTTCCCGGCAGTGAGTCCGGAGGCCGGCTGACGTTGCGAACACGCCTAGTCCTTCGGTATCCAGGTGACGAACCTTCACCGATCTCTCCCCGACGCATCGGTGCCATTCTTTGGGAAGAAGAATGCCATATCGCCGTCGAAGGCGGAGCTGCGCGATTCCCGATTACCGCGGCAGATTTCAAGTCCATTCCACACTTTCCCGATACGGCGGCGTGGTTTCTTGAGTGGGATTCCAACGACTTGGAAGCGCCTGTGCTGGGGGGGATGCGCCTGCTGGTCAATTCAGGCCACGAGTCAATTCCTGATATGTTGCGGTCCGGCAGCTCAGATCCCCGCGCAGGGATGCTCCGATCCTTCGTCACCTTCGATGTCGCCAAATCCCTTATCGCGGGCGCCCTTCGAAATGACCGTTTCGTGGATGACCCGGAATGCTTCGAAGACGGCACCGTCGGCCGCATGATTTTCGAACTCATTGCACTCTGCTGGCCAGGAATGCCGATTCCCACGATGCGGTCCCGCATCAACGAGGATACGGCCTTGGTGAACGCCGAAATCCAAGCCCACTTGGGAATCCTCGCATGATCGTCCTGCCGCGAATCGCCAAACACTCGGCCTCCGAGATTCTCAAGGCGCACCTTAGTAGTGGGCTGGTCGAAATCTCAAGCCGCATGCCAGATCTCACTCCGCCAGTCACTTACACACCTGTCGGTGGCCAGCGCATTGAAACGCATCAACTTGAGCACTTGAGAGGAGGCGTTCTGGACCTCGCCCATGAGCACGGTATGCCCAACCGGATCGTCGAGCCCTCAGTCTTCGAAGGGCGTGGGGCTCGGCTCCTGCGCGAAGCACTGCCGATGTCTGCGAACGAAGCCTCTCATGAGGAAGTGTGGAGCTACCTGACCTGCTGCTGGTTGCTTGATGTGGCGGTCTGGCGATTCGGCCTCGATGCCGACGAACGACGATTCATCGGCAATGTCAACCGCAATACCTTCCGTCGGCTCTGGTGGCGAGCCGAAGTACTGGGTCCCGAAATTGATTTGACGAAGCTGGGTGAGGACGAGCTCGTCAACATAATGGAACGCCCAACCATCGCCAGCGATCGCCGATTAGCGCGAACTGTTGCCCTCGAATTCTTGGCCCGCGTCGACGAGGGAGCGGCCGACTCCCGCATGCAGCTCATGCGGGAAGCTATGAAGAGGCTTCTCCGGCTAACGCCACTGGTGGCGTTCCCTGCGCTAACTGATGACGAAGTGCGCGCAGTGGTGGAACACTGTTTCACAGCCGCTGCCGACGGCCTTTCCGGAGGACAATCCAAGGGCGCAGGAAGGCACCGGCAAATGACCAGCTTTAGCGCTGCAGCGGGTGCACGCAAGCTACTGCCCGCAAGCCCCGGAGTAATTGAAGTTAAGCGTATGACAATCTCTGATGCAGATTCAGCCGGTACTGCGACGGAGGGAGTCAGTCCTGACTTCGATAGTGCCGCAAGTAAAGCGCTCTCCATTGCGCGGCGTGTCGGCCGCGTCACCAATTCGAGTTTGCGCGAGCTCGTACCCATAACATCAGGCGAAGCCCGCGAGGTTCTCCGAAGTCTTGTACGGGACGGCCTGCTCGCCAGCCGCGGTGTGCGAAGGGGCACCTATTACATCCTGAGCGATTCGGCGGGAGCTGTTGACCGGGCGTGGCCGCCGGCCACGGCTCCTGTGGTCGGTCAACAGCCTGAAACCGAGCAGAGCCAAGCGTTGAACCTGAGTTAGGACATTTGGCTTAGTGTCCCGATTCGAACCCGAGACGGGTGAGAATCTCCAGCTCGGCAGCAGGGATCTGCGGCGGAAAGTCCTGGACGGCACCGTTGATGGCGATGGTCGAGGTCCGCAGCGGCCGCAGTTGCTTGACCAGCCTCGCGACCGCGACACCGGTGTGGTCCTGGGCGCAGCGGGCGACGGCCAGAGCGGCGAACACGATGGTCAGGTGCGCCTCGATGGCGTCGCGGGTGCGGTGGAACATCGGCCGTGCCCGCAGATCGGTCTTCGACATGCGAAACGACTGCTCGACATGCCAGAGGTCGTGGTACTTGCCGATCACCTCGCCCGGTTCCATGAGCGTGACCGGGATGTTGGTGACGTATCCCTTCAAGCCGACCAGCGATCGAGCTCGTGCCAGCGCGGCATCATCGAGTCGCTGACCTGCGCTGGTGGTCTTGACGAAGCGCGTCGCCTTCGACTTCTGGGTGCCCTCGACCACCGCCCGCGCCCTCGCCTCCTGGGCATTGAGAGTCTGGTTGTCGCGCACGGCACGTTTGCGGGTGTACTGCCAGATCGCCCGCCACGAGGTGGGATGCCGAACCGGATCCCAGACCGGTTCGGCCCGCCTTTTCACGGTGTTGACCACGCTGCGGGCGTGCCGGGGGGTGACGGTGTCGATGATCTGCCCATCGGTGAACACATCACCGTGCCAATGGAAATGGGACGTCAGATCAGCGGGCGCCTTCGTCACCCGGGAGCCGACGATGAACTTCAGGCCGGCCTCGTCGAGAGCGGTGAGATTCGCCGCCGACAGCATGCCGGCGTCGGCGGCGATGACCATCTCCACGCCCTCGAGGTCGTGCCGGGCCTGGAACTGACGCACCATGGGGACCAGGGTGTGGGTTTCGGCCTTGTTGCCTTCGAAACAGGCGATCTCCAGTGGGAACCCGGTGCGGTCGACGAGCAACCCGACCACGATTTGTGGATCGACCCGGCGCTCTTTGGAGTAGCCGACCTTGCGCAGGTCGTCTTCCTTCTCGGCCTCGAAGTACAAGGTGGTCACATCGAACAGCAGCAATCCCAACCCGCCGGTGCTGGCCGCGTACTCGAAGCAGCGGCGGGCGATCCGGTCGCGGTAGTCGCCGGTGATGATCTGCGCGAGGTGGCGTTGAATCGTTTTGTACGACACCGGATCAGCGCCGAGATCGCCGAGGACGCGCAGGGCATCGATCTTCGAGGTCGGTTCGACGATCCGGGCGATGACCAGGTCTTTGAACACCGCGTCGTCGATGATGTCGAAGCCGAGCCCGTCGTAGACGAAGGTGAGCACGTCGTAGAGCAACCGGGCGCTGGTGCGCACGGTTCGTCCCGCCCCGGCGAGCTCGCCACCCTTGCTCGTCGTCGGGCCGGGCAGTTGGCCGGTCCGCCAGTCGGCAACATCGGCGATCTGCTCGACGGGCGTCGGCACATCCAGCTCCAGCACGCCTTGATCGCCGTGCAGCAGGTGTCGGGCTCGTTCGAGCAGAATGCCCAGCTCGACGTCGGTATGCGCGGACCCGACGTGAGCGAGGATCTCGTGCCGGCCGCGGTGTTTGCGCACGACCTGCACCGCGACCGCTCCGGATGCGGTGCGCACTTTCCGCACGAATGCCACGGCCCGAACCTACCTGCTTAGTGTCCCGATCCGCTTCGTCGACGTCGTGAATGCGCAGGTGGAAGCCTCGACAGGTGTTCTACCCGCCAGTAATGTCCTAACTCAGGTGGCCGCCGGCCACGGCTCCTGTGGTCGGTCAACAGCCTGAAACCGAGCAGAGCCAAGCGTTGAATTGAGCGCCGGTTCTGCGCCGTCGGCGGCGCCCAGAGGGAAAGGAACTGGCGGGTTGAAGCGCCCAAGGGCCGACGCCCACAGCGAAGTAGTCAGCCGCCAGATGAGCGCCATGTCAAGCAGGGGATACCGACACAGAGAAGCCGCTTCGACGGGAGGTCTACAAACGCGGCATGCGCTACCGAACCTACCTCAAGTCCGTTCTTGGCAAGCCGGACAGAGCGGTCATTCGCGCGCGCCTCGCTGTCTTTGTCGACGGTTCTGGCACCGCTGCCCTTTGAGTTAGGATATATCGCGTCAATAGCTCAAACGCTAGATGTGTAAGCGCGTAAACTTGGACCTGTTCCGCAATCGCGTCATCCACGCCGTATGGCGAAACCTCCCAGCGGAATCACGAAATGTGCGCCAGATTCTCCATCTTCCCCAGATTCGGACGTAGGCGATGTTCTCTTTCGATCGGCGAGGGCGAATCCGTTCAGGTCGTCGGCTGGTGAGAGCACGCAGCGCATCAACGTCCCAGACGGTGTCGTGGTTGGTGTCCAGGGAAGAGTACCGGCGGGGCCTAGGGGGCATTGGGTCCCACGCCGCCCCGCACGGAGATCGATGCCTGCGCCGAGGTTGGGAAGCATGTCGGTGAGGATGGGTGGATGCTCACGACCGCCGGCAGTTCGTCCCCCGTCAATTGCGCAGCGAACAGCCTGCCGGCAACATTCCGGGCGGGCTGAACGTCGACATGACGGCCGAGATGTGGTGCGAATCTCGGCGTCGTTCCTAATGGTGCCCAGCGACGTCGTCGACATCGACGACGAGCAGCTGACGGCGTTGCCCGGCAGTTCATCGTGCCGATGGTGGGACGAGTCTGCGGATAGTAGTCGCGGGCATCCGTCTCGGAACCGCGCGGTCGCTGTCGCGTACAACTCGGCGCTCGTAGTAGACAGCTTGCACCCCTGCAGCCTGCGGAAATCGGCCTAAGCCGTCGCCGACGGGTGCAGGCCTGAGGACTGGGAGGGACGGTGCGCGCCTAGAATCCGTGCGTGGGCAACAAGGCGGTCACCAGCTACGACGTCGCACGCGCCGCGGGCGTGTCGCAGTCGACGGTGTCGCGTGCCCTGCGGGGTGACCCGCGCGTCATCGAGGAGACCCGCGAGCGCATCCAGGGCCTGGCGAAGGAGATGGGCTACGTCCCGCACATCACGGCGCGGAGTCTGATCACGCGGCGGTCGTCGTCGATCGCGGTGGTCAGCGGTGACCTGCGGAACCCGTCGTATCCGACGCTGGTGAACACGCTGCAGGACCGGTTCGCGCAGCACGACTACCGGGTGCTGCTGATGAGCGACCGGACCGAGGGGTCGTTGGAGAAGGACATCCTGGCGCTGCGGGGCGGGCTGGTGGACGGGGTGGTGTTCATTTCGGCGCGGCTGGACTCGCCGATCGTGTCGGAGATGATCGACTGGAAGATCCCGCTGGTGATCCTCAATCGCGACGTCGACGGCAGCCAGGCCGGCCGGGTGGACCGGGTGACCTCGGACAACGTCGGCGGGGGCCGGCTCGTCGCCGACCACCTGATCGAGCTGGGGCACCGGCGCATCGGGCTGATCTCCGGCCCGCTGGAGAACCCGAGCGTGAAGCTGCGTGAGACCGGCTTCCGGGAGGGCCTCGACAGGCACGGCATCTCGCTGGACGAGACGCTCGTGCACCGCGGCGCGGTGGACGCGAAGACCGGCTTCGAGGGCGGCATGGAGCTGCTGAGCCGGCCGGACCGGCCGACGGCCGTGTTCTGCGCGACGGACTACATGGCCTACGGCACCCTCGACGCCACCAAGCGGCTGGGTCTGCTCGTGCCCGACGACGTGTCGATCGTCGGCTACAACGACCTCGACGCGTCGGGCTGGTCGATGTTCGACCTGACGACGGTGCGCCAGCCCCTCGAGGACATGGCCTCGGCCGCCGCCGAACTGCTGCTCGCGCGGATCGACGGTGCGGCGGGCGCGCCGGTGCACCGGAACTTCGCCGTGGAATGGGTGCAGCGGGGGAGTGCGGCCCCGGTCGCTCACCTGGGCCGTGCGGAGTCCGTCAAAGATCGTTAACCGGGGCAACAAGTCCGTTACCCACGGGCTCCGATCCGGCAATAACCCCTGCATACATTCGAAGTCATAGCGAGCAGGGCAGTGTTGCCCACCGCTTCCTCGAATCCCCCGCAGCTTCAGGAGCGACATGGAAATCGGCGTCTTCATCCCCATCGGCAACAATGGCTGGCTCATCTCCAAGAGCGCCCCGCAGTACATGCCGTCGTTCGAGCTCAACAAGACGATCGTGCAGAAGGCCGAGAAGCACGGCCTCGACTTCGCCCTGTCGATGATCAAGCTCAAGGGCTTCGGCGGCGAGACCGAGTTCTGGGATCACAACCTCGAATCGTTCACCCTTATGGCCGGCCTCGCGGCCGTCACCGAGAAGATCAAGCTGTTCGCCTCCACCCCGATCCTCACCCTGCCGCCGGCCATGGTGGCCCGCATGGCGTCGACCGTCGACTCGATCGCCCCCGGCCGCTTCGGGGTCAACATCGTGACCGGTTGGGCGCCCAATGAATACACGCAGATGGGCCTGTGGCCGGGCGAGGAGTACTTCGGCTACCGCTACCAGCAGGCCACCGAGTACGTGACCGTCATGCGACAGTTGTGGGCCGACGGCGTCAGCAACTTCAAGGGCGAGCACTACACGATGGACGAGTGCGTCCTCTCGCCGAGCCCCACCGGCGGTGCCGTGCCGATCGTCGCGGCCGGACAGTCCAAGAGCGGCATGAAGTTCGCCTCCGAGATGGCCGACTACAACTTCATCATGGGCACGGGCATCAACACGCCCACCGCGATCTCCGACGCCACCGCCACCCTCGTCGAGGCGGCGAACAAGACGGGCCGCGACGTCGGCGCCCTGACGTTGTTCATGATCATTGCCGACGAGACCGACGAAGCGGCCCAGGCGAAGTGGCAGGACTACCACGACAACGCCGACCTCGCCGCCCTCGGCTACATGGCCGACCAGTCCGCCGCCGACGCCACCGCGGACGACGTCTCGACGGCCAAGACCATCTCCCTGCCCGAGGGCGCGGTGAACTTCAACATGGGCACCCTCGTCGGCTCGTACGAGACCGTCGCGAAGATGCTCGACGAGGTCGCCGAGATCGAGGGAATCAAGGGCATCATGCTCACCTTCGACGACTTCGTCGAGGGCATCGAGAACTTCGGTACCCGCATCCAGCCGTTGATGAAGAGCCGCACCACCGTTCAGGCCGAAGCCGCCTGACCCCGAGCGGCGGGGGGGGGGGCGGGGCCCCCGCCGCCCCCCCCCCCGCCACCCCACACCCGGAGGTTCCCTCTTGCATCCGCGCACCCTCGACGTCGCGATCGTCCAGGCCGGCGAACTCACCGAGGACCTCCTCGGCAACCTGGCCCGGCTCGCCGCCCTCGTCCGCACCGCTGCCGCACCCGACGCGACCGGCGCCGTCCCCGATCTGGTGGTGCTGCCCGAACTCGTCACCACCCCCTACTTCTGCACCAGCCACGACGTGGACCGCACCCCCTGGGCGCAGACCGTTCCCGGCGCGGCCACCACGCTGTTCGGCGACCTCGCCCGCGAACTTGGCTGCGCCATCGCCTTCGGGCTGTACGAGCGCACCGCCTCCGACGTCACCCACAACTCCGTCGTGCTCGTCGACCCGACCGGCGAGGTCGTCACCTGGCGCGCCCCCGACGGCGGCGCGGTGCCCGCCTACCGCAAACTCTCGCTGCCGGCGAGCAAGGTCGGCGACGTCGACATCGACGAGAAGTACCACTTCGCGCCCGGCCAGGCCCCGGCGACGGCCGACCTGTTCGGCACCCGCTTCGGCTGCGTGATCTGCTACGACCGCACCTTCCCCGAATACTGGGCGGTCGCCCGCGCATTGGGAGCCGAGGTCATGCTCGCGATCGTCTCGTCCCTCGGCACCCGCGAAGACCTGTTCCTCGCCGAGCTGCAGACCCGCGCCCTCGAATCGCAGATGTGGATCGTCGCCGCCAACCGGGCCGGGCCGGAAACCCTCAACGGCGTGACCGTCGACTACTTCGGCCTCTCGTGCGTCATCGCCCCGAACGGCGAGATCGTCGCGCAGGCCCCCGCGCACCGCGCGGGGGAGACGCTGCGCTTCACCCTCGACCTCGACGCCGTCCCGGCCGTGCGCGCGGCCTTCCCGCTGGCCCGCGACCGTCGTCCCGACGTGCTGCGCCTGCTCGCCGACCTCACCGCCGGCACCGGCCGGCCCGCGCCGCTGCCCCGGCCGAGCGCCCTACCGCTGGAGGTGAGCGGGTGACCACCACCGACTACCCCGACCTCACCGCCGCCGCGGCCACCACCGTCGACGACCTGCTACTGCAGGCCCGCGCCGACATGACGCCCCTGCTCGAGACCTCCCGACTCGCGCCGCTGCCGCCCGCACCCGACGCACTGGCAGCCGAACCCGCCCATTCCGTCGCCCTGCTCGCCGCGAGCCCCGTCCCGGCCCCGCCCCTCCCTGCCCCGGAATACACCCCGCGCACCGACGCGGCGCTGCACGACCTCGGCGTGCTCGATCTGCTCGCCGCCTACGCCGCCAGCACCACCACGCCCACCGCGGTGCTCGCCGCGCTGCGCGCCCGCTGGGCCGACCCGGCGCTCGTCGGCGGGGCGATCCTCGCCGTCGTCGACGGCGCCGACGCGGCCGCCGCCGACTCCGGCCGTCGCTGGCTGGACGGCACCGCCCGCCCGCTCGAGGGCGTCTTCTTCGGCGTCAAGGACATCGTCGACGTCGCCGGCGCTCCCGTCACCGCGGGCTCGCACACCACCGGCGACCGCATCGCCGGCACCGACGCGACGGCCGTCGCCCGGCTGCGCGCCGCCGGCGCCATCCCCGCCCTGATCACCGCGACCACCGAATTCGCCTGCGGCGCCCCGCACAACGCCCGCTACGGCGCCGTCACCAACCCGTGGGACCGCAGCCGCTGGACCGGCGGCTCGTCGACCGGCTCGGCCGGCGCCCTCGCCGCGCGCCTCGTCCCGCTCGCCCTCGGCACCGACACCGGCGGCTCAATCCGCGTGCCCAGCGCCCTGTGCAACCTCACCGGCATCAAGCCCACCTACGGCCTCGTCCCGCGCACCGGCGTCGCGTCGCTGTCGTGGACCCTCGACCACATCGGGCCCATGGCCCGCTCCGCCGCCGACCTGCGCGTCGTCCTCGACGTCCTCGCCGGACCCGACGGCCTCGACCCCGCCGCGGCCCCCGACGCGGTGGCGCGGCAGGTGCAGGCCGGCCTCGCCGACCCCGGCACCCCCGGCGCGCCGTCGCTGGCCGGGGTGCGGCTCGGCGTCCCCACCGCGTGGTTCACCGAATTGTGCGACGCGGGCGTGCTGGCCGCGTGGGATGCGGCCGTCGCCGCGCTGCGGGGCCTGGGCGCCGAGGTGGTGCCCGTCGACGTCCCCGACGCCCACCGCCTGCACGACGACGTCACCATCGTGCTCACCTGCGAGCTCGCCGCCAACCAGGAGGGCGCGCTGGAGCGGTTCGCGCAGTACGACATCGGCACCCAGGTGCGCATCGCGCGCGGGCTGGTGCCGTCGGCGGTGGACTACCTGCGCTCGCTGCGCCGCTGCGCCGGCGCCCAGCGCGCGACGGTGCAGGCGTTCGACGCCGCCGGGATCGACGCGTTCGTCACCCCGGGCATCGGGGCGACGGCCGCGCGGCTCTCGGACGTCACCGTCGAGATCGACGGCGTGCGCCACCCGATGCAGTCGATCGTCGGCCGCAACACCGGCCTGTTCGACTACCTCGGCCTGCCCGCGGTGATGGCGCCCGCCGGCTTCGTCGACGGCCTGCCCGTCGGCGTGCAGATCGTGGGCCGGCCGTGGGCCGACGACACGTGCCTGCGCCTGACGCAGGTGCTGCAGGCCGTCACCGACGTCCACGAGCGTCGCGCCGATGGATAGCGTTGCCGCACAGCATCATCCGTATCCGTGGCGGGTGTTCGCGGCCACCAGCATCGGCGTGGTCGCGGTGTTCCTCAGCATCAGTGGCCTCACCGTCGCGCTGCCCACCGTCACCCGCGAGCTGGGTGCGTCCGCGGCGCAATCGACGTGGATCCTGCTGGGCTACATGCTCGTCACCACCGCGCTGATCCTCGTGTTCGGCCGGCTCGCCGACATCGTCGGCCGGCGCCCGCTGTATCTGGCGGGGCTGGCGGTGTTCACGGTCGCGACCGGGCTGTGCATGCTCGCGCCGACCGCCGGGTGGCTGATCGCGGCGCGGGTGCTGCAGGGCGTCGGGGCGGCGGCCGTCGTCACCAACAACACGGCGCTGCTCACCGACACGTTCCCGCCGCACAGCCTGGGCCGTGCCCTCGGCTGGAACGCGACCGTCGCGGCCGTCGCGCAGGTCGTCGGGCCGGTGATCGGCGGTGCCGCAACGGCCGCGTTCGGCTGGCGCGGGCTGTTCGTCGTCGTGCTGCCGGTGGGGGTGCTCGCGATCGCGTCGTCGCTGCTGGTGATTCCGCGTGGCACCCGACGGCGCGTCGAGCGTGAGCCGTTCGACCTGGCCGGGGCGGTGCTGTCGACCGCGCTGCTGACCGCCGTCGTGCTGGCGCTGACGCCGGGGGTGACGTCGTCGCCGTGGTTGCCGTGGGTGTGCGGCGCGGCGAGCCTGGTGCTCGGCGCGGTGTTCGCGGCGGTGCAGATCCGTCGCACCCACCCGCTGGTGGACCTGACGCTGTTCCGCAACCGTGGCATCGCGCTCGTCCTCGTCGCGGTGCTCGTCAACGCCGTCGCCACCTACGCGGTGACGCTGCTCGTGTCGCTGTACGGGCAGGCGGTGGGCGGGATCTCGGCCGTCGCGGCCGGGCTGCTGGTGATGCCCGTCGCGGTGGGCACCGTCGTCGCGGCCGCCGCCGCGGGCTCGCTCATGCTGCGCTTCACCCCGCGCACCCTGACCGCAACGGGCATGGCGCTCAACGCCGTCGGACTGCTCGGCGTCACCCTGATGCTCTCGCCCGACGGCGGCTCGCTGGGGGCGACGGCGCCGTTCCTGTTCGTCCTCGGCTGCGGCACCGGCCTGTTCATGACCCCGAGCACCAGCGCACTGATGCTCACCGCGCCCGCGGAACGTCGCGGCATCGCCAACGGGCTGCGCTCGACGCTGCAGAACGTCGGCTACCTGCTCAGCACCGCGCTGGCGCTGGCCGTCGCGACCGTCGGGCTCAGCGCCACCGCGCGGCAGGCCGCGTACGGCGGCACCCTCGGCACGCTCGGCAGCGCCGAACTCGCGCGGTTCGTCGACAACGTCCGCGCGGTGGGTCTCGCGCTCACCGTCGTCGCCGCCGCGGGTGTCGCCGTGTGCCTGGCCTTCCCGCGCCGGAACGTCGCCGCGCCCGCCGCCGTGCGTCCCCTCGAACCCGTCACGACCCTGAAGGACATTGCATGACCCTCGCCGACCGCACCGCCCAGGCGGCCGACTACGCCCGCGCCGGCTTCGGGCAGGAACTTCAGCCCGGCACCCGCCCGGCCCTGATCGTCGTCGACCCGGCCCGCGCCTACATCGACCCCGACTGCCCCTTGTATGCCGGGGTGGAGGAGAACGTCGCGGCGATGCGCACGCTGCTCGCCGACGCCCGCGCCGCCGGCATCCCCGTCGTGATCACCGAGGTGCGACTGCGCGCCGACGGTGCCGACGCCGGGGTGTTCTTCAAGAAGTCGGGCACGCTCGTCGCGTTCTGCGAGGGCAGCCCGTACGGGGAGCTCATCGACGGCCTCGAGCCGACGTGCGCCGAGCTGCTGGTGACGAAGAAGTACGCGAGCGCGTTCTTCGGTACGTCGCTGAATTCGTACCTGACGTCGCTCGGGGTGGACACCGTCCTTATCGCCGGCCTGTCCACGAGCGGCTGCGTGCGCGCGACGACCCTGGACGCGATGCAGCACGGCTACATCCCCATCGTCGTGGAAGACGCCGTGGGCGACCGGGATCCGGCCATCCACCACTCGAACCTGTTCGACATGCAGCAGAAGATGGCTGAGGTCTGGCCCCTGACCCGCGCCCAGTCCTACCTCGCCCGTGCGTGATTCCGGTAGCTCTGGCTACCAGAAACGCGCACGGGCGGCGAAGCCGCACGGCAGTTAACACGAACGAACCAACGGTGTTGCCGGACGCAACACGACGATCGATACATTCGAAGTCATCGACCGCAACGGCCGGCTCCGCAACGTCGCGCCCCCGCCTCTCGTCGAACGCAGCCTCTTGTCGAACCTCCTCTTCCCCTCCAGGAGAATTCATGCGCCCCTCCCTTCCCGGCCGCGCCGCGATCGCCGCGCTCACCCTCACGGCCGCCCTCGGTCTCGCCGCATGCAGCAGTTCCGGCTCCGGCGGCGGCGACGTCTCCGATGCCGACGTCGCCGCCGGCATCGAGTACGCCCGCGCCCAGCTCGCGAAGTACGAGGGCGACCCGGAGTTCACGCTCGTGGCCGAGCCCTTCCCGATGCGGAACATCGCCGGCAAGACGATCTTCGCGATCCCCACCAACAGCGAGAACCCCTACAACGTCGCCGTCGACGAGGAATCGAAGAAGGTCGCCGAACGCTACGGCGCCACCTGGATCGAATACACCAACCAGGGTCAGCCCGCCCAGTGGGCCACCGGCGTCGAACAGGCCGTCAACCAGGGCGTCGACCTGATCATCCTCTCGCAGGGCATCGACGCCTCCCTCATCAAACCGGCCCTCGAAAAGGCGGACGCGGCAAATATTCCCGTCCTGCTCACCCACACCATCCTGCGCGGCGAACCGCTGCCCACCGGCCTCGAGGGCCTCGTCGACGCCACCACCGACGCCCCGCTCGCCGAGGCCAACCGCCTCACCGTCGACTGGATGATCGATCGGACCGACGGCGAGGGCAACGCTCTGATCATCACTTCCAACGAGGTCCCGCCCGCCAAGGCCGAGGTCGCGGCGATGGAGGACGAGATCGCGCAGTACTGCCCCCGGTGCGAATACAAGATCGTCAACGTGCCCGTCGCCGAGTGGGCCACCAAGATCCAGTCCGAGGTGCAGTCCGCCCTCTCCGCCGACCCCACCATCGACTTCGTCCTGCCCATCTACGACTCGATGTCGCTCTACGCCCAGTCCGGCATCAAAGCCGCCGGCAAGACCGGCCAGGTCGAGATCTCCTCCGTCAACGGCACCCCCGCCGTGCTGAAGATCCAGCAGGACGACGGCATCGTCACCATGAACGTCGGCGAATCCATCCCGTGGCTCGCCTGGGCCACCATGGACCAGGCCGGCCGCCTGCTCCTGGGCTACGACCCCGTCCCGAACGGCGCCCAGCAGACCCCGCTCAAGCTCATCACCGCCGACAACATCGACGAGACCGGCACCCCGCCGCAGCCCGACAAGGGTTACGGCACCGCCTACGTCACCGGCTACGAGGCCCTGTGGGGGTCCAGTGAGCAGCCCTGACCCCATCGTCAACATCGTCGGCCTGTCCAAGACCTTCGGCAGCCACACCGTCCTGAACGACGTCGGCCTGACGATCCACGCCGGCGAGGTGCACGGCCTGCTCGGCGAGAACGGCTCCGGCAAATCCACCCTCATCAAGGTCCTCGCCGGGTTCCACGCCCCCGACCCCGGCGCCGCCCTCCAGGTCCGCGGCCGCGACGTGCCCCTGCCCGTCCCGGCCGGCGGGTTCCGCGAACTCGGCATCAGCTTCGTCCACCAGGACCTCGCGCTCGTGCCCGACCTGTCGGTGGTGGAGAACCTGCGCGTCGGGCCCGTCGTCGCCAGCTCGAGGCCGTGGATCTCCTGGCGGCGCGAGAAGTCCACCGCCCGAGCCCTGTTCGACCACTTCGGCCTCGACGTCGACCCGGACGCCGCGGTGTCGAGCCTCGGCGAGACCGACCGCGCACTCGTCGCGATCCTGCGGGCCGTGGAGGAACTCGGCGAGCGCCGCACCCTCCTCGTCCTCGACGAGCCGACCGTCTTCCTGCCCCGCGAGGGCACCGACCTGCTGTTCACCGTCGTCCGCGAGATCGTCGCCGACAAGAAGGCCGCGGTCCTGTTCGTCTCCCACGACCTCGACGAGGTGCTCGACCACACCGACCGCGTCACCGTCCTGCGCGACGGCGTCTCCCAGGGCACCCACCGCACCCGCGACCTCACCGCCCCCAGGCTCATCGACCTCATCGTCGGCCGCAGCCTCGACTCCGCCGACCCCCGCGTCGCCGGGCCCGTCCGCGACTTCGACGACGCGGCGCCGCTCGCCCGGATCGAGGAACTCGAGACCGCGACCGTCGACGGGATCGGCTTCGACGTGCGCCCCGGCGAGATCGTCGGGCTCACCGGCATCGCCGGCTCCGGCTACGACGACGTGCTGCCCGCCCTGTACGGGGCCCGCCCGGCCCGCGGGGGACGGTTGACGATCGGCCACGACATCGTTGCGCTGCAGACGATCACCCCGATCGACGCGCTCGCCCGCAAGGTCGTGTACGTGCCGCCGGACCGCAAGGTGGAGGGCAGCGCGCCGGAGCTGACCGTCGCCGAGAACGTCACGCTGCCGATCCTCGGCGCGGGCTGGGTGAAACCGGGCGCGCTCAGGGCCGTCGCCGCGTCCCTCGCCGACCGCTGCGACGTGCGGCCCCGCGACCCGCAGGCCGTCTACGGTTCCCTCTCCGGCGGCAACCAGCAGAAGGCCCTGCTCGGCAAGTGGCTCCAGACCGACCCGGCGCTGGTGCTGCTCGCCGAACCCACCCAGGGCGTGGACATCGGTGCCCGCGCCCGCATCTTCGAGATGCTCCGCGAGACGGCGCGCGGGGGAGCGGGCATCGTCGTCGCCAGCTCCGACTACGAGCAGCTGTCGGTGCTGTGCGACCGCGTCCTCGTCTTCTCCCGCGGCCACATCATCGCCGAACTCACCGGCGACCGACTTTCCAAGCACCACATCTCGGACAGCGTCCTCGGACTGACCCGACAGGAAGTGAAAGCCTGATGTCCGTCACCCTCGACAAGACCACCACCACGAAAATGCCTGCCCCTGCTGCAGATTCGACCCGGCCGCGCGTCGTGCTCGGCCCGCTGGTCGAGAAGTACGCGCTCGTGCTGGCCCTCGTCGCCGTCGTGCTCGTCTTCAGCGCGCTGCGCCCCGAGATCTACCCGACCGCGAACAACGTGCAGAACATCCTCGGCTCCCAGGCCGTGCTGCTCATCCTCGCCCTCGGGCTGATCGTGCCGCTCACCGCCGGCGAGTTCGACCTCTCGGCCGTGTCCACCATGTCCCTCGCCGCGATGACCATCGCGGTGCTCAACGTCCAGCAAGGCTGGTCGCTGCTGCCGGCCATCGCCGTCGCCGTGCTCGTCGCGCTGGTCGTCGGCGTCGTCAACGCCGTGCTCGTCGTGCGGCTGCACATCGACTCGTTCATCGCGACGCTCGGCAGCGGCACCGTCGTCCTCGGCGTGGTGCAGTGGATCTCCGACTCCACCTCGGTCACCGGCATCGACGCCGGACTCGTCGACGCGACCATCGGCACCCGCCTATTCGGGGTGTCGCTGCAGTTCTACTACGCCCTCGCCCTCGTCGTGCTCACCGCGGTGATCTTCCAGTACACCCCGATCGGTCGGCGGCTGCTGTTCGTCGGGCGCGGACCGCAGGTCGCGCGGCTGAGCGGCCTGCACGTCGACCGCATCCGCGGCGGCGCACTCGTCACCTCCGCGCTCGTCGCGGCCCTGGCCGGCATCGTCTACGCCGGCATGCTCGGCGGCGCCGACCCGTCGTCCGGCCAGTCGTTCATGCTCCCGGCGTTCGCCGCCGCGTTCCTCGGCGCCACCGCGATCGTGCCCGGCCGCTTCAACGCCTTCGGCACCCTCGTCGCGGTGTACTTCCTCGTCGCCGGGGTCGTCGGCCTGCAGATGCTCGGCGTCGCCAGCTTCGTCCAGCAACTGTTCTACGGCGGCGCCCTCGTCGTCGCCGTCGCCCTCTCCGGTGCGGTCCGTCGCCGCACCGCCTCCCGATCCGCGCGCTGAGCGCCCGACCGAAGGACACCCGTCATGAAGACCACCGTCGTCGCCGGCAACCCCAAGCCCGGCTCCCGCACCCTCGACGCCGCCACCCTCCTGGCCACCGAACTCACCGGCTCCGCCCCCGACCACGTCGTCGACGTGATCACCCTCGGACCCGGCCTGCTCGGCTGGGGCGACGACGCCGTCAAGGCGGCGGTGGACACCGTCGCCGCCTCGGACCTCGTGGTCTTCGCCAGCCCCACGTTCAAGGCCACCTACACCGGCATCCTCAAGCTGTTCCTCGACCAGTTCGCCACCGGCGACGGCCTGCGCGACGTCACCGCCGTGCCGCTCATGCTCGGCGCCGGCCCGGCCCACGCCATGGCCCCCGACCTGCTGCTCAAGCCGGTGCTCGTCGAACTCGGCGCCACCACCCCGGCGCCGGGGCTGTACCTGCTCGACTCCACCTACACCACCGACACCCGGATCGCGGACTACGCCGAGCGCTGGGCGCCGGTCCTGCGTTCCACTCTCCGGACGGAGACCCGATGACCACCCTGACCCTCGACGGCGCCGCGCTGCGCCGCGCCTTCGCCCACGTCCCGTCCGGGGTCGTCGCGATCTGCGCCGACACCGGCACCGAACGCCTCGGCATGGCCGCGAGCACGTTCGTGCCGGTGTCGTTGGATCCGCCGCTGGTGGCGTTCTGCGTGCAGAACACCTCCACCACGTGGCCGAAGCTCGCGGCACGGCCGCGACTGGGCATCAGCGTCCTGAACTCCGACGGTGCCGCCCGGGGGCTCGCGGCCAAGGACGGCGACCGGTTCGCCGGCCTCGACACCGAAACCCGGGACGGGGGAGCGCTGTTCGTCGCCGGCTGTAGCGTCCGGATGGACGTGTCGATCGAGCAGCAGGTCCCCGCTGGCGACCACGCCATCGTAGTGTTGCGGGTCCACGAACTGCACTGCGACGACTCCGGCACAGAGCCGATCGTGTTCCACCGCAGCGCCTTCCGCAGGCTGGTGGCGTCGTGAGCCGGATGGAGGCGGCGCTCGCCGCACTGCGCGCGGGGCGTCCCGTCCTCGTCGCCGACGACGCCGACCGCGAGAACGAGGGCGACGTGATCCTCGCCGCCCACCACGCGAGTCCGGAGTGGATCGCGTGGACCGTGCGGCACACCTCGGGCCTGCTGTGCGCGCCGATGACCGGCGCCCGCGCCGACGCCCTGGACCTGCCGGCGATGGTGACCGACAACCAGGACCCGAAGCAGACCGCGTACACGATCACAGTCGACGCGGCGCGCGGGGTGAGCACCGGCATCAGCGCTGCCGACCGTGCCACCACGCTGCGGGTACTCGCCGACCCCACCGCCACCGCCCGGGACCTGATCCGGCCCGGGCACATCTTGCCGCTGCGCGCCCGGCCCGGTGGTGTGCTCGAACGTCCCGGCCACACCGAGGCCGCCGTCGACCTGTGCGCGCTCGCCGGCCTGCCGCAGGTCGGGGTGATCGCCGAGCTCGTCGCCGACGACGGATCCATGATGCGCCTGCCCGGCATCGAGGACCTCGGCGCCCGGCACGACCTGCCCGTCCTCACCGTCGCGGAGCTGATCAACTACCGTGCCGCGCACGCGCTGCCCGCACCCGTCGCGCCGACGGGACGGGTGCTCCGCGCCGCCGAGACGGTGATGCCGACCCGGTTCGGCACCTTCCGCGCCGTCGGCTACCAGGATCGGCTCACAGGCGCCGAGCATCTGGCGCTGCTCGCCGGCGAGCCGGGCGACGGCGCGCTGGTGCGGGTGCACTCCGAATGCCTGACCGGGGAGTCGTTCGCCTCCCAGCGCTGCGAGTGCGGCCCCCAGCTCGACGCCGCGCTCGAGCGTCTCGCCTACGAGGGCGGGGTGCTGGTGTACCTGCGCGGGCACGAGGGCCGTGGCATCGGTCTGCTCAAGAAGCTCGCCGCCTACCGGCTGCAGGACGGCGGCCTGGACACCGTGCAGGCCAACCTCGAACTCGACGAACCCGCCGACGGCCGCGAATACGGCGGCGCCGCCGCGATCCTGCACGACCTCGGTGTGCAGTCGGTGCGGCTGCTCACCAATAACCCGGCCAAGATCTCCGGGCTCGAGGCCAACGGCATCGTCGTGTCGGGGCGGGTGCCGCTGCACGTGGGCAGTGCCCCGGCGAACGTGCGGTACCTGGAGACGAAGCGGCGGCGGATGGGGCACCTGCTGCCCGCGGCGGAAGGCTGAGGCGCAGAACGGTATCCGCGCGTCGCGCAGTCATCCGCACGTTCAATTGTGGGAGCGTATGACTGACGGTGGAGCGGCTGTGAATGTCACTCAGCGGCTGCGTGACTCGAACTCGCCTAGGGCGGCGACGATACGCGCGACGGTGTCTTCGATCCCGGTGCACCACTGGGATTCCGGTAGGGGAACGTTCCGGTCGCGAAAGTGGATGCGACCGAATATCAAAACCCCATAGGAAGTTTCGATGCTCATCCCGCAGCTGTAGGGCAGGGACGAGTTGGTCTTGAGCAGCGCGCGTCGTCCCGCCAGTTGGGTGGGAACGATGTCGTCCCCGTTGCTAGTTGCTTTCTGCCGCTCTTCTTCGAAGGTGAAGTTGGCTGACAACACAGAGAGGTCGTAGCGATCCAGGACTCCGGGGATATGGACGGTGCCGTCGTAGGAGCAGCCGAGCATCGTGAAGTGCGTGGCGGCGAAGTCTGCATTGTCTTCGGACATCGGGTCGTAGCCCGCGGCGGTGAGCACGTCGTCGGGAATGTCGAGGCAGGGGTCGAAGGCGACGAGGGGTCGGTCGGATTCGTCGACCAGCCGGGGCACGCGTGCGGTGGTAGTCGCTGGGGTCGGCGGCTCGTCCGTGGCGATGGCGGAGTGTGAAGGCACCGCGCAGCCGGCGAGCACCCCGACAGCGAGCAGGGCACCGGCGGTGCGGCGGCCGGTCACTGCTCGTCCGAACTCGCGCCGTGCAGACGCTGCACCCAGTCGTACTCGGCGGCAAGAAAACCCTCGCCGCCGGCGGCGAACAGATCCCGCATGCCTTTGAGCACTACATAGAACTGTTCGAGCCGTTCGTAGAGCGATTCGGGTGTGCCCTGAGCCTTGCGCACGAATCCGGCGCGGAGAGCCTCGGCCGATGCGAAGCCACCGAAGCTGGGCGCATCGGTCAGGTTGCCAGCCTCCTCAGCCGCGTCTTTCAGCGTTCGGAGCATGGTGTCGCAGACCGCGACGATCTCGTCGATCGCCTGCGGATCCAGACGAAGTCCTTCGGCCATGAAATCCCCCCCGTGATGTCCATCGGCCCGGGTACTGTAGCGCGCCGGCGGAAATGATCGGCCTGTCGGTCCCGAATGCCCTCGAACCGGCGCAGATCCTCAACCACTGGGAGCGCGGCCGCACGCTCGGCGACGGGAGATTGTCGCGACGGTGAGTCGGCGTCGAGCGGGATTGTCCTGCCTGGCGGCCGACGGTGTCGAACCTCGCGGTGACCGACGTCGGATGCCGGCGTGAGGGGTCGACCAGCACCACGCGGGGAACCTGCTGCCACGTATCGAGGACGCCACGTCATCGAGTCCTGGCGTACCCGCTGCGCAACAATCGCCGTACGCCGGTGCTGGCCATGGAGCAAGCAGATCGACGCTGCCCAGTCCGCGGTCGCACGTGCTCGACCCACTGCATATGGTCCGGAAGTCTGAGCCCGCGCGCTGGTCCTCAACAGCAAGCTCCGCGAACGACCAGTCACGATCGCACCGAATCGTCACCCGGCATCAGATATCACCTGATGACGCCCGATCAGCAGGTACCGACAGTCTCCCGTCGGTCTGCATTCGTGTGCGAATTCCGGTTCCTCCGGACCCTGTTCGGCTAGATCCATGTAGGCGACGAATTCGTTGTATCGCCTCGCGGTGTGCTCGAGAATGCCGTGGGCGGCCACTGCTCACGCCGCCAGAGCGTCGGCGAACGCCACCTCGCGAGCCATCGCTGATTCGCCAGGTTCCTGGCGGGTTCATGCCGATACTCCCGTTATTCGGTTCCGAATCGGTTCCGGACGCCCTGCTGGGTGTTGACCGAGGTCTCATCGGACCGAGCGTGTTCCTCTGGGTTCCGTGTGGCTGGTACACGCTTGTCTCGAAACCAATCTTGCGAAGCTGTGCCAGGGCGTCATGGGTGTTGTAGCGGAACGCGGTAGGCCACTCAGCGCTTCCCAGGCCTGCGTCGGAGGGTACTTGACGCCTCCCACATCGACCCAAGGTTCCTGCGCGTCTTCCGGTGCCATGGGACGGATCGCAGCGATCGCGGTGGGCAACTCGTCGGGCAGGACGCGTTTGTCATGCAGTTTGGACCAAACGGGCCTGGAATGTCGTGCGAGGTCTGAACGAGTTGGTGACGACCAGTCATAGAACGTTTGTGGCGTCGATTCGGTCGAATAGGTGACCGAGACCGCGAACGGAAATGATCAAACGTCCGAACGCAACTCCATGCTGGGTGCCGTATCGTCGTCAACCCGTATGGAGCTCGTAGTCCTTGACCTGCCGCCACAACAGGGATCCGATGGGTAACGATCCGTACATGCCTTCAGCTGCCGAAGCTGTTCGCCGGAACAGTACCGGCATCTGTGCGGCAGCCGCGACGTCGTCGAGATGAGTACGGTCCAGTGCCCGCTCGACATGTATTCGGGCCGGTGCGCTGGCAGACTTGTCGACGTTGCAGCGAGCGTCGGCTGCGACGAGATTCGCGACGCCGTCGATCGGGACGAGGGACCACGGCACGACGTGATCGATCTGTACGTTGTCGCGCATGCGGGTCGCGCAGTAGAAGCACCGATCGCGTTGTAGATCGCGGAGTGGATCGACGAGGGCTCTCAGTGCGGCGCGATCGGCGCCGAACAGAAAGCCGTCGAGGTCCTCCGCGTCGAGCTCAGCACGGTTCAAGGCGATCACGTCTTGCGCCCACAGTGAGCGCAGGAATGTCCGCAGCAACGTCGAGGTGCGTCGCAGACCCTCGTGGACACCCGGACGCAGGACGATCATTGCGACCCGGTCGACGTCGGCGACTGTCATCTTCTTGTGGAACGCGGAAGCATCGAACAGGAAGTCGTCGCGAATACGGGTGTGTGGAACGGTCTGCAGGTGCGTGAGCGGTTGTTGCGCGACGGTTTGCCGCAACGAGCGCACCAAAGCGTGATAGGCGGGTTGCGAAGCGTCGCGAGCTGCCTCTGCAGTTCGCAATCCCTCACCGATCAAGACGTTCCGCGTCTCCGCAATTCGATCCGGCATCGAACGGCCCCTCTTCACCTGAGTGAGCGGACCATGCTGCTGAAAGGGTCGGACTTGTCGCCAGTAGTAGGCGACGATCCGGTGGGCGATCTCGTCGATCGGAACTGCAAGGCTCCCGTCGGGCGCCGGCGTGTTTTCGACGCAGATGTCCACGAGCGCCATGACTGTTGCAGGCTTGTACGTGGACTCGCGTCGACCTGTTTCCAGCAACTGCACGACGCGACCTGCGACATCGAGCGGGTCCAGGCTCGCGGAGCTCATGGTCGGAACTCTATACGCGGTCAGTTGACGACCGCGTCCTGAGATTCGAGGGTCTCGAGGCAAGCCTGCACGCGCTGACGAGGCCGGCGCACGCGCGATTCCGGTTGCTCATCCACATCTCGGCGAAGAACTTCGGACACGGGGAAATGGCATGAGGCGCCTCCCTTCGATTTCGTCGCTGTCAGCACCGGGGTCCGGAGAGGGGCTGGGACGACTCGAGGTCGGTGGACCCGCGGTCGACGAAGACGGGATCCGCTACGAACTCTGCGAGCAGATCGGCGAGGGCTGTCGATGAACAGGCGGGTGGGAGGACGAAGCCTTGATCCCCTGAATGGTGCTCCTCGAACGACGGCGGACATGACTCGGAGCAAGCAGAATCTTCGCAGTTCAGGATGCCATTCTTCGTTCGCTACACCCTGTGATCACAAAGCGCCCTGTAAGCGGGTTAGCGAAGCGGTCCAAGAGAGATGGCAAACGCCCGTCCCCTCGACGTCTGCCGGTGCGTAATGGCCTATTCGTACCCAACGATTACTTCAGTGAGTGAAGCAGCGTGCATGCGCTTTCGCATCGATGATCTTGAAGTAGGACCGGCGAGGGCATTATGGCCGAGAGCATGACTCCATCAGAGGCGAAGACCATCGCTGAGCGCCACCTGAGGTCTCTCGGGTTCGTCCCGACTGCCGGCGGTGGATCGAGCCGCATGAGTATTCGGGCGCCGGGGTTGGTTGCGAAGGTAACTGTTCGTGCCGCCCCCGTCAGCCGATCCGAACTGACGAGCTTCTACATGGATCGCGATATCGGTACGGCCGAGGCACGAGCGTACTTTGCGGTGAACGGCTACGGACCAACGGCGGTCGACTATGCAAGAACGCATCGGATCCAACTGTTCGAGATCGATCGTGCCGGTCGCGTCACTGAGCGCAACAAGGTAGGACTCCGCGCGCCCGATTCGGTGGCGCCGCCGTCGTCGCCTTTGCAGAAGAAGGTCGAGTCTCGTCGTGAGCGGCCGTCCGACCCTCGAGACCAGGCGATAGGGGCCTGGGAGCGTCCTGAAGCGGAGCAGGTCAGGAGACTGCTACTTGCGGTCGCCAGGTCTGTCGGTGCCGCGATCTTTGCCCGCTTGTCGAAGTTGGCCGAGGCGGTGCCAGAGCGGAGGACGCGGAAGACCTCAGCGAATCAACGTGCAAACAGGGGGCTCCTGGCGGTCGGTGTGGTGATTTTCATTGTTGTCGGCGGAAGCGTGTTGGCCAGCGTGAACAGCTCGAACTCCGACCGCTCCGTAGAACCGCCGCACGTCTCATCCACGACCCCTCCTCGTGAACTCTCCTCGGCGGCCACGACACAGCAGACCACGCCAGAGGTAACTCGCACACCGTCGGAGATCGTGTCATCGAGCGCTGTACCGACGACCACCGTGTTCAGGCCGCCGCCTCCTGAGTACATGCCGTCGGAGACTGCGACGTACGTGCCCGCACCGCCGGTGAACACGCCCGAGGACACCCCGCTACCGCCCGCGCCTGAATCATTCGCCTATTACAAGAATTGCGACGCTGCCCGCGATGCTGGCGTTGCACCGCTCTTGCGTGGTCAGGCGGGCTATAGACCCGAACTCGATCGGGACGACGACGGCGTAGCGTGTGAGTGGAATTGATCGTCCCAGGAACAACGCAAGCGCTGAGTGCGGCCGACCACCAAAGTCGGCAGTCACCGCGGGTGCCGCATCCTGAACATCTGCTTCGCGAGCTCGGGGACGTTGACCGCGACCAGGGCCGGGGGCGGCCAGGGCCGTTCCACCGTCACCGCGTGCGGCCGACTGAGTTCGCATGGGCCGTCCGCGCGGTGGATCCTGCCGATCTGCTTCAGTGGCTCGCGACCTCGAGAACAACGGCATCGCCCCGATGCGCCGCCCTGACATCGACGGCGCGGTGCGTCCACTCCTGGGCGGCATGGTGCTGCCCGAAGCTGTGCGCATGGCACGGGGGGTCTACCGACGCCGGCGGTTCACGGTGCCGACCCTCGTCGTGGTCGGCCGCCAGGACCGCCCGTGGAACCGACAGCTGGGGCGCATCTGCCGCAATCCGGAGCGGTACGCCGATCGCATCGAGTTCGCCTACGTCGACGACGCTGCGCATTTCATCACCGACGACGCTCCAACCGAGGTCGCCGACCTCGCGATCGACTGGTTCGAACGAGCTGCATGACGTAGGGCTCACTACTCGGTCTTCCGCTCACCGCTCCGAGTGCTCTTGCGCGTCTCACTGGACAGAGCGCAGCGGCCTCGGGGGCGTGGTTGCTGGGCATCGCCGTTTCGAGTTTCCGGGGAGGCGGCGCCGGCCTGGACAGGACGCGCCGGGGGGTCGTCGCACGACTCGAGGCAGACGTGCACGCACTGACGAGCCGGGCGCGCGCTCGATCCGATTGCTCATCCACATCCCGGAACCTCGGACGCGAGAAAGGCGATCGAGCGTCTTTCTTCGATATCGTCGCTGTCGGGACCGACGGGCGGGAGACGGGGTGGGACGACTCGAGGTCGGCGGATCCGTGGTCAACGACGGGATCCGCTACGAGCTGTGCGAGCGGATCGGCGAGGGCGGATTCGGTGAGACCTACCTGGCCTACCGCCTCGCGCGGAATTCGGGTCGGCGGGTCCGGAGAGTGTGCGTCAAGGTGTGTCACAACATCGAGGATTGGCACGGGGAGGCGTTCTTCGGTCGATTGCTCCACGGCAACGACCGGGCCGTCGCGCTACACGACTCGTTCGTCGTTGCCACCGGTCGTGGCGGGCGACGGCGCCTGCACCTGCTCGTGTTCGAGTACATGCCGGATGGAACCGTCGCCGATCTCGTCGAGGCGAACGGTCGCGGGTGGAGTCCGTCGCGAGTACGCACGGAGGTCGGCGCCCTACTGACGTTGCTCGCGACGATGCACAACGTCGGCATCACGCACCGCGACATCACACCCCAGAACGTCTTCCTCCGGGGTGGACGGCTCGTCCTCGGCGACTTCGGTATTTCCCGGATGACACTCGATCCCCGCCAGGCGAAGGTCACCGCTTTCACGCCGGACTTCGTTCCGGACGCGGTGTGGGTCCACCACAACTGGGGCCCCGGCGACGACGTGTTCCGACTGGGACTCCTCGCGTGCACCCTGCTGAGTGGCGAGATCTGGACGGCACGCGACGTGAAGCGACTGCGAACTCTGGAGGCGCCGGACGATCTGAAGTGCTGGATCTGGCACGCGACGGCCGCCAAGGCGAAGAAGTACGTCGACGCACTCGACGCACGTAAGGCATTGACGACGCTGGCGAAAGTCAGCATGCGGTCGGGGCGAGGCCCCGCGTCCTTGGAGGGCCATCGGGTGGTCTTCACCGGCAAGCTCCAGAGATGGACCCGGAACGAGGCCGCGGAGCTCGTCCGGCGCGCCGGCGGACACGTGCAGGCTGCCGTCGGCGACTCGACCACGCTGCTCGTGCGAGGGGACGTCCGCAACGGACTGAACGAGTCCGAGGGACGCAAGCTGTACGCGGTGCGGGAGCGCCTGCGGCTCGGGCAGAGGATCTCGATCATCGGGCAGACGGGCCTCGAGCGTCTGCTCGGACAGCGGCACGGCTGACCGGAACGAGCCACGGGGATCACGCCAGGGGCTACGTGCCGGTCGGAAGCGTGTCGGGGAACTCGTACTCGCATCCCAGTTCGTCGAGCGGGGGCGCGTCCGGGTTGTCGCGGAACCACGAAACACATGCGTCGGCAGCCAAGGTGACGTCGCGGGTGAAGAGGTAGCCGTCGGTGCAGTCGTCGAAGTGGCCGTCGAAGAACCACCGGTCGAGCTCGAGCCCGTCCACAGCGTGAGTGTCCAGCCGCAGCCGGCCGAGTACGGTCCGGGAGCGGCGGACCATCAGCACACCGTCTGCCAGCACGTGTACCTGCGCGCACACCACCAGATCCTCGTCCTCGTCCTGGTCGAGCGGAGCGACGTAGCCGCTCGGTCCCAGGTCGATGACGAGACCCGTCGGCTTGTCGGTGAACGAGTCGACGAGCCAGTCGATCATTCCGTCCCAGGTGTTGATCTCCGGGACGTCCGTGCTGTCGTTCACTGGCCGCCTCCTCTGTGGTTTCCTCCAGTGTGATCAACCGTAGCGCGGGATGCCGACACAAGAGCGGTGCTCTCTGCCTGAATCCTGCGGATGTCGTTCAGCGCGATGCCGATTCGAAGTCGTCGAGAACCGCGACGATCCGACCGACGGTGTCCTCCAGGCCGACGCACCACTGGGATTCCGGTAGGGGAGCGCTGCTGTCGCGGAAGTGGATTCGGCCGAATATGAGCACCCCATATGACGTTTCGACGCTCAAGCCGCAACGGTACGGCAGGGACGTATTGGTCTTCAACAGTGCTCTCCGGCCGGCGAGTTCCGTGAGCACCAGGTCATCACCGTTGCCGCTGGCCTTTTGCCGTTCCTCCTCGAAGTCGAAGTTGGCGGATAGCACGGACAGACCATAGTTGGCCAGGACTCCGGGGATGTGCACGGTGCCGTCGTAGGAGCAGCCGAGCATCGTGAAGTGCGTGGCGGCGAAGTCTGCATTGTCTTCGGACATCGGGTCGTAGCCCGCGGCGGTGAGCACGTCGTCGGGAATGTCGAGGCAGGGGTCGAAGGCGACGAGGGGTCGGTCGGATTCGTCGACCAGCCGGGGCACGCGTGCGGTGGTAGTCGCTGGGGTCGGCGGCTCGTCCGTGGCGATGGCGGAGTGTGAAGGCACCGCGCAGCCGGCGAGCACCCCGACAGCGAGCAGGGCACCGGCGGTGCGGCGGCCGGTCACTGCTCGTCCGAACTCGCGCCGTGCAGACGCTGCACCCAGTCGTACTCGGCGGCAAGAAAACCCTCGCCGCCGGCGGCGAACAGATCCCGCATGCCTTTGAGCACTACATAGAACTGTTCGAGCCGTTCGTAGAGCGATTCGGGTGTGCCCTGAGCCTTGCGCACGAATCCGGCGCGGAGAGCCTCGGCCGATGCGAAGCCACCGAAGCTGGGCGCATCGGTCAGGTTGCCAGCCTCCTCAGCCGCGTCTTTCAGCGTTCGGAGCATGGTGTCGCAGACCGCGACGATCTCGTCGATCGCCTGCGGATCCAGACGAAGTCCTTCGGCCATGAAATCCCCCCCGTGATGTCCATCGGCCCGGGTACTGTAGCGCGCCGACGGCATGGGAACGCCGCCGCTCGAACGCGAGGCACTGGCGACTGATGGGCGGGACGACCGGGAGTCTGCCGACTCGGTGAGCGTTGCCGCGGAAGCCGTCAGGTTTTCGGCATCGGGTCATCCGACAGTCGCAAGTAGGGGCGGTCTTTCTGTGTAAGGTGCATCGGGCAGGTTGGGGACACAGGGGGCAACTGCATGGGGGAGAGCGTTTTCGTCGTGCCGGAAGAACTCCGGTTGCTTGCAGCAAGGGCTGCCGACGCCGGTGCCGCACTGGAGAAATGCACCGACAGGTCGGAGGTCGGGGAGCTGCTTTCCGGATCGTGCACCGCGGTGGCATGTGAAGAGGTGTGGGCAGCCGTGGTCGCATCGACGTCCCAGTTGGCCGCTCGTCTGCGCGACGTGGCGATGAGGGCTGATGCTGCTGCGAACTCGTATTCGGAGGTGGATCGTGCGTCGGCCGACGCATTGCGCGACCTGCGGGGCAGAGTGTGAGTCCGGCGACGAGAGAGCAGGCCCAACGCTGGGACACCGCTTCGCTGGTCGTGATCGCAGCTGCATGGGAGGAACTTTGTGACGAGATCGACCGGCGTAAGCGCGACGTGGAGCGCGACTTCGACGACTCGCACCGGTTTTGGCGAGGAGCAGCCGGCGATCAAGAACGCGCCAGGATGCAGCGATTCGTGGATGCGGCGAATCGCGCGGCAGGAGCGCTCGAACGTTGTGTCGATGTTGCTCACCGCGGAGCCTCGAGCATCGAGGCCGCGCGATCGTACGTACTGCATGTCATCGCGTCGGCGGAACGTGAGGGGTTTCGGGTTGCGAACGATGGGCGTGTCTCGTCGGTGGGTGTGGCCGGAGCCTCGAAAGAGGTCGCGAGCCGACACGAGACGGAAATTGTCCGCGCGTTGACCGTACTGGGCGACGAAGACGCGCGGGTTGCAACGGCGATGCGGAGAGCGCTCGAGTCGCTCTCCGCGATGCAATCGGACGAGGTTCGGTTTCCGGCGGACGTGGTGCTCGCAGGACCCGCGCCTGCCCCGGGGGCAGACTCCGGCGACGAGCGGCGGGCGGATGCCGCCGATGCATTCGAACGACTTACAGGTCGGCTCCCGCTCGACCCGGTGGACTGGGCGACGGCGTACATCCTTGTGGCGAACAGCTTCGCCGAGAAGTACGCGGGCGTCGGGCCGGAGGTCGTCGCGGGTCGGATCGAACCCGTGCCGGGTCAGGGCGTAGTGCGGATCGGGCTCTACATCCCGTCCGAAACGGTGGTGAACCTGCCGCAGGATCTGGGTGACCATCGGTCCGAGGATCCCCGATTCGACGTCGAGGACACACGAGTCGCGATCTACGTCGACTACGAGAACGGCATGGTGATCGCCCGTCAGAATCCTTCGGTGTCGGTCGACGGTGACGTACGGGTCGGTGTGCCGACCGTAGACGTCCAGCAGGCGGCCGACGGTGCCGTTCGGATCCAGTACCACGCGAGAAACCCTCTCGCTCCGGATGTGTCGACACCAACGCATACGGTCAACGGTGACATCGTGATATCGCCGCGGCCGGAAGGAATTGCTGTCGACGGTGTGATCACGGACTACCCGGCGCTCGAGGTCTATCGGGATACGCCCATGGGCGGTACGGAAACTGTCACGATCGACCCTGCCGACAGCGGCAGCGAATACGGACCGCTCATCAACCTTCCGTTCCATCATTCGATCGGGGTCGGAACGGAAGCGTTCGAGCGTTTCAGGTCTGCGTACGCTCAGTTGCCGCCTTACGAGGCGGGGACACGTCCGGATGCGGATCCGCACCAGCCCACGAGGCTCGGTGGTACGGAGGATCCGCTTCGCGTGGTGGTCGTCCGATGATTCGGCCGGTCCTTCCGTCGGGAATCTCGCAACGGCTCGATCGGATCGGCTTCTGGGAGGCCGCCACGTGGTCCCTGCCGCTCGCCGCAGGCGGCGGAGCGTCGTTGTTCCTCGGGATCGTTGCCGCGATCGGCACGATCGACTATCGGGCGAACCCGCCGGAAGGGTGGATTCTCGTTGTCGTCGCCGCGGTCATGGCTGCCATCGCTGCTGTGCTGGCGCGCTCACGCGTCGAACGTCGCCGCGGCATTGCGCTCGGAGTCGGTGGGGCCGCGGTAGTTCTCTGTGTCGTGTGGTCGTTGTCGTGATGAGCCGTGAGTCGCGGTGGACCGATCGCATCGACTGGTTCGGCCCGGAGAGCTTCGCCGGGGCGCTGTGCGGACTGGTGTGCGTGGCGTCGGTCCCTCTCGGCATTGCCGGCAGCGACGCAGCGTGGCCGTACCTCGGTCCCCTCGTCGGTGGTGGAGTGCTGACGGCGTTCCGCGGGCCGGTCCGTCGATTCGGCACAGGGTTGGCCATCTCCAGCGTCGCGGTCCCGTCGCTGCTGGTCGGTGTTCTGTTGTTCGGTGGGGTGGCGGCGGCACTTCGATGAACGACAGCCCAGGGCGGAGGGCACGTCCGGGCGGTCCCGTCGCCGCGATCCCCGTATGCTGCGGTAATGCCGGAGATCCGGGTCCTCGAGACCGAATCAGAGCTGCTGTCGGCGGCGAAACTGTTCCGTACCGCGATGATCGGGATGCCCGCCCCGAACCCGCTCCAGCCGGGGCAGATCCTGACCCAGCGTGAGCAGGGCCGCACGCTCGGCGCGTTCGTCGACGGGCAGTTGGTGGGCACCGTGGAGTCGGCGTCGAGCGGGATGATCCTGCCGGGCGGGCGCCGCGTCCCGCATGCCGCCGTCACGCACGTCGGGGTGCTGCCCACGCACACGCGTCGGGGCGTGCTGTCGGCGTTGATGCGGCACCAGCTGAGTGACGCCCAGGAGCGGGGTGAGGTGGTGACGTCGCTGCGGGCCTCCGAGGCGACGATCTACGGCCGTTTCGGGTACGGCATCGCGACCACGACGCACACCGTCGAACTGGACGTGCGGCGGGCGGCGTTGCGCCCGTCGGTGGGGGAGGGCGGGCCGGTGCGGCTCGTCGACCCGCACGACGCGTGGGACCTGCTCTCGCGCATCGCCGACGACAATCCGTCGTCGCGGCCCGGGAGCATCGACCGCATCCCGCCTTGGTGGCGGTCGCAGGAGCACCGGATCGTCGGGGACCGCGAACCCCGGTACGTCGCGGTGCACGGCGAGCCGGGAGCGGAGACGGGCTTCGCCCGCTACCGCCCGATCGGCACCGACACCTGGTTCGGCAGCCGGGAGCGCACGGTCGTCGTCGAGGACTTCTTCGCGCCGACCCGCACGGCCTACCTCGGTCTGCTGCGGTTCCTGCTCAACTTGGATCTGGTCGACACGTTCGTGTTCGTCGCGATGCCGCAGGACGACCCGTTGCCGTGGTTGCTGACGGACTCCCGGGCGGTGCAGCTGCGCCGCGCCGGCGACGAGACGTGGCTGCGGATCGTGGACGTGCCCGCCGCGTTGCGGGAGCGGACGTTCGCCGGCCCCGGTGAGGTGCGGTTGGCGGTGGTCGACGACCGGCTGCCGGAGAACTCCGGCACCTACCGGATCTCGGCGTCGGGCGCGGACCGCGTGGACGAGCCGGCGCAGCTGGAGGTGGACGCGTCCGCGCTCGCCGCGACGCTGCTCGGCGGGACCCGCTGGCATCAGCTCGAGGTCGCCGGGCTCGTGCAGGTGCACGACGCGGACGCGCTGCCGGTGGTCGAGCAGTTGTTCGCGACGGCCTCGGCGCCGTTCGCGGGCGTCATGTTCTGAACCCGAGCTTGCGCCCGTTTCTGCTTGCTCGCACCCGTTTCGTCGCGCCGGAACGGGTGCAAGCCGACCGGAACGGGTGCAAGGTCGGCTAGTTCGCGTCGGTCTGCGCGCGGCGCTTGCGCACCCGCTTGACCACGGCGTACCCGGCGACGAGCACGACGCCACCGATCACGATGTTCTGGAACACCGACGCGTACGGCTCGACGCGGGACCAGTTCGCGCCCAGGCCGTAGCCGGCGAAGACGAAGATGCTGTTCCAGATGAGGCTGCCCGCGGTCGTGAAGAGGACGAATCGCCACGCGGGCATGCGGGTGACGCCCGCGGGGATGGAGATCAGGCTGCGGAAGAGCGGGACCATGCGGCCGAAGAACACGGCCTTGCCGCCGTGTCGTTCGAACCAGGCGGTGGTGCGGTCGAGGTCTGCGACGTCGACGAGGGGAAGCCGGTCGACGATCCGCCGGATCCGGTCGGGGCCGATGCCGCGTCCGGCCGCGTAGAGACCGAGGGCGCCGACGAGCGAGCCGAGGGTGGTCCAGAACAGGGCGCCGAAGAGAGTGAAGCTGCCGAGGCTCGCGGCGAACCCGGCGAGCGGCAGGATGACCTCGCTGGGCAGCGGCGGGAAGAAGTTCTCCAGCGCGATCGCGATCCCCGCTCCGACGCCGCCGAGCCGGTCCATGAGGGACAGCGCCCAGCCGGCGAGGCCGTCGGTGGGGGCGCCGGCGTCGGCGGGTATGGCGGCGAGGAGTGCGGCAGTCACCTGATCCACCATAACGACCGATCACGCCGGATCCGGCCGACGTGAGGGCCGCCACGGCCGTCGTGCGGTCAGGATCCGGCGAGCGCGGCCTGCAGTTTCTGCACCACGGTGGGTGCCGGGTTCTGGTTCTGGGCGTTCGGGATGTCGCTGTTGACCGCGACGAGGATGATGTCGCGGGTGTCCTGGTTGTAGCCGAAGTAGGTGTTGAAGCCGGGCAGTTCGCCGGTGTGGCTGAGCCAGCCGTCGGCGTCGCCGAGCCCGAGCCCGTACGCCGCGGTCGCGGTGTTCGGCGGCAGCCCGTACAGGAACGACGACATCCGCACGTCCTGGGTCTGCTGGTCGTAGAGTCCCTCGCCGGTGCCGATGGCCTTCGCCCAGATCTGCAGGTCGTCGAGGGTGGAGATCATCGCCCCGGCCGCCCACGCCCACGACGGATCCCAGTTGGTGGCGTCGGTGGTCTGCCCCTCCGGCTGTCCCTGTTCGGTGACGCCGTCGAGATGGGGGGAGGGGATGTCGGTGCCGTCGGGGAACGACGTCTCGCTCATGCCGATGGGCTCGGTGATCCGCTCAGTGATGTAGTCGCCCAGGCTCTGCCCGCTGACCTGCTCGACGACCAGGCCGAGGGCGATGAGGTTCGAGTTCGAGTACTCCCACTTCTCCCCGGGCGCGAAGTTCGGCGGGTCACCACGCACGATGTCGAGCAGCTGCTCGGGAGTCCAGGGCTTGGTGGGGTCGCCGAACAGCTGGTTCTGGAAGTTCTCGTCGAAGGTGTAGCTGGGGATGCCGCTGGTCATGTCGGCGAGCTGGCGCAGGGTGGCGGTGTCGCCGTTGGGCAGGCCCGGCACGTACTTGCCGATGGGATCGTCGAGGGAGAGCTTGCCGTCCTGCATCAGCTGGAGGATCGCGGTGACGGTGAACGTCTTGGTGATGCTGCCGATGCGCGTGTGGTCGGAGGCGGTCGGGGGCTCGGTCGAGTCCCGGCCGGCGGTCCCGGAGCTGCCGGTCCACTCGTAGTCGGCCGTGATCACCCGCGCGACGACGCCGGGGAACTTGAAGTCGTCGCGCACGTCGTCGAGCGCGGCCTGGAACTGCTCGGCCTGGGCCGAGTCGGGCGCGCGGGTGGTCGTCGTCGCGGAGTCCTCGGTGCCGCTGTCGGAGCCGCAGGCGGCGGCCGCCAGAACGAAGGTGGTCATCGCAAGGATCGACAGCCGGCGCATGGCGTCTCCAGAGTTCGGGGGATTTCTCCGGATTTCAGTGTGACGTCTGCGCCGGGGTCCTGCGCCGGATTCGATCATGTTCCCCCCGCAGCGGGGATATGCCGGTCAGTTCGGAGCCGAGAAGAGCCCGGAGTAGTCGTGCGGTCCGTGCCGGCGGGGATCCGTCTCGGCCTCGGTGGGAGTGTCCGCGTCGGCGGGGGTGCCGGGCTGAAGGAAGATCGGGTACTCGTGGTGCTGCATGGTGTCCTGTTCTGTGGTGGTAATCGTCGGGGGAAGCGGGTCAGTGTTCATCGGGCACACCGGCGACGGTCCGCATGATCTCGTAGGCGCGGTCGGGGTCGGTGTGGGGCGCGACGATCGTCAGCGCGAGCCGGGTGCCGTGTTCGCCGAACAGATACATCAGAGTCGACGGCTGGCCGGGGATCGGACCGGTGATCTCGATGCCGTCGACGTCGTCGATGCGCCGCTGGGCGGAGCTGACCGCATTCCATTCGAACGCGATCCGCACGACGGGCCCGAGCCTCGGGGCGAGCGCCGAGACCAGGTCGTGCAGCTCCGAGGTGATGTTCTGGGTCCAGGGGAACCAGGCGCCGTCGACGGACGACGTGGGTGCCCCGGCAGGACGCAGCAGCAGCCGCGGGGTGCGGGTGGGTTCGGGGAACGGTTGCGTTCCCGGCTGCGCCGGCACACCCCGGTCGGTGCCGCGCTGTCCGGGCCGCGGTGTGTGCGTCACGGGACGCTCCTTGGTCGGCCGCGAATCAGCCGGAAGATGTTCCAATCGGGGCCCACCGGGCGGGAAGCCCGATGCGAAATGCCCATCGATGACTCGAAGCCTACAGGGTGGGGTGGAAACGGGCGAATGCGCCGCGGGTCGCACCGGCGTTCGGACCGCGACGGGCCGGTGGCGGCGGTAATCTCACGGAGTGGACGAGTTGAACGAGAAGGGCGAACCGTTCGAACTCGCGTCGGACGGTCAGATCGACGTCACCCCGGAGATCGACGAGATCGGCGAGCTGCTGCGGAAGTCCGGCCGCAAGAATCGGATCGCCGACGTCGACGAACCGTGGCGGAACGGCTATCCGTACGACACGAAGATGACGCGGCGGCAGTACGAGGCCCGCAAACGCAAGCTGCAGATCGAACTGCTCAAGCTGCAGGCCTGGGTCAAGGAGCACAACGAGAAGATCGTCGTCATCTTCGAAGGGCGCGACGCGGCCGGCAAGGGCGGGGCGATCAAGCGGTTCACCGAACATCTCAATCCCCGCGGTGCGCGGGTGATGGCGCTCGAGAAGCCGACCGAGCGGGAACGCACGCAGTGGTATTTCCAGCGCTACGTCGAGCACCTGCCGGCGGGCGGGGAGATCGTGCTGATGGACCGGTCCTGGTACAACCGGGCCGGTGTCGAACGGGTGATGGGCTACTGCACCCCCAACGAGTACCGCGAATTCACGCGCTCCGCACCGGAATTCGAGCGGATGCTGGTGCAGTCCGGGATCCACCTGGTCAAGTTCTGGTTCTCGGTGGGCCGCGAGGAGCAGCACGCGCGGTTCGTCGCGCGCAGCACGGACCCCGTCAAGCAGTGGAAGCTCTCGCCGACGGACCTCGCGAGCCTCGACAAGTGGGACGCGTACACGGAGGCGAAGGAGGCGATGCTGTTCTACACCGACACCCCGCACGCCCCGTGGACCATCGTCAAGGCGAACGACAAGAAGCGTTCGCGGATCGAGGCGATGAAGTGGGTGCTGCATCGCTTCGACTACACCGGCAAGAATCCGCGCGTGGTCGGCACCCCGGATGCCCAGATCATCGGCTCACCCGAGACGGTCTACGACGAGGGGGAGCGCCCCTCGGAGACCTTCCCGACGGTGTGATGTGCGCCCGGTGCGCGGTTTCGGGGCGCGGGCGACCGGGTAATGCGGGAGGGCTGCACCGACCGAGGTCGGCCGACATCGAAAGGACGTCACACCGTGGGAAGTCCGGAACAGCGCGATGACCGAGAAGAGCCCGTGGAGGCCACCGACCGTCCCGCCCCGGTCACCGGGGAGGACCTGGAGAACCTGGTGGACGACATGGAGAAACGGGTCGAGAGCGAACGCGAGGAGGAGGGCGTCAAGGGCAGCGTTTCGGACCGCGAGGAGCAGCGTCCGATCGAGACCGGCGACGAGGCGCCGGACTGACCGGCCCCTCTCGTGACGGATCGGCCGCCGACGATGCCCGGTGCCACGACCCGCAGCTTCGTCCTGTTGCCGGGGGCGGGGTCGGACTCGTGGTACTGGCACCGGGTGGCGCCGTTGCTGCGCGGGCACGAGGTCGTGCCGGTCGACCTCCCGTACACCGACCCCGGCGCCGACCAGTACGCGTACGCGGACGTCGTGGTGGCGGCCTGCCGTGACTTCGCGCGCCCACCGACCCTGGTCGCGCAGTCGATGTCCGCGTTCACCGCGGCGATCGTCGCCGAGCGGATGCCGGTCCACGCGCTGGTCCTGGTGGCGCCGATGATCCCGGCGCCGGGCGAGTCGCCGGGACAGTGGTGGTCGGCGGTGGGGCAGGCCGAGGCGAAGCGCGCGCAGGACGTCGCCGACGGACGTGACCCGGACGCGCCGCTGGATCCGCGCGCGTTGTTCTTCCACGACGTGCCGGACGACGTCGTCGACGAGGCATTCGCGCACGAGCAGCCGGACATGGCGGAGTCGGCGTTCGAGCCGGCGTGGCGGGCGCAGCGGTGGCGGACGTGCCGGTGCGGGTGATCGCGGGCCGGCACGACCGGCTGTTCCCGCTGCCGCTGATCGAGCGGCTCGCGCACGAACGCGTGGGGGTGGAGCCGGAAGTGATCGACACCGGCCACCTGCCGGCCCTCGCCCGCCCGGCCGAACTGGCGTCGCTGCTGCTGCGGGAATGATCTGCCCGGGAGGCTACCGGTTTCCGTTGCGGGACTTGCCGTTCGACGTGGACTCGCGCTGCCCGCCGGTGAACTGTGCCGCCGCCGCGGCCGGCATGGGCTCGTAGCGCAGGTGCATTCGGGAGAACTCCGCGGTGCCCTGCGTGAGCGACCGCAGATCCACCGGGTAGCGGGCGAGTTCGAGTTCGGGGACCTCCGCGCGCAGCAGAGTGCGGCCCGGCTCGGCGCTCTCGGTGCCCAGGACCCGGCCACGCCGGGCGGACAGGTCACCGAGGACGGCGCCGAGGTACTCCTCGGGCAGGATCACCCGCACCGCGGAGACGGGTTCGAGCAGCGTGACCTCGGTGTGCGTGGCGGCGTCCCGCAACGCCAGCCCGGCCGCGGTCTGGAACGCGGCGTCGGAGGAGTCCACCGAGTGCGCCTTGCCGTCGACGAGGGTGACGCGGACGTCGATGAGCGGGTTCCCGGTGGCCACCCCCTTGGTGGCCTGCGCCCGCACGCCCTTCTCCACGGACGGGAAGAACTGCCTGGGCACGGCGCCGCCGACGACGCGTTCGGCGAATTCGATGCCGCCGCCCAGGGGCAACGGTTCGACCTCGACGTCGCACACCGCGTACTGGCCGTGGCCGCCGGACTGTTTGACGAGCCGGCCGTGGCCCTTGGCCGGGGTTGCGAACGTCTCGCGCAGCGCCACCCGGTAGGGGACGGCGTCGACGTGGACGCCGTGGCGGGTGCGGAGCCGGTCGAGGACGACCTCGGCGTGGGCCTCGCCCGTGCACCACAGCACCAGCTGGTGGGTGTCGGGGTTCTGTTCGAGGCGCAGGGCCGGATCCTCGGCGGTCAGCCGGGCGAGGGCCTGGGAGAGCTTGTCGTCGTCGCTGCGGGTGTGGGCCTCGACGGCCACCGGCAGCAGCGGCTCGGGTAGCGGCCAGCGGTCCAGGAGGGTCGACGCCCCCGTGTCGGAGAGGGTGTCGCCGGGCTGGGCGGTGAGCAGCTTGGCGATGCAGACCAGGTCGCCGGCGACGGCCTCGGGCACCGGGCGCTGTTGCCGGCCGAACGGGCTGGTGAGGGTCGCGACGCGTTCGGTGGTGTCGTCGCCGGCGGCTCCGGCCAGCCGGATCGTCGTGTCGGGCCGCAGGGTTCCGGAATACACCCGCACGAGGCTGATGCGTCCGACGTAGGCGTCCCCGGCCACGCGGATCACCTGCGCCGCCAGCGGTGCCTCGGGGTCGGCGGCGGGGGCGGGCGGGCGACGGTGGGTGGGGTCGGGGAAGGCCATCGCGAGGAGGTCGAGGAGCTCGGCGGCGCCCACCCCGTAGTCGGTGGTGGCGAGCGCGGGATGCAGTGCGCAGTCGACGATCTCGTGCCGCAGCCCCTCGTCGAGGGATTCGGTGTCGAGGGCTTCGCCCGCGAGGTAGCGCTCCATGAGGGTGTCGTCCTGGCCGGAGATCGCCTCGACGAGGCTCTCGCGTGCGGCGCCGGTGTCCGGCACGGCGGCAGGATTGCCGTAGCCGCGGCCGGTGAGCAGATCGATCGAGCCGCAGGGGCGGCCGCCGTCGAAGACCGGCACGTAGACCGGGCGCAGGGTGTCCGGGCCGAGGTCGAACGCGTCGTGGCACGCGGTGAGCATGTCGTCGAAGCCGGTGCGGGCGACGTCGAGCTTGGAGACGACGATGGCGCGGGGGATCGCGGTCTCGGCGCACTCGCGCCACAGGGTGCGGGTGGCGGCGGAGATGGGATCGGTTGCGGAGACCACGAATACGGCCGCGTCGGCGGCGTGCAGTCCCGCGCGGACCTCGGCGTCGAAGTCCGGGTGCCCGGGGGTGTCGATGATGTTGATCTTCACCCCGTTCCACGCGAGCGGTAGCACGGCCAGCTGCACCGAGCGACGGTGCTGCTGTTCGATCGCCTCGTAGTCGGAGACTGTGGTGCCGTCGGCGGTCCGGCCGGCCCGGCCCACGGCGCCGGCGGCCAGCGCGAGGGATTCGGCGAGGGTGGTCTTGCCGACCCCGCTGCAGCCGACGAGGACGACGTTGCGGAGCTGTGCGGGGCGCTCGACGGCGGGCGCCCGTTCGGTGCGTGCGGCAGAGCGGTCGGGCATCGGCGACTCCTCCCGTGGCCTGTGCCAAAAGTGTAGGAGGCGCCTCCGTCGCCGTGGCGTCTTTCGGGCACGCCGACGATCCGGAAAGGCACCACGAAGCCCGCGCGTCGGCTACTCTCAACCTGAACTTGAGGTTTAGGGAGGTCCTCGTGGTGGTTGCCCGGCGTCCGGCACTCGTCCGCCTGCTCACGACCGGTACGGCCCTCGCCGCCGTGACCGTGCTGGGTGCGGGAGCCGCCGTCGCGGCACCCGGCACCGGGTCGAACTCCGGCTCCTCGGTGCCGGCCGCCTTCCAGGAGGACCCCGGCCCGCTGCCCGAGCTGCGTGACATCGAGACCGCGGCCATCGTGGGGGAGACCCCGATCGCCGAACGCGCGGTGCGGCTGACGGTCGCGAGCCCCGCCCTGCGCCGCGACGTGGGCGTCGAGGTCCTGCTCCCCGCCGACAACTCCGTCCCGCGTCCCACCCTGTTCCTGCTCGACGGGGTCAGCGCCCGCAACCACACGAGCGGCTGGATGAACATCGGCGGCGCGCCCGCCTTCTTCGCCGACAAGAACGTCAACGTCGTCATGCCCAACGGTGGGCGCGGCAGCCTCTACAGCGACTGGCTGCAGTCCGACCCCAAGCTCGGGCTCAACAAGTGGGAGACCTTCCTCACCCAGGAACTGCCGCCGCTGCTCGCCGCGCGGCTGAACAGCAACGGGGTCAACGCGATCGCCGGGAACTCGATGGGTGGGCAGGCGGCGATGATGCTCGCCCACCGCCACCCCGAGCTGTACCGGGGCGTCGCCGCGTTCAGCGGCTGCTACTCGACCGTCGACCTGCTCGGCAGCGCCGTCGTGCAGACCAGCACCTCGTCGCAGGGCGGCGACGCCGTGAACATGTGGGGGCCGCCCGGCAGCCGGGAGTGGGCCGAGCACGACACCGTCGCGCACGCCGAGAACCTCGCCGGCAAGGAGCTGTACCTGTCCGCCGCGACCGGCGTGCCGGGACCCCACGAGACACCCGACACCCCGGACCTCGCACGCACCCTCGTCCTCGGCGGCATCCTCGAGGCCGGCTCGCGGATGTGCACCCAGCGGCTCGAGGAGCGCCTCGGGGCCCTGAAGATCCCCGTCACCGTCACCTACGAACCCGTCGGGGTGCACGCGTGGGGCTACTGGCGCGACCAGCTGCCCAAGGCGTGGCCGACGCTCCAGCGCGCCCTCGAGACCCGGCCCTGACCCGCCGCGGCGGGCCGGACCGGCTTCCCGCTGCGCGTCGGACCCGCGTCGTACGCTGCCTGTGAAGCACATCACTCAGGGGAGAAGGACCGACACATGAACAACGTGCTCGATCGCACGAAGATCTACATCGGCGGCGAATGGGTGGACTCCGACGGCACCGGCCGGATCGACGTGATCGCCCCGGCCACCGAGGACGTCATCGCCGTCGTCGCCGAAGGCACCGCGCAGGACGTCGACCGGGCCGTCCGCGCCGCGCGTGCGGCGTTCCCGGCGTGGTCGGCGCTCAGCGGCGCCGAACGGGGCGCCCACCTCGGCAAGGTCGCGGCCCTCATGGCCGAGCGCATCGACGAGCTCGCCGAACTGGTCTCGCGCGACATGGGCATGCCGGTGGCGCTGGCCAAGCCGGTCCAGATCGGCATGCCGCTGAAGAACATCACCCGCTACGCCGAACTCGCCGCGACCTACGACTTCGACGCCGGGGAGGTGGGCAACGCCCTCATCGTCCGGGAACCCATCGGCGTCGTCGGTGCCATCACCCCGTGGAACTACCCGCTGCACCAGGTGGTCCTGAAGGTCTTCGCGGCCCTCGCGGGCGGCTGCACCGTCGTGCTCAAGCCGACCGAGGTGGCGCCCCTGATCACCTACGCGCTCGTCGACCTCTGCGACGAGGCCGGGCTGCCGCCCGGCGTGTTCAACCTCGTCAGCGGATACGGTCCCGTCGTGGGGGAGGCCATCGCCGCGCATCCCGACGTGGACATGGTGTCGTTCACCGGCTCCACCCGCGCGGGCAAGCGCGTCGCCGTCGTCGCCGCGGAGACGGTGAAGAAGGTCGCGCTCGAACTCGGCGGCAAGTCTGCCAACGTCATCCTCGACGACGCCGACCTGACCCGCGCCGTCACCGACGGCGTCGCCCAGTGCTTCCTGAACTCCGGGCAGACCTGCTCGGCCCTGACCCGCATGCTCGTCCCCGCCGAGCGGATGAACGAGGTGGCGGCCCTCGCCGAACAGGTCGCGCGCGCCTACACCGTCGGCGATCCCGCCGCGGCGACCACCCGCCTCGGGCCGCTGGTCAACGCCAACCAGTTCAAGCGGGTGCGGTCCTACATCGACAAGGGCATCGAGGAGGGCGCCGAGCTGGTCCTCGACGGCCGCGAAACCGGCCTCGGCACCGGCTACTTCGTCGGACCGACCGTGTTCGCGAACGTGACCGAGGACATGACGATCGCGCGCGAGGAGATCTTCGGGCCGGTGCTGTCGATCATCGGATACCGCGACGAGGACGACGCCGTGCGCATCGCCAACGACAGCGACTACGGGCTCTCCGGCGGCGTCTGGTCCGCCGACCGCGCCCGGGCCGAGCGAGTCGCTCGGCAGCTGCGCACCGGGCAGGTCTACCTCAACGGCGGCGCCTTCAACACGGACGCACCGTTCGGCGGCTACAAGCACTCCGGTGTCGGCCGCGAGGCAGGCGTCTTCGGCCTCGAAGAATTCCTGGAGGTCAAGGCACTGCTGCGGTGAGAGGTCCGTCACGTTCGGGCCTCGCCGAACGATAGACGGGGAGACGGCATCGGTTTCCCCGGGCCGGAATGCACGGAGGGAGCGGACGATGTACATCATGCCGCCGGAGCCCAGTGGCGGGTCCACGGGCGACCCGAGTGGTCGTGGTCTGCGCGAGGTGCTCGAAGGCCGGCTCCCGGACCTCGCCGCGTGCGCTCGGCTGCTGTCCGTCGGCTCCGAGCGGGCGGCTCCGATCCTGGACCGGGCGCTGGCACGGGCGGTCGCGACCTGGCGCGGCCCGATCGGTCCCGAACTGTGCGCGTACGCCGTGTCGTGGTTCGTGTACCTGTTGCACGCGGAGGGCCGGGCGCCCCGGCGTGCGGAGGGCTGCGGTGACGACGCCGTGCTGTTCTCGACGTTGCCGCCGATCGAGCAGATCGCCCTCGTGCTCGGCGAGTTCGAGGAGCTGCCGCCGGCGGGCATCGCCGCCGTCGCGGGCCGCGCGCTCGCCGAGTTCGAGCTCGAGGCATCTCGGCCCGCTTCGGTGCGGGAGGGTCTGCTGCACGCGAGGCACTGAACGTTCGTGTTCCGGCAGTGCCGACGACGCGGCCCCCGCACCGATCGGTGCGGGGGCCGCGGAAGTCGTCAGGTCTAGGACAGGCGGGTGCGTCCGAGGCGGAGCAGCGTCATCGCCAGGGTCTTGCCGTCGGCGCCGAGTTCGGCGAAACGGTCGAGGACTCGCATCTCGAGGTTCTGGGCCTGCCGAGCAGTCCCGGACTCCTTCGCAGCGATGCCCGCCCGGCGCGACAGCTCGCTGCGGCGCTCGATCGCCTCGAGAATCTGCGCGTCGAGCTCCCCGATCTCGTCGAACAGTCGACCGAGGTCTTCCTGGGTCGAAACCACCTCGCGGGCGGACTCGAAGCCAGGCGAATCAAGCTGGACAGTCATGCAGATTCCTCCGGTCTCGTCTGGATCGTCGATGATTGTGTCGTTCCCGTCGGCGCCAGTGTTACTCATCCGTAGACAAGATTTTCGTGTCCCGCCGCCCGGGATCGACGGCCACGAGATGAACACCTCTTGAACTGGGCTTTATGTCCGTCCTGGGGCGTATGTGGCAATGGTCACACCGCGGCGTGCGGGCCCGGATCCGGCCCCCGGGCGTAGGGTCGAAGGTCCCTTCGGCGGGCGACCGCGGTCGCGGTGCGTGTCGTGCGCCACGATCGGTGAGCCCTGCGGTAGCGTTCCCCACCTACCGGCAACCGGTCGGGGCGGCGGGGTCCCCGGCGCTTCCGGAAGGGGAACGCAGTGGGACGGGTGTTTCGTGCACGGCACCGATGAAGACGAGTCCGCCTCCGCGCGAATGATCCGCCCGGAGGAGTGGCCGCCTCCCAAGGTCAATACCCGGGTCGCCGCCGCGATAGTCCTGGCGGGTGTCGTGATCCTCGTCTCCCTCTGGCGGGCTTGGGATGCCGGTCACGCGGGGGCCTGGGCGGTGATGCGGTTCTTCCTCATCCTGTCCGGCCTGATGGCCCTCACCGCGCTCTTCGGATACGTGTTCTGGCGGCCACGGCGCGGCGACCCGGAGATCCGTCTCGTCGAGGCGTGGGGCCGCGGGGCCACCGAGATCCGCGCATCCGGCCCGGTCTTCCATCTGATGGGCGCCATGACGACGAGTGCGGCGTTGCTCTCCCTCGGCGCTGCCGTCGAGATCGTGCTGTTCGCCCCCGGCGTTCCGTGGGTGAGTGTGCTCCTCGCGGCATTCGGGCTGCCGTGCGCGGCGTTCGTCGTGGAGGTGCTGCGCGGCGGGATCCGCCGGGGGGCGCTACTGCTGACACCGGACGGGATCCGGCAGCGCGGCTGGACCATCGAGTCGTATCTGCCGTGGGTGTCGGTGGCCGGGGTGCATGCCGTCCACCACGGCTTCCCCGAGATCTGGGTGCTGGGCACGCCGGCCGCGGCCTGGGCGCGACGACGGACCAGCCGGCTGTTCCGCCTGGACCGGTTGCCTCCCGAACCGGTGATCGAGATCGACTCCCGCAAGTTCGACTGCGACCCGGTGCTGCTGTTCCGGGTGCTCGAGTTCTATGCGAGCAATCCGCAGGCCCGCACGGAACTCGGGTCGGCCGCGGCGACCGAGCGCGTGCATCGGCACGACCTCGGCGATCCCACCTGACAGTGCCCGCCTTGCGTCGCAGTGCCACCCGACTGTGTTGCGGCTCACTGCTCCGGTATCGTCGACCGCAAGATATGGCACTCGGTGCCGCTCCTGCGAGAGATGGGACGTGAGATGAGCACAGCGGAACGGATCGTCGTCGTCGACGGCGCGCGCACCCCGGTCGGCAGCTTCGGCGGCGCGTTCGCCGGCGTGCCGGCCCACGAACTCGGCGCGACCGCCGCGAAGGCGGCCCTCGAGCGTGCCGGCGTGGCGGCCGAGGACATCGACGAGGTCGTCATGGGCTGCATCGGGCAGGTCGGACCCGACGCCTACAACGCCCGCCGCGTCGCCCTCGCGGCCGGACTGCCCGTCTCGACCCCCGCGTACACCGTCAACCGGCTGTGCGGCTCGGGCCTGCAGGCGATCTGGTCGGCGGCGATGCAGATGCGCTGGGGCGGGGTCGATCTGGCCCTGGCCGGCGGCGACGAGAACATGTCCCGCATGCCGTTCTACGACTTCGGCGCCCGCTCCGGCTACAAGCTCGGCGATCGCACCCTCGTCGACGGCACCGTCGGCATGCTCACCGACCCGTTCCACGGCATCCACATGGGTGTCACCGCCGAGAACGTCGCCCGCGAGTACGGCATCGACCGCGTCGCGCAGGACGAGTTCGCCGCCGAGTCGCAGCGCCGCGCCGCCACCGACGCCGCCCGCGCCGCGTTCGCCGAGGAGATCACCCCCGTCGAGATCGGCGGCCGCAAGCCCACCGTCGTCACCACCGACGAGCATCCCAAGCCCGACACCACCGTCGAGACCCTGGCGACGCTGCGCCCGGCCTTCGTCAAGGACGGCACCGTCACCGCCGGCAACGCCTCGGGCATCAACGACGGCGCCGGCGTCGTCGTGCTCGCCCGCGAGTCCGTCGCGGTCGAGCGGGGCCTGGGCGGGCTCGCGGTGCTCGAGTCCGTCGCCACCGCCGCCCTCGAGCCGGAGCTGATGGGCTACGCGCCGGTGCTGGCCCTGCAGAAGCTGTTCGAGCAGACCGGCACCACCCCGGCGGACATCGACACGATCGAGCTGAACGAGGCGTTCGCGTCGCAGGCCGTCGCGGTGATCCGGGACGCCAAGCTCGACCCGGCCCGCACCAACCCGTACGGCGGGGCGATCGCCCTCGGCCACCCGGTGGGTGCGACCGGCGGCATCCTGACTCTGCGGGTGGCCAAGGACCTGGTGCGCCGCGACCTCGAGCTCGGCATCGTCACCATGTGCATCGGCGGCGGCCAGGCCCTGGCCGCCCTGATCCGCCGCATCCGCTGAGCCGGGCCGCTCCGCGGCCGGTGCGTCCTTTGGGCTGCTGCAGCCGCCCAAAGGACGCACCGCTCAGATGGTGCGTTCGTGCCCGGCCCAGTACGGGGCGCGCAGGGAGCGCTTGAGGATCTTGCCGGTGGGGTTGCGCGGGAGCATGTCGACGATGTCGATGCTCGACGGGCACTTGAAGTGCGCGAGGTGCCGGCGGGTGTAGTCGACGAGTTCCTGCTCGTCGGCCTTCTGATCCGGGGCGAGGACCACCACCGCCTTGACCGTCTCACCCCACTTCTCGTCCGGGACGCCGATGACGGCGACCTCGGCCACGGCCGGATGCTCGACGAGGACCCGCTCGACCTCCGGGCAGTACACGTTCTCGCCGCCGGTGATGATCATGTCCTTGAGGCGGTCCTCGATGAACACGAACCCGCCGTCGTCGACCCGGCCCATGTCGCCGCTGCGCAACCACCCGTCGGGGGTGATCGTCTCGGCCGTCGCGTCGGGCCGGTTCCAGTAGCCGGGTGTGGTCTGCGCCGAGCGCCACCACAATTCGCCGATCCCGCCCGGCGCCACGTCCTCGAGCGTGGCCGGATCGACGACGCGCATCTCCACCCCGGGGATCGGGGTGCCCGCCGACGCCATCCGCCGTTCCTGTGCCGGGTCGCGGTGCACGTCCGGCAGCAGCGCGGTGATCACCCCGGCGAGTTCGGTCATGCCGTACACCTGGACGAACTCGGTGTCCGGCCACGCGGCGAGCGCGCCCCGCAGCAGCGGCAGCGGCATCGGCGCGGCGCCGTAGGTGATGCGCTTGAGCCGCGCGAACGCCCCGATCGCCCGTTCGCCGGCGGCGAGGACGGCCGCGATCACGGGGGGCACCAGGAACGCGATGTTCGCTCCCGCCGCCAGACCCCCGAACAGGGAGGGCGCATCCGCCTCACGGGTGAACACGCAGCGGCGGCCGTCGTGGATACCCATGACGGCGTAGCAGGTGCCGCCCACATGGAACAGCGGCATCGCCACGAGCAGGCAGTCGCCGTCGGTGAACGGCAGCACGGCGAGCACGTCCTCGGCATGGGCGAACAGGTTGCGGTGCGTCAGCTGGACGCCCTTGGGCCGGCCGGTGGTGCCGGAGCTGTAGAGCAGCAGCGCGGTGGTCTCCGCCGCGACGTCGGGCAGGGTCGCCGGAGCGGCGGCCGCGAGCCACGGTTCGAACTCGTCGTTCTCCCCGCCGACGACGACGATCTTCTCCACGGAGGACAACCGCGACCGCAGCGACGCGATCTCCTGCGCGAACTCCGCTCCCACGAACAGGATCCGCGCCCGCGAGTCGTTGATCACGTAGTCGAGTTCGTCCCCGGCGAGCCGGAAGTTCGGGATCGCGTTGGCCGCGCCGAGCGCGGACGCGGCGTAGGTGACCTCGAGGCAGGCGAGGTTGTTCTTGTCGACGAACGCGACGGTGTCGGCCGGCCCGATCCCCTCCGCGGCGAGAGCACCGGTGAGGTGGAGCAGCCGCTCGTGCCATTGCGCCCACGTGTGGGTGCGGTCGAGGTACTGCACCGCGACCTCGTCCGGCTTGGTCTGCGCCCAGTGCGCGACGCGGTCGAGGATGACGGACGGAGCGGGGACGGACATGCGGGGGCCTCCTGGAAGAACAGCTGCCCGCCCTGTGGCGGGTGTCACACAGGTTATTGCCGGGGCGGCGCGGCGTCTCGGAATCGGGCGTATCGCCGCGGACCCCAGCGGCCTCACTGTCCGGGCAGGCAGGCCGCGACTCCGCCGGCCTCGAAGGTGGAGGTCTCGCAGTAGGCCCCTCGGGGGTAGTAGGGCCCCATCGTGGCGGCCGGATCGCCGCCCTGCGCGGACTGCACCGACTGCGGCAGGAACTCGTCGGACGGGAGCATGTTCCGGTAGAGCAGGGTCTTCTTCGGGACCTCGGTCGAGCCCCACGGCAGGACCGTCACCGTCGGATCGGCCGTGGCGCGGGCGGGCACGTCCTCGGGCGCGGCGACGACGTAGGTGAACCAGCCCTCCGCGTCGACGGCCGTCTCGAAGTCGGCTGCGCACGCGACGACCGGGTACGGGGTGACCTGGTCGTTCTGGCACATCGACCAGTACCGCACCTGACGGCCCGGTGTGGTGACCGGTTCGCCGGCGCGGGTGTCGGGGAACGTGGGGGCCTTGCCCCGCACGACGGCGATGCGGCCCGGCTGGTAGGTCAGGACGGTGCCGATGTACTTGTTGTCGCCGTTGGGAAACAAACCGGACGTGGTGGCGGGGCTGACGAACGTGGTCTCGGGAACGTCACCGGGGAAGGCGCCCGAGGCGGCGCTCTCGACGATGCGGTCGACGGCCGCCTCGGCGGCGCGCTCGACCGGTCCGCTGCCGTAGTCGGCGGGGTCGAACTCGGCGGTGCACGTGGGTACCGGCACGGCGCGCCCGCCCTGGTGCAGGGTCACGTCCGGCAGGGGAACCCCGCCGGACGCGGAGGCCGGGTCGTCGGGCACGTACACCCGGATGATGAGGAATCCGACCGGTGCGGTGGGCGACCCGGTGGGGAGCGCGGCGATCTCGTTGCGGGCGGGGTCGGCCGGACCGGTGACGACGGTCGCGCTCCAGCGCCGCGCCGACGGGGGCAGCGCCTCGGCAGCCGCGTCCGCGAACGGATTGCCGCTGCCCGGGTCGGGTGCGATCTGCGCGTCGCGCAGGGTGTCGACGGTGTCGAAGTTCGTTCCGTAGGTGTTGAGCGAGAAGTACCGCGCCGCCGGATACGTGCCGTGCAGTTCGATGCTGTCGCCGGGGGTCAGCGCGTACGGCAGCACCCAGTAGGTGGCGGCGGCGTCGGGGAACGCGATGTCCAGCACGGTCGCATCGGACCGGAACTGCCACGCGCAGGACCCGACGGGTTGCTGCGCCGCAGTGACCGTCGGCATCGCCAGGGCGTGCGCTGCCGCGAGCACGCCGACGAGCACGGTGGTCAGGCGACGGCCGCGCCCGGCCGTCGACGGAGCGCGTACGGCCATGGGAACTCCTCACGCGAGGGAGAGTCCTGTCGCATCATCTGTACCCGACCCGGGCCGGCCGCACCGGCGGTTCGGGCGAATCCGCGGTCGGTGGTGCGGCCGGGGCCGGCTGGGACCCCCGGTGGTTCCGCACCGCTCGCGCGGCCGCGGAGGGCGGCATGTCGGCGGGCTCATCGTCGGCGGGATCCACACCCGGGCCGTCGCCCGGCGCCCGAGCGTGGCGGCCGCCTACGGGTGCCGGCGCGTCGTCGCCGGACGGGTCTGCGCGAGGTGCGCTTCCGGCGTCCGAGGCGTCCCGGCGACGCCCTGAGCGGCACCGATGCGATTGACGACGTGCGTCTCGACGACCGCGGCCGGGGCCTGGTGCCGGCGACGGTGCGGCTCGTCGACGGCGCCGGCGACAGGGTGCTCGATCGGGGCGTCGAGTCGAATGTGCGGCGCCGCGGGTAGAGGCGATTGGGGTGTCGAGCGGCACAGGGCTTACAGTTGCGTCGTGCAACACAAACGGGAGGTTGCGGCGCAGTCCGCAGCGACCGGTGTATCCGAGGTCTACGACGAGTTCGTGTACCTGGTTCGCCATCTCACAGCGGGGGAGCGCGCCCACGACGACGTGCTGTCCCTGGCGCAGCATTCGATGCTCGGCTTCATCGACCGCAACCCGGGCTGCCGAGCCACCGACATCTCGGATGCGTTCAGCGTGAATCGGTCCACCGTCTCCCGTCAACTGCGCAGCTGCATCGACGCCGGCTGGGTCCACGCCGAGGCCGGACCCACCCGGCTCGGCCATCCCCTCCGGCTCACCGACCGGGGCCGCGAGATCCTCGCCCGCACCGTCGCCGGACGCCACGACGAGATCCGCGCGGCGCTGACCGGCTGGGACCGGGACGACATCGACCGGTTCGTCGACATGCTGCGCCGATTCCGCCAGGGAGTGGAACACCGGTCCACTGCCCACCCCGACCACAACGAGGGAGACGCTCGTGCGTGAGTACACCACCCCCGCCCAGTTCACCGTCGGCGACGACGAATCGGTCGTCCGCACGGTCTTCACGCACGCGGAGAAGACGCCGCACCGCGTGATGTACTCCCGCCCCGAGGGCGAGGACTGGGTCGCCGTCACCGCCCGGCAGTTCGCCGAGCAGGTCTCGGGGGTCGCCAAGGGCCTCATCGCGGCGGGCGTGCAGCCCGGCGACCGGGTCGCCCTGCTCTCGGCCACCCGCTACGAGTGGGCGCTGTTCGACTACGCCATCTGGGCCGCCGGCGCCGCCACCGTGCCGATCTACGACTCCTCGTCCACCGAGCAGATCCGCTGGATCCTGCAGGATTCCGAGGCCGGCATCGCCGTCGTCGAGACCGCACGCCACGAAGCGCTGTTCGTCGACATGCCGGACACGTTGCGCCGCACCCTGCGGATCGACGGCGGTGCGGTGGAGACGATGATCGCCGAGGGCGCCGGCGTCGACGACGCGACCCTGCAGGCCCGCCTCGACGGCATCCGCGCCGACGACCTCGCCTCGCTCGTGTACACCTCGGGCACCACCGGCCGGCCCAAGGGCTGCATGCTCACCCACCGCAACTTCTACAGCGAGGTCCGCGGCATCCTCACCGCGTCGATCGGTGAGGTCGCCAAGCCGGGCAGCCGGGTCCTGACCTTCCTGCCGCTCGCGCACGTGCTGGCCCGGGCCGTGTCGCTGGCCGTCTTCGAAGGTGGTGCGGCGCAGGCGCACTGGTCGGACTTCGGCACCATCTCCGCCCAGTTCGAGCGGTACGCCCCGAACACGATCCTCGGCGTGCCGCGCGTCTTCGAGAAGGTGCGCGACGCGGCGGCCCGCAAGGCCGCGGCCGGCGGCCGGTTCAACGCGGCGATCTTCGCGTTCGCCGAGGAGACCGCCATTGCCTACAGCGAGTCGCTCGACCGGGGCGGTCCGTCGTTCGCGCTCAAGGCCAAGCGCAACATGGCCGACAAGCTCGTCTACACCAAGCTGCGGCAGGCGATGGGCGGCGAGTGCTGGTTCGCGATCTCCGGTGGCGGCGCCCTGAGCCCCCGCCTCGGCCACTTCTTCCGCGGCGTCGGCGTCCCGATCTACGAGGGCTACGGCCTGACCGAGAGCACCGCCGCGCACAGCGTGAACGTCCCCGGCGCCCAGAAGATCGGCACCGTCGGACAACCGATGGGCGGCAACAGCACCCGCATCGCCGACGACGGCGAGATCGAGCTGCGCGGCGGGGTCGTGTTCCAGGGCTACTGGCGCAACGAGAAGGCCACCGCCGAGGCCTTCCACGACGGCTGGTTCCGCACCGGCGACCTCGGCGAGATCGACGAGGACGGCTACGTGAGCATCACCGGCCGCAAGAAGGACCTCATCATCACCGCCGGCGGCAAGAACGTCTCCCCGGGTCCGCTCGAGGACCGGATGCGCTCGCACACGCTCGTCTCGCAGGCCGTCGTCATCGGCGACGGGCGCAGCTACATCACCGCGCTGCTCACCGTCGACCCCGAGGTGCTCGACAACTGGAAGGCCGAGAACGGAAAGCCCCCCACGGCCACCATCGCCGACCTGCGCCGCGACCCGGCCCTGCACGACGCGCTGCAGTCCATCGTCGACGACGCCAACTCCATGGTCTCGCACGCCGAGGCCATCAAGAAGTTCGTCGTCCTCGACCGGGACCTCACCGAGGAGACCGGTGAGCTGACGCCGACGCTGAAGATCAAGCGCAACGTCGTGACCGAGCGGTTCGCCGCCGACATCGAGAGCATGTACGCGAAGTGACGCTCGGCCGGCTGCCGGATCCCCGGCAGCCGGCCCGAGGCGTTCAGGCCTTGTCGGCGGACGACTCGGGGGCCGCCGCGGCGAGCAGGGCCGCGAACCGCGCGTTGCCGGGCAGGTCCTCGAGCAGCACGGTCCGGCCGTTCTCGTCGGCCAGCGGGATCCGCCAGTTGGGGTACTCGTCGGACGTGCCCGGCTGATTCTGGCTGCGTCGCTCCCCGACGGCGTCGGCCAGCGACACCCCGATCAGCGCCGACGGGCTCGCGGCGACGAACCGGTGCAGCGCCTCGACGATGCGCTGCTCGTCGGCGTCCGCGTCGAGCAGTCCGCGCTCCCGCAGCGCCGCCAGCACGGCGTCGCGTTCGGCGGCCGCGTCGGCGGCCTCGGTCTCCAGGTCCCGCTCCAGCAGGCCCAGTTCGGAACGCAGCGTGATGTGTTCTCCGGCAAGGAAACCCGCCGTCGGCGGCAGGTCGTGCGTGGTGACCGACGTCAGGCACAGCCTGCGGTAGCTCTCCGGGGGCCGCGGATCGTCGCCGTCCCGCTCGAACCACAGGATCGACGTCCCGGCGATGCCGCGGCGCGACAGGTACTCCTGCACCCAGCCCTCGAACACGCCGAGGTCCTCGCCGATCAGCACGGCGCCCGCCCGGTGCGCCTCGAGCGCCAGGATCCCGATGAAGGCGTCGTGGTCGTACTTGACGTACGTGCCCTGATCGGGCGTGCAGCCCTCGGGAATCCACCAGGTACGGAACAGGCCCAGGATGTGGTCCACGCGCAGGCCCCCGGCGTGGCGCAGCGCGGTGCGCACCACGTCGCGGTACGGTCGGTAGCCGAGCTCGGCGAGCCGGACCGGATGCCAGGGCGGCTGGGTCCAGTCCTGACCCTGCCGGTTGAAGTCGTCCGGCGGCGCCCCGACGGTCATGTCGCGGATGAGCGCGTCGCCGAGTGTCCAGGCATCCGCGCCGTCGGGCCGGACACCCACCGCCAGGTCGTGCACGATCCCGATGTCCATGCCGGCCGCGCGCGCTGTGGCCTGTGCCTCGGCGAGCTGCTCGTCGCACAGCCACTGCAGCCAGCAGTGGAACTCGATGCGCTCGGCCAGCTTGGTCCGCTGGCGCGTGACGTACGGCTCGTCCGGGGTCGCCGCCAGGGTCTGCCAGCGAGTGCTGCGCTCACCGAACTTCTCGCCGAGGGCGCACCACAACGCGAAGTCGGTCAGCGCGTCGCCACCCGCGGCGCGGAACGCATCGAACTGCGCCTGCCGTGCCGGGCTGCGCGGCACCCGGAACACGTGCCCGAGCACCTCCAGCTTGGCCCGGTACGCGGTGTCGCGGTCGATGCGCTTGTCCTTGCGGTTCGACTTGGCGAACTTCCCGGTGTACGCCTCGAGCGTCTTGCGGTGCTTGCGCGGCAGGAACGCCGCCTCCCGGATGTTCTCCACGCGCAGGTAGATCGGGTGCACGAACCGCCGTGAACTCGGCAGGTACGGCGACGGCTCGAGCGGCGGCTCCGGCTCGCCCGCGTGGACGGGATTGACGAGCACGAAGTCACCCCCGTGCACGGAGGCGGTGATCGCCGCCAGGTCCGCGAGGTCCGCGAAGTCGCCGACGCCCCACGACCGCGTCGACCGCACCGAGTACAACTGCGTGGCCAGGCCGCGGCGACGTCGCTCGAGGAGCCGGTCGGCGGTGGCGAGGCGGGCGGGCGTCACCACCAGGGTGGCCTCGGCCTCGGTGTCGTTGCTGCGGGCGTGCAGGGTGTGCCACCCGAGCGGCAGATCCGGCACGGCGAACGTCGCGCGGCCGACGAGCCGGCCGTCGACCTCCCGGGGATCGACCCACACGTCCCGCTGCGCGACGTCGACGACGTCGCCGTCCTCGGTGCGCACCTGCACCCGCACGGGATCACCGTGGGCCACGTGCACGGGGAAGGTGTGCTCCTCGCCCTGCACGACGACCAGCGCGGGCGGCAGCATCCGCCGCCACGGCTGATTCGGCACATCCGCGAGGGCGGCGTCGATCTCCGCCTCGGTGCCGGCGGGCACCCCCAGGGAGGCCAGGACCCGGCGCAGCGTGTCGTCGCTCGCGTAGTGGTCCTGCTGATCCCACCCCACGTACGTGGTGGCGATCCCGAATCGTTCGGCCAGTTCACGCAGCTTCACCGTCGATGTCACGACACCCGATCATGCCAGGTCGCGGACGGGTCGGCAGACCTGGCGAGATCAGCTGCGGACCGTGGGGCCGAGGTAGCCGAGCACCGCCCGGACACGGTGGTGGTCGTCGGGCTCGGGTGGCAGACCGAGCTTGTCGAAGACGGCACGCACGAGCACGTCCACGGAGCGTTCCCCGAGGGCCAGGGCGGCTCCGATCATCCGGTTCGAACAGCCTTCGACCACGAGGGTGAGGACCTCCCGCTCCCGGGGGGACAGCTCGTCGAGGGCCCCCCGGTCGCGGTGCGGCCGGGAGATCAACCGGCCGGCCACGTCGGGATCGAGTGCCGTTCCGCCCGCCGCGACGCGGTGCAGCGACCCGAGGAACCCGTCGATGTCGGAGAGGCGGTCCTTGAGCAGATATCCCAGGCCGGCGGTCCCGCCGGCGAAGACGTTCATGACGTTCTCGGTTTCGACGTACTGGGACAGCAGCAGCACGGCGGTGCCCGGGAAGCACCGGCGAACGGTGAGGGCGGCGTCGATGCCCTCGGTGGTGTGGGTGGGCGGCATCCGGATGTCGACCACGGCCAGGTCCGGATGGTGCTCTTCCACCAGGTGCAGCAGACCCTGCCCGTCCGCGGCCTGGCCGACCACCTCGATTCCCTCGTCGCGCAGCAGGCCGGCGATGCCCTCGCGGAGCACCGCGGAGTCGTCGGCGAGCACCACCCGCAGGTTCATGACGGCTCCCCGGATGTCCCGGCGGTGAGGGGAAGCGACAGCGTCAGGGTCGTCCCGCCCCCCGGGGGACTGTGCACCCCGAGCACCCCACCGAGGGCCGCGGCGCGGTCGCTCAGTCCGCTCAAACCGCCGCCGGCAGTCAGCGTCGCACCGCCGCACCCGTCGTCGGTGACGACCATCCGCAGCATCCCGCCGTCCCGGCGGAGGTCGATCTCGATGTGCGTGGCGCCGGAGTGCTTGGTGGCATTGGCGACCGCCTCGGCGGCGATGAAGTAGGCGGCGAGTTCGATCGACGCGGGAGCTCGCCCGGTCAGGGTGTCGACGATCTCCACCGGCAGCGGAGCACGCTCGGCCAGAGCGGTCAGCGCGGCGGCGAGACCGTGTTCCTGCAGCACCGGCGGATAGACGCCCCGGGCCAGTTCCCGCAGCTCCACCAGCGCCGAGTCCAGTTCGGCCGTGCCCTCGGTGAGCAACTCCTGCTTGCGCTCCGGCTGGGACGTCCGCTGCGCGCGCCGCAACAGGATCGTCGCAGCGACCAGGCGTTGCTGCGCACCGTCGTGCAGGTTGCGTTCGAGTCGCCGCCGCTGCGCGTCCCCGGCGGCGACGATCCGCTCCCGGGACCGGCGGACCTCGGCGAGCTGAGCCTGCAACTCGAACTGGAGCCGCTGGTTGTCCAGCGCGAGGGTCGCCGCGCTGCGCACCGCCGCGAGCAGTTGCGGCTGATGCCGCAGCGACCGGTCGTACACGAGCGCCCCGACCGGGACGCCGTCGCGTTCCAGGACGGTCGCCGCACGGGGGTCGCCGCCGCCGGGCAGGCGCTGCGGGTCCCCGTGCGCGTCGAGGTAGCTGTTCGACCGCGGCGACCACGACCACAGGACCAGACCGGGGTCGCGCAGCGCCTTGCGCAGCGCGTGGACGAACTCCTCCCCGAGCGGGGCCGCACCGACCTCGACCATCACGTCGCTGACCGCCCCGCGGGCCACCCGGTAACGCCACAACCCCACCAGCACCGCGATCGGAAACAGCGCGGTCGCCAGGTAGCCCACGTAGGCCGTCCACACGTTCCCCACGCCGGACGAGCGCGCCGTGACCAGCCCGGTGCCGATGACCGTGGCGAACCCCAGGATCCCCGCGATCCACAGGGGTGCGAACGCGGCCCGATAGGCCGGAGAGCCCGACCGCCACCGGGCCAGCAGCACGCCGATCACGACCACACTGATGCCGATGGCCACCGCTCCGAACACGAGCTGCAGCGCCGCGAAGATCGTCGGATCGTCCCGGACCAGCAGGAGGTTGGGTGCGGTGAAGCGGTCGGTGCCGATCATCACGGAGGGGTTGTAGAACATCAGGTCGAGCAGCACCGAGGCCAGGAAGTACACGTAGCAGCCACCCACGAACCACCGTTCCCACCTGCGGGTCAGTCGTCCCGTCGGAAAGCCGAGCAGTACGTGGATCAACACCGGCAGGTACATCACCGTCAGCGCTGCCCCGACGGTGAAGACCACCGGGTTGCGGGCCGCGGCGCCCCCCTTCACCAGCCACAACAATCCGGCCAGCACCATCAGCCGTCCCGTGTTGTCGTCCGGCCGGCTCTGCCACGCGACGACGCCCGCCGCGACGAAGGCGACGCCCACCGCGAGAAACGCGATCAGCTCCGCCGGTCCCGCGGGCGGACCGCCCGGCCAATCGACCGACACCACCGCCACCCCGACAACCAGCAGGGTGGTCACGGCGACGACCGCCGGCAATGTTCGACGACTCACGACGAGGCCTCCGATCCTCGCTCTCAGCATCCCGCTTCGGGTCCCGGCCGACCACCGTGCTGGCACTGTTCGAACATCTGGGATTCGGCCTCGGTTCCGCCGACGATCCCCGAGGGGTTGAATAGAGGAGACGGGCCGCTTCGGGAGGTGGTGGCGGTGAACGGGAACGGGGCTCCCGGGCCGGGTTCGGTGTTTGCCGGATACACCATCGAACGGCTGCTCGGCGCGGGCGGCATGGGGTCGATCTACCTCGCGCAGCACCCGCACCTGCCACGCAAGGTAGCCCTCAAACTGCTCCACCCGGTCCTGACCGCCGACGACAGCGTCAGGGCCCGCTTCGAACTCGAGGCCGACCACGCCGCGCGGCTCGAACACGCCAACATCGTCCAGGTCTACGACCGCGGCTGCGAGGACGGCCGGCTCTGGATCGCGATGCAGTACGTCCCCGGCACCACCGCCGCCGCGTTGCTCCGGCACGGCCCCGTCCCACCCGAGCGGGCAGTGCACATCGTCTGCGAGATCGGCAAGGCCCTGGACTATGCGCACCAGGCCGGGGTGCTGCACCGCGACGTGAAACCGACGAACATCCTGCTCGCCGAGCCCGCCGGTCCGGGCGAGCCCGAACGGGTGCTGCTCACCGACTTCGGCATCGCCAAGGCCCTCGACGAGGCGAGTGGGCTCACCCGCACGGGGACGTTCGTCGGCAGTCTGCAGAACGCCGCACCCGAGCAGTTCGACACCACCGTCGCGCTCGACCACCGCACCGACATCTACTCGCTCGGCTGCACCCTCTACCACCTGCTCACCGGCCGGCCCCCGTATTCCGGTGACACCCTGCCCAAGCTGTGGCACGGGCACGTCCGCAGCCCGATACCCCGGCCGAGCGAGGCCCGGCCCGACCTGCCGACCGCGTTCGACTCCGTCGTCGCGCGCGCGCTCGCGAAGGACCGCAACGACCGCTACGGCACCTGCCGGGAACTCACCGCCGCCGCCCGCGATGCCCTCGCCACCGAGGCCACGGCCACCGTCCCCACCCCGGTTCCCGGTGCGGCGGGCGACGACACGCTGGCCCGCACGGTGGCGGTGGACGCCGCGGCACCGACCCAGGTGGCCGCGACGCGGCGCGCCGCACGGCGCGGCGACAGTGCGGCACCCCTGCGGGTGGTGCTCGCCGACGACTCCGTACTCCTGCGCGAGGGCATCTCCCGGCTGCTGTGCGACGAGGGGATCGACGTCGTCGGCGAGGCCGGTGACGCCGCCACCCTGCTCGCTCTCGTCGCCGACGAACGTCCCGACGTCGCCGTCGTCGACATCCGGATGCCCCCGACCCACACCACCGAGGGCATCGGTGCCGCCGCGACCATCCGAGCCGACCACCCCGACACCGCGGTGGTGCTGCTGTCGCAGTACGTGGAAACCGACCACGTCATGAACCTGCTCGCCGACGGGGCCGCCGGCTTGGGCTACCTGCTCAAGGATCGGGTCTCCGACATCGACGAGTTCGTCGACACCCTGCACCGGGTCGCCGGGGGCGGTTCGGCCATCGACCCCAGCGTGGTGAGCCGGCTGGTGGCCCGCCCGCACCGCGACAGCCGTCCCATCGACACGCTGTCCACCCGCGAACGCGAGGTCCTCGCGCTCATGGCCGAGGGCCGCTCGAACCGGGCGATCGGGGCGGCCCTGTTCCTCGGGGAACGCACCGTCGAGGCGCACGTCCGGGCGATCTTCCTCAAGCTGGGTCTGCACCCCGAACCCGAGGACCACCGGCGCGTCCTCGCCGTGCTGAAGCACCTCGAGGCGACCACGCCCTGAGCCGTCCCGGGCACGGCCCGACCCTCGGAAACGGAAGGCCGGCGTGAGGTGCTCAGTCGGAAAGTTCGTCGAACAGGGTCGGCTCGTCCGGATTCTCGAACAGCTCGATCTGCTCGGGCGGGGACGACCGGCGCCGGCGCCGGCGTTTCCCGGTGGTGCCGGCCGGGGGCACGAGCAGCCGCATCGCCGCCGTGAGCGACCGGCAGGTCGATTCCCACTCCTGCGCCTTCGCCTCGGCCCGTGCGGTACCGGCGCCGTCCCCGGCCGCGGCGCGTCCCATCGCCTCGGCCTGCCAGCACACCTGCGCGTCCACGCTCATCCGCAGGAAGCGCAGCAGCTGGTCCGGTTCGTCGTCGGCCATGCGGGCCACCGTGCGGGGCTCGACCGCCACCTGTCCGTCGAGATGGAAGTCGCGCAGTGCCAGCAGCGTCAACGGAAGATCCGCCTCGGACTCCGCCGTCCACGGCGGCAGCTCGTCCGCGGGCGGCGGCACACCGTCGTGGTCGATCTCGTGCAGCAGCTCGCCGCCGAGACGGGTGCCGAACCCCTCGTCCAGTCCCTCGAGGAACTGCGCGACCAGGTCGAGCGTGACCAGCAGGTGGGCCGGCACGAACGGCGACGCGGGCAGGTGTGCCGCCACCGCCACCCGGTCCTCGACCAGCACGAACTTCAGGTGCGGCCACCGCCGATTGAGGTCCGCGACGACCTCGGCGGCGCGGGTACGTCCGGTGATCTGGTGGACGATCGGGGCGAACACGTCGACGGTGCGCTCGTGCGGTCCGACACCGACGAACACGACCATCCCCGCGACCCGCAACGCCAGGTCGCCGTCCTCGTCCCACAGCGGGACGTCGCCGATCCGCTCGCGCAGTGTCGACTCGATCAGCTCGCGTACGTGCTCCTCGCCCGCCGTCTGGACGGCGAGGGGGAGCGCAGCCTGCGGCGGGATCTCCTCGGCCGGCGGGGGTAGCTCGAAGTCGGCCCGGCCGGTGCCGAACGTGTCGGTGCGCAGGAACAGCGGATGCGGCACCCCCCACACCCGCCGCAGCGCCGTCACCGCGACGGCCGCGAGCTGGTCCGCCCACGCCGCGGGCCGGTCCATCCAGTAGGCGGGCGACCCGCCGTCCTCCGGGTCGTCGGGTCCCCGGGACGGTGCGCGCCAGCCGAGCTCGGCGAGCAACGCCTCGTCGCCCGGGCCGAGACGACGATCGGGGTCGAGGTGGGCATTGGACGGCACCTCGCACCGAACCTGGCCCTCACCCCACGCGTAGAACTGCACGCACGGTCCGGCCGGGCCGGTGTCCTCCTCGACGAGTGGCTCGAGGACCAGCCCGTCGCCGTCGCTCATCGCCGCCACGTGGTCGGCGAGACGTGCCCGGAACTCGTTCCAGGACCGGTCGACGTCGCGGTCGAATCGGCTCTCGGTGTCGGTCACGATCCACCCCCTTTTCCGCTGTCGCGGGACCGTGTGACGACACTAGCCGGGGGGACCGACAGTCGCCGGGCGGGCAGCATCACTCGGTGGCGGGCCCGGAACATCCGGCCGCCCGGGTCGCCGTCGGCGCAGGCTGCGGGCAGCCGACCCGTCAGCGCAGGCTGCGGACGAACACCCCGATCGACGCGACGGCCCGTCCCGCCTCGGGCACGATGCCCGCCGCGGCCTGGAACACGTGCACCTGCCGCTCCCACACCTGCAGTTCGCAGTGCACACCCGCGCCCGCGAGACGCGCGGCCATCAGCTCGGCGTCGACGTACGTCATCTCCTCCGAACCGGTCTGGATGAGGGTGGGCGGCATGGCGGTCAGGTCGGCGTCGACCGGGGACACCGCGCGCGGACCAGGCCCGCCGGCGGCGGCGTCGATGCGGGCGATCACGTCGGCCAGGGCCGGAACGGCGCGGCGCGGGAACAGGGCGCACCGATACGAATTGGGATGCGCGAGCTTGCCGCGGGTGTCGAGGTCGGTCAGCGGCGAGAGCGCCACGTTGCCGGCCGGACGGCCGAGGCCCAGCCGCAGCGCCTCGAGCGTGACCTGGAAGGTGAGGAATCCACCCGCCGAGTCGCCGGCCACCACGATCCGCTCGGCCGGGTAGCCGTGCGCGATCAGCCACCGCAGCCCCTCGATGCCGTCCTCGACCGCGCTCTCGATCGGGTGCCCCGGCAGCATGCGGTAGGCGACGCTGAGCACGGGGGCCCCGGCTGCCGACGAGATGCGGGAGACCATCTGCCGGTGGGTGGTCAGCCCGCACACCAGGAACGCCCCGCCGTGCAGGTACAGGATCGCGGTGGAGCCGTCGGCGCCCGGCGCGGCGAGGAACTCGGCGCGGCAGGACGGCAGCCGCACCGCATGCCGGTGCGTGCCGGGGACCGGCTTGAGGGGAAACGCGAGGCGGTCCACCACACCGGTCGGCCAGGGCAGGTGCGGGGCGCGTGCCCACGCGTCGATGACCGGCTTGACGGTGCTGCGCACCGAGAAGGTCAGCGCCTGGGACGGAATGCTCACCCCGGCGATCTCACGTCGCAGCACCGGCCGCGGTACGGGCGGATACGACAACGACGGATGGTTCGACGCGGTGCTCGTCACCGGAACCTCCTCGTCCTCGTCCGCTCGGGCGGAGCTGCGCTCGTCGGCTCCGGCTTGTCCTCCGCGGCCCGTCCGCCGTGGCTTTCGCAACGTTCGTCCGGGTCGGTTGATCGACAGTACGACGACGATCCGCCGGGGCGAAGCACCGTGACTCGATGGAGACCGGGCATCGTGATTTCCGCAGGTCGCGGGCCCTTCTGTTATCTATTCGGTACGGCATGCGCGGGACCGACGTACGATCCATCCCAGCGTGCGACGGCGGACGAAAGGGGGCAGTCCCCGTGGGGTACATGCCGGTGACGGACTCGATGTTCCTGCTCGCCGAGTCGCGGGAGCGCCCGATGCACTTCGGTTCGCTGGAACTGTTCACCCCGCCGCCCGACGCCGGCCCGGGGTACGTCACCGACCTCTACAACCGGCTCGTCGCCGACGCGCACGTCGACGAGCTGTTCCGCAAGCGACCGGCCGATCCGGTGTCGAGCCTCGGCTACACCTGGTGGACCGTCGACGACGAGATCGACCTCGAGTACCACGTCCGGCACTCGGCGCTGCCGGCACCGGGCCGGATCCGCGAGCTGTTCACCCTCGTCTCCCGCCTGCACAGCGGGCTGCTCGACCGGCACCGGCCCCTGTGGGAGGCGTACCTGATCGAAGGACTCGCCGACGGCCGGTTCGCCGTCTACACGAAGATGCACCACGCGCTGCTCGACGGGGTCTCGGGGCTGCGGCTGTTGCGGCGCACCTACACCACCGACCCGAGCGCGCGCGACTTCCCGGCGCCGTGGCACCTGCCGCCCCGCCCCCGATCCGGGAACGGATCCGGGACGCACGCGCGGACGTCGACCGTCGGTACGGTGCGCTCCGTGGCCGGCGACGTGCTCGGCGCGGCGCCCGTGGCGCTGCGGATCGCGCGGACCGTGCTCGGCGGCCGCCGCGTCGCACTGCCGTACGAGGCCCCGCGATCGATGTTCAACGTCCCGATCGACGGGACGCGGCGCTTCGCGGCGCAGTCCTGGAGCCGCGCACGCATCACACGGGTGCGGTGCGCGGCCGGCGTGTCGAGCAACGACGTCGTCGTCGCGATGTGCGCCGGCGCCATCCGCGCCTATCTCCTCGAGCGGCAGGCGCTGCCGGAGACCCCGTTGATCGCGATGGTCCCGGTGTCGCTGCGCGCGAAGGACACCCCCGAGTCGGACTCGGGTGGCAACAGCGTCGGGGTCACGCTGTGCAACCTCGGCACCCATCTCGAGGATCCGCTCACCCGGCTGTCGACGGTCAGCGATTCGATGGCGGAGGGCAAGACCCTGTTCGGCGGGATGACGCCGCTGCAGGCGACGGTGTGGTCGGCGCTCAACATCGCCGGACTCGCGCTGGCGCCGATCTCGGGCGCGGTCGCCCTGGCGCCGCCGCCGTTCAACCTCATCATCTCCAACGTGCCGGGACCGCGGGAACCGGTGTACCGGGGTGGATCCCGGCTCGACGGCATCTATCCCGTGTCGGTCGTGCTCAGCGGTCAGGCGCTCAACATCACGCTGACCAACACCGCGGACACCGTCGACTTCGGCGTGGTCGGGTGCCGCCGCACCGTCCCCGCACTGCAGCGACTGCTGGGACATCTCGAGGACGCCCTCACGGAACTCGAACTCGCACTAGATATTTCGTGAGCGGTGTCAGTCCCGCAGCGACGAGCTGCGCGGGTCCTGGGGTGTCGAACCCCGCGCGCCCGTGCTGTGTAGGACGTCGACGAGTTCGCCTTCGAGCGCCACGAACTCCGGAGACGTCAGCGCGTCCAGGCCCCGGGGGCGCGGCAGCGGCACCGACACCTCGTGGCACACCCGCGCCGGGCGGGGCGTGAGCACCAGCACCCGATCCGACAGCAGCAGCGCCTCCCGCACGTCGTGGGTGATCATCAGCACCGTCCAGCGGTCGCGCTGCCACACCTGCTGCAGCCACAACTGCATCTCGGTGCGGGTCAGCGAATCCAGGGCGCCGAACGGTTCGTCCAGCAGCAGCACGTCGCGGCCCTGCAGGACGGTCCGCGCGAGTGCCGCACGCTGCCGCATCCCACCCGAGAGCTGCCGCGGCGCGGCCTCCTCGAACCCGGCGAGACCGAAGGCGGGGAACAACTTTCGTGCCCGGTCCCGCGCCTCACCGCGGGGCGTGCCCTGGACCTCGAGGCCGAGCGCGCAGTTGTCGAGCACGCTGCGCCACGGGAACAGCAGATCCTTCTGCGGCATCAGCGCGGCGCGTCCCGGTGCGGCCGGCCGACCGGCGACCGTGACGGCGCCGGTGTCGGGCACGTCGAGGCCGGCGACCAGCCCGAACAGGGTGGACTTGCCGCAGCCGCTCGGGCCGATGAGCGAGACGAACTCGCCGTCGGCCACCGCGAACTCGGCGCCGTCGAGGACGGTGCGCCCATCGAACGCCTTGTGCACGCCGGTGACGGCGACGGCGTTCACCGCAGGCTCCTCGTCGCCAGCGCCCACGGGGCCACCACCCGCTCGGCGGCATAGGTGAGCAGGTACAACGCGAGGGAGAGCACCGCGGTGACGAGCACCGCCGCGAGTACCAGATCGGTCCGGAACGAGTTCTTCTGGGTGCTCATGTAGATCCCGAGTCCCGACGTGGCGCCGACGTACTCGGCGAAGACCGCGCCGACCACGGCGTAGGTGACCCCGATGCGCAGCGCCGTGAAGAATCGGGGCAGCGCCGACGGGAGCCGCACGTACCGGAACTCCTGCCGACGCGAGGCGCCCATGCTGCGCAGCAGCGCCCCCGCCTCCCGGTCCGCGGCCGCGAAGCCCTCGATCAGGCCGATCGCCATGGGGAAGAACGTGGCGAGCGCGATCACCAGGATCTTCGGCAGCAGCCCGAATCCGAACCAGATGATCATCAGTGGCGCGATCGCGATGATCGGCAGGGTCTGCGACACCACGAACAGCGGCACCAGGGCCCGGCGCAGCCACGGCGAGAAGTCCACGACGATCGCCAGCGCCCAGGCGACCGCCAGGGACACCGCGAAGCCGACGAGCGTGACCTGCAGCGTCGACCAGGCGTGACCGGCGATGTCGGTGCGGTGCGCCCACCCCTGCTCGAGGACCCGGGCGGGGGAGGGCAGCACCTGCGGGCGGATGCCGCTGACCGCCACGTACAGCTGCCAGCCGAGGGCCAGCGCGGCGACGGTCAGCGCGGCCGGGGCCACGCGCCGCGCCCAGGAATTGCGGGTGGGGTCAGGGGGTGAGGTAGTCATCGGTGAAGTGGGTCGACCAGTCCGGCTCGGTGGTCAACGGTGCGCCGTCGGGACCGGAGAGCAGGCCCTTCTCGAACAGGAACCGGGAGTACCCGGTCCATCGCTCGAGGGTGAGGGTGCCGACGCGGCCGTTCTCGTCGCGCAGGTAGTCGGTCGACAGCATCCGCTGGCTCTCGTAGACGAGGTCCTCGTCGGAGAAGGCCCCCGGGTTCGCCTCGATCAGCGCGCGAGCGCCGCGGTCGGGGTCCTGCGCGGCGATCTCGTAGCCCCGCTGGACGGCCTGCACGAAGGCCCGGGCCTGGTCCGGGTGTTCGGCCAGCCAGTCCTCGTTGCCGTCGACCACGATCGCGTAGGCGTCGGGGAACCCGTAGTCGGTGTAGCGGAAGTAGCGCATCGGCAGCCCGCGGTGCTCGGCCTCGATGCCCTCCCATGCCAGGTAGGAGACGGTGAAGTCGGCGGTGCCGGAGTACACGGCCTCGTACGCGGAGGTGCCGAGGGTGACCGAGGTGAAGTCGCCGCGCCCGCCGTCGTTGCGGATCACCTGGGCGAGCGTCTCCTCGTCGCCCGGGTCGCCGAAGCCCGCATAGGTGCGGGAGTCGAGGTCCGCGGGCCGGGTCAGGTCGGCGCGGTCCGCCTTGACGGCGATGCCGGTCGCCCAGTGCTGCAGCGGCGCGAGCACCGAGACGGTGCGCGAGCCGGCCGCCCGGGAGAACGTCGCCTGCGCCTGCGTGGAGATGCCGAACTCGGCGTTGCCGGCGTCGACGAGGGTGTCCGGGGTGGTGTTGTTGTAGGGCAGGAACTCGACGTCGAGACCGGCGTCGGCGAACAGGCCCTCCTGCTGGGCGACGTACAGGCCGGTGTGGTTGGTGTTCGGCGTCCAGTCCAGGGCGAATCGGATGGTGTCGCCGGACTCGTCGCCGTTCCCGGCGCAGGACGCGGTGAGCAGCAGCGCGGCGGTGACGGCGGCCAGGACGGTGAACCGGCGGCGCAGCCGGGGGAGCGTGGTCATGAGGCCGGCCACTCCTGGGTGTTGAGCGCGGTGTCCCAGAACAGCAGCTCGTAGCGGGTGGCGATGGTGAACGCCTCGGCCATGGCGTCGCGCTCGGCGTCGGTGGCGGCTGCCGCCGCGGCGTCGACGAGGTCACGGGCGCCGGCGACCGCGGCATGGAACTCGGGCGCGTCGTAGGTGGTGACCCACTGGGCGTAGGGGTGGGCGGGATCCGCGGCGAGCACGTCGGCGGCGCGGACGGCGAGGTCGCGGCCGACCTCGGCGTAGATCCAGAAACAGGGGAGTACCGCGGCGGCGCCCACCGGATACGGGTCGGTGGCGACGGTGGCGGTGAGATAGGAGACGTAGCCGAGGCAAGCGGGCGAGTGCGCGGGGGTGTCCTCGGCGGGCGGCAGGACGCCACCGGTCAGCAGACCCCGGTGCAGGGCGGATTCCTCGGTGGCGGCCGTGGCCGCGCTGTTCGCCCAGAACGCGGCGGTGCCCGGGTCCGGGGCCTTCGCCGCGAGCAGGGCGAGTGCCTTGGCGTACCCGGCGAGGTACAGGGCGTCCTGCTCGATGTAGAAGCGGAACGCGTCGAGCGGCAGCGTCCCGTCGCCGAGGCGGCGCAGGAACTCGAGGTCGTCGATGGCCTCGCGCAGGACCTTGGTCCGGTCCCACAGCAGATCGGTGAAGCGGTCGGTCCCTGCCGGGACCGACGCGCGGGCAGGCATGGTCATGCCAGGACATCCCTTCGTCAGCATTACCTGATCAGGTTCGACGGGTGTGATCTCAGCCCCGCGCATGTGCGGAGCACCCCGTGTCTACGGAGCCGACGATAGCACTCGGCGCAGACCGCCTCCGCCGCCCGGGCCACCGGGCTCCGCATGCAACCTGTCTGTTGTTGGTACCTTGGCCCGAGACCGTTCGTTCGGGAGGAACCGTGGACGCCGAGACGCTCATCGTCGGCTGCAAGTACGGCGACGTACGCGGCTACCGCGACGGCTCCGTCTACACGTGGAAGGGAGTCCCGTACGCCGCGCCGGCGTCCGGCGACCTCCGGTTCCGCGCCCCCGAACCGCCGGAGCCGTGGACCGACGTGCTCGACGCGCGGCGCTTCGGGCCCATCGCGCCGCAGGGACGCAACAACCCGATCCCCATCGATCCGGGGCTGACGATCGGTGAGGACTGCCTCTCGTTGAACATCTGGGCGCCGGAGCCGGACGGGGAGCCCCGGCCGGTGATGGTGTGGATCCACGGCGGCGCCTACGTCCTCGGTTACTCGGGTCAGCGGATCTACGACGGACGGTTGCTCGCCGAGCGCGGCGACGTCGTCGTGGTGACGGTCAACTACCGGCTCGGCGCGCTCGGGTTCCTCGACTTCTCGTCGTTCTCGACCGCCGGGACCACCTTCGAATCCAATGTGGGGCTGCGCGATCAGATCGCCGCGCTCGAGTGGGTCCGCGACTGCATCTCCGCGTTCGGAGGCGACCCCGACCGGGTCACCGTGTTCGGCGAGTCGTCGGGTGGCGGGTCGCTGACCACACTGATGACCGTGCCCCGCGCCGAGGGTTTGTTCCACCGGGCCATCGCGCAGAGCCCGCCGGCGACGTCGGCGTACGGGTCCGAGCGGGCTGCGCGGGTCGCCGAGCGGTACCTCGAGATCCTCGACCTCACCCCGGCGCGGGTGTGGGCGCTGCGGGACATGCCGCACGAGGCGCTGACCGATGCGGGGGACGTGCTCGTCGGCGAGATCCCCACGAAGTTCCCCGGCACGCTCGCGATGGCGCCCGTGGTCGATCGCGACCTGGTGCCGAAGTATCCGGTGGCGGCGTTCCAGAAGGGGCTCGCGCACCGGATCCCCCTGATCATCGGCTCCAACAAGGACGAGCCGTCGATCTTCCGCTTCATGAAGTCGCCGTTGATGCCGGTGAGCGACGCCTCCGTGCAGGCGATGCTCGACGCCCTCGCCGAGGACCACCCGGAGTTGCCGCCCGACCGCATCGCGGAGATCATCTCCGCGTACCCGGATGTCACGAAAACGTCCGGGGCGATGGCTCTTTCGCGGGACGCGGGGTTCCGGATGCCGGTGGTGTGGATCGCCGACGCGCACAGCGCCCACTCGCCGACGTGGGTGTACCGGTTCGACCATGCGACCCCGATGCTCAAGGCGGCACGGATCGGTGCCGGCCATGCCACCGAACTGCCCTACGTCTTCGGCAATTTCGGGACGCTCGATCGCGATCCCACGTTCTGGCTCGGCGGGCGCAAGGCTGCGACGACGATCTCGGGCCGGATCCAGCGTCGCTGGCTGGCCTTCGCGCACCACGGCGTGCCGGCCGCCCTGGACGGATCCCGGCACTGGGCGCCGTACGACACCGACAAGCGCATGACCCTCCTGATCGACAACACCGACACCCTCGTCCCGGACCCCGACAAGATACTGCGCGAGGTGTGGGGCGACCAGGTGATGGGCTTCAGCTGACCGCTCGGGGCGGCCGAATGTCACACCGCGTCGGTCTGACCGAAGCGGTGTGACATTCGGCCACTCCCGACGGTGGTGGGAACTGGTCTTACCACTTGACCTCTGTCCGGATGGGGGCTTACGGTCGGGTCGTGATGTTCGAGCCGATCGCCCGCAAGTCCGCCTCCGGCGAGGTGTACGACCAGATCGCCGCCCGGGTGCTCGGCGGCGACCTCGCCGCCGGGGCGTCGCTGCCGAGCGAACGCCACCTCGCCGAGGCGTTCGGAGTGTCGAGACCCGCTGTGCGAGAAGCCCTCTCTCGGCTCGCGCACGCCGGGCTGGTGGAGGTGCGCCAGGGGGAGGCGACCTCGGTGCGCGATTTCCGCACCCAGGCCGGGCCGGAACTGCTGCCGCGGCTGCTCGTGCGCGACGGTCGGCCCGACTGGGGTGTCGTCCGCAGCGTCCTCGAAGCCAGGCAACTCATCGGCCGTCAGGTCGCCCGCCTCGCGGCCACCCGCGCGACGGACGAGACGCAACCCCGATTGCGCGAGTCCGTGGCACGCCTCGCCGCGGGGGACGACCCCGTCACGCTGCAGGTCGCCGCCCTCGAATTCTGGGAACACGTCGTCGACGCCGCCGACTCCCTCGCGTTCCGGCTGATCTTCAACAGCCTGCGCAACGCGTACGAGCCGGCCATGACCGCGATGGCCGGGGTGCTGATCGTCGAGGTCGGGCGCGCCGACCTCTACGAACGGCTCGCCGACGCGATCGTCGCGCGCGACGAGGACGGCGCCGAGCACGCCGCCGGCGAACTGCTCGACCTGGGCACGTCGGCCCTGACCACCGCCATCGACCAGGCCGAACACGGAGAGGCGAGGAACCGGACATGAGCACGAATCGGACCGAGGGACGGGGCCGTCGCGCCTCGATCGGCCTGCGGGACGCCGCCGTCGAGTTCATGCGGCACCCGTCGCCGTGGATGATCGGCGGGTTGCTCGCTGCTGCGGTCGTCGCACGGATACTCGCCGGCGACTGGCAGGTCACCGACGCGCTGGTCCCGCTGGTCGCCCTGCTGGTGTTCCCGCTGGTGGAGTGGGTCATCCACGTCGGCATCCTGCACTGGCGGCCGCGCCGGATCGGTGGGCTGACGCTCGACTCGCTGCTGGCCCGCAAGCATCGCGAACACCACAGCGATCCGCGCGACGTGCCGCTGGTCTTCATCCCCTGGCAGACCCTGGCGTGGCTGCTGCCGGTGCTCGTCCTCGTCGCGTGGCTGGTCTTCCCCCGGCCCGGACTGGGACTGACATTCCTGGTGACGCTCGGTGTCCTGGGCCTGACCTACGAGTGGATGCACTACCTCATCCACACGGACTACCGCCCCGGCTCGCGGCCCTACCGCGCGGTGTGGCGCCATCACCGGCACCACCATTTCAAGAACGAGCACTACTGGTTCACCGTCACCACCGCCGGCACCGCCGACCGGATTCTCGGCACCGAGCCGGACCCGGCCACGGTCGAGACCTCGCCGACCGCCCGGAACCTGCACGCGACCCGGTGATCCGGTGCGCGAACCGCGCTCGCGGGGAGGTTGCCGGCGAGAGGCGGTGACCTTGTGATGCCGTCGCCGAAACCGTGCACCGGGTAGCATCCCCAGAACCAGCATCCAGACCAGGGAGGGGCTGTGGCGAGCGATTTCTCCGTCGGTGACCATGTCCGGTGGAACTCCGAAGCCGGATACGTCGAGGGCGTCATCGTCAAGAAGCACACCGAGGACGTGGAGTTCAAGGGACGTACTCGGCGGTGCAGTGAAAGTCACCCTCAGTACGAGATCAAGAGCGACAAGACCGAGCACATCGCGATGCACAAGGGCGATGCACTCACCAAGCTGTAGCGCACCCGAATATCGATGAGCATGATCGACGCTGTCCGTGAGGCAGTCCTCGCCATCCCTCCGGGCTCGGTGGCCTCCTACGGAGACATCGGCAGGAGAATCGGGGCAGGTCCACGGCAAGTGGGCCGAGCGATGGGCATGCTCGACGACAACATTCCCTGGTGGCGAGTCGTCTACGCCGACGGAACAACGGCCTCGTGTCACGGCGGTCGTGCGTGGGCACTGCTCCTCGAGGAGGGCACCCCCGTCTCGGGGAAGCGGGTAGACATGCGACGCGCTCGGCAGCGAGGGACGGCCTGACGATCGCCCCGACGCTGCCGGTCGGATGTCCGATTCCGGCCCCGCCTCGCGGCTGCAGCGAGCCGGGGTCACTGCTGCTCGGCGGTCTCGCGTCGGGTGCCTGTCGAGGCCGTGTGCCGGTGACTCGGCTCGGGAACGACGCGACGCTCCACGTCGTGCAGGCGCCGACAGTCCGGGCAGGCCACCCTTTCCCGGGTCGGTCGACCCGGCTTCGGTTCGTCCCGGCAGTGGCCGCACCCTCAGGCGCTTTCCGGCCGCGAGGGCATGCGCTGTGCCGTGACGGTCCCGGTGGAGCCGATGGCGGGGGCGAGCCGAAACAGTCCGGCCGCGGCGAGAAGATGCCACAGCGCGTGGCCCTGAAGGATACTGCTCGGCCGGCAGAGCGACGTCCGGTCGCCGAGGGTGCCCAGCACGGCACCGGACGCGAGGAGCAGTGCCGCGACGATCGTCGACCGCCGCAGGTCCGGACGGATGCGGGCGCGGTCGAGCGCGAGTCCGACTGCGACGACGGCCAGCAGCGCCTGCACGCCGGTGGAGACCGACGGCCCGGCGGCCACGACGGGAACCATCAGCAGCGGAACGACGCGCCACCACCACGGCGACAGCCGGGAGCCGAACCGGTCGGAGGCGGCGTCGACGGCGACGTAGGCGAGCAGTGTCGCAAGCGGGAGGTCGTGTGCGTACGCCTGCCACGGTGGGTTCGGTCCGTGCGCGACGAGGGATCCGGCGCCGACCGCGACGACGAGCAGGCCGTAGGTGACGCTCGCCGTGCCCCGGCGTGCGAGGACCGCGAGGCCGGCGACCACGAAGGCCAGGCTGCTGACGGTGGCCGCGGGCTGGCCGACGAGACCTGTGCCCCGATACAGCTCGCAGGCGTTCGCCAGCATCATGGTTCGAGGCTAGCCGCCGCGGGCCGGTCGCAGACGTGCGCAGTGGAACGGGGAATGGGATGCCGCCACCGGTCCGGGACGCGACGCGGTGCCCGTTTCGGGCGGGCTGCGCGGATCGGGAGCGAACGCGTGTGCCCGCCCGGCGGACGACCGGTCGGACATACAGCCCGCATGCAGTCGGTGGACGGGACCGACCGGGTCTCGGATGAGTAAACAGCATGTCCGCCAGCGCGAGTCGGAGTTGAATGGAGACCCCAGGGGTAGTGGAACTCGACAACGACCAATCCCAAGTCATGGTTCACCGTCGCCCGTCCCGGTTGAGACCTGTACGGGCGGCGCAGCGGTTCGGGGTGCACGATGAGCGAAGCGGTGACAGAGCTCCCGGGGAGAAGGCGTGAGCCTGTCGAGCCCCGATGGGACCCGTCCGTCCTCGGCGACGAGACTCGTGGCGACGGTGTGACGCTCCGGCGTCTTCTCGCGGTGGCCGCGCTGACCCGAGCGCAGACCGCACTGCTCGTCGACGATCTGATCTGCCGGGTCGAACGCCGTCAGCGCGGCGGTCCGAGCCGGCTGCGGGACGACGCCGTGACGGTGTCCGAGACCGGACGGCTCACGATCGCATGGAACGGGAGCGCGACGGACGGGCACGCAGCCGACGAGTCGGTGGCGAGGCTGCTCGGCAGCATCGTGACGAGCTGCCGCTGTCCGGAATGGGCCGACCGGGTGAGCGAATCGATCGGCGAAGCAACAGATCTCGAGGACCTGATGCACCGGGTTCGTCGCGTGGTCGCAGCCGACCGCGACCCGGCCGAGGAGTCCCGGGTGCGGAGCCAGCTCGCCGCGCTCGTCGCGGTGGTGGCGGGGCGCCGCGTTCCGGACGATCCGGTGGTGGCGCGGGCGGCTGCACCGCGGGGCCCGGGCAGCGGGGCCGGAACGTCCCTCGCACCGGCCGGCTGGTATCCACCGGCCGGCAGTGGGTGGCATCGCCGGCGGAGACGGCCGTCGCGACGGCAGGGGGTTCTCGGTCTCGTCGCACTCCTGATTCTCGTCGGGACGCTGTGGGCGGCACCGCGGGTGTGGGCGGAGCTGCGCCGCGGCTGGGATGCCGTCCTCAACCCGGTGGATACGGCGGAGCCGAACCGGATCGAGCCGGTCTCGCCTCCGCCGCCCGAACCCGTGGGCGGTCGAGACGAGCCGGCAGCAAGCGCAGGCACGACGGCCCCCGGACCGGTCCAGGTCGGTGCGCCGGCAAGCGCGGGACCGATCAGGCTGGTCACCGCCACCTTCGCCAACGGCGAGTGCGCGCCCGGACGCATGTGCGCCGTCCGCGTCGACGTACACCTCGACTCCGCGGCACGTGTCGGCACCGTGACCTGGGCGCTGAACGTCTACGACAGATGTTCCGGCGCGGTCGGCGCGAGCGCCGAGGTCTCGCTGGCCGCCCAGCCGGGCGATGAGGAGGTGTACGGAATCAGCTGGGCGGATCTGCCACCCGGTGGGGCGCTGGCTGTCGCCGCGGTGACCAGCGCCCCGGCAACAGCCGCCTCGGAGCCGCTGTCGGTGCCCGCCGAGAACGCGACCTGCTGAGGCGGCGGAGGAGGGGACATGGCCGAACGCCGGCGGGAATCCGATCCGTGGCTCGTAACCGCGGCCGTGGTCCTGGTCGTGCTCGGCCTGTTGAATCTGACCGCGATCGGGATGACGTCGCACGCCGTTCGGCACGCACTGTTCGCCGCGGCCGGTCTCGTCCTGATGCGCGTCGTCTCTCGCCTGCGGACGAGTGACCTGCGAGCATTCGGGTGGACGGTGCTCGCCGTGGCGACCGTGCTGTTGGCCGCGGTACCGCTCGCCGGGGTCGCGACGAAAGGCGCCCAGCGCTGGCTGGATTTCGGCGTGTTCACCGTCCAGCCCGCCGAACTCGCCAAACTCGCTGTCGTGCTGGTCCCGGCCGGCATATTGGCCGGTGGCTTCACCGTCGGCCGGTTCGTGGCAGCCCTGACGGCCACCGGCGTGCCGATCGCGCTCGTCGCGCTGCAACCGGACCTGTCGACTGCCCTGGTGCTCGTCGCGACGGTCATGGTCATGCTCATCCTGGCCCGGGTGCCGCTGCTGCCCCTGCTGCCGTTGTTCGCGGTGGGAGTCGCGTCGCTGCCGCTCGCCGTTCTCGTCCTCCGCCCCTATCAACTCGAACGCGTGCACGTGTTCCTGTCGAGCAACGTCGACCCGAGCGGGGCGGGGTGGGCCGCGCTCCAGGCGGACATCGCCATCGGCAGCGGCGGCTGGTGGGGTCTGGCGCGAGACCCCCTCTACGAGGTGAGAGCCGACTATCTCCCGGAATCGGAACACGATCTCGCCTTCGCGAGCGTCGTGTACGGATGGGGACTGTTCGCCGGCCTGGCAGTCGTGGTGGCCACCACGGTGATCGTATGGCGGGCCGTCCTCGCCGCCCGCACCGCCCGGACCCGTGAGGCGGCGCTGGTCGCGGCGGGGATCGGCGCGTCGTTCGGGATCCACGCCCTGGTATCGATCGGTGCGAGTCTGTCGCTGATCCCGCACACCGGCATGCCGATCCCCCTGTTCAGCTACGGGGGGACTGCCGCGGTCGTCGCATTCGTGGCAGTCGGACTGGTACTCGCGGTGCGCAGGGACGGCGTCGCGCGGCCGCTGTGGCGTCCGGACCCGCGACGGCACCGTCGACTGCGAGGGGTCTCGGCAGGGGCCGTCGGCCTGACAGCGTCGCTCGTCGCGATGTCGATGGTCACCTGGCAGCTGCAACACGTCCGCGGTGCGGAGCTGCGCACCGCGGGCGAGGCGCAGATGATGCGCTGTATCCGGCTGCCCGCCGAGCGCGGTCTCATCGTCGACCGCAACGGTGTGCCGCTCGCGCTGAACGCCGCGGAGTACGCCGTCGCCGTCCTGCCCGAGGTGTTCGACGAGCACGATGCGGACTCGCGCCCGCGACTCGCTGCGCTGATCGGCCTCTCCCCGGACGAACTGGCCGAGGTGATGGGTGGACGTGCCGAAGGGGATCCGCAGGTCCTCGTCGGCAGGGTCGCGCCCGAACAGGCTCGGCAGGTCGTGAATGCGCGACTTCCCGGGATCCTCGTCGCCCCGTCCGGCCGCAGGACGTACCCGCACGGCGCGACGCTCGCGTCGGTACTCGGCCATGTCGGGGTCGCCGACCAGCAGGACATGCAACGCTGGCCGCATCTCGCGCTCGGATCGCGGGTCGGCAAGGCCGGACTCGAGAAGCAGTACGACGCGTTGCTGCGCGGCAGCGACGGCAAGCAGTGCATGTACGTCGATCCGACGGGACGTCCGGTCGCCCCCGGCACGCGGGTGGACCCGATACGGGGACACGACCTGCGGTTGCACCTCGACATCGGTCTGCAGGACCTGGCGACCACTGCGTTGACCGAGGCCGTCCGCACCAGCGGAGGCGACCTGGGCGCCGCGATCGTGATGGACGCCCGCACCGGAGCGGTACGGGCGATGGCCAGCGTGCCCGGATTCGACAACAACGCCTACGGCCCGCCGGCCGACCTCGTCGCCCTCGCGGCGCAGGCTCAGTCGTCCGGACCGGGGGCGATGGTCAACCACGTCGCCCAGACCGCCGCACCGCCCGGGTCGACGTTCAAGATCGTCACCGCCGCCGCGAACGCCGAGAACCCGGTTCTGGCACCGGAGACCGTGATCGCCACGGGCGCGGCCTACACCTACGGCGGGCACACCTTCCGGAACTGGCAGCCGATGGGGCCGCACGACCTGCTGCAGGCGATCCAGTGGTCCGACAACGTCTACTTCTACCGCCTGGCCGAGCTCCTCGGTCCCGAGCGGATCGCCGCGGTCGCCGGGCAACTCGGCGTGGGGCAGCGATCGGGAATCGACCTGCCGGGCGAGGCCGAAGGTTTCCTCGGCACGCCGGAGTCGGTGGCACGGATCGGGGCCACCTGGTATCCGGGCTCCACCCTGCTGATGGGCATCGGCCAGGGCACCGTCAGCGCGACCCCGCTGCAGGTGGCGCGGTGGACGTCGGGCATCGCCACCGGTGCGATGGTCACCCCTCGGCTCGCGGCGGCGTACGGGTCCGAGGACAACATCCCGATTCCCACGGCGCAGCCGCGCCGGCTGCCCTTCGCCGACCGGCTCGACCCCGTTCGAGCGGGGATGCGGGCGTCGGCGTCGGCCGGTACGGCCGGGCAGCTGGCCGATCTGCCGGTGCAGGCGGGCGCCAAGACCGGCACGGCGGAGGATCCGTCGGCACCCGGGGAGGGTCTGAACGCCTGGTTCTCCGCGGTCGCGCCCCTGGACGCGCCCGAGATCGTGGTGTCGGTGCTGGTGCGCGGCGGCGGGTTCGGGTCGGCGACCGCCGGGCCGGTGGTCGAGAGACTCCTGCGGTGGTACTTCCCGTCACCGCCGGTCGTGGAGTCGAATCGGTGATCAGCTGCTGTACGCCGCCACCACCTCGGGGTGCTCCAAGCAGGCCTTGGCGCCTTCCGCGACGCAGGTGAGGGGACGCTCCGCGGTCTTCACCGGGAACCCGAAGGCCTCCTCGAGCAGCTGCGACAGACCGCGCAGCATCGCCCCGCCACCGATGGTGAGCAGCCCCTCCGACATCACGTCGCCGATCGCCTGGGCGGGCAGGTCCTCGAGGCAGTCGGTCAAGGTCTGCACGATTCCCGCCGTCGTGGGTCGCAACGCATCCACGATCTCCTCGGTCTCGAGCGTGACCAGCCGGGCGCGGCCGGTGACGGCATCGCGTCCCTCCACGACGAGGGCCTGCCCGTCGGGCGTTCCGGGGGTGGCCACCTTCGCCCGCTCGGCGGTGAGCTCGCCGACGACGATCTTGTGCTCCGCGCGCAGGTACTGGTACAGCGCGTTGGTCAGTTCGTCTCCGGCGAGTCGGCAACTGCGATGGGAGAGGATGCCGCCGAAACAGATCGCGGTGACTTCCGAAGTGCCGCCGCCGATGTCCACGACGAGGTGGGCACGTGCCTCGAGCGGGTTGATGCCGCAGCCGAGGGCGCCGGCGACCGGCTCCGGCACCAGACCGACCTTCCGAAGGCCGGCCTCGTGTCCGACCTCGAGCACCGCGCGACGCTCGAGGGGCGTGGCCCCTGCGGGAACCGAGATCACACCCTTCGGTCGCAGACCGTAGGACCGGTGCGGGGCAACCCGTTTGACGACGGCCGTGACGAAGGTGCGGGCCGACTCCAGATCCACGATCACGCCGTCGCGCATCGGGCGAACCGGGGTGATGCCGACGGGGGTGCGACCGACCAGATCACGCGCATCCTGACCGATCGCGAGTGCGCGATGCGGGTCCTCCGTGCGAACCAGCAGGAACGACGGCTCGTTGAAGACGACGCCGTCTTCGGGGGTGGCGACGACTGTGTTGGCAGTGCCGAGATCGATTCCGAGTCCACCCATGTCGGCCTCCGAAGGGTTCGAACCGAGACCGTCTCGATGTTACGCAGCACTGGCTCCGCGGGGGCGGATATGGCGTGTCACCGACGAGGACGTCCGTTCGTCGCCGACCGTGCCCGTGCCCGAGCCCGAGCCCGACGCCGCCGGGAACCCGCGTCCCGGGATCCGCTGCGGGTCAGTTGCGGTATTCGGGGTTCGCGTCGAGGAACTTCGCGACGTACCAGCACGAGGCCGCGATCTTCAGACCCTCCGAGCGGGTCGTGTCGAGAGCGTGGCGGACCACCTCGGCGGCGAGTCCGTGGCCGCGGAACTGGGGCTGGGTGACGGTGTGGTCGAAGTCGCGCACCCCGTCCGAGTCGGTGTAGTCGGCGAACGCGGCGAGGGTGTCCCCGGTGTACAACGCGAACCTGGACTGGCCGGGGTGATGTTCGATGCGGTGCTCGTCGTTGGTCACACCATCGACCCTACCGGCCTGCACGCGGGCAGTGGGATCTGCCCGAGCCGGTAATGGGCCCGGGGTGGGATGCGATGTTCTGGTTGTGGACCTGTGTCGCGGGCGGGCCGGTACGAGTGGTGACGTGGTGGTGACGCGATGCAGGCGACGGCGGCGACGGGGTCAGGCGGGGACCTGGCCGGCGGGGGGGTGGGCCGCGCGGACGGCGTCGACGAACGCGGACTTGCGCGCCAGGTAGCGGTCGCGGAACTCGTCGAGATCGTCGGTCCCGTCGCTCGAGACGGCGGTGAGGTAGCCGAAGAGGGCGACCGCGGCGGTGAGCACCGGCTCGGGGGCGGACAGCCGCATCTCGTTGACGATCGCGTCGAGGTCGACGATGCCGCGGGCGACGGAACGCAGGTGCAGGTCGTCGGACTGCAGGGCTTCGGCGAGGTCGGCCTCGGCGAGGGCCGAGTGATCCGCCTCGAACAGATGGTTGTAGACACTGTCGGCGGCGTGCAGGAAGCGGACCTGCAAGGCGCGATCGGCCGCCCGCAGGGGCGCGGCGACGGTGGCGGCCCGCCGCGACGGTCGCGCGCCGATCCGGGTGGCGAAGACGCCGAGCAGGACGCCGGCCGCGAGTCCCACCGGTACGGCCCACCAGGGCGCCGCACCGCTCGTGAGCAGGTCGGTCAGTGTCTCCACCGTAGGAATGCTAACAGCGGAAGTCACATCAGTCGCACCAGTCACTCTGTTACCGAATCGTGCCGCCGGTGCGATCGGGTGGTTGTGGCAGGTCACTAACGTCAACGGTCGTTCGAAGGAGGTGCCGTATGACTGCATCCGTGCTGTCGGACGCACGACTCGTCCGCGCCCTGTCCGACGAATTCCTCTCGCGGCGGGTCGATTACCAGGCTCTGGAGAGCCTTCACCACGGGAACGTGGCGGACTGGGCCGCGGCGGCGAGCCGGGTCGCGGCGCTGTCGGACGAGGAGGAACGGCAACTCGTGCTGCGCTGGCGGGACAATCCCCGGGAACTGCTCGACATCCTGCTCGCCCGCGCCGACGAGGTCACCGCCCGCCGGTGCCGCACGGCCTGGGTCTCCCTCGACCGGTTCGCGCCGTTCGTCCACGCGAGCAGCGGCCCGTGAGCGACCGCGCCGGTACGCCCACTCACGCCTCGTCCACGACGATCACCTCGTCGTCGTCGAGTGCCCGGAACGGCAGCCGCTGCTGCGCGAGATATTCCAGCGTCCGTGCGACGCCCGCGTCGGCCAGGGCCGAGTCCCCGGCGTGCGGGACGATCGCGTAGTCCACCCACCCCAGACCGTCCCAGCGGGCCGGAACCCCGCAGACGACGTCCGCCTCGCCGGGGTCGTCGGAGAATTCGAGACCGCGCAGGGACGGCGTCACCAGGCAGGCCCCCGCGCTGTACCCCGCGTAGGCCGTCCGGCCGGAACGGACCAGGTCCGTGAGGATCTCGTCCCCGCCGCACAGGGCGAGCCGCGTGCGCAGCACGAACGTGTTGCCGCCGCGCACCCACAGCGCCCCGAACCGCGACAGCGCGGCTCGCAGCGACTCGGGCGAGCCGACGTGGTCCCGCAGGTCCACCTCGGCGGGTTCGTATCCCAGTGCGCGCAACGGCGCCAGCTCGCTCGCCACCGCCGAGTCGCGGGCCCGGGGAGGCCACGCGTCGGCCGCGTTGGCGATCACCGCGATCGGGCATGGGCCTCGGGTGACCCCGAGCAGCAACCCGGGGTCCGCGCCGAACCGGTAGGACGACAGGAACAGCCGCACGGAGCTGCCGCTCAGATCACGAAGGCGAGGTTGTCCACGATCCGCCGGCCGACCGTCGTGTCGCCGCCGAGGGTGATCTCGTCGAGGCGTTCGAACGCGTGCACACGGCCGCCGGCGAGCCGCACGAACAGGCGCGAATCCATCGCGACGGTGCTCGTCGCCGGACCGGACAGGGCCGGCACGACCGCGGCCCGGCCGTCCACCTCGACGTGAACGGTGCGGGCGAGCGGGCCGCTCAGCTCGAACGTGATCCGTGACCCGGCGGGAGCCTTGCCGAGCTTGCCGACAGCGAATGCGAGGGCCCCGAAGATCTCCGCGGACGCGAGTTCGGCGCGCGCGCCGCCCTCGTCGCCGGGGACGCCGAGCGCGTCTCGGAGGTCGAGTTCGTGCATCCAGCAGTCGAAGATGCGGATCCGCATGAACCGGCCGTAGGTCGCCTGGCCGACCGGGGTCGTCGCCGGTGCCTCGAAGTCCGCCTGGGTCATGGCCGCGAGCTGCTCCCGGCGACGGGCGACGATCTCCCAGTAGCGGGCCAGGACCTCGTCGCCCGGCGTGCCGCGCAGGGACTCGATCCAGCGTTCGTTGAAGGCGCCGATCTCGTTGCGGACGTGGCCGAGGGCGTGCACGTCGATCGCGACGTGCGGCGTCTCGACGCCGGCGAGCATCGACTCGGTTCCGATCAGGTGCGCCGTGATGTCCTTGACGGTCCAGCCGGGCAGGGAGGTGGGCGTGTACCAGGTGTCCCCATGGACGTCGGCGAGCAGCCCGTCGATGGCGTCGAACTGCTCGAGGAGCAGCGTGCGGATCGGTTCGACCGGGAACTCCGGCGTCTCCTTCGTATCCGGCGCAGTGCTTCCGGGAGCCGGGGTGTTTCCGTGTGTCACAGTGCGTCCTCCGCTTCGAGACGGGCCAGACCGGCGCGGATCGCCGCGCCGGTGGCCTCCGGGTCGTGGGGTCGGCGCCGCAGCAGTCCTGCCGCAAGGCGCAGCTTGTCGCCGCGCCGTCGCGGCAGCACGTGCAGATGCGCGTGGAAGACGGTCTGGAAGGCGGACCGACCGTCGTTGAACACCAGGTTGGCACCGTCCGCGGCGAGGTCCGAGCGTTGCATGCCGCGGGCGATGCGCTGCCCGGCGCGGAACAATGCGGCGCCGTGCCCGGGATCGAGATCGTCGAGCCGGGGTGCGTGAACCCGCGGCACCACCAGGGTGTGGCCCCGGGCGATGGGCCGGATGTCGAGGAAGGCCAGCACGTCGTCGTCCTCGTACACGCGCACTGCCGGGCCGTCGCCGCGGACTATGGCGCAGAACACGCAGGAGTTCACCCGCTCACTGTAGGCGGGGCGTCCGATCGGCGGCGACTGCGGCGACGAGTTGCGGCAGGCCCACTGCCGCGGTGGTGCGCCAGACCTCGTCCATCTGATCGGACAGGCCGGTCTCCTCGGGGTTGACCTCCACGACGGGGATGCCGTGCCGGCGAGCCAGCGAGGGCAGGCCGGCCGCGGGGTACACGATCCCCGACGTGCCCACCACGAACACCAGGTCGGCGGCGAGGACGGACGCGGTGGCGGCCTCCCAGGGGCCGGTCGGCAGCGGCTCGCCGAACCACACGACGCCGGGCCGCACGTCGCCGCCGCACGCGCCGCAGTCCGGTGGGTCGAGGCGGGCGACCGGCTCGGTGGGGGCCTCCGGGGGATCGGCGGGCGTGCCGCAGTCGGCACACCGCGGCGAGAACAGGCTGCCGTGCAGGTGCGAGAGCACGGGACTGCCGGCGCGCTCGTGCAGGTCGTCGACGTTCTGGGTGACGATCGACAGTTCCACGGCCTGTCCCCAGTCGGCCAGCGCCCGATGGCCGTCGTTCGGCTGCACTCGCCGGACCAGGGCCACGCGCCACTGGTACCAGGCCCACACGGACGCGCGGTCGCGCTCCCATGCCTCGGGGGTCGCCAGGTCGGCCGGGTCGAAGTGTTCCCACAGACCGGTCTGTGCGTCGCGGAACGTGGGCACGCCGCTCTCGGCGGACATCCCGGCGCCCGTGAGCACGGCGATCCGTCGTGCACGCCGGGCCAGACGGAGGATCCGCGGAGGGGGAATGGTCATCGGTTCAGGGTAGGGGGCCGGGACCGGACTCGTCGGTCCCCTTCTCGTCGTGGAGGAGGACGGCGCCGCAGCGCGGGCACGGGGCCTCCGGTTCCTCGAGGAAGAAACCGCAGTCGGGACAGACGCGATGCATCCAGCAGACGGGGTCGCCGCCGGCGTCCGGCACATCGTTCATCGCGCACCCCGCATCCGTTCCGCGAGGACGGCGGCGCCGCTGTGCTCGACGTCCCGGGTCGCGGTGAGCAGGACGATCGACCGGCCGTCGGCCAGGGCGTCGACGCGCGCCAGCGCGGCCCGCGCGTCCGGGCCGTCCAATTCGGTCAGGTACCGGTCGCGGAACTCGGCGAACTGCGACGCGTCGTGCGAGTACCACTTGCGCAGTCCGGTCGACGGCGCCAGGTCCTTGGCCCAGTCGTCGTGGTGGAACGCGTCCTTGCGCAGGCCGCGCGGCCACAGCCGGTCGACGAACACCCGGAACGCCTCCTCGTCGCCCGGATGGTCGTAGACGCGCTCGACGACGACACTGCGACGTGCCATGGACTCGTGCCTCCTCCCTCACGGCCGATACGGCAGAATTGTGAAGTGAACTACCTCACATTCTGGCACCGACTCACTGTTCGGACTCGATTCAGACGAAACCGAACGGTTGCGCCCCCGACCTGGGCGCGGTACGTCTGACTGGGCTCATCGCCCATAGTGCACGGCCCGAGTCGGCCGCTCGTCGCACATGACCCGCCGCTCATCGCGGTGAGGTGCCGATTCAACGCAGGAGTCGAAAACTTTGGAAACCGAGGATATGGGTACGGGACGTGCGGTGACAGCGCGACCCACCGTCGGCGTCGTTCGGGAAACCAACGACGGCGAGCGGCGGGTCGCGCTGGTGCCGATGATCGTGCCGTCGTTGATCAAGAAAGGGCTCGACGTGGTCGTCGAGTCCGGGGCCGGGCTCGGTGCGCTGATCCCGGACGAGGCCTACGCCGAGGCCGGGGCGCGGATCGGGGATGCCTGGTCGGCGGACGTGGTGCTCAAGGTGGCGCCGCCGTCGGACGCGGAGGTCGCGCGGATGCGGTCGGGGCAGACCCTGATCGGGTTCCTCGCCCCCCGTAACGCCGAGAACCAGATCGGGGCGCTCACCGCGGCCGGGGTGCAGGCGTTCGCCGTCGAGTCGATCCCGCGGATCTCCCGCGCGCAGGTGATGGATGCGCTGTCGTCGCAGGCGAACGTCGCCGGGTACAAGGCGGTGCTGGTCGCCGCGTCGGAGTCCACCCGGTTCTTCCCGATGCTCACCACCGCGGCGGGCACGGTCAAGCCGGCGACGGTGCTGGTGCTCGGTGTCGGGGTGGCCGGGCTGCAGGCGCTGGCCACGGCCAAGCGCCTCGGTGGGCGCACCACCGGGTACGACGTGCGTCCGGAGGTGGCCGACCAGGTCCGCTCGGTCGGGGCGCAGTGGCTCGATCTCGGGATCGACGCGGCCGGGGAGGGCGGGTACGCCCGCGAGCTCACCGAGGACGAACGCGCGCAGCAGCAGGCGGCGCTCGAGGAGGCCATCAAGGGCTTCGACGTGGTGATCACCACCGCGCTGGTGCCGGGCCGGCCCGCACCGCGGCTGGTGACCGCCGCCGCCGTGGAGGGCATGAAGCCCGGTTCGGTGGTGGTGGATCTGGCCGGGGAGACCGGCGGCAACTGCGAGCTGACCGAACCGGGGCAGACCGTGGTCAAGCACGCGGTGACGATCTGCTCGCCGCTGAACCTGCCCGCGACCATGCCCGAGCACGCCTCGCAGCTGTATTCGAAGAACGTCGTGGCCCTGCTCGAGCTGATGCTCGACGAGAACGGCGGGCTCGCCCCGGACTTCTCCGACGAGATCCTCGCCGGCGCGTGCGTGACCCGCTCGAAGGAGAACGTCTAGATGTATACGGAACTGTTGGCGAACATCGCGATCCTGGTGCTGGCCGGGTTCGTGGGCTTCGCCGTGATTTCGAAGGTGCCCAACACGCTGCACACCCCGCTGATGTCGGGCACCAACGCCATCCACGGCATCGTGGTGCTCGGTGCGCTGGTGGTCTTCGGCCACCTGCCCGCCGGCGCGCCGTGGAGCATCAAGGTCATCCTGTTCGTGGCGCTGGTGTTCGGCACGCTCAACGTCGTCGGCGGCTTCGTCGTCACCGACCGCATGCTGGGCATGTTCAAACCCAAGAAGCCAGTGACACCGCAGACCGCGCCTGCGGTGGCGGAGAAGGGAGCCGACGCGAAATGAGCTACCTCGTCTCCGTCCTGTACATCGTCGCGTTCGCGATGTTCATCTACGGTCTGATGGGCCTGACCGGCCCGAAGACCGCGGTGCGCGGCAACTACATCGCCGCGGCCGGCATGTTCGTCGCGGTCGTCGCCGTGCTGATCGACATCCGCGAGACCGACAACTGGCTGTGGATCGTCGCCGGCCTGGCCGTGGGTGTGGTCCTGGGTGTGCCGCCGGCGCTGCGCACCAAGATGACCGCGATGCCGCAGCTGGTGGCGCTGTTCAACGGTGTCGGTGGCGGCACCGTCGCGCTGATCGCGTGGGCGGAGTTCCTCGACTCGGACGGGTTCACCACCCTCGCCGAGGAGCCCACGGTGCACGTGGTGGTCGGCTCGCTGTTCGCCGCGATCGTCGGCTCGGTCTCGTTCTGGGGTTCGCTGGTGGCGTTCGCCAAGCTGCAGGAGCTGCTGAACAAGAACCTCGAACGCCGCCTCGTCGGCGCGGCCAAGGCCTTCCAGCTGGCCAACATCGTGCTCGCGCTGGCCTCGATCGCGATCGCCGTGTACATCGGTCTCGCGGCCGATCCGGCCAACGATCCCACCTCGGCGCTGTGGATCGTGGCGCTGCTGGTCGTGGCCGGGCTGATGGGCCTGTTCGTGGTGCTGCCGATCGGCGGCGCCGACATGCCGGTGGTGATCTCGCTGCTCAACGCCCTGACCGGTCTGTCCGCGGCGGCCGCGGGTCTGGCGCTGAACAACCAGGCGATGATCGTCGCCGGCATGATCGTCGGCGCGTCGGGTTCGATCCTGACCAACCTGATGGCCAAGGCGATGAACCGGTCGATCCCGGCGATCGTGTTCGGCTCCTTCGGCGGCGACGGCGGCGCCGGCGCCGGCCCGGCCGGGGCGGGCGGCACCGTCAAGGCCACCTCCGCCTCGGACGCGGCGATCCAGATGGCCTACGCCAACCAGGTCATCGTGGTGCCCGGCTACGGCCTGGCCGTGGCGCAGGCGCAGCACGCGGTCAAGGAGATGGCGGCAATGCTCGAGGACAAGGGGGTGGAGGTCAAGTACGCCATCCACCCGGTCGCCGGCCGGATGCCCGGGCACATGAACGTCCTGCTCGCCGAGGCCGAGGTGCCCTACGAGGCGCTCAAGGAGATGGACGACATCAACGGCGAGTTCTCCCGCACCGACGTCACCATCGTCATCGGTGCCAACGACGTCACCAACCCCGCCGCCCGGCAGGATTCGTCCAGCCCGATCTACGGCATGCCCATCCTCAACGTCGACCAGTCCAAGTCGGTCATCGTGCTCAAGCGCTCGATGTCCTCCGGCTACGCCGGCATCGACAACCCGCTGTTCACCGCCGACCAGACCTCCATGCTGTTCGGCGACGCGAAGAAGATGGTCTCCGAGGTCACCGAGGAACTCAAGGCGCTGTAAGCAGTTCGGCGCGCCCGGGGCGTCCGCACGGAACACCGTGCGGACGCCCCGTTCGTGTGCGACCGTCGAAGGCGGCAGGCGGGCCGCGCCCGGCCCGTCGCACCGACGGAAAGGACGCGTCCCGTGACCGAGCACCCCGCGACCGAGCCTTCGGGGACCGAGCAGCCCCGGACCGGCACCGACAGGACCTACAAGGTCGGCTATTTCGTCGGCAGCCTGTCGTCCACCTCGATCAACCGGATCCTGGCGAAGACACTGATCCGGCTCGCGCCGTCCGATCTCGACTTCGTCGAGATCCCCATCCGGGACCTGCCGCTCTACAGCCCCGACTACGACGCGAACTACCCGCCCGAGGGGGCGGCGCTCAAGGACGCGATCGGCGCCGTCGATGCGGTGCTGTTCGTCTCACCCGAGTACAACCGGTCGATTCCCGGCGCCTTGAAGAACGCCATCGACTGGGCGTCGCGGCCGTGGGGGCAGAACTCGTTCGATCACATCCCGGCGGCCGTGATCGGCGCGTCCATCGGCGCGATCGGCACCGCCGTCGGGCAGCAGAGCCTGCGCGCCGTGCTGAGCTTCTGCAACGCCCGGCAGATGACGTCGCCGGAGGCGTACATCCACTACACGCCCGAGGTCTTCGGCGACGACGGCAGCGTGCACAACGCCGGCACCGAGGACTTCCTCCGCAACTACATGCGCGAGTTCCGCGACCACGTCGTGCGGGTGCTGACCGTGCTGCCGCGTTAGCCGACCGATTCGTCCACCCGCTCGAGCGCGCGCCGGCTCCGCGCACCGACGGAGCCGGCGAGGGCGGCGGCGGCGAGCACGCACGCCAGCGGCACCGTCATCGCCACGGTGAGCGAGGTCGCCTCCGACAGCCAGCCGATGGTGGCGGGGCCCGCCAGGAACCCGATGTATCCCATGCCGACGACGCGGGACATGTTGCGGCCCGGGGCGCGGGCATCGATGTTCCCGGCGGCGCTGAAGATCTGCGGGACGGCCCCGGACAGGCCCAGCCCGAACAACGCCCACCCGGCGAGCGTCACCGGCAGCCACGGGGAGGCGATGACGGTGCCCATCCCGGCCCCCGCCAGCAGCGTGCCGTACCGGACGACGGCGACGGCACCGACGCGGGCGCTGACCCGGTCCGCGACGAAGCGCCCGAGCGTCATCGTCGCGGAGAACGCCCCGAAGGCCAACGCCGCGACCGCGTCCGGGCTGCCCAGCTGTTCCTTGACCTGCAGGGCACTCCAGTCGTTGGCGACGCCCTCGCTGAGCATCAGCATGAACGCGAGCCCGCCGAGCAGCAGCACCCGCCGCGAGTATCCGCCGCGCGGGCCGGACCCGTGCCGGTGCTCGACCCGCGGCACCCGCACGAGGTGCGGCGCCGCGACCACGACGACGAGCATGCCGACGAGGCCGGCCCCGCCCAGGGCCACCGCCGGGGCGAGCCCGGCCGCCAGGGTGCCCGCCCCCACCAGCGACCCGGCCACCCCGCCCACCGAGAACAGCCCGTGGAACGCGGCCATGATCGGCCGCCGGTAGCGTTGCTCGACCGCGACGGCCTGCGAGTTCATCGACACGTCCAGCGCGCCGTTGGCGAACCCGAACACCGCGAGCGCGGCACCCAGCTGCCAGGCCGCGCCGGCCAGACCGGGGCCCACGGTCGCCGCCGCCAGCAGCACTGCCGCGGTGACGGTGGTGCGGTCGCTGCCGAACCGGTCGGCGAGCGGACCGGTGGCCTGCATCCCCGCGATCGCGCCCGCCGCGAGGACCAGCAGCAGGGAACCGAGCGTGGCGTGGTCGATGCCGACGCGCTGCTCGATCGCGGGGATGTGCACCACCCACATCGCGAGCAGGAACCCGTTGACGCCGAAGGTCGCGAACACGGCCGCGCGGGCACGGCGAAGATCGTGAGCGCTCACATGTCCCGACGCTACCGGCCCTCAGATGCCGGCGAGCAGTTCCGGCACCGGGTCGGTGAGGATCGCGCCGATCTCGGCCAGCGCCCGCGCGGCCTGCTCACCGTCGACGAGCCGATGGTCGAACGACAGCGACAGCGTCGTGACCTGCCGGACGGCGAGCTCGCCGTCCACCACCCACGGACGCGGGCCGATCGCACCGAGCGCGAGGATGGCGGTCTCCCCGGGATTGAGGATGGGGGTGCCGGTGTCGACCCCGAACACGCCCACGTTGGTGATCGACACCGTGCCGCCGGTCAGCTCCGCCGGGGTGGCCCGGCCCGAGCGGGCCGTCTCCGCCGCCCGGGCGACGGCGTCGGCGAGGTCCGGCAGCGACAGGCGGTCGGCGTCGTGGATCACCGGCACCATCAGTCCCGCGTCGGTGGCGGTCGCGATGCCCAGGTTGACGTAGTGACGGGTGACGATCTCCTGGTGCTCCTCGTCCCACGCCGCGTTGAGGACCGGTTGGTGCGCGAGCACCCGCAGCAGCGCCTTGGCCACCACGGTGAGCGGCGTGGGATGCCGCCCCTCGAAGGCCGCCGCGCCGCGGAGCCGGGAGACGAGCTCGACCGTCGCCGTGACGTCGCAGGTGAGGAACACGGTGACGTGCGGGGCGGTGAAGGCACTGCGCGCCACTGCGGCGGCGGTGCGTCTGCGGATCCCGTGGATCGGGGTGCGGGTCTCGCGCGGCGGTCCGGCTTCCGGCGGCTGCGTGTCGCGGGCCTCCGCGGCCCGGCGCACGTCGGGCACGGTGATCACCCCGCCCGCACCGGTGCCGGTCACCCCGGTGAGATCCACGCCGAGCTCCCGGGCCTCGCGGCGGGCGGACGGCTTGGCGTCCGGCCGGTGCCGCGCCCCGGCCGGCGCCTGCGGGGACGGCGCCGCCGCGGCGCGTGCCGCGCGCCTGCTCGCCGGGGCCGCGCCCGGACCGTAGCCGACGAGCACCTGCACGGGTCCGCCGCCGTCGCCCGCGCCGGGGAGAGTGAACCGGATCAGCGGATTCCCCACGGGCACGCTGTCGCCGGGTTCGGCGAGCAGTTCGGCGACCGTCCCGGCGTACGGGGACGGCAGTTCCACGGTCGCCTTGGCGGTCTCGACCTCCGCGATCACCTGGTTGAGCTCGACCCGGTCCCCGACGGCCACGGTCCACGACACCAGTTCCGCCTCGGTCAGGCCCTCACCGAGGTCCGGCAGCCGGAACACCTCGCTGTGCCCGCCCGCCACGTCGCCGCGCTCGCTCACGCTCTGCTCCATGTCCCGGTCCTCACGCCGCGAGGCTGCGGTCGACGGCGTCGAGGATGCGGTCCGGGTCGGGCAGGTGGTGCGCCTCGAGTTTCGCCGGGGGATAGGGGATGTCGAATCCGCCGACCCGCAGCACCGGCGCCTCGAGCTGGTAGAAGCAGCGTTCCGAGAGGCGGGCGGCGATCTCGGCGCCGATGCCGCAGAACAGCGGTGCCTCCTGCACCACGACCAGGCGTCCGGTGCGCCGCACCGACGCCTCGACGGTGTCGAAGTCGACGGGCGAGACGGACCGCAGATCGATCACCTCCACGGAATGCCCCTCGGTCTCGGCGATCTGCGCGGCCTGCAGGGCGGTCGCGACCATCGAGCCGAACGTCACGACGGTGACGTCCGTGCCCGCGCGGGTGACGCGGGCCCGGTCCAGCGGCAGCTCCGGCTCCGCGTCGAGATCGACCTCGGCGCGGTCCCAGTACCGGCGCTTGGGCTCGAGGAAGATCACCGGATCGTCGAGGGCGACGGCCTGCTGGATCATCGCGTAGGCGTCGGCCGGGTTGCTCGGGCTGACCACCCGCAGTCCGGCGGTGTGCGCGAAGTACGCCTCGGGTGACTCGGAATGGTGTTCGACCGCCCCGATCCCGCCGCCGTAGGGGATGCGGATGGTCAGCGGTGCGGTGACCCGCCCGGCGGTGCGGTAGTGGATCTTGGCGACCTGCGAGACGATCTGGTCGAACGCGGGGTAGACGAAGCCGTCGAACTGGATCTCGCACACCGGTCGGTAGCCGCGCAGCGCCATGCCGAAAGCCGTTCCCACGATCCCGGATTCGGCGAGGGGGGTGTCGATGACGCGGTTGTCGCCGAAGTCCTTCTGCAACGTGTCGGTGACGCGGAAGACTCCGCCGAGCCGGCCGACGTCCTCTCCCATGATCACCACCTTGCGGTCGTGTTCGAGGGCCCGGCGCAGTCCGGCGCCGAGGGCGGCGCCGAGGGCCAGGGTGGTGGTGGTCATGACAGCGCCTCCTCGTGGGTCGCGTTCTCGAAACCGGCGAGGTAGTCGCGGTAGCGGGTGCGTTCCTCGGCGATCGCCGGGTGGTCGGTGGCGTAGACGTGGTCGAACATGCTCAGCGGCTCCGGATCCCGGGCGCCGAGGGTGCCGGCGCGCAACCGGGCCGCGGCCTCGTCCGCGGTGGCGCCGACCTCGTCGAAGAACCCGGCATCGGCGTGGCCCTCGCGCTCGAGCAGCCGGTGGAGCCGGTCGATCGGATCCCGCATCCGCCACAGTTCGGCCTCGGCCGGGGTGCGGTAGCGGGTGGGGTCGTCGGAGGTGGTGTGCGGGCCCATCCGGTAGGTGACGGCCTCGACGAACGACGGGCCGCTGCCCTCCCGTGCGTGCCGGGTGGCCTGGCGGGTGACGGCCAGCACCGCGAGCGCGTCGTTGCCGTCGACCTGCACGGCCGGCATTCCGTACCCGGCGGCGCGCTGCGCGATCGGGACGGGACTGTGCGAGTGGACCGGGTTGCTGATCGCCCAGTGGTTGTTCTGGCAGAAGAAGACCACGCCCACCCCCCATGCGACGGCGAAGCCGAGCGCCTCGGCGATGTCGCCCTGACTCGTCGCGCCGTCGCCGAAGTAGACGACGGTGGCGATCTCGGCGCCGTCGAAGTGGGCGCCCATCGCGTAGCCGGTGGCGTGCAGCCCCTGGGAGCCGACGACGATCGCGGGGTTGGTCATGTTCACGGCGGCCGGGTCCCAGCCGGAGTGGGCGCAGCCCCGCCACAACCGGGTCATGTCGGCGGGGTCGACGCCGCGGCACCAGGCCACGCCGTGCTCGCGGTAGCTGGTGAAGACGTAGTCGTCGCGGTGCAGGGCGTGCGCGGAGCCGACCTGAGCGGCCTCCTGGCCGAGCAGTGGTGCCCACAGTCCGAGTTCGCCCTGCCGTTGCAGCGCGGTGGCCTCGGCGTCGAGGCGGCGGACGACGACCATGTCGCGGTACAGGGCCCGGAGTTCGTCGGGTCCGACGTCGGCGACGAGCGCGGAGTACTCGGGATTGTGGACCCGTCGACCGTCGGGCTGGATCAGCTGGATCGGGTAGGCAATCTTGTCGACCACCGTGCACCACCTCGCTATGGCGGGACCGGTCGCCCTCGTGAGGCGCCCCGGACAAACCTGTGTTGTACATCACATGATCCACGCGGGGTGCAGGTGCGCAATCGATCGTCGCGTGATTGTGCAGCAAGCACGGTTTCGGGGGGTCCGGCGCTGTCATACTGCGAAACATGACCAGTCTCGATGCCACCGACGCCCGGATGCTGCTCGAGCTCGCGCGCACCCCGCGGGCGACCGGGGTGGAGTTGTCCCAGCGTCTCGGGCTGTCCCGGAACACGGTGCAGGCACGGCTCGCGCGGTGGGATGCGGAGGGGGTTCTCGGCTCGTTCGAGCGCCGGGTGGATCCGCGGGCGCTCGGCTACCCGCTGGCCGCGTTCGTCGCGACCCGGGTCGATCAGCACCGGCTCGACGCCGTCGTCGCGGCCCTCGGGCAGATCCCGGAGGTCACCGAGGTGTACGGCATGACGGGGCAGACGGACCTGTCGGTGAAGGTGGTCGCGCGGGACGCCGACGATCTCTACCGGCTGGCCGGGCAGATCCTCGAGATCCCCGGTGTCGAGCGCACCAACATGGCGCTGGTGATGCGCGAACTGGTGGGTCCGCGCACGGCGCCGCTGCTCGAGCGGCTCGCACAGCGCTGAAGCGCCCTCTGCACAGCGCTGAGGCGTCTTCTTCTGCACAGCGCTGAGGCGTCTTCTTCTGCACAGCGCTGAGGCGCCTTCCGGGACCGAACCCGGAAGGCGCCTCGGCGTGCGGGCTAGAGGATTTCGTAGATCGTGGCGTTGGCGGTGCCCCCGCCCTCACACATGGTCTGCAGACCGTAGCGGCCGCCGGTGTGGCGCAGGTGGTGGATCAGGGTCGCGGCGAGACGACCGCCCGAGGCGCCGAGGGGGTGGCCGAGGGCGATCGCGCCGCCCAGGGGGTTCAGCTTCTCGCTCGGTGCGCCGGTCTCGCGCTGCCATGCGAGCGGCACGGAGGCGAAGGCCTCGTTGACCTCGAACGCGTCGATGTCGCCGAGCGAGAGTCCCGACCGCTTCAGCGCCAGGGCGGTGGCCGGGATCGGACCGGTGAGCATCTTGACCGGGTCGTCGCCGGTGACGACGGCGGTGTGCACGCGCGCGAGCGGCGTCAGCCCCAGAGCCTTCGCCTGCTCCGACGTGGTGATCAGCAGCCCGGAGGCGCCGTCGGAGATCTGCGACGCGTTGCCGGCGGTGACCACGCCGTTCTCCCGGAAGGGGGCCTTCAGGCCGGCGAGCTTGTCGACGGTGGAGCCGCGCCGGATGCCCTCGTCGGAGTCGATCACGGTGCCGTCCGCCAGCGTGTAGGGCGCGATCTCGTCCGCGAACCGGCCCTCGTCCTGGGCCCGGGCGGCACGCTCGTGCGAGCGGACGGAGTACTCGTCGAGTTCGGTGCGCGAGATGCCCCACTGCTCGGCGATGATCTCGGCCCCGACGCCCTGGTTGAAGCGGCCGTTGAAGCCGGGCGCGGTGAGCTCGTCGGCGTACCGTTCGCGCGCCGGGCCGCCCATCTGCCCGGTGCCTTCGGGCGCGGAGGAGCCGAGCGGGATCGCGGACATGATCTCCACGCCGCCGGCGACGACGAGGTCGGCCTGGCCGGAGATCACCGCGGCGGCCGCCGTCGAGACGGCCTGCTGGGACGATCCGCACTGCCGGTCGATGGTGAAGCCGGGCACCGACTCCGGCCAGCCCGCACCGAGCACCGCCATGCGGCCGATGTTCCCGGACTGCATGCCCACGGACTGCACGGTGCCCCAGTGCACGTCGTCGACGAGGCTCGGGTCGATGCCGGTGCGCTCGGCGAGGGTGCGCAGGACGTGGGCGGACAGCTCGACGGCGTGAACGCCGGACAGGCCGCCGCCCCGCTTGCCGATGGGGGTGCGGACGGCTTCGACGATGACTGCATCGCGCATCTTCGGATCACTCTCTGTCGGGGACGTGCGGATGCCCCGGAGTGTAATCCGGTAGATGAATATGATGCCAAGCGGATGCTTGGTGGGTGGGAACTACTCCGCCGGGGGCGTCACCAGTTGCGCGACCGCCTTCTTGATCTCCTTGGGGATCGCCACGGGACGTCGCGTGCGGGTGTCGACGTACACGTGCACGAACCGCCCGGTCGCAGCCGCCTGCAGACCCCCCTCGCCGTCCTCCCGGAAGATCGCCAGCGAATAGGTCACGCTGCTGGTTCCCAGCCGCTCCACCGCCAGGCCCACGCGCAGCCGGTCCGGGAACGACAGCTCCGCCAGATACCGGCACGACGTCTCCGCGACCACGCCGATCGCGTCCAGCTCCCGGATGTCGACCCCGGTCGTGGCCATCAGCCACCCGTTGACGGCCGAGTCGAAGTACGAGTAATAGGTGACGTTGTTGACGTGGCCGTAGTGGTCGTTGTCCGCCCACCGGGTCTGCATCGGCCACAGGACCGGAAACCGGGCGGGAACGGGTGGGTCGGCGGCGGGCGTCGTCGGCTGGCGGTTCGTCACCGTCCTGACGATAGTCCCACGCGGACGGCAAGTCCGACCATCAACGCCCAGAATGCCGATCCGATACCGAACATGCTCCAACCGGACGCCGCGACCAGGAACGTCACGACCGCTGCTTCGCGTTCCGGCGCGTCGCGCAGAGCCGAGGCCAGCGCCCCGCCGAGCGTCGCGAGCAGGGCCAACCCGGCCACCGCCTCCACCACACCGTCGGGCGCCGTCGCCACGACCGTCGCGAGCCCGGTCGAGCACACCGCCAGCGCCAGGTAGGACCAGCCCGCGCACCACGCGACCACCCATCGGCGCGCCGGGTCGGGCTCGGCCTCGGGCGCCGCCGCCAGCGCGGCGCTGATCGCGGCGAGATTGATCGCGTGCCCACCGGCCGTCGCTCCCGCGACGGTGCCGAGCCCCGTGACCGTCATCGCCGCCCGCCACGGCGTGGCGTAACCGAACGAGTCGAGCACGGCCGTGCCCGGGATGTTCTGCGACGCCATCGTCACGATGTAGAGGGGGAGGGCGATGCCGAGCAACGCCTGCCACGTCCACGCCGGGGCCGTGAGCTCGAGCGCCGGCACCAGCTCCCGCGCCGCCGGCGCGGTTCCCGAGCGCACCAGATGGATCGCGACGACCACGGCCGCGGCCCCGAACGCCCCCGGCACCGCCCAGCGTGGCCGCAGCCGCTGCAGCACCAGCCACGTCGCCACCACCGGCAGGATCGCGGCGGGCGCGTCCATCACGCCCTCGACCGGGGCGAGGCAGAGCGGCACGAGAATCCCGGCGAGCATGGCCTGCGCCAACGATGCGGGGATCGCCGCGATCAGCGCGCCGAGGCGCGGCCACAGCCCCGTCAGGACGATCGCGGCGCCCACGACGACGAACGCGCCCACCGCCGCCGGCCAGCCGCCCGCCACCACGCCGGTGCCCGCGAGCAGCGCGGCGCCCGGCGTGGACCACGCGAGCGTGATCGGCGTGCGGAACCGCCGTGCCAGCCACAGGATGCCGAGACCCTGGGTCAGGCAGAGCGCCGACAACCCCGAGGCCGCCTGCGACGGCGACGCCCCCACCGCCTGCAACCCCGTCAGCACCACCGCGAACGAACTGGTGAACCCGACGAGAGCGGTGACGACGCCCGCCCCGAGCGGCCGGGTGAGCGAGTCGGGACGACTGGGCGCGGGGGGCATCGGACACGGGCGGCAATTCTGCCGCAGCGGACCGGCACCGCCCGCGCCGCCCGGCACCGCCCGCGCCGACGTGTCAGGATCGGGGGCATGGTTGCCGATCCCGTGCTGATGACCGTGGACGAGCTGGCCGGCCTCGTCGAGGCGGGCACGCCTCCGGTGCTGCTCGACGTGCGATGGTCGCTCGAGGACCCGGACGGCGAGGACCGCTACCGCGAAGGCCACATCCCCGGAGCGGTGTACGTCGACCTCGCCACCGAACTCGCCGACCGCGGATCCCCCGGCCGCGGCCGGCACCCGCTGCCCGACGTCGCCCGGCTGCAGGACCATGCCCGCCGGTGGGGGATCGACAACGGCGACACCGTCGTCGTCTACGACGACACCGGGGGCCTTGCCGCCGCCCGCGCCTGGTGGCTGCTGCGCTGGGCGGGTCTGAAGGACGTGCGCCTGCTCGACGGCGGGCTGCCGCTGTGGACGGCGACGGGCCGTGCTCTGGCGGCGGGCCCCGGCGAATTCGTCGAGTCCGGCTCGGTGACCCTGCGCGGCGGCTACCTGCCCACGGTCGACATCGACGAGGCCGGGCGATACCCCGCGCGGGGAACCCTGCTCGACGCGCGAGCCGCCGCGCGCTACCGCGGCGACGAGGAGCCGGTCGACCCGCGCGCCGGGCACATCCCCGGCGCGGTCAGCGCCCCCGCCACGGACAACCTCCGGGCGGACGGCACGTTCCGATCCGCCGAGGAACTCGCCGCACGATTCACCGCACTGTGCGGGGACCGTCCCGTCGCCGTGTACTGCGGGTCCGGGATCACCGCGACCCACGACATCGCGGCACTGGCCGTGGCGGGTATCGAGGCCGCGCTGTTCCCGGGGTCGTGGTCGCAGTGGTGCCAGGACCCGGCCCGGGAGGTCGCCACCGGGGCGTGAGGACCCGCGATCACCCCTGCGAGCGGGAGAACTCCGACGCGCGGCGCACCTGCTCGGGCGTCGGGGTCACCCCGGTGTACAGCGCGAACTGCTGCGCCGCCTGCAGGGCGATGACCTCGGCGCCGGTGATCACCGGCAGCCCGTGCGCGCGGGCCGCACGGATCAGTGGTGTCTCGGGGGGCATCGCCACGACGTCGAACACCGTCGACGCGGCGGCCACCGCGGCCGCGGGGAACGGCAGCTGCTCCGATTCGCGACCACCGGTCATCCCGACGGGGGTGGCGTTGACGAGCAGTCCCGGCGTGCGTCCGTCGAGCTCGGTGCGCCAGTCGAACCCGTACTGCCGAGCCAGGGCGGCTCCCGTCTCCTCGTTGCGGGCGATCACCGACACGTCGGTGAACCCGCTGTCGCGCAGGGCCGCCACGACGGCCTTGGCCATCCCGCCGCTGCCCGCGACGGCCGCCGGCATCCCCGGGTCGACCTCGTGCTCGCGGAGCAGGTCCGCCACCGCCTGGTAGTCGGTGTTGTAGGCGTGCAGCACGCCGTCCTCGTTGACGATCGTGTTGACCGACTCGATGGCGCGCGCCGAGTCGTGCAGCTCGTCGATCAGCGGAATCACGGCCTCCTTGAACGGCATCGACACCCCGCACCCCCGGATGCCGAGGCCGCGGATCCCTGCCACGGCCGACGGCAGGTCGGTGGTGGTGAACGCCTTGTACACGTAGTCGAGGCCGAGCTCGTCGTAGAGGTAGTTGTGGAAGCGGGTGCCGATGTTGCTCGGCCGTCCCGACAGCGAGATGCACAGACGGGTGTCCTTGGTGATGCGCGAGAGCATGCGTGCCACGCTAGTTCCCGTCGCGAGGACGCGGGGCACGGCGCTTTCAGCACGCGGCGATCGTCGCCGCCAGCGCCTCCCGGTCGGCCGCCGTGATCGGCAGCCCGTACCGCACCGCCACCGACAGGTACTTGCCCGCGAACCAGCAGCGGTACGCCACCGCGGGCGGCAGCCACTCGGCCGGGGTGTGATCGCGCTTGTCCTGATTCGCCGGCCCGTCCACCGCGATCAGGTTGAAGGCGACGTCGTTGGCGAACTGCCGGCGCCGCTCGACCGGCCACTCCGCCGCACCGAGGTCCCACGCCGCCGCCAGGGGATAGATGTGGTCGATCTGCACGGCCCGGCCCTCGGCGCGACGGAACTCGAGCCGGGCACCGGTGTAGGGGTCGGACAGCGTGCCCGACAGCACGATGCAGTCGCCGGTGCCGGGCCGGAACGCCACGTCGCGCAGATCCCGGGCGAGCACGTTGTTGCGGGTGTCGCACCCGTCGCGCCCACCCGGGCCCGGATGATCGTCCGACCACGCCTCCCCGAACACACATCCCTCGCCCGGCCCGCACCCGCGCTCGTACCCCGGCACCTGCGGCCGGTGCGGCACCACCGCCGCCCGCGCCAAGAGTTGTTCGAGCGCGCCGCGTGCGGGGCTGCCCGGTGCCGGTGGCGCGTTCGACTCGATCCGGTCCCACCCCCACGACACGGCGATCGCGACCGCCACCACCAGCCCCCAGAAAACTGCGCCCCCTCGCACGCGGACATTCTCACCGATCGCCCCGACAGCGCCGGCGCCGGCGCCGGCTCAGCCGTCGGTCGTCAACGGAAACCGGACCGCGTGGATGGATTCGATGGTGCGGCCGTCGTGCCCGACGATCCACGACCCGCCGTGCTGCTTGCACTCGGCGACCCGGTCGAACACGGTCAGCAGGAAGAACACCGCCTGCTCCGCGGTCGTGGTGGCGGCGAGCCGATGGGACTCACCGTGTTTCGTTCCGTCGAGCCACACGCCGCACTGTCCGTCGAGTCGCATCGCGGTGACGTGCTCGGAGTCGACGAACGCGTACTTGACCTGCTCCCACGGGGTGTGGGCGCTGTAGGTCTGCTCGAGGACCTGGATCATGATCGACATCGCAGTCTCCTGGTGGGTGCACCTGCAGCCCAGTGTCCTCCGGGGGCCCGGCCCGATCCAGGGTCGATCGTCCCCGGCGCACGCCCGCTCGTCCCGCGCCCCGGCCTGCGCCGGCGGTGTCGGGCACGACTGGCACCATGGTGGGCATGCTGCACGGGTTGTGGTCACCGGGGGCGGGCCTGATGCTGTGGCGCGACGACGAGCACCCGGCCGACGACACACCGGCTGTCCTGCGCCGATGGATCGACCGCCCGTTCCGGCACCGCGTCGAACTGCGACTGCCCGGCGACGACGCACCGCGGCCGCTCCCCGCGGTGGCGATCGCGCCTGCCGACGCCGCGGAGCTGCTGCTGGCGTTGCCCCGGCACGCCGAGACGGTGGCCGGGGACCTGCGGTACCTCGCCCACGTCGCCCGCGGCATCGAGCGGTGGGCACAGGCCGGGCGGGTGGCCCCGGAACTGCACCGCGCCGACGGGCAGTGGTGGGCGCGGTGGCGCCTGCTCGGCGGCGACCGGATCCGAGCCTGGACGGCCGAGCTGTCCGCCGCGATGCCGCCGGTGCAGCGGCAGGCCGGGCGGCCCGCGGCGCTGCTCGACGACCTCGTCACCGAACTCACCGATCCGATCACCCGGTCCCTGATCGGCAACGTCGGTACTTCCCTGCACCCGTTGATCGCGGCCCTGGCCGAGGGGCAACCGCACCACAGTGGCACCCAGCGCATGGCCGACGCACTGGACGAATGGCGGTCCTCGCTCGCCGGAAACGAGCCCGACCTGGTGCTGCGACTCGTCGAGCCGGAAGACGACGAGGACGAGGCCATCGGCGCCGACACCCTGTGGCGGCTCGAGGTGTGTCTGCGCTCGGAGGGACAGGCACCGGCGCCGGTGCCGGTGGACGGCTCCGACGCGCAGCTGCTGCAGATCGGGATCCGCAAGCTCGGCGCTGCCCTGAAGGCGTATCCGCGGTTGCAGGACGTGCCGCGCGACCCGGACAGCCTCGACCTGTTGCTGCCGACCGGGGTGGTGACAGATCTGGTGGAGCACGGCGGCCGAGCACTGGCGGACGCCGGCGTGGCGCTGCTGCTGCCCCGCGCCTGGGCGCGGCTCGAGCCGTCGCTGCGGCTGCAGGTGTCCTCGCCGGTGGCGCCCGTCGCCGCCGAGGACGACACCGTCGGCATGAACGCGCTCGTCTCGTTCGACTGGCAGCTCGCCGTGGGCGACATGCTGCTCACCCCCGCCGAGATGGAACGGCTGATCGCGGCCAACAGCGACCTGGTCAAGCTGCGCGGCAAGTGGGTGCAGGCGGATCCGCTCGCGCTCGCCCGGGCCGCCCGCTACGTCGCCGGCCAGGGCGCGACGGACGCGACGCTGGCGACGTTGTTCGGCCGGTTCACCGGCGACGAGCCACCACCGGTGGAGGTCACCGACGTCGCCGCGACCGGCTGGGTCGCGACCCTGCTCGACGGGCAGGTCCGGCCCGAGGCGGTGCCGTCCCCGCCCGGCCTGCATGCGACCCTGCGCCCGTACCAGCAGCGCGGCCTCGAGTGGCTGGCGTTCATGAGCGGCCTCGGGCTCGGCGCCGTGCTGGCCGACGACATGGGTCTCGGCAAGACCGTGCAGGTGCTCGCGCTGCTCGCCCACGAACGGGCCGGCGACGTCGCCACCGATCCGACGCTGCTGGTGTGCCCGATGTCGGTGGTGGGCAACTGGCAGCGCGAGGCCCAGCGGTTCGTGCCGGGCCTGCGCGTGCACGTCCACCACGGCCCGGCGCGGCTGCGCGACGCCGCCCTGGCCGCGGCGGTCGCCGACAGCGACCTGGTGATCACGACGTACGCGCTCGTCGCGCGGGACGTGACGCAGTTGCGGTCGCTGCGGTGGGGCCGGGTGGTGCTCGACGAGGCCCAGCACGTGAAGAATGCCGCGACCGCGCAGTCCCGCGCGACGCGGGCGGTCCCCGCGCGGCACCGCATCGCGCTCACCGGCACCCCCGTCGAGAACCGGCTCGAGGAGCTGCGCTCGATCCTCGACTTCGCCAATCCCCGCCTGCTCGGTTCGCCGGCGACGTTCCGCGCCCGGTTCGCCGTTCCGATCGAGCGGGAACGCGACGCGGCGGCCGCCGCGCGGTTGCGGGCGCTCACGTCGCCGTTCGTGCTGCGCCGCGTCAAGACCGACCCGTCGGTGATCTCGGATCTGCCGGAGAAGTTCGAGCAGACGGTGCGGGCCAATCTCACCGCCGAGCAGGCGGCGCTGTACCGGGCGGTGGTCGACGAGATGATGCGGCAGATCCGGGACAAGGAGGGGATGGCCCGCAAGGGCGCGGTGCTCGCCGCGCTGACCCGGCTCAAACAGGTGTGCAACCATCCGGCGCACTACCTGGGCGACGGCTCCGGGGTGCTGCGCCGCGGCCGGCACCGGTCGGGCAAGCTCGGGCTGGTGGAGGACATCGTCGAGTCGATCCTCGCCGACGGCGAGAAGGCCCTGCTGTTCACGCAGTTCCGGGAGTTCGGCGACCTGATCGCGCCGTATCTGGCCGAGCGCTTCGGCACCACGGTGCCGTTCCTGCACGGCGGCGTGTCCAAGGGCCGGCGCGATGCGATGGTCGCCGCGTTCCAGGGCGACGACGGTCCGCCGATGATGCTGCTCTCGCTCAAGGCCGGCGGTACCGGTTTGAACCTGACGGCCGCGAATCACGTGGTGCACCTGGATCGTTGGTGGAACCCGGCGGTGGAGAACCAGGCCACCGACCGGGCGTTCCGCATCGGCCAGCGCCGCGACGTGCAGGTCCGCAAGCTCGTGTGCGTCGGCACCCTGGAGGAGCGGATCGACGAGATGATCTCGGGGAAGCAGGAATTGGCGGAGCTCGCCGTGGGAGCCGGCGAGAACTGGATCACCGAGCTGTCCACCGAGCAACTGCACTCGCTGCTGTCCCTGGGCGACGAGGCGGTGGGCGAATGAGCCCGGCGGGCGGGTTCGATCGCTACGGCAAGCGCCGGCGGGTCGTCGGCGGCATCGAGGCGCGGACCAAACGCGGCTCGATCGGACGCACCTGGTGGTCGAAGGAGCTGGTTGCGGCGATGGAGCAGGTCGCCGACAAGGGCCGGCTCGCGCGGGGCCGGACCTATGCCCGGTCGGGTCAGGTGGTCTCGATGCGGCTCGAGCCCGGCGCGGCGGTGGGGGAGGTGCAGGGCAGCCAGCTGCGCCCGTTCACCTCGACGGTGACCATCCGCACCCTCGACGAGGACGCGGTCGCGGACCTGATCGACCGGGTGCGGTCCGCGCCGGGCATGCTGGTCCGGCTCGCGGGGGGTGCGCTGCCGGAGGAGCTGGGTCCGCTGCTGCTCCCGCGGCGTGCCGGTGAGCTGGACTTCGATTGCACCTGCCCGGACGACGGGTGGCCGTGCAAGCACGCGGCGGCGGTGGCCTACCTGCTGGCCGAGCACGTCGACGAGCAGCCGCTGGCGGTGCTCACCCTGCGCGGGGTCGACCTGAGCACGGTGATCGGTGGGGTGGACGAGGCCGAGGCCGGCGACGAGGATTTCTACGGGAACGAGATCCGGTTGCCGGATCTGCCGGCCGAGCCGTACCGGCCCGCGCCCGAGGATCTCGATCCGACGCTGCTGCGCCGGGCGCTGCGGGCGGGCGGCACGGACGAGTCGGTCGTCCTCCGCGGCACGTCGGACCTCGAGGAGATGTACCGGCGGCTGCGATAGGCCGCTCCGCGGCCCGTGCGTCCTTTGGGCGGCTGGGGCAGCCCAAAGGAGACACCGGCGGCGAAGCCGCCTATGGACATACATGGACTTCCAACTATAGGATGAGCACACATTGCTGGGGGTGCCGCCCGCTGCCCCCGATCATCCCACCGAAACACCAGAATTCGACCAGTTAGGACGGATCCGGACATGAGCGTTCGAGAACTCACCCACTTCGTCGGGGGCAAGCACATCCCCGGCGCCTCCGACCGGTTCGCCGACGTCTTCGACCCCAACACCGGTGAGGTGCAGGCCCGCGTTCCCCTCGCCGACGTCGCCGAGACCGAGGCCGTCATCGCGAACGCCGTCGAGGCGCAGAAGGAATGGGCGGCGTTCAACCCGCAGAAGCGCGCCCGGGTGCTGATGAAGTTCCTGCAGCTCGTGCAGGACGACATGGAGAACCTGGCCCGGTTGCTGTCCTCCGAGCACGGCAAGACCGTCGCCGACGCCAAGGGCGACATCCAGCGCGGCCTCGAGGTGATCGAGTTCGCCACCGGCATCCCGCACCTGCTCAAGGGCGAGTTCACCGACTCCGCCGGCACCGGCATCGACGTCTACTCGATGCGCCAGCCGCTCGGCGTCGTCGCCGGCATCACCCCGTTCAACTTCCCCGCGATGATCCCGCTGTGGAAGGCCGGCCCGGCCATCGCGTGCGGAAACGCGTTCGTGCTCAAGCCTTCCGAGCGCGACCCGTCCGTGCCGCTGCGCCTGGCCGAGCTGTTCATCGAGGCCGGGCTGCCCGCCGGCGTGTTCAACGTCGTCAACGGCGACAAGACCGTCGTCGACGTGCTGCTCACAGACGAGCGCATCAAGGCCGTCGGCTTCGTCGGCTCCACCCCGATCGCCCAGTACATCTACGAGACCGCCGCCGCCCACGGCAAGCGCGCCCAGTGCTTCGGCGGCGCCAAGAACCACGCGATCGTCATGCCCGACGCCGACATGGACCAGGTGGCGGACGCCCTCGTCGGCGCCGGCTACGGCTCCGCCGGTGAGCGCTGCATGGCGATCTCCGTCGCCGTGCCGGTCGGCGAGGAGGCCGCCGATGCGCTCGTCGCCAAGCTCACCGAACGCGTCGGAAAGCTGAAGGTCGGCCGCAGTGACGACCCGAACGCCGACTTCGGCCCGCTGGTCACCGCCGAGGCGCGCCAGCGGGTGCACGACTACATCCAGTCCGGCATCGACGAGGGCGCGCAGCTCGTCGTCGACGGGCGCGACTTCGTGCTCGAGGGCCACGAGAACGGCTTCTTCTCCGGCGCCACCCTGTTCGACAACGTCACCCCCGAGATGAAGATCTACCGCGAGGAGATCTTCGGCCCCGTCGTGATCGTCGTCCGCGCGCACGACTACGAGGAGGCCCTGCGGCTGCCCTCGGAGCACGAGTACGGCAACGGCGTGGCGATCTTCACCCGCGACGGCGACACCGCCCGCGACTTCACCAACCGTGTCAACGTCGGCATGGTCGGCGTGAACGTGCCCATCCCGGTGCCGATCGCGTACCACACCTTCGGCGGCTGGAAGCGGTCCGGCTTCGGCGACCTCAACCAGCACGGACCGGACTCGATCCGCTTCTACACCAAGACCAAGACGGTCACCCAGCGCTGGTTCTCCGGCGTCAAGGAGCACGCGGATCACTTCGTCATCCCGACGATGGACTAGGCAGAGGTAGCAGATGTTCACCCTCACCGACGACGACCGGGCGATCCGCGACACCGCCCGCGACTTCGCCGCCGAGTTCCTCGCCCTGAACGCGGTCGAATGGGACCAGAACAAGCACTTCCCGGTCGACGTCCTGCGCAAGGCCGCGGCGCTCGGCATGGGCGGCATCTACGTCCGCGAGGACGTCGGCGGGTCGGGCCTGCGCCGTCTCGACTCCGTCCGGATCTTCGAGGAACTCGCCAAGGGCTGCCCGTCGATCGCCGCGTACATCTCCATCCACAACATGGTCACGTGGATGATCGACCGGTTCGGCAACGACGAGCAGCGCCGCCGCTGGGTCCCCGGACTGTGCACGATGGACCAGCTCGCCAGCTACTGCCTGACCGAGCCCGGCGCCGGCTCCGACGCGGCGGCCCTGAGCACCAGGGCCGTCCGCGACGGCGACGAGTACGTCCTGACCGGCGGCAAGCAGTTCATTTCCGGCGCCGGCACGTCGGACGTGTACGTGGTGATGGCCCGCACCGGTGAGCCCGGCCCGCGCGGCATCTCCGCGATCATCGTCCCGAAGGACACCCCCGGGCTGTCCTTCGGTGCCAACGAGAAGAAGATGGGCTGGAACGCCCAGCCCACCCGTCAGGTGATCTTCGACGGCGCCCGCGTGCCCGCCGAGAACCTTCTCGGCGAGGAGGGCAGCGGCTTCCGCATCGCCATGCACGGGCTCAACGGCGGCCGGCTCAACATCGCCGCGTGCTCGGTCGGTGGCGCCCAGGCCGCGCTCGACAAGACCGTCGGATATCTCGCCGAGCGCAAGGCGTTCGGCGAGCGGCTGCTCGACTCGCAGGCCCTGCAGTTCCGGCTCGCCGACATGCGCACCGGCATCGAGGCCTCCCGCACGCTGCTCTGGCGCGCCGCCGACGCCCTCGACCGGGGTGCCGACGACGTCGTCGAGCTGTGCGCGATGGCGAAGCGGTTCGCCACCGACGCCTGCTTCGACGTCGCCAACGACGCGCTGCAACTGCACGGTGGTTACGGCTATCTTGCCGAGTACGGACTCGAGAAGATCGTGCGGGATCTGCGCGTACACCAGATCCTCGAAGGAACCAACGAGATCATGCGGGTGGTCGTCGCGCGCAGCGTGGTGGCCGCGGCGCAGAACGGAGCGAAATGACCGAGACGGAAGACGTCCTCGTCCGGGTCTCCGGCGGCATCGGCCGGATCACCCTCAACCGGCCCAAGGCCATCAACGCCCTGAACTACGACATGGTGAAGGCGATGGCCGCCGCGCTCGACGAGTGGGCCGGGGACGACTCGGTCCGCGCGGTCGTCGTGGACGGGGCGGGGGAGCGCGGCCTGTGCGCCGGCGGCGACATCGTCTCGATCTACCACGACGCCCGCGACGGCGGCACCGGCTCGCAGGACTTCTGGCGCGACGAGTACATCCTCAACGCCGCCATCGGCCGCTACCCGAAGCCGTACGTCGCGATCATGGACGGCATCGTCATGGGCGGCGGCGTCGGGATCGCCGCCCACGGCAACGTCCGGATCGTCACCGAACGCTCCACGATCGCGATGCCCGAGGTGGGCATCGGCTTCGTCCCCGACGTGGGCGGCACCTGGCTGCTCTCGCGCGCCCCGGGCGAGCTCGGCACCCACCTCGCGCTGACCACCGGTCGCATGAAGGCCGGCGACGCCATAGCCCTCGGTTTCGCCGACCATTTCGTGCCGTCCGAGGCGCTCGACAAGTTCGTCGCCGCCCTCGAATCCGGCACGGTCGACGAGGCGCTCGCCGAATTCGCCCGACCGGCCCCGGAGTCGCCGCTGCTCGCGCAGCGCTCCTGGATCGACGCCGCCTACTCCGCGCCGACCGTCGAGGAGATCGTCGCCCGCCTGCAGGCCGCAGAGGAGCCCGAGGCCCACGCGGCCGCCGAGCAGATCCTCGGCAAGTCGCCCGTCGCGCTGAAGGCGACCCTGCGCTCGGTGCGGCACGCCCGCGAACTCGGCAGCCTCGAAGAGGTGCTGAACGAGGAGTACCGGGTCTCGCTGGCGTCTCTGCGCTCGCACGATCTCGTCGAGGGCATCCGCGCGCAGGTGGTCGACAAGGACCGCAACCCGGCGTGGTCGCCGGCGACCCTCGCCGACGTCACCGACGCCGACGTCGACGCGTACTTCCAGCCCCTCGGCGAGCTCGAACTCGGCCTCGCCGCACCCGAGAAGGAAACCGCCTGACATGAGCACTCTGCCGAACGTCGCCTTCCTCGGTCTCGGCCACATGGGCGGGCCGATGGCCGCGAACCTCGTCAAGGCCGGCTACCCGGTCACCGGCTACGACCCGGTGCCCGCCGCCCAGGAACAGGGCCGCGCCGACGGACTCACGATCGTCGAGTCCGCGACCGACGCGGTCCGCGACGCCGACGTCGTGATCACCATGCTGCCCAACGGTGCCCTCGTGCTGAAGCTGTACGACGAGGTCCTGTCGGCCGCTCGGCCGAACACCCTGTTCGTCGACAGCTCCACCATCGACGTCGCCGACGCCCGCGCCGCCCACGAGAAGGCGGTGCAGGCCGGGCACCGCGCGATCGACGCGCCCGTCTCCGGCGGTGTCGCGGGCGCCGCCGCCGGCACCCTGGCCTTCATGGTCGGCGGGTCGGAGGAGGACTTCGAGGCCGCGAAGCCGCTGCTCGAGGTCATGGGCCGCAAGGTCGTGCACTGCGGCGGGTCCGGCGTCGGCCAGGCCGCCAAGATCTGCAACAACATGATCCTCGGCGTGTCGATGATCGCGATCAGCGAGGCCTTCGTCCTCGGTGAGAAGCTCGGCCTGACCAACCAGGCCCTCTTCGACGTCGCGTCCAACGCCTCCGGCCAGTGCTGGGCGCTGACCAGCAACTGCCCGGTGCCCGGCCCGGTGCCCACCACCCCCGCCAACAACGACTACCAGCCCGGGTTCGCCGCCGCGCTCATGGACAAGGACCTCGGCCTGGCCGCGAATGCGTTGCGCGCCAACAACGTCGACGCCGAGTTGGGTCTGCGGGCCGCGGAGATCTACCACCGGTTCAACACCTCGGGTGGCGGCGGGCTGGACTTCTCGGCCATCATCACCGAGATCCGCAACCGCTCGACAGAACAGGAAACCCAGTGACGGACTTCGAGACGATCCTGCTCGACCGCAAGGACCGCGTCGGCATCATCACGCTCAACCGGCCCAAGGCGCTCAACGCCCTCAACAGCCAGCTGATGCGCGAGGTGGTGGCGGCCGTCGAGGAACTCGACGCCGACGCCGGCATCGGTGCCATCCTGCTCACCGGATCCGAGAAGGCGTTCGCCGCGGGCGCGGACATCAAGGAGATGGCGCCGAAGACGTTCTCCGAGGTGTACGCGGAAGATCTGTTCTCCCAGTGGGATCGGCTCTCGTCGATCCGGAAGCCGATCGTCGCCGCCGTCTCCGGGTACGCCCTCGGCGGCGGCTGCGAACTGGCGATGCTGTGCGACTTCATCATCGCCTCGGACACCGCCAAGTTCGGCCAGCCCGAGATCAAGCTCGGCGTCATCCCCGGCATCGGCGGCTCGCAGCGGCTCACCCGCGCCGTGGGCAAGGCCAAGGCGATGGACATGTGCCTGACCGGCCGGAACATGGACGCCGAGGAGGCCGAGCGGGCGGGCCTGGTCTCGCGCGTCGTGCCGGCCGCGGAACTGTTCGACGTGGCGCTCGAGGCCGCGACCACGATCGCGTCGATGTCGCTGCCCGTCGCGATGATGGCCAAGGAAGCGGTGAACCGGTCCTTCGAGACCACCCTCGCCGAGGGCGTGAAGTTCGAACGCCGGGTGTTCCACTCGACGTTCGCCACCGCCGACCAGAAGGAAGGCATGGCCGCGTTCGTCGAGAAGCGTGCACCGAAGTTCGAGCACGCCTGATCGTCCGAAACACACCGGGGCCGTTCCGCACTCGTGCGGAACGGCCCCGGTGTGTTTCACCAGCGGCTGGGCTCGCCGCCGGTGTCGAAGTCGCCGGCGTCGTGGCGCAGGCCCGCCAGGATGCGCAGCAGCGTCTCGAGCTGATCGTCGGGCACGCCGGGGCGCGCGAACACCTCGGCGTTGAGCTTCTCGGTGGTCGCGACGGCCAGCGCGCGTCCCTCGTCGGTCAGTTCCACCAACGTCGCGCGACGGTCGCTCGGGTGCGGGGTGCGGCGCACCAGACCGGCGGTCTCGAGCCGGTCGACGGCGTTCGTGACGCTGGTCGGGTGGACCTGCAGGCGGGCGCTGGCCTTCGCCATCGGCAGCGCCCCGGTCCGGGTGAAATGCAGCAGCGTCAGCAGCTCGTACCGGGCGAAGGTGAGCCCGAACGGTTTGAGGACCTCCTCGACCCGCGCCATCATGATCTGCTGCGCGCGCATCACCGAGGTCACCGCGGCCATGCCGTCCGCGACCTCGCCCCAGCCGTGGGCCGTCCACTGGCGGTGGGCCTCGGCGATCGGATCGAGCGGTAGCGGTGCGGGCATACGTCGATCATCCCACGTGGTGCCGCGTGGAGGTGACGCGGACACAGCTTCCGCGCCCCGCGCGGCCGGCCGCCGAGGGTGAACGACACGCAACGGCCGGAACAACGTCGCATGAACCCGCGAGGACATCCAAATGTGGCCGCCCGCCGCTCGATTCGCGACGGCTAGAGTGCGCGCGTGCACATCCTGTTCGTCTGCAGCGGCAACGTCTGCCGGTCCGTGATCGCGGAGCGGCTGACGCGGGCGTACGCGTGCGAGTCCGGGTGGGCCGACCTGACCGCCGAGAGCGCCGGCACCCGGGCCCTCGTCGGGTATCCCGTCGAGCCGCGGGCGGCCGCGGTCATCGCCGGACTCGGTGCGGATGCGAGCGATTTCCGCGCCCGCCGGGTGACCGCCGCGATGGTCGACGGCGCCGACCTGGTCCTGACCATGAGCGAGGAGCAGCGCGACCGCGTGTCCGGCCTGGTCGCCGGCGCCGCGGCGAAGTCGTTCACCCTCACCGAGGCGCACCGCATCGCGACCGTCACCGGCGCGGCGACGGTCGCGCGGCTCGATGCCTGCCGGGATCCGAGCGGCGCGGCCCGGACCCCGAACATTCCCGACCCGATCGGCCTGTCCGCGCCGGTGTTCGTCGAGACCGGGGACCTGATCGCCGCGGCGCTGTTCCCGCTGCTCGACGTCCTCGCCGGCGCGGCGGTCGCCGTCGGTCAGCGGCAGGCGTAGTCCCCGAATCGTTCGTCCACCTCGGCCGCGCTCAACCCGAAGTCCTCGAGCCGGTAGCGGTGCGCCGGCCGGCGATCCCCGCTGCGGCTCTCGGCGTGCAGCGCGGCCATCGCCTGCTCGGCGCCGGCGGTGAGCCGGATGCCGAGCCGGTCGTAGACCGCGCCCACCGTGCCGAGGGGATCGGCGACGAAGTCGCGGTAGTCCACGTCGACGAACCGGTCCGGGTCGTGCCGGCGCCGGGCCGCCTCGAAGGTGTCGAACCCGCGCGCCCACAGCTCGAGCTGGCTGCGCCCGATGCGCTCGCCGCGGAAGGTGTGCGACCAGCCGTCGGTGGCGTGCGCGGCCAGGCTGCACACCGACGGGATCACGGTGCGCGGGTCGCGGTGGGTGACGACGATCAGCGCGTCGGGGTAGACGGTGAGCAGTTCGTCGAGGGCGAACAGGTGGCTCGGGTTCTTCAGGACCCAGCGCTTGTCGGCGTCCGGCAGCCCGATCAGCTGCAGGTTCCTGCGGTGCCGGGCGTACGCGCCGGTCCAGTCCTGCTGCGCGAGCCACCGCGAGTAGGTGGGCAGATGCGCGAGGCATTCGTACGACACCGACCGGAAGGACTGTCGCAGCAGCTGCCAGCACTCCTCGACCTCGCCCGCGGACATGTAGTGCACGCCCATGAACTCGGGGTGCTCGACGTGATGCTGCGCGAATCCCGCTTCGAGCGCGGCGAACGCCGGGTTCTGGGGCCACGTCTCGCGCGGGGGCCGGGGCTGCGGCATCTCCGTCAGCCACATCTCGAGTCCCTGGTGGGCGGGGTCGGCGGTGAGCAGGCGGTGCAGGGCGGTGGTGCCGGTGCGGGGCAGCCCGGTGACGAAGATCGGGCGCTCGATCGTCACGTCGGCGTGTTCGGGGTGGGCACGCCAGGCCGCCTCGCTCAGCAGGCGGGCGACGAGGGCGCCGCGCAGGAACACCCGCGACATCTTGCTGCCCAGCGGGGTGAGCTGCTCGTCGCGCGCATACGAGTCGAGCAGGACGCCGAGGGCGTCGGTGTAGTCGTCGTCGCCGAAGTCGGTCAGGCCGGTCAGCCGGGTCGCGGAGGCGTGCAGGTCCTCGACGGTGCCGACGCTGGTGCGCTCGGTCATGGATCTCCGATCCCCGTGCGCGGTTTCGGTAGCAGTGGCTACCGAAACCGCGCACGGCTTCAGTGGTGGTATTCGCCGCAGTTCACGTCCAGGCACTGGCCGGTGACGGCCCGGGCCAGGGGGGAGGCGAGGAAGATCACGGTGTCGGCCACATCCTCGGTGGTGGGCAGACGCCCGAGATCGGTGCCGGCCGCGGTGTGCTGATAGATCTGCTCGACGGTGGTGCCGTACTTGTCCGCCTGGTGCTCGAAGTAGCCCTTCAGCGTCTCACCCCAGATATAACCGGGGGCAACGGAATTGACGCGGATGCCCTGGGGGCCCAGTTCGGTGGCGAGGGACTGCGACATCGCCAGCAGGGCGGACTTGGCGAGCTTGTAACTGCCGTAGCGCTCCTGCGAATGCCGCAGCACCATCGAATTGATGTTCACCACCGAGCCCTTCGTCCCGGCCAGGGCCTCGGTGAACAACTGCGTCAGGCGCAGCGTCCCGAGGACGGTGAGTTCGATGCTGTCGCGGATCTGCTGGAAGTCGGTGCGGGCCAGCGGCTTCATCGAGGGCACCGAGAACGCGTTGTTGACCAGCGTGTCCACCCGGCCGAACTCGCGGAGGGTCGTCTCGACGAGCCGGGACGCGGAGTCGGTGTCGGCGATGTCGGTCGGGACCGCCAGGGCCCGTCGGCCCCGGGCCGTGACCTCGGCCGCGACGTCCTCGAGGCGGGCGGTCGTTCGGGCGGCGAGGACGACGTCGGCCCCGTGCTCGGCGCACCGCACCGCGAGAGTGCGGCCGAGTCCCGGCCCGACACCGCTGACCACGACGACCTGTCCGGCGAGCAGGGGGTTCGGGGTGGTCACGGCGCTCACCCGAGCATCCGGTCGGCGATCGCGGTCTGGCGGGCGGCAATCCGCCCGGACCACTGCTCCGGCGTGACGCGGTTGTGGTCGAGGAACGGCAGTGCGGCCGGCACGTCGTCGAACGGGACCACCTCGGCGGTGGGGCTGTCCGCGGCCGTGAGTTCGCGGGCGAGCCGTTGCCAGCGGAACTGCAGGAACCCGCGGCTGCGGCCCAGGGTCTCGACCCAGTTGGCGACGCCGGGGTTGCGGGCGGAGACGACCATGCGGATCATCCCGTCCGGATCCACTTGGGCCTGCGCGTTGTTCAGCGACGTCTGGTGGTGGACGTAGTCCAGGGAGATGTACCAGAGGCTGCCCAGCTGGAAGCCCTGGTAGGGCGCGTCGGAGGCGGGGACGGTGAGGATCATCGCCTCGTCGTCGCCCAGATCGAAGTGCCCGACGGACGAGTACTGCGTGGCCAGGCCACCAGGCGTCGGCCGCGGAGCGGTGACCGTGTTGACCGGCAGGTCGAGGTAGAACCACTGCGGGAACTGCAGCCACGTCTGCACCCGCGACACCAGCGCTTTCCCGGCGCGCCGGTAGCGGGCGGCGGCATCGTCGTGCGTCGGTTCGGGCGGCGGGGTGCCGAGCGCATCGACCCGGTCGATGCGCAGGGTGCCGCGCCGCTGGGACCAGTCGCTGTAGACCTCTCGCACGACGAGCTGCGACGAACCGGGGGTGAGGGTGAAGTAGTTGTTCGCGGGGTCGGCGGGCCCGGGGCCGAACCGCGCCTCGAAGGTGCCGTCGTCGGCGACGTGCAGTTCGCGGTCGTCGAATGCGGTGACGTTGCCGGGCACCTGGGCGTCGGTGTAGTTGCCGGCGAGCACCTGGAAGCTCAGGTCGCAGGTCGTGCCGCGACGGCCGGTGACGACGTACTCGGCGTCGTCGCGGATGCGCGCACCCCAGTAGAGGGTGTCGGGGTTGTCGAGCCCCATCTTCGTGTAGGGGCCCGTGCCGGTGACGAACGTGGGATGGGACGCCTCGACGGCCCACGCCGAGTGCACGCATGCGGCGATCCCGCCGGCGAGGTAGCGGTACCCCTCGATCAGGTCCTGCTCGGTGCGGATGTGCGGCGCCGTCGCGACGAGCTTTTCGGCCTCGGTGATGGCGGACGTGAGCGGATCGGTGAGCACACGATCTCCTTGCGGTTCAAATATGTACCGGTGCGGTAGGCTCCTGGTGCAGCGACGATAGAACGTGTTCCAAGGAGGCGTCAATGACCGAGGCCCCCGCGCCGTCGACCGCGCGGCGTTCGCCACCGACCGAGCGGGTCGTGCAGGTCCTGGACCACCTGGTGGCGCATCCGGAGGCCCGGTTCGGGCTCTCCGAGCTGGCGCGCCGGCTGGGGATGAGCAAGCCGACGTGCCTGGGCATCCTGACCGCCCTGACGGACGCCGGCTACCTGATGCGTCATCCCGCAGACCGGTCGTACGGGCTCGGTCCCGCGCTGATCGTCGCGGGCCGGGCTGCGCAGCGCGGCTTCGCCGTCGGTCCCGTCACCCACCGGCACCTGGCCGCGCTCGGCGCCGAGTTCGGCGCCACCTGCGCCGCGTCGGCCGTCGTGGGCGACCGCATCGCCGTCCTCGACGTCGCCGGGCCCGATCCGGCCGGCGCCGGGGCGAGGGTGGGGGAGGTGTATCCGTTCGCGCCGCCGGTCGGGTTGATGTACGTGCTGTGGGACTCCGACGAGCGGCTCGAGCAGTGGCTCGCACGGGAACCGACGCTTCCGGTGCGGCTGGACCGGGACCGCCTGCGTGACGTGGTCGACGAGTGCCGCGCCGCCGGGTACCTGGTCGAGTCGCTCACGGCCGGTGGCCGGCGGTTGCATGCGCTGATGGCGGGGGTGGCGGCGCACGACCTGCCGGCGGAGCTGCGCGAACTGCTGGGGGAGATGGTGTCCAGCCTGGGGGAGCGCGTGCTGCTGGCCGGGGCGGAACCGGACGATGCCGAGCACCCGGTGAACCTGCTCGCCGCCCCCGTCCACGACGCGGACGGGCGGCAGTCGGTGGTGCTCACCCTCCACGTGGGTGCGACGCTGACCAATCGGGAGATCGCCCGGCGCGGGGTGGCGCTCGTGGCCACCGCCGAAGCCGTCACGCGCGAACTCGGCGGGCGTCGCCCGCCCCGATGACGGCCGAGGCCGCCGCCGGTGCGTCCTTTGGGCTGTCCCCGCCGCCCAAACGACACACCGGCGGCGCAGCCGCCCAGCGGGGGCGTTGACCCGGAACTGAAACTCGTTCTATCGTTCGGGGCGAACCTTTCGACCGAGCCGGTACATATTTGGACCGGCGCTCGTGAGCTGGAGCCCCGATGACCCTCACGCCGTCGTACGAACTGCCCCTGCTGCGCGCCCTCGAGGCCGAGTCCGTGCACATCTTCCGGGAGGTCGCGGCCACCTTCGAGCGTCCCGTGGTGCTCTTCTCCGGCGGCAAGGACTCGGCGGTGATGCTGCACGTGGCGGCCAAGGCGTTCTGGCCGGCGCCGATCCCGTTCCCCGTGCTGCACATCGACACCGGCCACAACTTCCCCGAGGTCCTCGCCTACCGCGACGCCGAGGCGGCCCGGCGCCGGGTGCGGCTGCTGGTCGCGTCGGTGCAGGACGACATCGACGCCGGCCGGGTCGTCGAGGACGTCGGTCCGCATGCGAGCCGTAACCGGCTGCAGACCCGGACGTTGCTGCGTGCCCTCCGCGAAGGCGGATTCGACGCGGTGTTCGGCGGCGCCCGCCGCGACGAGGAGAAGGCCCGCGCCAAGGAGCGCGTGTTCTCCTTCCGCGACGAGTTCGGGCAGTGGGACCCGAAGGCGCAGCGCCCCGAGCTGTGGCAGCTGTACAACGGCCGGCACCGTCGCGGCGAGCACATCCGCGTGTTCCCGCTGTCCAACTGGACCGAGCTCGATGTCTGGAACTACATCCGCGACGAACGCGTCGAGCTGCCGCCGCTCTACTACGCCCATCGGCGACCCGTCGTCGAGCGCGACGGAATGCTGCTGGCGCTCAACGAGTTCCTCACCCTCCTGTCGGGCGACGAGCCGCGTGAGGCGCTGGTGCGGTTCCGCACGGTCGGCGACGCCACCTGCACGGGCTGCGTCGAATCCACCGCCGCCACCCCCGACGAGGTCGTCGCCGAGGTCGCGGTCAGCCGCGTCACCGAGCGCGGCGCCACCCGCGCCGACGACCGCATCTCCGAGGCCGGGATGGAAGACCGCAAGAAGGAGGGCTACTTCTGATGACCCGGTTGCTGCGCATCGCCACCGCCGGCAGCGTCGACGACGGCAAGTCCACGCTGATCGGCCGGCTGCTCCACGACTGCAAGGCCGTGCCCGAGGATCAGCTCGACGCCGTCGCCCGCACCAGCCGCGAGCGCGGCATGGACACCCCCGACCTGGCGCTGCTCACCGACGGGCTGCGGGCGGAGCGGGAACAGGGCATCACCATCGACGTCGCCCACCGCTACTTCTGCACCCCGCACCGCGCCTTCGTCGTCGCCGACACTCCCGGCCACGAGCAGTACACCCGGAACATGGTCACCGGCGCCTCGACCGCCGACCTCGCCCTCATCCTCGTCGACGCCCGCAAGGGGGTCGTCGAGCAGACCCGCAGGCACGCCTTCCTCGCCAGCCTGCTCGGCGTCCCCCATCTGGTGCTGTGCGTCAACAAGATGGACCTGGTCGACTGGTCGCAACAGCGCTTCGACGAGATCTGTGCCGAATTCTCCACGTTCGCAGCCAAACTCGACATCCACGACCTGACCTTCGTGCCGGTCTCGGCGCTGCTCGGCGACAACGTCGTCCACCGCACCACCGTCATGACCTGGTACGAGGGCGCCTCGCTGCTGCACCGTCTCGAGCAGGTGCACGTCGACTCCGATCGCAACCTCATCGACGCGCGCTTCCCCGTCCAGTACGTGATCCGTCCCGGTCACGGCGAGCACCGCGACTTCCGTGGTTACGCGGGCACCGTCGCGAGCGGGGTCTTCGCCCCCGGCGACGAGGTGCTGGTGCTGCCCTCGGGCTACGGCACGCGGGTGCGCGCCGTCCACGGCCCGGGCGGCGACCCGGTGCCGAGCGCCTTCGCGGGCAGCGCCGTGTGCCTCGAGCTCGAGGACGACCTCGACGTGGGACGCGGCGACATGCTGTGCCGCCCCGGGAACCGGCCGCTCGTCGGGCACGAGCTCGACGCGATGGTGTGCTGGCTCGCCGAGGGCCCCGGCCTCGTGCCCGACGCCACCTACACCCTGCTGCACACCACCAACGCCACCGCCGCGCAGGTGGTCCGGCTCGACTACCGGCTCGACGTGACCACCCTGCACCGCGACGGGACGGCACGGTCGTTGACGCTCAACGAGATCGGACGGGTCCAGTTGCGGACTCGCCGCCCCGTCCTGTTCGACCCCTACCGGCGCAACCGGACCACCGGAAGCTTCGTGCTCGTCGACGACGCGACCGGCAGCACCGTCGCGGCCGGGATGATCACCGGCCCCACCCTCGCCGCGGCCCCCGTCGTGTGGCACGCGGCGGAGGCGACCCGCGCCGAACGTCTCTCGCGGGGGGCGACGGTGTGGCTGACCGGCCTGTCGGCGTCGGGCAAGTCCAGCGTCGCCGCGGCGCTCGAGCGGCGTCTGCTCGCGGCCGGAGTGCCGGCCTACCGGCTCGACGGGGACAACCTGCGGCACGGCCTCAACTCCGATCTGGGTTTCGGTCCGCAGGACCGCGCGGAGAACGTCCGTCGGGTGGGTGCGGTGGCACAGCTGATGGCCGACGCGGGGCTGGTGACGATCTGCGCGCTCATCAGCCCGTACCGGTCCGACCGCGACCGGATCCGCGAGCAGCACCGGCAGGCCGGGCTGCCGTTCCTCGAGGTGTTCGTCGACACCCCCCTCGCCGACTGCGAAGCCCGGGACCCGAAGGGCATGTACGCGCGGGCCCGGGCCGGGGAGATCACCGGATTCACCGGCGTCGACGACCCCTACGAGCCGCCCACCGGTCCCGAGCTGGTGCTGCGGCCCCAGGACGGCGATCCGGTCGCGCAGGCCGGACTGATCATGGAATTGTTGGCCCCATGACCGATGACGCCGTCCTCGCCACCGAGATCGCCACCGCTGCAGGAGAACTGTTGCTGACCGTCCGCGCGGCCGAGGCCGACGCGCTCACCGGTCGCGAACTCGGCCGCCACGGCGACCGCGCCGCCGACGCCTTCATCCTCGGCCGGCTCGCCGCCGAACGCCCCGCCGACGCGGTGCTGTCGGAGGAATCCGCCGACGACCCGGCTCGGGTGCATGCGAAGCGGGTGTGGATCGTCGACCCCCTCGACGGATCCAAGGAGTACGGCATGCCGGACCACGAGGACTGGGCCGTGCACATCGCCCTGTGGGAGGCCGGCCGCGGCATCACCGCCGCCGCGGTCGCGCAGCCGGCGGTGGGCGCCGTCTACGGCACCGCGGACGTCGGGCGTGCCGAACTGCGGCCGCTGGGCGGCCGACGGCCCCGCATCGTCGTCAGCGGGAGCCGGCCGCCGGTGTTCGTCGCGGACGTCGCCCGCGCCCTCGGCGCCGACGTGGTGCGGATGGGTTCCGCCGGGGCCAAGGCCATGGCCGTGGTGCGCGGCGACGTCGACGCGTACGTGCACGCCGGCGGGCAGTGGGAGTGGGACTCCGCGGCGCCGGTGGGGGTCGCGCAGGCGGCGGGGCTGTACTGCGCCCGCATCGACGGCAGCGAACTCGAGTACAACCGCCCCCACCCCTACATGCCGGATCTGGTGATCTGCCGACCGGACTGGGCGCCGGCCCTGATGGCGGCGATCGCCGAGCATGCCGGCGCCCCCACCGACAGTGCCCGGGTCGCGATGGCCCGCTCCTACATCCGTTCCCTCGTCAGTCACGACGCGTCGCATGTCCGGCTTGCGGCCGACGCGTGGCGGGTCGAGAACGGCGTGCGCACCGGCGACACCGGCGTCGAGATCCGGGACCGTCTCGAGCACGGCCCCGAGTACCGCCCGATCCGGCGGGTGCGGGAGCTGACGTTCCGCGAATGGGACGACAACGTCGTCGCGCGGTTCCTGCTCGACCTCGACGCCGGGGACACCGCCCTCACGGTGGCGGTCACCGAGCACTTCGCCATCCCCGCGGGGGAGATCCGCTCGATCGTGGCGATCATCGAGCCGCACGAACACAAATAGTTTACTGTTTGTGTTCATAGACGAGCTAACGATCTAGTGCCTGGAGGACCCATGGACCACGCCCGCGACATCGGCGACGGCATCTTCCGCATCCCCGTGCCGGTCGGCGACCTGCCGGTCGGCGACACCCAGGTGTACGCGATGGAGTCGCCGCGCGGACTGGTCCTCGTCGACGTCGGCTGGAACGACGACACATCCTGGACCGCGCTGCAGGACGGTCTCGCTTCCGTCGGTGCCTCCGTCGCGGACGTCGAGGGAGTGGTCGTCACGCACTTCCACCCCGACCACGTCGGCCTGACCGGCCGGATCCGGGAGGCGTCGGGCTGCTGGGTCGGCATGCACGAGGACGACTTCGGCCAGCTCGCCCTCATGACCTCCGACGACGGCAACGCCGAGTGGGAGGCCGAGCAGTGGCGCCGCGCCGGCGCCCCGGACGAGCAGATCGTCACCTATCTCGAGCGGGCGAGCGGGGAACGCGCGACCGGCAAGCCCGACGTCCACCCCGACCGCAAGCTCGCCACCGACGAGCGGATCGCGCTCGCCGGCCGCACCCTGCGCACGGTGTTCACCCCCGGGCACACGCCCGGCCACGCCTGCTTCTACCTCGAGGAGCACGACATCCTCTTCAGCGGCGACCACGTCCTCGCCACCACGACCCCGCACGTGGGCGACTTCGACTTCCCGCTCGCCGAACGCGACGCCCTCGGCGAGTTCATCGACTCGCTGCGCGCCGTCGGCACGCTCCCGGCGCGGCGCACCCTGCCCGCGCACCGGCAACCGATCGACGACCTCGCGGCCCGCACCGGCGCTCTTGTCGAGCACCACGAACGACGCCTCGACGACCTGTACGCCGCCTTCGGCGACGAGGAGCTGACGCTGTGGCAGGCTGCCGAGCGGATGACGTGGTACCGCCCCTGGGACCAGACTCCGCCCACGGGCAAGCAGATGGCGCTGTCCGAGGCGTCGGCGCACGTGCGGCACCTCATCGAGCGAGGCCGCGCGCGCCGGGTCCCGGGCACCGACCCGGCGCGTTTCGCCCGGGCCTGACGGAAGGAACCGTATGACCCCCGACGAGCTCGTCACCGAATTCTGCCGCCGCTGGGCCGATCCCGACCCGGCCGTGCTCGCGTCCTACTTCACCGACGACGCCGTGTACCACAACATTCCGATGGAACCGGTGCGTGGGCGCGCGGCGATCGAGGAGTTCATCGCCGGGTTCGTCGCCTCGTTCGGCGGCATCGATTTCCGCATCCGGCACCAGGCCGTCCACGGCGGTGTGGTGCTCAACGAGCGGGTCGACGTGTTCACGCTCGGGGGGCGGACCGTGGAACTGCCGGTGATGGGGGCCTTCGAGGTCGTCGACGGCAAGATCGCCGGCTGGCGCGACTACTTCGACCTGGCGCCGATCACCGCGGCGGCGCAGCAGGATCCGGCGGGCTGATACCCGGTCTCGCGGTCGTCGGCCGCAGGTGACTGAGGTTGACCCGGCCGTGGGAGAGTCGGTGCATGCACGCAGTGATCGTCGACGCTCCCGGGAGTCAGCCGAAGGTCCGTGACGTAGCCCGGGCCCACGGCATGCGGGGGAATTCATGACGCTCTCCCCAGGCGGGCGGATCGGCCTGGCCGGAGCGGCGGTGGTCGGGGTCGCCTTCGGCATGGCCCGCTACGCCTACGGCCTGACGCTGCCCGACATCCGGGAAGACCTGCGGCTCTCCGAGCTGGCCCTCGGCCTCATCGCCAGCGCAACGTTCGCGGGCTACCTGGCCGGCCTGGTGCTCGCCGGACGGCTCGCGGCCCGTCACGGATCGCGCGCTCCGACGACCGTGGGCGGGGTGTGCGGCGCCGCGGGGGCGGTGATCGTGACCCTCGCGCAGTCCCCGGGGCTGCTCGCCGCCGGTGTCGTCCTGGCCGGCAGCGCCGGCGGCTGGGTCTGGGCGCCCTACTCCGACATCGTGACCCGATCGGTGCCCGCGCGGCAGCAACCCCGAGCGTTGGCGATCATCACCACCGGCACCAGCGGCGGACTGGTACTGCTCGGTGGGCTGGCCGTCCTGGCCGCGGTGGGCTCGTGGCGCCTGGTGTGGGCCGGCATCGCCCTCGCCGCCGTGGCCGCGGCCCTGGCGAACCTGCGCCTGGTGCCGCGGACCGGGCCGGCCCCGCGCCCGGAGGCACGACCCGGTGCCTCCTCGCTGGTGGCAGCGCTGCGGGTCCCGGCAGCCTACTCCGTGGTCTACTTCGCGGTCGTGGTCGTCTACTTCACCTATGCCGCCGACGTCCTGGACCGCGGCACCCTCCCGGCGGCCGCCGTCCCGGCTCTCTACGCGGCCGTCGGCCTCACCGGCATGGTGGGGGTGGCGACCGGGGCCCTCGCGCAGCGAGTGGGCAGCGTCCGGGTCGCCGCGCTGTGCCTCGCGACGGTCGGTGCGGCGCTGGCGCTGCTCGGGCTGGCCGACGGCTCCGTGGCCGCGACCGCGGCCTCGGCGTGCATCTTCGGCATGGGGTACATGACGGGATCCGCGGTGCTCGCGGTCTGGACCGCCGAGTTGGTACCCGAGCGCGCGGGCGCGGCGTTCACGGCCTGCCTCGTCGTGGGAGCGCTCAGCTCGGTCGCAGCACCGGCCCTCGCCGGTGCCGTGATACCCGCCCTGGGGCTGGGGCCGGTGCTCGTGGTCACCGCCGCGGTGTCACTGTTCAGCGCGGCGGCGCTGGTGCTGTGCGGGTCCTCGCGAGGGGCAGCCGTCGGTGACACCGGACCGTGAACACGAGAGCTCCGCTCGTGGCCGGCGCGCACACCCTGCGTTGTGAGGAGCCTGTGTTTCGTGACGCATGGTCTCACGCCGCTCTGCGGCAGTCCGGACCGCAGGAAACGGAACGGCCCCGCGTCGCACTGCGACGCGGGGCCGTTCCGTGGTGCCCTCGGCAGGATTCGAACCTGCGACTTCTTGCTCCGGAGGCAAGCGCTCTATCCCCTGAGCTACGAGGGCGTTCCGGACTCCACCGGTTGCGCGGTGGGGCGGGAGTTAGCGTAGCGCATTGTCGGCGATACGCCACATCGCCTGGTCGGAGCGGGTTTCTCCGGGGCCTCGCCGGGCATCCGGCAGGCGCGGATGCGCCGTCCGGAGACGAACTCTTCGGCGAGTGTTTCCCGGAACGGCCGGCGCGGGCCATCCGCGCGGGGCAGGCTCGACACGAGACCGGACACACACCTGCAGGAGAGGACCGTACGTGGACGCAGGACCCGACACGGCAACCCGCACCGGACCGCTGAGCCGCGAGGAGCTCGCCGCGCTCGACACCTGGTGGCGAGCCGCGAACTACCTGTCGGTGGGGCAGATCTACCTCATGGGCAACCCGCTGCTGCGCGAGCCGTTGCGTCCCGAGCACATCAAGCCCCGGCTGCTCGGACACTGGGGCACCACCCCGGGGCTGAACTTCGTCTACGCCCACCTCAACCGCGCGATCGCCGCCCGCGAGCTGGACGTGATGTACGTGATGGGTCCCGGGCACGGCGGTCCCGGGCCCGTCGCCGCGGCCTGGCTCGAGGGCACCTACAGCGAGATCTACCCCGACGTGTCCCAGGATGCGGACGGCATGGCCCGGCTGTTCACCCAGTTCTCGTTCCCCGGCGGCATCCCTAGCCACGTCGCCCCCGAGACACCCGGGTCCATCCACGAGGGCGGCGAGCTCGGGTACGCCCTGTCGCACGCCTACGGCGCCGCCTTCGACAACCCGGACCTCATCGTCGCTGCCGTGGTGGGCGACGGCGAGGCCGAGACCGGGCCCCTCGCCACCAGCTGGCACTCCACCAAGTTCGTCGACCCGCGCCGGGACGGCGCCGTGCTGCCGATCCTGCACCTGAACGGGTACAAGATCGCCAACCCGACCGTCCTCGCCCGCATCGACCACGACGAGCTCGAGCACCTGCTCCGCGGCTACGGCCACGATCCGGTATTCGTCGAGGGCTCCGATCCCGAGCGCATGCACCAGGCGTTCGCGGCGGCCCTGGACCACTGCGTCGATGCGATCCTCGAGATCCGGCGCCGCGCCCGCCGCGACGGGGTCACCGAGCGACCGCGCTGGCCGATGATCGTGCTGCGTTCCCCGAAGGGCTGGACCGGACCGAAGGAGGTCGACGGTCTCCCGGTCGAAGGGTACTGGCGCTCGCACCAGGTGCCCTTCGCCAATGCCCGCGACGACGAAAGCCACCGCAAGATTCTCGAGGAGTGGCTGCGCAGTTACCGGCCCGAGGAACTGTTCGACGACCACGGTGCCCCCGTGCCCGCGATCCGCGACCTGCACCCGGCGGGGGAGCGGCGGATGAGCGCCAACCCCCATGCCAACGGCGGGCCGCTCGTACGAGACCTGGCGTTGCCGGACTTCCGCGACTACGCCGTGCCGGTCGAGGCGCCCGGTACCGGCAGCGTCGAATCGACCCGCGTGCTCGGTACCTTCCTGCGCGACGTCATGCGCGAGAACACGAGCACCTTCCGCGTGTTCTCACCGGACGAGAACAACTCCAACCGGCTCGGTCCGGTCCTCGAGGCCACCGCACGCACCTGGAACGCCCGCATCCTGCCCGACGACGACCGTCTCGCCCCCGACGGGCGGGTCATGGAGATCCTGTCCGAGCACACCTGCCAGGGCTGGCTCGAGGGCTATCTGCTCACCGGCCGGCACGGCTTCTTCTCCTGCTACGAGGCCTTCGTCCACATCGTCGACTCGATGTTCAACCAGCACGCCAAGTGGCTGCGCACCACCAACGGCATCGACTGGCGCCGGCCGATACCGTCGCTGAACTACCTGCTCACCTCGCACGTGTGGCGGCAGGACCACAACGGCTTCTCGCACCAGGACCCGGGCTTCATCGACCACGTCGTCAACAAGAAGGCCGACGTCATCCGCGTGTACCTGCCGCCGGACGCGAACACCCTGCTGTCGGTGGCCGACCACTGCCTGCGCACCCGGCAGTACGTCAACGTGATCGTCGCCGGCAAGCAACCGCAACTGCAGTACCTCGACATGGATGCGGCAATCGTGCACTGCACCAAGGGAATCGGGATCTGGGACTGGGCCGGCACCGACCAGGGGGTCGAACCCGACGTGGTGCTCGGCTGCGCCGGCGACGTGCCCACCATGGAAACCCTCGCCGCCGTGGAGATCCTGCTCGAATGGTTCCCCGACCTGAAGATCCGCGTCGTGAACGTCGTGGATCTGATGCGGCTGCAGGACCACACGGAGCATCCGCACGGACTGTCGGACCGCGAATTCGACTCGCTGTTCACCACGGACAAGCCGGTGATCTTCGCCTACCACGGCTACCCGTGGCTGATCCACCGCCTGACGTACCGGCGTACCAACCACGACAACATCCATGTGCGCGGGTACAAGGAGGAGGGCACCACCACCACGCCGTTCGACATGTGCGTGCTCAACCAGATCGACCGGTTCGACCTCGCCATGGACGTCGTCGACCGGGTGCCCCGTCTGCATCCGATCTCCGCGTACGCGCGCGAGTACCTGAAGAACCGGCTCGTCGAGCACCACCAGTTCATCCGCACGCACGGGGAGGACATGCCCGACATCCGCGACTGGGAGTGGGGCCGGTCCGGCCGGTAGACGCGGAGGGGGACGGCCCGGACGGGCCGTCCCCCTCGTGCGGGTCCGATCGGTCAGTTCACGGGCAGCGGCTGCGCACCGCGCTCCGCGAGCATCGCCGTCATGAGCTCCGACTCGCTGGTCTGGGTGTCGACCATCGTCTGCGCCAGGGTGCGCACCGCCGGCTGGCCCGCGTACTGCGCGCCGTACTCCATCATCGGCAGCCCGCCCTCGTGGTGGCGCAGCATCAACTGCAGGAAAAGCACGTCGAGTTCCGGACCCGTGGCGCCACGCAGGCTCGCCAGGTCCTCGGACGTCGCCATACCGGGCATCCGGGCGGTCCCCGCCCCGTCCGTGTGCGCGGCGCCGTCCGCGTGGCCCACGTCGCCGTGGCTGTGGCCGGAGTCCTCGGTCATCCACGTCATGTAGTCCCCGGCCGGCAGCAGCGGCTGCCCCCACAGCGACAGCCAGCCCTGCATCTGGCCGACCTGGTTCTGCTGGGTGGTGAGAATGTCGTACGCCAGGTTGCGGACCCGCTGGTCGTCCGACGTCGTCAGCGCCACGGCGGACATCTCGACGGCCTGGTTGTGGTGGACGGTCATGTCCTGTGCGAACCCGACGTCGACGGAGCCGGCGCCCGGCGTCGCCGGCTGCGAGTCCTCGAGCGGGATGCGGGCCAGGAATCCGAGCAGGAACCCGATCGCGACGGCGGCGACCAGGCCCAGGATCAAGCCGGTCGTGCGCCGGCCCGTGCCGGCGGTGGCGGTGTCGCTCGTCACGTCAGCTCCCCGCCGGGGCCTGCATGTCGGCGGGCAGCTGCTCGGTGCCGTCCACCGTGCCGCCGTCCATCGGCACCGCGTCCGGGCCCGGCGTCGAAGGATCGAACGGCGGGGGGCTGCTCGGGTCGAACGAGCCGGGCAGGGTGGAGCAGCTCGCGCCGACCTCCGGGTAGGTGTAGCGGTTGAGCCGCAGCGACGCGATGAAGTGATCGATCCGCTCGTCGTCGGCGGCGTCCACCTTCAGCTGATGCCCCCACGACTGCAGGGCGATGGGGGAGTCGAGCCCAGGGTACGGCGACATCATCAGGTAGGACTTGCCGTTCACCTTCGCCGCGAGCGCATCGACGCCGGCCTGATCGACCAGGTCGGGGTTGTAGGTGATCCACACCGCGCCGTGCTCGAGGGAGTGCACGGCGTTCTCGGTGCGGATCGCCTCCGGGTACACGGTGCCGGTGCACGTGGCCCAGATCGCGTCGTGCGGCCCACCGAACGGCGGGGTCTGGTCGTACGCCACGCGCTGCGTGGACCCGATGTGCTGGCCCGCGGGGTAGTCGACCGTCACGACCCCCTCGATCGCGGTCGACGGATCCTGATTCGACTCGGACGGCGTCCACGCCGCCAGCGCCTGGGAGTCCTGGTACTTCGGGATGATGCTGGCGGCGATCACCGCGACCAGCGCGATCACCGCGACCACCCCACCGATCAGCAGCCACGGGATCTGCCGCTGCTTGGGCAGGCCGCGACCGCCGCTCTTCTTCTGGGCGGCCTTGATCGCCTTCGCAGACTTGGCACCGGACTTCTTGCCGGGACCGCCACTTACCGAACCGCTGGGCATCGTTGGGTGCTCTTTCGACGGATGGACAACGAGGGGCGCACGACGCTCGGTCCGCGCGTGCTCTGTCAACTCTACGGGCGGACGGTGGGCGGACGTCCCCGCGGCGGCCGGGCGGTGACCGCGACAACAGGCCGGACCGGCGTCACGGCGGGGGAGGCGGAGCCAATAGGATAGAGACCCGTGACTCCTGCCGACCTTGCCGAACTGCTCCACGGAACCGCTGCGAGGGTGCTCGCCGAGCGTGACCTCGACGTGTCCGTCCTGCCCGCGACCCTGACGGTCGAGCGGCCCCGCAACCCGGAGCACGGCGACTACGCGACCAACGTCGCGATGCAGGTCGCGAAGAAGGCCGGCGTGAATCCGCGGGAACTCGCGGGCTGGCTGGCCGAGGCCCTCACCGCCGCCGACGGCATCGAGTCGGCCGAGGTGGCCGGACCGGGCTTCCTGAACATCCGTCTCGCCGCCGACGCCCAGGGCGCGATCGTCGCCCAGGTGCTCACCCACGCGGCCGCGTACGGCAACGCGGACACGCTGGCCGGAACCCGCATCAACCTCGAGTTCGTCTCCGCGAACCCGACGGGCCCGATCCACCTCGGCGGCACCCGCTGGGCCGCGGTCGGGGACGCGCTCGGCCGGATCCTCACCACCCAGGGCGGCGACGTCACCCGCGAGTACTACTTCAACGACCACGGCGCCCAGATCGACCGGTTCACCCGCTCGCTCATCGCCGCGGCGCAGGGGCAGCCCGCGCCGGAGGACGGGTACGCCGGTGCGTACATCGTCGACATCGCGCAGGCCGTGCTGCAGCAGCGCCCGGACGCGCTCGCGCTGCCCGAGACCGAACGGCACGAGGTGTTCCGCTCGATCGGCGTGGACCTGATGTTCGCCCACATCAAGCGCACCCTGCACGAGTTCGGTGTCGACTTCGACGTGTACTTCCACGAGAACTCCCTGTTCGAGTCGGGTGCCGTGGAGAAGGCCGTCGAGACGCTCAAGACCTCCGGGAGCCTCTACCACCAGGACGGCGCCTGGTGGCTCAAGAGCACCGACTTCGGCGACGACAAGGACCGCGTCGTCATCAAGAGCGACGGCAACGCCGCCTACATCGCCGGGGACATCGCCTACTTCCAGGACAAGCGGGCGCGCGGCTTCGACCTGTGCATCTACATGCTCGGCGCGGACCACCACGGCTACATCGGCCGCCTCAAGGCCGCCGCCGCCGCATTCGGCGACGACCCGGACACCGTCGAGGTGATGATCGGGCAGATGGTCAACCTCGTGCGCGGCGGCGTCGCCGTGAAGATGAGCAAACGCGCCGGCACGGTCATCACCCTCGACGACCTGGTCGAGGCGATCGGCGTCGACGCGGCCCGCTACGCGCTGGTGCGCTCGTCGGTGGATCAGAGCATCGACATCGACCTCGAGCTGTGGGCCAGCACCACCAACGAGAACCCGGTCTACTACGTCCAATACGCGCACGCCCGGCTCTCGTCCATCGGGCGCGGCGCCGCGGAGCTCGGTCTCGGCGCCGAGGGCGCCGACCTGTCGCTGCTCGACCACGAGCGCGAGGGTGAGCTGATCCGCACGATCGGCGAGTACCCGCGCATCCTCGCCAAGGCCGCCGAACTGCGGGAACCGCACCGCGTCGCGCGGTACCTCGAAGAACTCGCCGGCGCCTACCACCGCTTCTACGACTCGTGCCGCATCCTGCCGCAGGGCGACGAGGAGCCGGGACCGCTGCACACGGCGCGGCTCGCGCTGTGCGCGGCGACCCGCCAGGTGCTCGCCAACGGACTCGGACTGCTCGGCGTCAGCGCCCCGGAGCGGATGTGAACGCGCACCCCGCCGGTCCCCGGCACGCCGAGATCCCGCACGCACCGGGCCTGACCGAGCGGCCTGCGAACGCCGCCGAACTGAACCTGCTGCACCCGAACGTGTGGCCCCGCAACGCCCGGCGCGGCGACGACGGTGTCATGACGATCGCCGGTGTGCCCGTGACCGAGCTCGCCGAGCGGTACGGCACCCCGCTCTTCGTCGTCGACGAGGACGACTTCCGCTCCCGGTGCCGGGAGATCGCGGCCGCGTTCGGGCCGGGCGCGAAGGTCCACTACGCGTCGAAGGCGTTCCTGTGCACCGAGATCGCGCGCTGGGTCGACCAGGAGGGCCTGTCGCTCGACGTCTCGACCGGCGGTGAGCTCGCCGTCGCGCTGCGCTCCGGCTTCCCGGCCGGAAAGATCGCCATGCACGGCAACAACAAGTCCGTGGCCGAGCTGCGGACCGCGGTCGCCGCGGGCGTCGGGCACATCGTGCTGGACTCCATGTCGGAGATCGACCTGCTCGACGCGTTCGCCGGCGAACTCGACGTGGTGCAGGACGTGCTGATCCGCGTCACCGTCGGCGTCGAGGCGCACACCCACGAGTTCATCTCCACCGCGCACGAGGACCAGAAGTTCGGCCTGTCCCTGGCCGGCGGAGTGGCCATGGCCGCCGTCCGCAAGGTGTTCGCGAGCGATCACCTGCGCCTGGTCGGCCTGCACAGCCACATCGGCTCGCAGATCTTCGACGTCGACGGATTCGAACTCGCGGCGCACCGGGTCATCGGCCTGCTGCGCGACGTCGTCGACGAATTCGGCGTCGACAAGACCGCGCAGATGAACATCGTGGACCTCGGCGGCGGCCTCGGCATCTCCTACGTGCCCAGCGACGACCCGCCGCCCGTGGAGGAACTCGCCGCCAAGCTGCGGCACATCGTGCAGACCGAGTCCACCCTCGCCGGCCTGCCCGAGCCGACCCTCGCCGTCGAGCCCGGACGCGCCATCGCCGGCCCCGGCACCGTGACCCTCTACGAGGTGGGCACCATCAAGGACGTCGCGGTGGGCGCGCACCAGGTGCGCCGCTACATCAGCGTCGACGGCGGCATGAGCGACAACATCCGCACCTCGCTGTACCAGGCCGAGTACGAGGCCCGCCTGGTGTCGCGGGCCGGCGACGGGGAGCCGGTCGTGTCCCGCGTCGTCGGCAAGCACTGTGAGAGCGGCGACATCGTCATCCGCGATGCCTGGATGCCCGCCGACCTCGAAGCCGGCGACCTGTTGGCCGTCGCCGCGACCGGTGCATACTGCTACTCGATGTCCAGCAGGTACAACCTGCTGCCCCGTCCCGCCGTCGTGGCGGTCAAGGACGGCGCCGCTCGCGTCGTCCTGCGTCGGGAAACCGTGGAAGATCTGCTCAGCTTGGAGGTTACGGAGTGACGACCGAAGCGGTGACCAGCGAACCGGGGCAGCGCCCGATCGGTGTGGCTGTGCTCGGGCACGGCACCGTCGGAGCCGAGGTCGTGCGCATCATCCGCGACGATGCCACCGATCTCGAGGCGCGCATCGGTGCGCCGCTCGAGCTGCGGGGGGTGGCCGTGCGCACCGTCCGCGACGACCGCGGCATCCCGCAGGACCTGCTCACCACGGACGCCGAGGGTCTGATCACCCGCGACGACGTGGACATCGTGGTGGAGGTCATCGGCGGCATCGAGCTGCCGCGCAAGCTCGTGCGCGCGGCTCTCGACTCGGGCAAGTCCGTGGTCACCGCCAACAAGGCGCTGCTCGCGGAGTACACCGGCGAACTCGCCGAGGCCGCCGAGGCCAAGCGCGTGGACCTGTACTTCGAGGCGGCCGTCGCCGGCGCCATCCCGGTCATCCGGCCCCTGACCCAGTCCCTCGCCGGTGACAGGGTGAACCGGGTGCTCGGCATCGTCAACGGCACCACCAACTACATCCTCTCGGCCATGGACGAGACCGGTGCCGACTACGCCGAGACGCTCGCCGAGGCGGTCCGGCTCGGGTACGCCGAGGCAGACCCGACCGCGGACGTGGAGGGCTTCGACGCCGCGTCCAAGGCCGCGATCCTGGCCTCGATCGCGTTCCACACCCGCGTCACCGCCGGCGACGTCTACCGCGAGGGCATCTCGAAGATCACCGCCGCCGACCTGACCACCGCGCGGGCACTGAACTGCACCGTCAAGCTGCTGGCCATCTGTGAGCGGATCACCACCGACGGCCGGGACCGGGTCTCGGCGCGCGTCTACCCGGCGCTGGTGCCGCGTGAGCATCCCCTCGCCGCCGTCAACGGTGCCTTCAACGCGGTCGTCGTCGAGGCCGAGGCGTCGGGCCGCCTGATGTTCTACGGCCAGGGCGCCGGCGGCTCGCCCACCGCGTCCGCCGTGATGGGCGACCTGGTGATGGCTGCCCGCAACCGGGTGCACGGGGGCCGGGGACCGCGGGAATCACGGTACGCGGACCTCGAGATCGCCCCGATGAGCGACATCGTCACCCGCTACTACGTCAACCTGCAGGTCGCGGACCGGGCGGGTGTGCTCTCGGCGGTGGCCGCCGAGTTCGCCAAGCGGGACGTGAGTATCGCCGCCGTGCGCCAGGAGGGCGCCGGCGAGGGGGCCCGCCTCGTGGTGCTGACGCACTGCGCCACCGACAAGGCGCTGTCGGACACCGTCGCAGCGCTCGACCAACTCGAATCCGTGATCGCTGTGACCAGCGTCCTGAGACTGGAGGGATCCGCCGAATGAGCGCGCCCGAGAAGAACACCGCCACCCCCGTGCACACCCCGTGGCCGGGTCTGATCGAGGCGTACCGCGACCGGCTCCCGATCGGTGACAACTGGAAGACCGTCACCCTCCGCGAGGGCGGCACCCCGCTGCTGCCGGCCGCTCACCTGTCGGAACTGACCGGGTGCGAGGTCCACCTGAAGGTCGAGGGCCTGAACCCGACCGGTTCGTTCAAGGACCGCGGCATGACGATGGCCGTCACCGACGCCCTCGCCCGCGGTCAGCAGGCCGTGCTGTGTGCCTCCACCGGCAACACCTCCGCGTCCGCGGCCGCGTACGCCGTCAAGGCCGGCATGGGCTGCGCGGTGCTGGTCCCGGACGGCAAGATCGCGATGGGCAAGCTGGCCCAGGCGGTCATGTACGGCGCAAAGATCATCCAGGTCCAGGGCAACTTCGACGACTGCCTCGAGCTCGCCCGCAAGACCACCGCCGAGTTCCCCACGATCGGCCTGGTGAACTCCGTCAACCCCGTGCGCATCGAGGGGCAGAAGACCGCGGCGTTCGAGATCGCCGACGCGCTCGGCGACGCACCCGACGTGCACGTGCTGCCGGTCGGCAACGCCGGCAACATCACCGCCTACTGGCGTGGCTACACCGAGTACTTCGCGGACGGTCTCACGACCCGCAAGCCCCGCATGCTCGGTGTCCAGGCCGCGGGCGCGGCGCCGCTGGTGCACGGTGCCCCCGTCAAGGACCCGGAGACGATCGCCACCGCCATCCGGATCGGCGCCCCGGCGTCGTGGAACGGCGCCGTGACCGCCAAGGAGGAGTCGGGGGGTGCGTTCCGGGCGGCCACCGACGAGGAGATCCTCGAGGCGTACCGGCTCGTCGCCGCCACCGAGGGCGTGTTCGTCGAACCGGCGTCCGCCGCCTCGATCGCCGGACTGCTCGCCGCCCGCAAGGAGGGCTGGCTCGATTCCGGGCTGAAGGTGGTGTGCACCGTCACCGGCAACGGTCTGAAGGACCCCGACACGGCACTGCTCGGGATGCCGCAGGTGGAGCCGATCCCGGTCGATCCGGTCGCGGTGGCCGCAGCGCTCGAGCTGGCCTAGTGACCGCCTCGCCCTCCTCCGTTGGGAAAGACGACATGACGCAGACGTTGCCCGTCGGGATCTCCGTGACCGCCCGGGTCCCGGCCTCGAGTGCGAATCTGGGACCGGGTTTCGATTCGCTCGGGCTGGCCGTCGGGTTGTACGACGAGATCACCGTCACCACAACCGCATCGGGCCTCGAGGTGCGCGTCGAGGGCGAGGGCGCCGAAGAGGTGCCGTGGGGGCCGTCGCACCTGGTGGTGCGGGCGGTCGAACGTGGCCTCGAAGCCGCCGGCGTGTGGGCGGACGGCCTGGATGTGTTGTGCCGCAACGTAATTCCGCATTCGCGGGGGCTGGGCTCGTCGGCGTCGGCCGCCGTCGGGGGTCTGGCGGCCGCCAACGGGCTCGTGCGCAAGGTGGCGCCCGAGCGCGTGCTCGACGAGTCGCAGCTCGTCCAGCTCGCCTCCGAATTCGAGGGCCACCCGGACAATGCCTCCGCCAGCATTCTCGGGGGCGCGGTCGTGTCGTGGAGCGAGTCGGTCGTCGGCGACGAACAACGCACCTACCGCGCGGTGCCGCTCGCGGTCCACCCGGCGATACGGGTCGTCGTGCTGGTGCCGTCCTCGCGCTCGTCCACCGCCCACACCCGCGGCCTGCTCCCGGATCTCGTGCCGCACCGCGACGCGGCGTTCAACGTCAGTCGCGCGGCACTCGCCGTCGTCGCCCTCACCGAGCGGCCGGACCTGCTGATGCCGGCGACCGAGGACCTGCTGCACCAGGCGCAGCGCGCGCCGGCGCTGCCGCTGACCACCAAGTGGATCGCCACCCTGCGTGCCGCGGGCATTCCCGCCGCGGTCTCCGGTGCCGGTCCCACGGTGCTCGCCCTGACGACCGAGCCGCTCCCCGCGGACCTGCGGGCGGCCGCGGAGGCGGACGACATGACCGTGCTCGAACTCGACGTCGCGGACGGCGTGCAGGTCGTATGACCGAGCCCCAGGGCCTGTCGAGTCGGGAGCCGACCCCCGGCGACACGGCCGGGGGTTCTCCTTGCTCAACGTACAGTTCGTCGCTATTCTGTGCTTAGTCCGCACGTCGTGCGTTTCCGTCGCTGGCTTTCCAGGGCATTCACTCCAGATTCATCGGGGCGATCGATCCTGGATCGATCCTCTCCTGACATCGTTTCGGGGAGACGGACCGACCGCATCTGCCGGAGGATGGCGTGATGGCGGGCGTGCCGACCGTTCGATCCGTGAACACGTACGGCAATCCCAGATCGATGCCAGATCTGCGGAACGAACCCTCGACTCTGCGTGGCGCGAGTGAGGGAAGGAAAGGATCTCCGTGACAGATACGGACCTGATCGCTACGCCTGTTCTCGATACCACGGATTCGTCCGCGGGAGCGCAGGCCACCGATCCTGCACAGACTGCACCGCGTGCCGGCCGGCGTGGTGCCGGTCTCTCCGGCATGGTGCTGGCCGAGCTGCGGACCCTCGCGGCCGAACTCGGCATCAAGGGAACCTCCGGGATGCGTAAGGGCGATCTCATCGCCGCGATCAAGGAGCGGCAGAGCGGCGGAGCCGCCGAGCCGGCTCCTGCGCCGGAACAGCCCGCCCGGACCGCCCGGACTCGTCGCGCCCGTGGTGCCGCCCAGGACGGGGCCGGCGCCGACACCGCCGCCTCTGCGGACACTGCCGCCTCCGCCGCCGAGTCGGCGCAGGCGCAGCCCGCTGCGACGACGTCGCCCGAACGGCCTGCCGCGGCGGAACAGCCCGCCGAGGGCGAGGCCGAGGGTGGCCGCCGGGGTCGTCAGCGTCGCGGTCGCCGAGGTGGCGACCAGGCCGCCGAGACGGCCACCACCGAGGCCCCCAAGGACGCCGCCGAGGCACGAGCCGACGAGAAGCCGCGCGCCGAGGAGAAGGCCGAACCGTCCGACGGCGGTCGCCGCGAGCGCGGTCAGCGCGACGGCCAGCGTGACCAGGGCGAACGCCGCCGCGAGGACCGTGGTCAGGGTCCCCGTCAGGACGGCCGCGACGGCCGGGGTGGCGACGACGACGAGGACGGCCGCGGACGCCGCGGCCGGCGCTTCCGGGAGCGTCGTCGCGGACGCGACCGCGGCGAGGCCGGCGGGGACACCCGCGAGCCCGAGATCCGCGAGGACGACGTCCTGCAGCCGGTCGCCGGAATCCTCGACGTCCTGGACAACTACGCGTTCGTCCGGACCTCCGGGTACCTGGCCGGTCCCAACGACGTGTACGTCTCGATGAACATGGTGCGCAAGAACGGCCTGCGCCGCGGCGACGCCATCACCGGCGCGGTCCGCGTGCCGCGTGAGGGGGAGCAGGGCAACCAGCGGCAGAAGTTCAACCCGCTGGTCCGGCTCGACACGGTCAACGGCGGCGACGTCGAGGCCGCCAAGCGCCGCCCGGAGTTCAACAAGCTCACCCCGCTGTACCCGAACCAGCGGCTGCGGCTCGAGACCACCCCGAACATCCTCACCACCCGCGTGATCGACCTGATCATGCCGATCGGCAAGGGCCAGCGTGCCCTGATCGTCTCGCCGCCGAAGGCCGGCAAGACGACGGTGATGCAGGACATCGCGAACGCGATCACGACCAACAATCCCGAGTGCTACCTGATGGTCGTGCTGGTGGACGAGCGGCCCGAAGAGGTCACCGACATGCAGCGTTCGGTCAAGGGCGAGGTCATCGCCTCGACCTTCGACCGGCCGCCGTCGGACCACACGTCCGTCGCCGAGCTGGCCATCGAGCGTGCCAAGCGGCTCGTCGAGCAGGGCCGCGACGTCGTCGTCCTGCTCGACTCGATCACCCGCCTCGGCCGCGCGTACAACAACTCGTCGCCGGCGTCGGGCCGCATCCTCTCCGGTGGTGTCGACTCGACCGCCCTGTACCCGCCGAAGCGGTTCCTGGGCGCGGCTCGCAACATCGAGAACGGCGGCTCGCTCACCATCATCGCCACGGCCATGGTGGAGACGGGTTCGACGGGCGACACGGTGATCTTCGAGGAGTTCAAGGGCACCGGCAACGCCGAGCTCAAGCTCGATCGCAAGATCGCCGAGCGACGCGTGTTCCCGGCGGTGGACGTCAACCCCTCCGGCACGCGCAAGGACGAGCTGCTGATGAGCCCCGACGAGTTCGCGGTGGTGCACAAGCTGCGCCGCGTGCTCTCCGGCCTGGACTCGCACCAGGCCATCGATCTGCTCATCGACCGGCTCAAGAAGAGCAAGAGCAACATCGAGTTCCTCCTGCAGGTGTCGAAGACGGCGCCGGGAGCACTCGACGACTGATCGCCGCGGCCGCGGCGGCGCATGCCCGGGACGGAATTTCTCGTCCCGGGCCTGCGTTTGGCATAATCGAACAGCTCAGTCCGGTCCCGGTTCACGTCTTCGATCCGCGGAGGCGACCCGGCGGCCACGAAAGGGACACCATGAAGGCAGGAATCCACCCCAACTACGGGACGACCACCGTCGTCTGCGGTTGCGGGAACACGTTCGAGACGCGCAGCACCGCGGAGTCGGGACGGATCACCGTCGAGGTCTGCTCGCAGTGCCACCCGTTCTACACGGGCAAGCAGAAGATCCTCGACACCGGCGGACGCGTCGCCCGCTTCGAGGCTCGCTACGGCAAGCGCGCCTCCAAGAAGGCCGCTGCCGACCAGTAGCTGTCTCGCCGACGCCCGGTTCTGTCTCAGTCACAGGCCGGGCGTCGGCTTTTTTTCTCCGGATCCGTGCGCGGCACGGGCCGCCACGACGGACGAGTGGAGCGAATCACATGGCGGGGCAGACCAAGCCGTCGGCCATCGACGACATCCTGGCCGAACACGCCGGACTCGAGCAGCAGCTGTCCGACCCGGCGCTGCACAACGACCCGGCGGCGGCGCGCAGGGTCGGCAAGCGGTTCGCCGAGCTCGCTCCCGTCATGGCCACCTACACCAAGCTGCGGGCCGCGCGCGACGATCTCGAGGCCGCGCGGGAACTGGCCGCGGACGACGCCGCGTTCGCCGCCGAGGTGCCGGCTCTCGAAGAACGCGTCGGCGAGCTCGACAAGGCCCTCACCGACCTGCTCGCCCCCCGCGACCCGCACGACGGGGACGACGTCGTGCTCGAGGTCAAGTCGGGGGAGGGCGGGGAGGAATCCGCGCTGTTCGCCGCCGACCTCGCCCGCATGTACATCCGGTACGCGGAACGCGCCGGCTGGCGCGTGGAGGTCCTCGGCGCGACCATCTCCGATCTCGGCGGCTACAAGGACGCGACGCTGTCGATCAAGTCGAAGAGCGATGTGCGTGACGGTGTCTGGTCCCGCCTGAAGTTCGAGGGCGGGGTGCATCGTGTCCAGCGCGTCCCCGTCACCGAGTCCCAGGGCCGCGTGCACACCTCCGCGGCCGGCGTGTTCATCTATCCCGAGCCGGACGAGGTGGAGCAAGTCCAGATCGACGAGTCGGATCTGCGCATCGACGTGTACCGCTCCTCCGGCAAGGGCGGTCAGGGCGTCAACACCACCGACTCGGCGGTGCGCATCACGCACCTGCCCACGGGCATCGTCGTCACCTGCCAGAACGAGCGGTCCCAGCTGCAGAACAAGGCGCGGGCGATGCAGGTCCTCGCCGCGCGGCTGCAGGCGGCGGCGGAGGAGGCCGCCGAGGCGGAGGCGTCTGCGGGACGGGCCAGCCAGGTGCGCACGGTGGACCGCTCCGAACGCATCCGCACCTACAACTTCCCCGAGAACCGGATCACCGATCACCGCATCGGCTTCAAGGCCCACAACCTCGACGCGGTGCTCGACGGCGACATGGACGCCCTGCTCGATGCACTGGGCACGGCCGACCGGGAGGCCCGGCTCACGGCGGAATGACGCGTGAGCCGGGTACCGGTCCGTTACGGAGCGGGCTCGCCGGGCTCGTCACCCGGGTCGTCGTCCCCGGGCACCTGCGAGATGTCGATGCCGGGAAGCAGGAAGCAGTTCTCACCCTTCGCGTTCCGGTGCGGTCCCCACACGGCGGACACGACCGTGCCGGGCCCCGTGTTCAGGAGCGCGACCGGAACCTCGCTGCTCTGCGGCGACGCGGTCAACGAGGCGCCCCCGGTCTGCCAGGTGGCCGTGTTGACCCAATTGAGCTGCCCGTTCTGCGCCTTCTGCTCGCCGACCGCGAAGAACAGCTGACCCTCCTCGAGGGCCTCGCTGTCCGTCTCGGTCACGCTGTGGACCGGCGCGACGTAGCTGCAGAGCAGCGGGGTGGGTTGGACGTCGATCGGCGACGCGGACGCGAGTCCGGGTGCCGCGAGGGCGCCGGCGGCACCGAATGCGACGACGGACGCTGCCCGAACCGTGAATTTCGACTTCGTCACAGGAAGATCCTCTCCGTAGTTCCGTAGTCCTGGTCCGAATCGGACGATTCCGATCATGCCGTACACCGACCCGATGAGTGACCTGTCCGTTTCCGTCGCGTGACCGGCATGGCAGTCTGTACGCCGTGACTCGTCAACCCCTGCGCCTGGCGATCCTCGAAGCGGTGTCGGTGCTCGAGGAAGCCGGTGTCCCCAGTCCGCGTGTGGACGCCGAACTGCTCGCCGCGCACCTGCTCGGCATCGAGCGCACCCGTCTCGGGCTCGTGCCGCTCGTCGACCCGGCCATGGTCGACGCGTACCGGGCGATGATCGCGCAGCGCGCCAAGCGGATCCCGTTGCAGTACATCACCGGCAGCACGGGAATGGGGGAGATCGACATCGAGGTGGGTCCCGGCGTCTTCGTCCCGCGACCCGAAACCGAACTACTGCTGGCCTGGGCCCTGGCGCACCTCGAGGGCCTGCAGGAAAATCCGCCGGTCGTGCTCGACCTGTGCACCGGCTCGGGCGCCCTCGCGCTGGCGATCGCGCACGCCCGGCCCGACGCGATCGTGCACGCGGTCGAACTCGAGCCCCATGCCCTCGCCTGGGCGCGGCGGAACGCGGAACGCTGCGCGGCGGCAGGAGACACGCCGATCCTCCTGCATCAGGGAGACGTGACGGACCGCAACCTGCTCACCGCCCTCGAGGGCCGGGTCGACGTCGTGGTGTCGAACCCGCCCTACATCCCCGAGGGCACCGACCTCCCGCCCGAGGTGATCGAGCACGATCCGCACTCGGCGCTGTTCGGCGGCCCGGACGGGCTGTCGGTGATCAAACCGATGGTCGCGAACATCGCCCGGTGGCTGCGCATCGGCGGTGCGGTCGGCATCGAGCACGACGACACCAACGGGCCCCTGGTCGCGGAGCTGTTCGCGCAGCGCCGCGTGTTCGGTGAGGTGACCGAGCACCCGGATCTGGCGGGGCGGCCGCGGTTCGTCGTCGCCCGCCGGGTCCCGACCGACGTGGAGGCGCGACGTGCCCGAGCGCAGGGGGAGTCCGGTGTGTGATGCCGGACTCGTTCGCCGCAGTGGAAGGATGAACCCGTGAGCACTGTCTACGACTGCAACAGCCCCGATTCCCGGGCCGCCGGCCTGACGGCCGCCAAGGGCGCGCTGAAGGCCGGCAGGCTCGTCGTCGTCCCCACCGACACGGTGTACGGGCTCGCGGCGGATGCCTTCGACAGCGATGCGGTGACCGGCCTGCTGCGTGCCAAGGGCCGGGGCCGGGACATGCCGGTGCCGGTGCTCGTCGGGTCGTGGAACACGATCGACGGCCTGGTGAACACCGTCCGCCCGCAGGCGCGGGAACTGATCCGCGCGTTCTGGCCCGGCGGTCTGAGTCTTGTTGTGCACCAAGCTCCCTCGCTCGCGTGGGACCTGGGGGATACGCGCGGCACCGTGATGCTGCGCATGCCACTGCACCCCGTGGTGCTCGAGCTGCTGCGCGAGGTGGGCCCCCTGGCGGTGTCGAGCGCGAACGTCTCCGGCCGGCCGCCGGCCACCACGGTGGACGAGGCGCGCGCCCAGCTCGGCGGATCGGCCAGCGTGTACCTCGACGGCGGCCCGGCCGAACACGCCGTCGCCTCCACCATCGTCGACCTGACCGCCGATCGTCCGCGCGTGCTGCGCGAGGGGGCCGTGGCGGTCGAGGACATCGCGGAGGTGCTGGGCGAGGATCCGGCGCAGCTGCGTACCGGCGGGGAGTGACGGCGGGGACCGGACGAAGTGACTGTCGCCGACACGGCATCCCTGGTGCTGGCCCAATCGGGCCGCGGCGCCGGCGTGCCCATCCGCGAGCTGTTGCTCGTGCTCCTCACCGCCGCGGTCGTCACCTTCCTCTCGACGGGGGCCGTGCGGATCGCCGCGATCCGGTTCGGCGCCGTCGCGGTGCCCCGGGACCGGGACGTGCATGTGCAGCCGACACCGCGGCTGGGCGGCGTCGGAATGTACTTCGGCTTGGTGGCGGGCCTGCTGTTCGCCCAGCAACTGCCCGCCCTGACCCGAGGGTTCGAGTACACCCCCGACATGGGAGCGGCGCTGGTCTCGGGCACCATCATCGTGATCGTCGGGATCATCGACGACCGTTGGGGACTCGACGCGCTGACCAAGTTCGTCGGGCAGGTCACGGCGGCGGGCGTGCTCGTCGTCATGGGCGTGAGCTGGATCGTCATCTACGAGCCCTTCGGTGGCAGCACCCTCATCCTCGACCAGCTGCAGGCGGGACTGTTCACCGTCCTGGTCGCGGTGGTGATGATCAACGCGATGAACTTCGTCGACGGTCTCGACGGTCTCGCGGCCGGTCTCGGGCTGATCGCGGCCGTCGCGATCTGTGTGTTCTCCGTCGGGCTGCTGCACGATCAGGGCGGGGATGTGGGGGCGTATCCGCCCGCCCTGATCGCCGCGGCCCTCGCGGGAGCCTGCCTCGGCTTCCTGCCGCACAACTTCCAGCCGGCCCGGATCTTCATGGGCGACTCCGGATCGATGCTGATCGGCCTGATGCTGGCGGCGATCTCGACGAGCGCGTCGGGACGCATCCCCTTGGCGGCCTACGGCACCCGCGACCTGCTCGGCCTGCTCTCCCCGCTGATCCTCGTGGGGGCGGTCATGTTCATCCCCATCCTCGACCTGCTGCTGGCGGTCGTCCGGCGCACCCGGGCCGGGGTCAGCCCGTTCAGCCCGGACAAGATGCACCTGCACCATCGACTGCTGCAGATCGGGCACTCGCACCGCCGGGTGGTGCTGTTGATCTACCTGTGGGTCGGGGTGCTTGCGTTCGGGGCCGTCGGTTCCTCGCTGCTCGACCGGCGGGCCGTCGTACTGCTCATGGCGGGTGGACTGGTATTCGCGCTGGTCGTCACGGCGGTGCCGTCGCTGCGTCACGACGACGCCGGCCGTCCCCGGCGACGCCGGCGCCGGGGACCGGTCCGTTAGGCTTGACTCCCGTGACCTCCCCGGATCAGCCCTTGCCCGCCCTGCCCGATTCCTCCGCGCCGATGCGCGCCGCCGTCCGGTACGGCGTGCTCGGGCTCATCGTGCTGACGGTCGTCGCCACCGTGATCGGTGGCCTCGTCGCCGGTCTGCCGGGCGTGTGGGGTGCGCTGATCGGCGCTGCCGTGGGCGGCGGCTTCATCCTCTTCACCGCGCTCGGCGTGCTGCTCACCGCCCGTCTTCCGGCGACGACGGCGGGTGCGGTGCTGCTGGGCACCTGGCTGCTCAAGCTGATCCTCGCGATCGTGGTGATGATGCTGCTCAGGCCGCTCGACTTCTACGACAAGGGCGTGCTCGTACTCACGATCGTCTTCGCGCTCCTCGTCGTCCTGGGCGCCGAGACCTACGGCGTGCTGTCGCAGCGCGCGCTCTACGTGGAGCCTGCCGGTAGCGCTGAGCAGGGGAACAACGACGAGCGGTAGTACCGTCGTTGTCAATGACCTCGCGGTACGGGCACCCGCCTACACAACGTCGTAGAAGTGTTGATAAGGTCGTCCCAAGCGAGTGCGACTGCCTGCGATTCCCGAGGAGTCGAGTGCGGTTGTGTCCTCGCAGGCGGTCGTGTTCGAATGGCCGCCGAGTCGACGAGAGTCGCCGACACCGACAGACGCTGGCCCCGATCGGGAGCCGACAGCAGCTGGCGAATACGCGAGCCGACCTGGTCGACTTGTTGGATCGTCAATGTCCGATCGAACCGCAGACGGCAATGCCTGCGGCCGACTACGGGAGAGAGCGCTGAGCGTCACCACCTTGGCTGCCGGAGAATTCCACGCGCCGTCACTAGCCGATTTCTTCCCCCCAGCAGTTCTGTTCGAAGGCACCCCCTTCGAAATGGACCGCCTGATGCTCATCCGCGTCGTCGTGGCCGTGCTCGTGGCGCTGTTCTTCGCGCTCGCGATGCGCAGCCCGAAGATCGTGCCCCGCGGTGTGCAGAACGTCGCCGAGATCATGATCGACTTCGTGCGGATCAACATCGCCGAGGACATCCTCGGCAAGCAGCAGGGCCGCCGATTCCTTCCGGTTCTCGTGACCATCTTCTTCCTCGTGGTCGGTCTCAACCTGACGTCGGTCATCCCGTTCCTGAACATCTCGTCGAACGCGCGTATCGGCATGCCGATCGTCCTGGCCGCGCTCGCCTACGTCGTCTTCAACTACGTGGGCATCAAGAAGTACGGGTTCTTCCGCTACGTCAAGAGCAGCATCGTCGTGCCGAACCTGCCGCCCGCGCTGCACGTGCTGGTCATCCCGATCGAGTTCATCTCGACGTTCCTGCTGCGCCCGTTCACGCTCACCATCCGTCTCATGGCGAACATGCTGGCCGGCCACATCATGCTGGTGCTGTTCTTCAGCGCAACCCAGTTCTTCTTCTTCAGCGCCGACGGCGCGATGAAGATCTTCGGTATCGGCTCGCTGATCGGTGGCATCGCGTTCACCTTCTTCGAGCTGCTGGTGATCGTCCTGCAGGCGTACATCTTCGCGCTGTTGACTGCGGTGTACATCGACCTCGCGCTGCACGCCGAAGAGCACTAGCACGCCGACCGGCACTACCCACACAACACACAGACTGACTCGGTTGCCGATCCCCGGGGCCGAGCCACAAGAAAGGGAATGGAACACCAATGAGCGTTGCGCTTCAGGCAGTTGACGTCCTCGCCCAGACGGAGAGCACCATCAGCGGTCTCGGTGCGGTCGGCTACGGCCTCGCGGCCATCGGCCCCGGCATCGGCATCGGCATCGTCGTCGGCAAGGCGATCGAGGGCATGGCCCGCCAGCCCGAGATGGCCGGCCAGCTGCGCACCACCATGTTCCTCGGTATCGCGTTCACCGAGGCCCTGGCGCTGATCGGTATCGTCGCCGGCTTCATCTTCTGATCTGACGACCATGGCTGACAGCATCCTGTTGCTCGCGGCGGAGGCAGAGGACCAGAATCCTCTGCTTCCCGCGACGTACGACATCGTCTGGTCGCTGGTCGCCCTGATCATCGTCGGGCTCGTCTTCTGGAAGTACGTGCTTCCGCTGTTCCAGAAGGTGCTCGACGAGCGTTCGGAGCTGATCGAAGGCGGCATCAAGAAGGCCGAGGAAGCTCAGGCCGAGGCAAAGGCCGCGCTCGAGCAGTACCGCGCGCAGCTCGCCGAGGCCCGCACCGAGGCGGCGCAGATCCGTGAGGAGGCCCGCGCCCAGGGCCAGCAGATCATCGCGGACATGAAGGCTCAGGCCCAGGAGGAGAGCGACCGCATCGTCGCCGCCGGTCACAACCAGCTGCAGGCCCAGCGCCAGCAGATCGTGACCGAGCTGCGCGGTGATCTCGGCCGCACCGCCGTGGATCTGGCCGAGAAGGTCATCGGGGAGTCCCTCTCCGACGACGTCAAGCGTGCCGGCTCGATCGACCGCTTCCTCAGCGAGCTCGACTCCCTCAGCGCTGACTCTGCATCCCGAAAGTGAGCACCATGTACGCAGCAAGCCGTGAGGCACTCGCTCAGACGCGTTCCGCGCTGCAGGGCGCGTTGGCGTCGAGCACCGCATCCGCTGCCGCGGGTGCCGCAACTGCAGCTGCGGCGCAGGCCGGCTCCGAGCTGTTCTCGGTGGTCGAGGTGCTCGACGATCAGCGCACCCTGCGGAGTGCGCTGGCCGACGCCTCGGCCCCGGCAGCCGGCCGGCAGGCGCTGGCCGAGCGGGTCTTCGGGAGCAAGGTCTCGCCCGTCACCCTCGCGACCCTGAAGGCGGCGGCAGGGCAGGACTGGTCGACCCAGTCCGACCTGACCAACTCCCTCGTTCAGCTGGGTCGCGAAGCCCTCCTGACGGCAGCGGCCGACCAGAACCAGCTCGACACCGTCGAGGACGAGCTGTTCCGGCTCGGTCGCATCGTGGCCGGCAACGCCGAGCTCGAGCAGGCCCTCTCCGATCGCACCAAGCCGCTGGCGGCCAAGCGCGAGTTCCTCTCGCGGTTGCTCTACGGCAAGTCCACCGCGATCACCGAGGCCCTGGCCGTGCAGGCCGTCGGACGGCTGAAGAGCAAGGCCCCGGCCGATGCGTTCGACGAACTGTCGAACCTCGCCGCCACCCAGCGGGACCGCGCCGTCGCCCATGTGCGCAGTGCGGCACCCCTCAGCGCGGCGCAGACCGAACGGCTCACCGGTATCCTGACCAGAACGTACGGCAAGCCGGTCACGGTGCACGTCGAGGTGGTTCCCGAGCTTCTCAGTGGATTGGTCGTCCGGGTGGGCGACGAGGTCATCGACGGCACCGCCGCGGGTCGACTCGCCGCAGTGCGCAAGAGCCTCACGTAGTCCACTACCGAACACACACACATTGCGATCTTTTCGAAGACCAGATACCGAGAGCAGGAAGAACATGGCGGAGCTGACGATCTCCTCCGACGAGATCCGTAGCGCGATCGACAACTACACCGCGAGCTACTCCCCGGAGGCCTCCCGCGAGGAGGTCGGCGTGGTCGCCGACACCAGTGACGGCATCGCGCACATCAGCGGTCTGCCGTCGGCGATGGCCAACGAGCTGCTGGAGTTCCCCGGCGGTGTGCTGGGCGTGGCCCTGAACCTCGACGCCACCGAGATCGGTGCTGTCATCCTCGGCGACTACCAGGACCTCGAAGAGGGCCAGGAAGTCAAGCGGACCGGCGACGTTCTGTCGGTGCCGGTCGGCGACGGCTACCTCGGCCGCGTCGTGAACCCCCTGGGTCAGCCGATCGACGGCCTCGGCGACATCGAGGCGACCGAGAACCGGGCCCTGGAGCTGCAGGCCGCGACCGTGCTGCAGCGCCAGCCGGTCGAGGAGCCGCTGCAGACCGGCATCAAGGCCATCGACGCGATGACCCCGATCGGCCGCGGCCAGCGCCAGCTGGTCATCGGTGACCGCAAGACGGGCAAGACCGCCGTCTGCGTCGACGCGATCCTGAACCAGAAGGCCAACTGGGCCACCGGCGACCCGAAGCAGCAGGTCCGCTGCATCTACGTCGCGATCGGCCAGAAGGGCTCCACCATCGCGGGCGTCAAGGCTGCCCTCGAGGAGCACGGCGCGATGGAGTACACCACCATCGTCGCGGCCCCCGCGTCCGACTCCGCCGGCTTCAAGTGGCTCGCCCCCTACACCGGTTCGGCCATCGGCCAGCACTGGATGTACCAGGGCAAGCACGTGCTCATCGTGTTCGACGACCTCACCAAGCAGGCCGAGGCGTACCGCGCCATCTCCCTGCTGCTGCGCCGCCCGCCGGGACGTGAGGCCTACCCGGGCGACGTGTTCTACCTGCACTCGCGTCTGCTGGAGCGCTCGGCCAAGCTGTCCGACGAGCTCGGCGGCGGTTCTCTGACCGCCCTGCCGATCATCGAGACCAAGGCCAACGACGTCTCGGCCTACATTCCGACCAACGTCATCTCCATCACCGACGGCCAGGTCTTCCTCGAGTCCGACCTGTTCAACAAGGGCATCCGTCCCGCCATCAACGTCGGTATCTCGGTTTCCCGAGTCGGTGGCGCCGCGCAGACCAAGGGCATGAAGAAGGTCTCCGGCTCGCTGCGTCTCGAGCTTGCGCAGTTCCGCGAGCTCGAAGCGTTCGCCGCCTTCGCCTCCGACCTCGACGCGGCGTCGAAGGCGCAGCTCGAGCGCGGCCAGCGTCTGGTCGAGCTCCTCAAGCAGGACCAGTACGCCCCGGTCGCCGTCGAGGACCAGATCGTGTCGATCTACCTCGCCGGTCAGGGTGTCTACGACTCGGTGCCCGTCGGTGACGTGCGCCGCTTCGAGACCGAGCTGCTCGAGGACCTGCACCACAGCGCGTCGGGTGTCTACGAGCAGATCGCCGGCGGCAAGGCGCTGACCGACGAGTCCGCCTCCGCGCTGCTCGCCGCGACCAACAAGTTCAAGGAGGGCTTCATCGCCTCCGACGGAACCCGCGTCGTGAACGAGGCCGAGGCCGAGGCCCTGGGCGCCGACGAGGTCGAGCAGGAGCAGGTTTCCGTCAAGCGCACCACTGTTCGCAAGTGAGCGTGGAGACCATGACCCAGCGTCCTGTGAAGGGAGTGTGATCGACGAATGGCAAGCCTGCGCGAGCTCCGCTCGCGGATCAAGTCGGTCAACTCGACCAAGAAGATCACCAAGGCGCAGGAGCTGATCGCGACGTCGCGGATCACGAAGGCTCAGGCCCGAGTGGCAGCGTCCAAGCCGTACGCCGAGGAGATCACCAAGGTGCTCTCCGAGCTGGCAAGTGCGTCCGCGTCGCTGGATCACCCCCTGCTCAACGAGCGGCCCAACCCGAGGCGTGCTGCGGTCCTGGTCGTCACCAGCGACCGCGGTATGGCCGGTGGCTACAACGCCAACGTCCTCAAGGAGGCCGAGGAGCTGCGTCAGCTGCTGGTCAGCGAGGGCAAGGAGCCGGTGCTCTACGTGCTCGGTGCCAAGGGCCTGAGCTACTACACCTTCCGCGGCCGGCCGGTCGCGGGGGCGTGGACCGGGTTCTCCCAGGAGCCGCGCTACACCGATGCGGCCAAGGCGAGCCGTCACCTGGTGGAGCTGTTCATGGCGGGCTCCGGCAACGAGGTTCCCGCGCCGAACGGTGAGGGCACGATCGAGGGCGTCGACGAACTGCACATCGTCTACACCCGCTTCGTCTCGATGCTGACCCAGAGCCCCGAGGTGCGCCGCATGGCGCCGCTCGAGGTGACCGTCACCGAGGACGAGATCGACCTCGGTGAGGACATGCTCACCGACGGCCGGCACGTCGGCAGCAACGGCGGTCCGCGGCCCGGCTACAACTTCGAGCCGGAGGCCTCGACGCTGCTCGCGGCCCTGCTGCCGAAGTACATCAGCACCCGCATCTTCGCGTCGCTGCTCGATGCCGCGGCGTCGGAGTCGGCCGCACGGCGTACCGCCATGAAGGCGGCCACCGACAACGCCACGGAACTGGTGAACACCCTCAGCCGTCAGGCCAACCAGGCCCGCCAGGCCCAGATCACCCAGGAAATCAGCGAGATCGTCGGCGGTGCCAACGCGCTCGCCTCGAGTGCAGGAAGTGACTAAGCACATGACCGCAGCAGCAACCGATAACTACGGGGCGGGGGTGGCCTCGGCCACTGCCGGCCGCGTCGTTCGGGTCATCGGGCCCGTCGTGGACGTCGAGTTCCCGCGTGGTGCCGTTCCCGATCTGTTCAACGCCCTGCACGCAGAGGTCACTCTGCCGTCCGTGGCGAAGACCCTGACCTTCGAGGTCGCGCAGCACCTGGGTGACAACCTGGTGCGCACGATCTCCATGCAGCCCACCGACGGCCTGGTGCGCGGCACCACGGTCGTCGACACGGGCCGCCCGATCTCGGTGCCGGTCGGCGACGTCGTCAAGGGCCACGTGTTCAACGCCCTCGGTGACTGCCTGGACGCCCCGGGCACCGGACGCGACGGCGAGCAGTGGGGCATCCACCGCAAGCCGCCGGCCTTCGACCAGCTCGAGGGCAAGACCGAGATCCTCGAGACCGGCATCAAGGTCATCGACCTGCTGACCCCGTACGTCAAGGGCGGCAAGATCGGTCTGTTCGGTGGTGCCGGCGTCGGCAAGACCGTTCTGATCCAGGAGATGATCACCCGTATCGCGCGTGAGTTCTCCGGCACGTCGGTGTTCGCCGGCGTCGGCGAGCGCACCCGTGAGGGCACCGACCTCCACCTCGAGATGGAGGAGATGGGCGTCCTCCAGGACACCGCCCTCGTCTTCGGCCAGATGGACGAGCCGCCGGGAACGCGTATGCGCGTCGCCCTGTCCGCGCTGACCATGGCGGAGTACTTCCGCGATGTCCAGGGCCAGGACGTGCTGCTGTTCATCGACAACATCTTCCGCTTCACCCAGGCCGGCTCCGAGGTCTCGACGCTGCTCGGCCGCATGCCGTCGGCCGTGGGTTACCAGCCGACCCTCGCGGACGAGATGGGTGAGCTCCAGGAGCGCATCACCTCGACCCGTGGTCGTTCGATCACCTCGCTGCAGGCGATCTACGTGCCCGCCGACGACTACACCGACCCGGCGCCGGCCACGACGTTCGCGCACCTCGATGCGACCACCGAGCTCTCGCGTCCGATCTCGCAGATGGGTATCTACCCCGCTGTGGACCCGCTGACGTCGACCTCGCGCATCCTCGAGCCCGGCATCGTCGGTGCCGAGCACTTCCGGGTCGCCAACGAGGTCAAGCGGATCCTGCAGAAGTACAAGGAGCTGCAGGACATCATCGCCATCCTCGGCATGGACGAGCTCTCCGAGGAGGACAAGGTCCTCGTCGGCCGCGCCCGTCGTATCCAGAAGTTCCTCGGCCAGAACTTCATCGTCGCCGAGAAGTTCACCGGCGAGCCCGGCTCCGTGGTGCCGCTGCGTGACACCATCGAGGCGTTCGACCGCGTCACCAAGGGTGAGTTCGACCACCTGCCCGAGCAGGCGTTCAACAGCTGCGGTGGACTCGACGACGTCGAGGCCGCTGCCAAGAAGATCGCCGGGAAGTAGTCCGCGATGGCTGAAATGACCGTGGACCTCGTTGCCGTCGAGGAGCGCCTCTGGTCGGGCACCGCCCGGCTGGTCAGCGCCCAGACGACCGAGGGCGAGATCGGTGTCATGCCGGGCCACGAGCCGGTCCTCGGCCAGCTCGTGGAAGGCGGTGTCGTCTCCATCACCACCGCCGACGGCGATCGGGTCGTCGCGGCCGTGCACGGCGGTTTCCTCTCGGTGACCGCCACGACGGTGACGATCCTCGCGGAGGCTGCGGAGCTGACGGAGAACATCGACGTCGAGTCCGCGCGCGCCGTGCTGAGCGACAGCCAGGACGAGGCCGAGATCGCGGCAGCCCGGGGCCGACTCCGGGCCGTCGAGCGGGCCTGACGGATACGACAAGCCGCGACGGAGCCGACGAGCAGTGTCAGTTGGAATGATTGTTCTCATCGTTCTGGTGATACTGCTCGCGGTTGCCGTCGCGGCTTTTCTGTATCGCCTCCTCACCCTGCGGGGCGGGGGTACCGCAGCGATACTGCGCCGGCTGCCCAACGGCGCCGGCGCCGGGTGGCGGCACGGCGTCATCCGTTACGGCGAGCGCACGCTCGTCTTCTACAAGCTCTCGAGCCTGCGTCCGGGTCCGGACTCGCGGCTGGCCCGGCAGGGCGTCGAGGTACGCAATCGTCGAGCGCCCGAGGGCAGCGAGTACGACATCATGACCGAGGACATCGTGATCCTCGAAGTCCAGGATGGCGCAAGCAGTTTCGAGATTGCACTCGACAGCGGCGCGCTGACCGCCTTCCTGTCCTGGATCGAATCCCGTCCGTCGGACCGGTCCGTGCGCGGTCGGCCGAACTGACGCCCGGCCGACCGTTCTTCACGCGCCCGCGCCCGGCTTCCAGAGCACATCCCCGCCCGGGTTCGCGACCCGGCCGAGGATGAAGAGCAGATCCGACAGCCGGTTGAGGTACTTCGCCGGCAGCACATTCGTATCGTCCGGGTGAGCGGCCACCGCCGCCCACGCCGAGCGCTCCGCCCGCCGTGCCACCGTCCGCGCCGTGTGCAGCTGGGCCGCCAGGACGGTACCGCCGGGAAGAATGAAGGAATCGAGCGGCGCCAGACCCTCGTTGAACTCGTCGCACCAGCGTTCGAGCCGATCGATGTACGCCTGGGTGATCCGCAGCGGCGGGTACTTCGGCTCCGGTACCACCGGCGTCGACAGGTCCGCTCCGGCGTCGAACAGGTCGTTCTGGATCTGGCGCAGGACAGGCGCCATCCGCTCCGGTACCTCGGCCGACGCGAGCGCCACCCCGAGTGCCGCGTTCGTCTCGTCGCAGTCCGCGTACGCGACCAGTCTCGGGTCGTTCTTCGACACCCGGGAGAAGTCGCTGAGGCCCGTCGTACCGTCGTCGCCGGTGCGGGTGTAGATCCGTGTGAGATGGACAGCCATGCAGGTCACGGTACCGCTCCCGTATTCCCGCAGTGTGGTCGATAGGCTGTGGCGTTGTGAGTGATCGCTTTCTTGTCTCCGGTGGTAACCGGCTTGTCGGTGAGGTTGTCGTCGGGGGCGCCAAGAACAGCGTGCTCAAGCTGATGGCGGCCGCTCTGTTGGCGGAGGGGACGAGCGTCATCACCAACTGCCCCGACATTCTCGACGTCCCGCTGATGGCCGAGGTCCTGCGCGGGCTCGGATGCGACGTCGAGCTCGAGGGCGACGAGGCGCGCATCACGACTCCCGCGCAGCCGAAGTATCAGGCCGATTTCGCCGCCGTCCGGCAGTTCCGGGCGTCGGTGTGTGTCCTCGGGCCGTTGGTGGCCCGGTGCCGGAAAGCCGTCGTCGCGCTGCCGGGCGGTGACGCCATCGGTTCACGCCCCCTCGACATGCACCAGACGGGGCTCCGACTGCTGGGGGCGCACAGCACCATCGAGCACGGCTGCGTGGTGGCCGAGGCCGACGCCCTGCACGGCAACGCGATCCGGCTGGCCTTTCCGTCGGTCGGGGCCACCGAGAACATCCTGATGGCCGCCGTCCTGGCGAACGGCGAGACCACGATCGACAACGCGGCCCGCGAGCCGGAGATCGTGGACCTGTGCAACATGCTCGTTCAGATGGGGGCCCGCATCTCCGGGGCCGGCACCTCGACACTGACGATCACGGGCGTTCCGCGTCTCGAACCCACCACCCACCGTGTCATCGGAGATCGCATCGTCGCGGCGACATGGGGGATCGCGGCGGCGATGACGCGCGGCGACGTGCGCGTGCGTGGCGTCAACCCGAAGCACCTGAGCCTCGTGCTCGACAAGCTCCGTGCCGCCGGTGCGGAGGTGACCCCCGAAGTCGACGGCTTCCGGGTCGTCCAGCACGACCGTCCCCGAGCGATCAACTTCGCGACCCTGCCGTATCCGGGATTCCCCACCGACCTCCAGCCCATGGCGATCGGTCTCGCGGCAGTCGCCGACGGAACGTCGATGATCACGGAGAATGTCTTCGAGGCGCGGTTCCGGTTCGTCGAGGAGATGATCCGCCTCGGGGCCGACGCTCGCACCGACGGACATCACGCCGTGGTCCGCGGAGTCGAGGAGCTGTCGAGCGCGCCCGTGTGGTCGTCGGACATCCGGGCCGGCGCCGGATTGGTCCTGGCCGGGCTGTGCGCCGACGGCGTGACCGAGGTGCACGACGTGTACCACATCGATCGCGGCTACCCGAGGTTCGTGGAGATCATCGAGGAACTCGGGGGCGTCATCGAACGGGTGAACTCCGAATCCTGATCTCGTTGCCTCGAAAGTAGTTGTGCGCCAAGGTGTTTCATACATCACGTTGAGCGAGATCCGCCTCCGGAGTCGAGTGTGCCGCGCATCACTGGGAACGGGCAACGCGGCGAAGGTGCCGGAGACGGTCTGCCACCAGGGGAAACGGCACCGCCTACGAGCCTGACCAGCGGATTTGGCGTCCAGTTATTCGTCCCGTAACTTATTCCAGGTCAGAGCGACACGGACACCGACCCGGCCCGCAGGGGCTCGGGACAACGAGGTTGGACGCAGGCGCCTGATTGTTCGGTTCGGAATCTTCTGGTAGGGTTCTGGGCCGTTGCCGATCCCACCGAGTGCGTCGGGTTTGTTCCCGGCGGGTGGTGTGGGTAGGCTGGAACGGTTGCCCCGGAGCGCCGCGGACGTTGGTTCGCGGGGTGATGGTGTGTGCGTGTTCTTTGAGAACTCAACAGTGTGCCGATGAATGTCAGTGCCAAATTATTTTGGTGCGGCCACTTCACTTTTGTGGGGTGGTTGTTGCTGGCTGCCGCATTCTTCCGTCTGTGGTGGTCAGTGTTTTTGCTAGTTTGAGTTTTTTGCTAGTGATTCGGCTCTACGCTTATGGCTGATCGGCCCTTCGGGGTTTGATTGAGAGTCTTCAACGGAGAGTTTGATCCTGGCTCAGGACGAACGCTGGCGGCGTGCTTAACACATGCAAGTCGAACGATGAAGCCCAGCTTGCTGGGTGGATTAGTGGCGAACGGGTGAGTAACACGTGGGTGATCTGCCCTGCACTTCGGGATAAGCCTGGGAAACTGGGTCTAATACCGGATAGGACCTCGGGATGCATGTTCCGGGGTGGAAAGGTTTTCCGGTGCAGGATGGGCCCGCGGCCTATCAGCTTGTTGGTGGGGTAACGGCCCACCAAGGCGACGACGGGTAGCCGGCCTGAGAGGGCGACCGGCCACACTGGGACTGAGACACGGCCCAGACTCCTACGGGAGGCAGCAGTGGGGAATATTGCACAATGGGCGCAAGCCTGATGCAGCGACGCCGCGTGAGGGATGACGGCCTTCGGGTTGTAAACCTCTTTCAGTACCGACGAAGCGCAAGTGACGGTAGGTACAGAAGAAGCACCGGCCAACTACGTGCCAGCAGCCGCGGTAATACGTAGGGTGCGAGCGTTGTCCGGAATTACTGGGCGTAAAGAGCTCGTAGGCGGTTTGTCGCGTCGTCTGTGAAAACCCGCAGCTCAACTGCGGGCTTGCAGGCGATACGGGCAGACTTGAGTACTGCAGGGGAGACTGGAATTCCTGGTGTAGCGGTGAAATGCGCAGATATCAGGAGGAACACCGGTGGCGAAGGCGGGTCTCTGGGCAGTAACTGACGCTGAGGAGCGAAAGCGTGGGTAGCGAACAGGATTAGATACCCTGGTAGTCCACGCCGTAAACGGTGGGCGCTAGGTGTGGGTTTCCTTCCACGGGATCCGTGCCGTAGCTAACGCATTAAGCGCCCCGCCTGGGGAGTACGGCCGCAAGGCTAAAACTCAAAGGAATTGACGGGGGCCCGCACAAGCGGCGGAGCATGTGGATTAATTCGATGCAACGCGAAGAACCTTACCTGGGTTTGACATACACCGGACCGCCCCAGAGATGGGGTTTCCCTTGTGGTCGGTGTACAGGTGGTGCATGGCTGTCGTCAGCTCGTGTCGTGAGATGTTGGGTTAAGTCCCGCAACGAGCGCAACCCTTGTCCTGTGTTGCCAGCACGTAATGGTGGGGACTCGCAGGAGACTGCCGGGGTCAACTCGGAGGAAGGTGGGGACGACGTCAAGTCATCATGCCCCTTATGTCCAGGGCTTCACACATGCTACAATGGCCGGTACAGAGGGCTGCGATACCGCGAGGTGGAGCGAATCCCTTAAAGCCGGTCTCAGTTCGGATCGGGGTCTGCAACTCGACCCCGTGAAGTCGGAGTCGCTAGTAATCGCAGATCAGCAACGCTGCGGTGAATACGTTCCCGGGCCTTGTACACACCGCCCGTCACGTCATGAAAGTCGGTAACACCCGAAGCCGGTGGCCTAACCCCTCGTGGGAGGGAGCCGTCGAAGGTGGGATCGGCGATTGGGACGAAGTCGTAACAAGGTAGCCGTACCGGAAGGTGCGGCTGGATCACCTCCTTTCTAAGGAGCACTTCTCCCGGCGAGGGTTCACACAGGTGAATGCCTCTCGGGCAGAGACTGTTTCGTTCCCACACGTGGAACGGCAGGAGCTCATGGGTGGAACGCTGACAGGTATTTTCTTCGTCACCGCCGGTCCGAGTGCCGGCGGGAAGAGAGTTATATCGGTGCACTGTTGGGTCCTGAGAGAACACGCGAGTGTTTTGTCAGCGACGATGACCGGGAACGGGAAGGGTTCTTCTTTCCCCAGTATCGGTTGTTGTGTGTTGTTTGAGAACTGCACAGTGGACGCGAGCATCTTTGTTGTAAGTGTTTATGAGCGTACGGTGGATGCCTTGGCACCAGGAGCCGATGAAGGACGTGGGAGGCTGCGATATGCCTCGGGGAGCTGTCAACCGAGCTGTGATCCGAGGATTTCCGAATGGGGAAACCCAGCACGAGTGATGTCGTGTTACCCGCGCCTGAATATATAGGGCGTGTGGAGGGAACGTGGGGAAGTGAAACATCTCAGTACCCACAGGAAGAGAAAACAACATGTGATTCCGTGAGTAGTGGCGAGCGAAAGCGGAAGAGGCTAAACCGGGCACATGCGATACCCGGCAGGGGTTGTGTGTTCGGGGTTGTGGGGTTCGATGTGTCGGTGCTGCCGCACCGGCCGACAGTGAGAAATCGCCTGTGTTAGTCGAAGTGGTCTGGAACGGCCCGTCGTAGAGGGTGAGAATCCCGTAGACGAAAACACGGTGACTGTCGATTCGGATACCCGAGTAGCAGCGGGCCCGTGAAATCTGCTGTGAATCTGTCGGGACCACCCGATAAGCCTGAATACTCCCTGGTGACCGATAGCGGACTAGTACCGTGAGGGAAAGGTGAAAAGTACCCCGGGAGGGGAGTGAAATAGTACCTGAAACCGTGCGCTTACAATCCGTCGGAGCCTTCGAGCAGTTTGGTCTGCTGGGGGTGACGGCGTGCCTTTTGAAGAATGAGCCTGCGAGTTAGTGGCATGTCGCGAGGTTAACCCGTGTGGGGTAGTCGTAGCGAAAGCGAGTCCGAACAGGGCGTATCAGTGGCATGTTCTAGACCCGAAGCGGAGTGATCTACCCATGGCCAGGGTGAAGCGACGGTAAGACGTCGTGGAGGCCCGAACCCACTTAGGTTGAAAACTGAGGGGATGAGCTGTGGGTAGGGGTGAAAGGCCAATCAAACTCCGTGATAGCTGGTTCTCCCCGAAATGCATTTAGGTGCAGCGTCGCGTGTTTCTCACCGGAGGTAGAGCTACTGGATGGTCTAGGGGGCCCACAAGCTTACCGAAATCAGCCAAACTCCGAATGCCGGTGAGTGAGAGCGCGGCAGTGAGACTGCGGGGGATAAGCTTCGTAGTCGAGAGGGAAACAGCCCAGATCGCCGGCTAAGGCCCCTAAGCGTGTACTAAGTGGAAAAGGATGTGGGATCGCTGAGACAACCAGGAGGTTGGCTTAGAAGCAGCCACCCTTGAAAGAGTGCGTAATAGCTCACTGGTCAAGTGGTTCTGCGCCGACAATGTAGCGGGGCTCAAGTACACCGCCGAAGCCGCGGCACTCACACAACACCCACTCGTTTCTGCGGAGACGGGTGCAGTGGTGTGGGTGGGTAGGGGAGCGTCGTGCCGCCGGGGAAGCGCCGGAGTGATCCAGGTGTGGAGGCGGCGCGAGTGAGAATGCAGGCATGAGTAGCGAAAGACGAGTGAGAAACTCGTCCGCCGAATGACCAAGGGTTCCTGGGCCAGGTTAATCCGCCCAGGGTGAGTCGGGACCTAAGGCGAGGCCGACAGGCGTAGTCGATGGACAACGGGTTGATATTCCCGTACCCGTGTGAACGCGCCCCTGGTGAATCAGTGATGCTAACCGTCCTGAAGCCGGCCGGTTCCTTCGGGAATCGGTCGTGTGGATGCACGGGACCTTCGGTGGTAGTAGCCAAGCGATGGGGTGACGCAGGAAGGTAGTGGGGCCGGTCAGTGGTTGTACCGGTGTAAGCCTGTAGGGCGTGACATAGGCAAATCCGTGTCGCACGAGCCTGAGAGGTGATGCGTAGCCGAATGAGGCGAATTCCATGATCCTATGCTGCCGAGAAAAGCCTCTAGCGAGCTTTCACACGGCCCGTACCCCAAACCGACACAGGTGGTCAGGTAGAGAATACCGAGGCGATCGAGAGAACTGTGGTTAAGGAACTCGGCAAAATGCCCCCGTAACTTCGGGAGAAGGGGGACCAGCCCTGGTGAAGACCTTCGCGGTCGGAGCTGGGGGTGGTCGCAGAGACCAGAGAGAAGCGACTGTTTACTAAAAACACAGGTCCGTGCGAAGTCGTAAGACGAGGTATACGGACTGACGCCTGCCCGGTGCTGGAAGGTTAAGAGGACCGGTCAGCGGAGCGATCCGCGAAGCTGAGAATTTAAGCCCCAGTAAACGGCGGTGGTAACTATAACCATCCTAAGGTAGCGAAATTCCTTGTCGGGTAAGTTCCGACCTGCACGAATGGCGTAACGACTTCTCTGCTGTCTCAACCACAGACTCGGCGAAATTGCATTACGAGTAAAGATGCTCGTTACGCGCGGCAGGACGAAAAGACCCCGGGACCTTCACTACAGCTTGGTATTGGTGTTCGGTTCGGTTTGTGTAGGATAGGTGGGAGACTGTGAAGCGGTGACGCCAGTTACCGTGGAGTCGTTGTTGAAATACCACTCTGATCGTATTGGACCTCTAACCTCGGACCCTGATCGGGTTCAGGGACAGTGCCTGGTGGGTAGTTTAACTGGGGCGGTTGCCTCCCAAAATGTAACGGAGGCGCCCAAAGGTTCCCTCAGCCTGGTTGGCAATCAGGTGTCGAGTGCAAGTGCACAAGGGAGCTTGACTGTGAGACCGACAGGTCGAGCAGGGACGAAAGTCGGGACTAGTGATCCGGCACCGGCATGTGGAAGCGGTGTCGCTCAACGGATAAAAGGTACCCCGGGGATAACAGGCTGATCTTCCCCAAGAGTCCATATCGACGGGATGGTTTGGCACCTCGATGTCGGCTCGTCGCATCCTGGGGCTGGAGTAGGTCCCAAGGGTTGGGCTGTTCGCCCATTAAAGCGGCACGCGAGCTGGGTTTAGAACGTCGTGAGACAGTTCGGTCTCTATCCGCCGCGCGCGTTAGAAACTTGAGGAAGGCTGTCCCTAGTACGAGAGGACCGGGACGGACGAACCTCTGGTGTGCCAGTTGTCCCGCCAGGGGCACGGCTGGTTGGCTACGTTCGGAAGGGATAACCGCTGAAAGCATCTAAGCGGGAAGCCTGTTCCAAGATGAGGTTTCTCACCCCCTCGAGGGGGTAAGGCCCCCGGCAGACCACCGGGTTGATAGGCCGGAACTGGAAGTGCGGCAACGCATGCAGGTGACCGGTACTAATAGGCCGAGGACTTACCACGAAGAAGCTACGCGTCCACTGTGCGGTATCTGAAACAGCACACACATCAGATACCGAAGCCCGACAAGGGTATTCGAGAACTCTGATGCGTGACGTTTCGCAGAGTTACGGCGGCCATAGCGACAGGGAAACGCCCGGTCCCATTCCGAACCCGGAAGCTAAGCCTGTCTGCGCCGATGGTACTGCACCCGACAGGGTGTGGGAGAGTAGGACACCGCCGAACACCCGTTACCGGAAGCCCCCCGACCTCGTCGGGGGGCTTCCGGCATTTCCGGGTCCGCCGGGACCACCGAAAGCCCTGGAAATGCCGGCGGGGTCAGTCCTGAGTTAGGACATTACTGGCGGGTAGAACACCTGTCGAGGCTTCCACCTGCGCATTCACGACGTCGACGAAGCGGATCGGGACACTAAGCAGGTAGGTTCGGGCCGTGGCATTCGTGCGGAAAGTGCGCACCGCATCCGGAGCGGTCGCGGTGCAGGTCGTGCGCAAACACCGCGGCCGGCACGAGATCCTCGCTCACGTCGGGTCCGCGCATACCGACGTCGAGCTGGGCATTCTGCTCGAACGAGCCCGACACCTGCTGCACGGCGATCAAGGCGTGCTGGAGCTGGATGTGCCGACGCCCGTCGAGCAGATCGCCGATGTTGCCGACTGGCGGACCGGCCAACTGCCCGGCCCGACGACGAGCAAGGGTGGCGAGCTCGCCGGGGCGGGACGAACCGTGCGCACCAGCGCCCGGTTGCTCTACGACGTGCTCACCTTCGTCTACGACGGGCTCGGCTTCGACATCATCGACGACGCGGTGTTCAAAGACCTGGTCATCGCCCGGATCGTCGAACCGACCTCGAAGATCGATGCCCTGCGCGTCCTCGGCGATCTCGGCGCTGATCCGGTGTCGTACAAAACGATTCAACGCCACCTCGCGCAGATCATCACCGGCGACTACCGCGACCGGATCGCCCGCCGCTGCTTCGAGTACGCGGCCAGCACCGGCGGGTTGGGATTGCTGCTGTTCGATGTGACCACCTTGTACTTCGAGGCCGAGAAGGAAGACGACCTGCGCAAGGTCGGCTACTCCAAAGAGCGCCGGGTCGATCCACAAATCGTGGTCGGGTTGCTCGTCGACCGCACCGGGTTCCCACTGGAGATCGCCTGTTTCGAAGGCAACAAGGCCGAAACCCACACCCTGGTCCCCATGGTGCGTCAGTTCCAGGCCCGGCACGACCTCGAGGGCGTGGAGATGGTCATCGCCGCCGACGCCGGCATGCTGTCGGCGGCGAATCTCACCGCTCTCGACGAGGCCGGCCTGAAGTTCATCGTCGGCTCCCGGGTGACGAAGGCGCCCGCTGATCTGACGTCCCATTTCCATTGGCACGGTGATGTGTTCACCGATGGGCAGATCATCGACACCGTCACCCCCCGGCACGCCCGCAGCGTGGTCAACACCGTGAAAAGGCGGGCCGAACCGGTCTGGGATCCGGTTCGGCATCCCACCTCGTGGCGGGCGATCTGGCAGTACACCCGCAAACGTGCCGTGCGCGACAACCAGACTCTCAATGCCCAGGAGGCGAGGGCGCGGGCGGTGGTCGAGGGCACCCAGAAGTCGAAGGCGACGCGCTTCGTCAAGACCACCAGCGCAGGTCAGCGACTCGATGATGCCGCGCTGGCACGAGCTCGATCGCTGGTCGGCTTGAAGGGATACGTCACCAACATCCCGGTCACGCTCATGGAACCGGGCGAGGTGATCGGCAAGTACCACGACCTCTGGCATGTCGAGCAGTCGTTTCGCATGTCGAAGACCGATCTGCGGGCACGGCCGATGTTCCACCGCACCCGCGACGCCATCGAGGCGCACCTGACCATCGTGTTCGCCGCTCTGGCCGTCGCCCGCTGCGCCCAGGACCACACCGGTGTCGCGGTCGCGAGGCTGGTCAAGCAACTGCGGCCGCTGCGGACCTCGACCATCGCCATCAACGGTGCCGTCCAGGACTTTCCGCCGCAGATCCCTGCTGCCGAGCTGGAGATTCTCACCCGTCTCGGGTTCGAATCGGGACACTAAGCCAAATGTCCTAACTCAGGCGGCACGAAGAAAGCCAAGGCCACTCGGTTCGTCAAGACCACCACGGCCGGTCAGCAACTCGATGGTGCCGCCCTGGGCAGGGCCCGGTCCCTCGTCGGCCTGAAGGGATACGTGACCAACATTCCGGTCACGCTGATGGAACCGGGTGAGGTGATCGGCAAGTACCACGATCTCTGGCATGTCGAGCAGTCGTTTCGCATGTCGAAGACCGATCTGCGGGCACGGCCGATCTTCCACCGCACCCGCGACGTGATCGACGCACACCTGACCATCGTGTTCGCGGCATTGGCAGTCGCGCGCTGTGTTCAGGACCGGACCGGTGTCGCGATCGCACGAGTGGTCAAGCAACTGCGGCCGCTGCGGACCTCGACGATCGCGATCAACGCCGCCGTCCAGGACTTTCCGCCGCAGATCCCGGCCGCCGACCAGGAAATTCTGTCTCGCCTCGGGTTCGAAGCGGGGTACTAAGCGAAACGTCCTAACTCAGGAGGGAAACGCCCGGTCCCATTCCGAACCCGGAAGCTAAGCCTGTCTGCGCCGATGGTACTGCACCCGACAGGGTGTGGGAGAGTAGGACACCGCCGAACACCCGTTACCGGAAGCCCCCCGACCTCGTCGGGGGGCTTCCGGCATTTCCGGGTCCGCCGGGACCACCGAAAGCCCTGGAAATGCCGGCGGGGTCAGTCCGCCGACGGCACCGCCAGTCGGGTCACTTCCGACCGCCCGCGCAGGGTCACTTCACCTTTCGGCGCCCATCTCGTGCGCTCGTGATCGGCGGCCGCCTCTACTGCCCGGGACGAGGCGACGACGTGGCCGGGGATCGTCTTGGCCAGATCCGAGAGTCGCGCAGCTTCGTTCACCGGATCGCCGATGACCGTGTACTCGAACCTCTCGTGAGCCCCTACGTTTCCGGCCACTGCGAGTCCGGCTGCGACCCCGATCCCCGCCTCGCACTCGGGGACGTCGGTGCGCAGTCGATGTGCCATCGTCCGGGCGGCCACCAGGGCGTTGCCCGGCGGATCGTCCATTGCCACCGGGGCGCCGAAAATGGCCAGTGCCGCGTCGCCCTCGAACTTGTTGACGAAACCGCCGACGCGGTGGACCTCCTCGACCACGACTTCGAAGAAGCGGTTGAGCAACTGTACGACCTCGGTCGGCGGACGATCTGCAGCCATTGCCGTCGAACCGATGATGTCGATGAACAGCACCGCGACATCACGTTCTTCGCCGCCGAGCCGCGGTGACGAGGCCAGCGCCGCCCGGGCGACGTCCTGCCCGACGTGCCGGCCGAAGACGTCGCGGATCCGTTCGCGCTCACGCAGGCCGTCGGCCATGCGATTGAATCCGGCCTGCAATTCGCCCAGTTCCGTCCCGTCGTAGACGACGACCTCCGCATCGAGGTCGCCCCCCTCGATGCGGGCCATGCCCGCCCGCACGGACTCGATCGGCGCGATGCTTCGCCGGGCGGTGAGGAACATCAGCAGCGATCCCAACACCAACGCCAGTCCGCCGATCGTCAGGATCGTCACCGCGAAGCGGACGGGCGACACGGGACGGACGAAGCTGAAGACCGCGACGAGCATCAACCCGATGACGGGAACGGCGCTGCCCAGCACCCACGCCACCATGATGCGTCCGCTGGTGCCGGTGAGACGGCGCCGCGGGGTCGCGCCGGCCTCGAGGGCCCGGGCGGCGATCGGTCGCAGTGCGAACTCGCTGAAGAGGAAGACGAAGCCACAGACCGTCAGTCCCGCGAGAGCAATGGTGAACGCGACCTTCGGGATGGTGCGCGGATCGAGCACCCCGAAGGCGGTCGCGAACAGCACCAGTCCCAGGGCCCAGAACGCGCCCTGCTGGGCGGTGAGCCGCATCGGTAACCGCATCGTGGCGCGACGTTCCTCCGGCGAGGGATCCCGGTCCTCGAGGATCCAGCGCAGTTGTGCGAGCCCGCGTCGCGTCCCGACGATCGTTCCAAGGACGATCGCCCCCACGACGTACACCGGCGCGACGACACCGGTGACGACGACGAACTCCGGGCGCAGCACCGAGGGACCCGGGATGACGACATTGATCAGTACCGCCGTGATCGCAGCACCCGCGATGTTCGTGCCCAGCAACAGCAGGGTGAGCAACGTCTGCACGCGAACACGTTGGCGCTGGACGGATTCCGCGGGTGCGCCGAGCAGCGGTGAGCCGAGTGGCGAGATGCGACGAGTGCGAGGCATGGTCGTTCGAGAGTAGTCCGGGGCGATCCTCTAGGGTGGCAACGTGCGCCTTGTGATTGCCCGCTGTCGAGTCGACTACATCGGACGTCTGACGGCACACCTGCCGATGGCGCGTCGGCTGCTCCTGGTCAAAGCCGACGGATCGGTCAGTGTGCACGCCGACGACCGCGCCTACAAGCCCCTGAACTGGATGAGTCCGCCGTGTTGGCTGGTCGAGGAGTCCGCGGAAGATGCGAACGCTCTGTGGGTGGTGACCAACAAGGCGGGTGAGCAGCTGCGCATCACCATCGAGGAGATCGAGCACGATTCCAGCCACGAGCTGGGCGTGGATCCCGGCCTGATCAAGGACGGTGTGGAGGCGCACTTGCAGGAACTGCTCGCCGAGCACGTCCAAACCCTCGGGCGCGGCTACACCCTCGTCCGGCGTGAGTACCCGACGGCCATCGGTCCGGTGGACCTGCTGTGCCGGGACGCGGACGGCGGCACGGTGGCCGTCGAGATCAAGAGGCGAGGCGAGATCGACGGCGTCGAACAGCTCACGCGGTATCTCGAGCTGCTCAACCGGGACCCGCTGCTCGCGCCGGTCAGCGGTGTCTTCGCGGCACAACAGATCAAGCCGCAGGCCAAGACCCTGGCCACCGACCGCGGTATCCGCTGCCTCGTGCTCGACTACGAGGCGCTGCGCGGCACCGAGAGCAACGAGTTCCGGCTGTTCTGAGATGCCGCGCCGCAATACCCCCCGATCACAGCGCAGGCGCCGGCCCGAGACCGGCGCGTCGGCGTTCTCCGGGGCGACGTCCCGCACCGAATCGGGCCCGTGGGGTGCGGAATCCGAGCGTTACACCGTGCGCACCGTCCCCGGCTCGCGAGCAACGAAGGCGTACCGGTGCCCCGGATGCGATCACGAGATCGCGCCGGGAACGCCGCACGTGGTTGCCTGGCCCGCCGACGACATAGGGGGAGCAGACGAACGCCGGCACTGGCACAACGGCTGCTGGTCCGGCCGCGGCACCCGCGGACCGACCCGACGGTGGTCCTGACGGCTCGCCGTCGTGGTCCTGACGGCTCGCCGTCGTGGTCCTGACGGCTCGCCGTCGTGGTCCTGACGGCTCGCCGTCGCGGTCCTGACGTCGGCTCAGTTGCGGACCTTGCTGGCCACCGCGGGTGACCGGCCGAGCCGGTCGGTCGCAGGTGCTTCGTTGCCGGACCGCTTCCCCTGTTCGCCCGGCCCGCTCTTCCGGTCGCTGTCCTCGGACGTGCCGGCCGTCGCCGGCAGTTCCTTGGTGGCCGGTTCCTTCTCGGATTCTTCGGTGGCGATCTCCGTGGTCGCATCGGTGTCGCCGTCGGTGGTGGACGCGTCCCGGTCGCGGTCGAGCAGCTCACCTTCGCGCGTCACGGCAGCCAGCATCGAGGGCACCGCCTCGAGCTGACCGCGCACACCGTCCAGCTGGCTGAGGATGCGGCCACGCAGCACCCGCAGTTCCTCGGTCAGATCGCGGGCGTTGGCGATCTTCCGTTCGGACTGTTCGGTGGCGATCTCGAGCCGGCGTGCCGCCTCGCGTGATGCGATCTCGAGACGCTGTTCGGCCTCGGCCTTGCTGGATCGTTCGAGTTCGTCGAGAGCGCCGAGGACCTTGCTGCGGCGCTCGCTCATGGCGATCTCGAAATCCTGCTGAACCTGGTCCCGCTTGGCCTCCGCCTCCGCCGCGAGACGATCGCGCTCGGCTTCGGCGGCGGCGACGATCCGGGCGGCCTGGGCACGTGCCTCGGACATCGTCCGGGCGTGCTCGGCTTCGAACGCCTTACGCCGCTCGGCGAGTTCGGCGATCATCGCCTCGTAGTCGCCGCGCAGCCGGATGCCTTCCTGTTCGGCCAGGGAGATCATCTCGGCGGCATCGGCCTCGGCCCGGGCCCGCAGCTCGGACGCCTCGTCGGAGGCGAGGCGCAGCATGCGGGAGATTCGGTCGCTCATACCCTCGGCCGTGGTGGGCGGCACCGAGAGACGATCGACATCCTTGCGCAACTCGTCGATCTCGTTGCGAGCGTTCTCCAACTGTCTCGCCAGGTCGCGCGCCTGGGCGGCGGCCGCATCCCGGTCCGTCGCGGTCACGCGCAGCTCGGCTTCGAATCTGGCGAAGTAGTTGGTCACCTCGTCGCGGTCGAATCCCTTGCGCACGATCGAGAAGGGCAGGTGGCTGGGGGTGCGATCGCGATCGAAGACCATGGCGCCAATCTACCTGCTCGCGGCAGCCGGAGCTGCGCGTGCCGCCTCCCTGTGCTAATGCTGCGGCAGCGCACACCGGGCGGGTCGACCGGGCGGGACGCGGGTTGTCAGTGCGATCCGTGTGCGGCGGGTTCGACGAGTTCGACGAGCACGCCGCCGGCGTCCTTGGGGTGGAGGAAGTTGATGCGCGAATCGGCGGTGCCACGTCGCGGGGCGTCGTACAGCAGGCGCACGCCCCGGGCACGGAGCTCGGTGGACACGGCATCGATGTCGCTGACGCGGTAGGCGAGCTGCTGCAGGCCCGGGCCGCTGCGGTCGATGAATTTCGCGATCGTCGAGTTCTCGTTCAGCGGGGCGAGCAGCTGGATCGCGGTCGCGCCCTCGGGCGAGCCGGGAACCGACAGCATCGCCTCGCGCACGCCCTGCTCCTCGTTGACCTCCTCGTGGGTCGAGACGAGTCCGAGGTTCTCGGCGTACCAGGTGAGGGCGGCGTCGAGGTCGGGAACGGCGATACCGACGTGGTCGATGGCAGTCACGAGCCCGGAGCTCAGAGCCGCGAGCGGAGTCGAAGTGGGGGAGGTCTCAGTCATGAATAAAGACGTTAGCGCTAACGTTAGATCAGTATGCGCCGGGATGGGGCTCGTCCGCCCGCAGCCCCGCGCAGGAGCCGTGACCCCACCACCGGAGGAACCCTCGTGACCAGTTCTGTCATCGTTGCCGGAGCCCGGACCCCGATGGGGCGTCTGCAGGGCGCCCTGAAGGACTTCTCCGGCTCGGACCTCGGCGGGGTCGCCATCGCCGGGGCCCTGGCCAAGGCCGGGGTCGCCCCCGAGCAGGTCGAGTACGTGATCATGGGGCAGGTGCTCACCGCCGGGGCCGGGCAGATCCCGGCCCGCCAGGCCGCCGTCGCCGCCGGCATCCCGATGGACATCCCCGCCCTGACCGTGAACAAGGTGTGCCTGTCCGGCATCGACGCGATCGCGCTGGCCGACCAGCTCATCCGCGCCGGCGAGTTCGACGTCGTCGTCGCCGGCGGCCAGGAGTCGATGAGCCGGGCCCCGCACCTGCTCGCCGACTCCCGCGCCGGGTTCAAGTACGGCGATGTGACCCTGCGCGACCACCTGGCCTTCGACGGGCTGCACGACATCTTCACCGACCAGGCCATGGGTGCCCTGACCGAGGCCGCCAACACCGGCGCGGCGGCCGTCTCCCGCGCCGAGCAGGACGCGTTCGCCGCCGCCAGCCACCAGCGGGCGGCCCGCGCGCACAAGGACGGGCTGTTCGACGACGAGATCGTGCCGGTGTCGATCCCGCAGCGCAAGGGCGACCCGGTCGTGGTCACCGCCGACGAGGGCATCCGCCCGGACACCACCGCCGAGTCCCTGGCCAAGCTGCGGCCGGCGTTCGCCCCCGACGGCACCGTCACCGCCGGCTCGGCCTCGCAGATCTCCGACGGCGCGGCCGCGGTGGTGGTGATGTCCAAGGCCAAGGCCGAGCAGCTCGGCCTGTCCTGGCTCGCCGAGATCGGCGCGCACGGGGTGGTCGCCGGTCCGGACTCGACGCTGCAGTCCCAGCCGGCGCGGGCGATCGCGAAGGCCTGCGCGCGGGAGGGCCTCGAGCCGGCCGAGCTGGACCTGGTGGAGATCAACGAGGCGTTCGCCGCGGTGGGGATCGCCTCGGCCCGTGAGCTCGGGATCGACCCGGCCAGGGTGAACGTCAACGGCGGGGCGATCGCGCTGGGGCACCCGCTGGGGATGTCCGGGGCCCGGATCGTGCTGCACCTGGCCCTCGAGCTGGCCCGCCGCGGCGGCGGGGTCGGGGCCGCGGCCCTGTGCGGCGGCGGCGGCCAGGGCGACGCCCTCATCGTCCGCGTCCCCAAGGCGTAACCCGCCGCTCCTTACTCCTGTCACGGCCTCGACGCAGTGCGTCGGGGCCGTGACGTCTCTCACAGCAACGACGGGTCGTCGTAGGCGATCGGCACAATGGTGTGCATGGCGAACTTCTTCGATCTCAGCACCCCGGCCAAGCGGTTCCGCTTCGTCGCAATCCTCGAGGCCTTCACCTGGGCCGGCCTGCTCGTCGGTATGGCGTTCAAGTATCTGCCGGAGAACGGCAACGAGATCGGCGTGAAGATCTTCGGGCCGCTGCACGGCGGCGTGTTCGTCGCCTTCGTCCTCGTCGCTCTCCTCACCGCACGGGCGCTGAAGTGGAACCTGGTCACCACCGGCCTAGCCCTGATCTCCTCCATCCCGCCGTTCGGCACGATCGTCTTCGAGTGGTGGGCTGCGCGCACCGGCCGTCTCGCGGAGTTGTCCACGCAGGCGCGTCCGGCCGACGCGCCCGCACTCGCCTGACCTGCTGTCACCTGTCGCGCGGAACGTGACAGACTGGACACCGTGACTCGACCAGGTTCCCGTCCGTCAGCACGTTCCGCCGCGACCGCCGCGGCAATGTCCGGCGCGGTGGATCTCGCGCCCCTCAAGGAGCGGGCCGCCGCCCCCCCACCTCCGCCGCAGTCCGACTCCGGCGCCGCCGTCGCGACCGGCCTCGCGCCCGTCGTCGACGTCACCGAGGCCACGTTCGAGGCCGAGGTGCTGCAGCGCTCGATGCAGGTCCCGGTCATCGTGGACCTGTGGGCCACCTGGTGTGGCCCGTGCAAGCAGCTCTCACCGGTTCTCGAGAAGCTGGCGCACGAGGGCGGCGGCAACTGGGTTCTCGCGAAGGTCGATGTGGACGCCAACCCGCGGATCGCTCAGGCGTTCGGCGTGCAGTCCGTGCCGACCGTCGTCGCCATCGCCGCGGGACAACCCCTCGCCGACTTCCAGGGCGTCCAGCCCGAACCGCAGCTCCGGCAATGGCTTGCCGCCATCCAGGACGCGGTCGCCGGCAAGCTGTCCGGCCCGCCCGGAGGGGAGGTCGCGGAGGAACCGGCGGAGGACCCGCGATTCGTCGCGGCCGAGCAGGCCCTCGATGCGGGGGACCTGGCGGGTGCCGAAGCGGCGTACGAGCTGATCCTCAATTCCGAGCCCGCCAATGCCGACGCTCTGGCCGCGTTGCGGCAGGTCCGGTTCCTCGCCCGGGCGCAGACTGTGCCGGCCGACGCGATCGCCCGGGCGGATGCCGCCCCGGCCGATCTCGATGCACAGCTCGCTGCGGCCGACGCGGAACTGTTCGCGCAGCAGCCCGAGGCTGCGTTCGCGCGGCTGATCGGGTTCGTGGCCCGCAGCGCGGGTGACGAGAGGAACGCGGCCCGTGCGCGGCTGCTCGAATTGTTCGAGCTGTTCGACCCGGCAGAGCCGTTCGTTGTCGCGGCGCGGCGCAAGCTGGCGTCGGCGCTGTACTGAATTCTCCCCCGTGCGGTGGGCGCTCCGGCTTTCCGGATCGCCCACCGCACACTGTTCGGTGGCGGCGGCTCAGTGGCGGCGGCTCGGCGGTGGCGGCTCAGTGGTAGCGCCCGGAACAGGCGGCCTCCCCGCCGAGAACCCCCGTCCGGAACGCGTCGACCCGGGAGAACCCGCTCGGCACGGTGTTGCCGTTGACATCGCTGGCGGCGAGACCGTCGGCCAGCAGACCGGAGACGGCCTCGTCCAGGTCCCCCGGTGACAGCCACACCATGTCCTCGGCCGGTTGCGAGCCGGTGCTGTCGGGGCTCAGTTCGGCGCTGATCACACCGGCGAGACAGGCCGCCTGCAGCGCCGTCCGAGGCTCGACGAGCGCCTGACCGGCGGCGTTCTGCACGGCCAGCGCATAGCGCGATGCGAGCAGGACGTACGCGGCGTAGTCGCCTCGCACGTCGGTCGTGATGCCCCCGGCGCCGGTCTGCAGCGGAGTGCCGCGGTCCGCAAGTTCCTCGACGTCGACGCCGATGGTGTTGGTGGCGGGACAGTACGACACCGGGGACGTGGGCTTCGCATCCGGGCAGCCGAGGTCGGCCCCGGTCAGGTCCAGTTCCGGTTGCCGCGGCAGATCGAACACCCGGCGGAACGACGCCATCAGCGCCTCCACCGACTCCTCGGTCACGGGGAGTTCGCCGTCGTCGGAGCTGTCGAAGAACTGCGGTAGATCGGCGCGCCGGGACTCGATCTCGGCGGCGTCGATGCGGGTGCACGATCCCGCACCGTCGGTGAAGCCGATCTGGAACGCGGTGACACGTTCGAATGCCGACCCGTGGATCGCACCCGGGTCGTTGGGATCGCTGTCGCGGAAGGACACCATCGACGCCAGCACCGAGTTCAGCCCGTCCGAGGTGTTGAGCCGGAAGTGCTCCGAGTTGCCGGCGGCGACGTGCCGCATGAAGGCGCCCGCGAAGCAGTCCGCCTGCTGTTCGAACACGATGCCCGGATCGTCCTCGGCAACCGTTCCGGCCTTGAACTGCACGGCGTGACCGTACTCGTGGGCGAGCACCGTCACGGCCGCCATGGGACCGAACGTCTCGATGAGCTGCGGCATCAGGTAGGTGCGGTCCCAGCCGATGACGTCGTCGCGGTTGCAGTATGCGGCGTTGACGAATTCGAACGTGGATTCCCCGCAGAATCTCGGGCCGCGCTCGTCGGGATCCCACGAGACGATCGTGCCGACGGGCTCGAACGCTCCTCGCGCGATGCGGGGGAACTCCTCGGTCCAGTAGGCCTCGATGTCGGCGACGGCGTTGCCGGCGAGCACGTCGACGTCCCCGCCGTCCGAGTTCTCGATCGTCACCGGCGCATCCGTGGCGCCGGGCCGCGGACCACTGGGGCCCGAGGAGACCGGCAGACCGGCCACGGAGAACGGGTTGTCGTAGATGGAGACGGCGGTGCCCTCGATACGAGCGGCACATCCGGCGAGCACCATCACGGCCAGCGCCGGTACCGCGAGGCGGAACGGCAGCCGCGTCCGAGTCACCTGGTCTTCTCCTGTCGTCCGAGGACGGCGGTCACCGCTGCAGCGTCAGCCAGATCGCACCGTAAGCAGGCAGCGTCACCTCCGCCGACGCCGGGCGCCCGTGCCAGGAGCGTGCCGTGGCCGTCACGGCACCGAGGTTGCCGATGCCGTTGCCCTGGTAAGCCGTCGAATCCGTGTTGAGGATCTCCGACCACTGTCCTGTTTCGGGTAGTCCGACACGATAGTCCGAATGGGTCGATCCGGAGAAGTTGAACAAGCACGCCACGACCGAACCGTCGCTCCCGTGCCGGAGGAAACTCAGCACGTTGTTCGCCGAGTCGTTGGCGTCGATCCACGAGTACCCGCTCGGTGAGGTGTCCAGCGTCCAGAGGGCGGGGTGTTCCCGGTAGATCCGGTTGAGGTCGGTGACGAGCTGGTGGACGCCCTGGTGCAGCGGCCCGTTGTGCGGATCGTCGAGCTGCCACCAGTCCAGGCCCCGTTCCTCGGACCACTCCGCGGTCTGGCCGAACTCCTGTCCCATGAACAGCAGTTGCTTGCCGGGGTGCGCCCACATGTACGCGAGCAGTCCGCGCAGGCCGGCGGCCTGTTCCCGGTCGCCGCCCGGCATCCGGGTCCAGAGCGTGCCCTTGCCGTGCACGACCTCGTCGTGGCTGATGGGCAGGACGAAGTTCTCACTCCAGGCGTACACCAGGGAGAAGGTGATCTCGTGGTGGTGGTACGTGCGATGCACCGGGTCCCGGCCGATGTATCCGAGAGTGTCGTGCATCCAGCCCATGTTCCATTTCATGGAGAACCCGAGACCGCCCGCATGGGTCGGCCGGGTGACGCCGGGCCAGGCCGTGGACTCCTCGGCGACCGTGACGACGCCGGGGTGGAGCTTGTGCACGGTCGCGTTCATCTCCTGCAGGAAGGCCACCGCTTCGAGATTCTCCCGGCCGCCGTACACGTTGGGGGTCCAGCCGCCCTCGGGCCGCGAGTAGTCGAGGTAGAGCATCGAGGCGACCGCGTCGACGCGCAGGCCGTCGATGTGGAACTCGTCGATCCAGTACAGCGCGTTGGCGACGAGGAAGTTGCGCACCTCCCGGCGACCGAAGTCGAACACGTACGTGCCCCAGTCCAGCTGTTCGCCGCGGTGCGGATCCGGATGTTCGTAGAGGGCGCTGCCGTCGAACCGGGCCAGCGCCCACTCGTCCTTCGGGAAGTGGGCGGGCACCCAGTCCACGATCACGCCGATGCCGGCGGCGTGCAGCCGGTCGACGAACGCACGGAACTCGTCGGGCGTGCCGAATCGCGCAGTGGGTGCGTAGTACGACGTGACCTGGTAGCCCCACGAGCCGCCGAAGGGGTGCTCGGCGACCGGCAGCAGCTCGACATGGGTGAAACCGGCCGCCGCGACGTACTCGGCGAGCTGGTCGGCCAGCTCGCGGTACCCGAGACCGGGCCGCCACGAGCCGAGGTGCACCTCGTAGACGCTCATCGGCTCCTGCCACGGGCGGGATTCGGCCCGGGCGGCGAGCCAGGCGTCGTCGCCCCACTCGTAGCTGCTCCGGTGCACCACCGAGGCCGTCGCCGGGGGTACCTCGGTGGCGAACGCCATCGGGTCGGCCTTGTCCTGGACCGAGCCGTCGCGGCCGTGGATCCGGAACTTGTACAGCGCACCCGGCTCCACGTCGGGCAGGAACAGTTCCCACACGCCGCTGGAACCGAGGACCCGCATCGGCGCGAGCCGGCCGCCCCAGCCGTCGAAGTCGCCGACGACCGTGACGCCCCGCGCGCCGGGCGCCCACACCGCGAACGACGTGCCCCGGACCGGGCCGTCGGGGGTCTCGTACGAACGCTGATGCGCCCCGAGGATCTCCCACAGCCGCTCGTGCCGGCCCTCGGCGAACAGGTGCAGGTCCAACTCCCCGAGCGTGGGCAGGAAGCGGTACGGGTCCGCGACGACGACGGTGTGCTCGAACGGGTAGGTCACCACGAGGCGGTAGTCCGACAGGTCGTGCACCGGGACGAGCGCGCTGAAGACATCGTGACCGAGGGGCTCGAGGGGATGATCGATGCCGCCGATGCGCACCGCCACCTTCTCCGCCTGCGGGCGCAGAGCCCGGATGATCGTGCCTTCGGGGTGTGGATGGGCGCCGAGCACCGAGTGCGGATCGTGGTGCTCGCCGGCCGTCAGCCGGGCCAGGTCGTGCGGGCTGGGGGAGTGGCGACGAATCGGGGGCACGGTCACGAGTTCCTCCTGTAGGCGAGGGTGGTTCGCGTCGGCACCCCGATCGGCGGCAACGCCAGAATGTGCGCGACGGCGCGCCAGGGTTCGAGCCGGACGAAGTTGGCCTGACCCCACGAGTACTGCGCGCCGGACACCTCGTCGAACACCGTGAGCTGGTCGTGCCATTCGTGACCGAGCGCCGGCATGTCCAGCCAGATGGTGCCCTGCTCGGCCCCGAAGGGATTGAGGTTGATCACGGCGAGGACCGAATCCCCGGTCCGGGGATCGAATTTCGAATACGCGATCAGGGCGTCGTTGTCGATGTGGTGGAAGTGGATGTTGCGCAGCTGCTGCAGAGCCGGGTGGGCCCGCCGGATGCGGTTGAGCGTGGCGATCCACGGCTCGAGCGATTCACCGCGACGGCGGGCCTCGTCGAACCGTCGCGGACGTAGCTGGTACTTCTCCGAGTCGAGATACTCCTCGCTGCCCGGTCGCAGCGGGATGTGCTCGTAGAGTTCGTAACCGGAGTACACCCCCCACGACGGTGCGAGCGTGGCGGCCAGTGCCGCGCGCAGCGCGAACATCCCGGGGCCGCCGTGCTGCAGGGTCTCGTGGAGGATGTCGGGGGTGTTGACGAACAGGTTCGGACGCGCCTCGTCCGCCTTCGCCGCGATCTCCTGGCCGAACTCGGTCAGCTCCCACTTGGCGACGCGCCACGTGAAGTACGTGTAGGACTGCGTGAACCCGCGTCGGGCGAGCCCGTACATGCGGGCGGGCCGGGTGAACGCCTCGGACAGGAACAGCACGTCGGGGTCGGTGCGCTTGACCTCGGCGATCAGCCACTCCCAGAAGTTCGGTGGCTTGGTGTGCGGGTTGTCGACGCGGAAGATCTTGACGCCGAAGCTGATCCAGTGCCGCACCACGCGCAGTACCTCGGCGTAGATGCCGTCCGGATCGTTGTCGAAGTTGACCGGATAGATGTCCTGGTACTTCTTGGGCGGGTTCTCCGCATAGGCGATCGTGCCGTCCGGCAGGACCGTGAACCACTCGGGGTGCTCCTTCGCCCACGGGTGGTCCGGGGCGCACTGCAACGCCAGGTCGAGAGCGACCTCGAGATCCAGTTCGCGCGCACGGGCGACGAAGGCGCGGAAGTCGTCCTCCGTGCCGAGCTGGGGGTGGATCGCGTCGTGGCCGCCCTCGTCGGAACCGATGGCCCAGGGCGAGCCCACGTCGTCCGGGCCGGCGGTGAGGGTGTTGTTCGGTCCCTTCCGGTTGATCTTGCCGATGGGATGGATGGGCGGCAGATACACCACGTCGAATCCCATCGCGGCGACCCGCGGCAGCTCCGCCGCGGCGGTGGCGAAGGTGCCATGCCGGGGTGTGCCGTCCTCGTTCCAGCCGCCCGTCGAGCGGGGAAAGAATTCGTACCAGGAACCGAACAGTGCCCGTTCCCGGTCGACGACGGCGGTGTATGCCTTCCCGCGGGTGACCAGCTCGCGCAGGGGATTGGCCCGCAGGATCTCGGTGATGTCGGCGGCGAAGGCGGGCGCGATCCGGTCGGCCAGCGGCCGCTCCGAACGCAGCGCCGCGGCGACGGCGAGCAGGGCCGGCCGGTTGGGGCGCGGCGCGGTCTTGGCGGCCTTCTCGAACAGCCGGGCGCCGATCTCGATGTCGTTCGCCAGGTCTTCCGGGCCCTGCCCGGCGGCGACCTTCGCGTCCACCGCGTGCCGCCACGTGGTGACCGGGTCGCTCCAGGCCTCGACGCGGTAGGTCCACAGTCCCGGACTGGTGGGGGTGAATACGGCGTGGAAGGTGTCGGGTGCTTCGCCGGGAACCATCGGAATCCGGATCAGCTTTCCCTCGCTTTCCGGGTCCGAGCCCGGCCCGCGCACGGCCAGGGTGGCGGCGACGGCGTCGTGACCCTCGCGCCACACGACCGCCGACACGGGAAGCACCTCCCCGACGACGGCCTTGACCGGATGTCGCCCGCCCGAGATGTCGGGACGGACATCGTCGATGCCGAGCCGTCCTGTTGCGCTGGCTCCGATTCGACCTGTCACGCTCGCTCCGTTCCGTCTGTCACGCTGGCTCCGTTCCCTTGCACGGACTGCTGACGAGCCCGTCGGACGCGGCCCGTCTCCAACCGTAATGGAGGGGCGCACCGCCGTCCCCTCGTGCGACGCGTAACGTCGCCGGAGCTCCCAGACAGCTGTTACCCGGCGCCGACGCGACTAAACGGGAGGGGCATCGGCGCCCTCGTCCGAGTCCTGCCGCCGACACGAACCGCCCCGTCGAGGCGCGGCACGGAAACGTCCCCGGCCTGTTCGCCGGCCACCCGGCCCGGCCCCCGGACGTCTGCCGCATTTGCCGGTCTTCGCGGACGGCGGATTGTCGGTAGTCTTCCCGGGGTGAGAGCCTTGCGTCGGTTCACCGTACGAGCCCACCTTCCCCAGCGGCTGGCCGGCCTGGGCCCGCTCGCCGTCAACCTGCGCTGGTCGTGGCACACACCCACGCAGGACCTGTTCGCCTCGATCGATCCCGGCCTGTGGCGTCGCGTCGAGCAGGACCCGGTGCGGATGCTCGGCGAAGTGCCGCCGGCCCGTCTCGACGCGCTCGCCGCGGACGAGGAGTTCCTCGCACGGCTCGACGCCGAGTCGGCCGATCTCGACGACTATCTCGCGAGACCGCGCTGGTACCAGCACGAACAGAACGAGGGCACCCGGCTGCCGTCCGGCATCGCCTACTTCTCCATGGAGTTCGGTGTTTCCGAGGTCCTGCCGAACTACTCCGGCGGACTCGGCATCCTGGCCGGTGACCACCTCAAGGCGGCCTCGGACCTCGGACTGCCGCTCATCGGTGTCGGCCTGCTCTACCGTTCCGGCTACTTCCGGCAGTCCCTGACCGCCGACGGATGGCAGAGCGAGCACTACCCGAACTACGACCCGCAGGGGCTGCCGTTGCGGCTGCTGACTGAGGCGGACGGCACCCCCGCGCTGATCCAGGCCGCGATGCCCGGCCATCGCACCCTCACCGCCCGAGTGTGGATCGCCCAGGTCGGTCGCGTTCCGTTGCTGCTGCTCGACTCGGACATCGCCGAGAACGACGAGGAACTGCGCGGGGTTACCGACCGTCTCTACGGCGGCGACCAGGACCATCGCATCAAGCAGGAGATCCTGGCCGGGGTCGGCGGAGTACGCGCCGTCCGGGCCTACACCCGCATCGCGGGACTGCCCGATCCCGAGGTGTTCCACATGAACGAGGGACACGCCGGGTTCCTGGGTGCCGAACGCATTCGCGAACTGGTCACGGGCGCCGGTCTGGACTTCGACGAGGCGCTCGCCGCCGTACGCGCCGGCACCGTCTTCACCACCCACACCCCGGTGCCCGCGGGCATCGACCGGTTCCCGGCGGAACTCGTCCGGCACTACTTCTCCGGGCCGAACGGCGAGAACGAGTCGGCGCTGCTGCCCGGCCTGGGAGTGGACCGCATCCTCGCCCTCGGCCGGGAATCGGACTCGCGGGTGTTCAACATGGCTCATCTCGGTCTGCGGCTCGGCCAGCGCTGCAACGGCGTGTCGAAGCTGCACGGCCGGGTCAGCCGCGAGATGTTCGTCGACCTGTGGCCCGGCTTCGACGCAGGCGAAGTCCCGATCGGGTCGGTGACCAACGGCGTGCACGCGCACACGTGGGCCGCCCGGGAGTGGCTCGAGTTCGCCAACCGCCTCGCCGGTCCCGACCGGGTGGAGGAAGCCAAGGGTTGGGAACTGCTGCAGACGGTCGAACCGCGCGAGCTGTGGGTCACCCGTAACACGTTGCGTGCGCAACTGGTGGAGGAGATCCGCCGGCGGCTGCGCCGGTCCTGGCTCCAGCGCGGCGCCACCGAGGCCGAACTCGGCTGGGTGGACGGGGTGTTCGACCCGCACGTTCTCACCGTCGGGTTCGCGCGCCGGGTGCCGACCTACAAGCGGCTCACCCTGATGCTGCGCGACCCGGAACGACTGCGGGCCCTGCTGCTCGACGAGGACCGTCCCGTGCAACTCGTCGTCGCCGGCAAGAGTCACCCCGCCGACGACGGCGGGAAGGCACTGATCCAGCAGGTGGTGCGGTTCGCCGATGCGGCCGACGTGCGTCACCGCATCGTCTTCCTGCCGGACTACGACATGTCCATGGCCCGGTATCTCTACTGGGGCTGCGACGTGTGGCTGAACAATCCGCTGCGTCCGCTCGAGGCATGCGGGACGTCCGGGATGAAGTCGGCTCTCAACGGCGGGCTCAACCTCTCCATCCGCGACGGCTGGTGGGACGAGATGTACGACGGTGAGAACGGCTGGGCCATCCCCACCGCGGACGGGGTGATGGACGAACATCGCCGGGACGATCTCGAGGCCAGCGCCCTGTACGAGTTGCTCGAGCGGTCGGTCCTGCCGCGGTTCTACGACCGGGACGGCAGCGGTGTACCCAGGCGATGGATCGAAATGGTGCGGCACACGCTCCAGAACCTCGGTCCGAAGGTGCTCGCCTCCCGCATGGTCCGGGACTACACCGTGCAGTACTACGCGCCGGCCGCTGCCGCCGCACGCGAGGCGGTCGCCGACGGCTTCGCCGGGGCGCGGCAGCTCGCCCACTACCGGCGCCGCGCCGAGGCCGCATGGCCGGCCGTGCGGGTGGCCCAGGTCGACAGCGCCGGACTGCCGGACATCCCGGAGATCGGGTCCAAGCTGGCCCTGACCGCCCACGTGTACCTCGGTGGTCTCCGTGCCGGCGACGTGGTCGTGCAGGCGGTCGTCGGCCGGGTCGGACCCGACGACACCCTGTCCGACGTGGTGACGGTGCCGATGCGGCACACGGGCACGGATCCGCTGGGCGAGGTCTTCGAGGTCGAGGTCGCGCTGCCGATGGCCGGGTCGGTCGGCTACACGGTGCGGGTGCTTCCGCACCACGAGCTGCTCGCGTCGGACGTCGAACTCGGCAAGGTCGTGCTCGCCTAGCTGGTCCTCAGCTCGGGGTTCGGGGGCCGCTCGCGTCGAGCAGGACGCGTGCGGCGTCGCGGGCCTGCCGGGCGACGGCGGGGGAACCGGAGATCGCCGCCGTCGCCATGGCCCCGTTGGCCAGGATCGCCAGCTGGTCGCCCAGTGCCGGGGGGCTACCCGCGTCCGCGACGAGTCCGCGCAGGTAGCGCCGGAACGCGTCCTTGTGCGCGCGGGCGATCTCGGCGACGTCGCCGGAGATGCCGCCGAGTTCGCCGAACGTGTTGATGAACGTGCAGCCGCGGAAGTCGCTGCAGGCGAACCATTCCTCGAGAAAGTCGAACACCGCGAGAACCCGCTCGCGCGGATCGGCGCGGGCGTCGACATACCGGCGCAGATCCGTCAGCACGGTGTGATCACGCCGGGTCAGTACGGCCGCCACGAGCCGGTCCTTGGCGGGGTAGAGCTGATAGAGCCGCTTGAGCGACACCCCGGAGCGGGACCGGATCGTGTCCATGCCGACGGCCTGGATGCCGTGCTCGTTGAACAGTTCCTCGGCGGCATCGAGCAGCCGGGTCTGCGCGGTGTCCGCGTCCATCGAGCCCCTCCTCTTGCGTAGAGAACCATCGTTCTCTACGCTACACCCCGTACTGGAGAACGATCGTTCTCCGACCGATCCGAGGAGGACTCATGTCCGCTTCCGCCGTCCGTCACCGCACCGAAACCATCGACGGGCTCGACGTCTCCTACCGCGAGGCCGGGGACCCGGGCGCCCCCGCACTCGTTCTGCTGCACGGCTTCCCGTCCAGCTCGCACATGTTCCGGCATCTGCTCGGCGAGCTCGCCGACGAGTATCACCTCGTCGCCCCCGACCACATCGGCTTCGGGCGATCGGCGATGCCCCCTGTCCACGAGTTCGACTACAGCTTCGACCGTCTCGCGCAGGTCACCGCCGCGCTGCTCGACCGGATCGGGCTGACCCGCTTCGCCCTCTACCTCCACGACTACGGCGCCCCGATCGGCCTGCGGATCGCGGCCGGGAACCCCGAGCGCGTCACCGCGCTGATCACCCAGAGCGGCAACGCCTACCGCGAAGGGTTCACCCCGTTCTGGGAGCCCCTCTTCGCCCATGCGCAGGACCGCACCGCCCACGAACCCGCCGTCCGTGCCCTCCTCGAGCCGGAGGCGACCCGGTGGCAGTACGTCCACGGCGTGCCCGAGGACCGCCTCGACCGGGTCGCCCCGGAAGCCTGGCTGCTCGACCAGATGGGCCTCGATCGACCCGGCAACAAGGAGATCCAGCTCCAGTTGTTCTGGGACTACCAGTTCAACCTCGACGCGTACCCGGCGTTCCAGGAGTACTTCCGCGCCTGGCGGCCGCCGACCCTGGTGACGTGGGGTCGGGGCGACGAAATCTTCGGTCCCGCGGGTGCGGAAGCATTCGCCCGCGACCTCCCCGATGCGGAGATCCACCTGCTCGACGCAGGCCACTTCGCCCTTGAGACGCACGGGCCGGAGATCGCGAACCTCGTCCGCGGATTCCTGGGACGCACTCTGCCCGGACGCACCCCCGAGGCGGAAGGAGCCTGGTCGGATGCCCGCGCTGCTCGATGATGCACCGGACGGGTCCGGCCGTGCTCTGGCGGCCGCCCTCGCGCCGGGGGCGGTCGCGATCGGCGCGGCCGGCGCGCTCGCCGCCCTCGAGAATTTCGCACACTGGGCGGTGTTCGGGCTGCCGTACGTTGCGTCCGCAGCCCTCATCGCTCTCGCACCCGGCACCCCGGCCGCCCGGCCCGGAGCGATCGTGCGCGCCTACCCCGCGGCCGCGGCCGCGGCGCTCGTCGTCGCGGCCGTTGCCGGTCCGTCGCAGGCCGGAGCCGCCGTCTCGGCGGGCCTCGCGGTCGTCGCCATGGCGCTGCTGCGGGCGCCGCACGTGCCCGCCGCCGTGTGTGCCGGCGCGATCGGGCTCACTGACCCGGGGATCGGCTACGTGGGAACCACGCTGGTCCCGGCGCTCCTCGTCGTCCTCGGCGTCGCGACCGTGGCCGGGCGGGTACTGCCCGGATTCGTCTATCCGGCGCGGGTCGCCCCTGCCGCCTGACCGGGACGGTCGCCGTCGCTGTGCGCACATGCTCGCTTCGAGGTATGGGACCGCGCCGCCGTGGGTATACACCGGATGCGTCCGACCGAGGACGCATCGAAATTCGAGGAGGAGGATGCACTCGCGACACGCCTCTCAGGCGTTCACATCGACCGGGATGTTCTACCGTGGGGTCCGCGCCGAGCCGGGCCAGGTGACGATGCTCCGGCAGGCCCTGGACCGGTGGCTGGACCGCCTCCACCTCGAGGCCGAACTCGGACAGGACGTGCTGCTCGCCAGCTACGAAGCGCTGGCCAACGTCGTCGAGCACGCGTACGCCGACGGACCCGGAGATCACCGCGGTGCGGTCGACCTGGAGGCCGTGTACCGACCCGACGAGCACTCCGTCGAGGTGGTCGTCACCGATCACGGCCGATGGCGGACCCCGGCGTCCGGCGACAGTTGCCGCGGCCATGGGCTCGCGCTGATCCGGACTCTGACGTCGCACACCGATGTCGTCTCCGTCCCCGACGGCACCTCGGTCTCGATGAGGTGGGACGTGGCGGATCACCCCGCGCTCGTCGCGGCACCGTGACCCGAGAGTGCGCGGCACCGTGACCCGAGAGTGCGCGGCACCGTGACCCGACAGTGACGGATCACCGGCTTCCGGAAGCGCCCCCCTGCGGCGCTGTCCGGAAGCCGGTGATCCGGTCGGAGACCACCGACGCCGGGAGAACGTCGGTGGTCAGCTTCTGGGGCCGCGCCGGCTCGACGCCCATCCCGGGCGCCGCCGGGTCGCGGCGGGTGTGCGGTCGACGCGTGTGTGGTCGTCCGCGAACATCGCGTCGATACGAGCCTTGATCTCGGCCGTGCTCATCGCCGAACCCGGGACGGTGCTCCGGTGGGCGAGGTGATCGGGGTGGTTCATCGGTTCCTTGCTCGGGTGGGCTCGGCAGAGCCGGTCGGATCGGGTGGTCAGGGGCGGATCATCAGGGCCGCGCCCGCGACCGTCGCGACCGTGAGGAGTGCCGCCAGGGCGCCGAGGGCGAGAGAATGACTGATTGCGACGACGAGCCCGCACGAGAGGGTGCCCGCGCCGGCGACGATCGCCGGCACCGAGAGCAGCGGCGAGCCATCGGCGGGGGTGGCGGAAGGGGCGACGTGAACCATGGGTGTTCCTTCTTCGCGGATCGTGTCCAGGAGGTACACCGACGTGGAACGACGAGCAGCCGACGTGTCGCGGTGTTCTCCCGAGAACTTGTCCACACGATTCGTGGAGAGCGAGAGGGGGAGCACCGGGGGTCGGGGCGGCTCCGATTAGAGCGTCGCCGGGATCTGGGGCGGACGCTCTGTGTATCAGGATATGTCATGTGACCCGAACGGCGCCAGCCGATCACTGTGATGTATGTCACTATTTGTGGGTACTGATGAAGGGACCGCAGCGTGTTCGACCAGGACGAATTCATGGCGGTACTGTCTCGATTCGCGCGCCGGCTGCCCACCTCCTACGACGTCGGGGCAGCGCTCGACGAACTCGTCGACGGAGTGACCGGCGTTCTGGGCCTCCTCGGTTGCGGGGTGAGCCTGCAGTGCGAGGGCCGGCTGCAGTTCGTCACCGCGGCCGCGGAGGTGGTAGGGAAGATGGAACGCTGCCAGGAGGACACCGGCGTGGGACCGTGCCGGTACGCGTTCGATCGTGGCGAACCCATCGCGGTCGCCGACGTGCGGCAACGCCAGGACCTGTGGCCGGAGTTCGCAGAGAAGGCGCGCGAGTACGGGATCGCGGCGGTGGCCGGGATCCCGATGCAGCTCGCGGACGAGAAGATCGGCGCCCTCGACATGTACGCGTGCGAACCACGCGACTGGGCGGATCGTGAGATCGCGGCGGCGCAGGTGTGTGCCGACATGGCCACCGGTTACATCGTCAACGCCAACAAGCTTCGGCAGCACGAGCAGTTGAACGCGCAACTGCAGACCGCTCTCGATTCGCGCATCGTCATCGAACAGGCGAAGGGCGTCATCGCGCAGGCCCGGAAAATCACCCCGGACGAGGCGTTCCGGCTGATCCGCGGCCACGCCCGCAGGAATCAGGCGCCCGTGCGGTCGGTCGCCAAAGCCATCGTCGACGTAGGTCTGCGGGTCTGAATGCCGCGCCGCGGCGGCGGCGCCGGTTCTCACACCGGGCGGACGTTCTCCGCCTGAGGTCCCTTCACGCCCAGCCCGACCTCGAACTCCACGCGCTGGCCCTCCGTCAGCGAGCGGAAGCCCGTGCCGGCGATCTCCGAGTAGTGGACGAAGATGTCGGGACCACCTCCGTCCTGGGCGATGAACCCGAACCCCTTCTCCTCGTCGAACCACTTGACGACGCCCTGTGGCATATCCGAAAGCTCCCTGTCCCTGCGGCCTTCGAATCCGGCCGCTGCGCCTGCTTCGATGCTGCCGCGAAACAGCCGGAAATTCCGGGAATCCCGGGAACGAATCGGGGAACCGACGCGTCGCGGCTCGGTCAGCCGCGCAGCCGGGTGAGCGCCTTGCGCACCACCTCGGGGTCGGCGGTCTCCCAGAACGGTGGCAGCGACGCGCGCAGGTATCCGCCGTACCGGGCGGTCGCCAGGCGGGGATCGAGCACCGCCACGACCCCCCGGTCATCCGTGCTGCGCAGCAGCCGCCCGACGCCCTGCGCGAGCAGCAACGCCGCATGGGTGGCCGCCACCGACAGGAAGCCGTTGCCCCCGCGCGCCTCCACGGCCCGTTGCCGCGCCACCAGCAGCGGGTCGTCCGGCCGAGGGAACGGAATCCGGTCCAGGATCACGAGCGAGAGCGACGGCCCCGGGACGTCTACGCCCTGCCACAGCGACAGAGTCCCGAACAGGGACGTCGGTTCGTCGGCCGCGAACTTGTCCACCAAGGCGCCGGTTGCGTCCTCGCCCTGGCACAGGACGGGTGTGTCCAGACGCTCCCGCATCGCCTCCGCGGCCGCCTTCGCGGCGCGCATCGACGAGAAGAGTCCGAGCGTGCGCCCGCCGGCCGCGGCGACCAGCTCCGCGATCTCGTCCAGGTACGCGGGGGAGAGCCCGTCGCGGCCCGGCGGCGGCAGGTGCCTGGCGACGTACAGGATGCCGGACTTGGCGTGGTCGAACGGTGATCCCACATCCAGGGAGTTCCACCGCAGGTCCCCGTCGTCGGACGGCGGTTCGGTCCCCGACGCTGCGCCCGTGTCGCTGCGGGCCGGAGACTCCGGGGGCAGCCCCCAGTTGACGGCGAGCGCGTCGAACGAACCGCCGACCGTCAACGTCGCCGAGGTCAGCACGACCGTCGCCTCGGCGAACAGCCGGGAGCGCAGCAGTCCGCCGACGGACAGCGGCGCCATCCGCACCGTGTGCCGAGTGTTGCCGCGGAACTCGTCGGCGGCATGCCAGACGACGTCCCGACGCGCGGCGGGATCGGTCTCCTCGAAGGCGGTCAGCACCCGCACCGCGCAGTCGTGCACCTCGTCGACGTCCGCGAGCGCCTGGTTGCGGGCGGCGGCGGCCTCGGCGTCGAGCCCCGGCTTGGGCGGACCCAGTGCGGTGCGCACGGCCCACGCCGCGTCCCGGATCGCGGCCAGCGCCGCGCCCGCACCGTCGGGCAACTCGTCCCACCGTCCCGGCGGCAGCTCCTCGAGCAGCGCCTCCCAGTTCTCCGCGGCCCCCTCGAGACGGTCCACGTCCGCGTCCTCGACCAATTTCACGCAGCGCCGCGCAGCTGCCGAGACGGTGCCGCCGGACAATTCGGCCGTCGCGACGCCGGTGACGCGGTCCACGAGTTCGTGCGCCTCGTCGACCACCACCACGTCGTGCTCGGGGAGGATCGACAGCCCGCTGATCGCGTCGATCGCCAGCAGGGCGTGGTTGGTGACGACAACGTCGACCTGCCCGGCCTCGGCCCGGGCGATCTCCGCGAAGCAGTCCTCACCGACCGGGCACCGCGACTTGCCCAGGCACTCGCGTGCGCTCACACTCACCTGACGCCACGCCTGGTCCGACACGCCCGGCACGAGGTCGTCGCGGTCGCCGGTGTCGGTCGTCGACGACCACTCCGTGACCCGCCGCACCTCCCGGCCGATCCGCGACAGCGCGAACGCATCGAACAACTGGTCGTCGGCCGGGGGCTCCTCCGCCAGACCGGTGTGAATCTTGTTCAGGCACAGGTAGTTACCGCGGCCCTTGAGAATCGCGAACCGGGGACGCCGACCCAGCGCCGTCGCCAGCGCGTCGGCCAATCGCGGCAGGTCCCGGTCCACCAGCTGACGCTGCAGCGCGATCGTCGCGGTGGAGACCACCACGGTCCGGCCCGTCTGCACCGCATACCGCACCGCCGGCACGAGATAGGCCAGCGACTTACCGGTGCCGGTGCCGGCCTGGACGGCCAGGTGCTCACCGGTGTCCAGCGAATGCGCCACGGCCGACGCCATCGTCAGCTGGTTGCGCCGTTCCTTGCCGCCCAGCGCGTGCACCGCGGTGCGCAGCAGGTCGGGCACATTCGGGAGTTCGGGCACCGCGCCAGGGTACTGGGCACCACCGTCAGCTTCGCGGGCCGACCTGTCCGACCAGGTCCACACCCGCCGCCTGGAGCGACGAGAGGGCCGACTCGACGGTCGTCGCGCTCACCCCCGCGGTGTACGGCAGCAGCACCCGGGTCTCGAACCCCGCGGCCGCCGCATCGAGCGCGGTCGCCCGCACGCAGTGATCGGTCGCGATGCCCACGATGTCGACCTCGGTGACGCCGTGCCGGCGCAACCACTCGTCGAGCGACTCGCCCGTGTCGTGACTGCCCTCGAAGCCCGAGTACGCGGCCTCGAACCTCCCCTTGGAGAAGACCGCCTCCACGCGGGCGGTGTCGAGCGCCGGATGGAACTCCGCACCCGGCGTTCCCACGCGGCAGTGCGGTGGCCACGAGTCGACGAAGTCCGGCTCGTCGGAGAAGTGCGCACCCGGATCGACGTGGTGATCCCGGGTGGCGACCACGTGCGCGTAGTCCCGCGCGTGCGCCGTCAGATACCGGCTGATATCGGCGGCGACCGCGGCACCGCCGGCCACGGCCAGCGACCCGCCCTCGCAGAAGTCGTTCTGTACGTCGACGACGATCAACGCCCGCGACATCGTCCTCACCTCACGAATCGGGTCGGCACCGCCGCGTCACCCGCCGACAGGGTCAGACCCTCCCAGGGAAGACTGATCAGCCCGTGGGCGAGCAACGCCCGGCTCTCCTCCAGCGTAGCCACGTCGTCGACGCGCTCGCCGTCACAGATCAGAGGAACCATCAGCTCGTGCACCACCTCGCCGTCGCCCTCCGGGACCGGGGCGTCCGCCGGGTAGATCACCTCTTCCACCAACGTGCCGGTCGGGCGCGCGAACCGCACTGCCCGCTTGGCGCCGCCCCGGGACTCCTTGTGGGCACTGCGCTTCTCCACCGGAATGCCGTCGACCTCGACCAGCTTGTAGACCATCCCGGCCGTCGGCGCGCCCGACCCGGTCACCAGCGACGTACCCACGCCGTACACGTCGACCGGCTCGGCGCGCAGACCCGCGATCGCGTACTCGTCCAGGTCACCCGACAACACGATCTTCGTGTTCGTCGCGCCCAGCTCGTCGAGCTGATCGCGCACCTGCCGGGCCAGCACGCCGAGATCACCCGAATCGATCCGGACGGCCCCGAGGTCGGTGCCGGCCACCTCGACGGCCGTGCGCACCCCGTTGGTGATGTCGTACGTGTCCACCAGCAGCGTGGTTCCCACCCCGAGCGTCTCGACCTGACTGCGGAACGCCGCCGCCTCGTCGCGACCCGCACCCGTCGTGTGCACCAACGTGAACGCGTGCGCCGCAGTACCCGTGCCCGGCACCCCGTACCGGCGTACCGCCTCGAGATTCGACGTCGCATCGAAGCCCGCCAGATACGCGGCCCGCGCACACGCGACCGCCGCCTCCTCGTGGGTGCGGCGCGACCCCATCTCGATCAGTGTGCGGCCGTCCGCGGCGCTGACCATCCGGGCCGCCGCCGAGGCCACCGCGCTGTCGTGGTTGAGGATCGACAGGATCAACGTCTCGAGCAGCACGCACTCGGCGAACGTGCCGCGCACCGCGAGCACCGGCGAACCGGGAAAGTAGAAGTCGCCCTCGCGGTAGCCCTCGATGTCGCCGGAGAACCGGTAGTCCCGCAGCCACTCCACGGTCGACGCGTCGAGGAATCGTCCCGCGACCGCGAGTTCCGCCTCGCCGAAGCGGAACGTCCCGAGCGCATCGATCAGCCGGCCGGTCCCACCGACCACGCCGTACCGGCGCCCGGGCGGCAGACGCCTCGCGAACACCTCGAACGTGCAAGGGCGGGAACCGGTGCCGTCCGCAAGGGCAGCCTCGAGCATCGTCAGCTCGTAGACGTCCGTGAACAGGGCGGTGCTCGCCGTCGCGGTCGGTCGGAGAAGGGAATCGGGCACCCGATCACTGTAGAGGGGCACGGTGGGATGCCGCTGTATCGGCAGGCGCGGACGCCGTACCCTGGAGCCATGGCGATGTGTTCCTCGACAAGCCCGTTCGACACCGCCCCCACGGAGCCGTCCGACGCAGTCATCGTGGCTTCGTTCCCCACGGTCACCCTGGCGGCAGGGCAGGCAATGCCGGCGGAAGCCGAAGCCGTCGAGGAGATCGAAGCCGTCGACCGGCCCTGGGTCACCGTCGTGTGGGACGACCCGGTCAACCTGATGCACTACGTGGCGTACATCTTCCAGAAGCTGTTCGGGTACAGCAAGGCCAAAGCCACCGAACTGATGCTCAAGGTGCACAACGAAGGCAAGGCGGTCGTCTCGAGCGGTTCGCGTGACAAGATGGAACACGACGTGCAACGCCTGCACGCCGCGGGGCTGTGGGCGACGATGCAGCGGGCCGAGTGACCGGCCGCCCGTTCGCCGACAATTCCGACCGCGGAGCCAGGAGGAGCCGACCGACGTGCGGCAGTGGAGCAGGAAGAACTCGCTCGGAGGCGTGAAGCTGCGATCCGAGATGGACGCACACGAGGCGTCGGTGCTGCGTTCGCTCGTCGCATCCGTACTCGGCATGCTCGAAGAACGCGCCGACGGCGCACCCCAGGACGACCTCGCCGCGCTCACCGGCCTGCGCACCGGCAACTCCGCCCCGCCGGACGTCCCCGCCCTGCGGCGGTTGCTGCCCGACTTCCACCGGCCCGACGCCGACGCCACCGTGCATCCCGACGACGAATCGGCCGACCTCAACGGCGCCCTGCGCAGCCTGCACGAACCCGACATCATCGACGCCAAGCTCGCCGCCGGAGCCGTCATCCTGCGCACCGTCCCCGAATCGGGCGGGAAGGTGGTGCTCACCCCCGAACAGGCCGATGCCTGGCTGTACGGGCTCAACGACCTGCGGCTCGCGCTCGGCACCACCCTCGGCATCGACGACGACACCCCCGAGGCGCTCGACGAAGACGACCCGCGTGCCCCCCACCTCGACGTCTACCACTGGCTGACCTGGATGCAGGACTCCCTCGTCCAGGCGCTGATGCCGTGACGGCCGCGCCCGGACCCACCGACTCGCTCACCGACGTCGCCGGCATCCGCGTGGGGCACTGGCACGCCCTCGACGCCGAGGTCACCCTCGGCTCCGACGACACCTACGGCACGGGACGGGCCACCGGATGCACCGTCGTCGTCCCCGACCGCGCCGTCACGGCCGCCGTCGACGTCCGCGGCGGCGGTCCCGGCACCCGGGAAACCGACCTGCTCGACCCCAGCCACTCCGTGCAGCGCGTCGACGCCGTGCTCCTCACCGGCGGCAGCGCCTACGGTCTCGCCGCCGCCGACGGCGTGATGCGGTGGCTCGAGGAACAGGGACGCGGCATCGCGATGGGGCCGCCGGGCGCCGTCGTGCCCATCGTGCCCGGCGCAGTCGTCTTCGACCTGCCCGTGGGGGCATGGACCGCCCGCCCCACCGCCGACAGCGGATACCGGGCCGCCGCGGCGGCCGGCACGACCGTCGCGCGCGGCACCGTCGGCGCCGGGGTCGGTGCACGCGCCGGCACCCTCAAGGGCGGCATCGGCACCGCGAGCCTGACCCTGACCGACGGCCCCGCCGCCGGCGTCACCGTCGCCGCCCTCGTCGTCGCCAACCCCGTCGGGGCCGTGTTCGATCCCGAGACGGGCCTGCCGTGGGGCCTCGGGCCCACCCGGGCCGCCCGGCTCGGACTCGTCGCCCCGGCCGCCACCGAGATCGCCGCCGCCAACGCCCTCACACCGAAGGGCACCGCCTTCAACACCACCATCGGCGTCGTCGCCACCGATGCCGACCTGACCGCCGCCGCCTGCCGCCGCGTCGCCGTCGCCGGGCACGACGGACTCGCGCGGGCCGTCCGCCCCGCGCACTCGCCGCTCGACGGCGACACCCTCTTCGCCCTGGCCACCGGGACCGCGACGGTGCCCGCGCCGGCGCGCCCGATCCCCGACGCCTTCGCCCCCGAACTACCCGTGCTGGCCGCCGTGTGCGAGGTGGCCGCCGAGGTCGTCCAGCATGCCGTCGTCGACGCGGTGCTGCACGCGACCGCGGTCGCGGGCATCCCCGCCTACCGCGACCTGTTCCCGTCCGCCTTCACGACCGGGGGCGCCACGTCGCGCTGACGGGCTCAGCCCGGCGCACCCTCCGGCACACGCTTCATCTGGTCACCGCAACAGATCTCCGAATGCGCCATCTCCTCGTTGCACGGGCACGACTTCTCGTAGACGAGCTGCGCACCGCACTTCTCGCAGGCGTAGCGATCTCCGACGCTTCTGGGCACGACTGCCTCCCCGGGTGGACGGTGAGTTCCACGGTAGCCACCGCACCGCCGGAATACTGCGCTTTCCCGGGGCTCGCGCCCGGTGCCGAGCGGGGCGCACGTCGGTAGGCTCGAAGGCCAGGAACACCACGCAGGACACACGCGAAGGGCGAGCGCATGACCGTACCCGACGGTTCCCGTCCCGGGCTCCGGCCCGTCTGGCAGCGCGCCGCGCTCCTGATCGCCGGATTCGTCGCCCTGCTCTACGCAATCGAGGCCGTCGACGCCGCCGCGCCCGCCGAACTCGACTCCGCGGGCATCGAACCGAGAAGCGCCGACGGACTGTGGGGAGTGGTGTTCGCCCCCGTGCTCCACGCCGACTGGGCGCACTTGAGCGCCAACACCATTCCTCTGCTCGTGCTCGGATTCCTCGTGCTCGTCTCCGGGATCGGCCGCGGTCTGGCCGCCACCGCGATCATCTGGATCGTCGGGGGACTCGGTACCTGGCTCACCGCCGGTGCCGGCTTCGTGCACATCGGTGCGTCGATCCTCGTCTTCGGCTGGCTCACCTACCTGATCACGCGCGGCATCTTCACCCGGCAGGCGAACCAGATCGTCATCGGCGTGATCGTGCTGTTCGTCTACGGCAGCATCCTGTGGGGCGTGCTGCCCAGCGACCCGCGTGTCTCCTGGCAGGGGCACCTCTTCGGCGCCGTGGGCGGCGTTCTGGCCGCGTGGCTGCTCTCCGCCGACGAGCGTCGCCGGCGGCGTTCGCCGGCCGTGCCGACCTCGCCGTACCGGTGAGACGCACCCCCTCCCGGCAACTGACCGATCGGTAGGATCACAGCGTCGGCGCGACTGTGACATCTCTCGATCAATACCCGTGTTGGCTTCGTCGCAACCACAGGGACGTGGCAGCATGAGCCCCATGCGCATGACCGTCCTGGGGTGTTCCGGCAGCGTGGCCGGTCCGGATTCCGCCGCGTCGGGCTACCTGATCACCGCCCCGGGCACCCCGCCCCTGGTGATCGACTTCGGCCCCGGGGTCCTCGGGGCATTGCAGCGGTACGCCGATCCCGGCGAGGTCTCGCTGTTGCTCTCGCACCTGCACGCCGACCACTGCCTCGACATCCCGGGCCTGCTCGTCTGGCGGCGCTACTCCCCGAACCGCCCCACCGGACGCACCCTCGTCTACGGCCCCTCGGACACCAGCGTCCGCATCGGAGCCGCCTCCGCCGAGATCGCCGGCGAGATGGACGACGTCAGCGACACCCTGGACGTGCGTCCCCTCGCCGACGGAGAAGCCTTCCGCTTCGGCGCACTCACCATCCGCCCCGGCCGGGTCGACCACCCGCCCGAGGCATACGGATTCCGCATCACCAGCGACTCCGGACGCACCGTCGTCTACACCGGCGACACCGGCATGTGCGACGAGGTCGTCGACCTCGCGCGCGGTGCCGACGTCCTGCTGTCCGAAGCCTCCTGGACCCATGCGCCCGACGACCGGCCCGGCGGCATCCACCTCTCCGGCACCGAAGCCGGCCTGGTCGCCGCGCGTGCCGGGGTGGGGGAGTTGCTGCTCACCCACATCCCGCCGTGGACCTCGCGCGAGGACGTCATCGCCGAAGCCAAGGAGCAGTATTCCGGGCCCGTCCACGCGGTGTCCGCCGGGGACGTCTACCGCATCTAATAGGCTCGTCCGGGTGACCACACGAGAAGACGGCAGAGCGGACGACGAACTCCGCCCCATCCGGATCACCCGAGGATTCACCAACCACCCCGCGGGCTCGGTGCTCGTGGAATTCGGCCAGACCCGCGTCATGTGCACCGCCAGCGTCGAAGAAGGCGTACCGCGCTGGCGCAAGGGTTCCGGTCTCGGCTGGCTCACCGCCGAATACGCGATGCTCCCCGCCGCCACCCACACCCGCAGCGGCCGCGAATCCGTCAAAGGCAAGCTCGGCGGGCGCACCCAGGAGATCAGCCGCCTCGTCGGCCGCGCCCTGCGCGCCTGCATCGACCTCGCCGCGCTCGGCGAGAACACCATCGCCATCGACTGCGACGTCCTGCAGGCCGACGGCGGCACCCGCACCGCCGCCATCACCGGCGCCTACGTCGCGCTCGCCGACGCCGTCACGTGGCTCAGCGCCGCGGGCCGCCTCACCGATCCGCAGCCCATCTCGTGTGCCATCGCCGCCGTGAGCGTCGGCGTCGTCGACGGCCGCGTCCGTCTCGACCTGCCCTACGAGGAGGACGTGCGTGCCGAGGTCGACATGAACGTCATCGCCACCGACACCGGCACCCTCGTCGAGGTCCAGGGCACCGGGGAAGGTGCGACGTTCGCCCGCTCCACCCTCGACAAGATGCTCGACTCCGCGCTCGCCGGCATCGCCGAACTGTGCGAGATCCAGAAGCAGGCGCTCGAAGCGCCCTACCCGGGCACGCTCCCGCAGCCCGTGACACCCGAGCGCACCCGGAAGAAGTTCGGTGTCTGAGATGGTGCGGGTGCTCGTGGCGAGTCGCAACGCGAAGAAGCTGCGCGAGCTGCAGCGCGTCCTCGACTCCGCCGGGATCGCCGGGATCGACCTCGTCGGCCTCGACGCGGTGCCGCCCTACGACGAGGCGCCCGAGACCGGCGCGACGTTCGAGGAGAACGCGGCCGCCAAGGCGCGCGACGGCGCAGCCGCGACCGGAATGGCTTGCGTCGCAGACGATTCCGGTCTCGAAGTCGATGCCCTCAACGCGATGCCCGGGGTGCTGTCCGCGCGCTGGTCGGGACGGCACGGCGACGACCACGCCAACACCGAACTGCTGCTCGGGCAGCTGCAGGACGTCCCCGACGAGCGACGCGGGGCGGCGTTCGTCTCCGCCTGCGCCCTCGCCGTCCCCGGTGACGACGGCGAGATCGCGGTGCACGTCGTGCGCGGGGAGTGGCGCGGCGCCATCGTCCACAGCCCCCGAGGCGCCAACGGGTTCGGCTACGACCCGGTGTTCCGGCCGGAAGGCGAGGACCGCACCGCAGCCGAACTCAGCGCCGAGGAGAAGGACGCGTCGTCGCACCGCGGGCGGGCGCTGGCACAGCTCGTGCCGGACCTCGCCGCGCTCGCGCGCTAGACCGCCGCACCGAGCCGAGGATTCGAGCGCTGAGGATTCGAAGGCTGGGATTCGAGGGCTGGGGATTCGAGCGGATAAACGGAATCCGCCCACGCCGTGGCGTGGGCGGATTCCGGTCGATCGCGTGGATGTGGGCCGGCGTCAGACGCCGAAATCGGCCTTGACCTGTTTCGTGCGCTGGTGCTCGACGAAGAACGACAGGAACGGGATCGTCCCGGCGAGGAGGGTGCCGATCGTGCGGCCCGCGGGCCAGCGCACCTTGATCGCCAGGTCGAGCGTGAGCACGAGATACACCGCGTAGACCCAGCCGTGGACCACGGCGATCCAGCCGGGAACGTTCTCGACCTTCAGGATGTACTTCGCGACCATCTCGCCGGTGAGCACGAGCAGCCACACGCCGGTGATCCACGCGAGCGCGCGATACCGGGTCAGGGCCGAGGCGATCTTCTTCTGGTCGGCTTCCGGGCGGGACTGCGGCGTGGTCGAACCGCTCGTCTGGTCGGGTGCCTGCTCGGGGGTCGTGCTCACTGAGCGCTCCTATCGGACCTGCGCGCCAGCTGCGCGAGGTAATCGTTGTACTCCAGCATCTGCCGGGCCTCCGGGTCGTCCGGATCGACGTCCGCGTTCGGATCGAACTGCACGCGGGGCCGCTGGGGGAGGAGATCCTCGGGAATCTCGGTGGGTTCCTTCGGTTCCGACGCGCGCGGCGCCCCCGTGGCCTGACTCTCGGCGTCCTCGGACTCGAGCTTCACGAACCGGCGGTAGGCGTAGACACAGAAGAAGGCGAACGCGGGCCACTGGAGTGCGTAGCCGAGGTTCTGGAACGTGCCGCCCACGGCCTCGAACCGGGTCCACTGCCAGAAGCCCAGACCGAGACAACCGGCCGCGGCCACCGTCACCAGTACGACGAGGGCAAGGCGACGCGGCGGACGGTTCTCGGACACGTCATCAAAAGTACCCGAGCGGCCCCTCGACCTGCCAAGAGCGGTCGAGGGCCGTGGGAGAGGTCACGTGGTGCGCGAGGGGGGACTTGAACCCCCACGTCCGAAGACACGGCGTCCTAAGCGCCGCGCGTCTGCCTGTTCCGCCACTCGCGCGTACCAGCGTCACTTTACGCGATCACATCGGTGCTTCTTCGCTCGACCTAGGGGGCTCCGAAGCGCTTTCTCGCGGCCCACGTCGGGGTTTGACTATGGCAGTTGGGGCACAGGAATCGGATGTTCTCCGGACGGGAGTCGTTCGGATTCCCATCGATGTGATCGACATGGAGCGTGATCGGATAATCGCACCACTGATCCCCGAGGCCGCATCTCTCGCACTTGTACGCGCGGCCGGACTCGACGAGGGCGCGGCGGAGTAGAGGCGGTTTCTGTCGGGGAGCGTCAATCGGTTTGCGGACCAGGACTTCTTTCCATTCGAGACGGTTCAGTGCACGCCCACCCCTGGTGTGCGCCGATCCAGTGAAGTGGGACGTGTCGATGCCCAGCTTCTTGATCCGCCGGCTCAGGTGGTGGTGCGAACCCCCGCTCGGAACGAGACCGAGGTAGCGCATGACCCCCGCCACGCTCGTCGAGTTTCGGACCGCCTCCTCGAGGATTTCCAATGTGTACTTCGTCGACCGCCCCATCGCCCCCCCTGGATCGAATGTGTGTTCGATACGAAGACTGTATCCGACGGTTCTGACAAACCGCGGAAAACGCCCTCATGCACGCGTTTCGCGGCCCGTCAAGATGGTAACGATTGTGTAACGATAAACGTGAGGGATTCCTCAGGTTGATGGACGTCCTCGTAGCCGCGCAGCCTGCGCCGACTCTCCCTACCGGTGAGTCACTTCTCCGACCTGCTGTGAGTGATCTCACGCGCCCTTCCGTACCCGGTAACCCGCACGGAACAAAACATGAGGAACCCCTCATGATTTTGTGTCACTCTTGGGTAGCCCGAACGAGCAGATCAGAGCCATCAGAACGCTAACGGCGGCGCGGGCGGCCAACGAGAGAACCACGCCCTCGAGGTGTTCAGGAGAGGAACTACACGCGTGACGATCGACGAGACCACACCAGCCGACAACGGACGGAACTCGAAGGCATCACGACGCACCGGCGACCGGGGGATCGGCCCCGCCTCCCGAAAGGGCGCGCTGGTCGACAAGCTCCTCGCCGGGGAGTCGTACGCCCTCGCCTTCGGCGGCCAGGGTGCCCCGTGGCTCAGCTCCCTCGAGGAACTCAGCCGCGACAACGGACTCGAGCCGGTCCTGACCGAACTGGTCAACGAGGCCGACGCGCTGCTCGCGCCCGTCGCACACGACCTCGTCGTGGTGCGCCCGAGCGGCTTCGACCCCATCGCTTGGATGCTCGAGCAGGAAGTCGCCGACGAGGACGAGACGCCCGTCGCCGGTCCCTCCGAGACCACACTGACCTCTGCCGCGGTGTCGCTGCCCGGCGTGTTCCTGACCCAGGTGGCCGCGCTGCGCGCGCTGGCGAACCAGGGCCTCGACGTGACCGCGCAGGCCCCGGCCGCCGTGATCGGCCACTCCCAGGGCGTGCTCGCCGTCGCGGCCACCGAGGCCGCCGGCGCCAAGGACGGGCAGATCCTCGCGATCGCCCAGCTCATCGGTGCCGCTGCCACCCTCGTCGGCCGTCGCCGCGGCATCATCTCCGGCGCCGAGCGCTTCCCGATGCTCGCCGTCGCCAACGTCGACCCCGAGCGCCTGCGCGCCGTCGTCGCCGAGGTCTTCGCCGACCAGGATCCGCAGCGGTCCGCCGTCGTCGCCATCCGCAACGCCCGTCGCCGCGTCGTGCTGTCCGGTCCGCCGGCCGCACTGGCGCGCGTGCAGCAGCGCTGCGAGGAGATCGCCGCCGCGGAGACCCGCGAGCGGGAGGCGAAGAAGCGCGGCGGTGCCGTGTTCGCCCCGACCTTCGAGCCGGTCTCGGCCGAGATCGGTTTCCACCACCCCGCGCTGGCCGACGCTGTCGAGCAGGTCGCCGACTGGGCGTCGCGCTGCGGCCTGGACGCCGACCTCGCCCGTTCGCTGGCGCAGGAAGTGCTCGTCGACCCTGTCGACTGGGTCGCCCTCGTCGACGACGCCGTCGCGGCCGGTGCCTCGTGGATCCTGGATCTGGGTCCCGGTGAGCTGCTGACGCGGATGACCAGCTCGGGCCTGCGGGGCCAGGGTGTGGGCATCATCGCCGCCGCGACCCGCGGCGGTCAGCGCAACCTGCTGACCCCGGGCGCGGAGCCCGAGGTGCCGCAGCCGTGGTCCGCATTCGCGCCGAAGCCGGTCACCCTGCCCGACGGCCGTCAGGGTGTCGAGACGGCGTTCACGCGCCTGACCGGCCGTTCGCCGATCCTGCTGGCCGGCATGACGCCGACCACCGTCGATCCGAAGATCGTCGCCGCCGCGGCCAACGCCGGCCACTGGGCCGAGCTCGCCGGTGGCGGTCAGGTCACCGAGCAGATCTTCGCCGACCACGTCGAGGAGCTGAAGGGGCTGCTCGAGCCGGGCCGCGCCGTGCAGTTCAACTCGATGTTCCTCGACCCGTACCTGTGGAAGCTGCACGTGGGCGGCAAGCGGCTCGTGCCGCGGGCCCGCGCCGCGGGCGCACCGTTCGACGGTGTGGTCGTCACCGCCGGCATCCCCGAGCTCGAGGAAGCCGTCTCGATCATCGAGGAGCTGACCGAGGCCGGCATCAGCTACGTCGCGTTCAAGCCGGGCACCGTCGCGCAGATCCGCTCGGTGATCCGCATCGCGAACGAGGTGCCGAACTACCCGGTCATCGTCCACATCGAGGGCGGCCGCGCCGGTGGCCACCACTCGTGGGAGGACCTCGACGACCTGCTGCTCGCCACCTACGCCGAGCTGCGCACCCGGTCCAACCTGGTGCTGTGCGTCGGCGGTGGCATCGGTACCCCCGAGCGGGCTGCCGACTACCTGACCGGCCGCTGGTCCACCGCCCACGGCTTCCCGGCGATGCCGCTCGACGGCATCCTGGTCGGCACCGCGGCGATGGCGACCCTCGAGGCGACCACGTCGCCCGAGGTCAAGCGGATGCTCGTCGAGACCCCCGGCACTCCGGACTGGGTCGGCGCCGGCACCGCCTCCGGCGGCATGGCCTCCGGCCGGAGCCAGCTGGGCGCGGACATCCACGAGATCGACAACGCGGCGTCCCGCACGGGCCGCCTGCTCGACGAGGTCGCGGGCGATGCCGAGGCCGTGGCCGCACGCCGCGACGAGATCATCGCCGCGCTGGACGTCACCGCGAAGCCGTACTTCGGCGACGTCGCGGAGATGACCTACGGGCAGTGGCTCACCCGCTACCTCGAGCTCGCCGTCGGCTCGCAGGAGGTGGCCGACGCGGCCGAGAACCCGTGGATCGACGTCACCTGGCGTGAGCGTTTCCGCGAGATGCTGCAGCGCGCCGAGTCCCGGCTGCACCCGGCCGATCGTGGCCCGATCCCGACGCTGTTCGCCGACGATGCGGCCCTCGACCGGCCGTACGCGGCGCTGGCGGCGCTGACCGGGCAGTTCCCGGATGCCGAGTCGGTGGTCCTGCACCCGGCCGACGTTCCGTTCTTCGTCGCGCTGTGCCGCACCCCGGGCAAGCCGGTGAACTTCGTGCCGGTGGTCGACCAGGACGTGCGTCGCTGGTGGCGGTCCGATTCCCTGTGGCAGGCCCACGATCCGCGCTACAGCGCCGATCAGGTCTGCATCATCCCGGGCACCGTCGCCGTCGCGGGCATCACCCGCGCCGACGAGCCCGTCGGTGAGCTGCTCGACCGGTTCGAGAAGGCCACCGTCGACGAGTTGGTCGCGGCCGGTGTCGAGCCGGTGCAGATCGCCGCTCGCCGTCACCAGGACCTTGCGTCCGGTCTGCTCGACGCCGTGCTGTCGGCTCCGGATGTGAACTGGGCCGGCCGGCAGACCGTGAACCCGGTGCACCGCCTCGGCGACCTGGACGAGTGGTCCGTCGAGTCCGACACCGCCGCCGTGCACGCCGCGACGGGCGCCACCCTGAGCGTCCTCGACGCCGAGCACGTGGGCCTGACGGTGCCGCTCGCGGGGGACAAGACCGTCGAGATCCGCCTGACCGTGCCGGCCGCCGTGCACACCGGTGGCGCTCCCGTCGTCACCGCGGAGGACGCGTCGGCGTCCATGTCGGCGCTGCTCGGTGTCGCCGCGGGCCAGGAGCTGCCCGCCGTGAAGAAGGGCGCGGCCCGCATCACCCTCGGCTGGCTGCCGGAGAAGATCGCCGACCATGCCGGTGTCACGGGTTCGGGACTGCCGTCGACCCTGACCCCCAGTGCCCACGGTGTCCCCGACGTCCTCGTCGGCGCGTGCTGGCCGGCGGTGTTCGCCGCGCTCGGCGCCGCGCAGACCGACGACAGCCTGTCGGTGATCGAGGGCATGCTGGACCTGGTCCACCTCGACCACGCCGTGGACGTGAAGGACGGTCTGCCGACCGATCCGTCCATCCTGGGTGTCAAGGCCGAGGTGCAGGACGTGGTCGACACCGACCTCGGCCGGGTGGTCGAGGTGCACGTGGAGATCACCGCCGACAACGGCAACGGTTCCGGCGACGCCACGGTCGCGACGCTGATCGAGCGCTTCGCGATCCGTGGCCGCATCGGCAAGGCGGAGCTGGCCGATCCGGTCCGCGCCGGCGGTGCCGTGAGCGAGGACGCGGTGGAGACCCCGCGTCGTCGTCGCCGCGACGCCGTGATCGTCGCCCCGATCGACATGAGCGCCTTCGCGCGTGTCTCGGGCGACCACAACCCGATCCATACCTCGGACAATGCCGCCCTGCTGGCCGGCCTGGGCACCCCGATCGTGCACGGCATGTGGCTCTCGGCCGCCGCCCAGCAGGTCGTCACCGCCCTCGAGGCCGACGCCAAGCTGCCGGCCCGCCGCCTGACGGCGTGGACCGCGCGGTTCCTCGGCATGGTGCGCCCCGGCGCGCAGATCGACGTGCGAGTCGACCGCATCGCGACCGACCGCGGCGCCGAGATCGTCGAGGTGGGCTGCCGCGTGGACGGCGACCTGGTGATGGTCGCCACCGGCCGCACCGCTGCCCCGCGCACGGTGTACGCGTTCCCCGGCCAGGGCATCCAGCGGCCCGGCATGGGCCTGGACGCGCGTGCCCGCAGCAAGGCCGCCCGGGAGATCTGGGATCGCGCCGACAAGCACACCCGCAAGGCCCTGGGCTTCTCCATCCTGGCCGTGGTGCGCGACAACCCGACCGTGCTCAAGGCCCGCGGTGTCACCCACAAGCACCCGGACGGCGTGCTGCACCTGACCCAGTTCACGCAGGTCGCGATGGCGACCCTGGGTGTCGCCCAGATCGCGGAACTGCGTGAGGCCGGCGCCTTCGTCGAGGGCGCGTTCCTGGCCGGTCACTCGGTGGGCGAGTACAACGCCCTCGCCGCGGTGGCCGGGGTGCTGCCGCTCGAGGCGGTGCTCGAGGTGGTGTTCAGCCGTGGCTCGGCGATGCACGCCCTCGTGCCGCGCGACGAGCACGGCCGCTCGAACTACCGCATGGCCGCGATCCGTCCGTCGCAGTTCGGTGTCGCCGATGCCGATCTCGAGGCGTTCGTCGCCGGGGTCGCGGAGGAGACCGGGGAGTTCCTGCAGATCGTCAACCTGAACCTGCGCGGCTCGCAGTACGCGATCGCCGGCACGGTCGCCGGTCTCGAGGTCCTCGAGTCCGTGATCGAGCGCAAGGTCGCCGAGTTCGGTGGCAAGCGGGCGTTCATCCTGGTTCCGGGTATCGACGTGCCGTTCCACTCGACCGTCCTGCGCGGCGGCGTGGACGACTTCCGGGAGCGTCTGCTGAACCTGCTGCCGGAGCAGATCGATCCCGACATCCTCATCGGCCGCTACATCCCGAACCTGGTGCCCAAGCCGTTCGACCTGGGCCGGGAGTTCGTCCAGGAGATCGCCGACCTGGTGCCGTCCGAGCCGCTGGCCGAGGTCCTCGCGGACTTCGACACCTGGGCGGCCGATCGCTCGAAGCTGTGCCGCGTGGTGCTCGCCGAGCTGCTCGCGTGGCAGTTCGCGTCCCCGGTCCGCTGGATCGAGACGCAGGACCTGCTGTTCGCCGACGAGGCCGACGGTGGCCTGGGCGTGGAGCGGTTCGTCGAGGTCGGCCTCGGTGCCGCCCCGACGGTCGCGAACCTGGCGTCGCAGACGCTGAAGCTGCCGGGCCGCTTCGGGCAGCCGGTCGAGGTGCTCAACATCGAGCGTGAGGCCTCGGTCGTGTACTCCACGGACGTCGATCCGGCGCCGGTGGAGGACGACGAGCCGGCCTCGGCCGAGACGTCCGCTGCCGCCCCGGCCGCGGCTGCCGCTCCGGCCGCCGCACCTGCCGCTCCGGCGGGTGGACCGCGCCCGGACGACATCGCGTTCAAGGCCGCCGACGCCACGAAGGTGCTCATCGCCCTGTGGACGAAGCTGCGCCCGGATCAGGTCGGTCCCGCCGACACGATCGAGGCGCTGTGCGACGGGGTGTCCTCGCGGCGTAACCAGCTGCTCGTCGACCTCGGTTCGGAGCTGTCGCTCGGTGCCATCGACGGTGCGGCCGACGCCGACATGGGCGCGCTCGCCGGCACGGTCGATCGCCTGGCCCGCACCTACCGGCCCTTCGGCCCGGTGCTGTCGGATTCGATCAACGACCACCTGCGCAAGGTGTTCGGCCCGTCGGGCAAGCGTCCCGCGTACGTCGCCGACCGCGTCACGAAGGTGTGGGGTCTGGGCGAGGGCTGGGCGTCGCATGTGACCGCGGAGGTCGCGCTCGGCAGCCGGGACGGTTCGTCCGTCCGCGGCGGTGCGCTCGGCGGCCTGTCCGACGGCGCGCTGTCCGACGGCGGTGCCGTCGACAAGCTGATCGATGCGGCGGTGCAGTCGGTCGCCGGTCGCCGGGGCGTCGCGGTGTCGATGCCGTCCGCCGGTGGCGGTGGCGGCGCCACCGTCGACGCCGCCGCGCTCGGCGAGTTCGCCGAGGGCATCACCGGCTCGAACGGTGTGCTCGCCAAGACCGCGCGTCTGATCCTGTCCGAGCTGGGCCTGGCCGACGCGGTCTCGGACCTCGCGGACAAGGCGGACACCGAGCTGGTCGACCTGGTCTCGGCGGAGCTCGGTTCCGACTGGCCGCGGCTGGTCGCCCCGGCGTTCGACGCCCGCAAGGCCGTGCTGATCGACGACCGGTGGGCGACGGCCCGTGAGGACCTGGCCCGCGTGTGGCTCGGTGCCGAGATCGCCGCGGAGCGCTTCGCCGGTGCGGGCGCCACGGTGGCCGCGCACGCCACGTTCTGGGCGGGTAAGGCCACCGAGGCCGGCCGCGCGGAGCTCGCGCCGACCTTCGAGGCGATCGCGACGGCTGCCCGGCAGACCGGCGACGCCGAGTACGCGGGCGAGGTCGCCGTCGTCACCGGCGCCAGCAAGGGCGGGATCGCGGCCGCGGTCGCGGCGAAGCTGCTCGCCGGCGGCGCGACGGTCGTGGTCACCACCTCGAGCCTGAGCGACAGCCGCCTGGGCTTCTACAAGGAGCTGTACGCAGGCAACGCGCGGTCCGGTGCGGCCCTGTGGGTGGTCCCCGCCAACATGGCGTCCTACTCCGACGTCGACGCGTTGGTGCAGTGGCTCGGCACCGAGACCGTGGAGACCGCGGGCGGCGCCAAGAAGCTGATCAAGGAGGCCCTGACCCCGACGCTGCTGTTCCCGTTCGCCGCGCCGCGCGTGGTCGGGTCGATGGCCGACGCCGGTGCCCGCGCCGAGATGGAGATGCGGGTCCTGCTGTGGTCGGTGGAGCGGCTCATCGCGGGGCTGGCCGACATCGGCTACGACCGCGACGTCGACACCCACCTGCACGTCGTGCTGCCGGGTTCGCCGAACCGCGGCAAGTTCGGCGGCGACGGTGCGTACGGCGAGGCGAAGGCCGCGCTGGACGCGATCGTCAACCGCTGGCACGCCGAGCGCACGTGGGCCGAGCGGGTCACCCTCGCCCACGCCCTCATCGGCTGGGTCCGGGGCACGGGCCTGATGGGCGGCAACGATCCGCTGGTCGAGGCCGCCGAGGCCGCCGGGGTGCGCACCTGGTCGACCGACGAGATGGCCGTCGAGCTGCTCAAGCTCGTCACCGCCGGCTCCAAGGAGTCCGCCGCGGCCGCGCCGCTGGTGGCGGATCTGACCGGGGGCCTGTCCGAGGCCGACATCGACCTGCCGGCTCTGGCCAAGCGGGCCCAGGAGGAGGCCGAGGCCAACGCCGCCGCGGAGCCCGAGTCCGACGAGGTCACCATCGCGGCGCTGCCCGCGCCGCCGCGCCTGGACGCGACGACGCCCGCGCCGGAATGGAAGGCGCTCGACGTCGATCCCGCCGATCTGGTGGTCATCGTCGGCGCCGGCGAGCTCGGCCCGTACGGCTCGGCCCGCACCCGCTTCGAGATGGAGGTCGACGAGGAACTGTCGGCCGCCGGTGTGCTCGAGCTGGCCTGGGTCACGGGCCTGGTGGCATGGGAGAACGATCCCACCCCGGGCTGGTACGACGCGGAGACCGGCGAGCTGGTGCCCGAGGCGGAGATCGCCGACCGGTACCACGACGCGGTGGTCGAGCGCTGCGGCATCCGCCGCTACGGCGACGACGGCGCGATGATCGACAATGCGGCGCCGCTGCTGACCTCGGTGTTCCTGGACAAGGACCTGTCGTTCGTGGTCGGGTCCGAGGCCGAGGCCCGGGCGTTCGTCGACGCCGACCCGGAGAACACCGTCGCAAACTCGGTTCCGGACAGCGGTGACTGGACCGTCACCCGCAAGGCCGGCACCGAGATCCGGGTGCCCCGCAAGATGAACCTGACCCGCACGGTCGGTGGCCAGATCCCGACCGGGTTCGACGTCACCAAGTGGGGCATCCCCGCCGACATGGCCGAGTCCGTGGACCGGGTGGGCCTGTGGAACATCGTGACCACGGTCGACGCGTTCCTCTCGAGCGGTTTCACCCCGTCGGAGCTGATGCGCTGGGTGCACCCCTCGTATGTGGCGAACACCCAGGGCACCGGCATGGGCGGCATGACCTCGATGCGGTCGCTGTACATCGACACGCTGCTCGGTGAGTCCCGCGCGAACGACATCCTGCAGGAGGCCCTGCCGAACGTCATCGCCGCGCACGTCGTGCAGTCGTACGTCGGCGGCTACGGCGCGATGGTGCATCCGGTGGCGGCGTGCGCGACGGCCGCGGTCTCGGTCGAGGAGGGTGTCGACAAGATCAAGCTGGGCAAGGCGCAGCTCGTCGTCGCCGGCGGTTTCGACGACCTCGGCATCGAGGGCATCGTCGGGTTCGGTGACATGTCGGCCACCGCGAAGTCGGACGACATGACGGCCAAGGGCATCAGCGATCGCCGGTTCTCCCGGGCCAACGATCGCCGGCGCGGCGGGTTCGTCGAGTCCGCCGGTGGCGGCACGGTCCTGCTCGCCCGCGGCGACCTGGCGCTGGAGATGGGCCTGCCCGTCCTCGGTGTGGTCGCCTGGGCCGGTTCCTTCGCCGACGGCGTGCACACCTCGATCCCGGCCCCGGGCATCGGTGCCCTCGGCGCGGGTCGCGGCGGGCTCGAGTCGGGCCTGGCGCGGGAGCTGCGCAAGCTCGGCGTCACCGCCGACGACATCGCGGTGATCTCCAAGCACGACACCTCCACAGCGGCCAACGACCCGAACGAGGCGGAGCTGCACGAGCGCCTGGCGGGGTCGCTGGGCCGCAGCGACGGTGCGCCGATGTTCGTGGTGTCGCAGAAGTCGCTGACCGGTCACGCCAAGGGTGGCGCGGCGGCGTTCCAGCTGATCGGCCTGTGCCAGGTCCTCAGCCAGGGCGTCGTCCCGCCGAACCGCAGCCTGGACTGCGTCGACGACAAGATGGCCGGGTTCGAGCACCTGGTGTGGCCGCGCACCCCGCTCCGCTTCGGCGAGCGGTACGCGCTCAAGGCCGGTCTGCTGACCAGCCTCGGGTTCGGCCACGTGTCGGGGCTGATCGCGGTGGTCCACCCGCAGGCGTTCGTCGAGGCGATCCCGGCGGAGCGCCGGCAGGCCTACGTCGAGCAGGCTCAGGCCCGCGCCGTCGCCGGTAAGCGCCGCCTCGCGGAGGCGATGACCGGGGGTGCGGCCCTGTACCAGCGGCCCGCCGACCGCCGCTTCGGCGGGGACTCGGTGCCGGCGGACGCGGCACGCCAGCTCGAGGCCGACGTGCTGCTCTCGCCGCAGGCACGACTGGGCGACGGCGACGTGTACCGTTCGGGTCTGCCCGGCTGCAAGTAGCCGCCGGCCGCACGGTCACAGAGAGCGGGTCACGGGACGGATGGGAGTTGCGGGGATCGGGTTCGACCTGGTCACGGTGTCGGAGTTCGAGGAGCAGCTGGGCCGCGCAGGTACGGCGATGCTCTCGAACTTCACGCCGGGCGAGCGTCGGGACGCGAACACCCGCAGCTCCCGTCCCGGCCGGCACTTCGCCGCCCGGTGGGCTGCGAAGGAGGCGCTGATCAAGGCGTGGTCGGCGTCGCTGTTCGGCAGCCCGCCGGTGCTGCCGGAGACCGTGCACCGGCAGATCGAGGTGGTCTCCGACGCGTGGGGGCGGCCCGGGATCCGGCTGCACGGCGACGTCGCCGCGCACCTGACCGGGGTGCGGATCCACGTCTCGCTCACGCACGACGGAGACATGGCGGGGGCGTTCGTCGTGCTCGAGGAGGACCCGCAGGGGTAGCGGCCCGGGTTTCAGGCGGAGGAAGTGCGGACTTCCTCCGCCTGCCGCGTTTCGGGGTCGTCGGCCCGGCGGGACTCCTCCGCCCGGGAGGCCTCCTCACGGCGCTTGCGTCGCTTGGCGCTCGTCCGGGACTCCTTCTCGGCCACCATCAGGTATGCGCCCATCAGCCGCTTGAGTTCGACGACCGCGTCGGCGTGGCTCTGGTCGTCCTGCACGGAGAAGTTCAGCATCGAGTACACGACGTGCACGAGCACCTCGGCCATCAGGGTGCGGCGCTCGCGGGGGGTGTCGGGCATCAGCGGAGCCAGCATCCGCGCGATCTGCTCGGCGAACTCCTTCTCGTGGATCGCGCCGGTCGCCCGCGTCGACGGGGTGGACTGCATCGCCAGCCACACCTCCCGCCGCGACGGGTCCGACATCCACAGCCCGGCGAGATGGTCGACGAAGGAGTTGAGGAACCGCAGCCAGTCCACGGACGGGACGACGCCGTCGAACTTGGCGAGTTCGTCCTGCACGCCCACCAGGTCCTGCCGGTTCAGTTCACAGACGATGACGTACTTGTTGGCGAAGAACTGGTAGAGGGTGCCGATGGGGACGTCGGCCCGGGCGGCCACCTCTTCGCAGGTGAACGACTCGAAGCCGACCTCGGTGAGCAGTTCGCGGGACGCGGCGAGCAGCGCGTCGAACTTGCGCCGGCTGCGCTCCTGCGTCGGGCGGCGGCGCGGCACGAGCTCCTGGGGGGCCGCCTGGACCTCCAGCGCCGGGTCGATTCGGCGTGGGGTACGGCCGCGCTTCGTTGCAGACTCCACGCGCCCAGGCTAGCCGGAGGTTGTCCGAATTCCGAACTTCTAGCTGTGAGGGCGAGTCCCAGCTAACACCGCGGAGCCGCCGTCGGCTCACTTGACGAGGGTGAACTGCATGACGTCGATGTGTCCCGTCCGGAAGTGCTCGGCGGAACCGTTCAGGTACTTCATGAACCGCTCGTACATCTCCTCCGACGACAGGGCGACCGCCTCGTCGCGGCGGGCCGACAGGGCCGCGGCCCAGTGTTCGAGGGTGCGGACGTAGTGCGGAGCCAGGGCCTGGATGCGGTCGACCCGGAACCCCGACCGCTCCGCGCCGTCGACCACCGTCTCCGGCTGCGGCAACTGCCCGCCGGGGAAGATCTCCCGTTTGATGAAGATGTGGAACAGCGCGTTCTCGCGGGTCACCGGGATTCCCCGCTCGCGCAGGGTGGTGAGCCGGTGCCCCACGATGGTGTGCAGCAGCATCCGGCCGTCCGGCGGCAGCATGTCGTGGCACTTGGTGAAGAACTGGTCGTAGCGTTCGCTCCGGAAGTGCTCGAACGCGCCGATGCTCACGATGCGGTCCACCCGCCCGTCGAACTCCTCCCAGCCCTGCAGACGCACGTCCACGGTGCGGGGGCCGGGCAGTCGCGCGGCGAGATCGCGGACGTGCTCGTACTGGTTTCGGCTGAGGGTGAGCCCGATGGTGTCCACGTCGTAGTGCGTGGCCGCACGCAGCATCGTCGAGCCCCAGCCGCATCCGACGTCGAGCAGTGTCATGCCCGGGTGCAGGTCGCACTTGCCGAGCGACAGGTCGACCTTGGCGGCCTGGGCCTGCTCGAGCGTCATGTCGTCCCGCTCGAAGTACGCGCAGCTGTAGGTCATGGACGGGTCGAGGAACAGGGTGAAGAACTCGTCCGAGAGGTCGTAGTGGGACTGGACCTGCCGGTAGAAGGGCGTGAGTGCGGTCTGCGGACTGGGTGGCATCGCAGTGCCTTCCGTTCGAGGGTCGGCCGGCCCCCCGCCTCCCGTGGACCGTTCCGCCCGTTGGCGACCCCGACATCGCGAAATGTACGCCGGATATCGGCGCGCCGGGCATGCTTCGATCGGGACGGGCTGTACCCGTACCGAAAACGAGACACAACGATCGGGAGGTGCCGTGGACGTCGCGGAGATGTGCGAGCGGGTGCGCCGGCTCCTGCCGGCAGCGCGCGCGGACCTCGCGGAACTCGTGGCCTTCCGGTCGGTGGCGGATCCGCGTCTGTTCCCGCCCGAACAGTGTGTCGCGGCCGCGGAATGGGTGCGCGACGCGTTCACCGCCGTGGGCATCGAGGGCACGGGGCTGATCGAGACCTCCGACGGCTCCCTCGCGGTGTTCGGGCACACCCCCGCACCGCCGGGGGCGCCGACCGTGCTGCTCTACAGCCACTACGACGTGCAGCCCCCGGGCGACGAGTCGCTGTGGCACAGCCCGCCGTTCGAGCTCACCGAACGCGACGGCCGGTGGTACGGCCGCGGTGCCGCGGACTGCAAGGGCAACCTGGTGATGCATCTGCTCGCGCTGCGGGCGCTGCGTGAACTCGGGCCGCTGCCGGTCGGGGTCCGGATCGTCGGCGACGGCTCGGAGGAGACCGGCGGCGGTGGTCTCGAGGACCTCGCCCGGGCGCGTCCCGAGCTGTTCGCCGCCGACCTGGTGCTCGTCGCGGACTGCGGCAACGCGGAGGCGGGACGGCCGACCCTCACGACGTCGCTGCGCGGCCTGGCGAACGTCGTCGTGCACGTCGACGCCCTGGCCGGGGAGATCCACTCGGGGCAGTTCGGCGGCGCGGCCCCCGATGCTCTCGCTGCGCTGGTGCGCCTGCTGTCGAGCCTGCGCGACGAGGCCGGCGACACCGTGATCGACGGCCTCGACAGCCACGGCACGTGGGAGGGCGAACCCTATCCGGACACCACGTTCCGCGCGGATGCCGGTGTGCTCGAGGGAGTCTCGTTGCTGTCGTCCGGGACGGTCGCCGACGCCGTGTGGGCGCGGCCCGCGGTGACGATCCTCGGGATCGACGCGCCACCCGTCGTCGGCTCGGCGGCCGCGGTCGTGCCGCGCGCGTCCGCGCGGCTGAACCTGCGGGTCCCACCGGGGACGGACCCGCTCGCCGCGCAGGATGCCCTCGTCGCGCACCTGCATGCGCACGCGCCCTGGAACGTGCGGGTGCGGGTCGACCGGGAGGGTGTGAGCGAACCGTTCCGGGCGGCGACCGGCGGGCCGGGATACGCCGCGCTGCAACGGGCGCTCGGCGCCGTCTACGGACGCGAGGTCGGCACGGTCGGGCAGGGCGGCTCGATCCCGCTGTGCACCGTGCTGCAGCAGGTGCTGCCGGACGCGGAGATCGCGCTGCTCGGCGTGGAGGAGCCCGGCGCCCGCATCCACGCGCCCGACGAGAGCGTCGACCCGTCCGAACTCGAGCACATGGCCGTCGCGGAGGCGCTGGTCCTCGCCTCACTCGGCCGGTGAACCGGAGGTCAGACCGACAGGTCGCGGCGCAGTTTCGCGACGTGCCCCGTGGCGCGGACGTTGTACTGCGCGACCTCGATCCGGCCGTCCTCGTCGACGACGAACGTCGAACGGATCACGCCCGTGACGGTCTTGCCGTACATCTTCTTCTCACCGAACGCACCCCATGCCGTCAGCGTGGTCCTGTCCGGATCCGACAGCAGCGGGAACGTCAGCTGCTCGGCGTCCCGGAACTTCGCGAGCTTGGCCGGCTTGTCGGGGGAGATGCCCACGACGGCGAGCCCGGCGCCGTTCAGGTCGGCGAGGCTGTCGCGGAAATCGCAGGCTTGCTTGGTGCACCCGGGAGTGCTTGCCGCGGGGTAGAAGTACACGATCACCTTGCGTCCGCGGTAGTCCGACAGGGATACCTCGTTGCCGTCCGCGTCGGGGAGGGTGAATTCGGGAGCCGTGTCGCCGGGAGCGAGCCTGCTGCTGTTTTCCGTCACCTCCGAGAGGGTAACGGACCTGTGCGTCCACTACCGTGGTCGCAGCACAGTGCAGCGACCAACTGGAGGATCACGTGGGTAGGGACACCGAGGCCATCGAACGGGACATCGAGAACGCCCGCAACCAGCTTGCGAGCACCCTCGACGAATTGAGTGTGCGCGCCAGCCCGAAGAACGTGATGGCGCACACCAAGCAGACCGTGATGGAGAAGGTGAACCAGCCCAACGTCAAGTACGCGCTCGTCGCGGTGGGCGCCGTCGTCGGTGCGCTGGTGCTGCGCAAGCTGTTGCGCTGAATTCTGTCGCGCCGAGTTCTGTCGCGCCGAGTTCTGTCGCGCCGAGTTCTGTCGCGCCGAGTTCTGTCGCGCCGAGTTCTGTCGCGCCGAGTTCCGGCCCCGAAGGGCACCGTCGTCCGGCGTACCGGACCGCGGTGCCCTTCGTCGTCTCCGGGCGGCGTCGGCGCGCGGGCCGATCGGTGACCTTGGACCGTTCCGAGTTCGATCATGGCGTGATTGACTGAGAGTGAGCCACACCGCGCCATCTCGGAGGGGGCTGACGGCCATGCCGAACGCACAGCGGATTGCACGACTTCTTCTCGTCTCGATCCTGACCGCCGTGGCCCTGCTCGGCTCCGGGGCTGCGGCCACTGCTGGGACGCTCGGCGGTGCTTCGCCGACACGGCTGCCCACGTCGGCGCTCGAGCCGGCGAACGGCGCGGTGGTGGGGGTGGGGCACCCGGTGACCATCCGGTTCGGCGCCCCCGTCGCCGACCGCGCCGTCGCCGAGCGTGCCGTCGAGATCACCACGTCGAAGCCGGTGAGCGGCCACTTCGCGTGGCTCGACGACCGCCGGGTGCAGTGGGTTCCCGACGACCTCTGGCCGGGGCACACCACCGTGACCGTCGCCGTCGCCGGAGCGCGCACCCAGTTCCAGGTGGGCGACGAGTTCGTCGCCGTCGCGAACCGCTCGACGCACCAGTTCACGGTCCTCCTCAACGGCGAGGTGGTACGGACGATGCCGGCGTCGATGGGCAAGCCCGGCTACGAGACCCCGGTCGGCACGTTCTCGGTGCTCGAGAAGTTCCGCGACCTCGTCATGGACTCGTCCACCTACGGCGTCCCGATCGACTCCCCGGAGGGCTACCGCATCGACACCGAGTACGCCGTGCGGCTCACGTGGGGCGGCATCTTCGTGCATGCCGCGCCGTGGTCGGTGGACTCGCAGGGGTATGCGAACGTCAGCCACGGGTGCATCAACCTGAGCACCGAGAACGCGCAGTGGTACTTCGACCGGGTGAAGATCGGCGATCCCGTGATCGTGGAGGGCTGACCGGCGGGCTTCGCCCGCCGGCGCACCGGACCCGGGACGGCTACTTGATCACTGCGCCCGCGTCGATCGGCAGCTGCACCCCGGTGACGTAGCGACCCGCGTCGCTGACCAGGAACAGGATCGCGTTGCTGATGTCGACCGGTTCGACCCATTCGATCGGCAGGGCGTTCATGGTCTTGAACGACTCGCCCGCTTCCTCCCGGGTGATCTCCGACGGCTTCTTGTCCGGGTTGAAGACCGCGTAGGTCTGCTCGTTGTGGATCATGTCGGTGTCCACCGACGTGGGATGCACCGAGTTGACCCGGATCATGTGCGGGGCGAGCTCGTTGGCGAGGGTCTTCGTCAATCCCACCACGCCGTGCTTGGCCGCGACGTAGTGCGCCAGGTTCGCCAGTCCCTTGATGCCGGCGGTGGAACTGGTGAGCACGATCGCGCCGCCGCCGTCGTTGGCCTTCAGGTGCGGCACGGCTGCCCGCACCGTCTTGAACACCCCCGTGAGATTGATGTCGATCATGTCGTCCCACATCTCGTCCGTCAGGTCCTCGACGGGCGCGAAGGTGGCGATGCCGGCGTTCGCGAGGACGATGTCGAGCCGGCCGAGCTGGGCGACGCCCTCGTCGACCGCCGACTTCAGGGCGGCACTGTCGCGGACGTCGGCCTGGGTGGCGACGATCCGCCGGTCCAGCGCCTCGACCTGCCGAACCGTCTCGGCCAGGTCGTCCGGCGTGGCGAGGGGATAGCCCACGGAGTCGACCTGCGCACAGAGGTCGACCGCGATGATGTCGGCGCCCTCCTCGGCCAGCCGGACCGCGTGACTGCGGCCCTGCCCGCGTGCAGCACCGGTGATGAATGCGACCTTGCCCTCGAGCTGACCCATGGTGGTACTCCTCCGGCATTCGGTGTGATGTTCGTCCCACAGTAGGTGGGTTCGACGGGCATCGGACCGAAATCGCAAGGCGGCTCGGCACACTCAGTCGTCGCGGCATGCCGGTGCGAGCCGGACACGCACGCCTCGTCGTCATCTGATGTGCGGCGCGGATACTGCCTCGTTCACGAGGGAGAGGAAGCGCCGTCCTCCTTTCGGGGGGAGTGGTGGTGTCGGGCGAACCTGTCGGTGGGGTCGGTTAGCGTGCCGGGCATGGGGGTCGAGGTGGTGCGCTACAACTACCGGTTGCGGCCGGGCACCATCGCCGAACATGCACTGATGCAGGAGTGGCATCGCTGCCGGTTCCTGTGGAACGAGGCGGTGCACCAACACAAGGCCGGTCGCCGGCCGACGTTCGGGAAGCTGGCCAAGCAGTTGACCGACGCCCGGGCCCGCTCGTCGTGGTTGCGGGACGGCTCCCAGGTCGCCCAGCAGCAGATGCTGCGCACCTACGCGCACGCGCTCGACGCGTCGTGCACGGTCGAGGGCCGGGGCCGGCCCAGGTACAAGGCGCGGAGGAAGACCCTGCCCTCGCTCGAGTACACCCGCCGCGGGTTCCGGATCCGCCACGGCCGGTTGGTGCTGCCCAAGGGCGTGCGTGTGCCGGTGGTGTGGTCGCGGGTGTTGCCGTCGGCGCCGTCGAGTGTGCGCATCACCCGCGATTCGTTGGGGCACTGGTACGCCTCGTTCGTGGTGACCCGCGAGGCCGAGCCGATCCCGGCCGCCGACCCGAACAGCGCGGTCGGGATCGACTGGGGCGTGGCCCGCACCGCGACGGCCACCGAGGAGCGGTTCGACCTGCCGCAGCACGGGCACCGGAAACGGTGTGCGGCGCAGGTGGCGAGAGCGCAGCGGACGATGGCGCGGCGCCGCCGAGGCACGGGGCACCCGCCCTCGAGGGGCTATCGCCGGGCCCGCACCCGGGCCGCGAAGGTGCAGAAGAAAGCGGCCCGGCGCAGCCGGCACGACGGCCGGATCTGGGCCCGGGCCGTGGTCGAGGCGCATCATCTGGTCGCGGTGGAGGATTTCCGACCCCGGTTCCTGTCGAGGTCGACGATGGCGCGCACGGCCGCCGATGCCGCGGTCGCGACGGTGAAACGGGAGTTGATCGAGCGGGGCAGGCGGGCCGGCCGGAAGGTGGTGCTGGTGCGGCCCGCGTACACGACCATGACGTGTTCGAGGTGTTTCGCGAGAGCCAAGCAACGCCTCGGACTCGGGGAACGTATCTTCCGGTGCTGGGCGTGCGGGCATACCGCGTGCCGGGACCGGAACGCTGCCAGGGTGATTCTGGCTGTGGCGGAGCGTGGCCACACCGGTGTCGACGACGTGAGTCAAGCGGATCACCTCCCTCCCGGTGGTGGTGCGGTTGCGGTCTGAGCCGGGAATCTCCTTCTGGAAGGAGAGGCGTCAACGGAGGAAATCGAGGATCACGACAGCTGTCTGCGCGGGCTGCCCCAGCCAGGGCGCGTGTCCGCCCGGGAGGACTGCCAGCTTCGCCGAGGGGATCAGGTCGGTCACCCCCCCGCGCGACGGTGACGTCGCCGAGCGGCTCGTCGCGGCCCCAGACGAGAAGCGTGGGCATGGTCAGGCGGCCGAGTTCATCGGGACGTACGCGCGTCCGCCGGCGGAACCCGGACGGCGTCAGCAATGCCAGGGGAGACACGAGTGCGTGTATCTCGTCGCGCGCGGCCGACTCGGCGACGGGGTCTCTGCGCATGGCAACGAGCAGATCGATCAGGTCGGGATGCCGGACCAGCGTCGCGCGTTCCCCCATGACGGCGGCAAACCGGAGCACGGACTCCCGGCCGGGCGGAACGAGACCGGCCGCCAGCCTGCCGAGCCCCGGAGTGGCGAGTACCCGGTGCGGCAGCGGGCACCGCGTCCCCGGAAAGGCGGGCGGCCCGACTAGTACGAGCCGGCCGACCCGCTCCGGGTGCGCGAGTGCGTACCAGGTGGCCCACACACCGCCCGCGGAGTGCCCGAGCAGCACGGTCTCTTCGAGGCCGAGGCCGAGGACGTCGAGCAGGCGATCCAGCCACCCGACCGCCGCTGTGCGGAAGTGCCGTCGGGGGTGGTCGATCGGGTCGCTGAGGCCCCGGCCGGGCAGGTCCGGGGCAATCGCGCGGACGCCGTCGAGTTCGGCGAGTAGCGGCAGAAAGAATCCGGCAGCGACCCCGGTGCCGTGGAGCAGGATCATCGGCGGTCCGGCGCCCTTCTCCAGGACGTGCACTCGGGTGGGCAAGTCCGATTCCACCCTGCGGCTGTATCCCGAGCCGTCCGGAAGCACTCGTTCGTACCATGCTCGCAGGCCCGCGTGGCCGTCGTCCGCCGACGTCCCAGCGTCTCGCACAATGCTCTTCGTGAACATGGCCCCAGTTTGTTCGCGACGGCCGAGCGCTCGCATCGGGCGAATTGTGCAGTCCGTCATCCCGCACAGGGGAAATCTGTGTACGACACCGCCGGCGAAGTGCCGGATCGGCGGGACCTGCTTCGCGGGATGCACGAGTTCGTGTCGGGCTGGACGGGGATGACAGCGGACACGACGGAAAGAAGAAGGAAGGCTGGCGATCTCGCAGATCGCCGGCCTTCCTTCGTGCTGTGCGCCATCAGGGACTCGAACCCCGAACCCGCTGATTAAGAGTCAGCTGCTCTGCCAATTGAGCTAATGGCGCTTGGCGGTGCGTCTCCGGGCGTTGTCCCGGCGACGAAGGAAAGACTACACACCTTCCAGGAGCGCACCAAATCGGCTGGTCATGCCGCATTTCGGTGGAAGCGGGACGTAACGCCGAGGGGGCCGGCGGCGATTGGTATTCGAACGTTATTCGCGTCGTCGACGTCGCGGCGGCTGTGCCTCGAGCGGGGCTGGCATCATCGAACGCACGCGCATCGACGTGCAGTTTTGCGGCCCGGGGGAGGCCCGGAATCGGAGGGTGAGAGTGGTTGGGAACAGTGCGGCGCCGCGCCGCCGGCGGAATCGGCATGCCGTCGCGGCGGTGCTCGGGGCGGTGTTGGTCGGCGTCATGACCTTCGTCACGGCCTGCTCCGGCGCGTCCGGCGCCGGCGGGGCCGAGGAGGTGCCGATCGATTCGAATCCCCTCGCCGCGCTCATCAAGCCCACGGTCTCGGCGAGCGTGGTCGACGGGGGAGTCGGCTTCTCGCCCATCGAGCCGGTGACCGTCTCGGTGGTCAACGGCAAGCTCGAGTCCGTCACGCTGCTCAACCCGGACGGGGAACCCGTAGCCGGGGCACTCGGTCCGGACGGAGCCACGTGGGCCAACACCGAGCCGCTCGGCTACAGCCGGCAGTACCGGCTCGAGGCCGTCGCGTACGGGCTCGGTGGAGCGACGACGACCGTCGTCTCGTTCACCACCAGCGCCCCGGGAAATCTCACCCAGCCGTACGTGATGCCGGGTGAGGGCGCGGTCGTCGGCATCGGCCAGCCCGTCGCGATCCAGTTCGACGAGAACATCCCCGATCGTCTCGCTGCCGAGCAGGCCATCACCGTCGTCACCGAGCCGCCGGTCGACGGCGCGTTCTACTGGCTGAGCAACCGTGAGGTGCGGTGGCGGCCCGAGAACTACTGGGCGCCGGGCACGAGGGTGACGGTGGACGTGAAGGTCTACGGTCGCGATCTGGGCGACGGTCTGTTCGGCCAGTCGGACGTGCACTCGAGCTTCACGATCGGCGATGCGGTGGTCATCACCGCCGACGACAACACCAAGCAGGTCACCGTCAACCGCAACGGGGTCGACGTGATGACGATGCCCACGTCCATGGGCAAGGACGGCACGCCCACCCCCAACGGCGTGTACACGATCGGCGACCGGTTCGAGCATCTGGTGATGGACTCGTCGACCTACGGCGTCGCCGTCGACTCCGCGGAGGGGTACCGGACCCCGGTGGACTGGGCGACGCGGATGTCCTACAGCGGGATCTTCTTCCATTCGGCGCCGTGGTCCCTCGGCGACCAGGGCGTGCGCAACGTCAGCCACGGCTGCCTCAACCTGAGCCCGGCCAACGCCAAGTGGATCTTCGACAACACCAAGCGCGGTGACATCGTCGTCGTGCAGAACACCGTCGGCGGCATCCTCTCGGGCACCGAGGGACTCGGGGACTGGAACATTCCGTGGTCGACGTGGAAGGCCGGAAACGCGCGCGCCTGATCCGGCGCCCCGGCGTGAGGCAGGCCGGGTCCGCCTCCTGCGGTAGCGGTTGGCACGAGACCCCCGGGATCGACGATCCCGGGGGTCTTCCCGTGTCGGGTGCCGACCGCCGGGCAGCCCGACCGTGGAGGGTCGACATGCGGTCCTGCGCGGCGGAGAATCAGGGAGAAGGCATGCCTACCTGTGACGTCGACCGACCGTGGACCACCGAGCGTGGCCCGGCGGACAGGTCCGAGTCGAGGAGGATTCATGTCTGCGACGACAGATCCCACGTTCTACCGCAGCCCGAGTGACGCCGTGGCAGCCGCGCCCGAGCGGCTTGCCTATGTGGCTGCCTTCGATCCGGCCGGCCGGGCGAAGGACGCGATCGCAGTGGTCGATTGCGAGCCGGGTTCGCCGACATACGGTGGTGTGATCGGCTGGACCGAGCTGCCGACGGCGGGCAACGAGTTGCACCACTTCGGATGGAACGCCTGCTCGAGCGCGCTGTGTCACGAGGGGCACGGTCACGAGGGGCACGGTCACGAGGGGCACGGCGATCACCACGGCCAGCCGCTCGAGCGGCGGTACCTGGTGGTGCCGGGCATCCGCTCGTCGAGAACGTATGTCCTCGACACCAAACCCGATGCGCGGCACCCGGTGGTGACACGCACGATCGAGGCCGCCGAGCTCGCCACGAAGGCGGGATACTCGCGGCCGCACACGGTGCATTGTGGACCGGGTGGCATCTTCATGTCCGCCCTGGGAGGCGCCGACGGCGCCGAGGGTCCGGGTGGTGTCGCGCTGCTCGACCACGACACGTTCGACGTCATCGGAGCCTGGGAGGCCGAGCACGGCGAGCAGTCCCTGGCGTACGACGTGTGGTGGCACCTGAAGCACGACACGGTGATCACCTCCGAGTGGGCCACGCCGTCGATGATCGAGAACGGACTGAACGCCGAGGACCTCCTCGGCCGCAGGTTCGGACACCATCTGAACTTCTGGAGCATGTCCGAGCGCAAGCCGACGCAGCGCATCGATCTCGGTGACGAGCATCAGATGGTTCTCGAACTCCGCCCGGCGCACAATCCTTCCGCGGCGTTCGGGTTCGTGGGCGTCGTCATCAGCGTGGAGGATCTGTCGGCGTCGGTGTGGATGTGGCACAAGAGCGACGACCGGTGGGCGGTGGAGAAGGTGATCACCATTCCGGCGGAGCCGGCCGACCCCGACGATCTGCCGCCGGCGCTGAAACCCTTCGGCGCGGTACCGCCGCTCGTCTCCGACATCGACCTGTCGGTCGACGACCGTTGGCTGTACGTCTCGTGCTGGGGCACCGGAGAACTCAAGCAGTACGACGTCGGCGACCCGTTCCACCCACGGGAGACGGCATCGGTGCGCCTCGGTGGGATCGTGGGCCGCGCGCCGCACCCGGCGGTTCCGGACCTCCCGATCGCGGGAGGCCCGCAGATGGTGGAGATCAGTCGCGACGGGCGCCGGGTCTACGCCACCAACTCGCTCTATGCGGCCTGGGACGAGGTCTTCTACCCGGACGGTGTGGGGGCGTGGATGGCGAAGTTCGACGCCGATGTCTCCGCCGGCGGCCTGGTCGTCGACGGCGGGTTCTTCCCGCACGGCGACGACTTCCGCGGACTTCGGGTGCACCAGACGCGCCTGCAGGGCGGGGATGCGTCCAGCGACTCGTACTGCTTCACCGGGTGAGCGTCGTCGCACGGCGCCTTCCGCCCCATCGTCTGGGTACACCCGATGGCTGCCCGGACCGTGTTCGGACGGGGGCACTGGTGCGGAGTTCGACACACGGCGCCGAAAACAGGCGAGTCCCTGACCGGCTTCCGCCGATCAGGGACTCGCCCTGTGGGGGTGAGTGACGGGACTCGAACCCGCGACAGCCAGGATCACAACCTGGTGCTCTACCAACTGAACTACACTCACCATCGCATTCGCGATCGGCCTGGGCCGGTTGCGCCTGCGGTACAGATACTAGCCTGAGTTTGCCGGAAACGGCGAATCCGCAGGTCAGGCCGGGCCCAACTCCTTCGTGACGGCGGCGATCTCGGCGGACGGGGGGCCCGGAGGTGCGACGAACGCGGTACGCCGGTAATACCGCAACTCGCGAATCGACTCCTTGATGTCGGCGAGCGCCCGGTGTGACAGGCCCTTGGCCGGTTGGCCGAAGTAGATCCGCGGGTACCAGCGGCGGCACAGCTCCTTGACGGAGCTGACGTCCACCATCCGGTAGTGGAGGTAGGCGTCGAGCTCGGGCATGTCGCGAGCGATGAACCCGCGGTCCGTCGCGATCGAGTTGCCCGCCAGGGGCGCGGTGCCGGCCTCCGGGACGTGTGCCCGGATGTAGTCGAGCACCATCTTCTCCGCCTCGGCGACGCTCACCGTGGACCTGCGCACCTCCTCGGTGAGCCCCGAGCGCTCGTGCATCTCGGTGACGACGTCGGGCATCGCGGCGAGTGCCTCGTCGTCGGCGTGGATGACGATGTCCACCCCGTCTCCCAGCACGTTGAGATCACTGTCGGTGACGAGGGCGGCGATCTCGATCAGCTGGTCGCTGTCGATCCGCAAGCCGGTCATTTCGCAATCGATCCACACAAGTTTGTCCTGCACGAAACACAGCGTAGTCAGCCCGGTCGTGGCGATACGGTCACGGTGACCATTCCGCGGCCGCACGTGGACGAGGAGGACACCGGATGACGGTCGATCCGACGCCGAGTCCGGTGTGCCGTTTGGGCTGCTCCCGCAGCCCAAACGGCACACCGGGCGCTACGCGCCCAGCTTCTTGTAGAAGGCGCCGACGATCGGCGCGACGACACCGCGCGGGGTGTAGTTGCCGGCGACGGACATCGCCTTGCTGATCAGGCCCGGCACGATGCGCATCTTGTTCTCCGCGAGCGCGTCGAGCGACACCTTCGCGGTGTGCTCGCTCGAGATCCACAGGAAATCCGGCACGAGCCTGTCGACGATCGACGCCTCGGCCGGGTCCGGGGTCTCCGTGCGCACCGGGCCCGGCGCCAGCAGCGTCACGTGCACGCCGCTGTCCTTCAGTTCCCCGCGCAGCGACTCGGAGAAGGTGTTGACGAACGCCTTCGTCGCCGCATAGGTCGCGTTGTTGGGTATCGGCATGTTGCCCGCCGCGGAACCGACCATCAGGATCGCCCCGGATCGGCGCTCGACCATCTGCGGCAGCACCGCGAGGGTCAGATCGTGCACGGCGACGGCGTTCAGTTCGACCTGAGCCCGTTCGTAGGCCGGATCGAGCTGGGCCACCGGGCCGAACGTCGCGATGCCCGCGTTGTTGCACAGGATGCTGATCGGGCGCTTGCCGAGTTCCTCGACGAGCGCGGTTCGTGCGTCGCGGTCGGACAGGTCGCACGCGCGGACCTCGACGGTGACGCCGTGCTTCGCCCGCAGCGCCGCCGCGAGCTCCTCCATCACGTCGCCGCGGCGGGCGACCAGGATCAGCGAGTGCCCGCGCGCGGCGAGTTCGGCGGCGAGAGCCTCGCCGATGCCGGAGGAGGCGCCGGTCACGACGGCTCGGGCGTCGGGGGTGGGAGTCGGCAGAGTCATGGTCGCTCAGCGTAGCGGCGGCCGGCTCAGATGCGATCCGCCAGGCGGGTGCCCTGCTCGATCGCGCGCTTGGCGTCGAGCTCCGCGGCGACGTCGGCCCCGCCGATGACGTGGGTGGTCACGCCCGCGGCGGTGAGCCGATCGACGAGGTCACGGACCGGTTCCTGCCCCGCGCAGATCACCACGTTGTCGACGTCGAGCACCTTCGGGTCACGGCGCTCCGCACCGAAGCTGATGTGCAGGCCGGCGTCGTCGATCCGCTCGTAGTTGACACCGCAGATCTCGTGCACCTTCTTGTGCTTCAGGGACGCCCGGTGCACCCATCCGCTGGTCTTGCCGAGGCCCTTCCCGATCGGGCCGGGCTTGCGCTGCAGCAGGAACACCTCCCGCGGCGACGGCGACGGGCGGGGCGCGGTGAGTGCCCCCGGGGCGGCCTTCGGGTCGGTGACGCCCCACTCGCGCTTCCATTCGGCCAGGTCGAGGGTGGGGGAACGGTCGTGGGTGAGGAACTCGGAGACGTCGACGCCGATCCCGCCCGCCCCGATCACGGCGACACGGGCGCCGACGGGCGCACCGTCCCGGACGACCTGCGGGTAGGACAGCACGCTGGGATGATCGATGCCGGGGATTGCGGGCACGCGGGGGGTGACGCCGGTCGCGACGACCACCTCGTCGTACGCGCCGATCAGGTCGTCGGCGCCCGCGCGGGTACCGAGGCGGACCTGCACCTTCGTCAGCTCCAGCTGGCGGCGGAAGTACCGCACGGTCTCGGCGAACTCCTCCTTGCCGGGGATGCGGCGGGCGATGCCGAACTGGCCGCCGATCTCGTCGTCGGCTTCGAACAGGGTGACGGAGTGGCCGCGACGGGCCAGGTTCACGGCCGCCGCGAGTCCGGCAGGTCCGGCGCCGACGACCGCGACGGTCTTGCGGCGGCGGGTGGGGGCGAGCAGCAGTTCGGTCTCCCGGCCGGCGCGGGGGTTGAGCAGGCACGAGACGTGCTTGTTGACGAAGGCGTGGTCGAGGCAGGCCTGATTGCAGGCGATGCAGGTGTTGATCTCGTCGGGTACGCCGGCGGCGGCCTTGCGGACCCATTCCGGGTCGGCCAGCATCGGCCGCGCCATCGAGATCAGCTGTGCGTCGCCGCGAGCGAGGATCTCCTCGGCCGTCTCGGGCATGTTGATCCGGTTGGAGGCTGCGACCGGGATCCCGACGTGCTTCGCCAGCTCGGCGGTGACGTCCGCGAACGCGGCGCGCGGGACGGAGGTGACGATGGTGGGCACCCGCGACTCGTGCCAGCCGATGTCGGTGTTGATCAGCGTGGCGCCCGCGCGTTCGATCTCCTGGGCGAGGGCGACGATCTCGTCCCAGCGCTGGCCGCCTTCGACGAGGTCGGCCATGGACAGCCGGAAGCAGATCCCGAAGTTCGGCCCGACGGCCTCGCGGGTGCGGCGGACGATCTCGACGGGCAGCCGGCGACGGTTCTCGGCGCTGCCGCCCCACGCGTCGGTCCGGCGGTTGGTGCGCTCGGCGAGGAACTGGTTGATGAAGTACCCTTCGCCGCCCATGATCTCGACGCCGTCGTAGCCGGCCTGCTGGGCGAGGCGGGCGCAGCGGACGTAGGCGCGGATCTGCCGCCGCACCCCCCACGAGGTGAGCCTGCGCGGGCGGAACGGGTTGATCGGTGCCTTGATCGACGACGCGGACACACTCAGCGGCCAGTAGCTGTAGCGCCCGGCGTGCAGGATCTGCAGCAGGATGCGGCCGCCTTCCGCGTGGACCGCATCGGTGATCGTCCGGTGCCGGCGGGCCTCGAGCCGGTTGGTGAGTTTGGCGCCGAACGGCAGCAGCCAGCCGGTCCGGTTGGGGGCGTAGCCGCCGGTGACGATGAGGCCGACGCCGCCGCGGGCGCGCTCGGCGAAATACGCGGCGAGGCGACCGGTGTTCCTGGCCCGGTCCTCGAGACCGGTGTGCATCGAGCCCATCACGACCCGGTTGGGCACGGTGAACGGCCCGAGATCGAGGGGGGAGAGCAGGTGGGGATACGGATTCGTCACGTGTTGTCCTCGATGGTGAGGGCGTCGAGCACTTCCTGGCACCAGTCCGCGAAACCCTGCTCGACGCGGATGCCGCCGCGCAGGACCAAGTACTGGTGGAGTGAGGGCCCGGTGAGCCGGTGAGGTGCGGGGAAGTCGCGTTTCTCGATGGTGCGGTACACCTCGAGGCGTGCGGCGTGGGCGTCGCGGTGGCGGGTGAGCTCCGCGAGGAGGGCGGGGAGGGTGTCGGGCCCGGCGGCGCGGATCTTCACGGCCAGGTCGCTGCGTAGTTGCTCGGGGTCGGAGGGCTGGGAGATCCAGCGGTCCAGTTCGGTGCGTCCAGCGGCGCTGACGCGGTAGACCTTCTTGTCGGGTCGCCCGTCCTGGGGCACGGTGCGGCCGGTGATCCAGCCGCTCTCCTCCATCCGCCGCAGCACGCGGTAGATCTGCTGGTGGGTTGCGCTGTGGAAGAAGCCGATCGACTTGTCGAACCGGCGGGCGAGCTCGTAGCCGGAGCCGGACCGCTCGACGAGTGCGGCGAGCAGCGCGTGTTCCAGTGCCATGCCGCGAGTATGCACCGAGGTGCATATGCAATCAAGTGCACATTGGAGAGGACGTCCGCGAACCACCCGGTCAGTCGCGAACGCGATTGTGTTCGCGGCTGACGGGGGATCGCGCGGATCGTCAGAGGCCGGTTCTCGGCGCGACGATCTCCTAGGCTGCGGGCATGAGTGCGCACACGGACGCCGTCGCCGGGATCGGGGAGGCCACCTCGCGGCGCCAGGTCTTCGCCTGGGGCATGTGGGACTTCGGGTCGTCGGCCTACCACGCGGTGGTGCTGACCTTCGTCTTCTCCGTGTATCTCACCGACGCCGTGGGCGACGACCTGCCGGGGTCGATGTCGGCGAGCACGTGGCTCGGGTGGGCGCTGGGCATCTCGGGGTTCGTCATCGCGATCACCGCCCCCGTCTCGGGGCAGCGCTACGACGCGGCCGGCCGGCGCAAGCGGTCCCTCGCGGTGCTGTCCTACACCGGCGTCGCGCTCATGGCGGCGATGGTGTTCGTGCGCGACGACCACCGTTACCTGTGGCTGGGCCTCGTGCTGCTGGGGGTGTCGTCGGTCGTCGTCGAACTCGCGCAGGTGCCCTACAACGCCATGCTCCGGCAGGTCTCCACCGAGGAGAACATGGGCCGGGTCTCCGGTCTGGGCTGGGCCATGGGCTACGTCGGCGGGCTGCTGCTGTTGCTGCTCGGGTACTTCGGTTTCATCGCCGGCGACGGCGACACCCGCGGCTTCCTCGGGGTGAGCACCGAGGCCGGTCTCAACATCCGCCTGGTGGTGCTGGCCGCGGCGGTGTGGTTCGCGATCTTCGCCGTCCCGGTGCTGCTCGCGGTGCCCGAGGTTCGGCCCACCGGCGCCGATCCCGGCGCGGAACGGACCGGGATCGTGCACTCCTACCGGGTGCTGCTGCGCGACCTCCGCGAGCTGTGGGCGATGGACCGGCGCACCGTCGGCTATCTCGGCGCGTCGGCACTGTTCCGCGACGGTCTGGCCGGGGTGTTCACGTTCGGCGCGGTGCTCGCGGTGAACGTGTACGGCATCGACGCCGCCGACGTACTGCTGTTCGGTGTGGCCGCGAACGTGGTGTCGGCGCTCGGTGCCCTCGCGGCGGGGCGCTTCGACGACCGGGTCGGCCCCAAGGCGGTGATCGTCGCCTCACTCACCGCCATGATGGCCGTCGGCATCGTGCTGCTTCTGGTGTCGGGGCCGGTGATGTTCTGGATTTTCGGTCTGCTGCTGTGCCTGTTCGTCGGGCCCGCGCAGTCGTCGGCCCGCACCTTCCTCGCACGCATCACCCCCGCCGGACGGGAGGGCCAGATGTTCGGGCTCTACGCGACGACGGGCCGCGCCGTGTCGTTCCTGGCCCCGACCCTGTTCGGGCTCTTCGCCTGGACGTTCGGCGCGGACCGGGCCGGAATCGCCGGTCTGCTCGTCGTGCTCGGCGCCGGGCTGGTGGCGCTGCTCGCGGTGCGGGCCCCGGAAGGTCAGTCCTTGAAGTAGGCAAAGACTTTGCGGGAGCGTCCGTTAAGGTTCGTTGTCGCTGCTCGCGTGCGGTCTAGCCCTCCGGGTGCCTTCACTGTTGTTCGCTCGGATTCGCTGGCCCGACTGACACGCACGTGACACGAGCCGACGGCGCGTATACGGGATCGGGCGCGGTAGCGCCGGCGGGCTCAGTGCTGAGCCGTGGCACCGAGCCGGCGCAGCTCGACGACGAGCTCGACGACGAGCTCGCCGGCGGCGGCACGCACGGCAGCCACACGGCCGGCGATCGCAGCCGTGGTGTGGGCGGCCTCGTGCACGGCGCCACGGTTGGCAGGATGGACGTTCGCGAGCTGGTCGACCCGACTCCGAGAGCGGTCGGCGAGCATCGCGGCGCGGTGTGTCACGTGGGCGGCCCGGTCGAGCTGTGCGGCCAGCTCGGCGACGAGCTCGTCAGCGGCGGCGATCGAATCAGCGCGGCTCGTGCGGGCGAGCTGCAGCAGCTCGTCGACGGTCATTCCGTGAGGTCGCATCGGTCCTTCCGGGGAGATCGTGAGGGCGTCACAGCCTGGGGCCGTCTTGCGTTGCGGACGCTATCACCGCGAATGGACCCGACAGGCAGCGAGTTGAGCTCGCCGATGAGGCGACGGCGGCCCCGGCAGACCTACACGCCGCCGAGGTTCCTCGGGTGCTCGAGGCGGCCGACGAGGATCGCATCGGGCATGGGTGGCACCGCTGTGCGGGCTGCGGTGCGGCGAGATCGCTGGGCTCCGGTGGCCCGACGTTGATCTCGGCGCCGGCACGCTCACGATCGCGAACAGTCGGGCACGGGCCGGCTCGCGCACAGTCGAGGGTGAGCCCAAGTCTGCGGCCGGACGGCGCACACTCCCGATTCTGCCGGCGCTACGGGTGGCGCTCGAGGCGGCACGCCGGCGACAGCAGCGCGAGCGGCTCGCCCTGGGCCCGGACTACGGCGCCGGCGCTTACGTCGTGTCGAACGAGGCCGGCGAGCCGTATTCACCCGAGGTGATCTCGGAATACTGGCGCCGGCATGTGCGCCGGGCCGGTGTGCGCCCCATCCGGCTGCACGATGCGCGGCACACGGCGGCGACGGCGCTGCATTTGCAGGGGGTGCCGGTGGCGGTGATTGCGGCGTGGATCGGGCACAGTGACGGGAGTTTCACGCTGCGCACGTACGCGCACAGTCAGCACGAGGCGCTGCAGGCTGCGGCCGCGGTTCTCGGGGGTGTTGTGACAACGGCGTGACACTCGGGCGGCCTGCAGCGGCCCCGGTCTCGGATTCATGCAGCTCGTGAGCGGTTTCGAATGCGGGAAGGATGGGGTGCTTGTCAGTCCTTGAAGTAGACGAGCTGGTGGCTCGTGGCGAGCAGCGTGCCGTCGCGGCTCCACAGCTGGGCGGCCTGGTCGAAGTAGCCCTGCGAGAAGCGGTGCGTGCGCGCGGTGCCCAGCACGAAGTCGTCGCCCTGGGCGTCGAGCTGTGCGGCGTCGGCGTGGAAGTACACGGTCAGGGACACGGTCCCGGCCGGCATGTACCGGCCGCGCCGCAGGAACACCCTCGGGTAGAAGACGTCGCACAACGCCGTCAGCGCCGGGAAGTCGAGTGGGCGGACCGGTGCGTCGCGCACCCACAGTGTCGTGGTGGAGTCGGGGTGCTCGGCGGCGTCCTGCTCGGGCACCGCGCCCTCGACGAACCGCATCTCGTAGTTGCGGGCCCAGGCGATGAAGTCCGGAAAGGTCCGGGCGGGAACCGTCTCCGCGGGCGGCACCTCCGGAACGTCGAGCTCGGTGTCCGACCAGGTGTCGCGGCGGGTGCCGAACACCGCGGTGGCGGTGGTGGTGACCATGCCGTCCTGCGTCAGCTCGAGCAGCCAGTGCTGGTTGGTGCGGTTGGTGCGGACCGCCCGCAGGGTGATGTCGAACTCGCCGTCGGCGACCGGGCCGGCGTAGTTGACGGTCAGGGAGATGGGATCGCCGAGCCGGTCCGGGTGCTGCTGGACGGCCCGCAGCAGGGCGGCGGCGGTGACGCCGCCGAACGGGCCGACCATGTTCGTGTACTCGGGGCTGGTCCGCCCCCGCGTGTGACCGTCCTCCGCGGGCTCGAGCGCCACGGCGGCGTCGAAGGGGTGGGGCGGGGCGGCGATCTCGGTCACGACGACTCCTCGGGAAGAACGGGTCCGTTCCGGCGCGAACCGGACTTAAGTATGACAACATACATAGAAATCGGCGGCAAGAGCGGAGCAGGAACATGGCGAGGCGCAGCGACCCGACCACCGGCCCCCGTGCCGCGATGATCCGCAGCGCGATCCGGCTCATCCGGGAGCGGGGCGTCGCCGCGACCTCGTTCGCCGACGTGCTCGCCCACAGCGGAGCGCCCCGCGGGTCGGTGTACCACCATTTCCCGGGCGGAAAGGCGCAGCTCGTCGAGGAGGCCACGCGCAGCGCCGCCGATCACCTGGGCGACGGCGTGACGCGGGTGCTGGAAGCCTCGGACACCCCCGGTGCGCTGCGGGCGCTCGCCGACCTGTGGCGCCGCGGGCTCGAGGACGGTGACTACGCGGTCGGCTGCCCGATCGTCGCGGCCGCCCTCGGCACCGAACGCGGCGCCCGCGACGTCGCAGGCGTCGCGTTCGAGACCTGGTGCGACCTGCTCGCCGACGCTCTCGTCGCGGACGGGGTCGGTCCGGAACGCGCACGGTCGCTGGCGGTGCTCGTCGTCGGCGCGCTCGAGGGCGCGCTGGTGCTCGCCCAGGCACAACGCACCTCGGCGCCGCTCGACGCGGTGGTCGACGAGCTCACGGTCCTGTGCCGATCGGCGATCGACCCTGCTGTCGGGCCGTGTTTCGGAAGTGTGGAATCACCAGGCCGTTCGGGCGGTGAGGCGTGTCGCGAGCGCTGAATGAGCGGAGATTCCGGAGAGGGTTCATCGAGGGAGGGCCCGGCACCGCTGCGACGGGGATCGAATGCCTTCTGTTGCAGCACACCGGCTGAGTGCTTCGAGTGTCAGCACCGTCGACTATTCGGTGGACTTGGGGTGCGCAGTGCCGGCGGCCTTGATCCACAGGGTGCGGCGAGCGGTGTCGACGAGATACCACAGCCGTCCGCCGGCGGTGACCTCGTACTGCCACTGCTCCGTCACCGTCCCGCCGTGCGCGGCGGTGGCCAGAGAGCCTTTGAGTTGATGGTGTCGCGAGGTCGGTGCCGGTGTCTCGGGGCGGGCGCGCAGCTCGTTCCACGCGGTGAGGGTGTTCGACGGCGCCTGCTGACACAGCGCTTCCCACCCTTGACGGCGTCGGTAGTGGCGAACCGTAACTCCCACCCGCCGGTGGGGTCGGCGGGCGGGGCGACCCGGTCACCGCGTTCGGGGCTCACGCAGCGCCCGGCGGGGAAACCACACCGTGGTCTTCGTCGGTGTCGGCGGCGAGCAGGGCCGCAAGGTCCGGATCGGCCAGCGCTTCGGCGGTGTGCCGCCAGGCATCGATCACCTGTACCGCCGGGGCCGGGTTGTCGAGCGATTCTGCAGCGCGCAGCGTCGAGACCAGCTCGAGCACCAACTCCTGGACCTCCTCGCGGGAGAGGAACGTCACCCACGGGAACACCTCGGGCAGCACCTCGGTCACCAGCTCCCGCGCGCGGGTGTCACGTCGCATCACCGCCACGAACATCCGCGTCGTCACCGACGCCGCCGCGTGCTCGAGCTCCGCCCGCGCCGCGGTGGTGAGCACCAGGTCCTCCGCATCGCGCCGGCGCACCCGCAGCGACTGCGCCGGTGAGCGCCGGAGCCGCTCGACCGTGGCCTTGCCCCGCAACTGCAGGTCCGGGAACGACACCTCATCCATGCGCATACTTTAGAATTGCTTCTAAAGTCATGGTCTGTCGAGGCCCGCCACTCCTCGGATGGACCGAAGCGACGATCGCGATCCGGTCCGATCTAGTCCGCGATGGTGACCAGCACCTGTTCCGCGGCGTTGCGATGGCCGTCCGCGTTGGGATGGAGGGGGGCCGCCGGCTGGGACGGGAACAGGCCCTCGGTCCAGCGTTGCGCGGCCGGCTGGCACGCATCGTGCCCCACTGTGGACTCGCGCAGGTCGACGTAGTCGACACCCGCCGCGTCGGCCTGCTGCCGCATCGCGGCGTTGAGCCGGTCGATCTTGGCCTGCAGGTACGTCGCGTCGTCCGGCAGGATCGGCTGATCGGGATAGCAGCCGCCGTCCCGGATCCCGGTCGGGTAGCCGACCAGCAGGATGCGCGCCTGCGGGGCGCGGTCGCGGATCTCCTGCGCGATCGCGCCGTAGGTCGGCGCGAAGTCGTCGATCGCGCGATCCACGAGATCGACGCCGTCGCGGACGTTCGCGGTCGCGCACAGGGGTCCGGCCGGTGCCGAGGCCCTTCCGGACGAGCGATCGAGCGCGAGACACGACCCGGCCAGCGCGACCAGGCCGATGTCGTTGCCACCGATCCCGACGGTGACCAGCTCGGTGTCGGGGGTGAGCGCCTCGTACTGGGCGGCCACGGTGGAGCCCGACGAGACTACTTGGGGCCCTGACAGGTTCGCTGTCGTCGCGGAACTGCACGACACGTCGCGGAAGTCGTCGATGCCGAGTGTCCGGGCCACGGCATGGGGATAGTTGCTGCCCGAGCGGGCGCATGCCGGGTCGACCCGGGGCGGGATCATCGGGCCTGCCGTGAACGAGTCCCCCAGGGCCACATAGGAACTGTAGGCCGGACCCGGATCGGACCCGGTCGACGCCCCGGACCCGGTCGACGGCCCGGGATCGGTGCAGGCCGCGGCGGCCAGCACGGAGAAGGCGGCGGCCGCGACCGCGCCGAGCCGGCGGTGCCGTGCCGTGGTCACGGCGTCTCGTGCGGACATCCGCTCACGGCCGGTCGTCGATCCGGGCGAGGATCGCCTTCGCCAGCGCGTCCGGCGCCTCCTCGGGAACCCAGTGGCTGACGTCGTCGAGGACGACGAATTCGTATGGCGCGTCGACGAACTCGCCGCAGCGCTCGGCGCCCGCCCGGCCGAGGGCCGAATCCGCTGTGCTCCACACGTAGGTGGTGGGCACCCGCACCGGCGCGAGTTCGGCGAACTCGCGTGTCATGGCGCGGTACCAGTTGAGCGTGGCGGTCAGGGCGCCGGGCTCGGACAGCACGCGCACGTACTCGTCGATCGACTCGGAGCTCACCCGGTCGCCGTACATCGCGCGCAGCCGACGAGCTTCGTCCTCGAGCAGGACGTGCTCGGCCTTTCCCTCCTGCCGGAGCAGCTTGATGTAGGCCGCGCGGGCCTGCTGATCGGCGTCCTCGCGCAGGGCCCAACCGTAGGCCGCGGGGTGCGGCACCGACACCGCGGTCAGGGTCGTGATGCGGTCGGGGTGGTGTGCCGCGACCTGCCAGGCCACGGCCGCCCCCCAGTCGTGCCCCACCAGGTGGGCCCGGTCGAGCCCGGTCGCGTCGAGCAGCCCGACGACGTCGCCGACGAGCAGGTCGACGGTGTAGGCCGCCACGCCGTCCGGGCGGGCACCGGGGGAGTAGCCCCGCTGGTCGGGCGCGAGTACCCGGAGTCCCGCCTCCGCGAGCTGCGGGGCGACGGACTCCCAGCTGCGGGCGGTCTCCGGGAAGCCGTGCAGCAGCACGACCGGCGTGCCGTCGACGGGCCCGGCGGTGTGTACGTCGAAGGTGAGGTCTCCGAGGGTGACGCGCGTGGTCTCGAACATGGCGCCCACCGTACGGGTTGCCGTCAGCGGTGGGTAGGTCTCCAGGCCCCCATGCCGAGAACGATGAGACGCATCTGTTTCTCGGCGCGCGCCAGGACCTCGGCTTCCGCCGGTCCGCCGGGCCGGTCCACGTCGAGCAGTTCGAGCACCACCTCGAGCATGGCGGTCACCAGCAGGTCGGCCGCCATCTCCAGGTCGTCGACCTCCCAGTCCGCCATGCCGGGCATGCGGGAGAGGTCGACGGAGAGTTCGCTGGTGATCAGCCGCAATTCGACGGTGACGGTGCGCGCGACGGCCGGTTGCCCGCCGTGGCGCTCGCGGGCGAGGAACCGGAACGCCTGTTCGTGGGCGCGGACCTGCCGCACCAGGGTCTCGAGCGATGCTCGCGCCGAGGACGGGCCGCGCGCACGCCGGGCCTCGCGCAGCAGCCGGCGGAGCATGCGCATGGTGTCGGCGGCGAGCGCGACGCCGAGTTCTTCCATCGAGTCGAAGTGGCGGTAGAACGCCGTGGGCACGATTCCGGCCCGACGGGCCACCTCGCGCAGGCTCACCGTGGCGAAGCTGCGATCGGCCGAGAGCTCGAGCGCGGCGTCGAGCAGGGCCTGGCGGGTGCGCTCCTTGCGCGCAGCCCGCGTCGCGGGTTCGGGAACGGGGGCTGCGGACACGGGTTCGAGTCTAGGCAGTGCGGTGAACCGGTGGCCGGGGACGGGGGTGACGGCGGCCACATCGACGTTGACAGCGGGCCGGGCGGGCCTGGCACACTGAGTTCAGTGCACGTTTGTACACTGAAATTGGAGACTCGCTCGAGAGGAGCGACGCCATGACACTGCTTCATCGCGCCCGACGCGCCGCGGGGCCGGATATCGGACGAAAAGCCCTGATCAAGGCGCTGAACGTGCTCTCCGCCCCGCATCACCCGGACCGGTACCTCGAACTGGCCGATCCTCTCCTGGCCGTGCAGCGCACCCGGGCCCGGATCACGCACGTTGACCGAACCGTCCCCGGGTCGGTGACGCTCGAGCTGCATCCGGCCCGGCCCCTCGAGTTCCGGGCCGGCCAGCACGTGCAACTCGGCGTGGTGGTGGACGGCGTGCGGCACAGCCGCACCTACTCGCCGGTCGGTTCCCAGCATCGCCCCGACGGGCGCATTCAGCTCACCGTCGGGGTGCGGCCGGACGGTGTCGTCTCACGGCACCTGCACGAGAACGCCGCCGCGGGCGACGTCGTCGACCTCGCGGCCGTCGCCGGCGAGTTCTGCCTGCCGGCGCAGCGGCCGGACCGGCTCGTGCTCGTCAGCGGCGGCAGCGGCATCACTCCGGTGCTGTCGATGCTGCGCACCCTCGCCGACGAGGGCCATTCCGGGACCGTCGCCTTCCTGCACTACGCGCCGACCGCCGCGCACGTGCCGCACCGGGAGGCCATCGAATCCCTGGCCGACGCCCACCCCGGTATCGACGTGACCTTCGGCTACACCCGGGCGGCGGACGGTGCCGTGCGAGGCCACTTCGAGCGGGACCACCTCGAGCAGGTCGCACCCTGGTTCGCCGGCGCGCCCGCCTACGTCTGCGGCCCGGCAGCCCTCGTCGACGGCGTGCGGGCGGTCTACGGTGACGCCGACGCCACGCATCTGCTGCACACCGAGCAGTTCACGCCGCCCGCGGTGGTCCGCGACGACGACGCGAGCGGCACCGTGACCTTCGCCGCCTCCGGGATCCGCGCCGACAACAGCGGCGTCACCGCCCTCGAGCAGGCCGAGGCGGCCGGACTCACCCCGCAGCACGGCTGCCGCATGGGAATCTGCCACTCCTGTACGGTGACCCGGCTGTCCGGCTGCACCCGCGACGTGCGCACCGGCGAGACGGACGACGAGCCCGGCGCCGAGGTGCAGATCTGCGTCAACGTCCCCCTCGGCGACGCGGCCTTCGACCTTTGACCCCATCGAAACACCTGGAGGACAGCATGTTCGGTTTGTCCCTTCCCCTTCCCGCATTCCTGGCCGGCCGTCGCGAACCCGACCCGGCACCGGTCGTGCTGCGCCGCGAGCAGGTCGAGGAGATCGGCCGCGAACTCGACGCGCTGCGCGAACGCACCGTCGCCTCGCTCGGCGCGGCCGACCGTGAGTACATCTATCGCATCGTCGGGACGCAGCGACGCTTCGAGATCGCCGGTCGCGCACTGTTGTTCATGGGCTTCCTGCCGCCGGCCTGGGTGGCGGGCGTGGCGGCGCTGAGTGTGTCGAAGATCCTCGACAACATGGAGATCGGCCACAATGTGATGCACGGCCAGTACGACTGGATGCGGGAACCGGAACTGAACTCCCGCAACTTCGAGTGGGACACCGTATGTCCCGCCGACCAGTGGCGGCACTCGCACAACTTCCTGCACCACACCTACACCAACATCCTCGGCATGGACCGCGACGTCGGCTACGGCATCCTGCGGATGGACCCGGCGCAGCGCTGGCACCCGTACTACCTCGGCAATCCCGTCTACGCGACGGCACTGATGCTGTTGTTCGAGTGGGGCGTGATGCTGCACGACGCCGAGGTCGAGAACGTGGTCGCCGGCAAACGGAGCTGGCGCGACGTGATCCCGCTCGCCAGGGGCTGGTGGCGCAAGGCGCGTGGCCAGGTGGTCAAGGACTATGTCGCCTTCCCGCTGCTGTCCGGGCCGATGTTCGTGCCGACGCTGCTCGGCAACGTCGCCGCGAACCTCGTCCGCAACGTGTGGGCCTTCTCCATCATCTTCTGCGGGCACTTCCCGTCGGGGGTGCAGTCCTTCACCGAGGAGGAGACCGCGCACGAGACCCGCGGCGAATGGTATGTGCGCCAGTTGCTCGGCAGCGCGAACATCACCGGCACGCCGTTGTTCCACATCATGTCCGGCAACCTCTCGCACCAGATCGAGCACCACCTGTTCCCGGACCTGCCGGCGCACCGGTACCCGGAGCTGGCACCCCAGGTGCGGGAGCTGTGCGAACGGCACGGCCTGCCCTACAACACCGGCGGACTGCTCGCCCAGGTCGGTTCGGTGTGGCGCAAGATCGTGAAGCTGGCCCTGCCGCCGAGTTGGGTCACGGAGGAGCCCACGACGTCGGTGCTCATCGAGCGCAGCGTGCCGGTCGCGGGTACCCTCGCCCACGACAGCGCCTGAAGGGGGTACCGCCATGGTGGGTAGGTTCGAACGCAACAAGGACACGTTTCAGGAACTGACCGAATCCGCGGCGACGCACGTCGGCAATATCGCCGGCATCATCACCGGCGCGGTCCGGGAGGTCACCCGCGAAATCGGGGACTGGATCAGCGACGGCATCGAGATGCGCGAAGCCGCCCGCAAGGCCGGCGCCGACGACGAGCGCGGAGCGGGTCCGTCGTCCGAGCCTTCCGGCGGGCAGGTGTAGCACACGGACCGATCCGAGAACGCAGAGACGGCGAGGGTTCGGGTCAGATGACGCCGAGCGCGAACATCGCGTCGGCCACCTTCACGAAGCCGGCGATGTTGGCGCCGTGGACGTAGTCACCGGGCTTGCCGTACTCGGCGGCGGTGTCCACGCAGTTCTGGTGGATGTCGCGCATGATGCCGGCGAGGCGCTCGTCGGTGTAGTCGAAGTGCCACGAGTCGCGGGAGGCGTTCTGCTGCATCTCGAGGGCGGAGGTCGCCACGCCGCCGGCGTTGGCGGCCTTGCCCGGGGCGAACGCGACGCCCGCCTCGCGGAACACCGCGATGCCGCCGGGGGTGGTGGGCATGTTCGCGCCCTCGGCGACGACGCGCACGCCGTTGTTCACCAGGGTCTTCGCGGCGGTCTCGTCCAGCTCGTTCTGGGTGGCGCAGGGGATCGCGACGTCGCACGGCACGTCCCAGATCGAACCACCGGGGAAGTACTGCGCGTCGGGACGCTCGTCGACGTACTCGCTGATGCGGCCGCGACGGACTTCCTTGATCTCCTTGAGCAGCTCGAGGTCGATGCCGTTCTGGTCGACGATGTAGCCGGAGGAGTCGGAGCAGGCGATGGCGATGCCGCCGAGCTGGTGCACCTTCTGGATCGCGTAGATCGCCACGTTGCCCGACCCGGAGACGACGACCTTGCGACCCTCGAGCGAGGAGTTCACGGACTTGGCCATCTCCGCCACGAAGTAGGCGACGCCGTAGCCGGTCGCCTCCTTGCGCACCTGCGAACCGCCCCAGGTCAGACCCTTGCCGGTGAGGACGCCCGACTCGTAGGAGTTGGTCAGGCGCTTGTACTGGCCGAACAGGTAGCCGATCTCGCGTCCGCCGACGCCGATGTCGCCGGCCGGGACGTCGGTGTACTCGCCGACGTGGCGGTGCAGCTCGGTCATGAAGGACTGGCAGAAGCGCATGACCTCCTGCTCCGACCGTCCCTTGGGGTCGAAGTCCGAGCCGCCCTTGCCGCCGCCGATGGGCAGGCCGGTGAGGGCGTTCTTGAAGATCTGCTCGAACCCGAGGAACTTCACGATGCCGAGGTTGACGCTCGGGTGGAAGCGCAGGCCGCCCTTGTACGGACCGAGCACGCTGTTGTACTGCACCCGGAAGCCGCGGTTGACGTGCACGTTGCCCTGGTCGTCGGTCCACGGCACCCGGAAGATGATCTGCCGCTCGGGTTCGGTGAGCCGCTCGATGAGTCCGGATTCGAAGTACCGGGGGTGGCGCTCGAGAACGACGTGCAGGGACTCGAACACCTCGGCGGCTGCCTGATGGAACTCGGGTTCACCGGCGTTGCGCGCCTTCACCTGTTCGTAGATCTCTGCAATGCGGTCCGCGGTCGACACGCTCACCTACCTGACTGTGAGGAGACTGTTACATGGCGTTAACACGTTGATTCTAGGCGCAGCCACGAGAGGTCCCGTAGAGGGGTGGCGAGCACCCACATGCGTGCGGCGTCGGCCCGGCACGGCGGGGGAGGTGGTTACGCAGGCTCCGGGAGGGTGGCTTCCGGACCCGGGCTGCCGCCGAGTGCGGCGACGAGGCGTTCCCGTGCGCGTCCGAGGTGGCGGGTGATCGCCTCGACCGCCGCCTCGCCGTCGCCGGCCAGGACGGCGTCGAGAATCTGCTGGTGTTCGGCGGCGATGCTCGCGGTGGTGAGCAGTTGTTTGCCCTGCACCTGCACCATGCACAACCGGACCTCGGACACGAGCGAACCGAACATGCGGCTGGTGCGCGGGCTGCCCAGCGCGTCCACCAGGGCGGCGTGGAAGCGCATGTCGGGATCGACGACGGTGAGCGGGTCCCCCTCGGTCATGGCGGCGATCTCGGCATTGGCAGCCGACGCCGCCGCCGGCACCGTGCGGGTCTCGGCCAGCGCCCGCAACACCACGGATTCCAGGTGGGCTCGGGTGCGGTAGATGTCGCGCACGTCGTCGGGACCCAGGTGGGGCACGCGGGCGGTCTTGTGGACACTGCGCTGCAGCAGACCCTCGCCCACGAGCTTCTCGATGGCCGCCTTGGCGGTCGGCCTGGCGACCTCGTAGGCGCGCGAGACCTCGGCCTCGGTGAGCGCATCCTCGTGTGTCAGCTCGCCGGCGAAGACCCGTCGGCGGAGTTCGAGGGCGAGGGCGTCGACGATCGACAGGGCTTCGACGCGTCCGGCCAACGCTCCGCTCCTTCCGGCTCTCCGCGCACCCGCACGGACCTGCACGAATCCCTGCATTCTTGCACGACGCCGCACATACATCCTTGACACGCTTGTGTACTTGTCTGACAATTCTTCGCGATCGGCAGCAGGCCTCACGACGAGAGGGCGTTCATGGACCAGCAGACACTCGACCCGACCGGCGGTTCCCTCGCCTGGTCGGCCGTGACCGGCCAGGCCGGGGCCGTCGTCCCGTGCCGCCTGATCGACTGGAGCCTCGGGTCGCTCGGGTTCGCCGTCGCCTACCGGCAGCCCACCCCCGTTCTCGATCGGACGGTCCCGTGAACGCCGGCGCCGTAACTTCTGTCCCCGGCACCGGGCAGGCCGTTGCCGCACTCGTCGCCGCCCTCGGCGACGTCGTCGTCACCGATCCGGACCGGATGCTCGCCTACCGGCGCGACCAGTCGCTGCTCACGCCCGCCGGGACGCCGCTCGCGCTGGTCCGGGCCCGGGACGCCGACGACGTCGTCGCCACCCTGACCGTCGCGCACCGGCACGGCATCCCCGTCGTCACCCGCGGCGCCGGCACCGGCCTCGCGGGCGCGGCCAACGCCCTCGACGGCGGCATCGTGCTCAGTGTCGAGAAGATGAACGCCATCCTCGACATCGACACCGAATCACGCACCGCCACAGTGCAACCCGGCGTGATCAACGGTGATCTTGCCGCCGCGGCCGCTGAGCGGGGGTTGTGGTACGTGCCGGATCCCGGCAGCCGCGCCGTCTCCACCATCGGCGGCAACCTCGCCACCAACGCCGGCGGCACCTGCTGCGCGAAGTACGGCGTCACGGCCGACCATGTCGCCCGCATCAAGGCGGTGCTCGCCGACGGGCAGATCATCCACACCGGCGCCACCACCCGGAAGAACGTGGCGGGACTGAACCTCACGCAACTGCTCGTCGGCTCCGAGGGCACCCTCGCCGTCATCGTCGAGGCCACGGTGCGGCTGCGCGCCGCCGCAACCGCGGCGGCCACGGTGGTCGCGAGCTTCCCGGGCACCGCGCAGGCCGTCGCCGCGGTCCTGGCCATCCGTGAGCAGGCCGAACCGTGCCTCGTCGAACTGATGGACCGGACCACCATCGCCGCCGTCGACGACATGACGCACATGGGGCTCGACCGCACGGCCGGCGCGCTGCTGCTCGTCCAGTGCGACGGGCGCGACGCCGCCGCCGAGGCCCAGGTGTGCGCGCTGGCCTGCACCGCGGCGGGCGCGACGGAGGTGTACGACACCGCCGACCCGGTCGAGGGGGAGGAATTCATGGCCGCGCGGCGGGTGGCGCTCACCGCGCTCGAGCGGTGTGGCAGCACCCTGCTCGACGACCTGGCCGTCCCCGTGCCCCGGCTGCCCGAGATGCTCGCCGCCATCGAGGCGATCGCCGCGCGGCACGACCTGCTCATCGGCACGTTCGGGCACGCGGCGGACGGAAACCTGCACCCCACCATCGTGTTCGACGCCGCCGACGAGGCCGTCGCGCGACGCGCCCGGCAGGCGTTCGACGAGATGGTCGCCGAATGCCTGGCGCTCGGCGGGTCGATCAGCGGTGAGCACGGCATCGGAGTGCTCAAGCAGCTGTACCTCGAAACACAGGTCGGCCCCGTCGAGCGCGCCCTCATGCACCGCGTCAAGGCGGCGTTCGACCCGACCGGGATCCTCAACCCGGGACGCGGGATCTGACGGGACGGCGACCCGGGACCGACTTCCGTCCCTACCGGCCGACGGCTGAGGGTGGCACGGTGAAGGTCGACACAACGGCCCAGGTGCGGAACGGGAGAGTGCGGCAGTGGCGACGCAACCGGAATCCGCGCGGCGGGAGAAGCTTCGCCGTGCCTTCGAACCCACGCTGCTCGCCGTCACCCTCACCGCCCTGACGGCCGGGGGCATCGCGTGGCTTCTCGACGCGCACGCCGTCGCCGACGCGTGCTGGATCGCCGGCACCGTCGTCGCGATCGTCCCCGCCACCTGGTGGGTGATCGATGCGCTGCGGCGCGGACGCGTCGGGGTGGACCTGATCGCGGTGCTGTCCCTGGTCGGCACCCTGCTCGTCGGCGAATACGTCGCCGGGGCGCTCATCGGCGTGATGCTCGCCTCCGGGCAGGCCCTCGACGCGGCCGCGGAACGTCGTGCCACCAAGGACCTGCGTGCCCTGCTCGAGCACGCTCCGCACACCGCCCGTCGCCGCGTCGGCGACGAGGTGGAGGTCGTGCCGCTCGGCGACGTGGTGCCCGGAGACACCCTGGTCGTGGGGCCGGGGGAGGTGGTGCCGGTCGACGGCTGGGTCGCCTCCGAGCTCGCGGTGCTCGACGAGTCGGTCCTCACCGGCGAACCGATGCACGTGCAGCGCCGCACCGGGGAGGCCGTGCGCAGCGGCGTCGTCGCCGCCGGCGGCGCCTTCGAGCTCCACGCCCGCGCCACCGCCGAGGACAGCACCTACGCCGGCATCGTGCGCCTGGCCCGCGAGGCCGCCGCCGAGAGCGCCCCGGTGGTGCGGATCGCGGACCGGGTCGCCGCGTGGTTCCTGCCGCTGTCGCTGACGGCGGCGGGACTCGCGTGGCTGATCAGCGGCTCGGCCACCCGCGCCGTCGCCGTGCTGGTGGTGGCCACCCCGTGCCCACTGCTGCTCGCCGCGCCCGTCGCGATCGTCTCCGGCCTCTCCCGCGCCTCGCGACTGGGGGTGGTGATCCGCAGTGGCGGCGCACTCGAGAACCTCGGGCACGCGACCACCCTCGTGATGGACAAGACGGGCACGCTCACCAGCGGCCGGCCCGCCGGAACCGACATCGTCACCGCGCCCGGCGGCGACGGCACCGAGGTGCTGCGCCTGGCGGCGTCCGCCGACCAGCTCTCCCCGCACGTGCTCGCCGAGGCCATCGTGCAGGAGGCGAAGATGCGAGGGCTCGTCCTGTCGCTGCCCACCGACGTCGCCGAGCAGGCCGGCACCGGCGTGGCCGCGACCGTCGACGGCCGCCGCGTCACCGTCGGCAGCCTGGTCCTGCCCGACGACGCGCCGGGGTGGGCGCGGGCGGTGCTCAGCCGTGCCGCCCTCGACGGCGCCGTCGTCGCCTGGATCACCGTCGACGACGCTCTGGCCGGCGCCCTGCTGCTCGTGGACCCGCTGCGCCGCGACGCCGCGCGCACCCTGCGGCGGCTGCGCGCGGCCGGCCTGGACCGGCTGGTCATGCTCACCGGCGACCGTCGCGAACCGGCCGAGGAGATCGGCTCCGTCCTCGGCCTCGACGGCGTATACGCCGAGCAGACCCCGGCGGACAAGGTCAACGGCGTCCGCGCCGAGCGGGAGGCGGCGGTCACGGTGATGGTCGGCGACGGTGTCAACGACGCCCCGGCCCTCGCCGCGGCGACCGTCGGAGTCGCGATGGGTGCCCGCGGATCCACGGCGAGCTCGGAGGCGGCGGACATCGTGCTCACCACCGACCGGCTCGACCGGCTCGCCGATGCGATGGAGATCGCCCGCCGCTCCCGGCGCATCGCCGTGCAGAGCGCCGTCGTCGGCATGGGCCTGTCGCTGGTCGCCATGGGATTCGCCGCGTTCGGATACCTGCCGCCCGCGGTGGGCGCGTTGCTGCAGGAGGGCATCGACGTCGCGGTCATCCTCAACGCCCTGCGTGCCCTGCGCGGTGACCGGGACCGGGAGCTGGCCCTGCCCGACGACACCGAGGCGATGCTGCACCGGTTCTCGGCCGAACACGATGTGCTGCGGGACGACCTCGCGATCCTGCGCGACACCGCCCAGCTGCTCGCCTCCGGTGATCTGCCGGCTGCTCATGCCGCGCTGCGCCGCACCGATGCGTTCCTGTTCGACACGCTGCTTCCGCACGAACGGGCCGAGGACGCCGAGTTGTACCCGGCGCTCGCGGTCCCGCTCGGCAGCGGAGAGGCGACCGCGACGATGAGCCGGATGCACGCCGAGATCGACCGGCTCAGCCGCCGCCTGCGCACTCACCTGGCGCAGGCCGACTCCGGCGGCGGCCTGAGACCGGACCAGTGCGACGACCTGCTCGCCTGCCTGTACGGGCTGTACGCGCTGCTGCGGTTGCACTTCGTGCAGGAGGAGGAGAACTACTTCGCCCTCGCGCCCGAGGCCGAACGGACGGACGGCTCGGCCTGAGCGGCGCGGGCGGACGGCGGCGGACGCTCGTATCCGGTTCTGCCGACGCGACGTTCGCGGTGGAGCCGTCGGTCAGCGTCGGGCCTCGGCCGCGATCATCGACAGAGTCGGCCGTGCCATGGCCCGCACGAACGGCCCGGCCGCCGTCCAGTAGCGGCGGAAGAGTCTGCGGGCCTTTTCGTCGGTGCCGTGCACCCGGATCTCGGTGAGCAGGACGCAGGTCTGCGCGCCGTACGGCAGAACGGTGAAACTCCATGTGCCGACCCCGCATTCGGGAACCGAGATGCTCGACAGGGGCGTGCCGGGATCCCAGTCGACACGGCCGTACCCCGGCTCCCACCACCGGCCGACGAAGCCGAGCACGAGTTCGCGCCCCGGTTCCTCGGCGACCACCTCGAAGCCGCCCTGCGGACCGATCAGGTCCCCGAGACGGACCGCGCGGCGCGCCCGCACCGTCCGGTGCCGCGGCGCGCGCACGGCGTCGAAGGCCATCCGGGCCAGATTGGGGGCGGCGATCACCGGGGATCGCATGAAGTCGATGCGGCGGATCGCGGCGAACGTGTCCCCGGCGGGGGCGTCGACCACCCGCGCGCGTACGACCCGTTGCTCGAAAACCGGCAGCTGCCGGTCGGTCGCAGTGGAGTCACCGTCCGGCATTGTTGCTCCTCGGGAGCTGCGCCGTCCGATTCGCCGACAGCTGCCGGACCATCACCCAGCGCGCGACGAGGTAGCCGAGGACACCGCCGTAGACGGCCTTCAGTACCAGGAACCATCCCGTCGACAGCCCGGACACACCGAGCAGGTGCAGCACCCAGATCGCGAGCACGGAGACGGCCGCGGCGGCCGCCCCGAGCGACAGACCCAGAGACCAGGTCCCGGACGGCAACCGCGACAGCCACCGACCGGCCTGCGGGGCGTCTGCGGTGGTTGCGTCGAGCCCTCCGCGCAGCGCCCGACGCACCCCGGCGGCGGAGAACCCGGCGACGAGCACGGAGAGGATGATCGCGGTCAGCGCGATGTCGACGACGATCCCGTCCGCGGACCACAGCGGCACGAAGGACGTGCCGCGCTTGCCCGCCCACGCCAGCAGTGGATTGACGACGACGTTCACCAGGCCGGTGACGACGGCCTGCTTCCGGACATACGAGGCAGCAGAATCCACGGCCCATCCTCCCGATCCCGGCCCGCGGGAGCGGGCCCCCTCTCATCGTGAACCGCGGAACCGTGCTCGTTCCAGGGCCGTAGGTCCCCAGCGACGCCGCACGGGCGATGCCGACGCGGCGAAGGCCCGACGTCCTGCCCTCGGTCGCGGGTTAGTCGTCGTCGCACTAGCTCAGGCGAACCGTGCCTCCCGGGTGCAGTTGGGCGACCCGGCCGCGGCATTCGATCTCGATCGGCGCCTGCATCCCGGGACCGGCGCTCACCTGGACCTCTCTGCCTTTGATGCGCAGGCGAAGACGGTAACCCCGGTAGAAGATGGGGAACTCCAGGGCGCCCAGCGGCTCGGGCCACTGCGGGGAGAACACGAGCCGGCCGCCGCGGGTTTCGAGGCCGGGGACGCACCGCTGCAAGAAGTCGACGCTGCCGGCCATGGCCGCGAGATGAATGCCCTCCATGGTGGTGCCGCCCTGGATGTCGGCGATGTCGGCCTTCAGCGCCTGGTAGAAGTAGTCTACGGCCTCGTCCCGGTGGGCTCGGGCCAGCACCCAGGAATGGACCACCCCGCTCAGGGTGGAGCCGTGCGAGGTTCGCGCCATGTAGTAGTCGATGGTCCGCGGGATCTCCTCGGTCGGGAACCGGTAGCCGAGCCGTTCGAGCAGTTCCTGCAGTTCGTCGGCGGACAGCAGATAGAACAGCATCAGCACGTCGGCCTGCTTCGACGCCCGGTAACAGTTGACGTCGTCGCCTTCGGCCTCGAGGATCCGGTCGAGTCGCTGGATGTCGCCGTAGCGGCGCCGGTAGCCGTCCCAGTCCAGCTCGGCGAGCTCGTCGTACCCCTCGAACTGGCTGAGGACACGGTCGTGGAACGGGACGAACATCTTGCGTGTGATGTCCTCCCAGCGTGTCGTCTCCTGCGCGTGCAGCCCCAGCGCCTGGGTCAGATACGAGCGGATCTGCAGCGGGAGCAGGTCGAGTGTCTCCAGCGCCCGCAGGATCACCCAGACCGACATGACGTTGGTGTACGCGTTGTTGTCGATCCCGTCGTACGGGGCGCCGGGGTAGCCGGAGTGGAACTCGTCGGGGCCGATGACTCCCCGGATGCTGTACCGGTCGCGAGTCTCGTCGTAGGACGCGAGGTCGGCGTAGAAGCGGGCGATCTCGACGAGCATCTCGGCGCCGTACTCGATCAGGAACTCCAGGTCGCCGGTGACCTGGTAGTACTGCCACACGTTGTAGGCGATCGCGATGCCGATGTGGTGCTGGCGCCGGCTCGGATCCGGGTTCCACCGCCCGGATCTGGGGTTGAGGTGGAGCTGCGGGCTCTCCTCGCGGCCGTCGCTGCCCGACTGCCACGGGAACATCGCGCCCCGGTGCCCGGCTTCGCGTGCCATCCGGCGCGCCTCCCGCAGGCGACGGTAGCGGTAGCGCAGCAGCGACCGGGTCAGCGCGGGCAGCCGCAGGTTGAGCACCGGGAACACGAACAGCTCGTCCCAGAAGACGTGCCCGCGGTACGCCTCACCGTGCAGCCCACGGGCCGGCACGCCCACGTCGAGGTCGGTGGTGTTCGCGGAGACGGTCTGCAGCAGATGCAGAAGATGGAACCGGACGACGCGCAGGGCGTGGCCGTGACCCGGACCCTCGTAGTCGATGCCCAGGTGATCCCACAGGTATCCCCAGGCGAGCACGTGGCCGTCGAGCAGTTCGTCGAACCGGCCCAGCCGGGGGAGCCACCGCGCGGCTTCGTCGGCCGGTTCGGACACCGCCGGGTCACGTCCGGTGAACACCGTCACGATCTTCTCGAGCGTCACGGCCCGGTCGGGGTCGACGTCGACGACGATCTCGTGTCCGATCCGGTCGCCGCCGTCGACCAACCGGCACTCGGCCGCAACCGGTTCCCCGCCGCACCACACCGTGTGCCGGGCCGCCATCGCCACCGGGATCCGCGACTGGTTGGTCTGCACCGCCAGCAGCACCGAGTCGGCCGACAGGGCGGTGGCCTGCAGCGGCCCGAGGTGCTCGTCGGCGAGGGCGCGGTAGCGCTCGACGAGGGAGTTCCGGACCGTGCCGTCCAGCAGGGAACGGATCTCGAGCCGGCCCGACCAGTCCTCGGCCGCGATCGTCGTCTCGAGGGCGCAGGCGTGCGGGACGTTCATGGCGACGAACCGCCGCTGCCGCACCGAGGTGGTGCGGCCCGCGGCGTCGCGGAAACGCAGCCGCCGGGTGAGGACGGCGCGGCGCAGATCGAGGTACTGGTGGTAGTCGAGCAGTTCGGCCGAGTCGAGGTCGAACCACTGCCCGCCGTCGACGCGGAAGGTCACCGGCAGCCAGTTCGGCAGGTTCACCAGACTCTCGTGGTCGACGATGCTCCCCGAGACCTCGTCGTCGAGCCGGTTGAAGATGCCGGCCACGTAGGTGCCGGGGTAGTGCACGCCGTCGGCCCGGGATTCGGGAGCGCAGCCGCGGGTGGCGAAGTAGCCGTTGCCGACCGTGCAGAGGGCCTCGCGCAGCTTCTCGGTGGACGGGTCGTAACCGTCGAAGAACATCGTCCAGGCGTCGTCCGGGGGCGGCGCGATCCCCGGGTCGCTGCCGAGCAGATCCGCCAGCCGCTGCAGGATCTCGCGAACCCGGTCCGGGCCGTCGACCGCGAACTGGGCCGTCGACCGCCGGTCACCCTCCCCGGGGTGGCGCACGACGACGCCGATCCCGGTCGACGTCAGGGCCCCGAACGCCTCGTCGCCGGTGAGGTCGTCGCCGATGTAGACCGGCATGGGGTCGCCTGCGCCGCGGACGTGCTCGAGTACCCAGGCCACCGCCCGTCCCTTGTCCCACTCGACGTCGGGGCGCAGTTCGGTGACCCCGCGCCCGTGCGTGACCCGCAGCGGGCCGTCCCGGCCGGCCGCATCGCGCACCGCCGCGAGGACCTCATCCATCCGGTCCCCGGCGACGTGGCGATGATGAACGGCGACGGTGAAACGCTTGGGCTCGACCAGAACGCCGGGCACGGCGGCCAGGCTGTCCCGGAGGGCGACGGCGAGCTGCCCGAGGTCGGGCACCGCGCGATCGGCGGCCTCGTGCCGGTGGTACGTGCCGTCCGGACCCACGAGCTCGAAACCGTGGCTACCCGCGTACCAGAGGCCGGGCACGCCGACCCGCGCCTGCAGGTCGGCCACATCGCGGCCGCTGATCACGCCGACCGGGCAGTACCGGGCGAGCCGGGCGAGCTCCTCCGCCGCGCCGTCCACGAGGGTGGCCGCACTGGGATCGTCCGCGAGGTGGGCGAGGGTGCCGTCGAAGTCCAGGAACACGGCGTAGCGGCGGGTGCGCAGCATGGCGGTCGCCTGGTGCCGGGATGCCAGGGCGTCCGGGATTTCCGACAGCCGGCGGTCACGGGGACGCGGTTCGACCGTGGGGGTGGTCATCGGCTCGGCTCGGATGATGAGTGCATGGCAGTCTGTCCCTCGGCGCCGTTGCGGAACAGGCCCACAGGAGTTTTCCCGATTCTACGATGTGCTCGCCGGTGGGCAGGCCCGTTTCGATGCGGCCCGCCGCCGGTCGGGTCGGCTACGACCAGGTCCTCGGGTTGAAGACGACGTAGAACCAGGCATTCGCCGCGGGATCCCACGAACACGACACGAGGACGACAGCACCGATGGACCGATCGAACGCCTCGGCCTTGGAGCAGACGGCGCTGCCTTCCGGCCCCGCGAATTCGGCGCGGTAGAGCGGACCGATGCGCCACGGCGCCGCAGCGGCGGTCCCGGGTCCCACGGTGGCACCGAGGACGACCGGGGCGGCGACCAGACCGGCGAGGGCGGCGGCCCGGCGGGCGACCTTCTTCGACACGAGGACTCCTTCGGTTCGGGAACGGTCCCGGCAGCCTGTCGCGTCCTCCGCCGGAACCCGCCCCTCGATGATCACCGGCGGACACCCGCCGCGCAGGCGTTCGCCCGAACCGGCACCGCTGTCCGGAATCAGACCTCCAGCTGCTCGGCCTCCTCGATTGCCGCCTGCAGCTGGTCCAGTAGCGCTCGGGCCTGCGCGATGTCGAGAGCGACACCGAGGCCTTCCGGCAGGTCGAGCACGACGCCGGGTCCGTTCGCGCGGGCGGTGACGGGATGATCGCCGGTCGTATCGGTCACGGCTGGGTCCTTCCGGTTCGGGGGCACGGTTGCCGGGTCTCAGTCTGCCCGGAAGAACTACCGTGTGGGTGCGGGCGCACAGGCCGGTGCCGGAAAGGTGGATCGATGGCTGTCACGAGCGCCGGGATTCTGCTGTACCGGATCGACGATGCCGGTGTGCTCGAGGTGTGGATCGTGCATCCGGGCGGCCCGTACTGGACCGGCAAGGACGAGGCGGCCTGGTCGATTCCCAAGGGTGTGTACGGCGAGGACGAGGATCCGTTCGCCGTGGCGCTACGGGAATTCGAGGAGGAATGCGGAATGCCCGCGCCCTCGGTGGACTACGAGATGCTCGGGCGGTTCAAGCAGCCCTCCGGGAAGATCGTCACCGTCTACGCCGCCGAGACCGCCGCGGAGCTGGCCTTCCTGGGCAGCAACACCTTCGATCTGGAGTGGCCGCCGCGGTCCGAAAAGGTGCAGAGCTTTCCCGAGGTGGACGACGCCCGCTGGTTCCCGCTCGCCGTCGCGGACGTCAAGCTCGTGAAGGGGCAGCGCCCGATCCTCGCCCGGCTCGGCGAGCGGGTGCACGCGGCCGGCCGGGCGTCCGCGGGGACGTCCAGCAGCGGAACGGAGGACGCGGGTACGTGAGCAAGACCGTGCTGATCACCGGGGGAGGGCGGGGACTCGGCCGGGTCACGGCCGGGAAGCTCGCCGCCCGAGGGCACAACGTCCTGCTCACCGCGCGTACCCGGGCTGCCGCGGAGGACGCCGTCGCGGCGATACGGCGGGAGCATCCCGGTGCGCGAGCCGAGCCCCGCTGGGTGGACCTGTCCTCCCTCGAACAGGTCCGCTCCTTCGCCGTCGCGGAAGCCGCGCGGGGCGCACCGATCGACGTGCTGTTCCACATCGCCGGAATCCTGCAGACGAGCAAGCAGCGCCGGCTCACCGTCGACGGGTACGAGGAGACGGTGGCCGTCAACGTCCTGGCCCCGTTTCTGCTCACCCGCCTGCTCCTACCGGCACTCGAACGCAGCGAGGCCGCGCGCGTCGTCACCGTCGGCTCGCGGCTGCATCTGCCCGGATCCCGCGGTGCGCCGGTCGACTTCGACTTCGCCGACGTCCAGCTCGAGCACGGGTACCACCCCGATCGGGCGTACAAGAATTCGAAGCTGGCGGTGCTGTGGTTCACCTACGAGCTCCAGCGCCGCCTCGAGGGGCGTCCGATCACCGCGAACGCCGTGTGCCCCGGTTTCGTGCCCACCACCGCTGCGGCGAGCACCCGCGGTCTCATGCGGCTGTTCATGGCGCACGTGTTGCCGCACATGCCGTTCGCCACGTCCGTCGACGCGGCCACCGACTCGCTGGTGTTCATGGCCGTCGACCCGTCGCTCGACGGAATCGGCGGCCGGTTCTTCGGCGAGTGCCACGAGATCGACTCCAGCCCGCAGTCCCACGACGTCGCTCAGGCCCGGCGGTTCTGGGAACTCGTCGAACGCCTCACCCGCGCGGCGTGACCGCACAGCCCGCGACCGGCACAGACGCGCGGGCGCCAGTCAACCGCGGCGACTATCGGGGCCGCGGCTGACTGGGAACGCCGCGGATACTGGACCCCGGCCGGAGGCCGGCAGTGTCACCGCGGCCGGAGGCCGGCAGTGTCACGGTGCCCCCGGCAGGACTCGAACCTGCCCTCGTGTGCTTTCCGTCGTAGCGGATGACGTGGCCTTTCGTACCGAATCACCTGCTAGTCATGCAATCTACACTGTGGACACTTGGAGACGCCAGTAGTCGGTTCACGACATGTCTATAGCAGGGAGATTGCACACACATGCCAGCCAAGAAGGGAATGAGAGGGTGGGGGAGGCTCCGGCAGCTCCCCTCGGGACGGTGGCAGGCCGGCTACGTCGGACCTGACGGGGTGCTCTACCGGCCGCGCTCGACGTTCGGCGCCAAGATGGACGCTGAGGGGTGGCTCGCGCACGAACGCCGCCGAATCGACCTCGGGGTGTGGGCACCACCTGGCGCCGAACCGGAACAGGCCGAAGCCCCCACCCTCGAGGCGTACGCCGCACAGTGGCTCAGCGAACGCAATCTCAAACCGCGTACCCGCGCCCTCTACCGCGACCTGCTGCGCCTGCACATCCTTCCCGTCCTCGGGGATGCGGAACTGCCTGCGATCACCCCCGCGGCTGTCCGAAGCTGGCACGCCGGACTCGGGACCAAGACACCGACCCGCAACGCACACGCCTACGGGCTGCTGCACGCGATCCTGTCGACAGCCGTGGACGACGAGCTGCTCGACGTGAACCCGTGCCGTATCCGCGGTGCCAGCAAGACCAAGCGCGCCCGCACCATCACCTTGCTGACGCCGGCCGAACTCGACGAGCTCGCCGCCGCCATGCCCGACCGTCTGCGCTGCTCTGTGCTGCTCGCCGCCTGGTGCGGTCTGCGCTGGGGTGAAACCTCGGAGCTGCGCCGCAAGGACGTGTCCGCCGACCGGGCCGTGCTGCATGTGCATCGGGCCGTGGTCTACCGCAACGGGCAGTTCATCGTGTCGACTCCGAAGACCACCGCGGGCCGTCGTGATGTTGCCATACCGCCGCACGTCGCCGGCCTGATCGCCGAGCACCTGGACGAACACGTGAGCCGCGGGAAAGAGTCCCTGCTGTTCCCCTCGGAGAGGGGTGGGCACATGGGCGACTACGAGTACCGGAAGGCGTTCAAGAAGGCCGCAGCGTCGATCGGCCACGACGGACTGCGGGTGCATGACCTTCGGCACGTCGGGGCCGTTCTCGCCGCGCAGGCCGGCGCGACCACCGCCGAACTCATGCTCAGGTTGGGGCACACGACGCCGGCAATGTCGATCCGATACCAACACGTTGCCGCGGGCCGGGATGCTCAGATTGCTGCGAGGATGTCCGTCCTGTCACGAAAAGACAGTGGCGTCTAGTGCGACAAAATCGACGTGTGACGCAAATCACTCGTTGCAGTGTGGAGCAACGTTTTTTGCAGTACTTGCAGGTATTTGCCGCCCCGCCGTGTTGCATGACGACACACCGGGCGCGCTCGCTGGTTCACCCATTCGAGTTGTCGACCGAATTTCTGTCGGGGCCTATGTGCTCTTATATGGACATGCGGGAATAACCCGTACAGCGGGAGGATCTGACCAGCCCTGAGGGGGAATCGAATTGCCTAAGAACAAGTCTCAGCGACGACTGGTGTCCATCCCAATTGCCGCCGACGAATACGGCGTCTGCACAAAGACGCTTCGCCGGTGGATCGCAGATGGACGCATCACCGGATACAGGTTCGGGCCGCGCATGATCCGAGTCGACCTCGACGAAATCGAACAGGCCGTCCTCAAGCCGATGAGCGCGGCGTGACCGGCCCCGCGCCGACCATAAAGACGTACACAATTCACCGTTTCCCCGGCCGCAACAAGCCGCCAAGCAACCACGGCCGGGGACGGCACGAACGCCCACAACTCCGAATGAGGGGACATTCATGCCCGAAAGTAGGCGCACACGCGCCGGTCGTCAACACGTACCCGTGAATGGCGCCGCCCCCGGCGGGATAGACCAGGGGCAGGCTCAGGAGATCACCGGGGGGACGGTATCCAACGTCGATCATATCCTGTCACTCGGACTTGATCGCCGCTACGACGTACCGCCACCGTCCGAACGGCAAGTGCTCGCCGCCCTGGCCGTCGTCGCCGCGGCCGGCTACAGCATCGCCGTTCGCTGCACCCGCTGCGGACACCCCCTCGTGACTGCGACAAGCGTTGCCCGACACCAGGGGCCGCGCTGCGCCGCCAAGGGGGTGCAGGCATGAGTGACCAGGCCAATGAACTGCTCGAGGCCGTCCTCGGCACCGATCCGGCGCTGACACGGCCGATCCCGTCGTCGACCGTCCTGGCCGACTACGTCATGCCCCACATTCTGCGCACCCGCGACGACGGCACCGGCAACCTCCGGCAACTGCCGCTGATCGGCTCGCAGGAGTGGCACCGGGCATCGGACGGGGTGAAGTGGGCCGTGATCGCCACCCTCGCCCTGCAAGGCGTATGGGCCGCGGAACGGGGACCGGACGAGCGCGTCGCCTACGCCGAATCCGGGGACCGGGTCGACTCACTGATCGACTGGGCCGCCGAAGCGTACCGACTGGGATTCGAGGCCGGTCGCCGCGACCAGGGAGGCCGGCGGCGGGGGGTGGCAGCCGCGTGACCCTCGCCCCGGTCGTCGACCTCAACTCAACGGACACGTTCTGGTCGTGCCGTCCCGCCCTCGCCCATGTCCTCGAGTTCGCCCGCGGCCGCCGCGCTGGACCGTGGGCCGTGCTCGGGGTCGTGCTCACCCGTGCCGTCGCATCGGTCGAACCGAACGTGATGCTGCCGCCGACGATCGGCAGTTCTGTGTCTCTCAACATGTTCTGCGCCCTCGTCGGTCCGTCCGGTGCCGGCAAGGGCGCGGCCGAGGGAGCCGCCCGCGACGCAATCCAGTTCCGGGACTTCGGTGGCAGTCTCGTCGACACCGACACCTTCCCGCTCGGGTCCGGGGAAGGACTCGCGCGCACGTTCCGCCCAGCCGGTGCCGACGACGACGAACCCAACGACCGCACCAGGGCACTGTTTTCGGCACCGGAGGTCGACACGCTCGCCGCCCTCGGGTCGCGCCAAGGATCGACCCTCATGCCCGAACTGCGGAAGCTGTTCATGGGGGAGCCGATCGGCTTTCAGAACGCATCGAAGGCGACCCGGTCGGTGCTCCCGGCACACTCCTACCGGGCGTGCGTCACTGTGGGAGTGCAGCCCGTCAAAGCCGGTCCGCTGCTGCACGACGCGGACGGGGGTACTCCGCAGCGGTTCGTGTGGATGCGCGTCGACGACCCGGATGCCCCAGACACCCCGCCGGCCGAGCCGGCACCTCTGGTCGTGAAGATGCCCCGCTGGGGAGCCGGGGCAGCACACCTCGAGGTGCCGGAGGTGGCACGCGAGGCGATGGACCGGCACCGGCTCGCCACCCTGCGCGGCGAACCCGTCGACCCACTCGACGGGCACCGGATGCTCACCCGGCTCAAGGTGGCCGTGGCATTGATGATCCTCGACGGCAGGACCGTGCCGACCGCCGAGGACTGGACGCTGGCCGGCACCGTCATGCGGGTATCGGACCGCACCCGCGCCGGCATCGAACACACCCTCGCGGAGAAGACCAGGGCAGCGAACCGGGCGCGTGCCGAGGCGAAAGCCGCCGAAGCGGAGATCATCACCGACCGCACCGACGAGAGCGACCGGAGGCGCATCCGCGGCGCCGTCCTGCGGTGCCTCGGCAGGCGCGGGTCCGCCACTCGCAGAGAGCTGCGGAACACCCTCAAAGCCAACCTTCGGGACCGTCTCGACGACGTACTCGACGAGGCGCTCGAGGCCGGCGCAATCGCGTTCGACGGCACTGTCTACCGGCTCTCGGATGCGTAGGACGGGGGTAGGACCGTAGGACTTCGCGTCCTACCCGCTGACCTGCGGAAATGGGGTAGGACTACCGGTCCTACGGTCCTACCCCCTCTACATCTCACCTGGGGAAACGAAGGAAATCATGACCGGAACCGCCCGATTCGTCCGCCCGTCCACCCACACCCGAGCACTCACCGCAGAACCGCGATTGCAGGCCATCGAAGCCATGATCGACGCGCTCTGCGAACTCGTTCGCCCCGCCGACACGATGTGCGCCGGCTGCATCTGGGACACGATCGTCAAACCGCTCGCAACACCGCTCGTCGGGTGGGGCCGCGGCTACGAGCCGAAGCAAGCACGAGACCCGAGAAGGGCCGACGAACCTCGATTCCGCATCCTCACCGTGTCCGAGATCCGAGCCGAATCGAAGGATAGGCCGGCGCCCATTTCTGAGACCGAAGCATGGATGCGGACGACGGAAGCGTGGGACGCCGTCACCGGCCCTTGGCTTGCGCGCCTCGAGGCCGCAGACCCCGCCAACGGGCACGGCATATGCCGGCACCGGAGGAACCGGTGACCCGCCGGCAAGCCCGCCTGTACCCGATCCCGCCGACGCTCACCGCTCTCGTCGATCCTCGTCTGACCGGCGCTGCCTGTACCGGGAGGGCACCGTACTTCGACGCCGAGCTCCCCGACGAACAACCCGAACACCGATCGGCACGACTCGCGTGGGCCACCCGCGAATGCACCCGATGCCCCGTCCAGTCCGCGTGCCGTGTCGCCGTCACCGAACTCGACCAACCCACCGGCCTGTGGGCCGGACACCTCACCGACCCGGCCGGCACTCCCGGCCGCCCACGAAAGGCTGCAACAGCATGACCAACAACGACATCCCGAACCCGCTTCCCTCCCACGCGATGATCGTCGACGACGACGGCCAACCGCGCAGTGTCGTGGACATCGACCGGATGCAGTCCGACAGCATCGAACTCGCCTACGAAATGGCGATGCACTGCGGAGACGAGGATGCTCTCGACGCCATCTCCTCGAAGTGGCTCGACCGTGTCGGCGTCGAGGGGTTCGGATACGTCACCGCCGGCGCCCTGCGCATGATGACCCACTTCATCCTCGACCCCACATTGCAGACCGTCGACCAACTCGCCCCGCAACTGCGCTTCCGCGACAAGCTCGTCGATGCCTACCGCAACTCCAAGGCCACGCTATGAAGCTCCGCGCCCGCAACATCCGACCCGAAGTCCTCACCGACCCGACCGCCGCCCGGCCCGTACTGATCCGGCTCTGCGGTCTGTGGCTGGCCCTCACCCCCACCGAGGCATACGCCCTCGCCGACCAACTCCACGACGCTGCGGAGGAGACACACCATGCCTGAACCGACACCACCGACACCCGACAACGTCGCCACCGCCCACCTCGAATTCCTGGCACTGGTCGACGCCGTCCTCTCCCACGACCACAACCGCGTGCGCACCCTCGTCCACGGCAGCGACCTGCTCCCCTGGGAACTCGCCATCGCCGGCGCACAACTGTTCGCAGCGATCACCCCCAACCTCGCCGACGACTGGCTCGACCAGCTTCGCCACCACGTCATCACCCACCCCGCAAAGGACTCCTCCCATGACTGAACCCGTCACCGGCATCGGCCCGCAGAAACCCCAACCCGACCCCCGCGGCATCCTCACGTTCGACTACCTGCCCGAGCATATGCAGGCCCTCGAGGACGCCCGGCAGGCCGCCGACTACGACGACGCGCTCCACCACCGCGGCCCCTGGACCCGCCCGGCCACCGACACCGAACGAGAACTGCTGCTGCACCTCGGCTACGAACTCCGCGACGGCCTGTCCACCACCGTCGAATACCTCACCCCAGGGGTACGTCGCCGCACCTGGAACCTCCCTGAACCCACACCACAGGAGTCAGCCGGGTGAACGTGCGCGTGAAATCCGTCAGCCGCGGCGAAGTCCTCGCCTTCGTCGGCCGCGACGAGATCCGAGTCCGACGCCGACGCAACCACATTTGGCGGTGCGACCACTGCCCCGATCACACCACCTGCCCCCATATCGACGCCACCCGACAGACCCTTCGCGAAGGAGCCATGTAGATGACCACCCCGAACCCCACCCCCGCCGACACCGACCCGAACACCCCCGGACAGACACCCGTCGACACCCCGCCCGCCGACCCCACCACAGAACCGTCAGCCGAACCACCGGCCGAACCCAAGTCCGGCAACAGTGAAGCGGCCCGCTACCGACGCCAACTCCGCGACACCGAAGCCCAGCGAGATCAACTCGCCGAACGCATAACCGTCTACGAACGCGGCGAAGCCCAACGTCACGCCGACCGGCTCGCCGACCCCACCGACCTGTGGACCGCCGGCATCGAACTCGACGAGCTCCGTGGCGTCGACGGCACCATCGACCCCACCAAGGTCGCCGCCGCGGTCGACCAAGTGCTTCGGGACCGCCCCCACTGGGCCAAGTCCCGCACCCCGCAACCCGACCGCCGGCAAGGCGCATCCGGTGAACCCGTTCACCCCGGCCGCGGTTGGTCCGGCGTCCTCAAACGCTAGAATGAACGGTGGGTGATCACCCAGGCCAGGCGCCGGAGATCACCCACCGTTCGCCCCAGGGGGCACCGCGAGAGCGCCGGGAGCGCCAGCGACACACCATCCGATCCCCCTGTGAAGGACACATCATGGCTCTCGCCACCGACTCCGTCAACGTCCACGGCATCCTGCCCGACGAGATCTCCGCACTGATCGTCCAACCCGTCGCCCGCAACTCCGCCGCGATGGAAGCGTCCACGGTCGTCGACACCGGCGTCCACGAGTACCGCATCCCGATCGTCGCGGCCGACCCCGCCGCGGCGTGGGTTCCCGAAGGCGGTGAGATCACCGCGTCCGACGCTGCCCTCGACGAACTCGTCGTCGAATTCAACAAGCTCGCCGGACTGTCGATCATCTCCCGCGAACTCGCCGAAGACTCCAGCCCCCAGGCACAGGAAATCGTCGGTGCCGGCCTCGCCCGCGACATCGCCCGCAAGCTCGACAGCGCATTCTTCGGCAGCACCACCACCAACGGCCCCGACGGCCTGCTGTCCCTGACCGGGGTGCAGAGCGTCGACACCGGCGGCACCATCACCAACGTCGACCCGTTCGCCGAAGCACTATCCAAGGCCGAAAACGTCGGAGCCGAGATCAACACGTTCATCGCCCACCCCGACACCGTGCTCGCCCTCGCCAAGCTCAAGACCGGAACCGGACTGAACACCCCGCTGCTCGGCAACGACCCCTCCGCACCGACCAAGCGCGTCATCCAAGGCGTTCCGCTCGTGTCGTCCCCGGCCGTCGCCGCCGGCGACATCTGGGGAATCCCCCGAGACCGCGTGCACATCGTGCTCCGCCAGGACGTGACCCTCGACGTGGATCACTCGGTGTACTTCACCAGCGACCGTGTCGCCGTGCGGGCCACGATGCGCGTCGGGTTCGGGTTCGTGCACGAGGCCGCGATCGTGCGCATCCACGACGCCGTGTAACGAGCCGCTGACCGTGGCCCCGGTGCGCAACCTCCCCAGCGTACCGGGGCCGCTCCCGTCTCACCCCCACCCCCATACCCCCGAAGGACCCCCTCTCCCCGACCGCGGGAGAGGTGAGAAATCCGCGCGGTGGGTTCAGACATTCCGGGGACCGCGCCCCGAACGGCCCGATCTATCCCGCCGATCATGAGTCCGACCGGAAGGCCAGCCGCGGGGTGGACCGACGGCCACCGCGGGCCGTCGTGGTGCCGGGACTCGATTCCGTCGTCCTCGAAGCTGTCCCAGTCGTGACCTTGGTGTGTGCACCAGGCCGGGCATAGCGGTGGGAGCGGAGCGCTGGCAAGGTCGATCGGTTCGTTCAGCACGTGGGTTCCTTCTGTCGATGCTGTTGATGTTGATACTGGCAGTTCACCGCGTCACGGCAGGGGGTGCGAGTTGGACCGGCTACGCCGGACTGTGCTTGACCGAGCGGACACCGCAGAGCGGTGCCTGTGCTGCTGGCCCCTTCCCCAACGTCGCCCGGTCGCCATGCCCTCATAGACCGTCTGAGCCAACACGAGTAGCCCCACGCCCTCCTGAGCGTGCGGCTGTGCTGGACCCGGCCGGAGGTGTGCACTCCCGTGCGGTCGGGTGCCCCGCGCCGTTCGCGGGGACTAGGGATGGATCACGGACCGTCTCGGTTTACGTCGGAGGCGGCAGAAGCGACGTGCAGAGGCTCGCGGACCGCGGCGTGCAGGGCCGTGGGGGTACGCGAAAGTGCGGACCCCCACGACGCAACAGGCCGGGGGTACTCGCTCAGCGAGTAGCGGACAGTTGCTCCACGCGGCGCCGTCGGCGCGCGTTCTCGTCGGACCGGCGCAGACAGTCGGGGCACATCACGGTCGGTGCGGATCCGTGCCGGTCGTGGCCGTCGAGCGGGGTGTGTGCCTGGAACGGTGCGGTGTGTCCGCACAGGGCGGGAACGTGGACGCCTTCGGTCTTGACGCGCTCGAGGTTGTGGCGCAGGACGATGTGGCTGAGTTTGTCGATGCTCATGCCTCACCATGCTTCTCGGTGACGGCACCGAAAAGGCCGTGACGTGCCACGTTGTCGACGCCAGGAGTCTGGTTCCGGGCATCTTTGTCGGGGCCGACAAAGTTGTGGTCGACACGGAGAAGGTGGTGCAGCCGCTCCGGGTAGTCGCAGCGCGTGCAGGTCGGTTCGTCTCCGAAGTAGCTCATGCGTGCCACCCGAGGGTGACAGCGGCGTCCAGCGCTGCGAGGGGCAGGCCGTAGACCAGGCCGAAGCCCAAGACCGCGGCTACCGACAAGACCGCAAGGTTCCCGGCGCCGGGAACCGTTTCCTGCGATCCCAGAAGAAGGGGGTGAGTGGTGCGCGCACCCTTTTCCGCGGCGCCAGGAAATAGCCCGTGAGGTGCCACGTTGTCGGCGTCGTCATCCTGGTCTACCTGCGATTTTGTCGGCGCCGACAAAGTTTCGATGTGCAGCTGCTCGACGGGGATGCAGCACTCGAGGGCGGGGCAGCCGTCGGCGGGCTCGAGGACGACGGTGGCGCACAGTTCGCCGGCGCACACGTGGAAGTCCAGGACCTCGAGGACACGTTCGCCGGGACCGGCGGTGAGGGTGGATACACTGCTGGGACGGTTCATCGGACTACCTTCCGATCGGGCCGAGGCCCTGGAAGGTGTTGTGAGCACCGACCGGGGCCGCTCTGTTTCGGTGACGGAAGGCCCGTTCGGGTAGGTCGATTGCTCGGAGATTGCACCCACCCCCCTGCTAGAGTGGCGGAAACCGCCGCTGAGCTGCGGTTTCTGTGGTGCCCCCGGCAGGACTCGAACCTGCGACCTAGAGATTAGAAGGCTCTTGCTCTATCCAGCTGAGCTACGGAGGCGCGGCCAGAATCTTAACTGTTTGCCGGTGCGTGCCCGACCGAGGCCCCGCCGCTGCCGGCGCGGTGGGCGCGTGCGTCCCGATCGGGCGGCGAATCCGCCCGTCGCGCCGCGAGCGCGGGCATACACTCCGTAGGTAGCTGAAATGTGAGGTATGCCACATGCAAGTACCTTCGGCTTTCGAATACGAGCGCGCCACCGGCATCGAACACGCCATCGCTCTACTGGACGAACGCGGCGAGGAAGCCCGAGTCGTCGCTGGTGGGCACAGTCTCCTGCCGATGATGAAACTGCGGCTCGCCGGCCCCGAGTGTCTGATCGACATCAACGACCTGGCCGGCGAGCTCGGCTACATCGCCGTCGAGCCCGACGTCGTGCGGATCGGCGCGCTGGCGCGGCACCGCGAACTCCTCGAAAACGAGGCGCTCGCCGAGATCTTCCCGATCTTCCGCGACGCCGAACGCGTCATCGCCGACCCCGTGGTGCGCAACCGCGGCACGATCGGCGGGTCGCTGTGCCAGGCCGACCCCGCCGAGGACCTGTCCACCGTGTGCCAGGTCCTCGACGCATCGGTCGTGCTGCGCGGTCCGCGCGGCAGCCGGACGCTGACGATGGAGGAGTTCCACCTGGGCCCCTACGAGACGACCGCCGCCGCCAACGAACTGCTCGTCGAGGTCCGGCTGCCGCGACGGGGCCGCGGGTCGAGCGCCTACGCCAAGGTCGAGCGACGAACGGGGGACTGGGCGATCGCCGCCGCCGGCGCGGCGGTGTGGATGAGCGACGGCGCCATCGACGACGCGCGCGTCGGCCTCACCGCGGTCCGGGCGGACGCGCAGGCCCTGGCCGGCATCTCCGACCGGCTGCGCGGCGCGACGCCGTCCGAGGACCTCTACCGCGAGGCCGGCGAACTCGCCGCCGCCGCGAGCGACCCGGTCGCGGATCAGCGCGGCACCGTCGACTACAAACGCCACCTCGCCGCGGAGCTCACGGTGCGGACCCTGCGCCGCGCCGTCGAGCGGCTCACCACCTCCGAAAGGGGTTGACCCGATGCGTGTTTCGATGACCGTCAACGGAGACGAGGTCAGTGCCGAGGTGGAACCGCGGCTGCTGCTCGTCCACTTCCTGCGCGATCACCTCGGCCTGACCGGCACGCACTGGGGCTGCGACACCAGCAACTGCGGCACCTGCGTCGTCGCGGTCGACGGCGAGCCCGTCAAGTCGTGCACCATGCTCGCTGCCATGGCGAGCGGCCACGACGTGCGCACCGTCGAGGGACTCGAGCGCGACGGCGTGCTCGACCCCGTCCAGGAGGGCTTCATGCGCTGCCACGGGCTGCAGTGCGGCTTCTGCACCCCCGGCATGATGATCACCGCCCGCGCCCTGCTCGACCGCAACCCGGACCCCGACGAGCAGACCATCCGCGAGGCGATCTCCGGGCAGATCTGCCGCTGTACCGGCTACACCACCATCGTGCGGTCCGTCCGCTGGGCCGCCGAACACCCCGCCACCGAGAAGGCGCCGTCATGACCGCCGTCGACCCGACCCCCGAGCTGCTCGACACCGTCGACAACGACGAGAAGCCGTGCGGCCACGGCCGCATGCTGCGCAAGGAGGACCCGCGATTCATCCGCGGCCACGGCCGCTTCGTCGACGACGTGCAACTACCCGGCATGCTGCACCTGGCGATCCTGCGCTCCCCGGTCGCGCACGCGAAGATCCTCGGCATCGACACCAGCGCCGCGCAGGCCCACCCGAAGGTGCGGGCCGTCGTCACCGGCGCCGACCTCGCGGACAAGGGCCTGGCCTGGATGCCGACCCTGTCCAACGACGTCCAGGCCGTCCTCGCCACCGACAAGGTCCGCTTCCAGGGCCAGGAGGTCGCCTTCGTCGTCGCCGAGGACCGGTACTCCGCCCGCGACGCCCTCGAACTCATCGACGTCGAGTACGACATCCTCGATCCGGTCGTCGACGTCCGTCGTGCCCTCGCACCTGAGGCCCCGGTGATCCGCACCGACCTCGAGGGCAAGACCGACAACCACTGCTTCGACTGGGAGACCGGGGACGCCGCCGCCACCGAAGCCGCGTTCGCGAAGGCCGACGTGATCACCCGGCAGGAGATGGTCTATCCCCGGGTGCACCCGGCGCCGATGGAAACCTGCGGTGCCGTGGCCGACTACGACCGGATCACCGGCAAGCTCACGCTGTGGTCGACGAGCCAGGCGCCGCACGCCCACCGCACCCTCTACGCCCTCGTCGCGGGTCTGCCCGAACACAAGATCCGGGTGATCGCCCCGGACATCGGCGGCGGGTTCGGCAACAAGGTGCCCATCTATCCCGGGTACGTCTGCGCGATCGTCGCGTCCCTCGTCACGGGCAAGCCGGTCAAGTGGATGGAGGACCGCAGCGAGAACCTGGTGAGCACCGGCTTCGCCCGCGACTACGTGATGGTCGGTGAGATCGCAGCGACCCGCGAGGGGAAGATCCTCGCGATCCGCACCCAGGTCCTCGCGGACCACGGCGCGTTCAACGGCACCGCCGCCCCGGTGAAGTACCCGGCCGGCTTCTTCGGGGTGTTCACCGGCAGCTACGACATCGAGGCCGCCTACTGCCACATGACCGCCGTCTACACCAACAAGGCGCCCGGCGGCGTGGCCTACGCGTGCTCGTTCCGCATCACCGAGGCCGTCTACCTCGTCGAGCGGCTCGTGGACTGCCTGGCCTACGATCTCGAGCTCGATCCGGTGCAGCTGCGGCTGCAGAACCTGCTGCGGCCCGAACAGTTTCCGTACACCAGCAAGACCGGATGGAAGTACGACTCCGGCGACTACGCGACCACCCTGCGCAAGGCGGCGGAGATGGTCGGGTACGAGGAGTTGCGCCGCGAGCAGGCCGAGCGCCGCGCGCGGGGCGAACTGATGGGCATCGGCGTGGCGTTCTTCACCGAGGCCGTCGGTGCCGGCCCCCGCAAGGACATGGACATCCTCGGTCTCGGCATGGCCGACGGCTGCGAGCTGCGCGTGCACCCCACCGGCAAGGCGGTGGTGCGGCTGTCCGTGCAGACCCAGGGCCAGGGGCACGAGACGACGTTCGCGCAGATCGTCGCCGAGGAACTCGGCATCCCACCCGAGGACATCGACGTCGTGCACGGCGACACCGACAACACCCCGTTCGGTCTCGGCACCTACGGCAGCCGGTCCACCCCGGTCTCCGGCGCGGCCGCCGCCCTCGTCGCGCGCAAGGTCCGCGACAAGGCCCGGATCATCGCCTCCGGCATGCTCGAGGTGTCCGTCGCCGACCTCGACTGGACCAAGGGCTCCTTCCACGTCAAGGGCGATCCGACCGCGTCGGTGACCATCCAGGACATCGCGATGCGGGCGCACGGCGCGGGCGATCTGCCCGAGGGTGTCGAGGGCGGACTCGAGGCCCAGATCTGCTACAACCCCGAGAACCTCACCTACCCGTACGGGGCGTACTTCTGCGTCGTCGACGTCGACCCCGGCACGGGTGAGGTGACGGTCCGCCGATTCCTCGCCGTCGACGACTGCGGCACCCGCATCAACCCGATGATCATCGAGGGCCAGGTCCACGGCGGACTCGTCGACGGCATCGGGATGGCGCTGATGGAGATGATCGAGTTCGACGAGGACGGCAACTGCCTCGGCGGCTCGCTCATGGACTACCTCATCCCCACGGCCATGGAGGTGCCGCACTTCGAGACCGGGTTCACCGTCACCCCGTCGCCGCACCACCCGATCGGCGCCAAGGGCATCGGCGAGTCCGCGACCGTCGGCTCGCCGCCCGCCGTGGTCAACGCCGTCGTCGATGCCCTGCGCCCCTTCGGGGTGCGGCACGCCGACATGCCGCTGACCCCGTCCCGGGTGTGGGAGGCGATGCAGGGCCGGACCACCCCGCCGATCTGACCCACCGGCCCGAACCAGGGAGAGCCGTATGGACCTGACGATGCGTGCCGCGGAACTGACCCGCCGGCGCCGGGCGTTCGTCCGTGCCACCGTGGTGCGCGCCCAGCGGCCGACGTCCGCGCGGCCCGGCGACTGCGCGCTGGTACTCGACGACGGCACGATCGAAGGCTTCGTCGGTGGCCAGTGCACCGAGACCTCGGTGCGGGACGCCGCGCGACAGGCCCTGACCACGGGGGAGAGCACCCTGCTGCGGGTCCTGCCCGGCACCGCGCAGACCTTCCCCGACACCCCGGGGGCCACCGTCGCGGTCAATCCGTGCCTGTCGGGCGGTGCGACGGAGATCTTCCTCGAGCCGCAGCTACCCGCCCCGATGCTCGTCGTGTCGGGGTCGACGCCGGTGGCCGAGGCCGTCGCGGACTTCGCCGCGCGGCTCGACTTCGTGGTCGACCGCCTCGAGCCGGGCGCCACGCCCGCCGCCGACGCCGCGGCCGTCGTCGTCGCGAGCCTCGGTGGCGAGGAGCCGGGCGTCATCCGGGCCGCCCTCGACGCCGGGATCGGCTACGTCGGGCTCGTCGCCAGCCGGCGGCGCGGCGCCGACGTGCTCGCGCAGGCCGAGGTGCGCCCCGACGAACGAGCGCGCGTGCACACCCCCGCGGGTCTCGACATCGGGGCGCGCACCGCCGCGGAGATCGGGCTGTCGATCGTCGCCGAACTGGTGCAGGCGGTCCGCCGCGAGAATCTCGGGTCGCCCACCGCGCCGATCGCGGCCCCGCACACCGCGGTGGACCCCGTGTGCGGGATGACCGTCACCGTCACCGCCGACACGCCGCATCTGTCCGACGCCGGCACCGATGTGTGGTTCTGCTGCCCGGGATGCCGCCGCGCCTACCAGAAGGAACACGCCACGTGTTCGTGACGGGACCGGCTCCGGGAGCCGGCCGATGAGCGTGTTCGCCGACGTCGACGACGTCGTCCGCCGGTTCGACGACCGGGACTACCTGCTCGACGAGGGCACCGCCACCGCCCTGTATCTCGCGGTGGAACTCGGCCGGCCGCTGCTGCTCGAGGGCGAACCCGGCGTCGGCAAGACCACCGCCGCCAAGGCCCTCGCCGCCGCCGTGGGCACCGAGCTGATCCGGTTGCAGTGCTACGAGGGTCTCGCCGCGAGCGAGGCCCTCTACGACTGGAACTACCAGCGGCAGCTGCTCGCGATCCGGCTCGCGGAAACCCGCGGCGAGACGCTGCGCGAGGCCGACCTCTACACCGAGGAGTTCCTGCTCGAACGGCCGGTGCTGCGCTGCGTGCGCCACCGCGGGCCCACCGTCCCGGTGCTGCTCATCGACGAGATCGACCGGGCCGACGACGAATTCGAGGCGCTGCTGCTCGAGTTCCTCGGCGAGTACTCGGTCACGATCCCCGAACTCGGCACCCTCGCCGCCGCTCGGCCCCCGATCGTCGTGCTCACCTCCAACCGCAGCCGCGACCTGCACGACGCGCTGCGCCGGCGCTGCCTGTACCACTGGATCGACTATCCGGACCGGCACCGCGCCGTGGCGATCCTGCGCCGCACCGTCCCCGCCGCGAACCTCGCGCTGGTCGAATCGGCCGCCGACTTCGTCGCCTCCGTGCGCCGGCTGGACCTGGACAAGGCGCCGGGCATCGCCGAGACCATCGACTGGGTGTCCGCACTCGTGGCGCTCGGAGTGGCGGATCTGGTCCACCCGGGCGCGGTGGCGACACTGACCGCGCTCGCCAAGACCCCCGACGACCGGACCACCATCCGCGCCGAATACGAGGAGTTCCGCGCGTGAGCAGCGCGCTGCTGCTGCGCGGCGTCGACCTCGCCGCGTTCACCGTGGCGCTCACCGACCGGTTGCGCCGCGCCGGCGTGCCCGTCGCCGCGACCGCCACCGCGACCCTGGTGCGGGCACTGCGCCTGCACCCGCCGCGCACCCGCAGTCGCCTGTACTGGACGGCGCGGATCGCCCTCGTCGACCGGCAGGACGCGCTCGAGGCATTCGACGCCGTCTTCGCCGAGGTCTTCGACCAGCAGGCGCTCGCCGTCGACCCGCACGCCCGGCGCACCGGACCCGACGGGGCGACGGGCGCGGGGGAGACCACCGTGCCGGCGCCGCACGCGCCGCCGGGGGCGCCGCAGTCCGGTGTGCCGTGGCACACCGGCGCCCCGCGTCGATCCGGCGGACCCGGCGAGACGGGCCGGCCCGGGCCATGGGCGCCGAGCCCCGTCGAGATCGTCGCCGACCAACCGTTCGGCGACCTCCGGCCCGAGGACCTGCGCCTGCTGGGGCAGTGGCTCGAGCAGGCCCGGGTGCGCTGGCCGCGGCGCCTCGGCCGCCGCCGCACGCCGCACCACCACGGCCGCCTCGACGTGCGGGCCACCCTCGCCGCCTCCCGGCACACCGGGTTCGAGCTGATCCGTCTGTGCCGGGCGCGGCCGATCCGCCGGCCGCGCCGGATCGTGGTGCTGTGCGACGTGAGCCGGTCCATGCACGGCTACGCCGACACCTACCTGCACCTGATGCGGGCCGCGGTGCGCGCCGGCGACGCCGAGGTGTTCGCGTTCTCCACGAGCCTGACCCGGCTCACCGCGACCCTGGCGCACCGCTCCGCCGAGCACGCCGTCGCCCGCGCCAACGACACGGTCGTCGACCGCTACGGCGGCACCCACATCGCCGGGAGCCTCGAGGCGTTGCTCGCCTCCCACCACGGCAACCTGCTGCGCGGCGCCGTCGTGTTCGTCGCCTCCGACGGGTGGGACAGCGACGATCCGCAGGCGCTCGGCCGGGCCGTCGCGCGGATCCGTCGCCGCGCCCACCGGCTGGTGTGGCTGAACCCGCGGGCCGGCCGGCCCGGCTACCGTCCCGAGACGGGGCCCATGGCGGCAGCGCTGCCGCACTGCGACGCTCTGCACGCGGCCGACACCCTCGACGCCCTGCGCGTGGTGTTCGATCTCGACCCGGTCGCCGGGTGGGTGGCGCACGTCTCCGACGGTGCGTCGTAGCGGCGCTCGCCGAGGTCCTACCCTGGTACCTATGGCATCACCCGAGCTCGCGTCGGCCGCGCCGACCTCCTCGCCGCCGGCCGGGCGGCGCAACACGTCGGCACTGTACGTCCTCCTCGGGCTCGTCGCCGCGGTCGTCGCGCCGATCGTGGTCGGTCTGTCCGCCGCGCAGGCGCTGGTGCTGCTGGGCATCCCGGACCCGGGACCGCTCACCACCTACGGACTGCCCGCGGTGCGCGCGATCGCGGAGGTCGCGGCCGTCGCCGCGGTCGGATCGTTGTTCTTCGCCGCGTTCCTGGTGCCGCCGCAGCGCAGCGGGGTGCTGGACGTGGGCGGCTACCGGGCCGTGCGGACCGCGGGCGCCGCCGCCCTGATCTGGGCGTTGTGCTCGGCGGTGCTGGTGCCGCTGACCCTGTCCGACACCTCCGGGCAGCCGCTGGCCGAGGCGCTGAAGCCGGAGAACCTGTGGGGCGCGATCGGGCAGGTCGACACGGCGCTCGCGTGGGCGTGGACGTCGGCGCTCGCCCTGATCCTGGCGGTGCTGATCCGCGCCGCGGTGCGCTGGTCGTGGGTGCCGTACCTGCTGCTGCTGTCGCTGGTGACCCTGATGCCGCTGGCCCTGACCGGGCACTCGTCGTCGGGCGGGTCGCACGACATGGCCACCAACAGTCTCGTGCTGCACCTGGTCGCGGCGTCGGTGTGGGCGGGCGGGTTGTTCGCCCTGCTCGCCCACGGGTGGCGCCGCGGCACGCACACCGACCTCGCGGCCCGCCGGTTCTCGTTCGTCGCCGGGCTGGCGTTCGCGGTGATGGCCCTGAGCGGGGTCGTCAACGCCGCGGTCCGGCTGCCCGCGGACGAGCTGCTCACCAGCACCTACGGCCGGCTGATCGTGGCCAAGGCGCTGGCACTGATCGCCCTGGGTGTCCTCGGGTGGATGCAGCGGCGCCGTGCGCTGCCCGCGCTCGAGGCGAACCCCGACGATCGGGGCGCGCTCGTCCGGTTCGCGGCCGTCGAGGCCGTCATCCTGGCCGCCACGGTCGGCCTGGCCGTCGGGCTGGGCCGCACCCCGCCGCCCCCGCCCGCGACGGTGCCGTCGCTGCTCGAGGTGGAGCTGGGCTACAACCTGGACGGCCCCCCGACACTCGGCACCCTCTTCTTCGGGGCGTGGCGCTTCGACCTGATCTTCGGCACGATCGCCCTCGTCCTCGCGGTCGCCTACGCGATCGGGCTGTGGACGCTGCGCCGGCGCGGCGACAGCTGGCCCGTCGGCCGGTCGATCGCCTGGTTCTCCGGCTGCTTCGTGCTGCTGGTCGCCACGTCGTCGGGCGTGGGCATGTACTCGCCGGCGATGTTCAGCGTCCACATGGGCGCCCACATGGCGATGTCGATGCTGGCGCCCGTGCTGCTCGCCCTCGGCGGGGCGATGACCCTGGCGCTGCGGGCCTTCAAACCGGCGGGCCGCGACGGCTACCCCGGCCCGCGGGAATGGCTCCTCGCGTTCCTGCACAGCCCGCCGTCGCGGTTCTTCACCCATCCGGTCGTCGCGTCGGTGATGTTCGTCGGCGGCTTCTACGCGTTGTACCTGGGTGGGATCTTCGAGGCCAACGCCGACAGCCATGCCGCGCACGTGCTGATGAACCTGCACTTCCTGATCAGCGGCTACCTGTTCTACTGGGTCGTGATCGGCGTGGACCCGTCGCCGCGGGACGTGACGCCGGTGACGAAGCTGGCGATGGTGTTCGGCTCCCTGCCGTTCCACGCGTTCTTCGGCGTGACGTTGATGAGCATGGGCTCGGTGATGGCGGAGTCCTACTATCGCGGGCTCGGCCTGGCCTGGAACAGCGACCTGTTCGCCGATCAGAAGGTGGGGGGCAGTATCGCCTGGTCGGCGGGGGAGATCCCGCTGGTGCTGGTCATGCTGGCGCTGCTGGTGCAGTGGTCGCGCAGCGACGAGCGCACCGCGCGACGGGTGGACCGCGCCGCCGAGCGCGACGACGACGCCGATCTCGCCGCCCACAACGCGATGTTCGCCGAGCTGGCGCGGCGGGACCACGAGGGCCACTAGGTTCGCCGGCGCCGCGCGGTGTCGGTGCGCCGCCGCCGCGCGGCCTCGGTGCGCAGCCGCACGATCACCGCGGACAGCACCGCCACGGCCGCCGCGCCGCCCGCCGCGACGGCGGCCGGGACTGAGGTGAATCCGGTGTCGCCGCTGCGGGCCACCGCGATCCACACCAGGCCCCACGCCATGGCCGCGGCGACGGCGAGCCGCCCGTGCCCGGCGATGGCCAGGAGCACCGACACCGCGGCGACCGCGACCAGGACGATCACCGCCCAGGCGTCGGCGCCCAGCGAGAACGGGTCGACGTCCGCGGCGCGCAGCGCCGCCGCCGTGTTCGCGACGGTGGCCACCGCGACCCAGCCCAGGTACAGGAACATCGTGCCGTCCACGACGACCGCTTCCACGCGGGACGACGGCGCGGTGCGGGTCAGGCCGAGGAAGATCCGGACCAGCACGGCCAGCAGCGCGACGATGACCGCGACGCTGAGCGCGAGCAGTTCGAGCTGCACGACGAGGATCCACGCGGCGTTGAGCAGCATCGACGCGGCGATCCACCAGCCGAGCGCCCGCTGGCGGGGGTCGGCGTGGTGCGCGGGCAGCGCCTGCCACACCGCGAGCGCCAGCAGACCCGCGTAGATCACCGACCAGATCGCGAATGCCGGACCGCCCGGCGCCACCGCCGTCGCATCGGCGGAGAGCGCCCCGTCGGCCACCTCGGAGATCGGTGTGCCCACCACGGCCCCGGAACCGAGGAAGGACAGAGCGACCGCGGCGATCGCCGACACGGCGACGCCTGCGACGCGGAGCCGATCGGCGGCGGTGGCCTGTGGGGTCGTCGAGCTCGCCGGGAAAGTCGTCATGCCTCGGAAGATGCCCGGCGTCACCGTGCCCGAAACGTCCTGTCCGGCTGGGCGCCGCTGCTAGGTTTGAGCGCCTGTAGGTTCGAGCGCCTGCACCGACGACGGGAGGACACGATGAGGGGAATCGGGTGGCGGCTGCGGGCGCTCGCGTGCATCGGGGCCGTGGCGGCCGGGCTGGTCGTGCCCGCGACGGCCGGCGCGCAACCCGGGCCCGGCACGGTGGTCGCGGTCGAGTCACTGCCCGGTGAGCTGTCGGTGCCGGGAGCGGCCACGGCCGAGCGACTGGCCTTCCGCACCCAGTGGCGATCGGGTGCGTCGACGACCGCCTCGGGTGTCCTGTACCTGCCTCCGGGTCAGGCGCCCGAGGGTGGCTGGCCGGTCGTGTCGTGGGCCCACGGCACCGTCGGCGTCGGCGACGACTGCGCCCCGTCGCGCAACCCGCGCACCGACCGCGACCGGGCATATCTCGGACACTGGCTGTCCCGGGGCTACGCCGTGGTCGCCTCCGACTATCCCGGCCTGGGCAGCGACGGGCTCCACACCTACCTCGACGGGCCGAGTGCCGCGAACAGCGTCGTCGACGTCGTCCGGGCCGCCCGCGCCGCCGAGCCGTCGCTGTCGAACCGGTGGATCGTGATCGGCCAGTCGCAGGGCGGCCACGCGGCCCTGCACACCGCGCTCCTGGCGACGTCGCGGGCCCCCGAACTCGACTTCCGCGGCATGATCGCCACCGGCGCGCCGTCGAACCTCGAGACGCTGTTCCCGTTCGGCGGTCCCGGCTTTCCGGATCTGGGCCTCGACGGCACCACCGTGTTCCTGTCCTACGTCCTGGCCGGTCTGCGAGTCGCACGGCCCGACGTGGACGTGAACAGCTACCTCACCCCGGTCGGACGGGACGTGGTCGACGACGCGGAGCGGCTCTGCTACGCCGAACTCAGCGACCGCGTCGACGGCATCGGAGTGGGGGAAATCCTCGCCCGCCCGCTCGGCGACGACCGCATGCGCGCGGCCCTCGCCGACTACATGGGAGTGCCCACCCGTGGCTACGACCGGCCGCTGTTCCTCGGCCAGGGATTGCGCGATCAGGTCGTGCCGGCGCCGCTGTCGTTCAAGCTCGTCGCCGACCTGTGGTCCGGGGGTACAAACGTCGACTACCGCACCTACCCCAACGGGCATTCCGAGACCATGTTCGACGCACTGCCGGCCACCACGCCGTTCGCGGCGACCCTGTTCGGCGGGTAGAGCCGCTGTTCGTGCGGGGCCCGGTGATTGTCGAGGCTGCTGCGGGTCGACGCGTCAGCTGACGCGGGCGCAGGGCCGCAAGATGTTCGACCTGCACGAGGCCGGCGCGAAGACTGTGGTCGCCGGCGGATCGGCCCAGTCAGCCGAATCCGGCGACGATGAGGGTGTCGCCTTCTCGACAGGTGGCGAGGGCTTCGCACAGTCCGGGCCGATGTCGTGGCCCCGTCCCGCGGTGCGCGAGTGGTGTGCTGTTGTGTTACAGGGCGTCGGGTCGACGGCCGTCGATCCGTATGACAGGCAGCCACGTCGCGAGGGTCCGGCCCAATGAACCGACAGGACGTTCGCCGAACACGCACAGGGTCTGCTCCCACGGGTGTCCGAACGTGCCCTCGCTGAGGTCGTCGCGCAGAAAGAGGTGGTAGTCGCCGTTGGGGTAGACCGGAACCCGCCACTCGGTGTCCGGGGTGGCGGCATGCACGGCCGTATCGAGCCGATAGCAGGTGTGCTGCCAGTCCAGCACCACGAACATCGGGTCCTCGGGGAAATCGGAGACGAAACAACGTAACGCTTCGGCGTTGATCGCATCGAAGCGGCTCTGCCACGCGCCTGCGATGTCGGCAGGCGCGGTGAGATCGAACGTGATCGACGGTGTCGGTTCTGCCATCGCCGGCCAATCCGACTCGGTAAGACCAGGCCGGAACCTGAACCGGTCGGTGAACTGATCCCAGTACCGGTTCTGGTCGTCGAGTGTGGTCCAGCCCGGGGGCAACGGGCTACCGAAGTCGAGTGTGTGTCTCATCATGGCGCGTCTCCTCGTAACCGGTACCGCCGCGCCCACAGCGATACCTCTGTTGCTGTGCGGGACCATCACAAGGGCGGGGTCACACGTGGCGTCGCCGCCAGGTCCACACGCACAAGGCAATTCCCACGAGTGATATCGCAGGTAGTACCCATCTCCACCGACGCAATGTCATGAACCGCTGGTACTGCTCGTTCGACAGGAACTGCAAACCCGGCTGATTCACGGTGGGCGGATCCCACCAGTAACTGCCCGAGCCGGTCAGCACCTGAGGCCATGCGAAGACACTCACCGCAGCCGCGATGACGATGCAGGTCGCCGGGAATGCCACCCAGAACCACGGAAACCCGGAAGCGCGTTCCACCCGGTCTCGCTGTCGCACCACCACGCCCGCCACCAGCCCCATCAGCGCCAGAACTCCGAACACCAACCATGCCATGCGCTCGGACGATACGGCCCTTCCGCTGGAAGGTCGGGAAACCAACGTACGGAGTGCTGTTCGAAGATCGTCGAACAGCACAGCAGCCTGGGCCCACGGAGCGGTGACATCGAGACCACAACCGGCCGATCCCGAGCTCCGGGTGGCCGGCGGAGCGTAGCGTGCGAAACGTGTGATCCGGCGGCCGTAATTCGGTGACAGTCAGGACGGAAGGGATCGGACCGATGGCGAAGATGAGCCGCACCACCACGATCGAGGCGCCCGTGGCGGAGGTGTTCGAGTTCGCGAAGGACGTCGGGAAGTTGTGGGTCTGCTTTCCCGACTGCGCAGTGAGGGACGTCGACCTCACCCCGGACGGGGTCGGGACGAGTGCCGAGTGGTTCGAGAAGCTGCTGGGCCTGCACCTGAAAGGACGCGTGGAGTACACCGAGGTCGTCCCCGGCGAGCGCATCGTGGCCCGATCCAGCATGGGACCGGTCTGGACCTTCACGTTCGCGCCGCAGGACGGCGCGACGAGCCTGACCTTGGACTGCGAATGGACACTCGACGTTCCGGTCGTCGGGGTGCCCGTCGAGGAGTTGATGTTCAAGTTGAGCGGGGGTGACATCGAACGGATGCTCGCGACCGTGAAGGCACGGGTCGAGGGTGCCCGGACTCCGGCCGCGCCGCCGAGCGCGCGTGCGGCGCAGAGCATCACGATCGATGCCCCCGTCGAGAAGGTGTTCGGGTTCGCGCGCGACATCGGGAAGCTGTGGTCCGCTCACCCGAACATGGCGGTCCGGGAGGTCCACTCGACCCCGGACGGTGTCGGGTCGAGCGCCCAGTGGTTCGGAGGACTCCGGGGCCTGCATTTCGAGGATCACGTCGAGTTCGTCGAGGTCGTCCCCGACGAACGCATCGTCGTCCGGTCGACGCCCCGGGCGGGCATCGAGTTCCTGTGGACGCTCACGCTTGCGCCCGCCGACGGCGGCACCGAGGTGACGCTGGCAGGAACCTCGCATGTCGCCGTCCTCGTCGCCGACGTCCCCCTCGGCGATCATCTCCCGAAATGGACCGAGAGCAGCATGCAGCAGATGCCGGCCCACCTGAAGACCCGGATCGAGCGTGTGGGCTGACCCGAGCCGGTCGCGCCGGGTGCCGGATCGCACCGTCGCAGCGGCCGGCACGCCGTCCCCGACCGCGCGTCGTCGGCCGTGTTGTTCCCGTCCGGGCTGTGCCCGGCCGTCGCGGTCGCCGAACCGGTGCCCGGGGCGGTGATGTCCGTGGAACCGCTGCCGGCCGAGCTGTCCGTGCCGGGCGCTGCGGTCGCGGAGCGGCTCACCTACCGCACCCAGTGGCGCTCCGGTGCCGCCGCCGTCGACACCGGGGTGCTGTTCCTGCCGCCGGGCCCGACACCCGAGGGTGGCCGTCCGGTGGTGTCGTGGGCCCACGGCACCGTCGGTCTCGGCGACGACTGTGCCCCGTCGCGCAACCCACGCGTCGACCGGGAACAGCGGTATCTCGCGCACTGGCTGTCGCAGGGCTACGCCGTGGTGGCCGCCGACTACCCCGGACTCGGCACCGACGGCCTGCACACATATCTCGACGGGCCCACGGCCGCGAACAGCGTGATCGACATCGTGCGGGCGGCGCGCGCAGTGGAGCCGTCCCTGTCGCCCCGCTGGGTCGTCGTCGGTCAGTCGCAGGGCGGGCACGCGGCGCTGCACACCGCGCACCGGGCCACGGCGCGCGCGCCGGAGCTCGACTTCCGCGGCGCGGTCGCCACCGGTGCGCCGTCCAACCTCGAGCTGCTGTTCCCGTTCGGTGTGCCCGGCTTCCCCGACCTCGACCTCGACGGGCTCGTCTCGTTCAGCGCGTACATCATGGCCGGTCTGCGGACGGCCCGTCCCGACGTCGATGTGAACAGCTACCTCACGCCCGTCGGACGCGAACTCGTCGATGCCGCCGAGCGCCTCTGCTACAGCGAGCTCGAGGACCGCGCCGCCGGTGTGGCCGTCGGGCAGCTGTTGTCCCGGCCGCTCGGTGACGACCGGATGCGCGCCACGCTCGCGGACTACCTCGGCGTCCCGGCCCGCGGTTACGACCGGCCCCTGTTCCTGGGCCAGGGCCTGGAGGACCGGATGGTGCCGGCCCCGTTGTCGTTCAAGCTCGTCGCCGACCTGTGGGCCGGCGGCGCCGACGTCGACTACCGCACCTATCCGGCCGACCACTTCGCCACCCTCTTCGAGGCCCTCCCCGACACCACGAGGTTCGTCACCGCCCGATTCGTCCGGTAACGCCGGACGGTCGGGGACCGACGTGCGAGGTGGTGCCTGCCGACGACCGGCACGCGCGTCGGACGAGCGGAGGACTTTCATGGGCCGGACCAGGCGGTGGCGATGGGCGCTGTGTGCGGTCGGTGCGGTGCTGGCGGGCGGGCTCACTCCGCCCGTCGCCGGGGCCGAACCCGCAGCCGCCGACCCCGGCGCGATCGTCTCGGTCGAACCGTTGCCACCCGAACTGTCGGTGTCCGGCGCCGCGGTCGCCCAGCGGCTCACGTACCGCACCGAGTGGCGCTCCGGTGCGCCGGCCGTCGGCACCGGAGTGCTGTTCGTGCCTCCGGGCCCGGCCCCGGAGGGCGGCCGGCCGGTGATCTCCTACGCCCACGGCACCGTCGGCATCGGCGACGACTGCGCACCGTCGCGGAATCCGCGCGCCGACGTCGAGCGCGCGTACCTCGAACACTGGCTAGCCCAGGGGTACGCCGTCGTGGCGGCCGACTACCCGGGACTGGGCACCGACGGCGTCCACACCTACCTCGACGGCCAGAGCGCCGCCAACAGCGTCGTCGACATCGTGCGCGCGGGCCGTGCCGCCGAGCCGTCGCTGTCGCCGCGGTGGGTCGTCGTCGGCCAGTCGCAGGGCGGGCACGCCGCGCTGCACACCGCACACCGGGCCTCGTTGCGGGCGCCGGAACTCGACTTCCGCGGCACGGTCACCACCGGGGCGCCGTCCAACCTCGAGCGGCTGTTCCCCTTCGGCGGGCCCGGATTCCCCGATCCGGGTTTCGAAGGTCTGGTCGCGTTCAGCTCCTACATCTTCGCCGGACTCCGCGCCGCCCATCCCGACCTGGACGTGAACAGCTACCTGACCCCCACCGGGCGGGAGTTCGTCGATGCGGCCGAACGACTCTGCTACAACGAGCTCGACGCGCTCGCCAGCGACGTCCGGGTCGGCGACCTCGCGGCGCGGCCCCTGTCCGAAGGCCCCTTTCCCGCCGTGTTCACCGACTACCTCGGCGTCCCGACCAGCGGGTACGACCGCCCCATGTTCCTCGCCCAGGGCATCCACGACACGATGGTCCCCGCGCCGTTGTCGGCCGGGCTCGCAGCCGACCTGCTGGCGGCGGGTGCCGACATCGACTATCGGGTGTACGTCGCCGGCCACAACACGACCATGACCCGTTCCCTGCCCGACACCACCCCGTTCGTGGCGCGGCTGTTCGCCTCGTAGCCGGGCCGCTTCCGGGTCTTACCGACCGGGCCGATCGTCCGGGATGTGGTGTCCGCGGGTCGGCCCGATACGCTGGACCTATGGCGGAGTTCATTTACACGATGAAGAAGGTGCGCAAGGCGCACGGTGACAAGGTCATTCTCGACGACGTCACCATGAGCTTCTACCCGGGTGCCAAGATCGGTGTGGTCGGACCGAACGGCGCGGGCAAGTCGTCCATCCTCAAGATCATGGCCGGGCTGGACCAGCCCAGCAACGGGGAGGCCTTCCTCGATCCCGAAGCCTCCGTCGGCATCCTCCTGCAGGAACCGCCGCTCAACGAGGACAAGACCGTCCGCGGCAACGTGGAGGAGGGTCTCGGCGAGATCAAGGTCAAGCTCGACCGGTTCAACGAGATCGCCGAGCTGATGGCGACCGACTACTCCGACGAGCTCATGGAGGAGATGGGCAAGCTCCAGGAGGAACTCGACCACGCCAACGCCTGGGACATCGACTCGCAGCTCGAGCAGGCGATGGACGCCCTGCGCTGCCCGCCGCCGGACGAGCCGGTCACCCACCTGTCGGGCGGTGAGCGCCGCCGCGTCGCCCTGTGCAAGCTGCTGCTGAGCAAGCCCGACCTGCTGCTGCTCGACGAGCCCACCAACCACCTCGACGCCGAGTCGGTGCTGTGGCTCGAGCAGTTCCTCGCGAGCTACCCCGGTGCCGTCCTCGCCGTCACCCACGACCGGTACTTCCTCGACCACGTCGCGCAGTGGATCTGTGAGGTCGACCGCGGCAAGCTGCACCCGTACGAGGGCAACTACTCCACCTACCTGGAGAAGAAGGCCGAGCGCCTCGAGGTGCAGGGCAAGAAGGACCAGAAGCTGCAGAAGCGCCTGCGCGAGGAGCTCGAGTGGGTCCGGTCCGGGGCCAAGGCCCGCCAGACCAAGAACAAGGCCCGTCTGGCCCGCTACGAGGAGATGGCCGCCGAGGCCGAGAAGTTCCGCAAGCTGGACTTCGAGGAGATCCAGATCCCGACGCCGCCGCGCCTGGGCGACGTCGTGGTCGAGGTCGACCACCTCGACAAGGGGTTCGAAGGCCGCGTGCTGATCAAGGACCTGTCCTTCACGCTGCCGCGCAACGGCATCGTCGGCGTGATCGGCCCCAACGGCGTCGGCAAGACCACCCTGTTCAAGACCATCGTCGGCCTCGAGAAGCCGGACTCCGGCACCGTGAGGGTCGGCGACACCGTCAAGCTGAGCTACGTCGACCAGTCCCGCGCGAACATCGACCCGAACAAGACGGTCTGGGAGGTCGTGTCCGACGGGCTCGACTACATCGAGGTCGGCCAGAACGAGATGCCCTCACGGGCGTACGTCAGCGCCTTCGGCTTCAAGGGACCGGATCAGCAGAAGAAGGCCGAGGTGCTCTCCGGTGGCGAGCGCAACCGCCTCAACCTGGCGCTGACCCTCAAGGAGGGCGGCAATCTGATCCTGCTCGACGAGCCGACCAACGACCTCGACGTCGAAACCCTCAGCTCGCTCGAGAACGCGCTGCAGAAGTTCCCCGGCTGTGCCGTCGTGATCTCCCACGACCGCTGGTTCCTCGACCGCACCTGCACCCACATCCTCGCGTGGGAGGGCAACGTCGAGGAGGGCAAGTGGTTCTGGTTCGAGGGCAACTTCGAGTCGTACGAGGCCAACAAGGTCGAGCGGCTCGGAGCGGAGGCGGCGCGTCCGCACCGCGTCACCCACCGGAAGCTCACCCGTGACTGAGCGGAAGACCTTCACCTGCACGCTGGAGGTGCGCTGGGCCGACTCCGACCGCCTCGGGCACGTCAACAACACGAAGTTCGTGGAGTACATGCAGGAAGCCCGGATCAAGTTCCTGCAGAGCGGCCCGTTCGCGCGCGGCGCCGTGGTGGTGCGGAAGATGGACGTGGAGTTCCTGCGTCCGCTCAAGGACGACTCCGGTCCGATCACCGTCGCCATCTCGGTACTGCATGTGGGCAACAGCTCGTACACCCTGCGGCACGTGATCACCGATGTGCAGGGCCACCCGTGCGGCTCCGGGGACGCGGTGCTCGTCGGGTTCGACCCGCGCACGGAGACCGCCCGGCCGCTGTCCGCCGAGGAGCGGGCGGTTCTCGAGGAGTACGTCGCCGCCCCGGTCGCCTGACCGCCCGGCGCGGGATTCCCCCCTCACACCCGGCGCCGCGGATAGGCTCGCACCAGAGCCTGTCCGCGGCGCTGCCGGTTTCCGGCCGCGAATGAGGGAGTGAGCACCATGGCCGAGTCCGCCCCACCCCACGGGGTTTCGCCGAACCGGCAGCTCGCGGCATCCGCTCTCGAGGACAGCTACCGGCGCTACGCGGACACCGTCGACGCCCCCGAGCGCGCCCTGGCCGCTCACCTGGACCTCGGCCGGCAGCGGCACGAGGCCGAGGTCCTGACCCGCGTCTACCGGCCCGGCGACCGATGGGACATCGGTGCCGCCCTGCAGATCGTCACCGACGACATGCCCCTGCTCGTCGAATCCGTCATCGCGCTGCTGACCCGGCTCGGCGTCGCCATCCGCGAACTTGTCCATCCCGTCGTGTCCGTCCGGCGCGACGAGGACGGCGGCCTGCGCGAGATGGTGGCCGACACGACGCCCCCGTCCGGCTTCGTCACCGAGTCGTGGATACACGTCCAGTTGCATCCGGCCACCGCCGAGGCCGCCCTCGACGCGGTCGGCACCGAGATCGGGGGCGTGCTCGCCGACGTCCGGCAGGTCGGCGCGGACACCGCCGAAATGCTCGTCCGGGAACGCGATCTCGCCACCGAACTCGACGCGCTCGCCGAGAACCCGCCGCCGCGGCGCGCCGCGGAGGATCTGCGGGAGACGGCGGCGCTGCTGCGCTGGTTCGCGCGGGGCAACTACACCGTCCTCGGCTATCGGCGCTACGACGTCGTCGCCGACGCCTCGGGAACGCGCCATGCCCGCGCCGTGCCGGGCAGCGGACTCGGGGTGCTGCGCTCCGACCTGGCCGCCGACGACGTGATCGACATGTCGGCAACGGTCGAGGCCGCCGACCGCCCGCTGCTGGTGCTCACCCAGGCGTCCCTGCCTGCCACGGTGCACCGCTCGGTGTACCCGTACTTCGTGGGAGTCGCCGTTCTCGACTCCGACGGCCGGGTCGTCGGCGAGCACCGGTTCCTCGGTGTGCTCGCCGTGACCGCGCTGCACGAGAACGTGCTCGACATTCCGGTGCTGGCCCGGCGGGTACGAGAGGTGGTGGCCCGCGCCGGCGTGGAACTGTCGTCGTTCACCGGACAGGCCATGCTCGAGGTGCTGCAGGCGCTGCCCCGGGTGGAACTGTTCTCCGCCGACACCGAGACCCTCCACGAGACCGTCACCGCGGTCGTCGCGATGCGCCGGCAACTGCGGCTGTTCGTGCGGGTCGATCCCTACGGCCGCTTCGTCTCGTGCCTGATCTACCTGCCCCGTGACCGCTACAACACCCGCGTGCGGGTCGCGATGCAGCAGATCCTGCTGCGCGAGTACGGCGGAGGTGCCATCCACTACACCGCCCGGGTCACCGAGGGCGATCTGGCGTTGCTGCACGTGACCATCCGGACGCCGCCGGGCCAGGCCCTGCCGCGGATCGACACCTCCGAGGACAATCGGCTGCGCATCCAGGCCCTGCTCGCCGAGGCCAGCCGCAGCTGGGACGATCACCTCGCCGACCTGGCCGCCACCGACCACACCGTCGATCCCGTGCTCGTGCAGCGGTACGCGGAGGTGCTGCCCGACGGCTACAAGGAGGACTTCGACGCAGACCGGGCGCTGGCCGACATCGCCCGTCTCGAGGCGCTGCGGGACGGCAGCATCGACCTGCTGCTGTACCGGCGGCCCGGCGCCGACCCACGGCGTTGGCGTTTCACGCTCTACATCGGAAGTGAGGGCATCACCCTCAGCCAGGTGCTGCCGGTGCTGCAGAGCCTCGGCGTCGAGGTACTCGACGAGCGGCCGTACCAGATCATCCGCGCCGACCGGATGAGCTGCTGGATCTACGATTTCGGACTGGTCCTGCCCGTCGACCTCGAACCCGACCCGAAGGTGACCACCCGCTTCACCGCGGCGTTCGCCGCCGTGTGGCACGGACTGTCGGAACCGGACCGGTTCAACGAACTGGTCCTGCGGGCCGGAATGGGCTGGCGGCAGGCCATGATGCTGCGCGCCTACGCCAAGTACCTGCGGCAGGCCGGCTTCCCCTACAGCCAGTACCACATCGAAGGAGTCCTGCTCGCCGACCCGGCCACCACCGCGCTGCTCGCGGAGCTGTTCGAGGCGATGTTCGACCCGGACGAGGCGTCCGCCGACCGCGAGCAGGACACCACCGCCGAACTGGCCGGCCGGATCGACGCCGTCGTCGGTCTCGACGCCGACCGGATCCTGCGCGGCCTCTTCGGCCTGATCCGGGCGACGTTGCGTACCAACTACTTCGTGTCGGGCGACGACGGGGCCCTCCCGCCCGCACGCGCCGACGCCGCACCCGCCCGGGCCCTGTCGTTCAAACTCGACCCGACCCGCATCGACGAGTTGCCCCAGCCGCGACCGAAGTTCGAGGTGTTCGTCTACGCCCCCGACGTCGAGGGTGTGCACATGCGTTTCGGGGCGGTCGCCCGCGGTGGCCTGCGCTGGTCGGACCGGCGGGAGGACTTCCGCACCGAGATCCTCGGTCTCGCGAAAGCGCAGGCCGTGAAGAACGCCGTCATCGTCCCCGTCGGCGCCAAGGGAGGCTTCGTGGTCAAGCGTCCGGTCTCGCCGACCGGCGATGCGGCCGCCGACCGACAGGCGGTCCGCGCGCAGGGCGAGGCCTGCTACCGGCGGTTCATCGCCGGTCTGCTCGACGTCACCGACAACCTCGACCGCGCGCGGGGTGTGGCCGTGCCGCCGCCGCGGGTCGTCCGCCGCGACGGCGACGACACCTACCTCGTGGTCGCCGCCGACAAGGGCACCGCCACCTTCTCCGACCTCGCCAACGAGGTCGCCCGCGAGTACGGGTTCTGGCTCGGCGACGCCTTCGCCTCCGGCGGCTCCGCCGGCTACGACCACAAGGCGATGGGCATCACCGCCCGCGGAGCCTGGGAGAGCGTCAAGCGGCACTTCCGTGAACTGGGCGTCGACACCCAGAGCGAGGACTTCACCGTCGCCGGCATCGGCGACATGAGCGGCGACGTGTTCGGCAACGGAATGCTCCTGAGCACGCACATCCGGTTGGTGGCCGCGTTCGACCATCGGCACATCTTCCTCGATCCCGATCCGGAGCCCGCCGCTTCGTACGCCGAGCGGCGCCGCCTGTACGAGCTGCCCCGTTCGTCGTGGGCCGACTACGACACGGACCTGATAAGCACCGGCGGCGGGGTATGGGAGCGCTCCCTCAAGTCCGTCCCCCTCAGCGCCGAGGTGCGGAGCGTGCTCGGACTCGACAACGACGTCACCGAGCTCTCGCCCCCCGAACTGATCCGCGCGATCCTGCGCGCCCCGGTGGACCTGCTGTGGAACGGTGGCATCGGCACGTACGTCAAGGCCGCTCCCGAAACCGACGCCGACGTGGGCGACAAGAGCAACGACGCGGTCCGCGTCAACGGCGGCACCCTCCGCGCCCGGGTGGTGGGGGAGGGCGGCAACCTCGGCGTCACCCAGCGCGGCCGCATCGAGTACGCCCGGGCCGGCGGCAAGATCAACACCGACGCGATCGACAACTCCGCCGGGGTCGACTGCTCCGACCACGAGGTCAACATCAAGATCCTGCTCGACTCGATGGTCACCGCCGGCGCGCTCGCCGCCGCCGACCGCAATCCGCTGCTCGAATCCATGACCGACGAGGTCGGGCGAATCGTCCTCGAGGACAACATTTCCCAGAACAACCTGCTCGGCTACTCCCGCACCGGCGCCCCCACGATGCTCGCGGTGCACCAGCGGCTGATCGCCGATCTCGTCGCCGAGCGCGGGATCGACCGGTCCCTCGAGGCGCTGCCCGGCGACGCCGAGATCGAGCGGCGCCGCCTCGAAGGTGAGGGACTCACCTCGCCGGAGCTGTCCACCCTGCTCGCCCACGTCAAACTCGCCCTCGCCGACGACCTGCTCGACACCGACCTGCCCGACAGCGAGACCTTCGCCGGACGGCTACCCGGCTATTTCCCGAGGCAACTGCGCGAACCCTTCCGCGCCGGCATCCGGTCCCACCCCCTGCGCCGGCAGATCGTCGCGACCATCCTCGCCAACGAGACCGTCGACAACGGCGGGATCAGCTACGTCTACCGGCTCTCCGAGGAGGCCGGCGCATCGAGCACCGACGCCATCCGCGCCTACGCCGCCGTCACCGAGATCTTCGACCTGCCCGGCGTGTGGGCCCGTATCCGCTCCGCCGACACGACCACGGCCGTCGCCGACGACCTGCTGCTCGAATCGCACCGCGTCCTCGACCGGGCGTCGCGGTGGCTGCTGTCGAACCGGCCGCAACCTCTGGCCGTCGGCGCCGAGATCAGCCGGTACCGGGCGATGTTCGCGCGGCTCGCCCCCCGCGTGGGGGAGTGGATGCAGGGTCACCACGTGCAGGACCTGAAGGAGCGCGCCGAGCCGCTGCTCGCGCGCGGCGCCCCCGAGGAGTTGACGTGGGACGTGTTCCGCCTCCTCGACCAGTTCCCGCTGCTGGACGTGATCGACATCGCCGACATCGCCGAACGGGACGAGGCCGAGGTCGCCGAGCTGTACTACGCGATGGACGCGCACATGGGGATCGACTGGCTGCTCTCGGCGGTGACGTCCCTCGAACGCGGCGACCGCTGGCACTCGCTGGCGCGGCTCGCCCTGCGCGACGAGCTGTACGGGTCGCTGCGCACGCTCACCCTCGACGTGCTCGCCACGGCCGAACCCGGCGAGAGCACCCGCGAGATGATCGAGGACTGGGAGCTGACCAACGGCTCGCGGCTCGGCCGCGCGAGGTCGGCGCTCGAGGAGATCTTCCTGTCTGGAAACCTGGACCTCGCGACGCTGTCCGTGGCGGCGCGTCAGGTCAGGAGCATGGTGCGCGCCGGCGCACCCGACAGGAGGTAGACAGTTGAAGCACGCCGGGGCCGACCACCGTGGAGCCGTGGGGACCGCGCAGTGAGCGACGCGACCGAACAGTTCGGCTTCCACACCGCGGTGGAGGTCCGCTGGTCCGACATGGACGCGTTCCAGCACATCAACCACGCGCGCATGGTCACCCTCCTCGAGGAGGCCCGCATCCCGTGGTTGTTCGCCGACGGCCGGCCCACCGTGAACCTGCGGGAAGGCGCCGTGATCGCCGACCTGCACGTGCGGTACCGCGGCCAGTTGCGGCACGAGGACAGCCCCCTGGACGTGCTGATGTGGATCGAGCGGGTGCGGGCGGTCGACTTCACCATCGGCTACGAGGTCCGGCCCGGTGGTGCGCCGGCCGACGCCACGGCCTCCGTCGTCGCCTCGACCCAGATCGCGGCGTTCGACATCGGAACCCAGCGGCTGCGCCGGCTCACCGATCCCGAACGCGAGTACCTGCAACGGTGGCGTCGTGACTGACGCCGTCGGAGCGGCCGGGACGGCACCCGAACGGTGGTTGCAGATCCCGGACCCCGTCGACCGCGCCGACCTCGTCGCGTTCCTCACCCGTGCGGTCCGTCTCGACGAGGCCGCCGTGGTGCGGCTGCGGCAACGGCGCGACGGCCTCCTCTCGGCCTGGGTGAACACCGGATTCGATGCCCTCGCCGTCCGGGTGCTGCGCGGCACGGTCGCCCCGCCGGACACGACCGTCGCCGCGGACGGGCTGCGCGCGATCCTCGTCGCCGCCGGCGACGACGGGGTGGATCCCGGGTGGGCGATGGACTCGGTGTGGCGCGGCGCGCTGCCCCCGGAAACCGGGTACGTCCACCTCGACGACGTTCCCGCCCGCATTCTCGTCGACCTCGCGCAGCGCGGCGTCGCGCTCAGCCGCGAGCAGGGACAGGGACCGCCGTCGTCGCTGCTCGCGCAGGAGGTGCTCGAGGTCGCCGGCGGGGGAGAGCGGGCCGGGGTGCCGATGCGGCTGGTGTTCGCGCTCAACGCGATGGGGTTCGTGCCCACCGGCGGCGCCCGCGCGACGGCGGAGATCGACCTGGACCGGATCGATCCGGCCGAGGTGGTGCGCGTGCGGGCGACGGCGACGTGGCTGCGGCTCGACGCCCGCTACGGATCGGTCTACCTCCGTCGCGGGGGCGGTCTCGGCCTCAGCGTGCGCTGACGCCGCCGGCACCAGGGTGAGTGGCCCGGTCGGCGTGCAGTGTGCCGTCAGATCAGCCACGCCGCGCAGTTGCCGCGCAGCTGTCCGTCCACGAGCGGAGCGCTGGACAGGATCACCGTGCCCGGCGGCATCTCCACCGGGTGCTCGGTGGTGTTGAGGGCGCAGATCAGCCCCCCGGGCCGGCGGAAGGCCAGGCATCCGGGTGGGCTGCCGTACCACTCCACGTCGGGGCCGTCGAACTCCGGCCGTCGCCGTCGCGCCTCGAGCGCCGCCCGGTACAGCGACAGGGTGGACGAGACATCCTCGAGTTGCGCCTCGACGGTCAGCTCGGACCACTCGTCCGGTTGCGGCAGCCACGTCTGTGCTGCGGTGGTGAAGCCGAACGGCGGCCGGGCGCCCTCCCACGGCATCGGCACCCGGCACCCGTCCCGGCCGCGGTCGGTGTGCCCCGACCGCTCCCACACCGGGTCCTGCAGCACCTCCTCGGGCAGGTCGTCGACGTTGGGCAGACCGAGTTCGGCACCGTTGTAGAGGAAGGCCGCGCCGGGCAGTGCCAGCTCGACGAGGATCATCGCCCGCGCGCGGTCGCGCCCGAGCGGCCCGCCGCCGTAGCGGGTCACCTCACGCTCGATGTCGTGATTGGACAGCGTCCACGTCGCGACCCCACCGATGGGTGCGACCGCGGCGAGCGACGTGTCGATCGCCTCCCGGATCCGGGCGGCGTCCCAGCTCGCGAGTGCCAGATGGAAGTTGAATGCCAGGTGCAGTTCGTCGGGGCGCAGGTACTCCGAGAACAGCACATGGTCGTGCACCCAGATCTCGCCGACGGCCACCGCGTCCGGGTACTCGTCGAGCACCGTGCGGATCCGGCGGTGGATGTCGTGGACCTCGGCGTTGTTGAAGCGGGGATCGTCGTCGAAGTGCCGCAGCAGCCGGTTCTGTTCCCAGTGGTCGAAGTCGGGCAGCCCGCCGGGTTTGGCCATGCCGTGCGCGACGTCGATGCGGAAGCCGTCGACGCCGCGGTCGAGCCAGAAGCGCAGGGTCTTCTCCAGGTCCTCGAACACCTCGTCGTTGCGCCAGTTCAGGTCCGGCTGCTCCGGCGCGAACAGGTGCAGGTACCACTGGCCGGGCGCGCCGTCGGGGTCGGTGACGCGGGACCATGCGGGGCCGCCGAACACACTCGGCCAGTTGTTCGGCGGCAGGTCGCCGTTCGGCCCGCGTCCGTCCCGGAAGTGGTAGCGGGCCCGCGCGGGGCTGCCGGGCGCGGCGGCCAGGGCCTCCCGGAACCAGGGATGTTCGGAGCTCGTGTGGTTGGGGACCAGGTCCATCACGACACGGATCCGGCGCGCGTGCGCGGCCTCGATCAGGGCGTCGAGGGCGGCCAGGTCGCCGAACAGGGGGTCGACGTCGCGCGGATCGGACACGTCGTAGCCGTGGTCGGCCATCGGGGAGCGCATCACCGGGTTCAGCCAGATCGCGTCGACTCCCAGCAGCTCCAGGTATCCGAGCTTGTCGCGGATCCCGTCGAGGTCGCCGACGCCGTCTCCGTCGGAGTCGGCGAACGAGCGGGGGTACACCTGGTAGAAGACGGCGTCCGCCCACCAGCGTTGTTCAGGGGTGCCGGGGGGAGTGCTCACAGCCACCCATAGTGCCAAACCGACAGGTGGGCCACGACTCGAATGTCGCCGCCCCGGCCCGTCGTCAGATCGGCGAGTTCATCATCGAGTCCGCCGCCATCTCCATGTACGCGATCAACTGGCTGCGGTGCGCGTCGTCGAGCGTCTGCGAATCGATCGAGGCGATGGCGGTGTGCATGCAGCGCAACCAGGCGTCGCGTTCGAGCGGACCGATCCGGAACGGGTGGTGGCGCATCCGCAGCCGCGGGTGCCCGCGCTCGTCCGAGTAGGTGCGCGGTCCGCCCCAGTACTGCTCGAGGAACATCCGCATGCGACGTTCCGCGGGCCCGAGGTCCTCCTCGGGGTACAGCGGGCGGACGATCTCGTCCTTGGCCACTTCCTCGTAGAACCGCGCCGTGAGCTTGTGGAAGGTCTCGGCGCCGCCGACCGCGTCGTAGAAGGTCTGCTCGTCACTCATGGGTTCTGCTCACCGTTCCTCTCGCTCGTCCATTGTGCCGGTTCGGTGGGGACGCGCCCGAGCCGCATGTCGCCGGTACCGGATGTTCACCTCCGCGACCCGGAAAGTCCGCAGAATCGGGGTGCGACGTGCGTAGATCCGTGGTCAACTTGTGAGCAGTCTTCCGGAGGTCGTATGAAGCACCGACGCAGCGCACATCGACAACTCCCGCCCGCCGACGCCCCCACCGGGGCGCCGGGGGCCAACTCCCTGTGTGTCGTACGCGACGACGCCGTCCCGGATTGGGTCAAACGCCGCGTACTTCTGCTCAATGCCACCTACGAGCCGCTCACCGCGTTGCCCGCCCGTCGTGCGGTCGTGCTCATGGCCGGCGGCAAGGCCGACACCGTGCACGACGACCCGCTCGGCCCGTTGGTGCGCTCCGCGGAGTGGGCCGTGCAGATCCCGTGGGTGATCCGCCTGCGGACCTTCGTGCACGTGCCGTACCACGCGCGGGTGCCGATGACGCGTGCCGCGCTCATGCACCGCGACCGGAATCGGTGCGCCTACTGCGGCGCCAAGGCCGAGACCATCGACCACGTGGTGCCACGCAGCCGCGGTGGGGAACACTCGTGGGAGAACTGTGTGGCGTGCTGCGCGTCGTGCAATCACCGCAAGGCCGACAAGCTGCTCAGCGAACTCGGCTGGACGCTGCGCGCCGCGCTCGTGCCCCCCAAGGGCAGGCACTGGCGGCTGCTGGCGACGCTGCCGGAGTTGCATCCGACCTGGTTGCCGTACCTCGGCGAGGGCGCGGCCTGACCGACGTCGCCGCAAGTCGGGGCAAGCGCGCCGGGATCGGACATGCTGGGCTACCGTTTGCGGTGTGAGCATTCTCGAGACAACCCTCATATTCGTTGCCATCCCGGTGGCGATCATCGTGATATTCGGGGTCTTCTCCGTCTTCACGAAGCCGATTCCGGGCACGCGGCCCGCCGAGTACAAGCTCGGGGAGAAGTGGGACCACGAGCCGATGCTGTGGAGCGCGGTCGACGAGGTCACCACGCACGGCCATCACGGTGGGCATCATGAACTCGTCGCCGGCGCGCCGGTCGACCCGATCGGAGGTAGGGCAAGTGGCAAGTGGTGACGTGATGCACAGCCGGACGGCTGTCGCTCCCGCGGAGCTGCCGTACGGTGCGGCCCTGACGTCGAGCGGCCGTATCTCCCGGACCCGTGTCCTCGACGGCCTGTTCGAGGGCCCGCCGTTCAGCGACCGCGACATGATCGCTCTCGACGATGCGCTCACCGAGGCCACCCGGGCGACGAAGGTGCGCTTCAACGTGTACGTCGCGGACGCCGCAGATCCCGCGATCACGACCGACGCGGTGTTCCCGACCACGCCGGAATCGTCGAACTCGGTGCTCATCGCCGTGTACCCGAACCAGCGCGCCATCGAGATCCGCAGCGGACGCGGCGTCGCCGACCGCGTCGACAACCGGATCGCGCAGCTCGGCGTGACCGCGGCGATCTCGTCGTTCGGCCAGGGCGACCTGATCGACGGCATCGTCAGTGCGATCCGCGTGATGGCGAACGCGATCACCGCGCCGTAGAGCCCCTCGTTGCTGTGGCCGAATGTCACATCGGGTCGATTCCGTCGACCGGATGTGACATTCGGCCACACGCGTAGGGCGGCTAGGACGCGTCGAACGCCCGGGCCTTCAGCGACCGGACGATCCCCGCGCGACCCTCGCTGATCAGCCGGCGCAGGGCCGGCGGGTGATCACCGGCGAGGAACTCGTCGGCCGCCGCCACCGACGACTCGCTGATCGACCACGACGGGTACAGCCCCACGACGACGGTCTGCGCGACCTCGCTGGAGCGGCGCTCCCACACGCCCGGCACGTCGGCGAAGTACCGCGCGACGTACCGTTCGAGCAGCTCACCCTGTCCGGCCGGCGCGAAGCCGCCGATGATCGCGCGAGCGGTGATGTTCGGGATCGAATCGTCGCCCACCACCGTCTCCCACACCTGCTCCTTGACGGCCTCCTGCGGCCGCGCCGCCCGCGCGGTGGCGGCCTGCCGCGCGCCGGCAGCCGTCGGATCTCGCTCGGCCTCGGCATCGATGAACGGCGACTCCACCCCCTCGGCGTCGATCTCGCCGGCCGCGGCCAGCGCCTGCACGATCCGCCACCGCAGATCCGTGTCGACGACCAGTCCGGCCAGCCCGACGTTCGCCGGATCGGCACCGAGCAGCTCGCCGAGCACCTCGGTGTGCCACGGCGCGAGCCGGGCCGTGGTCAACGCGTTGACGAACGCGAGCTGATGATCCGAGCCCGGCTGCGCCTCGCGGGCCAGTTCCAGCAGCCGGTTCGCGTAGTCGTTCCAGCCCCGCTCGGTCGCCCAGCCGGGGTCGGCGTAGCTGCCGAGCGCGGTGTGCGCCTGCATCAGCAACCGCTGCACCACGCCGACCTCCGTCTCGGTCGCGATACCGCGCTGCACCAGCGCCACGAAGTCGCGGGCCTTCATCTCGGCCTGCCGGGTCATCTCCCATGCGGCGGACCATGCCAAGGTGCGTGGCAACGGCTCGGCGATGTCGCCGATCCGGTCCGTCAGCACCTCGAGCGACCGGGGATCGAGACGCACCGAGCAGTAGGTGAGGTCGTCGTCGTTGACGAGCACGAGCCGGCCGCGGTCCACGCCGACGAGTTCCGGCACCTCGGTGCGCTCGGTGGCGTCGAGATCGATCTCGACGCGGTGCGTGCGGAGCAGCTTGCCCGAGCCGTCGTCGTCGTAGACCCCGATCGCGAGCCGGTGCACCCGATGTTCCCCGGCGCCCGGATCGGCACCCTCCTGGATCACCGCGAAACGGGTGAACCGCCCGTCGTCGTCGACGTCGAAGTCGGGACGCAGGATGTTCAGGCCGGTGGTCTTGAGCCACTGCGCGCCCCATCCCGACAGGTCCCGGCCGGACGACTTCTCCAGCGCCGCGAGCAGGTCGTCGAACGTGGCATTGGCGAAGGCGTGCTCGCGGAAGTACTCCCGCAGGCCCGCCAGGAACGGTTCCTCCCCGACGTAGGCGACGAGCTGCTTGAGCACGGACGCGCCCTTGGCGTAGGTGATGCCGTCGAAGTTGACCTCCACCGCCGCGAGGTCGGGGATGTCCGCGGCGATCGGATGGGTCGAGGGCAGCTGGTCCTGGCGGTAGGCCCATGACTTCTCGACGTTCGCGAACGTGGTCCACGCGTTCGTGTACTCGGTGGCCCGCGACTGGCACAGCACCGACGCGAAGGTCGCGAACGACTCGTTGAGCCACAGGTCGTCCCACCAGCGCATGGTCACCAGGTCGCCGAACCACATGTGCGCCATCTCGTGGAGTACGGTCTCGGCGCGGCGTTCGTACGAGTAGCGGGTGACCTTGGAGCGGAAGACGTAGTCCTCGAGGAACGTCACCGCGCCGGCGTTCTCCATCGCGCCGGCATTGAACTCGGGGACGAACAGCTGGTCGTACTTGCCGAACGCGTAGGGCAGGCCGAAGTTCTCGTGGTAGAACGCGAAGCCCTGCTTGGTTTCGGTGAACAGCCGGTCGGCGTCCATGAACTCCGCCAGCGAGGCGCGGCAGTAGATGCCGAGGGGGATGGTGCCGTGTTCGTCGGTGTAGACGTCGGTCCACTGCGCGTAAGGCCCGGCGATCAGCGCGACGAGGTAGGTGCTCATCCGCGGGGTGGTACGGAAGACGTGCCGGCCCGGCTCCGCGGTGACGTTGTGCACGGTCTCGGAGTTGGAGATCACCGACCAGTCCGCCGGCGCGGTCACCGCGATGTCGAACGTGGCTTTCAGGTCCGGCTGGTCGAAGCACGCGAACATCCGCTTCGCGTCGGCGGTCTCGAACTGCGAGTACAGGTAGACCGCGTCGTCGGTGGGGTCGACGAACCGGTGCAGGCCCTCGCCGGTGTTCGTGTAGAGGCAGTCCGCCTCGACGGTGAGTTCGTTGCGCGCGGCCAGTCCGCTCAGCGCGATCCCGTTCTCCTCGGTGTATCCGGAGACGTCGACGGACTTGCCGTTGAGGGTGGCCGAGTGCACGGACTGCGCGATCAGGTCGACGAAGGTCGACGCACCGTCCGTGGCGTCGAATGTGATGGTGGTGGTCGAACGGAACGTGGTCGTTCCCGCAGCGCCCGCGCCGTCGGTCAGATCCAGCTCGATGCGGTAGTTGTCGACGGTCAGGACCGCGGACCGCTCGGCCGCCTGCTCGCGGGTCAGATTCGGTGGTGCCACGGAAGACTCCTTCTCAAGACGGGATGCGACTCGGGTGCCATCCCATCATGTGAGGGACCGGTTCACCCGGCGACCTCCGCGAGGGGCACCTGCGGATCGGAGAGTCGGTGCGGGTCGACGGATTCGCCGGAGGAGATCAGCGCGCGGATGTCGTCGCCCGCGTCCCAGATGTTGACGTTCATCCCGGCGCGGACCCGGCCGGCCGCGTCGAGCCAGAACGCGAGGAACTGCCGGGAGCCGACGTCGCCGCGGGTGATCACCCGCGCCTCGGCGGGTGCGTGCCCGACGTACTCCATGCCCAGGTCGTACTGGTCGGTGAAGAAGTAGGGCAGGCGGTCGTAGGAGGCGGGCCGGCCCAGCATGGTGGCGGCCGCCACGTCGGGCTGGTTGAGCGCGTTGGCCCAGTGTTCGACCCGGATCCGGGTCCGCAGCAGCGGATGCTCGGCGGCGGCGATGTCGCCGACCGCGACGATGTCGGGATCGCTCGTCGCGAGAGACGCATCGACTGCCACGCCGTCGCTCGCCACGGTCAGTCCCGCGTCGCGGGCGAGTTCGACGTTGGGCTGCGCCCCCACGGCGACGAGGACCGCGTCGGCCCGGATCTCGGTGCCGTCGCCGAGGCGCAGGCCGGTGGCACGGCCTTCGACGGTGAGGATCTCCGACACCGTCGTCGACAGACGCAGGTCCACACCGTGGCTCCGGTGCAGGTCCGCGAACACGGCGCCCATCTGCTCGCCGAGTGCGCCGGACAGCGGCTGGGCGGCGGCTTCGACGACGGTCACGTCGGCGCCGTGTCCGCGCGCCCCGGCAGCGATCTCGAGACCGATCCAGCCGGCGCCGACGATCGCCAGGTGCGGCGCCGGACCCTCGTCGCGGCGGACGGCCGCGAGCAGCGCGTCGGACTGCTCGACGGTGCGCAGCATGTGCACGCCCGCGGCGTCGATGCCTGGCAGCAGGATCCGTCGCGGGCGCGAACCCGTCGCGAGGGCGAGCTTGTCGTAGCGCACGGTGGAACCGTCGGGCAGGGTGACGGTGTGGGCTCCCGGGTCGAGGGCGGTGACGGTGACGCCGAGTTCGACCTCGACCCGGTGGTCGCGGTACCAGTCACCGTGCTGCACGGTGAACTCCGCAAGCTGCTTCTTGCCGGCGAAGTAGTCCTTCGACAGCGGTGGTCGCTCGTAGGGGAGGTGTTCCTCCTCGCCCAGGAGGAGGATCCGGCCGGGGAAGTCGCGGGCGCGCAACTGCTCGGCCGTCTTGGCGCCGGCGAGCCCACCGCCGACGATGACGAAGAGCTTCTCGTTGGACATCGCGCATCCCCGTTCCGTGCGGCACCGGTCCTTCGACGGTACGTCGGTGGAGGCGCGGGAACCGGCGGTTCGGGAAGAATCCGACGACGACCGGCGTTGAATCGGACCGTAGTCCGAATTTCTGCAGCGAGGAGACCCCGTGAGCGACCCGATCTCGAAGGACACCGCCGACTTCTGGTTCGACCCGTTGTGCCCCTGGTGCTGGATCACCTCGCGCTGGATCCTGGAGGTGGCGCAGGTCCGCGACATCGAGGCGAAGTTCCACGTGATGAGCCTTGCCGTGCTCAACGAGGGCAACGACGACCTGCCCGAGAACTACCGGGAACTGATGACCAGGGCATGGGGCCCGGTGCGCGTGGCGATCGCCGCGGCGCAGAAGTACGGCGACGAGGTCCTCGAACCGCTGTACACGGCGATGGGCACGCAGATCCACGACGAGGGCAACAAGGACTTCCCGGCGGTGATCGCCAAGTCCCTCGCCGACCTGGGCCTGGATCCGGACCTCGCGCGAGCGGCCGAGACCGACGCCTACGACGAGGCGCTGCGCACCAGCCACGCCGCCGGCATGGACGCGGTCGGTCCGGATGTCGGCACGCCGACCATCCACGTCAACGGCGTGGCATTCTTCGGTCCGGTTCTCTCGCGGATCCCGCGCGGCGAGGAGGCAGGGCGGATGTGGGACGGGGTGGTGGCCATGGCGTCGTACCCGCACTTCTTCGAACTCAAGCGCACGCGCACCGAGGACCCGAGCTTCGAGTAGGCGCCTTCGGCGCCGGTGTGTCCTTTGGGCGGCTACAGCCGCCCAAAGGACACACCGGCGGCGCAGCCGCCTATTCTCGACGCCATGCGCGTTTACCTGGGTGCCGACCACGCCGGCTTCGAACGTAAGAACCAGATCATCGAACACCTCACCGCCAACGGCCACGAGGCCGTCGACTGTGGCGCGTACGAGTACGACGCCCTCGACGACTACCCGGCGTTCTGCATCGAGGCCGCGCGCCGCGTCGTCGCCGACGAAGGCAGCCTCGGCATCGTTCTCGGCGGCAGCGGCAACGGCGAGCAGATCGCGGCGAACAAGGTGCCGGGTGCCCGCTGTGCCCTCGCGTGGAGCGTGGAGACCGCCAAGCTGGCCCGCGAGCACAACAACGCGCAGCTCATCGGCATCGGTGGGCGCATGCACAGCCTCGAGGACGCCTTGGCCATCGTCGACGCGTTCGTCGCCACCCCGTGGTCGGGGGAGGAACGGCACCAGCGGCGCATCGACATCCTGAGCGAGTACGAGAAGACCGGGCAGGCCCCGGAAGTTCCCGGCGCGCCGTCCTGACGAACGGAGCCTGATCGACCGTGCCGGAGGGACCATCCCTGCACCGGCTCGCCCGGTTGCACCAGCGGCGTTTCTCGGGTGCGCCCCTGCGGGTGTCGAGCCCGCAGGGGCGCTTCGCCGGCGATGCGGCGCTCGTCCACGGCCGGGTGCTGCTCCGGGCCGAGGCTCTCGGCAAGCATCTGTGGCACCACTACGACAACGGCCTGACGGTGCACGTGCACCTGGGTCTGTACGGCTCGTTCACGGAGGCGCCGGTTCCGATGCCGGACCCGGTCGGGCAGGTACGGATGCGCATGGTCGGCGCCGAGTACGGCACCGACCTGCGCGGTCCGACCGCGTGCGAGGTCCTCACCCCGGACGAGGTGGCGGCGATCGCCGCGCGGATCGGCCCCGACCCGTTGCGGAAGGACGCCGACCCCGAGCGGGCGTGGGCGCGAATCTGCAAGTCCCGCAGTGCCATCGGCTCGCTTCTCATGGACCAGTCGGTGATCTCGGGGGTGGGCAACATCTACCGGGCCGAAGTCCTGTTCCGGCACGGCATCCATCCGCAGCGCCCCGGACGTGATCTCACCCGAGCCGAGTTCGACGGCATCTGGGACGATCTCGTCGTGCTGATGCGGACGGGAGTGCGACGCGGCGCGATCCACGTCGTGCGACGCGAACACGACCGCGGGGCACCGGCCTACGCGAAGGGCCGTCCCCGGACCTACGTCTACCGGCGTGCCGGTGAGCCCTGCCGGTTGTGCACCACACCCGTCCTGCACTCGATCATGCAGGGCCGCAACCTGTTCTGGTGCCCCGCCTGCCAGACGGGCTAGAAGTCGAAACCGCCGAAGTCGCCGCCGGCCCCGAAGTCGCCGCCACCGTAGTCACCGCCGCCGTAGTCACCGCCGCCGTAGTCACCACCGGCGTCGCCGTAGTCCCCGCCGTCCTGGCCGGCCTCGAGGCCCTGGTCGTATCCGGAGTCGAAGCCCTGCTCGAACGCCTGTGCGTCGTAGGGCACCCCGGCCATGCCGGAGAACATCGCCGAGAACAGCAGCATCGATCCGACGCCCCACGCCCCCGCGACGAGGGCGGGCTTCCACCAGGGCTCGGAGTACCAGCCGGCCGGTACCGGCCGGCCCGCGACGCGACCGCCCGGGAAGTAGTTCGGGGTGCGCGACGACGGGGCCGGTGAGGCCGCCACCTTGCGTCCCTCGAAATCGATCTCTCGGTTCTCGGTCACCCGGCCGGCCGTCTGCTGGCCGTCCAGCGTGGGGATCTCGGGACCGGGATCCATGCCCATCGCGAGACGAGCGGCGCGGATGTAGTACAGCCCCTCGAGAGCGGTCTGCTTGGCCAGCCGCGCCTGCACCGGCGTCCGGGCCTGCTCGATCTGTGATCCGGCGGCGGTGTAGCGCTCGGACGCATCGGCGAGCGCCTGCTTGGATGCGGCGTCCGTGCCGGAGAGGTTGTAGATCTGCCCGCCGAGCCGTTCGATGGCCTGGCGGGCATCGGCCTTCGCGTCGTCGAGTTCGTGGGCTCCGCGCCCCGACTTGTTCCGTTGCGCCGCGGACACCAGGAACACGACGGCGACGAGGACGGCGACGATCAGTAGGAGTTCCACGGCGGTCCCTTCCGGCGGACTGGACGGTCGACGTCCAGCCTACCGGCGGCTCAGGCGTCGAGGACGGCGTGGAATCCGCCGCGCATGCAGTCGTCGAACACCTCGAGGTCGGGAACCGCGCCCGTGTCGAGAGTGAATCCGACGCAGCACGTGTGCAGATACGACATCAGGGTGACGTTGAACGCCGAGCCGAGGGTGGGACCGAACGCGTAGTACCGTTCGACCTTCGCGCCGGCCATGTAGAGCGGCACCGGCGACCCCGGCACGTTCGAGGCGAGGAAGTCGACGTGCTTGAGCATCTCGCCGACGACAGCCGGGGGGAGCAGATTGAGAGGGGTGGCGAGGGCCTGCGCCATCGGCACCGCAGGCTCGTGCCGCCAGCCCTCGACGATCTTGTTCACCTCCTGCATGAGCGTGAGGGGATCGTCGGAACGCACGGGCAGCGGGAAACGCGCGAGGTTGATCCGGTTGCCGCCGAGGGTGTCCTGCTCGGTGCGGATGCTCAGCGGCATCGTGACCCGTAGCTCGTCGACGTCGGTCCCGTGGCGGCGGTGGTAGTCGGCGAGGCCGACGAGGACTGCGGTGAGGAAGGCGCTGTTGAGGGTGGCGCCGCCGCGGTGAGCGGCATCGCGCAGCCGGTCGAGCGGCACGTCGATCACGTGGAGCCGGCGGCTGAGGCTGCGTTGCGTCATGACCGGGGATTCCAGTCGCAGGATCGGGCGCAGGTAACGGGCGACGGACACCGCGACCCCCGCGGCACTACGGGCGGAACCGATCGGGTTCGTCACGACGGCCCGGGTGGTCGGCCAGATCGAGGCCAGCCCGCGTCCCGCCAGTCCGCGGAGCTGCGACCAGTCCCAGCCGATCGCCTCGGCGGCCAGGTCCAGGCTGTCCGGGGACTCCGGGGCGGGCGGTTCCGGGGCGGGTTCGCGGGGCGTGCCGTCGCGGTCGAAGTCGACCAGCCGCGCAGTGATCTGCATACCGCCGATTCCGTCGGTGAGCGCGTGGTGCACCTTGATCAGCAGCGCGGCCTGACCGCCGGCGAGTCCGTCGACCACCGTCATCTCCCACAGCGGCCGGTCCTTGTCGAACGCGGCCATGGCCGTGGTCCGAGCGAACTCCAGGACGTCGTCGAAGTTTGCCGGCCCGGGCAGCGAGACCCGGCGCATGTGCCAGGACAGGTCGAAGTTCGCATCCGCGACCCATCGTGGCGGCGCGAGCCCGAAGGGCACCTCGACCACGCGATGGCGGAAGCTGGGCACCTCGCGGGTGCCGCGGTCCATCATCTCGCACAGACGGTCCCAGTCGGGTGAGGCGTCGAGCAGGACGACGGCCACGATCGTCGAGCGCAGCGCGGGGTCGCGCTCCATGCTCCAGGTGAGGTAGTCCGTCTGCTGCATGTGACGGTCGGCTGCGTTGCTCATCTCGGTAACTTCTCACACGGGCCGCCGGGACGATCGGGTTTCGCTCCGTCCGCACCGTCGGACCGGGGACGGCACCACGGCCCGGCGCGGAATCCGGAGCGGATACTCCGAACTCTAGGCGCCGGGCCGTGGTATCGATAGTGACTTTCGTCCGGGTTGTGCGGCCGTCAGGCGGCCGAGGTGGCGGCTTCCGTCCGTCGTCCGAGTCGCTGCAGGGGGCAGTGGGTACTGCGGCTGCAGGCGAAGGTGGTGCCGGCGGCGACGAGGGTGAGTACCGCTGCGGCGATGCCGACCAGAGGATGAATCTCCTGGGCGAGGATGACCGAGGACATGATCAGGACGAACCAGCCGAAGCCCTTGCGCAGCGAGTCCGGGTCGACCATGGAGGTCAGGCGTCCGCCGATGAGGCTGCCGACGACGGCGGCGGCGGTGACCATCGCCGCCAGGCGCCAGTCGATCTGCACGGTGGACAGGTAGCCGCCGAGGCCGGCGAAGGACTTCATGGCGATCACGATCAGCGAGGTGCCGACGGCGACGGGCATGGGCAGTCCGCCGAGCAGGGCGAGGGCCGGCACGACGAGGAACCCGCCGCCGGCGCCGACGAGGCCGGTGACCAGGCCGACGACCACGCCGTCGAGGAGGATCTTGCCGACCGGCATCGAGTGGGTGCCGTCCGAAGCCGCGGTCTTGTTCTTGCGGCCGCGGAGCATCGCGATGGCGGTGGCGATCATCATCGCGGCGAAGGCGAGCAGCAGGATGCTGCCGGGAACGAAGCGCGAGAGCAGGCCGCCGGCGTAGGCGCCGACCATGCCGGCCAGGCCGAACAGGATGCCGGTGCGCCACTGGACGCGGCCTGCCCGCGCGTGGGAGATCGCGCCGACCGCGCTGGTGACGCCGACGACGAGCAGCGAGGTGGCGATGGCCTCCTTGGCGTCCATACCGGCGACGTACGCCAACAGCGGGACGGTGAGGATCGATCCACCGCCGCCGAGCAGTCCGAGGGTGACGCCGACGAGGACCGCCAGCGCAACGGTCAGCGCGATCATGATCAGTTCCTTTCGGCCGGAGCGGTCTTCGAATCGACCAGCTGGGCGACGATGGTCTGCGGATCACACGAGGCGCCGCGGTTGTAGGGCAGCTTGGAGAGCAGCATCCCCATCGCGCAGGTGTTGGACAGCGCGGCGAAGGTGAGGCCGCCGCCGACACCGGCGGCGAGCCACTTGAGCTTGGGGACCGCGATGCTGCCCAGGACGGAGGTCAGCACGAGGGAGCCGGCGACGAGGCGGACCTGCCGTTCGAGGTCCCAGCGCTCGACGCCGCGATTGACGGAGAAGCCGTTGGCTTCCCAGCCCGTCATGCCGCCCTCGAGGATGTGCACGTTGAACAGCCCGGCCGTGCGGAGGGTCTCTTCGGCCTGGGTGGCGCGCTGGCCCGACCGGCACACGAGGACGACGTTCTCGTCGAGGTGGGCGAGGAACTCGTCCCGGTGCTCGCGCAGCAGGTCCAGGGGGACGTTGTAGGCGCCGGGGATGTGCACGGACTCGAACTCGCCGGGTGTGCGGACGTCCACGACGCGGACGTTCTTGCCGGAGTCGAGGAGCTCGCGCAGGGCGGCGGGATCGAGGGTTGCGGGGCTCGGCTCGGTCATGGGGGCCTTTCGGGTCGGTGGCGCGAACGCGCGAGGGGCGATCGCCGTGGGCAATAAACCCCGGGGGGTATGTCGGCGACAATGATAAGCATACGGGAGGGGGTATATGCAAGGCGGACACAGGCCGTGGGTCGCCTTCGTGACGCACTCCACCCGCATACCCCAGGGGGTACTTGACATACCCAGGGGGGTATATGTCAGGATGGGGTCAACGCAGAACGCGACCGGTCTTCGCGGCCGAGGAGAGGGAGAACCGAATGATTCTCGAGCAGTACTACATCGAGTGCCTGTCGCACGCGTCGTACCTGATCGGTGACGAGAGCACCGGCCGGGCGATCGTGGTCGATCCGCGCCGGGACGTCACCGAGTACCTCGACGACGCGCGCAGGCACGGGCTGAGCATCGAGGGTGTGATCAACACCCATTTCCACGCCGACTTCGTCTCCGGGCACCTCGAGCTGCTCGAGGCGACCGGGGCGTGGATCGGGTTCGGCGAGGCCGCCGAGGCGGACTACCCGATCCGCCGGCTGCGCGACGGCGAGCACCTCTCGCTCGGGGAGGTGGACCTCGAGATCCTGTCCACCCCGGGGCACACCTGGGAGTCGATCTCGGTGCTGGTGCGCGAGCATCCGGGGGCGACGCCGACGGCGGTGCTGACCGGGGATTCGCTGTTCATCGGGGACGTGGGCCGGCCGGACCTGGTGAACCTGGGGGATTCGTCGACCGAGGACCTGGCCCGGGCGATGTACCACACGGTGCACGAGAAGCTGCTGACCCTGCCCGATCAGGTCACCGTGATGCCCGCGCACGGCGCCGGCTCGTCGTGCGGGAAGAACCTGTCGGCGGAGCTGACCTCGACGATCGGGGAGCAGCGGGTGAGCAACCCGTCGGTGCAGCCGATGAGCGAGGAGGCGTTCGTCGCGCTGGTCACCGAGGGCCAGCCCGCGGCGCCGTCGTACTTCTCGGTCGATGCCGGGTTGAACAAGAGCCTGCATCCGCTGCTCGATCAGGGCCGGGCCATCCCGGCGCTGAGCCCGGAGCGGGTGCGCGCGGAGCTGGCCGCCGGGACCCGGGTGCTCGATGCGCGCAGCGTGGACGAGTTCGCGGCGGGGCATCTGCGCGGGTCGGTCAACGTCGGGTTCGACGGGCGGTTCGCCGAGACCGGCGGCATGGTCGCCGAGGTGGGGGAGCCGATCGTGTTGATCACCTATCCGGGCGAGGAGCAGGACGCGGCGGTGCGGCTGGCCCGGATCGGGTCGGACAACGCGCTGGGGTATCTGACGGTCGATCACGACGGGGTGTTCCCGGCGGAGCTGGCGGAGCTGGTGCAGAGCGCGCCGCGCACCACCGTCGCCGAGCTCGACGAGATGCTCGCCGCGGAGGCGGTGGCGTTGGTCGACATCCGCAATCCGGGGGAGCGGGAGTTCGGGACGATTCCGGGGGCGGTGCCGATTCCGTTGGCGCAGCTGCGGGCGCGGCTCGAGCAGGTGCCCACCGGCAAGCCGATCGTGGTGCACTGTGCCGGCGGGTGGCGGTCGAGTGTGGCCGCGTCGCTGCTGCGGGCGCAGGGCTTCGAGAACGTGTCGGACCTGCTCGGCGGGTACAACGCCTGGGCCGAGGCCCACGTCCCCGCCTGACCGGCGCCGACGAGAACGAAAGGAACCATCCGATGGCAACGAAGAATCTCACCCTCGCGGACTTCGAGTCCACAATCCTCGGCAACGACATCGTCCTCGTCGACTTCTGGGCGTCGTGGTGCGGTCCGTGCCGCGCCTTCGCCCCGGTGTTCGAGAAGTCGTCACAGGCGCACCCGGACATCGTGCACGCCAAGGTCGACACCGAGGCCGAGCAGCAGCTCGCCGCGATGGCCGACATCCGCTCGATTCCGACGATCATGGCGTTCCGAGAGGGCGTCCTGGTCTTCTCCCAGCCCGGCGCCCTGCCCGCGGCCGCCCTCGAAGACCTCATCGGGCAGATCGAGGCGCTGGACATGACCGAGGTCCACGCCCGGATCGCCGACCAGAAGGCCGCCGCCGGCGCCTGACGCCGACCCTGTCACCCCTAGGAGGACCCCATGTGTTACCCCGTCACCTGCCCGAACTGTGGGAAGACCGGCTGGGGCGGCTGCGGCCAGCATGTCGATGCCGTCATGCGTTCCGTGCCCGCACCCGAGCGCTGCACCTGCGGCCAGGACACCACCCCCGGTGCGCAGGCACACACCCTCGGCGGACTCTTTCGCCGCTGACCGCACCTCGACGAGACTGCGCCTCCACCGCATTCTCCGCCGCGGCAACACCCCGCCCTGCGCGAGCTGGGCGGGGTGTTCGCGTCGCGGTCCGAGGGCCAATGACCCTTCCGCGGTCCGCGTGCCGGTGAAAAACTCGTAGACGCCCACTCGAGAAGGGACATCCGTGGTGAACAGAGCGATGGGGCCGGTGGACACCATCTGGCTCAACATGGACCGGCCCGAGAACCTCATGATCATCGACTCGCTGATGTTCTTCGAGGGGCCCGTGGACTGGTCGCGCGTGGTGTCCCTCGTGCAACGCCGCTTCGTCGACGCCTACCCCGCTTTCCGGCAACGCCCGGTGCAACCGCGCACCCACATCGGGTCGCCGCACTGGGAGGACGACCCGGCGTTCGATCTCGACAACCACCTGATCCGGACGACCCTGCCCCGCAGTGACGACGCGACGCTGCAGCGGTACATCGAGCAGCGGATGCCGGTGCCGTTCGATCGTCACCGCCCGCTGTGGGAGATGCACCTCGTCGACGGATACCGGCACGGAGCCGTCGTCTACACCCGGCTCCACCACTGCATCGCCGACGGCATCGCGCTCAACCAGGTGATGCTCTCGATGACCGGCGAGACTCCGGACAGTGACCTCGACGCCCCCGGGGCTACCGAGCCCGAGCACCGTGCCGGTCTCCTCGAGGGCGCGGCCAAACTGGCCGGCACCGCGATAGCGACCACCGCCGGTGCCGCGTCCGGAGTCGCCCACATGCTGTGGGACCTGCCCAAACTGCTCGACCCGCATGTCCTGGGCGACGCCTTCACCCAGGTCGAACGCACCGGCGGGATCGCGGACAAGCTCGTGCTCGGTCCCAAGCCGCACACGCCGCTCAGTGGCCGACCGGGAACGGCCAAGCGCGCGGTGTGGTGCGAGCCCTTTCCGCTCGACGACATCAAGCACATCGGTCACGAGACCGGCACCACCGTCAACGACGTGCTCATGGGAGCCGTCGCCGGCGCACTCGCGACGTACATCCGTGAGCACGGCGGCGAGCCGCAGGACGTACCCACGATGGTGCCCGTCAACGTTCGCCCCCTCGACCAGCCCCTCCCGAAGGAACTCGGGAACCAGTTCGCACTGGTGCTCTTCAAATACCCGTCGGCGCTGGCGACTCCGCTCGAACGCATCGTCGAGACCCACCGGCGCATGGAGGTCATCAAGCACTCACCGGAGGTGACCCTCACCTTCGGCCTGATCAAGGCGATCGGGCGTACCGGCCCGGAACTGGAGAGGTTCTTCGTGGACTTCTTCTCCGACAAGGCGATCGGGGTCACCACCAACGTCCCCGGCCCGACGGGCGACCGGTACCTGGGAGGAACGAAGATCCGCGGTGTGCTCGCCTGGGTGCCCGGCGCAGGCGAGCAGACCCTGGGTGTCTCGATCTTCAGCTACAGCGGCAGGGTCCGGGTCGGCTTCAAGGCGGACGCGGACCGGGTGCCCGATCCCGAGAATCTCGTCCGCGCCTTCACCGACGAGATCGACGGGCTGCTGCGGCTCTCGCACGCTGTGTGACACGCCCCGAATCCGCCGATTCGATGCCCGCGCCGGGGGTGGATGTCTACCGTCGGCTCATGAGCGAGCACGGGCACTACCAGGAAATCCTCAACGTACTGAATCCGCAGCACCGGGCGCTGCGTGCGGCGATCCCCGAGGTCTATCAGGGTTTCAACGCACTGAGCAAGGCCGCCTTCGCTCCCGGAGCCCTGGATACCAGGACCAAGGAACTGATCGCCCTCGCGATCGGCGTCGTCGACGAATGCGACGGCTGCATCGCCTCCCATGCGCGCAGCGCCGTCCGTGCCGGAGCGAGCAGGCAGGAGGCGGCCGAGGCGATCGGCGTCGCATTCCTCATGCAGGGAGGTCCCGCGACGATCTACGGTTCGCGGGCGTACACCGCGTTCTGCGAATTCGCCGACGCCGAGGAGCGGCGGGACCGGTGACGGTCCGGTGGAGGGGATGACGGGAATCGAACCCGCGTAGCCAGTTTGGAAGACTGGGGCTCTACCATTGAGCTACATCCCCATGCATGCGATCGACCCGGGTTTCCGGGTCCGCCGCGTGCAGGAACAGACTGTACCGAACCTCGCTTTGGATTTCATAATCGGGGGGCCGTAGGATTCTCCCGCGGGTCCCCGGAAGGTTCCGGGTGCCGGTGTTGACGGGATGTGGCGCAGCTTGGTAGCGCATCCGCTTTGGGAGCGGAGGGTCGCAGGTTCGAATCCTGTCATCCCGACCAGGAAGAACTGGGTGGAAGACCGCGCACCCGGTGACAGCTTGATCGAACGACACACGAGCACGAACAGAACGACACACGAGCACGACAGAAGGAGCATGTCCGTGAAGAGCACCGTCGAGCAGCTCAGCCCGACGCGAGTCCGTATCAACGTTGAGGTGCCCTTCGAGGAGCTCCAGCCTGATTTCGACCGCGCGTTCAAGGCACTCGCCAGCCAGATCCGACTGCCCGGCTTCCGGCCGGGTAAGGCTCCGCGCAAGCTGCTCGAGGCCCGCGTCGGGCGGGGCGCCGTGCTCGAGCAGGTCGTCAACGACGCCATCCCGGCCCGCTACAGCGAGGCAGTGACCGCCAACGAGGTCAAGGTCCTCGGCCAGCCCGAGGTCGACATCACCAAGCTCGAGGACAACGTCGAGCTCGTCTTCACCGCCGAGGTGGACGTCCGGCCCGAGATCGCCCTGCCCGACTTCTCCACCATCGAGGTCACCGTCGATCCCGTGGAGATCACCGACGAGGCGGTCGAGGAGCAGCTGCTGTCGCTGCGTCAGCGTTTCGGCACCCTCACCGGTGTCGAGCGTCCGGTGCAGGACGGTGACTTCGTGTCCATCGATCTGTCCGCGACCGTCGGCGGCGAGGCGGTCCCCGAGGCCTCCACCACCGGTCTGTCCCACGAGGTGGGGTCGGGTCAGCTCATCGACGGCCTCGACGAGGCGCTCGTCGGCATGTCCGCGGGCGAGTCGAAGGAGTTCACCACCACGCTGGTCGCCGGTGACCATGCCGGCGACGAGGCCGTCGTCACCGTCACGGTGAACAGTGTCAAGGAGCGCGAGCTGCCCGCCGAGGACGACGAGTTCGCCCAGCTCGCGAGCGAGTTCGACACCCTCGACGAGCTCAAGGCGGACCTGCGCGAGCGGGTCTCCCGGGTCAAGAAGGTCGAGCAGGCCGGTCAGATCCGCGACAAGGTTCTCGACGTGCTGCTCGAGACGGTCGAGGTGCCGCTGCCCGAGGCCGTCGTCCAGGCCGAGATCGACGGCGCCCTGCACGACGCCATCCACGCGCTCGATCACGACGAGACCAAGCTCGACGAGCTCCTCGAAGAGCAGGGCTCGAGCCGCGAGGAGTTCGACAAGGACACCCGTGAGTCCGCCGAGCGCGCCGTGAAGGTGCAGCTGCTGCTCGACGCGATCGCCGAGGCCGAAGGCACCACCGTCGAGCAGGAAGAGCTCACCGAGCGCATCTTCTTCCAGGCGCAGCGCTACGGGATTCCGCCGGAGCAGTTCATCCAGCAGATCGGCCAGGCGAACCAGCTGGGCGCCGTCTACGCGGACGTCCGTCGCGGCAAGGCCCTCGGCAGCGTCGTCGACCGCGCGACCGTCACCGACACCAGTGGCGCCACGGTCGACACCTCCGAGCTGTTCGGCACGAAGAGCGACGACGAGTCCGAGGACGCCGAGGCTCCGGGCGGCGAGGGCGAATCCGAGTAGTCGGCCGAGATCCGTTGCCGCACCGCGCGATTGCATGCGGGGCGTGGCAACGGTCCTCCGCCGGGTACGCCGAGTGGAAATTTCCGCTTTGAGCGAAGTGGGGCGGCACCGGGCATCCGGTGCCGCCCCACTTCGTTACTGTCAGTGTCAGCAATCCACGATTGACGAGAAGGCAGGTACCGTGACTCCTCAGAATCCGGCGACATCCATCGGTCCCACGATGACCTCGGCCACCGCTGGGCTCAACCTCAGCGACTCGGTCTACGAGCGGCTGCTGCGCGAGCGGATCATCTTCCTCGGTACCCAGGTCGACGACGACATCGCGAACAAGCTCTGCGCGCAGATCCTGCTGCTGTCCGCGGAGGATCCGACTCGCGACATCTCGCTCTACATCAACTCCCCGGGTGGATCCGTCACAGCCGGCATGGCGATCTACGACACCATGAAGTTCGTCGAGTGCGACGTGGCGACCTTCGCGATGGGTCTGGCTGCCTCCATGGGGCAGTTCCTGCTCTCGGCCGGCACGCGGGGCAAGCGGTACGCCCTGCCGCACGCGCGGATCATGATGCACCAGCCGTCCGCCGGTATCGGCGGTACCGCGAGTGACATCGCGATCATGGCGGAACAGTTCGCGCACACCAAGCGGGAAATGGCGGAACTGATCGCCGAGCACACCGGCCAGACCGTCGAGCAGATCACGAAGGACTCGGACCGCGACCGCTGGTTCACCGCCAAGGAAGCGCTCGAGTACGGCTTCGTCGATCACGTCGTCTCGCGGGCGCAGCAGGCCGGCGGCACCGGCAACTAGTTCCGAGCCCCCCGATCCGCTCTACGCCCCACGAATTCCTGGAGAAGCGATGACCAACCTGTTCGATCCGCGCCAGCTCGGCGGCCAAGCTGCTGCCGCACCTGGGGGCACCGCCCCCGCATCCCCGGCGAGCCGCTACATCCTGCCTTCGTTCATCGAGCATTCGAGTTACGGCGTCAAGGAGTCCAACCCGTACAACAAGCTCTTCGAGGAACGCATCATCTTCCTCGGCGTGCAGGTGGACGACGCCTCCGCGAACGACGTCATGGCTCAGCTGCTGGTGCTCGAGTCGCTGGACCCGGACCGCGACATCACGATGTACATCAACTCGCCCGGCGGCTCCTTCACGTCACTGATGGCGATCTACGACACCATGCAGTACGTGCGGGCCGACATCACCACCGTCTGCCTCGGCCAGGCCGCATCGGCGGCGGCGGTGCTGCTCGCTGCCGGCACCCCCGGCAAGCGGCTCGCCCTGCCCAACGCCCGCGTGCTCATCCACCAGCCCGCCACCGGCGGCATCCAGGGCCAGGTGTCCGACCTGGAGATCCAGGCAGCGGAGATCGAGCGCATGCGCCGCCTGATGGAGACGACGCTGGCCAAGCACACCGGCAAGGATCCCGACCAGATTCGCAAGGACACCGACCGCGACAAGATCCTCACCGCCGCGGAGGCCGTCGACTACGGTCTGATCGACAACGTGCTCGAGTACCGCAAGCTCTCGGCTCAGAAGTAACCGCCTCGGCCCGGCCCGGAGTGCGCCCCGCGCGCCTCCGGGACCGGGCCGGTGTGCTCGAGCGGCGTTGCCGCTGCGGCGCACAAATAATGGCCCGAATCGCCCGGAACCGGTCGACCGCCGTCGCTGTCTCCGGGTACGGTCGTTCCAAGGGCCCGCTCCCCGGACCGGCGCTGTCGGCGGTCGCGGGATCGGTTGCACGCTCACGAGGAAGTAGGGACCTGACAGATGGCACGTATCGGTGACGGGGGCGACCTGCTCAAATGTTCTTTCTGCGGAAAGAGCCAGAAGCAGGTCAAGAAGCTCATTGCGGGCCCAGGGGTCTACATCTGCGACGAGTGCATCGACCTGTGCAACGAGATCATCGAGGAAGAGCTGGCCGAGTCCAACGAGGTCAAGCTCGACGAGTTGCCCAAGCCGGCCGAGATCCGCGAGTTCCTCGACAACTACGTCATCGGGCAGGACTCCGCGAAGCGGACCCTGGCGGTGGCGGTCTACAACCATTACAAGCGCATCCAGGCGGGCGAGAAGGCGCGCGATACGCGTGGCGAGTCGGTCGAGCTGGCCAAGTCGAACATCCTGCTGCTCGGACCCACCGGCTGCGGCAAGACGTACCTGGCGCAGACCCTGGCGAAGATGCTGAACGTGCCGTTCGCGATCGCCGACGCCACCGCCCTGACCGAGGCCGGCTACGTCGGTGAGGACGTCGAGAACATCCTCCTCAAGCTCATCCAGGCGGCCGACTACGACGTCAAGCGCGCCGAGACCGGGATCATCTACATCGACGAGGTCGACAAGATCGCCCGCAAGAGCGAGAACCCGTCCATCACCCGCGACGTGTCCGGTGAGGGCGTCCAGCAGGCGTTGCTGAAGATCCTCGAGGGCACCCAGGCGTCGGTACCGCCGCAGGGCGGGCGCAAGCACCCGCACCAGGAGTTCATCCAGATCGACACCACCAACGTGCTGTTCATCGTCGCCGGTGCCTTCGCCGGACTCGAGCGGATCGTCTCGGACCGGGTGGGCAAGCGCGGGATCGGCTTCGGCGCCGAGGTGAAGTCGAAGGCCGAGATCGATACCACCGATCACTTCGCCGAGGTCATGCCCGAAGACCTGATCAAGTTCGGGCTCATCCCCGAGTTCATCGGTCGCTTGCCCGTCGTCGCCTCGGTGACGAACCTCGACAAGGATTCGCTCGTGCAGATCCTGTCGGAGCCGAAGAACGCGCTCGTCAAGCAGTACGTCCGGCTCTTCGAAATGGACGGGGTGGAACTCGAGTTCACCCAGGACGGCCTGGAAGCCGTCGCCGACCAGGCGATTCTGCGTGGTACCGGCGCCCGCGGTCTGCGCGCCATCATGGAGGAGGTCCTGCTGCCGGTGATGTACGACATCCCGAGCCGCGACGACGTCGCCAAGGTGGTCGTCACCGCCGAAACCGTCAACGACAACGTGCTTCCTACGATCGTGCCGCGCAAGCCCGAGCGCGAGCGTCGCGACAAGACCGCCTGATCGCGGAACACGGAGTAGGCCCCGGCACACGACGTGCCGGGGCCTACTCGTATGGCCGGAACCTGTGTGACCGAATGTCACATCGCATCGATGTGATCGACGCGATGTGACATTCGGTCCCTGGGGGGAGGGTCAGATCCGGTTGCCGAGCTCGCGCAACGGGGTGCGGAAGGTCTCCTTCGCGGACAGCGCGGAGACCGCACACACCAGGCAGGCGCCGGAGGTCAGGATGGCGACGGGCAGCCAGTTCGTCGGGTCGCCGCCCATGAGCGCGGTGCCGATGGCGGGGGCGAAGCCGGCGATGGCGAAGCCGAGCTGGGTTCCGATCGCCATACCGGAGTAGCGGACCTTCGTGTTGAACATCTCGGCGTAGAACGACGGCCAGATCGCATTGGGTGCGGCGTAGAGCAGACCCATCAGGGCGATGCCGGCGGCGAAGATCAGCGCGACGTTACCGGTCGAGATGGCTTGGAAGTACACGAAGACGAACACCGCCGAGCCGAGGACGCCGGTGACGAAGACGGGCTTACGGCCGACGCGATCCGACAGGGCGGCGAGGGCGGGCTGACTGAACAGGGCGACGGCGTTGGCGGCGATCGCGACCGCGAGCATCGTCGACTTGGCGATGCCCACTTCGTCGCTGGTCGCGAACGCCAGGCCGAAGACGGCGAAGATCGTGCTCACGACCGCGACGAAGGCGCAGAAGACCACGCGAGCCAGGTTGGCGGAGTGGGTTCGCAGCAGGTCGGCCACCGGCAGCTTGGCGACGTCGTCGGCCTTCTTGGTCTCCGCGAACTCCTCAGGCTCCTCGAGCTTGCGCCGCATGACGTACGCGGCGACGAGCACGAGCAGGCTGCCCCAGAACGGGACGCGCCAGCCCCAGCTGTAGAGGATGTCGTCGGGCATGGCCGCGACGGGCAGGAACACCAGGCTGGCGAGGATGAAACCCGCTTGGGTGCCGTTGAGCGTCCAGCTCGCGAAGAATGCGCGACGGTTCTGCGGGGCGTGCTCGAGGGTCAGGGAGCTGGCGCCGGACTGCTCGCCGGCGGCGGAGATGCCCTGGAAGATGCGCATCAATACGAGCAGGGCGGGGGCGAGCACGCCGATCGACTCGGCGCTGGGGATCAGGCCGATGCCGAAGGTGGCGACACCCATCAGGATGAGGGTGAACAGCATGACGTTCTTGCGCCCGACCCGGTCACCGAAGTGGCCGAGGACCACGGCGCCGAGGGGACGCGCGACGTAGGCGACGCCGAAGGTCGACAGGGACAGCAGTGCCGCGTGCCCGCTGTCGGGGAAGAACACCGTCGGGAAGATCAGGGCAGCGGCGGAGGCGTAGATGTAGAAGTCGTAGTACTCGAGCATGCTGCCGAGAAAGGCCGACGACGCCGCGCGCTTGACCTTGGTGGTGTCGTGCGGGCGGGCAGCGGTCGTCATACCGGAATTCTCCGGCGTGTCGAGGGTGTGCGCGGTCATCGCGTCTCCTGTGCGGAAAAGATGGGGGATGTTCGAGATACGAACCCGGGTTCGTTCTGCGTCGTTCCGAATGTAGGCGCCATCACACGCCCGCCGCAAGATGTATGAACTAGATAGTTCATAAATTTTCGGGAGGCGTGCCGGTGTGCCGTGGCGTCGGGGTCGCTCAGTCGGGCGCGGTCGTCAGGTAGGCGACCACGAGATCGCCCAGCATCCGCCGGTGCCGGGTCCGCAGTTCGTCCGTGGCGAGATCCTGGTCGAACAGTGCCTGCCAGGTGTACCGGTTGGCGGTGCGGAAGACACAGAAACTGCTGATCACCAGGTGGATGTCGAGAGCGTCCACGCCGTCGCGGAAGATCCCGTCTGCCCGGCCGCGTTCGAGGATGCCGGTGAGCACGTCGACGGCGGGCGCCCCCAGGCCGGCGAGCCGGGTCGACCGGCGGATGTGCTCGCCGCGGAGCATGTTCTCGTTGGCGACGATGCGAATGAAGTCGGGGTGCTGGTCGTGATGGTCGAACGTGGCCTCGGCCAGCGTGCGGATGGCTTCCACGGGGCCGAGGTCCGCGAGGTCCAGCTCCCGCTCCTGGGCGCGGATCGTTCCGTACGAGTTCTCGAGGACGGCCCGGTAGAGGCCCTCCTTGTCGCCGAAGTAGTAGTAGATCATCCGCTTGGTGGTCTGCGTGCGCTCGGCGATCTCGTCGACCCGGGCTCCGGACAGCCCCTTGTCCGCGAACTCCGCCGTGGCCACCTCGAGGATGTTCTCCCTGGTGAGGTCGCTGTTGCGGCGGCGTCGGCCGGTGGTCTGCTCGGTTGCCATGGCGCCACCCTATCGACCGGGTGTTGTGCCGGCGCCCTCCGTGGCCGTACGCTGTGTCTTGTAACTCACTAGTTCGTACATTGCGCTGGGAAAGGCCCGCCATGACCGACTCCATCCTCTGCGGCCTCATCGGAACCGGCATCGGTGCGTCGTTGACCCCGCCCATGCACGAGGCGGAGGGCGCGCGACAGGGTATGCGCTACGTCTACAAGATCGTCGACCTCGACGTGCTGGGTCTGGCGGTGGCCGATCTGCCGCGGCTGCTCCGCTCCGCGCACGACCTGGGCTTCCGTGGCCTGAATATCACCCATCCGTGCAAGCAGGCGGTCATCGAGCACCTCGACGACCTCTCCCCGGAGGCGAGCCGGCTCGGTGCCGTCAACACCGTCCTCTTCGACGGAGGCCGGGCGATCGGGCACAACACCGACTGGTCGGGATTCGGTCGCAACTTCGACCGGGGTCTGGGCGGTGTCGCCCTCGACAGGGTGGTCCAGCTCGGGGCCGGGGGAGCCGGTGCGGCGGTCGCCTATGCGGTGCTCACCCGCGGCGTGCGCGAATTCACCGTCGTCGACGCCGATCTCGCGCGAGCCACCGCACTGCGCGACAAGCTGACCGTGTTGTTCCCGGGCGCCGCTGTCGGTACGGCGACGCCGGACGAGCTGCCCCGATTGTTGGCCGCCGCCGACGGCCTCGTCCACGCGACGCCCGTCGGCATGGCCACCCACCCCGGGACGGCCTTCGACCCGGCGCTGCTGCGGCCCGACCTGTGGGTCGCCGAGGTCGTCTACCGGCCCATCGAGACCGAGCTCGTCCTGCGGGCTCGGGCGCTCGGCGCCCCGACGCTGACCGGGGCGGGGATGGCCGTCTTCCAGGCCGTCGACGCATTCCGCATCTTCACCGGCGTGGAGCCCGATGCGGAGCGGATGCTCGCGCACATGACCGCCCTGATCGAAGCGGAGAAGGTCGCCGTCTGACCGGCACGTCCGGGTGCGTCCTCCGGGGCGTCTACCGTTTGGGCACGCGGAGCATCGCGCAGGCCAGATCGACGATCTCCGACTCGAACGCTCCCAGTTCGGGCGCTTCCCCCACGTCGTGGGCGCGTTCCCAGGCGGCGTAGGAGCCGATGACGAACCGCACCGTCAGGCCGACCCGGCGCCGGGCCTCGGCCTCGGCCAGCTCGAGACTGTGCACGATCGCCTCGAACAGCGACGTGAGCACCGTGAGCGACTCGTCGGTCGGGTAGTAGTCGGCACGGGACGCGCCGGAGGCGGGGATCGTCAGGAACTCCAGGGGCGCCACGGCGAGCCACTGCTCGTTGAAGCGGGCCCAGTAGCTGGGCCGGCCGCGGGCGACCTCGGTCGTGAGGGGGTGGACGTAGGCGAAGACCAGCCGTTCCAGGCGCGGCGGCGTGTCGAGGCGGGCGGCGTCCACGAGGGCGGCCCGTTCCGCGTTGACTCGCGGTGCGTGCCGGGTCCACACCGCGTCGAGCAGTCCGTGCCACGACCCGAAGTGGTACGCGACGGCCGAATTGTTGCGCTGACCGGCGGCTTTGACCACCTCCCGCGCCGAGACGCCGTGAATGCCGCGGTGCGCGATCAGTTCCTCCGCGGCATCGAGCAGGGCGAGACGACCCGTTGACACGACCATGACGTCCACTGTACTAAGAAGCTCAACTTTCCATTTAATACGAGCATCTTAACGGAGGAACTCGTGACCCGACTTTCCGGCAGGCGCATCGTCGTCGCGCTCGCTCTGTCCTCGGTAGTGGCTGCATCGGCGTGTTCGGAGTCGAATCCGCCGCCGTCCGAGCGCGCACCCGGTGCACTCGTCAGCTCCCGCCCCCTGACCACCGCTGCGGCACTGCCCAGTGCGGCGCGTACCGACCTGATCACCTACCTGTCCGAGGATGCGGCCGGCCGCACGATCCTCGTATCCGGGACGGTCGCAATCCCCCGGGGCGATGCGCCCGACGGTGGGTGGCCGGTGATCAGCTGGGCCCACGGCACCACCGGTGTCGGGGACGCCTGCGCACCGTCCGCCGACACGGTCGGCGGGCCCGCCCACGGCTACCTGTCCCGCACCACCGCCATGCTCGATCGGTGGGTCGCGGACGGCTACGTCGTCGTGCAGACCGACTACGAGGGGCTCGGCACGCCCGGCGGCCACCCGTACATGAACGGCGACAGCGCCGCGAACACCGTCGTCGACATCGTGCGGGCGGCACGCGAAGCCGATCCCGGGGTCGGCACCCGGTGGACGGCGATGGGCCACAGTCAGGGCGGGCACGCCGCGCTGTTCACCGCCGCGCACGGCGCCGAGCGCGCCCCCGAGCTCGAACTGCAGGGAGCGGTCGCCTATGCGCCGGGCAGCCGCACCAGCGAGACGGCCGCCTACTTCGAAACCGGCGGTCCGGGCATCGCGCAGGCGCTGAGCTTCCTGCCCGTCCTGCTGCTCGGCGCCGAGGCCGCCGACCCGGACATCGCGGCCGACGCGATGCTCACCGACGCCTCCCGGCCGCTGCTCGCGGCGGCGCGCACCGGGTGCATGGACGACGTGCGCGCCGCGGCCGCAACCGTGCCCGTGGACCAGGTGTTCGCGCCCGGCGCCGACGTCGGTCGCCTGACCGAGTACTTCGCCACGCAGGAACCCGAAGCCCTGACGCTGACCGTGCCGACGCTCGTCGTGCAAGGGACGACCGACGTGCTCGTCTCCCGCCAGATCACCGACGAGGTCACGAACTCGTTGTGCAGCAATGGATCCCCTGTCTCGTACGAGGTCTACGACGGCGCCGACCACCGCGGCGTGCTCGAGGCCGCCCACGACGACGTGCGCTCGTTCGTCGAGGAGGTGAGCTCCGGCGAGGCGCCGGCGGCCGTCTGCAGCTGAGGTCCGGACCGTCGATTCACGCGACGGTGCCGGTGTAGACGTTCATCGAGTCGCCGCGGAGGAAGCCGACCAGTGTCAGGCCCGCCTCCGCGGCGAGATCGACCGCGAGCGACGACGGGGCCGAAACCGCGCCGAGCGCCGGTACTCCCGCCATCACGGCCTTCTGCACCAGCTCGAAGGACGCCCGCCCGCTGACGACGAGCACGCTGTCCGACAACGGGATCCGGTTCTCGGTCAGCGCCCAGCCGAGCACCTTGTCGACCGCGTTGTGCCGGCCCACGTCCTCCCGTAGCGCCAGCAGGGTGCCGTCGGGGGTGAACAGCGCTGCGGCGTGGAGGCCCCCGGTGCTCTGGAAGACCTTCTGCCGCTGACGCATCCGTGGGGGCATTCCGGTGAGGGCGCGGGCGGAGACCGCGAAACCGTCGGTCAGCGGGAACCGGGTACGGGTGCGCACCTGATCGAGGGACTCCTTCCCGCACACCCCGCATGCGGAACTCGTGACGAAGTTGCGTGCGCCCGCCCCGTCCGGCACCGCGACCCCGGGCGCGAGCTGCACGTCGAGCACGTTGTACGTGTTGGCGCCGGTGTCGTCGACCCCGTCGCAGTAGCGCACCACGGCGACGTCCTCGCGGCCGCCGATGATGCCCTCCGCGAGGAGGAAGCCGTGGGTGAGTTCCACGTCGTGTCCCGGGGTCCGCATGGTCACCGTGAGGGCGCGGCCGTCCAGGCGGATCTCGAGCGGTTCCTCCACCGCGAGGCTGTCCGGCCGGCGCGCCTGCCCGTCCGCGGTGATCCGCAGGACGGGCCGGCGGGCGGTGACTCGGCCCATCAGTCCGTCCCGGCCGGTTCGAGCCGCACGACGATCGCCTTGGAGACCGGGGTGTTGGACTTCTCGGCGACGTGGTCGAGCGGCACCAGCGGGTTGGTCTCCGGGTAGTAGGCGGCGGCGTTGCCGCGCGGGGTGTCGTAGGCGACGACCCGGAAGCTCTTCACCCGGCGTTCTTCGACCGTGTCCCCGGTCTGCCACTCCGACACGACATCGACGAGATCGCCGTCGGTCAGGCCCAGTTCGGTGATGTCCTCGGCGTTGACGAAGACGACCTTGCGGCCGTTCTTCACGCCGCGGTAGCGGTCGTCGAGTCCGTAGATCGTGGTGTTGTACTGATCGTGGCTGCGCAGGGTCTGCAGGACGAGCCGGCCCGGGGGAGTGGGCACCCAGACGAGGTCGTTGACGCTGAAGTTGGCTTTGCCGGTGGGGGTGTCGAACTCGCGGTTGTCGCGCGGCGGGTGCGGCAGCTGGAACCCGTCGCGTCGGCGGACCTTCGTGTTGTAGTCCTCGCAGCCGGGCACGACGCGCCCGATCGAGTCGCGGATCAGGTCGTAGTCGCCCTCGAACGCCGACCACCGGACGGAGTGGTCGGGGCCGAACAACTCGCGCGCGAGCCGGCACACGATTGCGACCTCGCTGCGCAGTTCGTCGCTGACGGGGTGCAGCCGGCCGCGGGACAGGTGCACCATGGACATCGAATCCTCCACGGAGACCAGCTGTCTGCCGCTCTTCTGCACGTCGAGGTCGGTCCGGCCGAGAGTGGGCAGGATCAGTGCGGTGCGGCCGTGCACGAGGTGGCTGCGATTGAGCTTGGTCGAGATCTGCACCGTCAGGTCGCAGCGCCGGAGCGCTTCCTCGGTGGCACGGGTATCCGGGGTCGCGGCGACGAAGTTGCCGCCCATCGCCATGAAGAAGCTCGCCCGTCCGTCGCGCATCGCACGGATCGCGTCGACGGTGTCGTACCCGTGTGCGCGGGGACTCGTGATGCCGAACTCGCGGTCGAGCGCGGCGAGGAACGACTCGGGCATCTTCTCCCAGATGCCCATGGTCCGGTCGCCCTGCACGTTGGAGTGTCCCCGCACCGGGCACACACCCGCGCCGGGCTTGCCGATCATTCCCCGCAGCAGCAGGAGATTGACGGCCTCGGCGATGGTGGCGACGGCATGGGTGTGCTGGGTCAGTCCCATCGCCCAGCACGCGACGGTGCGCTGCGAGCGCGCCAGGTCCGCGGCGGTGGCGCGCAGCTGCTCCTCGCTCAGCCCGGTGGCCTCGACGACCGTGCCGAGATCCACCGCGCGGATGTGCCGCTCGTACTCGTCGAAGCCCGCGCAGTGGGCGTCGACGAAAGCCCGGTCGATCACGGTGCCGGGGGCCGCGTCCTCCGCCTCGAACAGGAGCCTGCCGAGTCCCTGGAACAGGGCCAGGTCGCCGCCGAGGCGGATCTGCAGGAATTCGTCCGCGATGTCGGTGCCGTGCCTGAGCACGCCGTCGACGCGCTGCGGGTCCTTGAACCGGAGCAGCCCGGCCTCGGGCAGGGGATTGATCGCGATGATCCTCGCGCCGTTCTCCTTGGCCTTCACCAGGGTGGAGAGCATGCGCGGATGGTTGGTGCCGGGGTTCTGTCCGGCGATGAGGATCAGGTCGGCCTGTTCGAGGTCGGGCACCGACACCGAGCCCTTGCCGATTCCGATGCTCTCGACGAGTGCGCTGCCCGACGATTCGTGGCACATGTTGGAGCAGTCGGGCATGTTGTTGGTGCCGTAGCTGCGGATCAGCAGCTGGTAGAGGAACGCGGCCTCGTTGCTGGTGCGGCCCGAGGTGTAGAAGACGGCGTGGTCCGGGGTGGGCAGGTCGCGCAGGTGGTCGGCGATCAGCCGGTACGCGTCGTCCCACTCGATCGGGGCGTAGTGGCTCGCGTCCGGGCGCAGCACCATCGGATGGGTCAGCCGGCCCTGCTGTCCGAGCCAGTAGTCGGTCTTCTGCGACAACTCGGCGACGGAGTGCCGGGCGAAGAATTCGGGCGTGACCGTGCGCAGGGTGGCTTCCTCGGCGACGGCCTTGGCGCCGTTCTCGCAGAACTCCGCGGGTTTGCGGTGACCGGGAGTCTCGGGCCAGGCGCAGCCCGGGCAGTCGAAGCCGTGCCGCTGGTTCAGACGCGGCAGCGTCGCGGCGGTGCGGGCGACGCCCATCTGTTCGTAGGCGCGCTTCAGCGACACCAGGACCGCCGGGACACCGGCGGCGTGGTCCTTCGGCCCGGTGACCTCCAGGTCGGATTCCACGATGTCGTGCAGCGGACCGTGTCGAGTCATGTGTCCATCCTCACCCGCGGGAGATGCGCATACCAGTTCGAACGCTACCGGTTGCCGCCGAGCGAGCGATCGGGGGTGGCAGTTCCGGGCGCGAGCTGCCGTTACACGAAGTTCACCGGCGGCTCCCACGCACATTACACAGCGAGTTCACTCTCAGGTGACGGTGATTAACAACATAAGACAGTCACCGCGACACGGACGAGGGGCGATCCCTCGGGACTGGACAAGGTGGACACCTATGGAAGAGGCAATCGCTGCCGCCGATACCGCCTGGATTCTCGCGGCCTTCACGGCGGTCTCGCTGATGGTTCCCGGGCTCGCGCTGTTCTACGGCGGCATGGTGAGCGTCCGCAGCACGCTCAACATGATCATGATGACGTTCGCAGGATTCGCACTGGTCGGAGTCCTGTGGGTGCTGTTCGGCTACTCGGCCGTGCTCGGAGACTCGCTCGGCGGTGCCGGACTGCTCGGCAACCCGCTCGAGTATCTCGGGCTCGGCCAGCTGCTCGCGGCGCCGGCCGAACCGGGGCTGCCCCCGGCCCTGATAGCAGGATTCCAGCTGCTGTTCGCAGGCATCACCGTCGCCCTCGTGTGCGGCGCCCTTGCGGACCGCATGAAGTTCTCGGCCTGGATGGTGTTCGCCGGGCTGTGGGCAGTGCTGGTGTACTTCCCCGTCGCGCACTGGGTGTTCGCGTTCGACTCGGAGGACGGGTCCGTCGTCGGCGGGTGGATCGCCAACACCCTCGGCGCGGTCGACTTCGCCGGCGGCACCGCCGTGCACATCAACGCCGGCATCGCGGCTCTCGCGGTGATCCTCGTGCTCGGCAAGCGCCGCTCGTTCCTCAATCCGCCTCGGCCGCACAGCCTTCCGCTGACCGTTCTCGGTGCCGGCATCCTGTTCTTCGGCTGGTTCGGCTTCAACGGCGGTTCCGCGCTCGCCGCGAACAACAGCGCCTCCGTCGTGGTGCTCAACACCCTCGCCGCGGCGTGCGCCGGCATCTGTGGCTGGCTGATCGTCGAAAGGTTGCGGGAGGGCCACGCCACCACCCTCGGTGCGGCGTCCGGCCTCATCGCCGCCCTCGTCGCGATCACCCCGGCCTGCGGGGCCGTCTCGCCGATCGGCGCGCTCGTCGTCGGCGCCCTGGCCGGCGCGCTGTGCTGCTTCGCGATCTCGTTGAAGTTCCGCCTGGGCTACGACGACGCGCTCGACGTCGTGGGCATCCACCTCGTCGGCGGTGTCCTGGGCACGATTCTCATCGGATTCCTGGCCGTGCCGGCGGCGCCGAGCGGTGCCACCGGGCTCTTCTACGGCGGCGGATTCGGTCTGCTGGGCACCCAGACCGTCGCCGTGCTCGCGGTGCTGGCCTATTCCTTCGCGGTCACCTGGATCATCGCCAAGGGTCTGGACCTGGTCATGGGCCTGCGCGTCGACCCGGAGACCGAATACGAAGGCCTCGACGTCGTCGTGCACGGCGAAACCGCGTACGTGCTCGACGCGGTGGGCTTCACCGGCACGTCCCGTACGGAGGCGGCGTCGGTCGCGGAGGCGGCGACGGCACTCACGTCCAAGGCGGCAGCCGAGAAGCTCTGACCGAGGACCGACAACGGGTGAGGCCCCCGCTACGGCGGGGGCCTCGTTCGTCGTCGAGCGGGAGATTCTCGCGACGAGGGGGCGGTTACCGCTGCCTGCACCCGCGATGCACCGCGGCGGTGTCCCTCTCGACGCGGAAACCCCCCGCTCGTGGTGGAGAGCGGGATCAGTCCTGGTGTTTGTCCGGGTACGCGGTGACCGCGAGGAACCGGATGGGCAGGGTGACGAGCTCGTTCGGCCCGTGGATGCCCTCGCCGTCGAGCAGCAGGGCGTCGCCGGGTTGGAGCCGGTACTCGGATTCGCCGTGCCCGTAGACCATCTCGCCCTCGAGCATGTAGAGCAGCTCGGTCCCCGGATGCTGGAACAGCGGGAAGACCTCGCTCGCGTCGGTGAGCGTCACCAGCACGGGCTCGAGCCGCTTGTGCTGGCCCCGCAGCGTGCCGAGCAACTCGTAGTGGTGTCCGACGCGGGTGCCGCGGCCGACGATCTCCGCGCCCTGGCCGGCCCTGACGAACACCGCCTCGCGCTGCGCGTCGGCGCCGCGGAACAGCGACGTCACCGGTACGTCGAGACCTGCGGCCAGGCGGGCGAGGGTCGAGAGGCTGCACGACGTCTGGGCGTTCTCGATCTTCGACAGCATCGCCTTGGAGATGCCCACCTTCGCGGCCATGTCGCCCACGGAGAGCCCGCTGGCGATCCGCAACTTGCGGACCTCCTGTGCGATGGCGCGTTCCAGGTCCACCCCGGTCGGGGTGTCCCGCGGGACCTCCCGGCCCGGCGCGTCGTACAGTACGGGGCGCTCGGGGCTGCTCATGTCCTCACTGTACGTGCTGTTTCCCGACAGTGGACGATCGTGCGAGGGGCAGGCACACGGAACGAGCGAATGTGCCTTACCGTCGGACAGGCCGACGGTAAGGCACATTCGCTCGGTGGAAGGCGGGCAGCGGCTCAGAAGCCCTGGCCGGGCACCCAGTTGGTGCCGGCCAGTGGCACCCGCGCCATGGCGGCCGACTCGATGGTCAGGGCCACGAGGTCCTGCGGCTCGAGGTTGCGCAGGTGCGACTTGCCGCAGGCGCGTGCGATGGTCTGGGCCTCCATGGTGAGCACGCGCAGGTAGTTCGCGAGGCGGCGGCCGCCCTCGACCGGATCGAACCGGGCCTGCAGGTCCGGATCCTGCGTGGTGATGCCGGCGGGGTCCTTGCCGTCCTGGAAGTCGTCGTAGAACCCGGCGGCCGAGCCGAGCTTCTCGTACTCCGCCTGGTACCGGGGGTTGTTGTCGCCCAACGCGATCAGCGCCGCGGTGCCGATGGCGACGGCGTCCGCGCCGAGGGCCATGGCCTTGGCGACGTCGGCGCCGGACCGGATGCCGCCGGAGACGACGAGCTGCACGCCACCGGGGGTGCGGTGCATTCCCATCTCCTGCAGCGCCTGCACGGCCTGGGGGATCGCGGCGAGGGTGGGAATGCCGACGTGCTCGATGAACACGTCCTGCGTGGCGGCCGTGCCACCCTGCATGCCGTCGACCACGACGACGTCGGCCCCGGCCTTCACGGCGAGCTTGACGTCGTAGTAGGTGCGGGTCGCGCCGACCTTGACGTAGATCGGCTTCTCCCACCCGGTGATCTCGCGCAGTTCGATGATCTTGACGGCGAGGTCGTCCGGGCCGGTCCAGTCGGGGTGCCGGCACGCGCTGCGCTGGTCGATACCGACGGGCAGGGTGCGCATTCCGGCGACGCGCTCGGTGATCTTCTGCCCGAGCAGCATGCCGCCGCCGCCGGGCTTGGCGCCCTGGCCGAGGACGACCTCGATCGCGTCGGCCTTGCGCAGGTCGTCGGGGTTCATCCCGTAGCGCGACGGCAGGTACTGGTAGACGAGGTGCTTGGACTGACCGCGTTCCTCCGGCGTCATGCCGCCGTCGCCGGTGGTGGTGGACGTGCCGACCTCGCTGGCGCCGCGCCCGAGAGCCTCCTTCGCCCGCCCGGACAGCGCCCCGAAGCTCATGCCGGCGATGGTGACCGGGATGTCGAGGTGCAGCGGGTACTTCGCGTGCCGGTCGCCGAGGACCACGTCGGTCTCGCACTTCTCGCGGTAACCCTCGAGCGGGTACCGCGACATCGACGCGCCGAGGAACAGCAGGTCGTCGAAGTGCGGAAGCTTGCGCTTGGCGCCCCATCCGCGGATGTCGTAGATGCCGGTCTCGGCGGCACGCTGGATCTCGTGGATGACGTTGCGGTCGAAGGTGGCCGACTCACGAAGTCCGGGCTGGAAGGTCATGGGAGTCTCCTGGGATGCGGTGCGGGCGGTGCGATCAGTACGCCGAGGCGTTGTCGACGTGGAAGTGGTAGAGCCCGCGGGCGGAGCCGTAGCGGGTGAACTCGGCGGGGTCGGCGTCGAAGCCGGCCGCCCGGAGGAGTTCGCGCAGTTCCTCGAGGTGCTCGGGCCGCATCTCCTTCTTGACGCAGTCCGCACCGAGGGAGGCGACGGTGCCGCGGACGTAGATGCGCGCCTCGTACAACGAATCGCCGAGGGCCTCGCCGGCGTCGCCGAGGACGACGAGCCGTCCGGCCTGTCCCATGAAGGCGCTCATGTGGCCGATGCTGCCGCCGACGACGATGTCGACGCCCTTCATGGAGATGCCGCAGCGGGCGGCGGCATTGCCCTCGATCACCAGCAGCCCGCCGTGGGCCGTGGCGCCGGCGGACTGGGAGGCGTCCCCGGTGACGCGCACGGTGCCCGACATCATGTTCTCGGCGACCCCGACCCCGGCGTTGCCCGCGACGGTGACGGTCGCATGCTTGTTCATCCCGGCGGCGTAGTAGCCGACGTGGCCTTCGATGCGCACGTCGATCGGCCGGTCGAGCCCGCACGCGAGGGCGTGCTTGCCCTGGGGATTGGTCACGGTCACCGCGGCCGGGGCTTCGGTGGCCTGCAGTGCGGCGTTGAGTTCGCGCGTGGTGGTGACGTCGAGGTCGTACGTCGTGCCGGCGGGAAGCATGTCGGCGGGAAGCGTGTCGGTGGGCAGGGTCTCGGAAGGCAGGGTCTCGGCAGGCATGGTCGTCTCCGGCGTCGAAGAGATGGGGGAAGCGTCGGTGCTGGTCAGCGGTGCCATACGTAGACCCGCTCCGGCTCGGGCTCGAAGATGTGAGCGTCCGCGATGCCGGGCAGGCCGGCGAGGGCCCGGAACTCGGAGGCCATCGCGACGTACGCGTCGGTCTCGGCGACGATCGCCGGCTTGCAGGCGATCGGGTCGCGTACGACGGCGAACGAGTCGGACGTCGACACGAGGAGGGTGTAGAACCCGTCGAAGCGCTCCCCGAGCAAACGCAGGGCCTTCTCCAGGTCGGCGCCCTCGGCGAGGTGCTTGGCGACGAACCGTGCCCCGACCTCGGTGTCGTTCTCGCTGTCGAATGCCACACCCTCGGCCTCGAGTTCGCGCTTGACCGACAGGTGGTTGGAGAACGAGCCGTTGTGCACCAGGCACTGGTCCGGGCCGACGGCGAACGGGTGCGAGCCGGCGGCGGTGACGGCCGATTCGGTGGCCATGCGGGTGTGGCCGACGCCCTGCCAGCCGGAGGCGGCCGGGATCCCGAAGCGCTCGGCCAGCGCCACCGGATCGCCCATGCCCTTGAGGACGGTCACGTCGTCGCCGAAGCCGATGATCGTTGCACCGGGGTCGACGGCGCGGACGGTGTCGGCGAGCAACTGGGCCGGGACCGGCGCGTGGAGCACGGTGGTGGGGGCCAGGTCGATCGCGGTCACGGTCACGCCGAGTGCGGCACCGGCGGTGGCGGCGACGTCCGGGGCGGCGCCGAGCAGGGACACCGACGCGTGGCCGGCGGGGGAGAAGGTGGGGTCGCCGTAGAGGGCGACTCCGGCCGAATCCGGTCCCCGGTCGACCATCTGGCCGAGCATGCCGGTCAGCAGGCCACCCAGCCGGGGGGCGAGGGAGGCGTCACGCAGGTGAAGCCCGACGATTCCGCACATGGGTCGTCTCTCCTTTACAGGTCGTCGTTCGCGGTGGCCCGTTCGGACCGAACGGGTCAGAAGGCGGTCAGGTAGCTGTCGATCTCCCACGAGGTCACGGTGTTGTGCCAGTGGAAGAACTCCTCCCGCTTGAGGGAGGCGAAGTACTCGGCGACGCCCGGGCCGGCGGCGTCGAGGGCGCCGGTGACGACGGGGTCGGCGGTGAGCGCGTCCATCGCGTGCAGCAGGGTCATCGGCAGCGTCTCCGAGTTCGGGGTGCCGCCGGGTGCGCCGGGATCGAGCTTGCGGTCGATGCCGTCGAGGCCCGCCGCGACGGTCGCGGCGGCAGCGAGGTACGGGTTGGCGGAGCCGTCCCCGCCGCGCAGCTCGACGCGGTTGCCGTCCGGAACGCGGAGGTAGTGGGTGCGGTCGTTGCCGCCGTAGGTGGCGTGCCGCGGCGACCACGTCGCGCCGGAGCTGGTCGCGGTGGCGCCGGTCCGCTTGTAGGAGTTGACGGTCGGGGCGATCACGCCCTGCAGGGCGCAGGCATGGTCGAGGATGCCGGCGATGAACGCGTAGGCGGTCTCGGACAGGCCGAGACCGCGGGGGTCCTCGGCGTCGGGGAAGGCGGAGCCGTCCTCCCGCCACAGCGACAGGTGCATGTGCATGCCCGAGCCGGTGCGGTCGGCGAACGGCTTGGGCATGAAGGTCGCGGTCATGCCGCGCTGCTCGGCGAGCACCGAGATCAGGTAGCGCAGGGTGACGACGCGGTCGGCGGTGGTCATCGCGTCGGCGTACTGGAAGTTCTGCTCGAACTGCCCGTTGCCGTCCTCGTGGTCGTTGGCGTAGTTGCCCCAGCCGAGGGAGTTCATCGCCGCGGAGATCGAGGTCAGGTGCTCGTACATGCGGGTGACGTCACGGGCGTCGTAGCAGGGCTGCCGGGAGGTGTCGAGCACGTCGGCGGTGCGCAGCGTCCCGTCCTCGTCGCGCTGGACGAGGAAGTACTCGATCTCGGCGCCGACCTTGACGGACAGGCCCCGTTCGGCCGCCTTGCCGAGAACCTCCTTCAGGATCACCCGCGGGGCGTAGGGCCAGGGCTTGCCCTCGACGTGGGGATCACAGTGCACCAGCGCAAGGCCCGGGCGCACGAACGGGATCGGCGTGAAGGAGGTGGGATCCGGGATAGCGACGAGGTCGGGATCCCTGGGGACCTGACCCATGGCTCCGGCGGCGTAGCCCGCGAAGCCGACCCCGTCGGACTGCAGCTCGTCGACCGCCTCGACCGGGACGAGCTTGGCGCAGGGCTTGCCGGCGAGGTTAGTGAACACCGCGAGGATGAAGCGGGTGTCGGTGGCGCGGGCGAGTGCGGCGAGATCGGCGGAGCCGGCGGCATCGGCGGGGGCGTCCGTGGAGGGCAGACGCATCACGGGGAGGTCGGTGGCTTCGAGCGTCATGGGGACTCCTGGGGTTCGGCTGCGAAGTTTCATAAGGTGAATCGCTGTCGAATGCAATGAAACATAGCATGCATGACGGGCGTGTTACGCCGCCGTGAGTTTGTGGTGACGGTCCGACTCGGCCCGTGCCGCTCGGGGGAGAAACGAATGTTCCTGACGCTGAGAGGATTCGGTTACACGCGTTAACGCGTCGGCAACCGTCGGTGCGTTTCATCTCATTACTGTCTGTTTCACGTCAGCGATCGACGTTCCGTCCTCCCGCCCACGGCCGGTGCAGCCGGCCTCGTTCCTAGGAGCACTCATGGCAGAAACCACCACGGTTCCCGCATTCCGCGTCACCGCCGACTTCTGGAAGACCCTGCCCCAGATGTCCACCGAGGAATTCCCGGGCACCGAGGGCTTCATCGACGACGTCTATCCCAACCCCGAGGGGTCGGAGATGGCCGCGGGCTACTTCAAGCTCGCGCACACCGACGCCCCGCTGGACTATCTGTACGAGTACGACGAGATGAAGGTCGTCCTCGAAGGGGAGTTCCGCCTGGAGAACCTGGATACCGGCCAGGTGGAGATCGCCCGCGCCAAGGACGCGATCTTCTTCCCCAAGGGCTCGCGGATCCGCTTCACCACCCCCCACGGCGCCCTGGCGTTCTACGTCGGCCAGCGCACGTTCGCGCCGTAAGGATCCGGCCATGAGCGTCTGTATGGAGACCACCAGCGTGCCGCGCTGGGACGAGGAGCGGACCGTGGCCGACGGCGGCAGGACGGTCACCGTCCTGTCGTTCGGCGACGCCGCCACCGACCACGCCCGCCGCCTGGTGACCTCCTTCGAAGGCCGGCGAGTGAGCTGGCTACGGGCGCCCGCCACCTGGGGCGACGCGGCCGCGGAGGTGCTGCAGCGCCAGCTCTCCGCGGCCCGCGTCGGCTGGCGGCTCGTGCTGGTGGGCGACGAGGCCGCCGTCCTCGCCGCCCGGGCCGTGGCCGTCGCCGCGGGGGCGCTCGACGACGAGATCCTGCCCGAGGTGCTGACCACGGACACGCGCACGGTGTACTGCGCCCACTGCCGACACACCCACGACGCCACCGCCGCGATCGGGCAGACCAGCACGTGCCCCGCGTGTTCGGCGGAACTCGTCGTGTACCACCACGTTTCGCGCCACCACGGCGCATATCTCGGCTACCAGCTCGACGCGGAGGAAAGCTGATGACCCTCGTATCCGATGCCGGAACGGCCGTCCGGCGCAGCGACGCGACCCTCGCCCTCACCGTCGCCGAGGTGGCCACCGTCGCCACCGGAGTGCGGCACGTGCGGTTCGTCGACCCCACCGGTGCGCCGCTGCCGTCGTTCACCCCGGGCAGCCACGTCGTGCTCTCCTGCGGCGCCCACGACGACGGCCGGCCCCGCCGCAACTCCTACTCCCTGACCGGTCCGGAGCTCGAACCGCAGAGCTACTCGATCTCCGTGCGGCTCGACGAGACCGGCCGGGGCGGCTCCCGCTGGATCCACGCCCTCGAGGTCGGGGACGTCGTGGAGGTCAGCAGGCCCCGAAGTGCCTTCGCGCCGATCCTCACCGCGCGTCACCACATGCTCGTGGCCGGCGGTATCGGCGTCACACCCATCCTCTCGCACGCCCGCGCCGCCGCTCAGTGGGGCCGCTCCTTCGAGGTCCACTACACCTTCCGCGAGGGCGACGGCCCGCACCTCGGCGAGTTGCGCGAACTGTGCGGAGACCGCCTGCACACCTACCACACCCCCGAAGAGTTCTGGGCCGCACTCGGCCCGGCCCTGCTCGATCAGCCGCTCGGCACCCACCTGTACGTGTGCGGGCCCTCCGGTCTCATCGACGAACTCACCCGTCGCGCCCGCGGCGCGGGCTGGCCGGACGCCCGCATCCACTACGAGCACTTCGGTGTCGGCGACCTCGAGCCCGGAACCCCGTTCACCGCGCATCTGCGCCGCACGGGGGTCGACATCGCCGTGAACTCCGGCGTGAGCCTGCTCGAAGCGCTCGAGGCGCGCGGGGTACCGGTGCCCAACCTGTGCCGGCAGGGGGTGTGCGGCGAGTGCCGGATCCCGGTGGCGGACGGCGCGATCGAGCACCGCGACCTGTACCTGACCGACGCGGAGAAGCACGCCGGCGACTGCATGATGCCGTGCGTCTCCCGCGCCGGCGGCGAGCGATTGGAGCTGGACCTGTGACTGCCGCAACCGAATTCGAGGTGCTCCCGGAACGCGTCGCGCGGTTCCCGTTCCCCTTCCCGCGGGACACCTACCGGTACAGCACCAACGTCGAGCCGGCCGGGACCCGCGCGGACACGGCGGCCGGCGGCTGGGGCGAGCACCCGGTCGACATGGACGGCTTCCTTCTCGACGACCTCGCCGAACGACGGCGCGTGCTCGACGCCGACCCGAGCCGCTTCCAGGCGCTCGGGCACATGGAGGTCGCGCAGTGGGACGCGATGCTCACCCTCATGAAGATGCTGGCCGAGGCATACCCGCAGACGTTCGCGCTCGACCGTGACGGCACCGTCCGGCGGTGGAGCAACCGCGCCCTCGACCTCGAGCAGGCGTTCGTCTACGGGCAGTCCGCCACCCTGCCCGAGCCGCCGCTGCTGTACATCGGCCGGCAGATCCAGGAGGACGTCGTGCTGCTCGATCAGCGCGACGGCGCCCTGTGGGGTGACGCGGGCCTGGTGACGTTCGCCGCGGACTGGTCGCTGCGCTTCGACGTCGGGATGAGCTTCCTGCAGATCCACGGTCCCGTGCCCCGCATCCACGCCGAAGGGGTGATCACCCGCGCCCAGTCCTTCCTCATGGGACTGCACGCCGGGCAACGGTATCGGCGCACCAACTGGACCCTCACCGTGGACCGCCGGCTCGACACGGCCACCGAGACGTATCCCGAATGGGGACGCGATCGGCGCCTGCTCGCCGAGGGCCCACTCGACGACGTCGGCCGTCGCCTGCACCTGCGGGTCGAGGTGCAGCACCTGATCCGTCTCGGCGCGTCCGGCGCGATCATGTTCCTCATCCGCACCTACCTGCTGCCCTTCGAGGAGATCGCGCTGGTGCCGGAATGGGCCGACCGGCTCTACCGGGTGCTCGAGGAACTGCCCGAGGACATGGCCGACTACAAGGGCATCACGCGCACCCGCGAACCCGGTCTGAAGTGGTTGCGCGAGTTCGGAGGTGTGCGGCCGTGAAGAACTCGGGATTCGTCACCGGTGCGGTGCCCCCGATCGATCCGGGCGGGCGCATCCACCTGCTGTTCAGCCTCGGCGACTGCGCCGACGCGCGGGCCGCGGTGACGGCCTGGGCGGCGCAGGCGCTCGCCGCCGGCCGCGTCGCCACCGTGGTTCCGGACGCGAGCGCTGCGGAGGTGGCGCGGCTCGTGCGCGAGGCTCGCGCCGGTACCCGCGTGCTGATCGCCGGACCGCGGCGGGAAGCGATGGCAGCGACGGCTGCGGCGCGCACCGCCGGCCTGCTGCCGTGTGAGACGACCACCTACGTCACCGCCGCCGACGGAGTGTCGCTGTTCTGCCCGCACTGCGCCACCACCCAGTCCGTCGACGCCGCTCCCGGGGCGGTCGTCGCCTGCGGTTCGTGCGGCCTGGACCTCGAGATCCGTCCTCATCTGTCGGGACATCACGGCACCTACCTCGGCGCCGTGGCCTGACCCGCCATCCGGAAAGGAACCTTCGTGACCACCTCCGTCGCCAGCGACCTGTCCTGCCTGCCGTGGCCTTTCCCCGAGGGCGACAGGACGTTCCGTTACGCCGTGAACGTCGAACCGGCGCCGCGCCGCACCGAGACCGCCGCCGGGGCCTGGGGCGAGCACATCGTCGACCTGGGCAAGAGCCACGACGAGTACGTCGAGATGATGCGGTTGCGTCGCTCGATCGTCGAGGCCGACCCCGGGCGCGTGCAGATGCTGCCGCACATGACGCCGGCGTGCTGGGACCTGATGCTTTACTACATGCGCGACATGGCGGCCTCGTTTCCCGACGTCATGCACCTCGACGTCGAGAACGGCGGATACCGCTGGCGCAACGACCTTCTCGGAATCGATCAATGGCTCGTGCCGGGGGATTCGGGCACCCTGCCGGAGCATCCGCTGGTGTTCATCGGGTGTCAGCTGCCCGACGACGTGCTGCTGGTGACCGAGCGCGACGGGCACCTGTGGTTCGACGCGGCGCTGGTCACGTCGTCCGCCGACTGGTCCGTCAAGTTCGACATCGGCATGAGCCTGCACGAGATCCACCGGCCCGTTCCCGGCCTGACCCCGAACGGGGTGACCGACCGCGCCGAGCAGTTCATGCGGCGCCTCACCACCGAGCGGCCGTACCGGCGGGTGAACTGGACCTTCTCCGCGGTCGGTTCGCGGCGCCGGGACACCAGCCTCGAGACGATGCCCGAGTGGATGGACGACATGCCGCGGCTGATCGCCGAACGCGACTGGGGCCGCATCCAGCTGCGCATCGAACTCGAGCACCTGATCCGCCTGCCGATGACGGGGGCGCTGGTGTTCAACATCCGCACCTACATGGCACCGCTCGAGGAGATCGCGCAGGTCCCGGCGTGGGCCGAGCAACTCGCCGACATCGTCGAGGAACTGCCCGCCGAGATCGCCGCGTACAAGGGCATCGACTCCTACCGCAGGCCGGCGATGGCCTGGCTGCGGGAACGGACACGGACCTACGCCGCGTAGGACCGCACGACCGTGCCCGGTGGCCGGTACGGTGACGAAGGAGACGGCTCCGGCGAGGGGAGGGTCGAGCGTGCGAGCCTGGAACGAACCGGTCGACGGCGGTATCGCCGTCCTGGGGGCGGGCCTGAGCGGGCTGTCGCTGGCGGCCCATCTCGCCACCGCCCCGGCGCGACCCGGTCCGGTGGTGCTCGTCGACGACGGCGCCCGCGACATCCGAGAAGTCGGATGGGCGTTCTGGTCCCGCCGGCCCGGACTCCTCGACGCGGCCGTCTCCGCGCGGTTCGTCCGGATCCGGGTTCACGTCGGCGGACGGTCCCGCACCCTCGGTCTCGGCCGGTACCGGTACGGCGTCGTCCGCGGCGCCGATCTGGTGCCGGTGGTCGACGAGATCACGGATGCAGTCGGCGACATCGGGTTCCGCACCGGGCATGTGACGCGGGTGCACGACGGGGCCCGTCCGCGCGTCGGCCTGTCCGACGGCACGGAACTGCACCCCGAGTGGGTCTTCGACGGCCGCGGCCCCGACAGCGGTGACCCGCGCGACGGGACGGGCCCCGATGCGTGGCTGGACTTCCGGGGGTGGCGGATCCGCGCCGATGCACCCCTGTTCGATCCCGGCGTCCCCACCCTGTTCGACTTCCGCACCGATCAGGGCCGGGCCGCGTCCTTCGTGTACGTGCTGCCCACCGACGACCGTCGCGCCCTCGTCGAGCACACGTGTTTCGCGCGTCCCGACGCCGGGCCCGTCGGCACCGCCGTCCACGACGAGGCACTCCGGGAGTACCTGGCGGCCGTGCTCGGCGCGGACGAGGACACCTACGTCGTGGAGGCGGACGAGTCCGCGCGGCTGCCGTTGGCGTCGCGGCCGCCCGCGCGGCGCCGCGGCAACATCGTGCGGATCGGCGCCGCGGGCGGGATGCTCAAGGGCAGCAGCGGATATGCCTATCAGCGGATCCAGCGCGACAGTGAGGCCCTCGCGCGGTCGCTCGCCCGGCACGGGCATCCTTTCGACGTGCGCCCTGCCCCGTCCCGGTTCGCCCGGTACGACCAGGGGCTGTTGCGGGCCGTCGTCGAGCGGCCCGCCGTGCTCGAGCGCGCCTTCGCGGGCCTGTTCGACCGGTCCTCCGCGGAGCCGATCCTGCGGTTCCTCGACGAGGAGTCGTCGTGGCGCGACGAGGCGGCGCTCTTCGCGTCGCTGCCCGCCGCCCCACTGCTCCGGGCGATGGCCGGCCGCTGACCGTCCCCGGCGGCTCCGCGCGACCGGACGCGGGTCCGGGTCCGAGGAGGGCACCGCCGCGTCGCCCCGCGAACAGGCGGTATGCGGGTCGGGGACCGGGCGGGCGGTCGGTCCGGCCCCCAGTTTCGTGGATCTTCGACAAATCTCTCTCTCTGTTGGCATGAATTCCGGCGGCGTGGGGTACTCCCCGGTCCATGAGATCGACGAACCGAGACCCGGCCCTTCGCGGGGGTCGCGGCGCGTGGATCGAAGTGAACGAAAGGTCGCAGACTTTCGTCCGGTCCGCTCGCACTGCGTGCGAGCCTGCTGTCAAGGAGAGCCCCGTGCCATTGTCACCTCACCCCCTCCGGCCGACCGTCGATGTCTGGAACTGGCAGATGCAGGGCTTGTGCCGCGGTGTCGACTCCTCGGTGTTCTTCTCGCCCGACGGTGAACGGGGCCGAGCGCGTTACCAGCGGGAGTCGAAGGCCAAGGAGATGTGCCATCGGTGCCCGGTCATCGAGCAGTGCCGCGAGCACGCGCTCACGATGGGCGAACCCTACGGGGTGTGGGGTGGGATGTCGGTCGCCGAGCGGGAGAAGTACGTGCAGTCCCGGAGACGGAAGATCGCGAGCTGACGAGGATTTCGCCCGGCATCGACATTTCGTCGGTGCCGGGTTCACGTCTCCGGGTCGCCTGAGGGTTCGGCGATGCCACCCGCGGGGTGCGGCCCGGCCGTGGAGTCCGACCAGGGTGAGCACGTGGTGCGCGGTGGTGCCCGGCGGCGCCACCAGGGTCACGGCGGTGTGCTGCCCGGCCGCACGCTCACGGGCCGTCGAGAGCAACGAGACCCCGGCGGAGCCGAGATGGGTGACCTCGCTCAGATCCACTGTCACCGAGAGTGTTCCGCCGCGTGACGCCACGTCGAGGTGACCCTTGAGGATGGGGGCGGTGTCGATGTCGACATCGCCCCGCACCGCGAGGCGGCCGGGTGCGGTCTCGTCGACGGCGAAGTCGCGCGAGGACTCGGGACGGCCGACGATCGCGCCGTCGGTGAACTCGGTGACGACGCGGGCGCTCCGGGTGAGCCGGAACGTGACCGTCGCAGTCGTGCCCGTGTCGTCGCAGTCGATGCGGAGATCGTCGGCGAAGAGCCGGACCATCGTCAGTCCGCGGCCGCGGCTGTCCGTCAACCGGTGGGACTCCGGGGTTGTCGCGGGGGTCTTCCAGCGGCCCCGGTCCCGTACGCGGATCCGGAGGCAGCCGTCGGCGTCGAGAACTCCGCCGATCTCGACCGGGCTGTGCTCGGCGTCGGTGCCGGGATAGGCGTGCTCGACGACGTTGGACACCAGTTCGGAGACCGCGTGTTCGACGGCCACGGTCCCCGCATGGTCGGCCCCGATACGCACGAGCCACTGCCACAGCGCCGACCGCGCCGCCTTCGGCGCCTCCCGGTCGGCGTGCAGGTGCACGTGCAGGGGATCCGGCATCGCCGTCCGCTGAGCCGCGACGATGGTCACGTCGTCGCTGTATCCGGTTTCCCGAAGCAGGAATTCGAGGACCTCCCCGCACACCCGATCCACCGTCCGGGCGCGTGTGTCCGGGATCGGGAACGAGCGGCCGGCCACGCTCAGAGCCGCCCGCTCGGCGAGTTCGGCGGTGCTCGCCGGGGGCGGCCGGCCGGGACGCTCGATCAATCCGTCCGTGTAGAGCAGCACGACGTCGCCGGTGGCGAGGGCGTCGGTGGCGACGGGGAACGTCGAGCCGGTTCCGATCGGCGTCGCGCCCGAGGGAGGCAGGTAGCGGACCGTCCCGACCGGGCTCGCCACCAGCGGCGGGGGATGCCCGCCCGTGCAGTAGCGGACTCGGCCGCTTCCGGTGTCGAGGACGGCGACACACACCGTCGCGGTGCGGGCGCCGGGGACGTGCGCCGAGAAGGCGTCGAGCGTGGACAGGGCGCCGGCGACGTCTGCACCCGCGAGGATCTGCTGGCGCAGAACCGCCCGGAGTTGTCCCATCACGGCGGCGGCCTCGACGCCGTGCCCGACGACGTCTCCGGTGATGAGCGCGAGCTCGCCGCCGGGGAGGGCCAACGCGTCGAACCAGTCACCGCCGGCGGCCGTGTCCTCCGCGGCGACCAGGTAGGCCGCCGCCACCTCGGCTCCCGGCACGACCGGAACGGACGGCGCCAGCAGGGCCTGCTGCATCACCGTCACCGCGTCGCGGGCCTGTTCGTACTTCTCCGACATCAGCTGGGCCCGGGCCTCGGCGACGTGCCGCGCCAGGACACTGTCGGTCACGTCGGAGGCGAAGAAGAGCAGTCCGGCGACGCCGCAGCCGGGGTCGCGGCAGGGGGCGACGGTGAAGTCGAAGTAGCGCTCGCGGACCACGCCGCTGCCGTCGGTGTCGATCTGCATGCGCCATTCCTTGGCGGTCTCGGCGACGCCGGTCGCCGCCACCCGGTCGAGCAGCTCGAAGAACTGCTGACCCTCGAGTTCCGGGACGGCCTCGCGCACCGGCCGGCCCAGGAGATCGCCCCGTCCGAGCAGCGCACGGTAGGCGGCGTTGGTCGCGACGTACACGTGGTCGTGTCCCTGCCACGCTCCGAGTGCGAACGGCAGCGCCTCGAACACGCGGAGAACCGTGTCCGGCTCTCCCGTGGCCGAGAACAGATCCTCGTCGTCCGGCATGACGTGTACCTTCTCCGGTTTCCGCGCCGAAGCCTCACCTTCTGTTCTATACCCCGCCCGGGCCTCGGTACAGCGGCGTGTCCGGCGGTTCGTTTCGTCAGCGCATCTCCCCGGCCCCGACGTACGGGTTCAGGCTGGCGAGGGGCTTGCCTTCGGCGAAGCGCGAGTACCGGAAGTCGGTGCCGTCCACGGCGGGGTCGCTGCTGATGCCGTCGAGCAGGAGGTCGGCGGCGAGCCGGCCCACGGCAGGGGAGATCTTGTAACCGTGGCCGCTGAAGCCCACGAGCAGGAACAGTCCCGGCGCCGGGGACGGGCCGATGATCGGGTTGTAGTCGGGTGTGGTGTCGTAGCATCCCGCGTACGACGAGGCGAGCCGCGGATCGGGCATGGCCGGCAGCAACCGGTCGAGCTTCGCGACGGCGGTTTCCACGAACGGGTCGTCGGCGCGATTGGCGTAGTCGTCCGGGTCCGCCCACTCCGGCGCGGAGTGATCGCTGTTGCCCACCAGCAGCTCTCCGTTGGGCTCGCGGCGGATGTACTGGAGGTTCACCAGGTCGGAGAAGGTGGGGATGTCGGGGGTGGGTTCGCCCTGGTCGACGAGCAGGAGTTGTTCCCGCTGGGCCCGGATCGGGAGGTCCACGCCGGCGGTCGCGCCGAGTGCCGGTGACCACACGCCGGTTGCGAGCACGACGGTGCCCGCGTGGATTTCGGAGCCGTCCGCGAGCCGCACCCCGTAGACCTCGCCGCCCTCGCGCTGCAGGAGGGAGGCGACGGGGGTGCCCTGGCGCACTCGCACGCCGAGGGCTCGGGCGCGGGTGCCGTAGGCCATTCCGGTCATGTAGGCGTCGCCGTGGCCGCCGAGGGGCTCGTACGCGAAGGCCGCGAAGGGATCGAGGGCTATCCCCGGTAGCAGGCGGCGGACCTCGCCGGCGTCGATCGTCTCGACGGGCACTCCGAGGGCCCGGTGCATCTCGACGTTCGCGGCGAGCGGGGCGGTGTTCTGGGGCCCGACGCCGACGACGTATCCGGTCTGCCGGAAGCCGATGTCGGCCCCGAAGATCTCCTCGGCTTCGGAGAACACCTGCACGCCGTGCCAGGCCATCGCGGCCAGCGACGGAACGCCGTAGTGGCAGCGGACGATGCCGCTGGACTTGCCGGTCATGCCGGAACACATCGTCCCGCGTTCCAGGACGAGGACATCCGTTTCGCCGCGCTCGGCGAGGGACCAGGCCGCAGCCAGGCCCTCGAGTCCGCCGCCGACGATGACGATGTTCGCGGTTTCGGTCATCGCATTTCCTCACAGCTCGCACTTCGGTTGTTTCTTACAGGGAAACAGTGTTGCATAAAACGAAACACGCGCGGTTCTCGCTGTGTGACAACGACGTAAAACCTGCTGGGCGGCAACGATGCTCCGTCGAGGCCGGTAGCCTCGTCCGCATGACCCCTGTCGTCCGCCCGGCCACCCGACGGGACATACCGGTCTTCGCCCGCACCCTCGCCGACGCGTTCTTCGACGATCCGGTGATGATGTGGATGTGGCCCGACGACGAGCGCCGGCGCCGAGGTCTGCCACGCATGTTCGCCGCCGAGGCGCAGCATCATCTGCTGTCGCACGGCGGACTCGAACTCGCCGAGGGGCCGGACGGTTCCGCCGGAGGCGCGACCATGTGGGCGCCGCCGGGTCGCTGGAAAGCCACGGGGTGGCGGTCCGTGCTGGTCACTGCGGGGATGATCCGCGCGCTCGGGCGCCGGGCCCGCGTCGGCGCCGAGGTCGACGGCGCGCTCGACGAGGCGCATCCGGCCGAGCCGCACTGGTACCTCTCCGCCATCGGAACCGGAAACGCGGCGCGTGGCGGAGGTTTCGGGAAGGCCCTGCTGCGGTCGCGGCTGGACCGCTGTGACGCCGACGGGATGCCCGCGTATCTCGAATCGAGCAAGGAGAAGAACATCTCCTACTACGAGCGGTTCGGGTTCCGGGTCACCGGCGAGATCGCCGTCCCGAACGGAGGGCCGACCCTATGGAAGATGTGGCGCGAACCCGTGACGCGATGAATCGGCCGATCCCTTGATATGCAAGCAGTTGCTTGCATATAGTCGGTATCTGTGAGTGATGTCTCGCGGACAGCCACAGGACCGAGCGGCGTATGCGAAGCCCCGGCCCGGGTCGGGGGCACGACGTGAGCGCGCCCCTCGAGCGCCCGAACGCCGTGGACGGTCACGGCCGCAAGACCGGCGAATGGGCGGAGCCCGACCCGCACGGCGGGCTGATGGTGGGCACCTACGTCGACGGCGAGCGTCACGGAACGTGGCGGCACTTCTCCGCCGGTGGGGCGCTACGTTCCGAGGGTGGTTACGACCGCGGCGTCCTGCACGGTCCCTGGACCTGGTACCGCGCCACCGGTGGTCTGCTGCAGCGCGGCGGGTTCGCCCACGGTGACAAGCACGGCTACTGGGAACGCTGGACGGCGGCGGGGACACTCGTCGACAGCGGACACTGGGAGCACGGCAGGAAGACCGGTGAGTGGACCTACTACGACACCGACGGGAGCATCAGGAAGACGACCACCCACCGGCCGAGGCCGCCGCGCGGGTGACCGAACGAGGGGGAGCGGTGACATCGACCTTCGACCGGGATCGAGCCCTGCTGATCCGGCTGTGGCGCTCCTGGGCCGAACGGGCCCGGGCATTGAGCGACGAGCAGTGGACGGCCCCGACCCGGCTGCCGGGCTGGACCGTTCGGGACCTGTACGTCCACGTCGCACCCGACGCCCTGATCGCCCTGCTGGCCGACCCCGCGCCCGAGGGCACGGCGAAGGTCACCAGCGCCGCGGAGATGCTCCGCGTCTTCAACGCCGACCCGGTCGCCGCCGAACCGATGCACCGACGGATCGCCGAGATGGTCCGCCGCGCCGCCACCGACGCCGGCCGGGAGACGCTCGTCGAGCGATTCGCCGTCGAACTGCCGCAGGCCTTCGATCGCCTGACCGGCCTCGATCGTGAGACCGTCGTCCCACACCCTCTGCTGGGCTCGGTGACGCTCGGCGCACTCCTCGACCTGGCCATCCTCGAAACGACCGTCCACCTGCTCGACGTCGTCGACACGGTCGGCGGACCGCCGCCCGAATCGGAGGCACTCGAACGCACCCGCAACGTGCTCGCCGCCGTCCCGGACGCGCGGGACTTCATCGAAGCGGCATCGGGCCGGTCGGGCGCGCGGATCCTGCCGGTGATGCGATGAGGCAACCGCGCATGTGACGCGGCGCCAGGAGTCCGACCGTGGGGGCAGCGCCCACGCGGCGCCGGCGACGGCGCAGACCACAGTGCCGGTCGGCAGGGGCATTCGCCGTCCGAAACGGCCGTGTCGGCTCCCCGGTGACGCCCCCGGCGCGCACTACCCTCGGGCACCATGACCGCATTCGACGACCTCGACGACTATCTCGCTCTCCCGCGCGTCACCGCGCTCGCGCTGTCGCCGGACGGGACCCGTGTCGTGATCGCCCAGTCCACCCTGGACGAGGAGGGGACCGGGTACGTCGGGGCCTTGTGGGAGGTCGACCCGCACGGACAGGAGCCCGCCCGGCGGCTCACGTGGGGTGCGAAGGGCGAGTCGAACCCGGTCTTCACCGCCACCGGTGACCTGCTGTTCACCGCGGCCCGGGCCGACGGGACGGACGGCGACGATGCCCCGGTCGCACTGTGGCGGCTGCCGGCGGCCGGTGGCGAAGCGCAGCGCGTCGTGTCCCGCAAGGGCGGGGTACGCGCAGTGCACGCGGCGCGGGCCGCCGACCGGATCGTGGTGACGGCGGACGTGCTCGGCCGTACCGACGGCGACGACGAACGGATCCGGGACGCCCGCAGGAAGCACAAGATCTCCGCCGTGCTGCACACCGGATACCCGATCCGGCACTGGGATCACGACCTCGGCCCGGCCGAGCCGCACCTGCTCGCCCTCGCGGACGGCCTCCACCCGCCCCTGTCGGACCTGACTCCCGGACCCGGGGGCGCGCTGCGCGAGGCCACCCTCGACCTCGCCCCGGACGGCACGTTCGTCGTCACCACCTGGTCGGTCCCCGGGCCGCTCGCCTCCCGCCGCACCACCCTGGTGCGCATCGACACGGACACCGGACTGCGCACGGTCCTCGTCGACGACGAGACCGCCGACGTGTTCGCCCCCGCGATCTCGCCGGACGGCACCCGGATCGCATTCCTGCACGAGACACACTCCGATCCCGAGACCGCGCCGACAACCACGTTGCGGCTGTTCGATCTTCGATCCGGAGACACGACGGTTCTGGTGCCCGGATGGGACCGGTGGCCGACGTCGGTCGTCTGGCGTCCCGACTCCGGGGCGCTGCTCGTGACCGCCGACGAGCACGGCCGCGCGCCGATCTTCCAGGTCGCGTTGTGGGCCGACGTCCCCACCCCGTTGACCACCGACCCGGCCGCCTACACCGACCTGCGCGTCGCACCCGACGGAACGTGCGTCTACGCCCTGCGTGCGGCCTACGACGCTCCGCCGCACCCGGTGCGGATCCCGCTGGACGGCTCCGGCGCCGTCACCGTTCTGCGCGCTCCCGCCGAGCTGCCGGACCTCCCCGGCCGCCTCACGGAACTGACCACTGCCGCCGCCGACGGCACCCCGCTGCGGGCCTGGCTGGCCCTGCCGGCCACCGCCGACCCCGACGCCCCCGCACCGCTGCTGCTGTGGATCCACGGTGGCCCCCTCAGCTCCTGGAACACCTGGTCGTGGCGATGGAACCCGTGGCTTCTCGTCGCCCGCGGCTACGCCGTGCTGCTCCCGGACCCCGCCCTGTCCTCCGGCTACGGGCAGGACTTCGTCCGGCGCGGGTGGGGCAGATGGGGCAAGGAGCCCTACACCGACCTGATGGCGCTGACCGATGCCGCGATCGAGCTCCCCGAGATCGACGCCGACCGCACCGCCGCGATGGGCGGCTCCTTCGGCGGGTACATGGCCAACTGGGTGGCCGGGCACACCGACCGGTTCCGGGCGATCGTCACCCACGCGAGCCTGTGGGCTCTCGACCAGTTCGGACCCACCACGGATTCGGCCTGGTACTGGGCGCGGGAGATGACCCCCGAGATGGCGGTGGAGAACTCACCGCACCTGTATGTCGCCGACATCGTCACTCCCATGCTGGTGATCCACGGCGACAAGGACTATCGCGTGCCGATCGGGGAGGGGCTGCGACTGTGGTACGAACTGCTCTCCGAGTCGGGGGCACCCGCCGCCGAGGACGGCTCCACCGTGCATCGCTTCCTCTACTTCCCCGACGAGAACCACTGGGTGCTCGGCCCCCAGCACGCGAAGATCTGGTACGAGGTGGTCGAGGCGTTCCTCGCGGAGCACGTGCTCGCGCGTCCCCGGGAACTGCCCGAGGTGCTCGGCTGACGCGGATCCCGGCGGTGCGCGGCGCGGGAGTCGAACGGCATCTCCGTCGGGGGCGACGCTCACCCGCCCAGCGTCCGCACCCGCTCGAGCACCGGGGCGAACGCCTCGAGGTACGGCCCGTGGACGGTGTAGTAGGTGAAGCCGTAGCGGTCGCGGTCGCGCAGGACCTGATCGGCCATCCGTTCCACCGTGCCGATCAGTGCGAACGGCGTGTCCAGCAGTTCCTCGACGCTCGTCATCGGACCGAAGCGCTCGAGCAGTGCCCGCGCCGCGGCCTCTCGGTCGTCGGTCACCACGACCGCCTGGACCAGCACCTGCCACTCGAGGCGGTCCGCGCGGGCGCCGGCGCGCTCGCGGGCGAACCGCACGCGTTCGTCGGCCTCGGCGGCCGTCGCGATGCGCAGCACCCCGGGCGCCTGTCCCGGCACCTGCACGGCACCGGCCACCCCCACGATGTCGGCGCGCTCGGCCGCCAGCTGCAGCACCCGGTCCCCGGTACCGCCGATCAGCAGCGGGGGACCGGTGCCGCCGAACCCGCACCGCTGGACCGGCTGCAGCGGTGCCAGGTCCAGGCCGGCGCGCAGCTCGGCCTGTTGTGGGTACCCGCCCTCCGCGAAGCGGCGCCCCAGACCCTCGATCAGGGCCTCGAGCCGATCGACGCGGCGGCCGATCGGATCCCAGCCGATGCCGGCCTCGTCGAATTCCCACTTCATGTGCCCGGCGCCGAGGCCGAGTTCGAGCCGGCCACCGGTGAGGACGTCGGTGGTCGCGACGTCGCGGGCCAACAGCTCCGAGTTCCAGAACGGAGCGTTGAGGACGAGCGTGCCCACTCGCAACCGCTCGGTCGCCTGCGCCGCGGCGACGAGCGTGGGAAACGGCGCGACGACCCCCAGGTGGTCCGCGGCGAACAGCGTGTCGTACCCGAGCGCCTCGATGCGGCGGCATCGGCCGGCGAACGCGCCGGCCGACTCCAGGGTGAAGACGTTCGTGGCGAAGCGGAACTCGTTCACGTCTGCCACGGTGCCGTACCCGTGATCCGCAGTCCAGCAGGCCCGATCCGGGCACGTGGGGCGTGTGCAGGCGGTTTGCCTCCGCTGACTACGATTGCGGGGTGACCAGTGCGCCAGAGAACCACCAGAACCCCGCCGACGCCCTCCCCAAGAGCTGGGACCCCAGCGCCGTAGAGGACGAGCTGTACCAGGGCTGGGTGGACGCCGGTTACTTCGCCGCCGATCCGTCCAGCGACAAGCCCGGTTACTCGATCGTGCTGCCACCGCCGAACGTGACCGGCAGCCTGCACATGGGTCACGCACTCGACCACACCCTCATGGACGCGCTCTCGCGCCGTAGACGCATGCAGGGCTACGAGGTGCTGTGGCTGCCCGGCATGGACCACGCCGGCATCGCCACCCAGACCGTCGTCGAGAAGCAACTCGCGGTGGACGGGAAGACCAAGGAGGACTTCGGTCGCGAACTGTTCGTCGAGAAGGTCTGGGACTGGAAGCGCGAATCCGGCGGCACCATCCAGGGGCAGATGCGCCGCATCGGGGACGGCGTCGACTGGTCCCGCGACCGGTTCACCATGGACGAGGGTCTCTCGCGGGCCGTGCAGACGATGTTCAAGCGGCTCTACGACGACGGGCTGATCTACCGCGCCGAGCGACTGGTGAACTGGTCGCCCGTGCTGCAGACCGCGATCTCCGACATCGAGGTCAAGTTCGAGGAGGTCGAGGGCGAACTCGTCTCGTTGCGCTACGGCTCCCTGGACGACGACGAGCCGCACGTGATCGTCGCCACCACCCGGGTCGAGACCATGCTCGGTGACACCGCCGTCGCGGTGCACCCGGACGACGAGCGCTACCAGCACCTGGTCGGCACCACCCTCGAGCATCCCCTCACCGGCCGGCGTATCCCCGTGATCGCCGACGAATACGTCGACCCCGAATTCGGCACCGGCGCCGTGAAGATCACCCCCGCCCACGATCCCAACGACTTCGAGATGGGCGTGCGGCACAACCTGCCGATGCCCACCATCATGGACAAGGCCGGCAGGATCGCCGACACCGGAACACGATTCGACGGCATGGACCGGTTCGAGGCGCGGGTCCGGGTGCGCGAGGCGCTGGCCGAGCAGGGCCGGGTCGTCGCCGAGAAGCGTCCCTACCTGCACAGCGTCGGTCATTCCGAGCGCAGCGGCGAGACAATCGAGCCCCGGCTGTCGATGCAGTGGTGGGTCAAGGTCGATGCGCTCGCCAAGGCCGCGGGCGACGCGGTCCGCAACGGCGACACCGTGATCCACCCGGCCAGCCAGGAGCCGCGCTGGTTCGCGTGGGTCGACGACATGCACGACTGGTGCATCTCGCGGCAGCTGTGGTGGGGTCACCGCATCCCGATCTGGTACGGCCCGGACGGCGAGGTCGCGTGCTTCGGACCGGACGAGACCGCGCCCGAGGGCTGGGAGCAGGATCCCGACGTCCTCGACACCTGGTTCTCCTCGGGTCTGTGGCCGTTCTCCACGATGGGCTGGCCGGACAGGACGCCGGAGCTCGAGAAGTTCTATCCCACCAGCGTTCTCGTCACCGGATACGACATCCTGTTCTTCTGGGTGGCCCGGATGATGATGTTCGGCCTGTACGTCGCGAACGACGAGGCGATCACCGCCGGCGGGAAGTCCGGCGTCCAGGTGCCGTTCAAGGACCTGTTCCTGCACGGCCTCGTGCGCGACCAGTTCGGCAAGAAGATGTCCAAGTCGCGCGGCAACGGCATCGATCCGCTGGACTGGGTGGAGCGGTACGGCGCCGACGCGCTGCGCTTCACCCTGGCCCGCGGCGCCAACCCGGGTAGCGACCTCGCCGTGGGCGAGGACCACGCGCAGTCCTCCCGCAACTTCGCCAACAAGCTGTTCAACGCGACCAAGTTCGCCCTGATGAACGGCGCGGTCGTCACCGAGCTCCCGGCGCGCACCGCCCTCACCGACGCGGACCGGTGGATCCTCGACCGGCTCGAGCAGGTCCGCGCCGAAGTCGACGAGGCGTTCGAGCGGTTCGAGTTCTCCAAGGCGTGCGAGGCGCTCTACCACTTCGCATGGGACGAGGTGTGCGACTGGTATCTCGAGCTCGCCAAGGTGCAGCTGGCCGACGGCAGCGAGTACGCGCAGGGCACCAAGGCGGTCCTCGGCAACGTCCTCGACCAGCTGCTCCGCCTGCTGCATCCGGTGATCCCGTTCGTCACCGAAACCCTCTGGAAGGTCCTCACCGGCGGCGAGTCCGTGGTCGTCGCGTCCTGGCCGAACGCCACCGGCACCGAGCCCGACGCCGACTCCGCGCGTCGCGTCGAGGATCTGCAGAAGCTCGTGACCGAGGTCCGCCGTTTCCGCAGCGACCAGGGCCTCAAGCCGTCGCAGAAGGTCGCCGCACGCCTCACCGAGATCGACGCCGCCGACCTGGTTGCGCAGGTGCCGGCCGTACGGTCCCTGGCGCGGCTGACCGAGCCTGCGGAGGAGTTCGCCGCCACCGCCGCCATCGAGGTGCGCCTGTCCCGTGCCACCGTCACCGTGGAACTGGACACCTCCGGCACCGTCGACGTGGCGGCCGAGCGCGCCCGTCTCGGCAAGGACCTCGCGGTCGCCGAGAAGGAGCTCGCGGGCACGTCCGCCAAGCTCGGCAACGAGGCGTTCCTCGCCAAGGCGCCCGCGGCGGTCGTGGAGAAGATCACCGCCCGCAGGCAGATCGCGGAGGAGGAGATCGCCCGGATCACCGCGCGCCTGCAGGAACTGGGGTCGGCGTGAGCGAGGACCGGTCCGCGGCCGGCCCGGCGACGCCGTCGCCGGTCGACCTGGCCGAGCTGACCCTGGTCGAGGCCGAACTCGACAAGCGCTGGCCCGAAACGAAGATCGAGCCTTCGCTGACCCGGATCGCGGCGCTGATGGATCTGCTCGGATCCCCCCAGCGCAGCTATCCGTCCATCCAGATCGCCGGCACGAACGGTAAGACGTCGGTGAGCCGCATGATCGACGCCCTGCTGACCCGGTTGCACCGGCGCACCGGCCGCACCACGAGCCCGCACCTGCAGCTGGCCACGGAGCGGATCAGCATCGACGGGGCGCCGGTCTCCCCGCGCACCTACGTCGACACCTATCGCGAACTCGAGCCGTACGTCGCGATGATCGACGCGCAGTCGCAGGCCGCGGGCGGCCCGGCGATGAGCAAGTTCGAGGTGACCACGGCCATGGCATTCGCCGCGTTCGCCGAGGCCCCCGTCGACGTCGCCGTCGTCGAGGTGGGACTCGGTGGCACCTGGGACGCCACCAACGTCGTCGACGCGCAGGTCGCGGTCGTCACCCCGATCGGGCTCGACCACACCGAATACCTCGGCCCCGATCTCGCGACGATCGCGGGGGAGAAGGCCGGGATCATCAAGAAGGCACCCGACGACGGGCTCGTGCCCCGCGACACCGTCGCAATCCTGGCCCAGCAGGAACCCGAGGTGATGGAGGTGCTGCTGCGCCGGGCCGTCGAAGCGGACGCCGCCGTCGCACGCGAAGGCGCCGAGTTCCAGGTCCTGGCCCGGCGCATCGCCGTGGGCGGGCAGCAACTCGAGCTGCAAGGCCTCGGCGGGGTGTACACCGACATCTTCCTGCCGCTGCACGGCGAGCACCAGGCCCGTAACGCCGCGCTCGCGCTCGCCGCCGTGGAGGCGTTCTTCGGGGCCGGCGCCGACCGGCAGCTCGACGCCGACGCGGTGCGCGCGGCGTTCGCCTCGGTGCTCAACCCGGGCCGGCTCGAACGGGTGCGTAGCGCTCCGACGGTGTTCCTCGACGCCGCCCACAACCCCCACGGGGCGAAGGCTCTCGCTGCGGCCCTCGCCGACGAGTTCGACTTCCGCAAGCTGGTCGGAGTGGTGTCGGTGATGGCCGACAAGGACGTGCCCGGTCTGCTCGACGCCCTCGAGCCGGTGTTCGACGAGATCGTCGTGACCCACAACGGCTCGCCGCGGGCGATGGACGTCGACGAGCTCTCAGACCTGGCCGTGGCGCGGTTCGGCGACGAACGCGTGGTCGTCGCGCCGACACTGCCCGACGCCCTCGAGACCGCCGTCGCCATCGCCGAGGAGGTCGCCGAGCCGGGTGAGGCAGTATCGGGGGCGGGTGTCGTGGTCACCGGCTCGGTGGTGACCGCCGGCGCCGCCCGCACTCTCTTCGGAAAGGACCCCGCGTGAGCGAGGCAGCTGACAACTCCGCCGCATCGCCGGACCGGGACTCCGCCGTCCGGCCCCCCGCGAAGGACCCGTGGAAGGGGCTGCGAGGCGTCATGGCCGGCACGCTCGTCCTCGAAGCCATCGTGGTCCTGCTGGTGCTACCGGTTGTCGCGGTCGTCGGCGGGGGACTCACGTGGCTCTCGGGTGGCTACATCGTGTTCCTCGCCGTCGCGATGATCGCGGGCGCCGGGCTGCAGGGCCGGCCCTGGGCGCTCCGGTACAACCTCGCGCTGCAGGTGCTGACCCTGCTGGGCTTCTTCGTCGACCTCGCGCTCGGCATCGTCGGCGTGATCTTCAGTGCGGTGTGGGGCTACATCCTGTACCTGCGCAAGGACATGAAGGACCGCGAGGCGCGGGGCCTGCTACCGGGGCAGCGGGGCTGACCACTACGCTGTGCGCGTGACTGAGCGGACCCTGGTACTGATCAAGCCCGACGGCGTGGCCCGTCGTCATGTCGGCGAGATCCTCTCGCGCATCGAGCGCAAGGGACTCGACATCGTGGCACTCGAGCTGCGCACCGCCACCGAGGAGGTGGCCGCCGCCCACTATGCCGAGCACGAGGGCAAACCCTTCTATCCCGGCCTGATCGAGTTCATCACCTCGCGGCCGCTGGTCGCGGCGGTCCTCGAAGGGCCCCGCGCCATCGCCGCATTCCGCCAGCTCGCGGGCGGCACCGACCCCGTCGAGAAGGCCGTACCTGGCTCGATTCGCGGTGATCTCGGGCTCGACGCCGGCGAGAACCTGGTGCACGGTTCCGACTCGGTGGAGTCGGCCGAGCGTGAAATCGCTCTGTGGTTCCCGGCCCTCGCCGGGTCCTGATCCGTCCGTCGACCTACGTGCCACGGCGCCCTTCGGGGCGCCGTTGGCGTATTCACGGACCTCTGTGTGGGATACTGAGGTAGGTCGCCCCGCTTCGGAGTGTTGCGGAACGACCGAACGACATCACGGATCGATGCCCGACATCGCTGTGACCGGGGACGCAGGAGACACCTCGCCCGGTGGCACGCTGGATGCACCGGCGCTCGATCCGCGATCCAGCCAGGCACCGCTCGGCCGTGCAGTGAAAACGGGCACCGGACGACCGTGCGATGCGAGACCGCACATCTCGCGCCTCCCGGTGCGAGCCCACACAGACAGCGCCCCCGCGTGGCCGCGTCACATCGCTCGAGATCGAGGATGGACGCGCCCGGGGGCCCGAGGAGACCTACGTGGCCGAACAAGCGCCGCCGAACGACACTTCCATCGATGAGGGCACCGTGGTGCTGCCGCCGAAGATGCGCGTGCACGCACTCGCCAAACTGCTCGGTCTCACGAGCAAGCAGGTCATGGCCAAAGCCGCCGACCTCGGCACCGAATTGCGCAGTGCCCACTCGAGCCTGCAGCGCGACCTCGCCGAACAGATCCGCGCCGCTCTCGGTGCGCCCGCCGAGACCGGGACGGAAGCCGCACCGGAACCGGTGGGTGAGGTACCCGAGGTGCCCGCCGCCGAGACCGCCGAGGCTCCCCTCGGAGAACCGGCCGGCGCCGAGGGGCCCGCCGGGGAACCGGCCGCCGAGCCGGAGACCGCGGTCGAGGACACCACCGCTCAGGAACCCGCCGCGGCACCTGCGGCTCCGACCCTGTTCACCGGCATGGAACAGGAGACCCCGGCGTTCACCGCGCCGGAACCGGGCGCCGTCGAACCCGTCGTCAGCGCGCCACTGTTCCTGCAGCCGGAAGTCACCGCCCCCGCCGAGGCGGCACCGCGCCGCCGCCGTTCCCGCCGGGCGGCCGAGGCGCCCGAGCCCACCGTCGTCGAGGAAGTCGCCGAGGAGGTCACCGAGGAGACCGCTGCGGCGGAGCCGGGTGAGGAGTCCGCCGAGGAGGAGCCGCGCCGTCGCCGTCGTGGTCGACGCGGCCGGGGCCGTGGACGTGGCGAGCAATCCGAGACGTCGGAGGAGACCACCGCCGAGGAGACGTCCCCCACGGAGACTGCTGCCGAGGAGGGCGCCGCTCCGGAGAAGGGCGCTGCGCCGGAGAAGGGCGAGGGCCCGGAAGCAAAGCCCGAGGAGCCGGCGACGGAAGAGGTCGCGACCGCCGAGCCGAGCGCGGACCAGGTCGAAGGCGAGCAGAAGGAGTCCGGGCAGAAGGAGTCCGGACAGACGGAGCCCGAGCAGAAGGAGTCCGGGCCGGGCGAGGACGAGTCCGGGGAAGGGTCTTCCCGTCGTCGCCGTCGTCGTCGTCGTCGCAAGGGCAGTGCGGACGGAGCCGACACCGCCGTCGAGGACGACTCGGTCCCCACTGTCGTCCACGAACGTGAGCCGCGATCCAAGACGCGCGCCCCCAAGGACGAGGTTCAGGGCATCACCGGTTCCACCCGGCTCGAAGCCAAGCGCCAGCGCCGCCGCGACGGCCGGGACGCAGGCCGCCGTCGGCCCCCGATCCTCACGGAGTCGGAGTTCCTCGCCCGCCGCGAGTCCGTCGACCGCGTCATGGTGGTGCGGGAGAAGACCGGTGACACCGCGAACCCCGGGAACATCACCCAGGTCGCGGTCCTCGAGGACGGCGTCCTCGTCGAGCATTTCGTGACCAGCGCCGGCTCCGGTTCGATGGTCGGCAACATCTTCCTCGGCCGCGTCCAGAACGTGCTTCCCTCGATGGAGGCGGCGTTCATCGACATCGGCAGGGGTCGCAACGGCGTCCTCTACGCCGGCGAGGTCAACTGGGACGCCGCCGGGCTCGGTGGCAACTCGCGCAAGATCGAGCAGGCCCTCAAGCCGGGCGACCGGGTGCTCGTGCAGGTCAGCAAGGACCCGGTGGGGCACAAGGGCGCCCGGCTCACCACGCAGATCAGTCTCGCCGGCCGATTCCTGGTGTACGTGCCGGGCGGCTCGTCCACCGGCATCAGCCGCAAGCTGCCCGACACCGAGCGCAAGCGGCTCAAGGAGATCCTGCGTGAGGTCGTCCCGGCCGAGGCCGGTGTGATCATCCGTACTGCGGCGGAGGGCGTGAGCGAGGACGAACTCGCCCGCGACGTACAGCGCCTGCAGACGCAGTGGGCCTCGATCGAGGAGCAGGCCGCCAAGCTCGAGGCCGACGGTTCGGGACAGCCGAAGACCCTCTACGAAGAGCCCGACCTGCTGGTCAAGGTGATTCGCGACCTGTTCAACGAGGACTTCTCCAAGCTCGTCATCGAGGGTGAGAACGCCTGGAACACTGTCGAGAACTACATCCGGACCGTCGCCCCGGACATGCTGCCCCGCGTGGAGCGGCACGATTCCGAGTCGGGCGCGCGTGACGTGTTCGCCGTACACCGCATCGACGAGCAACTCGCCAAGGCGCTCGACCGCAAGGTGTGGCTGCCGTCCGGTGGCACTCTCGTCATCGATCGCACCGAGGCGATGACGGTCGTCGACGTCAACACCGGCAAGTTCACCGGCGCCGGAGGCAACCTCGAAGAGACCGTCACGCGCAACAACCTCGAGGCAGCCGAGGAGATCGTGCGGCAGATGCGGCTGCGCGACATCGGCGGCATGATCGTCGTCGACTTCATCGACATGGTGCTCGAGTCGAACCGGGACCTCGTGCTGCGACGCCTGACCGAGGCGCTCGGCCGGGATCGCACCCGTCACCAGGTCTCCGAGGTGACCTCGCTGGGACTCGTGCAGATGACGCGCAAGCGGCTCGGGACGGGGCTCGTGGAGGCGTTCTCCACCACCTGCGAGCACTGCCACGGCCGCGGCATCCTCGTGCACAGCGAACCCGTCGAGGTCGCCGCCGCCGAGGACGGTGGCCGGCCCGCGCGCAGCGAGAGCGGCTCCCGTCGCCGCCGCGGCCGTGATCGGGGCACCCAGCCGGAACCGGCGACGACCGAGACGGCCGCACCCCAGCCGGCCCCCGAGGCGCCGGTGGTGGACGCGACGGTCAAGCGCGCCCACCCGGTCGCTCTGGCGATGGCCGCGCACCACGACAACCACGACGAGCACCCGACCGAGTCCGGTGCCGAGCCGGCGGAGGCAGCGCCCGCGCAGACGCCCACCGAAGCCGCGTCGGCACCGGTGACAGAACCCCGCGAGGCGCGCCCGGTCGAATCGCGCGAGGCGCCGGCCGAATCGGGCGAGGCGCAACCGGCAGAAGCACCGGAGGCCGGTAAGCAGGCCGCCGAGCCGGCGGCCCGTCGCCGTCGCCGGGTCTCGCGGGCTCCTTCGGCTCCGACGGGCGACGGCACCGGCACCGTCTTCGTGGTGCCGGCTCCGGCCCCGGAGCCCGTGGCCACCGCTCCGGCCCCGGAGCCGGTGACCACCGCGGCGGTTTCGGACGGTGACAGCGCCGAACCGGTGACCGTTCGACGGCCACGTCGTCGCCGGGCCGCCGGCCGGCCTGCCGGCCCGCCGGTCGAAGCGCAGGCATGAGGTCGAACCGGGCCCGACCGCGGCCGGGCCCGGTTTGACCCTGGCAGTCACCTTCCCGTAATCTTGGTCAGTCGCTACTCGGCGATACGGCCCTGCTGCGCCCGATGCGGGATTGTGGCGGCCCCGAGTCAGCAACCACCAGACCAGTCGCGTTGCACACCGTGGCGCGAGCACGTTCGAACTAGCAAGGGGTAGCCGTCCGATGGCAACGTACGCGATCGTCAAGACCGGCGGTAAGCAGTACAAGGTCGCTGAGGGCGATCTCGTCAAGGTCGAGAAGATCGAGGGTGAGCCCGGCACTGCTGTCTCGCTTGCTCCGGTCCTCGTCGTCGACGGAGCCGAGCTGACCACCGACGCCGACAAGCTGGCGCAGGTCACGGTCACCGGCGAGATCGTCGAGCACACCAAGGGCCCGAAGATCCGCATCCACAAGTTCAAGAACAAGACCGGCTACCACAAGCGCCAGGGTCACCGTCAGAAGCTGACGGTCCTGAAGGTCACCGGCATCAAGTAATTCGGGCTTCCGCTTCAAACCCCAGGAGGGTTCGTCATGGCACACAAGAAGGGTGCATCCAGCTCCCGCAACGGTCGCGATTCGAACGCCAAGCGTCTCGGCGTCAAGCGCTTCGGCGGCCAGGCCGTCAGCGCCGGTGAGATCCTGGTGCGCCAGCGTGGCACCCACTTCCACCCCGGCGTGAACGTCGGTCGTGGCGGCGACGACACGCTCTTCGCGCTTGCTGCCGGTGCCGTCGAGTTCGGCACCAAGCGTGGTCGCAAGACGGTCAACATCGTTCCGGTCGCGGCAGACGCCTGATCTGCCGTCCGAATCGGACACCGCGAAGGTCTCCTTCGCACATACTCCCAGTAGGGGCGGACCAGGGTCGCACACCCGGGTCCGCCCCTACTGTTTTCGGACCATCGGCAGCGCGGTGGTCCCGGCACGACTCCGGTGATCCCGGCACAGCGGGAGCACCGGCCGACACAACAGTTCCACCATTCGACGGAGGTCCACCCATGTCCCGCTTCATCGACCGGGTGGTGCTGCACGTCACCGCCGGCAAGGGTGGTAACGGCTGCGCCTCCGTCCACCGGGAGAAGTTCAAGCCGCTCGGCGGCCCCGACGGGGGTAACGGCGGAAACGGCGGCAACGTCGTGCTCGAGGTGGACGAGGGTGTCCACACCCTCCTCGACTTCCACTTCCACCAGCACGCGAAGGCCACGAACGGCACCCAGGGCGCGGGCAGCAACCGCGACGGCGCCAACGGCGGCGACCTCGTGCTGAAGGTGCCCGACGGTACCGTCGTGCTCGACAAGGACGGCCGGATCCTGGCCGACCTGGTCGGCTCCGGCACCCGCTTCGTCGCCGCGCACGGCGGCCGCGGAGGTCTCGGCAACGCGGCCCTGGCGTCGAAGGCCCGCAAGGCCCCCGGCTTCGCCCTGCTCGGCGAGGAGGGGGAGGAGCGCGACCTCGTCCTCGAACTCAAGTCCGTCGCGGACGTCGGGCTGGTCGGTTTCCCGTCGGCGGGCAAATCGTCCCTGGTGTCGGTGCTGTCCGCGGCCAAGCCGAAGATCGCCGACTACCCGTTCACCACCCTCGTCCCCAACCTCGGGGTCGTGCAGTCGGGCGACACCACGTTCACCGTCGCCGACGTGCCGGGCCTGATTCCCGGTGCCAGCGAGGGCCGCGGGCTCGGCCTGGACTTCCTGCGCCACCTCGAGCGGTGCGCTGTGCTGGCCCACGTCGTCGACTGCGCCACGCTCGAGCCGGGCCGCGACCCGATCTCCGACATCGATGCGCTCGAGGCCGAGCTGGCCGCCTACCGGCCGGCGCTGTCCGGCGACAGCAGCCTGGGTGATCTCGCCGACCGTCCCCGCATCGTCATCCTGAACAAGGTCGACGTGCCCGACGCCGCCGAACTCGCGGACTTCGTCACCCCGGATCTCGAGGAGCGGGGCTGGCCGGTGTTCAGGATCTCCGCCGTCAGCCGGGAGGGGTTGCGGCCACTGACGTTCGCGCTGGCGCGAATGGTGGAGGAGTACCGGAAGGCGCATCCGCCGGCGGCGCCGCGACGGCCCGTCATCCGGCCCGTCGCCGTCGACGAGACCGGGTTCAGCGTCGTTGCCGATCCCGAGACGCCGGGCGGCTTCATCGTGCGCGGCACCCGGCCCGAACGCTGGGTGCGGCAGACCGCATTCGACAACGACGAGGCCGTCGGCTACCTCGCGGACCGGCTGGCCCGCCTCGGTGTCGAGGACGAACTCGTCAAGCAGGGCGCCGAACCGGGCGCGTCCGTCACGATCGGCGACGTCTCCTTCGAGTGGGAGCCGCAGACGCAGGCCGGCGTGGACGTCGTGCCCACCGGACGCGGCACCGACGCCCGCCTCGACCAGGTCGATCGCGTCGGGGCGGCCGAACGTCGCCACGCCAAGAAGGTGCGACGCGGTCTCGCGACCGACGACGAGTTCTGACCACCTCGAACCAGAAGCAGGAGATCGTGAGCGATACCCGGGAGGCCGTCGCCGGCGCACGCCGCGTCGTGGTGAAGATCGGCTCGTCCGCCATCACCAGCCTGGTCGGCGGACTGGACCGGGACCGACTCGACCGTCTCGTCGACGCGCTCGAGGGGCGCATGCGCGGCGGCTCGGACGTCGTGGTGGTGTCCTCCGGTGCGGTCGGTGCCGGACTCGCCCCGCTCGGCCTGACCGTCCGGCCCCGTGACCTGGCCACCAAGCAGGCCGCGGCCAGCGTCGGGCAGCTCGCCCTCGCCCACGCGTGGGGTACCTCCTTCGCGCGGTACGGCCGCACCGTCGGGCAGGTGCTGCTCACTGCCGACGACATCGCGCGACGCACCCAGCATCGCAACGCCCAGCGCACCCTCGACCGGCTGCGCGCGCTGCACGCCGTGCCGGTGGTCAACGAGAACGACACCGTCGCGACCGCCGAACTGCGCTTCGGTGACAACGACCGTCTCGCCGCGCTCGTCGCGCACCTCGTCGGGGCGGACGCGCTGATCCTGCTCTCCGATGTCGACGGCCTCTACGACGGCGATCCCCGCAAGGGCGATGCGCACCTCATCGCGGAGGTGACGAGCCCGGAGGACCTCGACGGCGTCGTCGCGGGGTCCGGGGGCGCCCTCGGCACGGGCGGGATGGCCTCGAAGCTGTCCGCGGCGCGACTGGCCGCCGACTCGGGGGTGCCGGTGCTGCTCACCGCCGCGTCCCAGGCCGACCGCGCCCTCGGTGCCGCGGATGTGGGGACCGCGTTCGCCCCTCGGCCCGACCGGATGTCCGCGCGGCGATTCTGGGTGCGGCACGCTGCCGACACCCACGGCACCCTGCACCTGGACGCGGGCGCGGTGCGGGCAGTGGTCGAACGGCGCCGTTCGCTGCTCGCGGCGGGCATCACCGGCATGAGCGGTCGCTTCCACGGCGGGGACGTGGTGGCGCTGGTCGGTCCCGACGGTCGGACGGTGGGGCGCGGAGTAGTGGCCTACGACGCGGCCGAACTGGACTGGATGATCGGGTTCTCCACCCGGCAGCTGCCGGCGGACCTGCAGCGGCCGGTGGTGCACGCCGACGACCTCGTGACCCTGTAGAGGCGGGCGCTCACCGGACCGGTGCGGCAGCCGGCGATCCGGCAGCGAGGGCCGTGAGCACCTCCGAGCACCCGGCGTCGACCTTCACCGTGGCCAGCGCATCGCCCCGGGTGGTGCCCCGGTTGACGATGCCCACGGGCTTGCCGAGTTTCGCGGCGTGCCGCACGAAGCGCAGTCCGGACATCACGGTGAGCGAGCTGCCGACCACGAGCAGCGCATCCGCCTCGTCGACGAGCGCGAACGCGCGCTCGACACGTTCGCGAGGCACCGATTCACCGAAGTACACGATGTCCGGTTTGAGCATTCCCCCGCACCGCTCGCAGTCCACCGGGCGGAAGCTGTCGGTGTCGTCGACGACCGCATCGGCGTCCGGGGCCACCTCCAGGCCTGTCGTCCCCCGGACCCGGTCGAGGAAGCCCGGATTCGCGGCGGCGAGTTGCTCGGCGAGGGTGAACCGCGAGAGCCGGTGGTTGCACGCCAGACAGCGCACCTGCGCGTAGCAGCCGTGCAGGTCGATCACCCGCCGGCTGCCGGCCTTGGTGTGCAGCAGGTCCACGTTCTGGGTGAGGACACCGAGGACGACGCCGCGCCGTTCGAGCGCGGCGAGGGCACGGTGCCCGGCGTTGGGCCGCGCGGAGTCCATGTGCCGCCACCCGACGTGGTTGCGCGCCCAGTAGCGGCGCCGGAACTCGGGATCGCCCACGAACTGCTGGTAGGTCATCGGGTTGCGGGGTGGCGCGCCGGGACTGCGGTAGTCCGGGATGCCGGAATCGGTGGAGATCCCGGCGCCGGTGAGCACGCACAACCGCCGGCCGTCGAGCAGGTGGTGCAGCGGTTCGATCACCCCGCCCAGGATAGCGGTGCGTCAGTACCCGGCGCTCGGGTCGACGACCGCGGCGAGGTCGAGGCCGGCCGCGAAGCGCGTGACGTTCTCGGTGACGTGCTCGGCGAACGCGGGGATGCGCAGCGCCGGGGGATTGGAATCGTGTGGCGTGATCATGGCATTGCGCAGGGACCACAGGGGGTGCCCGTCCGGCAGCGGTTCGGGATCCGTGACGTCCAGACCGGCGCCCGCGATGACACGGCGGCTGAGAGCATCCACCAGCGCGTCGGTGTCGACGAGGCTACCGCGGGCAACGTTGATCACCCACGCGGTGGGCTTCATCGCGGCGAGTTCGTCGGCCCCCACCAGCTGCTCGGTCTCAGCCGTGGCCGGGGCGGCGATCACGAAATGATCTGCGCGGGACCATACTTCGTCGATCCGTGCGACGGGGACGGTCTCCACGGCGCCCGGGACCGGACGGCCGCTGCGGGTGACCGCGAGCGCCTGCGCGCCCAGCGCGCCGAGCATGGGGATCAGGGCCCGGCCGATGCCCCCGGCGCCGATGATGCCGACGGTGGCGCCGCGCAGGGTTCCCAGCTGGGGGTAGAACACGCCCGGCGTCCACGACGTCGCGGCCAGATGGTCGGGCAGCGCCCGCACCCCGGCGAGCAGCAGCATGAGCGCATGCTCGGCGACCGTCGCGGCGAACGCCCCGGCAGCCGACGTCCACGTCACCTGGGGGTGAGCGCGGATGATGCCGGCGTCGAGCCAGTCCTCCACGCCGGCGGCGGGTAGCTGGACCCATCGCACCGACGTCGGCAACGCCGCGGGGAATTCGTCCGATCCGCCGGTCCAGACCACCGCGTCCGGGTGGTCGTCGAACCCGCATACGCGACCGCCGCCGGCCCCGATCGCCCGGTCGAACACGATGTCCGGGGCGGGGCCGACGGCGATCCGCGGCTGTCGCTCGTAGGTCATGGATCCGACTCTAGGCGCGAAGGGCCGGCCGGTCACACGCTGCGGGCGCTCAGACGACCTCGACGAGGGGGTACACGCCGTTCTCGTCGTGGACCTCCCGGCCGGTGACCGGCGGGTTGAACACGCAGAACATGCGCATCCGGGTGTCGGGCTCGACCCGGTGCCGCTCGTGGCCGTCGAGCAGGTACATCGTGCCGGGCGCGAGCGGGTACACGGTGCCGGTCTCGAGGTCGGTGAGCGTGCCGGTGCCCTCGATGAGCCACACGGCCTCGACGTGGTTGGCGTAGTGGAACTCGTTGACGGTGCCGGCCTCGATCGTGGTCTCGTGGAACGAGAAACCGACCTTGTCGCCGCCGAGCACGATGCGCTTGCTGCGCCAGTTGCCGTTGTCCGACGTGATGTCGCGGTCGGTGCCGGTGATTTCTTCGGTGGTACGGACGATCATGGGCAGGTCCTTCCGGTGCTCGTCTTCGCGTGCGGGGTTCGACGGTGGCCGGGGCTCAGGCCCGGACCACCGAGGTGGCCTCGCACAGGATGTTCAGGCCGTGCTCGAGCTCGTCGTCGCTGATCGTCAGCGGCGGGAGCAGCTTGACGACTTCGTCGGAGGGGCCGGAGGTCTCCGCGAGCAGGCCCTGCTCGAACGCCAGGGCACACACCTTCTGCGCGTCGCTCGGCTCGTCGAACACCAGGCCCTGAACCATGCCGCGGCCGCGGGTGGAGACGCCGTCGAACATGTCGGACAGGTTCATGAAGGTCTGCCGGATCCGCTCGCCCTTGCGCAGCGTGTCGCGCTCGAGACGGTCGTCGGCCCAGTAGTGCTGCAGCGCCTTCGCCGCGGTGACGAACGCCGGGTTGTTGCCGCGGAACGTGCCGTTGTGCTCGCCCGGGCCCCACACGTCGAGTTCACGCTTGAACAGCGTCAGCGCGAGCGGCAGGCCGTACCCGCCGATCGACTTCGACAGGGTCACGATGTCCGGGGTGATCCCGGCGACCTCGAACGAGAAGAACGGGCCGGTGCGGCCGCAGCCCATCTGCACGTCGTCGACGATGAGCAGGATGTCGCGCTCGGCGCACAGGTCCGCGAGGGCTCGCAGCCACTCGGGACGGGCGACGTTCACGCCACCCTCGCCCTGCACGGTCTCGACGATGACCGCCGCCGGGCGGTTCAGGCCGCTGCCGGAGTCGTCGAGCACGCGGGAGAACCAGTGGAAGTCCTCGGTGACGCCGTCGAAGTAGTTGTCGAACGGCATGGGGGTGGCATGCACCAGCGGCACGCCGGCCCCGGCCCGCTTCATCGAGTTGCCCGTCACCGACAGCGCACCCAGCGTCATCCCGTGGAACGCGTTGGTGAAGTTGATGATCGACTCGCGACCGGTGACCTTGCGGGCGAGCTTGAGGGCCGCCTCGACCGAGTTGGTGCCCGTGGGGCCGGGGAACTGGACCTTGTAGTCGAGGCCGCGCGGAGCCAGGATGTGGCTCTCGATCGACTCCAGCAGTTCCCGCTTGGCGGGGGTGGCCATGTCCAGGCCGTGGGTGATGCCGTCGCCCATGATGTAGTCCACGAGCGCGGTCTTCAGAATCGGGTTGTTGTGCCCGTAGTTGAGGGCTCCCGCACCGGCGAAGAAGTCGAGGTAGTCCTTGCCGTTCTCGTCGCGGATCCACGATCCGGATGCCGTTTCGAACACGGCCGGCCAGCCACGGCTGTAGCTGCGCACCTCGGATTCGAGGTGATCGAAAATGCTGTGCTTGGCGGGGGTTTCGGGGTGCTCCAGGATGGTCATTCCTCGTCCTCCTGCGGCGAATTCGTTTTCGCCGGTCGTGTATTCATTCGCCGATCGTGTAGAGATCCTCGGCCATGTGTGAATCGGGAAAATCCGAAGGGGTGAACAATTCGCTCCGGGTGATGCGCAGTCCGCGTCGCCGGGCGAGCGCGGTGAACATCGCGATCGATGCCTCGTTGTCCGGGCTGACCGTCGTCTCGAGCCGGGTCACACCGGCGTCGGTGAGTCGGTCCCACAGGCTGTCGAGCATCCGGCCCGCGACGCCGCGGCCCCGTTGGTCCTGGTCCACGGCCACCTGCCAGACGAACAGCGTGTCCGGTGCCTCCGGACGGCGGTAGCCGCTGACGAAACCGACCGCCTCGTCGTCACCAGCGGTGGCGACCACCGAGGTCGCCGCGAAGTCGCGGCACCACAGCACGTACGCGTAACTGGAATTGACGTCGAGCACTTTCGAATCGCGCGCGATCTGCCACATGCGAATTCCGTCGGAAATGCGCGGTGCGCGGAAATTCGGCTCGGCAGGTGCGTTCACCGTTTCGGCAGGCGCGGTGGGCGGGGTACTTCTCGGTGTCACAGGCGTCATAAGCGGTCTCGAACCTAACAACTTCGCGGGCGGGATTCACCCGCCTTGTCGGAATCCGTCACCGGATACCCCGCCTCCGTGCAGGTGAGACGCGGGTGTGAGAAGGATCACTCGATGTAGCGCCCGGACCGGTCGCGGCGATTATTTCGGGCTCGCGAGAGCCAGCGGGAGCACCGCGGACGCACCCGCGCGGATCAGGGTCCGGGCCGCCATCGTCAGCGTCCAGCCGGTGTCGGTGACCGCGTCGACGAGCAGGATCGGCCCAGGGTTTCCGTGGAGGTCGGGGCTCTCCCACGCGTCCACGAGGCCGGCGATCCGGTACGCCGAGTTCGCTGCCGTCACCGCGGGCCGGCCGGGCCGGGCACGCAGCACGCCGAGATCCTCGAGCCGGCCCAGCTGCGCCAGGCGCGTCGCGAGGGAACCGACCAGCAGGGGCCGGGTCGCCGACTCCAGGGCCATCACCGCGGTCGGCCGCTGCGTCCAGTCCCATGCTCGGAGCACGTCCACGGCGGCCTGCACGACCGCATCGGGCACCGGCGCGTCCGGGCCGTCCAGCAGCGCCCGCAGCCGCGGCCCCCATCCCAGGTCCGACAGCCGGCCGAGGACCCGCCCCGGCTCGGGTCCGTCGGTGATCTTTCCGGACAGCGCCACGCCGAGCTTGGCCATTCCGGTCGGCCACTGCCGCCGCGGCGGTAGGTCCACCCCCGGCCGATCCAACCGGGCCCGCACCCGGCCCAGTTCGGTGTCGTCGACGTCCGCCGACCACCGGGCCCCGCAGCAGTTGTCGCACCGACCGCAGCCCGCGGTCTCGGATGTCAGGCCGGGATCGTCGAGCTGGGTGCGCAGGAACACCATCCGGCACCCGGTGGTCCGCTCGTACTCGAGCATCGCCTCCTGCTCGGCCGCACGCGCCTGCTCGAGCTTGGCGTACCGGTCGGCGTCGTACTCCCACGGCGCACCGGTGGCGATCCAGCCGCCCTTGACCCGGCGCACCGCACCGTCCACGTCGAGCACCTTGAGCACCATCTCCAGCCGGGACCGGGTGAGGTCGACCAGTGGCTCGAGGGCCTGCGTGGACTGCGGCCGCTCCGGCTCGAGCACCTCGATCACCCGCCGCACCACCTCCTCCCGCGGGAAGGCCACCGACGCGAACCAGCTCCAGATCTGCCGGTCCTCGGGACCCGGAAGCAGAATCACCTCCGCGCGCTCGGTCGCGCGCCCCGCGCGCCCGACCTGCTGGTAGTAGGAAATCGGCGACGACGGGGCTCCCAGGTGCACGACGAACCCGAGATCCGGTTTGTCGAAGCCCATGCCCAGGGCCGAGGTGGCGATCAGCGCCTTGACCCGGTCGCCGAGCAGGTCCGCCTCGAGCTGTTCCCGCTCGGTGGGGTCCGACTGCCCGGTGTATGCCGCGACGGTGTGACCGTGCTCGGACAGCAGCGCGGCCAGGTCGTGCGCGGCCGACACGGTGAGGGTGTAGACGATCCCGGACCCGGGCAGCTCGTCGAGGTGCTGGGCGAGCCACGCCGCCCGGCGGGCGGGCTCGTCGATCCGCAGGACCGACAAGTGCAGCGACGGCCGGTCGAGGCCCCCGCGCAGTACGAGGGTCTCGCCCCGGCCCTCCCCGACGCCGAGTTGTGCCGCCACGTCCGCGACGACGCGGTCGTTCGCGGTCGCGGTGGTCGCGAGCACCGGGATGCCCTCGCCGAGGTCGGCGACGAGGGTGCGGATACGCCGGTAGTCCGGGCGGAAGTCGTGGCCCCAGTCCGAGACGCAGTGCGCCTCGTCGACCACCACCAGCCCGGCGTCGCGGGCGAGCGACGGCAGCACCTGGTCGCGGAAGTCCGGATTGTTCAGTCGCTCCGGGCTGACGAGCAGCACGTCCACCGCGCCGTCGGCGACCTGCCGATGGATCTCTTCCCACTCGGTGACGTTGCCGGAGTTGATCGTGGCGGCATGGACACCCGCGCGCCGCGCCGCCTCCACCTGGTTGCGCATCAGGGCCAAAAGGGGGGAGACGATCACGGTCGGCCCGTGCCCGCGGGCACGGAGCAACTTGGCGGAGATGAAGTAGACCGCCGACTTGCCCCACCCCGTGCGCTGGACGACCAGCGCTCGCCGGCGATGCACCACCAGTGCCTCGATGGCGTTCCACTGGTCCTCGCGCAACCGGGCCCCGGGTCCGGCGAGATCGCGGAGCAGTCGTTCGGCGTCGTCGCGTAGATCCGTGGTGGCGGTGCTCATGGGACCCATCGTGCCGGACGGTGACGACATCGGGGCGCCGGCGAGGCCGGCGGTGGTGTCCGCTTCGGGGACGAACGTGCCCGGTTCCGCGACGAACGGGGTCGTTCCGGCGGCGAACGACCCGTCGGGCCGGTCGGGATGCCGCGTCCCGTCCCCGCGTGGACGCGGGACGCCGTTCGCGTCGGGACCGTCGGCGTCCCAGCCGCCCGGAGCCGGGAGCGGTGCAGTCGCGATGGTAGGACCGACTGCCGCACAGGCACTTTCGGGCACCGTCGCGGGGGTGGCGTGCGGCCGCGTGGATCCGGTGGGGTGGCCTGCGGCGGGGGAGTGGTCCGCGCCCCAACCGGCCGATCGCTGTGACGGAGACTTCGTCGACTGCCGGGCATGCTCGTACCCTGTTCGCTATGCAGACGCAGTTCCTCCGCCCCGCATCCGACTCTTCCCCGAGCCGAATCGACCACCCGGCGTTCCGGCAGAAGGTCGTCTCCGCGGAGGAAGCCGTCCGCTGGATCCAGCCCGGCCACACCGTCGCCATCAGCGGCTTCGCCAGCGCCGGCACGCCGAAGGCGATCACCCCCGCGCTCGCGGAACGCATCGGGGCGGCCCGCGCGGCCGGCACCGACTTCACGGTCAACCTCCTCACCGGCGCGTCGGTCTCCGCCGAGACCGAGCGGATGCTGTCCGAGGTGGCCGGCATCTCCCTGCGGATGCCGTACCAGGCCGAACCCACCGCCCGCCGCAACATCAACAACGGCCGGATGGACTACGTCGACATCCACCTGTCCCACGTCGCCCAGCAGGTCTGGGAGGGCTACTACGGACACGTCGACGTCGCGGTCGTCGAGGTCTCCGGCGTGACCGAGACCGGGGAACTGATCCCGTCCGCGTCGATCGGCAACAACAAGACCTGGCTCGACGTCGCCGAGAAGGTGATCCTCGAGGTCAACTCGTGGGTTCCGGCCGCGATGACGGGCATCCACGACGTGTACTACGGCACCGCGCTGCCGCCGCACCGCAAGCCGATCATGCTCACCGACGTCGAGGACCGCATCGGCCAGAGCACGTTCCGCGTCGACCCCGACAAGGTCGTCGCGGTCGTCGAGACCCATGCCCGCGACAGCGCCAGCCCGCTGACCCCGCCGGACGCGGTGAGCCGGGCGATCGCCGCGCACGTGCTCGACTTCTTCGAGCACGAGGTCTCCCGCGGACGGCTGCCCGCGGATGCGCTCCTGCCGCTCCAGTCCGGCATCGGCAACGTGGCCAACGCGGTCCTCCAGGGGCTCGACGCCGGACCCCACAAGGGGCTGACCTGCTACTCCGAGGTCATCCAGGACGGCATGCTGCACCTGATCAAGCACGGCACCGTCCGCTTCGCGTCCGCCACGTCGCTGGCGTTGAGCGAGGCCGGGATCGACGAGCTGGTGTCCAACATCGACTTCTACCGCGAGCACATCGTGCTGCGTCCGCAGGAGATCAGCAACCATCCCGAGATCGTGCGCCGCCTCGGCATCATCGCCATGAACGGCATGCTCGAGGCCGACATCTACGGCAACGTCAACTCCACCCACGTCATGGGCACCAAGATCATGAACGGGATCGGGGGATCCGGCGACTTCGCGCGCAACGGCTACCTGTCGATGTTCCTGAGTCCGTCCACCGCGAAGGGCGGGAGCATCTCGTCGATCGTGCCGATGGTGCCGCACGTCGACCACACCGAACACGACGTGCAGGTCCTGGTCACCGAACAGGGACTTGCGGACCTGCGCGGGCTGTCGCCGCGGCGCCGGGCGCGGGTCGTCGTCGACAACTGCGCCCACCCGGACTACCGGGACATGTTGCACGACTACGTCGACCGGGCCGAGGCCGTGCCGGATGCGGGACACACCCCGCATCTGCTCGGCGAGGCCCTGTCCTTCCACCAGCGTTTCCTGGAGACGGGATCCATGCTGGGGCAGTGAATCCCGCGGGTCGCCGACCGGCGTCAGCCGCCGGCGACCGGCGCGGGATCGATCGGCTGCTGGGGCAGCGACTGCGTGACCGCCGCCGACACCGTCTGCAGCGGAGTCGGACCCGAACCGTTCGGCACCGTCAGCGCCACGTACACCGGCCGGTCCACGACGAACCACGTGCTCGCGTCGATGCCCTCCGCGGCGCCGGACACCTCGAACCACTGGACGCCGTCGACCACCTGCAGCGCCGCCGCGCGATCGAACTCCGCGGGCCGCTCCAGTCCGCACCGCAGCACCACCGGCTCGCCCTCGACGGGCTGCCACGCCGCGGCGCCCGCGGGGGCCGGGTCCGTCAGCTCCGCGCGGCGCAGGTCGCCGACCTCCTCGGGCAACGCTCCCAGCAGGGCCGCGCACTCCGGTGACTCGGCCTGCGGCGCCACCACCGGTCCCAGCGCCACGGGCGCCAGTTCCGGGGTGCGGTTCGCCAGCACCGCCGCCACCACGATGCCGATCAGCAACGCCACCGGCAGCGCGACGGCCGTGGCGACGAGGGCAGGGCTGCGGCGGTGCTCGTCGTCGCCGGACGTGCCGTCGGGATCGGGGTCGGGGGAGACTGTCGGCTCGGTCATGATCTCTCGGAGTCGGGGAACGGTAGCGTGGTCGAAACTACCGTGTCCGCCACCGCCCGCCCCGCATCGACCCACGAACGGGAGGATCGCATCACCGCGCCCGACCGCCCCGGCCCCACCGTCGCCGACCTCGGCGAGTTCCCCGTGATCGACCGCGCGGTCGCCGGACGCCGCCAGCCCCCCACCACCCTCGTCGGACCGGGACACGACGCGGCTCTCGTCGCCGCCGCCGACGGACGGGTCGCCGTCTCCACCGACATGCTCGTCGAGGGCCGGCACTTCCGCCTCGACTGGTCCACCCCGCACGAGGTCGGGCGTAAGGCCGTCGCCCAGAACGGTGCCGACGTCGCGGCGATGGGCGCTCGCCCCACCGCCTTCCTCGTCGGGCTCGGCTGCCCGCCCGACACCCCGGTCGGCGTGCTCGACGGCGTCTCCGCCGGGATCGGGGAGGCCGCCGAGGCGCTCGGCGCCGGCGTAGTCGGCGGCGACCTGGTGCAGGCGTCGCAACTGGTCGTGGCGGTGACCGTCCTCGGCGACCTCGGCGGGAACCCGCCTCTCCTGCGGTCCGCGGCCCGGCCCGGCGACATCGTCGCGCTGGCCGGTCCGACCGGGCGTTCCGCCGCCGGACTGGCCGTGCTCACCGCCGGACTCGCCGGTCACCCGGATCTGGTGGCCGCCCACAAGGTGCCGTCGCCCCCGTACGCCGCGGGCCCCGCCGCGGCCGCCGCCGGGGCCCACGCCGCAACCGACATCTCCGACGGCCTGCTCGCCGACCTCGGGCACATCGCCGCCGCGTCCGGCGTCGCGATCGACGTCTCGCACGAGCTGCTCGAGCCCGGACCCGGGCTGCGGTCCGCCGCCGCGGAACTCGGTGTCGACGTGTGGGAGTGGGTGCTCACCGGCGGCGAGGACCACGCCCTGGCCGCCTGCTTTCCCCCGGACGCGTCGCTACCCGCCGGCTGGCGTCCCGTCGGCACGGTGCGTGAGGGCCGCGGCGTCACCGTCGACGGTCACGACCGGCCGGGCCCCGGAGGCTGGCAGAGCTTCTCGAGATAGGTTTCAGGACATGGCTGTGTATGCGCTCGGCGACCGTGTGCCCGATATTCATCCCGACGCCTGGGTCCATCCCGATGCGGTGGTCATCGGCGACGTCACCCTCGGTGCCCGCGCCTCGGTGTGGCCCACCGCGGTCCTGCGCGGCGACTACGGCCGGATCGTCGTCGGCGCCGAGAGCAACATCCAGGACGGGACGATCATCCACTGCACCGCCGTGGACGCCACCGTCATCGGCGCCGGAACCGTCGTCGGCCACAACGCCCACATCGAGGGCTCCACCATCGGCGACGGCTGCCTGATCGGTTCCGGCTCCCTCGTGCTCAACGGCTCCGTCGTCGGCGACGGGGCGATCGTCGCGGCCGGTGCGCTCGTGGCTCCCCGCTTCCAGGTCCCGCCGCGCTCGATGGCGATGGGTGTCCCGGCGAAGGTCCGGGAGGGATACGAGGTGCCGGAGGGGCACATCGACGCCAACGCCAAGATGTACGCGGCGAACGCCGAGTACTACCGCGGCGCGCTGCGGCGGATCGACTAGAAGGACCGGGCACCACCGATGGCTGTACGACCCTTGCCGGAGATCGTCGAGGAGGGCTGGGCGCGGGCACTGGCCCCCGTCGCCGACGACATCGCCGCGATGGGTGATTTCCTGCGCGCCGAGAACGCCGCCGGACGTGGCTACCTGCCCGCCGGCGCGAACGTGCTGCGGGCCTTCACCGAGCCGTTCGACCGGGTGAAGGTGCTCATCGTCGGCCAGGACCCGTACCCGACGCCGGGTCATGCCGTCGGGCTGAGCTTCTCGGTCGCACCGGACGTACGTCCGGTGCCGCGCAGCCTGGCCAACATCTACCGCGAGTACAGCGACGACCTCGGCCTGCCGACACCACCGAACGGCGACCTCACGCCGTGGTCGGCGCAGGGGGTGCTGCTGCTCAACCGCGTCCTGACGGTGCAGCCCGGCCAGCCCGCGTCGCACCGCGGCAAGGGCTGGGAGCGCGTGACCGAGCAGGCGATCCGAGCGCTCGTCGCGCGCACGGCACCACTCGTCGCGATCCTGTGGGGTCGGGACGCGGCCACGCTCGAGCCGATGCTCGGCGACGTGCCCACCGTGAAGTCGGCGCACCCGTCGCCGCTGTCGGCCTCCCGCGGGTTCTTCGGTTCCCGCCCCTTCAGCCGAGCGAACGCGTTGCTGGCCGATCAGGGCGGGAACCCGGTGGACTGGCGCCTGGCCTGAACCGGGTGCGGCTGAGCCCCGGTCGTTCAGGCCCGGTCGTTCAGCCCCGGTCGCTCAGCCGCAGTCGCTCAGCCCCGGTCGATCGACTCGAAGTCGGGGCGCCGCTTCTCTACGAACGCGTCGACACCCTCGATGCCCGTGGGGGTGGTGGCCGCCGCGGCGATCGCCTCGGCCTCCGCGTCGAGCTGCTCGGACAACGACCGTCCCGTGGACTCGGCCACCAGTCGCCGGATGCCGGCGTAGGCGGCGGTGGGACCGTTCGCGAGGGTGCGAGCCACCCGCATCGCCTCGCCCTGCACCTCGTCGTCGGCCACGAGACGGCTGAGCACCCCGAGCCGCACGGCCTCGTCGGCGTTCAGGACACAGTCGGTCAGGATGATCTCCCGCGCGCGGGCGACCCCCACGACGCGCGGCAAGGTCCACGACATCCCGCCGTCGGGTGTGAACCCGATCGACGGGTACGCCGGGCGCAGCTTCGTCGAGGGACCGCCGAGTGCGATGTCTGCGTGCAGCACGATGCTCATGCCCGCGCCCGCCGCCCAGCCCTGGACCGCGGCCACCACGGGCATGCGAGCCGCGTCGAGGGCACGGACGAAGTCGTGGAACAGGCGTGCGACGTCGCCGACGAACTCGCCGCGGTCCGGCGCGGCGGCGAACGCACGGACGTCGCCGCCCGCGCAGAAGTTGGCGCCTTCACCGACGAGCAGAACGGCGCCGACCCCGGCGCCGGCGGATCGCAGGGCCTCGATCCCCTGGGCCATGCCCGCGGGGGAGAGGGAGGTGCCACGCTCGGCGGTCGCCACGGCGATGCGCAGCACGCCGTCCTCGATACGGACGTGGGACAGTACTGATTCGGTCACCCGGGGCACCCTACCGGGTGCCCCGACGGTCGGTGCGAGGCCGTCGCTACCGTCCGGGCGAGCCTCTTGTGACGGGTGGTTGCGAGTCCCTCGCGAGGGGGACCGGACACGACGAGGCCCCGGCGTCGCAACGCCGGGGCCTCGTCGAACCGGATATCAGCCGCGGACGACCTTGCCTGCCTTGAGGCAGGAGGTGCACACGTTGACCTTGCGCGTGTTGCCCGGGGCAACCTGAGCGCGAACGCTCTGGATGTTCGGGTTCCAACGACGGTTGGTACGCCGGTGCGAGTGCGAGACCGACTTACCGAAGCCGGGGCCCTTGGCGCATACGTCGCAGACGGCAGCCATAGTCGCGAACTCCTTGGTGAGTAGTGGATATTTTCGTGTCTTCGTCGGCCTGCGAACACGGGAAGGCGTCCGCCACCCGTGCGAGGCAACCCTGCAAGCGTAGCGGGTGGGTGTGGCAATGGCCAAACCGGCCGGCCTGCGGGCACACCGTTACCCTTGCGTCACCGGTTGCGTGGTGGGCGAAGAGGGGGAAGCAGGTGCTCGAGGTCGGGGAAGCAGTCGACGGGACCGCCCTGCGCAGATGGGTGGATCTCGGGTTGCGGGTCCTCGCCGAGCGCCGCGACGAGATCAACAGCCTCAACGTCTTCCCCGTCCCCGACGGCGATACCGGCACCAACCTGCTCGTCACCCTGCGCTCCGCGGCAGCGGAACTCGACACCTCCGCGGCCGACGCCGACGATGTCGCCACGATCGTCGGCGCCCTGGCGCGCGGCGCCTTCCACGGCGCCCGCGGCAACTCCGGGGTCATCCTCGCCCAGATGCTGCGTGGCCTGGCCGATGCGCTCGACGGTGCCGTCGTGGTCGACGGCGCCGAACTCGGGCGCGCCTGGTGTCATGCCGCCGACCTCGTCACCCGCGCCCTGAGCTGCCCCGCCGAGGGCACGATCGTCAGTGTGCTGCACGCGGCCGCCGACGGCGCGCACGCGGCCGGCGGATCCGGTTCGCTCGTGGCGGTGGCGACCGCGGCGGCCGATGCCGCCGCCGAGGCCGTGCAACGCACCACGGCACAGCTCGACGTGCTGGCCGAGGCTGGGGTCGTCGATGCCGGTGGACTCGGTCTGCTCCTGCTGCTGGACGCGTTCGTCGAGACGGTTTCCGGCCGGCGTCCGGACCGGGCGCCGATCGCGACGTCGCGGCCCGGCGCCCCCGTCCGGCATGTCGGGCACGACGGGCGCGGCCTCCGCGACGACGGCCAGGACTTCGAGGTCATGTACTTCGTGGAAGGCTCCGACACCACCCGCATGGACGTCCTGCGTGCCCGTCTCGACGCGCTGGGGGACTCGGTTGCCGTCGTCGGTGACGGCGCCGGCACCTGGTCCGTGCACGTGCACTGCTGCGACGCGGGAGCCGCCGTCGAGGCCGGCCTGGAGGCCGGGAGGCTGCACCAGGTCAGCGTCACCTGCTTCGCGCTGGAGGCTCGGCAGCGGAGCGGCGTCGATCCGGTCGGTTCCGGTGCCGGAACTCGCTCGGTGCTCGCCGTCGTGGCCGGCGACGGAGCGGCGGAACTGTTCGAAGCCGAGGGTGCCGCGATCGTGCGAGCGGACCATCCGATCACCCGCCGGCATCTGCTCGACGCGATCCGCCGGCTGGGCAGCCGCGACGTGATGGTTCTGCCCAACGGTGCGCTGCCCGCCCAGGAACTCGTCGCCGTGGGTGCGGCGGCCCGCGACCACCGGCGTGAGGTGATGTTCCTGCCCTGTTCGTCGATGGTGCAGGGGCTGGCGTCGCTCGCGGTGCACGACCCGAGCCGCGATTCCGCCGACGACGCCTTCGCCATGTCGGAGGCGGCCGCCGCGACGCGGTGGGGCTCGTTGCGCATCGCGAACGAACGCGCCCTGACCTGGGTGGGAACCTGCGAGCCGGGGCACAGCCTGGGCCTGTCGGGTCACGATGTCGTAGTCATCGAGCATGATCTCGTGACGGCGGGAGCGTCGCTGCTCGACAAGGTGCTCGCCGCGGGCGGAGAGCTCGTGACGATGCTCGTCGGTCTCGACGCCCCCGACGGACTCGCCGAGCAGCTGACCCGGCACGTCAACGACCGCCACCCCGAGGTGGAGGTGCTGGTGTACCACGGAGGGCAGCGCAGCGACCTGCTGCAGCTCGGCGTGGAATAGCCGGCACAGGAACAGTCGGACGCCGGATACCGGTGTCGATCGGAGCGGAGAGGACGGCAGTGGCGACACTCGCGGACCGACTCGATCATCTTCTCGGCCGCAAGACCGCGGAGGCACTCGCCGAGTCGTTCGGCATGACCACCGTCGAGGACCTGCTGCGCCACTACCCCCACCGGTACGCCACCCAGGGCGCCGAGCTCGGCGACTCGCAACCGGCCGAGGGCCAGCACGTGACGATCATCGCGCGGGTGGCCAAGGCCGACGAGGTGCGGATGAAGAGCCGCCCCGGTACCCGTCTCGCTGTCGTGCTCGAATCGGACCGGCAGAAGATCGACGTGACCTTCTTCAACCCGCACAAGGTCAAGTACAACATCAAGCCCGGGGTGCGCGGCATGTTCTCCGGCACTGTCAAGTACTTCCGTGACAAGTGGAGCCTGGCCCACCCGAGCTACATCATCCTGCCCGAGCCCCGCGGCCCCGAGATCGGCGGCGCGGCCCCCCGGCCCGCCCGGGTACGTGGCGCCGGCGCCCTCGCCGGGATGGCCCGCAGTGCCCAGGGCGACGGCGGCATCGACATGTCGATCTTCGACCGGGCCCTCATCCCGATGTATCCCGCCACCCGCGACGTCGAGTCGTGGACCGTGATGCGATGCGTGCGGCAGATCCTCGACCAGCTCGAGACCGTCGACGACCCGCTGCCCGACTGGGTGCGTCGCGAGCACGGCCTGATCGGGCTGGACGAGGCGCTGCGCCGCATCCACCTGCCCGACGACCGGGACGACGTCACCGCCGCCCGCGAGCGCCTGCGGTTCGACGAGGCCGCGGCGGTGCAGCTCGTGCTCGCCCGGCGCCGACACGACGTCGCGGTGCGCACCGCCCCGGCGTGCCCGCGCCGCAGCGGCGGTATCGCCGACGAGTTCGATCGGAGGCTGCCGTTCGAACTGACCGCCGGCCAGCTCGCCGTCGCGGGCGAGATCGCGGCCGACCTCGCCGGCGAGCATCCGATGAATCGGTTGCTGCAGGGCGAGGTCGGTTCGGGCAAGACGATCGTGGCGCTGCGGGCCATGCTGCAGGTCATCGACGCGGGGCACCAGTGCGCGCTGCTCGCCCCGACCGAAGTTCTCGCCGCCCAGCATGCGCGGTCGCTGACGAGGATGCTCGGCGACCTCGCCGAGGCGGGCGAACTCGGTGCCCACGAACTGGCCACGAAGGTCACCCTCGTGACGGGATCGATGGGCACGGCCCGCAAGCGGCAGGCCCTGCTCGACATCGTGAGCGGCGACTCGGGGCTCGTGATCGGCACCCACGCGCTGATCCAGCAGGGCGTCGAGTTCCACGACCTCGGGCTCGTCGTCGTCGACGAACAACACCGCTTCGGGGTGGAGCAGCGCGACGTGCTGCGCAACCGCGGCCGCGACGGTGCCAGCCCGCACGTGCTGGTGATGACGGCGACACCGATCCCGCGCACCATCGCGATGACCGTCCTCGGCGACCTCGAGGTGTCCACATTGCGGGAACTGCCCCGCGGCCGGTCGCCCATCACCAGCCGGGTCGTGGCGGCGAAGGTGCATCCGAGCTGGGTGACGCGCGCCTGGGAACGCATCGGCGAGGAGGTCGCGGCGGGCCGGCAGGCGTATGTGGTGTGCTCGCGCATCGGCGACGGCGACAGCGACGAGGACGCCGACCTCGTCGACGTCGACGTCGACGAGGCGGAGACGACCGGCGGGCGCAGGGGAAAGGGCACGCCCCCCGAGACGAAGTCGGTTCTCCAGCAGTTCGAGGAGCTCGCCGGGGGGCCGCTCGCCCATCTGCGGGTCGGGCTGCTGCACGGGCGCCTGCCTGCCGACGAGAAGGACGCGGTGATGCGCGACTTCGCCGCGGGCGACATCGACGTGCTGGTGTGCACCACCGTCGTCGAAGTGGGCGTGGATGTGCCCAACGCGACGGTGATGGTCATCGTGGATGCCGATCGCTTCGGGGTCAGCCAGCTGCATCAGCTGCGCGGCCGGGTGGGCCGGGGCGGGCATGCGGGGCTCTGCCTGCTCGTGACCGATTCAAAACCGGGCGCGCCCGCCATGGCCCGCCTCGAGGCCGTCGCCGCGACGACCGACGGATTCGCGCTCGCCCAGCTGGACCTGCAGCAGCGCCGCGAGGGGGACGTGCTCGGCGTCGCCCAGTCGGGCACCACGTCGACGCTGCGGATGCTCTCGCTCGTCGACGACGTCGAGGTCATCTCGGCCGCGCAGGCCTTCGCCCGTGCGGTGACCGACCGTGATCCGCGGCTCGAGGACCACCCCGGTCTGGCCCGCATGGTCTCGGCCGCGCTCGACACCGAACGGGTCGCGTACCTCGAGAAGTCGTGAGGTTACGTTTCGCGCACGTCGGGTGCGGCGCCCGCGTGAGGTGACGGCGGACGCCTCCTCCGTGTTTCCGGCGCGTTAAAGATCTCTCGACCTGCATCGTTTCAGTCGGCCGAAGACTGCCGTTCGTCCCACGATCTGGGATGCAGGCGCCGAACGGAGTGTTACGTCGCGGTACCGTCGTCCAATGTTCTCCAAAGTGCTTGTCGCCAACCGAGGCGAGATCGCGATCCGCGCGTTCCGTGCCGCCTACGAACTGGGTGCCGGTACCGTCGCGGTGTTTCCGTACGAGGACCGCAATTCCCTGCACCGGCTCAAGGCCGACGAGGCCTACCAGATCGGGGAGCAGGGGCATCCGGTCCGCGCGTACCTGTCCGTGGCTGAGATCGTCGCCGCCGCCAAGAAGGCCGGGGCCGACGCGGTCTACCCCGGCTACGGCTTCCTGTCCGAGAACCCGGATCTGGCGGCGGCGTGTGCGGCGGAAGGCATCACCTTCATCGGTCCGTCGGCGCACGTGCTGGAGCTGACCGGGAACAAGGCCCGGGCGATCGCCGCGGCGAAGGCGGCGGGCCTGCCGGTGCTGGCGTCGTCCGAGCCGTCGGCCGACCTCGAGGAGCTGCTCGAGGCGGCCGAGTCGATGGAGTTCCCGATCTTCGTCAAGGCCGTCGCCGGCGGCGGCGGACGCGGCATGCGGCGCGTCGCCGAGCGCAGCCAGCTGCGCGAGGCGATCGAGGCGGCGTCCCGAGAGGCGGACGCGGCGTTCGGCGATCCCACGGTGTTCCTCGAGCAGGCCGTGGTCGATCCCCGGCACATCGAGGTGCAGATCCTGGCCGACGGCCAGGGCAACGTCATGCACCTGTTCGAGCGGGACTGCTCGCTGCAGCGCCGCCACCAGAAGGTCATCGAGCTGGCCCCGGCACCGAACCTCGCGCCCGAGCTGCGCGAGCGGATCTGCGCGGACGCCGTCGCGTTCGCGAAGCAGATCGGCTACAGCTGCGCCGGCACCGTCGAATTCCTCCTCGACTCCCGCGGCAACCACGTCTTCATCGAGATGAACCCGCGCATCCAGGTCGAGCACACGGTCACCGAGGAGATCACCGACGTCGACCTGGTGCAGGCGCAGCTGCGCATCGCCTCCGGCGAGTCGCTGACCGACCTGGGCCTGTCGCAGGACAAGGTCGCCATCCGCGGCGCGGCGCTGCAGTGCCGCATCACCACCGAGGATCCGGCCAACGGCTTCCGGCCCGACACCGGCCGCATCAGTGCCTACCGCACGCCCGGCGGCGCCGGCATCCGCCTCGACGGCGGCACCTCCGTCGGCGCCGAGGTCTCCGCCCACTTCGACTCGATGCTGGTCAAGCTCACGGCCCGCGGCCGCGACCTGCCCACCGCCGTCGCCCGCGCCCGCCGCGCGGTCACCGAGTTCCGCATCCGCGGCGTGTCGACGAACATCCCCTTCCTGCAGGCCGTGCTCGACGACCCGGACTTCCGGGCCGGCAACGTCACCACGTCGTTCATCGACGAGCGACCCCAGTTGCTGACCGCCAAGACGTCCGCGGACCGCGGCACCAAGATCGTCGAGTACCTGGCCGACGTGACGGTGAACAAGCCGCACGGCGAGCGCCCGACGACGGTGTACCCGCACGACAAGCTGCCGAAGATCGACCTCGACGTCGCCCCGCCGGCAGGCTCGCGGCAGCGGCTGCTCGCCCTCGGCCCGGACGGCTTCGCGAAGGCGCTGCGCGAACAGAAGGCCCTCGCCGTCACCGACACCACCTTCCGCGACGCGCACCAGTCGCTGCTCGCGACCCGCGTGCGCAGCAAGGACCTGCTCACCGTCGCCGGTCACGTCGCGCGGATGACCCCGCAACTGCTGTCGATCGAGGCGTGGGGCGGCGCCACCTACGACGTCGCGCTGCGGTTCCTGCACGAGGATCCGTGGGAGCGTCTTGCGGCGTTGCGCGAGGCCATCCCCAACATCAACCTGCAGATGCTGCTGCGCGGCCGGAACACGGTCGGCTACACCCCGTACCCGGAGGTGGTCACCCGCGCGTTCGTCCGTGAGGCCACCGACACCGGCATCGACATCTTCCGCATCTTCGACGCGCTGAACAACGTCGACCAGATGCGGCCGGCGATCGACGCGGTCCGCGAGACCGGGACCGCCCTGGCCGAGGTCGCGATGTCCTACACCGGGGACCTGTCGAATCCCGGAGAGACGCTCTACACCCTCGACTACTACCTGCGCCTGGCGGAGCAGATCGTCGAGGCCGGGGCCCACGTGCTGGCGATCAAGGACATGGCCGGACTGCTGCGCGCCCCCGCGGCCGCCACCCTGGTCTCGGCGCTGCGCAGCAACTTCGACCTGCCGGTGCACGTGCACACCCACGACACCCCCGGCGGCCAGCTCGCGACGTACCTCGCGGCGTGGCAGGCCGGCGCCGACGCCGTCGACGGGGCGTCCGCCGCGCTGGCCGGCACCACCAGTCAGCCCGCGCTGTCGGCGATCGTCGCCGCGGCGGCCCACTCGGAGCACGACACCGGCCTCGACCTGCAGGCCGTGTGCGACCTCGAGCCGTACTGGGAGGCGCTGCGCAAGGTGTACGCGCCGTTCGAGTCGGGCCTGCCCGCACCCACGGGCCGCGTCTACACCCACGAGATCCCCGGCGGGCAGCTGTCGAATCTGCGGCAGCAGGCCATCGCGCTGGGCCTGGGTGACCGGTTCGAGGAGGTCGAGGCAAAGTACGCCGCCGCCGACCGGATGCTCGGTCGGCTGGTCAAGGTCACCCCCTCGTCGAAGGTCGTCGGTGACCTGGCTCTGCACCTGGTGGGCTCCGGCGTCGCCAGCGAGGAGTTCGCGGCCGATCCGTCCCGCTTCGACATCCCGGACTCGGTGATCGGATTCCTCCGCGGCGAGCTCGGCACTCCGCCCGGCGGGTGGCCCGAGCCGTTCCGCTCGAAGGCCCTCGAGGGCCGGGGCGCCCCCAAGGCCGAGGTGCCGCTGACGTCCGAGGAGGAGAAGGCCCTCGACGACACCTCCACCGAGCGCCGCGCCACCTTGAACCGGCTGCTGTTCCCCGGCCCGACCCAGGCGTTCCTCGAGCACCGGGACCGCTACGGCGACACCTCGGAGCTGTCGGCCAACCAGTTCTTCTACGGGCTGCGGCGCGGGGAGGAACACCGGGTGCGCCTGGACAAGGGCGTCGAGCTGCTGATCGGGCTCGAGGCGATCTCCGAGCCGGACGAGCGCGGCTTCCGGACCGTGATGTGCATCCTCAACGGGCAGCTGCGCCCGGTGTCGGTGCGCGACAAGTCCGTCGCCAGCGAGGTTCCGGCCGCGGAGAAGGCCGATCGCGCCAACCCCGGGCACGTCGCCGCGCCGTTCGCCGGCGCCGTGACCCTCCTGGTCGCCGAGGGTGACCGGGTCGCCGCCGGCGACACCGTCGCCACCATCGAGGCGATGAAGATGGAGGCCGCGATCACTGCTCCGCGCGGCGGCGTGGTCACTCGCGTCGCCCTCGCCGGGGTGTCCCAGGTGGAGGGCGGTGACCTGCTGGTCGTCGTGTCCACCGAGGAGAGCGCGGAGTGATCGGACGGTTCTCCGGGACGGTGCGATGACCCGGATCGTGGCCGGCCGGGCCGGGGGGCGGCGCCTGAAGGTGCCGCCCCGCGGGACCCGCCCCACCTCCGAGCGGGTCCGCGAGGCGCTGTTCAGCTCGCTCACGGCCCGGATGGAGCTCGACGGCGCGTCGGTGCTGGACCTGTACGCCGGCTCCGGCGCCCTCGGGCTCGAGGCGTTGTCCCGGGGCGCTGCCCACGCCCTGCTCGTCGAGTCCGACGCGCAGGCCGCCGCGGTGATTCGCCGGAACATCCGCGAACTCGGGCTGCCTGCGGTGCTGCGGGCGGCGCCGGTGGCCGCGGTGCTCGGCGGTGCCCCGGACCGGGTCTACGACCTCGTGCTCGCAGATCCGCCGTATGCGGTGACCGAGCAGGCGGTGTCCGCGATGCTCACCGTTTTGGTCGACGGGGGCTGGGTGGGGGAGGGCTCGGTGGTGGTGCTCGAGCGTTCTTCCCGCTCGCCGGAGACGGTCTGGCCGGACGCCCTCGAACCGGAACGCGTCCGCAAGTACGGTGAGACCCGGATCGAGATCGCCACCTGCTACGGTTCGGACTCATGAGCAGTGCGGTCTGCCCCGGTTCGTTCGATCCCGTGACCAACGGCCACCTCGACGTCATCTCGCGGACTGCCGTGCAGTTCGACGAAGTGACGGTGACCGTCGTGATCAACCCCAACAAGCAGGGAATGTTCACGGTCCCCGAGCGCATCGAGATGCTCACCGAAGCCACCGCCCATCTCGGCAACGTGCGCGTCGACTCCTGGCAGGGCCTGCTGGTGGACTACGCACGCGCCCACGGGATCACCGCCATCGTCAAGGGCCTGCGCGGGGCCAACGACTTCGACTACGAGCTGCAGATGGCGCAGATGAACCACAAGCTCACCGGCGTCGACACCCTCTTCGTCGCGACCAACCCGGCCTACAGCTACCTGTCGAGTTCACTCGTCAAGGAGGTCGCCACCTACGGCGGCGACGTCGCCGACATGCTTCCGGCAACGGTGCACAAGCGGCTCCTGGCGCGGATCGCGGAGCGGACAGCCGCGCAGCGCTGATCGGACCCAGCCGCGCAGCGCTGATCGGATCCGACGGGCGGGTCGGCGCGGCCCGTTCGATTGCCGACACACCGGGTGCGCGATGCGCGACTCGGACGGTACCTGCGGCAGACTTGCATCCGGCGCCGGTCGCACCGGCCGCGCCGGGACGACGATTGGGGTTGGGCGTGTACCGCGTATTCGAGGCACTCGACGAGCTGGTCGCGATCGTCGAGGAAGCACGCAGTGTCCCGATGACCGCGAGCTGCGTGGTCCCGCGCGGCGACGTACTGGATCTGCTCGACGACGTCCGCGACGCGCTGCCGGCGGAACTGGACGACGCGCAGGACGTTTTGGACCATCGCGACAAGCTCATCGGGGACGCGCGGACTCAGGCCGACAAGACGGTCGCGGATGCCGACGCGGAGGCCCGCGAGACTCTCGACAACGCCCGCGCGGACGCGGATCGCATGCTCGCCGACGCGAAGGCGCAGGCGGACCGGATGGTGCAGGAGGCCCGCGCCCACGCCGACGATCTGCTGCGCGACGCCCAGGCCGAAGCCGACGACACGATCGCCGACGCCAAGGACCAGTACGAGTCCGTGACGGCCCGCGCGCAGGCCGAGGCCGACCGCATGATCGAGGCAGGCAAGGCCTCGTACGAGCGGTCGGTCGCCGACGGCGAGGCCGAGCAGGCCCGGCTGGTGTCGCAGACGGAGGTCGTCCAGGCCGCGCACGCCGAGTCGGCCCGGGTCATCGACGCCGCACACGCCGAGTCGGATCGGTTGCGGTCGGAATGCGACGAGTACGTCGACTCCAAGCTCGCCGAGTTCGAGGACGTGCTCGGCACGACCCTGCGGTCGGTGGGCCGCGGCCGGCAGCAGTTGCGAACAGGCGCCGGGGTGCCCGACTACACGGAGGCCGAACGCCGGTCCGAGCGGCGCCGCTGACGCCACCGGCGTCCGCGCGGGGGCGATTTCGCCGAGCCCGGGTCCGTCGCGTATCGTGGAGTGGTTGCCCAGCCGCCCCGCGGCATCCGCCACCTGGAAAGAGGAAGAAGCATTCCCGTGTCTGCCCGCCGTCACAGCTCCCAGCATCCCGCCCGGGATTCGGGTCTCGTGCTGGACGTACTCTCGCTCGGCCGCCGTCCGGGCTCCATGCGCACCGTCCACGAAGTGGTACCCGCGCCGGTGCGGATCGGACTCGACGCGATCGCGATCGCGGAAGGCACGGATGTGGAACTCGACCTCCGGTTGGAAGCGGTCTCGGAGGGGGTCCTCGTCACCGGGACCGTGCGTGCCGATACAGTCGGCGAGTGCTCGCGCTGCCTCGAACCCTTCGAGGACTCGGTGGAGTTGTACCTGACGGAGCTGTTCGCCTACCCGAACAGCGTCACGGAGCAGACCACCGACGAGGACGAGGTCCACCGCCTGGTGGACGACACGATCGACCTCGAGCCGGTCATCGTCGACACCGTCGGACTGGAACTTCCGCTGCGGCCGTTGTGTAGTGACGACTGCGCGGGACTGTGCCCCGAATGCGGCATTCGCCTGGCGATTGCGGAATCCGGGCACGGGCATGAGAGAATGGATCCTCGCTGGGCTGGGTTGGCAGCCGCTTTCGGCGCAGGCTCCGAAGAACCCAGCAGTGCACCCGACAGCAAGAACAACGAGGAGAAGTAGACGTGGCCGTCCCCAAGCGCAGAATGTCGCGTTCGAACACCCGGTCGCGGCGGAGCCAGTGGAACACCACTGCGCCGACGCTCGTCACCTGCCCGAACCGTGGCTGCGGTGAGAAGAAGCTGCCCCACGTGGCGTGCCCGTCGTGCGGCACCTACAACGGCCGTCAGGTGACCGCCGCCGTCTAGTTCTCGAATTCTGAGACATCGTGACGAGCGATTCGACCACCGCATCCGAGGGCGGCGAAGGGGAACACGTGTCCCTTCTCGCCGCCCTCGGTGTCGATGTGGATCCGGAGCTGCTGACGCTTGCGCTCACGCACCGCTCCTACGCCTACGAGAACGGCGGCCTGCCGACCAACGAGCGTCTCGAGTTCCTCGGTGACGCCGTCCTGGGCCTCACCGTCACCGAGAAGCTGTACCTGTCACACCCGGACAAGTCCGAGGGTGAACTCGCGAAGATCCGCGCTTCGGTGGTGAACATGCACGCCCTCGCCGAGGTCGCGCGCTCCCTCGGGGAGGGGGGCCTCGGTCCGCACCTGCTGCTCGGCAAGGGTGAGGAACTCACCGGGGGCCGTGACAAGCCCAGCATCCTCGCGGACGGCATGGAGTCGCTGCTCGGTGCCGTCCACCTGCAGCACGGCATCGACGTCGCACGCACCGTCGTGCTGCGCCTGTTCGCCGAACTCCTGGAGCGGGGCCCGCGCCTCGGCGCCGGCCTCGACTGGAAGACGAGCCTGCAGGAACTGACCGCGGAACGCGGCGTGGGCGTGCCCGCGTACGAGATCACCGCCACCGGCCCGGACCACGACAAGGAATTCACCGCGACCGTGATCGTCGCGGGCGACGCCCGTGGTGTCGGCGTGGGACGCACGAAGAAGGAAGCCGAGCAGAAGGCCGCCGCCGCGGCCTGGCAGAGCCTGTCCGACAGCGACGCCGCCCCCACCGGCGCCGCCGCCGACCAGAACTGACCCGACGTGCCCGAACTGCCCGAGGTCGAGGTCGTCCGCCGCGGCCTGGACGCGCACGTCCGGGGCGCCACCATCGAGTCCGTCCAGGTGCTGCATCCGCGTGCGGTGCGCCGGCACGAACCCGGTCCGCGGGATCTCGCGTTGCGGCTGACCGGGCAGGCCGTCGCCGCGGTCCAGCGTCGCGGCAAGTACCTGTGGCTCGTCCTCGAGCCCGCCGACGTCGCGCTGGTCGTGCATCTCGGGATGAGCGGACAGATGCTGGTCCAGCCGCCTGCGGTGCCGGACGAGAAACACCTGCGCATCCGTGCCGTTCTCGACAACGGCACCGATCTGCGGTTCGTGGATCAGCGCACCTTCGGCGGCTGGGCCCTCGCCCCGCTCGTCGAGGTCGACGGTGCCGTCCTGCCGGAACCCGTCGCGCACATCGCCCGCGACCCCCTGGACCCCGCGTTCGACGCGGCCGCCGTGGTGAAGGTGCTGCGCGGCAAGCACTCCGAGATCAAGCGCCTCCTCCTCGACCAGACCGTCGTGTCGGGCATCGGCAACATCTACGCCGACGAATCGCTGTGGCGGGCCGGCGTGCACGGCAACCGTGCCGCCGACCGGCTCGGGGGACCGACCCTGCGCCGGCTCCTCGACGCGGCCCGCGACGTGATGGGCGAGGCACTCGCGCAGGGTGGCACCTCGTTCGATGCCCTCTACGTCAACGTCAACGGCGAGTCCGGATACTTCGATCGGTCGCTGAACGTCTACGGCCAGGAGAACCTGCCGTGCCCACGGTGCGGTACGCCGGTCCGGCGCGAGAAGTTCATGAACCGCTCGTCGTTCAGTTGCCCGACCTGTCAGCCGCCGCCCCGGAGCGCGCGGCGAGTCTGAGCTTCCGCCCACCTCCGAAACCGTCGAAGCGGCGAATCCGCCTCACGATCCCGCTCCGGGCAGGCACAGTGGGAGCGGCGGAGGAGGACGCACATGCGAACATCGAGGACGGCCGTGCCCGTGACTGCGGCAGCGCTGGCGGTGGCACTCGCGGTCGGCGGCTGCGGCACCGACGACACGTACCCGAGCGAGTCGGCGCAGACGACCACCGAGACAGCCCCGGAGACGACCCCACCGACCGGGACGGCCGGGTCCGAACCCGGGCAGCCGGGCACCGAGCCGCAGGTCACCGAAGCGACGGGTGGGATCCCGGCCTATCAGCCGTCGACACTCGTCAGCCGATCGATCGGCTCGACCGTCCTGACGACCTCCGACCCGATCGAACAGGTCGGCGCCTTCTACCTCGACTTCGTGGACCGGGAGGGGTGGCAGACGGTCTCCGAAAGTGTCACTCCGTACAGCACGAGTCTCACGATCAGGAAGACGGGGGAGGGCGCCTCCATCTCGGTCTCGTCGGGTGGTGACGGGACGCTGATCTCGATCAGTACCTATCCGTCTCCGTAGCGGCGCTGCTCAGCCGTCTCCGAGCCGGCGTGGGCGGAACAGCGCCTCGGCGTCGTCCGTCGCGTAGGCGGACCGGCGTTGATCCGCCAGGCCCAGCATGTATTCGGCGACCTGCTCGGGGGCTGTGCGGTAGACGTCCCAAAGGTGTTTCGGGCCCTCGGGGAAGGCGATGATCCCTTCCCCCGCGGCGACGGCGTCCAGGATCGTCCGCGCGGCCTCGTCGGCGGTGATCGAGTCGTCGGGGGCTCGGCCCGCGACGGGATCTCCCATGAGCGAGGTCTCGAAGATCCGGGTGGCAACGTTGCCGGGGCACACCACCGAGACCCGGATGCCGTCGGCGGCAAGTTCGTACCGCAATGCTTCGCTCAACCCTACGATCCCGAATTTCGTTGTGCAGTAGAGCGATTGATATGGGAACGGCACCAGCCCCGCGACCGATGCGGTGTTGACGAGGTGACCGCCGCCCTGCCTCCGCATGATCGGCAGGGCGGCATGGATCCCGTAGATCACACCCCACAGGTTCAGATCCACGATGCGCCGCCACTGTTCGAGCGTCGCCTCACCGATCGGCAACGTGCCGCCTACCCCCGCGTTGTTGAACAGGAAGTCGAGGCGGCCGTGGCGGGAGGCCGCCTCCTCGATCAGGTGCTGGACCTCCTGCTGCCGCATCACGTCCACGGTTGCGCACTCGACGCGGCCGGCGTGCTCGACGAGGGACTCACGTGCCGCGGCGAGCCGCTCCGAGTCGCGGTCGGCGAGCACGACGACCGCGCCCGCGCGCGCGAGCGCCTCGCCGACGGCGCGGCCGATCCCCGAGGCCCCGCCCGTGACGACGCACACCCCTCCTTCGAAATGCCCGCTCATGTCCACAACCTCCGTGCCGAGGCGACCTGGAGGGCCTGGTGGCCGCGCGTGACGTCGTCGATCGGCAATCCGGCCGGAGCGTCGGCGACGTGCCTCTGGGTGGGGTTCTCCTCCCAGGTGAGCAAATGCCGGTCGATCGTTCCCTCCGCTTGCCCCTCCTGCGTGTAGGTGAGATCGATCGGGTACAGCGTCGGGTGGCTCAGGGCCGTGCCGGGCCTGCCGATGTGTGGGATGTAGCCGCCGCCGGCCATCGACCCCACGCCGCGGTTCATCGCGTATCCGATCTCGACGACCGCTTCGGTGATCTCGAAGCCCCCCCCGGACGTGACGCGTCGGGCCTGCGGATCTGTGCGGTACCGTGATGGCGACACCGGTCACATCGCAGTACGTCCACGACCCCAGGGGCGCGGGGGGCGAAGTGGGCAGGCTTCGAATATGTCTCGACCTCGGAGACGGTGAACACCTTCCGGAGCGTATCCCGTTCGTGCGGCATGCATTCTGATTCGCGGCGATCGGGGACCCACGCACTCGCGCGTCTGCTTGCAGAATGCCTCGCTCGAGCTGCCGGGTCCGGTACGGGGGCGATGCCAGGGCGACGGGAAGACCGTCCGGCGTTTCGCGCGGACGCCCGGTGTGCACCGCATCGTCGACGCCGAGGACCCGCATTGCCGTCTGCGTGGCGATGTCGCCTTCGGTGCCTCTCGGCTCGGATCGGGGGCGCCGGGTGGGATACGGTGGACTCGGTGCGCCGGGAAGTCTGGTCGGCAAACGATGACCGCTGCGCGAAATCCGAGGACGATCGATGACGACACCCTTCTCCCGCCTGCCGTTGCTCTCACGTGGATCGTGGGAGGAATCCAAGCGGGTGACCGAGATTCTCCGCAAGGAGACGGTCGGCGGCATCCTGCTGCTCATCGGCGCGCTCGCGGCCCTGATCTGGGCCAACACGCCGTGGTCCGACGCCTACCACAGCCTCCGTGACACCACGGTGGGCCCGTCCGCCCTGCATCTGGACCTGTCTCTCGGGACGTGGGCGGCCGACGGCCTGCTCGCCATCTTCTTCTTCGTCGTCGGCCTGGAACTCAAGCGCGAGTTCGTCGCCGGCGACCTGCGCGATCTACGGCGCGCCGCGGTGCCGATCACTGCCGCGGTAGGGGGAATGGCGGTTCCCGCCGTGGTGTTCGTCGCGGTGAATCTGCGTGGCGGAGGGGACGCCCTGGCGGGATGGGCCGTGCCCACCGCCACCGACATCGCCTTCGCCGTGGCCATCCTCGCCGTCATCGGGACGCACCTCCCGGCCGCCCTGCGTACCTTCCTGCTGACGCTCGCCGTCGTCGACGACCTGCTCGCCGTCACCGTGATCGCGGTGTTCTACACCGACGACCTCGACTTCGTATACCTCGGACTGGCGCTGCTGCCGCTGCTCGCCTTCGCGCTCGCGGTGCAGCGAGGCATCCGGTTCTGGTGGCTGCTGGTGCCGCTGGCGGCGCTCACATGGTTCCTCGTCCACGAATCCGGCGTGCACGCCACCGTGGCCGGCGTCCTGCTCGGGTTCACCGTGCCGGTCGCCCGCCGGACACGCACCGGAACCGAAGCCATGGCCGAGCAGTTCGAACATCGCCTCCGGCCACTGTCGGCCGGGGTGGCTGTCCCGATCTTCGCGTTCTTCGCCGCCGGCGTGACGATCGGTGGCCTCGACGGCCTGGGTGAAGCGCTCCGCGACCCGATCTCGATCGGTGTCGTCGCGGGCCTCGTGCTCGGCAAGGTCGTCGGGATCTTCGGCGTCACCTACCTGATGGCCCGGTTCACCCGCGCCCACCTGGACGAGGGTCTGAGCTGGCTGGACGTGCTCGGAGTCGCGCTGCTCGGCGGCATCGGCTTCACCGTCTCCCTGCTCATCGGGGATCTCGCGTACGGCGCCGGCACGGTCGCGGCCGACCACGTCAAGGTCGCCGTCCTCGTCGGCTCCCTCACGGCGGCGCTCGCCGCCTCGGTCGTGCTCCGCTCCCGGAACCGGGCCTACCGCAGGATCGCCGAACTCGAGACCGTCGACGCGGATCACGACGGCATCCCGGACGTCTACCAGCGCTGAGGCTCCGCCGGGTCGCGTGACAGGGATCGGCGATTCCTGGGCGAGGCGATCGACCCCGCCTAGAATGGACGGACGGACATCGCGGCGGCACCCGATCCCGCGCCGCCCCGGCCACCGCGGTGTACGCGGGTGATCGGAGGTGGACGTGCATCCCTCCGAACCCGCGCGTGTGCTACCCCGCCGGGCGTATCGGGCGCTCGTCGCGTTTCTGGTCCTCTTCGCTCTGCTCGTCGTGGGACCTCGGCTGGTGGCGGTGTACACGGACTGGCTCTGGTTCGGGGAAGTCGGCTACCGAGACGTGTGGGGCACCGTCCTCGTGACCCGGCTGGTGCTGTTCGCCGTGGTGACGCTGGTGGTGACGGGGCTGCTCTTCGGAGCGACGGTGTGGGCGTACCGATCGCGCCCCCTGTTCGCCACCGGTCCGGACGATCCGATCGAGCGATACCGGATCATGGTGCTGCGGCGCCCGAAGCTGTACGCGATCGGCATTCCGCTGCTGCTGGGACTGTTCTTCGGCCTGAGCGCACAGAGCCAGTGGGCCAGAGTGCAGCTCTTCCTCCACGGCGGAGCATTCGGTAGCTCCGACGCCGAGTTCGGGCACGATATCGGGTTCTACGTCTTCGACCTGCCCTTCTACCGGCTCCTGCTGACGTGGGCGTTCGTCGCGCTGTTCCTGGCACTCGTGCTCTGCGCGGCTACCCACTACCTCTTCGGTGGACTCCGGGTGCCCTTCACGACCGGCTCCGAGACCCGACGCGGTACCACCGGCGCGACGACGCGCGCGGCCCGGATCCAGATCGCGGTTCTCGCCGGGAGCTTCGTCGCGCTCAAGGCGGTCGCGTACTGGTTCGACCGGTACGAGTTGTTGTGGAGCGGCCGGAAGGAACCGACGTTCACCGGGGCCGGGTTCACCGACATCAACGCGGTCCTGCCGGCGCGCCTGATCCTGGTGGCGATCGCCGTGCTCTGCGCGGCGGCGTTCTTCGCCTCGATACTGCTGGACGACCTGCGGGTGCCGTTGATGGCGACCGCGCTCCTGGTCCTGTCGTCGATCGTCGTCGGCGGTGTCTTCCCGGCGCTCACGGAGCAGTTCTCGGTGCGCCCGAATGCGGCCGATCGCGAGAGCCCGTACATCGAGCGCAACATCGCCGCGACCAGGCAGGCGAACGAGATCGAGGCCGATCGCGTCGAGTACCTCGACTATCCCGGGGTCGGAACCCGGCCGCCGCGGGAGATCCCGGCCGACGTCACCACGATCGCCAATGCCCGGCTGCTGGACCCGAACGTGCTCTCCAGGACCTTCACCCAGCAACAGCAGCTGAAGAACTTCTACGGGTTCACTCCGCAGCTGGACATCGACCGGTACACCATCGACGGGAAGGTCGGTGACTACATCGTCGCCGCCCGGGAACTCTCCCCGGACAGTCTGAGCGGCAACCAGACCCAGTGGATCAACCGGCACACCGTCTACACCCACGGCAACGGATTCGTGGCGGCGCCGGCGAACCGGGTCAACGCCGCCGTCCGGGACGCGGCCGCGGCCGGCAGCGGAAGCGACAGCGGTTACCCCATCTACACCGTCAGCGACATCGCTTCCCAGGCCTCCGGCCGGCAACTGATCCCGGTCGAGCAACCGCGCATCTACTTCGGTGAGCTGATCGCGGCGTCGGACCCGGACTACGCGATCGTCGGCGGGCCCGCCGGTGCGGCGCCGCGCGAGTACGACACGGACACCTCCCAGTACACCTACACCGGAAGCGGGGGAGTGCCGATCGGGAGCTGGATCAACCGGCTGGCCTTCGCGGTGCGCTACGGCGAGCGCAACATCCTGTTCTCCGGCGCCATCGGGGCGGATTCGAAGATCATCTTCGATCGTGATCCGAAAACCCGCGTGGAGCGGGTCGCGCCGTGGCTGCGCACCGACGGCAACCCGTACCCGGCGGTCGTGGCCGGCCGGATCGTCTGGATCGTCGACGGCTACACCACCCTCGCGCACTACCCGTACTCCCAGGCCGGCGCGCTGCCCGGCGCCGGCGTCACCGAGACCGGCCGGCTGTTGCCGGGTGAGGCCGTCTCCTACATCAGGAACTCGGTCAAGGCCACGGTGGACGCCTACGATGGTACCGTCACCCTCTACCAGGTGGACACGAACGACCCGGTCCTCGCGGCGTGGATGGGCGCCTTCCCCGACGCCGTGCAACCGCCGGAATCGATCAGCCCGGAACTGCGCTCCCACTTCCGTTACCCGGAGGACCTCTTCGGTCTCCAACGGGACCGGCTCGCGAAGTACCACGTCGACGACCCACGGGAATTCTTCACCAACAGTGCGTTCTGGTCCGTTCCCAGCGACCCCACCTCCGAGGCCGTGGGGTCTCAGCCGCCGTACTACGTGCTGGTCGGTGACCGCGAGAGCGCGGAACCGTCCTTCCGTCTGGCCAGCGCGATGGTGGGGTTCAACCGAGAATTCCTCTCCGCCTACATCTCGGTGGACTCCGACCCGGACAACTACGGCCGGATGGAGGTGCTGCAGCTGCCGACCGACACGCAGACCCAGGGTCCGCAGCAGACCCAGAACTCGATGATCTCCGACACCCGGGTGGCCTCCGAACGCACCCTGCTCGAGCGGTCAAACCGGATCCACTACGGCAATCTGCTGACGCTGCCGATAGCGGAAGGCGGGGTGCTCTACGTCGAGCCCCTGTTCACCGAACGTCTCACGAGCACCGCCGACGGTTCGACGTTCCCGCAGTTGTCGCGGGTGCTGGTCAGCTATCGCGAACCCAGCGCCGGCGGCGTCCGTGTCGGGTACGCGCCCACCCTCGCCGAGGCCCTCGACCAGGTCTTCGGGGCGGGAACGGGCCGGGTGGCGACCGCGCCCGGAGGAGACGCCGCGACCTCGCCGGATCCTGCGACCGCGCCGCCGCCCGAGGACGGCGCCGCGGTGCCGCCGACCACCGCGCCCCCGCCGGCCGCGGAGCCGACCCCGGAGCAGCTGACCGCCGCCGTCGTCGAACTGAACAGCGCCCTGGCGGATCTGCGCGAGGCTCAGCGCACGGGCGACTTCACGTCGTACGGCGCCGCGCTCGACCGGCTCCAACGCGCCGTCGACAACTTCCTGGCGGCCGGGGGAAGCCCCAACTGAGGTTCACCGCGGCCGATGCCGGTGTCGTGGAGCCGCTCGCAATCGTGGCTGCCGTGGGCGGCGACCTCGCGCATCAACGGATCGGTGTCGACGACCACGATCTCGGACGGCGGGACGTCGTCCCGGGCGGCACGTCCACCGCGGCACGGCCCATGGTGCCTCCCTGGTCGTGAAATGCGAGCACCGATCGCCGACCGGATTTCCCGGCACTCCGGGCATCAGGCCCGGATCGAGGGAGCCTCGGTCCCGCCTGAAGTCACTGGTGCACGAGGCTGAGCCGACGCCACGACCACAGGGTCAGGCCCGCCGAGACGACCGGAACGGTGAGGGCCAGCGCGAGCTGCGGAGCGGTCACGGAACCGGCCTGCGGTCCCGCCGCCCACAGACCCGGAGCGGAGAACGGGAACCAGCCGCCGGCTCCCGTCATGACCGCCATCTGGGCGGCGATCACCACGGCGATGATCGTCCCGATCGCGGGCAGGTATCCCCGTGCCACGGTGGCGACCCAGGCGCAGGGAACGGCGAGCCCCGCGGTGAGCAGGGCTACGGCGAGGAATCGGCCGACGAGCGCAGCCGTCCCGGGGTCGAGGGGATCGTCGTCGACGAACGTTCCCGCGACCGCAAGCGCGGCGCCCGTCGCGACGCTGACGGCGACGGACCAGGTCAGCAGGATCAGCAGTTTCGCTGCAGCGACGGCCGGGCGGGAGACCGGGGCGGCCCACAGCCCGCTGATCGCCCCGTCGGTGAACTCGCGGCCGAAGACCCAGCCGACGACCACACCGAACCCGAGAAGCCCGCCCACCGAGACGATGGTATCGGCTGCGGCGAACAGCCCCGCACGGCCGCCGTCCTCGACGATCGCCTGCGCCTTGCCCGCCATCGTGGCGTCGGCGCCGTGCACGGATCGCAGGGTCAGCACGCACATGGCCACCACCCCCGTCGTGAGGAGGACGGTGGTGACCCACACGGGACGCGCCCGCCGGAACTTGGCCCATTCCACCGCCAGTGCGGCCCGGACCTGCTCGGACGTGGTCATCGGCGCGCCTCGCTGTCGCGGTACACCAGGTCGAAGAACTGCCGCTCGAGATCGATGCCGCGAGGGTCGAGGGCGCCGACGGTGCGCCCCTCGTTCACGACTGTGATGCGGTCGGCCACGCGGGCGACCTCGTCGAGGTGGTGACTCGACACCAGCGTCGCCGTGCCACGCTCCCGGCTGCGCTGCAGCAGCGTGCGCAACAGCATGATCCCGGCCGGATCCAGCGCATTGGTCGGCTCGTCCAGGATCAGCACATCCGGGTCCGCGATCAGTGCCGCGGCCAGCCCCAGTCGCTGCCGGTTGCCGAGGGACAGTTTCCGGGCACCGGTCCGCGCCCACCGGGCCAGGACGAGTTCCTCGATCCACCGGTCGGCCGCGGCGGTGGCGCCCGCCGCGGACAGGCCGGCGAGACGCCCCGCGATGCGCAGGTTCTGCACGACGGTGAGTTCGGGGTAGAGAAGCGGTGTTTCGACGAGGTGCCCGACCCCCGTCCAGTGCCGAGCCGGCATCGACGCCGGTGCCAGGCCCCGGACGCGCACGATTCCGTCGTCGGGCTCGATCATGCCGAGGAACAGGCGCATCAGGGTCGTCTTGCCCGCCCCGTTGAGGCCCACGAAGGCGTGCACCTCGCCCGCACGCACCTCGGTGGAGACGTTCTCGAGCACCGTCGTGGAGCCGTAGCGTGTGCACACGTCGCGGCACTCGAGCACGACGTCGCCGACCGTCGTCATGACGTCTCCCGCGACTGCCGCGAGGGATGGGCCTGCGGTACGAGCTGGCGCAGGGCCGACGCGATGCGGTTGCCGAGCGTCCCGTCGCCGGTCTCTGCCCAGTCCGTCAGCGCCGCCATGAGGGCGCCCATGCAGGCCCCGGCGGCGACGGCGGCTTCGAGTCGTCGGGTGCCCGGTTCGGCGAGCGCGGCGGCGACGGCCTCCTGGGTGCGCAGCGTGTTCTCCCACATCCGCGCGCGCAGCCGGGGATGCGTCGCGACGATTCTCAGGCGGGTGCGCACGTCCCCGAGGTCGCTCTCGGGAATCTGCGCCCAGGCCTCGAGGATCCCCCGGCACGCCCGTTCCAGCGGGCTCCGGTCCGCCGGTTGCGCGGCCACGGCCTCCGCGATGACCGGATCGTAGGGGTCGTCGAGCAGGACCGCATCCTTGGACGGAAAGTGCCGGAAGAACGTCATGTGCGACACCCCGGCGGCGGAGGCGATCCGGTCCACGGTGACGGCGTCGTAGCCGTCCTCGGTGAACAGGTGCACCGCCGTCGCCTGGATGCGCTGACGGGTTCGCGCGGACTTGGACACCCCATAATGTTAGCTACTAACATTACGGAGGGGCAAGGAGAGTCCGCCGCGGGTGGGTCATGCGCTCCGGAGGTCGCGCCGCCGGAACGCGGCCAGCCCGGCCGCCGTGACGAGCGCGGCAAGAACGACGAGTGCGACGAAGGAACCCGCGGCGAACGGTTCGAGCGGCATCTGCCGTACATGGTTCAGCGGGGAGAGAGCGCCGGCGCTGCCGGGCAGATCCAGGATCGGTCCGAAACTGCCCACCAGGTAGCCGTAGACGACCAGCACCCAGACCAGATCGAAGGCGCGAGGGACGAGACCGAACAGCGCCGCTGCGATCGCCGCGACACCGAGCACGGCGGGAACGTAGCCGAGAAGCGCCCATACCGACGCGGCCACCCGGATCGGCTCGCCGGTGGACGCCGCAGCCCCCAGCCCGGTCCCCAGGCCGGCGAGTGCGAGGAGCGCCACCACGCCCAGGGCGGTCACGGACAGCCCCGCTGCCATCCATCCGGCCCGGCCCGTCGCGGTCGCCAAGACGGGCTCGATTTGGCCCGACTGCTCCTCGCTCCGCAAGCGACGGACGGACAGGATCGCGAAGCAGGAGGCGAGGAAGGCCATCGTGTACCCGGTCAGGCCCAGGAAGCCGTCGACGAGATTCGCGGTCGAACCACCCATGAGCACAAGAATGTCCTCGGGCAGGTTCGCGAAGCTCTCGGCGATCGAGCCGGTCAGGGAGCCGTAGAACAATCCCGTCAGTGCCAGGCCCGTGCCCCACCCGGCGATGCTGCGGCGCTGTAACCGTAGCGCCAGCGCGAACGGGGTCGCCAGCGCCGGTGCCGCCTCGTCGCGGCCCGGCCGCGGGGGCACCAGTCCGGCGCCGAGGTCGCGACGGTCCACGACCCGGTACGCGGCCGCTGCGGCGACCGCCGCGAACCCGAACGACAAGGCCAGCGGTCCCCATCGCGGATCGACGAATGCTCGCGTCTGCTGAGACCAGGCGATGGGGGACAGCCAGGACACCGCGCTGCCGTGCCGCTCCAGGACGTCGCCGACGCCCCGCACGACGAAGGCCGTTCCCAGTGCCGCTGCAGCCAGTCCTGTGGCAGTGCGCGCGTGTTCGCACACCTGGCACACCAGGGCGGTGAGTGCGGCGAAGAACAGCCCCAGCGCCGCGAACCCGGCGGCGAACAGCACCGCCCCGCCGGCGTCCACCCCGGCCGCCGTCATTGCCGCGCCGCCGGCCACGACGAGGGCGGCGTTCGCGACGAGCGCGGTGACCAGGGCCGCGGTCAGCGGGGCGCGCCGGCCCACCTGACCCGCCAGGACGAGTTCGGTGCGACCGTTCTCCTCCTCGCCCCGGGTGTGCCGGACGACGAGGAGGATATTCATGAACCCGGCGGCGACCAGCAGGTACAGCCCGTACTGGTTCGCCACGAATGCCTCGAGCGTGGGGTCGTCCATGCCGTAGCCGGGACCCGACATCATCACCCCCGCTGGATTGTCGGCGAAACCGGCCACGCTGCGGAGGTCCTCGGTGTCCGGGTACGCCAGCCGCAGGGCCGCGACGAAGTACGCCGCCAGGGCCGAGATGCCGATCACCCACAGCGGCAGCCGGATCCGGTCCCGGCGCAGGTCGAAGCGGACCAGGAAGGCGGTCCCGGCGAAGGCGTTCATCGTCCGCCGCCCACGCCGGCGACCTGTCGATCGCTGCCGTAGTGGCGCAGGAACAGCTCCTCGAGCGACGGCGGTGCGCTCTCGAGGCTGCGGACGCCGTACTCCGCGAGCCGGCGGACCACCTCCTCGAGGTGACCGTTGTCGACCTCGAACACGGTGTGCCCGTGCTCGTTTCGCAGCTCGTGTACGCCTTCGACCTGCGCCAGTCCGGACGCGTCGAGGTCGGTGCGGACCGTGATCGTCGACCGGGTGAGATGCCGCAGCTGGGCCAGCGACCCGGATTCCACGGTCCGTCCGTCCCGGATGATCGTCACGGTGTCGCAGAGCTTTTCCACCTCGGCGAGGATGTGACTCGACAGCAACACCGACGACCCGCGCTGGGTCGCTTCGGCAACACAGTCCTGGAACACCCGCTCCATCAACGGGTCGAGGCCGGACGTCGGCTCGTCGAGGACGAGGAGATCCACGTCCGAGGCGAGTGCCGAGATCAGCGCCACCTTCTGGCGGTTGCCCTTGGAATAGGCGCGGCACTTCTTGCGAGGGTCGAGTTCGAAGCGTTCGACCAGCTCGGTGCGACGTGCGCGGTCGGCCCCTCCCCGCAGTCGGCACAGGAAGTCGATGGCCTCGCCGCCGGTGAGCGACGGCCACAGGTTCACCTCGCCCGGGACGTACGCGAGGTGCCGGTGCAACTCGACGGCATCGCGCCACGGATCGAACCCGAGCACGGTTGCGGAGCCGCCGTCGGCGCGCAGGAGCCCCAGCAGAATCCGGATGGTCGTGGACTTGCCGGCACCGTTGGGGCCGAGGAAGCCGGCCACCTCACCGCGGCCGACCTGAAAGCTGAGACCGTCCAGCGCGGTCGTGGCGCCGAACGTCTTGGTGAGGTCGTGGACCTCGACGATCGTGTTCATGACTGTGTCCTGAGGGTAGGCGGGTTCCGGATCAGGAAGGGGGAGCGGCGGATTCGCCGCCCCCGGCGCCCGCCGGTGGGTCCGGGACGTACATCAGGTAGTCGTCGAGCAGCTTGCGGCTGGTGAGCAGGCCCTCGGAATACAGTTCGAGGGCCGGGGCGGTGACGGTCTCGGTCAGGTGCCGGAAGAACCCGGTGAAGTCCCCGCCCCGCAGGAGATCCGGGTGCAGGGTCATCTGCAGCAGCATCGACCCCACGTTCATGGCGGTGAGCAGGCGGGCCCGGGCGCGGTTGTCCCGGGACGGCCGGATCAGGCCGCTGCGTTCGCCCTCGGCGAGGTAGTCGACCGCGTCGTCGACCAAGTGGTCGAAGAACTCGGCCGCGCTCTCGCCGCCGGCCTGAAAGGTACGGGCGACGTAGACGGCGAGCGGAGCGTACCGCTCGGCCCGGCCGAGTTGGGCCGGCCACGGGCCGGAGTCGCCGTCCGCGAGCGTCGTCCGCTTGGAGTCGCGGATCTGTTCCAGGACCCACGCGTCGCACGCCCGTCGCAGATCCTTCTTGGATCCGAAGTGGTGCACGATCAACGCCCCGCTCACGCCCGCGTCCGCGGCGATGGTCCGCAGGGACGCGCCGAACCCGTCGCGGGCGAAACGGAGGATTGCGGCCTCCCGGATGCGCGCGGCGGACGTGAGATCCCGGCGCTCGGCCGCCGAGAGCCGACCCGGCGTTGAACTCATGATCAGTATGTTAAACGCGTGTTCAGTCGCTGACAAGAGGGGAGCGCTTAACCCGCCTGTCGAGGACGAGGAGCGCCTACGGCGGGCCCTGCGCGCGCGCGTCGTCGAGCATGCGCATCACCCTCGTCGCGCTCACTCCGTGCACGAGAACGGAGAAGACGACGGTGAAGGCGACGGCGGCCCACAGCTCCTGCTCCTGCGCGATGTCGAGCTCCGCCGCGGCGTACGCGAGGTAGTAGACGGAGCCGATGCCGCGCACGCCGAAGAAGGCCGTGACGCGGCGTTCGCGGACGTCCATCTCGTCACAGCCCAGGAGCGAGAGCCAGCCGACCACGGGCCGGATCACCAGGACCAGGGCGGCCCCGACGAGAACCGAACCCCAAGACAACTCGGCGAGCAGGCCGGTGGTGAGGCCGGCCCCCAGCAGGAGCAGGACCGCAAGCGTGAGGACGTGCTCGAGCTGCTCGACGAGGCTGTGCATCTCCGCGTGGTACTCGTGTGCGCGTTCGATGCGCCGCATGGCGACCGCACACACGAAGACGGCGAGGAAGCCGTAGCCGCCGACCAGTTCGGCGATTCCGTACACCGCGAAGGTGGCCGCGAGCGCGACAATCGGTTCACCCCGGTCGGCCAGCCGCACGTGTGCGACGGGGAAGTGGAACACCGCCCGCCCGACGAGATGGCCCGCCAGCGCGCCCACCACGGCGCCCAGGACGATCTTGCCGAGTAGCTCCCACAGGACCCAGGACACGATCCAGTCCTCGATCGGGCCCTTCGTGAACAGGAAGAGGGCGAGGTAGACGAAGGGGAACGCCAGCGCATCGTTGAGGCCGGCCTCGGACGTGAGCGCGAACCGCACCTCGTCGTCCTCGCGGTGGGAACCCTCCCCGGACGTGGGCCCCTCGACCTGCACGTCGGACGCGAGGACGGGATCGGTCGGGGCGAGGGCGGCCCCGAGCAGCACGGCGGCCGCGGGAGTCAGCGCCGCGGCCCACCAGCCCAGCACCGCGACGGCCACGATGCCGAGGGGCATCGCGACCAGCAGCAGCCGCCGGGTGGACTTCCACGACCGCCACCCGAGCGGGCGGTCGATCGCGAGGCCGACTCCCATGAGCGCGACGATCACGCAGACCTCGCTGAGGTACTCCGCCACGGCCGGGTGCCAGCCGGGGGTGACGGCTTCGACATTGTCGAACAGCAGCCCGAGCAACGCGCCGGCCACCAGCACGATCATGGGTGCCGAGATCGCGCGGTTGTGGAAGAGCCGAGGCACGGTGACGGCGAAGAGCAGCGCGAGCCCGGCGGAGACGTAGATGATCGCGGTGTCCAGTGCCGGGCCTTCGTTCGCTGCGATGTGGTCGGCGCAAGGATGCCCACGCGGCCACTCCCCGAAACGCGCGCCCTCGCCCGTGGATCCCGCTCAGATGTCGAAGAACACGGTCTCGTGGCCGCCCGCCGGGGTGTCCTGCAGGTACACGTCGAAGGTGTAGATCACCTTGCCGTCGCGTTCGGAGCGTGTCGCGATCAGCGTGTCGCGGCGGGTCTCCCACTCGATCCCGGTCAGGACGGGGTCGGCGGCGTTGGCGTCGGCCTCGTCGTCGAAGTAGACCCGGGTGTGCAGGCCGAGGTTGATGCCCCGGGCGAACAGCACCATAAGGATGTGCGGGGCCTGGGTCCCGCCGTCGTTCGCCGGCACCGGCCCCGGCTTGATCGTCTCGAAGGTGTAGACGCCGGTGTCGAAGTCGCCGCCCGTGCGGCCCCAGCCGCGGAAGGTCGGATCGATCTCCCGAGCCTGGGTACGGCCGCCCTGGGTGTGGCCGTCCTGGGAATCGCCGGGGTGGGCGTACCTGCCGGCGGCGTTGGCCTGCCAGATCTCGATCAGCACGTCGCGCACGGGGGTGCCGGTGCCGTCGAACACGCGGCCCTCGAGGGTGATGTGCTCGCCCTTCGTCTCCGGCGTGGTGAGGACGTTGCCGAAGTTGTGGTCGAAGATGTCGAACCCGGCCTGCTGCGGCGCGAGCCCGATGTGGACGTACGGGCCGCCGGTCTGCGAGGGGGTCTCCGGGCGGCGCGCGATCATGCTGTGCGGGGAAAGGCTCATCGGGGGGCTCCGGGAAGGGTGATGTTGTCGAAGAAGGTGGCGCGGCGGCCGCGCAGGGTGAGGTCGAAGCGGTAGGTACGCGCGTCGAAGGGAGCGTTGTTGGCGGGATCCTCCTGTGCGATCAGGCTGCGCAGCTGGTCCAGCGTCGGAACGGTCTTCGCGATGGGGCAGCGCTCGATGAGCGGGTCGCCCTCGAAGTACATCTGGGTGATCAGGCGCTGTGCCCAGCCGGTGCCGTTGATCGAGAAGTGGATGTGCGCGGGCCGCCAGGCGTTGGTGCTGTTGGCCCACGGGTACGGCCCGGGCTTGATGGTGCGGAAGAAGTAGTAGCCGTTCTCGTCGGTGATCATGCGGCCGCAACCGCCGAAATTCGGGTCGATCGGCGCGAGGTAGCGGTCCTTTTTGTGGCGGTAGCGGCCGCCGGCGTTGGCCTGCCAGGCCTCGACCAGGGCGCCCTTCACCGGGTTGCCGAACTCGTCGCGTACGTAGCCGTGCACGATCAGGCGCTCACCGATCGGCAGGCCGTCCTTGGCGAAGTTGAGGATGAGGTCGTTGTCCTTCTCGCCGAGCTCGCGCGGGTCGAACACCGGCCCGGTCGTTTCCGAGAGCGTGGGGCGCGGTGCGATCAGTGCATTGCGTGGGGAACGCAACACCGATGTGCGGTATCCGGGGGTCAGCGCGGGCGGGTGCTGGGTGTGGTCGCGTTCGACGAACTCGCCGGACGCGGCGCCGGGGGCGGCGATGATCATGAGGCGGTACTCCTGGGAACTGTCGCACTGCGACGGACGGGATGTGCATCACGCTATGGGTGAGTAAGAGTCATGTAAATTGACGATTTCGGCGATCTTGCATAACTTTCAGTGATGCAAAGTGAGGGCGTCCCACCGGGTGACCGGGCATCGCGGCTTCTCGATCGCATCCGGTTACGTCACCTGACGTGTTTCGTCGCCGTCGCCCAGGAGGGCAACCTCGGCCGGGCTGCCGCCCGGCTGCACCTGAGCCAGCCGGCGGTCACCAAGACCCTCAACGAGCTCGAAGCGCTCTCCGGCGCGCGCCTCGTGGACCGGGGACGGCACGGCGCCCGGCTCACGCGGGCCGGGGAGGAATTCCTGAGTCGTGCCGTCGAGGTCACGGATGCGCTGGCATCCGCCGCAGGCGTGCTGGCCGGAACGGGACAACCGGCCGTTGCCCCGGTGCGGGTCGGCGCCCTGCCCACCGTCGCGAGCACCCTGCTGCCCGGCGCGATCACCCGGTTTCGGGACCGGCGCCCACACGTCGGCGTACAGATCCGCACGGGCCCGAACACCGCCCTCCTCGGCGCGGTGCGCGCGGGCGAACTCGACTTCGTCCTCGGCCGGACGGCCGACCCGGAGACCATGCGGGGGCTCTCGTTCGAACTTCTGTACGCCGAGTCGCTGGCCCTGGTCGTGCGCCCGGATCATCCGCTGGCCGAGGGTCCGGTGTCGGTGCCGGCGGTGCTGGATCATCCTCTCGTCGTCGCCACCGCCGGCACGGTGCCGCGGCACCACACCGAGGGCTTCCTCGCCCGGCACGGGCTGCGGCTGCCGTCCGGCATCATCGAGACCCTCGATGTCTCGGTCGCGCGCGGGCTGGTGCGCACCGGCGACGCCGTGTGGCTGACCCCCGAGCGGGTCCCGCAGGGCGATTTGGACGACGGCACGCTCGTGCGGCTGCCGGTGCCCACGCCCGGCACCGCCGAACCCGTCGGGCTGCTGCGCCGCACCAGCGCCGACACGCCCGTCGCCGCCGAGGAGCTCGTCGCGATCCTGCGCGAACTGGCCGTCGGGTGATCATGGCAGGATCTCCCGCATGGCTGAACAGACTTCCGACACCCCGACGACCGAGCTGTGGGTCGAGCGCACCGGCACCCGCCGCTACACCGGTCGCAGCTCCCGCGGTGCCGAGGTGCTGATCGGATCGGAGACCGTCGACGGCGTCTTCACCCCCGGCGAGCTGCTGAAGATCGCGCTGGCGGCCTGCTCGGGGATGAGCTCGGACTTCCCGCTCTCGCGCCGGCTCGGCGACGACTACGACGCCACGATCCGGGTCTCCGGCGCTGCGGACCGGGAGAACGAGGTGTACCCGCACCTCGTCGAGGAGATGGTGCTGGACCTCAGCGAGCTGGACGAGGAGGCGCAACGGCGTCTTGTCGCGCTCGTGGAGCGATCCGTCGACAAGGTGTGCACCGTCGGCCGTACCCTCGAGGCCGGCACCAAGGTGACGTTGAACATCGTTCGGGACGCGTGAGCGGCGGATATCGGCAGGGAGGGCGGATGGATCGCAAAGCGGCCGGACTCGCGCTCGCCGTCGGGCTCCTCGCGGGCGGAGCGCCGGCGGCGGCCGCGTCCGCCCCGACGAGCTGCACGCCGTGGCGGGTGGACGTCGTCGCGTCCGGGCTCGGCATCCTCGAGAACCTCGCCTTCGACGGTCGGGGCGGACTGCTGGCCTCGGCGTCCACCCCGGCGGGCGGCGGGTCGCTGCTGACCCTCACCCCCGACGGGCGGGCCGACACCGTGGTGGCCGAGGTCCCGGCGCCCGGCGGCATCGTCGTCGACGAGGGCACCGCGTTCTTCACGACGGGCAACGGCACCGTCTCCGGGCTGCTCGGCCGCACCGACGGCACCCTGGAGGCCGTCGACCTCGACACCGGGGCGCGCCGCACCGTCGCGGCGGGCCTCACGATGCCCAACGGCCTCGTCCGCCTCCCCGGCGGAGACTTCCTCGTCAGTCGGAATCTGGGCAGCCCCCCGGGCCTGACCCGCGTCCCGGTCGACGGCCGCGCTCCGGAGACGCTCCGCACCGACCTCGGTTCCGTCAACGGACTCGCGATCGAAGGCAAAACCGTGTATGCAGCAACAACATTCGATCCGACCACCCGGATTCATGCGCTCGACGCCGACGATCTCGACGGCCCGGCCCGGACTCTGGACCCGTCCGGTCCCGGCCCCCTCGAAACCGCCGACGACCTCGACGTGGGGCCCGACGGTGCGCTGTACGTCCCGCTCAACGTCGCCGGCAGGATCCTGCGCGTCGACCCGGTGACCGGCGCCGGCTGCACGATCGCCACCGGGGTCCCCTTCGTCTCCGCCGTCGCGTTCGGCGACGGTCCCGGCTGGGACCCGGACGTCCTCTACACCACCGGATTCGACGGCTCCGTCCACGCCGTGCGTCCGGTCCGCGATGCCGGGGAGCCGTCGTGATGCAGTCGTCGCCGGATGCGGTCCGGCTCACCGCCTGGGTGCACGGGTACGTCCAAGGTGTGGGATTCCGCTGGTGGACCCGCTCGCGCGCCCTCGAACTCGGCGTCGTCGGTCACGCCACCAACCACCCCGACGGACGCGTGCTCGTCATCGCCGAGGGCCCCCGCGACGCCCTCGAACGCCTGCTCGCCGCGCTGCGCTCGGGCGAGACACCGGGCACGGTGCGGCTGGTGGTGGAGAGCTGGGAGCCGGCGCGCGGCGACCTGACCGGCTTCGTCGAGCGGTGACGGCCCGCCGGTAAGGTTCTCGCACATGTATTTGAAGGGTCTGACGCTCAAGGGCTTCAAGTCTTTCGCGTCCGCGACGACTCTGCGGTTCGAACCGGGCATCACGTGTGTCGTAGGGCCGAACGGTTCCGGCAAGTCCAACGTCGTCGACGCCCTCACCTGGGTGATGGGCGAGCAGGGCGCCAAGGCGCTGCGCGGCGGCAAGATGCAGGACGTCATCTTCGCCGGCACCGCCGGCCGGCAGCCCCTGGGCCGGGCCGAGGTCACCCTCACCATCGACAACTCCGACGGCGCGCTGCCCATCGAGTACTCCGAGGTGTCCATCACCCGGCGGATGTTCCGCGACGGCGCGGGGGAATACGAGATCAACGGGACCTCGTGCCGGTTGATGGACGTGCAGGAACTGTTGTCCGACTCCGGCATCGGCCGGGAGATGCACGTCATCGTCGGTCAGGGCCGCCTCTCCGCCATCCTCGAGTCCCGGCCGGAGGACCGCCGTGCCTTCATCGAGGAGGCTGCCGGTGTCCTCAAACACCGCAAGCGCAAGGAGAAGGCGGTCCGCAAGCTCGACGCGATGCAGGCCAACCTGGCGCGCCTGACCGACCTCACCGCCGAGCTGCGCCGCCAGCTCAAACCGCTCGGCCGTCAGGCCGAGGTGGCGCGCCGCGCCCAGACCATCCAGGCCGACCTGCGCGACGCCCGCCTGCGGCTCGCCGCCGACGACCTCGTCACCCGGCGCGCCGAATTCGCCGATCAGGACGAGCAGGAACGCGTCCTGCGCGAACGACTCGACCACGTCGCTGCGGAGCTGGACGACGCCAACGCCGAACTCGCACGCCACGAGGAGGCGGTCGCTCGGCTCACCCCCGGCGCCGAGGCCGCGTCGCAGACCTGGTTCCGCCTGTCCGCGCTCGCCGAACGCCTCGGTGCCACCGTGCGCATCGCCCAGGAACGCGCCCGCCACCTCGACACCGCCCCGGCGGCCCGCGACGGCCAGGACCCGGACGAGATGGAGGCCCGCGCCGACCGGATCGCCGAAGAGGAGGCCGACCTGCTCGAGGCGGTCGAGATCGCCCACGGCACCCTCGAAGCCGCGAAGGAGCAACTCGCCGCCCAGGAGGAGGCCGCCGCGGCCGCCGAGCGGGCGCACCTGGCCGCGGTGCGGGCCGTCGCCGACCGGCGGGAGGGACTCGCGCGCCTGGCCGGACAGGTCGAGACCGTGCGCACGCGCGCCGAGTCCATCGACGCGGAGGTCACCCGGCTGACCGTCGCCATCGAGGAGGCCCGGCTGCGGGGTGTCGCCGCCCAGGCCGAGTTCGAGACGGCCCAGGCCCGCATCGACGACCTCGACGCCGGCGAGATCGACGCCGACGCCCAGCACGAACGCGCCCTCGAGGCCCTGCGGCGCGCCGACGCGCGCGTGCAGGAACTGCAGGACGCCGAGCGCGCGGCGGGCAAGGAGGTCGCCTCCCTCGGGGCGCGCATCGAGGCGCTGTCGATGGGCCTCGAACGCAAGGACGGCGCCGCCTGGCTCCTCGAGCACCGTCCCGATCTCGGACTGGCGGGGCCGCTCGCGGAACGCGTCCGCGTCGAGGCCGGATACGAGGTCGCCGTCGCAGCGGCGATGGGCCCGGCCGCCGATGCGCTCGCCGCGGACTCCGTCCCGGCGGCCGCCGCGGCCGTCGCCGCGCTGGTGGACGCCGACCAGGGCCGGGTCGCGTTCGTCGCCGGCGGCACCACCGCACCGTCCGAGCCGGCGAGCCTGCCGGCCGGGGCACGCTGGGTGCGGGGCGTGATCGACTGCCCGCCGGAACTGCGCGGCGGACTCGACGCGTTGCTCGCGCGCACCGTCGTCGTGGACGACCTGCCCTCCGCGATCGAACTGTGCCACGTGCGTCCCGACCTGCGGGCCGTGACCCGCAGCGGTGATCTCGCGGGCTCCGGCTGGGTCGTCGGCGGCTCCGGGCGCGCGCCGAGCACGCTCGAGGTGCAGGCCGCGATCGACGCGTCCCGCACCGACCTCGACCGCGCGGTGCGGCGCTCCGAGGAACTCTCGGCGGCCCTCGCCGGGGCCCTGGCCGAGCAGGCGGCACGTGCCGAGGTGGCCGAACAGACCCTCGCGGCCCTCAACGAATCCGACGCCGCGATGTCCGCGGTGTACGAGCAACTGGGCCGGCTCGGGCAGGCCGCGCGCGCCGCCCACGCCGAGTCCGAGCGGCTCGCCGCGCAGCGCACCCGCGCCGAGACGGAACGGGACACGGCCCGCCGGGAGGTCGTCGAGCTCGAGGAGCGGCTGCGGCTGGCCGAGCAGGAGCAGGGCGACGACGGCGCCGACCCCGGCACGGACGCGACGGCCCTCGACCGGGAGGTCGCCGCGGCCGCCCTCGCCGAGGTCCGGGCGGTGGAGATGGAGGCGAGGCTTGCGGCCCGCACCGCGGAGGAACGCGCCCAGGCGCTGCGCGGCAAGGCGGACTCGCTGCGCCGTGCCGCCCGGGCCGAACGGGAGGCGCGGGCCCGCGCCGAGCGGGCGCAGCGGGCCCGCAGGCAGGCCGCGACCGTCGCCGCGGCCGTGGCCGAGTCCGGAGCCCGGGTCGCCGCCCACCTGGACGAGGTGATCGCCGCCGCATCGGCCCACCGCGACGAGCTGACCCGTCAGCGCGCCGAGCGCGCCGAACAACTCGACCGGGTCAAGGAACGGGTACGCGACCTCGGCGCGCAGCGCGCCCAGCTCACCGACGCGGTACACCGGGACGAGGTCGCCCGCGCGCAGGCGGCGCTGCGGATCGAGCAGCTCGAGCAGGCCGTCGTCGAGCAGTTCGCCATAGCACCCGACGACCTGGTCGCCGAGTACGGCCCCGACGTGCCGCTGCCGCCCAGCGAACTCGAGATCGCCGAGTTCGAGCAGGCGCGCGAGCGCGGCGAGCAGGTCGTCGCGCCGCAGCCGCAGCCGTACGACCGTGCCACCCAGGAGCGGCGCGCCAAGCGCGCGGAGAAGGACCTGGCGACCCTGGGAAAGGTCAACCCGTTGGCGCTCGAGGAGTTCGCCGCCCTCGAGGAGCGGTACAACTTTCTCGCCACGCAGCTCGAGGACGTCAAGAACGCCCGCAAGGACCTGCTCGGCGTGGTCGCCGACGTCGACGCCCGCATCCTGCAGGTGTTCACCGAGGCCTATGCGGACGTCGAGCGCGAGTTCGAGCAGGTGTTCGCCAAGCTCTTCCCCGGCGGCGAGGGCCGCCTCGTGCTGACGGATCCGTCGGACATGCTCACCACCGGCATCGAGGTCGAGGCCCGGCCGCCGGGCAAGAAGGTCAAGCGGCTGTCGCTGCTCTCCGGAGGCGAGAAGTCGCTGACCGCGGTGGCGATGCTCGTGGCGATCTTCCGGGCCCGGCCGTCGCCGTTCTACGTGATGGACGAGGTGGAGGCCGCCCTCGACGACACGAACCTGCGCCGGCTGATCGGGTTGTTCGAGCAGCTGCGGGAAAAGTCCCAGCTCATCGTCATCACCCACCAGAAGCCGACGATGGAGATCGCCGACGCCCTGTACGGAGTCAGCATGCGCGGTGACGGCATCACCCGTGTCATCTCCCAGCGGATGCGCGGTCAGGATCTTTCTCGCCCAGAGCTGAACGCCGCCGCCGCGCCTGACAGTATGGGGGCGTGAGTACCGGAGCCTGGATAGCCATCGCGGCGGCGCTTGCCGTCCTCCTCGTCGCGCTCGTCGTCGGCTTGACGCTGTACCGGAGGCGGCAGGTGTCGCTGACAGCGCAGCAGACACCGCAGCTCGAAAGCACCGAGCAGAAGGACCGATCCGGCGGCTACAAGGCTGCGGGCGGATTCAGCTTCAGTCAGGGTGCGACCGCGACGGCGCCACCGCAGCCGGTCGAGCGGCCGGCCCCCACACCTCCGGTGATCCCGGAACCGCCGGCGTCCCCCAAACCGCCGGTCGCTCCGGAATCCACGGTGCTCCCGGAACCGAAGGTCGTGCCACTGCCGGCGGAGGTCTCGGAGGCTCCGGCACCGACGGTCGAACCCGAGCAGGCTCCGGAAGCCGGCGCCGCCCCCACCGTCGAACCGGCACCCCGGGTCGAGCCCGTCCCCGGCGTCGAGCCGCAGACGGCGCCGGCACCGTCCGAGGTCGTCCCGCCGGTCGAGGAGACCGCACCGGTGGAGGAAGCCGCGCCGGTGGAGGAGGCCCCGCCGGTGGAGGAGGCCCCGCCGGTGGAGGAGGCCCCGCCGGTGGAGGAAGCCCCGCCGGCTCCCGCCGCCGAACCCGAGGTCATCGCGCCACCGGCCGTCGAGCCCGAGGTTGCGCCGGTCCCGCAGGTGCCGCCGATCGAGGAGATCGCCCCGACCGAGGGCCGGCTGGACCGGCTGCGTGGCCGGCTCGCGCGGTCGCAGTCGGCCGTGGGCAAGAGCCTGCTCGGTCTGCTCGGCGGTGGCGACCTCGACGAGGACTCGTGGGAGGAGATCGAGGACACCCTGCTGATCGCCGACCTCGGCGCCGCGACCACGACGCAGATCGTCGAGCGGCTGCGCGTGCAGATGGCCGCCCGCAGCGTGCGCACCGAGGCCGAGGCCCGGGCCGTCCTGCGGGACGTGCTGGTCGAGGCGCTGCACCCGGAGCTGGACCGGTCGATCCGGGCCCTGCCGCACCAGGATCACCCGGCGGTGCTGCTGGTCGTCGGGGTCAACGGCACCGGGAAGACCACCACCACCGGCAAGCTCGCCCGGGTCCTCGTCGCCGACGGCCGCCGCGTCCTGCTGGGCGCCGCCGACACCTTCCGGGCGGCGGCCGCCGACCAGTTGCAGACGTGGGCCGAGCGGGTCGGGGCCGAGGTCGTGCGCGGCAAGGAGGGGGCCGACCCGGCCGCGATCGCCTTCGACGCCGTCGCCCGGGGTACCGAGCAGGGCGTGGACGCCGTGCTCGTCGACACCGCCGGCCGCCTGCACACCAAGACCGGTCTGATGGACGAGCTCGGCAAGGTCAAGAGGGTCGTGGAGAAGAAGGCCGCGGTCGACGAGGTGCTGTTGGTGCTCGACGCGACGATCGGGCAGAACGGCCTGATGCAGGCGCGCGTGTTCGCCGAGGTCGTCGACATCACCGGCGTGGTGTTGACCAAGCTCGACGGCACCGCCAAGGGCGGAATCGTGTTCCAGGTCCAGCACGAACTCGGGGTCCCGGTGAAGCTCGTCGGACTCGGGGAGGGCGCGGACGATCTCGCGCCGTTCGAGCCGGGGGCATTCGTCGACGCCCTGCTGGGCTGACGCCCCGGCACCCCGCCGCCTCGCGACCGACCCCGGCCACCCGGCCTCCGACCGGGTGGCCGGTTTTTGTCACGGAAAGATAACAAATCGTCACTCGGTTCCCATCTGCCACTCGGGTTCGGTAGAAACAGGTGCCGGACGGATCCCGCGGGAGCGGGTGGCGACGGGGAAGCAGCGACGAGAGGCTCCTGCGGGAGCTCGCCGCGCTGGCCACCCGGTCCCGCCGGATCCGTCCGGCCCGAGTCCCGCCGACCCGCCGCCGTCGCCTCCCGCGACCACCGTCGGGGAGACGCGGAGGACGGTCCACGGCGGCCGGGTTCGCGGCGAAACACGAACGAAACACATGTCCGATTTGCGTTCACTGCGCTGAAACAGCGCGGCGCTCCCACCGAAACATCACCACAGCATTCTTCTCTCGACGACGCGCTGACCGGCGCGGCCAACAGGGAGGTTGCAAGTGGAGGAAGTGGTGAACACCGGCGACGCGGCATGGATGCTGATATCGGCGTCCCTGGTGCTGTTGATGACGCCCGGTCTGGCGTTCTTCTACGGTGGCATGTCGCGCACGAAGGCCGTCCTGAACATGATGATGATGTCCTTCGGGGCGATGGCGGTCATCGCGGTGATCTACGTGCTGTGGGGCTGGTCGATGTCCTACGGCACCGAGGACATCGGGGGCATCTTCGCCAACCCGTTCCAGATGTTCGGTCTGCAGGGCGCCATCTACGACGACGCCGGTGAGTTCCTGCCCGGTCTCGGCGACTATCCGCAGATCATCGACATCGCCTTCCAGGTGACCTTCGCGGTCGTCACCACCGCCCTGATCAGCGGTGCCCTCGCCGAACGCGTGAAGTTCGGCACCTGGCTGACCTTCGCCGCCGTCTGGGTCACCGTCGCGTACTTCCCCCTCGCCCACATGGTGTGGGGTGGCGGCCTGCTCTCCGGCTCCGAGGACGGCCTCGCCGCCAAGATCTTCGGCACCTCCGACGACGGTGAGGGCGGGCTCGTCGCGACCGTCGCGCCCATCGACTTCGCCGGTGGCACGGTCGTGCACATCAACGCCGGCATCGCCGCGCTCGTCCTGGTGCTGATCATCGGCAAGCGCGCCGGGTTCGGCCGCACGGCCTTCCGTCCGCACAACCTGCCGTTCGTCATGCTCGGCGCCGCGCTGCTGTGGTTCGGGTGGTTCGGGTTCAACGCCGGCTCCGCGTTCGCCGCCGACGGCGTGGCCGGCCTGGCCTGGGTCAACACCACCACGGCCACCGCCGCCGCGATCCTCGGCTGGCTCCTCGCCGAACGGATCCGCGACGGCAAGGGCACCAGCCTCGGTGCCGCCTCGGGTGCCGTCGCCGGCCTGGTCGCCATCACTCCGGCGGCCGGTGCGCTCAGCCCGGTGGGCTCCATCGTGCTCGGCGCGGTCGCGGGCGTCCTGTCCGCCCTGGCGGTCGGCCTGAAGTACAGGTTCGGGTACGACGACTCCCTCGACGTCGTCGGCGTGCACCTCGTCGCGGGCCTGTGGGGCACCGTCGCGATCGGTTTCCTCGGCACCGAGACGGGACTGTTCTACGGCGGCGACTACAAGCAGCTCGTGATCCAGATCGTCATCGCAGTATTCGCCCTGGTCTACACCGGCATCGTCACCGCGATCGTCGCCTTCGCGCTCAAGCCGCTCGGCTGGCGGGTGTCGGAGGAGGAAGAGGCACGCGGCATCGACGAGGCCGAGCATGCGGAGTCGGCATACGACTTCGCGGCCGCCCTCAAGTGATAAGAAGACAGCAGGGCACTGGAGACTGGGAAGGGATGAGGATATGAAGCTGATCACGGCAATTGTCAAGCCGTTCACCCTCGAGGACGTCAAGGCAGGCCTCGAGCAGGCGGGTGTGCTCGGCATGACCGTCAGCGAGGTGCAGGGATACGGTCGCCAGAAGGGCCACACCGAGGTCTACCGTGGAGCGGAGTACTCCGTCGACTTCGTTCCCAAGGTCCGCGTCGAGGTCGTCGTCGACGACGCCACCGTCGACAAGGTGGTCGAGACCATCGTCGAGGCATCCCGCACCGGCAAGATCGGCGACGGCAAGGTATGGGTCACCCCGGTCGAGACCGTGGTCCGGGTGCGCACCGGTGAACGAGGTGCCGATGCACTCTGACCCCAACGGGTCCGGAACTCGCGGCCCTGGTCCCGCTGCCTCCGCAGCGGGATCGGGGCCGCCGGTGTCTGCGGGACCGGCCGGAACCGGCACCGCCGCCACCGACCTCGCCCGAGCCCGAACCCAGCTGCTCTCCGGTGGTGCCCGCCACCGCCGACTCGACGCCCCGGCCCTGCGCCACGCCCTCGTCGACCTCCACGAGTTCTGGCTCGTCACCAAGGGCGCCGAACTCGGCATCGCACCCGACTGCGGCTTCGCCGTCGTCGCCGTCGGCGGCCTCGGCCGTCGCGAGATGCTGCCCTACTCCGATCTCGACCTCGTCCTGCTCCACGACGACATGGACCCAGCGGTCGTGTCCCGCGTCGCCGACCGGCTCTGGTACCCCCTGTGGGACGCCCACATCAAGCTCGACCACAGCGTCCGGACCGTTCCGCAGGCTCTGCAGGTAGCGGCATCCGACCTGACCGCCGCGCTCGGCATGCTCGAAGCCCGCCACATCGCCGGCGACCCCGAACTGAGCAACCTGCTGATCGGGGGTGTGCGGCGGCAGTGGCGCACCGGCATCCGCAGCCGGTTCGACGAGCTCATCGCACTGACCGAGGCCCGATGGGAGCGCAGCGGGCAGATCGCGCACCGGGCCGAACCCGATCTCAAGAGCGGCCGCGGCGGGCTGCGGGACGTGCAGCTGCTCAACGCCCTGTCCGTCGCGCAGCTCACCGACGGCATGCCGGGCCTCGGCCCCGACGTTCCCGGCGGCGGGCTCGCGGCCGCGCACCGCCGCCTGCTCGATGTGCGCACCGAGCTGCACCGCGTCGCCGGTCGTCCCCGCGACCAGCTCCGTGCCCAGGACGCGGACGAGATCGGCGCCGCCCTGCGCATCGGCGACCGATTCGACCTGGCCCGGGTGCTCACCGAGGCCGCGCGGACCGTGAGCTACTCGGTGGAGGTCGGCGTACGCACGGCCGGGAACGCGCTGCCCCGCAAGGGACTGTCCCGGTTGCGGCGCGTCCCCGTCCGCCGTCCCCTCGACGAGGGTGTCGTGGAGCACGGCGGGGAGGTGACGCTGGCCCGTGACGCGAACCCCCGCAAGGACCCCGGTCTGATCACGCGGGTCGCGGCGGCCGCGGCGCAGCACGACCTGCCCATTTCCGCGTCGACTCTCGGCCGGCTGGCCGACAACGCACCGGAACTGCGCGAACCGTGGCCGCGCACCGCACTGAACGACCTCCTCGTGCTGCTCGGTTCGGGGACCCGCGCGATCGACCCCATCGAGGCCCTCGACCGGACGGGACTGTGGGGCCGCCTGCTGCCCGAGTGGGGCGCCGTGCGGGATCTGCCCCCGCGCGATGCCGTGCACATCTGGACGGTGGACCGGCACCTGGTGGAGACCGCCGTGCAGGCAGGAGGCCTGACCACCCGCGTCGCGCGCCCCGATCTGCTGGTGCTCGGGGCGTTGCTGCACGACATCGGCAAGGGCCGCGGCGGCGACCACAGCGTCGTCGGAGCCGAGCTCGCCACCCGGATCGGACGCCGGATGGGCCTGTGGCCCTCCGACGTCGCCGTGCTGTCCGCGATGGTCCGCCACCATCTGCTGCTTCCGCACACCGCGACCCGGCGCGATCTCGACGATCCCGCCACGGTGGAGTCCGTCGTCGAGGCCATCGACGGCGACCCGGTGCTGCTCGAACTGCTGCACGCACTCGCCGAGGCGGACTCGCTCGCGACGGGCCCGGGAGTGTGGGGCGACTGGAAGGCGGCGCTCATCCGGGAACTGGTCCGGCGCTGCCGGCTGATGATGGCGGGGGAGGAGCTGCCGCACCCCGATCCGATCGACCCCCAGCTCGCCGGGCGGGCGGAACAGGGCGGCATCCACGTCGACCTGCAACCCGGGGAGAACCCGCACGCCTACACCGTGACGGTTGTCGCGCCCGACGAGCCGGGCCTGCTGTCCGACGCTGCCGGAGTGCTGGCACTGTACGGCCTGCGCGTGCTGTCCGCCTCGGTGGGCAGCCACGCCGGCAGCGCGGTCAACAGTTTCGCCGTCGCCCCGCTGTTCGGGGCCCCGCCGGCGGCGGGCCTACTGCGGCAGGAACTCGTCCGGGCCCGCTCCGGGGACCTGGACCTGCTCGCCACACTCGCCGCGAAGGAGCAGGCCGCCCGCGAGGCGCAGCTGCCCGAACGACCGGAGCGGGCCGTGCCGGGCACCTACGCGCAGGCGCCTCCGCACCTGATCTGGATCGACGCCCCGGAGCAGGGGCAGGCGATTCTCGAACTGCGCGCCGAGGACCGGCTGGGCATGCTGTGCCGGCTCGCGGACGCGTTCGAACGGTGCGGTGCCGACGTGCGCTGGGCCCGGGTCGCCACTCTCGGACGCACCGTCGTGGACGCGTTCTGCATCGACCTCGCAGGCTCCGACACCCGGGAGAACCGGGAGCGGATCGAGCGGGCCGTGCTGGCCGTGGTGCCCGCGCCGGAACCGAAGAAACCCGAGGACAACGGCTGAGCGTGGGGTGGGCGCTCGTGCACGTGCGAGAACTCGTGCCGCGAACGGCTACCCTGGAACGCAGAACTGTCCGCATCTTCGCCAGACCCAGGAGCGCATTCGGTGTTCGAATCCCTTTCCGACAGGTTGACCGGAGCCCTCAAGGACCTGCGCGGCAAGGGGCGCCTCTCCGACGCCGACATCGACGCGACCGCCCGGGAGATCCGCCTGGCGCTGCTCGAGGCCGACGTCGCGCTTCCCGTGGTGCGCTCGTTCATCGCCAAGATCAAGGAACGTGCCAAGGGCGCCGAGGTGCACGGCGCGCTCAACCCCGCCCAGCAGGTCGTCAAGATCGTCAACGAGGAACTCGTCGGGATCCTCGGCGGTGAGACCCGCCGGCTGCAGTTCGCCAAGACCCCGCCCACGGTGATCATGCTCGCCGGTCTGCAGGGTTCCGGTAAGACCACCCTCGCCGGCAAGCTCGCCAAGTGGCTCAAGGACCAGGGACACACCCCGCTGCTCGTCGCCTGTGACCTGCAGCGACCCGGTGCGGTCACCCAGCTGCAGATCGTCGGTGAGCGCGCCGGCGCGACCGTGTTCGCCCCGCACCCCGGCACCTCGATCGGCGGAGGCGAGAACCCGCTCGGCATCACCGCCGCCGACCCGGTGAACGTCGCCCGCGACGGCATCGCAGAGGCCCGCGCCAAGCACTACGACGTCGTCGTCGTCGACACCGCCGGCCGTCTCGGCATCGACGAGGAGCTGATGGCCCAGGCCGCCGGCATCCGCGACGCCGTGCAGCCCGACGAGACGCTGTTCGTGCTCGATGCCATGATCGGCCAGGACGCCGTGAGCACCGCCGAGGCGTTCCGCGCCGGTGTCGGCTTCACCGGCGTGGTGCTCACCAAGCTCGACGGCGACGCCCGCGGCGGTGCCGCCCTCAGCGTCCGTGAGCTGACCGGCCAGCCGATCCTGTTCGCGTCCACCGGTGAGAAGCTCGAGGACTTCGACGTCTTCCACCCCGAGCGCATGGCCAGCCGCATCCTCGGCATGGGCGACGTGCTCACCCTCATCGAGCAGGCCGAGCAGGTCTTCGACGCCCAGCAGGCCGAGGCCACCGCCGCGAAGATCGGTTCCGGTGAGCTCACCCTCGAGGACTTCCTCGACCAGATGATGGCCGTGCGGAAGATGGGGCCGATCGCGAACCTGCTCGGCATGCTGCCGGGTGCGGGCCAGATGAAGGACGCCCTCGCGAACGTCGACGAGAAGCAGCTCGACCGCATCCAGGCGATCATCCGCGGCATGACCCCGGCGGAGCGCGCCAACCCGAAGATCATCAACGCCTCCCGGCGGCTGCGGATCGCCAACGGCTCCGGCGTCAAGGTCTCCGACGTCAACCAGCTCGTCGACCGGTTCTTCGAAGCCCGCAAGATGATGGCCGCGATGGCCGGGCGCATGGGCATGCCCGGATCCCGCAAGCCGCAGCGCGCGAAGAAGGGCAAGAAGGGCAAGAAGGGCGGCCGCGGGCCGACCCCGCCGAAGATCAAGGGCGGGTTCCCCGGCGGCATGCCCGCCGGCATGCCCGGCATGGGTGGGATGCCCGCCGGGTTCCCGGACCTGTCGAAGATGCCGAAGGGCCTCGACGAGCTGCCGCCCGGTCTCGAGAACTTCGACCTCTCGCAGCTGAAGTTGCCGAAGAAGTAGACCGCCGTGGCGTTCACCCTGCGCGGACGGTCCCTGCCGGACGGCGAACCGATCGAGCTGTGGATCGACGACGACGGCACGTTCGCCGCCGAGCCGATCCCCGGGGCCGAACTGCTCACCGCCGACGGCTGGATCCTGCCCGGTCTCGTCGACGCCCACTGCCACGTCGGGATCCGCTTCGGTGGCGGCGCGGAGGACGCGGACGGGCTGATCGCGCAGGCCGTCACCGAACGCGACGCCGGGGTACTGCTACTACGCGACGCGGGATCCCCGGTCGACACCCGGCACCTCGACGCGCGGGCCGACCTGCCGCGGATCGTGCGCGCGGGACGGCACATCGCCGCGCCCAAGCGCTACATCCGCGGCCTGCCCGTCGACCTCGACGACGAATCGCAACTGCCGGACGAAGTGGTGCGCCAGGCCCGCGCCGGCGACGGCTGGGTCAAGCTCATCGGCGACTGGATCGACCGCGGCACCGGCGATCTCGCCCCGCTGTGGTCGGACGCGATCCTCGTCGAGGCCATCGCCGCGGCCCACCGGGAGGGAGCGCGGGTGACCGCGCACGTGTTCGGGGAGGACGCGCTGCCCGGCCTGCTCGCCGCCGGGATCGACTGCCTCGAACACGGCACGGGCCTGACCGACGACACCATCGCCGCGATGGCCGCGCAGGGCACGGCCCTCGTGCCGACGCTGGTCAACATCGACAATTTCCCGGAGATCGCCGACTCGGCCGCCCGGTTCCCGGTCTATGCGGCGCACATGCGGGACCTGCACGCCCGCGTCGCGGACACCGTCGGCGCCGCCCACGACGCCGGAATCCCGATCTATGCCGGCACCGACGCCGGCGGCTCGGTGCGGCACGGGCGCATCGCCGACGAGGTCGCCGCCCTCGGGAAGGCGGGGCTGACCCCGACCGAGGCGCTCGCCGCCGCCAGCTGGGCGGCCCGCACCTGGCTGGGACACCCGAGCCTCGAACCGGGCACGCCGGCCGACCTCACGGTGTACGCGGACGACCCGCGCAGCGGCCCGGACGTGCTGGCCCGGCCCGATCTGGTGATGCTCCGGGGTGCCGTCGTCACCCGCCGCGCCGCCCGCACATGACCGCCCCCGAACCGCCCGACCCGGGGACCGCTGCGGCTCCCGCGCTGCCCGCACCGTCCCGGCCCGCACACCGGTGGGGTATCCCCGCCGCGCTGGCGGTGCTGGCCGTCAACCTCGTCGGATTCACGTTGGGACCGATCCTGGCCGGGGAGGGCTTCGTCGCCGAGACGTACGTGCTCGCCATCATGGCCCCCACCCTGCTCGCCGGGGCGGCGGCCCTCGCGTTCAGCGTGTGGCGGGGCTGCGGGCCCGTCGCCGACTTCGGTCTGCCGCGGTCGTGGGCGGAGTTCCGCGACCAGCTCGGGGTCGGTCTGCTCGGCGGGGGGATCGCGCTGCTCGGCGCGTTGATCCTGGCGGCGATCCTCGTCGTCGCCCTGGGAATCGACGCCGCCGATTCCCCGCTCACCGCGCTGGTCGGGTTGCCCACGGGGTGGAAACTGCTGCTCGTGGCCTGGGTGTGGTTCGGCGCCCCCCTCGGCGAGGAACTGATGTTCCGCGGCATGCTGTGGGGGGCGCTCGAACGCCGGCCCGACCGGTGGTGGGGACGCCCGATCGGCGTCCTGACGATCACCACCGTCGTGTTCGCCGTGTGGCATCAGGAATGGTGGCGGCTGCCGGTGCTGCTGTGGGGCGGCGCGGCGATGGGGTTCGCGCGGCTGCGCGGCCGGTCGGTGTTCTCGTCCTGGGTGGCGCACTCGCTCAACAACACCCTGCCCGCGTTGGGTCTGCTGCTGCTGCTCTGACCTGTCGTTTTCGTCCCGCCGGGTGGATCTGGCAGAATGGACCGCTGTCGTCGCATCCGGTTACGCACCGCGCGGCGGTCACAGGATAGAGGCAAAACCGGGCGTGCCAGAAGGGCGCGTCGTCCGAATTGCACGTGACAGGCGTATTTCGCATGCGCCGAAGGAGATTCGCAGCAGTGGCTGTCAAGATCAAGCTCACCCGTCTCGGCAAGATCCGCAACCCGCAGTACCGCATCGTGGTTGCCGACTCGCGCACCCGCCGCAACGGCCGCGCCATCGAGACCATCGGCAAGTACCACCCGAAGGAAGAGCCCTCGCTGATCGAGATCGACTCGGAGCGGGCCCAGTACTGGCTCGGCGTCGGTGCACAGCCGACCGAGCCGGTCGAGAACCTCCTCAAGATCACCGGCGACTGGCAGAAGTTCAAGGGCCTGCCCGGCACCGAGGGCACCCTGCGCAAGGCCGAGCCCAAGCCGTCCAAGCTCGAGCTGTTCCAGGCTGCCCTCGCGCAGGCCGAGAACGCGCCGGCTGCCGAGGCCATCACGCCCAAGAAGAAGAAGGCCGCCAAGGAAGACGCCGCGGAGGAGTCCTCCGAGTCCACCGAGGCTGCCGAGTAATGAGCGCCGTTGTCGCCGATGCCGTCGAGCATCTCGTCCGTGGAATCGTCGCCAACCCCGACGACGTGCGCGTCGAGCTGATCACGGGCCGTCGGGGGCGCACCGTCGAGGTGCACGTGCACCCCGACGATCTCGGCAAGGTCATCGGTCGCGGTGGCCGCACCGCGACCGCCCTGCGGACCCTCGTCTCCGGCATCGGTGGCCGAGGGATCCGCGTCGACGTCGTCGACACCGACCAGTAGGCGCGCCGCGGTGGAGCTCGTGGTGGGCCGTGTCGCCAAGTCGCACGGCATCAAGGGTGAGGTGGTCGTCGAGATTCGCACCGACGAACCCGAGGAGCGCTTCGCCGTCGGCGCGGTGCTGCACGGCCGCAAGCCCCGCGAGCAGACCCTGCAGACGTACACGGTGGAAGCCGCCCGGGAACACTCCGGGCGGCTTCTGCTGCGCGTGCGGGGCGTCACCGATCGCAGCGCCGCCGACGCCCTGCGCGGCACCCTGTTCGTCGTCGACAGCGCCGATCTGCCGCCGTCCGACGACCCGGACGAATTCTACGACCACGAACTCGAGGGACTGTCCGTACGTATCGTCGGGGGCCGGCCCGACGCCGGCACCGAGATCGGCACCGTTCGCGAGGTGCTGCACACCGCCGCCGGCGAACTGCTCTCCGTCCGGCCGGCCGGCGACGAACAGCGCGAACTGCTGATTCCGTTCGTCACCGCGATCGTGCCGACGGTCTCGCTCGCGGCCGGTGTCGTCGAGATCGATCCGCCCGAGGGTCTGCTCGACCCCGACTTCGGTTCGGAGACATAGCCTCCCGTGCGTTTCGACGTCGTCACCATCTTCCCCGAATACCTCGAGCCGCTGCGCGTCGCGCTGCTCGGCAAGGCGATCGACAAGGGGCTCGTCTCCGTGGGGATCCACAACCTGCGGGACTGGACCCACGACGTGCACAAGGCCGTCGACGACGCCCCGTACGGCGGGGGACCGGGCATGGTCATGAAACCCACGGTGTGGGGGCCCGCCCTCGACGACGTGCTCGCCGGGCCCGACGGCGAACCCGACCCCGACGTGCTGCTCGTCGTCCCCACCCCGGCCGGTGTGCCGTTCGACCAGGCCACCGCGCAACGCTGGGCCGGCGAGAAGCGCATCGTATTCGCCTGCGGCCGCTACGAAGGCATCGACCAGCGCGTCTTCGACGACGCCGCGCGCCGGGTACGCGTCGAAGAGGTCAGCATCGGCGACTACGTGCTCATCGGCGGCGAGGTCGCCGTCCTCGTCATGACCGAGGCCGTCGTGCGGCTGCTGCCCGGCGTCCTCGGCAATCAGCAGTCCCACCAGGAGGACTCGTTCTCCGACGGGCTGCTCGAGGGCCCCAGCTACACCCGCCCCGTCAGCTGGCGCGGCCTCGACGTGCCGCCGGTACTGCTGTCCGGGGACCACGCCAAGGTGGCCGCGTGGCGGCGGGAACAGGCGCTCGAGCGCACCCGCGAACGCCGACCCGACCTGCTCGCCGACTAATGGGAGATACCAGGTCCAGCCGATCCGGCAGACTTGGTAACTGGTAGCCGCCGGTGGGTGAACACTCTCGCCGACCGGACCGTTGTCGAGCCCTAGGGTCAGATCGTGTCCTCGCCGGCGTGCCAGGAGGTCTGCATCGCTGATGGGATGTCGTGCCCGACCAGAAGATCGTGAGCACTTGACCATTAGTCCGCGAACCGACGTCCTGCAGGCTGCCCCGACCGATGCTCGACGTTCGACGGAGGTGGCACGGTGTTGTTCATCGGAGACGACTGGGCAGAAGACCACCATGACGTGGAGGTCCAGGACGATCAGGGCCGGGTGCTGCGACGCGAACGATTACCGGAAGGGATCGCAGGGATCGAGGGGTTCGGGGAACTCGTCGGCCGGTTCGCCGAGGAGGACACCGATGTCACCGACGTGCTGGTGTGCATCGAAACCGACCGCGGACCGTGGGTGCAGGCCCTGCTGGCCGCCGGCTACCGGGTATTCGGCGTCGACCCGAAACAGGCTGCCCGGCATCGGGAGATCCTCGGCAGTTCCGGCGCCAAGAGCGACAAGGGCGACGCACACGCCCTCGCCGACATGGTCCGCACCCGCCGGCATCAACTGCGTCAGGTCGCTGCCGATTCCGAGGTCGCGGAGGCGGTCAAGGTCGTCGCCCGCGCCCACCAGACGTTGATCTGGGAACGTACCCGACACATGCTGCGTCTGCGGGTGGCGCTGCGGGACTACTTCCCTGCCGCACTTGAGGCCTACACGCCGTTCGGGCTCACCTCCACACCCGTGTTGACCCTGTTGGCCCAGGCCCCGACCCCGGAGGCCGCAGCCAAGCTCACCCTCCGGCAGATCGCCGCCGCGTTGAAGGGACGCCGCGGCATCGACGCCAAAGCGGCGGCGATCCAGCAGGTACTGCGCGCCGAGCACCTCGGCCAACCTGCCGCGGTGGCCACGGCATATGCGGCGACGGTCCGGTCGCTCGTTGCGATCCTGACGACGTTGAACACCGAGATCGCGAACCTCGAGAAAGATGTGACGGCGCATTTTGGCCAGCACCCGGACGCTGAGATCCTGCTCAGCCAGCCCGGTCTCGGCGTCGTTCTCGGTGCCCGGGTGCTCGCCGAGTTCGGTGACGCGCCCGGGCGCTACGCCAGCGCGAAGGCACGCAAGAACTACGCCGGTACCAGCCCGATCACCAGAGCATCCGGCAAGACCCGTGTCGTCTCCGCCCGGCATGTGCACAACAACCGGCTCCTCGATGCCCTGCACATGCAGGCTGCGTGCGCGATCCTGCACGACAAACAGGTGCGGCTCTACTACGACCAGTTACGTGCCCGCGATGTCGGCCACAACGCCGCACTACGACAGGTCGGCAACCGGCTCGTCGGCATCCTTCACGGCTGCCTGAAAACCCACACTCCTTACGACCAGGCGATCGGGTGGGCACACCGCGAGGCTGCCGCCGTCGCTGCTTGACGTCAAAGGTTCAGGGATGTCTGACCCACGCTCAGTGCGTCCCGGCGCTGCCGAACACCGTGCGGACCACCTCGGTCACCGTCTCCCGCGCGTGCTGCGCGCTCGCATCCCCGGTCGCATCGAACAGCGCCGTGTCCGGCAGATCGGTCCACCGGTCGTCGTCCGCGTCGTAGTGCACGAGTTCGCGGGAGAGCACCACCAGCACGTACCGCTCGTCGTCCCCGACGAACCCCGTGGACAGATGGATCCAGCGCCCGTCCAGGCAGCACATCCAACCCTGCTTCACGCCGAGCCCGGTGGTGTCGCTCAGCCCGTCCGGCAACCCGAATCGCTGGTCGTACCCGTCGGCGCCGACGGGGCCGGCGGCACGCAGGTGCCCCACGATCGTCGCCCGGCCCCACTCGTCGAGCCCGCCCGTGCCGTCGAGCAGATCCGCGTACCAGGTGAGCAGGTCCGACGCGGTGGTGACGGTGTTCCACCACAGCCCGTCCACCGGCGCGACGGTGCCGGTGAGCGCGTGCCGCGCGGCGGTACGCTCGACGATCTCCGAGTCGCCGTGCCGGAACCACAGGTCGTTCGCCGCCGAATCGTCCGACGACTCGAGCATCGCGGTGATCCGGTCGTAGTCGCTGCCGCCGAGCGGCAACTCGCCCGTCGCCGCCCGGTACAGCAGGTCGTCGGCGATGAACAGCTTGGCCACCGACGCGGTCTCGACGGGTGTGTCGACGCCGCCGACGACCCGGAGCCCGGTCCGCCGGTCGAGCGCGGCGATCGTGACGTCGGCGCCGCGCCCGGCCGCGGTCGCCGCCGCGGCCGTCATCCGATCGGGCAGCGAACCGAGTGGTTCGAGCGGACCGGGGGACTCGACGCCGGCGGACGGCAGGGCGACCGGCGACCCGACCGGCTCCGGGCCGCACGCCCCCACCGTCGCTGCGGTCAGCAACGACAGCGCCAGCATCGCCCAGCGTCCGCCGCGCACCCGGGACATATCCACCCTCCTGTTGTCGATTGTCCGACGAACTCGTCCCACCGTCGAGGAGACGCGCACGCCCCTCCGCGTCACCGAGGGCGGAGGAAGGATAGCGGTAGGGTCGACCGCTGTGACGACCGCTCTCAAGACCGTGAATCAGCGCATCGCCGAGGAACTCGCCGTCCGGGAAGGTCAGGTCGCCGCGGCGGTCGACCTGCTCGACGGCGGCGCGACGGTGCCGTTCATCGCCCGTTACCGCAAGGAGGTCACCGGCGGGCTCGACGACGCCCAGCTCCGGCAGCTCGAAGAACGCCTGCGATACCTGCGTGAACTCGACGAGCGCCGCACGGCGGTGCTCGAGTCCGTCGAATCCCAGGGCAAGCTGGACGACGAGCTGCGCACGCAGATCCTGCTCGCCGACACCAAGGCCCGGCTCGAGGACATCTACCTGCCGTTCAAGCCGAAGCGCCGCACCAAGGCGCAGATCGCGCGGGAGGCCGGTCACGAGCCCGTCGCCGACGCCCTCCTCGGCGACCCCACCACCGACCCCGCGCAGTACAGCGCCGAACAGCTCGACGGCGCCCGCGCCATCCTCGTCGAACGCTTCGCCGAGGACGCCGACCTCGTCGGCGAGCTGCGCGAGGCGATGTGGACCCGCGGCCAGCTGAAGTCCACCGTGCGTCCCGGCAAGGAAACCGAGGGTGCCAAGTTCGCCGACTACTTCGAGTTCTCCGAGCCCTTCCCCGACCTGCCCTCGCATCGCATCCTGGCGGCGCTGCGCGGCGAGAAGGAGGAGGTGCTGAGCCTGTCGCTCGAACCGGACTCCGAGGAACCCGAGCCCGGGCAGCGCACCTACTACGAAGGCCGCATCGCCACCCGCTTCGGCATCGCCGACGAGGGCCGGGCCGCCGACAAGTGGCTCCTCGACACCGTCCGCTGGGCGTGGCGCACCAAACTGCTCGTCTCCCTCGCCCTCGACATCCGCATGCGGCTGCGGCAGTCCGCCGAGAAGGACGCCGTGGACGTGTTCGCCGCGAACCTGCGCGACCTGCTGCTCGCCGCCCCCGCCGGCACCCGGCCGACGATGGGACTCGACCCCGGCTTCCGCACCGGCACCAAGGTCGCCGTCGTCGACGCCACCGGCAAGGTCGTCGCGCACGACACGATCTATCCGCACCAGCCGCACAACAAGCGGGACCAGGCCCTGGCCACCCTGGCGCGGCTCGTCGCGCAGCACGGTGTGGAACTGATCGCGATCGGGAACGGCACCGCCTCCCGCGAGACCGATGCCCTCGCCACCGAACTGATCGCGAAGTCCGGCGCCACGAACCTGACCAAGATCGTGGTGTCCGAGGCCGGCGCGTCCGTGTACTCGGCGTCGGCGTACGCCTCGAAGGAACTGCCGGACCTCGACGTGTCGATCCGCGGTGCCGTGTCCATCGCCCGGCGCCTGCAGGACCCGCTCGCCGAACTCGTCAAGATCGATCCCAAGTCGATCGGCGTCGGCCAGTACCAGCACGACGTGTCCGAGACGCTGCTCGCCCGCTCCCTCGGCACGGTCGTCGAGGACGCGGTCAACGCCGTCGGTGTGGACGTCAACACCGCGTCGGTGCCGCTCCTGGCCCGGGTGTCGGGCATCACGTCGTCCCTCGCCGAGAGCATCGTCGCCCACCGCGACGGGAACGGGCCGTTCCGCACCCGCAAGGACCTCACCGCGGTGCCGCGCCTCGGCCCGAAGGCGTTCGAGCAGTGTGCCGGCTTCCTGCGCATCCCGAACGGCGACGATCCGCTCGACGCGTCGAGCGTGCACCCCGAGGCGTACCCGGTCGTGCGGCGCATCGTCGACACCGCGGGCGGCGGCGTGCGCGAGCTGGTCGGCAACACCGCAGTGCTGCGGCGCCTGCGCGCGGAGGACTTCGTCGACGACCGCTTCGGTCTGCCCACGGTCACCGACATCATCGCCGAACTCGAGAAGCCGGGCCGCGACCCGCGCCCGGAGTTCAAGACCGCGACGTTCGCCGCCGGCGTCGAGAAGGTCGCCGACCTGAAACCCGGCATGGTGCTCGAGGGCGTCGTCACCAACGTCGCGGCGTTCGGGGCGTTCGTCGACGTCGGGGTGCACCAGGACGGTCTCGTGCACGTGTCCGCGATGTCCCGCAGCTTCGTCAAGGACCCGCGCGACGTCGTCAAGTCCGGCGAGGTGGTCAAGGTCAAGGTGCTCGATGTGGACGTGCCGCGGCAGCGGATCGGCCTGACGCTGCGCCTCGACGACGAGATCCCCGCTGGCGCCCCGTCCGGCGGCGGCGACTCGCGCGGTCCGCAGGACCGGGGCGGACGCCGGCCGGGTGGCCGGCAGCAGGGCAAGCGTCAGGGCGGGCAGGGGCAGGGTGGTCACCGCGGGGACCGTCGCCAGGACGCCCCGCCGGCCGCCGGCTCGATGGCGGACGCGTTGCGGCGCGCCGGATTCGGCAAGTAGACGCCGCCGGGCCGCGCCGACTACCGGCGCGGCCCGGTTCCTGACATCCTCGGGAGCATGCAGCCCACGGTGACGACCGGCCGCGCGCCGAAGGACCCGCCCCGCCCCGCCGACGAAGTCCCGAGGGCGATCGCGCCGTGACGGCCGTGACCGAGTGGCTGCAACGCGAGATCATCGACCGCGGGCGCCTGCCACTGCTGTTCTTCCTGCTCGGATTTCTCCTCGCGTTCCTGTTCATCCGGTTCAGCGTCCGCATGATCCGCGCCCAGGTGCGCTGGTGGCCCGGCAACGTCACCCCCGGCGGCCACCACGTGCACCACGTGGTGTTCGGCGTCGTCACCATGGTGATCGCGGGCGGATCCCTCATCGCCGTCTACGAGGACGGCACGCAGACCACCGGGGCGGCCCTGGCCACGCTCTTCGGCATCGGGACCGCGCTCGTGCTCGACGAGTTCGCCCTGATCTTCTACCTCAACGACGTGTACTGGGAGCAGGAGGGACGCGTCTCGGTCGATGCGGTCTTCGTCGCGATCGCCGTCACCGGCCTGGTGCTGCTCGGCCTGCAGCCCCTCGAATTCGCCGACATCACCAACTTCCGGGAGGACCCGTCATGGGTGACCCGCACCCTGATCGCCCTCTCCGCTGTCGGAAATCTGGCCCTCGCGGCGGTCGTGCTGGCCAAGGGCAAGATCTGGACGGGCCTGGTCGGTCTGTTCGTCTTCCCCCTGCTGCTGGTCGGGGCGGTGCGCCTGTCGCGGCCCGGCGCACCCTGGGCCCGCTGGCGCTACACCGGCAAGACCCGCAAGATGCGCCGCGCGATCGAACGCGAGCGGCGCTACCGACGCCCGGTGATCCGGGCGAAGATCTTCGTGCAGGACCTCGTGGCAGGCAAGCCGACGATGGACACCGTGCAGGGAGCCGTCCAGCACTCCCGCGTCGCCGCCGAAGCCGAACTGGCCCGCACCGTGCACGCCGCACCCCCGCCGATTTCCGCCACCCCGGCACCGTCTGGCACAATTGACGGGTTGCCCGGCTCGGGCACGCATACCTGACCTGGGCACGAACCAGTCGAGCACCGCCTTCCGGTGGATGCCGCTCGGTTCCTCTGCTCATGCGAACAAGCGAGGATGACAACCGATGAACACCCTGGACTTCCTGGACGCCAAGTCCCTGCGCGACGACATTCCGGACTTCCGTGCCGGCGACACCCTGAACGTGCACGTCAAGGTCATCGAGGGCTCCAAGGAGCGCGTGCAGGTCTTCAAGGGCGTCGTGATCCGTCGCCAGAACGGTGGCATCCGCGAGACCTTCACCGTGCGCAAGGTCTCGTTCGGTGTCGGCGTCGAGCGGACCTTCCCGGTGCACAGCCCCAACCTCGCCAAGATCGAGGTCGTCACCCGTGGTGACGTGCGCCGCGCCAAGCTGTACTACCTGCGCGAGCTGCGCGGCAAGGCCGCCAAGATCAAGGAAAAGCGCTGATCGTCACGCGCTGACCGTCAGGCCCCGAGTAGCCCGGTCCGGATCCGTTCCGGGCCGGGCTACTCTGATTCGGTGGCAGATTCCTCGCGAGACCCGGCCGTGCCGGAGATGCAGCAGCACAGCACCGACGACACGCCTGGACGCGATCGGAAACAGGACAAGAAGGAGAAGTCGTTCCTGCGGGAACTGCCCGTCCTGATCCTCGTCGCGCTCGTGCTGAGCTTCCTGCTCCAGACCTTCGTCGCGCGGGTGTACCTCATTCCCTCGGAGTCGATGGAGCCCACCCTGCACGGCTGCCCCGGCTGCACCGGCGACCGGATCGTCGTCGAGAAGATCGGCTACCGCTTCGGCGATCCCCGGCCCGGCGACGTCGTGGTCTTCCGCGGCCCCGACTCCTGGTCCACCGGATACGTCTCCACCCGCTCCGACAACGTCGTGATCCGCGGCGTGCAGGAGGTGGGTTCCCTCGTCGGCCTCGTCCCACCCGACGAGAACGACCTCGTCAAGCGCGTGATCGCCGTCGGCGGGCAGACCGTCGAATGCTGCGACGACCAGGGCCGCGTCCTCGTCGACGGCCGCCCCCTCGACGAGCCGTACATCGAGATGGACTTCCCGTTCACCCCCGGCGTGGTCACCTGCGAGACCGAGGTGCGCTCGGGCCGCTGCTTCGGTCCGGTCTCCGTGCCGGACGGCCACATCTGGGTCATGGGGGACAACCGCTCCAACTCCGCGGACTCGCGCTACCACGTCGCCGACGAGAACCAGGGCACCATCCCGGTCGACAACGTCATCGGCAAGGCCCGGTTCATCGTCCTGCCGCCCTCGCGGTGGGGCACCATCGATTCCCCGGAGATCCAGCAACCGTGACCCCGTGGCCGCCGCGCGCTGTGATCCGCAGGTCTGCGGGCCTGCGCACCATGGAGTCGACGCTCGTGCGATGCGGGCTCGGGCCGGTCGCGGGGGTCGACGAGGCAGGCCGCGGCGCCTGCGCCGGGCCGCTCGTCGTCGCCGCGTGCATCCTCGATCGCCGACCACATCCGACGCTCGCGCGTCTCGACGACTCCAAGAAGCTCACCGAGAAGACCCGGGAGGAGCTGTTCCCGATCATCCGACGCCGCGCGGTGGCGTGGAGCGTGGTGATCGTGCCGGCTGCCGAGATCGACGCCATCGGTGTGCACGTGGCCAACATCGAGGGCATGCGCCGTGCGGTGATGCGGCTGTCCGTCGCGCCCGGGTACGTTCTCACCGACGGGTTCCGGGTCCCGGGCCTGCCGGCGCCGTCGCTGCCGGTCATCGGCGGGGACGCCGCGGCGGCCTGCATCGCGGCGGCGAGCGTGCTCGCCAAGGTCACCCGGGACCGGATCATGGTCGACCTGGACGGCGAGCTGCCCGGCTACGGCTTCGCCGTCCACAAGGGTTACAGCACCGCCGCGCACATGGCGGCGCTGCGCGATCTCGGCCCCAGCCGGGAGCATCGCCTGCGATACGCCAACGTCGCCGCCCTCCTCGGCGACGACTCCGGCCACGGCCGATTCGGCTCCGACGAGGCGGATGCGGGATGATGGATCGACACACCAGAACGGGAGGACACCGAGACCGATGAGTGCCGAGGATCTCGAGAAGTACGAAACCGAGATGGAGCTCTCGCTGTACCGGGAGTACCGGGACATCGTCGGTCAGTTCGCGTACGTCGTGGAGACCGAGCGACGGTTCTATCTCGCCAACGCGGTCGAGCTGCTCCCGCACAATTCCGGCGGCGAGGTGTACTTCGAAGTGCGCATGTCCGACGCGTGGGTGTGGGACATGTACCGTCCGGCCCGCTTCGTCAAGCACGTCCGGGTCATCACCTTCAAGGACGTCAACATCGAAGAGCTCGACAAGCCGGACCTGCGCCTGCCCGACAAGCTGGGATAGCCGGCTCACCCCATCCGCGCCTTCGTGGCCGAATGTCACATTCAGTCGATTCGATCGAAGCGGTGTGACATTCGGCCACGGGCCGTTCCCCGGCCTCGCCCCGTCGGCAGGAGTTGTCCACACCCGGCGAGTTCATCCACAGATTCCGTGATCCGGACCGGCGGGGGCCGCGGGCGTCCCTCCTGTGCCGCACAGTGGTTGCCACACAGGGAGGGACGGGGATGGGACGTAATCAGCAGGTGGGGGCGCTGGGGGAGGACCTGGCCGCCGAGTTTCTCGAGTCGGCGGGCTTGGTGGTGCTCGCGCGCAACTGGCGTAGCCGGTACGGCGAACTCGATCTGATCGCCGAGGACGGCGACACCGTGGTGTTCGTGGAGGTCAAGACCCGCACCGGCCTCGGGTACGGCACGCCGGCCGAGGCGGTGACCGCGGCGAAGGCGGACCGCATCCGGCGGCTGGCCGCGCTGTGGCTTTCCAGCCACGAGCGACGATGGCGGCGCATCCGGGTCGATGTGGTCACGGTGCTGCTCCCGTCCCGGGGCGCACCCGTGATCACCCATCGCCGGCAGGTGCTCTGATGGCGCTGGGGAAGGCCTACTCGGTGGCGGTCACGGGGGTGGACGGACAGGTCGTGGAGATCGAGGCCGACATCGGCCGCGGACTGCCGGGAGTGAAGATGGTCGGTCTGCCCGACACTGCGCTCCAGGAGTCCCGGGACCGAGTCCGGGCGGCGGTGACGAATTCCGGTGGCGAATGGCCGGATTCGCGGGTGGTGCTGGCCCTGTCGCCGGCGACGCTGCCGAAGGTGGGCAGCGTCTACGACCTCGCCCTCGCGTGCGCCGTGCTCAACGCCGCCAAGTCGATTCCACCGGAGTCGGTTGCGCGGACGATTCTGCTCGGGGAGCTGGCGCTCGACGGCCGGGTCCGGTCGGTGCGGGGAGTCCTTCCGGCGGTGCTCTCCGCCAAGCGTGCCGGGTGGGAGCGGGTGGTGGTGCCGGCCGCGACGATGCCCGAGGCCGGCCTGGTCGACGGCATCGACATCTACGGGGCGGGCACTCTCACCGAGGTGGTGCTGTGGCTGCGCGGCGACGGACCGCTCGAGCGACCCGGTCCCCGTCCACCGGGGGAGCGGCCGGGACGGGCGGACATGAGCGAGGTGGTCGGTCAGCACGAGGCACGACGGGCCATCGAGATCGCGGCCGCCGGTGCGCATCATCTGATGCTCACCGGCCCGCCCGGCATCGGGAAGACGATGCTCGCCCAGCGGCTTCCCGGGGTGTTGCCGGCGTTGACGGAGGAACAGGCGCTCGAGGTGACCGCGATCCACTCCGTCGCCGGAACGCTGTCGGCGGATCAGCCGCTCGTCACCGACCCGCCGTTCATCGCTCCCCACCACACCGCGTCGGTCACCTCGCTCGTCGGCGGGGGCAGCGGCACGGCCAAGCCTGGTGCGGTCAGCCGTGCCCACCGGGGCGTCCTCTTCCTGGACGAGGTCGCCGAGATGGGCACCAAGGCGCTCGAGGCGTTGCGGACCCCGCTCGAGGACGGTGAGGTGCGCATCGCCCGCCGCGACGGCGTCGCGCGCTATCCGGCGCGCTTCCAGCTGATTCTCGCCGCCAATCCGTGCCCGTGTGCGCCGCCTCGCGACGCCGACTGCGTGTGCCCGCCCGCCGCGCGCCGCCGCTACCTGGGAAGGTTGTCGGGCCCGCTGCTCGACCGGGTGGACCTGCGGGTTCGGATGGAGACGGTAGCGACCGGCGCGCTCATGGGGGAGGCGGGGGAGAGCACCGAGGATGTTCGCGCCCGGGTGGCCCGGGCCCGGGCCGCCGCGGCAGCCCGCTGGAACGCGCACGGATGGAGCACCAACGCCGAGGTCCCGGGTCCCGCGCTGCGGCAGAAGTTCCGCCTGCCGCGCGCGGCGCTGGGGCCCGTGGAGTGGGCGCTGCGGAAGGGGGCGATCACCGCGCGCGGCGCGGATCGTGCGTTGCGAGTCGCGTGGACGCTGGCAGATCTCGCGGGGCTCGACGCCCCGGGAGAAGTGCAGGTGGCGACGGCTCTGGATTTCCGGGATCGGGGGACGGTGTGAGCGCGACGGATCCGCGCCGGCTGGCGTGGGCCTACCTGTCGGTCGTGGCGCAGGGGGCGTCGCGCATGCTGAACGCCGCGATCGCGGAGGCCGGCCCGGAGGTGGTCGCGGCAGCGGTGCGCGACGGTTCGATCGGCGGTCCCCTCCGCAGGCGTACCGCCGCCCGTGCCCATCTCGACTCCGCGGCGAGGGACCTCGAGCTGGTGGAGCGGCTGGGCGGCCGTCTGGTCACACCCGACGACGACGAGTGGCCGGCGTGGCAGTTGCTCGCGTTCGACGGTCTCGACGGCGCGGACGCCGATGCCGCGCCGCCGGCGTTGTGGGCGCTGGGGCGACGGCGGATCGACGAGCTGGTGGAGCGGTCCGTTGCCGTCGTCGGCACGCGTGCGGCCAGTGGCTACGGCGAGAACGTGACCGCGGAGATCGCCGGGGACCTGGCGACCGACGGGTGGGCGGTGCTGTCGGGGGCGGCCTTCGGGATCGACGCGGCGGCGCACCGGGCGGCGCTGGGGGTCGGTGGCGCGACGATGGCGGTGCTCGCGTGCGGAGTGGACCGCGCCTATCCGGCAGCGCACACCGGGTTGTTGCGGCAGATCGCCGAGCAGGGGGCGGTGGTCAGCGAGTATCCGCCCGGCACGCTGCCGGCGCGGTTCCGGTTCCTGGCCCGCAACCGACTGGTCGCGGCGCTGGGCGGGGGCGTGCTGGTGGTGGAGGCGGGCTGGCGCAGCGGGGCGCGGAACACGGCGGCGTGGGGGAGACGGCTGGGACGGCCGGTACTGGCGGTTCCGGGGCCCGTGACGTCGGCGGCGTCGCAGGGCTGTCATCGGATGATCCGGGAACAGGAGGCGCGACTGGTGGGCACCGCACGCGAGGTGGTCGAGGAGGTCGGCCCGATGGGTGTGGCCGACGACGGTGACGGGCGGTGGGCGCGAGCGCTCGACGGGCTCTCGGGCGACATGGCGGCCGTGTACGAAGCTCTGCCCGCGGTGGGTGCGGTGTCGGTGCAGCAACTGTCGGTGGCGTCGGGGCTGCTCCCGGAGCGGGTGCGGGCCGCGCTTCCGCTGCTCGAACTCGAGGGACACGTGCAGCGGGAGGCAGCCGGGTGGGCGCGCGGCGGCGGGTGAGCGTCAGGACTGCTCGTGCCCGCGTAGCTCCTCGGCTTTGGCCAGGATGGGCTTGTAGTACTTGTCGCCGAGCACCCGGGTCACCTGGGCCGCGAGCTCGGTCTCCCCGGTCTGGAGTAGGACGTACTCGAGCTCGGCCAGCTGTGCGCCGATCGCCTCGCGCCGGCGGTCCGTCTCCTCGAGGGCGCCGACGAGGCTGGTCAGGTACTGCGACGTGACGGTGTTCATCGTTTCTCGCATACCGCAACGATGGCGGAATTCCGGGGCGATGTCGGCGGATCGGCCGATCCCGGTGGTGTCGCGTCGATGCGGGGGGCGGTGGCCGCCGACGAACGGCACGCGTACGCTGCAGTGGTTAGGTAAGGCTGAGCAAATATGGAGGTGGGCGTGGCCCCGAAGTCCCCGCGATCGACGACCCTGACGGTGACGGGCAGCGAACGCCTGACCCCGCACCTGGTGCGGGTGTACCTCGGCGGTCCCGGGTTCGACGAGTTCGAACCCGGCCCGCACACGGATTCGTACGTCAAACTCGAGCTGGAGGCCGACGGCGAGACGGTCCTGCGTACGTACACGGTGCGGGCTGTGGACCGGGAGGCCGGGCAGATCGCGATCGATTTCGTCGTCCACGGCGATCAGGGTGTCGCCGGCCCCTGGGCGGCGTCCGTACGGCCGGGGCAGACCGTCGTGGTCCGTGGCCCGGGAGGCGCCTACCGTCCGGATCCGGACGCCGACTGGCACCTGCTCGCCGGGGACGACACCGCGATTCCGGCCGTCGCCGCGGCGCTCGAAGCCCTGGCTCCGGATGCGCGGGGCCGGGTGTTCCTCGAGGTGGCCGGCCCCGACGACGAAATCGCCCTCGCGGCGCCCGCCGGAGTCGAGGTCACCTGGCTGCACCGCGGCTCCGCTGCCGGAAATGCCGGGCCGGACCTGTCCGGCGCGAGCGCGCCCCTGGTCTCGGCCGTGACCGGCGCGGAGTGGCTGCCGGGAGACCCGCACGTGTTCATCCACGGGGAAGCGGAGACGGTCATGCAGTACCTGCGGCCGTACGTCCGCAAGACCCGCGGGGTTCCGGCGGCACGCGCGTCGATCTCCGGGTACTGGCGGCGCGGCCGCAGCGAGGAGGGCTTCCGGGAGTGGAAGCGCGAACTCGCCACGGCCGAAGCGCGGTGAGCGGGCTCAGGGGCGGTCGCGGGTGAGGGTGAGCAGAGCGGTCATCGACAGCGCGGCCGAGGTCGCGATCGCCAGCGCCATCGGCAGCGCGGTGTCCTCCCCGCCGAGGCCGACCAGCGGCGACACCAGGGCGGCCAGGCCGAACTGCGAGGCGCCCATGACCGCGGAACCGGTGCCCGCCGTCTTCGGAACCTGCCCCTGCGCCAGCGCCGTCGCGTTGCCCATGACGAAGCCGAGGCTGGAGACGACGAGGAACAGCAGGGGCAGCACCAGCCAGCGGGCGGTGTCCGCGACCAGGACCGCGAGCACCAGCAGGATTCCGGCGGCCAGCATCTGGGCTACGCCGTACCGCAACAGGTTCCGCACCTCGAAGCGGCCGATGAGCCGGGTGTTGACGATGTTGCCTGCGACGAGGCCCACCGAGTTGACGGCGAAGATCAGGGAGAACTGTCCCGGCGTCATTCCCAGGACCTCCTGGACCACGAACGGTGACGCGGAGATGTACGAGAACATGGCGCCGAAGCCGAGCGCGAACGTCGCGGCGTAACCCACGAACTGCCGATTGCCGATCACCGTGCCGAAGTTGCGGGCGAGCGTGGCCAGGCCCCCGCTGTGGCGGCGTTCGGGCGGCAGTGTCTCCGGAACGACCGTGAGCACCGCGACGACCATCACCACCGCGAGGCCCGTCAGAACCCAGAAGATGCCGCGCCAACCGATCGGCCCGAGGAGGACGCCGCCGAGCAGGGGTGCGACGATCGGTGCCACTCCGCCGATGATCATCATGATGCTGAACAGGCGGGCGGCCTCGTTGCCGCGGGAGCGATCCGCAATCACCGCGCGCGCCAGCACGATTCCCGTGCCGCCGCTGAAGCCCTGGATCAGGCGCGCCGCGATGAGCACCTCCACTGTCGGCGCCGTCGCGCACAGGGCGCTGCTCAGGGCGAGGACGACGGTGCCCGCCAGTAGCAGGCGACGCCTGCCCCACCCGTCGGAGAGCGGTCCCACGACGAGCTGCCCGACGCCGAGGCCGGCCATGAAGGTGGTGAGCGTGAGCTGGATGCCGACCGTGCTGGTGCCGAGACTCTCCGACATGATCGGCAGTCCCGGCAGATACATGTCGGTGGCCAGCGGTGCGGTGGCGGAGAGCAGTGCCAGACCGAACAGCATCGGCAACGGAATCGTTTTACTCACGAACTAACCTTAGTGTGGGCCCGATCGGCGTGTTCGGTTGCGTGGGCGGTACCCACGGCGCACGGTGACGGCCATGGACACCGCGCTGCCGCCGCCTCTCGCCGTGCACCTCGAGGAGTTCGTCGAGCACCTCGACCTGCAGGGCGGCCGGTCTGCCCACACGATCCGCGCGTACACGACCGACATCCGCACCCTCCTCGCCCACCTCGAGGCCGGCCACCCGGATGCGCGGATCGACGACCTCACCCTCGAGGTGCTGCGCTCCTGGCTGGCCGACCAGGTCGCGGGTGGCGCTGCCCGTACGACCCTGGCGCGGCGCACCTCCTCCGCCCGGACCTTCTGCGCGTGGCTGGCCCGCACCGGCCGGCTCGACCACGATCCCGCGGCTCGGCTGGTGTCGGCCCGCACCCATCGCACCCTTCCGCCGGTGTTGCGGGCCGACCAGGCATGCGAGGTGATGGCGGCTGCGGAAGCCGGTGCGCGCGAGCTGGACCCGGTGGCGCTGCGCGACCGGCTCGTGCTGGAGCTGCTGTACGCGACGGGGATCCGGGTCGGGGAGCTGTGCGGGCTCGATGTCGACGACGTCGATGCCGATCGTCGGGCGCTGCGCGTGCTCGGCAAGGGCAACAGGGAGCGGACCGTGCCGTACGGTGCGCCCGCCGCCACTGCGCTCGACGCGTGGCTGCACAGCGGACGGCCCGCCCTCGCGCGCCCGGACTCCGGGCCCGCACTTCTGCTCGGTGCACGCGGCGGGCGGCTGGGCCCGCGCCAGGTCCGTTCCGTGGTGCACGAGAACGTGGCCGCGGTCCCCGGCGCGCCCGACCTCGCGCCGCACGGGCTGCGGCACAGCGCCGCCACCCATCTGCTCGAGGGCGGGGCCGACCTGCGGGTGGTGCAGGAGTTGCTCGGACATGCGAGCCTCGCGACGACCCAGCTCTACACCCATGTGTCGGTAGCGCGGCTGAGGGCGGCGCACGAACAGGCGCATCCGCGGGCGTGACCCGGGCGACGACGAACCCGAGGTTTGGTACGGTCGCCGCCGCACCTGCTGCGCAATCCGGGGGGAATTGTGGGACACGAGGAGTCGACGCACGCTCTGCCTGCCTGGCTTCGGGACGAACCGGCGCCGGTCGGCCGCCGCGGAAGGCGACGGGGTGGCGACCGTGCGGTCGTGCTGCCTGCGCATCCGGAGCTGCCTGCGCAGCCGGAGCCGCCTGCGCAGCCTGTACATCCGCCGTCCCGGCCCGCGCCCGTCGAGGTGGACCGGTCGACGGGTCTGCCGGATCCGGTGCCGTCGGTCCCGTTCGGCATGCCTCCTCGAGAACGTCCCGCATCTGTGCCCGAAGCGCGGATCGTCGATGCAGCGGTTCCCGAACCGTCCCGTGTCGAACCTGTCACCCCCGAACCCGTCACCCCCGAACCTGGGGACCCCGAACCTGGGGAGCCCGAACCTGCGGACCCGGAACCCGCCCTCGAAGCCGCAACAACAGAACCGGTGGTGCCGGAACCGGTTGTCACCGGACAACCCGCCGACGCCGCGGTGGCCGGGCCCGCGACTGCGACCGGTCCGGAGGAGGCGGCGGGGCAGAACGGTCCGGGGGAACATCACCGCACCGAGCCCGCACCGCGTCCACCCACGCCCGGCGCGGACGCCGCCGGGTCACCCCTGCGAGCGGCGGACGATCCCGAACGCCCGACGTCGTCGACCCCTCCCGGGCATTCCACCCCAGGACACCGCCGGGAAACCGGCACGGTGGAGTCCGGCGCGCCGGAGCCCCGGCCGTCCGATCAGGACCTGACCTCCGGCGCCCTGGTCCGGCGGTCCCGGCGCTCTCCGGCAGCCGGTTGGCGGCGCAGCGTGCACCGGCTCACCGGCGGGATCCTCGCGCCCGGCGAATCGACCGACGAGGCGTACCGGCGTGAGCTCCGGGACCGGGTCCGGCAGCCGATCAGCGGCGACTACCGGATCGCGGTGCTCTCCCTCAAGGGCGGTGTCGGGAAGACGACGACCACCGTCGGTCTCGGCTCCACGTTCGCCTCGTTGCGGGGGGACTGCGTGATCGCGGTCGACGCGAATCCCGACTTCGGGACGCTCGCGCAGCGAGTGCCCCAGCAGACCGAGTCCACGGTGCGCGACCTGCTCGCCGCGGCCCCGCGGATCTCCCGCTACGCCGACGTCCGCGCGCACACGTCGCAGGCGCCGAGCCGTCTCGAGGTGCTTGCGAGCGAACGCGACCCGGCCGTGTCCGAGGCGTTCAGCGAGGACGACTACCGCCGCGTCGTGGACATCCTGCGGGTGTACTACAACGTCGTCCTCACCGACTGCGGCACGGGCATCATGCATTCGGCGATGCGGGGGGTGCTCGATCTCGCCCACGCGCTCGTGCTCGTCGCATCCCCGGCGATCGACGGGGCCCGGAGCGCTGCCGCGACGCTCGACTGGTTGCAGCACCACGGTTTCGGGGCGCTCGTCGAGCGCACCGTCGTGGTGATCAGCGCTGCCCGGCCCGGGGCCACCAACATCGACATGCAGGCACTGACGGGCCACTTCCTCGCGCGGTGCCGGGCCGTGCAGGTGGTGCCGTTCGACGAGCACCTCGCCGAGGGGGCCGAGATCGACCTCGCTCTGCTCCGGCCCGCCACTCGTCGCGCCTTCCTCGAACTCGCCGCCATGGTCGCCGACGACTTCGCCGCGGTGTCGGGACGTCACGCCGCGGGCCGCGGCCCGGAGCCGAGCCGCGGGCGCGCCTGAGCGGTCCCGCCGCCGCGCCCGGACACGGGCTCGAGACGGATCACCGACCGCACGAGCGGCAACGGGTCGAGGTAGTCGTCGCGGCCTCGGCGCATTCCCCAGTGCAGGCAGGCCACCGCGGGGCAACCCTCGTGGCCCGGCTCGAGGGTGCCGAGCGGGTCACCCCGTTCCACGCGCCGGCCGGCGGTGACCGTCGCGGTCACCGGCTCGTAGGTGGTGCGCAGCCCGCCGGCGTGCTCCACCGAGACCACGGGTTTGCCGGCGACGGTCCCCGCGAACACCACTACACCGGCACCGGCGGCGAGCACCGGCTGCCCGGGCCGGCCGGCGAGGTCGGCGCCCCGGTGCCCGGGAAGCCAGTCGTGCTCGGGACCGTCGAAGGGGCGGGCCACCGCCGGCCGTGGCTGCAGCGGCCAGCCGAACTCGCGGGGGGACGCCGCGGCGGGAATCGACCCCGCCAGTGCGGCGAGCGCGGTCAGGACGGCGATCCCGGTGATCTTCATCCGCCCAGCGTGCCGGGCGGTGCCTGCGACGGACAGAGTCTGCCCGGCATTGTGGACAACCCTCCGATTCGTCCACAGATCGTCCGAACCGGCCCGCTGATCAGGCAGTTGTGGTTCCCGCAGGGCAAGGCCGTACACTGTTCGAGCGGTCTGTGTTCGCAGATCGACTTCGCGCGTCCGCGCGCTGATCGCCGCCCGGTGCTCCGGGCGCCATCGGAAATTGGCCGTCGGCCGGTCCCGCAAGGGTCCGACGGGCATGCGGACGCCAGGGCGGGGATCACCCGATCTCCCGCGGCAACCGAACCGAAAGAGAGAACAGCCATGGCTGTCGTAACAATGAAGCAGCTGCTCGACAGCGGCGCCCACTTCGGTCACCAGACCCGTCGCTGGAACCCGAAGATGAAGCGGTTCATCTTCACCGACCGCAACGGCATCTACATCATCGACCTGCAGCAGACCCTGACGTACATCGACAAGGCGTACGAGTTCATCAAGGAGACGGTCGCCCACGGTGGCACCGTGCTGTTCGTCGGCACCAAGAAGCAGGCGCAGGAGTCCATCGCGGAAGAGGCCACCCGGGTCGGGATGCCCTACGTGAACCAGCGCTGGCTCGGCGGCATGCTCACCAACTTCTCCACCGTCCACAAGCGCCTGCAGCGCCTGAAGGAGCTGGAGTCGATGGAGCAGACCGGTGGGTTCGAGGGTCGCACCAAGAAGGAAATCCTCATGCTCACGCGTGAGAAGACCAAGCTCGAGCGCACCCTCGGTGGCATCCGCGACATGGCCAAGGTGCCGTCGGCGATCTGGGTCGTCGACACCAACAAGGAGCACATCGCCGTCGGCGAGGCCCGCAAGCTGAACATCCCGGTCGTCGCGATCCTCGACACCAACTGCGATCCCGACGTCGTCGACTACCCGATCCCGGGCAACGACGATGCGATCCGTTCGGCTGCGCTGCTGACCAAGGTCGTCGCCTCCGCCGTCGCCGAGGGCGTGCAGGCCCGCGCCGGCCAGAGCGCCGACAAGGACGCCAAGCCGGAGGCCGGCGCCGGCGAGCCGCTCGCCGAGTGGGAGCAGGAGCTGCTCGCGCAGGCCACCCCGGCCGCCGAAGCCGAGGCCCCCGCCGCCGACGCGGCGCCCTCCGCCGAAGCCTGATCCGATGCGCGGCCCCGACCGGTAGATCCTGAGATCATGGTCGGGGCCGTCGCACGCGACCGCGCCGCATCAGTGCACCCGCACGCGACCGAGCCGCATCAGAGGAAACTTCCGCGCGAGCACCCATCGCGCACAACAGACACAGGAGGCTCGCTTCCCATGGCGAACTACACCGCCGCCGACGTCAAGCGTCTGCGTGAGCTCACCGGCTCCGGAATGCTGGCGTGCAAGAACGCCCTCGCCGACAACGACGGCGACTTCGACAAGGCCGTCGAGCAGCTGCGCATCAAGGGCGCCAAGGACGTGGGCAAGCGCGCCGAGCGCTCCACCGCCGAGGGCCTGGTCGCCGCGAAGAACGGCGTGCTCATCGAGCTCAACTCCGAGACCGACTTCGTCGCCAAGAACGACGAGTTCCAGGCTCTCGCCGAGAAGATCGTCACCGCTGCGGCCGAGGCCAAGCCGGCCGACCTCGAGGCCCTCAAGGCCGTCGAGGTCGACGGCAAGACCGTCGACACCCTCGTGCAGGAGCTCTCCGCCAAGATCGGCGAGAAGCTCGAGCTGCGCCGTCTCGCCGTCTTCGACGGCCCCGTCGCGGTGTACCTGCACAAGCGTGCGTCCGACCTGCCGCCGGCTGTCGGCGTGCTCGTCGAGTACTCCGGTGAGGGTGACGCCGCCGCAGAGGCCGCCCGTGCCGCCGCGATGCAGGTCGCCGCGCTGAAGGCGAAGTACCTCTCCCGCGACGAGGTTCCGGCCGACACGGTCGAGAACGAGCGCCGCATCGCGGAGGAGACCGCCAAGAACGAGGGCAAGCCGGAGGCCGCCCTGCCGAAGATCGTCGAGGGCCGGCTCAACGGCTTCTTCAAGGACGTCGTGCTGCTCGAGCAGGCCTCGGTGACGGACTCGAAGAAGACCGTCAAGGCGCTGCTCGACGATGCCGGTGCCACCGTGTCGCGCTTCGTGCGTTTCGAGGTCGGCGGCAGCTAGACCTCTCGTTTCCTCGACCCCGTCGGCGCTCGCCGGCGGGGTCGAGGCGCGTCGGCGACCCGATTTCGGGCCGATCGGACACTCGCGCCCCCGTCTCGGTTCCACGGGGTCGGATGAGGCAGGATGAAAGGGCCGACCCACCGCTCGACCCGAGGAGAACCATGTCCGAACACGCCCAGGAACGTCCCGGTTTCCGTCGGGTGCTGCTCAAGCTCGGTGGGGAGATGTTCGGCGGGGGCAAGGTCGGTCTCGACCCGGACGTGGTGACGACCGTCGCCGAGGAGATCGCCGAGGTCGTCCGCTCCGGGGTGGAGGTAGCCGTGGTCATCGGCGGCGGCAACTTCTTCCGGGGCGCCGAACTGCAGCAGCGCGGTCTCGACCGCGCTCGCTCCGACTACATGGGCATGCTCGGCACGGTAATGAATTCCCTTGCGTTGCAGGATTTCCTGGAGAAGCAGGGCGTGGACACCCGTGTCCAGACCGCTATCACGATGGGGCAGGTCGCCGAGCCGTACCTGCCGCTGCGTGCCCGCCGGCATCTCGAGAAGGGCCGCGTGGTGATCTTCGGTGCCGGCATGGGCATGCCGTACTTCTCCACCGACACCACCGCCGCGCAGCGCGCCCTCGAGATCGGCGCGGAGGTGGTCCTTATGGCCAAGGCTGTCGACGGGGTCTACTCGGCCGACCCCCGGATCGACGCCGACGCGACCCTGTTCACCGAGATCACCCACCGCGAGGTCATCGAGAAGGGCCTCAAGGTCGCGGATGCGACCGCCTTCAGTCTCTGCATGGACAACGACATGCCGATCATGGTCTTCAACCTGCTCACCGAGGGGAATATCGCTCGGGCTGTCGCCGGTGAGAAGATCGGAACACTCGTACGGTCATGAACGGACAACGGAACATGGAGGAACAGCCGTGATCGATGAAGCTCTCTTCGAAGCCGAGGAGAAGATGGAAAAGGCCGTCACGGTGGCCAAGGACGATCTCGGATCCATCCGCACCGGCCGCGCGAACCCCGGCATGTTCTCCAGGATCGTCGTCGACTACTACGGCGCGCCCACCCCGGTCACGCAGATGGCCAGCATCAACGTCCCCGAGGCGCGCATGGTGGTCGTCAAACCCTACGAGGCCTCGCAGCTCGGCCCGATCGAGACCGCGATTCGCAACTCCGACCTGGGGGTCAATCCGACCAACGACGGGTCCCTGATCCGCATCTCCATCCCGCAGCTGACCGAGGAACGCCGCCGCGAGCTGGTCAAGCAGGCCAAGGCCAAGGGTGAGGACGCCAAGGTGTCCGTGCGCAACGTGCGACGCAAGGCGATGGAGGAGCTGCACCGCATCCAGAAGGACGGCGAGGCCGGCGAGGACGACGTCACCCGCGCGGAGAAGGAGCTCGACAAGACCACGGCGAAGTACGTGGCGCAGATCGACGAGCTGGTCAAGCACAAGGAAGCCGAGCTGCTGGAGGTTTAACCGTGGGTACCGCCGCCGGGTCGTCCGATCCGCAGCTCCCCCTGGGCGTCACCGACGCCGACTCGGCGGCCGACGCCGCGAAGGCGGGCACCGAGGTCCCGCCGGGCCGGCCCGATCCGACCCCTGCCGCGGAGCCGGAGAAGAAGGCGTCCCGCGCCGGCCGGAACCTGCCCGCCGCCGTGGGCGTGGGCGCCGGGCTCGGTGGCCTCGTCATCGGCGTGCTCGCGTTCGCCCCCAAGGCCTGGCTCCTCGTCGTCGCGGTGGCCATCGCGATCGCCACCTGGGAGGTCACCAAGCGCCTGCGTGAGGCGGACGTCCTGGTTCCCCGGGTCCCGCTCCTGGTCGGGGGGCAGGCGATGATCTGGCTCGGCTGGCCCTACGGCACCACCGGCGTGCTCGGCGCCTTCGCCGGCACCACCGTCGTGTCGATGCTGTGGCGGCTGTTCGACCGCGGACTGCGCGGCCGGCCCCGCAACTACCTGCGCGACACCGCGGTCACCGTCTTCACCGCGGCATGGGTACCTTTCCTCGCGTCGTTCGCGACGCTGATGGTCCTCGAGGACGACGGTGCCGCCCGGGTGTTCTGCCTGATGATCGTGTGCGTCGCATCCGACGTCGGCGGATACGCGTCCGGGGTGCTGTTCGGCAAGCACCCGATGGCGCCCGCGATCAGCCCGAAGAAGTCCTGGGAGGGTTTCGGCGGCTCGGTTCTCGCCTGCACCGTCGCCGGTGTGCTCACGGTGACCCTGCTGCTCGACGCCGCCTGGTGGATCGGTGTGCTCCTCGGCGTCGTGCTCGCCGCCACGGCCACGGCGAGCGACCTGATCGAGTCGCAGGTCAAACGGGATCTCGGCATCAAGGACATGGGCACCCTGCTGCCCGGCCACGGCGGGATCATGGATCGGCTGGACTCCATCCTGCCGTCCGCGTTCGTCACCTGGCTCGTCCTCGGGGCCTTCGTCTAGGCCGGTGACGAGAAGGCAGCGGTCCGACACGCACGGGGTGGTGCCCAGCCCCAACATCTGGCACTGGCCGGAGGTCTACGAGGAAGAGAACCGCGCCCAGGACGTCCACGGCGTCGTGTACACGGCGCTGCGCGAGGCATACGACTGGGCCGGTCGGGACGTGGTCGACGTGGGCTGCGGCACCGGCTTCCACCTGCCGATGTTCGCGGCCGCGGCGCGCACCGTGACCGGTGTCGAACCGCACCCGCCGCTGGTGGAACTGGCACGGCGACGGACGCGGGGCGGGCCGGGCGTGCGAGTGCAGACCGGTTCGGCCGAGCACCTGCCGCTCGCGGACAGCAGCGTGGACCTCGTGCACGCCCGTACCGCGTACTTCTTCGGTCCCGGGTGCGGGGCAGGTATCGCCGAGGCGATGCGCGTGCTGCGGCCCGGCGGCGCCCTCGCGATCGTCGATCTCGACGCGACCGCCCATCCGTACGGCGAATGGATGCGCGCGGACCTGCCGCACTACGACCCGCGCACAGTCGAGGCGTTCTTCGACGCCCAAGGTTTCGACCTGCGCCGGCTCGACACGGAGTGGCGTTTCCCGGACCGCGCCACGCTCGAGCGCGTACTCGGCATCGAGTTCGGCCCGCGGGTGGCCGAGCGCGCGGTGCGTGGCACGGCAGGCACCGCCCTCACGGTGCGCTACCGGCTGCACGTGCGCCGCAAGCCCCGGGGACTGGAGATCGCCTGACCGTGCCGTGAACCTGCCGGGGGTCGCGAACCTGCCGGGGCCGCGAACCTACCGGTGGTGGGTGCCCCGGATGCGGAACACCCGGGCCAGTTCGCTGATCCTCTTGGCCTTGGCCAGGCGGGGCAGGTCACTGCCGTCGCGCACACCGCGGCCGTCCTCCCCGAGTGTGTCGATCACGTCGCGGGCCCAGCCGACCTCGTCGGAACTGGGGCTCAGGGCGGCGTTGGCGAACGGTGCCCGGGCCGGGGTCATGCACAGCTTCCCGGTCATTCCCATGGAGGCGGTCAGCTTCGCCTCCCGCTCGAGAACCTCGGGGTCGTCGGTCAGCGACGGTCCGTCGACGGGACCGGGCAGGCGGGCCGCCCGGCTCGACACGACCAGGCGGGAACGCGGGTACGCCATCGCGAGCGGGGAGTCGTCCATTCCGGTGTCGCGGCGGAAGTCGCCGCTGCCGAAAGCCAGCCGGAACGTCCCGTCGGCGCGGGCGATCTCGGGCGTGGCCTCGAGGCCCACCGCCGACTCGATGAGCACGAGGATGCGGGTTCCGGGCGGCAACTGAGCGGCGGTGGCGTCGACCTGCTGGCCGCTTTCGGTCTTGGCGAGCATCACGCCCTGCAGGCCGGGAACCGCGGCGAGCGCGGCGAGATCGTCGGCCCAGTGCACGGTGGTGGCGTCGTTGATCCGCACCCAGGCACGGCCACCGCCGCGCAGCCATTCGACGACGTGACCCCGTGCGGCGGCTTTGCCGGCCGCCGGCACGGCGTCCTCGAGGTCGAGGATCACGGCATCGGCTGCGGACGCGGCAGCCGCCGCGAAGCGCTCCGGGGCGGTGCCCGGAACGAGCAGCCAGGATCGGGCGAGCTCGGGTGCGACGGTGGCGGAGGCGGGGGCATCCAGGTGGGCGGTCACGTCAGGCTCCTCGGGTGAAGGTCTTGTCTCCAGGGTGCCCTCTTGTCGCCGCGTTGGGGAGATTGGGTGCGTTGTGTTCGTCACCCGCCGCTGGGCGGCGCTGTGTCACCGCCGCTTCGCGGCACGCTTGATCTGCAGGATCCGCACACCGCCCGCCAGCGCCATGACGAGAGCTCCCGCGATGGCCGACAGCAGCAGGCTCACCCCCAGCGGCAGGGTGAACTCCCAGGCGAACAGTTCCATGGTGACCGAGTCGAGGTTCTGCAGGATGAACACGAGCAGCAGGATCAGGACCAGAACACCGATGACCAGGCCGGTCCACGTCGATGCCGCGCGGCTGCGGTCGAGGGGAATCTCCGGCGCGGGACGGAGGTCGGAATCGGGCGTGGCCTTCGTCGAGCCCTGCCGGTCGGGCCGATCCCCGCCGGGCAGGTCCGGTACCGGATCGGGCAGATTCGCGGGGCGGTCGGTCATGGATCGATCATCTCGCTCCGGCTGCCGCTGCACACCGTATTCGGCGAGGAAGACCGGCTCCGCCGCCGTAATGGATAATGGGTCATTATGCCCTCCTCTCTTCCCCTGGTTTTCGACGCGCCCAAACGCGGTATGCCGCCGCGTCACCTCGCCGACCTCGACGCCGAGCAGCGCCGGGCGGCCGTGCGTGAACTGGGCCTGCCGGCCTTCCGGGCCGATCAGCTGGCCCGGCACTACTACGGGCGGCTCGAGGCCGATCCGGAGAAGATGACGGATCTGCCGGCGAAGGTGCGCGAGCAGGTGGGGGCGGCGTTCTTCCCCGCGTTGCTGACACCGGTCAAGCACGTGGCGTGCGACGGCGGCGAGACCCGCAAGACGCTGTGGCGCGCCGGGGACGGCACCCTCCTCGAGAGTGTGCTCATGCGCTACCCCGACCGCGCCACCCTGTGCATCTCGAGCCAGGCCGGCTGCGGGATGGCCTGCCCGTTCTGCGCGACCGGCCAGGGCGGCCTGGATCGGAACCTGTCCACCGCCGAGATCGTCGATCAGGTGCGCGCCGCGGCCGCGGCCCTGCGCGACGGTGACGTGGCCGGGGGACCGGGTCGTCTGTCCAACGTGGTGTTCATGGGGATGGGGGAGCCGCTGGCGAACTACAAGCGGGTGGTGGCCGCGGTGCGGCGCATCACCGCCCCGCCGCCGGAGGGACTGGGCCTGTCGCAGCGGTCGGTCACCGTCTCCACCGTCGGTCTGGCGCCGGCGATCCGCCGGCTGGCCGACGAGGGACTGCACGTGACCCTCGCCGTGTCGCTGCACACGCCGGACGACGAACTGCGCGACACGCTGGTGCCGGTCAACAACCGCTGGCCCGTCGCCGAGGTGCTCGACGCCGCGCGCTACTACGCCGACCGGACCGGTCGCCGTGTCTCCGTCGAGTACGCCCTGATCCGCGACGTCAACGACCAGCCGTGGCGGGCGGACATGCTGGGCAAGAAGCTGCACAAGGCGCTCGGCCCGCTGGTGCACGTGAACCTGATCCCGCTCAACCCGACGCCGGGCAGCGAATGGGACGCCAGCCCGAAGCCGGTCGAGCGCGAGTTCGTTCGTCGCGTCCAGGCTCAGGGGGTCTCGTGCACCGTGCGGGACACCCGGGGCCAGGAGATCGCGGCAGCCTGCGGCCAGCTCGCCGCCGAGAACTGAACACGGACTCGCGGCAAGCGAAGGGTCCGCCCGGGACGAACCGGGCGGACCCTTCGGTGTTGCTGTGGGGACGTGCGGCTACCTGCGGCGCCGGCGCTGGACGATGTCGCGCACCAGGATGGCGACGAGCAGCGCGGCGAAACCGATCAGGAACCAGTTCTCGACGTTGCCGTTGTGGTTGCCGATGATCATCGCCAGCAGGAACAGGGCGATGAGCCAGCCCATGAAACGGAACAGGCGGGGCGCCTCGCCACTCCAGCCCCACTCCGCCGACGGCACCTCGGCCGTGTCGACGCCAGTGGTCTTCAACTCGGTACCGGCCACCGCTTGTCCTCCTGGTCGCAAAGATCTTCGCTGTTGGGCCAATCGTGACATACGACCGCCCGTCGTACGAAGTGGGGGCGCGCTCCCGCGCGCCGGGCGGGTGATTCAGCCTCCCCTCAGGGCGGTCGGGAACAATGTCGGCGTGGCCGACTCGCAACCCAGCTCCCGCACCCGTGTCCTGCTGCTCGGCAGCACCGGCTCCATCGGCACCCAGGCACTCGAGGTGATCGCCGCCAACCCCGACCGGTTCGAGGTGGTCGGTCTCGCCGCCGGTGGTGGCAACATCGATCTGCTCGCCGAACAGATCCGCGTCACCGGTGTGACCGAGGTGGCCGTCGCGAACGCACAGGCCGCCGCGCGCCTCGACCTCCCGGGCCTGCAGGTCCGCAGCGGGCCGGAGGCGGTGACGAGGTTGGTGCGCGACGTGGAGGCCGACGTGGTGCTCAACGCCCTCGTCGGATCCCTCGGCCTGGAGCCGACGCTGGCCGCACTGGCGACGGGCGCACGCCTGGCGCTGGCCAACAAGGAGTCGCTCGTCGCGGGCGGCGCACTGGTCACCGCCGCCGCGGCCCCGGGGCAGATCGTGCCGGTGGACTCGGAGCACTCGGCGCTGGCCCAGTGCCTGCGCGGCGGCAGCCCCGACGAGGTGGCCCGGCTCGTGCTGACCGCCTCGGGTGGTCCGTTCCGCGGCTGGACGGCCGAACGGCTCGAGTCGGTCACCCCCGAGCAGGCCGGCGCCCACCCGACCTGGTCGATGGGCCCGATGAACACCCTGAACTCGGCGACGCTGGTGAACAAGGGCCTGGAACTGATCGAGACGCACCTGTTGTTCGGCATCGGCTACGACCGGATCGACGTCACCGTGCACCCGCAGTCGATCGTGCACTCGATGGTCACCTTCACCGACGGGTCCACGCTGGCCCAGGCGTCGCCGCCGTCGATGAAGCTGCCGATCGCGCTCGCGCTGGGCTGGCCGCACCGGATCGCGGACGCGGCGCCGGCCCTCGACTTCACGACCGCCTCGACGTGGGAGTTCGAACCCGTGGATCACGACGTCTTCCCCGCGATCGAACTCGCCCGGGCCGCCGGGGTGGGCGGCGGATGCCTGACCGCGGTGTACAACGCCGCGAACGAGGTGGCCGCGGAGGCTTTCCTGGCGGGGGCGCTGCCGTTCCCCGGGATCGTGCGCACGGTGGCGGCGGTGCTGGCCGACGCCGACGCCTGGTCCGCGGCACCCGCTACCGTGGAAGATGTGCTCGCCGCCGACGGCTGGGCTCGGGACCGAGCCCGCGCGCTCGTGAAGTAGGAGGACCGGCCACCGATGATGTTCGTTCTGGGCGTCGTGCTGTTCGCCCTCGGCATCGCCGTATCCATCGCCCTGCACGAGGCCGGGCACATGTGGACCGCGCAGCGCCTCGGCATGAAGGTGCGGCGCTACTACATCGGGTTCGGGCCGCGGCTGTACTCGTTCCGGCGCGGTGAGACCGAGTACGGCCTCAAGGCGATCCCGGCGGGCGGCTTCTGCGACATCGCGGGCATGACGGCGCTCGACGAGCTGGCTCCCGACGAGCACGAGCGCGCCATGTTCAAGCAGAAGGCATGGAAGCGCGTGGTGGTGATGTCCGGCGGCATCGCGATGAACTTCCTCCTCGGCATGGTGCTGATCTTCGGGCTCGCCGTGGCGTGGGGTCTGCCGCGGCTGGGGGAGACCCCGGCGGAGATCGGGGAGCTCTCGTGCGTCGCACCGACCCAGGCCGGTGAATCCGGGGGCTACGAGCTCGCGCCGTGCAGCGGGCCGGGTCCGGCCGCTGCCGCCGGCCTCGAAGTCGGGGACGTCGTCGTCTCCGTCGGCGGCACCGAGGTCGCGACATTCGCGGACCTGGTCGAGGTCACCCGCGCCGCGACCGGCACGGTGGATTTCGTCGTCGAGCGCGACGGTCGCACGTTGACGATCCCGGTGCCGGTCCAGTCCGCCCAGCGCTGGGTGCAGGATCCCGAGACGGGCGCGATCACCTCGGAGACCGTCAGCGCCATCGGGGTGGCCGCGCCGCCGTCCGTCACCGAATACAACGCGTTCACCGCAGTGGGCGGCACGCTGCAATTCACCGGCGACATGTTCGTGCTCACCGCGCAGGCCCTCGCCGACCTGCCCAGCAAGGTGGGGGCGCTGTGGGAGTCGGTGACGGGCGGCGAACGCGACCCCGACACCCCGATCAGCGTGGTCGGTGCCTCCGTCATCGGTGGGCAGGTCGCCGAGCGGGGCATCTGGCAGATGTTCGTCCTGCTGCTCGCCCAGCTGAACTTCTTCCTGGGCATGTTCAACCTGCTCCCGCTGCTGCCGCTCGACGGCGGCCACATCGCCGTCGTCGTGTACGAGAAGGTCCGCAACTGGATCCGCGGGCTGCGCGGGCTGCCGGTCGGCGGCCCGGTCGACTACACGAAGCTGCTGCCCGTCACCTACGTGTTCGTCCTCATCGGCGGCGCGTTCATGCTGTTGACACTCACCGCGGACATCGTCAACCCCATCCAGCTGTTCTGACCCACACCGCTAGAATTGCCGCGTAGCTACGAAAGAAGGCGAAACGTGACCAGCCCCGTCGGTTTGGGCATGCCCGAAGTTCCCGCCGTCCTCGCGCCCCGGCGCAAGACCCGTCAGCTCATGGTCGGCGACGTCGGCGTGGGCAGCGACCACCCGGTGTCGGTGCAGTCGATGTGCACCACCAAGACGCACGACGTCAACGCGACGTTGCAGCAGATCGCGGAGCTCACCGCGTCCGGTTGCGACATCGTCCGGGTCGCGTGCCCGCGGCAGGAGGACGCCGACGCGCTCGCCGCGATCGCGAAGAAGAGCCAGATCCCGGTCATCGCGGACATCCACTTCCAGCCGCGCTACATCTTCGCCGCCATCGACGCCGGCTGCGCCGCCGTGCGCGTCAACCCCGGCAACATCAAGGAGTTCGACGGCCGCGTGAAGGAGGTCGCCAAAGCCGCCGGCGCCGCGGGCATCCCGATCCGTATCGGAGTCAACGCCGGCTCGCTGGATCCGCGCATCCTGAGCAAGTACGGCAAGGCCACGCCCGAGGCGCTCGTCGAGTCCGCGCTGTGGGAGGCGAGCCTGTTCGAGGAGCACGGCTTCGGCGACCTCAAGATCTCGGTCAAGCACAACGACCCCGTCGTGATGGTCGAGGCCTACCGTCAGCTCGCCGCGCAGTGCGACTACCCGCTGCATCTGGGTGTGACCGAGGCAGGGCCCGCCTTCCAGGGCACGATCAAGTCGGCCGTCGCGTTCGGTGCGCTGCTCAGCGAGGGCATCGGCGACACCATCCGGGTGTCGCTGTCGGCGCCGCCCGCCGAGGAGATCAAGGTCGGCACCCAGATCCTGCAGTCGCTGAACCTGCGGCCGCGCAAGCTCGAGATCGTCTCCTGCCCGTCGTGCGGCCGCGCGCAGGTCGACGTCTACACCCTCGCCGACGAGGTCACCGCAGGCCTTCAGGGCATGGAGGTGCCGCTGCGCGTCGCGGTCATGGGCTGCGTCGTCAACGGCCCCGGTGAGGCACGCGAGGCCGACCTCGGCGTCGCGTCCGGCAACGGCAAGGGCCAGATCTTCGTCAAGGGCAAGGTCGTCAAGACCGTCCCCGAGGCCCAGATCGTCGAGACCCTCATCGAGGAGGCCATGCGCATCGCCGAGGAGATGGAAGGCGACGCCGGCACCGGAAACCCGGTGGTCTCGGTCGGCTGAACCGGTTCGGCGGGCACAGGACTCCCGCGCGGCCCCGGCTTCTGGCAGTCTGAGTGCGTATCCGCAGTCGACAGGTGGTGGGACGTGCTCAAGCTTCTGGGAGTCCGGTCTCTCGGCGGCCGTGACACCGCACACGTGCTGCGGGTGCTGGCCCGCGATCCGGTGGCGGCGTGCATGGTGGCCGGCCGGATCGAGGAGTACGGCCTCGACTCCCGCGCCGTCGGCGGTGACATGTGGAGCCGGGGCGGACCCGACGAGTCGCTGTGCTTCTCGGGGGCGAACCTCGTCCCGCTGCTCGGCGATCGCGACGACCTGCATGCCTTCGCGGACCGCGCCGCCCGCGGCCCCCGCCTGTGCTCGTCGCTCGTCGGCCGTGCCGAACTCGCCTTGCCGATGTGGGAGGTCCTGCAGCCGGAATGGGGTCCCGCCCGCGAGGTGCGGGCCGAGCAACCGCTGCTGGTGCTCGACCGGGAACCCCTCGTCGTCCCCGACCCGCTGGTGCGGCGCGTGCGACCGGACGAGATCGACGCCTACATGCCGGCCGCGATCGCGATGTTCCGCGAGGAGGTCGGTGTGGATCCGTGCGCGGGTGACGGCGGAGCGGGATACCGCCGCCGGGTGCAGAGCCTGATCGCCACCGGACGCGCATGGGCCCGCTTCGAGCACGGCCGGGTGGTGTTCAAGGCCGAGATCGGCTCCCAGTCCTCGTCTGTGGGGCAGATCCAGGGCGTGTGGGTGGACCCCGGCAGGCGCGACGCCGGCCTCGGCTCGACCGGCACCGCGGCCGTCGCCGCCGCCGTCACCGCCGGTGGCCGGCTGCCGAGCCTGTACGTCAACAGCTTCAATCACCGCGCTCGCGCGGCGTACGCCCGGATCGGCTTCCGGCAGGTCGCGACCTTCTGCACGGTTCTGCTGGACTGAGGGGCCGCTCCGTCCGGGCCGTGTCGCCTCCCCGATCCCGGGTGCCACCGGTCCTACGATGACGGCGATGAGAACTCGACCCGTCTGCGCCCCGGTCCCGTCCGTCCGGTTCGTCCAGGCACCGCGTCGGCTCCTGCCGATCCTGGCAGCCGCCGTCGCATTGGCCGGCGGCGTCGTGGCATGCACCCCCAAACCCGCCGGACCGGAGCCTGCCGCACAGGAGTTCCTCACCGACTTCGCCGAGCGGGACTTCGCTGCGGCCGCTGCCCTGACCGATCGTCCCGACTCGGCCGAGGAGGCGCTCGCGGCGACGTGGACGGGGCTGCAGGCGGAGGGTCTCGAGGTGGACACCGACGGGGTGCGGATCGACGGGGACACCGCGACCGTCACCTACGTCTACGAGTGGGACCTGCCCGGCGAGCGCGTGTGGCGGTACTCCGGGCAGATGAACATGGGCCGCAGCGGCGAGGACTGGGTGGTGCGCTGGACGCGGTCGAACCTGCATCCCCAGCTCGGGGACCGGCAGCGGATGCAGCTGCGGACCAATCCCGCCCCGCGTGCCCGCGTCAACGAGCATTCCGGCTCGGACGTGCTCGTTCCGGGCATCGTCTACGGAATCGGTTTCGATGCGGCGCAGGCGGGCGATGTCCGGGCCGCGGCGCGGGCGCTGTCGGCGGCGCTGACCGAGTTCGACCCGTCGCTGACCGCGCAGTCGATCGCCGAGACCGCGACCGCCGCCGACGGCGCCTACTCGGTCGTGCGGCTGCGTGAGGAGGACTACGAACGCGTCGCCGACACCCTCGCGGCGGTGCCCGGGGTCACGATCACCGAGCAGGCCGATCTCGTCGCCACCGACCGTACCTTCGCCCCCGACCTCGTCGGCCAGGTCAAGAAGACCGTGATCGACGAGGTGGACGGCAAGGCCGGGTGGAGCGTCGTCGCGGTCAACCAGAACGGTGTCGACACCGGGGTCCTCACCGAGACGCCGCCCGAACCCGCGCCGTCCTTCTCCGTCAGCCTGGACCGTCCCATCCAGGTGGCGGCGCAGGCCGCCGTCGACGCCCGCACGGAACAGGCGATGATGGTGGTGATCGAGGCGTCCACCGGCGCGGTCCTCGCCGTCGCGCAGAACAAGGCCGCCGACCGCGACGGGCCGGTCGCGCTGGCCGGACAGTACCCGCCCGGCTCCACCTTCAAGATCATCACCTCGGGTGCCGCCATCTCCAGCGGGCTCGCGGGACCGGGCACCATGGTGGCCTGCCCGGGCCGGATCACGATCGGCGAGCGCAGTGTTCCGAACTACAACGAATTCTCGGTCGGCACCGTGCCGATGGCGACGGCGTTCGCGCGCTCGTGCAACACCTCGTTCGCCAAACTCGCCTCCGAGATGGCGCCCGACGCCCTCACCGTCGCGGCCGCGCAGTTCGGCATCGGACCCGAGTACGACGTGGTGGGCATGCCCACGTTCTCCGGATCGGTGCCGCCCGCGGAGGACCTGGTCCAGCGCGCCGAGGACGGCTTCGGTCAGGGCAGGGTCGTCGTCAGCCCGTTCGGGATGGCCCTGGCCGCGGCGACCGTCGCGCACGGCAGCGCACCCGTGCCCTACCTGCTGCAGGGACGCGAGACCGTCGTCACCGGCGACCGGCCGCCGGTCACCCCGGAGATGGTCGACGGCCTGCGCGGCATGATGCGCCTGGTGATCACCAGCGGTACCGCCGACCGGATTCGCGACCAGGGCGAGGTGTACGGCAAGACGGGTGAGGCCGAGGTCGCGGGCGGCTCCCACGCATGGTTCGTCGGATATCGCGGTGACCTGGCCTTCGCGACGCTCGTCGTGCGCGGCGGCAGCTCCGACAACGCCGTCGCCGTCACCCGCGACATGTTCGCGGCGCTGCCGGAGGGCTACTGACCGGCCCGCCCGCGCCGCGGCAGAGCCCACCGGCCGCCGGTCAGGGCAGCAGCCCCAGGCGTCGCGCCGACACGACGGCCTCGTGCCGGGTGTGGGCGTCGAGCTTGCCCATCGCGCTGCGCAGGTAGCTCTTGACCGTCTCCGGGCCCACCGACAGCCGGTCGGCGATCTCGGCGTTGGTGCATCCCAGCGCCACGTGCGCGAGCACGTCGGTCTCGCGCGGCGAGAGCACCACGTCGCTCTGGAGCGGTGCCGCGCCGCCGAGCGCCCCGGCCAGCCGGTCCGACAGGTCCCGCAGCTTACGCTGCAGGCCGGCATCCTCGACGCACTGGGCGAGACCGCGCAGTTCTGCGTGCACGTCCCGGATCTGGGCGGCCGCGACCGGGCTCTCGGCCGGGCGGTCGAGGGAGCCGAGCATCGCCAGCCGCCGGTCCACCTCGTCCCGGACGGCGATCTCGCTGCTGAGCCGTCGCGCCGCCTGCACGAAGGCTCCCACCGCGCGGTCGCCGAGCGGTGAACACTCCCGGATCGCGCCGTAGAGCACGGCACGAGCCGCCCCGCTCACCATCACCGGCACCGCGAGGATCGAGCGCAGCCCCTCGCCGAGGACCGGCCGATCGAAGTGGTGGGTGATCGACGACGACCGGCCGTAGTCCGGCACCGTCGCCGGCCGGGCCCGGTCCACCACGAGGCCGCCCAGACCGGCCCGCGGCGGGACCACGACCCCCTCGAGAGCGTTGGTGCGGGTGCCGAAGAACTCGGTCAGGTGCAGGTTCCCGTCGCGGACCTCCCCGGCGAACACGACGGGGATCAGGGCCTCGGCCGCGGTACGGCGAAGCTCCCCGCGCAGGGCGTCGCTGTCGCGGGGACGAAGGAGAGGCGAGGTGCCGGCCGGCGCCATCGGTCACCCCTTTCCGGGGGTATCGGGACGGACGTGTGACTTGGATCATAAAGGAATCGATCCTCGGGACGTTCACCCCGGGGCGCTTCACGAGAGGACGGATTCGATGACCACCGAGACCACCGCGCGTGCGCATTCCGGGCAGGAGGCACGGGTGCGGGAACTGCTGGACCGCTACGACACCGCCGACGCGTGTGCCGCACAGCTGCTGTGCGACGGGCATCCCGCGGACGCCGTCGCGTTCACAGTGGTCGAGGCGGATCTGACCGCGACCGACCTGACCTTCGGCGAGCTGCGTGAGCAGTCCTCCCGGTTCGCCGCGGCCCTGGCCGATCTCGGCGTCGAGCCGGGCGACCATGTCGCCACCCTGATGGGCAAGTCCGCGGACCTGGTGGTGGCGCTGCTCGGCATCTGGCGTCGCGGTGCCGTGCACGTGCCGTTGTTCACCGCCTTCGCACCCCCGGCGATCGGCTTCCGGCTGCAGGCCAGCGGGGCGAAGGTCGTCGTCGCCGACGCGGACCAGGTCGGCAAGCTCGCGCCCGGCGAGGACATCCCCGCCGACGCGCCGTGGCAGATCGTCGTTGCCGGTCCCGCCGAGGCCGGCACCGCCGGCATCGGCGTCCGCTTCGCCGACCTGGTGGCCTCGCACGATGCGGACGATCCGCGCGGCGCCGCGGTCGCCGTCGGTGGGCACGGCGGGCTCGTGCAGCTGTTCACCTCCGGCACGACCGGCACCCCGAAGGGGGTGCCGGTGCCGGTGCGGGCGCTCGCGTCGTTCCACGCCTACCTGGACTTCGGCCTCGACGTGCGTGAGGACGACGTGTTCTGGAACGCCGCCGATCCCGGCTGGGCGTACGGGCTCTACTACGCGCTGCTCGCGCCGCTGGCCGCCGGTGTGCGCAGCCTGCTGCTGCACGCCGGGTTCTCCGCCGCCCTCACCTGGCAGGTGATGGAAAAGTTCGGGGTCACCAACTTCGCGGCCGCGCCCACCGTCTACCGCAGCCTGCGGGCGGACTCGGCGCCCGTGCCGGAGTCGATCTCGCTGCGGCGCGCCTCGTCCGCCGGCGAGCCGCTCACCCCGGACGTCGTGGCATGGTCCGAGCAGACCCTCGGCGTGATCGTGCGCGACCACTACGGCCAGACCGAGCACGGCATGTTCGTCGTCAACGCGTGGGCCGACGGGCTGCGCGAAGAAGTGCGGCCCGGATCGATGGGCAAGCCGCTGCCCGGGTGGTCCTGCGCCGTGCTGTCCGACGACTCCGACGACATCGCCGCCCCCGGCGTGCCCGGGCGCGTGGCGATCGACACCCACGCCAGCCCCCTGCTGTGGTTCACAGGGTACGTGGACGCCCCGGAGAAGACCGCGCAGCGGTTCACCGAGGACGGCCGCTGGTACCTCACCGGCGACGCCGGACAGGTCGACGAGGACGGCTTCTTCTACTTCTCCGCCCGCGACGACGACGTGATCATCATGGCGGGCTACCGGATCGGCCCGTTCGACGTCGAGAGCGTGCTGGTGATGCACGAGCACGTCGTCGAGGCCGCCGTCGTCGGCATGCCCGACCAGCTGCGCGGCGAGGTGCTCGAAGCGTTCGTGGTGCTGCGCGACGGCGTCGACGGCACCGACGAGCTCGAGGCGGCGCTGCAGCAGCTGGTCAAGCGCAAGTTCGCGGCGCACGCCTACCCGCGGACCGTGCACTTCGTGCCGCAGCTGCCGAAGACGCCCAGCGGCAAGATCCAGCGCTACATCCTGCGCCAGGGCTGAGCCGCCCGCGTGGGGGCGGCGCGGCCGGCGCCGCGTCGCCCCCCGTCGGTCGGGGCCTATCCTGGTGACCATGCCTGTTCGCACCGCACTCGTCCCCGGAACCGTCTCACCCGTCCGCGCCGTCCCCAACGGGATCGAGCGACCGGAGTACGCGTGGAAGCCGACGGCGAACGAAGGGCACGAGCCGTGGGTGCAGACCCCGGAGACCATCGAGAAGATGCGGGTCGCCGGCCGCATCGCCGCGCAGGCCCTGGCCGAGGCGGGCAAGGCCGTCGCGCCGGGCGTGACCACCGACGAACTGGACCGGATCGCGCACGAATACATGTGCGACCACGGCGCGTATCCCTCGACGCTGGGGTACAAGGGCTTCACCAAGTCGTGCTGCACGTCGCTGAACGAGGTGATCTGCCACGGCATCCCGGATTCGACGGTGCTCGAGGACGGCGACATCGTCAACATCGACGTCACCGCCTACATCGGGGGAGTGCACGGTGACACCAATGCCACGTTCCTGGCGGGCGAGGTCTCCGAGGAGCACCGCCTGCTGGTCGAACGGACCCGTGAGGCGACGATGCGGGCGATCAAGGCGGTCAAGCCGGGCCGGGCCCTCAACGTCGTCGGCCGGGTCATCGAGTCGTACGCGAACCGGTTCGGGTACGGGGTGGTGCGTGACTTCACCGGTCACGGCATCGGCGAGACGTTCCACAACGGGCTGGTGATCCTGCACTACGACCAGCCGTCCGTCGACACCGTGCTCGAGCCGGGAATGGTGTTCACGATCGAGCCGATGATCAACCTCGGCACCGTGGACTACGAGATCTGGGACGACGGCTGGACCGTGGTCACCAAGGACCGCAAGTGGACCGCCCAGTTCGAGCACACCATCGTCGTCACCGACAGCGGAGCGGATATCCTCACGCTGCCGTGACGCGGCCGGGTGCCGGGCGCAACGCCTTGTCGCGTACCGTGCTTCGGCATGGAACCGACTGACGTGGCGATCCCGGCCGGCACCTTCACCGTGCGAATCGACGGCCCCGAGAGCCGGCACGCGGTGCTGCTGCTGCCCGGCGCCGGGGAATCCGCCGACGTCTACGACGCGGTGTGCGCGCGGCTGCACCATTCGGATCTGCGTACGTTCGTACCGGAGACCATCGAGGGTCTCGACGTCGCGGGCGTACATGCATTGCTCGACGCCCTGCAGTTGCCGTGGGTGCACCTCGTCGGCAGTGGGGCAGGAGCGGAGCTGGCGTGGGCGGCCGCCTCGGGCCGGTTCGGCCGGTTCGCCAGCCTCGTGGTCGCCGACCGGGGCCACCCGGCGGTGCCGGACGTCGAGGGCGTCGTACGGGACGCGGACGCCGCCCCCGCCGAGGTGCCCACCACCGTGCTCGTGGGCAGCGCCGCGCGCCGCCCGGAGGCCGACGCCTCGATGCGGTACGTCCTGTCGGAGTTCCGCGTCGTCGAACTGAGCGGAGTGGCCAACATCCCGGCCGAGGCGCCGGCGGAACTGGCCAGCGCGATCGCCCTGCGCACCGGCAGCTGGTAGGCGGCTTCGCCGCCGGTGTGTCCTTTGGGCGGTGGGAGCCGCCCAAAGGACACACCGATCACAACCCGAGGAGAGCGTTCTCGACCAGTTCCGGCAGGGCCGGGTGGATCCAGTACTGTCCGGTGGCCGTCTCCCGGGCGGTGAGACCGAAGCTCATGGCCTGGATCAGCGGCTGGATCACCGACGACGCCTGGGCGCCCAGGATGTGCGCGCCGAGCAGCTTGCCCGTGGTGCGGTCGGCGATCACCTTGCAGAAACCCTCGGTGTCCTCCATCGCCCAGCCGTACGCGACGTCGCCGTAGTACTGGATCTTCACCGCGACGTCGTAGCCCTGGGCGCGGGCCTGTTCCTCGGTCAGGCCGACCGTCGCGATCTGCGGGTCGGTGAAGACCGCGGACGGCACGAACCGATGGTCCGAGCGGCGCAGGACCGAGACGTCCTCGCCCCACGCGTCGTGGAGCAGGTTGTGCTGTACGACGCGGGCCTCGTGATTGGCGACGTGCTTGAGCTGGTGCGGCGACGAGACGTCGCCGAGCGCGAAGACCCCGCGCGCGGTGGTGCGCTGGAACTCGTCGACGACGATCCGGCCGTCGTCGTGCAGCGCGATGCCGCCCGCGGCGGCGTCGAGTGCGTCCCCGTTGGGTGTCCGGCCGACCGCGACGAGCAGCGCGTCGCCGCTGACGGTGGTGCCGTCGGCCAGTTCCACCTCGACGCCGTCGCCGACGGGACGGAACGCCGTCGCGGGGTTGGACAGGTGCACGTCCCACCGGTCGGTGGCCAGGCCGGTGAAGTGCTCGGCGAGGTCGTGGTCGAGGTGCCGCAGCAACTGACCGGTGCGGGCGAGCACCGACACCCGGGTGCCCAGGGCGGAGAAGACGTGCGCGAACTCCATCGCGATGAACCCGGAGCCGAGGATCACCAGCGATTCCGGCAGTTTCGGCAGCCGCATGATGTCGTCGTTGGTGTAGTAGCGGACCCCGCCGTCGAGTACCTCCTGCGGGATCGCCGGACGCGCGCCCGCTGCGACGACGACCTGGTCGGCGGTGATGATCTCGCCCGTGCCGGTGTCGAGGGTGCGCTCGCCCTCGAACCGGGCGTGCCCGCGGTGGACGGTGACGTTCGCGCAGTCCTCGGTGCGGTAGCGGTCGCCGCCGGCCGCGATCGGGTCGATCCGGCCGAACACCCGGTCGACGATGTCGCTCCACCGGACCCCGTCGATCGTCGCGTCGACACCGTACTTCGCGGCCTTGCGCACGGTCTGCGCGACCTCCGCCGCATAGACGTACATCTTGGTGGGGATGCAGCCGACGTTGAGACAGGTGCCACCGAAGGTGCCCTGCTCGAGGATCGCCACCTTCCGGCCGTCGAATCGCTCGTCGAGGATCGAGTTTCCGGAGCCGGTGCCGATGATGGCCAGGTCGTAGTGACTCACTGTTCTCCCGTTGTCAGGTTCGCGTGGACGATCACAGGGATCTGCTGTGACCGTCCAACCAGTCCAGCCACAGATCCAATTCCCGGAACGCCACGTCGAGCACGTCGGGTGTGGAGAGGAACACATCGTGCCGGGCGCCGGTGATCGGAACGATCGTCGTGCGGTCGCCCAGGCATCCGGCCCACCGGGCGATCTGCTTGACGTCGAGGACCGCGTCGGCGGTGTCCACCGTGGGGTCGTACGCGGGGGCCCAGCGGGTGTCCTTCGACCGCAGGATCAGCGACGGGACGCCGACATCGAGGCCGCGGTGCAGTGTCGCGTGGCCGCGGCGGACGGCACGGAGCCAGCCGAACGTGACGGGAAACCCGGCCAGCGGCTTCCAGTCCAGGTCGTACTCCCAGTGGCCGTTGGCGTCCTTGTGCAGACTCATCCCGTAGGTGTCCAGGCTCTGCCCCGGGATGACGGCGCGGCTGCGCACCCGGCCGACGGCATCGACCGCGACGGTGCCGAGGCCGCGCAGGATCGACGGTCCCTGCAGGTCGAACCACGGGCTGTTGAGGATCAGGCCCTGGATCCCGGCGCCGCCCGTACCGCCCGGTCGGCGGTTCATCCGATCGAGCCACAACGGCAGGACCAGCCCGCCCGTGGAATGCGCCACGAGCAGGATCCCGCCGCCGACCTCACCGCGGACGATCCGCAGTGCCTCCTCGAGTTCGGCGTCGTAGTAGGTCAGATCGGTGACGAAGTGCGGGGTCTGCCCGGGTTGCCGCGAGCGCCCGCACTTGCGCAGGTCCAGGGCGAAGAACCGGTACCCCTGGGCGGCGAAGTGCTCGGCGAGGTGCTGCTGGAAGAAGTAGTCGGTGAAGCCGTGCACGTAGATCACCGCGCGGTCCGGCGCGGACTCGCCGCCGGGGTAGACGGACGGCTGGTAGCGGACGAGGGTGGCGGTGGCCTCGCCCTCGCCGTCCGGATCGGGGCCGAGATGCAGCGTGAGCTGCTCGTATCCGTCGCCGAGGATATCGGGCTGCCAAGTAGTCACGATCACACTGTATTGGTCGGTACGCGGACCTGTCGTGGGGGCACAATTGGGTGAAGACAAACGCCGGACAACGCGCGGGTAACCTGTTCGTCGCAGTCGGCGCGGCCGCGACGTCGCCGGGATCCGTGAGTTCAGCGAGACCCGGCGGACGAGCACGGACGTGCACGGGACACTCACGCGGTGCAGTGCGGAACGCAGCGGCGCGTGCGAACAGACAAGGAAGTCGATCCTCCAGTGTCAGAGAACGTGGTAGAGGCCAAGACCGATGTAGTGCTCGTGGGTGCGGGCATCATGAGCGCGACACTCGGCGCCATCCTGCGCCGGCTGCAGCCCGACTGGTCCATCACCGCTTTCGAGCGGCTCGACGCCGCGGCGGCCGAGAGCAGTGATCCCTGGAACAACGCGGGCACCGGCCACTCGGCGCTGTGCGAGCTGAACTACACGCCCGCCAAGCCGGGCGGTGGCGTGGACATCACCAAGGCGATCAACGTCAACGAGCAATTCCAGGTCTCGCGCCAGTTCTGGGCGTTCGCGGTGGACAACGGCATCCTCACCGATCCCAAGAACTTCATCAATCCCGTTCCGCACGTCAGCTTCGTCCACGGCGCCGACAACGTGAAGTACCTGCGTGCCCGCTACGACGCGCTGGCCGGGCACCCGCTCTTCGCCGGCATGGAGTACTCGGAGAGCCCCGAGTACTTCTCGGAACGGCTGCCGCTGATGGCGCAGGGCCGGGACTTCTCCGAGCCCATCGCGCTGAACTGGACCCAGGACGGCACCGACGTCGACTTCGGCGCCCTCACCAAGCAGCTGCTGAACAACGTCGCCGCGTCCGGCGGCACCGTGCACTTCGGCCACGACGTGACGGATCTGGACAAGCAGTCCGACGGAAGCTGGAGCGTCAAGGTCCGCAACCGCCGCACCGGCCAGGCCCGCAAGGTGCACGCCCGGTTCGTGTTCGTCGGTGCCGGCGGTGGCGCGCTGCACCTGCTGCAGAAGTCGGGTATCGCGGAGGCCAAGGGCTTCGGCGGCTTCCCCGTCTCCGGTCAGTTCCTGCGCTGCACCAATCCGGAGCTGATCGCCATGCACAGCGCCAAGGTGTACGGCAAGGCCGCCGTGGGTGCACCGCCCATGTCGGTCCCGCACCTCGACACCCGCGTGATCGGCGGCAAGCAGGGCCTGCTGTTCGGCCCCTACGCCGGCTGGTCCCCGAAGTTCCTCAAGAACGGCAAGTTCACCGACCTGCCCGGGTCGGTCAAGCCGAACAACCTGCTGTCGATGATCGGCGTCGGCCTCACCGAGATGGGACTGACCAAGTACCTGATCGGTGAGCTGATGCAGTCGCCGCGCGACCGCATCGGCACCCTGGGCGAGTTCGTGCCGCAGGCCCGCATGGCGGACTGGGAGCTCATCACCGCCGGCCAGCGGGTACAGGTCATCCGCCGCAAGGGCGCGGGCGGAGTGCTCGAGTTCGGCACCGCCGTGGTCAATGCCGGCGACGGCACGATCGCCGGCCTGCTCGGCGCGTCGCCGGGGGCCTCGACCGCGGTTCCGGCGATGCTCGACGTGCTCGAACGGTGCTTCCCCGACCGGTGGACGGCATGGCAGGACACCCTGCGGGAGATGGTGCCGTCCCTCGGAGTCAAGCTCTCGGACGACACCGCACTGTTCGACAAGGTCTGGCGCTGGGGTACCAAGTCCCTGCAGCTCGATGTCGCCTCCCCGGTCGACGCCCCCGCCCCGGCGGAGCCGGCGACGGTCTGACCGTCCTGTCGTCGAGGCGGCCCGCGCGGGACCCGGCTGGGTCCCGCGCGGGCCGCCCTCGTCCGCCGGAACATGCTGGTGTCCCCGCCCGGCGGTCTACGCTGGTTCCAGCGTGGAGAGGGGCAGGGCTGTGAGCACCGCTAGGGAACGGATCTGGCTCGCCAGCTACGCCGAGGGCGTGCCCTCGGACATCACGCCTCCGGAGCACTCGCTGGTCGACATGCTCGAGACTTCGGCAGCCCGGTTCGGACCACGTCCGGCGCTCGAGTTCTTCGGCGCGGAACTGACCTATTCGCAACTCGCCGACCGGGTGCACCGCGGCGCGGAGGGGCTACGGCGGCTCGGTGTGCGCCCCGGTGACCGGGTGGCGCTCGTCCTGCCGAACTGCCCGGAACATGTGATCGCGTTCTATGCTGTCCTGCGGATCGGCGGCGTGGTGGTCGAGCACAATCCGCTCTACACCGAGGAAGAGATGGCCCGCCAGTTCGCGGACCACGGCGCCACGGTGGCGATCGCCTGGGACAAGGTCTGTCCGCTGCTGCAGCAGATCGCCGGGGACACGGCCGTCGAGCACATCGTGGCGGTGGACATCACTCGTTCGATGCCGTGGTCCAAGCGGCTCGCGCTCGCCCTTCCCGTTCCGAAAGCGCGTGCGGCGCGGGACGCGCTGACCGGCTCTGCGCCCGGGACGATTCCGTGGAAACGGCTGCTGGCGGACGGGCCCGTCGACCCCGATCGACCGGGGCCCTCGGTCGAGGATCTGGCGGTGATCCAGTACACGAGCGGCACCACCGGCGTCCCGAAGGGCGCGATGCTGACCCACCGCAACCTCGGCGCCAACGCCGCCCAGGGTCGTGCGTGGGTACCGGGCCTGGTGGACGGCGAAGAGGTCGTGTACGCGGTGTTGCCGATGTTCCACGCATACGGGCTCACGCTGTGCGTGACCTTCGCGATGAGTATCGGCGCCCGGCTGGTCCTGTTCCCCAAGTTCGACGTGGATCTGGTGCTCACCGCCGCCGCGAAGCACCCGCCCACGTTCATGCCGGCGGTGCCGCCGATCTACGAGCGGCTCGCTCGCGCGGCCCGGGAGCGATCGGTGGACCTGACGTCGGCGCGATGGTCGATCTCCGGGGCGATGCCCTTGCCGACGACGACGCTGGAACTGTGGGAGGAGGTCACCGGCGGGGTACTGGTCGAGGGGTACGGGCTCACCGAGACGTCGCCGGTGGCGATCGGCAATCCCATCGGGCTCACTCGCCGGCCCGGCGCCGTCGGGGTGCCCTTCCCGAGCACCGAGATCCGGGTGGTCGATCCTGCCGATCCGGCGCGCGACGTCGAACCCGGGGAGCGGGGAGAGTTGCTGCTGCGGGGACCGCAGGTGTTCTCCGGATACTGGAACAAGCCCGAACAGACGGCGGAAGCACTGCTCGACGGCGGTTGGTTCCGGACCGGGGACATCGTCCAGGTCGACCGGGACGGATTCGTCACGGTGGTGGATCGGATCAAGGAACTGGTCATCACCGGTGGATTCAATGTCATGCCGTCCGAGGTCGAGGCGGCGTTGCGGTCGTTCCCGGGGATCGTCGATGCCGCCGTGGTGGGACTGCCGGCTTCCGACGGCGGCGAGGACGTGGTGGCGGCGGTGCTGGTTTCGGGTGAGGACTTCGACCCCGAGGCGGCGCGGGAGCACTGCCGGTCGCGCCTGGCCGCCTACAAGGTTCCGCGACGTGTGGTGGTGGTGGACGACCTGCCGCGCTCCCAGATCGGGAAAGTACTGCGCCGGCAGGTCCGCGAGTCTCTCCTCCCCGGCTGATCCTCCGGGAGCCGTACGGGTCGGGACTGCGGCGTCGCTCACGAAGTTGGTACGGCGGATGGCGCCGCAAACCACCCTGCCCGTAGTGTTTGTGCGTTCCACGCAGCGTGATGCGCGTTGCAGACAGTGCCGAAAGATGGGAAGTGCCGGTGTCCAGTGCTGCCGACGACGAGACCAACTACCTGGTCGGGCTCAATCTGCGGGGCCGGCGCGTGGTGGTGGTCGGCGGCGGTACCGTCGCACAGCGGCGGCTCGGCCTGCTCGTCGCCGCCGGTGCCCACGTGCACGTGATCACCCGTGTCGCGACGCCCGCCGTCGAGGGCATGGCGACCGCCGGGCAGATCACCCTGGAACTGCGCGACTACCGCGCCGGGGATCTGGACGGCGCCTGGTATGCCATCGCCTGCACGGACGAACCGGACACGAATGCCGCGATCGTCGCGGAGGCCGAACGCGACCGCATCTTCTGCGTCCGGGCCGACAACGCCCGTCGCGGCACCGCGGTCACCCCGGCCACCGCCCACTACGACGGGATGACCGTCGGTGTGCTGGCCGGCGGCGACCACCGCCGCTCCGCGGCCGTGCGCACCGCGATCCGCGAGGCCCTGCAGTCCGGCGCCGTCGTCGCAGACGCCGAACCCGCCCGTCCCGGGGTCGCGCTGGTCGGGGGTGGCCCGGGCGATCCCGACCTGATCACCGTCCGCGGGCGGCGCCTGCTGGCCCGAGCCGACGTCGTCGTCGCCGACCGGCTGGCCCCACCGGAACTGCTCGCCGAGCTCGGCCCGCACGTCGAGGTGATCGACGCCGCCAAGATCCCCTACGGCCGGGCGATGGCGCAGGAGGCCATCAACCAGGCCCTCATCGACGGCGCGAAGGCCGGGAAGTTCGTCGTCCGGCTCAAGGGCGGCGACCCGTACGTGTTCGGCCGCGGCTACGAGGAACTCGAGGCATGCGTTGCCGCCGGGGTGCCCGTGACGGTCGTTCCGGGCATCACCAGCGCCATCTCGGTGCCCTCCGCGGCCGGGATCCCGGTCACCCACCGCGGGGTCACCCACGAGTTCGTCGTGGTCAGCGGGCACGTGGCCCCGGACCACCCGGATTCGCTGACCGACTGGGGTGCGCTCGCGCGCCTGCGCGGCACGCTGGTGCTGCTGATGGCGGTCGAGCGGATCGAGCAGTTCGCCGCCGCCCTGCTCGAGGGGGGCCGGCCCGCGCAGACGCCGGTCACCGTGATCCAGGAGGGCACGCTGCGCACCCAGCGGGTGCTGCGCGCCGATCTGGCGACCGTCGCCGCGCGGGTCCGGGAGGAGCAGATCCGCCCGCCGGCCATCGTCGTCATCGGCCCGGTGGCCGCGTTCGACGTCGGGCCGGTGGCCGAGGTCGCCTCGGACGCTCGGTAACGTTGATCCACATGGCCGAAACCTCCTCGCCCGTGAGCTACCCCGTCACCACGCGTGCGCTGGGTCTGGCGATCGTCGTCCTCAGCGGCCTCCAGTTGATGGTCGTGCTCGACGGCACGGTCGCCAATCTCGCGCTGGCCCCGTTGCAGGAGGACCTCGGCCTGAGCGACGCGGGCCGCAACTGGGTGCTCACGTCGTACGCGCTGAGCTACGGCGGTCTCATGCTGCTCGGCGGACGCCTCGGCGACGCCTTCGGTCGCAAACGCATGTTCATCGCCGGCGTCGGGTTGTTCACGCTCGCCTCGCTGCTGTGCGGACTCGCCGTCAACGAGGGCACCCTCGTCGCGGCCCGCGCGCTGCAGGGCGTCGGCGCCGCTGTGGCCTCGCCCACGGCCCTGGCGCTGGTCGCCACCACCTTCGCACCCGGACCGGCCCGCAACCAGGCGATCGCCATCTTCGCGGCCATGACCGGTGTCGGCTCGATCGCCGGGCTGATCATCGGCGGTGCTCTGACCGAGGTGTCCTGGCGCTGGATCTTCCTGATCAACGTGCCGATCGGGATCCTGATCGTGACCCTGGCCGTGATCGCGCTCCGCGAGACCGCCGCCGAGCGGCTGCCGCTGGACGTGCCGGGCGCGGTGCTCGCCACGCTCGGCTGCACCGGTCTCGTCTTCGGGCTCACCGAGGGCCCCGAGATGGGGTGGAGCAGCCCGGCGGTGGTCGGCGCGCTGCTCGCCGGTGCCGCGCTGCTCGCGGTGTTCCTCGTCGTGGAGCGCCGCGCCGAGAACCCCCTGCTGCCGTTCGTGCTGTTCCGCAATCCCGACCGGGTCGCGACGTTCGTGTCGATCTTCTTCGCCGGTGCCGTCATGTTCAGCCTCGCCGCGTTCGTCGCCCTGTTCGTGCAGGACATCCTCGGGTACTCGCCGCTGCAGGCCGGTCTGGCGTTCGTGCCGTTCGCCTTCGGGCTGGGCGCCGCCGCTGCAGTCGCGTCGAAGCTTGCGGTCCGGGTGCGGCCCCGGTGGCTCGTCGTCACCGGAGCCCTGATCATGGCGGTCAGCCTGCTGTACGGGTCGACCATGTCGCACACCGTCGCGTACGTGCCGACGCTGTTCGTCCTGGTGCTCGTCGTCGGATTCGGCGTGGGCCTGGCCGTGGTCCCGCTGCCGCTGTGTGCGATCGCCGGCGTCGGCTCGCACGAGATCGGCCCGCTCGCTGCGATCGCCCAGGTGGCGCAGACGCTCGGCGGCCCGATCGGTCTCGCCGTGATCGGCGCGATGGCCACCTCCCGGACCCTGGCCCTGGGGGGTACGTCCGGCGCCGTCGCCGACATGGACCCCGCCCAGCTCTACGCGCTGGGGGAGGGCTATCTGTTCGCTCTCGTCGGCTGCGCGGTGTGCGCCGTGATCGCGGGGGCTGCGGCGTTGTTCATCCGCTTCACCCCGGAGCAGGTCGCGCAGGCCCAGGAAGCGGAGAAGGCGGCGCAGGGTACATAGACCTCCGCCGCCGGAGGCACAGGGTACATAGACCTCCGCCGCCGGAGGCACAGGGCACACAGACCTACGCCGCCGGAGGTGCAACAGCACACAGACCTCCGCCGCGGTGGCCGCCCGCAGCGGGGTGTGACCGCCGTGCGTCCCGGGTAGCCGGAGCACATGCTGTCCGCCTTCACCGACCGGGTTCGATACTCGGCGTCGTGGACGGTACGTGCCGTCCGCGAACGAGGCCACGAGCGCCACATCGCCACCCAGGCTGCCAAGGCGTCCGTCGCTGCGATGATGGCCTGGCTCGTCGCCGCCGAGTGGCTCGCGCTGCCGCAGGCCTATCTCGCGCCGTACGTCGCGGTGTTCCTCGTCGAGACGACGGTGTTCCGGTCGGTCCGGCAGGCGTTCGTGCAGATGGCGATCGTCCTGTCCGGGGTACTGCTCGCCGCGGCGGCGATCGCGCTCGTGCCCGGACCGACGCTGTCGATCGGCGCAGCCGTGCTCGTCGGCTGGTTCGTCGGCCGGTGGCGGGTGTTCGGCACCAACGGGATCTGGGTAGCGATCACCGCCCTGTTCGTCATCGCGACGGGCGTCGCGGGCGATCCGGTGATGCTGGGAGACCGGTTGATCGAGACCGCCATCGGCGCGGTCTGCGGACTCGTGGTGACCGCGGTGCTCTTCCCGCCCGTCTACCCGGTCGGAGACGAGCTCGAGGTACTCACCCGGGAGATCCGATCCCTGCTGTGCGACATGGCCGCCGGGACGGGCGACGACGCGGGGCCGGGCACCGGGGGCTGGGCGCGCTGGGCGGAGGAGATCGACCGGATGATGGAGCGCGCGGCGGAATCCTCGCAGTGGGCACGCGAGAGCGCGCGGCTCAATCCGCGTCCGATCGCAGACCGGGTCCGGGACCAGGCCACGGCCTCCCAGGGCGTCCTGGACCGGCTGTGGTACGCCGTGCCGGCGCTGCGCGAACTCGCACGTGTCGCCGAGGCGGCGTCGGACGGTGTTCTCGCCGAGGCGGACGACGCGGCGCGGTGTTCCGTGCCCACCCTCCTGACGGCCCTTGCCGGGCTCGTGGACCGGATCGGGGACGCCCACGACGACCCCGCGCGATTCGACGAGGCCCGCGACCGGTGCGCCCGCCGGCTCGCCGAACTGCAGCGCTCGGCCGCCGGGTCCGGTGATCCCCGGGTGGCGGCCGTGCTCGGGAGCTTCTGGCACCCGGCGCACCGGTTCCTCACCGCGGTGCAGGACACCGGGCGCACACCGCAATCAGGTCAGAATCACGAGTTCGGTGGCTGACGCCGTCTCCACCCGCAGACCCGCGCGGGCCGCGACCCGCGCGACACCGTCGACGTCCGCCGGCTCCGCGCGGGTCAGCACGAGCGCACGTGCCAGCAGGCCCTTGTGGTGCTTGTTGAAGTGGCTGACCACCTTGCGGCTGCCGTCCGGCTGCTCGGTGAGCACGGTTGCCGTGACCGCACCGGGGACAGGTCCGAGTTGCTGGTACACCCCCGAGCGCAGGTCCACGACGAGCTCCCCGGCGGCCTCCGCGGACAGTGCGTCGCTCAGTTCCGGGCGCCACAACGACGCGAGGGTGCCGAACCCGGGCAGCTTCGATCCGCCCGACAGGCGATATGCAGGGACGGGATCGCCCGCACGGACCGCGCCGAACAGCGCCGACCCGATCGCGAGCCGCCGGTAGGCCTTCGCCCGCTGCGCCCTGGTGAACCCGGCGGCGTCGAGGGCGTCGAACAGCACTCCGGTGTATCGCGCGAGCGCCGGTCGCGTGGGCGAGACCCACAGCTTGGCGTTGCGTTCGATCTCGTCCGCCTGCGTGGGACCCAGGCCGAGCGCCACGGTCGACGCCTCGTGGTCCGCGGCCAGGTCGACGAGTGCCTGCACCAGCGCCTCGCGAGTCACGGTCAGCTGCGGCATCGACAGTTCGCCCAGGTCGAGGGGCGCACCGTCGCCGCCGTCGGACTTGGTTTCGGAAGGAGGCAGAAGCACCAGCACAAGCGGTAACCGTACCGAGGCCGGTCCGGGGGCGGCAGGTAGGCTGCTCTCCCGTGATCACCCGCATGTCGCACCTGTTTCTCCGCACCCTCCGCGACGATCCGGCCGACGCCGAGGTCGCCAGCCACAAGCTGCTCGTGCGCGCCGGCTACGTCCGCCGCATAGCGCCGGGGGTGTACTCGTGGCTGCCACTGGGTCTGCGGGTGCTGCGGCAGGTCGAGCGCGTCGTGCGCGAGGAGATGAACGCGATCGGCGCGCAGGAGATCTCGCTGCCGGCACTGCTGCCGCGCGACCCCTACGAAACCACGAACCGGTGGACCGAGTACGGCGACGGGCTGTTCCGGCTGCACGACCGCAAGGGCGCCGACTACCTGCTCGGGCCCACCCACGAGGAGATGTTCGCGCTCACCGTCAAGGGCGAATACAACTCCTACAAGGACTTTCCGGTCACGCTGTACCAGATCCAGACCAAGTACCGGGACGAGGAGCGGCCGCGTGCCGGGATCCTCCGCGGCCGCGAGTTCGTGATGAAGGACTCCTACAGCTTCGATCTCACCGACGAGGGCCTGGCCGAGTCCTACCGGGCCCACCGCGACGCCTACGAGCGGATCTTCGCGCGTCTCGGGGTGAAGTACGTCATCGTCTCCGCGACCTCGGGCGCGATGGGCGGGAGCGCGTCGGAGGAGTTCCTCGCCGAGAGCGAGGTGGGTGAGGACACGTACGTGCGCTGCCTCGAGTCGGGCTACGCCGCGAACGTCGAAGCGGTGCGCACTCTGGCTCCCGAGCCGGTCGCGTTCGACGGGCTGCCCGAGCCGGTGGTGCACGACACCCCCGACACCCCGACCATCGAGACTCTCGTCGAGTGGGCAGCCGGGGCGCTCGACCGCCCGGTGACCGCCGCCGACACCCTGAAGAACATCCTCGTCAAGACGCGGCGACCCGGCGGGGAGTGGGAACTGCTCGGTATCGGCATCCCCGGCGACCGAGAGGTGGACGACAAGCGGCTCGGGGCATCGCTCGAGCCGGCCGAGTACGAGCTGCTCACGGACGCCGACTTCGCGGCCCACCCGTTCCTCGTCAAGGGGTACATCGGTCCGAAGGCGCTGCTGGACAACGGGGTCCGTTACCTCGTCGATCCGCGGGTCGTGGACGGCACGTCGTGGATCACCGGCGCCGACGAACCCGGCAGGCACGTCGTCGGACTCGTCGCGGGCCGGGACTTCGTCCCGGACGGCACGATCGAGGCCGCCGAGGTGCGCGACGGTGATCCGTCGCCCGACGGTGCCGGGCCCCTGGTGTCGGCGCGCGGCATCGAGATCGGCCACGTGTTCCAGCTCGGCCGCAAGTACACCGATGCCTTCGCCGTCGACGTGCTCGGCGAGAACGGCAAGCCGGTGCGGCCGACCATGGGTTCCTACGGTGTCGGCGTCTCGCGGCTCGTCGCGGTGATCGCCGAGCAGCAGCACGACGACAAGGGTCTGCGCTGGCCGGCCGAGGTCGCTCCGTTCGGCGTGCACCTGGTGATCGCCAACAAGGACGAGGCGGCCCGGGCGGGCGCCGAGAACCTGGCGGCCGAACTCGACAAGGCCGGAGTCGAGGTCCTGCTCGACGATCGCAAGGCCTCGCCCGGGGTGAAGTTCAAGGACTCCGAGCTGCTCGGCGTGCCGCTGGTGGTCGTCGTCGGACGGGGATGGGCGGACGGCAAGGTCGAGCTGCGCGACCGGTTCGGCGGCGAGTCCCGGGAGGTTCCGGCCGACGAGGCGCTGCAGGAGATCCTCGGCCGCTGAGGCGCGTCGGACCCCACAATCGGTGTCATGACCGACAGCGACACGGCCGACGACTGGGCCGCCACCGACAGCTACCTCGCCGAGCTCCTCGTCGGCGACGACCCCGCCCTGACCGCGGCGCTCGAGGCCAACGCCGCGGCCGGGTTGCCGCCGATCGACGTGGCACCGGTGCAGGGCAAGCTGCTGCACCTGCTGGCCCGGATCCGCGGTGCCCGGCGCATCCTCGAGATCGGCACGCTCGGCGGGTACTCGACCATCTGGCTGGCGCGGGCCGTCGGCGACGACGGGCGCGTGGTCACCCTCGAGTACGAACCGCGGCACGCCGAGGTCGCCCGCGCCAACCTCGACCGCGCCGGGGTGGGGGAGCGCGTCGAGGTCCGCGTGGGCGCCGCCCTCGACCTCCTGCCGTCCCTCGAGGTCGAGGCCCCGTTCGACCTGGTCTTCGTCGACGCCGACAAGGAGAACAACCCGCACTACGTGCGGTGGGCGCTGCGGCTCGGCCGACCCGGAACCGTGATCGTGGTCGACAACGTGATCCGCGGCGGATCGGTGACCAATGCCGACCTCGACGACGAGCGTGTGCGCGGCGCCTGGGAGGTGCTCGAACTCATGGGGGCGGATCCCCGCCTCGACGCGACCGCGCTGCAGACCGTCGGGGTCAAGGGCTGGGACGGCGTGGCGATCGCCGTGATGACCGGCTGACCCGCCGCGCCGGACGGCTCAGGGTTGCCCGGGCAGCGCGACGGACGGCGGGGCGATCCCCAGGTTGACGCGCCACCGTGCCGCCCGCATCGCCGACTCGGTGAGCGCCTCGATCGCCGCTCCACGGGTGTGCTCGCTGCGGGCCCGCTCGACGACGGAACGCCACGCCACGGCGACATCGGCCTCGATCTGTACCGCCAGCTGTGCTGCCGAGACCGGATCGGTCACCGGGAAGGGCGTGGTGTACCCGGCGGCAGCGGGGGGCGGGGTCACGCCCGCGGCCCGCAGCGCATCCGTGGTGGCGTCGCGCCGGGCGCGGTGGGCCGCGGTGTCGGCCGAGACCTCGGCCGCCCGGGCGGGGTTGGAGAAGGCGGCGACGATTCCGTACCCGAACACCGCGGCGTACTCGGCGTTCAACGCGTCCACGAGGGCCTGCTGCTCGACACCCAGCGACTGCGAACTCACGGCAGCAGCACCCCCGTGTGCACGGCGCACGCGGCGCTGATCGAGGCGAGCAGGCCCGCCCGGTACCCCTGCAGGGTGCGGGCGAGATCGGCGGCGGCGCGCCGCGAGGTGCCCAGCCGGTCGCGCATCAGATCGAGGGTCGGTGGATCCGCGGCCGGAGCGACGGTCGTCGTCGTGACGTCCGACACCGTCGGGTCGGTCCCGGCGAGCCGGGCCACTTCGGCGTCCAGGGTCTGGGCGTGGGTCGTGCGTTCGGCGGCGACGGCCTGCAGCGCCTGCGCACGGTCCGGAAGCAGCGCGACGAGCAGGGCGGCGGTCGCGGCGTCGACGCGCGCCCGCTCGGCCTGCGCGATCAGCGGATCGACCTCTCCGCTGCCGTCGTCCTCGCCGGCAGCGCACCCGGCGACGGCGAGCGCGCCGAGACCGCCGAGCGCGGCGCCGGACCACCGCAACACGGTGCGGCGGGATACGGGCGGTGAGGATGCGAGCGTCGGCACCGCACCATCGTGCCAGCCCGGTCCGCGTGGATCCGACGGTGGTCGGCCGCGGGGGTTGGTCACGGGGGCACCGAATGCGCGATATCCTGGGATACCTGCCGGTCCGCTCGTGCGCCGGCATGTCGTCCGCTGCGATCACAACTGAACGAGGAGCTTGTCGCGATGCCGGTGCCGCCCCCGGAGAGAATTGCCGAACTCGTCTCCGGACCGATCGAGCGCGAGGGATACGACCTCGAGGACGTCGTGGTCACGTCTGCGGGCAAGCACAGCACGGTGCGGTTGTTCGTCGACAGCGACACCGGACTGAGCCTCGACGAGGCCGCCCGTCTGAGCACTCTCGTCTCGGAGGTTTTCGATTCCGTCGCCGACTTCGGCGAGTCGCCCTACGTGCTCGAGGTGACCAGCCCCGGCATCGGCCGCCCGCTCACCCTCGAACGGCACTGGCGCCGGTCCCAGGCCCGCAAGGCGCGGATCGACCTGGACGACGAGACGATCGTCGGCCGCATCGGTGAGCTCGTCGGCGACGAGGTCCGGGTCGTCGTCCCCGGCCGCAACGGGCCGTCCGTGCGGGTGCTTCCGCTCGCGGATGTGCGCCGCGCCGTTGTCGAGGTCGAGTTCAACGCGCCGAATCCGCGCGAACTCGAACTCGCGGGCGGGGTGCCGGACGGCCGGGTGCGTGCGGGCGAGATCGCCGAGAGCGACGGCGAGGATCCGGACGACGAGAACGGCACCGACTACAACGGCACGGACGAAGTGAAGGTGGACAAGTGAATATCGACATCGCAGCCCTGAAGGTCCTCGAGGCCGACAAGAACATCCCGTTCGATGCGCTGATCGAGACGATCCAGACGGCCCTGCTCACCGCCTACCGGCACACCGACGGGCACCAGCCGCACGCGAGTGTCGACGTGGACCGCAGGACCGGCGCTGTGCGGGTGATGGCGCAGGAGTTCGACGCGGACGGCAACCTCGTCTCCGAGTGGGACGACACCCCCGAGGGCTTCGGCCGCATCGCGGCGACCACCGCGCGCCAGGTGATCATGCAGCGCATTCGCGATGCCGAGCACGAACAGCGGTTCGGGGAGTTCGCGACGCACGAGGGTGAGGTCGTCGCCGGCGTCGTCCAGCGCGACACCCGCGCCAACGCCCGCGGCATGGTCGTGGTGAAGATCGGTGGCGAGACCACCGGCGCCGAGGGGCTGATCCCGCCGGCCGAGCAGGTGCCCGGCGAGACGTACGAGCACGGTGACCGGATCCGCTGCTATGTCGTCGGGGTCTCCCGTGGGCAGCGCGGTCCTCAGATCACGCTGTCCCGGACGCACCCCAATCTGGTGCGCAAGCTGTTCGCCCTCGAGGTGCCGGAGATCGCGGACGGGTCGGTGGAGATCGTCGCCGTCGCGCGGGAAGCCGGCCACCGTTCCAAGATCGCGGTCCATTCGCGAGTGCCGGGGCTCAACGCCAAGGGCGCGTGCATCGGCCCGATGGGGCAACGGGTGCGCAACGTCATGCGTGAACTCGGGGACGAGAAGATCGACATCATCGACTTCGACGAGGACCCGGCGAGGTTCGTCGGCAACGCACTGTCCCCCTCGAAGGTGGTATCCGTCACAGTCGTCGATCCCGACGCGCGTGCGGCCCGGGTCGTCGTCCCCGACTATCAGCTCTCCCTCGCGATCGGCAAGGAGGGGCAGAATGCCCGCCTGGCTGCGCGGCTGACCGGGTGGCGGATCGACATCCGCAGCGACGCCGCGGCCGGTGGTTCGGAGTCGGCGGGGTCGCCCGCGACAGGCAGGTAGGGGTGGAATGCACGGTTCCGGCCCGATCAGCGGTAGAGTGGTCGATGGCTCAGCATGAGCTGCCCTCGGCCGGCCGAGAGCGCATCGCTCCGGTGCGCACCTGCGTCGGGTGTCGGCAGCGGGTGCTGGCTGCCGATCTGCTGAGGGTCGTGGCGCGGGCGACGGAGTCGACAGGTTTCGTGCTGGTGCCGGATCCGGGGCGGAGGATGCCCGGTCGGGGCGCGTGGCTGCACCCCGATCCGGAATGCCTCGGTCAGGCGGAGCGGCGTCGAGCATTCGGCAGAGCGCTGCGGGTGTCGGGAACAATCGACCCGTCCGCGCTTGTTCAGCTGGTCGGGGTCCGGAACGAGGGGAACTCGGCGTAGCGATACGCGCCGGACCGGGGACACCAACTCTGAGAAGAACAGGTACGAACACTCATGAGCACACCGTGAAGCACCAGCGATGAACGTCCATCGGAGATAACCCGAGGTCGTGCGGGCACCAGCCGCTCGACCTCATCAGTGAGGAGAGCAGTGGCAGGCAAGGCCCGTGTACACGAGTTGGCCAAGGAACTCGGTGTCACCAGTAAGGAACTTCTCGCCCGTTTGAAGGAACAGGGCGAATTCGTGAAGTCGGCGTCCTCGACAGTCGAGCCGCCGGTGGCGCGCCGACTGCGCGAGTCCTTCGCGAAGGCGAACGGCGACGGCGCAGCCCCGTCGGCGGCCCCCAAGCCCGGGGCGCCGCGCCCCGGTCCCCGTCCGGCTGCGCCCGCCCAGGCCGCACCGGCACCCGCCCCGGCCCCGCAGCCGGAAGCCGCCGCCCCGGCGCCCAGCCCGGCTCCGGCGGCGCGTCCCGCCGCGTCCGGCCCCAAGCCCGGCGCTCCGCGCCCGGCCGCCCCGAAGCCGGCCACCCCGGAGGCCCCGGCCGCGCAGGCCGCGCCGCAGGCACCGGCCCCGCAGGCGCCGGCCCCGCAGACGCCGAGCCCCGGTCCCAAGCCGGGCGGTCCCCGTCCCGGTCCCAAGCCGCCGCGCGTCGGCAACAACCCGTACTCGTCCGCCCCCGCGGAGCGTCCTGCGCCGCGTCCGGGCGCCCCGCGTCCGGTTCCCGGTCAGGGTCGCCCCGCTGGCGGTCCCGGTGGTGCCCGTCCGGCCCCCGGTCAGGGTCGCCCCGCGGCCGGTCCCGGCGGTCCCCGTCCGGCCCCCGGTCAGGGTCGCCCCGCGGCCGGTCCCGGCGGTCCCCGTCCGGCCCCCGGTCAGGGTGGCCCCCGGCCGTCCCCGGGATCGATGCCCCCGCGTCCGAACCCGGGCGCGATGCCGCAGCGTGCTGCACGTCCCGCCCCGACCGGTCGTCCCGGTCGGCCCGGTGCCCCCGGCGGGCGTCCGGCCGGCGGTGGCGGCGGTTACCGCGGTGGTGGTGGCGGCGCTCCGGGTGCCGGCACCGGTGCCGGCGCTCCCGGTGGATTCCGCGGTCGCCCCGGTGGTGGCGGCGGTGGTGCCGGTCGCGGTGGCCGCGGTGGCACCGCGGGTGCCTTCGGCCGTCCCGGTGGCGCTCCGCGCCGTGGCCGCAAGTCGAAGCGGCAGAAGCGGCAGGAATACGATTCGATGCAGGCACCGTCGGTCGGCGGTGTGCGGCTGCCGCGCGGCAACGGCGAGACCATCCGTCTCGCTCGCGGGGCGTCCCTGTCCGACTTCGCGGAGAAGATCGACGCGAACCCGTCGGCCCTCGTGCAGGCGCTGTTCAACCTCGGTGAGATGGTCACGGCCACTCAGTCGGTGAACGACGAGACTCTCGAGCTGCTCGGCTCCGAGATGAACTACAACGTTCAGGTCGTCAGCCCCGAGGACGAGGACCGCGAGCTGCTCGAGTCGTTCGACATCACCTACGGCGAGGACGAGGGCACCGAGGAAGACCTCGTGCAGCGCCCGCCGGTGGTGACCGTCATGGGTCACGTCGACCACGGCAAGACCCGCCTGCTCGACACGATCCGCAAGGCCAACGTCCGCGAGGGCGAGGCCGGCGGCATCACCCAGCACATCGGTGCCTACCAGGTGATGACCCACCTCAACGGCGAAGACCGGCTGATCACCTTCATCGACACCCCGGGTCACGAGGCGTTCACCGCCATGCGTGCCCGTGGCGCGAAGTCGACCGACATCGCGATCCTCGTGGTCGCGGCCGACGACGGCGTCATGCCGCAGACGGTGGAGGCGATCAACCACGCTCAGGCTGCGGACGTGCCGATCGTGGTCGCGGTGAACAAGATCGACAAGGAGGGTGCGAACCCTCAGAAGATCCGCCAGCAGCTCACCGAATACGGCCTGGTCACCGAGGAGTACGGCGGCGACACCATGTTCGTCGACATCTCGGCGAAGCAGGGCCTGAACATCGACCAGCTGCTCGAGGCCGTGCTGCTCACCGCGGACGCGTCCCTCGATCTGCGGGCCAACCCGGACATGGAGGCGCAGGGCGTCGCGATCGAGGCGCACCTCGACCGTGGCCGCGGCCCCGTGGCCACCGTCCTGGTCCAGCGCGGCACGCTGCGGGTCGGCGACTCGATCGTCGCGGGTGACGCGTACGGCCGGGTCCGCCGCATGGTGGACGAGCACGGCGACGACGTCCTCGAGGCGTCGCCCTCGCGGCCGGTCCAGGTCATCGGCTTCACGTCGGTGCCCGGCGCCGGTGACAACCTCGTCGTCGTCGAGGAGGACCGCATCGCACGGCAGATCGCGGACCGCCGCAATGCGCGCAAGCGCAACGCGCTGGCCGCCAAGAGCCGCAAGCGGATCAGCCTCGAGGACCTCGATGCCGCGCTCAAGGAGCACAACGAGCTCAACCTCATCCTCAAGGGCGACAACGCCGGTACGGTCGAAGCCCTCGAGGAGGCCCTCATGGGTATCGAGGTCGGGGACGAGGTGCGGCTGCGAGTCATCGACCGCGGTGTCGGTGGTGTGACCGAGACCAACGTCAACCTGGCTGCCGCGTCCAACGCTGTGATCATCGGCTTCAACGTCCGCGCGGAGGGCAAGGCCACCGAGCTCGCCAACCGCGAGGGTGTCGACATCCGCTACTACTCGATCATCTACCAGGCGATCGACGAGGTGGAGAAGGCGCTCAAGGGCATGCTCAAGCCCATCTACGAGGAGGTCGAGCTCGGCCGCGCCGAGATCCGGGCGATCTTCAAGTCGTCCAAGGTCGGCAACATCGCGGGCTGCATGGTCCAGTCCGGCATCGTCAAGCGCAACGCGAAGGCCCGTCTGCTCCGCGACAACAACGTCGTCGCCGAGACGGTCACCATCTCCTCGCTGCGGCGCGAGAAGGACGATGTGACCGAGGTGCGGGAAGGCTTCGAGTGCGGTCTGACGGTCACCTACTCCGACATCAAGATCGGTGACGTGATCGAGGCGTACGAGCTGCGCGAGAAGCCGCGCGACTGACGCGGCCGGATACACCCGACGGTCTCGTCGGCGGCGGTGGGCGAGATGATCGCCCGCCGCCGTCGGCGTGCCGGAGATCGGCACCGCACGACATCGGAGGACGGATGTATCTCGGGGCTCTGGAACTGGACGTTCTGCTCGGCGACGTGCGCTCGCTCAAGCAGAAGCGGTCCGTGATCCGTCCTGTGCTCGCCGAGCTGCGGCGGATGACGGTCAGTGCCGCCGAGACCGGTGACCAGGACCTCTACCGCCGCGCCGAGATCGGGGTGGCGGTGGCCGCGTCCGCGGTGCCGTACCTCAACGAGGTGCTCGACACGTGCGAGCGGCTCGTCGCCGAACGCCCGGAGTTGCAGCTGCTCTCCGTGCGGCGAAGAATTTTCGGTCCGGAGGACTGACCGGACCGGTCGAACAACATGTGGTCGCCGTCGGCGGCCGGGGAGAGGAACCGACTGACATGGCCGATCCAGCACGGGCACGCCGACTGGCCAAGCGCATCGCCACGATCGTCGCCACGGCCATCGATCACGAGATCAAGGATCCGAGGCTGGCGTTCGTCACGGTGACCGACGCGAAGGTCACCGCCGATCTGCACGACGCCACCGTCTACTACACGGTCCGCGGCGAGAATCTGGACGCCGAACCCGACCTGGCCGCGGCTGCCGCCGGCCTGGAGAAGGCCAAGGGTGTGCTGCGCTCGAAGGTCGGAGCGGGAACCGGAGTGCGATTCACCCCCACGCTGACCTTCGTCACCGACACCGTGCCGGACACCGCCCGGCACATGGAGGAACTTCTCGAGCGCGCACGGGCTGCCGACGAGGAGCTGGCCAAGGCCCGGGAGGGAGCCGCACCCGCCGGCGAGCCCGACCCATACAAGGAGCCCCGGACCCGTCCCGACGGTGACGATCTGTCGCGTCCCGACGACGGTGACGATCTGTCGCGTCCCGACGACGGTGACGATCTGTCGCGTCCCGACGACGGTGACGATCTGTCGCGTCCCGACGACGGTGACGATCTGTCGCGTCCCGACGACGGTGACGATCTGTAGCGCACCGATGGCCGAATCGACGCAGGCCGCCCCGGCGGTCGATCTCCGCGACGCCGTCGCGCTCCTCGAGGACGCGACGTCGGTGACGATCCTCTGCCATGTCCAGCCCGACGCCGACACCTTCGCCTCCGGCCTGGCCCTCGGCACGGTGCTCGAGCGGCGTGGCACTCCGGTGCAGGTGGCATTCGCGTCTCCGGCTGCCGTTCCGGCCTCGATGCGCGACCTGCCCGGCGGTCACCTACGGGTGCCCGCCGGGCAGGTCCGTCACGAGGTGGATCTCCTCGTCACCGTGGACTGCGGCACGGTCGGCCGACTCGGGCAACTCGCGGGCCGCCTGGCCGGAGCGAAGCGCATCCTGGTGATCGACCACCACCGCTCCAACACGCGGTTCGGCACCCACAATCTGATCGACGAGGCCGCCGAATCCACCACCGCCGTGCTCGCCGATCTGTTCGACGAGTGGGGCGTGCAGATCGACGCGGACCTCGCCCACTGTCTGTACGCGGGGCTGGTCACCGACACCGGATCGTTCCGCTGGGGGCGTGCGGGCTCGCACCGCCTCGCGGAACGGCTGCTGGCGACCGGGATCGACGGCGCCGCGATCACCCGCCGGCTTCTCGACACCCACCCGTTCGGGTGGCTGCCCATGCTGTCGATGGTGCTCGCCTCGGCGACGCTCGTCCCCGATGCCGCCGGCGGTCGCGGACTCGTCCACGCGACAGTGCGCCGCGCGGACTCCGCGCATCTGGGAGCCGAGGAGATCGAGAGCGTCATCGACATCGTTCGAACGACGGCAGAGGCGGAGGTCGCCGCCGTATTCAAGGAGTGCGGGCCGGACGTGTGGACGGTGTCGCTGCGATCGAAGCGGCACATCGACGTTTCCGCGACCGCCGCCGCGCTCGGGGGAGGCGGGCACCGGTTCGCATCCGGCTACACCGCGTACGGCGACCGCGACCTGGTCGTCGCGGCACTGCGCGCGGCACTGGACTGACGATGCCGGCGCCGCAGGACACCGCCGGCCCGGAACCGGACGCCGCGTCCCACCTCGTCCCCGAGGCCACCGCAGGACGCATCTTCGGGCTCGCGGTGCCGGCACTCGGAGTACTCGCCGCCGAACCCCTGTACCTTCTGTTCGACATCGCCGTCGTCGGCCGGCTCGGCGCCCTGGCCTTGGCCGGACTGGCCATCGGCGGCCTCGTCCTCGCCCAGGTCAGTACCCAGTTGACCTTCCTGTCCTACGGCACCACCGCCCGGGCCGCCAGATTCCACGGCGCCGGACGGCGGGACGCCGCCGTCGCCGAGGGGGTGCAGGCCACCTGGCTCGCACTCGCCGTCGGGACGGCGATCCTGATCGTCGGCCAGCTCCTGGCCGAACCGGTGGCCGCGCTGATCGCCGGCGACGAGCAGATCGCCGAGGCCGCGGTGTCGTGGCTGCGCGTCGCCCTGTTCGGCGCACCGCTGATCCTCGTCGGCCTCGCCGGCAACGGCTGGATGCGCGGTGTGCAGGACACCGCCCGCCCCCTGCGGTACGTGCTCGCCGGGCTCGCGCTCTCGGCGGTGCTGTGCCCGCTGCTCGTGCACGGCCTGGCCGGAGCCCCCCGCTGGGAACTCGTCGGCTCCGCCCTCGCCAACGTCGCCGGCCAGAGTGTGTCCGCAGCGCTGTTCGTCGGGGCACTGCTCCGGTCCGGTGTGCCGCTACGACCACAACGGACGGTGATCGCCGCGCAGGTGCGGCTCGGCCGCGACCTGATCGCCCGCAGCCTGGCCTTCCAGGCGTGCTTCCTGTCCGCGGCCGCGGTCGCCGCCCGGTTCGGGGCGGCCGCCGTCGCAGCACACCAGGTGGTGCTGCAGTTGTGGAACTTCGTCTCGCTCACCCTCGACTCGCTCGCCGTCGCCGCCCAGGCGCTGGTGGGCGCGGCCCTGGGGGGAGGAGCCCGCTCCGATGCGAAGCGCCTGGCGTGGCGGATCACCGCGTGGTCCACGGTGTTCGCCACCGGCCTGGCGCTGGTGTTCCTCGGGGGCGGCGACGCGATTCCGGCGCTGTTCACCAGCGATCCCGGGGTGCTCGAGCAGATCGACGTCGCCTGGTGGTTCTTCGTCGCGCTCCTACCCGTCGCCGGTGTCGTGTTCGCGCTCGACGGCGTGCTGCTCGGCGCCGGCGACGCCGCCTTCCTCCGCACCGCCACGCTCGCGTCCGCACTGTTCGGATTCCTGCCCCTCGTGTGGTGTTCGCTCGTGTGGGACTGGGGTCTCGCGGGTATCTGGACTGGGCTTACGGTGTTCATCGTGTTCCGGATGGCGGCCGTCGTGTGGCGGACGCGGTCGGGGCGGTGGGCGGTGACCGGTGCGGACCGGCAGGCTCGGCCCCCGCACGAGACGGCGCGCGACGAGACGAAGAAGGAGAGCCGGTGACGGGGAAACTGTGGGCGGTCAGCGACATCCACGTCGGGCATCGAGGCAATCGCCCCGTCACCGAGGATCTGTACCCGGAATCGCCGGACGACTGGCTGATCGTCGCCGGCGACGTCGCCGAGAAGTCCGACGACATCCGCTGGGCACTGTCGCTGCTGCGCAGCCGTTTCGCGAAGGTGATCTGGGTTCCCGGCAACCACGAACTGTGGACCACCGCCAAGGACCCGGTTCAGATGCACGGCGCCGCCCGGTACGACTACCTGGTGACGATGTGCCGCGAACTCGACGTGCTCACCCCGGAGGACCCGTACCCCGTGTGGCACGGCGAGGGCGGACCGGTGACGCTCGTGCCGATGTTCCTGCTCTACGACTACTCCTTCCTTCCCGAGGGCACCGCGACGAAGGCCGAGGGCCTGGCGCTGGCCCGTGAACGCAACGTCGTCGCCACCGACGAATTCCTGCTCGCGCCCGACCCGTACGTCACTCGGGACGTGTGGTGCCGCGTACGGCTCGACGAGACCCGCAAGCGTCTCGACGCCCTCGATCCGTCGCTGCCGACGGTGCTGATCAACCACTTCCCGCTGGTGCGCGAGCCCACCCGGATGTTGTTCTATCCGGAGTTCTCCCTGTGGTGCGGCACGACCGAGACCGCCGACTGGCACCTGCGCTACCGCGCCCTCTGCGCCGTGTACGGGCACCTGCACATCCCGCGTACCACGTACTACGACGGCGTCCGCTTCGAGGAGGTCTCTCTCGGCTATCCGCGGGAATGGCAGCGCCGGGGCCTGCCGGATCGACTGTTACGCCAGATCCTGCCCGTGCCGGAGTACCCGCCGGGATCGTTGAACAAATGGGGCGGACACTTCCGGGTCACGCCCGAGATGGAAGCCGAAGTCGAGAAGATGCGTGCAGCGCGCACTGCACAGAGCATGCGCGCGGGGCGCGAAGGGAAGTTGCGATGACCGACCCGACCACCGCGACCCGCACCGGGCTGATCAGCCGGATCCTGCCCGACGGGATCGCCGCCGCGGAGTTGTTCGAGGACCCGCCCGGTCTGCGACCGCACCCGCAGGAAGAGCCGCTGGTCGCCCGCGCGGTGGACAAGCGCCGGCGGGAGTTCGCCGGGGCACGGCACTGCGCCCGGCTGGCCATGCGGCAGCTCGGGATGGAACCCGGCCCGGTGCTCAAGGGCGACAAAGGGGCACCGGTCTGGCCGCGAGGGGTGGTCGGCAGCCTCACCCACTGCGACGGATACCGCGGAGCTGTTCTGGCCTATGCGTTGCAAGTGCGGTCGCTGGGGATCGACGCCGAGCCGCACGGACCTCTCCCCGACGGGGTGCTCGAAGCGGTCTCCCTGCCCCAGGAGCGCACCTGGCTCGCGGGCACCGATCCGAGTCTGCACTGGGACCGCCTGCTCTTCTGCGCCAAGGAGGCCACCTACAAGGCGTGGTTCCCGCTCACCGGACGCTGGCTCGGCTTCGAGGACGCCCACATCACGTTCGAGCGCGACGGCGCGGCCGCACCGGGCGCAGTCGCGTCGGGCACGTTTCGCTCCGACCTGCTCGTCCCCGGAGACACCCGGACGGGTGCCCCCCTGGCCGCGTTCGACGGGCGCTGGCTGATCGCCGACGGTCTGGTGCTCACGGCGATCGTCGTGCGCTGACGTCGCAGTCGTCGTGGCAGAATCGGGCCCCGTGTCTGCCTCCGAGAACCCCGCCCTCACCCGTGCCGGTCTGCTCGTCGTCGACAAGGACGCGGGCATGACGAGCCACGACGTGGTGGCCCGCTGCCGGCGACTGCTCGGCACTCGCAAGGTCGGTCACGCCGGCACCCTGGATCCGATGGCGACGGGCGTGCTCGTCCTCGGGGTGGAGCGCGCGACGAAGATCCTCGGTCTGCTCGCCCTCACCACCAAGGCGTACGCGGCGACGATCCGGCTCGGCCAGAGCACCGTCACCGACGACGCCGACGGCGAGGTGCTCGCGACCACCGACGCCGCCGCGGTCACGGACGAGGCGATCGCTACGGCCGTCGCCGCGCTCACGGGGGACATCTCCCAGGTGCCCGCCAGCGTCAGCGCGATCAAGGTGGACGGCAAGCGTGCCTACGCCCGGATGCGCGACGGGGAGGCCGTCGAGCTGGCGGCCCGCCCGGTCACGGTCTCCCGTTTCGCGGTACTCGCCCGGCGTGAGGTGCGCGCGGACCGCGGGTGTTTCGTCGACCTCGACGTCGAGGTGGAGTGCTCGTCGGGCACCTACATCCGGGCGCTCGCCCGCGACCTGGGGTCCGCGCTGGGTGTCGGCGCGCATCTGACCGCGCTCCGCCGCACCCGGGTCGGCCCGTTCGGGCTCGAGCACGCTCGCACGCTCGCCCAGCTCGAGGACGACCCGACCGTGAGCCTGGACATCGACGCCGCGATCCGGACGGCGTTCCCGTGCCGGGACGTCACCGCCGCGGAGGCGGCACTGCTCGCGAACGGCCGGTGGCTGGACCCGGTGGGGATCCCCGGCGTGTACGCGGCGATCGATCCGTCCGGCCGCGCCGCGGCGCTGCTCCAGGAGAAGGGCACGCGGGCCTCGGCGGTGTTCGTCGTGCGCCCGGCCACCATTTGACGTCCTCCCCGTCGTGAACAGCGGGGATTCCGGTCTGCGCCGCTCATGCGGTGCTCCCGGCGGGTTCTCGCTTCACGGCCGGGTGCGGGACCGGGGTCCCGGCTGACACCGGCTCCACGAGCGTTGGGCTGTCCGCGCGTCCCGCGGCCAGGATGTTCTTCGCGGCGTTCACATCTCGGTCGTGGACCGCGCCACACGGGCAGGTCCACGACCGGACGTGCAGGGGCTTGGCCTCCCCGATGGCCCCGCACACCGAGCACGCCCGCGTGGAGGGGAACCACCGGTCGACCCGGGCGAAGGTGCGCCCGTGCCGCCGTGCCTTGTACTCGAGCATCGCCGTGAACGTCGACCACCCGGCATCGTGCACCGAGCGGGCGAGCTTCGTCCGGGCCAGCCCGGACACGGCGAGGTCCTCCACGTACACCGCTTGGTTCTCGCGGACGATCGTGGAGGAGAGCTTGTGGAGCCAGTCCCGGCGGGTGTTCCCGACCCGGGCGTGGCAGCGCGCCACCTTTCGGCGCGCACGCTCCCGGCGGGCCGAGCCCTTCTGCCGCCGGGCGAGTTCCTTCTGCGCGGTCCGCAGCTTGGCCTGCGCCTTGCGGGCGAGGCGGGGGGCGTCGACCTTCGTGCCGTCCGACAGTACCGCGAAGTGTGTCAGCCCCAGGTCGATCCCCACCTCGTGCGGCACGAGGGGCAACGGCTGGTCGGGGACGTCGACGACGAACGAGGCGTGGTACCGCCCGGCCGCGTCCATCGTCACCGTCACGCTCGACGGCGCCGAGGGCAGGTCGCGCGACCAGCGCACCGGGACGTCCCCGACCCCCGGCAGCCGCAGCCGCCCGTTCGGGAGCACCCGGAAACCGGGCGGCCTTGGTGAACCGGATCGACTGGGCCCGGTCCGTCCGTGACCGGAACCGGGGCGCGCCGAGCTTGCGACCCTTCCGGGTGCCGTCGAGGGAGGCGAAGAAGTTCCGGTAGGCGGCGCAGGCGTCGGCGAGGGCCTGTTGCAGGACGACGGCGGACACCTCGGCCAGCCATGCCCGTTCCGGGGTCCGTTTCGCCGCGGTCAGCGCCTTCGACAGCGCCGCGTCGGTCGGGAACGGCGCCCCCGCCTCGTGCGCCGCCCGCCGAGCGGCGATGGCGTCGTTGAACACCACCCGGGCGCAGCCGAACACCCGCGCCAACACTCGGCGCTGGGCCGGGGTCGGGTCGAGCCGGTAGGCGTACCGGAGCTGCACACAGACCACTGTACCGTATTGGTTTATGGGCGATGACGACGACATCCGCACTGGCAGACACTGCACGTTCCTCATGCATGTGCACTTGGTTTTCGTCACGAAGTACCGGCGCCAGGTGTTCGGTGACCGGCACCTGAACCGGATGGAAGAGATCATGCGCGCGGTGTGCACGGACTTCGAGGCCGAGTTGGTCGAGTTCCACGGCGAGGCCGACCACGTACACCTGCTGGTCCACTACCCGCCCAAGGTCGCCGTCTCGAAGCTGGTCAACAGCCTGAAAGGCGTCTCCTCCCGTCGTCTGCGCCAGGAGTTCCCCGAGCTGGTCCGGCACTACTGGCGCGCGCAACGGCTGTGGTCCGGGTCCTACTTCGCCGGGTCCGTCGGCGGCGCGCCGCTGAGCATCGTGCGCCAGTACATCGAGCAGCAGAACCGTCCCGTCCAGGGCACGGCTCGGCCCTGGCGGCCCTTCCCGCGCGGGCCTTCACCACCGCCGTGAACGGCGGCGCACTGACCCACATCCCGGTAGCGGCGGAGCCGCCTACACCAGCCAGATCGCGTCGGCGGCGGGATGTCCCAGGTCGACCGTGCTGCCGGCGTCGCCGCCGATGCGAACCGCGACGGTGCCTGCGAAGTCGCGGCGTTCGACGACGCGGATGTCGGTGTCGAGGGCGATGCCCACGTCGTCGAAGTAGCGCAGCATTGCCGGGTCGGCGTCGGAGATGCGGGCGACCCGGCCGTGCTCACCGTCGACGAACGCGCTGAGCTGGCGGGCCGGCGGCGTGGGGATCGTGCCGTCGACCGCCGGGATCGGATCTCCGTGCGGGTCCCGTTCCGGATGGCCGAGCTTGGCGTCGATCGCGGCGACGAGCCGGTCGGAGACGGCGTGCTCGAGCACCTCGGCCTCGTCGTGCACCTCGTCCCAGCCGTAGCCGAGTTCCCGGACCAGATACGTCTCGAGCAGGCGGTGCTTGCGGACCATGGCCACGGCCGCCGCGCGCCCGGCCTCGGTGAGCGAGATCGCGCCGTAGCGTGCGTGGTCGACGAGACCCTGCTCGGCGAGCTTGCGGACGGCCTCGGAGACGGTCGAGGCCGACACTCCGAGCTTCTCGGCGAGCAGCTTCGTCGAGACCTTCTCACCCGACCATTCCCGGACGGTCCAGATGATCTTGAGATAGTCCTGCGCGACCGGCGTCAGCATGTCCGTCGCCGCCACCTCGGTCGCCCCGCTCCTGTCGCCCACGGGGACAGCTTAGGCAACTCTCACCGTCGAATCATCCGGCTCGCGCAGCCGAGTGCGCCGTCGCAGGGCTCCGGTGACGAGTCCCTGGTGGGGCGAGAACAGATAGGCCATCGTGAACACGACCGCTTGGGCCAGAACGACGACGCCGCCGGTGGAGGCATCGGTGTAGTAGCTGACGTATACGCCGGTCGCCGACGTCAGTGCAGCCAGGGTGGGAGCGAGCACCAGCATCCGCGACAGCCGTTCGGTGAGCAGGTACGCCGTCGCACCGGGGATGATCAGCATCGCCACGACGAGGATGACCCCGACGGCCTGGATGGCGGCGACGATGGTGACCGCCAGCAGCGCGAGCAGCAGCGCGGACAGCCGGGCCGGGGAGATCCCGAGGGCGTGGGCCTGCCCCCGGTCGAACGCGAACAGGGTCAGGTCGCGGCGCTTGGCGATCAACACGACGAGCACCATCACTGCGAGCGCGGTGACCTGCCACATGTCCGCGGTGGCCAGGCCCAGTAGGTTGCCGAACAGCACATGGTGCAGGTCCACCTGGCTCGGGTTCTTCGAGATCAGCACGACACCGAGGGCGAACAACGTCGTGAAGACCACGCCGATCGCGGCGTCCTCCTTGACCTTGGTGGTGTTGCGGACGAGCCCGATCAGAGCGACGGCGGCCCCGGCGAACAGCAGCGCGCCCACCGCGAACGGCGCTCCCACCAGGTAGGCCAGCACCACGCCGGGCAGCACGGCATGGGAGACGGCGTCGCCCATCAGCGACCACCCGATGAGTACGAGCCAGCAGCTGAGCAGGGCACACACGATCGTGGCGGCCACCGCGACGACGAGGGCGCGCTGCATGAAGCCGTACTGCAGAGGTTCGACGATCAGTTCGACGAGGTTCACCGTGCCTCCTGGGCGACGTGGGGGGCCGGCAGCAGGGGGTCGACGCCGAAGGCGCGCGCGAGGTTCTCCGGCCGCAGCACCTCGTCCGGGGCGCCGTGGACGAGGATGCGCCGCTGCAGCAGCGCGGCCTCGTCGCACAGCAGCGACAGTCCGGCGAGGTCATGGGTGGCGACGAGGATCGTGTGCCCCGAACCGGCAAGGTCCCGGATCACCTCCGTCAGGGCAGCCTCGGTGCGCTTGTCCACGCCGGCGAACGGCTCGTCGAGCAGGAGCAGGGGAGCGCCCTGGGCGATGGCACGGGCGACGAAGACACGCTTGCGCTGACCCCCGGAGAGCTGGCCGATCTGCCGCTGCACGTAGCCGGCCATGTCGACGCGTTCGAGCGCGGCCCGGACGGCGGCGTGGTCGGCGGGCCGCGGCCGGCGCAGCCAGTTCTGCCGGCCGTAGCGGCCCGTCATCACGACTTCGCCCACGCTGATGGGGAAGTCCCAGTCGACGGCCTCGCTCTGCGGCACGTACGCGACGGCACCGGCCTTCCGGGCGGTGACGGTGTCGGTCCCGCCGATGGACACGGTGCCGGTGCTCGGTCGCACGATGCCCATGATCGCCTTGAAGAGGGTGGACTTGCCCGAGCCGTTGGTACCGACGAGCCCGCACACCCGGCCGGGGATGAGCGTCAGGTCGACGCCGTCGAGCGCCGTGACGGTGCGATAGTGCACGCTGAGCCGCGAGACGGCCAGGGCGGGGGTGGGTGTCGCGGTCATGGACGCAGCCCTTCGGTGATGGTGCGGACGTCGTGCCGGAGCAGGTCGAGGTAGGTGGGCACGGGACCGTCCGGCTCGGAGAGCGAGTCGACATACAGGGTTCCGCCGAACCGGGCTCCGGTGTCCTCGGCGACCTGCCGCTGGGCCTTGTCCGAGACGGTGGACTCGCAGAACACGGCAGGCACGGCGTTGGTCCGGACGAAGTCGACGGTGCGGGCGATCTGCTGCGGGGTGCCCTGCTGGTCGGCGTTGACCGCCCACAGGTAGGCCTCGCTCAGGCCGGCGTCGCGGGCCAGGTAGCTGAAGGCCCCCTCGCAGGTGACCAGCGCCCGGTGGTTCGGCGGCAGCACGGCCAGATCGGCGACGAGTTCTTCGTGCAGCGCCTGTAGTTCGGTGCGGTACGCCGCGGCGTTGGCGGCGTAGTCCGCGGCGTGCTCGGGGTCGAGGTCGGTGAAGGCGGCGGCGATGTTGTCGACGTAGGTCTGGGCCGCCAACGGGGACATCCACGCGTGCGGGTTGTGCCGCCCCGCGTAGGCGTCCTCGCCGATCGGCAGCGGCGGAACCCCGTCGCTGAGCACGGCGTGGGCCGCGTCGGTATCGGCGAGGAACTGCTCGAACCAGCGCTCGAGGCCGAGGCCGTTGTCGAGGACGAGGTCGGCGCGGGAGGCGTAACGCAGGTCGCCCGGGGTGGGTTCGTAACCGTGGACCTCGGCGCCGACCTTGGTGATCGACTCGACCCGCAGGTGCTCCCCGGCGACGTTGCGGGCCATGTCCGCGAGCACGGTGAAAGTGGTCAGTACCAGGGGCCGGTCGTCGTCGGAACTCTGCGCCGCGGCACAGCCCGCCAGGACCGTCGTGGCCGCGACGACCACCACGATTTTGCGTAGTCCAACGAAAATGTTCGGCATGCCGAAATTATGGCGGGACACTGGCGGAGTTGTCCATGAGGCGCTCCGGGCGAGCCGGAGATGACCGCCCGGCCGCCGGGTCGTAGGCTGCAGCGTGTGCAGAGATGGCGAGGTCTCGACGAAATTCCTGCGGATTGGGGTCGTTGTGTCCTGACGATCGGGGTGTTCGACGGTGTGCACCGCGGGCATCAGCAACTGATCGCGCGGGCGGTGAAGTCGGCGAAGGAACGCGGCACGGCCAGCGCCCTGATGACGTTCGATCCGCACCCGATGGAGGTCGTCCGGCCGGGCAGCCACCCGGCGCAGCTCACGACCCTGGCGCGACGTGCCGAACTGGCCGAGGAACTCGGCATCGACGTCTTCTGCGTCATGCCGTTCACGCCCGAGTTCATGAAGTTGTCCCCCGAGCGGTACGCCCACGAGATCCTCGTCGAGCGGCTCCATGTCGCCGAGGTCGTCGTCGGCGAGAACTTCACCTTCGGCAAGAAGGCCGCCGGCAATGTGGATCTGCTGCGCACCATCGGCGAGCGTTTCGGCTTCGCCGTCCAGGGCCTGACCCTGCTCAGCGAACATGCGGTGACGTTCTCGTCCACCTATATCCGCTCGTGCGTGGACGCCGGCGACGTCGCCGCCGCGGCCGACGCGCTGGGCCGCCCCCACCGCGTCGAGGGCGTCGTGGTGCACGGCGACGGCCGGGGCCGCGATCTCGGCTTCCCCACCGCGAACGTCGCGCCGCCCATGTACTCGGCCATTCCCGCGGACGGCGTCTACGCGTGCTGGTTCACCGTCCTCGGTCCGGGTAGCGGTGGACTCGGCACCGTCACCCCGGGGGAGCGGTACCTCGCGGCCGTATCGGTGGGCACCAACCCGACCTTCTCCGGGCGTACCCGCACGGTCGAGGCGTTCGTCCTCGACGAGGAGGCCGACCTGTACGGCCAGCACGTCGCGGTCGACTTCGTCGAGCGGCTGCGCGGGATGGAGCGGTTCGAATCGGTGGAGGCCCTCGTCTCGGCGATGCACCGTGACGCCGAGCGGGCACGCGAAGTGCTCGAGCGCGCTCGCGGCTAGGGGCCGTTCCGGCCCGGGATCGCGCCCCGATCGGGGACAATTCCCGGTGTGTCGATACGTCAGTGGCGGCACGCGCGCCTGACCTGGGCAGATGCCGCGAACTACTACGAGTCGAAACCGGGCCGGCCGACCGACTGGTCCGCATTCGTCGTGTTCGATGAGCAGGACAGGACCGTTCGCGGCCCCGGGGACGCGCTCGCTCACCTGCGTTCCCGGACGCATCTGCTGACGGCGCTGGACCGGCGGATCGTCGAGGCGCCCGGCCGGCTGGACTACCCGTACTGGGTGCGGGCGCAACTCCCGCCCGAGCAACGTATCGAGTACCGCGAGTGGGCCGGCGGCTCGTTCACGGACTGCATCGACGCCATCGCCGACCTCTGCGCGGACCCGCTGGACGTCCGGCGGCGTGCGTGGTGCCTGCACGTCTTCGCCGGAGTGTCCGACCCCGACGACCCGACGGCGACCGTGACGGTCGTCGTGCTGCAGGTCAGCCACGCCGTGATGGTCGGTTCGGCGTTGGGTGCCTTCCTCGGCGCACTGTTCGGCGCGGACGGGCAGCCACTGCGCGTTCCCGGTCTGGCGCCGGCCGCGACGCGCCCGCACCACGCCGCCGCAGCGGTGTCGGGGGTGGCACGCTTCGCTCGCTGGTACCTGGGGCTCGGCGCGGTCCTGGTGCGGCGGGCGGCATCGGCGCGGTCCGCGGACACCCCGGCGGTCCCGTCGCCGGCGGCGCGGCCGATGCTCGCCCGCGCCCCCGGGCGCGACCGGGCGATCCGGATCGTGCGTCCGGACCTGGGCAGTCTCGTGGGCCGGACCTACACCGTGACAGCCATGGGCCTGGCGGCGGTATCCCTGGCGCTGCAGCGCTACCTCGGCGAGCACTGCGCGCCCGTCGTCGATGTACGCGTCGCGGTTCCGGTCGCGGTGGGCGCGGCCGGTGTCGCGCTGGGCGTCAACCGGCTGACTGCCGCGATCGTTCCGTTGTGCACCGAGGTCGCCGATCCCCGCGACCGGGTGGCGGCCGTGGCCGACGCGCTCGCCCACGAGCGGCGGATCGCGACGTCTCCCGAGGTGTTGGACCGCCTCGCGGGCGCGGGTGCGGTGCCGTATCCGGTGTACCGCCGGGTGACGGACCGGCACGACCGCGCGGCGTCGGCAGGTGGAGCCCCGGGCCCGGCCCAGACGGCGGTCACCAGTGTCGACTGTGGCGGCGAGGCCGACTGGACCTACGGCGGCGCGGCATTCCGATTCGTCGCCGGCATCCAGTCTCTGCGTCCGGGGATGGGTCTGGTGCACTCCTTCAGCCGGGCCGGCGATTCGTTCGCCGTCACCGTCATGAGCTCCCCGCTGCTGATGCCGGACCTCGATCGGTACGCGACCCTCCTCGAGGAGGGATTCGCCGAGGTGATCGAGGCCACCGGCGGCCGGCGATCCGGCACCGGCCCCCGGGGGCGAGGGTGACCGAAGCGGGTGCGCACCCCTCTGGTACGCTCATCCGCTGGTGTGTGCTGTGGTTCGCGGTGGCCGCACCGACGGGTTCCGGCCCGTTTCACGAAGCGCGCGGACGTCATCGATCAGGAGTATCACCAGTGGCATTGACCACCGAGCAGAAGAAGCAGATCCTCGGCGAGTACGGCCTCCACGAGACCGACACCGGATCGCCCGAGGCGCAGGTCGCGATGCTCACCAAGCGCATCCAGGACCTGACCGAGCACCTGAAGCAGCACAAGCACGACCACCACTCCCGCCGCGGCCTGCTGCTGCTGGTCGGTCGTCGTCGCCGGCTGCTCAAGTACGTCGAGAAGGTCGACGTCAACCGCTACCGTTCGCTGATCCAGCGTCTGGGTCTGCGTCGATAGGAGCGCGACGAAGCGACGACGCGATCTGCGTTCGCTGATCTTTCCGATAGCCAACGAGGCAATGCTTAGACTGAGCCTCGTTGGCTATCGGTGTTTGGCCGCTGTGCGGTCGGAGACGGGCTACGTGCCCGTCGGACACCGGCAGCGGCACCCGCGGACGGCGACACCGCCCGCGGAACCGTATGCACCGACGGTGTCGGTCTTCGGTAGTGACCTTCCGGACCCGGTCCGGACGGTTTCGATCGACGACCGCCTCCGCACGCTCGGCCCGTGAGACGCGGGTACGGGCGATCGGTGCGCAGCTGCAGCCACGAGGGTTGTGGCGCCCGCGCGGGTACGGCGAAGACGAGAGGGAAGAGAAGAGTAGAGATGACCAGCAATTCCGCAGTCGAGGTCGACGAGGGCGTGTTCGAGTCCGTCGCGGTCCTCGACAACGGGTCCTTCGGCACCCGTCAGATTCGTTTCGAGACCGGCCGCCTCGCCCAGCAGGCCGCCGGCTCCGTCGTCGCGTACCTCGACGACGAGACCATGCTGCTGTCGGCGACGAGCGCCTCCAAGCAGCCCAAGGAGCACTTCGACTTCTTCCCGCTGACGGTGGACGTCGAGGAGCGCATGTACGCCGCGGGACGCATCCCCGGCTCGTTCTTCCGTCGTGAGGGCCGGCCCTCGACCGACGCGATCCTGACCTGCCGTCTCATCGACCGGCCGCTGCGCCCGTCGTTCGTCGACGGCCTGCGCAACGAGATCCAGGTCGTGGTGACGGTGCTCAGCCTGAACCCGAACGACCTGTACGACGTCGTCGCCATCAACGCCGCGTCGGCATCCACGCAGATCGCCGGCCTGCCGTTCTCCGGACCCGTCGGTGGCGTGCGGGTCGCGCTGATCACCTCGGAGGAGAACAAGACCGGCCAGTGGGTCGCGTTCCCCACGGTCGAGCAGCTCGAGAACGCCGTGTTCGACATGGTCGTCGCGGGCCGCATCGTGGGTGGCGGCGACAACCCCGAGACCGCCGACGTCGCGATCATGATGGTCGAGGCCGAGGCCACCGGGAACGTCGTCGAGCTGGTGGCCGGCGGGGCGCAGGCACCGACCGAGACCGTCGTCGCCGAGGGCCTCGAGGCCGCCAAGCCGTTCATCGCGCGGCTGTGCATCGCCCAGCAGCAGCTCGCCGCCGCCGCGGCGAAGCCCACCGGTGACTTCCCGGTGTTCCCGGCCTACGAGGCAGACGTGTACGAGGCCGTCGAGGCCGCCGCGTCGGCCAAGCTGTCCGAGGCGCTGACCATCGCCGGCAAGCAGGAGCGCGACGAGCGGACCGACGAGGTCAAGGTCGAGGTCCTCGAGCAGGTGGCCCCCAACTTCGAGGGCCGCGAGAAGGAGATCGGCGCGGCGTTCCGTTCCCTGACGAAGAAGCTGGTCCGCCAGCGGATCCTGCGGGACCAGTTCCGCATCGACGGCCGCGGTGTCACGGATATCCGTGCCCTGTCCGCCGAGGTCGCGGTGGTGCCGCGCGCGCACGGCTCGGCGCTGTTCGAACGCGGCGAGACCCAGATCATGGGTGTCACCACGCTGGACATGGTGAAGATGGCGCAGCAGATCGACTCGCTCGGTCCCGAGACCAGCAAGCGGTACATGCACCACTACAACTTCCCGCCGTACTCCACCGGTGAGACCGGCCGCGTCGGCTCCCCGAAGCGCCGCGAGATCGGCCACGGCGCCCTCGCCGAGCGGGCCCTGATCCCGGTCCTGCCCAGCCAGGAGGAGTTCCCCTACGCGATCCGTCAGGTCTCCGAGGCGCTCAGCTCGAACGGATCCACCTCGATGGGCTCGGTGTGTGCCTCCACGCTCTCGCTGCTGAACGCCGGCGTGCCCCTCAAGGCGCCCGTCGCCGGTATCGCGATGGGCCTGGTCTCCGACGAGGTCGACGGTGAGACCCGTTACGTCGCACTGACCGACATCCTCGGCGCCGAGGACGCGTTCGGTGACATGGACTTCAAGGTGGCCGGCACGAAGGACTTCGTCACCGCGCTGCAGCTCGACACCAAGCTCGACGGGATCCCGTCCCAGGTGCTCGCCGGCGCGCTGGCGCAGGCTCGCGACGCCCGCGCCACCATCCTCGAGGTGATGGCCGAGGCCATCGAGACCCCGGACGAGATGAGCCCGTTCGCTCCGCGGATCACCACCATCAAGGTCCCGGTGGACAAGATCGGCGAGGTCATCGGCCCCAAGGGCAAGATGATCAACTCGATCACCGAGGAGACCGGCGCGAACATCTCCATCGAGGACGACGGCACGGTGTACGTCGGCGCCGCCGACGGCCCGTCCGCCCAGGCCGCGATCGACAAGATCAACGCCATCGCGAACCCGCAGCTGCCGAAGGTGGGCGAGCGGTTCCTGGGGACCGTGGTCAAGACCACGGCGTTCGGTGCGTTCGTCTCGCTGCTGCCGGGCCGCGACGGCTTGGTGCACATCAGCAAGCTCGGCAACGGCAAGCGCATCGCCAAGGTCGAGGACGTCGTCAACGTCGGCTCGAAGATCCGCGTCGAGATCGCCGACATCGACAACCGGGGCAAGATCAGCCTGGTGCCGGTGCCCGACGAGGACACCGCCGGCGCTTCGGACGCGACACCCGCAGTTCCGGCCGAGTCCGGCGACACCGCCGAGAGCTGACACTCGGATCCCGGCCGCCCGCGTCTCCGTCTGTCCCTGGGACGGACGGAGACGCGGGCGGTCGCGTGTTCTCCCGCCGGCGCGGCGCCTGCTACGGCCCCTGGGAGGTAGTCGGGGCGCCTGCGCTCGACAGCAGTCCGAGTTCCCGCGCCCGCACCACCGCCTGGCGGCGACTCGTGGCACCGAACTTGCGGTACAGAGACTTCAGATGTGCCTTGACGGTGTTCACTGACACGAAGAGCTCGTCGGCGATCTCGGCATTGCTCATCATGGTGGGCAGGAGCAGAAGGACAGCCCGTTCGCGACTGGTCAACGGCTCGAGCAGTTGCGGGGCCTCGGACCGGTCGGCGGTCCCGCCCATCCTGCCGATCAGCATCGAGACGAACTCGCGGTGGGCGTCGTCGAGGCGGTTGTGTCGTTCCAGCAGTGCTCGGACTCGGCCCCCGGCCAGGAGGAACGGCCGCGCGATTCCTTCGGGCGCGGCCACGACGAGGGCATGTGCCAGGGCAATCTCGGCTTCGCCATCCGCCTGCAGCCGGTCGTGTGCGAGTGCGGTGAGCAGCCAGGCATCGACGGTCGGCCCGTTGTCGATCGGTTCTCCCCCGAGCAGCGGTGCCACCAGTTGCAGGCATCGGCGCGGTTCGTCGGACGCCAGGTACGACCGCGCCACGAGGACCACACGGTGCGCGCCGGGGCGCGCGAGATCCGCTCGTCCCTTCTCGGCGGACAGCAGCGCCGCAACCTCGTGGGCCCGTCCTTCGGCGAGCAGGATCTCCGCCTCGACGAGTTCGTACCACTCGGCAAGGAAGCGCGGGATGACCCAGTCGGACATGCGCTGCCGCAATCGCCCCAGGTGCGCCCGTGCCGCCGCCGGGTTGTCCGCCGAGAGCGCGAGCCGTGCCTGTACGAGCCCGAAGCTGGTTTCGATGTAGCGGTCGCGGAACTCGCCCAGGCTCGTGTGCCCCCGCTCGACCGCAACGGAACAGGCCTCGATGTCCGCCTCGAGCAGGCGGATCATGGACTCGGCCAGCAGCGCCGTGGCCGACGGCGGCAGGAAGGTCCATCCCAGCTCGTCGGCGACAGCCAGTCCGAGATCGACCTCTCTGCGTGCCGCCCGCAACCGGCCGGCCATCGCCATGAGCACGGCTGTGTTGCCGTGCAGGTGCAGCGCGAGTACCGGTGTCATCGCCGATCCGGCGGCCAGCGCCGAAGTCGTGGACGCGAGCATCGCCTCGGCGGCATCGAGTTCTCCGGACCACAGCTTGCCCATCGCGAGGACGGTGCCGGCGGCGATTCGGTATACGGGAGAGGCCGGCATGTCCGCCGGCGAGATCCCCTCGAGTTGGCGGATCGCTTCTCGTGCGGCGCTGACCTGCCGCGACGGATCTGCCTTCATCCAGGCGAGCACCGCATCGAGAGTGACCAGGACCGTCCCGGTGAGCCGCGCGTCGGCGGTCGGGAGAGGGTCGAGCAGCTCGCGGGCGCGGGCCATGTGGGTGGCGACGCCGACCGGATCGTACTCCGCATACGCGGCGACCGCGGCGGCCGCCGCCACCTCGGCATGCCCCCCGACCAGCTCGGCGGGTGCGTCCCGCAGCAGTGCCACCAGCGCCGGACGTTCCGGACCCAGGATTTCTGCTCCCGCCGCTCGCAGGACGAACCGGGCAAGTCCGAGCCAGTCCTCCGCGGCGCGCAGGTGGCGGGCCGCCTCGAGGAGTTCGCCGTGGTCCGCGAACCACCGGGCGGCACGCCGGTGCAACACGCGGCGGCGCTCGGGATCCTGGGACTTGAGTCGGTGTCGCAGCAGGTCCCCGAACAGTTGGTGATAGCGGTACCACTCCCGCCGGTGGTTCAACGCGACGACGAACAGGTTGTCCCGTTCGAGCCGAATCAGAAACTGCTGGCCGTCGGTACGTCCCGTCAGGACGTCGGCCAGTTCGGCGGAAATCCGCCCTACGACGCACGTGTCGAGCAGGAACCGGCCCAGTGCCGGATCCTGGTTGGCCAGAACCTCTTCCGCGAAGTAGTCGGCGACCGACCGTTCGTCCCCCGCAAGCGACTCCACGGTGGCCTCCACATCGTTCGAGGTCCGGAGCGACAGGGCCGCGAGCCGCAGGCCGGCCGCCCATCCCTCGGTCTTGGTGAGGAGGGTCTGCATCTGCGCGGGTTCGAGGAGGACATCGTGGTCGGCCAGGAGCTGTTTCGCCTCGGCGGCATCGAACCGCAACGCTTCCGCGCGGATCTCGGTCAGCTGACCGCTCAGGCGGAGTCGTTGCAGGGGCAACGCGGGATCGCTGCGAGTGGCGATCACCAGTCGCACGTTGCCGAGCCCCCTGCGGACGGCTGCCGCGAGCGACTCCACGGCCGGCGTCCCCGCGAGCAGGTGCATGTCGTCCAGCACCAGGACGACGGGATGGGGAAGCCGGCCACACGCATCGGCGAACACGGAGACGAATCGGGGGTCGAAGCTGGGTGGGACCTGCATCGTCGCCAGCAACGACCCGGCGGGGAACCCGCCGACGGCGCGGAGCGAGTCCAGGACCCGGCTCCAGAACTGCGTCGGTTCGGCGTCCTCACGTTCCACCGAGAGCCATGCCACGGGCCCGGGATGTGCCGCTGCCCAGGAGGCCAGCAACAGCGTCTTACCCGACCCGGCCGGTGCCGACACGAGCACGGTGCCGGCACTCACCCCGTCTTCGAGGATGCGTTCGAGACGCGCGCGCCGCACCACCCGGCCGGGAAGCCGAGGCACGAGGGAACGCACCATCGACAACGCGGGAGCATGCTCGTCCTGCGCGCCGGCCGGTGGCCCCGTCATGCGACGAGAGTAGTCCTGTGCGGCGGCCGGTGCCCTCGTCATGGGACGGGTTCGGTGATCCGCGGTGAACGGAGGCGGATCGGAAGCCGGGTCACGTGCCCGGCGAGCCGGTGACGGATCGACCGCGCTCCGGCGCCTGCGACCGTTCCTCCGCGGCGCGGTCGGACCCGGGAACAGTGTCGTTCCCGTAGTCGAACATCGCGGTGATCCGGGTCTTGATCTCTTCGGTCGTCATCGTGGCCGTCGGGGTGAGGCCACCCGCGGTCTGTCGTCTCCTCATGGGGTCCTTCGGGAGTTTCCGGTAGGGATCGTCGAGGGCTGAGGGTCAGGCCCGGATCATCAACGCGGCGGACGCCACGGCCGCGGTCGTTGCCGCCGCAGTGACGACGCCGGCGAAAACGGAGCCGGTGTACGCCCCCACGGGTGCCGCGGCGGCCGCTGCGGCGCCGAGGACGATGGCCGGAATCGGCAGCGACCAGGGCATGTCGTGGCGGGACGCACCGCCCCTGCGTGACGTCGCGTTCTGCGCGCGGGTACGGACGGTGGAGTGAGTGGGTGCGGTCATCGTCGATCCACTTCGTTCGATCGGGACGCGGGTGCGCCTTTCGGCCGCGAGTGAATCCGCGGTCGATTCCGACGGTAGGTCGTGCCCCTGTGCGGCGCCTCACCCCTGGGGGGTGAAACCGCAGGCCGAAACCGCAGCCCGAAACCGCAGCCCGAGGGTGAACACCCGGCCTCGAACAGGAGGAGCACCCGCCCCTGCCGCGGCTCCGGGGCGGAACGGACCGTCGGTATTTTCCTCGAATTCACCCCGCGTGCGCGTATCGATGATTCGCTGGATCCGTGACGGCTTCGGTAGGTATTACAGAGGCGCGGCGGAGCTCGAACCTCGCGCTGGCAACGTGGGTCTCGGCAATCAATTTCTGGGCATGGAACATGATCGGCCCCTTGTCCACGACGTATGCGGGCGACCTCTCGCTCAGCAGTACGCAGGCCTCGATCCTCGTCGCGACGCCCATTCTCGTAGGATCCCTGGGGCGCATCGTGGTGGGCTCGCTCACGGATCGTTACGGCGGCCGCGTCATGTTCATCGCGATCTCGCTGGCCTCGATCGTCCCGGTGCTCGCCGTCGGTGTGGCCGGCAGCGTCGGCTCCTACCCTCTGTTGCTCGTCTTCGGCTTCTTCCTCGGTATCGCCGGAACGATCTTCGCAGTGGGTATCCCGTTCGCCAACAACTGGTACGAGGCGTCCAGGCGGGGCTTCGCGACCGGCGTCTTCGGAGCCGGCATGGTGGGGACGGCCCTGTCCGCGTTCTTCACTCCGCGGTTCGCAGAGTGGTTCGGGCTGCTGGTAACCCACGTCATCGTCGCCGCGGCGCTTGCCGTCACGGCAGGGGTGTGCTTCCTCGTGATGCGTGATTCGCCGCAGTTCCGCCCGAACACCGACGCGGTCGTCCCGAAGCTTGCCGCTGCGCTGAAACTCCGCGTGACCTGGGAGATGTCGTTCCTCTACGCGGTCGTCTTCGGTGGCTTCGTGGCCTTCAGCAACTACCTTCCCACCTACATCAAGACGATCTACGGCTTCTCCGCTGTCGACGCCGGCGCGCGGACAGCGGCGTTCGCTCTGGCCGCAGTGCTGGCCCGGCCGATCGGGGGTGCCCTGTCCGACCGCATCGCCCCGAAGTACGTCGTGCTCGTGTCGTTCGCCGGGACGGCAGCGATGGCCGCGATTGCGATCGCCCAGCCGCCCCCGGACGTGTGGTCCGCGGCGACGTTCATCCTGCTCGCGATCTTCCTCGGCATCGGCACCGGTGGCGTCTTCGCGTGGGTGGCGCGTCGCGCACCCGCCACGTCCGTGGGATCGGTCACCGGCCTCGTCGCGGCGGCCGGCGGGCTCGGCGGGTACTTTCCGCCGCTCGTCATGGGCGCCACCTACGACTCCGCCGACAACGACTACACCATCGGTCTGCTGCTGCTCGTGGCGACCGCGCTCGTCGCGCTCGTCTACACCGCGGTGAAGCTGCACGCGCACGAGCCCGTGCAGGCCGACAGCCGCTGACGATTCCGTCCCGAAGGAGTGCATGTGACCATCCACCACACCGGCGGTGCCGCCGAAGAGCTGCTGCGCAGCAGCGGACGTTTCTTCACCTCGGGGGAGATCTCCGCGGACGGTCGTACGATCACCCGCCGCGGCGGCCGCGAAGGTGACGTCTTCTACCGTGACCGCTGGAGTCACGACAAGGTGGTTCGCTCCACCCACGGCGTCAACTGCACCGGGTCGTGCTCGTGGAAGATCTACGTCAAGGACGGGATCATCACCTGGGAGACGCAGGAGACGGACTATCCCACGGTGGGACCGGACCGTCCCGAGTACGAACCCCGCGGCTGCCCGCGCGGGGCGGCGTTCTCGTGGTACACCTACTCGCCGACGCGGGTGCGCTATCCCTACGCCCGCGGCGTGCTCGTCGAGATGTTCCGCGAGGCCAGGGCCCGGCTCGGTGACCCCGTGCTGGCCTGGGCCGACATCCAGAACGACCCGCAGCGACGCCGCCGGTACCAGCGGGCCCGCGGCAAGGGCGGTCTGGTCCGGGTCACGTGGGCCGAGGCCACCGAGATGATCGCCGCCGCGCACGTGCACACCGTCAAGGAGTACGGCCCCGACCGGGTGGCCGGATTCTCGCCCATCCCGGCGATGTCGATGGTGTCGTTCGCGGCCGGTTCCCGGTTCGTCGAGTTGATCGGCGGCGTCATGACCTCCTTCTACGACTGGTACGCCGACCTGCCCGTCGCATCGCCCCAGGTGTTCGGCGACCAGACCGACGTGCCGGAGTCCGGCGACTGGTGGGACGCGGCGTACCTGATGATGTGGGGATCGAACGTCCCCGTCACCCGGACACCGGACGCGCACTGGATGACCGAGGTCCGTTACCGCGGCACCAAGGTCGTCGTCGTCAGCCCCGACTACGCCGACAACACGAAGTTCGCCGACGAGTGGATGCCGTGCGCGGCGGGCACCGACGGGGCGCTGGCCATGGCGATGGGGCACGTCGTGCTCACCGAGTGCTTCGTGCGACGGCGGGTGCCGTTCTTCGTCGACTACGTCCGCCGGTACACCGACCTGCCGTTCCTGGTCCGGCTCGAGGAACGCGACGGCAGGCTGGTGCCCGGCAAGAACCTCACCGCCGCCGACCTCGGCCAGGACGTGGAGAACGCGGCGTTCAAGCCGGTGCTGCTCGACGGTGCCACCGACACGGTCGCGGTGCCGCACGGCTCCCTCGGGTTCCGCTACGGCGACGACGGAGCCGGAAAATGGAACCTGGACCTGGGCGATCTCGTGCCGGCGCTGACCGTCGCGCATCGGGACGACGCCGCGGACGAGACCGCGCTCGTCCATCTGCCCGGTTTCGACACCGTCGACGGCCACGGCGAGACCGTCGAACGCGGCGTCCCCGTGCGGCGGGTGGGCGGACATCTGGTGTGCACGGTGTTCGACCTCATGCTGGCCCAGTACGGCGTCGCGCGTCCGGGACTGCCCGGACACTGGCCCAGCGGGTACGACGACCCGGCCTCGCCGTACACCCCCGCCTGGCAGGAGCCGATCACCGGGGTCTCCGCCGCACAGGCCGTCCGGATCGCGCGCGAGTTCGCCCGCAACGCGGAGGAATCCGGCGGCCGGTCCATGATCATCATGGGTGCCGGCATCTGCCAGTGGTTCCACGGCGACACCACCTACCGGGCAATTCTCGCCTTGCTGATGCTCACCGGTTCCATGGGCCGCAACGGCGGCGGCTGGGCACACTACGTGGGTCAGGAGAAGTGCCGTCCGGTCACCGGGTGGGCCGCGATGGCCATGGGAACGGACTGGTCCCGCCCGCCTCGGCAGATGGCGGGAACCTCCTACTGGTACGTCCACACGGACCAGTGGCGCTACGACGGGTACCGCGCCGACGCGCTCGCGAGCCCGCTCGGGCGGGGCCGGTTCCGCGACAAGCACACGATGGACGTGATGGTCTCCGCCGTCGCGATGGGGTGGACTCCGTTCTACCCGCAGTTCGATCGCAACACGCACGACCTCGCCGACGAGGCGCGAGCAGCAGGCGAGGACATCCCCGCGTACGTCGCCCGGAAACTCGCGAGCGGCGAGGTGAAGCTGTCGGTCACCGACCCGGACAACCCGCGCAACTGGCCGCGGGTGCTGAACGTGTGGCGGTCCAACCTGCTCGGCTCGTCCAGCAAGGGCAACGAGTACTTCCTGCGGCACCTGCTCGGGACCGACGCCAACATCCAGGGCGCCCCCACCGGCCCGGACCAGCGTCCACACGACGTCGAAGGTCCGGACGAGGTGCCCGAAGGCAAACTCGACCTGCTGATGTCGATCGACTTCCGGATGACGTCGACCACCCTGTTCTCCGACGTGGTGCTGCCCGCCGCGACATGGTACGAGAAGGGCGACCTGTCGAGCACCGACATGCATCCCTATATCCACGCGTTCAGTCCCGCGATCGACCCGCCGTGGGAGACCCGTTCCGACTACGAGGCATTCGGCGCCGTCGCGAAGGTGTTCAGCGCGCTGGCGTCGAAGCACCTCGGCACCCGCACCGACATCGTGCTCGGCACTCTGCAGCACGACACCCCGGGGGCGATGGCGTATCCGTCGGGCACGGAGAACAACTGGCGCGTGACCGGGGAGGTGCCGGTCCCGGGCAGGACCATGGGCCCGCTCGCGGTCGTCGAACGGGACTACGGGGCGATCGCCGACAAGTGGTCGACCCTCGGGCCGCTCGTCGACACCCTCGGCCTGACCACCAAGGGCGTCACGACGCACCCGGTGCAGGAGGTCGCGGAACTCGCCGAGAAGTTCGGCGTGATGAATTCCGGTGCGGGCGAGGGCCGCCCGGCGGTCACCAGCGCCGAACGCATGGCCGACGTCATCCTCGCGCTGTCGGGCACCTCGAACGGACGGCTCGCGGTCGAGGGCTTCCGCGAACTCGAGAAGCGTACCGGCCGCCGGCTCGTGCACCTCGCCGAGGGCAGTGAGGAACGCCGTATCACCTACGCCGACACCCAGTCCCGCCCGGTCCCCGTGATCACCAGCCCGGAATGGTCCGGCAGCGAGACCGGTGGGCGCCGCTACGCCCCGTTCACGGTGAACATCGAGGAACTCAAACCGTTCCACACGCTCACCGGCCGCATGCACTTCTACGTCGATCACGACTGGATCGAGGAACTCGGCGAACAACTCCCCACCTACCGCCCGCCGCTGGACATGTCGCGCCTGTTCGGTGAACCGGCCGTCGGCAGCGGCAGCGGCAGTGAACCGGCCGTCGGCAGCGGCGACGGCGTCGGACTGACCGTGCGGTACCTGACCCCGCACTCGAAGTGGTCGATCCACTCCGAGTACCAGGACAACCTGTTCATGCTCTCGCTCTCGCGCGGCGGACCGACCATGTGGATGAGTCCGGCGGACGCGGCGAAGATCTCGGTGCGGGACAACGACTGGGTCGAGGCCGTCAACCGCAACGGCGTCGTGGTGTGCCGCGCGATCGTCTCGCACCGCATGCCCGAGGGTGTCGTGTACGTCTACCACGCGCAGGAGCGCACCATCGATGTGCCGCTCACCGAGACCACCGGTACTCGCGGCGGCATCCACAACTCGCTCACGAAGATCCTGATCAAACCCACTCACATGGCGGGTGGCTACGCGCAGACCGCCTTCGCGTTCAACTACCTCGGGCCCACCGGAAATCAACGCGACGAGGTGACGGTCGTACGCCGCCGGTCGCAGGAGGTCAGGTACTGATGTCGATGCCCACGACCACGACCAGCGAAGCGAGGCCGGCATGAAGGTGATGGCCCAGATGGCGATGGTGATGAACCTCGACAAGTGCATCGGCTGCCATACCTGCTCGGTCACCTGTAAGCAAGCCTGGACCAACCGATCCGGCACCGAGTACGTGTGGTTCAACAACGTCGAGACCCGCCCCGGCCAGGGATACCCGCGCACCTACGAGGACCAGGAACGCTGGCGGGGCGGATGGATCCGCGACCGCAACGGGCGGCTGCGGCTGCGGGACGGCGGCCGGTGGAACAAGCTCTTCCGGATCTTCTCGAATCCGAAGATGCCGGCGATCGACGACTACTACGAGCCGTGGACCTACGACTACGAGAACCTCACCACCGCGCCGCTCGGCGACCAGATCCCGGTGGCGCCGCCGCGAAGTCTGATCAGCGGCAAGCCGATGAAGGTCGAATGGTCGGCGAACTGGGACGACGACCTCGGCGGCTCCCCGGAGATCGTGCCCGACGATCCGGTCCTGAAGAAGGTCGGCGAGCAGGTCCGGCTCGAACTCGAGCAGACCTTCATGTTCTATCTGCCTCGCATCTGCGAGCACTGCCTGAACCCGTCGTGCGTCTCGTCGTGCCCGTCGGGAGCGATGTACAAGCGCGTCGAGGACGGCATCGTTCTCGTCGACCAGGACCGCTGTCGCGGCTGGCGGATGTGCGTGTCCGGATGTCCGTACAAGAAGGTGTATTTCAACCACAAGACCGGCAAGGCCGAGAAGTGCACGTTCTGCTATCCGCGCGTGGAGGTGGGCCTGCCGACCGTGTGCTCCGAGACCTGCGTGGGCCGGCTGCGCTACATCGGCCTCGTGCTCTACGACGCCGACCGGGTGCTCGAGGCCGCGTCCGTCGAGGACGAGAAGGACCTCTACGACGCACTGCGACAGGTGCTGCTCGACCCTGCAGACCCGGAGGTGATCGCCGGCGCCCGCGCCGAGGGCATCTCCGACGAATGGATCGAGGCCGCCCAGCGGTCACCCGTGTACGCGTTGATCAACACGTACCGGGTCGCGTTGCCCCTGCACCCGGAGTACCGCACGATGCCGATGGTCTGGTACGTGCCGCCGCTGTCCCCGGTGGTCGACGCGGTCTCGCGCGACGGTCACGACGGCGAGGACATGGGCAATCTGTTCGGTGCCCTCGAATCGCTGCGCATCCCGATCGAGTATCTGGCGGGACTGTTCACCGCGGGCGACACCGATGCCGTCGAAGCAGTGCTGCACCGGCTCGCCGCGATGCGGTCGTACATGCGGGACATCAACCTGGGCCGGGACACGCGACCGGAGATCCCCGACGCCGTCGGCATGACCGAGGAGCAGATGTACGAGATGTACCGCCTGCTCGCCCTGGCCAAGTACGACGAGCGGTACGTGATCCCGACCGCCTACGCCGCCGAGGGGCACCGGCTCGAGGAATCCGCCACCGACTGCGCCCTGTCGTACGACGGCGGCCCGGGCATGTACGACTCCGGGCCGTTCGGCGAGGCCAGCGGAGGCCCGGTCCCGGTCGCGGTGGAGACCTTCCACGCGCTCCGGCAGCGACAGACCTCCGAGGGAATGGCGGCGAACGCGTCGAATCCCTCCCGCGTGAACCTGCTCAACTGGGACGGTAAGGGCGTGCCCCAGGGGTTGTTCCCGGCCGGGCATCGTGTCGACGACCGGGGGAGTGGGCAATGAGGGCGCGGATACGCCGGGGGCGCGACACCGCGTCGCGGCAACTGCAGCACCGGCTGATCCGGCAGGCGGCTTCGCTGCTGCTGGCATACCCCGACGACGGGCTGCGGTCGCGCCTCGCGACGGTCGACGGTCTTCTCGGGCACATCACCGGGGCACCGGCGCAGCTGTTGAGCCGGACTCTCGCCGCCCTGCGCGACGCCGATCCGTTTGCTGCGCAGGCCGACTACGTCGACACCTTCGACATGCGCCGGCGGTCGACGATGTATCTCACGTACTGGACCGGCGGTGACACCCGCAACCGCGGCACGGCAATCCACGCGTTCGCGCAGGCCTACCGGGAGGCCGGCGTCGAGCCACCGACCGGCGAGGCGCCCGATCATCTGCCGGTGGTGCTCGAATTCGCCGCGACCGTCGACCCGGATGCGGGGGAGCGACTGCTCGCCGCGCACCGGGTCCCGATCGACGTGCTCCGCATCGCACTCGAGGAACGCAATTCCTGCTATGCGGCGACGATCGGGGCGGTGTGTGCGACGTTGCCTCCGGTCGGCGATCAGGAAGTGCACCGCGCCCGGCACCTCGCCGAGGCCGGTCCACCCGCCGAGGCGATCGGTCTCGAACCGTTCACCCTCACGGTCCCGCCGCGCCGGACCGCACCCGCCGCGGCGCAGACCCGAGTCGAAGGAGCCGGCTGACCATGTCCGCAGGGGAGATCTTCTGGGATGTCGCGCCGTACGTCACGATCGCCGTGGTCGTCGTAGGTACGTGGTGGCGCTACCGTTACGACAAGTTCGGCTGGACCACGCGTTCGTCTCAGCTCTACGAGAGCCGGCTGCTGCGCATCGCCAGCCCGATGTTCCACTTCGGGATCCTCGTGGTGATCGTGGGCCACGTGATCGGTCTGCTCATTCCCCAGTCCTGGACCGAGGCGGTCGGCCTGAGCCAGCACGCGTATCACGTGCAGGCGGTGACGCTGGGCACCATCGCCGGGATCGCCACCCTCGTCGGGATCCTGTTGCTGATCTACCGTCGCCGCACCCGTGGTCCGGTGTTCATGGCGACGACGGCCAACGACAAGCTCATGTACGTCGTCCTCGTCGCCGCGATCGTCGCGGGACTCGCCACGACTCTGATGGGCTCGGGTGTCGTGGGGGAGGAGCACAACTATCGCGAGACCGTCTCGCCGTGGTTCCGATCCATCTGGATCCTGCAGCCGCGCGGCGATCTGATGGTGCAGGCACCCCTGTCGTTCCAGCTGCACGCGCTGATCGCCTTGATCCTGTTCGCGCTGTGGCCGTTCACCCGCCTGGTGCACGCCTTCAGCGCGCCCGTCGGATACCTGTTCCGGCCGTATGTGGTCTACCGGAGCCGGGACGTCGCCGCGAAGGGACAGCTCGTCGGGTCGCAGCCTCGCCGCCGCGGGTGGTGACCGGATCGGGTGCACGGCGCCGCGTGTAGTGTGAGTCGTTCAGTCCAGCACACCCACTCGCCTGTAGGACCGTCGAACATCTTCATGGCTGCCACCCGCCGCTCCGCCGCCCCGTCCGTCGCCGCATCCACCTCGGCGCCCACCGAACCCGACGCCGGGGTTCGGCGCACCCTCCTGCCCGGGGGGCTCCGCGTCGTCACCGAGCACGTGCCCGGCGTGCGGTCGGCCGCCGTCGGTGTCTGGGTGGGCGTCGGCTCCCGCGACGAGCAGCCCTCCGTCGCCGGTGCCGCCCACTTCCTCGAGCACCTGCTGTTCAAGGCCACCCCCACCCGGACGGCGCTCGACATCGCCGAACTCGTCGACGGAGTCGGCGGTGAACTCAACGCGTTCACCGCGAAGGAGCACACCTGCTTCTACGCCCACGTGCTCGACGACGACCTGTCCCTGGCCGTCGACCTCGTCGCCGACGTCGTGCTGCGCGGCCGATGCCGCAGCGCCGACGTCGACCTGGAACGACAGGTCGTTCTCGAGGAGATCGCGATGCGCGACGACGATCCGGAGGATCTGCTCGGGGACGCCTTCCTCACCGCGCTGTACGGCGACCACCCGATCGGCCGGCCCATCATCGGCTCGGTCGAGTCGATCGAGGCGATGACCCGCACCCAGTTGCACTCGTTCCACGTGCGGCGGTACACGCCGGACCGCATGGTCGTCGCCGTCGCCGGCAACGTCGACCACGACCACACCGTGGAACTGGTCCGTCGTGCCTTCGCCGGGCACCTCGACCCCGCCGCGACCGCCGCCCCCCGGCGGGAGGGCAGTCTCCGCCTGCGTACGGCGCCGACGCTGAGCATCACCGACCGCGACGGCGAGCAGGCCCACCTGGCGGTCGGTGTGCGGTCCTTCGGCCGCCACGACTCCCGGCGCTGGGCGCTGTCGGTGCTCAACGCCGCGGTCGGTGGCGGCTTGAGCTCACGGTTGTTCCAGGAGATCCGGGAGCAGCGCGGGCTCGCCTACTCGGTGTACTCGGGCGTGGACACCTTCGCCGACACCGGGGCGTTCTCCGTCTACGCCGGGTGCCAGCCCGAGAACCTCGGCGAGGTGGCCGCCCTCGTCCGCGAGGTGCTCACCGACGTCGCCGACAACGGCGTCACCGAGGCGGAGTGCGCCCGTGCCAAGGGCTCGCTGCGCGGCGCCCTGGTGCTCGGCCTCGAGGACACCGGGGCCCGGATGAATCGGATCGGCCGCAGCGAACTGAGCTACGGCACCCACTGGAGCGTCACCGAGACACTCGAGCGGATCTCGTCGGTGAGCGCGGCGGAGGTCCGAGAGGTCGCCGCCGAACTGCTGCACCGGCCGTTCGCTGCGGCCGTCGCCGGGCCGTACCGGCGGCCCCGGGACCTGCCCGCGTCGGTGCGCGCCCTCGTCGCGTGACCGCGGCCTGACCACGGACAGGGACGTCCGGTTGCGTAGGCTGCTGCGGGACGGAGATCGGACGAGGAAGCGTGGAGAGTCAAGTGAACGCAGCAGCAATCCGGGTGGGTGTGCTCGGCGCCAAGGGCAAGGTCGGACAGGCGATCTGCGCGGCCGTCGAGGCGGCCACCGACCTCGAGCTCGTCGCCGCGGTCGACCGGGACGACAGCCTCGAGGACTTCGTCACCTCCCGGGCGCAGGTGGTGGTGGACTTCACCCATCCCGACGTGGTGATGGGCAATCTGCAGTTCCTCGTCGAGCACGGCATCCACGCGGTCGTCGGCACCACCGGATTCGACGAGGCACGGCTCGACCGGGTCCGCGCCTGGCTGGCCGCGAAACCTGAGGTCGGCGTCCTGATCGCGCCGAACTTCGCGATCGGTGCCGTGCTGTCGATGCGCTTCGCGCAGGCCGCAGCTCGGTTCTTCGACTCCGTCGAGGTCATCGAGTTGCACCACCCCAACAAGGCGGACGCGCCCTCGGGCACGGCGTACCGCACCGCGGCGCTCATCGCCGAAGCCCGCGCCGCGGCCGGCGTGGGCCGCAGCCCGGACGCCACGACCACCGAACTCGACGGTGCCCGCGGCGCCGACGTGGCGGGGGTGCGGGTGCACTCCGTGCGTCTGGCCGGTCTCGTCGCCCACCAGGAGGTCCTGCTCGGCACCCAGGGCGAGACCCTGACCATCCGCCACGACTCGATCGACCGCTCCTCCTTCGCACCCGGCGTGCTGCTCGGCGTACGCGAGATCGGCGGCCGGCCCGGCCTCACCGTCGGCATCGACCCGCTCCTCGACCTGTGAGACGCGACCTGGTCAAGGTCCTGGCGCCGATCGTCTTCATCGTTCTCGCGCTGGGGTTCTACTTCGTGCTCCTCGGCGGGCGTGGGCTCGAACTGGTGCGCTCGGGCGAGGCTGCGGCCGTCGGCCTCGGTATCGGCGTGCTGCTGCTGCCGTTGGTGGGTGTGTGGATCGTCTACGCCACCCTGCGGGCCGGTCTCCAGCACCAGCACCTGGCCCGGCGGATCCACGACGAGGGCCTCGAACTCGACGTGAGCGATCTGCCACGCCGGCCCTCGGGACGGGTCGACCGCGACGCCGCCGACGCCCTGTTCGAGCAGGTCAAGGAGGAGTGGGAGGCCGACCCGGACAACTGGCGCCACTCGTACCGGCTGGCCCGCGCCTACGACTACGCCGGTGACCGCGGCCGGGCCCGGGAGACCATGCGCCGGGCGGTCGCCCTCGAGAAGCTCGAACGCACACAGTCCCCCGACTGATCCCGCGCCGAGCGAATGTATCGGTCCTCTCCTCGGCAGTCGCGGGCGGTACATGCGCTCGATCCACGTCGGCGGCACCCGCACCCGGCCCGGCGCGGGTGGCGGGTGCCGTTGCGGGGCACGGACACCGCGCGGCCGGCGACGTACCCTGCAGGGTGTGACCGAGGCTCCTGCCGACGGCGAGCGCACGCTGCTCGTCGTCCACCACACCCCGTCCCCGTCGACCCGCGAGTTGCTCGAGGCGGTGCTCGCCGGGGCGCACGACCCCGACATCGCCGGGGTGCGGGTGCGGACGGTGCCCGCGCTCGGTGCGACGGTGCCGGATGTGCTCGCCGCCGACGGCTACGTGTTCGGCACCACCGCGAACTTCGGGTACATGTCGGGGGCCCTGAAGCACTTCTTCGACACCGTCTACTACCCGTGCCTCGACGCGGTCGCAGGGCGGCCGTACGGGCTGTGGGTGCACGGCAACAACGACACCGCGGGCGCCGTTGCCTCCGTGCGGAAACTCGTCACGGGCCTCGCCCTGGCGCAGGTCACGCAGGACCTCGAGATCACCGGTCCGATCGACGCGAAGGTCCGGGAGCGCTGCTACGAGCTCGGGGCGACCGTCGCGGTGTCCGTGTCACCGGAGGTCTGACCGCGCGGACACCGCGCGGCGCGTCAGAGCAGCTTCTCGACGAACTTCGTCAGACCCTTCTCGGCGGTCTCCATCGCCATCCTCTGCGCCTTCTTCACCATGAAGCCGGGCAGCGGGATCTTCGGGTCGATCGTGAGGGTGAAGTCCACCCGGGTGCCGCTCTCGGTGGCGGTGAGGGTGTAGGTGCCGTCCTGCTGATGCTGCTGGTGGCTCTCGATCAGGGTCCAGGACATCGACTCGTCGCCGTTCCAGAAGTAGTCCACCACCTGTTCGTCGTGAATTCCGATGATGGACACGGTCATCCGGACGCGGTGGGGGCGGCCGTCCGGGTGGGTGGTCTCGACGACGACGGTCTTGTGCGGACCGGACCACTCCGGCAGTCGATCGACCGCGGCGATGCCCGCCATCACGCGACTCGGGTCGGCCTTGATCTCGAAACTGCTGGAACTGCTGACGGCCATGCGCTCACTTCCTCGGCTTTCGGGTGACGTGCGTCGGCAATGTACCGCACCGCCTCCCGCTCAACCGTCCTCGCGCTCGGAGGTTTCGGACGGACCCGCTCCGGTTTCGTCGGCGGGGCGCCTCGTGGCGCGCTCGTCGGCGCGGCGCTGGTATCGCATCTGTTCGCGCAGCGCCCCCTGGACGGCCTGCGACACCCACGAGTTCAGCGACACGCCGTTCTGGGCCGCCGCCTCCTCGGCGCGGGCCTTGATCTGCTCGACCAGGCGCAGGGTCACCCGGCTGATGTCTCCGGTGACGTCCTCGAAAGTCTGGGCAGGGCTGGGGGTTTCGGCGGACATCTCCGACCGCACCTCGAGTACGGCGTCGTCGCCGTCCAGACGTACGGTGACCACCCGGTCGCCGAGTTCGCCCGAGATCTCCGCCGCCATGTCCGACAGTGCCTGCAGCACGGCCAGGCGGGCGGGCGCAGCGACCGCTGCGGCGAGGGCCGCCGCGGTCCGGCGGGTCTGTTCGTCGCCGAGTTCCGCGGCGGCGACGAGGGAATCGGTGATCGCATCCAGATACGGATCGAGGCGCATGACGCCATCATGACGTCATATGTGATGTCAGTCAAGGCGTCGGAATGCAGCCCGCGGTCGGGTGCCGCCCCGCGCGGCGCTACGGTCGACTGGATCGACAACCTGGAGGAGAACCGATGGCGCCCGAGCCAGTCACGCTCAAGGTCAGGCTGGTGGCCAAGACCGAGTTCGTCCCGCCCGCCGACGTGCCCTGGGAGACCGACGCCGACGGCGGAGAGGCACTCGCCGAGTTCGCAGGCCGGGCGTGCTACCAGAGCTGGTCCAAGCCGAACCCCCGCACGGCCACCAATGCCGGATACCTGCGCCACCTGCTCACGGTCGGGCACCTGTCCGTGCTCGAGCACGGTTCGGTGAGCTTCTACATCACCGGCATCTCCCGGTCCTGCACCCACGAACTCATCCGGCACCGCCACTTCTCCTACTCGCAGCTGTCCCAGCGGTTCGTCCGCGGCAGCGACGCTCCGGTCGTGGTCCCGCCGGCCGTGGCCGGGGACCCGCGACTCGAGGACCTGTTCCTCGCCGCCACCGAGTCCAGCCGGGCCGCGTACATCGAACTGCTCGACGCGCTCGACGAGAAGCTGTCCCATCTGCCCGAGGGGCCGATCCGTGCGAAGCAGGCCCGCGAGGCCGCGCGATCGGTACTGCCCAACGCCACCGAGACCCGCGTCGTCGTCACCGGCAACTATCGATCCTGGCGGCACTTCGTGGCGATGCGTGCGACCGAGCACGCCGACGTCGAGATCCGCCGCCTCGCCGTCGAGTGCCTGCGCCAGCTGCAGGACGCCGCGCCGAACATCTTCGGCGACTTCACTATCACCCGTCTGCCCGACGGTTCCGAGGTTGCCGCCGGTGCCTTCGCGACCGAGACCTGACCGGCAGGTGTGTGTGGAAGAGCCCGGGTCACGCGGTAGCCTTCTGACCATGACCAACGGTGATTCCGCTTCTGCTGTCGAGCTTCCGTTCGGCACCATCGCCACAGCGATGGTGACCCCGTTCACCGCCGACGGCAAGCTCGACGTGGACGCGGGTGTGCGTCTTGCCGCCTATCTGGTCGACGGCGGCTGCGATGCGCTGGTCCTCGCGGGTACCACCGGTGAATCGCCGACCACCACCGAGAACGAGAAGCTCGAGCTGATGCGCGCCGTGCTCGCCGCGGTGGGGGACCGCGCGAAGATCATCGCCGGCGCCGGCAGCAACGACACCGCCCACAGCGTCGAACTGGCCCGCGACGCCGCGCGAGCCGGCGCCCACGGACTGCTCGTCGTCACCCCCTACTATTCCCGGCCGCCGCAGGCCGGGCTCTACGCCCACTTCACGGCCGTCGCGAACGCCACCGACCTGCCCGTCATGCTCTACGACATACCGCCGCGCTCGGTCGTGCCGATCGAAACGGAGACGCTGCGCCGGCTCGCCGAGCACCCCCGCATCGTGGCGGTCAAGGACGCCAAGGGCGACCTCAACGCCGGCGCCGAGCTCATCGGCACCACCGACCTGAAGTTCTACTCCGGAGACGACCCGCTCAACCTCCCGTGGCTGTCGGTCGGTGCCGTCGGATTCGTCAGTGTCATCGGTCATCTCGTGCCCGGCCGCCTGCGGGAGCTGTACGACGCCTTCCAGGCCGGTGATCTCGTCCGCGCTCGCGCGATCAACCTGAGCCTCATGCCGATCCTGCGTGCCGTCTCCCGCCTCGGTGGGGTGAGCGCGTCGAAGGCGGGGCTGCGGTTGATGGGCCTCGACGTCGGCGAGCCCCGCCTGCCGCAGGTGGCGCCGACCTCCCTGCAGATCGACGCACTGGCCGCCGACCTGCACGCCGCAGGGGTGCTCGCATGAGCCGCCCGTCGCGCGGCCGGGGCCGCGCCACCCGCAACGCCGGACCGCCCAGCACCCGGCCCGTCCGCCGGACCGTGCAGAATTCGGCCGACACCCAGCGGCCCGACCCGCGCAAGGTCGCGGACATGTCGGTGCGTCTGGGCACCCCGCCGAAGGCACCGCGCAAGGGTCTGCGCGTCGTCGCGCTCGGCGGCATCGGCGAGATCGGCCGCAACATGACGGTCTTCGAGCACCAGGGCAAGCTCCTCGTCATCGACTGCGGCGTGCTCTTCCCCGAGGATCAGCAGCCCGGCGTCGACCTCATCCTGCCGGACTTCCGGCACATCGAGGACCGCATGGACGACGTCGAAGCCGTCGTCCTCACCCACGGGCACGAGGACCACATCGGGGCGGTGCCGTTCCTGCTGCGGCTGCGTCCCGACATCCCGGTCGTGGGTTCGAAGTTCACCCTCGCACTCGTCGCCGCGAAATGCCGCGAGCACCGGCTGCGTCCCAACCTCGTCGAGGTCGTCGAGGGGGACAGGACCACGCACGGGCCGTTCGAGTGCGAGTACTTCGCCGTCAACCACTCGATCCCGGACGCGCTCGCCGTCGCCGTCCGTACCGAGGCCGGCCTCGTGCTGCACACCGGCGACATCAAACTCGACCAGTTGCCGCTCGACGGCCGCCTCACCGACCTCGCCGGCTTCTCCCGGCTCGGTGACGAGGGCGTCGACCTGTTCCTCGTCGACTCCACCAATGCCGAGGTTCCCGGCTTCGTGATGCCGGAACGCGAAATCGGCGGCGTGCTGGACAATGTCATCGGCAAGGCCACCCAGCGCGTGATCGTCGCGTCCTTCGCCAGCCACGTGCATCGCATCCAGCAGGTCGTCGACGTCGCCGAGCGGTACAACCGCCGCATCGCCTTCGTCGGGCGGTCGATGGTGCGCAACATGCAGATCGCGCAGGACCTCGGTTACCTGCGGGTGCCGGACGGGCTCGTCGTCGATCTCGACACCGCGGCGACGTTGCCCGACAACCGGCTCGTGCTGATCTCCACCGGCTCCCAGGGGGAACCGCTGTCCGCGCTCTCCCGGATGGCGCGGGGCGAACACCGGCAGATCAACATCCGGGCCGACGACCTCGTCGTCCTGGCGTCCTCGCTGATCCCGGGCAACGAGAACTCGGTGTTCGCGGTCGTCAACGGCCTCGCCAAGCGTGGCGCCACCGTCGTCACCCAGCAGAACGCGAAGGTGCACGTCTCCGGCCACGCCTCCGCGGGCGAACTGCTGTACCTGTACAACGCGGTGCGCCCGACGAACGCGATGCCGGTGCACGGTGAATGGCGGCACCTGCGGGCCAACGCGGCGCTCGCCGAGGCGACCGGGGTTCCGCGGGAGCGGATCGTGCTGGCGGAGGACGGCGTGGTCGTCGACCTCGTCGACGGGCTCGCGGAGATCGTCGGGCAGGTACCCGTCGGCCACGTCTACGTCGACGGCCTGTCGGTCGGCGACGTCGGCGAATCCACCCTGTCGGACCGGCTGATCCTCGGCGAGGGCGGCTTCATCTCCATCTCCGTCGCCGTCGACGAGAACGGCCGCGCCGTGAGCACGCCGGGGGTGTCCGGCCGCGGGTTCTCCGACGACCCGGGGGCACTGTCCGAGGCCGCGCAGCTCGTGGACAAGGTCCTCAACGAACTCGCTGCCGAGGGCATCGACGACGCCCACCGCATCGCCCAGGCGATCCGCCGCGTCGTCGGGCGCTGGGTGTCCGACACCTACCGTCGCCGGCCGATGATCGTGCCGACGGTGATCACCGTTCCGGGTCCGGCGTAGCGGCACTCCACGGCGCGGACGGTCCGGCGGCAGCGGTGGTCCGACGCTACAGTGGGCCGTGTGAGCCTCGCCCGTGACGAACGACACGCACTCGTCCGCACCATGACGCAGACCGGTCCCGACGCCCCCACCCTGTGCGGGGACTGGACCACCCGGGACCTGGCCGCCCATCTCGTGGTCCGCGAACGCCGGATCGACACGATGCCGGGCATCGTCCTGCCTCCGCTGGCCGGGCACACCGAGCGGGTGCGCGCCGGGGCGGCGGACCGACCGTGGGAGCAGTTGCTCGCCGACATCGAGTCCGGCCCGCCGGTCTGGTCGCCGTTGTACCTCGTCGACGGGATCGCCAATGCCGCGGAGATGTTCGTCCACCACGAGGACGTGCGCCGCGCCGCGCCCGGGTGGCAGCCGCGACCGCTCGACGCACCGACCCAGGACCGCCTGTGGCAGATGGCCCGGCAGATCGGCCGGCGCGGTTACCGCGGCACCGACGTCACCGTGGTGTTCGAGCGCCCCGACGGCACCCGCGCGACGGTCCGTCGGCGCGGTCCGCGCACCGTGATCCTGCGCGGCGAACCGTCCGAGTTGTTGCTGCACGCCTTCGGCCGTGACGAGGTGCGCGTCGAGACCACCGGGCCGGCCGCCGACGTCGCGGAGGTTGCCGCGTCCGGTCGCGGCATCTGATCCGCCCGTGTGACCACCGCGCGCGGCTGATGCCGGTGTTGCGGATGGTTCGGTTGTGGACATTGCGACTAACCTGACGGGTATGGCAGGAAAGTCGGGTGCCCGCGGATCGTCGTCGACGACCTCACGGTCGAGGTCGGGGGCGCGCGGCTCGTCCGGGGCCTCGGGCGCGTCGCGGGCGAAGGGCAGCACCCGCAAGCCCGCCACGACGACCCGCCGGCAACCCGCCGCACGACGCCCGGCTCGCAGCACCGCCGGCCCCCGGCGCAAGGCGCCCTCTCGTTCATCACGGCCGGGCGTCCTGCAGACGCTCGGCCGCGGGATCGGCACCGGCTGGACGATGATCGCCCGCGGGGTGGGTGCCACCACCCGCACGGTGGGCAGGGTGACGGAGGTCGAGCACGGCCACCGCCGCGACGGCATCGCCCTCGGGCTCATCGCCGCGAGCGTCGTCGTCGCCGGCAGCGTCTGGTTCGCCGTCGGCGGCCCGCTCGGCGGCTGGATCGAGGCCGCGGTCCGCGCGCTCGTCGGCGGCGCCAGCGCCGTGCTGCCGCTGACCGGTCTCGTGATCGCGGTCGTCCTCATGCGCACCGAGCCGCGGCCGGAGATCCGGCCCCGGCTCGTCCTGGGGTCGATACTCGTCGCCCTCCCCGCGCTCGGCCTGTGGCACATCGCCTCGGGCATGCCCACCGACGGCGCGGGCCGGGCAGGGGGCGCCGGCTTCCTCGGATATCTGGTGGGCGGGCCCCTCACCGACGGTCTGACGGTGTGGTTGTCGGTGCCGTTGCTGCTGATGGCAGCCGGGTTCGGGATCCTGCTGCTCACCGGCACGACGATCCGGGAACTGCCCGGGATGTTCCGCGAGTACTTCGGCCTGCACTATCGGGCCGACGACGAGTACGGCGCGTACGACCCGGACCACGCCGACGACTACGACCCGGAGCACGACCCGACTCTGTTCGACGCCGACGGCTACCCGGTCGAGCGGCGTACCCGGGGCCGGCGGCGTACCCCCGTCGAGAACTACCCGACGGACGAATTCGACGGCGACGCCCGCACCGAGGTGCTGCCGGTGTGGGATCCGGAGCCGGCGCCCGCCGCGCCTCCGGCGCCGGAACCCGCACCGGAACCGGCACCCGAGCCGCCGCGCGCCCGCGCTCGGTCCAAGAAGGCTCCCGCGCCGGTCCCGCCGGTCGAGGAACCCTCCGACGACGGCAAGCTCGAGCCGCTCGTTCCCGACCGGGTGGTGGAGGGCGACTACGCTCTGCCGTCGCTCGGGCTGCTGCTCGAGGGCGATCCGCCCAAGAAGCACAGTTCGGCGAACGACCAGATGATCGAGGCCATCACCGAGGTGCTCGAACAGTTCAAGATCGACGCCGCGGTCACGGGCTTCACCCGCGGCCCGACGGTCACACGGTACGAGGTGGAACTCGGACCCGGCGTGAAGGTCGAGAAGATCACCGCGCTCGCCCGCAACATCGCCTACGCCGTGGCCACCGACAACGTGCGCCTGCTCGCGCCGATCCCCGGCAAGTCCGCGGTCGGCATCGAGGTCCCGAACTCGGACCGCGAACTGGTGCGTCTGGCCGACGTGCTCGCCGCTCCGTCGACACGCAAGGATCACCATCCGCTGGTGATCGGGCTCGGCAAGGACATCGAGGGCGACTTCGTCTGCGCGAACCTGGCCAAGATGCCGCATCTGCTCGTCGCCGGCTCCACCGGCTCCGGCAAGTCCAGTTTCGTCAACTCGATGCTCGTGTCGCTGCTCGTGCGGGCCACCCCGGACGAGGTCCGGATGATCCTCATCGACCCGAAAATGGTCGAGCTCACGCCGTACGAGGGCATCCCGCACCTGATCACGCCCATCATCACCCAGCCGAAGAAGGCAGCCGCCGCTCTCGCGTGGCTGGTGGAGGAGATGGAGCAGCGCTACCAAGACATGCAGGCCAACCGGGTCCGGCACATCGACGACTTCAATACCAAGGTCCGGTCCGGCGAGATCACCGCGCCGCTCGGCAGCGAGCGGGTCTACCGGCCGTACCCCTACATCCTCGCGATCGTCGACGAACTCGCCGACCTGATGATGACGGCCCCCCGTGACGTCGAGGACGCCATCGTGCGGATCACGCAGAAGGCCCGGGCCGCCGGCATCCATCTGGTGCTCGCCACCCAGCGGCCCTCCGTCGACGTGGTGACCGGTCTGATCAAGACGAACGTGCCGTCGCGACTCGCGTTCGCCACCTCGTCGCTGACGGACTCCCGAGTCATCCTCGACCAGCCCGGTGCCGAGAAGCTCATCGGCATGGGTGACGGCCTGTTCCTGCCGATGGGTGCCGGCAAGCCGATCCGAATGCAGGGCGCGTTCATCACCGACGAGGAGATCGCGGCCGTCGTCGACTTCGCCAAGAACCAGAAGGAACCGGAGTACACCGAGGGTGTCACCACCGCGAAGCCCGGCGAGAAGAAGGATGTCGACCCCGACATCGGTGACGATCTCGACGTGTTCCTGCAGGCGGTCGAGCTGGTGGTGTCGAGTCAGTTCGGGTCGACGTCGATGCTGCAGCGCAAGCTGCGGGTCGGGTTCGCGAAGGCGGGGCGCCTGATGGATCTGATGGAGACCCGCGGGGTCGTCGGTCCCAGCGAAGGCTCCAAGGCGCGGGAGGTCCTGGTCAAGCCGGACGAACTCGACGGCCTGCTGCTCTCCATCCGGGGCGGCGGGGACGCGGACGCGCCGGCACCGGCGGAGTAGGGGCGGCACGGATCGATGCCGCTTCCCGCATGTGGTTGAATGGACGAAGTGGAGGGGAGTATCCCCTAACTCGCGGCAGTTCCGTCAACACGTGCGACACCGATGTCGTCCCGGGGCTGTCGACCTCGAAGCCGCTCCTCGGAGCCGTGAGTCGAGGTGGGAGAGACCTCCGGTGGTTTGCTGTGCCTACCGGAGGAATGCCTGCAGATGCATGTCACCCCGCTCGTCTGGATCGTCACCATCCTGGTGATCCTGGGACTGTTCGTCTTCGACTTCTACGCGCACGTCCGCAAACCGCACGCGCCCACGTTGCGCGAGTCGGGCTTCTGGTCGGCGGTGTTCATCGGCCTCGCCGTGGTGTTCGGCGTCGTGGTGTTCGCCGTCTGGGGACCGACGTACGGCGGTGAGTACTTCGCCGGGTACGTCACCGAGAAGGCTCTCAGCGTCGACAACCTGTTCGTCTTCGTGATCATCATGTCGACCTTCGCGGTGCCGCGCGAGTACCAGCAGAAGGTACTCACCATCGGCATCGTCCTGGCACTCGTGATGCGCGGGGCGTTCATCGCCGTCGGAGCCGCGGCCATCAACACCTACAGCTGGGTGTTCTACCTCTTCGGCGCATTCCTCATCTACACCGCGATCAAGCTGATCCGCGAGCACGGTGAAGAGGTCGAGCACGAGAAGGAGCGGGAGAACCGGATCGTCTCCCTGGTCCGCAAGGTGTACCCGACCACCGACGAGTACCACGGCGACAAGCTGTTCACCCGGATCGACGGCAAGCGGTTCGCGACCCCGATGCTGCTCGCCCTGGCCGCCATCGGCTTCACCGACATCCTGTTCGCGCTCGACTCGATCCCCGCGATCTACGGCCTCACCAGCGAGCCCTACCTGGTGTTCACCGCCAACGCGTTCGCTCTGATGGGCCTGCGACAGCTGTTCTTCCTCATCGGCGGCCTGCTCGAACGGTTGGTCTACCTGTCCTACGGCCTGTCCGTGATCCTCGGGTTCATCGGGATCAAACTGGTGCTCCACGCGCTGCACGAGAACACGCTGTCGTTCGTCAACGGCGGGGAGCACGTCGCGGTGCCGGAGATCTCGACGTGGTTGTCGCTGGGCGTGATCGTCGGTGTGCTCGTGGTGACGACCGTGGCGAGTCTGCTCAAGACGCGCAGCGAGAAGGCCGACCTCACCTGACCTCGCGGCACCGGTGAGGGGCGTCAGTCGTTGAAGACGCCCATCACCGGGAGCCACTCCGTGATCCGGACGTCGTCGACCAGGCCGCGACGCGCGAAGGGATCCTGCGCCATGACCTCGCGCACGGCCGGCTCGTCCGCAGCCTCGACGACGATCAGCGCGCCCGACCCGTCGGCCCACGGGCCGGTCGCGCGTACCGTCCCGGCGTCGACGAGTTCTCCGAGCCAGCCCCGGTGGGCGGGCCGGTGCTCGTCGCGGCCGTCGGCGGTGGCCTCGGAGTAGGTGTACTCGACAGCGAACAGCGGCATGGATCCTCGCATTCGTGGTGGGGGAAGAGGCTCAGAGGGAGAGCAGCATCCGGGTGTTTCCGAGGGTGTTCGGCTTGACGTAGCTCAGGTCCAGGAACTCGGCCACACCGGTGTCGTAGGAACGGCACATCTCCGCGTACACCTCCGCGGTGACGGGAGTGCCGTCGATCTCGGTGAATCCGTGCCGGCCGAAGAACTCGACCTCGAAGGTGAGTACGAACAGCCGCTCCAGTTCGAGGTCGCGGGCGACGTCGATCAGGTGGGAGACGACCAGGTGGCCGACTCCGCGGCCCTTGACCCGCGGATCCACCGCGACGGTGCGGATCTCGCCCAGGTCGGACCACAGCACGTGCAGGGCCCCGCAGCCGACGACGGTGCCCGCCGTCTCGGCCACCCAGAACTCCTGCACGGACTCGTACAGCGTGACGAGATTCTTCTCGAGGAGGATCTTGCCCGCATAGATGTCGACCAGTCGCTTGATCTCCGGAATGTCGCCGGTTCGCGCCCGTCGCACGACTATGCGGTCGTGGGGTTCCGGGTCCGTCGTCCGCGAATTCATAGTGGTGAACAGTAGCCGGTCGCTCTACCGATATTGTGTCCGTGTGCCGGTCGGATCTCCATGCTCACGTGTCGCCCCGGCGGACCCGGGTCCGCGTCGTCCCCCGGCGCCGTCCGCGGCAGGGAGGCCGGTGTGAGCGCGCCGCATCCCGAGGTGGCCGGGACCGGTGGGGCCGCGGCGGCCCCCGGGCCGCACGCGCCCGCGGCCGCGGAGCCGGTGCCGCTGTGGAACATCGCCAACATCCTCACCATGGTGCGGATCGCTCTGGTGCCGGTGTTCCTGCTGGTGTTGTTCGCCGGCGACGGCCACGATGCCGCGTGGCGCCTCGCCGCCACGGCCGTGTTCGCCGTCGCGGCGATCACGGACCGGATCGACGGCCAGCTCGCGCGCAAGCACGGACTCGTGACGGATTTCGGCAAGCTCGCCGATCCGATCGCCGACAAGGCCCTCATCGGCGCCGCCCTCGTGGGCCTGTCGCTGCTCGGTGACCTGTCGTGGTGGGTGACCGGCATCATCGCGGCGCGCGAACTCGGCGTCACCGCACTGCGCTTCTTCGTGTTGCGGCACGCGGTGATCCCCGCGAGCCGCGGCGGCAAGGCCAAGACCCTGTTCCAGTCCCTCGCGATCGTGCTGTACCTGCTGCCGTTGCCGGCGGCGGCGACGCCGTTCGCGGTCGCGCTGATGGCGCTGGCAGTGATCCTGACGGTCGGCACCGGCATCGACTACGTCGTCCAGGCGGTGCGGCTACGCGCCGGCGTGCACCGCGTCGAGCAACAGCACGGGCAGTGAGTGGGATGGTGCCCGACCCCCTCGTTGCCGGTACCGCGGCCGCGGAGCTGGTCGCGGCCCTGGCCGCGCAGCGGCAGACGGTGGCGACGGCCGAATCTCTCACGGCCGGGCTGATTGCGGCGACGATCGCCGGGGTACCCGGTGCAAGCGTGGTGCTGCGCGGCGGGCTGATCGTCTACGCCACCGACCTCAAGTCCACCCTGGCGGGGGTGGATGCGGGGCGCCTCGCGGCGGACGGGCCGGTCTCCGAGTCGACCGCCGCGGCCCTGGCCGAGGGCGCCGCGGCGCGCTGCGCCGCGACGTGGGGCGTGGGCGTCACCGGCGTGGCCGGGCCGGATCCGCAGGACGGGCATCCGCCGGGCACGCTGTACCTCGGGATCGCCGGACCGGGAGGCACGGTGGTCACTTGTCCGTCGGTGTCCGGAGACCGGTGGGACATCCGGTCCGGTGCCACCCACGCCGCCGTGTCGGGCCTACTCACCCGCGTGCACGCCGCCGCGGGGATGTAGTGTCTTGACACCGCGGTACCGGTGGCAACCGGACCCGTGCGGAGCCGCGCCCGGCAGGGGTTTTCGTGCCCGGGCGGGGAGCCGGGAACCCGGCGACGTGCGTCGTGCGTTGACGGGTTGAGCGACGACGGACGAAGGAGGATGGGATGGCGCTGTTGTTGCGTGAGGCAATCGGTGACAGCCTTCGGCGCACCCGCGTTTCGCAGAGCCGCACCCTGCGTGAGGTCTCCAGCAGCGCCCGGGTCAGCCTCGGTTACCTCTCCGAGATCGAACGCGGACGCAAGGAGGCGTCGAGCGAACTGCTCGCCGCGATCTGCGACGCCCTCGACGTGCCCTTGTCCGACGTGCTCTTCGACGTCAGCGAGTCGCTCGCCGATGCGGTTCCCGCCCGCGGCCGGACCCCGGTGGGAGCGGCGGTCGTCGGAGCCGAGCCGGCTCCCCGCGACTCGGAGGCCCTCGCCGCCGAGCACGCGGCACTCGTGGCGCAGGACACGCGGGTGGTGATCCCGCCGCCGGCGGCACGCGCGCTGGCTGCCGCATAACATGGAGGTCGGACCGCGACGGCCTGGCCGGACGCGGACGAAAGCGACACACTCCGGGTCACCACCGGGGGGTGGCTCGGGACACACGACGGCCGGGTATGCGGGGCTCCCGGGACCGTCCGGAAACGGTGCGCGAGGGCCGTGCATCGGGTCGCGTTCGCCGCGGCGTACCAGATGGAGGCAGGATCACACCCATGGCTAATCCGTTCGTCAAGGGTTGGAAGTACCTGATGGCACTGTTCAACTCCAAGATCGATGAGAAGGCCGATCCGAAGGTCCAGATTCAGCAGGCGATCGAGGATGCGCAGCGTCAGCACCAGGCGCTGTCCCAGCAGGCCGCGTCCGTCATCGGCAACCAGCGTCAGCTGGAGATGAAGCTCAACCGGCAGCTGGACGAGGTCGAGAAGCTGAACGCGAGCGCGCGGCAGGCCGTGCTCATGGCCGACCAGGCCAACGCGGCCGGCGACACCGAGAAGGCCATCCAGTACACGAACGCCGCAGAGGCCTTCGCTGCCCAGCTGGTCACCGCCGAGCAGTCCGTCGAGGATCTGAAGGTCCTGCACGACCAGTCGCTGCAGGCTGCGGCACAGGCGAAGAAGGCCGTCGAGCAGAACGCGATGGCGCTGCAGCAGAAGGTGGCCGAGCGCACCAAGCTGCTCAGCCAGCTCGAGCAGGCCAAGATGCAGGAGCGCGTGAGCGAGTCCCTGCGCTCGATGGACTCGACGCTCGCCGCGCCGGGCACCACGCCGAGCCTGGACGCGGTCCGCGAGAAGATCGAGCGTCGCTACGCCACCGCGCTCGGGTCGGCCGAGCTCGCCCAGAACTCGGTGCACGGCCGGATGCTCGAGGTCCAGCAGGCCACCGTCCAGATGGCCGGCCACAGCCGTCTCGAGCAGATCCGCGCCTCCATGAAGGGCGAGGCGCTGCCCGGCGCCGCGGCGCCCGCGACCCCCGCGGTCAACCCGACCAAGGAACCGCCCTCGGCGGCGGGTAGCGCCGGCTCTCAGTAGCGCCGGCGTCGATCACCGACTGCAGAAACGCGACATCGTCATGAACATTCCCGCACGCGGCCGGACCGGACAGTTTCCCGGTCCGGCCGCGGCCGCGCTCCGGGACATGACCGGCAACGTGGTCGAGGCGGCGCGCCGCTGGAACGACCCCGCGGCCCGGCTGCGGCGCAAGAAGCGTCGCGCGCGTCGCCGTGCCCGCATCTTCGGCACTGCCTCCGGAATGGGTGGGGTCGGCACCGCGACCCTGGTGGCAGCGTCGGCTCCCGACTGGACCGTCGTCGCCACCGGCGGCACGACGGCCGCGCTCGTCGTGCCCGCCGCACTCGCGTTCCGTACCTTCCGGCGTCTCGACGCCGTGGCGCTGCCGCCGCCGGCGCCCGCCCGCCGGGCCCTGCCGCCGTCGGGTTCCGTCGCGCGGTCCCCGATGGCCCGGCTCGCCAGCGACGAACAGAGTCTCGCCCAGCTGCTGACGGTGCTGGCCCGGTCCCACACCGTCGCCGCCGACGATCTGGAGGAGATCGCGTCGGCCGCCCGAGACGCCGCCGGCGCCCTCGAAGCAGTCGCGGTCGACGTGGTCGCACTCGAAGCCGCGGCCCGCGACAGCGCCGCCGCCCAAGCCCACCTCGGTCCGGCCGTCGCGGCCGCCGGGAAGCGGCTCGACACGGGCGTCGACCAGTTCGAGGAACTCGTCGCCGCCGCGGCCCGGCTCGCGGCGGCCCCGGACGGGACCCGTTCGATGGATCTGCTCGACCGTCAGCGCGCCGAGCTGATCTCGGCGTCGGATCGACTCGAGGGCTGGGCCCAGTCGTGGCGGGAGATCCAGCAGATCGAGAGCCGCTACCGGAACTGACGGCGCGCCGGCGACTAGTCGTCCAGGCCGCGGGCCACGAGGGCCTCACCCATCGCCTCGGCGGTCAGCAGCGCCCCCACCACGACGGGCACCGCCAGGGCCCGCAGCGAGAAGCCGAGGCCGCGGGCTTTCCGCGCCTCGGTGACCTGCGCGACGATCGCTCCGAGCATCGGGACCGCCCGGACGGTCATCACCAGGACGAGACCCACCCGCTCCGGGTCGACGCCGACCCGGCGGAGCGGACGAAGTCCCGTCACGATCGCGTCGAGCATGTCGCTCACCCGGGTCGTCAGCGTGACCAGCGCGGCCAGGGCCACCGCGACCAGCAGCTGGCCGCACACCACCACCGCCCGTTCCCAGCCGGCGAGCAGCACCTGGAACGCCGCGATCACCACGAGCATCCACAGCAGCGGCCGAAGCTGTCGCAGCGCGGGACGGGGCGGGATCCGGGCCAGCAGGTAGAGCCCGAGCACGAGTGCCGAGGCGGCCGGCACCTGCCACGGTTGCCGCATCCACACCGTGAGCGCCACGATGAGCGCGGCCGTGACGAGCAGCTTCGGTCCCGCCGGTGCCCGGTGCACCGGCGACGACGCGCGGTGGTACAGCCCCAGGGTGCTCACGAGACCAGCTTGCGGTAGAAGTCGATCGCCGGGCCCGGCGCATCGTCGGCGACGACGCGGCCGCCGTCGACGACGAGCACCCGATCGAAGCCCGCCAGTAGATCCAGATGGTGGGTGACCACGACCAGTTGCTGCTCGAGGGCGGCGAAGGTCCGGGCGATCAGCCGGGCGTTGCGCAGGTCCAGCAGCGTCGTCGGCTCGTCCGCCACCAGTACGTGCGGCTCGGTGACCATGATCGCCGCGAGGGCGAGGAGTTGCTTCTGCCCACCGGAGAGCAGGTGACTCGGGTGGTCGTGGTGCCCGGCCAGCCCGAAGTCGGCGAGCACCCGCAGTACCCGTTCCGCGCGCTCGTCCTTGCCGAGTCCGCTGCGGCGCAGGGAGAAGGCGACGTCCTCCGCGACAGTGGGCATCACGATCTGATGATCGGGATCGGTGAACACGAATCCCACGCGCCGGCGCACCTCGCGGGCCTTGCGGGCGGTGTCGAGGCCGTCCACCGTGACGGTGCCGGAGGTCGGGACCACCAGTCCGTTGATCATCCGCGCCAGGGTGGACTTGCCGCTGCCGTTGGCACCGACGATCCCGACGCGGCGTTCGGTGAGGGTCACGTCGATGCCGTCGAGGACGGTGCGCTCCCCGTAGGCGTGCCCCACCTGCCGGAAGCGGATCTCGCTCATGCGGTCGTGTCCGGCGCGACGTTCAGTGCGCGGGATCGGCGGCCGGGCGCGCCGGTGCGCTCGGACTCGACAGGGCGGGGTAGGCGCGGTGCACCTGCGCGGCGACGACCGCCGCCACGACGGCCTTGAGCAGGTCGCCGGGCAGGAAGGTGGCGTTCGCGCTCAGGGCCGCCCACAGCGTGAGATCGGTGCGCGCGAGCATGCCGGCGATCCCGAACGCGTAGAGCACGACGATGCCGCCGAGCACGTTGACGGCGATGCCCGGCAGCACCCGGTAGCGGGGCAGCATGCGCGCCGAGAGCCAGCCGATCACCGCCACGGCGGGCAGCCAGCCGAGCAGGAAGCCGACCGTGGGCCCGGCCAGCGCCGTGAGCGTGGTGCGTCCCCCCGCGAGCACCGGCAGCGCCAGGCCCAGCACGATCACCGTCGCCACCGACAGCACGCCCCTGCGGACGCCGAGCAGGGCGCCGGCAAGCATGACGCCCAGCGTCTGCAGCGTGATCGGCACGCCCGACGAGCCCACGGTGATCTGTCCGGGCAGGCCCAGGGCGATGATCAGGGCGGCGAACACGGCGATCTGTGCCAGGTCGCGGGCGGGCGTGCTGCGGGTCGAGGACACGATTCTCAGCCTTCTGACGAGGGGACCGAACCTGTCGAGGGTATGTCGCCGCGGCGTGCTCCCTGTCACCACCCCGCTCCGGGCCGGGCCCCCAGCAGTGCGGCTCCGGTCTCCGGGTAACCACCCATCTTTCCCTGATCTCTGCGTTGACCTGGTGTTTTTCGGTGCGGGGAGTGTCAGGATCGACCTCGACGGCAACGAGGCAAGGAGTGGACGATGTTCTGGAAGATCGTGGGTGGGGTGGCGCTGGTGTGGATCGCTCTCGTGGTGATCGGGGCGCTCGCGGAGCACCTGTTCGGAATTCTCGTGGTGAGTGCGCTGATCTTCGGCGGCTACATGGTGTACAAGGCCGTGAGCGGCAGCAAGGACGATCACATCACCCGGGTGTGAGGTCACGCCGGCTCATCGGCGCAGCAACTGCGCGACCAGCCGGCGTCCCTGCCCGAGCGACACGTCGGGCAGATACGCATGCCCGACGGCGAGTCCGATCGTGGGCAGTGCTGCGGCGTCGGGGAAGACCATGTACATGGGCCGGTGCTGCGGCTGGAACTTCGTTTTGAAGGCGAGTAGGGACCGGAATCCGTAGACCGGCTCGAGGGTGCGGCCCAGCAGATCGAGCAGCGCGTCGAGTGCGCCGCGGTCGAGTGCGTCGGCCGCCGGGTCGGTTCCGGCGAGCGGCGCGCCCGACAAGCTGAGGAACTCGAGACCCTCCTCCTGCGCGGACATCGCGGCGGAGGCGATGAGAAATTCCATTGCGGGACGGAATCCCTCCGAGCGGCGGCGCATGAAGTCCAGCGTCAGACCGATCAGGGCGCCGTCCCGGTAGACCGGCAGCCACGACGTCACCGCGTGCACGCGGTCGTCCGCGTCGATCGCCAGGAGCAGTCGCACCTCCGGGTCGCGCAGTTCTTCGAGGCCGCCGAGGGTGAAGCCCATCTCGGGGAGGCCCTTGTCGGCGACCCACTCCTCGGAGATCGCCACGATCTGTTCCGTCACCGCCAGCGGAGCCTCGGCGAACGTCGTCCACCGTGCCTGCACTCCGTCCTTGACGGCGCGGTTGAGGGCGGTGCGCACGTCCTGGAACTTTTTGCCCTTGAAGGCGAGGCCGGGTAATGCCACGACCGTCTCCTCGGCTACCCGCAGGCAGCTCCAGCCGTGACCCCGGCCGATTGCGGCGGTGTCCTCCCCGACCGAGTAGAAGCACGGGGTCCAGCCGTTGCCGAGACAGTACGTGGCGAACTCGTCGACCGCCCGCTCGAGGTCGGCCGGATTGCCCACGGGGTCACCGGTGGTCAGCGCGACACCCGAGTGCACCCGGTAGGCGACGGCGTGCCGGCCGTCGGCGGTGAACCAGTACCGGTTGCCGCTCCACGTGGTCATCCAGGACAGGGAACTACCCCCCGGGCGGTGCAGCAGCGCACGGACGCGAAGCTCGTCGCGGGGATCGTGCCCGACGGCGGGGACCACGAAGCTGCGGAGCATCAGCATGCAGAATGTGACCCACACGAGCACTCCGACCCACTCGAACAGCAGTGTGGCGGGTGACGTCAGCGGCAGTACGGGGGGTTCGAACAACTGCAGGTACACAGGCGGCACGAGCCGTCGCGGCGCGTCGCGCAGCAGCGTGCCGATGCCCGGATCGCGGTCGAAGTCGTCGGAGAGCAGCGTTCCCAGCGCCACATAGGTGACGAGGGCGACGCCTGCGGCGGCCCCGGTGCCCAGCCACACGCGGGGATAGGTGCCGCGCGGTGCCTGCACGCCGAACAACCGCCGGGTCGCCAGCAGCAGCACGAGCACCGCGACAAGGGCGAGCAGCGGTGCGAGTTCCATGGAGACCGAGCTGCTGCGGCGCGCGCCGTACAGCAGTGAGCGGGTCTCGTCCTGCTCGGTGATCTGCACGATCACGCTCACTGCGGCCACGGCGATCAGTGCGACGTGTCCCCATACCGACAGGAGCCAGGCGACGCGGCGCCCGCGACGCAGACCCTCCGCCCCGACCAGTAGCACCGCCGACGGCATGAGGTTCATCACCAGGGGCCCGATGCCCGACAAGCGCAGCGCCTGCTGCCCCTTGCGGCACTCGTCACGCAGAGCCGGGTCCGCGCAGACGTCGACCAGCTCCCGTGCGGTATAGGGGACCTGGTCGAACAGCTCGCGCAGCGCGGACAGCGGGCCGATGGCGTGTGGCGAGAACGCCGCGAGGACGGGCCCGAGGACGCTCGCCGCCACGACGAGCGCCACCAGGGTGCGGCGCTCCCGCACCGTGCCGCCGAGTGCCGGACCGCGGGCGGCCCGCCCGAACAGCACCGGACCGAGGAAAAACCCCGTCAGCGCCGCGCAGAGGCGCGTGACGTCCTGCAGGTGGCCGGCGAACAGCGCGGTCGTGACGAGGAACACCAGCACCAGTGTGCGAATACGGCGACGCCACAGAGTGCCCATCCCCGCGGTGGCCGCGAGCAGGGCGCCCAGGATCCACGGCAGTGGGTCCTCGATCAGGTGACCGTGCAGTTCGAATCCCCACGAGTTCGGTACGGAGGACGCGAGCAGCGCCACGACGAGCGCGAGCGTGGCACCTGCGCCCTGCGAGACCACGGCGGCCACCGCGAACCTGCCGGCACCGATCCGGTTCTCGACGGGCACGGCCACCGCAAGGATCGCCGCAGTCGCCAGAATGTACTCGCCGAGACCGGAGGCGAACAGCCCGGAGGTCCACAGCACCCATACGCGGCCTTCGCCGATGCTGCCGGTACCCAGCGAGATCTGGAGGGCCAACTCGCGCGACGGGCCGTGCAGCACCGAACCAGTGACGAGTCCGGCCACCCAGAACACCGCGAGCAGGGTCAGGGACACCGGAGCCCGGCGCAGCACCCCACCGGCACGCGCCGTCATCGAGCGACGAGGCCGAGTCGTCGGCTGAGCCACGGCAACTCCTTCTCCAATCCGGCGGACCACACCGCGAAGCTGTGTGCGCCGGGAAGCTCCGTCAGGTGGACGTCCATTCCGGCGGCCGCGGCCGCTGTCGTCAGCTGCTCCAGCCCGGAGCGATATTCGCGGTCGTCGAGACCGACGACGAAGACACCCGCCGATCCGGGGTACCGGTTACGCGTCAGCAACTCGGCCGGGTTGTTGCGCGCGAAGGCGGCCGCGTCGCCGCCGAATACCTCCCGGACGGTGCGGTCCCGGTCTCCGATGGTGGGTTCCGCCTGCCCCGACAGGTCGAGGAAGGTCGGGTAGACGTCGGGCCGGGTGGTCGCCAGTTGCAGGGCGCACGTCCCGCCGTAGGAGAAGCCGCCGATCGCCCATCCGGACGGATCCGGGTCGACCTGCAGTTGCCTGCGCACCCAGGCCGGCACATCGACGGTCAGGTACGTCGCGACGTTGCCGAGATGCGAGTCGACGCACAGCGGGTTGTCGAACTGCCCGCCGGTTCCGTCGGCCAGCACGACGACGGGTGCGAGGCCGTCGTGCTCCGCCGCGTAGGCATCCATGATCTGCGTCAACCGTCCGCCGACGAGCCAGTCTTCGGTGCCACCGGGCTGGCCGGCCAGCAGCACCAGCACGGGCAGTTCGGGTCGCGGGTCGGCGAAGTACGCCGGGGGGAGGTAGATTCGTGCGTCCCGCGCACGGAATCCGGAGACAGCGCCCGGTATCCGTGCGGTCGTCACCGCCCCGGTTTCCGGCAGGTCGCCGCGCGGTGTCCAGTTCTCCGACAGAGGTCGCCGGTCGATCGTCGCCGCCGCCGAGCCCAAGGCCTCGGCGAGCGGCACCGTGCGGTAGTTGCTCAGACCCAGAGCCGCACGCACCGTCGGGTAGGCGTCGTACACCGCGTTGACCTGCCCCGCGGCGGCCACCACCACCGCTACGACGGCCACGACGAGACCGGCCGCGGCCAGCGGTCGCCGGTCCCGGTGCCGGACGACCCAGCGGCCGGCGCCGAGCGCGATTGCCAGGACGGCCAGGCCGGACCACACGTACACCGAGCGCGGCAGTCGGTCCGGAAACGGTCGCCACACCTGCTCGACGAGCACGGCCGCCGCGAGCACGAGCACAACCGTGGACACGACGGCCACGGGAACCCACACGACGAGCCATCGGCGGCTACGGCGTGCGACGAGCGCGGTGAAACCGCCGACGGCGAGGACGACAAACACCACGGCGGCAGCCGTCGTGGTCAGATGCACGTCGAGCGCTGCTTCGACGAGTCCGGACCACGACACGACATCCAGTATGCGCGAGGCTCCCACCGGCGCACCGGGATCGGCGATAGTAGAGGAATGGAACCGGTACCCGAGGACTGGCAGCGTGCGCTCGTGATCGCCGCGCACCCGGACGACATCGAGTACGGTGCGGCCTCGGCGGTGGCGCGGTGGACCCGCCAGGGCAAGGACGTGCGGTACGTGCTGGCGACCAGCGGTGAGGCCGGCATCGCGGGTCTGCCGCCGGCCGAGTGCGGGCCGCTGCGTGAGCAGGAGGAGCGGGCGTCGGCTCGCGTCGTCGGAGTCGAGGTGGTGGAGTTCCTCGGGCACCCGGACGGCCGCCTGGTGGCCGGGCCGGACCTGCGTCGCGATCTTGCGGCGGCGATCCGGCGGCACCGTCCCGAGATGGTGGTGACCGGCCACTTCGGGCTCACGTGGTTTCCCGGTGTCCTCAACAGTGCCGACCATCGGGCCCTGGGACTGAGCGTGCTCGACGCGGTCGCCGACGCGGCGAACGAATGGATCTTCCCGGAGCTGGCCGAGCAGGGGCTGCCGCCGTGGCCCGGGGTGCGGTGGGTCGCGGTGAACACGACGTCTCCGACTCACGCGGTGGACGTCACCGACACGGTCGAGGCCGGCGTCGCGTCCCTCGCCGAGCATCGCCGCTACCTCGAGGCGCTCGCGGCCGACCCGGTGATCGACCAGGCCCGGGCGCAGGTGGAGTCGGCCACCGCGGCGCTGCCCGGCTTCGACCAGGCCGCCGGTTTCGAGCTCTACACGTTCGGGGGCTGAGCACCGGGCACGAGGACGACTCCGGCTCCGGGTACGGCCTCCACGTCGACGGGCAGCGGGCCGAGCGGCTCGCCGTCCGCGTAGGCGGAGATGCCGGGACATTCGAGCCGGACTCGCCGGGTGCGGCGTACGGTCACCTCGTCCAGCTCGACATGGGTGCCGCGATAGACGGTCGGGAACAGGCGCAGCAGGCGGGTCCTGTTGGCCGAGGTCACGATCACGATGTCGAGGAGGCCGTCGTCGAGACGTGCGGCCGGGGCGATGCGCATGCCGCCCCCGTAGGTCGAGGCGTTGCCCACGGCCACCATCGTCGCCGCCACCTCGAGGTCGCCGTCGTCCAGCGTGATGCGGTACGGCAGCAAGCGCAGATGCGCCAGTTCCGCGACCATCGCGACGTTGTAGCGCAGTCGGCCGCGCGGCCGCCGCATCCGGTTGGCGCGGTCGGTGACCAGTGAGTCGAAGCCGCTGGCGAGCACGGTGCCGAACCAGTGGTCCGGCCGGCCGGCCGCCCGGACCCGGCCGAGATCGATCGTCCGCGTCGACCCGTCGGCGACCACGTCGGCCGCGGCCACCGGGTCCGACGGCAGCTGCAGGACGCGGGCCAGATCGTTCCCGGTCCCGGCCGGGACGATGCCGAGCGGTATGCCGCTCTGCGCGAGTGCCTGCCAGGCGAGCCAGACGAGCCCGTCCCCGCCGACCGCGACGAGTGCCCCGGTACCGGCGGCCACGGTGCGCCGGACCAGTTCGAGCGAATGCTGCGGGGTGTCGCCGGCGATCTCGGTGACGTGCAGGCCCCGTTCGCGCAACCGGGTCGTGGCAGCCCTGGTCGCGCGCGCGGTACGCGGACCCGCGGCCGGATTCGTCAGGACGGTGACGGATTCGATCACGGCAGCAGCTTCCCAGGGTTGAGGATGCCGCGCGGGTCGATTGCGTCCTTGACCGCACGCAGCAGGCCGGTGCCGAGTGTGCCGATCTCCTCGGCCATCCAGGGCCGGTGGTCCCGGCCGACGGCATGATGGTGGGTGACCGTGCCGCCGGCCGTCACGATCGCGTCCGTGGCGGCGCGTTTGGCTGCCGACCACTGCGCGAGGGGATCGTCCGCCTGTGCGCACACGACGGTGAAGTACAGGGATGCCCCGGTGGGGTACGTGTGCGAGATGTGACACAGCACCAGAGGCGGGGTGCCCTGATCCTGCAGCGATGCGGTGAGCGCGTCGGTCACCGCGGTCCGCAACCGCGCCAGATTACTCCACGTGGTGGCGGTTTCGAGGGTCTCGGCGAGCGCCCCGGCCCCCAGCAGCGCGTCGCGCAGGTGCGGTGCGTCGAACCGGCCGTCCTCCCAGGTCCGGGCCGGTTCTTCGCCGAGGTCGGTGCCGCCCGTGGCTGCGAGCAGGGCATCGACCTCGGCGGCGCGGGCTCGCACGTGGTCCGCGGTGCCCTCGACGGTGGTCACGGCCAGGCAGCCGGTGGGGGCGGTCGAACCGATGTGTTCGTGCAGCGCGAGATTGACGGCGGTCTCGGACTCGTCCGACAGACGCAGCACGGTGGGGACGGCGCCGGTCTGCACCAGGGTGCGCAGGGCGTCCGCACCGGTGGCGAAGTCGGGGAACGACCAGGCGCGACGGGCGACCGCGGCGGGGACCGGGTGGATTCGCACGCCGACCTCGGTGACGATGCCGAACAGTCCCTCGGAGCCGAGGAACAACTGCCGCAGGTCCGGTCCGGCGGCCGAGGCCGGCGCGCGCCCTGCGCGCACGGTACCGCTCGGCGTCGCGACGACGAGATGCTCGACCATGTCTTCGAACCGGCCGTAGCCCGCCGATGCCTGGCCGGAGGACCGGGTCACGGCGAACCCGCCCACGGTCGCGTGGCGGAAGCTCTGCGGGAAGTGCCCGAGCGAGAAGCCGTGGGCGCCGAGCAGTTCCTCGACCTGTGGTCCGGTGGCGCCAGCCTGCAGCGTCGCCACGCCGGAGACCGGATCGAGATCGGTGAGCGCATTCATCCGTTGCAGGTCCACGGCGACGACGGCGTCGAATCCGTCGCGCACCGGGTCCAGGCCGCCGACGACGCTGGTGCCGCCGCCGAACGGGACGACGGCGATCGCCTCGCCGGCGCAGTAGTCGAGTACGGCGAGTACCTCGTCGTGGCTGCCGGGCCGCACCACCGCGTCGGGAGCATCCTGCGGTCCCGGGTCCTGTCGTCGCAGCAGGTCGAGGGTGCTCTTGCCGCCGGCGTGACGGAGGCGGGCCGCGTCGTCGTCGCCGACGTGCCCGGGGCCGACGATGCGGCCGAGGCCGTGGCGGTGCCGCGTGTCCAGGCGGGAGGGGAGGAGTCGCACCGCGCTCTCGGCCAGGGACGGGGCCCGGTGGGTGTCCACGCCGAGGGCCTGCTGCAGCAGGGTGCGGACGCCGTCGCCGAGTTCCTTCCGGCGATCCGCCGTACCCCACGCGTCCCACTCCATCTCGGCGGCAGCGGACGGATGGCGGGGTGTGAAGCTCACAGTCATGCGTTACAGTGTTACATACAATGTCTATCCGTAACGAAGAATTCCGGTCGTCGGGTGCGCCGGCAACGACCGTCGAGGATCAGATCCTCGACGCCACCCGCTCCTGCCTGCTCGACTTCGGACTGCGGCGCACCACCCTCGCCGAGGTGGCACGCCGCGCCGGTGTCAGCCGCCCCACGGTCTATCGCCGCTGGCCCGACACCCGTGCCCTGGTCGCGGACCTGCTCACCCGGGAGATCCGCGCCGTACTCCCGGATCTCGACGGCGAGGGACCCGTCCGGCCGCGGATCGTACGGGCCGTCGTGACGGCCGTCGACGAGATCGGCGCGCACCCGCTGTTCGAGAAGATCCTCCGATCGGATCCGGACCTGCTCATGACGTACATCGTGGACCGGCTCGGCACCAGCCAGAACGCGGTCCTCGAGGTGCTGACCGGTGCGCTCACCCGCGGTCAGCGCGACGGCACCGTCCGCAGCGGCGACGTCCGTGCGCTCGCCGCGTTCGTACTGCTCACCGCCCAGTCGGTCGTGCAGTCCGCCGGGATGATCGCCGAGGTGGTCGACCGCGAGGCACTGCTGACCGAGCTGGCGCACGCCGTGGACACCTACCTCGCACCTGCCGGAGAGGATCGACCGTGACCGGACCTGCCTCCAGTGCCCTCGACGCCGCCCGCAGACGCCGGGAACTCGACGACCTCGCCGCCGACCCCACCGTCGACGTGCTCGTCGTCGGCGGCGGTGTCACCGGCACGGGCGCCGCCCTCGACGCGGCGTCGCGCGGCCTGAGCGTCGTCCTCGTCGAACGTCACGATCTCGCCTTCGGCACGAGCCGGTGGAGCTCGAAGCTCGTCCACGGCGGACTGCGCTACCTCGCCACCGGGAACATCGGCATCGCCCGCGAGAGCGCCGTCGAGCGGGGCATCCTCATGACCCACACGGCGCCGCACCTGGTGCGGGCGATGCCGCAGCTGGTGCCGCTGCTGCCGTCGGTGGGACGCGGCGAGGCCGCACTCGTGCGCGCCGGGTTTCTGGCCGGCGACGCCCTGCGCGTCTCCGCGCACACCCCGTCCGCGGTGCTGCCGCGCTCGCGTCGCATCGGCGCGGGACGCGTCGCCGGCCTGGTGCCCGCCGTCCGGCGCGACGGATTGCGCGGGGGCCTGCTCGCGTACGACGGTCAGCTCGTCGACGACGCCCGGCTCGTCGTCGCGCTCGCCCGCACCGCCGCCTCCCACGGCGCCCGCATCCTCACCCGCGTCGACGCGCAGTCCGTCACCGCCGGCGGCGCCGTCCTGCGTGACATGCTCACCGGCACCGAGATCCGGGTGGCGGCCGCCGCCGTGATCAATGCGGCCGGCGTGTGGGCCGGACAGGTCGATCCTTCGATCCGGCTACGGCCCAGCCGCGGCACGCACCTCGTCCTCGACGCCACCGCCCTCGGCAACCCGACCGCCGCGCTGACCGTGCCGATTCCCGGTGCCACCAACCGATTCGTCTTCGCGCTGCCCGCCCAGTCGGGCCGGATCTACCTGGGTCTGACCGACGAGCCGGCGCCCGGCCCGCTGCCGGACGTCCCGCAGGCCACCGACAACGAGATCGACTTTCTCCTCGACACCGCCAACACGGCCCTCGCCACACCCCTGACCCGCAACGACGTCCTCGGGGCCTTCGCGGGACTGCGGCCGCTGCTCGACTCGTCCGCACCGGGCACCGAAATCGGGGACGCCACCGCGGACCTGTCACGCCGGCACGCCGTCGTGCGGTCCGAGCACGGTCCGATCGGCATCGTCGGGGGCAAGCTCACCACCTACCGGCGGATGGCGCAGGACGCCGTCGACGCGGCGGTCGAGGCCGCCGGGCTGCGCGCCGGACCGTGCCGCACCACGCGGCTTGCCCTCGTCGGCGCAGCCCCGCCCGGCGTGCTGCGCACCGTCGCGGCCCCGCCGAACCTGGTGCGGCGTTACGGAACCGAAGCTGCGCTGCTCGCCGCGGGTCCGCACGCGCTCGAGCCGATCGCCCCCGGACTCGACGTCAGCCGGGCGGAACTCGAGTTCGCGGTCACCCACGAGGGCGCCCTGGATGTCGACGACATCCTCGACCGCCGCACCCGGATCGGACTCGTACCCGGTGACCGGGCCAGGGCGCTCGCCGTCGCCGGTGACGTGCTGGCTGACGTGCCGGACTGACCCCGGCAGCGACCGGTGTGACACCTGCCGCACTCCGATCGGGAATCGCAGGTGTGCCCGCACCCGTTGCCCCTGCCATGGACCTGTTCACATCCGTCACTCTCGGAGATCTCGAGCTCGCCAATCGGGTCGTCATGGCCCCGCTGACCCGGCTGCGGTCCGGACCGTCGGGTGTTCCCGGCGACCTGGTGGTCGAGCACTACCGGCAGCGGGCGAGCGTGGGGCTGATCATCACCGAAGGCACCTACCCCAACCACGAGTCGCAGGCCTTCGTCGGCCAGCCGGGAATCGTCACCGACGCGCAGGTGGCCGGCTGGCGACGGGTGGCCGACGCGGTGCACGCCCGCGGCGGCCACATCGTGATGCAGGTGATGCACGGCGGACGCGTGACCCACCCCGACGTGAACGGCGGCCGACGGGTCGTCGCTCCGAGCGCGATTGCGATCGACGGCGTGGGACACACCGAGAAGGGCAAGCAGCCGTACCCGATACCGCACGCGCTGACCACCGACGAAGCGCGCGGGATCGTCGAGGACTTCGTCGCCGCGGCGCGGCGGGCGATCGAGGCCGGGCTGGACGGGGTGGAAATCCACGGCGCCAACGGCTACCTGCTGCACGAGTTCCTTTCACCGGCCGCCAATCAGCGTACGGACGAGTACGGCGGCTCTCCGGAGAACCGGGCCCGCTTCGTCGTCGAAGTGGTCACGGCGGTGGCGTCGGCCATCGGCCCCGGCCGGGTCGGACTGCGGATCTCGCCCGAGCACAACATCCAGGACGCCTACGAGACCGACCGCGACGACGTCCTCGCCACCTACGGCGCCCTCCTCGATCGACTGCGTCCACTGGGCCTGGCATACCTTTCCGTGCTGCACAAGGAACCGGCCGGCGAACTGGTGCAGGAGCTGCGCCGGCGGTTCGGCGGCAAGTTGATCGGCAACAGCGGCTTCGGCTCGCCGACCACCCGGGACGAAGCGGTGGAGCTGATCGAGGCCGCCCACGCCGATGCCGTGGCCGTGGGCCGGGCGGTCCTCGCCAACCCGGACCTGGTCGAGCGGTGGGCGGGGGAGCACCCGGAGAACCAGCCGCAATCGGCGCTGTTCTACTCGTCGGGCGCCGAGGGCTACACCGACTACCCCTTCCTGCACGCGGGCTGACCCCACGGTTCTGCCCGGCTCCGGCAGCCGGGCAGAACCGGCCAGGTGGCTGCGTGCCTCGTGCCCTCGTGATCACCTGCCGCCGACCGGGCCACCGACGCCGGGTGCGGGCGACGCTGCCGCGCCTCGGGCGACATCGGTTAGCACCGCGATCCGATTCGGAGCATTCGGGTGCGGGTCCTGCGTCGGTGCGCGATATTCTGAGACGGCCGTCGGGCGGGCGCCACGACGGACTCGGGAGTGGACGACACCGTGGGAGAATTGCAGCCCGGTTCCGTGTTCGCCGGGTACCGCATCGAACGCCGCCTCGCGACCGGGGGCATGGGCAGCGTCTACCTGGCGCGGCATCCCAACCTGCCGCGTTTCGTTGCACTGAAGCTGCTCGACCTGTCGGCGAACGCGAATCCCGGCAACCGCAGCCGGTTCCTCCGGGAGGCCGATCACGTCGCGCGGCTCGAACATCCCAACATCGTCACCGTGTACGACCGCGGCAACGTCGGCGACCAGTTGTGGATTGCGATGCAGTACGTGGACGGCACCGATGCGGTGGGCGCTCTGCGAGAGGGGCCGATGCGTCCGGCGCGCGCCGTGCGCATCGTGTCCGAGACCGCTCGGGCACTCGATCACGCGCATGCGCACGGTGTGCTGCACCGCGACGTCAAGCCCGCGAACATCCTGCTCGCCCCGAGCAGCGGAAGTGAACCGGAGCGCGTCCTGCTCGCGGACTTCGGGATCGCCAAGAGTCTCGGCAGCACGGCGGTCACCGAGACCGGCAACCTCGTCGCCAGCCTGCAGTACGCCTCCCCGGAGCAGATCGAGGGACGGCCGCCCGGCCCTCGCACCGACGTCTACGCCCTGGGGTGCACGCTCTATCAGTTGCTCACGGCGCGGCCCCCCTTCCCGGGAACCGAGGCGGCGCATCTGGTCCACGCACATCTGCATCTGGCCCCGCCACGTCCCACCGCGGCGCGGCCCGAGCTACCACCCGCGCTCGACGCGGTGATCGCCCGCGCGATGGCCAAGCGGCCCGAGGATCGTTTCCCCACGTGCGGCGCGCTGGCCGCAGCCGCGCGCGCCGCTCTCGACGAGCCGGTCACCGAGCCGACGCGGACGGTCTCCGCCGCGTCGACCGCCACCCCGGTGTCTCCCGGGCCCCCTGCCGCGTCCGGACATCCGGGGGCGCGTTCTCCGCGGCCGCTGCTCGTGCTGCTGGGCGTGGTGGCGGCTGTCACGCTGGCCGGGGCACTGACCGGGATCCTGCTCGCCCGCGACGGCTCGCAGGACGCGGACGTGCGGGCCGGCATCTCGGCCACCGGACGGGTCGACACCCCCGGCCCGGCCACGCTTCCTTCGGTGTCCGTCCCGGCCACGGCGGAGATCACCGACATCACCACCTCCGCCCTCGCACCGACGACCACCGCCGCGCCACAGAGCCGCCCGGACCGCATCCCCGTCGCGCAGGCAGGTATCCGGGGCTTCGACGACGACATCGGGCCGCGCTGCAACGCTGCCGACGAGGCCGTCGCGGTGGCGCGCACTTCGGAATCTCGGGTCTTGGTGTGCCGCAACGGCTTCGACGGCCTCTACTACAAGGGTCTGCGACTCGGCGACGGCGCCGACATCGAGCTGGCCGATGCCGTCCCGGACGCCGCCGGATTCACGGTCGTGTCGGGACCTGTGCGCTACACGTTCGACCGGAACGAACTGCTGATCATCGAGAACGGAACGGTCACCACCCGCGAACAGGTGCTCCAGTTCTGGTCGGCGTATCCCTGAAAGGCCGCTCGCCCGGGGCGACCGGAACGGAGTGATCACCGGAAGCGACCGCCATACCCGTCTTCGAAGGGACCGACCACCGATCGGTGAGCCGACCGTCGAAGAAGCCACCCGTGCGGGGACCTGCCCGCTCGCTGTGGGGGAGCGGCCGTCCGCCGGACCCGGCATCACGGGCGCGTGCGCGACGAACGTCGGCTGGGGACGGTGCCACGCTGCGTGCTCGTCGACGTGCCCGCCTGCGACGACCTCGTCGCACCGTCCGGGCGGGCCGACGGGATCGGCACGTCCGGGTGCCCCGCCGCCGGCCCGATCCTCGCTGTCCGCAGAGTGCGGGAACCCGGTGTGGCAGTCTGAATCGATGCGAGTGGCAGTGGTGGCCGGGCCGGACGCGGGGCATGCGATCCCCGCGATAGCCCTGAGCCTGCGGCTGGCCGAGGCGGGCGACGACCCGGTTCTGTTCACCGGCGAGCGGTGGCTGGGCCTGGACCTCGACGGCGTGACCCTGGCCCCGCTCGCCGGCCTGGCGCCGCGCCCGGAGGACGACGATGCCGATGCCGGCGCCCGCATCCATGCCCGCGCCGCGCACATCGCGGCGGAGATGCTGCCCGGGCTCAGCGCCCTGCTTCCCGATCTCGTCGTCTCGGACGTCCTCACCGCCGGCGGCGGCATGGCCGCGGAACGTCTCGGCATCCCGTGGGTGGAGTTGTCGCCCCATCCGCTGTATCTGCCCTCGCGGGGGTTGCCGCCCGTCGGGAGCGGTCTCGCCCCCGGCACCGGCCTGCGCGGCCGGGCGCGGGACGCGGTGCTGCGGGCGGCGACCGCCCGCTCGATTCGGCAGGGGGAGCGCGAACGGGCGCAGGCGCGCGTCGGGATCGGCCTGGCCGCGCGGGATCCGGGACCGGCAGCCCGGCTCGTCGCCACGCTTCCGGCCCTCGAGGTGCCGCGACCGGACTGGCCCGCGCAGGCGCACGTCGTGGGCCCGCTGCTGTGGGAACCCACCCGCGAGGTCCTGGAGCCGCCCGCCGGCGACGGACCCCTGGTGATGGTGGCGCCGTCCACCGCGGCCACCGGCGTGCCCGGCCTGCTCGACGCCGTGTGCGCGGGTCTCGGCGGCTCCGGGATGCGGATCGTCGTCGCGATGCTCGAGCCGCCCGAGCGGGCCTGGCCGGACGGTGTCGTGGCCGGGCACGGCCGGCAGGACCTGCTGCTCGAGCAGGCCGACGTGGTGGTGTGTGGCGGCGGGCACGGGATGCTCGCCAAGGCGCTGAGCGCCGGGGTGCCCGCCGTGGTGGTGCCCGGCGGCGGCGACCAGTGGGAACTGGCCAATCGGGCCGCCCGGCAGGGCAGCGCGGTCGTCGTGCGGCCACTCGAGCCGGGCGCACTGCGGGCGGCTGTGGACACCGTGCTGGCCGAGCCGCGCTTCGCCCGGTCGGCGCGCCTGGCCGCCGCGACGGCAGCGCAGGTCGAGGACCCGATCGCCGTCTGCCGCGGCGTCGTGCCCGAGGTACGGTGACGCGGGTGCGGTGACGCGGGCGCGGTGATGGGACAGGCGCCGGGCGCCGGGGCCCACGCCGGAGAGCGACTACCGTGGCTCGGGTGCGACTGACCGAATTCCACGAGTATGTCCGCAACGAGTTCGGGCAGATGCGTGGCGACGCCCTGCTCCGTGACCACGTCCTGCTCTCCCTCGGCGGGCACACCGCCGCCGAGGCCATCGAGGCCGGGCAGGAACCCCGCGAGGTGTGGCGGGCCCTGTGCGACGAATTCGACGTCCCGCCCGCACGCCGGTGAACCGCCGCGCCGTTCCGTTCGAACAATTGTTCGCCTATGCTGGGGCGCGGGTGGTGGAGAAGTAGTCCACAGGCGTCCGATTCATCCACAGATCCGGCCGCTCGCCGGTCGGGACGGCGAACTTGTCGGTGCCGGACTCTAACGTCATCGGCAAGCAAGACGAGACTCGAAAAGGGGACCACGATGGCACCACAGGCACACGATCGCGACAAGGCGCTCGAACTGGCGCTCGCGCAGATCGACAAGAGCTTCGGCAAGGGCTCGGTGATGCGCCTGGGGGAGGAGTCCCGCCAGCCCATCGCCGTGATCCCGACCGGCTCGATCGCACTCGACGTCGCGCTCGGCATCGGTGGCCTCCCGCGCGGACGGGTCGTCGAGATCTACGGCCCGGAATCGTCCGGTAAGACGACGGTCGCGCTGCACGCGGTCGCCAACGCCCAGGCCGCCGGCGGCATCGCGGCCTTCATCGACGCCGAGCACGCTCTCGATCCGGAGTACGCCCGCAAGCTCGGCGTCGACACCGACGCCCTGCTCGTGTCGCAGCCGGATACCGGTGAGCAGGCACTCGAGATCGCGGACATGCTGATCCGTTCCGGCGCGCTCGACATCATCGTGGTCGACTCGGTGGCGGCCCTGGTGCCGCGCGCCGAGATCGAGGGCGAGATGGGTGACAGCCACGTCGGACTGCAGGCCCGCCTGATGAGCCAGGCACTGCGCAAGATGACCGGCGCGCTCAACAACTCCGGCACCACCGCGATCTTCATCAACCAGCTGCGCGAGAAGATCGGCGTCATGTTCGGGTGCTTCTCCTACGGCACCCGGGTCCAGCTGGCCGACGGCACGACGGAGAAGATCGGCAAGATCGTCAACCAGAAGATGGACGTCGAGGTGATGTCCTACGATCCCGACACCGACAGCATCGTGCCGCGCCGGATCGTGAACTGGTTCGACAACGGCCGTGCCGACCATTTCCTGCAGTTCACTGTGGAGAAGTCCGGAGGGAACGGTCGGTCTCAGTTCGCCGCGACTCCGAACCATCTCATCCGTACACCGGGAGGGTGGACCCCTGCCGGTGAGATCATCGCCGGTGACCGCGTCCTCTCGATGGAACCGCATCGCCTGAGCGACCAGCAGTTCCAGATCGTCCTGGGCTCGTTGATGGGGGACGGCAATCTCTCCCCGAACCGGCGTGACCGCAACGGCGTTCGCTTCCGCATGGGGCACGGTCCTGCGCAACACGCGTACCTCGACTGGAAGACGAATCTGCTCGGCAACATCGGGCACTCCGTGCGGGAGAACGACAAGGGTGCGAAGTTCGTCGACTTCACGCCGCTGCCCGAGCTGGCGGAGCTGCAGCGCGCCGTGTACCTCGGGGACGGCAAGAAGTTTCTCTCGGAGGAGTATCTGAAGTCGCTCACACCGCTTGCGCTGGCGGTCTGGTACATGGACGACGGGTCGTTCTCTGTGCGTTCCAAGGGAGTGCAGCAGCGTACCGAGGATGGAAGTGGCCGTATCGAGATCTGTGTGGAGGCCATGAGCGAGGGCTCGCGCGCACGTCTGCGCGACTACCTGCGAGATGTCCACGGACTCGACGTTCGGCTGCGACTCGCCGGCGCCGCGCAGAAGGCCGTGCTGGTCTTCTCCACGTCGGCCTCCGCGAAGTTCCAGGAGATCGTTGCGCCGTACATGGCCCCTTCGATGGAGTACAAGTTGCTGCCCCGCTTCCGCGGTCTCGGCATCGTGGCTCCCGAATTCGTGGAGCCGACTCAGCGGCTCGTCCCCTCGCGTGTGCTCGACGTGCACGTGAAGCCGCCGACCCGGTCGATGAGCCGTTTCGATATCGAGGTCGAGGGCAACCACAACTACTTCGTCGACGGTGTAATGGTTCACAATTCACCCGAAACGACCACCGGCGGTAAGGCTTTGAAGTTCTACGCGTCGGTGCGACTGGATGTGCGGCGCATCGAGACCCTCAAGGACGGCTCCGATGCGGTGGGCAACCGCACCCGCGTCAAGGTCGTCAAGAACAAGGTGTCGCCGCCCTTCAAGCAGGCCGAGTTCGACATCCTCTACGGCCACGGCATCAGTAAGGAGGGCTCGCTCATCGACATGGGTGTCGAGCAGGGCTTCATCCGCAAGTCCGGCTCCTGGTACACCTACGAGGGCGATCAGCTCGGTCAGGGCAAGGAGAACGCCCGCAAGTTCCTGCTCGAGAACACCGACATCCGGGACGAGATCGAGAAGAAGATCAAGGAGAAGCTCGGGATCGGGGCGGATATCACCGCCGAGAACGCCGACGAGCCCGCCGACTTCTGAGTAGGGCATTGGACGGCGACTCCCGTCGCGGTGACCGGCGCGGCGGCGACCGGCCCGGTGGTGGAACAGAGGCACAGGCCAAGGACCTGTGCCTCCGTCTGCTGACCGACCGGGCTCGCAGCCGCGCCGAACTCGCCGCGAAGCTCGAACAGAAGGGCTTCGCCGCGGACGTCGCCGAGCGGACCCTCGACCGGTTGACGGAGGTCGGTCTCGTCGACGACGCCGAGTTCGCCCAGCAGTGGGTACGCTCCCGCCACCTGTACGCCGGGAAGGGCAAACGTGCCCTGGCCATGGAGCTGCGCCGCAAGGGAATCGGGCAGGTCGAGGCCGCGGAGGCACTCGAGCAGATCGACGGCGACGACGAGCGCGCCCGTGCCACCGAACTGGTGCGCAAGAAGCTGCGCACCCAACCGCCGCTGCCCACGGAGGGCGACCGGCGCGAGATCGCTGCGGAGCGGGACAAGGTGGTGCGACGGCTGGTCGGCATGCTCGCCCGCCGGGGATACCCGCAGGGCCTGGCCTTCGAGGTGGTCCGCAACGAACTCGCCGGGCACGATTCCGGGCCCGGCGAATTCGCCGCCGACTGACGCGTTACCGGCGCTTGTCGTGGTCGCTCGTGATGTCCACCCCGGGCACGGTCATGCCGGACAGCACGTTGTCGGGCGCGTTCTCGTCGGCCTCCGGCATCGCGGCCCGGTTCTTGCGCCCGGTGCGCAGGCGACGTTCGAGCCGGGTCGCGAGGATCGTCAACGCGCCGTTGAGCACGATCATGATCGCCGCCACCACGAGCAGCGACGGCAGGTAGTTGCCGAAGAACGCACCGAGCTGCTGACCGGATCGCACGACTTCGACGTAGCCGATGAGGTAACCGAGTGCGGAGTCCTTCAGGGCCACCACCATCTGCGAGACGATCGCCGGCAACATCGCGGTGACGGCCTGCGGCAGCAGGATCAGGCGCATGATCTGGCTCTTGCGCATGCCCAGCGCCGAAGCGGCCTCGGTCTGTCCGCGGGGCAGGGACCGGATGCCGGCACGCACGATCTCGGCGATCACCGAGCCGTTGTAGAGGGTCAGGCCGGTGACCACCGCCGCCAGTGCCAGATACTCCGACTGGAAGACCTGGTACTCGGCGAACAGCTGGTAGGCGAAGATCATCAGGATCAGCACCGGGATCGCCCGGAACAGCTCGACGACGAACCCGGACACGGCGCGCACGGGCCGGTGATCGGAGAGCCGGCCGATGCCCAGTGCGGCCCCGAGAAGCAGGGCGAGCACGATCGATATCGCCGCGGCGACGAGGGTGCCGCGGATGCCGGGGATCAGGTACGTGGTCCACGAACTCGATTCGAGGAACGGGTCCCACTTGTCGCTGGTGAGCTGACCCTTGTCGTCGAGCGCCCGGTAGACGAAGTAGCCGACGGCGACGAGCAGCACGGCCACCGCCGCCGAGGCGACGTGGTAGAGGGTTCGCGCCCGGGGACCGGGAGCGTCGTAGAGGACGGTTGCGCGGCCGGTGCTCACCGGGACACCTCGAATCGCGTGCTCAGCCAGCCGAACAGCAGGCCCGTGGGCAGGGTCAGGATCACGAAGCCGAGGGCGAAGATGCCGCCGATGACGAAGATCTGCGCCTCGTTCTCGATCATGGTCTTCATCAACAGGGAGGCCTCCGAGACGCCGATGACGGACGCGATCGTCGAATTCTTGGTCAAGGCGATCAGCACGCTACCGAGGGGGGCGATCACCGCACGGAACGCCTGAGGCAGCACGATCAGGCGCAGATTCTGGCCGAAGGTCAACCCGAGGGAGCGGCCTGCCTCGGCCTGCCCGACGTTCACGGTGTTGATGCCCGAGCGCAGCGACTCGCAGACGAACGCCGCGGTGTACACGCTCAGTCCCAGCACGGCGAGCCGGAAATTGTTGTCCACCAGGAACGTCGGCGACGACTGCGGTGCCAGGCTGATGCCGAGCGTCTGCGACAAGCCGAAGAGACAGAAGATGATGATCAGCGTCAGGGGGGTGTTGCGGAAGATCCCCACGTACACGGTGCCGACCGCCCGCGCCACCGGTACCGGGGACACGCGCATCCCGGCGAGGATCGTTCCGAGGATCAGCGCGCCGATCGCCGAGAGCACCGTCAATTGCACAGTGGTCCAGAAGGCGTCGATCAACTCGTCGCCGTACTTGCTCAACAGATCCACAGGTCAACTCCACCGATCGGGGACTGGGGTCCGGCCGGCCCGCGACGAGTCGTCGCACGGGCCGGCCGGACGGCATGGGACGGTCAGTAGCGGTCGACCTGCGGCGGCTCCGGCAACGGGTACCCGGACGGGCCGACGGTGGACTCGAGGGCCGCCTGCCAGGCACCGCTCGCGATCATCTCCTCGATCGCGTCGTTGAGCAGAGTGCGGGACTCGGTGTCACCCTTGGCCAGGCCGATGCCGTAGCGCTCCTCGGTGAACGGCTCGCCCACGACCTTCAGCTGCCCCGGGTACTGCGCCGCGTAACCCGCGAGGATGATGTCGTCGGTGGTCACGGCGTCGACCGCGCCGTTGCGCAGCGCCTCGACGCAGGCGGAGTACGTGTCGAACTCCTGCAGCTGCACATCCTGCGCGTAGGTGTCCTTGACGTTCTGGGCGGGAGTGGAACCGGCCACCGAGCACAGCCGCTTACCGCCGCTGAGCGACTCCGGTCCGGTGATGTCGGTGTTGTCGGCCCGCACGAGCAGCGACTGGCCCGCGACGAAGTACGGCCCGGCGAAGTCGACCTTCTCCTTGCGCGCGTCGGTGATCGAGTAGGTGGCGACGATGTAGTCGACCTCACCGTTCTCGATGAGCGTCTCGCGCTGCGGGGACGGAGCCTCCTTGAACTCGATGTTCTCCGGCGCCACCCCCAGCTGCTGCCCGACGTACTTCGCGACCTCGACGTCGAACCCGCTGAAGGTGCCGTCGGGGTTGCGCAACCCGAGTCCGGGCTGGTCGAACTTGATGCCGACGACGAGGGAGCCGCTCTCGGCGGACTGCGACACGCTGCGCTGCTCGTCTCCGCCACACGCGGTGGCGAGCACAGCGACGGCGATCGCGCCGATGCCCAGGCGAACCGAGCGGGTGATTCTCATCGAGTACCTCCGTGTTGTGGGTGGTGCCGCCGGATGCGGCAGCGACGCCGGGTCAGTGACTGAGGATCTTGCCGAGGAAATCCTGGGCGCGGGCGGACTTGGGCGCGGTGAAGAACGTGTCGGGATCGGTGTCCTCGACGATCTGCCCGTCCGCCATGAACAGCACGCGGTTGCCGGCCTTGCGGGCGAAACCCATCTCGTGGGTCACCACGAGCATCGTCATGCCCTCCCGGGCCAGGGACGTCATGACGTCGAGCACTTCCTGGACCATCTCGGGATCCAGCGCCGACGTCGGTTCGTCGAACAACATGACCTTCGGGTTCATCGCCAGGGCCCGCGCGATCGCGACGCGCTGTTGCTGCCCGCCCGAGAGCTGGGCGGGGTACTTCTCCGCCTGGTTGGCGATGCCGACCCGGTCGAGAAGCTGCAGCGCCTGCTCCTTGGCCTCGTTCTTGCCCTTGCGACGGACCTTCACCGGGGCGAGCATGACGTTCTCGAGGATCGTCTTGTGCGCGAACAGGTTGAACGACTGGAACACCATGCCCACGTCGGCGCGCAGCGCCGCGAGCGCCTTGCCCTCCGCGGGGAGCACCTTGCCGTCCACCCGGATCTCACCCGAGTCGATCGGCTCGAGCCGGTTGATGGTCCGGCACAGGGTGGACTTGCCGGACCCGGACGGCCCGACCACGATCACGACCTGCCCCGCAGGTACGTCCAGATTGATGTCCTGCAGCACGTGCAGGGCTCCGAAGTGCTTCTGCACCTCCGACATCGAGATCATCGGGGGTGCGCCGCCCGTCGAGCCGGAGGGCTTCTCGGATTCGACCGCCGCTGGTGTCATGGTCAGAACCCTATGCTGCCCGTGCCGCCGTGCAGCAACTTTCGGAAGCCGAGTTCGGACTGCGTAATGGAAAATTTACGGTCGGCGCCGAAAGGCCGGAGCCGGTTCGCCCCGCGGCGACGGGCGATGGACTAAGTTGTCTCCCTTGGCGTTGTTTCCCTCGGCCCACTGCGGGGCCGGCCGGGTCCGTGAGCTAGGCTGAGACGTGTCATCGATCGACCGTGAACCCCCCAACGCCCCGGCCGCCCTCGACGCGACCGGCGAGGCCGCCGCCCGCACCTACGAGGTGCGCACCTACGGCTGCCAGATGAACGTGCACGACTCCGAGCGGCTGTCCGGGTTGCTCGAGGACTCCGGATTCGTCAAGGCCGGGCCGGGTGCGGCCGCCGACCTCGTGGTCTTCAACACCTGCGCGGTGCGTGAGAATGCCGACAACAAGCTCTACGGCAACCTGAGCCATCTCCGGCCGGTCAAGGATGCCAAGCCCGACATGCAGATCGCCGTCGGCGGGTGCCTCGCCCAGAAGGACCGCGAGGTCGTCGTGAAGAAGGCGCCGTGGGTCGACGTCGTGTTCGGCACGCACAACATCGGCAACCTGCCGGCACTGCTCGATCGTGCCCGGCACAACCGCCGCGCCGAAGTGGAGATCCTCGAATCCCTCGAGGCGTTTCCCTCGACCCTGCCGGCCCGGCGCGAGTCCAGCTACGCCGGGTGGGTGTCGATCTCCGTCGGCTGCAACAACACCTGCACCTTCTGCATCGTCCCGTCGCTGCGCGGCAAGGAGGTGGACCGCCGGCCCGGTGACATCCTCGCCGAGGTCCGCGCGCTCGTCGACGAGGGCGTGCTCGAGGTGACCCTGCTCGGGCAGAACGTCAACTCCTACGGCCGATCGTTCGCCGACCCCGAGCAGCCCCGGGACCGGGGCGCGTTCGCCGCGCTGCTGCGCGCGTGCGGCGACATCGAGGGCCTCGAACGGGTCCGGTTCACCTCCCCGCACCCCGCGGAGTTCACCGACGACGTCATCGAGGCGATGGCCGAGACCCCGAACGTGTGCCCGCAGCTGCACATGCCGCTGCAGTCGGGTTCGGACCGCGTCCTGCGTGCGATGCGACGGTCGTACCGCAAGGAGCGATTCCTCGGGATCATCGAGAAGGTGCGCGCGGCCATGCCGCACGCGGCGATCACCACCGACATCATCGTCGGATTCCCCGGCGAGACCGAGGACGACTTCCAGGAGACCCTCGACGTCGTCGAGAAGGCCCGCTTCACCAGCGCCTTCACGTTCCAGTATTCCAAGCGTCCCGGCACTCCCGCCGCGGAGATGGACGACCAGCTGCCCAAGGCCGTGGTCCAGGAACGGTACGAACGACTCATCGCCCTGCAGGAACGGATCACCCTCGAGGGGAACCGCGCGCTCGTGGGTGCTCAGGTCGAACTGCTCGTCGCCGCGGGGGAGGGCCGCAAGGATGCCGAGACCGCCCGAATGAGCGGTCGCGCCCGGGACGGCCGGCTCGTGCATTTCCGGCCCGAGGGGAACGTCGACCGTGCGGTCCGCCCCGGCGACATCGTCACCGTCGTGGTCAGCGAGGCCGCTCCCCATCATCTCGTCGCGGACACCCCGATCCTGACCCACCGGCGCACCCGCGCGGGCGACCGGTTCGAGCAGGGCCGCACACCCAAGACACCACCCATCGGTGTCGGACTCGGTCTCCCGCAGATCGGTGCGCCCGAACCGCTTCCGGCCCGGACGGGATGCGGGGCATGACGGCGGGCGGCCCCGACGAGGGCAGGACCCCCGGCGACGGTGCCGGGAACGACGGAAGGGATCCGATGGACGAAGTCCGTGCCGACCTCGAAGCGGCCGAACGCAAGATCGCCGGTGAGATCGACCCGGGCGCCCGGGCGCTCGTCGTCGCGGTCGGGGTGCTCGTGCTGCTCGGCTCGTTCAGCCTGCCCCACGCCGGGGCGGCCAACGGGTGGGAGGTGCTGTCCTTCGCCCCCGATGCGACCGCCGAATCCATTGCCCTGCCGTCCCGCATCTTCGTGTGGCTCGCCCTGGTCTTCGGCTCGATCTTCGCCATCCTGGCGCTCGTCACCCGCCGATGGGTGCTGGCGTGGCTGGCGCTGGCCGGCTCCGCGGTGTCGATCGTGTTCGGCATGCTCTCGATCTGGACCCGGCAGACCCTGCCCGTCGGCGACCCGGGAGCGGGACCGGGCATCGGCCTGATCCTGGGCTGGTTCGCCGTCATGGTGCTCACCTTCCACTGGGCGAAGGTGGTGTGGACGCGCACCGCGCTCCAGCTCGCCGCCGAGGCGGAGCTGCGGGACGCCGCCGCCCGGGACGAGAACAAGGGCCTGCTCGACGACTGATCGTCCCGGAACCGCACGAACCACGGTGCCCCCGGCTCGAACGAGCCGGGGGCACCGTGGTGTCCGGGCTCGGTCGTGCTCGCGGTTCGGTCGTGTCCGGGTTCGGTCGTGTCCGGGTTCGGTCGTGCCCGGGGTTCACCGCTCCCCGACGGCACCTTCCGCGGCGTCGGCCCACTCCCGCCACTGCTGCGCCTGCGCGAGGGCGCTCTCGGCGTCCTTCGGGCGGCCCGCCGCGGTGGCCTTGGCCGCCTGCTCCTCGAACTGGCGCACACGCTCCCGGAACTGGGCGGCACGGGCCAGCGCCTCCGGGTCGGTGCGCCGCCACTCGGACTCGGCGGCCTCGCGGACCCGCTTCTCGATCGCCCGCAGACGACTCTCGAGGTCGTGCATACGTTCCCGCGGGACCTTGCCGATCTCCTCCCACCGGTCCTGCAGTTCGCGAAGCCGGGCCCGGGCGGCGTCGATGTCCGCCGACGGATCGATCGACGCCGCCGACTGCAGCAGCGCCTCCTTCGCCCGCGCGTTCTCCTCGAACTCGGCGTCCCGCTCCGAGGCGGCGGCGTTGCGGGCGGCGAAGAACACGTCCTGGGCGCCCTTGAACCGCTTCCACAGCTGATCGTCGGCCTCGCGCGGGGCGCGGCCGGCCGCCTTCCACTCCGCCAGCAGTTCGCGGAACGCGGCCGCCGTCGCCCCCCAGTCCGTCGAGTCCTGCAGGTCCTCGGCCCGCGCGACGAGTTCCTCCTTGCGGGCCCGTGCGGCGGCACGCTCACGGTCCAGTTCGGCGAAGTGCGCGCCACGCCGTCGGTTGAACGCCTCGCGGGCCTTCGAATAACGCCGCCACAGCGCGTCGTCCACCTTCCGGTCCACGCCGCGGATCGTCTTCCACTCCTCGAGGATCTCCCGCAACCGGTCACCGGCGGCCTTCCACTGCGTCGACTCGGCGCCGATCTGCTCGGCCTCCGCCGCGAGGGCCTCCTTGCGGGCGGTGGCCGCTGCCCGCTGGTGCTCCTTCTCCTGTTTCGCGGCGAGAGCCGCCTTCTCGGAGTCCGCCACGATCGCCGCAAGCCGTGCGGCGAGGGTATCGAGGTCACCGATCACCGCGGCGGTGGGAAGGGACTCCGCGAGCGCCTGGGCGGCCGCCCGGGTCTTCTTCGCATCGCCGGTGCCCGAACTCAGCCGCGACTCGAGAATTGCCACCTCGGTCGCGAGGTCGTCGTATCGGCGGCCGAAGTGGGCCAGACCCTCGGCGGCGTCGCCCGCCTGCCAGGACCCGATGCACCGCTCGCCCTCGGCGGTCTTCACCCACGCCGTGCCGTCCTCGTCGACGCGGCCCCACCGGCTCGGATCGCTGGCCGGAACGGTGGGCTGCGGGTGGGGATGGGCAGCCGGGTGCGGTTTGGGAGCCGAGGTCTCGGCGGCCGGCCGCTGCCGACCCGGTTTGGGGGCGCCCGGCTTCGGAGCGCGGGATTCCTGGGTTGCGTTCGGGTCGGTCATCGGTCCTCATCTCTGCCGCGCGGCACGGCTGCCTGGTCGCATTGGTTCGCGTGGTCGGGCCGCGGAGGTCGCTCCGAGACCACGCCCGCCCACTATTGAAACAGGTCGCACGGCCGCGAGTCGGCGGGTCGGGTCGACTACGGTGGCCCGTGTGTTGATCGCCGCGGCGTTCGTGCCGTCCCCGCCCCTGCTCGTTCCCGAGCTGACCGGCTCCGCGGCCGCCGAGACCGCCGACCTGCGCGCCGCCGTGCTCGCCGTGGGGACGGAGCTGCGTGCCGCGGCACGGTGGGTCGTCGTCGGTGCGGGCACGGACGCCACGGACGTCCCGGACACCGCCGTCGGAACGTTCCGTGGCTTCGGCGTCGACCTGGTCGTCGCGCTCGGGCCGGCGGCCACGGGGACCCCCGATCCGCAGCTGCCGCTGCCGGCGCTGATCGCGGGCTGGCTGCGCGACCGGACCGCACCGGTCGTGCGCGCCACCACGCACGTCGTGCCGGCCGGGACGACCCCGCAGGACTGCGCCCGGCTCGGGCGGCAGCTGCGCAGCACCCTGGACGCGGACCGCACCCCGACGGCACTGCTCGTGGTGGCCGACGGTCCCGCCACGCTCACCGCGAAGTCTCCCGGCTCCTACCGTCCCGAGGCGCAGAACCTGGACGAGGCGCTCGGCGTCGCCCTCGCGGTCGGCGACGTCGCCGCCCTCGCCGCGCTCGACCCGGCACTCTGCGCCGAAACGGTCTGCGACGGCCGCGCGGCCTGGCAGGTGCTGGCCGCGGTGTTCGGTCCCGAGGGACCGGCGTCGGCCGCCACGACCCACAGCAGCGCGCCGTACGGGGTCGGATACCACGTGGGGATGTGGCGGCCGTGAGCGTCGACCCCGTCCGCCCGGTCGCCGTCGTCGGCCCGACGGCCACCGGAAAGTCCGACCTGGGCCTGGATCTCGCCGAGGAACTCGGCGGGGAGATCGTCAACATCGACGCGATGCAGCAGTACCGCGGCATGGACATCGGCACCGCCAAGCTCGCCGTCGGCGAGCGCCGCGGCATCGCCCATCATCAGCTCGACGTCCTCGACGTCACCGAGACTGCCACGGTCGCGCGGTATCAACAGGCCGCGACCGCCGACGTGGAGGCGATCCGGTCGCGCGGCGTCGTGCCGATCATCGTCGGCGGCTCGATGATGTACGTCCAGGCGCTCCTCGACGAGTGGCAGTTCCCCGCGACGGATCCGCAGGTCCGCGCCAAGTGGGAGGCGCTGCTCGCCGACGAGGGGGTGGCCGCGGTGCACGACGCGCTCCGCCGGGCCGACCCGGTGGCCGCGGCGACGATCCTGCCCACCGACGGTCGCCGCATGGTCCGCGCACTCGAGGTCGTCGAACTCACCGGGGCGCCGTTCGCGGCGTCGCAGCCGCAGATCGGCGAACCCAGATGGGGGACGGTCGTGCTCGGGGTGGACCGGGACACCGCGGCGCTCGACGACCGGATCGCGCGGCGCACGGACCGGATGTTCGAGCAGGGGTTGGTCGACGAGGTCGCGGCGCTGTGCGAACGGGGGCTGCGCGAGGGGGTCACGGCTCGCCGGGCGATCGGGTACGCGCAGGTACTCGAGTACCTGGCCGGGGAGTGCGACCTCGCACACGCGCGGGAGCGCACCTTCATCGGCACCCGGCGCTATGTGCGCCGGCAACGCTCGTGGTTCCGCCGGGACCCACGGGTGCACTGGATCGACGGCGCCGATCCTGCGCTGCGGGACGCGGCGCTTCGAGTTCTCGCCGGGGCGGACCGTCGTTAAGGTGGCGGCATGGACTTCAGCAAGGGCCACGGCACCGAGAACGACTTCGTGATCCTTCCCGATCCGGAGGTGCGGATTTCCCTCGAGCCGAAGCGGGTGGCGGCGTTGTGCGACCGTCGTCGTGGTCTCGGCGCCGACGGGGTCCTGCGGGTGGCGCGGGCCGGGGCGCTCGTCGACGCGGGGGTCCTGCCCGCGTTGCCGGAGGGGACGGCCGCCGACGACTGGTTCATGGACTATCGCAACGCCGACGGGTCGATCGCGGAGATGTGCGGCAACGGGGTGCGGGTGTTCGCGCACTTCGTCACCGCCGGCGGGTTCGAATCGCGTGACGCGTTCGTCGTCGGCAGTCGCGCCGGCGGCAAGCCGGTGCAGGTGCACAGCGCCGACGCGACGCACGGCGACGTCACCGTCGACATGGGCGTGGTGCGCGAGCTGGGGGAGTCGACCGCGACCATCGAAGGCCGGGTGTACCGCGGTCTGGGCATCGACGTCGGGAACCCGCATCTGGCCTGCGTCGATCCGCACCTGACCGCGGCGACCCTGGCCGCCCTCGACCTGTCCGGTCCGGGTTTCGACCCCGGCTTCTTTCCCCAGGGCGTCAACATCGAGTTCCTCACCCCGATCGCCGCGGGCGCGGTGGACATGCGGGTGTACGAGCGGGGGGTGGGCGAGACCCGGTCCTGCGGCACCGGCACGGTCGCCGCCGCCGCGGCGGCGCTGCGCTTCGACGGCGCCGACTCCGGCACCGTCCGGGTGCACGTCCCCGGCGGGGCGGTGCAGGTGCGCCTCGAGGACGGCCGGGCCGCGCTGCGTGGCCCCTCGGTGCTGGTCGCGTCGGGCACGATCGGCGATCACTGGTGGGACGGCCTGGACTGACTGTCACGGCGACGCCGCGTCGTCGCACGGTTTCGCCCTGCGCGGACACCGGGAAAGTCGCATGCGTCCGCGCGCCCGAAGTGGGACGATGGTCGTGTATGACGAACACACGACGAAACGAATCGGCCACCGGCGACACGGACCGCGTCCCCGGCTGGGCCGCCGCCGACCCGTCGGTCGGCGAGATGCAACTCGAGGACCGCAGCGCCCTGCGCCGCGTCGCTGGGTTGTCCACCGAACTCGAGGACATCACCGAGGTCGAGTACCGGCAGCTGCGCCTCGAACGGGTCGTGCTCGTCGGGGTCTGGACCGGAGGCACCGCGGTTCAGGCCGAGGCGAGTCTCGCCGAGCTCGCCGCCCTGGCCGAGACCGCCGGTTCCCAGGTGCTCGAGGGCCTGATCCAGCGCCGGGACCGTCCCGACGCCGCGACCTACATCGGTTCCGGCAAGGCCGAGGAACTGCGCCAGGTGGTTCTGGCCACCGGCGCCGACACCGTCATCTGCGACGGCGAGCTCACCCCCGCGCAGCTGACCGCCCTGGAGAAGATCGTCAAGGTGAAGGTCATCGACCGCACCGCGCTGATCCTCGACATCTTCGCCCAGCACGCGACCTCCCGCGAGGGCAAGGCGCAGGTATCGCTCGCGCAGATGGAGTACATGCTGCCGCGGCTGCGAGGCTGGGGCGAATCGATGTCGCGGCAGGCCGGTGGCCGTGCCGGCAGCAACGGGGGCGTGGGCCTGCGTGGTCCCGGCGAGACGAAGATCGAGACGGACCGTCGCCGTATCCGCGAGCGGATGGCCAAGCTGCGCCGCGAGATCAAGGCGATGAAGTCCGTTCGCGACACCAAACGCACCCGGCGGATGCGCAACCGCATCCCGTCGGTCGCGATCGTCGGCTACACCAATGCCGGCAAGTCGAGCCTGCTCAACAAGCTCACCGGTTCCGGTGTGCTGGTGCAGAACGCGTTGTTCGCGACGCTCGATCCGACCACCCGCCGGGCCGAACTCCCGGACGGGCGCGAGTACGTGCTCACCGACACCGTCGGGTTCGTGCGGCACCTGCCGACCCAGCTCGTCGAGGCGTTCCGGTCGACCCTCGAGGAGGTCACGGACGCGGACCTGCTGCTGCACGTCGTCGACGGGTCCGACCCGCTGCCGACCGACCAGATCAAGGCGGTGCGCGAGGTGATCACCGACGTGCTGCGCGAGTCCGACGCGCCGCCGCCGCCCGAGCTCATCGTGGTGAACAAGGTCGACGCCGCAGACCCGCTGACCGTCGCCGAACTGCGTGCCCTGCTCCCCGACGCGGTGTTCGTCTCGGCGCGCAGCGGCGCGGGACTCGACGATCTGCGCGAGCACCTCGCCGCGCTGCTCGAACACCCGGACGTCGAGGTGAAGGTGCTGCTGCCGTACACACGAGGGGACCTGCTCGCGCGGATCCACTCGGACGGGCAGGTCCTGACCTCCGCGCACGAGGTGGACGGTACGCGCGTGCACGCCCGCGTGCCGCGGGCCCTCGCGTCGGCCCTGGTCGAGTACGCCGCCTAGTGCGCGGCGCTCTCGTCGCCCTGGTGGTCGCGACGGTGTCGTCGCCGGCCGCCGCGGCGCAGACCACCGCCCCGGTCGCCGCGGCGCAGACCACCGCCCCGGCCGCCGAGGTCGACGGGAGCGTGTTGTGCACCCCCGCCGATCCTGGCCTCGCGGAACTGTCGGGCCTGGCCGTCGCCGGGGGGCGACTGTTCGCGGTGCCGGACGCCGGTGCCGACGAGGCGGTCTTCGAGCTGGGGGACGACTGTGCGGTGCTGCGACGCATCCCGCCGGCCGTCGACCCGTACGACGTGGAGGACCTGGCCGCGGGTCCGGACGGCCGGCTCTGGCTCGGCGACCTCGGCGACAATCGCGCCGCACGCGACACCGTCGCGTTGATCTCGGTCGACCCGCAGACCGGCGCGGGGAGTCTGCACCGGCTCGCCTACCCCGACGGCCCACGCGATGCGGAGACGCTGCTCGTCCCCCGCGACGGGGTGCCGCTGATCGTCTCCAAGCCCCTGTTCGGCAGCGCCGGCCTTTACCGGCCGGCCGGCGGACGAAGCGTGGACGAGCTGCCCGAGCCGGGTCCGGTCCCTCTCGAACGCATCGGGACCGTCACCCTCGGTCCCACGGACACCCCCGGTGGCCCCGTCGGCGGGGCGTCCTCCACGTTGATCACCGGCGGCGCGATCAGTCCCGACGGCACCGTCGCCGCGGTACGCACGTACACCGACGTCCACCTCTTCCACGCTCCCGACGGCGACGTCGCGGCGGCGCTCGCGGCGGGACCGTCCCTGCGGGTGCCGGTGCCCGGTGAACCCCAGGGCGAGGCGGTGGCCTTCACCGCGGCCGGGGATCTGCTGACCGGGTCCGAATCCGCCGGGGGTGCCCTGCCGGCGGTGCGGGTGTGGCGTGATGTGGTGACCCTTTTCCGGCCCGCGGCCGCGCCGGAGCCGGCGCAGGCCCCGCGGGGCGCGATGCCCGCGGCGATCGCCGCGGGCATCGTGGTGGTCGCCGCCGCTGCCGGCGGGCTGTGGCGACGGTCCTCGCGCCGGCGCCGGGGCTGAGGTCAGGCGTCGAGGTCCGCGGCCACCAGTTCGGCGATGCGGGCGAGCACGTCGGCGTCGTCGCTGGTGACGGTGACCTCGGTGCCCTGGGTGGCGCCGAGCGTCATGACGAGCAGCGCCGAGCCCGCGTCGACGGGTTCGCCGCCGTCCACGGCCAGGGTCACCGGGACGCCGGAGGCGACCACGGCTTCGGCGATGATCCCGGCCGGCCGGGCATGCAGGCCGATGGACGAGCCGACGGTGACGGTGGTGCTGGGCATGAGAACTCCTTCGGGGTAGGGACGGTCGTCGATCGGATCGGGCGACGTCGGATCAGGCGACGGCGGGCTGGGCCGCGGTGTCGCTGCTGCGCAGGTGGGCGGGTCGGTGCACCTCCTTGGCCAGGGTCACGCAGAGCGCACCCACGACGGTGCCTGCGGCGAGGGCGACGAGGAACCACAGCAGGTTGCCGATGGCGAAGAACACGAAGATGCCGCCGTGCGGGGCGCTGAGGGTTGTCCCGGTGGCCATCACGATCGCACCGGTGACGGCGCCGCCGGCCATCATGGACGGGATCACCCGCAGCGGGTCCGCCGCCGCGAACGGGATCGCTCCCTCGGAGATGAACGAGGCGCCGAGCAGCCAAGCGGCCTTGCCGTTCTCACGCTCGGCGGTGCTGTAGATCCCCGGCCGCAGAGTCGACGACAGCGCCATCGCCAGCGGCGGCACCATACCGGCGGCCATCACGGCCGCCATGATCTGCAGCGAGGCGTTGTTCGAGACGTCGAGCCCGGCGACGGCGAAGGCGTAGGCGGCCTTGTTGACCGGGCCGCCGAGGTCGAAGCACATCATCAAGCCGAGGATCACGCCCAGAATGACGACCGAGGTCCCGGACAGGCCGTTGAGCCAGTTCGTCAGGCCCGAGGTGATCGCGGCGAGGGGCTTGCCGAGGACGAGGAACATCAGGGCGCCGACGGCGAGGGTCGCGAACAGGGGGATGATCACCACCGGCATCAGGCCGCGAGCCCACACCGGGACGGGGATGCGACCGACCCACAGCGCGGCGAAACCGGCGATGATGCCGCCGACGAGGCCGCCGATGAATCCGGCGCCGACGAACACGGCCACCGCACCGGCGGTGAAGCCGGGTGCCAGGCCGGGCCGGTCGGCGATGGCGAAGGCGATGTAGCCGGCCAGTGCGGGTACCAGGAACGAGAACGCGAGCGAGCCGAGCTGGAAGAGCACCGCGCCGAGGTAGGTGGGCAGGCCACCGGCCGGCAGGTCGGCGAGCGAGTTGTTCACCACGATGTCGGCGGCGGAGTCGGTGATCTCGTATCCGCCGAGCAGGAAGCCGAGGGCGATGAGCAGGCCGCCCGCGGCGACGAACGGAATCATGTAGCTCACGCCGGTCAGCAGGATCTGCCGCAGCCGGATCCCCCAGCCCACCTCGCCGGAGGAGGGTTCGTCGGCGGCAGCGGCGGCGGCGGCCGCGTCGACGGTACTCGCGGACGGATCCTTCGCCGCGCGGACCGCCTCGGCGACCATCACGTCGGGCTCGTTGATGGCTCGTTTGACACCCGAGGCGATAACCGGTTTGCCCGCGAACCGTTCCCGGTTCTTCACACCGACGTCCGTGGCGAAGATGACGGCGTCGGCGCCGGCGATCACGGACGCCGGCAGCGGGGTGCTGCCGCTCGAGCCCTGGGTCTCGACCCGCACCGTGACCCCGGCACGCTCACCCGCGGCCTTCAGGGCATCGGCGGCCATGTAGGTGTGGGCGATCCCCGTCGGGCAGGCAGTGACAGCGACGATGGTGCGCTCGGCGGTCGCGGGGGCCGGCGTGGGTTCGGTGACGGGAACGGGCGGGGCAGGTTCGGCAGCCGCAGTGGTGGTCGGCGCGGGCTTCGGCAGCACTCCCTCGACCAGCGCGATCACGTCCGCGGCAGTGGCGGCCTCGCGCAGCGACCCGACGAAGTCCGGCCGCACGAGCGCTCGGGCGAGCGACGAGAGCAGCTTCATGTGCTCGGCGCCGCCCCCTTCCGGGGCGGCGATCAGGAACACGAGGTCCGCGGGTCCGTCGGGGGCGCCGAAGTCCACCTTGGGGGACAGCCGCGCGAAGCCGAGCGATGCGGTGACGACGGCGTCCGCGCGGCAGTGCGGGATGGCGATCCCACCCGGCAGGCCGGTGGCCGACTTGGCCTCCCGGTCCAGGGCGGCGGCCGTCAGTGCCGCCGCGTCGGTGGCGCGGCCGGCGTCGGCGAGCCGCGCGGCCAGCGCGGCGATGACCGACTCCTTGTCGGCGCCGAGGTCTGCGTCGAGTGCGATCAGGCCGTCGTCGATGATCGCGGGCCCGGAGGCGGGGCCGGAGGCGAGGTCTGGCATGGCGTGTCCTTACTGGTGGTGAGGGAGGGCCGGGGAGGGGGTGCCGAGGGGGCGGGGACTGATCGGGGTGACCTCGACGGCGCCGGTGTCGACGTCGTCGGGTCCGGGCAGCGTGGTGCCGGGGAGGGCCACGGCTGCCGAGCCGTATGCGACAGCGTGGCGGAGCCGCTCGGCGGGATCGAGTCCGGCCAGCTCCGCGACGAGATAACCGGCGAGGGAGGAGTCGCCGGCACCGACGGTGCTGCGGGCGGTCACGGGGCCCGGTACTGCGTGCCAGGCACCGTCGGCGGTGACCAGGACCGCGCCGGCCGCACCGAGTGTGGCCAGTACCGCCCCCACGCCACGTTCGACGAGCCGGCGTCCCGCGGCGACGACGGGTCCGGTGTCACCGGCGGCCGCCGCGGATTCCAGGGTGGTGGCGTCTGCGCCGGTGAGTTGCGCGAGCTCGTCCGAGTTCGGCTTGAGCAGATCGGGTGCGGCATCCGGGAACCCTGCCGCGAGCGACAGCAGGGGGGACTCGGAGGTGTCCACGGCGATTCGGCAGGCGGACCCGTCTACGGTGGCACGAACGGAGCGGACGAGGTCGGCGTACCAGTCGGCGGGCACGCCGGGCGGTAGGGATCCGGACATCACCAGCCAGTGAGCGGCGGCGGCGGTGTCGACGACGGTGTGGCGCAGCGACTCCAGGGTGCCGTCGGTGTACGCCGGCCCGGGTTCGTTGAGTTTGGTGGTGGTGCCGTCGGGCTCGGCGACGGTGATGTTGCTGCGGGCGGGACCCCCGGTCGGCACGGCGCGGTAGCCGATGCCGTGGTCGTCGAGCGCGGTGAGCAACGGGTCGCCGGTGTTTCCCGGCAGGACGGCCAGGACCGGTCGTCCGGCCGCGCGGAGCACCCGGGCGACGTTGACGCCCTTGCCGCCCGGGTCCACCCGGGTGGCGGCGGCGCGGTGCACGGCACCGCGGACGAGCGGGCCGGTCAGCGCGACCGTCCGGTCCAGGCTGGGGTTGGCGGTCAGCGTGACGATCATGCCGTCACCACCTCGATTCCGTTGTCGGTGAGCTCTTTGCAGTCGGTGTCGTCGATCTCGGTGTCGGTGACGAGCACGTCCACGGCGTCGACCGGGGCGAAGCTGATGAGGTGCTGTCGGCCGATCTTGGAGGAGTCGGCGAGGACCACGACCCGGTCGGCGCAGCGCACCATCGCACGTTTGACGGCGGCCTCGTCCGGGTCGGGAGTGGACAGGCCGTGGCCGACACTGAGTGCATTCGTGCCGATGAAGGCGACGTCGACGTGCAGCGCGCGAAGGAACCGCAGCGCGTCCTCGCCGACCGTGGCCTGCGTGATCCCACGGACCCGGCCGCCGAGCATGTGCAGATGCACCGATCCGAGGCCGGCGAGCCGTGCGGCGATGGGAACCGAGTTGGTGACCACCTCGAGGTCGACGTCGGCGGGCAGGGCCGCCACCAGGCGGCTGGTGGTGGTGCCGGCGTCGAACACCACGCTGCCACCGGCGGCGGGGAGGTACCGGGCTGCCGCGGCCGCGATCCGGTCCTTCTGGGCGGCGTGGGTGTGCTCGCGCTCGTTCAGCGCGGGTTCGGTGACGGTGAGTGCGGCGGTGGGGATTGCGCCGCCGTGCACGCGGCGCACATGTCCGAGCCGTTCGAGCAGGGCCAGATCCCGGCGGACGGTCTCGGTGGTGACGCGGAAACGGGTCGCGAGATCGGCGACGGACATCCGTCCCCGTCGGCCGATCAGCTCGGCGATCGCCTGCTGCCGTTCCTCCGCGTACACACCGGGCTCCTTGCTGCTGAATGTTGTTTCATGTTGTTTTACGCCCGTATGTGTTGACATGTCAATGGTTCGGAGTAATCTCGATCACAGAGTTACCCCGGACGCACATCCCGACACACCGGGCGGCGAGGAGGAGACATGGAGAAGGTGATCCCCGCAGCGGCGGCGATCTCGATCGTGCGGGGCACGCCGGTCGTGCCCGGGGTTGCCTACGGGCCGGTCGTACGCCCCGCGCCGCGGCCGCAGATTCCCACCACGTTCGAGCGCATCCCGGACACCGCGCGCGACGCCGAGGCCGAGCGCTTCCGGGTGGCTGCCGCCGCGGTCGCGGATCGGCTGCGCGGTCGCGCCGGCCGGGCCTCGGGCGCCGCCGCCGAGGTCCTGCTCGCCAACGCCCAGCTCGCCGAGGACCGCGGGTGGCTCGGCGCCGTCGCCGCGAAGATCCGCAACGGAGCCGGCGCGATCGAGGCCGCGGTCGGCGCCACCGATCAGTTCGCCGACATGTTCACCAAGCTCGGCGGGCTGATGGCCGAGCGCGTCACCGATCTTCTCGACATCCGCGACCGGGTGATCGCCGAACTCGCCGGCCATCCGGAACCGGGTCTCGACCTGCCCGACGAGCCGTCCATCCTGCTCGCGGAGGATCTCGCCCCCGCCGACACCGCGGGCCTCGATCCGACCCGGGTGATCGGACTCGCCACCACCCTCGGCGGGCCCACCAGCCACACCGCGATCATCGCCCGCCAGCTCGGTATCCCCTGCGTGGTCGCGGCGGCCGACCTCGACACCGTCCCCGCCGGCACCCGCGTCCTGCTCGACGGCGCTGCCGGTGAGCTCCGCCTCGACCCCGACCCCGACGAGGCAGCGGCCGCCGTCGCCGCGGACCGCAGCGAGCAGGCGCGCGTCGCGTCGTGGGCCGGTCCGGGCACCACCGAGGACGGGCATCGCGTCGAGATCCTCGCGAACGTCCAGGACGGTGCCGGTGCCCGCGCGGCCCGCGCGACCCCCGCAGAGGGGGTCGGGCTGTTCCGGACCGAGCTGTGCTTCCTGGACCGGGAAACCGAGCCGACCGTCGAGGAGCAGGCGGAGATCTACGCCGAGGTGTTCGGCGCCTTCGCCGGCCGCAAGGTCGTCCTGCGGACCCTCGACGCGGGCTCCGACAAACCGCTGCGCTTCGTCGACCATCCCGTCGAGCACAACCCGGCACTCGGCCTGCGCGGCATCCGGATTGCGACCGCCACCGAAGGTCTGCTCGACCGGCAGCTCGACGCCGTCGCCGCCGCGGCCGAGCGCACGAGCACCGAGCCCTGGGTGATGGCACCGATGATCGCGACCGTCGCCGAGGCCGCACACTTCGGCGCCGCCGTCCGTGCCCGCGACCTCGTGCCCGGGGTGATGGTGGAGGTGCCGGCCGCCGCGCTGCTCGCCGAACGTCTCCTCGAACACGTCGACTTCCTGTCGATCGGCACCAACGACCTCGCGCAGTACACGATGGCTGCGGACCGCATGTCGCCCCACCTCGCGTCCCTCACCGACCCGTGGCAGCCGGCCGTGCTGGCCCTGGTCGCCCGCACCGCCGCCGCCGGACGCGCCGCCGGCAAGCGAGTCGGGGTGTGCGGGGAGGCGGCCGCAGACCCGTTGCTCGGCTGTGTCCTGGCCGGCATGGGCGTCACCTCGTTGTCGTGTGCCGCCGCGGCCGTCGCCGGTGTCGGGTCCCGCCTGGCCGCGGTGACCCTCGACCGCTGCCGCGAGGCCGCGGACGAGGTCCTTCGCGCCGTCGACCCCGGCGAGGCCCGCGACGCGGCGGCCCGCGTACTCGCCTGACGCACGTGATCGGCGCCGGGAGTCACCGACGCGACCGGACCGGGGACGCCTACCATTCCCCGTTGTGAAGGAACAACTGAGGACGCGGACGGCCGGATTCGGCTGGACCCTGCACGGCGACGGGCGTCGCGTTGCCGACGGCGAGGTCGTCGCCCCGGACGAACGGCTGTCCTGGCCCCGCACCGTGGGCATCGGCATGCAGCATGTCGTCGCCATGTTCGGCGCGACACTGCTCGTGCCGACGATCACCGGCTTCCCGGTCACCACGACGCTGCTCTTCTCCGGCATCGGCACTGCCCTGTTCCTGCTGATCACCCGCGGGCGGGTACCCAGCTACCTCGGCTCGTCGTTCGCGTTCATCGCACCGCTCACGGCCTCGGCCGGTGCGGGCCCCGCCGCCCAGCTCGGCGGCATCGTCGCCGTGGGCCTCGCTCTCGGGCTCGTCGGGCTCGTCGTCAAGGCGTCGGGATCCCGCGTCGTCGACGCACTGATGCCCCCGGTGGTGACCGGCGCGATCGTCGCGCTCATCGGCTTGAATCTCGCGCCGGTCGCGGTCGGGTCCTTCGAAGCGCAGCCGCTCGTCGCGGCGATCACGCTGACCGCCATCCTGCTGGTCACCGTGCTCGGCCCCGGCCTCCTCGGTCGCCTCGGCATTCTCGTCGGTGTCGTCATCGGCTGGGTGTTCGCCGCCGTCACCGGCGGACTCGCCGAGGAACGCGTCACAGCCCTCCGTGACGCCGCGTGGTTCGGCCTGCCCGAGCTGCGCGCCCCGGCGTTCGAGTTGTCCGTCGTACTGCTCGCCCTGCCTGTCGTGGTGGTGCTCGTCGCCGAGAACGTCGGCCACGTCAAGGCCGTGGCGGCCATGACCGGACGAAACCTCGACGACGTCGCCGGCGACGCCCTGCTCGCCGACGGCCTCGCCACGACCCTCGCCGGAATCGGAGGCGGGTCGGGCACCACCACCTACGCGGAGAACATCGGCGTGATGGCCGCGACGCGGGTGTACTCGACCGCGGCGTACTGGGTGGCCGCCGCAACCGCCGTGGTCCTCGCCTTCTCGCCGAAGTTCGGTGCCCTCGTCTTCACCGTCCCCGACGGGGTGCTCGGCGGCGCCACCCTGGTGCTGTACGGCCTGATCGGCATTCTCGGCGTGCGGATCTGGATGGAGGCCGATGTCGACTTCACCGATCCGGTCAACCTCACGGTGGCCGCCGCCGCGCTGGTGGCCGGGATCGGCGATCTCACCCTCACCGTGGGCTCCGTCGAGCTCGGCGGCATCGCGTGGGGCTCGATCGGCATCCTCGTCGCCTACCCGATCCTGCGCCGGGCGGCGGATCTGCGCCGTCCGGCGCCCGGCGCGTCCGGTCACAAATAACGCTCGTTCCTGTCAGCGTCAGACGGGCCTTCCGATGTCTACCGTGAGCGTGACGTACGTCATCGGATACAGGAGCGCACATGGAACGCACCCTCTTCGAGCCCGAGCACGAACTCTTCCGGGAGTCGTACCGGAAGTTCCTCGAGCAGGAGGTGGCTCCCTTCCACGAGCAGTGGGAGCAGGACAAGATCGTCGATCGTGAGGTCTGGAAGAAGGCCGGCGCGCAGGGCTTCCTGGGCATGGCGGTGCCGGAGGAGTACGGCGGCGGCGGTGTCGAGGACTTCCGCTACAACACGATCGTCACCGAGGAGACCACCCGCGGAGGATTCAGCGGCATCGGTTTCATGCTGCACAACGACGTCGTGGCACCGTACCTGCTGAAGCTGGCGGACGAGGAGCAGAAGCGGCGCTGGCTGCCGGGATTCTGCTCCGGTGAGATCATCACTGCGATCGCGATGACCGAGCCCGGCACGGGCAGCGATCTGCAGGGCATCAAGACCCGCGCAGTGCGGGACGGCGACGAGTGGATCCTCAACGGTTCCAAGACCTTCATCACCAACGGCATCAACGCGGACCTGGTGATCGTCGTCGCCTGCACCGATCCGGAGAAGGGCGCGCAGGGTTTCTCGCTCCTCGTCGTCGAGCGCGGGATGGCGGGCTTCGAGCGGGGCCGCAACCTCGACAAGATCGGCCTCGCGGCGCAGGACACTGCCGAACTGCACTTCACCGACGTGCGGGTGCCTGCCGCCAACCTTCTCGGCGAGGAGGGCATGGGCTTCATCTACCTGATGCAGAACCTGCCCCAGGAACGTCTGTCGATCGCGGTGGTGGCGGCGGCGGCCATGGAAGCGGTGCTCGAGGACACGATGCAGTACTGCCGCGACCGCAAGGCATTCGGCAAGTCGATCGGCAGCTTCCAGAACACCCGGTTCGAGCTGGCCGAGCTGGCCACCGAGACCACCCTCGCGCGCGTCTTCGTGGACAAGTGCATCGAGCAGCTCAATGCCGGCACCCTGAGCGTGCAGGAGGCGGCGATGGCCAAGTACTGGACCACCGACAAGCAGGTCGAGTTGATCGACCGCTGCCTGCAGCTGCACGGCGGATACGGCTACATGCGTGAATACCCGGTCGCGAAGGCGTATCTCGACGCCCGCGTGCAGAAGATCTACGGCGGCACCAACGAGATCATGAAGGACATCATCGGCCGCGGTCTGAACCTCTGATCCCACCCGGAACGAGCAGGGCGGCGCCGCGGATCGCGGCGCCGCCCGTGCACGTTCGGCGGAAGTGGCGAGGTCAGATCTTGCGGATCACGGTCACGACCTTGCCGAGTATCACCGCGTCGTTGCCCGGGATCGGTTCGAACATCGGGTTGTGCGGCATCAGCCACACGTCGTTGTGTACGCGCTTGAACGTCTTCACGGTCGCTTCGCCGTCGAGCATCGCGGCGACGATGTCCCCGTTGTCCGCGACGTTCTGCTGGCGCACCACGACCCAGTCGCCGTCGCAGATGGCCGCGTCGACCATCGATTCGCCGACGACCTTGAGCAGGAACAGCGAACCCTGCCCCACCAGCTCTCTCGGGAGCGGGAACACGTCCTCGACGGACTCCTCCGCCAGGATCGGTCCGCCTGCGGCGATCCTGCCCAGCACGGGAACCATGGCAGCCGACGTGGGGGACTCGGCGGCGACGTCGACTCCGTCCACCGGCTGTCCCTGCGGCGCCGGCGGCTGCGAATCGTCGAGACCGCGCACGTCCACCGCTCGGGGACGGTTCGGATCGCGCCGGAGGAAACCCTTGCGCTCGAGGGTGCGCAGCTGGTGCGCCACCGACGAGGTGGAATTGAGGCCCACCGCGTCGCCGATCTCGCGGATGCTCGGAGGGTAGCCGCGCTCGGTGACCGATTCGCGGATCACCTCGAGGACGCGGCGCTGGCGTTCCGTCAGGCCGACGGCCGGATCCGCGGTGGTCGTCCGGCTCCGCCCGGCCGGGGGATGGCCGTCCGTCATGTCGTGACCTCCGTGCGTCGTGTGTCGGATGAGCTGGATGTGATGGAACGAATCTAGCTCTCCGCGGCCCGGTTATCAAACATCTGTTCGACGTTTTCCGCCCGTTGTGCTGACTTTGCCGGGGCGACGTGGTACACATCGAACATACGTTCTTTCGAACACGTGATCGAACAAACGTCGACCGAGCGATGACCGAAGTTCCGCCGCGGGTCCTGTCCCGCGGACATGTGACACGGACGAGTGACACGGAGGCCTCGATGAGGACATCAGCAGTGCGCCGGACCGAACGGAACCACCCGCAGTTCGACGACCCCGGGCCGCACGACACCGGGGGCGGGGCACGCCGCGCCGGGACGACGCGTCTCGTGCGACGCCCGCACGATGCGGCAGACCGCCGGCTCCCCGTCCGTCCGGACGCGGGGATCGTGGACTACCGGCGCGTTCCGGTCCGGGTCTCACGCGTTCCGCACCGGCCGGCCGGGGTCGCGCGCACCCGCCCGGGCACGGTACTGGCGACGGCGCTGCTGACCGCGCTCGTGACCGCGGGACTGCTCGGCATCGCGCACCTGCGCACCAGCCAGGTCGCGGCCGGCGCCGCACGCACCGAGGTCACCGTCGTCCAGGCGGGCGAGTCGCTCGGCGACGTCGCGGCCCGGGTGGCTCCGGATGTGTCCCGGTCCGAGGCGATCGAGCGGATCCTCGACCTCAATGCCATGCCGGACGGCCGCCTCCGCACCGGCCAGACCCTGCTCGTCCCGGCGTCCGCGCCGCGGTGAATTGGCATGGGCAGGCAGGCACCGGGTTCGGCCGACGACCCGGGTATGCAGGTATTGTCGACTCTTGTCAGTGACACCACCTCGTGTGGTCGCGCCGAGAGCGATTCGCCTGCCGGTGGGTCCGGTCTCGGGAGGACGGCATCGGTTCCACGCCGACGTCGCGGCCAGCACGGCTACGACGAAGGAATCGACATGTACTGCCCGTATTGCCGGCACCCCGATTCCCGCGTCGTCGATTCCCGGGAGGCCGACGAGGGTGCTGCGATCCGGCGCCGGAGAGCATGCCCCCAGTGTGGCAGGCGGTTCACGACGGTCGAGACGGCGGTGCTGTCGGTCGTCAAGCGCAGCGGCGTCACCGAACCTTTCAGCCGCGAAAAGGTGGTGCGCGGCGTAGCTCGGGCCTGTCAGGGGCGCGACGTCGACAACGATGCCCTCAACCTCCTCGCCCAGCAGGTCGAGGACGCGGTGCGGGCCAAGGGGTCCCCGGAGATTCCGAGCAACGAGGTCGGTCTGGCCATCCTCGGACCCCTGCGCGACCTGGACGAGGTGGCGTACCTGCGATTCGCCTCCGTCTACCGGTCCTTCAGCTCTGCAGAGGATTTCGAGCGCGAGATCAAGGAGTTGCGCGAGCACCAGCACCGGCGCGAGACCGGATCCGAGGACTGATCGCCCGGCGGGACACGGTGCCGCTCAGCGAATCGCCGCGACGGCCTTGAGGATCCGCTGCTCCGAAATCGGCCCACGGGTCCCGAGGTGCTGGGCGAACAGGCTGACCCGCAGCTCCTCGATCATCCACGAGATCGCCACCACATCGGGGGCGGTGGTCCGCTCCTGCGGCAGTCGTGCGAGCAGGCGGTCGTACTCGGCGTAGACCCGGTCCAGCACGTCCATGCCCTGCCGGTCACGGTGCGCGCTCGCCGGCAGCGCTTCGAGCCGGTATGCCGCCGCGGCCAGATAGCGGGGCAGGTCGGCGAGCCGGGCACTGCCCAACTCGGTGACGAATCCCTGGAATAGCAGCGAGGCCAGCTGTTCCCGCACGTCCTCGGCAGCCTCGCCGCGCACCTTCTCGAGCAGTACTTCCACGTCGTGTGCGCGCGCCAGCGCGGGCACGACGAGTTTCAGGAGCGCCGCGACCCGGTCCGGCAGCTGGGCCCGCACCACCTTCACCAGCGCGGTGAAATCGTCGGGTGTGCGTACCGGCTTGCCGTGCCGGGCGATCGACTCGTCCACCGCACAGGCCCGGCAGTCCTCGAGCAGATCCTCGAACGAGCCGTCGGGGTTGCGTCCGAGCGTCAGCCGCTCGCTGTTGCTCAGACCCGTCGCCGCAGCGCGCGCCTGCACGGGGACCGCCTCGAGGAGCAGCGCCCGCAACCCGGTGCGCATCGCGGCCTGCTGCGCCTGCGGGGTGCTGAGCACCCGGACCGCCACCCCACGATCCTCGGAGACCAGCGTCGGATATCCCGTCACGCGTTGTCCGGCCACGGTGCGTGTCACCGTGGGTTCGAGGGTGCCGAGGGTGTCGGCTGTCCAGACCAGTGCCGGCTCACGTTCGGTGCTCGACGCCGCCCGCGAAACCTCGGCCTCGACGCGGGTTTCCAGCCGTCTGCGCAGGTCGGTCAGGCTCTTGCTGCGCGCGAGAACCGACCCTCGTTCGTCGACGGCGGCGAACGTCATCCGCAGGTGGTCCGGCAGCGCGGTTGGGTCGAAGTCGCCCGGCTCGATCCGTGTCGCACCGAGCCGCGACAGCTCCCGGGCCATCGCGTTGACGAGGGGCTCGGATCGGGCCCGGACCGACGCGAGGGCCGCCGCGGCGAAGTCTGGTGCCGGAACCACTTGGCGGCGAAGATGCTTGGGGAGTGTCTTGATGAGGGCAGTGACGAGCTCGACGCGCATGCCGGGCACCGACCAGTCGAAGCCGACGGGCCGGACCCCGGCGAGCAGTGCCACGGGAATGCGGACGGTGACGCCGTCCTCTTCCGTGCCGGGCTCGAATTGGTAGGTGAGGGGGAACTGCAGATCGCCCTGCCGCCACGCGTCGGGGTAGTCGCCGCCGAGGATCGCGGCGGCGTCCTGGTTGACCACCGTGTCCGGGGTGAAGGTGAGCAGTTCGGGATTCTTCTGCCGCTCCTTCTTCCACCACGTGTCGAAGTGCCGCGCCGACACGACTTCCGGTCCGACGCGCTGGTCGTAGAAGTCGAACAGGGTCTCGTCGTCGACGAGGATGTCACGCCGGCGGGCCCGGTGCTCGAGCGCCTCGACGTCGTCCAGCAGCGCGCGGTTGGCATGGAAGAACTTGTGACGCGTCCGCCACTCGCCCTGCACGAGGGCGTGCCGGATGAACAGCTCGCGGGAGGTCTCCCGGTCGATCGCCCCGTACTGCACCGGCCGTTGCGCCACGAGGGGGATGCCGTAGAGCGTGACCCGCTCGTAGGCCATCGCCGCCTCGCGCTTGGTGGACCAGTGCGGTTCGGAATAGGTGCGTTTGACCAGGTGCGGCGCGAGCTTCTCGGCCCACTCGGGTTCGATGCGCGCCGCCGTCCGGGCCCACAGCCGCGACGTCTCGACGAGCTCGGCCGCCATCACCCAGCGCGGCGGTTTCCTGGCCAGCGACGAACCGGGGAAGATCCCGAACCGGGTTCCGCGCGCGCCGAGGAAGTCCCGCTTCTCGCCCTCGCGCAGGCCGACGTGCGAGAGCAACCCCGCCAGCAGCGACTGGTGGATCGCGTCGGGCCCCACGTCCTGGTGCCGGGTCTCCCAGCCGAGGTTCAGGGTGATCTGACGGAGCTGGCCCTGCAGGTCCTGCCATTCCCGGATCCGCAGCCAGTGCAGGAACTCGTCGCGGCACATCTTGCGGAACCTGCTGGACGACAGTTCCTTCCGCTGCTGCTTGAGGTAGTCCCACAATTGCAGGTACGCGAGGAAGTCCGAGCCCTCCACGGCGAACCGGGCGTGTTTCTCGTCGGCCGCCTGCTGGAACTCGGCCGGTCGCTCGCGCACGTCCTGGATCGACAGGGCCGCGACGATGATCAGGACCTCGCGCAGGCATCCGTTGCGGTGCCCCTCCACGATCATCCGTGCCATCCGCGGATCGACCGGCAGCAGCGCGAGTTCGCGCCCGGTCCCGGTGAGCCGGGGCAGTTCGTCCTTCGCGGCCCGCTCGAGCGCCCCGAGCTCCTCGAGCAGCGCGATGCCGTCGCGGACGGCGCGCGGGTCGGGGGCTTCGACGAAGGGGAACGAGGCGATGTCCCCGAGTCCGAGCGCCGTCATCTGCAGCACGACCGAGGCGAGGTTGGTGCGCAGAATTTCCGGCTCGGTGAACTCGGGGCGGGCCTCGAAGTCCTCCTCCGAGTACAGCCGGATACAGATGCCGTCGGCGACACGACCGCAGCGCCCGGACCGCTGCCTGGCCGAGGCCTGCGAGATCTCCTCGATCGGCAGTCGCTGGACCTTGGTGCGCACCGAGTAGCGGGAGATCCGCGCGGTGCCGGGGTCGACGACGTAGCGGATGCCCGGGACGGTGAGCGAGGTCTCGGCGACGTTGGTGGACAACACCACTCGCCGGCCGGTGTGCGGGGTGAACACCCGGTGCTGCTCGGCGGCCGACAGCCGTGCATACAGGGGCAGGATCTCGGTGCCCCGGAGTCTGCGGTCGCGCAGGGCATCGGCGGTGTCCCGGATCTCGCGTTCACCGGAGAGAAAGACGAGGATGTCCCCGTCGCCTTCTGCGGCGAGTTCCTCGACCGCCTCACAGACGGCGTCGACCGGGTCGCGGTCGACGAGTGCGTCGCCCACCTCGATCGTCAGGGGCCGGTAGCGGACTTCGACCGGATAGGTGCGGCCGGAGACTTCGACGATGGGTGCGGGCGTGCCGTCGGCTGCTGCGAAGTGGTTCGCGAACCGCTCGGGGTCGATCGTCGCCGAGGTGATGATCACCTTCAGGTCCGGTCGCCGGGGCAGCAGTTCCTTGAGGTAGCCGAGGATGAAGTCGATGTTGAGGCTGCGTTCGTGTGCCTCGTCGATGATGAGGGTGTCGTATCGGCGCAGCAGCCGATCGCGCTGGATCTCGGCGAGGAGGATGCCGTCGGTCATCAGCTTGATCAGGGTTGCGTCCGACACCTGGTCGGTGAACCGGACGGTGTAGCCGACGGTGTCGCCGAGCTCGGAGTCGAGTTCCTCGGCGATGCGCTCGGCGACCGCGCGGGCGGCGATGCGGCGCGGCTGCGTGTGCCCGATCAGGCCGCGCACCCCGCGCCCCAGTTCGAGGCAGATCTTCGGGATCTGGGTGGTCTTGCCGGACCCGGTTTCCCCGGCGACAATGACGACCTGGTGGTCGCGGATGGCGGCGGCGATGTCGTCCTTGCGCTGCGAGACCGGGAGGTTCTCGGGATAGGTGACGGTCGGCGCGGCGGCCACCCGCGCGGCGAGCCGCAGTCGGGCCTGCTCGATCTCGACGGCGATCTTCGCCAGGTCCCCGGGCCGGCGGGCCCGGTCGAGCCGCCGGCGAAGGCGATGCTCGTCGCGCAGCGACACGTCGGTGAGGGCCGACTTCAGGTCACGGCGTGTCGGCCCGGGCGGGGCGGGGGAGTGCGGAGTCTCGCGTGAGGTGGACATGCTGGATGTACAGCCTAGCGAAGCGCGCGTTCTCGCTGCGCGCCGCCCGGCGCATAAGATGGCGGTTTCATCGCCGTTCGTGGAACAGGAGCAGATCGTGGGCGCGTTGTGGCACGGGTTCGCAGACATGGGTGCCGTCGAACGGGACGGTGCGTTCGTCGTCGCGCGCGGCGAGGGCGCCTACATCTGGGACCGGGCCGGCACCAGGTATCTCGATGCCACCGCCGGCCTCTGGTTCGCGAACGTCGGTCACGGCCGCTCCGAGATCGGTGACGCGGTGGCAGCGCAACTGGCGAAGGTGGCGCACTACTCCAACTTCGGCGACCTGGCCGCGGAGCCGACCGTCGAACTGGCGGAACGGCTCGCCACGATCGCACCCGTTCCCGGCAGCAAGATCTTCTTCACCTCCGGCGGTTCGGATTCGATCGACACGGCGGCCAAGCTGACGCGCCGCTACTGGCAGGAGCTGGGACGGCCGGAGAAGACCCTCGTCGTCAGCCGGGAGAAGGCCTATCACGGCATGCACGTCGGGGGCACGTCCCTCGCCGGAATCCCGGTCAACGCCGAGGGGTACGGCGACCTCTGGGACGACGCCGCCAAGGTGTCGTGGGACGACGCGAAGTCGCTGCTCGCCCTCATCGAACGGGTCGGGGCCGACCGGATCGCGGCGTTCTTCTGCGAGCCGATCATCGGCGCGGGCGGCGTGTACCTGCCGCCGGAGGGCTATCTCGCCGAGGTCCGCGACATCTGCCGTGAGCACGACGTGCTCTTCGTGGTCGACGAGGTGGTCACCGGCTTCGGCCGCATCGGCGGCTCGTGGTTCGCCTCGGACCGGCTCGGTCTGGAACCGGACCTGATGACCACGGCGAAGGGGCTCACCTCCGGGTACGTGCCGATGGGCGCGGTGTTCGTGTCGCCCAAGGTGGCCGAACCGTTCTTCGCCGGCGGGGTGTGGTGGCGGCACGGCTACACCTACGGCGGGCATGCCGGTGCCGCGGCGGCGGCCCTGGCGAACCTGGACATCCTCGAGCGCGAGAACCTGCTCGCCGAGTCGGCGCGGCTGGAGCGGACCCTGCACGAGAAGCTGTCCCCGCTGGCCGAGCACCCGCGCGTCGCGGAGGTCCGCAGCGGTCTCGGTGCCGTGGCCGCAGTGCAGCTCGCCGACGCGTCCGAGGCGCTGCAGTTCGTGAAGACGCTTCGGCAGCACGGGATTTCGAGCCGGGCCGCGGGGCAGGGTGCACTGCAGATCTCGCCGTCGTTCGTGATGACGGACGAGCAGGTGCAGGACCTCGCGGACGGGTTCGCCTCCGCCCTGGGGTGATCGGCGGCCGGCGCAGCCGCCCGGCCGGGCGGGTCGCCTCAGCGGCGGATCCGGATCCCCCGGAACCCGGTGCGGATCCGCGTGCACAGTCCCGTGGTCACCTCGTCCAGGGGCACCGCGCTCTGCGTGTCGTGCGCGGCGGCGACGCGGGCGTAGCGGTCGTGCAGCTTCGTGCGTACCTCGTCGGGGGTGTACGCACGCCGCCTGCGCTCGTCGCGCATCACGACTGCGCCCGTCGCGGCGACGCCGACCGCTCCGGCGAGCCCGACGAGTTTCCACCACTGCCTGCCCTTCAATGCCATGCGCGCGAGCCTAGACGGCAGGGGTCGGGCCGGGGCCGCGCTCACCTGTGACCGATGCTCGTCACCGTCGACCGGCGCGATCTCCCGGACGCTCCGGGCGGACAGTGTGTTTCAGGGCCTGTCCGGTGATCCGTTGCGTCCCGGTCGTATCCGGCTGCGGGCGTGTCCGGAACTCGAATCGACTACCGACGGCATTGGGGTGGAACGCGTCCGGGAGGGCGGTGAACAGCGCGTGCTGCGCCTTCCAGGACGTGCAGTGGGCGGGCACGACCACGGCCGGGTCCGCCGCCGCGAGGGCGGTCACCGTCCGAGGGACGATCGGACCGTCGCGGAGATGGAACCCGCCGAGGACGGCGTGGAGCCGGCCGACCCCGGTGAGCCGCTCGGCGTGCTCGAGGATGTTGATCAGCCCGGCGTGCCCGCATCCGGTGAGAACGACGAGTCCCCGCTCGCGGAGGTGCAGGACGACGGCCTGGTCGTCGTCGATCAGCGGGTCGGGCCGCCAGCGGCCGTCCCGGTGGACTTGATGGCCCGGCATGCCGGTCTCGTACCCGGTGGTCCGCGCGATCCGGCCGGTCACCAGGAGCATTCCGTCGAGCAGGAAGGAGGGGCGCCGGTTCTCGACGACGACGAACCCCGCGCCCTCGATCGCCGCGCGGCTCGGTGTCGGTAGCTCGAAGGCGCCGCCGGGACCGACGATGCGCCGGCGCGTCCAGAAATCGGGGTGCACGAGGATCGGCAGGCGCCGGGAGCCGAGCCGGCGGGCGAGGCCCTGCAGACCCATGACGTGGTCGAAGTGGCCGTGGCTGAACACGATCGCCTCGATGCCGTCCGGGGAGATCGCCAGCCGATCGAGGTTCGCCATCAGCCCGTCCGGCGTGGCCCCCGCGTCGTAGAGGACGCGGTGCGTGGTTTCGCCGACCCGGATCTCGATCAGTACGGAGAACCCGTGCTCCGCACGGAGGAGGTCGACAGTCCGGAATCCGACCGCCAGATCGCTGGGGACGATCGGGAGCGGACCTGCCGATCCGGCCAGCCCCCAGCGGCGGACGGGCCCCACGTCGGGCAGAAGCACGTCGGAGGAGTTGTCCACCAGCGTCGTCACATCGACCGCGTCGACCGGCCGGAGCTCCACCCGTACCGGGTCCCGCTCCGGCAGCTGTCCGGCGGATCGTCGATCGCGGGTCTCCGCTCTCGTCGTCACCCCTCCTCCTTCCGGTGGATACGGTGAAACAGCCGTCGGCGCCGGGCCGTCAGCGCTCGGATCCGAGGTCGGTGAAGTCGGGACGGAAGGGCGCCTCGCTCCCCGTCCGCAGATCGAACGTGCTGCGGTTCTGCGTGAGAATGTCCGTGCCGTAGACGTGGATCGAGATCGCATCGGTCCCGTCGAGCGCCTCCACCGAGTGGATCGTTCCGTCGGGTACGACGGTCACCGTGCCCCGCGGGTTCACGAAGGTGTCGGCAACCTGGAGCCGGGCCCTGCCCGGCACACGCCCGTCGTCGAGCCGGCGATACCACGTCTCACGTTCCCGCCCCCGGTACACGCCGACCACCGCCCACGCACCGTGATTGTGGACCGGAGTGCTCACTCCGGCCCTGAACACCGCCACCAGGATCGACAGGTGCCCGTCCGAGGCCCGGTGGACGGGGTACAGCACCCAGTCCCGCGTCTCGGGACGCTCCTGGTACTGCGGGTCCAGCCAGTCGCTGTCGTCGGCGACTGCCGCGGCCAGAACCGCACGGACCGACTCCGGTCCGTCGCGCAGTGTGGACGCCTGTCGCAGGCGAGGGATCAGATCGTGGATCGACTGCCGGTGGCCGAGTTCGGCGTGCCTGTTCATGATGCACCTCCTGCAACCGCTTTCGAAGAGAACGGTATGCGCTCACCAGAGATGAGTGCATCGGTACCAGTACGGACGTCGCGCGCCGTCCCGGCGGTGCCGGAGGCCGGCTCACAGACCGAAGTCGACCGCTCGCCGCACCAGCTCCACCCTCGAGTTGATGCCGAGCTTCGCGTAGATGTTGGCGAGGTGGGTCTCGACCGTCCGCTCGCCGATGAACAGGCGCCGGCCGATCTCCAGGGAGCTGAGTCCGGCGACGGCCAGCGCGCCCACCTCTCGTTCCCGGGTGGTCAGGGCCTCCGGCCCCCACGCCGGGCGGTTCCGGCGACCCCGCCGTACCCCCGTCAGGAAGGCCTCGATCTCGATCAGCACCGCGTCCATGTCGCCGATCCAGGGCCAGTGATCGATCCCGGGTAGTTCGACGAGCGTCGCGCCCGGGATGCGCGCCGCGACGTAGCGGGAGTGTTCGACCGACAGCCACGGATCGTCGACGTGGTGGAGCAGAAGCGTCGGAACTCGGATCTCGTGCAGCCTCGGACGAAGATCGGTCGCGGCGCAGAGCCGGAACAGTTCCCGTGCCTGCGCCGGGCCCGCCGCCGCCCGGGCGTGACGCGCGAACCAGGATCGATACCGCTCGTCCCCGGCCAGTGTCGGATTCATCGACGCGATACCGGAGCCCGTCGCCCACCCCTCGTCGATGCCGGCCAGGACCGACGAGAAGAACTCCTCGCTCCACCCCGCCGCATACCCGTCGTCCTCCAGGAGCCGGGCATCCGCGTCCCACAGGATCATCGAACGTGTGCGGCCGGGGTACTTCAATGCGAACGAGGTGCAGATCCCGGCGCCGACGGCGACCCCGAACAGGGTCGCCCGCCGGGACCCGGCGGCGTCCATCACGACCCGGACGTCCTCGACGCAGGCGTCCATGGACACCTCCTCCCGTGGCACGTCCGACAGGCCGGTTCCCCGCTTGTCGAACCAGATCAGCCGGGTGAACGACCCCAGGCTGCGCAGGAAACGCGCGAAGAACCGCTCTTCCCAGGCGAGGTCGAGGTGTGAGACGAATCCCGGAACGAAGACGAGGTCGGGTCCCGCTCTGCCCAGCACCTGGTATGCGATGCTGACATCTCCGCCGGCGGCGTACCGGACCTCGTGGTCCATCCCTGCACCGTAGCGCCGTCTGCCGCACTGTCAACCTCGGGCGAGGCGTATCGATGCGGGGTGGCGCCGGCGGGTCGGCCGCTGCCGCGATCCGGCGCCGGATCCCGCTACCTCCCCGCGTGAGAGGCTGTCGATCATGCAGCAGCGGCGCTCAGCGCAGGCCCGGATCACCCTCGACGACGCGGTGGCGGTGACCCGCACCGGTGATCTCTGGATCTTTCGCGGCAGCAGCCACGCCGACCGCGCGATCCAGACGCTGACCAACGCCCCCGTCAACCACGTCGGCCTGGCAGTGGTGCTCGACGACCTGCCCCCACTGATGTGGCACGCCGAGCTGGGCAGGAGCCTGCCCGACATGTGGACCGGCCGGCACCACCGCGGTGTGCAGCTGCACGACCTGCGCGAGGCGGTGCAGGTGTGGAGCGCCCGGTACGGGCAGCGCGGCTGGCTGCGCCAGCTCGGCGTCGAGGTGACGCCGGCGCAGGAGGATCAGCTGCTGCGCACCGTCGCCCGGCTGGACGGCACGCCGTTCCCCTCGACGGGCCGGCTGGCGGGGCGCTGGTTCGCGGGCCGGCTGCCGTGGCGCACACGTCCGGCGGACGCGGGCCTCGAGCGCGCGTACTGCGCCGAGGTGGTGGGCGCGACCCTCGAGGCGATGGGCCTGCTCGAGCAGCGCGGACGCGGCAGCAACTGGTACGACCCCGGACGGTTCTGGAGCGGAGACCGGCTGCCCGCCGCTCCCGGTGTCTCGTGGGGACGCGAGATCGAGGTCGTGCCCCCTGGGACCGGGTGAGAGCCCGCACGGCCTGTGCCGTCGACGGGAGCCCGCGCCGTCGAATGGCCGCGTTCCCCGGCCCCGGCCGGTGACTTCGCGGGATCATGAGCCCATGTCGCGCCCCGCCATCGCACTTCAGGTCTACGTCCTCGACACACCGGATCCGTCCGGGCTGGCCTCGTTCTATGCCGCGCTGCTCGGCTGGGACATCGACGACGCCGCCACCGACGACGACTGGGTCCAGTTGCGTGCCCCTGCCGGTGGGGGCCTGGCGTTCCAGCTGGCACCCGAATTCACCCCGTCGACGTGGCCGGACGGCGGGGTGCGGTTGCAGGCGCACCTGGACCTCGAGGTGGACGACCTCGAGGCCGCGGAGGCGTGGGCCCTGCGGCACGGCGCGACCCGCGTCGCGGGTCCCAATCCCAGCCCTACCTTTCGTACCTACCGTGATCCGGGCGGCCACGTGTTCTGCCTCGTGCGTTCGGGGTGAGCCGCCGGGTACGCCGGGCTCTGCGCGCGGTGTCCTGCAGCCTCCCCGCTCCGAGACCGGTCACCGCGCCGGACCCGCTATCGACGCCGCCGCGCACGTCCGGCGCTCTTCGGGCGTCCCGCATTGCCGCGGCGGGTCTTCGGCTTCTTGTCGCCGACGACCTTCCTCGGTTGCGAACCCTGGCGTTCCCCGCGCCGCTTCTGCTTCGGCTGGGATTCGTCCTGCCGGCCCCGCGAGCTGTTGGCGGTGCGGCCCCGCACGATCCCGACGAACTCCTCGACCAGCTCGGTGGTCCGCTCCGACGGCCACACCAGTCCCACCTGGGACTGCGGGGCGTCGGTCACCGGCCGATACGTCAGATCCTTGCGGTGGTACAGCCGCGCCAACGACTGCGGCACGACCAGCACCCCCACCTCCGAGGCGACGTACGACACGGCCGCCTCCGTCGTAGCCGGCCGCTCGAACGCCTCCTGTCCCGGCAGGCGCGCCCAGTCCAGCACGTCGTCGCGCGGGTGCAGCACCGTTTCCTCCGCGAGATCCGCGACGTCCAGTTCGTCGACTGCCGCGACCGCATGGTCTTCGGGCACGACCACCACCGACGTCTCGGTGTAGAGATTGATCACCGACAGTCCGTCGCGAGGCAGCGGCAATCGCAGCACCGCGGCGTCGACCGTGCCGTCGCGCACCGCGCTCTCGCCGGCCGCGGCCGCCACCGGTACCAGTTCCAGGGGGACGTCGGGTATCCGTTCCGCCCACACCCGCGCCCATTTCCCGGGGGTGACACCGGGGACGTAGCCCAGCCGGAACGCCGGGGCGGACTCTTCGCTCACCCGCTCAGGCTAGCGGCCCGTGCGTCCAACGGCCGCCGAGCATCGTGCCCCACACCGCCGTCGCGGCCAGCTCCGCGCCGGAGCGGGGCAGCGTGTCCGCGTCGAGCACCACGAGGTCGGCGACGTCACCGGCGGTGACGCGGGTCCGGCCGCCGGTGGACGCTGCGAGCGCCACCTGCAGATCCAGTTCCTGCTCGCGGTGCCAGACGCGGCCGTCGGGCAGGGTGCGGTCGATCGCGGCGGCCAGGGTCCGCCACGGATCGAGGGGTGCGACCGGTGCGTCGGAGCCGAGGACGAGGCGCGCGCCCGCCGCGTGGAGCGTCGCGTACGGAAACGAGCGGTGCGTCCGGCCGGGCCAGTACCGCTCGGCCAGGTCCACGTCGTCGTACACGTGCGCCGGCTGGATGCTCGCCGCGATACCGGACCGCGCGAAGCGTGGGACGTCGCGCTCGGCCACGAGCTGAGCGTGTTCCACGCTGCCGTGTGCCCCGGTGGCGGCGAACGCGTCGAGCACGTGCGCACACGCGTGGTCGCCGATCGCGTGGACTGCGCTCTCGAACCCGTGGTCGTGGGCGTGGCGCATCAGCGGCTCGAGTTGTTCCGGAGGCACCGTCAGCACCCCGTGCTCGCCGTCGGGATACGGCTCGTGGCAGTAGGCGGTGCGGGTACCGAGCGACCCGTCGACGATCACCTTCACGGGACCGACCGTCGCCAGACCCGCCGTGCCGGGCACCGGGTCGCCGGTCCGCATTCCCGCCGCGATCGCGGCACCGAGCCACCGGGGCCAGATGCCGCACCGGACACGCAGGTACCGCGTCCCGGCGCCGATGCGGCGTGACCAGGCGGCCAGATTGTCGGCGATCTCGAAGTCGACGACCCCGACGACACCCCGGGCCGCGGCCGCTCGGGCCGCGGCGTCCACGAGCCGGTCGCGCACCTCGGCGTCCACGCGCTGGATGTCGTTCATCAGCGGCATGAACTCGCTCTCGCGCAGCAATCCCGTGGGATGTGGGTGCAGCGAGAAGTGTTGTAGCGCAGAAGTATTGAACCAGGCGCAGTGCAGGTCCGCGCTGAGCGCGACGACCGGCCGGGCGGGGGCGATCGCATCGAGCACCGCTGCGGTGGGTGCGTCCGGCCACAGCCCGTCGCGAAAGCCGCGCGCGACCACGACGGGAGCGGGGTCGACGACCAGGCGGGCGGCCACCAGCGCGACCGCGTGCGCGGCCGACGTCGCGCCCGACAGGTCGAGCGCGGCGTGCGTGAGGGCCCACTGGTCGAAGTGCACGTGCGCGTCCCACAGTCCCGGCAGTACCAGTCGTCCGCCGACGTCGACGGTCTCGGCGCCGCCCGCGGGATCGGAGACGACGCGGTCGCCGGTGATCGGCAGGTCGACCGGGTCGGCGCCGGGGGCGGTGCGGGCATTGCGCAGGACGAGGTGCGGCGGCACGGCTCAGCCTTCGACGATCTCGAACTCGTCGAACACGACCTCGCCGGCCGCGTCGGATTCGGCGAGGTTCACCTCGCCGAGCAGCGCCCAGCCGTGGTCGCCTTCGGGGTCGGCCAGGGTCTGCCGGACCCGCCACAGGTCCTTCTCCTCGACGACGGTGAACAGCTGCGGGCCCCGCGCGTCGGGACCGGTGCCGATCTCGTCGTACTCCTCGAAGTACAGTTCGAGGAGATCGGCCCAGTCCTGCGCTTCGAGTCCGTCACCGAGGCCGGCGAGTGCGTCCCAGCGTCGTCGCGACGCCAGTTCCACCCGCTTGAACATCGCGTTGCGCACCATCACCTTGAACGCCCGTGGGTTCGCCGAGATCGGTTTGGGCACGTCCGCACCGAAGGCCACCTGCTGATCGTCGGATTCGATGCCGGGATTGGTCAGCGACTCCCACTCGTCGAGCAGGCTCGAATCGACCTGGCGGATCAGCTCGCCCAGCCACTCGGTGAGGTCTTCGAGTTCCTCGGTGCGGGCCGCGTCGGGAACCGTCTGGCGCAGGGCCCGGTAGGCGTCCGCGAGGTAGCGCAGCACCAGCCCCTCCGAGCGGGCCAGCCCGTAGTGGCCGACCAGTTCGGCGAACGTCATGGTGTGCTCGACCATGTCCCGCACGACCGACTTGGGGGACAGGGGGAACTCCGAGACCCACGGGTGCCCCGTGCGGTACGTCTCGAAGGCCGGCTCGAGCAGGTCCGCGAGCGGCTTCGGCCAGGTGATCTCCTCGAGGAGCTCCATCCGCTCCTCGTATTCGATGCCGTCGGCCTTCATCTGCTGCACGGCCTCGCCTCGGGCGGCGTGCTGCTGGGCCATGAGGATCTGCCGCGGATCGTCGAGCGTCGACTCGATCACGGACACCACGTCCAGCGCGTAGGTGGGGGAGTCGATGTCGAGCAGCTCGATCGCGGCGAGCGCGAACGGCGACAGGGGCTGGTTCAGCGCGAAGTCGCGTTGCAGGTCCACCGTCAGTCGCGCCGTCCGGCCGAACTCGTCGGGCTCGTCGAGCTGCTGCACCACGCCGGCCTGCACGAGCCCCCGATACAGCGAGATCGCCTTGAGGATGTGCCGGCGCTGGGCGGGGCGCGTCTCGTGGTTGTCCTCGAGCAGGTGACGCATCGCCTCGAAGCAGCTGCCCGGACGGGCGATCACGTTCAGCAACATGGAATTGCTCACGGAGAAGCGCGAGGTGAGGGGCTCGGGGGAGGCGGCGACGAGCTTGTCGAACGTGCCCTCGCCCCACGAGACGAACCCTTCGGGAGCCTTCTTACGCTGCACCTTGCGGCGCTTCTTCGGGTCGTCACCGGCCTTGGCGAGGGCCCGCACGTTCTCGATCTCGTGCTCGGGTGCCTGCACCACGACGGTGCCCATCGTGTCGAACCCGGCGCGGCCGGCGCGGCCGGCGATCTGATGGAACTCGCGGGCCTTGAGCTGCCGGGTCCGGGTGCCGTCGAATTTCGTCAGGCCGGTCAGCAGCACCGTCCGGATGGGCACGTTGATGCCCACGCCCAGCGTATCGGTGCCGCAGATGACCTTGAGCAGGCCGTCTTGGGCCAGCCGCTCGACGAGTCGCCGGTACTTCGGCAACATCCCGGCGTGGTGCACGCCGATACCGTGCCGCACCAACCGCGAGAGCGTCCTGCCGAAACCGGTGGAGAACCGGAACGCGCCGATCGCCTCGGCGATCGCCTCCTTCTCCTCGCGGGAGCACATGCTGACGCTGGTCAGGGCCTGCGCTCGTTCCAGGGCGGCGGCCTGGGTGAAGTGGACGACGTAGACGGGGGCCTGATGGGTGGTGACCAGTTCCTCGATCTCTTCGCCGATCGGCTTCTGGGAATAGGTGAACGACAGCGGCACCGGCCGCTCGGAGCCGGAGACCTCGGTGGTGGGGCGGCCGGTGCGACGGGTCAGGTCCTTCTGCAGGAACGTGACGTCGCCGAGGGTCGCCGACATCAACAGGAACTGCGCACGGGGCAGCTCGACGAGGGGCACCTGCCAGGCCCAGCCACGGTCCGGCTCGGAGTAGAAGTGGAACTCGTCCATCACCACCTGGCCGATGTCCGAGTCGGCGCCCTCGCGCAGCGCCAGATTGGCGACGATCTCGGCGGTGGCGCAGACGATCGGGGCACCGGGGTTCACCGAGGCGTCACCGGTCATCATCCCGACCCGATCGGCGCCGAACACCTCGCACAGCGCGAAGAACTTCTCACTGACCAGGGCCTTGATCGGGGCCGTGTAGAACGTGCGCTTACCGGTGGCCAGGGCGAAGAAGTGCGCACCGAGTGCGACCATCGACTTGCCCGACCCGGTGGGCGTCGCGAGGATGACGTTCGACCCGGAAACCAGTTCGAGCAGCGCCTCCTCCTGCGCCGGATACAGCGAGAGGCCGCGCCCGGTCGTGAAGGCGGTGAAGGCGTCGAACAACGAGTCCTCGTCGACGATGTCGGGGATCAGTTCCGGAAGCAGCACTGCTCCAGGCTAGTTGTTGCCGGCGGGACCGCGCCGACGCGCCGGCCGGCCGCGGACCGCGGCGCCCGTCCCCGTCGAGTCCGCCGCTCGCCACGGTGGGCGGGGCGCTCAGGTGGCGCTGCGCTCGTCGGCGCCCATCGCACCGAGCACGGCCTGCCGGGTGGCCGGGCCGCCGGTGATCTGGCTCTCGCTGACGCCGTTGATCAGCAACTCACGCCAGCGCTCCTCGTCGAACACGAGAGGCGCGGTCGAGTCGAGGAACTCCTCGACCACCCGCAGGAACCGGATGGGGTCGTCGCGGAACGGGAAGTGACCGGCGCCGCGGAAGACGTCGAGCCGGGAATTCGGCATCGCCGAATGCGCCAGGTAACCGTGGCTCACCGGGATCACGCTGTCGTGATCTCCCCAGATCAGCTGCACGGGCAGGTTCTCGGTCAGGTAACAGCGGTCGAGCATCGTCACCACCTGCCCGCGCCAGTCCACGACGGCCCGCAGTGTGCGCAGGAACGCCTCGTAGGCGGTGGGATCGGGCAATCCGCTCAGGACGCGGATCAGATCCGACGTGTCGTGCAGGAAGACTCCCGGCCGCAGCGGCGTGTCGTGCAACTGCCCCAGCAGGCCGCCGGCGACGCGTACCGCGGGCATCGCGCCCGGCAGCCGGAGCAGCTTGAGGACCTCGCTCAGGCCCGGCATGGACAGCAGGCGCAGGGCGGGATGGACGTCCTTGGTGACGCCGCCTGCCGAGACCAGGATGAGCCGGTCGACCATCTGCGGGAACTGGTACGCGAACTGCATCGCGACGCCGCCGCCGAGGGAATGCCCGACCACCGTGACGTGCTCGATGCCCAGGACCGACAGCAGATCTCGGACCCCGTTGGCGTACGCGGCGACCGAATAGTCGGCGCGGGGCTTGTCGGAGCGGCCGTGGCCGAGCAGGTCCGGGGCGATGACGGTGTACTTACGGGCCAGGTGCGGGATGACTTCCTGCCAGGTCGAGGAGTTGTCGCCGATCCCGTGGATCAGCAGCAGCGCGGGCCCGTCGCCGGCGAGCCGGAACGCGCGGCGGTAACCGTGGATGGTCCGGAAGACCACCCGAGTCTCCGCATCCGGTACCGGCCGGAGCGTGCGTGTGCGTGATGAACCCATGTGCGTCTCCTGACCGCCGGATCCTCGTCGACCTGTGTCGTCCGAGGCGCCGGACCGTCGCCGGCCCGACCCTTCCGCTCAACTCGTCGAACCGAGCGTACTGACTGTATGTGACCTGCACAACGTCAAAGGTAACGAGAGAGTAATGATCAGGGGTCGGACCGGCGGCGATTCGAACCCGGTCAGGCGGGCGGTTCCGCCTCACCCGGCCCGTTTCCGCCGCGATCCTCGTACTCGGCGAGGAAACGTTCGAACTCGGCGCCGATCTCCTCGCCGGTCGGCAGATTCTCGTCCGTCGGCAGCTGGGCAGCCTGCTGCTCCTGCGCGGCGACATAGCTGTCGTACTGCCGCTCGAGTCCCCGGACCACCGCCTGCACTTCCTCGTTCTGGGCGATGTGCTCGTCGATCTGCTCGCGCACGCGCGCGGCGGCTTCGCCGAGCGCGGCCAGGGGCAGCCCGAGGCCCCCGGCTTCGGCGACGTTCTCGAGCAGCGTCTCGGCGGCACCCGGATAGTCGGTCTGTGCCAGGTAGTGCGGCACGTGGACCGAGAACCCCACCGACTCGTGACCGTGCTGCGCCATCCGCAGCTCGAGCAGTGACGACACCCCCGCCGGCACCTGCAGTTCGCCCGTCCAGCGATGGTGATCGGCGATCAGGTCCTTGTTCGTCGAGTGCGCGGTCACGCCCAGTGGGCGGGTGTGGGGAATCGCCATCGGGATCGCGCTGATCCCGATCGTGCGCCGGACGCCGAACTGCTCGGCCAGCAGGCGCACCGCGGTGATGAACCGCTCCCATTTCAGGTCGGGCTCCGCGCCGGCGAGAAGCAGGAAGGGAGTACCGGCGGTGTCGATCAGGGCGTACAGGTTGAGTTCCGGGGCGGCGTAATCCGAGAAGTGATCGGCCTTGAACGTCATGGTCGGGCGCCGGGACCGGTAGTCGATCAGCTCGTCCACGGCGAACGACGCGACGAGCTCGCTTTCGAGGCTCTCCCGCAGGTGTGTGGTGGCGAGCCGTACCGCATGCCCCGCGTCGGCGAACCCTTCGAGGCCGTGCACCAGGACGGGGCCCTCGCCGTCCGCGGACGTCAACCGGGGCGCAGGGAACTCGAGCTCGTACATGCGGGACTGGTCGTCCATGCGAACATCCTCCGTTCGATCCGGGGCGCCGTGATACCGCCGGGTCCCCGGCGTGGCATGGTGGAGTTCGAGTCTAGTTGAACTGATGATCAGCTTCCGCCGGGGCGCGACCCGGCGGAACGCGACAGCGGAGGTCCGGTGGCACCCCACAGCGCAGGAGACGACGTCCGGCCGCCGCGCCGCCCCCCGGCCCCCGGCCGCCGGCTGGGCGCCACCGCGTTCGGCGCGGTGCTGCTGCTCGCCGCCGGGTGCTCGTCGACCGTCGGCGGGACACCCCAGCCCGAGCCGGCCGCGCTGGCCACCACGGGCGACGCCGCGACCGCGAGCCGCCCCCTCGCCGAACTGCTGCTGCCCCCCGAGGAGTTCCCCGAGCCGTACGACGCGGTGGTACTCCCGCCGCAGGCGGTCGCCCAGGCCGCTCCCGATCTCACGGGCGTGCCCGAGGGTGCCAAGGTGGATCCACCCGGCTGCCTGCCACCGCCGCAGAATTTCGGCCCGGACGGGACCGCGATGGTGGTCGGCACGGACAACGACAGCCGGGCCACCATCTCGGTGGAACTCGTCGCCGTCACCGACGAGCTGGCCGCCTACCGCGAGCATCTCGTCGAATGCCCCGTCGTCGCGGCGACCCGCCGGGGCGTCACCGCCACCGTGACCACCACGCTCGACCCGTCGGCGCCCCCGGCGCCCCCGGGGGTCGAGACCCTCGCCTTCACCCGGACCGTCCGGTCGGGGGAGGGCCGGGAGGTGGTCACCCAGTCGATGACCAGCCGCATCGCCCAGCTCGGCGACGTGCGGGTGCTGGTGACCTACATGTCCTTCGGTGCCGGGCCCGCCGACACCGGCGGCCTCACCCGGGTCTTCGACGCGAGCGTGGAGCGTGTTCGCGCCGCCTGAGTGCAGTCGCTCGAGCGCGGCACGCTACCAGCGCCCGCCGACAACGGGCGGTCCGGACTCCCGCAACCGCCGTAGTTGTCCACAACCGGGGCGTTCGTCCCCAGATTCGGCGAATCCGGGTCGCACGGTCTCCGGGGGCGCGGACCGTCGGGGACAGTCGGGCCATGACCACATCGACTTCCTCGCCCCGCCCGCTGCGACTCACCGATCCGGGTGAACTGATCGCCGCCGTGCCGGCCATGCTCGGCTTCCTTCCCGCGCGGTCGCTGATCGTGCTGAGTCTCGCGTCCGACGCGGGTGGCGGACGCGACGGCGCCCGGTCCGCGGCCGTCGGCGCCGTCATGCGCCACGACCTGATGCTGCCTCCCGGCGAGGACGATCCGGTACCGGCCGCGATGCGTGACGTCTTCGAGCGGTTCGGTGCGCTCTGCGACCGGGAGGGCGCCGACGCCGTGCTCGTCGTCCTCGTCGACGACCGCCTCGACCATCCGGACGCCCCCGCCGTCGCCGCAGCCTGCCGCTTGCTCGACGACTTCGCCGTCCGTCTCGATCGTCACGGGATCCGCATCGCCGGCGCCCACGCCGTCTCCGAAGTCGCCTGTGGCAAGACATGGTTCGCGCTCGTCGGCGGCGTGCACGGGACGGTGCCGGACCCGCAGGCCTCACCCGTCGCCGCCGCTCGGGTCTTCGAGGGCGGAGCCATCCGACGGTCGCGCGCCGAACTCGCCGACCTGCTGGCCCCCGTGCCGATGCCCGGACGGCTGCAGGTCGCCGACCACATCGACGAGGCGATCGACACCCGCGACCTCGCCTACGAACTCGCCGTCCGTGCCGGCGGCCGCGAGCGCGCCGACCGTCAGGAACTCGAGGCCGTCCTGAGTCACATCGCCCGGCACGGCGACGGCGCCGAACTGCTCGCCCCCGAACTCGCCGAACTCGCAGTCCTGCTGTCGAACTCGACCGTGCGGGACGCGGTGATGGCCCTCGCGACGGGTGCCGAGTCCGACACTGCCGAACGATTGTGGATCGCGCTCACCCGGCGTCTCCCGGACCCGGAACGAGCCGAGGCCGCCGCTCTCGTCGGCTACAGCGCATACGTACGTGGCGACGGGCCGCTCGCCGGGGTCGCTTTGGGTGTCGCACTCGAATCGAATCCGCGGCACCGGCTGGCCGACCTTCTCGACCAGGCCCTGCAGGCCGGGTTGCGGCCGCACACCGTGCGCGGTCTCGCCGACACCGGCTACGAGATCGCCGCGCGGCTCGGGGTGCGAATGCCCCCGCCGGAGCCGGCGGCGTGACCTCGGCCGCTCAGCGCCGTGCCGCGTGCGACCGGTCGCCGAGCCCCTGCAGGTAGGCCCACGCGTCGGTGACGATCTCGTCGAGGCTCGTGTGCTGCGGCTTCCAGCCCAGTTCCTCGACGGCGCGGCGGCTCGAGGCGATCAGCACGGCCGGGTCCCCGGCACGCCGGGCGGCGTCGACGACCGTGATAGGCAGCCCCGTCACCCGGCGACACGCCTCGATGACCTCCCGGACGGTGAAACCCTCACCGCTGCCGAGGTTGTAGACGGCGTGTTCGCCGGGACGGGCGGACTCCAGTGCCAGAAGATGGGCGTCGGCGAGGTCCTTGACATGGATGTAGTCCCGCACCGCCGTACCGTCCTTGGTCGGCCAGTCGGTGCCGAACACCGAGATGTGCTCGCGCTGGCCGAGGGCCACCTGCAGCACGAGCGGAATCAGGTGGGTCTCGACCACGCGGTTCTCCCCGGCGCCGTGGTACGCACCCGCGACGTTGAAGTAACGCAGGCTCGTCGCGGCCAGCCCGTAGGCCCGCGTGTAGGACGAGATCGCATGGTCGATGGCGAGTTTCGTGGCGCCGTACGGGTTGGTGGGACGGGCGGGGGCGTCCTCGGTGATCGGGACCTGCTCCGGTTCGCCGTACGTCGCCGCCGTCGACGAGAACACCAGCCGCGGAGTTCCCGATCGCCGGATCGCGTCGAGCAGGGCGAGGGTCGCGACGACGTTGCCGTGCCAGTACTTGTCCGGCTGTTCGACGGACTCGCCGACCAGCGACTGCGCCGCGAAATGCAGCACACCGTCGAATCGGGGCCGAGCGCCGTCGCCGAGCACCGTCGCGGCGGCGGTGGCGATGTCGCCCTCGACGAACTCCGCGCCGGCCGGCACGGCGTCGGCGTTGCCGGTGGACAGATCGTCGAGGACCACCACCTCGTGTCCCTGCTCGAGCAGCACCGTGCTGCAGACGCTGCCCACATACCCGGCGCCGCCGGTCACCAGAAGCCTCACGCTGTGCGCCCCTTCTTCGCCGGCCCGCGCAGGGCCGGCGAACGGGCCTGCCTCAGACCTGCTTCACCTGCACCGCGTGGGCCATTTCGTCGGAAAGTTCGAAGCCGTCGTGGCCGGGCACGTTGATGACCACCGACCCAGGCTTCGTCTCGACTGTAACGCGTGCGTCGGGCACGATCCCCGCCTCCCGCAGCCGGCCGATCACCTCGTGATCGGACTGCACGTATTCGGCGAGCCGTCGCACGACCACGGCGGTCGGCTTACCCGGCGGAATCTCGGTGAGCCGGACCAGCGGCTCGTCCGCCGCCACCGGCCGGTCCAGGCCGAGCTGGTCCAGTCCGGGGATGGGGTTGCCGTACGGCGACGTCGTGGGGTTGTGCAGCACCTCGACGAGGCGGCGCTCGACCTCCTCGCTCATCACGTGTTCCCAGCGGCAGGCCTCGGCGTGCACGTTCTCCCAGTCGAGGCCGATCACGTCCACGAGCAGCCGCTCGGCGAGCCGATGCTTGCGCATGACCGACACCGCCAGATCGCGGCCCTTCTCGGTCAGCTCGAGGTGCCGGTCGCCCGCCACCCGCAGCAGCCCGTCCCGCTCCATCCGGGCGACGGTCTGACTCACAGTCGGGCCGCTCTGCTCCAGGCGTTCGGCGATGCGCGCACGCAGCGGCACGACGCCCTCTTCCTCCAAGTCGTAGATCGTCCGGAGGTACATCTCCGTGGTATCGACCAGGTCCTTCACTCTCACACCCCTTCGTCTGCGGCCGATTCTAACCGGGCGAAACCCCCGGCGGGTGAACCCCGAGCGGCCCCGCCCGGCGCGGCGGGCGGTGGGCACGCCGAGGTCTTCGGGCACTCGCGTCACCCGGAGCGGCGCAGTAGCTTTGTGGCCATGACCACGACCTCCGCCGCGACGGGCGATCCGACACATCCGAGCGGCGACCGAGTGGTGGTGTGGAGTCCGGACTACCTCGACTACCGGTGGGGTCCGTCCCACCCGATGAACCCCACCCGGCTCGATCTCACGATGGCGTTGTCCCGGGGTCTCGGCCTGCTCGAGGGGGTGGAGACCCTGCGCCCGCCGGCCGCGACCGACGCCGATCTGCTGCGCATCCACACCCCCGCCTACGTCGAGGCCGTCAAGCACGCCGGCAACCTGCCTCCCGGCTCGACCGCCGGACCGGAGGCCCCGCACGGTCTCGGCACCGAGGACAACCCGATCTTCCCGCGCATGCACGAGGCGAGCGCCGTCCTCGCGGGCGGCACCCTCGCGGCCGCGCGCGAGATCGCGGCCGGCCGCACCCGGCGGGCGGTGAGCATCGGCGGCGGGATGCACCACGCGATGGCCGACTGGGCCGCCGGATTCTGCGTCTACAACGACGCCGCCATCGCGATCTCGTGGCTCCTCGACAACGGCTTCGACCGGATCGCCTACCTCGATGTCGACGCCCACCACGGCGACGGAGTGCAGCACGCGTTCCTCGGCGATCCCCGGGTGCTCACCGTCTCCGTCCACCAGCACCCCGCGACGCTGTGGCCGAACACCGGCTGGTCCAGCGAGATCGGTACCGGTGCCGCCGAGGGCACCGCGGTCAACCTGCCGGTCCTGCCCGGCACCGTCGACGCCCTGTGGCTGCGCGCGTTCCACGCCGTCGTCCCCGCGGCGGTCGCCGCGTTCCGGCCGCAGATCATCATCAGCCAGTGCGGCGCCGACAGCCACCGGGAGGATCCGCTGGCCGACCTCTCGTTGACCGTCGACGGTCAACGCGCGGCGTACCTGGCGATGCGTGAACTCGCGGACCGGCACTGCGAGGGCCGGTGGCTCGCCGTCGGAGGGGGTGGCTACGGGCTGGTGCGGGTGGTACCGCGATCGTGGACCCACCTGATCGCCGCCGTGCTCGACCGCGAGATCGACCCCGCTACGCCGATTCCCGGCGAATGGCGGGAGCGGGTCGCTGCGATGGCACCGGGGGTCGATCTGCCGACCGTGATGGGGGAGGGCGGCGACGTGGCGTATCTGCCGTGGGACGGTCCCGGCGGCACCCCCGAGACCGGCGTCGCCTCGTTCGATCGTGCCCTCAGCCGAGTCGACTCGGCCATCGTCGCCACCCGTCGGGCCTGCTTCCCGCTGCTCGGCCTGGACCCGGAGGACCCGCGTGACTGAATCCGAGAGCACAGCATCCGAGGGCACAGCATCCGAGGGCACAGCATCCGAGGGCACGCCTCACGGCCCCGCGGGACAGACGCCCGACGGCGACGCACCCGCCGGCACGCAGGCCGACGCCGCAGCGCGCGCCCAGGCGGAGAAGGACGCCGCCCGGGATCGGGCACTCGCCGTCGCGCGGAACTACCCCAAGCACTGGGTGGCGGACGTCCTGGCCTCCGACGGGAAGGCCGTGCACCTGCGGCCCATCGTCCCCGAGGACGCGGACCTGCTCGTGGATTTCCACAGCAAACTCTCGGAGCGCACCCGCTACCTTCGCTACTTCGGTCCCTACCCGACGATGTCGAAACGGGACCTGTTCAACTTCACCGTGGTCGACCACCACCGCCGCGTCGCCTTCGTGGCCCTGCTCGGCGGGGAGATCATCGCGGTCGGCCGCTACGAGGGACTGCCCGAGGGCGACGGCCTGTCCGCCGAGGTCGCCTTCACCGTCGCCGACGCGCATCAGGGCCGCGGTCTCGGCCCCATCCTGCTCGAGCACCTGGCAGGCGCCGCCGCCGAGAACGGCATCCACACCTTCGTCGCGGAGGTACTCGCCGAGAACCGCAACATGGTCACGGTGTTCCGCGAGGCCGGATACCAGGTCAGCCGTAGTTTCGAGGGCGGCGTGGTGCGGCTCGAATTCGCCATCGACCCCACCGAGGCGCTGGTGTCGGTACGCAATGCCCGCGAACGGGCCGCCGAGGCGCGGAGCGTCCGCAACCTGCTCAGCCCGGGCAGCGCCGCCGTCATCGGCGCGTCCACCGACAGTCGCAAGGTGGGTAACGCGGTCCTGGTCAACATGCTGCGCAGCGGCTTCACCGGCCCGGTCTATCCGGTCAACGCCGAGCACCGCTCGGTGCGCGGCGTGCGGGCCTATCCGACCGTCCGCGACATCCCCGACGACATCGACCTCGCGATCGCGGCGGTCCCGGCCGAGGCCATCGACGCGGTGCTCGACGACTGCCTCGCCAAGGGCGTCAAGGCGCTGCTCGTCGTGTCGTCCGGCTTCGGCGAGACCGGACCGGAAGGCCGGGCCGCGGAACGCCGCCTCGCGCACGCGGCACGGGCACACGGCATGCGGCTGATCGGTCCGAACGCCCTCGGTGTCGCCAACAACGACCCCGAGGTCCGTCTCAACGCCACCCTCGCGCCCGTGCTGCCCGCGGCCGGCAACGTCGGCTTCTTCTGCCAGTCCGGCGCGCTGGGCATCGCGATCCTCGACGAGGCCGCCAAGACCGGCGTCGGCCTGTCCTCGTTCGTCTCCGCCGGCAACCGCGCCGACCTGTCGGGCAACGACCTGCTGCAGTACTGGGACACCGATCCGGCCACCGAGGTGGTGCTGCTGTACCTCGAGAGCTTCGGCAATCCGCGCAAGTTCTCGCGCATCGCCCGGCGCGTGGCTCGCAGCAAGCCGATCGTCGCCGTCAAGAGCGGTCGGCACGCCGTGCCCCCCGTCCTGGCCGCCCGGACGGGGGAAATGGACGACACCATCGTGCGGGACCTGTTCGAGCAGGCCGGGGTCGTGCAGGTGGGTTCGATCTCCCAGTTGTTCGATTCGGCCCTGTTGTTCGGCTATCAGCCGCTGCCGGCCGGCCCGCGCGTCGCGGTGGTGGGCAACTCCACGGCGCTGGGTGTGCTCGCCGTCGACGCCGCCCGGAGTGAGAGCCTGCACGTCGGCGAACCCGTCGATCTGGGGGCCGCGGCGTCCCCACAGCAGTTCGCGGCGGCCGTCACCCACGCACTCGAATCCACCGATGTCGACGCGGTGATCGCAGTGTTCGTACCGCCGGTCGCCGTGACGGTCGAGCCGTACGCGCAGGCCCTGCGCGACGCCGTTGCCGGCACCGACAAGCCGGTGCTCACGACGTTCCTCGCCACCGAGGGCCTGCCCGACGTCCTCGCGGTGCGCGGACCCGACGGTCACCCCACCCGAGGTTCGGTGCCCTCGTATCCGGGTCCCGAGCGGGCGGCCCTCGCGCTGGCCCGGGCATGGCGGTATGCCAAGTGGCGCAGCCGTCCCGCCTCCCAGGTCGTCCGCCCGGCGGGCATCGACGCAGAGAAGGCCCGCACCCTCGTCGAGGGGTGGCTCGCGACGTCGCCGGAGGGGCGCTGGCTCTCGGACACCGAGGCCGCACTCCTGCTCGCGTGCTACGGCGTGCACATCGCGGAGTTCCGGGCGGTGACCACTGCCGAGGAAGCCGTCGCCGCCGCGGAGGAGATCGGGTTTCCCGTCGCGGTGAAGGCCACCGGCGCCCACTGGCGGCACCGGCCGGACCTGAGCGGTGTGCGGCTGGATCTGCTCGGACCCGAGGCGGTGCGGATCGCGTACCGAGACCTCGCCGCGGTCTCGGGGGAGCCGTTGCTGCACGTGCAGAAGATGGCCACCAAGGGCATCGGATGCGTCGTGCAGGTCCAGGACGACCCGTCGTTCGGGTCGCTGATCTCGTTCGGTCTGGCCGGAGTCATCTCCGACCTGCTCGGCGACCGCGCCTTCCGGGTCCTGCCGGTCACCGAGGACGAGGCCGTCGAGCTGATCGACGCCCCCAAGGCGGCGCCACTGCTGTCCGGCTACCGCAACACCGAACCGGTCAGCAAGGCGGCACTCGTCGACCTGGTCCAGCGCATCTCCGCCCTTGCCGACGACCTACCGGAGGTACGGGAGATCGCGTGCGAACCGGTCCTCGCGTCCCCCACCGGCGCCGAGCTCACCGACGCGCACCTGCGGATCGGTCCCGAGCCGCACCCACTCGACCTCGGCCCGCGCCGGCTGCGTTGAACGGACCACGGCGGTCCGGCCGGCTCTGCCAGACGGACCACGCCGGTCCCGCCGGCTGCGCTGGACCGGCCACAGAGACAAAGATCCCCGAGAACCCAGCCCGGTTCTCGGGGATCGTCCGGCCGACTGCCCGGTCAGCTGGCGTAGGCGCGCAGACGTTCGGCGCGGTCGCCCTCGCGGAGCTTGCCCATCACCTCGCGTTCGATCTGGCGGACTCGCTCACGGGAGAGGCCGAAGAGCTTGCCGATCTGGTCGAGGGTGCGCGGCTGGCCGTCGTCGAGGCCGTAACGCAGACGGATCACCTGCTGCTCGCGCTCGTCCAGGGTGGCCAGGACGCTGCGCACGTCGCTGTGCAACAGCCCGGCGATCACCGCGTTCTCCGCGGACGTTGCCTCGGCATCCTCGATGAAGTCGCCGAGCGGGGCCTCCTCGTCGTTGCCGACCGGCATGTCCAGGCTCACCGGGTCGCGGCTGTGGTCCAGCAGGTCACCGATCTTCTCGACCGGGATGCCGGACTCCGCGGACAGTTCGTCGTCGGTGGCCTCCCGGCCGAGCTGCTGGTGCAGTTCCCGCTTGATCCGGGCCAGCTTGTTGACCTGCTCGACGAGATGGACGGGGAGCCGGATCGTGCGGCTCTGGTCGGCCATACCGCGGGTGATGGCCTGACGGATCCACCAAGTGGCGTAGGTCGAGAACTTGAAGCCCTTGGCGTAGTCGAACTTCTCCATGGCGCGGATCAGTCCGAGGTTGCCCTCCTGGATCAGGTCCAGCAGCGGCATGCCACGGCCGGTGTAACGCTTGGCCAGGGACACGACCAGACGCAGGTTCGCCTCGAGCAGATGGCTGCGAGCGGCCTGTCCGTCGCGCACCAGGATCGCGAGGTCGCGCTTCTTCGCTGCGGTGAGCCGCTTCTTGGTCTCCAGCAGGTGCTGGGCGTACAGGCCGGCCTCGATCCGCTTGGCCAGTTCCACCTCGTCCGCAGCGCTCAGCAGGGCCGTGCGGCCGATCCCGTTCAGATAGACGCGGACCAGGTCTGCGGCCGGGCTCTGGCTGTCGAGGTCGGAATCGACGCGGGCGGTGGTATCGGGGCGTGCCATGACGTGCCTCCTCATCGGTGGTGTCTCGAAGCGTTCAACGCGCCAGGCCCCTGGGAAAGTTCCCGAGGTTCCATTGCCGGAACTGCTCTGACCTGCGCAAACGGCACGGAGGTCCTGAGAAGTTGCTGAGAACACACCACCGGGGGAACCGGCCGGTAACTTTCGGCCCGCCCGGAACGCCCTACCGGACCGGCTCGACGAGCCCGTGCCGCACGAGCGCCTGTACCAGAGCCACCGCCCGTTCGGTCAGCGCCTGTTCGTCCTCGCCGTGCGCGACGGCGAGCAGCGCAACCAGGTCCGCCAGCGGCAGGCCGTCGGCCCGCATCCCCGCCAGCAGCGCTGCCGCCGGCTCGTCCACCTCGTGCTGCCAGTTCGGGCCCCCGCCGCGGTGCACGCGCGTCACCACCTGCCGCCAGCCGTCCTCCCCGGGGAGGTACACCCGTTCGAGGGCGGTGTCGGGCCGGACGACGAACCGCGCCTCCAGGACGTCGTGGTCACGCAGCCAGGCCAGCCGGTCGAAGTACGCGACGGCCTCCGCCCCGAGCGGGTCCGTGAAGCCGTGCCGCAGGTCCTCGGCGAGGACGTCGCTCGGCGCGTCGGTGCGCCGCAGGTAGACGAATCCGAAGCCGATGCCCTCGACCCGGTGCCGCGCGAAGTGGTCGAGCCAGGCCTCGGCGCGTCCCGCCACCGCCGGATCCCGCGGGTCGGCGTCGCCGTCGCGCAGCCACGTGCCCACGTAGAGGGCGGGGTCGGCGACGTCGCGCTGCACGATCCACGCGTCGACGCCGTGGGCGGGCAGCCAGGACGCGATCCGGCGGCGCCAGTCCTCGCCTTCGAGGTGCACCCACGAAGCCAGTATCGCCGCGGTCCCGCCCGGGTTCAGGTGCTCGGCGGCGCGCGAGATCATCAGTTCGCTCGCGCCGTCGAGGTCCAGGCCCGAGTCCCGGTAGGTGTGCTCGACCCGTCCCGTACTCACCACGAACGGCGGGTTCGCGACGATCCGGTCGAAGCGACGGCCGGCCACCGGCTCGAACCACGACCCCTCGAGCAGTTCGATCTCGACCTCGTTGAGCGCGGCCGTGGCGGCGGCCAGAACCAGTGCCCGGGCATTGACGTCGGTGGCGGTGACAGTGTCGGCGAAATCGGTCGCGCGTACGGCCTGCACGCCGCAGCCGGTGCCCAGGTCCAGCACCGAGCCGACCGGATCGGTGGGCATGGCCTGCAGCAGCGACAGCGACGCGTGTCCGACGCCGAGCACATGATCCTCGCGGGCGCGCCGGGGACGCATCGCCCCGTCGAGGTCCGACAGCATCCAGCGCGTCCCGGTGCCGGCGTCGAGCGGTCGCAGATCCAGCGCTGCGCGCACACCATCGCCGTCGCGTTCGAGCAGCCCGGACGCGATCGCCGTCGCCACGTCGAGTGGTGCGAGCGCGTCGCCCACCTCGTCGGCGGGAAGCGTGTCGCACACGAGGAACAGGCGCACGAGGGTGCCGAGATCACCGCCGCCCGCCGCGGCCCGTCGCACCGGCACGGGTTCGCCGCGTCCCAGCGCGGCGTGCGCGTCGGGACCGAGCAGCTCGAGCATCGTGTCGGTGTCGAACCGTGCGCGAGTGAGTGCCGTGCGCAGCGCGGGACAGATCGAAAGCAGCAGGTCGCGGTCCATCCACGCATTGTGGCAGCACCCTGGTGCCGCGCCCCGGGCCGGGGAACCGGGTCAGCCCTCGATGATGCGCGGCTGTGGGCCCTCGAGCGCCGTGGTGTCGTCGGCGCGGCCGTCCCAACGGCTGGGCTCGTCCTTCGACCGCGGTGGGCGATCGTTGGCGATGAGCACCGCCACCCAGGGAAGGGGGACCGACAGAGCGAGGATGCCCACCGAGAGCCACGGATTGGCGAACGCCGCGTACGCGAGCGCAGCGAGGATCATGGCGGGGATGCGGAAGGACATGAGCGTCAGGTACTTGCGGACCCTCGCTCGGTGCTGCTCCTCCAGCGACGACGCCGCCTCGGTGATCAGAACCGGTTTCTCGGGTGACCCGTCGTCGTAGTCCCCATGGAAACCCGGAGTTCTCGACATCCTTCTACTGTCCCACTCGCGTCCACGGAATGCACATACACATCCGCACCCGGGGTGCGGCATCATGTAACGGTGAGCACCGACATCAAGGAACGGCCGGATACCACCACCGACGAAACCACCGACGACGACACTCCCAAGTTCTTCCACTACGTCAAGAAGGACAAGATCGCCGAGAGTGCGGTCATGGGTACCCATGTCGTCGCGCTGTGCGGCGAAGTCTTCCCGGTGACGCGCTCCCCGAAGCCGGGGTCACCGGTGTGCCCGGAATGCAAGAAGGTCTACGAGGGTCTGCGCAAGGGCGACTGATCGACCGTCTCGTCCGGGGCCGCCGGCGCGGGTTCGCCGACGATGCCCTCCGCTGCGCGTGGGTGCGGCGCGTCCACGGGGCACGACTCGGGTTCCCGCTGCCCCGGCCGCATGATGTCCGGTAGCCGGATCGGGATCGGTGCCGTCCCCAGCCGCCGGGTCAGGCCGGTCACCGCGGCCGGTGCGGGCGCTGCGGCCGCCCGCTCGGCGAGCCACCGGCGCATCTGTTCGATGCGGGTCTCGCGCGCCGGCCAGAACTCCTGCACCGTCGCGTTGAACTCGGCGCCCAGCACGACGGCGAAGCCGAGGAAGAAGGTGAACAGCAGGAACGCGATCGGGGTGGCGAGCGCTCCGTAGGTGTATCCGGTCCCGGAGACCCATCGCAGGTACCAGCGCAGCGCCGCGCTCGATGCCATGAAGAACGTGCCCGCCAGGATCGCACCACCCAGCAGGCGGTGCCACGGCAGGGACCTCGGCAACGCCACCTTGTACAGCGTCGTCAGGCCCACGAGCAGCAGCAGGCCCACCCCGGGGTAGTAGAAGGTGTCCAGCAACTGGGACCCGACGTCGTACCACGCCTCCGGCAGTGCCCGTCCGATCATGGTCGGCCCGAGCGCGACGAGCGGCAGCGTGAACACCGCCAGGACGAGGAACACCACGTACAGCAGCAGGGCGAAGAACCGCTGCCAGACGGGATGACGGTGGTCGTGCTGGTCGTGTGCCTCGTCGATGGAGTCGACGAACGTGGAGATCGCCGACGAACCCGCCCACAGCGACAGCAGGAATCCGAGGGACATCACGTCGGCGCGGCCCCGCAGCAGCACGTCCTGCACCGTGGGCCCGATGATGTCGTCGACCACGTTCTCGCTGAACATGGTGCGGGAGAACGTCACGATCTTGGACTGGATGATCTCCACCGTATCGGGTCCGAACCACCCGGCGACGTAGCCGAGACTGCCCAGCAGCCCCAGCAGCAGCGGGGGCAGCGACAGCGTCTGCCAGAAGGCGGCCGCCGCGGCCTTGCTGAAGATGGAGTCGTCCCATGCCTTGACCGCCGTCCGGGCGAGCACCTGCAGCCCGCGATGCACCGGCCGCCGCCGCGGGCGCGGTGCGGCGGTCGATCCGGCCGGAGGAGGTGTGTCGCTCATGGGTACTTCCAGCATTCCTGACGACACGCCGCAGTGCGCGGCGGCGGGCCGACGACACCGCGAATTCTGACATGATCGTCTCCTGTCGCCCGCGTCACGGCCGGCGGCTCGGATGCGGGCGGGGCCGGCGGACCGGGATAGGCTGCTCGACGGCCGTCGTCCGTCCGGCGACCGCACGGCGGTGTCCGTCCGCCCGACGGCGGGCCGCAGAGCGAGACCACCCGCACGACCGGAGAAGGAGCACGAGTAGCCGGTGAGCACCGAGACCGTCGGAACAGCGCCCTCCGCCCCGGCCGGACAGCTGCGCGCCTGGCAGCGCCGAGCCCTGACGAAGTACCTCGCGACGAGCCCGCGGGACTTTCTCGCCGTCGCGACCCCCGGCGCCGGTAAGACCACGTTCGCGCTTCGAGTCGCGGGCGAACTGCTGCGCGACCGCACCGTCGACCAGGTGACGGTCGTCGCCCCCACCGAGCATCTCAAGCACCAGTGGGCCGCTTCGGCCGCGCGCTCCGGCATCGCCCTGGACTCGAACTTCACCAACTCCACCGGCCAGACGTCGAGCGACTTCCACGGCGTCGTGGTGACCTACGCGCAGGTGGCCTCGCACCCGTTCAAACACCGCGTCCGCACCGAGGCCCGCCGCACCCTGGTGATCCTCGACGAGATCCACCACGGCGGCGACGCCAAGAGCTGGGGTGAGGGAATCCGGGAGGCGTTCGGCGACGCCACCCGCCGGCTCGCCCTGACCGGTACCCCGTTCCGCAGCGACGACAGCGCCATCCCGTTCGTGACATACGAACCGAACACCGACGGCTTCATGCAGTCCAGGGCCGACCATGCGTACGGCTACGCCGACGCCCTCGCGGACGGTGTCGTGCGTCCGGTGGTCTTCCTCGCCTACTCCGGCGAAGCCCGATGGCGCAACAACGCGGGGGAGGAGTACTCGGCACGACTCGGTGAGCCGCTCAGCGCCGAGCAGACCGCACGCGCGTGGCGGACCGCTCTCGATCCGGCCGGCGACTGGATCCCGGCCGTCCTCACCGCCGCCAACACGCGGCTCGAGCAACTGCGCCAGGGCGGGATGCCCGATGCGGGCGGACTGGTCATCGCCAGCGACCAGACGGTGGCCCGCGCGTACGCCAAGATCCTCGAGCAGCTCACCGGTGAGACGCCCGCCCTCGTCCTGTCCGACGACCCGACCGCGTCGCGGCGCATCTCGGAGTTCGACGCGAGCACGCAGCGCTGGATGGTGGCGGTGCGCATGGTGTCCGAAGGCGTCGACGTCCCTCGGCTCGCGGTGGGCGTGTACGCCACCAGCGCCTCGACGCCGCTGTTCTTCGCCCAGGCCATCGGCCGTTTCGTGCGGTCGCGACGCAAGGGCGAGACCGCGAGCGTGTTCCTGCCGTCCGTGCCGGTGCTTCTCGACCTGGCCAGCCAGCTCGAGGCGCAGCGGGACCACGTGCTCGGTAAGCCGCACCGCGTGAAGGAGGGCTTCGACGACGACCTGCTCGCCGACGCCAACCGGACCAAGGACGAACCGGGCGAGGAGGAGAAGGCGTTCACCGCGCTCGGCGCGGAGGCCGAACTCGACCAGGTGATCTACGACGGCTCCTCGTTCGGCACGGCGACGTTCTCCGGCAGCGAGGAAGAGGCCGACTACCTGGGTCTGCCCGGGCTGCTCGACGCCGAACAGATGCGGGCGCTGCTGCGTCGCCGGCAGCAGGAGCAGCTGGACAAGCCGACGCCGGTCCCCGCACCCGCTCCGCCGCCGCAGGTGGCCGAGCGGGTGGCGACCGCCGACTCGCTGGCCCGGCTGCGCAAGGAACTGAACTCGCTCGTCGCGATGCACCACCACCGGACCGGTAAGCCGCACGGGGTCATCCACGGGGAGTTGCGACGGCAGTGCGGGGGTCCGCCGACCGCGATCGCCACGGCCGAGCAACTCGGCGACCGCATCGCGCTGCTGCGCCAGTGGTGAACCCACTGCCGACGCACCCCCGAAACGGCGAAACGGGCGACCACCCGCGGTGGTCGCCCGTTTCGGCTCGGGTCTCGGAGTCGTCCGGCTCCGGAACGGTGGATCAGACGGCGGCTTCGGCGTCGGACTCGATCGTGGCGCCGAGTTCACGCAGCCGGTCGGTGTGCTCCTTGGCGTGGTGGCCGCAGAAGAGCAGCTCGCCACCGGTGGCAAGGACGGCACGGACGCGAGCGGCTGCACTGCACCGATCGCAGCGGTCTGCGGCGGTCAACTTCGGGCTGGTCAACGTTCCGGGCATGACTCCTCCAAACTGGCCACCACTGTCGTCGGTTGCCTGGGGTCTGGTCCGCCGCACCGGGCCGGCGCGGTGGAACTACTGTGTCAGACGATTCCCGTTCACGCGTTGTTCCAATCCTCCGAAAATCGTGTCGAGTTTCACCCCCGACCCCCCCGAACGCCCACGACGTGCGGTTTCGGGGCTGCGGGTGTTCGCTCACAGCGCAGAGCCCTCGGCGGTGTCGCGGGCCCGGAACGGCCACCGGGAGAGGCTGCGGTGACGAATCGGCTGGTACACATCTGCGCGCGAGCCGACTGGGAGCGGGCGCAGCGCCAAGGAGAGCTTGCCCCCGACTCGCTCGCCACGCACGGGTTCGTGCACCTGTCGACCCCGGAACAGGTGCACCTGCCGGCGAACCGGTTGTTCGCCGGCCGCACGGACCTGGTGCTGCTGCATCTCGACCCGGCGCGGCTCGCGGACGAAGTGCGATGGGAGCCGGGCCTCCCGGACGATCCGGAGGGGATGACGTTTCCGCACCTCTACGGCCCGCTGCCGGTCGCTGCGGTCACCGCGGTGGTGGACTATCGCCCCGGGGGAAACGGACTTTTCGGGGATCCCTGAGGGTGCGCCGTCACCCGGGTGGACTGTGAGTCCTACTCTGGCGGCATGAACGTCGAAGTGACGCCGCTTCCCGGAATCGGCGTGCGCAAGGACTTCGAGCTGGCGTCGGGTCGGCGGATCGGGGTCATCACGCATCGGGACGGCCATTCGGACCTCATCGTCTCGAAGGCGGACGATCCCGATGCCTGTGCGGCCTCCCTGCCGCTGACCGTCGAGGAGGCCGCCACCCTGAGCAACCTGCTCGGCGCGCCGCAACTCGTCGCCCAGCTCCAGGAGGACCACCGGGAACTGCCCGGGATCATCACCCGGCAGCTGCACATCCACGACAGCTCCCGTTTCGACGGGGCAGTGCTCGGGGACACGGCGATGCGTACCCGCACGGGTGTGTCCGTCGTCGCGGTGATGCGCGCCGGGCAGGTGACGCCCTCGCCGGGGCCGGACTTCGTACTCACCGGGGGAGACATCCTCGTCGCCGTCGGCACGGCCGACGGCCTGGACGCCGCGGCCAGGATCCTGCGCAACGGCTGACCGATGAATTCGACCACGCTCGCCCTGATCGAACTGGGGGCGGTGTTCTTCGCCCTCGGCGTGCTCGGACGCCTCGCCGCGCGCTTCGCCATGTCGCCGATCCCGTTCTACCTCCTCGGCGGTCTCGCGTTCGGCACCGGTGGGTTCATCCAGCTGGGTGACATCAGCGAGTTCAGTCACGTTGCCAGTGAGATCGGCGTGGTCCTGCTGCTGCTGCTCCTCGGCCTGGAGTACACGGCCTCCGAACTCGTCACCGGGCTCAAACGGTCCCGCGCGGCAGGCCTGCTCGATCTCGTACTCAACGCCGCGCCGGGAGTGGTGATCGCGCTGCTGCTCGGGTGGGGCGCGACGGGGGCGTTCGTCCTCGGTGGCATCACCTACATCTCGTCCTCAGGCATCATCGCCAAGACCCTGACCGACCTCGGTCGCCTGGGTAACCGGGAGACTCCCGTGGTGCTGTCGATCCTCGTCTTCGAGGACCTCGCGATGGCGGTGTACCTGCCGATCCTGACCGCGGTGCTCGCAGGGGTCAGCCTGATCGGTGGGCTCGAGGCCGTCGCGATCGCGCTGGGGCTGGTCACGGTCGTGCTCGTGCTGGTGCTGCGATACGGGCGTTACGTCTCCGCGGTGCTCGACAGCCCGGACAGCGAGACGCTGCTGCTCAAGCTTCTCGGCGCCGCGCTGCTGGTCGCCGGTGTCAGCTCGGCGATGCAGGTCTCGGCGGCGGTCGGCGCGTTTCTGCTCGGCATCGCGATCTCCGGCTCGACCGCCCACAACGCGGCCCGCGTCCTCGAGCCGCTGCGGGATCTCTTCGCGGCGATCTTCTTCGTGTTCTTCGGCCTCAACACCGATCCGACCGCCATTCCTCCGGTACTGGGGTGGGCGGCGCTGCTCGCCGTCGTCACGGCGCTGACGAAGGTCGCCACCGGCTGGTGGGCGGCGCGACAGCACGGCATCGCCACCATGGGCCGCGCTCGCGCGGGCGCCGCCCTCATCGCCCGCGGTGAGTTCTCCATCGTCATCGCCGGACTCGCCGTCACCTCGGGTCACGTGGACGCCGAGCTCGCAGCCCTCGCTTCGGCGTACGTGCTCATCACGGCGGTGCTCGGCCCCGTGGCGGCGCGGTTCGTCGAGCCGGCGACCCGCGCCGTGGTACCCCGGCTACGCGAACGGCCGCCGGCTGCGGAGCCGACGGCCGATCGCCGTGAAGCGGAGGAGTTCTAGGTGGATCCTCAGTCGAGGTAGTCGCGCAGCACCTGCGACCGCGACGGGTGCCGCAGCTTCGACATGGTCTTCGACTCGATCTGCCGGATCCGCTCGCGGGTGACCCCGTAGACCTGCCCGATCTCGTCGAGGGTCCGCGGCTGACCGTCGGTCAGGCCGAACCGCAGCCGGACCACCCCGGCCTCACGTTCGGACAGTGTCTCGAGTACCGACTGCAGCTGATCCTGCAGCAGCGTGAACGACACCGCGTCCACCGCCACCACGGCCTCGCTGTCCTCGATGAAGTCGCCGAGCTGGCTGTCGCCCTCGTCGCCGATGGTCTGGTCGAGCGAGATCGGCTCCCGGGCGTACTGCTGGATCTCCAGTACCTTCTCCGGCGTGATGTCCATCTCCTTGGCCAGTTCCTCCGGAGTGGGCTCGCGCCCGAGGTCCTGGAGGAGCTCACGCTGGATGCGGCCGAGCTTGTTGATCACCTCGACCATGTGCACCGGGATGCGGATGGTGCGGGCCTGATCCGCCATGGCGCGGGTGATGGCCTGCCGGATCCACCAGGTGGCGTACGTGGAGAACTTGTAACCCTTGGTGTAGTCGAACTTCTCCACCGCGCGGATCAGACCGAGATTGCCCTCCTGGATGAGATCCAGGAAGGCCATCCCCCGGCCGGTGTAGCGCTTGGCGAGTGAGACGACGAGTCGCAGGTTGGCCTCGAGCAGATGGTTCTTGGCGCGGTTGCCGTCGCGGCAGATCCAGTTCAGGTCGCGGCGCTGCGCGACCGGCAGCTTCTCGCCCTTGTCGGCGTACTCCTGCAGCCGGTAGGTCGCGTACAGGCCGGCCTCGATGCGCTTGGCGAGCTCGACCTCCTCCTCGGCGTTGAGCAGGGCAACCTTGCCGATCTGCTTGAGGTAGGCGCGCACCGAGTCGGCGGAGGCGGTCAGCTCGGCGTCCTTGCGGGCCTGCCGCAGCGCCTCCGACTCCTCTTCGTCCCAGACGAAGTCGCCCGACGCCTTGTCCTTGTCGCTGGGCTCGTCGTCGGCGTCCGCCGCCTCCACGACCACGTCCTCGGCGCCTTCGAGTTCGGCCTCGGCGACGTCGATGTCCTCGAGCGCGGCTTCCTCGCCCTCGAACTCGTCGCCGGCCGGCTTGCCCGCCTTCTTGGCGGCGGCCTTCTTCGCCGTCGTCTTCTTGGCGGCGGCCTTCTTCGCCGGGGCCTTCTTGGCGGCCGCCTTCTTCGCCGGGGCCTTCTTGGCCGGGGCCTTCTTCGCCGGCCGCTTCGTGGCGGGTGCGGTACCGGTCGCGGATTCCGCGGCGTCCGCGGAGGCTGCCGATTCGTTGGGGGAATCAGCCGTGTGGATGTCGGTGGCTGCCACGTACGCCCTTTCGTGACGAGGTAGTGCGGCGTCGCGCCAGAGGGGTTCCGGCGGAGAGGTCTGTCGGGATCAGGCCGGTTCGCAGCCGGCTGTGCACCATTGTAACGATCGCCGTCGTGCGCGATGTGCAGGACTCAGGGGTGGACGCCTGTTTTCGCAGCCCACGCGGCCCCGATGATGCCGGCGGTGTTGCGCAACGCGGCCGGAACGACGGGCGTGCGGTTGGTCAGCAGCGGGATCCACTTCTCGTGCTTGCGGCTGATGCCGCCGCCGGCGATGAACAGGTCGGGCCACAGCAGGGCCTCGAACCGCGACAGCACCAGCGAGACCTCCTTGGCCCACCGCTTGTACGACCACTCGTTGCTCTCCTTGACCGACGACGCCGCGCGGTGCTCGGCTTCCATCCCGTCGACCTCCATGTGCCCGAACTCGGTGTTCGGCAACAGAACGCCGTTGTGCAGCACCGCCGAGCCGATCCCTGTTCCGAAGGTGAGCAGGACGACCACTCCCGACGCGTCCCTGGCCGCACCGAAGCGGTCCTCGGCGAGACCGGCGGCATCCGCGTCGTTCAGCACGCTGATTGGGCGATCCCCCAGAGCCGAAGCGAACAACGCCCGGGCGTCGGTGCCGATCCATGCCGGATCGATGTTCGCGGCCGTACGCGCCACCCCACCGGTCACCACACTGGGCAGGGTGACCCCCACCGGTCCGGTCCACTGCGCCTGCTCCACGATTCGGGCGACGGTGTCCGCGACCGCCTGCGGAGTCGACGGCTGGGGAGTCAGGATCTTGATGCGCTCACCCACCAGAACACCCGTGGACATGTCGACGACCCCGCCCTTGATGCCGCTGCCCCCGACGTCGACACCGAATCCCAGAAGGTCCGGATCCGGCATGGCCGGCTGGGTCGTCTGCGTCATCTCGCGCTCCCTCTCGTCACCGGAACAGTCACCGCGGGCAACCGCTGTCGTGACGTCACCCTAATGCGAACGCGGCGGCAACGCGGGTGGTGCCGTACCGCGCAGTGTGTTCGGATACTCGGGTGCCCGACACCCCGGATCCCCACCCTTGCACCCTTTCCCGCGACGCCACCACGGACCCGGCCCGGCTGCGGGAGATCGCCGTGGACGTCGCGGTGGCGGCCGCCGCCCACGTGCGCGCCCGGCGGCCCGAGCTGTTCCCGGCCGCCGACCCGGGTGCTCGCACGGCCGGCGCGGTGCGATCGAAGAGCACCGACACCGATCCGGTGACGATGGCGGACACCGAGACCGAGGACCTCATCCGGCGACTGCTGACCCGGTCGCGGCCGGGCGACGCGATCCTCGGAGAGGAGGGCGGCGCCGATGCCGGGTCGACCGGTGTCCGATGGGTTGTCGACCCCATCGACGGCACGGTGAACTTCGTGTACGGCATCCCCGCGTACGCGGTCTCGATAGCAGCCCAGGTCGGTGGAAGATCCGTGGCGGGAGCGGTGGTCGATGTCGCCGCCGGAGATGTCTACTCGGCCGCGCGCGGAGAGGGGGCCACCCGCACCGACGCCGGGGGATCGGTGACGCGTCTGCGCTGCAACCCGGTCGGGGACATCGCCCACGCACTCGTCGCGACCGGCTTCTCCTACGCGCCGCACCGGCGCGAACGACAGGGCCTTCTGGTGGCGGAGCTGCTGCCGAGAGTGCGGGACATCCGCCGGATCGGCGCGGCCGCCCTGGACCTGTGCATGGTGGCTTCGGGCCGGGTCGATGCCCACTACGAACACGGGCTGCAACCGTGGGACTGGGCCGCCGGTGCGCTGATCGCCGCGGAGGCGGGCGCCTGGGTGCGGCTACCGACCGGTGGCGGCGACGTCGGCGAGATCACCGTCGCCGCTGCACCCGGCGTCGCAGCACAGCTCGCGGACCTGCTCGCCACGTTCGGCGCCGACGCTCCGATCCCGGCCTGACGGTCCGCGGCGCTCAGCAGCGGGCGTCGCGGGCCGCCGCCAGCAGGTCGATGTCCAGCGGCGCGGCGACCGCACCCACCGGCGCCTCCCGCAGCGACTGCAGCACCTCCTCGGCATCGGCGTTGGGCGCGATCTCCTTGGAGTAGGTGCCCAGGGCGAGGTCGACGGTGTCGTCGGCACGGTCGTCGCGGACGAGTTCGGCGCACGGTGCGACCAGCCACACCGTGCTGGCAGCTGCGGCTCCGGCGGCCCCGAACCTGATCTGACCGTGGCACTGCATGTTCTGGTCGACGTAGACGGGGTCGTTGCCCGCCTGGACGTCCGGTGCGCTCGCGAAGCCGTACTCGGCCAGCTGGGTGGCCACATGGGTCGCCTGGCCACGTTCACCGTTGGCGTTGAACACCCGCACCCGCGTCGCCGCCAGGGGAGCGGGCTCGACGTCGAGCAGGACGGACCGGTCGACCACCTCGCCGAGGGGGGCCGGTTGCGGTCCTCCGGGCTCCGACGGCACGGTCGGCGGGGCGTTGCATGCCACGGTCCGGGATACCGGGTCGGAACCGGCGAACACCGATGCCCACACCACGATCCCGACCGTAGCCAGAATCGCGAACAGTGCCGCGGCCGGCACGACGCGGCGGCGGGGGAACGGCCGGCCGCGTTCGTCACGCGCCCGGCCTTCGGTGATCAGGGAAACCACGGCGCCCTGCCTCTCGCATCTCCAAGGGGTGTGTGCGACCACTGTAGAGGGCATCCCGGGGGGGGTCCGCGAAGGCGGGCGAACGGTGGAATGTCTCGAGTTGCTGTGGTGTTGGTGACAATTGACCGACATTTCCCCGGATCGCGTGTATCGGTTACGGCTTCTGTGGGTACTTCCGCTATTGTTCGGCGGCCCAGGTCGTCGAAGATTCGATGATCGGGCTTTCGACAGCGGGAGGCCCGGGTCGTGTCCGGGACCCGGACACGGTCGGCGGGAACTTCCGGAGACGGTCGGGCGTTGCCCCCGCCGAAGGACATGAACAGTGTCCTCCGGCCGGGCACCTGCACGAGGACTAGAGGTAGAGGAAATGGCGACTGACTACGACGCACCGAGGCGAACCGAAACCGACGAGGTGTCGGAGGATTCACTCGAAGAACTGAAGGCGCGACGCAACGAGGCGCAGTCCGCCGTCGTGGACGTCGACGAGTCGGATACCGCGGAGTCCTTCGAGCTGCCCGGCGCCGATCTGTCCGGCGAGGAGCTGTCGGTCCGGGTGGTGCCCAAGCAGGCCGACGAGTTCACCTGCTCGAGCTGCTTCCTGGTACACCACCGCAGTCGGCTCGCCAGCGACGAGAACGGCGTGATGATCTGCCGGGACTGTGCAGCCTGAGTCCCGGCGGGACTGTGCAGCCTGAGTCCCGGCGGGACTGTCCACGCTGAGTCCCGGACGATCGCGCTGACCGGCCGCGCCCGGTTCAGTGTCCGGAGTGGTCGGCGCATCCCAGGGCGGCCTGCAGCTCCGCGGGCCGCCTGGTGCTGATCAGCCAGTACGGGGTGGGGTCGTCCGGGTCGTCCAGCACGACGAGCACCATCGTCCCGATCCACGGGCGGTGCTGGACGTATGCCGCCGGGTCGAGCTGGCGGCCCAGGGCGGCGCTCTTCGCCGACGCCGGCACCACGACAGCGCGGGAGATCACCTCGAGCGGCAGGTGCGCCCGGCCGACGATCAGTTCCCCGCCCGTCACCTCCAACCGCAGACGGGACAGCCACACGAGCGCCCAGACAGGGAACGGCAGCAGCAGCACGTACGGCAGCCAGGCTTGCAGACCGGGCGCCCCCATGTGCAGTTCCGCGGCCAGCAGCGCGGCCACGCCCAGGCCGAGGGGCCACCACCACAGCGGCACCCACATCCGTTCGGAGTAGACCGGCACGTCGGTCGTCTGCTGCGCATCCGCGTCGGGTCGAGAGGTTCGAGACACGTCCATCAGAGTAGTCTCGGTGCACGTGACCGATCTTCCAGCCGTCCCTCTGCTCCGTCTGGACCCGGGGATTCCTGTGCCCGCCCGCGCACACACCGGCGACGCTGGCGTGGACTTGTGCACCACGGTGGACGTGACCCTCGAGCCCGGGCGGCGAGCGCTGGTGGGGACCGGCATCGCGGTGGCCCTGCCCGTCGGCACGGTGGGTCTGATCCATCCGCGTTCCGGCCTGGCCGCGAAGTTCGGGCTCTCGGTGGTCAATACCCCCGGGACGGTGGATGCGGGCTACCGCGGCGAGATCAAGGTGTGCCTGATCAACCACGATCCCGACCGCGCGGTCGAGCTGCGTCGTGGCGACCGCATCGCCCAACTGCTCGTGCAGAAGGTGGAACTCGTCGACTTCGTCGAGGTCGACTCTCTCGACGACACCAGCCGAGGCGCCGGAGGATACGGATCGAGCGGTGGGCACGCAGGTCTGGTGAAGGAAGGTTCCTGACATGTTCGGACGACGCCGGAAGAACCGGGACGCCGAAGCACCCGGACTCGCGGACGAGGCTGAGTTCGCGCCCATGCCCGGGGAAGACGAGACACCGGTGCCGCAGGGCGGTCCCTACGACATCGACGACATCGGCGAGGACGCGGTCGGCGGCCGGCTCGACCTCGGGTCGGTCCTCGTGCCGCTGCCGCCGGGTGGGCAGATCCAGGTGGAGATGGCGCCGAACGGTCAACCCCAGGCCGTGCATCTGGTGACCCAGCACGGACGGATCACCGTCTCCGCGTACGCGGCGCCGAAGTCTCCGGGGCAGTGGCGGGAGGTGGCTGCCGAGCTGGCCGAATCGCTGCGCCGCGACAATGCGACGGTCAGCATCGAGAGCGGACCGTGGGGCCGGGAACTGCAGGGCAGCACCCCGAACGCGGATCTGCGCTTTCTGGGGGTCGACGGTTACCGGTGGATGATCCGCTGCGTGGTCGCCGGGCCGGCCGGTTCGGTGACGGCTGATTCGCCGCTGGTGGAGACCGCACGCAGCATCGTCGCCGAAACCGTCGTGCGTCGCGGCCAGGATCCGCACCCGGTGCGCACGCCGTTGCCGGTGGTGCTGCCGAAGGCTCTTGCCGAGCAACTAGCCGCCGCCGCACAGCAGCAGCAGCACGCAGCCGCGCAGCAGGCAGCGCAGCCGACGCCCCAGCAGCCGGGACCTCAGCAGCCGGGACCTCAGCAGCCGGGACCTCAGCAGCCGGCACCTCAGCAGCCGGCACCGCCTCAGCAGCCGGCACCACAGACGCGCCCGCGGCACGGCGAGTCGGGCTCGGCGATGCAGCAGCTCGGTTTCTGACGGTCCGATCCGTCAGCCCCGGACGCGCCGCAGCGCCTTCAGGCAGGTCGTTCCCAGTACGGACGGGTCGGCGCCGATCTCGGCGAGGGTGACGGTGCCCAGCGCGGCCCGCGTCAGGTGGGCACACCATTCCTGCGCGACCGCGAGGGGATGGACCGCGTCGTCCACGGCGGCGGCGATGCCGACCGGCACCTCCACGGCCTGCAGCTCGTGCAGGTCCAGGGCCCAGTATCGGGATGCCTCGTCGAGCGCCGCCGGCAGGCCCGGCCACTGCGACCGCCAGGAGCGGGCCAGTTCCGTCCCGAGCCACGCGGGGCTGGACGCCACCATCGCGGCGGTCACCGCAGCCAGCCCGTGGGTACGTAGCTCCCCGGCGGTCCATCGGGCGCTCGCCGCCGCCGGTGCGGCGTCCGGTGAGCCCGTCCACGCCGGCAGCGCAGCCAGCACGCCGACGGTGCGTCCGGGATTCTCGGCCGCCCATCGCAGTGCGACCGCGGCCCCGAGCGATACGCCGCCCACCAGCACCGGCCCCTCGGCCGCGGCCCGGTCGAGGGCATCGACGTAGCTGCCGACCACGCGTGCCGGATCCGGGTCGACCGCGACGGTGCGTACTCCGGTGGCGGCGAGCGGACCCGCGAACGCACGCTCGGCGAAGTGCGCGTCGGAGCCTGTTCCGGGCAGGATCACGGCGACGACAGCCCTGGTCGCGTGGCGTTCGGGGGAGCTGTTCACGGAGGGCATGCCCCGATCCTGCCGGACCCGTCGGCGCAGGTGGGAACCGGAGTGGTTGCCCTGTCCCGATAGGTCTACAGTGGCCCTCAGGAAAGCCCCATGCGCGGCCCGCGACCCGTGCCGCGCCCGTTCCAGGAGCACGCTATGGCAACCGCCGCAGCCGGTTACTTCCGCCGACTCACCCGTCGGCTCACGGAAGATCTCGAACAGCTCGACGCCGAGGAGATCGCCGAAACCGCCCAGGCGACCGGGGCCCGCCGCGCTTGCGACTGTGCGCGCGGGGAGGAAGTGACCATGTTCGGCCGCCTCCGCAGTGTCGAGGCGTGCCCGAAGGCCGCCAGCGCCGCCGTCGAGGCGGAACTGTTCGACGGCACCGAAGCCGTCAAGCTCGTGTGGATCGGACGTCGCCGCATCCCGGGCATCGAGCCGGGCAAGACGCTGCTCGTGCGCGGCCGCGTCGGCGAACGCGACGGCGCGAAGGTCCTCTACAACCCGTATTACGAACTGCGCGAGCGGGCCTGACCCGGTCGTCGCCCCGCGCCCGTACCCGGCGCCACCCGCCCCTGAGCTGAGCTGTGGCACCCTCGTAGGAGTGAGCGAGAAGCAGCAGACGGTTCTGGAACAACTCGGTGGACTCAGCGGGTTGGTCTCGTCGACCGTGCCCGTGCTGGTGTTCGTTCCGGTCAACAGCATCTGGGGTCTGACCGCCGCGATCTGGGCCGCCCTCGCCGCGGCCACCGCCGTGCTCGTGTGGCGGCTCGTCCAGCGCACTCCCGTCCAACCCGCCGTCTCAGGGTTCCTCGGTGTGGGTGTGTGCGCGTTCATCGCCTATCGCACCGGCGACGCCAAGGGATACTTCCTCTTCGGCATCTACACCAGTCTGCTGTACGCCGCCGGCTTCGTCCTGTCCGTCCTGGTGCGGCGACCCCTGGTCGGCGTGATCTGGGGCATGCTCAACGGGCAGGGATCGTCCTGGCGGCGGCACCGTGTCGCCGTGCGCGCCTACGACATCGCGACGGCGGCGTGGGCGCTCGTGTTCGCGGCCCGCTACCTCGTGCAACACGAGCTGTACGACGCCGACCGGACCGGCTGGCTCGCCGTGGCCCGCATCGGCATGGGATGGCCGCTGACTGCGGTGGCGTTGCTGGTCACGTTGTGGGCCGTGCGCCGCGCTGATCGGGTCGTCGAACCGGCGCCCGAGACGGTCGACGAGCCGATCGAGACCGGGCCGGGCCGGGCCGCCGACGGCCCCGACCAGGACGTCCGCTGATCCGCTAGAGCCCGAGCGCTCCCCGCAGTTCCTGTTCCACCTCGTCCGCGGCGACGAACAGCAGTTCGTCGCCGCCTTCGAGCGGGTCGTCGGGCTGCGGGACGATGACGCGGCCCCCGCGCAGGATCGTCACCAGGGCCGCGTCCCGGGGCAGTTGCAGTTTGCGCACCGGTTTCCCGGCCAGCGCGGTGGTGTCCGGCAGGGTGATCTCGACCAGGTTCGCGCCCTTGCGCAGTGTCATCAGCCGGACCAGATCGCCGACCGAGACGGCCTCCTCGACCAGCGACGCCAGCATGCGCGGCGTGGAGACGGCGACGTCGACCCCCCACGACTCGTCGAACAGCCACTCGTTGCGCGGGTCGTTGACGCGCGCGACGACCCGCGCGACCCCGAACTCGGTGGTGGCAAGCAGGCTCAGCACCAGGTTCGCCTTGTCGTCGCCGGTCGCGGCGATCACCACGTCGTACTGCTCGAGTTGTGCGGCCTCGAGCAGGCTCAGCTCGCAGGCGTCGGCGTGCACCCACTTGGCATCGGGCACGGAGTCGGGCTCGACGTGCTCGAGCTTGCGCTCGAGCAGCATGACGTCGTGGTGGTTGCGGATCAGTTCGCGCGCGATGGAGCGCCCGACGGCTCCCGCCCCCGCAATGGCCACCTTCATCGGCGATCCTCTCGGTGATGTCCGGGTCGTGTGTTCGGCTGCGCCTGCTGGCACCGGACGGTCAGTCGTCGGCCGCGGGGGGCTGTTCGGCGAGGGCGATCGCCTCGGCGACGGTGCCCGAGACGGCCGCGATGTAGACCTGGTCGTCGGCCTGCAGCACCGTCTTCCGGTCGGGTAGGACCCCGGTGCCGAAGCGGATGACGAACGCGACCCGCGAATGGGTCGCCGCCTCGAAGTCGGTGACGTTGCGGCCGATCCAGTCCTCGTGCACCGAGACCTCGGCGACGGCGACGGTGCCCGTCGGATCCCGCCACTTGGCGGTCTGGCTCTCGTGGGTGAGGTTGTGCAGGAACCGGTCGGTCGTCCACGGCACCGTGGCGACGGTCGGGATCCCGAGGCGCTCGTACACCGCGGCGCGCTTGGCATCGTAGATGCGGGCGACGACGCGCTCGACACCGAAGGTCTCCCGGGCCACCCGGGCCGAGATGATGTTCGAATTGTCTCCGGACGAGACCGCGGCGAACGCGTCGGCCCGCTCGATGCCGGACCGCACCAGCACGTCCCGATCGAAGCCCATCCCCACGATCGTGTGTCCCGGGAAGTCCGGGCCGAGCCGAAGGAACGCGCTCGGGTCGCGATCGATGACGGCCACCTCGTTGCCCAGCCGGACGAGCGCCGCAGCCAGGGAGGAACCCACCCGGCCGCAACCCATGACCACCACGTACACCGTTCGCTCCGATTCTCTTGCTTGCCGTGTCGCCCGGTCGCGACGCGCAGAACCGAACCGTACCGCTCGCGCAGGACCGGTGTGCAGTGCCCGGCGAAGGTGCCCCGGCAGCGGTGCATTTCGGACACGACCCCGGGCGCCCGGCGGGTGGCCGGCGGGACGGCTTAGGCTTTGCGAGTGTCCAAGCTCTCGACCGCCACGAAGCGGTTGTTGTTGGGTAGGCCGTTTCGCAGCGACACGCTCGGTCACACGTTGCTGCCCAAGCGAATCGCCCTGCCGGTGTTCGCATCCGACGCGCTGTCGTCGGTGGCGTACGCCCCGGAGGAGATCTTCCTCGTCCTGTCGGTCGCGGGTCTGTCGGCGTATGTGTTCACCCCGTGGATCGGCGTCGCGGTGGCGCTCGTCCTCGCGGTCGTCGTCGCGAGCTACCGGCAGAACGTGCACGCCTATCCGTCGGGGGGCGGAGACTACGAGGTGGCGACCAAGAATCTGGGCCCGACCGCCGGCCTGACCGTCGGCAGCGCCCTGATGGTCGACTACGTGCTCACCGTCGCCGTCTCGATCTCCTCGGCTGCGGCGAACATCGGCTCGGCGGTCCCGTTCGTGGCGCAGCACAAGGTGCTCTTCGCGGTCGCCGCGATCGTCGTGCTGACCGCGATCAATCTGCGTGGCCTCCGCGAGGCCGGCACGGCCTTCGCGATTCCCACCTACGCCTTCATGATCGGCATGCTCGTGATGTTGGGCTGGGGGCTGGTGCGCATCTTCGTGTTCGGCGAGGACGTCCGGGCCGAGTCGGCCGGCTTCGAGTTGGTCGCCGAGCAGTCCGGTCTGACGGCGATCGCGTTCGTGTTCCTCATCGCCCGCGCGTTCTCGTCCGGGTGTGCGGCCCTGACCGGGGTCGAGGCCATCAGCAACGGGGTGCCCGCGTTCCGCAAGCCGAAGTCCCGGAACGCTGCCACGACCCTGCTCATGCTCGGTGGGATCGCGATCGTGCTGCTTCTCGGCATGATCCTGCTCGCGAACAAGGTGGGTGTGGTCATCGCCGAGCATCCCGAGACCCAGCTGCGCGGCGCGCCGGACGACTACCAGCAGAAGACGCTCGTCGCACAGTTGGCGCACGCGGTGTTCGAGGGCTTCCCGCTCGGCTTCGTGCTGATCACCGTCGTGACGGCGCTGATCCTGGTGCTGGCCGCCAACACGGCGTTCAACGGCTTCCCGGTGCTGGCCTCGGTGTTGGCGCAGGACCGCTACCTGCCCCGGCAGCTGCACACCCGCGGCGACCGGCTGGCCTTCAGCAACGGCATCCTGTTCCTCTCGGGCGTGGCCATCGTGTTCGTGTGGGCCTTCGACGCGGAGGTCACGAAGCTGATCCAGCTCTACATCGTCGGTGTGTTCGTCTCGTTCACCCTCAGTCAGACCGGCATGATCCGGCACTGGACGAGGCATCTGGCGTCCGAGACCGATCCCGAGCAGCGCAGACGCATGCAGCGGTCGCGGATCGTCAACACGATCGGCCTGGCCATGACCGCGTCCGTGCTGGTGATCGTGCTGGTGACGAAGTTCGCGGCGGGCGCGTGGATCGCGATCGTGGCGATGGTCGCGATCTTCGGCGTGATGAAGGCCATCCACCGTCACTACGACAGCGTGGCCGAGGAACTGGAGAACACCGAATGGGACGGGGTGTTGCCCAGTCGCACCCATTCGATCGTGCTGGTGTCCAAGCTGCACATGCCGACCCTGCGAGCGCTGGCGTACGCGCGGGCGACCCGTCCGGACACACTCGAAGCGGTCACGGTCAACGTCGACGACGCCGACACGCGGATGCTGGTGCGCGAATGGGAACGCAGCGACATCACCGTCCCGCTCAAGGTCGTCGAGTCGCCGTACCGGGAGATCACCCGTCCCGTCCTCGAATACGTCCGGCGGGTGCGGCGGGATTCACCGCGCGACGTGGTGACCGTGTTCATCCCGGAGTACGTCGTCGGTCACTGGTGGGAGCAGATCCTGCACAACCAGAGCGCGCTGCGGCTGAAGAGCCGGCTGTTGTTCCAGCCCGGTGTCATGGTCACCAGCGTCCCGTGGCAGCTGAGTTCGTCCGCCCACGCCCGCGCGGAACGTCTGGATTCCGCGCCGGGATCGGTGCGGCGGGGATTCGAGGAGGAACGATGAGTGTCGACTGGTCCGGACGCCGGCTCGAGGTGACACTGGGCAACCCGGCGCACGGGGGGTTCTGCGTCGCGCGGCACGAGGGCCGGGTCGTGTTCGTCCGGCACGGCCTACCCGGCGAGCGGGTCGTCGCGTCGGTGACGGAGGACCGAGGCGGCTCGTTCTGCCGCGCCGACGCCGTGCACATTCTCGAGGCCTCGCCGGACCGGAGGGAGCGGGTGTGCCCGATCGCCGGGCCCGGCGGATCGGGATGCTGCGACCTGTCCCACGCGACGGTGCCGGCCCAGCGGGCCTTCGGGGCCGCGGTGGTCGCGGAGCAGTTGCGCCGTCTCGGCGGGGTCGAGCGGGACGTGCTCGTCGAGGAGTTGCCGGGTGGTGCGCTCGACGGCACCCGGTGGCGCACCCGGGTGCGCCTGGCGGTCGACGCCGCGGGCCGAGCGGGGTACCGGCGCTACCGCAGCCACGAGATCGAGACCGACCTGGCCTGCCCGCAGATCGAGGCCCGGGCCTACGAGGGGCTGGCGGAACGGGTGTGGCGACCTGGTTCCGAGGTCCAGGTGGTCCTCGATGCGGACGGGACGCGGCACGTGATCGAGATCGCACCGCCGCCCGTGTCCCGCACGGGCCGTCGCAGCCCGGGGCGGCGGGGAGCGGCAGCCCGCCGCGCGGCGGCCGGTGCGCCCCGCGCCGAGAAGGTGGTCGAAGGCTCGGGGCGGGCGGTCGAGCGCGTCGGCGGCCGCGAATGGCACGTGGCGGCAACCGGCTTCTGGCAGGCGCATCGCGGGGCAGCGCAGGCCTATTCGGACACCGTGGGGGAGTGGGCAGCGGTGTCGCCGGGCGCGACGGCGTGGGATCTCTACGGCGGGGTGGGGGTGTTCGCCGCCGTCCTGGCCGATCAGGTCGGCACCGGCGGCCGGGTCGAGGCGGTGGAACTGTCCCGCCGGGCGGCGCAGGACGGGGCCGAGGCACTCTCGGATCTCGGACAGGTGCGGTTCCATGCGGGCCGGGTGGAGCAGTTGCTCTGGGAGCTTCCCGCCCCGCAGGTCGTGGTGCTCGACCCGCCCCGGGCCGGCGCCGGGCGGGATGTGGTGGCGGCCGTCGCGGCGGCGGGGCCGGAGCGCGTCGTGCACGTCGGATGCGATCCGGCGGCCTTCGGCCGCGATGTCGGCCTGTACCGGGACCACGGCTTCGAGCTTGCCGACCTGCGCGTCTACGCGGCGTTCCCCTCGACGCACCACGTGGAGTGTCTGGCCTTGTTCACCCGCTGATGTTCACCCGCTGATGTTCACCCGCTGATCGGGGCTGCCCTCGTCGTAGGGTCCCGCGCCTTCGTGGTTGCTTGCAACACGCAACTAAATGTATAGTTGCGTGTTGCAAGCAATTAATATCGATTCGGAGGCGATCCGTGGCCGTCCAGCCCGACACCGCGCACGCGCTCGTCGACGCGATCTTCCTGTTCGGTCGCACGCTGCGCACGGCCCTGGCCAACTCGACGGGCGACGAGCTGCCCAACGCCCTGACCGGAGTTCTGTTCGTCCTGTGGCGGATGGGGGAGTGCCGTCCCAGCGAACTCGCCGCGGAACTGTGTATGAGCCAGTCCGCGTTGAGCCGGCAGCTGGGCGAACTCGTCGAACGGGGAATGGTGGACCGTCACCGCGACCCCGACGACCGGCGGGCCCACCGCGTCAGCGTGTCGGAGACCGGGCACAGAGCCCTGCGCGAGATCCGCGACCGTCGCGCCTCCCGATTGCACGAGCTGCTCGGCGGCTGGGACCAGGCGCAAGCCGAATCCGCCCTCGGCGCGCTCGCGCACCTGAACGACACCCTTTCCGTCCACGACACCACCGGAAGGAACTGCCTGTGAGCGCCGCAGCTGTCAGTCCCCCCTCCTCGATGAGCGCCCCGGGCGCCGCCGAAACCACCATGACGCACCGCGAGATCCTCGAGGCTCTCGCGGGGCTGCTCGCCGCCCTCTTCACGGCGCTGCTGAGCAGCACCATCGTGGCGGTTGCGCTCCCCACGATCATCGCGGACCTGAACGGATCCCAGACCCAGTTCGCGTGGATCATCACCACCGCCCTGCTCGCCAACGCGGCCTCGACGCCGATCTGGGGCAAGCTCGCGGACCTGTTCAACAAGAAGCTGCTGGTCCAGACGGCGATCCTCATCTTCGTGGCAGGCTCGATCGTTGCCGGCCTCGCCACCAACGTGCCCGTCCTGCTCGCCGCCCGCGTGATCCAGGGCATCGGGATGGGCGGCCTCACCGCGCTCGTCGTCGCGGTCATCGGCAGCATCATCCCGCCCCGCGAACGCGGCCGGTACTCCGGTTACATGGGCGCGGTGATGGCCGTGTCCATGTCGGGCGGGCCGATCCTCGGCGGCGTCATCGTCGACAGCCCGCTCGGCTGGCGCTGGTGCTTCTTCATCTCCATCCCGATCGCCGTCGCCGCCATGGCGCTGCTGCAGCGCACCCTGCACATCGTGACCGAACGCAAGCAGGACGTGAGCATCGACTGGCTCGGCGCCACGCTGCTGACGGCCGGTGTCAGCGTCCTGCTGATCTGGGTGTCCTTCGCGGGCAAGGCCGGCTACTACGGGTGGCTGTCGTGGGAGACCCTCGCGTACGTCGGCGTCGGTGTCGGACTGCTCGCCGCCACCGTCGTCGTCGAGTCCAAGGTCGCCGACCCGATCATCCCGCTGAAGATCGTCACCGAGCGCACCACCGCACTCGCGATCATCGCGTCGGTCGCCGTCGGCGTCGGGATGTTCGGCGCCACCGCCTTCCTCGGCCAGTACTTCCAGACGGCCCGCGGCTACAGCCCGACGGCCGCCGGCCTGCTCACCATCCCCATGGTGTTCGGCTCGCTCGTGGCCTCGGTGGTCTCCGGTCAGCTCATCACGCGCTTCGGCCGGTGGAAGCCGTTCCTGGTGCTCGGCGCGGTCCTGCAGGTGGTCGGCTTCGGTCTGCTCGGCTTCCTCGACCACGCCACCCCGATGTGGCTGATCGGTGTGTACATCGCGATCGTCGGCCTCGGCACGGGCATGCTCATGCAGAACCTCGTGCTCGCCGTGCAGAACACCGTCAGTGTCCGCAACATCGGAGCCGCGAGCAGCTCGGTCGCGTTCTTCCGCACCTTCGGCGGAGCGATCGGGGTGTCCGTGCTCGGATCGATCCTCGCCACCCGGGTGACCACGCTGTCCGCAGACGGCTTCGCCGCCCTCGGCATCGACACCGGCTCGGCCGGCGGTGGCGGCAACCTCGACCTCGCGGCCCTGCCCGAGCCGGTCGCGGAGATCATCCGTCACGCCTACGGCGACGCCACCGGGTTGCTGTTCCTCGTCGCCGCGATCATCGCGCTGGTCACCGTCGCCGCGGTCGTGTTCATCCCGAACCGTCCCCTGCGGAAGACCATCGATATCGTCACCGAGGAGCAGCCCGCCGCGGCGGGGCGCTGATCAGGACCGGCGGTTGTACAACCACATCGTCGCCGGGCCGAACAGCACCACCAGCGCCGCGCACCACCCGAACACCATCGCGAGGTGCGCGGCGTCCGGCGTACCCGCCGTCAGGTCCCGGACGGCTGTGACGAGGCGGCTGATGGGATTGACCGTCACGAAGCCCTGCAGCCAGCTCGGCATCGTCGCGGGATCGACGAACACGTTCGACGCGAAGGTGAGCGGGAACAGGATGGTCATCGACACACCCATGACCGCCTGCTCGGTGCGCAGCAGCATCGCCAGCATCGTCCACACCCACGAGAGACTGAACGCGAACAGCAGCACGAGCGCCACCGCCGCGGCCGCGCCGACCGGACCGCCCGCCGGCCGGAACCCGAGCACGATCCCGAGCGTCAGCACGATCACCGACGCCAGCGTGTAACGGGCGAGATCGCCGAACAAGGCGCCGACGAGCGGTGCGGGCCGCCACACCGGCATGGACCGGAACCGGTCGAACACCCCCTTCTCGATGTCGCGGTTGAGCGTCATGCCCGTGTACATCGTGATGGTGCACACCGTCTGGACCAGGATCCCGGGGATGAGGAACTGCACGTACGCATCGGTCGATCCGGCCAGCGCACCGCCGAACAGGAACGTGAACAGCAGCGTGAACATCAGCGGGAACACGGTCACGTCGAACAGCTGCTCGGGAACGTGCTTGATCCGCAGCAGCGCCCGCCACCCGAACGACAGCGACGCGGCGAACGCGGACGCCGGAGTCGGGGGCGGTCCGGCGACGTGCAGGACGTCCACGACGGCGGCGGGCGTGCCTGCCCGTCGGTCGGCGGTCGAGGTCACGATGCGATCTCCTCGTCTTCGTCGGGAACTTCCGTGGGATGGCCGGTGAGGGCGAGGAAGACCTCGTCGAGGCTCGGCTGCCCGAGGGCGAACGTCGTGACCCCGATGTCCGCGGTGTCGAGGGCGGTCAGAGCCGCCGCCGCGGCCCGTGGATCGTCCACCCGCGCGGTCAGCGCCGCCGGGTCGGAGCCGGCCGTCACCGCCATCCCCAGCGCCGCGCCCAGCACGGCCGCCGCATCGTCCCGGCGCGCAGGATCGACCACCCGCACGTGCAGCGAACCGGACCCGACGGACGCCTTGAGTTCGCCCGGGGTGCCCTCGGCGATCACCCGGCCCCGGTCGATGACCGCGACCCGATCGGCGAGCTGGTCCGCCTCGTCGAGGTACTGCGTCGTCAGCAGCACCGTCGTCCCGGCGGACACCAGGGCTCGCACGATCTCCCACACCTGGTTCCGGCTCCGCGGGTCGAGTCCCGTCGTCGGCTCGTCCAGGAAGATCAGTTCGGGTGCGACGATGAGGCTCGCGGCGATGTCGAGACGCCGCCGCATACCTCCGGAGTACAGCTTCACCTGACGGCCCGCGGCCGCTTCCAGGTCGAACGCGGCCAGCAGCTGTCCGGCCCGGGACCGGGCACCCGCCCTGGAGAATCCCAGCAGCCGCGCGAGCAGCACCAGGTTCTCGGAACCGGTCAGATCCTCGTCGAGCGAGGCGAACTGACCGGTGAGCGAGACCCGGCGGCGAACCCGCTCGGGTTCGAGGCGCACGTCGTGCCCGAGGACGGTCGCGGTGCCGCCGTCCGGTGCAAGCAGTGTCGCGAGCATCCGGATCGTGGTCGTCTTCCCGGCGCCGTTCGGGCCGAGCACGCCGTAGACGCCGCCGGCGGGCACGGCGAGGTCGATGCCGTCCACGGCGGTGTCCGCGCCGAAACGTTTGATCAAGCCCGAGGTCTCGATGGCCAGTGCAGGGGGCATGGCTCCAGCCTTGCCCACGGTGCCGGGCGCGGCAATCGGTTTTGTCGGATTCGACCGGCCCGCCGTGGCCGCGGGTGGTGCCCACCCCCGGCGACGAGGGATCCCGCAACCGGCCCCGTCGGAAGGGTGTGCAGCATCACAGCACCGGCATAATGAGGTGAGGGACACGGTGTGAGACGGACCGGCGGCGCGACGTGACGAGTCGGCCACCCCCGACGCTCCGTAGACTGGGTGGAACCGCCCGCGCGGAAACGTGCGGGACCGAGCCGGAGGGAGCAATACCAGTTGGGTGTCCTGTCCCGCATCGAGTCGCCCGAGGACCTGCGCCGGCTCAGCCAACCCGAGATCCGGGAACTCGCCGAGGAGATCCGGCGGTTCCTGGTGGAGAAGGTGGCGGCGACCGGGGGACACCTCGGCCCCAACCTCGGCGTCGTCGAACTGACCATCGCACTGCACCGGGTGTTCGACTCACCCCACGACCCGATCATCTTCGACACCGGCCATCAGGCCTACGTCCACAAGATCCTGACCGGCCGCAAGGACGGCTTCGACACGCTGCGCAAGCAGGGCGGCCTGTCGGGATATCCCTGTCGCGCCGAAAGCGAGCACGACTGGATCGAGTCCTCGCACGCCTCGGCGGCCCTGTCCTACGCCGACGGCCTCGCCAAGGCCTACGAGCTGTCGGACCAGCAGGACCGGACCGTGGTCGCCGTGGTCGGCGACGGCGCGCTCACCGGCGGAATGTGCTGGGAGGCGCTGAACAACATCGCAGCCGGACGGGACCGCCCGCTCGTGATCGTCGTCAACGACAACGGCCGCTCCTACGCGCCCACGATCGGGGGACTCGCCGAGCACCTCGCGGCGCTGCGGCTGCAACCCGGCTACGAGCGGGTCCTCGACAACGGCCGCCGCTTCGTGAAGCGGCTGCCGTGGATCGGGGCGGCCGCGTACTCCGTGCTGCACGGGATGAAGGTCGGTATCAAGGACGCGGTCAGCCCGCAGGTGCTGTTCACCGATCTCGGCCTGAAGTACCTCGGGCCGGTCGACGGGCACGACGAGGCCGCGCTCGAGGCGGCCTTCCGGCGGGCCAAGTCGTTCGGCGGGCCGGTGATCGTGCACGCCGTCACCCGCAAGGGCGCCGGGTACGCACCGGCCGAGAACCACGTCGCCGATCAGATGCACGCCACCGGTGTCATCGACCCGGTCACCGGCCGCGCCACGGCGGCAGCGTCGGCACCGGACTGGACGTCGGTGTTCTCCGACGAACTGCTCGTGCAGGGCGGCCGCCGCCAGGACGTCGTGGCGATCACCGCCGCGATGCCGGGACCCACGGGCCTGTCGGCCTTCGGCGAACGCTACCCCGACCGGATGTTCGACGTCGGCATCGCCGAACAGCACGCCGTCACCTCCGCCGCGGGCCTCGCGCTCGGCGGGATGCACCCCGTGGTCGCGGTGTACTCGACGTTCCTCAACCGTGCCTTCGACCAGCTGCTGATGGACGTGGCGCTGCTGAAACTCCCCGTGACCGTCGTGCTCGACCGGGCGGGCATCACCGGCGCCGACGGCGCCAGTCACAACGGCATGTGGGACTTCTCCCTGCTCGGTGTGATCCCGGGGATCCGGGTGGCGTCGCCACGCGACGGCGCAACCCTGCGCGAGGAGTTCGGCGAGGCGCTCGCCGTCGCGGACGGCCCGACCGTACTCCGGTTCCCGAAGGGGGCGGTCGGTCCCGACATTCCCGCGGTCGAGCGCATCGACGGCACCGTCGACGTGCTGCGGATGCCGTCCGGGCGCCGCGGTGACGTGCTGATCGTCGCGGTCGGAGCGTTCGCCGGCCTGGCCCTCGACGCGGCGGAGCGACTCGAGCAGCACGGCCTCACCGCCGCCGTCGTCGACCCGCGCTGGGTGCTGCCCGTGCCGGCGGCCCTCGCCCGACTGGCGCGGGACTTCCGGCTCGTCGTCACCGTGGAGGACGGCGGCATGCACGGCGGCGTCGGTTCGGCGGTCTCGTCGGCACTGCGCTCGTCCGGCGTGGACGTTCCCACGCGCGAACTCGGTGTGCCGCAACGGTTCCTGGATCACGCATCGCGGGAGCAGATCCACCGCGAGCTGGGTCTGACCGCGCAGGACGTCGCACGTCAGGTCACCGGTTGGGTGGTCGGGCTCGGCGCCGCCCAGAAGACAGAGCCGGCCGTGGACGGATCGGCCGGCGAGGAGTCCGCGGGCGACGTCGTCGTCCGCCGGGACCCCGGCCGCTGAGTGCTGCTGTCGGCGGGCCGACCGCACCTGCGGTCGGCCCGCCGATCGTTCAGCCGGCTTCCTCGAGCGTCCGTCCGCGGGTTTCGGGCACGAACTTGATCACCACCAGCAGCGACAGCGCGGCCATCGCCGCGTAGCCGGCGTAGGTGAACGACAGGTTCCAGTCGGCCAGCGCGGGGAATGTCGCAGACACGAGGAAGTTGGCGATCCAGTTGGACGCGGTCGCGATGCCGACGGCGACGGCGCGCACCCGGTTCGGGAACATCTCGCTGATGAGGACCCATACGACCGGCCCCCACGACAGGGCGAAGAAGAACACGAAGGCGTTGGCCGCGAGCAGGGCGATCATCCCGTAGGTGTCGGACAGCGTAGCGACCTTCTCCCCGTCCTCGTCGACGACGAACGTCGCCGAGTGGAAGCACACCGCCGCGGTGCCCAGCGAGAGCGCCATGCCCACCGAACCGACCAGCAGCAGCGGCTTGCGTCCGATCTTGTCGATCACGGCGATGGCCACGAAGGTGCCGACGATGTTGACCAGCGCGCTGACGACGCTGATGAGCAGGGACCGATCCTCACCGAACCCGACTGCCTGCCACAGCGTCGACGAGTAGTAGAAGATCACGTTGATGCCGACGAACTGCTGCAGCGCGGCCAGGGCGATACCGACGTAGACGAGTGTGGCGACGCCGAAGCGCCGGGTGAACACGTCCCGCACGCCGGGCCGCGCCGCCTCGAGATGCAGGGTCTCGCGGATGGTGGCGATGCGCTCGGCGACCGCCACCTGGTCGCCGCCCTCGACCGCCGAGACGATCCGCCGCGCCGCGTCCTCCCGGCCGATCCGCACGAGGAACCGCGGCGACTCCGGGATGGGGAAGGTCAGCAGCAGATACAAGCCGGCGGGAACGACCTCCAGCGCCAGCATCCACTGCCAGGCCTGGATGCCGAGCAGGTTCTCGCCGGCCCCACCCGCGGCCGCGGCCAGCGCATAGTTGACGAGCTGGGAAATCGCGATACCCAGGACGATGGCGAGCTGGTACATCGAGCCGAGGCGGCCGCGCACCGCGGCCGGCGAGATCTCGGCGATGTAGGCCGGCGCGATGACGGAGGCGAAGCCGACGCCGACACCGCCGACGGTGCGCCAGAACGTCAGGTCGTAGATGCTGAAGGGGAACGCCGACCCGAGGGCGCTGATCATGAACAGGATCGCGGCGATCTGCATGACCCGGATCCGGCCCAGCCGGTCGGCGACGCTGCCCGCGATCCACGCGCCCAGCGCCGCGCCGACCAGGGTCAGCGACACCGACAATCCGATCGCGCCGGCACCGACCTCGTAGCGCTCACGGATGGCTCCGACGGCGCCGTTGATGACGGCGGTGTCGTACCCGAACAGGAATCCGCCGAGTGCGGCCGCGGCGGCGAACAGCACCGCCCGGGTCACCGTGTGCTGCTGTTCGAGCCTCGAATGGGGGAGGTGGGAACTGTCGGTCACAGGCTGGACGGTACGCCTGACGGTGCACCGAGGGGGCCGCTTCGGCGGGCACCGTGGCCGGGGCGATATGCACCGAGGGCGGCCCGCGGTCCGCAGCGGAGTGCGCGGACCGCGGGCCGCCCCGACGAGCAACCGGACGTCAGACGCTCGCCACTCCCGGTGCGAGGAAGCGTGCGCCGTTGACGGCCTCCGAGGTGCCGGTGCGATCCAGGTACGGCGTGATGCCCCCGTTCCAGAATCCGAAGCCGCCACCGAGGATCAGGCACAGGTCGATGTCTTCGGGGGCGGCGACGACGCCCTCCTCGAGCATGATCCGGATCTCCTCCGCGAACGCGCGGCGGGTCCGCTCGAGCACCTCCTCGGCGGTGGAGGGCCTGTCGCCCTGCGGCCAGAGCGCGGCGACGTCCGGGTCGACGACCTGCTTGCCGTCGACGTACGTCCACACGCCGGGCTTGCGGGCCTCGACGAGTGCCTCGAGGCCCGGGGAGGAGACGAAGCGCTCGGGGTAGGCGGCCTGCAGGGTCTCGCCGGTGTGCAGCGCGACGGCCGGGCCGACGAGCGCGAGCAGGGTGAACGGGCTCATGGGCATGCCGAGCGCGCCGACGGCGTTGTCCGCCACCTCGAACGGGGTGCCCTCGTCCACGGCGGTCATGACCTCGCCGAGGGTGCGGGTGACGAGGCGGTTGAACACGAATCCCGGCTTGTCCGCGCACAGTACGGCCGACTTCTTCAGTGCCCTGGCGGTGGCGAAGGCCGTGGCCAGGGTCGCGTCGTCCGTCTGCGCGCCCTTGATGATCTCGAGCAACGGGAGCACGGCGACGGGGTTGAAGAAGTGGAAGCCGACTACGCGCTCGGGGTGCTTCAGATCCGCAGCCATCTCCGTGATCGACAGCGACGAGGTGTTGGTCGCGAGAATCGTCTCGGGCGAGAGATGCTGCTCGAGATCGGCGAACACCTGCTTCTTGACGTCCATGTTCTCGAACACGGCCTCGATGACGAAGTCGGTGTCCGCGAACGCGGCCTTGTCCAGCGAGCCGGACACCAGCGCCTTGAGGCGGTTCGCCGCGTCGGGCGAGAGCCGGCCCTTGCCCTGCAGCTTGTCGATCTCGGTATGGACGTAGCCGACGCCCTTGTCGATGCGCTCCTGGTCGATGTCGGTGAGGATCACCGGCACCTTCAGCTGCCGGACGAACAGCAGCGCCAGCTGGCTGGCCATCAGGCCCGCGCCGACGATGCCGACGCCGGTGACCTTGCGGGCCAGTGACTTGTCCGGGGCCCCCGCGGGACGTTTGGCGCGCTTGTTGACCAGGTCGAACGCGTACAGTCCGGCTCGCAGTTCGTCGGACATGAGCAGGTCCGCCAGCGCCTCGTCCTCGGCGGCGAAGCCGGCCGACAGCGACTGCGGGTCACCGATGTCGGTGTTGCGGGCGAGATCGAGCAGCTCGATCGCCCGGGCGGGGGCGGGCGCGAAGCCGCGAGTCTTCGCCGCGACGAGCGCCTTCGCCCGCTCGAGGGCGCTGTCCCAGCCTGCGCCGCGGTCGATCTCGGGGCGGGCGGGGGTGATCTGCCCTGCGAGTACCTTCGCGGCCCAGGCCAAGGACTGCTCGAGGAAATCCGCCGATCCGAACACCGCGTCGGCGAGGCCGATCTGCTCGGCCTGCTTCGCACGGATCACTTTGCCGTTGTCGAGCGGGTTCTGGAGGATCAGGGTGACGGCCGCGTCGGGTCCGATCAGATTCGGCAGCAGCTGCGTGCCGCCCCAGCCGGGAACCAGGCCGAGCATGGTCTCGGGCAGACCGAGCGCGGGCACGTTGTCGGCGTAGGTGCGGTAGTGGCAGTGCAGCCCGACCTCGAGGCCGCCGCCGAGCGCGAGCCCGTTGACGAACGCGAAGGTCGGGACGGCCGACTCGCGCAGCCGCCGGAAGACCCGGTGGCCGAGCCGGCCGAGTTCGATGCCCTGCTCGCGGGTGGTGATCGCGGGCACGCCCTTGAGATCGGCACCCGCGGCAAAGATGAACGGCTTGCCGGTGACGGCGACGGCGGCAGGATCGGCGGCGAACGCCTCGTCGAGCGCGGCGTCGAATGCGGCGAGGCCGGCAGGGCCGAACGAGTTCGGCTTGGTGTGGTCGAACCCGTTGTCCAGCGTGATCAGCGCGACGGGACCGTCGATGCCGGGCACCCGGAGGATCTTGGTGTAGGCGTTCGTGACGACCTCGTCGGCGAACAGGGACGAAAGCTCGCTCATGACTACTTGTCTCCCTCGAAGTTGGGGTTCTCCCAGATCACGGTGCCGCCCATGCCGAGGCCGATGCACATCGTGGTCAGGCCGTAACGCACCTCGGGGTGCTGCGCGAACTGCCGGGAGAGCTGGGTCATCAGACGCACGCCGGACGAGGCGAGCGGGTGGCCGCAGGCGATGGCACCGCCCCACTGGTTGACTCGCGGGTCGTCGTCGTCGATGCCGAAGTGCTCGAGGAAGGCGAGGACCTGCACGGCGAAGGCTTCGTTGATCTCGAACAGACCGATGTCGTCGATGGTCAGACCGGTGCGGGCCAGGACCTTCTCGGTCGCCGGCACCGGGCCGATGCCCATCACGGCCGGATCGACACCCTGGAAGGCGAACCCGACCATGCGCATCCCGATCTGCAGGCCGAGTTCGCGGGCGGTGTCCTCGCCGGCGAGGATGCAGGCCGTCGCGCCGTCGTTGAGGCCGGCGGCATTGCCGGCGGTGATGCGGCCGGCGGGACGGAACGGGGTCTTGAGCGTCGCGAGATCCTCGAGCGTGGTGCCCGGACGCGGCGGCTCGTCCTCGGTGGCCAGGCCCCATCCGCTCGCGGACCGCGTCGCGACGGGTACGAGGGTGTCGGCGAGGTGGCCGGCCTTCTTCGCGGCGTCGTACTTGTTCTGGCTGGCGACGGCGTAGGCGTCGGTACGGGCCTTGGTGATGCCGGGGAAGCGGTCGTGCAGGTTCTCCGCGGTGTTGCCCATCACCAGGGCGCTGGGATCGACGAGCTTGTCGGCGAGGAAGCGGGGATTCGGATCGGCGCCCTCGCCCATCGGGTGGCGGCCCATGTGCTCGACGCCGCCGGCGACGACGACGTCGTACTGGCCGAAGCCGATCCCGGAGGCGGTGGTGGTGACCGCGGTCATCGCGCCCGCGCACATCCGGTCGATCGCGAAGCCCGGCACGGTCTCGGGCAGGCCGGCGAGGATCGCGGAGGTGCGGCCGATGGTCAGGCCCTGATCGCCGGTCTGGGTGGTTGCGGCGACGGCGACCTCGTCGATGCGCGCGGGGTCGAGCTGAGGGTTGCGGCGCAGCAGTTCCCTGATGGTCTTGACGACGAGGTCGTCGGCGCGGGTCTCCGCGTAGATGCCCTTCGGGCCCGCCTTCCCGAACGGGGTGCGTACGCCGTCGACGAAGACGACAGTGCGTTGAGTTGTGGTGGTTGACGCCACGCGTATTCCTCCCGATGGAGCGATGCTCGCCGCCGTGGGCGAGGCCAGGGTTCCGGGAACATCCGGCGACGGGAGCCCGGACGCCGGCGTGTTACCGACCGGTAACTTACCACCCGTGTCCGGGGTGGCGGGAGGGGTGCGCCGCGGGCTGCCGTTCCGGCGGCGCGGCCGACGGCCGTGGACGGTCGTGACCGGCGATCCTGCCCGTGGCAGTTCTCGTCGCCGGCTTCGGACGGCTGCAGCACCGGCGCGAGCGCGCTCGGGGGCACCGGCGAGCGCGCGCTCGGGCACGAGGCGGACGGTGACGATCGCGGCGCGCCGAGCTCGACCGTCGCGAAGGAGGGGATCCGGGGGGTCAGTCCGCGGACAGCGCCTTCGCCAGCCGCGGCACCGTCAGTTCCCGCTGCCAGGGCCGTGCCCCGTCGGCGGCGAACCGTTCCTCGATGTACGCGACCACGTCCGCATCCGCCGGCACCTGCCACTCCCAGCACAGCCGGCGCACCATTTCGGGGCCGACCAGATTCTCCACCGGCACCTGCACCTGCTCGCTCAGCTCGGCGAGCGCGGACCGGGCCGCGGTGAGCCGCGCCGCGGCTTCGGGGTCGTGCCGGGCCCAGCGGTTGGCCGGCGGCGGGCCGGTGAACGGCTGCGTGACGGGGGGCAGGTCCGATTTCGGCAGTGCCCGGGCCCGCTCGATCGCGCCCAGCCATATCCGCGACGACCGGCGCTGACGGGGGCCTCCGAACACCGGCAGGGCGCGCAGTTCCTCGACCGTGCGGGGCGCGGCCTCCGCGGCGGCGACGATCGCCGAGTCCGGCAGTACCCGTCCGGGTGCGATATCGCGCCGCGCCGCGAGTTCGTCTCGCGCAGTCCACAACTCGCGCACGATCGCGAGCCGCCGCGAATCCTTGAGGGTGTGGATCCGGGAGGTGCGGCGCCAGCGGTCGGGTTTGGGGGCGGGGGGCCCGGCGCGACGGATGTGCTCGAACTCCTGCGCGGCCCACTCCGACTTGCCCTGCCGCTCGAGCTCGTCCGCCATCGCGTCCCGGAGCTCGACGAGGATCTCGACATCGAGTGCCGCGTAGTTCAGCCAGGCGTCGGGAAGCGGCCGGGTGGACCAGTCCGCAGCCCCGTGCCCCTTGCGCAGTTCGAAACCGAGGGTGCGTTCGACGATGGCGGCCAGCCCCACTCGATCGAAGCCGGCCAGCCGTCCGGCCAGCTCGGTGTCGTAGAGCACCGCAGGTCGCAGCCCCAGCTCGTCGAGGCCGGGCAGGTCCTGGTCGGCGGAGTGCAGCACCCACTCGAGATCGTTGATCGCCGAGGCGAGCGGGGCGAGCGCCCCGGCCGTCGGGATCGGGTCGAGCAGTACCGTGCCGGCGCCGGCCCGTCGCAGTTGCACCAGGTAGGCCCGCGCGGAGTACCGGAAACCCGAGGCGCGTTCCGCGTCGACGGCGAGTGGTCCCCGGCCCGCGGCGAGTGCTTCCGCGGCCGCGGCCACTCCGGCAGCCGTGGTGACGACCTCGGGGACCCCGTCCCGCGGGGTCAGCAACGGGACCGCTGCCCGCGCGGGCTCGTGCTCGTTGGCTACCGACATGCTTCGTGACTCTATCCGGGTGGCGGAAACGGGGGCGTCGACCCGGTCAACCGCGCGGTCCCCACGTCGATTCCCGGCGTGACGAAAGGCACAGGGCGGATCATCGGCTCGTTTCGAGTTCCTCGAGCGCCGCGGGGAAACCGTCGACGAGCGACCAGAGGTCGGGAACCAGTTCGGGGCACGCGAGTACGCCCACATCGAGCGCGCCGTCCAGCGACATCACGGTGACGTTGAGTCCGACACCGTGGAAGATCGGCCCCAGCGGATACATGCCCCGGATCCGTGCGCCGAGAAAGTACAGGGGCGCGGCGGGACCCGGCACGTTCGACACCACCAGGTTGTGCACGACGGGGTGGCGTTCCGCCAGCCGCAGCGACGCGTACATGCGCATCGCGGTGCCGAACACCGCCGGTGCCATGAACTGCGTCCAGTCCTGCAGCAGGCTCGCACCCAGTGCCGAATTGTGTTCTTTGGCGCACGCGTTCGCATCGGCGATCGCGTGCAGTCGCTCGATCGGATCCGTGATGTGGGTGTGCAGGCTCGCGAACATCGGCGAGACCTGATTGCGCCCGGGCCGGTCCGACGTGCCGCGCACCGACACCGGGACCATGCCGATCAGTGGGGAGTCGGGAAGTTCGTCGCGCTCGGTGAGGTAGCGGCGCAGCGCCCCGGCGCACACCGCCATGACGACGTCGTTGACCTTCACGCCGTGCGCGTCCTTCACCGCCTTGACCCGGTCCAGGTCGAATTGCGTGAACCCGACACTGCGGTGACCGGTGATGGTGCCGTTGAAGGACGTGCGCGGAGCGGTGAACGGCGCCGGCATGGCCTCGCCCCTGCGGGCCCGGCTGATCCACCGGGGCAGCAGTTCCACGGTCTTGGGCAGCGCCCGCACCAGACCCAAGGGGCGGGTGGCGACGTTGAACAGGCCGCCGAGGGCGATCTCGAGCGCCGACCCCCCGCCGGCACCGTCGGCGACCGGATCGGGCCGCGGTGCATCGGGTTCGAGACTGCACAGCTGTGCCACGAGTTCGGCGCCGGTGACGCCGTCCGCGCCCGCGTGGTGGATCTTCGTCATGACGGCGACCGACCCGTCCTCGAGACCCTCGATCACGGTCATTTCCCACAGGGGCCGGGAGCGGTCGAGCGGCTGCGCAGCGATGTGCCCGCACAGTTCCGCGAGTTCCTCCCGGCGCCCGGGCGCCGGGACCGCGACCCGGTGCAGGTGCCGGTCGAGGTCGAAGTCCGGATCGTCCACCCACACCGGATGGTCGAGATTGAACGGGCTGTCGGCGATCTTCTGCCGGAACAACGGCACGGCCGGAAGGCGGACGGCGAGTCCGGCGCGGAGCGTCTCGAAGCGGTATCCGTCCGGAATCGTGGTCGGGTCGAGGACGATCAGTCCGCACACGTGCAGCAGCTGCGTCGGCGTCTCGAGGTACAGGAATCCGGCGTCGAGGCCGCTGAGTCGATGCATGCCCTCATGGTAGAACGAGTTCTAGAATCTGCACGGGAACGATCGCTCCACGTGCGCGAACCCACCCCGGCCGGCGTTCTCCGGGTGTCCGCAGCCGCGGCGGCAGTCAGCCCGGCGTGGCGAGCGGGGCCGGCGGCGTGCCGGGAAGCCGGTCGGCCAGCTCCGCGAGCGCGGCCGGGAAACCGCCGGCCAGCTGCCACAGGTCCGGTAGCAGGTCCGGGCACGACTGCAGACCGAAGTGCAGGCCGCCGTCGAGCGACAGGACGGTGATGTTCAGGCCTGCGCCGTGGTAGATCGGCCCGAACGGGTAGAGCGCGGTGATCCGCGCGCCCAGGTAGTACAGCGTGTCCTTCGGCCCGGGGATATCGGAGACGACGAGGTTGTTGAGCACGGGGAGCACGTCGGGCAGTCGCAGCGCCGAATACAGCCGCAGCACCGCACCGAACGCCGCTCCCGGGGTCACCTGGCCCCAGCTGCCGAGCAGATCCGGGTCGAACGTGGCCTGATGCGCCTTCGCCGCGGTCTGGTCCGCCGCCACGGCATGCAGCCGCACCACCGGGTCGGCGATCTCGGTGTGCAGCCGCCCCATCAGTACCGAGATCTGGTTGCCGGCGTCGCCCCGGGCGCGTCCGTGCACCGAGACCGGGACGGCCGCCAACAGGGGAGAGGCCGGCAGCTCACGGCGGGCGGCGAGATACCGGCGCAGAACCGAGGAACACAGCGCGAGCACGACGTCGTTGACGGTGACGCCGAACGCCCGCTTGACCGCCTTCACGGCCGTGAAATCCAGCGTCACGAATGCGACGTTGCGGCGGCCGGTCACGCGGCGGTTGAACGACGTCCGCGGGGCCGTGAGCGGAACCGCCATCGCCTCGCCCCGCCGGGCCCGGCCCACCCAACCGGGCACCAGCGCCGCGCTGGACCGTACCGCCCGGGCCAGGTGCAGCGGACGCGCGGCGAGATCGGCGATGCCGCCCGCGGCGACGCTCAGGCGGTTGCCCCCGCCGACGCCGGGCGACTCGGGTTGCGGGGGCGGCGCCCCCGGTTCGAGGTCACACAACTGCGCCAGCAGGGTCGCTCCGGCGAGGCCGTCCACCACGGCGTGGTGGATGCGTGTCAGCACCGCGACCGAGCCGTCGGCCAGCCCCTCGAACACCGCGGTCTCCCACAGTGGCCCGGACCGGTCGAACCGCTGCGCGAAGCGCTGCCCGCAGAGCACCGCCAGTTCGGCGGCGGTACCCGGCGGTGGCACGGTGAACCGGCGCAAATGCCGGCCGACGTCGAAACCCGGGTCGTCCACCCACGCGGGGTGGCCGGGATTGAACCGGGAATCGACCACTCGCCGGCGCAGCAGCGGCACTGCCGCGACCCGCGCCGCCAGGTCGGATCCCAGCCGTTCGAAGGAGTAGCCCCCCGGCACGGTGGAGACGTCGAGCAGGGCGAGGCCACCGATCTGTACCGGCTGCCCGGGTGTGTCGGTGTAGAGAAGCGCGGCGTCGAGCCCGCTGAGCCGCCGCATGCCTCGATCATAGGACCGCGACGTGCCCCGTACACCCGTTCCGGCCCGTCGGGAACCCGGGCGCCGGCGGCGACGATTCCGTGCCGACGATTCCGTGCCGACGATTCAGGGCTGAAGCTGCGTCACGCCCGCCGGGGGCAGGCCCGCCGCGTACGCGAGCACCTCGCAGAACGCCTCCACGTGCGGGCCGAGTTCACCGGACTGCGCGGTCCACGAGGCCCGCAGCTCGAGCTGATGCGCTCGGGCCGGGCCGGCGATGTCACCGAAGCGCACCGAACTCGTCGACGTCACGGTGCCGCCGAGCGCCGTCAGCGGCTCGCCGTGCGCGTCGAGGGCATCGACCAGCCAGCTCCAGGCCACCTCCGGAAGCAGGGGATCGGCAGCCAGCGAGGCGTCCACGTCCGCCTGGATGTAGGCGACGAGCCGCATGGTGCCGTTCCAGGCCTCGTCGCCGTCCGGATCGTGCAGCAGGATCAGCCTGCCGAACGCGTCGCCCTCCGACTGCTCGGGCACCAGATCGGTGTCCGGATGAAGCACCTCCGCGCCCAGCGCGTAGCTGTACGGAGCCAGCCGCTGCGGCGGCCGGATCGGACCCACCTCGATTTCCGGCCGCACGGTGGCCGCGTTCATCGAGTCGATGGCCGCGCGGAACTGAGCCGGCTCGGCGGGCGAGGTGGTCACGACTGCGGACGTTAGACCGGGTGACCGGGGCCACGCGGGAGGCGCGCCGATTCCGGAGGGGTGGCCGGACGTGGCAGCATGGGCGGCGACCCGTGCCCCTGGACGAACGAGGATCGATGACCGGCCTGGAGAACACGAACGTCGGCTCCACCCCGCGTGTGGAGTACCCGACGCGGCGCCAGCTCCCGCAGGCGCCCCTGCTCGCCGCCGCGCGGGGACTCGAGCCGGCACACCGGCCCGTGTGGTTCATGCGACAGGCCGGTCGCTCGCTTCCCGAGTACCGGGAGATCCGGGCGAACATCGGCATGCTCGAGTCCTGCTTCGATCCCGAGCTGGTGTGCGAGATCACCCTGCAGCCGGTGCGCCGTCATCGCGTCGATGCTGCGATCCTGTTCTCGGACATCGTAGTTCCGCTCAAGGCCGCGGGGATCGACCTCGACATCGTGGCCGGGACCGGACCGGTGATCGCCGACCCCGTGCGCACCGCGGCGGACGTGGCGAAGCTGCCGATCCTCGAGCACGACGAGGTCGGTGCCGTCGCACGGGCGGTCGGGCTGCTCACCCGCGAGCTCGGCGACGTCCCGCTCATCGGTTTCGCCGGGGCGCCGTTCACCCTCGCCTCCTACCTCGTCGAGGGCGGTCCCAGCCGCAACCACGAGCGCACCAAGGCCCTCATGCACGCCGAGCCGCGCACGTGGCACGCCCTCCTGGGGCGGCTCGCCGACATCACGATCGCGTTCCTGCAGGCCCAGCTGCACGCCGGCGTCGACGCGGTCCAGCTGTTCGACTCGTGGGCGGGCGCGCTGTCGCTGGCCGACTACCGCGAGTTCGTGCTGCCCCACTCGGAACGGGTGTTCGCCGAGGTCGAGTCCGCCGGCGTGCCGCGCATCCACTTCGGCGTCGGCACCGGCGAGCTGCTCGGCGCGATGGGTGAGGCCGGCGCCGACGTGGTCGGCGTGGACTGGCGGGTGCCGCTGGACGTCGCCGCCACCCGGGTGGGGGCCGGAAAGGCCTTGCAGGGCAACCTCGATCCCGCGATCCTGTTCGCCGGACCCGACGTCGTCCAGGCAGAGGTGCGGCGCATCGTCGCCGAGGGGGACCGCGCCCGCGCCGCGGGAGCCACCGGGCACATCTTCAACCTCGGGCACGGTGTCCTCCCGGACACCGACCCGGACGTCCTCACCGCGGTCGTCGACCTGGTGCACTCGTTGTGAGCGGTACGCCGAGCGTCGCCGTCGTCGGGGGCGGCATCACCGGGCTCGTCGCGGCGTACCGGCTCCGTCGCCTGCTCGGCGCGCACGCCCGGATCGTCCTGCTCGAGGGCGCCGATCGGCTCGGCGGAAAGCTGCACACGGTGCCGCTCGCCGGCGATCCGGTCGACGTGGGAGCGGAAGCGTTCATCGGTCGCCGCCCCGAGGTCCCGGCGCTGCTCGCGGAGCTGGGCCTGAGCGACCGGATCGTCCACCCGTCCGGGGCCCGGCCGCTGATCTACGCCGGCGCCGCGCTGCACCCGCTGCCCGGCGGCACCCTGATGGGGATCCCCGCCGACGCCGGGGCGCTCACCGGTCTCGTCGACACCGAGACCCTTGCGCGAATCGCCGCCGAGCCCACCGTTCCGCTGCACTGGGACCGCACCCGCGACGTCTCGGTGGCCGACCTGGTGACCGCCCGGTTCGGCGAGCAGGTGGTGCGCCGCTCCGTCGACCCCCTCCTCGGCGGCGTCTACTCCGGGCTCTCGGACACCGCAGGCGTGCGGGCCACCCTGCCGGCTCTGGCCGCAGCCCTCGACGCGGGGGCCCCGAGCCTGAGCGAGGCGGTCGTCCGAGCCCTGCCCGAGCCCTCGGACACACCCGTGTTCGGCACCCTGCGCGACGGCTACGGCACGTTGCTCGACGCGCTCGAGAAGGCGGCCGACGCCGAGATCCGGCACGTCACCGCGAGCGGACTGCGCCGCAGCGGCGGCCGCTGGGACCTCGACCCGATCGGGCCCGTGGACGGCGTCGTCCTCGCGGTGCCCGCCGACCGCGCCGCCGAACTGCTCGCCGACGCCGTCCCGGCGGCAGCCGCCCAGGCGGCCCGGATCCCGCTCGCATCGTCGGCGGTGGTCGCGCTGGCACTGCCGGACGGTGCCGCACTGCCGCAGAACTCGGGGATCCTCGTGGCCACCGGCGAGGATTTGTCCGCCAAGGCGTTCACCCTGTCGAGCCGCAAGTGGCCCCACCTGGCCGGGCGCGACGTCGCGCTGGCCCGCGCATCGTTCGGCCGCTACGGCGAGGCCGCGATCGTCGACGCCCCCGACGACGAGCTGATCGCCCGCGCGCGCATCGACCTCGCCACCGTCACCGGTGTCACCGACGAGCCCGTGGCCGCGTTCGTCCAGCGCTGGCACGGGGGCCTGCCGCAGTACCGGGCCGGGCACCTCGACATCGTCGCGGCGCTCGAGGACGCGGTCGCCGCCGTCGACGGCCTCGAGGTCGCCGGCGCGATGCTCCACGGCGTGGGTGTGCCGGCATGTGTCGCATCAGGCACGACGGCCGCGACGCGCCTGGCAACCCGAGTGGCAGGATGAGCGGTATGGCACGTCTCGACTACGACAAGCTCAATTCCACCCTGCGCTACGCGATGTTCTCGGTGTTCCGGGTCCAGCCCGGTGCCCTCGGCGACGACCGCTCCGCGGCGATCGAGGACGCCCAGAAGTTCTTCGCGGCCTACGACGGCACCGATCTGGTCGTGCGCGGCATCTACGACGTCGCCGGGGTGCGCGCCGACGCCGACTTCATGATCTGGACGCACGCCGAGCGACTCGAAGACCTGCAGAAGCTCTACGCCGATTTCCGCCGGACCACCGTCCTCGGCCGCACCACCACCCCGGTGTGGTCGAACGTGTGCCTGCACCGGCCGGCCGAGTTCAACAAGAGCCACCTGCCCGCCTTCATCGCCGGTGAGGAACCCGGCAACTACGTCTGCGTCTACCCGTTCGTGCGGTCGTACGAGTGGTACCTGCTCCCCGACGCCGAACGCCGCCAGATGCTCGCCGACCACGGCAAGGCCGCGCGCGGCTACCCGGACGTGCGGGCCAACACCGTGCCCGCGTTCGCCCTCGGCGACTACGAGTGGATCCTCGCATTCGAAGCCCCCGAACTCGATCGCATCGTCGACCTCATGCGCGACCTGCGTGCCACCGAGGCCCGCATGCACGTCCGGGAGGAGACCCCGTTCTTCACCGGACCGCGCGTCGACCTCGAGACGCTGATCACCGCGCTGCCCTGACGCCCGCCGTCACCCCCCGGAGACGCCGCCCTTGCGCGGACTCCGGGGGCGCCGTCGGCTCGCCGGAAGGACGCGGTGCACCCCCTGGCAGACTGTGCACCATGAGTTCTCGGCCCGTGCGGTACCAGCACATGGCGCACTGGGGGATGTTCGAGGTCGAGACGCACGAGGGCGATGTCAGCGCCGTGCATCCCTTCCGCGGCGACGCCGATCCGTCACCGTTTCTCGACAATGCCGTCGGCTCGGTGCGGCACCGCTCGCGGGTCGCGGGACCGGCGGTGCGCCGGGGCTGGCTCGAGCACGGACCGGGGCCGAGCGATCGCCGCGGCGACGACGAATTCGTCGCGGTGTCCTGGGACGAGCTGACCGAACTGCTGGCCGGCGAGCTGCAGCGCGTGATCGACGCGCACGGCAACCGGGCGATCTTCGGCGGTTCGTACGGGTGGTCGTCGCCGGGCCGGTTCCACCACGCGCAGAGTCAGGTGCATCGCTTCCTGAAGATGCTCGGCGGCTACACCCGCTCGGTGCACAGCTATTCGCTCGGTGCGACCGGCGTGATCATGCCGCGCGTGGTCGGCACGCACTGGAAGCTGTTCGCCCGTGCGACGAACTGGGACGTCATCGCCCGCGACACCGACCTGATGGTGTGTTTCGGCGGGGTGCCGCTCAAGAACACGGCCGTCAACGACGGCGGCACCAGCAACCATCCCACGCGGGGGGCGCTCGACGCTCTGCGCGCCCGCGGCGGGACGGTCGTGTCCGTCAGCCCCCTGCACGACGATCTGCACGGCGCCGCCGAACGCCTCGCGCCGCGACCCGGGACGGACGTCGCGATCATGCTCGCCCTCGCCTACGTGCTCGCCACCGAGGGCCTCGCCGACCGCGACTTCCTCGACCGCTACTGCGTCGGCTACGACAAGTTCGAGGACTATCTGCTCGGCCGCACCGACGGCGTCGCCAAGACACCGCAGTGGGCGGCCGCCCTGTCCGGGCTGTCCGCCGAGACTCTCGCCGCGCTGGCCCGGCGCATGGCCGCCGGCCGCACCCTGATCACCGTCACCTGGTCGCTGCAGCGGGTCCGGTACGGCGAGCAGGCCCCGTGGGCGGGGGTGACCCTCGCCGCGATGCTCGGCCAGATCGGGCTGCCCGGCGGCGGGTTCGGTCACGGCTACGGCTCGATGAACGAACCCGGCATCGCGCCCGTCCCGTACCCGCTCCCGACCCTGTTCCAGGGCGACAATCCGGTCGGTGACCTGATTCCCGTGGCCGCGATCTCCGACCTGCTGCTGCGGCCGGGCCAGGAGTACGACTTCGACGGCCGGCGCCTGACGTACCCCGACATCCGGCTCGTGTACTGGGCCGGCGGCAACCCGTTCCACCACCATCAGGACCTGGGTCGGCTGCGCCGCGCCCTGGCCCGCCCGGACACGATCGTCGTGCACGACCCGTACTGGACGCCGACGGCCAAGCACGCCGACATCGTCGTGCCGTCCACCACATCCCTCGAACGCGAGGATCTCAGCTGCACCCGCAACGACCCGCTGCTGGTCGCGATGCACGCCGCCGCCCCGCGATTCGCCGCCGCCCGCGACGACTACGACACGTTCTCGGCGCTCGCGCACCGTCTCGGCTTCGGGGACCGGTTCACCGAGGGCCGCACGGCGCGGCAGTGGCTCGAGCACCTGTACGAGCAGTGGCGCGGATTCGTCCTCGCCGACGACGCCCGCGTCGAATCCCCTCCGGAGTTCGACGAGTTCTGGGTGCGCGGACACGTGCGGATGCGCACCGAGGACGAGCTGACACTGTTCGAGGAGTTCCGCGCCGACCCCCAGCGCAACCCCCTGCGTACCCCGAGTGGGCGCATCGAGATCTTCTCCGCCGACATCGACGGCTTCGGCTACGACGACTGCGCCGGGCACCCTGCGTGGTTCGAGCCGGAGGAGTGGCTCGGCGGCCCCCGCGCGCAGCACTACCCGCTGCACCTGATCGCGAACCAGCCCAAGACCCGCCTGCACAGCCAGCTCGACCACGGCGGCGTCAGTCAGGCCTCGAAGATCCGCGGGCGCGAACCGATCCGCATGCATCCGGCCGATGCGGCCGCCCGCGGTGTGGCGGGCGGCGACGTCGTGCGGGTGTTCAACGACCGCGGCGCATGCCTGGCCGGCGCCGTCCTCGACGACGGCCTGATGCCCGGGGTGGTGCAGCTGGCCACCGGCGCCTGGTACGACCCGCTCGATCCGGCCGATCCCGGCTCGATGTGTGTGCACGGAAATCCCAACGTGCTCACCGCCGACGTGGGCACCTCGAGTCTGGCCCGCGGCTGCACGGGCCAGCACGCGCTCGTGCAGATCGAACGCTTCGACGGGGACCTGCCGCCGATCCGCGCCTACGACCCGCCGGTGATCCGCACCCGCTGAGGCGGGGTACCTGCCCGAGCCACCCGGGTACCTGCGGGCCGAGCGACGGTATCCGTCGCTACCCGGGAGATGGACGATGCGTCGGTCGGAGCCGGGCCCGGCGGTCACAACCCCAGCGAGCGCTGCACCTCCCGCAACGTCTGCGCCGACGCCCGCAACCCGGCGGCCTCGTCGGGCGAGAGGGGGATCTCGAGTACCCGGCCGGCGCCGCGGCCGTCGACGATCGTCGGCAGCGACAGGCACACCCCTTCGATCCCGTGCACGCCGCGCTGCAGCGTCGAGACCGGCAGCACCCGGTGCTGATCCCGCAGCACCGCCTCCACGATGCGGGCGGTGGACAGGCCGATGGCCAGGTTGGTGGCGCCTTTGCCCTGGATGATCTCGTACGCGCTGCGCATCACCCGGGTGGAGATCTGCTCGCGGACCGCGGCGTCGAACACCGCCGCTCCGTGCTCGTCGCGGTACTCGGTGGCCGGAACCCCACCCACCGTCGCGCTCGACCACAGGGTGATCTCCGAATCGCCGTGCTCGCCGACGATGAGGGCGTGCACGTTCTCCACCGCGACGCCGACGTGCTGCGCGACGAGGAAGCGCAACCGTCCCGAGTCGAGGACCGTGCCGGACCCGAGGATCTGCCCGTCGGGGGCGTCCGTTGCGCGGATCGCCGCATACGTCACCACGTCGACCGGGTTGCTGACGAACAGCACCACCGCCTCGGGGGAGAGCGCGAGCAGCGCCGGTGTGAGTTCCCGGACGATGCGCACGTTCGCTGCCGCCAGCTCGAGCCGTGACTGGCCCGGCTTCTGCTTGGCGCCCGCCGTCACGACGATCAGATCGGAGCCGGCGGTGACGGCGAGGTCGTCGGCGCCGTCGATGCGGCACGCGGGGGCGAACTGGGTGCCGTGGTTCAGGTCGAGCACCTCGGCCCGCACCTTGTCGGTGTTCGGATCGAACAGGGCCAGCGAATCCGCCGAGCCCCGGATCAGGCATGCGTAGGCGACGGCGGTGCCGACGCTGCCGGCGCCGACGATCGAAACCTTGGACTTGGACGCACGGGTCGTCGACATGGATTCGATCGTCGTCGCTCCGCGCTCGATCCGCACCCCGACGGTGCAGCCGTTAGCCTTCGCATCATGAACGTTCAACCGTTCGACGCCGTGCTGTTCGACTTCTCCGGCACGTTGTTCCGGCTCGAGGAGGACGAATCCTGGCTGGCCGACCTCACCGACGAGCGGGGCGAGCCCTTCGACGTGCACCGGCAGGCCGAGCTGATGCGCCGGATGACCGCCCCCACCGGTCAGCCCGTCGAGATGGACGCCGCCGAGCATCACGCCTGGATCAACCGCGACCGCGACCCCCGCTGGCACCGGGACGCATACCTGACGGTGCTGCGCCGTTCCGGAGTCGCCGACGAGGGGCAGGCCCTCGGCCTGTACACCAAGCTGACCGATCCGCGCTGCTGGACGGTCTACCCGGACACGGTGCCGGTGATCGAGGCGCTCGCCGGCGAGGGCCTCGCGGTGGCCGTGCTGAGCAACATCGCCTTCGACATCCGGCCGGCGTTCGCGGCGCTCGGTATCGACGATCTGGTGTCGGAGTTCGTGCTTTCCTTCGAAGTCGGCGCGGTCAAACCGGAGCCGGAGATCTTCCGGCACGCGACCGCGGCGCTCGGGGTGTCCCCGGAGCGCACCCTGATGGTGGGCGACAGTGAGGAAGCCGACGGTGCGGCCCGCCGCATCGGCTGCTCCTTCGCCCTCGTCGAGCCGCTGCCCACCGCCGAGCGTCGCCGCGGACTGTGGCGCGCGTTGTTCGCGGCGGGCCTCAGTCCCTCGGAACCAGGCGCAGGGAGATCGAGTTGATGCAGTACCGCTGATCCGTCGGAGTCGGGTACCCCTCGCCCTCGAACACGTGCCCGAGATGGCTGTGGCAGGACGCGCACAGTACCTCCACCCGGCGCATGCCGAGGGACGTGTCGGAGCGCAGGATCACCGCGTCACTCGACGCCGGGTCGAAGAACGAGGGCCACCCGCAGTGCGAATGGAACTTCTCGGTGCTGCGGAACAGTTCGGCTCCGCAGGCGCGGCACTCGTACACACCCTCGGTCTCCGTGTCGGTGTATTCGCCGACGAAGGGCCGCTCGGTGCCGGCCTGCCGCAGCACCGCGTACTCCGCGGCGGTGAGGCGGGCGCGCCATTCGTCGTCGCTGCGGGATACCTTCGGCGCGGGTTCGGTCGGGACAGCGTCAGCCATGAACTCCACGCTAGCCGTCACCGCGGTTCGTCGCCACGAGCTCGCCCTGCGGTGCGGGCTCGTGTGCCGGCAACAGGAACGACGGTTCGATGCCGTCCGCCAGCCGGCCCTCCCGCCGGGCGGCCAGATAGCGGTCGAGCAGCACGGCGAAGATCACGATGAGCAGCAGCGACCACCCGAACGTCGTCTTCATGTACTCGGCGGCGCGCCCGGCCTCCGGCCACCGCCCCGACAGCCAGCTGTCGTAGCTCATGAAGCCGTAGACCGCCAGCCAGGCCGGCCAGTTCCGCATCACCGAATTGGGCAACACGACCGTCATCAGCAACGGGAACAGCATCATCGAGTAGTACATCTGGCCGAGCGAACCGAGCAGGAACGACGCGGTGAGCAACACCCCCGTGCTCGTGCCGACGAAGAAGAGCTCGTCGTGGCGGCAGTACCGGTACAGCAGCCACAGCGAGACGACGACCATGAGGCCCAGGACGACGCGCAGCCCGAGGATCAGCCACGCCGGCAGGCCGTAGTACATGCCGTTGCCGACGATGGCGCTGTTGAAGTAGTCGCGTGCCTCGAACAGGTACGGCGTGGTGCGCTCGACGAACGCCCAGGCGTCCACCGAGAGCGGCCACGCGACGAGCGTCAGGCCGAGCGGCACCGCCGCGGCAGTGGCGAACACCTTCCACTGCCGGCGCACGAACGGAATCAGCAGCAGGGGCGCGAGGATCGGTTTGACCGCGAACGTCAACCCGATCGCGACGCCCGCCCACAGATCGCGCCGGCTCAGCAACAGCGTCAGGAAGGCGACCTCGCCGAGCAGGACGAGGCCGTTGATGTTGGTGAAGACCAGGGTGTTCGTCACCGTCTCGGAACTGAACGCCGCCAACAGGAGGATCGGGGCGAGCACCGAGTCGAGACCGTAGCCGAACATTCGCAGCAGCAGGTACAGCGCCACGATGATCGCGATCGCGTTGGCGATGATGAACAGCCACCGGGAGCGTTCGGGGTCGATCACCGCGATCGGGGAGATCAGCAACGTCCCGGACGGGGGGTACAGATAGTGCGGGTCCACCCACTCGAAGTTCGCCGTGTACACCGGCCGGCGGTTGAGAAACGCCAGGGCCGCGTTGTAGACGGGAGTGAAGTCGTCGGTGCGGAATCCGTTGACGGCTTTGACCACCACACGGTGCAGCACCGTGAGCACGGCCAACGGCCACACCACGCACTTGACCACCTCCGCGGTGGTGCGGGCGGTGCGGGGCTCGAGGCGGCTGAGGAACACTACGGCACGGTACACCGAGAGCCGGGAGCGGCCGCCCACCGTCCCCACCCGACGGCGCCGGGCCCGGGACGCGGCGCACGCTGATTCACGCCGGGCACAGGCTGCCGTTCGGCGGCAGGGCACCGGTGTCGAGGTAGGCCGCCAGGCGTGCCTGGACGCAGCCGGAGTGCAGGACCGCGGAGTATCCGGCACCCTGCCAGGACAGCGCCGCCCACCGGGCCGAGACGGCGGTGAGGGCGCCGGTGACCGACTCGAGGCCCGCGCTGCCGACGAGCGGATCGGCGGCACCCGTCGTCACCAGCACGGGTACGCGCACCTCCGGCGGCAGCGGCGGTGTCGGCATGCTCGGCCAGGCGCTGCACGCGGTGAGACCGACCGCGCTGTCGCCGCCGAACAGGGGGTAGTTCGCCGACCACGTTCGCTGCAGCTCGGTGGCCCGGGCCGTCGTGGGCCATCGCTGACCGTCGCTGCAGCGGGAGACGAACTGCCCGTCGGACGACAGCACGGCCTCGGCGGCGCCGACGAGTTCGAGCATCGGCGTCACGTCTCCCGCACCGGCGGCGGACAGAGCGTCGGACAGCTCGCGGACCCGGGCCTGCGCGTCGCTGCGGGGGGTTCCCAGAAACCACGTCACCGCGGTGAGCAGGGCGTTCGACGAGAGCGGTGCAAGAGCGCCGGTCGCGGCGCGGGCGTGCAGGTCTTCGAGCGCGGCCCGCGGGTCCGGCCCCAGCGAGCACGCCAGCGCGACGCACTGGCGGGCGAACGCGTCGACCGCCGACTCCGCGCCGCGCACCCGGCTCTCGGCCAGCAGTTCGGCGTCGGCCGTCGCGGCGGCGGGGGAGTCGAGGACGAGGCGGCCGAGGGTGGTCGGGTACTTCGACGCGTAGGCGAGGGCGACCGTGGCGCCGTTGCCGATGCCGAGCACGCCGATCCGATCGACGCCCCACGTGGTTCGCAGCTGCTCGAGATCGTCGGCGGCGTGGGCGGCGTCGAACAGCAGTTCCTGCGGCTGCAGGTAGTCGGTGCATGCGATGGTGGCCTGCCGCCCGAGTTCGGCGACCCGCTCCGGACCGTCGCCGGTGCGGCCGAACTGTCCGTGGTCGGCCAGGGCGCGCCGGTCCGCTCCGAAGATGCACTCGATCGGCTGGGAGGCGCCGAGGCCGCGCCGATCCACCGCGACGATCGGCCGGGAGGCCACGAGTTCGGCGAGCGAGCCGGTCGACAGTGCGGCCAGCGCCCGCGAGGAGGGCATGTCCGCGCCCGTCGTCATGACGAGCGGGGCCGCATCGGTGGGAGTCTGTGCCAGCCGGGCGCGCAGCACGTCGAGCGGAAACGAACCCGGCACGGTGCCTGTGGCGTCGATCGCAGCGGGAAGCTGGGCGCATTCGAGGACGAGACCGGTGGGTCCCGGCGGCAGCTGCTGGGCGGCGAGGGTGTCGGCGGTGCAGTCGCGCCAGTCCAGGTCCCGGGCCGGCACCGGTAGCTCCGGGGCGAGGGCCGGATCCTCGCCGGTGGGAGTGGCCCGGCCGTCCGCCTCCTGCACCACCGCGACGTCGGGGCGTACCGAAGGGCCCGCCCCGCACGCGGCGGTCATCGTTCCGAGCACGACGATGCCCACGGTGAGCACACGGGTTCTGCGCATGCGCACAGCCTGCCAGGTCGGTGCGCGGGCCCGCGCACGTGACCGGATCGTCCGATCCGCCGGATGTGACGATCAGGTGTACGTGGTGTGAAGTAGGTCGCAATCTGCCCCGGGTGTACCGGTCGCCTCGAGCGACGGCCCTACCCTGGAGAAATGCACGAACGTCTCGTCGATCGCAATCCCGTGGTGCCGTCCGACCAACTGGTGGCCCAGATGGTTCCGCCCGCGATGTTCGACGACGTGAGCTTCGCGTCCTACATCCCCGATCCGAACGAGCCGAGCCAGGCGACCGCTGTCGCGACGGCGGAGGAGTTCGCCCACAAGATCGCGAAGATCCGGGGGGGCGGCCGGCGCGGCCTGTTCGGACGGAAGGCGCCGTCCACCGGCGCCGGTCTCTACCTCGACGGCGGCTTCGGCGTCGGCAAGACCCACCTACTGGCCTCGATCTTCCACGCGGCGCCGTCGCCGAAGGCGTTCGGCACCTTCGTGGAGCTGACCCACGTCGTCGGCGCTCTCGGCTTCAACAAGGCCGTCGAGGAGCTGTCCGGCCACAGCGTGCTGTGCATCGACGAGTTCGAGCTCGACGACCCGGGCGACACGATGCTGGTCTCCCGCCTGCTGACCGAACTCTCGGCGCGGGGCGTGTCCATCGTCGCCACGTCCAACACCCTGCCCGGGCAGCTGGGAGAGGGGCGATTCGCGGCGCAGGACTTCCTGCGCGAGATCAAGAAGCTCGCCTCGATCTTCGAGACCATCCGCGTGGACGGCCCCGACTACCGCCATCGCGACCTGCCGCCGGCCCCGGACCCGATCAGCTCCGAGGAGCTGCTCGATCGCGCCGATGCGGTCCCCGGCGCCACCCTCGACGACTTCGACGAGCTGTGCGCGCACCTGAGCACGCTGCATCCGTCCCGGTACGGCAAGCTCGTCGAGGGCGTCGCGGCCGTCTTCCTCAACGGGGTTCATGCCGCCCACGACCAGTCCGTGGCGCTGCGTCTGGTGGTGCTCGCCGACCGGCTCTACGACGCGAGCATTCCGGTGACCGTCGCCGGCGCGAAGCTGGACGAGATCTTCACCGACGAGATGCTCGCCGGCGGCTACCGCAAGAAGTACCTGCGTGCGACCTCGCGCCTGTTGGCGCTGTCGCGGTTCGAGACCGCCGCCAGCTGAGTCGGGTTCCCGGCTGCCCCCGCCGCAGGCGGCGCCCGCGCGTCACAGGGTGCGTTGCATGACGTAGTCGTGATGGGTCTGCGAGCCGACCTGGAACGTGCGCGTTCCCACGACCTCGAACTCGTTCTTGGCGTAGAACCGCCGGGCCCGAGAGTTCTGCTGGTTGACCCCCAGCCACAGCCCCCGGCAGCCGGCTGCCCGGGCATGCTCGACGACGGCAGCCATCAGGGCCGCCGCCACTCCGGTGCCGTGCTTGCCCGGCAGCACGTAGAGCTTGCTGATCTCGGTGGTGGGCAGCGCGGTCACGGCTTCACGGACTTCCGGGTCCGTCGGTTCGGCATCGACGGCCATGAGGTAGCCCACGATCTCGCCGCCGACGGTCGCCTTGAGCACGATGCGGGTCGGGTCGGTGAGGTACTCGCTGAACCGTTCCGCCGAGAGGGTGTCGTCGATGAATGCGGCGATGTCCTCCTGGGAGGCGTCGGCCGGGCAGGCCAGGGGGAACGTGGTGGCTGCGACATCGGCGATGGTCTCGGCATCCCAGATGCCGGCCTGCTCGACGGAGACGTTCGCGGTCGATTCCTCGAGTGACGGAGTGGACATGGGAACCAGTAGATCACTCGGCGGGGCACCGCGCCGACGGTCGGGGCAGGTATCCGTTCGACGTCCGGAAATGGCTGAACCCCAGCCTTGGATGGGGGGTCATGGCTGGGGTTCATTACCATCGGGGGGATGGCATCTCCGACAATACATGAGGAATCCCTCAGGTTCCAACCGGGGTGGTCACGGTTGGGTCACGGGCCGGCCGTCCGGGTGGTTGCCTTCCGCCGGGCAACGCTCTACTGTGGGCTCTCATGAAGCGCGTACTCGTAGTTCACCGCCGTAGCGGGGTCTGATTCGGACCGACCCCTCGCTGCGGGTCGTCGAGCTACCTGTCGGTCCTCCCTTCACGCGGAAGACCTCCTACGATGAACGCCTTCACCTCCACCGCTCCCCGCACCTCCTACGCCGCCGGCGACGCGGAGACCGCATACTCGGCGCCGATCGATCCGTTCGCCGCCCGCTACGGACGATCCCTGCCGCGCGAGTTGCGTGCCGAGGCGCTCGGCACGAGCTGGACCGAGTTCACCGCGACCTATGCACCGCACGGGCCGGTCCGTCTCGGTGGCTGGTCGGCCGGGGCTCCGTGCGCCGGTCGGCGGAACTTCGAGGCCACTTTCGGCGTGGGAGAGACCATCCACACGGCGGCGGCGACGGCCACCGGTCCGGTGGCCGCCATGACCGTCATGATGCACACCCTCGGGATGCCGCTCGAGATTCTCTCGTTCCACCAGTTCGACCTCGGCGACACCCACACGACATTCCTGCTGTGCGAGGCGGACGGGCGCCGGCTCTGGAGCATGGGTGCCGCGGCGAGCGGAACCGAATCGGCACTGCGCGCGATGATCGCGGGAGCCAACCGGCTGCACGCTTCCCGCTGAGGGGGCGGTGACACGACGAAGGCCCTCCCGACCGGGAGGGCCTTCGCCGTCGAGTGGTGTGGGCGACCGGGACCGGCGACCTCGTCCGGGTGGCACACCGGGGGGTGGAGCGGATGACGGGATTCGAACCCGCGACCCTCACCTTGGCAAGGTGATGCGCTACCAGCTGCGCTACATCCGCATGCGCACTCCCCGGCCCGAGGGACCGGGCGACGGAGTGCAGCGTGGAAAGGGTGGATCGTGGTGCGCGATACTGGGATCGAACCAGTGACCTCTTCCGTGTCAGGGAAGCGCTCTCCCGCTGAGCTAATCGCGCCGGGGGGTGGAGCGGATGACGGGATTCGAACCCGCGACCCTCACCTTGGCAAGGTGATGCGCTACCAGCTGCGCTACATCCGCATGCGCACTCCCCGACCCGGTGACCCGGGTCGAGAAGTGCAGGGTGAAACCTGGTCGATCATGGTGCGCGATACTGGGATTGAACCAGTGACCTCTTCCGTGTCAGGGAAGCGCTCTCCCGCTGAGCTAATCGCGCGAGGTGGAGACGGGAATCGAACCCGTGTGCACGGCTTTGCAGGCCGTTGCCTCACCACTCGGCCACTCCACCGTAAAAGGTCGAGTCCAACCTCTCGAGCGGATGACGGGATTCGAACCCGCGACCCTCACCTTGGCAAGGTGATGCGCTACCAGCTGCGCTACATCCGCATCGCACCGCCCGGCGCCGTGCTCTCCGTGGTGCGGTTGAGAACATTAGCCGACCATCGTCAGAACACACAAATCTGCAGGTGAGGGCATGGACGAGCCGTCCTGGTGGATCCTGCCCGGCCCGTTCCGGCGGCGGGTCGGGCCAGCGAGCGCCGGCTGGGCGATCCGTTCGGTGAGGGGCACGGAACTCGCGCCCCCTCGGGGCGCGGCATCCCGACGCGGTATCGAAAACACAGGCGACCAGGCGATTCGTGTTCATCCGATGGGCGTGTTAATGTTCCTTCTCGTTCGAGCCGCTGCGAAGCGGCCCGGTCCCGTGGCTCAGTGGAAGAGCGTCCCGTTCACACCGGGGAGGTCGCTGGTTCGATCCCAGCCGGGACCACAGCACCGACGAAGGGCACCCCACGGGGTGCCCTTCGTCGTTTCCGGGCCGGCGCGGTTCGCGTCCGGCCGGAACGTGTCGGCGACGGAGCGGCGGTGACCTGCGCGTTCACCGAACCGCGCTGCGCTGATGGCAGGATTGCGGTCGGTGTGAGGAGGATGCGACTGATGAGCGTCGCCGACAACAACTGGCCCCTGGTCGGGGCCACAGGAGCACGATTCGGATCGGCCGGCCGCCGGCGCAAGGATCACCCGGCACCCGGCGCCGCCGACCGCGGAGCGGCCACGCCCGCGGTGGACGCCCCGACCACGGGGACCTCCGCGGCCGTCGCCGTCCCCGCGTCGCAGCCGATGCCCGCGGTCCCGAGGCACACGGCGGCCACGAGGGAGGAAGAACCGATCGGGCAGCAGCCCTCCTTCGTCCGTCCCTTCGTGCGCAGCCAGGGCCGGACCCGCTCCGAGGTGGATCTCCCGCTCGAGGTCCTCGTCTCCGCCGTGAGCGACGCCGAGGGAACTGCGGGTCTCGAGGAGCACCGCACCATCCTGGCGCTGTGCGCCGAACCGCGGTCCATCATGGAGATCGCGGCCCTGGCCCGACTGCCTCTGGGCGTCGCACGTGTCCTGGTGGGAGATCTCGCCGCCACGGGAGAACTCACCGTCCACCGCACCGCCGACGGACTCGGACCCGACGCCCAGTTGCTGTCTCGGGTCCTCGGCGGCCTGCGTCGGCTCTAGCCCGCCCGACGCCCGGCAGTGCCCGGGTGAACTGCCGTTCCGGGTGGTGTCGATAGCATGGTCTGGTTGCCGGACGCGTGGCATACCCCGCGGCGTCGGCGGCACCCATCACCGGCACGAGCCCGAGGAGCCCACCACAGTGACGACGCCCGCATCCGTAGACCCCACCGTGCTCGTCCGGGTGCCCGCGGGGACCACTGCCGGTGCCGCCCTCCGGGAGGCGGGCCTGCCCAACAGCGGGCCCGACGCGGTCGTCGTGGTCCGCGACGAGGAGGGGCGGCTGCGGGACCTGTCGTGGACGCCGGAACAGGACACCCAGGTCGAGCCGGTCGCCGCCGCCACCGAGGACGGCCGCTCCGTCATCCGGCACTCCGCGGCACACGTCCTCGCCCAGGCGGTGCAGCAGGAGTTCCCCGAGGCCAAGCTCGGCATCGGTCCCCCGATCAAGGACGGCTTCTACTACGACTTCCAGGTCGACCGCCCCTTCACTCCCGAGGACCTGACGAAGCTCGAGAAGCGCATGAAGCAGATCGTCAAGGGGGCGCAGCGGTTCTCCCGCCGCGTCGTCGAGAGCCTGGACGACGCACGCGAGGAACTGAAGAACGAGCCGTTCAAGCTCGAGCTGATCAGCGAGAAGTCGGCCGGAAACAGCTCCCTGGACGAGGACCCCGAGATCATGGAGGTCGGCGGCAAGGAACTGACGATCTACGACAACCTCAATCCGCGCACCGGCGAGAAGATCTGGGCCGATCTGTGCCGCGGTCCGCACATCCCCACCACCAAGTACATCCCGGCGTTCAAGCTCACCCGCAGCTCCGCCGCCTATTGGCGCGGCGACCAGGACAATGCCGGTCTCCAGCGCATCTACGGCACCGCGTGGGAGTCCGCGGAGGCGCAGGAGCGCTACCTCGAGCTGCTCGCCGAGGCCGAGCGCCGTGATCACCGCAAGCTCGGCAACGAGCTCGACCTGTTCAGCTTCCCCGACGAGCTCGGCTCCGGCCTCCCGGTGTTCCACCCCAAGGGCGGCATCATCCGCCAGGAGATGGAGAACTACTCCCGCAAGCGGCATGTCGAGGCCGGCTACGAGTTCGTGTACTCCCCGCACATCACGAAGGGTCACCTCTACGAGGTGTCCGGCCATCTCGACTGGTACCGCGACGGCATGTTCCCCGCGATGCACATCGACGAGGAACTGGCCGAGGACGGCACCGTGCGCAAGCCGGGCCAGGACTACTACCTCAAGCCGATGAACTGCCCGATGCACAACCTCGTCTTCCGGTCCCGCGGCCGGTCCTACCGCGAGCTGCCGCTGCGGCTGTTCGAATTCGGCTCGGTGTACCGGTACGAGAAGTCCGGCGTCGTCCACGGTCTGACCCGGGTGCGTGGCATGACGCAGGACGACGCGCACATCTACTGCACCCGCGAGCAGATGCGCGACGAGCTGACCACGACCCTGAACTTCGTCCTCGACCTGCTCAAGGACTACGGCCTCGAGGACTACTACCTCGAGCTGTCGACGAAGAACCCCAAGAAGTTCGTCGGCGACGACGCCCTGTGGGAGGAGGCCACCGAGACCCTGCGCGAGGTCGGCGAGGCCTCCGGGCTCGATCTCGTGCCGGATCCGGGCGGTGCCGCCTTCTACGGCCCCAAGATCTCCGTCCAGGTTCAGGACGCGCTCGGGCGCAGCTGGCAGATGTCGACGATCCAGCTCGACTTCAACCTGCCCGAGCGATTCGAGCTCGAGTACACCGGCCCCGACGGCAGCAAGCACCGGCCGGTGATGATCCACCGGGCCCTGTTCGGTTCGATCGAGCGCTTCTTCGGCGTGCTCACCGAGCACTACGCGGGTGCCTTCCCGGCGTGGCTCGCCCCCGTCCAGGTCGTCGGGATTCCCGTCGCGGAGGCCTTCGAGGATCACCTGTTCGACGTCACCCGGCAGTTGAAGGCCGCCGGGGTGCGGGCCGAAGTCGACACCAGCGACGACCGGATGCAGAAGAAGATCCGCAACCACACCACGCAGAAGGTGCCGTTCATGCTGCTCGCGGGCGAGCGTGACGTCGCCGCCGGCGCGGTCAGCTTCCGGTTCCGCGACGGTACGCAGGTCAACGGGGTACCCGTGGCCGACGCGGTCCGTCTGGTGACCGAGTGGATCGAGCGGCGGGAGAACGCCTCGCCCACCGCGGAGCTCGTCGCTCCCGTCGACCGCGGCGGCGCCGCATGAGCGGGGACTGCTCCGACGACGCCCTCGTCGATCGGGGTGCCGGCGAACCCGATCACCTCCAGCGACTGTGGTCCCCGCACCGCATGTCGTACATCGCGGAGGCGCCCCGCTCCAAGGAGGCGCCCTACGAGCCCTTCACCGACATCCCGAAGATGCGGGACGAGGAGGGCCTCGTCGTCGCGCGCGGCGAGCACGTGTACGCGGTGCTCAACCTGTATCCCTACAACCCCGGCCATCTGATGGTCGTGCCGTACCGGCGGGTCGCCAACCTCGAGGACCTCACCCCCGAGGAGAGCACCGAGCTGATGTCGTTCGCGCAGCGGGCGATCCTGGTCATCAAGAGCGTCTCGCGGCCGCACGGCTTCAACGTGGGGCTCAACCTCGGGGCCGCCGCCGGGGGCTCACTCGCCGAGCACCTGCACCTGCACGTGGTGCCGCGGTGGGGTGGCGACGCCAACTTCATCACCGTTCTCGGCGGCGCCAAGGTCATGCCGCAGCTGCTGCGCGACACCCGCGCGTTGCTCGCTGCGGCCTGGAACGACTGACACCGGCCCGAACCGAACGCCGTCCCCGCGACTGTATGGTTGTCGCCGTTCGCAGGCATGGCAGGATCGTGTCCCGGACGCAACGATGTGACGAAAGACGGGGGTCGGTGGGATGCTCAGCTTCTTCGGGCGTGCGTCGGTGTCGAAGGTCACCGCGCCGCTCGGCAGGGCCCTGATCCGCACCGGCCTCACGCCGGACGCGGTGACACTGATCGGCACCGTCGCCACGATCGCCGCCGCCGTGACGCTGTTCCCGATGGGGCAGTTGTTCTGGGGTGCGATGGTGATCGGGCTGTTCGTGATGTTCGACATGCTCGACGGCGCCATGGCGCGGGCCCGAGGTGGCGGCACCCGCTTCGGCGCGGTCCTCGACGCCACCTGTGACCGGGTCGCCGACGGTGCGATCTTCGCCGGGCTCGCCTGGTGGGCGGTCTACGAGGAACAGAGCCGGCCGCTGCTGGTCGCCACCCTCATCTGCCTCGTCACCTCCCAGGTCATCTCCTATGCCAAGGCCCGCGCGGAAGCGAGCGGCCTGTCCGCCGACGGCGGCTTGATCGAACGTCCCGACCGGCTCGTCATCGTCCTGGTCGGCGCCGGCTTCACCGGGCTCGGCCTGTGGTGGGCGATCCACGCCGCAATGTGGCTGCTCGCCGCCGGTTCGGTGATCACCGTGTTCCAGCGGGTGCTCGCGGTGCGGCGCTCCCCGGAGGCCCGCGAGCTGCTGCCCCTGCCGTCGTCGACTCCGGCCGACGGAGCACCGTCGTCGGCCCCGGCCGACGGAGACGCCCGATGAGCGTGACGGAACGCGCCTCCGACCTCGGCTACGCCGCGGGATGGCGGCTCGTGCGGGCGCTGCCCGAGTCCACTGCGCGCCGGCTGTTCGACGTCGGGGCCGAGTACGCCGCCCGTCGCGGCGCCGGCCCGCAGCAGTTGCGTCGCAACCTGGCCCGCGTCCTGGGTGTGCCCGCGGCGCAGGTCCCGGACGAGCTGATCCGGCAGTCCCTGCGGTCCTACGCCCGGTACTGGCGGGAGGCGTTCCGGCTGCCCTCCATGGACCTCGCCGCGACGGCTGCGGCACTCGACGACGCCGTCGAGGGCCGCGAACACATCGAACAGGCCCTGGCGGCCGGGCGCGGTGCAATTCTCGCCCTGCCGCACAGCGGGAACTGGGACATGGCCGGTGTGTGGTGCACGCAGACCTACGGCGGACTGTCCACGGTGGCCGAACGCCTGCGCCCGGAATCGCTCTACCAGCGGTTCGTCGCGTACCGCGAAAGCCTCGGCTTCGAGATCTTCCCCCTCAGCGGCGGTGAGACCCCGCCGTTCGACCGGCTCGAGACCCGGTTGCGCGAGAACCGGATCGTCTGCCTGCTCGGCGAACGCGACCTGGCCCGCAGGGGCGTGCCGGTCACGTTCTTCGGTGAGCCCACCCGCATGCCCGCCGGCCCGGCGAAGCTGGCCGTCGAGACCGGGGCGCCCCTGCTGCCGGTGCACTGCTGGTTCACCGTCGACGGCTGGGGTTTCCGGGTCCATCCCGAGATCGATGTCACCGGCGGGATCGGACCGGCGACCCAGGCGCTGGCCGACTGCTTCGCCGCGGACATCGCCGAACACCCGGCGGACTGGCACATGCTGCAACCGCTCTGGCTCGACGACCTCTCCGAGGCCCGCCTGGCCCGGATGGAGGCGCGGTGAAGATCGGCATGGTGTGCCCGTACTCGTTCGACGTACCGGGCGGGGTGCAGGCGCACGTCGTGGACCTGGCGACCGTGCTCATCGAACGCGGCCACCGGGTCAGTGTCCTCGCTCCGGCATCCGACCGCACGGAACTGCCCGACTTCGTCGTCTCCGCCGGACGCGCCGTCGCCATCCCCTACAACGGGTCCGTGGCACGTTTGAGCTTCGGCCCCGTGTCCTACGCGCGGGTCCGGCGATGGATCAACGACAACGACTTCGACGTCCTGCACATCCACGAGCCCAACGCCCCGAGCCTGTCGATGCTCGCCCTGAAGATCGCGGAAGGGCCCATCGTCGCGACCTTCCACACCTCGACGACCAAGTCGCTGGTACTGAGCACGTTCCAAGGTGTGCTGCAGCCGTATCTCGAGAAGATCAGCGGTCGCATCGCCGTGTCCGAGCTCGCCCGCCGCTGGCAGGTGACCTCCCTCGGCTCCGACGCCGTGGAGATCCCCAACGGAGTCGACGTGTCGTCGTTCGCGCACGCCCCCGCGTTGCCCGGGTATCCCCGCGCCGGCCGCACCGTGCTGTTCCTCGGCCGGTACGACGAACCGCGTAAGGGCATGGGGGTGCTGCTCGGCGCGCTGCCCCTGCTCGTCGAGCACTACCCGGACCTGCAGGTCCTCGTGGTCGGCCGCGGGGACGAGGAACGGCTGCGCAAGGAGGCCGGACCGCACGCACGGCACCTGCGGCTGCTCGGCCAGGTGTCCGACGCGGAGAAGGCCTCGGCCATGCGCAGCGCCGACGTCTACTGCGCCCCCAACCTCGGTGGGGAGAGCTTCGGCATCGTGCTCGTGGAGGCGATGGCCGCCGGTACCGCGGTAGTGGCCAGCGAACTCGACGCGTTCCGCCGGGTGCTGCGCGACGGCCGCGCCGGCGTACTCGTCCCGGTGGGCGACTCGGCGGCGCTCGCCGCTTCGATCCGCGGCCTGCTCGACGACGCAGCCCGGCGCCGCGCCCTCGTGGAGGCGGCGAACGAGATCGTCGGCGCGTACGACTGGCCGGTGGTGGCCGAGCAGATCCTGCGCGTATACGAGACCGTCACGGTCGGGGCCGGGCCGGTCCGCGAGGTCCGGTCGTGACATGCAGCCGGGCGACGCCGCCGCGTGAGGGGAGTGGGACGTGACGCTGTCCGCGCTGACCGTACTCGTCCTCGCGCTGGTCACCGCGCTCGTCGTCGCGCTCGGGCTGTGGGCGTACGGCACGGCCAACCGGCTGGACCGGCTGCACGTGCGGTCGGACCTCTCCTGGCAGGCGCTCGACGCCGCCCTGGCTCGCCGCGCCGTGGTGGTGCGCGGGATCGCGGCCTCCGTCCCGGTCGCCGAAGGCCGCCGGCTGGCCGCCCTGGCCGACCGTGCCGAGCGGGCGGACCGTGCCGAACGGGAGTCGGCGGAGAACACGCTGTCGGCCGCCGTGGCCGCGGTCGACACCGAGCGGCTCCGACCGCAGCTGGTGGCCGAACTCGCCGACGCCGAGGCGCGGGTGCTGATCGCCCGCCGATTCCACAACGACGCCGTCCGCGACACCCTGGCATTGCGTGCCCGCCGTCCGGTCCGGTGGCTGCACCTCGGTGGCACGGCGCCGTTGCCCACCTACTTCGAGATCACCGAGCGCACCGGCCCGGCTGCCGCGACGGGCCTGTCGCTCGACGAGACGCGCACCTCGGCGCGGGTCGTGCTGTTCGACCACGAGGGGCGGGTGTTGCTGCTGCGCGGCCACGACCCGACCACGCCGGACGTGCACTTCTGGTTCACCGTCGGCGGCGCCGTCGAGGTGGGGGAGACGTTGCGCGCGGCCGCGGCCCGCGAGGTGGGGGAGGAGACCGGTCTGCCGGTCGCGCCCGGGCAACTGTGCGGACCCCTGTGGCGCCGAGTGGCGGTATTCCCCTTCAACGGGGAACTCATCCGTTCGGAGGAGCTGTTCTTCGCCCTGCAGACGCCCGCCTTCGAACCGGGGAGCAGCGGATTCACGGACCTCGAGCGCCGCATGAGCCTCGAACACCGTTGGTTCGCCGAGAACGAGATCCGGGACCTGCAGCGACGCGGGGAGGCCGTGTACCCGCAGGATCTCGCCGATCTGCTGGGCGAGGCGCGTGACGTCGCCGTACGCCGCGTGGAACCGGAGGTTCGTGCCATCCGGTGAGCTGCGGCGCTCGAGGCAGGCCGTGTCGATGCCCGCGAGGCAGGCCGTGTCGATGCCCGCGAGGCAGGCCGTGTCGATGCCCGCGAGGCAGGCCAGGGCCTCGCGACTGGCTATGGGACGGCCGTCCGGCCGCACCTAGAATCGGGAGCGGCGTCGTGACGTGCCCGAATCCGTCCGCCGCGCCAGTCTCTGCAGGCCATACCCCAGGAGTTTGTTGCTGTGAGCAGCCCCGAGTCCGTCCCCACCACCGGTACCGCCCGCGTCAAGCGCGGCATGGCCGAGATGCTCAAGGGCGGCGTGATCATGGACGTGGTCACCCCCGAGCAGGCGAAGATCGCCGAGGACGCGGGTGCCGTCGCCGTCATGGCGCTCGAGCGCGTCCCCGCCGACATCCGCGCCCAGGGAGGCGTGTCCCGCATGTCCGACCCGGACATGATCGAAGGCATCATCGAGGCCGTGTCCATCCCCGTGATGGCCAAGGCGCGTATCGGTCACTTCGTCGAGGCACAGATCCTGCAGGCCCTCGGCGTGGACTACATCGACGAGTCGGAGGTGCTCACTCCCGCCGACTACGAGAACCACATCGACAAGTTCGCGTTCACCGTGCCGTTCGTGTGCGGCGCCACCAACCTCGGTGAAGCGCTGCGCCGGATCAACGAGGGCGCGGCGATGATCCGTTCCAAGGGTGAGGCCGGCACCGGCGACGTCTCCAACGCCACCACCCACATGCGGAAGATCCGGCAGGAGATCCGGCGGTTGACCTCCCTGCCGGAGGACGAGCTGTACGTCGCGGCCAAGGAACTGCAGGCCCCGTACGACCTGGTCGTCGAGGTCGCCCAGGCCGGCAAGCTGCCGGTGACCCTGTTCACGGCCGGGGGCATCGCCACCCCGGCGGACGCGGCGATGATGATGCAGCTCGGCGCCGAGGGCGTGTTCGTCGGTTCGGGCATCTTCAAGTCCGGCAACCCGGCCGAGCGTGCCGCCGCGATCGTCAAGGCCACCACCTTCTACGACGACCCGGGCGTGCTCGCGAAGGTCTCGCGCGGCCTGGGCGAGGCCATGGTCGGCATCAACGTCGACGACATCCCGGTGCCGCACCGCCTCGCCGAGCGAGGCTGGTGACCCGCACGACCGCCGGCTTTCCCGGGTGCGACGGGAGCCTCCACCGTGTCGGAGGCTCCCGTCGCTCCGTTCCGGGCACCTGCCGCTAGCCTGTCGCAGGACTGGGAAGGAGCCCGCATGGCGAAGATCGAGGAGATCCTGGCGCTCGAACATCTCGAGAAGAACATCTTCCGGGGCGTGGCGACGGAGACGTCGCTGCAACGCACCTTCGGGGGCCAGGTCGCCGGGCAGGCGCTGGTGTCCGCGGTGCGCACCGTCGATCCGGCGTACTCGGTGCATTCGTTGCACGGATACTTCGTCCGTCCCGGTAACCCGGCGAAGCCGATCGTGTATCTCGTCGACCCGATCCGCGACGGCCGGTCGTTCGGCACCCGGCGGGTGACTGCCGTTCAGGACGGGCAGGCGATCTTCACCATGTCCGCATCGTTCCACGTCCAGGACGAGGGCATCGAGCACCAGGACGAGATGCCCCCGGTGCCGGATCCCGAGGAACTCTCCGGCCTCGCGGACTCGGAGGACCCCGGAAACGAGTGGGCCAGGCGGGAATGGCCCGAGTGGGACCTGCGGCGGGTGCCGGAGGACCGCATCTTCCGGCGCACCGGCATCGTGTCCCAGCAGCAGGTGTGGTTCCGGGTCCGGGACCCGCTCCCGGACGACAACGTGCTGCACGTGTGCACCCTGGCGTACATGAGCGACATGACGTTGCTCGGTTCCGCGAGCGTCGCGCATCCCGACGAGAAGACCCAGGGCGCCTCCCTCGACCACGCCATGTGGTTCCTGCGCTCCTTCCGCGCCGACGACTGGTTGCTGTACGACCAGACCTCCCCGTCGGCCGGCTTCGGGCGGGCCCTGACACAGGGACGCATCTTCGACCGGAACGGGCGCATGGTCGCCGCGGTGGTACAAGAGGGATTGACCCGCTACCTGCGTTGATGAGCGGGTGCCCGGTTCCCGGTCCGTGAGCCGGGGCACCTCGCCCCGGCTGCTAGCGTGGACGTCCAGGTTCCGGGCGGGCGTTGCCCGTCCCCGACAGAACAGGCGACAGTGGAAAGTTCTCCGACCATCGGCGTGCTCGCTCTCCAAGGCGACGTCCGCGAGCACCTGACCGCACTCGAAGCGGCCGGCGCCCGCGCGATCGGCGTGCGCCGGCCCGGCGAGCTCGACGCCGTCGACGGCCTGGTGATCCCCGGTGGGGAGTCCACCACCATGAGCCGGCTGTTGCAGGTGTTCGACCTCCTCGAGCCGCTGCGTGCGCGCCTGAAGGCCGGGCTGCCCGCGTACGGATCCTGCGCCGGGATGATCCTGCTCGCCTCGCAGGTCCTCGACACCCGTCCGGACGCCGAGCATCTCGACGCCCTCGACATCACGGTCCGACGCAACGCCTTCGGTCGCCAGGTCGACTCGTTCGAGGCCGACCTCACCGTCGCGGGCATCGAGGGCGACCCGGTGCGTGCGGTGTTCATCCGGGCCCCCTGGGTGGAAGAGGTCGGCCCCGGCGTGGAAGTTCTGGCCACCGTCCCGGAGGGGCCGGCCGCCGGACGGGTCGTCGCCGTGCGCCAGGGCGCCGTGATGGCGACGTCGTTCCACCCGGAGGTCACCGGTGACCTCCGGGTGCACCGGCTGTTCGTCGACACCGTCCGTTCGGGGTCACTGCTCGCGGAGTAGAATCGACCCTCCGAACCAGTCGGACCCGGTCCGACCTCACCTCGCCGGAAGGGGCTCCAATCGAATGAGCGGCCACTCCAAATGGGCCACCACCAAGCACAAGAAGGCGGCCATCGACGCCAAGCGCGGCAAGATGTTCGCGAAGCTGATCAAGAACATCGAGGTGGCGGCCCGGACCGGCGGTGGTGACCCGGCGGGCAATCCGACGCTGTACGACGCCATCCAGAAGGCGAAGAAGAGCTCGGTCCCCAACGACAACATCGAGCGGGCCCGCAAGCGTGGCGCCGGTGAGGAAGCCGGCGGCGCGGACTGGCAGACGATCACCTACGAGGGCTACGGCCCCAGTGGCGTCGCCGTCCTCATCGAGTGCCTCACCGACAACCGCAACCGCGCGGCGGGCGAGGTCCGCACCGCGATGACCCGCAACGGCGGCAACATGGCCGACCCCGGTTCGGTGTCGTACCTGTTCACCCGCAAGGGTGTCGTCGTGCTCGAGAAGAACGGCCGCACCGAGGACGAGATTCTCGAGGTGGTGCTCGAGGCCGGTGCCGAGGAGATCAACGACCTCGGCGACAGCTTCGAGATCGTCTCCGAGGCGGGCGACCTCATCGCCGTGCGCACCGCGCTCGTCGAGGCGGGAATCGACTACGAATCGGCCGATCCGGACTTCCGGGCCTCGGTCGAGGTGCCCGTCGACGCGGAGAGCGCCCGCAAGGTGTTCAAGCTCGTCGACGCGCTCGAGGATTCCGATGACGTGCAGAACGTCTACACCAACGTCGACGTCTCCGACGAGGTCCTCGCCGAACTCGACGCCTGAGTCGGACGGCTCCCGGCCGGGGCTGCGTGTCGGTACCGCGACGCGCCGCCCCGGCCGCTATGCTCTCGAACAATTGTTCGTAGCGGTCGAGAGGTGAACGGGTGCGCGTGATGGGTGTGGACCCGGGACTGACGCGATGTGGTTTCGGCATCGTGGACACCGGTCGCGGGCGCGAGGTCGCTGCCGTCGCAGTGGATGTCATCCGCACACCTCCCGAGATGGACCTGCCGTCCCGGCTGCTGTGCATCTCCACGGCTGCCGAGGAGTGGCTCGACCGCTTCGAACCAGAGGTCGTCGCCGTCGAGCGGGTGTTCTCCCAGCACAACGTCCGTACCGCGATGGGCACCGCCCAGGCGGGGGGAGTGGTGGCGCTCTCCGCCGCCCGGCGCGGCATCCCGGTGGCCTTCCACACCCCGAGCCAGGTCAAGTCCGCCGTGACCGGAAACGGCTCGGCCGACAAGAAGCAGGTCACGGCGATGGTCACCAAGATCCTGGGCCTCGCCGCCGCCCCGAAGCCCGCGGACGCCGCGGACGCCCTCGCCCTGGCGATCTGCCACTGCTGGCGTGCGCCCATGCTCGCGCGCATGGCCGCCGCCGAAGCCGCCGCGGCCGAACAGAAACGACGGTACGAGGCGCGGCTGCGGGAACAGGCCGCCGCGCGGAAGGCAGGTGCACGGTGATCGCCTCGGTGCGCGGGGAAGTGCTCGAGATCGCCCTCGACCACGTCGTCATCGAATCCGCGGGGGTCGGCTACCGGATCCACGCCACGCCCGCCACCCTCGCCACGCTCCGTCGTGGCGAGGACACCCGCCTGGTCACGGCGATGATCGTGCGCGAGGACTCGATGACGCTGTACGGGTTCCCCGATCCCGACGCCCGGGACCTGTTCGGGTTGCTGCAGACGGTCTCCGGTGTCGGACCCCGACTCGCGATGGCCACCCTCGCGGTGCTCGATCCGGACTCGTTGCGTGCGGCCCTCGCCGACGGCAACACCGCTGCCCTGACCCGGGTCCCGGGCATCGGCAAACGCGGCGCCGAACGCATGGTCGTCGAACTACGGGACAAGGTGGCGGCGTACGCCGGCGCCTCCGCCCCGACGGCGGTGGTCGGCTCACCGATGCGGGACCAGGTGGTCGAGGCTCTCGTCGGGCTCGGTTTCCCCGTCAAGCAGGCGGAACAGTCCACCGACACGGTTCTCGCAGGTGACCCGCACGCCGATACCTCGACCGCGCTGCGGTCGGCGCTGGCTCTGCTGGGCAAGAGCCGATGATCGAGGACTTTCCCACCGAGGGAGCCTCGGACGAGGCTCCGATGACCGCCGAGTACACCGCCGGCGACGGCGACGTCGAGGCGAGTCTGCGGCCCAAGAATCTCGACGACTTCATCGGCCAGCCCCGGGTGCGGGAACAGCTGCAGCTGGTGCTGCGCGGGGCGAAGCTGCGCGGCGGCACCCCCGACCACATCCTGCTGTCCGGCCCACCGGGCCTGGGCAAGACGTCGATGGCCATGATCATCGCCGCCGAACTCGGGTCGTCGCTGCGGCTGACGTCGGGCCCCGCCCTGGAACGGGCCGGCGACCTGGCCGCGATGCTGTCCAACCTCGTCGAGGGGGACGTGCTGTTCATCGACGAGATCCACCGCATCGCGCGTCCCGCCGAGGAGATGCTGTACCTGGCGATGGAGGACTTCCGCGTCGACGTCGTCGTCGGCAAGGGTCCGGGTGCGACGTCGATCCCCCTCGAGGTGGCCCCGTTCACCCTCGTCGGAGCCACGACCCGTTCCGGGGCGCTGACCGGCCCGCTGCGCGACCGGTTCGGCTTCACCGCGCACATGGACTTCTACGAACCGGCGGAGCTACAGCAGATCCTGCTCCGCTCGGCCCGCATCCTCGGCATCGACCTGGGCGAGGAGGCGAGCGCCGAGATCGCCGGCCGTTCCCGCGGCACCCCGCGCATCGCCAACCGGCTGCTGCGACGGGTCCGCGACTACGCCGAGGTCCGCGCCGACGGCGTCATCACCCGCGAGATCGCCCGGGCCGCCCTCGCCGTCTACGACGTCGATGCGCTCGGCCTGGACCGACTCGACCGGGCCGTGCTGGGCGCGCTCGTCCGAAGTTTCGGGGGCGGACCGGTGGGCGTGTCCACCCTCGCGGTAGCCGTCGGTGAGGAGCCCGGCACCGTCGAGGAGGTGTGCGAGCCGTTTCTGGTGCGGGCGGGCATGATCGCGCGTACCCCGCGCGGGCGGGTCGCGACCCAGGCGGCGTGGCTGCAACTCGGGCTGACCCCGCCGCCGGAGGCCGCAACCGGCGGCATCGAGGTGCGGGCCCGCGAACCGCAGCCCGGCCTGTTCGACGACGACTGACCGCTCCGCCACCGGCGCCGGTACAGCAGCCGCGCCGGTAATGGCACACTGGTCTACTGCGCCGGTCCGCGACGACCGGCGCCCGATGCCGGACGACTTCGAGGACTGACTTCAACGATGGAACTGCTCTTCCCGCTGCTGATCCTTGCCCTGCTGGTGCCGACCTTCCTCGGCATCCGGCGCCAGAAGAAGGAGATGCAGAAGACCGCGGAACTGCAGGATGCGTTGCAGGTCGGCGACCGGGTGATGACCACGGCGGGACTGCACGCCACCATCACCGCGCTCACCGACACCACCGTGGAGCTCGAGATCGCACCCGGCGTGGTGACCACCTGGGCCCGGGTCGTGGTCCGTGAGCGGATCACCGATCAAGGCTCGGCGGACGAGACCGGTGGACTCTCGCTCGACAAGGGCGACGACACCGAGCCGCCGGCCGGGCGGCCGACCGAGCACTGAAGAACCGAGCACTGAAGAACCGAGCACCGAACAACCGAGCACCGAAGAACCGAGCACCGAAGAACCGAGCACCGAACGGCCGGACTCTGCCCGGTCGACATCCCGGCCGATGTGCGGGCCGGGCGGGGGCCGCGCCCGACGGGTGCGATGGCCCCGTGACCAGCGCATCACTCACTCGCATCGAGGAGACTGACAGACCGTGGCACCTTCCAACGGATCGGTGCATCCAGTTCGCTCCCTCGCCCTGTTCGGGGCGATCCTGGTGGCGCTGTATGCACTGATCTTCTTCACCGGGGACAAATCGGCGACGCCGAAGCTCGGCATCGACCTGCAGGGCGGCACCCGAGTAACCCTCACCGCCCGCACCCCGGACGGCAGTGCGCCCAGCCAGGACAGTCTCCGGCAGGCCCAGCAGATCATCGAGACCCGCGTGAACGGTCTCGGGGTGTCCGGTTCCGAGGTCGTCATCGACGGGGACAACCTGGTGATCACGGTGCCCGGCGACGACAGCTCGCAGGCCCGGACCCTCGGTCAGACCGCGCGCCTGTACATCCGGCCCGTGATCGGCCAGCCCATTGCGAGCGCGAACTCCGCTCAGCCCGCGCCCGCGGACTCCCCGGCTCCCGTTCCCGGGACGCCGGCACCCGGCGCCGCGACGCCCGCCCCGGAACCGGCCGCACCGGAACCGCAAGGCCGGCCGTTCCCGGCGCAGGATCCCACCGACACCCCGACCCCCGACACCCCGACCCCCGACAGCCCGGAGACCGGCACCCCGGCACCCGCCACGGACACCCCGGCCCCCGCTCCCGCGGAGGACCTCGACCCGCAGGCTCGGGCGGCCGCGGACATCGCGGCGGCGAAGGAGACGCGGCAGAGCGAGGACCCGGCCGTCCTGCAGGAGGCGATGGCCAACTTGGACTGCTCGGCCGCCGACCCGCTTGCCGGCAACGACGATCCGGCCAAGCCGCTGGTGGCCTGCTCCACCGACGGCACCGCCGTCTATCTGCTCGGCCCGAGCATCATCGACGGTCAGCAGATCACCGACGCGTCCGCCGGCTACAACTCCCAGCAGTCCCGCTACGAGGTCAGCCTGACGTTCGACTCCGAGGGCAGCAGCACCTGGGCGCAGTTCACCGCCGCCAACATCGGCCAGCAGGCTGCGTTCGTCCTCGACTCCAAGGTGGTCAGTGCGCCCGTCATCCAGGGCGCCACCCCCGCCGGAAGCGCAACCTCCATCACCGGCAACTTCAGCAACACCGAGGCCACCGAGCTCGCCAACACCCTCAAGTACGGCTCGCTGCCCCTGTCCTTCGCGGCGTCGGAGGCCGAGACGGTGTCCGCAACCCTCGGTCTGGCGTCCCTCGAGGCCGGGCTGATCGCCGGCGTCGTCGGACTGCTCCTGGTGCTGATCTACAGCCTCGTGTACTACCGCATGCTCGGGGTACTCGTCGCGCTGTCGCTGGTGCTGTCCGGCCTCGCCGTGTACGCGGTGATGGTGCTGCTCGGCCGCTACATCAACTTCACCCTCGATCTCGCGGGCATCGCCGGCCTGATCATCGGTATCGGCATGACCGCCGATTCGTTCGTGGTCTTCTTCGAACGCATCAAGGACGAGATCCGTGAAGGACGCAGCTTCCGCTCCGCCGTGCCCCGCGGCTGGGCGCGGGCCCGCCGGACCATCCTGTCCGGCAACGCCGTGAGCTTCATCGCGGCCGCGGTGCTCTACATCCTCGCGGTCGGCCAGGTCCGTGGCTTCGCGTTCACGCTGGGTCTGACCACCATCCTCGACGTCGTGGTCGTGTTCCTCGTGACCTGGCCGCTGGTGCACCTCGCGTCGAAGTCGAAGTTCTGGTCCAAGCCGAGCGTGAACGGTCTCGGCGCCATTCAGCAGGTCGCCCGTGAGCGCCAGCTCGCGGCTGCCTCGGCGAAGGAGGCGTGACGATGACCGACACCACCACGACCGCACCCCGGCACAGCACCCTCTCGCGCCTCTACACCGGCACGGGCGCGTTCGAGATCGTCGGCCGCCGCAAGTTCTACTATCTGCTCACCGGCGCCATCGTGCTGGTGGCGCTGCTGAGCATGCTGATCCGCGGTTTCACCTGGGGCATCGACTTCGAGGGCGGCACCCGCATCCAGCTCCCGGCCGCCGAGGGCGTCACCACCGAACAGGTGGAGACGGTGTACTCCGACACCCTCGGCGCGGAACCCGAATCGGTGCAGACCGTCGGGTCCGGCGCCGGCGCCTCCATCCAGATCCGGTCGGAAGCCCTCGACCTGGAACAGGTCCGGGCGCTGCAGAACGCGCTCTACGACGAGTTCCAGCCCACCGGGCCCGACGGCGTGCCGTCGCGCGACGCGATCAGCGTCGCCGACGTCAGCGAGACGTGGGGCGGACAGATCACCCAGAAGGCCCTCATCGCACTCGCGGTGTTCCTGGTGCTCGTCAGCATCTACATCGCGGTGCGCTACGAGCGGGACATGGCACTCGCGGCGCTGGCCGCGCTGTTCTTCGACATGATCGTGACCGCGGGGGTGTACTCCCTCGTCGGCTTCGAGGTCACCCCGGCCACCGTCATCGGCCTGCTCACCATCCTCGGCTTCTCGCTGTACGACTCCGTGGTGGTGTTCGACAAGGTCGAGGAGAACACCCGCGGCATTCTGCACCTGCATCGACGGACCTACGCCGAGCAGGCCAACCTCGCCGTCAACCAGACCCTCATGCGGTCGATCAACACCACCGTCATCTCGGTGCTGCCGGTGCTCGCGCTGATGGTGATCGCGGTGTGGCTGCTCGGCGTCGGCACCCTCAAGGACCTGGCCCTCGTCCAGCTCGTCGGCATCGTGGTCGGCGCCTACTCGTCGATCTTCTTCGCGACTCCGCTGCTGGTGACCCTCAAGGAATGGCGCGGGCCGGTGGCCGCACACACCCGCAAGGTGCTCGCCAAGCGCGGCGCCGCCGGATCGCGGGCCGTGCTTCCCGCCGGGGAGGCGGTCGGCGCGCACGCCGGCGCGACACCCGTGTCCGTGACCAAGCGCCTCGGAGCGACCACGACGGCGGGCGTCGGGGCCGCGCCGGTGGCCGAGCGCACCCCCAGACCGGGCGTCCGGCCCACCGGAAAGCGCGCCAAGAGAAGGCACTGACATGTCGGCACCCGAGCACACACGTCGAGCCCGGCGCCGCCGGCCCGTCCGCGCGGCGATCGCGGGCGCGGCCGCCGCGGCGGCGCTCGCCGCGACCATCGTCGCCTGTGGCACGACGGAGGAGTCCCTGCCCTCCATCGGGTATGCCGTCGACAACACGGTGACCACCTACAACGCCAACACCGTCGACGGCGCCGCCTCGGGAGCCCGGCAGGCCCTGGCCCGTGTGCTGCCCGGGTTCGGCTACGTCGATCCGGCCGGCCAGGTGATCTCCGACACCGACATCGGGACGGCCACCGTCGTCGCGCAGGACCCGCTGACCGTCCAGTACCGGCTGTCCCCGGACTCCGTGTACTCGGACGGGGTGCCGATGTCGTGCGACGACCTGGTGCTGACCTGGGCGGCCGCCAGTGGGCGATTCACCGCTCCCGACGCGTCGGGAGCAGCGGAGAACCTGTTTGCCGCCGCGCGACGCTCGGGTTATGTCGACATCGAACGGATCGACTGCCAGACCGGATCCAAAGACGCCACCGTCGTCTTCCGCGCAGGCCGCGCCTACGCCGACTGGCGGGCCCTGTTCGGCGCCACCGAACTGATGCCTGCGCACGTCGCGGCCCGCGTCTCGGGGGTGCCCGACGTGGTCGCCGCAATCGGCGGCGGCGACGTCGAGGCGCTGCGCCGGCTCGCCGACTTCTGGAACACGGGATGGAACCTGACCCCGGGCGCGGTGGATCTGTCGCTGCTGCCGGCCTCGGGTCCCTACCGGATCGAGTCGTTCACCGTCGAGGACGGACTCGTCCTCGTCGCGAACGAGCGCTGGTGGGGCAACAAGCCCGGCACCGACCGGATCGTGGTGTGGCCGCGCGGCACCGACGCCGCCGCAGCCGCCTCCGACGGCCGCGTCCACGTCGTCGACGCCGCCACCGGAGCCCTGGACCTGTCGCTCGGCGACGACGCGGAAACGACGGACACGGCCTCGCGCAACGTCGAACAGCTCGTGCTGGGCACCGAGGGCGGGAGCCTCGGCGCCCCCGCCGCGCGCCGGGCGTTCGCGCTGTGCGTGCCCCGGTCGCAGTTGTTCGACGAGTTCGGCCGGGTCGGGGACGTCCCCGCCACCGGTCTCGGTTCCGGGACCACCTCGTCGCGGCTGCTGCCCGCCGACTCGCCCCTGTACCCGGGTGTGTCCGGGCCCGCGGCCCGTTACGACGAGGCGGACACGACCGCGGCGCAGGCCGAGCTCGCCGCGGCCGGGACGGACCGCATCACCGTGCGGATCGGGTACCTCGGTCCCGACCCGCGCCGCGCCCGCACCGTCGAACTGATCGCCCAGTCCTGTCGCGAGGCCGGCATCGAGGTGGTCGACGCCGCCTCCGACACGTTCACGCCGTCGCAGCTCGCGGCGGGTCAGGTCGACGCCGTACTGGCCGGGACCGCCGCCGCCGCGGGCGCGGGCGGCACGGCCGACATGCAGGACGCCCGCGGTTCCCTCAACTCCGCCGCCGGCGCCAACGTCGGTCGCTTCGCCGATGCCCGAGTCGACCGGATCCTCGATGCCCTCGCCGTGACCACCGACGACGCCACGATTTCCGGCCTGGTCGGCGAGGCCGAGACGATCCTGTGGACCGAGATGCCGACCCTGCCGCTGTACGCGCAGCCCCGGGAGACGACCTTCGCCGGCGGCCTTCGTGCCGCCGTCGTCAACGCCAGCGCCGCCGGTGCGGGCTGGAACATGGACAGGTGGATCCTCAACCGATGAGCAGCCTTCCCGCCGGAGCGCACGCGCTGATGGACCGTGCCGCCACAGCGGTCACCGCCCACACCCGCTGGGTCGACGACTTCCCGACACCCGGGGTCCGCTTCGCCGACCTGACCCCGGTCTTCGCCGACGGCGAGGCGTTCGGGGCGGTGATCGCGGCGCTGGCCGCCACCGCACCCGATGCGGAACTGGTGGCCGGGGTCGACGCCCGCGGCTTCCTGCTCGGCGGCGGGATCGCCCACGCACTGGGCACCGGCGTCCTCGCGGTGCGCAAGGCCGGCAAGCTGCCCCCGCCGGTGAACACCCGCGAGTACTCGCTCGAGTACGGCACCGCGGCGATCGAGATTCCGCAGGATTCGGTTCGGCTGCGCGGCCGACGGGTACTCGTCGTCGACGACGTGCTGGCGACCGGCGGCACCCTCTCGGCGACGGCGGAGTTGCTCGACGCGGCCGGCGCTCTCGTCGTCGCGGTGGCCGTGGTCACCGAGATCGAGGTTCTCGGCGGGCGCGCGCGGCTGGAAAAGTACCCGGTGACGTCATTGGTCCGGCTCTGAGAGCTAGAGTTGGCGCAGGTGCCGGTGGTTCCGGACGACGAGGAATGCGCGACGGTACGCCCGGTGTGCATCGGCGACGGGAGGTGTGGGCATGACCCAGAATCTTGATCGGTCCCAGAACTCCGGTCCGACCCCGACCTCGGCATCCACCTCGGCGTCCCGCCGGGTGCGGGCCAGGCTGGCGCGCCGCATCACCGGGCAGCGCAGCACCAACCTCAAGCCGGTGCTCGAGCCGCTGGTCACGATCCATCGCGAGCTGTACCCGAAAGCCGACCTGTCGGAGCTGCAGCGCGCCTACGACGTGGCGGAGGAGCGGCACGCGTCGCAGAAGCGCAAGTCCGGTGACCCGTACATCACCCACCCCCTCGCGGTCGCGACGATCCTCGCCGAACTCGGCATGGACACCACGACGCTGATCGCGGCGCTGCTGCACGACACCGTCGAGGACACCGGCTACAGCCTCGAACAACTCACCGCCGAGTTCGGCGAGGAGGTCGCCCACCTCGTCGACGGTGTCACCAAACTGGACAAGGTGGTGCTCGGCACCGCGGCCGAGGGCGAGACCATCCGCAAGATGATCATCGCGATGGCACGCGACCCCCGGGTCCTGGTGATCAAGGTCGCCGATCGACTGCACAACATGCGCACCATGCGCTTCCTGCCGCCGGAGAAGCAGGCCCGCAAGGCACGCGAGACCCTCGAGGTGATCGCTCCGCTCGCGCACCGTCTCGGCATGGCCACGGTCAAGTGGGAACTCGAGGACCTGTCCTTCGCGATCCTGCATCCGAAGAAGTACGAAGAGATCGTCCGGCTCGTCGCCACCCGGGCGCCGTCGCGCGACACCTACCTGGCCAAGGTCCGCGCGGAGATCAACTCGACGCTCTCGGCGTCGCGGATCGAGGCCACCGTCGAGGGCCGGCCGAAGCACTACTGGTCGATCTACCAGAAGATGATCGTCAAGGGCCGCGACTTCGACGACATCCACGACCTGGTCGGCGTGCGAATCCTGTGCAACGAGATCCGCGACTGCTACGCCGCAGTGGGTGTCGTGCACTCGCTGTGGCAGCCGATGGCAGGCCGCTTCAAGGACTACATCGCCCAGCCGCGGTTCGGGGTGTACCAGTCGCTGCACACCACGGTGATCGGCCCCGAGGGCAAGCCGCTCGAGGTGCAGATCCGGACCCGGGAGATGCACCGCACCGCCGAGTTCGGCATCGCCGCGCACTGGCGGTACAAGGAGACCAAGGGCAAGCACTCGGGCGACGCCGCCGAACTCGACGACATGGCGTGGATGCGGCAGTTGCTCGACTGGCAGCGTGAGGCCGCCGACCCCGGCGAGTTCCTCGAGTCGCTGCGTTACGACCTCGCGGTGAAGGAGATCTTCGTCTTCACCCCCAAGGGGGACGTGATCACGTTGCCGTCCGGGTCGACCCCGGTGGACTTCGCGTACGCCGTGCACACCGAGGTGGGGCACCGCTGCATCGGCGCACGGGTCAACGGCCGGCTCGTCGCGCTCGAGCGCAAACTCGAGAACGGCGAGGTCGTCGAGGTCTTCACTTCCAAGGATCCCAACGCCGGGCCGAGCCGCGACTGGCAGTCCTTCGTGGTCTCGCCGCGTGCGAAGGCCAAGATCCGGCAGTGGTTCGCGAAGGAACGCCGCGAGGAGGCGCTCGAGACCGGCAAGGACGCCATCGGCAAGGAGGTCAAGCGCGTCGGGTTGCCGCTGCAGCGCCTGATGAACGCGGACCTGATGCAGGCGGTGGCAAAGGAACTGCGGTACGCCGACGTATCGGCGCTCTACACCGCGGTCGGGGAGCACCATGTCTCGGCGCACCACGTCGTGCAGCGTCTCGTCGCGCTCCTCGGCGGGGTCGGTGGGGTCGAGGAGGAACTCGCGGAACGGGCCACGCCGTCGTCCATTCCGACCCGGTCCCGGCAGAGCGGCGACTCCGGCATCCTCGTGCCCGGCGCCCCGGGCACGGTGTCGAAACTGGCCAAGTGCTGCACCCCGGTACCCGGCGACGAGATCATGGGCTTCGTCACCCGTACCGGCTCGGTGAGCGTGCACCGCACCGACTGCACCAACGCCGGATCCCTGCAGCAGCAGGCCGAGCGGATCATCGACGTCGAGTGGGCACCGTCGCCGTCGTCGGTGTTCCTCGTGGCCATCCAGATCGAGGCGCTGGACCGGCACCGGCTGCTCTCGGATGTCACGAAGGCCCTCGCCGACGAGAAGGTGAACATCCTGTCGGCGTCGGTGACCACGACGGGCGACCGGGTCGCGGTGAGCCGCTTCACCTTCGAGATGGGAGACCCCAAGCATCTGGGCCACGTCCTCAACGTCGTCCGCAACGTGGAGGGCGTCTACGACGTGTACAGGGTGACCTCCGCGGCGTAGGCCGGTTCCGGGGCCGCGCCGGTCGCGTCTCATCCCACGTCGGTGATGACGAGCGGAGCGAGGGGGCGCCCGCCGCCGAGCGGGCTCGAGCCGTCGTTGCCGGCCGCGGCGACCTCCTCGAGCACCGGCAGGCCCGGTTCGGCGACGGTACCGAACACCGAGTACTGCGGATGGAGCAGCGAGTCGCCGAAGACGAGCAGGAACTGGCTGCCGTTGCTGTCCCGGTGCCCGGCGCCTGCCATCGCGACGGTGCCGCGTGGATACACGACCGGGGCGGGCAGATAGCCGTTCTCCCCGCGGACGACCGTGACGGGGTACTCGTCGGCGAACGTGTAGCCGGGCCCGCCCACCCCGGATCCGCTCGGATCGCCGCACCGGAGCATCTGCATGCCCGGTTCGTCCGTCACGTGATGACACTGCGTCCCGTCGAAGAAGCCCTGCCGCGCGAGACCGGCGAAGCTGTGCACCGCGCACGGGGCTGCGGCGCGCTCGAGAACCAACGGGACCGGTCCCGCGGAGGTCGTCAGCGTGAGCTCCACCGTTCCGGTCGCAGGCACGGACGTCGATCCGGGCATGGTCGCCGTCCGCGCCGCCGGTCCGGCGGCAGGATACGTGCAGGTGACCGTGGCGGCACCCGGTTCGGGACGCGGCGGCAGAGCGGCATAGGCGGACGGGTCGAACCCGGCGGGCCCGGCGACCGTAGCGGTCGTCGTCGCCCGCAGCGCGGCAGGGGCGGGCGCGGTCGCGGACGCGGCACACGCTGCGGTCGCGAGTGCCACGGCCACGCTCAGGGCCGCACGCACAGCGATGGAGGTACCAGAGGTCACAGACACGGCACAGTAGACGATCCCGTCACAAACCGACAGACCCCTGCCCGCGGCGGGGACGCGAACGCCCCGCTCACCGGCGGGTGGGCGGGGCGTTGCGGAACGCGCCGGGTCAGGCCGTGCGGACGGCGGTCAGCGTCGTCGTCGCGGCCGGTGGGCCGTCGGGTCCGCCGCCGTCCACCCCGGCCGCGGCGATCTCGTCGAGCGTCGCCAGGCCGGTCTCGTCGATGGTGCCGAACACGGTGTACTGCGGCGGCAGGATCGAGTCGCCGTACACCAGGAAGAACTGGCTGCCGTTGGTGCCGGGGCCGGCGTTGGCCATCGCGAGCGTGCCCCGCGGGTAGACCATCGGATTCTGCGCCTGTGGATCTCCGGGCGCGTACTGGTCGGTGGGGAACTCGTTGGCGAACTCGTAGCCCGGTCCACCGGTGCCCGTGGCGGTGGGATCGCCGCACTGCAGCACCGACAGCGTCGGGTCGGTGGTCAGGCGGTGGCAGTCGGTGTCGTCGAAATATCCCTGCGACGCGAGCGACAGGAAACTGTTGACGGTGCACGGGGACAGCTCGCCCCGGAGAGTCAGGCCGATGTCGCCCTGGGTGGTGGTGACGGTGACGCCGGTGTCGGTGGTGGGGACATTCTCGGCGCGCGGCGGCTGCGCCGGCTTCGCGGCCGTCCGTCCGTCCGACGGGTACGCGCAGCTCACCGTCTCGGGCAGCGGCTCGGCACGCTGGACGGGCAAGGCGGGGAAGTCGGACAGCGACGGGGCGGACGTCGGCGCCGCGGCGCTCGTCGCGGTCGCGGACCCGCCGTCCGGATCGTCCGAGCACCCCGCGAGCAGCAGCGCCACGCCCACTCCGGCCACGGCCGTCCGGGCGACGACGGATCGAGTACGAGTCATCAGTCCATCCTGACACTGGTCAGCGAGATCGGCTGGGCCGGCGCGCCGTCCTGGCCGCCGCCCTCGACCCCGCCCGCGGCGACCTTGTCGAGGGTCGCGAGGCCGGTCTCGTCGATGGTGCCGAACACGGTGTACTGCGGCGGCAGGACCGAGTCGCCGTACACGAGGAAGAACTGGCTGCCGTTGGTGTCGGCGCCGGCGTTGGCCATCGCGACGGTCCCGCGGGGATAGGTCAACGGCTGCGTGGCCGCCGGATCCTCGGGTGCGTACTGGTCGGTGGGGAACTCGTTGGCGAACTGGTAGCCGGGACCGCCGGCCCCGGTGCCGGTGGGGTCGCCGCACTGCAGCACGGCCAGCGTGTCGGACGTGGTCAGGCGGTGGCAGGCGGTGTCGTCGAAGTACCCCTGCGACGCCAGCGACAGGAAGTTGTTGACCGTGCACGGGGAGGTGTCGTTCTGCAGGACCAGCCCGATGTTGCCCTGGGTGGTCTCCACGCTGACGCTGATGTCGGTGTTGCCCTCCCCGGTGGTGAGGATGCCGTCCGTGCGGGGCGGCTGCACGGGCCTGGCGGGCTCACCGGCGGCCGGATAGGCACAGGTCACGGATTCGGGCAACGGTTCGGACCGGGCCGCCGGCAGCGCTCCGAACTCCGGCGGCGCCGGCTCGGTCGTCTCCGACGCCGCGGTCGAGTCCGCGCCGTCGTCGCGGGTGAGCATCCAGACACCGACGCCGGCCGCGACGACCGCGACCACACCGAGCGCGGACAGGCCGATGGTGAGCTGGCGGCGCTTGCGCGCCCGCTGGGCCCGTCGTTCGAGCTGCCGCTCGAGTTTGCGTTTGGCGGCCTGGCGCCGCTGTGCGTTACTCGGCACTGCAGTAGTCCTCCCGTAACCGATCGTCGTTGCCGGATCCATCGTCGCCGCTGGCCCCCGGCTCGAGCCGGATCGAGTCTGCCACCCCAACCTGAGAGCCGGTCGCCGGGGAGCCCGGCCTAGGCTGTAGGAGCCACACCGAGGCCCACACCGTAGGAGCGATGCCCGTGCTCGTCACCGGATTCCCCGCCGGGATGTTCCAGACGAACTGTTACATCCTCGCGCAGGACGACGCCGAGGACTGCGTCGTCGTCGACCCCGGACAGGATGCCGCCGAGCCCCTCGCGGACTTTCTGACCCGGTCCGGGTTGACGCCGCGCGCGGTGCTGCTCACCCACGGGCATCTCGACCACATCTGGTCGGCGCAGGCCGTCGCCGACCGCTACGACATCCCGGCCTACATCCATCCCGAGGACCGCTACATGCTGACCGATCCCGGTCGCGGTATCGGCCCGACGCTGAAGCCGTTCCTCGAAGGCGCCGAATTCACCGAGCCGCGCACCGTGATCGAACTGGCCGACGGCGATCAGGTCGAGCACGCCGGCATCCGGTTCGTCGTCGATCACACCCCGGGGCACACCCAGGGTTCGGTGGTGCTGCGCACCCACGCGACGACCGCCGACGGCGACGACGTCGAGATCGCCCTCACCGGCGACACCCTGTTCCAGGGTTCGATCGGCCGCACCGATCTGCCGGGCGGCGACCACGAACAGCTGCTCGCCTCCATCGCGGCGAAACTGCTCGTGCGCGACGACTCCACCGCGATCCTGCCCGGACACGGCCCGACCAGCACCATCGGTCAGGAGCGGACGTCGAACCCCTTTCTGGCCGGGCTGACCGGCTCCCGCTGACCCGGCCTCCCGACCCACCGACGAGAGAAAGCAGCGACAGTTGAGCAAGCCCTCCACGTTCTCGGCGCCCAAGGGTGTACCCGATTACGTCCCGCCGCAGTCGGCGGAGTTCGTCGCCGTGCGCGACGGCTTGACCCGCGCGGCGCGGCTGGCCGGCTACGGGCACATCGAGCTGCCGATCTTCGAGGACACCGGGCTGTTCGCGCGCGGCGTCGGCGAGTCCACGGACGTCGTGAGCAAGGAGATGTACACCTTCGCCGATCGCGGCGACCGGTCCGTCACGTTGCGGCCGGAAGGGACCGCCGGGGTGATGCGGGCGGTGATCGAGCACGGCCTCGACCGTGGCCAGCTGCCCGTCAAGCTGAGCTACTCGGGCCCCTTCTTCCGGTACGAACGTCCCCAGGCCGGGCGGTACCGTCAGCTGCAGCAGGTGGGGGTCGAGGCGATCGGCGTCGACGACCCCGCCCTCGACGCCGAGGTCGTCGCCGTGGCCGACGCCGGATTCCGCAGCCTCGGCCTCGACGGATTCCGCCTCGAGATCACCTCCCTCGGCGACGAGACGTGCCGCCCCAAGTACCGGGAATTGTTGCAGCAGTTCCTGTTCGGGTTGGACCTGGACGAGGAGACCCGCCGGCGCGCCGAGATCAACCCGCTGCGGGTCCTCGACGACAAGCGCCCCCACGTGCGGGAGATGACGGCCGACGCCCCGCTCATGCTCGACCACCTCTCCGACACGGCCAAGGCGCACTTCGACGAGGTGCTCTCGCACCTCGACGCGCTCGGCGTGCGCTACACGATCAACCCGCGCATGGTGCGCGGCCTCGACTACTACACGAAGACCACCTTCGAGTTCGTTCACGACGGCCTCGGCGCCCAGTCCGGGATCGGCGGCGGCGGACGCTACGACGGCCTGATGGCTCAGCTCGGCGGGCAGCCCCTCTCGGGCATCGGGTTCGGTCTCGGGATCGATCGCACGCTGCTCGCCCTCGCCGCCGAGGGCAAGAGCGCGGGCAGCCCCGCCCGCTGCGAGGTGTTCTGCGTGCCGATGGGCGACTCCGCCAAGTCGACGCTGGTCCCGATCGCCCATCGGCTGCGCGCCGCCGGCATCCGGGTGGACCTGGCGTACGGAGGGCGCGGCGTCAAGGGAGCGATGAAGGCCGCCGACCGCTCCGGAGCCGTCGTTGCCCTGGTCCTGGGGGAGCGAGAGCTCGAAGCCGGCGAAATCGTGGTCAAGGACCTGCGCACCGGCGAACAGCACACCGTGCCGCTCGACGACGTGGTCGCCCGGGTCGGGGACGTCGTTGCCGGCACCTGACCCGTCGGGACGTCCTGCGCCGACCCGTCTGGACCTGATCCCGGCGCGGGTGCTCGCACCCCGCGCTGGGAGGGTCGCGGCGTTCTCCCTCCTGATCGGCGTGGTGGCCGGTTTGCTGGTGTATCTGGTGGCCAGCCCGCTGGTCGCGGTCGTGTCCGGGATGATCGTCGGGGTGCCGCCGGCAGTGGGCGCCCTGGCGGTGCTGCGCCGGCGCCGCTGGATCGACGGCACCACGATCACGGCGAAGGGGGCACTGCGCACCCGGCGGGTGCAGCTGCGCAACCTCGCCGGGGTCGAACTGGTGGTGTCGGCGCTGCGGGTCAGTCAGGTGGTGCTGCGGCTCAACGACGGCGACCGGATCGTGTCGGTCCCGCTGGCGTTGTACGCGAACGGCGGCTGCCGGGAGCTCGATGTGCTGGCGTTGCGCCGGCTCGCAGACGCGCTCGCGGCGAGTGAGCTGGCCTCGGCCGCGGCGATGTCGTCGGTACTGGTGGAGCAGCTGCGGGCGGAGGCCCGCGAAGCGGGACTGGAGCAACGGCCGCTGTACCGGGCGGTGTTGCTGGCCCGGGACGCCGGGCGCGTGCCGCAGACCACGCTCACCGATCACGAGGTGGCTTCGCTCGTCGAATGAGCGCACGCCGATTGGTGTGGCGGCACCCCGGGTATGCGGGGCGCATGATCTCGATGCACGCGGTGTTCGCCGCGCCGTTCCGGGCTGCCTCCGCGTTGCGCGGCGCCCGGGTGTTCCACCCGCACGGGGTGCTCTTCCAGGGGGAAGCGGAACTGGCGCCGGGCTGGTGGCCGCGCTCGGTCCCGGCCCGGGTACCGGTGACCGCCCGGTTGTCCGGTGCCGTGGGCACGCCCGACGGTGTGCCCGACATCCTCGGTCTGGCGCTGCGGTTCTCGCTCGAGAGCGGTCCGTGGGACATCCTGCTCGCCACGCTGCACGTGCCGACCAGGGCGGTGCTGCTGCCGGCGCGAGGCTGGTCGACGGCGCGGTACGGCTCCCTGATGGCGTATCGCACGAACGTCGATCTCGCGCCGCGGTGGATCTTCGCGTTCCCCGAGGGGGAGCAGCCGGCGTCGACGTCTGTGCGGGAACTGGCTCGGCGCGGCGGGCCGCTGGTGTTCTCGTTGCACGTGGCGTCGGCCCGCGGGCGGCTCGTGCCGGCCGGGCGCGTCACGCTCGAGAGCGAGGTACGCGCCTCCGACGAGGCGCAACCGTCGTTCGACCCGGTGCTCAACCACCCGGCCTCGGTCGACCTGTGGCCACGGTGGCTCGTGTCGTTCCGTCGCGACGCCTACCAGGGCAGCCGCGCGGGTCGCGGCGCGGCCGACGGGTCCGCGCGGAGCGATCTGCCCGACTCCGCCGCCGCTCCGTAACGCCGGACCGCTGGGGCGCCGGACCGCTGGGGCGCCGGACCGCTGGGGCGCCGGAGCGCAGTAGCCGGGGGTGCGGAGCAACTCCACACCCCCGGCCTTCGTGAACCGGACCGGTAGCGGTCCGGCGACGTGTCAGCTGACGACGGCGTCGATCGTCTTCTTCAGGGCCGACGGCTGCGCGGGGGAGCGGGGTGCCTTCTCCTTCAGTTCGAGCATCCGCGCCCCGATCTCCTGCAGCTTCTTGCGGCCGAGTGCCTCCCGCACCTTCGGGAACCACTCCTCTTCCTCCTCCTCGATGTGGTGCTCGACGTTCTCGATGAGGACCGTCGTCTTCGCGTCGAACCGCTCGGCACCGGGCTTCATCCCCGCCAGTTCCATCACCAGCACATCCGCGACGTGGTGCTCCTCGAACGACTCGAGGATGTCCGATTCGAGGTCGGGCAGGAGCGAGCGCACCTCGGGGTACATGCCCTCGTTCTCGATGTAGGTGTGCACGGTCAGCAGTTCGATGATCCGTCCGACTATCCGACCCTTCTCCTCGTCGTCGTCGTCCGCGCCGCGGAACTCGCGGAACAACTTGCGGATCTCCTTGTGGTCTTCCTTCAACAACACGATTGCGTCAGTGGACACCGGGCCTCCCGCCGAAGTGGTTCTCGAGTGCTCGCCCGTGCGGGGCGTGCGCTCCAGATACCCCGGCGGGAACCCGGTTACACCGATCCGGCCGACCGGTCAGGTGCTCTTGGGTGTCCGGTCGGCGGTGTCCCGGATGTGGGGTTCCTCGGCGACCTCGGCGGCGTGCCGCCGGCCGACGCCCACGTGCGCCTCCGCCCGCATGACCTCCACCATGTGCGGGTAGTGCAGCTCGAACGCGGGCCGCTCGGAGCGGATGCGCGGCAGCTCGTAGAAGTTGTGCCGCGGCGGCGGGCAGGTGGTCGCCCACTCGAGGGAGTTGCCGTAGCCCCACGGGTCGTCGACGGTGACGACCTGCCCGTACCGGTAGCTCTTGAACACGTTCCACAGGAACGGCAGCGTCGAGACGCCGAGGGTGAACGCCCCGATGGTGGAAATGGTGTTGAGCGTGGTGAATCCGTCCGACGGCAGGTAGTCGGCGTAGCGGCGCGGCATGCCCTCGTTGCCCAGCCAGTGCTGCACCAGGAACGTGGTGTGGAAGCCGACGAAGGTCAGCCAGAAGTGCCACTTGCCGAGGCGCTCGTCCATCAGCCGCCCGGTCATCTTCGGGAACCAGAAGTAGATGCCGGCGTAGGTGGCGAACACGATGGTGCCGAAGAGCACGTAGTGGAAGTGCGCGACGACGAAGTACGAGTCGTGGACATGGAAGTCGAGCGGCGGGCTGGCGAGGATGACGCCGGTCAGGCCACCGAACAGGAAGGTGATGATGAACCCGACCGAGAACAGCATCGGCGTCTCGAACGTCACCTGCCCCTTCCACATGGTGCCGATCCAGTTGAAGAACTTCACGCCGGTGGGCACCGCGATCAGGAACGTCATGAACGAGAAGTACGGCAGCAGCACGGCGCCGGTGGCATACATGTGGTGCGCCCAGACGGCCATCGACAGGGCACCGATCGCGAGGGTCGCGTAGACCAGGCCGGTGTAGCCGAAGATCGGCTTCCGGGAGAAGACCGGGATGACCTCGGAGATGATGCCGAAGAACGGCAGCGCGATGACGTACACCTCAGGGTGACCGAAGAACCAGAACAGATGCTGATACAAGAGCACCCCGCCGGTGGCCGGGTCGAAGATGTTCCCGCCCAGTACCCGATCGACCATCACCCCCATGAACGCGGCCGTCAGCAGGGGGAAGATCAGCAGGATCAGGATCATCGTGATGAAGATGTTCCAGGTGAAGATCGGCATCCGGAACATCGTCATGCCCGGGGCGCGCAGGCACACCACCGTGGTGATCATGTTGACCCCGCCGAGGATGGTGCCGAGACCGGCCACCGCGAGGCCGGTGAACCAGAGGTTGGCGCCGATGCCGGGGGTGTGCAGATCGTCCGCCAACGGAATGTACGACGTCCATCCGAAGTCCGGTGCACCGCCGGGAGTGATGAGGGAGGCGGCGACGACGGTTGCGCCGAACAGGTACAGCCAGTAGCTGAACGCGTTCAGGCGGGGGAACGCGACGTCGGGCGCGCCGATCTGCAGCGGCAGGATGTAGTTCGCGAACCCGAACACGATCGGGGTCGCGTACATCAGCAGCATGATGCCGCCGTGCATCGTGAACAACTGGTTGTACTGCTCGTTGGACAGGAACTGCAGACCCGGGACGGCGAGCTCGCTGCGGATCAGCAGTGCCATCAGGCCGCCGATGAGGAAGAACGTGAACGACGTGACGATGTACATCAGACCGAGCATCTTCGGGTCGGTCGTGGTGACGAGTCGGTAGAACGTCGAACCCTTCGGCGCGTACCGCGGCGGGTACGGCCGGACGGCCTTCGTTTCGGTGACAACCATGGTGCCTCCTTGCGCTGCCCCGGGGCGGCGACGTCGCTGCGGCGCCGCGTGCTCCGTGAGGCCTCAGGGCATCCCGGAACCGCCGCGGCATCATGCGGTAGGTCGAGCGTAGCCGGACACAGCCGCGCACGGGAGGTTTTGCGTCGGCGGATTATGGCCCGGCGACGCGGAATTCGCGCCGGTTCCGGGAACAAACCCTTGCCTTCGTATGTTGTGAGTGGTACAAGAAAGGTGTAGCGGCAGACATAGATCGGCTGCTCTCCTCAACCGGCACGAAGAGAGTCTGTGGAGGTGGAAACGATGTTGATGCGCACCGATCCGTTCCGCGAGCTCGACCGCTTCGCGCAGCAGGTTCTCGGTACGGCGGCCCGGCCCGCGGTGATGCCCATGGACGCCTGGCGTGAGGGCGACAAGTTCGTCGTCGAGTTCGACCTGCCCGGTGTGGCCGAGGATTCGCTCGACCTCGACGTCGAACGGAACGTGCTGACGGTGCATGCAGAACGACCGGCGCGCGACCAGAGTCAGGAGATGGTCGCGGCCGAGCGTCCGCGCGGCGTGTTCAGCCGGCAGCTGTTCCTCGGGGAGAACCTCGACACCGACAACATCGAGGCGACGTACGACGCCGGTGTGCTGAGGCTGACGATCCCCGTGGCGGAGAAGGCCAAGCCGCGCAAGATCGAGATCGCGGTGGGCGACAAGAAGGCGATCGACGCCTGACCCACCGGTGTCCGCGGAGACAGTCATGGACGCACTCGACCTGATCGCCGAACCGCTCGTCGGGCCCGAAGAACCCGTCGACGGTGCGGACCTCGAGCTGCTCCTGCTCGAACTCGAGCTGGACATGCTCGAGGTGCCCCGGCCGCGATCGCCGGTGGACATCCCGGGATGCCGGGCCGCCGCAGTCCGGCCTCCGCGCGAGGCGGCATGCTCCCGGGGACCGCTCGGACGAGTCGGGACGCGAGCCCCGGGGGAAGTGGTGGCCACGCAGCGCTCTCCTCCGGGTCGTACCGGAAACGATCCCCGGAATCTCGTCGTGAAAGGACGGTGATGCGACGTCGCAGCAGTAGTGCGAGGCGCTGACGTGCGTGCCGCCCGCCCGGACGACAACCACGACGCGCCGAGCCGGTCACCGGCCCGCAGCCGGAACCGGTCGGCGCACCGCCGGTACTCGGCACACCCAGTGCGGGCCGCACCCGTTCATCGCCGACGCCCGGCGACCCTCTCCGTCGCGAGGTGGGTCGCCGGGCGTTCGCTCCTGTGGCCGCAGCGGTCCGTCGTGGGCGAACCCGCCGACGACGACACGAAGGAGGCGCAGCCGTGTCCGGCAGCGAACCCGATCTCTACGCGGCGCTGGACGTCTCCGATTCCGCCGGGCAGGCGGCCATCACGGCAGCCTTCCGCCGCAAGCTGCGCGCGCACCACCCCGACCTGCGCAACCCGGCCCTCCCGTACGGCCCGGACGAGGACGAGGAACTGCGCCGGATCGTCGAGGCGTATTCCGTCCTGCGCGACCCGGATCGTCGCGCGGAGTACGACCGTCGCCGCGCCGGCCCGCTCACCCGGTCCGTCCGCGTGACCGTGCACCGTCCGGACCCGCCCCCGGCGGCGGATCCACCCATCCGGGCCGGACCCGTCCGCCGCCACCGGTGACCCCGCGACGCACGGGCGCGTCTCGCGGAGCCCGTCGCTCCCTCGCTCGGTCCGGCCGCACGGTTCATTCGCTCGGGTCAGGGGTACGGGGTTCGTGCTTTCCGCCGTAGGCGAGGGCCAGCAGGGTGCGTGCCCCGTGCGCCAGGGCTCGTTCGTCCAGTACGAAGTCGGGCTGGTGAAGATCGTGCCGCGGACTCGTCCCGTCCCAGACCCCCAGCCGCGCCATCGCGCCCGGGACGTGCTCGAGATACCACGCGAAGTCCTCGCCGCCGCTGGACTGTCCCGCCTCGGCGAGGTTCTCGAGGCCCACCACGGACTCGATCGCGGCGAGCATCTCGGCCACCGCCTCGGGGTCGTTGACCACCGGCGGAACGCCCTGCACGTACTCCAGTTCGTGGTCCACGTCGTAGGGGGCGAGCAGTTCGGCGACGCTGCGTCGCACCAGGGGCTCGACCGTCGCCCACGTCTCGTGCGACGCGCTGCGCAACGTGCCCACCAGTTCGCCTTCCTCGGGGATGGCGTTGCCGACGTGCCCGGCCCGAACCCGTCCCCAGGTCAGGACGGTGGCGGTACGGGCGTCGAGGCGTCGATCGAGCACCGATGCCAGACCGGTGACGAGGACGGCCGCCGCGTGGATCAGGTCCCCGGTCAGATGCGGACGGGCCGAATGGCCCCCGGGGGAGGACAACCGGACCGTGAGCACGGCCCCGGACGAGGTGATCGGGCCGGCGCGGGTGGCGAGCTTGCCCGCCTCGAGTTGCGGGGCGCAGTGCAGCGCGAAGATCCGGGACACCCCCTCGAGACCACCCGCCGCGACGACCTCGAGGGCGCCGCCCGGCGTGGTCTCCTCGCCCGGCTGGAAGATCAACCGCACCCGTTGCGGGGGTGGGTCCGCCGCGAGCACGGTGGCTGCCTCGAGCAGCATCGCGGTGTGGGCATCGTGCCCGCACGCGTGGCACACGCCCGCCACGGTCGATGCGTACGGCAACCCGGTGGTCTCGGTGAGCGGCAGGGCGTCGAGGTCGGCCCGCAGCGCGAGGCATTCGCTCGTGTCCGGGCCGACGTCGCACCACAGTCCGGTGCCCCCCGGCAGGGTCACCGGGCTCAGCCCGAGCGAGACCAGCTGATCGCGCACCAGCGCGGTCGTCCGGAACTCCGCGAACGACAGCTCCGGGTGGGCATGCAGGTCCCGTCGCCAGGCGACGACGCGGTCGTGGTCGATCGTCATCCCTCGAGAACTCCGTCGGGTCGGTGACAACTACGGGCCGGTCGAGAGGGGACCGGTTCGTCAGTCAGTTCACCACGGTCGGGGCGACCACGTCCCGGTTCTCGCGTTCGGTGACGCCGTGTGCTCGTCGCGCCCAGGACTCGGCGCCCTCGCCACCTCGACGGCGATGCCCGCACCGAACCGCCGCTACGGCCACGCCGGTCACGAAAGGCCCGGTTCCCGCCCCACACCCCGGCGGGACGGGAACCCGGGGATCACCAGTCGTCACCGCCCCCGATCACCGGGGCCGTCGCCGGCGGGAGCTCGCCGATCACGGCGGTGCTGTTCGCCGCGGACACCAGGATCGCCGGACGGGTCCGCCGGGGCGTGTCGTCGTCCGCGCGTCCGGTGGCCGGGAGGGCGGCCGCGAGCGGATGACGGGCGGTCGAAGCCACGGTGGACACGGGAGCAGTCGCGGTGGACCGGGGGTTCGACGGGGCGCCGCCGAGACCGCCGACCGCGCCCCCGAGGGCCGCCGCGCCTGCCGCGCCCAGCGAGACACCGCCCCCGCCCGGTGCGACGCCACTCGCGCTGCTCGCCGGGGCGGTGGCGGCGGCGAGCGTCGGGGTCGCCGGTCCGGTGCCGCCTGCGAACGCCGCGGCCTGCGTCTGTGCGGGCAGATCGCCGGGCGCACCGGTCGCGGCGACGATCTCCACGGCCTTCGTGGCGGTCGCGGCGACGTCCGACGGAGCGGGCAGGCCGGGCGTGGCGACGGGCGCAGGCACGGTGATCGGCGCGGCGAGCGCGTTCATCGCCGCGGTGTGGCCGAGCAGTTCGCCGCGGGTACGCGCGACCACCGCCAGCGCCGCGGACACGTGCTCGGCGGCGGCGGTGAGCAGCGCGACCTGTCCCGGTGGTGTCAGCGCGACGGGCGCCGTCGCCGCGGCGAACGCCAGGAAGGACTGCGCGATTCCGCCGAGTTCGACGTTGCCGCGCTCGACACTGGCGGTCGCGGCGCGGGTGACCGCTCCGATCTCGTCGCCCCGCTCGCCCAGCTCGACCGCGCTCAGCTGTGCCTGGCGACCCTTGTCGAGCGCGGCCTCGGCGGGTGCCCCCTCCCACGAGTCCGGCAGTGCATGCAGTGCCGTGCGCGTCAGCGACGCCGCGCCCTCGAGCACCCGCGACGACTGCTGCAGCACCGCAGACGGGTCGAGCGCCTCGACGATCCCGGTGCCGAACAGGTCGCCCAGATCGCGCAGGGGACGCAGCAATTCGTCGATTCCCGGCACCGGTGGAACCGGAATCGACTGCAGCACCTCGGATAGTGCATCGAGCCCGGATTCCGGCGACCACGTCGGCGGGGCCGGGGCCGGCGCGGGCAGGGGCAGGTCGAGGACCGGGCCGGCAGGGGACGCGCGGAGCGCGTCGAGGACGGTGGGCGAGGCGACCGGCGCCCCCTGCGCCGTCATCGCGCGCCCCCGATTCCCGCGACGGCCGTGCCGAGACCCGCGGCGGTCGCCGCGTCGAGCGCCTCGTACCGGGCGGCGGCGTCGTGCGCGGCGACACCGCCGGAGGCGTAGACGTACGCCAGCTGGGCGACGGCGCGAGTGTGTGCACCCTGCGCGACGGCGAACGCGGCGACGAAGTCCGCACCGATCAGGCCCATGGCCGGGCTCAGCGACGAGACATTCGCCTGCAGATCCACTCCGCCCGCACGGGCGACCTCCTCCGCGGCGCGCAGGGACGTGCTGCCGAACGCCCGCACCCCGTCGGGCACGACACGGACGCCGCCCCCCGTCGAGAACGAGCCGGCAGCGTCGAACAAACCGCTCATGATGACCCCCCAATCAGATTCGCGTGCGCAGCACTCTAACTCGAGGGGGCGACACGGGCGACGAGCGCGCGGGCGACGTCGCGCACGGGCTCTGTGGGGCCGGTGAACCCGAGCACGCGCAGGGCCGCCTCCGCCAGCACCTCCGGCAGGTCGGCGACGTCGTCCCTGCCCCCGTCCGCCCGGGTGTTGATGGCGGATTCGACCAACCGGAACGGCAGGTCGGCCCGGGGATCGTCGGCCTCGGCTCCGGCGGCGCGAGGGCCGAGGACGGTGACCGCGAGCCGGCGGTAGCACGCGCGCAGACCGGCCCGGGCGGCGTGGAAGTGTGCGAACCGGTCGGTGCGGACCTCCGGGAGCAGATACAGCGCACCGAGATTCCACCGTCCCGTGACGAGTTGTGCGGTGTCGAACAGTGCCAGGGCGTACAGCCGTGCCTCGGCCGGCGCGTCGTCGCCGAGCTGCTCGCAGAACGACAGGGTGGGGGCGACGGTCTGCTCGAGCAGCGCCGCGAGGATGTCGTCCTTGGTGGCGAAGTGGTTGTACAGGGAGGCCTGGCGGACGCCGACCGCCTCGGCGACGAGTCGCGTCGAGGTGGATGCGAATCCGCGGGTGGTGAACAGTTCCGCTGCGGCGTCGAGGATCTCGGCGCGTGCGGTGGCACCGGGTCGGCGTGGCCCGTGCAGTCGAGGGCGTCCGGGGCGGGCATGGGTCACGCCGTCGACGATGGCACAGATCCGGCGACCGCGGCCGAGCGGGCGCGCGGTGAGCAGACCGTCACACGGTGGAAACGTCGGTCACGAACTCGTTACGCCGCGGTCATTCGGACAAGACGTGGCCTCGCGAAAACTGTCACTCGACAGTTTTTCGACGGTCATCCGGCCGCCGCACCGCGCACAGAAACGGACACCGCCATGAGCCTGACGCTCACCCGGCCGGCTGCCGCTGCACCGGCCGCCCCGCACCAGGACGCGGGCGACCTGGGCGAATTCGGCTACCAGCAACAGCTGCACCGCAACCTCGGCAGGTTCGCCTCCTTCGCCGCCGGCTTCTCGTTCGTCTCCATCCTCACGACCATCTTCCAGCTGTTCGGCCTCGGCTTCGGCTTCGGCGGCCCCGCCTTCTTCTGGACGTGGGTGGTGGTGTTCGCCGGCCAGTTCACGGTCGCCCTGAACTTCGCCGAACTCGCGGCGCGCTACCCGATCTCCGGGGCGATCTACCAGTGGTCCCGCCGGATGGGCGGCGAGGTGGTCGGCTGGTTCGCCGGCTGGTTCATGATCCTCGCGCAGATGGTGACCGCCGCGGCCGCCGCGATCGCCCTGCAGGTGGTTCTCCCGGCCGTCTGGAGCGGATTCCAGATCATCGGCGACGACCCGTCGCTGACCTCCTCGTCCGGGGCCGCCAACGCCGTCCTGCTCGGGTCGGTGCTGCTCGTGCTCACCACGATCATCAACAGCATCGGCGTGAACTGGATGTCGCGGATCAACAGCATCGGCGTCACCTGCGAGATCGTCGGCGTCGTCGCCGTGATCGGCATGTTCTTCACCCATGCCGTCCGCGGCCCGCAGGTCGTCCTCGACACCGGCGTGCCCGGGGCGAGCCCCGGGTACGGCTGGGCCTGGATCGTCTCGGGTCTCATGGCCGCCTACGTCATGGTCGGTTTCGGCTCGGCCGGCGAACTCGCCGAGGAGACCCGCAACCCGCGGCGGGTCGCCCCCCGCACCATCCGCCTCGCCCTGTCCGTCTCCGCGATCGGCGGCGGCCTGATGATCCTCGGCGCCCTCATGGCCGCCCCCAGCCTCACCGACGGTCGCCTCGCCGCCGAGGGCCTGCCCTACGTGCTCGGCGCCATCCTGTCCTCGCCGTGGGGCACGCTGCTCCTCGTCGACGTGGCCATCGCCGTGTTCATCTGCACCCTGGCCATCCAGACCGCCGCGTCGCGCCTGATCTTCTCGATGGCCCGTGACGAGCGCCTGCCCGCGTCGAAGGTCCTGTCGCACGTCAACGCCCGCACCGGCACTCCCATCGCGCCGGCCGTGCTGATCGGTGTGGTGTGCATCGGCATCCTCGCGGTGAACATGGGCAACAGCGCGATCTTCGCCACCCTGTCGAGCGTGTGCATCGTGCTCATCTACCTCGCCTACCTGATGGTCACCGTCCCGCTGCTGCTGCGCCGGCTGCGCGGCCGGCCGCACGACGCCGCGACGACCGACGCCGACGGCAACCCGCTGTTCTCCCTCGGCCGATGGGGTCTTCCCGTCAACGTCCTCGCCGTCGCGTACGGCCTGCTGATGGTGATCAACCTGTCCTGGCCGCGCGCCGAGATCTTCGACCCGGACGGCACCATGCCGCTGCTGCAGTGGGCCGCGCCGCTCACCGTCGCCGCCGTCGTCGCCCTGGGCGCCCTGTGCTTCCCGCGCCGCACCGCGCACCCGAACCCCGTCACGATCGGAGCCCGAGCATGACCGACACCGCGACCACCCGCGCCGCGAAGGCACACGCCCGAGCGCAGGCCGGCACCGTCACCGCCGGCATGCCCACCGTCCCCGCCTCGGCGCACCCGACCCCACCCGGCGGCCGCACGGCCCCCATGACCTGGGCCGAGACCGTGCCCGGCGGCCGCTACACCACCAAGGTCCTCGCCCGCGGCACCCGGCTGCGCCTGCGCGACCTCGACGGCGCCGCCTGCGCCCACCTGCTGCTCTTCCGCGCCGACGCCCCGCACGAGCGCCTCAACGTCGCCGACACCGTCAAGGTGCCGTGGCAGGCCTACCTCGGAGTCGGACATCCGCTGCTGTCGGACCAGGGCCGGGTGCTCGCCACCGTCGTCGCCGACACCTCCGGCCGGCACGACGCGCTGTGCGGCACCACCCACCTGGCCGGGAACACCACGAAATACGGTGCGGGCAGCCTGCATTCGCACGCGCCCGCGGGTCGGGAGCTGTTCACCGTCGCCGCGGCGAAGCACGGCCTGGCCCCCCGCGACCTCCCGCCGTCGCTGTCGTTCTTCCACGGCGTGCACGTCGGCGGCGACGGCGCGCTGACCAGCACCGGCAGCGCCGGGGCCGGAGCCTGCGTCGAGCTGCTGATCCACCTGCCGGTCATCGCGCTGATCGCCAACACCGCCCACCCCCTCGACCCGGCGCCACGTTTCTCCACCACCACCCTCGAAGTGCTCGCCTGGCACGCCCCGCGCGACCTCGACGCCCTGCCGAACACGGACCCCGAATACCGGCGCGCCGTCCTCAACACCGAGGACGCCTGGATCGCCGCCACCGGAACGGAGCACTGATCATGACCTCGACCCTCGACCTGCCCGCCCTCGTGCCCGGGACGGTGATCCGCGACGAGATCGCCGGCGCCCGCGGACCCTGGTCGGCCGTCGTCGCCGCCGGCGACGTGCTCACCGTCGTCGACCTGCACGGCAACCAGGCCGTCGACACCCTGATCTACGACGCGCACGACACCGCCGTCCGCTACAGCGCACCCGCCACGATCGCTGCCCAGCGACACCTGTTCCTCACCACGGGATCCGTGCTGCGCGCCGGCGACGGCGAGGCCCTCATGACCCTCGTCGCCGACGAGGTCGGCAATCACGACACCGTCGGCGGCGCCTGCTCGCAGGAATCGAACACCCTGCGCTACGGCCATCACACGAAGCATCAGCACGCGTGCGTCGAGAACTTCCTCGCCGAAGGCGCCCGGTGGGGCCTGGGCAAACGCGACCTCGTCTCCAACATCAACTTCTTCATGAACGTGCCCGTCGACCCCGACGGCACCCTCGGCATCGTCGACGGCCTGTCCGCCCCCGGCAAGCGCCTCGCACTGCGCGCCGACCGCGACGTGCTCGTCCTCGTCTCCAACTGTCCGCAGATCAACAACCCGTGCAACGGTTTCGACCCGACCGAGGTACGGATGATCGTCACCCGACCGGAGGCTTGCCCGTCATGACCACCAAGATCACCGTCGACCGGCCCGGCATGCTCACCACCGTCCAGGACTACCCCGGACGCACCGGCTACTGGCAGATCGGGGTCCCGCCGTCCGGCCCGATGGACGACCTGTCGTTCCGCCTCGGCAACGCCTCGCTCGGCAACCCCGACGGGGCGCCCGGTCTCGAATCCGTCATGGCCGGGCCGGCACTGCGCTTCACCGACGCCACGCGGGTGTGCGTCACGGGTGCCCCGGCGACCGTGCGGGTGGACGGCACGGTGGTCCCGCAGTGGCGCCCCGTCACCGTCCCCGCCGGTGGCGTGCTCGACGTCGGAGCCCTCGCCGGCCCCGGGCTGCGCGTGTACGTACTCGTGCAGGGTGGTCTCGACGTCCCCGAGTTCCTCGGCAGCGCAGCGACGTTCACGCTCGGGCGGTTCGGTGGTCACGAGGGGAGGACGCTCGCCGAGGGGGACGTGCTCGTCGTGGGGGAGTCGGCGAGCGGCCCGGCGGTCCCGGTTCCCGCCGAGCACGTCCCGGCCATGACCACCCGCTGGGACATCGCCGTCACCGAAGGTCCGCACGGTGCCCCGGAGTTCTTCACCCGCACCGACATCGACACGATCTACGCCACCGAGTACGAGGTGCACTTCAACTCCGACCGCACCGGTGTGCGGCTCGTCGGGCCGAAGCCGCGGTGGGCCCGGCCCGACGGCGGGGAGGCGGGGCTGCACCCGTCGAACATCCACGACAACGCCTACTCCGTCGGCGCCCTCGACTTCACCGGCGACACCCCCATCCTGCTCGGGCCCGACGGGCCGAGTCTGGGCGGATTCGTCTGTCCCGTCACCGTCGTCGCGGCCGAGCGGTGGAAGCTGGGTCAGCTCGCCCCCGGGCACCGGGTGCGGTTCGTCCCGGTCCGGGCCGAGCACGCCGCGTCGCGGCGGGCGCTGGGGGTGGCCCGCCGGGCGGGGCTGTCGCTGGTGGTCTCGCCCGGTGGGGACGGCGACGACGGCGTGCTCGCCCGTCGCGACGGCGACACCCCGGTGACCTATCGGCGCAGCGGGGACGACAACGTCCTCGTCGAGTACGGCGACATGACCCTCGATCTCGCGTTGCGCGCCCGGGTGCACGCCCTGCACCAGCGGCTCGACGCCGAACGCCCCGCGGGTCTGCTCGAGCTCACCCCCGGCATCCGGTCGCTGCAGGTCAAGGTCGATCCCGACGTGCTGCCGGTGCCGGCGCTGCTCGACCTGCTCGCCGACGTGGAGGGGCAGCTCCCGGCGAGCGACGAGCTCGTGGTGCCGAGCCGGCAGGTGCGGCTGCCGCTCTCGTGGGACGACCCGGCCACTCGTGAGGCCATCCAGCGGTACATGCACGGGGTGCGGGCGGATGCGCCGTGGTGCCCGTGGAACATCGAGTTCATCCGGCGGATGAACGGCCTCGCCTCGGTGAACGACGTGTTCGACACCGTCTTCGCCGCCGACTACATGGTGCTCGGCCTCGGTGACGTGTACCTCGGGGCGCCCGTCGCGACGCCGCTCGACCCGCGGCACCGGCTGGTGACGACCAAGTACAACCCGGCGCGGACGTGGACGCCGGAGAACGCCGTCGGCATCGGTGGGGCGTACCTGTGCATCTACGGGATGGAGGGTCCGGGCGGCTACCAGTTCATCGGCCGCACGACGCAGGTGTGGAACCACCGGCATCCGCAGCCGGCTGGGCCGTTCGAGGCGGGAACGCCCTGGTTGCTGCGCTTCTTCGACCGGATCTCCTGGTATCCCGTCGAGCCGGAGGAACTGCTGGACCTGCGCGCCGACCTCGCCGCCGGCCGGGGCGGGGGAGTCGAGATCGTCGACGGCACCTTCTCGCTCGCCGAGCACGAGCGGTTCCTCGCGGACCACGCCGCGTCGATCGACGCGTTCCGGCGGGTGCAGTCGGTGGCGTTCGGCGCCGAACGTGCCCGCTGGGAGGCCGGAGGCGCATAGCGCCGGTGTGCCCTTTGGGCTGCTGGGACAGCCCAAAGGGCACACCGGCGGCGCAGCCGCCTGCGCTTGACTGCGATTAGCACGTATGTTCGACTGTCTGCATGCGGTGGGCGGCACAGACTCTCGACGTCGACGACGGCGCGCTCCCGGGTCTCGAACGGGCCGGGCTCGTCCGCAGCGTCCGGACCCCCGAATTCGACGGAATCACCTTCCACGAGGTGCTGTGCAAGAGCGCGCTGAACAAGACGCCCGAGGCCTCACAGCTTCCGTTCCGCTTCACCGTCAACACCTTTCGCGGGTGCTCGCACGCCTGCCGGTACTGCTTCGCCCGGCCGACCCACGAGTACCTCGACCTCGATGCGGGCCGCGACTTCGACAGCCAGATCGTCGTCAAGACCAATGTCGCCGCGGTCCTGCGCCGCGAACTCGCCCGACGGTCGTGGAAGCGCGAGCACGTCGCCCTCGGCACCAACACCGACCCGTACCAGCGGGCCGAGGGCCGCTACCGGCTCATGCCCGGTGTCATCCGTGCCCTCGCCGAGTCCGGCACCCCGTTCTCCATCCTCACCAAGGGCACGCTGTTGCGCCGCGACCTGCCGTTGCTCACCCTGGCCGCCGGGCAGGTCGACGTCGGGGTCGCGGTGTCGCTCGCGATCGGCGACCCCGAACTGCAACAGCAGATCGAGCCCGGCACGCCCACACCGAAGGCGCGGCTGGACCTGATCCGCGCGATCAGCGACGCCGGCCTGCCCTGCCACGTCATGGTCGCCCCCGTCATCCCGTGCCTCACCGACTCGAGCCGGCACCTCGACGACCTGCTCGGCGCGCTCTCCGCCGCCGGGGCCACCGGCGTGACGGTGCTGCCGATGCACCTGCGCGGCGCCACCCGCGGCTGGTTCCTGTCGTGGCTGGGCCGGGAACATCCGGCCCTGATCCGGCGGTATCGGCAGATCTACGGCCGCGGCGCGTACGTCTCGCCGGAGTACAGGACGTGGCTGAAGGGCCGCGTCGATCCCCTGGTGGCCCGCTACGGACTCGGCGCACGCGTGACCGAGCACCGGCGCCCGGCCGCGGCATCCCCGCGGCCGGGCACCGCACCGGCGGATCCCACGCTGTTCTGAATCAGGTGGTTTCCGGGACCCGGACGGCGACGTCGGCGTTCGCTTCCACCGACGGCGCGGGACGACGGCGCTGGCGGTAGATCCCGACACCGACGACGACGGCGGCGAGGGCCGAGGACGTCAGCATCTGACTGCGCGTGCTCTCCAGGGCGACCATGCCCACGCACAGCGCGACGATCGCGGCAATGGTGACCCAGGTGAGGTAGGGGAACAGCCACATCTTCGGCGACAGCTCCCGGCCCTGGGCCTCGAGGGACCGCCGCATACGCAGCTGCGATGCCGCGATGACGAGCCACACGAACAGCGCGATCGCGCCGGAGGAATTGACCAGGAACAGGAACACCGTCTCGGGGTAGAGGTAGTTCAGGCCCACGGTGAGGAATCCGACCACGGTGGAGACGAGAACCGCGTTGCGCGGCACCCCGGACCGCCCGATGCGGGCCATCGACGGCGGGGCGTCCCCGCGGCGCGACAGGGAGAAGATCATGCGGCTGGCGGTGTACAGGCCCGAATTCAGGCACGAGAGCACCGACGTCAGCACGATGACGTCCATGATGGTGGCGGCCGCGGGGATGCCGTAGGAGTCGATGACCGCCACGTACGGGCTCAGCGCCACCGAGGCGTCGTCCCACGGCAGCAGGGTGACGACGACGGCGATCGAGCCGATGTAGAAGATCAGGATCCGCCACACGACCGACCGCACCGCCTTGCGCACCGCCTCGGCGGGGTTGGCGGACTCGCCGGCGGCGATGGTCGCGATCTCGGCTCCGAAGAACGAGAACACCACGACGAGGACGCCGGCGAGCACGGCACCCGTCCCGTTGGGGAAGAAGCCGCCGTGACCGGTGAGATTGCTCATTCCGGGCGCGTCGACGCCGGGCAGCAGGCCGCAGATCGCGAGGACGCCGAGCACGAGGAATGCGACGATCGCCGTCACCTTGATCGCGGCGAACCAGAACTCGAACTCGCCGAACGATTTGACCGACGCGATGTTGGTCAGCGTCAGCACGATCATGAGCGCCAGCGCCCACGTCCACTGGGGCACGCCGGGCATCCAGCGGTTCATGATGACCGCGCCGGCGGTCGCCTCGATGCCCAGCACGATGATCCAGAACCAGGCGTAGAGCCATCCGATGGAGAAGCCGGCCCACCGCCCGATGGCGCGGTCGGCGTACGCCGAGAACGACCCGGTCTGCGGATTGGCCGCCGCCATCTCGCCGAGCATGCGCATCACGAGCACGACGACGACCCCGGCGAGTGCGTAGGCGACCAGCACGCCGGGGCCGGTCTCCCGGATCGCAGCGCCCGAGCCGACGAACAAGCCTGCACCGATGACTCCCGCGATCGCGATCATCGACAGATGTCGCTTCTGGAGCGTGTGCCTCAGTCCGGGTTCGGCACTGTTCGACATGGGATCCCCTTCACAACCAGGTTCGGTATCGAGTGTGATGCACCTCTCGACTGCCTGAGTCTGAGGTTCCGCGTCCGGCGCCGTAATGGACACATCGGCGAGCCGAGGGGTCCGAGGCTCGACGAAACGGCAGATGAGCGCCCACGGCCTGGGGTTTTCCGGCGGTCCGGAGGGCCGCGCGCGGGCCGACTTAACGGGAAGTTAACGGACGCCGTCCGGGCAAAGTCGGCATTTCGCCCGGCGGCCGTACCGCCGCACGGCTACCGCGGCTCGGCTCGCTCCCGCACCAGGATCCACCGGTTGACACCGCCGCGCCTCCGGTACGACAACTCGTCCAGCGCCGCCATGGCGATCGCCAACCCGCGCCCCCGCTCGGCCAGCGCATCCGGCAGTTCGACGGCCTCGAGATCCACCCGGGCCGGCCGCCCCTCGTCGGTGAATTCGGCCTCGAGGCGCTCGGGGAGCGCACGCAGCTGCAGGCTCATCGACACAGCCTGCCCGAGGGCGGCGTGCTCGATGATGTTCGCCGCGATCTCGGCGACGGCGATCTCGAACGGGAAGCGATCCGCGTCCTCGACACGCCCCGCGGACATCATCTCCTCGATCAGTGCGTGCACCCGGGTGAGCGTGTCGGCGTCCGTGACGGTCGTCAGGGTCCAGGAGCGTGTGCCGTCGTCAGTCGCCATCGAACGCGGCGTCCGCGGAGTCGTAGGTGCGCAGCACCCGGTCCAGGCTCGTCAGCGACAGCACGCTGCGCACCTGGGCCGTGGGCGACGCCAGCCGAAGATCACCGCCGGCCTGCCGGGCGGCCTTGAGCCCGGACACCAGTGCCCCGAGCCCCGAGGAGTCGATGAACTCCGTGGCGGCGAGGTCGACGACCACCCGGGCGGACCCGCTGTCGACGAGGTCGCGCAGCTGTTCCCGCAGCCGTGGTGCGGCGACCATGTTCAGTCGGCCCTCGGGCCGCACCACCACCACGTCCGAGCCGGTGGTGCGGGTTGCGAAGTGCGTCATCCGTTTCCTTCCGTGTCGGGCCCGCGGTAGCGGACCGCCGGTATCACCACACTGAGGATCGCCAGGTCGAACAGCACCCAGAACAGGTTGACGCCGACGCCCAGCACCGAGCTCGCACCCAGATACAGGCGCACCACGCCCACCGCCGACGCGAGCACCAGCAGCACCATCGCCGCGATCTGGTAGCGCACCTTGCCCCAGGGCGGCCCGGCACGGCGCTGCCGCGTCTTCGGGGTCACCGCGAAGTCGAGGGGCTTGTGCAGATACACGTTGCGAAACGCCGTCCAGCACGCCTGGATCCACACCGGGAACAGCGCCAGACTGTACTGCTGCCCCCGCCAGGTCGGGGTGCCACGACTGACGACGACGAACAGCACCTGGTTCAACAGCAGGAACGGGACGAGCCGGCCGAAGAAGTCCCAGCTGTAGGCCTGCACGGGCAGGACTCCGAAGATCAGGTAGATCACCGGCGCGGCGATGTAGGCGAGGGCCGCGAATCCCGCGAGGTAGCTCCACATCGTCGCCCAGTACATCAGACGCTGCGCGATCGTCAATCCCCGCTGCACGAGCGGATTCTCACGCAACATCACCTGGATCGTGCCCTGCGCCCAGCGCAGCCGCTGGGTGAGCATCGTGCCCACGTCCTCGGGCGCGAGACCGTGCGCCAGCACCTCGTGGTGATAGACCGACTTCCAGCCCATCCCGTGCAGGCGCATCGACGTGGCCATGTCCTCGGTCACCGAGATCGTCGCCAGCGCCAGCGTCGGCTCCGCCTCGTCGTCGCGGCTGACGTCGACGGCGCGGATCATCGTGCGAATCGACTCGAGCGCCCCGAGCGGCGACCACTCGCGGTCGGCGAGGCGCGACAACGTCGTCTCGTCGAGCAGAACTCCGTCGGCGTCGGACCCGGGGGTGGCGGTCAGGGCGGCGATCGCCTCCAGGTCTGCGCGGATCGATCCGGCGTCCGCGTCGACCACGGCACGTGCGGCCTCGTCCACGCTCTGCTGGAACCGGTAGGTCACCTCGGCGAGCGGCTGTCCCTGCCGGACCGCCGCGCGGGCTGTGCGCACGGCCACCCGCACCGAATCGAGGGCGGCGAGAACCTCCGGCTGGTTCGCGCCGAGCTCGGATCGCGCCCGGTCGAGCACCTTGCCGGCCGTGCGCAGCGCCCGCACCACGCCCTCCTCGACGGCACGGACGTAGCCGGTGATGCCCAGCTGCATCAGCGCCTCGCGGCGCAGGATCGCGTTCGAACCGCAGAAGAATGCGGCATTCCAGCCGTCCTTGCCCTGCTGGATCGGGCCGTAGAACAGCGGGGCCTGGCTGCCCAGCGGATCGGACTCCGGCACGTTGACGAAGTACTGCGGCGTCTGCACCAGGGCCGTGCGCTCGTCCTGGAAATAGCCCAGGGTGCGGTGCAGGATCTCCGGGTCCGGCACCTGATCTGCGTCGAGGACGAGGATGAACTCGCCGTGTGTGTGCAGCAGGGCGTTGTTGAGGTTGCCCGCCTTGGCGTGGCGGGGCTTGTTCGTCCAGCTGGCCGCCCGCGTCATGTATCGGACGCCGAGTTCGGCTGCTGCACTTTGTAATTCGGGTCGCTCACCGTCGTCCAGGATCCAGGTCTCGTGCGGGTAGCGGATGCGCGCCGCGGCCTCGGCGGTCCGTGTCACCAGGTCGACCGGCTCGTTGTAGGTGGTGATGAAGACGTCGACGGTCAGCCCGTCCGGTGCGGCCGGCGGCGCGGCGCGCCGTCGCCACCGCCACATCGTGAGCCCGAACAGCATCGAGTCGATCAGGCTGTACGTCTCGGCGACGACGAGAGGCACCGCGATCCACCACGCGGACCAGTTGACGGAGAACAGCCAGCGCCACACCACGTAGTTCAGGCCGAGCAGTACCGTCGCGGCGATCAGGATCCGCAGGCCCGGCGACGGGTAGCGGTCCGCGCCGGCCGCACTCACGCGTCCTCGCAGCGACGCACGGCGACGACGGTGACGTCGTCCATCGGTGCGTTCCCCTCGGCCAGTGCCCGCGCCGCCCGGGTCAGGTCGTGCGGCGTCGCATGTTCGGCCACGAACCGGTACAGGGCCGCCCGGTCGCTGTGCTCGTCGAGCAGGTCGAGCAGCCCGTCGGAGCAGATCACCAGCGTGTCACCGGGTTCGAGGCGCGTGCACTGCGCCTGCCACGATGTCTCGCGGAGCACGCCGACGGGTAGCCCGGTGCCCGCCAGCGGCGCCACGGAGCCGTCCGTGCGGCGGATCGCGGCCAAGCCGTGCCCGGCGTCGACGTAGTCCACCGACCCGCTCGCGAACTCGACGGCGGCATGGAACACGGTGACGAAGGTGCCGGTGTGCTCGCAGTCGTCCGTGAGGTTCTCGGCCGCGGCGCTCAACGCGGCGCCCGTGTCCAGGACGCTGCATGCCTCGGCGTGGCTGAACCGCTCCATCACCCGGGACGCGCCGCGGAACGTGGAGCGCACCGCCGAGGACAGGATCGCCGCGCCGAGGCCCTTGCCCATCACGTCGGCGACGGTGACGACCAGTCCGCCGCGCAACAGATAGTGGTCGTAGAAGTCGCCGCCGACCACGAACGCCGGAATGCACACAGCCTGCACCTCGTATCCGGGCAGCCCGGTCAACGGTCGCGGCAGCAGCTGGGACTGCATCGCGGCGGCGCGATCGAGTTCGTCGGCGCGCTGCAGTTCCCGCTGCGCCCATTCGGCGAGTTCGGCGAACGCGTCGAGCTGGTCGGGTCCGAGTGTCCGCGGCTCGGTGTCGTAGATGCAGAACGTGCCGACGGGATGACCCGCCGGACCGTACAACGGGTAACCCGCGTAGAAGCGGACGCCGTCGTCGCCGCCGACCCCGGGAATGCCGGCGAACCGGGGATCGGCGGCGGCGTCCTCTACGATCAGCGTCGGATCACCGGGGTGACGGTAGATGCGCGCAATCGTGGTCTTGCACATGCTCTCCTCGCGCGGCACCTGCACGAGGTCGAGCCCCTGGAGGGACTTGAACCAGAGCCGGTCCCGGTCGAGCAGCGCGACACTCGCCATGGGCACCCCGAACACGTGCCGGGCCATGCGGGTGATGTGGTCGAACCGGTCCTCCGGCGGCGTGTCGAGGACCTCGAGCCGTTCGAGGTCGCGCACGCGCTCGTCCTCGAGGTCGTCGGGGATGTGCGAGGTGTCGGTCGTCATGTCAGCGCTGCCTCCGCTGCAGGGCCTCCGCCAGCGCCGCCGCCGATTCCGGGGTACTCGCCAGCCGCCAGTCGGTCTCCTTGTCGTGATCGAACCAGACGAACGCCGCGACGTCCGCTCGATCGTCGAGAAACGAGATCAGGTCGGCGACCCAGTCCGGCTTCGACCCGCCCACGTCGGTGCTGCCCACCTCGGTGACCGCGATCGGCTTGCCCGGCGCGATCCGGCCGAGTTCGTCGAGGGTCTCCTCGAACAGCTCCCGCGGCGACGTCCAGCGGCTCCACGGCTGCGTGGCGCCCCAGTTGTACCCGTCGACCCCGACCACGTCGACGTACTCCGCCCCCGGGTACAGGTCCGCGATCGCGCTGCTGCCCTCGAACGAGACGTTCGGAGCCCACACCCATTTCACGTTGGCCACCCCTTTCGACGCGAACAACTCGTGCACGTGACGCCACGCTGCGACGTAGACGTGCGGCGGTGTCCCCCCGGTCGGACTCCAGGGGTACCAGGTGCCGTTCGGCTCGTGCGCGAAACGCAGGTAGACGGTCGAACCCCACGCGGCGAGCTCGTCGGCCCAGCGGTAGAGGTAGTCGTCGTGCACGCCCGCCACGATCGACGCCATCGTGAACTCGCTGCGCTCGTACCGTCCGTCGCCGAGCCAGCGCCACGGCTCCCACGTGACGATCGGGTCGGCGCCCAGCCGCCGTACCGCGGCGAGTCCGGCGACGGGCGGCGGTGAGGCGAAGTCGGAGAACGACAGCACCACGGTCGGGGGAGTGCCCGCGATCTCGGCGACCCGTTCGAACTCGTCGACGGCGGTCGGGCCGCCGGGCGTACTCACACCGAATCGCAGGCACGCGCCCACCGGCTCGTGCAGCGGCGTGACCACGGCGCCGCAGTCGACGGCCGGCGCGCATCCCACGGCCGCCGACACCGCGACGGCGAGACCCGCCGCGACCGACGCCGGGCGAGCATGTCCGCTTCTCACCGTTCCACCCTCGCATCCCGGACGAACCGCCGCCGGGTTTGCGGCTTCTCGATGCGAGACGACCCGCGTCGATGCGGGGTTCCCGGATCCGTCGGCCGTGTGCAACACGATGCAACGCTGGCCGCACCCACCCCCCGTGCGGTGTGCTCTGAGTCACAAGCCGTTCAGGACGAGGAGCACGCAATGACCGACACACTGACCCCACCCGACGCCGCGCTCGCCGGACCGCAGGAACGGGTCGACGCCTGGCTGGCCGACTTCGAGGCCGCGCTGGCCGCGCGGGACGTCGAGGCCGCCGCGGGCATGTTCGCCACCGACAGCTTCTGGCGCGACCTGGTCGCCTTCACCTGGAACCTCAAGACCGTCGAGGGCCGGGAAGGCGTCGCCGACATGCTCCACGCGCGGCTGCACGACACCGACCCGAGCGGGTTCCGCACCACCGAGCCGCCCACCGAGGACGGCGGGGTCGTCAGCGCCTGGATCGCCTTCGAGACCGCGGTCGGCCGCGGCGTCGGGCACCTGCGGCTGAAGGACGAGGGTGCCTGGACCCTGCTGACCACGATGCAGGAGCTGAAGGGGCACGAGGAGAGCAAGGGTGTCCGCCGGCCCAAGGGTGTGCAGCACGGCGCCGACCGCAACCGCGTCACCTGGTCCGAGAAGCGCGAGGCCGAGGAGCGCGAACTCGGTTACACCACCCAGCCGTACGTCGTGATCGTCGGCGGCGGCCAGGGCGGCATCGCTCTCGGCGCCCGTCTGCGCCAGCTCGGCGTGCCCGCGCTCGTGCTCGACAAGCACGACCGGCCCGGCGACCAGTGGCGCGGCCGCTACAAGTCGCTGTGCCTGCACGATCCCGTCTGGTACGACCACCTGCCGTACATGCCGTTCCCCGAGAACTGGCCGGTGTTCGCGCCCAAGGACAAGATCGGTGACTGGCTCGAGATGTACACCAAGGTCATGGAGGTGCCCTACTGGTCCAAGACCACGTGCACCTCGGCGTCCTACGACGAGGCGACCGGCGAGTGGACCGTGAACGTGGTCCGCGACGGCGAACCCCTCGTGCTGAGGCCGAAGCAACTGGTACTCGCCACCGGCATGTCCGGCAAGCCCAACATCCCGACCTTCCCCGGCATGGACAGGTTCCGCGGCGACCAGCACCACTCCAGTCACCACCCCGGACCGGACGCGTATGCGGGCAAGAAGGCCGTGGTGATCGGCGCGAACAACTCGGCGCACGACATCTGCGCCGCGCTGTGGGAGGTCGGCGCCGACGTGACGATGGTGCAGCGCTCGTCGACGCACATCGTCAAGTCCGACTCACTGATGGACCTCGGCCTCGGCGACCTGTACTCCGAGCGGGCCCTGGCCGCGGGGATGACGACGGCCAAGGCCGACCTGACGTTCGCGTCCCTGCCGTACCGGATCATGCACGAGTTCCAGATCCCGGTCTACAACGCGATCCGTGAGCGCGACGCCGACTTCTACGCCCGGCTCGAGAAGGCCGGGTTCATGCTCGACTTCGGTGACGACGGCTCCGGGCTGTTCATGAAGTACCTGCGCCGCGGGTCCGGCTACTACATCGACGTCGGCGCCGCCGAACTCGTCGCCGACGGCGAGATCAAGCTGGCCCACGGCGGCGTCCGCGAGCTCACCGAGAACAGCGTGATCCTCGAGGACGGCACCGAGCTCGAGGCCGACCTGGTGGTCTACGCGACCGGCTACGGCTCGATGAACGGCTGGGCGGCGGATCTGATCGGCCAGGACGTCGCCGACAAGGTCGGCAAGTGCTGGGGCCTGGGCTCGGACACCACCAAGGACCCCGGCCCGTGGGAGGGTGAGCAGCGCAACATGTGGAAGCCCACCCGGCAGGAAGGGCTGTGGTTCCACGGTGGCAACCTGCACCAGTCGCGGCACTACTCGCTGTACCTGGCGCTGCAGCTCAAGGCCCGGCACGAGGGGATCCCGACGCCGGTGTACGGGCTGCAGGAGGTCCACCACCTGAGCTGATCCCGGGACGCGACGAGCCGCCGGCGCGCACGACGCGCCGGCGGCTCGGCGTGCCGGGGCCTGTGCCGGGTCAGGCGTAGTGCCGCAGGACGAACTCGGTCAGGCCCTTGCGGATGGTCTTGATCGCGTGCTTCTGTCCCTGCCTGAGCATGAAGCCCGGCACCGGGATCTTCGGGTCGGTGGACATCGTCACCCGCACGCACGTCCCGCGCTCGGTGCGCGTCAGGAGATACTCGCCGTCCTGGGAGTGCTGCATCTCGCTCTCGAGCAGCGTCCACGAGGTGGACTCCTCGGTCCACTCGTGCTCGATCACCTGTGTGTCCGAGATGCCGAACAGGGCGAGCGTCATGCGCACGACGCGGGGCCGGCCGTCGTCGTGTCGGGATTCGACCTGCACGTCCTTGTGGGAGGACGACCATTCCGGGATGCGCTCGATGTCGGTCAACGCGCGCATCACCTGCTCGGGCGTCGCCTCGATCTCGAACTCGTCTGACACCGATGCGGCCATATGCCTTCCCACTTCCTGGTCGATTCCCATGCCGGTGTTCCGGATACCCGCCTCGCGGACCCACGACACGTGTTCCGACGAACGAGTCCCCCGGATCGCTCCCGATAGTGACATAGATCACAAAACCGCCGTACGCTGGTCCAATGAGGCACGTGACCACCGGACCCCGGGACCTGCAGGTCGCCGTGGGCGACACCATCGAACTGCACCTGCCGGAGAACACCTCCCGCGACTACACCTGGTGCCCGACCCACATCGGCAAGGGGCTGCTGCTCAGCGACGTGCGATTCGTGCCGTCCCGGAATCCGCTGCCCGGAGCCGGCAGCGAGCGCATCCTCTACCTGCGCGCCAAGCGGGCCGGGACCTGGCCGGTGTCGCTGCAGCTGCAGCGGGCCGAGCACATGTCGGCGGACGAGCGGAGCATGACCGTCACCGTGACTTGACGGACCACCGCTCGTCGACCCCGGCCGGGTGCGGGTCGCCCAGGCTCCGGCAGTGCGCCAGGTAGCGCCGTGCCCAGTAGTGCACCGGGCGATGGTCGCCGGCCGCGGTGAGCCGGGCGAGGGCGCGGGTGCGGTCCACCAGCTGCTCGTGCAGGACCCGTTCCAGGATCGCCACCTGGCGCCGGTCGCCGGACGTCGCGATCTGCTCCACGCAGCGACTCAGGCGCGCGGTCCGCGCCGAGGGGCGCTCGGGCGGCGCGCCGCCCTCCCAGAGGGCCTGTTCCAGGGCGTCCCGGTAGCCGAGCGCGTACTCCAGTCGGTGGCGAAGCCCACCGAGCTCCACCGGGTCGCAGGTGCGTCGACGACGCGCCTCCAGTACCTCGACCTGCGTCCGCGTCAACTGCAGCACCGCCCGAAAATGCGTGGCCAACGTGCTCTCGTCCATCGTTCTTCCTCGCTCGCCCGTATCGTCACCGTCGAGCAAACCCGGTGGCGCTTAGCTGCGGCTTAGCGCGGATCGGCCACGATCGGGCGGGTACACCCGTTCGCGGGGACTACGCTGAAGCCGTCCGGTCGCACAGGAGGCGAACGCCATGGCAGGACGCATCGTGCACTTCGAGCTGCCCTACGACGACGGTGACCGCGCCCGGTCCTTCTACCGCGACGCGTTCGGCTGGTCGCTCTCGGACGTTCCCGGCATGGACTACACCCTCGTCACCACGGGGCCCGTCGACGAGACCGGCTCCTCCACCGAACCCGGGTACATCAACGGCGGCATGTTCCGGCGCGACGAACTGAGAAGTCCCGTCGTGACCGTCGACGTCGAGGACATCGATGCCGCGCTGCAGAGGATCGAATCGCTCGGCGGGAAGACGATCTCCGCCCGAATGCCCGTCGGCGACATGGGATTCGCGGCGTACTTCTCCGACACCGAGGGAAACGTGATCGGGTTGTGGGAGTCGAGGCACGACTCGTAGGGGGCCGTCGCTTCGCGGCGTTCGACGAGCGCGGGTGGCATGGGCTTTCCTGGACGCCGACCGAGCACCGACCGCCGGGGCCACCGTCACCCTCGACCGGGAACAGGTCGCCGATCAGGACACCTACCGGTACAGAGCGATCGAGCAACACCCCGGCGGTCACCGCTCGCCCGCATCGTTCACGGTGACGCGCGCCTGTCCAGGATCACGGACGCGGTCGTTGCGATCACCCGGTCGTGGTGGCCGGTCAGTGCGACGAGGACGTCCCGCGCCGCAGGTCCGGGAATCTCGGCGAGCGCCTGCGTGACGCGCAAGCGTGCGGCTGCGTCGAGCGTGCCGTCGAGCACCTCCTGCACGGCTCGGACGACGTCGACCGTGGACGCCGATGCGGCGGCCAGTATGCCCAGAACCTCGGCGGCTTCGACGTCGGCCCGGCCCTCGACGACCATCTCCAGCAGGATCGGCACGGCCTCCCCGGCGCCCCGGGAGCCGAGGGCCACGGCGGCACGGTCGCGCACGGTGGTGTCGCTGTCGTCGAGTGCCTTCTTCAGCAGTGCGGTCGCGTCCGGGAGGTGCATCTCCGCGACAGCGACGATCGCCCGCCGCCGGACGTCGGCGTCTGCCGAGTCCAGCCCGGCGGCCAACTCAGCCAGCCCGGCAGCCCCGGCCCTCGCCAACGACCAGCGCAGCGCCCCGGCGACGTTCGGGTCGTCCTCTGCGAGCACTGCCTCGGCCAGGGCTTCGACGGGCAGCGCGGCGTTCTCGTGCTGCGACAGGACGGCCTGCTGACGGTGGGACCCCGACTCGGAGTCGAACGCGTGCAGCAGTGTGACGATGCGCAGGACGTCCTCCCACGCCTCCGGCGCGGCCGAATCGACCCGCTCGAGTCGCGCGAGCAGTTCCGTCTCGGCGGCGATCCGCGCCCGGGTGTGCCGGATCAGGTCGTGCACCAACTCGGCCGGCGCGAAGTCGAGTTCGTCCAGCGCGCGCTTGGTTTCGTGCAGTGACAAGCCCAGACTCCTGAGACTCTCCACATGGAAGAGGCGGCGGATGTCGTCGGTGGTGTACTCGCGGTAGCCGCCGGACGTGCGGCCCGTCGGCGTCACCAGACCCAGGCCGTCGTAGTGGCGCAGCATGCGAGTGCTCACGCCGGAACGCCGCGAGACCTCACCGATCAACATCCCATCACCTGCCGGCTCGGTCCGGTGCGGTGGCGGCGACCCGTTTCGCCAGCTCCAGCGACAGCGTGAACCCGCTGTCGGGATCGAGGCGGAGCCGTTCGGTGGCTTCCGCATGCGCCCGGATGCCGGGGTCGGAGCTCGCGGTGGCAGCTTCCAGGACCGGCACGGCCGCCTCGTCGAGCATCGCCAGTGCACGGCTGAGGCTGAGCTGCAGGTCGTGGTCGCCTCGTCCGAGTGCGATCCCCAGAGCCGCGGCGAGCCGGCCCTCGCTGCCGGCCGGCACGAGCGCGACAGCGGCCCGCCATGCGCTGCGGGCGACGTCGTCGTCTCCGTCGTGCAGCATCGTCGACACCGCAGGCCAGGCCTTCCGGTCGCCGATCTTGGACAGCGTGTGCAGGGCCTGGCTGCGGGCCTGCGCGGTGCCGGAGTCGAGTTCCTCGAGGAGTCTCGGCACGGTGACGTCGGCCGGGAGCCGGCACAGTGCCCACGTCAACATGTCGCGGACGAAGAAGTCCGGTTCGACGCCGCACCGGTCGACGAGGATGGTCGTGAGCCGCTCGTCGGCGACGGTGCCGGCCTCGAGCGCCGCCCGCAGACGAGTCGCCGGATCGTCACCGGTGAGGGCATCGACGAGGCGAGCATCCGGCTCGCCGTAGCTGGCTGTGTTCATGGGAAGCACCTCCTTCGCAGACCATTCGAGCGCTTGTCACAGTGTGAAGGTCAAGGGGCACGCTCGCCGGCGGGAGCATCCCCCTCGGTCGCATCCGCCGTGTGTGGAATCGGAACTGTGCGTGGGCTGTCCGGCCCTGGGGTCACGGCTCGTTCACGCGGCGTGCCAGGTCGCGGTGCCCGACTGCACGGTGATGCTTGTTCCGTCGATGGTGACCGTGGCCGTGATGGTGCCCGCTCCGGTCTGCGCCGGCAGCAGGTCGGTGAAGGGGTCGGCGGTGCCAGTGACGCCGGTCGTCTCGTTGCGCCAGTGCACCGTGCACGGGCAGTAGTCGAAGTCCATGGTCCACCCGCGCAGCGGCGGAGTACTCGGATCGGTGCGCATGTATACCGCCGCGTTGATGAAGGGAGTGATATTGCCGACCGAGCCGGTGTTTCCGATGAAGATGCCCGGAATGTCGTGCACGCCGACGGTGCGGGTGAACGTCGACGCGGACGCGGTCGGGGCGGTGAGCGCCGTCAGCCCGGTCGCGGCGGCGACGGTCGCGGTGACGGCGGCAAGGCGGCGCAGCGACGTGCGCAGCGGAGATCGTGTCAGCATGGTGCGGTCCTGTCCTGGCAGCGGGTATCCGGATGCCGGAACAAGCGGGTACGGCTTCGAGGCGGCTCGAGGTGTGCTCGAGACCGGATGGACGTGTTGGCGCATCGTCACTTCGCCGCGCGTCCTGGGTCAGCCGGCGCTGCCGGTAGCGATCGGGTTGTACGCCCATACCTGGCAGATGCTCTGGCCGGGGGCGGGAAGGGGACTGAGCCGGATCAGCGGGTTCGTCTGCCCGCCCGGGATGTGCTGGATGCAGTTGGCGGTCTGCCCGTGGAAGGACTGGCATTCGATCCGGTGTCCGGTGCCGTACGGGCTGAGAATCAGTGCCTTGTGCGCGTTCTCGCCGAACGCCCCGGGATCGAACGGGGTGACGAAGAATTCGGTCGCGTCGTAGCGCGGAGCGCCGTCCTGAGCGAGGGCGACCGCAGGCGCGATCGCCATGGTGGCGGCCACGGCCGCGACCGTGACTGTCAGAATTCGTCCGATCACTGCAGGGTCTCCTTCGCTCGGTGCCGATCCGGCTCGTTTCATGATCGGGAAGGGCCGGTCCGGCGTTACGGGGTCCGGCGAGGCTGAACGGTGCGGAAGTCCCTGTGACACAACGCTCGCGGTCGACGAGGTGGCGGCACTGGCGGATTCGAGGATCAATGCCCTGAGGCGTTGTCGCAGTACCGAAAGGCGAGCTGGCGGTGAGACGGGGCGCGACAGTCACGGCGCGCTCGGACGGCACCACCATCGACGTGGTATTTCCGAATGTGAGGAGAATGAAGGTGCATGTCGCATGATCAATCCCCGGCTCGAGCACTTCCTGCTATACGAACTGTCCGACGACTGGATGCCCCTGGGATCGTTCGTCGCCCTGACGGAACGGATCACCCCCGACGACTGCTCGTCCGGTCGGGTCCTCGCGATCATTCGCGACCTGGCGGAACGCGGATTCCTCTGCCTCGGCGGCTGGCCCGGAGACGGTCGGCCGTGGGAGCCGTGGGACGTTCCACTGGACGAGGCAATGGACCGGATCGCGCACGGCTTCGACGGTGAGGTCGGCTACCTGGAGGCGTCCCCCCGTCAGGCGGCGACCACGGAGGTGTTTCGCGCGGCGATCACCGCCCTCGGCGAGACGCGGCTGCGTGAACTCGGCGATCCTTACGAGCTCTACGGCGACCCATGGTGGGACGATCCGAACATGCGCGCGGAGGGGGAGTTCCCGCCGTGGCAGGACTGAGCCCGAGCACCGTGCCCTGAGGCGGACCCGCTCGACGACCCTGGCTATCTGCCCGCAACAGGGTGCTCGAGGTAGGCGCGTTCGGTACCGAGTACGTTGCCGACTACCGCGTCGTAGATCGGATACAGCCGGGGACGCTTGCGTGCGATCAGCTTGGACGCGGTAGTGCGGCGGACGCTCGGCACGATGCGCAACGCTTGCTCGAGCTGCCACACCAGTGACGCAGGAATCATCTCGTCCTCCTCGTCGACGAGGTCGCGGTCCGGCCGCGGTGGGCAGCGCACCGAACTCATCGCGCTGTTCGGCGACGCCGTAGGGGACGGGCGTCTTGCGCAGCAGCGCCTCGAGTCAGAGACGTCTGTTGCGATACCCGTCGGAGCCGTCGGCCACCACCTGAGCCTTCGCCGGATCGAGCACCTCGATCCGGTCCAGATTCGAGTAGAACGCGGCGGTGCTGTCGGCGACGAGTTCCGACAGGCCCCGCGCTCGGACGAGCCACCCGTCGGAGCCCCCTCGGCCTGGGTGACCAGCCACTCCTCGTCCCGCACCACGACGATCGAGCCGGGGGCGACGTCGAGTTCCGCCGCGTCCACTACCGGCGACTCGGCGGAACTCGACGTGGCGCTCAACTCGGATACCCGCTTTCTGGTGTGATCGACAAGGACCGGTCCGTTGCGAGGAATGATGCCGGCACCCTCCTCGGCGCCGCGTGCGCCCGGTCGGGGACGGACGGTGTCGTCCTCCCCGCGCTGTCCGGTCGGTGGGTGGTCGCCGCCGTGTCGATCGCTGCTCGCGGGCCGGGCTCGTCGTGTCGGTCCACCTCACCGACCTCGATCAGTTCCGCCCCTACGATGTCCCGCAGTGTCTTGGAGTTCCTCAGATTCCGGAGGTACGTCATCTGGGCCCTGGTGCCCTTGGCCAGGCCGTGTTCGTTCCGCGCCTTTTGGAGCGCGTCGACAATCCGGTGCCGGGATTCCTTGTCGCTCCGGAGCCAGGATTCCCTGAGCGTGGGCCACGCCTCGCGAACGAATTCGACTGTGGGGCGGGCGCCGTAGACCGTTCGCAGCGCGTCGGCCGGGCCTGCATCGGGGTCGTAGATCTCGAGGAGCGCATCGCTCAGGTCCCGAAAAAGCACGGGTAGGAGGTTCGACCACTTGAACTTGAACCTGGGCGCCGCAACCTCGAGCTTCCGCGTGAACCGTTGTCGGACTTCGGTCCGTCCTCGGACGACCCGAGTGGAACGCACTTCTCATCGCGGGACTCGCAGGACACGTTAACTCCCGGCCGGCGGCGGCTGTGCCGCTGGTGGTCGGGGACGACCGTGAACACACCCCAGCGCGGTGCCGACGAGGTATTCGGCGAGAACGCCTCGCATCGCGTTGCCGAGCAGGTCCGAGTACGCCCACGCCCAGAAGTCCCGCAACTGTTGCCCGAGGAGGCGCCCGGACTCGTGCAGCGGTTCGTTCCCCGCCTTCGGGACCGTGGGCGTTGCGTCGAGGCTCGGTACATCCATTCCGCGACACTTCCACACGGCGACACTTCCACGCAGCTCCCGTCCGGACCGGTCCGAACTGACAGAATCCGTTCCCGTCGCGGCGACCGCCGTCGCACCCGAGTGCCCGAGGAGCCCCATGTCGAGTCGCACAGCCGGTCTCAGCGTCGTGTCGGTCGCCGCGATTGCATTCCTCGCCGGATGCGCGCAGACCCAGGACGGGCAGCCGGTGGCCGAACCGGCTACCGCGACTTCCTCACGCCAGGCACCTGTCGGCGGGTCGGTGGCGGCCACGACGGCGGACGAGCAGCCGTGCGATCCCGCCGTCGACCTCGACGCGCCGGAGGTGTTCGCGGTGATCGAGCAGCTGCCCCCGCCCCAGCAGATCCCCGACGCGACATGGCTGCGGGCGTACAACGGCAACTACAACCGCTGCAGCGACCTCAGTTACGCGCAGGTCGGCATCGTGGGGGCGACCGGGTCGTCACCGACCCTCCTGCTGCTGTTCCACCGCGGCGAGTACGTCGGCACGGCCACGCCGTGCGCGCTGAACCCGGCGGTGGTCGCCACGGCCTTCGACTCCCTCGACGTCGAATACACCTACCCGCGCGAGGGCGAGCCGCACGCGGCCGCCACCGGGTTCGCGGAGCTGACGTTCACGTGGACCGGCGGTGAGGTCGTCACCGAAGGACGGCTGCCGGACGAGTACCTGGAGTCGACGGGGTGCGACGAAATGCGGTGACGCCGCCCGGCGATGCGGGTGCGCCGGGATCGGCGCGGACGTCGGTACGATCACGGCAAGTTCGGGACGCCACCCCCGGGGCTTCCCGACGGAACAGACAAGGCAGGAACGATGGCAGTCGCCCCCATTCCCGTGGACCAGCGCGTGATCGGCATCGATTCGCGACGCTTCGCCTCGATCGAGAAGGCGCTCGTCGAGCTGATCACCAACAGCGACGACAGCTACTCGCGTCTGGGCAACGGCGGCGCCGCAGCCGAGGCCCGCATCGACATCACCTACGAGCGCCACCAGTCGGGTGCGGTCCTGCAGGTCACCGACCACGCCGAGGGGATGCCGTTCGACCAGGCCGCCCGCATCCTGGCGTACGGGGGCGCGCACAGTCCGCTCTCGCGCGGCGAGGGACACGGCCGCGGCTACTTCGGGCGCGGCCTCAAACAGGCCGTGTTCGGGGTCGGCGCCGGGACGCTCGAGACCGTCAGGGGCGGCCGGTTCACCCGCATCGACCTCTTCCGCGGCGAGAACGGCGGCTACCTGTACGACGACCACGGGGGCGACCGGCCCGTCGAGGACGACGACCGGGAACGCCTCGGTCTCGACGGCAACGGCACCCGGGTGACCCTGGTCGTGGAGAACCCGCACGTGGTCATCTCCCGGTTCCAGACCGTGGTGCAGGCACTGTCCGACAACGTGTATCTGCGGGAGGTGCTGTCGCGGCGCACCGTCGAGGTGGTGCACGTCGCCGGCCGGCGGGAGATCCAGCGCAGCGGCAGGGTGCTCTTCGACGAACCCCCGGCGGTCGTCCTGATCGGTCCCGAGGCGCCCGGCAGTTTCGTCTACGACGGCACCGAACACAGCTTCACCCTCACCGTGAAGCGGGCCAAGGGCGTCGAACTGACCATGTCGGGCGACGAGCGCACCAACGGCCTCGTCGTCGTGTCCGGCCTCGCCGTGCTCGACTGCCAGTTGTTCGCGTACGAGAACCAGGTGGGCGCCGAGTACCTGTTCGGCACGGTGCGCTGCGAGGCGTTGATCGAGCGGCTCGGTCGGGGCGAGCCGGTCGTCAGCGACGAGCGCGAGGGCCTCAACGAGAAGGATCCGTTCGTCGCCGCGTTCGCGAAGGCGGTCAGCGCCCGGCTCACCGAATACGTTCTCGCCGAACGGGATCAGCTCACACGTCTCGAGCACGCGACGACCTCCGGGACCACCGCGCACATGATCGACCGCCTGCTGCACCGGATGAGCGAGTCCGCGATCCGGGACCTCGGTCTCGGCCCGTCGCCGGCCTCGGCGCCGCCGGCGGCAACCGGAACGGAGGACGCGGTCGTCCTGCAGTTCACGACGCCGTTCTACTACCGCCGGCCCGGCCACCCGTTCCACGTCACCCTGGAGGTCGACACCGAGCGCCTTCCCGGCGACGACCGGCTGACGATCTCGTACACGCTGCCCGACTCGCTGCGGATCGACCCACGGCCCACCGAGATCGCCGTGGAGCAGAGGACCGGTGTGCAGCGGCTGGAATGGACCGTCGTGGGCGACACACCCGGGGAGCGCGGCGAGATCATGGTGCGGTCCGGTGCGTTCTGGGCGTGGTGTGAGATCGTCGTCGCCGAGGACGCGCCGTCGCCGCACCATGTCCCGCGGCCGCACCCGGCGCCGCCTCGTCCGGTGCAGCGCCGGCGGGTGTCCCGGGACCACGGCGAGGACATGTTCGTCGGCTACGACCTGCGTTATCTCGGGGACGACGGTGGACGCGCCGTGTACGACCCCGAGCATCGCACGATTCTCATCAACACCGGCGATCCCACCGTGCAGCTGTACCTCGACGGCCGGGGCCGGTTCCGGGACTCGGCGCGGCTGCTGCTGGCCGAGTTGTTCCTCGATGTGATCGCCGGCGAACTCGCACGACGATCCCTCGAGAACAGGGGCTTGCAGGACGACGTCCACGCCTACACTGCGACCAAGCAGAAGATCGTCCGCCGCTATGGCGCGCAGATCCACAAGTCGTTCACCTGACCGGGATTCGGGGTGGTGCCGTGACGAACGCACGCGGGTCGGTGGGGAGCCCTTCGGCGGACGCGATGCTCGACGTCGCGTTCGCGGAGGCCCGGCTGGGCCTCGCCGAGGGCGGCATCCCGATCGGCGCGGCCCTGTTCGCCGCGGACGGGACCCTGCTCGGCCGCGGTCACAACCGGCGCGTGCAGGAGGACGACCCGTCGCTGCACGCCGAGATCGCCGCCTTCCGGTCCGCGGGCCGCCGCCGCGACTACCGTGCGACGATCATGGTGACGACGTTGTCACCGTGCTGGTACTGCAGTGGCCTGATCCGGCAGTTCGGGATCGGCGCGGTGGTGATCGGGGAGAGCGTCACCTTCACCGGCGGCCACGACTGGCTCGCCGAGCACGGCGTCGAGGTGACGGTGCTCGACGATCGACGCTGCATCGACATGATGACGACGTTCGTCGCCGAGCACCCGGATCTGTGGCACGAGGACATCGGCGCCGCGCCGGCCGGGTAGGGGCGCTCACCGGGCCGGCGGCGGGGGAGCGGACGGTGCACAGTCCTCGACGGTGATGCGGGCCAGTTCCGCGACGAAGTCCGCGGCGGTGCGGGACATCGCGAGCGCGCGCCGCTGCCGTCGCGCGCCGTTGCCCCGGCGCAGGATCCGCCGCACGGACGCGCGGGTGGACGTGAAGTCGCCGGTTTCCTCGAGGCCGGGTCGCACGTGTGCGAGCAGCGAACCCAGTAACCGGGCGGCAGGGACGGGCCGTTGCGTCAGCGGGTCCATTCCGTGTCCGTCGGTGCCCTCGTGGGCGGCGCGCCAGCACGCGGCTTCGAGCCGCTCGGCCTCGAGCCGGGGTGCCGGGTCCCCGCGGTGGACCGCGGTGAGTGCGGTGGACACGAGCCCACGGACGAGTGCGGCGGCGGTGACGGTTTCCTCGATCGTGGCGGGCACGTCGCAGATCCGGATCTCGAGAGTGGGCAGGTGCGGTGAGAGCCGGATGTCCCAGTAGACCATCGCGGGGTCGAGGACGACGCCGGCGTCGAGCATCATCGCGACGACGTCGTCGTAGTGCCGAGCCGACCGGAAGTAGGGCGGCGGCCCGCCGCTGGCCCAGCGCCCCCACTGGATGTGTCGCCAGCTCGCGTAGCCGGTGTCGGCGCCGGCCGTGACGGACGAGTTCGCCGTGAGCGCGAGCAGGGCGGGCAGCCAGGGCCGCAGGTGATTGCAGACCTGCACGGCAACCTCGCGATCGGGGACGCCGATGTGGACGTGGCAGCCGCAGATCACCTGGTCGGTGACCGCCCCGAAGTGCCGGGCCATCCGCCGGTACCGGGCGGCGTCGGTCAGCGCCCCCGGCGGGGTGGTCTCCAGTGGAGGTACGGCCGCCGCGAGCAGGCGGGACCCGGCGCTCGCGGCGGCGGCCGCCGCGACCGCCCGCGAGACGCGCAGTTCCCGGCGCAGCTCGTCGATCCGTGTGCAGACCGAGGTGGCGGTCTCGACCTGGCAGCGCGACAGTTCGAGCTGAAGGTCGAGCCCGGCGTCGCGGGCACCCGCCACGACGGCCGCGCTGTTGAGCCGGGGCCGGCCGGAGTCGGCATCGACGAGCAGCAACTCCTCCTCGACGCCCATGGTCAGCATCCGGACATCGTCGCGGTCGGATCCGGCACGTCGAGGCAGCGTGGACGTCATCGTCTCCTCCAACCGGGCCGCCGACACAGCTCGGCAGGACCGTGGCTCCAGCCTGGCACGTCACCCCGGCGGGCGGGACGGAAACGGCAGCGGAATCAGGCGGCGCCGACGGAGTGGAGTCCACGTGCCCACTGCTGCAGCGGCCGGTCCCCGAGGGCGATCGCGAGGGATTCGAGGGTGTGGAGCCGGTCGGCCAGCTGGTCCGCGAGGACGTGTTCGAGGGCGACGACGCTGCGCCTGTCCGCCGACCCGGCGATGGTGGCGATGCAGTCGCTCAGCCGCGCTGCCCGGGACGACGATCCGGTCGCAGAGGTCGTGCGCGAATGCAGAATTCGTTCGAGCGCGTCGCATCGTTCGGAAACGTGGCGGATGTCCGCCGCAATGTGCCGCTTCGCCCTCGGACGTGTGCTGTGCGCGTGGCGGATTTCGAGGATGCGCAGTTGCGTGCGTACCAACTGGTGTACGGCCCGGACCTGGTCGTCCAGTGCGTTCGAATTCGTGTTCATCGGGTTCCCTCGCCGTATTCGATGGTAGTCCCTGCGCCACGACGATCCGGCGCATATCGGAGAAACGCGACCTTTCGGCTCCGGGTGGCGCATCCCGGATTCGGGCCGGATTCGAGAGAATTCGGACGGCGATGTCGAGAACCCGCGACCGACTCCGTCCCCGAATCGAATGCGACCACAATGGGTCGCACCAGCACCGAGGAGAACACGATGGCCAAGTACCTGCTGCTCAAGCACTACCGCGGCGCCCCGGCTGCCGTCAACGACGTGCCCATGGACCAGTGGACGCCGGCGGAGATCTCGGCCCACATGCAGTTCATGCACGATTTCGCGGCCCGGCTCGAAAAGTCCGGCGAGTTCGTCGACGGTCAGGCACTCGCCCCGGAGGGGGTGTTCGTGCGGTACGACGGCGAGGGCCGGCCCCCCGTCACCGACGGCCCGTTCGCCGAGACGAAGGACCTCATCGCCGGCTGGATGGTGATCGACGTCGACAGTTACGAACGCGCCGTCGAGCTCGCCGGCGAGTTGTCGGCCGCCCCCGGCGCCGGGGGAAAGCCGATCCACGAGTGGCTCGAGGTGCGCCCCTTCCTGACGGTACCGCCCAACGTGACGGAGTGACCGTCCGGTGAACGAGCTCGAACTCCGCACTCTCGTGCCCAGCGTGCTCGGAATCCTCGTCCGCCGCGGAGCAGATTTCGCGGCGGCCGAGGACGCCGTGCAGGACGCGCTCGTCGAGGCGATCCGCACCTGGCCGGCCGACCCACCCCGGGACCCGAAGGGCTGGCTGATCGCGGTGGCCTGGCGCCGGTTCCTCGACGCCGCCCGCACGGACGGCGCCCGCCGGCGCCGCGAGGACCTCGTCTACGCGGAGCGAAGCCGGCCGAGCGGTCACGGCGCCGAGCCGGCGCCTGTTCCTGCGGTGGACGACACTCTCCAGCTCTACTTCCTGTGTGCCCACCCGTCGCTGACGCCGTCGTCCGCGGTCGCCCTCACGTTGCGTGCCGTCGGCGGACTGACCACCCGTCAGATCGCCCGCGCGTATCTGGTGCCCGAGGCGACCATGGCGCAGCGCATCAGCCGGGCCAAGCGCACCGTCTCCGGGGTGCGGTTCGACCGGCCCGGCGACGTCGCCACCGTGCTGCGCGTGCTCTATCTCGTCTTCAACGAGGGGTACTCCGGCGACGTCGATCTCGCGGCCGAGGCCATCCGGCTCACCCGGCAGCTCGCCGCCGCGATCGACCATCCCGAGGTGGCGGGGCTGCTCGCTCTCATGCTGCTCCACCACGCCCGGCGCGCCGCCCGGACGGCACCCGACGGCAGTCTGGTGCCCCTCGCCGAGCAGGACCGCAACCGATGGGACACCGAGTCGATCGCCGAGGGTGTCGAGATCCTGCAGGCGGCGCTCGCCCGTGACCGGCTGGGCGAGTTCCAGGCCCAGGCGGCCATCGCGGCACTCCACGCCGATGCCCCCAGCGCCGAGGAGACCGACTGGGTGCAGATCGTCGAGTGGTACGACGAGCTCGTCCGGCTGACCGACAACCCGGTCGTCCGGCTCAACCGTGCGGTGGCCGTGGGTGAGGCGGACGGGCCGCAGGCCGGCCTCGCCGCGCTCGCGGCGCTGGACGACTCGCTGCCCCGCTATAGCGCGGTGGCGGCGTACCTCCACGAGCGTGCCGGCGACCCGGCGACGGCGGCGCGGTTGTACGCCGAGGCAGCCCGGAAGGCTCCGAACCTCGCCGAGCGTGACCACCTGACCCGCCAGGCGGCCCGGCTCAACGCCCGGGTGCGCCGCTGAACGGGAGAGGCCGCTGAACGGGGAGAGGCCGCTGAACGGGAGAGGCCGCTGAACTGGGTGGCGGTACCCGGGTGAGCGGCGGGGGCGGGCCATGCTCGCATCGCGGCGGCGCGAGCTCAGTCCTCGGGCAGGGGAGCCGACCACAGCACACGGGTGCCACCGGTGGCGAGCGCGGCAGCGGCGAAGGTGCCGGCGGCGTCCTCCGCCCGGGAGGCGAGGTTGTGCAGTCCACTGCGCGCGACGGTGGCCGGAAGACCGATGCCGTTGTCGGTGACGTCGAGGGTGAGGTAGTCGTCGACCGACACGTGACGGTGACGGTGTCCGCGCCGGAATGGTGCACCACGTTGCTCATCGCCTCCCGCAGCACCGCCTCCGCGTGGTCGGCGAGCGGACCGGTGATGACGTTGAGCGGCCCCGACATGCGCACCACGGTGCGCAGGCCCGCATCGGCGGTCTGTTCGGCGACGATGTCCTGCAGGGCCTGGCGCAGTTGCCGGCCGCTCTCCGGCCCGCTGTGCAGGTCGAAGATCGCGGTGCGCACATCGGTGATGATGCTCTGCACGTCGTCGATCATGTCGGCCAGGCGCCCGCGGATCTCCGGGGAGCGGGTGCGGGCATGCGTGCTCTGCAGGTTCAGGCCGTGGGCGAACAACCGCTGGATGACATGGTCGTGCAGATCCCGCGCAATCCGGTCCCGGTCGGCGAACACGGTCAGGGAATTGAGTCGCCGCTGGTCGTCGGCCAGCTTCAGCGCGAGCGCCGCCTGGTCGGTGAAGGACGTGGCGAGGAAGAGCTGACGGTCGTCGAAGGGTTCCCGACCCGCGGTGCGAACGACCGACAGCACCCCCGACACGGTGTCGGCCGAGGCACGCAGGGGCAGCAGCAGCGCCGGTCCGTGCCGGTCGCCGTCGCCGTCGAACTCCGTGACCTGGAGCGGTCGCCCGCCCCGGTACACGACCCCGGTCGCGGTGCCCTCCACCCGGATCCGTTTGCCCTCGAACGCCGCGGGGTCCGAACCGGCGTACGCGGTGACGACCAGGGCCGAGACCTCCTCCGGCGGCACGTCGGTGTCCTCGGGCTGGGCGATCTGGACGTGGTCCGCCTCCGCCAGCACCAGCGCGCGCCGGGCGATCAGGTCGAGCACGTCCTGCGGGGCGGTATCGGCCAGTAGTTCCGCCCGGATCTCGCTCGTGGCCTCCTGCCAGCGCTGCCGCAGCCGGGCCTCCTCGAACAGGCGCGCATTGTCCACCGCGATGCCCGCCGCGGCCGCGAGGGCCTGCACGATCACCTCGTCGTCCTCGGTGAAGGACTGGCCGTTCGCCTTCTCGGTGAGGTAGAGATTGCCGAACACCTCCCCGTGCACCCGGACCGGGACACCCAGGAAGGTCCGCATCGGCGGGTGGTGGTCCGGGAAGCCGGACGAGGCCACGTGCTGGGCCAGGTTGTCGAGACGGATCGGTTTCGGTTGCTCGATCAGCAGCCCGAGCAGGCCGTGACCGGTGGGGAGGTCGCCGATCGACGCGCGAGCGTCCTCGTCGATGCCCTCGTACACGAAGTTCTGCAGTCCGTCGCCACGGCGATTGAGCACGCCCAGGGCGCCGTAACGACAGTCCACGAGTTCGATGGCCGCGTGCACGATGCGTGCGAGCGTCGCCTCGAGCTCGAGGCCGGACGCGACCGTGAGCACGGCCTCGAGCAGCCCGTCGATCTGATCGCGCGCGACGATCACCTGGTCGATGCGGTCCTGGACCTCCGCGAGCAGCTCCCGCAGCCGCAGTTGGGACAGCGTGCCCGAGAGCGACGGTTCCTCGTCGGCAGCCATCGCTCACCCCTTCAGTGGATCCCGGGCCCCGGGCCCCGCCCCGGCCGCTTCGGAAGGCCCGGTTTCTCCCATTGTGCCGAGGGTAATCCGCGGACCGCCGCCGCCGCGGTGACTTGCGCCCCCACGGTGACGACTTTCGACCCTGCTGCTTGCGGACACGACGGACCACTGTGGAGTCGGAGAACGTCTCCACAGGTGAAGAAGGTCCAGGATGACGACGGGTCCGGAATCCCCGCTCCCCCCGGGGCGGTGCATGGCGCTGTTGCGCTCGGTGCCGACCGGCCGTCTGGTCTACACCGACGGCGCACTGCCGGCGGTGCATCCGGTGACCTTTGCCGCCCCGAACGGCGAGATCGTCGTTCCCACCGGGGACGACGGGTGGTTCGAGCGCTTCGACGGCGGGCTGCTCGCCTTCCATGCCGAGCAGCTCGAGGAGGCGGTCCGGACGGGATGGAGCGTGGTCGCGATCGGCCGCGCCCGGCTCGTGCGGGGCACCGACGGCCTCCTCGGATTCGACGGCGACCACGGTGTGCCGTGGGGCATCGGCCCGACGGATCCGCTCCTCGTCATCGACGTCGAGCACATCAGCGGGCGGCGCACCACGCTGCCGTGGTGGCCCGGAGCGGGCAGCTGATCGTTCTGCGGCCGTCGACCGCCCGGTCCGAGCCGGTGTGAGCGGGCTCACCGTGCGGTACCGTGCTGTCCGGGGATTGGAGGCTGCCGCATGGTCAGGGTCTTTCTCGTCGACGACCACGAGGTGGTCCGCCGTGGCATCGCGGATCTGCTCACCACGGATCCCGACCTGACGATCGCGGGGGAGGCGTCGTCGTACGGCGAGGCCCTCGTCCGGGTTCCGGCCGCGGAACCCGACGTGGCCGTGCTCGACGTCCGGCTCCCGGACGGCAACGGCATCGAGCTGTGCCGGGAGCTGCTCTCACAGATGCCGCAACTGCGCTGCCTGATGCTGACCTCGTTCACCGACGAGCAGGCGATGCTCGACGCGATCCTCGCCGGCGCGAGCGGATACGCGCTCAAGGACATCCGCGGCACCGAGCTGATCCGGGCCGTGCGGGACGTGGGCGCCGGCAAGTCCCTGCTCGACAGCCGCGCCGCGACCACGCTGATGGCGAAGCTGCGCGCCGACACCAGCGGCGGCGACGGCCCGTACGCGAACCTGACCGAGCAGGAGCGGAACCTGCTCGCGCTGCTCGGCGAGGGGCTGACCAACCGTCAGATCGCCGAACGGATGTTCCTGGCCGAGAAGACGGTGAAGAACTACGTGTCGCGGCTGCTGGCCAAGCTCGGTGTGGAGCGCCGCACCCAGGCCGCGGTCCTGGCGACGAAGATGCCACCGAGACGCCCCGGGGGGCGCTGAGCGGTCCCCGGGCCCCGCGCGGCCACGACGGCAGGACGAATCCATGGCGGAGCAGCGGCCCCGGTTCGAGCGGCTGAGTCCGCTCGACGTGGGCAACCTGCGCGTCGAGGACCGCGGGGTGCCGATGCACGTGGCGGCGCTCGTCGTCGTGGATGGGACGCCGCTGTGCGATGCAGCCGGACGGCTCCGCCTGGCGGCGATCCGCGACCACGTCGAGCGCCGCACCCGTCGAGCACCGCGGCTGCGCCAGCGGCTGCACCGGCCGCCGCCGGGTGCCGGACCGCCGGTGTGGGTCGACGACCCGCGCTTCGACATCTCGTACCACGTCCGGACCCGCGCCCTGCCCGCGCCCGGCGACGAGGCAGCCCTGGTGCGCGCGTGCGCGGAACTCGACGAGCCGCGCCTCGACCGGTCGCGGCCACTGTGGGAGATGTGGCTGCTCACCGGTCGCGACGACGAGACGATCGCGCTGCTCGTGCGGCTGCACCATGTGGTCGCCGACGGTATCGCCGCCCTCGAACTGTTCGGCGCGCTCCTCGACACCGCCTCCGTGCCGGCCGACGAGGGGCCGGCCGACGAGGGGCAGGTTCCCGTGCCCACCCCGGTGCAGGTGCCCTCGGTGCACGCCCTCGTCCGCGACAACCTGCGCCGCCGGACCACGGCCGCGCGGCATCGGATCCGGGCGGTGCGGCCGACGGTGGCGGCGCGACGGGCCGCCCTGCGGATGCGGCAGGTGCGCGCGCTCGTGCGGCGCAGCAAGGCCCCGAGGGTACCGTTCGACGGTCCCGTCGGACCACACCGCCGGCTGAGCCTGGTGCGCTGCGACCTCGCCGAGATCCGTCGCGTCGCCCACGCGCACGGAGCGACGGTCAACGACGTCGTACTCGCCGCCGTCGCGGCCGGCGTGCGGCGCCTCCTCGACGCACGCGGCGTACGCGACCCGGACCTGGTGCTGACGGCGTCGGTGGCGGCGTCGTTGCGTACCGCCGAGGACCGGAGCCCGGGAAATCGGGTCGGGATCCTGCTCGTGGCCCTTCCGGTGGGCGCCGGATCGGTCGCCGCCCGCCTCGCGGCGATTGCCCGCGAGACGGCCCGGCTCCGGCGGGAGCCGCCGCTGCAGCCCGGGGGCCGGCTGCTCCAGCGCTGGACGGTGCGGGTCATGCGGCGTCAACGACTGGTGAACCTGTTCGTCAGCAATCTGGTCGGCCCGCCCGTGCCGCTGCACTTCGCCGGTGCCCGCATCCGCGAGATGTTCCAGATCGGGGTGGTGCAGGGCAATGTCGGGCTCGCCGTCGGCGTCCTCTCCTACGCGGGCCGGCTGAATATCGATCTGGTTGCGGACGCGGTGCTCGTTCCCGATCTCGAGATCGTGGCCGAAGGATTCTCCGCCGCCGTCGACGAATTGTGTGCGGCGCCGATTGCGCGCCCCGAAGCGGGACGACCTGCGTGAATTGCGACGCGACGGGCATTGCCACCGCGGTCCGTATTGCGGGAATTCCGCGGAACGTCGTATCTGCCGGATTGTGTCTCGAATTGCAGACGCTCGGAGCCTCCGGTAACAATTGAGCCGGTGCGCGACCCGCACCGCCGTGTACAGCATCAGAAATGGAGTTACCTAATGGACCTCGCTTTCCTCAGCGAATTCTTCGACGCCGTGTCGACGCTCTTCGACGCGCTCGACTTCTTCTCGGGTTCGGCTGAGGCCGCCGGCAGCTCCGAGGCTGCTGCGTAGGCTCGACTCGACGAGCAGGCGGCCTGCGGTTGCACAACCGCAGACTCGACGAGCAGGCGGCCTGCGGTTGCACAACCGCAGGCCGCCTTCTTGTGAATTCCCGCGGGTAAATATCTCGATTTCGGAAAACAAACAATCGGTAACGTCGCCGTCGCGGCAGTTTCAGCCGACGTCGCCCTCGGCCAGGGTCACCGGTCGCATGTACTCGGTGATGTATTCACGCACCCACCACGCGCCGGTCTCCCGGCGCTCGCGCCGCGTGGTGTACCGATAACTGAAATACCGGGCCCGCACCCACCGCGGCGGCTCGTCGGGAAACGGATTACGGCGCAGCAACGCCGTCACCTGCTCGTCGTTGGTCAGCAGCTTCTCGAGCAGCCGCCCGAACCAGGACCGCGCGTAGTCGGGGGACAGCGCAGCGAACCACATCAACCAGTCCAGCCGTAGGTGGTACGGCGCGTACTGACGGGGCCGGCGGTGCACGTCGCCGGGCTTGCCCTTGAACTCGTACTCACGCCACACGGTGCCGGGACCGACGTCCCGATCCGAGGTGCCCTCGACGATCACCTCGTGCCGGTGCCGGGTGATGCTGCCGAACGCGCCGTAGGTGTTGACGAAGTGCCATCGATTGAACGAGGCGTTCATCGCCTGCCGGTGGGAGAGCATGTTCCGCACCGGCAGGTAGCTCAGCACCGCGACCGCCCCGGTCAGGGCCAGGACCGCGGCCACGAACACCGTCGGTGTCGGCCCGTACCCCGTGCCCGGCTCGAGCGGCAGCAGACGCTCCCACCAGTCGTCGGGGATCACCGACAGCGCCAGCACGATCGCCAGCCAGTTCAGCCAGGAGAAGTTCCCGCTGGCCACCAGCCACAGCTGGGTGACGATCATGATCGACGCCGCGATCCCCGCGATCGGCTGCGGCGCGAACAGGAAGAACGGCACCACCAGCTGGGTGACATGGTTCCCGGCCACCTCGACCCGGTGCAGCGGCTTCGGCAGACGATGGAAGTACCAGCTCAGCGGGCCCGGCATCGGCTGGGTCTCGTGGTGGTAGTACAGGCACGTCAGATCCCGCCAGCACCGGTCGCCGCGCATCTTGATCAGGCCCGCGCCGAACTCGAGCCGGAACAGCAGCCAGCGGAGCAGGATCAGGACCAGCAGCGGCGGGGCGGTGTCCGCGTTGCCGAGGAAGATCGCCAGGAATCCGGTCTCGAGCAGCAACGATTCCCAGCCGAACGAGTACCAGACCTGACCGACGTTGACGATCGACAGGTACAGCAGCCACATCAGGAACCAGACGAGCATCGAGGCGATCAGCGGCAGCCGGTCCGTCACCCCGAGGGCCGTCGCGGCGGCCAGGACCGCGCCGAGACCGGCGACCGCCGCGAAGAGACGGTCCGAGTAGCGCAGGTGGAACACGCTCGGGGCACGCCCGAACGACGTCGCGCTCAGGAAGCGGGGGATCGGCGTCAGGCCGGCGGATCCGAGCAGCGCCCGGAACTGATTGAGCGCCACGAGGAACGCGACGAGGTAGACCAGGGCGAGCGCGCGCGTGCACAGCAACCGTCCCAGCGAATACCCCTCGGCGTCGTACCATTCCACGGCAGGTCACCTCGTACCGGTGCGGACCCCTCGAGCATGGCACGCGCACCGCGTTCCGGGTACGGAATCCCCGCGGTGCGAGGCGGCGTCAGCGCAGCGCCGGCGGGTTGTCCAGGTCCCGCGCCGTGTACGTGTCGCACGCCGCGATCTGCCCCGTCGTGTACCCGGCGAGGAACCACTTCTGCCGCTGTTCGGACGAGCCGTGCGTCCAGCCCTCGGGGTTGACCCGCCCGCCGGCGGAGGCCTGGATCCGGTCGTCGCCGACGGCGGAGGCCGCCGACAGGGCGTCGCGGATGTCCTGGTCGCTGAGCGGCTGCAGGAACGGCTGCCCGGTGTTCGGATCCGGCTGCTTGTCGGCGTGGTACGCCCACGCGCCGGCGTAGCAGTCGGCCTGCAGTTCGGTGCGGACCGCCCCGGAGTCGGCGCCACGCGGATCGGCCTGCGCGCGGCCGAGGTCGCCGAGCTGGTTCTGCAGATGGTGACCCACCTCGTGCGCGACGACGTATTCCTGCGCGAGCGGGCCCGCGTTGGCACCGAACCGGGTGACCAGATCCTGGAAGAAGCTGGTGTCGAAGTACGCGGTCCGGTCGGCCGGGCAGTAGAACGGGCCGACGTCGCTCGTGGCGTTGCCGCAGCCCGTCGCGACCGCGCCGGAGAACAGCACGACGTCGGGCCGGACGTACTCGACGCCGGTCTGCCGACCGAGCTGCTGTTCCCACACCGCGTCGAGGCTGCCGACGGTGAACTGGACGCGGCAGTCGACGCTCGCGTTGGCGTCCGCACCCGTCTCGCAGCCCTCGAGGGTGCCCGAACCGTACTGTCCGGACTGCTCCGGGGCGCCGCTGCCGAGCAGGGAACCGGGGTCACCCCCGAACAGCAGTGCCAGGATCAGCACCACGAGGCCGCCGGCGCCACCGCCGATCGCGATCCGCCCGCCGGGGCTGCCCCCGCCGCCGAGCTGGATCCGGCCGCCCTCCATCCGCGCGCCCTCGTTGAACGTCATCGCCGCCTTCGCTTTCTCGTCGCAGGGTGACCGACCGGTTCAGCTTGGCACGGCCGATCGGGTACGGGTGTCCTCGGCGGATATGTGCCTTTCGTAGGATTGCAGCGACGACGTCCCTCGCCAAAGTTGTTTCGAAAGGAATTCCGTGCTGCGCACCCATCTCGCCGGCTCGTTGCGAGCCGAGCACGCCGAGCAGACCGTCACCCTCACCGGCTGGGTGGCCCGGCGCCGCGACCACGGCGGGGTGATCTTCATCGACCTGCGCGACGCGTCGGGCGTGTCGCAGGTCGTCTTCCGCGAGGGCGACGTCCTCGAGCAGGCACACCGTCTGCGCGCCGAGTACTGCATCAAGGTCGTCGGGGTCGTCGAGGTCCGCCCCGAGGGCAACCAGAACTTCGACATCCCCACCGGCGCCGTCGAGGTGAACGCGACGCAGCTCGAGGTGCTCAACGAGGCCGCACCGCTGCCGTTCCAGCTCGACGACCAGGTCGGGGAGGAAGCCCGCCTCAAGTACCGCTACCTGGACCTGCGACGCGAGGGCCCCGGCAAGGCGATCCGGCTCCGCAGCAAGGTCAACGCCGCCGCGCGTGCCGTGCTCGCCCACCACAGCTTCGTGGAGGTCGAGACTCCGACGCTGACGCGCTCCACCCCCGAGGGCGCACGCGACTTCGTGGTGCCGGCCCGGTTGCAGCCCGGCAGCTTCTACGCGCTGCCGCAGTCGCCGCAGCTGTTCAAGCAGCTGCTGATGGCCGGCGGCATCGAGCGCTACTACCAGATCGCCCGCTGCTACCGGGACGAGGACTTCCGCGCCGACCGTCAGCCGGAGTTCACCCAGCTCGACATCGAGATGGCCTTCGTGGGCCAGGACGACGTGATCCTGCTCGCCGAGGAGATCCTGCACGCGCTGTGGCGCCTGATCGGCCACGAGCTGACCACACCGATCCCGCGCATGACCTACGCCGAGGCGATGCGCCGCTTCGGCTCGGACAAGCCCGACCTGCGTTTCGGTCTCGAACTGGTCGAGTGCAAGGAGTTCTTCAAGGACACCACCTTCCGGGTCTTCCAGGCCGAGTACGTCGGTGCGGTCGTCATGCCCGGCGGTGCGAGCCAGCCGCGGCGCCAGCTCGACGCCTGGCAGGAGTGGGCCAAGCAGCGGGGTGCGAAGGGCCTGGCGTACGTACTGGTCGGTGAGGACGGCGAGCTGTCCGGACCGGTCGCGAAGAACCTCACCGACACCGAGCGGGCCGGGCTGGCCGCGCACGTCGGTGCAGCGCCGGGGGACTGCATCTTCTTCGCCGCCGGCCCCACCAAGCCCATGCGTGCGCTGCTCGGTGCCGCGCGCGGCGAGATCGCCCGCAAGCTCGATCTCATCGATCCCGACGACTGGAAGTTCGTGTGGGTCGTCGACGCCCCGTTGTTCGAGCCGGCCGCCGACGCCACCGCGTCCGGCGACGTGGCGCTGGGCACCTCCGCGTGGACCGCGGTGCACCACGCCTTCACCTCGCCGATGCCCGAGCACCTCGACACGTTCGACACCGACCCCGGTTCGGCGCTCGCCTACGCGTACGACATCGTGTGCAACGGTCACGAGATCGGCGGCGGCTCGATCCGTATCCACCGCATGGACGTCCAGCAGCGGGTGTTCAAGGTGATGGGAATCTCCGAGGAGGAGGCGAACGAGAAGTTCGGCTTCCTGCTCGAGGCGTTCAAGTACGGCGCGCCGCCGCACGGCGGCATCGCCTTCGGCTGGGACCGCATCACCGCCCTGCTCGCCGGCGCGGACTCGATCCGCGAGGTCATCGCGTTCCCGAAGTCCGGGGGTGGCGTCGATCCGCTGACCGACGCCCCGGCGCCCATCACCGCCGAACAGCGCAAGGACTCGGGCATCGACTTCAAGCCGGAGCCGAAGCCGGCCGGGAAGTAAGAGGTGCACCGGGTCACGGGACCGGCATCCGTTCGTGCTGCCCACGCACGTTTCGGTCAAGATGCGGTTCGTGCACGAACTGATCGTCGTCCGAACCGGGTAGATTGTCAGGCGATGACTGCAACATTGGCGGAGCCCATGTCGGAAGTGGTGGAGGCGGCGGAGAAGCTGCTGACCCGGCGCACCGGCGCACCCGTGACCTTGGCCGATCCGGTGGATCTCGGCGGCAGCGGCCGCTCGGTGGTCCTGCGCGTGCGGGTCGCGGCGAACCCGTTCTCCCTGCCGCGCACCCTCGTGCTCAAGCAGGTGCCGCCACGCGCGAACCGGCAGGTGGGTTTCCGCGGTGCCGCCACCGACGACGAGGTCGCGTTCCTCCGGGAGGCGGTGTCCTACCAGTTCGCTACCGCCCTGCCCAAGGACGACCGGCCCGGCGCCGAACTCCTGGCCTACGACTTCGAATCCCGTCTGCTCGTGCTCAGCGATCTCGGCGACGCCACTCCGATCGCGACGCTGCTGCGCAGCGACGACACCGACACGGTCACCAACACCCTCATGGCCTTCGCCCAGGCCCTCGGCCGGATGCACGCCGCGACCGTCGGGCGCGACGAGGACTTCGCCGCGCTGCTGCGTCGCGCCGAGGTGGCGCACTTCGCCGACGCCGTCGTCGAGCAGGCCACCGGCGCGCTCCGCGGGGTGCCGGACCGCTTCGCCACCGAGTTCGGGTTCGAGGTGCCGCAGAGCGTGATCGACCGCGCCGAGCGGGCCGCGAAGCTGTTCACCGCCGGCCGGTTCCGGGCGTTCAGTCCCTCGGATCTGTGCCCGGACAACATCGTCGTCGGGGACGAGGGCGTGCAGTTCCTCGACTACGAATGGGGCGGCTTCCGCGACGCCACCCTCGACATCGCCTATGCCCTGACCTCCTTCCCGGCCTGCCTGTGCAAGGCACCGCTCACCCTCGAGCGGGCCCGCGCGATAGCCGACGCGTGGCGCGCCGAGGTGGTGGGCATGTGGCCCTCGCTCGGCTTCGACGAGGTGCTCGCCGAGCGGTTGCTCGACGCACAGCTCGCGTGGGTGTGGTTGAGCACCTACCTGTTCGTTCCCGAGGACCCGGCCCGCATCGCTGCGGTGCGTGACCACCATCTGTCGGTGCCGTGGACCGACGCGCTGCGCACCCGCTGGTCGCTGCTCGCCGACTTCGCCGGCGACGCCGGACACGACGACGTCGCCGGGCATGCCCGGGACGTCCTCGACCGGCTCGAGCAGCGCGTCGGCGACTGACCACACCACGCCCGGAGCGCCCCGGAGCGGGACGCTCGAAAGGCTCCGGCGCGGGAGGCTCGAAGGATTACGGAGCGGTGCGTGCGCAGATCGCCTCGACGAACCGGCCCACCTCCGACTCGGGCAGATGCACGGCCAGGTCGGCCTCGCTGATCATCCCCACCAGCCGATGCTCCTCGACGACGGGCAGCCTGCGGATGCGGTGTTCCTCCATCACCGTCAGGACCCGGCCGACGTCCGCGTCCGCGTCGACCACGTAGGGCTTGCCGTGGGCGAGCGCACCGGCCGTCATCGAACGCGGGTCGCCGCCCGCTGCCACGCACTCGAGCACGATGTCGCGGTCGGTGATGATGCCGTGGAGCCGATTGTCGTCGCCGCAGATCGGCAACGCGCCGATATCCAGTTCCCGCATCCGCCGGGCCGCGGTCTCGAGGGTGTCGTGTTCACCGATGCAGACCGCGTCACGGTGCATGATGTCGCGTGCGGTGGTCATCACTGCCTCCTCCGTTGAAAACGGTTACTGCCCTTCCATTGTCACGCGCGGCGGCGGGCGGTGGAAGGGGGGAGGGGCCATCGAACTCACCCGGCGAAGGCGTGCGTCGCCGCGCGGCCGTCCCAGCCGCCCGGCGGCTCGGCCAGCCCGAACAGCGCCGCGACCGTCGGGGCGACGTCGAGGGTGCGGACGGGGTCGGAGACCGTCGAGCCCCGGTGGAGGCTGGCGTGCCCGCCGGCGACGAAGAACGGGATCTCGACGGTCGCGGCGTGACCGTGATTGCCCGGGATGGGATTCGACAGCGGGCTCGGATCGGAGAACCGCCACCCCGCGTCGCACAGCGCGACCAGATCGCCCGCGGCCGCCCCGAGACCCAGATCCGCTCCCGTGTACAACTCGGCCACGCCCGGCACGGCGGAGGTCACCTCCCGCATCCGCGCGACCGCCTCGAGACGGGCCGCCGGATCGCCGACCCAGTACAGCAGGTTCGCGCCACCGTTCTGCGCGGTGCGCACCGAGCGGGCGAGCAGCGGGTCGGCGCCGAGCACGTCGACGAGTCCGATCACCTGGTCCGGCGCCGACCAGTCCATCCCGTGGTCGGCCAGCACCATCAGCACCGAGCGTTCCCACCGCCCTGTCGCGCGCAGGAACTCGACGAACCGCGCCACCTGCTCGTCCGCCGAGCGCAGAGCCGCCGTCCGGGCGAGCCGCAGTGACGCGCCGAGCACGTCCAGGTGCCCGACGCGGTCCACATCGCCGAGATTGGTGAACGTGAACCGCGGAGACCGCTCGTCCACCACGGAGATCAGCGCGTCGACCGTGAACCGGTCCGGGGCGTGCTCGGTGAGCGGGAGCAGCGGCACCGGATCCCACGCCACCGACGCGCGACCGCCGAACAAGCCGTGCAGGTACCGCTTGGACAGCACGCTCGCCGTCGTCAACCCCAGTTCGCGGGGCAACCGGTCGAGCACCGTGGCGGCGCGCAGGTCGGCCGGCCGATCCAGGTCCCGGGTGCGTCCGAGCGCCGGGTCGAAGACCGAATTCGCGGGCACCCCGTTCCGGTGCGGCAGCACACCGGTCATCATCGCCGCATGGTTGGGCAGCGTCTCGGCCACCGGAATCGCCCGGGCCGCGGTGTACCGGGTGCCGGCGTCGGCGAGCGCCACGAGATGCGGCGTGAGACCCGGCGCGAGCTCGTCCGGACGCATCCCGTCGACGACGAGAACGTGCACGTCCGCGTCCGGAACCAGCGCCGACGTGGCCGCCCTCGCCGGTGCCGCGCCGATCAGGGCCGCGCCGGCCAGCACGGCCGTGCCCGCGAGCATCGTGCGCCGGTCGATCGCCCCGGCGGGCCGCCTCACGGCCGGTCCGCCCGGCGGTGCGCACCGGGGTCGAGCGGGCCGGCCGGGGCGAGCCGCGGCGTGCCGGCTGCGACCCGTCGGCTCGTGCCGTACCGCGCGCCGGTCCCCGGGTCGGTCGGATCGAGGACGTAGAACCAGTCCATCTGCACCGCGTCGGCGGTCACGTCCAGGATTCCGAAGCCGTGCGAATCCAGCTCGACGTACCCGATGTGGCGATTCGTCGCCTGTACCGCCGCCTCGATCGACGGGGAGACGGTGCGCGGCGCGACGCCGAGCAACTCGTCGATGTTCGCCGAGGTCACCGAGGGCACCACGAGCTCGGTGGCCACGGTGCCTGCGCCCGGATAGTTCGCGGCGTCGACAGGGATGTCGGCGGCCCACGACGAGTGGATGTCGCCGGTGAGGAACACCACGTCCCGGCCGGAGGCGCGAATCGCGTCGAGCAGCCGTCGCCGGTCCGCGGGGTAGCCGTCCCACTGGTCGACGTTGAACGGCGCCCCCGCAGCCGGGATCCCCGCGACGGCGGTCAGCGCCGCCGTGGTCCGCTCGTCCAGCGGCGGCAGCAGCACGGGTGCGATCATCACCGGGTTCCCGACGAGCTGCCATCGCGTGCCCGAACTGGCGACGCCCGCGGTCAGCCACGCCATCTGCTCGGCGCCGGTGATGGTGCGCTCCGGGTCGTCGAGGCGGCGCCCGTTCACCTGCTCGGATCGGTAGCTGCGCAGATCCAGCATCGACAACTCGGCCAGGCTCCCGAACTGCAGCCGCCGGTACAACCGGGGCGCGTCGGTGGTGCCGCCCGGCCGGACGGGCTGCCATTCGAGGTACGCCTGCAGGGCCGCGGCCCGCCGGTCCGCCCAGATTCCCTCGACGGCCGGATCGTGATTCTCCGCGCCGCCGGACCAGGCGTCGTTGGCGCTCTCGTGGTCGTCCCACACCACGATCCACGGCACCAGCGCGTGCAATCGCTGCAGGTCGGGATCGCTCTTGTACTGGCCGTGCCGGATCCGGTAGTCCGCCAGGGTGACGATCTCGTGTCGCGGATCGTGCGGGCGCACCACCCGGTCACCGGCGGCGTACTCGCCCGTGCCGTACTCGTACAGGTAGTCGCCGAGGTGCACGACGGCATCGAGGTCCGGGCGCGCCGCCAGATGCCGGTAGACGCCGAAGAACCCGGCCTCCCAGTTCGAGCACGACACCACCGCGAACCGCAGGCGGTCCGGGTCCGTGTCCGGCCCCGGCGCGGTGCGGGTACGGCCGACGGGGGAGGACACGTCGCCGGCGGTGAACCGGTAGACGTAGGCGGTGTCCGGTTCCAGGCCCGTCGCGTCGACCTTGACGGTGTGGTCGGACACCGGGGACGTGGTCACGGACCCCGAGGCCACCACGTCGCGGAAATCGCCGTCGGTGGCGACCTCCCAGCGGACCGCCGTCGCCGCGCCGAGGCCGGAACCCGGCACGGCGTCCGGGGCGGGGGTCACGCGGGTCCACAGGATCACCCGGTCGGGCAGCGGGTCGCCGGAGGCGACGCCGTGTGCGAACACGGAGTTCTGCGCCGAGGCGGGGGAGGCGCAGACGGCCGCGAGGGCCGCGGCGCCGAGGACGGCGCCGCCCGCGCGCAGCGCGGTCCGTCGCGACACGGCACGAGGTTCGGTGGGGGGCACCGGACGATCAGACCAGCGTGCCCGGCGATGAGCAAGCACCACAGCCGAACGTCCTGAACGTTCACGGTCGGTTCACGGTCCCGTCGGCCCGGACCGCCGTCGGGACGGGACGGTAGCTTCGTGGGGTGAGCACCTTCTTCGGAGCGGAGGAACCCACCGGCCCGGACGCCTTGTTCGAGGCCCCCCGCCCGGCCGAACCCGAACCCGACCCCGCGCAACCGGCGGCGCGTCCGCCCCGCGGCGGCGGACCGAACGCACCGCTCGCCGCCCGCATGCGCCCGGCCGACCTGAGCGAAGTCGTCGGCCAGCAGCACCTGCTCGCCCCCGGCGCGCCGCTGCGCCGCCTCGTCGAGGGCTCCGGCGCCGCGTCCGTCGTGCTCTACGGCCCGCCCGGGACCGGCAAGACCACCCTGGCCTCCCTCATCTCCGGCGCCACCGGTCGACGCTTCGAGGCACTGTCCGCGCTGTCGGCCGGCGTCAAGGACGTGCGGGCCGTGATCGACCTGGCCCGTCGCCGCCTGAGCGCCGGCGAGCAGACCGTGCTCTTCATCGACGAGGTGCACCGCTTCTCCAAGACCCAGCAGGACGCGCTGCTCGCCGCGGTGGAGAACCGGATCGTGCTGCTCGTGGCCGCCACCACCGAGAATCCGTCGTTCTCCGTCGTTGCTCCGCTGCTGTCCCGCTCCCTGGTGCTGCAGCTGCAACCGCTGGGCCCCGACGACATCCGGGCCCTGCTCGAGCGGGCCCGCACCGACGAACGCGGCCTCGGTGGAAGCGTGCAGATCACCGACGACGCGCTCGAGCACCTGGTGCGCCTCGCCGGTGGCGACGCACGCCGCGCGCTGACCGCCCTCGAGGCGGCCGCCGAGACCGCCCTCGACCGCGGCGGTACGGGCGCGACGATCGACCTGCCGACCGTCGAGTCGAGCATCGACAAGGCCGCGGTGCGCTATGACCGCGACGGCGACCAGCACTACGACGTCGCGAGCGCGTTCATCAAGTCGCTGCGCGGCTCCGACGTCGACGCCGCGCTGCACTACCTCGCGCGGATGATCGTCGCGGGGGAGGACCCGCGGTTCATCGCGCGGCGGCTGATGATCCAGGCCAGCGAGGAGGTCGGCATGGCCGATCCGACCGCGCTGCAGACGGCGACCGCGGCCGCGCAGGTCGTGCAGCTCGTCGGCATGCCCGAGGCCCAGCTCGCCCTGGCGCAGGCCACCATCCACATCGCCACCGCACCCAAGTCGGGTGCGGTCACCGCCGCGCTCGGCGCCGCGATCGCCGACGTCAAGGCCGGCCGGTCCGGGTCGGTGCCGGCGCATCTGCGCGACGGCCACTACGCAGGCGCCCAGAAGCTCGGCAACGCCGTCGGCTACCGCTACCCGCACGACCACCCCGACGGCGTGCTGGCACAGCAGTACGCGCCCGACGAACTCGTCGGCGTCGACTACTACACCCCGACCGGCCACGGCGCCGAGCGCGAGCTGGCACAGCGGGTGCCGAAACTCCGACGGATCGTGCGCGGCGCGCGTTAGCGTGATCCGGGCACCGAGGCGAGGAGGCGACCATCGACACGGCGCACGCGGAGTGGGATCCCCGCTCGGAGGCGGTGCAGGCGGATCAGGTCGCCGGGTACGACGCGATGCGGGCCCGCGGGCCGATCGCGTACGACGGTGACCGCAGCTGGACCGTTTTCGGACACGCCGAGGCCGTGCGGATCCTGGACGACCCCGCGACGTTCTCCAATGCCGTGTCCCGGCACCTGCAGATCCCCAACGGACTCGACGGGGAACGGCACCGCGCGTACCGCGCCGTCGTCGACCGCTATTTCACCGCCGAGCGGCTCGCCGCGTTCGAACCGGCCTGCCGCGCCGTCGCCGCCGAACTGGCCGCCGCACTGCCCCGCGGACGCGCGGTCGAGGTGATGTCCGTGCTGGCCGAGCCGTTCGCCGACAACGTCACGTGCGCGTTCATGGGCTGGCCCGATGCGCTGCGGGCGCCGCTGCGGGCGTGGGCGGAGAAGAATCGTCGCGCCACCCGCGCCGGGGACCGGACGGCGCTGTCGACGATCGCCGTCGAGTTCGACGGCCACATCCGCGCCCAGCTCGACGCCCGTCGCGGCGAGCCCGTCACCGATCCCACGGGCGAACTGCTGCACGAAACCGTGGACGGCCGGCCGCTGCGCGACGAGGAGATCGTCTCGATCGTGCGCAACTGGACCGTCGGCGAGCTGTCGACGATCGCCGCGAGCGTCGGCGTGGTCGCCGGCTTCCTGGCGAACCACCCCCAGGTGCAGGACCGGCTGCGGGCGGACCCGACGCTGCTCGTTGCCGCGAGCGACGAGATCCTGCGGATCGACCCGCCGTTCGTCGCCAGCCGCCGCCGGGTAACTGCCGAGCGCCGGGTCGCCGGTTGCCCGCTGCCCGTCGATGCGCGGGTACAGGTGCTGTGGGCGTCGGTGAACCGGGACGGGGCGGTCTTCGGTGACCCCGACGAGTTCCGGCTCGACCGCGACCCCGCCGACAACCTGGTCTACGGCCGGGGCGTGCACTACTGCCCGGGCGCCCCGCTGGCCCGGCTCGAGCTGAGGGTGCTGTTCGAGGAGTTGCTCGGCCGCACCGCGCGGATCATGCCGGCCGACGGGTGCGCCGCCGTGCGCGCCCGCTATCCGATCGGCGGATTCGCGAAGCTGCCGCTGCAGTTCGACTGAGCGCGTACCGCCGGGTGTCAGCCGGTCCGTCGACGGTCGCTGTGCCGCCTCGGGCCGCCGGTCGACAGGGCCGAACGATACTTCGCTCACGCCCGGCGGATGCTCACGGCGGCCGCCGACGTCGGCGCGATAGGCTGAACGATGGCCGATTCGCCGTGTCCGGACGGGCACGGTAGTCCACACCGTCAGACAAAGAGGACCATCGACGTGCAGACCCACGAGATCCGCAGGCGCTTTCTCGACCACTTCGTGAAGGCCGGCCACACCGAGGTGCCCAGCGCGTCGCTGATCCTGGCCGATCCGAACCTGCTGTTCGTCAACGCCGGCATGGTCCCGTTCGTGCCCTACTTCCTCGGCCAGCAGACCCCGCCGTTCAGCACCGCGACCTCGGTGCAGAAGTGCGTGCGCACCCTCGACATCGAGGAGGTGGGCATCACCACCCGGCACAACACGTTCTTCCAGATGGCCGGCAACTTCTCGTTCGGCGACTACTTCAAGGAAGAGGCGATCGGGCACGCGTGGTCGTTGCTGACCGGCTCCGTCGACGACGGCGGCTACGGCATCGATCCCGAGAAGCTCTGGGCGACGGTGTATCTGGACGACGACGAGGCGTACTCGATCTGGCACGACAAGATCGGCGTCCCCGCCGAGCGCATCCAGCGCCGCGGCATGAAGGACAACTACTGGTCCATGGGCATCCCCGGTCCCTGTGGCCCCTGCTCGGAGATCTTCTACGACCGCGGCCCCGAATACGGCGCCCCGGGCGGCCCCGAGGCCGACGAGGACCGCTACATCGAGATCTGGAACCTCGTGTTCATGCAGAACGAGCGCGGGGAGGGCGGGGCCAAGGAGGGCTACCCGATCCTCGGGCCACTGCCGAAGAAGAACATCGACACCGGCATGGGTGTCGAGCGAGTCGCGTTCCTGCTCCAGGGCGTCGAGAACGTCTACGAGACCGACCTGCTGCGCCCGGTCATCGACAAGGCCGCCGAGCTCACCGGCAGCGTCTACGGCGCCGACCACGCCTCGGACGTGCGCTTCCGGGTCATCGCCGACCACGCCCGCACCGCCGCGATGCTCATCGTCGACGGCGTCAACCCCGGCAACGACGGTCGCGGCTACGTCCTGCGCCGCCTGCTGCGCCGGATCGTGCGCTCCGCGCGTCTGCTCGGCGCCGACACGCCGACGATGGCCGAGTTCATGGCCGTCGTGCGCGACACCATGAGCCCGTCCTACCCGGAGCTGGCGACGGACTACTCGCGCATCGAGACCGTCGCCGTCGGTGAGGAGACCGCATTCCTCAAGACCCTGGGCACCGGCAGCAAGCTGTTCGAGGGCGCGGTCGAGTCCGCGAAGGCCCAGGGCAGGTCCGTTCTCGGCGGCACCGAAGCCTTCACCCTGCACGACACCTACGGGTTCCCCATCGACCTGACGCTGGAGATGGCCTCCGAGGCCGGCCTGACCGTCGACGAGGACGGCTTCCGTTCCCTCATGGCCGAGCAGCGTCAGCGCGCCAAGGACGACGCCCGTGCCCGCAAGCACGCCCACGCCGACCTGACCGTCTACAAGGAACTGCTCGACCGCGGCCCCACCGAGTTCACCGGCTTCACCGAACTGGTGACCGAGGCGACGGTGCTGGCCGTCATCACCGGCGGAGAACGGTTGCACGCGGCGCAGGCCGGCCAGAACGTCGAGCTGATCCTCGACCGCAGCCCCCTCTACGCCGAGGCCGGAGGTCAGATCGCCGACGTCGGCACCATCACTGCCGGCGGTCTGCGCATCAAGGTCGACGACGTCCAGAAGATCGCCAAGCAGCTGTGGGTGCACAAGGTGACCGTGCTCGAGGGTCAGGTCACCGAGGGCGACGCCGTCCTCGTGCAGGTCGACCCGTCCTGGCGCAAGGGCGCTACGCAGGGCCACTCGGGCACTCACCTGGTCCACGCCGCGCTGCGCGAAGTCCTCGGCCCCAACGCCGTGCAGGCCGGCTCGCTGAACAAGCCGGGCTACCTGCGGTTCGACTTCTCCTGGCCCGGAGCGCTCAGCGAGCAGCAGAAGGCCGACATCGAGGCTGTCACCAACGAGGCCGTCGCGGCGAACTACCCGGTCAACACCTTCGTCACGGACCTGGACAAGGCCAAGAAGATGGGTGCGATGGCGCTCTTCGGCGAGAACTACGGCGACGAGGTCCGCGTCGTAGAGATCGGCGGCCCGTTCTCGATGGAGCTGTGCGGCGGCACGCACGTCGAGCACTCCTCCCACGTCGGCACCGTCACTCTGCTCGGCGAGCAGTCCGTCGGCTCGGGCGTGCGCCGCGTCGAGGCATACGTCGGCCTGGACTCGTACCGGCACCTGGCCAAGGAACGGGCCCTGCTCGCCGGCCTGTCCTCGACCCTGAAGGTGCCCTCCGAGGAGGTGCCCGCGCGCGTCGAATCCCTGGTCGAGCGGTTGAAGGCGGCCGAGAAGGAACTCGAACGCACCCGCGCCGCCGCGGTGCTCGCTTCGGCCGGCACGTTCGCCGAGAAGGCGGAACGCACCGGCGATCTGCTCGTCGTCGCCGAGGCGGCCCCCGAGGGCGTGGCCGGCAACGACCTGCGCAGCCTCGCCTCCGACGTCCGCGGCCGGCTCGGCAGCGAGCCCGCCGTGGTGCTGCTCCTCGGTTCGGCCGACGGCAAGGTGCCGTTCGTCGTCGCCACCACCAAGGCCGCCCAGGCCAAGGGCATCAAGGCCGGCGACCTGGTCTCGAGCTTCGGGCCGGTCATCGGCGGCCGCGGCGGTGGCAAGCCCGACATGGCACAGGGATCCGGATCCGACCCCGCCGGTATCCCCGCGGCGTTGACCGCGTTCCGCGCCCGGCTCAGCGAGCTGGCCGGCTGATCGTGGCCGACTTCGCCGGTCCCGACCGTCCGGGTGTCGACGACCCCGGCCGCGGCCGCCGCATCGGCATCGACGTCGGAAGTGTCCGGATCGGTGTGGCCTCGTCCGATCCCGACGGGATCCTGGCCACCCCGGTCGAGACCGTGCCGCGCTCGAAGGAACGCGGGCCCGACGCGCCGGATATCCGGCGCATTGTGGACATCGTCACGGAGTACGAGGCCGTGGAGGTTATCGTCGGTCTGCCGCAGACCCTGCGCGGGGAGCCCGGCAAGGCCGCGAAACTGGCCCGTGACTTCGCGGGACGGTTGCGTCGGCGGATGACCGGGATTCCCGTGCGGATGGCCGACGAACGATTCACGACGGTCACTGCGGCGCGGGCCCTCCGCGAGAGCGGAGTCAGTGCGCGCGGTGCGCGGCCGGTGATCGACCAGGCCGCCGCCGTCGCCATCTTGCAGGGTTGGTTGGACGAGCGGAGTGCAGTGGTGAACGTGGCCGAGGACGGCAAGCCGGAGAACGGACGATGAGCCGGCACGGGAGGCCGGACGACGAGTCCACCGGGGCGGACCACGCCTCCGGGGACCGTCCCGGGTTCGGGCCCGCCCAGCAGGACGAGTGGTACCGGCCGCGGCACGGGACCGACGCTTCGCCGCCGCCCGCCGCCGGGGGCGGCCACCGCTACGAGCCTCCGACCCCTCCGGCCGGCGGGCACCCCTTCGACGACGCCCCCACCACCGAGCACGTCTACCGGCTCGACGAGTACGACCCCGGCACCCCGTCGCAGCCCGAGCTCCGCCCCTACGGCGGACACCCCGCCGACCACCCGGGTGCCGAAACCGAGGTCTTCGAGGCTCAGACCTACGAGCCCCAGGGATACGGGCCCAGCGACTACGATCCCCGCGACCGCGACGGATACGACCCTGCACCGGGCACCTACCGACACGACGACCACGAGCAGCCGCCCACCTACGACGAGTCGGGCTACGACCAGTTCGGGTACGCCGCAGTCGACGACGATCCGCGCGGCTACCCCGAGGTGTCCGCAGCGGGACGGGACTGGACCGACTCCGCCGATCGCGCCGCCCCCGAACCTGTCGGGATGTCCCCGGCCCGCCGGGCCCACGCCCACTCGGCCCGGGCCCGCCGCACACGCGGCCGGGTCGTGGGCGTGCTCGCCGTCGCGGCCGTGCTGGTTCTGCTCCTCGGCGGCGGATTCTTCGCCTACCAGAAGTTCACCGGCCCCGACCTGCCACCCGACTACACCGGTGCGGGCGGTCCCGCCGTCGTCGTGCAGGTGCACCCGGGTGACACCGCCGAGCAGATCGGCGCCGCCTTCAAGGAAGCGGACATCGTCGCCAGCTCCGACGCCTTCTACAATGCCGCCGTCCAGAACCCCGGGATGAACTCGCTGCAGCCGGGCTTCTACTCGATTGCCAGCCGGCTTCCCGCCCGCGAGGCTGTCGCCGCCCTGGTCGACCCCGCGAACCGGGTGGGGGCGCTGGTGATCTCCGAGGGCCGGCAGTTGCACGACATCCGCGACGTCAACACCGGCGCGGTACGCAAGGGGATCTACACCCTCATCGCGGAGGCCAGTTGCCTCGAACGCGACGGGCAACGCACGTGTCTGACCTACGAGGAACTCGACGCCGCGGGTGCGAGCACCGACCTCGCCGCGCTCGGTGTGCCGGAATGGGCGCGGGCCGCCGTCGCGAACGTGCCCGATCGCACTCGACAGCTCGAGGGACTCATCGCGGCCGGCCGCTGGGACTTCGATCCCACTGCCGGGGCCGCGGACATACTCCGGTACCTCGTCTCCACCAGCGCCGAGCGCTACGACGAGACGGGCATCACCCAGGCCGCGGCCAAGGTGGGGCTGACGCCGTACGAGATGCTCGTCTCTGCGTCCCTCGTGGAACGCGAGGCGCTGCCGGACGACTTCGCGAAGGTCGCCCGGGTGATCCTCAATCGCCTGAAGATCGGGCAGCCGTTGCAGTTCGACTCGACGGTCAACTACGCCCTCGACGAAACCGAGCTGGCGACGACCGATGCCGATCGGGCGCAGGTCACCCCCTGGAACACGTACGCGAGCCCGGGACTGCCCGCCACCCCGATCTCGTCGCCGAGCATCGAGGCGCTGCAGGCCGTGGAGAACCCGGAGACGGGGAACTGGACGTACTTCGTGACCATCGACGCTCAGGGCACGACCCTGTTCGCCGACAACTACGACGAACACCTGACGAATACGCAGCAGGCGCTGGACAGCGGAATCCTCGACAGTGGCAGATGACGACAGTGGCAGATGACATCGTGACCGGCGCCCGCAGGGCCGCGGTCCTCGGCAGCCCCATCGCGCATTCGAAGTCCCCGTTGCTGCACCTGGCTGCCTACCGGGCGCTGGGTCTGACGGACTGGACCTACGAACGCATCGAATGCACGGGCGAGCAGCTGCCGGCCCTCGTGTCCGGACTCGGGCCCGAGTGGGTCGGGGTGTCGGTGACGATGCCCGGCAAATTCGCGGCCCTCGAGTTCGCCACCGAGCGCACCGACCGGGCCGTGCTGATCGGCTCGGCGAACACCCTGGTGCGGACCGCGGACGGCTGGCGGGCCGACTGTACCGACGTCGACGGCGTCACCGGCGCGCTGCGCGCCGCCGGCGTCGGGGACCTGGCCGGCGCTTCGGCGGTGGTGGTCGGGGCCGGGGGGACCGCGCGGCCGGCCCTGGTGGGGCTCGCCGAGCTCGGGGTCACCTCGGTGACCGTCGTCGCCCGCAACGAGGTCCGGGCCGCCGAGACGTTCGACTGCGCCGAGGCGGTAGGTATGAAGCCGCGTTGGTTGCCGTTCGACGCCCCGGAACTCGCGGACGTGTGCGCGAGCGCGGGTGCGCTCGTGAGCACCGTGCCGGCGGCCGCGGCGGCGCCCTACGCGCAGCAGCTCGGCCGCGCACCGTTCGTCCTCGACGCGATCTACGACCCGTGGCCCACCCCGCTCGCCGAGGCCGCAACGGCGCACGGATCCGTCGTGGTGGGCGGCCTGCAGATGCTGCTGCATCAGGCATTCGGCCAGGTCGAGCAGTTCACCGGTCGTCCTGCACCGAAGGCGGAGATGGCCGCGGCCCTCGCCGGTTGACGACGCGGCGGGTTCGGCTCCGGCCGGCGACGGTCGTCGCAACCGGCGTGATCGATGGAGCGGGGGTCGATGCAGTACTGAGGAACGACTGCATCGACGCCACCCGCGCGACGCCGCGGATCGTGCGACGGGACGGATCGCCGTCGCACGACCCGGTGCCGGGCGCGGTCAGTAGTAGTCGGCTCGGGGGTTCCACGTCGAGATCGCCCAGATGACCACGACGTCCAAGGCGATGATCAGGATCGACCACCACGGGTAGTACGGCAACCACAGGAAATTCGCCAGAATGGACAGCGCGGCGATGATGATGGCCGCCACCCGTGCCCACGTCGCGCCGGTGATCAGCGCGATGCCGACGACGACGATCACGACACCCATGACGATGTGGATCCATCCCCAGGTCGTGAGATCGAACTTGAAAGTGTACTCCTGGCCCTGGACGATCACTTCGTCCTCGGCGACCGCCGCAATCCCCTGGAAGAACTGCAGGACTCCGATCGTGGCCATGATGACCGCGGCTCCGATCGACGTCCCCGCCGCGACGGCCTGTTTCGTGGACATGGGTTCCGGTTCGACATGCACGTTGTGTGACACGGTCGTCTCCCTCTCCGAACGGATCTGACGGGTCGAGTGTGCGCCGGGTTGCACAGGTCCAGCAGGGACTTTCGTCCCATTCTCGGTATCGGCGCGGTCACGCACCCCTCGCGCTCCTTCTTTCGGCGACGAGGCGGGAGCAATCCGGTTGCCTGCCCGAAGACAGCCTGCCCGAAAACCGGATGCGCGCAGACATGTGCGAGCTATCGTCGAACATGCAGTGGACCGGTTCTCCGTTCCCCGGTCGGCGTCGCCACCATGCGGGTGTGGCGCCGTGAAACCGCCCGAACTGCTGCCGAAGACCGATCCCGTCGCTGAAACGAGGCACCCGGTGACCGATTCCGACATCGACGAGATGGGTCCGGTCGACTATCTCGTCATCGAGTTCCCCGCCGACCGTCCGCCCGACGGGTCGGCGCTGCCCCTGCTGCGCGATCTCGTCGAGCGCGGCATCGTCCGAGTGCTGGACCTGGCGTTCGTCCAGAAGGATCCGGACGGCTCCGTCGCCGGGATCGACATCGCCGACGTCGGGCTCGAAGGCGAGGTCGATGTCACGCTGTTCGCGGAGGCCGCCTCCGGTCTGCTCGACGACACCGACTTCGCCGAAGCCGGCGCCGCACTCGAGCCGGGCTGTTCGGCGGCTGTGCTCGTGTACGAGAACACGTGGGCAGCACCCTTTGCTCGCGCTCTGCGCCGCAACGGCGCCCAGCTCGTCGCGTCGGGCCGGATTCCCGTGCAGAGCATCCTGTCGTCCCTGGATCGGATCGAGTCCGAAAGCTGAGAACAGACAGAGGGATTCGGCTACGTCGATCCTTCGAGTATGCAGAGGAGTGCGTCATGCCCGGACTGCTGCGGGGCGTCGCCCGCACGGCCGTGGTGGCGGGAACCGCCACCGCCGTCTCCAACCGTGTGTCCCGGCGACAGGGCCAGCGCTGGGCGGGGCAGGAGCAGGCGCGATACGAACGCTACGAGCAGTATCCGCCTGAACCCGCCCCGCCGCCCGCCGCCCCGGCCGCGCCCGTCGCCCAAGGAGGGACGGACCGGATCGCCGCATTGAAGGACCTCGCCGAGCTGAAGGCGCAGGGCGTGCTCACCGAGGCCGAGTTCGAAGCCGAGAAGGCCCGAATCCTGGCTTCCTGACCAGCCGACGGCACGCCCGACCGCGGTGAATCATCCTGCGGGCGGGCGTGTCCCGGCGCCTTCGGGCCCCACATGCTCGAAGTCTCGGTCATCCGCTTCCCGAGTCGTACGTGCGGCCGGATCGTAGGTGCGCGATCGTGATTCGCTGTCAGCGGTGATGGACACGCTGCGGTGCCACTGCGGCCGCGACGGGGATGGGGGCCGTCGGCGCCGAACGTCGGCGTCGCCGCAGTACCTTCTCGCCTTCGATGACGACCGGAACGAGGAGCGACCAACCCACGCAGGCGAGCCACTGGCCGCCGGTCAGTGAGGTGGTCATCAGCAGATCCTGGAGGAAGCCGGCCTCGACGGCGAACACTGTGACGACGACGGGGATGGACAGGATTCCGAGCGCCCTCAGGACCGGAGCGGTCATCCCCGAGTCCGGGTCTCGGCGCAGGGCGAGTCCGCTCAGGATGGAACCGAACGACAAGACCACGAATGCGGTCGTCATCGGGACGTTGGCCGCGGTGGGGCTCATCTCGCCGGGAGCGAGGAGCATCGCAGCGAGGGTGACGGCGAACTGCAGGATGCCATATGCCAGCCACTGCAGTAGCGCCGTGCGGTTCGCGATCGGCACCCCGGGGTCGCGGGGCGTCTTGGTCATCAGGTTCGGCGGTGGCGGGTCGAGCATGATGACCGCAACCGGAAAGAGGGTGATGAAGAAGTGCTGGAACAGCACCATCAGCGGCGTGAGCGCGACGCCGTCGTTGATGTCGAAGATGCTCGCGACGAGGAACAGCAGGACGAGTGAGAACAGCTTGGACATCTGGTAGCGGATGTAGGACACGATCTTGTCGTAGATGCTGCGTCCCAACCTGATCGCGGTGATCAACGTCCCGAAGTTGTCGTCCGTGAGCACCATCTTGCCGGCCTGCTTGGTGACCTCGCTGCCCGAGCCCATGGCCACCCCGATGTCGGCCTTCTTCAGGGCCGCGGCGTCGTTGACGGCATCGCCGGTCATGGCCACTACCGCGCCGCTCCGCTGCATGAGGTCGGCCAGCCGCAGCTTGTCCTGCGGAGTGACGCGGCCGAAGACGTGCAGGTTCGGCAACGCTGCCGTCAGTTCCTCGTCCGACATGGCGTGCAGTTCGGCCCCGCCGATCGCGCCCGGCCCGAGACCGAGTTCGGCACCGATCGCCGACGCTGTGATCGCGTGGTCGCCGGTGATCATGCGGACCTCGATGCCGGCCGCTCGCGCGGTGCGGACCGAGTCGACGGCCTCCGGGCGAAGCGGATCGATGATGCCGACCATCCCGACGAAGATGAGCTCACCGACGAACGACATCGGGTCGGCCTGCACCGCCTCTTCCCGACCGTCGAGCAGGCGGACCGCGAACGCCAGCACGCGCAACCCCTGCTCCGAGAGAGTTCGGTTGGCCGCGCCCAGGTCGTCGCGGACCTCCTCGATCGGTACCTCCCGACGGCCCGGCTGGTAGGCGCTGGTGCAGCGGGCGAGGACGACATCGGGTCCACCCTTGACGAGTTCCACGAATCGGGTGGTGCCGTCGACCGGTAGGTGGTGGAACGTCGCCATGAACTTGTAAGCGGAGTCGAACGGCACCTCCGCGACCCGCGGATACGTCCGCCGGGTCAGCGGAGCGTCGATCCCGATCTTCGCGGCGAGCACCACGAGCGCGGCCTCGGTGGGATCGCCGACGATGTCGCCGGTGTCGGAGACGGTGGCGTCGCTGTCCAGGCACAGGCCGTACGCGAGCAGGGTGAAGTCCGGAACCTCCAGGCCAGCAGCCTGGGCAATCCTCCCCGTCTTGTCGTAGCCCTCGCCGTCCACGGTGTACCAGCGGCCGTGGAAGTACAGGGACCGGACGGTCATCTGGTTCATGGTCAAGGTGCCGGTCTTGTCCGAGTTGATCGCGCTGGTGGCACCGAGTGTCTCGACGTCGGTGAGGTTCTTCACGACGGCCTTGGCGTCCGCCAGTTGACGAGCCCCGAAGGCGAGCATGGCCTGGACGAACGTGGGCAGACCGGTGGGGATGGCGGACACCCCCATGGAGATGCCCAGCAGCAGCAGCGTCGCCAGTTCCTGCCCCCGAACCAACCCGATGATCACGATGATCGCGACCGCAGCCCACGCAATGATCCCGAGAATCTTGGTCAGTGAGTCCAGCTCGCGCTGAAGCGGCGACTTGCTCGGTGCGACGGCCGACAGCATCGACGCGATCCGGCCCATCTCCGTGTGCATGCCGGTTTCCGTGACGATCATCGTGGCGGTGCCCCGGGTGACCGACGTGTTCTGGAAGACCATGTTGCTGCGGTCGCCGAGGGCGACATCGGTGGTGTCGAGCGTGTGGGGGTCCTTCGGGACGGGGGTACTTTCACCCGTCAGCGCCGCCTCCTGCGTCTCGAGGGTGGCCGTCGTGAGCAGCCGACCGTCGGCGGGCACGATGTCGCCGGCCTCCACTTGCACGATGTCGCCCGGGACGAGGTCGGTGGCGGCGAGCTGAACCAGGATGCCGTCACGGATCACGCGCGTCTGCGGGGTCTGCATCCTCGCGAGCGCATCGACGCTGGCACGAGCCTTCAGTTCCTGTTGCGTGCCCAGCACGATGTTGAGTCCGACGAGCACCACGACCACGATCGCCGTCGGTACCTCACCGATGACGATGCTGACGACGGCGACCGCGACCAGCATCAGGTTCATCGGATCTTCGAGCTGCCGAAGCGCGATCGCCCACATCGACGGTCCGGGCTCGGAGGCGATCTCGTTGAGGCCGTACCGGCGGCGGCGGGCACCGGCTTCTCCCGCGGTCAACCCCGAGTGCCGATCCGAGTTCAGCACCGCGACAACGGTATCCGGCTCCTGGACGTGCCAGGTGTTCCGCTCGGCCTGCACGTCGTCGGTGTCGGTGGGATGCCCCTGATCCGGGGGGTGTTCGGTGAGAGCCATGATCGCTTCTCCTCGCCGGAGACGACTCGTCGGAGACGACTCCTCAGAAGGGCGTGGGGATCCAGTGCAGTTGCTGCCTGGGCGTCCGGTATCCGTGCGGACCCCGACGCTCCGGCAGGGTGATGTCGCGGTGTTCGAGCGGTTCGTAGGGAATCTGGCTCAGCAGGTGGCTGACGACATTGAGCCGGCCGCGCTTCTTGTCGTCGTTGTCGGCGACATACCAGGGTGCCCAGCCGGTGTCGGTGTAGCGGAACATCTCGTCGCGTGCCCGCGAATAGTCGTACCACCGGCTGTACGACTGTAGATCGAGGTCCGAGAGTTTCCAGATCCTGCGCGGATCGTCGATCCGGCGTTGCAGCCGCACCGTCTGCTGTTCCTGACTCACCTCGAGCCAGTACTTGAGCAGAACGATGCCCGAGTCGACGATCGCCCGTTCGACCGCGGGCGTCATCTCGAGGAAGTGCCGCGCTTCCTCGTCGGTACAGAACCCCATCACCCGTTCGACTCCCGCGCGGTTGTACCAACTGCGGTCGAAGATCACCACCTCGCCACCGGCCGGCAGATGCGGAAGGTACCGCTGCACGTACATCTGGCTCTTCTCGCGCTCGGTCGGCGCGGGCAGGGCGACCACGCGGAACACACGCGGGCTGACGCGTTCGGTGATCGCCTTGATGACGCCGCCCTTTCCGGCGGTGTCGCGGCCCTCGAACAGAATGCAGACTTTCGCGCCGGAGGATCTGACCCATTCCTGCATGGCGACGAGTTCACCCTGGAGCGGTTTGAGACGTCGTAGATACTCCTTGTTCTTCATCGGCTTCTTCGCCGGCGTTCCCGGTTCCGCAGCGGGCGAACGGAGCTCCCCGGCTTCGTCAACGCGCTTCCGGCCGTGGCCGCCCTTCGGTGCCTTCTTCCGGGCCGATTTGGAACCCATGACCGACTCTCCCGATGTGTGGACTGGAGGCGAGGGGCCTCATCGAACGGCCGGCACTTCCGGAGCGATCGCCGGAAGGTGCATGGAAGCGATTTTCCATCAGTGCCGAGAAATCCGCCGGATTTCGACCATTTCGCCGGCTCGATCGGGGCGACGCAACGGCGGCGGTGGACGCTCGAAATTGCCACCTTGGGTTCTTCGAATGCCCCAGAATGTCACTGGCCACGTTGTGCACGAGTCAGTGCATCTCTTTGTCGAGCGGAAGGGCTCGCCATGCCGGACAGTCTCGACTCTCCGCGCCCGTCCTCGACCCTGCGGCGGATGCTCGTGCCGCTCGCTCTGGCACAGTTCATCTGCAGCTTCGCCGGGTCGAACATGAACGTGATGATCAACGACATCAGTGCGGATCTCGGGACGACCGTGCAGGGTGTGCAGACCGCGATCACCGTGTTCCTGCTGGTGATGGCCGCGTTCATGATCCCCGGAGGCAAGCTGACCGACCGGTGGGGGCGTAAGCGGTGCTTTGTGCTCGGTCTCGTTCTGTACGGCATCGGAGCATTGATCAGCGCGGTCTCGCCCAACCTCGGGGTACTGATCATCGGCAACTCGATCCTCGAAGGGGTGGGCACCGCGCTGCTGATTCCGCCGGTGTACATCCTCACCACGATGCTCTTCAGTGATCTGACCTCTCGAGCGCGGGCATTCGGTGTCATCACCGGGATGGGCGGCATCGGAGCGGCAGCAGGTCCGCTGATCGGTGGTGTCATCACCACCGGCATCGACTGGCGCGCGGCCTTCGTGTTCCAGGCGCTGATCATCGGAGCCATCCTCGTGCTCAGCCGGGGGATCGTGGACCCGGTGCCTCCCGACCCGGCGCGACCGTTCGACGCCGTCGGCGCCCTCCTTTCCGCCGCCGGCCTGGTCTGTCTCGTGATGGGGATCCTGCAGGCAGACACCGATGTCGTCCTGATGGCGATCCTGGTCGTGGTGGGAGCGCTGTTCATCATGGGGTTCCTGCTGTACGTGCGGGCCCGTGAACGGGCCGGCAAGGAGCCACTGCTGTCGCTGTCACTGTTCCGCAACCGCACCTCGAACCTCGCGCTGGTGACGCAGAACATCCAGTGGCTGCTGCTGATGGGGATCGCGTTCGTCGTTTCCGCCTTCCTGCAGGTCGTCCGGGGATACAACGCGATCGAGACCGGCGTGATCTTCACCGCGGCCACCGCCGGCATCCTCGGTGCCTCGCTCGTGGCGGAGCGGCTGACGGCGAAGTACCCGCAGCGCACGCTGATCACAGCCGGGTTCGTCACCACCCTCGCGGGTGTCGGTGTCCTTCTCCTGCTCGTGCGGGCTTGGACGAGTGCATGGGCATTCACGCCAGGGCTGCTGCTCATCGGCATCGGACTCGGGACGATGCTGACGCCGTCGGTCAACGTGGTGCAGTCCGCATTCGCGGAGGAGCGTCAAGGCGAGATCTCGGGGTTGTCGCGGTGCGTCTCCAATCTCGGATCGTCGCTGGGTACGGCTGTGGCGGGTACCGTCCTGGTCGCCGGGTTGACCTCGCCCGACCGCGCGTACGCGCTGGCCATGACAGTGCTGGCCGTCCTCGGTCTGATCGGGTTGGTGGCGGCGCTGCTTCTCCCCGGCACACCCGATCGAACTCCGGCACCACGTTGACGGTTTCGGGGGCTTTGCGTATATGGGCGGCGTACGATATGTACGGTCGTCCCGCAAAAGGGGCCACATGGATGCGAGATGAGCATGCCGGGTGCTGGTGCCGACGCTGTCACGGTCGATCGGCTTACCACCGATTTCGGTGGCGATGTACCACCCGCGGTCCTCGAGGCCGCGGTGGTGGTGGGCGTCGGTAATTCGAGCGGGGTTCCGGAGTCGGATCTGCCGGAACCCGGGGGACGGTTCCTCCGTCGGGGTCCGCTGAACTCGGTCGAGTCGCGGACGACGGCGGTACCGTAGCGCGCCGGGATCGCCGTAGCAGGATCCGAGAATTTCATTCCGGCCGGATTCGAGTTGATCACCTTGCCGGTCCGATCGAGGAGGCTGACCTGATGGATTCCTTCTGGGATTACGTGTGGTACACGGTCGTCGTATTCGCCTTCGTGGCGTATCTGATCGTGCTGTTCCAGATTCTCGTCGACCTGTTCCGCGATCACACCGTATCCGGCTTCGCCAAGGCGGTGTGGGTGGTCGTGCTGGTGCTCTTCCCGTACATCAGCGCACTGGTCTACCTGATCGTCCGAGGCCGGGGGATGGCGCTACGGGCGCAGCAGGCACAGGCAGAAGCCAAGCAGGCCACCGACGAGTACATCCGGAACGTCGCGGCCGGCAAGTCCCCGGCCGAGCAGATCGCCGACGCCAAGGCGCTACTCGACTCGGGTGCGATCACGGCCGCCGAGTTCGAGCACCTCAAAGCTCAGGCGCTGGGACGGGGTACCGCTGGTCGTGACGGCGTCCCCGTCGGCTGAGTCGGCCGGTGCACGCGGAAGGAGTGCGACATGGTCTACAGTGCCCTCGACCCGAGGAGCGATGTCCGTCCCGCGTCGGCGCGGTCGGCTCCGCAGCCGGCCACCAGCGACCTGAGGCGGGTCCGCACCCGGGACGTGCCCCCACCGGGCGGGGACGAAGCCGTGCAGCTCGAGCTGATCGTCACTCGCCTCGCCGTGCGCTTTCCGTCGATGTCGCGCGGCGACATCGAGGTCGTGGTGCGGACCGTCGAGAAGCGGTTCGCCGACGCGAAGGTCCGGGACTTCCTGTCCCTGTTGATCGAGAAGGCAGCCCGCCGCGAGATCGATGAGGGCACAGCGTCGTCTCGGATCGAACTCGCGTAGGCGGACGGCGATGACAGCGCACGGACCCAGGGTGGAGGACGAACCGGCGGCGAGCACGCCCGGGAAGCAGAACAGCGGAGTCCGTGCTGCCGGCACCGAGCCCCAGGACGCGCCGAGTGCGGACGACACGGATCGCGAGACCGGGCGCCGCCGGAGGTTGCTGTTCGTCACCCTTCCGGGGTGCTGGGGCGCACTGCTCTTCGCGTGCCTGTCGTTCACGCCGTCGCTGCTGCCTCGAGGAGGCCTGCTCCAGGGCGTGATCTGCGGCATCACCGCCGCGATCGGCTACGGGCTGGGAGTATTCGCGGCGTACGTGTGGCGCGCCTTCGCCGATCGCGGTCCCCGGCGCCCGCGGCGCGGCTCCTGGTACGTCTTCCTCGCCGCGGCGACGGTGCTGTTCGTCGGCTCCTTCGCCGCCGGACAATACTGGCAGCACCAGATCCGCACGTTGATGGGAGTCACCGAGTACAACGTCGCGCTCGTCGTCCTCTCGCCGTTCGTGGCAGTGCTCGTCTTCGGTCTCCTGCTCGCGATCGGACGTGGCGTGCGGGGCGCGTACCGGTGGCTGACCACTCTGCTCGACAGATGGATCGGGCATCGCGCGGCGAGGGTGCTCGGGTGGATCGCGGTCGCCTGGCTGGTCTACGCGGTCGTCTCGGGTGTGCTGCTCGGTGGCCTCGTCAACGTCGCCAACTCCGCATTCTCTCTGCGCGACACCACGACTCCCGAGGGCGTGCAGCAACCCGAGACGAGCCTGCGATCGGGTGGACCGGGTTCGGTGGTGCCGTGGGACTCGTTGGGGTACCAGGGGCGCACCTTCATCGGCTCGGGCCCCACCACCGAGGAGATCGCACAGTTCGTCGGCCGCCCGGCTGTGGAGCCGATTCGGACGTATGCCGGTCTGGCGTCGGCGGACGACTCCGAGGCTCGGGCAGCGGCGGCGGTCCAGGATCTGGAGCGTGCCGGAGGCTTCGAGCGGGCGAATCTGCTCGTGGTCACGACCACGGGGAGCGGGTGGGTGGACCCGGCGCTGGTGGATTCGTTCGAGTACCTCACCGGGGGCGACGCGGCGACCGTGACGGTCCAGTATTCGTACCTGCCGTCGTGGATCTCCTATCTGGTGGACCAATCGAAGGCTCGGCAGGCCGGTCGCGATCTGTTCGACGCGGTGTACGACGTGTGGTCGAAGCTGCCCCAGGACGCCCGTCCCCGACTGTTCGTCGCCGGAGAGAGTCTCGGCTCGTTCGGCGGCGAGACCGCCTTCAGCGGCGAATACGATCTGCGTAACCGCACCTCGGGAACCGTGTTCGCCGGGCCCCCCAACTTCAACACGCTGTTCCGGGAATTCAGCGACCGGCGTGAACCCGGCAGTCCGGAGGTCGAACCGGTCTACAAGGACGGGCGCACCGTGCGGTTCACCAACGATCCGCAGGGCGGCATTCCTCCCGCGGATCGTCCGTGGGACGGCAGCCGGGTGCTGTACCTGATGCATCCGTCCGATCCCATCGTGTGGTGGAGCCCGAATCTGATTCTCCGCGAACCGGACTGGATCGGGGAGGCACCCGGCCGGGACGTGCTCGAGGACATGGTCTGGATTCCGTTCGTCACGTTCTGGCAGGTCACCGCCGATCTGCCGTTCTCCACCGGAGTGCCCGGCGGCCACGGCCACAAATACACCGGCGAGTACGTCGACGGCTTGAACACGGTCGTGCAACCGGTGGGGATCACCACCGAGCAACTCGCCACCCTCCGGGACATCATCGACGCGGGGGAGTAGGGCACCGGTCGATGCGGATCGCCGTCCTCCCGCGCACGGCGTTCGGGATCCGGTCGACGCAGCGCGGCACGAGCGGCCGCGTCCCGTCGGATGCCGGCGAGGCCGTGCCACGAAATTCGTTCGCGCGGCAGCAGGTATGCGGACTGCCCGAAGTGCGGTGAGCGCCCTGTGGGCGGTGCCATACTTGCGGAATGTCTCGGAGGCGAGCTCTCGCTCGACTGCCCGGAGTCGAGACGGTACGCGGCTACCGTCGGGACTGGCTGCGCTCGGATCTCGTCGCGGGTCTCGTTCTCACTGCCCTGTTGATCCCCGCCGGCATGGGATACGCCGAGGCGGCGGGACTGCCCGCGTACGCGGGGCTTTACGCGACGATCGTTCCGCTGCTCGCCTACGCGATCGTGGGGCCGTCCAAGATCCTCGTCCTCGGCCCCGATTCGTCGCTGGCGCCGTTGATCGCGGCGGCGGTGGTGCCGCTGGCCGTGACCGACGACCCCGAGAGCGCCCTCGCATTGGCCGGCGTCCTCGCCGTGCTCGTGGGTGCCATCATGATCGCGGGCGGATTCCTGAACCTCGGCTTCGTCACCGAGCTGCTGTCCAAGCCGTTGCGGCTGGGATACCTCAACGCCATCGCGCTCGTCGTCATCGTCGGGCAGTTGCCGAAGCTGCTGGGCTTCTCGGTGGACGCGTCCGGGTTGCTCGGTGAGATCGGCGCGATCGCCCGCGCGGTGGGGGACGGGCAGGTGGATCCGACAGCTGCCTGGGTCGGAGTCGCATCGCTGCTGGTCATCGTGGGTTTCAAGGTGCTGCATTCGAGGGTCCCGGGGGTGCTCGTCGCGGTCGTGGGAGCCGTGATCGTGGCCGCGGTGGCGGATCTGAGCGACGACATCGACATGGTCGGCGCACTGCCCGAGGGCCTGCCGCGTCCCTCGTTCGGCGGGGTCGACTGGGGTGACGTCGCGTCTCTGGTGGGACCGGCCGCGGGCATCGCGCTGATCGCATTCGCCGACTCCGGTGTGCTCTCCCGCACCTTCGCTGCCCGGCGGGGGGAAAGCGTCGACGGGAACACGGAGATGAAGGCGATCGGGGTCGCCAACGTGGCCAGTGGCATGTTCGGGGGGTTTCCCATCTCTGCCAGCGGATCGCGCACGCCTGTGGCAGAGCAGAGCGGGGCGCGTACCCAGCTTGCCGGCGTGGTCGGCGCCGTGGCGGTGCTGTTGTTCGTCCTCCTGGCACCGGGAGTGACCGCGTACCTGCCCCAGGCGACCCTCGGAGCGGTGGTGATCGTCGCGGCGACGGCGCTGGTCGACGTCCGCGGGCTGGTGCAGATGTGGCGTATGAGCCGGACGGAGGCGTTGCTCGCGGCCGCGGCATTCGTCGGCGTCGCACTGGTGGGAGTCCTGCAGGGCATCCTGGTCGCGATCGGACTGTCGTTCCTCGCGGTGGTGGTGCGGGTGTGGCAGCCGTACCGGGCCGAATTGGTGGCCGTGCCCGATCGGGAGGGCTTCCACGACCTCGCCCGTCATCCCGAGGGCCGGCGCATCCCGGGATTGGTCATCGTCCGATTCGACGCACCGCTGTTCTTCGCCAACGGGGAGATGTTCGATCGCTACGTTCGCTCGCTGGTGACCGATTCTCCCCGTCCGGTCGAATGGGTCGTGCTCGCCGCCGAACCCATCATCGGATTGGACACCACCGCGGTCGACGAACTCGTCGACCTCGACCGCTACCTGGAGAGTTGCGGCATCAGGCTGGTGTTCGCGGAGATGAAGGGCCCGATCAAGGATCGGCTGGTGCGGTTCGGTGTGGGCGACCGCTTCGATCCGTCCCGCTTCCATCCCACGCTCGAGGCTGCCGTGGACGCCTTCGAGTCCCGCGATCGGCTGCACGACCCGATCCGACCGGGAGACGACGACGGCGCGGAATCGTGACACCCGGAGCGGTCCGCTCGACCGAACGGCACGTCGCTGTACGACGGTCCCACGATGTGACCTGCGAGCCACGGCTCGATCCGGTTGAGGAGAAAGGTGGGATCCGATGGGAACCGATACGCACGCGCTGCTTCACGGCCCGTTGTTCTCGCGCCGTCGACCGTTGGACCGCGAGAACGCGGCGAGTCGGATCAGCGCCTACGTCTACGGCAATGTCCTCGTCCTTGCGGCGCTGGTGCCGATCGCCACTTCGAGTGAGCGCGTCGGGATTCTCGTCGTCCTCGGCACGGCCCTGTCCACCTTCCTTGCCCATGCCTTCGCCGAAGGCGTGGGTCAGAGTGTCCGAGAAGGAATCACGGTGACTCGAGCGGACAAGATCCGCGAGCTGCGCAACTCCGTACCGATTCTCAGTTCCGCTGTGCTGCCGTGTGCAGTCCTCGGGACCGCGCTGCTGGGATGGCTCGAGCCGAGGACCGCCCAGATCGTGGCCGAAGTCGCGGTGCTGGTCCGCATCGGAGGAATCGTGTGGGTCATCGGCCGGTTGAAGGGCGAACGTCCCACCCGTGCGTCGGTGGTTGCTGCTGCGCTCTTGACCGCGATCGCGACCGTCGTCGTGATCGTGAAGATCGTGCTCACTCACTGACCCTTGTCACGAGGGGGTACCGGACCGCTCGGTTCCGGCGGCAACCTCGGCATTCTCGAGCCGGGGATGGCGCCGGTGTGATGCAATGAGGTGGTGTGCAGATGGATGGCCTACTCGGGCGATCCGATCCTCGTGGAGGACTTGCTGTTCAAGCCCGAGCATTCCCTGATCGACCAGAGCCTGCACTCGCGGCTCGGGGCGACCACCACCAACGGTGACGGATTCGGGATCGGGTGGTACGGCGAGGAGGACGAGCCGGCCGTGTTCAAAGGGGTCGATCCGGCGTGGAACGACCGCAATCTCCGGGAACTCGCCGCCCATGTGCGCACGCCGCTGCTCCTCGCGCACATCCGCGCCTCGACGGGCACACCGGTTCAGCGCAGCAACTGTCATCCGTTCCGTCACGGCCGTTGGCTGTGGATGCACAACGGGGTGCTGAGCGAATTCCGGCGCATCAAACGCGATCTGGTGCTGGCGGTCGATCCGGAACTGTATCCGGACATCGAGGGGTCGACGGATTCGGAGGTACTGTTCTTCCTCGCCCTGACCTTCGGCTTGTCGGACGATCCGATCACCGCGGTCTCCAGGGCCGTCGGGACCGTCGAACATGTCGCTCGCGCCAAGGGCGTCGACGACCCGGTGCAGATGACCGTGGCCACCACCGACGGCGAATCCCTGTGGGTCTTCCGGTACTCGAGCGTGGGCCGCAGCCGCTCGCTGTTCTTTTCCACGGCGGTCGACAAGGTCCGGGCGCTGCATCCGGAGGTGGAGGTGCTGCATCGCCTCGGCCCCGAGACCCGCTTCGTGGTCTCCGAACCACTGCGCGACCTGCCGGGTGCCTGGAACGAGGTGCCCGAGGCGTCCGTCGGAATCGTCCGGCCCGGGGCGGACGAGATCCTCCCGTTCCGGCCGCTCGAGCCGGTCTGACATTCACCGGAAGGAATGTCGCGAGTCGTGCTGGGCACCCGGCCCGGCGGACACATCCGGCAATCAGGAGGAGGCGGCGTGTACACGTACAAGGTGATCGAAGTTCGCGAGAAGATGCTCGGCGGCAAGATGTCGGGTGACAAGCTCGAGCGGCTCCTCAACGAACAGGCCCGACAGGGGTGGCGCTTGAAGGCGATCACGTCGGCGGACATCAAGGGCCGGCTCGGTCCAGGCGGCGTCGAGGGAATGCTCGTGACGTTCGAGCGCGAAGACTGAGACACGCCGGCGGCGCCCGGCGCGTCACCGGAACCGCACGTGTGTGCATCACCGGCGGTACACGACCGACCAGCGGGAGTATGCGATGCGTATCGAAGACTACGGTCTGATCGGAGATCTGCAGAGTGCCGCGCTCGTCGGCCGCGCCGGCAACATCGACTGGTTGTGCCTGCCTCGGTTCGATTCGCCGTCGTGCTTCGCCGCGCTGGTCGGTGACGATCGGCACGGGCACTGGAGTCTGCGCCCGGCAGCCGAGATCACGGGGGTCACGCGGCGGTACCGCCCCGGAACGCTCATCCTGGAGACCGACTTCGAGACCGCGGACGGTGCGGTCCGCGTGATCGACTTCATGCCGCGCCGCGGCGACGGACCTCCGCGGCTCATGCGCATCGTCGAGGGGTTGCGCGGCAGGGTGTCGATGCGGATGCGTCTGTCGCTCCGACCGGACTACGGCACGATCACGCCTTGGGTCGAGCCCGCTGCCGACGGTGTACTCGCCACCGCGGGACCCGACTCGTTCCGGCTGAGTACTCCGGTGCCGCTGGGGATATCGGATGGTGATGCGACGGCGGACTTCACCGTCGCCGAGGGGCGACGCGAGCGCTTCACGCTGTGCTGGCACTACTCCTTCGGTCCCCCGCCGTCGGTCGAGGACGCGGACTCGGCGCTGGCCCGCACGCAGGCGTGGTGGCACGAGTGGAGCAGCCGGCTCGAGTACGCCGGACCGTACCGGGACGAGGTACTCACCTCCCTCATCGTGCTCAAGGCCATGACCTACGAGGTGACCGGCGCGCTGATCGCAGCGCCGACGACGTCCCTGCCCGAGGACATCGGGGGAGTGCGCAACTGGGACTACCGGTTCTGCTGGATCCGTGACTCTGTGCTGGCCCTGGAATCCCTTCTCGCCGGCGGATACACCGAGGAGGCGTTCTCGTTCCGCAGTTTCCTCCAGCGGGTCGGCACGGGAGACCCCGCGAAGATCCAGATCATGTACAGCATCGGCGGTGAGCGGCGCTTGACGGAGTTCGAGCTGCCCGACATGCCGGGATACGAGGGATCCGCCCCGGTACGGGTCGGCAACGCCGCCTCGGAACAGTTCCAGCTCGACGTCTACGGCGAACTGATCGGCGTCGCCTTCCTCAGCACCGAGGCCGTGGGGCGGGTCGAACCGCACCTGTGGCCGCGCTGGCGCACTCTGATCGAATACGTCGAGTCGATCTGGGGTGAACCCGACGACGGAATCTGGGAGACCCGCGGGCCGCGGCGGCACTTCACCCAGTCGAAGGTGATGGCATGGGTGGTGTTCGACCGGGCGGTCCGCCTGGTCGAACGTTACGACCTGGACGGTCCGGTCGAACGGTGGAGGCGGCTACGGGACGAGATCCACGACGAGGTGTGCGAGCGCGGCTACGATGCGCAGCGCAACACCTTCACCCAGTACTACGGATCGGAGGAACTCGACGCCAGCGTGCTGACGATTCCGCTCGTCGGCTTCCTGCCGGGCACCGACGAGCGGGTGACTGGCACGATCGACGCGGTCACCCGCGAACTCGGGCGCGACGGGTTCGTCTCGAGGTACTCGACCTCCCGGACGGACGACGGTCTGCCCGGCGACGAAGGCCAGTTCCTGGCGTGCTCGTTCTGGCTGGTCGCTGCGCTCGCCCGCAACGGCCGTGTCGAGCAGGCTCGGACGTTGTTCGAGCGGCTCGCCGCCTTGAGCAACGATCTCGGGTTGCTGGCGGAGGAGTACGACGTCGGACGTCGTCGCCAGGTCGGCAACTTCCCGCAGGCGTTCAGCCACCTGACCCTGATCGGTGCGGCCTACGCGATCGCCGCGGCAGAGGGCGCAGCCGACGAGAGGTGACCGGTACGCGGCACGAGATGTCAGGACTGCCGGCCTCGGTGCCTCGGCACGGCCGGTGGAGGTCAGGACGAGTCTCGCGCGGACAGTTCCTCCAGCAGGATCGGCACGCCGAGGTTGAGCGAGTGGATTTCGACGGTCGTGGCGAGTTTGAGGACTTCGAGAATTTCGTGTGCGGTGACGCCCAGATCGAGTGCGGCCCGGATGTGCCGCTGCAGTCCGGGGCCGTACATGTGGGTGCAGGAGGCATCGACCGCAATGCACAGCAACTGGACGACCTGCGGCGGGAGCACACCGCTTTCGTAGGGTTGCATCGTCGCAGTCAGGTAGTGCTCGGTCCATCCGGGATCGAGTTCGTCGAGTCCGTCCCACATCGGATTCCAACTGCCCTCGCGCTTGAGGCGGTCGACGATGGACGAAGCTGCTTCGTGGGTTGTCATCGGCCACTGCCCTGACCTGCGACGGCTGGAACCAGTTCGCGTTTGAGGATCTTTCCGGTGGCGGTCATGGGCAATACGGTGGCGAACTCGATGTGACGGGGATACTTGTAGCCGGCCATCTGCTCCCTGCACCAGGCGATCAGCTCGGGTTCGGTGATCGGTGCGCCCGGTTCGCGGATGACGAACGCCTTGACTTCCTCGCCGTGACGATCGTCGGGGACGCCGACGACGGCGGCGAGGGAGACGGCCGGGTGGGTCATGAGGACCTCTTCGATCTCGCGGGGGTAGACGTTGAAGCCGCCGCGGACGATGAGGTCCTTGGCGCGGTCGACGATGTAGTAGAACCCGTCCTCGTCACGCCGGGCCAGGTCGCCGGTGCGCAGCCAGCCGTCGCGCATCACCTCGGCGGTCGCCTCGGGTCGTCCGAGGTAGCCGGTCATGATGTTGTGGCCGCGCAGGGCGAGTTCTCCGACGCCGTCGTGGACGGGATTCCAGTGTTCGTCGACGAGAGCGGCCTCGATGCCCCACACCGGTACGCCGATCGAACCGGGACGCGGGGCGCGTTCGGGGTCGCTGAACATCGCCAGCGGCGAGGTTTCGGACAGTCCGTAGCCTTCGAGGATCTGGACATCGAACCTGTCCTTGAACTGCGTGAGGATCTCCACCGGCAGCGCCGCGCCGCCGGAGATCGCCCGACGCATGGTCCGCGCGATCTTTTCGACGTCGACGCCGGCCGCCTTCGCGGCGTCGAGCGCACCGAGCAGCGCCCAGTACATTGTCGGCACCCCGGCGAACACGGTGATGTCGTGCTCGTCCATCAGTTGCAGCGCCGCGGGGGCGTCGAAGCGGGGCATGAGCACGCAGGTGGCACCGACCGACAGTGCGGCGTTCATCGTCACGGTCTGGCCGAAGGAGTGGAACAGCGGCAGGGTGAGCAGATAGGTGTCCGGACGCTGCGGGGTGCTGTCGAACAGGCGGTTCGCGGTCAGGGCGTTGAGCACCATGTTGGCGTGGGTCAGTTCGGCGCCCTTGGGCCGGCCGGTGGTGCCGCTGGTGTAGAGGATCACGGCGGTGTCGACGGGTTCGCGCACGGCGGTGGCGAACGTGTCCGGCTGCTCGGCGGTGGCGTGGGCCAGGGTGGCGACGCCGTCGAGCGGGGACGGGGCCTGCGGATCGCGGGTGATCAGCAGCATGGTGCGGCAACGGTCGGCCCGGTCGAAACCGGCCCTGCCGTATTCGCCGACGGGAAGTTCCGCGGTCCCTTCGAAGCAGAGGTAGAGGGCGGCACCGGAATCGTCGAGGTGATAGGCGATCTCGCGAGGCGTGAGCTGAACGTTCAGGGGCACGACCACCGCGCCGGCCTTGAGGATGCCGTAGTAGACGGCGGGAAACTGGGGGACGTTCGGGCACGAGAGCGCGACCTTGTCGCCCGGCGCGACGCCCTCGGCGACGAGCAGGTTGGCGATCCGGTTGGCCTGCGCGTCGAGTTGCGCGTAGGTGAGTCGTTCGCCGCCGAGGACCAGCGCGGTCCGGTCGGGGTAGCGGCGCGCGGAGTCCTCCAGCAACACGGAGAGATTGAGCATACGAATCGATGTCCTGTCGGAAGGGGACGAGGGGATCAGACGAGGGGAGCGCCGGTGGCGGCGCGGACCTGCTCGTCGGTGACGCCGGGCGCGGTCTCGACCAGGACCAGTCCGTGGTCGGTGACGTCGACGACCGCGAGATCGGTGACGATGCGCTGCACCACGGCTCGGCCGGTGAGGGGCAGCGTGCACTTCTCGACGATCTTCGGATTGCCGTGCTTGTCGGTGTGTTCCATGAGCACGATGACCTTGGCGGCGCCGTGGACCAGGTCCATCGCCCCGCCCATGCCCTTGACCATCGCGCCGGGCACCATCCAGTTCGCGAGGTCACCGGTGGCCGAGACCTGCATCCCGCCGAGCACCGCGGTGTCGATGTGACCGCCGCGGATCATCGAAAAGCTCGTCGCCGAATCGAAGAACGACGCGCCGGGCTCGACCGTGACGGTCTCCTTGCCCGCGTTGATCAGATCCGCGTCCACCTGCTCCTCGGTGGGGTAGGGGCCGGTGCCCAGGATTCCGTTCTCACTGTGCAGGGTGACCTTCACCCCGGCGGGCAGATGGTTCGGGATCAGTGTCGGCAGTCCGATACCGAGGTTGACATATTGGCCGGGCGAGAGTTCGGCCGCGGCACGGGCGGCCATCTCGGTCCGCGACCATCCGAGGATCTTGGGTTCTGCTACTACGGTCACGTCAGGCTCCTTTTCCCGTCGAGACGGTGCGCTTTTCGATCTGCTTGTCCTGGGCGCCGGTGTGCACGATGCGATCGACGAAGACGCCCGGCAGGTGTACCTGGCCCGGGTCGATCTCGCCCGGTGCGACGAGCTGTTCGACCTGGGCGATGCAGATGCGTCCGGCCGTCGCGGCGAGCGGGTTGAAGTTCATTGCGGCCTTGTTGAACACCAGGTTGCCCTCGGTGTCGCCGCGCAGGGCGTGTACCAGTGCATAGTCGGCGGTGATGGACTCTTCGAGCACGTACTGCTTGCGGCCGAACTCGCGGATCTCCTTCGGTGGGGACGCGACTGCCACCGAGCCGTCGGGGTGGTAGCGCCACGGCAGGCCACCGTCGGAGACGGGGGTGCCGACACCGGCCGGGGTGAAGAAGGCTGGGATGCCGGCGCCGCCGGCGCGCAGCTTCTCGGCCAGGGTGCCTTGCGGCGTCAGTTCCACTTCGAGTTCACCGGAGAGGTACTGCCGGGCGAACTCCTTGTTCTCGCCGACGTAGGAGGCCGTCACTCGTCGGATCCGTCGTCGTTCGAGGAGGATTCCCAGTCCGCGGCCGTCTACGCCGCAGTTGTTGGAGAACACCTCGAGGTCGGTCGCGTCCCCGGCGGCGATCGCGGCGATCAGCTGGTCCGGGATGCCGGACAGGCCGAACCCGCCGACGGCGAGGGAGGCTCCGGAGGGAACGTCGGCGACCGCCTCGGCGGCCGTTTCATAGATCTTGGTCATTTCGTGGTTTTCCGGACGTGAGCGAGGCGCTCGGAGTGTGGACGGGGACGGAGTCGCGGTGCCGGTGGGGTTCAGCTGTGTACCGGGAGGGCGGTGCTGTCGAGCAGTTGCCGGAGCAGGTTCTCGGCGTCGGGCCAGTAGCCGTATCCGGCGGCGGGATTGAGGTGCCCGACGTCGCCGAGGTCCACCAGGCGGCTGCCCCACGTTTCGGCCATGCCGGCGATGCGCCGGTAGCCACCGAGCGGATCGGTGCGGCTGGCGGCGACGATGCTCGGAAACGGCAGCCTGCGGCGGGGGATGGGGTTCCATCCGCCCCGGTCGAGGTCGTCGGTGGTCGGGTAGCCCTCGGGCAGGGGTAGTTCCAGGTCTGCCGGCGTGGCCAGCAGCGCGCCCTGGATCGGACGCGTCGGGTTCTGCGCCCAGTGCACGGTGATCATCACGCCGGCGCTGTGGGCGACGAGCACCACGGGTCCGTCGATCTCACGCAGGACGTCGTCGAGTGCGGCGACGCGGGCAGCGCGGCTGAGCTTGTCGCGCTCGAGCGGAGGAACGGTCCGGACGTCGGAAAGACGTTCGGCGAGCAGGGTCTGCCAGTGATCGGCGACGTGGTCGCGCAGGCCGGGGACGATGACCACGGTCGGGGAGTGGGAGGGGTTCACGGGTGACTCCGGGAGATGGGGTGGGAACGGGACGACAGTCGTTCAGGCAGCCGTGCCGGGGCCGGTGCCGAGGGTGGTGAACTTGCGCAGGCCCAGCGGGTAGAGGCGTTTGCCTGCTACCAGTGCGCCGATGGCGAGGACGTAGACCAGCGGGGACAGCTGCAGCGCTTCCCGCAGGCCGAGTCGGTCGGCGAGGATGCCCACGACGAAGGGCCCGAGGGCGAGGCCGAGCAGATTGTTGGCCACGGTCAGCGTCCCCATGGCGGACGCGCGGACGGACGAGTGCGTGAGGTTGGCGACCATGGCCGCGGTGGGTCCGGAGGATCCGGCGGAGAAGAACGCACCGATGCCGAGCAGCACCAGTTGCGCGGTGCCCGTGTCGAGACGGAACGCGAGGGCCAGGCACGCCAGGGAGATGGCGCAGAAGGCGATCGCGGTGGTCCACTTGCGGGTGATGTCGTGCCGTCCGACGCGGTCGGTGACGATCCCGCACACCACCATGCCGCTGCCGACGAGCAGGACGACGATCGAGGCGGCGACGCCGGCCTTGTCCGGGGCGAGGCCGTAGTAGCGGTTGAAGAAGCTCGGCGTCCACGACAGCAGGACCGCGGCGGTGAACATCTGGAGGCCGCCGCCGGCGTAGGCGCACAGCACGGCGGGGTTGGTGAACAGGCTCGACACCGGCGCGCGGAATCCGTCCGGCGGTGTGGTCGCGGCACCGGCGGGTCGCTCGTCGCCGGCAGCGGGCCGGTCGTCGGCGGCGTGCGCGGCGAGCCTGCGCTCGGTGACCAGGGCGCGGAACAGTGCCACCAGGATGAGCCCGAAGACCGCCATCGCCGCGAACGACCACCGCCAGCTCAGATGAACGGCGATGACGCCGCCGAGGGCGACACCGAGGACCGAGCCGAACGAGCCGCCGGCCATGAACGCCCCACTGAGGGAGGCGTGGACCCGGGGAGCGAACACGCTCAGTACCACCGCGATTCCGACACTGCCGTAGGCGGCCTCGCCGACGCCGACGAGGAATCGCGCGCCGAGCATCTGCTCGAAGTTGGTGGCCACCGCACACATGAGAGTGGCCACCGACCACAGCACCGCCATGAGCACCAGGCTCTTGACCCGGCCCCACCGATCGGCCAGCAGCGACAGCGGGAGGGTGAGCAGTCCGACCATGAGCGCCACGATGCTCGTCAACGATGCGAGCTGGGAATCGGTCAGGGCCCATTCGGCTTTGAGGAACGGGAAGACGGCACTGAGAACCTGCCGGGACATGTAGTCCGACAACAACAGTCCGAAGGTGAGAGCGAACACGAGCCACGGGTACTTCCGCGATCGGGTCCTCGGACCGGCAGGGGTGGTGGCGGTGTGGTTCTCCAGCGAGGAGATGGGCAAACCCATGGGTGCTCCTGGGAGGCTGGGGCGGCGGGCGGGGATACGCATCGGGGAGCGCCCACCGCGGGAGGGGTGAGGACGGGGAGGGCTCGACGGACTCGGTCACCGGCCGGGTCCCCGGGGCGCACGGTGCGGGTCGCGTGCCCCGGGGGTCGGCGGTTCAGCCGTGGTGGGTGAAGCCGACCTGTCCCGGCCGGCGGTTGGGGGCGTAGCCGAGCCTGGCGAGGGTTTCGTCGGCGTCGCGGTAGGTCTCGCCGATCCGGTAGATCTCGCGGGCCTCCTTGCCGGTGGCGACCTCGCGGCCCAGTTCCCCGGCGATGCGGACCAGCTGCCGGATCTGCTGCACCGACGTCATCTTCTCGCCCTTGCGGCCCCAGATGGTGTCCTCGTTGCCGCAGCGGGTGTGCAGGCCCATCGCGATGGCCATCGCGTTGACCGGGAGCACGGACCGCATGAGCGTCTCGAGGGTCAGGCAGGCGCCGTCCGGAACCCGCTGGACGAAATTCATGATGTTGTACGGATTGGGGCCGTCGAAGCCGCCGCCGATACCGACCCACGTCAGGTTCAACGGTCCGGTGTAGACCCCGCGCCGGATCAGGCGTTCGACCGTCTCGAGCTGCGGGATGGACGAGAGCTGGAAGTGCGGCTGAATACCCTTGGCCTGCAGTCGCTTCAGATGCTCCGCAACCCATTCCGGACCGGCGGGCACGGTCATCTCCCGGTACGTCGCCGCGAGTTCCGGACGCTCCATCGAGGTGCCGGCGATGTCGTCGGCCGTCATCAGCTCCATGATGTTCATCTGGCTGGTGTTGATGGCGATGGTCACCTGGTCCGGCGCCGGGTCGAGTTCGGCGAGCATGTGCCGGGTGTCGTCCGAGAGCCACTTCGCCTCGGCGCCTTCACCTTCGGGAGCAAAGGAGATGGATCCGCCGACCTGCAGGATCATGTCCGGCACCGCTTCGCGCAGGCCGGCGAGCAGCTCGTTGAACTTCGAGAGCCTCTTGCTGCCCTTGCCGTCGAGTTCACGGACGTGGATGTGCAGCACGGTGGCGCCCGCCTCGTAGCAGTCCACCGCCTGCTGGATGTGCTCGTCCATGGTCAGGGGAAGATCCTCGCGGAAGTCGTCGAGCTCCCATTCCGGGCCGTAGGGCGCGGCGGTGATGACCAGCTTCTCCTGGTTCTCGGGGAAGAGGGCGTCGTCGTGGAAGTGCATTGTCGGGTCTCCGTTTCGGAATGTGGACGGTGTAAGGGAAGGAAGGGAAGAGCTCAGAAGGGCCGGTCGCCGACGATCCCGGCGCGTTCCATCTTGCGAACGGCGGGCCAGTAGTCCTGCACCGCGTAGTGCTGCGTGGAGCGGTTGTCCCAGATGGCGATGCTGTTCTCCGTCCAGCGCCAGCGCACCTGGTACTCGGGAATCGACGCCTGGCTCGTCAGGAACTGCAGCAGGTTGCCGGCACCCGGGGCGTAGTCGATGCCGAAGCGGACGTTCTCGGCGGTGTGGTAGTTGACCAGGTGGGTGGTGAAGGAGTTGACGAACAGGATCTTCTCGCCGGTTTCGGGGTGGGTACGCACCACCGGATGTTCCGCATCCGGGTAGCGGGCGTGCAGCGCATGGCGCTGTTCGAGCGGCAGCTGGGCGCCGAAGCTCGCCTCGATGCTGTGCCGGGCCCGCAGGCCGGCGATCTGCTCCTTGACCGAGCCGGGCAGGCGCCGGTAGGCCTCGGCCATGTTCACCCAGATGGTGTCCCCGCCCACCGGCGGGGTCTGGACACAGCGCAGCACGCATCCCAGCGGGGGGTTGTCGCGCCAGGTGGCGTCGCAGTGGTAGGCGTTCTCGTAGTGCTCGGGCGCGCTGTCGAGGTCCTTGTAGATCCGCACCAGCCCGGGATGGTCGGGGTCGCTGCCGACCACCGGGTGATCCTCGAGTGGGCCGAACCGCTCGGCCAGGGCGACGTGCTCGGCACGGGTGATGTCCTGGTCGCGGAAGAACAGCACCTTGTGCTCGAGCAGCAGGGCCCGCAGCTCGGCGAACAGCGCGTCGTCGCGCGAGACCTCGCCGAGGTCCACGTCGAACAGTTCGGCGCCGATCGTGCAGGTCAGTGGTTCGACCCGGAAGGCCGTGGAGACCGGACTCGGCGGTCGGGTGGTGGTGGTCATGGATGGTCCTTCGGAAGTGGGCGGACTCCGGGTACGGCCCGGACGGGGTCAGAGGGCGAAGACCGACGAGCCGATGCTGCGGCCGGCCTCGAGATCGCGATGCGCCTGCACCGCGTCCTCGAGTGCGTAGCGCTGGTTGATCTCGATCGCGATTTCTCCGGTCGCGACGTGCGAGAACAGCTCCGCGGCGAGGGCGGCCCGCTCGGCCGGGTCGGCGATGTAGTCCGCCAGCGCCGGACGGGTGACGTACACCGACCCCTTGATCGCCAGCTGCATGGCGTCGATCGGCGGAATCGGCCCCGAGGCGGTGCCGAAGCACACCAGCAGGCCGCGGCGGGCCAGCGAGTTCAGCGAGGTCTCGAAAGTCGTGGCGCCGATGCTGTCGAACACCACGGGAACGCCCTTGCCGTCGGTCAGTTCCCGCACCCGCTGCGCCACATCCTCCTCGGTGTAGATGACGACCTCGTCGCAGCCGTGTGCTCGGGCGACCTGCGCCTTGCGCTCGCTCGAGACCGTGCCGATCACCCGGATGCCCAGCAGCTTCGCCCACTGAGAGAAGATCAGGCCCACGCCGCCGGCGGCGGCGTGCAGCAGCACCGTGTCCCCGGCCGCCAGCGGCCAGATGCGCCGCAGCAGGTAGGCGGTGGTCAGGCCGCGCATCGTCATCGCCGCGGCCGTGTCGAAGCCGATGGCGTCGGGCAGTGCGATCAGGTGGTCGGCGGGCATCACCCGTTCGGTGCTGTAGGCCCCGAGTGGGCTGCCGGTGTAGGTCACCCGGTCGCCTTCCCGGACCGACGTCACGCCTGGACCCACCTCCTCGACCACCCCGGCGGCCTCGACGCCCATCCCGGCGGGCAGCGGTGCCGGGTACAGGCCGGTGCGGAAGTAGGTGTCGGCGAAGTTCAGGCCCACCGCCTCGTGCCGGATGCGGACCTCGCCGGGGCCCGGTTCGCCGACCTCGACGGCCTCCCACTGCAGAACCTCCGGACCACCGGTCTCGTAGAAGCGGACAGCCTTTGCCATGTTTCCTCCTGAACGCGCACTCGCAGGCCGGGGGCCGGCGGAGGGCAGATGTGTATGAACTCGGTGGGACGGGAGCGCCGGTGGCGGCGATCCCGGCTCTCGGCCGTGGGTGCGGCCGAGGACCCCGGGGCGATGGAAGCGGAGCTGCTGGGGCGTCTGGACTCTCGATCCGCTCCGTCACACTTCGCCGTACCTTGTGATGCAACTAACAGTAGGGGGTCCCGAGGCGATATGCTTATCCCCTGGGGACGGATTGCCATTCATTTCGGGACAGGACCGGTAGTGAAACCACTGGCGCGCTACGCCGCACTGAACAGCTATGTCGAACTGGCACATTCGTCGAAGATCGATCCGGCCACGTTGCTGCGCGCGTCCGGTCTCGACCTGGCCGGCCTGAGCCTGCAGGACCGGTGGGTACCGGCCGAGGCGATCGCGGACCTGCTCGAACGTTCCGCCGCGGCAGCCGATCGCGACGACTTCGGCCTCGTGCTGGCCGAGCGACGACGGTTCTCCAACCTGGGCCCGCTGAGCCTGGTGGTCCGCGAGGAGCCGGACGTCCGCAGCGCGCTGCGAATCCTCGTGCGCTACGAGCACATGTACAACGAGGCCCTGCACACCCGCCTGACCGAGCAGGGCGGTATCGCCACCATCCGCATCACCCTCGACGTCGGCCGGACCGGGGAGTTCCGCCAGTCCGTCGAACTCGCGGTAGCGGTGATGCATCGTCTGCTGCAGGGCTTCCTCGGTCCGCAATGGCGTCCGCTGTCCGTCTCGTTCGCGCATCCCGCACCCCGGCACCGCGAAACTCACCACCGCGTCTTCGGCACCGCCGTCGACTTCGATCAGGACTTCGACGGAATCGTCCTCTACACCGCGGATCTGGACGCGCCCAATGCCATGGCGGATCCGCTGCTGCGGTCGTACGCGCAGCAGTTCCTCGACTCGGTCGGAAGTCCCCGCGAGACGACCACGGTGGACCGGGTGCGGGAGCTGATCGAGTTGCTCCTTCCCACCGGCCGGTGCTCGGTCGGCCAGGTGGCCCGCAGTCTCGGCATCGACCGCCGGACCGTGCACCGCCGACTCGCGGACGAGGGGGAGACGTTCTCGTCCGTCCTCGATGCCACCCGCGCGGACCTGGCGGTACGGATGGTCGGGAGCGGACGGCACTCGCTCACCGAGGTTTCCGACCTGCTGTCGTTCTCCGCGCCCAGCAACTTCTCCCGCTGGTTCAGGAACCGGTTCGGGTGCAGCCCGAGCCGATGGCGTGCGGAGGAAGAGGGACGTTCCGAGCCGGCGCGTGCGATGTCGATTCGGCGGCCCGCCGATCGTGTAGAGGGTGGATCACCGGCGCCGGTCCGGCGATCGTGAGGAGGAGTGCCATGCCCCAGTACCTGCTGAGCATCTACCAGCCGGACGGCGACCCGCCGCCGGCGGAGATCCTCGAGCCGATCATGCGCGAGGTCGAGGCCGTCGACGCCGAGATGCGCGCGGCCGGCGCCTGGGTGTTCGCCGGTGGCCTGCACCCGCCGAGCACGGCCACCGTGGTCCGGCTCGACGGCGACGGAATCCTCACCACCGACGGCCCGTACCTCGAGGGCAAGGAACACATCGGGGGGTTCACGGTCGTCGAGGCGCCCGACCTCGACGCCGCCCTCGAATGGGGTCGCAAGCTCGCCCGCGCGATCACGCTGCCGATCGAGGTGCGGCCGCTGGCGGGCGGGCACTGCGGGTGAGACGTCCGTGCCCGCGGTGACGGACGCGGAGATCGCGCGCGTGTTCCGTAGCGAACACGGTCGCGCGGTCGCCGTGCTCGTCCGCGTCTTCGGGGACATCGACCTCGCCGAGGAATCCGTGCAGGACGCGTTCACCGTCGCCGTCGCCCGGTGGCCCGCCGACGGACTGCCGCCGAGTCCGGCCGGCTGGATCGTCACCACCGCCCGGCGCCGCGCGATCGACCGCCTCCGCCGGGAGAAGGCCCGCGCAGGCAAGCACGCCGAGGCCGCCCGCCTGCACGCCGCCGTGACCAGCGACATCGGCGGCGAGGACGATGCCGTGCCCGACGACCGGCTGCGCCTGATCTTCACGTGTTGCCATCCCGCGCTGGCGCCCGCCGCCCGCGTCGCTCTCACGCTCCGGCTGCTCGGCGGCCTGAGCACCGCCGACATCGCCCGAGCCTTCCTCGTTCCCGAGAAGACGATGGCGCAGCGGCTGGTGCGCGCCAAGGGCAAGATCCGCGACGCCCGGATCCCCTACCGCGTTCCGGGCCCCGCGGAGCTACCCGGCCGCCTCGCATCCGTCCTCGCCGTCGTCTATCTCGTCTTCACCGAGGGGCACACCGCTGCAGGCGGGGACCGTCTGGTCCGCGACGACCTGTGCGCCGAGGCGGTCCGGCTCGCTCGCCTGCTGGCCGAACTGCTGCCCGACGAACCCGAGGTGCTGGGCCTGCTCGCGCTGCTGGTGCTCACCGACGCGCGGCGACCGGCCCGCACGAACGCCCACGGCGATCTGATCCCGCTCGCCGCGCAGGACCGCACGCTCTGGGACCGAGACCTGATCAGCGAGGGGCAGGCCCTCGTCCGCCGCTGCCTGCAGCTGCGCCGGCCCGGCCCGTACCAGATCCAGGCCGCGATCGCCGCCGTCCACAGCGACGCCGCCACGGTCGGGGCGACCGACTGGCGCCAGGTGGTCGCGCTCTACGATCAACTGCTCGTCGTCGCCCCCACCCCGGTCGCCGCCCTGCACCGCGCCGTCGCGGTGGCCGAGGTGGACGGCCCCGGCGCGGGTCTGGACCTCGTCGACAACCTCGACCTGGACCGCTACCACCTGTGGCACGCGGTGCGGGCCGACCTGCTCCGCCGGCTCGGCCGTCTCCCCGAGGCCGCCGCGGCATACGACGCCGCGCTCGCCCGGGCCACCAACGCCGCCGAGCGCGGCTTCCTGCAACGTCGCCGCGCCGAACTCAGCTGACCGGTGCCTGCTCGGGCCGCGGTTCGCTCCTGCCGTTCTGCCACGGCCACCGCCCGGAGATCTCGAGCTGCAGCGACCAGCTCAGGAAGGTCCGGATCAGGACGATGATCGCCAGGACCCCCACCGACGTGAAGGTGGGGGTCACGGCGACCGTCTTGATGATGTCCGCGGCCACCAGGAACTCGAGGCCGAGCAGGATGGACCGTCCCAGATCACGCCGGTAGCGTTCGTAGATCGGCGCGCCCGGCGAGCGGCGCCAGGACCGCAGGGCGATCCAGCTCGCCACCGCCGCACCGACGACGATCACCGCCACCCCGACGACGTCGACGGCGCCGCCGACGGTCTCGAGAACGCGGGCCAGCTCCATGCGAACCTCCGGGATGCGGACGGGACGATTCGGTCATCGTCGCAGGTCCGGCTCGATCCGTCCCGGCAACCGGGTTGTCCACAACCAGCCCGTCCGTCCACAGATTCCGGTCGTGGGCGGCAAGATCGTCGTTCCGGCGCGACCCGGACGGCACGCTGACGGCATGACCGTCGTGTTGTTCGCCGTGCTCGGCGCCGCGGCCGGAACCGGCATGCGGCGGCTCGTCGCCCGCCTCGTCCGGCGGCTCCCACCGCGCGGGATGTGCGAGGCGGCCGGCGCGGCCGGTGGCGCCGTGGCCGTGCTCGCGACCTCGACGATGCCGGGCGCGTTCGCCGTCGCGGCCTTGATCTGGTGGTGCCTGTGCCTGAGCGCGGCCGACCTGTCGGCGCGGCGGCTGCCGAACGTGCTGACCGTGCCGGGCGCCGGCGTCGTCCTCGCGGTCGCCGCGGCAGCGGGGCAGGGAGCCCCGGCGCTCGCCGGGGCGTGCCTGCTGGCGGGTCCGTACCTGCTTGCCCATCTGGCCGTCCCGCGCAGTCTCGGCGCGGGCGACGTGAAGCTCGCCGCCGGGCTGGGGGCAGCCGCGGGCGCCGCCGGCGCGGGGGCGTGGACGACGGCGGCCCTGCTGCCGCCGCTGCTCACCGCCGCGGCGGGCGCCGTCGCCGTCGCCGTGGGTTGGGTACGGGCACACCGTCGCCCGCGCGGTGTGGTGCTGCCGCACGGGCCGTCGATGTGCGCGGCAGCCGTCGCCGGGGTCCTGGCGGCGGCTTGACCGGGGCGGCGTCCCGCCGGTGGCGGCGAACGTGGAAGGATGGTCCTGTGCTGCGCTGGATAACTGCTGGAGAGTCCCATGGTCCCGCCCTCGTCGCGATGCTCGAGGGGATGGTCGCCGGTGTCGAGGTGACGTCGAGCGACATCTCGGAGCAGCTCGCGCGGCGGCGCCTCGGCTACGGCCGCGGCGCACGCATGAAGTTCGAGGCCGACAAGGTCACCATTCTCGGCGGCGTCCGGCACGGCCACACCCTCGGTGGCCCGGTGGCCATCGAGATCGGCAACACCGAGTGGCCCAAGTGGGAGACCATCATGTCCGCCGACCCGGTGGACGCCGAACTGCTCGTCGGACAGGCCCGCAACGCACCGCTCACCCGCCCGCGACCCGGTCACGCCGACTACTCGGGGATGCTCAAGTACGGCTTCGACGACGCGCGTCCCGTCCTCGAGCGCGCCAGCGCCCGGGAGACCGCGGCCCGGGTCGCCGCCGGCACCGTGGCCCGCAACTTCCTGCGCCAGGTGTTCGGCGCGGAGGTCGTCTCGCATGTGATCTCCATCGGCGCGTCCGAACCCTACGTGGGAGCGGAGCCGACCGGGGCCGATCTCGCCGCCATCGACGCCAGCCCCGTGCGGGCCTTCGACAAGGCGGCCGAGGAATCGATGATCGCCGAGATCGAGGCCGCCAAGCGCGACGGTGACACCCTCGGCGGTGTCGTGGAGGTCGTGGTGCACGGCCTGCCGGTGGGCCTGGGTTCGTTCATCAGCGGTGCGGACCGGCTCGACGCCCGGCTCGCCGCGGCCCTCATGGGCATCCAGGCGATCAAGGGTGTCGAGGTCGGCGACGGCTTCGAGACCGCCCGCCGGCGCGGCAGCGTCGCCCACGACGAGATCCGGCCCGGCCCGGACGGCGTGCTCCGCTCGACCAACCGGGCCGGCGGCCTCGAGGGTGGCATGACCAACGGCGAGGCGCTGCGGGTACGGGCGGCGATGAAGCCCATCTCGACGGTGCCGCGCGCCCTCGCCACGGTCGACATGGCCTCCGGCGAGGAGGCCGTCGCGATCCATCAGCGCTCCGACGTGTGCGCCGTGCCCGCGGCCGGTGTTGTGGCCGAAGCGATGGTGGCGCTCGTCGTGGCGCAGGCCGCGCTCGAGAAGTTCGGGGGCGACTCGATCGACGAGACCCGCACCAACGTCCGCAACTACCTCGAGGCCGTCGCGGCCCGGGTGCCACGGTGACGCCATGACGCCACGCGCAGTCCTGATCGGGCCGCCCGGGGCCGGCAAGTCGACCATCGGCCGGCGGCTCGCCCAGGCGCTCGATCTGCCGCTGCTCGACACCGACGCCGAGATCGAGCGCACCACCGGCCGCACCATCCCGGACATCTTCGGCACCGACGGCGAACCGGCGTTCCGGCGGATCGAGGAGGAGGTGGTGGCCGACGCGCTCGCCCGGCACGACGGCATCGTCTCCCTCGGCGGCGGCGCGATCCTGTCCGAGCGCACCCGCGCCCTGCTGCAGGGCCGAACGGTGATCTACCTCGAGATCAGCGTCGCCGAGGGCCTGCGCCGCACCGGAACCAACACCACGCGACCGTTGCTCGCCGGGGCGGACCCCGCGGCGAAGTACCGGGAGCTGATGCGCCGGCGCCGCCCGCTGTACCGGCAGGCGGCCACCATCCGCGTGCGCACCGACGGACGCAGCCCGGGCCGCGTGGTGCAGCAGGTCCTCGCCAAGCTGGAGGCCCAGTCGGATCTGGCTGCCACCGGCGCCCACCCGTCCGCGCCCAGCACGACCAGTACAGAGAATCGGAGCAATCAATCGTGACCGAACCGGTACGCGTCGACGTCCAGACGGCCCAGCCCTACCCGGTGATCATCGGTCGGGGCCTGCTCGGTGAGCTCGTCGACGAACTCACCGGCACCCGCACCGTGGCGATCCTGCACCAGCCGCCGCTCGCGGAGACCGCCGAGGCGGTCCGTGCCGCGCTGGCGGAGAAGGGAATCGACGCTCACCGCGTCGAGATCCCCGACGCCGAGGACGGCAAGGACCTCGCGGTGGCGGGGTTCTGCTGGGAGGTGCTCGGGCGCATCGGGCTGACCCGCAGCGACGCGATCGTCAGCCTCGGCGGGGGAGCGGCCACCGATCTGGCCGGGTTCGTCGCCGCCACGTGGATGCGCGGCGTGCGGATCGTGCACGTCCCCACCACGTTGCTCGCCATGGTCGACGCCGCGGTCGGCGGCAAGACCGGCATCAACACCGAGGCGGGCAAGAACCTCGTCGGTGCCTTCCACGAACCGTCCGCGGTGCTCGTGGACCTCGCCACGCTCGAGACGGTGCCGCGCAACGAGATCGTCGCCGGCCTCGCCGAGGTGATCAAGACCGGCTTCATCGCCGACCCGAAGATCCTCGAGCTGATCGAGGCGGATCCGGAGGCCGCGCTCGACCCGACGGGAACGGTGCTGCCCGAACTGATCCGGCGCTCGGTCGAGGTCAAGGCGAAGGTCGTCGCCGCGGACCTCAAGGAGTCGAGCCTGCGCGAGATCCTCAACTACGGGCACACCCTCGGTCACGCCATCGAACGGCGCGAACGCTACCGGTGGCGGCACGGCGCCGCCGTCGCCGTCGGTCTCGTCTTCGCCGCCGAGCTGGGACGCCTCGCGGGGCGCCTGGACGACGCCACCGCCGACCGGCACCGCAGCATCCTCGAGCTCGTCGGCCTGCCCACCACCTACGATGCCGACGCCTTCCCCCAGCTGCTCGAGGGCATGCAGACCGACAAGAAGAACCGCGCGGGGATGCTGCGGTTCGTCGTCCTCGACGGCCTCGCCAAGCCCGGGCGCCTCGAGGGACCGGATCCGTCGCTGCTCGCCGCGGCGTACTCGGCGGTTGCGCGGGAGGGCACCGCGGACGCAGGCACCGTGCTCCTGTGAGCTGCTGACCGGCTGAGCTGCCGACCGTCGTCGACGGGCCGTCGCACCCTCGGGGTGCGACGGCCCGCGTCCTCGTCGGGGATCTTCCCGGTTCACCACCGCGCGGATAATTCGCCCTGGACGGAACGCAGGAATTCTCCGAATTCCTGGTCCCCGCCCGAGCTGAACGGCCGCCTACCGAAAAGACGATGAAAAACCCGGGCGCGCAGGAGCTCCGGGATGCGATCGCTCTTCGCCGTTGATTTCTGGGCGAAACCGGCCGTACGATTCCGGTCGTGATGAACGCTCAGCAGGTCACGACGACGCCGGATGCCTTCCGGCGCCGCGTCGCTCACTGCTGACCCACCAAGCGAGCCCCGGGAGTCGACGTCCCGGGGCTTTCGTCGTGTTCGGGCACGTCGCTCCCTCTCGCCGAGACGAGAGTCGAGGAACAGGAAATGAACGGTGCAGATCACCGAGTGCTCGGTCGCGAACTCGACATGTTCGCCGGCGCGCCGATTGTGGGTGCGGGTCTTCCGCTGTGGTTGCCGGACGGTGCGGTGATCCGTGCCGAGCTCGAGGCCTTCGCCGCCGAGGTGGCGGCCGAGTCCGGCTGTCGCCGCGTCTACACCCCGGTGCTCGCCAAGAAGGAGCTGTTCGTCCGGTCGGGCCACTGGTCCAAGTTCGCCGACGACATGTTCCCCGAGATGCGGGTCGGCGGCGAGAGTTTCGTCCTGCGGCCCGCCAACTGTCCCCATCACGCCCAGATCTTCGCCTCGCGGGCCCGCAGCTACCGCGACCTGCCGATCCGCCTGTCGGAGCTGGGATCGATGTTCCGCAGCGAACTGTCGGGCGTGCTCGGCGGCCTGAGCCGGGTCCGGCAGATCGGTCTCGACGACGCGCATGTGTTCTGCGCGCCCGAACAGGCCGGTGCGGAGGTGGAACTCGCGTTGAGTGCGATCGAGCGCTGCTATCGGGTTCTCGGGCTCGACGCCCGGCGCTACCGCCTCTCCCTCCGCGGTGCCGGGGGCAGCTATCTCGGCTCCGGCGAGCAGTGGGCGCATGCTCAGGGTCAGCTGCGCGGTGCGCTCGAACGGTGTGGGCTGGACTTCTTCGAAGCCGAGGGGGAGGCCGCGTTCTACGGTCCGAAGATCGACGTCCAGGTCGCCGGGGCGCACGGGCGCGAGGAGACCGTGTCCACCGTCCAGTTCGACTTCACTCAACCCGAGCGTTTCGGCCTCGAATACACCGGCGAGGACGGGCACAGGCACCGGCCCGTGATGATCCACCGGGGTGTGCTCGGATCGATGGAGCGGCTGACCGCGATGCTCGTCGAACGCTTCGAAGGGCGCATGCCGCCGTGGCTCTCGCCCCGCCAAGTGGCGGTCCTGCCGGTCCGTGACCCACACCGCGACGGGGCCGGCGCGTTGCGGGACAGGCTGCTGGACGAGGGGATTCGCGCCGAGGTGCTCTCCGGTGGATCGCTGGGCAGCCGGATCCGCGCTGCGCGCCTGCACCGCGATCCCTACCTCGCGATCGTCGGCGACGAGGAACTCACGGACGGCACCGTCAGCGTCCTGGTGCCGCAGTGCGGTCAGCGGGCGCGCATCGGGCACGAGCAGTTCGTGCGCCGGGTGCTGGCCGACGTCCGGGGCCGGGTCCTGGGCCCGTCCGCACTGCCGTGAGGGTGCTCTCGCCGTCGTCGAGCCGGACCATGATCGATCGGGCCGGGTCGGGACGGCGACGCGCGCGCGGACCGGTCACCCGCGCGTCGGTCGCCGGCGCGGCCGGCCCCGGCCGGGCTACTCGGCGCCGTGCACGACCTGCAGGCCGGGACGGGTCGCCCGCGCCGACGGAGGTGCCCCGCGGCGGGCCCGTTCGTCCCGGTCCGGGCGGGCGATCCGGTGGGCCTGCAGATAGGCCACGCCGACCCGGGAGTACCAGGCGGCGGTCCAGGACGGGATCCCGCCCAGCATCGACAGGGCGAACCCGTGGTGGCGCTCGACGAAGTCGACGGTCACCGCATACAGATCCACCCCCGGGCACTTCCTGGCCGCCGCCTCGAGATCGAGATCGTCGGGCCACCAGTTCGCCGGCAGGACGGGGTCGGCCGCCTCCCTGGCCCCCGGGTGACGGAGACCGAGCACCCGTCCGCCCACCGCCACCGCGGCACTGCACGTTCCTTTCGCGAGCCCCCGCGTCGTAGACCAGAGCCCGCCTGGGCGCGTCAGCGGCAGTATCGCCCCGAGCAGTCGCCCCAGCTGTGGCTCGCCGCCGGTCCGCGAGGCGAAGGCTCCGGCCTCCTCCGAGCCGTTCGGGGCCGTCTTCCGGTCGGGACGTATCGGAGCGCGCTCTCCCATGCTTTCCCACCTTAAATGCACTGGGCGCCAGAGTGATTGGTTTTCGCCGATCGCACGGATGGGGGAGCGGCGGCCGCTGCGCCCGATGTCCCGGTGCGCGCTCGGTCGTCGGCGCGGGCGGTGCCGCGGGCCGGACTCATCCGGCGTCGACGCTCCGGTGGGCCAGTTCCTCGCGCGCGGCGGTCTCGACGGCGACCGGAAGTGTCAGGGTGCGGCCCAGTTCGAAGTCGGCCACGAATTCGGCGAGCAGGTCGGTCGGCCATCGATCGAATTCGGCCATCGCAATCCCCCCTCGGTGCGTGCGATCGAGGTGACCGGCGTGCCCCTGCCGGTCCCCGGTTCTCGATCCCGACAGTTCACATTTACACCACCGGCACGTCCCGTGACACTGCTTCCGGCCGAATCGGTCCGTTCCGCCCGGCGAGTCCGGTTCCGTCCGACCTACCCGTCCTCCGAGGGAGTGACGGCACGCCGGACGAGCAGGGCGCAGTGCTCGACGAGCGCGTCTCGCTCGACGTCGATCTGCCCGTCGATCCACGCGACGATCAGCGCCCCGATGCCCAGGCCCAGGACGGCGCCGGTGATCAGCCGGGTCTCGGCGTCCGGCTCCGGCGCGGTGACGTCCACGAGCAGGGCGCCGAGTAGGGCGGGCGCTGCATGCAGACCCTGCTGCGACAGGACCGGCTCGGTCATGGCCTCGCGGACCAGCACCCGGCCGCGACGGCGGTCGGCGGCGAAGAAGTCGATCGCTCCGGAGACGAAGGCGCGGGCCCGCGCGGCGACCTCTGCCGGGGCGGACGCCACGACATCTTGCATGTGACGCACGAGACCGTCCGCCGTCGTCGCGAAGACCGCGGCGACCAGGTCGTCGCGCGAGGGAAAACTCTCGTAGAAGTAGCGCTCGCTGACCCCGGCGGCGCGGCACAGGGCGCGGACGGTGACCGCGCGGCCTCCGCCGGTGCCGAGCAGTTCGGTGCCCGCCGCAAGGATCCGGGTGCGGCGCTGCGCGCGCCGGTCGTCGGCGCTGACGCCGTGCCAGCTGCGGCTCGGGGGTGTGCGCATGGATCCCATCCTGCCGGACCGGGCGGCCGGAACGGGAAAGGCCGTTGACCACCCCGTAGTGGACAACATATGTTGTCCACTACGGGGTCCGGGAGAGCAACGGAGGACGAATGAAGAATGTGACGATCGGACGGCAGGTCCGACGGGAGATCGAGCGGCTCGATCCGGTCCGCGACGATCGCGCCGTCGCGCGGCTCTCGCTCGAGGTCCTGCACGGGAACGCGATGCTCGTGAACGCACTGTTCACGGTGTCGTTCATCCGGCAGGTGGCCGTGCCCACTGTCGCAAAGGTCCTGCACCGCCGCGGCCGCGGCGACATCGTCGTCGACACGGCGAAGCGCAACGACGACACCATGGTGTTCTTCGGCAAGTTCCTCGAACTCGGCTACGACACCGCCGAGGGCCTCGCATGGATCGAGCGACTCAACGAGATCCACGGGCACTTCCCGATCCGCAACGAGGACTCGCTCTACACCCTCGCGACGCTCGCGCTCGAACCGCAGCGCATCGCCGCGCTCGTCGGGTCCCGGCCGTTCTCCGAGACGGAACTCGAAGCACAGTGGCGCTTCTGGAGCGGCGTGGCAGCCGCCCAGCGGATCACGGACATTCCCGAGTCCCGCGACGAGCTCATCCGCTGGACGGCCGCCTTCGAGACCGCGCAGTATGCGCGCACCGACGACGGGCTCGCCGTGACCCGTCGACTCGTCGCCGACTTCGCGGACCGTTGGTTTCCCGGACCGTTGCGAGCGCTCGCGCCGGAGGTGCTGTCGACGTTCTGCGACGACCACCTGCGCCGCGTGCAGAACCTGCCCGAACCGCGGCCCGCTCTCGCCTACCTCGCGCGATCCGCGGTGCGCACCTACTTCGCTGCCACCACGCTGCGCCCGGTACGGCGCGACCGCAGTTTCGTGGAGACCTTCGGGACGGCGCGGTACGGAGCCCGTGACCGGGACGCGGTGGGATATCGGCGCCCGGACCCGGCGCGACGGCGCTGACCGCCCGGATCGGGGCGGGAATCAGGCCCGGAGCTCGGCGGCAGCCTGTGCGGAGCTCGGTTCGGCGCCGTGTTCGCGGCCCAGTTCGGCGATCGCGCTCGTGAATTCGGGGTCGAACAGCAGGAAGCTGAGCAGGTCGCCGCGATCCTCTTCGTCGCCCCCGATCAATCGTGCGACGACGGACGGCGCGGGATTGCGCACGAACTGGCGCACGAGGGACTGGTTGCGCACCACGGCGTGGGCGATCTCGGCGATCCGTCCCGCATCCTCCAGCGGCGGGCCGGCGAAGTCGATGCCGATCGGGCGGTCGGTGGGGGCCACCGCCCGGGTCTCCGCGATCCGCGCGTTGCGGAATTCGAGCTGATGCAGATCCTCGATCATCCGGTAGCCGAGCATGGCTCGCAATGCGAGGGCCGCGACGCCCGCGACGTCCGGGGCGGGCCGCCGGTGCCGGTTCGGGCGGGGCACCACCGGGGGCGGCCAGACCCGCGGCTGCGTCGCCACCACCCCGACGTGTCCCGCGCCGAGCAGAAGCGCGGGCTTGATAGGGGTGTTGAGGAGCAGTCCGCCGTCGATGTACCACCCGGTGCGCTGCGGCGCGCACGGGTCGGTGATGTGGACGGGCCGGAACAGGATCGGCACCGCGGAGGACGCCAGCAGGTGGTCGACGGTCAAGGTGGTCTCGACGTAGCTGATGTTGCGGCGGAGGTCGTACTCGGGCAGCCGCACCGAGTCGTTCTTCTCGACGAACACCACCGTGCCGCCCGAATCGACGGACGTCGTGGCCACGGCGACCGCATCCACGAGTCCGGCACGGATGTTCTCGTGCAGCCGGTCCCACGGGAGGAGACGCTGCAGGGTGTGCCGGATCGGGCTCGTGTCCAGCAGGCTGACCAGACGAGTGAGCGGGAAGCCCAGGGCCTGCCCGACGAAGGCGGCGCCCGTTCCCAGAATGCTGTGCACCGTCGAGTACACGTCCGACGAGTCCACACCGGTCCACAGGTCCACCAGCCGCTCCGAAGCCGCGGGGAACCCCTCGTCGGCGAAGGCGGCGAGTCCCACCACGTTGATCGCGCCGGCGCTGGTGCCGACGAGAAGCTCGAGCGGGCCGTTGTGTGCGGTCATTCGTGGTAGCAGCGTGGTGATCGCCCCGGCCTGATACGCGCCGCGCGCACCCGCGCCCGCGACGACCAGCGCCGACCGCCGGCGTCCGTGGGTGCCGCTCGTCCCGCGTCCGGCCATGGGCCGAACGGTACCTGCCCGCTCCGGGCCGCGGACCCGATTCCGTCACCGTTGCGGACCGCGGCCGGCGGGCAGGCATCAGGGGCGGCGGTCCGGATCGATCCGCTCGAACACCTCGGTGGGCGCGTCGTCGTCACGCCACTCCCGGTCCGGGGCCGCGGACGCTGGGACCGGTGCCTGCCTGTCGTCCGGCTTTCCCGGCGCCGCAGACTTGCGCTGGTCCCGGCGTACCAGCAGCCGCCCGAGCATCACCGCGGCCGTCGCGGGGACGAACACCAGCAGCACGGTGAACGCCGCGCCCGAGGTCAGTTCGAAGAGCAGCGACTTGACCCCGACCTGGATCGGGCTGACCGTGTCGATCAGCCACGTCAGCAGGCCGGCGAGGAGACCGGTGACCGCCGCGGCCTTCAGCCACAGCATCGTCAGGTCCGCCCCGTCCTCCGACTGCGGGTGCGCCCGCTGATCGCGGATCCCGTCGAGCCCGGCCCACACGATCGCGGCGAGCACGACGACGGCCAACGCGACCATCCGCAGCATCGAGCCTTGCAGCGGCCATTGCACCAGGGCGACCCCCAGCAGGACCCGTACCAGCACGTGCACGAGGGTCAGGCCGAGCCCGCGAAGCAACCAGGGTTTCATGTACCTCAGAGTAACGTCTGGATCGGCGCGGATGTGTCCCGCCCCACATTCGTGACCGTCGACGGCCGTCCCGGCTGTCGGCGCGGGAGTACGTTGACCCCATGTCCGCCGATCACTCCGCCCGCCGCGCCGCGCTGCGCCGGTTGCTCGCCGACCGCGACCTCGATGCGCTCCTGGTGACCGACCTGCTCAACATCCGCTACCTCACCGGATTCACCGGCTCGAACGCCGCGCTGCTCGTCACCACCGACGACGACCTCGACGAGTCCCGCACCGTCGTGTGCACCGACGGCCGCTACCTCACCCAGGTCGCCGCGCAGGTGCCCGATCTGCGGGCCGAGATCGCCCGCGCCAGCGCCGATCACCTGGTCCGTTCCGCGGCGACGCCGGCCCGGTGGGGCTTCGAGAGCCATGTCGTCACCGTCGACGCGCACGTGCGCTGGGCCGGGCTGGACAGCCCGCTCACCCTCACCCCCGCGCCCGGGCTGGTCGAGCAGTTGCGCATGGTCAAGGACGAACACGAGGTCGGGCTGCTCGCGGCGGCGTGCGCCGTGGCCGACCGGGCACTGGCCGATCTCGTCGCCGCCGGCGGCCTGCGCCCGGGCCGCACCGAACGGCAGGTCGGCCGCGATCTCGAGGCCCGCATGCTCGACCACGGCGCCGACGGCATCTCCTTCGAGACGATCGTCGCGACCGGGGCGAACTCGGCCGTGCCGCACCACCGGCCCACCGACGCCGTGCTCGCCGCCGGCGACTTCGTCAAGCTCGATTTCGGTGCACAGGTCGGCGGATACCACTCCGACATGACCCGCACCTACGTCCTCGGCCGGGCCGCCGACTGGCAGCGTGACGTGTACGACCTGGTCGCGCGCGCCCAGGCGGCCGGGCGGGCGGCGCTCGTGCCGGGCGTCGACCTGGCCGCCGTGGACGCCGCGTCCCGCGACGTGATCGCCGCCGCCGGCCACGGTGAGCTGTTCCTGCACGGACTCGGCCACGGCGTCGGTCTGGAGATCCACGAAGCACCCGGAATCGGCCAGGCCGCGACCGGTACACTTGCCTGCGGTGCGGCGGTGACCGTCGAACCGGGCGTGTACTTCTCCGGGCGCGGAGGCGTGCGGATCGAGGACACGCTCGTGGTGCGTGAGCAGGGACCGGAGCTGCTCACACTCACCGACAAGACATTGACCGTCGTATAAGGGCGGTACCTCGACTCTAGGAGACGCGAAACCAAGTGGCCGATACCAGCGATTTCAAGAACGGGCTCGTGCTGAAGATCGACGGTCAGCTGTGGCAGATCATCGAGTTCCAGCACGTCAAGCCCGGCAAGGGGCCGGCGTTCGTCCGCACGAAGATCAAGAACGTGCTCTCCGGCAAGACCGTCGACAAGACCTGGAACGCCGGCGTGAAGGTCGAGACGGCCACCGTCGACCGTCGCGACATGACGTACCTGTACCACGACGGCACCGACTACGTCTTCATGGACGGCGAGACCTACGACCAGATCTCGATCAGCGAGGAGACCCTGGGCGGCGGCGCCCGATTCCTCCTCGAGAACATGCAGGTGCAGGTGGCCACCCACGAGGGCACCCCGCTGTTCGTCGAACTGCCCGTCACCGTCGAACTCGAGGTCACCCACACCGATCCCGGCCTGCAGGGCGACCGCTCGACCGGCGGCACCAAGCCCGCGACCCTCGAGACCGGCGCCGAGATCCAGGTGCCCCTGTTCATCAACACCGGTGACAAGCTCAAGGTCGATTCCCGTGACGGCAGCTACCTCGGGCGAGTGAATTCCTGAGTGTCCGGTACGCAGAAGAAACTCGGAGCCCGGCACAAGGCGCGTAAGCGCGCCGTGGATCTGCTGTTCGAGGCCGAGGCCCGCGACATCGATCCGGTCGGTCTCGCCGCCGACCGGATCGCGCTCGCCGTCACCGACGACCAGGTCGCGCAGGTCCCGCCGTACACGCAGACCGTCGTGCGCGGCGTGGCGGAGCGACTCGACGAGCTCGACCAGGTGATCGCCGAGCACCTGCACGACTGGACGCTCGAGCGGCTGCCCGCCGTGGACCGGGCGATCCTGCGCATCTCGGTCTGGGAGCTGTTCCACGCCCCCGACGTGCCGCCGGTGGTGGCCGTCGACGAGGCGGTCGAGCTGGCCAAGCAGCTGTCCACCGACGATTCGCCGGCCTTCGTCAACGGCATCCTCGGTCAGATCGTGGCGCTCGCCGACCAGGTGCGTGCCGCCGCGGCGGCCACCTCGTCGCGCGCCGCCGACCCGGCCGGGCCCGCTCGCCGCTTCGGGGACCCCGGCCTGTGTCGGGCCTCACCCCGCATCCGTGTCTGGCGGGCACCGGCCGCTGCTAGGCTGGAGCACCGTCAGGCATCCTTTAACGATCCGTCCAGCGAGGCGGAGAAGGAGGTCGCAGTATGGCCATGTCCGAAGACGGGTCACCGGCATCCCCGCCCGGTCCGGCCCGCGAATTGCTCTCCGCAGCCGACGTCGGTCGCACCGTCGCCCGCATCGCGCACCAGATCATCGAGAAGACCGCGCTCGACGCCCCCGCGGGTGAAGCCCCCCGCGTCGTCCTCGTCGGCATTCCCACCCGCGGCACCACCCTCGCGCACCGGCTCGCCGAACGCATCGCCGAGTTCTCCGGGGTGCGCGTGCCCGTCGGCTCCCTGGACATCACCCTCTACCGCGACGACCTGCGCACCAAGCCGCACCGGCCGCTCGAGCGCACATCGGTGCCCGAGGGCGGCGTCGAGGACGCCCTCGTCGTCCTCGTCGACGACGTCCTGTTCTCGGGTCGCTCGGTGCGCGCCGCCCTCGACGCCCTGCGCGACCTGGGCCGGCCCCGCGCGGTGCAGCTCGCCGTCCTGGTCGACCGCGGGCACCGCGAACTGCCGCTGCGCGCCGACTACGTCGGCAAGAATGTCCCCACCGCCCGCGCCGAGGACGTGCGGGTCCTGCTCACCGAGCAGGACGACCGCGACGCCGTGGTGATCTCCGGAGGCAAGATTTCGTGAAGCACCTGCTCTCCATCGCGGACCTGACCGAGCAGTCCGCGACCGAGCTTCTCGACGAGGCCGAACGGTTCGAGCAGGCGCTGCTCGGCCGTGAGGTGCGCAAGCTGCCGACCCTGCGCGGCCGCACCGTGATGACGGTGTTCTTCGAGAACTCCACCCGCACCCGGGTCTCGTTCGAGGTCGCCGGCAAGTGGATGAGCGCCGACGTCATCAACGTCAGCGCGTCGAGTTCGTCGGTCGCCAAAGGCGAATCGCTGCGCGACACCGCGCTGACCCTGCACGCCGCCGGCGCCGACGCCCTGATCGTGCGGCACCCCGCGTCGGGCGCCGCGCACCGGATCGCCGAATGGACCGGCGACGGCGACGGCGGGGGACCGGCGGTGATCAACGCCGGCGACGGCACCCACGAACACCCCACGCAGGCTCTGCTCGACGCGCTCACCCTCCGGCAGCGGCTCGGATCGATCGCCGGCCGGCGCATCGCGATCGTGGGCGACATCCTGCACAGCCGGGTCGCGCGCTCCAACGCCCTGCTGCTGTCCACGCTCGGGGCCGAGGTGGTGCTCGTCGCGCCGCGCACGTTGCTGCCGGTGGGCGTCGAGACCTGGCCCGTCACCGTCTCCCATTCCCTCGACGCCGAACTGCCCGGCCTCGACGCGGTGCTCATGCTGCGGGTGCAGGCCGAACGCATGAACGGCGGGTTCTTCCCGTCGGCGCGCGAGTACTCGATCGGCTACGGGTTGTCGGAGAAGCGGCTGGCGATGCTCGCCGAGCACGCCGTGGTGCTGCACCCCGGCCCGATGCTGCGCGGCATGGAGATCGCCTCCGCGGTCGCCGACGCCCCGCAGACCGCGGTGCTGCAGCAGGTGAGCAACGGGGTGCACGTGCGCATGGCCGTGCTGTTCCGGCTGCTCGTCGGCACGGAGAGCGCAATCGCATGACCGACGCGTATGCGGACCGGACGTCCGCGCAGAAGACGAAGAACAGTGGGACAGGAGAAGATTCGGTGTCGCCGCAGGTGCTCATCCGCAACGTGCTCGTCTACGGGGAGGGTGCGCCGACCGACGTGCTGCTCGGCGACGAACAGATCCTCGCCCTCGGCCCCGACCTCGAGGCGAGCCCCGACGCCGAGGTGATCGACGGCGCCGGACGGATCCTGCTGCCCGGCTTCGTCGACCTGCACACGCATCTGCGTGAGCCCGGCCGCGAGGACACCGAGACCATCGACACCGGATCCGCGGCCGCGGCGCTCGGCGGCTACACCGCGGTGTTCGCGATGGCCAACACCGACCCCGTCGCGGACTCCGTCGTCGTCACCGACCACGTGTGGCGACGGGGGCAGGAGGTCGGCCTCGTCGATGTGCACCCCGTGGGTGCCGTCACCGTCGGGCTCGCCGGCACGCAGCTCGCCGAGATGGGCACCATGGCCGCCGGCGTCGGCCGCGTCCGGATGTTCTCCGACGACGGGCACTGCGTCCACGATCCGCTGATCATGCGGCGGGCGCTGGAGTACTCGAGTTCGCTCGGGGTGCTCATCGCCCAGCACGCGGAGGAGCCGCGGCTGACCGCCGGGGCCGTCGCGCACGAGGGGCCCACCGCGGCGCGTCTCGGGCTGGCCGGCTGGCCGCGCGCGGCCGAGGAGTCGATCGTCGCGCGCGACGCCCTGCTCGCCCGGGACGCCGGGGCCCGCGTGCACATCTGCCACGCCTCCACCGCCGGCACCGTCGAACTGGTGAAATGGGCCAAGGCACAAGGGATCCCGATTACCGCCGAGGTGACCCCGCATCATCTGATGCTCGACGATTCGCGGCTCGAGACCTACGACGGCATCAACCGGGTCAACCCGCCGCTGCGCGAGCGTTCCGACGTCGAGGCGCTGCGCCGCGGACTGGCCGAGGGCGTGCTCGACTGCATCGCCACCGACCACGCCCCGCACGCCGAGCAGGACAAGTGTTGCGAGTTCTCGCAGGCCCGGCCCGGCATGCTGGGGCTCGAGACGGCCCTGTCGATCGTCGTCGAGACGATGGTCCGTCCCGGGCTGCTGGACTGGCGCGGCGTCGCGAAGGTGATGAGCGAACGGCCCGCCGAGATCGTCGGCCTCGACGACCAGGGGCGCCCGCTCGAGGTGGGCGAGCCCGCCAACGTGGTGCTCGTCGACCCCGACGCCGAATGGACGGTGCGCGGACCGGAGCTGGCCTCGGTGGCGCACAACACGCCGTACGAGGCGATGACGCTGCCCGGCAAGGTCGTTGCGACCGTGCTGCGCGGCCGCATCACCGCACTCGACGGAGCGGTCCGGCCCGGCACCGGAAGCGGGGTGCGGTGATGGACCGCCTGTGGCTCACGCTCGGCTTCGTCGCCCTGTGGGTGGTGCTGGTCCTGCTGATGTGGAAGGGCTGGCGCGGCCGCGGCCGCCGCCAGGCCGAGGCCGTCGGTGCCCTCCCGCCGGTGCCGGCCGAGCTGGGGGAGCAGCTGGTGGCCCCGAGCACCGGCCTGTACGTGGGCAGTACCCTCGCGCCGAGCTGGCAGGACCGGATCGCCGTCGGCGACCTGGGCCACCGCGCGGCCGGCGAGATCAGCCGCTACCGCGCCGGGGTGCTGCTCGAACGGGACGGCGCCTCGCCGATCTGGATCCCGCAGGACTCGATCCGAGCGGTGCGCACCGAACGTGGCCTCGCGGGAAAGGTGATGACCAAGGACGGGGTGCTGGTGATCCGCTGGCAGCTGCCGTCCGGCACCGAGATCGACACCGGATTCCGCGGCGACGACAAGACCATCTACCCCCAGTGGGTGCAGGAGACGAACGAGAATCACCGGGACAGTGACAGCTAGGACGACAGCCTGGACGGCTGGTACAGCGACGACGGCACGCGAGATTTCGGCTGATGCGGCGAGCTCCGGTGAGGTCGAGCAGAACGGAGAGAACGCATGAGCGGCAACAACTTCGACACGGACACCGCGATACTGGTGCTCGAGGACGGTCGCACGTTCCGCGGCACCGTCTTCGGTGCGGTGGGCCAGACCCTCGGCGAGGCGGTGTTCAGCACCGGCATGACCGGCTACCAGGAGACCCTCACCGACCCCAGCTACCACCGGCAGATCGTGGTGTCCACGGCCCCGCAGATCGGCAACACCGGGTGGAACGCCGAGGACAACGAGTCCGTCGGCCCCACCGGTGACCCCGCCGGCGCGAAGATCTGGGTCGCCGGGTACGTCGTGCGCGACCCGTCGCGCCGCACCTCGAGCTGGCGCGCGGCCGGCTCCCTGCAGGACGAACTCGAGCGGCAGAACATCGTCGGCATCGCCGGGATCGACACCCGCGCCCTGGTGCGGCATCTGCGCACCCGCGGCTCGATGCGGGCGGGTGTCTTCTCCGGCGACGCCCTCGCCGACGACGCCGAGCTGCTCGACCGGGTCCGGAGCCAGCCGTCGATGCTCGGCGCCGACCTCGCCGGCGAGGTCACCACCACCAGCGGCTACGTCGTCGAGCCCGACGGCGAGGCCCGCTTCACCGTCGCCGCGATCGACCTCGGTATCAAGACCAACACCCCGCGGATGTTCGCCGAGCGCGGCATGCGCGTGCACGTGCTGCCCTCCACCGCGACGCTGCACGACATCCTGGACCTGAAGGCCGACGGCGTCTTCCTCTCGAACGGTCCCGGGGACCCGGCCACCGCGGACGGCGCGGTGCACCTGACCAAGGAAGTGCTCGGGCAGGGACTGCCACTGTTCGGCATCTGCTTCGGCAACCAGATCCTCGGCCGCGCCCTCGGTCTGGGCACCTACAAGATGAAGTTCGGGCACCGCGGCATCAACATCCCGGTCATCGAACACGAGACCGGGCGGATCGCGATCACCGCCCAGAACCACGGCTTCGCGCTCGAGGGCGAGGCGGGCCAGGAGTTCGACACCCCGTTCGGCCGGGCCGTGATCAGCCACACCTGCGCCAACGACGGCGCCGTCGAGGGCGTGCGCCTGCTCGACGGGTCCGCCTTCTCCGTGCAGTACCACCCCGAGGCGGCGGCCGGCCCGCACGACGCCTCCTACCTGTTCGACCGGTTCACCAGCATGCTCGAGGGAGAGAAGAACTAGATGCCACGCCGTACCGACCTCTCCCACATCCTCGTCATCGGCTCCGGCCCGATCGTCATCGGCCAGGCCTGCGAGTTCGACTACTCCGGCACCCAGGCGTGCCGCGTGCTGCGCGAGGAAGGCCTGCGGGTCTCCCTCGTCAACTCCAACCCGGCCACGATCATGACCGACCCGGAGTTCGCCGACTCCACCTACGTCGAGCCCATCACCGCCGAGTTCGTCGAGAAGGTCATCGCCGCCGAGCAGGCGAAGGGCACCCCGATCGACGCGGTGCTCGCCACCCTCGGCGGGCAGACCGCGCTCAACACCGCCGTCGCCCTGCACGAGCAGGGCATCCTCGCCAAGTACGACGTCGAGCTGATCGGCGCCGACTTCGACGCCATCCAGCGCGGCGAGGACCGGCAGAAGTTCAAGGACATCGTCGCCAAGTGCGGCGGCGAGTCCGCGCGCTCGCGGGTCTGCTACACGATGGACGAGGTGCGCGACACCGTTGCCGAGCTCGGCTACCCCGTCGTGGTGCGCCCGTCGTTCACCATGGGCGGCCTCGGCTCCGGCATGGCCTACGACGAGGCCGACCTCGAGCGCATCGCCGGCGGCGGCCTCGCCGCGTCGCCCACCGCGAACGTGCTCATCGAGGAGTCCATCCTCGGCTGGAAGGAGTACGAGCTCGAGCTCATGCGCGACGGCCGCGACAACGTCGTGATCGTCTGCTCCATCGAGAACGTCGACCCGGTGGGCGTGCACACCGGCGACTCGGTCACCGTCGCCCCCGCCATGACCCTGACCGACCGCGAATACCAGAAGATGCGCGACCTGTCGATCGCGATCCTGCGCGAGGTCGGCGTCGACACCGGCGGCTGCAACATCCAGTTCGCGATGGACCCGCGCGACGGTCGTCTCGTGGTGATCGAGATGAACCCGCGGGTGTCGCGGTCGTCCGCGCTGGCCTCGAAGGCCACCGGCTACCCGATCGCGAAGATGGCCGCCAAGCTCGCCATCGGCTACACCCTCGACGAGATCGTCAACGACATCACCAAGGAGACGCCGGCCTGCTTCGAGCCGACGCTCGACTACGTCGTCGTCAAGGCTCCGCGCTTCGCGTTCGAGAAGTTCCCCGGCGCCGACGGCACCCTCACCACCACCATGAAGTCGGTCGGCGAGGCCATGTCGATCGGCCGCAACTTCACCGAGGCCTTCGGCAAGGTCCTGCGGTCCCTCGAAACCAAGCGTTCCGGGTTCTGGACCGGCCCCGAGGTCGAGGCGGCCGATCTCGGCACCCTCCTCGGCGAGCTCGAGGTCCCGCACGACGGCCGCTTCTACGGCATCGCCAAGGCCTTCGAGCTCGGCGCCACCGTCGAGCAGCTGTTCGACGCCACCAAGATCGACCCGTGGTTCCTCGATCAGATCCAGCAGATCGTCGAGCTGGGGGAGACGGTGCGCGCCGCCGAGACGTTCGGGGAGCGGGAACTGCGCTTTTCCAAGCACCACGGCTTCTCCGACCGGCAGATCGCGGCGCTGCGCCCCGAACTCGGCGACGAGGACGCGGTGCGGGCCCTGCGCGAGCAGCTCGGCGTGCATCCGGTGTACAAGACCGTCGACACCTGCGCCGCCGAGTTCGAGGCCAAGACCCCGTACCACTACTCGACGTACGAACTCGACCCGGACGCCGAGACCGAGGTCGCCGAGCAGCGCGAGCGGCCGAAGGTGCTCATCCTCGGCTCGGGCCCCAACCGCATCGGTCAGGGCATCGAGTTCGACTACTCGTGCGTGCACGCCGCCCTGACCCTGTCGCAGGCCGGCTACGAAACCGTCATGGTCAACTGCAACCCCGAGACGGTCTCGACCGACTACGACACCGCCGACCGTCTCTACTTCGAGCCGCTCACCTTCGAGGACGTCTTCGAGGTGTACCGGGCCGAGTCGCAGTCCGGCACCGTCGCCGGGGTCATCGTCCAGCTCGGCGGCCAGACCCCGCTCGGGCTCGCGCGACGGTTGAAGGCCGCCGGGGTGCCGATCGTGGGCACCAGCCCCGAGGCCATCGACCTGGCCGAGGACCGCGGCGAGTTCGGCCGGGTGCTCACCGAGGCGGGCCTGCCGGCCCCGAAGTTCGGCACCGCCACCACCTTCGAGGGCGCCCGCGACATCGCCGCCGGCATCGGCTATCCGGTGCTGGTCCGTCCGTCCTACGTCCTCGGCGGGCGCGGCATGGAGATCGTCTACGACGAGAACGCGCTCGAGAGCTACATCTCCCGCGCCACCGAGATCTCCGAGGACCGGCCCGTGCTGGTCGACCGCTTCCTCGACGATGCGGTCGAGATCGACGTCGACGCCCTGTGCGACGGCACCGACGTCTACATCGGCGGCATCATGGAGCACATCGAGGAGGCCGGCATCCACTCCGGCGACTCGTCGTGCGCGCTGCCGCCGATCACCCTCGGGCGGTCCGACCTCGAGAACGTGCGCCGCTCCACCGAGGCCCTCGCGCACGGTATCGGCGTCAAGGGCCTGCTCAACGTGCAGTACGCCCTCAAGGACGACGTCCTCTACGTGCTCGAGGCCAACCCGCGTGCCTCCCGCACCGTGCCGTTCGTCTCGAAGGCCACCGCCGTGCAGCTCGCCAAGGCCTGCGCGCGGGTCATGATGGGCGAGAGCATCGCCGACCTGCGCGCCGAGGGCATCCTGCCCGCCCACGGCGACGGCGGGCACGCCCCGGTCGACGCCCCGGTCGCGGTGAAGGAGGCGGTGCTGCCGTTCAACCGGTTCCGCCGCGCCGACGGCACCGGCATCGACTCGCTGCTCAGCCCGGAGATGAAGTCCACCGGCGAGGTCATGGGCATCGACGACGACTTCGGCACCGCGTTCGCCAAGAGCCAGACCGCCGCCTACGGTTCGCTGCCCACCTCCGGCTCTGTGTTCGTCTCGGTCGCCAACAAGGACAAGCGGTCGCTGATCTTCCCCGTCAAGCGGCTCGCCGACCTCGGCTTCCGGGTGCTCGCCACCATCGGCACCGCGGAGGTGCTGCGCCGCAACGGCATCCCGTGCGAGCACGTGTACAAGGTGTCGGAGGAGGAACGGCCCGAGGGGGCCCACACCATCGTCGAGAAGATCCGCGCCGGTGAGGTCGACATGGTGATCAACACCCCGTGGGGCAACTCCGGGCCGCGCATCGACGGCTACGAGATCCGCACCGCGGCCGTCGCCGCGAACATCCCGTGCATCACGACCGTGCAGGGTGCCTCCGCGGCCGTGCAGGGCATCGAGGCCGCCATCCGTGGCGACATCGGGGTCCGTTCCCTGCAGGAGATGCACGCCGGGCTCCGGGAGGACCAGGGCAGCCTCCGCGAGGACGCCGGGGCGTCCGGCGGCGTCGGAGGGCTGCGCGACGGACTCGCGGACACGGCGTCGTGACGACGTTCGGGCAGCGTCTGCACGCGGCCCTCGCCGAGCGCGGGCCGCTGTGTGTGGGCATCGACCCCCACCCGGAACTGCTCGCGGCGTGGGGGCTGCCGGTCGACGTCGCGGGCCTCGAGCGGTTCGCCGGGACGTGTGTCGACGCGTTCGCCGGGCGGGTGGCCCTCGTCAAGCCGCAGGTCGCGTTCTTCGAGGCGTTCGGTGCCGCGGGCATCGCGGTGCTCGAGCGCACCGTGACGGCCCTGCGCGGCGCCGGCACCCTCGTCCTTGCGGACGCCAAGCGCGGCGACATCGGCTCGACGATGGACGCGTACGCCCGCACGTGGCTGACCGATGCGTCCCCGCTGGGCTCCGACGCGGTCACCGTCTCGCCGTACCTGGGGTTCGGCGCGCTCGAGCCCGCGCTGCGCCTCGCCGTCGACGGGCGCGGGGTGTTCGTCCTCGCCGCCACCTCCAACCCCGAGGGCGCCCAGGTGCAGCAGGCGCGCACCGCCGACGGGCGCAGCGTCGCGCAGGTGATGGTCGACGAGGCCGCGGCCCGCAACGCCGGCGCCGACACGCTCGGCTCCGTCGGCGTCGTCGTGGGCGCGACCCTCACCCGGGCACCGGACCTGAGCGCGCTGCACGGCCCGATCCTGATGCCCGGGGTGGGCGCCCAGGGCGGCACCGCGGAGGACGTGCGCCGGCTGGCGGGCGACCGCCTCGACGCCGTCGTGCCCAACGTCTCCCGCGAGGTGCTGCGGGCGGGCCCGACGCCCGCGGCGCTGCGCGACGCCGTGTCCCGCACCGTGGACGCGTTCGCCTTCCTGCGGGCCTGACGGCCCGGACATCCGGCCCGGATCCGGCTCCCGGCTCCGGGCCGGATGTCCGTTCCGGTGCAGGTGGGAGCCCCCCCGACACGCTCGTGCGCGGAAATTTTTCCGGGCCGTTTCCGGCGTGGACGCGCCGGAAACGGCGCCGGCCCGCAGACCAGCACCCGCGCCGGGCCGAACTGCCATCCACAACGCCGCTACCTGCGGCGATGCCGGGTTCGCCGAGGTGAGGGGCGGTGCCTACGTCCCCGGGCCGGACCTGCCCGCGGGCCACGCTGCGGGCGCACTACCGCACGTGTTTTCGAGCCGAAACGCCGGGGGGTGGGTTCGCAATCGTCGTCCGGCGTGAGTACGGTCGCTATCGCCGCTGGTTAACCGGCGGATGAGACTGATTGCCAACGATGAGACGGAGGAACCGTGGCCCTTCCCCAGCTGACCGACGAGCAGCGCGCCGCTGCTCTGGAGAAGGCGGCTGCTGCCCGTCGCGCCCGGGCTGAGCTCAAGGACCGCCTGAAGCGCGGCGGCACCGACCTCAAGCAGGTCCTGGCCGATGCCGAGAACGACGAGATCCTCGGCAAGATGAAGGTGTCCGCCCTGCTCGAGGCCCTGCCGAAGGTCGGCAAGGTCAAGGCGCAGGAGATCATGACCGAACTCGAGATCGCCCCGACGCGCCGCCTGCGCGGCCTGGGCGACCGTCAGCGCAAGGCGCTGCTCGCCAGGTTCGACTTGGACGCCTGAGCGACCGGTGGTAGCTGACGCACACACCGTGTCGGACAGCGGTTCCATGACGCGGAGGGGCCGGCTGGTGGTGCTGGCCGGCCCCTCCGCCGTCGGGAAGTCCACCGTTGTCCGCCGGCTCCGCAGCCGGGTGCCCGACCTGCTGTTCAGCGTGTCGGCCACCACCCGCGACCCCCGGCCCGGCGAGGTGAACGGGGTGGACTACCACTTCGTCAGCCGCGACGAGTTCGATCGGATGATCGAGTCCGGGGACCTGCTCGAGTGGGCCGAGATCCACGGCGGGCTGCAACGCTCGGGCACCCCCGCCGGTCCCGTGCGGGACGCGCTCGCCTCGGGACGCCCCGTGCTCGTCGAGGTGGACCTGACCGGCGCCCGCTCCGTGCGCGCCGCCATGCCGGAGGCCGTGCTGGCCTTCCTGGCGCCGCCGAGCTGGGATGTGCTGGTCGCCCGCCTCACCGGCCGCGGCACCGAATCGGACGAGGTGGTCCGCCGCCGGCTCGAGACCGCCCGGACCGAACTCGACGCCCGCGACGAGTTCGACACGGTGATCGTCAACGAGGACGTCGACCGCGCCTGCGACGAATTGGTATCCTTGTTGGTCGGTCCCCGCGACGATCGCCCCGACCGTCCGCAGCCGATCACGACCTTCCCCGCCTCGAACCCGAATCCCGGGCCCCACCAGAGCTCCGGAACGACACAGGAGAACACCGAGTGAGCAGCACCCAAGCAGCCGTGTCCGACACCGCCGGCCACGACCTGCCGGCCTACGACACCCCGCTGGGCATCACCAACCCGCCCATCGACGAGCTGCTCGAGCGCACCTCCTCGAAGTACGCGCTGGTGATCTACGCAGCCAAGCGTGCCCGGCAGATCAACGACTACTACAACCAGCTCGGCGACGGCATCCTCGAGTACGTCGGCCCGCTCGTCGAGCCCGGCCTGCAGGAGAAGCCGCTGTCGATCGCGCTGCGGGAGATCCACGCAGACCTGCTCGAGCACGCCGAAGGCGAGTGAGCCAGCGCGCCGCGGGCACCGCGGACCACTCGGAATTCGCGCAACGCCGCCGCATCGTCGTCGGCGTCGGTGGCGGCATCGCCGCCTACAAGGCCTGCGCGCTGATCCGGGCGTTCACCGAAAGTGGACACCACGTGCGGGTCATCCCGACGGACTCGGCGCTCGAGTTCGTCGGCCGCGCCACCTTCGAGGCCCTGTCCGGCAACCCCGTGCACACCGGCGTGTTCGCCGACGTGCCGCAGGTTCCGCACGTGCGGCTCGGACAGGAGGCCGACCTGGTGGTCGTCGCCCCCGCCACCGCCGACCTGATGGCCCGCGCCGCCCACGGCCGTGCCGACGACCTGCTCACCGCCACGCTGCTCACCGCGCGGTGCCCGGTCGTGTTCGCGCCTGCGATGCACACCGAGATGTGGGAACACCCGGCGACGGTGGACAACGTCGCCACGCTGCGCCGCCGCGGCGCCGTCGTCGTCGAGCCCGCCTCCGGCCGGCTCACCGGGCACGACACCGGCGCCGGCCGGCTCCCCGAACCCGAGGAGATCTTCGGACTGGCGTCGCTGCTGCTCGAACGACCGGACGCGTTGCCGCGGGATCTGACCGGGCGGCGCATCGTCGTCTCCGCCGGCGGCACCCGCGAACCGCTGGACCCGGTGCGGTTCCTCGGCAACCGCAGCTCCGGCAAGCAGGGCTATGCCCTCGCCCGGCTCGCCGCCCAGCGCGGCGCCGACGTCACCCTCGTCGCCGGGGCGGTGGCCGGGCTGGCCGATCCCGCCGCGGTGGAGGTGGTGCAGGTCCAGACCGCCGCCCAGATGCAGGCCGCGGTCACCAAGCATGCCGCCGGTGCGGACGCGGTCGTCATGTCCGCCGCCGTCGCCGACTTCCGGCCGAGCACCTTCGCCACCAGCAAGATCAAGAAGGGCGCGGGCGAGCCGGAGGCGATCGCGCTGACCAAGAACGAGGACATTCTCGCCGGGCTGGTCGCCGCCCGCACCGAGGGCACGCTGCCGGCGAGCACCGTCATCGTCGGTTTCGCCGCCGAGACCGGCGACGCCGAGGGCGACGTCCTCACCCACGCCCGCGCCAAACTGGCCCGCAAGGGCTGCGATCTGCTGGTGGTCAACGCCGTCGGCGACGGGAAGGCGTTCGAGGTCGACCACAACGACGGGTGGCTGCTGGCGGCAGACGGTTCCGAGACCGCCCTCGCGCACGGCTCCAAGGCGCTGATGGCCAGCCGCGTCCTCGACGCACTGCGCCCGCTGCTGGCGCAGGACCGGTCGTGACCCTGGCAGCGGCGCGCCCGTGACGTCGGGGGCGGCGCGCCCGTGACGCGGGGGCGGCGCGCCCGTGACGTCGGGGGCGCGCCCGTGAGCGAAAGTCTCGCGTCGGCGCGGCCGGAACAGTAGCGTCGCCCATATCGTTCGAGCTAGACACAACCAGTCGAGAGGGAGTTCCGTGAGCAAGACCGGCGGTCGGCTTTTCACCAGTGAGTCCGTGACGGAGGGACACCCGGACAAGATCTGTGACGCGATCAGCGACTCCGTCCTCGACGCGCTGCTCACCGAAGACCCCCGCGCCCGCGTCGCGGTCGAGACCCTCGTGACCACCGGGCAGGTGCACGTGGTCGGGGAGGTCACCACCTCGGCCTACGCGGACATCCCGAAGATCGTGCGCGACCGGGTCCTCGAGATCGGCTACGACTCGTCCTCGAAGGGTTTCGACGGCAACTCCTGCGGGGTCAACATCGCCATCGGCGCGCAGTCCCCGGAGATCGCCGGCGGCGTCGACGTCTCGCACGAGGCCCGCACCGGGGTGCTCACCGACGACGAGGTGGCCCGGCAGGGCGCCGGCGACCAGGGCCTGATGTTCGGCTACGCCTGCTCGGACACCCCGGAACTGATGCCGCTGCCGATCGCGCTGGCGCACCGGCTCTCGCGCCGGCTCACCGAGGTCCGCAAGAGCGGGGTGCTGCCGTACCTGCGGCCGGACGGCAAGACCCAGGTCACCATCGAGTACGACGGCGACCGCCCGGTCCGCTTGGACACCGTGGTGATCTCCACCCAGCACGCGGCGGACATCGACCTGAACAACCTGCTCACCCCGGACCTGCGTACCCACGTCGTCGAGGCGGTGCTGGCGGACCCGAGCCTCGCGGGCCTGGACACCACCGGCCTGCGGTTGCTGGTGAACCCGTCCGGGTCGTTCGTGCTCGGCGGCCCGATGGGGGATGCGGGCCTGACCGGCCGCAAGATCATCGTCGACACCTACGGCGGCATGGCCCGGCACGGCGGCGGCGCGTTCTCGGGCAAGGACCCGTCGAAGGTGGACCGCTCGGCCGCCTACGCGATGCGGTGGGTCGCCAAGACCGCCGTGGCCGCGGGCCTGGCCGGCCGGCTCGAGGTGCAGGTGGCCTACGCCATCGGCAAGGCCGCCCCGGTGGGACTGTTCGTCGAGACGTTCGGCACCGAGAAGACCGACCCGGCACGGATCCAGCAGGCGATCACCGAGGTGTTCGACCTGCGACCGGGTGCGATCATCCGGGACCTGGACCTGCTGCGGCCGATCTACGCACAGACCGCCGCGTACGGGCACTTCGGCCGCACCGACATCGACCTGCCGTGGGAGAACACCGACCGGGCCGAGAAGCTGCGCGCCGCCGCCGGTCTGTAACCCGACCCCTCGACGGTCCGGGTGGCCACCGACAGGACCGCGGCCGAGACGGATCCGGTGGCGCGGATCCTGCCGCTGCTGCCGTTGCCGCACCTCGACCGCGAATTCGATTACCTGATCCCGCGTGAGCTCGATGCCGAGGCGCGACCGGGCGTGCGGGTGCGCGTCCGGTTCGCCGGCAGGCTCGTCGACGGCTTCCTGCTGTCCCGCGCGCCGACCAGCGAGCACACGGGCCGGCTCGGCTGGCTCGACCGGATCGTCTCGCCCGAGGTCGTCCTGACCCCCGAGATCGCCGCCCTCGCCGACGCCGTCGCCGCCCGCTACGCCGGTACCCGAGCCGACGTGCTGCGACTCGCGGTGCCCCCGCGGCACGCCCGGGTCGAGGCGGAGGACCCGCCACCCGCACCGCCCACCGCGGCACCGGCCGTCGACCGGATCGCCTGGTCCCGATACCGCCACGGCGAGAACTTCCTCGACGCCCTCGCCGCCGGCCGCGCCCCCCGCGCGGCCTGGCAGTCCCTGCCCGGAGAGGACTGGCCCCGTCGCCTGGCCGAACTCGCGGCGGCGGTCGCCGCCACCGGCCACGCCGCGGTGCTCGTGGTGCCCGACCAGCGCGACCTCGACCGGGTCGTGACCGCCTGCGCCGACATGGCCGGCGCCGACTGCGTCGTCGGGCTCGCCGCCGGGCTCGGTCCGGCCGTGCGCTACCGGCGCTGGCTCGCGGCGCTGCGCGGAACCGCCCGCATCGTCGTCGGCACCCGGGCCGCGGTGTTCGCTCCCACCCCCGCCCTCGGCCTGCTCGTGGTGTGGGACGACGGCGACGACCTGCACTCCGAGCCCCGGGCGCCGTACCCCCACGCCCGAGAGGTGGCGCTGCTGCGAGCCCACGCCACCGGTGCCGCCGTCGTCCTGGCCGGGCACGCCCGCACCGCCGAGACCCAGGCCCTCGTCGACACCGGATGGGCGCACGACCTCGCCGCCCCCCGCGACGTCGTCCGTGCCAGCGCCCCCAAGATCACCGCCCTCGCCGACAGCGACCAGGCCCTCGCCCGCGACCCCGCCGCCCGCGCCGCCCGCCTGCCGGCCATCGCCTTCGCCGCCGCCCGCGCCGCCCTGGGCGCCGACCGCGGGGTGCTCGTGCAGGTGCCCCGCCGCGGCTACGTGCCTGCGCTGGCGTGCGCCAAGTGCCGGACCCCGGCCCGCTGCCGGCACTGCAACGGCCCGCTCGCGTTGCCGCAGGCCGCCGGCCCGGACGGTGCCGCGACCCCCGCCTGCCGCTGGTGCGGCATCGCCGACGCCACCCACCGCTGCCACGCGTGCGGTGCTCGTGCCCTGCGCGCCGTCGTCGTCGGCGCCGGGCGCACCGCCGAGGAACTCGGCCGGGCGTTCCCCGGTGTCCCAGTGGTCACCTCCGGTGGGACGGAGGTCAAAGCCACCGCCCCGGCGGGACCGGCGCTCGTCGTGGCCACGGTGGGCGCCGAACCCGTCGCCGCCGGGGGGTACGGCGCGGCGCTGCTGCTCGACGGGTGGGCCCTGCTCGGCCGCGCCGACCTGCGGGCCGCCGAGGAGACGATGCGTCGCTGGCTCACCGCGTCGTCGCTGGTGCGGCCCTTCGCCGACGGCGGCCAGGTCGTCGTCGTCGCAGACGCCGGCATCCCCACCGTGCAGGCACTGGTGCGGTGGGACCCGATCGGGCACGCGCAGTCCCAGCTCGCCGAGCGCGCCGAGGTCGGCTTCCCGCCGGCGGTGCACATGGCCGCCGTCGACGGCACCGCCGCCGCAGTCGCCGACCTGCTGGCCGCCGCGACGCTCCCGCCGGAGGCGGAGGTGCTCGGGCCGGTGCCGTTGCCGCCGGGGGAGCGGCTGCCGTTCGGGGCCGACGATCCCGAGCCGGACGAGGTGCAGCGCATGGTGATCCGGGTGCCGCGCGGCCGGGGCCTCGCGCTCGGCCGCGCCCTGCGTGAGGCGCAGGCCGCCCGCAGTGCCCGCCGCGGCGAGGGGGCGTTGCGGGTGCAGATCGATCCGCTGCGCGTCGGGTGACGGCCGCCACGGCCTCCGGCGCCGCGCGGAGGATCGCCCCGGGTGGCAGGACGGGAAGAACCCCCCGTCACCTGCGGAAAGATGACATGCCGGTGGGGCGCACCTGTGTCACGATAGGTCCCGAGGGGTCGATTCTGGTGACGGGAGCCCGGCTGCGGGCGAGCCGGAGGGAGGGGCCGTGAACGGCGCACGCAGGATTGCCGGGGCGCTGGCCGGTATCGCGGTGGCCGCCGCGGCCGTCACGGGCGCCGCGGCCGTCACCGCCGCGCCGGGGTCGTCGGCGTCCGTACCCGTCGACCCGGGCCCCGTGGCCACCACCCACGCCCAGGCCGCCGGCTACGCCGAGGAGCATCCCGGAACGGCGCCGGCGCGGTCGAACGACTTCGGGTGCGTGCCGTCTCCGGAGTATCCACGACCGGTGGTGCTCGCCCACGGCACCGACTCCAACTCCTACTCGGACTGGGCCGCGGTCGCACCGATGCTCGCCGATGCCGGATGGTGCGTGTTCGCCCTCGACTACGGCAAGGCCGACGGTGCCGACGAGTACGGCACCGGCGACATCCGGGTCAGCGCCGCGCAGCTCGGGACGTTCGTCGAGCGGGTGCGTGCCGGCACCGGCGCCGACGAGGTCGACCTCGTCGGCTACTCGCAGGGTGCGACCGTCGCGCGGTACTACGTCAACCGGCTGGGCGGCTCGGCCGTCGTGGACCGCTGGGTGGGGGTGGCCTCGCCGAGCTACGGCGGCACCTTCTACGGGCTCGGCGCCGCGGTCGTGGCCGCTCCGGGCGCCACCGGCGCGGTCGAGGACTTCTTCTCGGTGGCCCTCGCGCAGCAGCTGCAGGGCTCCGAGCTGCTCACCGAGCTCAACACCCCGGTCGACACCGTTCCCGGCGTCCGCTACACCACCATCGGATCCCGCGTCGACGAGGTCATCCAGCCGGCCACCAACGTCGCGTTGCGCGGACCCGGGGCGGTCAACCTGATGATCCAGGACCTGTGCCCACCGGATCAGACCGGGCACTTCAACATGGTGTACGACCCGTTCTCGCTCACCGTGATCCGGCACGCCCTCGACCCCGAGCGGTACGCCCCCGGCGAGTGTGTCCCGGTGCGGCTCGGCACGGGCATCCCCGAACTGATCATCGAGAGCAACTCCTGAGCCGTTCCGTCCCCGGGGCGTGTCCGGTACCCCGATCATGGGTATGCGGGCGGCACGAGCCCCTGCGGACGACGGTCACCGGCGCCCGGGACGGCGCGCCGAAGGGAGGTAGCGGTGAACGCCCCCTCGCTTCCGGCCCGGGCTCTCGCGGTGATGCGGGCGCCGCAGCTCGTGCCGCCGCGGCAGTACCTCCGGGTGGCCGCGCGGTGCGGGTACCTCATCGCGCTGGTCGGCACCGTCGTCACGATGGGCATCCCCGCCGACCGGGTGTACCAGGCGGCCTGGATCGTCGCCGGGCTGATCGCCTTCGCGATCGACCGGCCGTGGCGCGGGCACGTGCGCGTCGTCGTCGACTGGTTGCCCCTGGTCGCGGCGCTCGTGGTCTACGACCACACCCGTGGCATCGCCGACGAACTCGGCCTGCCCGTTCGAATACACGAACTGGTCGCCGTGGAGAGCTGGCTGTTCGGCACGGTCCCGACGGTGTGGCTGCAGGAACGCCTGCTCGGCGCGGACGGGGAGCGGCCCGGCTGGACGATGCTCACCTCGGTCGTCTACACCAGCCATTTCCTCGTGCCGTGGTTGCTCGCGGCCGTGCTGTACCTGCAGTCGCGGGCGCGCTGGGCCGGATACATGCGACGGGTGCTGCTCCTGTCGTACTTCGGGCTGATCACCTACATCCTCGTGCCGGCGGCCCCGCCGTGGTATGCGTCCGAGGTGGGCGTCCTGCCGGAAGGCGTCGGCCGGGTCACCGGCTTCGGGTTCGGCGTGGTGCCCATCGACGTCGGCACCCGATGGTTGGAGGCGCAGGGCAACCCGGTCGCCGCGCTGCCGTCGCTGCACTCGGCATTCGCCCTGCTCGTGGCGGTCGCCCTGTGGCCGATCGCGCGGCGCGCCTGGATGCGGGCCCTGCTGGTGGCGTTCCCGCTGGCCATGGCCTTCACGCTCGTCTACGGCGGCGAACACTACCTGGTCGACGTGCTGCTCGGCTGGGGTTACGTCGGGCTCGCCGTCCTGGCCGCCCGAGCCTGGGAGGCGCGCCGCGGGGCGCGGCGTGCCCCGCAGGTCAGTCCACCTGCTCCAGCGGCATCGCCAGCGTCACCCAGTCGTGCAGGCCACCGCGGTAGTACGCCAGCGCGGACGCCGGGTACCCCGCCTCGAGCAGCTCCCGGATCGCCATCGGGGACTGCGGACACTGCGGGCCGTTGCAGAACAGGATCGACACCCGGGACGGATCGAGCCGGTCCCGCAGCTCCGTGATCCGGCCGTGCGGCAGATTGATCGCGCCCGGAATGGACCTGCCCTTGCGCGAGTCCGGGACCCGGGTGTCGACGAGCACCGCTCCGTTCGCGACCAGCTCGGTCAGTTCCAGCTCGCCGACGGTCACCACCCCGGGCGCGCACTGCAGCGGCTGCAGCTCGCCCCACGTGGTGTCCACCAGGACCACGTCCTGCTCCTGCGCCGCCGGCCAGGGCACGCCCGCGGGATCCGCCGAGCGCACCCGGGGAGACCGTTCCATCCGTTCTCGCGTCTCTGCCATCGGCTCAGCCTATCGACGCGGCGCGGCGGGTGCCGGGATTCGTCACGCCCGGCCCGGCCCGTCGGGTTCGCGGACGGCTGTCACCGCCCGCAGGCCCGGTCCCTAGACTGAGGGCACCATTCGTCGTCGAGATCCGGGAGCAGCATTCGTGAACAGTTCGGTCGGCCCAGCACGGTCCTCGTCCCGGGGCCGGGGCCTCGTTTCCCGCCCGCGGACGGGCCGCTGACGTGCGGCTGGTGTTCGCCGGGACCCCCGAACCGGCCGTACCGGCCCTGCGCCGCCTGCTCGACTCGCCGCGCCACGAGGTGGTCGCGGTGGTGACCCGGCCCGACACCACCGCCGGCCGCGGACGGCGCGTCGTCCGCTCGGCCGTGGGGCGGCTCGCCGACGAACACGGCATCGAGGTCCTCACCCCGGAGCGGCCCCGCGACCCCGACTTCGTCGCCCGGCTGACCGAACTCGCCCCCGACTGCTGCCCGGTCGTCGCCTACGGCGCGCTCATCCCGCAGCCGGTGCTCGACATCCCGAAGTTCGGCTGGGTGAACCTCCACTTCTCGCTGCTGCCCGCCTGGCGCGGCGCCGCGCCCGTCCAGGCCGCGCTCGCCGCGGGGGACGAGGTGACCGGCGCGAGCACGTTCCGGCTCGAGGCGGGCCTGGACACCGGCCCGGTCTACGGGGTGGTCACCGAGACGATCCGGCCCGACGACACCGCGGGAGATCTGCTCGCCCGGCTCGCCGACTCCGGAGCCGTGCTGCTCGAATCGACCCTCGACGGCCTCGAGGACGGGATGCTCACGGCGGTGCCCCAACCCCCGGACGGCGTCTCGCACGCCCCGAAGGTCACCGTCGAGTCGGCTCGGGTGAGCTGGGACCGTCCCGCACACCTCGTCGACCGCCACATCCGTTCGGTCACGCCCGCACCCGGGGCCTGGACGATGATCGACGACCTGCGCGTGAAGCTCGGACCCGTGACCGGCACCGACGAGACCCTCGCGCCCGGGCAGATCCTGGCCCGCAAGGACGGTGTCCTCGTCGGCACCGGCAGCACCGCCGTGCGACTCGGGCAGGTCCAGCCGCCCGGTAAGAAGACGATGGCGGCCGCGGACTGGGTTCGCGGCGCCCGCCTCGACCCGGAGGTACGCGCCCAGTGACCGAGTCCCGCCGCCCCGCCCGCCGGTCCCGCCGCGGGCCCGGGGACCGCAACAACAAGCCCCGGCAGGCCCGCCGGCCGTCGCCCGCCGAGGCCGGCCTCGACCAGGCTCGGCTCGCCGCCCGGGACGTGCTGCGCGCCGTCCGGGAGCGCGACGCCTACGCCAACCTGGTGCTGCCGGCGCTGCTGCGCGAGCGACGACTCGACGGGCGCGACGCCGCCCTGGCCACCGAGCTGACATACGGCGCCGCCCGCGCCCAGGGCCTGCTCGACGCCGTGATCGCCGCGTGTGCCCACCGGCCCGTCACCGAGATCGACGGGGCGCTGCTGGACACCCTGCGGTTGGGCACGTATCAGCTGCTGCGGACCCGCATCGCCCCGCACGCGGCCGTCGCGACGAGCGTCGACATCGTCCGCGGCGAATTCGGCCACGGCAAGTCCGGCTTCGTCAATGCGGTGCTGCGCCGCGTCGCGGAGAAGCCGGAGGAGCAGTGGATCGCCGAGCTCGCCCCCGACCCGGCTCGCGACCCGGTGGGACACCTGGCCTTCCGGTATGCGCACCCGGAGTGGATCGCGAAGGCCTTCGCGGTCGCGCTCGGCCCGGACGCCGGGGAGCTCGAGGAGGTGCTCGCGGCGGACGACGCCCGACCGGTGGTGCACCTGGTGGCCCGCCCGGGGGTGATCACCGCGGAGGAACTCGCGCTGGCCACCGGTGGCGAGATCGGGCCCTGGTCGCCCTACGCCGTGCATCTCGATGCCGGCGGTGATCCCGGCAAGCTCGACGCCGTGCGCGAGGGCATGGCCGCAGTGCAGGACGAGGGCAGTCAGCTGGTGGCGCGGGCGCTCACCCTCGCCCCCCTCGACGGGCCCGACCACGGCCGGTGGCTGGACCTGTGTGCCGGCCCGGGCGGCAAGGCCGCCCTGCTCGGCGCGCTCGCCGACATCGACGGCTTCACCGTCGACGCCGTCGAACCGGTCGAGCACCGCGCCGAACTGGTCCGCAAGTCCACCCGCGGCCTCCCGGTCACGGTGCACGTGGCCGACGGCCGCGAGCCCGGCCTGGGGGCCGGCTACGACCGCATCCTGGTCGACGCGCCGTGCACCGGGCTCGGCGCCCTGCGTCGCCGGCCCGAATCCCGGTGGCGGCGCAACCCCGGCGACGTCGCCGAGCTGGTGCGGTTGCAGAAGCAGCTCCTCGCCTCGGCGATCGGGCTGCTGCGGCCGGGTGGGGTGGTGCTGTACGCGACGTGCTCGCCGCACACGTCCGAGACCCTCGCCGTCGTCGCCGACGCCGTCCGGCGGCACCGGGTCGAGCAGCTCGACACGCGCGAGCTCGTGCCCGGCGTGCCGCGTCTCGGCGACGGTCCGTCCGTGCAGCTGTGGCCGCACCGGCACGGCACCGACGCGATGTTCATGGCCGCGCTGCGCGCCCCGGCGAGCTGACCGGCGAGCTCGCCGCGCGAACGCCGGGAGAATCGGTCCGCGCTCGGATACGGTCGGACGCGACCCGCCCGCTCCCGGCAGGAGGCACGTCGTGCCCGACATCGTCACCGTGACCATGAACCCGGCGCTCGACATGACCACCTATACCGAGCAGGTGCGGCCCACCAGTAAACTGCGCTGCGAGGCGCCGCGACTCGAGGCCGGCGGCGGCGGGATCAACGTCGCGAAGGTCGCCGGGGTGCTCGGTGTCTCGGCCGCAGCGGTGTATCCGGCCGGCGGCCCGACCGGGGACATGCTTTCGGCGCTGCTGTCCGGCGGCGGCGTCGACAGCCGGCGCATCGACATCGACGGCATGACCCGGGAGTCGTTCACGGCGATCGAGCGCAGCACCGGCCAGGAGTATCGGTTCGTGCTGCCCGGCCCGGAGCTGAGCGTGCGGGATCAGGAACGGTGCCTGGACATGCTCGTCGAGACCGCCACCGGTGCGCGGTACGTCGTCGCCAGCGGCAGCCTGCCGCCGGGTGTGCCGGGCGAGTTCGTCCAGCGCGTGGCCGACGCGGCCACCGATGCCGGCGCCCGCTTCGTCCTCGACTCGTCGGGGGACGCGCTGCGCCGCATCAAGTCCGGTGTGCACCTGGTCAAACCGAGCCTGCGGGAGCTGCGCGAGTGGGTGGGCCGGGAACTGCGCACCCCGCACGAACAGGCCGCGGCCGCCCACGAGCTCGTCGACGCCGGCATCGCCGAGGTCGTGGTGGTCTCGCTCGGGCCGGACGGGGCGCTGCTGGTCTCCGCCGACACGACCGCGCGGGTGAAAGCGCTGGACGTGCCCGTGCGCAGCGCCGTCGGCGCGGGCGACAGCATGGTCGCCGGACTGGTCGTCGGCTTGCTGCGGGGGCGGTCGCTGCGCGACGCCCTGGCACTGGGCATCGCCGCCGGCTCGGCGGCGCTGCTCACCCCGGGCAGCCAGGTTTGCCGGCGCGAGGACGTCGAACGGTTCGACGTCCTCGCGCGCGAGCGGTGACACCCGATCGTCCCCGTCGTCCGGGCGGTGCCGAGCGGGCCGACGGGTCCGGTCGCCCGGGGTCGTCAGTGCTCGTGCCGGGCGCGGTCCAGAACGATCCGCTGCTCGGCCCGCGCCACCGTGCGCCGGGTCTGTGCGGCCGCGTCCGGCGTGACCGACACCGACGTGATGCCCCGGCGCACGAGATGCTCGGCGAGCTCGGTGCTGGTGGAGACGGCCTGCCCGCACAGCGACGTGGTCAGGCCGGCCGCCGACGCGCGTTCGATGATGTGGTCGATCGCGTCCAGCACCGCCGGGTCGAGCGTGTCGAACAGGTCCTTGCACATCTCGGAGTCGCGGTCGACGCCGAGCACGAGCTGGGTCAGGTCGTTGCTGCCGATCGACACGCCGTGGATGCCGAGCTTCGCGTATTCGGGCAGCCAGTACACCACCGACGGGACCTCGGCCATGATCCAGCGCAGCATCCGCCGATCGGTGCCGAGCGGATGCGCGTCGAGCTGGCCCAGGCATTCCTTCAGCTCCCAGCGGGTGCGCACGAACGGGATCATCAGGTGCACGTTGGGATGCTGCGCGCGTACGCGATGCAGGACGTCGAGGTCGAGCGAGAACAGCTCGGGGTCGCGCACGTAGCGGAAGCAGCCGCGGTACCCGATCATCGGGTTCTCCTCGTCCGGCTCCGTCTCGCCGCCCTCGAGGTTCGCGAACTCGTTGCTGCGCAGGTCGATCGCGCGGTACACCACCGGACGCGGGGCGAAGGCCGCCGCGATCCGCGCGACGCCGTCGGCCATCTTCGACACGTACTCCTCGCGCCGGCCCTGCGCGATCATGTAGGCGGGATGCTGGCCGGCGAGCGCCTCGGTGATCATGAATTCCGCCCGCAGCAGCCCCACCCCGTCGACGTCGGTGTCGGCGACGGCCTGCGCGGCGTCCGGGGTGGCGAGATTGACGTACACGGCTGTCGCGGTGACGGTCGGCGCGGATGCGGCGGCCGCCGGGGCGGCGGTCTGGGCCGCGGCCGGCCGCTCGGCGCGGACCTCCCCGTCGAAGACGACGCCGGCGTCGCCGTCCACGGTGATCAGCTGGCCGTCCTGCAGGTCCTGCGTCGCGGTGCGGGCACCCACGACGACGGGTTTGCCGAGTTCGCGGCCGACGATCGCGGCGTGGCAGGTGATGCCGCCGCCGTCGGTGACGATGCCGCCGGCGCGGCGCAGGATCGGCAGCCAGTCGGGGCGCGTCATCGGGGCCACCAGGATCTCCCCGTCGCTCAGGCGCTTGCCGTCGACCAGCTCGTGCAGCACCCGGACCCGTCCGGTGGCCCGGCCGGGGCCGGCACCGAGCCCGGTCAGCAGCGGCGCCGCCTGTCCGTTGCCCGACGCCGCAGCGGCGGCAGGCATCCCGAGGGTGGTGATCGGGCGGGTCTGCACGATCCACAGCTCACCCTCGGCGAACGCGAACTCGAGGTCCTGCGGCCGGCCGTAGTGCTGTTCGACGTCCGCGGCGAGCCGCGCGACCTTCCCGAGCTGCTCCTCGTCGAGCACGCGGATCTGCCGTGACGAATCGACCGCGACGCGGCTGTCGCCGGCGTCGGTGGAGGCGATCTGGAACTCCTGATGCCCGAGATGTACATCGAGCACCGTGAAGCCGTCCTTGGCGACGACGTAGGTGTCGGGCTCGACCTGCCCCCCGACGACGACCTCGCCCAGACCGAGGGCGGCCTCGACGACGATGCGATCGAGTTCGCCGGTGCGCGGATCGGCCGTGAACGCCACCCCCGACGATTCCGAGCGCACCATCACCTGCACCACGACGGCGATGGACGGTTCGTCGGTCACCCCGCGCAGGCCGCGGTAGGTGCGGGCGCGTTCGGACCACAGCGACGCCCAGCACGCCTGCACGGCGCGCACCACCGCGTCGGCACCGGCGATGTTGGTGTACGACTCGTGGATTCCCGCGAAGGAGGTGTCCGCGGCGTCCTCGGCGGGCGCGGAGGACCGCACCGCCACCGGCACGTCCACGCCCAGCTTCTCGTAGGCGGCGACGATGGCGGCGCGAATTTCGTCGGGCACCGTGGACTCGGTCACCAGCGCCGCCAGTTCCGCCGAGGTGCGGATCAGCGTCGCGTCGTCGATGTCGGGGGCCGGGACGGCCTCGGCGCGCAGCCGGTCGCGCACTCCCGCCGCGGCCATCGCATCGAGATAGGCGGCGGTGGTGATGGCGAAGGCGGGCGGCACGGGGAACCCGGCGCGGGTCATCTCCCCGAGGTTGGCGGACTTGCCGCCCACCGTCGGCGCGTCCTCCGCGCCCACGTCGCCGATCGGTCGAACCCACACCGTGTGCGTGGCCATTCTCGCTCCCCACTGCCGCATCGGGCCCAGCGGTTCCGGACCCGCCATCGTCCACTCAAGCATCGCCCAGCAGACCGAACCAGGGGTCGAAAGTCATGAAAACCCGCGCCGGCGGCGCGGGCACCGTGACGGGCGGCAGAGTCCGCCGCCGGGACCGTTAAACTCGGTGGACGTGGCCCACCCGATGATTGCTCCCTCCATCCTCTCCGCGGACTTCGCCCGGCTCGCCGACGAGGCCGCCGCGGTCGCCGACGCGCACTGGCTGCACGTCGACGTCATGGACGCGCACTTCGTCCCGAACCTGACCCTCGGCCTTCCGGTCGTGCAGTCGTTGCTGAAGGCGACCGACATCCCGCTCGACTGCCATCTGATGATCGAGGATCCGGGTCGCTGGGCGCCGCCCTACGCCGAGGCGGGCGCCCACAACGTCACCTTCCACGTCGAGGCCACCGACAACCCCGTCGCCGTCGCCCGCGACATCCGGGCCGCCGGTGCGCGGGCCGGGCTGAGCGTCAAGCCCGGCACCCCGATCGAGCCGTACCTCGAGATCCTCGAGGAGTTCGACACGCTGCTGGTGATGAGCGTCGAGCCCGGATTCGGCGGCCAGTCCTTCATCCCGGACGTGCTCGACAAGGCCCGCGCCGTCCGCCGCCTCGTCGACGCCGGCGAGCTGACCCTGCTCGTCGAGATCGACGGGGGCATCAACGCCGACACCATCGAGGCGGCCGCCGAGGCCGGTGTCGACTGCTTCGTCGCCGGGTCGGCCGTGTACGGGGCCGACGACCCGGGCGAGGCGGTGCGCAAGCTGCGCGAGCGGGCTGCGCACGCCTCCCCGCACCTGACCCTGGCCCCGTGAGCGGTGCTCCGCGCGGGGCGGCGGTGAGCGGCGCACCGCTCGACGCGGCCCTGCGCCTCGCGCTCGACGCCGGCGAATCGGTGCGCGGCACCACCACCCCCAACCCGCCGGTCGGCGCGGTGATCCTCGACGCGGCCGGGCAGGTCGCCGGGGTGGGGGCGACCCGCCCGCCGGGCGGCCCGCACGCCGAGGTCGTGGCCCTGACCGAAGCGGGGGAGCGGGCCCGCGGCGGCACCGCGGTGGTCACCCTCGAGCCGTGCAACCACACCGGCCGCACCGGGCCGTGCGCCCAGGCGCTGCTGCGTGCCGGCGTCGCCGCCGTCTACTACGCGGTGACCGATCCGAATCCGCCCGCCGCCGGCGGCGCACAGACCCTGCGCGCCGCCGGGGTGAGCGTGCACGGCGGGTTCGGCGCCGAACTCGCCGAGGCGGGCGCGCTGCGCGCCTGGCTGCACCGGCAGCGCACGGGACGTCCCCACGTGACCTGGAAGTACGCGGCGAGCCTGGACGGGCGCAGCGCCGCGGCCGACGGCACGAGCCGCTGGATCTCCGGCCCGCAGGCACGGGCCCGCGTACACGCCGAGCGTGCCCGCCTCGACGCGATCGTCGTCGGCACCGGCACCGTCCTCGCCGACGACCCGTGGTTGACCGCCCGGCGGCCGGACGGCTCGCTGGCCCCGCACCAACCGCTGCGCGTCGTCGTCGGCCGAAGTGAAATCCCCAGGACCGCACGGGTTCTCGACGACGCCGCGCCGACCCTGGTGCTGCGCACCCACGACCCCGACGAGGTGCTCGGCGCGCTCGCGGACCGGGCGGACGTGCTGCTCGAGGGCGGCCCGCGCCTGGCCGGGGCGTTCCTCGCCGCCGGCCGGGTCGACCGCATCCAGGCCTACCTCGCGCCGGTCCTGCTCGGGGCCGGACCGTCCGCCGTACGGGACGCGGGCGTGGGCACGATCGCCGAGGCGCTACGGTTTCGTCGGGAGCGCGTCGAAACCGTCGGCGCCGACGTGTTGCTGACCCTGGTCCCCGACCGGGAGTGAAGGAGCGGGTACGTGTTCACCGGGATCGTGGAGGAACTGGGGGAGATCGTCGCGCGGGAGGACCTCGCCGACGCGGCGCGGTTCACCGTCCGCGGGCCCGTGGTGACCTCCGACGCCGGCCACGGCGACTCCATCGCCGTCAACGGTGTGTGCCTGACCGTCGTCGACGTCCAGGGCGGTGACTCCTTCACCGCCGATGTGATGAAGGAGACCCTCGACCGTTCGAGCCTGTCGCAGCTCGGTCCGGGCAGCCGCGTCAACCTGGAGCGGGCCGCGGCGCTGAACAGCCGTCTCGGCGGGCACCTGGTCCAGGGGCATGTCGACGGCACCGGCACCGTGCTCTCCCGCACCCCGTCGGAGAACTGGACCGTGGTGCGGATCTCGCTGCCGGCGGAGGTGTCCCGGTACGTGGTGCACAAGGGCTCGATCACCGTGGACGGGGTCTCGCTGACCGTTTCCGCCCTCGGCGGGACGCCCGGCGACGAGTGGTTCGAGATCTCCCTGATCCCGACGACGTTGTCGCTGACCACCCTGGGCAGTGCCGCGCCCGGCACGCTCGTCAACCTCGAGGTCGACGTCATCGCCAAGTATGTGGAGCGGCTGCAGGCCGCCGGCCGCTGAGTCGTACTGTTGAACTCGGCAATCAGTTTGTCCGTACACGAGATTTTGGAGCCCACGCAAGTGACGAGGTTCGACACCATCGAGCGCGCGATCGCCGATATCGCAGCCGGCAAGGCGGTCGTCGTGGTCGACGACGAGGACCGCGAGAACGAGGGCGACCTCATCTTCGCGGCCGAGAAGGCCACCCCCGAACTCGTGGCGTTCATGGTGCGCTACACCTCCGGGTACCTGTGCGTGCCGCTGGCCGGCGAGGACTGCGACCGCCTCGGCCTGCCCCCCATGTACTCGACCAACCAGGACAAGCACGGCACCGCCTACACGGTGACCGTCGACGCGCGCGAGGGGATCGGCACCGGCATCTCCGCGTCGGACCGGGCCACGACGATGCGCCTGCTCGCCGATCCGAACAGCACCGCGCAGGACTTCACCCGCCCCGGGCACGTGGTGCCGCTGCGCGCCAAGGAGGGCGGCGTGCTGCGCCGGCCCGGCCACACCGAGGCCGCCGTCGACCTCGCCCGCATGGCCGACCTGCGTCCGGCGGGGGTGATCTGCGAGATCGTCTCGCAGAAGGACGAGGGCCACATGGCTCAGACCGAGGAACTGCGGGTCTTCGCCGACGAACACAAGCTCGCCCTGATCTCCATCGCCGACCTGATCGCCTGGCGCCGCAAGCACGAGAAGCACGTGGTGCGCATCGCCGAGGCCCGCATCCCCACCCGGCACGGCGACTTCACCGCCGTCGGCTACCAGAGCGTCTACGACGAGGTCGAACACGTCGCGCTGGTGCTCGGCGACATCCCCGGCCCGGACGGCGAGGGCGCCGACGTGCTCGTGCGGGTGCACTCGGAGTGCCTGACCGGCGACGTGTTCGGCTCGCTGCGCTGCGACTGCGGTCCGCAGCTCGACGCCGCACTCGAGATGGTGGCCATGGAGGGCCGCGGCGTGGTGCTGTACATGCGCGGACACGAGGGCCGTGGCATCGGGCTGATGCACAAGCTGCAGGCCTACCAGCTCCAGGACTCCGGCTCGGACACCGTGGACGCGAACCTGCAGCTCGGCCTGCCCGCCGACGCCCGCGACTACGGCATCGGCGCGCAGATCCTCGTGGACCTGGGCATCTCGTCGATGCGGTTGCTCACCAACAACCCGGCCAAGCGGGTCGGCCTCGACGGTTACGGGCTGCAGATCACCGAGCGGGTGGCGATGCCGCTGCGCGCGAATTCCGAGAACATCACCTATCTGCGCACCAAGCGGGACCGCATGGGCCACGACCTGATCGGCCTGGACGACTACGAGGCGGGGGACGCGTAGATGAGCGGCGAAGGACTGCCCGAGCTGCAGCTGTCCGAGGCGGCCGGGCTGAAGCTGGCCATCGTCGCCGGCCGCTGGCACACCGAGATCTCCGAGGCGCTCGTCGCCGGGGCGCAGCGCGTCGCCGAGCGGGCCGGCGTCACCGACGTCACCGTCGAACGCGTCGCCGGTGCGATCGAGCTGCCGGTCGTCGCCCAGCAGCTGGCCCGTACCCACGACGCGGTCGTCGCCCTCGGCGTCGTGATCCGCGGCGGCACCCCGCACTTCGAGTACGTGTGCGACGCGGTCACCTACGGGCTGACCCGCATCGCGTTGGACGAGGGCACCCCCGTCGGCAACGGCGTCCTGACCACGAACGACGAACAACAGGCCCTCGACCGGGCCGGACTGCCCGGCTCCGTCGAGGACAAGGGCGGCCAGGCGTGCGCCGCCGCCCTCGACACCGCCGTCACCCTGCGGCGGCTGCGCGGGGCCGCGCGGTGACCTCCGCCGCCGACACCGTCTGGGACCTCGAGGTCCGCAGCCGCAAGATGACCCGGTGGGCGATCGTCGCGGCGGTCCTGCTCATGCTCGGCCACATCGGGGCCGCGCTCGTGCTGCGCGCCGGCGGCGACACCGGCGTGAACCTGCGCCTCGCCGATCAGATCGCCATCGTCTGCGTGGGGGTGGTCGTCTCCGGCGGTGTGCTGCTGCTGACCCGGCCCCGGCTGCGCGCCGGGGCCGCCGGCGTGGCGGTCCGCAACATCCTCGGCGAGAAGACGTTCGGCTGGGATCAGGTCCGGGGCATGAGCTTCCCCCAGGGCAAGCCGTGGCCGAGGCTCGAGCTGCCGCAGGACGAGTACGTGCCCGTCGTCGCGGTACAGGCCCGCGACGGCGAGCACGCCGTCGCGGCGCTGACCGCGTTCCGCGAGCTCGAACAGCGGTACGGCGGGAGCGTCGGCACCGCCGACTAGCCTGGACCCGTGCCCGACCCCTCGACCTATCGCCCTGCTCCCGGCACCATCCCGGTGGAGCCGGGGGTGTACAAGTTCCGCGACCCGCACGGCCGCGTCGTCTACGTCGGAAAGGCCAAGAGCCTGCGCTCGCGGCTGAACTCGTACTTCGCCGACGTCGCGTCGCTGCACCCGCGGACCCGCCAGATGGTGACCACCGCCGGGTCCGTCGAGTGGACCGTGGTGGGCACCGAGGTCGAGGCGCTCCAGCTCGAATACAACTGGATCAAGGAGTTCGATCCGCGCTTCAACGTCCGCTACCGCGACGACAAGACCTACCCCATGCTCGCGGTGACGCTGAACGAGGACTACCCGCGGCTGTTCGTCTACCGAGGACCGCGCCGCAAGGGCGTGCGGTACTTCGGGCCCTACTCCCACGCCTGGGCCATCCGCGAGACCCTGGACCTGCTGCTGCGGGTGTTCCCGGCCCGCACCTGCTCCGCCGGGGTGTTCAAGCGTCACGCGCAGATCGGCCGCCCGTGCCTGCTCGGCTACATCGACAAGTGCTCGGCGCCGTGCGTGGGCCGCGTCGACGCCGACGAGCACCGGCGCATCGTCGAGGACTTCTGCGACTTCCTCGCCGGCCGCACCGACAAGCTGGTCCGCGACCTCGAACAGCGCATGCAGGCCGCCGCCGAAGACCTGGACTTCGAGACCGCCGCGCGCCTGCGCGACGACCTCGGGGCGCTGCGCCGGGCCATGGAGAAGCAGGCGGTGGTGCTCGGCGACGGCACCGACGCCGACCTCGTCGCCTTCGCCGGCGACGAGCTCGAGGTGGCCGTACAGGTGTTCCACGTGCGCGGCGGCCGCGTGCGCGGACAGCGCGGCTGGGTGGTGGAGAAGTCCGGGGACGTGGTCGACCGGCCCGAGACCGCGGCAGGCGCGTCCGACGCCGAGACGGAGGTGTCGCTGCTCGTCGAGCAGTTCCTCACCCAGTTCTACGGCGAGGAGGCCGCGCTGTCGGCGGCCGGGGCCGAACCGGCCGGCAGCGCGGTGCCGCGGGAGGTGCTCGTGCCCGCCCTGCCGCCCGACCCGGAGGAGATGAGCCGCTGGCTCGGCACCCTGCGCGGGGGGCCGGTGCGGCTGCGGGTACCGCAACGCGGGGACAAGAAGGCCCTCGCCGAGACCGTGCAGCGCAACGCGCACGAGGCGCTGACCCAGCACAAGCTGCGCCGCGCCGGTGACTTCACCGCCCGCTCGGCCGCCCTGCAGGGCATCCAGGAGGCCCTCGACCTGGACTCGGCCCCGCTGCGCATCGAGTGCGTCGACATCAGCCACGTCCAGGGCACCGACGTCGTGGCGTCGCTGGTGGTGTTCGAGGACGGCCTGCCCCGCAAGTCCGACTACCGCCACTACGCCATCCGCGAGGCCGCCGGCGACGGCCGCTCCGACGACGTCGCCTCCATCGCCGAGGTGACCCGGCGCCGATTCCTGCGGCACAACCGGGACCTCGCCGCGGCCGGCGGTGACCTGGTCGCGGCCCGCCGCGGTGACCCGGACGCGGCCCGCCGCGGTGACCCGGACGCGGCCCGCCGCGGTGACCCGGACGCGGCCCGCCGCGGTGACCCGGTCGCCGCCCGCGACGGCGACGGCGGTGACCTCGCCCCGGAGGCCGCGCTCGACCCGGCCACCGGGCGGCCCCGCCGCTTCGCGTACCCGCCGAACCTGTACGTCGTCGACGGTGGTGCCCCGCAGGTCGCCGCCGCGGCGGAGGTGCTCGACGAACTCGGCATCACCGACGTCGCGGTGATCGGCCTGGCCAAACGGCTCGAGGAGGTGTGGGTGCCGGGAGAGGAAGACCCGGTCATCCTGCCGCGCACCAGCGAATCGCTCTACCTGCTGCAGCGGGTGCGCGACGAGGCGCACCGCTTCGCCATCACCTACCACCGCAGCAAGCGGTCCCGGCGGATGACCGCGTCCGCGCTCGACGGGGTTCGCGGGCTCGGGCAGGCGCGGCGCAACGCGCTCGTCGCGCACTTCGGGTCGGTGGCCCGGCTGCGGGAGGCGAGCGTGGAGGAGATCACCGCGGTGCCGGGCATCGGTGTCGCCACCGCCCGCGCCGTGCTCGACGCCCTGCGCGGCGACGCCCCGGACACCGAGACGGCGGGCGAGGCTGCGCCGGACACGCCGGTGAGTGATGATGGCACCGTCGGCGTGTCGGGCGGACGAACGGAGACGGAACGGTGACGCAGCAGGCGCAGACGGCGCAGCCTCGACCCCGGCCGCGGGGTGAACTCCGCCCGCGCGCCGAGGTCGCCCTGGTCACCGGCCTGTCCGGGGCCGGCCTGAGCACCGCCGCGACGGCACTCGAGGATCTCGGCTGGTTCGTCGCCGAGAATCTGCCCCCGCAACTGGTCACCTCGATGGTCGATCTCGCGGTGCAGGCCGACCCGCCCCTGCAGCGCCTCGCCGTGGTCATGGACGTCCGCAGCCGCCTGTTCACCGGCGACCTCGGCTGGGTCGTCACCGAACTGGCCGCCCGGCCCGTGCGCACCCGGGTGCTGTTCCTCGAGGCCACCGACGAGGTCCTCGTGCGTCGTTTCGAGCAGGTCCGGCGCAGCCACCCGCTGCAGGCCGACACCGCCGACCGCACCCTCACCGACGGCATCGCCGCCGAACGCGCCCAGCTCGCCGGGGTGAAGGCGGCCGCCGATCTGGTGGTCGACACGTCGTCGCTGTCCGGTCCGGAACTACGCCGCAAGATCGACTCCGCGTTCGGGGACGGCGACGCCGACTCGATCCGGGTCACCGTCGAATCCTTCGGGTTCAAGTACGGTCTGCCGATGGACGCGGACGTGGTGTGCGACGTGCGGTTCCTGCCCAACCCGCACTGGGTGCCCGAACTGCGCCCGCACACCGGCCAGGACGACGACGTCCGCGACTACGTGCTGAGCCGGGACGGGGCCCAGGACTACCTGCAGACCTATCATCGGCTCCTCGAACTGACCACGGCCGGCTACCGCCGGGAGGGAAAGCGCTACATGACGATCGCGGTGGGATGTACCGGCGGCAAGCACCGCAGCGTGGCGATGAGCGAGGCCCTCGCCGCGCGCCTGGAAACCGACCCGACGCTGGCGGTGCACGTCGCGCACCGGGATCTGGGGCGCGAATGACGGGCCCCGGCACCGCGGCCCCCGCACCCGGGCCCGGCGGGCAGGTCGCCGCGCCGGAACCGTCGATCGTCGCCCTGGGCGGCGGCCACGGCCTGTACGCCACCCTCAGCGCCGTCCGCCGGCTCAGTAACCGCGTCACCGCCGTCGTCACCGTCGCCGACGACGGGGGGTCCTCCGGGCGGCTGCGCGCCGAACTCGGCGTCATCCCGCCCGGCGACCTGCGCATGGCCCTGGCCGCGCTCGCCGCGGACACCCCCCGCATCCACACCTGGACCGAGACGGTCCAGCACCGGTTCGGCGGCACCGGCGCCCTGGCGGGACACTCGGTCGGCAACCTGATCCTGGCCGGACTGACCGAGGTGCTCGGCGACCCCGTGGCCGCGCTCGACCGCGTCGCCGAGCTGCTCGAGGTGCGCGGCCGGGTGCTGCCGATGTCGCCGATCGCCCTCGACATCGAGGCGGACGTCTCCGGCCTCGAATCCGATCCGCGCGCCAGCCGGATCATCCGCGGGCAGGTCGCCGTCGCCACCACCCCCGGCAAGGTGCGGCGCGTGCGGCTGATCCCGGCCGACCCGCCGGCGTGCCCCGACGCGCTCGACGCGGTGGGCGCCGCCGACCTCGTCGTGCTCGGGCCCGGCTCGTGGTTCTCGAGCGTCATCCCGCACGTGCTCGTCCCCGAGCTGCACGAGGCGCTGGTGGCGGCGCCCGCCCACAAGGTGCTGGTGCTCAACCTCGCTGCCGAACCGGGGGAGACCGCCGGATTCTCCACCGAGCGGCATCTGCACGTGCTGGCCCAGCACGCCCCCGACTTCCGGGTCGACCACGTGGTCGTCGACTCCGCGTCGGTACCCGAAGGACGCGAACGCGAACACCTGTGCCGGGCGGCCGCCGGATTCGGCGCCCGGGTGGTCTACGCCGACGTCGCCGAGACCGGCACCCACCGACACGATCCCGCCAAACTGGCGGCGGTCCTGGAACGACACCTGCCCGACGCGGCCCGCCCCCGGGATCTCGCGCAGCGGGACGGAAGGGAGATCCCGACGTGGCAATGACAGCGGAGGTCAAGGACGAGCTGAGCCGGCTGGCGGTCACCCGCACCAGCAGCCGCAAGGCCGAGGTGTCCGCCCTCCTGCGCTTCGCCGGCGGGCTGCACATCGTCGGCGGCCGCGTCGTCGTGGAGGCCGAGGTGGACCTCGGGTCGATCGCCCGCCGGTTGCGCCGCGAGATCTTCGAGCTCTACGGCTACTCGGCGGAGGTGCACGTCCTCGGCGCCGGCGGACTGCGCAAGAGCTCACGTTACGTGGTGCGCGTCGCCAAGGAAGGCGAGGCCCTCGCCCGTCAGACCGGCCTGCTCGACGTGCGTGGCCGCCCGGTGCGGGGCCTGCCCGCCCCGGTCGTCGGCGGCAGCATCGCCGACGCCGAAGCGGCGTGGCGCGGCGCCTTCCTCGCCCACGGCTCGCTCACCGAGCCGGGCCGCTCCTCCGCCCTCGAAGTCAGCTGCCCCGGCCCGGAGGCCGCGCTCGCGCTCGTCGGCGCCGCCCGCCGCCTCGGCATCGCCGCCAAGGCCCGCGAGGTGCGCGGCGCCGACCGGGTCGTCGTGCGCGACGGCGAAGCCATCGGGGCGCTGCTCACCCACATGGGTGCCCAGGACACCCGGCTGACCTGGGAGGAGCGCCGGATGCGGCGCGAGGTCCGCGCCACCGCCAACCGGCTCGCCAACTTCGACGACGCCAACCTGCGCCGCTCCGCGCGCGCCGCCGTGGCCGCGGCCGCCCGCGTCGAACGGGCCCTGGCGATCCTCGGCGACGACGTGCCCGACCACCTCGCCGCGGCGGGCGCCCTGCGCGTCCAGCACCGGCAGGCCTCCCTCGAGGAACTGGGCCAGCTCGCCGACCCCCCGATGACGAAGGACGCCGTCGCCGGACGCATCCGCCGACTGCTGTCCATGGCCGATCGCCGCGCCAAGGATCTCGGCATCCCCGACACCGAATCGGCAGTGACCCCGGAGCTGCTCGACGAGGCCTAGCTGTGATGTCCAGGCACGCTGGCTGGCCGGCCCGGGCCTCCTGCCGCACTCCGCCGGCACCGCAGATAGGGTAGGGGTCACATCGACCGATGAGTCCTGCCGGTGGGCGCCGATGTCTCCGGCGCCGCGGCGGGCAACACTGGCACAACCAGAAGAAATGGGCAAAGGAGCGTAATTGTGACTGTCCGGGTAGGCGTGAACGGCTTCGGTCGTATCGGACGTAACTTCTTCCGGGCTGTCGAGGCGCAGAAGGCGCTCGGCACCACCGACATCGAGATCGTCGCGGTCAACGACCTCACCGACAACGCGACTCTGGCCCACCTGCTCAAGTACGACTCGATCCTCGGCCGGCTGCCGCAGGATGTCAGCCTCGACGGTGAGGACACCATCGTCGTCGGCGACCACCGGATCAAGGCCCTCGAGGTCAAGGAAGGCCCGGCCGCGCTGCCGTGGGGCGACCTGGGCGTCGACGTCGTCGTCGAGTCGACGGGCATCTTCACCGACGCGTCGAAGGCGAAGGGTCACCTCGACGCCGGCGCCAAGAAGGTGATCATCTCGGCGCCCGCCAAGGGCGAGGACCTCACCGTCGTGATGGGTGTCAACGACGACAAGTACGACGGCAGCCAGAACATCATTTCCAACGCCTCGTGCACCACCAACTGCCTCGGACCGATCGCCAAGGTCCTCGACGACAGCTTCGGCATCGTCAAGGGCCTGATGACCACGGTCCACGCCTACACCCAGGACCAGAACCTGCAGGACGGCCCGCACAAGGATCTGCGCCGCGCCCGCGCCGCCGCCCTGAACGTCGTGCCCACCGGCACCGGCGCCGCCAAGGCCATCGGTCTCGTCCTGCCGCAGCTGGTCGGCAAGCTCGACGGCTACGCCCTGCGCGTGCCGATCCCCACCGGCTCGGTCACCGACCTGACCGCCAACCTCGCCACCCCGGCCTCCGTCGAGGAGATCAACGCGGCGATGAAGGCGGCCGCCGAGGGCCCGCTCAAGGGCATCCTCAAGTACACCGAGGACGAGATCGTCTCCTCGGACATCGTCACCGATCCGCACTCGTCGATCTACGACGCCGGCCTGACCAAGGTCATCGACGACCAGGTCAAGATCGTCTCCTGGTACGACAACGAGTGGGGCTACTCCAACCGCCTGGTCGACCTCATCGGCCTGGTCTCGAAGTCCCTCTGACCGAACAGGACAGTCGAACAGTGGCAGTTCAGACTCTCGAGGATCTGCTCGCCGCCGGCGTCGAGGGCCGTGGCGTGCTGGTGCGCTCGGACCTCAACGTCCCGCTGGACGGCGCGACGATCACCGACCCCGGTCGCATCATCGCGTCCGCCCCGACGATCGCCGCGCTCGCCGAGGCGGGCGCGAAGGTCGTCGTCACCGCCCACCTGGGCCGGCCCAAGGGCGAGCCCGATCCGAAGTTCTCCCTCGCCCCGGTCGCGGCGAAACTCGGCGACGTGCTCGGCCGCAACGTCCAGCTCGCCGGCGACGTCGTCGGGCAGGACGCGCTGGCCCGCTCGGAAGGCCTGACCGACGGCGACATCCTCCTGCTCGAGAACATTCGCTTCGATCCGCGCGAAACCAGCAAGGACGAGGCGCAGCGGCAGGCGCTGGCCCGCGACCTCGTCGAACTCGTCGGCGACGACGGGGCTTTCGTCTCCGACGGCTTCGGCGTGGTGCACCGCAAGCAGGCCTCGGTGTACGACGTGGCGAAGCTGCTCCCGCACTACGCGGGCAACCTCGTCGCCGCCGAAGTCGAGGTCCTCGCCAAGCTCACGAGCGACCCGGAGCGGCCCTACGCGGTGGTGCTCGGCGGCTCGAAGGTCTCCGACAAGCTCGCCGTCATCGAAGCCCTCGCCCCCAAGGTCGACACCCTCGTCATCGGTGGCGGTATGTGCTTCACCTTCCTTGCCGCGCAAGGCATCCCGGTGGGCAACTCGCTGCTCGAGGAATCGATGACCGAGACGTGCAAGGACCTGCTCGAGCGGTTCGGCGACGTCATCCACATCCCGCAGGACGTGGTCGTCGCCGACTCCTTCGCCGCCGACGCCGAGGCGAAGACGGTGCCCACCACCGAGATCCCCGACGGCTGGATGGGCCTGGACATCGGACCCGAGTCGGTGGCCCGGTTCGCCCAGTACCTCACCGGCGCCAAGACCGTGTTCTGGAACGGCCCGATGGGCGTGTTCGAGTTCGAGAAGTTCGCGGCCGGCACCAAGGGGGTCGCCGAGGCGATCGTCGAGGCCACCCGCTCCGGCGCGTTCAGCGTCGTCGGCGGCGGCGACTCGGCCGCGGCCGTGCGTCTGCTCGGCCTCCCCGAGGACGGGTTCTCCCACATCTCCACCGGCGGCGGCGCCTCCCTCGAATACCTCGAGGGCAAGGAGCTGCCCGGGATCAGCGCCCTCGACGACACCGCACCGGAGGCCTGAGATGACCCGAAAGCCGCTCATCGCCGGCAACTGGAAGATGAACCTCAACCACCTCGAGGCCATCGCCCTCGTGCAGAAGATCGCCTTCGCGCTGCCGGAGAAGTACCTCGAGAAGGTGGACGTGACGGTGCTGCCGCCGTTCACCGACATCCGCAGCGTGCAGACGCTGATCGAGGGCGACAAGCTGCTGCTCACCTACGGTGCGCAGGACGTCTCGGCCCACGACTCGGGTGCCTACACCGGAGAGATCAGCGGCGCGATGCTGGCCAAGCTGGGGTGCACCTACGTGGTGGTCGGCCACTCGGAGCGACGCACCCTGCACGGCGAGACCGACGAGATCGTCCTCGCCAAGACCAAGGCGGCGTTGCGGCACGGCCTGACCCCGATCGTGTGCATCGGCGAAGGCCTCGACATCCGCGAAGCCGGTCAGCACGTGTCCCACAACGTCGCCCAGCTGCGCGGATCCCTCGCGGGGCTCTCGTCCGACGACATCGCGAAGATCGTCGTCGCGTACGAGCCGGTCTGGGCCATCGGCACCGGCAAGGTGGCCTCGGCCGCCGACGCCCAGGAGGTGTGCGCGGCGGTACGCGCCACCCTCGCCGAGCTCGCCTCCCCGGAGACCGCCGACGCCGTCCGCGTGCTCTACGGCGGCTCGGTCAACGCCAAGAACGTCGGCGAACTGATCGCCCAGCTCGACATCGACGGCGGTCTCGTCGGCGGTGCCTCGCTCAAGGCCGACGAGTTCGCCCAGCTGTCCGCCATCGCCGCGGGCGGGCCGCTGTAAGGCACCCGCGGTGCCCTTCCGGATCCCCCGAGGCCCGGAAGGGCGCCGCGACGGCGCCCTGTAGTCTGGCGCCATGGCACTGTTCCTCGACATCCTGCTGATCACCACCAGCCTGCTGCTGATCCTGCTCGTGCTGCTGCACCGCGGCAAGGGCGGCGGTCTGTCCACCCTGTTCGGTGGCGGTGTCCAGTCCAGCCTGTCCGGCTCCAGTGTCGCCGAGAAGAACCTCGACCGGCTGACCGTGTTCACCGGCATCGTCTGGCTGATCGCCATCCTCGGCATCGGCCTGCAGATCAAGTTCAGCTGAGCACTGCGCACGACGGCGCGACCCGGACTTCCGGGTCGCGCCGTCGTGCGTCGGCCGCGATACTGACCGGATGACGGATACCGCCCGCCCGGCCGACCCCTCCGGGTCCCGCTCCGCCACCGAACCTCTGCGCCAGGACATCCGGCTGCTCGGCGGGATGCTGGGCCGCATCGTCCGCGAACAGGCCGGCGAGCACCTCTTCGCCCTCGTCGAACGCGCCCGCGTCGAGAGCTTCCGCGTGCGCCGCTCCGAGATCGACCGCGCCGAACTCGCGGCGATGTTCGCCGACGTCCCCACCGACGACACCCTCCCCGTCATCCGGGCCTTCAGCCACTTCGCGCTGCTGGCGAACCTCGCCGAGGACCTGCACCGGGAACGCCGCCGCGCCGTGCACGTGCGCGCCGGGGAGCCGGCACAGGACAGCTCCCTGGCCGCCACCTACCGCAAGCTCGACGCCGCCGAACTCGACCCCGCCGAGGTCGCCGCCGCGCTCGACGGCGCCCTCGTCTCCCCGGTGATCACCGCCCACCCCACCGAGACCCGCCGCCGCACCGTCTTCGACGTGCAGACCCGCATCACCGATCTCATGCGCCGCCGCGAACGCGCCGAACCCGACGAGCGATCCGACATCGACCTGCACCTGTGGCGGCAGATCCTCACCCTGTGGCAGACCGCCCTCATCCGGCTCGCCCGCCTGCGCATCCAGGACGAGATCGAAGTGGGCCTGCGCTACTACGACGCCGCCCTGTTCCGCGTCGTCCCGGCCCTCAACGCCGAGGTCCGGCGCGCCCTGCGCGAACGCTGGCCCGGCGTCCCGCTGCTGCCGGACCCGTTGGTGCGCACCGGAACCTGGATCGGCGGCGACCGCGACGGCAACCCCAACGTCACCGCCGAGGTCGTCCACCGCGCCACCGACCGGGCCGCCGCGACCGCCCTCGGCCATCACCTCGCCGAGCTCGAACGGCTCGAGCAGGAGCTGTCGATGTCCGCACGTCTGGTCCGCGTCACCGACGACCTGGCCCGCCTCGCCGACGCCTCCGGTGACGCCGCCCCGTCGCGCGCCGACGAACCGTACCGCCGCGCGCTGCGCGGCATCCGGGGCCGCCTGACCGCCACCGCGGCGCGACTGCTCGACGACCCACCGCCGCACGCGGTGCCGAGCCGGCTGACCGCCTACGACACGCCCGCCGAACTGCTCGCCGACCTCGACATCCTCGACGCCGCCCTGCGCGCCGGCGGCAGCGCGGTCCTCGCCGACGACCGGCTCGCGCACGTGCGCGGCGCCGTCGAGGCTTTCGGCTTCCACCTCGCCTCCCTCGACCTGCGGCAGAACGCGGAGGTGCACGGCCGGGTGATCGCCGAACTGTTCAGCTGGGCCGGTGTCACCGACGACTACCCGGCGCTGCCCGAGGAGGAGAAGGTCGCGCTGCTCGCGGCCGAACTGCGCACCCGCCGTCCCCTCAGCGCGCCCGGCGCGCGGCTCGGCGCCGACACCGCCCGTGAACTCGGCGTGCTCCGTGCCGCCGCCGACGCCGTGACCCGGTTGGGCCCGGATGCCGTGCCGCACTACATCGTCAGCATGTGCAGCTCGGTCTCGGATCTGCTCGAGGCGCTGGTTCTGCTCGACGAGGCCGGCCTCGTCGAGCACGACATCGCCGGGCCGCGCTGCCCGGTCGCGGTGATCCCGCTGTTCGAGACCATCGACGATCTGCGGCACGGCGCCGAGATCCTCACCGCCGCCCTCGCCGTCCCCGAGTTCCGCAACCTCGTCGACTCCGCCGGCGGGGTCCAGGAGGTCATGCTGGGCTATTCGGACTCGAACAAGGACGGCGGCTACCTCGCCGCGAACTGGGCGCTGTACCGGGCCGAACTCGACCTGGTGGAGGCCGCGCGCACCGCCGGGATCCGGCTGCGCCTGTTCCACGGCCGCGGCGGCACCGTCGGTCGCGGCGGCGGACCGAGCTACGACGCGATCCTTGCGCAGCCGCCCGGGGCCGTCGCCGGCTCGCTGCGCCTGACCGAGCAGGGTGAGGTGATCGCGGCGAAGTACGCCGAGCCGAAGCTGGCGCGCCGCAATCTCGAGTCCCTCGTCGCCGCGACCCTCGAGTCCACCCTCCTCGACGTCGAGGGACTCGGCAGCGACGCCGGCCCGGCGTACGCGGTGCTCGACGAGCTCGCCGAACTTGCCCGCGCCGCCTACAGCGATCTCGTGCACGAGACCCCGGGCTTCGTCGAGTACTTCCGGACGGCCACGCCGGTCGCGGAGATCGGGGCCCTGAACATCGGCAGCCGGCCCACCTCGCGCAAGCCGACGTCGTCGATCGCCGACCTGCGGGCGATCCCCTGGGTGCTGGCATGGACCCAGTCCCGTGTCATGCTGCCCGGCTGGTACGGCACCGGGACGGCCGTCGAGACCTGGATCGCGGGCGACGAGGCGCGCCTGGCCACCCTCACCGGCCTGTATCGGCGCTGGCCGTTCTTCCGCACCGTGCTGTCCAACATGGCGATGGTGCTGGCCAAGTCCGACCTCGGTCTCGCGGGGCGCTACGCCGAACTGGTGCCGGACCCGGACCTGCGGGACCGGGTGTTCGACAAGATCACCGCGGAACACGAGCGCACCGTGCGCGTCTACCTGGCGATCACGGGGCACTCCGAGCTCACCGCGGACAACCCGGCGCTCGCCCGGTCGGTGCACAACCGCTTCCCGTACCTCGAGCCGCTGAACCACCTGCAGGTCGAGTTGCTGCGCCGGTTCCGGGCGGGGGAGGACACCGACCGGGTCCGCCGCGGCATCCAGCTGACGATGAACGGCCTCGCGACCGCGCTGCGGAACAGCGGCTAGCGCCGGGCAGCAGGCCGGGGCGGCAGCGGCCGGTCCGGCCGGGCCGGACCGGCCGGAGCTGCCCGCTCAGCGGGACGACGGCGCGCCGAACGGCCGTGACCCGCTACACCTGGACGGGTGACTCATGACCGCGAACAGATCGTCGAACGGCTCGCCGAACTCGCCTCCGCCCTCGACCGCCGGGACTGGGCCGGTCTCGGTGCCGCCTTCACCGACTCCGCGACCGGCTACGGCGCGGCGGGGCGCGACGGCATCGTCGCCGTGGTCCGCGCCCATCTCGGCGGCTGCGGACCCTCGCAGCACTTGCTGGGCAACCACCGCATCGAGGTCGACGGCGACCGGGCCCGGTCGCTGACGTACGCCCGCGTCCACCACGTGGGCGCGGGCCCGGCCGCCGGGGCGAGCTACGAGTGCTTCGGCGAGTACGACGACCGGTGGGTCCGCACCCGGGACGGCTGGCGCCTGACGTCGCGCACCTTCACCATCTCCCACGACCTCGGCGACTTCGGCGTCCTCCGGCCCGGCTGACCCGCGGCGCGTGCACCGCAGGTCCGGCCGAGGCGGACGTCAGGGCGTGACGATCGCGAAGTCCGGATCCACCGGTGCGAGTACCTCGACGAGCCGGGCCACCACTGTCGGGTCGCCCGTCACCGCGATCGTCCCGTCCGCGAGGGCCGCCGCCGCATCCAGCTGCCCGGTGAGGGCACCGATCAGGGCGCGGCGGGTGAGGGTGAACACGGTGCTGTCCGGCGGCGGCTCGGGCACGGTCCGATGGTTGAGCACGCCGTGGCGCAGTTCCGTGAGATACGTGGTCCCGAGGTCGGTCAGGACCCACGTGATCACCAGCTGCAGATCCCACGCGCGGGGTCCGTCCACCCGCACCGCCAGGCTGTCGAACAGCTGCGGGACGGTCAGCGCATCGAGGAAGTCGCCCGAGGACTGCACCGGCGACCCGAAGATTCCCTCGCGGAGTTCCTTCGCGCCGGCCAGATAGACGCAGCGCCAGGTGCCGTTCTCGGCGCCGTACGCGAGTTGCTCCATCGCGTCGGCCTGCAGGTCCCGGGCGGCCTGATCGGTGTCGTCGGTGAACAGCAGATGTTTGCAGACCTCGAGCACCCAGCGGTAGTCGCCCTCCTCGAAGGCACCTCGCGCGACGGCGAGGGCGGCGTCGGCGCCGCCCATGGCGTCGACGTACCGGCGGGCGGCCTCGGCCGGGGGATGGGCCCACAGGTTGGCGGGGTTGCCGTCGTACCACCCCATGTACCGCTGGTAGATCGCCTTGACGTTGTGGCTCACCGAGCCGTAGTAGCCGTGGGTGTGCCACGCCGCCGCCAGGGCCGGGGGCAACTCGAACCGTTCGGCGATCTCCGCGCCCACGAGGCCCTGATTCATCATCCGCACCGTCTGATCGTGCAGGTACAGGTACATGTCGCGCTGCACGGCGAGGAATTCGAGCGCTCGCTCCCGGCCCCAGGTCGGCCAGTGGTGCGAGGCGAACACGACCTCGAGCGCGTCGCCCCACAGGCCGATCGTCTCGTTGAGGTAGTGGCCCCAGGCGTGCGCGTCGCGCACCACCGCACCGCGCAACGTGAGGATGTTGTGCAGGGTGTGGGTGGCATTCTCGGCCGCGCACAGCGCGCGCCGCTCGGGGAACCAGATGTTCGTCTCGGCGGGGGCCTCGGTGCCGGGGGTCAGCTGGAAGACCATCCGTACCCCGTCGACGGTGAGCTCCTGCCCGGTCGCGGTGATGTCGACGGTCGGCGCGATGAGCGTGACGGTGCCGGCCGACGTGGTCTGGCCCAGCCCGGCACCGATCTGACCGGCCGGCCCCTTCCCGAGCGCCGCCCCGTACATGTAACCCGAGCGCCGCGACATCGCCGTGCCCGCGAACAGGTTCTCCGACACCGCATGTTCGAGGAACCCGGCCGGGGCGACGACCGGGACCGTCCCGGCCGCGACGAGTTCCGCGTCGAGCACCCCCTCGACGCCACCGAAGTGGTCGACATGGGAGTGGGTGTAGATCATTCCGGACACGGGCCGGTCGCCGCGGTGCCGCCGGTACAGCGTCAGCGCCGCCGCGGCGGTCTCCGCGCTGATCAGCGGGTCGATCACGATCACCCCGGTGTCACCCTCGACGACGGTCATCACCGACAGGTCGAACCCGCGCAACTGGTAGATCCCCGGCACCACCTCGAACAGGCCGTCCTCGGTGAGCAGCCGGCTCTGCCGCCACAGACTCGGATGCGCCGTCGGCGGGGCGGGCCCGTCGAGGAACGCGTAGGCGTCGAGGTCCCACACCACGCGTCCGTCCGCGGTGGTGATCGTCCGTTGCTCGCTGCGGCCGACGAACCCGCGCGTCGCATCCTCGAAGTCCTGCCCGTCGTCCGCGGGCAGCGTGGCCGCCGCGGCCTGCAGGTTCCGCCGAGTGGTCTCGCTGGCACCGGAAGCGCTCATGGCCGCCGTCCTCCCCGGAAGTTGCGCGGTGCCCCGAGCGTAGAGGACGTTGCCGGCGCAGGCCGGTGATCACCGGAATCGGGTGCGACTCACCGATACTCGTCGGCGAGTTCGAGGTAGCCCTCCCAGTGCGGCAGGGCCCGGCCGCCGAGCACGGCGTCGAGCCGGTCGAGGTAGTACTGCCAGCCGGGACCGATCTCCGAGGTCTCCGACCGCGGGACGTGCCGGTGCGAGAACTCGAGGGTGGTGACGACCCCCACCTGCTTCGTCGTGAGCTCGAGTTGCCACCCGTCCTGGTCGACGACGAGGACGTGGGGCGGGTCGCAGCGCAGGATCCGCACGTCCGTCGTCGCCGTGTCGTGCTCGTCGGTCATCGTCAGCTGCACCCGTCCCGAGGCGGGGTCGCCCGTCCACCGTCCGTACCAGTGTTCGAGCCGGTCGGTCAGCTCCGCCCACACCTCGCCGACCGGCAGGGCGAAGCTGCGCACGTAGTGCAGGGTGACGAGGGAGGACCCGTCCGGACAGCCGTGCTCGGGCCGGATCTCGCCCAGGACGGTGGTCGGGGTGCTCATCGAAGGCTCCTTTCCACGCAGTGCTGTCCCCATTGTGGTCCGCCGGAGCGCAGCCCGCCGGGTATGCGCCGGGCCGTCCCGCGGGAACCGCGGGGGTGGCCGCGGCGTCGAACTGGGCAGGGAACACGGAACTGGGAACACCGAACTGGGCAGGGAACACCGTAGGGGAGGAGCTTCGCGATGGACCGTAGGACGGAGCGATGCCGCCGTGGCCGCCTCACCGGGCTGCGCGCGACCCGCAATCCGAGCTGGGCGGCACGCCTGCGTTGCGGCGTGACCGACGGCCGTGTGCCCCCGGATCCGCGGTCCGGCGGACCCGACCGGGACGGGCGGCGGTGGTGACGGTCAGCCCGCGGGCAGCGCCGCGGCGGCCTCCGTGTCGAGGAACCACACGGTCTGTTCGCGGCCCCGCGCCCCGGCGGCCGGGATGTCCACCGCGTCGGCGCCGCCCACCGCGGCCGCGACGGCCTCGGCCTTGGCCGCGCCGGTGACGAGGAGCCACACCTGCCGGGCACGGCGGACCGCCGGGAGGGTGAGCGTGACCCGCGCGGCGGGCGGCTTGGGGGAGTCGTCGACGCCGACGACGAAGCGATCCTGCTCGCGCACCGCGTCGGTGTGCGGGAACAGCGAGTTGACGTGTCCCTCGCCGCCCATCCCCAGCAGGTGCACGTCGAACTCGGGGGTGCTGCCGTCGGAGGAGTTCGCGGCGAGCACCTGCGCGTACGCGCGGGCCGCCGACTCGGGGGAACCGGCCCCGGCCTCGTCGAGGGTGGGCATCGCGTGCACCCGCGCCGGATCGAGCGGCACGTGGTCGAGCAGCGCCGCGCGGGCCTGGACCTCGTTGCGCTCGGGATCGCCCGGCGGCAGGTACCGCTCGTCACCGAAGTACACGTCGACCGCGGACCAGTCGATTCCGCCGGGAGCCCGCAGGACCGCGTCGAGCACGGCGATGCCGGTGCCGCCGCCGGTCAGCACCACCGCGGCGTGGCCGCGGTCGCGCTGCGCGGCGACCACGGTCTCGACGAACGCTGCGGCGGCCGCCCGCGCGAGCTCGTCGCCCGACTCGAAGCGCCGCACGTGGACGTTCCCGGAGATGTGGCGCGCGTCAGACATATTCCACCTTCGACAGGGCCGTCAGGGCCGCGTGGTACACCTCGTCGGGATCGAGCCGCCGCAGTTCCTCGGCGAGGCATTCCGAGGAGTCGCGGCGTGCGAGCGTGATCAGCGAATCGGGTTTGCCGGTGCGCCGCAGCGTGGCCACGCGCCCGTCCTGAGGCCGCTCGAGCGAGATCGTCTGGGTTCGGGTGCGCAACTCGACCCGCAGATCGCCCACCGCGCGGTGCACCGGGCCGTCGATACGGCTCGCGAGCCAGCCCGCGAGCAGATCCACCGCCGGTTCGCTGCCGAGTCCCGATACCAGCGCCGACTCGACCGGCTCGAACGGTGGCTGGTCGAGCGCGGAGACGAGCAGCGCCCGCCAATACGTGATCCGGCCCCACGCGAGGTCGGTGTCGCCGGGGGTGTAGCCGGACAGCCGCGAGACGATCTCGGTCATCGGGCGCGACGAGTTCGTCGCATCGGTCAGGCGTCGCACGGCGAGCCGCCCCACCGGGTCCGCCGCCGGCACCTCGGGAGGGGTGTTCGGCCACCACACCACCACCGGGGTGTCCGGCAGCAGGAACGGCACGATCACCGATTCCTGGTGGTCGGCGAGCGGGCCGTGCAACGCGAGGATCAGCACCTCCGAGGCCCCGGCGTCACCGCCGATGCGGATCTCCGCATCCATGCGCGGTTCGTCGCCCGCGCGGCCGCGGCCGACGACGATCACGCGGCACGGATGCTCCCGCGACGCCCCGATGGCCGCGGTGATCGCGGCCTCGAGGCCGCGTGGACCGTCGGTGCACACCACCAGGGTGAGCACGCGCCCCTGCGTGACGATGCCGCCGGTCTGCCGCAGCTGGACGAGCTGTTTGCTGATGTCGATCGCGGTGGCGTTGCGCAGCTGCATCCTCACGGGCGTCTCCATTCGCGGCCCGAGCGGCGGAGCATCTCGTCGGCCGACGACGGCCCCCACGTGCCGGCCTCGTACGGCTCGGGCTTGCCGTGCGCCGCCCAGCGCTCGAGCACCGGGTCGAGGATCCTCCACGACAGCTCGACCTCGTCGTCGACAGGGAAGAGCGACGGCACGCCGAGCAGCACGTCGAGGATCAGCCGCTCGTACGCCTCGGGGGAGGACTCGGTGAACGCCTGGCCGTAGCTGAAGTCCATGTTGACGTCGCGGACCTCCATGCTCGAGCCGGGCACCTTGGAACCGAAGCGGAGGGTGACCCCCTCGTCGGGCTGCACGCGGATGACGAGGGCGTTCTGGCCGAGCTCGGTGGTCATCGTCTGGTCGAACGGCAGGTGCGGGGCCCGCTTGAACACGATCGCGATCTCGGTGACGCGCCGGCCCAGACGCTTGCCGGTGCGCAGGTAGAACGGCACTCCGGCCCAGCGGCGGGTGTCGATCTCGCAGGTGATCGCCGCGTAGGTCTCGGTGGTCGAGTCGGCGGCGAAGCCCTGCTCCTCGTGCAGGCCGACGACCTGCCCGCCGTTCTGCCAGCCGGCGATGTACTGGCCGCGCGCGGTGGTCTCGTCGAGGGGCTCGGCGAGCCGGGTCGCGGACAGCACCTTGATCTTCTCCGCCCGCAACTCCGCCGGGTCGAAGCTGATCGGTTCCTCCATCGCGATGAACGCGAGCAGCTGCAGCAGGTGGTTCTGGATCACGTCCCGGCCGGCGCCGATGCCGTCGTAGTAGCCGGCGCGGCCGCCGAGACCGATGTCCTCCGCCATCGTGATCTGCACGTGGTCGACGTAGTGCGCGTTCCACAGCGGATCGAACAACTGATTCGCGAATCGCAACGCCAGGATGTTCTGCACCGTCTCCTTGCCGAGGTAGTGGTCGATGCGGAACACCGCCTCCTCGGGGAACACCTCGGCGACCAGCCGGTTCAGTTCCTGGGCGCTCGTCAGGTCGTGACCGAACGGCTTCTCGATGATCACCCGGCTCCAGGTGCCGTCTTGCGCGATCGCGAGTCCGGACCGTTTGAGCTGCGCGGACACCACCGGGAACGCGTTCGGCGGGATGGACAGGTAAAAGGCGTGGTTGCCGCCCGTGCCGCGGGCCTTGTCCAGCTCGGCCAGCGTCGAGGCGAGTTCGGTGAACGCGGCGTCGTCGTCGAAGCTGCCCTGCACGAACCGGATGCCCTCGGCCAGACGATTCCACACCTCCTCCCGGAACTTGGTGCGCGAGTTGGCCTTCACGGCATCGTGCACGACCTGACCGAAGTCCTCGTCGGCCCAGTCCCGTCGCGCGAAGCCGACGAGCGCGAACCCGGGCGGCAGCAGACCGCGGTTGGCCAGGTCGTACACCGCCGGCATCAGCTTGCGGCGGGCGAGGTCGCCGGTGACCCCGAAGATCACCAGGGCACACGGCCCGGCGATCCGGGGTAGCCGACGATCACGCTCGTCCCGGAGTGGATTGACCCACGCCGCCGTCTCGGGTCCGCGCACCGCGTCAGCTCTTCGCGCCGTGCGCGATCAGCTGCTCGGAGGTGGCGGCGAGCAGCTCGTTCCAGGACACCTCGAACTTCTCGACGCCCTCGTCCTCGAGCTTGCGGAACACCTCGGGCAGGTTCACCCCGATCGTCGACAGCGCGGAGAACACGTTCTCGGCCGCCTTCTCGGTACCGGTGACCGTGTCGCCGGTGACCTCGCCGTGGTCGGCGACGGCCTCGAGGGTCTTCTCCGGCATCGTGTTGACCGTGTTCGGGGCGACCAGTTCGGTGACGTACAGGGTGTCCGAGTAGTCGGGGTTCTTCACCCCGGTCGACGCCCACAGGGCGCGCTGCGGACGCGCACCGGCCGCGGCGAGCTGCTCGAACCGGGCCCCGGACTCGAACGCCCGGCGGTACGCCGCGTACGCCAGGCGGGCGTTGGCGACGCCGGCCTTGCCGCGCAGCGCCAGCGCCTCGGGGGTGCCGATCGCGTCGAGCCGCGCGTCGATCTCGGTGTCGACGCGGGAGACGAAGAACGAGGCCACCGAGTGGATCGTCGACAGCTCGTGCCCGGCCGACTTGGCGGCGGTCAGACCGTCCAGATAGGCCTCGATGACCCGTTCGTAGCGCTCGACCGAGAAGATCAGCGTCACGTTCACGCTGATGCCCTCGCCGATCACGCGGGCGATGGCCGGCAGGCCGGCCACCGTCGCGGGGATCTTGATGAGCAGATTGGGCCGGTCCACGATGCGCCACAGCTCGATCGCCTGCTGCACGGTCGCGTCGGTGGAGTGCGCCAGCCGCGGGTCGACCTCGATGGAGACCCGGCCGTCGACACCGTCGCTGGCCTCGAACACCGGGGCCAGGACGTCGCACGCGGAGCGCACGTCGTCGGTGGTGACGGTGCGGATGGTGGTGTCCACATCGGCGCCGGCCAGCGCGAGCTCCCGGACCTGGGCGTCGTAGACGTGGCCCTTGCTGAGCGCCGCCTGGAAGATCGACGGGTTGGTGGTCACACCCACGACGCTGCGGGTGGCGATCAGCTCGGCGAGGTTGCCGGTCTCGATGCGGTCCCGGGACAGGTCGTCGAGCCACACGGACACCCCGGCGGCCGAGAGCTGGACGAGATTCGCGTTCTGGGTTACCTGCTGGGTCATCGGGATCATCCCTTCACTCGGGTCAGCGAGCGGCGGGCGGCGTCGACGACGGCCTCGGCGGTGATGCCGAACTCGCGGAACAGGGTCTTGTGGTCGGCGGAGGCGCCGAAGTGCTCGAGCGAGACGGCCTCGCCGGCGTCGCCGAGCAGGCGGTGCCACGGCATCGCCAGTCCGGCCTCGACGGAGACACGCGCACGCACCGCCGGCGGGAGCACCTCGTCGCGGTACGCCTGGTCCTGCTGGAGGAACCAGTCGAGGACCGGCACGGAGACCACGCGGGTGGGCACACCGTCGGCCTCGAGTACCTCGCGGGCGGCGACGGCGAGCTGCAGCTCGGAGCCGGTGCCGAGCAGGATCACCTCGGGCGTGCCGGTGGACGCCTCGGCGAGCACGTACGCGCCGCGGGGCAGGCCCTCGGCGGCCTTCTCCCGGGTGCCCGCGAGCACCGGCACATCCTGGCGGGTCAGGGCCAGGGCGGTCGGGCCGGTCTTGTTCTCCAGCGCCGCGGCCCACGCGAACGAGGTCTCGTTCGCGTCGCCGGGACGGATCACGGCCAGATTCGGGATCGCGCGCAGCGCGGTGAGGTGCTCGACCGGCTGATGGGTCGGGCCGTCCTCGCCGAGACCGATCGAATCGTGGGTCCACACGTAGATCGCCGGGGTCTGCATGAGCGCGGCGAGCCGCACGGCGGGACGCATGTAGTCGCTGAACACCAGGAAGGTGCCGCCGTAGGGGCGGGTCGGGCCGTGCAGGGCGATGCCGTTGAGGATCGAACCCATCGCGTGCTCGCGCACACCGAAGTGCAGCGTCCGCCCGTAGGGCTGGGCGTTCCAGTCCTTCGTGGAGATCGACACCGGGCCGAACGAGTCCGAGCCGGGGATCGTGGTGTTGTTCGAGCCCGCCAGGTCGGCCGAACCGCCCCACAGCTCGGGCAGCACCGGGCCGAGCGCGGCGAGGGCGCTGCCGGACGCCTTACGGGTGGCCGGGCCCTTGGCGACCGGCTCGTAGGTGGGCAGGACCTCGGTCCAGCCGGCGGGGAACTCCCCGGCCTGTAACCGGTCGAACAGTTCCTTGCGCTGCGGCTCCCGGCCGGCCCACGCGTCGAACTCGGCCTGCCATGCGGTGCGGGCCGCCGCGCCGCGCTCGACGACGCCGCGGGTGTGCTCGATCACCGCCGGGTCGACGTCGAAGTGCCGCTCCGGGTCGAACCCGAGGGCGGTCTTGACGGCGGCGACCTCCTCGGCGCCGAGGGCGGCGCCGTGCACGTCGCCGGTGTTCATCTTGGTCGGCGCCGGGTAGCCGATGATCGTGCGCAGCACGACGAGCGACGGCTTGTCGGTGACGGCCTTGGCGGCCTCGACGGCGTCGAGGATCGCGGTGACGTTCTCGCCGCCCTCGACGGTCTGCACATGCCAGCCGTAGGCCTCGTAGCGCCGGGCGACATCCTCACCGAGGGCGATCGCCGTGTCGTGCTCGATGGAGATCTTGTTGTCGTCGTAGAAGACGATCAGGTTGCCGAGCTGCTGCACGCCCGCGAGGGACGAGGCCTCCGACGTCACGCCCTCTTCGATGTCGCCGTCGGAGGCGAGGACGTAGATGTGGTGGTCGAACGGGCTCGCGCCGGTCGCGGTGTCCGGATCGAACAGGCCGCGCTCCCGGCGCGCCGCCATCGCCATGCCCACGGCGGAGGCCAGGCCCTGCCCGAGCGGGCCGGTGGTCATCTCCACCCCCGCGGTGTGCCCGAACTCGGGGTGGCCCGGCGTCTTCGAACCCCACGTGCGCAGCGCCTCGAGGTCGGCGAGTTCGAGCCCGTACCCCGACAGGTACAGCTGGATGTACAGCGTCAGGCTCGAGTGTCCGCACGAGAGCACGAACCGGTCCCGTCCCACCCAGTGCGGGTCGGTCGGGTCGTGCCGCATCACTTTCTGGAACAGCGTGTAGGCCACGGGGGCAAGGCTCATCGCCGTGCCGGGGTGCCCGTTGCCCACCTTCTGGACCGCGTCGGCGGCGAGCACGCGGGCGGTGTCGACGGCCTTGGTGTCGAGGTCGGTCCAGTCGGCGGGGTGCACTGCCTGGGTGAGGGAGCGGATCTCGTCTGTGATCGACACGAGCAGAAGTCTCCTGACATGGGTATACGGGGAGCGTGCGGGCGCGAGAGCCTCGAGCGCCCCTCCAGAGTAATGTGCTGCGCTTTGCGGGTCGATTCGGTCCGGGCCTGCGCGACGTCTACCATCGTTCGTAGTAGAGCGACGGCGAGCGAAGGTGCGTAATCGCGTGGTGCAAGGAGACAGGGTGCGGGCAGGGCAACGGCCGGGAGGTCACGGCTTCGGCGCCCCCGAGGCACCTGGACCGCCTCGCCCCGACACGATGTGGGGACGCGTTTCGGGCACGGTGCTCGCCTATATCGCGCTGACCAAGCCGCGCGTGATCGAGTTGCTGCTGGTGGCGACGATCCCGGCGATGCTCTTCGCCGACCGCGGCGAGGTGGACCTGGTGCTCATCGCGAGCACCCTGTTCGGCGGGTGGATGGGTGCGGCGAGCGCGAATGCCCTCAACTGCGTCGTCGACGCCGACATCGACAAGGTCATGAAGCGGACGGCGCTGCGGCCGCTGGCCCGGCAGGCCGTCCCGACCCGGCACGCGTTCGTGTTCGGCGCGGTGCTCGGCGTCGTGTCGTTCCTGTGGTTGTGGTGGCGGGCGAATCTGCTCGCCGGCCTGCTCGTGGTCGCCACGATCGCCTTCTACGTCCTGGTGTACACGATGGTCCTCAAGCGCAGGACCTGGCAGAACGTGGTGTGGGGCGGGGCCGCCGGGTGCATGCCCGTGATGGTCGGCTGGGCCGCGGTCACCGGCTCGCTGAGCTGGGAACCGATCGTGCTGTTCCTGGTGATCTTCTTCTGGACACCGCCGCACACCTGGGCGCTGGCGATGCGGTACAAGGAGGACTACAAGGCCGCCGGCGTGCCCATGCTGCCCGTGATCGCGAGCGAGCAGCACGTCACCAAGCAGATCCTGCTCTACACCTGGGCGACCGTCCTGGCGACGCTGGTGCTCGTGCCGGCCGCCGGCCTGGTGTACGCGGCGGTGACCGTCGCCGCCGGCGCCTGGTTCCTGCTCGTCGCGCATCAGCTGTACCGCAGCGTCCGGGGCGGGGCGGCGGTCAAGCCCCTCAAGCTGTTCCTGCAGTCGAACAACTACCTCGCCCTGGTGTGCCTGGGCCTGGCCGTGGACTCGGTGCTCGACCTGCGCACCATCGCCTCGTTCTTCTGATCCGCCTTCCGCGCGGCTCCGGGACCCGGCGAATGTACCGTCCGCTGCCGGAGAGCGACGGAAGCGGTACTTCCGCCCGGAGCGGACCTTCAGGGGAGCAGCACGATCGAGCCGGTCGTGCGACGGGCCTCGAGGTCGCGGTGTGCCTGCTCCGCCTGTGCCAGCGGGTACCGCGCGCCGACCCGGACGGTGAGGGTCCCGTCCGCGACGGCGGCGAACACCTCGCCCGCCCGCCACATCAGCTCCTCGCGGGTGCGCACGTGGTGCGCGAGGGTCGGCCGGGTGACGTACAGCGAGCCGGCGGGGTTGAGCCGCTGCAGATCGAACGGCGGCACCGGACCGCTGGCCGCGCCGAACAGCGCCAACGTGCCGCGGATGCGCAGCGAGGCGAGCGACGACTCGAACGTGGCCGCGCCGACGCCGTCGTAGACCGCCGCGACGCCCTCCCCGCCGGTGAGATCCCGGACCTGCTCGGCGAGGTCGTCGGTGTAGCGCAGCACCTCGGCGGCGCCCGCGCCGCGCGAGAGGGTTTCCTTCTCGTCGGAGGAGACGGTCGTGATCACCCGCACGTCCTTCGCGGCGGCGAGCTGGGTGAGCAGCAGGCCCACCCCACCGGCGCCCGCGTGCACGAGCACGGTCTCGCCGGGCTGCGCCGGATACGTCGAATTGAGCAGGTAGTGCGCGGTCATGCCCTGGAGCAGCGCCGACGCCGCCTGCTCGGCGGGAACCGCGTCGGGCACGGGCACCGCCACCGCCGCCGGCACGAGCACCTGTTCGGCGTAGGAACCGTCGGCCGCTGCCCAGCTCACCCGATCGCCGACCGCGACGCCGCCCACGCCCTCACCGACCGCGACGACCCGTCCGGTGCCCTCGGATCCGGGAATGTACGGCAACTCCCGGGGGTAGAGCCCGGTGCGGAAGTAGGTGTCGATGTAGTTGACGCCCACGGCGTCGGTCCGGACCAGCAGCTCGCCCGGCCCCGGCTCGGGAGCGGGGAGCTCGACGGGGGTGAGCACCTCGGGGCCGCCGAACCGTGCCACTTCGATTGCACGCATACGTTCACAGTATTCTGCAGGCATGAGCGCCGATACTCAGGTCGTGGCCGCACCGGCCGACATCGTGAAATCCCTCCGCAGCTTCGTCGCCGCGCACGGTGGCTCCGCCAAGGCGGTGCTGCAGCCGGTCGCGCGGGGCGCGGTGCGCATCACCGTCGTCGCCGAGGACGGGGTGCTCGGCGACCGGGTGGTGCGCGATCTCGCCACGGCGCACGCGGTGGTCGAGGCGCTGCCCGGCGTCACGGTCTCGGAGTGGGATCGCGAAGTGACCAGCATCGCGACGCCGCAGCAGGGCCACTGGAAGAAGATGGCCGGCTGGGTGGCCCGTCAGACCCGGTTCCCGCGGGCCCGCAACGAACGCTGACCGATCCTCGAACGGCTCCGGGGGTCACCCGTCCTGGGTGGCCCCCGGAACCGTTTCTCCGGCGCGCGTGCGCCCGGGGGTCAGACGGCGACCGGTTCGCGGGCCGGTTCGGTGGTGCGGACCCGTCCCGCCGCCCACACCGCTGCCGTCGCGGCCGTGCACAGCCCGGCGCCGGCGACGTGCACGGCGACGAGGGCGGCGGGCACGTCGGTGAAGTACTGCACGACCCCGACGAGGGCCTGGGCGACGACGAGGGCGAGCAGCACGTGCAGGCGCGTCTTCACCGCCTGCGGCGCGGCCACGGCGTACAGCGCGAAGGCGAGGCCGACGAGCAAGCCGAGGTATCCGACGAGCAGTTCGGCGTGCAGGTGCACCAGGGACTCGATGTCGATCTCGAGGCGCGGCACCGGCCGATCGGCGCTCTTGTCGCCGGCGTGCGGGCCGGCGCCGGTGACCATCGTGCCCGCGACGAGCACCCCGGCGAGCAGTACGGCGGACAGCGCGGTCAGGGTCCGGAGCGGGCGCGGGATCGTCTCCACGACCGCCCCGTCGTCGGGCTCGCCGACCTTCGCATGCAGCAGCACCGCCAGCCACACCATCAGCATCGACGCCAGCAGGTGCACCGCGACGGTCCACCAGGCCAGGCCGGCGAGCACGGTGATGCCACCGATGACGGCCTGCAGGACGGTGCCGGCGGGCATCAGCCACGCGTAGACGAGAACCTCGCGGCGGCGCCGGGCCCGGGTCACGGCCAGCACGACCGCCGCGGCGGACGCGACGACGACGAACGTCAGCAGCCGGTTGCCGAACTCGACGACCTGGTGCAGGGTGGCGACCTCCTCGGAGACACCGACGGGCACGAAGCTGCCCGGGAAGCACTGGGGCCAGGTGGGGCACCCCAGGCCGGACGCGGTCACGCGGACGATCGACCCGGTCACGGCGATGCCGCCCTGGGTCAGGATCGCGATCAGCGCGAGCAGCCGCTGGGTCCGCAGGGACGGCAGGGGCAGACGGTCGACAAGGCGCAGGAAGCCGCGATACAGCACATCGACGATGGTACGGGCCGGTCCACTACAGCCTGTAGTGGGGTGCCGGTCAGACGAACCGGAACAGTCTGCTCGCCAGGACCCCGCCGGCGGCCGCCCACGCGCCGAGGATCGCCACGGCCAGCCAGTCGACGCTGCCGCGCAGCGCCGCGTCGAGGGCGAGGGCGAGCGCCCCGGACGGGACCAGGCGCGCCAGATGCACCACCGCATCGGGCAGACCGCCGCCGGCGAGGACGACGCTGCCGATCCCGAGCAGCACGAACCAGATGATGTTGGCCAGCGCCAGCACGATCTCGGCGCGCAGGGTGCCGCCGAGCAGCAGACCCAGGGTGGCGAACGTCACGGTGCCCAGGGCGATGACGGCGGCGCCGAGCAGCAGCCCGACCGGGTCCGGGCGCCAGCCGAGGGCGAGACCGATGCCGCCCAGCAGAATCGACTGCAGTGCGACGACGAGGGCCACCGCACCGCTCTTGCCTGCGATGATGCCCCATTTCGGCAGGGCGGTGGCGCCGAGTCTTTTCAATGCACCGTATCTGCGGTCGAATCCGACCGCGATGGCCTGCCCGGTGAACGCCGTCGACATCACCGCGACCATCATCACCGCCGGCAGCACGCGCTCGACGCGGGCCTCGCCCAGATCGCCGATCGGGAGCAGGGTGAGCCCGATCAGCAGGGTGATCGGGATGAACATCGTCAGCAGCAGCTGCTCGCCGTTGCGCAGCAGGAGCACCAGCTCCATGCGGGTCTGCGCGGCGAGCATCCCCGCCGGGCCGTTCGGGCGGGGCGCGGGAGCGAAGGTGCCGGGCGCGAACCGGTTCGCCGCCAGGCGCTCGTGCGAGGTGCTCATCCGCGGATCTCCCGTCCGGTCAGGTCCAGGAACACGTCCTCGAGGCTGCGCTGGTCCACCCGGATCTCGCGGGCCAGGACACCCTGGTCGGCGCACCACGCGGCGGCCGCCGCGACGACCTGCGGATCGATGGGGCCCTCGACGAGATACCGGCCGGGACCGGCCTCGCGCACCCGGAACGCGTCCGTCACCGCGGCACGCAGGGGAGCGAGATCCAGCCCCGGGGCGGCGGTGAGCCACAACTGGCCCTCCGCGCCGGTGCTGGCGACCTCGGCGGGGGTGCCGGCGGCCACGATCCGGCCGTGATCGATGATGACGACCTCGTCGGCGAGTTCCTCCGCCTCGTCCATCAGGTGCGTGGTGAGCAGCACCGCGACGCCGTCGCGCCGCAGGGCGTCGATCAGTTCCCACACCAGCAGCCGCGCCTGCGCGTCCAGACCGGCGGTCGGTTCGTCAAGGAAGACGAGTTCGGGCCGGCCGACGAGGGCGCAGGCCAGCGCGAGCCGCTGCTGCTGCCCGCCGGACAGCCGCCGATAGGGGGTGCGCCGTGCCTCCTCGAGCCCGAGGCTGCGCAGCAGCCAGGCCGGATCGAGCGGATCCGCGGAGTAGGCGGCCACCAGATCGAGCATCTCCCCGGCCTTGGACCCCGGATAGGCGCCGCCGCCCTGCAGCATGACCCCGATCCGCGGGCGCAGGGCCTCGGAGTCGGCGATCGGGTCGAGCCCGAGGACCCGCACGGTCCCGGAGTCGGGGGTGACGAAGCCCTCGCACATCTCCACGGTGGTGGTCTTGCCGGCACCGTTGGGGCCGAGCAGCGCGAGCACCTGGGCGCGGTCGACGGTCAGGTCGAGCCCGTCGACGGCGGTGAGGTCGCCGAACCGCTTGACGACGCCCTCGAGGCGGACGGCGGGCGGCGCAGCGACGGGGGATCTCGAGGTCACGAGGTTCCAGCGTAGGCGCCGGGCGAATCGGCGGGACGCGGTGGTGCGTCGTCCTCGTCGCGCCAGGGCAGCCGGTTGCGGGTGGCGAAGATCGCGAGCCCCACCACGACGACCGTCGCGATGGCCGCCTGCACGATGATGAACGGCTGGTACTCGCCGCCGTTGGGCATCAGGATCACGCTCACCAGCGACGAGAACGCCACGGTGGGGAGCCGGAAGATCGGCCGGGTGGCCCACGCGGCCAGCGGGATCACCGCCCACAGCAGGTACCAGGGCTGCACCACCGGGAACAGCAGCACGATCGCGCCGAGGGACACCCCGAGCGCGCCCACCGGATGCAGCCGGCCGGTGAGCACCGCCAGCATCATCCGCACCGTCACCAGCGCCGCGATCAGCGCGGCGACGGGCCGGGTGAGCGACAGGATCGCGGTCGTGTGATCACCGAGACCGAGCAACACCCCGGCCAGGCCGGTGCCCAGGCCGAGCAGCGTCGGGATGGACATCCAGCTGCGCACCTCCGTCGCGGTCCCGAGGGTCTGCGTCCAGCCGAACCCGAGCCCGCTGCCCCAGCTGACCGCGCCCACGACGACGACGGCGACCACGGCGAGCAACGCGGCGGCGGAGACCACCGCGCGCACGGTGCCGCCCCAGCGGTGCGCGAGCGCCATCCCGACGAAGCCGAGGGCGAGCAGCGACGGCACCTTGACCATCGCCGACAGCGCGATCACCGCGGAGCCCGCCAGCAGCCAGCCCAGCGCCCGGCCGCGCAGCGGCGCCGCCGGATCGGCGGTGTGGATGCCGCGCAGCGCCAGCTCGAGACCGGCCAGCATGAGACCGAGCATCAGGGCCTCGTTGTGGATGCCGGCGACGAGGTGGAACAGCAGCAGGGGATTGGCCGCACCGAGCCACAGGGCGCTGACGGCGGCGACACCGCAGCGGCGCGCGAGCCGCGGCAGCGCCCACACGATCAGCGCGACCCCGGCGAGCGCGGTCACGCGGTGCAGGAACACCCCGGCGACGATGTTCTCGCCCGTCAGGTCGGTGATCCGCTGCCCGAGCCACAGGATCGCCGGCCCGTACGGCGCCGGCGTGTCGCGCCAGATGTTGGGCACGGTGCGGGTCAGGACGTGGTCGACCCCCAGGGCGCCGGCGGGGCCGATCCCGTAGGGGTCGAGGCCGCGGGCGGCGATCTCGCTCTGCGCCAGATACGAGTAGACGTCCTTGCTGAACATCGGGGGCGCCACCGTCAACGGCAGGATCCACAGCAGCAGGGTGCGGTCGAGCTGGGACCGGCTCAGGCGTCGGGGCACCCCGTCCGGGTCGCGGCGGCCGACGGCGAAGCGACCGAGCAGCAGCCAGGCCAGCACCACCAGCACGGTGCCCGTCATGGTCAGCGTCAGCGCGGCGCTGGGCATGCGCGCGGGCAGCCCGAGCACCCGCAGGCCCTGGACGGGGTTCTGCAGCACCGGCTGCGCTCCCGCGCCGAGCGCGCCGACCGCCATGAGCACGGTGCCCGTCGCGCCGAACAGCCGGATGCGGTGCAGCTGGGTGGTCTCGGTGGCGTCGAGACCACGCCCCTCGAGTTCGTCGCCGTGCAGGATCGTGGCCACGGCGGGGCCGCCGCCGCGCCCGTCGAGTCCGAGGGCGCGCCGGCCGAGTTCGGCGGCGCGGGCCCCGAGGGCCGCGGCGCAGCGGCTCGGCGCCGGCCCGGTCGGGTCGGGTTCCACGGTGGACGGCACGCGAGCAGCGTAGCGGGGACGGAAACCGGGACTTTGCCGCCTGTAAGGTAGGGCACCCTTTGTAGACCGGCCGGGGCAATTCCGTCACACTGGTGTTGTGAAAACGACGTCCGATACCGGGGTGCACGGGGAACGCGCAGGTCATCCGCCTGCCGGGTTGCCGGTCGCCCAGGTGCCGGGCGCCCACGAGGGGCAGACCCGGGCGGCGGTGGTGCAGCTGCTGCTCGAGGAGGGACCGATCACGGCCACCGAGATCGGCGCCCGTCTCGGACTGAGCGCGGCCGGGGTGCGCCGCCACCTCGACGCCCTCATCGACACCGGCGAGGCCCAGGCGGCTCCGCCACCTCGGCGGGAGGGCCGGGGGCGGGGACGGCCGGCGCGCCGCTTCCAGCTCACCGCGGTGGGCCGGGCACGGCTGGGGCATTCCTACGACGACCTGGCCAGCGCCGCGATGCGGCACCTGCGGGAGGTCGGCGGCGAGGCGGCGGTCGAGGACTTCGCCCGGCGTCGCGTGCAGTCCCTGCTCGGCGGGGTCACCCCGGTCGAGTCCGGGAGCGGCGCCGAGATCGAGGACACCGCCGAGGACATCGCGGCGGCGTTCACCGATGCGGGGTTCGCGGCCTCGACCCGGCGGGTCGGCACCGGCGTGCAGATCTGCCAGCACCACTGCCCGGTCTCGCACGTCGCCGAGCAGTTCCCCGAGCTCTGCGAGGCCGAGCTCGAGGCGTTCACCCGGATTCTCGGCACCCACGTCCAGCGGCTGGCGACCATCGCCAACGGCGACAGCTTCTGCACCACCCACGTGCCGGTGCCGCCGTCGGACGCCCGGAAGACCTGAGCAGGACCCGCACATCCCCGACAGAAGCACGACGTTGTCCGCCGGCGACCAGCCCTCGCCGGCACCGAACAAGACTCCGGAAGGAGCTCACATGACCGTCACATCGGATCAGGCGTCGGCCGGCGCGCCGCTGACACAGGAGGAGACCATCGCGTCCCTCGGTCACTACGGCTACGGCTGGTCGGATCCCGACGCGGCCGGCGCCACGGCCCAGCGAGGGCTGTCCGAGGCGGTCGTGCGCGACATCTCCGCGAAGAAGAACGAGCCCGAGTGGATGCTCGACATCCGCCTCAAGGCGCTGCGCACCTTCGAGAAGAAGCCGATGCCGGGGTGGGGTTCGAACCTCGAGGGCATCGACTTCGACAACATCAAGTACTTCGTGCGCTCCACCGAGAAGCAGGCCACGAGCTGGGAAGAACTGCCGGAGGACATCAAGAACACCTACGACAAGCTCGGCATCCCCGAGGCCGAGAAGCAGCGCCTCGTCGCCGGGGTCGCCGCCCAGTACGAGTCCGAGGTGGTCTACCACCAGATCCGTGAGGACCTCGAGTCCCAGGGCGTGATCTTCCTCGACACCGACACCGGCCTGCGCGAGCACCCCGAGATCTTCAAGGAGTACTTCGGGTCGGTCATCCCGGCCGGCGACAACAAGTTCTCCGCGCTGAACACCGCCGTGTGGTCGGGCGGCTCGTTCATCTACGTCCCGCCCGGCGTGCACGTCGACATCCCGCTGCAGGCCTACTTCCGGATCAACACCGAGAACATGGGCCAGTTCGAGCGGACCCTGATCATCGTCGACGAGGGCGCCTCCGTGCACTACGTCGAGGGCTGCACCGCCCCGATCTACAAGTCGGACTCGCTGCACTCGGCGGTGGTGGAGATCATCGTCAAGAAGGGCGGGCACTGCCGCTACACGACGATCCAGAACTGGTCGAACAACGTCTACAACCTCGTCACCAAGCGCACCAAGGTCGAGGCCGGCGGCTCGATGGAGTGGATCGACGGCAACATCGGCTCCAAGGTCACCATGAAGTACCCGGCCGTGTGGATGATGGGCGAGCACGCGCGCGGCGAGGTGCTCTCCGTGGCGTTCGCCGGCGAGGGCCAGCACCAGGACACCGGCGCGAAGATGCTGCACCTGGCGCCGCACACCTCCTCGACCATCGTGTCGAAGTCCGTGGCCCGCGGCGGTGGACGCGCCTCCTACCGCGGCCTGGTGCAGGTCAACAAGGGCGCGCACGGGTCGAAGTCGACCGTCAAGTGCGATGCGCTGCTCGTCGATCAGATCTCCCGCTCGGACACCTACCCGTACGTCGACATCCGTGAGGACGACGTGACGATGGGGCACGAGGCGACCGTCTCCAAGGTCTCCGACGATCAGCTGTTCTACCTGATGAGCCGCGGCCTGACCGAGGACGAGGCGATGGCGATGGTGGTGCGTGGCTTCGTCGAGCCCATCGCCAAGGAGCTGCCGATGGAGTACGCGCTCGAGCTCAACCGCCTGATCGAACTGCAGATGGAAGGGGCAGTCGGCTAAATGACTGCGGAAGCGAAGAACACCCCCGCCACCGGCTCGCCGGTCGTCGCCACCGGGGTGCAGGGAGCCGCGCGCTCGGAGAAGGCCGCCGGGCCGGCCGTGAACAAGGGGGAGGTGTTCACGTCGTTCGACGTGGACGCCTTCGAGATCCCCTCCGGCCGCGACGAGGCGTGGCGATTCACCCCGCTGCGCCGCCTGCGGGGCCTGCACGACGGCACCGCGGTCGCCGACGGCACCGCCACCGTGGAGGTCACCCCCGTGGACGGCGTGCAGGTCGAGACCGTCGGCCGCGACGACACCCGCCTCGGCGAGGGCGGCGTGCCCGCCGACCGCGTCGCCGCCCAGGCCTACTCGGGCTTCACCACCGCCACCGTCGTCACGGTCGGCCGCGAGGTCGAGGTTCCCGAGCCCGTCACGATCACCGTCACCGGCCCCGGCGAGGGCAAGGTCGCGTTCGGGCACCTGCAACTGCGGCTCGAGCCGTTCGCGTCGGTCACCGTGGTCCTCGACCAGCGCGGTTCCGGCACCTACGCCGAGAACGTCGAGTTCGTCCTCGGCGACAGCTCGCGCCTGAACATCGTCGCCGTCCAGGACTGGGCCGACGACGCGGTGCACGTGGCGGCCCACCATGCCCGCCTCGGCCGCGACGCCGTGCTGCGGCACTTCACCGTCGGGCTCGGCGGTGACCTCGTGCGCGTGTCCCCGACGGTCCGGTACGACGCACCCGGCGGCGACGCCGAGATGCTCGGCCTGTACTTCGCCGACGCCGGCCAGCACCTCGAGCAGCGCCTGCTCGTCGACCACGCGCAGCCGCACTGCAAGTCCAACGTCGTGTACAAGGGGGCGCTGCAGGGCGATCCCGGCTCCGGCAAGCCGGACGCGCACACGGTGTGGATCGGGGACGTGCTCATCCGCGCCGAGGCCGAGGGCACCGACACCTTCGAGCTCAACCGCAACCTGGTGCTTACCGACGGGGCTCGCGCCGACTCGGTGCCCAACCTCGAGATCGAGACCGGCGAGATCGTCGGTGCCGGCCACGCCAGCGCCACCGGCCGGTTCGACGACGAGCAGCTGTTCTACCTGCGTGCCCGCGGCATCTCCGAGGAGCAGGCCCGCCGGCTGGTGGTCCGGGGGTTCTTCCACGAACTCGTCGAGAAGATCACCGTGCCCGCCGTCCGGGAGCGGCTCGAGGCCGCCATCGAGGCCGAACTCGCCGCCGTCGGCGCCTGACCCCCACCCGTTCTCCCATATTCGCGAAGGAACCGTTACCGACATGTCCACCGAGCAGAACGTCCTCGAGATCAAGGACCTGCACGTCCGCGTCGCCCAGACCGACGACAACGCCGAGCCGATCGACATCCTCAAGGGCGTGAACCTCACCGTCCGGTCCGGGGAGACCCACGCCATCATGGGCCCCAACGGCTCGGGCAAGTCCACCCTGTCGTACGCCATCGCCGGCCACCCCAAGTACGAGGTGACCTCCGGGTCGATCACCCTCAACGGCGAGGACGTGCTCGCGATGGGCGTGGACGAGCGGGCCCGCGCCGGCCTGTTCCTGGCCATGCAGTACCCCGTCGAGGTCCCGGGCGTGTCCATGTCGAACTTCCTGCGCACCGCCGCGACCGCGGTCCGCGGTGAGGCCCCGAAGCTGCGCCACTGGGTCAAGGAGGTCAAGTCGGCGATGACCGAACTCGACATCGACCCGGCGTTCGGCGACCGGTCCGTCAACGAGGGCTTCTCCGGCGGCGAGAAGAAGCGCCACGAGATCCTCCAGCTGGGCCTGCTCGCGCCGAAGATCGCCATCCTCGACGAGACCGACTCCGGCCTCGACGTCGACGCCCTGCGCGTGGTCTCCGAGGGCGTCAACCGCTACCAGGAACGCGAGCACGGCGGCGTGCTGCTGATCACCCACTACACCCGCATCCTGCGCTACATCAAGCCGCAGTTCGTGCACGTGTTCGTCGGTGGCCGCGTCGTCGAGTCCGGCGGCCCGGAGCTCGCCGACGAACTCGAGACGAACGGTTACGTGCGCTTCACCCAGGCCGCCGCGGCCGCGGGTGCCGACAAGTAAGGAACGGTGAGCCGATGACGGTGCAGGTGCCCACGGTGGACGTCGCCCGGATCCGGGCCGACTTCCCGATCCTCGGGCGCACGGTGCGCGACGGGAAACCCCTGGTCTACCTCGACTCCGGGGCCACCTCGCAGCGCCCGACGCAGGTCCTCGACGCCGAACGGGCGTTCCTGACCACCTGCAACGCGGCCGTGCACCGGGGAGCGCACGAGCTGTCCGAGGAAGCCACCGACGCCTACGAGGGTGCCCGCGCCGTGATCGCCGACTTCGTCGGCGCGGACGCGGACGAGCTGGTGTTCACCAAGAACGCCACCGAGTCGCTCAACCTCGTCGCCTACGCCTTCGCCGACGCCCGGTTCCCCCGGCGGGTCGGGCCCGGCGACGAGATCGTCGTCACCGAGCTCGAACACCACGCCAACCTGGTGCCGTGGCAGGAACTCGCCCGCCGCACCGGCGCCACGCTGCGCTGGTACGGGGTGACCGACGACGGCCGCATCGATCTCGATTCCCTCGAGCTCACCGACCGGGTCAAGGTCGTCGCCTTCACCCACCAGTCCAACGTCACCGGGGCCGTGGCGCCGGTCGAGGAGCTGGTGCGGCGCGCGAAGGCCGTCGGCGCGGTCGTCGTGCTCGACGCCTGCCAGTCGGTGCCGCACATGGGCGTGGACTTCCACGCGCTCGGGGTCGACTTCGCGGCCTTCTCGGGCCACAAGATGTTCGGCCCGTCCGGCGTCGGCGTCCTCTACGGACGCCGCGAGCTGCTCGCCGACGTGCCACCGTTCATCACCGGCGGCTCGATGATCGAGACCGTCACCATGGAGGCCTCGACGTTCGCGCCGCCACCTCAGCGCTTCGAGGCGGGCTCGCCGATGTCGTCGCAGGCCGTCGGACTCGGTGCCGCGGTGCGGTACCTGCAGCAGATCGGCATGGACGCCGTCGCCGCGCACGAGCACGAGCTCACCGCGGCGGCCCTGGCCGAACTCGCGGGCATCGACGGCGTGCGGATCGTCGGCCCCACCACGGCCGAGCAGCGCGGCGGGGCCGTGTCGTTCGTCGTCGACGGGATCCACGCGCACGACCTCGGACAGATCCTCGACGACGAGGGCGTCGAGATCCGCGTCGGTCACCACTGCGCGTGGCCGCTGCACCGCCGATTCGGGATCGCGGCGACCGCCCGGGCCTCCTTCGCCGTGTACAACACGCTCGACGAGGTGGCCGCGCTCGGTGCGGCGATCCGCCGGGCCCAGGACTTCTTCGGAGCACGCTGATGCGGATGGAACAGATGTACCAGGAGGTCATCCTGGACCACTACAAGCACCCGCACCACCGGGGCCTGCGCGAGCCCTACGGAGCGCAGGTGCACCACGTCAACCCCACGTGCGGCGACGAGGTGACGTTGCGGGTGCAGCTCGCCGGCGACGGCACCGTCGCGGACGTCTCCTACGACGGGCAGGGCTGCTCGATCAGCCAGGCGTCGACCTCGGTGCTCACCGACCAGGTGATCGGGCTCCCGCTGGACCGCGCCCTGGCCACCGTCGACGCGTTCGCGGAGATGGTCGGCAGCCGGGGAACCGTCGAGGGTGACGAGGACGTGCTCGGCGACGGCATCGCCTTCGCCGGGGTCTCGAAGTATCCGGCGCGCGTGAAGTGCGCGCTGCTGGGCTGGATGGCGTTCAAGGACGCCGTCGTGCAGATCACCGACGGCACCGACAGCACTCACCGGACCGCACCCGTAGCCAGTGGAGGACAGAACTGATGACCGAACCCGTGACCCCGGCGGACGAGACCGCCCCCGCCGCCCCGGACGCGTCCCCCGCCCTCGATCCCGAGCGGTACGACGAGCTCGAGGAGGCGATGCGCGACGTCGTCGACCCCGAACTCGGGATCAACGTCGTCGACCTGGGCCTGGTCTACGGCATCTCCGAGGACGACGACGCCGTCACCATCGACATGACGCTCACGTCGGCGGCCTGCCCGCTCACCGACGTCATCGAGGACCAGTCCCGCAACGCCCTCGTCCGCAGCGGACTGTGCGACGAGCTGCGCATCAACTGGGTGTGGATGCCGCCGTGGGGACCGGACAAGATCACCGACGACGGTCGCGAGCAGTTGCGCGCGCTCGGGTTCACCGTCTGACGCGGCCGGTGACCCGGCACGTCCCCCAGGTGTCCCCGGACCCGGGAGCCGCCGGCTCCGCGGACCCGGGAGCCGCCGGCTCCGTGGATCCGATCACCGCACTCGAACACGAGTTCATGGCGCTGATGCGCCGCGGCCGGGACCAGATGGGGGTGCGGGCCCGCGCCGTCCACCCCCAGCTGGATCCCGCGTGCTACCCGCTGCTGGTGCTGCTCGGCCGCGCGGACGCGGTGGCGATGTCGGAGCTGCTCCGCGATCTCGCGATCGAGAAGTCGACGTTGACGCGACGCATCGACGCCGCCGTCCGGCTCGGGCTGGTCGAGCGGACGCCGGATCCGCACGACGCCCGCGCACGGCTCGTCGCGCTCACCGCCGACGGCCGGGAACGGTTGACCGCACTGCAGCGCGAACAGACAGCGCGGTGGCGGCGCCGCCTGTCCACCTGGGATCCCGCCGACGTCGAGCAGCTCACCGCTCTGCTGCGCCGGCTCGGCGACGGACTGGACTGAGGACGTACCGCCCGACGCCTGAGGCCCCGGCCGGTGCCGGGGCCTCAGGCCCGCTTGCGGGCGGTGGACTTCTTCGCGCTCGACTTGGTTGCCGCCGTCTTCTTCGCGGCCGACGTGCCGCCGGACTTCGCGGCGGTTTTCTTCGCCGGAGTCTTCTTCGCGGCGCTCTTGCGGGCGGGTGACTTCTTCGCCGCCGAGCCGCGGCCCGGCGCAGCCTCCTCCTCCTTCTTCTCACCGGACGCGGCGTCCACGCTGCGCTGCAGCGCAGCCACCAGATCCAGCACCTCGGCGTCCTCGGCCGCGGGTTCGCCCGCCGGGGTCACCGGCAGCACCTTCTCGCCGCCCCGGGCGATGATGTCGTCGATCAGCGACCGCAGCTCGGCCTGGTACTCGTCGGTGAACTCGTCCGGCCGGAAATCGTCGGCCATCGACTCGACGAGCATCTCCGCCATCGCCATTTCCTTCTGCTTCGGCGGCTCCGCGTCGTCGAGCACCGGGAACGACACCGACCGCACCTCGTCCGGCCACAGCAGGGTCTGCAGCACGAGCACGCCGTCCCGGTTGCGCAGTGCCGCCAGCCGGGTGCGTTGGCGCAGCGTGAAGTGCACGAGCGCGGTGCGATCGGTCTGGGTGAGCGTCTCGGCGAGCAGCGTGTACGCCTTCGGCGACGACGAGTCCGGCTCGAGGTAGTAGGACTTCTCGAAGAAGATCGGGTCGATCTGCTCCGACGGGACGAACTGCAGCACCGGGATCTCGTGCTTCTCCGCGACGGGCAGCTTGTCGAAGTCCTCGTCGGTGAGCACGACCCGGACGCCCTCGTCGGAGTCGTAGGCCTTGTCGATCTCGGCGTAGGGCACCGACTCGCCGCATTCGGTGCAGACACGGTCGTACTTGATCCGGCCGCCGTCCTTCGCATGCACCTGGTGGAACCGGATGTCGTGGCTCTCCGTGGCGGAGTAGACCTTCACCGGCACGTTCACCAGTCCGAACGCGATGGCACCCTTCCAGATCGAACGCATGGTTCCATCATGATCGAGATCGGCGTCCGCCGCGCGGAACCCGGCGAACTCGTCACCACAGGGCGCGCAGCATGGCCCCGCGCAGGGCCGGCGAGCCCGTCGTGAACATCCGGGTCATCGCCGCCACCGTCCCGCCGAGGTCGGTGCGACCGGACAGGTAGGAGCGCTGACGCTCGGGCGGCAGCGTGAAGAACCCGGCGAAGAACGCCGGGGTCTGTTCCGGGTGCAGTTTCAGCAGCACCCGCAGCCCCGAGGCGCGCAACTGCGCGACCGCCCGCGCCGAGGGCGACCACAACGCCGCCGTGGCCTTGCGGCCCCCGGCGAGCGCGTGCGCCACGGGATCGGCCGCCGCCAGCGAGGCCGCCACCGCGTACCCGGTGCCCGGGTGCATCAGACCGCCGCGGGCCCCGAACCGGGCCACCCCGCGCGTCGATTCCGGCGGCGGCTGCACCCCGAACCGCACCCGCTCGACGGGCTCCGATCCGCTCAGTTCGACCCCGCGCGCGGCGAGCCGGACCTCGAGTCGCCGCCGCAGCTCGGGGAGGGGTAGCGCCGGCCGGCCCACCAGGCAGGTCTCCTCGAGCAGCATCCGGTCCTGCCCGAGCGGCACCGCGTACAGGAACGACGGCGCATCCCCCGAGTCGGTGCGGTTGTCGCGCCGCCAGTCCATGAACCAGGCGTCGCGACCCTGCAGCGCGGGTGCAGCGGTCGCGGTGTCGACGATCACGCCGAAGGCGGTCTGCTGGGCGCGGGAGCGGTGGGCAGGCACCCCGCGCGCGTCGATCACGGCCCGCGCGCGCAGCGCCGCACCGTCCGCGAGGACGACGTGGTCGGCGGCGACGACGTCCGCCCGGGCGGTGCAGACCCGCACGCCGTCCAGCGACAGACTTCGCTGCAGTGCCGATGTGTCGAAAACACCGTAGGGGCGCGGAATTCGGTGCGGCCGCACGGTCCACGCCGACGGTTCCGCCACCCGCGCCGCGAGTACCGACTCGGGCAGCCAGGGAGGCAACTCGTCGAGCCACGCCGCGTAGGTCGCCGTCCACGGCCGGTCCGGCCGCGGATCCACCGCGAGCACGTCGAGACCGGCCGCGGCGGCGCGGTGGGCCAGCGCGCGCCCGGCGGGCCCGAGCCCGACGACGATCACCTCCGCATCGATCACCTTCGCGTCGATCACCCGCTACATCGCTCCCGTCGCCAGCAGTCCACCGTCCACCCGCACAGTCTCCCCGGTGATCCACCCGGCCGCATCCGAGACGAGGAAGGCGACCAGTTCGGCGACGTCGGCGGGGGTGCCGAGCCGGCGCATGGGGTACCGGGCGGCGGCGCTGTCCTCGCCGTCGGCGACGAGTGCGGCCGCGAACTTCGTCTTCACCACCCCGGGCGCCACCGCGTTGACGCGCACGCCCGGGCCGAGCTGCCAGGCCAGCTCCTCGGTCAGCCGGATCAGCGCCGCCTTCGAAGCCCCGTACGCGGCGATCACCCCGGTCGACCGCAGGCCCGCCACGCTCGCGATGTTGACCACGGACCCGCCGTGCTCACCCATCCATGCGCGGTAGGCCTGCTGCACGAATCCCAGCGCGGCGACGACGTTGACGTCGAAGATCTTGCGGACGGCGTCGAGGTCGGCGTCCATCAGCGCCCCGAAGACGGGGTTGATGCCGGTGTTGTTGATCAGGATGTCCAGGGTGCCGAGCTCGGTGACGGTGCGCCGCACCGCCTCGGCGCGGGCCTCGGCGTCCCCGGCGTTGCCGGGCAGCTCGAGCACCCGTCCGCGGTGACCGATGGCGCGCAGCTCGCCGGCGGCCTCGGCGAGCGGCTCGGCCTTGCGGGCCGTGAGGGCCACGTTCGCGCCGCGGGCGAGCAGCGCCGCGGCGATCGCCTTGCCGATCCCGCGGCTCGCTCCGGTCACCAGTGCCGTCCGGCCCGTCAGGTCCGAGCCGGCGGGATATAGGGGGGAAGTCGTCATGCCGGGGAACGTAGCGCATCTCACGTCGGGAGTCGGCGCTGCGGACGGTAAAATGAATGGTTCGTGCGCCTGCCCCTGCGGCATCATCGGCAACCGATCCGAAACATCCCTGAGGAGTCCCACGCGTGATCACCGCCACCGATCTGGAAGTCCGCGCCGGCGTGCGGACGCTGCTCTCGGCGCCGGGACCGGCGCTGCGGGTGCAGCCGGGCGACCGGATCGGGTTGGTCGGACGCAACGGCGCCGGCAAGACCACCACCCTGCGCATCCTCGCGGGGGAGGGGGAGCCGTACGCGGGTGCCGTCGTCCGCTCCGGTGACCTGGGGTACCTGCCGCAGGACCCCCGCGAGGGCAACCTCGACGTGCTCGCCAAGGACCGCGTGCTCTCCGCCCGCGGCCTCGACGAGATCCTGCGGGCGATGGAGAAGCAGCAGGCCGTCATGGCCGAGGCCGTCGACGAGAACGTCCGCGACCGGGCGGTGCGCAAGTACGGGTCGCTCGAGGAACGCTTCTCGGCCCTCGGCGGGTACGAGGCCGAATCCGAGGCGGCCCGCATCTGCACCAGCCTCGGCCTGCCGGACCGGGTGCTGGGCCAGCCGCTGCGCACCCTGTCGGGCGGCCAGCGCCGCCGCGTCGAACTGGCCCGCATCCTGTTCGCCGCCTCCGACGGTTCCGGCAAGTCCGCCACCACCCTGCTGCTCGACGAGCCCACCAACCACCTCGACGCCGACTCGATCACCTGGTTGCGCGGATTCCTGCAGAACCACGACGGCGGGCTGGTCGTCATCAGCCACGACGTGGACCTGCTCGCCGACGTCGTGAACAAGGTGTGGTTCCTCGACGCGGTGCGCGGTGAGGCCGACATCTACAACATGGGCTGGAAGAAGTACCTCGACGCGCGGGCCACCGACGAGGCGCGCCGTCGCCGCGAACGTGCCAACGCCGAGAAGAAGGCGTCCGCGTTGCGTCAACAGGCGGCCAAGCTCGGCGCGAAGGCCACCAAGGCCGTCGCCGCGCAGAACATGGCCAAGCGCGCCGACAAGCTGCTCGCCGAACTCGACGAGGTGCGGGTGGCCGACAAGGTGGCCAAGATCCGGTTCCCGGACCCGGCGCCGTGCGGCAAGACCCCGCTCACCGCCGAGAGCCTGACGAAGGTGTACGGCTCGCTGGAGATCTTCACCGGCGTGGACCTGGCGATCGACCGGGGCAGCCGCGTCGTCGTGCTCGGCCTCAACGGTGCCGGCAAGACCACGCTGCTGCGGCTGCTCGCGGGGGTCGAGACCCCGGACGCGGGCGGGCTGGTGCCCGGACACGGCCTGAAGATCGGATACTTCGCCCAGGAGCACGACACCCTCGACGACGATGCGACAGTGTGGGAGAACATCCGGCACGCGGCACCGGACGCCGGGGAGCAGGACCTGCGGGGGCTGCTCGGGGCGTTCATGTTCACCGGCCCCCAGCTCGACCAGCCCGCCGGGACGCTGTCCGGTGGCGAGAAGACCCGCCTGGCGCTGGCCGGGCTCGTATCCTCCGCGGCGAACGTGTTGCTGCTCGACGAGCCGACCAACAACCTGGACCCGGTCTCGCGGGAACAGGTGCTCGACGCGCTGCGCAGCTACGCCGGTGCGGTCGTGCTCGTCACCCACGATCCCGGGGCCGCCGAAGCGCTCGATCCGGAGCGCGTCATCCTTCTTCCGGACGGCACCGAGGACCACTGGTCGCAGGAGTACCTGGAGCTGATCCAGCTCGCCTGAGCTTCGACCTGCGCGGCGGGTGCGGGCGCATCTCCGGTGCGGCCCCGGAGTCGGCCGCTGCGGCCCGGACCTGCGCGATTCCTCCCGGTGCCCCGCGCCGTGAACTAGCCTGGGAGGCGGGGCCTTGCCGAGCCGACGGGAGGATCCGATGGCACGCAAATCCGAGCACGCCGGGAGCGTACTGACCAAGGGCACACGGGTCACGGGGGAATCGCGTGACCGTCTGCAGGCAGAACTGAAACGCCGCTACGAGGCCGGGGCGAGCATCCGGACGCTGGCGCAGGAAACGGGCCGTTCCTACGGGTTCGTGCACAACGTGCTCGTGGAGTCCCACGTCGCGCTGCGCGGCCGGGGCGGACCGAACCGGCGCAGCGCGGCACGCGCCTCGACCTGACCGGGTCAGCCGGCGGCGGTGCGCCGCACGGACTCCTCGACCAGGTCCAGTACCGCCGCCAGCTCGCCGTCGGCGGTGCCCGAGGCAAGCCGCGCGATCAGCCCGTCGAGAACCAGGTCCAGGTAGCTGAGCACGACCTCGGTCGGCACGTCGTCGCGCAGCCGGCCGGCCTCGCGTTGCCGTTCGAGCCGGCCCACCGTCGCCTTGGTCAGCTCCGCGGAGTGCTGGGTCCAGGCCTTCGCGAAGTCCGGGTCGGTGCGCAGGCGCCGCGTGATCTCGAGCCGGGTACCGAGCCAGTCGAACTGCTCGGGTGAGGCGAGCATGTCGCGCATCACCTGCACCAGGCCCTGCTCGGCGGCGACGTCGGCCATCCGCGCGGCGTCTTCCTGTGCCAGGGCCAGGAAGAGGCCGTCCTTGTCCTTGAAGTGATGGAAGATCGCGCCGCGGGACAGTCCCGTGGCGTCCTCCAGGCGGCGCACCGTGGCGCCGTCGTAGCCGAACTCGGCGAAGCACCGGCGGGCGCCGGCGAGGATCTGTCTCCGGCGCGCGGCGAGGTGGTCCTCACTGACCTTGGGCACCGCGAACGTCCTTTCGGGGCGGAGACGGCGGGCCCGAGACGAAGTCGCCCCGAGCCCGCCGCCGGTGCACAGCGTGGTCCGCCCGCGGGTGCGGGCGGCCGATCCGGGGGGTGTCAGCCCCGGATCATGTTGCGCAGCACGTACTGCAGGATGCCGCCGTTGCGGTAGTAGTCCGCCTCGCCGGGGGTGTCGATGCGCACGACCGCGTCGAACTCGACCGTGCTGCCGTCCGCCTTGGTGGCGGTGACGTGCACCGTGCGCGGCGTCGTGCCCTGGTTGAGCTCCTCGATGCCCGCGATGTCGAACACCTCGGTGCCGTCGAGTCCGAGCGACTTCGCCGACTCACCCGCGGGGAACTGCAGCGGGATGACGCCCATGCCGATCAGGTTCGACCGGTGGATGCGCTCGAACGACTCGGTGATGACCGCCTTGACACCGAGCAGGCGGGTGCCCTTGGCGGCCCAGTCGCGGGACGAGCCGGAACCGTACTCCTTGCCGCCCAGGACGACCAGCGGGATGCCGGCCTTCTGGTAGTTCTGCGAGGCGTCGTAGATGAACGCCTGCGGAGCACCGTCCTGCGTGAAGTCGCGGGTGTACCCGCCCGAGACCCCGTCGAGCAGCTGGTTCTGCAGGCGGATGTTCGCGAACGTGCCGCGGATCATCACCTCGTGGTTGCCGCGCCGCGACCCGAGCGAGTTGTAGTCCTTGCGCGCGACCCCGTGGGAGTCGAGGTACTGCGCGGCGGGGGTGCCGGGCTTGATCGGGCCGGCCGGGCTGATGTGGTCGGTGGTGACCGAATCGCCGAGCAGGGCCAGCACGCGGGCACCCTTGATGTCGGAGACCGGAGCCGGATCCATCGTCATGCCGTCGAAGTACGGAGCCTTGCGGACGTAGGTCGAGTTCGCGTCCCACGCGAAGGTGTCGCCCTCCGGGGTCTCCAGGTTCTGCCAGCGGTGATCGCCCTTGAAGACATCGGCGTAGGACTTGCGGAACATGTCCTGGCTGATCGCCGACTTGATGGTGTCGTCGATCTCCTGGGCCGACGGCCAGATGTCCTTCAGGAAGACGTCGTTGCCGTCCTGGTCCTGTCCGAGCGGATCGGTCTCGAAGTCGAAGTCCATCGTGCCCGCCAGGGCGTACGCGATGACGAGCGGCGGGGACGCGAGGTAGTTCATCTTCACGTCGGGGGAGATGCGACCCTCGAAGTTGCGGTTACCGGAGAGCACGGCGGTCACCGACAGGTCGTTGTCGTTGACGGCCTTGGAGATCTCCTCCGGCAGCGGCCCGGTGTTGCCGATGCACGTGGTGCAGCCGTAGCCACCGAGGTAGAACCCGAGCTTCTCGAGGTACGGCCACAGCCCGGCCTTCTCGTAGTAGTCGGAGACGACCTGCGAACCGGGTGCCATGTTGGTCTTGACCCACGGCTTCGACGACAGGCCCTTCTCGACGGCGTTGCGGGCGAGCAGCGCGGCGCCGAGCATCACCGACGGGTTCGAGGTGTTGGTGCACGAGGTGATGCCCGCGACGACGACGGCGCCGTGGTCGAGCACGAACTCGCCACGTTCCTCGGAGACGACCCGCACCGGCTTGGTGGGCCGGCCGTCCGCGCCGTTGGCGGCGGACTGGACGTTGACGGCACCGTCGTCGGCGAAGGACAGCGCGACCGGGTCGGACGCCGGGAAGGACTCCTCGACGGCCTCGTCGAGCTGGGTGTGCTCGACGGGGTGCTGCTCCTCGACGTAGTTGTGGATGTCCTTGCGGAAGGCGGTCTTCGACTCGGTGAGCGGGATGCGGTCCTGCGGGCGCTTCGGGCCGGCGATGGACGGGACCACGGTGCTCAGGTCCAGCTCGAGGTACTCGGAGTAGGCGGGCTCCTTGTCCGCGTCGTGCCACATGCCCTGCTCCTTGGCGTACGCCTCGACGAGCGCGAGCTGCTCGTCGCTGCGGCCGGTCAGGCGCAGGTAGTTGATGGTCTCGCCGTCGATCGGGAAGATCGCGGCGGTGGATCCGAACTCGGGGCTCATGTTGCCCAGGGTGGCGCGGTTGGCCAGCGGCACCTCGGCGACGCCCGCGCCGTAGAACTCGACGAACTTGCCGACGACGCCGTGCTTGCGGAGCATGTCGGTGACCGTGAGGACGACGTCGGTGGCGGTCACGCCCGGCCGGATCTCGCCGGTCAGCTTGAAGCCGACCACGCGCGGGATGAGCATCGAGACCGGCTGGCCGAGCATCGCGGCCTCGGCCTCGATGCCGCCGACGCCCCAGCCGAGCACGCCGAGGCCGTTGACCATCGTGGTGTGCGAGTCGGTGCCGACGCAGGTGTCGGGGTAGGCCTGGCCGTTGCGCACCATCACGGTGGGGGCCAGGTACTCGATGTTGACCTGGTGCACGATGCCCATGCCCGGGGGAACGACCTTGAAGTCGTCGAAGGCGCCCTGGCCCCAGCGCAGGAACTGGTAGCGCTCGCCGTTGCGCTCGTACTCGAGGTCGACGTTGCGCTCGAGGGCGTCGGCGCGGCCGAAGACGTCGAGAATGACCGAGTGGTCGATGACCATGTCGGCGGGGGAGAGCGGGTTGACCTTGTTCGGGTCGCCGCCGAGGGTGGTGACGGCCTCACGCATGGTGGCGAGGTCGACCACGCAGGGCACGCCGGTGAAGTCCTGCATGATCACCCGGGCGGGAGTGAACTGGATCTCGACGCTCGGCTCGGCCGACGGATCCCAGTTCGCGAGGGCGCGGATGTGATCGGCGGTGATGTTCGCACCGTCTTCGGTGCGCAGCAGGTTCTCGGCGAGAACCTTCAGTGCATAGGGCAGCTTCTCGGTGCCGGGAACGGCCGAGAGGCGGAAGATCTCGTACGAGTTCTCTCCGACCTCCAGCGTCCCCTTGGCGCCGAACGAATCAATACTGGTGCTCACGTCAGCTCCACTCGTCGATGAGGCTCGCCGCCGACGGGGCTGTGTCGACGGCCGAAGCGAGGCTCCGCAGCCGGGCCGGGCCGCAGAACAGGGCCGGACGGCGTCGGAGGCGTCTCGCGGCAAGTCTAACAGTACGCTTGTCCTGTGAAGCGGTGGGACGGAACCGCCGATCCGGCGTCCGGCCGCCGCGATCGCCTCGTCGCGTAGGGTACGAACGGCGCCGCACGAGCGGTGGCCGTCGAGTACCACGGAGAGAGATGTCTGCGCCCCTGCCACGTGTCCTGACGCCGTCGGCCACCGACCTCCCGCCGGGCGTCTCGCTCGAGCAGGTCCTCGCCGAGCTCGCCGACGACCAGGTCTCGGCACCCCCGGAGCGCGTCGACGATCTCGTCGCCGTCGTCGAACGCGCGCAGCAGCACGGGATCGACCTGAGCATCGTCGTGCTCGACCGCGATCCGCGTCTCGATTCGCAGCTGCGCGACCTCGCCACGGACGTCGCCGGCGAGGACGGCGGCACCGTGCTCGTGCTCAGCCCCGGCTGGGTGGGCGCGCACAGCGACAGCATCGATCGGGTGGTTCTCGAGTCCGCGCAGGACCGTACCTACACCGGCGACCCGGTCGTCTCGGCGTCGAATTTCGTCGACGCTCTCACCGAGCCCGCGCCGCCCTGGACGTTGCTCACGCTGCTGCTGCTGCTCGCGGTCGCGGGCGCGGCCGGGGCCACGTATCTCGCCAAGGCGGTCCGTCGCCGTCACGACACCGACACGACGACGGCGGCCGCCGACCGGATCCCGCGCTGACGCGACGGAGAATTTTCGCCCCCGACTGTGGCCGTCGTCACAGCTCAGGCCGTTGACACAGGTCTCAGTACGCTTCCGTCTTCTGTGACTGGAGTTTCCTCGGGGTGCGAAGTGTCGTACGGTGCACTTGGCGCTCTTGGGGAAGGGGTGTCACACATACCCGGTGCCGGGTTGCGGTGCGAACCGTGAGTCGACGCCGGGCCGTCGAGCGGTGCAACCGCGGCCTCGTCCGCGGTGGATCGCTGCTGCACCGACCCCTTTCCCGGTTGCGCTCGGGTGCGTCCCGCCGGCGCGACCGAGGGAGGGCGATGTGAGGCGTAGCGGAATACGGCAGGCGATGTCCCGGCAGTCGTCGCGGACGCCCCGAAGACGCCGGTTGCCCCGCACGGCGCGGCTGGTCCTCGGCATCGGCCTGGCCGCCTCGCTGATCGCCGGCACTGCCGCGTCCGCCGGGGCGGTCCCGCCCCCGCCACCCAATCCGAGCGATGCCGATCTCGCGGCCGCCGGGGGTGCCGTCGCCGCCGGGCTGGACCAGGTGGGCGGTCTCATCCTCCGCATCGCCGCAGCCGACCAGCACCTCGCCGAACTCGAGAACCAGGTGGCGATCAAACGGGAGAACGTCAACCGCGCCCTGGTCGACCTGCAGTCCGCCCGCGACGCCGCCGACGCCGCCGCCCACGCCGTCACCCTGTCGCAGCAGGCGCTGAAGGACGCGGGCACCCGGATCCGGCAGGCCCAGCAGGACTTCGACGCCTTCGCCCGCGACAGCTACGTCCAGGGCACCAATGTCGCCTCGCTCGCCTCGTTCATCGGCTCCACCGGGCCCGACGATCTGCTCGACCGCGCCCAGATCATGCGTTTGCTCTCCGCGGGCCGCACCGCCGTCCTCGACGCGCTCGAACGTGCCCGCACCGAGCAGGCCAACCGGGACTCGCGAGCGCGCGCCAGCAAGCAGGAAGCGGACGCCGCCGCCGCGGCGGCGGAGGAACGTCGTGCCGCCGCCGAGGCCGCCATCAGCGAGGCGCGCACCGCGCTGGCCGCGCAGACGGCCGAGAAGCAACGCATCGAACAGGACCGCGCACAGGCGCAGGCCGAACTCGACCGGGCCCGCGGCACCGTCACCGGACTCGAGGGTCAGCGCGCGCAGTATGCGGAGTGGGATCGGCAGCGGCAGGCCGAGGAGGCCGCGACGGCGGCGGCCGAGGCTGCCGCGCGGCAGGCGGCGGCCGACGCCGCCCGGCGCGTCGCCGCCGACGCCGACGCCAATGCCCGCGCGGCCGAGTTGGCCAACGGGCAGCGCCCCCACACCCAGATCGACGGCTACGTGCGGCCCCAGGCCGCGGCCGCCGACTCCGGGGAGTCCGAGGTCGGATTCGAGTCGCCGCTGCCGCCGACCTCCGGCACGACCCGGCCTGGGCGCGCCACGTCCGGGCAGGACGGATCGGACGCCGACGAATCCGGTGCCGACGAATCCGGTGCCGACGCATCCGGTGCCGACGGATCCGGCGCGGACGGGTCGGGTACGGGCGGGTCCGATACCGATGGTGCGGGCAGCGACGGCTCGGGCACCGACGATTCGGGCAGCGACGGCTCGGGCAGCGACGGCTCGGGCAGCGACGGCTCGGGCAGCGATGGTGCGGGCACCGACGGCTCGGGCACCGGCGGCTCGGGCGACTCGTCGACCGACGGCAGCGACGAGTCCGGCTCCGAGGACGCGACGAGTCCCGACCGCGCCGACCCGGTGGTGGAGGAGGACACCACCACCACTCCGCCCACCCGCAGCCGGCCCCGGACCAGCCCCGAGCGGGGCTCGACCCTCACCGGCGCGGCCGCCGTCGAGACGGTGATCGACCGGGCGATGTCCCAGATCGGGGTGCCTTACGCGTGGGGCGGTGGCGACGAGAACGGTCCGACCCTCGGCATCCGCGACGGCGGCGTCGCGGACAGCTACGGCGACTACAACAAGGTCGGCTTCGACTGCTCCGGGCTGATGATCTACGCGTTCGCCGGGATCGGGATCTCGCTGCCGCACTACACCGGCTACCAGTACACCGCCGGCGAGCAGGTGCCGTCGGCTCAGATGCGCCGCGGCGACATGATCTTCTACGGCCCGAACGCCAGCCAGCACGTGGGCCTGTACCTGGGCGACGGGCAGATGATCGAAGCCCCGCAGTCGGGTTCGCACGTGAAGATCTCACCGGTACGCTGGGACGGCATGACCCCGTACGTGGTACGGATGGTGTCCTGACACACTGCTCCCACCCGGCCGGAGGAGGCTCGTCCGACACCGGTGACCGCGGGCACCGGCTCGGCGACGGCGCCGACGTCCGCCACCTGGAATAGTGGTGTGGGTAGGTGACTTCCAGCAGCAACGAGGCGAAAGCGGTGGATTCTTGGTGACCTCACGCGAGGGTGGCACGTCGGGCACGGCAACGTCGGACGCGAAGACCGCCGCGTCCGCCCCGACCGGGGAGGCGGGCCGCACGTCGGACCAGGCACACGATGTGCGGCTGCTCGAACAGGCCATCTACGAGGTCAAACGGGTGATCGTCGGTCAGGACCGGCTCGTCGAGCGGATGCTCGTCGGCGTCCTCGCCCGCGGCCATGTGCTGCTCGAGGGAGTCCCCGGCGTGGCGAAGACCCTCGCCGTCGAGACGTTCGCCAAGGTCGTCGGCGGATCGTTCTCGCGGGTGCAGTTCACCCCCGACCTCGTGCCGACCGACCTCGTCGGCACCCGCATCTACCGGCAGGGCCGCGAAGCCTTCGACACCGAACTCGGCCCCGTCGTGGCGAACTTCGTGCTCGCCGACGAGATCAACCGTGCCCCGGCGAAGGTGCAGTCCGCCCTGCTCGAGGTGATGGCCGAACGGCACGTCACGATCGGTGGCCGGACCTTCCCCATGCCGGACCCGTTCCTGGTGATGGCCACCCAGAACCCGATCGAGAACGAGGGCGTGTATCCGCTGCCGGAGGCGCAGCGCGACCGGTTCCTGTTCAAGGTCCTCGTCGACTACCCCACGGTGGAGGAGGAACGCGAGATCGTCTACCGCATGGGGGTGGCGGCACCCGAACCCAAGCAGATCCTCGACAGCGACGAGTTGATCCGCCTGCAGCAGGTCGCCAACCGCGTGTTCGTCCACCACGCCCTCGTCGACTACGTGGTGCGGGTCATCTTCGCCACCCGCGCTCCCGGCGAGATCGGTCTCACCGAGGTCGACGGCTGGATCGCCTACGGAGCGTCCCCGCGGGCGACGCTCGGCATCATCTCCGCCGCGCGGGCCCTGGCGCTGCTGCGCGGCCGCGACTACGTCGTGCCCCAGGACGTCGTCGACGTCATCCCGGACGTGCTGCGGCACCGGCTGGTGCTGTCCTACGACGCCCTCGCCGACGACGTCTCGCCCGACCAGATCATCGCCCGCATCCTGCAGACCGTCGGCATGCCGCAGGTGGCCCCGCAGGCCGAACCGCCCGTCCCCGCCCCGGCGCCGGTCGGGGTCGCGGCCGCGCCGGCGGCAGGGATGCCCGGGCCGGAGGCCGGTGCGGGGCAGCGGTGAGCCGACGCCCCCCGGTCACTCCGCCGACCTTCCGTTCCGGCGAGCTGCGTGACCCCGCCCTGACTGCGGCGCTGCGAACCCTCGAGCTGACGGTGCGGCGCCGCCTCGACGGCGTGCTGCACGGCGACCACCTCGGACTCATCCCGGGCCCCGGCTCCGAGCCCGGCGACGCCCGCGAGTACCAGCCCGGCGACGACGTGCGCCAGATGGACTGGTCCGTCACCGCTCGCACCACCCACCCGCACGTGCGGCAGACCGTCGCCGACCGCGAGCTCGAGACGTGGCTGGCGATCGACCTCTCGCCCAGTCTCGACTTCGGCACCGGGGTCTGTGAGAAGCGGGACCTCGCCGTGGCCGCCGCCGCCGCGGTCGGCTACCTCGCCGGCGGCGGCGGCAACCGGATCGGCGCGGTGGTCGGGACGGGGGCGCACACCCGCCGCGTGCCCGCCCGCGGCGGCCAGCTGCACACGCAGGCGATGCTCCGCGCCATCGCGACGACCCCGCACGCCCCCGACGGCACCCGCGGGGACCTGCGCGGCCTGATCGAGTCGCTGCGGCGCCCGCAGCGGCGCCGCGGCCTCGTCGTCGTCGTCAGCGACTTCCTCGGCCCCCTCGACTGGGAACGGTCGCTGCGTGCCCTCTCCGGCCGGCACGACCTGCTCGCGGTGGAAGTCCTCGACCGCCGCGATCTCGAACTCCCCGACCTCGGCGACGTCGTGCTGCACGACCCCGAAACCGGGCGCACCCGCGAGTTCACCACCACCGAGCAGCTGCGCGCCGACTACGCGCGCGCCGCCACCGAACACCGCGACGCCGTCCGCCGGGCGGTCCGCAGCTGCGGCGCCCCCCTGCTGAGCCTGCGCACCGACCGCAACTGGATCGACGACGTGGTCCGGTTCGTCGCCGCCCGCCGCCACAGCTTCGGCGCGCCCGTGAAGGGGGCCCGGTGAGCATCTCCGACTTCACCGCGCCGTGGTGGCTGCTGTTCCTGGCCGTCGTCCTCGCCCTCGCCGCCGGGTACGTGGCGGTGCAGCGCCGCCGCATGCGGCACACGCTGCGGTTCACCAACTTCGAACTGCTCGAGAAGGTGGCGCCGCAGCGGCCCGGCCGCAGCCGGCACGTCCCGGTCGCGTTGCTGCTGGCCGGTCTCGCGTTGCTCACCGTCGCCGCGGCCGGGCCCACCGCCGAACAGCGGGTCCCGCGCAACCGCGCCACCGTCGTCCTGGTGATCGACGTGTCCTTGTCGATGCAGGCCACCGACGTCGAGCCGACCCGTCTGGCCGCCGCGCAGGCGGCCGCCAAGTCCTTCGCCGACGACCTGACACCCGGCATCAATCTCGGCCTGGTGGCGTTCTCCGGCACCGCGTCGGTGCTCGTCTCGCCCACCACCAACCGGGAGGCCACCAAGACCGCGATCGACAACCTGCAGCTGAGCGAACGCACCGCCACCGGCGAGGCGATCTTCACGGCCCTGCAGTCCGTCGACACCCTCGCCGCGGTGCTCGGCGGCGGCGACCAGGCACCCCCGGCCCGGATCGTGCTGCTCTCGGACGGCAAGCAGACCGTCCCGGAGAGCCCCGACGACCCACGCGGGGGATTCACCGCCGCCCGGCAGGCCGCGGACAAGGACGTGCCCGTCTCGACGATCTCCTTCGGCACCGAGTACGGCACCGTCTCGATCGAGAACGAACGCATCCCGGTTCCGGTGGACGACCCGTCCCTCAAGGAGATCGCAAATCTCTCCGGCGGCACCTTCTTCACCGCATCGAACCTGCAGGAACTCGAGGACGCCTACAACACCCTCGAGGAACAGATCGGGTACGAGACCACCCGCGGGGACGCCAGCCGCCCCTGGCTGATCCTCGGCGTCCTCGCCGTCACCGGTGGGGTCGGCGCCGCCCTGCTGCTGCGCCAACGCCTGCCCTGACCTGCGTAGCAGCCGGTCCGCCCGCCGCTCGGGGCGCCTTGTTACCGACCCGTACCGCCACCAGATAGGGTTTGACCCCATGACTGACGCAAGCAGCCCCGCCGGATCGCCGCGCCCCGCGGCCACCCCCCGCTCGGTTCTCGTCACCGGTGGCAACCGTGGCATCGGCCTCGCCGTCGCCCGCCGCCTGCAGGCGGACGGCCACAGGGTCGCCGTCACCCACCGCGGCTCCGGCGCCCCGGACGGGCTGTTCGCCGTCCGCTGCGACGTCACCGACAGCGACTCCGTCGACGCCGCGTTCAAGGAGGTCGAAGAGCACCAGGGACCGGTCGAGGTTCTGGTCGCGAACGCCGGCATCACCGACGACACGCTGCTGATGCGGATGACGGAGGACCAGTTCACGAAGGTCGTCGACGCCAACCTCACCGGTGCGTTCCGGTGCGCGAAGCGCGCCAACCGCGCGATGCTGCGAGGGCGCTGGGGCCGGATGATCTTCCTCGGCTCGGTCGTCGGCATGGCCGGTCAGGCGGGGCAGATCAACTACGCGTCCTCGAAGGCCGGCGTCATCGGCCTGGCCCGCTCGGTGACCCGCGAACTCGGCTCGCGGTCGATCACGGCCAACGTCGTCGCGCCCGGCTTCATCGAGACGGACATGACCGCCGAACTCTCCGACGACGTCCGCGACACCGCGAAGAAGTTCATCCCGCTGCAGCGTCTCGGCAGACCCGAGGACGTCGCCGCCGTCGTCAGCTTCCTCGCGTCCGACGACTCCGCGTACGTCTCCGGCGCGGTCATCCCCGTCGACGGCGGCCTCGGCATGGGCCACTGACACCGGCGCACGCCACCACATCCGAAACTCACTGGAGGACCGACACACTCATGGGCGGACTGCTCGAGGGCAAGACCATTCTCGTCACCGGCATCATCACCGACGCCTCCATCGCCTTCCACACCGCGAAGGTCGCGCAGGAACAGGGCGCGAAGGTGATCATCACCGGCTTCGACCGGCTGCGCCTGATCGACCGCATCGCGCAGCGGCTGCCGCAGCCGGTGCCGCCGGCCCTCGAACTCGACGTGCAGAACACCGAGCATCTCGCCACCCTCGCCGACCGGGTGCGCGAACTCGCCCCCGACGGCCTCGACGGCGTGGTGCATTCGATCGGGTTCGCGCCCCGCTCCTGCCTCGGCAGCCCGTTCCTCGACGCGCCGTGGACCGACGTCGCCGTCGCCCTCGAAGTGTCCGCCTACTCCTACGCCGCACTGGCCAAGGCGCTGCTGCCCGTTCTCAGCGACGGTGCGTCCCTGGTCGGCATGGACTTCGACCCGGCCCGGGCCGTGCCCTTCTACAACTGGATGGGCGTGTCCAAGGCCACCCTCGAGTCCGTCAACCGCTACGTCGCCAAGGAGGTCGGCGGCCGCGGCATCCGTTCCAACCTCGTCGCCGCCGGGCCGATCAAGACCCTCGCCGCCAAGGCCATCGCCGGCGACGCCACCGGTCCCGGGGCGGAGATGAACCGGCTCAACGAGGGCTGGTCCGCGGCTGCCCCGATCGGCTGGGACGTCGAGGATCCGACGCCCGTCGCCAAGACCGTGTGCACGGTGCTCTCGGATTGGCTGCCCGGCACCACCGGGTCGATCGTCTACGTCGACGGGGGCTTCCATTCCCAGGTCGGCTTCGGTGCCGGCGCCTAGGGTCGAGCCATGACCCGTACCCCCGAGCCGTACGACGCGCTGCTGGTGCTCTCGTTCGGCGGCCCGGAAGGGCCGGACGACGTGCGCCCGTTCCTCGAGAACGTCACCCGCGGGCGGGGGGTGCCACCCGAACGCCTCGACGAGGTCGCCGAGCACTACCTGCACTTCGGCGGTGTGTCCCCGATCAACGCCCTCAACCGCGACCTCATCGCGCGTCTCGAGGTGGATTTCGCCGCCGCCGGGCTGGACCTGCCGATCTACTTCGGCAACCGCAACTGGCACCCGATGATCGAGGACACCGTCGCGGCCATGCGCGGCGACGGGGTGCGCAACGCCCTGGTGTTCCCGACCTCGGCCTGGGGTGGCTATTCGGGGTGCCGGCAGTATCACGAGGACATCGCCCGCGCCCGCGCCGCCGTCGGCGACGACGCGCCCGCGCTGACCAAGCTGCGGCACTTCTACGATCATCCGCTCTTCCTCGCCGCCGTCGCCGACGCCGTCGCCGCGGCCCGGGCCCAGCTGCCCGCCGACCGTCGCGACGCGGCGCGCCTGGTGTTCACCGCGCACTCGGTGCCCACCGCCGCCGACGCCACCGGTGGCCCCCCCGATCTGGGTGGGCACCTCTACAGCCGGCAGGTCGCCGAGGCGGCCCGCCTGGTCGCCACCGCCACCGGCACCGGCGACCACGACCTGGTGTGGCAGTCCCGGTCCGGACCCCCGCAGGTGCCGTGGCTCGAGCCGGACATCGTCGACCACCTCGACGCTCTGCACGCCCGCGGCATCGACGCGGTCGTCGTCGTGCCGGTCGGATTCGTCTCCGACCACCTCGAGGTCGTCTGGGATCTCGACACCGAGGCGCGCGACCGGGCCGCGGAACTCGGCATGGCATTCGTCCGCGCCGCCACCGCCGGCACCGACCCGCGGTTCGTGCAGATGGTGCGTGAGCTGGTGCGCGAACGCCTCGACGGTGCCGCCCCCGTGCGGCGCGGCACCGAACCGCTGCTCGGCGTCGGGTGCAACGGTGAGCTCTGCGCCCCCGAATGCTGCCGGCCCCCGGCACGGCCGCGCCGCTGACCGGGCGGGCCCGGCCCGCGGGCCCGGCGTGCGGGCTCCGGCCGACAGCCACCACCTGCCGCGCCGGGTCGACTCGCCGACCGTGCTGCCCGGTGCCCCGAGCCGGACGGGCAGGCGGTCGCGCCGATATCGGGCTCGGCCGCCACGACCCGGGGGAAGATGTCGGCATGACCGTCGACGACGCCGCCCTCACCCGCGTCGAGGTCTTCCTCGTCGCCACCGTCGCGACCGTGCTCGTCACCCGCGGCTACCTCGCCGCGACCGGCTATCCGCAGATCGGCGGCGGCACCCTGCACATCGCGCACGTGCTGTGGGGTGGGCTGCTCATGGCCGTCGCCCTCGTCGGCGCCCTGATCCGGCACGGCAGCCGGGTGCGGATGCGCGCCGCGCTGCTCGGGGGGATCGGCTTCGGGCTGTTCCTCGACGAGGTCGGCAAGTTCCTCAGCACCGACGTCGACTACTTCTTCCGGCCCGCCGTGGCCGTGATGTACGTGGTGCTCGTCGCGTTCTACCTCGGTGCCCGCGTGGCACTGGCGCGGCGCGGCCCGACCGACCGGCAGCGCCTCGCCGTCGGTCTCGAGGCGCTGACCGATCTCGTGCTCGGCCGGCTCGACGAGCTCGGGCGCCGCCGCGCGCTGGACGTCCTGGCAGGGGTTCAGGATCCGGCGCAGCGTAAGCTGGCCGGCTCGGTACGGGCCGCGCTGGCCGCGCCGGTCGCGGCGACGACCGGATTCGACGGGCGCATCGCCGCGGCCCGGGACCGGATCGAGCATCGGGTCACGGCCTGGGCGGCGACCGCCGCGGCCCGCCGGCTCGTGCTGGTGGTGTTCGCCGTGCACGCCGCCCACACCCTCGTCGGACTGGCGATCGTACTGGCCGGGTCGGGGTGGGAGGCCGAGGACGCCGGCATCTCCGAGATCGGCGCCGAACTCTCCGGTGCCGTGAGCGCCGTGCTGATCGTGGCCGGACTCTGGCAGCTCGCGCGGCACCGCGATCTGTCCGCGCTGCGGCTGCTGTACGCCTCCGTCGCGGTGAACCTGCTCGTCACCCAGGTGTTCCTGTTCGACCTGCGCCAGTTCGGCGCGCTGGCCGGGTTCGCGGTGTCGTTGCTGCTGCTGATCGTGGTGCGGGCGGCGATCCGGACGGAGAAGAGCGCCATCGTGCCGGGGGACGTCCCGGGCGGGGTGTCGCCGGCAGTGCGTCAGGCGTGATGGCCGGCCCGGACCGTGGCCGCCACCGCCCCGAGGCGGGCGGCGCGCACGGCGGCCCACAGCGGGCGCAGCGCCTGCTCCCGCGCCGCCTGCCCGGTGGCCGAGGCCGCGTCCGGTTCCGCGCCGCGGCCGGCGACGGTGAGGATCGCCGCGACCTGATCGGCCGAGTCGAGGATGCGGGCGGCGCGTTCGGGCATCGACTCCGGATAGCGGTGCCGCGCATGCTCGGCGATCTCGGCTGCGATCTGCTCCCGGGGATCGGCGGCGCGGCCGCCGGCGCCCACGGTCAGCACCCCGCCCACCCTGGTCGCGGCCTCCCGCACCGCCTCGCGCATGGCGAACTCGGCCTCCCCGAGGCCGGGCTCGGCGGGCGGCTCGGGCACCGCCGGGACCGCGAACAGGGTCCAGCGCAGCACGTCCGGGCCCTCCACGGAGGGGACGAAGCCGAGACCGGGTGTTCCGGGTGCGCCCGCGAGCACCGCCTCGCCGGCCGCGACCGCGGCGCGGGCCAGCGCGGTGCCCGGGGGCAGGCCGCGCACGTCGCCGGGGGCGGGCAGCACCAGCCGGATCCCGTCCGCGCCGGCCGGGTCGGCCCGGCGCAGCGCGGTGAGCAGCACGGCGGCGCCGTCGACGGGGGAGCGTGCGGGCACGCCGGAGACGTCGCCGGCGGGCTCGTCGTGGGAGACCACCAGGTGCAGCGGCGCCCAGGCGTGCAGGGCGTCGAGGACGTCGTCGGGCGCGGCGTGTCCGGCCAGCCAGGAACCGGCCCACACCGTCAGGGTCTGACCGGGGGAACTCACGGTTTCCGAGCATAGGCGCCGTCCCGACGGCGCAGTCACGACCGTCGGCGTGCCCTCCCGCGGCTGCGGCCGCGGCGGCCCTAACGTGGCGCGGGTGAGTCCCGACATGTACGGCGGCGACATCTTCGCCGGCCATCCGCGCGCCCGTAGACCCGCAGTTCCCGAGGTGGCTGCCGAGAAGGACCTCGTGGTCGAGGACGCCGCGTCCGGGTGGTGCGGTGCGGTCGTCGGCTTCGAGCACACCTACGACGGCGACTTCGTCCGGCTCGAGGACGCCGCGCGGCGCACCCGGTTGTTCGCGCTGCGTCCGGCGGCGTTCCTCCTCGACGGCCGCCCGGTGACCCTGGTGCGGCCCACGCCGCGCCCCGCGGCGGCCGGCGCCGCCCGGTCCGCGTCCGGGTCGACGAAGGTCGCCGGGCTGCGGGCGCGGGTCGCGCGCGGAAGCCGGATCTGGGTGGAGGGGGTGCACGACGCCGCCCTGGTGGAACGGGTGTGGGGGCACGATCTGCGTGTCGAGGGTGTCGTGGTCGAACAGCTCGAGGGTCTCGACAACCTGGGGGAGCGGCTCGCCGGGTTCGCCCCCGGTCCCGGTCGCCGGGTGGGGGTGCTCGCCGACCACCTCGTCGCCGGTTCCAAGGAGGAGCGGCTGACCGCGAATCTGGGGCCGCACGTGCTCGTCACCGGGCATCCGTTCGTCGACGTGTGGCAGGCGGTGCGGCCGAAGGCGCTGGGCATCGAGGCGTGGCCGACGATTCCGCGTGGACAGGACTGGAAGACCGGGGTGTGCCGGGCACTGGGGTGGGGCAGCCCGCAGGACGGGTGGCGTCGCGTCTATTCGGCGGTGTCGAGCTTCCGCGATCTCGAGGCGCCGCTGATCGGGGCGGTCGAGCAGCTCGTCGATTTCGTCACCGAGCCCGCCGGGGACTGACGGCACCGCGGCCCTGGCCTGCGGTTCCACCCGGGATGTCCGATTTGTGGTTGGATGGCGTCGTGTCGGCATTGATTTGGCTGATCGCCGGGCTGGTGCTCGCCGCCGCGGAGGCGTTGACGGGCGATTTCGTCCTGCTGATGCTCGGTGCGGCCGCTCTGGCCACGGCGGGGGTGTCCGCTGCGACGGACCTGCCGGTGTGGGCCGACGCGTTGGTGTTCGCGGTCTCGTCGCTCGTGCTGCTGGGCGGGGTGCGGCCGGTGCTGCGCCGCCGCTACGCGCTGCCACCGGCGAAGGCGACGAACGTGGACGCCCTGCCGGGCAAGCAGGCGCTGGTGCTCGAGGAGGTGGCCGCGCATTCCGGGCAGGTGAAGCTGGACGGGGAGGTGTGGACGGCGCGTCCGCTCGACGTCACCGAGGTGTACCCGCCCGGCACGACCGTGACCGTGATGCAGATCGACGGCGCGACGGCCGTCGTGTGGAAGGGACCGTAGATGGAAGCGCTGATCGTGCTCGCCGTTGTCGTGGCGTTCGTCGCGCTGGTGGTCGTCAAATCGGTGGCGCTGGTGCCGCAGGCCGAGGCCGCGGTGATCGAGCGGCTGGGCCGGTACTACCGGACGGTGTCGGGTCAGCTGACGTTCCTGGTCCCGTTCGTGGACCGGATCCGGGCCAAGGTGGATCTGCGCGAGCGGGTGGTCTCGTTCCCGCCGCAACCGGTGATCACCCAGGACAACCTCACCCTGAGCATCGACACGGTCGTGTACTTCCAGGTGACGAACCCGCAGGCGGCGGTGTACGAGATCAGCAACTACATCGCGGCGGTGGAGCAGTTGACGGTGACCACGCTGCGCAACGTGGTCGGCGGCATGACCCTGGAGGAGACGCTCACCTCCCGCGACTCGATCAACGGCCAGCTGCGCGGGGTGCTCGACGAGGCGACCGGCCGCTGGGGTCTGCGGGTGGCCCGGGTCGAGCTCAAGAGCATCGATCCGCCTCCGTCGATCCAGGAGTCGATGGAGAAGCAGATGAAGGCGGACCGCGAGAAGCGGGCGATGATCCTCACCGCCGAGGGGCATCGGGAGTCGGCGATCAAGACCGCCGAGGGTGACAAGCAGTCCCGGATCCTGTCGGCCGAGGGTGCCAAGCAGGCGGCCATCCTCGAGGCGGAGGCGGACCGCCAGTCGCGGATCCTGCGCGCTCAGGGTGACCGCGCCGCGAAGTACCTCGAGGCGCAGGGTCAGGCGAAGGCCATCGAGAAGGTGTTCGCGGCGATCAAGTCCGGCCGGCCCACCCCGGAGTTGCTCGCCTACCAGTACCTGCAGACGCTGCCGCAGATGGCGCAGGGCGACGCGAACAAGGTGTGGATGGTGCCGAGCGACTTCGGGGACGCCCTCAAGGGCTTCGCCCGGCATCTCGGCGCGCCGGGCGAGGACGGGGTGTTCCGCTTCGAGCCCAGCCCGGTCGACGAGCGGCTCCCGCGACCGGAGGAGGACACCGACGAGGTGGCCGACTGGTTCTCCACCGCGCGTGATCCGGAGGTCGCGCAGGCCGTCGCCGCCGCGGAGGCCGTCGCCCGCAAACCGGTCGATCCGGCGGTGCACAACCCGACCGGCGCCGAACGCCGGGGCGGGGAGCCCCCGTCGGCGGCGTTGCCGCCGTCCGAGCCGATCACGGGCGGATGGGTGCAGCCGCAGCCCGGGCAACGGCACGGCGAACCCCAGTGACCTGGACCCGGTGACCTGAACCCCGGGACCCGGATCCCGGGGTTGCGCGGCCGCTCAGGTGAGCAGGCCCCGTCCCACCCCGCACACCGCGATCGCCCACAGCACGCTGGTGAAGGTGCCGATGATGAACTGCTCCGAGGCCTGGGGTTCGCGCAGTTCGGGATAACGCGCGAGGCCCTTGACCGCGAGCACGACGGCGATGCCCTCCGGCCATCCGGCCAGGATCGCGGCGGCGACCGCCGCCCGCTCCAGCAGGCCGATCACCCGGCCGCCGCGCAGCGGTCCGGGCGGCGGTTCGGGTCCGGCCGGGGACGGCGGGACCGGTCCCGCATCGGGTTGCCGACGTGCGATGCGGAACGAGGCCAGCACGGCGGGGCCGCCGCCGGTGACCGCCGCCGCGGTCGTGAGCACGAGGGTCGCGGCCAGGGCGACGCCACGGACCGCGGGGGTGGCGGTCGCGGCGAGTGCGGCACCGGCAAGGGCCGCCGCGGCGAGTCCGGCGACGAGCCACACGGGGGTGCCGCGGCGCAGACCCAGGACCGGGGCCAGCGCGGCGACGGCGAGCAGAACCAGGGTGACGACAGTCAACGATCGGCCCTTTCCAGGAGACGGCGGGCGAGGTCGCGGCCGGCCGGTTCGGCCTGCCATCCGGCGGCGGCCAGACGCTGCGACACCGCCTGGGTGCTGATGCCGAGCCGCGTGGCGGCCTCGGCCTGGGTGAGCCCGCGGCGGACGAGTTCGACGGCCTCGTGCCCGGCATCGGAGCGGCGGGTCACCAGCAGCGCCGTCAGGGTGAGGGCGGCGTCCGCGTCGGCGGCCGCGGCGGCGTCCGGTCCCTCCACCGCGACCCGGGCGGGTGCGTTCTTGGCGCGGTCGACGGCGCGGCGGGCATGTTCGAAGGCCGGGCCGCGGCCGGCGCGGGTCTGCGCGGGCAAGGGCTGCTCGACGGGCCCGACGCCGATGCCGACGCTCCAGTGGCCCCGGCGGACGAGGTCGAGGGCGAGATCGACCACGACGGCCGGGTCGGCTGCGACGGCCTGCACCTCGTCGCCGGCGGTGCGTTCGAAGGGGCGGAGCAGCTCGGCGCCGCGCAGCTCGCCGAGCAGGTCCGCGACCCGGTCGACGTCCCGTCGGCTGCCGCGCTGATCGACAGTCAACACGAACATTCATCAAGGATGGAGCCTTGAATAGCAAAAATCAAGCTTCAGGGCTTGATGACACGGTGGTGGTCGCGGGGCGGGGCGCCGGGAGGCGGGACTCGAGCCACAGTCCCGAGGCGCCGACGGCGATGCACACCGCCGAGATCCCCAGGAGCGCGGGATGGGTGCGTCCCGTGAGGGCGTCGCCGAGCAGGACCACCCCTACCGTGCCCGGCAGGATGCCGGCGGCGGTGGCCAGCGCGTACGGGGCCACCCGTACCGACGAGATCCCGCAGCAGTAGTTGACCACCGCGAACGGCAGGGGCGCGATCAGCCGCAGCGACCCCACCGCCAGCCAGCCTCGCCGCGCCAGTCGCTCGTCGACCGCCTGGACCGTGGGGTGGCTCAGATGCTCCTCGACCACCCCGCGGCCGATCGCACGCACCAGCAGCAGCGCCAGCACGGCGCTGACGGTCGTGGCGGCGACGGTCACCGCGATGCCCGTGGCCGACCCGAACAGCACCCCGGCGCTGAGGGTGAAGATCGTGCGGGGGAACGGGGCCACGGTCACCACGGCGTGGATCAGGAAGAACAGCAGCGGAAGCAGCGGCCCGGCCGCCTCGGCCCAGGCGCGCACCTCGGCGACGGACGGGTGGGGCAGGAGCAGGGCGACGAGTGCGAGGACGGCCAGCGCGGCCGCCGCCGCGAGAATCCGCCGGTCCCGCAGCATCTTCGTCACGACCGGTCACGATACCGGGCTTCGCGCGCCGGGGCGCGGCCGTGCACGGCCGGGGGCGGGGCCCCTCGGGCCGTCGCGCCGGCGCCCGGTAGATTCCTTAGGCGACGACATTATCGATCGCTAGGGAAACTGTGGTGATCCCCACAATAGGGGCGGCGTGTATGCGGCTAGCATCACAACGGAATCAGTTTAAGGTTTCCACGGCCGTGTTCGGCGAGCCCGCCCGCTGCGTACGAGAGGACCTCACGTGTCATTAGCTTCAGAAGCCGAGGATGCCGCGCGCGCCTACGCGCAGTGGCAGGAGGCGGTGGCGGGGGTGCTGGCCAAGTCCCGCCGCGTCGACCCCGCGGAGCTCGGACCGGAACCGCAGCGGCTGCTCGAGACCACCACCTACGACGACGTCGCCGTCGCGCCCCTCTACGGCCTGCGCGACGAACGTCCCGAGGCGCCGTTGCCCGGCTCCTTCCCCTTCGTCCGTGGCGGTTCCGCGGTCCGCGACGTCAACACCGGATGGCTCGTCAGCGCCCGCTTCGGCGACACTCCCGGCGAGGTGAACGAGCGCATCCTCGACGCCCTCGAGAACGGCGTCAGCGCCCTGTGGCTGCGTGTCGGCGCGGACGGCATCGCGATCGCCGACCTGCCCGCCGCGCTCGACAAGGTCCTGCTCGATCTCGCGCCGCTCACCCTCGACGCCGGCGCCGACACCGCCGCCGCCGCGGGCGCCCTCTACGCGCTGCTCGATGCGCGCACCGACGTCGCCGAGCGCGCCGCCGTGCGGTTGCATCTCGGGGCCGCCCCGCTGACCAGCGCCTTCTCGGGACGCGCCGACGTCACCGTCGCCCAGGCCGTCGAGCTCGCCCACGCCGCCGCCGGCCGCGCCGAGACCGTGCGGGCCCTCACGGTCGACGGCACCGCATTCCACAATGCCGGGGCCGCCGACGCCGAGGAACTCGGTGCCGCCGTCGCCGCTGGACTCGAGTACCTGCGCGAGCTGACCGGCAGCCGCCAGTCCGCGGCCCGGGCTCTCGGCCAGATCGAGTTCCGGTTCGCCGCCACGGACGACCAGTTCCAGACCATCGCCAAGTTCCGCGCCGGCCGGCAACTGTGGGCCCGCATCGCGCAGGTCGTGGGTGCGGCCGACGCCGGTCACGCCCCCCAGCACGCCGTCACCTCGGCCGCGATGATGACCCAGCGCGACCCCTGGGTGAACATGCTGCGCACCACCCTCGCCGCGTTCGGCGCCGGCATCGGCGGCGCGGACGCGGTCACCGTGCTCCCGTTCGACGCCGCCCTGCCGGCCGGCGCGCTCGGGGTGTCGGAGGCCTTCTCCGCGCGCATCGCCCGCAACACCCAGCTGCTGCTGCTCGAGGAGTCCAACCTCGGCCGCGTCCTCGACCCGGCCGCCGGGTCCTGGTACGTCGAGGAACTGACGGCGCAGATCGCGGCCAAGGCGTGGGAGTTCTTCCAGCAGATCGAGGCGGCCGGCGGCTACCGCGCCGCCCTCGACGCCGGCCTGATCGCCGAGCGGATCGCCGCCACCCGCGCCCGCCGCGAATCCGACATCGCCCACCGCCGGACCGCGGTGACCGGCGTCAACGAGTTCCCCAACCTGGCCGAGGCGCCGCTGCCCGCGGAGACCGCCGACGCCGGGGCCGCCGTCGCCCGGTACGCCGCCGCCTTCGAGGCGCTGCGCGACCGCTCCGACGTCCACCTCGCCGCGCACGGCGCCCGGCCCCGGGTGCTGCTCGCCCCGCTGGGGCCGATCGCCGAGCACAACATCCGCACGACGTTCGCCGCGAACCTGCTCGCCTCCGGCGGCATCGAGACGGTCAATCCCGGTCCGCTGTCCGTCGACGACGACAGCATCGCCGCCGCCGTCCGCGACGCCGACGTCACCGTCGCCGTGGTGTGCGGCACCGACAAGCGCTACGGCGAACAGGCCGGCGCGGCCGTCACCGCCCTCCGCGACGCCGGCGTCGGCACCGTCCTGCTCGCCGGGCCGGAGAAGGCCGTGAGCGAGACCGGCGGCGCCGCGCGCCCGGACGGGTTCCTCACCGCCAAGATCGACGCGATCGCCGCGCTGACCGACCTGCTGAACACCCTGGGAGCGTAAGTGAGCATCGAACACAAGATCGGCAGCTTCGCCGACGTCCCGCTGACGGATCCGGCGGCGCCGGCCCCCGCCGCCCCCACCGAGGAGCAGGCCGCAGCGCTCGTCGACGGGGTCGCCGCCGCCAACCACTACACGACCGAGCAGGTGGTGTGGTCCACGCCCGAGGGCATCGACGTCAAGCCCGTCTACACCAAGGCCGACCGCGACCGGATCGTCGCCGAGGGCTACCCGCTGGGCAGCTACCCGGGTCTCGAGCCGTTCGTCCGCGGCCCGTACCCGACGATGTACGTCAACCAGCCGTGGACCATCCGGCAGTACGCCGGGTTCTCCACCGCCGCCGAGTCCAACGCCTTCTACCGGCGCAACCTCGCGGCCGGGCAGAAGGGCCTGTCGGTGGCGTTCGACCTCGCCACCCACCGCGGCTACGACTCGGACCATCCCCGCGTGCAGGGCGACGTCGGCATGGCCGGCGTCGCGATCGACTCGATCCTCGACATGCGGCAGCTGTTCGACGGCATCGACCTGTCGCAGGTGTCGGTGTCGATGACCATGAACGGCGCGGTGCTGCCGATCCTGGCGCTGTACGTCGTCGCCGCCGAGGAACAGGGCGTCAAGCCCGAGCAGCTGGCCGGAACCATTCAGAACGACATTCTGAAGGAGTTCATGGTCCGCAACACCTACATCTATCCGCCCAAGCCGTCGATGCGGATCATCTCCGACATCTTCGCCTACACCAGCGCGAACATGCCGCGCTTCAACTCCATCTCGATCTCCGGCTACCACATCCAGGAGGCCGGTGCGACCGCCGACCTCGAGCTGGCCTACACCCTCGCCGACGGCGTCGAGTACATCCGCGCCGGCCTCGACGCGGGCATGGAGATCGACAAGTTCGCCCCGCGCCTGTCCTTCTTCTGGGCCATCGGGATGAACTTCTACATGGAGATCGCCAAGATGCGCGCCGGCCGCCTGCTGTGGGCCGAGCTCGTCGAGAAGTTCCACCCGAAGTCGGCCAAGTCCAAGTCGCTGCGCACCCACTCGCAGACCTCCGGCTGGTCGCTCACCGCGCAGGACGTGTTCAACAACGTCGCCCGCACCTGCATCGAGGCGATGGCCGCGACCCAGGGCCACACCCAGTCGCTGCACACCAACGCCCTCGACGAGGCGCTCGCGCTGCCCACCGACTTCTCCGCCCGCATCGCCCGCAACACCCAGCTGCTGCTGCAGCAGGAGTCGGGCACCACCCGGCCGATCGACCCGTGGGGCGGCTCGTACTACCTCGAATGGCTCACCCACGAGCTCGCCAACCGCGCCCGCAAGCACATCGCGGAGGTCGAGGAGGCCGGCGGCATGGCGCAGGCCATCTCCGAGGGCATCCCGAAGCTGCGCATCGAGGAGGCCGCGGCCCGCACCCAGGCCCGCATCGACTCCGGCCGCCAGCCGGTGATCGGCGTCAACAAGTACCAGGTCACCGAGGACCACGAGATCGAGGTCCTCAAGGTCGAGAACTCCCGCGTGCGGGCCGAGCAGCTCGCCAAGCTCGAGCAGTTGCGGGCCGACCGCGACCCCGAGGCCGTGCAGGCCGCGCTGGACGCCCTGACTCGCGCCGCCGGCGCGACCGACACCGGGCCGGACACGAACCTGCTGGCCCTGGCCATCGACGCGGCCCGCGCCAAGGCCACCGTCGGCGAGATCTCCGATGCCCTCGAGAAGGTCTACGGCCGCCACCAGGCCGAGATCCGCACCATCAGCGGGGTCTACCGGGACGAGGCCGGAAAGGCGGTCAACATCAGCACGGCAACCGAACTGGTCGAGAAGTTCGCCGAGGAGGAAGGCCGCCGGCCGCGTATCCTCGTCGCGAAGATGGGCCAGGACGGCCACGACCGCGGGCAGAAGGTGATCGCCACCGCCTTCGCCGACCTCGGCTTCGACGTCGACGTGGGACCGCTGTTCCAGACCCCCGAGGAGGTCGCCAACCAGGCGGCCGACAACGACGTGCACGTCATCGGCGTGTCGTCGTTGGCCGCGGGACACCTCACCCTGGTGCCCGCGCTGCGGGAGGCCCTCGCCGAGGTGGGCCGCCCGGACATCATGATCGTCGTCGGCGGGGTCATCCCGCCCGGCGACTTCGACGAGCTGTACCAGGCCGGTGCCGCCGCGATCTTCCCGCCGGGCACCGTCATCGCGGACGCCGCGGTGGGGCTGCTGCACAAGCTCGCCGACCAGCTCGGCCACGACCTCGGGGCCTGACCCGCAATGGGCAGCACCCCCGTCGGCAGTCACACCCGCCGGCCCGCGGTCGACGTCGACGCCCTCGCCGAGGCCGTGCTCGCCAACCGGCGGGCCGGCCTGGCGAAGGCGATCACCCTCGTCGAATCCACCCGCGACGACCATCGGGAGCAGGCGCAGCAACTGCTGCTGCGCCTGCTCCCGAAGGCGGGCGGCGCGATGCGCGTCGGCATCACCGGCGTTCCCGGCGTCGGCAAGTCCACCTTCATCGATGCGCTGGGCATGTACCTGCTCGGCAAGGGGCACCGGGTGGCGGTGCTCGCGGTGGATCCGTCGTCGACCCGCACCGGCGGCTCCATCCTCGGTGACAAGACCCGCATGGCGCGGCTGTCGGTGCAGCGCGACGCCTACATCCGGCCGTCCCCGACGGCCGGCACCCTCGGGGGTGTCGCCAAGGCCACCCGCGAGACGATGGTGCTGCTCGAGGCCGCCGGGTTCGACGTGATCCTCGTCGAGACCGTCGGGGTCGGGCAGTCCGAGGTGACCGTCGCGAACATGGTGGACTGCTTCACCTTCCTGACCCTCGCCCGCACCGGCGACCAGCTGCAGGGCATCAAGAAGGGCGTCCTCGAACTCGCCGACCTGGTCGCGGTCAACAAGGCGGACGGCCCCTTCGAACGCGACGCGCGGGTCGCGGCGCGGGAACTGGCCGGCGCCCTGCGGCTCGTGCATCCGCACGACGCGGTGTGGAAGCCGCCGGTGATCACCATGAGCGGCCTCGAGGGCGCCGGCCTGGACACGTTCTGGGACACCGTCCTCGAGCACCGCCGGGTCCTCACCGCGGCGGGCCTGTTCGAGGAGAACCGGCGCCGCCAGCTGGTGGACTGGACCTGGACGATGGTGCACGACCAGCTGCTGCGCCGGCTCGAGACCAACCCCCGGGTGCGTGCGCTCCGCGGCGACGTCGAACGCGCCGTGCGCGACGGCTCGCTCACCGCGGCGCTGGCCGCCCAGCAGATCCTCGACGCGTTCGACGCCGCACCCTAGACCACCCGGCCCCTAGACCACCAGGCCGCCGGATCGCCGCCCCAGGCCCGGGCCGGGAACGGATAGTCCGGGTACTCGGCGAGCACCGGACGGGCCGTGGTCACCGCCGCGTGCGTGGCCACGGTCCGTGGCCCGGGACGCGCCGGCACCGGCGGGTGCGGGTCCCGGCCGGGCGCCTGCAGCAGCCACGCCGCGGTGCGGGCCAGCGCGACCGCCACGTCGCGGCCCCGCCCGTCCCGGTGCCGCGCGGCGAGCGCATCGAGCACCCCGGCCGCCAGCAGGTAACCGCTCGCGTGGTCGAGGACCTGCACCGGCAGCGCGCCGGGCGTGTCGGAGTCCCCCTCGGCCACCGCGATCCCGGACGCGGCCTGCACGATCGAGTCGAAGCCGCGGCGGGCCGCCCACGGCCCGGACCATCCCCACGCGCACACCCGGCCGTGCACGAGACCGGGCCGGATCGTGCCGGGCGCACCGGTCAGCGCGTCGAGCGCCCCGGGCCGGTAGCCGGTGAGCAGCACGTCGGCGTCGGCGAGCAGACGGCACCACGTCTCCCGCCCGCGACGAGTGTGCAGGTCGAGCAGCGCCGTGCGCTTGCCCTGCCCGTTCTCGGCGTGCTGCCAGGTGATCTCGGGGAGTGCGGGCGGATCGATGCGCAGCACCTCCGCTCCCAGCAGGGCCAGCGCGCGGGCGGCGACGGGCCCGGCAATCACCCGGGTCAGGTCCAGCACCCGGAGCCCGGTCAGGGGCCGCGCCGGATCGTCGCCCGCGACGGTCCGGTCGGCGGTGTCGTCCCGCGCGAGCATCCGGACCAGCGGGCCCGACGCCGCGGCCCGGCCCGGCGGGCTCGTCGCCCACTCGTGCTCGGTGCGCACCCGCACCGCGATCGCGTCGTGCGCGGCGGCTGCGTCCTCGACCGCCGCCGCCGGCAGCTGCCGGAGCCGGGCGGCGCAGCCGGCACGGTCGGTGCCGTCCGGCAGGTCGAGGGCGCGCAGCAGGCGCGCCCGGTGATGCGGGTAGTTCGCGTGGGTGCGCACCCACCCGTCGGCGGCGGCGAAGAACCCGGACAGCGCCGCGAACCCCTCTACGGGCCGGCCCGCCATGCGCAGCATCCGGTCCCCGGCGAACGACGCGGCGATCCGCTCCGGGTCGAGCCGCGCCCCCTGCGGGGCGAGTCCGCGGGCATGGCGGTAGCGGTCGGCGGCCGCCGCGAAGGCCGCCACGGCCCCGGTGGCGAGGTCGGCCACCGGCAGCCGGGCGGTGAGGAACCGCCCGGCCGGGGCGCAGTCGATGCCGGGCGCCGGCTCCACCGGGACGTCGAGGCCGGCGGCGGCGAGGGCGACGCCGTAGGCGTCGAGCACGGCGAGGGGGCTCGTCATGCGCCGAGCGTAGAGGGGGACGCTAGCTCGTGCGGTCCGCGGCCGGCTCCCGCAGCTCGGGGCGGGCCGGCTCGAGGCGCTCGAGCGCCCCGGCGGATTCGGCGCGGGTGAGGCGCGACCGGCGCCACGAGACCGTGAGCAGCGCGATCCAGCCGGCCACGATCAGCAGGTACAGCAAGGTAGTGGCCGTGGCGGAGATCTCGAACGAGGTGCACAGCTTCTGTGCGTTGGTCAACACGATGACGCCGCCGACGGCGGTGCCGAGCAGGGTGGCCGGTACCCGGCTGACCAGCCACGCCGCGATCGGTGCGGCGATGGCCCCGCCGAGGGCGAGACCGGCCACGACGAGCAGGTTGCCGAGCGATTCCCGGCCGAGACCGACGAGGAAGCCGATGCTCGCGGCGAGTGCGACGAGGAACTCGGAGGCGCTGACCGAGCCGATCACGGTCCGGGGGGCCGTCTTGCCGCGGGAGAGCAGGGTGCTGGTCGTGATCGGCCCCCATCCGCCGCCGCCGCTGGCGTCGATGAACCCGCCGAACAGGCCCAGCGGGGACAGGAACTTCGCCGAGTGCGGTGAGGTGCGGGCGTGCGCGACGGCCGGTGGCCGGACCGAGAACCGCAGCGCCACATAGACACCGATGGCGAGCAGGATCGTCGACGTCACCGGGATCGCGGCCGCGGTGGACAGGCTCGAGAGCACCGTCGCGCCGAGGAAGGCGCCGAGCGCGCCGGGCACGCCCAGCTTCGCGACCACCCCCCAGTCCACATTCCGGAACCGCCAGTGCGAGGCGCCGGAGACGAGGGTGGTGCCGACCTCGGCGAGGTGCACGGCGGCACTGGCGTGCGCGGGACCGATCCCGCTGAAGATCAACAAGGTGGTGGCGGTGACCCCGAAGGCCATGCCGAGGGCCCCGTCGACGAGCTGCGCACCGATACCGACGAGCGTGAACACCAGAAGAGCGAACATGCAGAAGACTCCGACCACGAAGGAGCGAACCGGGGAGGGGAGAGGGCGGCGGACGCCGCTCAGCAACACTCCTGGTCGAAGCACGCGCCCCGGCGGGTGGGCCAGAACGCCATCAACGCGAGCAGGGTGGCCGGAGCCGCCGCGATGCTCGTCGTGTGCACGTTCGTGTCCCTTCCCAGGTCTGCCGTTCGCCGCTCTCGCGACGATCCGTCCGAGCATAGCCGGTCGCGCGCGGCGGCGCCGTCGCCGGGCGGCGTGTCGCCGCCTCCCGCGACGGCGCCGCGGCGGTCACGGCAGGCGCCGGGCCGTGATCTCGAATCCGGCGGCGCGCAACCGGTCGGTGAGTACGTCCCCGAAGGCGGTGGCGGGGGTGAGCACCCCGCCCCCGGCGTGGAGGCGGTCGCCGCCGAGGACCAGCGACAGTGCCGATTCGCCGAGCATCACCGCGGTCGCCTTGTAGCCGGGGTCGCCCTGGGCGGCGACGCGGGCGCGGTAGCGGGCACCGGTGCTCGTCGTGGTGTAGAGGTCGATGGTGAAGAAGCCGCGCTCGCGGGCAGACTCGGACGGGCCCTGTCCGGGCGCGGGCAGCAGCTTGTCGAGCACGAACCGGGTCGGGGGAAACGCCAGCCCCGCCACCAGCGCGCCGAAGCCCGCGGCGACACCGGTCGCCACGAGCGGCGACAGCCGCGACGAACCGACGCTCATGGTCTCCCGGTAGCGGAAGCGCGGCCCGTACGCCCAGCCGCTGAGCGCGTTGCTGCGGCGCACCACCCGGGTGTTGTAGGGGCCCATGAAGAACGGCGCGAGCCGGCCGGACAGGTCGGGCGCGACGGATCGGCCGTCGACGGTCGCCAGGTCGTTCTGGCGCCCGAGGTCGGGTTCGCGGGACCGGTCCGGCGACAGCGAGTAGGGGGCGAGGGCGACCTTGCGGGCCGCGGCGTCCCGGCGCACCACGTCCACCTGGGTGCGCATCGAGTCGATCGTGCCGCCGCTGACGCCGCCCCGCATCGCCCGCACCACCAGCGTCGTGTCGGTGAGATCGCCGGCGTCGTCGGCCTGCACGGCCCGGTGCAGCGCGTGCACGCCGAGATCGGAGGGGATCGAGTCGAATCCGCAGGAGTGCACGATGCGGGCGCCGGTGCGGCGCGCCAGGTCGTCGAACCGGTCGATGCTCTCGCGGTGGAACAACACCTCGCCGGTGAGGTCGACGTAGTCGGTGCCCGCCTCGGCGCAGGCCTGCACCAGCGGCAGCCCGTACTTGGCGTAGGGGCCGACCGTGGTGACCACCACGCGGGTGCGGGCGGCGAGCGCGGCCAGCGACTGCGGGTCGCCGGCGTCCGCCTCGAGTACCGGCCAATCCCGCGCGGCGGGCCCGAGCTCGGCGCGGATGCGGTCGAGACGGGTGCGGGAGCGGCCGGCGAGGGCGATGCGCACCCCTTCGGGGGCGTGTTCGGCGAGGTAGGCGGCGGTGATCCGGCCGACGAAGCCGGTGGCGCCGTAGACGACGATGTCGAGATCGCGGGAGGCAGTCATGCGCCACACCCTACTGCCGGGTAAGTCAGGATGCGACGCGGCTCACACGACGGCGCCGCAGCCACCACCCGAACCAGGACACGACGATCGTCACCGCCACCGCGGCCCGCACGAGTCCCACCGCCGAGTCCGGGTAGATCACCCCGGTCAGGTAGTGGTCGATGAACCCGCTCGGCGGCAGGCCCTCGATCCCAGCGCGGCGGCGCGCCCAGTTCTCCAGATCGGTCAGCGGGCAGTCGAACCCGGCGAGGACGGTGGCGAACCCCCACACCACCGCCACGACGTGCAGCGCCAGCGTGCGGGGCCACCGCCACGCCAGGAAACCGCCGAACGTCACATACAGCAGGAAGGCCAGGTGCGCGGCCACGGTGACGTCGGCCAACAGCCGGTACGCCATACCGCCAGCCTAACCGGATCGGGCGGGGCAGCGGCCGTTCCGGACGACTACTCGTCCGCGTCGGTGCCCTTGACGACCAGGACGGGGACCGGCGCCTCGAGCAGCAACCGCTGCAGGCGCCGTTCGAGCAGGAACTTGCCGAGCGCGTTGCGGTCGCGGCTGCCCACCACGAGACGGTCCGCGCCGGACCGCTCGACCAGGTCGACCAGCGCGGCGACCGGGTCCCCGTCGTGCACCGCCGTCCGCAGTTCCCACCCGTCGGCACCCAGGGCGGCGGCGACGTCCGCGCGGATCGAGTCGAGTTCGCGCTGCCCGGCCGCGCCGTCGTCGTCGACCGCGACGAGCACGAGGGTCGTGCCGTCGCCGTGGGCGGCCTCGCGGGCGGCCGTGGTGAGCGCGGCGTGTCCTTCCGGGGTGTCGGCGTGGACTACGGCAACGGGCATGGGATCCTCCGGAGGCGGCGACGGCGTATGTCTCCAGTATCCCCGTCCCGGGGCGCCCCGGCCGCTCCCGGCGGTGTGGAACTGGTCTCTACCTGCGCGGACGTGTCGGGTGGATCTCACCCGGCCGGCGGGACGCGCTCACCACGGGGCCGGGCGGTAGTCCTTGAGGAAGCAGCCGTACAGGTCCACCCCGGCCTCGCCCTGCACGATCGGGTCGTACACGCGGGCCGCCCCGTCCACGAGATCGAGCGGGGCGTGGAACCCCTCCTCGGCCAGGCGCAGTTTGGTGTGGTGGGGCCGTTCGTCGGTGATCCAGCCGGTGTCGACGGCGGTCATGAGGATCCCGTCGGCGCGCAGGTCCTCGGCGCTGGTGCGGGTGAGCATGTTCAGCGCGGCCTTGGCCATGTTGGTGTGCGGATGCCCGGCCCCCTTGTACCGGCGCCCGGCGAACTGCCCCTCCATCGCCGAGACGTTCACCACGTACGTGCGGCGGGCCGGGGAGGCCGCCAGCGCCGGCCGCAGCCGATTGACCAGGATGAACGGTGCCACGGAGTTGCACAGCTGCACCTCGAGCAGCTCCAGCGGCTCGACCTCCCCGACGGTCTGCACCCAGCTGTTGGTGTACACCAGATCGGGCAGCAGCCCCCCGGCGTCGACCGCGACACCGGCGGCGATCCGGTCGGCCGTGGCCGACCCGGCCACCAGCGCGAGCGAGGTGAGCGACTCCGCGGTCAGCTGCGACGGCAGCGACCCGGCCAGCGCGGCCGGGTGGGCGTCCGAGGGCTTGCCGAAGGTGAGCACCTCCGGCCGCGGGCCGGCGGGCAGGGGACCGGACTCGGCCTCGGCGAGGGCGGAGTACGCGCCGGGGGAGCGGCGCACGGTCTGGGCGGCGTTGTTGACGAGGATGTCGAGCGGACCCTGCGCGGCCACGTCGTCGGCCAGGGCCACGACCTGGGCGGGGTCGCGCAGGTCGATGCCGACGATGCGCAGGCGGTGCAGCCAGTCGGCGCTGTCCTCCATGGCCGCGAAACGACGGATCGCGTCGTTCGGGAAACGGGTCGTGATCGTCAGGTGGGCGCCGTCGCGCAGCAGCCGCAACGCGATGTACATGCCGATCTTGGCGCGGCCGCCGGTGAGCAACGCACGCCGGCCCGTCAGATCGGTACGGGCGTCCCGCTTCGCGTGGTTCTCCGCGGCGCAGCGCGGGCACAGCTGATGGTAGAACGCATCGACCCGGGTGTACTTGTCCTTGCACACGTAGCAGGCCCGCGGCCGGATCAGGGTGCCCGCGCTCGCGCCCGGCGCGTTCGAGCTCAACGCGATCCCGGCGGTCTCGTCGTCGATGCGGGTGGGCGATCCGGTCGCGGTCGTCGCGAGCACCTGCCGGTCCGCGGCGACCTTGGCCCGGCGGGCCTCGTTGCGGCGCAGCCGCTTCAGCTTCTTGAACATGTGCCCCACGGCGCGCTGCACCGCCACCGAATCCGGGTGGTCGGCGTCGAGCTCACCCACGAGGGACAGGACGCGGAGGCAGGTGGCGAGGTCGGTCGGGTCGATACCCGACGCGTCGGTGTGCGAAGTCATGGGCCTGTTCGTCGTGTGGGGCGGTACGGACCGATGGTATCGGGCGGGCGACGCCGGCCGACCTCGTGGGACCTGTGGCTCTGCCCGCGACGCCGCGAACCTGGCAGGCTCGGGGTGCAAGCAATCCTCGACCCAAGGAGACGACGATGACCGCACGGCGCCGCCGGAAGTTCCGCGACCTGACCCCGGGGCAGCAGACGCTCGTGCTCACCCTCGCCGCTGTGCAGCTCTCGCTCGCCGCGACGGCGTGGACCGATCTGGCGCGGCGCCCCGCGGACCGGGTCGCGGGCAGCAAGGCGAAATGGGCCGCGATCATCGCGGTGAACTGGATCGGCCCGATCACCTACTTCCGCCGGGGCCGGATCGGCTGAGCCGCCCACCCGCCGCGGGCGGCGAACGCCCACCGCCGCGGGCGGCGAAGGCCCCGAACCTGCTCGGTTCGGGGCCTTCGTCGACGATCTCGATTCGGAGTGTCCGAGGGGGGACTTGAACCCCCACGTCCGTTAATAGGACACTAGCACCTCAAGCTAGCGCGTCTGCCATTCCGCCACTCGGACATGCTGATGCTCCCCGCTCCGCGGGTGCCGTTTCAGCGTAGCCTACCCGGGCGCCCCGTCCCAATCCGCTGGTCGACGGCCCGGCCGGCTCCGGCGGCGACGCACGGCCGATCCGGCGTGGCCCGGCGCCGCAACGGCGAAGGCCCCGAACCTGTTCGGTTCGGGGCCTTCGCCGTCTGTCTCAACTCAGAGTGTCCGAGGGGGGACTTGAACCCCCACGTCCGTTAATAGGACACTAGCACCTCAAGCTAGCGCGTCTGCCATTCCGCCACTCGGACCTGCTGCGCTCCCACGTCCGTGGGCGCTGTGAAAGAGTAACCCACCGCGTCGCGGCGCCCAAATCGCCCCGCCCACCTGCGGGTTTGCCGAGATCGATGGTAGACAGGGGACCGTGTCCACAACATCGAATCCCGCCCAGCCGGCCGACGGATCCCGCGCCGAGGCCGAAGTCGTCGACCTGGTGTCGCAGCTGATCCGCTTCGACACCTCCAACACCGGAGACCTGGCCACCACCCGCGGGGAACGGGACTGCGCGATGTGGGTGGCGGCGCGGCTCGAGGAGGTCGGTTACACCACCGAATACGTCGAATCAGGCGCTCCCGGCCGCGGCAACGTGTTCGCCCGCCTGCCGGGTGCCGACCCGTCCCGGGGTGCGCTGCTGTTGCACGGGCACCTCGACGTGGTGCCCGCCGAACCGGCGGACTGGAGCGTGCACCCGTTCTCCGGGGCCGTGGAGAACGGCTACGTGTGGGGGCGCGGCGCGGTCGACATGAAGGACATGGTCGGGATGATGCTGGCCATCGCCCGCCGTTTCAAGGCCGAGAACATCGTGCCGCCACGCGACCTGGTCTTCGCGTTCCTCGCCGACGAGGAGGCCGGCGGCACCTACGGCAGCCACTGGCTCGTCCGGCACCGCCCCGACCTGTTCGACGGCATCACCGAAGCCGTCGGCGAGGTCGGCGGGTTCTCCCTGACGGTGCCGCGCCGCGACGGCGGCGAGCGCCGCCTGTACCTCGTCGAGACCGCCGAGAAGGGCCTGGGCTGGATGCGGTTGACCGCCAAGGGCCGCGCGGGCCACGGCTCGTTCCTGCACGAGGACAACGCCGTCACCGTCCTCGCCCAGGCCGTCGCCCGCCTCGGCACGCACACCTTCCCGCTCGTGCTGACCGACTCGGTCGCCGAGTTCCTCGCCGCCGTCGCCGAGGAGACCGGACTCGACTTCGATCCGGCCTCCCCGGACCTCGACGGCACCCTCGCCAAGCTCGGGTCCATCGCCCGCATCGTCGGCGCCACCCTGCGCGACACCGCCAACCCGACCATGCTCGACGCCGGGTACAAGGCCAACGTCATTCCCCAGACGGCGCAGGCCGTCGTCGACTGCCGCATCCTGCCGGGCCGGCGCGCCGAGTTCGAACGCACCGTCGACGAGCTGATCGGCCCGGACGTCACCCGCGAATGGATCACCGACCTCGACTCGTACGAGACCACGTTCGACGGGGACCTCGTCGAGGCGATGAACGCGGCCATCCTGGCCCACGATCCCCTCGGGCGGACCGTGCCGTACATGCTTTCCGGCGGCACCGACGCGAAGGCCTTCGCCAAGCTCGGCATCCGCTGCTTCGGATTCGCCCCGCTGCAGCTGCCCCCGGAACTGGATTTCGCGGCGCTGTTCCACGGGGTGGACGAGCGTGTCCCGGTCGACGCGCTGCGCTTCGGCACCCGTGTCATGGAACACTTCCTGCTGCACGCCTGAGCACACCAGCACCCAGAGAAAGGACCGGTATGGCCCACGACCCGTATGCGCCGCTGCCCGACCTGCCCACCTTCGATCTCACCAGCGAGGACATCACCGACGGTCGCCCGCTGAAGCCGGAACAGGCCAGCGGGATCTTCGGGGTGCCCGGCGGGCAGGACATCTCCCCGCAGCTGTCGTGGTCGGGCTTTCCCCCCGAAACCAAGAGCTTCGTCGTCACCGTGTTCGACCCCGACGCACCCACCGCGTCCGGGTTCTGGCACTGGGCGGTGGCGAACATCCCGGCGTCGGTGACGTCGCTGCCCGCGGGGGCCGGCGACGACACCGGCTCCGCGCTGCCCGAGGGTGCGGTCACCTTGAAGAACGACGGCGGCCTGCACCGCTTCCTCGGCGCGGCCCCGCCGGCCGGGCACGGCCCGCACCGCTACATCGTGGCCGTGCACGCCCTCGACGTGGAGACCCTCGACGGGGTCGGCCCCGACTCGACCCCGGCGTTCCTCGGATTCAACGTGTTCTCCCACGCGATCGCGCGCGCGACGCTGCACGGCACGTTCGAGCAGTAGACCCGTTCGGCGGGCCGGCTCCGCACCGGAATCGGGCAGGCGCACCCGTCCCGAGGGGTGTGCCTGTCCGGCGGTGTGGCCCGGCCCGCCGGATCCGGGCGCGGCGGATCAGACGCGGGCGCCTGCGCCCACCGCGTCGCCGATCGACGCGAACCCGGCTGCCCGCACCTTCCGGGCGAGACCCTTGTGGACGCGGCGTGCCCAGAACGGGCCGCCGTAGATGAAACCGGTGTAGCCCTGCACCAGCGACGCGCCGGCGAGGATCCGCTCCCACGCCTGCTCGGCGGTCTCGATGCCGCCCACCGAGATCAGCACCAGCCGGTCCCCGACCCGCGCGTGCAGCCGGCGCAGGACCTCGAGGGAGCGCTGTGCGACCGGGGGACCGGACAGCCCGCCGGCGCCGATCTCCGCGACCAGGGCCGGATCGGTGCGCAACCCGTCCCGCCGGACGGTGGTGTTGGTGGCGACGATGCCCGCGAGCCCGAGTTCGACGGCGAGGTCGGCGACCGCGTCGACGTCCTCGTCGGACAGGTCGGGGGCGATCTTCACCAGCACCGGTACGTGCACGGTGTCCAGCACCGCCGCGAGCAGCGGCCGCAGCGACTCGACCGCCTGCAGGTCGCGCAGCCCGGGGGTGTTGGGGGACGAGACGTTGACGACGACGAAGTCGGCGAGCGGGCCGAGCAGCCGGGCGCTCGCGGTGTAGTCCTCGGCCGCGTCCGCCGGCGCGACCACCTTGGTCTTCCCGATGTTCGCGCCGATCGGGACGGTGTGCGCGCGGGTGCGCAGCCGGTTCGCGGCCTCCCCGGCCCCGTGGTTGTTGAAGCCCATCCGGTTGATCAGCGCCCGGTCCGCGGGCAGGCGGAACAGCCGGGGCGCCGGGTTGCCGGGCTGCGCCTGGGCGGTGACGGTGCCGATCTCGGCGAACCCGAAGCCCAGGGGACCCCAGGCGTTCACCCCGGCCGCATCCTTGTCGAAGCCGGCCGCGAGACCGAGCGGGGCCGGGAACGTCACCCCGAACACCGTGTTGCGCAGCACCGGATCGTCGACGACGAGAACCTTCGCGATCAGCGTCCGCAGCGGCGGGACCCGGGTCGCGAGCCGCATCGCGGTGAACGCGAGGTGGTGGATCCGCTCCGGCGGCAGCAGGAACAGCAGTCGAAGGAACAAGCGATACACGGAACACTCCCTGCTGGCCCGGGCGGCGCCCGGGGTCGGCGTCAACGAACGGTGGGTTCGGGCACGTGGTGGCCGGTCTTGCGGCGGCGCAGCAGCACCCGGCGGCTGCCGTCGGGATACAGCCGCACCCGCGTCAGCTCCCACCCGTGGAACTCGGCCTGGATGGCGAGCCGGAGCGACGCGCTGACCCGCGAGACGTCGCGCGGCAGCCGCAGCGGCACGTAGTCGTACTCGTCGTTGCTGGTGTCCCAGCCCACCGGCATCCGCGTCCACCGGCCGCCCACGTCGCGTGGACCTGCCATCACACACCCCCGATCGGGATCCTCTGCAGCCCGTCCCCGGTCCCGGATCCGATCACCAGGACGGCGCCGGCGGTGTCGACCACCACCGAGTTCGGTTGCCGCACCGTCGCGTACCGGCCTCGCTCCTGCGGAATCCCGGTCGACAGATCGTAGCCGACGACCTCGTTGCTCCCGGTCGAAGTGACCCACACGAGGTCGTTCGCGCTGTCGTAGGCGACGCCGTACGGGGCGTTCGGCACCGGATACCGCTGGCGCAACACCAGCGGATCGAGCGTGTACACGTGCAGCTCCCCACCCCGGGTGTCGGTCACCAGCACCCGGCCGAACGGGTCGGTGGCCAGCTGCGTGGCACCCTCCCCGGCGCGCAACGCCAGGCCGAGATCCCCGTCGGCGACGTCGACCTCGGTCAGCGACGTCTGGCGACGGTCCAGCGCGGCCAGCTCGGTGCCCACGGCGGCGAGCGCGTCGACCGAGGCCAGGCCGGGAACGGTCTGCGTCGCACCCGACGCCGGGTCGACGAGGAGGGTGACGCCGGCCGCGGTGCCCACGGCCAGACGCCCGTCCGCCAGCACGGCCGCCGAGCGGGCCTCCCCGTCGACCGGCACCTCCGTGACGGCGCCCGACCGCACATCCACCCGGGCGACGACGCCGGGACCGGGGGCGAGGACCTCCCCGTCGGCACCGGGAAGCACGGTCACCGCCGCGGCGGGCAGGGCGACCTCGCGGGGCGCTGCCGCCGGGTCGGCGGCCCCCAGCAGCAGCAGCCGCGACCCGTCGCCGGCGAGCGCGGCGACCGTACTCGTGCCAGGATCGACGGCGAGGGCCTCGACGGCGCGGCCCAGTGCCTGCACCGTCCCCGCCGGCGGGACGGCCGGTTCCGGCGCCACGGCCGGGGTCGCCGGGTCGATGGTGGGCAGGCTGTCGCCGCCGCTGGAGGAGGAACACCCGGTGACCAGCGCCAACGCGAACCCCACCGCCGCGGCGGTCGCACGTGCTGCCGGTCTGCCCATCGTCTCGCTCCTCGTCGTCGCCCGGGGTCGGTGGCGTGCGGCACCGTCGCCGGCGGCGCACCCGACCCCCAGTGTTCCTGATCGCCGTGGCGGCGCCGCAGCCGCCTCGCCCCCCGTCACCCAGCCAGGAGGCCGATGTGACCTGGCCCACCGGTTCCCCCGACCCGCCCCCCGACGGCTTCGTCGTCGAGTACCTCAGCCCGGGTGTGCACGCGCACGGGTTCGGTCGCACCGAGGAGGGCCGGCCGTTCTCGTTCCGGGTGCGCCGCGCCACCCTGCGGGTGGAGGTGTACCGGCCCGCGGGCCCGTCCACCGTGCCCACCGCGGCGGACGTGATCGCCCGGGCGCGGGCGTCGGTCGCCGAGATCGACCTCGGCGACGAACGCAGCGTGGCGGCGGCGGTGCGGGACACCGTCGCCCGCGCCCGGCCGTGCCGGTCACCGACGTGGCTCGACCGCGTGCTCGGCTGGCTGCCCGGCCGGTGACGCCGCCGCGTCGCCGGCCCGCAGCGGCAGCACCAGCGGTGCGCCGGTCCCGGGATGGGGATGGACCCGCACCGGGTAGTGGTACACGCGGGTGAGCAGCTCCCCGGTCAGCACCTGCGCGGGCGGACCGTCGGCGGCGACGCGGCCTCCGGCGAGCACACAGACCCGGTCCGCGTACGCGGCGGCCAGATTCAGATCGTGCAGCACCACCACCACGGCCGTGCCGGCGTCGGCGCGGCCGCGCACCACCTGCATCACCGTCTCCTGATGCCCCAGATCCAGGGCCGCGGTGGGCTCGTCGAGCAGCAGCGTCTGGGTGTCCTGCGCCAGCACCCGCGCCAGCGCCACCCGGGCCCGCTCGCCGCCGGACAGGGCCGGGAACGGCCGGTGCGCCAGGTGCGTGACGTCCGCCTCGGCCAGCGCCGCGGCCACCGTCGTCTCGTCGTCCCGGCTGCGGTCGGTGCGCGCCCAGGCCGCACGGCCCATCCGCACCACCTGCAGGGCGGTGAAGGCGAACCCGACCGCGTGCTGCTGCGGCAGCACCGCCCGTCGTCGCGCCAGGGCGGCGGCCGAGAACTCGGCCAGCGGACGGTCGCCGACCGTCACCTCGCCCGCCGCGACGGGGTGATCGCCGGCGAGCGCGGCCAGCAGGGTGGACTTGCCGGCGCCGTTGGGCCCGACGAGCGCGAGCACCTCCCCGACCCGCACCTCGAGGTCGACGCCGTCGAGGACGACGCGGTCGCCGCGGCGGACGGCCACCTGCTCGGCGCGCAGCGTCACCGCGCCCCGCCCGGCTCGGGCGGGCACCTGCCGGTCCGGCCACGGCCGCCGCGGACTCACGCCCAGCCGCCCTGGCGTGCCCGGGTGCGGCGCAGCATCCAGAAGAACACCGGGCCACCGACCAGCGAGGTCAGCATGCCCAGCGGCAGGTCCGCGTTCGGCACCAGGGTGCGGGCACCGAGGTCCGCGGCAAGCAGCACCACCGCGCCGCACAACGCGGCGGCCGGGATCAGCACGCGGTGCGCGGGCCCCAGCGCGATCCGCATCAGGTGCGGCACCACGAGCCCGACGAACAAGATGATGCCGGTGAACGCCACCCCGGAGCACACCAGGACGGCGACGACGACGATCGCGGCCTGCCGTACCCGCTCGACGTCGACCCCGAGGTGGCGCGCGACGTGCTCGCCGAGGGCGAGCAGGTCCAGCTTCGGGGCGAGCACGACGGCCGCGACGACGCCGCCGACCGCGAGCGGCGCGACCACCGACACGACCTCCCACGTGGCCCCACCCAGGCTGCCGAGCTGCCAGAACACGATCTGGTCGCGCGCGGCGGGGGAGGCGACGAACGTGAACAGGGCGATCAGGCCGCCGGCGAACGCGTTGACTGCCACGCCGGTGAGGATGACCGTGACCACCTCGGTGCGGCCCTCGGACCGCGACAGCACGTACACCAGGGTCGTGGTCAGCAGCCCGGTGACGAACGCGGCGCCCGCCAGCGCCCACCCGGCGGTGAACGCCCCGCCCAGCACGATCGCCGCGCACGCGCCGACGGCGGCCCCGGCGGAGACGCCGATCACCCCGGGCTCGGCGAGCGGATTGGCGAACACGCCCTGCAGCAGGGCGCCCGCGCAGCCCAGCGACGCCCCCACCACGACGGCGAGCACCACCCGCGGGAACCGCACCTCCCACAGGGTGACCTCACCGGCCGGGTGGGCCGGCAGCGGCCCGAGGTCGAGCCCGAGGCGGTGCAGCACGCTGCCGATCACCTCGGCCGGCGAGGTGGGCACCTGCCCGAGGCACGCCGAGAGCACCGCCAGCACCACCAGGGCGGCCGTCAGGCCGGCGACCACCGCCGCGGTGCGGCCGCGGTGGGCGGCGGCCGGACGGACGGGGGCGGGGGAGTCGACGGCGCTCATGCCGGTGCGGCCGGGTAGAGCGCCGCGGCGAGCGCGGCGAGCACCCGGCCGGTGTCCGGGCCGAAGCTCAGCAGCACCGAGTCGGCCATGTCGACGATGGTGCCGTCGCGCCCGGCCGGGGTCTGGGCGACGCCGGGCAGCCGGGCGAGGCCCTCGGGCCCGCCCACGGAGGCCAGGCTCTCGGTCATGATCAAGATCACGTCCGGGGCGGAGGCGATCATCGCCTCGCTGGTGATCGGGGTGAACTCGGACGTCAGGCCGGCGACGGTGCCCGCGTCGCGGCCGCCGAGCGCCTCGACGAGCGCGTCCGCGCCCGATCCGGGACCGCCGAGCATCTTGATCGCCGACCCGCGCAGATACAGGAACGCCACCGTCGGGGGTGTCCCGTCGTCCGGCACCGCCGCGCGGGCCGCGGCGATCTCGTCGTCGGTGCGCTGCGCCAGTGCCTCACCCGCCGCGGGCACGCCGAGCGCCCGGGCGACGAAGCGGATCTGCTCGCCCACGGTCGCCAGGGTGCGGCGCGGGTCGACGAACACCACGGGCACCCCAGTGGCCCGCAGCTGTTCCTGCACCGCGAGCGGCCCCACCGACGTGTCCGTGAGCACCACCGTCGGGGCCAGGGCCAAGATCGCCTCCGTCGAGAGCCCGTGCCCGCCGGGGGTGACGTTGGGCACCTGCTCGACGGCGGGGAAACCCGCCGTCGACCGACCCACCAGCCGGTCCCCGAGACCGAGCGCGAACACGGTCTGGGCGAGGGTGCCCGACCGGTCGGCCGTCACGATGCGGGAGGCGTCGGTGACGGTGACGTCGACCCCGTCGACGCCGCGGACCGTCACCGGCAGCGCCGGCACGGGAGCCTCGGCGATCGGCCGCGGATTCGGGTCGCCCACCACCGCGGTGCGCGCCCCGGTCCCGCCGCCCCCGGTCGGGGCGGTCGAACACCCGACGAGCAGCGCGACGAGCGCGAGCGCCGCGGCGAGGAACGCGAGGATGCCGCGTCGCGTCATGGCAGGGCGGAAGTCGTGCGGTACCGGTCCAGGTCGGCGGCCAGATCGGCGAACAGGTCGGCGTTGAGCCCGAACACCAGGTTCGCCTCGTCGATCACCGTGCGCCGCCGGCCCTCGTCGAGCGGCGCCGCGTCCAGCTTCGCCCGGTAGGCGTCCTTGAACGGCTTGGGGTGGGGAATGTCGTCGAAGATGTAGAACCGCAACCCGTCCCGGTCCAGCCCGTACGCGCGCTCGAGCAGGCGCCGGATGATCTGCCCACCCGACAGATCCCCCAGATACCGCAGGTAGTGGTGCGCCAGGAACACCTCCGGGCGCACCGCGGCCACCTGCTCGAGCCGCGCGACGTACCGCTCGGTCGCGGGCAGCGGCGCGATCGTCTCCCGCCACCGCGGGCCGAGCAGGAACGTCAGATCCGCCTCGAGCGCCGGAGTGCGCAGCAACGCGTCGTCCAGGAACGGCCCGGCGATCGGGTCACCCGCGTGCGAGCGGCCGACCCGTTCGAGCGTCTCGTAGACGAACCACGACTGCGCGAGCAGCGCCGCATACCCCTGCCGGGTGAGCCGGCCGGCCAGCAGTTCGGTGACGAACTGCGCGTTCTCGGTGTCGCTGTGCGCCTGCGCGGTCTCCCGGCGGAGCCGTTGCGCGAACCCCGCGGCCTCGATCGCGGTCATCGACCGGTCCCTCCTCGTGCCCGCCGTCCGGTGCCGGTGCACCGACCTCGACCACAGGCTAACCTAACTTCGTGGCGGGGTCGCGGGCCCGGGGGCCCGACGTCACGCACTGACGTCGTCGAGCGCCGCCGCGATCGCCGCCGGCAACTCCAGTTCCTCCGTCACCAGCACCCCGGTCAGCTGCGCCAGATCCCGCGCACCCACCACCGTCGACGCCACTCCCGTCCGGTCCCGCACCCACGCCAACGCCACCGCCAGCGGGGAGGTCCCCAGTCCGTCCGCGGCCGTCGCCACCGCCTCGACCACCCGCGCCGCCGGCTCGGTCAGATAGCTGCGCACCTCCTCGGTGTGCAGGTCGTCGGCGCCCCGCGAGTCCGCCGGGATGCCGTCGCGGTACTTGCCCGTCAACACCCCGCCCGCGAGCGGCACCGCCGCGAACACCCCCACCCCGTGGTGCAGGGCCGCCGGGATCAGCTCCTCCTCGACCCCGCGCGCGAGCAGCGAATACTCCACCTGCGTTCCCACCAGCGGTGCGTGCCGCGTCGCCACCGACGCGGCCGTCGCCAGCTGCCACCCCAGGTACCCGCGCACCCCCACGTACCGGGCCCGGCCGCTGGTCACCGCGAACTCCAGCGCCGCCGCCACCTCGTCGACCGGCGTCCGTGGATCCCACGTCGCCACCTGCCACAGATCGAGATGGTCGGTGCCCAGGTCCCGCAGCGTGCGGTCCAGCTGCGTGAGCAGACCCGCGCGGGAGCAGTCCACCCGCCCCGCCCCGACCTTCGAGGTGTCGATGCCCGAGCTGCCCGACACGACCAGCTGATCGCGCGGCACCACGTCGTCGAGCAGCTCCGCCAGGATCCGCTGCGCCACCCCGTCACCGTAGGCGGGGGAGGTGTCGACCAGGGTGCCACCGGCGTCGACGAACGCCGACAGCTGCGCCGCCGCCTCGTCCCCGTCCGTGCCGCGTCCCCAGCTCAGGGTGCCCAGGCCGAGCCGCGAGACCCGCAGCCCGCTCGCACCCACCGTTCTGTGTTCCATATCCGCCCGCGCCTCGTCACGATCCGACCGACGGGGTCGAGCCGCCGTCACCGCGACCGCCGCCCCTGACCCAGCACCCTAGTGCCGTGAGGCCGCGAAAACCGTTCCGCCGCGCCGCGTACCCTCGCCCAGGTGAAAATCGACCCCACCCCCGGCGACCGTCCCCACGAGCACCCGGAGGGCACCGCGTGACCGGCGAATCCATGACCTGGCTGCAGGCGCTCGTCCTCGGCCTCGTGCAGGGCCTGACCGAGTTCCTGCCGATCTCGTCCTCCGGCCACCTGCGGATCGTCTCGGAGATCTTCTTCGGCACCGACGCCGGCGCCTCCTTCACCGCCGTCACCCAGCTCGGCACCGAGGCGGCCGTCCTGGTCTTCTTCGGCAAGGACATCGTCCGGATCGTCGCCGCCTGGTTCCGTGGCCTCGCCCACCGCGAACACCGCAGCGACCTCGACTACCGCATGGGCTGGTACGTGATCGTCGGCACCATCCCCGTCGGCGTCCTCGGCTTCCTGTTCAAGGACCAGATCCGCACCGGCGCCCGCAACCTGTGGCTCATCGCCACCATGCTCATCGTGTTCGCCCTGGTCATCGCCGCCGCCGAACGCTACGGCCGCAAGACCCGCAAGCTCGACGAACTCACCCTCCGCGACGGCATCGTCATGGGCTCCGCGCAGGCCCTCGCCCTGATCCCCGGCGTGTCCCGCTCCGGCGGCACTATCAGCGCCGGCCTGTTTCTCGGCCTGACCCGCGAGGCCGCCGCCCGGTACTCGTTCCTGCTCGCCATCCCCGCCGTCGTCGCCTCCGGCCTGTTCAGCCTCCCGGACGCGTTCGAACCCGCCGGGGAGGGCCTCAGCGCCTCCGGCGCCCAGCTGTTCGTCGCCACCGCCGTCGCGTTCGCCGTCGGCTACGCCTCCATCGCCTGGCTGCTCAAATTCGTCGTCGACCACTCGATGTACTGGTTCGTCGGCTACCGCATCGCCCTCGGCACCCTCGTCCTGGCCCTGCTCGCCACCGGCACCATCTCGGCCACCTGAGGCCGGGACCCCGCCGGGCCCGCTCGTCGGGCGCCCGGCCCATTAGGCTGGCTTCATGACGGTCATCCTGCTGCGGCACGGGCGCTCGACGGCGAACACCGCCCGGGTCCTCGCCGGACGCACCCCCGGCGTCGAACTCGACGAGGTCGGCCACATCCAGGCCAAGGGCCTCGTCGCGCGGCTCGCCGGCCTCACCATCGCCGAGATCGTGCACTCGCCGCTGCTGCGCTGCCACCAGACGGTGACCCCCCTCGCCGCCGACCGCGGCCTGACCCCCCTCGTCGACGACCGCCTCGTCGAGGTGGACTACGGGCAGTGGACCGGCCGCGAACTCGGCGAACTCCTGCAGGAACCGCTGTGGAAGGTGGTCCAGCAGCACGCCTCGGCCGCCGTGTTCCCCGACGGCGAGGGCCTCGCGCAGGTCCAGGCCCGCGCCGTCACCGCCGTCCGCGAACACGACAGCCGCCTCGCCGCCGCCCACGGCGGTGACGTCGTCTGGATCGCCTGCACCCACGGCGACGTCATCAAGGCCGTCCTCGCCGACGCGCTCGGCACGCACCTCGACGGCTACCAGCGCATCGTCGCCGAGCCCGCGTCCCTCAGCGTCGTCCGCTACACCGAGACCCGCCCGTTCGTGCTGCGGGTCAACGACACCGGCTCGGACCTGTCCGGGCTCGCACCGCCCGCCCAACCGGCGCCCGCGCCCGGCGGGGAGGTCGCCCCCCGCGGCGGATAATGGGAGAGCGACACCGGATGGATACGACAACGAGGAGGTGCGATGGCCCGCGCGATACATGTCTTCCGGACCCCGGACCGGTTCGTCGCCGGCACCGTCGGTGAACCCGGCGACCGGGTGTTCTATCTGCAGGCCGTGCACGCCTCCCGGGTGGTGAGCGTCACGCTCGAGAAGCAACAGGTGCAGATCCTCGCCGACCGCATGGGCCTGCTCCTCGAGGAGGTGCACCGCCGCTTCGGCACCGACCTGCCCGAGGACCCGGACGTCGACATCAGTCCGCTCGTCACCCCCATCGACGCGGAGTTCCGCGTCGGGACCATGGGCCTGGGCTGGGACGCCGACAGCGGCAACGTCGTCGTCGAACTGCTCGCCGTCACCGAGACCGAGGTCGACGAGTCCGTCGTCCTCGACGACGCCGAGGAGGGCCCGGACGCCGTCCGCGTCTTCCTCACCCCCCAGCAGGCCCGCGACTTCGCCGCCCGCTCCGAACTCGTCGTCGCCGCCGGCCGCACCCCGTGCCCGCTGTGCGGCGAACCGGTCGGCGGCGGCCACATCTGCGTCCGCACCAACGGGTACCTGCGCACCGAGGGCTTCGACCCCGCCGCCTGGCTCGGCGAGGAGACCTGACCCGGTGGGCAGCCCCGACCTCCGCACCGTGCTCACGGACGGCGAACTCACCGTGGTCGGCCGCGTCGTCCACGCCAGCAACGCCACCCTCGTGTGCGACGCCACCCTCGGCGCGACCACCGTGCGCTGCGTGTACAAACCCGTCCGCGGGGAACGGCCCCTGTGGGACTTCCCCGACGGCACTCTCGCCGGCCGGGAAGTCGCCTCCTACCTCGTCTCCGAAGCCCTCGGCTGGGGCGTGATCCCCACCACCGTGCTGCGCGAGGGACCCTTCGGGACCGGCATGGTGCAGCAGTGGATCGACACCCCCGATCCCGCCGACCCGCCCGGCCGCCTCGACCTCGTCGACCTGTGCCCGCTCGACGCCGTCCCTCCCGGATGGCTGCCCGTCCTGCGCGCCCGCGACCTCGACGGCACCGACGTCGTCCTCGTCCACGCCGACGACCCGCGCCTGCAGCGCATGGCCGTGCTCGACGTCGTCCTCAACAACGCCGACCGCAAGGGCGGACACGCCCTCGAAGGCCTCGACGGCGGCGTGTACGGCGTCGACCACGGCATCTGCCTGCACCAGGAGAACAAGCTGCGCACCGTGCTGTGGGGCTGGGCCGGCAGCCCGATCGACCCGTCGCTCCTGGTCGACCTGGACAAACTCGCCCGCGAACTCGACGGCGAACTCGGCCGGCGGCTGGGCACCTACATCACCGCCCGCGAGGTCGCCGCCCTGCGCGGCCGCATCGCCGCCCTGCTCCGCCGCCCCGTCATGCCCCGCCCCGTCGGCGACCGCCGGATACCCTGGCCCGCATTCTGAAGGACCCGGCCTCCGTCCGGAGCCGCCCGCGCCCTCCACTAGGCTCGTGCGCATGCTGTCATGGTCCGACATCGCGCTCCCGTCCGTCCCCGGCCAGGGCCCCCCGCTGCGGCTCTACGACACCGCGGACCGCGCGGTCCGCCCCGTCACCCCGGGCCGCACGGCCACGATGTACGTCTGCGGCATCACCCCCTACGACGCCACCCACCTCGGCCACGCCGCCACCTACCTCGCCTTCGACCTGGTCCATCGGGTGTGGCGCGACGCGGGCCACGACGTGCACTACGTCCAGAACGTCACCGACGTCGACGACCCGCTGTTCGAACGCGCCGCCCGCGACGGCGAGGACTGGATCGTCCTCGGCATGCGCGAGACCGCGCTGTTCCGCGAGGACATGGAGGCGCTGCGCGTCCTGCCGCCCCGCGACTACATCGGCGCCGTCGAATCCGTCGGTGAAGTCGTCGAACTGGTCGAGAAACTCGTCGCCTCCGGCGCCGCCTACATCGTCGACGACGCCGAGTACCCCGACGTGTACTTCCGCGCCGACGCCACCGAGCAGTTCGGCTACGAGTCCGGCTACGACCGCGCCACCATGGAACATTTCTTCGCCGAACGCGGCGGCGACCCCGACCGCCCCGGCAAACGTGACCCGCTCGACGCGCTGCTCTGGCGCGCGCAGCGGCCCGGCGAACCGGCCTGGCCGTCCCCGTTCGGCGACGGCCGCCCCGGCTGGCACATCGAATGCGCCGCGATCGCCCTCAACCGCATCGGCAGCGGCTTCGACGTCCAGGGCGGTGGCAGCGACCTGATCTTCCCGCACCACGAGTTCTCCGCCGCCCACGCCGAGGCCGTCACCGGCGAGCGCCGCTTCGCCCGGCACTACGTGCACACCGGGATGATCGGCCTCGACGGCGAGAAGATGTCGAAGTCCCGCGGCAACCTCGTCTTCGTCTCCAAACTCCGCGGCCAGGGCGTCGACCCCGCCGCCCTCCGACTGGGTCTGCTCGCCGGGCACTACCGCACCGACCGGGCCTGGACCGACCAGGTCCTCGCCGACGCCCAGGCCCGCCTCGCCCTGTGGCGCGACGCCGCGGCCCTGGGCTCGGCCCAGTCCGCCGACGACACGATCGCTCGGCTGCGTCAGCACCTCGCCGACGACCTCGACACCCCGAAAGCCCTCGCCGCGCTGGACAGCTGGGCGACGTTCGCGGTCGAGCGCGGCGGCGACGACCCCTCGGCGCCGGGCTTGTTCGCCGACGCGGTGGACGCACTGCTCGGCATCCCACTGCGATAGAGCTCATTTCGAGTGTGCACATCTCGTCGCGACACGCCGAGACGTAACGACGAGATGTGCACACTCGACCCTCTATACATGGGTGACGGATGAGAGCGAGAGGTGCGGGGCCAGGTGCAGAGTGACCGCTGGGTCGAGGTCAGTCCCTCCCCGTTCGACCACGAACGCGAAGGGCTCGAACGGATCAAGGAGATCCTTCCCGACGCCCCCCCGTTCCGGGCGTGGTCGAACTTCGAGTTCCGCGACAACCGCGGCCGCTGGCACGAGGTGGACCTACTGGTCCTCGCCCGCGACACCCTGTACCTGATCGAACTCAAGTACTACAGCGGCATCTTGCGCGGCAACGACCACGTGTGGACACGCGGCAATCGCTCCGAGGATTCGCCGCTGCTCCTCGCGCGCAAGAAGGCGCAGTACTTCTCGTCGCTGCTCAAGGACCGACTGGCGGAGAAGACCGGGCAGAAGAACCTCAAGGGCATCATCCCGTTCGTGCAGGAACTCGTGTACCTGCATCATCCGGACTTCGTGTGCGCACTGCCGACGAGTTCCAAGATCAACCTCTACGGCATCGACGGAAACGATGACCACAGTCGACTGCCGGGTATCAGCGAGCGGCTCCTCGCCCCGGCTAAGCACGGGCCGGTGTCCGAGGAGAAGTCGCTGCTCATCCGCGACCTCATGACCGCGATCGGCCTCGCCCCGCGCCGCCAACGCGAGGTCGGTTCGTGGGTGATCGACGACCAACCCCTCGGAGACGGCGACGGCTGGCAGGACTGGCCGGCCTTCCACCACGTCGACATGGAACGCGCCGCGCGTATCCGCTTCTACCTGCCCAAACCCGGTGGGACCTCCGGGGAGGAGCACGCCCGGGCGCGCGGCGTCGAGCACGAATACAAGCTGCTGTCCCGGCTCAAGCACGACGGCCTGCAGGTCCCTGTCGACGTGGTCAAGGACAAGGAACTCGGCATCGGCCTGGTGTTCCCGAAATCCGACACCGACGTGCGCCTGGACCTGTGGCTCGCCGACCACCACGGCGAGATGACCCTCGAGCGGCAACTCGAGTTGCTCACCGAGGTCGCCGAGGTCGTCCACTATGCGCATCGGCACCGCGTGGTGCACCGCACCCTCAATCCGCGGGCGATCGTGGTCCGCGACCGCAAGTCCGGTCCGCAGGCGCAGGTCACCGACTGGGACACCGCCGGGGTGCTGCCCGCCAACGCGGAAACCGGGGTCACGCGCCTGTCGGCGGGACCGCTGAGTCTGATGGCCGGCAGCCTGAGCGACCAGGCCAAGTTGTTCACTTCCCCCGAGGGCGTGAACCCCACCGACCCCGCCCGCATGGACGTCTTCGGTCTCGGTGCGCTCGCGTTCTACCTGCTCACCGGTGGACAGTCACCGGCGACGGAACGCGGCGAACTGCTCGACCGGTTGCGCCGCGACGGCGGTCTCGACCTGGCGGTGGAATTGCCGCAGGTCCCGTCGATCCTGCGGCAACTCGTACTCGACGCCACCGATCCGAGCCCCGCAGAACGGATCTCGTCGGTCGCGGACTTCCTCGAGCGACTCGAGGCGGTGCGTTCGGATCTGTTCCGCGCCGAAGGGGAAACCGATCCGCTCGAAGCGAAGCCCGGTGACGAACTCGGCGACGGCCGCTTCGTCTACAAGCGGCGCCTGGGAGCAGGGTCGACCGCCGTCGGCATCCTTGTCGTGGACCGCAAGGCGGGCGACCACGAGCGGGTCCTCAAGGTCGCCCGCGACGACGAGGCCGCCGCTCGGCTTCACGCCGAGGCGCAGGTGCTCGGCAAACTCGACGATCCTCGCATCGTGCAGCTGGCCTCCGAGGAGAACGTCGGCGGCCGCGCGGCTCTCGTCGTGCACTACGCGGGACGCACCACCCTCGCGGAGGAACTGGCCGCCAAGGGCGGGCGGCTGTCGATCGATCTGCTCGAACGCTGGGGTACCGATCTGCTGCAGGCGCTCGTCGCCCTCGAGCGTGCCGGGGTGGTGCACCGCGACCTCAAGCCGTCGAATCTCGGTGTGCACCAGTCCAGCTCGCGTGCCGACGCGCACCTTCGCTTGTTCGACTTCTCGATGGCCGGGGTCGATCTGCGCCACACCGACGCCGGAACCCCGCCCTATCTCGACCCGTTTCTCGGTACCGGTGGACGCAACCAGTACGACACCGCTGCCGAACGCTATGGTGCCGCGGTCGTCCTGTTCGAGATGGCCACCGGCGGCGCCCCACAGTACGGACCGGACCCACAGGCGAACCCGGCCACCGTGCAGGACGACGTCACCGTCGACCCCTCCCTGTTCGAGACGCCCGTCGCGGCAGGTCTCGCCGCGTACTTCAGCTCGGCGCTGTCCCGCGACGTCGCGACCCGCCCGGACACGGCCGAGGAGATGCTCCGAGACTGGCGCCGGGTGTTCAACGACCTCGACGCCGCTCCCGCGAAGGCAGACAAGACCACGCGCGCAGTCAAGGTGGTCGCCGGCACCTCCCTTGCTGCCGCCGGGCTGAGCGCCAGGGCCGTGTCTGCTCTCGCCGCGGCGCAGGTCACGACGGTCGGCGAGTTGTTGGTGCTCGATTCCACCCGACTCAACCGGCTGGTCGCCAAGGAAGCAAAAGCCACCCGCACCGAGATCCGCGACCGGCATCGCACGTGGGTCAAGGAACTCGGCCGATCTACCGCAAAGCCACAGGATCAGCAGGGACTGCTCGGCCTCGACGACGCCGTCGCCCTGTTGGTATCGGCGGTGGGCACGGGTAGGGCCAGTACCCGCCGCAGCGCAGCGGAACTGCTCCTCGGTGTCGCCGGCACTCTCGATGCGTTCGCGTCCGGCAACGAACTGGCGTCGGCGTTGAAGAAGAGCGGTCCTCGAGGAAACCAGCTCCTCAAGGAACTGCAGTCCGACTGGGCGGAGAACCCGGCGAGTCGGGAGCTGCTCGACGAACTCATCGACGTCGCCGACCAGGTCCTCCGCGATTCCGGTGGGGTAGTAGCGATCTCCACCCTCACTGCCGAGATCCGCGCCCGGCTGCCCCAGGCCCCGGCCGCTGCCGCCGATGCCCTGGCCCCGCGTCTCGCGGAGCGTGCTGCCGCCGGGCTGTTGCGCCTCGCCCTGGATCGGCTCACCGAGCACGAAACCGCTGAGGGAACGCGACGGTGGGTGCGCCGGCGACACGGTGGACGCCTCGCGTTGGTTGCCGACGACGAACTTCTGCTCGCCGGAGCCGAAGCCGCGGGCCGTCGCGCCGACGACCTCATGGTTGCTACCCCGATGTCTCAGGTGGTCCCGATGGGCACCGCGGCACGGGAGCTGCGCGGCGCGTTCGCTCGCGCCTACGCAGCCGCGGCCGGACCGGACGTGCCGGTGCCGTTGCCACCGGACGGGCGTCTTGTGCGCTTGGCGGCGGCAATCTCCAAGTTCGCCGCCGTCTCCGGTCGCGGTGAGCTGCACAGCCGCAGCCTCGGCCCGTCCGACGCGCTGCGCATCGCCCTTGCCGGACTCGCCCAGACCGAGGCGTTGTCGCCGACGGAGATCCGGGCGCGTGTCGCCGCACGATTCCCGGAGCTCGATCGGCTCCCTGCCAGGCCTGCGCTCGACGCGCACATCGACCGTGCCGGCCTCGGTCTCACCTGGGATGGCGCCGCCTACCGCTACGAGCAGGCCGCACCGCCGAGCGAAACCTCCCTGCACACCCGCACGGCCACGCACACCGGTCCGCCCGCCGGGACAGTCGCGTCCGCCGCGAACGGTGATGGTGGTGCGTCGCGGAACTCGCTGGTGACGCGCTCCTTGGCCGAGAACGGCTTCCTGGTGTTTGGGGTGCCCGTCCATCGGCCGGGCGACCATCAGACCGTCGCGCGGGAACTCGTCGAGACCCATGAGGGTGAGGTTGTCGACGTCACCGGGGCGATCATCGACGCGATGCGGACTTTCTCGTCCGAGCGGGGTGTGCCGTGGGATCTCGTGCGAAGCGCAGATGCTGCGGCGGCGGGAAGCAAGGATGCGCGGGGCCTGCGCGCGGTGCTCGAACAGGTGATGCCGCGCGTATGCGCGGGCCTCGAGGATCGGGTGTTCGGCGACGCCGCGCAGCCGAGGCCGCTGGTTCTCACCGAGATGTCGCCGCTGGCCCGTTACGGCTACCTCGACGTATTGGCGCGGTTGGCGGATCTGTCGGCGCCGCGCCGCCGTCCGGTGTGGGTGGTGTTGCCGCAGATGCGTGGCCAGCGCGGCGCGCTGGTGGATGGTCAGCCGATCCAGTTGGGTTCGCCCGGTGGACAGTTCGTTGTGTACCCGGTCTGGAAGACCGGGATCGTGGAGAGCGAGAAGGTGTGATGGCGGACTTTTCCGCGACCGAGTTGGTGAAGGCGCTGCGCAAGCAGGTGACGGTCCTCGAGGACGATCTGCGTGCGCGCGTCGACGGTGCGGACGTCGACATCCGCCAACCGGGGGTGGAGCAGCGGTGGCGCGCCGAGTACACCGCGGCACTGCAGGCGAACCGGACGGCGGCGTCGTGGCAGGCGTGGCGCGACGAACGGATCACGCAGGCCGCGGTCGCGTGGGTGCTGCTGACAGTATTCGCGCGCTACTGCGAAGACCACGCACTGGTGTCGAAGGCGTGGATCGGCGGTCCGAACCCCGATGCGCGCCAGCAGGCACTCGACGCGCGGCGCGCGTATTTCACGGAGTTCCCGGAGCACACCGACCGCGAGTGGCTCGACACGATCACCGCACATTTCGCGAAGATGGAAGCCACCCGCGGGTTGGTCGACAGCTATTCGCCGATGCATCAGGTGGCGCCCTCGGGCGACGCAGCGCGGGGTCTTCTCGAATTCTGGTGGGACAAGGACGCTTCCGGCGAGCCTTTGTGGAGCTTCGCCGGTGTCGACACCCGCTTCCTGGGTGACGTGTATCAGGACCTGTCGGAGTTCGCAAAGAAGACCTACGCGCTTCTGCAGACTCCGGAGTTCGTCGAGGAGTTCATCCTCGACCAGACGATGGAACCGGCGCTGAAAGAGCGGCCACTCGAAGGCGTCACGGTGATCGACCCGACCTGCGGGTCGGGCCACTTCCTGTTGGGTGCGTTCCACCGACTGCTGGAGCGGTGGGAAAACGAGGCCCCGGGGCTCGGCCGTCGTGTACTGGTGCGGAATGCCCTCAAATCGGTGTTCGGCGTGGATATCAACCCGTTTGCAGTGGCGATCGCTCGATTCCGGCTGATGGTTGCGGCGCTGGACGCGAGTGGGGACAAGTCGATCGAAAAGCTCATCGACATCGAGTTGAACCTCGCAGCGGGTGACTCGTTGTTGTGGGGTTCGGACAAGGAAGCGCTTGGCGATGACCTTCTCTCCATCGGGCAGGAGGAGTTCGCTCTGTCGACCGAAGACACAGACACGCTCAAGCGGATTCTGCGCCGGGAACATGATGTCGTAGTGGGCAATCCGCCGTACATCAGCATCAAGGATGCGGCGTTGCGCGACCTGTACCGACGCCACTACGACACCTGTCACGGCAAATACGTGCTCACCGTCCCCTTCATGGAGTTGTTCTTCCGACTTGCCAAGCGAGATGGTGCTGTTCCTGCTGGTTGGGTCGGACAGATCACGTCGAACTCGTTTATGAAGCGGGAGTTCGGTACGAAGCTGGTGGAGGAGTTCCTCGCGTTCAAGGACCTGCGGAGAGTGATCGACACGTCCGGCGCTTATATTCCCGGCCACGGCACACCGACAGTGATCCTGGTCGGCCGCAACAAGGGCACTGAGAACGCCACGTTGACAGTGCGGGCTGTGCTTGGTGTACGCGGCGAGCCTGGTCGTCCAGATGATCCCGCCAAGGGAATTGTGTGGTCGGCCATTCTGGACCACATTGACGACCCCGGCTTCGACAACGGGTGGATCAGCGTTGCAGACTTGCCACGATCTGCGCTTCGTGAGCACCCGTGGAGTCTGTCCGGTGGTGGAGCGGTGGAGCTTCTCGGCGCAGTCGAGACGGCGAGCAGCAAAATTCTAGATCGGGCTGCAGCATCGATCGGGATTACGTCCTTCACCCTTGAAGATGACGTATTCATCCAGCCCCGCCGTGTCGGCGAACGTGATCTCAGTGGTGAGTCCGTGCGTGACATGGTCGTTGGCGACGAGCTCCGTGATTGGTCCCAGGCCCCCCATGAGCAAGTAATTTGGCCGTACGATTCAGACTTCCAGTCCGTCGACCTGGCCGACCTTCCGTCAACCGCAAAGTTCATGTGGCCATTTCGAAACCAACTGTCACAGAACAAAATGTTTGGCGGCAAGACGAAAGTTCAGACGGGGCTTAAGTGGTACGAGTTCGGCCGCATGACAGCCGCCAAGTTGCGAACCCCCCCTTCCATCACCTTCGCCTTCGTCGCGACGCACAACCATTTCGTCCTGGACCGCGGCGGCAAGGTGTTCAATCGTTCCGCCCCGGTGATCAAGTTGCCGGAGGGGGCGAGCGAGGACGACCACCTGCGACTGCTCGGGGTGCTGAACAGTTCGGTGGCGTGCTTCTGGCTCAAGCAAAAGAACTATGCCAACAGCGGTGATTCAGTGGGTTCAGATGGTGCGAGGGTCGTGTCCGAACAATGGGACCGGTTCTTTCAGTTCACCGGCACAACCCTCAAGGGCTTTCCGCTTCCGTCGTCCTACCCCTTGAAACGAGCCTGCACCCTCGATGACCTCGCGCAGGAACTCGCGGCTCACACCCCGGTTGCCGTCGCCGCGACCGGTGTGCCGACCGTCGGAGCGTTGGAACACGCACGTGGCGAGTCGGAGCGGATTCGCGCACTGATGATCGCGCATCAGGAGGAACTCGATTGGGAGTGCTACCGACTCTACGGCCTCATCGACGAGGACCTCACCTACGCTGGCGAACTGCCCGGACTCGCCCTGGGGGAGCGCGCTTTCGAAATTGCTCTCGCTCGAGCCGTCGAAAGCGGCGAGCACACAGCGTGGTTCGAGCGGCACCGCTCCACCCCGATCACCGAGCTTCCGCCGCACCTACCTTCCGACTACCGGGACCTGATTCAGCGCCGCCTCGACGTGATCGAATCGAATCCGGGCATCCGTTTGTTGGAGAAGCCGGAGCACAAGCGGCGCTGGGCTTCCGAGCCGTGGGACAAGCGTGTCACCGAAGCGTTGCGCGACTGGCTGTTGGATCGCGTCGAGAACCGCGATCTGTGGTTCGAAGGCGACCATCCGACTCCGCGTAGCATTGCGCAACTCGCCGACCGGCTTGACCGCGACGAGGATTTCCGTCAGGTTCTACGGTTGTGGGCCGGCAGCAACGAGGTCTCCACCTCGGCGGCGTTGGCCAAGCTCCTCGATGAGGAGGGCGTCCCGTATCTCGCGGCGCTGCGGTACAAGCCATCCGGTCTCATCAAGCGCGAAGCGTGGGAACACACGTGGGAGTTGCAGCGTCGCGAGGACGCGGGGGAGACGCTGGACGGTCCAATCCCGGTGCCGCCGAAGTACAAGCCCACGGATTTCTTGAAGGTCTCGTACTGGTCGCAGCGCGGCAAGCTCGATGTACCGAGGGAACGGTTCATCTCCTACCCGAACGCGAACCGCGACACCGACCCGACGATGCTGCTCGGCTGGGCGGGTTGGGATCATGCCGAGCAGGCCCTCGCGCTCGCCGGCCTCGTGGATGAACGCATCGCTACCGACGGCTGGGACCAGGCGAGTCCCGAGAAGCTGACTCCGATGCTGGCCGGCATCGCCGAACTACTGCCGTGGGTGCGGCAGTGGCACGGCGAGATCGACCCGGATTACGGCGAGTCCGTCGCGGATACTATTGAGGAGGCTTTGCGCGCTCACAGCGCCGACGTCGGTACCACTGCCGAGGACCTCGCTGCTTGGCGGCCCGAAGCGCCAACCCGTGGTCGTCGCACCATTAAGACGGCGTAGTAGGTTTATCAGCAGGCATGAACACCGGCACCCAGCTTCCTCTGCGTCCTCACCAATGCCAAACAGCGGCAGGTGATGCCTAAAACTGACTTTCCGGTTTCCAACTCGCGACTGCGTCATACACGTCATTATCGGACAGCTTGCGTACAAGGTATTTCACCCATGCGGGCGTATAAACGTGCTTCCCTACCAGCTCATTCATGTAGCAAAATTGCGACTTCGTCTTGTAAGGGTCTTCGCCGTTTGGAAGCCGAACCCCGAAGTATCGCCACGCCTGTGTGTGCATGTGCAGCGTGAAAGGTCTGTCAATCTGAGCGTCAACCTGCTCAACGACCTGTCCGGGTAGATACTCGTCCGCCCCACTGACAGGAACCTTTCTGTCTCGGATGACGGTCTGAACCCTTTCGACTACCGCGCGCTCGTCGTCGGTCAGCTCGTCGTACCGGACGAAGGTCATGGCAGCATCGGCTTCTGTCTTCGTTCCAGTATGGGGAATGAGGTAGACCTTGAAGTCGTACCGCTGGTCTTCGGCGATCCCCGCCTCAATGGCTGTATCGAAATCCTGAACCCACTCGACTACACCCCTCGGCACGCGCTCACGCACCTTCTTGATGGAGGCGACGGCGTCACCGGTGATCGACGAGAGAAACAGCGGAAACCGGAGCTCGTCGGCGAGACCTTCATCCTCACCGAATAATTCGACCACCGTCTGCTCGTAGTTCAGAAGGTACGCTTGTGTGCGGCCAGCGATGAGAGCTGCAATGTCGCGCTCGTATCGATGCTCGATTTGGTTTCGTAGCCCAGTAAAGAACTCCAGATTCGCCTTTCGCGGGTCGTTGGGGTCAAAGAACTCATTGCTAAGGTCACGCAGACTGCGATGTTTGAATCCGCCGTCATCATGCCGCACACGGTGCCCGCGATTGTTTCGGATGTAGATATCCTTGGCGGCTTGCTCGAAGTGTGCCTGGAGGAGCTTGAGCCATCCCATCGACATGTGCACGATGAACGCTTCTAGCTGTCGTTCTACGCCGGATCGGTTATAGAGGTCAACCGCCAAACGGACTTCATTCTTCGAGTCTTGGAGGACATGCCACCATCTCGGCTTTCGTGCCATGCGCGCGAGTATTTCACATGGTTCCGGCAATCAATCAGAACCTCTGCAGGAGGCACTCATCTCGGCGGCAGCGATAGGGTTCCGAGACGGGAGGAGTGATCCGGCGCGGTTATGGGGGGGACGACCGCTAGTACGGCGGCGGATCAGTTCGCCAACAATGCCAAGCGGACGCACACCGCGAGATCGCAACGGCTTGTCGGGCCGGATACTGGCTTTACGACGGTGTGCAACGTGTGGGGCGTACGTGATCGATACAAGCTCGCTTTGGGTGGACGACCGGGTCGGGTCTTGCCTGCGGGCTCTCGTTGTTGTCGAGAGGTGAATGTATATGGACGCCCTGCAGGCGGCTGCGCCCAACCGATCGGAGACCCTACGGGTCCCTGTATTGCCTTCGGCCCCTTCCCCAACGCTGCCCGGTCACCATGCCCCGATAGACCATCTCGGCCAGCACTTCTGGCCCCACGTCGGAAGTGACGTGCGGCTTGTGCTGGACCCGGTCGTTCGTGTCGACCCTCACGATCGGGTGCTCCACCGCCAGAATGGAGACGAAGGATACTGGCGCCCAGTCGGTTTCACGCAGGGGAATGGCACCCCTGCGTGCAGCGTCGAAGCGCTGACGTCGGACCTCGGGAGATGAGCGACGAGTGCCCGACATGCCGCGGCTACCGGAACGGCCCGCGCACACGTCGCAGCGAAACACCTCGAGCCCCTCGACCGGAAAGGTCGAGAGGCTCGCTAGGTCAGGACGTCAGTGAGAACCCAGGCGGGGTGAGAATGAGGAGGTCGGCGTCGAATGCCGAACCATGAGAATTGCGCCCTGGGGGCGTGTGGATAGACTCCACCCTACGGTGCATGACAGTCCAATCTGTCGTGTGCCCAGACCCCGGTTCGGTGTTCCCGCACCAGCCGGGGTCGACCTGTATTCAGGCCGGTGCTGGGATGGTCCCACGTGTGGTGGGGAGCGTCAACCTCGAACGCATGTTCGTGTCGCGCGAACTGGGGAGCCGCCGGATCCGGGTCCGCCGCGCGCCCACTGTCGAGGATGTGGCGGTGTCACCGATCCGCCGCGCGCGTGGGTGGTGCCCGGTAACGTCGCCGTTCTTTGGCAGGATGAACTTCACAGCGATCTCCACCACGGCCGCTGTCTCGAGAATCATGAAGGAGGGGCGGAGTAAGCGTGAGCATTCTGCTGCGGGACGTCATCGACATTCCTGAACGGGTTGGCGCCGACGACTACGTGCTGCGCTTGACCGACAGCACCGACAACGACGCACACATCCGCGCCACCGTCGACTCCTACGTGCTCACCGACTCGCTCAAAGACAACTTCGCGGCCGCGATCTCTCTCATCTCCGACGCGATCACCAAGAACACCTCCCGCGGCGCCTACCTCGCCGGGTCGTTCGGCTCCGGTAAATCGCACTTCATGGCGGTGCTCTACGCCCTCCTCGGCAATCACCCGGGTCTGCGCACCGAACGATTCCGTGATCTCACCGACCGCTACGACGCCAACATCGCCGGCAAGAAGATCCTCAGCCTCACCTACCACTTCCTCGGCACCAAGTCGATGGAAGAAGCGATCTTCCGCGGCTACGTCGACCAGATCCGCCGCCTCCATCCCGAAGCGCCGCTGCCCGCTCTGCACGTGTCCGACACCCTCCTCGCCGACGCCGAGCACCTGCGCGAAAAGATGGGTGATGATCGGTTCCTCTCCGGACTCGGCGGCGACAGCGGGGACGGCGACGACGCCTGGGGCGGACTGGTCTCGGACAGTTGGACCCTCGAGCGGTACCGGGCCGGGCTCGTCGCCCCCGCGGAGAGCGAGGAGCGCAAGGAACTCGTCTCCGCGCTGGTGCGCAACTACTTCTCGTCGTTCCTCGAGCAAGCCGAGTACGTCGACCTCGACCGCGGCCTGAGCGTCATCTCCGAGCACGCCAGAGAACTGGGCTACGACGCCGTGGTGCTGTTCCTCGACGAACTGATCCTCTGGCTGATCTTCTACGTGCGCAACAACGAGATCTTCAGCCGCGAATCGCAGAAGATCACTAAACTCGTCGAAGGTTCCGGTAACCCACGCCCCATCCCGCTGGTCTCCTTCATCTCCCGGCAGATGGACCTGCGCAAGTGGCTCGCCGACGCGGGTGCCTCCGGTGCCGAGCAGGACGCCACCGACCGCGCCCTGCAATACCAGCAGGGCCGATTCCGCACCATCGAACTCGGCAACGACAACCTCGCCGAAGTCGCCAACATCCGTCTGCTGCAACCGAAGAACGCCGACGCCAAGCAGATCCTCGACGATGCGTTCCGCTCCGTCACCCGCAGCCCCGACGTATGGGACGTGCTGCGCGATTCGATGAACACCACCGAGGAGCATCGCGGCGCCTCCGAACAGGAATTCCGGCTCACCTACCCGTTCTCCCCGGCGCTGGTGGCCACGCTGCGCGAACTCGCCTCGGTGATGCAACGCGACCGCACCGCGCTGAAGGTGATGCAGCGCATGCTCGTCGAACGCCGCGACACCCTCACCACCGCCGACCTCATCCCCGTCGGCGACGCCTTCGGTCCCATCGTCGACGGCGATGAACCCATCGACGGTGTCGCGTCCACCCTGTTCAAGGCGGCCGACTCCCTCTACCACGACAAGCTGCTGCCGCTGCTGCTCACCCGCCATCAGGTGACCCAGGAGCAGCTCGACACCGACCCCGATTCGGTGCCCGCCGGGTTCCGCGCCCACGACCGTATCGCCAAGACCCTGCTGCTGTCTGCGATCGCCCCGAAGGTCCCTGCGCTGCGCGACATCACCGCGTCCCGGCTCGCCGCGCTCAACCACGGCTCCATCAAGACCCGCATGAAGGGCGGCGAAGCCCGCGTCGTCCTCGGCGTGGTGCGCGAATGGTCCAAAGACGTCCCCGAGATCACCGTCTCCGAGGGCACCAACCCGATCATCCGGGTGCAGCTGTCCAACGTCGACTACAACTCCGTCCTCGAACGCATCCGCGGCGAAGACAACACCGGCAAGCGCAAGGTGCTCATCCGCACCCTCGTCCACCAGGCGCTCGGTGTCGACACCAAACAGGACGACCTCGCCGGCGGTGCCACCCGCACCGTCATCTGGCGCGGTTCCCGCCGCGAAGTGGATGTGGTGTTCGGCAACGTCCGCGACGCCTCGTCGGTGCCCGAACAGAACTTCGACAACCGGCCCGGCACGTGGCGGCTCGTCGTCGACTACCCCTTCGACGAGGGAGAGTTCTCCGCGGCCGACGACATCGCCCGCATCGACCGACTCCTCGCGGGCGGCGACCGGCACACCATCGTGTGGCTGCCGAAGTTCTTCTCCGACGAAGCCAGACAAGACCTCGCGCTGCTCGTCAAGCTCGACTGGCTGTTCGGCGGCACCGGAGACCGCTGGCAGGAGAACACCGATCACCTGTCGCCCGCCGACCGGGCGCAGGCCCGAGGCATCCTCGAAAACCTCTACCGGGGAACGCTCAACGCCTTCCAACGACTCCTCGAGCAGGCTTACGGTATCGAAGCGCCCGACCCGAAATACTTCGTCGACGACCCCGGCCACACCGAGATCCTCGTCTCGCTCAGCAAGGACTTCAGCCCGAAACTGCCCACTGCGCTGAACCTGCGGGACGCCTTCGACAAGGTCGTCGACCAGGCATTCGGGGCGCTATACCCGAATCATCCGCAGTACCCGAGCCCGGATGACGAGGTCACCACTCGCCACTACGAGATCGTGCGTGGTTTCGTCGAGGAGGCGGTCGCGGATCGTCAGGGCCGGGTACCTACCGCCGGCGCCGAACGCAAGGTTGCGCAGCGCATCGCCGCGCCGCTGAAGGTGGGCAAGGCCACCGAAGACCACTTCCTGTTCGGGGAAGACACCTTCGCCTACTGGGCCGGTGAACTCGACCGCGCGGCCGCCGAAGCGGACCGCGTCACCGTCGGCGCACTCCAACATCGCATCGACGCCGTCAGCCCCGCATGGGGTCTGCGTCCCGAAGCCCGCGACCTGATCGTCGCTGCATGGGCGTTGCTGCGGAAACGCGCCTGGTTCGAGGCGGGCGCGCCCGTTCCGGCACCGCCGCTCGGTCGGATGCGAGAAAGCACCGAACTGCGCGCCGAGGAACTACCCGAGCAGGCAGCATGGGACGCCGCCCGAACCACCGCCACCTACCTGCTCGGCTACACCATCCCGCGTACCTTCCTCACCGGCGCGAACGTCGCCGACTTCGCACAGCAGGTGCGAGCCAGGGCAGGGGAGAAGACCTCAGACCTGCGTCAGCTCGCCGACCGGCTCGCCGACGCCCACCGCGCCCTGAAGCTGGACGTCGCCAACACCGACCGCATCAGCGTCGCCCGCGCGCTCGTCGACTACCTCGACACTCTCGCCTCCACCGCCGGCAACGTTGCGCTGATCGACCTGCTCGCCACCACACCGGTGCCGGGTTCCGCGGAATCCGCGGGGCGGATGCGGACCGAAGCCGCCCACGACGCCGCAGCGCTGCGGGGCTTCCAGTGGAGACTGATCGGAGCTTTGCTTGCCGGGGCCGAAACCGGCGGTGAGCGCGGAGAATCTGCGCGGGTGATCGTGAAGAAGCTCGAGGAGCTGATCACCACCCCCGGCGTCTCCCTGGCCGACGAACTCAACCGCACCGAGACCCGCGTGGTCGAGTGGGTGGTGAGCGAACGCGTCGACGACGATCCCGATGACGACGCTGACGACGAAGTCGACGACGACACTTCCGATGACGAGGTCGTCACGGACCCCGACGAGGTGATCCTCGACTACATCGTCGACATCGAGTCCGTCACCAAACGACTGCGTGCAGCCCACAAGAAGCACGGCAAGCGTCTGCACGTGAAGTGGTGGGTGGAGTGAACACCCTCACCGCCACTCGTCCGATCATCACCGCCAAGCTTGCGAAAGCCGTCGAAAAGCGTTACAAGAGCGGTGTTCTCGGTCTCCGTGCCGTGCCTGCGTGGGACGGCGGTACTTTCCAGCACGACGGAACCCCGGTGACGGTCGTGCCGTGCCCATCCACCCTCGCCGTGTGGGAAGCCCTCGAATCCCGCGCCGACGATCAGTGGCTCGTCATCCTCACCCCCGTCGACGACAAGGATCTCGGCGACGGGGTGCTGTCCCACCTCATCGACGGCCGGCTGCTCAGCCCCGACCCGTGGGACGCGCTGCGCTCGACGTTCGCGGCCACCACCATCGAACCCGCCCTCTACCGCGTACCCAACGACCGGGCATTGGCTCTCGGACTGCTCGCGGCGATCCCCACCGCCGCGATCACCCCCGCACCGGGTGGTGTGCTCACCCGCACGCACGTGATGTCCACCCTCGCGCGCGCCGTACTCGCGATCACCGACGATCCCGCCACCGAGATCGACACTTTGGCGATCCTCGAATGGAGCCGTCGTTCCGACGTGACCGACAACCTCGCCCGCCTCCGCGTAGACGGTGGCCCCGAGGTGATGAAGGCCGTCGCGGAGTGGCTTGCCGAACGAGCGGGAAGACTCGGCAAGTCCGTGGCAGCGCTGCTGCAGTCCCAGCGGATCACCGAGCTGGTGCCACTCGGACTTCTAGCCGGGCTGGTCACCGACCCCACCAGCACCCTCGAGCGGGGCCTGTTCCTCGGCGAGTACGGACTCCGTCGCCTCGACATCGAGGACCTCGAAGCCTGGCACGACGACACCTCCGGGCTCGTCGTCGGCACCCTGATCGAACGGGAACGGCGGGCGGTCCTCGAATCCGCAGCCGCGCACGTTCGCGAATTGAACATCGAACATCTCGCCGAGCGGTCCGAACTGCTTCCCCAGGGACTAACCGCGCGCCTCGAGGAGCTCGCGAGGGCGATCGAGGTTGCCCTGCCCGGCGACGCCTCGTACGGCCCGAAGCAGGGCGGCATCGACAGCGTCGAACTAGCGTGGCAGAGGGTCTTGCAGCACCTGTCGGCGCGCACCTCCACGTCCTGTCGAGCTGCCGAAGCGGCCGTGCGATTGCTGCGGTGGCTCGCCGTGGACGCCCCCACCGCAGGTGGGCTCGACACGTTGACCCACCGGTACGTCGACGTCGACGGCTGGGTCGACGCCGCCCTCGTGACGGCGCATCGAGGTTCGGATCATCGGCGTCTGGCCGAGGCGATCACCCGGGTCATCGCCCTGGTCACCGCGCGCCGTCGCGGTCACGACCGCCGGTTCGCCACCGCCCTCGCCGACACGCCGCACCCCACCGGGGCACTCGTCGAACAGTTGCTGCCGGCCGTGGTGCTGCCCCTGGCCAAATCGGCGCCCACGCTGCTGATCGTGGTCGACGCGCTGCCCGTCGCGGCCGCAACGGAACTTGCTGCGGCCGCTGCGGAAGTCGGTTGGACTGAGGCGGGTGTGCTCGGATCCTCCCGTCGGACGGGTGCGCTCGCGGTCCTGCCCACCCTCACCCAACGCAGCCGCTGCTCGCTGCTAGCCGGTGAGCTGCGGGAAGGAAGCGACGCGACCGAACGCACCGGCTTCCTAAAGCTGCTGCGTGATGCGAAGTTGGAGGCGGCCCCCGGGCGCACCGACCCGATCTTCCACAAAAAGGCACTCGACACCGTGCCCGCCGGTGCGGACCTGGCCACCGACGTCGCCAACGCCATCGCCGACACCACCGGCCGTCCACTCGTGGCCGCGGTTCTGAACTTCGTCGACGACACCCTTCACCACACCGACCCGGGTGGAACCGACTGGGGCATCGACACCATCACCCACCTGCGCGCCCTCCTGCAGGCCGCGCAGCGGGCCGGTAGGGCGGTGATCATCACCTCCGACCACGGGCACATCATCGAGCGTCGCACCTCAGTTAAACGCGACCGCGTCACGGTGTACGGGCAGCGCGCGCACGGGGATCTCGACCGCGTGGAAGACGGCGAAATCCTGGTGCGGGGGCCGCGGGTGCTCACCGACAGCGGCGCGGTCGTGCTCGCGGTTGACGACACCATCCGTTACGGACCCGTCAACGCCGGTTACCACGGCGGAGCCAGCCCTGCGGAGGTCGTGGTGCCGGTGCTCGCCCTGCACACCGGCGAGTGTCCCGACACGCTCACTGCGCTCGACCCCGTCGAACCGCGCTGGTGGCACAGCCCCGTCCGGCTCGACACCCCCGAGGCGAGCCCCGCACCGGCTGTGAAGCAGGCGGCGCCCACATTGTTCGACAACGACGAACCCGCCGCCCCCGACAACGGGACGGACGTGGCCGCGCAGGTGCTCGCCACCACCGTCTTCGCCGATCAGATTCGTCTGGCAGGCCGGATCGTGGTGCGCGAAGACCAGATTCGCGCGCTGCTGACCGCGCTGCTCGCCGCCCCCGCGCGGGAGGTGACCACCGCCCACGCTGCCGCCCTTCTGGGACTGACCCCGAGTCGCGTCGGCGGGGCGCTGCTGCAGGTCAAGCGAGTGCTCGACGTCGAGGGCTACGAGGTGTTGCTGCTCGACAGCGGGGTCGTCGGACTCGACGAGGCGGCGCTGCGCGAACAGTTCGGGATCGGGTCGTGACCGCGGCGGTGTCGCCACGTCGGCGACGAGAAATCCTCGACGCGCTGCGCCGCGGCACCGTCCCCGCGAACGGCCTCGACCAGCTCGCCGTCGGACTCGGCCGGTTCGAATCCGAACTCGACGCCGAGCTCGACGTGGTCGCCGGCGGGGGAGCGATGTTCAAGGCAGTGCGCGGCGACTACGGCTCCGGCAAGACATTCTTCGCCCGCTGGCTCGCCGATCGCGCCACCAAACGCGGTTTCGCCGTCGCCGAGGTCCAGATCAACGAGATCGACACGCCGCTGCACAAACTCGAAACCGTGTACCGGCGCAGCATCGAATCTCTGCGCACCGCCTCGATCCCACCGTCCGCGCTGCGTCCCATCCTCGACGCGTGGCTGTTCACGATTGAGGACGACGCGACGGAGCAGGGTGTGGGCGTCGACGACCTGCTCGAACGGCGCCTCGCCGACGTCGCCGCGCGCGCACCGGTATTTCCCATGGCGATTCGGGCCTATCGGCAGATGGTGGCCGAGGGGGACAACGACGGTGCCGACGGGCTGGTCGCGTGGCTCGGCGGTCAACCGCACGTCGCGGCGTCGGTCAAGCGCCGCGCCGGCATCAAGGGCGACCTCGACCATTTCCTGGCACTCGGCTTCCTCCGAGGACTCCTCGCGGTCCTTGCCGACGCCGGCAACGCCGGCCTGCTGCTGGTGCTCGACGAGGTGGAAACTCTGCAGCGGGTGCGCTCCGATGCCCGCGCCAAAGCACTCAACGCGCTGCGCCAGTTGATCGACGAGATCCACGACGGACATTTCCCGGGCCTGTATCTGCTGATCACCGGCACACCCGCGTTCTTCGAGGGTCGTCAGGGCATCCAGTTGTTGCCGCCGCTCGCCGACCGCCTGCACACCGATTTCTCCCGCGACCCGCGCTTCGACAACCCGCGCGCCCCACAACTCAGGCTGACCGGCTTCGACCTGGATCGGCTCGTCGAACTCGGCGGCCGGGTACGGGATCTGTTCTGCAGCGGAATCGACTCCGCCGAACGGGTGCGGACGATCGCGGACGACGAGTTCCTGCGCCGGTTCGCCGGTGCCGTCGCCGGCAGTCTCGGCGGTCGCGTCGGCATCGCGCCGAGGCTGTTCCTGCGCAAACTCGTCGATGTCCTCGACGTCATCGAACTGCACCCGGATTTCGACCCGTACACCGATTACGAGATCAAGATCGGGGCATCCGAGTTGTCTGAGGCCGAACGCGAGGTCGTGTCGGCGGACGACATCGATTTGGAGTTGTAGAGGGGGAAAGATGGGGAACATTGTGCAGCACCTGTCCGTGCGGGTTCCGTGGCACGACTCGGGATGGAACGGCACCGTGTGTATCGACCCGGCGCGCAACACAAGTTGTGTGCTGCTCAACAACATCGGCGAGAACCGCAACGACGGTTTCGAAGAGTCCGTAGCCGGTCTGCCGCTTCATGAAGTCCCCAAGAAGCTCCCGCCTTGTGTCGAGGAACGCGTCACTTTCTTGAGTCCCCACACGGTGCACATCCCCAAGAAGCACCCGTACGGATGGACGGCAGCGCTCGAGGGTGTCGCCGAGGCGACGCTCACGCTGCCCGCGTGGTCGGTGCATGCCACTCCGTACTACTGGATGGCGCGGGTCAACACTGAAGGACTGATCGCTGAGGAACGTGTCGACGCCTACAGCGACGAAGCCGAGCAACAAGCTTTCGAAAAGATCGGGTTCAAGAGTCCGGACAGAATGACGTGGGTTCTACACGGAGACAACCAGAAGGCGCTCATAGAGACCTTCTTTCGTCACGTCACTCCGAAGCAGTCTCTCGTCTTCTTCTACCTGCGACATTCTCCATTCGAGGACTCCGGCCGTTTGTTGGTCGGTGCTGCGCTCGTCGATGATGTACGCCTGCCGGACCGATGGCCCACAACCAAACCCACCACCTTCCCGAATCACATGTGGGAAACGACTCTTCGCCATACCCTGCGTCCCGATGGTTCCGGCGGCATCCTGTTGCCGATGCAGGACTTGGCGCGACTGTCTGCACAGGGTGTGGATGTCTCCGCCGCGCTCGCGCCGGCTCCGGAACGCGACCGGGAATTTTCGTATGTCACCGAACATGTCTCGCCGGACAGTGCGGTCGCTGCGCTGATGTCGTTGCGCGCGGCCGCGCTCGCGGCCCGTGAATTCGGATGCGAAGTTCCCAGTAGGTCGCTCGACTGGCTCGACGCCCAGATGAACGCGGCATGGCACAGACGTGGAGTCGCGCCGGGTCTGCCCGCTGTGCTCCATCGCCTCGGGTTCGAACACCCCGCCTACAGCGCCAGGCTGATCGTCGCAGCAACGCCGGAGGACGAGGATCCATGGACGACCCTGTGCGCAGGTCTCGAGGGCAAGAGGCTGCCGGGTGAAGTCCGCAAGTTGTTTACCGACACACGACGCAAGATCTGGGGCAAGACCTCACAACTCGGTCGCGATGCACTTCGGATGATGGCCCGATTCGACCTGACCCACGAGCAGGTCGACGCGGTCCTTGACCGACAAACATCTGTGATCCTCGAACCGGACGAACTGCTCGAGAATCCGTACTATCTCGTCACCTGCAGCCTGGACGACGATGACCCCGTCGACTTCGACACCGTCGATCGCGGTTGCTTCGGCTCCCCCGAACTCTTGTCCCGTCATCCGCTCCCGATTACCGATGAGCTCGACGATCCTGTCGACGTTCGTCGCGTCGAAGCCTTGTTGGCGTCGGAGCTGGCAGCGGCAGCTTCGGAAGGCGACACCGTGGTGTCGCTGCCCGACATGCTGGGCAGAGTCGAACGGCGCGCACTCGTTCGACCGTTGCCGTTGACTCGCCAGATACTCGAGGGTCTCGACCTGGAACCGGAGTACTTCGACGACGACCCGAACGAATCTTGGCCTGTGATCGCCGGAACGCGTCTGGCGGACGGCAGCGCTGCCTACAAGTTGCGGACCCTCCTCCTCGTACGCGAGACCATTCGAGAGATGTCGCAGATGCTGCAGGGCCAGCCGCGGCACGCCGTGCCGAACGACCTCGAGTCGGCACTCGACACCATGCTCGGTCCTCTGGAGAAGCACGACCCGAACGACATCGAGCTCGAACGCCGTGCCCGCAGGGAGAAGACGGCCGCACTACGCGAGCTGTATGCCGGGCGCTTCACCGTTCTCAACGGGCCCGCCGGCACGGGCAAGACCACGCTCATCAAGGCGCTGATCCATCATCCGACGGTTGCAAACCGAGGCGTGCTGCTTGTGGCACCCACCGGCAAAGCCCGCGTGCAGTTGGCGAAGAAGGCCGACCACGATGCTGTCACCGTCGCACAGTTCCTCGCTCGCACGGATCGGTACGACGGAAACACCGGACGGTACCGGGTGACGGGTGATCCGGGCGATCGTGCCAAGTACGGCACGGTTGTGGTGGACGAGGCCTCGATGCTCACCGAGACAATGCTTGCTGCGTTGATGGATGCTCTCGTGCCGCCGGGCCGACTGATCCTCGTCGGCGATCCGCGCCAACTCCCCCCGATCGGAGAGGGCAGACCGTTCGTCGACCTCGAACGGGCGGCGCGCGCAGGACACGACGGACGTTGGCCTGCTGTCGCACCGGGATGGGCCGAGCTGACGGTCCTGCGCCGTCAGCAAGGGCACATCCGCGACGATTTGATGCTGGCGAAGTGGTTCGCAGGTGACGAAATTCCGGAGGGCTTCGACGACGTCTGGGAGCGAATCCGTCGTGGAGACGAGATGCCCTCCCTGCGTGCAGTGTCATGGGAGGGTCGGTCCCCTGAGCAGGTCATCGATGATGTCCTGACCGAAGAGCTCGGGGTTCGCACCGACGACGACGGTCGGTCGTTCGCGGCGTCGTACGGGGCTACTGTCGAGCCGCATGTGAACTACTTCGATGCCGCTGCCCACATCGAGAAGTGGCAGATCCTCTCCCCGTTCCGCAACTACACCTACGGCACGGTCCGGTTGAACCGGCACCTGAAGGAGACGCACCGCGGCTTCGAACTCCGCAAGGCCCAGACGTGGGGTAAGAGCCGAAGCGTGCCCGAACCACTCGGTCCGGAGCGAATCGTGCTGGGCGACAAGGTTGTCAACACTCGAAACCGGTCTCGGGCTTGGTTCTGGTCCAAGGCCGAAGGTGAATCCAAGGGTTATCTCGCGAACGGCGAGATCGGCGTCGTCATAGGGCAGATCAAGACCAAGGCGATGAAGAAGCCGCCGTGGAAGACTCAAGTCGAGTACTCCAGTCAGCTCGGCCGACGGTTCACGACGTCGATGGGATCCTCCGAGACGGACGCACCCGTCGAACTTGCATGGGCACTCACCGTCCACAAAGCACAGGGTTCCGAGTTCGGCCTGGTCGTGGTCATGCTCCCAGCGGGTGCTCGTCGAGTATCCCGCGAGCTGCTGTACACGGCGTTGACCCGCCAGACCGACCGGGTGGTGCTGTGCCATGAGGGACCGATCGACGAACTCCTCGAGCTGACCCGTGCCAGTGGATCGGACACCGGTCGCCGGATGACGGATCTCACGCTCCCACCTGCTCCGGTAGCCGTTCGGACGTCGGCCGGACCTGATATGAGCAGGTTGGATGCCGGCTTGGTGCACGTCAGTAAGACCGGTGTGCTGGTACGGAGCAAGAACGAATTGATCATCGCCGGGATCCTTGAAGAGCTTGCTCCGGGATCATGGGTCTACGAACAACCTCTGGTAGGGGGCGACGGTCGTACCCGTGTTCCGGACTTCACCATCACGACCGCCGATGGCCGCACGGTGTATTGGGAGCACCTGGGCATGCTCGACAATCCTGCTTACGCAGCAGCTTGGGAGAAGAAGCGCGCCTGGTACGCCGAGCAAGGTGTCACCGAAGCAGGCGGTCCGCTCGGCGTTCTGTTCACGACGGATGACCGCGAGGGGGTCGACGAACCTCGCTGGCGAGAACAGGCTCGAGAGATCATAGGGAAAGCGCGCGTGTCCTCGCCTCGGGCGGTCAAACGCGTGGCAGCGAAGAAGAAGCGCTGATGCGGCAAAGCGGCGGAGCGCTATGCGTTCGCCAATCGCTGGACGGCTAGCTGGTTGAGCGAGACGTGACGTTCAGCAGCTTCGATTGCGAGACGTCGATGCAGGTCGGGCGAGGTGCGAACGTAGATCGTGCCGCTGTAGGAGCGTTCGGAGAACGGGCGGGGCACAGTCTCGTCGTTGGCGATCAGATCATCGATCACGCCTTCGACGAGACGCACGACGCCGTTCAGTGCTTCACTCTGGTCGCTTTCGATCCGGGACAGACCCGGAAACTCGAGCACGGTGGCCACGTACTCGTTGTCCTCCGGCGACCATTGGACCCGGTAGCTGTAGTGGCGGGCGTCTGGGTGGTTCACGGTTCCTCCTCCATCTTCTAGAGTGCGGCCGGCACCTGCCTGACCTGGTACGGCGTGGCCTCGCCCTTTTCCGCGCTGGATGTTCACGCGTGGATCGCCCGGCCACGGGGTTCGACACACGGCAGGGGCTGCTCCCGTCGTGCCGGGGTGGCCCGAAGACTTCCACGCACGACCGGTGCAGATCCTCGGAGCGGACGTTCCGGGGGTTCCGTGCGATAGCCGCCCGAAGCGTGTCTGCTTTCGACACCCACCAATGCTAGCGGGAGCGCTAGCGCCATGTAGTAGGGAAGTTGCTACCGACCGGGCTGGCGCGAATGATCGAGCGGTGTCCCTCAACGCGCACGTCATCGACCGATTCGATTCATGACCGTCGACAGCTTCGGCCTGCTGCATCCCGGCGTGCGATACCACCTCGTCAACACGCTGCGTTGGGACGGTCTTCGCCCCACCCAAGCCGCCGCCGTCGAACCGATCCTCGCGGGCGAGGACGCCCTCGTCCTCGCCCCGACCGCGGGAGGCAAGACCGAGGCCGCCGCCTTCCCACTGCTCTCGGCAATGGCCGAGCAGGACTGGCAGGGCACGTCGGTGCTGTACGTCTGTCCCCTGCGGGCGCTGCTGAACAACCTCCAACCACGCTTGCACAGTTACGCGCAATGGCTCGGTCGCACCGCCGAAGTGTGGCACGGCGACGTCGGGCAGTCCGCGCGGCAGAGAATCCTCCGTGAGCGCCCCGACATCCTGCTCACCACACCGGAATCGCTCGAAGCGATGTTGGTGTCCACCAAGGTCGACCCGCGCGTGTTGTTCGCGGGACTCCGAGCCGTCGTCGTCGACGAGGTCCACGCGTTCGCCGGCGACGACCGGGGCTGGCACCTCCTCGCCGTGCTGGAACGGCTCGCGCGCATCGCCGGCCGCCCCCTGCAACGGATCGGGCTGTCGGCGACGGTCGGCAATCCCGACGAGCTACTGCGATGGTTGCAGGGGGGGACTCCCGGACGTCCTCGTCGCGTCGTCGACCCCGCGGTTCCTGCTGCATCCACGCCCCCCGAGATCACCGTCGACTACGTCGGCTCGATCGACAACGCCGCCAAAGTCATCGCTGCCCTGCACCAGGGCGAGAAACGCTTGGTGTTCGTCGACTCGCGACGCCGCGCCGAAGAACTCGGTGCGGCCCTGCGCGAACGGGGAGTGTCCACCTTCCTGTCGCACTCGTCCCTCTCTGCTGGCGAGCGGCGCCGATCCGAAGCGGCGTTCGCCGAGGCGCGGGATACGGTGATCGTCGCGACGTCCACCCTCGAGCTCGGTATCGACGTCGGCGACCTCGACCGTGTCATCCAGATCGGTTCGCCACGCACCGTCGCATCGTTCCTTCAGCGTCTCGGCCGCACCGGACGCCGCCCAGGCACCACGCGCAACTGTCTGTTCCTCGGCGTCGACGACGAACAGGTACTGCTCACCCTGGGCATGCTCGAATGCTGGTCGCGCGGATGGGTGGAGCCGATTGTCGCACCCCCGTCCCCGCGGCACATCGCGGCGCAACAGATGCTGGCGCTGTGCCTGCAGGAACACCGACTCGGAGAGAGGACCTGGCGGGACTGGTGGGGTTCTCTGCCGATCTTCGACGAGCACGCCGACGAGATCATGGCGTTTCTCTGCGCGCAGGGTTTCTTCGAGCGCGACGGGAGTTTTCTGCACATCGGACCCGAGGCCGAGCGCCGATTCGGACGGCGATACTTCTCGGACCTGACGGCAGTCTTCAGCGCCCCTCCGGAATTCACCGTGCTGGCCGGACGCAACGAGGTCGGCACCGTGGGCACCGATCTGTTGGTCGAAGAAGTCGACGGCCCCCGCGTGCTGTTGCTCGGTGGTCGCTCGTGGATGGTGACTCATATCGATTGGCAGCGGCGCCGGTGTTTCGTGGAACCTGTGGACGGCGGTGGGAAGGCCAAGTGGTCTGGCACCGGCGGCGGATTGTCCTACGACATCACGCAGGGCATGCGCACAGTGCTGCTCGGCGCCACCCCTGCGGGAGTGACCATCACCCGACGCGCGGACACGATGCTCACGGAACTACGCCAGAGCTACGCGCACACCGTCGATCCGGATGCCTCCGTGCTCACGATGCCGTCGGAAGGCTCGGGTCGGTGGTGGACCTGGGCAGGAACCGCGGCCAACCGCACATTGCAGGCGTCGCTTCCGACGCTGGTCGATCCCCGTCAGCGGGTCGATGAGAAGTCGTTGCGTCTCCTTCCGAACATCGCCCCGGCAAACGTGAGTGTGGCTCTGGCCGATCCTCGTTGGACCCTCCCGCACGTCGCGCAGAGCGCCGTGACCGGACTGAAGTTCTCCTCCGCACTACCACCTGGACTCGCCGAGAAAACCCTGGCGGTGCGGCTCGCGGACGAACCGCATGCCCGAGCAGTCATTGCGACGTGTCGCCGGATCCATCGGACCGACCACGACGATTAAGCACCCGTCCGAGTCATGCACTACTCGCACACAGCGCCCGGTGAGTGAGGTCGTGGGCGGAGCCGGCTTCGGTCACCTTGCGTGCGCTCGGCACTCCGAAAATTGCCTCCGGCCACTCGAATCCGGTGCGGTGGCACGGGCAGCGAACTGCTCTGCCGAGCTCGTCGTCGGAACGCGAGCCGTACTCGTCGCAGTTGCTGCAGGTAGGTGGACGTTTCAAGCGTGGTGGACGCAGTTCCAGCCAGGTGTGGATCCACGCCGCCGCCGAGTGGCGGGGTCGTGTGGTCGATGGCGTTCGAGTGCCGCGCGCACGAGCGCGTTGATGCTGTGGACGTCGACCGAGTGCGCGATCAGCGAGGCCTTCTCCGCGTAAGGGTGTCGAACCGCGTGAAGTTGATCATCTTTACATCGAAACGGAGGGCGTCAACGATCCTCATCGGCATTCAGCCCGCGGCGTGGAGCCGGGTTTCTCCGCCAGCGTTTCGCGGGATTGGCTGCTACGAGGAAGAAGTTCACTGTTCGCTGGTCGTAGGAGCGAATCCGTAGTAATTGACACCATTCCAGTCGGTGTCCACAACCATGACCAACCCGCTTTCGATCTCGATGAGCTCTACGAGCTCATCCGGTTCGAGATCCTCCGCATTATCCGGCAACTGGTCCGCTAACCGAGGGCTGATGTAGTCCCAGACGGTAGCGTTGCCGTAATAGACGAACAGCAAGGTTGGGTCGCCGTCGTTCGGACCGTCCTCCGTCTCGGCCGCCTCGCCGCTGAACGGCGAGTGAATTGTGCCGAGATAGTTGAATTTGATTTCTGGAGGGGGCATCGATGGTTCCTCTTCGATTGCTCTTGTCTTGCTTGGGTGGGCCTTTGGTCTACCGGTCGGACCTCCGCCTCTGGTGGCCTGACGCGGTCATGCCAGTTGGACGCAGCGGCTGCACTCGAACGGTCTACGCGATTGTGTGGTCAGCATCAGGTAGTTTGCGGTGAACCGCATGCGTGTTCGATGGAGTTCGGAGGTCAAGATGGTCCGTGCGCGCCGAGCCGGGGTCCATTTGCATACCGGTGCTCCCGCGAGCAAAGCACGTACGCCCGTGTGGGGTGCCCGGGACATCAAGAGTGCCGTCGTCGATCCGGATGCACCCCGAAAAAGTGCACCGCGAGCGCGGCCCGCGAAGTGCAGTTGGTGCGGTTCGCCGAACGCTCGTGCCGGATCCGATCCCAAACGCTGCAAACGTTGCGTCAGACACGAAAGCACCATCGCTACAGCGGAGAAGTATCTGGCCTCCAAGGGGCTGCGTCCGCTCAGTGGTTCCTTCGCTTCGGACAGCCCAGAAGAGGAACAACACCGCAGAGCCGCTGCGAAGGCACGTACCGCACTCAACAATGTGCGTCGACAACCGTCGAAGAAGAAGTCCGGCAAGACCCCTGAGAAGTCTTGCTCAAGTCAACCCGACGCCAAGCGTACCGCCAAGGTGCCGGCGACCACCGGCGTGACACCCAAGAAGAAGCCGAAGAGGAAGACGAAGACTACAGGGAATGCGGCGATACCCGATCCGACGGACGACCGACGAATTCTCGCATCGGTGCAGTTGCGCATTCGAGACGAAAAGAAACAAGGCTACGACCAAACGTCGAGCGGTCGAGCGCGCCTTGCCGAACTCCGCGAAATGGAACGCAGATTGCAGCGCCGTCTTGCGAACCGAGGTGATATTCCCGACGTGACGTATCGACACTGAGGAATGTACAAAGTGTGCTGACCGTCGTCGCTGTGTACCGCTGCCGTCAAGGTTCTTCCTGGTCATCCGTGATGCACGATGTCGCGCCGCACAACCGGTACGTCTTTCCTTACCGGCTTTGGGGGAGGGGTGCCACTGGTTCCGCCAGCGGCCACGCACCACCGATCGCGTTACTCGCGGCCCGTGGGCGTCGGTGGATCGGTCCTGCGCGACCGGCAGGACAATTGCTCGAGAGTCCGGAGCTCGTCCGAAATCGGAAGCCATTGTGCCCCAAGGTGTCCGAGACGATCCCACACTTGTCGCCGTAGCTCCCAGTGAGTGCGGACAGGAGTGCCTTTACGTACCGGTCGGTCAGCTCCTCGGCGTCCACGTCGCCTTTGATTCGAGAGCGCGCAGCGCCGACGACCGGGTGGCGACGAACGATATGTGGCGTAGTCGGGAGGCCCGCCCCGATGTCGGCGGCCACCGGTCCGCGACGCGCCACAATGGCACCGTAAGAATCCGAGCGCAGCGGAACCATGTGAAAAACCGAATATCAAGTCGTCTCGATACCTGTCCGGCTCCCGCAGCCCAGAGACAAGGCCAGCCCGACGCATCGGAGCAGAGGGGGATGCGCCGCCTCCCGCATCGATCCGGGAGTACCCGCACCCCTACGCGAACTCGAGCGCCCCCTTCACCGGCGCCGGCACCCGCCGCGTCCCCGGCGACCCCAGCGCCGCCGCCAGATCCGACCCGTCGTGCTCGGCGAGCAACCCGCCCTCCGACCACACCAGCAGCGTCGCCCCGACCGTGTGCTCGGCCACCGAATGCGCCAGATCGTAGTGCGCGCACGCCGGCACCCCGGCATAGGTGATCCACAGGTCGTAGCCGGTCATGAACAGATCCAGATCGAACTGCACACTCAACCCCAGCAACTCCGCACGCCCGTTGTCGTCCACCCCGGCGAACGCCTCGTCCAACGCCAGCAACCGCGGCGCCTGCGGATCCGCCGAATCCAGCATCACGTGCGCCGCCGCGAACAACGGCAGATGCAGCGACACCGACTGCTCACCCCCCGACAACGCCGAATGCCGCGCCACCGTCAACCGATCCTCCGTGCCGTCCGCGCCGATCAACCCGAACGAGAACACCCGCCACCGCCGGTAGTCCAGCGTCGTCGCCAGGATCTCCGGATACGACCGCTCCGGATGCGCCGCCCGCTCCGCCCGGATCCGCGCCGCGAAATGCGCCCGCACCCGCGCCAGCTCCTCCGGACCCAGCGCCGACACCTCCCGATCCAGCAGCCGGCACACCGCCCGTGCCTGATCGTCGAGATGATCGGCCAGCACCCATCGCACTCCCACCGTCGTCCCCGACGACATGCGCCGTTGCCGCATCTCCGTCCCCATCCGGGCGATCAGCTCCCGCGCGTCCTCGGTGCGCTCGTGGATCTGCTGCGCCAAGCCCGCCAACAGCGCATCCTCGAGGATGCGCCGCTCCGCGTCGGTCAACAGCAGCTCCTGCTCCCGCCGCGCCGCCCCGATCCGCACCGCGAACTCCGCCACCGACGAGAACCCCTGCTCGTCCTGCACCCGCACCACCGTCAACCCCTCCGGCGCATCCCACTGCAGCCGATAGTCCTGACCGGCCGCCGCGAGCTGACCGTCGAACTCCTGCAACGCCGCCGTCAACGCCGACCGGGCCGCCTTGCGGGCCCCGTCCCCGCCCTTGACCGTCGCCGTCGCCGCCGCCAGCGCCGCGTACAGCGCCCCCACCGCCGCGGGCACCGCAGGCACGTCCCCGGCCGCCCGGGTGAGCCGAGCCTGCTCCGGCGCCGGCCACTCCACTGCCGCCGACGGCCACCGCAGCTCCTCCGAGATCCCCAGCAGCGCCAGCACATCCGGCCGCGCATACGGCGCCAGCTGTGCCGCATCGGCCCGCGTCTCGGTCAACGCCGACCGCAGCGCCTGCTCCGCCGCGACATGCGCCGCCTCCGCCTTCCCGAGCCGTTCGACCGCCTCGTCGTGCGCGCGGCGCGCGGCGCGTTGCTCCGTCCGCGCCGCCTCGATCCGTTCGCGGGCCTGTGCGAGTTGCGCGTCGATCTGCTGCGCGTCGGCGCCCAACGCCTCACGCAGTGTCGCCAGCCGCTGCTGCTGTTGCCGCAGCGACTCCTCGGCCGTGACCGCCCGTTCGGCGGACGCACCGGCCGCCACCCGGGTGTCGTCGCGCCGCGCCTGCGCCTCCCGCGCCCGCTCGATCGCGGCCACCCGCTCCCGCCGGGCACGCAACAACACCTGGCCCTGCGACTCGAAGAACCGGATCGCCGCCGCCAGCTGCTCGAGCTCGCGGACCGTGTGCGGCGCCCGGTGCCGGGCCGCCACCGACCGCACCTGCCGCTCCTTCACGGAGCATTCGGCGATCACCTGATCGAGGTCCCGGTCCGCCGCGGCCGCCGCCTCCCCGGCGGTGCGCAACGCCCCCGCGCACTCACTGACCTTCCGCAACGCCGCAAGCACCGCGCCGGTGCGCGGCACCGCCGACGCGGCCCCATCCAGCTGCGCCAGCCGTTCGCCGACCGCCACCCGCGCCGACTCCGCGTCCGCCACCCGCGCCCGCACCTCGGCGATCTCCGCGTCGAGTTCGGCCGATCGCAGGCGCCGGCGACGGGCCCGCGCGGTCGCCCCGATGTACTCGGCCTGCGCCTTCGTGTACCGACCCAGCTGCACCCCCTGGCGGTAGCCGCCACGCTCGTCGACCGCCGGGCCGGTCTCGTCCGTCACCACGTCCGGCACCGCGACCGACGCCAGCACCTCCCGCACCCGCTCGGCCGGCACCCCGGTATCCGGTTCCACGACCAGCACGTCGGCCAACGTCCGGCCCACGGGCCGCTGCGCCGCCGGCGCCGGCACCAGCACCGCCGCCCCCGCGGGCACGTCTCCCGCCCCGCCGCACACCCAGCCCGTCAACAGGTTCGCCGCCTCCAGCGCCGCCTCGAGGCCCGCGGCCGCCTCCGCGCTCACCGCGTCCGCGAACCGCACCAGCCGCCACAGCGGCGCGCCCGACGTGCCGGTCCCCGAAGTCGACGCGGGGAACGCCGGGGGAGCGTCGTCGCGCTCGGCCTCGATCATGTCCCGCTCGGCCTCCAACAGCGCGATCCGCTCCCGTCCGTGCGTGATCTCCGCCTCCAGGCCACGGCCGCGGAACCGCAACTCCTCGACCACCGATGCCGTACGCTCGGCCAGCACCGCCGCCGGTGTCGCCGCCTCGTCGTCGCCGGCCGCCGCGATCGCCGCAGCCAGCGCCTCGAACAGCTCCTCCGGCCCGTCGACCCCCGACCATGCGTCCCGATGACCGGTCCACCACTCCCGCAACAGGGTCGACGCCTCCGCGCGGGCCGACTCCACCGCCGCGTCCGCCGCGTCCACCGCCGCCCGGGCCGACTCGCGCTGCGCCCGGGCGCGCTCGGCCGCGGCCTCCGCCCGCACCCGCGCCGCCGACGCCCCCTCCGCGGCCGCCACCGCCGCCCGCACCGCGCGCACATCCGCGGCCCGCTCCTCCGCACACGCGGCGACCGTCGCCGCGATCTGGTCACCGCCGGTGTCCCCGCCCGGCCCCGCCCACTCGACACCCGCATCGCGCGCCGCCCCGGCGAGCGCGTCCTCGGCGCGGTGTGCCGCGGACGCCGCGTCCGCGGCCGCCTCCGCGGCCCGCCGCGCCTCCTCCTCACGCTGCGCCAGCTCCACCCGCGCGCGCTGCGCCTGCTCCGCCTGCCCGGCCGTGGTGCGCTCGAGATCCGCCACCACCTGCGCCAGATCGTCGAGCTGCTGCTTACCCTCGTACGCGCTCGACCGCTGCAGCGCCTCGAGCGTCGCGCGGGTCTGCTCGAGGTCCCGCTCCGCGACCTCGAGCCGCTCGAGCGTCAGCGCCCGCTCCACCCCGGCCCGCTCGAACGCCGCCACCGACGCCGTCCACTCCGACGTGCCGGCGTCGACCGCCGCCAGCCGGGCCCCCAGCCGGTCCACGTCGGCGCGAGCCTGCTGACCCAGGTAGGTCGTATACACCGCGACGAACCTCTGCGCCGCGTCGTCGGCCGCCGCCAACGACTCCAGCGTGCGGGACACCTCCTCCATGTCGGCGAACGACCGCGCCGCCTCGAGCACCAGCTGCTCGTCGAGCGGCCGCAACCCGTCGGTGAGCGCCTGCGACAACCCCTTCGGATCCAGATTCTTCGCCAGCTGCGGCCGGCGCAACGTCAGGATCAGGTTGATCAGCTGCTCGTAACGCTCGATCCCGAGCCCGAACAACCGCGCATCGATCGCCGCCCGGTAGTCCACCGGCCGGTCCGTGACCGCATCGGCACCGACCTCCTCGATCAGCTGCCGCCGCGTCAGCGGACGATCGGCCGCATCCAGCAGCGAGAAGTCCACACCGACCCGGCCGTCGACGACGAAATACCACCGCGTGACCTTGTCGTGGCCGCGCGCCGCGCGCATCCCGACCCCCACCGTCACCGCCTCCGGATCGTCCCGGCGCCCGCGGCAGAACTCCATCCACACATACGAATACGCACTGTCCTGCCCCTGATACAGCAGGTTGGACCGCATCGTGCGCTCCTCGCCGGCGAACGGGTTCAACCGCCGCGGCTCGATGCGACCGTCGAACACGAACGGGAACAGCACCTCGAGCGCCTTGGTCTTGCCCGACCCGTTGGGCCCCCGCAGCACCAGCCGACCGTCCGCGAACGAGAACTCCTGATCCCGGTAGTCCCACAGGTTGATGATCCCGGCCCGGGTGGGCCGGAAACGGGCACTGCTCACGACATCTCCGCTTCGTTCGAATCCTCGCCGGCCAGCGCGAGACGCGGATCGCGTTCGCGCACCGTCACCACCACCCCCCGGAACCGGGCCAGCGCCGGCAACGCCAGCACCCCGCCGGGCACCCGGGCCACCAGCCGCTGCCGCTCCAACACCGTCACCGCCGCCTCCAGCAGACCGGCCGGATCGGCCTGCCACTGCGCGGCGAAGGTACGGCCGAACTCGTCGGCCAGCCGCGCCACCGTCTCCGCCAGCCAACTGTCCTCGACCAGCGGATGCGCCGGCGCCGGCCGCGGCCCCGGGGGCGCATCCGCCGCAGCCGCGTCACCCGCCAGCGGCGCGAACACCCCGGCCGCCGGGATCGCGGCGTCCAATCCCGCCTCGAGCTCGGCCTCGGCGTCCACCGGCCGCGGCAACCGCACCGGTTCGCACCCCGGCTCCGACACCCGCGCGCAGATCTCCCCGGCCAGCAACAACGCCACCTGCGGAACCGTCCCCACCCCCGGAAACCGCAGATCCGACATCCGCCCCGACGAGTCCACCAGCGCGACGCCCTCCGCGCGGCGCTCGGCCACCAGCCCCGTCAACAGCTCGATCCCCGCGGTCGTGCGCGGCAGCGCCAGCTGCAGCCGCGCCTCGTCGTCGAGTTCCTCGGCATACACCACCGGCCGCTGCACCAGCGCCCGGCGCACCCGCCGCGCCACCTCCGCGGTGCCCACGCTCCGGTCCCCGTCGCGGCGGTCACCGGCGGCGAGCAGGCCCCGCACCGAGTGCAGGTGCTGCAGCGCCCGCGGCGGCCGGAACAACGCGGCCACCACGGGCCGGTCGATGTCGTAGAGGGCCTCACCTCGCTCCGGGTCCGACACCCAGCCCCCGGCGTCGCCGTCCGCCAGTGCGATCGCCCCCCGCGCCGCCAGCCACGCCACCGCGTCGACGAACGCGTCCCGGTCCGTCGCCCGCTCGGGAGCCAGTTCGACCCCGGGCACCTGTCCCGCCTCGGACGCGACCTGCTCGGCCAGCTCCGACAGGGTGATCTGCCCGCCCGCGCGGCCCAGCGCCGCCAGCGCCAGTGCCAGATATGCGTACCGGCGACGGTCGAAGGGCCGGTCGGTCACCGAGCGCGCCCCGCCCCCGGGATCGAGCCGGTCGGCGACGGTGAACAACCGCGCGGTCGTCTCGGTCACCTCGAGCCGGTACCCGAACAACTCGAGCAGGTCCTCCCGCAGCTCCGTCGCCCACCGGCGCAGCAGGGGCAGCGCGGCCCGGTCGGGGTATCGGGTGGTCACCAGGTGGTGCGAGAGGATCAGCCGTGCCGCCCGCTGGTAGGAATCCCGGTCGAGCGGCGAGATCCGCCGGGCGCTCACTGCACGCTCACCCGCAGCCCGTCCAGATGCAGCCGGCCCCGCGCCGTCCGGACCACCGTGCCCTCCGGGGCCGGGCTCAGCGTCAGCCGCACCCCGTTCTGGGTGCCCGTCGCACCCGGCACGGTGCCGCTGACCGGAACCCGCGCCGACAGCGCCGCGTCGAGCAGACCCAACAGCACCTCGGTCTCCGGCTCGGACAACTCCCGCTCGTCCACGCCGCCCGCCGCGAGGGAGCGTGCCGCCTCGGCCCGCGCCCGCTGCGTCGCCAGCTGCCGCTCCCGCAACCGCCGGATCCCGGATTCGTTGCGCTGCACCCGCGCCGGCGCTCCCGCCGACGGGGTGCGCCCGGTCTCGGCCAGCGTCCGGGCGATCGGCACGGGTGGCGCGTCCCACCACGACGTCGTCACCGGGACCGTCTCCGGGTCGGGATGCACGACGGAGAAGTGCCGCGGGCGGCCCAGGTCGAACACCGCGTCGAACAGCGCGTGCGCCGACTGCTCGTCCGGCGCGGCCGCGAACCAGGCGGCCAGGTGCCGCAGCTGCGATTCGCGGCTGACCCCGCCCCGGCGGGTCTCCGTCAATCGCCGCAGCAGCGCCAGCACCGCCGCGATCGCGCTCATCGTGCCGTCCCGGAGCCGCTCCGACTCGCTGGGCACGTCGGCGGCGCCGACGAACCACCGCTCGAGCCCACGCCACCGGGCCCGCCAGTCCGCGTGCCGCTCGGCCACGGACAACAGCATCCGCTCGTCGTGCGCGGCGGCGAACCCGAGCATGCGGTCGATCCCGGTCTCCTGCACCCGCGCCAGCGCCGCCGCGAGTTTAGGACCGTAGCGGGCCAGGTCGGTGCTGAACTCCCGCATGTGGGCCAGCACCGCATCCTTGTGCGCCAGGAACGACTCGGGTGTGACCTCGGTGGTGCGCACCAGGTCGCCGAGCATCAGGTAGAACCCGGCGGCCCGCTCGGCCATGTCCGACAACGTCGTGTCCAGCCGCGACAGTTTGCGGTAGACGAGCTCGCCGTCCCCGGCGTCGTTCGCCGCCGCCAGCTCGGTCAGGTCGGCCAGTAGATCCGCCAGGGCGAGACGCGACAGCGACGCGTCCTCGCCGCGCGCGCTCAGCACCTCTTCGACCGCCCGGAAGGCGTGGTAGCCGGCCCGGCCGAACTGATACACGTAGTGCCGGTTGCGGTACTCGGCCAGCGACGCCACCCGGGTGCCGTCGTAGCTGCGTTCGAGCACCCCCCAGGCGTGCAGCTGCTCGAGGAGGGGCGCCACGTCCTGAGCGGACAGTGCCGCCGCCGGATCCGTCGAGCCGGTCCGCTCGAGGATCGCCGCGACCTCGGCGGCGTGCAGCAGCACGACGTAGTTGGCCCGAGCGATGTCGAAAGCCCGTAGCACCCAGAGGTACTCGGCCCGCTTCTCGGCCGTGGCGAACGAGAACAACCGGAGCCGATCGTGCTGCACCCCGGGCCCCGGGTCGGTGTGCCCGGCGGGCGGCTGCGTTTCGTTCACCGTGACAGGGTAGGCGGGGGCGGCCCACGTGCCACGCAACCCCCGGTGCCGTGCGTGCCACACCCGGGGCGGGAGGCGCCGCCGTGCCTCGCGTGGGCGTCCGGTCGTCGCCGGGGTCGGGAACGTCGCCGCTCGGTCAGCTCTCGGCCGGCGTCGTCTCCGTCGGGTCCGCCTCGCGGCGGGTCTCGGCCGCCGCGGCGTGTGCCGCGGCGAGCTCGCCCCGGAGCCGGTCCCGCTCGCCGCGCAGGTCGACGATCTCGGCCCGCAGTTCGTCGCCTCGATCGCGGGCCGCGGTCTCGGCGGCCCGCGCGGCGGCCGCCGCGACGCGAGCCTCCTCGAGGGCGCCGCGCAGTTCCTCGACGCGGGCGCGTTCCGCCGTGAGATCGGTGTCGAGCCGGGCCACGGCCGCGGCGGCCGTGGCCGCCTCCTTCTCCGCCGCGGCGCGGGTGTGCGCCAGTTCGTCACGCAGGGTCGCGAGCTCCGATTCGAGCCGGGCGAGCTGCTGTTGCTGGGTGGTGACGGTCGACCGGTACTCGGCGATCTCCGCGGCGTGCGCGGCCGCGGTGGCGTCGATGCGTTCCTGCCAGGTGCGCAGTGTGTCCGCGTGCTCCTCGGCCGCTCGTGTCGACTCGTCGCGATGCGCGGTCTTGAGGTCCCGGATCCGGGTGTCGTGCGCGGCGCGGGCGTCCGCCAGCTCGCGGTCGACGGCCTCGACGGCGGCCTCCGCGTTGTCGCGGTCCTCGGTTGCCTGGGCGAGTTGCTCGCGCAGGCGGGCGATCCTGGCATCCGCGTCCGCCTTCACCTTCGCCAGCTCCGTGGTGGCCCGGGTCATCTGCGCCTCGAGTGCGTCCGGGTCGGTGAGCTTGTCGACGGCCGCGGTGATCTGCGCGGCGACGGCGTTGTACTGCGCGAGCGACGTCGCGTTCAGGGTGCGGAGCGCGGCGACGGCGGACGCCAGGTTGGTGGCTGCTTCGGCCGGGCCCGGGGGAGTGGTCAGCTCGGCCAGGGAGGCCGCCTCCCTCTTCTGCCGTTCGCGTTCTCGGTAGGCCCGGACCCGGTCTGCGGCGGACGCGTACTTGCGCGGCCGTCCCGGCTTCGGGCGCGCGTCGGGCATGCGTTGGTCGGGCATGCGCTGGTCGGGCAGGGAGTCGCCGGTGCTCGCTTCGCTCACGGATTCCTCATCTCGGTCGGTGGTTGCCGCCATATCTATCAGGGGGAGGGAGAGGCCAGGAGGCGTTAGTGGAATCGGCTGCCTACGGAATTCCTTGATTAGCCGAATCACTGCCCAGCTCTTTCTCGACCGAGCTCACCAGCCGAGCACACGAGGAGGGGGCCTTCCGGCGGGCTGAATACGGGCCCCGGCGCGTCCTATGGGCCGCAGTGTACGTGTCTTAAAACGAAATGAATTACGAAACGAAATGAATGAGAAAAAATAATAGCAGTTAGATAACTGGTGCTATGCGGACGAAACTCGAAACGTTACGAAGACCCATCCAGTCGACCTCCGAAAGGGCGCATAGATTCGCATATATGCATGGATCGGGCATGATCGTCATAACCCCCTCTTATAGTGAGTCAGAACGCCGTGGGTGGGCGAAAAGCGGGGAGGGGTTCCGTGCCGGGGCTCAGCGGTGAACCATCGGCCCTTCCGTGCCCACACGGGAGCGGGAGATCTCTACGGATCGGACTGGCGCGGAACAGGTTTCGTGGCCGGACGGGCGCGAAGATGCGCTCGTTCACCCTGCTTGCCGAACAGGCTGAGGAACTCGACCGGTTCGGCACCGGCGGCGCCGAACCAGTGCGGCACGCGAGTGTCGAACTCGGCCGCCTCCCCGGGGGAGAGAACCAGGTCGTGCTCACCGAGGACGAGCCGTAGCCGTCCGTCGAGGACGTAGAGCCACTCGTACCCCTCGTGGGTCTGGGGATCCGGTTCCCCGCGGCTGCTGTCGGCGGGGAGCACCAGCTTGTACGCCTGGATCCCGCCGGCTCGCCGGGTGAGCGGCACCATGGTCATGCCGTGCCGGGTGACGGGACGCAGGTGAATGCGCGGGTCGCCCGTCGGCGGGGCGCCGACCAGTTCGTCGAGCGTCACCCCGTGCGCTCTGGCCAGGGGCAGCAGCAGCTCGAGCGTCGGTCGGCGGGTCCCGGACTCGAGTCGGGACAGGGTGCTCACCGAGATGCCCGTCGCCGCCGAGAGATCGGTCAACGTCGTCTCGCGGGTACGCCGCAGCGCGCGGAGCCGGGGTCCGACCGTCGCGAGCGCCTGGTCGAGATCGTCCATGCGGCAATTTTGCCATATCGGCAAATTATGTTGCCAGACCTTCGGGTCGGCACGCACAGTCGTCGTGGAGGTGGTCGAGATGAGCGACGTGCTCGGATACGGATACGACGTGGTAGTGATCGGCGGGGGAGCCGCCGGGTTGAATGCGGCACTGATGCTCGCCCGCGCGCGACGGTCGGTGGTCGTCGTCGACGCGGGTGCGCCGCGCAATGCACCGGCGACGGGTGTGCACGGGCTGCTGGGCCGCGAGGGGATCCCGCCGGCCGAACTGCTCGAGCGCGGCCGGGGCGAGGTCCGCGGATACGGCGGTGACGTGGTGCGCGCCGGCGTGGATGCTGTCACCCGCAGAGACGGCGGGTTCGAGGTGGCGCTGTCCGACGGCCGGGTGACCCGGGGGCGTCAGGTGCTGGTGGCCACCGGGGCGGTCGACGACCTGCCCGACGTACCCGGCCTGCGGGCACGGTGGGGACGAGACGTGCTGCACTGCCCGTACTGCCACGGCTGGGAGGTCCGCGACCAGGCGATCGGCGTGCTCGCGAGCGGCCCCATGTCCGTGCACCAGGCCCTGCTGTTCCGGCAGTGGAGCGCCGACGTCACCTTCTTCACCCACACGGCGCCGGGGCCCGCCGCAGAGGAGGCGGAGCAACTGGCCGCGCGTGGCGTCCGGGTGATCGACGGTGAAGTCGTGGCAGTGGAGACCGTCGACGACCGACTTGCGGGGGTACGGCTGCGTGGGGACCGGATGATCGCCCGGGAGGCGCTGGTGGTCGCGCCGCGGATGGTGGTGCGCGCCGATTTTCTCGCGCCCCTCGGGGTGCGGCCGGCGCAGCATCCGGCCGGGGTGGGAGAGCACATTCCGGCGGACGTGACCGGCCGCACCGACGTCCCCGGCGTCTGGGTTGCCGGTAACGTCACCGATCCCGTCGCCCAGGTGGGTGCCGCCGCGGCGGCAGGCGCGGCCGTCGCCGCCCGGATCAACGCGGACCTGATCGCCGAGGAGACACGGCAGGCAGTCGAGGCCCGTCACGGTCGAGTCCCGGGCCGGTCGCACACGCCCGCGCGCTGACCGGCGGGAACAGCTGCTGCCCGGGGCGCCGCACGGGTGCGTGCGTCGCACCCCCGAGCCGGGCACGACGCGCCAGCCGGTGTCGTCGACGCGAGGGGCGCGATCGACGCGTATCGTCCGTGCGCGAAGGGTCGGGCAGAGGAGTGGTGTCACCGTGACGAATCAGTTGCCGGGCAATGATTCCCCCGAGTCGCCACTGCCTGCGCCGGCGCTTCCCCCCGGTGTGGAGGAGGCGATGCGCCGGCTCCGCGCCAAGGCCGCATCGGAGAACACCCGCGCCGCCGTGACCAGCGACTGGAACAAGTTCGCCCGATGGTGCGACACCGTCGGTCACGTCCCCCTTCCGGCCGCGCCCGAACTCGTGGGCTGGTACCTGACCGAGAAGTCGGGCGAACTGCGACCCGACGGGCGGTGGGCGTACGCCCCGTCGACCCTCGCGCGATGGGTCGCGACGATCAACAAGATGCACGCCTTGGCGGGACTGCCGAAGCCGGGACACCACGAGGCCGTGCGAGACGTGGTGCGGGGCATCCGGCGGACCCGTGCGGCGCCACCGGCGCGCCGCACACCCCTGCTCACCGACGACATCCGGGCGATCGTCGGAGCGATGCGCACCGCCGCCACCGAGTGGCCGGATCGGGTAGCCGAGCGCCGCGACTCCGCCCTGCTACTGCTGGGGCTCGCCGGTGCGATGCGCCGGTCGGAACTGTCGGCACTGGCCATGTCCGATGTCGTCGCCCATCGGTCCGACGGGTTGTACGTGACGATTCGTCGCTCGAAGGCGGATCGGGACGCGCGCGGGCGCACCGTCACGCTCCCGTACGGCCGGGATCCGCAGACCTGCCCGGTGTGCGCCTACCGGCGCTGGCGCGAGGTGCTCGACGCATGGGACGCGGACGGTGGGGCGGCGGTGCGGGAGTTGGTGAGCGACGAGTGTGCCGCCGGCGACGAGCACTGCTGCCGCGGTGTCGCGCCGGGGACGGGGAGTGTGGAACGGCCGCTGTTCCGCACGATCCACCGCACCGGTGCCGTCGGCAGCGGCGCCCTGAGCGGGCAGTCGGTGCACTCGATGATCCAGCGCCGGGCGCGGCAGGCGGGGTTCGCGCCCGAGGTGGTTGCCACCTTGGGCGGGCACAGCCTGCGCGCGGGGTTCGTCACCCAGGCCGTCCGCAACGGAGCCACGACCCAGACGATCATGACGCAGACGGGGCACGCCGACGAGCGGATGGTGGCGCTCTACAGCCGCCAGCACGCCGGACTCGCCGGCAATGCCGTCACCGCGCTCGGCCTCTGACCACGGTCAGGTGCGCCCCACGGGCCGGCGCCACGCGCTCGGGTCGGCGGTGAGCGCCGCGAGCAGGTGTTCGGCGGCGTTCGGATTGCGGAACGGTCCGGCCAGCAGGTCCGCATAGACCTGGGACGGTGCCGCGAAGCGTAGTCCGTCGCGTCGCTCCATCCGCTCGAACACCACCGGCGACCACGGCGTGGCCACCACGACGTCGGCGCCGCGGTCGACCGGGCGCAGACCCAGGGCCTGGGCGAACGTGTCCGGGTCGTCGGCGTACACCTCGAGGACCTCGGCGCCTGCGTAGTCGGTGGCCCCGAGACCGGTGATCGCATAGCTCAGGTCGAGCGGTTCGGACAGATCCGCCCGTACCGTGCCGATGCCGTCGGGCGCGGCGAATCCCCTTGTGACGCAAGGCTTACGGTCCGCAGCCCACGCGCGCAGCATCTTCTCCCAGTGCACCATCGTGATCGGGCCGCGCGGAATGCGGCGGATCAGTTCCCGTTCCCCGAGGACCTCGACGACGCGGTAGGTGGCGCCGGTGGAGGCACCGGAGAGCCGGATCAGTTCCGGTACGGACATCTCCCCGGTGAAGTCGGCGAGCGCCCGGACCACGCGTTCGGACGGTTCGCCGGTGAGCACGCCCGACGGCCGGCCGGGCCCGCGCCACGGGTCGGCGTCGGCGCCGCGGTTGCGCACCCACATCGCCGGACGGGACGCGACGAGCGTGAGATTCCCGGTCGCGTCGGAGTACGAGATGCCGTGCTGATCGAGCTGGCGGCGGACCGGATCGGAGAGATAGTGAGCGCACACGAATCCGCGGTCGGACTCGGACAGTTCCGCGGCGATGCGCGCGACGTCTCCGCTGAGGACGCCGCGGGACGCGATGACCGCGTACGACACCGATTCGCCGTCGGGCGCGGTCACGAGGATCCGGTCGGGGGCCGCGGGGGAGCGGGGGCGGTCGGAGGTGACCGTCCAGCCCAGGGGCAGGCACGCCTCGACCACGGCGATGGCGCGGCGGTAGATGTCGATGGGCCGCTCCGGGCGGGGGCCCGTCGCGCTGTCGGCTGGTTCTGCGAGCGGTGCGGACGCGGTCATGTCCCCACCATAGGTAATCGGTACGACACGGAAGCCCAACAATTTGCGAACACTCGTTCTCGGCCCGTAGTGCAGGGGGAGCGGAGCGGCAGGCGACGAGGCGCAGAGTCTCGGAACAGCAGAATCCGGAGGCCGATGTTCCGTCCGGTCGGTCCCGAGCCGGCGAAGCCATGTGAGGACGTCGAGGGTGGTGCGAAGTGGAGGCCGACTCGGCGGTCGCCCGGAACGACGGGAATTATTCCGAACAATACGGAACATACAAAATTACCGAAACCTTCCTCGCTCCCAGGGGTAGCCGTAGCATTTGCCGAAAATCGGGCGGATATGGCGTAGTGCCCGGTCGGTGATCCGCTCGGCCTGTTGGGTCGAAACGATCGTCTGTCTCGCCACCGGCTCCTGGCGGGCGCGGCGTATCCGCCCAGCTCGCCGACGATCCGATTCGGGCCAGAACTCGTGTGGGACGTAAGGGCCCGCAACCCAAGGTTGTCAGGAAGTGCAAAGTAGCGGGATCCTGACGACAGGCTGGTGAATTCTCAGGCTCGTGGTGCAGCACTGCTGACGATGCGGTGGATGGTGGAGCGGCCGACGCTGTATTCCTCGGCCAGGTCCGCCAGGCTCGCGTCGTCGGCGGGGTCGTGGTAGCGGCGGTGGATTGTTTTCCGTGCCGTGAGAGGAAGTTTCGGCTGCTTGCCCTTGAGCCTGCCTTTCGCGCGGGCCTTGGCCATGCCCTCGCGGGTGCGTAGGTGGTTGAGGTTGGCCTCGAATTCGGCGACCATGGCCAAGGTTTGCAGGAAGAGCTTGCCGAACGGGTCGTTCCAGTCGTAGATCGAGCTCCCGAGTCCGAACAGCACCTCGCGCTCGCGCAGTTCGGTCAGGGTCTGGCCTGCTTCGGCCATGTTGCGTGCGAATCGGTCGAACTTCGGCGTGGTCAGCACTACCTGTCGCCCGTCGATGGCCGCCGCGGCGGAGGTGACGGCGGCGAGTGCGTTGTCGAGCCCGGCCCGGTTCTTGCGGGTGGTCCCGGAGAACCCTTTGTCGATGAAGATCCGCTCACGCGGCACTCCGAGCGCCAATAGCTGCTCGGTTTGGATCTCGACGTCTTGTTCGTCGGTGGAGCAGCGGCAGTATCCGACGCGGAACGGCTCACCCATGCCGAAAGTGTTCCAGATAGCGGGGGTTGACCGGCACAGTCAGCGGAACACCTCTACGGAACACCGGTGAGCTGGGCCGACGTTGGCTCTGCGTGGTGTTCCGGTGGCCGATCCGGTTACGGAACAGGTCAGGGGGTGTTATCGGTGTGTGGGGGTGTGTTGTGGGTGAGGAAGTGGTTGACGTCGACGGTGAGGAACAGGGCGGTGGCGGTGGTGATCACGTGGGCGTGGTCGTTTTCGATGGTGGCTTGCAGGTGGAGTTTGCGGCCGTCGCGGGCGTGGATGTGGGCGCGGAGGGTGTAAGGGGTGTCGAGCAGGATCGGGGCGAGGTAGTCGATGGCAAGGTGGCGGGTGACCGCGGGTTCCCCGACGGTGTAGAGCAAGAGTCCGAACAGTTCGTCGAGGACGGTGGCGACCGCGCCGCCGTGGGCGATCGCGGGGGCGCCGACGTGGCGAGAGTCGAAGCGGTGGTGGGCGTGGACGCCGTGTGCGTCGCGGCGGGCGCGTAGCTGGTGGCCGTGGGGGTTGGCCGGTCCGCAGCCGAGGCAGTGGTCGTGGTGGGGTGGCAGGTCGGCGGAGTCGGGTGCGAGCACAGGGAAGGCGGGAATCCAGTCCGGGACCTGTCGGGGCTCGGGTGTATGGGTGCTGGGTGTGTTCTCGGTCATGGGCGCTTTCTGTGGGGTGTGTCTACCGTGCGGTGGTGAAGAGGATGTCGCAGTGGGCTTTGCGGGCGAGCTCGATCGGTGGGGTAGTCAGCAGCCGGGCCAGCAGCGGTGGCCGGTGGGGATCGGCGGTGACAATGAGGTCGGCGCCGGTGGCGGCGGCCAGGTGCAGCAGCGCGTGCGGGGCGGGTTCGGACAGGATGTGGGTTTCGATGTCGGTGGCGCCGTGGGCGAGGGCGTGCTGGTGGGCGGTCCGCAGGATGGCCTCGGTGGGAGTGGTGCCGCGTAGCTGGTAGGCGTCGGGTCCGAGCCGGTCGAGGTCCGCCCCGAGCTCACGTGCGTCGATGTGGTGGCGGGCGCAGATGATCAGGAGCCGGGCGTGGGTGGCGTGGGCGAGTTCGGCGGCGTGGTCGACCACACGGTAGGAGCGGTCGGATCCGTCGGTGTCGACGATGATCGTGCGATAGGCCGTCATGACGGGCGTCTTTCACGAGAAGGGAGCGTGTTTTGCGGGGGAAATGGTCGAGATGTATCGGCGGCGTGGTGCGCGGCCGGGGGCCAGTACTGCCAGCACGATCGCCCCGACGGTGGTGAGGGCGGCCAGGGCGAGCGCGGCCTGGCCGCTGCCGTGCACGAACGCGGCCTTGGCGAACTCGGCCAGCGGTGCGGCCACCGGTCCGGCCTGGTCGGCGACCTGCAGCGCCGCGGCCAGGGAATCGGCGACCGGGCCGCGGGCGGGCTCGGGCAACTGGGGCAGGGCGGGCTGGATGCGGTGGGTGTAGCCGGCGGCCAGCACGCTGCCGGCCACGGCGATCCCGATCGCGGCGCCGATCTCGCGGGCGGCGTCGTTGACCGCGGCGGCGACCCCGTGTTTGGCCTCGGGGGTGTCGGCGACGATGGCATAGGTCGCCGGCGCGGTGCACAATCCCAGGCCCGCGCTCATGATCAGCAGCGGCCACAGCAGGTCGAGGTAGTGCGCGGCGAGTGTCAGCCGGCTCACCAGCACCAGCCCGGCGGCGATGGTGAGCAGGCCGGCCACGGTCATCACCCGTAACCCGACCAGGCTCGACAGCCACGGCGCGATCACCGAGATCACGACCAGCGGCACCACCATCGGCGCCAACGCCAGCGCCGAGGCCAGCGGCCCGTAACCGAAGACCAGCTGCAGGTACTGCACAAGCAGCAGGAATACCCCGAAGGTGACCAGGAACTGGATGGTCACCGACAGCGACCCGGCACCGAAACCACGGCGGGCGAACAACCGCACATCCAGCAGCGGCGCCGCCGAGCGCAGCTCGACGACCACGAAGGCCGCCGTCGCGGCCACGCCGACCCCGGCGGCGGCGGCGACGAGCGGGTCGGCCCAGCCGCGCGCGGGGAACTCGATCACGGCGAACACGATCGCCGCGACAGCGACCGCCACCGCCACCGCGCCCACCCAGTCCACCTGCGGATGCTCGCGCTGGCGGGACTCGGCGATGGTGCACGCCAACCCCGCCAGCACCGCCCCGGCCACGGTCAACCCTACGAACACCGATAGCCACGACCATCGTTCGAGCAGCACCCCGGCACCGAGAATCCCCAGTATCGCCCCGGATCCGGCGACCCCGGCCCATATCCCCACCGCCCGGCCGCGATGAGCGGGGGCGAACCCTGCAGTGAGGATCGACAGCGTCGAGGGCATCACCAGCGCGGCGCCTGCCCCGGCCAGCGCGCGCGTCGCGATCAACCAGGCCGGGTCGGACAGCAGCAGCGGCAGCGCCGAGGCGGCGGCGAACACCACCAACCCCACCACCAGCACCACGCGGCGCCCGTAACGGTCACCGACGGCGCCGGCGGGCAGCACCAGACACGCCAGCACCAGCGTGTAGCCGTCGACGATCCAGGTCAGCTGGGCTTGGGTGGCCCCGGTCGCAAGCGCGATCTGCGGCAACGCCGAATACAACGCCGCCATCGCCGCGACCACCAGCGCCACCGCCAGGCACGACACCGCCAGCATCCACCACTGGGCCCTGGTCCAGCGGGCGATCTCGACAGTGTCCGTTCCGGGTGTGGCCACCGGCACCTCCCCGACTTTGAAGACCAACGGTATCTGTACGAGACCATTCGTATCATAGTGGTTGGGGGGTGGGATAGAGTTCACCCATATCAAGAGTTCAACGACACGAATTCGGAGGAAGGCGCGTCCATGACCGACCCAGGCCCGGCGGCGACCGACCCGCTCGCCGCGGACGACGAGCAGGCCGATCCGCGACTGGCGCGCTCACGCAACCGGTTGCTCGACGCGGCCACCCATCTGCTGTCCACCGGCGGTGTCGAGGCGGTCACCGTCGAGGCGGTCACCCGCGTGTCGAAGGTCGCCCGCGCCACCCTCTACCGGCACTTCGGCAGCACCACCCAGCTGCTCGCGGCGACTTTCGAACGACTACTTCCCCAGGTCGACACACCGACCGGCACCGGGCCCGTGCGTGAGCGGCTCCTGGCGCTGCTCGCCAGCCAGGCCGACCTCATCGAACAGGCTCCGGTGCAGATGACCACCCTGGCCTGGCTGGCGATGGGTTCCATCGGCGAGGACCACCCCGACCCGGCCGCGGTCACCTCGCTGCGCGCGCGCGTCATCGAGCAGTACCGCCACCCGTTCGACCAGATCCTCACCAGTCCCGAGGCCCGCGCGATGCTCGGCGAGCTCGACACCACCTTCGCCATCATCGAACTCCTCGGCCCGATCGTGTTCGCCCGTCTCACCGGATTACGCAGCATCGACCACGACGACTGCACCCGGCTCGTCGACAACTTCCTCACCGCCCACCGAACACCCACGCCAGCAGACACCGCTATCGACATCGCCACGCCGTAACCACGGGCCCCGGTTCCGCGCGGTCAGAACAAGGTGTCGCGCACCCGCAGCGGCCGGTACCCGGTCGGGCCCAGCTGGGCCAGCTCGGCGTCGATGTCGACCTCGATCGCGCCGAAGAAGTTGATGTTGGCACTGTGGGCCGGGCTGATGTGGGCCAGGACCTCGTCATCGATACGCTGCCCGGTCCGGCGCATCTGCTCGACAGCGAACCCGTAATACTCTGTGGTCCAGGCGATCACAGCGTTGGTCGTCAAGGTCAGGCACCAGGCCTGCTCGGTCTGGTCCTCGAGGTGGCGCGCCCGGATCATCCCCTCATGGGCATAGAGCAGGTCGCGGCGCAGCGCGTGCAGCGACTCGCCCTTGTTGAGCTGCCGCGAGATCTTGCGCCGGTAGTCCGGATCGGAGAGGTATCTCGCGGCGTAAATGGTGCGCCGCAGCGCCCCGTACTCCTTGAGCGCCGCGGCCAGGGTGTTCTGCCGCCCCGACGCCGACAGCTTGCCGACCAACAGCGACGCGGTGGCGTGCCCGAACTTCAGCGATCCGGCCAACCGCAGCAGATCGTCCCAGTGCTCGGCGATCAAACCCAGGTTGGCCTTGCGGGTCATCAGCGGGCCCGCGTGCGGGAACCGGGCCTCGGCCTCGGCGCGCGGGCCCGGCCGGTACAGGGTGATCCGCCCCAGATCCCGGATCCGTGGCGAGAGCTGCATCCCGAGCAGGTCGAACAACCCGAAGTTGACCAGGGTGACCCCGTGGGTGTCGGTGGCGTGCTCGGTGATCGGCAGATCGGTGGCGTTGCCCAGGATCTCATCGAGCACGTAGTGGGCTTCGCGTTTGGTCGCCACGATGACCTTGGTGCCGTAGGTGGCGTGGGTGTCGCTGACATGGGTGTAGGTCGACAGGCCCTCGCTGGCGAAATAGCGGCTCAACGGCCGCGCCGTGGTCGACTTACCGCGCGTCGGGAAACGCTGCCCGTCGCTCGACGACAGTGTTCCGGCGCCGAACACCGCGGTCAGCGGCAGCCGCTGGTGGTAGCCGACCAGTACCAGGTTGGCCGCGCGCAGGGTCTCCTCGCGCACATACCACTCGTCGGTCCAGGCCAGGATGTCGTAGGTGATTCCGCACGCCTCGGCCATCCGGGTCAACCCCAGGTTCGTCGAGTGCGCCAGCAGTACCGCGATCAGGTTGCGTTTGAGCTCCGGCGTCCGGGTGGCCTGACCGCCGGCGTGGGTGAAGCAGTCCAGGTAGCCGGTGCGTTTGTCCAGCTCGATCAGCAGCGACACGATCGGCGCGAACGGCAGCATTTCGGTCAGCTCGGCCTTGAGCGTGATCGCCTCGGCGGGAACATCTTCCGCGCTCAGCGGCGAGATCACCAGATCCCCGCCCTCGTCCAGCCGGACCGGGCCGTCCCCGCCGGCCAGCACCTCCTCCAGCTCACCGAGAGCGTCGTGCAGTTCGGCGACCACGGTGGCCAGCGCGACGCCAGGATCGGCGGATCGCCCGACCAGGCCGCAGAACTCAACGCGTTGCGGTTCCCACTGCCCGGTGGTGAGCAGGTAGGCGGCCGGGTCGGCGTAACGGCGCGAGCCCGGCACGAACACATCCCCGCTGCGCAACCCGTCACGCAATCCGAGCAGCACACACAACTCCCAGTAGTGCCGATACGCGGTCGCGCTGCCGGATTTGCGGGCCTCGTCGAGGTAGCCGCGCCACTTCATCGGCACGAACCCGGTCGGGGCGTCATCGAAGACCTTGCGCCGCCCGGTCGCGTTCAACTCGCGCAGCATGTTCACCGCGATCAGCAACTCGGTCGCGGCGGTACCGCCGCAGAAGCGCACCGCTTCGAGCACCGCGGGGGTGAACTGACGCAGGTAGTTGTAGGAGGAATCCAACGCCGCCAGATGCCCGTGATCACGCGGCAACCTGGGCTTGGCCTGGGCGATCGCCGCGCGCAGGCGCTCCCACCCGATCTTCTCGCCGCGGATCAGCGCACCGATCTCCTCATCCGGAACGCCGGGGTCGGTGACGATTTCCAACAGATCGTCCAGCAGCGCCTGACGGTCCTCTCCAGTCTTCCCTCGTTCGGCCAGCCGCTGCTGCATCTTCCGTTCGGCAGCACCGAATTTCACCGAGATCGCCTGATCGAACAACGCCACGACCTCATCGAGGACATCGGTGCCGGACTGGGCCAGCACCGTGAGCAGGATCGGATACCGGCGTTGCGGATCCCGACGTTGCAGCGCTTGCGGACTCAGGCGCCGGCCCATCGTGGCCAAAAACCGGCGCCGCTCGGCGGGCAGCACCGACATATCCAGCCGATCAGCGCCCAACCCGCGCAGGAAACCCAGCTTGTCGACCTCGGCGCGGACCGCGGCCGCCGAGGCCTCCACCGGCCCGGTCGACAGCCACCGCAACCGCGAGATCCCCAGCGAAGCGTCGGTGACAAGCAAGCCGTCCAACTCCGCGCACCGCGCCGCAGTGAACTCGTGAGCGAGCCGGTCATAGGTTTCGGTCTGGGCCTGGTGGCGGGCGTGGGCGACCCGCTCGACCACGGTGACCGGGCCTGGCCGGATCACCTTCGCCGAGATCAGATACTCACACGCCAGCCGGAACAGCAGAGTCGGGGAATCGTGCTCCATCGCCCGCGCGAGCAGGAACTCATCGAGCTCCTTGAACTCGAGCGCACCGACCGCACGCCATCCCAGGTACCGCGCGGCCAGGCGCACATGCTCGGTGCGGGTCTTGGCTCGCCTGCCGTAGGCACCGATCACCACCGGATCCAACCGCAACTGCTCGGCGACACGAGCCACCGCCACCGGCGGAGCCGTGACCAGCCGATCCGGCACGAATCCCAGCCACGGCAGCGTACACAACGCGATCGCCAAGCCCAGCCGCTCGGCTGGGCCCCGGCCCCGGCCCGGATCCACGAACGCCAGATCCGCAGGCGTCAGCGTGAAGTACCGGAACAGCTCCTCGCGGCTGATCTCCGGGAATCCCCGCAGTCGTTCCAACTCCTCGTCCGCGAACATCCGCGTCGCCACGACCCCAGCCTTTACCAACACCGACCAACATCATCATCGGCAGTCAAGCACCAACCAGTCGACAGCGCATGCCGAACTCGAAACCCCGTGCCCACCAGTCGGATACGCCAAATCCGCCCGATTTCCGGCGGATGCTACGGCTACCCCTCCCACGACAACTCGCCAACAAACAAAGCAAAGACCCCCGGGCGGCACCTGCGGACTACAGTCCGGGAGTGCCTGCGCCGCGTCCGAATCGCCCGTCTCGCCGGTCTGTGCTGATGTCGCTGGTGGCGGCGGCGATCGCTGTGTATGCCGGCGTACTCCTCCTGTTCGGGGTGAGTTCGCACGAACGGCGGGAGTGGCGGCCCGTGGAGGTGGCTGCCGACTCGGTGCTCGTGGTGGTGACGATGAAGTCGCTGCAGCCGACGGTCGACCGGGTGCATGCGGAGGTCACCATCTATCCCGGGGAGTCGTTCCTCGATGCGAACGGGGCCACGCTCGCCGTGCCGCTGAGTGTGCTGCTCGTGCCGGCTGTCGCGCAGTCGGAGTTGTTCTTCCCGGCTCACACCGTGCCTGTCGCCTACCCGGTGGAACTGCTGGCGCGGGGGCAGGCGATCCGCTGGCCGTTCGACGTCTTCGACGTCACGCCGGTCGTCGTGGAGGTCGACGTGGGGGAGGGAGCGGAGCGGGAGCCGGTGCCGTCGGCGGTGCTGATCGACGGCCGCATCGACGGGTGGTCGATCGACCGTAGAGCGGTCGTGGCGGCCCCGGAGCTCGGTTTCCCCGAGGGGGTGGACGGCACCGAGGTGGTGTTCGTGCGCACCGGGGGCACTCTGGTGTATGCGGCGATCCTGCTGCTGATGATGGTCGTCCTCGCGGTGCTCGCCGCGTTCGTCGCGGTGCAGACGTTCCGGCGGCGCCGGGCAGTCGAAACCGACATGCTCGCCTGGATGGCGGCCATGCTGTTCGCCGTGGTTCCGCTGCGAGGCATCCTGCCGGGTTCGCCGCCGATCGGGTCGTGGGTCGACGTGGCGGTGACCATCTGGGTGGTCACCGCCCTCGTCGCCGCGCTGACGCTGTACGTGTACTGCTGGTGGCGTGACAGCCACCCGTCGCTCACCCGACGGTGACGACGATCCGGCCGTCGTGCACCCGCGCGGGGTAGATGTGGACGGGGTCGATGCCGGGTGCGGTGCACCGTCCGGTGTCGAACCTGAACGCGTACTGGTGCAGGGGGCACACGACGAGGTCGGGGTCGATCTGGCCGTCGGCGAGCGGTCCGCCCCGGTGTGGGCACACCGCGTCCAGCGCCCGGACGGTGCCGTCGCCGAGCAGGAACACGGCGATCTGCCGTCCGCCCGCCGTGTAGGTGCGGCCTTCGCCCGGGGTCAGGTCGCTCAGCGCGCCCACCTCGTACTCCCGCGCGGTGGTCCGGCTTTCGGTGGTGGTCATCGGACCGGCACCTGCGGCAGCGGGAGCAGCGGCAGCGCGGGACGGAACTGTGCCGGCGACTTCGGGGCTGTCCGTTCGAGCCAGGGGTCCCGGTATGCCGCGACGGCGGCGCCGATGCGGTCGTCGAGTCCGGTCACGATGTCCTCCTCGTCTCGGACCAGCAGCGCCTGGAGCCGGTCGATGCCGACGCGGGGCACGAAGTCGTAGGTTCGCTCGAGCCATGCGGCGTTCTCGCGGTAGTACTGGATGAACCGGCCGGCCAGGGCCAGGACGTCGTCGCCGGACACGGGGCCGGCGAGCAGGTCACCCTTGCGGATGTGGGCGCCGGCGGCGCCGCCGACGTAGATCTCCCAGCGTCCGTCGCCGACCGCGACGACGCCGAAGTCCTTGCACAGCGCTTCCGAGCAGTTGCGGGGGCATCCGGCCACGGCGAGTTTCAGCTTGGCGGGTGTCTCGAGTCCCTGGAAGCGTTCCTCGAGGGCGATGCCGAGCGCGGTCGAGTCGCCGAGGCCGAAGCGGCAGAAATCGCTGCCGACACAGGTCTTGACGGTGCGGAAGCTCTTTCCGTAGGCGTATCCGGAGGGCATGTCCAGGTCGGCCCACACCTTCGGCAGGTCCTCCTTGCGGATGCCGAGCAGGTCGATGCGCTGGCCGCCGGTGACCTTGACCATGGGCACGTCGTACTTGTCGGCGACGTCGGCGATGCGCCGCAGCTGGTCCGGGGTGGTGACCCCGCCCTTCATCTGCGGCACCACGGAGAAGGTGCCGTCGCGCTGGATGTTGGCGTGGACGCGGTCGTTGATGAACAGCGCACCCCGTTCGTCGACCCAGTCCGGGCCCCACACGGTGCGCAGCAGCGACGCGAGCGGCATCTTGGCGGTGGCCTCCTCGCGGCCGCCGGGGGCGAGTTCGGCGAAGACCTGGGAGACCGCACGCAGGTCGCGGCGACGGATCTCGGCGATCAGGTCCGGCTTGGCGAGCGGGATGCACGGCACGTACCAGTTCGCGGCGGGGTCCGCGGCGAGGGCGCCGCCGGCGGCGCAGGCGACGATGTCGGCGACCAGGCTCTTGCACGAGCCGCAGCCCTTCCCGGCGCGGGTGCGGGCGCACACCTGCGCGAGGGTGCCGGCGCCGTCGTGGACGCAGGAGACGATGTCACCCTTGCTGACGCCGTTGCAGTTGCACACCTGGGTTTCGTCCGGCAGGTCGGCGGCGACGTCGGCGCCCTGCGGGTCGCCGAGGTCGAACAGCAGCGCCGCGCGGTCCGCGGGGATCTCGATCCTGCCGTCGAAGGCCTGGGTCAGGGTGGTGGCTCTGCTCACGTCGCCGAGCAGCATGGCGCCGACGAGCCGGTCGTCGCGCACGACGATGCTCTTGTAGATGCCGCTGCGCGGATCGTAGAACTGGACGAACTCGTCGTCTTCGTGTTCGGGTCCCTTGATGCCCATCGCGACGACGTCGATGCCGGCGACCTTGAGGGCGGTGCCGGTGCGCGAGCCCTCGTACGCGGCGTGGGGATTCGTGCCGGTGAGGTGCTCGGCGAGGACGACGGCCTGTTCCCAGACGGGTGCGACGAGGCCGTACACCTCGCCGCGGTGCTGGGCGCATTCGCCGACGGCGTAGATGCTCGATTCTTCCTCGCAGCGCATCTGGTCGTCGACGACGATGCCGCGTTCGACGACGAGGCCGCCGGCGCGGGCGAATTCGGTGTTGGGACGGATGCCGGCGGTGACCACGACCATGTCGGTGTCGACGACGGTGCCGTCGGCGAAGTGCACGGCGGTCACGGCGCCGCGGTCGTCGCGCAGGACGGCGGTGGTGCGGGTGCCGGTGTGCACGGTGATGCCGAGTCGTTCGATTTCGGTGCGCAGTACCCGGCCGCCGCGTTCGTCGAGCTGCTGGTTCATCAGGTGGGTGGGCGAGTGCACCACGGTGACGGTCAGGCCCTGGGTGCGCAGCCCGTAGGCGGCTTCGAGGCCGAGCAGGCCGCCGCCGACGACCACGGCGCGGACGTCGTCGTGGGCGTCGGCCATCTGCAGCATGCCGTTGGTGTCGGCGAGGGTGCGGAAGCCGAAGACCCCGCGGCCGAGCCGTCCGTCCGGTTCACGCAGCCCGTCCATGTTGGGGAAGAAGGTGTTCGATCCGGTCGCGACGACGAGCAGGTCGTAGGGGACCTGCCGGCCGGACTCGCACGTGACGGTCTTGCCGAAGCGGTCGAGACGGGTGGCGCGGTCACCGGCATACAAGGTCACGCCGTTCGCGCGGTACCAGCTCATCGGGTTGAGGACGAGGTCGTCGTCGACGTCGGCCTCCCCGGCCAGCACGTGGGAGAGCATGATCCGGTTGTAGTTGCCGTACGGCTCGTCGCCGATCATGGTGATGTCGAACTGGTCCCGGCCGCCGCGCGCGAGGATCTCCTCGACGGTGCGGGCGCCGGCCATGCCGTTGCCGACGACGAGCAGGCGCCGGCGCGGGCCGTGGTGGTGCGACGCGGTTGGAGTCATGCGTCCAGGGTTGCCGGGGGCGGTGACGGCTCGGCGGCACCGGGGTTACGCGGCGGTCAGGAAGTGCTCACCGCCGCCGGGGTGAGGATGTCAGCGGGAGGGGGAGTCGCGGCGCGGCATCGCGAGCGGGGCGACGACGGCGAGCACGAGGGCGGGCACGACGAAGCTCGCGACCGGGGCGGCGGCGTAGAGGGGGGTCAGTGCCAGCGGGGCGACGGCGCCGCCGGAGAACCGGAACGCCTGCACCACCGAGACGGCGCCGCCGCGGTTGCGGCCCGAGGAGCCGAGGACGGCGGCGTTGACCCCGACGAGCACACACTGGGAGGCGATGCCGGCGACGAACCACGCGGCCGCGACCAGCCACAGCAGTCCGGCGGTGCCGACGACGACGACGAGACCGGCGCCGGCGAGGGCGCCGAGCAGCACGGTGCGACGGGCGCCGATGCGGTCGATGAGGGTGCCGACCCGGCGGGCGGTGAGGATGCCGGCGACGCCGAAGCCGGTCAGGAGCAGGCCCCGTTGCGTGGGGGTCAGACCGAAGACGTCCTCGGCGCGGAAGGCGAGCAGGAAGTTCAACCCGCCGAGTGCTCCCCAACCGAGCAGGGCGACGACCCCGATGCGCACCACGTCGGGGCGCAGCGCGTCGCGCAGCCGTGGCGGGGCCTCGCCGGTGGGCGCGGTCAGCTGCTCGGGCAGGCCGATCACGGCGAGGACGGCGGCCGCCACGGCGATCACGACGAACGCCCACCGCCAGTCGACCTCGGCGGCCAGCCCCCCGACGAGCGGGGCCGAGGTCTGTCCGGCGGCCTGCATCGCCCCGAACAGGCCCAGGGCGCGGCCGAGGCGGGCCCGCGGGACGAGCGCGGCGAGCGCCGCGAGCAGCAGCGGGGTGGTGAAGGCGTTGGCGACGCCCTGCAGGGCCCGGGATGCGAGCAGCAGCCCGAGGGTGGGGGCGAGCGCGGACGCCAGCGACGCGACGGCGTAGACGATGTACGCGGTGCGGACGGTGCGGACCCGTCCCCACCGTGCCCCGAGGGTGCCGGAGACGAGCATGGTCAGCGCGAACGGTCCGAGGTAGGCGGTGAGGGTGCTCGCGGCCGCGCCGGCGCTCACGCCGGTGGAGGCGCCGATCTCCGGCAGCATCGACGCCACGACACCGCCGCCGAAGGGTCCGAGGAATCCTCCGGCGTAGAGGGCGGCACGCGGCAGCGAGGCGCGTGCCGCCCTCACTGGGTGAAGCCGCCCGGGCCTCGTCGCCGCAGGTAGCGTTCGAACTCGGCGGCGAGGGCGTCGCCGTCGATCTTGGCGATGACCTCGGAGATGTCCGATTCGGCGTCGCCGCGTTCCTCGAGGGCGCGGACGTATTCGGCGATCTCCTCGTCGTCCTCGGTCATCGCGGTGACGGTCTGTTCCCATTCCTCGGCGAGGACCGGCAGTTCGCCGAGCGGGACCTCGAGGTCGAGGACGTCTTCGACGCGGCGCAGCAGCGCGACGGTGGCCTTGGGGTTCGGGGGTTGCGAGACGTAGTGGGGGACGGCGGCCCAGAACGACACGGCGGGCACGCCGGCGCGGACGCACGCATCCTGCAGGACCCCGGCGATGCCGGTGGGCCCTTCGTACCGCGAGCCTTCCAGGTTGAAGCGTTTGGCGGCGTCGGTGCTGTAGGCGGTGCCGGTCACGGGGACGGGCCGGGTGTGGGGGGTGTCGGCGAGCAGGGCACCGAGGATGACGACGGTGTGCACGCCGATCTCGTCGGCGAGTTCGATGATGGCGTCGCAGAAGCTGCGCCAGCGCATGTTGGGTTCGATGCCGCGCAGCAGCACGACGTCGCGTGTGCTGCCGGGCGGCGAGCACACCGACAGGCGGGTGGCGGGCCATTCGATCTCGCGGGTGACGCCGTCGACGAGACGCACCATGGGGCGGTTGACCTGGTAGTCGTAGTAGTCCTCGGAGTCCAGTTCGGCGAACGGTTCGGCGTCCCAGATGAGCTCGAGGTGTTCGACGGCGCCGCTGGCCGCGTCACCGGCGTCGTTCCACCCTTCGAATGCGGCGACCAGCACCGGGTCACGCAGGGTCGGCACGTCCGGTTCCGGGGTCTCGGCGAACTCGCTTGCACTCACCTGTCCAGCCTACGGCGAGAGCCGGACGGGCCGCCCACTAGTCTGGAACGCATGTCCACCCCATTGCACTCTGCCTTGCTCGATGCGCTCTCGCAGCGCGTTGTCGTGGGAGACGGGGCGATGGGCACGATGTTGCAGGCCGCGGATCTGAGTCTGGACGACTTCCGCGGCCTCGAGGGGTGCAACGAGATTCTCAACGACTCCCGGCCCGACGTCATCCGGGGAATCCACCGGGCGTACTTCGAGGCGGGAGCGGATGCCGTTTCCACCAACACCTTCGGTTGCAACCTGCCCAACCTCGCCGACTACGACATCGCCGATCGCATCCGGGACCTGTCCGAACGCGGCGCCCGCCTGGCCCGGGAGGTGGCCGACGAGATGGGTCCCGGCCCGGACGGCATGGGACGGTTCGTGCTGGGCTCGATGGGTCCGGGCACGAAGCTGCCCACCCTCGGTCATGCCCCGTTCGCCGTGTTGCGTGACGCCTACACCGAGTCCGCGCTGGGCATGCTCGACGGCGGCGCCGACGCCATCCTCGTCGAGACCTGCCAGGACCTGCTGCAGGCGAAGGCCGCGATCGTCGGTAGCCGCCGCGCGATGGAGCGGTCCGGTCGGCGCATTCCGATCGTCACCCACGTGACGGTGGAGACGACCGGCACGATGCTGCTCGGCAGCGAGATCGGGGCGGCCCTGACGGCGCTCGAGCCGCTGGGCATCGACCTGATCGGGCTGAACTGTGCCACCGGCCCGGAGGAGATGAGCGAGCACCTGCGGCATCTGTCCAAGCATGCCCGGCTGCCGGTGTCGGTGATGCCGAACGCGGGCCTGCCGGTGCTCGGGGCCAACGGCGCCGAGTACCCGTTGACCCCGGAGGAACTGGCGCAGGCGCTCAGCGGGTTCGTCGCCGAGTTCGGGCTGGCGCTGGTCGGCGGCTGCTGCGGCACCACCCCCGAGCACATCCGGCAGGTCGCCGAGGCGGTGCGCGAGACCGAGCGCGCCGAACGCGCTCCCCGGCCGGAGCCGGGCGTGTCGTCGTTGTACTCGGCGGTGCCGTTCGAGCAGGACTCGTCGATCCTGATGATCGGCGAGCGCACCAATTCGAACGGGTCGAAGGCGTTCCGGGAGGCGATGCTCGCCGGGGATCATCAGAAGTGCCTGGACATCGCGAAGGATCAGATCCGCGACGGCGCGCACCTGCTGGATCTGAACGTGGACTACGTGGGCCGCGACGGCGCCGCCGACATGGCGGATCTGGCGAGCCGGCTGGCGACGGCGTCGACGTTGCCGATCATGATCGATTCGACGGAGCCGGACGTGATCCGGGCCGGTCTCGAGCATCTCGGGGGCCGGTGCGCGGTGAACTCGGTGAACTACGAGGACGGCGACGGCCCGGGTTCGCGGTTCGAACGGATCATGCAGCACGTGGTCGAGCACGGTGCCGCGGTGGTCGCGTTGACGATCGACGAGGAGGGTCAGGCGCGTACCGCCGAGCACAAGGTGCGCATCGCCGAGCGGCTGATCGCGGATCTGACCGGCAACTGGGGCCTCGGCGAGGAGGACATCGTCGTCGACGCCCTGACGTTCCCGATCTCCACCGGGCAGGAGGAGGTCCGCCGGGACGCCATCGAGACGATCGAGGCGATCCGCGAGATCAAGCGCCGGCATCCGCGGGTGCACTTCACCCTGGGCATCTCGAACGTGTCGTTCGGACTGAACCCGGCGGCGCGGCAGGTGCTGAACTCGGTGTTCCTGCACGAGTGTGTGCAGGCGGGGCTGGACACGGCGATCGTGCACGCGTCGAAGATCCTGCCGATGGCGCGGATCCCGGACGAGCAGCGCGAGACGGCGCTGGACCTGGTGTACGACCGGCGGCGCGAGGGATACGACCCGCTGCAGAAGCTGATGGCGCTGTTCGAAGGGGTGTCGGCGGCGTCGTCGCGCGAGTCCCGCGCGCAGGAGCTCGCTGCGCTGCCGCTGTTCGAGCGGCTCGAGCGGCGGATCGTCGACGGCGAGCGCAACGGGCTCGAGGCGGATCTGGACGAGGCGATGCAGACGACGCCGCCGCTGGCGATCATCAACGACACGCTGCTGTCGGGGATGAAGACGGTCGGGGAGCTGTTCGGCTCGGGGCAGATGCAGCTGCCGTTCGTGCTGCAGTCCGCCGAGGTGATGAAGGCGGCGGTGGCGTACCTCGAGCCGCACATGGAGTCCACCGGCGACGAGGGCAAGGGCCGGATCGTGCTGGCCACCGTCAAGGGCGACGTGCACGACATCGGCAAGAACCTCGTCGACATCATCTTGAGCAACAACGGCTACGAGGTGGTCAACCTCGGCATCAAACAGCCGATCGCGACGATCCTGGACGCGGCCGTGGACAAGAACGCCGACGTGATCGGCATGTCCGGGCTGTTGGTGAAGTCGACCGTGGTGATGAAGGAGAACCTCGAGGAGCTCAATCACCGCGGGGTGGCGCAGCGGTTCCCGGTGCTGCTCGGCGGTGCCGCGCTGACCCGCTCGTACGTCGAGAACGACCTGGCCGAGATCTACGACGGTGAGGTGTCCTACGCGCGCGATGCGTTCGAGGGGCTGCATCTGATGGACCGGGTCATGGCCGTCAAGCGCGGCGAGGGCCCGGCGCCGGACAGCCCGGAGGCGGTCGCGGCGAAGGAGAAGGCCGCCGAGCGCAAGGCGCGGCACGAGCGGTCCAAGCGGATCGCGGAGAAGCGCAAGGCCGCCGAGACGCCGGTGGAGGTGCCGGAACGCTCCGATGTGGCCGCCGACCTCGAGGTGCCCACCCCGCCGTTCTGGGGCACCCGGGTGGTCAAGGGGGTGGCGCTGGCCGACTACGCGGGCCTGATCGACGAGCGGGCGCTGTTCCTGGGACAGTGGGGGCTGCGCGGGCAGCGCACCGGGGACGGGCCGACGTACGAGGAGCTGGTGGAGAGCGAGGGCCGGCCGCGGCTGCGGTACTGGCTCGACCGGTTGTCCACCGAGGGGATCCTGGCGCACGCCGCCGTGGTGTACGGGTACTTCCCGGCGGTGTCGGAAGGCGACGACGTGGTGGTGCTGGCCGAGCCGCATCCGGACGCCGCCGAGCGGTACCGGTTCACCTATCCGCGGCAGCAGCGCGGCCGGTTCCTGTGCATCGCCGACTTCGTGCGGTCGCGGGCGGACGCGCGGGCGAAGGGGCAGGTGGACGTGCTGCCGTTCCAGCTGGTGACGATGGGGCAGCCGATCGCGGACTTCGCGAACGAGTTGTTCGCGGCGAACTCCTACCGGGACTACCTGGAGGTGCACGGCATCGGCGTGCAGCTGACCGAAGCGCTGGCCGAGTACTGGCACCGGCGGGTCCGGGAGGAGCTGGTGCTCGCCGGCGGTCACAACCTGGCCGAGGAGGATCCGGCGGACGTGGCCGAGTTCTTCAAGCTGGGCTACCGCGGGGCGCGGTTCGCGTTCGGGTACGGGGCGTGCCCGAACCTCGAGGACCGCATCAAGCTGGTCGAGTTGCTCGAGCCGGACCGGATCGGGGTGGAGCTGTCGGAGGAGCTGCAGCTGCATCCGGAACAGTCCACCGACGCGTTCGTCCTGCATCACCCGGAGGCGAAGTACTTCAATGTCTAGCGCGGTGGCCACGTCGACGCTGCGAGCGGTCCTGTGGGACATGGACGGCACGCTGCTCGAGTCGGAAACGTTGTGGGACATCGGGATGCGGGAGTTGTCGCTGCGCCTGGGCGCGCCCATGACGGACGAGACACGGCGGGCGACGATCGGGGCGTCGAGCGCGTTCGCGTTGCGGACGGTGTTCGAGTCGCTCGATCTCGTCCCGGACCCCGACGCCCTGGCCGCGGCGAAGGCGTGGCTGTACGGGCGCATGGGGGAGTTGTTCGCGCAGGGGCTGCCGTGGCGGCCCGGGGCGCGCCGGACGCTGGGGGCGGTGCGCGCCGCCGGGCTCGGGTCCGCGCTGGTGACCAACACCGACCGGGCGTTGTGCGAGTTCGCCCTGGACACGTTGGGGCGCGAGCACTTCGACCATTCGGTGTGCGGCGACGAGGTGCCGGCCGGCAAGCCGGACCCGGCGCCGTACCTGCGGGCGGCACAGCTGCTCGGTCTCGATCCGGTGCACTGTCTGGCGGTGGAGGACTCGCCCACCGGGGCGGCGGCCGCGGAGGCCGCGGGCTGCACGGTGCTGGTGGTGCCGTCGTTGACGGAGGTGCCCGGCTCGCCGCGACGGGTGTTCCGGGAGAGTCTGGACGGGCTGACCGCCGCGGACCTGCACGCGCTGCACCTGCCCGGAGCGTACTGAGGTGGCGATCCCGAAGATCGTGTTGTTCTACCGGTTCACCCCGCTGGCCGATCCGGAGGCGATCCGGTTGTGGCAGCACACCCTGGCGGCGTCGAACGGGCTCACCGGCCGCATCCTCATCTCCGAGCACGGCATCAACGCCACCGTCGGCGGCGACATCGCCGCCGTGAAGCGGTACGTGCGCGGCACCCGCGCGTACGCGCCGTTCGCCGACGCCGACATCAAATGGTCGGACGGGACCGGGCGGGACTTTCCGCGCCTGTCGGTGCGGGTGCGGCCGGAGATCGTGACGTTCGGGGCGCCGCACGAGGTGAAGGTCGACGAGCACGGGGTGGTCGGCGGTGGTGTGCCGCTGTCGCCGCACGGGCTGCACGAGTTGATCGGCGAGCGCGGCGACGAGGTGGTGTTCTTCGACGGACGCAACGCGTTCGAGGCGCAGATCGGCCGGTTCCGTGGGGCGGTGGTGCCGGACGTGGCGACCACGCGCGAGTTCGTGTCGGTGCTCGACAGCGGCCGCTACGACCATCTCAAGTCGCGGCCGGTGGTGACCTACTGCACGGGCGGGGTGCGCTGCGAGGTGCTGTCCGCGTTGATGCGCAACCGCGGGTTCGAGCAGGTGTATCAGCTCGACGGCGGCATCGTCCGCTACGGCGAGACGTTCGGCGACGACGGGCTGTGGGAGGGTTCGCTGTACGTCTTCGACGGCCGGATGAACGTCGAGTTCTCGGACGCGGCGGCGGTGCTGGGGCGGTGCGCGGTGTGCGGGGCCCCGACCTCGCGCTACCGCAACCACCCGGACATCAACGGCCGGGAGCTGAGCCTGGTGTGCGAGGCGTGCGTGCCGGACCCGGCCGGGCCTTGACCGTGGCCGCGCCGCCGCTGCCGGTGCGCGACGGTCTCGGCCCCGATCGGCTGCGGCTGCCGGTGACCGATCCGGCCCGCACGATCCTGGGGTTCCTGCACCGCGCCGAACCCGGTGAGGACTGGCAGCGCCACGTCGCGGCCGGGGAACTCGTCGACGAGCACGGCCGGCCGGTGACCGAGGACACCGGCTACCAGCCGGGCCGGTTCGTGTACTTCTACCGCGAGCCGCCGCCGGAGGTGCCGGTGCCGTTCCCGGTGACCGTCCTGCACCGCGACGAGGGGCTGGTCGTCGTGGACAAGCCGCACTTCCTGGCGACGATCCCGCGGGGCGCGCACATCCGGGAGACGGTGGTGGTACGGCTGCGCCGCGAACTCGGTCTGCCGGAGCTGGTGCCGGTGCACCGTCTGGACCGGATGACGGCGGGCGTGCTGCTGTGCACCGTCGACCCGGCGTTGCGGGGGCTGTACCAGCAGCTGTTCGAACGGCAGCGGGTGCGCAAGGTGTACGAGGCGATCGCCCCCTACCGGCCCGGACTCGAGTTCCCCCGCACGGTGCGCAGCCGCATCCGGAAGCGGCACGGTGAGCTCACGGCGGTGGAGGAGCCCGGCGAGGCCAACTCCGAGACGTGGATCGAGTTGGTGGAGCGGCGCGGCGCGCTGGCCCGGTACCGGCTCCATCCCCGGACCGGGCGCACCCATCAGCTGCGGCTGCACCTGAACTCGCTGGGCGCGCCGATCGTGGGGGACAACTTCTATCCGCGGCTGCGGCGCCGCGCGCCGGACGACTTCTCCGATCCGTTGCGCCTGCTGGCGCGGACCGTCGAGTTCGACGATCCGCGCACCGGGCGGCGGCGCCGGTTCGACAGCGGCCTCACCCTCGGGTTCTGACGGTCCGGCGGGGGACACTGGGTGCGGGAGCGTGCCGCGGTCATGAAACAATGAACCCCCGTGAAGACCTTCGATTCCCTGTTCGCCGAGCTGTCCGAGCGTGCCGTCACCCGTCCCGAGGGGTCCGGCACCGTCGCCGCCCTCGACGCCGGGGTCCATGCCCAGGGCAAGAAGGTGATCGAGGAGGCCGGCGAGGTGTGGATCGCCGCCGAGTACCAGAGCGACGAACAGCTGGCGGAGGAGATTTCGCAGTTGCTGTACTGGGTGCAGGTGCTGATGGTCGGCCGGGGACTGAAGCTCGAGGACGTCTACAAGCATCTGTGACGGCGCGCCGCCGGGCCGTGGCCCGTGGCCGGCCGTCGTGCCCGCGAGACCTCCCGCACGTTTTCCCGCCCCTTGCTGTTCGCACCGTTGCCGAAAGGACCGTCCATGCTGCGCGTCGCAGTTCCGAACAAGGGCTCGTTGTCCGAGTCCGCCGCCGAGATCCTGCGTGAGGCCGGATACCGGCGCCGCACCGACTCGCGCGATCTGACCGTCATCGACCCGGTCAACGACGTCGAGTTCTTCTTCCTGCGCCCGAAGGACATCGCCATCTACGTCGGGTCCGGCGAGCTCGATCTGGGGATCACCGGCCGCGATCTGGCGTTGGATTCGGCGGCGCCGGTCACCGAGCGTCTCGCGCTGGGTTTCGGGTACTCCACGTTCCGGTACGCCGCGCCCAGGGGCCGGGACTGGAAGGTCGAGGATCTGGCCGGTCTGCGGATCGCCACCTCGTATCCGAATCTGGTGCGGCGGGACCTGGCGGCGCGGGGGATCGAGGCGACGGTGATCCGTCTCGACGGTGCGGTGGAGATCTCCATTCAGCTCGGCGTCGCCGACGCGATTGCCGATGTCGTCGGCTCGGGCCGGACGCTGCGCCAGCACGATCTGGTGGCGTTCGGGGAGTCGCTGTGCGACTCGGAGGGTGTGCTGATCGAACAGGAGGGCGCGAGCCGCGGGGATTCGGCGCGCAATCAGCTCGTCGCCCGCATCGAGGGCGTGGTGTTCGCGCAGCAGTACGTGATGCTCGACTACGACTGCCCCAAGCCGGTGCTCGACGAGGCCGTGCAGATCACGCCGGGGCTGGAGTCACCGACGATCTCCCCGCTGGCCGACGATTCGTCGGTGGCGGTGCGGGCGATGGTGCCGCGCAAGGGTCACAACGCGGTGATGGATCGGCTCGCCGGGATCGGGGCGCGGGCGATCCTGGCCACGGACATCCGGTCGTGCCGCGCGATGCGCGGCGTCGAGTAGCCGCGGCCGAGCGCCCGGCGCGTCAGCGCCCGGGGCAGGTGCCGGGGGCGGCGGTGCCGGCGAGACGCTGTTCGGTCCAGGTGAGCAGGTCGGGTACGAGCGGGGAGTCCACGGCGACGAGCCCGAGGTGGTCCCGGCCGGGATAGGTGCGGTAGTCCAGGGCCCAGTTCTCGGCGCAGCGGTCGCGCACGTAGCCGTCCTGCACGGCGGCGGTGACGAGGGAATCGGTGGCGCCCTGCGCGAGCAGGACGGGCACGGCCATCGTGCCGGTGGGGACGTTCTCCGCGAGGCGGCGGCCGAGGGGTCCGGTAGTGGGGTCGGTGCGCAGCACGGATCGGTCGCGACTGAGCGAGAGTGCCGACAGGACCGAGACGTAGACGGCGGGTTCGGACAGGCACCTCGTCGCCATCTCGCGCACGAGGGTGCGGGCGGCGGGCCCGACGTAGGTGTCGCCGTCGACGTCGTCGTAGACCGCGGTGTAGGCGGCGAGGACGTACGAGGCGAACACGCTGCCGCCGGGAACGGTGTCGAGTCCGGTGGTCAGCGCGACGGTGTCGCTGGCGGGGGCCATCACGGCGATCCCGGCGACGGGTGTGTCCGGGGCGTAGGTGGGGGCGAGCAGCCCCGCCCACAGGGCCGCGTGCCCGCCCTGCGAGTGCCCCCACACGACGGTGCGGTCGGCGAGGTCGAGGTGGTCGAGCTGGTGGGCTGCGCGCACAGCGTCGAGCACCGAGCGTCCTTCGCCCTGCCCGATCAGGTACGGGTGCGGGCCTGCGGTGCCCAGGCCGACGTAGTCGGTGGCCACCAGAGCCCAGCCGCGGTCGAGGAGCGCGGACTCGGCGGGCAGGGCGCCGGCGCCGAGCGGGTCGTCGAGGAGGGTGGGCGCGCAGGGTTCGGCGAAACCGGTGGTCCCGTGGGCCCAGGCGATCACCGGTCGAGGTCCGGGCGGGGCGTTCTTCGCGACCACGACCAGGGCGCTGGCCACGGCGGGCTGGTTGTCGTCGCGGGTGGTGGTGTAGAGGATGCGCCAGGCCTCGGCGCCGTCGGGGACGGCGCGGGTGAACGGTTCGGCGCGCAGCAGCGCGCCGGGATGATCGGGCATCCGGTGCGGTGCGGTGTAGAACGCGTCGACGACGGGGGAGCCGGCGCGCAGGCGGACCGCGACGCCGGCTGCGGCGACGGCCACGAGCAGCGCGAGAACCGCCACGGCCGGTCGCCGGTACCGGGCCGGGGTGCGGCGGGGCGCCGTCGGGGTGGGGCCGGGGGTGCGGTCGTCGAGGGCGGCGAGTCCGTCGCCGATGCGGGTGAGGCCGAAGAACACGGTGCGGATGCCGAACAGGAAGGCGACGACGAGGACCGTGACGTCGGGCCAGCGCCAGGCGAGGACACCGAACACGATGTCGGCGAGGCCGAGGACTGCGGTGGTGAGTCGCTCGTCGAGGTCGCCGCGGGCGGCGCGGGCCAGACGCAGGGCGCCGCCGACGACGAGGGCGAGCGCGACGGCGGGGGCGAGCAGATCCAGGGTCCGGCCGAGCCAGGCGAGGACGACGATGCCGAACCCGATCCAGGCGAGGGCAGTGGCGATGGCCGCCGCACCGGCGTGGGAGCGGTGCGCGGCGAGCAGGTCGGCGGCGCCGGCGGTGATCGCGGCCAGGCCGATCAGCAGGCCCAGCGCGGACAGTGAGGTCAGCGGTCTCGTCGTGAGCAGCAGGCCGAGCAGCAGACAGACGAGTCCGAGGAGCACGGACGTCCACCACGGTGCCGTGCGCAGCGCGGCGGTGGCGGCGCGGGCTCGGCGGTGGGGACCGGTCGCGGGCATGTCGTCCTCCCCTGGCGCCGACCGAAATGTCCGGTCGAGTGTGGCACGGTCCGCGGGCGTCCGCCCGGTGATCGGTGGTCGGTGCCCGCGGCGGGGTCAGCGGGGGCGGACCTGCACGGTCTGCGCGATCCGTCCGACGGCGCCGTCCTCGTCGTACAGCACGCCGGCGGTCATGCCCACCCCGTCCGGGCCGGTGGAGGTCTCGGCGCTGATGCCGATCCATTCGCCGGTCGGTTCCCGGAACAGGTGCACCGTCAGGTCGGTGTTGAGGAATGTCCACTCGGCGGGGTCGAGCTTGGAGCCGACACCGTTGGCGACGTCGGCGACGGTGAACAGCCGCTCCACGGGGGTGGGGGCTTCGCCCTCGACGAGTGCGACGTCGGTGCGCAGCCACGCTGCCGACGGCCCGGGCGCCCCGATGGGGGTGATGGTGCGCCAGTCCAGGGTGCGCACGAACCCGGTCTGCCAGAAGTCGGCGTCGGGGTGTTCGACGGTGCCGCGAGCGGGTGGCGGCAGCGGCGCGTCGGCGGTGTGGGCGACCTCGGGCAGTTCGGTGGTCTGCATGCGCCAGGCGGTGCCGCGGGCCACGGCGCGGGCGGTGCCGTCGGGGCCGGCGGCCCACAGCTCGGCGACGACGAGTTCGACCTTGCGGCCGGGGCGGTCGATGCGGGTGCGGACCTCGATCTCGGTCAGCGGCACCGGGCCGAGCAGTTCGACGCAGATGCGGGTCAGTCGGGCGTCGGGTCGTCGGCCGTGGCGGTCGAGGGCGCGGGCCAGCAGCGCGGACGGCGGGGCGCCGTGCTGCATCGTCGGTGCCCACGTGCTGACGGTGTGCGCGGTGGGCTGGAAGCGTTCGACGTCGGCGCTGGGGTTGCTCCCGTCGATCGGCACGAAGTACGCCGCGTCGCTCACTCGTTCGTCTCCTCCTCGGTGCGGTCCGCACCGGCGTGTTCGTCCGGGCGGTCCGGATAGGGCGGGGCGGTGCCGCCGAATGCCGGGCACCGCACCCGATGATCGCACCACCGGCACAGCGGTCCCGGGTTGGGCCGGAAGTCCTGTGCGTCGGTCGCGGTGCGCACGGCCGCCCAGAGGGCGCGCAGGGTGGTCTCGAAGCGGCGCAGCTCGTCCCGGTCGGGGGTGTAGTCGAGCACCTGTCCGTCCGCGAGGTACAGCAGTCGCAGCCGCGCCGGCACCACGCCGCGGGTGCGCAGCATCACCAGGGCGTAGAACTTCAGTTGGAACAGTGCCGCCGCCTCGCCGTCGGGCCGGGGGGAGCGGCCGGTCTTGTAGTCGACCACGCGCAGCAGGCCCTGCGGGGAGATGTCGAGCCGGTCGACGAAGCCGCGCAGCCGCGGCCCGTCGTCCAGGTCGGTCTCCACCCGCAGCTCGCACGCCTCGGGGGTGAACGCGGTGGGGTCCTCGAGGGTGAAGTAGCGGGCGAGCAGGGCGCGGGCCTCGGCGAGGAACCGGTCGCGCTGGTCCTCGCCGATCACCTCGGCGAGGGCGGGTTCGTGCTCGACGAGCCGCCGCCAGGCCGGTGCCACCAGCTCGGCGGCGGGGGCGGGCAGCCGGTCGGCGGCGGGCAGGGTGAACAACGCTTCGAGGGCTGCGTGGACGAGACTGCCGCGCAGCTGGGCTCGCGACGGGACCTCCGGGATGCGGTCGATCGCCCGGAACCGGTAGAGCAGGGGGCAGCGTTTGAAGTCGGCGGCACGGGACGGCGACAGCGCCGGTGGCCGCGGTGCCGCGGGCCGGTCGTCGGTGGGGGGCGTGGTCGCGGCCGGGTTCACACCTGGCAGGGTATGGCCCGGGACCGACACGGTGTCGGTCCCGGTGGAGCGGACGAAGGTGGATACGGCGATGGCAGCAGGTGGACTCGGGCGCAGCGGACCGTTCGAGGTCGGTGACCGGGTGCAGCTCACCGACGCCAAGGGCCGCAAGTACACGGTGGTGCTCGAGGCGGGCAAGGAGTTCCACACCCACCGGGGCGGGATCCTGCACGACGCGCTGCTCGGCGCGGACGAGGGCAGCGTCGTCACCTCCACGAACGGCACCCCGTATCTGGCGTTGCGGCCGCTGCTGACGGACTACGTGCTGTCCATGCCGCGTGGGGCGCAGGTGATCTACCCGAAGGACGCCGCGCAGATCGTGCACGAGGGTGATGTGTTCCCCGGCGCCCGGGTACTCGAGGCCGGTGCCGGTTCGGGTGCGCTGACCTGTTCGCTGCTGCGGGCGGTGGGACCGACCGGCCGGGTGGTGTCCTACGAGGTGCGCGAGGATCACGCCGAGCATGCGGTGCGCAACGTCGAGACCTTCTTCGGGCAGCGTCCCGGGAACTGGGATCTGACGGTGGGGGACGTCGCGGACTACGACCTGGACCGGCACGGTCCGGTCGACCGGGTGGTGCTGGACATGCTGGCCCCGTGGGATGCTCTGCCGACGGCGGCGAAGGCGCTGGTGCCCGGTGGGGTGCTGATCGTGTACGTGGCGACGGTGACTCAGCTGTCGAAGGTGGTCGAGGCGCTGCGGGAGCAGACCTGCTGGACGGAACCGCGGTCGTGGGAGTCGATGGTGCGCGGCTGGCACGTGGTGGGTCTGGCGGTGCGGCCGGAGCACCGGATGCAGGGGCACACCGCGTTCCTGGTCAGCGCCCGCCGTCTCGCCGAGGGCACCGTCACGCCGAAGCCGCAGCGCCGGCCGAGCAAGGGCTGATCCGGCCGGGGGCCGAGCGCTCGGTCACCGGCAGGTCAGGGACCCCATCGCCAGGACCTGGCAGGTGCTCTCGTCCGCCAGGTGCCAGGTTCCGTCCTCCCGCTCGAACGTCATCGGCATCGGGGCGCCGCCGTGCGGGCCGGTGACCTGCACGGTCGCCGTGACCGTGTCGCCGTCGACGGACTCGACGGTGTCGACGTCGGCGGTGAGCGGGTAGCCGGCGAGCACCCCGTTGAACTGTTCGAGCAGCGCGGCCCGCGCCGCGCCGTTCTCGACGATCGCGGTCTTGTCGGCCGCCGGCACCGCCGGGTCGAAGAACGTCGCCAGCACGGCGTCGAGTTCGGCCGCGGACGCGGCGGACGGGGCGGCGGTGGACTGGACGGCGGTGGACTGGACGGCGGTGGACGACCCGCCGGCACCGGTGGAGTCGCCGGTGGCGCAGGCCGGCAGCGCGGTCAGTGCGGTGGCGGCGACGGCGGCAGCTGCCCACCTGGTGCGAGTGGTCACGGAAGTCCTTTCGACCCGGCTGCGAGAAAGGCAAGGCTAACATCGGTCGCGGGGTCCTGGATCGCCGCCGTGAGGAATCCGACACGCATTCGCCGCATGCCGATTTCGCGTCGCACCACACAGTCGGCCGTCTGCCGGTAGCGTGGAATGACCGATAGTGGAGGGAGTCGCACATGAGCTCGACAGAGAACCCGGATTCGGTTGCGGCGGCACAAGAACTCGAAGCGCTGCGCGCCGAGGCGACCGCCCTGCGGCGGCGGCTCGTCGAACCGTCCGAACAGGTCCGTGACCTCGAGGCCCGGATCGACTCCCTGACCGTGCGCAACGGCAAGCTGATGGACACCCTCAAAGAGGCCCGCCAGCAGCTGATCACCCTGCGCGAGGAAGTCGACCGGCTCGGTCAGCCCCCCAGCGGTTACGGGGTGCTGCTCGGCATCTACGACGACCAGACCGTGGACGTGTTCACCTCCGGCCGCAAGATGCGGGTCACCGTGTCCCCGAACCTCGAACCCGAGTCGTTCGTCTCCGGACAGACGGTCCGGTTGAACGAGGCGCTGACCGTCGTCGAAGCCGGCGGCTTCGAGCGGGTCGGGGAGATCACCACCTTGCGCGAGGTCCTCGACGACGGCACCCGCGCCCTCGTGGTCGGACACGCCGACGAGGAACGCATCGTGTGGCTGGCCGCGCCGCTGGCCGCCGCGGCGGCAGCCGCGGCCGGGATCGTCGAGGTCGGCGAGGGCGGCGAGGACACCGAAGCGTCGTTCAAGCTGCGGCCGGGCGACTCGCTGCTGGTCGACAGCAAGGCCGGGTACGCCTTCGAGCGCATCCCCAAGGCCGAGGTCGAGGACCTCGTCCTCGAAGAGGTTCCCGACGTCGACTACAACGACATCGGTGGCCTCGGCCGGCAGATCGAACAGATCCGCGACGCGGTGGAACTGCCGTTCCTGCACAAGGACCTGTTCCGGGAATACGCGCTGCGCCCACCCAAGGGGGTGCTGCTCTACGGCCCGCCCGGCTGCGGCAAGACCCTCATCGCCAAGGCCGTCGCCAATTCGCTCGCCAAGAAGATCGCCGAGGCCCGCGGCGAGGATTCGAAGGAGGCCAAGTCCTACTTCCTCAACATCAAGGGCCCCGAACTGCTCAACAAGTTCGTCGGCGAGACCGAACGCCACATCCGGTTGATCTTCCAGCGGGCGCGGGAGAAGGCGTCCGAAGGCACCCCGGTGATCGTGTTCTTCGACGAGATGGACTCGATCTTCCGCACCCGCGGCTCCGGGGTGTCCTCCGACGTCGAGACCACGGTGGTGCCGCAGCTGCTGTCGGAGATCGACGGTGTCGAGGGCCTCGAGAACGTCATCGTGATCGGCGCGTCCAACCGGGAGGACATGATCGACCCGGCGATCCTGCGGCCCGGCCGGCTCGACGTGAAGATCAAGATCGAACGGCCCGACGCCGAGGCGGCACTGGACATCTTCTCCAAGTACCTCACCGAGGGACTGCCGGTGCACGCCGACGACCTCGCCGAGTTCGGCGGGCACCGCGGTGCGTGCGTGCGCGCGATGATCGAACGGGTCGTCGACCGGATGTACGCCGAGAGCGAGGAGAACCGCTTCCTCGAGGTGACGTACGCCAACGGTGACAAGGAGGTCCTGTACTTCAAGGACTTCAACTCCGGGGCGATGATCCAGAACATCGTCGACCGCGCCAAGAAGTACGCGATCAAGTCGGTGCTCGAGACCGGGGCACCGGGTCTGCGGGTGCAGCACCTGCTCGACTCCATCGTCGACGAATTCGCCGAGAACGAGGACCTGCCCAACACCACCAACCCGGACGACTGGGCACGGATCTCGGGCAAGAAGGGCGAACGCATCGTCTACATCCGTACCCTGGTCACCGGTAAGAACGCCAGCGCCAGCCGGGCGATCGACACCGAGTCGAACACCGGCCAGTACCTGTGACGCGGTCCCGGTGGGGCCGCCGCACCGAGCGGCGGCCCCACCGGGCCCCGACGCGACCGGCAGGAGGGTGAGCGTGCCGCTGCCCTTTGCCCTCGCCCGGTTCAACCGGGTGGTCACCAACCGGCTCGCCCGGCCCGTCGCCGGGCACCTGCCGGGCACGGCGGTCGTCGAACATCGCGGCCGGCGCAGCGGGCGCCGCTATCGCACCCCGGTGCTGGTGTTCGGCCGCGCAGGCGGCTACCGCATCGCACTGACCTACGGTTCCCGGACCGACTGGGTGCGCAACGTGCGTGCCGCGGGCGGCTGCACCCTGCACCACCGCGGCCGCCGTCTCGACCTCGTCGACCCCGTCCTCGGCCGCGACCCGACGGCGGGCTGGGCGCCGCCCGGGGTCCGCCAGGTTCTGCGCGCGACCGGCTCGGTGGAGTTTCTCGACACCGCCGTCGCCCCACCTTCCGCCCGTCCCGGCCCGCCCGACCCGGCGCCGATCGCCTAACCTCGACGTCATGCAGCGGATCATCGGCATCGAGGTCGAGTACGGGATCTCCTCACCCAACGAGCCCACAGCGAACCCGATCCTCACGTCCACCCAGGCGGTGCTGGCGTACGCGGCCGCTGAGGGCGTGCCCCGCGCCAAGCGCACCCGCTGGGACTACGAGGTCGAATCCCCCCTGCGCGACGCCCGCGGCTTCGACCTGGGCCGGTTCAACGGCCCGGCCCCGGTCATCGACGCCGACGAGGTCGGCGCCGCCAACATGATCCTCACCAACGGCGCCCGGCTGTACGTCGACCACGCCCACCCGGAGTACTCGGCGCCGGAGGTCACCGACCCCCTCGACGCGGTCATCTGGGACAAGGCCGGCGAACGGGTGATGGAGGCGGCCGCCCGGCACGCCTCGAGCGTGCCCGGCGCGCCGCGCCTGCAGTTGTACAAGAACAACGTCGACGGCAAGGGCGCCTCGTACGGCACCCACGAGAACTACCTCATGGCCCGCGACACGCCGTTCTCGGCGGTGGTCGCGGGGTTGACCCCGTTCTTCGTCTCCCGGCAGGTGATCACCGGCTCCGGCCGGGTCGGCATCGGCCAGTCCGGCGACGAGGCCGGATTCCAGTTGTCGCAGCGCGCCGACTACATCGAGGTCGAGGTCGGGCTCGAGACCACCCTCAAGCGGGGCATCATCAACACCCGCGACGAGCCGCACGCCGACGCCGACAAGTACCGGCGCCTGCATGTGATCATCGGCGACGCCAACCTCGCCGAGATGTCGACCTACCTCAAGGTCGGCACCACCGCGCTGGTGCTGGATCTGATCGAGGCCGGTGTGGACCTGTCGGATCTGCAGCTGGCGCGGCCGGTCACCGCCGTGCACCACATCAGCCACGACCCCACGCTGCGCAAGACCGTGGCCCTGACCGACGGCCGGGAGCTGACCGGCCTGGCCCTGCAGCGGATCTACCACGAGCGGGTCGCGACGTTCCACGACGGCACCGACGACAAGCGGGTCCGCGACATCCTCGACAAGTGGGCGATGGTCCTCGACCTGCTCGAACGCGACCCCATGGACTGCGCGCACCTGCTGGACTGGCCGGCGAAACTGCGCCTGCTCGAGGGGTTCCGCAACCGGGAGGGCCTGGCGTGGTCGGCACCGCGGCTGCATCTGGTGGACCTGCAGTACTCCGACGTGCGGCTGGACAAGGGCCTGTACAACCGGCTCGTCGCCCGCGGCTCGATGGAGCGCCTGGTCGCCGAGCAGGATGTGCTCGACGCGGTGCATACCCCGCCGTCGGACACCCGCGCGTTCTTCCGCGGCGAATGCCTGCGCCGGTTCGGCGCCGACATCGCCGCCGCCAGCTGGGACTCGGTGATCTTCGACCTGGGCGGCGAATCGCTGGTGCGCATCCCCACCCTCGAGCCGCTGCGCGGCAGCCGCGCGCACGTCGGCAAGTTGCTCGACTCGGTGGATTCGGCGGCCGCGCTGGTCGACGAACTGACCAGCTGACCCGCCCGGGCGGGCGCGACACGCGCGTAGTCGCGCGGAGTGTCGCATCTGCTCGGTAGGGTGGAGGTCCGAGCAGTCGGTGCTCGCGCCGGTCGCGGCCGGGGCGGGCCCCACGAACGAACGAGGAGGTCGACCGCTATGGCTCAGGAGCGGACCACACGCGGTGGCGGAGGCGACGACGACGAGGTCGTCGGCGACGGCGGTGCCGGTCAGGAACGACGCGAGAAGCTCGCGGCCGAGACCGACGACCTGCTCGACGAGATCGACGACGTGCTCGAGGAGAACGCCGAGGACTTCGTGCGTGCGTACGTGCAGAAGGGCGGCCAGTGACAGCGGAGCGTTCGCCGATCCCGTTCCCCGTCCACCCGCCGCACATGCCGTTCGGTTCCCCGCTGTCCTCGTTCTCCGACCACCTGCGCCTGCACGCGCCGGAACTGCTGCCGGAGAACCGTCCCGGGCTGCGCGGCGCCGACGCGGACATCGCCCCGCACGGCACCACGATCGTCGCGGTGACGTTCGCCGGTGGGGTGCTGATCGCCGGTGACCGGCGCGCCACCATGGGCAACATGGTGGCCAGCCGGGACGTGCAGAAGGTGTTCGTCACCGACAGCTACTCCGCGGCCGGGATCGCCGGCACCGCCGGGCTGGCCGTCGAGCTCGTGCGCCTGTTCGCGGTGGAACTCGAGCACTACGAGAAGATCGAAGGTGTCCCGCTGACCTTCGACGGTAAGGCCAACCGGTTGTCGTCGATGGTGCGCGGCAACCTCGGGGCCGCGATGCAGGGCCTGGCGGTGGTCCCGCTGCTGGTCGGCTACGACCTCGAGGCACCGGACCCGCAGCGCGCCGGCCGGATCGTGTCCTACGACGTGGTGGGGGGCCGCTACGAGGAGCGCGCCGGCTACCACGCGGTGGGCTCGGGGTCGTTGTTCGCCAAGTCGTCGCTCAAGAAGCTCTACCGCGCCGACGCGGACCAGGCGGCGGCGCTGCGCACCGTCGTCGAGGCCCTCTACGACGCCGCCGACGACGACACCGCCACCGGCGGCCCGGACACCGCCCGCGGCATCTATCCCACCGCGGTGGTCATCACCGCCGACGGCGCTGTCGAGGTACCGGAGCAGACATTGTCCGAGCTGGCCCGCACCGTCGTCGCGGACCGCACCGTCACCGAGTCCGGGCAGGGAGGTGCGCTGTGACGCTGCCGTACTATGCGTCCGCCGAGCAGATCATGCGCGATCGCTCGGAACTGGCGCGCAAGGGCATCGCGCGGGGCCGCAGTGTGGTCGTGCTGATCTACGCCGACGGGGTGGTGTTCGTTGCCGAGAACCCGTCGAAGGCCCTGCACAAGGTCAGTGAACTGTACGACCGCATCGGATTCGCCGCGGTCGGCAAGTACAACGAGTTCGAGAACCTGCGGCGCGCCGGGATCGTGCACGCCGACATGCGCGGCTATTCCTACGACCGGCGCGATGTGACCGTGCGGTCGCTGGCCAACGCCTACGCCCAGACCCTGGGCACCATCTTCACCGAGCAGCCCAAGCCGTACGAGGTGGAGATCTGCGTCGCCGAGGTCGGCCGCGCCGAGTCCGCCGACACGGCGCAGCTGTACCGCATCACCTACGACGGGTCGATCGTCGACGAACCGCAGTTCGTGGTGATGGGTGGGCACACCGAACCCATCGCCACCGCGCTACGCGAGTCGTACCGGCCGGGGCTGTCCCTCGCCGAGGCGGTGCAGGTCGCAGTGCAGGCCTTGCAGCAGGTGCCCGCCGCCGGACCCGAGAACGGCACCCGGGTGCTCGGCCGCGCCGAACTCGAGGTGGCGGTGCTCGAGAAGCCCCGCCCGCGCCGCGCGTTCCGCCGCATCACCGGCGCCGCGCTCGACCAGTTGCTGCCGGGCAGTGACACCGCCGGGGCGGGCAGTGACACCGCCGGGGCGGACGGAGCGGAGCCCGCTCAGGGTTCCTGATCGACGGGCCGGTAGACGGTCAGCGCGCCGGGGGCGCTGCGGAACTCGAACCGCGTGCCCTCGGCGAGGACCTCACCGTCGGTGGCCAGGGCGACCCGCCCGTCACGCACCCGCACCGACAGCGCCGGCGCATCGCGCCGCACGTGGATCGGGGACCCGGCGAGGCTGCCGGTGGCCGCGGCCGCGAGCAGTCGCGTCCGCGACCAGTGCAGATCGGCCCGCAGATACCGCACGTCCAGGGTCCCGGTGTCGAGGCGGGGCCGTGACATCGGCACCCGATCGTCCGGTGCGTACCGTCCGTTGCCGACGAACAGCAACCACACCGCGGTGGGCACCCCGTCCAGCGACACCCGCAGCGGGCTCGCGGTCGCGAGGACCGCGGCCAACGCCGCCGCGGCGGCCGGCCACTTGCCGATCCGCGGCTCCCAGCGTTCGCGCAGCCGCACCGAGTCCGGATAGCCGCCCACGCTGGCGGTGTTGACGAACACCGGGCCACCCTCCGGCCCGGACCTGTCGACCTGTACCCGGCCGAGATCCACGCGCTGGGCCTGCCCGCGCTCGACCGCGCGCACGGTCTGCTCCAGGTCGAGCAGCCCGGCGTCGCGCGCGAAATGGTTCAGGGTGCCGCCCGGGAACACCGCCAGCGGCAGGCCGTGCGCCACGGCCGCGCCGGCCGCGGCCCGCACGGTGCCGTCCCCGCCGTGTACGCCGAGCGCCGCGGGGGCGTGCTCGGCGACGTACCGGTCGAGTTGGGCGGTGAACTCCTGGTCCGGGTCGAGGACGATCACCCGTGCCCGGGGCAGCGCCGCGGCGATCGCGTCCGCGCCGTCGTCCCGGCCCGCGTCGGGGTTGACCAGCACCAGCAGGTCCCGGCCCTGCGGCAGGGCGGGGGCCGGGGCGGGTGGGCCCAGCCGGGCGGGCTCCTCGGTGCGGACCGCCCACCAGCGCCGTGTGGCCAGGGCCACCGCCGTGCCGAGGGCGACGCCGGTGACCACGTCGGCCGGCCAGTGCACCCCGGTGTGCACCCGGGAGTAGGCGACCGCCGCGGCCACCGGCGCGAGCACGGCCCCCGCCAGCGGGGATTCGAGGGCCATCCCGGTGGCGAAGGCCGCCGCCGACGCCGAATGCCCGGACGGGAACGACGACGAGCGTGGCGTCGGCAGCGAGCGGCGCAGCGGCCCGTCCTGCCGGGCCGGGGGGCGGCGGCGCGGCAGCAGCGGCTTGAGCACCCCGTTGGCCAGGGCGCTGGCCCCGCCCAGGGCCAGCAGGCCGCGGACGGCGCCGCGCCGGGGCCGTCCGCCCATCGCGGCGCACGCCGCGGCGCAGCCCAGCCACAGCCGACCGTGGTCGGCGGCGCGGCTCAGGCCGCGCAGCACGGGGTCGGCGGGGGAGGGCCGCAGGGCGGCGCTGCCCGCGAACAGGGACCGGTCCAGGCGTGTCAACAGTGCGGGGGCGAACATCACGGGTTCGACGGTAATCCCGTTGCGGCTCATGCTCGGTGATTCCGCGCGGTACTGTCGAAGTGTGCAGCGACGAATCATGGGCATCGAGACGGAGTTCGGCGTCACGTGCACCTTCCACGGGCACCGGCGGCTGAGCCCGGACGAGGTCGCCCGGTATCTGTTCCGCCGGGTGGTGTCCTGGGGGCGCAGCTCGAACGTGTTCCTCCGCAACGGGGCGCGCCTGTACCTGGACGTCGGGTCGCACCCGGAGTACGCCACGGCCGAATGCGACGACCTTCTCCAGCTCGTCGAGCACGATCACGCCGGCGAGCGGGTGCTCGAGGAACTGCTGATCGACGCCGAGCAGCGCCTCGCCGAGGAGGGCATCGGCGGGGACATCTACCTGTTCAAGAACAACACCGACTCGGCCGGCAACTCCTACGGCTGCCACGAGAACTACCTCGTGGTGCGGGCGGGGGAGTTCTCCCGCATCTCGGACGTGCTGCTGCCGTTCCTGGTGACGCGGCAGTTGATCTGCGGCGCCGGGAAGGTGCTGCAGACCCCCAAGGCGGCCACGTTCTGCCTGTCGCAGCGCGCCGAGCACATCTGGGAGGGCGTGTCGTCGGCGACCACCCGGTCCCGGCCGATCATCAACACCCGCGACGAGCCGCACGCCGACGCCGAGAAGTACCGGCGGTTGCACGTGATCGTCGGGGACTCGAACATGTCCGAGACCACCACGATGCTCAAGGTCGGCTCCGCGTCGCTGGTGCTCGAGATGATCGAGGCCGGGGTGGCGTTCCGCGACTTCGCGCTCGACAATCCGATCCGGGCCATCCGGGAGGTCAGCCACGACCTGACCGGGCGCAGGCCGGTGCGCCTGGCCGGTGGCCGGCAGGCCAGCGCCCTCGACATCCAGCGCGAGTATCACGGCCGGGCGGTGGAGTACCTGCGCACCCGCGAACCCGATCCGCACGTCGAGCAGGTGGTGGATCTGTGGGGCCGGGTGCTCGACGCGGTCGAGTCGCAGGACTTCGCGAAGGTCGAAACCGAGGTCGACTGGGTGATCAAGCGCAAGCTGTTCCAGCGCTACCAGGACCGCTACGACCTGGAGCTGTCCGACCCGAAGATCGCCCAGCTGGACCTGGCGTACCACGACATCAAACGCGGGCGCGGGGTGTTCGACCTGCTTCAGCGCAAGGGCCTGGCCACGCGGCTGACCGACGACGAGTCCGTCGACGCGGCCGTGCACACCCCGCCGCAGACCACCCGGGCGAAGCTGCGCGGCGACTTCATCGCCGCCGCGCAGGACGCGGGCCGCGACTTCACCGTGGACTGGGTGCACCTCAAGCTCAACGATCAGGCGCAGCGCACGGTCCTGTGCAAGGACCCGTTCCGCTCGGTCGACGAACGCGTCGAACGGCTCATCGCCTCGATGTAGGAGCGCCCCGGGGTCGCCGGCAGAGGGGCCTGCGTCCGGTAACCGGGTCGACCGGCGGGCGGGGGATTAGGCTGCACCGCGTGGCGAATTCCAAAGTCGAGCGGCTGGTGAACCTGGTCATCTGCCTGTTGTCCACCCGCCAGTTCCTCACCGCCGAGAAGATCCGCGCCTCCGTCGCCGGATACGACGACTCGGGCAGCGACGAGGCGTTCAGTCGCATGTTCGAACGCGACAAGAACGAGCTGCGCGATCTGGGGATCCCCCTCGAGACCGGCATGCCGTCCCGGTTCTCCACCGTCGAGGGCTACCGCATCAACCGCGACGCCTACGAACTGCCCGAGATCGAACTGACCAGCGCCGAGGCCGCGGCGGTCGCGGTGGCGGCGGCGCTGTGGGAGTCGCCGGAGCTCACCTCCGCGGCGCAGGGCGCGCTGCTCAAGCTGCGCGCCGCCGGGGTGCAGGTCGATGCCGATCCGGCGGGCGCGATCACCGCGATGCCCACCCGCAGTCGCGGTTCCGAGCCGGTGCTGGGGCGGTTGCTCGCCGCCGTCGACGCGCGCCGCGCGGTGCGGTTCCGGCACCGCAGTTCCCCGACCGACCCGTGGACCGAGCGCACCGTCGAGCCGTGGGGGGTGGTCACGGTGCACGGTCGCTGGTATCTGGTGGGGTTCGACCGGGACCGGGGGGCGCCGCGCACCTTCCGGCTCTCCCGGATCGACGACGACATCACCGAGTTCGGTCCTGCCGGGGCCGTGCGGATCCCCGAGGGGGTGGACCTGCGGGCGCACGCCCGCGCCGCCACCGCCACCGGCGACGTGACCGGTCATGCCCGGGTGTGGGTCGCGGACGGGCGCGCATTCGAACTGCGCCGGCTCGGCACCGAGCACGAGCGCCGCGTGGTGGGCGCCCGGCCCGGCACGGTCCTGGACGTGCCGGTGCGGTCGTGGGAGTGGATCGGGCGGGTGATCGCCGGGCAGGGCGCCGACGCGCTGGTGCTCGACCCGCCGGAGTTGCGCGAGGAGGTGCGCCGCACCCTGGGCCGGGTGCTGGCCACCCCGACGGTCGCGGCCGGCGCCGGCACGAACAGCGGCGTGGCCGCCGAGCGGGGGGAGCACCGATGAGCACACGTCTGTCCGGTCGGCTGACCCGGCTGCTGAACCTGGTGCCCTACTTCCTGGCCCATCCGGGGATCAGCGCCGCCGAGGCCGCGCGCGATCTCGGGGTCACCCCGAAGCAGATCATGGACGACCTGAATCAGCTGTGGGTGTGCGGGCTGCCCGGCTACGGTCCCGGCGACCTGATCGATCTGTCGTTCTCCGAGGACAGCATCGTGGTCACCTTCACCGCCGGGATCGACCGGCCGCTGCGGCTGACGTCCACCGAGGCCACGGCGCTGCTGGTGGCGTTGCGGTCGCTGGTGGAGATGCCCGGTGTGGTCGACCCCACCGCGGCGCTCGGGGCGATCGCGAAGATCGAGGCGGCGGCCGGCACGGCCGCGGCCACCGCCCGCCCCCCGGCCCCCACACCTCCGGTCGCCGAGGATCCGGTGGCGGCGACGGTGCGGTCGGCCGTGCAGCACGGACGGGCGCTGCACCTGACCTACTATTCGGCCTCCCGCGACGCGGTGTCCGAACGCGACGTCGATCCGATCCGGATCGTGCTGGTCGGGGAGCAGACCTACCTGCAGGCCTGGTGCCGCGCCGCCGACGGGGTGCGGCTGTTCCGGTTCGACCGCATCGACGCCGCCACCGAACTCGACGAACCGGCGGATCCGCCCGAGCGGGCGCTGGACGAGGACGACCACCTCGACCTGTTCGCGGGGGACCCGGCGCTGCCGGCGGCACGGTTGCGCATCGAGTCCGGCTACGGGTGGCTGCTCGACTACTATCCGCTCACCGATGTGCAGGCCCACGAGGACGGCGTCGTCGACGCGGTGATGCACTACGCGTCGCTGGACTGGATGGCGCGCCTGGCCGTCGGCCTCGGCGCGGGGGTGCGGGTGCTCGGCCCGCCGGAGCTGGTCGCGGCGGTGCGGGACCGGGCGCAGGCGGCGCTGACGGCGTACGACGCGCTCGCCGGGAACGGTGTGTGAAGCCGCTGCGAACTCCCTGTGAACGCCCCTGTGCGGCGCGCCGCGGCAAGGGCGGTCCGGTAGCATCGACGCCAGCAGATCAGTGGAGGTTGATAATGGGTGCAATGAGCCCCTGGCACTGGGCCATCGTCGCGATCGTCGTGATCATCCTGTTCGGTTCGAAGAAGCTGCCCGATGCGGCTCGCGGTCTCGGCCGGTCGCTGCGCATCTTCAAGAGCGAGGTCAAGGAGATGCAGAACGACGATGCGCGCCCCGCGCAGCAGCCGGCTCCGAGCCCGTTGCCGCCGGCCCAGCCGCCCCAGGCCCCCGTGGAGCCGCAGACGCAGACGTCGCAGCCCGAATCGCGTTCGGCCTGACCGTACTACCCTGACCGGGACATCCGCGCGGATGTCCCGGTCCTCCGCTGATCCCGGCGGCCGTGACAGGAGCTGAGAACCGCACCGTGCGCATCCCGTTCGATCCGCGTCGAAGCCGACGCAAGACCAATCCCGACGGCACCATGTCGCTGGTCGAGCACCTCTACGAACTGCGCACCCGTCTGCTCATCGCCCTCGCCGCGGTGGTCCTCACCACGATCGTCGGGTTCGTCTGGTACAGCACCGGCCTGTTCGGGCTGCCGAGCCTCGGCGAGATCCTGCGGGGCCCCTACTGTGATCTGCCGGCGTCCGCGCGCGCCGACATCAGCCCCGACGACAGCTGCCGGCTGCTCGCCACCGGGCCGTTCGAGCAGTTCATGCTGCGGCTGAAGGTGGCGCTGACCGCGGGCATCGTGCTCGCCTGCCCGATCTGGCTGTACGAGCTGTGGGCGTTCATCACCCCCGGGCTGTATGCGAAGGAACGCCGCTACGCGATCGGGTTCGTCGTCTCCGGCGCGGCACTGTTCGTCGCGGGCGCCGTCCTGGCCTACCTGGTGGTCTCGCACGCGTTGTCGTTCCTGCTCACCGTCGGCAACGACGTGCAGGTCACCGCGCTGTCGGGCTCGGAGTACTTCGGGTTCATCATCAACCTGCTCGTGATCTTCGGGGTGTCCTTCGAGATCCCCCTCGTCATCGTCGCCCTCAACGCCGTCGGGATCCTCAGCTACGCCAAGCTCAAGGCGTGGCGGCGGGGGCTGATCATGGCGATGTTCGTCTTCGCGGCCGTCGCCACCCCGGGGCAGGACCCGTTCTCGATGCTGGCGCTGGCCGCGGCCCTGACCGTGCTGCTCGAGCTGGCCATCCAGATCGCCCGCCTCAACGACAAGCGCCGTGCCCGCCGCGACCGGGAACAGGGCTGGGGTGACCTCGACGACGACGAGAGCTCGCCGATCACCCCGCCGGCCCCGGTGCCGGCGCCCACCTCCACGCCGCCGCCCGGGCCCGCGTCCGCCGACTACTCCGACACCCTCTAGTCGCCTGTGACCGATTCACCCGACACCGGATCCACCACGCCCCCGCCGGCGTCCCGGCTCGCCGAGTTCACCGCCGGGCTGCCCTTCCCGCTCGACCCGTTCCAGGTGCAGGCCTGCCGCGCCCTCGAGGGCGGGCACGGCGTGCTCGTGTGCGCCCCCACCGGCGCCGGCAAGACCGTGGTCGGGGAGTTCGCCGTGCATCTGGCGCTGCGTGCCGGCAGCAAGTGCTTCTACACCACCCCCATCAAGGCACTGAGCAACCAGAAGTATGCCGATCTGGTCGCCCGCTACGGCAAGGCCGCGGTCGGGCTGCTCACCGGTGATCAGTCCGTCAACCCGGACGCCCCGGTGGTGGTGATGACCACCGAGGTGCTGCGCAACATGCTCTACGCGTCCTCGACCACCCTGATCGGGCTGACCCACGTGGTGATGGACGAGGTGCACTTCCTCGCCGACCGGTTCCGCGGCGCGGTGTGGGAGGAGGTCATCCTGCACCTGCCCGAGGACGTGCGCCTGGTCAGCCTGTCCGCGACCGTCTCCAACGCCGAGGAGTTCGGTGACTGGATGGAGACCGTGCGCGGGGACACCGCCGTCGTCGTCGACGAGGTGCGGCCCATTCCGCTGCACCAGCACGTCATGGTCGGTCCCCGCATCTTCGACCTGTTCGAATCCGCCGCACACCCGGACGCGGCGGACGGCACCGGTCGCCGCGGGGTCGTGGTCAACCGGGAACTCGTCGAGCAGGTGCGCCGCCGCGCCGTCCTCGACTCGGCCGGCCGGTGGGGCGGGCCCCGCGGGCGCATTGGGTTCCGGCCGCTGCCGCGCCCGGAGGTCGTCGCCCGCCTCGACCGGGAGGGGTTGTTGCCGGCGATCACGTTCGTCTTCAGCCGCGCCGGCTGCGACGCCGCCGTCGGTCAGTGCCTGCGCGCCGGGCTGCACCTGACCTCCGAGGCCGAGATCGCGCAGATCCGGGCGGTCGTCGACGAGCACACCGGCGACCTGCCGCGCGCAGACCTCGAGGTGCTCGGCTTCCGGGAGTGGCGCGCCGCCCTCGAACGCGGCATCGCCGCCCACCATGCCGGCATGCTCCCGGCGTTCCGGCACACCGTCGAGGATCTGTTCGTCCGCGGCCTGGTGCGCGCGGTGTTCGCCACCGAAACCCTCGCCCTGGGCATCAACATGCCGGCCCGCACCGTGGTGCTCGAGAAGCTGGTCAAGTACAACGGCGAAACCCACGCCGAACTCACCCCGGGCGAGTACACCCAGCTCACCGGGCGGGCCGGACGGCGCGGCATCGACGTCGAGGGCCACGCGGTGGTGCTGTGGCAGCCGGGTCTCGAGCCCGCCGACGTCGCCGGGCTCGCCTCCACCCGCACGTTCCCGCTGCGCAGCTCGTTCCGCCCGTCGTACAACATGGCGGTCAACCTGATCGACGCGGTCGGCGCCGAACACTCGCGGGCACTGCTGGAACGGTCCTTCGCGCAGTTCCAGGCGGACAAGTCGGTCGTCGGCCTGACCCGTGGCATCGAGCGCAACGAGAAGACCCTCGCCAAGCTGCGCGACCAGCTCGGCGGCGAGGACGGCGAGATCCTCGACTACCTGCAGCTGCGCGAGGAACTGACCCAGCTCGAACGTGCCCGCGAACGCCAGGCGCGGCAGGACCGCCGGCAGGCGGCGGTCGCGTCGCTGCTCGCGCTGCGCCGCGGCGACATCGTCGCCATCCCCGGCGGCCGACGCACGGGCCTGGCCGTCGTCCTCGAGACCGACACCGATGTCACCGATCCCCGGCCGCTCGTGGTCACCGCGGACGCCTGGTCCGGCCGGGTGTCGGCCGCGGACTTCCCGGCCCCGGCGACCGCATTGGGGAAGCTCCGGCTGCCCCGGCACGCCGACGCCCGCACCGCCCGGGCCCGCCGGGACCTCGCATCGGCGCTGCGCAGCACCGGGATTTCCGCGCCGCGCCGACCCAAGCGCGCCAAGCACGGCGACAGCCGCGAAATCGACACGCTGCGGCGGCGGCTGCGCCGGCATCCGGCCCACCAGCATCCCGATCTCGACCGTCTCGCCCGGCTCGGGGAACGCTACAACCGGCTGGGCCGGGAGGTGGCCCAGATGCGCCGCCAATCCGCGGCCACCACCAATTCCCTCGCGCGCACCTTCGAGCGGATCGTCGCGTTGCTGACCGAGCGGGGCTACCTCACCGCCGGCGACGATCCGTCGACCACCGAGGCGGGGGAGCGGCTCGCCCGCATCTACAGCGAGAGCGACCTGCTGGTCGCCGAATGCCTGCGCCACGGGGTGTGGGCCGGGCTCTCGCCCGCCGAGCTCGCCGCGGTCGTCTCGGCCGTGGTGTACGAAGCCCGCGCCGAGGAGGGCGCCACCGAGTACGGGCCGACCGGGCCGCTGCGTCGCGCGCTCGCCGACACCGTCCGTCTGTGCGGACAGCTGCGCGCCGACGAGGTCCGCTTCAAGCTGCCCCCGACCCGGGAACCGGATCCCGGATTCGTCGACGCCATCTACACGTGGGTGAGCACCCAGTCGTTGACCGAGGCTCTGCTCGCCGCCGGCACCGCCGGACGTGACCTGTCGGCGGGCGATTTCGTGCGCTGGTGCCGGCAGGTCATCGATCTGCTCGATCAGATCCGCACCGGCGCCGTCGACCCGCAGCTCGCCAAGACGGCCGCCCGCGCGATCGGCGCGATCCGGCGCGGTGTCGTCGCGGTCGATGCGGCGTGAAGACACCGCGTGTGGTTTGATACGCGCGCTGCCACACGGCTTCCTCGTGATGGGTGGGGTGCTACGACTACGGTAATTGGACACAGCGAAGGCAGGTGGAGGCGACAATGAGCGGTCCGCACGACCCGCAGGATTCCGACGATTCGACCAAGCAGTGGGCGCCGTCGCCCCCGCCGTCCTCCGGAGCCGAGCAGGGGCCGGCACCGACGCAGGCGTTCGGCACACCGCAGCAGGGCCAGGCTCCCGGGCAGTCGTGGGCTCAGCAGGGCCCAGGCCAGCCCCAGCAGGGCCAGCCGCAGTGGGGGCAGCCGCAGCAGGGCCAGCCGCAGCAGGGCCAGTGGGGACAGCAGCAACCCGGTCAGCCGCAAGGCCAGCAATGGGGGCAGCAGCCCGGCCAGCAGTGGGGACAACCGCAGCAGGGCCAGCCGCAGCAGGGCCAGTGGGGACAGCAGCAACCCGGTCAGCCGCAAGGCCAGCAATGGGGACAGCAGCCCGGCCAGCAGTGGGGACAACCGCAGCAGGGCCAGCCGCAACAGGGCCAGTGGGGACAGCAGCAACCCGGTCAGCCGCAAGGCCAGCAATGGACCGGCGCGAACCAGTGGAATGCCGGTGCACCGCAGACGAAGTCGAAGACCGGCCTGATCGTCGGCCTGGCCGTCGCTGCGCTCGTGCTGATCGGGGCGATCATCGGCGCCGTCCTGCTCTTCGGCGGCACCGACACCCTCGACCCCGAGGCCGCGCAGGCCGGCGTCGAGAAGGTCCTCACCGAGTCGTACGGCGCAACCGACGTCTCCGACGTGCAGTGCCCGGACGGCGAAGAAGTCAAGGCGGGCAACAGCTTCGAGTGCACCCTCACGGTGGACGGGCAGTTCCGGACGGTGACCTTGACCTTCACCGACGACGAGGGCACCTACGAGGTCAGCCGGCCCAACTGAGCACGCCGGTCCGTCGCCCTCACACCCCGGCCGCCGCCGCGGTCAACCGGGCGGCGGACCGCCCGATCCCCAGATCCTGGGCCAGCCGCTCGAGTCCCTGCGGATCGACGGGGGCCCCCGGGATCGTGTCCGGGCGCGACACCCGGACCGGAGCGTCGGTGGCCACCCGCACCACCGGCACCGCCGCGTCCAGATACTCGCCGGCGTCGATCAGCTTGGCGCGCACCCCCTTCGCCAGCCCCGACGCCGGGTCCGCGGCCGCCGCGCGCAGCGCCGCGAGCGACCCGTACTCCTGCAGGAGCGTCGACGCGGTCTTCTCCCCGATCCCCTTGACGCCCGGCAACCCGTCCGAGGGGTCCCCGCGCAGCGCCGCCAGCTCGGCGTAGGCCGCTCCGGCCCGCCCGGGCGGAAGCCCGTACCGGGCCGCGACCTCCGCCGGACCGAACACCTCGGCCTTGGCCAGGCCCCGCCCGACGTACACCACCCGCACCGGCACCGCGCCGCCGCGCACCACCTGCAGCAGATCCCGGTCGCCGCTGACCACCAGCACCGGGTCGCGGGCCTCGCCGGCGGCGAGAGTGCCGATCACGTCGTCGGCCTCGAACCCGGCCGCCCCGGCGGTGGCGAGCCCGACCGCGGCCAGCACGTCGAGGATCATCGGCACCTGCGGCGGCAGCGCCGCCGGCACCTCCTCGGCGGTGCCGTCCGAACCGGCGGCCACCCGGTGCGCTTTGTAACTCGGCACCGCCGCCACCCGGAACGCCGGCCGCCAGTCCAGATCCAGGCACACCACCAGCCGCGCCGGCCGATGCTTGGTGATCAGCGACGCCACCATGTCGGTGAACCCCCGCACCGCGTTGACCGGGCGGCCGTCCGGGGCGGTGAGCGATTCGGGCAGCGCGTGGAACGCGCGGAACCACAGGCTCGCCCCGTCGAGCAGCATCAACGGGCCGGTGGGGGGCACGGGGGCGGCGGAGGCCGGCGTCGCAGTCACACCGGTCATCCTGCCAAACGCCACTACGCTGTCCGCATGAGTTCCCCCGAGCGCCGCTTCCCCGCCCCCGTCTACGCCGACCGCCTCGCCCGGGCCGCCGCCCTCGGCCACGACGCCGGTCTCGACGCGCTGCTCGTCACTCCCGGACCGGACCTGCGCTACCTGCTCGGCTCACGCGCGGAATCGTTCGAGCGGCTCACCTGCCTGGTGATCCCCACCGACGGGCAGGGCGCGTCCGTCGTCGTGCCGCGCCTCGAGCTGGCCTCCCTCACCGACTCCGCGGCCACGGACCTGAACCTGCCGGTGCACGACTGGGTCGACGGACAGGACCCGTACGCGCAGGTCGCCGCGCTGCTGCCGCAGCGTCCGCGCACCGCGGTCGTCGACGCCATGCCCGCCCTGCACCTGGTGCCCCTCGCGGCCCGGTTCGCGGTGCCGCCCGTGCTGGCGACCGAGGTGGTGCGGCAGCTGCGCATGGTCAAGGACGACGAGGAGGTCGCGGCGCTGCGCCGCGCCGGCGCCGCCATCGACCGGGTGCACGCGCAGATGGGGCGGTGGCTGCGGCCCGGCCGCACCGAGGCGCAGGTCGCGGCCGACATCACCGCCGCGATCGTCGCCGAGGGCCACACCGAGGCCGCCTTCGTCATCGTCGGGTCCGGCCCGCACGGCGCCGATCCCCACCACGAGGTCTCCGACCGGGTCCTCGAACCCGGCGACGTCGTGGTCGTCGACATCGGCGGCCCGGTCGAGCCCGGCTACTACTCCGACTCCACCCGCACCTACAGCCTCGGCGCGCCCCCCGACGACGTCGCGGCGAAGGTGGCGTTGCTCGAGGCGGCGCAGCAGGCGGCGGTCGACGCGGTCCGGCCCGGGGTCACCGCCGCCTCGGTCGACGCCGCCGCCCGCGACGCCCTCGCCGCGCACGGCCTCGCCGAGGTCTTCGTGCACCGGACCGGGCACGGCATCGGACTGTCCGTCCACGAGGAGCCGTACATCGTCGACGGCAATGCCGACGTGCTGCGGCCCGGGATGGCGTTCAGCATCGAACCGGGCATCTACTTCCGCGGCGAGTGGGGTGCGCGCATCGAGGACATCGTGGTGGTCACCGAGGACGGCTGCGAGCCGCTCAACCACCGTCCGCACGGACTGACGGTGCTGCCGGGGTGAGCGACCCTACTTGTCGAGTACCGAGCCCATCACCCGTGCCACGGTGATCTCCACCACCACGCGCGTCGGGTTGGGCCGCGGCGTCCGGTACCGCGCGGTGTAACGACGCACCCCCTCGGCGACGGCCTCCGGTTCCGCCCGCACCCGGGCGGGCCCCTCGAGGGTGAGCCAGCGGCCCCGCTCGACCTGACTGACGGCACCGTATCCGCGGCGGTCGGCGTTGAGCGCCTTCTGCGAGGTCGCATCGGTGATCACCCGCACCACCCCGGCCTCCGGATCCCACGTGAAACCGACGGCCACCACGTGCGGGCTGCCGTCCTTGCGCAGGGTCGTCAGCGTCCCGAGATGGTATTCGGTGAGGAACTGCAACGCGGCGTCGCCGAGCGCGGCGGGGGTGCGGGCCATGCCTGCGACGGTAGCCGAACCCGGCCCGCGCGCCCCGCGGCGCCACCCGGCACACTGGTGCGGTGAACAACGGGCAGGGTTCGATCGTCGTCTTCGGGGGCCGCAGCGAGATCGGGACGGCGGTGGCCGCCCGGCTGGCCCGCGGCCGCACCGTGGTCCTGGCCGCGCGTCGCGCCGGCGATCTCGAGGCGCAGCGCCGCGCCGTGCTCGACGCCGGTGCCGTCGCCGTGCACACCGTCGAGTTCGACGCCGACCGGCTCGACACCCACGAGCAGACCCTCGCCGACCTCGCGATGCTGTACGGGCCGATCGACGTCGCCGTCCTCGCGTTCGGCATCCTCGGCGACCAGCACCGCGCCGAACACGACCCGGCCCATGCCGTGGCGATCGTGCACACCGACTACGTCGCCCACGTGGCCCTGCTCACGCGGCTGGCGGGGCATCTGCGGGCCCAGGGATCGGGCCGGATCGTGGTGTTCTCGTCGGTGGCGGGGGTGCGGGTGCGCCGGGCGAACTATGTGTACGGCTCCGCGAAGGCCGGTCTCGACGGATTCGCCTCCGGCCTGGCGGACGCGCTGCACGGCAGCGGCGTGTCGCTGCTGCTGGTGCGACCCGGGTTCGTCGTCGGCCGCATGACCGAGGGGATGAGCCCCGCGCCGCTGTCGAGCACCCCGGACCGGGTCGCGGACGCGACGGTGCGGGCGTTGCGCCGCGGCCGCGGCGAGGTGTGGGTGCCGGCTGTGCTGCGGCCGGTGTTCGTCGGGATGCGGCTGCTGCCGCGGCCGATCTGGCGGCGACTGCCGCGCTGACCGGCGCGCTCAGCGGCGGCGCGACTCGAGCAGCCGCAACCACACCTCGCCGACCGTCGGATACGCCGGTACCGCATGCCACAGCGTCTCGAGCGGCACCGCGGCGACCACCGCGACCGTCGCGGCGTGCAGCAGCTCGGCGACGTCGGTGCCCACGAACGTCGCCCCCACCACGGTGTCGGCGGCGCGGTCGACCACGAGGGTGGCGCGTCCGGTGAAATCGTCCCGCGCCAGCGCGGATCCGGCCACGGCGATGTCGACCTCGAGCACCTCGACGTCGAGGCCGTCGGCGCGGGCGTCGGCCGCGGTGCGGCCCACGGCCGCGACCTCCGGGGTGGTGAACACCACCTGCGGCACCTGCCCGTGGTCGGCGCGCGCCCGGAACCGCGGCGCGTCGAGGTCGCGTCCCTCGGCGCGGGCGGCGATCACGTCGCCGCACACCCGTCCCTGGTACTTGCCCATGTGTGTCAGCGCGGTCCGGCCGGTGACGTCGCCGACGGCGTAGAGCCAGCGCCCGTCCACCCCGGCGACGGTCATGTGGTCGTCGGTGCGCAGCGGGCCCTCCCCGGCCCACCCGACCGTGTCGAGTCCGAGTCCGGCGGTCGCGGGCCGGCGCCCGGCCGCGACGATCAGCTCGTCGACCTCGAGGGTGCCACCGTCGTCGAGGCGCAGCCGCACCGGGCCGCCGTGGATGCGTCCGATGCCGGTGTCCGCGACGTCCGGGCGGGACACCTCCGCCGTCGTGGTGCCGAACCGCAGCCGCACGCCGTGCTCGCGCAGCGCCTCGGCGACGGCGGCGCCGGCGACCGGCTCGGTGCGGGCGAGCAGCCGGTCCCCCCGCACCAGCATCGTCAGGTCCTCGGTGCCGAGCTCGCGCAGCCAGGTCGCGATCTCGCAGGCGACGACGCCGCCGCCGACGATCGCGGCGCGCCGCGGCACCTGCTGCAGGTTCGTCGCATCCCGCGAGGTCCAGGGCCGGGCCGCGCGCAGCCCCGGCACATCGGGCACGGACGCGGTGCTGCCGGTGGCCACCACCACCGCGTGCCGTGCCCGCAGCCGCCGCGGCTGCGGGCCGTCCACGGTGACCTCGCACCGGGCGGTGAGGCGGCCGTGCCCGCGCACGACGTCGATCCCGGCGCCGCGCGCCCACTCGACCTGGGCGGTGTCGTCGCGGCCGTCGGTGAACGCGTCCCGGCGGGCGAGGACGTCGGCGACGTCGACGCCGTGGGCGGCGACCTTGGCGGCGACGCCGGGCATGTGCCGGGCCGCGGCCAGCACCTGTCCCGGGCGCAGCAGCGCCTTGCTCGGCATGCACGCCCAGTAGGAGCATTCACCGCCGACGAGTTCGTGTTCGACCAGGACGGCGGTGCGGTCGCTGCCGGCGATGGCGTAGGCGGCGGCGTTCTCCCCGGCGGGTCCGCCGCCGAGGACGACGACATCGAACACCTCGGACTCGGACCCCGCACCGATGCTCATGAACCCACGGTAGGCGGCGTGCGGGCGGTGCGGGCCCGGAACACGACCGCCGCGGCGCGGTTCAGCGCAGCTCGGGGGAGTCGGCGTCGAAGACCAGTCCCATCGGGGCGAGGACCCGCACCACCTGTTCGGCGGCCCACTCGTCGAGATCGCACAGCAGCACCACCGACCACGGCGTCACCACCAGGGGACGATCCACGGCCGCGAGGAACTCCGCGGTCCGCGCCGGCAGCACCGCCCCGGGCAGACCGCCGCCGAGGGTGACCGCACCGTCGGGCTGGTCCAACCAGCCCACGGGCCGGGCCGGGGCCGACGGGCGCCGCGCCGGCGGCGCCGACGGCTCCACGCCCAGAGCGGCGAGGGTCGCGGCGACCCCGGCCCGCGGCGGCCGCTGCGCCGCCGCGACCAGCGTCTCGACGACGTCGTCGGGGGGCAGGCGCACGCCGGTGTCGGTGCCGTCGAGCAACAGCGCCCACCGCCGGTCGGGCAGCGCCGCCGCCCCCACCTCGGGGGCCAGGGCCGCGATGTCGCCGCTGCCGTCGTCGATCCCGACGACGAGGTCGCGGCCGGGCGCGAGCGCGGTGAGTCGACGGTGCACCTCGGCGAGGATGTCCCGCACGTCGACATGCCCGCCGATGCGGCCGGACAGCGGCGAGGCGAGCAGGCGGCGCCGATGCGGTCCGGGCAGGTCGAAGCCGTAGCCGGACAGCTGCGCGGTGAGTTCGGCCCGGTTTCCGCGCAGCCCGAGACCGTCGGCGGTGAGGACCAGGGCGCCCCCGGCGTGGTCGTGGGCGAGCTCGGCGAGGATCTGCAGCTGCGCCGCCGCGAGCCGACCGCCGGGCAGGGACACCTCGACCAGGTCGACGGGTTCGTCAGCGGGCGCCATGGCCTCCAGGCTAGACGGCGGCGGTCGGCGCGGCCCGCCCGTCCGTAGGGTGTGGCCCATGACCCCGACCTTCGCCGACCTGGCCGCCGCGAAGTACGTGCTGCTGACCACCTTCCGCAGGGACGGCACCCCGGTGCCGACCGCGGTGTGGGCCGCCGCCGACGCCGACCGGCTGCTGGTGTGGACCGTCACCGACTCCTACAAGGTCCGGCGGTTGCGCCGCGATCCGCGGATCACCGTCGCGGTGTGCGACGTGCGCGGCACACCGCGCAGCGACGCGGTGCCCGGCACCGCCACGGTGCTCGACGCGGCCGGCACCGAGCGGGCGCGGGCGACGATCGCCCGCAAGTACGGGATCCTCGGGTGGCTCACGGTCAAGGGCAGTGTGCTGCGCCGCGGGCGCGCCGGCACCGTCGGGCTCGCCTGTGTCGTCGAGGCGGACGACCCCACCCCGGATCCCGGTCCCGGCGGGTGAGCGGACCGCGGCGGCACACGGGCGTCGCCGCGGGATCAGCGGGCGCGGCTGACCGACGACATGTGGAAGTCGGGGATCCGCAGCGGCGGCATCGCGGTGCGGGTGAACCAGTCCTTCCATTCCCGCGGCAGGGTGCGCTGCGTGCCACCGGCCTCGGTGGTGCGCCGCAGCAGATCCAGCGGGCTCTCGTTGAACCGGAAGTTGTTCACCTCCGCCGTCACCGCACCGTCCTCGACCAGATACACGCCGTCGCGGGTCAGTCCGGTCAGCAGCAACGTCGCCGGGTCGACCTCCCGGATGTACCACAGGGTCGTCAGCAGCAGTCCCCGCTCGGTGCGGGCCACCATCTCGTCCACGCCGGCCGTGCCGCCGCCGGTCAGGAGCAGGTTCTCCCCGGGCGCGGCGGCCGGCGCCCCGAACTCGGCGGCGGCGGCCCGCGGGTACGCCAGCGCGTGCACCGTCCCCGCCCGCACCCAGTCGACCCGCCCGAGGTCCATGCCGTTGTCGAACACCGACACCGAGTTCGACGACGCGGTGGCCGTGACGAACGGCGCGCATTCCAGGCCGGGGGCGGCGGGATCGGAGAACAGCGTCAACGGCAGCGCGGTGAGCCGTTCGCCGACGCGGGTGCCGCCGGGCCGCGACAGCGCGGTGTGCCCTTCCTCGGCGCCGCGGCCCTCCATCGACCACATCAGGTAGATCATCAGGTCCGCCACCGCCGACGGCGGCAGCAGCGTCTCGTAACGCCCGGCCGGCAGCTCGACGGTGCGGCGCGCCCAGTCCAGCCGCCGCGACAGTTCCGTCAGCAGGGCGGGGGTGTCGACGTCGGTGAAGTCGCGGGTGCCGGCCCCGGCCCACGCGCTGGCCCCGTTCAGCCCGCCCCGTTTGCCGTTGATCTCCACCGATCCCTCCGGCGCGCTGAACCGGCGTCGCACCCCGCTCGAGGTGCCCAGCCAGGTCGTCGAGATCCGGTGGTGGGCGAAGCCGTAGAGCTGATCGGCACCGTCGAATCCGGCGGCGAGATCGTCGACGAGCCGCCCGAACACCGTGATGTCGGTCCCGGCCGCGGCGTCGGCCCAGTCGCCGGGCTCGCCCTCCCCGCCGACGAGCGGCACCGCGTCCTCGGCGGGGGCCGCCGCCGCGGCCGCCGCCCCCGCCGCCCGCACGGTCGGGGCGATGTCGGCCGGGTCGACGCTGCTCGACGTCACCACCCCGACGCGAGTGGTGTCGCCGCGCAGGACCGCGATCACCGTCCAGCTGCGGGAACGAGAGATCCCGTTGGTGGTCATCGAGTTGCCGGCCCACCGCAGCGACGCCTCGCCGGTGTCGGTGACCAGCACGATCGTCTCGTCGGCGGTCGAGCAGCGCAACGCCCGCTCGAGCTGTTCCTGCGCCTCGATCATCGCCGGCCCTCCGCGCGGGTGTTGAGGACGTTCACCGACCGCAGCAGCGCCGACGGGCAGCCGTGGCTGACCGGCGCGACCTGCCCGGGCTGGGCCTTGCCGCAGTTCACGGCGCCGCCGAGTTGCCACGTCGACGGCCCGCCCACCGCCTCGAGCGAGCCCCAGAAGTCGGTCGTGGTGGCCTGGTAGGCCACATCGCGCACCTGCCCGGCGAGCGTGCCACCCCGGATCCGGTAGAACCGCTGCCCGGTGAACTGGAAGTTGTAGCGTTGCATGTCGATCGACCAGGACTTGTCGCCGACGACGTAGAGCCCGTCGTCGACGCGGGCGATGAGCTCGGCGGTGGTGGTGTCGGCCGCCGGGTCCGGCTGCAGCGACACGTTCGCCATCCGCTGGATCGGCACGTGATGCGCCGAGTCGGCGTACGAGCAGCCGTTCGAACGCGGCAGCCCCAGCCGCGGCGCGAACACCCGGTCGAGCTGGTAGCCGACCAGTATCCCGTCCCGCACCAGGTCCCAGGACTGGGCGGCGACCCCGTCGTCGTCCCAGCCGACGCTGGCGAGCCCGTGCGCGACGGTGCGGTCCGCCGTCACCTGCATCACCTCGGTGCCGTAGCGCAGCGTGCCGAGCCCGTCCGGGGTGGCGAACGAGGTGCCCGCGTAGGCCGCCTCGTACCCGATGGCCCGATCGTACTCCGTTGCGTGCCCGATCGATTCGTGCACCGTCAACCACAGGTTGGTGGGGTCGATCACCAGGTCCGTCGGCCCCGCCTGCACACTGGGGGCCGACGCCTTCTCCGCCAGCCACCCGGGGATCTGCGCCAGCTCCGCACTCCAGTCCCAGTGCGCGTCGCCGGCCGCATACTCCCAGCCCCGCCCCACCGGCGGGGCCAGGGTGCGCATCGTCTCGAACTCGCCGGTGCGCCGGTCCACGGCGGTCGCCTCGAGCTGCGGGGCCACCCGCACCCGCTGCTGGGTGATCGTCGAGCCGGCCAGGTCCGCGTAGAACGTCTGCTCCTTGACCTGCCCACAGTGCGCCGTCACATGATCGACCTCGTCGGCGGCGAGCAGGTGCCGGGAGAACTCCGCCAGCCGCGCCACCTTCTGCGCCGTGGGCACCGTGAACGGGTCGACCTCGTACGGCGAGACCCACACCGCGTCCGGGTAGACCGGCTCGTCGGCGAGCTCGACCCGGTCCCGGTTCAGCGCCCGCAACGTCCGGGCCACCTCGATCGCCTGCCGCGCCGTGGCCGCCGCGACGGCCGGGCTCAGCTCGGCGTGCGAGGCGAACCCCCAGGTGCCGTCGACCACCACCCGCACGGCCAGCCCGGTGTCGATGCTGTCGACGGCGGCCTGCACGGCGCCGTCCCGCAGGCTCAGCGACTGGCTGTGCAGACGGTGCACCCGCAGATCCGCGTGGGAGGCACCGGCGGCGCGGGCGGCGGACAGCGCCGCGTCCGCGAGCGTCCGCAACGGCAGGGCGAGGAAGTCGGCGTCGACGGTGCTCACGGGCACCACCGTACTGGGTCGCACCCGGCGCGTCGGCTCACCCGAACTGCTGCCAGCCCAGACGCACCACCATCACCAGCACCACGATCAGCAGCACCGCCCGCACGAACCCCGCGCCGCGGCGCAGCGCGGTCCGCGACCCGACGACCGCGCCCGCGATATTGCACACCGCCAGTGCCAGCCCCAGCGACCACCACACGTACCCGGCCGCCGCGAAATACACCAGCGCCCCGACATTGGACCCGAGGTTGATCACCTTCGCCATCGCCGCCGACCGCACGAATTCGGTGCCGAGCAGCGTCGCGAACGTGATGATCAGGAACGTGCCGGTGCCCGGGCCGAGCAGGCCGTCGTAGAAGCCGATCACCGCGGCCGCGGTCAGCACCACCAGGACCGTGCGCCGCATCGTCGGCGGTTCGTGCGCCAGGGTCGTGCCGACCTGCGGCCGCAGCGTCACGAACACCGCGACCGCCACCAGCACCACCATCACCATCGGAACGAACAGGTCCTTGTCGATCCGCGAGACCGTCGCCGCACCCGCCGCCGCCGCGACCGCGGCCAGGACCGCCGCCGGAGCCAGGACCGGCCACTGCAGCCGGATCCGCCGCGCGAAGGTCACCACCGCCGCGCCGGTGCCGCAGAGGGCGGTGAGCTTGTTCGTCGCCAGCGCGGCCGCCGGTGTCAGCTGCGGGGCGACGACGAACAGCGCCGGCAACAGGATCAGCCCGCCCCCACCGACGACGGCGTCGACCCACCCGGCGGCGGTCGCCGCCACCATCAGAACCGCCCAGTCGCCCGCACCCACGCGGCCATTCGATCACAGCGGCCGGGAGCAAAACCGCGGCGCCGCTCGTTGAGCGGATATGACCGCCGCACCGTTCCCGGCAGCTGGAAGGATCACCCCATGATCGCGCTGCTGTTCCTGGCCTACGTCGTCGTCGAGATCGGGGTGCTGGCGTGGCTCGGGTCCACCCTGGGCATCGGCACGACGATCCTGGTGTTCCTCGGGGTGAGCGTCCTCGGTTACCTGGTGCTCGCCGCGCAGGGCCGCCGTGCCCTGCAGAATCTGGGCCGGGTCCGCAGCGCCGCCGGCGCGGACCGGGCCCTGACCGACGGCGCACTGGTCGGCGCCGGTGCCGGGCTCGTGCTCGTACCCGGACCGGTGACCAGCGCCGCGGGAATTCTGCTGCTGCTGCCCCCGACCCGCGCGCTGCTGCGCCCGCTCGTGCGGGCGCTGGCCGCCCGCCGGGTCGCCGCCTCCGCCGCCCGGGGCGGCACCTTCCGCGGGGAACGCGTCGTCATCGTCGACGGCGAGGTCGTCGAGCACACCGTGGTCGGCCCGGCCCGCCTCGACACCCCCGCCTCCGGAGCCGGGACCGTGCTCGAGGGCGAGATCGTCGACCCCCCGCACCGTCCGCACCTGCCGTAACGGGGCACACTGGGTAGCCGTGAAGTCCCCCGCACCGCACACTCAGCTCCTCGTCGGCGGCCGCATCTACAGCGCCAGCGCCCCCGACGCCACCTCGATGGCCGTCACCGACGGGCAGGTCGTGTGGGTGGGGGAGGACCGGCCCGGCCGCGCCCTGCACCCGGACGCCGAGATCGTCGACCTCGACGGGGCGTTCGTCGCACCCGCCTTCGTCGACACCCACGTGCACGTCACCGCGCACGGCCTGGCCCTGACCGGTCTCGACCTGTCCGACACGCGGTCCCGCGAGGAGGCGCTGCACCAGGTGCGCGACCATGCCGCCCGGCACGCAGGCGCCGTCGTGTGGGGGCACGGGTGGGACGAGACCCGCTGGCTGGACCCCACCGCCCCCACCACCGACGACCTCGACGCCGCCGCCCCCGGCCGCGCCGTCTACCTCACCCGCGTCGACGCCCACTCCGCGGCGGCCTCCACCGCGCTGCGCGCCGCCGCCGACCTCGCCGGACTCGACGGCTACCACCCGCAGCGCCCGCTGACCGCGGCCGCGCACCACGGTGTCCGCGCCGCCGCCCGCGCCCTGCTCACCCCCACCGAACGCGCCCGGGCCCGCGCCGCCGCCCTCGACGACTACGCGGCACACGGCATCGTCGCCGTGCACGAATGCGGCGGCCCGGACATCGCCGGCCGCGACGACTTCGCCGAACTGCTCGCCACCGACCACGGGGTGCAGGTCCGCGGCTACTGGGGGGAGGCCGTCACCACCGCCGAGCAGGCCCGGGCGCTGCTCACCGCCACCGGCGGGCACGCCCTCGGGGGCGACCTGTTCGTCGACGGCGCCCTCGGCTCCCACACCGCGTGGCTCGCCGCGCCGTACACCGACCGCCCCGACTGTTGCGGCACCGCCTACCTCACCGTCGAACAGATGACCGCGCACCTGCGGGCCTGCACCGAAGCCGGCATCCAGGCCGGCTTCCACGTCATCGGCGACGCCGCCGTCGACGCCGCGGTGCAGGCATTCGCCGCGGTCGTCGCCGACCTCGGCGGCCCGGCCGTCGCGGCCCGCGGACACCGGCTCGAACACCTCGAGATGGTCACCGCCGCGCAGGGCGAGCGGCTCGGCGGCTGGGGCGTGATCGCCAGCATGCAACCGAGCTTCGACGCGCTGTGGGGCGGACCGGGCGGGCTGTACGCCACCCGCCTCGGCGCCGACCGCGCCGCCGGCCTCAACCCGTTCGCGCCGCTCGCCGCGACCGGCATGTCCCTCGCGTTCGGCTCGGACGCGCCGGTCACCGCGGCCCGGCCGTGGCCGATGCTGCGCGCCGCCGTGCACCACCGCACCCCGGGCAGCGGGATCTCCCCCCGCGCCGCGTTCGCCGCCGCCACCCGTGGGGCGTGGCGCGCCGGCGGGGTGCGGGACGGGATCGCCGGCACCCTCGACCCCGGGGCGCCCGCGTCGTACGCGGTCTGGGACGCGGACGAGCTCGTGGTCAGCGCGCCGAAGGACAGTGTGCAGCGCTGGTCCACCGACCCGCGGTCGCGGGTGGCGCCGCTGCCGGATCTCGAGCCGGGCACGCCCGATCCGGTGCTGCTGCGCAGCGTGCACCGCGGCCGCGTCGTGTACGCCCGGTGATCGGGTCGCGCGCCGCCGCCCGGCCGGTGGTGGTCCGCAGCCTCGCCGCCGTCACGGCGGGGCTGCTGTTGTTCGCGAGTTTCCCGCCGCGTCCGCTGTGGTTGCTCGCGCCGCTGGGCATCGCCCTGCTCACCGCGGTGCTGGGGGCGCGGACGCTGCGCCGCCGCGGCGGTTTCGGCTACGGCTACCTCGCCGGCCTGGGATTTTTCGTGCCGCTGCTGCCGTGGGTCGGGGAGTACGTCGGCCCGGTGCCGTGGCTGGCGCTCGCCGCCGCCGAGGCGGTGTTCGTCGGCCTGTTCGGGGTGGTCGCGGTGCAGGTGCGGGCCCTGCCGGGGGCACCGGTGTGGATCGCGGCCGGCTGGAGCCTGACCGAGTACCTGCGGGCGAGCGTGCCCTTCGGCGGGTTCCCCTGGGGCCGGCTCGCGTTCGGTCAGCCGGACGGGCCGCTGGTCGCTCTCGCCGCGGTCGGCGGTGCGCCGCTGGTGTCGTTCGCGGTGGCGCTGACCGGCACGGGGCTGTGGGCGTGCGCGCGGGCCGGGTTGCGCTACACCCGCGGGCACCGGGAGCGGTCGCCGCTGCTGCGGGCCGCGGCGACGACCGTCGCCGCACCGCTGCTCGCCCTGGCGACCTGGCCGGCGCTGCCCGCCCCCGAGGCGGGTGAGCGCACCGTGACGGTCGCCGCGATCCAGGGCAGCGTGCCGCGGCTGGGTCTGGACTTCAACGCCCAGCGCAAGGCCGTGCTGAACAACCACGTGGCGCGCACCCTCGAGCTGGCCGACCGGGTCCGGGGCGGCACCGCGCCGCGCCCGGACGTGGTGATCTGGCCGGAGAACGCCTCCGATATCGACCCGTTGCGCAACCGCGACGCCGCCGCCGACATCGGCGCCGCGGCGGCCGCGGTCGGCGCCCCGATCCTGGTGGGTGCCGTGCTGGTAAACGGGGACGGCACCACGACCAACTCGGTGATCGTGTGGGATCCGGCGACCGGGCCCGGGGAGCGGCACGACAAGCGCATCATCCAGCCGTTCGGCGAGTACCTGCCGTACCGCTCGTTCTTCCGGCTGTTCTCCGACTACGCCGACCGGGCCGGGCACTTCGTGCCGGGCAGCGGCGACGGCACCGTCCACGCCGCGGGCATCCCGATCGGGGTGGCCACCTGCTACGAGGTGGCGTTCGACCGGGCACTGCGGGACTCGGTGCGCGCCGGCGCGCACCTGCTGGCCGTGCCCACCAACAACGCGACGTTCGGCGACACGGAGATGACCTACCAGCAGCTGGCGATGTCCCGGGTGCGGGCCGTCGAGCACGGCCGGGCCGTGGTGGTGGCCGCCACGAGCGGGGTCAGCGCCGTGGTCGCGGCCGACGGCACGGTCACCACGCGCAGCGCCCTGTTCGTGCCCGAGGTACTGGTGGCGCAGGTGCCGCTGCGCGCGACGGCTACGCTGGCTACTCGGCTCGGACCGATCCCGGAGCTCGTGCTCTGCGTCGGGGCCGTCGCCGCCGTCGGCGTGGCGCTGGTGCGCACACGCGGGCGGAGCACCACCGTGCCGGCCGCAGCCGGCACCGCGAGATGACCGGCCGCCGGCCGGTGCGACAGGAAGGACCTTCGATGGCAGCGGCGACGCCGGCCGGGAACGACAGCGCGCCGAGCGCCCGGACCCTGGTGATCATCCCGACGTACAACGAACGTGACAACATCGGCCTGATCGTCGGCCGGTTGCACGCCGCGCTGCCGCACACACACGTGCTGATCGTCGACGACGGCAGCCCGGACGGCACCGGCGACGTCGCCGATCGTCTCGCCGCGGCGAGCGAGAACCGCATCCACGTGATGCACCGCACCGAGAAGAACGGTCTCGGGGCCGCGTACATCGCCGGTTTCCGGTGGGGACTCGAGCGCGGTTACACCGTGCTGGTGGAGATGGACGCCGACGGCAGCCACGCCCCCGAGCAGCTGCACCTGCTGCTCGAGAGGATCGACGCGGGCGCCGACCTGGTGCTCGGCTCGCGGTACGTGCCCGGCGGTGCGGTGGTGAACTGGCCGTGGCATCGGGAGGTGCTCTCCCGCGGCGGCAACATCTACTCGCGGCTCGCGCTGGGGGTGCGGATCCACGACATCACCGGCGGCTACCGCGCCTACCGGCGCGAGGTGCTCGAGCACCTCGATCTCGCCGCGGTCGCCTCGCACGGCTACTGCTTCCAGGTCGACCTCGCCTGGCGGGCGGTGCAGGCCGGGTTCACGGTCGCCGAGGTGCCGATCACCTTCACCGAGCGGATCATCGGCGAATCGAAGATGAGCGGCAGCATCGTGCAGGAGGCGCTGATCAAGGTCACCGTGTGGGGCGTGCGCAACCGGTGGACGAAACTGCGCGGCCTGCTGCGCCGCTGAGCGCCGCCGGGCTGGGGGCCGGTCGAGGACCGGTCACCCCCATCCGGGCGGCGGGGCTCATTCGGCGTTCTTGACCTCGATCTTCTTCCCGGCCTGCTGCTGCTCGGCCAGAGCGATCGAGACGGTGAGGATGCCCTTGGCGTAGGACGCCTCGACGTCGTCGTCCTTCGCACCCGGTGGCAGGGCCACCGAACGCCGGAACGAGCCGTAGTGGAACTCCGAGCGTCCCCCCTCGGATTTCTCCTCGGTCCGTTCGGCCGTGATCTCGAGCTGCCCGGCGTTGATCGCGACGTCGATGTCCTTCTCCGGGTCGAGGCCGGGCAGCTCGGCCCGCACGACGTACCGGCCGTTCTCGACACGGTCCTCGACCCGGATGAGGTTGCCGCCGAGAGCGGGACGTAGACCGGTGAAGGGGAAGGCGTCGAAGAACTCGGACAGGTCCGGGAACACCGAACGGGAACGGCGCGCTGGCACAGTGGACATGTCTGCTCCTCTCCTGGGAAACGGATCGGCGGAAGGTCGGTCCGTGTCCATTCGACTCCGTGCGGGACGCGCCCGACAGGGCCGGAAGTCCCGACCCCCGAGATCCGAACGTTCGCACCCCCGGTAGCCCTCCAAACGATCGTTCGGACTCGGGCCTACGCGTTCGGCGAACGTTCGTCAGTCGGGATCCGGTCCGGGCGGCCGCGTTCGCGCCGCAGTTCCGCCACCTGCATCCGCAGCTCGGCGATGTGGATCCGCGCCTCGCGTAGCTGGGTGGCCCGCTCGTCGGCCAGTTCGGCGCGCACCATCGCGAGATCGGCCTCGAGTTCGGCCACCCGCTGCCAGGCCTCGGCAGCCGAGCGCAGCGCCTCGTCGCGTTCGGTGCGCAGCCGGGTCGCCTCGAGGTCCACCGCCCCGGTGCCGGCCGCCCGGGGCGGGTCCGGGGCGGCGCCGAGGCGGGTACCCGCACGCTCCGGCGGCGAAGAGGACGCCGACCGGGGCGGGTCGGAGGTCGCTGCGGGTGGGGACGGGGTGGCGGTCCGGCGCTGGCGTTCGCGCCAGGCGCGCGCACGTTCGGCGCTGTTGGCGTACTGCTTGCGGCGGCCGCCCGTCGCGGGGGTGGCCCCGATCGGCGTGCCGGGCGCCGAGGAGGCGTCGCTCACCACCGCAGACTACCAGGACGAACCCCCGCACGAACGTTCGAGGAACGGCGCCGGGTCACGAACCGGACACCGCTCGAACGATCGTGTCGTTCGTTCGGATTCGATCGTTCTACCAGGTGACGGGCAGCTCGTCCACGACGCCCAGTTCGGTGCACAACCGGCGGATCGCGCTGCAGTCCTGCACCACCCGCCGCGGGGGTGTCGCGGCCACGTCCGCGAGCATCGCCCGCCCACCCGGAACGCGCTCCGCGTCCACGATCGCCGCCCAGGTGCCCAGATCCGAGCCGGTGAACGCCTCGATTCCCGCCGCCAGGGCCGCGAGCAGCTGCGCCCGGTCGCCGGGCCCGAGCTCGGTGAACACCATCTTCAGCAGCTCCGCGGCGAGGGAGGCGTGACTGAGTTCGTCCCGCCGGTGCAGCGCCACCGTCGTGCGATTGACCGGCTGCAGCTCCGCGTCCTCGGTCATCAGAGCGAGGAACGCGCTGATGGAGGTCTCGGCGACGGTGGTGAATGCCAACCGGATCAGCGCCTGCCCCCGCGGATCGGGCGCCGCCGCCACCGCGGCCCGGTGCTCGCGCACGGTCCGGCACGGCGGCAGCACCGACTCGGGCATGTGCCAGCCACGGCGGCGGCGGATCACCGCGCTCGCGTTCAGGTGCATGAGCGTGTGGTACTGCTCGTCGACCATCGCCTGCAGCACCCCCGCGGTCACGGTGTCCGACGGCCCGACCCCGAAGAAGTCCGTCGTGATCAGCGCGAAACCGGGGTTGACCACGTACTGCTCGATGTCCATGACATTCTTGTTGTACGCAATCCAGCCCCAGCCCCGCAGCCGGGCCCGGCGCCCCTCGTCCAGGGCGCGGTACGCGGGATGGGTGTGGAACGGCACGAGCTCGTCCGGGAAATCCAGCCGGCCCGGATCGAACAGCTCGTCCAGATCCGGTTCGCTCTTCTTGACCGTGGCGCGCCGCCCCCACGACCGGGCCAGTCCCCGCACCACGGCGCTCTCGACGACGTCGTGCGGATCGTGGTCGGGCAGCGCGGGTACGAGCAGCGGACCCTGCGCGGCGGGCAGATCAGGCTCGGCCATGACGGCTCTCCGTTTCCTCGTGCGTCAGTTCCGCGAACAGTTCCGCACACAGCTCACGATACCGGCCGGTGTCCGCGCCCAGCGGCGTTGCGGCCCGGCCCAGCAGGTCCGCGAACCCGGCCACCGATCCGGTCTCGACCACCGCCTCGAGCTCGTCGAGGGAGGCCCGCAGCGCCGACCGGGCCGCCGCCGCGTGCGGGTTGCCGGCCTGCACGTCGAGATACACCTCGGGGGCGCCGCCGGCGATCCGCGCCAGCAGCGCCCGCAGCAGCACGTGCGGGGGCGGGGCGGTCGCCGCCGCCACCGACGGGGGGACGCCGAGCCGTCCCAGCGCCAGCCCGAACGCCAGAACCGCCGCGTGCGTGGCCGCCTGGGTGGCCGCCGCGACCCGGTCGTGGTCGTCCGCCGTCATCCGCACCACCCGCGCGCCCCACCGGTCGAGCGCCGCGAGCAGCGCGTCGACGGCCGGGCCGGGCCGGTGCTCGACCACCGCCACCGGTCGTCCCGCCATGCCCAGCGCCGGCGCGAACATCGGGTTCAGCCCGACACACTGCGCGGACCACCCCCGCCCGCGTCCCGCCTGCGCCCACGCCGACTTCACCGACAGGGTCTCCACCAGCACCGCGTCCGGCGACAGCAGCGGACCGAGCCGGGCGGCGGCCGCCAGCGCCGTGGCCTCGGGCACGGCCAGCACCAGCATCGAGGCGCACCGCACCGCGTCCCGCACGGCCGCCGTGGGGACGGTGACATCGTCGCGCAGCGCGCCCGGATCGTCGCCGGCGGCCGGGTCGACCACCAGCACATCGGCGCCGTCGCGGCGCAGCGCCTCACCGAGCATCCGGCCGACCGCGCCGGCACCCCCGGCGACGACGACGAGGCCGGTCGTGTCGCTCACGCGCGGGAACCGTCCTCGGAGGGTTCGTTCACCGACAGGGTGCGGCGCATCGCCACCGCCTTGACCATCGTCTCCTCGAGTTCGTCCGCCGGGTCCGACAACGCGACGATGGCGCCGCCGATGCCGAAGCCCACCTCGTGTTCGGTGGCGACCATGGTGCGGATGACGATCGACAGGTCCGCCGCTCCCGTCGGGGACAGGTATCCCAGCGCACCCGAGTACACGCCGCGGGGGCCGTCCTCGAGCTTGTCGATGATCTCCATGGTGCGCAGCTTCGGCGCCCCGGTCATCGATCCCCCCGGGAAGGCGGCCCGCACGCAGTCCACCGCGGTCGCATCCGGGCGCAACGTCCCCCGCACCGTGGAGACCAGCTGGTGCACCGCCGCGTACGTCTCGACGTCGAACAGCTTCGGCACGTGCACCGAACCGGGCACGCACACCCGAGACAGGTCGTTGCGCACCAGGTCGACGATCATCAGATTCTCCGACCGGTCCTTCTCGCTGTCGAGCAGGCTCTGCCGCAACGCCCGGTCCGCGTCCTCGGTGGTGCCGCGCGGCCGGGTGCCCTTGATCGGCTTGGACTCGACCACCCCGTCCGGGCCGATCCGCAGGAACCGCTCCGGCGAGGCACTGAGCACCGACACCTCGGGGAACCGCAGCAGGGCACTGTACGGGGTCGGGCTCAGTTCGCGCAGCGTCTCGTAGGTGCGCAGGGGATCGACGCTGCGGTCCACGGTCGCCGCGTTGGTCAGGCACACCTCGTACGTCTCGCCGCTGCGGATCTCGGCGATCGACTGGGCGATCAGCTCGAGGTAGCGCTGCGGCTCGTGCCGCAACCGCACCCGCGGATCCTGCTCCGCCCGCACCAGCGGGGCCGCGACCGGTGCCGCGGCGGATTCGGCCAGGGACCCGAGCACGGCAGCGGTCGCGTCGAACCACGCGGTCGTGGCGGGCTCCCCGGCCCGCTCGCTCAGCGCCAGCAGGTAGCAGCAGCGTGTCTCGTGGTCGAGGACCACGGCGCGGTCGGCGAAGACCATCGCCGCGTCCGCGATGGGGGAGGTGTGCACGAGCTGCCCGCCGGTGTCGGCCTTGAGCTCGTACCCCAGGTAGCCCACGTAGCCCAGCGCGAACGCGAACGGCAGGTCGCCGCGCCGGGCGACCGTGCGCTCGGCGAGGCGGCGGTCGATGTGGTCGAAGAAGGTGGTGTGGAACTCGGCCACCGGCTGCCCGGTGCGCTGTTCGCGCACCAGGGTCTCGGCGACGCTGTAGGTGACGAACTCGGCGCGCGGACCCGACCCGTCCCCGAGGATGGAGAACCGCGAGTTCGGTTCGGTGGCGGCGCTGCCGTCCAGCCAGAAGCTGTGCGGACCGTCGGCGAACAACGTCTCGAACACCCGCTGCGGGTCGGGGTGGTGGTCGATCCGGCGGCTTTCGAGGACCAGCGCCGGGGGCGGCGCGGGCGGCGCGGGCGGCGGGACCGGCTCGGGTGGGTGCGGCCGGGCGGGGGTCGCGTCGCGGAAGTTCGCCAGCAGCTCGCGGCCGTACTCGGTGCAGATCGACTCGGGGTGGAACTGCACCCCCCACAGCGGCCGGGTCCGGTGGGCGACCCCCATCAGGAGTCCGTCCTCGGTCCAGGCGACGGCCTCGAGGTCGTCGGGCACCCGGTCGACGACCAGCGAGTGGTAGCGCACCGCCTCGAACGGGGAGGGAATGCCGGCGAACAGCCCGGTGCCGGCGTGCCGGATCCGTGACAGCCGGCCGTGCACCGGCTGCGGTGCCCGCACCACCTCGCTGCCCAACAGGTTGCACAGGCCCTGATGACCGAGGCACACCCCGAGCACGGGCAGACCGGAGTCGAGCAGGGCGTGCGAGCTGATCCCGAAGTCGCGGGCCCGGTCGGGGCGGCCCGGCCCGGGGGAGACGACGATGTTGTCGAACCGGTCCAGATCCAGGGACTCCCACGGGGTGTCGTTGCTGACGACCGTGGGCGGGACACCGTTGACCTCGGCCAGCAGACTGTAGAGGTTGTAGGTGAACGAGTCGTAGTTGTCGATCAGCAGGGTGCGGATCGAACCGGCGGGCGGCGGGGCGGCCATGACCGGTCTCAGGTCCGGGTCTCGCGCAGTTGGGCGGGCGCCGCGCCGGGACCGTCGATGATGAGGTCCTCGACCCGGCACGCCTCCGCGATGAGCAGCGCGTACAACGAGTGCAGGAATTCCGGCGACATGTCGTTGCGGTGCGCGTAGGACTCGGCGCGGGCATGCACGACCTGCATCCGGCCCGGTTGCAGCATCGGGATCGCGTGCCGCTGTTTCAGGTGCGCGATGCGGGCACAGATGCGCAGCCGGTCCCGAACGGTATCGAGGAGCCGGGCGTCGACCCGGTCGAGTTCGGTGCGCAGCCCGTCGAGCAGGTCGTCCGGTGCGGATTCGGCGGTGGCGTCCGCCCGGTGGTCGTTGCTGTTGTCCATCGCTTCTCGCCCCCTGTACCGCGGCCCGAAACCCCAGTGGGTCATTCCGTTTCGCGTCGTCCGAGGTCGCCGGTCCGAGAATCCGGCCGGTGTTCGATCATGATGACACGCGCGCGGAGCCGCTGTCGGCGTTTGATCCATTTGTGCCGTGCGCGCAACACGGCCGACCCGGCAGGACACGCACCGCCCCCGGTACGCACGAGGCCGCCCCCGGGACGGATCCCGGGGGCGGCCTCGTGCGTACCGGTCGACCTGAGGTCAGGCGCCGCGCCGCTTGGTCTTGAGCAGTTCGAGGCGCTCCTTGAGCAGCTCGTCGAGCTCGTCGATGGAGCGGCGTTCGAGCAGCATGTCCCAGTGGGTGCGCGGCGGCTTGACCTTCTTCGCCTCGGGCGCCGCGCCCTCGACCAGGGAGCCTTCCAGACCGTTCTTGCAGATCCAGGTGCCGGGGATCTCCGCGTCGTCGGCGAACGGAACGTCGAACTCCTCGCCGTTGTCACAGCGGTAGCGGGCGATCCGCCGCGGCGCCAGATCGTGGTCACGGTCGGTCTCGTAGCTCACCGCCCCGAGCCGGCTGCCTCGCAGTACACGATCTGCCATGGTGGTGTCCTCTCTTGTGTGCTCCGCCCGGTGCGCTCGCCTCCGGGGCGAGCGCGCGTCCACAGTGCGGTCGACATCGGCGGATGCCGACCTCTTCTGTCAACGCACACGCGGTCGAATCGGTTCCCGACCGCCCCGCGGCCGTGGGCGCGGGTGAGTCTACCGCCCCGGCCGCCGCGGCTCCGCCGGCCGGTAGGGTGGACGGCCATGACCGGACGTACCCGTGAACCGGAGAACTGCCTCTGGTGTGGCCGGCCGGTCGCCGACGCCCCCCTCGGGCGCCGTCGCCGCTACTGCCGCCGCTCGTGCCGTCAGCGGGCCTACGAGCAACGCACCCTCACCCGGGAAGCGGGACTGCCGGAGGACGCGGTGATCCTGACCGCCGCGGAGGCGAGCGCTGTCGCCGACCGTGCCTTCGAGGTGCGGTGCGCGGCCGAGGACGTCGCGACCGCGGTGGCGGAGGGCGCCGGTCCGGCGGAACTGGCCGCCCTGTGCGACGAGCTCGTGCGGCTGGCCCGCGCCGCCGAACGGCTCCGCTGAGCCGGCCCGCTCAGGCGAAGAACGCCCCCATCGTGTACACCACCTGGCAGAAGGTGCCGTCGACGTACTGCACGGACCCGAACAGTGCCGACAGCACCGGACCGGTGCCGGTGTCGAGGGTCTTCGACAGCTGCGGCACCCCGCCCACGGTGTCGTCGAGCGTGTCCACGCCGCCGCGGAAGTTCTCCATGTTCAGCCACACGAACTTCAGGTCGGCCCGCGCGGGCAGGGTGGGGATCGTGGGGGAGACGAAGATCTTCAGCTGGCCGATCTGCACCGGGGGCACCGCGTTGGGGCCGGGCTGGGCCCATCCGGTGGTCATCGCGTAGGGGGTGAAACCGCCCCCGCAGCCGAGCCCGAACGTGGGGGCGGGCTGCATGAACGGCTGCGGAGTGTTGCGCGGTGGCGGCTCGAACAACGCCGGGGTGCGAGCCGCGTCGAGCAGCGACTCCACCGCCCGCAGCGCCTCGGGGGACTCCGCGGCCGCGGCCGCACGCAACGCGTCCGGCGGCAGTCCCGGGGGCTCGGGTTCCGCGACGGCGTGCGCGGGCACGGCCACCGCCGCCGCGACAGCGGCTGCGGCGGTGAGCGAACGAACGGTCCATCGACGCTGCTGCATCCAGAGCTCCTCGAGGGTGGGACGGGCACGGGCGACGACGTGGTCGGCTCGACAATAGGGGGGTCGGGGCCGGCGCGGGCCGTTTCCGTGAACCGGCTCGAAAGACGGCTCTCGAAACCGTGATTCGCGCTCATTCGGTGACCGGACCGCGATGGAACGGTCACAGTTTCCCGTCGATCTGCGGTCGAGACGGCGACAGGTCCCCGTCGAGGTCTCGACTCGGAAACGATGCGGCCCGGGGGGTCGATTTTTCGCTCCGGTTTCGGGTCGGGATGTCGTCGCGGTGGTCTAGCTTGAGGGAGCGCCCGCTGTCACATCTTCGAGGGCGCGGACGATCGAAGGGGAGAGAGCTACAGCCACGTCGATCCGACCGAGAGGTTTTCCTGCACGGTGCCGGGGGGTGCCAGGACAGCACTGGAATCACTTTCGTGAAGGGGAGTTCGTTGCAAGAGCGGCCGTACATTCCGCCCGGGGCCTTCCCGTTGTCCTCCGCCCAGCGTTCGATCTGGGTCGCGCAACAGCTGGCACCCGAGGTCCCCGTCTGCATCGCCCAGTACGTCGACCTGCCCGGAGACCTCGACCTGGATCTGCTGCGCGCCGTCGCGCACGAGGCCGCGCGCGAGTTCCAGTCGCCGTACCTGCGCGTCGTCGAGGTCGACGGCGAGCCCTACCAGTACGTCGATCCGGACCTCGACCGCAGCGACGTCCCGCTGCTCGACTTCTCCGGGGCCCCGGACCCGATGGCCGCGGCGCAGCAGTGGATGAACACCGACTACGCCACCCCGGTCGATCTGGCCCGCGACCCGCTGGTGAACATGACGATCCTGCGGCTCGGCGAGCGACGGCACCTGTGGTACAGCCGGATCCACCACGTCGCCCTCGACGGTTTCGGCGCCATGACGATGGTCAACCGGATCGCCGCCCTGTACTCGGCGGCCCACGAGGACCGGGCCCCCGAGCCGCCCACCGCCGCCGACCTGCACTCCCTCTACCGATCCGACCTCGACTACCGCGGTTCGAGCCGGTACACGAGCGACCGCGACTACTGGATCGGGCGGGTCGCCGGGCTCGAGGACGGATCGACCCTGGCGCGGCGGACGGCCCCGACCGCCGCGCGCAGCACCCTCGACAGCGTCACCCTGCCCGACGACCTGGTCGCCCGGCTGACCGACGCCGACGCCACGAGCGGATCGTCGGCGGCCGCGACGGTGGTCGCGGCGTTCGCGTGCTACCTCTCCCGGATCACCGGCCGCGCCGACGTGATGCTCAACCTGCCGGTGTTCGCGCGGACCACCGTGGCGGCCAAGCGCTCCGGCGGCATGCTCGTCAACACCGCGCCGCTGCACATCCGCCTCGAGGACACCGACACCCGCGGCGACCTGGTGCACCGCGCCCAGCTGGAACTGACCGGTGCGCTGCGGCACCAGCGGTTCAGCCTCGAGGACATCCGCCGCGAGACCGGCACCACCGGCCGGGCCCGCAGCTACGGCGGACCGATGATCAACGTGATGCTCTTCCGCCAGGAGATCGCGCTCGGCCCCATCCGCGGCGAGTTCCACATCATGACCTCGGGTCCGGTCGAGGACCTGCTGGTCAACATCTATCAGAGCGGCACCCCCGCCCGGACGTTCGTGGATTTCCGCGGCAATCCCCACCAGTACGAGCCGGACGAGCTGCGCGAGCACCACGCTCGCTTTGTCGAGCTGTTCGGCGAGTTCCTGCGGGCCGAACCGGACACGCCGGTCGCGCGCATCCACCCCGCGACCGCCGCCGTCGCCGAGCGCCTGCGCCGCGACGCCGACCTCGAGCGGTTCTGGCGGGCCGCCCTGGCCGGGGCGCCCGAACACCTCGAGCTGCCCGCCGACCGTCGCCGCACCGGTCCGCGCAGCACCCCCGTCGCCGCCCGCCTCGACCTACCCGTCCCCGCCGAGCTGGGGGACCGGGTGGGCGACCTCGCCCGGCGCCACGGCGTCACCGCCACCGAGGTGCTGCACGCCGCCGCCGCGGTCCTCGTCGCCCGGCTCACCGCCGGCGCCGACACCCTCGTCGGACTGTCCACCCCGGCCGGGGCGCTGCCGCTGCGGGTGCGGCTCGACGAGAACGAGCCGTTCGCCGAGCTGCTCGGTCGGGTCGCGGCGATCCACGCCGCCGCCACCGCCCACGCCGACGTCCCGGCCGACCGGCTCGCCCGGTGCTTCGACGCACAGCACGTGCCGGCCCTGCCGGTGCTTCTCGACCCCGGCGGCACCGCCGCCGACGACGGCCTCGCGCACGCCGAACTCGCGCTGCACACCGCGACCGGCCCCGACGGCACCCACCTGCGGGGTACGTACGCCACCGACCTCTACGACCCCGCCACCGCACGATCGTTCTTCGAACGTTTGCTGCGGGTTCTGGGCACCGTCGCCGCCGACCCCACCGCCCCGGTCGGCAGCGTCGACATCGTCTTCCCGGACGAAGCGGCGCAGCTGAGCCCGGTCCGCGGACTGCCCGGCGTGTCCCCGCAGCTGTGGCCCGAGATCCTCACCGCGGTGGCTTCGCACGTCCCGGAGGCGAGTGCGCTCGAGTTCGAGGGCCGCACGATGACGTACGGGCAGCTCGACGCCTGGTCCGATCGGGTCGCCCGGGTCCTGATCGACGCCGGCGCCGGGCCGGAGACGTTCGTCGCCCTCGGCATCGCCCGATCCCTCGAATCGGTGGCCGCGATCTGGGCGGTGGCCAAGTCCGGTGCCGCCTACATGCCGGTCGACCCGACGTACCCGGCCGAGCGGATCGAGTACATGCTCGCCGACTCCGGGGCGGTGCTCGGGCTGACCACCACCGCCCACCGCGACGGCCTGCCGGACGACGTGCCGTGGCTGGTGCTCGACGACGCGGAGTTCGTCACGGCGCTGGACTCGGTCCCCGACGGCCCGTTGTCGGACCTCGACCGGCGCGGCGCGCTGCACTTCGACCATCCCGCCTACCTGATCTACACCTCCGGGTCCACCGGTCGACCCAAGGGCGTGGTGGTCCCGCATCGCGGTCTGGCGAACCTGTGCGCCGAACTGCACGGCCGGCACGGCCCCACCTTGCACTCGCGGGTCTCGCACTTCTCGTCGCCGAGCTTCGACGCCTCGGTGTACGAGTACATGACCGCCTTCGCGATCGGCGCCACCCTCGTCGTGGTGCCCCCGACGATCTACGGCGGCGAGGAACTCGCCCGCTTCTTCCGCGAGCAACGCATCACCCATGCCTTCTCCACCCCCGCGGCGCTGGCCTCGGTCGACCCGGAGGGCGTCGCCGCCGAGTCGGTCACCGTCGCCGGGGACGCGTGCCCGCCCGAACTCGTCGCCCGCTGGGCCCCGGGCCGACGGATGTTCAACGCGTACGGCCCGACCGAGGCCACCATCGTCGTCAACATCTGCGGCCCGCTGACGCCGGCACCGGCGATCCCGATCGGCACCCCCGTGCGCGGCACCCACGAGGTCGTCCTGGACTCCCGACTGCGGCCGGTGCCGGTCGGGGTCGCCGGCGATCTCTACATCGCCGGACCGGGCATCACCCGCGGCTACCGCGGCCGGCCCGGGCTCAGCGCCGAACGGTTCGTCGCCGACCCGTTCGGGGCGCCGGGGGAGCGGATGTACCGCACCGGCGACGTGGTGCGCTGGCGCACCGACGGCACCGTCGAGTACCTCGGGCGTTCCGATTTCCAGGTCAAGGTCCGTGGGTTCCGCATCGAACTCGGCGAGATCGACACCGTCCTGACCGCCCACGACGATGTCGCGTTCGCGGTGACGATCGGGCACACCACCCCGTCCGGCGACACCGCCCTCGTCGCCTACGTGCTGCCGCCGGCCGGGCACACCGCCGAACCCGGCGCCCTCCTCGCGCACCTGTCGCGGAGCCTGCCGGCGCACATGGTGCCCACGGCGATCGTCGTCCTCGACGAGATCCCCCTCACTCCCGTCGGCAAGCTCGACCGGCGTGCGCTGCCGGTGCCCGTGCTCGCGCCCGACGGCAGCACCTACGTCGCGCCGTCCTCCGACGTCGAACGGACGGTGGCGCAGGTGTTCGCCGAACTCCTCGGCGTCGACCGCGTCGGTGTCGACGACAGCTTCTTCGATCTCGGCGGGAACTCGCTGATCGCCACCCGGGTGGTCGCCCGCGTCAACGCCGCCCTCGGCACCGACCTGGGCGTGCGGGCATTGTTCGAGGCCCCCACGGTGCGGACCCTGGCCGCCCTGACCGCCGGCGCCGGCGCGGGCACCCGGGCGCCGCTGGTGGCCGGGCCCCGCCCGGACGTGCTCCTGGTCTCCGCAGCGCAGCAGCGGATGTGGTTCGTCAACCAGCTCGACACCACCTCCCCGGCCTACAACATCCCGATGGCGATCCGGCTGCGCGGCCGACTCGACCGCGACGCCCTCACCGCCGCCGTCACCGATGTGCTCGCCCGCCACGAGGCCCTGCGCACCGAGTTCCCGGCCACCGCCGACGGACCCGTCCAGCGGATCCGCCCGGTCGAGCAGGTGCCCGTCGATCTCACCGCGACGACCGTCACCGCCGATGGGCTGGCGCAGCGGGTGGCGGCGGAGGTGACCGCGGGGTTCGATGTGGCGGCGCAGGTGCCGGTGCGGGTGCGGTTGTTCGTGCTCGGCGACGGGGAGCATGTGCTGGTGTTCGTGGTGCATCACATCGCGGCGGACGGGGCGTCGATGGCGCCGCTGGCGCGGGACCTGATGACCGCCTACGCCGCCCGCACCCGGGGACAGGACCCGGCGTGGACGCCCCTCGAGGTGCAGTACGCCGACTACGCGCTGTGGCAGCGGGAGGTCCTCGGCGACCCGGCCGACCCGGACTCGCTCGCCGCCGCCCAACTCGACTACTGGCGCGAGACCCTGTCCGGGGCACCGGAAGTGCTGGCACTGCCCACCGACCGGCCCCGCCCGCCGCACCAGTCGTTCCGCGGCGCCACCGTCCGCTTCGACGTCGGTGCCGAGCTGTACCGGGCCGTAGGCGAACTGGGCCGCACCCACGGCGCCACCCCCTTCATCACCGTGCACGCCGCCCTGGCGGTGCTGCTGTCCCGGCTGTCGGGCAGCGACGACGTCACCGTGGGCACCCCCGTCTCCGGTCGCGGCGACCGTGCCCTCGACGATCTGGTCGGCATGTTCGTCAACACCGTGGTGCTGCGCACCCCCGTCGACGCGCAGCACACCTTCGCCGAACACCTGACCCGCGTGCGGGACCGGGACCTCGACGCCCTCGCCCACACCGACCTGCCGTTCGACGCCCTGGTCGATGCCGTCCCCGGCCACCGGTCCGAGGCGTACGCGCCGCTGTTCCAGGTGATGCTGGCATTCCAGAACACCGAGTCGGCCCGCCTGCAGCTACCCGACCTGACCGTCGACGTCTCCGAAATCGACACCGGCACCACCAAATTCGATCTGCACCTGACCCTGACCGAGGTCCCCGGCCACGACGGCGCCGCCCTCACCGGCGCCCTGTCGTATGCGACCGACCTGTTCGACCCCGGCACCGTCACCGCCCTCACCGAGCGGTTCGTGAGGCTGCTCACCGCCGTGACCGCCGCCCCGCACGTCCCCGTCGGCGACCTCGACCTGCTCGAGGGGGGAGAACGGGAGCTGATCCTGCGGCGCTGGAACGCCACCGACGCGCCCCGCACCGCGCACACCCTCGCCGACCTGTTCGCCCGGCAGGCCGCCCGCACGCCCGACGCCGACGCCGTCGTGTTCGGCGACGAGACCGTGACGTACGCCGACTTCGACGCCCGCACCAACCGGCTCGCCCGGCACCTGATCGCCGCCGGGGTCGGTCCGGACCGTCTCGTCGGTCTCGCGATGCGCCGCTCGGTCGAGCTGCTCGTCGGGATGTACGCGGTGATCAAGGCCGGCGGCGCGTACCTGCCGCTCGACCCCGACCATCCCGCCGACCGGCTCGAGTACGTCCTGGACAACGCCCGCCCGGTGTGCGTGCTCACCACCACCGCCGACCGGACACCGCTGCCCACCTCCGTCCCGGTCCTCGAGCTGGACCGGCTGGAGCCGAGCGGCGAGTCCGCCGCCGCCCTCACCCCGCAGGAGCGCACCGCCCCGCTGACGGGGGACCACCTCGCCTACGTGCTCTACACCTCCGGCTCCACCGGCCGCCCCAAGGGGGTCGCGGTCCCGCACGCCGCGATCGTCAACCGGCTGCGGTGGATGCAGCACGCCTACCCGCTCACCGCCGAGGACACCGTCCTGCAGAAGACCCCGTTCACGTTCGACGTGTCGGTGTGGGAGTTCTTCTGGCCGTTGCACACCGGGGCTCGGCTCGTCGTCGCCGCACCCGACGGGCACCGCGACCCCGCCTACCTGACCACCGTCGTCGAGCAGCAGCACGTCACCGTGGCGCATTTCGTGCCGTCCATGCTCGCGGTGTTCGTCGCGGCCACCGACGCGGGCCGCTGCCCGTCGCTGCGGCTGCTGTTCTGCAGCGGCGAGGCGCTGCCACCGGCCACGGTCACCGCCGCCCACGCGGCGTTCCCCGCCGCCGCGCTGCACAACCTGTACGGGCCCACCGAGGCCGCCGTCGACGTCACCTCGTGGGCGTGCACCGACGACGACGCCGACGTCGTGCCGATCGGTGCACCGGTGTGGAACACCCGCGTCCACGTCCTCGACGCGCGGCTGCACCCCGTCCCCGTCGGTGCCGTCGGCGAGCTGTACCTGTCCGGCATCCAGCTCGCCCGCGGCTACGTCGGGCGCGGCGACCTGACCGCCGACCGGTTCGTCGCCGACCCCTTCGGTCCACCCGGCACCCGCATGTACCGCACCGGCGACCTCGTGTCCTGGCGCCGCGACGGCAACCTGGTCTACCTCGGCCGTTCCGACTTCCAGGTCAAGCTCCGGGGGCTGCGAATCGAACTCGGCGAGATCGAGCACGCGTTGCTCGCCGACCCGGTCGTCGCGCAGACTGCCGTCGTGGTGCACCGGCCCACCGGCGCCGCCGACGGTTCCGACGGGGTGCTCGTGGCGTACGTGGTACCCGAGTCCGACCGCACCGTCGACACCGCGGCCCTGCTCGAGGCGGCCGCCGCCCGGCTGCCCGGCTACATGGTGCCCACCCACGTCGTCGTCCTCGACCGGCTCCCGCTGAACCCGAACGGCAAGCTCGACCGCAAGGCCCTGCCCGCCCCGGATCTCGCCGCCGACCGGGCGGCGGAACACGTCGCGCCGCGGACCCCGGTCGAACAGGTGCTGGCCGAGATCTTCGCCGATCTGCTCGCGGTACCGAGGGTCGGTGTGCACGACAACTTCCTGGAACTGGGCGGAAACTCGTTGCTGGCCATGCGGATGGCCGCGCGGATCGCCGCCGCGACCGGCGCCGAGGTGGGCGTGCGGGACCTGTTCGACGCACCCACCGTCGCGGCCCTGGCCGAGCGGCTACGTGACCGTGACGTCGCCGCCCGGCCCCCGCTCGCCGCCGTGACCCGGCCGCCAGTGGTCCCGCTGTCCCCGGCGCAGCAGCGCATGTGGTTCATCAACCAGTTCGACACGACGTCCCCGGCCTACAACATCGCCGTCGCGTTGCGCCTGGCCGGGACGCTGGACCACGCCGCGCTGCGGGCCGCCGCCGCCGACGTCGCCGCCCGGCACGAGACACTGCGCACGCGCTACCCGCTCACCGACGACGGCCCGGTACAGGTCGTGCTGCCCGTCGCGGTGTGGCAGCCCGACTTCACCGTCACCCCCGTCGAGACCGAGGACACGGTGCCCGCGCACATCGACCGGATCGTCGGCACCGGCTTCGACGTCGCCACCGAGGTGCCGGTGCGGATCCGGCTGCTCACCGTCACCGACACCGACCACGTGCTGGTCCTGGTCGTGCACCACATCGCCGCCGACGGATTCTCGATGGGACCGCTGGGGCGGGATCTGATGACCGCGTACGCCGCCCGCGCCGAGGGGCACGCCCCCACCTGGTCGCCGCTGCCGGTGCAGTACGCCGACTACACGCTGTGGCAGCACACCGTGCTGGGCGACGAGTCCGAGCCCGCCTCCCTCGCCGCAAGGCAGCTCGCGTTCTGGCACGACGCCCTGGCCGGGGCACCGGAACTGCTCGAGCTGCCGTGGGATCGGCCGCGCCCGGTGCAGCAGTCCGGCCGCGGTGCCCGCGTGGCCTTCGAGATCGGCACCGACACCCATCGCGGGATGCTCGCGTTGGCCCGCGCGCACGACGCGTCGCTGTTCATGGTCGTGCATGCGGCGCTCACGGTGCTGCTGGCCCGGCTGTCCACCAGCGACGACATCGTGATCGGCACCCCCGTCGCCGGCCGCGGCGACCGCGCCCTCGACGATCTCGTCGGCATGTTCGTCAACACCGTCGTGCTGCGGGCCCCGGTCGACGAACGCGAACGGTTCGATTCGCTGCTGCGGCGCGTCCGCTCGGCGGACCTGGCGGCCTTCGGCCAGGCCGACGTCCCGTTCGAGCGGCTCGTCGAGGCCCTCGACCCGCCCCGGTCGACGTCCTACCCGCCGCTGTTCCAGGTGCTGCTCGAATTCCAGGACATCGAGCGCCCCGACATCGCCCTGCCCGGGGCGACGGCCCGCGTGCTCGACCTCGATCCGGGCCTGTCCCCGTTCGACCTGCAGCTGTCGATCGCCGAACGGCCCGCCGGATCCGGCGTGCAGGCGGCGTTCACGTACGCCACCGACCTGTTCGACGCGGCCACAATCGCCTCGTTCGCGGACCGGTTCGTGCGGATCCTCGACGCCGTCACCGCGGATGCGGCCGTGACGGTGGGGGACGTGGAGATCGTCACCCCCCGCGAATTCGCCACCCTCGCCCCGGCGCGGGGCCGGCCCGCGGTCTCCCCTCAGCTGTGGCCCGAACTGCTGTCGTCGGTGGCGGCGATCGTGCCGGAGGCGGTCGCGCTGTCGTTCGAAGGCCGCACCGTCACCTACGGTGAGCTCGACGCCTGGTCCAACCGGCTGGCCCGGGTCCTCGTCGAGCGCGGCGTCGGACCCGAATCCTTCGTCGCGCTGGGGATTTCCCGATCGATCGAGTCGGTGGCGGCGGTGTGGGCGGTGACCAAGTCCGGGGCGGCGTTCGTCCCCGTCGATCCCGGCTACCCGCCCGAGCGGATCGCCTACATGCTCGACGACTGCCGGGCCGTCCTCGGGCTGACCACCACCGCCCACCGTGACGTGTGGCCCGTCGACTCGGTGCCGTGGCTGCTGCTCGACGACCCCGGCCTGCGCCGCGGACTCGACGACGTCTCGCCCGCCCCGGTCACCGACGACGACCGTCGGGCCCCGCTGCGGTACGACCATCCGGCCTACCTGATCTACACCTCCGGCTCGACCGGTCGGCCCAAGGGCGTCGTCGTCACCCACCGCGGCCTGACGAACCTCAATGCCGAAGTGCGCGAACACTTCTCGATCACCCACCGGGCCCGCGTGTCGCATCTGGCCTCGCCGAGCTTCGACGCGTCCCTGTTCGAACTGACCAAGGCGTTCTGCGCCGGCGCCACTCTCGTCATCGTGCCGCCCACCGTCTACGGCGGCGAGGAACTCGCCCGCATCCTGCGCGAGGAACACATCACCCACGCCTTCGTCACCCCCACCACCCTCGCCTCCCTCGACCCCACCGGGCTCGACGAGCTGCGCGTGCTCGTCGTCGCCGGGGAGGCCTGCCCACCGGAACTGGTCGACCGGTGGGCGCCGGGCCGGCACATGTACAACGGCTACGGCCCGTCCGAGGCCACCATCGAAACCAGCGTCAGCCCCGACATGCGTCCGGACACCACCGTCACCGTCGGCGGCCCCGCGATCGGTTTCCACGAGGTCGTCCTCGACGAACGACTGCGGCCTGTCCCCACCGGGGTCGCCGGTGAGCTCTACATCGCCGGCGCCGGCCTCGCCCGCGGCTACCATCGTCGCCCCGACCTGACCGCCGCCCGGTTCGTCGCCGACCCGTTCGGGGCGCCGGGGGAGCGGATGTACCGCACCGGCGACGTGGTGCGCTGGCGCACCGACGGCACCGTCGAGTACCTCGGGCGTTCCGATTTCCAGGTCAAGGTCCGTGGGTTCCGCATCGAACTCGGCGAGATCGACACCGTCCTGACCGCCCACGACGATGTCGCGTTCGCGGTGACGATCGGGCACACCACCCCGTCCGGCGACACCGCCCTCGTCGCCTACGTGCTGCCGGAGACCGGCCACCACGTCGACACCGCCGCGCTGCGCGCCCACGTCGCCGGGCAACTGCCGGCGCACATGGTGCCCGCCGCGGTCGTCGTCCTCGACGAGATCCCGCTCACCCCCGTCGGCAAGCTCGACCGCCGCGCCCTGCCGGTACCCGACCTGTCGGCCACCGGCGAATACCGCGCCCCGGCCACCGAGACCGAGACCGTCATCGCCGAGATCGTCGCCGAGGCCCTCGGCCACGAGAAGGTCTCCGTCGACGACAGCTTCTTCGACCTCGGCGGGAACTCGCTGATCGCCACCCGGGTGGTCGCCCGCATCAACGCCGCTCTCGGCACCGACGCCGGCGTGCGGGCATTGTTCGAGGCCCCCACGGTGCGGACCCTGGCCGCCCGCATCCTCGACGACCACGCCGGCGGCCCCCGCGTCCCCCTCACCGCAGGCCCGCGCCCGGATAGGATCCCGCTGTCCCCGGCGCAGCAGCGGATGTGGTTCGTCAACCAGTTCGACACCACCTCGGCCGCCTACAACATCCCCCTGGCGATCCGGCTGACCGGCCGCCTCGACCGGGCAGCGCTCACCGCCGCCGTGCACGACCTGATCGCCCGTCACGAAACCCTGCGCACCTGGTACCCGAGCGAGAACACCGGACCGGCGCAGCTGGTCACCGACCCCGTCCAGGCCACCCCCGACCTCGATCCGGTCCCGGTGTCCGCCGATGGGCTGGCGCAGCGGGTGGCGGCGGAGGTGACCGCGGGGTTCGATGTGGCGGCGCAGGTGCCGGTGCGGGTGCGGTTGTTCGTGCTCGGCGACGGGGAGCATGTGCTGGTGTTCGTGGTGCATCACATCGCGGCGGACGGGGCGTCGATGGCGCCGCTGGCGCGGGACCTGATGACCGCCTACGCCGCCCGCACCCGGGGACAGGACCCGGCGTGGACGCCCCTCGAGGTGCAGTACGCCGACTACGCGCTGTGGCAGCGGGAGGTCCTCGGCGACCCGGCCGACCCGGACTCGCTCGCCGCCGCCCAACTCGACTACTGGCGCACCGCCCTGGCCGACCTGCCGGAGATCCTGCCGCTGCCCACCGACCGGCCCCGCCCGCCGCACCAGTCGTTCCGCGGCGCCACCGTCCGCTTCGACGTCGAACCCGACCTGCACCGCCGCCTCACCGACCTCGCCGCCGCCCACGGCACCACCGTGTTCATGGCCGTGCACGCCGCCCTGGCGGTGCTGCTGGCGCGACTGTCGGGCAGCGACGACATCGCGGTGGGCACTCCCATCGCCGGCCGGGGGCATCGTGCCCTCGACGATCTGGTCGGCATGTTCGTCAACACCCTGGTGCTGCGTACCCCGGTCACCCCGGCCCTGCCGTTCACCGACCACCTCGAACGCACCCGCGAGGTCGATCTCGCCGCCTTCGGCCACGCAGACCTGCCCTTCGAGAAGCTCGTCGACGCTCTCGCCCCCACCCGCGCCACCGACCATGCCCCGCTCGTCCAGGTGGTCCTCGAATTCCAGAACAACGAACGCGCCCACCTGCAGCTGCCGGACCTGACCGTCGACGCCCTCGACGCCGACGCCCCCGTCGCCAAGTTCGACCTGCAGCTGACGATGGGGGAGAACCCGCCCGCCGGTCCCGACCCCGCCGGCATGACCGGCGCCTTCACCTTCGCCACCGACCTGTTCGACGCCGCCACCGTCACCACCTTCGCCGAGCGGTTCGTGCGGCTGCTCACCGCCGTCACCACCGACCCCGCCCGGCCCGTCGGCGACCTCGACCTGCTCGACCCGGCCGAACGACCCGCGCCCGCGCCCCGCCCCGTCCGGCACGCCGAGACCCTCACCGCCGTCTTCGCGCGGTCCGTCGCCGCCGGACCCGACACGGTCGCGATCACCGCCCCCACCGACCCGGCCACCCCGGCGCTGACCTACCGCGAACTCGCCGCGCGGGCCCGCCGCCTGGCCCGGGACCTGATCGCCCACGGCGCCGGACCCGACCGGCTCGTCGCCGTCGCCGTGCCCCGCTCCACCGACCTGATCGTCACCCTGCTCGCCGTCCTCGAGACCGGCGCCGGATACCTGCCCGTCGACGTGTCCTACCCGCCGGAGCGGCTCGCGTTCCTCTTCGACGACGCCCGGCCGGTGTGCATCGTCAGCACCACCGCCGACACCGCCGCCCTGCCCGCCGGGGACACCCCGGTGCTGCTGCTCGACACCCCCGACACCGCCGCCCGGCTCGCCGACCTACCCGACGGCCCGCTCACCGACGCCGACCGGCTCGGAGCGCTGCACCCCGACCACGCCGCCTACGTCATCTACACCTCCGGCTCGACCGGCCGCCCCAAGGGCGTCGTCGTCCCGCACCGCAACGTCGTCACCCTCCTCGCCGAAACCCAGGACCGGTTCGGGTTCGACGAGCACGACGTGTGGACCATGTTCCACTCCTACGCCTTCGACTTCTCGGTGTGGGAACTGTGGGGCGCCCTCGCCTACGGTGGCCGCCTCGTCGTCGTCGACCACCACACCGCCCGCTCCCCGGAGGCATTCCTCGACCTGCTGCGCCGCGAGCACGTCACCGTGCTCAACCAGACACCGACCGCGTTCTACCAGCTGATCGAGGCCGACCGCGCCGCCGGCGACCACACCCTGTCGCTGCGCTACGTCGTCTTCGGCGGCGAGGCCCTCGACCTCGCCCAGCTCGAACGCTGGTATCGCCGCCACCCGGACACCGCCCCGGCGCTGGTGAACATGTACGGCATCACCGAAACCACCGTGCACGTGACCCTGCAGCCGCTGGACCGGCAGTTCGCCGCGACCGCCTCGGCCAGCGTCATCGGCGACGCCATCCCCGGCCTGACGGTGCACGTCCTCGACCGGCGCCTGCACCCGGTGCCGACGGGCGTGATCGGCGAGATGTACGTCTCCGGGGACCAGGCCGCCCGCGGCTACCTCGGCCGCCCCGACCTGACCGCCGCGCGCTTCGTCGCCGACCCGTTCGCCGGCCCGGGCGCGCGCATGTACCGCACCGGCGACCTCGCCCGCCGCCGCCGCGACGGCCGGCTCGAATACCTCGGCCGCAGCGACTTCCAGGTGCAGCTGCACGGTTTCCGCATCGAGCTGGGGGAGGTGGAGGCGGCGTTGCTGCGCTGCCCGGGCGTCGCCCGCGCCGTCGTCGTGCTCCACCGCGACGAGCGGGCCGCCGACCGCCTCGTCGGATACGTGGTTCCGGAGACCGGCGCGACCGTCGACGTGGCCGCCACGCTCGAGCAGGTCGCCGTCGGTCTCGCCGCCTACATGGTCCCGGCCACCCTCGTCGTCCTCGACACCCTGCCGGTCACGGCCACCGGCAAACTCGACCGCAGGGCACTGCCCGACCCCGACTTCGGCGCGCTGGCCACCACGACCCGCGCCCCCGCCGGCCACCTCGAAAGGCAGCTCGTCGAGCTGTTCGCGCAGGTCCTCGGCCTCGACACGGTCGGCGTGGACGACTCGTTCTTCGCGCTCGGCGGGGACAGCATCATGTCCATCCAGCTGGTCTCACGCGCCCGCGCCGACGGCATCGAGCTGAGCCCCCGGGACGTGTTCGAACGCAAGACCCCCGCCTCGCTCGCCGCCGTCGCCACCCTCGGCGACGGCCCCGCCGTCCTCGCGGAGCTGCCCGGCCGCGGCGTCGGCGCCGTCCCCCTGACCCCGATCGTGCGGTGGATGCTCGAACGCGGCGGTAGCATCGACCGCTACTCGCAGGCCGCGCTGTTGCGGCTGCCCGCCGGGTTGGACCGTGCCACCCTGACGGCCACGCTGCAGGCGGTGCTGGACCGGCACGACATCCTCCGCGCCCGCCTCGTCCCCGACGTCGACGACCCCGCCGGCGTCGGCCTGCAGGTCCGCGGCCCCGGCGCGGTCACCGCCGACCCGCTCATCCACCGCGTCCCCGTCACCACCGCCGCCGACACCGACGACTTCTTCGCCCTCGCCGCCGCCGAACTCGACGCCGCCGCCGACCGCCTCGACACCGCCGCCGGAATCCTGCTGCAGGCGGTGTGGTTCGACGCCGCCGCCGGCGCCGGGCGCCTGCTGCTGGTCGTGCACCACCTCGCCGTCGACGGGGTGTCCTGGCGCATCCTCGTCCCCGACCTCGCAACCGCGTGGGCCGCCGCCCGTCACGGCACCGCGATCGAGGACACCCCCGCCGGCACCTCCGTGCGACGCTGGGCGCACGCCCTCGTCGACGCCGCGCACCGCGCCGACCGTGTCGCCGAACTCGACCGCTGGACCGCGATCCTCGACGGGGACGACCCGCTGCTCGGGGACCGTCCGCTCGACCCGGTCGTCGACACCAACGCCACGGTCCGCACCCTGGCCACCGACCTGCCCGCCGACGTCACCGCAGCGCTGCTGACCACGGTGCCCGGCGCGTTCCACGGCACCGTCAACGACGGCCTGCTCACCGCCCTGGCACTGGCGGTCACCGCCTGGCGCCGCGACCGCGGCACCGTCACCGACGACGTCCTGATCGCGCTCGAGGGTCACGGCCGCGAAACCGCCGTCGCCCCCGGCGCGGACCTCTCCCACACCGTCGGGTGGTTCACCACCATTCATCCGGTCCGGTTCGACCTGAGCGATGTCGACCTGCCGGATGCGCTCGACGGCGGCGACGCTGCCGGCGCCGCCGTCAAGGCCGTCAAGGAACAACTCGCCGCCGTCCCCGACCACGGCATCGGGTTCGGCCTGCTGCGCTACCTCAACGCCGACACCGCCGCCCGGTTGCGCACCCGCCCCGCCCCGCAGATCAGCTTCAACTACCTGGGTCGGCTCACCCCGGGCGTCACCGACGCGGACACCCCGTGGCTCCCGGTCGACGCCTTCGACCGGGGCGGCGCGCAGAGCCCGGATATGCCGGCCGCCGCGGTCGTCGACATCAACGCCGTCACCGTGCCCACCACCGACGGGCCCGTGCTGCGCGCCACCTGGTCCTACCCGCAGCACCTGCTCACCGACGCCGACGTCGCCGCCCTCACCGAGCGGTGGGCGGCCGCCGCCGCCGCCCTCGCCCGACACGTCCACCGCCCGCACGCCGGGGGCCTGACCCCGTCCGACGTGCCCCTCGTCGCCCTCGACCAGCCCGCCCTCGACCGCCTCGAACGCCACTACCGCGCGGCCGGGCACGCCAGCGGCCTGGCCACCGTGTGGCCCGTCGCCCCGCTGCAGGCCGGGTTGCTGTTCCACGCCCTGCTCGCCGAGCAGTCCGCCGACGCCTACGTCGTCCAACTCGTCCTCGACCTGCAGGGCACCGTGGACCCGGACCGGCTGCGCCGCGCCGCGCAACTGCTGCTCGACCGCCACCCCAACCTGCGGGCCGCGTTCGCCGACGACGGCTCCGGCGGCTTCGTGCAGGTCGTGCCCGCCCGCGTCGACCTGCCCTGGACGGTGCTCGACCTGACCGGCCTCGACGACCCGGACCGCCAGGCGGCGCGCCTGCTCGACGAGGACCGCCGCACCCGCTTCGACACCGCCGTCGCCCCGCTGCTGCGCGCCACCCTCGTGCGGGTCGCCGCCGACCGGTACCGACTGGCCCTGACCAACCACCACATCCTGCTCGACGGCTGGTCCACTCCGCTGCTGGTCAAGGATCTGCTGCTGCTCTACGCCACCGACGGCGACACCGCGGCCCTCGGCCGCCCGCGCAGCTACGGCGACTACCTGCGGTGGCTGGCCGGGCAGGACACCGACGTCGCCGCGGACGCCTGGGCCCACGCCCTCGCCGGCCTCGACGAACCCACCCTGCTCGCCCCCACCCACCGGCCCGGTCGCACCGCCGCGGTCTCGCAAGATCTCGACCTGGACCTTCCGGGTGGGCTCGCCGCGCGCCTCGACGCCGTCGCCGCCGACCGCGGCGTGACCGTCAACACCGTGGTGCAGACCGCGTGGGCGCTCGTGCTCGGTGCGCTCACCGGCCGCGACGACGTCGTCTTCGGTGCCACCGTCTCCGGCCGGCCCCCGCAGGTCACCGGAATCGAGTCGATGGTGGGGCTGTTCATCAACACCGTCCCGGTCCGGGTCACCGTGCGCCCCGCCGAGACCCTCGGCGCCCTGCTCGACCGAGTACAGGCCGAGCAGGCGGCCCTGCTCGACCACCACCACATCGGACTGAGCACCATCGAACGCCGGGTCGGCGCCGCCGCCGGCTTCGACACCCTCACCGTGTTCGAGTCCTACCCGGTGGACCGGGCCGGTCTGACCGAGGACACCGACATCGCCGGGATGCGGGTGGCCGGGATCAGCGGCCACGACGCCACGCACTACCCGCTGAGCATCGTCGCCCACCCGGCCGGCAGCGGGGACACCGCCACCCTGCACCTGCGGCTGAAGTACCTGCCCGAAGTCTTCGACCGTGCGACCGTCGAGACCGTCGCCCACCGCATCGAGAAGGTCCTGACCGCCCTCGCCGGCGATCTGCACGCCCCGGCCGCGGGCGTCGACGTGCTCGTCGGCGACGAACGCGCCGCCCTGGCCCCGGTCCGTGGTCCCGTCGGCGGCACCACCCACACCCTGCCGGAGCTGTTCGGCGCGACCGCCGCCGCGCACCCGGACGCCGTCGCGATCGTCGACGGCGCCACCCGGTGGACCTACCGCCGCCTCGACGACTGGTCCACCCGCGCCGCACGCGTCCTGACCGACCTCGGCGTGGGCCCGGAAACCTTCGTGGCCCTGGGCATCTCGCGGTCGCTGCATTCGGTGGCCGCGATGTGGGCCGTGACCAAGACCGGTGCCGCGTTCGTGCCCGTCGACCCGAACTATCCCACCGACCGCATCGCCTTCATGCTCGCCGACAGCGGCGCCGCCCTCGGGCTCACCACCGCCGCACACCACGACACCCTGCCCGGCACCGTCCGCTGGCTCACCGTCGACACCGACGACTTCGCCGCCCGGCTCGCCGACACCCCCGCCGGGCCCCTCGGCGACGCCGACCGCCGCGGCCCCCTGCGGCTGGACCACCCCGCCTACCTCATCTACACCTCCGGTTCCACCGGCCGCCCGAAGGGTGTGGTGACCACCCACCGCAGCCTCGAGAACTTCGCCCTCGACCAGCGGGAGCGGTTCGGGGCCGGACCCGACGCCACCGTCATGCACTTCTCCTCCCCGAGCTTCGACGCCTCGATCTTCGAGTACCTGCTCGCGTTCGGTTCCGGCGCCGCCCTCGCGGTCGTACCGCCCACCGTGTACGGCGGTGAGGAACTCGCCCGCGTCCTGCGCGAGCACAGCGTCACCCACGGCTTCATCACCCCCGCCGCCCTCGCCTCCCTGCCCGCCGCCGACCTCGACGCCTTCGCCGACCTCGCCGTCGGCGGTGAGGCCTGGCCGGCCGAACTACGCGACACCTGGGCACCCGGCCGGCGCCTGGTCAACGCCTACGGCCCCACCGAGACCACGATCATGGCCGCGATCAGCGCCCCGATGACCGCCGCCGGCCCCCTCACCCTCGGGGGACCGCTGCGCGGTGTCCGCGCCGTCGTCCTCGACGCCGCCCTGCGCCCCGTGCCCGCCGGCGTCGCCGGCGAGCTGTACCTCGGCGGCCTCGGCCTGGCCCGCGGCTACCACGCCCGCCCCGACCTGACCGCCGCCCGGTTCGTCGCCGACCCGTTCGGGACGCCGGGGGAGCGGCTGTACCGCACCGGCGACGTGGTGCGCTGGACCGACGCCCTCGAACTGGAATACGTGGGCCGCTCCGACTTCCAGGTCAAGGTCCGCGGGTTCCGCATCGAACTCGGCGAGATCGACGCCGCGTTGTGCAGCCACCCTGACGTCGCGTTCGCCGCGACCCTCGGCCACACCGCGCCCTCCGGGGAGACGGTGCTCGTCGCCTACGTGCTGCCCACCCCCGGCCACGAAATCGGCACCGACATCCTGCGCGCGCACGTCGGCGACCGGCTGCCCGCGCACATGGTGCCCGCCGCGGTCGTCGTCCTCGACGAGATCCCGCTCACCCCGGTCGGCAAACTCGACCGCCGCGCCCTGCCCGCACCGGACCTGTCCGGCGGCAGCGGGGACTACATCCCACCGGCCGACGAACTCGAAACCGCCGTCGCCGGGGTGTTCGCCGACGTCCTCGGCCTCGACCGGGTCTCGGTGACCGACAACTTCTTCGACATCGGCGGCAACTCCCTCGTCGCGACCCGCGCCGCGTCGCGTCTCGGCGCCGCCCTCGGCGTCGACCTCGGGGTACGGGCCCTGTTCGAAGCCCCGACCGTCCGCGCCCTCGCGGCCCGGCTCGCCGCGACCCCGGGCACCGAACCGGCCACCGGTGCCGGACCGGTCCGCCGCCCCCGCCCGGACCGCATCCCCCTGTCCCCGGCCCAGCAACGGATGTGGTTCGTCAACCAGTTCGACACCAGCTCCCCGGCCTACAACATTCCGCTCGCGATCCGGCTGACCGGTCATCTGTCCGTCGCCGCGCTCGACACCGCCGTCCGCGACGTCCTGGCCCGGCACGAGAGCCTGCGCACCGTCTACCCGGCCGGCCCCGACGGGCCCGTGCAGCGGATCCTCGACGCCGACGACGTCGGTCTCACCGTCGACGTCGTGCCCGCCACCGAGGACACCGTCCTCGCTGCCGCCGCGGAGTTCGCCGCCACCGGATTCGACGTCACCGTCGACGTGCCGCTGCGGGCGCGGGTGTATGCGCTCGGCCGCGACGAGCACCTCGCCGTCCTCGTTGTCCACCACATCGCCGGGGACGGCTTCTCCACCGGGCCCCTCGCCCGCGACCTGATGACCGCCTACCGCTCACGCACCCGCGGCGACGCCCCCGCCTGGGCGCCACTGGACGTGCAGTACGCCGACTACACCCTCTGGCAGGTCGGCCGCCTCGGCGACGCCGCCGTCCCCGGCTCCCTCGCCGCCACCCAGCTCGACTACTGGCGCACCGCCCTGGCCGGCCTGCCCGAAGTCCTCGCCCTGCCCACCGACCGGCCGCGGCCCGCACAGCAGTCCTTCCGCGGCGACGTCGTCCGCTTCCCGATCGACGCCGCCCTGCACGAACGCCTCACCCGCCTCGCCGCCGCCCGCGGCACGACCGTGTTCATGGCCGTGCACGCGGTGCTGGCGGTGCTGCTGGCGCGGTTGTCGGGCAGCGACGACATCGCGGTGGGCACTCCCATCGCCGGCCGGGGGCATCGTGCCCTCGACGATCTGGTCGGCATGTTCGTCAACACCCTGGTGCTGCGCACCCACGTTCCCGGACAGCGCACCTACGCCGATCTGCTCACCGCCGTCACCACCACCGACCTCGACGCCTTCGCCCACGCCGACGTCCCCTTCGAACAGGTCGTCGAAGCCGTCGACCCGGCCCGTTCCACGGCCCACGCGCCGCTGTTCCAGGTCTCGCTCGAATTCCAGAACACCGCACGTCCCCGCCTCGAACTGCCGCACCTGACCGTCAGTGGCGTGCCGCTCGACCCGACGGTCGCCAACTTCGACCTCGAACTGCTCCTCGGCGAGAACCACGACGACACCGGCGCCCCCGCCGGCTTCGACGCCGCCCTCGTCTACGCCACCGACCTGTTCGACGCCGACACCGTCACCGCCTTCGCGGACCGGTTCGTCCGCCTGCTCGACGCCGTCACCGCCGCCCCCGACACCCCCGTCGGCGACATCGACCTCGTCACCGACGAGGAGCGTCGTGCCCTGGTCCCCGCCCACGGCCCGCACACCCTCGGCACCCGGGTGTGGCCGCAGATCCTCGCCGACGCCGTCGCCGTCGACCCGGACGCCCTCGCCGTCGTCGACGGGCCCCGCCGCGCCACCTACCGCGAACTCGACGCCCACTCGAGCCGCCTCGCCCGGATGCTCGTCGACTACGGTGTCGGCCCCGAGACGGTCGTCGCCCTCGGTCTGCCCCGCAGCCTCGACTCCGTGACCGCCCTGTGGGCCGTGACCAAGACCGGCGCCGCGTTCGTGCCCGTCGACCCGAGCTACCCGCGTGAACGCATCGAGTACATGCTCACCGACAGCGGTGCCGCCCTCGGCCTCACCGTCACCGCCCATCGCGACGGGCTGCCCGCCACCGTGCCGTGGTTCGCGCTGGACTCCGCCACCACCGTCGCCGAACTCGCGCCGTACGCACCCGAGCCCCCGACCGACGCCGAGCGCACCGCGACCCTCGAACCCGACCATCCCGCCTACCTGATCTACACCTCCGGGTCGACCGGCCGCCCCAAGGGCGTCGTGCTCACCCACCGCGGCCTGTCCGACCTCGCCGTCGAGGAACACCTGCACCTCGACGTCCGGCCCGGCAGCCGCGTCTCGCACCTGGCCTCGCCGAGCTTCGACGCCTCGGTGTTCGAACAGATGATGGCCCTCTCGGCCGGTGCCACCCTCGTGATCGTGCCCCCGGCCGTGTACGGCGGCGACGAACTCGCCGAGGTCCTGCACGCCGAACAGGTCACGCACGCGTTCATCACCCCGACCGCGCTGGCCTCCCTCGACCCGGACACCGTCGACAGCGTGGGGGTTCTCCTCGTCGCCGGTGAGGCCTGCCCTCCCGAACTCGTCGCCCGGTGGGCCCCAGGCCGCCGCCTGGTCGACGCCTACGGCCCCACCGAGGCGACCATCATGACCTCCATCAGCGATCCTTTGGCGCCGGGGGAACCCGTCACCATCGGCCGGCCCACCCGCGCCTTCCACGCCGTCGTCCTCGACGCCCGGCTGCGACCGGTGCCCGTCGGGGTCGCCGGTGAGTTGTACGTCGCGGGACCGGGCCTCGCGCGGGGCTACCACGCCCGCCCCGACCTGACCGCCGCGCGGTTCGTCGCCGACCCGTTCGGGGCGCCGGGGGAGCGGCTGTACCGCACCGGCGACGTGGTGCGCTGGACCAAGGACCACAGCCTCGAATACGTCGGTCGCTCCGATTTCCAGGTCAAGGTCCGCGGGTTCCGCATCGAACTCGCCGAGATCGACGCCGCGCTCACCGGGCACCGGGACGTGGTGTTCGCACACACCGTCGGCCGCACCGCCCCGTCCGGGGAGACCGTCCTCGCCTCGTACGTCCTGCCGGCCCCCGGCCGCGCCCCCGATCCCGCCGACATAAAAGCATTTGCAGCGCAACAGCTTCCGGGCCACATGGTGCCGACCGCCGTGGTCGTGCTCGACAGGATCCCGCTCACGCCGGCCGGCAAACTGGACCGGCGGGCCCTCCCGGAGCCGGACTTCGCCGCGCTCGGCGGCACCTACCGCGCCCCGGCCACGGAACTCGAACACACCGTGGTGGGGGTATTCGTCGACTATCTCGGCCTGGACCGGGTCTCGGTCGACGACAACTTCTTCGACCTCGGCGGCACCTCGCTGCTCGCCACCCGGATGCTGCCGGCACTCGGTGAGCGCCTCGGGCGGCCCGTCCCGCTGCACTCGATCTTCACGCATCCGACCCCCGCCGGCCTCGCCGCCCACCTCGGGGGCCCGCAGGAACGCACCGGCATCGACGAGGCCCTGCAGGTGCTCGTCCCCCTGCGCGACGGCACCGGCGCACCGCTGTTCTGCGTCCACCCGGCCGCCGGGTTGTCGTGGGCCTACGCGCCGCTCGCCCAGCGCGTCGGCGGCGACCGCCCCGTCTACGGGCTCCAGTTGCCCACTCTCAGTGGTGGTCCCGCCCCGGAGTCGGTCACCGCGCTGGCCCGGCGGTACGTCGAGGAGATCCGCCGTATCCAGCCGCACGGCCCCTATCACCTGCTCGGCTGGTCGCTCGGCGGCGTCGTCGCCCACGCCGTCGCCGTGGAACTGCGCCGGGGAGGGGAGCGGGTGGACACCCTCGCCCTGCTCGACAGTCACCTCAGCGTCCGGGGCGCCGGCTCGGTCGGGATCCGCGACATGCTCCGCGATCTGGGCGTGCCGTTCGACGCCGAACAGGAACCGACCTACGAGCAGGCCGCGGAGCTGCTCGATGCGGCGCTGGGCGGCGACACCGGTCTGACCGCCGCGCACCTCGAGCGGATCCACCGGGGCTCGGCCGCCGCGTTGCGGGCCGCCCGCCGGCACGCGCCCGCCACCTTCGACGGGGACGTGCTGTTCTTCACCGCCGTCCGGTCCGCCGCCCCGGTCGCGGCGGTCGCGGCCTGGCACAACGTGGTGTCGGGGGAGATCCACCAGTACCGGATCGACTGCGATCACCACGAGATGGTGTCCCCGCACGCGGTCGAGGCGATCGTGCAGGTCCTGTCGGCGCGACTGGCGGACCCGGCGGTCACCGGCGCGGGCCCACGGAACTGAAATCGTCTTCGGGACAGCATCTTCCGTATCCCCGCGGACGGTCACGGACGGGGTGAGGTCCCGCAGCGAAGGAGGGGACCCCGGCGATCGACGGACGTGTCGCGGCGGTGCCCGAGATCAGTGCCCGGTCACCGTCCGAGACGCCCGATCACCGTCTCAGCGGGCTGTAGAAGACCAACCCGTTGCCCTTGTTGTCGTAGACCACGGCGCGGCGCTCGTGCGCGTCGTCGTACGGGCCCTGCACGATGCCGCCGCCGGCTTCTTCGATGGCCTTCGCGGCGGCATCGACGTCGGCGGTCTTGATGCCGACGACCACCTGGCCGTGGATCGGATGATCGACTGCGGTCGCGAGCGCGAGGGTGACCCCGCCCCCGTCGAGGGCAGCGAAATGGGCGCCGTCCCGGAACTTCAACGCCATGCCCAGGGTCTCGTTGTAGAATCTGATCGACTCGTCGAGATCGTCGGTCGACAGCACGATCATCTTCACTTCATGGCTGCTCACGGATGCCTCCTTCGGCGAATGTCCGGAAAGCCTAACGTGATCGACACCGTGACATCGAGGGTCGATCGTCCCGTCGAACACCGGTCGACATACCCGACTGATTTACGTCACTGTGACGAATTAGTCCCGGGAGAACCCCGGGCGAGGGGAGAGGATGGAGCCCGCATTGCGGACCCGGTCGACCGGCCCGCGCGACGCCGACCCGGTCGGGCGATTCCGAAGCGTGCCGCCCACGGTCGCGGACGGGTCACCGGACCACCGCGGGTCGAACTTCGGCACGCTGGAGCACGAGCGGTCGGACACGGGCCCGACCCGGTAATCGTCACCGTGACGAATTAGGTCCCGTCTGGGCCGGGGCCGTGGAGGGGCGAGGCGGGTAACGCCGGAACGTGAGCGAGGCCGCGTGGAGATCCGTGGAAGGCAGCCGGCGTCCGGTCCCGTCGGATGCCCGCACCCGCACGATCCGGTGGCGAACGCCGGCAGGAACGCCGGGCGGCGCGAGCGCCGCGGTTGCGGAAGCCGAGCGCCCGCAGTGCGGACACGGGTCGCCGGAAGCTTCGACACCCGAGCGGGCCGCGCGGACAAACGGCTGGTCAACCCCACATCCGAAATTGCCGATAATGCACATTATGTCAAGTAGTGTGCCGGAAGCCTCCCCGCGGGAAGGTGGACCCCGGGTGCTCGAACCGATGCAGGCGCTCGAACCGGTGGATGTGCTCGAACCGGGCGCGCACCGGAGTGCCCCCGGCGGACGCGTCCGGCCTCGCCGCACCGTCGGCCGGCGGCGCGGCGTCCGGCCGGTCGCCCGCGTCGTCTCGTCGATCGACCGGATCGCCGCTTCGCACCGGCGGTCGTCCGGCGTGTCGGTCGGCACCGCGCGACCCGTCGGCGCCCGTCCTGCGTGGGCCGGACGAGGCCCTCTCCCCGTCGAGCACTCCCGTGCGGACCCACTCACCTATTGCTGATAACAATACTGATGGATAATCACCGTTATCCATCACACGCCCACGGCGCGCGAGCATGCGCGCATTCCCGGCACGACGCCGCCGCCAACGCCGGGCCTCAGCACGCCCCGATTCGTTCCCCGCCCCCGGCCCCCGGACCGCCGCGCCCACGCCGCCCGCGATGTCCCGGCGGGGGCCGTCGCACACCACCACCACCACCTCCCCCTCGACGGGTGGATCGGCGACGTCGCCGGCCCGCTCCCCTCGTCGTACAGTCGGTTCGACGAACGGCAGGTCCGTGGGGCCGGCCCCGGATTCGGGAGGAACGGCGATGCCGCCGAACGTGTGGTTGACCCCGGGCGAGCTGTCGTCCCGGTCGGGGGTGGCGGTGTCCGCGCTGCACTACTACGAGGCCCGCGGCCTGATCGAGAGCAGACGCACCTCGGGGAACCGGCGCACCTACCGGCGCGACACGCTCCGTCGCCTGGCCTTCATCCGGGTCGCGCAGGGCGTGGGGGTCTCCCTCGACGAGATCCGGGAGGCGCTCGATTCGCTGCCGGACAGCCGGGTGCCCACCGCGGCGGACTGGGCGCGGTTGTCGCGGCAGTGGCACGACCGGCTCACCGAGCGGATCGAGGCCCTCACCGCCCTGCGGGACAGTTTCACCGAGTGCATCGGGTGCGGTTGCCTGAGCCTGGCGTCGTGCCCGTTGGCCAACCCCGGCGATGTGCTGGGCGCCCGGGGCCCGGGACCCCAGCGCCTGGGCGGGGCCGGGTCACACCGGTAGGCCGTGGCCGCCCGCCGGGTCGCACCGTTCCCGTCGGCCCCGGATGTCACACTGGTATCGCACAGGTGTACGACCGGGATGCGGGGAGGGTCATGACGGGCCGGGTGGATCCGGGGTTGCTGGACTGGGTGGCCGCGTACCTCGAGACGCTGCAGACGGCGAAGCGGTCCGCGCACACGATCAAGGCGTACCGGCTGGATCTGCAGGCGGTGTGCGGGGAACTCGCCGTCCGCCTCTCGGTCGCCCCGGACGAGCTGTGCGTGCAGGACATCACGATCCGGGCGATGCGTTCGGCGTTCGCCGCCTTCGCGCGGGAGCGGCAGCCGGCGTCGGTGCGGCGGGCCTGGTCGGTGTGGAACAGTTTCTGCAACTTCCTGGTCTCCGAAGGCGTGTCGGAGGGCAACCCGATGGCGTCGATCGCCCAGCCGAAGCGCCCCCAGCACACCCCGAAGTCGTTCACGCCCAAGGCGATCGGGCAACTCGTGGACACCCTCACCGTCGAGGCGCAGCGCCCGGCCGCCTCGGGCCGGGAGTGGCCGCAGCGCGACCTGGCGCTGATCGCGACCTTGCTGCTGACCGGTATCCGTTCGGAGGAGCTGATCCGCCTCGACCTCGGCAGCGTGCTCGGCGGCACCCGTGCCCCCGTGCTGCGAGTGATGGGCAAGGGCACCGTGGAGCGGCAGATCCCGCTCGAGCAGAGCTGGACCGCGATCGTCTCGGCGTATCTCGAGGAGCGCTACACCCGGTTCCCGCCGACGCATCGGCCCCGGCGCGGCGACGACGAGACACTCGCGGTGTGGGAGCGCTATCCCCCGGCCGATCCGCTGTTCGTCGGCGCCGACGGCCGGCGTATCACGCGCGGCACCCTGCAGTACCGGGTGCGGCGGATGTACCGGATGGCGGGCATCGAGAGCGAGCGCAAGCGCGGCGCCCTCGCCCACGCGCTGCGGCACACCTTCGCCACCAGCCTGGCCGACGGCGGGGCGACGATGGTGGAGCTGCAGCAGTTGCTCGGCCACCGGTCACTGCAGACCGTGCAGATCTACACCTCGGCGACGGACGACGCGGTCCGGCACGCCGCCCGGCACAACCCGGTCTACGGGCTGCTGGACCGGCGCGAGTGACGTCGGGGCGGCGCGGTCACGGGACGCGTAAGCCTGTGGCGAGTGGGTATAGCTGACAGACTGGGGGCGGCGCGGGAGCCCCGCTGCTCCTCCGCCACCGATTGCCCGGTCGACCCGAGACATCGAGGAGCACGGAATGAGCATCCAGTCGGTTGAGCCACGTCGTCATCATGTGGTGGTGATCGGATCCGGATTCGGGGGTCTGTTCGCTACCAAGGCCCTCGCACGTGCCGACGTGGACGTCACCGTCGTCGCTCGGACCACCCATCACCTCTTCCAGCCGCTGCTGTACCAGGTGGCGACGGGCATCCTGTCGGTGGGTGACATCGCGCCGCCGACCCGGCTGGTGCTGCGCAAGCAGAAGAACGCCCAGGTACTGCTCGGCGACGTCGAGTCGATCGATCTGACGCGGCAGACCGTGACGTCCCGATTCCTCGAGCGGGAGACGGTCACGCCGTTCGACAGTCTGATCGTGGCCGCCGGGGCGGGCCAGTCGTATTTCGGCAACGACCACTTCGCCGAGTTCGCGCCCGGCATGAAGACGATCGACGACGCGCTCGAGTTGCGGGGCCGGATCCTGGGGGCGTTCGAGCAGGCGGAGCTGGCCGAGGACCCGGCCGAGCAGCGCCGGTTGCTGACGTTCGTGGTGGTCGGGGCGGGACCGACCGGGGTGGAACTCGCGGGACAGATCGCCGAGTTGTCCCATCACACGCTCCGGGGCGCGTTCCGCAACATCGATCCGGCGGCCGCCCGGGTGGTGCTGCTCGACGGGGCACCGGACGTGTTGCCGGTGTACGGGGGCAAGCTCAGCGCCAAGGCCCGCCAGACCCTCGAGAAGCTGGGGGTGGAGATCCAGCTCAACGCGATGGTCACCGACGTGGATGCGACGGGCCTGACGGTCAAGGACAAGGACGGCACCGAGCGCCGGATCGAATCGCAGTGCAAGGTGTGGTCGGCGGGCGTGTCGGCGAGTCCGCTGGGCCGCCGGCTCGCGGAGCAGTCCGGCGCCGAGATCGACCGGGCGGGCCGGGTCCTGGTGAATCCGGACCTGTCGCTGCCCGGTCATCCGAATGTGTTCGTCATCGGCGACATGATGTCGTTGGACAAGCTGCCGGGCCTGGCGCAGGTGGCGATGCAGGGCGGCAAGTACGCGGCGCGGCAGATCGTGGCGGGCCTGTCCGGTCACGATCCGGCCGAACGCAAGCCATTCAAGTATTTCGACAAGGGGTCGATGGCCACGATCAGCCGGTTCAGCGCGGTCGCGAAGGTCGGCAAGCTCGAGATCAGCGGGTTCGTCGGCTGGGTGGCCTGGCTGGGGATCCACCTGCTGTACCTGGTGGGCTTCTCGAGCAAGCTGTCGACCCTGCTGTCGTGGGCGACGACGTTCCTGACCCGGGGCCGCAACGAGATGGCCTCGACGGAGCAGCAGGTGTTTGCCCGCAACGCGATCGACCGGCTGCAGCGGCGTACCGAGGAGGCCGAGCGCGGCAGCGCCGGGCGACGCGCCGCGGGCTGAGCGGCGGGCGCCGGGGGCTCGAGGCCCGCGGCGCCGGTCAGTTGCCCAGGGCGTCGGGATCGAGGATGTTGGCCAGGCGCACCTGCCCGTGGGCGACGGTGCGGTGCTGCTCGTCGGTGATCGCGACCTGCCACAGCTGCTGGCTGCGTCCGCGCTGGATGGGGGTGGCGGTGGCGGTGAGCACCCCGTCGCGGGTGGCGCGGATGAAGTCGGTGTTGTTGTTGACGCCGACCACCTTGCCGCGGTCGCCGAGCCAGATGCTGCCGGCGAAGCTGGCGACGGATTCGACGACGGCGCAGTAGACGCCGCCGTGGACGATGCCGAACGGCTGGTGCTGGTTCGGGGTGACGGTCCAGTGGGCGCGGACCCGGTCGGGGCTCAGTTCGGTGAACTCGAGGCCGAGGACGGACCCGAAGCCGTCGTTGTGCTGGGCGGTGACGGCCGCGGGGTCGGAGAGTTGTTCCTGGGTGGGCAGATCGGTCATGTGTCACTCCGTCCGGGTCGTGCCAGCTCCCTGGCGCGGGCCCGGCGCCGGTCGCCGGGTCTGGAAGGGATGCTAGGACATCGCGGGCGGCACGCAGTGCCGGGACGAGCCGGCGGGCCTCGCGTGGTGCACGCGAGGCCCGCCGTGGGAAGGACCGGGGGTCTCTGCAGCCCTCAGGACTCCGGCGCGGTCCGGCAGTAGCAACGCCTCGTAACTATAGGTAAGCCTTGCCTAATTTAGCAAGTCCGCGGACCGGCACCCCCAGCGTCAGGAACGCATCCAGCAGAACCTGGCCGCGGCGCGCCGCGACGGTGCGGGAGGTGCCGGCCAGGGCGGGGAGCTGCGCCGCGCCCGCCACGACGGTGCGGCCGAGCAGGGACCACAGGCGCAGTTGCTCGGCGGGGGCGCACTGCGCCAGCGACGCGTGGACGGCACGCAGCGCCGTGGTGGCACGGTGGGCGGTCCACCGGGCGAGCGCCTCCTCGCACGGCAGCACGACGACCGCGCCGTCGGCGACGGCGGGATCGTCGGGTAGTACACGCAGGGTGTCGTCCGCGACCGCGGCCCAGTCGATGCCGCCGTCGCTGTCCTGGTGGATCCACAGGTTCTCGAGCCCGGGATCCCAGCAGCGCGCCTCGAGCAGATAGGGGGCGAGGACCCGGCCCGCGACGACGTGGACGAGGGCGGCCGCCACCTGGTCGACGGCGATCCGCGGGTCCGCGACGTCCTCGAGCGCGCGGGCGTACAACAGCGCGATCCGCCGGTCCCGGTCGGCGTCGGCGAGCCGCCACCAGCGTCGGCGGGGTTCGTCGTCGATGCGGGCGACGGCGTAGACGCGGGGAGCGTGCGGCATCAGCAGCCTCAGGCGGGCGTCGGTGTCCTCGAACGCGGGGATCTGCACCGCGGTGGATCTCGGTGGCAGCAGGGTTGTCATCCACACCTCCCGATCGGCGGATCGTCACAATTAGGTAAGCCTAACCATGCCATTACGTCGTGGGGGATGCAAGCCTGGAAGATAGGCTTCGGTAACCTAACCTTCGTTCGGCCGAGTACGCGTCCCCGAGGAGCCCACCGCCTGTGACCACCCTCCGCCCCCCGGAGACGCCGCCGCCCGTCGCGGACGCCCCCTCCCTCCCCCGCCGTCTCGCCGCCGAAGCCGGCGACCTGGGTCTGCTCGCCGTGCCCGCCGTCGTCGGTGTGCTGCTCGTACGCGCCCTGTCCGACGCCCACGGCGGCGGACAGACCGACCGTGTCGTCTTCGGTGGAACGGCCCTCGCCGTCACCGTCGGCCTGTGGTGGTACAACCGCGGGCACCGCGAAGGCACCACCGGACGCAGCCTCGGCAAACAGTGGACCGGACTGGTCACCCGCGACCGCGGCCACGGCGGGCCGGTCGGCGCGCGGCGCGCCCTCCTGCGACGCGGCACCGAGGTCGTCACCGAGCGCGTCGCGGCCGCCGACGGATTCGTCCCCCTCGCCGCCGACACGAGCGTCGGCGCCGTCCGCCGTCGCCGCCTGCTCGGTCTGCTGGCCATCGCCGCGATACTGACGGTGGTGCTGCTCGCCGGGATCGCCGTCGGCGCCCGGCCGATGACCATCGCCGAGGTCGTCCACGCTCTCACCACCGACGACGGCTCCGACACCGACGTCATCGTGCACACCCTGCGGATCCCGCGCACCGTGCTCGGACTCGTGGTGGGCATCGCTCTCGGCGTCGCCGGCGCCCTCATCCAGGGTCACACCCGCAACCCCCTGGCCGACGCGGGCCTGCTCGGACTCAACGCCGGAGCAGCCTTCTTCGTGGTGCTCTCGATCTACCTGCTCGGGATGGCCACCCCCGGGCAGTACCTGTGGTTCGCCTTCGCCGGGTCGCTCACCGCCAGTGTCGTGGCCTTCGGGTTGTCCTCCCTCGGAGGCGGCCGCGCCGGACCGTTGACCCTGGCCCTGGCCGGCGCGGCCGTGGCGTTCTTCCTGCAGGCGATGACGCATGCGGTGGTGCTGCTCGACCAGACCACGCTCGACGGATACCGGTTCTGGATCGTCGGCTCGGTCGCCGGCCGCGACCTCGAGGTGTTGTGGCAGGTGCTGCCGTTCCTCGCGGCCGGACTGCTGCTGGCCGTGGTGAACACACCCGGCCTCAATGTGCTCGGCCTCGGCGAGGACGTCGCCCGGTCCCTGGGCACGAACGTCGTCGCCGCCCGCACCGTCGGCATCGTCGCCATCACCCTTCTCACCGGCGCCGCGACCGCGGCCTGCGGACCGATCGCCTTCGTCGGGCTCGTGGTCCCGCACGTCGCCCGGGCGATCACCGGACCGGACTACCGCTGGCTGCTCCCCTACGCCGGGCTGCTCGGCGGGGTGATGCTCGTCCTGGCGGACGTCGTCGGCCGGATCGTGGTCCGCCCCGGGGAGCTGCAGGTCGGCATCGTCCTCGCCCTGATGGGCGCACCGTTTTTCATCGCCCTCGTGCGCCGGCGCCGGCTGGTGGCCCTGTGACCGCCACCGCGCCGGCACGCACCGGCCCGACCCGGGCGACGGTCCCGTCCCGGCCGGCACTGCGGATCGGCACGCTCTCGCTCGTGTGGCGACCGCGCGCGGTGTTCCTGTGCCTGGCTCTGGTGGCGGCCACGTTCCTGCTGCTGTGCGTCGGGCTCGGCCGCGGCGACTATCCGCTGTCGGTGCCGCAGGTGGTCTCGGTGCTCGCCGGCGGTGGGGAGCAACTCGACCGGTTCATCGTCCTGGAGCTGCGCCTGCCGCGGGGCCTCGCGGCGGTGCTCGTCGGCGCGGCGCTCGCCGTCGCCGGCGCCCTGACCCAGACGGTGTCCCGCAATCCGCTGGCCAGCCCGGACATCCTCGGCGTCACCGCCGGTGCGAGCGCGGCCGCGGTCGCGCTCATCGTCGCCGCCGGTTCCGGGACGCTCGCCGGGATGCTCGGCGCGCTCGGGTTGCCCCTCGCGGCGCTGTGCGGGGCCCTGTGCACCGCCGCGGCGGTGTACGTCCTGGCCTGGCGTGGCGGCGTGGAAGGCTTCCGACTGGTGCTGATCGGGATCGGCGCCAACGCGCTGTTCGTGGCGCTGACGAACTGGATGCTGGTCTCGGCCGACATCAACGACGTGTCCCAGGCGCAGGTGTGGCTCACCGGGTCGCTCAACGGCGCCGGATGGTCGCAGGTCGTGCCGACGGCGGTGGCGCTGGCCGTCCTGACCGGTTGGCTCGCCACCGCCGCCTTCACGATGGGTGCCCTGCGGCTCGGGGACGAGACGGCCCGGTCGCTCGGCGTGCGGTTGCAGACCCAGCGGGCGGTGTTGCTGCTGTCCGCCTGCGCCCTGGTCGGTGTCGCCACCGCGGCGGCCGGGCCGATCGGGTTCGTCGCGCTCGCGGCCCCGCAGATCGCGCTGCGCCTCGTGCGCTCCCCCGGTCCGCCGTTGATCGCCTCCGCCCTGACCGGAGCGGCCCTGGTCACCGGCGCCGACATCCTCGCCCGCACGGTGCTGCCCGTCGCGCTGCCCGTCGGCCTGGTCACCTCCGCCCTCGGCGGTCCGTTCCTGCTGTATCTGCTCGTGCGCTCGAACCGGAAGGTGTCGCTGTGACCAGAATCCCCCGCACCGACGACGTCGCCGCGCCCACCGCCGCGCCCCCATCCGAGGCCGTGGACAGCGCCGCCCCGCCGCCGCGGCTCGTCGCGCGGGACCTCGCGCTCGGCTACGGCGACCGGCTCATCGTCGACGGCCTGGACCTGACCGTGCCCCCCGGGGTGATCACCACCGTGATCGGGCCCAACGGGTGCGGCAAGTCCACCCTGCTGCGGGCGCTGGCCCGGTTGCTGCGCCCGCGTCGCGGCAGCGTGCTGCTCGACGGGCACGCGATCTCCTCGATGCGCACCCGCGACGTCGCGCGGGTGCTGGGGATGTTGCCGCAGGCGCCGGTGGCGCCGGAGGGCCTGACCGTCGCCGACCTCGTCGCCCGGGGGCGGCATCCGCACCAGTCGTGGCTGCGGCAGTGGTCCGCCGACGACGAGGGTGAGGTCGCCGTCGCACTGGACCGGACCGGCATCACCGAGCTCGCCGACCGCCCGGTCGACCAGCTCTCCGGCGGACAGCGTCAGCGGGCATGGATCTCGATGGCGCTGGCGCAGGGCACCGACGTGCTGCTGCTCGACGAGCCGACCACCTATCTCGATCTGGCGCACTCGGTGGAGGTCCTCGACCTCGTCGACCGCCTGCACGCGGAACTCGGCCGCACCGTGGTGATGGTGCTGCACGATCTGAATCTCGCGATCCGCTACAGCGACCACCTGGTGGTGATGAAGGAGGGCCGGATCGTGCGCGCGGGCCCGCCGGCGCAGGTGATCACCGAGGAGCTGCTGCGGGAGGTGTTCGCGCTCGACGCGGCGGTGATCGACGACCCGGTCTCGGACCGGCCGCTGGTCGTGCCGATCGGCACCCGGCACGTGTTCGGCACGGCGGGCGGACCGCGGACGAGAACACGTACTACTTCGGGTAGTACGACACGCTCGTCGGAGACCCGGTAAACTCGTGTCATGGCAGCACTCGGAGAACTCGAACGCGCAGTGATGGACCACCTGTGGTCCTCCACCGAACCGCAGACCGTCCGGCAGGTCCACGAGGCCCTCGCCGCCCGGCGCTCCCTCGCGTACACCACCGTCATGACCGTTCTCCAGCGCCTCGCGAAGAAGAACCTCGTCATCCAGCAGCGCGACGACCGCGCCCACCGGTACGTCCCGGTGCACGGCCGCGAAGAACTCGTCGCCAGCCTCATGGTCGACGCCCTCGACCAGGCCGACGAGTCCGCCGGCCGGGTCGCCGCCCTCGTCCACTTCATCGGGCGTGTCAACCCCGACGAGGCCGCCGCGCTGCGCGAGGCCCTCGCCGCGCTCGAGGCCCAGCAGGACGGGCCCACCCGTCCCACCGTCGCCGACCCGGGTACCGGTCGGGCGAGCTGACTGGCACACTCGGTGCCATGAACGCGACCACCGCGCTGGTCTTCGGCATCCTCGCGCTGCTGCTGGCCGGGCCGGTCCCGGCCCTGCTCAGCCGCGCCACCTGGCCGTACCGCAACCCCCGCCCCGCCCTCGTGCTGTGGCAGGCGGTGGCGCTCGCGGCCGTGCTGTCCGCGTTCAGTTCCGGCCTGGCCATCGCATCGCTGCTGCTCGTCCCCGGTGAGGACGGCCGCCCCACCACCGCCCCACTCCAGGAGATCGACGCGCTCGGCCTGCCCCTGTGGCTGACCTACGTCGTGGTCTTCGCCCTCACCCTGCTCATCGGTGCACGGCTGATGTATTCGATTCTGCGCGTCGGTGTCCGCACCCGCCGCCGCCGGGCCCGGCACCGCATGCTCGTCGATCTGCTCGACCGGCGCGACAGCGGCGCCTCGGTGCGGCAGCTGTCCCACGTGCGCGTCCTCGACACCGCCGAACCCGTCGCCTACTGCCTGCCGGGCCTGCGGCACCGGGTCGTGCTCAGCGAAGGCACCCTCGACCACCTCGCCGACGATGAGATCCGCGCCATCCTCCGCCACGAGCACTCCCACCTGCGGGCCCGGCACGACCTCGTCCTCGAGGCGTTCACCGCCGTCTACGAGGCCTTCCCGCGGTGGGTACGGTCCCGGTCCGCGCTCGGCTCGGTGCAGCTGCTCGTCGAGATGCTCGCCGACGACTCCGCCGTGCGCGTCACCGGCCCCACCCCGCTGGCCCGGGCCCTGGTCGCCTGCGCCGGCGCCCGCACCCCCCAGGGCGCCCTCGCCGTCGGCGGCCCCTCCACCGTGCTGCGCGTCAAGCGCCTCGCCGAACCCGGCCCGGACCTGCGCACCGCCGTGACCGCCTACACCGCGGCCGCCGCCATCCTCGTCGTGCCCACCATCGCGGTCGCCGTGCCGTGGCTGACCGAACTGAGCCGCCTGCTGCGCGCCTGGTGACCCCCCGCCGTCCGCACCGGTAGCACGCCCCCGATTTCGATCCCGTCCGGGTTCGGGGGAAGCTGTACCCATGACCGTCGAACGCACCGAGAATCCCCGCGCCCAGATCGGCGTGACCGGCCTGGCCGTCATGGGGTCGAACATCGCCCGCAACTTCGCCCGCCACGGCCACACCGTCGCGCTGCACAACCGCAGCGTCGCCAAGACCGACGCCCTGCTCGAAGCCCACGGCGACGACGGGGACTTCGTACGCACCGAAACCATCGACGAGTTCGTCGCCGCCCTGCAGAAGCCGCGCCGGGTGCTCGTCATGGTCAAGGCCGGCGACGCCACCGACGCGGTCATCGACGAACTCGCCAACGCGATGGAACCCGGCGACATCATCATCGACGGCGGCAACGCCCTCTACACCGACACCATCCGCCGCGAAGCCGCACTGCGCGCCCGCGGCCTGCACTTCGTCGGCGCCGGCATCTCCGGCGGCGAAGAAGGCGCCCTCAACGGCCCGTCGATCATGCCCGGCGGCCCCGCCGAGTCCTACGAGGCCCTCGGCCCGCTCCTCGAGTCCATCTCCGCCCACGTCGACGGCACCCCGTGCTGCACCCACATCGGCCCCGACGGTTCCGGCCACTTCGTGAAGATGGTGCACAACGGCATCGAGTACGCCGACATGCAGCTCATCGGTGAGGCATACCACCTGCTGCGCGACGCGCTCGGCCACGACGCCCCGCAGATCGCCGACGTGTTCTCCGAATGGAACACTGGCACCCTCGAGTCCTACCTGATCGAGATCACCGCCGACGTCCTGCGCCAGACCGACGCGAGCACCGGCAAACCCCTCGTCGACGTCATCGTCGACGCCGCCGAGCAGAAGGGCACCGGCCGCTGGACCGTCAAGTCCGCCCTCGACCTCGGCGTCCCGGTCACCGGCATCGCCGAGGCCGTGTTCGCCCGCGCCCTGTCCGGCTCCCGCACCCAGCGCGCCGCCGCCCGCGGCCTGGCCTCCGGCACCCTCGGCGACAAGCCTACCGACGCCGCCCAGTTCACCGAGGACATCCGCCGCGCCCTCTACGCGTCGAAGATCGTCGCCTACGCGCAGGGCTTCGACCAGATCGCCGCCGGCAGCGCCGAATACGGCTGGAACGTCGACCGCGCCGCCCTGGCCACCATCTGGCGCGGCGGCTGCATCATCCGCGCCCAGTTCCTCAACCGCATCAAGGAGGCCTACGACGCCGACCCGCAGCTGCCCAGCCTGATCCTCGCCCCCTACTTCCGCGAGGCCATCGAGGCCGGCATCGACAGCTGGCGCCGCGTCGTCGCCACCGCCACCATGCTCGGCATCCCCGTCCCCGCGTTCGCCTCCTCGCTGTCGTACTACGACGGTCTGCGCGCCGACCGCCTGCCCGCCGCCCTCACCCAGGGCCAGCGCGACTTCTTCGGCGCCCACACCTACGAGCGCATCGACGCCGACGGCAAGTTCCACACCCTCTGGAGCGGGGACCGCACCGAGGTCCGCGCCTGACCACGCCCGCACCGGCACCCCGGTAGGGCATAGTTTGTGCCCATGAGCGGCACCGTCACGGCGTCCGTCGTGTGCGCGCTGGCCGCCGCGCTCCTGTTCGCGGCGGCCAGCGTCGCCCAGCAACGCTCCGCCGAAGCCGTCCCCGCCGGCGAGTCCCTCGTCGCCGCCCTGATCCGCAGCCCCCGCTGGTGGGCCGGGGTAGTCGGCGACGGCGGCGGCTACCTGCTGCAGGTCGCCGCCCTCGCCCTCGGGCCGGTCCTGGTGGTCCAGCCACTGCTGGTGTCGTCGCTGCTGTTCGCCCTGCCCCTGTCCGCCGCGTTCTCCGGCTCCCGCATCACCCGCCCCACCTGGCTGACCGCGGCGGCCCTGTGCGCGGCGCTCGTGGTGTTCCTCGTCGTCGGCGACCCCACCGCCGGTGAGATCGACGCCCCCTGGCACGAGTGGGTCCTCCCGCTCGGCGCGGTGTGCACCGCCGTGTCCGCCGCCACCGCGATCGGGCTGCTCGGCCACGACCCCGGCACGCGGGCGATGGCACTCGGCGCGGCCAGCGGCCTGCTCTACGGCGTGGCGGTGGCGTTCACCAAGTACGTCACCGACCTGTTCGAACACGGCCTGCGTCCCGTGGTCGGCGCCTGGCAGACCTGGGCCCTGCTCACCGCCGGCCTGCTCGGCGTCTACCTCCAGCAACGCGCCTTCCAGGCCGGCCCGCTCGCCGCGTCCCTGCCGGCGATCACCATCGGCGAACCCCTCGCCGCCGTCTTCCTCGGCATGACCGTCCTCGACGAACGGCTCCGGGTCGACGGCCCGGGACTCGCCCTGGTCGTCGCCTCGGTCGCGGTGATGCTGATCGCCACGGTGGCGCTCTCGCGCAGCCAGGCCCGGCTCACCGCGCCCGACGCCACCGGCGCGTAGCATTCGCCAGGTGCGCTTCCTCGACGGCCACCAGCCCCCGTACGACCTGACCTACGACGACGTGTTCCTCGTCCCGAACCGGTCCGCCGTCGCGTCCCGGTTCGACGTGGACCTGTCCACCGTCGACGGTTCCGGCACCACCATCCCCATCGTGGTCGCCAACATGACCGCCGTGTCCGGCCGCCGCATGGCCGAGACCGTCGCCCGCCGCGGCGGACTCGTCGTGCTCCCCCAGGACCTGCCGGCCGGCACCGTCGCCGAGACCGTCGCGTTCGTCAAGAGCCGCCACCTCGTCGCCGACACCCCCGTCACCCTCGGTCCCGAGGACTCCGTCTCCGATGCCCTCGCCCTCCTGCCCAAACGCGCCCACGGCGCCGTCGTCGTCGTCGACGACCACCGCCGCCCCGTCGGTGTCGTCACCGACGGCTCCTGCCGCGAGGTCGACCGGTTCGCGCGGCTGCGCGCGGTCGCCATCCGCGACTTCGCCACCGCCTCCGTCGGCTCGTCGCCGCGGGAAGCGTTCGCACTGCTCGAAGCCAAACACGACCCGCTGGTCGTGCTCACCCACGACGACGGCACCCTCGCCGGGGTCCTGACCCGCACCGGCGCCGTCCGCGCCGGCATCTACACCCCGGCCGTGGACGCCGACGGGGCCCTGCGCATCGGCGCCGCCGTCGGTGTCAACGGCGACGTCGCCGCCAAGGCCGCGGGGCTCGTCGACGCCGGCGTCGACCTGCTCGTCCTCGACACCGCGCACGGCCACCAGGAGAAGATGCTCGACGCCCTGAAACGGATCAAGGCGCTGGACCTGCCCGTCCCCCTCGTCGCCGGCAACGTCGTCTCCGCCGCCGGCACCCGCGAACTGCTCGACGCCGGCGCGGACATCGTCAAGGTCGGCGTCGGCCCCGGCGCCATGTGCACCACCCGCATGATGACCGGTGTCGGACGACCCCAGTTCTCCGCCGTCGCCGAATGCGCCCGCACCGCCCGGGACCTCGGGGCGCACGTCTGGGCCGACGGCGGGGTGCGGCACCCCCGCGACGTCGCACTCGCCGTCGCCGCCGGCGCCGCCAACGTCATGATCGGGTCCTGGTTCGCCGGCACCTACGAATCGCCCGGCGAACTGCGCTACGACGAGACCGGCCACCCCTACAAGGAAAGCTTCGGCATGGCCTCCAAGCGTGCGGTCGCCGCCCGCACCGTCGACGACTCCGCCTTCGACCGCGCCCGCAAAGCCCTGTTCGAGGAAGGGATCTCCACCTCCCGCATCCGCATCGACCCCCAACGGCCCGGCGTCGAGGACCTGATCGACCACATCTGCTCCGGGGTGCGCAGCACCTGCACGTACGCCGGTGCCCGCACCCTCGAGGACCTGCACGCGCACGCCGTGCTCGGGGTCCAGTCGGCCGCCGGATTCGCCGAGGGACGGCCCCTGCCGACCGGATGGTGACCGCACCGCACGAGGCCGGACACGGTCCGTAGAATGATGCCTCACCGTGAACGCCCGCACCTCGGGCCCGACGAGAGGAATCCGGTGCCCGCGGCACCCACCACCATTTCCACACGGCCTCCGGCCGCCATCATTTCGACACGGCCTCCGGCCGCCACGGCCGACGCGGAGTCCGACTCCGCCGGTTCGGAGGGTTCCCCTAGCGAGCCGGGTGACATACCCGGCCGGACCTTCGCGACATCGGAGCGGAGCTTGCCGCCGGCCCGGGAGCGGTGCTGATGTCCGTCCTGCTGTCCGTCCTCAGCCTGCTCGGGTTCATCGCCCTGACCGCCGGCACCGCGGTGTTCGTGGCGGCCGAATTCTCCCTCACCGCCCTCGAACGCAGCACCGTCGACGCGCACGCCCGCGACGGCGACCTGCGCGCACGCCAGGTTCAGCACGCCCACCGCACCCTGTCCTTCCAGCTCTCGGGCGCCCAACTCGGCATCACCATCACCACCCTGATCACCGGCTACCTCGCCGAACCGGTCCTCGCCCGGTTCCTCGACCCGTTGCTGCGCGCCGCCGGACTCGGCGCCGCCCTCGCCTCCGGCATCTCCCTGGCCCTGGCCCTGATCATCGCCACCTCGTTCTCGATGGTCTTCGGCGAACTCGTACCGAAGAACCTCGCCATCGCGCGGCCCCTGGCCACCGCCCGCGCCACCGCCGGCCTGCAGGCCGGGTTCTCGCTCGTGTTCAAATGGGCGATCCGCGGACTCAACGGCGCCGCCAACCGGATCGTGCGGCGCCTGGGTATCGAACCGGCCGAGGAACTGCGCTCGGCGCGCTCCCCGGAGGAACTCGGATCACTGGTGCGCGCCTCGGCGGAACGCGGCGCCCTCGACGAGAGCACGGCGCTGCTCGTGGGACGCTCGCTGCGTTTCGGGGAACGCACCGCCGAAGACCTCATGACCCCCCGCGTCACCATCGAGTCCCTCGACGTCCACGACACCGTCCTCGACCTCATCGACGCCTCGTCGCGCACCGGCTACTCCCGCTTCCCGGTCGTCGACGGCGATCTCGACGCCACCGTCGGCGTCGTCCACGTCAAACACGCGTTCACCGTGCCCGCGCGGCGCCGCGCCCACACCCAGCTGCACACTCTCGCCCGGCAGGTCCCCGTCGTGCCGTCCACCCTCGACGGGGACGCGGTCATGGAACGGGTCCGCTCCGACGGCATGCAGGTCGCGCTCGTCGTCGACGAATACGGCGGCACCGCCGGCATCGTCACCATGGAGGACCTGATCGAGGAGATCGTCGGCGACGTCCGCGACGAACACGACGAACCCGAGCCCGAAGCGCAGCGCGTCGAGCAGGGCTGGTCCTGCTCGGGCCTGCTGCGCATCGACGAGGTCGCCCACCTGACGGGATACCACGCACCGGACGGCGAATACGAGACGCTCGGCGGGCTGCTCCTCACCGAACTCGGGGAGATCCCCGAATCCGGCGACGAGGTGCTGCTGCCGCACCGGCCCGGCGACGCCGACCACCGCTGGCGTGCCCGGGTCCTCGACATGGACGGGCACCGCATCGACCGCGTCCTGCTCGTCCCCACCGAGCCTGCCGGTGAGGACGAGCACGCACCCGGCCGCGAGAACGGAGACCGGTGATGAACGACTGGCTCGCGGTGCTGCTCACCGTGCTGCTCCTCGCCGGCAACGCATTCTTCGTCGGTGCCGAGTTCGCCCTCATCACCGCGCGCCGCGACCGACTCGAAGCCCTCGTCGGGCAGGGCAAGAAACGCGCCCGCACCGTCATCGCCGCCGGGGAGCACCTGTCGCTGATGCTCGCCGGGTCCCAGCTCGGCATCACCATCTGCTCGATCCTGCTCGGCCGCGTCGGCGAACCGGCCATCGCCCACCTGATCGAAACACCCATGCACGCCCTCGGCGTGCCGGACTCCCTGCTGCACCCGATCGGCTTCGCACTCGCCCTCACGATCGTCGTGGTGCTGCACATCCTGCTCGGCGAGATGGTTCCGAAGAACATCGCCATCGCCGGACCGGAACGCTCGGCGATGCTGCTCGTACCGACCCACCTGCTGTTCATGAAGGTGGCCCGGCCACTGATCGCGTTCTACAACCTGTGCGCCAACCTCAGCCTGCGCCTGCTGCGGGTCGAACCGAAGGACGAACTGGACGTCACCGTCACCGAACTCGAACTGTCCGAGATGATCGGCGAATCCCGCTCGGAAGGACTGCTCGACGAGGAGGAACACCGGCGTCTGACCCAGGCCCTCCAGACCAGCGGACGGACCGTCGCGGACGTCACGATCCCCCTGTCCGGGGTCCGCACGGTCCCGCTCGGCCCGGCCGGCACCACACTCGGAGCTGTCGAGCAGGCCGTCACCGAGACCGGCTACTCCCGGTACCCGGCGGAGACCGCACACGGGGAACTGGCCGGCTACCTGCACCTGAAGGACGTCCTCGACCTCGTGCGCGACGAATCGGCAGGGCCGGACACCCTCATCGCGACCGCCGAGATCCGGCCCCTGCCGCCGGTGCCGGTCGACGCCCCCCTCGACGACGCGCTGTCGCTGCTGCGGCGCACCAGCGCCCACCTCGGCGGAGTCGTCGACGAGCACGGAACCGTGATCGGCATCGTCGCGCTCGAAGACCTCGTCGAACAGTTCGTCGGCACCGTGCGCGACACCACCCACCGGATGGCCGACCCCGGCCCGGGACCACGTCCGTGAACCTCCGCCCACCCGACACCCCGACGCGGCACAACAATCATTGCACCGTCGGTGCAGTCGATACCGGGGGGCAGCGGTGACCACCGTCCTCGAACCCGAGCACTGGCTGCCCCGCCGGGAGCGGCACCGCCACCGGCTGACGGCGCTGCTCGCCCCCTACCTCGACCAACGCGCGCACGGCACACCACACCCGGTGATCGACTTCCTGTTCACCTACTACAGCTACACGCCGTCCCAGCTCCTGCGCTGGCACCCCGGCTTCGGAACGACACTCACCGGCCCCGCATCCGCGGAGTACGCCTCCCTCCGGGGCTACCGGACCACCGGCGCCGGGGTCTCGGCCGACCCCGAACACCTCGCCCGCCGGCGCGACACCATCCGCTACGTCACCGACCTGCTCGAGGCCACGACCTCCCGTCCCGCGCACCTCGGCTGCTTCGGCCTGCACGAGTGGGCCATGGTGTACCGGACCGAGCCCGCCGACCTCCGCCACAGCGCCGTACCGCTGCGGCTCGGACACACCGGCACCGACGCCGTCGTCGAATCGTTGCAGCTGCGCTGCACGCACTACGACGCGTACCGGTTCTTCACCCCCGCCGCCGGCCCCCTCAATCTCGAACCCCTCACCCGCGACGACCAGATCCGGCGGGAGCAACCCGGGTGCCTGCACGCCGCCATGGACCTGTACAAGTGGTGCTACAAGCTCACCCCGCTGCTCGACTCGGACCTGACCGCCGACTGCTTCGAACTGGCCTACGCCGCCCGGGAACTCGACATGCGGGCCAGCCCCTACGACCTGAGCGACCACGGCTACCGGCCCATACGGATCGAGACACCCCGCGGCCGGGCAGAGTACGTCCGCGGACAGACGGAACTGGCCGACCGCTCCGCGCCACTGCGCGCGGCGCTGCTCGACCGGTGCCGCCGACTCCTCGACGCCGGCCGGGAGCACAGCCACCGCTGAGCGGACACCGCCGCCTGCCCTCTCCCCGGGACGTCCCCGGCGCGCGGCGCGGCCCCCGCGGGGAGGGATATCCCTCCCCGGGTCTAGGCTGAAGTCTGGAGAGGCCACGAGCTGATGCTGTACGTCTCCGTCCTGGGTGAGCAGTCGATCACCGACGACACGACCGGCGCCGTCGTGACGCGGTCCCCTCGCGGCACGACCCTGGTCGCCTTCCTCGCCCTCCACGCCGGAGTTGCACAGCCCCGCCAGCTCATCGCCCCCCCTGTTCTGGCCCGACTCGACAACCGCCCAGGCCCTGACCAACCTGCGCCGCGAACTGCACCACCTGCGCCGCGCCCTCGAAGACGACCCGGCCGTCGAGGTGACCTCCCGGGATCTGTGCTGGCGCGACACCGAGACCAGCCGGGTGGACCTACGGACCTTCACCGTCGAGTACCAGGCCGCCCGGGCGGCCGCGACCAGCGGCGACGACGAGGCGGCGCTGCGGCACGCCACCACCGCGCTCGCCGAATACCGCGGCCCCCTGCTGCCCGGCATGTACGACGACTGGATCCTCGAGGCCCGATCGGATCTCGAACGGCACTGCGTCGACCTGTGCGATCTGCTGTGCCGGCTCCGGACGCGCACCGGCGACCTCCCCGGGGCGATCGACGCCGTCCGCCGCCGGATCCCCCTCCGACCCCTGGAAGAGAGCGGGTACCGCACCCTGATGACCCTGCAGGCCGAGCACGGCGACCGCGCCGGCGCAGTGAGCACCTATCACCGCTGCGCCGCCGTCCTCGAACGTGAACTCGGGCTGGCACCTGACCCGGCGACGCGCACCCTCGCCGACCGCCTGCTCGCCCCCGCGGACCCCACCGCGACCGCCCGCCCCATCGCCGGACCGGCGGCCGAGCGGCCCGGACTCGCCGCCCCGACACTCGTCGGACGCACACGCGAACTCCGTCGGCTGCACGAGACGTGGCGCACGGCCGCCGCCGGGCACCCCACCCTCGTCCTCGTCACCGGCGGCGCCGGCGTCGGCAAGACCCGCCTGGTCGCCGAGATCGCCACCACCGCCCGCGCACAACCCGCGGCGGTGGTGGCCGGCACCCAATGCTTCGGAACGTCCGGACGGCTCGCCCTGGCCCCGGTAGCGGACTGGCTCCGTACCCCCGCGGTGCAGCCCGCGCTCACCGCGCTCGACCCGATCTGGCGCGCCGAGGTCGACAGGCTCGTACCGTCCGGCGCGGCCCGCCCGGAACCCGGCGCCGGCGTCCGAGCGATGGTCGACGCCTGGCAGCGCCTCCGGTTCTTCGAAGGCCTGGCGCGGGCGCTGATCGGCGGCGGCCGCCCCGTGTTGCTGACCCTCGACAGCATCCAGTGGTGCGACCCGGAGACGCTGACGTTCCTGACGTTCTGCCTGTCCCTGACACCCGACGCGCCCCTGATGGTGGCCGCGACAGCCCGCACCGACGACACCGACGAGAACCGGGACCTCGAGCAATGGGCAGACCGGATGCGGACCGCCGGTCTGCTCGCCGACCTGCCACTGCAGCCCCTGGGGGCCTGCGGCACCGCCCGCCTGGCCGAAACGCTCGGGGGGCGCCCGCTCGACCCGCAGGACGCCGAACTACTGCACGCGACCACCGGTGGCTTCCCCCTCTACATCATCGAAGCGATGCGCAGCGGACCGGGCGTCGCCCCCGCCGGCCGCCTGGCCGACGTGCTGCACGACCGGATCGGGCAGGTGAGCCCCGCCGCACGGGACGTCGCCGGACTCGCCGCGGCGGTAGGCCGCGACTTCACCCTCGACCTGCTCACCGAGGCCAGCGACCTCGACACCGACGCCGTGGTGCGCGCCGTCGACGAGCTGTGGCAACGCAGAATCCTGCGACAGTTCCGCGACGGCTACGACTTCTCCCACGACCTGCTCCGCGACGCCGCCTACGCCCGGATCAGCCCGCCCAGGCGCTGGCTGCTGCACCGCCGTCTCGCGCAGAGCCTCGAACTGCTGCACGCCGACGACTACGACAGCGTCTCGGCGCAACTCGCCGAGCAGTACGCCCGCGGGGGACGACCGGACCGGGCAGTGACCTACTACCGTCGCGCGGCCGATGTCGCCTCGAGCACCTTCGCCCACACCGAGGCGATCCGACTGCACAAGAAGGCACTCGCCATCGCTCGCACCCAACTCGAGGGGCGCGACGCCGCCGTACAGGAACTCGCCGTCCGCGAAGAGATGGCGGCGCCGCTCAACGCACGATACGGCTACTCCTCCCCCGAACTGCAGCAGACCCTCGAGCGCTCGATCCGGCTGGCCGAGTCCCTCGGCCGCAAGGACTCCCTCCTGGCCGGCCTCGTCGGCCTCTGGTCGTCGCGGTTCGTGCAGGGAAACATCGCCGGCGCCCACGAGGTCGCGACCCGCGCACTGACTCTCGTCGACCCCGGCTCCCCGCTGCGCGGGTCGGCCCACTTCGCATTCGCCGGGTCCGCGGTCGAGCTCGGCCGCCCCGAGGAGGCGCTCCACCACTTCGACCGTGCGGCCGCACTGACCCGGGGCGCTCCCTCGTTGACCGTCGGCACCCGGCCCGACGTGCACGGCAGCGCCTGGGCGGCCCACGCCCACTGGCTGCTCGGCCACAACGACGCCGCCCTGAGCTGCTGCAACGAGGCTGTCCGGCTGGCCCAAACGATCGATCATCCTTACAGCCTGGCCGTCGCCCTGGCCTACAGCGGCATCACCCACCACCTGCGCACAGACCCCGCCGCCCTCGACGCCGCCGTCGCGGAACTGACCGACCTGTGCATCCGGTACGGATTCGCCTACTACAGCGAGTGGGCGCTGATTCTCGGCGGGTGGTCCCGCGGCGGCGAGGCCGGCCTCGTGCAGATGCGGCGCGGCATCGACACGCTCCGCTCGGCCGGTTCGTTCGCCCGGATGCCGTATTGGCTCTCGCTGCTCGCCGACCTGTCGGTGCGGGAAGGGGAACCCGGCGCTGCCCGGGCCGCGCTCGATGCCGCGATAGTCGCCGGACAGGCCCGCGACGACCTGTGGTGGCTGCCCGAGGTGATGCGGATGCGCGCGGCGCACGACGACCACGTCGCCGCGATCGTGCGACTGCGTGCCGCCGCCCGGACCGCGGCCGCCCACGGCAGTGCCGCCCTGCTCCGGCGCTGCGCGCGGGACCTCGCCGAACACGGCGTCGACCTGCCGCTCCCGGGCGTTCCCCCGGCCCGGTGACCGGCGGCGCGCACCCGAACGCTGCGCGAACGCCCTCTTCCTAGGGTCGACGGTACAACGCCCGCACCGGCGAGCGACCGACCCGAGAGGGGCTTTCGTGACCACCATTTCGACCCGGCCGGCCGGCGCGGTGCCGTACGACGACCTGGCCGCGGCACTGCGCGGCGACCTGATCACCCCCGGCGACACCCGTTACGACACGGCGCGTGCCGTCTACAACGGCATGATCGACAAACATCCCGCGGCGATCGCACGCTGCCGGGACGCCGCCGACGTCGTTTCCTGCGTCCGCTTCGGCCGCGCCCACGCGCTCACCCTGGCCGTGCGCGGCGGCGGGCACAACGCCGGCGGTCTCGGCGTGTGGGACGACGCGCTCGTCGTGGACTTGTCCCTGATGCGCAGCACCACAGTCGATCCGGCACACCACACCGTCCGCGTCGACGGCGGATGCACCTGGGGCGACGTCGACCACGCCACGGTCGCCTTCGGCATGGCCACCCCGTCCGGCTTCCTCTCGTCCACGGGCGTGGGCGGGCTGACCCTCGGTGGCGGCATCGGCTACCTCTCCCGGCGCTTCGGGCTGACCGTCGACAACCTTCTGTCCGCCGACGTGGTCCTCGCCGACGGCACGCTCGTGACGGCCGACGAGAGCTCGCACAGCGACCTGTTCTGGGCGCTGCGCGGCGGCGGCGGGAACTTCGGCGTCGTCACCTCCTTCACCTTCCGCTGCCACGACATCGGGGAGGCCGGCATGATCGTCGGCGGCCCGGTGCTCTACGACCTCGCCGACACCGCCGACGTCATGCGCTGGTACCGGGAGCTGCTGCCGGCGCTCCCGGAGGAACTCAGCGGCTGGATCGCGCTGCTCACCGTCCCACCCGCCGCCCCGTTCCCCGAGGACCTCTGGGGCCGCAGGTGCTGCGGCATCGTCTGGTGCTACACCGGACCACACGCCAAGGCCGACGAGGTGCTCGACCCCATCCGGACCTACGGCTCGCCGCTGCTGGTCGGCCTGCACGACATGCCGTTCACCGTCCTGCAGAGCGCGTTCGACGCCCTCTACCCGCCCGGCCTGCAGTGGTACTGGCGGGCGGACTTCTTCGACGAGATCACCGACGCCGCAATCGACGTGCACTGCAGGTACGGGCCGCAGCTGCCGACCGGTCACTCCACCATGCACCTCTATCCCATCGACGGGGCCACCAGCCGCGTCCCCGAGGACGCGACCCCGTTCGCGTACCGGGGCGGCGGATGGGCGGGGGTCATCGTCGGTGTCGACCCCGACCCCGCCAACGTCGGCCTCATCACCCGGTGGGCTCGCGACTACTGGGAACAGCTGCACCCGACCTCCGCCGGCGGCGCCTACGTCAATTTCCTGATGAGCGAGGGCCAGGACCGGGTCGAGTCCGCCTACCGCGGCAACTACGACCGGCTCACCCGGATCAAGCGCCGCTACGACCCGGACAACGTCTTCCACGTCAACCAGAACATCCGGCCCGCCGCGGCCGAACGGTAGCCCGGAACCGTACCCGCCCGGAGAGGAACGGACTATGCCCACGCACAGGCTGGAAGCGGACTATCTGGTGATCGGCTGCGGCGCGGCCGGCATGGCGTTCGCGGACGCATTGATCACCGATTCCGACACCGACGTCGTCATGGTGGACCGGCGTCACGCCCCGGGCGGGCACTGGAACGAGGCCTACCCGTTCGTGCGGCTGCACCAGCCGTCCGCGTACTACGGCGTGAACTCGCTGCCGCTCGGGACGGACGTCATCGACCGCACCGGCCCGAACCGAGGCATGTACGAACAGGCGAGCGCACCGGAGATCTGTGCATACTTCGACCGTGTCATGCGCAGCAATCTGCTGACATCCGGAGCGGTGCGCTACTTCCCCATGAGCGAATACGTCGGTGACCATCGCTTCGTCTCCCGGATCTCCACCGACCGGTACGAGGTGGAGGTCCGCACCGCCCTCGTCGACGCCACCTACCTCGAGCCTGCGATACCCGCCACGTTCACACCACCGTTCGACGTGGCCCCCGGCGTCCGCTGCGTCCCCGTCGACGCCCTTGCGCGCGTGGCCGAACCGCCCGAACGGTACGTGATCATCGGGGCGGGCAAGACCGCGATGGACGCGTGCCTGTGGCTGCTGCAGCTCGGCCTGCCCCCGGACGCGATCCAGTGGGTCAAACCCCGGGAGGCGTGGCTGCGCAACCGACGGTTCGCCCAGGGCGGTGAACTGGTCGACGACTTGATCGAGGGACTGGCCCGGCAGATGGAAGCCGCCGCCCGGGCGAGGACGCCGGCCGAGCTGTTCGCCCGGCTCGAGGCGAGCGAACAGCTGCTGCGCGTCGACGAGCACGTCCTCCCCACCATGTACAAGGGGCCGACCGTCAGCACCGCCGAACTCGAGCAGCTCCGCCGCATCGAGGACGTCGTCCGGCTCGGGCACGTGCGACGCATCGAACACGACACGATCGTGCTCGACCACGGAACGATCCGTACCGGGCCCGGTCACCTCCACGTCCACTGCGCCGCCCCGGGCCTGAACCCGGCACCGGCCGTCCCGATCTTCGAGGAGGGCCGTATCACGTTGCAGCCCGTCCGCACGGGGCTCGTCCCGTTCAATGCCGCCCTCGTCGGATTCGTGGAGGCCACCGGCCGGGACCCGGCCGAGAAGAACCGGCTCTGCCCACCGAACCGGCTACCGGACGTCCCCCTCGACTGGATCCGCGGAACGCTCGTCGAGACGAACGCCGAGTACGCATGGTCGAAGGAACCGGACATGGCGGACTGGCTCGAGCGTTCCCGCCTCAACACGTCCCGGGGACTCCGGCACCGCGCCGACCGGCCCCTCGTCCGGGAAGCGACGAGACGATTCGCCACGCACGTCCGGCCCGCCCTCGCCAACCTCACCGGACTGCTCGACGACGCCCGGCAGGCGGCGTGACCGCGCGGCCGCCCGGCCCGCCCGGGCGGGCCGGGGTCGCGGACCACCCCGTATGATCTGAGCGATTGCGGCTACTCGCCGATCACGATCGAGACCGCTTCCGGGCGCGCACAGTACGCCCGCGAGCGGTCGGCGCTCACCATCGCGCCGCGGCCCTGGAGAGGAGCTGCTGAATCGATGTACCGCCCCGGCGGCGGGTCGAACCGGCCTGCCCGAAACTACCGGCGGGTAACGTGAGTGCTGTTCGTCGTGCTGCCCGTCGGCGCCGCCGACGCGAGCGCACAGGTCCCGGAAAGAGTGAGGCAGGTAATGACTGAACGCGTGCAAGTCGGTGGACTCCAGGTCGCCAAGGTGCTCTACGACTTCGTCGTCGACGAGGCGATCCCCGGCACCGGGGTGGACGCGGCCGAGTTCTGGGCCGGCGCGGACAAGGTGATCCACGATCTCGCCCCCCGCAACCGCGCCCTGCTCGCCACGAGGGACGAGCTGCAGGCACAGATCGACACCTGGCACCGCGACCGCAAGGGCCAGGCGCACGACGCCGCGGCCTACAAGGCGTTCCTCCAGGACATCGGCTACCTCGTCCCCGAGCCCGCCGACTTCCAGGTCACCACCGCAGGCGTCGACGCCGAGATCGCCACCACCGCCGGACCGCAGCTGGTGGTGCCGGTTCTCAACGCCCGCTTCGCCCTCAACGCCTCCAACGCCCGCTGGGGCTCGCTCTACGACGCCCTCTACGGCACCGACGCCATCTCCGAAGAAGGCGGCGCCGAGAAGGGCACCGGCTACAACAAGGTGCGCGGCGACAAGGTCATCGCCTGGGCCCGCGACTTCCTCGACACCGCCGCCGCCCTCGCCACCGGCTCGCACACCGACTCCACCCGGTACTTCGTCGACGGCGCCGAGCTGAAGATCGAACTCGGCGACGGCACGACCACCACCCTGGCCCAGCCGGAGAAGTTCGCCGGCTACCTCGGCGACAAGACCGCCCCCACCGCGGTGCTGCTGCGCAACCACGGCCTGCACGTCGAAATCCAGATCGACCCGGACTCCCCGATCGGCAGCACCGACGCCGCCGGGGTGAAGGACGTCGTCCTCGAATCCGCGGTCACCACCATCATGGACTTCGAAGACTCGGTCGCCGCCGTCGACGCCGAGGACAAGGTCATCGGCTACCGCAACTGGCTCGGCCTCAACCGCGGCGACCTCGCCGAGGAGATCTCCAAGGGCGGCAAGTCCTTCACCCGCTCCCTCGACGCCGACCGCGTCTACACCGCCCCCGACGGCTCCGACCTCACCCTGCACGGCCGATCGCTGCTGTTCGTCCGCAACGTCGGTCACCTCATGACCAACCCCGCCGTGCTCGACTCCGAGGGCAACGAGGTCCCCGAGGGCATCCTCGACGCGCTGATCACCAGCCTCGCCGCCGTGCACGGCCTGTCCGTCGGCAACGCGACCGGGCCGCTGATCAACTCCCGCACCGGCTCGATCTACATCGTCAAGCCCAAACAGCACGGCCCCGAAGAAGTCGCCTTCACCACCGAACTGTTCGGCCGGGTCGAAGAGGTCCTGGGCCTGCCGGCCAACACCCTCAAGGTCGGCATCATGGACGAGGAACGCCGCACCACCGTCAACCTGAAGGCCTGCATCAAGGAAGCCAGCGAACGCGTGGTGTTCATCAACACCGGCTTCCTCGACCGCACCGGCGACGAGATCCACACCTCCATGGAGGCCGGCGCCATGGTCCGCAAGGCCGAGATGAAGAAGCAGAAGTGGATCTCGGCCTACGAGGACTGGAACGTCGACACCGGCCTCGCGTGCGGGCTGCAGGGCAAGGCCCAGATCGGCAAGGGCATGTGGGCGATGACCGACCTCATGGCCGACATGCTCGAACAGAAGATCGGCCAGCCCCGCGCCGGCGCCAACACCGCCTGGGTGCCCTCGCCCACCGGCGCCACCCTGCACGCCACCCACTACCACCAGGTCGACGTGTTCGCCGTGCAGGACGAGCTGAAGGGCACGCGCCGCGCCACCGTCGACGACATCCTCACCATCCCGCTCGCCCCGTCCACCGACTGGAGCGACGAGGAAAAGCGTGAGGAGCTCGACAACAACTGCCAGTCCATCCTCGGCTACGTCGTGCGGTGGATCTCCCAGGGCGTCGGCTGCTCGAAGGTGCCCGACATCCACGACATCGCCCTCATGGAGGACCGCGCCACCCTGCGCATCTCCAGCCAGCTGCTCGCCAACTGGATCCACCACGGCATCGTCACCGCCGACGACGTCGTCGGCGCCCTGCAGCGCATGGCACCGGTCGTCGACCGGCAGAACGCCGGCGACCCGACCTACCTGCCGATGGCCCCGGACTTCGACTCCAGCATCGCCTTCCAGGCCGCCAAGGAACTGATCCTCGAAGGCACCACCCAGCCCAGCGGCTACACCGAGCCGATCCTGCACCGGCGCCGCCTCGAATTCAAGGCCGCCCACGGCCGCCGAGCCTGACCCCCAGCCACGGCCCCCGATCCACGGTGGATCGGGGGCCGTGGCGTCTCACAGCCGATCACTAGACTCCGGGAACGACGGCGGGCAGACACGACGACAGGCAGGAAACACGTGGGTCGACATCGCGGAACGGGCGGCGCCAGAGGTGTGAGCAAGGGCCCGATCGTTGCCGTCGCCGTGGCACTCGTCCTCGTCCTCGCCGTCGTCGGCTGGTTCCGCCTGCGCGAACGCATCGACGAGCAGGCGACCGAAGCCGCACAGACCTGCGTCGAAGGTGACGCGCTTCTCGACGTCGCCGCGGATCCCGCCGTCGCCCCCACACTGACCGCCCTCGCCGCCCGCTGGGTCACCGACACCCGCCCGGTCGTCCGCGACCACTGCATCGACGTGCGCGTCACCGCCGTCGCCACCACCCCGGCCACCACCGCCCTCACCGCCGCCGCAGACGCCTCAGCCGCCGACCCCCGCTGGGACCCCGCCCTCGGGCCCCCACCCGCCCTCTGGGTCCCCTTCAGCAGCGACGCCACCGCGCGCGCGGCACAGGCCCTCGACGGACAGTCCCGCTCCCTCGCCACCTCCCCGATCGTGCTGGCCGTCCCCACCGCACTCGGGCGTGCCCTCGACGCCGCAAACACCGCATGGCGTCAGCTGCCCTCCCTCCAGTCCGACGGCAGCATCCTCGCCGGTCTGGGCCTCGACGGCTGGACCGGCCTCCGTCTCGCCCTGCCCACCGGCCCCGACGCCGACGCCACCACACCCGCCCTCGAGGCCGTCGCCGCCGCAGTCACCGACGCCGGACCCGGCCCCCTGACCGCCGAACAAGCCGCCTCCCCGGCAACCACCTCCGCGGTCGGGACCCTCGCGCTCGGCGCCGACGCCCTCGGAGCCGGCGCCGGACCGACCACCGCCGCAGCCCTGGACACCCTCGCCGACGCGCCCGGCGCCGACGGCACGGTGCACGCCGTACCGATCACCGAGCAACAGCTGCACACAGCAGTCACGTCCGGCGGCGCCGCCGGCCTCGCCGAATTCGTCCCCACCGGTCCCACTCCCACCGCCGACTTCCCCGCCGCCGTGGTCGACGCCCCGTGGGTCGACGAGACGCTCTCGCGCGCCGCCGCCGAACTGACCGGCTATCTCCGCGAACCCGCCGCCGCCCGCGCCCTGGCCGACGCCGGTTTCCGGGTCGACGGTCAGCCCGCACCCCGTAGCGACGCGGTGCCCTTCCCCCGCATCGAACAGACCCTGAACCGCGCCGACCCGGCCGTGGCCGACATCCTCCTGGACCACCGGCGCGCACCGGTGGCACCCCGCACCACCACGATCCTTCTCGACACCTCCACGTCCATGGGAACCGTCGAAGGCGACGACACCCGTCTCGCCCACCTCGCCGCCGCCCTGGACCAGCACGTGGACCGGTCACCGGACGCCTCGAACCTCGCCCTGTGGGTCTTCGCCGACGACCTCGACGGCACCACCCCGTACCGCACCACGGTGGCACGCGGCGCACTCACCGCGGACCACCGCACCGCTCTGACCACCGCCCTGAGCGGCACCCGTACCACCGACGGTTCCGCCGTCTACCGGTCCCTGGCCGCCGCCTACGTCGACGCCGTCCGAAACTTCACGCCCGGGCAGCCCAACTCCGTCCTCCTGATCACCGACAGTGCCAACGACGACGACACCACCCGCCAGCGCATCCTCGACCTCGTCACCGCCGCCGGCGACCCCGACCGGCCCGTCCGGATCGACGTCGTGACCCTCGGCGACGACACCGACCGCAACACCCTGCAGACCCTCGCCGACCGCACCGGCGGCGCGCTCGTCTCCGTCACCACGACCGACGGGCCCGAACTCGCCCCCGCCCTCCGAAAGCTGATGTCCTGACACCGTGATCCGGCTACTCGTCGCGGGGACGTTCCTCGCCCTCGTCACCTTCTGGCTCCACCGCCGCCTCGTCCGTGCCCCCGGTCTGCGCGGGCGCGCGGCGATCGCCGCGAACACCGCGCTCGGCGTCCTCCTCGTCGTCGCGCTGATCGGTGCGCAGAGCGGCACCTCACTCGACCCGCGCTGGGCCCGCCCGTTCGGATTCCTCGGCTGGACCTGGCTCGCAGTAGTGCTGTACCTGGTCCTCGGCACGCTCCTGATCGGGATCGTGTCCCTCGCAGCGCGAGCGGTACGCCGCTTCCGTCGAGACGCCGCCCATCCGCCGGATTCTTCCCGGCGGCGCGCTCTGCAGGTCGCGACGGGCGCGCTGACCGTCGCAGCGGTCGCCGCCGTCGGCTACGGCACGGTCGAGGCCGCTCGGCCCCGGCTCGTGCACACCCGGATCCCGCTGCGCCGGCTCCCGGCCGGATTCGACGGGCTGCGCGTCGCCCTCGTCACCGACCTGCACGTCGGCCCGTCCCGCGGCCGCGAGTTCACCCGCCGCGCAGTGGACCTCGTGAACGCACAGCGGCCGGACCTGATCGTGCTCGGCGGAGACCTCACCGACGGCACCATCGCCCTCGTCGGACCCGACCTGGCGCCTCTCGCGGACCTGCGTGCCCCGCTCGGGGTCTACGGCGTCAGCGGAAATCACGAGTACTACGCCGACGACGCGATGTCCTGGCTGGATTTCTGGGAAACCCTCGGTGTACGCACCCTCCGCAACGAGCGAGTGACCCTCGAGCGCGGCGGCGACGCGATCGATCTCGCCGGCATCCACGACTATTCGGCGCCGGCCCCGAACGACGCGGACCTGACCGCGGCACTGCAGGACCGCGATCCCGAACGCTTCGTTCTCCTGGCCGCCCACCAGCCTCGCCACGTGTTCGAGGCGCGCGAGCACGGCATCGATCTGCAGTTGTCCGGGCACACGCACGGCGGACAGATGTGGCCGCTCGGATACGTCGTGCCCCTGCAGCAGCCGACGGTGACGGGTCTCGACCGGTTCGGAGACACGCTCGTCTACACCTCCCGCGGTACCGGTGCCTGGGGGCCGCCGGTCCGCATCGCCACCCCTCCGGAAGTGGCGATTCTCGAACTGACCGTAGGGACCGTCTGACCGTCCTCGAGTTTGGGGTCGGGTGTTGGAGGGTTGCCGTTCCGGGATGTTCGGTTATTTAATATGTTCCGTATGGCTCGGAATATTTTGGTCTGATTCTCGGGGGTGAGCCGCTCCGGCGGCTCACCCCCGAGAACTCACTCAGCTGCTGTACGCCTCCAACGGCGGGCACGAGCACACAAGGTTCCGATCCCCGTACGCCCCGTCGATGCGTCGCACCGCGGGCCACACCTTCGCGCGGGTCTGCCCCAGTGGATACACCGCGATCTCACGGCTGTAGGGGTGGATCCATTCCCCCACCAGGCACTGGGCGGTGTGCGGCGCCCCGCGCAGCGGGTTGTCGTCCACCGGCCACTCCCCTGCCCCGACGCGGTCGATCTCGCCGCGGATGGCGATCATCGCGTCGATGAACGCATCGAGCTCGGACAGGTCCTCGCTCTCGGTGGGTTCGACCATGAGGGTGCCCGCAACGGGGAAGCTCATGGTGGGTGCGTGGAAGCCGTAATCCGCCAGACGCTTGGCGACGTCGTCCACCGTGACGCCCGTGTCCTTCGTCAGGGGCCGCAGATCGAGGATGCACTCGTGCGCCACCATGCCGTTCTCACCCGTGTACAGGACGGGAAAGTACTCGTCGAGCCGGCGCGCGATGTAGTTCGCCGACGCGATCGCGGTCAGCGAGGCCCGCCGCAGGCCCTGCGCCCCCATCAGCTTGATGTACGCCCACGTGATCGGGAGGATGGACGCCGATCCGAACGGCGCCGCCGACACCGGTCCGCCCCCGCCGAGCCCCGGCTCCGCCGGGTGTCCGGGCAGGAACGGCACCAGGTGTGCGCGCACGCCGATCGGCCCCACCCCGGGACCGCCCCCGCCGTGCGGAATGCAGAACGTCTTGTGCAGGTTCAGATGACTCACGTCGCCGCCGAACTTGCCGGGTCGTGCCAGACCGACGAGAGCGTTCAGGTTGGCCCCGTCGATGTACACCTGACCACCGGCGTCGTGCACGGCGCCGCAGATGTCGGCGATCTCGTGTTCGTAGACGCCGTGGGTCGACGGGTACGTGATCATGATCGCGGCGAGACGTTCGGCGTGATCGGCGATCTTCGCACGCAGATCGTCGAGGTCCACGTCACCGTTCGAACGGCACGCGACGACCTCCACGCGCATACCGGCCATGACCGCGGAGGCCGCGTTGGTGCCGTGCGCGCTCGACGGGATCAGGCAGGTGTCGCGGTGCTCGTCGCCCCGGCTCAGATGGTAGTGGCGGATGGCCAGAAGCCCGGCGTACTCGCCCTGGCTGCCGGCGTTCGGCTGCAGGCTCACCGCGTCGTACCCGGTCACCGCGGCAAGCCACCCTTCCAGGTCCGCGATGAGCCGGCGGATGCCTGCGGTCTGATCCGCGGGGGCGAACGGATGCAGCGCCGAGAATCCGGGCCAGGTGATCGCCTCCATCTCGGCGGCGGCATTGAGTTTCATCGTGCACGAACCCAGCGGGATCATGGTGCGGTCGAGCGCGAGGTCCATGTCCGACAGGCGGCGCAGGTACCGCATCATCGCGGTCTCGGTACGGTACCGGGTGAACGCCTCGTGCTCCAGGTACGCGCTCGTGCGCGCGAGGTGCCGGGGAAGGGCGGGCGCGGCTTCCGCCGCGGTGTCCTCCGCCCCGAACGCGGCAACAACTGCAGCCACATCGGCCTCGCTGGTCGCCTCGTCGCACGAGACCCCCACCTGGTCGTCGTCGACCCGCCGGACGTTGATGCCGGCCTCGAGCGCCGCCGCGACCACCGCGTCGGCGCGGCCGGGAACGCGGACCAGAACGGTGTCGAAGAAGCTGTCGTGCACCACGTCGATGTCGGCGGCTCGCAGCGACGCGGCGAGCCGGGCGGCCTGGCCCGCCACACGGGTCGCGATCCCGGCCAGGCCTTCGGCGCCGTGGTACGACGCGTACATCGCGGCGAGGACCGCGAGAAGCACCTGCGCGGTGCAGATATTGCTGGTCGCCTTCTCACGGCGAATGTGCTGCTCACGCGTCTGCAGCGCCAGCCGGTACGCCGGCGAACCGTCGGCGTCGACCGAGACACCGACGAGCCGGCCAGGCAGGTTGCGGGCATGGGCGGCGTGCACCGCGAGATAGCCGGCATGCGGCCCGCCGAATCCCATGGGCACGCCGAACCGCTGGGTGGTGCCGAAGCATACGTCCGCGCCCTGTTCACCGGGCGGGGTGAGCAGCGTCAGGGCCAGCAGGTCCGCCCCCACCGCCACGAGGGCGCCACGCTCGTGCGCCGCCTCGACGAGGGGACCCGCGTCGAACACCCGGCCGGAGGCACCCGGGATCTGCAGGATCACGCCGAAGAACTCCCCCTCGGGCAGACCGTCGTCGACGAGATTCGCGGTGACGATCTCGATTCCCAGGGGTTCCGCGCGGGTCGCGAGGACCGCCGCGGTCTGGGCGAACACGTCGGTGTCCACGACGACCCGCGTGCTCCGGCACTTGCGGTTGGCGCGCGCGAGCAGCGTCATCGCCTCCGCGGCGGCGGTCGCCTCGTCCAGCATCGACGAGTTGGCGACCTCCATGCCGGTCAGGTCCGAGACCATGGTCTGGAAGTTGAGGAGGGCCTCGAGGCGCCCCTGGCTGATCTCCGGCTGGTACGGGGTGTATGCCGTGTACCAGGCGGGATTCTCGATGATGTTGCGCAGCAGGACCGGCGGAGTCAGCGTGCCGTAGTACCCCTGACCGATCATCGACGTCGCGACGGTGTTCTGCCCGGCGAGTTCCTGCAGGGCCTTCAGCACCTCGTGTTCCAACAGCGGCGCGTCGAGCGACTCGAGTCCGTCCGCGACCCCGTCGGTCCGCGCGTCGAGGATCCCGGCGGGCACCGCCTTCGCGGCCAGTTCGTCGAGGGATTCGACGCCGACGACGTCGTGAATGCGGCGCAGTCCCGCCGCGTCGGGGCCGACGTGGCGGTCGGCGAAGGTGTGGGTGGCAGCATCGGTCATCGCGACTCCCTGAGGTCGGAGGTCCGCATCCGGGCAAGGGTCGCACGGTGCGTGTCCTCCCCCTCTGTCGCGAGCTCGTCGAGCGAGCGCCTGAGAGATTCGGTACCGGAACGAACCGGCCCTTTCCCCGTGGGCGGGTGGGTGCTCCCACCGCTTTCCAGAGACGTCGGTGCCCGTACGGTCCTCGATGCCTGAGAGATTGACGGGGAGGTGCTGCTCCTTCGGCGCCCGGAACAGGTCCGGAACTCTCCCGCACGGCGGCGACGTACCCCCGATTCTAGGGCACCGGGAGGCCGCGGAACACGGAGGTCGCGGGCGTTTCCTGTGACGAGCGTCTACCCGATCCGCCGATTGACGCGTTCGCGGCGGCGAGAGGCCAGTTCGTCCTCGGGTCGCTGTTCCACGTTGCCACCGTCCGCGCGCTCAGCCGGGAAGTCGGCGATGCTGCCGGTCAGCTCCCGCATGGCACCGCTCACCGCGATCCCGAACACTCCCTGCCCGCCCTGCAGTAAATCGACCACCTCTTCCGGGGAGGTGCACTCGTACACAGTCGTGCCGTCGGAGAACAGGGTGATCTTCGCCAGGTCCCGCACTCCGCGTTCGCGGAGGTGGTCGACCGCCACCCTGATGTTCTGCAGCGAGATGCCCGTGTCGAGCAGACGCTTGACGATCTTCAGGACGAGGATGTCCTTGAACGAGTAGAGCCGTTGGCTGCCCGAGCCGGCCGCGCCCCGGATGGACGGAACGACCAGGTTGGTCCGCGCCCAGTAGTCGAGCTGGCGGTAGGTGATGCCGGCGATCTGACAGGCGATGGGCACGCGGTAGCCGACGAGCTCGTCAGGCACCGAATCGTCCGGGAACAGACCCGGCTGCATCTCGTCGGCATCGAGAGCTGCCCGTGACGGGGCATCGCGGTCGACGGCGTCGAAGCTGAGCTGCTGTCCCTGCGGCCGATCTCCCACTGTTGTGACTCCCTCTCGCGTGCACAGGCGTGCCCTGGAACGAACGACGGGCGGATCCCCACCCCCATCCGGTCGTCGAGCGCTCGCGTGACCCACCGAGTCGATCCGTAGCGATTCACTCAGCGTACGCCCCGTACGAAAAGTTGGGCAGCAACACGCCGACCGGACGACGACCTTCCGGTTCCGCGTCACACTCGCGGCGCGCGTCCCGGCCGTCGGGGCCGGAAGTCGCGACAGAACCTCGGCGGCGTTCGACGATCAGCCGTCCGTCGCCTTGAAGTCGTCGGGGGAGACGGATTCGAGAAACTCCTTGAACTTCTCGACCTCGTCCTCCCGCTCATCCGGCATGACGAGGCCCGCTTCCGCCAGCACCGGTTCCTCCACGAAGACCGGCGCGCCGATGCGCAAGGCTACAGCGACCGCGTCGGAGGGGCGGGACGACACGCGCAGACCGCCGTCGAAGACGAGATCGGCGTAGAACGTCCCCTCCTTGAGATCCACGATCCGGACCTCTTCGAGGGTACGGCCGAAGGCATCGACCAGATTCTTGATCAGGTCGTGCGTCAACGGCCGGACCGGCTCGACACCCTGCTGTTCCAGTGCGATCGCCGTGGCTTCCATCTGGCCGATCCAGATCGGCAGGTACCGATCTCCGTCGACCTCGCGCAGCAGCAGGACAGGCTGATTCTGCGGTTGCTCGACCCGGATCCCCACTACTCGCATCTCGCTCATCGAGCCGCCTCCCATCCCTGCTGTGCGACGGTGGCGAACCGTCCGCCGATATCCCCCTGAATTCTAGTGCCAAACGCGCCGTCGTCGAGGTCGACGCCCGCCGCTCACCGATCCAGAGCGCCCCGGACGGCGGCCTTGACGAGGCATGTGTGCATCGTCAACGACAGCGCGGCCAGTTCCCGTACCATCTCCTCGGCCCGAGCACGCGCACCGACGTCCCGGCCCTTTGCCACCGGACCCGCGATCTGCGCCACCAGGCCCGCCTCCCGGTCGGCCGCGAGCTTGAACGCACGCAGGTGCCGAACCTCGAGGCCGAACTCGGACATGGCCTTGGCGGTGCGCGCCAGCAGCACCGCATCCTCGTCGAAGAAGCCGGCCGCGCCGGGCACGATGAGCCCGGCGCGGATCAGCTCCGTCAGGAAGGACGACTCGATGCCCGCCCGCCCGCACAGGTCGTCCCGGCTGATCCGCACCTCCCGGTCCGTGCGCAGATCCTCCGGGGACACCTGCCCCGGCGCCACGGCCAGGGTCCGGGGCCGCTTCGGGCGACCCTCCACCGAGCCCACCGTCGCGACACCGCGGTCGATCGCCTCGAGCTGTTCCTTGATCACCTTCAGCGGCAGGTACTGGTCCCGTTGCGCGGTCAGTACGTACCGCAGACGCTCACAGTCCGCGATCGAGAAACGGCGATAACCCGACGGGGTGCGTTCCGGACTGATCAGTCCCTCGGATTCGAGGAAACGGATCTTCGAGATCGTCACGTCCGGAAACTCGGGCCGGAGCCGATCGAGCACGGAGCCGATCGACATCCCCCCCGGTGACGGCTGGCGGGCAGCGGTCATCAGCTACCCGTGCCCTGCGAACCCCGCGGGCCGGTGAGGAACACCAGCCGGAACTTCCCGATCTGCACCTCGTCGCCGTTCGCGAGAACGGCCGAGTCGACCGGCTCGCGGTTGACGTAGGTTCCGTTCAGGCTTCCCACATCGACGACCTGGAACTCGCCCTCGTCCTGGCGGAACTCGGCGTGCCGACGGCTCACCGTCACGTCGTCGAGGAAGATGTCACTGTCCGGGTGACGCCCGGCCGACGTCGTCGGCTGATCGAGCAGGAAACGCGACCCGGCGTTCGGGCCACGCTTGACGACGAGCAGCGCCGATCCTGTGGGAAGCCCCTCGACCCCCGAGACCGGCGCTTCGGTCGTTCCCGCGCCCGTGCCGGTGGTATCGAGCTCGTTCAGGAAGTCGGCACGAAACACCGAAGTGGTTTCCGCAGGGGTTTCCTCGTAGCCCGCGTTGCCGTTCTCGCTCACCGTATCTCCTTATCCGTTCGGCCCTTCGGGATCGCTCCCCCGGGGCCGCAGTTTCGTTCAGCCACGATCACTTCCGGTACGGACCCGCGCCCCGACCCGGCACACGCCTACCGATGACCGTACCCTGCACGACGTCCTTCGTGCAGGCAGACGCGGCCCCGGCCGGACGCGGGGTCAGTTCTGCGTGATTGCGCGGTATCCGTCGGCGTCGAGCGTGTCCGCCAGAGCGGCGTCGAGCTCGTCCTTGCTGCCGACCTCGACGTCCACCAGCCAGCCGGCCTCGTACGGATCCCCGTTGACGAGCTCGGGATTGCCGTCCAGATCCGAGTTCACCCCAACGACTTTCGCCGTGAGCGGAGCGAACACGTCGGACACGCTCTTGGTCGATTCCACCTCGCCGAAGGACTCCCCCGCGGTGAGCTCCGCACCGGTCTCGGGCAACTGCACGAAGACGACGTCGCCGAGCTGCGACTGGGCATAGTCGGTGATGCCGAGGCGTGCGGTCACGTCGCCGGTTCGGCGAACCCACTCGTGCTCCGCCGTGTAACGCAGATCGGCGGGTGTTCGGAACTCACTCACGACAGGTCCTTTCGGGCAGCGACATTCGCGTGGAACGCCGGGTTCAATTACCGGGCTGAGAGTATTGTCGCGGCTCGATCTCCCGCAAGGCGGGCACCTCGACCTGCGGCGACTGCTCGATCTGCACCGTCCCGCCGGCTCGGGCCACCGTGTCGACCACACCGCCGGGGATGTTCAGCGCCGCCGCCAGTGTGGGCGCGTCCCCGATCGCGGCGACGACGTAGGGCGCTGCGAGCGGTCGATCGTCGACGACCAGCGCACCTGCGGTTCCGCCCACCCAGGAGTCCACGCCGATACGCACGGCAGCGTCGCCGGTTCCGGCGACCTGCACCGCTTCCGCTCCCGCGGCGCGCAGTTCCTGGATCGTGTCGAGAAGGACCTCCGGACCGACCCCCCGCCGCGGGTCGGCGATGGTCAAGATCACTCCCGGACCGGTGGCCGGGGCGGCGCCGACCTGGATCTGCAGGGCCGACAGGCGCTGCTGCGCCTCCGCGAGCGCGGCCTCGGAGCCGTTGCGTTCCAGACTGGCCAGCGTCTGCTCCAGGGTGGTGATCTCCTGGCGCAGCTCCGCCTCGCGCCGGTTGAGGTTGTCGAGCACCACCAGCAGGTCGGCGGGCCGGGCGGAGTCGAGCGCATCCCCCGAACCGGTGTTCCTGACCTGGGTGGCGATCCCCACCCCGAGCAGAACCATGAGCAGCGCCGCCAGGGCGGAGAAGACGATCCGCGATCGGCGCGCTGTGCCGGTCTCGGCCGTGTCGTGTCGTTCGTGCTTGCCCTCGCCCATCCCGCTACGCCCCGAACAGCCTGCGGCGCAGTGCGGATGCGTTCCCGAAGATCCGGATACCGAGAACCACGACGATCGCCGTGGAGAGTTGGGTGCCCACCCCGAGTTGGTCACCGAGCCAGACGATCAGTGCGGCGACCAGCACGTTGAAGACGAAGGAGACGACGAACACCTTGGCGTCGAAGATCTCGTCCAGGTAGGCGCGCAGGCCGCCGAAGACCGCGTCGAGCGCCGCGACGACCGCGATGGGCAGGTAGGGCTGGACCACGTCCGGAACCTGGGGACTGACGATCACGCCCACCACGATGCCCACACCGAGGGCCAGCACCGCGTAGAGGGCATATCCGCGTTTGGTCACCACAGTCCTCACCGCTCTCCCGTTTCCCGTGCCGCTGCGACATCGCGCACCGTGGCGGCCGGCAGCGCCAGGTCTGCCGCGTCCGCGATGGTGAAACCTACCTCGTAGAGTTGCTGCACCCCCGCCATGCGCAGGTAGGCATCGCTGACCACGAACCCGGTCTGCAACTCGGCAGGAGACCCGACGGCGGAGACCGTGTAGGGCGAGAAGACCGGCCTGTTGTCCACGAGCATCGCTCCACCGGCCTGACGGACGGTGACACCCGGACCGATCCGGACCCCGTTGATCGCGACGGCCTCGGCGCCACTGCGCCAGAGCGCGTTGACGACCGACTGCAGGTCGCGGTCGAGAATCACCGAGGCGCTGCGGGCGCGGTCCTTCTCCGCCGAGTCCGTCAGGTCGGGACGCGACGCCGGATCGGCGAGGGTGACCGTGATTCCCGGCCCGTGCACGGGCGTCGACGCTGCGTCGTCCTCTGCGCGGGCGAGCCGGTCGAGCACCGCCCTCCCTTGTTCGTCGTCGGCGAGCACCGCGATGCGGCGCTGTTCCACCTCGGTGGACAAGTCGTCGCGGGAGGCCGCGAGTGCGTCGTTGCGGTCCTCGGTCGCGCGGACGGTGGCGAGGATGTCGTCGCGCGCCTGCTCCGTCCCGGATTCGCGCTCGATGTTCTGGGCGTATGCCACGCCGAGGACGAGGCCGGCAAGCAGACCACCGAGGACGAGCCACGCCCCGATGCCGGTGCGGGTCGGGCGGGAGTGGCCGGCGGCGCGGTCGCGCGCCGCGCCGGTGTACCCGGGATCGAGATGGTCCTCGAGCAGCGCTTTCAGCAGCGACGGGACGGGGTTGCGGCGGATCTGCTCCCAGTTGCGGTTCATCCGGTGGCAGGCCCTCCGGACACGGGCACCGCTCGAGCCGTCTGCACCGCCTGCAGCAGGTAGAGCGCGCCCGTCCACACGTAGAGGGCAGTGCCCCAGAGGAGGGCGGCCCACCCCGCGGGTTCGAGGACGTCGCCGGCGGCGGGAAGCGCCTGCGCGGCCAAGAGGAGCGGCAACGCGAACATGAGCAGGAACGTGGCGCCCTTGCCCAGGTACAGCACCTCCGGTGGCGGCAGACCGCGGCGTCGATAGACGGCCAGGGTCGGGGCGAGCACCATCTCCCGGCCGATCAGAAGAACGGCGATCCACCACGGCACGATGCCCCGGGCCACCAGCGCGAGAAGAGTCGTGACGATGTAGAGGCGGTCGACGAGCGGATCGAGCACCGCCCCGAGTCGCGACGCCTGATCGAGCAGCCGTGCGAGTTTGCCGTCGGCCCAGTCGGTGATCCCGCTGAGCATCAGAACCGCGAGCGCCCACCCGTCGGCATGCCGGACGAGGACCAGATAGAGGAAGATCGGGATTCCAGCCAGGCGGACGACACTCAGCACGTTGGGGACGGTGACGATGCGGTCGGATCGAGCCGGCGTACCGGTCGTCGTCGCGTCGTTCATCATCCGTCCTGTCGTTCGGGGAGTCGGTCCCGACAGCCTTGCACACCCCACGCCGCCGCTGCCCGTGCGACCGCTCACCTCCACGCGAACACGGGCTGTTCCAGGTCGTCGATGCGGGTGCTTCGGCGGTGGAGCACGACTTCACGGAACTGGTACATCACCGCCGCGGTCGGTGCGTGGACGAGATGACCCCGGAACGGCCACTGGATCACCGGCTTGTCCGACTCCGGGATGGTGACGAACCGGGGCTCGCTGTCGAGTTCGGACTCGGTGACGGCATAGAGGGCGGCAACCTCGTCCGGGTTGGGGACGAGATCGCCGATCGCCGCATCCACCCACACGACGTAGGGCGAGATGACGTAGCCCGAGCGGGTGATGTAGTCGTCCAGCCGGCCGAGAATGCCGCCGGGATCAGCGCGCAGTCCGAGTTCCTCGTGCAGTTCGCGCAGCGCGGCCACGTCGGGGGTCTCCCCGTCGTCGAGGCGTCCGCCCGGCAATGCGAACTGACCGGGATGAGATCGCAGGCGCGTGGGGCGGCGAGTGAGCGGCACGACCGGGTTGCCGTGCCCGTCGTCGAGCACGGCGACGACCACCGCGGCGTGACGCCGGCCGTCCAGGGGCAGGAAACGGGGTTCGAACGCGGAGAGTGCCGACCCGACCTCGCTCGGGTCCAGGGGATTCCGGACGGTCATGGCACCGACACTAGGCGGTAGGAATTGCGATTCTGCGCATGGATCCCCGAAACGGTCCGTTCGGCGTGCCCGGCCGATGCATAGTTGTTCGACGAAACGAACAGATCCAGGGGTACACGAGGACGTGAGCATGCAGCGCACCATCCGATCGATGGCAGAGGTCCGGCGGGGAGTCGCGGAGCGGGTGGTGGGCCGCGTCCGGGAAACCGATCTTCTGCTCGCCGCGATCGGGGCAGGCCGCGACGTGCTCCTCGAGGGTCCGCCGGGGACCAGCAAGTCCACCCTGCTCGGGGCCATCACCGCCGAGCTCGGCAGTCCGCTGATGTTCGTCGAGGGGAACGCCGACCTGACGCCGGCGCGCCTGGTCGGTTATCACGATCCGGCACGGGTGCTGTCCGAGGGCTACCACGAGGACAACTTCGTGCCCGGACCGCTGGTGGCGGCGATGCGCGACGGTGGAGTGCTCTACCTCGAGGAGTTCAACCGATCGCCCGAGGACACACTCAACAGCCTGCTGACCGCGATGGCGGAACGGCGGATCACGGTGCCGCGGGTGGGCACGGTGGTCGCCGATCCGGCGTTCCGCGTGGTGGCCTCGATGAACCCGTTCGACAACATCGGCACCGTCCGACTGTCGATGAGCGTGCACGACCGGTTCTGCCGACTGTCGGTGGGTTATCAGGACACGCAGGCCGAACACGAGATCGTCGTCCGGCGAACCGGATGTGGGTCGGCACGGCTCGTCGCCGACGCGGTAGCGCTCACCCGTGCCACGCGAGAGCACCCCGATCTGCGGGGTGGGTCCAGCGTCCGCGGCGCGATCGACCTGACCCTGGTCGCCATGCAACTGTTCGACATGCGGGGGGTTGCAGACGATCTGCCGGACTCGACCGATCCACCGCGGGATCTTCCGGTGGAGTACACCGGCGCTGTGCTCGACGCGCTGCTGGTGGCGCTGTCCGGACGGATCGCGGTCGACGAGGTCTCCGAAACCACGCCCGAAGCGGTCCTGCGGGAGATCTGGCAGGACCATTTCCTTCTCCGTCCTGCTGCCGCCGCCCCCGGTTGAAGGTCCGTCCCCGCCGAGGGCGCCGTGCACCATCGTGCTCAGCGCCACTCCACCGGCCGGGGAAAGCCGTTCCGGCGCAGACCGAAGCAGCTGTCGGTCGACCCGGCCCTGTACGAGCACCGCGGTGGCGGCCAGGGTCTGGTGATGGTGGGTGGCCCGCATCGAGCCGGACGTACCCCCGGATCGGGAGTCGGCGCGGGACCCGGGCAGACCGACGAGCCGGCCGAGGTATTGCCGCTGGCCGATCTCGATGCCTCCGGTCCGGTCGCGGACGCCGAGGTCCGACGCCGGGCACGCGAGATTGCTGCGCGGCTGTCCGTGCCGCGCCCACGACATCGTCGTGCGCCGCGGAGGGGCCTCGGCAGGCTCCGGACGCTGCCGTATCAGGACGGTGCCGAGGAACTCGACCTGGACCGCACCGTCGAGATACTTGCCGAGGACCCGTTCGCACGGTCCACGGATCTGGTGATGCGGGATCGGATCCGCGATCGCCGGAAAGTGGTGCTGGTCGTCGACATCTCCGGTTCCATGCGCGGCGAGCGCATCCGCACCGCCGCGGCCGCGGTCGGTGCCGTGGCCGGCGAACTCGGACACGACGATCTGGCCGTGGTGGCCTTCTGGTCCGAAGCCGCCGTTCTCAGTGCCCTAGGGGAGCCGGTCTCCCCTGCCGCGCTCGTGGACCTGCTGCTCCGGATCCCGAGCAAGGGTCTGACCAACGTCGGCTTCGCGCTCGACGTGGCGGGGGGTCAGCTGCGGGACGTACCTGCGGACGAGGGACGGGTACTGCTTCTGTCGGATTGCGTGCACAATGCCGGGCCCGATCCGAGGACCGCGGCCGGCCGGCTCCCCCGGCTCGACGTGCTCGCCGACATCTCCGGTGAACACGATCTGCTCACCGCCCGCGACCTCGCTCGGTCCGGGAGGGGATTCGCCCTGCCCATCCGTGGACACCGGGATGTCGCTGCAGCGATCTCGCGTGCATTCGGCGCCTGACAGGCCGGTCCGTGCGTGTCTTGCCCGTGATTGGAGTGCTACGTAGCTGGGGAATTCGGTAATTTATGCGATTCCGTCCGCGTCGGATTCTGTACATGTCGCCGGCCCCGCTTGTTCCTGAAAACACTAGAGTTCCGTGAGATCCGAAATGGGACGGTGGGTCCTTGCTGCTCCCGACGGTCCGCGTTCTGCAGGAACGGACGGGAGAACGTGCCTCCACGAGACGACTCGCCATGCACCGCCCGGCTTTGCGCGGCGTGACCTACCCGGCCCTCCCCCGCATCGGCATCCGCCCATGCCGGACGTCTCGTCGGCAGCTACAACTCCCGGCAGATGTCCCAGGACGTGCCACGGTCCGGCTACCGCCGGGACGACCGGATAGGGCCCGGGATCCGTTCTCGGCAGACGCGGCGTGCAGGGGCGCGGCGTGCAGGGCTTCTAGGCCGCGAGCGTCCCCGGAGGGGGCCGTCGGTGACCGACCGCGGGCTCGTGGAAGGCGCCGGGAGCGGATCCGGGTGGCACCCTACGCGGCCGGCGGGACGCGTCTGCGGGCGCTGCTGCCCTCCCCTTTCCCCGTTCAGCTCTCCAAGCGCTTCTTCAGTCCGGTGAGGGTACTGTCGACCAGGCCCTTGATCACTCGGTTCCGTAGGAAGCCGGGCAGCGGCAGGTTGTGATGGATCGTCAGTTCGTACGTCACCGAGGTTCGGTCGGGACCGACCGCGACGAGGTGGTAACGGCCCTCCTGTCCGGTCTGCAGGCGTCCCTGGAGCATCGTCCAGCTCATGCCGTCGTCGCGGTGCCGGTAGGTGAGGGTGTAGCTGTCGGTGCCGACGGTGGCCGACGCCTTGAACCGGGCGGTGTGCGGAAGTCCGGTCCCTTCCTCGGCCTCGAGCACCTCGGCCTCGAGGATCTCGGGAATCCACTCGGTCTGGCTCTCGATGTCACGGATGGTCGTGAGCACGGTCTCCAGGGGTGCGTCGACCTGAATCGTCTTGGTGGCGCTGTCAGTGGGCATGCTCGCCGTCCCCGTAGTAGCCGAGGCGCAGGAGTTCGGTGATCTCGCTGATGAGCGGCATCCGGGGGTTCGTACGATTGCTCAGATCCTGGAACGCGTTCATCGCCAGCTCCGGCAGCGCCGTGACGAATTCCTCCTCGGGGACGCCGATCTCCTTCAGCGTGCGCGGCACCTGCATGCGACGGAGCAGGTCCTCGACGCCCTGGAACAGCCGGCGGCGGCTCTCCTCGGGATCGTGCCCACCGAACACGATCCGTCCGAGCTGGGCGTACTTCTCCGGCGCGACGTACGCGGAATAGCCGGGGGCCGGCATGAACTTGGTCGGCAGGCCGGCGTTGTAGCGAAGGGTGTGGGGTAGGAACACGCCGTTCACCCGGCCGTGGGCGATCCCGAACCTGGCGCCGACGGAGTGTGCGAGCGCGTGGTTCGTGCCGACGAACGCGTTCGAGAATGCGAGACCGGCAAGGGTGGCGGCATTGGACATGTCGGTGCGCGCGGCCAGATCGTCCGGATCGTCGTACACCCGCGGCAGCGCCTCGAAGATCAAGCGCGCGGCCTGGACACAGAACGCGTCGGTGTAGGGCGAGGCGAAGATGGAGGCCACCGCCTCCAGCGCGTGGGTGAGGGCGTCGATTCCGGTGTCGACCGTCAATGTGCGTGGCATCGAGAGGGTGAGCATCGGGTCCACGATCGCCATGTCCGGAACCAGGGAGTAGTCGACCAGGGTCTCCTTGCGGCCGGCGACGGTGAGGACGGCCGCCGGTGAGACCTCCGAACCGGTGCCGGCGGTGGTGGGGATTGCCACCAGCCGCAGCTTGTGCGGATCCTGGGGGTAGTCCGCCATGCGCTTGCGCGGGTCGAGGAACGGCAGGCTCAGCTCGGCGAGGTCCTTCTCCGGGTGTTCGTAGAACAGCCGGATGGCCTTGGCCGCGTCGATCACCGACCCACCGCCGATGGCGACGAGCAGGTCCGGCGGATTTCCTTCCAGCAGGGTGACTCCGCGGCGGATGGTGGCCTCGTCCGGTTCCGGCTCGACCTCGCTGAACACCTTGACGTGTTCGGCGCGCAGGTGGGCGCGCAGTTCGTCGACCACTCCCCGCTGTTCACTGAGCGCGTCGGTGACGACCACGACGCTGGTGCAGGGCACTTCCCGGAGGTTCTCGAGGGCCCCTGCGTTGAAGAAGGTGTTCGACGGTACGCGGAACCACTGCGGCGGGGTGCGGCGGTGCGCGACGGTCTTGATATTGAGCAGTTGCTGGTAGTTGACGTTCTCGGTGGTGCTCGACCCGCCCCACGTGCCGCAGCCCAGCGAGAACGTGGGCGTGAGGTTGTTGTAGATCCCGCCGAGGGCCCCTACCGCGGTCGGGGCGTTGACGAGGATCCTGCCGGTCCGCACGGCCAGGCCGTAGGCGTCGATCACGGCCGGGTCGGTGGCGTAGATGGCGGAAGTGTGGCCGAGACCGCCGTGTTCGGTGACGAGGACGGCGGCGTCGATGCCGTGCTGGACGTCGCGGGCGCGCACGAGGCCGAGGACCGGCATCAGCTTCTCCTGCACCAGGGGGTGCGCCGCGAGCCGGTCCAGGTCGGACGGCAGCGGCGCGAGCAGCACCTTGACCGCGGGATCCACCGTGAAACCCGCCCGGGCGGCGAGTTCGGGAGCCTGCTGGCCGAGCGCGGCGAGGTTGACCTTGTCGCCGCAGCCGAACGCGAACTCGGCGATCGCCTCCGCTTGTTCGTCCGTGAGCAGGTGCGCCCCCATCCGCTCGAACTCCGCGACGGTGGCGTCGTAGATCTCGTCGTCGATGATGCAGGTCTGTTCGGCGGGGCAGATCACGGAGGCGTCGAAGGTCTTCGAGATGAGGATGTCGACGACGGCGCCCCTGATGTCGGCCGTGCGGTGCAGGTAGATGGGAGCGTTGCCTGGACCCACACCGAGGGCGGGCTTGCCGGCGGCGTTGGCGAGAGCGACGATCTTCTGCCCGCCGGTGACCCAGATGAAGTCGACCTTCGGATGCTTGAACAGGTAATGGGTGACTTCGTGAGCGGCGTCGGGGATGACCTGGAGCGCGCCGGGAGGCATGCCGGCGGCTTCAGCCGCCGCGCGCAGGATCTCCACCGTGCGTTCGCACGACCGCACGGCGAACGGCGACGGTCGGAAGATGACGGCATTGCGGGTCTTCGCGGCGACGATCGCCTTGTACAGCACGGTGGAGGTGGGGTTGGTGACCGGGGTGATGGCCAGGACGACGCCGATGGGTTCGGCGATACGGACGATGCTGTGTTCGACATTCTCCTCGATGACTCCGACGGACTTCTTGTCCTTGAGGTAGTCGTAGAGAAACTCGGTGGCCACGTAGTTCTTGACTACCTTGTCCTCGAAGACACCGAACCCGGTCTCCTCGATCGCCACCGATGCGAGTTCCGCGGCCGCCCGGATGCCGGCCCGCACCATGGCTTCGACGATCGCATCGACCTGCTGCTGGTCGAGTATGCGGAACTGGGCCGCTGCCGCGGTTGCCGTGTCGACGACCGCGTCGACCTGCTCGTGCCGGACCGGGCCGGCATCGACGGCGGGGGTGGTCTGCGCTGTGGCTGCGTCGCCGGAGCTGTTGACGGCCTGGGATCCGGTTCCGATCCGGGTTTCGGTCATGTTGTCTCCTCGTACTGGAGATGCCCGTCGTGCCTCGGTGTGGCCGCGGCTTCTGTTCGCGACAGTACTCGCGGCGCAGGGGGTTGACTGCGGTCTTTGGACCCTGACCGTGGGCCATTCGCGGACCTGTCCCGCCGCCGGGGAACGAATGTTGCCCGGGTGGAACGGCGCGGTGTGCCGGAAGGGATGTGCAGACGCGAACGAGGCGGCCCCGGGAAATCCGGGACCGCCTCGTTCGTCGGGCGGGCTGACAGGATTTGAACCTGCGACCACTTGACCCCCAGCCGGGGCTCGAGGACCTGAGCGTGAACCGACTGTCTGTAGTCGTCTGCCCTTGTCTGTCGCTGTCGGTCGTTCAGGCGTGAAATCGAGTGGTCGAACGTGGCGTTGGTCCCCGCCGGGTCCCCGGTGGCACAGCGCCTCGGCCGCTGGCTCCGCCTCCCCGTCGCTATGCGGTTTCGTCTTCGCCGAGGAGCCGTCCAAGTAGCGCGGCCAGGTCCCTGACGCGCGTCGTTGCGACCTCCCAGACGAGCTCGTTGTCAATGACGGCGTACCCGTGGATGAGCAGTTCCGGAAGGCGACGATCCGCGGCAGGTCCGGGATCAGGGTGGCGGTGTCCGGGTCGAGACGGCTGAGCCTGTTGAGCGCCTCGCCGATGATCTCGAACTGTCGCTCAACTGCTGAGCGGAGCATCGCGTCGCTCTCGTACTCGTGCCATGTCCGGTCCGCGACGAACTGGGCGATCAGCCGTGCGGCCTTACGGGCGTCCCATAGCAGCCCCGGCGCCTCAGGCCGCATAGACCTCGTGCCCGTTCTCCTCGACCGACGCAGCGAAGTAGGGATTCTCCAGGGCAACGGGAGAGACAAGATCGACCGGGTGGTCGAGCAGGGCTTCCAGAGACTCCTTGAGACCGAAGTAGGCGTCGAAGCGGTTCGCGACGTCGTCGCGGAACTCGACGAGGAAGTCGACATCACTGGTCGACTCGTTGAAACGTTCGGTGACGGCCGAGCCGAAGATGACCAGCCGCTTCACGCCGTACCGCTCGCAGGTCTCGGCGATCGCCGCGCGATCAAGCACGAGAGGCCCAGCCATGACGCTCTCCTTCCCCTCCCGGAGTCGACTTGCACCAGTCTGGCACGTCATGCATCGGCACCCGACAATTCTGCCCGCGGGACGGGGGGCTGACGCTCTCGAGGGGCACGCCAAATCGTTCCGGAGCGACCTCGACGGCCGCCGAAGCTGCGTGAGACAGAACGGCTGGCCGTCGAGGTTGATCCGTGTCCAGGGGTCCAGGGGGCGGGAGCCACTTGGTACCACTCCCCTCGCGTTGGGACGGCCCGAGGACGGCGCGGCAGCGCCGCCTTCTGGTCCCCAGCGTCCCAACCTTGCAGTCGTTCGACGGAGCCGCGGTGGGGACGAAAAAGGGGCCTGACCTGTATGAACAGGTCAGGCCCCAGAAAGTCGGGCTGACAGGATTTGAACCTGCGACCACTTGACCCCCAGTCAAGTGCGCTACCAAGCTGCGCCACAGCCCGTCCGCGCTCTCGTCGAGCGCTCGTTGAGATTACAACAGGGACGGACCGATTCACCAATCGCCTGGTCACGGCACTTGCGGACGCTACTTGCTCCGGCGGTCCCGCTTCTCGCGCACGCGCACCGAGATCCGCACCGGGCTGCCCTCGAAGCCGAACTCCTCGCGCAGCCGCCGTTCGAGGAAGCGGCGGTAGCCGGCTTCGAGGAAGCCGGTGGTGAACAGCACGAAGGTCGGCGGTCGGGTGCCGGCCTGGGTGGCGAACAGTACCCGGGGCAGGCGGCCGCCGCGCATGGGCGGCGGAGTAGCGGCGATGACCTCCTTGAGCCAGGTGTTGAGACGGCCGGTGGAGATGCGCTTGTCCCAGGACTCGAGGGCGGTCTCCATGGCCGGCACGAGCTTCTGCACGGCGCGGCCGGTCTTCGCGGAGATGTTCACGCGCGCCGCCCACGGCACGCGCAGCAGGTCGCGTTCGATTTCCCGGCTCAGCTCGTAACGTCGGTCCTCGTCCACGAGGTCCCACTTGTTGAATGCGATGACGAGGGCGCGGCCGGCGTCGGCGACCATCGAGATCACCCGCTGATCCTGCTCGGTGATGGGTTCGGAGGCGTCGATCAGCAACACCGCGACCTCGGCGGCCTCGATGGCGCCGCGGGTGCGCAACGAGGCGTAGAACTCGGCGCCGGAGGCGGTGTTGACGCGTTTGCGCAGACCGGCGGTGTCCACGAACCGCCAGGTCTTGCCGCCGAGTTCGACGAGGGAGTCCACCGGGTCGACCGTCGTGCCTGCGACGTTGTGGACCACGGATCGTTCGTCGCCGGCCAGCTTGTTGAGCAGGCTGGACTTGCCGACGTTCGGTTTGCCGACCAGTGCGACGCGACGTGGCCCCTGTCCCCCGGTGCCTTCACGCGGGGTGCGCGGCAGCACCGCGAGTAGTTCGTCGAGCAGGTCGCCGGTGCCGCGACCGTGGGTGGCCGAGACCGAGTACGGCTGCCCCAGGCCCAGCGACCACAGTGCCGCCGCCTCCGACTCGACGCGGTCGTCGTCGACCTTGTTCGCGACGAGCAGCACCGGCGTCTTGGACCGGCGCAGCACCTTGGCCACGGCCTCGTCGACGGCGGTGGCCCCGACGGTGGCGTCGACGACGATCAGGATCGCGTCGGCCGTGCGCATCGCGATCTCTGCCTGTCGCGCGACGGATTGTTGCAGGCCCTTGGCGTCGGGTTCCCATCCCCCGGTGTCCTGCACCATGAATCGGCGGCCGTTCCAGGTGGCCTCGTACGAGACGCGGTCGCGGGTCACGCCCGGCACGTCCTCGACGACCGCTTCGCGGCGGCCGATGATGCGGTTGACCAGGGTGGACTTGCCGACGTTGGGGCGTCCGACCACGGCGACCGTCGGCACGGGCACGAACTCTTCGAGTTCGGCGGCCCCGGCGAGCTCGAGGTCCCAGTCCGATTCCTCCGACCAGGTACCGTCGCCGGTGAATTCCGTCACGTCCTCGCTCACAGGGTCGCTCCCGTCTGTTCGGCGACCACGGCGGCGAGCGCGGCGATCACTTCGTCGATGTCCATCTCGCTCGTGTCGACGACGATCGCGTCGTCCGCCGCGCGCAGCGGGGACACCGCGCGGGTGGAGTCGAGGTGGTCGCGGCGCTGCACCGCGGCGAGCACCGCCTCGTAGTTGTCGCCGCGGCCTTCGGCGATGTTCTGCTGGTTGCGCCGCTGTGCCCGCGCCTCGGCGGAGGCGGTGAGGTAGATCTTCACATCCGCGTCGGGAAAGACGACGGTGCCGATGTCGCGGCCCTCGACGACGATGTGCCCCGCGTCGCGGCCGATGCGCTGCTGCGCTGCGACGAGGGTCCGGCGGACGGCGGGGACGGCGGACACGGCCGAGACGGCGCCGGTGACCTCGGCACCGCGGATGATCTCGCGGACGTCCTCCCCGGCGAGCCGGATGTCCTCGGCCTCCGGGTCGGTGCCGATCGACCAGGGCAGGGGCTCGGTGGCGGCGGCGATGGCGACCGGATCGGTCAGGTCCGCACCCGCACGCAGCACGTGCAGGGTCGCGACGCGGTACATGGCGCCGGTGTCCAGGTATGCCGCGCCGAGGAGCTGGGCGAGTCGCTTGGAGACGGTGGACTTGCCGGTGCCCGAGGGACCGTCCATGGCGACGACGAGCGAGCTCACAGGCCCACCGCCTGGTAGAGGCCGCCGACTTCCTTGCGGCCGAGCACCCGCAGGGTGCCGGGTCGCTGGTCGCCGAGCGCGACGGGGCCGATGTCGGTGCGCACGAGGCGGATCACGGGGTGGCCGACGGCGTCGAGCAACCGGCGCACGATGTGCTTGCGGCCTTCGTGCAGTTCGAGGCGGACCAGGGATTGGCCCTCGTTGACCTGGAGGAGCGCGAAGGAGTCGACCTTGGCGGGGCCGTCGTCGAGTTCGACGCCGGCGCGCAGCTGCTTGCCGATGCCGCGCGGAAGGACGCCCTTGACAGTGGCGAGGTAGGTCTTGGTCACCTCGTAGGAGGGGTGCATGAGCCGGTGGGCGAGTTCACCGTCGTTGGTGAGCAGCAGCAGTCCTTCGGTGTCGGCGTCGAGCCGGCCGACGTGGAAGAGGCGCTGGCCGGCGGCGACGCGTTCGGAGACGATGTCGCCGACGCAGGGGCGGCCGAGGTCGTCGGACATGGTGGACTGCCAGCCGCGGGGCTTGTTGAGCACGAGGTGGACGAGGTCCTTGTCGACGACGACGCGGATGCCGTCGACGCGGATCACGGCGTTCTCGGGGTCCACGCGCAGGCCCTGCTCGGTGACGATGGCGCCGTCGACCTCGACGCGGCCGGCGGCGATGAGTTCTTCGGCGGCCCGGCGGGACGCGACTCCGGCCTGGGCGAGGACCTTCTGCAGGCGCACGCCTTCGCCGGCGGGCAGTTGCGGGCGTTCGGCAGCGTGCTGGTGCCGGGCGGGTCTGGCGTTGCTGATCTTGGGCAGGGCCGCGGGGCGCTGGGCCTGGGGCTTGGGGGCGGCGGGACGGCCGCGCTTGTTGAGCGGGGTGTCGCCCTTGCGGTGTGCCTTCTTCGGTGTGGCCGCGCCGGCGGCGGGCTTCGATGTGGCCGCGCGGGCGGCGGGTTCGCCCCGGCGTTCGCGGGGTGGATTCCCTGCGCGGGAGTTGGTCTTTCTGCGGTCCGGTGTGCCATCACGGCGAGCGGGCTTGTGCACTTTTTTCCTGTCTCAATCGGGATCGAACGGCGCGGGCGAGGGGACCTCGGTGCGCGGGTTCCTTCCCATTCTCGCAAATCGTGGGTCGGCCTCGAGACTTTCGCTGATGTCGTCGATCACATCGACGTCCGGGAGCAGTGGCGCGAGCGGCGGCAGATCGTGCAGGGAGGCCAGTCCGAGGCGTTCGAGGAACAGTTCGGTGGTGACGTAGCGGGTGCCGCCGGTCTCGGGGTCGGTGCCGTCCTCGGCGATCAGGTCGCGGGCGAGGAGGGTGCGCATGACGCCGTCGACGTTGACGCCGCGCACCGCGCTGACGCGGGCGCGGGTGACGGGCTGGCGGTAGGCGACGACGGCGAGGGTCTCGAGGGCGGCGCGGGTGAGTTTGGTGCGGGCGCCGCCCTGCAGGAGTCGTTCGACGTAGGGGGCGTAGTCGCGGCGGGTGTAGAAGCGCCAGCCGTCGCCGGCGTAGCGCAGGTCGATGCCGGAGCCGCGCGCGTCGAGGTCGGCGGCCATGCGGTGCAGGGTGGTCTCGACGCGGGTGGCGGTGACGCCGATCGCGTCGGCGAGCTGGGCGTTGGGTGCGGGGGTGTCGACGACGAGCAGCAGTGCTTCGAGGGCGGCGGCGAGTTCGTCGTCGCTCATCTCGAGCAGTTCCGCGTCGAGTCCGTGCGCATCGGGGTCCGGTGTGGCGCTGCTCACCCGTAGTCCTCCTCGAATGTGGTGACGGTGTCGTCGTTCTCACCGGTCCAGGCCACGTGCAGCGGTCCGAGCGGTTCGGGTTGGTCGAAGGTGACGGCTCGTTCGCGGTAGAGCTCGAGCAGTGCGAGGAACCGGGCGACGACCTGGAGGCCGTTGTCGCATTCGGCGACGAGGTGACCGAAGGTGGCCCAGGTGCCGGCGCCGAGGGCGCGCAGCAGGGTGAGCAGGCGGGCGGCCTGTTCCGGGACGGAGACGCGGGGGGTGTGGAGGTGGTCGAGGCCGACGCGCGGGGGCGGTTTGGGCCGGAAGGCGGCGGCGGCGATCTCGGCGAACCGGGTCGCGTCGACGCCGAGGACGACCTCGGGCAGCAGGTTTTCGTACTGCGGTTCGAGTGCGACCGTGCGGGGGTAGCGGCGCAGGGCGGCGGCTTCGAACTCGGCGAACCGGTCGGCGATCTGTTTGAAGGCGCGGTACTGCAGCAGGCGGGCGAAGAGCAGGTCGCGGGCCTCGAGCAGGGCGAGGTCCTCGGGGTCGTCGACGTCGCCCGAGGGCAGGAGGCGAGCGGCCTTGAGGTCGAGCAGGGTGGCGGCGACGACGAGGAATTCGGTGGTCTGGTCGAGCCCCATCCGGGGGCCGAGGGCGCGGGTGTAGGCGATGAATTCGTCGGTGACCTCGTGCAGGGCGACTTCGGTGACGTCGAGGCGGTGCTGGGAGATCAGGGTGAGCAGCAGGTCGAAGGGGCCTTCGAAGTTGCGCAGTCGTACTTGGAATCCCGCGGGGGTCGCGGCGGGCTGGGCCGGATCCGGTGGGGTCGGGCCTGGGTTGTCCACGGTCACGGGTTATCGGCCGGAGCGATGGATCACTTCGCGGGCCAGGGCCCGGTAGGACTCGGCGCCGGCGGATTTCGGCGCCCAGGTGGTGATGGGTTCGCCGGCGACGCTGGTTTCGGGGAACCGGACGGTGCGGGCGATGACGCTGTCGTAGACGAGGTCGCCGAAGACCTCGACGACGCGGGACATCACCTCGCGGGCGTGCAGGGTGCGGGAGTCGAACATGGTCACGAGGATCCCGGCGAGGCTGAGCTTGGGGTTGAGCCGGTCGCGCACCTTGTCGACGGTGTCGTTGAGCAGGGCCAGTCCGCGCAGGCTGAAGTACTCGCATTCCATCGGGATGATGACCGCGTCGGCGCAGGCGAGGGCGTTGACGGTGAGCAGGCCGAGGGACGGCTGGCAGTCGACGAGGATGTAGTCGTAGCGGTCGAGGACGGGGTACAGGGCTCGGCCGAGGGCTTGTTCGCGGCCGACCTCGGAGACGAGCTGGATTTCGGCGGCGGACAGGTCGATGTTGCTCGGTAGCAGGTCCAGTCCTTCGACCCGGGTGTGCAGTAGGACGTCGTCGACGGAGATTCCGCGTTCGACGAGCAGGTTGTGCACGGTCAGGTCGAGGTCGTGGTGGGCGACGCCGAGTCCGGCGGACAGGGCGCCCTGGGGGTCGAGGTCGACGAGCAGGACGCGACGGCCGTATTCGGCGAGGGAGGCGCCGAGGTTGATAGTGGAGGTGGTCTTGCCGACCCCGCCCTTCTGGTTGCACATCGCGATGATCTTCGCGGGTCCGTGACCGGGCAGCGGCTGCGGTTCCGGGACGTACCGGCGGGGTCGTCCGGTGGGGCCGAGTTCGGCTTCGGGTTCCGCGGTGTGGGTGGGGTCCGGGTCGGTGTGGGCCGCGTCGACGTCGGGGCGGCCGTGGAGCAGGGCGTGCTGCGAGGCCGGCGCTGTGTCCGCCGCGGGCGCTGTGTCCGCTGCGGGCGGTTGTGGTGTCGCCACTGTCCCCTGCTCCCCCTGTCCTGCTCGCTCGGCTGTCGGGTCAACGCTACCGCTTCGGATGGTGCGATGGCGCCGTGGACACGCCCTGCCGCCGTGGTGGCTACCGGGCGCGGGGGTGGGCCCCGGCCCATACTTCGCGCAGCGCACCGGCTGTGACCTGCGTGTAGATCTGGGTGGTGGTCACCGAGGCGTGGCCGAGGAGTTCCTGCACCACGCGCACGTCGGCGCCGCCGTCGAGGAGGTGGGTGGCGAAGGAGTGGCGCAGGGTGTGCGGGGAGACGGCGGCGGTGATTCCGGCCCGGCCGGCGGCGGTCTGCAGTACCTGCCAGGCGCTCTGCCGGGACAGTCGGCCCCCTCGGGCGTTGAGGAACAGGGCCGGGGTGTGTCCGGTGGCCAGGGCGGGGCGGCCGCGGACCAGATAGGCGTCGACGGCGGCCAGTGCGGGGCGGCCGACCGGTACGACGCGTTGCTTGCCGCCCTTGCCGCGCAGCAGCACCGACCGGTGGGTGGTGTCGAGGTCGTCGACGTCGAGGCCGACGGCCTCGGAGATGCGCGCGCCGGTGGAGTACAGCAGTTCGAGCAGCGCCCGGTCGCGCAGGTCCCGGGGTCCGTCGGCACCGGTGCCTGCGGCGTCGAGGATGGCCGATACGTCGGCGACCGGCAGGGCCTTCGGCAGGCGCCGGCCCGCGGCGGGGGGTTTGACGGCGCGGGCGACGTCGACGGGGGTGCGGCCTTCGGTGGTGGCGAAGCGGTGCAGGCCGCGCACGGCGACGAGGGCTCGGGCGGCGGAGCTCGCGGCGAGGGCGGGCCTGCCGCGTTCGGGGTCGCCGCGGCGCAGCGCGGTGACGAAGTCGCCGACGTGTTCCTCGCGCACCTCGGCGAGGTCGGCGATGCCAAGGTCGGTGAGGTGTTCGAGGTATCGGGTGAGGTCGCGGCGGTAGGAGGCGAGGGTGTTGGGGGCGGCCCCGCGTTCGACGGTGAGGTGGTCGAGGTAGGCGTCGAGCTGTCGGGCCAGCACGGCGTCAGTTCCCGAGGCTCTTGGTGCGCAGCAGGGCGCGGGGCCGGTCGGGCCACTCGGCGTCGGCGGGACGCAGGGCCCCGTCGCGGCGGGTGGCGGCGAGAGCGAGGATTCCGGCGACCGCGGTGGCGTTGACGATCTGTCCGCCGAGCACCATGGCGACGGCCTCGTCGACGGGGACCCGGCGGATCTCGAGGTCCGCCTCCTCGTGTTCGGGGTCGGGCCGGTCGGCGGTGGACAGGTCCCGGGCCGCGTATACGCGCACGGCCTCGTCGGTGAACCCCGGGGACAGGGCGAGGTCGACGAGCAGGTCCCAGCGGGCGGCGGCCAGGCCGGTCTCCTCGGTGAGTTCCCGGCGGGCCGCGTCGAGCGGGTCCTCGCCGGGCGCGTCGAGCAGCCCGGCGGGCAGCTCCCAGAGGCGGTGGCCGAGCGGGTGGCGGTACTGGTGGATGAGGATCAGCCGATCCTGTGCGTCGACCGCGGCGATCGCGACGGCGCCGTGGTGTTCGACCACCTCCCGCTCGGCCTCGTGCCCGTCGGGCATGGCGACCCGGTCCACGCGCAGCGACACGATGGCGCCGGTGTGGATCCGGCGTGTGGACAGTGTCCGGAACTCGTGTCGCTGCGTCACGGTCGGCTACTTGCCGCCGGCGGTGGCGTTCTCGGACACGGTGGCGTCCTCGGACACGGTCGGCGCCGCGGCGCCGCCGTCGACCAGGGCGTGGTCGGCGTCGTCGCCGTGCACGTCCACCGGCAGCCGCTCGGCGGCCTTGTACCGCAGCGCGGCCGCGACGAATGCGGAGAACAGCGGGTGCGGCCGGGTGGGGCGGCTCTTGAGCTCGGGATGCGCCTGGGTGGCCACGAAGAACGGGTGCACGTCGGCGGGGTATTCGACGAACTCGACGAGATGCCCGTCCGGGGAGGTGCCCGAGAAGGTCAGGCCCGACTTGGCGATCCGGTCGCGGTAGGCGTTGTTGACCTCGTAGCGGTGGCGATGCCGCTCGGAGACCCGTTCGCTGCCGTAGGCACGCGCGACGACCGAGCCCTTGGTGAGCACGGCCGGGTAGGAGCCGAGCCGCATCGTGCCGCCCAGGTCGGCTTCTCCCGCGACGGCCTGCTCCTGATCGGCCATCGTGGAGATCACCGGGTGGGTGGTGTCGGGGTCGAATTCGGCGGAGTTCGCGTCGGCGATGCCGACCGAGCGGGCCGCTTCGATGACCACGCACTGCAGGCCCAGGCACAGGCCGAGCAGCGGGATCTTGCGGGTGCGGGCGTAGCGGATCGCGCCGAGTTTGCCTTCGATGCCGCGGATGCCGAAGCCGCCGGGGATCAGGACCGCGTCCACGTCGCCGAGCGCGGCCTGGGCGCCGGCCTCGGTTTCGCAGTCGTCGGAGGGCACCCAGCGGATGTCGACCTTGGCGCGGTGTGCGAACCCACCGGCCCGCAACGCCTCGGTGACCGACAGGTAGGCGTCGGGCAGGTCGACGTACTTGCCGACGAGGGCGACCCGCACGGTCTCGCGGGGCTGGTGCACCCGGTCGAGCAGATCACCCCACACGGTCCAGTCCACGTCGCGGAACGGCAGGCCGAGCTGGCGGACGACGTAGGCGTCCAGGCCTTCGCGGTGCAGGACCTTGGGGATGTCGTAGATCGACGGGGCGTCGGGGCAGGAGATGCAGCCGTCGACGTCCACGTCGCACATCAGCGCGATCTTCGCCTTGAGGGCGGCGGGGACCTCCCGATCGCAGCGCAGCACCAGCGCGTCGGGCTGGATGCCGATGTTGCGCAGCGCCGCCACCGAGTGCTGGGTGGGCTTGGTCTTCAGCTCGCCCGACGGGGCCAGGTAGGGCACGAGGGAGACGTGCAGGAAGAAGACGTTGCCGCGACCGACGTCGTGGCGGACCTGGCGAGCCGCTTCGAGGAAGGGCTGGGACTCGATGTCGCCGACGGTTCCCCCGATCTCGGTGATGACCACGTCGGGAACGTTGCCGTCCTTGTCGGGGCCGGCCATCGCCATGATCCGGTTCTTGATCTCGTCGGTGATGTGCGGGATCACCTGGACGGTGTCGCCGAGGTACTCGCCGCGCCGCTCCTTGGCGATGACCGTGGAGTAGATCTGGCCGGTGGTGACGTTGGCGGCGGCGTTGAGATCGCGGTCGAGGAAGCGTTCGTAGTGGCCCACGTCCAGGTCGGTTTCGGCGCCGTCCTCGGTGACGAAGACCTCGCCGTGCTGGAAGGGGTTCATGGTGCCGGGATCGACATTCAGGTAGGGGTCGAGCTTCTGCATGGTCACGCGCATTCCGCGCGCGGTGAGAAGAGCGCCCAGGCTCGATGCCGTCAGCCCCTTGCCCAACGAGGAGGCGACACCCCCGCTGACGAAGATGTGCTTGGTGGCGGTACGCGAGTGGCGTGACTGTGGCAAAGAAGCTCCCGTGACGTCTGGTGCAGGACTTCGGACTGATGACGGAACAACTGGGGCCTGCACGACCCACGGAACTTCACGGTAACACCTGCCGCGGGTCCCGCGTACACGACTCGCCCGGATCGGACGGGGATCACACCGTCCGCCGCGGCGCGCCCCGTCAGCGGGCGGCGGTTCCGACGGTGACGGCGCCGGCGTTGGGCCCGGTTCCGTACCGGCCCGACACCCCGGCGAGCTGTTCCTGCAGCGCCAGCACCGTGGTGATACGGCCGGATTCGCGGTCGACGGTGTCGACCGTGGACAGACCGGCCGACAGCGCCGCGTCGGCCCGCACCACGGCAACGGCCCCGTTGCCGACGGCGGCGCCGGGCCGTCCGGCCAGGACCGTGCCGGCGCCCCGGGAGTCGAACGCGGCGGCGAAGCGGGCCAGCAGCGCGCCGCGGTTACCGCCGGCCTCGGCCCCGGCCTCCCCGTCGCCGGTGACGACGATCGCGGCCTGCGCGGGCTCGACGGTCCCGTCGTCGTATGCGACGAATCCGCCGCCGCGCAGCGTGGACAGGGCGAGGTCGCGTTCCTGGGGGGTGCTGCGCGGTTGCGCGTTCGCCGGATCGACGAGCAGCACGGCGCCGAGCAGGTCGCCGGCCAGGCTGCCCTGGTCCACGGCGCCGGTCTGCAACTGCACCCCGGCGGGCACGACGTTGGTGACGGTGGTGCGCAACTGGTCGGCGCCCGCGGCGTCGACGAAGGACTCGGTCAGCGAGATCCGGCCGGTCACGGCGGCGCCCGCGGCCTCGACGGTGCGGATCACCGCGTCCAGGTCCGCCGGGTCGGTGTCGGGGGTGGCGATCATGAGCACCGTGCGACCGGCGAGCGTGTCGCGCACGATGCGTCCGGACACGGCGGCGTCGAAGCCGTCCGCCGCGTTGAGCTGCTCGGTGAGCGCGTTAGTGCGGTCCTCGGCGTCCTGCAGCCGGCGCTGCAACTCGGACCGGTCGTCGCGCAGGCCGGCGACGACGCTGTCCGACAACAGCCCGGAGCCGAGGGCGATGCCCACGGCCAGGGCGAGGAAGACTGCTGCGATCGAGATTGCGTGGTGACGCAACGAGATCACGCGGTCAGCCCCTGCACCCACACCACGAGGCTGTCCCAGCTCTGCACGGCCCAGTCCACGACGTCGCCGCCGAGGTTGGACACGATCAGGGCGACGATCACGGCGATCAGCGCGGCGAACACCAGCAGGGCGATCACCCCGCCGGAGACGCGGCTGCGGTAGAGGGTGGCGACGGCCTTGGCGTCGACCAGTTTCGGGCCCACCTTCAGCCGGGTCATGAACGCCGACGGGTTGCTGTCACGGCGGCCCTGGTCGAAGAACTCGTCGAGCGAGACGGTGCTGCCGACGGTGACGACGAGGGCGGCGCCGTGGTGGTCGGCGAGCAGCAGCGCCAGGTCGGCGGGGGCGCCGGTGGCGGGGAATGTCATCGCGCCGATGCCCAGGTCCTGGATCCGTTCGAGACCGGGCGCGTGACCGTCGTGATCGGCCGGCAGCACCACCTCGGCGCCGGACTTGAGGGTTTCGGTGCCGATCTCGTCCGGGTCGCCGACGATCAGATCCGGCCGGTACCCGGCGCGGACGAGCGTGTCGGCGCCGGTGCCGACACCGACGAGGATCGGCGAGTACTCCTTGATGAACGGTTTGAGATTCTTCAGGTCCTGCTCGTGGTCCGGTCCGTCCGCGACCACCACCACGTGCCGGTCGCGCAGGTCCACGTCGACGTCGGGCACTCCGACCCCGTCGATGAGCAGCGGGCTCTCCGAACGGATGAACTCGATGGTGTTGCCCGAGAACGCCTCGAGGTGGTCGACCAGACCGGTTTTCGCCTCGATCATGCGGTCGGAGATCTCGGTCTCGGTCTGCTCCTCGCCCTGGATCAGCAGCCGCTCCCCGGAATAGACCCCGCCCTCGTGCAGGCGAACCTTGGCGCCGTCCTTGATCTTCTTGAACACCTCGGGACCGGTGTTGTCGATCAGGGCGATGCCGTTGGCCACGAGCACCTCGGGGCCGAGGTTCGGGTAGCGGCCGGTGATCGACGTCGAGGCGTTGACCACGGCGGTCACTCCCGCCTCGACGAGCGCGTCGGCAGTGACGCGGTCCATGTCGACGGCGTCGAGAACGACGATGTCGCCGGGACCGACCCGACGCAGGAGCTTGGTCTGGTTCTTGTCGACCCGGGCAATGCCGCTCACTCCGGGCAACGTTTCGTTATTGCGTGACAGCAGCGCCGGCATCTTCATGGCATCGATGATGAACCCGGGCCGCGGTCGGGCAACGGAGGCGCGCCGGGGCGGGATCAGCCCCGGCGTTCGGCGTGCGCGGTGGCGAGCAGTTCCTCGGCGTGGGCCCGGCCCGTCTCGGTGTCGCCGAGACCGGCGAGCATGCGGGCGAGTTCGGCGACTCGTTCGGTCTCGGTGAGGGTGCGCACCCCGCTGCTGACGACGCCGCCCGCGTCGTCGACCTTGTCGACGACGAGATGGGTGTCGGCGAATGCAGCGACCTGCGGTAGATGGGTGACCACGATGACCTGATGCGTGCGGGACAACCGGGCCAGGCGCCGGCCGATCTCGACCGCCGCGCGACCGCCGACCCCCGCATCGACCTCGTCGAACACCATCGTGGCGCCGCGCTCGGATCCGGCCAGCACCACCTCGAGCGCGAGCATCACGCGGGAGAGCTCGCCGCCGGAGGCGCTGCGGGCGATCGGCAGGGACCGGGCGCCGCTGTGCGCGGCGAGCCGGAACTCGACGTCGTCGACACCCGACGTGCCGGCGTGCAGCAACCGCCCGCCGACCTCGAGAGGTGCGCTGTCCTGCGGTCCCGCCTCCCGGTCCCGCACCTGCACGTCCAGACTCGCCCGTCCCATCGCCAGGCCGGAGAGCTCCTTGCTCACCGCCTTGGCGAGCTTGTCGGCAGCCTTCCTGCGGGCGGCGGTGAGGGCGGTGGCGGCTTCGGCGGTCGCGGCCGCCTCACGGTCGGCGCGTGCGGCGAGCTCGGCGACCGCATCGGCGGACACGTCGATCCGCGTCAACCGATCACGGGCGTCGCGGGCCCACGCGAGCACGCCGTCGATGTCCGCGGCGTACTTGCGGGTGAGCGATTTCAGCTCGGCCTGACGGCCGAGCAACGTCTCGAGGACACCCGGATCGGACGGCAGGTCCGACAGGTACCCGGACAGCTCGCCCGCGACGTCGGTGACCACGGCGATGGCCTCGTCGAGCCGCGGCCCGAGCTCGCGCAGGGCGGGGTCCTCGGCCGCCTCGAGGCGCGCCCGGGACTCCCCGAGCAGATCCAGCGCCGCCGCGCCGCCCACGTCGTCGCCGTCGCCGCCGGCGAGCGCGGCCTGTGCGCCCTGGGCGGAGTCGCGCAGCGAATCGAGGTCGCCGAGCCGGCGCACCTCGGCCACGATCCGGGTGTCCTCCCCCGGCTGCGGGTCGACCGCGTCGATCTCGTCGAGCGCGAACCGCAGGCGGTCCGCCTCCTGCGCGAGTTCGCGGGACTTCTCGGTGCGTTCGAGTAGTTCGTCCCGCGCGGCCAGCCAGCGCCGGCGGTGTTCCTGGTACGTCGACAGCAGCGACGTGATCGTCTTGCCGGCGAACCGGTCGAGCGCGGCGCGCTGCTGGTCGGGTCGCAGCAGCCGCAGCTGATCGTTCTGGCCGTGCACGGTCAGCAGCGGATCGGTGAACTCCGAGAGCACCCCCACCGGGACACTGCGACCGCCGAGGTGGGCGCGGGAGCGGCCATCGCTGCCGACGGTGCGGACCGCGATGATGCTGCCGTCCTCGTCACGCTGGGCGCCGGTCGTCTCGAGCAGTCGCGCCACCTCCCGCTCGACGTGGCTGGGCACGGCGCCCTCCGCGCCCGAGCCGCCGTCGGCGTCGATGCAGAACCGACCCTCCACGACGGCGCGGGCGGCGCCGACACGGACGCGGGTAGGGTCGGCGCGGACCCCCGACAGTAGATGCAGGCTGGTCACGACCATGGTCTTGCCGGCTCCGGTTTCGCCGGTCAGGACGGTCAGACCGCCGTGGAACTGGGCGCCCGCCTCGGAGATGACCCCCAGATTGTCGATCCGGATCTCGGCAAGCACCTCACAGTCTCCTTCCCCGCCAGCCCTTCACCGGAAGATCGAACTTGCGCACCATTCGGTCGGCGAACGGCGCCGAGTCCAGGCGCACCCACCGCACGGGATGCTTGCCGCGGACCACCTCGAGCCGCCCACCCGCGGGCAGGTCGAGGGTGCGGCGGCCGTCGCAGAACACCAGCCCGTCGTGGCTGCCGGCGAGGGTCTCCACGGCGATCAGCGATTCCGGGCTGGTCACCATGGGCCGGGCGAACAGAGCGTGGGCGTTGCTGGGAATCACCAGCAACGCTTCGAGTTCCGGCCAGACGATCGGGCCGCCGGCGGAGAACGCGTAGGCGGTCGAGCCGGTCGGGGTGGCGATCAGCACTCCGTCGCATCCGAACGCCGACACCGGCCGACCGTCGACCTCGAGCACCACCTCGAGCACGCCCAGGCGGGACTTGTTCTCGAGGCTGGCCTCGTTGAGCGCCCATCCCCGGTCGACGATCGCGTCGTCGACCCGGATCGCGACGTCCAGCGTCATCCGCTCCTCGACCCGGTACTCGCGGCGCACCACCTGTGCCAGCGCCTCCTCGAGATGCTCGGTCTCGGCCTCGGCGAGGAAACCGATGCGTCCCAGGTTGATTCCGAGCACGGGCACCGTCGCGCACTGGGCCAGTTCGGCGGCGCGCAGGAAACTGCCGTCGCCGCCGAGCACGATCACCATCTCGCAACCCCGGGCGGCGTCCGGTCCGGGTTCGACGATGCGGACCCGGCCCTCGGGTCCGGCCAGGGGACCCAGACCGGTGCTGGCGACCTCGTCGTCGAGCACCCGCAGCCCGATGCCGGCCTCGCCGAAGATCTTCGCCGTGCGCTGCGCCGTCGCGGCGATCTCGACCCGTCCCGAGTGGGACACGAGCAGGACCTCGCGGGTCGCGCGCTCCGGGCCGGGCGCTGCACTATCTGTGGTCACTGGGGTCCTTCCTGCACGGCTCGTTCGACCAGCTCGACCACGTCCGCGTCCGGCTCGGCCGGGCCCGGTTGCCCGGCGCGCAGCCACAGGAAGTATTCGACATTGCCGGACGGACCGGGCAGCGGACTGGCCACCGCCCCGAGGGTACGCAGCCCGAGAGTCTGGGCTTCGCGCGCGACGTCGAGGACCGCCTCGGTCCGCAATGCCGCATCCCGGACGACACCGCCACTGCCGACCCGCTCCTTCCCGACCTCGAACTGCGGTTTGACCATGGGTAGCAGATCTGCGCCCGCGGTCACGCACCGCACGAACGCCGGAAGCACCAGCTTCAGCGAGATGAAGGACAAATCCGCCACCACCAGCTCGACCGGCCCCCCGATCGCGTCCGCATCGATGTTACGCACGTTTGTTCGATCGATCACGCGGACCCGGTCGTCGGACTGCAGCCGCCACACCAGCTGGCCGTAGCCCACGTCGACGGCGACGACTTCCCGTGCGCCCTCGTGCAACAGCACGTCCGTGAAGCCCCCGGTGGAGGCCCCGGCGTCGAGACACCGCCGGCCGGCGACCCGAAGTCCCCGGTCGGTGAACGCCTCGAGGGCGCCGAGCAGCTTGTGAGCACCTCGTGACGCCCACTCCACCTCGTCGGCGACCTCGGTGACCAACAGGGGCGCCCCCGGATCGACTTGCGTCGCAGGCTTCGTCGCGACCGTGCCGTGGACGAGGACCCGTCCCGCAGCGATCAGCTCGCCGGCGTGCTCGCGGGACCGGGCGAGGCCCCGACGGACCAGCTCCGCGTCGACTCGCGCTCGCCGGGCCACGTCAGATCTTGTCCACGGTAGCGAGCGCCTGGACGAGCAGGTCGTGTGCCTGTTCGAGCAGCTGCGCCTGCCGCGGGATGATCTCGGACGGATCGGCCGCACCGACAGCGGTGTCGCGGGCACGCGTGAGCAGCCCCTCGACATCGGTGTGGATCGACCGAGGATCCATACCCGGATGGGAGCCTGGAAGGTGATCGCCTGGGCGTGGTATCGACGTGCTCATCATCGACCACGCTAGTGCATGCCGGTGACGAACCGGCACACCACGCAGAACGGTCTCAGCGGGGCATTCCCCACCGCGCCAGCAGGTCGTCCGTCGCCACGACCCGACCGAAGCCGGGATGGGACCAGGCGACGTCGAGCACGGCACGAAGAGCAGCCATCGGGTCCGCGGCCGGTTGCGGGGCCAGATGCACGTCCCGACCGTCGAACGACACCGCGTGGGGCTCGCGCGTGCCCGGCCGCAGCTCGGCGGCCTCGCCGTCGAGACTCGCGAGCGAGTCCGCAACATAGGTGGGACGTTGCTCCGCCGGGGCCCGGAGCAGGTCCGCGACAGTGCTCACCCCGGTCAGCACCAGTAGCGAATCGACACCGACGGCATTCGCGCCGGCGATGTCGGTGTCGAGCCGGTCGCCGACCACGAGCGGACGCGAGGCACCGCTGCGCACGACGGCGTCCTCGATCAGTGGCGCGGCCGGTTTGCCGGCCACCAGCGGCTCACGTCCCGTCGCAGACCGCAGGGCCGCGACCATGGAACCGTTCCCGAGCACCAGACCTCGCTCGGTGGGCAGCGTCGAGTCGATGTTCGTCGCCACCCACAGCGCGCCGGAGCGCAGTGCGAGCGTCGCCTCGGCGAGAATCGCCCATCCGGTTTCCGGGGAATGCCCCTGCACGACCGCCACCGGGTCGGCGTCGGCGGAGCGTACCGGCACCAGCCCGACCCCGGCGACCTCGTCGACGAGGGCTTCGGTGCCGACCACCAGCACCGGCGCGCCGGCCGGAACCCGCTCCGCCAGCAGCCGGGCCGCGGACTGGGAGCTGGTGACCACGTTCGACTCGTCGGCCGCGAAACCGAGTTCGCGCAGGTGTTTGGCGACCTCACCGGGGCGGCGGCTCGCGTTGTTGGTGACGTAGAACAACCGCTCAGCCCCCTCGGACAGGGCCTCGCGGGCGCCCGGCACCGCTTCGGCGCCGCGGTAGACGGTGCCGTCCAGGTCGAGCAGAAGGACGTCGTAGTGGGTCCGCAACGATGCGCCCGTACCGGTCACAGATCCTCTCCGGTGAGCTCGGCGACGCGTTCCTCGGCGTCGGTGTCCCCCTCCAGATCGGCGGCGGCGGCGTTGAGGAACCACTTCAATCCGTCCTCGGTACGTCCCGCTGCCACGAGCGCGTCCGCATACGCGTAGAACAGGCGCGCGGCGGACGGTCCGGTGCGCGAGGCGTCCAGTTCCGGCGTCTGCAGGGTGACCACCGCCTGGTCGAACTGCCCCAGGTCCATCCGGGCACCCGCGACGACGATGCGCAGTTCGGTGGCCTCGTCTCCGGTCAGCGCCCGAGCCTCGTCGCTACGGCCCAGCTCGATCGCCCGTTCCGGTCGGCCGAGTCCGCGCTCGCAGTCCGCCATGACCGCCAGCAATCCGGGTCCACCGGCCATCCGGCGAGCGGCCCGCAACTCGGACAGGGCCTCCGCCCATTCGCCGGCGTGGTAGGCGGTGATGCCCGCTGCCTCCCGGACCACGGCGATGCGGCCGGCGCGCTGCCGCGCAGCACGCGCATGAGCCAGGGCGACACGGGGGTCGTCGTCGATGAGGCGGCCGGCCATGACCAGGTGCCGAGCCACCGCGTTGGCGTTCGACTTGTCGAGGCTCAGCAGATCCCGGCGGATGGTCGGATCGAGCTCCGACGCCTCGACGTCTTCGGGAAGATCCGGCTCGTCCGGTCGAGATTCGCGACGTCCAGCGGGAACGCCTTCCCGACCCCGGCCCGGGCCGAAGCCGCCTTCGCCGCCGCGGCGGCGCGGGGCGTTGCCGTCCCGCTGTTCGGGTCCGTGGCCGGCCCGGGACGTGCCGGTGCGCCGATCATCCCGGGTCCGATCGTCACGCCGGTCACCGGTGCGCCGATCGTCCCGGCGGTCCTCGTTCGTGCTTCGATGCGGACGCTCGCCGCGCCGTTCACCGTAGGGCCGGTCTCGCCGGTCTCCCGGCGGGCGGTCGCTGCGGGGTCGCTCGGACCGGGCGCCCTCCCGGGAGTCGTCCCCGGCGCCCTTGGGTGCCTCACTTCGGCGTTCCCCGCGGAACGTGCGGTCCTCGCCGCGGCGATCCGGTCGGCCGGCGAATCCTTGCCGGCGGTCCTCGCTGCGGGCCTGACCCCGATCACCGCCTTGGCGACGTTCGCCGCTGTCTCCGCGTCCCGACCTGGGAGTGGACCCTCCACCCCGGAAGGATCGACGCTCACCATTGTTGTCGGACACAGAAAAATCCTTTCACGAAAAACGACGAGAGGGGACCCACCAGGTGGGTCCCCTCTCGGTAACGGGTGTTCGGCGGTGTCCTACTCTCCCACACCCTGTCGGGTGCAGTACCATCGGCGCAGACAGGCTTAGCTTCCGGGTTCGGAATGGGACCGGGCGTTTCCCTGTCGCTATGGCCGCCGTAACTCTGCGAAACGTCACGCATCAGAGTTCTCGAATACCCTTGTCGGGCTTCGGTATCTGATGTGTGTGCTGTTTCAGATACCGCACAGTGGACGCGTAGCTTCTTCGTGGTAAGTCCTCGGCCTATTAGTACCGGTCACCTGCATGCGTTGCCGCACTTCCAGTTCCGGCCTATCAACCCGGTGGTCTGCCGGGGGCCTTACCCCCTCGAGGGGGTGAGAAACCTCATCTTGGAACAGGCTTCCCGCTTAGATGCTTTCAGCGGTTATCCCTTCCGAACGTAGCCAACCAGCCGTGCCCCTGGCGGGACAACTGGCACACCAGAGGTTCGTCCGTCCCGGTCCTCTCGTACTAGGGACAGCCTTCCTCAAGTTTCTAACGCGCGCGGCGGATAGAGACCGAACTGTCTCACGACGTTCTAAACCCAGCTCGCGTGCCGCTTTAATGGGCGAACAGCCCAACCCTTGGGACCTACTCCAGCCCCAGGATGCGACGAGCCGACATCGAGGTGCCAAACCATCCCGTCGATATGGACTCTTGGGGAAGATCAGCCTGTTATCCCCGGGGTACCTTTTATCCGTTGAGCGACACCGCTTCCACATGCCGGTGCCGGATCACTAGTCCCGACTTTCGTCCCTGCTCGACCTGTCGGTCTCACAGTCAAGCTCCCTTGTGCACTTGCACTCGACACCTGATTGCCAACCAGGCTGAGGGAACCTTTGGGCGCCTCCGTTACATTTTGGGAGGCAACCGCCCCAGTTAAACTACCCACCAGGCACTGTCCCTGAACCCGATCAGGGTCCGAGGTTAGAGGTCCAATACGATCAGAGTGGTATTTCAACAACGACTCCACGGTAACTGGCGTCACCGCTTCACAGTCTCCCACCTATCCTACACAAACCGAACCGAACACCAATACCAAGCTGTAGTGAAGGTCCCGGGGTCTTTTCGTCCTGCCGCGCGTAACGAGCATCTTTACTCGTAATGCAATTTCGCCGAGTCTGTGGTTGAGACAGCAGAGAAGTCGTTACGCCATTCGTGCAGGTCGGAACTTACCCGACAAGGAATTTCGCTACCTTAGGATGGTTATAGTTACCACCGCCGTTTACTGGGGCTTAAATTCTCAGCTTCGCGGATCGCTCCGCTGACCGGTCCTCTTAACCTTCCAGCACCGGGCAGGCGTCAGTCCGTATACCTCGTCTTACGACTTCGCACGGACCTGTGTTTTTAGTAAACAGTCGCTTCTCTCTGGTCTCTGCGACCACCCCCAGCTCCGACCGCGAAGGTCTTCACCAGGGCTGGTCCCCCTTCTCCCGAAGTTACGGGGGCATTTTGCCGAGTTCCTTAACCACAGTTCTCTCGATCGCCTCGGTATTCTCTACCTGACCACCTGTGTCGGTTTGGGGTACGGGCCGTGTGAAAGCTCGCTAGAGGCTTTTCTCGGCAGCATAGGATCATGGAATTCGCCTCATTCGGCTACGCATCACCTCTCAGGCTCGTGCGACACGGATTTGCCTATGTCACGCCCTACAGGCTTACACCGGTACAACCACTGACCGGCCCCACTACCTTCCTGCGTCACCCCATCGCTTGGCTACTACCAGATCGGGTCCCGTGCATCCACACGACCGATTCCCGAAGGAACCGGCCGGCTTCAGGACGGTTAGCATCACTGATTCACCAGGGGCGCGTTCACACGGGTACGGGAATATCAACCCGTTGTCCATCGACTACGCCTGTCGGCCTCGCCTTAGGTCCCGACTCACCCTGGGCGGATTAACCTGGCCCAGGAACCCTTGGTCATTCGGCGGACGAGTTTCTCACTCGTCTTTCGCTACTCATGCCTGCATTCTCACTCGCGCCGCCTCCACACCTGGATCACTCCGGCGCTTCCCCGGCGGCACGACGCTCCCCTACCCACCCACACCACTGCACCCGTCTCCGCAGAAACGAGTGGGTGTTGTGTGAGTGCCGCGGCTTCGGCGGTGTACTTGAGCCCCGCTACATTGTCGGCGCAGAACCACTTGACCAGTGAGCTATTACGCACTCTTTCAAGGGTGGCTGCTTCTAAGCCAACCTCCTGGTTGTCTCAGCGATCCCACATCCTTTTCCACTTAGTACACGCTTAGGGGCCTTAGCCGGCGATCTGGGCTGTTTCCCTCTCGACTACGAAGCTTATCCCCCGCAGTCTCACTGCCGCGCTCTCACTCACCGGCATTCGGAGTTTGGCTGATTTCGGTAAGCTTGTGGGCCCCCTAGACCATCCAGTAGCTCTACCTCCGGTGAGAAACACGCGACGCTGCACCTAAATGCATTTCGGGGAGAACCAGCTATCACGGAGTTTGATTGGCCTTTCACCCCTACCCACAGCTCATCCCCTCAGTTTTCAACCTAAGTGGGTTCGGGCCTCCACGACGTCTTACCGTCGCTTCACCCTGGCCATGGGTAGATCACTCCGCTTCGGGTCTAGAACATGCCACTGATACGCCCTGTTCGGACTCGCTTTCGCTACGACTACCCCACACGGGTTAACCTCGCGACATGCCACTAACTCGCAGGCTCATTCTTCAAAAGGCACGCCGTCACCCCCAGCAGACCGAACTGCTCGAAGGCTCCGACGGATTGTAAGCGCACGGTTTCAGGTACTATTTCACTCCCCTCCCGGGGTACTTTTCACCTTTCCCTCACGGTACTAGTCCGCTATCGGTCACCAGGGAGTATTCAGGCTTATCGGGTGGTCCCGACAGATTCACAGCAGATTTCACGGGCCCGCTGCTACTCGGGTATCCGAATCGACAGTCACCGTGTTTTCGTCTACGGGATTCTCACCCTCTACGACGGGCCGTTCCAGACCACTTCGACTAACACAGGCGATTTCTCACTGTCGGCCGGTGCGGCAGCACCGACACATCGAACCCCACAACCCCGAACACACAACCCCTGCCGGGTATCGCATGTGCCCGGTTTAGCCTCTTCCGCTTTCGCTCGCCACTACTCACGGAATCACATGTTGTTTTCTCTTCCTGTGGGTACTGAGATGTTTCACTTCCCCACGTTCCCTCCACACGCCCTATATATTCAGGCGCGGGTAACACGACATCACTCGTGCTGGGTTTCCCCATTCGGAAATCCTCGGATCACAGCTCGGTTGACAGCTCCCCGAGGCATATCGCAGCCTCCCACGTCCTTCATCGGCTCCTGGTGCCAAGGCATCCACCGTACGCTCATAAACACTTACAACAAAGATGCTCGCGTCCACTGTGCAGTTCTCAAACAACACACAACAACCGATACTGGGGAAAGAAGAACCCTTCCCGTTCCCGGTCATCGTCGCTGACAAAACACTCGCGTGTTCTCTCAGGACCCAACAGTGCACCGATATAACTCTCTTCCCGCCGGCACTCGGACCGGCGGTGACGAAGAAAATACCTGTCAGCGTTCCACCCATGAGCTCCTGCCGTTCCACGTGTGGGAACGAAACAGTCTCTGCCCGAGAGGCATTCACCTGTGTGAACCCTCGCCGGGAGAAGTGCTCCTTAGAAAGGAGGTGATCCAGCCGCACCTTCCGGTACGGCTACCTTGTTACGACTTCGTCCCAATCGCCGATCCCACCTTCGACGGCTCCCTCCCACGAGGGGTTAGGCCACCGGCTTCGGGTGTTACCGACTTTCATGACGTGACGGGCGGTGTGTACAAGGCCCGGGAACGTATTCACCGCAGCGTTGCTGATCTGCGATTACTAGCGACTCCGACTTCACGGGGTCGAGTTGCAGACCCCGATCCGAACTGAGACCGGCTTTAAGGGATTCGCTCCACCTCGCGGTATCGCAGCCCTCTGTACCGGCCATTGTAGCATGTGTGAAGCCCTGGACATAAGGGGCATGATGACTTGACGTCGTCCCCACCTTCCTCCGAGTTGACCCCGGCAGTCTCCTGCGAGTCCCCACCATTACGTGCTGGCAACACAGGACAAGGGTTGCGCTCGTTGCGGGACTTAACCCAACATCTCACGACACGAGCTGACGACAGCCATGCACCACCTGTACACCGACCACAAGGGAAACCCCATCTCTGGGGCGGTCCGGTGTATGTCAAACCCAGGTAAGGTTCTTCGCGTTGCATCGAATTAATCCACATGCTCCGCCGCTTGTGCGGGCCCCCGTCAATTCCTTTGAGTTTTAGCCTTGCGGCCGTACTCCCCAGGCGGGGCGCTTAATGCGTTAGCTACGGCACGGATCCCGTGGAAGGAAACCCACACCTAGCGCCCACCGTTTACGGCGTGGACTACCAGGGTATCTAATCCTGTTCGCTACCCACGCTTTCGCTCCTCAGCGTCAGTTACTGCCCAGAGACCCGCCTTCGCCACCGGTGTTCCTCCTGATATCTGCGCATTTCACCGCTACACCAGGAATTCCAGTCTCCCCTGCAGTACTCAAGTCTGCCCGTATCGCCTGCAAGCCCGCAGTTGAGCTGCGGGTTTTCACAGACGACGCGACAAACCGCCTACGAGCTCTTTACGCCCAGTAATTCCGGACAACGCTCGCACCCTACGTATTACCGCGGCTGCTGGCACGTAGTTGGCCGGTGCTTCTTCTGTACCTACCGTCACTTGCGCTTCGTCGGTACTGAAAGAGGTTTACAACCCGAAGGCCGTCATCCCTCACGCGGCGTCGCTGCATCAGGCTTGCGCCCATTGTGCAATATTCCCCACTGCTGCCTCCCGTAGGAGTCTGGGCCGTGTCTCAGTCCCAGTGTGGCCGGTCGCCCTCTCAGGCCGGCTACCCGTCGTCGCCTTGGTGGGCCGTTACCCCACCAACAAGCTGATAGGCCGCGGGCCCATCCTGCACCGGAAAACCTTTCCACCCCGGAACATGCATCCCGAGGTCCTATCCGGTATTAGACCCAGTTTCCCAGGCTTATCCCGAAGTGCAGGGCAGATCACCCACGTGTTACTCACCCGTTCGCCACTAATCCACCCAGCAAGCTGGGCTTCATCGTTCGACTTGCATGTGTTAAGCACGCCGCCAGCGTTCGTCCTGAGCCAGGATCAAACTCTCCGTTGAAGACTCTCAATCAAACCCCGAAGGGCCGATCAGCCATAAGCGTAGAGCCGAATCACTAGCAAAAAACTCAAACTAGCAAAAACACTGACCACCACAGACGGAAGAATGCGGCAGCCAGCAACAACCACCCCACAAAAGTGAAGTGGCCGCACCAAAATAATTTGGCACTGACATTCATCGGCACACTGTTGAGTTCTCAAAGAACACGCACACACCGTCGCTTCGCGCTCTCGCGTTCGGCTCCGGGGCAACCGTTCTATCCTAACACTCCGAGTTCACCTACGCAATCAGCGTCTGCGATCATCGTGTCGGCCGTTCGGTCGGTCAGGACACAACCAACTTCCGTACCTCTCGGTCCGGGTCGGTGTCCGTGTCGCTCGAACGACGACAAAGTTACGCCACCGCTAACGGGCCGTCAAACCAGCAGGTCAGCGGCCCGTCAGCGGGTGAGGGCGTTCTCGTCAGCCGCGCTCGATGCGGACGCCGGCGAAGTTGCGCTTGCCTCTCCGCAGCACGAGCCAGCGACCGTGCAGAAGATCCGCACTCGACGGGACCCAGTCCTCGGACGCGACGCGCTGGTTGTTCACGGAGGCGCCCCCTTCCTTGATCGTGCGCCGGGCCGCGCCCTTGCTCTCGCACAGACCTGTTGCGACGAGCAGGTCGACGATCGTGTCGGGTTGCCCGTCGTGCACCTCGGCGACGGAAGCCTCTGCCAGGGCGGCGGAAAGGGTCGCCTCGTCCAGCTCCGAAAGCTCGCCTCGCCCGAACAACGCCCGACTCGCCAGTTCGACCGCGCGAGTGTTCGCCTCTCCGTGAACGAGAGTCGTCATCTCGGCCGCGAGCCGGCGCTGCGCTTCACGGGCGTGCGGCCGCTCGGCCGTCGCCGTCTCGAGTTCGGCGAGCTCCTCCTGATCCAGGAAGGTGAACCACCGCAGGTACTTCACGACGTCGGCATCCGCGGCGTTGACGAAGTACTGGTACCAGGCATAGGGGGTGGTCATCTGCGGATCGAGCCACAGGCTTCCGCCGCCGGTGGACTTTCCGAATTTCTTTCCGTCGGCGGAGGTGACGAGCGGGACCGTGAGCGCATGCACTGCCGCGGCGTCCGTCCGCCGGTTGAGCTCGACGCCCGCGATGATGTTGCCCCACTGGTCCGATCCACCCACCTGCAGGGTGCACCCGTGCTGACGACGCAACTGCACGTAGTCGTTGGCCTGGAGCAGCATGTAGCTGAATTCGGTGTACGAGATGCCGTCGCCCTCGAGCCGGCGTCTGACGGTGTCGCGCGCGAGCATGACGTTGACGGAGAAGTGCTTGCCGACATCGCGGAGGAAGTCGACGACGCTGAGGGAGGAGGTCCAGTCGGCGTTGTTCACGACGATCGCGCTGGTCGGGGAATCGTCGAAGTCGACGAACCGCTCGAGCTGCCCACGGATGCGTTCGGCCCACTCGGCGACCGTGTCCGCCGAGTTCATGGTCCGCTCCCCCACCTCGCGCGGGTCGCCGATCATGCCGGTGGCGCCGCCGGCCAGCACGATCGGCCGGTGGCCCGCCCGCTGAAAGCGCTTGAGTGCGAGCAACGGCACGAGGTGACCCGCGTGCAGACTGGGGCCGGTCGGGTCGAATCCGGCATAGAGCGTGACCGGGCCCGCGTCGAGGTCGCGGCGGAGTGTGTCGAGGTCGGTCGATTGGGCGATCAGCCCGCGCCAGGTCAGTTCGTCGAGGATGTGCTCAGTCACTGCTCGATCATCCCATCCGGCGCGGAGCGGCCGGCGCGCGCGGGCTGCGCCGGTAGGCCGACACGCCCACCGCCCCCGGAATCCACAGCCGCCACGGCCGCTCGGCCGCGACGCTGATACCCACGCGGGGTCCCGCCGCGACCCGCTCGGCGTCCCCCAGGGTGAGCCTCACCGAGGCGCCTTCGTCGAGCACGTCGATCCCGTTGTCCGCGAGCGTCAGCCCCAGAGCCTCGGCCAGGTTGCCGGGTCCGCGGGCGAGGTTCGACGCCGGAGTCCCGGCCGTTCGCCGGGCACGGACGGTCTCCTCCCCCGCAACGACTTCCGCGCCTCGCAGCAGCACGGCGGCAGCCACTCCGTCGGCTCCGACCGAGATGTTGGCGCAGTGGTGCAGCCCGTAGCTGCGGTAGACGTAGAGATGGCCCGCGGGGCCGAACATCACCGCGTTCCGAGGCGTACGTCCCCGGTAGGAATGCGCCGCCGGATCGGGCCAGGGACCGTCCTCGGGGCCCCCGTAGGCCTCCACCTCCGTGATCCGCAGCACCACCTCGCCCGCACACAGCGTGGCACCGAGGATCGTGTGGGCCGCCTTCAGCGGATCGACCGCGGTGAGCCGCTCGAACGCCACGGTCAGTCCGTCACCGGGTCCTCGGTCCAACCGGCCACCCCGCGCGCGACATAGTCCTCGTGTTCGGCGTCGGTCACGTCTCGGGCCTCGTCGACGAGGAGGACGGGGATGCCGTTCTCGATCGGATACGCCCGGCGCAACCGCGGGTTGTAGAGGACCGAATCGTCGACGAGGAGCAGCGGCCCCTTGTCCTGCGGGCAGGCCAGGATGCTCAGCAGCGTGGGATCGACAGCCACGGTTGTCCTCTCGACGGTGGTGTGGGGGCCGGACGGGCCCACGCTACCGTGCGCCCGGCGCCGGACCAGCGCCGACGCCGGCAAATCTCACTGCAACCGCTTTGGTGAACCGCTTGTAGGTGCCGGTATCGGGATCGGCGAACCACGACCGCACCGTCGGCTTCGGCAGGCCTCGTGCCGGCAGATCGCCGGACACGGGCCGGAATGTGGGCCCGAGGTCGATGTGCGGGACGACATGGACGAGATCGGGTCGTTCCGAGGCGGGGACTGCGTCGAGTGCCGCGGTGATCTCCGCGGCGCTCGGCGCGCGGTTCTCGCGGAGGGTGCAGGCGGCCACGGCGATTTCGGTGCCGGCGGTGCGCACACCGTAGACGACGCAGAGATCGACCTTCGGGATACTGCCGAGCGCGTCCGCCACCGGCTGCCCGTATACCGGCCCGTGCGGGGTACGGATGACACTGTGCTTGCTGTCGAGCAGCCAGTAGTCACCGTCCTGGTCTCGACGGAAGAGGTTCTCGGTGGGCACCCATACGTCACCGACTTCGAACACACCTCGCATGACACCGGGCAGTGCTTCGGTGGAGGCACTGGGCCGCCCGAGCAGGAGTCCGACCTCGCCGTCCGCGCTTTCGCGGACGAAGCCCCGCGGATCCTCCACCAGGCGCCCGGTCGTGGGATCCCATGCGGCAAGGCGAGCCTCGGCGCTGCCGGGCAGGGGCCGTCCCTTGCACCCGATCTTGGCACCCGAGACGTTGGCCAGGACGACCTCGCCGTCGGTGGAGGCATAGAACTCGAGCACCTGTGCGGGAGCAAAACGTTCGAGGGTCCGCCGCCACAGTCCGGTGGTCATGCCCGAGCCGATGAAGAGGCGGACGGGATGGATCTCGTCGATGTGCAGCGCGGGGCTGTCGAGGATGTCCCTCATCATCGCCCAGGTGTAGGTGACGACGGTGACGCCGTAACGGTGAACTTCCTCGCTGAAGCGTGCGGGATCGAGACCGTGGGACAGGGCTATCCGGCAGCCTCCCGCGAGTGCGCCGCCGAAGCTGACCAGCAGACCGGACGAATGATAAAGCGGGGCAAGGCAATAGACCGTGTCACCGCGGCCGAGCGCGGCGGCGGTGGCGGTCCCGAAGGCGGAGAGCGCCCATCGGTGGTTGGAGATCTGACGCATCTCCAGGGTGTCACCACTCCCGGTGAACAGGAGAAAGGCAAGTTCCCGCGCGACACCGGGATCGGGGGCATACCAGCCGGGGAGTTCGATCGTGGTGATGTCGAGGTGCTCGAGATCGGCGACGTCTGCACCGGGCGGGATGTCGAGTTCGCGAATGCTGCCCCCGCCGAGGACCAGGGCCGGGATCCCCGTGGCGAGCGCCCGATCGAGGTTCTCGGGGTCGGTGATGATCTTCTGGACACCACCCGATCGGATCGCCTCGTCGAGGTCGGGGCCGGGTGGGAGCAGGACCGACACCGCTCCGATCCGGGAGACGGCCGTGACCGCGGCCATCGCGCTGGGGCGGGTGTCCATCAGGATGCCGACGTGGGCGGCGGGACGCACACCGGAGTGCACCAGTCCGCGCACCACGTTGTCGATCCGGCGATTGACTTCGGCGAAGGTGTAGACGCGGTCTTCGTAGATGAAGCACTCGCGGTGCGGTCCCTTGCGGCACTGCTCGGTGAGGACACCGGCAAGGGAGATGCGGGTACGGGGCTGGATCTGTCCGAGCCGGGCCAGTCGTGGCAGGGCGCGGGCCGCTTCCCCCGACAGTTCCCGCGCGCCGCGCACCGTCTCGGAGGCCAGGTCGGCGATGCCCTTGCCGACCTCTACGCCGACCTCCGCGATGGTGGCGACGGTGTGGGTGAGCCGGGTCGCGACGGACACCCCGGTTTCCCCTTCCGCGTGGAGTTCGGGGATCGCCATCCGGCCGACGCCGACCGGTCGGTCGCCGTGCCCTTCGCGCCACTGCACCCATTCGCCGACGGCGGGCCAGGTCTGCCGGGCCGCAGTGCCACCCACGACGAGTCCGAAATGCCCTGCGCGTAGCGAATATTCGAAAACCTGGGCCCGGGGGGCGGCCTTGCGGATGCCGCGCACCGCAAGGGGCTGGCCGATGTCGTCCACCTCGCCGACGAACGCGAGGATCGGACAGGTTATCTCGGCCAGGCTCACAGCACGGTCGTTGATGACGAATCCGCCACTGACCATGCGGTTGTGCACGATGAACTGGCGGAGCAGTTCGGCCACCGCGGGACCGGACCAGGCCACCCACCCCTCGGTGTCGAGGAAGCGACGCTGGGGTTCGCGCGGCAGGAGGGCTTCCCGGTCGTGCAGTTGCATGAGGAACTCGATGCGCGACCGCACCGTCTTGACAGGATCGAGGAACTGGAAACCGGTCTTGGCCATCCAACCGGTGATGGCGAGACGGTTGAAGACGTGGTCGGCGAGGAAGTCGGCAGCCCGGACCGCGACGCCCTCCGGGATTCCGAACGGCAACGCGGCCAGGGTGTCCACCGGGCTGCCGAAGGTGATCAGGCTCGCGACGTGCCGACTGCGGCGGTAGGCAGCGGCCTGATAGCAGAACATCCCGCCCTGCGAGTAGCCGGCGAGGTGGATGTCACGACCGGTGTAGTCGTGCACGTGATCGACGATCTCGTCGAGGGCGATGATGTGATCGGTGAGGGTGCGGTCCCACCCGCCTTCCTCCCGGTCCGGGGAACCGAAGTCGACCACCCAGGGGTCGAGGCCCATCGAGTGCAGGATGCCGACCGCTCCCGTCTCACGGGTGACGTCGTACACGTCCGCCGACATCATCATCGGGGGAACCATCACCACCGGAGCACCGGTCTCGGCGGCGTCGGATTCCGGATAGTAATGCCGCAGCCTGTACATGCCGGTCCGCTCGACGACCTGGAACGGGGACGGGGTCGCCCCCGTTTCCAAGCCGCCGTGACGGATCACCTCGAGGCCGTTCTGCGCGGTCGCCACCACACGTCGCAGGGGCCCCATCACCGATCCACCGCCCAGTGCCACGAACCTCTTCCCATCCGCCGAGTTCTGCGTGTGTCGACCCTGTCAGGAATGACAGCCTGCCACATTACGTCGACCCGATGGCCCCGTTCACCGAGCAGGCCGGTCAGCCGCGCACCCAGTCCCGCAGCGCGCGGGCGGCGGCACGGACACCGTCGAGCTGTTCACCGACCCGCACGCCCGCGGTGCCGCCGCGGGCGTTGCGCGAGGCGATCGAGCCCTCCACGGTGAGGACCTCACGTACCTGCGGGGTCAGTGCGGCATCGACGGCGGCCAGTTCGTCGTCGGTCAGTTCCTCGAGTCCGACTCCCCGCGCCTCCGCCGCCCGCACGCAGGCGCCGGCCGCTTCGTGCGCGATCCGGAACGGCACTCCCTGGCGCACCATCCACTCGGCGATGTCGGTGGCGAGGGTGAACCCGGCGGGTGCCAGCTCGGCCATGCGATCGGTGTGGAAGGTCAGGGTGGACACGAGACCGGTGATCGCCGGCAGGAGGAGCTCGAGCTGCGCGACCGAGTCGAACACCGGCTCCTTGTCCTCCTGCAGGTCCCGGTTGTACGCCAGCGGCTGGGCCTTGAGCGTGGCGAGCAGGCCGGTGAGATTGCCGATGAGGCGGCCGGCCTTGCCCCGGGTCAGTTCGGAGACGTCCGGGTTCTTCTTCTGCGGCATGATCGACGAGCCGGTTGACCACTCGTCGGCGAGGGTGATGTAGCCGAACTCCGGCGTGCTCCACAGGATGACCTCTTCCGCCATGCGGGAGAGGTCGACCGCGATCATTGCGAACACGAACGCGGCCTCGGCGGCGAAATCCCGCGAGGAGGTGGCGTCGATCGAGTTCTCGGCAGCGGAGTCGAAGTTCAGCTCGGCCGCGATCGCGTCGGGGTCCAAGCCGAGGGAGGAGCCCGCCAGCGCCCCGGAGCCGTACGGGGAGACCGCGGCACGCGCATCGAAGTCCCGTAGCCGCTGTACGTCGCGCAGCAGCGGATGGGCGTGAGCGAGCAGGTGGTGCGCGAGCAGTACCGGCTGTGCCGCCTGCAGGTGGGTCTTGCCCGGCATCACGGCCGTGGGATGGGCGGCGGCCTGGTCGGCGAGGGCGTCGACGACGGCGAGGACCCCGTCGGCGATGCGTCGCGCCGCGTCGCGCAGCCACATCCGGAACAGCGTGGCGACCTGGTCGTTGCGGGAGCGGCCGGCGCGCAGCCGGCCTCCGACCTCGGGTCCGACCCGCTCGATGAGCCCACGTTCGAGAGCGCCGTGGACGTCCTCGTCGGACTCGGCGGGGGTGAACGCACCGGAGGCGACGTCGGTGGCGAGCCTGTCGAGACCGTCGAGCATGGCGGTCAGGTCGGCATCGCTGAGCAGTCCGGCCTTGTGCAGCACCCGTGCGTGTGCCTTGGAAGCTCGGACGTCGTAGGGGGCGAGTGCCCAGTCGAAGTGGGTGGATTTGCTCAGCGCCGCCATGGCGGCGGCCGGTCCGGATGCGAACCGGCCGCCCCACAGGGCGCCTTCGTTGGTGCCGTGAGCGGTCATCGCTACAGGCCCAGATCCCGCTTCGCGGCGACCTTGGAGGACAGGCCGTGGATCTGGACGAAGCCCTTGGCGTTGGACTGGTCGAAGGTATCGCCCTCGTCGTAGGTGGCGAGGTTGAAGTCGTACAGCGATTCGGCGCTGCGGCGACCGTTGACGGCGATATGGCCGCCGTGCAGGACGAGCCGGATGTCGCCGGAGACGTGCTCCTGGGTGTTCTGGACGAACGAGTCGAGCGCGTACTTCAGCGGCGAGAACCAGAGGCCGTCGTAGACCAGCTCACTCCAGCGCTCCTCCACGCGACGCTTGTACCGTCCCAGTTCGCGTTCGAGCGTGACGTGTTCGAGTTCCTGGTGGGCGTGGATGAGGGTGAGCGCGCCGGGGGCTTCGTAGATTTCGCGGCTCTTGATGCCGACGAGCCGGTCCTCGACCATGTCGAGACGGCCGACGCCCTGGGCGCCGGCGCGGCGGTTCAGTTCCTGGATGGCCTCGAGCACGGTGACCGACCGGCCGTCGATCGCGGTGGGCACACCCTTGTCGAAGGTGATGATCAGCTCGTCGGGGGCCTGCCAGTTGAGGCTGGGGTCCTCGGTGTAGTCGTAGACGTCCTTGGTGGGGGCGTTCCACAGGTCCTCGAGGAAGCCGGTCTCGACGGCCCGGCCCCACACGTTCTGGTCGATCGAGAACGGGGACTTCTTGGTGACGTTGATCGGCAGGTTGTGCTCGCCGGCGAAGGCGATGGCCTTCTCACGGGTCCACGCGTAGTCGCGGACGGGTGCGATGACCTCGAGATCGGGGGCGAGGGCGCCGAATCCGACCTCGAACCGGACCTGGTCGTTGCCCTTGCCGGTGCACCCGTGCGAGACGACGGTGCCGCCGTGCTCGCGGGCCGCCTCGACGATGTGCTTGACGATCAGCGGGCGGCTGATCGCGGAGACCAGCGGGTAACGGTCCATGTAGAGGGCATTGGCCTGCACGGTCGGCAGGCAGTACTCCTCCGCGAACTCGTCCTTGGCGTCGACGACGACGGATTCGACCGCGCCGCAGTCGAGGGCGCGCTGGCGCACGACCTCCATGTCCTCGCCGCCCTGGCCGAGATCGATGGCGACGGCGACGACCTCCTTGCCGGTCTCCTTGCCGATCCAGCTGATGGCGACGGAGGTGTCCAGCCCGCCCGAGTAGGCGAGTACGACGCGATCGGCCATTGTGTTTGTGCTCCTTCTTGATTGAACGTGCGTCTATCGGTGCTCGGTGCGCGATCGGATCAGGCCAGGGATTCGATCTTCGCGGCGAGGTCGGCTCCGGTGAGGGGCTCACGCGCGATCACCGCGATGGTGTCGTCGCCGGCGATGGTGCCGACCACTTCGGGTAATGATGCCCGATCGAGTGCGCTGGCCAGATAGTGCGCTGCTCCTGGTGGGGTGCGGAGCACCGCGATGTTGCCGCTCGAGTCGGTGGAGACCAGCAGTTCGCCGAGGAGGCGGGAGAGTCGGTCGGTGCCTCCGGAGACGCCTCGGACGGGGCTCCCGTCCTCGGGGACGACGTACACCCCGGGGCCGCCGTCGGCGCCGCGGAGTTTGACCGCACCGAGCTCCTCGAGGTCGCGGGAGAGGGTGGCGTTGGAGACCTCGATGCCTTCGGCGGCGAGCAGCGCGGCGAGTTCCGGTTGGCTGCGGATCGCACGGGTGGCGACGAGCGCGGTGATCCGGGCCTGCCGGGCCGCGCGGGTCGGGGCCGCGGCGGCGCCGGCGCCGCTCGACGGTTCGGCCACGCTGCTCACGGCTACCGTTCGCGCTGCTCGAGCAGCCATACGAGCAACGCCTTCTGGGCGTGGAGGCGATTTTCGGCCTCGTCCCACACCACCGACTGCGGTCCGTCGAGGACCTCGTCGGTGACCTCGTCACCGCGGTGGGCCGGCAGGCAGTGCAGCACGACGGCCTTCGGGTCGGCGAGCGCGAGCAGCTCGGCGTTGACCTGGTACGGACGGAAGGGACCGACGCGGTCGAGTCCGTCGTTCTCCTGGCCCATGGAGGTCCAGGTGTCGGTGACGAGGGCGTCGGCACCGGTGGCGGCGGCGCGCGCGTCCTCGGTGAGGGTGATCTGCGCGCCGGTGTCGGCGGCGCGGGCGCGGGCCGCTGCCACGACGGCGGGATCCGGAGCGAAACCGGCGGGGGCGGCGATCGTGACGTCGATGCCGGCGGTGACGCCGCCGAGCATGAGCGAGTGCGCCATGTTGTTGGCGCCGTCACCGAGGTAGGTCAGTTTCAGTCCCTGCAGCTCCCCCTTGTGCTCGCGCAGGGTGAGCAGGTCCGCGAGGACCTGGCAGGGGTGGTACTCGTCGGACAGGGCATTGACGAGGGGCACGGTGGCGCCTTCGGCCATCGCCTGGAGCCGGTCCTGGCCGAAGGTGCGCCAGACGACGGCGTCGACGTAGCGGGACAGGACGCGGCCGGTGTCCTGCAGGGTTTCTTCCCGTCCGAGCTGGGTGGTGCGGCCGTCGACGACGACGGCGTGGCCGCCGAGCTGGGCGATTCCCATCTCGAAGGAGAAGCGGGTGCGGGTCGAGTTCTTCTCGAAGATGACGCCGACGCCGCGCGGGCCCTCGAGCGGGCGGGCCGAGAACGGCGCCTTCTTCAGGGCCGCGGCGAGGTCGAGAACCTCGCGCTGTTGTGCGGGCGTGAGGTCGTCGTCCTTCAGGAAGTGCTTCACCATGGGTCTAGTTTCCTTCCTGCCGGGCGGCGTCGAGCACGCAGGGCAGTGTCGCGACGAATCCGTCGGCCTGTTCCTGGGTGAGGATCAGCGGTGGGGCGAGGCGGATGACGTCGGGGGCGGCAGCGTTGACGAGATAGCCGGCGTCCCGGGCTGCCGCTTCGACGGCGGGGGCCCGGGTGTCGGTGAGGACGATGCCGAGCAGCAGGCCGGCGCCGCGGACGTGGTCGACGAGGGGGTGGCCGAGTGCCTCGATGCCGGTGGCGATGGACTTGCCGACGGCGTCGACGTGGGCGAGCAGGTCCTGTTCGTCGATGGTGCGCAGGACGGCGAGCGCGGCGGCGGCGCACACCGGGTTGCCGCCGAAGGTGGTGCCGTGCTTGCCGGGCTGGAAGAACTCGGCGGCCGGACCGGTGGCGAGGACGGCACCGATGGGCAGGCCACCGCCGAGACCCTTGGCGAGGGTCATGACATCGGGCACGATTCCGGCGGTCTGGTGGGCGAAGAACGTCCCGGTGCGGGCGATGCCGGTCTGCACCTCGTCGAGAACGAGCAGTGCCCCACGTTCTGCGGTGATCCGGCGGGCCTGGACGAGGTAGCCCTCGGGGGGCACGACCACGCCGGATTCGCCCATGATCGGTTCGAGGAACACGGCGGCGGTGTTCTCGTCGACGGCGGCGTCGAGGGCCTCGGCGTCGCCGTAGGGGACGAATTCGACGCCGGGGGGCATGGGTTCGAACGGGGCGCGCTTGTCCGGCTGGCCCGTGAGGGCCAGGGCCCCCATGGTGCGGCCGTGGAAGGCCTTCTCCGCGGCGATGATCTTGGGGCGTCCGGTGAGCCGGGCGAGCTTGAACGCGGCTTCGTTGGCTTCGGTGCCGGAGTTGCAGAAGAACGCCCGGCCGGGGTGCCCGAAGTGCGCGAGGAGGTGTTCGGCGAGTTCGACGACGGGTCCGCTGGCGTAGAGGTTGGACACGTGACCGAGCGTGTCGAGTTGCGCGGTGACGGCGTCGCGGATGGCGGGATGGCGGTGGCCGAGGGCGTTGACGGCGATGCCGCCGAGCAGGTCGAGGTACTGCTTGCCGTCGGCGTCGGTGACGACGGCACCGTCGCCGGCGACGAGGGCGACCTTGGGGACGCCGTAGTTGTTCATCAGCGACCCGGCCCAGCGCTGCTGGAGTTCGGAGGTGCCGGTCATGGGGTGCCTTCCTGGGTGGGCGCGGTCGCCCGGGGGTGGGTGGGAGTGACCATCGTGCCGATGCCTTCCTCGGTGAGGAGTTCGAGCAGCACCGAGTGCGGCTGGCGGCCGTCGATGACGTGGGCGGTGGGCACGCCACCGCGGACGGCTCGCAGGCAGGCTTCCATCTTGGGGACCATGCCGGCGTCGAGGGACGGCAGCAGCTCGGCCAGGGCGTCGGCGTCGATGCTGGTGGCGAGGGAACTGCGGTCGGGCCAGTCGGTGTAGAGGCCCTCGACGTCGGTGAGGACGACGAGTTTCTCCGCGCCGAGCGCCTCGGCGAGCGCGGCGGCGGCGGTGTCGGCATTGATGTTGTGGACCACGCCGTCGGCGTCGGGGGCGATGGTGGAGACGACGGGGATGCGACCGGCCGCGACGAGGTCGTGGACGGCGGCGGGGTCCACGGAGGTGACGTCGCCGACGAGACCGATGTCGGTGTCCTCGCCGTCGACGACGACCGTGCGGCGGGTGGCGGTGAACAGGTGGGCGTCCTCGCCGGAGATCCCGACGGCGTACGGGCCGTGGGCGTTGATCAGGCCGACGAGTTCGCGGCCGACCTGGCCGAACAGCACCATGCGGACGACGTCCATCACCTCGGGGGTGGTGACGCGGAAACCACCGCGGAACTCCCCTGCCATGCCCAGTCGCTTCAGCATGGCGTTGATCTGCGGTCCGCCGCCGTGGACGACGACGGGATGGACGCCGACGGTGCGCAGGAATGCCATGTCGGCGGCGAAGGCGCGCTTGAGCCGGTCGTCGATCATGGCGTTGCCGCCGTACTTGACCACGACGGTCTTGTCCCGGAATTTCTGCAGCCACGGCAGCGCCTCGGCGAGGACGTACGCCTTCTGGTGGGCGGTGAGCTGCGCGATGGGATCGGTGGTCGTCTCGGTTCCGGTCATGACGAGTAGGCCGAGTTCTCTTCGACGTATCCGTGGGAGAGGTCGGTGGTGCGGATGGTCACCTCGGCGTCACCGACGCCGAGGTCGATGTCGAGGGCGATGTCGGGGCCGGACAGGTCGACCTCTCGGGCGCCGGGAGCGCCCACGCCGTCGAGGCACACCGGGGATCCGTTGAACGTGACGGAGATGCGATCGGGGTCGAGCGCGATGGGCGCGATGCCGATGGCGGCGAGCACACGCCCCCAGTTGGGGTCGGAACCGAACAGGGCGGTCTTGACGAGGTTGTCGCGTGCGACGGTCCGGGCGCCCACGAGGGCGTCCTGCTCGGTGGCGGCGCCGCGGACGGTGATGGTGACCCGTTTGGTGACGCCCTCGGCGTCGGCCATCATCTGCCCGGCGAGGTCGTCGCACACGGCGAGGACGGCGGCGTCGAGCTGCTCCTGGCTGGGGGCGATGCCGCTGGCTCCGGACGCGAGCAGCAGCACGGTGTCGTTGGTGGAGGTCGACCCGTCGACGTCGAGACGGTCGAACGTGAGCCGGGTGGCGGCGCGCAGGGCACGGTCGAGCTGCTCGGCGGTGGCCACCGCGTCGGTGGTGAGCACGCACAGCATCGTGGCCAGGGCGGGGGCGAGCATGCCTGCGCCCTTGGCCATGCCGCCGACGTTCCACTTGTCGGCGTGGTGCAGGGCGGCCTGTTTGGGCACGGTGTCGGTGGTCATGATGGCGTAGGCGGCATCGGTGCCGCCGGAGATCCCGCCGGCGAGTTCGTGGACGATCTCCGCGACACCGGCGAGCACCTTGTCCATCGGCAGTCGGTCGCCGATGAGGCCGGTCGAACACACCGCGACTTCGCCGGCACCGGTCTCGGTGCCCCAGTTGCTGAGCGTTTCGGCCACCTTCTCCGCGGTGGCGTGGGTGTCCTGGAAGCCGCCCGGTCCGGTGCAGGCGTTGGCGCCGCCGGAATTGAGGATCACGGCGCGCAGCGCGCCGGACGTCAGGACCTGCTGCGACCACAGCACGGGCGCGGCCTTGATCTTGTTGGTGGTGAAGACGCCGGCTGCGGTCAGCTCCGGGCCCTCGTTGAAGACCAGCGCGAGGTCCGGGTTGCCGGAGGCCTTGATGCCGGCGGGGATACCGGCGGCGCGGAACCCGGCCGGCGACGTGACGCCCTGGGTGCGGATCAGGCGGCCGCCGGCGATCTCGACCGCGTCGGCGTAGACGTGCTCGTCGGTGGACTGTCTGTCGATGCTCACGGGGCGACTCCCACGGTGGACAGGCCGGCGGTCTCGGGCAGGCCGAGCGCCAGGTTCATGGACTGCACCGCCGCGCCGGCGGTGCCCTTGGTCAGGTTGTCGAGCGCGGCGACGACGACGAGGACGCCGGCGTCGGGGTCGACGGTGACGGCGAGCTGCACGGCGTTGGAGCCGAGTACCGCGCCGGTGCTGGGCAGCGTCCCTTCGGGCAGTACCTGCACGAACGGCTCGTCGGCGTAGGCCTTCTCGTACACGGCCCGGGCCTCGTCGGCGGTGGCGGTGGTGGGGGCGGTGCAGGTGGCGAGGATGCCCCGCGGCATCGGCGCCAGCACGGGGGTGAAGGAGACGGACACTGCGGCGTCGGTCAGGGTGGCGAGGTTCTGCTTGATCTCGGGGGTGTGCCGGTGTGCTCCGCCGACGGCGTAGGCCCGGACCGAGCCCATGACCTCGGAGCCGAGGAGGTCGGCTCGGAGGGACCTGCCGGCGCCGGAGGTACCGGATACGGCGACGACGTGGACTGTCGGCTCGACGATGCCGGCCGCGACGGCGGGGGCCAGGGCCAGGGTGGCCGAGGTGGGATAGCAGCCGGGGACCGCGATCCGGGTGGCGCCGATCAGGTGCTCGCGCTTGCCGGGTAGTTCTGGCATCCCGTACGGCCAGGTCCCCGCATGTTCCCCGCCGTACCAGCGCTCCCAGTCGGCGGACTCGGACAGGCGGAAGTCGGCGCCGCAGTCGATGACGACGGTGGTGTCGGGCAGCTGTTCGGCGATGACGGCGGAGTGGCCGTGCGGCAGGCCGAGGAACACGACGTCGTGGCCGCTCAGGGTCTCGGAGTCGGTGGCGTCGAGGACGCGGTCGGCAAGCGGGAGCAGGTGGGGATGGAATTCGCGGAGCCTCGCGCCGGCGTTGCCACCGGCGGTGAGTGCACCGACGACGAGCCGGCCGTCCTGGTAGGCGGGATGCCCGAGGAGCAGACGCAGGATCTCGCCCCCCGCGTACCCGCTCGCCCCTGCGACGGCGACCCGAATCGGTGACTGTGCGGTCGCCGTGAATTCCGGTGAGTTACCCATGCGATTGATTATGCACCATCATGCAACTTCATTCATGCGGGTGGGTCGGACCGAGCCCGGTTCACCCCTCGGCCAGCGAGCGACGGATCTCGCGCAGCCTGTCGGCGGCGGCCTGTCGGCGCTCGTCGAACTGCTCCTCGAGCGTGCGTCCCGCTGCGCTCTCGCGGGCGAGTTCCTCCGCACCGGTCGCGGTGCCCGCGCGGCGCTCGATCTTCTCCCGCACCGCGTCGAACGTGGGTACCCCGGCCGAGGTGTAGCCGGGGTCCTTCCCCTCGGCGGGTGTCACGTCCGGCCCGACCGGGGACGGCGGAACATCCGGCACCGACGGGGAACCCGGTTCCGCCGGGGTCACATCCGGCACCGACGGCGAACCCGGTTCCGCCGGGGTCACATCCGGCACGGGCGCGTCCGGGGCATCGGGGGCGGGTGAGGACGGATCGGTGGTCATGCTCCCAGGCTACGTCCGCGGCGGTGGCTCAGTGCCGCAGTTCGGCGCCGACCGCCGTGCCGGCCGCGGCCACAGCGGCGTCCCGGGCCGCGCTGGCCTCGTCCTCCGTGAGGGTGCGGTCTGCCGCGCGGAAGCGCAGAGCGAAGGCGAGCGACTTACGCCCCTCCCCCACCTGCGCCCCCTCGAACACGTCGAACAGGCGGATGTCTTCGAGCAGTTCGCCGCCGCCCGCGCGCAGCGCCTCCTCGACGTCGGCGGCCGGGATCTCCTCGGCCACGACGACGGCGACGTCCTGCAGCACAGCGGGGAACGGGGAGATCTTCGGCGCCGGCAGCGACTCCACCATCGGCAGCGCGTCGAGGTCGAGTTCGAAGGCGCACGTGCGGGCGGGCAGCCCGGCCCGCTCGAGCACTGCCGGATGCAACTCACCGGCGTGACCGACGACGACACCGTCGACCAGTAGTTCGGCGCAGCGGCCCGGATGCCACGGCAGGTACTGCGCGGCGCGGCGCTGCAGCCGGACACCCGCGGCGGCCGCGACGGTCTCGGCCGCGGCGAACGCGTCGGTCGCGTCCGCGGGCCGGCCCGGCCCCCACGGCCCGGCGGGTTCCCGCAGGCCGCACAGCACCGCCCCGACGTGGACGGGCTGCGCAGGCAGCGAGCCCTCGAGCAGCGCGATCTCCTCGTCCGTGGGGCGCCGGTCCACCGGCAGGGGCGGCACCGGCCGGGTGCCGGGGCCGGGCAGGACGACCTGCGCGATCGCATAGAGCGCCAGGTCGCGCTGACCTCGGGACACGTTGCGGGCGAGCACCTCGAGCAGGCCGGGCAGCAGCGTCGTCGCCAGCTCGGGACGATCGGCCTCGAGCGGGTTGAGGACCGTCGTGGTGGTGCGGCGGGGGTCATCGGCGGCGAGACCCCACGTGTCGAATACGTGCGCCGGCAGGAAGACGGGGGCGAGCACCTCGACGTGACCGTCGGCGGCCAGGGCGCGGCCCACGGCGCGGCGTCGTTTCTGGCTCGGGGTCAGTCCGCGGCCCGCCGGGGCGGCCGGGAGCACGGACGGGATCTGTTCGAGCCCCTCGAGCCGGAGCACCTCCTCCACGAGGTCGGCGGGCTGACGCAGGTCGGGACGCCAGGTCGGCGGCGTGACCACGAGCTGGCCGTGTCCGTCCGGGCCGACACCGACCTCGACGCCGCACCCGATCTGGGTGAGCCGGCGCGCGGCGGTGCCGGTCGGGTAGGCGACCCCGGCGGTGCGGTCGGGCAGGTCGATGTCCATGCGGATCGAGACCGGCTCGACGGGGACGGACAGGTCGGTCAGGACCGGCTCGACGCGGCCACCGGCGATCTCCACGAGCAGCGCCGCGGCCCGGTCCAGGGCCGGCAGCGCCACTTCGGGGTCGACGTTGCGCTCGAAACGCTTGCCCGCCTCGCTCACCAGCTTGTGGCGCCGGGCGCTGCGGAACACGGCCAGCGGATCCCAGGTGGCGGCCTCGAGCAGGACCTCGGTGGTCGTGCCGCTCACCTCGGTCGCGGCGCCGCCCATGATGCCGGCGAGGGAGATCACCCCGGAGTCGTCGGTGATGACGACGTCCTCGGGATCAAGGGTGCGTTCGACGCCGTCGAGTGTCGTCAGCTTCTCCCCCGCCTTCGCACGCCGGACGACGAGCTCACCGCGGAGGGTGGCGGCGTCGAAGGCGTGCAGCGGCTGGCCGAGCTCGAGCAGCACGTAGTTGGTGACGTCGACCGCCGGGGAGATCGGGCGGATGCCGGACAGCAGCAGCCGCCGTTGCAGCCACCACGGGGACACGGCATGGGGGTCGATGCCGGTGACCTTGCGGGCAGCGAAGCGGGTGGCGCCGGTTTCGCGTTCGAGCCGGATGGGGTACGCCGGGCCGTCGGCGGGGTGGGGTGCGACGTGCGCGGGATCGGCGAACTCGAGGTCGAAGCCGCACGCGAGTTCGCGGGTCAGGCCGCGCAACGAGAAGCAGTAGCCGCGGTCGGGCGTGATGTTCAGCTCGATGACGGTGTCGCCGAGGCCGAGGAGGTCGTTGGCGTCGGTGCCCGGCTCGGCGGTGCCCTCCTCGAGCACGAGGATGCCCGAGTGGTCCTTGCCGACCCCGAGCTCGGCGACGGAGCAGATCATCCCGTCGGAGACCTGGCCGTAGGTCTTACGGGAGGCGATGGCGAAGCCGCCGGGCAGCACCGCGCCGGGCAGTGCGACGACCACCAGGTCACCCTCGGCGAAGTTGCGGGCGCCGCACACGATGCCGCGCGGGGCGTCCTCGCCGACGTCGACCTGGCAGAATCGGATGGGCTTCTTGAATTCGGTGAGCTCGGTGATCTCGAGGACGCGGCCGACGACGAGGGGGCCGTCGATGCGCGCGAGGGTGTCGACCTCCTCCACCTCGAGTCCGACCCGGACGAATCCCGCGTCGAGTTCCTCGGCAGTGACGTCCCACTCGGGGGTGGCGCGCTGCAGGATCTCGGTCAGCCAGGACTGCGCTACTCGCACTTTTCGCTCAGCTCTTTCGGTCGGTTCGGTAGTCGGATCTCGGGTCGGGCGGTGTCAGCCCTGCACCCCGAAGGGGAGGGTGAAGCGGATGTCGCCCTCGACGATGTCGCGCATGTCGGAGATGCCGTTGCGGAACTGCAGGGTGCGCTCGAGGCCCATGCCGAACGCGAAGCCGGTGTACTCGTCCGGGTCGATGCCGCTCGCGCGCAGCACGTTGGGGTTGACCATGCCGCAGCCGCCCCATTCGACCCAGCCGGCGCCGCCCTTCTTCTTGGGGAACCACACGTCCACCTCGGCGGACGGCTCGGTGAACGGGAAGTAGTTCGGGCGCATCCGGGTGCGGGTCTCGGGTCCGAACAGGGCGCGGGCGAACGCGTCGAGGGTGCCGCGCAGGTGGGCCATGGTCAGGCCCTTGTCCACGGCGAGGCCTTCGATCTGGGAGAACACCGGGGTGTGCGTGGCGTCGAGCTCGTCGGTGCGGAAGGTGCGGCCGGGGCACACCACGTAGATGGGGATGTCCCGGTGCAGCATGGTGCGCACCTGCACCGGCGAGGTGTGGGTGCGCAGCACCTGCCGTGAGCCCTCCGGCGCGATGTGGAAGGTGTCCTGCATCGTGCGGGCGGGATGGTCGGGCAGGAAGTTCAGCGCGTCGAAGTTGAAGTGCTCGGTTTCGACCTCGGGGCCCTCGGCGATCTCCCAGCCCATGCCGACGAACACGTCCGCGATCTGGTCGGAGATGATCGTGATGGGATGCCGCGCACCGGCGGGGCGGCGGCCGGCGGGGAGGGTGACGTCGATGGCCTCGGCGACGAGGACCGCGGCGTCGCGCTCGGCGAGGAGCACGGCGCGGCGCTCGTCGTACGCCGCGGTGACAGCGCCGCGAGCGGCGTTGACCCGCTTGCCGGCGTCGGCGCGCTGGTTGCCGGGCAGGCTACCCAGGGCGCGTTTGGCGAGGGAGACGGGAGCCTTGTCGCCGAGGTGGTCGATCCTGGCCTGCGCGAGTGCGTCGAGGTCGGTGGCGGCGGCGAACGCCTTCAGTGCGGCCTGGGTGGACGCGGCGAGCGACTCCTCGCTCAGGGCGCTCGGATCGACTGCCGGCGGGGTGCCGCCCTCATTCTTGGCCACGACCGGTGCATCTCCTTCTTCGGGCGAACAGTGGGTGTGGTGCCACGTTCGGCGTCGAGCGGATCGCGCCAGCGCAGCACCCGAATCCTAGGTGATGGCCGGGTCCCGTCAGGGCACGGCCCTGTCGGCGCGATGCTGCACGCGCGCGCTCGCGTACAGGCAGATCGAGGCCGCGGTGGCAAGGTTCAACGATTCGGCGCGGCCGCGGATGGGAATGCGCACCCGATGGTCCGCCCGTGCCGCGACCGCCGGGTCGAGACCGTGCGCTTCGTTGCCGAACAGCCAGGCGGTGGGGGCGGCGAGCAGCTCGTCGGCGTCGTCGAGATCGACCTCGCCGTCGGCGGCGGTGGCGAGCACCTGCAGTCCGGCGGCGGCGAGTGCGTCGAGAACCGTACCGGTGTCGCGTTCCCGGGCGAGCGGGAGATGGAACACGCTGCCCGCGGAGGCCCGGACGCATTTGCCGTTGTGGGGATCGACGCTGTCGCCGGCGAGGACCACCGCGTCGGCGCCGACCGCGTCGGCCACGCGGATGACGGTGCCGGCGTTGCCGGGCTCGGCGATCCCGACGGGCACGGCGAGCAGCCGGGGCGACGGTGTCAGGGCCCGCGCGAGCGGCACGTCGAGCAGATCGCACACGGCGACGATGCCCGGCGGGGTGACGGTGTCCGAGAGCCGGGTGGCGGCCCGCTCGGTGACGGTGCAGACCCGCACGCCCCGGCGGTGGGCGGCGTCGAGCAGACCGTGGTAGCGGGCGGCGGCGGCCTCGGTGACGAACACCTCGTGCACGACGGCCGTGGCGAGGGCCTCGCCGACGGAGTTCTCGCCCTCGGCGAGGAAGCGGCCGGCCTTGCGGCGGTCGGCGGTGCGCAGCAGTTTGACAGCAGAAACGACCCGCGGGGTGCGCTCGGTGAGCGGGTCCACGGGTCGTTCCTGTGCCGGTGTGTCGTTCAGCGTCGTCTCGGCGCTGCGCTCAGGCGGCGTCGGCCGGCGCGTTGACGTCGGCGGGCAGCGCGGCCTTGGCCACGGCGACCAGGCCGGCGAACGCCTCGGCGTCGGAGACGGCGAGCTCGGCGAGGATCTTGCGGTCCACCTCGACGCCCGCGGCCTTCAGGCCCTGGATGAAGCGGTTGTAGGTGATGTCGTTGGCGCGGGCAGCGGCGTTGATGCGGCTGATCCACAGCTTGCGGAAGTCACCCTTGCGCGCGCGACGGTCGCGGTAGGCGTAGGTCAGCGAGTGGAGCTGCTGCTCCTTGGCCTTGCGGTACAGACGCGAGCGCTGCCCGCGGTAGCCCTTGGAAGCCTCGAGGATCGAACGGCGCTTCTTCTGGGCGTTGACGGCCCTCTTCACGCGTGCCACTGATATGTCCTGTCAATCTCGGGGGGCAGTCGATCGCCCCCGGGGGTCGGTCGGGGAAGGAAGCTCAGATGCCGAGCATGCGCTTGACGCGCGGGACGTCGACGTCGGCGACGGTGGCCTTGCCATCGAGGCGACGCGTCACCCGGGAGGACTTGTGCTCGAGCAGGTGGCGGCGGCCGGCCTTCTGGCGCAGGATCTTTCCGCTGCCGGACACCTTGAATCGCTTCGCGGTGCCGCTGTGGGTCTTCGACTTGGGCATGGAGTCCTCAGTTCGTCGGGGATTTACTCGTGTTCGTCCGGCACGCGCGCAGCGGCCGGCCGGGCGGTGGGCCCGGTCGACCGGCGGAGCTACGCGGTGCCGTCGCCTGCCGCAGGCTTGTCCGCGGCAGGAGCCGGCCTGGCGACGGAGGCCTGAGCGGTCTCCTGCGCCTTGGCGCGGGTCTTGGCGCCCTTGTGCGGCGCCAGGACCATGGTCATGTTCCGACCGTCCTGCTTGGGGGCGGTCTCGATGAAGCCGAGATCGGCGACGTCGGCGCCGAGGCGCTGCAGCAGCCGGAACCCGAGTTCGGGGCGGGACTGCTCGCGGCCACGGAACATGATCGTCACCTTGACCTTCGACCCGGCCTCGAGGAAACGCACCACGTTGCGCTTCTTGGTCTCGTAGTCGTGGTCGTCGATCTTCGGTCGGAGCTTCTGCTCCTTGATGACGGTCAGCTGCTGGTTCTTGCGCGACTCGCGCGCCTTCTGGGCAGCCTCGTACTTGAACTTGCCGTAGTCCATGATCTTGCAGACCGGTGGACGGGCGTCAGGGGCCACCTCGACCAGATCGAGATCGGCTTCGTATGCCAGGCGGAGTGCATCTTCAACACGCACGATTCCGACCTGTTCCCCGCCGGGTCCGACGAGCCGGACCTCGGGAACTCGGATGCGTTCGTTGATGCGGGTCTCAGCGCTGATGGGGCCTCCTAGGTAGAGCGGTGCGGTCCGGGTGACCGCGCCGCAGCACATGGGGCCGACTTCCGACGAAAAACCCCGCCGACGGTGCTCGCGCACCGGGCGGGGTCCGAATACCGACCGGCCCGACGGACCGCACGACTCGACGGTCGTGCGTTCTCGTCCCCCGATCACTCGGGGCGCACACTCCCCGGACATCCCGGAGGGCGGCGGACCGGACCACTGAGCGGAGATCATGACCAGGTCATGGGTCGCGCAGAGGTGGGAGTCGGACTCCACTTTGCTGCCCACGCGCAGTGCGCGCGGACGGTCGTGTCCCACAGCCTAGCAAACTTCGGCCCCGCGATCGAATCGCCGGCTGCGGCCCGACCCGCTCTCGCGGCAGCGTGCGGCGGGTGGGATCGTGAAGTCATGACCGACACCCCCGATCCGACCGTGGCCGACGACGTCCGGCACCTGGGCGAGATCCCGGCCGTCGAGGTGATCAGCCGCGCCGCCGTGATGCTCATGAGTTCCGCCGCCGAGAAGCTCGGCCTGGCCGACGAGGATCCCGAGGCCGGCACCCACCGCGACCTGGACGAGGCGCGCCGCGTGATCACCGCCCTGGCCGGGCTGGTCACCGCGTCGGTGGAGTACCTGGGCCCGCACGCCGGGCCGCTGCGCGAGGGATTGCAGGCGCTGCAGCGGGCCTTCCGGGAGGCGTCGGCCTACCCGGACGAGCCGGGCAAGGGTCCCGGCGAGAAGTACACCGGCCCGGTCTTCTGACCCGGGCCGGTCTCACCGCAGCGGCACGCCCGGCTCCTCCCAGGCCCGCAGGCGCCGCAGCAGCGAGTCCTTCTTGCGCTGATGGTCGGCCATCCGGCACAGCACGTCGTCGAGGAACCGCACCGCGTGGTCGACGTACGGGCCCTTGTTGAGCATCACGCATTCGGCGCGGCCCGACGCCGCGGCGTCGGTGATCTCCGCGCGCGAGGGACGGCCGGTGCGCGCGAGGGTGTCGAGGACCTGCGTCGCCCAGATCACCGGGACGTGCGCCGCCTCGCACACCCACAGGATCTCCTCCTGCACCTCGGCCAGCCGGCCGTACCCGGCCTCGACGGCGAGGTCGCCGCGCGCGATCATCACCCCGACCCGGGGTGAGTGCAGGGCCGCGAACAAGATGGCCGGGAGGTTCTCGAAGCCCGCCACCGTCTCCACCTTGAGGATCACCCCGAGGCGGGCGCCGCCGAGTTCGGCGAGCCGGTCCTGCAGGCGCGCGACGTCGGCGGCGCTGCGGACGAAGGACAGGCTGACCGCGTCCGCGTGCGTGACCACGAACGGCAACCGGTCCAGGTCCTCGTCGGTGAGCGCCGGCAGCCGCAACTCGGTGTCGGGCAGGTTGATGCCCTTGGCCGTGCCCAGCCGGGAGCCGCGCAGGTCCGCGTCGGTGATGCGGATCCGCAGCCGTTCCGGGCCGGCCTCCTCGACGATCCCCCCGATCCGGCCGTCGTCGAAGAAGATCCGGTGCCCGATCCGGGTGTCGTCGAACACCCGGGGCAGGGTGCAGCCGATCCGGGGCGGATGGGCGTCCGGGTCGGCCGGGGTGAGGTCCGGGTCCAGGATCAGCTCGTCGCCGACGTGCAGGGTGAGTCTGCGTTCGCGTGGCGGGAGCGCCGCGACGGCGGTGGCGTCACCGCGCGCGGTCAGCCGGGTGCCGGGTACGAGGTAGGCGGTGTCGGTCAGTTCGGTGCGTACGTCCCCGGCGGCGGTGCCGGTGACGACCAGGGTGCGTTTGGAACCGCGGGTGTCGCGGAAGGTGATGCGGTCGCCGGGTCGGCGCCGGGCCAGCCACAGCTCGTCGGCGACGGGGACGACCACCTCGCCGGGGGCGGCCGCGGAGCCGGGGCGGGTGAGCCGCACCTGGACGGGCGCGACGGTGCGGCCGAGCGCGTCGCGTTCGGGTTTGGCGTGCACCACCGCGGGACCGGGGGCGACGGGGCCGGTGCGCAGCTTCGGGCCGGCGAGGTCCATGGTGACGGTGACGTGCCGGCCGTGGGCGCGTTCGGCGCGGCGCACGTGCTCGATCATGGCGGCCCACGCGTCGGGTTCGTCGTGGGCGCAGTTGATCCGGACGAGTTCGGCACCGGCCCCGACGATCCGGTCGACGAGGTCGGCGTCGGTGGCCGCTTCGCTCGGCAGCGTCACCATGATGCGGGTCCGGCGGCCACCGCGGACGGGGCCGAGCAGGGCGGCGGCGTTGCGTTCGAGCAGGCGTTCGCCGGTGACGAAGTCGACCGGGCCGGGGCGGGTGTCGACCTCGGGCAGGTCCGCGAGGCCGGCCACGGCGCGGCGCACCGCGTCGACGGAGGCCAGGACGTGGGCTTCGGCGCGTCCCAGCGACGACAGTCCCCACGCGGCGAGTTGGGATTGCAGCACGCGGATGTCGCGGCGCCGCAGCGCGACGTAGTGCGCCAGGTTCTCCGCGCCGGCCCGGTGAGCGGGGTGCGCCTGCGCCCAGCGCTCGTCGGCGCCGGCCGCGGTGACGAGGCCGTCCCGCAGCTCGTCGAGCGCGGCGGCGAGGGCCGCGAGGTCGCCGTGCGCACCGGTCATGCGCCCACCGTAGGGGCGCGGAGTTTCGCGGGGTTTGCGCCCGGTTGAACAGTGTCGTTCCTGCGGGCGACCGTGTCGGTGGCCCGCACCGTCACCGGGATGCCCGAGGATGGTGGTCATGGGCACGCACCTGGTCCTCGTTCCCGGATTCTGGCTCGGCGCGTGGGCGTGGGAGGCCGTCGCCGAGGATCTGCGGGCGCGGGGGCATCGGGTCGACGCCCTGACACTGCCCGGGCTCGAGTCCGTCCGGGCCGACCGCTCCGGCATCACGCTCGACGACCACGTCGGTGCCGTCGTGGAGGCGGTGGCGGGCGGTGCGGTCGTCGTCGCGCACAGCGGCGCCGGCCCGGTCGCGTACGCGGCGTCGGACCGGGTCCCGGCGGACGTGGCCCGTCTGGTGTACGTCGACACCGGCCCGTTGCCGGAGGCCGCCGCGCTGCGGCCGGATCTCGATGCCGCCGTGGCGGAGATTCCGCTGCCGCCGTGGGCGGAACTCGAAGCGGCCGGCAACAGCCTGATGGGACTCGACGGCGCCGCGCTGGACCGGTTCCGGGAGCGGGCGGTGCCGCATCCGGCCGGTCCGGCGCGGACCCCGCTCGCCCTGCGCGGGGACGCGCGCCTGGCGGTCCCGACGACCGTCGTGTGCACGAGCTTTCCGTCCGCGTCGATCCGGCAGATGGCGCAGGCGGGGCACCCCGTGGCGAGTGAGCTCGGCCGGCTCGCCGACGTGCAGTATGTGGATCTGCCGACCGGGCACTGGCCGATGTGGTCGCGTCCCGCCGAACTCGCGGCGGTGCTCGACGCGGCAGCTCGCCGTTGAGGGGTGAGGTCACCCACCCGGGGCGAACAGGTCGCGGACGAACGCCGTCGCGTCGGACAGCGAGGCGCGCATCGTCTCGAGGTGACCGGCCGGATACGGGTGGAACACGAATCGCGTACCGGCCGCAGTCAGGTCGGCGACGAGCTTGACCGTGAACGGCGCCGGGGTGACGGTGTCGGTCAGGCCCTGACCGAGGAACAGGGGGCGATCGTAGCCGCGGGTGGGAATCTCGAGCATGTCGCGGGCGGCGCGGACCAGGGCCGGGTCGTCGGTGCGCCGCGCCAGCAGATCGCCGATCGACAGGTCCGCGAACTCGGCCGCAGCTTCCCGGTAGCACAGGTCCTCGAGCCGGGTGAGAACGCCGCGGCCCCGCGGGCTGAGGAAGCGGTCGACCTCGACCTCGGGGTAGGTCGCGCGCATCCCGGCCAGCAGGTAGGCGATGAACACGGCGGTGCCGGTGAGCGGCAGCGGCGGAAAGGCGGGGTCGCCGAGCGGCACGAGGTGCTCGATGTTGGACGGCACGCCCAGCGCGACGGCGCCGCGGTAGTCGAGTTCGGGTGCGTACCGGGTCGCGAGGGAGGCCGCGACCATGACGGCCTGGCCGCCCTGCGACTGGCCGAGTGCGACCCAGCTCGGCCCGAGGGACGGTTCCACCGTCCGGGCGGCCCGCACCATGTCGATCACGGCGTGCGCCTCCGACGGCCCGTCGAGGTAGGCGTGCACGCCGGGGGTGCCGAGGCCGACGTAGTCGGTGGCGACGATGGCGTATCCCTGGGCGAGCCAGTGCGCGAGGTATCCGTTGTCGATGCGGCCGTCGACCGTGGGGGCGCACCGGTCCGCGATCCCGACGGCGCCGTGCCCCCACGAGATCACCGGCCAGCCACCGGCGGGCGCGGCACCCGGCGGCACGAACACCGCGCCGGTGCTCAGGGCCGGCACCCCGCGGGGGCCGGTGGTGCGGTAGGTGACCACCGAGGCGGCGACCGCGCCGGGCAGCCACCACTGCCGCGGTAGGGGCTCGACCCGGACGACGCTGCCCGGCGGGTCCGTCTCACGGCTCGGCGGCTGCGCCGCCGCGACCCCGGCCGTGAGCAGCATGCTCGTCACCAGCACGGCGACGACCCCACGGACACGAGCCTCGACGAACATCCGCCTCACGGTCCCCCCTTTGCGGTCCGCGGCGCGTCGGCGCCGTCAGGGTCAGCTCGCCGCTGCCACCTTCCGTGGTGCGCGCTTGCGTGCCGGCTTGCGGGCGGGCGCCGGCTCCGGCGCGACGGGCTCGGCGAGCGCCTCGCTCAGGAACCTGCCGGTGTAGCTGCCCTCGACGGCGGCGACGTCCTCGGGTGTGCCCTGCGCAACGACGGTGCCGCCGCCCGAGCCGCCCTCGGGGCCCATGTCGATGATCCAGTCCGCCGTCTTGATCACGTCGAGGTTGTGTTCGATCACGATCACCGTGTTGCCCTTGTCGACGAGACCGTTGATCACGCCGAGCAGCTTGCGGATGTCCTCGAAGTGCAGTCCGGTCGTGGGCTCGTCGAGCACGTACACGGTGCGGCCCGTCGACCGCTTCTGCAGTTCCGCGGCGAGCTTGACGCGCTGGGCCTCGCCGCCGGACAGGGTCGGGGCGGGCTGGCCCAGGCGCACGTACCCGAGGCCGACGTCGACGAGGGTGCGCAGGTAGCGGTGGATCGAGGTGACCGGCTCGAAGAACTCGGCGGCCTCCTCGATCGGCATGTCCAGCACCTCGGCGATGGTCTTGCCCTTGTAGTGCACCTCCAGGGTCTCGCGGTTGTAGCGGGCCCCGTGGCACACCTCGCACGGCACGTACACGTCGGGCAGGAAGTTCATCTCGATCTTGAGCGTGCCGTCGCCCGAGCACGCCTCGCACCGGCCGCCCTTGACGTTGAACGAGAACCGGCCCGGCTGGTAGCCGCGCACCTTGGCCTCGGTGGTCGCGGCGAACAGGGTGCGGATCTTGTCGAACACACCGGTGTAGGTGGCCGGATTCGACCGCGGCGTACGCCCGATCGGCGACTGGTCGACCTGGACGAGCTTGTCGAGCTGGTCGAGCCCGTTGACGCGGGTGTGCCGGCCGGGCACCTGCCGCGCGCCGTTGAGCTTGTTGGCCATGACCGTCGCGAGGATGTCGTTGACCAGGGTCGACTTGCCGGAGCCGGAGACGCCCGTGATCGCGGTGAGCACGCCGAGCGGGAAGGCCACGTCGATGCCGCGCAGGTTGTTCTCGCGCGCGCCGACGACGGTGACCTGACGTTTGCGGTCGACCGGCCGGCGCTGCTGCGGCACCTCGATCCGCTGGCGGCCGGACAGGTACGCGCCGGTGAGCGAGTCGGTGCAGTCGAGCAGTTCCTTGTACGGGCCGGTGTGCACCACCCGACCGCCGTGCTCACCGGCGTACGGCCCGATGTCGACGACCCAGTCCGACGCCCGGATGGTGTCCTCGTCGTGCTCGACGACGATCAGGGTGTTGCCGAGATCACGCAGCCGGGTGAGGGTTTCGATGAGCCGGCGGTTGTCGCGCTGGTGCAGGCCGATGGACGGCTCGTCCAGGACGTACAGGACACCGACCAGGCCCGAGCCGATCTGGGTGGCGAGCCGGATACGTTGCGCTTCCCCGCCCGACAGGGTGCCGGCCGCGCGGGAGAGGGTGAGGTACTCGAGTCCCACATCGAGCAGGAACCCGAGACGTGCCTGGATCTCCTTGAGCACCTGCCCGGCGATGGCCTCCTCCCGCGCCCCGAGGGTCAGCGCGCCGAGGAACTCCGCGCATTCGGCGATGGACAGGTCGGAGACCTCGGCGATGGACTTGTGCCCGTGCTCGCCCGCGGCGACCGTCACCGCCAGAATCTCCGGACGCAGCCGCGCCCCCGCGCACGCCGGGCACGGGATCTCCCGCATGTACCCGTCGTACCGTTCCTTCATCTGTTCGGATTCGGTCTGTTCGAGCCGGCGGTGCAGGAACGGCATCACGCCCTCGAACTCGGCGTAGTACGACCGGGTCCGGCCGTACCGGTTCTTGTAGCGGACGTGCACCTGTTCCGGGCTGCCCTCGAGGATGGCCTTGCGGGCCTTGGCCGGCAGCTTGTTCCACGGGGTGGACATCTCGAAGCCCATGATGTCGGCCAGCCCGGACAGCAGCCGGGTGAAGTATTCGGAGGTCTGCCCCATCGACCAGGGCGCGATCGCGCCGTCCTCGAGGCTGAGTTCCGGGTCCGGCACGACGAGTTCCGGGTCGACCTCCTTGCGGATGCCGAGGCCGGTGCACTCGGGGCAGGCACCGTACGGGGAGTTGAACGAGAACGACCGGGGTTCGAGCTCGTCGATGGACAGCGGGTGCCCGTTGGGGCAGGCGAGTTTCTCGGAGAAGCGGCGCTCGCGGTCGGCCGCGTTCTCGTCCCGGTCGACGAAGTCGAGGACGACGATGCCCTCCGCCAGGCGCAGCGCGGTCTCGATCGAATCGGTGAGCCGCTGCTTGGCACCGGACTTGACCGCGAGCCGGTCGACGACCACCTCGATGTCGTGCTTCTCCTGCTTCTTCAGCTTCGGCGGATCGGTGAGGGGATGGACCACCCCGTCGACCCGCACGCGGGCGTACCCCTGCACGGTCAGCTGTTCGAACAGGTCGACGAACTCGCCCTTGCGGGTGCGCACGACGGGTGCGAGCACCTGGAACCGCGTGCCCTGCTCCATGTCGAGGACCTGGTCGACGATCTGCTGCGGCGTCTGCCGGGCGATCCGCTCCCCGCACTGCGGACAGTGCGCTGTGCCGGCGCGGGCGTACAGCAGGCGCAGGTAGTCGTAGACCTCGGTGATGGTGCCGACGGTCGAGCGCGGGTTCCGGTTGGTGGACTTCTGGTCGATGGACACCGCCGGTGACAGGCCCTCGATGAAGTCGACGTCGGGTTTGTCCATCTGGCCGAGGAACTGGCGCGCGTAGGCGGACAGCGACTCGACGTAGCGGCGCTGCCCCTCGGCGAAGATCGTGTCGAACGCCAGGCTCGACTTGCCCGACCCGGACAGGCCGGTGAAGACGATCAGGCTGTCACGCGGCAGGTCCAGGTCGATCCCCCGCAGGTTGTGCTCCCGCGCGCCACGCACGATCAGGCGATCCGCCACGCCACGTCCCTCCTCGTCGGATCCCCTGGATGGTCGGATCCGGTCGCATCTCGATTCACCGACGTCACGTCGCGCAACTCGGCCCTGGACCATGGTAGGCGCGCCCACCGACACGTTCCGGTTCCCGACCGCCGTGCACGCGGGCGACGGACCACGGCGGTAACGTGCCTCACATGTCGCAGCAGCCCTTGGTCATCGACGACGACTACACCGGCGAGGTCACCCCCGGCGGACCCGCGCAGCGCCGCACCGTGCCCGGCGCGACCATCGTCAAGCTGTCCGTCGGACCCATGGACAACAACACCTACCTGATCACGGATTCCGCCACCGGCAACTCGGTGTTCCTCGACGCGGCGAACGAGCCGGAGTTGCTCACCCGGTTCCTCGCCGAGCACGCCCCGAAACTCGAGCTGATCGTCACGACCCACCAGCACTGGGACCACTGGCAGGGCCTCGAGGCGGTCGCGGCCTCGACCGCGGTTCCCACGGCCGCGCACCCGCTCGACGCCGAGCCGCTCCCGGTCACACCCGATCGGTTGCTCATGGAGGGCGACACCGTCGCCGTCGGCGAGCTCGGCCTCGAGGTGATCCACCTGTCCGGACACACCCCGGGCTCGATCGCGCTGGTCCTCACCGAGACCGGCACCGGCCGGCACCACATCTTCACCGGTGACTCCCTCTTCCCCGGGGGTCTTGGGCGGACAACAAAGCCCGAGGAGTTCAACTCGCTCTACGACGACGTGGACACCAAGCTGTTCGGTCGGTTCGGCGACGACACCGTCGTCTACCCGGGCCACGGCAAGGACACCACGCTCGGCGCGGAGCGGCCACATCTCGGGGAGTGGCGCGAGCGCGGCTGGTGACCACTGGCGCGACGTCTCACCTCAAGGTCTCCTCGGATCACTTCAAGGACCCGTTTATGACATCCAGCGACAACCCCCGGCATCTTGCAGTGCTGGCAGGTAACGGCCTGAGTGTTGCTTTCAGCGAAGAGCTCTTGCTCGATCGGATCACTGCGGAGGTGATGGCACGCCTCGCTGCCGCCCACGCAGATTCCGACGCTGTGACGAATGCGATGCATAAGGTGGCCAACCATGACCTCAACACCAACGCCGAGTACGACTTCGAGGCCCTAATTGGGGCGTTCGGCGGGCAAAGCAACATTCTGCGAGACCTCATGCTGTACGCCGACCTGGTCGACCAGTCCAACGAGACTCTGACGTCGTCAATAGCCCAAGTCCAGAAGTTTGTTACCGATGTGCAGAGGCAGGGAGTCGGCCACGTCCTTGAAGTCATCGCAGAGCGATCAATCGCATACGAGGACGAGAGCGGCCCGCTACGCGAATTGCTCTCCGAAGTAGTCGGAGCGTTCGACGGGCACAAGACGATTGCCAACCTCAACTACGACACACTTGTGCTGTCTGCGCTCATGGAAGACCACAAGGATGACGTTTGCGACATGGCTAGCGGGTGGCAGACCGGAACCGCCGCGGTACCCGGCGACTTCACCTACAAGATCAACCGGCTTCGCGGTGGGGCTAATGAATTCGTGGATTGGTCGAAGCGTCCTATCCGGCTCGTGAACCTTCATGGATCACTCACTTTCTGGATGGACACGAACGGCGAACAATGGAAGTTTCCAGTCGGTGCCCTCAGAGGAGAAGCACTCGGTGAGGACCCCGCAACGGTATGGGATGCGTATCGCCGCGGCTTGCTCCCCTATCAGCCCCTCGTCGTTCTAGCGAACCAATACGACAAGACGCAGCTTGTAGCAGAGCAACCTTTCGCGATGGGGTATGACGTCTTCGCAGAGGGTCTAGCGGAAGCCGACCACTGGCTCGTGATCGGGTACTCATTTCGCGACTACTGTGTCAGCGACCGCCTGCGCGCTAGCTTCGAAGCACGTTCGACTAGGCCACACGTTCTCGTTGTCACGCTCGGCGGCTCTCCCGACGTCGCCACGATCGAATCTGCCCTGGGCTGGGAGAACACCTCGGGCGACTCGTCATCATGGCTAACTGTGTTCCGGGGAGGCGCAACAGCCCTCGTCGGCTCGGCCGAATGGAAGAAGTTCTTGGCTTGAAGGTGGCTGCGATGCGGAAGGTCACATAGTGATCAAGGCGCTAAGGAGCACTATCAGCGCAAGTACAGCGAGAGCGACGAGGATCGACGCAGGCTTGGGAATGAAGTACCCGTTTTCATCTGTCCATCCGAATACGCTCTCGTCCCGGCGCGGAACCGGCGGCCGGTAGTTCCGGTACATCACTCTTGCCGCGCCGTTGACCGGACGTATACGCCCCGTGCGGTCGTAGACGAACAGCGCCATACCTTCCTCCTCGGCATAGGTCGTGGCACGGTCCGAGTAGCCAGCCAAAGAGAAGAACAACATCTGCTGGTGCACATTGCGACTTCCACGTGCACCGACCAGCCTCTGCAGGTCTGGGCTGCCGGTCACCGCTGCGTGCATCTTGACCTGAGCGACCGCCTCCCTCGCTGCGACATCGACGCCGCCATCGTGCGCCACCTGAGTGGCAGCTGCGTCAGAAAACCCGATCTGCCGCATGAACCTGGCAGCGAGTAGTTCCGCGTCGCGGAAATCGGTGATCAACTCTTCCCTAGACAATCAGCTTCGTCCTTTCAGCAACAAGACAGGTCGAATGATGGCCGATCATCCGAAGAGGCACGCGTGAAACGTCCTACCCGGCGGAACAGCTTGGCACAATGCACCCGCCATGGACTTCGCATCGGCAATAAATGCTCCCTGTAACGACCCCGCTTGTCCCGAGTATCGGCGGGTAGCTAGCCGAAGCACTTCAGTTCCCTCTGTCGTGACGTCACCACCGAGGCCTTCGACCGCATTGGCGGATAGGGCCAGCACGAACGAGTGGCCATCCCGCACGGAGTTCCTCCCGTAGGACCGGCCGACCCTCAGTCGTCCGAGACCTCCGCGTCATTGACTACTACCGGCATGAGCGAGAGAGCTCGTGCGACCTCGTCGAGGAACCGGGTGCTTGTGACGAACCACTCTCGGCAGGCGGTCCGCGCCACGCTCCGGTGGTGATCGGCCGCCTCGAGCAGACGGTGGAAGATCGTCTCCGCCGGCGCTGCCGCGCCGGGCTCGGTCCGGTAGATGCGAAGCAGGACCGGTTCCTCGGGCAGTGCCGTGGTGCGGGTCTGCTCCCGAAACCGCCGGATGATGTCGCTGTCGCTTCGCCCTACCTTCATCAAGGTGCGTCCGCTGTCGGGCTCGTAGGGATGTAGCAGGTAGTGCGGCAGGGCATAGACGTAGATGCCGACCTCGTTCCGCGCCTCGGCCTCTTCCGTCTGCGCCTTGGCCTGCTGGACCTCCACGCTGCGGGCCGACTCGTCCGAGGCGCGCCGCTCAAGCTCGACGAGGTTATGTTCGAGGTAGGTGCGGCAGGCCTCCGACCATCCCCCGGTTTTCAGCATGCTGCGGAACTTACGGGCCACCACCTGGGCCACAGTCGGGGCCGTAGGCAGGTCGCCGTCGAGCAGGCTGCGGATGCGCCGTTCATACATCCAGACGAAGCCCGACGTGGACACCTCCAACTCGGAGGCGATTTCGTCGGCGGTCAGGCCACGCTGCAGGCATCGATACACCTCGCCGAGACGCGACGCATCCTGCTCGAGAAACGCGATCAGTTCGACTCGAACGTCGGCAGGCGGCCGTACAGGCCCGAGCTCGGCTCGAGCTGAGGAGAGAGTGGACGCGCTATCCTCCACGCCGCCATCCGAGTTCACTTCATTCCCCCGTGCGTCGACATTTGGTGATCGTTGCATCGAACGTCATCATCGGCAATCCGCGAGCCCCCCGGCGCGCCCCGGACTCGCGCGCCGTAAACGGTAGACCATACGGCACCAGCACTCCCCGGGAGCCGTGGGAGTGCACTACCCGTTTGGACCTACTCCGTGCTGCAGGGTAGGGAACCTGCCGCTGTCCGGGTCGGGCGGCGACCACTCTGACCTTGTCAGGAAGAGCGACGAGCCAAGTGCGCACCGCGTCTCTCATCCCGTGGAAACGGCTGGTTGGTTCGGGTCTCTTCCTGGCAGGGCGCATTACAGGGCCCGTCATCGAAATCTCTACTGCCGACGACCGCTCCAGCCGACCGGGCTACTACCGATGTCTGCGTCTATACCGCCGTGCAGTTGGCGTCTCGCAGCTCCCTGATGACGTCGGCCAGCTGAGAGTACTTCGACAATCGGTTTCCCAGGTCGGCAGAAGTAGCGCCGCCCTTCCAGTGCTGCCGACCGTAGGTGTCCTGCGAGCCCATGTGCTTTCGCAGATGTCGAGGTGCCCGGCTGAGAGCTTCTAAACTTGGCATTTTGCCCGGAGGCAAACGCATGACCTGGGCCCTGACCACGTGCGGCTGCGGAGGACGATGGGCACCCTTCGGGACTTCGTTGACGTGGTCACGGAATGTAGGCGTGGGAAGGTATCGGTATCCAGATGCAGAGCCGGTCCCCTTACGCGTGAATTGGTTCGTGCCGGCAGGTGCTTTAAGGATTCGGACCGACACATCGACGAACCACCCAATTGCCATCGCGATAGCGGCACGAACCCCGGGTTCGTCCAGTCCGTAGCCGGTGAAGTGCTCGAGGTCGAAGGCGACAAGGACTCCTCGACTCTTGCGTCCCACCCATGCATAGCCGTGTCCACCGCCCATGGTGAGCAGGACCTGCCCGTTGTCACCTCCGTCGAACCACATCGGCGTCTCGGAGTACATGCTGAGTCGATGCGCTTCCGCAAGGGTGCGCGCCCGGACGATTTCATTGTCCAGTGCCGCATGTTCGGTCTCGTCGAGGAAGTCGAACGGCGAGGTGCCGATTGGGACGAAGTCGAGCTTCAGGTCCAATGCCGCGTCGAGGAGTCGCCGAGCAGTGGCACTGTCTTTGGAATCGAGTATGGCCAGGAGCCACGGCGCAGCCCGGAACCGCCACCCGGTGGCACCCTTCTCCCATGGTGCACCCTCGGCGAGATCCAATCCTGGGCTCCCGAGCGCAGCCAGAGCATATGCGGCAGCCAAGATTCGATCCGCATGCCGTTGCCGCCTCGTTGCCGATTTCACGAAGGCGATGGACTGCGTCAACGACCCACTCAACGTCAGCGCGACATCGGTGCAGTCCGCGGTACGCATCGAGGCAAGCAGAGCTGCCGTCACTGCCATGGTCACGAGATCAGCCGAATAAGCCGCCGAACGCGCAACCTTCTCAACGTCAGCCTTCCTCCAACTGCTCCTGATCCGGTCAAGGCTGATCTTCGATGCTGCAGCGCCGGCGTCCTTGGTCTCCGCGTCCCACAGCGCCAATACGTGCGCAGCGCGCGCGGTGGACAACTGAACTCCTGCGAGGTACCCGATGGGGTGGTTGTTGACTTCACGGTCGACAGCTAGTCGAGTCCCCAGCCGAACGGCTTTGTCGGCGCGCACCGGTGGCATGTCGAACTCTGTGCGGAGCATCGTCCGGGCCGCCGAATCCGAATCGCTGCACGCCCGCGCTGCCAGACCCAAAAGCCCGGACGCGCCCAGCTGCCCCAACATTTCGGACCGCTGCAAGGAACTCGCCAGTGACCTAGCTGGTCCCTTAAGCGGGCAGAAAGGCCGCGACGTCCCATGGAACACCGTCAAGGTCAATCGGCTGGGCGGTCATCTGAGCACTATACGAAGACTTCGTCTGGGCATGCTGCACAACCGAAGCCAGAGGTGTGGCCAGCGGTGGGGAGCAAGCACATGTAACGAAGCCGAGTTGCTCGCCGTGTCGACCGTCGCGTAATTCCCCAGGGGTTTCCGTCACGGAATTCCCCATGTCCGGGTGTGCTGAGTCGAGGGTAGCCGGACCGATACCCGGGTTGGTTCAGTTCGTGGTCGTGGTCCGGTTTCCGGGACGTTTGCGCGGCCGGTAGGACGGGCCATCCATCAGGACCTGGTGGCTGGTGTTGATCAGCCGATCGAGCAGAGACTCGGCCACGACCGGGTTCGGGAACAGCGGATACCAGTCCTTCGGGGCCCTGTTACTCGTCAAAACCAACGGCTTGCCGGCGATTGCCCGGTCGGAAACCAGATCGTAGAGATCATCGGACTGGGTGGTGGTGTGCTCGCGCATCGCGAAGTCATCGATGATCAACACCAGCGGCCGGGTATATTCGCGCATGCGTTGGCCGATGGTGCGATCGGCGTGTCCACCCGCCAGATCGGCGAGCATCCGGGAACATTTGACGAACCGCACATCCCCACCGCGGCGGGCGGCATGATGCCCAAGAGCTTGCGCCACATGGGTTTTCCCGACGCCGACGGGACCGTAGAGGATCACCGACTCGCCGGCGTCGAGCCACCGCAGGGCGGCGAGGTCCCGCAGCATCGCGGCCGGGAGTTTCGGGTTGGCGGTGAAGTCGAAGTCCTCGAAGGTGGCCTGCTGCTCGAACTTGGCCCTGCGCACCCGCCGGGCCAGGGCGGCGGTTTCCCGGCGGGCGATCTCGTCCTCACAGAGCACCTGCAGGAACTCGAGGTGCCCGAGCTGCCCGTCGCGGGTCTGGGCCAGACGCGCATCGAGGGTGTCGAGCATGCCGGTCAGCTTCAAGGTCTTCAATGCAGAACGCAGGCTGGGATCGTGAATGGTCATGACAGGTGTCCTCACAACTTCTCTTGAAAATGACTGCAGTTCAACGACTTATGCCGAGATGGCGGCTCAGGCGGAGCGTTCGGTATCGAACGCGTCCGGTCCGCGCAACAACGCCGGGGCGGTGACCCCGGTAGGGGCCTCGGCGAGGCCGTCGTGCTCGGTGCCGGCGGCGAGGATGCCCTTGACGGTGCGATAGCGCGGATCACCGACCTCGAGGGCCCGGACGCAGGCTGCATCGACGCGGGCATCGTCGTAGCGCGACCGCAGCCGGATGATGCCCTGGATCGACCGCAACCGATGGATCGCGTTGACCTGCGACAACTCGTCGACGATCGCGACCGCACCGGGCCCGATCTGCTCGGCCTGGGCCCGGCACCACACCACCGTCTGCAACGTGAACGCGGTCTTCTCCGGCGGGTAGTGCTCGGGATTCGTCGCCCTCCCCGAGGGGCGGCGCACATGGGTGGCCACGACCTGCTCGTCGTGGAAGATCTGCACCACATCGCCGCTGGTGCGCACGAGCAGTTGCCGGCCGATCAGCCGCCACGGCGCCGAATACAACGCCTTACCGGCCTTGACGTGGCAGTCCGGGGCGAGCTTGCCGGTGGAGTAGACCACCGGTTCGAACGGCCTGGGCGGCAACGGTGTCAGGGTGTGCTTCTCGACGGCGTCGAACACCACCGCCGGGTGCGCACCACCGAGACCGCGATGCTGGTGCCGGCCGTAGACGTCGGTGCACCATGTCAGCGCGGCGGCCTGCATCTGCGTCAGCGAGGTGAACTCGCGGCCCCGGAAGAACGAGTCCCGGATATAGGGCATCGGGCGCTCGATCCGTGGTTTGTCCTTGGGTTTGCCGGCCCGGGCCGGATCGATGAGCACCTGATAGAAGTCGGCGAGTTCGGCATAGGCCCGGTTGATCTGCGGATCGTAGAGATCGGGCCGATCCACCCCGGTCTTGAGGTTGTCGCACACCATCCGCGCCGGAGCGCCACCGAAGAACTCGAATGCAGCCACATGCGAGGAGCACCAGGAGGTTTGATCCATCCGCAGCACCGGTTGGACGAACAGCATCCGTGAACACGCCAGGATCACCGCGAACGCCCACACCGCCACCCGCCGGTCCGTCGCCGGATCGCGCCACATCCCCAGCTTGCCGTAGTCGACCTGACCCTCGTCGCCCGGCGGGACCGGTCCGCGGGGAAACGTGGCCTTCGACGCTGCGACACGATCGGCGAATCGTGTTGTGATATACCGCCGCACAGTCGATTCCGACACCGGAACACCGCGATCGTCGCGCAGCCGTTGAGCGATGGTCGCCACGGTCACCGACTCGTCGAGTTGGCCCTCGATCCAGGCGTGGTGGGCGGCGATCGCCGACCAGGTCACCGCCCGCGCCGTCGGGTCCACCACTTCCGGGAACCAGGCCGCGATCAACTCGCGCCACAGGTTCTCGTCGAACTTCTCCCCGCCGCCCGGCGTCAACCCCGCCGCCAATGCCCGGGTGAGGTACTTGCGGATGGTTTTGCGGTCGAGTCCCAGGGCTGTCGAGATCTGCACCTGGGAGCGGCCGGCATGCCAATGCCGGAACAACTCCATCAGATCGGTCATCGTCCACGTTCTCCTTGCCACCGTCGGGCCCCTTCCCAGGCCCCCTTGGTGGACCTTGGGAAGAAGCGAACCTGCAGCAGCACCCACACCCCGGCCGACACGCCCCAGGGGTGGGGAATTACGTGACGGCCGGGTGGGGAATTACGTGACGGACCAACCCCTCAACCTGGGGAATTACGTGACCGCTGACACTCGCCGACATTCGAAATGTCCTGCCCTAGGATCACGGCACTGGACGCGGAGAACACGGGGGCAGGCGGTGCCGAGATATCGGTTCAAGTGGCCGAACCTACAACCGCAACTGCTGAGAGCTCTGTGCCGTGATCTCGACCTCGACGTCGGCGAGTACAGTCCGGCCGCGGCGCTGCGAGCCGCATATGGCGCACGCCCCACCGAGGACTTCGTTCGTGAGGCGTGGCCACCCTGCGCGAGAGGTGGCTGCGCACCTCGAGAGAATCCCGCGCCTGAGTTGTCGACAGCCTGCGCGAGGTGCGGGGGAACCGTGAAGGTCCTGCGCCGCGACGATCAGATGGGGTACCTGCGCAGCATGCGAGTCGCGAATACCTACGCCGTATCGTGTGACAGGATTTCGTCGCCGTCGGCGCGATCGAACCCGAACCGGACGTCGCCGAAACCGAGGAGCGCACGTTCGCCTCTGTTCGTACCCCGACCAGTGCAAAGCCTTCCTAAACCTTCCGTAGCGTCACGCAACTCAGCCAGAATCCGGCAAGTCGGTGTCCAGTGGTCGGCTACTCGAGCGATACGCTGCCGCAATGACTGAAAAGCCATCTGGCATCGACCTAATGTCCCAGTATGAGCGCAAGGCGTGGGTTTCCTTGGTCGAATCTGCCCACGGTAAGGCCACCGAAACGCGGCGCTCGCGCGCCCTGGCTGAAGCGAAGCAGAAGGCCATGCGTGGAGCGCAGCGAGCCAAGGGAGCGATAGAACGAGTACCCGGAAGCACACAAGTCATTGATGGTTTCGATGCCTCGGTACATCAGGCGGTACAGGGTTTACACACGCTAACGGTGGAACGAGGCCTGAATTCCGTCAGACTGCCGAAGATTGTAAAGGCGTTCGGGGCGGAAGGCGTGAAAATCGCTCAACTCGAGGATATTCGGGAAGTAGACCTTCGGCACTGCGATCGGTCATTACCGCGGAAGCGCGAAGGGTACTTGCTAGCTGGAACAGCAGAGGGCGTTATGTCATCACTTGCCGTCACTGGAGCGATGGTTTCTTCAACCGTTACCGGCGGTACAACGGCTGCAGTTGCAATCGGTGCGGTATCGGCCGACGTCGTCACTGTACTTATCGGGATGGGACGCATAGTCGCGCTCGTTGCGGCACACTACGGGTACGACGTTCGTGAACCCGACGAGCAGGTATTCGCGGCAGGGGTTCTCGCATATTCTTCGGCCGGAAATGCTGCGGAAAAGGCGGCATCCTTGGCGTCCCTGTCGCGTTTGACGCAAACTATGATGCGTCGAGCCACCTGGAAGCAGTTGAGTTCGGACAAGTTGGTTAGAATCATTCAAGGAGTCTTCGCTTCATTGGGTCTGAGGCTGACACATAAGAAGTTGGCGCAGGCGGTACCGGTAGTGGGCGCGGTGATTAACGGCGGAATGAACGCACACTTTGTCAACCAAACATTCGCGCGAGCCCAGCAAGCTTACCGCTTGCGGTTTCTAACAGAGAAGTACGAAATGGACTCCGCAGTTTGGGCTCCGAGCGCCCCAGAGGACCGCGATCAGTCCGACAGTCAAATGCCCCGCGTAGACGAACTAGTGGAATCGCAAATCGCGAAATGAGGGTAGATTCAATCCCACAGAAGGCTGATACTAGCATTTCCTGGGGCGATTTTGCTCGGACACCCCTGCACAGGTAAGGAGATGCCGGTCCTCGACGACCCGCTCTTCCCGGGGGTTCTTGGGCGGACAACAAAGCCCGAGGAGTTCAACTCTCTCTACGACGACGTCGACACCAAACTCTTCGGCCGCTTCGGGGACGACACCATCATCTACCCCGGCCACAGCAAGGACACGACCCTCGGAGCGGAGCGGCCGCATCTCGGCGAATGGCGCGAACGCGGCTGGTGACCGGTCCCACATCGGACCAGCAGAGTCAGGGGGCTACGTGACATCACAACCCGACGGCGATCTGCCGCCCTTCACCCTGTGCGCGGACGTCGACGGGACGAGGTACGTCAGGATACGAGAGCGCCAACTCGGGCACGGACACGCGCCGAGGCGCGGCGTGGCGGCGTGATCACGCTCCCAGACTGGGCTACGGCGAACTCGCGGCGAGACAGGACGAGAATCAGTCTGCGGTGGCACCAGGCGGCCTCGATCTGCGTGATGTCGGGGCGCGGGCGGTGCAGGTTGCTGTGGCGGCGTCGCGATATTCGAAGGGAACGTGTCTACGTCGATAAGTAGCGAGCCAAACCCTCGCTCCCGTCCCCTGTTACGAGCGAGACCGCAGCTACCCGGATCTGGGGTCGCGCACATCGCGACACGCCGGTCGCCCCATGCCAGTAGCGATCCCTGGCGCACGTGATATGACATCGAGATGGTGCATCCCGCGCATATCGTGCACACTCTGATCGCCTCGCCGTCGGATGTCGACGAAGAGCGGTCCGCGCTCAGAAACGCGATGTGGGAGTTCAACGACGAGCACACGCCATCGAACCTGGTCGTACTACTTCCCCGAATGTGGGAGCGGAACAGCACTCCCCGCCTCGGTGCTCCACCGCAAGACATTCTGGATGAGCAAATAGTCGACCCGTCCGACATTGCGGTCGGCATCTTCTGGACTCGGATTGGACAGCTGCTTCCCGACGGAACGCCCGCAACCGTCCATGAGTTGGAACGCTTCGTCGCAGCCGGAAAGCCCGCCCTGCTCTACTTCTCGGACAAGCCCGTAGTTCTCGATTCCGTCGACCCCGAGCAATGGGGCGCAGTGCGGGACTTCAAGAAGCGTGCCCAATCGTGGGGCGTATATCGTGAGTACTCGACTATCGCCGAGCTCGTCGATCGTGCCCGCCGCGACCTTCTAGCTACCGTTCGAGACCGCCTCAAACTTGAACAAGTCGCTCCAGGTGCAGCTCCTACCGGGACCGCTCGACCCGTAGCGAGAGTTGAACATCGACAGGTTTCGAGGACGAACAACGAGGGACAACTCAAGGTCGAAACCCGGCGCTACCTCATCGTCGAGAACATGGGCGCACAGATGATGCCCGTGGCCTCACTATGCAATGGCGCTCGCCGACGCCCGACCCTGAGAGGAATCCGCCGCCGCAGATACTGGGCCCAGACGGTCCTCTGGAATCAGTGGTCGGTGGTGCGCAGCTCGAGTTCCCGATGATCGTCACGTTTGGCACCGCCCGTAGTGCCACCCTCAAGCTCGAGTGGAAAGACTAGAGAGGGCGCTACTCAACGGTCCGATCAGACTCTCGTCTTCTGAGTGCAGCCCTCAAGAGCCACGATTACTAAGGCTTCACAGGCCCCCACGGCCACTTCCAGTGCAGCGTCCTTAAGAATGGGGCGCGAAGTTTCTCGCCGCCCTCCCGTGAAGCACTTCCCCGGCCCAAGGATCGTGAGCGAGAAGGTCACCGACCGAGCATGAATAGGGCCTTGTCCACGTCTCGCGGAAGCCACCGTCGACCTGTCCCGCCGTTCACCGCTTCGACGAGCTCACACACCGTTGTCATGAAGCGGCTGTAGTAGCCGGCCGGATCAGGGAACCCAAGGCTCTCCAATGCGGCCTTTGCCCGGCGGTCGTAGACGGCCATATGGTCGGGTGCACCTGCGGTCAGCAAGGTGGAGGCAACCGCCGCCCCGTGCTGACACCCCGGCAGCTCGAGCAACGCCGATCGCGCCGCTCCCGCGGCCTCGGGAATGCTTCGGTCGATGTCCCCGGCGAGCTCGAACGCCTCGGCGGTGACCGCTCGCACCTTCCGGTCGGGCCACTCGTTCAGATCGCGGGTCCAAACGGTGCTCAGGTTCAGCCGCTTCCACAGCAGCAGCGCGCCGATGTCAGCCTTGCCGATCGACCCGTCCCGTTCGGCCCGGGCCTGGACCTCAAGCAGCACCTCGTCGTAGAAGCTGCCGCCCTCGAGACTGGGGTACTGCGCGTACGCCTCGACAAGGGTGGCGACGATGTCCTGCTCATTTTCGGATACCGCCATGCCGAAAGACTACGCGGCAAAGAGTTTTAGTTGGCTGGCGTCAGCGCCTCGGGTCGGGAATGATCGCGATATGGGCCTCCATCTACAGCTCGGTGAGAAGATCACGCCGAAGGGACGAACGCTGACGGTCACCGACCTCGACGTAGTCACTTTGACGGAACTACGTCCCTTGCTGATCGGCATCGCCCTGTCCGGCGGCACCATCCACCATTCGGCCCTCATCAAGGCCTTGGAACTGCCTCATGCAACGAACGGGCTGGGGCGCGTACTCGACCTGTTGTCCGAAGACTGCAGACGCCGCCGCGAGCCTTCGCTGGCTGCGCTCGTCGTTTCCCAGTCGACCGGCGAGGTGGGGTCAGCCTTCTGGGGCAATCCGAGTTCCGAACGTACGGACGTGTACAAGCACAGGCGCGACGTCATCAGTACCTGAACAGGTCGTTCTTCGCCCCCGCTGACCGCAAGCGGTCAGTACTGCGCCCGCACCACTGACTCGCGTCCCACACCGACTCGCGCCGTGCCGATGCAGCACCGCGTCAGCCCTCGAGCTTGCGGAGGATCTCCGTCCACATCGATCGAGGGACGGTCGAGCGCACCGCATCGGTGATCTTCTGAACCTGAAGCATCATGTCCGCGACGTCCTGGGTGTCCTGCCGGGCGTCCAGCATCGTTTGCCGCCTGGTGTCAGCGGTCATGTAATTCCGACTTATCTTCGTGTCATCGGTCCGTGGTCGGGTTAGCTGCCCGTAGCGTTCCGTAGCAGACCGGAAGGGCTGACTCGTGTAATTCCTGTCGCCCGCTCGTTGGGTTGACCCTCCTGGGGTGTGTCCGCCCCTTCCGGTCTGCGTTCGCGGAGTGACTGAAGAGAGGCGTGACCCCAAGCTGCTGTGAGAGGTGCTTGAAGTCGGATTGTCCTCCGCGGATTCCCCCAATCCGGAGCAGAGAAGGGAACCGCCTTCCATGATCGTCATCGGCATCGATCCCCACAAGTCCAGCCACACCGCCACCGCGGTCGACCCGGTCACCAACACCGATCTCGACTCGATCCGCATAGACGCCATCCACACCGGCTACAAGATGCTGATCTCTTGGGCCAAGTCCTGGCCGACGCGCAAGTGGGCGGTCGAGAACGCCGAGGGACTCGGCCACCACCTGGCGCAGTGGCTGCTGGTCCTCGGCGAACTCGTTCTCGACGTCCCGACCACCTCCACCGCCCGGATCCGGGAACTCTCCCGCGGCGGTCGACGGAAGAACGACCGCATCGACGCCGCCGCAGCGGCCTGTGTCGCCGTCCTGCAGGGCGACGCCCGCCCGCTCGACCCGGAGGGCGCGACCGATATCCTGGCACTGCTCGACGAGCGTCGAACGAATATGTCCAACAGTCGGACTCGTCTCGTCAATCAGTTACACGCGTTGCTGGCTGTTTGCCGGCGGTGCACCAACCTCGTTGACCGCAGCCTCGGCCATCACCCTGCTGCGGGGCTTTCGTGCCCGCAGCGAAGTCGACCGAACTCGCGTCGGCCTGTGCCGAGATCTGATCGCCGACATCCGCCGCCTCAACGACCAGCTCGCGGCGAACGAGAAGCACATGTCCCAGGCGCTCGACGAACACGGCACCCGCCTACGAGAAATCGACGGGATCGGAACGGTGACCGCCCCCCGGCTGATCGGCCGCACGGGACGCGCCAGCCGATTCCCGACCGCCGCCGCCTACGCCAACTACAACGGCACGGCACCGGTGCAGATCGCCAGCGCCGACACCGACCGCCACCGCCTCTCCCGCTACGGCGACCGACAACTCAACAGCGCGCTCTACACCGTCGCCATGGTCCAGACCCGGATGCCCGCCAGCGCCGGCCGCGCGTACTACGACAAGAAAATCGACGAAGGCAAAAGTCCCCGAGCCGCAACCCGCAGCCTGAAACGGCACCTCTCCGATCACGTCTGGCGCACCATACTCGCCGACGAAAAACGCAGCCACCGGCAACGCGAGAAGGAACCCGCAAGTGCGGCTTGACAAATAGAGAGGCACCCCAGGTTGAGGGATTCGTCCGTCACGTAATTGAATTCCTCCAAGCCCTGTGTGAGGACGAGATCGCCCGCCGGGAAACGGCGGCGCTGGCAGTCGCGGCCGAGGCAGGCCGGTTCGCCGAAGGAGATCTGCCGGCGATCGTCGCGCACCACACCGGCACCGGCACCCGGCAGTGCGGGCGTGGGCGGCGGACAACGACGTCGAGTTTGTGTTTCTGCCGACGTACGGGTCGTGGCTGAACTGGATCGAGTCCGAGTTCGGGGCATTGCGGTATTTCGCATTGGGCGGCACCGATCATCGCAGTCACACCGAACAGAACGCTGCGATCGCCGCCTACATGCGCTGGCGAAACACCCACGCCGAACCGAAGACCAGCTTCGCTCCCGACTCCCCGATCCGAACCTGGACCGAGTACCCGCACTACCCGGTCAAGGTTGGCTGACGAGCCACTAGTCCGTTCATAACCGAGACACGCCGTCACCCCAGGCAGGTGACAAAGAGGGTGATGACGCTCGGGAAGCAGTGATGGGGGCACGAACGCGACCGCATGTCGAGCCCTCTTGCCTATGGCGTAGGCGATAGATTGACGTCACGCGACGTATCGGAGGGGACCAGTGAAGGCTGTCGACTCGCACCTGCTCACCTTGCTGAAGGCCAGCAACCAGTTCATCGTGCCGATCTACCAGCGGCTCTACTCCTGGCAGGAGGCGGAGTGTGCCCAGCTGTGGAACGACATCATCCGGGCCGGGTCGATGCCCAAGCTCGGCTCACACTTCACGGGGTCGATCGTGTACGTCGCGAAGGACCAGGCCACCAACACCTCTGCCGAGCCCGACCTGATCATCGATGGACAGCAGCGGGTGACGACGGTGACTCTAATTCTTGCCGCGCTGGCTGAACGGTTGGAGAAGTTGCCGAAGGATCAGCAGGAGCCTTGGGATGGCTTTTCGCCGCGGAAGATCCGGAATCGCTACCTGCTCAACGACGACGAGGACGGCGAACGCCAGTTCAAGCTGATCCTGTCCCAGAGCGACAAACAGGCCTTGATCGCGATCCTCCAGGGAGCAGAGCCCGCCAGCGACTCGGTCACTCGTGTGATCGACAACTACGCCTACCTCAGGCAGAAGCTGGACGATCCCAACCTGGACCTGTCCGTGGTGTGCCGTGGTCTCGACAAACTCGTCGTCGTCGACGTGAAGCTTGAGCGCGGTGTGGACAACCCGCAACTGGTCTTCGAGGCCATGAATTCCACCGGCAAGAAGCTCTCGCAGGCCGATCTGATCCGGAACTACGTTCTGATGGACCTGCCACCCAAGCAGCAGGAGAAGCTCTACGCGGCGTACTGGCGTCCGATGGAGCTCGAGTTCGCTGGCGCGGAGGAGAGCCAGTTCGACCAGTTCGTCCGTCACTACCTGACCGTTAAGACGGGCGATATTCCGCGCTTGGACGACATCTACGACGCGTTCAAGGATCACGCCGCGGCGTTCACCGACGCGGACGAGACCATCGAATCGCTCGTCATCGAGCTGCGTCAGTACGCCCGGCGGTACTGCGCGATGGCATTGGGTAAGGAGAAGGACCCGAAGCTGCGACGGGCGTTCAAGGACTTGGACCAGATCAAGGCCGACGTCGTCTACCCGTTCCTGCTGGAGGTTTACACCGACTACGAGCTCGCTACCCTGTCGCGAGACGACGTGCTGCAGGTCGTCGACCTCGTGATCTCCTACATCTTCCGGCGAGCGGTCTGCCGGATCCCGACCAACTCGCTGAACAAGACCTTCGCCGGCTTCAGCTCGGCGGTGCGCAAGGACCGCTACCTCGACAGCGTCAAGGCACATTTCCTTGGTCTCAAGAGCTATCGCAGGTTCCCGACCGACAGCGAGTTCCGCTCCAGCTTGACGTCCAACGACCTGTACAACTTCCGCCGGCGTTCGTACTTCCTTCGGAAGTTGGAGAACCACGGTCGCAAGGAGTATGTGACGGTCGAGGACTACACGATCGAGCACATCATGCCGCAGAACGAGAACCTCTCACCCGAGTGGCAAGCGGCTCTCGGCGACGACTGGCAGGACGTGCAGGTGAAGTACCTGCACACCCTCGGAAACCTGACGCTCACCGGCTACAACTCCGAGTACTCCGACCACCCGTTCACGAATAAGCGCGACATCGAAGGAGGATTCAAGGACAGTCCTCTCCGACTGAACAAGGGCCTGGGGCAACTCGACACGTGGAATGCCGACCAGATCCAGAAGCGAGCCGCGCGGTTGGCCGACGATGCCCTGCAGATCTGGACGATGCCGCACTTGCCGCCCGAACTTCTCAGGGAGCTCGGAGAGAAACGAGTGGAATCGGACTTCTCCATAGAGGACCACCCCCACCTGCTGCCACAGCCACGCCGAGCGCTGTTCGAGAAGTTCAGTGCAGAAGTCTTGGCTCTGGACCCAGGAATCACCCGGCAGTTCCTGAAGCTCTACATCGCCTTCAAGGCCGAGACCAACTTTGTTGACGTCGTTCCCCAGAAGGCGCGAATGAGACTGACTCTCAACATCCCACTGGAGGCACTCCACGACGAGCGGGGTCTCGCGTGGGACGTCAGCGACAAGGGGCACTGGGGCAACGGCCCAACCGAGGTCGCCCTCGACGAGAACTCCGACCTGGGCTACATCATCGGGTTGGTCCGCCAAGCCTTCGAGTTCCAAATGGGTGGCGAGTAGAGGAACATCGCTCGCTCGCAGTTCAATTAGGCCCAGTGAGCATTCGGTCATTCGCCGACGGCTTTGGTCCGTGGTTGTCGCTTCGGCGAGGCATTCCATCACACACTCGGTGGGAAAGTCATCCAGACGTTGGCGAGGCGCGTCCAGAACTCCTTCCAGCAGTCGTCCTCGGTCGGTCGGTGCTTCACATGCGGCCGTACGTGGTCGAATGTCTCTTCGGGACGCCCGGGGAGCGCCCGGTGGAGCGACGGTTCGGTGAGGTTTTCCCAGGAATGCTACGACCGAGGGGCCGAGTCGAGGTACCTCGAAGGCAACTGCAGCGACCGGGAATGGCGTTAACGCATGGGTGCGGAAGGTGACGCGCTCTGCGGAGGCACGCGACCGCAGTAGCTGGTGAAAGTCGGGTGCGGTTCGGGCGTGCATCTGCGGCATTGCGAGTCACTGCTGCGCCGGCAGTGGCCGCCAAATTCCCGTTTCGTCGCTCGAAATTCGAGCGGCTACCGCGTCTTTGCCTTCAGCGTGCCCAGTACTGCAGCATCGGCTCCTCGGCCAGTTGGGCACCTGCTTGAGTGATGATGAGCGCGTCCCGGTCGATCCAGTACTGCACGCCTTCGTTCGTCACGACGTACCCGAGTTCGGTGCGGACCGGATCATCGATCTCGATAGGGGCACCGTCGCTGAGCCGTACACCCTTGTAGTACAGCCGACCGACCCCGGTCTCGCAGATGACCACCAGCGACTGCGGGGTACGACCGATGAGTACCGCCGGGTTGGTGGAGTTGCAGCGTCCCCCCGGAACACCGATGAATCCCTGCGCGTCGGTACCGGGAACAGTTGGTAGTTGTGCCGCCGTGCGGGGTGCGCTGACCGTCGAGGGGGGAACGGGGGTGGTCGTGCGCGGTGTGGAGGCTGGGCCGGTCGGTGAGAGCTCAATTATGTTTACGGTGAACTTCGGCACGGTGGTGCGGCCCCCGATCTGGGTGTCGTAGGAGTACGACCCGTCCACCTCGACGTACATCTTGACGATGTCGTCCTCGACCACGTTGGCCACCAGGGCGGGGTCGTCGGCCTCAATGGCGGTGTTCTGGTCGTAGTCGTACGGGCTGTCCTGCAGGACGGCTGCGGTGTCGGCTCGGAAGCGGTCGGTGCCGGTGGCTGAGTCGAACTGGGTCACTCGGCCGTAGACGACGATCCTCCGTCCCGCAAATGCATCCGGGTCTTTTACCAGGAGAGCGAAGTCCCGCTCCGAGATTTCCTGATAGGAGGCCGGATCGAGCTTGGCGGGGTCCTCCGGCTGTGTGGTCGTCGCGCCGCTATCCATGCCTGAGGATCGACTGGAGCTCGGGGTGGAGTCACCTCCACTGCACGCCTGGACGCTGAGGATGAAAACCACAAGGAATGCCAGCACAGCCCAAGGCCATTTCGGCTTCTTCCGCATCCCCGGTTGCGGGGGCGGGGCCTGGAAGGCTCCGTAACCTGGCACAGTTCCAGGCTGACCGGGATAGCCGTAAGGCTGTTGAGGGTATCCATAGCCTTGCGGTGCCGTCCCGTACGGCTGTTGCGCCCCTGTAGGTGGCTGGTCGGGATGGGGGTATGGGGGCGGCTGGGTCATGCCTTCGTCCGTTCAGTGGAGGCCTGCCCTCGAGTTTGAGCAGACCAAGTGGTTCGCTAGGACTATCACCAAGTGACTCCCGCCGTTACAGGACCATTCCTAGGAGTGGTCCCTGGGCCGTCGCGCCAACGCCGTAAACGTCCAGGCTGCAAACGGATGGGCTATCGGGAGGAGGGTTGCGAAGGGCGGTACTCGAGCGTCCAGCGGTCGGAATGAGGCGTCCCACTTTCCGATGCTGACCTGGTATTCCTCGGCCTCGGGCTCCTCAGTGAAGGACATGACCTCCCCGATATGCTCACGGAGCACCTCAAGCACCTCGGCTGGGGTGGCGGTGGGTTGGTGGTGCGGCACGCTGGGACGGTCGAGCAGACCGGCTCGCCGAACTGACGGTGGCGGTGCACCCATCTGCTGGCGCAGGCGTGGGAGATGCCCATCTCGACGGCGACATGGGAGCTCGGGCGTGCCTGGCAGCGCTGCACATGACGGCGGCGTCCCTCGACGGACAGCGCGGCGTTACGGTGCGCCGCGGTCGCTTCGTCCTGTCGGCGGATGCGCTGGTGGTACTTCTCATCCTGGAGCGGAAGACGCGTCCGCTTCGCTCAACCCCTCCGTGTGCCGGTGTCTACAACGTCATGACCCGCCACAGTCAGTCCCTCTCATCCACGTTCTTGATCTCCTGTCCGCCGAGCATGAACAGGGCCTTGTCCACATCGCGCGGGCACCACCCCGTCCCCTTGGTGCTGTTCACCCGCTCCGCCAATTCGCACACGACCGTCATGAACCGGCTTTACCGGGCGTCCACGTCGACGTACCCGAGCGCGCCGAGTGCCGCCACCGCCCGCCGGTCGTACACGGCCATACGATCGGAAGCTCCAGCGGTCAGGATCGCGGAGGCGACAGCTGGCCCGTGCTGACACCCCGGCAGCTTCAGCAGTACCCGCCGAGCCTGGTCGAACACAGCCACCCAGAGTTTCCTCGTCGCGTCAGTTGGTGCGCCGCCCTCGCATCTGGTCATCTCCCTCGGCATGACCGAGCAGTGGGATTCCGCGGTGATCGCGGTATCACACCGCCCGTACGGTCCTGTAGTGATGTGACGGACTTGTTCGACTCTTATGCCCCGCTCGTCTGGTACGTGTCGCTCCACGGTCCGATCACCGGCGGCTGCGACAATCCCGGCGAGATCCGCAGATCGGTCTTCGCTCCGGTCCGCGCCAGACAGGAGGTCACACACGTGAAGATTCGGATCGTGGGCGTGCTCGCATCTGCCGTCCTCCTAACCGCCTGCACAGCGGGCGGCGACGCGGACACCACCACCGCGGCCGGTAGTGCAGACACCGCATCGCCGCGCTCGACGACTGCAGGGCCGCCGCGCAACGCCCAGGGCCGCATCGAGAAGAACTTCGGCGAACCAGCCGGGCTCAACGACAACGTGAGCGGCGAACCCGCCTTCACCTTCATCCTGAGCAACCCTCGAGTGAACCCGGAGTGCACGGGCTTCTGGCAGATCACCCCGAACGGGCAGTACCTCTTCGTCGATGTCGAAGCGGTGACGTCGGTGAACTACTCGCAGGCGGTCACCGGTGCGGGTAATCGCAGCGTGAAGCAGATGGCCGATCGCAGCCTGAGGGCCGGGAACTGGCGCGGCGTCGGACCCGACGGAGTCGTCCTTCCCAGCCTGATCAGCACCGCGGCGCTCAACTGCGACGAGCTGAACGATGACGCCTTCGCGGAGCCGTTCGCTCCCGCCTCGACCTATCGAGGCACCTACGCGTTCGACGTCCCGGTGGGTACCAAGAGCATCTATCTGGACATGCTCGGCAAGGACATCAGTTGGGAATGGCGGATTCCCGAGACTGTGATACCCGGGGCTCCTGGCGCACCGAGCGGATTCTGATCCGATCGTCCAGCGCGTCGCGGCGTGTACTCCGAATCCCCGCATCGCTCATCGAAGCGGGACGGAGACCCCGTCGGAGAACATCGACTCGTGCAGTTCGAGACGCTCCGCGGTCGCGCCACTGAGCTCGAACTTCAGATCTCCCGAGACCGACTCCCCTGGATTCAGCGCAGCCAATACCAGATCGGAAGTCACCTTCACCGACGCCGCGAAACGGCGTCCTTCGGTGTCGAAAACGTCTTGATCGGCGTAGGAGAAACTTTGGGGACTTGTGCCGACGTTCGTAACCGTCAATGAAGCAATTGCGCCGTCCCAGGAGGACACGACGAACTCCAGGTCCCCACCACGATGAGGTATGCCGATACCGTTCGCAGCCTCCTGAGCCAAGGGAGGAACCGGTGCCGCGGCGTCCGTAATGGCGGAGGGCGTGGCTGTGACCGCCGGGTTCGAGGAGCCGGAGTCACCGTCGGTGTTCGCCCCGACGATCGTCACCACCGCCAGGACGGCGGTGATGCCGGCGGCCACCAGGAGTGACTGGCGCGGGCTCCAGGGTTCCCGCCTGACGCGGGAGGAGGAGGTGGTCGGAAGCGCTCCGCTGGAGGTCTCTCCATGCTCGGATCGACTGGTGGCCGTCCATTGTCGGCCGTCCCAATACCGCATCAGCGTCGCGTCGCGGGAGTCGGGATACCAGCCCGGTGGTGGAGAGTGCGACATTCGTGCTCCTCCTTCCATCGTCGTATCGTCCGACTGATCAGACAGTTACACCCGGGTAGACGTGCCTGAATGGCAAGGGCGGCGTGACTCCCTGCGTCAAGCCGGTCCGGAGGCAGGATTGCCGCCTATCCCTCGGTGTCGACCAACTCGTCCAGCTTCCGCAGAATCTGCCCCCACATCTCCCGCGGCACGATCGCCTTCACCGCAGCGGTGATCGGCTGGAGCTGAATCATCATGTCGGCGACATCGGGGCCGGTGGAGGTTTCTCGCGAGACGGTGTAAAGTTTCTCCGCGGCCCGCAGCCCCGTCTCCACGCTCACGGTGGTGCCTTCGTCCACGAGGTGCTCGAACGCTTTCTGCATGACGACCTCGAACATCGCGATCGGGGTCAGTGCGACGGCCAGACCCTCGGCGAAGTCGATGCGGTTCTCGCGAGCGCGGCGCTCGACGATCTCCCGATAGGTTGTTCGGCCGCTTCGGTGACGACACGGTGATCTACCCCGGCCACGGCAAGGACACCACGCTCGGCGCGGAACGTCCCCATCTCGGGGAGTGGCGCGAACGGGGCTGGTGACCCGGTGAGCTGCGGCAGGTCGCCGTCCTGCGGCAGCGCACTCGCGCAGCTGCGACGGTGGCCCCTCCGTGACCGGAGGGGCCGGCGTTCGTTGCGCAGACCACCTCCTCCGCGGTCACTCGGAGACCGCTCGCCGGCTCACAGACCCCGGTCGATGATGTCGAGGATCTCGTCACCGGTCGCGGCGTGAATCCTGCCGACCGTGTCGGCGCGGCTCCCCTCGGCTCCCTCGAGGTCGGCCAGCAGGGCTTCGAGCCGCCGCGCGACCGCCGCGCGTGCCTCGTCGTCGGCGCCGAGTTCGGCGACGGCCGCCCGCAGGCGGTCGATCCCGGCGACGGCCACCGACACCGGATCCGGGACCAGCTCGGCGCGCAGGAACTCGGCGACGGCCCGGGGACTGGGATGATCGAACACCACCGTCGGCGGCAACCGCAGACCGGTCGCGGCACCGAGATGGTTGCGCAGGGCGACCGCGGCGAGCGAGTCGAAGCCGAGTTCCTTGAACGCCTGGTCGGGATCGACCGAGTCCGACGCATCGTGGCCCAGGACTGCGGCAGCGCCGGCTCGCACCAGCTCCAGCACGAGGTGCCGCTGTTCCGGCACCGGCCGCTCGGTGAGCCGCTGCGCCCACTCGGACGGCCCGGATCCGTTCGGTCCGGACACGGCCGACCCCGATCCCGCCGCGCGGGGCCGCGACTGCCGCACGAGTCCGCGCAGCGGGGCGGGAACGGACGGCCCGGCCGGATCGGGGTGCTCGAGCCGGGCCCCCACCACCGCGGGGGCGTCGCCGGCGACGGCACTGTCGAACAGGTCCAGGGCGTCGGCCTCGCTCATCGCAACCAGACCGCTGCGGCGGGCCCGGGCGAGATCCCCCGCGTCGAGCCTGCCGGTCATGGCGCTCGGCGGTGCCCACATTCCCCACGCGATCGACACCGCGGGCAGGCCCTGGGCTCGCCGGTGCTGGGCGAGGGCGTCGAGGAACCGGTTCGCCGCCGCGTAGTTCGCCTGCCCGGGCGCGCCGAGGACCCCGGAGAGCGACGAGAACAGCACGAAGGCGTGGACCCGGGCGGTCAGCCGGTGCAGGTGCCAGGCCGCGTCCACTTTCGGCCGCAGCACCGCGTCGAGCCGGTCGGGAGTGAGCGAGGTGAGCGTGGCGTCGTCGAGGACACCGGCCGCGTGGATCACCGCGGTCAGGGGGTGCTCGGCGGGGATCCGGGCCAACAGCCCCGCCAGTGCCGCCTCGTCGGCGGTGTCGCAGGCAACGACGGTCACCTCGGCGCCCGCACCGCGCAGTTCGCGGCACAGCCGGTCACTTCCCTCGGCGTCGGGTCCGCGCCGGCTCGTCAGCACCAGGTGCCGCGCCCCGTGTGCGCTGACGAGGTGGCGCGCCACCGACGTTCCCAGCGTGCCGGTGCCGCCGGTGACGAGCACGGTGCCGCGGGGATCGAACAGCGGTCCGGACCGCTCGACGGCCGGCATGCGCCGCAGTCGGGGCACGAGCACCGTTCGGTCCCGGACCGCGACCTGCGGTTCCCCGCTGGCCACGGCCGACGTGATCGCCACGTCCACGTCCGTCTCCCGGTCGAGGTCGAGCAGCACGAACCGCCCCGGGTTCTCGTTCTGCGCGGAGCCCACCAGACCCCACACGGCCGCAGCCGCGAGGTCGACGTCGTGCCCGTCGGCCTCCTCCCCGGTGGCCGCCGCGTTGCGGGTGACGACCACCAGCACGCTGTCGGCGAACTCGGCGTCGTCGAGCCAGTCCTGCAGCAGTCGCAGCGTCCGGGCGCACAGGCGGTGGGTCGCCTCCGGCCCCGGGTCGCCGTCGGTGCCGCATCCCACCAGCACCGTCCAGGGCCGCCCGTCGTCGGGAGCGGCTGCCCTCGCGGTGCGCAGCGCCGCCGCGTCGGGACAGCGCGGGAAGCTCGAGCCCAGATCCGCGTCGCCGAGCACGACCAGCGGCCCGGGCGGCGGCGCGGACGGGACGTCGTCGATTCGGGTCCAGGCCAGCCGGTGCAGTCGCCGCGCGCCGGACGGGCCCGCGCCGTGCCCGTCGTCCGCCCGGGGTGTCACGTGCAGCGCCTCGACGGTCAGCACCGGCGCGCCGTCGGCATCGGCGGCGACGACGCGATGCCGCCCGTCCTCGCCCGTCCCGAACCGCACCGACACCGCCCGCGCACCGGTGCGGTGGAGCCGGGTTCCCGACCAGGTCAGCGGCCAGTCGTCCGGGCCGAGGACGGGGTCGAGCGCCGCCTGCAGCAGGTGCGGATGGATGCCGAAGCCGCTCGGGTCGAGGTCGTCGTCGAGGCGCACCTCGGTCGCGGTGTCGCCCGGGAGCCGGTCCGGTGGCGCTGCGGGCACGTCGTCGACGGTCGCCGACGCGTTCCGCACCCAGGGGCCGTCGGCCGGTCCGATGTTCGACGAGACGGTGACGGTGCGCGCGCCGTCGTCGCCGGCGGGCGACACGAGCACCCGGATCGGCAGCAGCCCCGCGGCCGGGAGGACCAGGGGGTGGTGCAGCGTGAGAGTGGCGATGCGCTCGCACCCGACGTGGTGGGCGGCGTGCAGGGTCAGCTCGACCAGGACGGCTGGTATCAGCGTCTGCGGAGCGTCGGTCGGTGGAGCGCCGTCGTCGGGCTGCGGCGCCGCGAGCGACGAATCCCGGTGCCGGGACAGCGCTCCGGTGAACACGGTGGTGTCGTCGTCGAGGGTCACGGCCGCGCCGAGCAGCGGATGCTCCGCGGGGCTCAACCCCAGCTCCGTCGGATCACCGCTGGTGCGTGCGGGCGCCGACGGCCAGAAGGAGCGGCGCCGGAAGGCGTACGTGGGCAGGTCCACCGGGCGGCCGGGCAGCACCCGATCCCAGTCGATCGTCAGGCCCTGCACGGACGCGGCGGCGACCGCCTCGACGAACCCCCGGGCGTCGTCCCCGCGCCCGGGCAGCGCGGCGATCGGGTGCGCGACGACCTCGGCGGCGTGGGCGGCCAGGCCCGCGCCGGGTCCGATCTCGACGCAGCGGGTGACGCCGAGTTCGGCGAGGGTGCGCATGCCGTCGTGGAAGCGCACGGCGTCGCGGAGGTGCCGGCGCCAGTACTGCGGTGACGTCAGTTCCTCGGCCGTGGCGACGCGCCCGGTGAGGGTGGAGACGACGGGGATCGTCGGCGGCTGCGCCGCCGTGCTCGACACGACGGTGGTGAACTCGTCGAGGACGGGGTCCATCAGCGCCGAGTGGAATGCGCGTTCGACCCGCAGCGGGGTGACCGGGATCCCTGCGGTGGACAGTTCGGCGGCGACGGTGTGCACGTCGGCCGCGGCCCCCGCGAGCACCACGGATTCGGCGCCGTTGACCGCGGCGAGGTCGACTCGGCCGTCGATCCGCGACCGGATGTCCTCCGGGCGTGCCCGGACGGCGATCATCGCCCCGGGGGCGGTGGCCTGCATCAGTCGTCCGCGCGCGGCCACCAGGGCGGCGGCGTCGGGCAGGCTGAACACGCCCGCGACGTGGGCCGCGGCGAGTTCTCCGATCGAATGCCCGATCAGGTAGTCGGGTGTGAGGCCCCATTCCCGCAGTAGTCGGTAGAGGGCGACCTCGACGGCGAACAGGGCCGGCTGGGTGTACTCGGTGCGGTCGAGTTTCGCGGCGGCGTCGTCCGCGTCGCCCCGGAGCACCTGCCGGATCGGGGTGTCGACGTGTTCGTCGAGCGCGGCGCAGGTCTCGTCCAGGGCGCGGGCGAACACCGGGTAGGTGTCGTAGAGGCCGCGGCCCATTCCGATCCGCTGCGCGCCCTGGCCGGTGAACATGAACGCCGTCTTCCCACGGGTGCTCGTCCCGGTGACGGCGTTGCCGCCTGCGCGTCCCTCGGCGAGGCGGGTCAGGCCGTCGCGCAGGTCGGCGAGCGTCTCGCCGGTGACGGCGGCGCGGTGCGTGAAGCCGGACCGGGTGGTGGCCAGCGAGTAGGCGAGGTCGGCGGGGTCGGGCGGGGACTGCGTGTCGAGGAGGTCGGTCAGCCGGGCGGCCTGCGCGCGCAGCGCCTCGTCGGTCTTGGCGGCGAGCACCCACACCAGGGGCGACGCCGGCCGGGGCGGGGCCGGTGGGGCGGCGACGTCGGGGGGCTGCTCGAGGATCAGGTGGGCGTTGGTGCCGCTGATGCCGAACGAGGAGACGCCGGCGCGGCGGGGTCGTCCGGTCTGCGGCCACGCGATCGGGTCGGCGAGCAGGGCGACCTCGCCGGCGGTCCAGTCGACGTGCCGGGTCGGGGCGTCGCTGTGCAGGCTCGGCGGCAGCACGCCGTGCCGCATCGCCATCACCATCTTGATCACGCCGGCCACCCCGGCCGCCGCCTGGGAGTGGCCGATGTTCGACTTCACCGACCCCAGCCGCAGCGGCCGGCCGTCGCGTTGCTGCCCGTAGGTGGCGAGCACCGCTTGGGCTTCGATCGGGTCGCCGAGTGTCGTGCCGGTGCCGTGGGCCTCCACCGCGTCGATGTCGGCGGGGTCGAGGGCGGCGTCGGCCAGCGCCTGCCGGATCACCCGTTCCTGCGACGGACCGTTCGGGGCGGTGAGGCCGTTGGAGGCGCCGTCCTGGTTGACCGCGGAGCCGCGGATCAGGGCCAGCACCCGGTGGCCGTGGCGCTGGGCGTCGCTCAGCCGCTCGAGCACGACCATGCCCGCGCCCTCGCTGAGCCCGGTGCCGTCCGCTCGATCGGAGAACGGTTTGCACCGCCCGTCCGGGGCGAGTCCGCGTTGGCGGCTGAACTCGATCAGCACGCCGGGGGTCGCCATCACCGTCGCCCCGCCGGCCAGCGCGAGGGTGCATTCGCCGTCGCGCAGTGCCCGTGCCGCGAGGTGCAGCGCCACCAACGACGACGAACACGCGGTGTCGACGGTGACCGCGGGACCGGTGAAGCCGAGCGAGTAGGCGATCCGGCCGGAGGCGACGCTGTTGCTGGTGCCCGTCATGAGGTAGCCCTCGGCGTCGGTGTGTCGCCGGGTCATGAGGTGGAATCCGTAGTCGCCGCCCATCATTCCGACGTACACGCCGGTGTCGGTGAGACCGGGTGAGTTCGGCGGGATTCGCGCGTGTTCCAGTGCTTCCCAGGCGCTTTCGAGTAGCAGTCGGTGTTGCGGGTCCATCGCGACGGCCTCGCGGGGGCTGATCCCGAAGAACGCGGCGTCGAACCGGTCGGCGTCGTGGAGGAAGCCGCCGGCCCGCATGTAGGTCGTGCCGCTGCGCTCGGGATCCGGGTCGTACACCTCGTCGAGGTTCCAGCCGCGGTTGTCGGGGTACGCGCCCACGGCGTCGCGGCCGTCGCGGACGAGGCGCCACAGCTCGTCCGGGCAGGAGACCCCACCGGGGTATCGGCAGGCCATTCCCACGATCGCGATCGGGTCGTCGTCGCGGTGCCGGCGCGCCGCGGGGGCCGGGTGCGGGTCGTCCTCGGGGCCGAGCAGCCGGGCCGCGATCTCGCGGGCGAGCGCGTCCGCGGTGGGGTGGTCGAACACCACCGTCGCGGCCAGCCGCACCCCGGTGGCCGTCGTCAGCTGGTTGCGTAGCTGCACCGCGGTGAGCGAGTCGAAGCCGAGGTGCTTGAAGGCACGCTCCGGATCGATGGCCTCCTTCCCGTCGTGGCCGAGCACCGCCGCAACGTGCGTGGTGACGATGTCGAGGACCCGGGCGTGCCGCTCGGCGGGGTCGAGCGCGCGCAGCTCGTCGGCGAGGCCGGGGGCCGACGGGGCGGCCGCGGCGCGCCGGCGGGACGGGCCGAGCACTCGGCGCAGGATCGGGGGAAGGGCCTCGCCGTCGGGCCTGCGGGAGGGCGTGGAGAGCCGTATCGGCACCGTCAACGCACGGTTCGCGGCGAGTGCCGCATCGAACAGGGCCAGCCCGGCCTCCGGGGTGAGGGTGTCTATGCCGGTGCGCTGCAACCGATCCAGATCGGCCGCATTCAGATGGGCGGTCATCCCGCTGGGTCGGTCCCACAGCCCCCAGGCCAGGGACAGTCCCGGTAGCCCCTCGGCGCGGCGGTGCTGCGCGAGCGCGTCGAGGAAGACGTTGGCCGCCGCGTAGTTCGCCTGGCCGGCGCCGCCGAGCACACCCGCCGCGGAGGAGAACAGCACGAACGCCGCGAGACCGCGATCGCGCGTGAGCTCGTGCAGATGCCAGGCACCGTCCACCTTGGGGCGCAGGACGGCGTGCAGCTGGTCCGGAGTCAAGGTGGCGGCGGTGGCGTCGTCGAGCACCCCGGCGGCGTGGACGACACCCGACAGGTCGGGGACCGCATCGAGCAAGGCCGCCACCGCGGCTCGATCGGCCACGTCGCAGGCCACGGCGCGGATCTCGGCGCCCGCGTCGGCGAACTCGGCGCGGAGTTCCGCTGCCCGCTCGGCGCGGACCGTGTGTCGGCCGGTCAGCACGAGCCGGCGCACCCCGTACCGCCGCACGAGGTGACGGGCGACGAGCCGGCCGATGGTGCCGGTGCCGCCGGTGACGACGACGGTGCCGTCGGGGCCGAACGGCACCGGATCCCCGTGCGGCGCATCGGTGGTGGGCGCCGCCGGCGCGAGCATGGGCGCGAGGAGTGTCCCGGCGCGGACCGCCAGTTGTGGTTCGTTGCAGGCCAGGGCCGCGGACAGCACACCGGGATCGGGAAGGTCACCGGGCGGCCGGTCCAGGTCCACCAGGGTGATCCGGTCCGGGTGTTCGTTCTGCACCGCACCGATCAGCCCCCACACGGGCGCGGCGCAGACGTCGATCGGTTCGTCGTCGGCGACCGTCACGGCGCGCCGCGTCGTCACCAGCAGTCGGGTCTCGGCGAGACGGTCGTCGGCGAGCCACGCCTGTACCGCCCGCAACGCCGCCTCCGCGGCGGCGTGCGCGCGCGTCGGCACGTCGGGTTCGTCGCCCGGTTCCCCGGCCAGCAGCAGGGCGCGGCCGGCGGGATCGCCGCCGGTGAGCGCCTCCCCGAGCGGGGTGAGATCCGCCGTCGGCGCGGCGCCGGCGTCGACCGGGATCCACTCCACGCGGTAGAGGCCGGTGCCGGTCGCGGCGGCCGGCGTGCGCGGACCGGCGAACGGCCGCAGCGCGAGCGACTGCGCGGTCAGCACGCGATTGCCGGCGGTGTCGTACGCGGCCACCCGGTACCGTTCGGGTCCGGCCGGGGCGATGTGCACGCGCAGGGCGACGGCGCCGACGGCGTGCAGCTGCACGTCGTCCCAGGCGAACGGCAGCCGCAGGTCGCGGGCGCCGGCCGCGGCGGCGGCGAACGCGATCAGGTGCAGTGCCGCGTCGAACACCGCCGGATGGATCCCGTACCCGGCGACCGTCGCGGCGGGGTCCTCTCCCCCGAGGCGCACCTCCCCGTACAGGTCGTCACCGCGGCGCCACGCCGCGCGCAGGCCCCGGAACGTCGGCCCGTACCCGTATCCGGTCTCGTCGAGCGCGTCGTACAGGCCGCTCACGTCGATCGGCGTCGCATCGGCCGGGGGCCACGGCCGGATCGGAACGGGCGCGGTGTGTACCGCCGCCGTGAGGGTGCCGACGGCGTGCCGGGTCCACGGGGTCTGCGCCGCGGCGTCCGCCGGACGGGAGTGCACCGACACCGTGCGGTGCCCGGCGTCGTCGGCGGTGAGGACGGCGACCTGCACCGCGAGCTCCCCACCGGTGGGAATCGCCGCGGGTGTCTCGAGGGTGAGTTCCGCGAGACGGCTGCAGCCGGCGCGGTGCCCGGCGTGCAGGGCGAGTTCGACGAACGCCGTGCCGGGCAGCACGACGGTGCCGTCCACGGCGTGCTCGTTCAGCCACGGCAGTCGGTGCGGCGACAGCACGCCGGTGAACACGGCGCCGCGACCGTCGCCGAGCTCGACCGAGGCGGCGAGCATCGGGTGGTCCCCGGCGTCCATGCCGGCTGCGGCATCACGTCGGGGCGCGCCCCCGTCCAGCCAGTAGCGGCGATGCTGGAAGGCATACGTGGGCAGGTCCACCCATTGCCGGTGACCGGCGCGGCGAGCCCACCCGACCCGGCCCCACTCGATGTGCGCCCCGGACACGTGTGCCTCGGCGAGGGCGGCGGTGAACTGACGCAGGCCCGCCCGGTCGCGGCGGAGGGTGCCGAGGGCGCGACCCGCGACGCCGGCCGCGTCCAGGGTCTCCTGCAGCGGCACGGTCAGGACCGGATGGCTGCCCGACTCGACGAACAGCCGGTACCCGTCGCGGGCCAGGGACCTCGTCGCGTCTTCGAAGCGCACCGGTCGGCGCAGGTTCCGGTACCAGTAGTCGGCGTCGAGTGCGGTGCCGTCCATCACGTCCCCGGTCACCGTCGAGTAGAACGGGATCCGCGAACGCTGCGGGGTGATCGGGGCGAGAGCGTCGAGAATGGGCCGGCGCAGCACCGAGACGTCCGCGCAGTGGGAGGCGTAGTCCACGGTGATGCGCCGGGCCTGGACACCGTCGGCCTGCCACCGCGCGACCAGCACCTCGAGGGCGTCGCCGGGGCCGGACACGACCGTCGCGGCCGGACCGTTGATCGCCGCCACCCTGACGGTCCCGGCCCAGGGTTCGATCTGCTGCCGCACGGCGTCCGCCGGCAGACCCACCGACGCCATGCCACCGCCGCGGCGGGCCGATTCCGTGATCACGCGGCTGCGGGCCGCGACGGCGAGCGCCGCGTCGGGCAGGGTCAGCGCGCCGGCGACGTGGGCGGCGGCGATCTCGCCCTGCGAGTGTCCGACCACGGCCGCCGGTTCGACGCCGTGTGCCTGCCACAGCCGCGCAAGCCCGACCATCACCGCGAACAGCGCCGGTTGCACGACGTCGGCCCGGTCCAGGGCGGACGGATCGCGGTCGCGGAGCACGTCGAGCAGCGCGAACTCGGTGTGCGGGGCGAGGGCGTCGGCGCACTCGCGCAGGCTGTCGGCGAACAGCGGGGAGGATTCCAGCAGTGCGGTGGCCATGCCGACCCACTGCGCGCCCTGCCCGGGAAAGACGAACACCGGCCGGTCGCCCGCCTCGACCGCGACGCCGGTGATCACCCCGGGGTCGGGGGCGCCTCGGCCGAGCGCGTCGAGACCGGACAGCAGGGCGCGCGGGTCGGCGCCGAGCACGGCGGCGCGGTGGTGGAAGGTCGCGCGGGAGGTCAGCAGCGGGCCGGCCACCTGCGCGGGGGTCAGCTCGGGGTGGCCGGCGACGTGGTCCCGCAGCCGGTGCGCCTGCGCGCGCAGCGCCGGTTCGGTGTGGCCCGACACGAACCAGGCCACGACGTCGTCCGAGCCGTCGGTCCCCTCGGGGGGCGCAGCGTCCGGCGGTGGGGCCGGTTGTTCCAGCACGACGTGGGCGTTCGTGCCGCTGATGCCGAACGAGGAGACCGCCGCGCGGCGGGGCCGGTCGGTCGCCGGCCATTCCCGGTTCTCGGTGAGCAGGGACACCGATCCGGCGGTCCAGTCGACGTGGGGGGTGGGACGGTCGACGTGCAGCGTCTTCGGCAGCACACCGTGACGCATCGCCATGATCATCTTGATCACGCCGGCCACTCCGGCGGCGGCCTGGGTGTGCCCGAGGTTCGACTTCACCGAACCGAGCCACAACGGCCGGTCGGGGGGCCGATCGCGGCCGTAGCCGGCCAGCAGGGCGGACGCCTCGATGGGATCGCCCAGCGTGGTGCCGGTGCCGTGGGCTTCGACCGCGTCGACGTCGGCCGGGCCGAGTCCGGCGTCGGCCAGGGCCTGCCGGATCACCCGTTCCTGGGCCTGCTTGTTCGGGGCGGTCAGGCCGTTGCTGGCGCCGTCCTGGTTCACCGCGCTGCCGCGGACGACGGCGAGGATCCGGTGGTCGTTGCGCTGGGCGTCGGACAGGCGTTCCAGCGCGAGGATCGCGACGCCTTCGCCCCACGCCGTGCCGTCGGCCGCGGCGGCGAATGCCTTGCAGCGCCCGTCTCGGGCCAGTCCACGCTGCCGGCTGAACTCGACGAACACCGCGGGCGTCGACATGACGGTCGCCCCGCCGGCGAGGGCGAGTTCGCACTCGCCGTGGCGCAGCGCCTGCATGGCGAGGTGGACGGACACCAGGGACGACGAGCACGCCGTGTCGACGGTGATCGCGGGTCCGTTCAGTCCGAAGCTGTAGGCGACACGACCGGAGGCGACGCTCATCGCGGTGCCGGTGATGAAGTAGCCCGCGAGTTCCTCGGGCGGGGCGCCGCCCGCCCGTGCCGAGTAGTCGATCCCGGACAGACCGGTGAAGACGCCGATCTGCCTGCCGTGCACGGATCGCGGATCGATGCCGGCGTGCTCGAAGGTCTCCCAGCTCGTCTCGAGCAGGAGTCGCTGCTGCGGGTCCATCGCCAGTGCTTCGCGAGGCGAGATGCCGAAGACCTCCGGGTCGAAACCCGCCGCATCGTCGAGAAAGCTGCCGTGCACCGTGTACGTCCGGCCGGCCTGCCGGCCCGTCGGATCGTAGAGGTCCGCCGCTTCCCAACCGCGGTCCGCGGGGAATGCGGCGACGGTCTCCGTACCGGATTCCACCAGGTGCCACAGGTCCTGTGGGGAGCGGACCCCGCCGGGGAACCGGCACCCCATCCCGACGACGGCGATCGGTTCGCGGCTCACCCCTTCGACCTCGCGAAGCTTCTCCCGGGCCTGATAGAGCTCTGCGGTCACCCGTTTCAGATAGTCGAGGAGCTTCGCATCATCGGCCATAATCGAGCTCCAATCCGAGAGCCGTCGTGCCTGCGCCGAGAACTCGATGGTATCCGCCGCCCCCCACCCGGACACAGCGATCTGCTCGTGCGAGTGTGACCGGTGCGGCGTGCGAGACGACTGTGGGCGCGCCTCGGACGAATACCGTCCGGAGCGCTCGGGGACCTCCGCGGCCTTCCGATCGAGTTGTTCGTCGGGCTCTTGCCGCGCACCGACGTGGGCCGACCGACACGTATCCGCAGGGCACCAGCGGTCCTAGACTGTGGCGATGGGCATCGCTCCGGATGTCAGGGCACCGAGCCGGATGTCAGGGCACCGAGCCGGATGTCAGGGCACAGAGCGTCGGCGCGGCACCGCCCGACTCGGTGCCACCCGCCGCCGCGGGCTCGGGCCGCCGCCCGGGTGCTGCTTGCGCCGGCGCATCGCGACGGCCCGCACCCGAGGTTCTGTCGTCGTCGACCTCGCCCCGGCCGCCCGTGTCGCCGTCCGCCGTTCCGCCGTTCCGCCGCGACAAGCCCACCGCACATCAACCCTCGACTTTCGCCTGGAGGACCCCGTGACCGTCACAGATACCGACACATCGGCAGAACTGCTGGCCCGGCTGCGGAAGGCCTACGCGACCGGACGCACGCGCGATGCCGAATGGCGCATCCGCCAGCTCCGCGGCATCGAGAAACTCGCCGACGAGCGCGAGGCCGAGATTGCGGCCGCCCTACAGGAGGACCTGGGCCGAAACGCGGTCGAAGCCTGGCTCGCCGACCTCGCTTCCACCCGGGCCGAAGCCGCCTACGCCCGCAAGCGGGTCCGGCGCTGGATGCTTCCTCGACCGAAGCCCTTGTCGCTCAACCAGTTTCCCGCACTCGGCTGGGTGCAGTACGAGCCGATGGGAGTGGTCCTGATCATCGCACCGTGGAACTACCCGGTGTATCTGACGCTCGGTCCGCTCGTCGCGGCAGTGGCCGCCGGGAATTGTGCCGTGATCAAACCGTCGGAACTGGCCCCCGCCACGTCCGCGCTGCTCGCCCGGCTGATTCCGCACCACCTCGACCCGGAGGCCGTCGTGGTCGCCGAAGGCGATGCCGAGCTCACCCAGAGTCTGCTCGCGCAGGGTTTCGATCTCGCCCTGTACACCGGCGGCACCGAGGTGGGCCGCAAGATCATGGCCGCCGCCGCCCCGCAGCTCACGCCGGTGATCCTCGAGCTCGGTGGCAAGTCTCCCGTCGTCGTCGCCGAGGACGCCGATCTCGAGGTCACCGCGCGGCGTATCGCCTGGGTCATACTCCTCAATTCCGGACAGAGCTGCATCGCGCCCGACTACGTACTGGTCGAGCGGTCCGTCCGCGACGCGCTCGTCGACACGATCGTCGACACGATCGCCCTGTTCCGCAGCGAGGAACCGCAGCCGGGGATGCGGGTAGTCAACCAGCGTCACTTCGATCGGCTCGAGGCGTATCTGGAGTCCACGACCGGGCGCATCGTCACCGGCGGCAGGTGCGATCGTGACTCTCTCACGGTCGAACCGACCGTGATCGTCGATCCGGCACCCGACGACGCGGTCATGACGGACGAGGTCTTCGGGCCCATCCTGCCGATTCTCACCGTCGACTCGGTCGACGCAGCCCTCGACTTCGTCGGTGCCCGCCCCAAACCCCTTGCAGCGTACGTGTTCTCCAAGTCGCTGAGCACCCAGAGGAAGATCACGCAGCAAATCAGCGCGGGTGCCGTGGTGATCAACCACGTCGGCATGCACGTCCTCGCGCCACAACTGCCGTTCGGTGGCGTGGGTGCCAGCGGAATGGGGGCATACCACGGACGCTACGGTTTCGAGGCGCTCAGCCACCGCAAGGCGGTGCTCGCCAAACCGTTCCGCCCGGATCCGGCGATGAACTACCCGCCCTACACCCAGGCTGCGCTGAAGATCATGCGGCGACTGTTCTGAGCGGTCCCCCGACACCCTCCGGAACGGAGGACACCGACACCCTCCGGAACGGAGGACACCGACACGGCCGAGGACGGATCGACCGGTCGCGTCGGCCCCGACGGCTCGGAACCGGCGAGCCGCGCAGTGCTGCGGTCCTGGCTCGCCGCCCAGGAACGCAGGGGCATCTCGGTTGCCCGGCACCCGCCCGGCAGCCCCGGCGCCTCGGTCGTCCTCGTACCCTGGGGAGGTGACCACGAGGAGGTCGCCGTGACAACCCGGCCGGAACCCGTCGAACCTGCTGCGGGGCAGGAGTCGGTCTGGGACTACCCCCGACCGCCCCGCCTCGAGACCTTCACCGGCTCGATCACCGTGGAACTGGGCGGCCGGACCATCGCGTCGACCACGCGCGCCTGGCGGGTACTGGAGACCAGCCATCCGCCGACCTACTACCTTCCCGCCGAAGCCTTCGCCGACGGGGTGCTGCGGGAGACGCCGGGCTCGTCGTGGTGCGAGTGGAAGGGCAGGGCGAGCTACTACGACCTGGTGACCGCCTCGCGGGTCGCGCCGAAAGCGGCGTGGACCTACCGCGATCCCTCCCCCGCCTTCCGGGCGCTCGCCGGGGCGGTCGCGGTGATGGCCGCCCAGGTCGACCGGTGCACCGTCGACGGCGAGGAGGTGGTCCCGCAACCGGGCGGTTTCTACGGCGGCTGGATCACCAGCTCGGTCGTCGGCCCGTTCAAAGGAATCCCCGGGTCGGCGGGCTGGTGACCGCTCCGAAGTACGCCGAAGCCGATGCGCGCCTGCGGCAGGCGCGGAAACCGGACTGGGTCGATGAGCGGTTCCACGTCCGGCCGGCAAGGTTCGAGGTCGACGCCCCGGCGGCATGGACGATTCCCCGAAACCGCCGCGGAACGCCGGCCGGCCGACCGGGACCGGGAGCGGTCGTTCCCCCGTCCCGGGTCGACTCCCGCCGCGCTCTCCGTCCCGAAAAACGCTGCGAACAGCACCCGGTGCGGCGGATGATCGAGAAACAGCGCCCGAGGGCGGTGGATCGTACGCGCGACCCTCCCGTTCCTGCGCGTGTCCGGCTCGTTCGCTCGACCTTCGGGAGACACCCGCCATGAGACTCGGCATCCTCGTTCTCGCCGTCGGCGCGTCGCTGCTCGCCGGCACCGGTGTTGCAGCGGCCGCCGATCCGGCCGTCCTCGGCGGCGGCTCCGGCATCGTCATGGACGGCCGGAACTACTGCACCCTCACCACGATCGGTCCCGATTCCGGGGGCCGGCTGGTCGGATTCACGGCGGGACACTGCGGAAACGCCGGTTCCACGGTCGCCTCGGAGGCGGATCCGGACGCCGGTGTGGTCGGCACGATCGCCTACACCGATGCGGACTTGGACTACGCGGTGATCGTGTTCGAGCCGGCGAAGGTGGTTCCCGTGAATCGGGTGGGAAACACGACGATCACGGGGATCGGGGGTCCGGCGCAGTTCCCGGACATCGTCTGCAAGCAGGGCCGCACCACGGGGCAGACCTGCGGGGTGGCCTACGGCGATGTGTTCGGTTCGGGGCAGACCTGGACGCAGACGTGCGTCGACCTCGGCGACTCGGGAGGCCCGGTGGTGGTCGGAACCACGCTCGTCGGCATGGTGAACGGCTATCTCACCGTTGCCTGCCTCGGTCCGGAGGTCGGCACGAGCATGACGGCCGTCGTCGGCGACGCCGATGCGCGGGGCGGGGCCGGGGCGGGGTTCCGTCCGATTTAGGGGGCGCAGGTCGTGACGGCGCCGTCGCCCGGGTGCGGGACGGACCGGCGGCCACGACCACATCCGGGGCCCTCGGTCAGCCGATCTCGGCGAGGAAGCTCTCCAGGATCCCGGTGACCCGGGCCGGGTCCTCCAGCGTCGAACTGTGGCCCACCCCGTCGAGTTCCACCAGTCGCGAGCCCGGGATCAGCGCGTGCATCTCGCGGGCGAGACGCGGCGGCATCTCGACATCCAGTTGTCCCGCGACGATCAGCGTCGGCACGCTCACCGCGGGCAGCTCGTCCCGGATGTCGGGGCGGACCATCATGCCGAGCATCGTGTTCGCCAGTGACGACCGGTCGGCCGTCGCCCACCGCCTGCGCCACACCTCACGCTCGGCCTCCCGGCCGGGGTCGGTGCGGAACGGTTCGCCGTAGAGTTCCTTCTCGATGCCGCGCAGCACGAGGGCCGGCGACGGCCCGAGAAGCCGGGCCACGGCCGTGAGGGCAAGGTGCAGCGGGTACCTCACGGGCGGATGCGGCGTCGCGCCGGTGTTGAGCAGGGTCAGCGAGCGCAACAGGTCCGGTTCCCGCGCGCCGATGCGCATGCCGACGAAGCCCCCCATCGACAGCCCCACCAGATGCGCGGGTGCGAGGTCGAGCCGCCGGATCACGGTGAGCACGTCGGCGGTGAGCTGCTCGAGCTGGAATCCGGTCCGGGCGTGCCCGGATCGGCCCTGTCCCCGGAAGTCGAGGGTGAGGCAGCGGTACCGATCCCGCAGCGCCGCGATCTGCGCCTCGTACATTCGCCCGTCGAAGAAGAACCCGTGCAGGAACAGGATGGGCTCGCCCTCACCGCCGGTGTCCTCGCAGTACAGATCGACGTCCCGCACCCGCAGGTACGACCGTCGCGTATCCGGAATTCGAGGCATTGTCATGGCGCGCTCCGTATCGACCCGGGACGCGGGACCGTCTCGGAATGGGTCGAGGATCGTTCCGGGCGCCGCCCGTGTCAAGGGGCGTGGCGACGGCGCTGTCCGGTAGCGCATTGCCGAGATAGCATTGCCGATATGTCGACGTCGCCTCGTCGAACGTCGTTCCCGGGTGTGGACCGTCTCTCCGATAGGCGGCGAGCGCTGGTGGACGAGCTGGCGGCGGCCCGGCGACGGCAGGGACTGAGCCAGACCCTGGTCGCGGCCCGGATGGGCACCTCCCAGTCGGCGGTGGCCCGACTCGAGCGCGGCGATCTCGATCCGCGCCTGTCCACCCTCGAACGGTACGCGCAGGCGGTGGGACAGACGGTCGACTGGCAGGTCCGCCCGCCCCTGGAGACGACATGAACATCTGGCCGCCCGTTCCTCCTCGCCGATCCGGCAGACAGTGAAGGCTGAGACGGCGCATCCTGAGTAGGTGGCGCGAGCCGTCGGGTCGGCGGCGGAGAATCTCGGCAAGGGCTATCGACACAGGAGGACGCGATGACCTCACCTGCGAACAGCACCCCGATTCCGCCCGGCATCGAGATGCAGGGAGCGACGCTCTAGACAACCATGTCAGGGCAAACAGCGACGGGACCGACTCCCGCACCGGGAGCCCGGGGTAACCGAAGCTACGACCCCGGCGCCGGCAACTGCCCGACATACACCGCGGGCGTGGCACCGGCTGGGGCGGTCTCACCGAGCACCCACCCGGCCACATCCCCTGCCCGGCCCCGCGCGAAGACGGCCCCCACCCGAGTCGACCGCTCGCCGGGTGCCGGCACGGGGACAGGAGTGCACCCCTCCGGGGTCATCGCGACTCGCTCGGACCCGAGGTTGTGGAACGGAGTCCGCGTAGTTCGGTGCGCAGTTCGTCGGCGTGTTCGCGGGCAGCGTCGACTTGGGCGCGGGCGGCGGCGGTTTCGGCGCGGGCGGCCGCGTTCGTGTTCGGCGGCTGCGTCCTCGTCCGCCCGGATCCCCGCGCTCGTCACGGAACCGTCAACCGAGGAACACCGCGACCCGGTCCACCAGCTCGAGCAACGGCTGCGGGAAGACGCCGAGCGCCACGGTCACCACCGCCCCGGCGGCGATCGTGACGGTCGTCAGGGCGCTGGGCGCCACGACCGCGGGAGCGTCGCGGTCCGGCTCGTCGAAGAACATCAGCACGATGACGCGCACGTAGAAGTACGCCGCGACGGCGCTGCTGACCACGCCGACGATCACGAGCGGAACGGCGCCGCCGCCCGCCGCCGCCCCGAAGACGGCGAACTTGCTGACGAACCCGCTGGTGAGCGGGATGCCGGCGAACGCGAGCAGGAACAGGGCGAACACCGCGCCGACGAGCGGCGAGCGCCGCCCGAGGCCCGCCCAGCGGGACAGGTGGGTCGCCTCCCCGAGGTCGTCGCGGACCAGGGTCACGACGGCGAACGCACCGAGAGTGCTGAAGCCGTACGCGAACAGGTAGAACATCGTCGACGCCAGCCCGGCCCGGTCGGCGGCGATCAGACCGGTGAGGATGAAACCGGCGTGGGCGACCGACGAGTAGGCCAGCATCCGTTTGACGTCGTTCTGCGTCACGGCCAGCACCGAGCCCGCCACCATCGTCAGGATCGCCACGCCCCACAGCAGGGGACGCCAGTCGTCTCGCAGTCCGGGCAGCGCCACGTAGAACACGCGTAGCATCGCGCCGAACGCCGCGATCTTGGTGGCCGCCGCCATGAAGGCGGTGATCGGCGTGGGGGCCCCCTGATAGACGTCGGGGACCCAGGAATGGAACGGCACCGCGCCGATCTTGAAAAGCAGACCCACCGCGAGCATCGCCGCACCGATCACCACCAGCGCGTCGCCGTCCGCGCGGACGGCGACGGCGTCGGCGATACCTGCCAGGCGCACGGTGCCCGCGTAGCCGTACAGCAGCGCCACCCCGAACAGGAAGAAGGCCGAGGAGAAGGCGCCGAGCAGGAAGTACTTCAGGGCCGCTTCCTGGGAGAGCAGGCGCTGCCGACGGGCCAGGCCGCACAGCAGGTACAGCGGCAGCGACAGGACCTCGAGCGCGATGAACATGGTGAGCAGGTCGTTCGACGCCGGGAACAGCAGCATCCCCCCGACGGCGAACAGCACCAGCGGGAACACCTCGGTCTGGGACATCCCCTGCGCGGCGGCCTCGCGCTCGGCGACGCTGCCCGGCACCACGGACGCCTGCGGGGCGAACGCGTCGGCCCCGCCGCGCCCGGTCGCCACCGCCGCGCCCGGCCCCTCCGGCGTGGCACCGCGGGCATTCGGCTCGATGCCGCGTTCGGCGACGAGCAGCACTGCGAGGATCGAGACGAGCAGGATGGTGCCCTGCAGGAACAGGGTGGGTCCGTCGACCGCGACGGCGTCGACCGCGGCGCTGTACCCGGGTGCGGCGCCGGCGGCGAAGTCCAGGCCCGCGGCGAGGACGACGACGGCCACGAACGCGGCGCCGAGACCACCGAGCGCGAGCAGCAGGTGGCTCGCGTACCGGCCGCGGCGGGGAACGAACGCCTCGACGAGCACCGCGGCAACGGCCACCCCGAACACGATCAGCATGGGAGAGAGCGGGCCGTAGCGGAGGTCGGGAGCCGGAATCGCCTGAGCGAGAACGAGGGTTCCGTTCAAGGGAGTCACCTGTGCGTCCCTCCGTGGGTGTCGGTGCCGGTCCCGCCCGCGACGGGCTCGGGCGGGGCGGCGGGCTCCGGATCGGGCCGGTCGACGGTGACCAGGACCTGGTCGACCGCGGGGGTGATCACGTCGAGGGCCGGCTTGGGGTAGACGCCCAGGACGAGGAGCAACGCGATGAGCGGCACCACGACGGCGAGTTCGCGGGGCACCAGGTCGCGCACGTGCTCGTTGCCGCCGGTGACCGGTCCGGTCATCATGCGCTGGTAGAGCCACAACACGTAGATCGCCGACAGGACGAGCGCGAGCACCGCGACCACGGCGGCGACCTGGTAGCGCGGATAGGTGCCAACCAGCACCAGGAATTCGCTGACGAACGGTGCCAGGCCCGGCAGGGACAGGGTCGCCAGTCCCGCGACGAGGAACGTCCCGGCCAGGACGGGGGCGACCTTGCGGACGCCGCCGTACGCGGCGATCGCGCGGGATCCGCGCCGGGAGACGAGGAACCCGGCGATCAGGAACAGCGCGGCGGTGGAGATGCCGTGGTTGACCATGTACAGCGTCGAGCCGGCCTGGCCCTGGCTGGTCATCGCGAAGATGCCGAGGATGATGAACCCGAAGTGCGAGATCGAGGTGTAGGCGATCAGACGCATCACATCCGTCTGACCGATGGCGACCGCCGCGCCGTAGACGATGCCGATCACCGCGAGCGTGACGATCACGGGCGCGAAGTACACCGACGACTCGGGGAACAACTGCAGGCAGTAGCGCAGCATGCCGAACGTGCCGACCTTGTCGACCACGGCCATCATCAGCACCGCCCCGGCGGGGGTGGCCTGCACCGCGGCGCCGGGCAGCCAGGTGTGGAACGGCCACAGCGGCGCCTTCACGGCGAACGCGAACATGAAACCGAGGAATAGGGCGTGGAGCACCACGGTGTCGGCACCGAGACCGCCGTCGGTGACGGCGGCGACGATCTCCCGGAAGTCGAACGTGCCGGCGCCCTGCCGGGCGGTCACCACGTACAGTCCGATCACCGCGGCCAGCATGATCAGCCCACCGAACAGGTTGTAGAGCAGGAACTTCACCGCCGCGCGGGAGCGCCGGCCCCGATCTCCGAGCCGATCCCCGAAGCCCCCGATGAGGAAGTACATCGGGATGAGCATCGCCTCGAAGAAGATGTAGAACAGCAACACGTCGAGCGCGGTGAACGAGACCATCACCATCGCCTCGACCGAGAGCATCAGCGCCATGTACAGGTGTGTGGTTCGCCGCGACGTGGAGGGGCGGGCGGTGCCGGTGGGCTCGGCCGGTGTCGTGTCGTTCCAACCGGCCAGCATCAGCAGCGGAAGCAGCACCGCGGTGAGCAGCACCAGCACGAGCGCGATGCCGTCCACGCCCAGCGTGTAGCGGGTGCCCAGGGCCGGGATCCACGAGTGCGATTCGACGAACTGGTACTGCTCGCCCGCCGGGTCGAATCCGATCGCCAGCACGCACGCCACCACGAGCACCACGGCCGCGACCGCCAGCGCGGCGCCCTTGGCGAGGCTCCGCATCCGGGCGGGAATCGCCAGGACGACGACGGCGCCGACGAGCGGCACCACCCACAGGGTCGTCAACCAGGGAAAGTTGCCCACTACAGCCTCCCCAGCATCATCGCCGCGACCACGACGGCCGCGCCTACCAACATGGACAAGCCGTAGGACCGCACGAACCCGGTCTGCAGGTGCCGCATCCGGGCGGAGAGGGCGCCGACCGTGGCGGAGATCCCGTCGACCGCCCCGTCGACGGCCTTGTCGTCGACGGTCACCAGGGTCGTGGTCAGGGACCGTCCGGGCCGCATGAACACCGCCTCGTTGACGGCGTCGCCGTAGAGATCCCTGCGGGCGGCGACGGTGAACGCCGACACGTCGGCGGGGGCGGCGTCGGGGATCTCGCGCCGGGCGTACTGCCGGTAGGCCACCGCGACACCGGCGAGCACGACGGCGAGGGTGAGGGCGGTGATCACCCACACCGGGAGCAGGTGTTCGATCTCCGTGGCCCCCACCACCGGTTCGAGCCAGTTCTGCAGCGCCCCGCCAAGAGTGAGGGCGGCACCGGCGCCGACCGAGCCGAGGGCGAGCAGGACCATGGGCGCCGTCATCACGGCGGGCGCCTCGTGGGGGTGGACGTCGGCGGCCCAGCGACGTCTGCCGAAGAAGGTCATCAACATCACCCGCGTCATGTAGAACGCGGTGAGGCCGGCCCCGAGCAGGGCTGCCGTGCCGAGGACGATCCCTTCCGCACCGCCGGCGCCGAACGCCACCTCGATGATCTTGTCCTTGGAGAAGAACCCGGCGAACGGCGGAATGCCGATGATCGCGAGGTAGCCGAGACCGAAGGTGACGAACGTGATCGGCATGACGGTGCGCAGGCCGCCGTAGTGCCGCATGTTCACCTCGTCGTTCATCCCGTGCATCACCGATCCGGCCCCGAGGAACAGGCCGGCCTTGAAGAAGCCGTGGGTGAGCAGGTGCATGATCGCGAAGGCATATCCGGCGGGACCGAGGCCCGCGGCGAGGACCATGTAGCCGATCTGGCTCATGGTCGAGGCGGCGAGTGCCTTCTTGATGTCGTCCTTGGCGCACCCGATGACAGCTCCGAACAGCAGGGTCACCGTGCCCACGATCACCACGGCGAGTTGCGCGGTAGGGGCGAGGTCGAAGAGCACGTCGGACCGGACGATGAGGTAGACGCCCGCGGTGACCATGGTGGCGGCGTGGATCAGTGCCGACACCGGTGTCGGGCCCTCCATCGCGTCACCGAGCCAGGACTGCAGGGGCACCTGGGCGGACTTGCCGCATGCGGCGAGCAGCAGCACGAGGCCGAGTGCGGTGAGCACGCCGTCGCTCGCTCCGTCGGCGCCGGCGAAGACGTCGTCGAACGTCACGGACCCGAACGTCGCGAACATGATCATCATGGCGACGGCCAGACCCATGTCGCCGACACGGTTGACGACGAACGCCTTCTTCGCGGCCGTCGCGGCGGACGGTTTGTACTGCCAGAACCCGATCAGCAGGTACGAGGCGAGACCGACGCCTTCCCAGCCCACGTACAGACCGAAGTAGTTGTCGGCGAGGACGAGCAGCAACATCGCCGCGAGGAAGAGGTTGAGGTAGGCGAAGAACAACCGGCGTCCGGGAGCGGAGCCTGCGGAGCGACCCGACGCCCCCGCAGCGGAGCCTGCGGAGCGACCCGACGCCCCCGCAGCGGAACCAGCGGAGCGACCCGACGCCCCCGCAGCGGAACCAGCGGAGCGACCGGAGGGGTCGGGGCCGTGCGCCATGTACCCGACGGAGTAGACGTGGATGAGCGAGCCGACGCCGGTGATCAGCAGCACGAAGCACATCGACAGCTGGTCGAGCTGGAGACCGAAGTCGATCTGCAGTCCCGCGACCGGCACCCACTCGAAAAGGTCCTGGTTCACGGCGCGGTCGGCGGTGTCGCGGCCGAGCATGTCGACGAAGAGGGCGATGCCGAGCGCGAACGAGGCCAGTGCCGTCGCGCAGCCGAGCAGGTGTCCCCACGTGTCGCTGCGCCGGCCGGTCAGCAGCAGTACGACCGCGCCGAACAGCGGCAGCGCGGGCAGCAGCCAGACCGTCGACGAGATCCCGTTCATGCCGGTCCACCCGTCGGGGCGCCGGTTGTCTTCTCGGGCACGGTCGTCTCGGGCACAGTCTCCTCCTCGTGCGTGGGCGGACGGGTGTCGTCCGGGGGCGTCAGTACTTCAGGAGGTTGGCGTCGTCGACGGAAACCGAACGGCGGGAACGGAAGATGGTCATGATGATCGCGAGGCCGACGACGACCTCGGCGGCGGCGACGACCATCGTGAAGAACGCGATGACCTGGCCGTCGAGATTGCCGTGCATACGCGCGAACGTGACGAACGCCAGGTTCGCGGCGTTGAGCATCAACTCGATGCACATGAACACGACGATCGCGTTGCGGCGCAGCAGGACGCCGGCCGCGCCGATGGTGAACAACAGGGCGGACAGGTACAGGTAGTTCTCGGGGTTCACCGCGATTCCTCCTCACCCGACGACCCGCCGCGCGGTGCGTCGCTCTCGCGCGGTCCGGCGTCGTCGACGGTCACGGCGCGCTGCCGGAGCACTTCGCTGACCGACAGGTCCGAGTACGACCCGTCGGGCAGCCGGGCCGGCACGTCGACGGCGTTGTGCCGGGCATAGACACCGGGACTCGGCAACGGGGTGGCGCGACCACCGGCGCGGAAGCGTTCCTGCGACAATTCCCGCTGGGTCTTGCGCAGCCCGAATCGTTCCCGGTGAGCGAGGACCATGGCGCCGATCGTGGCCGTGATCAGCAGGGCGCCGGTGAGTTCGAACGCCCAGACGTACCGCACGAAGATCAGCTCGGCCAGGCCGGTGATGTTGCCGGCGGCGTTCGCTGCGTCGAGGCCGGCGAACTCGGAGACGGCGGCGTTGCCGAGACCGCCGACGAGCAGCAGGCCGAATCCGAGGCCGGCCGCGATCGCGGCGACCCGCTGGCCGCGCAGCGTCTCGACGAGCGAGTCGGAGGAGTCGACGCCGACGAGCATGACCACGAACAGGAACAGCATCATCACCGCCCCCGTGTAGACCACGATCTGCACGACTCCGAGGAACAGCGCATCCTGGGCGATGTAGAACACCGCGAGGATGATCATGGTGACCGCGAGGAACATCGCCGAATAGACGGCCTTGGACGCGGCGACGACGCCGAGTGCGCCGAGCACCGCGAGCGTTCCGAGGATCCAGAACAGCACGGCCTCGCCGGTGGAGGTGCGGGTGACGGCTTCGGCCGTCAGCAGGGCCGGCGTCATCGGGTCCATCGAGACCACTCCCCTCTCCGCCGGTCACGCCACATCGCGACCGCCTCGCGGCTGCGTCGGTTCCCGGTCGGGTGCGACGGCGTCCTCCCCCTGCCCGGCAGCGGCCGTGGTGGTGCCGGGCGCGGCCTCGGTCACCGCGCCGAGGTAGTAGTCCTCGTCGGTCGTGCCCGGGTACATGTCGTGGGGTGGTGCCACCATGCCGGGCCCGAGCGGGGCGAGCAGCCTGGTCTTGTCGTAGATCAGGTCGGTCCGGTTGTCGTCGGCCATCTCGTACTCGTTGGTCATGGTCAACGCCCGCGTCGGGCAGGCCTCGATGCACAGACCGCATCCGATGCAGCGCAGGTAGTTGATCTGGTAGACGCGTCCGTAGCGCTCCCCCGGCGAGTATCGCCCGTCGTCGGTGTTGTCCGCGCCCTCGACGTAGATGGCGTCGGCGGGGCACGCCCAGGCACACAGCTCGCACCCGATGCACTTCTCGAGCCCGTCGGGGTGGCGGTTGAGCTGGTGGCGGCCGTGGTAGCGCGGTGCGGTCGGTTCCTTCTGCTCGGGGTATCGCTCGGTCTGGGCCTTGTCGAACATCGCCCGGAAGGTGACGCCGAATCCGGCGATGGGATCGAGGAAGTCAGGCATCGCGATTCTCCTCGGTGGTCGGATCGCCACGGCGCCCGCTCTCGGCGGCTGCGGTGACGGGGGTGCGCCGACGCCGCGGTGGCAGCGTCTGGCCGGGTAACGGCGGGACGGGGAAGCCGCCGGCCATCGGGTCGAACGGTTGCTCGGTTTCGGCAGTGACCGCCGGGCCGCCGGGGGTGCCGGTGGGCCGGACGCGACCGGAGCTCATGCGGTTCCACAGCAGCGACGGCACTGCCAGGGCGACGACCACGCCGGTCGCGGCGAGGACGATCTGCCACCGGTCCAGGCCCTCCGTGCGCAGGACGCGGATCACGGCGACGACCATGATCCAGCCGAGCGCCACCGGGATGAGCACCTTCCAGCCGAGATTCATGAACTGGTCGTAGCGCAGCCGCGGCAGCGTGCCGCGCAGCCATACGAACAGGAACAAAAATCCCCACACCTTGAGGACGAACCACAGCAGCGGCACCCAGCCGGAGTTCGCGCCCTCCCACATGTTCAGCGGCCACGGTGCGCGCCAGCCGCCGAGGAACAGGGTGGTGGCCAGCGCCGAGACCGTCACCATGTTGACGTACTCGGCGAGCATGAACATCGCGAACTTCAGCGACGAGTACTCCGTGTGGAAGCCGCCGACGAGTTCGCCCTCGGCCTCGGGCAGGTCGAACGGTGCCCGGTTCGTCTCGCCGACCATGGACGTGACGTAGATGAGGAACGAGGGCAGGAGCAGGAAGACGTACCAGGTGCCGTCCTGGGCGGCGACGATGCCGGAGGTGGACAGCGTGCCCGACAGCAGGAAGACGGCCGCGAACGAGAGCGCCATGGCGATCTCGTACGAGATCACCTGCGCCGTCGAGCGCAGACCGCCCAGCAGCGGATAGGTGGACCCGGATGCCCAGCCGGCGAGCACGATGCCGTAGACGCCGATGGACGTCGCAGCGAGGATGTACAGCACGGCCACCGGAAGGTCGGTCAGTTGCAGCGGGGTGCGCTGGCCGAAGACGGAGACCACCGGTCCGAGCGGGATGACGGCGAACGCCATGAACGCCGGCACCGTCGCGATGATCGGCGCGAGGACGTAGATGGGTTTGTCCACGCCCGCGGGAACGATGCCCTCCTTCAGGGCGAGTTTGACGCCGTCGGCGAGGCTCTGCAGCAACCCCCGCGGGCCCACCCGATTCGGTCCGACGCGCATCTGCATGCGCGCCAATATCTTTCGTTCCACGAGGATGGCGACGAGCACCGTCAACACCAGGAAGACGAAGACGGCCACCGCCTTGCCGACGACCAGCCACCACGGATCCTGACCGAACGCGGCCGGATCGGGGTACCCGGACTGCGCCGACAGGACCCCCGGCCCCGGTACCGTCGCAGCGCCGAACAGCGTGACGTCACTCATCGGCCACCCCCTGCGACGAGCGCTCCGCCCGGCCGATCCGGACGATGTCGCCCACGGACGCGGCCAGCTGCCGATGCACCGCGGACCCCGGCGAGTTGAGGGGCAGCCACACGACCCGGTCCGGCATGTCGGTGACCGCCAGCGGCAGCGTGACCGAGCCGCGGTCCGTCGCGACGGTCACCGGGTCCCCGTCGTCCGCCGAGATCTCGGCGGCGGTGGCGACGGACAGGCGCGCGACCGGCCGCCGGGCGGTCCCGGCGAGATGCGGTTCACCGTCCTGCATCCGTCCGCGGTCGAGAAGCATCCGCCATCCGGCGAGCACCGCCTCACCGGTGCCGGGCGCCGGCGTGCCGCGCGGCGCGACGTCCGGTGACCCGGCGGCTTCGCCGTCCCAGGACCCCAGCGCGACGAGCTCGTCGACGGCGGCCGCGGCGTCGGCGAGCCCGAGGCGGACCCCCATCTCGTCGGCGATCGCGCCGAGCACCCGCTGATCGGGCAGGGCGCCGGTATTGCGCAGTGCGGCGGCGAAGGGGCGCTCCCGGCCCTCCCAATCGAGGAACGTTCCGGGTTTCTCCACGGCGGGGGCGACGGGGAAGACGACGTCGGCTCGGTCGGTGAGCGCGCTGCGCCGCAGTTCGAGGCTGACGACGAAGCCGGCGGCGTCGACCGCGGCGACGGCGGCGTGCGGATCCGGCAGATCGTCGACGTCGACCCCGCCGATCACCAGGGCCCCGAGGGTGCCGGTTGCAGCGCCGGCGAGGATCTGTCCGGTGTCCCGGCCGACGGAGGACGGCAGGTCCGGCACGCCCCATGCGGCGGCAACCTGGCGCCGGGCCTCGGCGTCGGTGACCGGGCGGGCACCGGGCAGAAGTCCCGGCAGGGCCCCGGCCTCGAGCGCACCGCGTTCCCCGGCCCGTCGCGGGATCCACGCGAGCCGCGCGCCGGTGTGGTCGGCGAGCCGGCCGGCGGCCGTCAAGGCGCCCGGGATTGCCGCCGTCCGCTCCCCCACCAGGACGACCGCCCCGGGTCGGGTCAGGAGTTCGGCCGTCTCGGTGACATCGCGGTCGCCGGGTCGGGCGCCGAGGCGGAGCGTGTCGAGCAGGTCCGGCTCGGTGCCGGGGACGGCCCGCAGGAGCCGTCCGCGCAGTTTCGTCAGGCCGCGGCTCGCGAACGGTGCGATCGCGGACACCGCCAGTCCTCCCTTGCGGACCGCTCTGCGCAGTCTCAGGAACACGATCGGCGACTCGTCTTCGGGTTCGAATCCGACGAGCAGGACGGCGGGGGCGTTGTCGAGGTCGTCGTACGTCACGGCTCCGGCGCCGGGCCAGCGCCCGGCGACGCGGGCGGCGAGGAACTGTGCCTCCTCCGCGGAATGCGGCCGCGACCGGAAATCGATGTCGTTGGTGTCGAGGCCGAGCCGGGCGAACTTGCTGTAGGCGTACGCGTCCTCGACGGTGACGCGGCCGCCGACGAGCACCCCGGTACGGCCGCGCGCGGCGGTCAGGCCACGGGCGGCGACGCGCAGGGCGTCACGCCACGAGGCGGGCGTGAGCGTGCCGTCGTCGCCCCGCACCAGCGGGGTGGTGAGACGGTCGGGCTGGGTGGCGTAGGTGAAGGCCCATCGGCCCTTGTCGCAGTTCCACTCCTCGTTGACCTGCGGGTCGTCGCCGGCCAGCCGGCGCAGCACCGTGCCGCGCCGGTGGTCGGTGCGTTGGGCGCAGCCGCTGGCGCAGTGTTCGCACACGCTCGGGCTCGACACGAGGTCGAAGGGCCGGGCGCGGAACCGGTAGGCCGCTCCGGTGAGTGCGCCGACCGGGCAGATCTGCACGGTGTTGCCGGAGAAGTACGACTCGAACGGTTCCTTCTCGTAGATGCCGACCTGCTGCAGGGCACCCCGTTCCATCAGTTCGATGAAGGGGTCGCCGGCGATCTGCTGGGAGAACCGCGTGCACCGGGCGCAGAGTACGCATCGCTCGCGGTCCAGGAGGATCTGCGCGGAGAGCGAGATCGGTTTGGGGAACGTGCGTTTGGTCTCGGTGAACCGGGACTCGGCACGCCCGTTCGACATGGCCTGGTTCTGCAGGGGGCATTCGCCGCCCTTGTCGCAGACCGGGCAGTCCAGCGGATGGTTGATCAGCAGCAGCTCCATCACGCCCTTCTGCGCCTTGTCCGCCACCGGGGAGGTCAGCTGCGTGTGCACGACCATGCCGTCCGTGACCGGGGTCGTGCAGGAGGCGACGGGTTTGCGTTGGCCTTCCACGTCGACGAGGCACTGGCGGCAGGCACCGACGGGTTCGAGCAGCGGGTGGTCGCAGAAGCGGGGAATCTGGACGCCGAGCAGTTCCGCGGCGCGGATGACGAGGGTGCCTTTCGGGACGCCGATCTCGACGCCGTCGACGACGACGGTGACCAGGTCCGGTGCGGGCGGCAGGCCGGTGGTGTCGCGGTTGGTGTGGACGCTCATCGGGCACCTCCGTCGTGCGGTCGGTTCGCGCCGGCCCCGGCCATGACGGTGGACAGGTGCGGGTCGAACGGGCAGCCGCCCTGCTCGAAGTGCGCCAGGTACTCGTCGCGGAAGTACCGGATCGAGGAGGTGACGGGGCTGGTCGCCCCGTCGCCGAGTGCGCAGAACGACCTGCCGAGGATGTTGTCGGAGAGGTCGAGCAGGGTGTCCAGGTCCGTTGCGGTTCCGTCGCCGCGCTCGAGCCGTCGCAGGATCTGCACGAGCCAGTAGGTGCCTTCGCGGCAGGGGGTGCACTTGCCGCAGGACTCGTGCGCGTAGAACTCGCTCCAGCGCAGCACCGCGCGCACTACGCAGGTGGTGTCGTCGAAGATCTGCAGTGCCTTGGTGCCCAGCATGGATCCGGCGGCGGCGACACCCTCGTAGTCGAGGGGGACGTCGAGGTGCTCGTCGGTGAACAGCGGCGTCGACGAGCCGCCGGGGGTCCAGAACTTCAGCCGGTGCCCGGCCCGGACACCGCCCGCGTAGTCGAGCAGCTCCCGCAGGGTGATGCCCAGGGGCGCCTCGTACTGGCCGGGGGTCGCCACGTGACCGGACAGGGAGTAGAGCGTGAAGCCCGGGGACTTCTCGGTTCCCATGGAGCGGAACCATTCGATCCCGTGGTGCAGGATCGACGGCACGCTCGCGATCGACTCGACGTTGTTGACGACGGTCGGGCGTGCGTACAGCCCCGCGACGGCGGGGAACGGGGGTCGGAGGCGGGGTTGGCCGCGCCGGCCCTCGAGGGAGTCCAGGAGCGCGGTCTCCTCCCCGCAGATGTAGGCCCCGGCGCCGGCGTGGACGACGAGGTCGAGGTCGTAGCCGCTGCCGAGGATGTCGCGGCCGAGGAAGCCGGCGGCGTAGGCCTCGGCGACGGCGGCCTGCAGCCGGCGCAGCACCGGCACCACCTCGCCGCGGACGTAGACGAAGGCGTGCGCGGCGCGGATGGCGTATGCGGCGATGACCGCACCCTCCACGAGGGCGTGCGGGGTGGCCAGCAGCAGGGGCATGTCCTTGCAGGTGCCCGGTTCGGATTCGTCGGCGTTGACCACCAGGTAGTGGGGTTTGCCGTCGCCCTGGGGGATGAAACTCCACTTGACCCCGGTGGCGAACCCGGCGCCGCCGCGGCCGCGCAGCCCCGCCTCCTTGACGGTGCCGATCACCTCGTCGGGGTGCATGCGCAGCGCCGTGCGCAGGCCCTCGTAGCCGTCGTGGCGGAGGTAGGTGTCGAGGGTCCAGGATTCGGGTTCGTCCCAGTAGCGGCTCAGGACAGGGGTCAGCGTCACGTCAGCCTCCCTCGGATCGGGGACCGGCGGCCGGGTCCGGGCCGGAGGGGTGGTCCGGTTCCGGCGCCCGCATGCCCCGTTCCCGGGCGATGCGCAGACCGGCGAGCGATGCCGCTCCTGCGCTGCCGCCCGCCGCCACGGCGCCGGGCCGCTCGTCCGGAAACCCGGCGAGGATGCGGGCGGTCTGCCGGAAGGTGCACAGCGGCGCGCCCCGGGTGGGGGTGACGGGCCGGCCGGCGCGCAGGTCGTCGACGAGCGCACGCGCCGAGTCCGGGGTCTGGTGGTCGAAGAACTCCCAGTTGACCATCACGACGGGCGCGAAGTCGCAGGCCGCGTTGCACTCGAGGCGTTCGAGGGTGACGGAGCCGGCGCTCTCGCCGCGCGAGTCCGGCGTGGTGTCCGAGCCCGGGTCCGAGGCGGTGCCGGCCGCGGGACGCTGCCCGAGGTGGTGTTCCAGCGCTTCGAGGATCTCGTCGCCGCCCATGATCGCGCACAGGGTGTTGGTGCAGACACCGACGAGGTAGTCGCCGGTGGGTTCGCGCCGGTACATGGAGTAGAACGTGGCGACCGCCCCGACCTCGGCTCCGGTCAGTCCGAGCCGGCCGGCGCAGAACTCGACACCCGCGGGGGTGAGGTAGCCGTCCTCGGACTGCACCAGGTGCAGCAGCGGCAGCAGGGCCGAGCGCGGCTGGGGATAGCGACCGACGATCTCGTCGGCGTCGGCCTCGAGGCGGGCACGGACGTCCGGGGGGTAGTGTTCGCGGGCGCCGGGCCGCGCCAGCCGGGACGGTTCGTCGGGGCGGACGCCGAACGGGATGAGCACCGGCCCCGTGGCCGGGTCCGGGTCGATCGCTACTCGCGGTTGCTGCGTCACCGGTCCACTCCCCCCATCACGGGATCGATGCTGGCGACCGCGGCGATGACGTCGGCGACCATGCCGCCCTCGCACATCGCGGACACCGCTTGCAGGTTCGTGAAGGACGGATCCCGGAAGTGCACCCGGTAGGGCCGGGTGCCGCCGTCGCTGACCATGTGCACCCCCAGTTCCCCGCGGGGGGATTCGACGGCGGTGTACACCTGGCCGGGTGGGACGCGGAAGCCCTCGGTGACGAGCTTGAAATGGTGGATCAGGCCCTCCATCGAGTTGCCCATGATCTTGCGGATGTGCTCCGGGGAGTTGCCGAGACCGTCCGCGGCGAGCGACAGGTCGGCCGGCCACGCGATCTTCTTGTCCTCCACCATCACCGGACCGGGACGCAGCCGGTCGAGGCACTGTTCGACGATCTTGATCGACTCCTTCATCTCGTCGATCCGGATCAGGTAGCGGCCGTAGGCGTCGCAGCCGGTGTCGGTGCACACCTCGAACTCGTAGGTGTCGTAGCCGCAGTACGGTTGTGCCTTGCGCAGGTCGTGCGGCAGGCCGGTCGAGCGCAGCACGGGTCCGGTGATGCCGAGGGCCATGCACCCGGTCAGGTCGAGGTAGCCGATCCCCTGGGTGCGGGCCTTCCAGATGTGGTTCTCGTTGAGCAGGTTCTCCATGTCCCGCAGTCGCCGCGGCAGCAGCGCGAGCAGGTCGCGGATCTTCTCGACCGCGCCGTCCGGCAGGTCCTGCGCGAGTCCGCCGGGCCGGATGTAGGCGTGGTTCATGCGCAGACCGGTGATGGTCTCGAACACGTCGAGGATCAGTTCGCGCTCGCGGAAACCGAGGAACATGGCGGTCATCGCACCGAGTTCCATGCCGCCGGTGGCGAGGGCGACCAGGTGCGAGGAGATCCGGTTGAGTTCCATGAGCAGCACCCGCACGACGGTGGCTCGTTCGGGGATCGCCTCGGTGATGTCGAGCAGCTGCTCGACGCCGAGACAGTAGGCGGTCTCGTTGAAGAACGGGGACAGGTAGTCCATCCGGGTGACGAACGTGACGCCCTGGGTCCAGGTGCGGTATTCGAGGTTCTTCTCGATGCCGGTGTGCAGGTAGCCGATTCCGCAGCGCGCCTCGGTGACGGTCTCGCCTTCGATCTCGAGCACGAGCCGCAACACTCCGTGGGTCGACGGATGCTGCGGTCCCATGTTGACCACGATGCGTTCGTCGCCGCGGTCGGCGGCCGCGGCGCGGGCGGCCTCGACGATGCTGTCCCAGTCCTCGCCGACGACGGTGTGGACCGGTCCTTCGGTCAGGTCGGTCATGTGTACGCCCTCCGCTCGTCGGGCGGCGGGATCTCCGCTCCGTGGTACTCGACGGGGATGCCGCCGAGCGGATAGTCCTTGCGCTGAGGATGCCCCGACCAGTCGTCGGGCATCTCGATGCGGGTCAGCGACGGGTGCCCGTCGAACACGATCCCGAAGAAGTCGTAGGTCTCGCGCTCGTGCCAGTCGTTGGTCGGATACACCTCGTACAGCGACGGGATGTGGGGATCGGCATCCGGGGCCGACACCTCGAGCCGGATGCGGCGGTTGTGGGTGATCGACATCAGCGGGTACACGGCGTGCAGTTCGCGGCCGGTGTCCTGCGGGTAGTGCACCCCGTCGACGCCGAGGCACAGTTCGAAGCGCAGGTCCGGGTCGTCGCGCAGGCGCCGGGCCACCTCGGGGAGGTGCTCCCGCCGGACGTGGAAGGTCAGCTCACCGCGGTGGACGACGACCTTCTCGATCGCGTCCTCGAACTCCGTCCCCGATGCGGCGACGGCGTCGCGCAGGGCGTCGGCGACGTCGTCGAAGTAGCCGCCGTACGGGCGCGGGGTGCCGGCGGGCAGGGTCACCGGGCGTACGAGCCGCCCGTAGCCGGAGGTGTCACCGCTGCCGCGCACGCCGAACATGCCCTGACGGACGCCGATCACCTCGGCGTCACCGGCGGGCTGCGCCGGCAGCGTTCCCTCGGGTCCGGTGGTGGCGGCCCGGTCCACCGGCAGCGAGGACCGTTCGTTGTCCGAGGGAGGGGTCATCGGGCCGCCCCCCGGGGAGTGGGCAGCACGGGCCGGCCGGCAGCCAGGGCCGCCTCCTCGGCGGCCTGCACGGCCTTCTCCCGGTCCACGCCGAGCGGCATCTGCTGGATCTTCTCGTGCAGCATCAGGACGGCGTGCAGCAGCATCTCCGGTCGGGGCGGGCAGCCGGGGAGGTAGATGTCGACCGGGACGATGTGGTCGACGCCCTGCACGATGGCGTAGTTGTTGAACATGCCGCCCGAGGAGGCGCACACCCCCATGGCCAGCACCCATTTCGGTTCGACCATCTGGTCGTAGACCTGCCGCAGCACCGGGGCCATCTTCTGGCTGACCCGGCCGGCGACGATCATGAGGTCGGCTTGTCGCGGCGAGGCCCGGAACGCCTCCATCCCGAACCGTGCGATGTCGAACCGCGGCGACACGGTGGTCATCATCTCGATCGCGCAGCACGCGAGCCCGAAGGTCGCGGGCCACAGCGAACCCTTGCGTGCGAAACCGGCGAAGCTCTCCACCGTGCTCAGCAGAAAGCCGCTCGGCAACTTCTCCTCGAGACCCATGTCCGACTCTTATCACTTTCGGTCGGTGTTCGAATCCATTACGGCACAATCCCATTCCCTGTCGCACCCAATACCTGCCGCGGTCAGTCCCAGCCGAGACCACCCCGCCGCCACTCGTAGACGTAGGCCACTGCGACGTTGAACACGAACAGCGCCATCGCGGCCAGCCCGAAGACCCCCAGGGCGTCGAGGTGGACGGCCCACGGGTAGAGGAACACGATCTCGATGTCGAAGATGATGAACAGCATGGCCGTCAGGTAGTACTTCACCGGGAACCTGCCGCCGCCCGGCGGCTGCGGGGTCGGGTCGATCCCGCATTCGTAGGCTTCGAGCTTGGCCCGGTTGTAGCGGCTCGGGCCGATCACCGAGGACACGACGACGGAGAACACGGCGAACGCGACCGCGATCCCGCCGAGCACGAGGATGGGGATGTAGACGTTCACGGCGCCTGGCTCCTCTCCGTGCGAGCCGGCCACCCGCGCCGACTCCGTTGCCCTTGCCGACCTCTCGGCCGCTGGGGCCGAACGATCACGAGGCGGTGTCGGTGCCGTGGGTCACTTCAACCGCATCATTGTGATGTACGGCTCAGCCTACCGGCGGGGTGTCTCCCCGAGGCGGATACCACGCGGCGCGATTTCTCCGTTTCGCCCGACCGTTCGCGGACCGGCCCACTCGCGCGGCCCGCCGGGGCGGGCGTCCCGCGGCGCCGTCAGGTGGTGCTGCGGCCGCGCAGCAGCGCGACGACCGTCTCGGCGAGGCGGAACGGGTCGAGTGGCCGCGGCACCGCGGCCTCGGCCCGGGACCAGTCGGCGAGCCACGCGTCGTCCGGGCGGCCGGTCAGCACGACGACGGGCGGGCACTGTTCGAGTTCGTCCTTGAGCTGCTTGGCGATCCCCATCCCGCCGGCGGGGGCTGCCTCACCGTCCAGGATCGCGAGGTCGATACCGCCGGCGTCCATGCGCCGGATCACCATCGGCGCGGTCGCCACCTCGACGAAGTCGAGTTCGGGGAGCTCGGGATCGGGTCGCCGGCCCAGCGCGCGGGTGACCTGCTCGCGCGTGTCGGCGTCGTCGCTGTAGACGAGGACGCGCAGGGCGGCAGGGCGGCTGGCACTCGCGGTCGCGTCGGTCACGGGGGAAGATGCTACTGGCCGGAGCCGGTCGGTCCCGGGAGGCGAGCCGGGGCGCACCCGACCCGGGCCGGGCGTACGCCGGGCACCACCGTCGGCAGGCGACCGGTCCCCGCGCTCACCTGGTGTTACCGGGTGAGGAGAACCAGGTTGCGGCGAGGGCCGGTCACGAGGCCGATTCTACCCGCGCGGAGTGGCCTCGAACGGTCCCGGCCTCGGCCCTTCGGCACCGGCGACGGTCGGGGCGTACCGGTGTTCCGGCAGCACCAGCATGCGGGCGTACGCGATGGCCCGGGGTGTGGTCGCGAAGACGTGCCGCTCCTCGCTGTCCTTGGTGGTGAACACCCCCAGGGCGGACAACGGCCGCAGATGTTCGGGCCTGGCCCCGGAGATCAGCACCGTGATGTGCCGGTGCTCGAGCTTGGTGATGGCGTCCTTGAGGACGATCGCACCGGTGGCGTCGATGGCCGTCACGCGGGACATGCGCAGGATCACGACCTTGACGTCCGTGACATCGGCGAGCTCGAGCAGGAACCGGTGGGCCGCGGCGAAGAACAGGGCGCCGTCGATCCGGTACGCGACGATGTGCTCGCGCAGCAACTCGTGTTCCTCGTCGGCGTGATCCCCGTCCTCGTCGAGGGGAACCTGCTCGATCCGGGCGGACCTCGCGACCGCCCGCAGCGCGAGAACCGCAGCGAACCCGACACCGATCGCCACCGCCGTCACGAGGTCGAGGGCGACGGTGACCAGGAACGTCACCGTCATGACGATCGCATCCGCGCGGCTGGCCCGCGTGATCGCGACGATCGAGGCGGTTTCGACCATGCGCACGGTGGTGGCGAGCAGAACCCCGGCGAGGGCGGCGAGCGGGATCTGCGCGACGAGCGGCGAGGCGAGGTAGACGATGCCGGCGAGGATGACGGCGTGGGTGAGGGCGGACAGCCGGGACCGCGCCCCCGACCGGACGTTGACGGCCGTGCGTGCGATCGCGCCCGTGGCCGGAACGCCGCCGAACAGGGGGGCGGCGATGTTGGCCAGGCCCTGCCCGAACAGCTCTCGGTCCGGGTCGTGCCGGGTGCCGACGCTCATCGAATCCGCGGCGGTCGCGGACAGCAGGGATTCGAGGGCCGCGAGCGCGGCCACCGCGAGCGCCGGCGCGAGGAGCGACGTCAGCTCGCCGAGGTCGAGGAATCCGAGGCTGGGGGCACCGAAGCCGGACGGGATGGCCCCGATCCGCGTGACGTCCAGATGGAACAGCTGTGCGACGACGGTGGCCAGCACCACCGCGACGAGCGAGAACGGCAGCTTCGGCAGGTACCGGCCCCCGATCAGGATGGCCGTCGCGACGAGCACCGCCACGGCTGCGGGCAGGAGGGACGGCCGGTCGGCGAACTGTCGGACGGCGTCGAACGCGCTCTGCCACACCTTCTCCCCCTCGGCGTGGGCGATGCCGAGCGCGGCCGGGACCTGCTGCAGGGCGATGACGACGGCGATCCCGGCGGTGAAGCCCTCGATCACCGGGGCGGGCATGAAGCGCACCGCCCGGCCGATGCCGGCGAAGGCGAGAACCACGAGAACGACGCCGGCGACGAGTCCCACCGCGAGGACGCCGGAGGCGCCGTGCTCGTGGAAGATCGGCACCAGGACGACGGTCATCGCGCCGGTCGGGCCCGACACCTGGAAGCGGGAGCCGCCGAACACGGCGGCGACCGCACCCGCGACGACGGCGGTCGCGAGCCCCGCCGCGGCCCCCAGTCCGGAGCTGATGCCGAAGCCGAGCGCGAGGGGCAGGGCGACGAGGGCGACGACGAGCCCCGCGGTCAGATCGGCGCGGGGCGAACGCAGGGCCGGTTTCCACTCACCCCAGCGTGGCATCAGCGCGGCGACCGACCGTGCGGCGCGAGCCACGACGGGGCCGGCTCCCGTCGTGGCTTCTCCGGTGCGCCCGGTCTCCGCATCGTGCTGCTCCGTCGACATCGACATCGTGCCTCCACCACAAACAACAACTAAGAACTTAATAAAGTCTGCAATCAATGCGCGCGTGGCGCCCCGGGTGAGCGGCCGGCTCAGCCGCGGGCCCGGACCCCCGCCGGTTCGGCAACATCGTCCTCGAGCAGTTCTGCCTGTCCGGCGACCACACCGGTGAGGATGGCGCGGGCGACGCCCAGCAGTTCCGCGACCCGCGGCGACGTCAGGGCGTAGGTCACCGACAGCCCTTCCCGGCGCGCAGTGACCAGCCCCGCACGCCGGAGGATCGCCAGCTGCTGGGACAGGTTCGCGGGTTCGATCCCCACCTCGGGCAGCATCTCGGAGACCGCGTGGTCGCGCTCGCTGAGCAACTCGAGGACCCGGATGCGGGCCGGATGCCCGAGCGTCTTGAAGAAGTCCGCCTTCATCCGGTAGAGGGGCTGACGTGCCTGCGCGACCATCACCGTTCCCGTCGTCCGAGCCACCGCAAGACGAGCGGTGCGTGTACTTGCGCAGTTTAGCAATCAGCAATACCGGGGCGCGCGTGACATGCGACACGTCGGGGCACCGCCGCACCGGGGGCGCGAGCACCGGGCATGCGGAGCAGGTCAGGAACGCGCGGCGCGCTCGAGTCGGGCGAGGCTCGCGGACATCTGCTCGGCCGAGACCCGCGGGAGCCGCACCCGGCGCAGGTACGCGGTGTCGGTCACCGCGGACCAGTCGCAGGTCTGTCGCACGGCGGTCCCCCCGGCCGCCTCGGCGAAGGTCCATTCCCATCGGATGCCGAGCGGCGGGGTGTCCGGGTTGGCGGGCAGCCAGGCGAGCAACCTGCCGGGTTCGAACGCCACCACGTGATTGACCACCGGATACGCCGTGCCCCCGGGAAAGTGCACCTGCGCGACGAAGTGCTGCCCGACGGCGGTGATCCGGGGCTGCCCCGCGGGGACGATCAACGTCCCCGAACCATCGATCTCACTGTGCCGCAACGGATTCCGGATCACCTCGAACAGCGCCGCGACCGGAACCGGTAGCGTGGCCGCGACCCCGAGCGAGGTCGGGGTCCGCTTTACCCGCACCCCGGCCACACCGACGTCGCCGCTCCTCGTCTCCTCGCCCCCACCGTGCACACCGACATCGTGCCACCTGCGGCGCACACCCGAGCCGGCGGGCGTGATCCCGGCCGGACGCGCATATCCCGCCGGGCGGCGGGGTATGCGTGCGAAGGTGGAACCGCCACCGATCACGGGAGGAAGCACATGATTGTCCGCAGAATCGCCCGCCCCATGCTTGCGTCGGTCTTCGTCGCCGGAGGCATCGACGCGCTGAGAGACTCGTCCACCAAGGCGGCGGCCGCGCAGCCGGGACTCGACCGGGCGGTGGGCATGCTGCCCGACACGGTGACGGGGAAGCTCCCGGACACGGTGAGCGAGAAGATCACGAACGATCCCGAGACGCTCGTGCGGATCAACGCCGCCGTGCAGATCGGGGCGGGTGCGCTGCTCGCGGTGGGCAAGGCCCCGCGGCTGGCGGCGCTCGCACTGGCCACCACGCTCGTCCCGACGACGGTGGCGGGCCACGACTTCTGGAACGTCGAGGACGCGGAGGCCCGCGCCATCCAGCGCACCCAGTTCCTCAAGAACGTGAGCCTGCTCGGCGGACTGATCATCACCGCGGTGGACACCGAGGGCAAGCCGTCGCTGGGGTGGCGCGGACGGCGGGCCGCACGACGCGCCCAGGAGGCCGTCGCCGGCGTCCTGCCCCATCAGGACGACGCCGCGGGCGAGGCGGTGACCGAGAGCCTGCACAAGGTGGCCGAACGGGTGCGGACCCTGTCGGAGGAGGCGTCGGAGAGGGCCGGCACCGCCCGCGAACGCGGAAGCCACCTGCTCGACGTCGCCCGCGAGCGCGGCCCGGAACTCGCCGAGGTGGCCCGCGAACGCGGCACGCACCTGCTCGACGTCGCCCGCGAGCGCGGCCCGGAACTCGCCGAGGTCGCCCGCGAACGCGGCACCGGCCTGCTCGACGTCGCCAAGGAACGCGGCCCCGAACTCGCCGAGGTCGCCCGCGAACGCGGCACCGGCCTGCTCGACGTCGCCAAGGAACGCGGCCCCGAACTCGCCGAGGTCGCTCGCGAACGCAGCGCGCTGCTGTGGGGCACGGCCCGTGAACGCGGCCCCGAGCTGGCCAAGGTCGCCCGGGAGCGGGCGCTGACGGCGGAGGAACGGTCCCTGCTGCGGGCCCAGCAGGCCCGGCACCGCGCCGAAGAGGCCCTCACCCGCGCCCGCCTGCAGCTGCAGCGCTGACCGCACGGTTCGGTCCCGCACCCGGTGATTCTGCGCGGGTGCGGGACCGGCACTAGACTTCTTGGGCACTTCGTCGCGGCGCACCCGTCGCCCCGTCCGACCCCGAGGAGACCCCTTGCCGGCCGATGGCCTGTCCCACCCCGACCATGAGCGTGAGCAGGTCTACCTGTCGATGCTGTACGGCCACCTCGACTCCATGCGGGCCTACGCGCAGACCCGCCTGAGCCGTGTCCTGCTCGACACTGGCGGCACCCCCCAGGCCCGCAGTGAGCGGGAGTCCTTCACGCAGCTGTACACCGAGGACATCGCGAAGTACGACGCGGCCGAGCACGGACTGTGCTTCGGCCGCATCGACGTCCGCGACGACGAGGACGGCGACGCGACGGAGGTGCGGTACGTCGGCCGCCTCGGCATCCTCGACGAGACGAACGACTACGAGCCGCTGCTGCTGGACTGGCGGGCGCCGTTGGCGCGGCCGTTCTACCTGGCGACGCCGGCGGCGCCGGAGGGAGTGACACGGCGCCGGCACATCCGGTCACGCCGCCGGGCGATCACCGCCCTCAACGACGAGTACCTCGATCTCGACGCGGCCCAGGCGCACGACGCGACCGTCTCGGCGGGCGGTGTCGCCGGCGAGTCGGCACTGCTGGCCGCGCTGAACGCCGCGCGCACCGGGCAGATGCAGGACATCGTCGCGACGATCCAGGCCGAGCAGGATGCGATCATCCGGTCCGAGCACAAGAGCGTGCTCGTCGTGCAGGGGGTCCCGGCACCGGGAAGACCGCCGTCGCCCTGCACCGGGCGGCGTTTCTGCTGTACACCTACCGTCGGCAGCTCGCGAAGAGCGGTGTGCTCATCGTCGGCCCGAACTCGACATTTCTGGACTACATCGGGCAGGTGCTGCCCTCCCTCGGTGAGACCGGCGTGCTGCTGTCCACGATCGGTGACCTGTACCCCGGGGTGCGTGCGACCGTGGAGGACTCGCTCGAGGCGGGCACCGTCAAGGGCTCCCTCGACATGGTCGAGGTGCTGAAGAAGGCGGTGCGGGATCGTCAGGAGGTTCCGGCGACGCCGATCCCCCTCGTCTTCGACACCTACCGGCTGACGCTCGACCGGAAGACGGTCACCCGGGCCCGCGGACGGGCCCGGTCGTCGCGGCGGCCGCACAACCTGGCCCGTCCGATCTTCGTCGCCGCGGTGGTGGACGCCCTCGCCGACCAGCTCGCGTCGATCATCGGTGCCGATCCGGTCGGCGGGGCGAATCTGTTGAGCCGCGAGGACATCGACGACATCCGTACCGAGATGCGGTCGGACCGGGACATCGTGGCGGCGATCGACTCGCTGTGGCCGCAGCTGAGCCCGCAACAGGTGCTCGCCGAGCTGTTCGCCTCGCGGGAACGGCTCGCGTCGGCGGCACCGGAACTCGACGAGAACCAGCGCGAGCTGCTGCTGCGCCCGACCGCGACGCGCGTGTTCAGCGCCGCGGACGCACCCCTGCTCGACGAACTCGCCGAACTGCTCGGAGTCGACGATGCCGCCGAACGCGAGCGGGCCGCGCGGCAGTGGCGCAGGCAGATCGCCGACGCGCAGGGCGCCCTGGACATCCTGACCGGGTCGGCGCCGCAGGATCTCGAGGACGACCTGGACCCGGAGATCCTGATGGCGTACGACCTGATCGACGCCGACCAGCTCGCGCAGCGGCAGGGCCGGTCGAGCCACGAGACCACGGCCGAGCGCGCCGCCGGGGACCGCACCTGGACGTACGGGCACGTGATCGTCGACGAGGCGCAGGAGTTGTCCGCGATGGCCTGGCGGATGCTGATGCGGCGCATTCCGAACCGCTGGATGACCCTGGTCGGGGACACCGCCCAGACGGGGGATCCGGCCGGGTGCTCGTCCTGGCAGCGGATCCTCGAGCCGTACGTGGCCAATCGGTGGAAGAAGGCCGAGCTGACCGTCAACTACCGCACGCCCGCGGAGATCATGGAGATCGCCCACGCGGTGCTCGCCGAGATCGACCCGCATCAGGTGCCGCCCCGCTCGGTGCGCGAGTCGGGATTCGCGCCGTGGGCCCGGCACGTCGTCGAGGACGACCTGCTCGAGGCCGTGTGCAGCGCCCTCGCGGACGACGACGGGCCGGGTCTGACCGCGGTGATCGCGCCGCACGAGCTGGCGGCGCAATGGGATCACCTGCGGTCGGATTCGGTGCGGGTGTCCACGGTGAGGGAGGTCAAGGGCCTGGAGTTCGACTCGGTGCTGCTGGTGGAGCCGGCCGCCATCGTGGCGGAGTCGCCTCGCGGGCTCAACGACCTGTACGTGGCGCTCACCCGCGCCACCCAGCGGCTCGGAGTGCTGCACACCGGGGAGCTGCCCGAGTCGCTGACGGCACTGGCGACGCCGGCCCGGTCGTGAGGGGTCGTCGATGTGCCGTGTCGACGTCCGCCCCGTCCCGGCAGGCGGTATGTTGCGGGCGAACGTGCGGCCGGTCGGAACGGGAGGCGGGGCGGTGAGGAAGGCGTGGCCTCGAAGGGATCGGACACGGAGGGATCGGACACGGAGGCACTGGACACGGAGGCACTGGACACGGCTCCTGGCAGGGTCCGGGCTCCTCGCCGCGGCGGTGGGATGCGCGGGGACCTCGGCGTCCGACGACTCCGGGCCCTCCGTCCCGGTGACGGTCCCGATGGCGGCCGCTCCGGTCGAGGCAGCGGCGCTGGACGGGCCGGCCCTGCGGTTCAAACAGGCCCTGGCCGAGGTGGGGCTGGCCGCCGGCGTGCCCGACGAGACGCTCGTGGCGCTCGTCCGCGGGACGTGTGCACAGCTGGCTGCCGGACTGCCGGAAGACCAGGTCCTCGGTTCGGTCCGGCCGGTCGCGGCCTTCGCGGCGTCCGTCTCGCGGGCGTCGTTGCAGGGCGACGATGCCGCCCGGTTCTACGTGGGTGCCGCCCGCGAGACGTACTGCTGACCCGGGGGTCAGCGCACGGTGTGCACGATGAGCACGTCCGAGGTGGACTTGCGGGCGAGGTCGGACGGGACGGACCCGAGCAACCGGCCGGTGAGGGTGTTCAGGCCCCGGTTGCCCACCACGAGCAGGTCCGCTTCCACTTCCGCGACCAGTTCGAGGAGCGAGTCGACGGGCGCCCCGACGACGGCCCGTTCCAGAACGTTCTGGGCGCCGGCCGCGTGTGCCTTCTCCCGGGCGGTGCGCAGGATGTCGTACGTGGGCGCCGATCCGGTCACCTGGTAGGCGTCGTCCCCGAGCACGTCGGCGGCGCGGGCGCTGTCCTTCGGATCCACCGGGTAGTAGGCGCACGCGATGACGAGGCGGGCCTCGGCGTCACCGGCGAGAGCTGCCGCCTTCTCGACGGCCCGGTACGACGACTCGGAACCGTCGGTGCCGACGACTACGGTCCGGTAGGCGCTCATGCAATCCTCCATGAAGTTGGTCGGGTCTGGCCGGCGGGCGACCGTCGATGCGTCCCCCCTCCGACTGCTGCGTAGACAGTAACGGCCGATCGGACGGGTCCGGCAGCCTTTGGGGTGGATCCCACAGACCTGCCGGCGTGCGCTCGACGCCACTGACCGCCGTTGACGTTACCGTGCGTCACCGTAACGCGGGCCGAACATCTGCGCGGGGAACACGCCGGACTCCACGAGGGCGTCCCGCCAGGGCAGCGCGAGCTCGATCAGCCGATCGGCCTTGCTCTCGCCCAGCGCCGCCCACGGCGCCGCCGCGAGGTCGTCGGTCAGGTCCTCGACGAGTTCGCGGACCTCGAAACCCTCGTCGGTGAGCTCACCGGCGCGGTCGAGCAGTCCGCGGGCACGCAGCGCCGTCGCCGCGGCAGTCCACTCCTCCGCGCTCCAACCGCGGCGCGCGCGGGCGAAGTCCTCGCTGAACCCGATGCCTGCGGCGGTGTGGGTGACGAGGGCTTCGATGCCGGTGAGTCCGGCGGTCTGCAAGGCGGCGACGTGCCCGTCACCGCGGTACTCGCGCAGCAGGGTCAGCGCGTGCCACAGAACCAGGTGCGGGGCGTCCGGCCACGGCAGGTCGGCATGCCCGGCGTACAGCGGCCGGCCCTCCGGCCCGGGGACCGCCCGGGCGGCGCTCGCCGCGAGTTCCGCCGCCTCGTGCATCTCCGGGGAGTCGAGCACCTCGGCACCGAGGATCCGGGCCAGTGCCTCGTCGATGCCGCGCAACCGGGCGGCGACGACGGCGTCGGGAGTGGCCAGCTGCCAGGCGCGCGGGATCGCGGACGCGACCAGGCGGGGACTGAAGTTGTAGAAGGTGGCGGTCACGACGCCGGCGCCGACGGCGCCGAGCGCGGCGGAACGCGCCGCGAAGTACCGCATCCGGCCGCCTTCGAGGCCGGTGTCGCCGAGGGCGGCGTCGACCTCGGGGGCGAAGTACCCGACGGAGTGGATCAGTTCGAGGGCACGGGCGGTGCGGCCGGCAGACTGTGGGTCCATGCCGCAGACGCTACGCGAGACCCGCGGCATCCATCCCGCGCAGTTCCTTCTTCAGGTCGGCGATCTCGTCGCGCAACCTTCCGGCCAGCTCGAACTGCAGCTCGCGGGCGGCGTTCATCATCTGGTCGGTCAGTTCCTGCACCAGGTCGGCCAGTTCGGCGCGGGGCATGGACTTCACGTCGCGGCCCTCGTAGACGCCGGCGCTCACGGCCCGACCGGATTCCCCCGGCGCGCGGCGGCCGCGGGAGGCGTTGCGGCCCGAGCCGCCGACCTCCACGGTGTCGTCGGCCTCCTCGTAGACCTGGTCGAGGATGTCGGCGATCTTCTTGCGCAGCGGCTGCGGGTCGATGCCGTGCTCGAGGTTGTAGGCGATCTGCTTCTCGCGGCGACGCTCGGTCTCCTCGATGGCGCGCGCCATCGAGTCGGTGACCTTGTCGGCGTACATGTGGACCTCGCCGGAGACGTTGCGCGCCGCGCGGCCGATGGTCTGGATGAGGCTGGTCGTCGACCGCAGGAACCCTTCCTTGTCGGCGTCGAGTATCGCCACGAGCGAGACCTCCGGCAGGTCGAGGCCCTCGCGGAGGAGGTTGATACCGACGAGGACGTCGTACTCGCCGAGCCGCAGCTGCCGGAGCAGCTCGACCCGCCGGAGGGTGTCGATGTCCGAGTGCAGGTAGCGCACCCTGATGCCGAGCTCGAGCAGGTAGTCGGTGAGATCCTCGGACATCTTCTTGGTCAGGGTGGTCACGAGCACCCGCTCGTCTCGCTCGGCGCGTTCGCGGATCTCGTGCACCAGGTCGTCGATCTGGCCCTTGGTGGGCTTGACCACGACCTTCGGGTCCACCAGCCCGGTCGGGCGGATGACCTGTTCGACGAATTCACCGCCGGCCTGCCCGAGTTCGTAGGGACCGGGGGTGGCCGAGAGGTACACGGTCTGGCCGATGCGTGCGGCGAACTCCTCCCAGGTCAACGGGCGGTTGTCGACGGCCGAAGGTAGCCGGAACCCGAACTCGACCAGGTTGCGCTTGCGCGACATGTCCCCTTCGTACATGGCGCCGATCTGCGGGACGGTGACGTGGGACTCGTCGATGACCAGCAGGAAGTCCTCCGGGAAGTAGTCGATCAAGGTCGCCGGCGCGGAACCGGCCGGCCGGCCGTCGATATGCCTCGAGTAGTTCTCGATGCCGGAGCAGAACCCGACCTGCCGGATCATCTCCAGGTCGTACTGGGTGCGCATGCGCAAGCGCTGCGCCTCGAGCAGTTTGCCGCGGTTCTCGAGGTCGGCGAGCCGGTCCTCGAGTTCGGCCTCGATGCCCGTCACGGCCCGTTCCATCCGTTCCGGTCCCGCGACGTAGTGGGTGGCCGGGAAGATCCGCAGCGAGTCCACCTTGCGCACCACGTCCCCCGTCAGGGGATGCAGGTAGTAGAGGGCATCGATCTCGTCGCCGAAGAACTCGATGCGCACGGCGAGCTCCTCGTAGGCGGGGATGATGTCGACGGTGTCGCCCTTGACTCGGAACGAGCCGCGGGTGAACGCCATGTCGTTGCGGGTGTACTGCACGTCCACCAGCAGGCGCAGCAGGGCGTCCCGGGGCACCTCCACCCCGACCTCGAGTGCGATCGAGCGGTCCAGGTACGACTGCGGCGTGCCCAGGCCGTAGATGCACGACACCGACGCGACCACCACGACGTCACGGCGGGAGAGCAGCGCCGAGGTCGCCGAGTGCCGCAGCCGTTCCACGTCGTCGTTGATCGAGGAGTCCTTCTCGATGTAGGTGTCGGTCTGCGCGATGTACGCCTCGGGCTGGTAGTAGTCGTAGTACGAGACGAAGTACTCGACGGCGTTGTGCGGCAACATCTCCCGTAGCTCATTGGCGAGCTGGGCGGCGAGGGTCTTGTTCGGGGCCATCACCAGGGTGGGGCGCTGCACCCGCTCGATCAGCCACGCGGTGGTGGCCGACTTGCCGGTGCCGGTGGCGCCGAGCAGCACCACGTCCTTCTCCCCCGCCTGCAGGCGGCGCGTGAGTTCGTCGATCGCGGCCGGCTGGTCCCCGGCGGGTTGGTGGTCGCTGACCACCTCGAACCGGCCCTCGGTTCGTTCGATCTCCCCCACCGGGCGGAACTCGGAGTGGGCGACAACGGGATGCTCGCTTGCGAACGCCATGGGAACCAGGGTAGGCGGCGGCACCGACAATGCCGATCGGCGGCGGGGACCCGGTGCGTGGCCGCCGGGACACGGAGTCGTCCGCCGGGACACGGAGTCGTCCGCCGGGCATGATCGGTCGGACCGGCCCGCCGTCCACCGCCGGCTCTCGTCGGACAGTCCGTCCGGGAGACCGCGACCTCCAGGGGGTACCCGTGAACGCTCGCAACGATCCGAAGCCCGCGGTGGCGCCGCCACCGGACTACCGGGTCCACACCCGGCTGGACCTGAAGAACGACACGCGGGCGGTCGCGGCCGTGCGGACCGTCCTCGTTCTCACCGTCGCCGTCCTCTTCGGCGCGGCGGTACTCCTGGACCTGCCGCTGCGGAGCGGCTGGGGCACGGCGCCGACGGTCGTCGTCACCGTCGTGGCGTGTCTCGGCTACCTGGCGGTGCACGAACTGACCCACGGCCTGGTCTCCCGGATCCTCTCCGGTGTGCGTCCGACGTACGCGGTGCGGTTCCCCTTCCTGACGACGGGCAGCGACGCCTGGCTCACGCGGAACGCGGCCGTGACCGTCACGCTCGCTCCCGTGGCGCTGTGGGGCGCGGTCCTGGTGGCCCTGCTGTTCACCGTGCCCGTCGACGTCGTTCTCACCGTCTTCGTCGTCACGGTGGTGAACTTCGCGGGGTCCGCCGGCGACTACGTCCAGGCCGGCGCGCTGTGGCGGCTGCCGGCCTCCGCGCTCGTGCAGGACAACGGGCACGAGACGACGACGGCGGTGCCGGCCGGGCCGACGCCGGCCGGGCCGACGGGCCGGTAGGTCCGGCACCGTCGGGTTCGCCGGGTCGGACCACAGTAACGTTCAGGTCATGTCCGAGGCGAAGCTCCACCACGTCAAGGTCGAGACCTTCGACGTGGCCGCGCATACCAACGTCGACCCGAAGGGCTTCGTGCGGAAGGTGGAGGTGTATCGCGTCGAGCAGTGGGGTCTGTACATGGCACGGCCCGCCGACCACCCGCAGTTCGGGTATCTCGAGTCGTGGCTGCTGCCGGAGCTGGGCCTACGTGCCTCGATCTTCCACTTCCGGCCCGGCTTCGAGCGCGACCAGGACCGGTACGTCGACATCGGCGAGTTCTGGCGCGAAGGGGACGTGTGGCATTCGCGTGATCACTACCTCGACCTCGTGGTGCGCACCGGACGCGACACCGCCGTCGAGGACGTCGACGAGTTGCTCGCCGCCGCGGCGGCGGGTCTGCTCGATCCCGGGACCGCCGAGCGCGCGGTGCAACGAGCGTTGCGGGCGGTCGACGGCATCGCCACGCACGGCCACGACCTCGACGCGTGGCTGGCCGCGCTGGCCATGCCGATCAGCTGGCGCTGAGCCGCCGCTCAGCCGTCCCCGGCCCGCGCGTCAGGCCGACCATCCGGTCTGCTCGGCCCATTCCCGGGCACGCGTGGAGGCGCCGTCGAACCAGGGCGCCTTCTCCTCGGCGTAGACCGCAGCAGCCTCGGCGGGGTCGTGGCGGGCCGCCGCGTCGCGGGCCGCGGCCCGCTTGATCTCGGCGTACTCGGTGGCCGCGTCGGAGTCCGCGCGCAGCCAGTCCCGCAGCAGCAGCGCGAACTGCTGGCCCGGCCAGCCCTGCACCCGCAGGTGCACGTACGCGGGCCGGCCCGGGTCGGCACTGCCGTGCAGTCGCATGCCCCACACCGCCGGATCGGTTTCGCCGCCGGCACCGTACGACGGCTGTGGCTCGTCGTGGTCGACGTGGGCGATGCGGGGAAAGCCGGCCCCGGCCAGGGCGTCGTCGAGCGCCTCCGCCGCGGCGAGGTCCGGCACGGTGATCTGCAGGTCGAGGACGTCGACGGCGGCCAGACCGGGCACGGCAGTCGAACCGATGTGGTCGATCCGCAGCGCGCGGCCCCCGGCGGCGAGCGCGAGCCGGGCGATCAGCCGTTGCGCCTGCCGGTGCCAGTCCGGGTTCGGATCGACGAGCACCGGCGCCGGCCGCACGGGGACGCGGCCGCGCAGGTTCGCCTCGAACGGCACGAGCCGCTCGGTCCACAGCCTGCGCACGGCCGCGGCGAGGACGTCGCGCTCGCCGTTGTTGTCCAACCAGACATCCGCTGCGGCACGGCGCTGTTCGTCGGTGGCCTGGGCGGCGATGCGGGCACGCGCATCGTCCTCGGGCATCGCGCGTAGTTCGACCAGACGGCGCAGCCGCTCGTCGGCGTCGGTGTGCACCACGGCGACGAGGTGGAACGCGGGCGCCATGCCTCCCTCGACGAGCAACGGGATGTCCTGCACGACGACGGCGTCGGCCGGGGCGGCGGCGACCAGCTCGGCGGTGCGTGCCCCTACCCGGGGGTGGGTGATCGCGTTGAGCACCGCCCGTGCCTCGTCGCTGGCAAAGGCCTTGGCGGCCAAGGCGGGCCGGTTCAGGGATCCGTCCGGCAGCAGGATGTCCTCGCCGAACGCCGCAGCGAGTTCGGCCAGGCCCTCGGTGCCCGGCGCGACGACTTCGCGGGCGATGGTGTCCGCGTCGACGAGCACCGCCCCCAGCGCGACGAGTTCGTGGGAGACGGTGGATTTGCCCGCCCCGATACCTCCGGTCAGTCCGAGTCTCAGCACGCCGACCAGTGTCGCATCACCGGCCCGGCGGCGGGACACCGGCCGGTCGTCACACTGCAGTCACAGCAGGGTCACAGAGAGGTCGCGACCTGCGGTTTCGGCGGCAACACGCCGATCGCACCGGTCTCACCTGCCCCAGTATCATCGGCGCGTCGGATATCGTCGGACCGAGCGTCCGACCACCGTCGTTACCCGCCCCACTCGAGAAGGCACCGCATGCGATCCTCCCCTCAGCTGCCCGGTCGGCATCGTCTCGGCATGGAGAACGGTGTTCACTGCATCCTCATCCCCGAGGTGGCCGCCGCGCTCGCCGAACACCGGCGAAACTGGTTCACCATGCTGCTCAGCAACGCCCGCCACAGCCAGGCGGCGATACGCAAACGCGCCGCCGAGCTGCCGGCCCAGTGGGCCACCACCCCGGCGGTGAGCTGACCAGTTCCGGCCCCGGTCGGCGCGACGCACACCACTGTGGCCCCGCTCCTCGTGGAGCGGGGCCACAGTGGTGTCCGGCACCGGTGCCCGCCGCCCTTCCGTCCGCCCATTCCGGGCGGCACACGCGAGGGGCCCCGCACCGGATCGGTGCGGGGCCCCTCGATCGAACGTGTCAGGCGTTGCCGGACAGCTTCTCGCGCAGCGCGGCGAGCTGCGCGTCGCTGGCCAGCGAACCGCCGGTCGACTCGGCGACGCCGGTCTCCGCACCCGTCTCGGACGAGTAGTTGCTGCCGGAGACACCCGCGGCGGCCTCGGCGGCCTCGTCCGCAGCCATCTTCTCGATCTGAGCGGTGTGCATCTTGTGGCGACGCTCGGCCTCCGCGTAGCGGGACTCCCACTCCTCGCGCTGCTTCTCGAAGCCCTCGAGCCACTCGTTGGTCTCGGGGTCGAAGCCCTCGGGGAAGATGTAGTTGCCCTGCTCGTCGTAGCTGTCGGCCATGCCGTACTTCGACGGGTCGAACTCGGCGTTGTAGTCCTCGTTCGCCTGCTTCAGCGACAGCGAGATGCGGCGACGCTCGAGGTCGATGTCGATGACCTTGACCATCGCGTCGTCGCCGACGGCCACGACCTGGTCCGGAACCTCCACGTGGCGCTCGGCCAGCTCGGAGATGTGCACCAGGCCCTCGATGCCCTCCTCGACACGCACGAACGCGCCGAACGGAACCAGCTTGGTGACCTTGCCGGGGACGATCTGGCCGATCGCGTGGGTCCGGGCGAACTGACGCCACGGGTCTTCCTGGGTGGCCTTGAGCGAGAGCGACACCCGCTCCCGGTCCAGATCGACGTCGAGAACCTCGACGGTGACCTCGTTGCCGACCTCGACAACCTCGGACGGGTGGTCGATGTGCTTCCAGGACAGCTCGGAGACGTGCACCAGGCCGTCCACCCCGCCCAGATCGACGAACGCGCCGAAGTTGACGATGGAGGACACGACGCCCTTGCGGACCTGGCCCTTCTGGAGCTGGTGCAGGAACTCGCTGCGGACCTCGGACTGGGTCTGCTCGAGCCAGGCGCGACGCGACAGGACCACATTGTTGCGGTTCTTGTCGAGCTCGATGATCTTGGCCTCGATCTCCTTGCCGACGTACGGCTGCAGATCGCGGACGCGACGCATCTCGACGAGCGAGGCGGGCAGGAAGCCACGCAGGCCGATGTCGAGGATCAGGCCGCCCTTGACGACCTCGATGACGGTGCCCTTGACGGCCTCGTCCTTCTCCTTGAGCTCCTCGATCGTGCCCCACGCGCGCTCGTACTGCGCACGCTTCTTCGACAGGATCAGGCGGCCTTCCTTGTCCTCCTTGGTGAGAACCAGGGCCTCGACCTCGTCGCCGACGGAGACGACCTCGTTGGGGTCGACGTCGTGCTTGATGGAGAGCTCACGGGACGGAATGACGCCTTCGGTCTTGTAACCGATGTCGAGCAGCACCTCGTCGCGATCAACCTTGACGATGGTGCCTTCCACGATGTCGCCATCGTTGAAGTACTTGATCGTGGCGTCGATGGCGGCGAGGAAATCCTCGGCGGAGCCGATGTCGTTGACGGCTACCTGCGGCGAGGTGACGGTGGTGGAGGGCATGTGTTGAGTTGCTCCGGACGGGTTGGTAGTCGGTTGATGAAGTTCGGTCGGACGAGCGGACCGCGCGCCGCGCGAACGCCGCGCACACCCCGCCGCGGGCGACCGCGCCGGATCCTGTCGGGCCACGGGCGGACACTCGCGACCCTCAGGCTACGCGTCCCGGTGCTAGCTGGGCAAACCCGGGCCGGTGTCGCCCGTCCGGCGGCTCTACCCTGAACGACATGTCCGACGACCGTCACGCCCACGCCCAGTCCGTCCTGGGAACGACCCGCGCAGGTCGGGCCCGCCTCGGCACGAGGGACAGCGAACGTGCGAGCCGCACCTGGTGGGACGCCGACGCCGCGGACTACCACCGCACCCACGGCGAGTTCCTCGGTGTGGACTCGGCGGACGGCGAGTTCGTGTGGTGCCCGGAGGGACTGCACGAGGACGATGTGCACCTGCTCGGCGACGTGTCCGGCAGGGACGTCCTCGAGGTGGGTTGCGGTTCGGCGCCGTGCGCCCGCTGGCTCGCCGGCCGGGGCGCCCGGGCGGTGGGGCTGGACATCTCGATGGGGATGCTCGCGCGCGGGCAGGCCGCGATGGACCGCGGCGGACCGCGGGTGCCGCTCGTGCAGGCCGGTGCGGAGGATCTGCCCTTCGCGGACGAGAGCTTCGACATCGTGTGCTCGGCGTTCGGGGCGGTGCCGTTCGTCGCCGACTCGGCACGGGTCATGCGGGAGGTCGCGCGGGTGCTGCGCCCGGGCGGGGTCTGGGTGTTCGCGGTCAACCATCCGATCCGCTGGATCTTCCCGGACGATCCGGGTGAGCGGGGGCTGACCGCGATGCTGCCGTACTTCGATCGCACCCCGTACGTGGAGGTCGACGCGACCGGGGTTCCCACCTACGTCGAGCATCACCGCACCATCGGGGACCGGGTGCGCGAACTCGTCGCGGCCGGCCTCGAGATCCGCGACATCGTCGAACCCGAATGGCCGGAGGGGCTCGACCGCGAGTGGGGCCAGTGGAGCCCGCTGCGGGGGGAACTGTTTCCCGGCACCGCCATCTTCTGCAGCCGCAAGCCGGGCTGATCCGACCGCGAACACCGGCGCCCCCCGATCGTCCACTGCGCCGAACCCGCCTGTGTCATGGTCGTGGGGTGACGCCCGCCGAGGACGATTCCGGCGCGCCGCGCCCGCGCCACGACACCCCGCGACGCGGCGGCCGGTTGCTGCCCACCACGCGGCTCGACGCGTTCTCCGACGGAGTGTTCGCGATCGTCATCACCTTGCTCGTCCTCGAACTCGACGTACCCGAATCGGCAACCCGGCTGCTCGAGGACCTGCGTGCCGAATGGCCTTCGTTTCTGGGATACCTGGTCAGCTTCGCCTTCATCGGTGGGGTGTGGGTCGAGCACATCAACCTCACCCGCGTGCTGCGGGCGGCCGACGCGGTCTTCCTGCGCCTGAACCTGTTGCTGCTGCTGTTCGTCTCCTTCCTGCCGTTCACCACCAGCCTGATGGCGACCCACCTGGCCGACGCGGCGCGACGACCGGCGACGGTGGCGTTCGGCGTGAACCTGACCCTGGCGATCCTGATGAGCAACGTGCTGGTCGTCTACGCCGTGCGCGCCGCCGACCTGACCGACGAGGCGGGCCGCGCCGAACTGCCGACGCTGGCCCGCGAGCGGTGGTCGGCGGCGGTACTCATGGCCGCCTCGACCGTGCTGGCGGCGTTCCTGCCGCAGCTCGCGGTGGCGTTCTATCTCGCGGCCGCCGTGCTCCTGCTCGCCGAGCCGTTCCGGCTTCTCCGGGTCCGCCGGCACCGAACGGGCACCGGACCGGGGTGAACCGGCCGGCCGGGGGCCTTCGGCCCTTCTCGTCGCCCGCACTCGCGCCTATGTTGGGCAGCAGGACGACCGGTCCCTCCCACAGGCGGCGAGACGACAGTGAGCGAGCCTACGATCTCGGGGCAGGACGATGCCCTGCTGCTGTCGGTGGTCCGCGATCTGGTGGCCGAGCGGTACACGATCGACCGCGCCGCCGGCACGCGCCTCGACAGCGTCTTCGATCGTGATCTCGGCCTCGACAGTCTCGCGGTCACCGAACTGTTCTCCCGTGTCGAAGAGGCCTTCGCGGTGCGCCTGCCCCGCGAGGCGCTCGGCACCGTGAGCACCCCGCGTCAGCTCCTGCAGGCGGTACACCGCGCACCCGCGCGGGAGCGCCGCGGTCCGGTGCCCGCGCGGCGGGCCGCGCCGGCACCCGCCGAACGGACCCCGGAGGCGACCGCCACCCTCACCGAGGCGCTCTCCTGGCACGCCCGCACCCATCCGGATCGTGTCCACCTGCGCATCCTCACCGAGGGACACCGGAGCGAGATCGGCTACGGCGAGCTGTACTCGGCGGCCGGCACCGTGTCCGCCGCACTGCTCGCCCGCGATCTGCGCCCCGGGGACGCGGTCGGTCTGATGCTGCCCACGGGCCGGGACTACTTCACGACGTTCACCGGCGTGCTCCTGGCCGGCGGTGTCCCCGTCCCGGTCTACCCGCCGGCACGTCCGTCCCAGCTCGCCGACCACCTCCGTCGCCAGGTGCGCATCCTCGACAATGCCCGGGTCCGTGTGCTGGTCACCGACCCGGAGGCCGCGGGCCTGGCCCGGTTGACGGCCGGCCAGGTGCAGACGGTGCGCCACGTCGTGACCCCGGGTGAACTGGCCGGGTACGGGGAGGCCGCCGGCGCCGCCCGCGCCGCCGGCGACATCGCACTGCTGCAGTACACCTCCGGCAGCACGGGTGATCCCAAGGGCGTGACCCTCACCCATGCGAATCTGCTCGCCGACATCCGGGCGATGGGCACGGCCGCCGAGGTCTCCCCCTCCGACGTGTTCGTCAGCTGGCTGCCCCTCTACCACGACATGGGGTTGATCGGCGCGTGGTTGTCGGGCCTGTACTTCGCGGTGCCGGTGGCGGTGATGTCGCCGCTGGAATTCCTCGGCCGGCCGGAGCGGTGGTTGTGGGCGATCCACACCCAGCACGGGACCCTGTCGGCGGCGCCGAACTTCGCCTACGAGTTGTGCCTGCGCAGAATCGCCGACGCCGATGTCGCCGGGCTCGATCTCGGCTCGCTGCGCATGCTGTTCGACGGTGCCGAAGCCGTGAATGCGGAGACGGTGCTCCGGTTCTGCGAGCGCTTCGCCGCCTACGGGCTCCGCCGTGAGGCCGTGGCCCCGGTCTACGGGCTGGCGGAGGCATGCGTCGGACTGACCTTCCCGCCCGTCGGGCGGGGCCCGGTGATCGACCGAGTCGACCGCGAGCGTTTCCTGCGGACGGGCCGCGCGGTGCCCGCCGGCGACGAGGATCCGAACCCGTTGCGGTTCGTCGCCTGCGGCCACCCGCTCCCGGGGCACCGGATCCGGGTGGTCGACTCGGCTTCGAACGTGCTGGGCGACCGGCGCGAGGGCCGGATCGAGTTCCGCGGCCCCTCGGCCACCGCCGGGTACTACCGCAATCCGCAGGCGACCCGGGCACTGTCGCGGCACGGGTGGCTCGACACCGGCGATCTCGGCTATCTCGACGGCGGCGAACTCTACGTCACCGGTCGCGTCAAGGACCTCGTCATCCGGGCGGGCCGCAACCTGCACCCGGAGGAACTCGAGCGGGCGGTGGGCGAGATCCCCGGCATCCGGAAGGGCTGCGTGGCGGTGTTCGCGACCACCGCGCAGACGGGCGGCACCGAGCGCCTGGTCGTTCTGGCCGAGACACGCGAGACCGAAGCGGCCGTCCTCGACCGGCTCCGGGAACGCATCGTCGGGGCCGCGGTGGACCTGCTCGGGACCCCGCCGGACGACATCGTGCTCGCCCCGCCCGGAACGGTGCGCAAGACCTCGAGCGGAAAGATCCGCCGGTCGGCCACCCGGGAACGCTACGAACAGGGCGACATGCGGGCCCGTCCCCGGCCGGTGTGGTGGCAACTGACCCGGTTCGCCGTCCGCGGCGCGGTCCCGAGCCTGCGGCGCGCGGCACACCTGGTCCGGACCGGGGCGTTCGCCCTGTGGTGCTGGTCGACGGTCGTCGTGGTCGGCCTGCCGACCCTGGTCGCCGTGGCGGTGCTGCCTCGCCTTTCGGCGCGCCGCGCGGCCGCGGGCCGGGCCGCACGGGCCCTCGCGCGCCTGACTCGCACCCCGGTGACCGCGGACGGCACCGAGCATCTCGAGCGGTTGCCGGACTGTGTGGTGGTCGCCAACCACGCCAGCTTCCTGGACGCCATCGCGATGTCGGCGGTCCTGCCGGGCAGCTACACGTTCGTCGCCGGTGAGGTCTTCGAGCGCAAACCGTTCATCGGGTTCCTTCTGCGGCGGCTCGGGACGCGGTTCGTCGAGCGCACCGAACGCGAACAGAGCGTGGCCGACGCGGACCGGCTGGTCGAGGTGGCCCGCACCGGGGGGCGCCTGGTGGTCTTCCCCGAGGGCGCACTCTCGGAGGTCCCCGGGCTGCGGTCCTTCCGCCTGGGCGCGTTCGTGATCGCGGCGCGGGCGGGTCTTCCGGTGGTCCCGGTCGCGATCACCGGCACCCGCGCGATGATGTGGCCCGAGCACGGCCGGATCATCCACCGCGGGGCGGTCCACCTGGTCGTCGGCGAGCCGATCCTGCCGTCCGGGGACAGCTGGGACGCCGCTGTGGCGCTCGGGCGTGCGGCGCGCGCCGTGATCGCCGCGCACTGCGGAGAACCCGACGGCGGCCGCTGAGCGGGCCCGGACGCTAGAGCAGCTTCGACAGGAACGACTTCGTCCGTTCGTGCTGCGGATTGCGCAGCAACTCCTGCGGCGGGCCGGCTTCGACGACCACGCCGCCGTCCATGAACACCAGTTGGTCGGCGACCTCGCGGGCGAAGCCCATCTCGTGGGTGACCACCATCATCGTCATCCCGCCGGCGGCGAGGTCCCGCATGACCGCCAGCACCTCGCCGACGAGCTCGGGGTCCAGGGCGGAGGTGGGCTCGTCGAAGAGCATGAGCTTCGGTTCCATGGCCAGGGCGCGGGCGATGGCCACGCGTTGCTGCTGGCCGCCGGAGAGCTGAGCCGGGTAGGCGTCGGCTTTGGCCGCGAGCCCGACCTTGTCGAGCAGGTCCCGGGCCAGTGCGACGGCGTCGGGGCGACGCATCTTCTTCACCAGCACGGGCGCCTCGACGACGTTCTCGAGGGCCGTGCGGTGCGGGAACAGGTTGAAGTGCTGGAAGACCATGCCGATCTCGCGGCGCTGCTTGGCCGCCGCGCGCGGGCTCAGCTCGTAGAGCTTGCCCCCGCGTTCGGCGTAGCCGACGAAGTGGCCGTCGACGTGCAGGCGGCCGGCGTCGATGTTCTCGAGGTGGTTGATGCAGCGCAGGAAGGTGGACTTGCCGGATCCGGAGGGTCCGATCAGGCAGGCGACGGTGCCGTCGGGCACCTCGAGGGACATGCCGTTGAGCACCCGCAGGGCGCCGTAGCTCTTGTAGACCCGGTCGGCCTGGACCATGGGCGTCATCGACGTTCTCCTCCGGGGATGTCGGGTGCCTGCGCGGCGCCGGGCTCGACGGGCACGGGCTTGCCCTGCGCGTCGGCGAGGGCCTGCAACTGCCGCGTCGTGAGCTGGCGGCTCAGGCCCTTCGAGTAGTGCCGTTCGAGGAAGTACTGGCCCACCATGAGCAGGCTGGTGATGGCCAGGTACCAGGTGGCGGCGACGAGCAGCAGCGGAATGGGCTGGAAGTTGGCGCCGGAGATGTCGCGGGCACGGCCGTAGAGCTCGAGGCTGTACGGCACCGCCGCGACCAGGGAGGTGGTCTTGAGCATGCTGATGAGTTCGTTGCCCGTCGGCGGGATGATCACCCGCATCGCCTGCGGCAGGATCGTCCGGCGGATGGTCTGCGACCACGACATGCCGAGCGCCACCGAGGCTTCCGTCTGGCCCTCGGGGACCGAGCCGATCCCGGCGCGCACGATCTCGGCCATGTAGGCGGCCTCGTTGAGGCCGAGTCCGATCACGGCGAACAGGAAGGCGGCGTTGATGCCCTGCAGGTCGATGTGCACGAACTGGTGCACGAACGGGATGCCGAGGTCGAGTTGTTTGTAGATCGAGGGGAACAGGCCCCAGAACACCAACTGCACGTAGACGGGGGTGCCGCGAAAGATCCACAGGTACACCCACGAGACGGTCTTGAGCACCGGGTTCGGGGACAGGCGCATGACCGCGAGGAGCACGCCGAGCAGGACGGCGAGCAGCATCGCCAGCACGGTCAGCTGCACGGTCTTCCAGGCCGCCTCGGTGATGCGCCGGTCGAACAGATACTGCGCGTACACGTCCCAGCGGTAGGCCTCGTTGGTGGCGGCGCCGTAGAGGAACAGCGCCAGCAGCACGGCGACGACGATGCCGGCGATCCAACGGCCCGGCCGTCGCAGCGGCACGGCCTCGATGGTTTCCGGTTCGGTCTGCGGTTCCGGTCCGGTGAGGGAGGTCGGACGGTCGCTCATCGCACCCCTTTCGGTCAGCTCGTCGCCGCGTTGATCTGCGCGGTGTCGATGGTTCCTTCTTCCATGCCCCACCGCTGCGCGATCTGCGCGTAGACGCCGGAGTCGATGAGGTGCTGCATCGCCTGTTGCAGAACCGGTCCGAGAGGCGAGCCCTTCGCGACGACGAAACCGTAGGGAGCGGCGTCGAACACGGGTCCGGCGGTTTCGAGCCGGCCGTCGCTGCGGGCGATCGCGTACGCAGTGATCGGCGAGTCGGCCGAGAGCGCGTCGACGCGGCCGAGGATGAGGGCGTTGGTGGCCTCGTCCTGGCTGTCGTACTTGACCTTGTCGATCGGGGGTCTGCCCGCAGCGACGCAGGCTTCGCTCTTGGCGGGCACCTCGTCGATGTCCTCGTAGGTGGTGGTCTGCACCGCGACGCGCAGCCCGCACGCGTTGTCGGGGTCGACGTCGTCACCGACGCGCTGCGCCCACTGCACCCCGGCGCTGTAGTAGGTGACGAAGTCGACGGACTGCTCGCGTTCCTTCGTGTCGGTGAACGACGACGAGCCCATGTCGAACGTGCCCGCCTGGACGGCGGGGATGATGCGGTCGAAGTCGGATTCGTTGAACACCGGGCGCACGCCGAGAACGTCGCCGAGGGCCTCGACGAGTTCGACCGCGAAACCGACGATACGGCCGTCGTCGTCCTTGAACTCGTTCGGGGCGTAGGGCACGTTGACGCCCACCTTCAGTTCGCCGGTCGCCGCGACGGTCGCCGGGAGCTGGTCGGCGACCGCATCGACCCGATCGGCGCCGACCCGGTCACCGGGCGGCACGGTCGACTCGGTGTTGACGACGCAGCCGGACAGGACCGCGGCCGTCAGCAGCGCACCGAGCAGGCCCGCCACGAGGCGTCGACGGCCGGTCGGTCCGGGAGATGCTGGTTCGTCCACAACCGCACAGTATCCATCGGCGGGCCCGTATTGCGGAATCCGCTCCGAACAGACCCGGCGGCGCCGGTCGTACCTGCCTACCGGGTACCGGGGTCGACCGGTACGTAGTTGCCGACGTCCGCGACGACACCGAGCTCGAGGCGGAACGCGGCCGGGTCGAACCCCCGGCGGGCGTGGCGTTCCTGCAGGACCGTCCGGGCCTCGTGCAGCGCCGTGGGATCCGCCCAGCGCACCACGGTGACGATGTTGTATTCGCTCGGCCCGGAGCACAGTTCGACGACGTCGTCGCCGCGGAAGCCGGGCTGGGTGCGCAGGTCGCGGTGGGTCTCGTGGACCGCGGCGAGGAAGGTCTCCCGTGCGGCCGCGGGAACGGCGAACTTGTCGATGCGCAGGATCTCGGTGGTCATGGCGGCCACGCTAGAACCTCGAGCCGACTCGAGGTCAACAGCTGCGAACTCGGCCACGACTCGAGCCGCGAGCTCAGCGACGACTCGAGCTGCGAGCTCAGCGACGACTCGAGCTGCGAGCTCGGCGACGACTCGAGCTGCGAGCTCAGCGACGCAGCGTGCGGGCGACGACGGTCTCGGTGAATTCCGCGGTGGAGGCGAGTCCCCCGAGATCGGCGGTGGCCACGCCGGCCTCGACGGTCGCCTCGACGGCGTGCTCGATCCGGCGGGCGGCGGCGACGAACTCGGGCAGGTCGTGGACGGTGCCGAGCCGGTCGAGGAGCATCGCGGCGGACAGGATGAGGGCCGTGGGATTGGCGCGGTTGCGGCCGGCGATGTCGGGGGCCGCCCCGTGGGCGGCCTGCGCCATGGCCTGGGTGTCGGAAGCGTTGATCGACGCCGCGGTGCCGAGCGAGCCGGACAGCTCGCCCGCGAGGTCGGAGAGGATGTCGCCGAACATGTTCTCGGTCACGACGACGTCGTAGTCGCCGCCGTGGCGGACGAGGTGGGCGGCCATGGCGTCGACGTGCTCGTCGTCCACCGTGACCGACGGATACCGGGCGCCGACCTCTCGGCACACGTCCCGGAACAGGCCGGTGGTCAGGGACAGCACGTTGGCCTTGTGCACGATGGTGAGGCGGTGGCGACGACGGGCGGCGAGCCGGAAGGCGGTGTGGGCGATGCGTTCGGAGGCGGCCCGGGTGACGACGCCGACGGCGAGCGCGACGTCGGGGGTGGGCATGAATTCGCCGCTGCCGACGGCCATGTTGCGGTCGGCGTAGAGCCCTTCGGTGTTCTCCCGCACGATGACGAGGTCCATGTGCGGTGACACGGCGCGGACGCCGGGCAGGGCGCGGGCGGGACGGATGTTGGCGTAGAGGCCGAACCGCTTGCGAATCTGTCCGCCCGGCGTGAGCTGGGCCCGGAACGGGTCGGGATAGGCCGCGCTGTCGTGCGGTCCGAGGATCCACGAGCCCAGGCCGGCGAGGGCGTCGAGGGTGGACTCGGGGGTGGGGGTGCCGTGGGTGGCGATCGCATCGGCGCCGAGCGGCAGCGGCACCCAGTCGATCTGCGGGCCGTGCGAGGCGGCGACGGCGGCGTCGACCACCCGCCGGGCGGCCGGGACGATCTCGTGACCGATCCCGTCTCCCTCGAGCAGTCCGATGCGGTGCGGGGCGGGGATTGCGACGGCGTCGGTCATGGGGCAATCATTACCTACCATGGTGCAGTCGGTGGAACTGCTCCTCGACGACCGCCTGGATCAGGCCGTCCGCGAGGAATGGGCGCGCTTGCTGGACGTGGGGCTGGTCAGTCAGGCCCGCAACCGGTCCGAGTCGAACCGCCCGCACATCACGCTCGCGGTCGCCGCATCGATCCCGCCGGGGGTGGAAGGGGCGATGCGGGAGCGGATCACGGGCGAGCCGTTGCCGGTGCGGCTCGGGGGGATGGTGCTGTTCGGCTCGCGTACCGCGACGGTGGCGCGGCTGGTGGTGCCCACGGCCGAACTGCTCGAGCTGCAGCGGGTGGTGTTCGAGCTGATCGACGGCTGTCCGGGTGTTCCCCCGCACATCCGGCCCGGCGAGTGGACCCCGCACGTGACCCTGGCCCGTCGAGTGCCGCCGGGCCGGCTCGGCTCGGCGCTCACGGCGACCCGTGCGGGCACCCGGGAGCTGACGGGCGTGTCGGCGGGCATCCGGCGGTGGGACGGCGAGGCGCGGCGCGAGTGGCGGGTGGTGTGACGCCGCGCCGCCGCGGGCCGGTCCCGGATCAGACGCGGTAGTCGCCGAACTGGGTCTCCTCACGGTGGGTGTCGGGCGTCCGGCCGGTCAGCGCCAGGGCGTCGAGCACCACGAACACGACGAGGACGAGCAGGAGGACGGTCATGGTCTCAGCCTCGTCCGCGGGCGCACCTGCCGACAGCGGCAGGAACGACATGTAGCGTCGTTTTCCGGCCAATCCGATGGCAGACTGGGTGACATGCTGACGACGGTGGTCGTGCCGCTACTCCCCCGCACCGAGGTCTTCGAACTCGGTGTCGCCTGTGAGGTGTTCGGGTTCGACCGCTCCGACGACGGGTTGCCCGTGTACGACTTCAGCCTCGTCGCGGGCAGTCCCCACCCGGTCACCACCCGATTCGGGTACACGATCGACGTCCCCTACGACCTCGATCGCCTCGACGACGCGGATCTGATCGTGATTCCCGCCGGCGGCACCGGGATCGCCGACCGCGACGAGTCGTTCGTGTGCGGCGCCGGCGGCGAGATCGCCGATCTGGAGCCACTGTTCGCGAAGCTGCGCGCCGCGGTCGATCGCGGCGCGCGGGTCGCGAGCCTGTGCACGGGTGCCTTCGTCCTGGGTGCGGCCGGGCTGCTCGACGATCGCCGCTGCACCACCCACTGGCGCCACGCGGCGCAGCTGGCCGCACGCTTCCCGTCCGCGAAGGTCGATCCGGACGTGCTCTACGTCGACGACGACCCGGTGTTCACCAGCGCCGGCACCGCCGCCGGCATCGACCTGTGCCTGCACATCGTGCGCAGGGAGCAGGGTTCCGACGTGGCCAACGGCATCGCGCGCCGGATGGTGGTCCCGCCGCACCGCGACGGCGGGCAGGCCCAGTACGTCGCCATGCCGCTGCCGACGGCACCCGCCGAAACCCTCGCGCCGCTGCTCGACTGGATGACCGAGCACCTCGACGAGGATCTGCCCGTGGCGGCGCTCGCCGCGAAGGCACACATGTCCCCGCGGACCTTCGCGCGGCGGTTCCTGGCCGAGACCGGGACGACGCCCGCCCGCTGGTTGCGCGATCAGCGGGTCTTCGCCGCCCAGCGGTTGCTCGAGAGCACGGACCTGCCCGTCGACGCGGTCGCCGACCGCGTCGGGTTCGGGACCGCCGCGGTCCTGCGGCAGCACTTCCTGCGTCTGCGCCGCACCACGCCGCACACCTACCGTCGCACGTTCCGCGCCGGGTCCGGCCTCGGGCGATGATCCGCCCCGAGGTCGGGGCCCGCCGCGGTGTCGGCGAGGTGGGTATCCCCGGCCGGAGCGGGTACCCGCGGGAAGAAACGGTCGCGACGGGACGTTGACGCGATCAGTACCCGACCGAAAGGATCCCTGTGGCCACCCAGACTCTCACCCAGCAGAACTTCGACGACATCATCACCGGTAACGACGTGGTCCTCGTCGACTTCTGGGCGTCGTGGTGCGGGCCGTGCCGCTCCTTCGCCCCCACGTTCGAGTCGTCCTCGGAGAAGCACCCGGACGTCGTGCACGCCAAGGTCGACACCGAAGCCGAACAGGGCATCGCGGCGGCGGCGAACATCCGGTCCATCCCCACGATCATGGCGTTCCGGGAAGGCATCCTCGTGTTCAACCAGGCCGGGGCCCTGCCGCCGGCCGCGCTCGAGGATCTCGTGACCCAGGTCAAGGCCCTCGACATGGACGAGGTACGCCGGCAGATCGCCGAACAGAACCAGAAGCAGGGCTAGCACCGGCTCCGGCGCACTCCCGGCGCGACCGGGAGTGCGCCTGCCCGCGCCGGGCGGTCAGTGCGCGGCGGCGTCCCAGCTGCGTCCGGACCCGACCGAGACGTCCAGCGGGACGGACAGTTCGATGACCGAGGCCATCTTGTCCCGCACCAGCTGCTGCACCCGTTCGCGCTCGTCGGCGGTCACCTCGAGCACCAGCTCGTCGTGCACCTGCAGGAGCATGCGCGAACGCAGTCCGGCCTCGCGCAGCGCCGTCTGCACGTCGATCATCGCGACCTTGATGATGTCGGCGGCGGTGCCCTGGATCGGGGCGTTGAGCGCGGCGCGTTCGGCGACCTCGCGGCGCTGCCGGTTGTCGCTGTTCAGGTCCGGCAGGTAGCGGCGGCGGCCGTAGAGGGTGGAGGTGTAGCCGTCCTTGCGGGCCTGTTCGACGACGGCGTGCAGGTAGTCGCGCACGCCGCCGAAGCGGTTGAAGTACGCCTCCATCTGTTCGCGGGCCTCGTCGGTGGAGATCTTCAGCTGCTGCGCCAACCCGTACGCGCTGAGCCCGTACGCCAAGCCGTACGACATCGCCTTGACCCGCCGCCGCAGTTCGGGGGTGACCTCCTCGATCGGCACCCCGAAGGCCCGGGAGCCGACGAAACTGTGCAGGTCCTCGCCGGTGTTGAAGGCCTCGATCAGCCCCTCGTCCCCGGAGAGGTGGGCCATGATCCGCATCTCGATCTGGCTGTAGTCCGCGGTGAGCAGCAGGTCGTAGCCGGGGCCGACGACGAACGCGTCGCGGATGTGCCGGCCCGCCTCCGTGCGCACCGGGATGTTCTGCAGATTCGGCTCGGTCGAGGAGAGCCGGCCGGTGGCCGCCACGGTCTGGTTGAAGGTGGTGTGGATGCGGCCGTCGTCGGCGATGGACTTGATCAGACCGTCGACCGTGGTCTTCATCTTCATCGCTTCCCGGTGGGCGAGCAGATGCTCGAGGAACGGGTGCCCGGTCTGCTCGAACAGGTTCTGCAGTGCCTCGGCGTCAGTGGTGTAGCCGGTCTTGGTCTTCTTCGTCTTCGGCATGTCCAGCTCGTCGAACAGCACCACCTGCAGCTGCTTCGGTGAGCCGAGGTTGATCTGTTTGCCGATCACGTCGTAGGCGGCCGACGCGGCGGCGGCGACGTCCGCGACGAAGCCGGACTGCAGGTCCTCCAGCCGTTCGGCCTCGACTGCGATGCCGGTCGTCTCGAGGTCGGCGAGGACCCCCAGCAGGGGCAGTTCCATGTCGGTCAGCAGGGCGGTGGACTCGATCTCTTCGAGTTCGGTGGCCAGGGCCGCGGCGAGGTCCACCACCGCCCGGGCCTGCAGAATCGCCGACTCGGCGGCCTTCGCGTCCGCGGCATCGGCGTCGTCGAGCAGCGAGAGCTGCTGCTCTCCCGACTCCTCGACCCGCAGTTCCCGCTTGAGGTAGCGCAGGGACAGGTCGTCGAGATTGAAGCTGCGCTGACCGGGACGCACCAGGTAGGCCGCGAGGGCGGTGTCGCTGGTGACCCCGGCCAACGTCCAGCCGCGGCCGCGCAGTGCGTGCAGGGCGCCCTTCGCCTCGTGCAGCGCCTTGGGCACCGTCGCGTCGGCCAGCCAGCCGGTCAGCGCCGTCTCGTCCTCGGGCGTGAGGGTCGTGGTGTCCACGTACGCCCCCTCCCCGTCGGCCGCGGCGATCGCCACGGCTGTGGCGTCACCGCCGTACGGAACACAGGACCCGAGCACGGTGATCCCGTGCCGCGCACCCGGCCCGGCATGCTCGGCCAGCCACCCGGTGAGCGCGCCCGGCTCGAGCACGCCGCCGCGCACCTCGAAGCCCTCCTCGGCCTCGGGTTCGACCGAGCTGAGCGTCGCGAACAGCCGGTCGCGCAGCACCTTGAACTCGAGGTCGTCGAACAACCGGTGGATGCGGTCGCGGTCCCAGGGAGCCAGCGCCAGCTGGTCGGGGGTGTAGGGCAGGGTCATGTCCCGCACCATCTCGGTGAGCTGACGGTTGAGCAGCACGCTCGACAGGTGCGCCCGCAGAGCGTCGCCGGTCTTCCCGCGGACCTCGTCGACGCGGTCGACGAGGTCGGTGAGGCTCCCGAACTCGCGGATCCACTTGGCGGCGGTCTTCTCCCCCACGCCCGGGATCGACGGCAGGTTGTCGCTCGGATCCCCGCGCAGCGCCGCGAAGTCCGGGTACTGCTGCGGGGTCAGCCCGTACTTCTCCTCCACCGCCGCCGGCGTGAACCGCGTCAGGTCCGACACTCCGCGCCGGGGGTACAGGACGGTGACGTCGTCGGTGACCAGCTGCAGGGAGTCCCGGTCGCCGGTGACGACGAGCACCCGATATCCCTGGGCCGCGGCCTGCGTGGCCAGGGTGGCGATGATGTCGTCGGCCTCGAAACCGGCCTCGGCCATCACCGGGATACCCAGGGCCCCGAGCACGTCCTTGGTGATGTCGATCTGACCGCGGAACTCGTCCGGCGCGGAGCTGCGGTTGGCCTTGTACTCGGGGTACGCCGTCGCCCGGAACGTGTCGCGGTTGACGTCGAACGCGGCGGCGACGTGGGTGGGTTGCTCGTCGCGCAGCAGGTTGATGAGCATGGAGGTGAACCCGTACACCGCGTTGGTGGTCTGGCCGCTGTGGGTCTTGAAGTTCTCCGCCGGCAGGGCGTAGTACGCGCGGAACGCCAGGGAATGCCCGTCGAGCAGCAACAGGGTCGGTCGGTCGCCGCCGGAGGCGGCGGGTGCGGAGGAGGTCGATGCGCGAGTCACGGTTCCTCAGTCTAGGGACCGGCTCGGACAACCCGGACCCACCGCGACCGTGTGCGCGGCGCGGCGCGGCGAAACAGAACAGATACGCGGCGGAAATCGCAGAGCGCCGTGGAACGCTGTTGCAGCCGCTAAAGTCCGGTTCCACGACGCCGGTGCCCCGGCGGCGCGCACGACGACCCCGACGTGATCCGGAGGACCTGCGTGGCCCCATTCGTGCCGCTCCGGGAGCGATGGCCGGTCCCTCGGCTCGCCCCGACACTCCTGCTGCTGCTGCTCGCGCTCGCCGGTCTCGGAGCCGGGATCGGGACCGCGGTCGCGCAGGAGCCCACGCCCCCGCCGGCACCGGTCACCACCGCTCCGCAGCCGAGCGAGGGGGTGCGGGTCAGCGGCAGCCTCAACAACGCCGGGCAGCGCCTCGGCGGGGTCACGGTCCGGGCCCGCGACACCACGGGCGCCGAGGTCGCCGAAGCGACCTCGGCCGCCGACGGCCGGTGGGAGCTGACCGTGCCCCCCGGCACCTACACGTTCGAGGTGGACGAGCAGTCCCTCCCCGACGAGGTCAGCGTGCAGGCCACCGTCCAGCGCGACGTCGTCGCCGGGCGGGCGAACACGGTCATCTTCTCGTTCGGCGAGTCGCGTTCCGGGTTCGGCACCTCCGGGTGGGAGACGGTGATCCGCACCGTCGTCGACGGACTCCGGTTCGGCCTGGTGATCGCGATCGCCGGGGTCGGGTTGAGTCTGATCTTCGGAACCACCGGCCTGACGAACTTCGCGCACGGGGAACTCGTGACCCTCGGCGCGGTGGCCGCGTGGATCTTCAACGTGAGCCTGGGCATCCAGTTGATCCCCGCGACGCTGCTCGCCATCGCGGTGGGCATCGCCATCGGCCTGCTCAACAACGGGCTGATCTGGGCGCCCCTGCGGCGGCGGCGCACCGGCCTGATCGCCCAGCTCGTCGTGTCGATCGGCCTCGCGATCTCGCTGCGCTACCTGATCCTCGCGCTGTTCTCCGACCGGGCCGAGCCGTTCGCCGACTACCAGGGCCAGCGCCAGCTGGAATGGGGCCCGATCGCGATCACCCCGGTGAACCTGGCGTGCATCGTCGTCAGCCTCGCCGTGCTCGTCGGGGTCGCCCTGCTCGTCCAGCGCACCCGCATCGGCAAGGCCATGCGCGCGGTGGCCGACAACCGGGATCTGGCGGCGGCCTCGGGCATCGACGTCGAACGCGTCGTCCGGTTCGTGTGGGGACTCGGCGGCGGACTCGCGGCCCTCGGTGGGGTGTTGTTCGGTTTGTCCGAGCTCGGCGGCCGCGTCCAGTGGGAGATGGGCTTCAAGCTGCTGCTGCTGATGTTCGCCGGGATCACCCTCGGCGGGCTGGGCACCGCGTACGGGGCGCTGCTGGGCTGCGTGATCGTCGGCCTGCTCGTGCAGTTGTCGACGCTGATCATCAACCCCGACCTGAAGTACATCGGTGGCCTGCTCGTGTTGATCGTCGTCCTCGTCGTCCGTCCGCAGGGCATTCTCGGCAGCCGGGCCAGGGTGGGGTGAGCGCCGTGGATCTCGTTGCCGTTCTCCAGGTTTCCTTCGCCCAGTTGATCGGGCCGTCGGCGATCTTCTACGCGCTGCTCGCCATCGGGCTGAATCTGCACTTCGGGTACGCCGGACTGCTCAACTTCGGCCAGATCGGATTCGCCCTGCTCGGCGGGTACGGCGTCGGGATCATGACCGTGACCTACGACCAGCCCCTGTGGCTCGGCATCCTCGTCGGCCTGGCCGCCTCGGCCCTGCTGGCTCTGGTGCTGGGCATCCCCACCCTGCGGCTGCGGGCCGACTACCTCGCCATCGTCACCATCGCCGCCTCCGAGATCCTGCGGCTGGTGTTCCGCTCCACCGCATCGGATCCGGTGACCGGCTCGACCAACGGACTGTTCGGATTCGCCGGACCGTTCACCGAGCTCAGCCCGTTCGACCCCGGGCGGCAGTACTCGCTGCTCGGGATGCGGTTCTACGGCGACGACCTGTGGGCGATGGTCGTGGGCTGGACCCTGGTGCTGGCGCTGTGCGGGCTGGTGTACCTGCTCAGCCACAGCCCGTGGGGGCGAGTGCTCAAGGCCGTCCGCGAGGACGAGGACGCCGCCCGATCGCTCGGCAAGAACGTCTTCGTGTACAAGATGCAGGCGCTGGTGCTCGGCGGCATGATCGGCGGGCTCGGCGGCATCTTCAACGCGCTGCAGACCAAGTCGATCAACCCCGACTTCTACTCCACCGCGCAGACGTTCTTCGCCTTCGGCGCCCTGATCCTCGGGGGCGCCGCCACCGTGTTCGGTCCCGTCCTCGGCGCGATGCTGTTCTGGTTCCTGCTCACCATTCCCGATGCCCTGCTGCGCCAGGCCATCTCGGGTCCGGACCCGCTGCTGGCCCTGTCCGAGCAGCAGGTCGGCGCGATGCGCTACATCCTCCTCGGCGTGCTCATCGCCGTCATGATGGTGTTCCGGCCCCAAGGCATCCTCGGCAACAAGCGGGAGGTGCAGCTCGATGCCTGACGCGCCCCTGCCCGCGGCACAGCGTTCCGCCCTGTTCGACACCGTGGCCCGCGAGCCCGGCGCGGCCAAACCGGATCCGGTCCTCGTGGTGGACGCGCTCTCCCGAACCTTCGGCGGTCTCCGGGCCGTCGACGTGGCGCACCTCGAGATCCAGCGCGGCTGCATCACCGGCCTGATCGGGCCGAACGGCGCCGGCAAGACCACGCTGTTCAACCTGCTCACCGGCTTCGACCGACCCGACACGGGGACCTGGAGCATGGACGGGACGTCGCTCGGACGTCTGCACCCGCACCAGCTCGCGCGCCGCGGGATCGTGCGGACGTTCCAGCTCACCAAGGCGCTGTCGAAGATGACCGTGCTCGACAACGTGCGGCTCGGTGCGACGGGCCAGCGGGGGGAACGGATGCTCGCAGCGTTGCTGCCGTGGACGTGGCACCGGCAGGAACGTGCCGTCACCGAACGTGCCCGCGAGATGCTGGCGCGGTTCGCCCTCGACGCGAAGGCCGACGACCTGGCCGGTTCCCTGTCCGGTGGGCAGCGCAAGCTCCTCGAGATGGCCCGGGCCCTGATGACCGAACCGGCGGTGGTCATGCTCGACGAGCCGATGGCCGGGGTCAATCCCGCGCTGACGCAGACACTCCTCGGGCACATCAAAACCCTGCGCGACGACGGCACGACCGTCGTGTTCGTCGAGCACGACATGGACGTCATCCGTGACATCTCCGACTGGGTGGTGGTGATGGCGCAGGGATCGGTGATCGCCGAGGCTCCGCCGGACCAGCTGTCCTCGAATCCGGCCGTCGTCGACGCCTACCTGGGCAGCCACCACGACCAGGTGCTCGAGTTCGACGACGAGGGCAACCCCGTCGGCGCCACGGCCGCGCTCGCCGTGGCGATGGAGGAGGCCGAGGCCCAGACCCTCGAGACCGGTGGCGACCTGTCCGAGCCGGACGCCACCGTCCTCGCCGACCTGCCCGACGGGACCGGACGGCCCGAGCCCGGTACCGAGCCTCCGACGCAGGAGAAGCCGTGAGCGAGATGCCGCCCCCCGAACCGGCGCAGACGACCGCGGCCGAGCGCGCGGCCACCGCCGAGGAACACGCCCGCCTCGCCGAGGGGGCACTGGTGCGCGCCGACGACATCGTCGCCGGGTACTTCCCCGGCGTCGACATCCTGCGCGGCTGCAACTTCTTCCTCCGCGACGGCGAGATCGTCGGCATCATCGGACCCAACGGTGCCGGCAAGTCGACCCTGCTCAAGGCGCTGTTCGGGCTGATCCCCGTGCGACGCGGCACGGTGACGCTGCGTGGCGACGACATCACCGCCGCTCCCGCGCACGTCCTGGTGCGCAAGGGGCTCGGCTATGTGCCGCAGACCCGCAACGTGTTCCCGTCACTGACCATCGAGGAGAACCTCGAGATGGGAATCTACCTGCGGCCCAAGCAATTCGACCAAAGGTTCGCGTTCGTCGCGGAGTTGTTCCCGCTCCTCGGTGAGCGCCGCAAGGTCAAGGCCGCGACCCTGTCCGGCGGTGAGCGGCAGATGGTGGCGATGGGCCGGGCGCTGATGATGGATCCGTCCGTGCTGCTGCTCGACGAACCGTCGGCGGGCTTGTCGCCGATGTTCCAGGACGAGGTGTTCATCCGCTGCAAGAAGATCAACGCCGCGGGGGTGTCGATCATCATGGTGGAACAGAACGCCCGCCGGTGCCTGCAGATCTGCGACCGCGGCTACGTGCTCGACCAGGGCCGCAACGCCTACACCGACACCGGACCGAACCTCATGCACGACCCGAAGGTCGTCGAGTTGTACCTCGGGACGCTCGCCGGCAGCAGGGAGCAGAAGCACAACTGACGCTGGGCGGGCCGGGAACCGATCCGGTTCCCGGCCCGCCCACCGAGTCGTCGTCACTCACCGACCACGATGTAGTCCTCCGTGGTGAGCGTGTTGTCCGGCCCGAACACCAGGTGCCCGTACGATCCGATCCCCGGCTCGCCGGCGTCGGTGAACTCGAGTCGGCCGGTGACACCGTCGTAGTCGATGTCCTGGCCCCCGCGCAGCAGATCGACGCACTGCTGGTAGCTGGTACACGTCGTGCCGCCCTGGGTGACGTCGTTGATGTTCGCGGCGATGTCCACACCGGCGGTGGAACCGGCCTGTTCCGCCGCGAGCGCCGAGATCACCACGGCGTCGTAGGACTCGCCGGAATAGTTGAAGTCGATCAGCGCGGGATCGACGGCCCGGAGCCGATTCTGGAAGTCCGGTCCGACGTCCGTGAGCGGCGTGGTGCCACGCATCGTGTCCAGCAGTCCCGGCGCGACGGCCTCACCGAGGGCATTGCCCATGTTTCCGTCCACGCCGTAGACGAGCATCCCGTCGGCCGGCCCGATGCCCACCTCGTGCATGCGGGTGAGAATCTTCGCGGACTCCTCGAACCCGATGAGCGCCACGGCGTCGGGCCCGAAGTTCTTGATCTGGTCGACCTCGGCGTTGAAGGACTGCGCGTTGGGGTCGTAGATGATCTTCTGGATCTGATCCTCCGGCACGCCGGCCTCGACGAGGTTGTTCTGGGTGTTGGTGGCCAGGCCGGTGCCGTACGGGTCGTTGAGCGCGATGATCGACACCCGCTGGGCACCGTCGTCCGAGATCAGCTGCGCCAGCGCCTGGGCCTGCAGCACATCGGTGGGGGCGGTGCGGAAGTACAGCCCCTTGTCGGGGTAACACACGAACTGGTCGGAGGTGTTCGCCGGCGAGAACATCACCACCCCGGCGCCGGTGATCTTGTCGATCACCTTCAACGACACCGACGACGAGGCCGCGCCCACGATCACCTGGGTTCCCGCCGCGAGCTCCCGGTCCACCGTGGAATTCGCCGTGTCGGTCGTGGTGTCGCCCGAGTCGCCGGTGATCAGTTCCACCGGCTGGTTCAGCACACCGCCGGCGGCGTTCACGTCGTCCACCGCGAGTCGCACCGCCGCCACCTCGGGCGGCCCGAGGAAGGCGAGGCTGCCGGTCTCGGGTAGCAGGGTGCCGATCTTGAGCGGTGTCGTCACCGGGGTGGCCCCGGCGGTCGCCTGCGCGGGTTCGCAGTCGGTGGTCACGGTCGTCGCCGACGCTGCGCTGTCACCGGAACCGCCCGTGGCGGAATCGTCGCTGTCCGAGCTACACCCCGCAAGGGCGAGAGACGCTGCTCCGAACACCGCAGCGGCGCGGACGAAGGTCCGTCTGGCCATCCAACTCTCCTTCGGTCGGCATGCACACCGTCTCCGGATACGTCACCGGGACGTGGCCAGAAACCTATCCGCCCCACGCGTTCCGCGAACCCGGGCGAAATCCTTGTGACGCGACCGTTATCGAAGAATTGACACCGGCGTAACGGGAAGCTCCGTCATCCCGCCGCGGCGCCGCCCAGCGTCTCGATGACCACCTCCGCGACGTGCTTCATCGTGGTGCGCCGGTCCATCGCCGCCCGCTGGATCCAGCGGAACGCCTCGGGCTCGGTCATCGCGTGCTTGTCCATGAGCAGACCCTTGGCACGGTCGACGAGTTTGCGGGTCTCGAACCGCTCGGTCAGCCCCGCCACCTCGCGCTCGAGTTCACGGATCTCCGCGAACCGGCTCGCTGCCACCTCGATCGCCGGAACGAGATCGGTCTTCGAGAACGGCTTGACGAGATACGCCATGGCGCCGGCGTCGCGGGCGCGTTCGACGAGCTCACGCTGACTGAACGCCGTGAGAATGACCACAGGTGCGATGCGCCGGGCGGCGATCTCCGAGGCGGCGTCGATGCCGTCGCGCCGGGGCATCTTCACGTCCATGATGACCAGGTCCGGCTTCAGCTGCTCCGCCAGTTCGACCGCCCGCTGCCCGTCGCCGGCCTCGCCGACCACCTCGTAGCCTTCCTCGCGGAGCATCTCCACCAGATCGAGCCTGATCAGCGCCTCGTCCTCGGCTACTACGACGCGCCGCGGCTGAGCGGGATTCTCGTGCGGGGCGGCTGTCATCGTCGGCCATCTCCTGTCGCTCGGGCGGCCCCCGTGGAGGGGGTGGAACGTTAGAAGGGTACCGGTGGCCGACGGCCGTCACCGATCTTCTACAGTGGTCTGCGCACGACGCCCCCGTATCCCAATTGGCAGAGGAAACGGATTCAAAACCCGTCCAGTGTGAGTTCGAGTCTCACCGGGGGCACCGCCACACTGCCGGCCTCCGGCCGGAATGGGGACACCGCCGGCCTCCGACTCGCGGTGCGCCCGCAGCGCCGGCGACGCGAACACGAAACCCGGGGCGCCTCCCCGCGGAAACGCTGGTAACGTGCCGACTTCGGTGAAGCGTCCGTGGCCGCAATCCCCACCGCCCCCCGATCTCGCGGTCCACGAATGGAGATGGGAGAAGGCATGAGACGCGCCCTGCTCCTCGTGACGGCGTGTGCGGCCGTGCTGCTCGCCCCGGCGCCGGGTGCGGCCGCGCACGTACCGGACGAGCGGATCGTGCTGCGCCCCGGCGACGGAATCACCTTCACCAGCGCCGATCCCGCGCCGGGTTGGTGCTCGGTCGGCGCGGTCGGTCACGACCGGGAGGGCCGCCTCGTCGCCGTCACCGCCGGACACTGCTGGCAGAACGGCGCCGGCGAGGTGTGGAAGGTCGGCGAGCAGGGCCACGGACCGATCGGCACCGAGACGTCCGTCTACAGCCCCGGCTCGGTGGACCCCCTCGGGGTGCCGACCGACGCGGTGCCGGACTACGCGGTGATCCTGCTCGACGAGACCAGGGTGCGCGGGTCGAACACGTCGGCCCCGGACGCCGACGGCGAGGTCGTGGCGCTCGAGTCGATCGGCTCGCTGCCGGACGGCGACCAGGACATCGGCCGGCACTGCGCGGCCGGGCACACGACCGGGATCGCATGCGGGCCGTTGCCCCTCGTCGACGCCCTGGACGTCGCCGGCACCCGGGACGTGCTGGTGAACCCGAACTCGCTCAATTCGTGGCTCGTGATGCAACAGGGCGACTCCGGTGGTCCACTGGTCCGCACCGACACCGGCGAGTGGCTCGGCCTCGCCGTCGGCTACCGCCCCGACGATGTGCGCTTCGCGGTCTACCAGCGGGCCGACCGGATCGTCGAGGACCTCGACGCCCGGGGCGGCATCGGCGCCGGATTCACCCTCGTGTGCACCCCGTGACGAGGCGAGTCGTCGCCGCGGACGTCGTCGCCGCGGACGTCGTCTCCGTGTCCGCGCCGTCGTCCGGCGAGGTCCCCCGCGCGGACGATTCGTCGACCGTTCTTTCCTCGTTCGTCAACTTCGGTTCATCCGGCGTCCCTACGGTCGAGGCATGTCGAACCCGATGGTCGCAGTGGGCCCGGATGCGGTGGTCGGCGCCGTGGTCCGGCTGCTCACTCCCCCGCTGTGCGAACTGTACGCCGTGCTGATGCGCGCCGGTGTGGTGGTCGTCGTCGTCGACGACTGACGCCGGCGGCGTCGGTGACAACTGACGCCGCCGGCGTCGGTGACAACCGCCCGGCTCGGCGTGTCAGGCCGAACCCGAAGGGTCACTCGGTGAGCCGCCGGGTGTCGGTGGTCGGCCGATCGAACTCGCGGGGCACGGTGTCTCTGTGCCTCGTCGCTCACGCGAGTCGGACGCGGATCGGCACCGACCGCCACGAGCGGAGGGTGTTGTTCAGGTGCCGGTGCACCGGACCGTCGACCTCGATCGACTCGACCCGTGTGGCCAGCGCCGTGAGTAGCGCCTCCGATTCGAGACGCGCGACGTGCTGGCCGACACACTGGTGGATGCCCATCCCGAACCCGACGTGACCGGACGGGTCGCGCGCGAGGTCGAACGCGTCGGGCCGCTCCCAGCGTCGGGGGTCACGGTTGGCCGCGCCGAGGAACAGCAGAACCTTGTGGCCGTCGGGGATGACGGTGCCGCCGATCTCGATGTCGCGGGTGGCGGTGCGGAAGAAGGTCTGCACGGGCGACTCCCAGCGCACCGCCTCGTCGAACGCGGTCCGCGCCAGCGACGGGTTCGCCCGCACCGCTCGCCATTGCTCGGGGTGGGTAGCGAACGCGTACAGTACGGCAGCCAGCCCGTTGACGGTCGTGTCGACCCCTGCGGTGAGGAGCGACCGAACAATCAGGGGTGCCTGGTCGTGGGTGATGTCACCGCGATCCGCCGCGGCCCAGATCTGCGCTCCGAAGCCGCCCTCGGTCAGGACGTCGCGCGCGCACTGGGCGTTGACCCAGGCCGACAGATCTCGGATCCGCGAGATACCCCGGTCGACCAGGCTGTTGGCGGGGCCGAAGGCATTGAAGGTGTGGTCCCCGTACGGCAGCAGATTCTCCCGCCCGGCGTCGGGTATACCGACGGCGTCCGGGAACACCCGCAGCGGGAACGCCGCGGCCAGGTCGGTGACGGCATCGAGTTCGGTTCCTCGGGTCAGGACCTCGTCGACCAGATCCTCGGCGTCGTCGATCCAGGCGTTCCGGAGCGTGCGCAGCGCGCGGGGACCGAGGATGCGGGTGAGGAGCGCACGGGGGGCGTCGTGGTGCGGCGGGTCCGCCTCGAGCAGCAGGCTCGGTGGCCGCCAGGGCTTCTCGTAACGGAAGTTGCTCAGTCCGACACCCGCGGCGGACTGGAACGACTGCCAGTCGGTGAGGGCGGCGTGCACCTGCTCGTAACGACCCATGCCGAACACGCCGAGACGGTCGAGGCGGACGACGGGCCCGGCCTCGCGGAGTTCCTCCTGGAACGGTAGGGGGTTGTCGAGAACATCGAGGTCGAACGGGTCGGCGTCGCTGATCGGTGTTCCGGTCGGTGCGAGAGTTGTCATGGCGAGATCCCTTGGTGAGGTGGTCAGAGGTCGAGTACCAGGCGGTCGGAGCACGATCGCGAAACGCAGACGAGCATGCAGTCCACGGCCGCTCGTTCGCCGTCGTCGAGTACGGAGTCGCGGTGGTCGGGCTCTCCGGCCAGGACCGTGGTCTCACAAGTTCCGCAGGTGCCTTCGCGACACGACGAGAGCACGCCCACACCGGCTGCCCGCAGCGCGTCGAGCACGCTCTGCTGCGGCGTGACGGAGATCGTGCGGCCCGACCTGGCCAGTTCGATGTCGAAGGGGCTGTTGCGGACCGGGGCCGGCTGCTCCCGAGGGACGAAGCGTTCGAGCCGCAACGCGCCCTTCGGCCAGGACGTGGCGCGGCTCGTGAGCGCATCGAGCAGCGGTACCGGACCGCACGCGTACACCTTCGCGCCGGCCGCCGCGGCTTCGGTGGCGACGTCGAGGTCGAGTCGACCCTTCTGGTCCTGGGGGACGAGGGAGACCCGCTCGCCGTACCGCGCGAGTTCGTCGCCGAATGCCATCGTGTCACGGGTACGGCCGCCGTAGAGGAGGTGCCAGTCGGCGGCGATCGAGTCTGCTTGCCGGATCATCGGCAGCAGTGGGGTGATGCCGATGCCGCCGGCGAGGAACAGGTACCGCGACGAGGGCACCATCCGGAAATTGTTGCGGGGACCGCCGATACCGACGAGATCGCCGACGGCCAGGTGATCGTGGATGTACGCCGACCCCCCGCGGCCGTGCGGCTCGCGTAGCACGGCGACGCGGTAGGTGTGGGCGTCCCAGCGGTCGCCGCACAGCGAGTACTGGCGGGTGAGTCCGTTGGGCAGCATCAGGTCGATGTGCGCACCCGGCGCCCAGTCCGGCAGGCGCCTACCGTCGGGATGGGCGAGCGTCAGGGCAGTAACACCCTGTGCTGCAGACTCTTTCGCAATGACTCGCACAGCCGACTCCGTGGCGGCAATGTGATCGGACACGACAAACTCCTCTGTCTCGTCGTCGGATCGAGGATCGTCCGGACCGTGAAGTTCACACCAGACGTTTCTCGATCATTGAGAGAAAATGTGTGCGGTGGGTGACCGGCTCGGCGGCGTCGGGTGGGAGATCACTCGGGATATGCCTCGAGCGGCGGCCTGCAGTGCCGGGATCTGCGCGTAAGCGGAGGGGTCGTTCGGCACGATCAACCCCAGTGCGGCGACGACCTCCTCGTACGCCCCGCGGACGGGGACCGCCACGCCGGTGGTGTCGGGGTGGAGGTGGCCCGCGCAGAGCGCGTATCCCTGTCTGCGGATCTGCGCCAGCGCAGCACGCAGATCCCGGGGGGTGTGGATGGTGTGCTCGGTGAAGGCGCGCATCGGCGCGTTCATCACCTCGTCCTGCACCTCGATCGGACTGTGCGCGAGCAGCACGAGCCCGGACGAGGAGGCGTGCAGTGGTAGCCGACCGGCGACGCGCGTGAAGTTGACGGCCGCCCCGCGCGCGGTGAGTCGTTCCAGGAACAGCACCTCGGTGCCCTCCCGGACCGCCAGCTGGGTGTGCTGGTCGACCACCGCGTGCAGGTCCTCCATGAACGGACGCGCCGCCTCCCGCAGGCTCACCGTGGGTGACGACCGTGAGGCCACCTCCCACAGGCGCACCCCGACCCGCACTCGACGGCCGTCACGTTCGAGCCATCCGCACCGGACGAGTTCCTCGATCAGCCGGGAGGCGGTGGCGACGTGCAGGCCTGCGCGCCGGGCGATCTCGGAGACCGTCAGCGTGGAATCGTCGATGCCGAACGCCTCGATGACGCGTGCCGCGCGGGCAAGGACAGACTCTCCCGTGGGAACTCGCGCCACGCCCACTCCTCTCCACGGCCGCCCGGACTCACACGATGGTGAGTTCACCCTCGACGGTAGTCACGCCGCTTCGCGCCGTGACACGAACAACGGAGACCACCACCCCTGCACCCAGGAAAGCGACGGCGACAAGCAGGTACAGCTGGGTCGCGGTCCATCCGGCGTCGAGGAACCCACCCGCGACGATCGGTGACATGATCGCGCCGATGCGTCCGACGCCGATGCCCCAGCCCATGCCGGTAGCGCGCAGGGAAGGCGAGTACACGGCCGGGGTCAGCGCGTAGAGCCCGCCGATGCAGCCGTTCACGACGACGCCGATCGCTGCACCGAGGACGAAGCCCACCGCGACGGTCCCCATGGCAGGCACGAATACGGCGAGCAGGATCGCCGACGCGACCAGGTATCCGACCAGGACGCGTCCGAGGCGGAACCGGACTGTCAGCACGCCGAGGAGGGCGGTGCCGAAGATGCCGCCCAGATTGAGCAGCACACCGCCGGTGATCCCCTGCGTCGCGGACATCCCGGCCTCCACCAGCAGCTTCGGCGTCCAACTCGTCACGAAGTAGAAACCGAACATCGTCAGGAAGAAGGCACCCCAGATCAACAGGGTGTTCCGACGCTGTCCCGGGACGAGCAGGGCGGTCGGTCCGACACCGCGCTTCCGGGCATCGGCAGTGGCAGGGGCCGGGGGCAGCGCGCTCACCGGCGAGTGGCCCGCGCGGACTGCGAACGAATTGATGCGCTCGAGTGCGTTCGCCGGGCGGCGGGCGAACAGGAAGTCGAGGGACTCCGGCAGCCGGAACCAGACGAGCGGGATCAGGGCCGCGGTGCACACACCGCCGAAGAGGAATACCGAACGCCAACCGGACGAACTCTGCAGGACCACGGCCACCACGCCCCCGAGTGTCGCCCCGACCGCGTAGCCGGTGGAGTTGAGGGTCACGGCCAGGCCGCGAAAGCGATTCGACGCGAACTCACTGGAGATGACATTGCTGCTGGCCAGGATTCCACCGATGCCGATACCGGTGAGCACGCGCAGCGCGCCGAGTTGGCCGGCGTTCTGGCTCACCGCCGAGATCAGCATGCCGGTGGACGACAGAGTCAGGCAGACGAGGATCATGGTCCGGCGACCCACACGATCCGCCCACGGCGCGAGGGCGATCGAACCGATCGCCATTCCGAACAAGCCCGCACTGAGCAGCAGACCCAGGACCGATCCTGAGATGCCCCACTCCTGCGAGACGGATTGGGAGGTGAAGGCCATGACGAGGACGTCGAAACCGTCGAGCACGTTCAGCGCTACACACAGTGCGACCGCTGTCCACTGGAACCGACTCATGGGGCCGGTGACGATACGGTGGCGCAGATCGAGTTCCACGCGAATCTCCTTGCGTTGGAGGGATGCCGGGCACCGGGGAACAGTGCCCGCGGAGCGACAAGAAGCATCACCGGCTCGGATGCGGCGTCGCTACGGAACTCTCAATGGTTGATAGGAAATCATGTGCGGCACGTCTCAGTGCCGGCCCTTTGTGTTCGAGGCCATTGCCCACGGGCCGGATCGAGCGGCGTCGACCTCATCGGCATGTCGCCGGGTGCCCAGGGCGCTGTGTGGACGGGGTGCCCAGGGCACGGTGTGGGCCGGGTGCCCAGGGCACGGTGTGGGCCGGGTGCCCAGGGCACGGTGTGGACGGGGTGCCCAGGGCACGGTGTGGACGGGGTGCCCAGGGCACGGTGTGGCCACCGAGCATCGATCAGCGCGCCTCGAGATCCATGCACGGACTCCCCTCGGCGTGGGGTCCGGCCGGGTCGGGTGTCGACGGTGTACCAGGCCGGCGGGCGAACATGTAGGTCGACGGATGGACGGCCCGGGGGTCCGGCGGTGAACTCGGCGCCCCGCGTGGTACGCACGGCGAGCGCGTCGGCCGGCCTCGCGACTACTTCTCTCCCCCTGCCGGCGCGACCCGAGGGTCCGTGGCTGCCGGGGTCTCGGAAGCGTCTCCGGGTTCTCGCGGCGCAAGCACCGACGTCACCACCGCGCCGATCGCCGGTAGCCGTTGCGCGGCGGTCGAGGCGACGGCGGCGAGCACGGTGGCTGCTCCCGCGCACCCGAGTGCCTGGGTCCACCCCACCGGGCCGATCGGCACGCAGCCCAGCAGTCCGCTCACCCCCGGCGTGCTGATCAGTGCGGCCATCACGGCGAGCGAGCCGAGGACGGTGCCGACGACGAGGGGGCTGCGCGAGTCGAGCAGGGTCTGCCCGAGCTGAGCGCCCACGAGCGCGACGAGCGCCACCGTCGATGCACGCGCGTTCGAGCCCGTCATCCGTGCCATGGCCCAGGCCGCGGTGGCCGCGGCCGCGGTAGTGGCGCCGCGGACGGCCACGGTGTGCAGGAGCGCGGACTCGTCGGGCCGCGGCGCGGGACCGGAGCCGTCGATGCGGGGGGTACTGACGGCCAGGGCCGCTGCCGGGAGCGCGTCGGTGAGCATGTTCACCAGCAGCAGCTGCCGGGCATTGAGCGGGGAGCGGCCGGTGACCAGGCTGCCGAGTAGCGCGAACGCGACCTCACCCGCGTTGCCGCCGAGCAGGACCGCCACGGCGGCCTGGACCCGCTGCCACAGCACGCAGCCCTCGTCGAGCGCGTCGAGCAGACCCGCGACGCGCCCCTCGAGCAGCACGACGTCGGCCGCGCCGCGCGCGGGGTCGCTGCCGTGGGAAGCCACGCCGATTCCGACGCTCGCGGCGCGGATCGCGGCGGCGTCGTTGGCGCCGTCGCCGACCATGGCGCACACGTGTCCGGCGTGTTCGAGGGTTTGCACGATCTGCACCTTGTGCTCGGGGGACATCCGCGCGAAGACGAGGCACTGCTCCACGGCGTGCTTTCGTTCGGTGTGCGAGAGCCCGTCCCATTCCGCACCACTGAGTACCTGATCCGTGCCGACGGGCAGGCCCAGTTCGGCGGCGATCGCGACGGCGGTCACCGGGTGGTCGCCGGTGACGAGCCGGACGGCGACGCCCTGCTCGAGCAGCGCGGGCAGCAATCCGGCCGCGTCGGCCCGCGGTGTGTCGGACAATCCGATCAGCCCGACGTGCCGCAGCCCGTTCCCGCACAGTTCCGCGAGGGCATCGGGATCGTCCGTCGCCCAATCGGTTTCGGAGTGGTTCAGGTCACGCTGCCCCACCGCGATCACCCGTAGGCCCTCGGCGGCCAGGGCGTGCACCCGCTCCCGGAGTTCGGGGCTGTCGTCACCGTAGGCACCGAGCATCGTCTCCGGGGCGCCCTTGACCGCCAGGTGGTTTCCGGCGATCGCGGCAGCGTAGGCCCGGCCGGACCGGAACGGCAGGTGGGCGGTCCGTTCGGCGGCCCGGTCCGCGACGGCGGCGGCATGCGCGGACTCGACGATCGCGACGTCGGTGGCGTGCTCGGGCGCTCCCCCGTTCGCCGGGATGCCGGTGCGGGCGGCGTAGGCCAGCACGTCCTGCCGGGTGAAGCCGGGGGCGGCTTCGACCGTGACGACTCGCAGACGGTTCTCGCTGAGTGTGCCCGTCTTGTCGAAGCAGACGACGTCGACACGGCTGAGGGCCTCGATCGAGCGGGGTGCGCGCACGAGGGTCGAGCGCTTGGTGAGCCGGCGGGCGGATGCGACCTGAGCGAGGGTGGCTACGAGGGTCAGCCCTTCCGGCACGGCCGCGACGGTGACCGCCACACCGCTGGTCACTGCCGCGCGGATTCCGGTGCCGCGCAGCAACCCCAGTGCGGCAACGAGTACGCCGCCGCCGAGGCTGACGGGCAGCGCGCGGCGGGTGAGGGTGCTCAGGCGTGCCTGCAGCCCCACTTCCCGGACCTGTGCGGGCGCCATCGCGGTGGCGCGACGGGCCTCGGTGGCCCCTCCCACCGCCGTCACGATCGTCACCGCGGTGCCGGTGAGCACGGTGGTGCCCGCGTAGAGCATGCAGGCGCGTTCGGCCAGCGGCGCCCCCGGCGTCGATTCACTCTGCTTGGCGACCGGAAGCGACTCCCCGGTCAGGGCCGACTCGTCGACCTCGACCCCGTCGGCGTGGACGATGCGCCCGTCCGCGGGCACGACCTCGCCCGGACGGACCTCGACGACGTGTCCGGGGCGCAGCCCGGCCGCGGGGACCCCGACGTACCGCCGGTCCCCGCGCGGGCCGGCGACGCGGCGGGCAGGTGGGTCTTGCACCGCCAGAAGCCTTTTCAGAAGACGTTCGGCGCGCAGACGCTGGGCGGCCGAAAGCGCGGCGTTGAGCAGCAGTACGGATCCGACGAGTACGGCATCGAGCGGCGATCCGAGCACCGCGCTCGCCGCGGAGCCCGTGGCGAGGACCGGCGTCAGCGGGTCCGCCAGTTCGGTGCGCACGGCCCGGGTGAAGTCGGCCGCGGATCCGAGCGGACGGACACCGACCCGCCGGACGCCCCGCACCACGCGCATCCGGGTCCGCGCTCGCCACCCGGAGTCCGCTGCGGGCGTGAGCAGGTCGCCCGGTGCGGGGAGGAGCGCGCAGACCTCGTCCACCGGAAGGGCATGCCAGTCGTGGGCCGAACGTGGTTGCGGCAGCGGCGCGGCCAGCGCGGCGCGGGCCGCCGACGTTCCGGCCCACAACCCGGCCGCGGCGCCGGCGGTGACCGACTCCGGACCGCTGCCGGGCACGCCGGGCACCATGAGCAACGTCCCGAGGGCGGACGCGTCGCGGGCGATCTCCACGCCGCGCCGGCTTGCGGTCCGCGCGGCCGGGAGCGCGTGCAGGATCCGCCACGCGCCGGTCAGATCGCGAATCATCACGTCCGCCGACCAGGGTGGGCGGTGCCCGTCGCGGAGGACACCGAGGCCCACGTCGGCCAGGCCGAGAGCCTGCGCTGCCTCGACGGTGAGGACCGCGACGGTGCAGCCGCCGCGTTGCAGCTTGTCGACGACGTCGAACAGGGTCGTGTCCATCGACTCGGCGACGGGTTCGAGACGGTCGAAGCCGTTCCGCAGTGATCCCATCGCCTCGTCCTCCGCGGAGACCACGGCGATCCCCGCGCGTCGGGCGGCGGCGAGCACGGCGGAGGCGTAGCGGTCGTGGACCGGTCCGATCAGTACCTGTGCGTCGGCGGGAAGGTGCCCGGGCGCGTCCGGCACGGCGGAGACGGGGTGCCGGCCGGCGGTCAGGATGCCACGGTCGACCGCCGCCCGAGCCCGGTCCCACACCGCGCTGCGGTCGCGGTCGGGGACGCCGTTCAGTCGCGTCACCGTGAGGGCGGAGGTGTACAGGGCGCGGGGGTCGACGACGAGCGCGTCGACCCGGTCGAGACGGCGCAGCACGTCCGGGCGCAGAGTCAGCACTCCGCGGGCGGCGAGCCCGCGGGCGAGGGTGGCGGCGAAGGATTCCCGCGCGGTGCGGGTGGCCTTGGGGACGGCGACGAGCGCCGCGGTGCCGGCGGTGGCGGGTTTGCCGGTCAGCATCCCGGCCGCTGCCGCGCCGGCGAGTCCGGCCCAGCCGGCGCGGTCGGTGTAGCGCTCGACCACTCCGGCCGCCGGTTCGGTGGGACGGGCCGGACGATGTGGGCAGTGGGCCACGGCCGCGTGGGCGGCGAGTTCCGGTTCGAAGTCGCGCCAGGCGCGCCGCATCGCCAGTGTCTCGCCCACGAGGACGGTCCGGGTGACGGCTTCGACGGCGGCCGACGCCGGTGCGAGGGTCAGGGTGTGCAGCACGGTGGTCCCGGCGGCCAGCAGCAGGTCCGCCCTGCCGGTCCCCAGTGCGGATTCGACGAGGGCGCGGATGCGGGGGTGATAGTCCGACACGAGCACCGGGGCGGCTGCGGCGCCGGGCAGGCGCGGCAGGCGCAGACGGCGTCCCGTCGCGGTCAGTACCAGCCCGGTGACGGCGGTGGCCGCGGACACGCCCCGCCGGACGAGCAGGACGTCGTCGCCGGGCAGCCCGGGCGGGGCGGCGGGGTGTTCGGTGGCGGCGGAGTCGTCGGTTGGGACACAGTGTTCGGTTGCAACACAGTCGGTTTCGACGCGCTCGACGATGCGCCGTAGGGCGCGGTCCGTAGGTCCGTCCGGGTCCGTGGACACCACGAGGCGGCACCAGGGGCGGTGCAGTTCGGCCGTGGCCACGCCCGGGGTGGCCCGGATCGCGGCGAGGACCCGGTCGCCGAGCGCCGCGCCGTCCGGGCCGTCGAGGCCCCGGACTTCGATCCAGGTTCGGGCACCGTTCGCCGCGCAGCGCCGGGCGGGGCGTCCGCTGCCCGCTTCCCGGGCGACGTCGGCGACGAGATGGAGGATCGCCGCGGGGGCCGGCGCGGCGACCGCGGCGACGGGGGCACGGAGCAACGCCGTCCCGACGCCTGCCGCCGTGGCGGCGCCGACGACGGCGGCGTCGAGGGCGACGCCGGCACCGGCGGCCGCGACCCGGACGCCGCCCCGCAGCGCGGATCCGGGAAGGGACATCAGGGTGGTGACCGACCGATGCGGGCGCCGCCGGCGGGAAGTTCCGTGGTGCATGGTGTCCTCCTCGGCTGGCGCACGCGCATTCCGGCCCGGGACCGGGCACCGGTGCCACTGCCGGCCGTTCCCGTCGGCCGTCGCCGGCATCGAGGTCACCGATCCTTCAGCGTAGTTCGGTCGCCGCGCGGTGTGGACCCGAGTCGGGCAGATTCGCCGGGCGGCCGGGTCTCAGCGGACGCTCTCGGTGACCGTCCAGCGTCCCTCCCCCTGCAGTTCGAGGACCCGGTCGTGGAACGTGTCGAGGGTGCTGCGGTGCCCGACGCTGACGATGACGCTGTCCGGCAGGGCCTCGCGGAGGGTGCGATAGAGCGCGTGTTCGAGCCCTTCGTCCACGGCGCCGGTGGCCTCGTCGAGGAACACCGTGCGCGGCCGGGCCAGCAGGACTCGTGCGAAGCCGAGGCGCTGCTGCTCCCCGGGCGAGAGCACGCGCGCCCAGTCGGTGTCGTCGTCGAGACGTTCGGTCAGGTGCCCGAGGTGCACGCGGTCGAGCACCTCGCCGAGTTGCGCGTCGTCGGGCATCGGCGGACGAGGGTAGGACAGGGCTTCGCGCAGCGTCCCGAGCGGCACGTAGGGATCCTGGGACAGGAACAGCGCGTCGCCGATCGGACGCGCGATCCGGCCGTGTGCGTACGGCCAGAGCCCGGCGAGGGAGCGCAGCAACGTCGTCTTGCCGCTGCCGGAAGCGCCGCGCACGAGCAGGGCCTCGCCGGGCGGGATGTCGATGTCGAGGCCGGTCACGAGGGGACGGCCGGACGGGGTCCGGACGTCGAGACCGTGCATGTCGAGTGTGTCGCCCTGCTCGGTCGCGACGAGGACGGGCAGCTTCGCCGCCTGCTCGGTGGCGTCGAGCAATCCGTTGAGCCGGATGGTGGTGGCCCGGAACGCGGCGAAGTCGTCGTAGGACTCGCGGAAGAAGGACAGCGATTCGTGGACCTGGCCGAAGGCGTTGCCGGTCTGCATCACGTCGCCGAGGGTGATCTGTCCGGCGAACAGTCGCGGCCCCTGGATGAGGAACGGGAAGATCACCGCGATCTGGTTGACGGTCAGGTTGAAGCCGTCGAACTTCAGGATCCGGAACACGATCCGCCACCAGTTGCGGATCACCGCGGCGAATCGGCTCAGCAGGCCACCCCGCTCGACACCCTCCCCACGGTAGAAGGCGATGTTCTCGCCGTACTCGCGGACGCGGACCAGGGCGTAGCGGTAGGTGGCGCCGAGCTTCTCGTTGAGGAAGTTCAGGCGGATCAGCGGCCGGCCGATCCAGAACGCCACCGCGGTGGTGACCAGCACGTAGAGATAGACCAGGAACACCATGGCACGGGGGATCTCGGTGCCGAAGACGGTGATCGGGCCCGACAGGTCCCACAGGATGCCGGTGAAGCTGACGATGGACAGCACCGCGGTGACCGCTCCCATCGACAGGATGCGGGTGGTGGTGACGAAATCGGTGACGTCGACCTGGATGCGCTGATCGGGGTTGTCCACGGGCGGATCGACGAACCGGTCCCGGTAGAACGCGCCGGTGTCGAGCCAGGTGTCGACGAGCCGGTTGTTCAGGTGGGTGCGCCAGTGGATGTCGAGGGTCTGGCCGAGCAGGTACGCGACGAGGCTGCGCGCCACGTGGATGGTGGCGAGCACGGCGAACACCCGCATGAACCGCCAGAACGCCGCCTCGTCGAGATTCTGGATCGCGGTGTAGAAGTCGTTGTACCAGTACGAGAACAGCACGTTGACCCGCACCGCGAAGACGGTGAACAGCAGAACCAGGGCCACGAGTCCGAGCGGGCCGAGGCCACGGCGGGGATCGAAGTAGGGCTGCGCGATGCGCCACCACTGCCGCCCCCAGTGGGTTGCCCGTGCGAGCAGCGCCACCACGACGACGAACACCACCGCTGTGATCACATACGCCTTCAGCGTCCACCAGGCGCTGTCGACGAGTACATTTCCCCACTCCATCGGTCGCCACTCCCGTCTGCCGCGCCATCGCGCGATCCATGCGGACGATTGTGGCCCCCGTTCCGGGTGCGCGACGCCGATTCGGCGGTCGACCACTGCGACGCGACCGACCGCGCGGTCCTCGCCACGAGTTTCGCTGCGGCTCCGGACCGTGCTGCTTCACCTCGGGCACGGCGGGTATCCGACGGTCATGGAAATTCTGGGAATTCTCATTCTGGTCGGAGTGGTCGTCTACGTGGTGGTCCAGCGTCGCCGGAGCGGGCCGCGGAGGTGAACGCCGCTCGGCAGGCGCGCCGCGGTCGAGGCCGATCGCCGCGTGTCCGTCGGCGGGGTGGTGCGAAACGCGGCCGGTCCTCGCCGCGAGCGGCGAGGACCGGCGGTCGAGGGGTGACGGTCAGCGGGTACCGGGCACGGCGCGGTGCGTCGTGGTCCGGCGGGTGAGGAGGTAGCCGAGGGCGATCATGCCCACCCCGAGAACGAAGTGCAGCCAGTCGTCGGCGGAGTTGACCGGCACGAAGTTGGCCGAGCTGTCCTTGTCGATGATCAGGCCGTAGAGCCACAGCACCAGGTAGATGATGCCGCCGCCGATGAGGTAGGACCGGGCGGCACCCACCGTGCGGGCCATCGCGACGCCCGCCACGCCGAAGAGCAGATGCACGATGTTGTGGAGGATCGAGACTTCGAAGATCCCGAGCAGGAGGGCCTCGGACTCGTGTCCGGCGAACGTCATGGTGTCGTAGTTGGTCGTGATTCCGGGAATGAACCCGAGAATGCCGACGAGGAGGAACACCACGCCGACAGCGAGGGCGGCTGTCTGCACCGGTGTCCGGGTCATAGTTCGTCCTGCGTGCTCGGCCATGGCCGGCTCCTTTCGTTCGAACACGTGACCGGAGCCGGATCGGCTGCGGCTGTCGGAGTGATACCTCCGGGCACACCGGCGAAACCTCGCTTTCGGGGTTTTTCCCGAATCGGCGGCGGGCCGCACCTCACCGGGTGGGCCCCGCCCGGTCACGGCCCCGGGCGTGGGGGCCGACCGGTGGGGACGGGCCGGGCGACGAGGCGGGCCGCGATGTCGCGCAGCTTGACGTTCTCGTGCTGCGACTGCCGCACCAGCACGGCGAAGGCCTCCTCGGCGGTCAGTCCGCGAGCGGCCATGACGATCCCGACCGCGCGGTCGATCGTCGGACGCGACCGCAGGGCGCGACCGAGTTGCGCGATCTCCGCCCGGGCGCGGGCACCGCGTCGGGCCTGCCGCAGCGCGGTTTCCACAGCCGTCGTGAACACCTCCACCAGCGTCTCGTCCAGCGAGTCGAATCCGTGGTCGTGCTCGCTGTAGAGGTTGAACGAGCCGGCTGTCTCCTCGTCGATCCGCAGGGGGGCGGCCAGTGAGCTCGCCGTCCCGAACTGTTCCGCGCGCTCCGCGAATTCCGGCCAGCGTCGCCGCGTCTCCGCGCGGTCCGCGCGGACCACCCGGCCGCTCCGCGCCGCGTCGAGGCACAGCCCTGCACCGGCGAGGAACTGCGCGTGGTCGAGTTCGTAGACCAGCGGATTGCTGCAGACCTCGGTCTCGAGCCGACCGTCCCGTACCACCGTCACCCCTGCGCTCCCGGCGTCGGGCACGATCTTCACGACGTTGTCGACGAGCCGCCGCAGGAGTTCGGGCAGCTCGTCGCCCTCGTCGAGCGAGTCGGACAGCCTCCGCAGCGCCACGGCGATCTCTCCGACTCGCCCACACAGAGGGTTGTTCCCGGCCATGTCCCCGTCCACGACTGCATCCTCGTCGGTCGTTGCACTCCCCAGCATGCACCCGGCCGGGCGGTCGGGGACCCGATCCGGGGGGTTCACTGGCCGAGGCGCTGCGCCAGATAGTCGACGAGACCGTCGAGCGTGCTCAGGTGCGCGTAGTCCGCCTCGGGGATGTCCACTCCGAGCGACGATCGCAGGCCGATCAGCACGTTCAGCCAGTCCATCGAGTCGAGGTCGACCTGTTGGCGCAGCGGCCGGTCCCCCGCCAGTTCGAGATCCTCGATCTCGGGGGCGACGTCGGCGATCGCGGCGACGACGGCGGCGCGGAGGTCGGCGGGTTCGCCGGTAGCGGTCTCGTCGGTGGTCACGATCTCACCTCACAGTCGTTCGGGGTGCTGGAGCAGTTCGGCGATCTCGGTCAGGAACAGGGCGCCGCGCCGGCCGTCGCTGACCCGATGGTCGGCGGCCAGGGTCGCGGTGACCGCCGATACGGGCCGCACGGTGTCGCCGTCGACCCACGGGCGCCGTGTCGGCTTGCCGAAACCGACCAGCGCGACCTGCGGCGGGTAGATCACCCCGTACACCGACTCCACGCTCTCCTCCCCGAGGTTGGTCACGGTGACGGTGGGGTCGGACATCTCCGAGCTGCGCAACGATCCGGCCCGGGCGCGCTTGACGAGGTCGGCGAGAGCCGCCATGAGTTCGGGCAGGGCGAGGTCGGCGACGTCGTGGATCGCCGGGGCGATCAGCCCACCCTGGCGCAGGGAGACCGCCACCCCCACGTGTGTGGCCGGGGCCGGGTGGAACTCGTCGTCGGTCCAGAATCCGCTCATCTCCGGACAGCGCCGGGTGGCCAGCGCGACCGCCTTGATCAGCAGCGCCGCAAGCAGGACGCGCTCGGTGACCGGCCGTTGCGCGTTGTAGTCGGTGAGCCAGTCGAGGGCGCGTGTGAGCGGAATCTGCTCCGAGAGGTAGTAGTGCGGGATCTCCCGCTTGGACCGTCCCATCGCGGATGCGATGGCGCGGCGCATCTCGGCGGCCTTGTCGACGGGGGTCTTCGCCGGAGCCGCGGCGGGCGGGGGCGCCGGGGCGGCGGATGCGACCGCGGTACGGGCGGCCGCCGCCCGATCGACGTCCTCGATCGTCACCGACTGCCAGGGCCCGGTGCCGGTCACGGTGTCGAGGTCGACGCCCAGCGCCCGGGCCTGCCGGCGGGCGGCCGGCGAGATCCGCCGCCGCGCGGCCGGCGCGGGCCGGGTGGCGGGGGCCGCACCGGCGGGCGCGGGAACGGGGGCCGCCACAGCCGGTGCGGGGACGGGTGTCGCAGCCGGGGCCTCGGACGCCGGGATCCCGTCGACGGGCGGAGCGTCCTCCCCGGGTTCGAGCATCGTGGCCATCGCCGCGCCGACCGGCAGGGTCACGCCCGGCTGCGCGAGCAGCCGGTGGACGACCCCGTCCCGCCAGATCTCGACCTCGACCTCCGCCTTCGCGGTGTCCACCGAGGCGATCACCTGGCCCCGCTCGACCGTGTCACCGGGTGCGACGCGCCATTCGGTCAGGGTGCCCTCGTCCATGTCGGCGCCGAGGGACGGCAGGGTGAACTCGAACACGTCGCCTCCTCAGTTCTCGCCCGTCAACGCCAGCACGGCGGCGACGATCTTCTCCGGTTGCGGGATCGCCGCCTGTTCCAGGTGCCGGGCGTAGGGCACCGGCACCTCTTCGCTGCACACCCGGGCCACGGGCGCGTCCAGGTCGTAGAACGCCTCCTCGACGATCCGGGTGGTCACTTCGGCGGCGAGGCCGACGCTGCGCCAGCCTTCGTCGACGACCACCACCCGATGGGTGCGGCGGACGGAGTCCACGACGGTGGCGGTGTCGAGCGGACGCAGCACCCGCAGGTCGACGACCTCGGCCTCGATGCCGCTGCCCGCGAGCGTTTCCGCGGCGGCGAGGGCCTTGCCGACGGTGCCGCCGTAGGCGACGAGGGTCACGTCGCCGCCGGGCCGGAGCACCCGCGCGCGGTCGATGTCGACCGGTTCGTCGGGGTCGACGTCGGCGGTGGTGTTGTAGAGCAGGGCGTGCTCGAACACGACGACCGGGTCCGGATCCGCCAGGGCGGGGGCGAGCATTCCGCGGGCGTCCTGCACGGTTGCCGGGGCCAGGACCCGGATGCCGGGGATGTGTGCGTACCACGCCTCGAGGCTGTGCGAGTGCTGCGCGGCCAGTTGCCGTCCGGCCCCGGTGGCCATGCGGATCACGATCGGCACGGAGAACTGGCCGCCCGACATGTGGCGCAGCGCGGCGGCGGTGTTCACGATCTGATCGAGGGCGAGCAGGCTGAAGTTGACGGTCATGATCTCGACGACGGGGCGCATCCCGCCGAGGGCCGCCCCGATGCCCGCGCCGACGAACCCCAGTTCCGACAGTGGGGTGTCCCGGATGCGTTCGGGTCCGAACTCGTCGAGCAGGCCCTTGGTCACGGCGTACGTGCCGCCGTACCGCCCGATGTCCTCCCCCATCAGGAACACTCGCGGATCGGTGCTGAGCGCGTCGTGCAGGGCGGCGCGCAGGGCTTCGCGATAGCTGAGTTTCACGGCGCCTCCCCGGCCGGTGTGGTCACATCGCGCAGGAGGTCGGACTCCGGCTCCCAGGTGCCGGCCTCGGCGAAGGCGACGGCGGCGTCGACCTCGGCCGTGGCCTGCGCGTCGAGGTGCAGGAACTGTTCCTCGGTCAGCAGATTCAGCGCCTTCAGCCGCGCCGAGAACGTGTGGATGGGGCCGCGTTCCTTCCAGCGTTCGACCTCGGCCTTGTCCCGGTAGAGTTCGGGATCGAACATCGAATGGGCGCGGAATCGGTAGGTCTGGAACTCGACGAACATCGGTCCGCCGGTACTGCGGACGTGGGAGACCCCGGCCCGGGTCGTCTCGTGGACGGCGAGCACGTCCATCCCGTCCGTCCGGAGGGTGGGGACACCGAACGCGGCGGCCTTGGCGCACAGGTCGGTCTGCGATTCGGACCGGGCCAGGGCGGTGCCCATGGCGTACAGGTTGTTCTCGCAGCAGAACAGGACCGGCAGCTGCCACAGGGCCGCGAGGTTGAGCGCTTCGTGGAACGCGCCCTCGGCCATCGCTCCCTCGCCGAAGAAGCAGGCGGTGACCCTCGGGGCCGACTGCATCTTGTCGGCCAGCGCCAGGCCCACCGCCAGCGGCAGGCCGCCACCGACGATCGCGTTGCCGCCGTAGAAGCGGGTGGCGGCGTCGAACAGGTGCATCGAACCGCCGCGACCGCGGGAGCAGCCTTCCTGCTTGCCGAACATCTCGGCCATGATCGCGTTCATGGACAACCCGTGGATGAGGGCGTGCCCGTGTTCACGGTAGGTACCGACGACGGTGTCGCCGCGATCGAGTGCGTGCAGGGCCCCGACTGCCACGGCCTCCTCCCCCACGTACAGGTGCAGGAATCCGCGGATCTTGCCGGCGCCGTAGAGTTCGGCGGCCTTCTCCTCCATCCGCCGGATGCGCAGCATGTCGGCCAGCAGCCCGAGCGCGAACTCGCGGTCGTAGGGGAATCCGGCGGCGTGAGCGCCGATCCGGTCGCTGGTCATCCGGCCACCTCCGGGGTCTCGAGCGTCGAGGTGTCGCCTTCGGCGAGGCCGAGTTCGCGGGCTTTGAGCAACCGGCGCAGCGTCTTGCCGCTGCGGGTGTGCGGCAGCGAGTCGACGAAGGTGAGTTCCTTCGGGGCGACGGCCGCACCGAGCTTGACGCGGGCATGCCCGATCAGCTTGCGGCGCAACGCGTCGTCCGGTGCCACGCCGCGTTCGAGGACGACGAACGCCTTGACCTTCTCGCCGAGGATGTCGTCGGGCACACCGATCACGGCGGCTTCGAGGACGGCCGGGTGCGCGGCGAGCGCGCTCTCGACCTCGAACGGTCCGATGAGATGCCCGGCGGATTTGATGACGTCGTCGGCGCGGCCGACGAACCAGAAGTATCCGTCGGCGTCGCGGCGCGCGAGGTCCCCGGTGAGGTACAGATCGTCGGCGAAGCACTTGCGGTACCGCTGGTCCTGGTTCAGATAGCCGCGGAACATCGAGGGCCAGCCGGCCCGCAGCGCCAGTTCCCCTTCGGTGTCGGGCTCGGTGACCTCGTGCACGGTGCCGTCCTCGTCGCGGCGGACGATCCGGGCGTCGACCCCGGGCAGCGGACGGCCCATAGAGCCGGGCTTGATGTCGAACGCCGGTGTATTGGCGATCATGATGCCGCCGGTCTCGGTCTGCCACCAGTTGTCGTGGATGGGGAGTCCCAGCACCTCGGTACCCCACCACACGGCGTCCGGGGCCAGCGGCTCGCCGACACTGGCGACGAACCGCAGGTTCGGGAACCGGTAGCGCCTCGCCACCTCGGGTCCGGCGCGCATGAGCATCCGGACGGCGGTGGGGGCGGTGTACCAGACGCTGATCTGCTGGTCCTGCAGGATCCGGTACCACCGTTCGGCGTCGAACTCCGCCTCGTCGACGATCGAGGTGACGCCGTGCAGCAGCGGCGCGACGATGCCGTACGACGTGCCCGTCACCCACCCCGGATCGGCGGTACACCAGTAGATGTCGTCGGGGTGCAGGTCGAGGGCGTACCGGCCGGTGGCGTAGTGCGTCACGACGGCCCCGTGCACGTGCAGCGCCCCCTTCGGGGTGCCGGTGGTGCCGCTCGTGAAGTGCAGCAACGACGGGTCGTCGGCGGTCGTGGGGGTGAGGTCGGCGGCCGGTTCGGCGGCCTCGAGCAGTGCCCTCAGGTCGAGCGTGCCCGGCACGTCGGTGGGGGCGCCGCCGTCGCCGACGAGCAGCACGTGTTCGAGGGTCGGCACCCGGTCGCGCACCGCGGCGACGCGCCGGTGGTACAGCGCCTCCGTGGTCACCAAGACCTGCGCGGAGCCGAGTTCGAGGCGGGTGACCAGCGGTTCGGGACCGAAGGCCGAGAACAGCGGGGTGACGACCGTGCCGTTGCGCAGGGCGCCGAGGACAGCGATGTACAGCTCGGGGATCCGGTCGGCGAACACGAACAGCCGGTCGCCCTTGCCGATCCCGAGGTCGCGCAGGACGCGGGTGAAGCGGCGGACCCGGTCGGCGAGGTCGTGGTACGACAACTCCGTGACCTCGATGCGGCCGGTTGCGTCCCCCGGTGCGAGGAACCGGAGCGCCGGCCGGTCCCGCAGCGGGCCGTCGGCGTGCCGGTCGACCGCCGACCAGGCGATGTTGCATCCGCCGCCCGGCGGGCCCGGCATCTGCGCCGCCACCTGCTCCCACGTGAATCGAGCGCAGGTGGTCTCGTAGTCCGACAGGTTCGGCGGGACCCGCAGTTCGCCGGCCGTCTTGCGGATCACCGCGTCGCTGCTCGTCGTCACGGCCGCTCCCTCCGTTCGCGTCGAGCCGATCATGCGCCGCCCCGGACGACCGGCATAGGGGCATTGGTCCTCACGCCCCGCATCGTGGGCGTGCGGTGCCGGCGGTCGACCCGCCCGGGTCCGAGGGAAAAAGTCCTCCGGACGGTCGGATCGGGATGCTCCGTGCCGGGACGCCCGCCGAAGGTTCGGCGGTAGAGCTTCCGTTCGGCGCCGACTGCGGGATCGTTGCCCCGAGGGGCGCGGCCGGGCAGACTGACTGGCGACGTCTGTCGGTCCGCAGGGCATCCGAGGAGGCGATCGTGGAGTTGCACATCGTGGCGATCGACAAGCCCGACGACATGAACGTCGTCGTCGGGCAGGCCCACTTCGTCAAGACCGTCGAGGATCTGCACGAAGCACTGGCCGGGGTGAGTCCTCACCTGCGGTTCGGCGTGGCGTTCTGCGAGGCGTCCGGGCCTCGCCTCGTGCGCTTCTCCGGCAACGACGACCGGCTCGTCGAGTTGGCCCGGCGCAACGCCCTGGCGGTGGGCGCGGGTCACTCGTTCTTCGTGTTCGTCGAGGACGGGTACCCGGTGAACTTCCTGAACACGTTGAAGCAGGTACCGGAGGTCTGCGGCATCTTCTGCGCCACGGCCAACCCGGTCGAGATCATCGTCGCCGAGACCGATCTCGGTCGGGGCATCGCCGGGGTGATCGACGGAAACCCGCCCGTGGGCGTGGAGACGAGCGCCGATGTCGCCGACCGCAAGGCCCTGCTGCGGACGATCGGCTACAAGCTCTGACGGCGGGGACAAGGGACGCGGCGCGCGGAGGGTCCGTTCGTCGCCGGCCCGGGCTCGACCAGGCGGCACGTGTGTGCGGTCTTCCGGCTGTCCGGCCTCCGGGCCCGCCCGGTCACGGGTTCATCGCCCCCGCCCGGTCACGGGTTCATCGCCCCCGCCCGGTCACGGGTTCATCGCCCCCGCCCGGCTCGCCGGTCCCCGCCGACCGCACCGGCAGCGTGCATCGCCGGCCGGTCCGGGTGGTCGTACCGCACGACGATGTCGGCGTCGGCGGCCGTCGCGGCGTCGTGCCCGAGCAGTGGCGGGATCGTCCAGCGGTCCTCGGCGGGCGTCAGCCGATCCAACGCGGCCTGCGACATCGCGAGGTGCACCGTGACGTCGAAGCCCAGTCCCCGACCGAGCAGCATGGGCCCGGCGATCGTCAGCACCTGACCGTCGGGAGCGTCGATCCGCCGCGCGCGTGCCGACCGGTCCTCCACCTCGTCCCACAGTTTCGGCAGCCACCGTCCGTTCTCCCGCAGGCCCCGGACCACTTCGCGGTCGAGCGCCCCGAAGTCGAACCAGTTCGCGCGGTAGCTCTCCTGGTCGGTGCGCCCGTGCTCGAACCGGAGCGAGGCCGGGCGCACGAAGTCGTGCAGCGACAGCACGGCCGCCGGCCGCCCCTCGACGCGCAGGCGGGCGGCCACCTGCTCGGCCAGATCCAGCGGTGCGGCCGCGTCGGCGGCGGAGATCGCGACACACACCCGTCCGTGGTGCCCGGCGGCGCGCTCGGCGATGGCGTCGGCAAGGACGGCCGGGCTGATGGGGGTGAACATCGTCATCAGCCCAGTTTCCGGCATCGCAGCGCCGCCGGCTCGGCAGAATCCTCGGCTTCGAAGCGGTGCGGTCACCCCGCCGGTCGGACGACGAGGTTGCCGACCTTGTGGCCGGAGTCCACTCGCGCGTGGGCCGAGACGATCTGCTCGAGTCCCCCGATGTCGTCGGTGACGGTGACGAGCCGGCCGGCGGCCGACAACTCCAGGAGGAACTCGAAGTCCTCGGTTCGCTCGGGCGCAGCGCCCGCCTTGACATCGGCACCGGGGCGCAGCGTCTCCCACAGGTTCGCCACCGCAAGCAGCAGAACGCCCCCGTCGGTCAGGAGCGTCCGGCCGGACGAGGGGGTGAGGTTGCCGACGGTGTCGAGTACGACGTCGAACCGGTCTGTCAGGTCGGACACCGGGGTGACCGTGTAGTCGACGACCGTGTCGGCGCCGAGTCCGGCGACGAGGCCGACGTTGGGCGTGCTGGTGACGGCCGTGACGGTGGCGCCGAAATGCTTGGCCAGCTGGACGGCGCTGGTTCCGACCGCACCCGACGCCCCGTTCACGAGCACCGAACCGCCGCGTCCCGCCGCGGCCTTGTCCCGCAGGAAGTGCAGCGCGGTGCTCCCGCCGAACAGCAGCGCCGCTGCATCGGTGTGACTGACCGCTGCCGGTTTGCGGACCACCCGCTCCGCCGCGACCGTGACGTACTCCGCGTGCGTCCCCATCGCGAGTCCGGTCATGCCGCACACCTCGTCGCCGCGGGAGTACCCGCCGACCTTCACCCCGACCGACTCGACGACACCGGAGAAGGTGCTGCCCAGGATTTTTCGCCGGGGCCGGAACACACCGAACATCAGTCGGGCGAACGGTCCGTACCCGCTCGGGAAGCGAGCCGCGCGGATCCGCGAGTCCGCGGCCGTCACGGCCGCGGCGGCGACGCGGACAAGGATTTCCGCGTCCCTGGGGGTCGGGGTGGGCACCTCTGCGACGCGGACGACGTGCGGTGGCCCGTACCTGTCGACAACTGCAGCCTTCACAAGCCCTCCCTTACACATGTAAGTCTTGTCTGGCGACATTAGGCTTACGGCTGTAAGTCCGCAAGGGTCGCGAGGGAGACATGAACGAACGGCCGGCGCTGAGCCGCATCGGGATCATCGAAGCCGCGGTTCGCGTAGCCGACCGCGGCGGCCTCACCGCGGTGAGCATGCGTAACGTCGGGAAGGAGCTGGGTGTGGAGGCGATGTCGCTCTACCACCACATCGCCAACAAGGCCGAGCTGCTCGATGGGCTCGCGGATTGGATCTTCGCGGGAATCGTGCTGCCCGGACCGGGCGAACCGTGGCGGCAGGCGATGTTCCACCGGGCGACCTCGGCCCGGAACGTGCTCGCCCGGCATCCCTGGGCGCTCACCTTGATCGAGTCCCGCCGTTCGCCGGGTCCGTCGCTCCTGAGGCACCACGATGCCGTGCTCGGTTGCCTGCGCACGAACGGCTTCCCGGTGGCCCTGGCGTCCCACGCCTTCTCGGTCGTCGACGCATATGTGTACGGCTTCGTGCTCACCGAACTGAAACTGCCCTTTGCGGCGGCGGACGGCGCCGAGGAGTTCGCCTCGGAGCTCGACGTGCCGGCCGACACCTACCCTTACCTGGCCGAGCTGATCGGCGAACTGGTGATCGGGAAGGACTACTCGTTCGCGGACGAGTTCGGCTACGGACTGGGGCTGATCCTCGACGAGCTCGAGAACCGCCGCAGCCGCGTGGAGCACTGAGGGGCGCCCGGAGTGGGACGAGGAACTGCGCAGGCGGCGGCGCGGAACGCGGTCGCCCGCGTCAGCCGCGGCGCGGGAAGTGGCGGATCAGCCCCTCCTGCACGACCGTCGCCACGAGTTCCCCCTCGAGGGTGAAGTAGCGGCCCGTCGCGAGCCCGCGCGAGCCCGCCGCGACCGGGGACTCGGTGGCGTACAACGTCCATTCGTCGAACCGGACCGGCCGGTGGAACCACATGGAGTGGTTGACGGTCGCGGCGACGATGCGGTCCAGTCCCCAGGACAACCCGTGGGTGGTGAGGATCGAATCGAGCACGGTGGTGTCGGAGCTGTAGGCCAGGGTGGCGGCGTGCAGGAGCGCGTCCTCGGGCAACGCGCCGTCGGCGCGCATCCACACCCGGTTGTGCGAGAGCCGTTCCCCGGTGCCCTTGAGGATCCACGCGGGGTCGTTGGCATAGCGCATGTCGATCGGTTTGAGGGCATTGACGAAGTGCGGCAGATGATCCTCGAACCCGGACAGGTGGTCCCCGAGCGGCGGCAGCACGTCCGGGTAGGGCACCTCCGGAACGCTCACCGCATGCTCGAGTCCCTTACCCCACCGCTGGAAGGCGACGAGCATGACGAACAGCTCCTGGCCGTTCTGGGACGCGGTGACCATGCGGTTCGCGAAGTCCCGGCCGTCGCGGTGCCGGGCCACCCGATACTCGATCGGCGCCTTGACGTCGCCACCGCGGATGAAGTGAGCGTTGAGCGCGTGCACCGGCCGGTCGCCGACGGTGCGGCCGGCCGCGATCAGTGCCTGGGCGACGAGCTGGCCCCCGAAGGTGCGGCTGCCCACCTGGGCCGGATGCTCGCCGCGGTAGCGGTCCTCGTCGATCTGCGCGAGATCGAGCAGATCGACGAGGACCTCGAGATCGGTCGCGGTGCGACGGCTCAATGGGTGTCCTTCTCGCCGAGCCGGTGCACGTGGATCAGGTTGGTCGAGCCGGAGCGGCCGGGCGGGGACCCGGCCACGATGACGACGAGGTCGCCGCGCTGGTATCGGCCGAGGGAGAGCAGCGCCGCATCGACCTGCTGCACCATCACGTCGGTGGTGTCGACCGGTTCGACGGAGAACGTCTCGGTGCCCCAGGTCAGCGCCAGCTGGCTGCGGATGTGCGGCACCGGGGTGAACGCCAGCAGCGGCAGCCGGGTGTGCAGTCGCGCCAGGCGCCGTACCGTGTCGCCGGACTGGGTGAACGCCACCAGCGCCTTGGCTTCGAGCCGTTCGCCGATGTCCCGTGCCGCGTAGGAGATCACCCCGCGCTTGGTGCGTGGCACGTGGGTCAGCGCCGGCACCCGGGTGGGATCGGATTCCACGGCCGCGATGATGCGGGCCATCGTCCGCACCGTCTCGACCGGGTACTTGCCGACGGACGTCTCGCCGGAGAGCATCACCGCGTCCGCGCCGTCGAGCACCGCGTTGGCGACGTCGGAGGCCTCGGCGCGGGTCGGCCGGGAGTTCTCGATCATCGACTCGAGCATCTGGGTGGCCACGATGACGGGCTTGGCGTTCTCGCGGGCGATCTGGATCGCCCGCTTCTGCACCAGGGGCACCTCCTCGAGCGGCATCTCGACGCCGAGGTCACCACGGGCGACCATCACCGCATCGAACGCCAGCACGACCGCCTCGAGATTCTCGATGGCCTCGGGCTTCTCGAGCTTGGCGATCACCGGCACCCGGTGCCCGACCCGGTCCATCACCTCGTGCACGAGCTCGATGTCGGCCGGGGAACGCACGAACGACAGCGCGACGAAGTCCACGCCGAGCCGCATGGCGAACTCGAGGTCCTCGATGTCCTTCTCCGACAGCGCCGGCACCGAGATGTTCATCCCCGGCAGGGACACGCCCTTGTTGTTGCTGACCGGTCCCCCCTCGGTCACGCGGCAGACCACGTCCGGACCCTCGACGTGCTCGACGACCAGGCCGACCTTGCCGTCGTCGACGAGCAGGCGATCCCCCGGGCGCGCATCGTCGGCGAGTTGTTCGTAGGTGGTCGAGACCCGGTCGTGCGTGCCCTCGACGTCGTCGACGGTGATCCGGACGATCTCACCGGTCTTCCACACCGTCGGGCCCTCGGCGAACCGGCCGAGGCGGATCTTCGGGCCCTGCAGGTCGGCGAGGATGCCGACGGCATGCCCGCTGGTATCGGAGGCCTCCCGCACGCGGCGGTAGTGAGCCTCGTGGTCGGCGTGGGTGCCGTGGCTGAAGTTGAGGCGGGCCACGTCCATCCCGGCGTCGACGAGTTCCCTCAGGACCTCGGGGTCTGCCGTGGCCGGGCCCATGGTGCAAACGATCTTGGTGCGTCGGGTCACGCGGTCGAGCCTAGTACCCCCGCGGCGACGGCGGAGCACGGCGGGCGATCCGCAGCCGGCGGGCCGGAGCAACGCCACGGAGACGGCGGTGGGCGACGAGCGGGCCGGGCGATAAAATCTGTGTCACGTGAAAGAGATAATCGCACCGAGACGGCTCGCGACGGACGATCGACGTCCCCGCCGCCCCACCTGCAACTGTCTCCGGTACTGCAGGTTTCCTGTGGTGATCGGGTAGATTCCGGTCCACCGGAGACCGTGGCAGCGAGGACACCGAACGAGGGAACCTGGAATGGAGAAGACGAGGAAGGAGCCGGTGCCGCACCCCCGCCGCGGTGTCTACGGCATCTCGGTGGCTTCCGAGCTGTCCGGGGTCGACCCGCAGTCCATGCGGCTGTACGAGCGTCGCGGACTGCTCAGCCCGGCGCGCACCCGGGGCGGCACCCGCCGCTACAGCGACGACGACGTGGCGCGCCTGCGACGGATCAGCGAGCTCCTGTCCGAGGGCATCAATCTGGCCGGCATCGCCCAGATCTTCCGGCTCGAGTCGCACCACGCCGAACTGGCATCCCACACTGCCCGTCTCGAATCCCACAACGCGCGCCTCGAATCGCACAACGCGCGCCTCGAATCGGACAACGCGCGCCTCGAGGACGCCAACGCGCGCCTCGAGTCGGACAACGCGCGCCTGCGGGCGGCCACCGACGACAGCGCAGCGACCTCGTAACAGACGCACCGGTCGCCCGCCGGCGACCGGTGCGTAGTCGAGCAACCGGCAACCCGGCCGCCGCCCGCTCAGCGGGCTTCGTTCGCGGCCTGCTGCTCGGTGCGTGCGCCCTCGTGCGTCAGGGTCCCGGAGGCGTTCTCGAGATGGGCCCGGACGAACCACTGGAACTTCTCGAGATCCCGCGTCTGCCCGATGAGCAGATCCTCGGTGATCGGATCGATCTCCCCGACCTCCGAGATCGCCTTGCGGCAGTCCCCGATCACGCCGTCGTACACCAGATCGAGCGCGGCGAGATGCGCCTGGGCGGTGTCCCGCCCGACCGAGTAGTCGTCCCACGAACGGTCCTTCTCGATCGCGCCCGCGGTTCCCTTCGGCGACGAACCGAGGGCCGCGATGCGCTCGGCGACGTCGTCGGCGAATCCCCGGACCGCTTCGACCTGCGGGTCGATCATCTCGTGCACGCCGATGAAGTTCGGTCCCACGACGTTCCAGTGCACGTGCTTGAGGGTGAGGTGCAGGTCGTTGTAGGCGCTGAGGCGATTCTGCAGCACTTCGGCCACCCGGACCCCCTCGCTGTCGCTCAGGCCGGGGACGGTGAACTTCGCCATCTTCGATTCCTCCTACAGGCTCGTGTGTAGTACCTCCGCAGGCCGGCTCGCCGGCCCGCCGGTCGGCACGTGGGTGCCGGGTAACCCACAGTCGGGCTACCCCGTTCCCCGGGTGCCGAAACCGCCGGGCGACCGGCGCATGCACGTCGCCGCGCGCGGGACCGCGTCTGCTCGCGGGCACGCCGACCCGATCGGAGTGCACGCAGCGTTTGACAAAACTTCTGTTCTGCGAGACAGATTATCTATCGAGTGCGAGCGGAGGCGGGACGACGCGGGATCTCGGGCGCCTCGAAGCGCCTCCCCGCTCCGCCGCGAGTGATAGACAAAAACTACTTGTCATAAGTACGAGTTCGACGGCACTCGCCGGAGCGACCGGCCCCGGTGTCGAGCAAGGAGGCGCGACGCGATGACCGCAGCGGACCTGGTGGTGGTGGCCAATCGGCTCCCGGTCGACTACGACCCTTCGGCCGACGACGGACGAGGCGGGTGGCGCCGCAGCCCGGGGGGACTCGTCACCGCCCTGGAACCGGTGCTGCGCGCCGCCGACGGCGCATGGGTGGGCTGGCCCGGCGCCGCCGACGTCGCGTTCGAGCCTTTCACCGAGGACGGCATCACGATGCACCCCGTCTCGCTCACCGAAGGCGAGGTGGCCGACTACTACGAAGGCTTCTCCAACGCGACACTGTGGCCGCTGTACCACGACGCGATCGTCGCACCCGTCTACGACCGGACGTGGTGGCGGACCTACGTCGCGGTCAACCGCCGCTTCGCGGCGGCGGCGGCCGAGGCGGCCGCCCCGGGCGCCACCGTGTGGGTGCACGACTACCAGCTGCAGCTGGTGCCGAAGATGCTGCGCGAGTTGCGGCCCGACCTGAGGATCGGATTCTTCCTGCACATTCCCTTCCCGCCTACGGAGCTGTTCCTCCAACTGCCGTGGCGCACCGCCGTCGTGGAGGGCCTGCTCGGCGCCGACCTGGTGGGCTTCCACCTGCCCGGCGGCGCCCGCAACTTCCTGTTCCTGGCGCAGCGCCTGCTCGGGCTGCACACCAACGCGCACTCCGACCTGGACTCGTGTGTGGGCAGCGTCGACGTCGGTGACCGGCGCGTGCAGGTCGGCGCCTTCCCCATCTCGATCGACTCGGCCCATTTCGCCGAACGCGTGCAGTCCCCGCACATCCGTGAGCGGGCCGCGCAGGTCCGCGAGGAACTCGGCAACCCCGAGACCCTTCTGCTCGGCGTGGACCGCCTCGACTACACCAAGGGCATCGACATCCGGCTCGAGGCGCTGCACGAGCTGCTCGACGAGGGCACCCTCGACCCCGAGAAGGTCGCCATGGTGCAGCTGGCCACGCCGAGCCGCGAGCGCGTGTCCGCCTACGCGCAGCTGCGCGAGGACATCGAACGCAAGGTGGGTCACCTCAACGGCGAGTACGGACAGCTGGGCCGGCCGGTGGTGCACTATCTGCACCGGCCCGTGGACCGGGACGAGCTCATGGCCCTGTACAGCGCCGCGGACGTCATGCTCGTCACGCCTCTGCGCGACGGCATGAACCTGGTCGCCAAGGAGTACATCGCGTGCCGGGCCGACGGCACGGGAGCCCTCGTCCTGAGTGAATTCACCGGGGCGGCAAGCGAGTTGCGCCGCGCCCACCTGGTCAATCCACACGACCTCGACGCCGTCAAACGCGCCATCGTCGTCGCCGCCACCGAGGATCCGGCCACCGCGGCCCGCCGGATGCAGTCGCTGCGCACCCAGGTGCTCCATCACGACGTCGACCGGTGGGCCAACGCCTTTCTCACGGACCTGCGCGCCAGCGGGACCGGTCCCACCGCGGCGGCGAGCGCCTGAATCGGGCTCGGTGCGGCCGGATCACGTTTAGCGATCCGTCCGGGCGGCGATTCCTCCCGTGACCGTGACCCTGCGTCGGGAGGAGACCGCCGATGACCGGCCCCGTAGTTCAGAGCCCCTCCCCGCCTCGTGCCCGGCGGGCCTCCGCGGCCGACACCGCCCGGTTCGCCGCCGAGGTCGGCCTGCCGTTCGTCGCCGCGGGCGCCATCGCACGCCGTCGCAGGGTGATGGGTCTGCTCGAGCGGACACAGGCCGACGCGCGCATCGTCGGCACCGTCGCGCGCCTGCGCGACCGCTACGGGGACGCTCCCCTCACCCTCGCCCTGCCCGGGCGGACCCTCGCGGTGGTGCTCTCCCCCCAGGACGTCGATGCCGTGCTGCGCACCGACGCCGGGTCCTACACCGCCGCGACGGTCGAGAAGCGCGCTGCCCTCGGTCCGTTCCAGCCGCACGGCGTGCTCGTCTCGCGCACCCCGCTGCGGGAGAGGCGCCGTGCCGTCAACGAGGCGGCGCTCGACACCGATCGGGACCTGCACCGGCTCGCCACACCGATGCTGCACACCATCGAGGAGGAGGCGAACGGGCTGCTGCGCCGCGCCCGCGCGGAGGGCGGCCTCAGCGCCGCCGAGTTCACCCGGTGCTGGTGGCGACTGGTGCGCAGGCTCGTCCTCGGCGATGCGGCGCGCGACGACGACACCCTCACCGATCAGCTGTGGCGGTTGCGGTCCGACGGCAACTGGGCCTACGCCCATCCGGTGCGCCATCGGCTGCGCGACCGGTTCACCGAGCGGCTGCACGGTTACGTCGAGCGGGCTCCCGCCGGAACCCTCGCCGGCGCGCTCGGAGAGATCGCCGAACCGGCCGCGGTCGATCCGCAGGGGCAGATTCCGCACTGGCTGTTCGCCTTCGACGCCGCAGGCATGGTCACCGCTCGCACCCTCGCAGTACTCGCCACCCATCCCGAACAACGGGCGCGGGCCCGCAGCGACATCGCCGCCGCCGGCCTCGGGAGCCCCGCACCGCTCGAATACCTGCGTGGGTGCGTCCTCGACACGACGCGGCTGTGGCCGACCACCCCTGCGATCCTGCGGGATTCGACGGCCGACACGACGTGGAGCGACGAGCGCGGCAGCTACCCGATCCCGTCCGGGACCGGGTTCGTCGTGCTGGCGCCGGCCTTCCACCGCGATCGCGAGACGCTGCCGTTCGCGGACCGGTTCGCGCCGGAGATCTGGCTCGACGGCCGGGCGGACCGGTATCCCGCGCTCGTGCCGTTCAGTGTCGGCCCGGCCGGGTGCCCGGGTCGCAATCTCGTCCTGTTCGTCACGAGTACCCTGCTCGCGCACCTGCTCGCCGGCGCCGAATTCACGCTGACCTCCCGGCTGACGCCGGATCCGGCACGACCGCTGCCGGCCACCCTGAACAACTTCGGACTGCAGTTCGCCGTCCGCTCACCGGCGGGGTGACGCCGCGGATCGACGTCCAGGACCCATCGACGTCCAGGCCCTCCGGCTTCGGGGTTGCCTCGACCCGGGAAGCCGGAACCCGCGACGGGTGTGCGCACCGGCAACGGGGCGGTGCAGCTCGGCCGCACCGCCCCGTTCCGGTTCCCCGATCAGTCGTCGGTGGCGTTCTCGGCGATCTCCGGGGCCTTCTCCCGGGTCGCCATGCCGCCGTCCTTGCCCTCGTCCACCGGGCCGGGCCGGCCGCCCTTGGGCCCGTCGTCCTCGTCCCTCGACTTCTTCGCCGTCACGACCTTCTCCTTCCGGGTTGCGCTCACGAACCGGGACGATCGACGTCGCCGCGCCAGCCGCCGTCGGCGACGCCCCGCTTCTCGATGAACTCCTTGAAGCGCTGCATGTCGCCCTTGATGCGCAGGTCGAGCAGCCCGAGTTTGTCGGCGACGTTCTCCATCACGCCGTCGGGGTCGACATCCATCTGAGCGGTGACCCGCGTGGTGGACTCGTCGAGCCGGTGGAAGGTGATCACGCCGGCATGATCCGGACCGGCGTCGGATTTCCATGCGACCCGCTCGTCGGGATGCTGCTCGGTGATCGTCGCGTCGAACTCCCTGGTGCCACCGGCCACCGTGACGACCCAGTGGGTGTGGGTGTCGTCGATCTGGCGGACCTGCTCGACGCCCTCCATGAAGCGGGGAAACTCCTCGAACTGCGTCCACTGGTCATAGGCCGTACGGATCGGGACGTGGACGTCGACCGATTCGATGATCGTGCTCATGACGTTCCTTCCTGCCGCGACCGGCACGGTCGCTCACCCGTGCGGCTTACCCCGGCCGGCGGGGCGGAAAACGCGGGAAGCCCAGGTGCAGCGAGCCGGGACGGACCGGCGCCGGCAGCTCCGACTCCCCCGTCAGGAAGGTGTCCACCCCGTGCGCCGCCGCACGCCCCTCGGCGATCGCCCACACCACGAGTGACGCCCCCCGGTGCGCGTCGCCGCACACGAACACCCCCGGGGTGGCGGTCTGCCAGTGGTCGTCGCAGCCGAGCGTGCCCCGCCCGCCGGGGACCAGGCCGAAGGCCTCGAGGAGCGGTCCGCGCTGCACTCCTTCGAAGCCGACCGCGAGGAGCGCGAGGTCGCAGGGGATGGCGAAGGTGTTCCCGCGGGGGGCGCGGCGCGCGTCCACTTCCGCCAGTTCGAGCGTCCGCACCCGCCCACGGGACCCGGCGAAGTGCTGCACCGTCACCTCGAACCGCCGGGTCCCGCCCTCCTCGTGCGCGGGTGCCGTCCGCAGCACCCACGGCACGAGTGGCCACGGGGTGACGTCCTCGTCGCGCCGGACGGGCGGGCGGGGCCGGTAGTCGAGCTGGGTGACGGACCGCGCGCCCTGCCGCAGCGCGGTGCCGAAGCAGTCGGTACCGGTGTCCCCGCCACCGACGATCACCACGTGCCGCCCGGCGGCGCTGATCGGGGTGGGTCCGTCGCCCGCGCACTCGCGGTTGGCGGCGACGAGGAACTCCATCGCGGGATGCACCCCGGCGAGTCCGCGCCCCGGGACGGGCAGGTCGCGGGCGCGTCCGGCCCCGACCGCGAGAACGACGGCGTCGAATTCGGCCCGCAGAGCGGCGACATCCGGATCGACCCCCGCCTCGGTGCCGGTGCGGAACACCGTGCCCTCGGCGCGCATCTGCGCGAGACGCCGGTCGACGAGCGCCTTGTCCATCTTGAACGCCGGGATGCCGTACCGCAGCAGGCCGCCGAGCCGGTCGGCACGTTCGAGGACGGTCACGGCGTGTCCGGCGCGGGTGAGTTGCTGGGCCGCGGCGAGACCCGCCGGGCCGGAGCCGACGACGGCGACGGATCTGCCGGTGCGGCGGACCGGGGGGCGGGGCGGCACGCGGCCGTCGGCCCACGCCCGGTCGGCGATCGCCCGTTCGATCCGTTCGACCGTCACACCGGCGGCGTGGTCGTCCCGGGCCAGCACGCAGGCGGATTCACACGGGGCCGGGCACAACCGGCCGGTGAACTCGGGGAAGTTGTCGGTGGCGTGCAGTCGGTCGGCGGCCTCGGCCCACCGGTCGCGGCGCACCAGGTCGTTCCATTCGGGGATCAGGTTGCCGAGCGGGCAGCCCGTTCCGGTGCTGTGGCAGAACGGGAGTCCGCAGTCCATGCAGCGGGCGGCCTGTTCCCGGATCGTGCGGAGCTCCTCGTCGGGGGACTGCGCGCGGTGCACCTCTGCCCAGTCGCGGACGCGTTCGGCGGCGGGCCGGCGCGGCGGCTCGCAGCGGTCGTAACGCAGGAATCCGCGGGGGTCAGGCACCGTCGGCTCCGACCGGGGTGGGCCGTTCGCGGGCGGTCGCGCGGATCCGGATCAGATCCTCGGGCACCACCGCGGTGAAGCGCCCCGCGTTGCCGGCCCAGTCGGCGAGCAGTTCCCCGGCGACTGCCGATCCGGTGCGTGCGCGGTAGCGGGCGATCAGATCCCGCACCTGCGCGAGCTCGGCGGGGTCGACCGGTTGCAGTTGCACCGAGTCGGTGTTGACGAGGCCGGGCTCGAGGTCGAGGACGTAGGCCAGACCCCCGGTCATACCGGCGGCCAGATTGCGGCCGGTGGGTCCGAGGATCACCACGCGGCCGCCCGTCATGTACTCGCAGGCATGGTCGCCGGTGCCCTCGCACACGGCGTCGGCGCCGGAATTGCGCACGGCGAAGCGCTCCCCCACCCGACCGTGCAGGAACAACTCGCCGGAGGTCGCCCCGTACAGGACGGTGTTGCCGGCGACGATCTGCTCGTGCGGGTCGAACGGCGCGGCCGCGTCGGGGCGCACCACCACGCGCCCGCCGGACAGACCCTTGGCTACATAGTCGTTGGCGTCGCCGGTGACGGTGACGGTGATCCCGGTGGGCAGGAAGGCGCCGAGGGACTGTCCGGCGCTGCCGTGCAGGTCGATCCGCACGGTGTCCTCGGGCAGACCCGCGGGGCACCGTCGGCCGGCGGTCCAGCCGAGCAGGGTGCCGACGGCGCGGTCCCGGTTGGTGACGGTCCCGGTCAGCTGCACGGGCCGGCCGTGGTCGAGGGCGGGGCCGGCGCGGGCGATCAGGTCCCGGTCCAACGGCGCGTCGGGGGGTCCGGCGGCCGGGCGGGTGCGGCGGCGCTGTGGGGGCGCGCCGAGGGCGTCGGCGGGCGGGGTGAACAGCGGCGCGAGATCGAGCCCGCGGCGACGCCAGTGCGCGAGCGCCGCGTCGGGTTCGAGCAGGTCGACCCGGCCGACGGCGTCGTCGAGGCGGGCCAGGCCCAGCGCCGCGAGCCGCCGGCGCACGTCCGCGGCGACGAACCGGAAGAACTGTTCCACGAATTCTGCTCTGCCCGTGAACTTCTCCCGGAGTCGGGGATTCTGGGTGGCGATCCCGACGGGGCATGTGTCGAGATGACACACCCGCATGAGGATGCAGCCGAGGACCACCAGGGGCGCCGTGGCGAACCCGAACTCCTCGGCACCGAGCAGCGCCGCGATCAGCACGTCCCGACCGGTGCGCAGACCGCCGTCGCACTGCACGGTGATGCGGTCGCGAAGGCCGCTCAGCACGAGGGTCTGCTGGGTTTCGGCGAGCCCGATCTCCCACGGGGTGCCGGCGTGCTGCACGGCGGTGAGCAGTGCGGCGCCGGTGCCACCGTCGTGGCCGGAGATCAGGACCACGTCGGCATGGGCCTTGGCGACACCGGCGGCGACGATTCCGACGCCGACACCGCTGACCAGTTTGACGTGGATGCGGGCCTGCGGGTTGGCGCACCGCAGGTCGTGGACGAGTTCGGCGAGGTCCTCGATGGAATAGATGTCGTGGTGCGGCGGTGGGGAGATCAGGCCGACGCCCGCCGTGGCGTGCCGGGTGCGGGCGATCCACGGATACACCTTGTGACCGGGAAGCTGGCCACCTTCACCGGGTTTCGCTCCCTGAGCCATCTTGATCTGCAGGTCGGTCGCGTCGGCGAGGTAGTCGGCGGTGACGCCGAAGCGGCCGCTGGCGACCTGTTTGACGGCACTGCGCCGCAGCAGGTCGCCGAGCCGGTCGCGCTCCTCCCCGCCCTCCCCCGAGTTCGAGCGGCCGCCGAGCCGGTTCATCGCGACGGCGAGGGCCTCGTGTGCCTCCCCGGAGATCGACCCGTAGCTCATGGCCCCGGTGGCGAAGCGGCGCACGATCTCCGTCTCCGGCTCGACCTCGTCGAGCGGGATCGGTTCCGCGGCGACGGTGCGCAGCAGCCCGCGCAGCGTGGCGCCTGCGGCGGCGAGACGGTCGACCTCGGCGCAGTAGCGTGCGTAGACGTCCGCGCGTCCCGTGCGGGTCGCGTGCTGCAGCAGGAACACCGTCTCGGGGGTGAACAGATGGGGTTCGCCGTCGCGCCGGTACCGGTACACGCCGCCGCTGTCGAGAAGGGTGTCGGCACAACGGTTCCCGAAGGCATGCCGATGCCGGCGACGGGCGTCGCGGGCCAGGTCGGCGAGCCCGGCGCCGCCCAGTCGGGAGACGGTACCGGGCAGGTACTCGTCGACGACCTCCCGGGCGAGGCCGACGGCCTCGAACGTCTGCGCCGCCGTGTACGAGGCGAGGGTCGAGATGCCGAGTTTGGCCATCACTTCGCGGACACCGGTGACGAGGGCGCGACGGTAGTTCGCCGCGGCCGCCGCCGGGTCCGTGCCGGGAATGCGCCCGGCGGCCGCGAGGGAGCGCACGGTGCCGAGGGCGACGTACGGGCAGACCGCCGCGGCGCCGAACCCGACCAGCGCGGCCACATGGTGGACCTCGCGGGCGTCGCCGGATTCGGCGAGGAGCGCGACGCGGGTGCGCCGCCGGGTGCGGACGAGGTGGTGGTGCACGGCGGCGACGGCGAGCAGCGACGGGATCGGGACGCGGTCCGGACCGCACCCGCGGTCGGTGACGATCAGGATGCCGCGACCGTCGTCGAGGGCGGCGTCGGCGGCGCGGCGCAGGGCCGTGAGTCCCGCCGCGAGGGCCTCGCCGGGGTCGCCGCCGACCGCGAAGTGCGCGGGCAGCGCCCGTGCGGCAAGGGCCGGACGCGGGCCGCCCGGGCCGAGTGCCGCGACGGCGGCGAGGTCGTCGGAGTCGAGCACCGGACCGGGAAGCACCAGCTGCCGGCACGACTTCGCGGACGCGTCGAACAGGTTGTCCTCCGGGCCGGCGACGCGCCGCATCGAGGTGACGACCCGTTCGCGGATGGCATCCAACGGCGGGTTGGTGACCTGGGCGAACAGCTCGACGACGTAGTCGTAGAGCAGCCGGGGGCGCGGCGACAGCACCGCGGGGGCGATGTCGGCGCCCATCGAACCGAGCGGTTCCGCACCGGTCGCGGCCATCGGTTCGAGCAGCACCTCGAGGTCCTCTCGGGTGTAGCCGAACAGCCGGTGGTCCCGATCCGGCTCGTGGTCCGCGGCGGGGTGCCCGGCCGGACGGGGCAGATCCGCCAGGTCGACCTGACCCTCGCGCAGCCACCGGTCGTAGGGGTGGGCGGCGGCGAGGGTGTCGAGCAGTTCGTCGGGCGGGACGATGCGCCCGGTGGCGGTGTCGACGAGGAGCATCCGGCCCGGCTCGAGCCGGCCCTTGTGCACGATGTGTTCCGGTGGCACGTCGAGCATTCCGGTCTCGCTGCCGAACAGGACCCGGTCGTCGGCGGTGCGGCACCAGCGGCCCGGCCGCAACCCGTTGCGGTCGAGTACGGCCCCGAACCACCGTCCGTCGGTGAAGGGCAGGCACACCGGTCCGTCCCACGGTTCGAGCAGCGCGGCATGGAAGCGGTGGAAGGCGCGGCGCCGGGGATCGAGTCCGGGCGCGTTCTCCCAGGCGGGCGGGACGAGCATGGTCACCGCGTGCGGCAGCGAACGCCCGGCGAGATGGAGCAGTTCGAGGACCTCGTCGAGGGTCGCGGAGTCGGACATGTCGGGGGTGCAGAGCGGAAACAGGCGGGTCAGGTCGCCGGGCAGCAGCCCGGTGCGCAGGAGCCCTTCCCGCGCGTGCATCCGGTTCCGGTTGCCGCGGATGGTGTTGATCTCGCCGTTGTGGGCGCTGTACCGGAACGGCTGCGCGAGCCGCCAGGACGGAAAGGTGTTGGTGGAGAAGCGGCTGTGCACGAGTGCGATCGCGCTGGCGCAACGCCGGTCACGCAGGTCGGGGTAGAACCCCGGCAGTTGCTGTGCGGTGAGCATGCCCTTGTAGACGACGGTGCGGGCGGACAGCGACGGAAAGTAGACGTCGCCGGTGTGCTCGGCGCGGCGCCGCAGCGGATACACCCGCCGGTCGAGGTCCACGCCTGCGGGGCGGGCATCGTCCGCGCCTGCGGCGGCGACGAAGAGCTGGCTGATGTGGGGGCGGCAGGCCTCGGCGGTGCGCCCGAGGCCGGCCGGGTCGACGGGAACCTCGCGCCAGCCGAGGACCTCGAGGTCCTCCTCGGCGGCGAGCGTGTGGATCCGTTCGCGGGCCGCTGCCCGGGCGCGTGGGTCGCGGGGCAGAAAGCACAGGCCGGTGGCGTAGCACCCGGGCGGCGGCAGCTCGACGCCGGCGACGGCGTCGAAGAGCCCGGTGGGGAGGGCCAGGGTGATACCGGCGCCGTCCCCGCTGGCGGGTTCCCGGCCGCTGGCGCCGCGGTGGCCGAGGTTGCGCAGCGCGGTGAGCGCGTCGGTGACGGTCCGGTGTGTGCTGCGGCCGCGCAGGTCGACGACCGCGCCCACGCCACAGGAATCCGATTCGCGGGCGGGGTCGTAGAGTCCGCGGGCCTCGGGCATCCCGGAATGCCGCACCGGTCCACCTCCACGTCGCCGGTGTGGGGCGACGTCACGCGTCGTCGGATGAGCGGCCCCGACGGGGTCGCCACGACGGGCGTGCGCTGTGCGGTGTGGGTGGCCGGACCAGGTCCGCCCGACGGTCGAACCGGGGATCGGTCCCGGTGGCGGTCAGTCTACGCGCGCGACGGCCGGCCGCGCGAGGTGCGCGACCGGCCGCCGGGCGGGTGGGTCAGGGCCGCAGCGGGCGGCCGTCGGAGTCGCGGACGCTGCCGGTGAGCATCATGATCCCGTCGATGACGGACCACACCCAGATCACCGGCATGATCACGAAACCGATCAGGACGATCGCCAGCAGGCCGCCGATCCACAGCCCCAGCAGCTGGATGAGGCCGACGGCGGTGCTCCCGAGGTAGAGCCGTCCGACGCCGCAGATCCCGACGAAGGGCAGCAGCAGTTGCAGCAGACCCGCAGTGGTCTTCGACTTGTCGGAGAACGGTTCGCCGGTCGCCGGATCCCGCCCGTACGGGGCGGAGGGATCGCCGTAGGCACCGTAACCGGTGGGCCCGTAACCGGAGGATCCGTAGCCCGGTGCGGAGGCCGGCGGGTACTGCGGCGCGCCCTGGAACTGCGGGTCGGGTGTGCCGTAGACGGGTCCGGTGCCGCCGTACCGGCCGCCGGTCTGTGCCTCGGACTCGTGCGCGGTGCCGTACTGCCCTTCGCTCGACGGCGGCGGATAGCTCGGCGTGGTGCCCCAGCCCGGACCGTTGCCCATGCCCGCATAGGTGTTCCAGCCCGGTCCCGCCGTACCCCAGGTGGGCGCGGTCGACTCGGTGGTGGGCGGCGGAACGGACAGCGACGCCTGGGCGGTCGGATCGTAGTCGGCGGTGCCACCGAACGCGGGCAGTTCCTCGGTGGAGGCCGGCTCGCCGTCGCGTGGTGCGGCGCTCGCGCCGGCTTCGGACGTCTCCTCGGCGGCGGCCTGTTTGCGCAGGTCCGGCCCCGTGGAGGTCTCGTCCTTCTTCCGCAGATCCGGGCCCGTGGGCTCCGGGGACCCCGCGTCGGATGTGGGACCCGGGGATCCCGGGTCGGATGTGGTCACGACTTGTCCCCTTCGTTCTCGCTGCGCGTACCTGACTCGACCTTACCGCCGGGCTCGGCCGGCACCACCGACCCGGACGCGCCGTCGCGGTGCCCGTCGTCGGTCTCGGTTGCGCCACCGGCCGCGGCGGCCTCGTCTGCGCCACCCGGACGGCGGGATTTCAGTTCCTCCGGCGCTTCCCGGCCCTTGCGCGCGACGACGACGTAGGCGACGGCGAGGACGAACACGATGGCGGACGTGAAGGAATTGATCCGGATCCCGGCGATCTCGGTGGCCGGATCGGACCGCATGAGTTCGACGAAGAAGCGGCCCGCGCTGTATCCGGCCACGTAGAGAGCGAACAGTCGGCCGTGTCCGATGCGGAATCGCCGGTCGACGAACACGAGCAGCAGCACGACGAGCAGATTCCACACCAGCTCGTACAGGAACGTCGGGTGCACCACCGCCGCGACCTGCCCGGTGGAGATTCCGTCGATGAGGTCCGGGCTAGTCTGTCCTGCGTCGTTGCGGCGTTCGTAGATCTCGAGGCCCCACGGCACGGTCGTCTCCCGACCGTAGAGTTCCTGGTTGAACCAGTTGCCGAGCCGGCCGATGGCCTGGGCCAGCAGGATCGCCGGGGCCAGCGCGTCACCGAAGGCGGGCAGGGGGACGCCGCGGCGACGGCACCCGATCCAGGCGCCCACCCCGCCGAGGGCGACCGCCCCCCAGATGCCCAGCCCGCCCTGCCAGATCTTCAGCGCGTCGACCGGGTCGGCGCCCGCACCGAAGTACTTCTGCCAGTCGGTGGCGACGTGGTAAAGGCGGCCACCGATCAGACCGAACGGCACCGCCCACACCGCGACGTCGAGCACGGTGCCCGGTTCGCCGCCGCGGGCGACCCAGCGGCGGTCGCCCCAGAAGATCGCGACGACGATCCCGACGATGATGCACAGGGCGTAGGCCCGCAGCGCGATCGGCCCGAGGTACCACACCCCCTGCGGCGGACTGGGCAGATACGCCAGGACGGTGGCGGCGGGGACGGCGGTGGAGGTCACGTGGCCACGCTAGCCGAGCGCACGCCCTCCGCGAGTTCCGTGGTGAGCGCGCGCAACGCGTCGGCGCCCTGCGCCACGGCGGCCACCAGCGCAGAGCCGACGATCACCGCGTCGGCGTAGGCGGCGATCTGGGCGGCCTGGTCCCGCGACCGCACGCCCAGGCCGACACCCACGGGAATCTGCGAGTGCTCGCGCACGCGGGCGACGAGTTCGGGCGCCATGTCCGAGACGGCGTCGCGGGCGCCGGTCACGCCCATCGTGGAGGTGGCGTAGACGAATCCGCGGCAGGAGTCGACGGTCGTGGCGAGACGCTCGGCGGTCGAGGACGGGGCGACGAGGAAGATGCGGTCGAGCCCGTGCCGGTCCGCCGCCGCCATCCACCGCTCGGCCTCGTCGGGAATGAGGTCCGGGGTGATGATGCCCAGTCCTCCGGCGGCGGCGAGGTCGCGGGCGAACTCGTCGATCCCGTACTTGAGGACGATGTTCCAGTAGGTCATCACGACAGCGTGGCCCCCGGCGGCGGCGACGGCCTCGACGACGCGGAACACGTCCCGCACCCGGAAACCCGCCGTGAGTGCCCCGTCGGCGGCGGCCTGGATGGTGGGGCCGTCCATCACCGGGTCGCTGTAGGGGATGCCGACCTCGACGATGTCGCACCCGGCCTGCACGAGCGTTTCGAACGCCTCGATCGAGCGCGGCAGGTCGGGGTACCCGGCGGGGAGATAGCCGACGAGCGCGGCCCGGTTCTCGGCCTTGCATCGGGCGAAGACCTCGCCGAGGCGGGACTGCGGCTGCTGGGCGCTCACTGCGCGGATCCTTCCGTCGTGTCGGGGGTGGCCGGGTCGGCGGGAAGGAGCCCGAACCACCGCGCGGCGGTGTCGACGTCCTTGTCGCCGCGGCCGGACAGATTGACCAGCACGACCGCGCCGGGGCCGAGTTCGCGACCCAGGTCCAGGGCCCCGGCGACGGCGTGCGCCGACTCGATGGCGGGGATGATGCCCTCGGTGCGCGAGAGCAGCGAGAACGCGTCCATGGCCTCGGTGTCGGTGACGGGCCGGTAGTCGGCGCGGCCGATGTCCTTGAGGTAGGAGTGCTCGGGTCCGACGCCGGGGTAGTCCAGGCCGGCGGAGATCGAATGGGACTCGACGGTCTGCCCGTCCTCGTCCTGCAGCAGGTAGGAGTAGGCGCCGTGCAGCGCGCCGGGCGTGCCGCCGGTGATGGTGGCGGCGTGCCGCCCGGTTTCCACGCCGTCGCCGCCGGCCTCGAAGCCGACCAGGCGGACGCCGGGATCGTCGAGGAAGGCATGGAAGATGCCGATGGCGTTGGACCCGCCGCCGACGCAGGCGGTGACGGCATCGGGCAACCGTCCGGTGAGCGCCTGCACCTGCGCGCGCGCCTCCAGGCCGATGATCCGCTGGAAGTCGCGCACCATCATCGGGAACGGGTGCGGGCCGGCGGCGGTGCCGAAGCAGTAGTACGTGTTGTGGGCGTTGGTGACCCAGTCGCGCATCGCCTCGTTGATCGCGTCCTTGAGGGTGCGCGAGCCGCTGGTGGCGGCGACGACCTCGGCGCCGAGCAGGCGCATCCGGGCGACGTTGAGGGCCTGCCGTTCGGTGTCGACCTCGCCCATGTAGACGACACAGTCGAGGCCGAGCAGCGCGCAGGCGGTGGCGGTGGCGACACCGTGCTGCCCGGCGCCGGTCTCCGCGATGACCCGGCTCTTGCCCATCCGTTTGGCGAGCAGGGCCTGGCCGAGCACGTTGTTGATCTTGTGTGAGCCGGTGTGGTTGAGATCCTCGCGCTTGAGCAGGATCCGGGCGCCGCCGGCGTGGTCGCTCAGCCGCTTGGCCTCGTACACCGGGGACGGCCGGCCCGTGTAGTCGCGCTGCAACCGATCGAGTTCGTCGAGGAACCCGTTGTCGACCCGCGCCTTGTCGTATTCGGCGGTGACCTCCTCGATGACCGCCATCAGCGCCTCGGGGACGAACCGCCCGCCGAAGACCCCGAAGTGGCCGCCGGGGTCGGGTTCGTGCGCGCTGTGCTCGGCCACTGCGGCGCTCATGCGGGGCAGACCGCGGCCCTTGGCGGAAAGTACGGGATCGTCTGTGCTCACCCGTCCAGTCTGCCCCAACGTCGCCCCCGCCTCGTCGCCGGGTCCGGGCCGTCGGCGGTGCACCGGACTGCGCTCAGCGCGCGGGCTTCGGGCAGGACGGATGGGTGCCGGCGGTGACCAGTTCGGCAACCGCGTGGCGCGGGTCGCCGCTGGTCACCAGACCCTCACCGACGAGCACCGCGTCGGCGCCCGCGCCGGCATAGGTGAGCAGATCGGAGGGACCGCGCACCCCGGACTCGGCGATCTTGACGACCTCGGTCGGCAACCCCGGCGCGATCCGGGCGAATGTGCTCTTGTCGACCTCGAGAGTCTTGAGATCGCGGGCGTTGACTCCGATGACCGTGGCGCCGGCCTCGAGGGCCCGGTCGGCCTCCTCCTCGGTGTGCACCTCCACGAGCGCCGTCATCCCGAGGGATTCGACACGGTCGACGAGCGAGGTCAGCACGGGTTGTTCGAGGGCGGCGACGATGAGCAGCACGATGTCTGCGCCGTGGGCACGCGCCTCGTGGATCTGGTACGGCCCCACGATGAAGTCCTTGCGCAGCACCGGGATCCGCACCGCGCGCCGCACGGCGTCGAGGTCCTCGAGGCTGCCCTGGAACCGGCGCTGCTCGGTGAGCACGCTGATCGCGCGGGCACCGCCGGCCTCGTAGGCCTTGGCGAGTTCGGCGGGATCGGAGATGTCGGCGAGCGCACCCTTCGACGGGCTCGCCCGCTTGACCTCGGCGATCACGGCGATTCCCGGCTTGAGCAACGCGGCCTTGGCGTCGAGGGACGGGGGCGCGGCGGCGGCCGCGGCCTTGACCGCAGCGAAGTCGAGGACCGCTTCCCGGGCGGCGACGTCGGCGCGCACCCCTTCGAGTATCGAGTCGAGAACTGTCATCGTGGCTCGAAGTCCTTTCGCCCCTGTCAATCCGATGTGAGAAAGCTCATCGGAGTTTCTTGAAGGGTAGTGCGCGCCCTCACCGACCCGTGCGGCGGGTCCCCGAATCGTCGGTGCCGCCCTCCCCGCCTCGATCGGCGGACCGGTCGTCGGCGGCGTCGACCGTGGGGTCCTCCCCCGCGTCGAGCGCGTCCCACAGCGTGCGTTCGGTGACCGGCTCGTCGGCGGTGTCCCGGCGGACCGTGGCCTCCCGGCGGGCGGCGGGGCTGTCGTAGCGGGACGACAGCCCCGCCCGGGCCCGCGGGGTGCGCCACAGCTGCACCGCGGCGGCCAGCGCGGCGACGGCACCGGCCAGGGCGAGCAGCGCCGGGGCGGTGGCGACGGTGAGGGAGGTGACCTCGGCGCGTGCGGGCAACTCGGCGATGCGCGCCGCGGTCGCGTCGTCGGCGCTCCCGGTGAGCAGGCCCACCGCCGGAACGGCGGCAGCGACCGCGACGACCGCGACGAGCACCGCCAGCACCCGCAGTGCCCACCCGCGCACCGCGAAGGACGCCGCGACCGCGGCCAGCAGCGCCAGGGCGAGCGGGGTCAGCGCAGCCGCCCACGTCCCCCCGACGAGCCCGGTGACCCGGTCCTCACCGAGGCCGTCGGAGGAGGTGACGGTCACCCAGGTCAGGCGGCTCGCACCCCACAGCGCGGCGGCGGCGGTCGCGAGCAGCGCGGCGGTCGCGCCGCGGCGCCGCCCGGTGGCGTCGCGAGCACTCACGACCGGTCCCCGTCGTACGGGGTGAGGGTGCCGGCGGCGGCGACGGCGGAGAGCACCGCCATGGCCTTGTTGCGCGCTTCGGTGTCCTCGTAGACCGGGTCGGAATCGGCCACGACGCCGGCACCGGCCTGCACGTAGGCGACGCCGTCCTTGACCAGGGCGGAACGGATCGCGATGGCGGTGTCGGCGTCACCGGCGAAATCGAGGTAGCCGACGATGCCGCCGTAGATGCCGCGCCGGGTCGGTTCGAGCTCGTCGATCAGTTCCATCGCCCGCACCTTGGGGGCACCGGACAGGGTCCCGGCGGGAAAGCACGCGGTGACCGCGTCGAGGGCGTGCCGGCCTTCGGCGAGGCGACCGGTCACGGTCGAGACGAGGTGCATGACGTGGCTGTAACGCTCGATGTGCCGGTAGTCGTGCACCTTGACCGTGCCGGGTTCGCACACCCGGCCCAGGTCGTTGCGGCCGAGGTCGACGAGCATGAGGTGCTCGGCGTTCTCCTTCTCGTCGGCGAGCAGGTCCTTCTCGAGCAGGATGTCCTCCTCCTCGCTGGTGCCGCGCCAGCGGGTGCCGGCGATGGGATGCGTGGTGGCGACGCCGTCGGCGACGGTCACCAGCGCCTCCGGGCTCGAGCCGACGATGGAGAACGCGGTGCCGCCGTCGCCGTCGGGAACGTGCATGAGGAACATGTACGGGCTCGGGTTCGAGGCCCGCAGCATCCGGTACACGTCGATCGGCGCCGCGGGGCAGTCGATCTCGAAGCGCTGGGACAGCACCACCTGGAACGCCTCGCCGGCCTCGATCTCGCCGATGAGCCGGCGCACGTCGGCGCCGAAGCCGTCGGTGGTGCGCTGGCGCCGGTAGTCGGGGGCGGGGCGGTCGAAGGTCGAGACGGTCGACGGGGCCGGCGCGGCCAGCGCCGCGGTCATCCGGTCCAGCCGGGCGACGGCGTCGTCGTACGCCTCGTCGACGCGCTCGTCGGAACCGTCCCAGTTGACGGCGTTGGCGATGAGGGTGATCGCGCCCTCGTGGTGGTCGACGGCGGCGAGGTCGGTGGCGAGCATCATCACCGTCTCCGGGATGTGCAGGTCGTCGACAGCGTGTTCGGGCAGCCGTTCGATCCGGCGCACGACGTCGTAGCCGAGGTAGCCGACCATGCCGCCGGTGAGCGGGGGCAGGCCGTGCAGCCGCTCGGTGTGCAGCAGCTGCAACGTCTGCCGCAGCACGTCGAGGGGGTTGCCGCCGGTGGGGGCCCCGGCGGGCACGTGCCCGTACCAGGTGGCCTCGCCGTCGACCACGGTGAGCGCGGCGGGGCTGCCTGCGCCGATGAACGACCACCGGGACCAGGACCGGCCGTTCTCGGCGGATTCGAGCAGGAAGGTGCCGGGCCGGTCGGCGGCGAGCTTGCGGTACGCCGACAACGGAGTCTCCGCGTCGGCGAGGACCTTGCGGGTCACGGGGACGACCCGGTGCTCGGCGGCGAGGAGCCGGAACTGCTCGCGGGTGGTGGTGGAGTCGGGTCGACCGCCCTCGGTGGGGTCGGGCGCCGCTGCGGGGATGGTGGTGGGCTCGCCGGACATGGCGCCCATCATCCCAGGGCCTGCCGCGACGAGCGCGGTCGCGGTAGCGTCACCGGACATGAGAGCCGGTGATACCGCCCCCGACTTCACGGCGAACGACCAGGACGGGCGTCCGCGGACCCTGTCCGCGCTGCTGGCGGACGGGCCGGTGGTGCTGTTCTTCTATCCGGCCGCGTTCACCCCCGTGTGCACGGCGGAGGCGTGCCACTTCCGGGATCTGGCGGCCGAGTTCGCGGCCGTCGGCGCGACCCGGATCGGTATCAGCACCGACCCGGTGGACCGGCTGGGCGCATGGTCGACACGCCAGTCGTTCGACTTTCCGCTGCTGTCCGACCCGGACGGCGAGGTGGCGGCCCGGTTCGGGGTGCGCCGGGGGCTGCTCGCCCGGCTGTCGCCGGTCAAGCGGACCACGTTCGTGCTGGACACCGACCGCACCGTGCTCGAGGTGATCGCCAGCGAGGTGCGCCCCGACGTGCACGCGGACCGCGCCCTCGCGGCGCTGCGGGCGCGGCGCGCGGCCCGGGACTGACGGTCAGTCCACCTGGACGGAGCGCTTCGCCAATCCCATCCAGAACCCGTCGATCACCTGCCGGGGCGCCCGCTCCGGGTCGCTCGACGCGCCGAGGGTGACGAACAGCGGGGCGAAGTGCTCGATCGTCGGGTGGGCGTACGGCATGCCGGGCGCCCGGGTGCGGAAGTCGAGCAGACCGTCGACGTCGCCGGCGGCGAGCCGCTCGGCGGCCCATGCGTCGAACTCGGCGGACCAGCCCGGCGCGGCGGCCTCGGGACGCGGGTCGCGCAGGAACGGCAGACCGTGGGTGGTGAAGCCGGAGCCGACGACGAGCACACCCTGCTCCCGGAGGGGCCGCAGCCGCGCGCCGAGCGCGAGCAGCCGCGCCGGCTCGAGGGTGGGCAGGGAGATCTGCAGGACCGGGATGTCCGCGTCCGGGTACATGACGGTGAGCGGCACGTACGCGCCGTGGTCGAGACCGCGGTGCGGCTGCTGCACGACGGGTTCGCCGTCGGGCATGAGCGCGGCCACCGTGCGGGCGAGGTCGGGGGCACCGGGCGCCGGGTAGGTGACCTCGTAGAAGCGGCGGGGGAACCCGCCGAAGTCGTACACGAGCGGGGTACCGGTGGTGGTGGCACCGATCGTCAGCGGCGCGGACTCCCAGTGCGCGGAGACCACGAGGATCGCGGTGGGGGTCGGCAGGTCGGCGGCCCAGCGCTGCAGCTGCGCCACCCACGTCGCGCTGTCGACCAGGGGCGGCGCACCGTGACTGAGGAACAGGGCGGGCATGAGACTCACACGAACTCCTAATGTTGAAGCTTCAACAATACTACCCGAGGCCGCGCCGGGGCCTCCGGAACGTCCCGGCGGGGATGGATCGGCGACGGGGCGGGTATCCCCCGCCCATGACCGGAACACAGGGCCTGAAAGTGGTCGTCACGGGCGCGACCGGAAACGTGGGCACCAGCGTCACGGCGGCACTCGCCGCCCGGGAGACCATCGGATCGGTGATCGGCATCGCCCGCCGCCCCACCGACTGGCGCTGCCCCAAGACCGACTTCGTCGTCGCCGACGTCGCCCGCGACGACCTGCACGAGCTGCTGCGGGGTGCCGACGCGGTCGTTCACCTGGCCTGGCTCTTCCAGCCCACCCACAAACCCGAGGTCACCTGGCGCAACAATGTTCTCGGATCGATCCGGGTGTTCGAGACCGCCGCCGCGGCGGGCGTCCCCGCCGTGGTGCACGCCTCGTCGGTCGGCGCCTACTCGCCGGGACCCCAGCACGAACGGATCGACGAGCGCTGGCCCACCCACGGCTGGCCCGGCGCCGCATACCCGCGGGAGAAGGCGTACCTCGAACGTTGGCTCGACGCGTTCGAACTGCGGCACCCCGACCTCCGGGTGGTCCGGATGCGGCCCGGGTTCATCTTCAAGCGCGAGTCCGCCACCGCCCAGCGCCGACTGTTCGCCGGACCGTTCGTCCCCGGACGCCTCGTCCGCGCCCTGCCCGTCGTCCCTCGCACCGCCGGGCTGCGGATGCAGGTACTGCACACCGAGGACGCCGCCGACGCGTACGTGCGGGCCGTGCTGCGACCGGTGCGGGGCGCCTTCAATCTCGCTGCCGAGCCCCCGGTCGACACCGAAGTCCTCGCCGAGATCCTCGGGGCCCGCACGGTGCCCGTCCCGGCCGCGGCGCTGCACGCGGCCGTCGCCGTCGCCTGGCACGCCCGGCTCGCCCCCGCCTCCCCCGGGCTGCTCGACACGGTGCTGCGGCTGCCGCTCATGGACTGCACCCGCGCCCGCACGGATCTCGAGTGGATCCCGCGGTTCTCTCCCCGGGCCACTCTCGAGGAGTTCCTGACCGGACTCCGCGACGGCGCGGGACTGCCGACGCCGCCACTGACGGCGGACAGCATGGGCGGCCGACTGCACGAGGTCGCCACCGGCATGGGACAGCGCCCCTGACCATCGGCTCCGACGGGACGCCGGCCTCCCGCACCGGCGGTCCCGATAGGGTGGACGATCGAGAAAGGACGGTGCACCAGTGGGCTCCGCGCAGATCGACGATACCGAGTGGCTGACCGCATCCCAGCAGCGGGCCTGGCGGAAACTGGTGGCACTGATCACCCGGTTGCCGGCCGCGCTCGACACGCAGCTGCAGCGAGACTCGGCGCTCACCCACTTCGACTACTCGGTCCTCGCCGAGCTGTCGGAGGCGCCCGGCCGGCGGCTGCGCCTGTCCGAGCTGGCGCAGCTGTCCAACGCGTCGCTCTCGCGGCTGTCCCACGTGGTGACCAAGCTGGAGAACGCCGGGTGGGTGCGCCGGCAGAGCGTGCCCGGCACGCGCGGCTCGTACGCGGTGCTCACCGACGCCGGCATGACCAAGCTCGTCGAAGCGGCGCCCGGTCACGTCGCGACCGTCCAGGCCCTGGTGTTCCGGGGCCTCGACGACGAACAGGTCGCCGCGCTCACCGAGCTCGGCACCGCACTGCTCGGGCAACTCGACCGGGGCATCGCCGCCGGGACCGGCAAGGCCTGACTCCGACGACCGCCCGGTCCGGCGGGACCTCCGCTCAGCCGAGCGCCTGGGCCCGCAGGTCGCGGGCCAGGTGGTCGCGCTGCTCGACCACCAGGCGCCGCAATGCCGCCGGGGCGTCGGCGTGCGCGTCGAGCCACCGGTCGCTCGGCTCGAGGGTGTCCCCGGCCGGGAACAACCCGACGACGATCCGGCGCGCCATCTCGATACTGCGCTCGGACCACACCGTGCGGATCGCGGCGAAGTAGTCGTCGTCGAACGGGGCGATCAGTTCCCGGTGCGCCCCGGCCCGGAACCCGGCGATGGTGGCGTCGAGGTGCTCGTTCGACAGCGCCGTGTCGGTGAGGATCGCGGTCCACGCCTGTTCCTTGACCGCGGCGAGTGGTCGCGCGGCCAGGGCACGCAGCCGAGCGGTCCGTCCGGAACCGGTGTCGTCGCGGGCGAGTTCCCCGTCGAGATCGGCGGGTTCCGCGTGCCCGGTGGCCGCCAGGGCGGTCCACAGCTGCCAGCGCAGATCCGGATCCGACCGCAGCCCCTGCGGTGCCTTCCCGGTCCCGTCGAGCATCGCCCGTAGCTCCGCGGCGCGGGTGTCGTCGACGGTGGCGGCCGTCGCGACCGCGCGGGCCCAGGCGAGTTGCCCGTCCGACCCCGGCTCGGCGGTGAACGTCGCCGTCCAGGCCGCTTCCAGCCAGAGGCGGCGCTGCTCGGGCCGGCTCGTCATCGGTAGGTAGTGCTCGATCGCATAGGACGCGTTCGCCGTCAGCGCGGTCAGCAGGGCCGGATTCGATTCGGACACCGCGAACCTGCGGACCGCGGCCAGGTACCGCGCCGCGCTCAGCTCCCCGTCACGGGTGGCGTTCCACAGCGCCGACCAGATCAATCCCCGCGCCAGCGGGTCGGCGACGCGGTCGAGCGAATGCTCCACCGTCTCGAGCGAGCGTGGATCGAGCCGGACCTTGGCGTAGGTCAGGTCGGCGTCGTTGAGCAGGATCAGCGGCGCGGGCGCGCACTCGATCGGGGTGCGTTCGGCCTCGAGGTCGACCTCGACGCGGCGCCGGCAGACCAGGTCGCCGTGCTCGTCGAAGTCGTAGTGCCCGACGGCCAGCCGGTGGGGTCGCGCCGGCCGCTGGACGATCGCGGACCGCCCCTCCCCCGCGTCCTCGAGCGTCAGGGTCGACACACCGCTGGTCTGCAACCAGGCGCGCGCCCAGCCCGACAGGTCCCGCCCCGACGTCGCCGACAGCTCGGCGAGCAGATCCGCGAGAGTGGTGTTCCCGAAGGCGTGCCTGCGGAAGTAGCGCCGCGCGCCCTCGAAGAAGGCGTCCCGCCCGACGAAGGCGACGAGCTGCTTGAGGACGCTCGCGCCCTTCGCATACGTGATGCCGTCGAAGTTGAGTTTGGCGGCCTCGAGGTCGCCGATGTCGGCGACGATCGGGTGGGTCGTCGGCAACTGGTCCTGCAGGTAGGCCCATGCCTTGCGCCGGTTCGCGAAGGCGACCCACGCGTCGGTGAACTCGGTGGCCTCGGCGCTGACCAGCGCGCCCATGTAGTCGGCGAAGGACTCCTTGAGCCACAGGTCGTCCCACCACGTCATGGTGACGAGGTCGCCGAACCACATGTGGGCCATCTCGTGCAGGATCGTGTTCGCGCGGGCCTGGTACTGCGCGGTGGTGGCGGCGCCGCGGAACACGTACGCCTCGGTGAAGGTGACGCACCCCGGATTCTCCATCGCACCCAGGTTGTACTCGGGCACGAACACCTGGTCGTACTTGCCGAACGGGTAGGGATAGCCGAAATGGTCGGCGTAGAAGTCCATCCCCTGCCGGGTCACCGCGAAGACCGCGTCGGCGTCGAGGTACTGCGCCAGCGAGGCGCGGCACAACACGGCCAGGGGAACGGCGAGTTCGTCCCGGCCCCAAGAGGATTCGGCGCGGTGGTACGGTCCCGCCACGACGGCGGTGATGTAGGTGGAGATCGGCAGTGTCGGCGCGAACTTCACCGTCTGGGCGTCGCCGAGCGACTCTCGTTCGGCGACATGCTGATTGGACAGCACCTGCCAGCCCGCCGGGGCGGACACGACGAAGGTGAACGGCGCCTTCATGTCCGGCTGTTCGAAGCACGCGAACACGCGTCGCGCGTCCGCGGGTTCGTACTGCGTGTACAGGTAGGTCCGGCCGTCGGCGGGATCGAGGTACCGGTGCAGACCCTCGCCGGACCTGCTGTAGCTTGCGGTGGCGACGACGGTGACGACGTTGTGCGCGCGCAGGCCGCTCAGCCCGATGCGCGCGCCGTCGTACCGGACGGGCACCGCGGCGCCGTTGAGCACGACCGACTCCACGGCGGGGCCGAGGAAGTCGAGCCACGTCGCGTCCGCAGTCGCGGAGAACTCGACCGTCGTCGTGGTCGTGAAGCCGGGGTTCCCGGCGTCCGGGGCGCCGCGCAGGTCGAGCTCGACGTGGTAGCTGCGGACCGACACGGCCCGGGAACGCTCGGCGGTTTCGGCTCGGGTCAGGTTCGCGGACTCCATACGGCGATCCTGCCAGGATCCGCCGGCCGGGACCGTCGGCCGGCGCGCGTCGCGGGCGGTGCGCTCTACCCGAGCGGGACACCTCCGACTCCCCACTGCTCCCGCGGCACCTCGGTGATGGTCACCCACACCGACTTCGCATCCTTGCCCGTCGCCTCCGCGTAGGCCTTGGTCACCGCCTCGATGGTGGCGCGCTTCTGCTCGACGGTGAGACCGGGGGTCTGGCTGATCTGGATGAGAGGCATGGGTGCATTGTGCCGCACCGCCGGTCGACGAGGCGTAACGAAACAATCCGGTCGGTCGATTTCCCCTCGGACACCGTCCTCGTCATGCATCACCTCTCGGAAGGATCAGCATGGGATCGTCGGAACTGTTCACCGAGTTCGTCGGCTGGGCCGCGGAAGGCTTCCTCACGGGGGATCCGATCCGGTCGGCCATCGGCACCGTCGTGTTCCTCGGACTCGGCCTGTGGAGCCTGCTCACCGGCGCGCCGATCGTCATCTGACGGCCGCTCCGCGGCCGGTGTGTCCTTTGGGCTGCTGGAGCAGCCCAAAGGACACACCGGCGCCGGAGGCGCCTATTCGGCGGCGAGCAGGACGTCCGCGTCGAAGCACGTGTGGGTGCCGGTGTGGCACGCGGCCCCGACCTGGTCGACGACGAGCAACACCGTGTCGCCGTCGCAGTCGAGCCGCACCTCGTGCACGTGCTGGGTGTGGCCGGAGGTCTCGCCCTTGACCCAGTACTGTCCGCGTGAACGCGAGAAGTACGTCGCCGTGCGGGTCTCGAGGGTCCGCGCGAGCGCCTCGTCGTCCATCCAGGCCATCATCAGCACCTCGCCGGTGGCGCGTTCCTGCGCGACGGCGGCGAACAGCCCCGCCTCGTTGCGCTTGAGCCGCGCCGCGATCGCCGGATCCAGCCTGTTCATCGCACCTCGATCCCCTCTGCGCGCATCGCCGCCTTCACCTGCGGGATGGTGAGCTCCCCGAAATGGAACACGCTGGCCGCGAGCACCGCGTCGGCGCCGGCGTGCACGGCCGGCGCGAAGTGCTCCACCGCTCCGGCGCCGCCGCTGGCGATCACCGGCACGTGGACCGCGGCGCGCACCGCCTGGATCATCGGCAGGTCGAATCCGGACTTGGTGCCGTCGGCGTCCATCGAGTTCAGCAGGATCTCCCCCACCCCGAGTTCCGCGCCGCGGCGGGCCCATTCGACGGCGTCGATGCCGGTGCCCCGACGACCGCCGTGCGTGGTGACCTCCCAGCCCGACGGGGTGTCGTCCTCGCCGTCGGGCACGGTGCGGGCGTCGACGGACAGCACGATGCACTGCGATCCGAACCGCTCGGACATCTCGCGCAGCACCTCGGGGCGGGCGATGGCAGCGGTGTTGATGCTGACCTTGTCCGCGCCGGCCCGCAGCAACCGATCCACGTCCTCGACGGTGCGCACACCGCCGCCCACCGTCAACGGGATGAACACCTGTTCGGCCGTGCGGCTGACCACGTCGAGCATGGTGCCGCGATCGCCGCTGGACGCGGTGACGTCGAGGAAGGTCAACTCGTCCGCGCCCTGCAGGTCGTACGCAGCGGCGAGCTCGACGGGATCACCGGCGTCGCGCAGGTTCTCGAAGTTCACCCCCTTGACGACGCGGCCGGCGTCGACGTCCAGACACGGGATCACCCGCACTGCCAGGGTCATGTAATTCGGTCCTCCTCGGGGACGGGACCGGCGAGCGATCCCACGATGTCGAGTATCTCCTCGTGCACACCCGGCGCTCCGGCGACCACCGAACCGGATCCGATGCGCCAGGGCTCGCCGGCGAAGTCGGTGGCGCGGCCACCGGCTGCCCGGACCAGAGCGACACCGGCGGCGTTGTCCCACGGGTGGTGCCCGAAGACGACGGCCGCGCCGAGCACGCCGGCCGCCGTGTACGCCAGGTCCACTCCGGTCGAACCGTGCATGCGCAGGCGGGAGACCCGGCGGCTGAGCTCGGTGATGACATCGAGACGGCGTCGGCCCGGGATGCGCCCGCGGCTGTCGATGTCGAAGCTGCCCACACCGACCATCACCTCCCCGAGAGCCGCCGGCTGCAGCGGCGGCTGGGGACGGCCGTTGCGCAGCAGCGGCCCGCCGGCGGTGGCCGCGAACCGGTCTCCGACGAACGGCAACCAGGTCAGTCCGAGGACCGGGTCGCCGTCCCGGACGAGCGCGAGCAGGATCCCCGCCGTGGGGAGCCCGGCCGAGTAGTTGACGGTGCCGTCGATGGGGTCGAGCAGCCATACCGTGCCCGAATCGGCTTCGGGACCGCCGAACTCCTCACCGTGCACGGAGATGCCGGTGCGCCGCTCGAGTTCGGAGGAGATGCTCCGTTCGAGCTCGAGGTCGAGGTCGGTGGCGAAGTCGTTGGGGCCCTTGTCCACCGAGCGCGGCGCCCCGCGACCGGCGACGAAACGTTCCGACGCGACGTCGAGCACCTCGCCGGCGACGGCGAGCAGGCTGGACAGGTCGGCGGGCGTGGTCATCGGATCAGCGCGAGACCGCGTCGAGTGCCTCGGTAAGCGTGAACCGGCCGGCGTACAGCGCCTTGCCGACGATGGCACCCTCGACGCCCCTGTCGACGAGACCGGCGATCGCCCGCAGGTCGTCGAGGGCGGACACGCCGCCGGAGGCGACGACGGGAGCGTCGGTGGCGGCGCAGACCTGGGCGAGCAGATCGAGGTTGGGGCCGGTGAGGGTGCCGTCCTTGGTGACGTCGGTGACGACGTACCGGCTACAACCGTCGCGGTCGAGCCGCGCGAGGACCTCCCACAGGTCGCCGCCGTCGGAGACCCAGCCGCGGCCGCGCAGACGCCACTGTCCGTCGATGAGCTTGACGTCGAGTCCGACGGCAATGCGGTCGCCGTACTCGGCGATGGCGCGGGCGCACCAGTCGGGATCCTCGATGGCGGCGGTGCCGAGGTTGACACGGGCGCACCCGGTGGCCAGCGCCGCTTCGAGGGACTCGTCGTCGCGGATACCGCCCGACAGTTCGACCTTCACGTCGAGCTCGCCGACGACGTCGGCGAGGAGCTCGCGGTTGGAGCCACGCCCGAAGGCGGCGTCGAGATCGACGAGGTGCACCCATTCGGCGCCGGCGTTCTGCCATTCGAGGGCGGCATCGCGCGGAGAGCCGTAGCTGGTCTCGCTGCCCGCCTCTCCCTGGACGAGGCGAACTGCTTCACCGTTGGCGACATCGACTGCAGGCAAAAGGACCAGGCTCACTGCGCCCATGCTAGCGGGTCGCGGCGGCCGCCGAGCACCGGCCCCGACGGTCAAACGTCCCCGTCGCGGCGCGGCACATCGTTACCGTCGCGGCGCGGCACATCGTTACCGTCGCGGCGCGGCACATCGTCCCCGTCGCGGCGCGGCACATCGTTACCGTCGCGGCCGAAGGCGCGGCGCGTCATCCGTGTCGAGACGACGCCCATCGCGCCGATCGCGCCGGCCACGCCGGCGAGGGCGACGATCAACGCGACGACGGGCCCCGGTTGCAGCACCACGATCACGACGGTGGCGAGCAGGAGCACGCCCGTGGCGGCACCCATCGCGGTCAGGGCCAGCCGGCCGAGCGAGAAGCCCGGCCGGGCCGGGTCGTCGCCCGCGCCGCGGTTCACAAACTGCCGACCCAGTTGCGCAGCAGTTCGGCCCCGGCGTCACCGGACTTCTCGGGATGGAACTGCGTCGCCGACAGCGGGCCGTTCTCGACCGCGGCGAGGAACCGCACGCCGTGCTCGGCCCAGGTCAGTGCGGGCGGAGCGATGAGCTCCGACGGCGGCAGCTCCCACGTCTGCGCGGCGTAGGAGTGCACGAAGTAGAACCGGGTGTCGGGGTCCATGCCCGCGAACAGCACGCTGTTGTCGGGGGCGTCGACGGTGTTCCACCCCATGTGCGGCAGTACCGGCGCATCGAGGCGTTCGACGGTGCCGGGCCATTCGCCGCAGCCGTCGGTCTCGACCCCGAATTCCACACCCTTGTCGAAGAGGATCTGCATGCCGACGCAGATGCCGAGCACGGGACGGCCGCCGGCGAGCCGCTGGCCGATGATGCGGTCCCCGCGCACCGCCTTCAGTCCCGCCATGCACGCCGCGAACGCGCCGACACCGGGCACGACCAGGCCGTCGGCGGCGAGCGCGACCTGCGGGTCGGCGGTCACCTCCACCTGCACGCCGGTGCGCGCCACCGCGCGCGTCGCCGAATGCAGATTGCCGGAGCCGTAGTCGAGGACGGCGACCTTGGTTGCGCTCATGGCCTCGATTCTATGGGGCCGCGCCGCGCCGCTCCGACGGCCCGGCGATCCGCGCGAGCAGCGGCAGGAGCGGCACGAGCAGCGCGACGGTGGCGAAGGCGGCGGGATAGCCTGCGACGGTGGCGATCCCGCCGAGCAGCAGGGATCCGGCCCCGGTGCCCGCGTCGAAGCCGATGTTCCAGGCGGCGCTCGCGGCGCCGATGTGGGCGGGTCCGGCGCGACGGAACGCCAGCATCAGCGCGTCGTTCTGGACGATCCCGAAACCGAGACCGAATACCACGGCCGCACCGAGCAGTACCGCCGCGCCACCGCGCTCGTCCGCGGCGAGCGCGAACGGCACCATCGCCACGGCGACCAGACCGAGCCCGGCCGGCAGGAGCCGGCCCGCACCGATCCGGTCCGCGACCGCGCCGGCACCGTAGCGGCCGACGAGGGTGGACGCGCTGATCAGCGCCAACGCGACCGCCACGTACCCGGAGGCCGCGGGTACGGCGATCGCCAGCAGCGAGGTGAGGCCACCGTAGGCGACAGCGCCGGCGGCGATCGCCACCGCCGGCAGGGCCAGTGCGCCGAGCGGCATGCGGCTTCCGGCCGCGCCGGGGCGGCGGGCGACCACCCGCGGCAGGCGCGCTATCGCGACGAGCGCGAACGTGGGCACCGCTGCGCCGAGCACGAACACGGGCACGGTGGAGGCCCGCTCGGCGACGGCCAGGCCGAGCGGCAGGCCGACCATCTGCGCCGCGGCGATGGCGATGCCCTGTGCCCCGGTGGCGCGACCGAGCAGCCGGGCGGGGGCGAGTTCGGCCACGAGCGCGGCGCTGGCCACGGTGATCATGCCGAAGCCGATGCCGCGCACCGCGGAGGTCGGCAGCACCACGGCCGGATGCAGTGACAGCAGGAGCAGCAGCGACGGCACGCCGAGGAGCAGGCATCCGGCGGCGAGCACGGTGCGGTAGCCGCGGGCCCGGACCAGGCGCGGGACGGCCGGCTGGGTGAGCACGGTCGCGGCCATGAACACCGCCGTCACCGCCCCGGCGAGGGTGCCGCTGCCGCCGGCGTCGGCGACGGCCTGCGGCACCACGGGCAGCAGCAGGGAGAAGCCGGCGAACGCGCCCGCCGCCATCGCCCAGGCGGCGGGCAGGCCCGGCACTCCGATCAGGCCGGGCCGATCCGAGGGGGTCAGAGCAGCCTCAGCACGCCGGCGATCGCGGCAAGCAGGGTCAGCGCCAGCAGCACTCCGGCGAAGAGGTTGTTCCCGGCCCGCCACATCGACCAGGTGCCGCCTGCGGCGAGGCCGGCCACCATGAACAGGCCGTAGGTCAGGACGACGTCCACTACAGGGTGCCCTTGGTCGACGGCACGCCGCTGACCCGGGGATCCGGCTCGACGGCCTGGCGCAACGCTCGCGCGACGGCCTTGAATTCGGCCTCGGTGATGTGGTGCTGGTCGCGGCCGTAGAGCACGCGGACGTGCAGGGCGATGCGGGCGTGGAAGGCCAGGGATTCGAACACGTGCTTGTTGATCACGGTCGAGTACGGCACGCCGGGGTAACCGCCGATCACCGAGTGCACCATGTAGTCCGGTTCGCCGGTGTGCACGCAGTAGGGACGGCCGGAGACGTCCACCGCCGCGTGCGCGAGGGTCTCGTCCATCGGGATGAAGGCGTCCCCGAAGCGGCGGATGCCGCGCTTGTCCCCGAGCGCCTGGTTCAGCGCCTGGCCGAGGACTATGGCGGTGTCCTCGACGGTGTGGTGCGCCTCGATCTCGATGTCGCCCTGCGCGCGCACGGTCAGGTCGAAGCTGGCGTGCTGACCGAGTGCGGTGAGCATGTGGTCGTAGAACGGGACACCGGTGGCGATGTCGGTGCGGCCGGTGCCGTCGAGGTTCAGCTCGACGACGATGGACGACTCCTTGGTGGTCCGTTCGATCCGCGCGGTGCGCGGGGTGGGGGTGGTCTGCTCGCTCATCGCGCGTCCTCGATCTCGGTGGCGGCGAGCTTTTCGCTCACCCGTAGCAGTTCGTCGTTCTCGTGGGGCAGGCCGACGGTGGTGCGCAGGAACCCGGGGATGCCGACGTCCCGGATCAGCACTCCCTCGTCGAGGTAGCGGCGCCAGGTGGCGGCGGCGTCGGCGAAGCGGCCGAACAGGACGAAATTCGCATCCGAAGGCACCACGTGGTAGCCGAATCGGGTCAGCTCGGTCACGATGCGGTCGCGTTCGGCGCACAGCCGCGCGACCGAGCCGAGAGTCTCGTCGGCGTGGCGCAGCGCAGCGCGGGCGGCGGCCTGGGTGAGCACCGACAGGTGGTAGGGCAGCCGCACGAGCAGCAGCGCTTCGACGACGGCGGGCGCGGCGGCGAGGTAGCCGAGCCGGCCACCGGCGAACGCGAACGCCTTGCTCATGGTGCGCGAGACGATCACCTTGGCCGGGTACTCGTCGATCAGGGCGAGCGCGCTGGGGGCGGCGGAGAACTCGGCGTAGGCCTCGTCGACGATCACGATGCCGGGGGCGGCCGCGCAGATCGCGCGCAGCTCGTCCAGCGGGATGCTGTGTCCGGTCGGGTTGTTGGGGCTGGTGACGAAGACCACGTCGGGGCGCTGCACCCGGATGGCGGCGACCGACGAGTCGACGTCGAGGGTGAAGTCCTCGCCCCGGTACGTGGGCAACCACTCGGTCTGGGTGCCGTCGGCGATGATCGGGTGCATCGAGTAGGACGGCACGAACCCCATCGCGGAGCGGCCCGGGCCGCCGAAGGCCTGCAGGATCTGCTGCAGGATCTCGTTGGATCCGTTGGCGGCCCAGACGTTCTCGACGCTCACGGCGACCCCGGTCTGCCGCGTGAGGTAGGCGGCCAGGTCGGTGCGCAGCGCGACGGCGTCACGGTCGGGGTAGCGGTGCAGCTGCGCGGCAGCCTCGCGCACCGACTCGGCGACGTCGTCGATCAGCGCCGGCGTCGGCGGGTGCGGGTTCTCGTTGGTGTTCAGCTGCACCGGCACCGTCAGCTGCGGCGCACCGTAGGCGGACTTGCCGCGCAGGTTCTCCCGCAGTGGCAGGTCGTCGACGGTGATACCGGATCCCGGCGTGCTCACTGCTGGTCCTCGAAGCGCAGCCGTACCGCCTCGCCGTGGGCGGGCAGGTCCTCGGCGGTGGCGAGGGTGATCACGTGTCCCGCGACGTCCTCGAGCGCCTCCCGGGTGTACTCGACGACGTGGATGCCCCGCAGGAACGTCTGCACGCTCAGGCCGGACTGGTGCCGGGCGCAGCCGGCGGTGGGCAGCACGTGGTTCGAGCCGGCGCAGTAGTCGCCGAGGCTGACCGGCGCCCAGGGACCGACGAAGATCGCGCCCGCAGCCCGCACCCGCGCCGCGACCGCGGACGCGTTCTCGGTCTGGATCTCGAGGTGTTCGGCGGCGTAGGCGTTCACGACCTGCAGACCCTGGTCGACATCGTCGACGAGGACGATCCCGGACTGGCTGCCCGACAACGCGGTCCGTACACGTTCGCGGTGCTTGGTGCGCTCGAGCTGGGCGTCGACGGCGTCGGCGACGGCGTCGGCGAGGTCGGCGCTGGTGGTGACGAGCACCGACGCCGCCATGACGTCGTGCTCGGCCTGGCTGATCATGTCGGCGGCGACGTGCACCGGGTCGGCGGTGTGGTCGGCCAGGATGGCGATCTCGGTGGGGCCGGCCTCGGCGTCGATGCCGACCACGGCGCGGCACAGGCGCTTGGCGGCGGTGACGTAGATGTTGCCCGGGCCGGTGATCATGTCCACGGGCGCCAGTTCGGCACCCTCGGTGTCGGTGCCGCCGTAGCTGAGCAGCGCCACGGCCTGGGCCCCGCCGACGGCCCACACCTCGTCGACGTCGAGCAGGGCGGCAGCGGCGAGGATCGTCGGGTGCGGCAGGCCCCCGAAGTTCGCCTGCGGCGGGGAGGCGACGACGAGCGACTCGACACCGGCGGCCTGGGCGGGCACGACGTTCATCACGACCGACGAGGGGTAGACGGCGTTGCCGCCGGGCACGTACAGCCCCACCCGCTCGACCGGCACCCAGCGTTCGGTGACGGTGCCGCCGGGCACGACCTCGGTGACGGTGTCGGTCCGGCGCTGGTCCTGGTGCACCGTGCGGGTGCGTTCGATCGCCACGACCAGCGCCGAACGCACGGCGGGATCGAGTTCGTCGAGCGCCCGGTCGAGTTCGGCCCTCGGAACCCGCACGCGGTCGGGACGGACCCCGTCGAACTTCTCGCTGTAGTCGAGGGCCGCGACGGCGCCTCGGTCGCGTACGTCCTCGACGACGGGCCGCACCTGATGCAGCACCGCGTCCACATCCACTCCGCCGCGGGGCAGCGCGCCCCTCAGCTCCGCAGTGGTGGGGGTTCGACCGCGCAGGTCGGTGCGGGCAAGCATGAGGTGTCCTCTCTCGCGAACGGGGGTCCGTTCCATTATCCGTGATGGCGGCGATCACCCTCGACGGCAGTCCCCGAACGCGCCGTCGGCGCGCTCCGGTGCGAGGGGCAGCCGGACCTATGCTGACCCCATGGAGGACGATGCGTCGCGCCCCCCGACGTTGGGGGAGCTGATCCGCCGGCAACGTGAGCTCGCCGAGTTGCCCATGCGGCAGCTGGCCGCGATGGTGGGGATCTCGAACCCGTACCTGTCGCAGATCGAACGGAACCTGCGCGCACCGAGCGAGCGCGTGCTGCAGGCGATCGCCGAGCAGCTGCATCTGTCGGCCGACGCGCTGACGGCGGAGGTGGGCCGGCCGGACCCGGGTGAGTCGGCGGTGGTCCGCGCGATCCACGAGGATCCGGACCTGACCAACGCGCAGCGGCGGTCGCTGGTGGAGATGTACGAGGCGTTCCGGGAGGTGACGGTGGGTAAGCGTCGTCGTGGCGCGCGCCCCGACGACGGCACAGAGTGAGGAAGTTCACATCGCACCCGCCAATGTGAGCCTTCCTCATGTTTCGGCTGGTGAGGGGCCCGTCCCGGACCATGCCCGGGACGTGCAGCTCGCATGTACCTCGCGGTAAGATGCGCGGCTCGGCACGCGGTGTCACCCTCGGGACACACCCCTCTTCCTCGTCTGGAGATGTCCCTTGCTCGACCACGTGCACAAGAAGTTGAAGTCGACCCTGGACCCGATCGGCTGGGGTCCCGCAGTGACGTCGGTGGCCGGACGCGCGGTCCGCAACCCTCAGGCCGTCACCGCCGCGACGGCGGAGTACGCGGGCCGGCTGGCGAAGATCCCGGCCGCGGCCACCCGCGTGTTCAACGCGAACGATCCCGACGCACCGATGCCGGTCGACCCGCGGGACCGCCGCTTCTCCGACACCGCGTGGCAGGAGAACCCCGCGTACTTCTCGCTCCTGCAGAGCTACCTGGCCACGCGGGCCTACGTCGAGGAACTCACCGAGGCCGGCTCCGGCGATCCGCTGCAGGACGGTAAGGCACGCCAGTTCGCGAACCTGATGTTCGACGCGTTGGCGCCGTCGAACTTCCTGTGGAATCCCGGTGTGCTCACCCGCGCCTTCGAGACCGGCGGGGCGAGCCTGCTGCGCGGCGCCCGCTACGCCGCGCACGACATCCTCAACCGCGGCGGCCTGCCGTTGAAGGTGGATTCGGACGCGTTCACCGTCGGCGAGAACCTCGCGGCCACACCCGGCAAGGTGGTCTTCCGCAACGACCTGATCGAGCTGATCCAGTACGCGCCGCAGACCGAGCAGGTGCACGCGGTGCCGATCCTGGCCGCACCGCCCTGGATCAACAAGTACTACATCCTCGACCTCGCGCCCGGCCGGAGCCTCGCCGAATGGGCGGTCCAGCACGGCCGAACCGTGTTCATGATCTCGTACCGGAACCCGGACGAGTCGATGCGGCACATCACGATGGACGACTACTACGTCGACGGCATCGCCACTGCGCTGGACGTGGTCGAGGAGATCACCGGCTCGCCGAAGATCGAGGTGCTCTCCATCTGCCTCGGCGGCGCGATGGCCGCGATGGCCGCCGCGCGCGCGTTCGCCGTCGGCGACAAGCGCGTGAGCGCCTTCACGATGCTCAACACGCTGCTCGACTACAGCCAGGTCGGGGAACTGGGTCTGCTGACCGACCCGGCGACGCTGGACCTCGTCGAGTTCCGGATGCGGCAGCAGGGCTTCCTGTCCGGCAAGGAGATGGCCGGCAGCTTCGACATGATCCGCGCGAAGGACCTCGTCTTCAACTACTGGGTCTCGCGGTGGATGAAGGGCGAGAAGCCGGCGGCCTTCGACATCCTCGCGTGGAACGAGGACAGCACGAGCATGCCCGCGGAGATGCACTCGCACTACCTCCGGTCGCTCTACGGCCGCAACGAGCTCGCCGAGGGCCTCTACGTGCTCGACGGACAGCCGCTGAACCTGCACGACATCGCGTGTGACACCTATGTCGTCGGCGCGATCAACGACCACATCGTGCCCTGGACGTCGTCGTACCAGGCGGTGAACCTGCTCGGGGGCGACGTGCGCTACGTGCTCACCAACGGCGGGCACGTCGCCGGTGCGGTGAACCCCCCGGGCAAGCGGGTGTGGTTCAAGGCCGTCGGCGCGCCGGACGCCGAGTCCGGCACCCCCCTGCCCGCGGATCCGCAGGTCTGGGACGAGGCCGCCACCCGCTACGAGCACTCGTGGTGGGAGGACTGGACGGCGTGGTCGAACAAGCGCGCCGGGGAACTGGTGGCGCCGCCGGCCATGGGGAGTACCGCCCATCCCCCGCTCGAGGATGCTCCGGGTACGTACGTCTTCAGCTGAGGACTTGCCCGTTAGCAATCATCCTGCTAACCTGCTAACAGCGTCCTCCGAGGCGCTGTCGCACACTCGAACGGAAGGAACGCCATGACCACCGCCAAGACCCCGGTCGACGCCGCCGTCGCCAAGACCACCGCCGACGCCGCCAAGGCCAACGAGGCCGCTGCCAAGGCCACCGCGGACGCCACCGCCGCCGCTCAGAAGATCGCCGAGTCGGCCACCGCCGCCGCCAACCAGGCCACCGCCGAGTTCACCAAGGCCCTCGACGACAGCGCCGCCCGCCTGAGCGAGTTCAACGACAAGGTCGTCGACGCCGCCAAGCAGAGCGGCAACCTGACCGTCGATACCTACGAGCGCGCCGTGTCGAGCCTGCTCGACCTGCAGGAGAAGCTCGCCTCCGCCAGCCCCGTCGGCTGGGTCGAGGACCTCACCAAGGCGCAGGTCTCCTTCGCCCGGGAGCTGACCGCCACGGTCACCACCACCGCCCGCGATCTCCTCAAGTGATCGATTGTGCGTCTTTTCCGTCGCGATCACGACGGAGAAGCCGTACCACCACACCGGGCGCCGGTTCAATGAACCCCATGGATGCCCTGCAGACCGTCGCGATCGCCGCCGCCCCGTTCCGTCTGGGGGCGGCGGCGATCGCCGGTTGGAGCAGCTACCTGGCCACCCTGACCCGGCGCGGCGCGCATCCACTCGACGTCGCGACCGACATCGCCGACTGGTGGCGGGCGCTCACCGACCGCGAACCGCCGCACTGGGCGCATCCGTGGCCCGTCGCACACTCCTGGCCGCTCGCCCGGCTGCGTGACTGCAGCGACCCCGACGCCCCGGAACCGGAAGCCGTACCCACCCTGCTGCTGCCGCCGCAGTCCGGGTCGCACTCGTGCATCGTCGATCTCTCCTCCGACCGCAGTCAGGTCCAGGCCCTGCGCGGCGGCGGGCTGACACGGCTGTACTGCCTGGACTGGGCCCCCGCCGGTCCGGCCACCGACAGCGCCTCCCTCGACGACCATCTCGCCGTCCTCGCCGAGGCCGTCGACCTGCTCGGCGGTCGGGTCAACCTGATCGGCGGCAGCCAGGGCGGCTGGCTCGCGGCGATGCACACCGCCCTGCACCCGCAGACCGTGCACAGCCTCACCGTCGCGGGGGCGCCGATCGACTTCCACGCCGACCGTCCCGCTGCCGTCGCCTTCGACCACCTGCCCCGCGCGGTGTCCACGTCCGTGCTGAACCTGTGGTACGACACCGGCCGGCTGTTCGGGGTGCTGCCCACCGACCCGGTGAGCGAGATCGAGCGCAGCCTCGAACTGCTGGGTCTGCTCGACGACCCCGAGACCCTCGCCCAGGCGATCGAGGAACGCCGGTGGTTCCTCTGGCGGCAGGAGATCCCTGCGGCGTTCCGGACGTGGATCCTCGAGCACCTGTTCATCGGCAACGACCTTGTCGCCGGCGCCGTCACCACCGCTGCCGGCACGGTGGACCTGACCGCCGTCGAGTGCCCCGTGCACATCGTCCTCGGTCGACACGACCTCGTGGTGCCACCGGGACAGGTCCTCGCCCTCGCCGACCAGGTGCGCACCCCCGCGGGTGACATCACGGTGCACGAGGTCGATGCCGGGCACCTCGGGTTGTTCGTCGGCCGGCGCGCCCTCGCCGACCTGTGGCCACGGCTCGCTGCCCGGATCGCCGCGCACTCCCGATGAGGATCTCCGCCACCGCAGTCCGGGCGGCCGCGGTCGCGGCGGCCGCGGTGGCGGTGGTACTGGCCGTCGTCGCAACCCCCGCCGCGGCGGCGCCGGCGGCGCCCGCCCACGCCCCGGCCGACGGGTTCCTGTGGGGCGTGTCGAGTTCGGGCTTCCAGTCCGAAGGCTCACCGCCGGACAGCAACTGGACCCGATACGCCGCGGCGGGCCGCACCCGCGAACCTGTCGGCACGTCGGTGGATTTCCGGCACCGCTACCGGGAGGACATCGCCGCCGCCGCAGGCCTCGGGGTGGACGTGTTCCGGTTCTCGGTCGAGTGGTCCCGCATCCAACCCACCCCACACGACTGGGACGAGACCGAACTGCGCTACTACGACGACGTGGTCGCGGCGGTGCGCGGGCACGGCATGATCCCGATGATCACCCTCGACCACTGGGTGTACCCCGGCTGGATCGCCGACCGCGGCGGCTGGCGCGATCCCGCCACGATCGAGGCGTGGCTCGCCAACGCCGAGCGGGTCGTCGCCCGGTACGCCGGGCAGGGGGTGATGTGGGTGACGATCAACGAACCGACCATCTACGTCCAGAAGGAACTCGCCTTCGGCGGGCTCACCGCCGGCGACGTCCCGCGCATGTTCGACGCCCTGGTCGTCGCGCACCGCGCCGTCTATGCCCGGATCCACGAACTGGATCCGGGGGCGCGCGTGACGTCGAACACCGCATACATACCCGGCGTCCAGACCGGACTCGACACGCTGTTCGTCGACCGGGTCCGCGACACCCTCGACTTCCTCGGCCTGGACTACTACTACGGCGCCACGGTGGACAACCCGAGCGCGATCCACGCGCTCACCGACGACTTCGCCTCGATCGTTCCGCATCCCGACGGGATGTACGAGGCGCTGATGCACTACACCCACCGTTACCCCGGGCTGCCGCTGTACGTGGTGGAGAACGGAATGCCCACCGCCGACGGGGCGCCCCGCGCCGACGGCTGGACCCGGGCGCGACACCTGCGTGAGCACGTCGACCGGGTGCGCCGAGCCGCGGCCGACGGCGCCCCCGTCTTCGGATACAACTACTGGTCGATCACCGACAACTACGAGTGGGGAAGCTACACACCACGTTTCGGCCTCTACACCGTCGACGTGCGCACCGATCCGGATCTGATGCGCCGCCCGACCGACGGGGTCGCCGCCTACCGGGCCGTCACCGGCGAGCCCTGGCCGGTGCCGGTGCCGGCACCGGTGCCGAGATGACCCGCCCGGCCCGGTCGTAGCATGGCGGGATGACCTGGCAGACCTGGGTGGCCCTGCTCGGCGCGTCCTGGATGATCAGCCTCTCCCCCGGCGCCGGCGCCATCGCATCGATGTCCTCGGGCCTCGCCCACGGGTTGCGGCGCGGCTGGTGGAACATCGTCGGACTGCAACTCGGCCTGCTGCTGCAGATCGTCGTGGTCGCCGCCGGCGTCGGCGCGATCCTCGCCGGATCCGCCGCCGCCTTCACGGTGATCAAGTGGTTCGGCGTCGCCTACCTCGTCTATCTGGGAGTGCGCCAGTGGCGCACGCGGCCCACCGAGGTCACCCCCGACGCGGCGCCGGGTCTCGGCTCGGCACCGGTCCTGGTGGCCCGCGGCTTCCTGATCAACGCGAGCAACCCGAAGGCTGTGGTGTTCATGCTGGCCGTACTGCCGCAGTTCCTCGATCCCGGGGCTCCGCTGCTGCAGCAGTACCTGATCATCGCGGCGACCATGGTGACCGTCGACATGATCGTCATGACCGGATACACGGGTCTGGCGGCACGGGTGCTGACGCTGATGCGCTCGCCACACCAGCAGCGCCTCACCGGCCGGGTGTTCTCCGGGCTGTTCTTCGCTGCCGCCGCGTTCCTCGCCACCGTGCGCCGCACGGCCACCGCGGCCTAGCGTCCGGTCAGTGCTGTCGCGGCGGCACGCCGAGCCGCTCGCACGCGGCGTGATACAGGGCGACGACCGCGGTACGGATCCCCGCCCGGTCGGCGACGGGTTCGAGCCACGGCACCCGCACCGTCGTCTCGGTGCCGCCCACCTCGGCGACCCACTCGCCGAACTCGGTGTGCACGCCGGTCATGCGCGCGACGTCTGCCGTGGGTTCGGCGAACGCACGGACCACCAGCAGGTTGTCGTCGGCGTGGTCGTCGTTCATGTGCCGGGTCACGGCCGCGACGACGGCGGGCTCGAAGGAAGTCACGCCGGCGAGCCTAGCCCGACCGATCGTGGCCGGCGGCCGGCACCCCGAAGGCGCGTTCGAGTGCGGTGAGTTCGTCGTCGAGGTGCCCGAGGAGACGATCGAGCCGCGGGACGCTGCGGCTGCACGAGGTCAGACCGAAGGCGATCCGGTCGTCGGTGCTGGTGCAGGTGATGTTGAGGGCCTGCCCGTCGACCGGCACCGACAGCGGGTACAGGGCGTCGACGCGGGCACCGTTCCAGTACAGCGGCTCGGTCGGGCCGGGCACGTTGGAGACGATCACGTTGAACGGCGGGCGGACCACGGCCCGGTTGCCGGTGAGCACCCCCACCGCAAGCGGTGCCATGCCCAGGGCACTCACGGTGAGCAGCGCCGTCTGGGAGCGGCCCCGCAGGGACTGCTTGCCGTCGACCATCGCGTCCCTGACGGCGAGCAGGCGCGCCGCCGAGTCGTCGAGGTGGGTCGCCAGCGGGCACATCAGGACGCCGACGTCGTTGCCGCCCTCGGTGGTCTTCTCCCGCCGCAGCGAGACCGGCACCATCGCGACGAGCGAATCGTCGGGCAGGGCCTCGTGTTCGAGCAGATAGGCGCGCAGTGCTCCCGCGGACATCGCGAGAACGACATCGTTGACGGTGGCGCGGGCCGCCTCGGCGACGCGCCGCAGCCGCACCAGCGACCAGTCGTGCGCGGCGAAGCGGCGGCCACCGGCGATGGAGACGTTGAACATCGTGCGCGGCGCCGCGAGCGACATCGCGCCACCGCGGCCCCGCAGGGCCCGGTCCACGGTCCCGACCACGGCGGGCACCATCCCGACGGCCTCGCCGATCACGCCGCGCACGGCGCGCACCGTCACGCCCGGCAGGTCGAGCGCGGTCCCCACCGCGGAGTGCACCGGGTCCGGGGACGGGAAGGGCGACCAGGGCGCCGGCATGTCGGTGCGGTCCGGGTCGGCGCTCAGGGCCCGGTGCAGCAGCCGCATGGCACCGACCCCGTCGGCGAGGGCGTGGTGGATCTTCGTGTAGATCGCGTACCGGCCGTCGGCGAGACCCTCGATCAGGTGCATCTCCCACAGCGGCCGGCTGCGGTCGAGCAGGGTGCTGTGCAGCCGGGACACCAGCGCGCGCAGTTCGGCGTTCCCGCCGGGCTGCGGCAGCGCGTCGCGCCGGACGTGGTACTCGAGATCGAAGTGCGGATCGTCCTCCCACGCCCACATCCCGAAGGTGGTGAGCGAGCGGACGGCTCGTCGGCGCCACAGGGACGCCACGTCGTCACGGGCGAGGGCCGCGTCGAACAAGGTGCGCAGGGTACGGGCGTCGCCGCCCGGCGGCGGCTGCAGCAGGATCAGTCCCCCGACATGCATGGGATGTTCGCGCGACTCGCCGAGCAGGAACATCGAGTCGGTCGGTGCCATCGGCAGACGCATGCGAACTCTCTCCGCTCCCCCGCCGGGGAACTCGTTCGTGGTGGGCCCCCTGTGACCCGCCGGACGCGCGCCGCCGCCGTGAGGTGCCTCACGGCGGCGGATACGTAGCCAGTTGTACGCGATCGGCGCGGCCGGCGCCACGCGCGGCGCGGCGTGGCGTCACATGTCGAGACCGAGGTCGAGGACGCTCACCGAATGGGTCAACGCGCCGACGGCGAGGTAGTCGACGCCGGTGCGGGCGTAGTCCGCGGCCACGTCGAGGGTCAGGCCCCCGGAGGACTCGAGCCGAGTCCGCGGCGCGTGGGTGTTACGCCGCTGCACCGCGATCTGCGTCTGCCACAGCGGGAAGTTGTCGAGCAGGATCAGCTCGACGTTCTCGGCGAGCACCTCGTCGAACTGCTCGAGGCTGTCGACCTCCACCTCGCACTCGAGGCCGGGGACCTGGGCCCGCACGGCCCGCAGCGCCGCGACGACCGAACCGGCGGCGACGACGTGGTTGTCCTTGATCAGCGCGGCGTCGCCGAGACCCATCCGGTGGTTGACCCCACCACCGACCCGCACCGCGTACTTCTGCAGCGCGCGCAGGCCGGGCAGGGTCTTGCGGCTGTCGCGGATCTTCGCGTCGGTGCCGGCGACGGCGTCCACCCACCGAGCGGTGGCCGTGGCGATGCCGGACAGGTGACACATCAGGTTCAGCATGGTGCGCTCGGCGGTGAGCAGGCCCCGGGTGGGTGCCTGCACCGTCAGGACGGTCTCCCCCGCCTCGGCGCGGTGCCCGTCGACGGCACGGTCGAGCACCTCGTAGGTGCCGGCGCCGAGGACCTCGTCGAGCACCAGCAGACCGATGTCGATCCCGGCGACGGTGCCGGGGCTGCGCGGCACCACCGATGCCGTGGCCACGGCATCGGCGGGCACCGTGGCGTCGGTGGTCACATCCGGGCCGTAGCGCAGGTCCTCGTCGAGGGCGACGCGCACCAGCGCGAGCGTCTCGTCCCGATCGAGTCCGGCGGGCAGCTCGGTACTGGCCATTCAGTGCGCTCCTGTGAGTTGTGGTGTGTGCAGCGTGATCTCGCCGTCCGCATCGAGCCGCGTCTCGAGGCTGCGACGCTGGGCGGGGTCGGTGCCGGGATGGTCCGAACGGGTGTGGCATCCGCGGCTCTCGGTCCGGGCGCCGGCCGCGAGGGTCAGGGCCCGGGCCGCGACGGTGAGCGCGGCGTCCTCGAGTGCCGGCGCGTCGGCGCACCGGTCGGTCGGGGCGGAAGCGAGGTTCGCCCCGGCGACGGCGAGTCCGGCCGCATCGCGGACGACGGAGGCGTGCCGGGTCATCAGCTGCTGCAACGCCGCCCGGGGCGCGCGGGGCCGCGCCGGCAGGTCGGCGTCGGCGGTCTCGACGCGCAGTCCCCCGCGCTCCTCGGCCGCTGCCACGCCGGCGCGTTCGCCGACGACGAGGCCCTCGAGCAGGCTGTTGGAGGCGAGCCGGTTGCCCCCGTGCAGGCCGGTGCGGGCGACCTCGCCCGCCGCGTACAGCCCCGGAACGCCGGTGCGGCCGTACACGTCGGTGACGACCCCACCGCACGAGTAGTGCGCGGCCGGGGCGACGGGGATCAGGTCCCGAGCCGGGTCCAGGCCCACCTGCGCGAGGGAGGCCGTGACGGTCGGGAACCGCCGCGCGAATCCCTCCAGGTGCCGCGCATCGAGCAGGACGTGGTCGTCGCCGAGTTCGGCGAGCCGGGTGGCGATGGCACGGGAGACGACGTCGCGCGGTGCGAGGTCGCCGAGGGGATGCGCTCCGGCGGTGACCGAGCGGCCGGCGCTGTCCACGAGGCGTGCGCCCTCGCCGCGCACGGCCTCGCTGACGAGTGGGCGGCGGCCGACGGATCCGGCCGCGAACAGCACGGTCGGGTGGAACTGCACGAACTCGAGGTCGGCGACGGCGGCGCCGGCGTCCAGCGCCAGCGCGATCCCGTCGGCGGTGGCGCCGGCCGGGTTGGTGCTGCACGCGTACAGCTGCCCGAGACCGCCGGTGGCCAGCAGCACGGCCGGGGCGTGGACGACACCGAGGCCCCGGCCGTCGAGGACGAGCAGCCCGGTGACTCCACCGTCGTCGGTGAGGACGCGGGCGGCGGCGGCCCCGAAGAGCACCGGCAGGCCGGCGGCGCCCAGGGCACGCTGGATCTCGGCGCCGGTGGCGTCGCCGCCGGCGTGGATGATGCGCCGGGTGCTGTGCCCGCCCTCGCGGGTGCGGGCGATGCCGCCGTCGCGGCCGCGGTCGAACACGGCGCCGAGGTCGGTGAGCGCGGCGACGGCATCCTGGCCGCCGGAGACGATGGACCGCACGGCCGCCTCGTCGCACAGACCGGCACCGGCGGCGCACGTGTCGGCGACGTGGGCGTCCACGGAATCCGCCGGGCCCGGGGCGACGACGGCGATGCCGCCCTGCGCGTACTGGGTGGCGGTGTCGGTGGGGCCGCCCTTGCTGACGGTCAGTACCCGCAGTCCGCGCCGGGACGCGGCGCGGGCGGCGGTGAGGCCGGCCACGCCGCCCCCGACCACCACGAGGTCGGCGCGGGCCTCCCAGCGGATCGTGTCCTGCCGCTCCGCTCGGGCCGCGCCGACACCGGAGGACATGATCACTCCCCGCCGCCGGGGTTGCCGATGGCGATCATCCGCTGCACCGACTGCCGCGCCCGCTCGGCGACGGCCGGGTCGACGTGGACCTCGTCCTTGCCCTCCTGCAGGCAGCGCAGCAACGCGGCCGGGGTGATCATCTTCATGTAGGGGCAGGACGCGCGGTCGTTGACGGCCTGGAAGTCGACTCCGGGTGCGGCCTTGCGCAGCTGGTGCAGCATGCCCACCTCGGTGGCGACGAGAACCTGCTTCGCGCCGGTGGCGCGGGCCGCGTCGAGCATGCCGCCGGTCGACAGGATCTTGACCTTGTCGTCGGCGACGAAGCCCTCGCCCGCGAGGTACAGCGCGGACGTCGCGCAGCCGCACTCGGGGTGGACGAACAACTCGGCGTCGGGGTGCGCCTTGGACTTGGCGGCGAGTTCGTCGCCGTTGATCCCGGCGTGCACGTGGCATTCGCCCGCCCAGATGTGCATGTTCTGCCGGCCGGTCACGCGCTTGACGTGGGCGCCGAGGAATTGGTCGGGCAGGAAGAGCACCTCGCGGTCGGGGTCGATGGAGGCGACGACGTCGACCGCGTTCGAGGAGGTGCAGCAGATGTCGGTCAGGCCCTTGACCTCGGCGGTGGTGTTGACGTACGACACGACGACCGCGTCGGGATGATCGGCCTTCCATTCGCGCAACTGCTCGGCGGTGATCGAGTCCGCGAGCGAGCAGCCGGCCCGCTCGTCGGGGATGAGGACCGTCTTGGTGGGACTGAGGATCTTCGCGGTCTCGGCCATGAAGTGCACGCCGCAGAAGACGATGGTGTCCTCCTCGGCCTCGGCGGCGATGCGCGAGAGGGCGAGGGAGTCGCCGACGTGGTCGGCAACGTCCTGGATGGCGGGCAGCTGGTAGTTGTGCGCCAGCAACGTGGCGTTGCGCTCACGCGCCAGTCGCCGGACCTCCTGGGCCCATTCCGGGGTCGCCTCGACGCCCGTGTAACCGGCGGGTCCGTCCTGGATCGGGGTCTGTGCGCCCGCCCACGTCGTAGTGGTCATGGCCTGCTCCTTCGCCGTGCACCGGGCGGGCTGTGCCCGGATTTCCGTATTCGGTGGTTTTCGACTTAGGATCGAAAACATGACACATGGTAGCACCCTTCACGAAGTGCTCATCGTCGTGTTCCAGGTCCGCCGATTCCCGGACACCCACGGGGGCACGAAGACCGAGCTCGGAGTGCTGCTGTGGCAGCGTGCCCTCGACCCGCAGGCGGGCACCTGGTCGCTGCCCGGAGGCCGCCTCCGCGACGACGAGGACCTCACCACCTCCGCGCGCCGCCAGCTGGCCGAGAAGGTCGACGTGCGCGAGGTGGCGCACCTCGAGCAGCTCTCGGTGTTCTCCGATCCGCACCGCGTGCCGGGACCGCGCACGATCGCCTCGACGTACCTCGGGCTGGTGCCGATCACCTCCGATCCCCGGCTACCCGGGGACACCGCCTGGCATCCCGTCTCGGACCTGCCGGCGATGTCCTTCGACCACGGGATCATGGTCGAGAACGCGCGCACCCGCCTGGCCGCCAAGCTGTCGTACACCAACATCGCCTTCGGGCTGGCCCCGGCCGAGTTCGCCATGTCCACGTTGCGCGAGATCTACTGCGCGGCACTCGGATACCAGGTGGACGCCACGAACCTGCAGCGCGTGCTCAAGCGGCGCGACGTCCTGACCCCCACCGGCACCACCGCGCCGTCCGGCCGGGCCGGCGGCCGGCCTCCCGCGCTGTTCCGCTTCACCGAGTCGCGCCTGCGCGTCACCGACGAGTTCGCCGCCCTGCGCCCGCCGGGTTGACCGGTGCCGGCGCCCGGGTGGACCCGGCGGGGCGGGGGTCAGCACCCGGGGTGATCCGCCCTGGCCCGCCGCACAGCGCCCGGATCGCACCCGGAGTTCGCGCGCACCCCGATTCCGCGAGCCCCGGACGCGGCGCCTCAGGCGAGGTCCGACTCCGCATCGAAGCGCGCGCGGGCGGCGTCGATTTCGGGCAGGTGCGCGTCGGCCCACGCGAGGAGGACGTCGACCGGCGGGCGGAGCGTCTTACCGAGCGGGGTCATCCGGTATTCGACCGCGACCGGGCGGGAACTGAGGAGCGTGCGCTCGACGATGCCGTTGCGTTCGAGTCGACGCAGGGTCGCGGTCAGCGACTTCTGCGTCACGGCGGGGATCGCGCGCCGCAGCTCGTTGAACCGGCTCGGACGCTCGCACAGCTCGTTGCACACCGCCAACGACCACTTGTCGAGGATCTGATCGAGCAGCTCACGATGCGGTGCGGTGACCGTGAGTGCACCGAGGGCGTCCGAGGTGGTATCGCGCACGACACCTAGTCTCGTTGAAGTGACCTTCGGAGACCAAGTATCACTGTGATACCTGTTCGGATCGATGAGCGAGGAGCACCCCATGACCGTTCGATACCTGACCCCCGAAGGCATGACCCAGCCCACCCCGTACCACCACGTCGCCGTCGGCACGGGCACCCGCCATGTCCACGTCGCCGGCCAGATCGCCCGGCTCGCGGACGGCACCCCCGTCTCACCCGGCGATCTGGCGGGACAGGTCGCCCAGGCGTTGCGGAACACCGCAACCGGACTGGCCGGTGCGGGGGCGGGGTTCGGCGACGTCCTGCGGCTGACCTTCTACGTCACGAACTGGGCACCGGAGAAGATCACCGACTTCATGGCGGGCCTCGAACAGGTCGCCGAGGAGATCGGGCTGCCCGTGCCGGTGCCGCCGGCCTCCCTCGTCGGCGTGGACTACCTGTTCGAGCCGGATGTGCTCGTCGAAGTCGAAGCGACCGCCATCCTCGACTGAGCCGGGTCCGGCCGCCGGCGGACGCGCTGCGACCGTGCCCGCCGGCGGCCGGCCCCCGTCTCAGCGACGTTCGGTCAGGCTCGAATCGAGCATCCCGTGCCGTGAGCACCGGGCCCACCAGCCGTCGGGGGCGATCTGCACGATCATCCGCCGTCCGCACTGCTCGCAGAACCGGGGCGGTTCGAGACCGAGCCGGGCCGCGGCCGGGACCGGGGCGCCCTCGTCCACGGGCCGGCCGGTGAACGGATTGAACACACCGGCCTCCTAGAAGGTCTCGCCGAGCGCCTTGATCGGCATCTTCAGCTCGCCGAGCAGGTCGAGGTCGGACTCGGCGGGCCGGCCGAGGGTGGTGAGGTAGTTGCCGACGATGACGGCGTTGATGCCGCCGAGGATGCCCTGCTTGGCGCCGAGGTCGCCGAGGGTGATCTCGCGGCCGCCGGCGAAGCGCAGGATGGTGCGCGGCAGCGCGAGCCGGAAGGCGGCAACGGCCTTGAGCGCCTCCGCCGCCGGCAGGACCTCGAGGTCCCCGAACGGGGTGCCCGGGCGCGGGTTGAGGAAGTTCAGGGGCACCTCGTCGGGTTCGAGGGCGGCCAGGTCGGCGGCGAATTCGGCGCGCTGCTCGAGCGTCTCCCCCATGCCCAGGATGCCGCCGCAGCACACCTCCATCCCGGCCTCACGGACCATCCGCAGCGTCTCCCACCGCTCCTCCCAGGTGTGGGTGGTGACGACCTGGGGGAAGAACGAGCGGGCGGTCTCGAGGTTGTGGTTGTAGCGGTGCACTCCCATCGCGGCGAGCTGGTCGACCTGCTCCCGGGTGAGCATGCCGAGCGAACACGCCACCTGGATGTCGACCTCGTTGCGGATCGCTTCGACACCGGCGGCGACCTGAGCCATCAGACGCGCGTCGGGCCCTCGGACGGCGGCGACGATGCAGAACTCGGTCGCGCCGGTCTTGGCCGTCTGCTTGGCGGCCTCGACGAGGCTGGGGATGTCGAGCCACGCCGAGCGGACCGGGGAGGCGAACAGTCCCGACTGGGAGCAGAAGTGGCAGTCCTCGGGGCAGCCGCCGGTCTTGAGGCTGATGATGCCCTCCACCTCGACCTCGGGGCCGCACCAGGTCATGCGGACCTCGTGGGCCAGGCCGAGCAGGTCCTCGAGCCGGTCGTCGGGCAGCCGCAGCACCTCGAGCACCTGCTCGCGGTCGAGTCCCTCGCCACGCCCCAGGACCTGTTCGCGGGCGAGGGCGAGGATGTCGGCACGGGCGGGGGCCTGGGTCACGGGAGTCTCCTGGAGGATGCGGGTCGCGGCACACTTGAACACCGTTCACTTGAACGACGTTCAGGCTAGGGTGACGGTGGTCTACTGTCAACGCGACGGATGCTCGGGAACCAGACGGGAGCGAACGGTGCAGTTGCGACGCGGCGACGTCCTCGACGGCGCGATGGCGATCCTCGACGAGTACGGGCTCGGCGACCTGACGATGCGGAAGCTCGCCACCTCGCTCGGCGTCCAGCCCGGGGCCCTGTACTGGCACTTCCCGAACAAGCAGACCCTGCTCGGGGCGATGGCCGACCGCATCCTCGACGGCGTCGCGGCCCCGCCCACCGCGTCCACGTGGGACGGCGCCCTCAGCGAACTCGCGCATCGCTTCCGCGCCGCACTGCTCGCGCACCGAGACGGCGCGGAACTCGTCGCCGCGACCTACGCGTCGCGCCTGACCACTGCGCGAGTGCGCGAGGCATTCGTCGCGGCGGGGCTCCGGGCCCGGTTGTCCCGGGCGCACGCCGAGCTCGCCGGATACGCGCTGCTGCACTACGTCCTCGGCCACACCGTCGACGAACAGTCCCGCCTGCAACTCGCCGAACTCGGGGCGCTGACCCGCAAGCCCGTCTCCCCCGACGTCGCCACCGAGACCGCGGCCGGTTCGGACGACGACCTGCTCGACGGGGATCCGGCCGTGCGCTTCGATTTCGGCCTGACCCTGTTCGTCGACGGCATCCGCACCCGGGTGCACGCGGGCGGCGCCGAGGCGCCCGGACCGAATGTCACACCGGTGCGGTTCAACTGAACGCATGTGACATTCGGCCGGACCGGTCAGCGCCGGAACAGCTTGTTTCCGAGCCAGACGATCGGGTCGTAGCGACGGTCGACGACGCGTTCCTTCATCGGGATCAGCGCGTTGTCCGTGATGTGGATGTTCTCCGGGCACACCTCGGTGCAGCACTTGGTGATGTTGCACAGCCCCAGTCCGTGCTCTTCCTGGGCGGCGGTGCGCCGGTCGGCCACGTCGAGCGGATGCATCTCGAGTTCGGCGATCCGCATCAGGTACCGGGGTCCGGCGAACGCCTCCTTGTTCTCCTCGTGGTCGCGCACCACGTGGCAGACGTTCTGGCACAGGAAGCACTCGATGCACTTGCGGAACTCCTGCGACCGCTGCACGTCGATCTGCCGCATCCGGTACTCCCCCGGCGCCAGGTCGGGTGGGGGCGCGAACGCCGGGATCTCCCGGGCCTTGGCGTAGTTGAAGGACACATCGGTGACCAGGTCCCGGATCACCGGGAAGGTGCGCAGCGGGGTCACGGTGACCACCTCGTCCTCCGCGAAGACCGACATCCGGGTCATACACAGCAGCCGCGGACGGCCGTTGACCTCCGCCGAGCAGGACCCGCACTTGCCCGCCTTGCAGTTCCATCGCACCGCCAGGTCGGGAGCCTGGGTGGCCTGCAGCCGGTGGACGATGTCGAGAACGACCTCCCCCTCGTTCACCTCGACGGTGTAGTCGCGCAGTTCGCCGCCCCCGTCGTCGCCGCGCCAGATCCTGAATGCCGCTCGGTAGCCCATGGCTACGGCCTCCGTCCCGGATGTTCCGCGAGTTCGTCGTCGGTGTAGTACTTGGCGAGTTCCTCGACATCGAACAGCGCCAACAGGTCCGGACGCATGGGCACCTGACGTTCGGGCGCGACGGTGACATCCGGGATCGAGCCGTCGCCGTCGTCCGTGCGACACACCAGCAGCGTCCGGCGCCAGTTCGGATCCATCGACGGGTGGTCGTCGCGGGTATGCCCGCCCCGGCTCTCGGTGCGCAGCAACGCCGCCCGGGCCACGCACTCGCTCACGAGCAGCATGTTGCGCAGATCCAGGGCGAGGTGCCAGCCGGGATTGAACTGCCGGTGCCCCTCCACGGCGACGTTGCGGATCCGTGCCCGCAACGCAGCGAGATCGTCGAGGGCGCGGGCGATCTCGTCCGCGCGCCGGATGATGCCCACCAGGTCCTGCATGCACTGCTGCAACCCGGTGTGCAGGGTGTACGGGTTCTCCGCCGTCGCGGGCTCGGCGGGATCGAAGGGCGCCAGCGCCGTACGCGCCGCCGCGACGACGTCCGCGTCCGCGAGGCGTGGACGGTGCCCGAGGCCCTGCACGTAGTCGGCGGCGCCGAGACCGGCGCGCCGGCCGAACACCAGCAGGTCCGACAGGGAGTTGCCGCCGAGCCGGTTCGATCCGTGCATCCCGCCCGAGCACTCGCCGGCGGCGAACAGGCCGGGCACGGACGCGGCCCCGGTCTCGGGATCGACCTCGATCCCGCCCATCACGTAGTGGCAGGTGGGGCCGACCTCCATCGCCTCGGCGGTGATGTCGACGTCGGCGAGTTCCTTGAACTGGTGGTGCATCGACGGCAGCCGCCGGACGATCTCCTCGGCGGGCATGCGTGAGGCGATGTCGAGGAACACCCCGCCGTGCGGGGTGCCACGACCGGCCTTGACCTCGGAATTGATGGCGCGGGCCACCTCGTCGCGCGGCAGCAGGTCCGGGGTGCGGCGATTGTTCTCCTGGTCGGTGTACCAGCGGTCGGCCTCCTCCTCCGTCTCGGCGTACTGACCTTTGAACACCGGCGGAATGTAGGAGAACATGAACCGTTCGTTCTCGGAGTTCTTCAGCACCCCACCGTCACCGCGTACCCCCTCGGTGACGAGGATGCCCTTGACGCTGGGCGGCCACACCATCCCGGTGGGGTGGAACTGGACGAACTCCATGTTGATCAGGGCGGCCCCGGCCCGCAGCGCGAGCGCATGACCGTCGCCGGTGTACTCCCACGAATTCGACGTGACCTTCCAGGACTTGCCGATCCCGCCGGTGGCGAGGACGACGGCGGGGGCCTCGAACAGCACGAACCGGCCGGACTCGCGCCAGTACCCGAACGCACCGGCGATGCGGCCCTCGCCGTCCTTCAGCAGTTCGGTGACGGTGCACTCGGCGAACACCCGCACCCGCGCGTCGTAGTCGCCGGTGGCGGCGTAGTCCTCCTGCTGGAGCGACACGATCTTCTGCTGCATCGTGCGGATCAGCTCGAGCCCGGTACGGTCGCCGACGTGCGCGAGCCGGGGGTAGGTGTGACCGCCGAAGTTGCGCTGGCTGATCCGGCCGTCGGGGGTGCGGTCGAACAACGCACCGTAGGTCTCGAGTTCCCACACCCGGTCGGGGGCCTCGCGCGCATGCAACTCGGCCATGCGCCAGTTGTTGAGGAACTTCCCTCCGCGCATGGTGTCCTGGAAGTGCACCTGCCACGAGTCGTGCGGGTTGGCGTTGCCCATCGCGGCGGCGCACCCGCCTTCCGCCATGACGGTGTGTGCCTTGCCGAACAGCGACTTGCACACGACTGCGACCCGCAGTCCGCGCTGACGCGCCTCGATGACGGCACGCAGCCCCGCCCCGCCCGCGCCGATGACCACCACGTCGTAGCTGTGCCGTTCGACGTCCGCCATCCAGTCCTCCTCTGCTGCCGAACCGCCCGCGGCAGGCGCCCGGGCCGGCGTCGTGGCTCAGCCGACGAACCGCAGGTCCGAAACCGTGCCGCTCGCCACGAGCATGATGTAGAAATCCGTGATCATCAGGGTGCCCAGCGTGGTCCACGCCAGCTGCATGTGCCGGGTGTTGAGCCTGGAAACGAACGTCCAGACCCGGTAGCGCAGCGGGTGTTTCGAGAAGTGTTTGAGCCGGCCGCCGGTGACGTGCCGGCACGAGTGGCACGAGACGGTGTATGCCCACAGCAGCACGACGTTCACCACCAGGACGATGTTGCCGAGCCCGAACCCGAACCCGCCCCCGGCACCGTGGAACGCGAGGATCGCGTCGTAGGTGTTGATCGCCGAGATGACGAGCGCGACGTAGAAGAAGTAGCGGTGCGAGTTCTGGATCAGCAGCGGCAACCGCGTCTCCCCCGTGTACCGGGCGTGCGGCTCGGCGACGGCGCAGGCCGGCGGCGCCAGCCAGATCGAGCGGTAGTAGGCCTTGCGGTAGTAGTAGCACGTCAGCCGGAACCCGAGCAGGAACGGCAGCGACAGGAACGCCAGGGGGATCCACATGGGCAGTTCACCCACCCACGTGCCGAAGTGCCGGGCACCGGGCACGCACGACGCGCTGACGCACGGGGAGTAGAACGGCGTGAGGTAGTGGTACTCCTCCACCCAGTACGCGGTGCGCACGAACGACCGGATCGTCGCGTAGACGACGAAGACGGCCAGTCCGAGTGTGGTGAGCAGGGGCGGCTGCCACCACCGGTCGGTGCGTAGCGTGCGCGCCGCGATCCGGGCCCGCGTCGCGGAGCGCACGCCGGTGCCTGCCGCGGGCGCGCTCACCGCGAGCCGTGCAGGCCGCCGAGCCCCTCGTCGTCGCAGTCGACGCCGCGGAAGATCTCGTCGTACGGGGTGTCGGGGATCGGGATCCGCTCGCCGACCGGCCGGGACGCCTCCCGCGGCGGGGAGGCCGCCAGGTCCTGCGCGTCGATGTCGAGCCGGTCCACGTCGTTGACCAGACGACGTACGGCGGCGGCGTCGCCGTACCGCGACCGGAGCGAGGTCAGGCAGTGCCGCAGGTGACCGATGGTGCGGTGCAGTTCCTGCATTTCGGTGGTGGACATTCGTACCTCCGAGAGGTCGGTCGGCACGTCGACACCTGCCGACTCTGTGTGACAGCTATCACAGTACGACATTCGCGCGGCCTCGCAGGCGAATCCGGGTATCGACGCGCACGGGCCGTGACCGAACGGGATGCCGAGCCGGATCCGGACAGAACGGACCAGGAAATGTGAAATCTCTGCTACAGGTTTCGAAAACCTGTGCTCCGGGAAGACTTGGATGCCACTGTGAAAGCAGCACGCGCTGAAGAGAGTTAGGACAGAGAAACGTCATGCAGACCACCTTGTTCGCCTCCGCCGCCTCCCGCCGCGCCTCGGCCACTGCCGGCTCGGCCATGAGCACCGAGGAGATCAAGCGCCGTATCGAGGCGATGTTCGCCGAACCACGCACCGACGAGCAGTCGGCGGGCACCGGGCGCGCATGAGGTCGAGGACGTCGATGCGGAAAGCAGGGGATCAGATGACTTCAGGATCGATCGAGGGGGGATCGGCCGGCGAACTGCTGATCGTCGGCGACTGCTCCCGGGTGCTCGACGGCGCCCGTGGGGCCGAGTTGCGGACGTGGGCACGTGAGCACGGATTCGGACTCACCGATACCTTCGCCGGAGGCCGGGTGGTGTGCGCGATCGTCGCCGAGGAGGTGCTCGACGGCGCGTGCTCCGCGGCCGAGGCGATGACGATGCAGTCCGTGCGCGCCGCAGGCGTTCCGTGCGTCTGCGTGCACGACGCCCCCGCACGGATCCTCGAGGCACTCGCCGAGCACGACCTGCCGGTCGGTGCGGGGACCTCGCCGGCCCGGGACGTCCCGGTCCCCCTCGGGACCGTATGCACCTCGGTGTTCGCCTCGGGCGGCGACGCCGCCCTTCGCCGACACCCGCAGCCTGCCTGACTTCTCCCGGAGTGCATTCCGGCCCCGGCGCGCGAAGCGCCGGGGCCGGAATCCGTTCGTGGGCAGCGTGCCGCCCGGGCGACTCGCGTCAGCCGGTGGCCGCCGAGGTCTCCCCCGGCAACTGCCAGCGCATCGCCACCTGTGTGCCGTCGGGGTTGACGGCCAGGTCGGTATCCGAGGCCAGATTCCGGATCAGCGCCAGGCCGTGCCCCCGGGAGCTATCGGCCGCCGGCGTGGCCGAACCCCGCCAGTGCCCGTGGTCGGTGACGACGACCTCCACACACCGGTCCTGCGGCGAGTACTTCGCTTCGAGGTCGACCGTGCCGTCACCGTCATCCGCGGTGTACGCGTGCTCGACGGCGTTCGCGAGCGCCTCGTAGCTGGCCAGCAGCACGTCCTGGCCGCCGACCTCGGCGAGCCGCAAGCCGCTGAGCCAGCGGTCGAGCGCCTGCCGCAGCATCGTCACCTGCGAGGCCTCGGCCCGTACGCCGCGGAAGTACAGTCCCGTCGTCAGAAAGGCCGGTGCTACGCCTCGCGCCTGCATCCTCGTTCCCTCGTCGTCGACGGGTCCCCGCCGGATTTCCACCCCGGACACACCGGTCCGGTCGAGCCGGCGCGACCCGACCGACTCGTGCCTCCGCGGCGGTTCATGCCTCCGTGCCGGCCTTGTCGGCCTGCAGAGCGGCCAGCGCCTCGTCCAGGCGGCTGTGGATCGGGAACACCTCGTCCAGGCCGAGCAGCGACAGCGGCCGGGCGGTGGCCGAACCCTGCGCGACGACGGCGTAGGGGGTCGTGCCGGCGGTCTTCTTCGACAGGTCGACCAGCACGGCGATGCCGACCGACGCGAGGAAGTTGACTGCACCGAGGTCCACGATCAGGCCCCGGCACTTGTCGTTGCCGAGGGTGGCGACAGCTTCCTCCTCGAGCTGCGGGGCGCTGACCAGATCCACGTCACCGGCCACCGACAGCACCGCGATGTCGCCGCTCCACGCCTGGGAAACGGCCATGATCGGCTGTTCGGAAGTCGCTTCGTTCATCTGTCCATCATGCAAGACACTGTCCTCCTGTGCGATAGCGGGTCCGATCCCGGGGGTCGGAGTCAACGGGGTATACCTGCGGTGAGCAGGGCGATGTCGTCCTGCGCCCGTGCAAGAATCGATTCCGAAAGTTCGGCGACGAGGCGGGCGTCGGCCACCGGGCGGTCGGAGAGGATCGGTGCGGCGCACGAGCCGGGAGCGCGGCGGATCTGCCGCGCCCCGCCCAGCCCGTGGGCGGCCTCGAGCCGGATGCGGTCGGCGTCGACGATCGGCACCGGCGCCCCGAACCAGGACGCGGCGATCCGGCCGAACGGGCCGTCGAGAATGTGGGAGTGCGAGACCGCCCGCCTGCGGGCCGTCTCGCACTGCTGGTGATCGAGCACCCTCATCGCTTGCGCTGTCTCCTACACCGACTTCCGGTCTGCCTCGGTCGGGGATACGCAGCGGTCGACGCCGGACGCGGCGAACACTGCGTAGCACTGACGTAGGGACGCGTCGTCGGGACGCGTCCTCACTGGCACTACGGCTGGTGTCTCAACCGCACCGGATACCCTACCCGAACTCGTCGTCCTCGCACATTCGTTCACCTGCGGGAAGCGTGGCGGTGCGCCCGGCCGGGCGCCGCGGGGACAGGTGTCAGGGCCGAACCGGCAGGCCGAGCCGGTCGGCAGGCAGCCAGCGGGCGGCCTGGTCGGCGAAGGACACCGCGTCGAGGGCGCCGCTGCCCGCCGGGAGGCGCCCGAGGAGGGGCACACCGGTGACCCCGGGCAGATCCTGCAGATTGCACCGCTCGGCCAGACCCGGGTGCTCCGGCCACGCACCGATCACCACGCCCGCGCACTCGACCCCGCCGGCCCGCAACGCGGCGACGGTCAGTGCGCTGTGGTTCAGGGTCCCCAGGGCGGGGGCTGCCACCACCACGGCCGGGGCGCTCACCGCGGCGGCGACGTCGACGAGGGTGAATCCGTCCTCGCCCAGCCGGACGAGCAGCCCACCGGCGCCCTCGACGAGCACCAGGTCGTGCGCGCCGGCGAGCTCGCGTACGGCGGCGACGACGACGGGCAGGTGCAGCAGGGGCCGGCCGCTGCGGCGCGCCGCGGTGTCCGGCGCCAGGGGCTCCGGGTAGCGGGCCAGTTCCACGGTGTGCACGCGTCCCCCGGTGAGCCGGGCGATCTCGGCGAGGTCGCCGGGAGCCTCGTCGGCCACCCCGGTCTGTGCCGGTTTGCATACGGCGACCCGCAGCCCCGCCGCCACCGCCACGGCGGCGTAGGCCGCCGTGACGACGGTCTTGCCCACGTCGGTGGACGTGCCGGTCACACACAGGACCGTCATGACCGTGCCCCGGACAGCACATCGGTGAGGACGTCGTCGATGTGGGCGAGTTCGTCGGCGTCCAGGTTCGCGCGGGCCGTCAGCCGCAGCCGGGACGTGCCCTCGGGAACGGACGGCGGCCGGAAGCATCCGACGTGGACCCCCCGGCTGCGGCACGCCTGCGCGGCGTCGAACGCGACCTGCGGGTCCCCGAGCACCACCGACACCACCGCCGACGTGGGGGCGGCGACCCCGGCGATCCGGGCCAGGTCGGCGGCCCGCTCGAGCACGGCTCGGGCCCGGTGCGGTTCGTCACGCAACACGCGCAGCGCACCACGGGCGGCGCCGACGGCGGCGGGCGCGAGACCGGTGTCGAAGATGAAGGTGCGGGCGGCATCGATCAGGTGGGCCCGGACGCGGGCGTCGGCGAGCACCACGCCGCCCTGCGACGCGAGGGACTTCGAGAGCGTGGCAGTGACCACGACGTCCGGCTCACCGGCGAGACCCGCCTCGTGGACGAGTCCGCGACCGCCCCCGCCCCGGACCCCCACCCCGTGGGCCTCGTCGACGAGCAGCAGCGCGTCGTGTGCCCGGCACGCCGCATGCAGTTGCTGCAGCGGCGCGAGGTCCCCGTCGGCGCTGAAGACGGAGTCGGTGAGCACGAGGGCACGCCGCTCGGTGCGGGTCGCGAGCGCCGTCCGCACGAAGTCGACGTCGGCGTGCGGGGCGATCTGCACCCGTGCGCGGGAGAGCCGGCACGCGTCGACCAGGGACGCGTGGCAGCCCGCGTCGGAGACGATCAGGGTGTCGCGGTCGGCGAGGGCGGTGACGGCGCCGAGGTTGGCGGCGTACCCGCTGGCGAACACGAGACCGGACTCGGCGCCGGTGAACTCCGCGAGTTCACGCTCGAGCAGTTCGTGCTCGCTCGTGGTGCCGGTGACGAGGCGGGACCCGGTGGCGCCACCGCCCCAGCGGCGCAGCGCGGCGGTCGCGGCGGCGAGGACCTCGGGGTGCCGGACGAGACCGAGGTAGTCGTTGGAGGCGAGGTCGACGATGCCCGGCGCCGGGGTGCGCGGATGCAGGGTGCGGCGCAGGCCCGCCGCGCGCCGGGCGTCGGCGACGTCGTCGAGCCAATCCAGGCTGGCGAAGGCGGTCATGCCCGCAGACCATACCTGAACACCGTTCAAGTCGGAATGCGGGCGGCGTGCCCGGCTCGTCCGGCACCCCACGGCGGGGTCAGGTCCGGGCGGCGGCGCACATCCCCGCGGCGATCATCCGCACGTCGTCGGCCGTGCAGATGTACGGCGGCATCGCGTAGATCAGGTTGCGGAACGGACGCAGCCACACGCCGGACGCGACGGCGGCCGCCGTCGCGGCGCGCATGTCCACGGGCCGGTCCAGTTCGAGCACGCCGATGCCGCCGAGCACCCGCGCGTCCACCACGCCCGGCAGCTCCCGCGCCGGCGCCAGACCCGCTTCGAGGCCGGCGCCGAGCGCGGCGACCTCGCCGCGCCAGTCGCGCGAGAGCAGCAGCTCCACGGCAGCGACGGCCACCGCGCACGCGAGCGGATTGCCCATGAACGTCGGGCCGTGCATGATGCCGCCGCCCTCGCCCGCGCTGACCGCCTCGGCGACGGCCGACGTGCACAGCACCGCCGCCAGCGTCAGATATCCGCCGGTCAGCGCCTTGCCCACGCACATGACGTCCGGCGCGACGGCCGCGTGATCGGCGGCGAACAGCTCCCCGGTGCGACCGAACCCGGTGGCGATCTCGTCGAAGATCAACAGCAGGCCATGGGTGTCGCACATCCGGCGCAGCTCGGTCAGGTAGCGGGGGTCGTGGAAGCGCATGCCACCCGCGCCCTGGACCACCGGCTCGACGATCACGGCGGCCAGCTCGTCCGTGTGGGCCTCGAGCGTGGCCTCGAACTCGGCGACGTACGCCGGGTCGAACTCGCGCGGCGGCGCCGGCGCGAACACCTGCCGCTGCAGTACGCCGGTCCACATCGAGTGCATGCCGCCGTCGGGGTCGCACACGCTCATCGGCGCGAACGTGTCACCGTGGTAGCCGCCCCGCCAGGTCATGAGCCGGTGCCGGCCCGGCCGGCCCACCGCGCGCTGGTACTGCAGGGCGAGCTTGACCGCGACCTCCACCGACACCGACCCGGAATCGGCGAGGAAGACCTTGTCCAGGCCGTCGGGGGTGATCCGCACGAGCAGCTCCGCGAGCCGCGCGGCCGGCTCGTGGGTGAGCCCGCCGAACATCACGTGGCTCATCCGCCCCAGTTGGCGCGTGACCGCCGCGTCGAGGGCGGGGTGGCGGTATCCGTGCACGGCGGCCCACCACGAGCTCATGCCGTCGACGAGTTCCCGGCCGTCGGCCAGCCGCAGCCGGGTGCCGTGGGCCTCGTCGACCACGAGCGGCACGGTCGATGCGGGAACGGCCCCGTAGGGATGCCACAGGTGCGCCGCGTCGAGCGTGGCGACCTCGTCGGGATTCAGGCGGCGAACGGTCACGGGGTCCGACTGTAGGCGTCCGCGCCGCGCGGCCGGTCGGCACCTGCGCCGGACCGGCTCACTCGGTCCGTACACGACCGAGGATCCCGCTAGGGTTGCCGTCATGGAACCCACCGAGCCGAGCACGTCCACCGAGGCCCTCCCGGCCGAGATCCCGGTGTGGCCGGGGAACGCCTATCCGCTCGGCGCGACCTACGACGGGGCGGGGACGAACTTCGCCCTCTTCTCCGAGGTCGCCGAGAAGGTCGAACTGTGCCTGATCGCCAAGGACGGCACCGAGACCCGCGTGCCGATCGAGGAGGTCGACGGCAACGTCTGGCACGTCTACCTCCCCACGGTGACCCCCGGCCAACGCTACGGCTACCGCGTCCACGGCCCCTACGATCCGGGGCAGGGTCTGCGCTGCGATCCGAGCAAGTTGCTGCTCGACCCGTACGGCAAGGCCTTCGACGGCGCGTTCGACGGCGATGCGTCGCTGTTCTCGTACGCCATGACGGGGTCCGAGGCCGAGGAGGCCCCGTCGGAACCGGAGCAGTCGGACGCGGCCGCGGAGGACGCCTCCGGTGCGGACGCTCCAGGTGCGGCCACCGCGGAGTCGGGCGACGAGAACGACACGCCGGCCGAGTCCGCCACCGAGCCCAAAGAACCGTCGAATCCCGATTTCCCCCAATTGGATTCGCTCGGACACACGATGACGACCGTGGTGATCAACCCGTTCTTCGACTGGGTCTCCGATCGGCATCCGCGCCGGCCCTACTACGAGACCGTCATCTACGAGGCCCACGTGAAGGGCATGACCGCGACCCATCCGGGCGTGCCGGAGCAGTTGCGCGGCACCTACGCGGGGCTGGCCCACCCGGTGATCATCGAGCACCTGCAGAGTCTCGGGGTCACCGCGATCGAACTGATGCCCGTGCACCAGTTCATGCAGGATCAGGTGCTGCTGGACCGGGGCCTGCGGAACTACTGGGGCTACAACACCTTCGGCTTCCTGGCTCCGCACCTGGACTACTCGTCGGCCAGCAACCCGAGCGGCGTCGTCGCCGAGTTCAAGGCGATGGTGCGCGCCTACCACGAGGCGGGCATCGAGGTGATCCTCGACGTGGTGTACAACCACACCGCGGAGGGCAACCACATGGGGCCGACGATCTGTTTCCGCGGCATCGACAACGCCGCCTACTACCGGCTGGTCGACGACGACAAGTCCTACTACATGGACTACACCGGCACCGGCAACAGCCTCAACGCCCGCCATCCGCACACCCTGCAGCTGATCATGGATTCGCTGCGCTACTGGGTGACCGAGATGCACGTCGACGGATTCCGCTTCGACCTGGCCTCCACCCTGGCCCGCGAGCTGCACGACGTGGACCGGCTGTCCGCGTTCTTCGACCTCGTGCAGCAGGATCCGATCGTCTCGCAGGTCAAGCTGATCGCCGAGCCGTGGGACGTCGGTGAGGGCGGCTACCAGGTGGGCAACTTCCCCGGCCTGTGGACCGAGTGGAACGGCAAGTACCGCGACACGGTCCGGGACTACTGGCGCGGGGAACCGGCCACGCTCGGCGAGTTCGCCTCCCGGCTCACCGGCTCGTCGGACCTGTACGAGGCCACCGGCCGCCGGCCGAGCGCGTCGATCAACTTCGTCACCGCCCACGACGGCTTCACCCTCGCCGACCTGGTCTCCTACAACGAGAAGCACAACGACGCCAACGGCGAGAACAACATGGACGGCGAGTCACACAACCGCTCGTGGAACTGCGGCGTGGAGGGCCCGACCGACGACGCGGACGTGCTCGCGCTGCGGCAGCGGCAGAGCCGCAACATCCTGGCCACGCTGATGCTGTCCCAGGGCACCCCCATGCTCGCGCACGGCGACGAGTTCGGGCGCACGCAGCAGGGCAACAACAACGTCTACTGCCAGGACAACGAGTTGTCCTGGATGGACTGGTCGCTCGCGGAGACGAACGCGGACCTGCTCGAGTTCACCCGCAACGTGATCGCGCTGCGCCGGTCGCACCCGGTGTTCCGGCGACGGCGGTTCTTCGAGGGCCGCCCGATCCGCAGCGGCGAGCAGTCCCGTGACATCGCCTGGCGCACCCCGGCGGGCGAGGAGATGACGCCGGAGGACTGGGACAGCGGGTTCGGCAAGTCGCTGTCGGTGTTCCTCAACGGCGAGGGCATCCACGAGCCGAACCAGCGCGGCGAACGGGTCGTCGACGATTCGTTCCTGCTGTGCTTCAACGCGCACGACGAGCCGATCGATTTCGTCACCCCCGACGGTCCGCACGCCGAGGAATGGTCGGTGGCGCTGGACACGGACGTGCCGGACGGGCTGCGCGAGCAGGTGGTGACCGCCGGGGAGTCGGTGCGGGTGCAGGCCCGTTCGCTGCTGGTGATGCGGAGGACCGCATGAGCCCGCGCCCGGTGTCGTCGACGTATCGGCTGCAGCTCACCGGCGACGGGACGACCTTCGCGGACGCGATCGCGCTCGTGGACTACCTCGACGCGCTCGGCGTCTCCCACGTGTACCTGTCCCCCGTGCTCAGCGCCGCGGCCGGCTCGACCCACGGGTACGACGTGGTGGATCCGACGACGGTGTCGGCGGCGCTCGGCGGCCGCGAGGGTCTCGCGGCCCTGGCCCGCGAGGTCCGCTCCCGCGGGATGGGTCTGCTGATCGACATCGTCCCCAACCACGTCGGCGTCGGCGATCCGCGGGAGAACCCGTGGTGGTGGGACGTGCTGCGGCACGGCCGCACCTCGCCGTACGCGACGTACTTCGACGTCGACTGGGACGCGGACAACGGCTGCGACGGCCGGATCGCCCTGCCCGTACTGGGGTCGGCGACCGACGTCGAGGATCTGACCGTGGACCGTACCGGTGACGAGCCGACGCTGGCCTACTACGAGCGGCGCTTCCCGATCGCCCCGGGCACCGACGCGGGAACCGGAGCGGAGGTGCATGCGCGGCAGGCGTACCGGCTGGTGCCGTGGGACAGCGGCCTGATCGGATACCGCCGGTTCTTCACCGTCGACGATCTCGCCGCGGTGCGGGTGGAGGATCCGGCGGTGTTCGACGCGGTGCACGCCCAGGTGGCGTCGTGGATGGACGACGACCTCACCGACGGCGTCCGCGTGGACCATCCGGACGGACTGGCGGACCCGACCGGCTACCTGCAGCGGTTGCGCGAGCTCGTCGGCCCGGACCGCTGGCTGGTCGTCGAGAAGATCCTCGGCGACGGCGAACCGCTCGACCCGACCCTGCCGGTCGACGGCACCACCGGCTACGACGCGCTCGGCGAGGTCGGTGCGGTGTTCCTCGATCCGCGCGGTGAGAAGGACCTCGACGCGCTCTCGCGTGACCGCACCGGCGCGCCCGGCGACGCGCAGTGGCTGCACGCGCAGGAGAGACAGCTCAAGAGCACGGTGCTGCAGGCGGGTCTGGCACCGGAGGTGCGCCGGCTGGTGCGGGCGGTCCGCCGGGACGCCGCCGATGCGACCTGTCCGGACGAGCACCTGCGCGACGCGGTGATCGCGGTGGTGGCGGAGCTGCCCGTGTACCGGTCCGACTACGCGCCCCTGGCCGGGATGCTGCCCCGCATCCTGGGTGAGTGCGCCCGCGCCGAACCCGCGCTCGAACCCGCGCTCGAGGTGCTGTCGCGGGCCCTGGCCCGGGGCGCAGAGGCGGCGGCCCGGTTCGGGCAGGTGTGCGGCGCCGCGACCGCCAAGGCGGTCGAGGACTGCCTGTTCTACCGCGCGGCGCGGCTGGTCTCCCTCCAGGAGGTCGGCGGCCACCCGGGCCGGTTCGGGCTGCCCGTCGCCGAATTCCACCTCGCCTGGTCGGAACGGGCGCGGTGGTGGCCGCGTGCGATGACGTCGCTGTCCACCCACGACACCAAGCGCGGCGAGGACGTCCGCGCCCGTATCGGGGTGCTCTCGCAGGTGCCGCAACTGTGGGCGGCGTGCCTGTCCGAATGGGAATCCGTCACACCGCCCCCGGACGCCGCCTCGGGACTGTTCTTGTGGCAGAACATCTTCGGGGCCTGGCCGCGTGACGGTCGAGTGACGGAGGAGCTGCGGTCCCGGCTGCACGAGTACGCCCGGAAAGCCCTGCGGGAGAACGGCGTGCGCACCACCTGGACGGAGGTGGACGAGGAGTTCGAGGGCGCGGTGGCGGCCTGGCTCGACGCGGTGTGCGACGGGCCTGTCGGCGCGTCGCTGACCGAGTTCGTCGCGTCGCTGGCCCCGCATTTCTCCGCGGACTCGCTCGGGCAGAAGCTGCTGCAGCTGCTCGGACCCGGCATCCCCGACGTGTACCAGGGCACCGAGTTGTGGGAGGACTCGCTCGTGGACCCGGACAACCGGCGGCCGGTGGACTTCGCCGCGAGGCGCCGGCTGCTCGAGCAGGACCCGCCGCCGGCCGTGGACGGCGCCGGTACCGCGAAGCTCGCGGTCGTGCGGTCGGCGCTGCGGCTGCGCCGCGAACGGCCGGCGAGCTTCGTCGGTGGCGCCTACGTCCCGCTGTCCGCGTCGGGTCCGGCCGCCGCTCACCTCATCGGGTTCGGGCGCGGCCCGGCGGCCGACGACGTCGACGTGGTGGCGCTCGCCTCGCGGCACACGGTCACCCTGGAGGAGACCGGATGGGGCGACACGACGCTCGACCTGCCGCCGGGCCGCTGGGTGGACCGGCTCACCGGGCGGCGGCTGTCGGCAACGGTGTCGCCGGCGGAGGTGTTCGCGGACCTTCCCGTAGCCGTGCTGGCCCGCGACTAGGACTGCGCCCGGGGGTGGACAACCCCCTCCCGGCGACGCCGGGAGGGGGTTGTCCGGATGCTCGATGATGCGGCGAAGGTCCGGTGGTCCGGGTCGTGTGGCGGGAGGGGCCGACCCCCCGCTGATGTGGCTCCGGTCCGAGCGGGTGCACCGGCCCCTCGAATCCGGCAAGCGCCGACGCTTCGACGAGCTGGAGATGGCCGCGGTGCGGGACGTGGCCCTTCCGAGCGGCGAAAGACCTCGCGCGCGGCGCGACGGCGGGCGATCTCTCGGACGGCGAGCGTGCGGCCCCGCGGACAGTGGGTGTGGACCCGGGACCGCCCCGCCGACGACCGACCGGATGAGGTCCGTGTCGACACCCGGAACGAGGGGTGTCGCCCGGCACCGTCGGGCGCGCTCCGCACCGCTAACGCAGGCGCAGCAGGACCAGGGCCAGGGCCGTGCCGTCCTCCCCGAGCTCGGCGGCGTAGCGACGGATCATGCTCATGTCGTGGGCGTGGGTGACGCGGGGCGCCCCCGTCCCGACCCGGAGCTGCCCGATCCGTCGCTCGAGCGCGACACGGCGCCGCACCACGGCGAGGATCTCGGTGTCGAGACTGTCGATGTCGGCGCGCAGACGGGGCAGTTCGGAGTCGGTGGTGCCTGGTTCGGCAACGGCGGTCATTTTGCCTCCCTTCGGGATTCGGCGTGTTCACTGGATCGATCCTCCCGTACCCGGGGGCCGCGAACCAGCCACCCCGGGTGGCGGATTCGCCACCCTGCCGGGATCACCGGCGGCGGATCCGGTCACAGGGCCCGACGGTATCCGCGGATCACCGGCACGGCACACACCGCGACCAGGGCCACCGACCAGGCCACGGTGCGCACCAGCGGGCCCTGGACGGCGCCGCCCAGGGCCAGCGCCTGCATCGTCTCGACGGCACTGGTCATGGGCTGGTTGCGGATCACCGGCGCGAGCACGTCCGGGTACGCACCGATCGGCACGAACCCCGGATTGAAGAACAGCATCAGCGTGCACAGCAACGAGATCGCTTCGATGACCACCGTTTTCGCGGCCATGAATGCGGCCGCGGTGACCAGCGCGGCAAACGCCAGCCCGAACAGCACCGGTACGGCCAGGAAACCGATCGCGGCGAGCGGGCCGCGGTGGAAGCGGAAACCGAGCACGACCCCGGCGGCGACGACGACGACGGTGGTCACGGTGATGCGCACCGCCTCGGCGACGAATCTCGACGCCAGCGCCGAAGCCCGGTGGACGGGCAGCACCCACAGCCGCGCGGGCAGCCCGGCCTCGCACTCGCGGCCGAGTGTGACGGCGCCGGCCAGCGAGCCGAGCAGCGCGCTCATCACGACGACCATCGGCACCGTCCCGTACAGCGCGTCCTGCCCGGCGAACGCCGAGACCTGCCGGCCGAGCACCGCCTCGAGCATGAGCAACAGCAGCACCGGGTAGGCGAGGCTCTGCAGCACCGTCATCGGATCCCGGCGCCAGCGGGTCAGCAGGCGCCCGGCCTGCAGGCCGGTGTGCCGCACGAGAGCGGGGACCGAATTCTCGGGTGTGGTCACGGTGGTGCTCATCGCTGCCTCCGGTTCGTGCGGGTGGCCAGGGGGACGACGACCAGGAGGATCCCGCCGAGCCACAGCAGCGTCGGCGTCAGGGCGGCGCCGGTGCCGTCGGCGAGCCCGCGCAGGCTCGACGCGAACTGGGAGACGGGCTGGTTGCGGACGAACGGCTGGATCCAGGCCGGGAACTGGTCGATCGGAACGAAGCCGCAGGAGAGCATTCCGAGCACGAGCTGCGGCAGCATCAGTGCCTGCGTGGTGGCCTCCGGGCTCCGGAACACGGTGCCGAGCACATCGGCCCCCAGCGTGAGGACCGTGCCGATGGTGAGCGCGAGTACGCAGAACCCGACGGCCGCGGTGGCTCCGGCGAATCGGAATCCGATCACGTACCCGCAACCGATCGCCGCCGCCAGCGACAGCGCGCACTTGACGGTGCTCGCGGACAGGCGTGCGGCGAGCGGCACGGCCGCCGCGATCGGCATCGTCGCGAACCGGCGGTCGATGCCGTGCACCGCGTCGGTCGCGGCCAGGAACGCGGCGGAGATCGCGGTGAAGGCCACGGCCTGCAGCGCGATCAGCGGCATCAGGAACTGCCCGTAGTCGACGGCCCCGCCGGTGAACAGGGCGATCACCCGTTGCAGCGGCACGTAGAACCCGACGGTGAACACGAGCGGCGCGACGAGCGCGGTGACGAGTTCGCCGCCGCGGACGGCGGGGATCAGGGTGCGCGCGGACAGCACCCACCACTGGTAGAGGGGCGACGGTGCGGCGGTCGTCGTGGTCATGCCACCACCTCGAAACGCGGCCGGGCGGCGGTGAGGGCGAGGAAGACCTCGTCCAGCGACGGCCGCCGCAGCGCGATGTCGGAGACGGCGACGCCGTGGGCGGCGACGGCCGTCGCGACCTGCGCCAGGGTGCCCGCCCCGTGCGGGGCCGGGATCGTGACGCGGTCGGCGGCGACCTCGACCACCGCCGCCGGGGCGAACCGGCGGAGCACGTGCGCCACGGCGGGCACGTCGGCCGCCCGCACCGGGACGACTTCGCAGAAGGTGGCGCCGACGCGCTGCTTCAGCTGGGCGGGGGTGCCCTCGGCGACGACCGTGCCCCGGTCGATGACGACGATCCGGTCGGCGAGCAGGTCGGCCTCCTCGAGGTACTGCGTGGTGAGCAGCGTGGTGACGCCCTGCGCCTTGAAGCCGGCGATCAGATCCCAGACCCGTTGGCGGCTGCGCGGATCGAGGCCGGTGGTCGGCTCGTCGAGGAACACCACCCGGGGCGGGACGACGAGCCCGCACGCGATGTCGATGCGGCGGCGCATGCCGCCGGAGTACTTGCCGACCCGCCGGTCGGCGGCATCCTCGAGGTCGAACTCGGCGAGCAGTTCCCGCGCGCGGGCTCGGGCCGCGCGGCGCCGCAACCCGAGCAGACGGGCGAACAGGACGAGGTTCTCGAAGCCGGTGAGCATGTCGTCGAGGGCGGCGTACTGACCGGTGAGCATCACCGCCCGGCGCACCCCGGCCGGGTCGGTGACGACGTCGTGCCCGGCCACGACGGCACGGCCGGAATCCGGCCGCAGCAGGGTGGACAGGATGTTCACGGTGGTGGTCTTGCCGGCGCCGTTGGGGCCGAGGACGCCGAGGACCTCACCGGGCTCGGCGGCGAAGCTCACACCGCACAGGGCCGGGACCGGCCCGAAGCTCTTGGTGACGGCTTCGACGAGGACGGCGGGGGTCGAGGGGGACATGGTGCTCCGTTCGGAAGAAAAGGGGGGTGGATTGCGCGGTCAGGACGCGGCGAGGTACCGGTCGTCGCCGAGATGCCGATCGAGCACCGCGGCCAGGGCGGGCACCGCGTCGGGTGCGGTCATCCGGTCGTGGGCGACATCGAGCAGGTGGTTGTGCATCGCGCCGGTGACGTAGGGTCGCCAGCCGGCGAAACCCCCGGCGTGATGCGGCTTGTCGGCCGTCGCGGTGACGAAGACGAGGTCGCCGTCGTAGAGCGGTGGCCGGTAGCCGGCGAGCAGCGCCGCCGAACCGTTGTAGTCGGCGACCATCCGGTCGAGGTGGCCGGCGTCGACGGGAGCCCCGGTGTGGGTCCGGATCAGCGCGGCGGCCTCGGCGGCCGTCAGGTCCGGATCGACGTCGGGCAGCCCCAGGGACGAGCCGAGGGCGGCGACGAGTTCGCCGGCGGTCAGCGGTTCCGGCGCGGCGACGTCGCGGGCGATCAGGTCCGCGTCGAGCAGCGCGAGCAGCGCCACCTCCTCGCCGGCGTCGCGCAGCCGCGCCGCGACGGCGTGGGCGATGAATCCGCCGAGCGACCAGCCGAGCAGGTGGTACGGGCCGGTGGGCTGGACCGCACGGATCTCGTCGACATACCGCTCGGCGTACGCGGCGATCGTCGCCGGGGCGTCCTCGCGGCCGTCGAGGTGCGGGGACTGCAGTCCGTACACCGGCCGTCCGGGGGCGAGGTGCGCGGCGAGCCCGGCGTAGCCCCACGCCAGTCCGGACGCCGGATGCACGCAGAACAGCGGGGCTCCGTCGCCGTCGGTGCGCAGCGGCAGCCGCACCGCGAACGGCGAGTCCGGCTGCCCGCCGGTGTCCTCGGCCTCGAGGCGGGCGGCCAGGGTCGCCGGGGTGGGCGCCGAGAACAGCGCGATCACCGGCACGGCGGTCCCGAGTTCGGCGCCGAGCCGATCGCAGGCACGGGTGGCATCGAGGGAGGTCCCACCCAGGTCGAAGAACGAGTCGTCGATCCCGACGTGCGTGAGGCCGAGGACCTGCGCGAACACCGCGACCACCGCCTCCTCCGCCGGGGTGCGCGGGGCGCGTCCCGAGCCGGCCGCGAACACCGGCTCCGGCAGCGCCGCGCGATCCAGCTTGCCGACCGGGGTCAGCGGCAACTCGTCGAGCACGACGATCGCCGCCGGCACCAGGTGTCCGGGCAGCCGCTGCGCCGTCCGGCGCTGTACCCGGGCCGGTTCGAGGCGGTGCCCCGGCGCCGGGAGCACGTAGGAGACGAGCACCTGGGCGCCGGACGGTCCGGGCCGCCCGACGGTGACCGCGAAGTCGACCTCGGGCAGGGCCGTGAGCGCCGCGTCGATCTCCCCGACCTCGACGCGCATCCCGCGGACCTTGACCTGGTGGTCACCGCGCCCGAGGTATTCGAGCTCGAGCCGGCCCCCGGCCCGCACCCACCGCACGAGGTCCCCGGTGCGGTACATCCGCTCCCCCGGCTGATCGGGACGGGCGACGAAGCGGCTCGCGGTCAGCCCCACCCGCCCGTGGTAGCCCCGCGCCAGCCCGGCCCCGGCCAGGTAGAGTTCGCCCGTCACGCCGGCGGGTACCGGCCGCAGGCGGGCGTCGAGCACCAGCGGCGTCACGCCGCGCACGGCCGATCCGATCGTCACCGCCCGGCCCGGCACCAGCGGGCCGGCCGTCGCCCAGATCGTGGCCTCCGTCGGTCCGTACAGGTTCAGCATCGTCCGGCCCTCGCCGAACCGGTCCACGAGTTCCGGTCCGGTCGCCTCCCCGGCCACGGCCAGCACCTCGACCGAGGTCAGGGCGGCCGGGTCGAGCGTCGACAGCGCGGCGGGGGTGACGACGAGATGGCTGACCCGGGCCGCGCGGAGCCGGTCGGCGAGTTCGGTGCCGCCGACGACGGTGGGCGGGACGACCACGAGCCGGGCGCCGACGGCGAACGCGGCGAGTTGCTCGAACACCGCGGCGTCGAAACTCGGCGACGCGATGTGCGCGACCCGGGCCTGCGGGGTCAGCGCCAGGGTCTCCCGCTGCGCGGCGACGAGATTGCCCAGTCCGCGGTGGGTGACGGTGACCGCCTTGGGAGCGCCGGTCGAACCTGAGGTGTAGATCAGGTAGGCGGGGTCGTCGACGTGCACGGCCGTGGCCCGCGGCCGCTGCGGGACGAGCGCGAGACGCGTGTCGGCAGCCGGGCCGTCGAGCACCAGCCACCCGAGCGAGGCGGGCAGGCGGTCGTGGTGCTCGGTCACGGTCACCCCCAGGACGGCACCGGAATCGGCGAGCATGTACTCGATCCGTTCCTGCGGGTGCCGGGGGTCGACGGGCACGAACGCCGCGCCCGTTCGGGCGACCGCCCACACCGCGAGCACCGAGTCGAACGATCGGGTCAGTGCCAGCGCGACGAGGGTGCCGGGGCCGGCACCCCGCGCGGCGAGGGCATCGGCGAGCAGCGCCGCGCGGGCGTCGAGTTCGCGATAGGTGACCTGCCGGTCGTCGGTGACCACGGCGACGGCCTCGGGTCGCGCCGTCGCCGCGGCGTGCAGCAGTTCCGGCAGGGTCACCGGGGCGACGGGCTCCGGGCCCGTGCCGGCCCGCAGTTCGTCGGCCTCCCGCGGATCGAGCAGGTCGACGTTGCCGATCGTGGCGTGCGGGTTCTCGGCGACCGCCGTCAGCAGCCGGCCGAAGCGGGCGGCGAGGGTCCGGGCGGTGGCGTCGTCGAACAGGTCGGTGGCGTAGCCGAGGCTCACCTCGATTCCGGCGGGTTCGCCGTTCGCGGTCGTGCGTTCGCGCAGTGTCAGGCTCAGGTCGAACGGTGAGGACTCGTGGGCGACGTCCTGCAGTGCGATGCGCAGGCCCGCGACCTCGAGCTCCGGCTCCTCGAAGTTCGCCAGCGCGAGGGAGACCTGGAACAGCGGGTGGTGCGCGGTCGAGCGGGCCGGGCGCACCGCCTCGACCACCTGGTCGAACGGCAGGTCGGCGTGGGCGAACGCGGCCAGGTCGGCCTCGCGCACCTGCGCCACCAGGTCGGCGAACGTGACCTCGGGACGCACCGGGGTGCGCAGGACCACGGTGTTGACGAACATCCCGACCAGGTCGTCGAGTTCGGCGGCGCCGCGGCCGGCGACCGCGGTGCCCACCGCGATGTCGTCGCCGGCGCCGAGACGCGAGAGCAACGCGACGAGCGCGGCGTGCACGGTCATGAACACGGTGGCGTTCTCGGTGGCGGCGACGGCCCGCAGCCGGGCGTGCACGTCGGCGTCGACTGCGAGATCCACATCGGCGCTCGCCATGGACTGCACGACCGGGCGCGGCCGGTCGGTGGGCAAGGTGATCCGGTCGGGGAGCCCGGCGAGGGTGCTCACCCAGAAGTCGCGCTGACGCGCGGCGGTCGACCGCGGATCGGTCTCGTCACCGAGGATGTCGCGCTGCCACAGCGTGTAGTCGGCGTACTGCACCGGCAGCGGCGCCCACGCCGGCGCCGCCCCCGCGGTACGCGCGGCGTACGCGGCGATCAGGTCCCGGGCCAGCGGCGCCACCGACACCCCGTCCGCGGCGATGTGGTGCAGCACCAGCACCAGCACGTGCTCCTGCGCACCCAGACGCAGCACCCGGGCCCGCACCGGCAGCTCGACGGTCAGGTCGAAACCGGCACCGACGAAACCCGCCACCGCGGCATGCACGTCGGCGGGTGCCTCGGTGAAGTCGAGCACGTTCCCGGCGTCGACGGCCACCTGGTGCGGGCCGTCCGCATCGGCGGGGAAGACGGTGCGCAGGCTCTCGTGCCGGTCGGTCACGTCCCGCCACGCCGCGGCGAGCGCCGCGGCGTCGATCGGACCGGACAGGCGCAACGCGACGGGGATGTTGTACGCCGCGGAGGTGGGGTCGAGCTGGTTGAGCACCCACATGCGCTGCTGCGCCGGTCCGAGGGGCACCCGGGCCGGGCGGGGCCGGGCCGTGAGGGCGATCCTCGGCGCGGGACGCTCGAGCAGGCGCACGGCCAGCGCCGCGGGGGTGGGCGCCTCGAACAGGTCGCGCACCGCCAGGGCGGAGTTCAGGCGGGCGACGACGCGGGTGGCGTCGAGCGAGTTGCCGCCGAGGTCGAAGAACGAGTCGTCGATGCCCACCCGGTCCAGATCCAGCACCTGGGCGAACGCGGCGACCACGGCCTCCTCGGCCGGTGTGCGGGGGGCACGCCCCGCGCCGGCGGCGAACACGGGCTCGGGCAGGGCCGCCCGGTCCAGCTTGCCCACCGGCGTCAGCGGCAACTCGTCGAGCACGACGAGCGCCGCCGGCACGAGATGGGCCGGCAGCAACTCGGACATCCGGGCCCGCAGCGCCTCGGCCGTCGGGGCGCACCCGGTCGCCGCGAGCACGTACGACACCAGTACCGGCGACCCGGCCGGTCCGGGCCGGCCCACCGTCACCGCGCGGTCGACCTCCGGCAGCCCGGCCAGCGCCGCGTCGACCTCCCCCACCTCGATCCGCATTCCGCGGATCTTGACCTGGTGGTCACTGCGGCCGACGTACTCGAGCTCGAGCCGGCCGGCGGCGTGCACCCACCGCACCACGTCCCCGGTGCGGTACATCTGCGCGCCCTGCGGATGCGCCACGAACCGGGCCGCGGTCAGTCCCGGCCGCCCGTGGTAGCCGCGCGCCAGCCCGTCGCCGGCGAGGTACAACTCCCCCGCCACACCGACCGGGACGGGCCGCAACCGGTCGTCGAGCACCAGCGGCGTCACGCCGCGCACGGCGGATCCGATCGTCAGTGCCCGGCCCGCCGTCAGTGCCGACGACGCGGTCGCCCAGATCGTGGCCTCCGTCGGCCCGTACAGGTTCAGCATCGTCCGGCCCCCGGCGAACCGCTCCACCAGGTCCGTACCGACCGCCTCGCCGGCCACCGCGAGCACCCGGACCGAGGTCGACTCCGCCGAGTCCAGCGTCGAGAGCACCGACGGGGTGAGGACCGCGTGCGTCACCTGCTCGGCCTCGAGGAGAGCGGCGAGTTCGGTGCCCCCGACGATGCCGGGCGGGACCGACACCAGGCAGCCCCCGGCGCCGAAGGCGGCCAGTTGTTCGAAGATCGCTGCGTCGAAACTGGGCGAGGCGAAGCCGAGGACCCGCGCATCCGGCCCGACGTCGAGCGAGTCGGCTTGGGCGCGCACGATGTTCGCCAGCCCGCGGTGGGTGACGGTGACGGCCTTCGGGGTGCCGGTCGAGCCGGAGGTGTAGATCAGGTAGGCGGCGTGCTCGGGATGCAGCGGCCGGGTCCGGTCCGCATCGGTCCACGGTGCGGCCGAGTCGTCGGCGTATGCGGCCCGCACCGCCGGGTCGTCGAGCTCGAGCCAGGTGAGCGCGCCGGGCAGCGCGGCCCGGTGCGCGGCCGTGGTCAGTCCGAGTGTGGTGCCGCTGTCGTGCAGCATGTGCGCGATGCGCTCGGCCGGGTACGCCGGATCGACGGGCACGAAGGCACCGCCGGCCTTGGCGACGGCCCACACGGCGAGCACCGACTCCGCGGAGCGGGGCAGCGCGAGGGCCACGCGCACGTCCGGCCCCACCCCGGCGGCGACGAGCCGGTGCGCGAGCCGGCCGGCGGCGTCGTCGAGTTCCCGGTAGGTCCAGGTGGTGCCGTCGGCACGCACGGCCGGGCGCGCGGGGTGTGCGGCGGCGGCGGCCGCGAGCAGCGTGGGCAGCAGCCACGGCCCGATACCGGCCGGGCCGGCGGTGGCGGCCAGCTCGGCGGACTCGGCGGCGTCGAGCAGCTCCACGTCCCCGACGGGGACGGCCGGGTCGGTGGTGACGGTGGCGAGGAGGCGCACGAACCGCGCGGCGAGGGTGCGGGCGGTGTCGTGGTCGAACAGGTCGGTCGCGTAGGTGAGGGTGGCGTCCAGCCCGGCGGGCCGTCCGTCGTCGCCGGTGTGTTCGCGCAGCTCGAGTGCGAGATCGAACTGCGAGGAGTCCCGGGCGATGTCCTCCACGGCGATCCCGAGCCCGTCGAGCTCGAGCGTGGGTGCCGCGAAGTCGGCCAGCGCGAGGGAGACCTGGAACAGCGGGTGGTGCGCGGTCGAGCGGGCCGGGCGCACCGCCTCGACCACCTGGTCGAACGGCAGGTCGGCGTGGGCGAACGCGGCCAGGTCGGCCTCGCGCACCTGCGCCACCAGGTCGGCGAACGTGACCTCGGGACGCACCGGGGTGCGCAGGACCACGGTGTTGACGAACATCCCGACCAGGTCGTCGAGTTCGGCGGCGCCGCGGCCGGCGACCGCGGTGCCCACCGCGATGTCGTCGCCGGCGCCGAGACGCGAGAGCAACGCGACGAGCGCGGCGTGCACGGTCATGAACACGGTGGCGTTCTCGGTGGCGGCGACGGCCCGCAGCCGGGCGTGCACGTCGGCGTCGACTGCGAGATCCACATCGGCGCTCGCGCCGGACTGCACCGCGGGTCCGGGCCGGTCGGCGGGCAGCACGATGCGGTCCGGGAGGCCGGCCAGCGTGCGGGTCCAGAACTCGCGTTGCCGGGCGGTGGTCGAGTCGGGGTCGTCGGGGTCGCCGAGCGTCTCGCGCTGCCACAGCGTGTAGTCGGCGTACTGCACCGGCAGCGGCGCCCACGCCGGCGCCGCCCCCGCGGTACGCGCGGCGTACGCGGCGATCAGGTCCCGGGCCAGCGGCGCCACCGACACCCCGTCCGCGGCGATGTGGTGCAGCACCAGCACCAGCACGTGCTCCTGCGCACCCAGACGCAGCACCCGGGCCCGCACCGGCAGCTCGACGGTCAGGTCGAAACCGGCACCGGCGAAAGTCGCCACCGCGGCACGGACCGCGTCCGCGGGCACGTCGACGATGTCGAGGGCGGGGGGCACCGCATCGACGATCACCTGGTGCGGGCCGTCCGCATCGGCCGGGAAGACGGTGCGCAGACTCTCGTGCCGGCCGGTGAGGTCGCCGAAGGCGGCCGCGAGGGCGGTGCGGTCGAGCGGTCCGCGCAGGCGCAGCGCCACCGGGATGTTGTAGACGCCGGAGGCGGGGTCGAACTGGTTGAGCACCCACATCCGGTGCTGTGCCGGTCCGAGCGGCAGGCGGGCGGGCCGCTCGCGGCGCCCGAGCGCGACGGCGGCACCGGTGCGGCCCGCGGCGCGTGCGGCCAGCGCCGCCGGGGTGGGCGCCTCGAACAGGTCGCGTACCGCCAGGGCGGTGCCGGCGGTGGCGTTGACGCGGGCGATCACGCGGGTCGCGTCGAGGGAGGTGCCGCCGAGGTCGAAGAACGAGTCGTCGGCACCGAGGTCGAAGAACGAGTCGTCGGCACCGAGGTCGAAGAACGAGTCGTCGGCACCGAGGTCGAAGGACGAGCCGTGGGCACCGCGGTCGGCCAGGCCGAGCACCTCGGCGAACGCGGCTGCGGCGGCGGTCTCCACGGGTCCGCGCGGCGCGCGGGCCGGGCGGCGGCTGCGGCCGAAGTCCGGCTCCGGCAGCGCCGTCCGGTCGAGCTTGCCGACCGGGGTGAGCGGAACCTCGTCGAGGACGACGATCGCGACGGGCACGAGATGGGCGGGGAGCTGTTCGGCGAGCCGGTCCCGCAGCCGGTCCGGGTCGAGGGTGCGTCCCGGCACGGGCCGCACGTAGGAGACGAGGACGGTGGAGCCGGTGGGTCCGGGGCGTCCGACCGTGGTCGCGAAGTCGACGTCGGCGTCGGCCGTGAGGGCGGTGTCGATTTCGCCGAGCTCGACGCGGATGCCGCGCACCTTGACCTGGAAGTCGGTGCGGCCCAGATAGTCCAGGACGGGCCGGCCGTCGCCGCCGCGGGTCCAGCGCACGAGGTCGCCGGTGCGGTACATGCGGGCGCCGGACCGGTGGGGATGCGCGACGAACCGGCTCGCGGTCAGGGGTGCACGACCGTGGTAGCCGCGCGCCAGACCGGGGCCGGACAGGTACAGTTCGCCGACCGTGCCGAGCGGCGCCGGCCGGAGCCAGCTGTCGAGGACGAGGGTTTCGGTGCCGGGGATGCCGGTGCCGAGCGTGACCGGCGCGTCGGCGGTGAGGTCGGCGACGGTGGCCCAGATGGTGGCCTCGGTCGGGCCGTAGAAGTTGAGCATCGTGCGGCCGGGCGCCCACCGGCGCACCAGGTCGGTGGGGACGGCCTCGCCGGCGACGCCCACCGTCTGCACGGTGGCGGTCGCAGCCGGGTCGAGGGTGGCCAGCACCGCGGGGGTGACGACGAGGTGGGTGACGGCGGCGGCGGTGAGCCGGGCGGTCAGTTCGTCGCCGCCGACGACGGTCGGCGGCACGACGACGAGCCCGGCGCCGACGGCGAACGCGGCGAGCTGTTCGAACACGGAGGCGTCGAAGCTCGGTGACGCGACGTGCGCGACGCGGGCCGAGAGGGTCAGTCCCAGCACGGCGATCTGGGCGTCGACCAGGTTGCCCAGGCCGCGATGGGTGACGGTGACGGCCTTCGGGGTGCCGGTGGAGCCGGAGGTGTAGATCAGGTAGGCCGGGTCGTCGAGCCGGGCCGGCGACGTCGCCGCGGGGCGGGTCGCGGCGAGGCGGGCGGTCGTGGCGGGGTCGTCGAGGACCAGCCAGGTTGCCGCGGCACCGGTCAGCCGGGCACCGTGTGCGGAGACCGTGACGCCCAGCCGGGCGCCGGAGTCGGTGAGCATGTGCTCGATCCGGTCCTGTGGATGGCGCGGGTCGACGGGAACGAAGGCGGCCCCGGTCTTCGCGACCGCCCACACGGCGAGAAGCGACTCGAACGAGCGGGTGAGCGCCAGCGCGACGGCCGTGCCGGGTCCGGCGCCGTGCGCCGCGAGCAGCCCCGCCAGCGCGTCGGCCCGGTCGTTCAGGTCGCGGTAGGTGATCTCGCCGGCATCGGTGACGACGGCGACCGCGTCCGGGTGACGGGTTGCGGTGCCGGTGAGGATCTCGGCGAGCGTGACGGCGCGGTCCCGGCCGGGGGTGAACGGGGCCGCGACCCCGGGGGCGCCGAGCGCGGCGATGCGGCGGTCCGGGGTGCGGGCGAGCGCCCCGAGCAGCTGCGCGCAGCGCTCGACGAGGTGGCGGGCGGCGACGTCGCCGACCGCGGCGGGGCGGTACCGCAGGCTCAGCTGCGGCCGGTCGCCCGGCTCGACGATCAGGCTCACGGGGTACGGGGTGGCTTCGGCGCCGGTGACGCCGAGAACGCGCATTCCGGCGCTGTCGGCCAGTGCGGAGAGAGCGTCGCGGTCGAGGGGGTAGGACTCGACGACGGCGAGGGTGTCGAACAGTTCGGTGACGCCGGCGGCCCGGTGGATCTCGGGGAGGCCGAGGTGCTGGTGCTCGAGCAGCGCCGCCTGTTCGGCCTGGATGCGGCGCAGCAGTTCGGTGCCGGTGTCGGTGGGCTGCAGGCGCACCCGCACCGGCACGGTGTTGACGAACAGACCCAGCACAGCGTCCACGCCCGGCAGCTCGGGCGGTCGGCCGGAGACGGTGGAGCCGAACACCACGTCGGTGCGGCCGGTGACCTCGGCCAGGGTCAGCGCCCACGCCGCCTGCACGACGGTGGCGAGGGTGACGTCGTGGGCGCGGGTGGCGGCGGCGAGTCCGGCGGCGGTCTCGGCGCTCAGCTCGACGGTGTGGGCGGCGCCGCCGGTGTCGGCCCCGTCGGCGTGCGGGGCGACGAGGGTGGGGGCGTCGATGCCGTCCAGCGCGCGGGCCCACGCGGTCCGCGCGGCGACGGCGTCCCGGCCGGCGAGCCAGGCCAGGTGGTTGCGGAACGACGGCGCCGGGCCGGGCACGGCCGCGCCCGCGGCGTAGGCGGTGAGCAGTTCGGCGACGAGCAGCGGGGTGGACCAGCCGTCGAGGACGAGGTGGTGGTTGGTCAGCAGCAGCCGGTACCGGTCGTCGGCGGTGCGGATGAGGTGGATGCGCAGCAGCGGCGCGGCGGTGAGGTCGAACCGGTCGGCGCGGTCCGTGTCGAGGATGCGCGCCAGTTCGCCGTCGGTGTCGGCGCGGCCGCGCAGGTCGGTTTCCCGCCAGGGCAGCACGGCGGTGTGCCGTACGAGCTGGACCGGACCGGCGGCGGTGTCACGGAAGGCGGCGCGCAGGCTGTCGTGCCGGTCGACCACGGACTGTGCCGCGGCGCGCAGCCGGGCGGCGTCGACGGTGCCGGCGAGTTCGAGCGCGGTCTGCACGGTGTAGTCGTCGGGGGCGTCCGCGGCGGCGTAGCCGGTGTGGAACAGCAGCCCGGCCTGCAGGGGGGACAGAGGCCACAGGTCGGCCAGGCCTCCCCGGTCGCGCTCCCACTCGTCGATCCGGTCCTGGTCGACGGCGACCAGCGGGAAATCGGAGGGACTGTGGCCGCCGGCGGCCGGGTCGCCGACGTGCCAGGCGAGCGCGGCGAGCGCAGCCACCCACAGCTGTGCGAACTCGTCGACGGCGTCCTCGTCGAGCAGGCCGGTCGCGTAGGTGAAGGTGCCGACGAGTCCGTCGGCGTCGACCGCGGCGTCGATGTCGAGCACCGCGGGCAGCGGCATGCGGGGTTCGCGGGTCGCGGCGGTGCCGAGCGGCAGCCACGGTGCGTCGACTGTGGTGTCGATGCGGCCGAGGAAGTTGAAGGCGATCTGCGGTGCCGGATGCGCGGGCAGGATCCCGGCGACGTACCGGAGCAGGCCGTAGCCGATGCCGTGGTCGGGGACGGCGGCGAGTCGTTCCTTGACCGATCGGATCGCCGCGGCCGCCGCGGCGCCGCCGCCGAAGGCGTCGTCGACGTCGATCCCGGTCAGGTCCACGTCCAGCGGGTGCACGGTGGTGAACCATCCGACGGTGCGGGACAGGTCCGCACCGGGGACCGCTGCCTCCTCCCGGCCGTGGCCCTCGACGCCGACGAGCGTCGCGGGGGTGGGGCGGCCACGGTTGCGGCGCCACCGCTCGGCGGCCAGGCCGAGCGCGGCGAGCAGCGCCTCGACGGGGCCGCAGTGGAACCGCTGGGGTACGGCGGTCAGGACGGCGTCGGTGACCTCGGCGGGCACGCGGACGCGCAGCTGCGCGGAGGTGGCGGCGGTGTCGCGCGCCGGGTCGAACGGCCGCTCCCCCAGCGCCGGATCGGGCGTGGCGAGAATCCGCTCCCACAGTGGCAATTCGTCGCTGCGATCGGTCTCGGTCAGGCCGTGCGCCCACCGGCGCAGCGACGTGCCGACCGGGGCGAGGGCGGACGCGGCACCGCCGTGGGTGTAGGCGGCGGCGAGGTCGGGCAGCAGGATGCGCCAGGACACCGCGTCCACGGCGAGGTGGTGGACGACGGCCACGAGCAGGTCGTCGCGGCCGCCGGGCGAGGCCAGCCACGCGAACTGGGCGACGATCCCGGCGGCGGGGTCGAGCCGGTCCGCGGCGGCCTCCAGCGCGGCCTCGGCGGCGCCGCGTGGCTCGTCGACGGGGGTGCGATGCAGCACCGCCTCGGCGGCGACCGCACCGGCGGGGAGCACCTCGAGTGTGCGGGACGCGGTCAGCCGCATCCGCAGCGCGTCGTGCCGATCGAGCAGTGCCTGCACGGCCCCGGCCAGGTGCGCGGGGTCGGGGTGCTCGGGCAGGCGGATCAGCACCGCCTGTCCGTACCGGTCGACGGGCCCGCCGTCGGTCAGCAGTTCGGCGACGATCGGGGTGGTCTCGACCGGGCCGGTGCCGCCGCCGGGGAGTTCGGCGAGGGCCGGCTCGTCGCCGGTGTCCGCCACCGCGACGGCGGCCAGGGCGGCGACGGTGCGACGTTCGAAGACGTCGCGGGCGGTGAAGCGCAGTCCGGCGGCACGAGCGCGGGAGACCAGGGTGATCGCGACGATGCTGTCGCCGCCGAGGGCGAAGAAGCTGTCGTCGGCAAAGACCCGTTCCACCCCGAGCACCTGGGCGAACAGCGCGCCGATCAGTTCCTCGCGTGCGCCTTCGGGGGCGCGGCCGCCGGGGGTCGCGGTGGCGCCGAAGTCGGGGGCGGGCAGCGCGGCCCGGTCGATCTTGCCGACGGGGGTGAGCGGCAGCTCGGGCAGCACGGTGATCACCGCGGGCACGAGGTAGGCGGGCAGGGTGGCGGCGAGTGCGGCGCGCAGGGCGTCACCGTCGACGGGGGCGCCGGGACGGCCGACGACGTAGGCGGCGAGGACGGTCGCGCCGGCGGGCGTGGCGGTGCCGACGGTGACGGCTCGGGCGACGGTGTCGTGCCGGAGCAGCGCGGCGTCGACCTCGCCGAGTTCGACGCGGAATCCACGGATCTTGACCTGGTGGTCGGTGCGGCCGGCGAACTCGAGCGCGGCGGCTGCGCCGCCGGTGTGTCCTTTGGGTTGTCCTGGCAGCCCGAAGGACACACCGCGCCAGCGGACCAGGTCGCCGGTGCGGTACATGCGTTCGCCGGGTGCCGACGGGTCGGCCACGAAGCGGGCCGCGGTCAGGTCGGGACGGCCGAGGTAGCCGCGCGCGACACCCGGCCCGGCCAGGTACAGCTCGCCGGTCACCCCCACCGGCACGGGCTGCAGCCACCGGTCGAGGACCAGGGCGCGCATGCCGCGGATCGGTGCTCCGACGTCGACGCCGGCGCCGGGACGGTGCGGGGCGGCGAACGTGGCGGTGACCGTGGCCTCGGTGGGGCCGTAGGCGTTGAGGAACTGCCGGCCCCGGGACCACCGGTCGGCCAGGTCGGGCGGGCAGGCGTCCCCACCGACCACGACCGTGCCGATCTCGGGGTGCTCGTCGGGGTCGAGGGTCGCGAGCACGGCCGGGGTCGCGTCGAGGTGGGTGACTCGTCCGGCGTGCAGTACCTCGGCGAGCTCGGCGCCGCCGTAGGCCTGCGGCGGTACCACCACCAGGGTGGCGCCGGCCGCGAAGGTCACCAGCAGCTCCTCGATCGAGGAGTCGAAGGCCGGCGAGTACAGGTGGGTGGCACGCGAATCGGGGGTGACGGCGAGCCGCGTGCGGGCGTCGTCGGCGAGGTTCGCCAGGCCGGCGTGGGTGACGACGACGCCCTTGGGGGTGCCGGTGGACCCGGAGGTGTAGACGATGTAGGCGGCGTGCTCGGGTCGGACGATCCGGTCGGTGATCGGCGCGGCGTCCATGTCCGCGACCGCCGCGACGGTCGCGGGGTCGTCCAGCACGATCCAGTCGGTGTGCTCGGGCAGGCCGTCCCGGTGCGCGGCGACGGTCAGGCCGATGCGGGCGCCGCTGTCGCGCAGGACGTGGTCGAGCCGGGCGCGGGGGTGGCCGGGGTCGACGGGCACGAACGCGGCCCCGGTCTTGGCGACCGCCCACACGGCCTGCACCGAGTCGAGCGAGCGCGCCAGCGCCAGCGCCACGGTGGTCTCCGGTCCGGCGCCGCGGGTCAGCAGCAGCCGGGCGAGCCGGTCGGTGGCGGTGTCCAGTTCGGAGTAGGTCACGGTGCGCGGACCGTCGATCACGGCGACGGCACCGGGGTCGAGGGCCGCCCCGGCGGTGAGCAGGTCGGCGAGGGTGCGGGCGGGCACCGGCTCGGCGCCGCGGGCCGGGACGAGGGCCGCGCGCTCGTCGTCGCCGAGCAGGTCCAGGTCGGTGAGCCGCCGGCCGGGGTCGGCGGTGGCGAAACGGTGTAGGAACGCGAGGAACCGTCGGTGGTGCGCGGCGAGCTCGTCCCGGGTGTACAGGTTCGGGTTGGCCTGGAAGTCGAGGTGCGTGCTGTGCCCGCCCGGGTAGAGGTTGACGAAGAGGTCCTCGATGAGCCCGGAGGTGAGCACGTGGACCCGGCCGGTGAGCGCGCCGAGCCGGACCTGGTGGTCGAACAGCATGAGGTTGACCGACGGGCCGAACCCGGCGGCGTGGTCGCCGGTGAGACCGAGGTCGCGGGCGATGTCCTCCTGCCGGTACCGCTGGCGGCGCAGCGCCCCGGTCAGCTCGAGTTCCGCTGCGGCGATCACGGAGGCGACGGTGGCGGCGTCGGTCCGCAGCCGCAGCGGCACGACGTTGGCGAGCATGCCGCCGGAGCGGCGCAGCACGGCGGTGGTGCGGGCCGAGACGGGCAGGCTGAGCATCACCTCGTCGTGGCCGGTCATCCGGGCGAGGTAGGTGCCGAACGCGGCGACCACGAGCGGGGCGAGGCTCGACCCGCGACGGGCCGCGGCATCGCGCAGGGCCTGCTCGGTGTCGGGGGGAAGTTCCGCGCCGACCAGCAGTGGATGCGCGTCGGCGGGGGCACCCCGGCCGGCCAGCGACACGGGATCGCTCAGGCCGGCCAGGTGTTCGGTCCAGTACGCGCGGTCGGTCTCGAACCGCGGGGAGCGCCGGTAGGCCTCGTCCGCGGCGACGATGTCGGGCAGCGCGGCGGTGCGCGGCGCGTGCACCGTGGTTCCGGTGACGGTGGCGGTGTAGCGCTCGGCGGTGCGCGCGACGAGGGTCATCGCTCCGACGCCGTCGAGGGCGATGTGGTGGATTCGGGCGTACCAGAACCAGCGGTCGTCGCCGACGCGCAGCACGGCGGTGACGGTGAGCCGGTCGGTGCACATGTCGACGGGGGCGGTGTAGTCGCGCTCCATCCAGTCGCGGGCCGCGGCGACCGGGTCGGCTTCGCCCCGCAGGTCGACCACCGTCAGGCGCTCTCCGGTGTGCACGACGGTCTGGAACGGGTGACCGTCCTCCTCGAGGATGCGCAGGAACCCGGTGCCGAACTCGCGTCCGACCGCACGCGCGGCAGTCTCGAGGGCGTCGAGGTCGAGATCCCCGGTGATGTCGACGTACTGGGCGATGTTGACGGGCGTGTCGCCGGCCAGGTGCTGGGCGAACCAGATGCCGCGCTGGGCCGCCGAGAGCGGAAACGCGCCGGTGGGCTGCGGGGCACCGAGATGTGCGTGGGCGACCGGGCTTTCGTGCAACACGGGGGTACTCCTGACGACCGGTGGACTGTGCTGCTTCCACGGTCGTCCGCAGACCCCGATGCAGATACCGACCCCAGCGGTGGAGGTGGCACCCGCAGGGGTGGTCGAGAATCACCCTCGGGTGCGGGAAGTCCTCAACCGGTCCAGCCCGCGGTGGGATCGCGCCGCCACAGCAGGTCGTGGATGGCTTCGACGGCGTCCCCGGCGGAGGTGACGGCGAGCACCCCGGCGGCGGGCAGCGGCCACCCCCCGATCGAGATCACCGGGACCCCGGTCCGGACGGCGAGCGCGATCTCGCTGAGCGTGCCCCAGCTGCCGCCGACCGCGATCAGCGCCTCGCACGTGCGTACCAGCAGGGCGTTGCGCATCTCGCCGAGCCCGGTCGGAATCGACACGGTCAGGTACGGGTTGGCTTCCGCGCGGTCGTCGCCGGGGAGCAGGCCGAGGGTGGTGCCGCCGGCCTCGGCGGCGCCGCGCGACGCCGCGGCCATCACCCCGCCCAGTCCCCCGGTCACGACGACGGCGCGTCGCGCCGCGAGCAGCCCGCCGACCTGACGGGCGATCCGGCGTTGTTCGGCCGTGGCTTCCGCGGGCCCGACCACGCCGACGTACCGCTGCGCATCCATGGCGAGATTGTCCACCACCCAGGGTGCAGAAGTGGCCCCCTGAGGTGAAATCCACCACCACCGGGGCTGCTCGTCCCGGCGCCGGCGTCCGTGGATCCTTGTCCGCATGTCCACCCTCCGCACCGAGCGTCTCGTGCGCCGCCACACGGTGATCGCCGACGACGGCGTGCCGCTCGCGGTCCACGAGCTCGGCGCGGCCGACGCGCCGCTCACCGCCGTGTTCGTCCACGGGCACTGCGGACGCACGGAAACCTGGTCGCCGCTTCGCGATTCGTTGATCCGGCGGTACGGGGCCACGCTGCGGATGGTGTTCTTCGACCACCGGGGTCACGGCGCGTCCGGCACTGCCGGGCCGGAGACGTACACCGTCGAGCAGCTCGGGCGTGATCTCGCGGCGGTACTGCGCGCGGTCTCCGCCGGGCCGGTGGTGCTGGTCGGCCACTCGATGGGCGGCATGACGATCCTGTCCTACGCCCGTCAGCATCCGCACGAGGTCGGCACCCGCGTCGCCGGGGTCTGTCTCATCGGCACCGCCGCCGGTGATCTCGGGCGGTCGGGTCTCGGGCGTTACCTCGACAGTCCCGCGGTCGCGTTGTTCCACCGGGCGGTGCGACACGCGCCCGGCGCGGTGCAACGCGCGCTGCACCTGGGTGGGCGGGCGGTGCGGCCGCTGCGGCGGACGTCGCAGCGACGAACCCCCGGCTCCCGGTTGGCGGCTCTGATGGCGGTGCTGGCGAACGACACGCCGGTGGTGACGATGGCGGCGTTCCTGCGATCGTTCGCGGTGCTCGACGAGTCCGCCGCGTTGGCGGTGCTCGCCGCCGTCCCCGCGGTCGTGCTGTGCGGCTCGGCGGACGAGTGGACCCCGTTCGAGCTGTCGGCCGGTCTGGCGGAGCGGCTGCCACGCGCCGAGCTGGTGCGGGTCGACGGCGCGGGCCATTCGGTGATCACCGACCGGCCCGCGGAGGTCGCGCGGGCACTCGGCGGGTTGCTGCAGCGGGTCGGGTGAGCCGCCGGTCAGAGGTCGCGTTCGGTGATGACGCCGCTGTGGAGGGCGAGCTCGGCGAGCCGGACCCGCTTCTGGTTCTGCGGCAGGTCCTCGACCCCGAATTTCGCGAACAGCGCCCGCAGGTGGGTCTTCACCGCATCGACGCTGAGGAACAGTTCGGAGGCGATGTCCTGGTTGGATGCCGGGGTGGCGAAGGCGGCGCCGTGCTTGTAGGGCCGGCACAACGCGAGCAGGATGCCGCGTTGTGTCTGCGTCAGCGATCGCACCGTCGGCAGCTCCGACGCGACACGGGTCGCCTCGTCCGGGCCGGCGCCGATCTCCTGGAAGGTCAGGCGGATCGAGCCGATCCGGATGCTGTCGCCCTCCCGAAGCCGCCGGCGTCCCGTGATGCGTTCCCCGTTGAGGAACGTGCCGTTTCGGGAGAGCCCGTCGTCGAGGATGGTCCAGTGGGTGCCGATCCACTCCACGACGGCGTGCAGGCGGGAGACCTCGTTGTCGCCGGTGAAGGCCACATCCGACGTCGGGGCCCGGCCGATGGTGACGCGAGGCGAGCCCGGCGACAGCTCGAATCGATGCTGCCGCCCCTGCTTGTCGACGTATGTCAGACGCGATTCGGTGACGACGCTCATCACAACCTCCGGGGGCGGACTCAATCCTGCCCGCAGGTCGCGGTGTCGGCAAGGGGTTCGCGGCCCAACCGCAGCAGCGTCGCCGCCAGCGCCGTGCCGTCCCGGCCCAGCGCAGTGGTGAACCGGGTGAGCGCCGCCATCTCGCGGCACGCATGCACGGACGTCGTTCCGTGCCCGGCGCGGCGCAGCCGGCCGGCACGGTGGACGAGGCCGGTCCGGTACCGGATGGCGGCGACGATCTCGGCATCGATCCGGTCGATCTCGTCGAACACGCGATCCGGGTCGGTGTGGCTCGGGGTGAACCTCTCCGAGGTTGCGGTCACGGGGCCTCCACGGGTTGTCGGTCGGTGGTCTCATCGTGACCCGGTATCGTCCTGCGCCCCAAGGAACCCTGGGGTGGAGATCGCCCCACCCTCAGCCGAGGAGCAGCGTCACGGCCACGAAGTAGATGACGATGGAGAGCAGGTCCTGGATCACCGTCGCGAGCGGGCCGGACCCGAACGCCGGGTCCTTGCCCAGCCGTTGCAGCGCCCACGGCAGCACCATCGCCACGGTCGTCGCGATGGTGCTCGCGGCCAGCACGGCCGACGCCACGGCGACCGCGAGATCCCGGTTCCCGGTCATGAGCAGCACGGCCGGCAGCATGGTCGCCCCGAGGAGCGCCCCCACCGACAGTCCGGTCAGCACCTCCCGGCGCACGATCCGGCGGATCCCCACCCCTACCGAGAATCCGCGGATGACCAGTGCCTCGGTCTGCGTCCCGACGGCGTCCGCCAGGTACACGATTCCCGGCACGAAGTACGCGACGGCGAGGTCGGCGTCGAGTTCGGCCTCGAACACCTGCATCAGGCGGGCCGAGACCATGGCCCCGATCAGACCGACGACGAGCCACGGCAGCCGGTGCCAGAGCCGGCGACGGATTCCCTCGACGCTCGAGGCCCGCGCCGCCTCCACCGAGTGCGCGAAGCCGCCGATCCGGGCCATGTCCTGATCGTGCTCGTGCAGCAGCACGGCGAGCAGTTGTTGCGGCGCGATGAGGCCGCGGAACCGGCCGTGGCCGTCCACGACGGCCAGGCCCGGCTCGCCGTGCTGCACCGCTTTCCACGCGGCGCGTTCCTGCGCGGTATCCGGGTGCACCACCGGCGGATCCGGGTCCATGAGGTCGTCCATCCGGGCGGCACCGGGGGCCGCCAGCAGCCGTTCGATCGTGACGAGACCGGCGAGCGTCTCACCGACGAGCACGGCGACGACGGCGGCACTGTCGAAGCTGTGTTCCCGCATCCGGTCGAGCACGTCGGCGGCGGTGTCGTACGGCCCGGCCACCGGGACGGCCGCGAAGCTGTGGTGTAGCGCGGTGCCGGGACTGCCCTGTCCCCGCGCCGGTGTGGCGGCAGAATCGACCATGGTTCACCGTTCCTCCGACCGCGCTCGTCCCGGGCGTCGATCGTGCCACGACCGTCCGGTTCCGGGCGGCGGCGATAATGTGCCGGTGACTCGACGCCCGCGCTACCCCCGGCCCGAATCGTCCGCTCCGTGTCCGTGCGGCCGGGGTCTTCCGTTCGGCGACTGCTGCGGGCCGTTCCTCGCGGGTGGGGACGCGCCGACGCCCGAGCAGCTGATGCGGTCGCGGTACACCGCCTTCGCGGTGGGCGACGACGACTATCTGCGTCGTACGTGGCACCCCGACACCCGCCCGGCGCGACTGGATCTCGATCCGGCGCAGCGGTGGACCGGGCTCGAGGTGGTGCGCACGAGCGGCGGGTTCCTGCACTCGGAGGGGACGGTCGAGTTCCGGGCCCACTACCGCTTCGGCGGTCACGAGGACGTGCTGCACGAGCACAGCCGGTTCCTCCGTGAGGGTGGCCGCTGGTACTACGTCGGGGCGCTCGGACGACCCTGACGAGCCCGACCGTTCGGTGTCTCAGTCGTTCGGTGTCCCAGTCGTTCGGTGTCCCAGTCGTTCGGTGTCCCAGTCGTTCGGTGTCTCAGTCGAACAGGGCGAACGCGCGCGCCACGAAGAACGCCGCCACTCCGAGCACGATCAGCGCGATGAGCACGATCGCGAAGACGGGCATCACCCGGCTCGGGTTCGGTTGGGGATGCGACAGGCCGGAGGTCTGTCCGGCGTCGGGTGGGGTGTCTCCGGGCTGTACGCCCCCACCGGCGTCGAGGCCGGGCGCATCTTCGGGTCGGGGTCCGGGGTCCTGGTTGCTCAAGTGCGCTCCTGGTGTCTGCTGTACGGAAACAGGGCCGAGCGCAGCGTCTCGGCCCCGACCGCATACCCGGTTTCCGGCGGCGCAATCCTCACCCGTGGCCGTCAACCGAACGGACCGGGCAGGTGCCGCGAGAACCACACCGCCTCCCCGAACGGTTCCGCCGCCGCATCGAAGTGCCGGCTCACGTCGGTGAGGGCATCGATCAGTCCGCTCACGGCGATCTCGTCGGCGAGGGGCAGGGAGTCCCGGTCGAGCGCGTCGGCGGCCTCGACGATCGCCGCGATCTCCAGCACGAGATCGAACATCCTCTCGCGTGCCGCGCCGACCCGGGACGCGAAGCTGGCGTGGCTCATGGAACCCCTTCTCGGCAGCGTCATCTCCGGCGCACCGTCACCGACCCGTCGAGCCGGCGACGATCGCCGTCCGCACCCCCGGTGGGGGCGCGGACGGTGGAACCTGTCGGCCCCGGGTATCCGCCGCGCGGTGGTCCGAAACACGCCCGCCGTGCCGTCGGCGGGTTGTGTCAGCGTCCCCGGTTCGGCACCGGGGCACGTCGCACCGCCCGAGGTCGGCGTGGCTGCTCGGCGGGGTTATTCGGCGGGGCTTCGGTGGATCGAGGAACGTGGACACACTTATTCGGATAATTTTGATATTCCGTCTCGTATGGATTCGTGCCCGTACATCCCGATCGCTCCTGCCCGGTGCCCTCCCGCTGCTGTGCGCGAGCTCCGCACGGTTCAGGTCGCCGGGCGGCTGCCGCGCCCCTCCGACCTGCGGATCAGCCCTTCTCCGCCGCGGCGAAGTGCTTCCTGAGGTGCTCGGCGACCGCCTCCGGCTGTTCGAGTGCCACGGAGTGCCCTGCGGCGTCCACCGTGACGTGCCGGCCGCTCGCGGCGTCGGCGATGTTCGCCGACGAGATCGGCGGCGGGTACGCGTGGTCCTCGCTCCCGGCGACGGCGAGGACCGGCACGCGGCACCCGGCCAGCTCCTCGACGATCCGCCCGCGGTGGATGACGCCGTGGGCGGCGTCGCCGATGCGGGGTTCGAGCCGGGCGATCGCGGCGCGCCACGTGCTCGTCATCGAACTCTCCTGAGCGAGGCTCGAATCGCCGAACATGATGTACATGACCGTGTCGACGACGTCCGCCGTGCCGTGCTCGGTGAGATGCTCGACCAGCGGAGCGAACTCGGCGAGCTTGTGTTCCTCCTCCGCCGACGAACCCAGCGCGGCGGCCGTGCGGAGCAGTTCGGGGCGTCGCGCGGCGAGCCGCAGCGCGACGAACCCGCCGAGCGAGTTGCCGACGACGTGGCACGGGGCCAGACCGAGGTGTTCGATCAGGGCCGCCGCGTCCTCGGCGAGGACGTCGACCGCGAGTTCCGCCCGCGGCGCCGGGGCGCTCTCGCCCTGCCCGCGATGATCGTAGGCGACGACCCGGTACCCGTCGGCGGTGAACTTCTCCGCGAGCGCGTCGAACATCGTGTGATCGAAGAAGAGCGAATGGCTGAACACGATCGGCACTCCGTCGCGCGGACCGGCGTCGACGTAGGCGAGTTCCGTCCCGTTGACCGCTGCTCGCTGCATGGAAACCTCCTGGATCGGGCCACCGCGCTCCGGCTGTGGCGTTCGTCACTACACTGCCGACGAGCGTAGGGAGCGGGCGGGACGCAGCACTCGTCGATCCGCGCAGAGCACTGTCCGGCGCGCGCACGGCCGACGAGGAGGTCCCGGTGGCAGCGGAGTACGAGGTGCGGTTCACGACGACGGGCCGGGTGCCGGAGCGCGACCGCGCCGAGTTCTGGACCGACCACGTGCGGTTCAACCACGGCACCCTGGACTATTCGTTCCCCGATCGGGACGAGCGTGCCCCGGCCGGCTTCGTCGGGGCCACACACGTGCAGCGCTGCGGCGGTCACCAGCTCGTCGAGTTCTGGTCCGATCGCATCACCTACGCGCGGACCGCCCGGCACGTCCGCGGGGACGACGACCGGAGCATGCGCTTGTTCGTGCCGAAGTCCGGTGCGCTCACCGTCGCCCACGGCGGGCACGCACTGCCGGTGCCCGTCGGGCGCGCGGCCCTGGTGTCGATGGCCCGCCCGTTCGAGCTCGTCCATGGCGCCCACGCCCGGGCGTGGGTGCTCACCGTCCCCGAGGGCTGCCTGCCCGATCGGGCCGTCGCCGACGGCCCGAGTGTGCTCGACCTGCGCCGCGGCGTCGGGGCGGTGGCGGGGACCATGACGCGGACGCTGGCCCGCGAACGCACGTCGCTGTCCGGCCCCGCCTTCGTCGCGATCAGCGCACGGGTGATCGAGCTCGTGTCCCTCGTCCTGGCCGATACCCACGGCCCCCTCCGTCCCGGTGGCCTGCAGGCGGTGGCCGAGGCGGCCCGGGCCTACGTCGACGAACGTTCGGACGACCCGGATCTGACCCCGGCGTCGATGGCCCGCGAGCTGGGCTGGTCGCTGCGCCAACTGCAGCTCGCGTTGCGGACGGCCGGCACCACGCCCGCGGAACTGCTCCGCGCCCGGCGGCTGGACCGCGCCCGCAGCCGCCTCGAGGATCCGCGCTGGAACGCGGTGTCCGTGGGGGGTATCGCCTTCGCGTCCGGCTTCGGTTCGCTCAGTGCGTTCGGCACGGCGTTCCGGGCCCGTTTCGGGACCACCCCGAGGGCGGTGCGGGCGGCCGGGCCCGCGGCCGCGCTCAGCGCAGGAGCGTCGCCCGCAGGGTCGCCGTGAGCCACGCCCGGTATTCGTCCACGTCCCAGCCGCAGTCGCGGCGCAGCAGGGCATGCACCTGCGGAGAACCCAGCGTGTAGAACACGTGCGCCGCGTGCTCCACGCTCACGTCGTCGCGCAGCAATCCGTGCCGGTGCAGCCCGTCCGCGATGGTGCGCGCGTTGTCCGCGGTCGCGCGCGCGTCCTCGTCGGCGAACCGGCGCATGTCCGGGTCCGCACCCGAGGACTCGACCGAGGTCATCAGCAGACCGCCGGCCCGCTCGAGCAGGTCGGCGCCGTAGCGGACGACCTGCTCGACGATGCGTTCGGCGTCCGAGCCCGCGGTTCCGGTCGCGACCCGTCCCGGACGTGGCCCCCGGCCCGGCGCGGGCTCGTCGCCGACGGCAACCGCGGACCCGCCCGCGACCGCGGCGTCGAGCGCCTCCCGGAACAGTTCGGACTTGCCGCCGGGGAACGCCGTGAAGACCGTGCGCACCGCCACCCCGGCAGCCTCGGCGATCTGCCTGACCGTGGTGCTGACGTACCCGCGGTCGACGAAGAGCCGGGCGGCGGCGTCGACGATCGTCGCTCGCGTCCGGCGCGCAGCCTCCTCACGCAGCGGTGAACTGTAGGCCCTCTTGGCATGCTGGGACATCGAACTCAGCTTATCAGCATCGGTTGCATCGGAACTGCAGCCGATTCCGGAGGTCTGCAGCGGCAGCGGCGAGCGGGCATGCTGATCGGGTGCACACCTTCGAGGTCTGGGCTCCGACCCCGCAATCCGTCCGGCTCCACGTCGACGGCACCGTTCACTCCATGCGCCGGGAGGACCAGGGGTGGTGGCGCACCGAGGTCGACGCCTCCCCCGGTGCCCGTTACGGCTTCCTCCTCGACGAGGACGAGACCGTGCTGCCCGACCCGCGCTCCCCGCGGCAACCGGACGGGGTGCACGGGCTGTCCCAGCTGCACACGCTCGACGAGCGCGCCTGGACCGACACGTCGTGGACCGGCCGGCAACTCGCCGGCGGGGTGGTGTACGAGTTGCACGTGGGCACCTTCACCGAGGAGGGCACCTTCGACGCGGCCGTCGCCCGGCTCGACGACCTCGTCGACCTCGGTGTCGACCTGGTCGAACTCATGCCGGTCAACGCCTTCAACGGCACCCGCGGGTGGGGTTACGACGGTGTGCTCTGGTACGCGGTGCACGAGCCCTACGGCGGTCCGGACGGCCTGCAGCGCTTCGTCGACGCCGCCCACGCCCGCGGCCTCGGGGTGATCCTGGACGTGGTGTACAACCATCTCGGACCGTCCGGCAACTACCTGGACCGCTACGGGCCGTACCTGTCCGGTGGGCAGGGCACCTGGGGTGCGTCGGTCAACCTCGACGGTCCGGACTCCGGCGAGGTGCGCCGCTACATCCTCGACAACGCCCTGCGCTGGATGCGGGAGTTCCACATCGACGGGCTGCGCCTGGACGCGGTGCACGCTCTCGTCGACCACACCGCCGTGCATCTGCTCGAGGAGCTGGCCGTCGCGACGTACCGGATGTCGGCGCATCTGGGCCGTCCGCTCAGCCTGATCGCGGAGAGCGATCTGAACGATCCGAAGATGATCTCGCCCCGCGCAGCCGGCGGTTACGGCCTGCAGGCGCAGTGGGACGACGACATCCACCACGCCGTGCACGCCGCCGTCTCCGGGGAGCGGCAGGGCTACTACGGCGATTTCGGTTCGCTCGACTGCCTCGCCCGCACCCTGCGGCACGGGTTCTTCCACGCCGGCACCTATTCGAGCTTCCGCGGGCGCACCCACGGGCGGCCGCTCGACACCGGGCGCGTCCCGGCGAGCTCCCTGCTGGCCTACACGTGCACCCACGACCAGGTCGGCAACCGGGCGGTCGGCGACCGGCCCGGCCACTACCTCGACTCCGGTCAGCTCGCCGTCAAGGCCGCGCTGGTGCTGACCTCCCCGTTCACCCCCATGCTGTTCATGGGCGAGGAGTGGGACGCGAGCTCACCGTTCCAGTACTTCACCTCCCACCCGGAACCCGAGTTGGCCCGGGCCACCGCCGAAGGACGTCGGCGCGAGTTCTCCGAGCACGGATGGGACGCCCAGGACGTCCCCGACCCGCAGGATCCGGAGACGTTCCGGCGGTCGACGCTGAACTGGGCCGAACGGACCGAACCCGCCCACGCACGGGTGCTCGACTGCTACCGGCAGCTCCTGGCGTTGCGCCGCGAACGCGCCGAGCTGACCGATCCGTGGCTCGAGCACCTGCACGTCGACTACGACGAGGACGAGCGCTGGATCGTGCTGCACCGCGGCAGCCTGCGCGTGGCGTGCAACCTCGGACCCGACCCGGTCACCGTGCCCTTCGGCGGGGCTCCCCTCGTGTGGTGGGAGCCGGTGGTGGTCAACCGGACCGCCTCCGCGACCCTCGTCCCGGGGCATTCGTTCGTCGTTCTCGACGCCGCCGCTGCACCTCGGACCTGACGGGTCATCGCGGGCTCAGCATCCGCAGGGTGAGCACGGCAGTGGCCGCCAGAATCGCCGCCGTGGCGGCCGCGGCACCGTGGGTGCCGGCGACGAACGCGGAGCGCGCCGACTCGAGGAGGATCTCCGCCTCGGCCGCCGGCAGGCGGCCGGCCGCGGCGACGGCGCCGCCGAGGGTATCGAACTCGTGGTCCCCACCCGGGACGCCGAGCCGGGACCGGTAGACGGCGGTGACGACGCTGCCGAGGACCGCGACACCGAGGGCGACACCGAGCTCGTAGGCCGTCTCCGACACCGCGGACGCGGCGCCGGCCCGGTCGGCCGGGGCGGCCCCGACCACCAGGTCGGTGGTGAGGGTCAGCGCGATGCCGACGCCCACGCCGATGAGGACGAAACCGGCGACGAACACGCCGGCTCCGTGCGCGGTGTCCAGCGCCAGGAGCACGGCGGCGCCCACGGCTGCGACGGCCAGGGCACCCGACAGGACGGTTCCCACCGGCAGGCGCCGCACGAGCCAGGCCGCGCCGAGTGCGGACAGGGCGCTGGTCGCGGTGCCGGGGAGCATCAGCAGACCCGCCTCCAGCGGTCCGACTCCGAGGACCAGCTGCAGGTACTGGGAACCGAAGAACAACACCCCGGCGAGGGCGAAGATCGACAGCAGATTGGTCGCGACGGCGGCCGAGAACTCGCGGTGCCGGAACAGCGTGAGGTCGAGCAGCGGATCCGCCGCGCTCCGCTGGCGACGAACGAACGCGACGGCGGCCGTCAGACCACCCCCCAGCGCGACCAGCGCCGCGACGCGGGGGCCGTGCAGCGCGGTCTCCTTGACCGCGTAGACGATCGGTACCACGGCCAGCAGGGACAGGGCGGCTCCCGGCAGGTCGAAGCGGCCCGGGTGCGGATCCCGCGATTCCGGGACGAGGAACGGCGCGGCGACCACGAGGACCGCCATGATCGGAAGGTTGATCAGGAACACCGACCCCCACCAGAAGTGCTCGAGCAGCCAGCCGCCGACGAGCGGGCCGGCGGCGGCCCCGCCGCCGGCCATCGCGCCCCACACGCCGATGGCGACGGTCCGCTCCCGCGGATCGGTGAACATGTGCCGGATGAGTCCCAGGGTGGCGGGCATGAGGGTGGCGCCCGAGACACCCTGTAGTGCCCGCGCCACGATCAGCAGCTCGGGACTCGGCGCCCACGCCGCGAGCACCGACGCCGCGGCGAAGCCGACGGCACCGATCAGCAGGAGCCGGCGTCGGCCGACGCGGTCGCCGAGCACGCCCATCGTCACCAGCAGACCGGCCACGGCGAACGAATACACGTCGATGATCCACAGCAGCTGGACCCCACTCGGGGCCAGATCGGCGCTGAGGAAGGGCAGGGCGAGGTCGAGAACGGTTGCATCGACCGCGATCAGCAGCACGGCACCCGCGAGCACCACCAGGCCCGCCCAGGTGCGCACGCCGGCCTGCGCATGCCCGGTTCCCGCGTCCGCCGGGTGGACCGGCGGCATCTGCCCGGTGTTCGTCATCCTTCGTCCCTCCACACTGAACCGTCCAGCCGGTACACAAAGTACGGTAGCACCTACCGTCCGGACGGTACAGAAACGGACGGTAGGATCGGGCCATGGCCTCCGACACACGCGACCGGATCCTCGACGCCCTCGAACGCACCCTCGTCGACGTGGGGGTCGCCCAGGTGACGCTCGAGGGCGTCGCGGCCGCCGCAGGGGTATCGAAAGGCGGTCTGCTGTACCACTTCCCGACCAAGGAGGCGATGCTCGCCGCCATGGTGCGGCGCCTCGGCGAACGCGGCGACGCCCGACTCGCCGACGCCGTCGCGGGCGGCACCCCGGTCGCGGAGTGGTACCTTGCCGACCCGGACGAGACCGGCGACTCGGCGGAGATGGACCTGTTCCGGTCCACGGTGGCCGCCCTGCGCAGCGCCGACGGCCGGCACGACGACGTGCACCGGGCGGTCGTCGAGGTGCTGCGGTCGTGGGACGAGGGGCTGCGCGCGGAGATCGAAGACCCGGTCACCGCCGAGATCGTGCGCCTCGTCGGCGACGGCATCTACCTGGGCGCGATGCTCGGCCTGCCCAAGCCCGACCCGGAACTGCACAGGCGCGTCGTCGCCCGGCTCCTGGGGACGAAGAACCCTTGATTGTCGCCGACCGTCCCGAGTACGGTCAAGAGTAGTCGGGGAATCTTCCTGCACGCACACGCTTCTCGGGGTGTATTTCCATGAAACTCCGGACTGCCACCGTCGGCGCACTCCTCGCCGCCACCCTCACTCTCGCCCCGGCCGGAGTCGCGGCCGCGGCACCCGCCGACGCCCCGGCGCCGATCGGGATCACTTGGGAGCAGACCGATCACCGCAACGACTGGGATCGCCGCGACCACCGCGACCGCCGGGACCACGATCGCGGCTGGGAACGGAACCGGTGGGGTCCGCCGGCCCCGTGCTGGTGGTTCGGCCCCTGGCTGGTCTGCGCCCCCTGGCGCTGAGCGGCCGCCGCGGACCGCGGCGGGGGACGGCGCTCCCCCGCCGGGATCCCGTCCGGCTCAGGTGAGATAGCGGTAGGCCGGCGAGCCCGGCTCGAGCCGCTGCGCCTCGATCGGCGAGAGGTCCATCCGCGCCAGCAGTGACGCCAGACCGTCGGCCGTGCCGAGTTCGATGCCGACCAGCGCCGCACCGAACTCCCGGTTGTTGCGCTTGACGTACTCGAACAGGGTGATGTCGTCGTCGGGACCGAGCACCTCGTCGAGGAACCGTCGCAGCGCCCCGGGCTCCTGGGGGAAGTCCACCAGGAAGTAGTGCTTGAGACCGCGGTGCACCAGAGAACGCTCGATGACCTCCCCGTAGCGGGAGACGTCGTTGTTGCCCCCCGAGATCAGGCACACCACCGTCGCACCCGGCGCGACGGTCAGCCCCTCGAGCGCGGCGACGGACAGCGCCCCCGCCGGCTCGGCGATGATGCCCTCGTTCTGATACAGGTCGAGCATCGCCGTGCACACGGCGCCCTCGTCGACCTGGGTCATCCCGAACGGCCCGGTGCCCAGGCCGTCGTTGCGCAGCGCCGCGACCAGCGGCAGGTTCGCGTGGGAGACGATCTCGGGGCCGAGCCGGGAGACGACCGCGTACGGCACGTCGCCGACCCGTTTCACGGCGGCTCCGTCGACGAACGGATCCACTTCCGGCAGGGTCACCGGCCCGCCCGCGACGAGGGCAGCGGTCATCGACGCCGCCCCGGCCGGTTCCACCCCGACGATCGAGGTGTGCGGCGACTTCTCGTGCAGGTACGCCGCGATGCCGGCCAGGCAGCCACCGCCGCCGACCGGAACCAGCACCAGGTCCGGCGCCGCCGGCAGCTGATCGAGCATCTCCCGGGCGATGGTGCCCTGACCCGCCGCGGTGCGGGCGTCGTCGAACGGCGCGACCATCGTCGCGCCGGTCCGCGCGACGTCCTCCGCGGCCGCCGCGGCGGCCGCGTCGAAGGTGTCACCCGTCGGGATGAGTTCGACGAACGCCCCGCCGTGCGCGCGGATCCGGTCCCGCTTCTGCTTAGGGGTCCGGGTGGGCACGTAGATCCGGCCCCGGACCCCCATCGCCCGGCACGAGTAGGCCACGCCCTGTGCGTGATTGCCGGCGCTGGCCGTCACCACACCCGCCTCGCGTTCCGCCGGGGAGAGCTGCGCCATGACGTTGTAGGCGCCGCGCAGCTTGTACGAGCGCACGCGGGTGAGATCCTCGCGTTTGAGATAGACGTTCGCCCCGGTGAGGACGGAGAGCCGCTCGCTGTATTCGAGCGGTGTGGGGGCGACGACCGCGGAAATTCGCTCCGCCGCGGCCTCGATGTCGGCCACGCTCAGGGCGGGCAGGTGCATCGGATCAGCGGTTCGCGAAGTAGTGGTCACCTACCCATGCTGCCACTACCGACCCGGAACCCCCAATGCGGGTTTCGCCACTGCGTCCGCTGCCGCGGCCGCCGGACCCCGCGCGCTACCGGGGCTCGAGGACGAAGACCGGGATCTCCCGATCCGTCTTCTTCTGGTACTCGGCGTAGTCGGGGAACGCCTCGACCGCACGCCGCCACCACAGGTCCTTCTCCCTGCCGTGGACCTCGCGGGCGGTCATGTCCCGGACCGTCGGCCCGTCACGCAGTTCGACGTGCGGATCCGCCCGGACGTTGAAGTACCAGACCGGATGCGTCGGGGCACCACCGAGCGAGGCGACCACCGCGTACACCCCGTCGTGCTCGACCCGCATCAGCGGGGTCTTCCGGAGCTTGCCGCTCTTCGCTCCGCGGCTGGTCAGCACGACCACCGGCCGGCCGTTGAGGGTCGTGCCCTCGGTGCCGCCGGAACCCTCGTACAGCGCCACCTGATCGGCGGCCCACTGGGACGGACTCGGTTCGTATTCTCCGGTGAGAGGCATGGCTCCAGTCAACACCGGCGCGCACTCCGCCGCAGCGCACCGGGCGGATCCGTCCGCCCGGGTCCGACATCACCCCCGCGATCGGCAAAGTTCGGTGGCCCGAACACAAGTCTGCGAGTAGCCTGGTGAACGGATTCCCCGAGGCGCACGGAGGTCGAGATGACGACGGATTCGCCCGCTCGCGTCCGCCGCCGGCCCGCGTCCGTCGACGTGGCCGGAACCGCATGGCCGCTGTACAAGCTCGAGGCGCTCGTCGCGGCCGTCCTGGTGCTGCTGGCGCTGTTCGCGATCACCGCGGACGCGCAGACCGCCGTGCTCGCCGCCGCCGGCACCGCCACCGTCGTGTGGTGGGCTCGCCTGCTGCACTACCGCCGCGAGCCCTGACCGCCCCCGTCCCGGGAGCCGGTCACGTCGCCAGGCAGGCCGGCCCGAGCAGGGCTTTGAGATCCCCCATCAGCGCAGACGAGGGCTCCACCCGCAGGCTGTCGTCCACCTTCAGCACGGTCACCTTGCTGCCGGAGATCAACCGCACGTGCACATCCGAGGTACCCGGGTGGCGGGTGAGCACGCTCTTGAGCGCACCCACCTTGTCGGGGGTGCACAACCGGGTGGGCATCGACACCGACAGCGGCTTGGCCACCCCCACCTGAGACAGGTCGGGCACGGCAAGATCGTTGGCGATCAACGAGATCCGGTCGTCACGGACCGACACCCGGGCCTTGACCAGCACCACGGAGTCCTCGACGACGTCCATGCCGTACACGGAGTAGGACTGCGGGAAGAACAGCACCTCGATCCCGCCGGCGAGGTCCTCGAGCTGAGCCGACGCCCATGTCAGGCCGTTCTTGTTGATGCGGCGGTTCACCGAGGCCAGGATGCCGCCCACGGTGACCTGGGCGCCGTCCTTGATCGCGCCTTCGAGGATGGTCGGGATCGCGGTGTCGGCCTGCTGGGCGAGGACGTGCTCGACGCCGTTGAGCGGATGCCCGGACACGTACAGGCCCAGCATCTCCCGTTCGAGGGCGAGCTTGTGCTTGGTGTCCCATTCCTCCTCGGGGATCTTCACGTTGAACACCGAGGTCACCGACTCGTCGGCATCCGCGCCGCCGAACAGGTCGAACTGCCCGATCGCCTCGGCCTTCTTGGTGCCCATCACCGCGTCGATCGCGTCGGCGTGCACGAGCATCAGGCCCTTGCGGGGATGGCCGAGCGAGTCGAAGCCGCCGGCCTTGATCAGCGACTCGGTGACCTTCTTCGAGCACGCGAGAGCGTCGATCTTGTTGAGGTAGTCGGAGAAGTCGGTGAACCGGCCCTTCTCCTCCCGCGCGCGGATGATGGACGCGACGACGTTGGAGCCGACATTGCGGACCGCGCCGAGGCCGAATCGGATGTCCTCCCCCACCGACGCGAAGTCCACCCGCGACTCGTTGACGTCCGGCGGCAGCACCGTGATCCCCATCTTGCGGCAGTCGGACAGGTAGACCGCGGCCTTGTCCTTGTCGTCGCCGACCGACGTGAGCAGGCCCGCCATGTACTCGGCCGGGTAGTTGGCCTTGAGGTAGGCCGTCCAGAAGGAGACCAGGCCGTACCCGGCGGCATGCGACTTGTTGAACGCGTACCCGGCGAAGGGCAGGATCGTGTCCCACAGGGCCTTGATCGCCGGCTTGGAGAAACCGTTGGCGAGCATGCCCTCCTCGAAGCCCTCGAACTCGGCGGCGAGGACCTCGGCCTTCTTCTTGCCCATCGCGCGGCGCAGGATGTCGGCTCGTCCGAGCGAGTAACCGGCCACCTTCTGAGCGATCTGCATGATCTGCTCCTGGTAGACGATCAGACCGTAGGTGTCGGCGAGGATGTCCTTCAGCGGTTCCTCGAGCTCGGGGTGGATCGGCTTGACCTCTTGCCGGCCGTTCTTGCGGTCGGCGTAGTCGTTGTGGGCGTTCATGCCCATCGGTCCGGGCCGGTACAGCGCGAGCACGGCGACGATGTCCTCGAACCCGGTCGGCTGCATGCGGCGCAGCAGATCCCGCATCGCGCTGCCGTCGAGCTGGAACACGCCGAGGGTGTCGCCGCGGGCCAGTAGCTCGTACGTGGGCGGATCCTCGAGCGGCAGCGTGTCGAGGTCGAGGTCGATGCCGCGGTTGTTCTTGATGTTCTCGATCGCGTCGCCGATGACGGTGAGGTTGCGCAGACCGAGGAAGTCCATCTTCAGCAGGCCGATGGCCTCGCACGACGGGTAGTCCCAACCGGTGATGATCGCGCCGTCCTGCGCCCGCTTCCACAGCGGGATGGCATCCATCAGCGGTTCGGAGGACATGATCACCGCGCACGCGTGGACGCCCGCGTTGCGGATCAGGCCCTCGAGGCCGAGCGCGGTGTCGTAGATCTTCTTCACGTCCGGGTTGGATTCGATCAGCGCCCGGACCTCGGCGGCCTCCTTGTACCGCTCGTGGTTCGGATCGGTGATGCCCGAGACCGGGATGTCCTTGGCCATGATCGGCGGCGGCAGCGCCTTGGTGATCTGATCGGCGATGGCGAATCCGGGCTGGCCGAACTGCACGCGGGCCGAATCCTTGATCGCGGCCTTGGTCTTGATGGTGCCGAACGTGATCACCTGGGCCACGCGGTCGGCCCCCCACCGGTCGGTGGCGTAGCGCACCATCTCACCGCGGCGGCGATCGTCGAAGTCGATGTCGATGTCGGGCATGGACACGCGCTCGGGGTTGAGGAACCGCTCGAACAGCAGACCGTGCGGGATCGGGTCGATGTTCGTGATGCCCATCGCGTAGGCGACGAGGGAGCCCGCGGCCGAACCGCGGCCGGGGCCGACGCGGATGCCGACCTCGCGAGCGTGGCTGATCAGGTCACCGACGACGAGGAAGTAGGCGGGGAAGCCCATCTCGTTGATGACGCCGATCTCGTACTCGGCGCGGGTGAGGTACTCCTGCGGCACGCCGTCCGGGAATCGCCGGTCGAGCCCGCGCAGAACCTCCTCGCGCAGCCATGTCGCCTGCGTGTGCCCCTCGGGGACGGGGAAGATCGGCATCCGGTCCCGGTGGGTCCACACCTCCTTGTAGGGCTGGACCCGCTCGGCGATCAGGAGCGTGTTGTCGCACGCGCCCGGCACCTCGTCGTCCCACAGCGCCCGCATCTCCGCGGCGGACTTCAGGTAGTAGCCGTCACCGTCGAACTTGAAGCGGGTCGGATCCGAGAGCGTCTTGCCGGTCTGGATGCACAGCAGCGCCTCGTGGTTCTCGGCGGCGTCCTTGGTGACGTAGTGGCAGTCGTTGGTCGCCAGCGGCGGGATGTCGAGCTTGCGGCCGATGTCGAGCAGGCCCTCACGGACCCGACGCTCGATGGACAGGCCGTGGTCCATGAGTTCGAGGAAGAAGTTGTCCTTGCCCCAGATCTCCTGCCACTTCGCGGCCGCCTCGAGCGCTTCGCGCTCGTGGCCCAGACGCAGCCTGGTCTGGATCTCCCCGGACGGGCAACCGGTGGTGGCGATGATGCCCTCGGCGTGGTGGGCGATGAGATCCTCGTCCATGCGGGCCCACTTGCCGAGCTGCCCCTCGATCGACGCGAGCGACGACAGCTTGAACAGGTTGCGCAGCCCGGTGGCGTTCTCGGCGACCATCGTCATGTGCGTGTACGAGCCCGAGCCGGAGACGTCGTCGGATTTCTGGCTCGGGTCGCCCCACTGCACGCGCTTGGTGCTGAACCGCGACTCGGGCGCGATGTAGGCCTCGATGCCGATGATCGGCTTGATGCCCTGCTTCTCGGCGACGTTGTAGAACTCGCTGGCGCCGTACATGTTCCCGTGGTCGGTCATCCCGACCGCCGTCATCCCCAGCCGCTCGGCCTCCTTGAACAGGGGACCGACCTTCGCGGCTCCGTCGAGCATCGAATACTCGGTGTGGTTGTGCAGATGAACGAACGAGTCAGCCACGCGTGCCTCTCCCGGAAGGTCTGTGAGCATCCCGAGTGTAGGCCCCCGCGGCGACGGGATCGGACCGCCACACCGGCCCGGACGGCGTGTCGTGACCGGTGTTACTGCGGTGCACTCGAGGGGACCGGCTCGAGCGTCCCGCGAGCCCGGCGACCCCGGGCCACGGCGTCGGCGGTGAAGATCGCGAGCGCGATCCAGATCAGCCCGAACCCGATCCAGCGGGAGGCGGGCATGTCCTCGTGCAGGACCAGCACACCCCACGCCATCTGCAGGCTCGGCGTCAGGTACTGCAGCATGCCGAGGGTGACCAGGGGAACCCGCTGGGCGGCCGCACCGAACAGCAGCAGGGGCAGCGCCGTGACGAGCCCGGCCGACACGAGCAGCAGCGAGTGCCCGGCGCCGTGACCGAGGAACGTGCCGGTGCCGGTGACGGCGAGGAAGATCAGGTAGCCCGCCGCGAAGGGCACGGCGACGACGCCCTCCCCCGTCAGCGAGGTGCGCGGGTCGAGCGGCACGATCTTCTTGATCACCCCGTACAGGGCGAACGAGAACGCGAGGGTGAGCGCGATGATCGGCGGCCGCCCGTAGTCCACGGTGATCACCGCCACCGCGGCGGTCGCCACGAGCAGCGCCGCGATCTGCGCGCGGCGCAGCCGCTCCCGGAAGAACAGCACCCCGAACAGCACGCTGACCAGCGGGTTGACGAAGTAGCCCAGTGCGGTTTCGACCACCCGACCCGAGACCACGCCGTAGATGTAGGTGCCCCAGTTGACGGCGATGGCCGCGGAGGCCGCCGCGACCAGCGCCCACACCCGCACCTCCAGTCCCCGCAGCGAGCCGAGCCGGCCGAGGACGGCGAGCAGCAGCAGCATCGCCAGCAGCGTCCACAGCACCCGGTGGGCGAGGATCTCCACGGCTCCGGCGGGTTCGAGCAGGCCGAAGAACGCGGGGAACATCCCCCACGTCAGGTAGGCGCCGAGTCCGAACAGGATGCCGGTGTCGGGGCGGGATGCGGTGCTGCTCACCAGTCAACGGTAGGGCGGGCGGATGCTCCGGAGCGCGCCGGGGCGATCAGAACGACACGGTCGGCGGCAGTTCCGTGCCCGCCGGGGCGGTGTAGAACTCGCGCTCGCGCACCCCTGCCGGCCCTGCGAAGAACATCCACGGGATGGTCTTCAGCGACGTGTTGAGCCGGCCTGCGGCGTCGTTGTAGTACTGGCGGGCGAAGGCGAGCTGGTCCTCGGTCTCCCCCAGCTGACGCTGCAGGTCCAGGAAGTTGGCCGAGGCCTTGAGGTCCGGGTAGTTCTCGGCGACGGCGAGCACGTCGAACATCGCCTTCTCGAGGCGCGCGTCGGCCTGGGCCTTCTCCGCCACCGTGCCGCCGGAGGCGGCCCGCGACGCGGCGGTGCGCGCGGCGGTGACCTCCTCGAACACGCTCTTCTCGTGCGCCGCGTAGCCTCGCACCGTCGACACGAGATTCGGCACCAGGTCGGCGCGCCGGCTCAGTTGCACGTCGATGCCGCCCAGGGCCTCCTGGGCCAGCACGTCGGCGCGGCGCAGCCGGTTGAACCCGACCACGAACACGGCGACGAGCACCACCACCAGCACGACGACGATCACGACTGCGGTCACCATGGGACCGCCCTCCTTCCGCTGCCCGGCACCGGTGCGGGCGCGCCGGTGCCTCGTTCACCACTCGGTCACCAGGAGCCGCCGCCCCCGCCGCCACCACCGCCGCCGCCACCACCGCCCGACGACGAGGACTGGGACGCGGTGTACGCGCCGATCGACGACGACAGGGCCGACTCGAAACTGTCGAATCCTCCTGCCCCGGAAGCGAATCCGTGCACTCCGACCGGATACGGGTACCACGCCGGCACCGGTGGCTCCGCCCCGGTGACCGTGCGGTACTTCTCCGCCCACTTCTCGGCCACGCCGAAGGCGACCGCGTGCGGAATGTAGCGGGTGTAGAGGTCCTGTTCCGCCGAGAACCGGTAGCGGTCCTCGCTCGACGGGGTCACGAGCATGCGCCGGAACCCGCCGGCACGCGACCACAGCTCGCGGCCCTTCGCGGTGCGCCGGGTCCCCGCCTCCGGGCGCAGCAGTTCCCAGCCCCCGAACACGAACGCCGCCGCCGGCAGGCCCCACATGCTCGGCCACACCGGCACGGCGAACCCGGCCACCGCGAGCACCAGCGCCAGCACCACCGCCGCCTTACCGAGGCGCTCGTGCGTGGACGGGGCCACCAGACCCTCGTTGCGGGCCCAGATCCGGCACTGGGACGCCAGCTCCGTCGTCGCCTTCGACAGCCGTTCCCCCGCCGACTTCGAGCCGTCGGCCCGCAGCACCGCCCCCGGGTACGAGATCTGCAGCGCGTCGCCGACCGCCCGGGTCACCGGATCGGTCGCCGCCCACGTGTCCGCGGAGGCGACGCCCCGGACCTCCCACACGTCCGACTTCTTGCCGGTCCCGGCGGGACGCAACTCGACCAGCCCCTCCTCTGCGGCGTACAGCAGCGTGGCCGCGAGCGGTGCAGGTCCGGGGCGTTCGGAGGCGACGTAGACGGTCTGCACCGGTCCGAAACCGTCCGGCGGCGCGTACAGCACCGGCAACCCCGGCTCGGGTTCGCGGGCCGTCCAGGCCCATCGTGCGGCGGCGGCGAACGCGAGGAGACTCGACGCCGCGACCAGGGCCACGATCGGCGCCGACCGGCCGACGATCGGATCCCAGGCGACCGACCAGGGCACCGTGCTCCGGGCCGGGGCGTCGAGCCCGAGCCCGATGCGCACGTTCACCGCGGTGCGGGGTGCGAGCCCGGTCACGCCGACGGACACGGTGTCGGTGCCGGCCCCGCCGAGGACGCAGGTCGCCCCCGGCGCCGCACATTCGACCACGCCCGACGCCGCGGGCAGCCGCACCGTGATGTCGGCACGGTCGACGGCCATCTCCCACCCGCCGGGTACCACGCTCCAGTGGAAGACCGATCCGACCGGGGCCGCCGTCCCGGCGGCCGTGTCGAACGTGCCGGCGGCCGCGCCCGGCGGGTCGAGGACCCCCTCCGTGGTGTACGCGAGGCGATAGGTGTGGGTGCCCGGCTCCAGGTACACGTCGGGGTCGCCGATCTTCGCGACGACGAGTCGGCGGCCCTGCTCCCAGCTCGTCTCGTACGGTTCGGGCTCGCCGTCACGTTCGACAAAGACGATCTCGGGGATGTGGCGCACGTGCGGGTCGGCGCCCGTGGTGACGTCCCAGTACCGGAAGATGCCGTGCCGGTCGGCCGGAAAGTCGACCGTGACGGTTTCGGTGGCGGTGAGGCCGCCGTCGGCGTCGACGGCGTAGTCGACGCTGTAGTTCGTGATCCGCGCCGGATCCGCCGCCTCGGAGGCCTCGCCGGTGTCGAGCCCGGCGAGCAGCGGCCACAGCAGACCGGCCGCGGCGAGCAGCGCCACCACGAGGTACCCCAGAACCCGTGCCACGGCGTCACCGTACCCAGTGGCGACGCGCCTGTCCCGCCGACCGGGCTCAGGGCTCGCCGTCGTCCGGTCCCGGAGCGACGACGTCGACGTGCTCGGGCAGCAGCGGGTTCACCGAGAACGCCCCCGCGACGGCGTCCGGCGGCAGCAGTTCGACGGCGCGGACGCCGGGGGCGGCGGCGAGCTCGGTCGCCGCCGCCGGCGCGACGCGCACCACGACGCCGACGACGCAGGCGCACCCGTCCGCGAGGCGATCGGCCGAGACCGCGGCGACACGCGCGGCCCGGTCGGCGCCGGCCGCCTGGCGCAGTCGGCCCGCCGCGACGGCAGGCGCACGCCGCAGCGCCTCCGGGTGCTCGGGCACGTCGACCGCGACCAGCGGGGTCTGCACCCGCTCGATCGGGACGCGGAACAGCACCTGCGCGATGCGGGGGTCTCCCGGCAGCGCCGCCGCCTGCTCGACCGGCACCGGCGCAGTGAAGGAGACCAGTGCCCACCGCGGTTCGCCGGTGGCGGACTCGACGCTCGCCTGGGCGCGCGCGAGGTAGCCGGCGACCGCCTCGCCGTGGTCCGGACCGAGCGTGTCGGTGCGCACCGTCGCCGGCCGGGGCGGGGTGAGCAGTCCGGCCGCGAGCACCGCCAGCAGCAGTGCCGCCGTCGCCGCCCAGGGCAGGGACACGCGCCGCACGGTCAGGCGCTGCGCAGCACGGCGAGCGCGTGCTCGAGGTCGGCCGGGTACTTGCTGGTGATCTCGACCCAGCGTCCGTCGGCCGGGTGCGCGAACCCGAGAGAGCGGGCGTGCAGCCACTGGCGTTCGAGACCGAGCCGCTCCGCCAGGCGCGGGTCGGCGCCGTAGGTCAGATCCCCGCAGCAGGGGTGACGCAGCGCCGAGAAGTGCACGCGGATCTGGTGGGTGCGGCCGGTCTCGAGGTGGATGTCGAGCAGGCTCGCGGCCTGGAACGCCTCCACGGTGTCGTAGTGCGTGATGCTGGGCTTGCCGTCGGCGGTGACGGCGAACTTCCAGTCGCTGCTGCGGTGCCGGCCGATCGGCGCGTCGATCGTGCCGCTGCTCGGATCGGGGTGTCCCTGCACGAGGGCGTGGTAGCGCTTGTCGATGGTGCGCTGCTTGAAGGCCCGCTTGAGCACCGTGTAGGCACGCTCGGACGTCGCGACGACCATCACTCCGGAGGTTCCCACGTCGAGCCGGTGGACGATGCCCTGCCGTTCGTGGGCGCCGGAGGTGGAGATCCGGAACCCGGCTGCGGCCAGGCCGCCGATCACGGTCGGTCCGGTCCAGCCGACGCTCGCGTGCGCCGCGACGCCCACGGGCTTGTCCACCGCGACGATGTCGTCGTCCGCGTAGAGGATCTCCATGCCCTCGACCGGGGTCGCCTCGATGGTCAGCGGCCGCGGCGGCTCGGGCAGTTCCACCTCGAGCCACGAACCGGCGGACAGCCGGTCCGACTTTCCCGCGGCGGCGCCGTCGACGAGGACGGCACCCTCCTCGGTCAGGGCGGCGATCGCCGTGCGCGACAGGCCGAGCAGCCGTGCCAGGCCCGTGTCGACCCGCATCCCGTCGAGCCCGTCGGGGACGGGCATCGCCCGGGTTTCTCTCACTGGTGTGCTTCCTTTCTGCTGCTGCGGGCGGAGTCGGTCTTGCGTGAGCCGTCCGGTTCGATGCCGAAGACGGTCAGCGCGACGAGCAGGATCGCGCCGCAGACGATGGCGGAATCGGCGACGTTGAACACCGGCCACCAGCCGACGGACACGAAGTCGACGACGTGCCCCTGCAGCGGGCCCGGGGACCGGAAGATCCGGTCGACCAGATTACCCAGCGCTCCGCCGAGGACGAGTCCGAGTCCCAGGGCCCACCACCCCGACCGCAACGTGCGGCCGATCCGGACCACACCCACCACGACGGCGACCGCGACGAGGGTCAGCAGCCACGTCATACCGGTCGCCATGGAGAAGGCGGCACCCGGGTTGCGCACCAGCGTCAACGTCACCGTGTCCCCGACGACGGAGATCGGGTCGGCCGGGTCGATGTAGTGGACCGCGAGGATCTTCGTGAGCAGATCGAGGCCGAAGACCACCGCGGCGAGGGCGAGCAGCGCACGCAGTCGCCGGACCGGCGCGGGCGCATCCTTCCCCGGGGAGTCGGCCGGCGCCGACGCACTCGGTTCCGCGACGGTGTCGGGGTGGGCATCGTGCTCGGTGGGGTCGTCGGTCACCTTGCCATCATCCCCCATCGGAGGAGCACGACGGCCACCCCGCCCGCCGTGGCTACCCTGGGGTGCGTGCCTGTGCTGCCCAGATTCGCCCGCCCGAGGGCCCGCTCCCTCGGTGTGGCCCTGTCCCTGACCACCCTTCTCGCCGGGTGTGGCAACTCCGCCGACGGCGCGGCCCCTGCCTCGACGGCGACCTCGACGGAGGTCACGGTGCCCGTCGCCGCGGTCACCGCGGTGGTCCTGGACCCGGGGGCCGAGCCGCGCAGCCGGATCCGTCTCACCCCGCCCGCCGGCACAACCCAGCAGGTGGCGCTCACGACGTCCTCGCAGGTCTTCCAGTCGATCGGTGATCAGCCGGAGCAGGATTTCTCCACCCCCGAACTGACGTTGCCGCTCACCGCAACCGTGGGCGAAGCCGTGTCGGACACCGCGCCGAGCAGCCTCGTGGACCTGCGGATCGCGGATGCGACATCCCCGGACGCGGCCCTCGCCGCGGCGCTCGGTCCCGCCGAGGGATCCGAGGCGGGGCTGACGATGTCGCCGTCCGGGGCGGTGAGCGCGCTGCGGCTCGACCCCACCCCGGACTCCGCGGACATCGCCCGCTCGGCCATCGAACAGGCCTTCTACCAGGCCGTGTACCGGATGGTGTCGTTCCCCGAGGACGAGATCGGCGTGGGTGCCGTGTGGGAGATCCACCAGCAGGTGATGAGCGGGATGGCGCTCGATCAGGTTGCCACCGCGAGCCTGCTCGAACGGGACGGCGACCGGCTGACCGTGCAGTTGCGCATCACGCAGACCCCACGGGAGTCCACCTGGGCTCTGCCGAACGGGTCCGGCCAGTTGAACATCGACCGGTACGAGATGACAGGCGAGGGCACGATGACGATCGACCTGGGCCGGCCGCTCCCGATCGCCGGGGATCTGACTGTCGGCGGTGAACAGGCCTACAGCGATCCCGCGGGCACCACGCGCCTGGCACAGACCCTGGTGGACCGGGTGCGCTGGCAGTCCTGAGCGCCCGCCGGACGTGACGGCGGCCGGGGCGGAATCTCCGCCCCGGCCGCCGCGTCGGTCTTCGTCAGGCGCAGGCGGGCGACTGCAGCTGAGCGGTCGCGACGATGGCGCAGGCGTTGTTCTTCGACAGCTTCCACACGCCGTCCTCGGCGACGAAGTCGACGGTGCCGACGGCGGGCTGCTGCGCACCGGCCAGCAGGGTCTCGATTCCGGCGGTGACCGTGCCGTTCTGGTTGTCGTTGACGTCCAGGACGGTGATCTGCGCGCCGGCCTGCTCAGCGGCGGCGGCGACCTGGTCGATCAGTGCCGGATCCTGCTCGGCGCCCTGCACGAGGTTCACCTTCTCCTCGGCCGGGACGGTCTCGTCGAACGCCTTGGCCAGCATGGCGTTGAGATCCTCGACGGTCGGCACCGGCGGGTACTGCGCGACGGCCGTCGTGGTGCTGGTGGTGGTCTTCGCCGAGGTCGAGGTCGAGCTACCTCCGTCGTCCGAGCTGCAGGCGGACATCGTGAGGGCGGCGGCCACAGCCACCGTGGCGACAGTGATCTTGCGAAGCTTCAAGTTCTCGTCCTTCTCGTTCTCGATCGTGCACGGATACCGTGCTCGGTTCATCCAGCAGCGGATGCTCCACCGGGACAGCGGATCGCCCGTAAGCGTACCCGGCGGTAGTAAGAAGACTTTGAGAGCGGCGGGGCACGCGCATTCACCCGAGTGCGGCGAGCGGATCGGCCTCGGACAGGGCGGGATCGTTCTCGTCGAGGGTGCGGGCTGGGCCCGGTCCGGACGAGCGGGTCTCGAAGCGGACCGTCACCACGCCGTGTCCGGCGCCCTGCACCCAGCCGTGCCCGAATTCCGGATGCCGCACGTCCGTGCCGGGACGCCACCGCGGTCCCGCCGGCGGCGCGGCCCGCTCGGGCCGGACCTGCGGCGACGATTCCACCGTGCCCTCCGGGGCCTGCTCGAGCTCGGGAAAGAGCGAGTCCTGCCGGATGCTGGACAACCCGGCGAGGCCGACACCGACGAGGCGGATCGCGCCGATCTCGAGCGGATCGAGCACGAGCCGCTGCGCCGCCGCCGTGAGCGTCGCCACGTCCTCGGTGGCGTACGGCAACGTCGACGACCGGGTGAGGATGCTCATGTCGGCCTTGCGCAACTTGAGCACGACGGTCCGGGCGGCGCGACCGTCGCGCCGCAGCCGGCGGTGCGCGGCGTCGGCGGCGGTGGTGACGGCGCGTCGCAGCTCGGCGAGCGTGACGATGTCGGTCTGGTACGTCGTCTCGGCGCTGACCTGCTTGGCGTCGGCGCGTTCGAGGACCGGCCGATCGTCGTGCCCACCGGCGAGCCGGTGCAGCGCAGGACCGACCGTCGCACCCAGGATCGACGCCGCCTCCGCGACCGGCAGCGCCGCCAGGTCCCCGATCGTGTCGATCCCCAGCCGGCGCAGCCGCTCCTCCGACACCGGACCGATCCCCCACAGCTTGCGCACGGGCAGACCGTGCAGCAGTGTCAGCTCCTCCTCGGGCCGCACGACCAGCGCTCCGTCGGGCTTGGCGAGGCCCGAGGCGATCTTGGCGATCTGTTTGCCGGAGCCGGCGCCGACGGACGCGACGAGACCGGTGCGGTCCCGCACCTGTTCACGCAGCCGCGCACAGAACCCTTCCACCTCCCGGTGCGCGGCGCCGGCGAGTTCGGCGGGCTCGGCGAACGCCTCGTCGAGCGACAGCGTCTCGAGCACGGGGATCTGTTCGCGCAGCACCTCGAACACGGTGTGACTGAGGGTCTGGTAGAGCACGCCCCGCGGCGGCAGCACCACCGCCGCGGGCCCCACCAGCCGGCGCGCGCGGCTCATCGGCATCGCCGACCGCGCCCCGAAGACCCGAGCCTCGTAGCTGGCCCCGGCGACCACGCCGCGCGCGCCGAGACCGCCGACGAGCACCGGTCGCCCCCGAAGGGTCGGCCGGGTCAGTTGCTCGGCCGAGGCGAAGAAGGCGTCGAGGTCCAGGTGCAGGACCCAACGTCCACCGCCGCGAGTCACCACGTCGGACACCCGCGAATCTTCGCCCCTCGCACCGACATCACGCCCGCATCGGCGTCACCGCCGTGGCCGCGCCACGCGCCGGGGTCACCGCCGTGGCCGCGCCACGCGCCGGGGTCACCGCCGTGGCCGCGCCACGCGCCGGCGTCACCGCCGTGGCCGCGCCACGCGCCGGCGTCACCGCCGTGGCCGCGCCACGCGCCGGCGTCACCGCCGTGGCCGCGCCACGCGCCGGCGTCACCGGGACGCTCATGCCTTGACGATCGCCGCACGCACCCCTTCGCCGAGCTCGAGCGCCCCGTCGCCGGCGGGTGCCAGTTCGAAGCTGGTGGCCAGCACCTCCGAGGCGATGAGCGCGCGGTGCCGCATCGCCCAGTCGGCGCGGTCGGCCGGCACCTCGAACACCACGCCGATGCGGTCCGAGACCTCCAAGCCCAGGTTGCGGCGCGCGTCCTGCAGCTCGCGGATCCGGTCCTTCGCCCAGCCCTCGGCCTCGAGCTCCTCGGTGACCGTGGAGTCCAGCACCACCAGGCCGGCGCCGCCGGGCAGCGCCGCCGTGGACTCCGGCTCCGCCGCCACCAGGCGCGTGGTGTACTCCTCCGGCAGCAGGGCGATGCCGGCGGCGGTGACGGTGCCGTCGTCCGCCTCCGACCAGTCCCCGGCCTTGACTGCCTTGATGACCGTCTGCACGTCCTTGCCGAGGCGCGGCCCCGCGGCGCGGGCGTTGACGACCAGTTCGAAGCGCCCGTGCGCATCGACGTCGTCGGTCAGCTCGACCGACTTCACGTTCACCTCGTCCTGGACGAGATCGGCGAACGGCTGCAGCCGGTGGGCGTCGGGGGCGGCCACGGTGACCTGCGGGAGCGGCAGCCGCACGCGCAGCTTCTGCGCCTTGCGCAGCGAGAGCACCGTCGAGCACACCGCGCGGACCTCGTCCATCGACTCGACCAGGGCCGGGTCGGCCGGCAGCTCCCCGGCCGCCGGCCAGTCCGCCAGATGCACCGAGCGACCGCCGGTCAGGCCCCGCCAGATCACCTCGGTGACCAGCGGCAGCAGCGGGGCCGCCAGGCGGCTGACGACCTCGAGCACGGTGTGCAGGGTGTCGATCGCGTCGGCGTCCTCGTCCCAGAACCGGCTGCGGGAGCGGCGCACGTACCAGTTGGTGAGGGCGTCGCAGAACGTGCGCAGCTCGTCGCAGGCCCCGGCGATGTCGACCACCTCGAGGGCGTCGGTGATCGCGTCGCGGGTGGCAGCGAGCTTGGCCAGGATGTACCGGTCGAGCACGTGCGGCGAGTCGGTGCGCCAGGTGCCGGGCTCGGACGCGTACAGCTGCAGGAAGCTCCACGCGTTCCACAGCGGCAGCAGCGCCTGCCGGACACCCTCGCGGATGCCCTGCTCGGTGACGACGAGGTTGCCGCCGCGCAGGATGGGCGAGGACATCAGGAACCAGCGCATGGCATCGGAGCCGTCGCGGGCGAACACCTCGTTGACATCGGGGTAGTTGCCCTTGGACTTGCTCATCTTCAGCCCGTCGTCGCCGAGCACGATGCCGTGCGCCGCGACGGTCTTGAAGGCGGGCCGGTCGAACAGCGCGGTGGCCAGCACGTGCAGGGTGTAGAACCAGCCGCGGGTCTGCCCGTTGTACTCGACGATGAAATCGCCCGGATAGTGGGAGTCGAACCACCCCTGATTCTCGAACGGGTAGTGCACCTGCGCGAACGGCATCGAGCCCGACTCGAACCAGCAGTCGAGCACCTCGGGGACGCGGCGCATCGTCGACGTCCCGGTCGGGTCGTCCGGGTTGGGCCGGGTCAGCTCGTCGATCATCGGCCGGTGCAGGTCGGCCGGGCGCACCCCGAAGTCGTGTTCGAGTTCGTCGAGGGAGCCGTAGACGTCGATCCGCGGGTAGGCCGGGTCGTCCGAGACCCACACCGGAATCGGGCTGCCCCAGTAGCGGTTCCGGCTGATGTTCCAGTCGCGGGCACCTTCGAGCCACTTGCCGAACTGTCCGTCGCGGATGTGCTCGGGCACCCAGGTGATCTGCTTGTTCAACTCCACCATGCGGTCCCGGAACTGGGTGACGGCGACGAACCACGACGGCACCGCCATGTAGATCAGCGGTTGCCCGGACCGCCACGAGTGCGGGTAGGAGTGCTCGATCGTCTCGTGCCGCAACAGCTTCCCGGCGGCCTTGAGGTCCTTGATGATCACCGGGTTGGCGTCGAAGACCTGCAGCCCCTCGTAGGGCGGGACCATCGCGGTGAACTTCCCGCCCGGATCGAGCGGCTGCACCAGTTCGATGCCGTTGCGCTGGCAGTACTCCATGTCTTCTTCACCGAAAGCCGGTGCCAAGTGCACGATTCCGGTGCCGGAGTCGGTGGTGACATAGTCGGCGGCGATGATCCGGTGGGCGTTCTCGCGGCCCACGAAGAAGTCGAACGGCGGCTCGTAGGCCAGACCCACGAGGTCGGCGCCGGAATAGCGGCCGAGCACCTCGGGTTCGTCACCGAGTTCGCGCGCGTAGTGACCGACCCGCTCCTGCGCGAGCACGTAGGTCTTGCCGTCGGCGCCGCGCACGCCGACGTACTCGATGTCGGGATGCACCGCGATCGCGAGGTTGGACGGCAGGGTCCACGGCGTGGTGGTCCAGATCAGCGCGCACGCGCCGTCGAGCTCGGAGCCGGGGGCGCGCAGCACCATGTCCACGGTCACCGCCGGGTCCTGGCGCATCTTGTACGCGTCGTCGAGCCGGGTCTCCTGGTTCGACAGCGGGGTCTGCTCGTACCACGAGTAGGGCAGCACCCGGAAGCCCTGGTAGATCAGGCCCTTGTCGTAGAGCCGCTTGAAGGCCCACATGACCGACTCCATGAAGTCCAGGTCCAGGGTCTTGTAGTCGTTGTCGAAGTCCACCCAGCGGGCCTGCCGGGTGACGTAGTCGCGCCACTCCCCGGTGTACCGCAGCACCGACGTCTTGCAGTAGGCGTTGAACTCGGCGAGTCCCATCGTGTCGATCTGGGACTTGTCCGTGATGCCGAGCTGCTTCTCCGCCTCGAGCTCGGCGGGCAGGCCGTGACAGTCCCAGCCGAAGCGCCGCTCGACCTTCTTCCCGCGCATCGTCTGGAAGCGCGGGATCAGGTCCTTGACGTAACCGGTGAGCAGGTGGCCGTAGTGCGGCAGACCGTTCGCGAAGGGCGGGCCGTCGTAGAAGACGAATTCCTCGGCGCCGTCGCGGTTCGACACCGAGGCGCGGAAGGTGTCGTCCTTGGTCCACCCGTCGAGGACCTCGACCTCGAGCTCGGGGAAATCGACGCCCGAATCCTTGGCCACCCCGTAGTCGACGAGCGGGTACTTGCCGGTCGACGCGACCGGGGCCTGCGGGGTGTCGGGGGTGCTCTTCGTCACAGCGTGACTCCTCGTGCCTAGACGTGTCCGGCACGGGGACGATCACCGCGCACTGTGCGCCGGCAACCGCGGTACCACCCCGCTTGCACCGTCTCTCCGGGCTCTGCCGGCGAGACGGGCCTCTCGTTCGGGCTGTGACGGGCCCACCCGTTCGGTTCTACTGAGCAGTGCCGGTCGGCACGGCCTTTCTTCCGAAGGCTCCCCGGTGATGGCCGGATCGTCGCCGTCCCCGGCGGCCGCCGGGGCAGGACTACAGAGTCTGTCCTCGAACTATTCTATGCCGCCGCGCTCACTCGCCGGCATCGCGTCCCCCGCGACGCCGGTCCGGTTCGGCTGCCGTCGCCGTCGGGGGCGCGGTCCGCTTGCCGCCCAGCGCGCTGATCAGCAGCAGGACCGCGCCCACCACACACACGACGATGCAACCCCAGGCCCACAGCACGGAGCCCGTCATGAGCGCCACGACGAGCATGCCGAAGCCGACGGCTGCGAGGGAGAGCGTCACTACCAGCACGGCGCACCCTCCTCCGAACCCGGCATCGGACCCCCGCCTCGATCAGCTGTTGCCCTTGGCGAAGGACGTGGACCCGAACGAGGAGTTCGACTGGTTGAACGCCTCCTGGCCGCCGTCGACCGGCACGGCGGAGCCGCGCTGCTCGAGTTCCTCGAGCTGGGATTCGAGGTAGGACTTCAGGCGCACCCGGTACTCACGTTCGAACGTCTTGAGCTGCTCGATGCGACCCTCGAGCACCGAACGCTGCTGGTTGATGGTCGCCATGATCTCGGTGTGCTTCTTCTCCGCGTCCGCCTGCAGCGCGTCGGCCTTCTCCTTGGCCTGGCGCAGCTGCGTCTCCGAACGGGTCCGGGCGTCGGCCAGCATCGCCTCGGACTTCTGCCGCGCGTCCGCGATCATCGCCTCGCTGCGAGTGCGCGCATCGGAGATGAGCTGCTCGGAGTTGGTGCGGGCGTTGCGCAGCAGTTCCTCGGCCTCGGTCTTGGCGTCGCCGGTGAGGCGGTCCGCCATCTCCTGGGCCAGACCGAGCACCTTGGCCGCCTGCATGCTCGCGTCCGCGGAGGCCGGTGCGGCCGCGACCGGTGCGGGCGCCGGCGCCGGCGCCGGAGCGGGCGCGGGCTCCGGCGGCTTCGGCGCCTCGACGACGCGCGCGGGTTCCGGTTTGGCGGCCGGGGCCGGAGCCCCACCGGAACGGGCACCCTTCTTGGCCTCGGCCAGCTCCTGGTCGAGCTCGGCCACCCGCTGCCGCAGGTCGGCGTTCTCCTCGATCAGGTGGGTCAGTTCCTGCTCGACGAGATCCAGGAATGCGTCGACCTCGTCCTCGTTGTAACCACGCTTTCCGATCGGCGGCTTGCTGAACGCGACATTGTGCACATCAGCTGGGGTCAGCGGCATGGAAGGATCCCTTCACGCGTCGTGTGAGCGGTCAAGCAAGCATTCAGTTATATCCACAGTGCGTCACGCGTATCAAACTCACTGTAACTGGCACCCCATTCTGGCACAGGGCGGCTTTCACGCGGATCGTCCGAGCAGGTGTCGGCCGTCAGAGCGTCCCACCTCGGGGAATGAATGCCATGAGGAAGTAGACGATGAAGAGCAGCACCATGATGGACAGATCCAGTCGCACCCCGCCGAGATTCAGCGGAGGAATGAGCCGGCGCAACAGTTTCACCGGCGGATCGGTGACCGTGAAGATTGCCTCGAGAACGACGACGACGAATCCCGTCGGCTTCCAGTCCCGCGCGAACGTCCGGATGAACTCGACGATGATCCGGCCGATCAGCAGCAGCCAGAAAATGAACAGCAGGAACCAGAGCACCTCGAATACGGCCACCCGCCCACTCTGCCCGACGACGGCGCATCGAGCCAAACCGAAACGCCCGGCATCCGGTGTTGCACACCGGGCACCGGGCGTCGACCGTGCCGGGAACCGCCGCGGCGGATCAGGTCACTGCTGGTTGTAGAACCCCGTCTCCGCGATCCGGCGGCGTTCCTCGGCGGAGACGTCGATGTCCGCCGGGGACAGCAGGAACACCTTCGTGGCGACCTTGTCGAACGAACCGCGCAGCGCGAAGGCCAACCCGGCCGCGAAGTCGACGAGCCGCTTGGCGTCGGCGTTGCTCATCTCGACCAGGTCCATGATCACCGGGGTGCCGTCGCGGAACCGCTCACCGATCGTGCGGGCCTCGCCGTAGTCCCGGGGACGCAGCGTGGTGATCTTCGACAACGGGCCTCCCTCGTCGAACAGCGCGCCGCGACGGGCCTCGGACCGTTCCAGGCGGCCCTCGGAACCGAGCGACGACCGCGCGGCGGCGCGGGCCGGCGGCGGGGTCGGGCGCGGTGCGCGGGCCGTGATCGGCTCCACGCGCGCCGCCCGCACGGGCGGCTCGTAACGATCGAAACCGTCCGGTTCGAAGTCGCGGCCGGCATCCTCCCGCCGCGACGCCTTGTACTCGTCCCGGTGCGACGGTCCGTAACCACCGCCCGCGTACGGCGGCTCGTCGTAGTCCCGGTCGCGCTCGCGGCGGGCGCTCGCGGGGTCGTCGAGGTAGTCGTCCTCGTACTCCTCGAGCGGCACCATCCCGAAGTACGCCTTGAACTTGTGGAGTGAGCTCATGGATCAACCTTCCTCGCGCGGCGGTCGCCACTCAGGCTAACGGCCGCGCGCCCAACACCGCGGTTCCGACACGCACGCACGTCGAACCCCATCGCACCGCCGCCTCGAGGTCGCCGGACATCCCGGCCGACAGTTCGGTGGCCTCGGGATGATCGGAACGCAGCGCGGCATGGAGCCCGGCGAGCCGTTCGAAGGCGGCGTCCGGGTCCCAGCCCAGCGGCGGCACCGCCATGAGCCCGCGCAACGCGAGCCCGGCGGTCCCGGTGATCTCGTCCGCGAGCGCGCGCAGGTCGGCGGAGCTCACCCCGCCTCGCTGCGGGTCGTCGTCGAGACTGACCTGCAGCAGGACGGACAGCGGCGTGTCGCGGTCACCGGAATCCCGCGCGGCCCGCGCACCGGAGTCCAGTGCGTGCGCCAGCCGGGCGCTGTCGACCGAGTGCACGGTGTGGGCCCAGCGGGCCACGGCACGCGCCTTGTTGCGTTGCACCCGGCCGATCATATGCCAAGCGACGGCAGGATCGGTTGTCCGCGAACGGAATTCGGCAACCTTCGCGGTTGCCTCCTGTTCGCGGGATTCACCGAAGGCGCGGCACCCGAGTCCGTAGAGGATCTCCACGTCGGAGACCGGGAAGAACTTCGTCACCGGCAGCAGCGCGATCTCCGCCGGGTCGCGGCCCGCCGCCCGGGCCGCGGCGTCGAGCCGCTCGTGTGCCCGGCGCAGTCCGTCGGCGATCTCGGCACGCCGCGCGTCGGCGTCCGCTGCGGTCACCTGCCACCTCCGGCGGCGGGGTTCATCGGCCACCTCCGGCGGCGGGGCTCATCGGCCACCTCCGGCGGCGGGGTCCGGTCCGGCCTCGAGCCAGATCACCGCCGCCAGCCGTCCGGTCGGCGCCTGCCGGCGATGGCTGAACAACGTCGGATCCTCGATGGTGCATCGGGGATCCTCCGCGACGGCCGTGACGCCGTGTTCGAGCAGTTGCCGTCGCAACCCGGCCCGCAGGTCCAGCGCGGGCGTGCCCGCGACGGTGCGGGTGGCGCTACCGGGCAGATGCGCCTCCACGTCGGCCTGCATCGAAGCGGGCACCTCGTACCGGCGGCCGCTCGCAGCAGGTCCGAGGAACGCGCCGATGCGCTCCGGTCGCGCACCGAGTTCGGTCATCGTGTCCAGGACCCGGGGCACGATCCCCACGCGGGCACCGATCCGGCCCGCGTGCACGGCGGCGATCACGCCCGCCTCCTCGTCGGACAGCAGCACCGGCACGCAGTCCGCACTCAACGTGACGAGCGCGAGACCGGGCTCGCGCGTGACCAGCGCGTCGGTCGCGGGCACCGGGCCGCGGACCGGGCCGTCCACGACGGTGACGTTGCGACTGTGGATCTGCTCCATCCACACGAGCCGCTCGTAGGGCAGTCCGATCACCGAGGCGAGCCGGCGCCGGTTCGCCTCGACCGCGGCCGGGTCGTCACCCACGTGGTCACCGAGATTGAAAGAGTCGTAGGGCGGGGCGGAGACGCCGCCGGCACGGGTGGTGACGACCCGCCGCGCCCGCAGCACCGGCTGTGTCACCGTCAACGGCGCATGAAGATCGGCACGTCGACGTCGTCGTCGCCGTCCTCGTCCGTCTCGACCGGCCGCGCCGGCTGGGCCGACCCGATCGGCGGGAGGGAGCTGCCCGCGACGGGTTGCTGCTCGCGCGCCGGCATCTCCTCGGCCCGTTCCCGCTCCGAGCGACCGACGTCGCCGGCACGCCCCGCGCCGACGGTGCCGCCGCGCGTTGCGGGGGTCGGCGGGGCCGACTCGACGGGACGTCGCGCCGGGGTGCCGCCGTCGAACCCGGCCGCGATGACGGTGACGCGCACCTCGTCGCCCAGGGAGTCGTCGATGACCGTGCCGAAGATGATGTTCGCGTCGATGTGGGCGGCCTCCTGCACCAGCGAGGCGGCCTCGTTGATCTCGAACAGGCCGAGGTCGGAGCCGCCGGCGATGGACAGCAGCACGCCGCGTGCACCCTCCATCGACGCCTCGAGCAGGGGCGAGTTGATCGCCGCCTCGGCGGCCTTGATGGCCCTGCCCTCGCCCCGGGAGGAACCGATGCCCATCAGGGCGCTGCCGGCGCCGGACATCACGCCCTTGACGTCCGCGAAGTCGACGTTGATCAGGCCCGGGGTGGTGATGAGGTCGGTGATGCCCTGGACACCGTTGAGCAGCACCTCGTCGGCGGAGCGGAACGCGTCCATGAGGCTGACGGCGGCGTCGCCGAGCTGCAGGAGCCGGTCGTTGGGGATGACGATGAGGGTGTCGCACGACTCGCGCAGGGTCTGGATGCCCGTGTCGGCCTGGCTGCCGCGGCGCTTGCCCTCGAACGAGAACGGCCGCGTGACGACGCCGACGGTCAGCGCTCCGAGCTTGCGGGCGATGCTCGCGACCACGGGCGCGCCGCCGGTGCCGGTCCCGCCGCCCTCACCGGCGGTGACGAAGACCATGTCGGCGCCCTTGAGCACCTCTTCGATCTCGTCCTTGTGGTCCTCGGCGGCCTTGCGGCCGACCTCGGGGTCCGCACCGGCGCCGAGCCCCCGGGTGAGTTCGCGGCCGACGTCGAGCTTGACATCGGCGTCGGACATGAGCAGGGCCTGCGCGTCGGTGTTCACCGCGATGAACTCGACTCCCTTGAGTCCCTGTTCGATCATGCGGTTGACCGCGTTCACGCCGCCACCGCCGATACCGACGACCTTGATTACGGCGAGGTAGTTGTGCGGGGGCGTCATGGGCTCTCGCCTTCCTGAGAAATCGGTCACGCTTCGATCATCATCGGTGAGGTACGGACAAACCCTCAACCACAGGTCGATGGTTATGTCAAGTATCTCGACTGGTGCGAAACGCTATGGCACTGTGGCGGCGATCCGCCAGCAGGCGCGCCGACGGCGCGCATGATTTTCGTCCTGGGGCCGCGATCGCCGTCCGCGTCGTCATCGCACCGTCGGCAGGTCGGGCGCCGCCACGTCGTAGGTCTGCCCCGGCTGGGTGAGCAGCGGCAGCACCACCCGGGCCTTGCGATCCGAGCGGTCCACCGTGCCCCACACCACGACCCGGCCGTCGTGCAGGGTGAGCGAGACCTCGGATGCCGACGGAGCGTTCACCTCCCCCACCTGCACACGCAGCTCGGGCGGCAGCGCCGCGAGCACCTCGATCGCCGCGGCCGTCGCCGGGTCGCCGGGACCGGGGGCGGGGGTGACCAGGCGTGGGGTCAGCATGGGCGGCGGCTCGACCGCGAAGTCCACCCCGTCGGCGTCGAGCGAGTGCGTGCCGTCGGGCGCGTCGACGAACACCACTGCCTCCCGCTCGGTCACCGTGACCCGCACGGTGGAGGGGTAGACGCGCTGGACCCGTACGGACGCGGCCCGCGGCAGCGCCGCGACCCGTTGCGCCGCCGCCGCCGTGTCGACCTGCAGCAGCGGTGTGCCCTCCGCGAGTTCGAGACGGGCCAGCACGTCCTCCTGCGGGATCGCCGTCGCCCCCACGACCTCGACGGTCCGCACGGACAGCAGCGGCGACAGCCACGCGATGCCGATCAGGCCGAGTACCGCCGCCACCACCGCCGCACCGATCAGCACCGTCCGCACCCGCACGGACCGGCCCGACGGCCGTCGCGCGGGCCGCGCCGCCCCGCGAGGGCGGATGCGGGTGGTGGCGGCGGGCGTCACGGACCGACCGGTCCCGGTCCGGCGGCAGCTCCCGGCCGCAGCCGGCCGGGCTTGCTGCGCAGGGCATCGAGAATCTGGCGCCCGAGCATGGTCACGTCCCCGGCACCCATGGTGATCACGACGTCGCCGGGACGGCTCAGTCGCGCGACCTGGCGCGGCACGAGGGACAGATCCGGCTGGTAGTGCACGGGCCTGGACACCGACTGCGCGACGAGGGCACCGCTCACGCCCGGTCGCGGCTTCTCGCGCGCCCCGTAGACGTCCAGGACCACGACCTCGTCGGCGAGGTCGAGGGCCGCGCCGAACTCGGTCGCGAAGGTCTCGGTGCGCGAGTACAGGTGTGGCTGGAAGACGACGATCACGCGCGGCCGCTCGGTGCCCGTCTCGGTGTAGCGGACCGGCTCGCCGGCGACCAGCTCCGCGGCCGCGGCGAGAACCGCGCGGACCTCGGTGGGATGGTGGGCGTAGTCGTCGAACACCCGCACGCCGTGTTCGCGGCCGCTGTACTGGAATCGCCGATGCACCCCGCCGAAACCGGCCAGACCCTCGACCGCCTCCTCGACCGGGGCGCCCGCCTCGAGGGAGGCGAGCAGTGCGGCGAGCGCGTTGAGCGCCATGTGCCGGCCGGGAACGGACAGCCGCACCGTGCGCGGTGCCGCCTCGTCGGCCAGGTGGAACTCGGCCACTCCCCCGACGTCCTTGGCCTCCCAGTTGAGCAGACGCACCCCCACCCGCACCCCGTCGACCTCGGCGCCGTCACCGGTCGCCGCCGCCGTGCCGTATCCGGTGACGCGCAGGTCGTCCGGGCGACGGGCCGTCGCGCGTCGCGCCAGGGCGGCCGAGCCGGGGTCGTCGAGGCAGGTCACGAGCAGCCCACCGGGGGCGATACGGTCGACGAAGTCGTCGAACACCTGCACGTACGCCTCTTCGGTGCCGAAGAAGTCGAGGTGGTCGGCCTCGATGTTGGTCACGATCACCACGTCGGGGTCGTACTGGAGGAGCGAACCGTCGCTCTCGTCGGCCTCGGCGACGAACACGTCCCCGCTGCCGTGGTGCGCGTTGGTGCCCGACTCGTTGAGTTCGCCGCCCACGGCGAAGGACGGGTCGAAGCCGCAGTGCTGCAGAGTCACCACCAGCATCGAGGTCGTCGACGTCTTGCCGTGCGTGCCGGCGACCAGGAAGGTGCGGTGCCCGCGCATCAGTGCGGCCAGCACCGCCGGGCGCAACAGGACGGGAACACCGCGTTCGCGGGCGGCGACCAGCTCGGGATTGTCCTGGGGGATCGCGGCGTGCGTCGTCACCACGGCGGTGGGGCCGCCCTCGAGCAGGTCCAGCGCGCTTGCGTCGTGTCCGATGCGCACCGAGGCGCCGCGCGCACGCAACGCCAGCACGCCGCGGCTCTCCTTCGCGTCCGATCCGGAGACCTTCCCGCCGCGAGCGAGCAGGATCCGGGCGATGCCGGACATCCCGGCCCCGCCGATGCCTACCATGTGCACCCGCTCGAGCTCCGGGGGCAGCTGCTCGCTCATCGATCACTCCTGTTCGCTTCCACGCCTGCGACGTCCAGCACGATCCGCGCCACCTCGGCGGCGGCGCTGCGGTGGCCCGCTCCTGCCGCCCGCCGTCCCATCTCGGCCAGGCGGGTGGCGTCACGCAACAGCGGGATCACCGTGTCGGCCACGAACGCCGGGGTCAGTTCCTCGTCCGCCACGATCATCCCACCTCCGACCGCCACCACCGGCCGGGCGTTGAGTTCCTGCTCTCCGTTGCCGTGCGGCAACGGCACGTACACCGCCGGCAACCCCACCGCGGACACCTCGGCGACGGTCATCGCACCGGAGCGGCAGATCACCGCGTCAGCAGCGGAGTACGCCAGGTCCATCCGTGTCAGGTAGGGCACCGCGACGTAGGGACAACGGTCGTGCTCGGGACGTGCCGGCACGTCGACGGTGTTCTTGGGGCCGTGGGCGTGCAGCACGGCGATGCCCGCGGCGGCGAGCTGCCCGGCGGCACCCGAGACGGCCTCGTTGAGCGAGCGGGCGCCCTGCGAACCGCCGAACACCAGGAGCACCGGCCCGTCCGGGGGCAGCCCGAAGTGGGCCCGGGCCCGGGCGCGCAGCGCGGCGCGGTCCAGCCCCGTGATGGACGACCGGACGGGGATGCCGACGATCTCGGCCTCGCCGCGGCGCACGATGCCCGACCCCGGGACCGCGGCCAGGACGCGGGCCGCGCGCACAGCCCCGATCTTGTTGGCGATACCGGCGCGGGCGTTGGCTTCGTGGACGACGACGGGGATGCGGCGCCGACGGCGCAGCGGCCCGGCACCGGCGGCCAGGTACGCGGGCAGCGCCACGTAGCCGCCGAATCCGACGACGACGTCGGCGTGCACGTGGTCGAGCACCTCGCGGGTCCGGCGAACCGAGGCGAGGACCCGCGCCGGCAGTCGGGCCAGGTCGGCGGTGAGCTTGCGGGGCAGCGGCACCGGGGGGACCAGTTCGAGGGGATAGCCGCGCTGCGGCACGAGGGTGGTCTCCAGTCCCCGTTCGGTGCCCAGCGCGGTGATCGTCGCGGTCGGCACCAACTCGCGGATCGCGTCGGCGACCGCGAGGGCCGGCTCGATGTGCCCGGCGGTACCGCCCCCGGCCACCACCACGGACAGGGCAGACTGCTCGCCGCTCACCTACGGTTTCCTCGCTCTCCGGTTCGTCCGTCTCTGCTGTCGGTCGTGCGCGCCGGGCGTCTCGCCCGGCGAGGGGCCTGGTCCCGCGGCGTCGCGGACTGTGTCGTGCGCCCGCGCGCGCGTTCGTGAGATGCGCGTTCCGGTGGGGCCGGCCGCTTGCGGACCGCCGTGCCGCTGCCCCGCTCGGCGCCGGCCCGGCGCGGCTCGGCCCGGGCGGGATCGGCACGCCGGTCGAGTCGCACGGCCTCGCCGCGCGCCGGGGTGTACTGCTCCGGTTTCGGCAGCCGCAGCAGCCGTCCGAAGCGGCCGTCCTGCCCGGCGTGCAGGGCGGCGACGGCCTCCGGTTCGTGCCGGGCCGCGTTGGCGATCAGACCGAACATCAGCAGCGTCGTCGCAGTGGAGGTGCCGCCGGCCGAGACCAGCGGAAGCTGCAGTCCGGTCACGGGCAGCAGTCCGACGACGTAGCCGATGTTGATGAACGCCTGTCCGATGATCCAGGTGGTGGCGGTGGCGGTGAGCAACCGCAGGAACGGATCGACCGAGCGCAGCGAGATCCGCAGGCCGGCGTACGCGAACAGACCGAACAGGCCGATCACGGCCAGGCCGCCGAGGAAACCGAGCTCTTCACCGATGATGGCGAAGATGAAGTCGTTGTGGGCGTTGGGCAGGTAGCTCCACTTGGCGCGGCTCTGTCCGAGCCCGCGGCCCCAGAATCCGCCGTCGGCCAGGGAGAACTTCGCCTGGCGTGCCTGGTAGCCGATGCCCTGGGGGTCCGCGCCGGGGTTGAAGAAGGCCCGTACACGTGCGGACCGGTACCCGGCGGTCAGGGCGAGGAGCACCGCGAGCCCGGCGGCGGTACCGACGATCGTCAGGAACACCCGCAGCCGCAGACCCGCGAACCAGAGCAGCGCCAGGACGATGATCGCGAGCGAGACGGTGGTGCCCAGGTCCGGCTGGAGGATGATCAGCAGGGTGACCACGAGGGTGGCCGGGACCAACGGAATCATCATCTCGCGGGTGCTGGAGCGCTCCGCGCGGCGCGACGCGAGCAGGTGCGCACCCCACACGGCGATGGCGATCTTGGCCAGCTCGGAGGGCTGCAGCGACACGCCGGCGACGACGAACCACCCGCGGGTGCCCTGCGACTCCGTGCCGATGCCGGGGATGAGCACCAGGACCAGCAGCACGACGGTGACCGCGAACGCCGGGAACGAGAACCGGCGCAGCACCCGCACCGGAACGATCAGGGCGAGGTAGAAGATGACCAGGCCGAGAGCCGCGAAGATCGCCTGCGAGGTGAACAGGCCGTAGGCCGAACCGTTCGTGGCGACGGCCTCGACACTCGACGACGACAGGACCATCACCAGGCCCAGCACGGTGAGCAGCACCGCGATCGTGACGACCAGGTGGAACGAGGCCAGGGGCCGGGCCAGCCACAGCCCGACCCGGTTCCGCGCCGCCCCGTCGGCGGGCTGCGGCGCGTTCACCGCCGCGTCCCGCCCCCGCGCAGTTGCTCGACCGCGGCGGCGAACGCGCGACCACGCTGCGCGTAGTCGGCGAACATGTCCAGCGACGCCGCGGCCGGCGCCAGCAGCACGGTGTCCCCCGCCGTCGCCAGCGACGCCGCCTCGCGCACCGCGGTCCGCATGGCCTCGGGCCCGTCCACACCCGCGAGCGCCACCCGGCGTGCCGTAGTCGGGACCGTCCCCGGTTCGCTCGTGCTCATCGGTCCATCGTCGCGCGTGTCGAGGACGACCACGGGGACGTCGGGGGCGTGTCGCGCGAGCGCGTCGGCGATGCGGTCGGCGTCCCGGCCGAGCAGCACCACCCCGGCGAGACGGGGGGCGACCTCCGCCACCAGGTCGTCGACGTGGGCGCCCTTGAGCAGGCCGCCGGCGACCCATACCACCCGGTCGTGGGCGAGCAGCGACGTGCGCGCCGCGTGCGGATTGGTGGCCTTCGAATCGTCGATGTACGCCACGCCGTCGACGGTGCCGACGGGGGCGGCGCGGTGCGGTCCGACGCGGTGCCGGCGCAGACCGTCGTGCACGGCGGAGGCGGGGACGTCGATCGCCCGGGCCAGTGCCGCGGCGGCGAGCGCGTCGGACAGGCCGGCGGGCCCGGCCGGGGTCACGTCGGCGACCGCAGCGAGCACTGCGGAGTCGGCGAACGCGCGGTCGACCAGAACGTCGCCACTGATGCCGAGCTCACCGGCCTGCGGGTAGCCGAGGGTGAAGCCGACCGTGACGACGGCCCGCGACCGGTCGCGCAGGCTCTCGGCGATCGGATCGTCGAGGCCGAGCACGCCGACGGTGCCGGCCAGCGCTCGCGCCTTGGCGTCGATGTAGCCCGCCATCCCGCCGTGCCAGTCCAGGTGGTCCTCGGCGATGTTGAGGATCACGCCGGCCTCGGGCCGCACCGACGGCGCCCAGTGCAGCTGGAACGACGACAGTTCGACGGCGAGGACGTCGGCGCGGGGTTCTGTGCGGCGCAGCGCGTCGAGCACGGGCAGGCCGATGTTGCCGCACGCCACGGACGCGAGCCCCGAAGCCTCGAGAATCGACTGCAGCATCATCGTCGTCGTGGTCTTGCCGTTGGTGCCGGTGACGACGAGCCAGCGCCGCGGCGGGCCGTAGATCTCGGCCTGGTCGATGCGCCAGGACAGTTCGATGTCCCCCCAGATCGGCACGGCCGCCCCCGCGGCGTGCGAGAGCAGCGGTGCGTCCGGCGCGAAGCCGGGGCTGGTCACGACCAGGGCGTATGCATGCAGCGACGAGGCGTCCGCGACGAGGTCGTCGAGATCGACGGTGTCGGCACCGAGTTCGCGGCAGCGCGCGAGGGCCTGCGGGTCGCGGTCGGCCACGGTCACCGCCGCGCCGAGGTCCGCGAGGGGCCCGAGGGTGGCGCGGCCGGACATCCCGCCCCCGGCGACGAGCACGCGGGCGCCGCGGAGCCGGTCGAGGTCTTGGCGGCGCAGTTCGTCAGTCACGGTGTCAGTCCCCGATCGCCGCTAGGTATTCGCTGTAGAACAGGGCCATGCCGATGGCCGAGGCGATGGCCGCGAGCAACCAGAACCGGATGATCACCGTCGTCTCGGCCCAGCCGCCGAGTTCGAAGTGGTGATGGAACGGCGCCATCCGGAACACGCGACGCCGGCTGGACCGGAACACCGCAACCTGAATGACCACGGACGCCGCCTCGGCGACGAACAGGGCACCGATGACGACCATCAGCAGCTCGGTGCGCGTCGTGACGGACAGACCCGCGAGCATGCCGCCGAGGGCGAGCGAGCCGGTGTCCCCCATGAAGATCTTCGCGGGGGCGGCGTTCCACCACAGGAAACCGATGCACGCGGCGGCGCCGGCGGCGCACAGCAACGCCAGGTCGAGCGGGTCCCGTACGTCGTAGCAGCCCTTGCCGGGGTCGGCGACGCACGAGTTGCGGTACTGCCAGAACGTGATGATCACGTAGGCGCCGAGTACCAGGCTCATCGATCCCGCGGCGAGGCCGTCGAGGCCGTCGGTGAGGTTGACGGCATTGGACCACGCGCTCACGAGCAGGTACACGAAGAGGATGAACACCACCGCACCCATCGAGACCGTGGCGATGTCGCGCACGTAGGACAGGTGGGTGCTGCCGGGGGTGAGCCCGTCGCCGTTGCGGAACTGCAGGGCGAGGATGCCGAAGGCGACGGCGGCGACGAGCTGGCCGACCAGTTTGGCGGTCTTGTTCAGGCCCAGGTTGCGCTGCTTGCGGATCTTGATGAAGTCGTCGAGGAAGCCGACGCCGCCGAGCGCGGTGGTCAGACCCAGCACGAGCAGGCCCGAGGCCGACGGTCCCTCCGCGCCCTCGTAGGCCAGGCCGATGGCGTGCGCGCCGAAGTAGCCGGCCCACAGGCCGGCGAGGATCGCCACGCCGCCCATCGTCGGGGTGCCGCGCTTGGACTGATGGCTCTGCGGTCCCTCGACGCGGATCTCCTGGCCGAATCCCTGCCGCGAGAACGCCTTGATCAGCACCGGCGTCAGCAGGATCGACACCGCCAGTGCGATTCCCGCGGCGAAGAGGATCTGTCTCACCGTGCGGCCTCCGTTTCCGTTCCTGCCGTGCCCACCGATCCTGCGAGGATCGCCTCCGCCACCGTCCACAGCCGGACGGACTGCGAGGCCTTGACCAGCACCAGGTCGCCGGGCTGCAGTTCGCGCTCGAGGAGCGCGATCGCCGCGTCGGCGTCGGGGACGTGGGTCGCCTCGTCGCCCCAGGATCCTTCCATCACCGCACCCTGGTAGAGACCGCGGACCGGACGCGTCGCGCCGACCGCGACGATGCGGGTGACGTCCAGGCGCACCGCGAGCCGGCCGATCGCGTCGTGCTCGACGACCGACTCGTCCCCGAGTTCACCCATCTCCCCCAGCACCGCCCAGGTCCGGCGCGGGCTCTCGCCCGCGCGCGCCATCGTCACCAGCGCCTTGAGCGCCGCGCGCATCGAATCGGGGTTCGCGTTGTAGGCGTCGTCGACGACGGTGACGCCGTCGGCGCGGGTGCGCACGTCCATGCGGTGCGCCGACACCGCGCCGGCGCCGCCGAGCGCGGTCGCGACCTGCTCGAGGGTGGCGCCGCACTCGAGGGCGACGGCCGCGGCCGCGAGGGCGTTGCCGATGTGGTGCTCGCCGTGCACCGCGAGGGTGACTGCGGCGCGGCGCTCGGTGTCGCCGTCGCGCACGACCAGGGTGAACGTGGGCCGGGCGTGCTCGTCGAGGTGGACGTCGGTCGCCCGGACGTGCGCGGCCGGGTCGCTGCCGACGAACACGACGCGGGCACGGGTGCGGGGCGCCATCGCGGCGACCAGCGGATCGTCGGCGTTGAGGATCGCCACGCCGCCCTCCGCGGCGGGCGGCAGGGCTTCGACGAGCTCGCCCTTCGTCCGCGCGATGACCTCCCGGGAACCGAATTCCCCCAGGTGGGCGGTGCCGACGTTGAGTACCGCCCCGATCCGTGGCGGGGCGACGGTAGCGAGGGCCGCGATGTGCCCGGGTCCGCGCGCCGACATCTCCAGGACCAGGAACCGGGTGTCGGGGGTCGCGCGCAGCGCCGTCCACGGATGTCCGAGTTCGTTGTTGAAGGAGCCGGGCGGTGCGACGACGGGACCGAGCGGCGCGAGCACCGCCGCGAGCAGGTCCTTCGTGGAGGTCTTGCCGGCGGAGCCGGTGACGCCGACGACGGTCAGTCCGGCCGCGGTGAGTTCGTCGACCGCGGCGCGGGCGAGGGCACCCAGCGCGGCGAGCACCGCGGCGCCGGAACCGTCGGCGTCGTGCTCGAAAGCCAGCGAGTTGGTCTCGACCGGCGGCACCGGCGGCACCACGACGGCGGGCACACCCACCGGCCGGGCGGCGAGCACCGCGGCGGCACCGGCGGCGATCGCCTCGGCGGCGTGATCGTGCCCGTCGGAACGGGCTCCCGGCAGGGCGAGGAACAGCCCGTGCGGGGTGACCTTGCGGGAGTCGAACTCGACGGTGCCCGTCACCTCGACGGCCGGGTCGTCGACGTCGTGCAGTGTCCCGCCGACCACCTCCGCGATGCGGGCGAGTGTCATCGGGATCATCGGGTGCCTCCGTACTGCTCGCTACCTGCGCCGGTGAACCGGTCGATGGCCGCGGCGAGCACCTCGCGGTCGTCGAAGGGGTGCTTGACCCCGTGGATCTCCTGACCGGTCTCGTGGCCCTTGCCGGCCACGAGGACGATGTCGCCCGGACGTGCCCAGCGCACGGCCGCTTCGATGGCAGCCGCCCGGTCGCCGATCTCGCGGACCTGTCCCCGCTGGTGGTCGGGGACGGCGCGGGCACCGGCGAGCACCGCGGCCCGGATGACCTCCGGGTCCTCGGTGCGGGGGTTGTCGTCGGTGACGACGAGCAGGTCCGCTCCCCGGGCTCCGACCTCACCCATCAGGGGCCGCTTGCCGTGGTCCCGGTCGCCGCCGGCGCCGACGACGACGGCGAGGCGGCCACCGCCCGCCCGCCCGCGCAGCGTCGCGACGACGGCCTCGAGCGCAGCAGGCTTGTGCGCGTAGTCGACGACGGCGAGGAATCCCTGACCGCGGTCGACCCGCTCGACGCGCCCGGGCACGTCGACGTCGGCGATGCCCGCGGCCGCGGCGTCGACGTCGACCCCGGCGGCCGCGCACACCGCGACGGCGAGGGCGGCGTTGGCGACGTTGAAGTGGCCGGGCAGGCGCACCGCAACGCGCCGCTCGGCGGCGTCGGGGCCGGTGAGGGTGAACGTCTGGGAGCCGGACGGATCGGTGCGCACCGCCGTCGCGGTCCAGTCGGCCGCGCCGGTGGTGGCGACGGTGCGCACGGCGTCGGGCTCGGCGGGGTGGGCGGCCCGGGCGATCTCCGCCATCCGCACGCCCCACTCGTCGTCGACGCACACGACGGCGCGGTGCGCCCGTACGGGCGAGTCCGCCGCGAACAACCGGGCCTTCGCGCCGAAGTAGTCGTCGAGGTCACGATGGAAGTCGAGGTGGTCCTGGGACAGGTTCGTGAAGGCACCGACCGCGAAGCGGACCCCGGCGACCCGGCCGAGGGACAGGGCGTGGCTCGAGACCTCCATCACCACGGTGTCGATGCCCTGCTCGCGCATGGCCGCGAACAGGGCGTGCAGTTGCGGAGCCTCGGGGGTGGTGAGCGCGCTGGGTACGCGCCGGCCGGCGAGCCGGGTCTCGATGGTGCCCACCAGGCCGGTCACCCGCCCGGCCGCGGCGAGTCCCGCCTCGACCAGATAGGAGCTGGTGGTCTTGCCGGAGGTGCCGGTGATCCCGACGACCTGGATGTGCTGCGACGGTTCGCCGTAGACGGCGGCGGAGACGATGCCGAGGACCGACCGCGGATCCGGATGGATCAGCACCGGCACGGGACGGGTGACGACGGCGGCGAGGCGTTCGCAGCCGGCGGCGTCGGTGAGGACGGCGACGGCGCCGCGCTCCAGCGCCTCCGCCGCGTACTCGGCGCCGTGCGCGCGGGCGCCCGGCAGGGCGGCGAACAGGTCACCGGGCCGCACCCCCTGGGCGCGGAGGTCGACCCCGGTCACGGACACGTCGGCGACGGGAGTCGTGGCGGCCGCGACGCCCGGTTCGACGGTGCCGACGGTCGCGTCCACGGCGGCAGCAAGGTCGCGGAGTGGCGTCACCGGTGGATGCTCGGGTCTCAGGCCGCCTCCCGGCGGGGACGGGTCCGGACTCGACGGCACAGGCACCAGGCTCCTCTCGCTCCGCGGCAGTGTCTCTGCCGTTCTTCGTACTCCCGCGGCCGCCATGTGCCCGGGCTCGACCGCGGTGTCACGGTACCGACGTGTCAGGTTACCGACGGGTGGCGGCGGCGCCGACAGGTGCTCGGCGATCGACCGCACCCGCGCGGCTCAGTCCACCTGCAGGATCAGTTTGCTGCCCGGGTCGGCCGACAGCGGCACGCCCTCGCGCTGCAGCAACCACGAGGCGATCGTGTGGAACAGCGGTGCGGCGGACTGGCCGCCACTGCCGTCGGCGCTGCGGGTGGGCGCATCGAGCATGATGCCGATCACGTAGCGGGGACGGTCGGCGGGCGCGATCCCGGCGAAGGTGATCCAGTAGTTCGAGTTCGAGTAGCACTTGCAGGCCGGGTCGACCTGCTGGGCGGTGCCGGTCTTGCCCGAGACCTGGTAGCCCTCGATCGCGGCCGGGGTACCGGTGCCGCGCTGATTGCCGGTGTCGTCCTGCACCACGGCTCGGAACATGTCGCGCACCGTGGCGGCGGTCTGCGGGCTGACCACCCGCACCGGCTCCGGCCGGGGTGTTTCGGTGCGGGTGCCGTCCGGGGCCACGACGGCGCGGACGACGCGCGGCGGGATCCGCTCGCCGTCGTTGGCGACGGCCTGGTAGATCCCGGCCATCTGCAGCAGCGTCATGGACAGACCCTGCCCGATCGGCAGGTTGGCGAACGTGCCACCGGACCACTGCTCGCGACTGGGCACGCTGCCGGCGGACTCGCCGGGCAGGCCCACGTCGGTGCGCTGCCCGAGGCCGAACAGGTCGAGCATCTGCGCGAACCGGTCCTCACCGACCCGTTCGGCGAGCATCAGAGTCCCGACGTTGGAGGATTTTCCGAACACACCGGTCGTGGTGTAGGGCACGACGCCGTGGTCCCATGCGTCCTTGACGGTGACGCCGGCCATCCGGATCGTGCCGGGCACCTGCAGCACCTCGTCCGGGGTGGTGAGCCCGTCCTCGATCGCGGCGGCGGCGGTGACGATCTTGTTCACCGATCCCGGTTCGAAGGGGGTGCTGACGGCGGGGTTGCCGAGTTCGGCGTCCTTCGGGTTGTTGCCGACCCCGATCGAGGGGTCGAACGTACCGTCGTTGGCCATGGCGACGACCTCGCCGGTCCGGGCGTCGAGCACGACGGCGGAGGCGTTCTTCGCCCCGGACAGGTCCTTGGCCCGCTGAACCTGCTGCTGCACGTAGTACTGGATGTCGGAATCGATGGTCAGCTCCACCGCGGAGCCGTCGACGGCGGGCTGCTGATCGCGCCAGCTGCCGGGGATCACCGCGCCGTCGGAGCCCCGATCGTACGTCGACGAACCATCGGTGCCGGCGAGCACGGAGTCCATGGCGTCCTCGAGGCCGAGGAGGCCGTGCCCGTCCCAGCCGGTCGCACCGACGAGATTGGCGGCGAGCGCACCGCCGGGATACAGCCGGATGTCCTGACGCTCGAGACCCACCCGGTCGTATTCGTCGACGATCGCGGTGGCAACCGCCGGGTCGACGCCTCGCGCCAGATAGACGAACGTCTCGTCGCTGCGCAGCTTGTCGAGGATCGCGTCCTCGGGAGCGGCCGCGCCCAGCGCCTCGTGGATCGCGGCGGCGACGCCTTCCAGATACGCGTCGGTCTCGGGCTGGGTCGGGTCCTCGGCCCGCGCCTCGTCGAGTTCCCGCCGCACCCGCACGGGCTGGAACGTCAGCGCCTTGGCCTCCATCGTGTAGGCCAGCGGATTGCCGTTCCGGTCGGCGATGGTGCCGCGGGTGGCGGGCTCGACGAGCCGCGTCGTGCGCTGGCTGGCCGATTCGGCGGTCAACTGCGGAGCCTGGACGACCTGCACCCACAGCAGTTGTGCGGCCGCGACCCCGAGCGCCAGGAACATCACCGCGCGGCCGTACCGGTAGCGGAACCGGAACCCGGTGGTGTCGGCCCCGCCGGAGACCCGGCGGGAGCGGGCCCGCCGGACGGGCATCGGCCGGCGGGAGGGGGCGGGGCGGCCGCGGACCGGCCGGGAAGACGGTGGGGTCCCTCGCCTCACCGGCGCCCGTCCTCGGCTTGCGTCGCAGGGGTCACGGGCACCAATTGTTCCGGCTGACCGGGTGCGGCCCCGGCATTGCCGGGCGACGGCGTGGCGGACTCGGGTGCCGGGGCAGACTCGGCGGACGGCGGAGTGAGCGGGGATGTCGTCGCGGTGGGAGCCTCACCGCCGGCAGCACCGGAGGGCGCGGCGGACCGATCGGCGCCGGCCGACGGGGTCACCGGTCGCGGGTTCTCGCTGCCCGCGCTGCCCGCGAGGGGTGGAAGCTGCGCCCGGTTCCGGTCATCGGGGGACGGCGGGTTCAGCGGCGCGGCCGGAGCCCCCTCGGCGGGTGCGGGCGTTCCCACCACCCGTACCCCGCCGTCGTCCCCGACGACGAGCCGGGCGACCTCACCGGTGGGGATCATGCCGAGCTTCGCGGCCTGCATCGCCAGCACCGGCGCCGAGTTGCCGGCCTGGACGTCGCGCTGCAGGACGGCGCGCTCCTGGACGAGGCGCTGGTTGTAGTCGCGCGCGGCGCTGAGCTGGTAGGAGTCCTCCGCGGCGCGCGTGGTCAACAGGAGGGTCACGGCCATGCCGATCCCGAGGAGAGCGATGATGGTGGCCACGAACGGAATTCGCGCCGCCACACGACCGCTGCGGCGGGCCCGGGCGGGGGTCGTCGACTCCGCGGCCAGATGTGCCGTACGCCGACTGCGCCGCTGATAGGCGCGCTGGGCGGCCGTCGATCGCGCCGGACGGCGGGCAGGTGCTGCCACCTGTACGGTCATCGGTACCTCCTGGCGATTCGTTCCGCGGCACGCAGGCGCACCGGCGCCGAACGCGGGTTTGCCTCGATCTCCTGCTCCGTCGCCCGTTCCGCGCCGCGGGTAAGCACCCGCAGCTCGGGCTCGGTACCCGGAAGTTCCACCGGGAGGCCCTCGGGGCTCTTCGACTTCGTCAGCGGCGTGAGGATCTGCTTGACCACACGATCCTCGAGGGACTGGTACGACATGAACACCACCCGTCCCCCGACGGCGAGCGCATCCAGGGCGTCCGGGATCGCGGCCCGCAGCGAGTCGAGTTCGCCGTTGACCTCGACGCGCAGCGCCTGGAACGTGCGCTTGGCGGGATGCCCGCCGGTTCGGCGGGACGCGGCCGGGATGGTCCGGTAGAGCAACTCCACCAGCTCCCCGCTCGTGCGCAGCGGCGCCTTCGCCCGCTGGCGCACGATCTCCGAGGCGATCTTCCCGGCGAACCGCTCCTCCCCGTAGGTGCTGAGGATGCGGGCGAGGTCGCCGTGGCTGTAGGTGTTGAGGACGTCGGCCGCGGTCATCCCCGTGGTGGGGTCCATGCGCATGTCCAGCGGGGCGTCGCGGGAGTAGGCGAAGCCCCGCTCGGTCTCGTCGAGCTGCATCGAGGACACGCCGAGGTCGAACAGGATCGCATGGACGGATCCGACCCGATCCAGTCCGCAGGAGGCGAGGGCGTCGGCGATGCCGTCGTAACGGGTGTGCACGAACTGCGTGCGGTCGGCGTACGGTGCGAGCCGCCGGCGGGCGACGGCGAGGGCGTCGGGGTCGCGATCGAGTCCGATCAGGTGCGCCCCCGGGTAGGTGCGCAGGAAGTGCTCGGAGTGTCCGCCGAGACCGAGGGTGGCGTCCACGTAGATCGCGCCCGCACCGGCGGCTTCGAGGGCGGGGCCGAGCAACTCGTCGGCGCGGTCGAGCAGAACGGGGACATGACCGAAGCTCTCCGGACTCGCGGCCTCCGGAATCGCCGCCGCGTCCTGCCCCTCCGCCATTCTTCCTCCGGTTGTCCTGCTCGGTTCGTGGGCGATCGGATCGTGGCTTCGGTGGGGGTCGCGGCGGGGTCCGGAGACGACCGCGGCGAATGCATCGAGGTCTCTGTCCGAACTGGAAACCTGGCGTTGGGGAAGTACGTCAGGGTTCCGTTTCACGAACCTGGCACTGGGGAAGTGTGTCAGGGTCGCTGTCGGGCAGAGGCCTCGCGGCACTCGCCGCGGTGGCACTACGGTCGTTGCTGCGGTTCCGGTCACAGAATGTCGTGCAGGGCCTCGTCTCTCGCTTCGGAAAATTCTTCCTCGTGCTCGGCGAGGTACTGCTCCCACGCCGCCGCGTCCCAGATCTCCAGATGTTTGACGGCACCGATCACGACGCAGTCCTTCGTGAGTCCCGCGTACTTGCGGTGGGCCGCGGACAGGGTGATCCGGCCCTGCGCATCGGGACGTTGCTCGTCGGTTCCCGCCGCCAGGCTCCGAAGGAACGCGCGGGCCTGCGGATTACTCCGCGAGGCCGCGGCGGCACGCTCGGCCAGGGCGGCGAACTCGTCGCGCGGGAAGACGGAAAGGCTGTGGTCCTGACCCTTCGTGATCATCAGCCCTCCCGCCAGTTCGTCTCGGTACTTCGCGGGCAGCGTGAGCCGCCCCTTGTCGTCCAGCTTGGGCGTGTGGGTACCGAGGAACACTCGACACCCCCCGCCACGCCCCGGCCGGACCCTGTCCTTCGCTCGACGGAGGAACCCCTCCGCCGCGACCCACACTACCCCACTTTCCCCCACGTTCAACCGCTTACGCGCCCACGCGCGGCGCCGTTTTCCGACCGTCCGCAGTTCACGGCGGGTGGGGCGGAGTGGGTGACGACGACGAGGCCGGTGCCGCCGCGCCGCGGGAGACTCGGGCCCGCCGCGAGACGACGGACTCGGGCCCGGGAGAACACCCTGGTCGCCTCGGCCTCGACGGCCGCTCACCGGAGCCGGGCGCCGCAGTGGGGCGCGGTGGGGCACGGCGGCGAGGGGGCGGTGGGGAGAGGTGGGGGACGACGGTCGGGCGCGGTGGGGGCGGCGGGCCGCCCGCCGCCGCGCCGGGAGAAGCCGAACGGCGCGCCCCGGTTACCGGGACGCGCCGTTCATGGGAACTCGCGTGAAGTACTGCGCGCTACTCCTGCTCGAAACGCCGACGGAAGCGGTCCTCCATCCTCTTGCTGAACCCTCCGCCGGACTTGCGGCCGCCGCGGGATCTACCTTCCGCGGGACCGCGACCTGATCCGCGGGGACCGTCGCCGACGCCTGGACCGCGCTTGCCTCCGAGGAGGAGCAGGACCCCCGCGCCGAACATGACGATGAATCCGACGAGACTGATGATCGGGAACCCGCCCGGCTTCACCGGGAGGGCGACGCCCGCGATCAGCAACGCCAAACCCAGTGCGAACAACGCGCCGGCCTGGAGCCGACGCCGACTGGACGCCATCCCCATCCGGCTTCCCCGGACGGTAGAGGCGAACTTGGGATCCTCAGCATAGAGCGCGCTCTCGATCTGTTCGAGCATGCGCTGCTCGTGCTCGGAGAGTGGCACGGTACCTCCCCCGGCACTAAACGGTGGCCGCCGGATCTGCGGTCCAGATCGACGGGGGGCCGACTTTGACGGCCGCCTGGCTCAATAATACGAGTACATCCCGGCGGGGACCACCAACTGCGGATTCGAGTTCGATCACGGTTCCGAAGGACCTGCATACGAGAGGCCGACGGACCCGGCCCGGGCCGGCGAACGACCCGGGCCGCGTCGCGCATCGATCATGCGCTGCGGCGGCCGGCTCCGGAGCCGGGTTCTGCGCCCCCCGAGCGGTCGTCGGCGCCGGTCAGGTAGTCCTCGACCTCGTGGAGGAAACGGCCCACCTCGTCGTAGAAGCGGCTCGCCTCGTCGGCAGGTACGGAGCGGGTGACCCCCGCCTCGATCGCCGCGCGCGTGTCGGAACGATCGGCGAAGAAGTCGGCCCAGACCGCGAATCCCGGCTCCGCGCGCGCCATGAGCACCCACGCGTTGCGAGTGCGGGGCCGACGCGCCGGCCGGTGGACCGCCCGCAGTTCGGCCCCCGCGAGTACGGCCCCGGCCCCGCGCAGCGCGGCGAGATACGCCAGATGGAACCGCTCGGACGGCTCCGGGGTGCCGGCGGCGGCCGACAGCAACTCGTCCGCGCGGTCGAGCAGGGTTGCCGCGCGCGAGGACACCGGGCGGGCGGCGCAGTCCGGACGGCCGACGGCCCGCGGACCGGTAGCACCCGACGGTGTGGCAGCCGACGGTGTGGCAGCCGACGGTGTGGCAGCGGACTGTGTGGTTCGTGCCGCGGTCATCATTCCGAACACCTCCCTGCACCCCGCCGGGCACCGGCCGGGTCACGGCCCCGACGATCCGGTGATGTTCGCTTCCCTCGAACATCACCGGATCCCCGGTATCGAACATCCGTTCGACGTATTCAATATAGCTGCACCTACCGACACGCAGTCAAGGGAAGGCGGTCCAGTCCCCGTCATGAGTACGGATGCGACCCCGCGGGGCGCGGCACCGATCGTCGTCGATCTCTCCGCCGCCGAGTTCCGCGCGCGACTGCCCGAGGTGCTGCCCATCTACGTGGCCGCCATGCGATACCCGCGCGGCACCGAGTACCACCGCGCGCCCATGTGGTCCGAACACTCCGCCCGCCCGGGATGGAAGGCCGTCGCGGCGGCTCTGCCGGAGGAGCCGTCGACGCTCGTCGCGATCGCCTACGGCTATTGCGGGTCACCACACCAGTGGTGGAACCAGCAGGTGCGGACCGGGATGCGCCACGCCGGCTACCCCCCGGAGACGATCGACGCCGTCCTCGGCGACTACTTCGAACTGACCGAGCTGCACGTGCGGCCGGACGCCCAGGGTCACCGTATCGGCGAGGCGCTCCTGCGCCGGCTGCTGAGCGACCGTCCCGAGCGCACGGTGCTGCTGTCGACTCCCGAGGCACCCGGCGAGGACAACAGGGCCTGGCGGTTGTACCGGCGATTCGGGTTCCGCGACGTCGTCCGCCACTTCCGGTTCACCGGGGACGCCCGTCCCTTCGCCGTCCTGGGCCGGGACCTTCCGCTCGAAGGTCCGTAGCGTGGACAGGGTGATCGACGCGGTCGTAGTGGGTTCCGGGCACAACGCCCTGGTGAGCGCGTGCTACCTCGCCCGCGCGGGCCGGTCCGTGGAGGTGCTCGAGCGGGACACCGTACTCGGCGGCGCCGTGTCGACTGTGGAACGCTTCCCGGGGCACGCGGTCGACCGCGGTTCGTCGGCGCACGTCATGATCCGGCACACCGGCATCGTCGAGGAACTCGATCTGCCCGCGCACGGCCTGCACTATGTCGACTGCGACCCGTGGGCGTTCGCTCCCGCCCCGGCGGGCAGCGACCGCCCGGGGATCGTCTTCCATCGCGATCTCGACCGCACGTGCCGATCCGTCGAGGCCGCGTGCGGTCCACGCGAGGCCGACGCCTACCGCCGCTTCGTGACGGTGTGGGGTCCGCGCAGCGCCCGCGTGATGCGCTCGTTCTCGGCGCCGCCGACCGGCCGGCACCTGCTCTCGTCCTTCTGGGGTCTCGACACCGGCAGCGGCGGTAGCGACCTCTCCCGCCAGTTCCTCGGCACCGGCGACGCCCTCCTCGACGAGTACTTCGACGACGAACCGCTCAAAGCCGCCCTCGCCTGGTTCGGCGCCCAGTCCGGGCCCCCGATGTCCGAGCCCGGCACCGCACCCATGGTCGGCGTCGCGGCGTTGATGCACACCCTGCCGCCCGGCCGGGCGATCGGCGGGAGCGGCGCGCTGACGCAGGCCCTGGCCGCCCGTCTCGGGTCCGACGGTGGCGTCGTCGCGCTCGGCGACGCCGTCACCGAGATCCGCCGCGCCGGGGACGGCTGGGCGGTCCGCACCGATTCCGGACGGGTCGTCACCGCGCGCGCCGTGATCGCCGGTTGTCACGTGCTGACCACGTTCGATCTGCTCGAACGCGGCGGATTCGACCGCGCCCGCCTCGACGCGTGGCGGCGACGGATCCGCGTCGGTCCGGGTATCGGCATGGTGGTACGCCTGGCGACCGACGCGCTGCCCCGGTATCCGAGCGGTCCCGCCGATGCCGCCGAGACCGTGCGCGGTCTGCAGCTGCTCGTCGAGGACCGGGCCCGGCTCCGCCTCGCGCACGGCGCCGCCCTGGCGGGGGAACTGCCGCCGCGACCGGCCGTGCTGGCCATGAGTTTCACGGCGCTCGATCCGTCGATCGCCCCGCCCGGCGAACACCAGGTGACCCTGTGGTCGCAGTGGCACCCGTACCGGCTCTCCGGCGGCCGGCAGTGGTCCGCGCTGGCCGAGTCGGAGACGGATCGGATCGTCGCCGAGATGGAGCGGTTCGCGCCCGGCTTCGCCGGCTCCGTCCGGCACCGGCACATCCAGACGCCGCACGAGATCGAACGCGAACTGGGCCTGCTCGGCGGCAATGTCATGCACGTGGAGATGTCGCTGGACCAGATGTTCATGTGGCGGCCGCTGCCGGAGCTGTCCGGGCACCGGGTCCCGGGCGCCGACGGGGTCTATCTGACCGGCGCGTCCACCCACCCCGGGGGCGGGGTCTCCGGCGCGAGCGGACGCGCTGCCGCGCAGCGCGCGCTCGCCGATTCCGCGGGTGGCCCGGTGCGCCGTGCGCTGGGGCGGTGGCGTCGATGAACCGGCTTCCCGTCGTTCTCGCCGGCGGTGCCATCGCCGCGCAGATCGCCTACCCGCTGACCTCCGGCCAGGCCCGCGACCTCGTCACCGTCGCCGTGGTCACCCTCCTCGCGGCCGCCGGGCTCGCGCACGCGGCGACGCGACGCGGCCCGGTCTGGACCGCCGGATTCTTCGCGATCACGGCAGGTGTCGGCTTCGCCTCCGAGGTGGTGGGCACGGCGACCGGGTACCCGTACGGCTGCTACGCATACGCCGTCGACCGGCTCGGTCCCGCGCTGTTCGACGTGCCCCTCGTGGTGCCGCTCGCCTGGACGGCGGGGATGTACCCGGTCTGGTACGTGGCCTCGCTGCTCGCCGGGCGCGGCGGGATCTCGCGGCCGGACGGGAACCGCGAGCGGGTGACCCGCATCGCACTCACCACGGTGGGGATGGTCGGCTGGGACCTGTACCTCGATCCGCAGATGGTCTCCGACGGTCAGTGGAGCTGGTGCAACGGCGGCGGCCTGCCCGGTCTCGAGCAGATCCCGCTCACCAACTACCTCGGCTGGATCGTCGTCGCCACGCTGATGGCCGTGGGATTGGATCTGCTCGACCGGACCGGACCGGTGCAGCCGGGCACCGACACCGTCCCACTGGTGCTGTTCCTGTGGACGTGGCTCGGGTCCGCGCTCGCCCACAGCGTCTTCCTGGGCGTACCCGAGCTGAAGTACTCGGCTCTCTACGGGGCGGCGGTCATGAGTACGCTCGGCGTCCCGCTGCTGTGGTCCCTGCGGCGACGCGCCGGGGTAGGGGCTCGCGTCTGACACGTCCCCCCGCTCCTGGCACGATGTCGCTGTGCAGCCGCCCACCTCGCCCCGCTCCCGCCGCCGGTCCCTCGCGGCGGCGGCGCTCCTGCTCCTGCTCGTCCCTGTCCTCGCCGGGTGCCTGCGGGTGCAGGCGACGATGGGGGTCTCGGCCGACGACCGTGTCTCCGGGCAGATCGTGGCCGCGACGATCCCCGCCGACGAGAACGACAAGGGACCGCAACTGACGGCTCCCGACTCGCTCGCCGGCAAGGTCCGCGTGCAGGAGTACGACCAGGACGGGTACGTCGGTAGTCAGGTGTTCTTCAGTGATCTGAGCTTCGGGGACGTGCAACAGCTGGGGTCGATGTCGGACCAGACCTCGGGCACCTTCCAGCTCGCGCTGCAGCGCGCCGGCGACCTGGTGAGCGTCAACGGCAAGGTCGACCTCGAGTCGGTACCCGTCCAGGGCACCGACGTGCAGATCACGATCGCGTTCCCGGCCCGGGTCGCGACGACCAACGGCAACCGTGACTCCGATTCGATCGTCACGTGGAAGCTGCCGGCCGGGGAGGTGAGCACGTTGCGCGCCGAGGTCCGCTACGCCGATCCGAACACCAGGGGATTCGCCGGCTGGGCAGGCATCGTCGCCGGTGTCACGACGGGTGTCGCGGCGATCATCGGAGCGCTCGCCTGGATGAACCGCAACCCCGCTCCCCCGCGGCGAGCTCGCGACGACGCGACGGCGTCGTAGGCGATGCGGGCGCTGGTCGGCGTCGTCCGTGCCGGGGCCGTCGCCGCGACACTGGGAGCCGCCGTGGCTGTCGCCAATCGCCTCACCCTGCCCAGGCTCGCCCCCGGCGCTGTCGTCGACGAACCGGTGACGGTGATCGTCCCCGCCCGCAACGAAGCCCGTCGCCTGCCCCCGCTCGTCGCGGATCTGCGCGCCCAGCGCGGTCTGCGCCGGCTGCGGGTGGTGATCTTCGACGACGACTCGGTCGACGGCACGACCGAGGCGGCCCGGCTCGCGGCCGGGGACGATCCCCGCGTCACGGTGATCCGCTCGACCGCGCCACCACCCCCCGGGTGGACGGGCAAGGCCGCGGCGTGCGCACGTGCCTACGCGGCCACCGATCCGTCCGGCGTGGTCGCCTTCGTCGACGCGGACGTGCGGTTGGCCCCGGGTGCAGTGGCGGCCGCGGTGACCGTGCTGCGCGACCGCCGGGCCCACCTGCTCACCCCGTGGCCCTTCCAGCAGGCCGGGTCCGCCGCCGAACGCCTCGTACAGCCGCTGCTGTTCTGGTCCTGGTTCGCGACGCTGCCGATCGCGGTGTCCCACCGCTCGAACCGACCGTCGATGGCGGTCTCGTGTGGTCAGTTCCTGGTGTTCGACGCGTCGGCGTACGCCGTCGTGGGCGGACACGTCGCCGTCGCGGCCAGCCCCACCGAGGACCTCGACCTCGCCCGGGCTCTGCGCCGGTCCGGACGGCGCACCATGGTGGCCGCGGCCGGCAACCTCGCGTCCTGCCGGATGTACGAGGGCGCAGCGCCGCTGCGCGCCGGATACACGCGTTGGCTGTGGTCGGCATTCGGTTCCCCCGCCGGGTCCGCGGCGGTGCTCGTCGCTGCCGCGGTGACCTACGTGCTGCCGCCCGTGGCGGTTGTTCTCGGTCCCGGACCGGCCCGGCGCTGGGGGGTCGTGGGCACCGCCGCGGCGATCGTGTCCCGGACCGTGGCCCGGGCGACCGAACGCGGCAGCCCCGACCGGTCCGACGTGGCGGCCGGCTGCACCCACCCGTTCGGGGTGTGCGCGTTCGCGGCGCTGGCGATCGACTCGCTCCGTGCGCGACGCACCGGCCGGCTCGGCTGGAAGGACAGGCCCCTGCCCTGAGTGCCCCTGCCCTGAGTGCCCCTGCCCTGAGTGCCCCGCTCCGAGCGTCCGGTCAGACCGCCGTGGGCACCGCGATGCCGAGACGGGCGAGCACTTCGCGGGTGGCCCGCGCGAAGTTCAGGGTGATGAAGTGCAGGCAGGGCGCGCCCTCGGCGATGAGCCGCTCCGCCATCTCGGTGGCGACGTCGATGCCCACTTCCCGCACGGCGGCACGGTCCTCCTCCGGGCCGTTCCCGGCGGCCCGGACGAGGCGCTCTTCGAGGGTGGCCGGCAGCTTCGACCCGGACAGCTCGAGGCTGCGCCGCGCCGTGCGCAATGACGTGATCGGCATGATCTCCGGGATGATCGGTTTGGCTCCCTGCTCCGGATCGTAGGCCACGACCCGGTCCCGCAGTCGCAGGTAGTCCTCGACGTCGAAGAACATCTGGGTGATCGAGTACTCGGCGCCCGCGCGCAGCTTGTGGACGAGATATCGCGTGTCGTGCTCGAGGTCCGGGGAGCGGTGGTGCGCCTCGGGGAACGACGCCACCCCCACATGGAAGTCACCGAGGTCGCGGACCAAACGGACGAGTTCCTCCGCGTACTCGAGCCCCTGCGGATGCCGGGTCCATTCACCCAGCGGATTGCCCGGCGGGTCACCTCGCAACGCGAGGATGTTGGTGATACCGCGATCGGCGTAGGCACCGACCATGGCGCGCAGTTCGTCGATGCTGTGCCCGACGGCGGTCAGGTGCGCGACCGGCAGGAGCGTGGTTTCCTGCGCCAGCTGGCCGGTGACCCGCACGGTGCGGTCCCGGGTGGAACCACCCGCTCCGTACGTCATCGACACGAAGGCCGGGCCGAGGCGTTCGAACTCGCGCACGGCGCGCCACAGGCGCGCCTCCGCGTCGGCGTCGCGCGGCGGGGAGAACTCCACCGAGAACGGGATGCGTGCGCCGCGGGGCGCACGGAGACGGTCCACCACCGACGGCGTACGGGATTCTCCACCGCCGACCGGCCCGCTGTCGGAATCGAATGTCACCCGACCAGCATAGGGGCACGTCGGAGCGGGCCGAACCGGGGCAAGCCCCCCGGCCGCCGGATAGGCTGGGCGCGGGTGGACTCGGCGCGTTTCGTCGCGCGATCGGGCCGCACCCGCCGTCGCCCGACGGGCCGCTCCACACACGACCAGGAGGACGCCCTGTTCACCGGATCCGAACCCGTGCCCACCGCCTTGTTCCCCGATCTCGTGGAGGGCGCCCTGCGCGACTTCTTCGTCTCGCGGATCGATCTCGTCGAGCCGATCGGCGGCGGCTATCCCGAGGCCGTGACGGCACTCGAGTCCTTCGTGCTGCGCGGCGGCAAGCGGGTGCGTCCGGCGTTCGCGTGGAACGGCTGGATCGGCGCCGGCGGCGATCCGTCCGGTCTCGACGCACCCGCCGTGCTGCGGGCCTGTTCGGCACTCGAACTGGTACAGGCCTGCGCCCTGGTCCACGACGACATCATCGATGCGTCCACCACCCGCCGTGGCTTCCCGACCGTGCACGTCGAATTCGCCGAGCAGCACCGCGCATCGGGCTGGCGGGGCCGGCCCGAGCAGTTCGGTACCGCCGTGGCCATCCTCCTCGGTGACCTCGCTCTGGCCTGGGCCGACGACATGGTCCGGGAGGCCGGATTGGATTCGGCCACGACCGCGCGGATCGCACCGGTGTGGTCGGCGATGCGCACCGAGGTCCTCGGCGGGCAGTTCCTCGACATCGCGGGCGAGGTGTCCGCCGACGAGTCCGTGCCCGCTGCGATGCGTGTCAACCGGTTCAAGACCGCCGCGTACACGATCGAGCGGCCCTTGCATCTCGGCGCCGCGCTCGCCGGCGCCGACGACGCGCTGATCACCGCCTACCGGGAGTTCGGCACCGATATCGGGCTCGCCTTCCAGCTTCGCGACGACCTGCTCGGCGTGTTCGGGGATCCGGAGGTCACGGGCAAGCCGTCCGGTGACGACCTGCGGTCGGGCAAGCGGACGGTGTTGTACGCGCTGGCCCTGGAATCCGCCGACGCCCGGGATCCCGAGGCCGCCCGGCTGCTGCGCGAGAGTATCGGTTCGGACCTGTCCGACGCGGACGTCGAGAGGTTGCGGACGGTCATCACCGAGCTCGGAGCCGTGGACCGGGTGGAGCGGCGCATCGCCGCGCTCACCGACGCCGCGCTGGCGACGCTCGACGGCTCGGGCGCGACGGACGAGGGCAAGGCCCGCCTGCGGGCGGCGGCGCTCGACGCGACGCGGCGGGCCGCCTGATGCGCACCGTGACGGGCGCCGAGCGCGTGGTCGTCGTCGGCGCCGGCCTGGCCGGGCTCTCGACGGCGCTGTACCTGCTCGGCGCCGGCCGCAAGGTGACCGTCCTCGAACGCGAGGCGACCGTCGGCGGCCGGGTGGGGGTGCACACCGGACCCGGTTACGAGATCGACAACGGCGCCACCGTGCTCACCATGCCGGAACTCATCGCCGACGCCTTGGCGGCGGTCGGCGCCGACTTCGAGTCCGTCACCCCGGCGGTACGGCTGCGCCGGCTCGCCCCGGCGTACCACGCCCGGTTCGCCGACGGCACGACCCTCGACGTGCACACCGATCCGGACGCGATGGTCGCCGAGATCACCCGGGTGTGCGGGGCCGAGGAGGCGCAACGCTACCTTCGGCTGCGCTCCTGGCTCGCGGAGATCTTCGACGCCGAGTTCGACCGGTTCATGGCCGGGAACTTCGACTCCCCCCTCGACCTGGTCGCCTCCCCCGCGGCGGTGCGGGACCTGGCGACGCTGCTCCGGCTGGGAGGGTTCGGCCGGCTCGGGGCCCAGGTGAACCGCCGGATCACCGACCCGCGGTTGCGCCGCGTGTTCACTTTCCAGGCGCTGTACGCGGGCGTCGCACCCGCCCGGGCCCTGGCGGTGTACGGCGCCATCGCCCACATGGACACCTCCCTCGGCGTGTATGCGGTGGAGGGTGGCATGCGGGTGCTGGCCCGCGCGATGGCCGACGCGATCGTCGCTGCCGGCGGGGACCTGCGCCTCGGCACCGAGGTCACGGGTCTCGACTTCGACGGCCGCACGGCTACCGCCGTGCGCACCGCCTCGGGGGAACGCGTGCTGTGCGATGCCGTGGTGCTGAGCCCGGACCTGCCGGTCGTGGACAGGCTGCTGCCGCCACGTCGGCGGCGCCGCGTGCTCGCGTCACCGTCGGCCGTGGTGCTGCACGGGAGCGTGCCGTCCGCCGTTGCCGCGCGTTGGCCTGCGACCCACCACCACACCATCGACTTCGGGGCGTCGTGGGAGGAGACGTTCGCCGAGATCAGCGCGGGACGCGGCCGCGGCCGGCTCATGAGCGACCCGTCGCTGCTGATCACCCGGCCGGCGTTGAGCGACCCGGGTCAGGGCTTCGTCCGCGACGGCGTCCGGCACGAGCCGTTGTCGGTGCTCGCGCCGTGCCCCAACCTGGACAGCGCCCCGTACGACTGGTCCGCTCTGGCCGACCCGTACGCCGCCGAACTGCTGACCGTCCTCGGCCGGCGCGGATACGACGGCGTCGCCGACGAGTTCCGCATCGACCACATCGACACCCCGGCCACCTGGCAGGCCCGGGGCATGCTGGAAGGCAGCCCGTTCTCCGGGGCGCACGTCTTCCGGCAGACCGGCCCGTTCCGGCGGCGGAACCTGGATCCGCGCCATCCCAACGTCGTGCTCGCGGGCTCCGGGACCGTGCCGGGGGTCGGCGTGCCGACGGTCGTGCTGTCGGGCCGGCTCGCGGCCGAGCGGCTCGGGGTCCGCACCTCGCGGTGAGTGGTGGACCGCGGACGGTGGCGGCTGAACTAAACTGTCACCTCGTTCACCTGTCCGCCCGCGCCGCGCCCGGGCCCCGCACCGTCCACGACTTCCCGGGGGAGGAACTCGCAACCATGTCGTCCCCTGCCCCTTCCGACGCTGCTCCACAGCATCCGTCCGGACCGCAGCGTCCCCCGGAACAGCAGCGTCCCCCGGAACAGCAGCGTCCCCCGGAACAGCAGCGTCCCCCGGAACAGCAGCGCCCGCCGGAACAGCAGCCTGCCGCCTCGCGGCCCGCGCGGAGCGGACCGGGCGACTTCCTGCGGAGCCCGGCCGGCAATGCGGGCCTCCTGGGCGCCCTCGGCGCCGCCTTCGTCACGTTCGGCGGCTTCGGGGCGGGCAGCGTCCGGCGGCAGGACCCGCTGCTCGAAGAGCTGTACCTGTCCTGGTTGCGGTTCGGGCACGGCCTGCTGCTCTCGACGATCCTGATCTGGGCCGGCGTCCTGCTGATGATCGCGGCCTGGGTACGGCTGGGCCGGAGCACACTCTCCGGGCACGTGACCCTGCGCGAACTGTGGACGGTGCTGCCGATGTGGGTGGCGCCGCTGTTGGTGGCGCCGCCGATGTTCAGCCGCGACGCCTACTCCTACCTCGCCCAGGGGGCGATGCTGCGCGACGGCTTCGACCCGTACCTCGACGGTCCGGTCGTCAACCCGGGTGTGCTGCTCGACAACGTGAGCAACGTGTGGAAGACGACCACCACCCCGTACGGTCCGGTGCATCTGCTGCTCGGCGCGGGCATCACGTCGCTGACCGGCGACGATGTCGTCACCGGTACCTGGTTGCTGCGGCTGACGATGCTGCCGGGGCTGGTGCTCACCGCGTGGGCCGTGCCGAAGCTCGCACGCCGGCTCGGCGGCAACCCCCGCATCGCCCTGTGGCTTGCGGTGCTCAACCCCCTGATCCTGATCCACCTCATCGGCGGTGTGCACAACGAGATGCTGATGGTCGGGTTCATGATCGCCGGCATCGTGCTCGTCCTCGAGGGCCGACACGTCGGCGGCATCGCCCTCGTGTCCGTCGGCGCCGCGGTCAAGGCATCGGCGGGAATCGCGCTGCCCTTCCTGGTGTGGATCTGGATTCTGCACGAGCGGGACCGGGCGCGGGCGCAGGGCCGCGAACCGGCATCGCCGATCGTGCTGTTCGGGAAGACCGCAGGCGCGGGGTTGCTGGTGTTCGCGGCCGTGTTCGGGGCGGCCTCGGCGCTCGCAGGAGTCGGCATCGGCTGGCTGACGGCCTTGTCCGGCTCGTCGAAGATCATCAACTGGCTGTCGCTGCCGACGATCATGGCGCACGCGGTCACGTGGTTCACGCCGTGGCAGCTGGGCTCGATCCTGGATGTCACCCGCATGCTCTGCGCCGTCGCGTTGCTGGTGATCATGGTGGTGACGTGGTGGCGGTTCCGGCGCACCGAGCGCGATGCGGTGCTCGGCATCGTGATCACGCTGACCGCGATCACGATGCTCTCGCCGGCCGCCCTGCCGTGGTACTACTCGTGGCCGCTCGCGGTGGCCGCGGGCTTCGCCCTGTCGACGACCACATTGGCGGTGCTCGTGGGCCTGTCGACCTGGCTGATGCTGATCTTCAACCCCGACGGCTCGATCGGCATGTACAACCTCGCCCATGTGCTCCTGGCTGTGGTCGCCTCGGTGATCGCCACCGCGTCGCTGCGTACCGTCGACCCGTTGCGGCTGCGCGCGCGACGGGAACCGCCCGTCCCCACCGTCCGCCCGGATCCGAGGTGACCGTGCCCGAGACCGACGCAGGATTCCGCTATTGCGAGGAACTGGCGGCCACACACGGCCGGACGTACTATCTCGCCACTCGTCTCCTGCCCCGGCCGCGGCGGTCGGCGGTCCACGCCCTCTACGGCTTCGCTCGTCTCGTCGACGACATCGTCGACGTGACCGCCGTCGACGACCCGGCCGCCGCTGCCCTGCAGGTGACCGAAACGGAGCGCCGGCTGCACGCCGCGCTCGCGGGCGACCCCGGACCGGCGGACGCGACCGGTCTGGTGGTCGGGGCGCTGGCCGAGACCATCCGGCGTTACGACCTGCCTCTGGAGTACTTCGAGGCGTTCGTCCGGTCGATGCGGATGGACATTCCCGGCACCCCCGAGTTCCGCCCGCGCTACGACGACATGCCGCAGCTGCGGGAGTACATGTACGGTTCGGCGGCGGTCATCGGGCTGCAGCTGCTGCCCGTGTTCGAGGTGGCCGACATCGACGCGGCTGCACCCTACGCCGCGGCGCTCGGAGAAGCCTTCCAGCTCACGAACTTCATCCGGGACGTGGGCGAGGACCTCGACCGGGGACGTACCTACCTGCCGGCCGACACGTGGGCCGCCTTCGGGGTCGATGTCGCGCTGCTCGAGCACGGTCGGCGGACCGGCGGGACCCCGGATCCGCGGGTGCGCCGGGCACTGGCCCACTTCGTGGCGCTCACGCGCGCGGAGTACCGGCGCGCCGAGCCCGGTCTGGCGCTGCTGCCGGACCGGATCCGGCCCGGCATCCGCACCGCCTTCGCGTTGTACGGCGGAATCCTCGACGAGGTCGAGCGCAGCGGTTACCGCGTCCTGGACGAGCGCGCCGTGGTCCCCGGCCGGCGCCGTGCGCGGGTTGCGCTGACCCAGCTGGCCCGCCTGCGCTGAACGCCCGGAGTCAGAAGCCGAGTGCCTGCGCCCGGCGCATGACCTCCCGCCTCGCGTGGGTGTGCATCGCCGCGGCCGGAGAGCCGCCCGTGAGCGTGTCGTCGTCCCGGAACATCCAGTTCAGGATCTCGTCGTCCCGGAATCCTCCGTCGTGCAGCACCGCGATGAGACCGGGGATGCCCGTGAGGATCTGACCGTCGTCGTCGAAGAATGCCGCAGGCACCGCCAGCACGCCGTCCCGCTTGATCGCCAGGAGTTGGCGGTCACGCAGCAGCTGGTGGACCCGGGTGATCACCAGACCGAGCTGCTTCGCCACGTCGACCAGTTGGAGCACGGGTACGGAGCGGTCGAGGACGTCTTCGCTGTAAGGGATAGCACTCACGCTGCCAACGTTATCGGGTCCACGGCGGCGGGCCGTCAACGGCCGGTACGGGTGGCCACCGCGGCGAGCCGCGCAGGTGTCACCGCGGCGAGCCGCGCTCGGGCGACCGGACGGTTCGTGCGCTGGCTACGATCGACAGAGGCGAACCCGGCGGTCTTCCCCGTCGTACGCCGCACCTGACGCAGCAAGACGACGGCACGGACACGGGGGTACACCGGGTGAGCTCTGGAGGCGACCGCCTGATCGGCACGGTGCTCGAACGGCGCTACCGCATCGAGGCACCGATCGCCCGCGGCGGCATGTCCATCGTGTACCGAGGCACGGACCTGCGACTCGACCGTCCGGTGGCGGTGAAGGTCATGGATCCGCAGTTCGCGGCCGATCCCCAGTTCCTGGCGCGGTTCGAGTTCGAGGCGCGCTCGGTGGCGCGGTTGACCCATCCGGGTCTGGTTGCGGTGTACGACCAGGGACAGGACGGGGACCACGTCTTCCTGGTGATGGAACTGGTCGAGGGCGGCACGCTGCGTGAACTGCTGCGCGAGCGGGGCCCGATGCCCCCGCACGCGGCGGCGGCCGTCGCGGCGCCGGTGCTGGGGGCGCTCGCCGTGGCGCACCGCGCCGGCCTGGTGCACCGTGACGTCAAGCCGGAGAATGTGCTGATCTCCGATGCCGGGGAGGTGAAGATCGCCGATTTCGGCCTGGTGCGTGCGGTCGCCGCGGCAACGACGACGTCGCGCAGTGTCATCCTGGGGACCGCCGCATATCTGTCGCCGGAACAGGTGACCACGGGTACCGCGGACGCACGCAGCGACGTGTACGCGACCGGGATCCTGCTGTTCGAGATGCTGACCGGACGCACCCCGTTCACCGGCGACACGTCGCTGTCGGTGGCCTACCAGCGGGTCGATCGGGACGTCCCGGACCCCGGCGCCCTCATCGACGGGGTCCCGGAGCAGTTCGACGAGCTGGTCCGGCACGCCACCGAACGAGAGCCCGGTGAGCGGTTCCCGGATGCCGGGGCGATGGCCGCCGCGCTGAGCGAGGTCTGCGATGCCCTGGCGTTGCCCCGCTACCGGGTGCCCGCTCCGCAGCGGTCCGCGCAGCATCGTTCGGCCGCCGCGGAACCGGCGACGGCTACGGTGGTTCCCGCGCCACCGACCGTGGCCGTGCGCGCAGCGGCACCGCCGTCGCGACCGTTGCCCCCTCCGGCGGCTCCGGGTCTCGCCGCCCAGCTCTCCCCCGCCGGTCCGCAGCACACCAAGGTCGTCACCCAGCAACACCCGCGTGCCGAGACCTCGGGGCTCCGGGCCGAGCCGGCCGATTTCGCCGCCGAGCGCCGACGGAACCGGCGGACGACGCTGCTGTGGCTACTGGCGATCCTGGTCCTGGCGCTGGCCGTCGGCTTCGGCGGATGGTGGCTCGGGTCCGGGCGGATGACCACCGTCCCGAGCGTGCTCGGGGCCGATCGGGACACCGCGCTCGCGGCCCTGCAGGCCGCAGACGTGACCCCCGAGGTACGGGGGGAGTACTCCGACGACGCCTCCGTCGACACCGTGCTCGGCACCGACCCGGAGGCCGGCAGCCGGGTCGCCCGGGGCGACGAGGTCGTGCTGCTCGTCTCGCTGGGCCGGCCGACCGTGCCCACGATCGTCGGTGACGGCGACCGCGACGTCATCGAACAGGAACTGCGTAACCGGACCTTTGTCCCGGTGGACGGTGGCTCGGCCTACAGCACCGCCGTCGAGGAGGGCGGGGTCGCCGCGCTCGACCCGGCACCCGGCACAGTCCTTCCGGTGGGGGCGGAAGTCGCGGTGATCGTCAGCAAGGGGTCACCGCCGGTGGATGTGCCCGACGTCGCGGGCCGCACCGTCGACGAGGCCCGGCGGGCCCTGGACACGGTGGGACTCACGGTGCGCGAGTCGCGGGAGGTGTTCGACGCGGACGTCGATGCGGGACGAGTCGTCGGCACCGATCCGGCGATCGGGAACCGGGTCAACGCCGGCGGCAGCGTCACGCTGCTGGTGTCGAATGCCGTGAAGGTGCCCTCACTGCTGGGCCGCACGGTCGCCGCGGCGCGCGACGAACTCGGCCGGCTCGGTCTGGACGTCGAGGTGCGCCAGTTCGCGGGCTCCGACCGCTCGGTGGTGATCGGTCAGAGCCCGGGGGCGGGCGACCGGGTCGAGCCGGGCGGCACGGTGACCCTCACCGCCCTGCCCTGAGACCCTGCCGGAGTCAGCCGCGGAGCATCTCCGCGACCAGGAACGCCAGCTCCAGCGACTGCTGCGTGTTCAGGCGGGGATCGCACGCCGTCTCGTAGCGGCCGTGCAGGTCGATGTCGGAGATGTCCTGCGCGCCGCCGAGGCACTCGGTGACGTCCTCGCCGGTGAGTTCGATGTGGATGCCGCCCGGGTGCGTGCCGAGTGCGTTGTGCACCTCGAAGAAGCCTTGCACCTCGTCGACGATCCGGTCGAAGTGCCGGGTCTTGTACCCCGTGGACGCCTCGTGCGTGTTGCCGTGCATCGGGTCGCACTGCCAGATGACCTGACGTCCGGTCGCCTGCACCTTCGCGATGATCGCAGGTAGCAGATCGCGCACCTTCGCGTGCCCCATCCGGGAGATGAGGGTCAACCGGCCCGGCTTGTTGGTGGGATCGAGCCGCTCGACGTACTCAGCCGCCATCTCGGGCGTGGTGCTCGGACCGATCTTCAGGCCGATCGGGTTCGCGAGTAGCTCGGCGAAGGCGATGTGGGCGCCGTCGAGCTGCCGGGTACGGTCACCGATCCACAGGAAGTGCGCGGACAGGTCGTACAGCCGCGGGTGCCCGTCGGTGTTGTCGAGCCGCAGCATTGCCCGCTCGTAGTCGAGGACCAGCGCCTCGTGGCTGGCGTAGATGGTGGCGGCCTTCAGATTGGGGTCGACGACGCCGCACGCGTCCATGAAACGCAGGCCGCGGTCGATCTCGGAGGCGAGGGCCTCGTACCGCGCACCGGCCGGCGACGAGGCGACGAACTCCCGGTTCCAGTCGTGCACCCGGTGCAGGTCCGCCTCGCCGGCGGCGGTGATGGCCCGGACCAGGTTCATCGCGGCGCTGGCGTTGGCGTAGGCACGGATGAGCCGGGACGGATCGTGTGCGCGCACGGCCGCGTCGGCGACGAGGGAGTTGATCATGTCGCCCCGGTACGACTGCAGCCCGAGCGCATCGATGTCCGACGATCGCGGTTTGGCGTACTGCCCGGCGATCCGTGCGACCTTCACGACCGGCAGCGACGCGCCGTAGGTCAGCACGACGGCCATCTGCAGCAGCGTGCGGATGTTGGCCTTGATGTGCGGCTCGGTGTTGTCGGCGAAGGTCTCGGCGCAGTCGCCGCCCTGGAGCAGGAAGGCTTCGCCGCGCGCGACCGCGGCGAGGTGGTTCTGCAGCTCCTCGACCTCGCGGGCCACGGTGATCGGTGGCACGCTCTCGAGCACGGTGCGCATCGCCGACGCCTGGTCCTCGGGCCAGCTCGGCTGCTGCAGGGCGGGCTTGGCCAGGGCCGCGTCCAGCCGTTCGCGCAGCTCGTCGGGGAGCGGCGGAAGGGTCGGCAAGCGGTCGATCGGCACATCGACAGTCCAGTTCACACCATCAGGATATGGCCCCGGCGCGACGACGGATACGCACCCCCGGGTAGGTCGACGCCACACCCCGCGCGCCGACCTCGGCACGGGGCCTCAGCGGCGTCGTCGGGCGGCCTCGATGGCCTCGAACTTGGCGAGGTTGTGACGCGCGTCGGCGAGGGCGTCGTGATTGTCGTCGGGTACGGCCGGAAGCGGCGGCCTGCCGTGCTGTTCCCAGTGCTGGCGCAACTCGCGGGTGAACTTGGGCAGCGCGTCGGGCAGTTCCGGCATCGTGCCCCAGAGCTGGACGAGCGCGACGTGATCGTAGGCCCCGAGCCAGGCCCACAGTTCGGGCTGGATGCCCGGCCGGGGGATCAGGAAGGACAGCAGGTCGTCGCGGATGCGGGTCCGGGACCTCCAGGCGGGGTGCGCGGGGGGCGGAAGCTTCGGCAGCACATTCCGGCGTACCCACGGCCCGGCCCGCTCGGGATCGAATTCGGTCGACACCGCATAGAACTCGCGCCCGTCCTCGCAGGCGACACCGATCGACACGAGCTCGATGGTGCGACCATCCTCGATGAACTCGCAGTCGTAGAAGTAACGCACGTGCGCACATTATGCCCGGCCACGGCCGGGGCGGTGCCGCCGGCGCCCGGTCACAGTCGGGGCGGTGCCGCCGGCGCCCGGTCACGGCCGGGGCGGTGCCGCCGGCGCCCGGTCACGGCCGGGACGGTGCCGCCGGCGCCGGCGTCAGCCGGCCTGCGTGTCGGGCAGGCGGTCCGCGTCGGCGGCTGCGGACGCCGCATCCTCCTCGGCGGGCCGGTTCTTGAGGGTGGCGGCGTAGATGTCGACGTACTGCTGGTCCGACAGGCGCATCAGCGCGTACATCACCTCGTCGGTGACGGTGCGCTCGACGAATCGGTTGCCGCTCATGCCTTCGAAGCGGGAGAAGTCGATCGGTTCACCGATCCGGACCGTCACCTTGGCCGGCTTCCACATCTTCGACCCGATGGGGTTCATCTCGTCGGTGCCGATCATCGCCACGGGGATCACTTTGACGCCGGTCTGCAGGGCGAGCCGGGCGATGCCGGTCTTGCCCTTGTACAGGCGCCCGTCCGGCGACCGGGTGCCTTCCGGGTAGATGCCGAGCAGCTTGCCCTGGGAGAGGACGCGGACACCGGCGTTGAGGGCGTCCTGCGCCGCATCCGCCCCGGTGCGGTCGATCGGGACCTGACCGACCGCGGAGAAGAACCAACGTTGGAACCGGCCCTTGAATCCGGTGCCGGTGAAGTACTCGCTCTTGGCGAGGAAGGTGATGCGCCGCCGCACCACGAGCGGAAGGAAGAAGGAGTCGAGGACGGCTTTGTGGTTACTGGCGAGGATCGCGGGGCCGTCGGTCGGAATGTTCTCCGCACCTTCGATTTTCGGCCGCCCCATGAGCCACAGCAGCGGCCCCAGCAGGACGTACTTGAATAGCCAATACCACATGGCGTCCTTCCCCGTCTCCGAAACGCGCAGGCAGACCGTGCCTGCCGATCGACTCTACGACGGCGAGGTGTTGCCGTGCACACCGTGGCATGCCGGGGTCCCGCCTCACACCGACGGACGTGACGAGCATCTCACTCGCTCGGTCCGTTTCGTCCGGACCGGTGCCGGGCGAGGTCGGCCGCGCCCACCAGGCCGGCGGCGTCGCCGAGGTGTGCGGCACGGACCCGCGCGAGCGGCCGGTGGCCCCGGCCGGTCAGGGCCGCCGCGTAGTGTCCGCGGGCGTCGTCGAGGAACAGGGACGCCGACTCCGACACTCCGCCGGCGACCACCACCAGTTCCGGGTCGAAGAGGTCGGCGACCATGGCCAGGCCGAGTCCGAGCCAGCGGGCGAATTCCCCCATCGCCGCGACGGCGAGCGGGTCGCCGTCCTGCGCGGCTCCGGCGATCCGTCGTCCGGTCAGCGCGCCGGGATCCGCCGCGACGTCGCGGGTGAGCTGGGAGGAGCGGTCCGGACCTGCTGCGAGCAGCTCGATCGCCGTGTCGACCAGCGCGGTGCCACTGCAGTACCGCTCCCAGCAGCCGCGCTTCCCGCACGCGCAGGCGCGCCCGTCGGGAACCACCTGCAGGTGCCCGAGTTCCGGGGCGATGCCGTGCGCACCCCGGAACAGCACACCGTCGAGCAGCAGGGCGGCGCCGATCCCGGTGCCGACGGCGACCAGCACGGTCGTCCGGACACCCGCGGCGGCACCGAACCGGTACTCGGCCCACGCGGCGGCGTTGGCGTCGTGCTCGAGAACCACCGGCAGGCCGATCCGCGCGCTCATCCGCTCCGCCACGGGCACATCCGCCCACGGGAGGTGCGGGGCGTAGCGGACGACGCGACGGTCGGCGGTGAGGAACCCGGCGACGGCGAGACCGACGGCGGTGACCTCGTTGCGGCCCGCCAGGAGGGCGACGGTGCGGTCGAGGGCGCCGTCGAGGGCACGGGCCGAGTGCGGGGTCGGCGCCCGGACGGTGTCGACGACGGTGCCGGTACCGTCGACGACGGCCGCGCGGATGCTGGTGCCGCCCACGTCGATTCCGATCGTGAGTCGATCCGTGCTCACGGCGTGGGTCCGATCAGCGTCGGATCGTGACCGAGATCGGCACGAACGTGCCGTTGCGGCCGGGAGCCGGAGGCGGGTCCTGCGGACCGGGCGCGTCGGGGGCGGGTCCTCGGGCCGGAAGGTACCGGGCGAGCAGGTCCCGCAGCAGCGCGATCAGGGCCGCGATCTGAGTTGCGAGCCGGGTGAGGAGCTCGTGCGGCTCGCCCCGGACGGCGGCGGCCACGGCGCACAGCGGGCACCAGCTGCAACCGCCCGCCGTCGAGGCGGACGTGTCGGTAGCGGGCTCGGTCCCCGCATCGGGCGACACCGCGTCGGGCGACACCGAATCGGGCGACACCGAGCCGGGCGCCGGCGACCGGGGGGACGACTCCGGCTCGGCGAATCGCTGCACCGTCTGCTCGAGCCGGTCGAGGACGGCATCGGCCAGCGCCCGCAGTTCGGCGACGAGGACGTCGTGGTCGGCGCTCATCGGGGCCACACCGCGGGATCGGGACGGAACCGCACCAGCAGGTCGGATCCTTCGAACTCGGCGCCGGCGACGGTGCAGCGCCGCAGACCGGACGCGAGCCGCACCCGGCGGCGCAGGCCGTCGGCGCCGATCACCAGGTCGTCGTCGACCCGGCCGAGCGTCAGCGATGCCGCATCCGCCAGCGGCAGATGCATCCGCATCGTGTACACCGCATCCACCCCTGTCCCCGATTCATGCTGGACCCGCACCGGCTCGAGGCCGGCATCCTCCTGCGTGAGCGGTGCTGCTCCGTCCGGATGCAGCGACTCCGCGAGCGCCGCCAGAGAGGCCAACCCTACCGGTTCGGCACACCGCTGCTCGCACTCGACCACGGTGACGTCGCCGAGGGTCGACGCGATCTCGGCCACGATCCGGCGCTGTCCGCCGCGCTGTTCGGCGAGCCAGGCCGCGGCGGGTCCGGTCTCCTCTGCCGGGAGGTCCGGGACGATCCGGTTGAGGATCACGCGTTCCAGCCGTAGCCCGGACAGGGCCGTCCAGGACCGGAGTCGTCGCGTTTCGGCGATGCCGAGCCGGTCGGCGGTGGCGACGAGGTCGACTCGGGTGCGCGTGCGGTCGCCGAGCAGGTCCTGCACGGTCGAGACGTGTTCGACGACGCGGTCGACCAGTGCCACGACCAGGGCGAGGCGCGGGTCGGCCCCGGTCGCCGCGACGATGCGGCTGTGCCGGGGCCAGATCCGCTCGATGTACTCCGAGGCCGTTGCCGGCGCGGCGAGCATGCGGAAGGCGTCCGCGGATGCCGGCAGATCGACGATCACCTCGCCCCAGCGTCCCGACTCGGCCAGGCGGGCCACCTCCCCGAGGGCGAGGATCTCCTGCGCGCCGGGCAGGCCGGTGAGTTCCTCGGCCGCGGGGATCCCGAACCGGTCACCGTGCCCGTGGGCACCGCCCGCGGCGGCGAGCGCGGTCAGGAGCGCAAACCGCTGCTCGAGCAGCGCGAGCGAATCGATTTCCAGCGCGTCGAGACCCTCGGCGACCGGCACGATGCGGGCGTCCACGGACCCGGTCGACGCCGGATCGACGGCCAGCACGTCGGTCAGCGAGTGCGCCTGATCGAGCGAGACGACGAGGGTGGGAACTCCGGAGCGGGCTGCCGCGAGGGCGGTCGCCGCGGCGAGGGTCGTCTTTCCGGCGCCCCCCTTGCCGACGAACAGCCGCACGGCGGCGGGGCCGGGCCGCCCGGCGAGCCCGCTCAGCCTTCCACCCGCTTCTTGAGTTCCTTCAGCGCGGTGTCGGTGATCACCTTCTCGGCTTTCCGTTTGAACAGTCCGATCATCGGGATGGTCAGGTCCACCGTCAGCTCGTAGTACACGGTGGTGCCGCCCTCCGGCGCTTCGGTGAGGATGTAGGAACCGAACTGGGCCTTCTGGATCTCCCCGGCGACGAGCTCCCAGCTGACCGACCGGCCGTCGGAAGCCCACTCGTAGACCAGCTCGTACGTGTCGCGCACCACGCCTGCGTCGAGCACGAACCGGACCCGTTCGGCGCGGCCTCCGGACTCGACGGCGAGCACTTCCACGGATTTCGCTGCCGAGACCCAGGCCGGGTACGCGTCGAAATCGGCGATCACGGCCATCACCCGATCCGACGGAGCATCGATGGTGATCGACCGCTTGGTCTTCTCGGCCATGCGACGAACGCTTCCTTTCCGTCTGTCCCCTCGTCCTACCGGATCGGCACACGCGGGAACCGCTGTCTATCACACCGTAGTAGTTCCGGTGCGGGCTCGTCGCCTGCAGGTACGGCCCCGTCGGTCAGGGGCGGGGGTCCTGTGGAGGTTCGCCGGCGGCGCGCCCGGCGTCGAGCCGCCGCTTGACGTCGAACGTCATGACCTTGCCGGCGACGCGGCGCCGGTGATTCATGGCGGCGAGATCCCACCCCCCCGCCTTCTCCGGCGGCATCCCGGCCGGTTCGCAGTGCAGGAAGTAGTGCACGATCGCGCCGTCGAGCATCGGCTCGAGCCAGACCTCCATCGTGCCGGTCAGCGCCCCGCCGACCGACCATCGGATGCCCTTCTCGGCTCGGTCCTCTCGGACCGTGAGGTCCAGGTCGGGCCACCACGAACGCCAGCGGTGGGGCTGGGCGATCTCGGCCGCGATCCGCCTCGGCGCCGCGGCGATGAAGGCCTGATCGGCCACCTGAATGCTGCTCACGGGGACAGCTTCACACATGGCCGGTCCCGGCTCGTCCAGGGGGTTGCATGGGGTCGGGGCCGGACGGTCGGCACGTCAGGCCAGCAGACGCCGCAGCTTCTCGCCGAGCACGTCCCACCGCCATTCGGCGCCCACCCAGGCGCGGCCCGCCGCGCCCATCGCCGCCGCGCGGTCGCGGTCGGCGAGCAGGTCGGCGACGGCGGCCGCCACCGCCGCGACCGACGTGCCGTCGACGACGACACCGGTCTCTCCTTCCCGCACGGTTTCCGGCGCGCCGCCGGAGCGGCCCGCCACCACGGGCACCCCGGTGGCGGAGGCCTCGAGATAGACGATTCCGAGACCCTCGACGTCGAGGCCGGCGCCGCGCGTACGGCACGGCATCGCGAACACGTCCGCGAGGGTGTGGTGGGCGGCGAGCTCGGCGGCCGGCACTCCTCCGGTGATCACGACGTGGTCCTCGACTCCGACCGTGCGGGCCAGCTTGCGGAGGCGGTCGTGGTACGGGCCACCGCCGACGATCACGAGCACCGCCCCGTCGACACGGCGCCGGATCTCGGGCAGTGCACGGATGAGCATGTCCTGGCCCTTGCGCGGCACGAGCCGGGACAGGCACAGCACGGTGGGGCGGTCCCCGAGCCTGTACCGGGCGCGCAGGTCCGCGCGCGCCGCTGGATCCGGCCGGAACACCTCGGTGTCCACGCCGGACGGCAGGTGCTCGAGACCTGCGCCGGGCCCGAACGCCGAGGCGAATCGACCGCGGGTGTACCGGCTGACGTAGGTGACGGCGTCGGTGGTGTTGCCGATGCGGCGCAGCGCCCGCCGTCCGGCGGGCACCATCGACCAGCCGACCTCGTGCCCGTGGGTGCTGGCCACGATCCGGCGGGCGCCGGCGCGACGCAACCCGGGAGCGAGCAGGGCCAGCGGCGCCGCAGCGCCGAACCACACGGTCTCGCAGCCGCGATCGGTCATCAGCCGGGCCGCCCGCCGGGCCACGGCGGGGGTCGGCAACATCAGGGTCGTGGGGTGGCGGACGACCTCGAAGGGTTGCCGGGCGTCGAACGTCACGTGACTGTCCCCTCGCCATCGCGGGGCGTAGACGACCAGGTCGTCGGGCGGCACCTGGGCCGCGAACGCCTGCAGGTAGGACTGGATCCCCCCGGGCCGGGGCGGAAAGTCGTTGGTGACCAGCAGCGTTCGGGGCATGCGCTCACCGTAGGCGGTGCCGCGGTGGGTCCGGACGGCGGGTCAGCCGACGGGAGCCGGCACCTGCCTCTCGAGCCGGCTCCCCCATCGGTCGACGAGCTGATCCGCGTCCACACCGAGCACGTCGCCGAGGGCGGCGTCGAGCTCCCGGGTGTCGGCAGGCCCGGCGGACAGCCGCCGGTACAGGGCGGTGAGCCGCTCGCTGCCGAACTCCTCGGCGACGAACGCCGCGATCGACCACGCGCTCTCGTACGCCAGACGCGCGCCGTCGCCGGCGAACTCGGCGTCCGCGGGCAGCGTGCTCGGCGCCCCGCGCTCGGCGACGACCGCGGCGAGGGTGGGCGCGATCGCGGCGAGGTCGCCGCCGGCACCGCGGTAGCCCACGTAGTCGGCATAGCCCTCGAGGATCCACAGCGGCGACCCGTCCACGGTGTCGGTGCGCGCCGCGACGTGGGTGAGTTCGTGGCGCAGGATCGCCCGCAGCCCCGCCTCGTCCAGCCGCTGCTCGGCGGCGGGACTGAAGACGATGCGTTGACCGGTGGCCCGGCCCCGCTCGTGGTCGACAACGTCGGAGACCGCGACGGCAGCGATGTCCGCGCCGTTGTAGCGGCTGCCGACCTGCGCGGTGAACTCGTCGTGCGAGGCGGTGACGAGCACGAGGGCGCGGCGGGGCCATCCGGTTCCCCACACGGCGTCCACGGCCTCGACGGCGGAGGCGAGTTCGGCGGCGATGTCGGCGACGAGGGACGAGTGCTCGGGGTGGCCCACGACGAGGGACCGGTTCCCGGCCCCGGTCTCCACTGCCCGGACCTCGAGTGGGCCGAAGTCCCACGGCCCCCGCCAGGTGGTGGTGTCCGTACCCGGCAGCGGGCGGTCGTCGACGAGGTGCCACCGCTCTCCCCGGCGGGCGAGGACCACCGTCACGGGCTTGCGCGTGGGTTCGTCGTCGATCCCTTCGACGGCGTAGCGCAGCAGGACGGTGAGGGCACGGGCCTCGTCGGCGCCGAGCCGGGCCACCAGGTCGCCGGTGACGTCGGTCCCGAGGTCCGGTCCGAGCTCGTAGGCGAAGTCCGCCAGCGGCAACGCGGCCAGGGCTTCGGCGCGGCGCACCTCCGCCTCGAGCAGACCCGGGCGGGCGCGGGGATCCACGACGGTGGCGAGCACCGCCCGGTCGGCGGTGCGCACGGCCCGGGACCATGCATCGAGCAGTCCCTGCACGGCGCGGTGCGACGCCGGTTCGGCCGGGCCGTCGTCGGGCGTGAACGCGAGCGAGAGACCGACGGCCACGACCGCGACGACCAGTCCGGCGACACCGAGCCGTTCCCACCGGCGACTGCCAGGGGGACGGGGCGACGAGTAGGGCGCGGGCACGGCGGCCAGTGTAGGTCGCGCCCACGACCGCGCCGCGGGGGTGGGCGCGACGGACGTCAGTACCGGCGGGCGTTGTGGAACGGCATCCTGTCCATCGGGGCAACCTTGACCGGCACGCCGTAGGTGGAGGCGTGCAGGACGTTGCCGTTGCCCGCGTACAGCCCCACATGCGAGGCGTCGTCGTAGAACGTCACGACGTCGCCGGGTTGGAGCTGATCCCGCGGGACGGGGGTGCCCCCCTGCGCCTGGGCCTGGCTCGACCGCGGCAGGTTCTTGCCGATCTGCTTGTAGGCCCACACCACCAGGCCGGAGCAGTCGAACTCGGACGGGCCGGTGGCACCCCAGCTGTACGGGCTGCCGATCCGGGTCATGCCGGCCTGCAGGGCGCCGCTGCCGCTGCCGGGGGCCAGACTCGACAGGATCTTCTCGGCATCGAATCCCGGGGGGAAGGGGGCGCCGGCCAGGGTGGCCTTCTCCTCGGCGCTCAGGTCGGCAAAGGCCGCGAGCACCTCGTCGATCCGGGCCTCGAGTTCGCTCTGCTGCCGTTGCAGCTCGTCCCGCACGACCTGGGCCTGCTCGGCGGCGGCGCGGGCCTCGTCGGCCGAACGCTCGGATGCGAGCGCAGCCTCCGCGGCCGCGGCCGACGCGGTGCGGAATCCCGCGACCTGGTCGGCGGTCTGGTGGGCGATGACGTCGAGCGCCGACATCTGGTCGAGCAGCTGCTGGGGCGAATCGCTGACCATCAGGGCGAACAGCCGGTTGGTGCGGGCGCCGCGATAGTTGGCGACGGCGAGCTTGTCCACGGTGGGCCGGAAGACGGCCAGTTCCGCTTCCGCGGCGGCCAGCGCCTCGCGATCGCGCGCCAGAGCTGCCTCGGCGGCCCGCTGGGCCTCGACCTTCGCGTCGAGGTCGATTCCGGCGTTGTGCAGCGCCTCGGTGGTCTGCTCGGACTTGCGCGACAACTCGGCCAGCCGTTCCAGTGCGGCGGTGGGGCTCTCCCCCACCGGATCGGCACCGGCCGGGACGGCCACCGAGAACACCGCGAGGAGCACCCCGATCATCAGCGCCCGAAGCGACCGTTTCGTCCTGTCCACCACCACGGGACCAGGTCCTTTCGTTCGACGTTGCGCACCCGTTACCCGAAAAATCTCGATCAGGTTACGGAAGGGCTCCGGTTCGTGTCTACCCGCCGGTAGCTCACCCTGCGCCGGTAGTGCCCGTCCGGAGCGTCAGCGGGGGCGGACCGGCGTCGACCGGTCCGCCCCCGCTGCAGTGCGTGACAGTCGTGGAGTCGTCGCTCAGTAGCGGCGGGCCCCGTCGACCGGCATCGAGTTCATCGGCGCGATCTTCACGGGCTGACCCGAGGTCGACGCGTGGATGACGTTGCCGTTGCCGATGTAGATGCCGGAGTGGCTACCGCCGTAGAACGACACGACGTCGCCGGGCTGCAGCGCGGAGACGTCCACGGCCCTGCCGGCGGCGGCCTGGTCGTAGCTCGTGCGCGGCAGGTTCAGACCGGCCTGCTTGTAGGCCCACTGCACCAGGCCGGAGCAGTCGAAGGCATTCGGACCGGCGGCGCCGTAGACGTAGGGGGCGCCGAGCTTGCTGTGGGCTGCGTCCACGGCGCGCTGGGCGACCGAGGTGACCGGCGCACTGAAGGGCGCGGCCGGAGCCGGTGCGGCACCCTGCGGGGCCGGCGGGACGAGGTTGGCGACCTCCGGCGGGAGGGTCACGCCGGCCGGCAGGTCGAACGAGCCGACGCCGGGGATGGTGACCGGCTCGGCGAGTGCGGGTCCGGCAGAGACGGTGACCGCACCGAGAGCGAGGGCACCGGCAACGACAGCGCGCCGGACGGTGCGCTTGGAAATCTGAGACGCCACGAGGGGTTTGCTCCATTTCTTCCGTTCGTCCGCCGACCGAGTTAGCTGACGGGTTCGGGCTGGGAAGATCAGCCCTACCCCCCGTTCCGCGGGTGCGGTCGGAGGGATTCACCCCAGAGGACAACGTGGGTCCCCGGCTCGGGCACCCGTTGCGGATGCGCCGATTAGGCGGTGACCGAGCGGCGTCTCCCCTCTGGTGGTTCGACATCCTCACCGCTTGGTCTCGAAAAGATTACGAAATCGCATCGGAGGATGTCGACCGCCCGCGCCGTACGCGCCGCGGATTGACGGATATGCCCGATTCGGGCCGGACGGCTCCGGCCGTTCGATCACGGAAACGTAACGGTCGGTTCGAAGGACGACGGCACGGCGGCCACCTCCGGCACGTCCCGCGCCGACCACCGGCCCGCTGCCACGTCGTCGCAGGTCTCGCGGGCGATCGCGGCGGCGAGGACGCCCGCGACACCGCCCACCGCGGCGACACGTCCCACCGCACCACCCGCGTTGTTACCCCGTCGGCACGCCGCCCACACCCGCCCGGGCGATCGACGATGTGATCCTCGTCTCGTCGAGCCGACTCCGGGCGTCCGACCCCCCTCTTCCCCCACCCGGCGGTGTCGGATCCCTCTGCCGGCGTGCCGGATCCCCCTCCCCGCGGTGTCGGACCCGACTCCTACCCTGACGACGTGACCGTGCCCCGCCGACCCGATCCCGCCGTCGGGGTGCAGCTCGGGTTCGACGAACTGGACACGCCGTTGCGGGAGACGTTGTTCGTCGTCGTCGACCTCGAGACCACCGGCGGCAGTTCCACGGACGACGCCATCACGGAAATCGGCGCGGTCAAGATCCGTGGCGGCGAGGTTCTCGGCGAGTTCGCCACGCTCGTCGACCCGGGCCGTTCGATCCCGCCGAACATCGTCCAGCTCACCGGCATCACGACCGCCATGGTGCGTTCCGCGCCCCGGATCGAGCAGGTTCTGCCCTCGTTCCTCGAGTTCGCCGCCGGGGCCGTGCTCGTCGCGCACAACGCGGGCTTCGACGTCGGGTTCCTGCGGGCCGCAGCGTCCCGCGCCGAGGTCGCGTGGCCCCGGTTCACGGTGCTGTGCACGGTCAAGCTCGCCCGCCGCGTGCTCGGCCGGGACGAGGCCCCGTCCGTGCGACTGTCGGCGCTGGCCGAATTGTTCCGTGTGTCCACCACGCCCACGCACCGTGCTCTCGACGATGCCCGCGCCACCGTCGACGTCCTGCACGCGCTCATCGAGCGCGTCGGGAACCAGGGCGTCCACAGCCTCACCGAACTGCGGGACTATCTGCCGGCGGTCACCGCGGAGCAACGCGCCAAGCGGTCCCTCGCGGCACACCTGCCGCGACGGCCCGGTGTGTACCTGTTCCGCGGGCCCTCCGACGAGGTGCTGTACATCGGTACGGCCGTCGACCTGCGCCGCCGCGTGCGCAACTACTTCACCGGTTCCGAGACCCGGCCCCGGCTGAGGGAGATGGTGGCGCTCGCCACCCGGATCGACCACGTGGAATGCGCCCATGCCCTCGAGGCGGGGGTGCGGGAGTTGAGGCTGCTCGCCGCGCACGCCCCGCCCTACAACCGCCGCTCCAAGTTCCCCGCCCGGGGCTGGTGGATCACCCTCACCGACGAGGCGTTCCCCCGGCTGTCCGTCGTGCGGACACCCGCCGCGGCTCCCCCGCATCCGGTCGGCGGCCCCACCGTCGACGCCGTCGGCCCGTTCTCGTCGCGGGCCGACGCCGCCGCCGTCGCCACCACCGTCGCCGAGTTCTGCCGCCTTCGGACCTGCACCCGCCGGATCCCCCGCACGAAGCGCCACGGCGAGCACTGCCCGCCGGACGCCGTCGGAGCCTGCGCTGCCGCAGTAGCCGGACTGCAGACACCCGCCGAGTACGCGCAGCAGGTGGATCTCGCCCGCGCCCTGCTTCGCGGCGACGACGACGAGCCGCTGCATCGGATGCGCCGGCGTGTCGAACACCTCGGCGCTGCCGAACTGTTCGAGAGCGCGGCCCGGTTGCGGGACCGGACGGCCGACGCCGTGCTCGCACTGCGCCGGACGCAGCGCCTGGCCGCGCTCGCGGCGGTGGACGAGCTGGTCGCCGCCCGCCGGCGCGTCGAGGGCGGCTGGGAGTTCGCGGTGATCCGGGCGGGCCGGCTCGCGGGGGCGGGAGTCGCTCCGCGCGGCGTCCCGCCGATGCCCGTGGTCGACGCGATCGTCGCGGCAGCCGAGACGGTGCGGCCGACGACGGCGCCGTTGCGCGGCGCGCTCGTCGAGGAACTCGGCCTGCTGGTCCGCTGGCTCCACGACGACGGGGTCCGCATCGTCCGAACCTCCCAGGGCTGGTCCGAGCCGCTTCGCGGCGCCGGCGCCTGGGCGCAGTGGGGTGAACTCGCCCGGACGGCACGTGCCGGGGCCGAGCCGGTCCCGGTCGCGCACCCCCTACGCTGAGTGCTCGCCCGCACGTCCGTTCCCGGCAGCCGAGGAGAGCTCATGATCCACGCCATCGTCCTGATCCACGCCGACGCCCACCGGATTCCGGAGACCGCTCAGGCGGTCGCGGATCTGGCCGGTGTCGACAAGGTGTACTCCTGCGCCGGCGACATCGACCTGATCGCGCTGCTGCGGGTGCGGGACCACGAAGAGATCGCCGAGGTCGTCACCCGCGGGATCAACAAACTCGAGGGCGTGGCCAAGACGGCGACGCACATCGCCTTCCAGTCGTACTCGAGCGCCGATGTCGAGGCCGGGTTCTCGATCGGCGAATAGGACGGATGCCCGGTCCGCCCCGCGGTCACCTCGACCCGGCGGCGAGCCGGGTGGTCACCTCGACCCGGCGGCGAGCCGGGTGGTCACCTCGGCCCAGCGAGCGAGGACAGCCGCCGCAGCGCCCGAGTCCAGCGCCTCGGCTGCGGTCTGCATCCCCGCCGCCAGGGCACTGGCGAGCGACCCCTCGAACCCCCGGAAGGCGGCGATCGCCCCGGCGGCGTTGAGCAGGACCGCATCGCGCACCGGGCCGTGCTCCCCGGCGAGGACCGCCCGCGCAATCACGGCGTTGTCGGTGGCGTCGCCGCCGCGCAGCGCCTCGAGCGGCACCCGGGCGACGCCCAGGTCGGTGGGATCGAGGCTCACGGTGCTCACGTGGCCGTCCCGGACGACGTACACCGTCGACGTCGTGGACGTGGTCAGTTCGTCGAGACCGTCGTCGCCGCGCACGACGAGGGCCGAGTTGCCCCGCTCGGCGAGGACCCCGGCGACCGTGCCGATCAACTCCGGGAAGGCGCATCCGATCAGGCCGGCGCGGGGCCGGGCCGGGTTGGTCAACGGCCCGAGCACGTTGAACACCGTGGGAATGCCGATCTGCTTGCGCGGTGCGGCTGCGAACCGGAGCGCCGGGTGGTAGACGGGTGCGAAACAGAAGCCGATACCGGCCTCGGCGACCGACTCCGCGACGGCCTCGGGACCGAGGTCGATGTGCACGCCCAGCGCTTCGAGCACGTCCGCGCCGCCGCTCTTCGACGACGCCGCCCGGTTGCCGTGCTTGACGACCCGGATCCCGCACGCCGCCACCACCAGCGACGCCATGGTGGAGATGTTGACCGTGTTCGCCCGGTCCCCTCCGGTGCCCACGATGTCGACGACGTCGTCGTCCACCGGCACCAGGCGCGCATGAGCGAGCATCGAGTCGGCGAGGCCGAGCAGTTCCTCGGGGGTCTCGCCCTTCATCTTCAGCGCGACGCCGAACGCGGCGATCTGCGCGGCCGTGGCGTTGTCGGACATGATCTCGTCCATCGCCCACTGGGCCTCCGCCCGGGCGAGGTCGCGTCCGGCGGTGAGCGCACCGAGGACCGCCGGCCAGCTCCGGGCCACCGCATCCGCCTGTCGTCCAGCGTTCATCGCACCTGCCCTCGCCGCATCTCGCTCCTTTGTCCGACGCCGTCGTCGGCGGCGCACGGAGGAGCTTAGTCAGCGCCCGTCGCCGGCTGCAGGGCGTCCCACCCCAGCGCGGTGCCGCCCAGGCGCTGGGCGAGGGAGGCCATCCGCGACCGTTCCTGCGAACAGTGCAGCGCATCGAGCACCTGCACCCGCTGCAGCAGGACGGCCTCGAGGCCGGTCCCGGCGGGACGCGCGGGCTGTGCGGGGGCGTACCCGTCCCGTCCACAGAGGGCGATCGCCTGATCCACCGAATCGGCCGGCAGTTCGAGGTGATGGCGCAGCACGGCTTCCGCTTCCGGGGACCAGGCCGGTTCCGACGCCGAGCCCCGCTCGAGGGCGGTCGAACAGGCCTCGACGTCGTCGAAGGACGAGACCACCACCACCAGGTCCGGCCGCGACGGATCGAGCGGCTCCGGACGCCTGCGTGAGAACACCCGGCGGACCCGGCTCCACACCCCTGCACCACTGCTCATCGCACCACGATCCCATGCTCGGCGACGGGGCGCGACGACCCCCCGGATCGGGGACTCACAGGCCGGTCACCAGCAAAGACGCGCCGATTTCAGCCCCGAGTGCCCAAGAGTTACTACGACCAGTCATACTTGCGAACGTGACGAGCGCAGTAGGGACTTCAGGAACTGCAATCACCCAGCGCGTGCACTCGCTGAACCGGCCCAATCTGGTCAGCGTCGGCACCATCGTGTGGTTGTCCAGTGAGCTCATGTTTTTCGCAGGGCTCTTCGCCATGTACTTCGTGGCCCGGGCACAGGCCGACGGCAACTGGCCGCCGGAGCCTGTCCATCTCAATCTGGCGCTGGCGGTGCCGGTCACCCTCGTGCTGATCGCCTCCTCCTTCACCTGCCAGATGGGCGTGTTCGCCGCCGAACGCGGCGACGTGTTCGGCCTCCGGCGGTGGTACCTCATCACCCTCGCCATGGGCACGTTCTTCGTGCTCGGCCAGGGCTTCGAGTACACCCAGCTGGTCGCGGAAGGCGTGACGATCTCGAGCATGGTCTGGGGGTCGGTCTTCTACATCACGACCGGATTCCACGGCCTCCACGTCATCGGCGGCCTCGTCGCCTTCGTGTTCCTCCTCGTACGCACGAGGGTCAGCAAGTTCACGCCGGCGCAGGCCACCGCAGCGATCGTCGTCTCCTATTACTGGCACTTCGTCGACATCGTGTGGATTGCGCTGTTTGCCACGATTTATTTCATCCGTTAGCCAGCTGAACGCCCAGGCAGCCCCCTGACGTCCAGTCCGTCCCGACATACCAAAGGGATACAGATGAGTTCATCCCCACCTCTCGCTTCCGAGGGTGACATGCCCGGTCAGTCCGCGGCCGCGTCCGCCAAGTCCCGCCGTCAGCGCAAGCTGCGCCGCCGCGTCACCGGTGCGCTGGTGCTCGCCCTCGGCCTGCTCAGCGCGGGCTTCCTCGCCTCCGCGCTGACCCCCGCGCCGCAGGTGGCGACGGCGAACGAGGATCAGTCGGCACTGATCCGCGAAGGCAAGCAGCTCTACGAGACCTCCTGCGTCACGTGCCACGGCGCCAACCTGCAGGGTGTGCAGGACCGCGGCCCGAGCCTGATCGGTGTCGGCGAGGCAGCCGTGTACTTCCAGGTCTCCACCGGCCGCATGCCGATGATGCGCAACGAGGCCCAGGCCCTGCGCAAGACGCCGAAGTTCGACGCGGCCCAGACGGACGCCCTCGGCGCCTACATCCAGGCCAACGGTGGCGGCCCCACGCTCATCCGCGACGAGAACGGTGAGATCGCGCAGTCCTCGCTGCGCGGCGACGACGTCGCGCGCGGCAGCGAACTGTTCCGCCAGAACTGCGCCTCGTGCCACAACTTCACCGGCCGGGGTGGCGCACTGTCGTCCGGCAAGTTCGCGCCCGTCCTCGACCCGGCGAACGAGCAGCAGATCTACACCGCGATGCTGACCGGTCCGCAGAACATGCCCAAGTTCTCCGATCGTCAGCTCACGCTGGAGGAGAAGCAGGACATCATCGCCTACGTCAAGGCGTCCAGCGAGACGCAGAGCCCCGGCGGATACGGCCTGGGCGGCTTCGGCCCCGCCTCCGAGGGCCCGACGATGTGGGTGGTCGGGATCGTCGCCGTCGTGGGTGCGGCACTGTGGATCGGAGCAAGGTCATGAGTGGCGGCGAAACGCCGAACAAGCACACGATCGAGAATCTCGATCAGATGAGCCGCGACGATCTCGTCGCGCTCGGCACCAACCTCGACGGTGTGGACGTGGCGTTCCGCAAGGATCGCTGGCCCGTCGGCGGCACCCGCGCCGAGAAGCGCGCGGAACGCAACGTCGCCTTCTGGTTCGGGCTGGCGGGCGTGTCGGCCCTCGCGTTCATCGCGGTGTTCATCTTCTGGCCGTGGGAGTACCAGGGCCCCGGGGAGGACAACTACGCGCTGTACAACCTGTACACGCCGCTGCTGGGCCTGACCCTGGGTCTGGCCATCCTCGGCGTCGGCGTCGGTGCGGTGCAGTTCACCAAGAAGTTCATTCCGGAGGAGGTGTCGATCCAGGATCGGCACGACGGTGTCTCCTCGGAGGTCGACCGGCGCACGATCGTCGCCGAGCTCTCCGACTCGCTGGACACCTCCACGCTGCCGCGCCGCAAGCTGATCAAGCGCACGGCGCTGTTCGGTGGCGGTGCCCTCGGCCTCGGCCTGATCATGCCGCTCGGCGGCCTGATCAAGAACCCCTGGGCCGAAGGCGACGACTCCCCGCTGTGGGTCTCGGGCTGGACCCCCCGGTACCCGGGCGAGACGATCTACCTGCGACGCGACACCGGGCGCGTGAACGACATCGTCCTGGTCCGCCCGGAGGACCTCGACGCCGGCGGCATGGAGACCGTGTTCCCGTTCCGCGAGTCCGACCGCGGTGACGAGCAGGCCCTCCTCGAGGGCCTGCGCGGCATCCGCAACGCCGTCATGCTGATCCGCCTGCGCACCGAGGACACCGCGAAGGTGATCAAGCGCAAGGGCCAGGAGAGCTTCAACTACGGCGACTACTTCGCCTACTCGAAGATCTGCACCCACCTGGGCTGCCCGACCTCGCTGTACGAACAGCAGACCAACCGCATCCTGTGCCCCTGCCACCAGTCGCAGTTCAATGCTCTGGAGTACGGCAAGCCCCTGTTCGGTCCTGCTGCTCGCGCACTGCCGCAGTTGCCTATTACAGTGAACGAAGAGGGCTTCCTCGTCGCCGGCGGCGACTTCATCGAGGCTCTCGGTCCGGCATTTTGGGAGCGTCGCCCGTGAGTACTGCAACACCGTCCCGCGCCGCCCACGCGGCGGAGAACATCGACTCGCGCTATCACCCGGCGGCCGGGTTGCGGCGTCAGATCAACAAGGTGTTCCCCACCCACTGGTCCTTCCTCCTGGGTGAGATCGCGCTGTACAGCTTCGTGATCCTGCTGATCTCGGGCGTGTACCTGACGCTGTTCTTCGATCCGTCCCTCGCGCACGTCGTCTACGACGGCGCCTACACCCCGCTGCGCGGCGTCACGATGTCGCGCGCGTACGAGACGACCCTGGACATCTCGTTCGAGGTGCGCGGCGGTCTGTTCGTCCGGCAGATCCACCACTGGGCTGCGCTGATGTTCGCCGCGTCGATCATCGTGCACCTGCTGCGCGTGTTCTTCACCGGTGCGTTCCGCCGTCCGCGCGAAGCGAACTGGGTGATCGGCTCGCTGCTGCTGATCCTCGCGATGTTCGAGGGCTTCTTCGGCTACTCGCTGCCCGACGACCTGCTCTCCGGCACCGGTCTTCGCGCCGCCCTGTCCGGCATCACCATCAGCATCCCGGTGATCGGCACGTGGATGCACTGGCTGATCTTCGGCGGCGACTTCCCGGGCATGCTCATCATCCCGCGCCTGTACGTCGCGCACGTCCTGCTGCTTCCGGGCATCATTCTCGCCCTGATCGCAGCCCACCTCGCGCTCGTCTGGTACCAGAAGCACACGCAGTTCCCCGGCCCCGGCCGTACCGAGCAGAACGTCGTGGGCGTCCGGATCCTGCCGGTGTTCGCCGTCAAGTCCGGCGCGTTCTTCGCCATCACCTTCGCGGTGCTGGCCCTGATGAGCGGTCTGCTCCAGATCAACCCGGTCTGGAACATCGGCCCGTACAACCCGTCGCAGGTGTCCGCCGGCTCGCAGCCCGACATCTACATGATGTGGACGGACGGCCTGGCCCGGATCTGGCCGGCCTGGGAGATCTACCTGTTCGGCCGGTACACGATCCCCGCGGTGTTCTGGATCGCGGTGATCATGGGCCTGGTCTTCGCGGTGCTGATCGCCTACCCGTGGATCGAGAAGAAGTTCACCAAGGACGACGCGCACCACAACCTGCTGCAGCGTCCGCGGGACGTCCCGGTCCGGACCGCGATCGGCGCGATGGCCCTGACCTTCTACGCCATCGCGACCATCATGTGCATCAACGACATCATCGCCTACAAGTTCGACATCTCGTTGAACGCGATGACGTGGATCGGCCGCATCGGCATCCTGCTCGGCCCGCCGCTCGCCTACTACCTGACCTACCGGTTCTGCCTGGGCCTGCAGCGCAGCGACCGTCAGGTGCTCGAGCACGGCATCGAGACGGGCATTGTCCGTCGCCTGCCGCACGGCGAGTACATCGAGATCCACCAGCCGCTCGGCCCGGTGGACGAGCACGGCCATCCGGTCCCGCTCGAGTACCAGGGTGCTCCGGTGCCCAAGCGCATGAACAAGCTCGGCACCGCCGGCAAGCCCGGCGCGGGCAGCTGGTGGAGCGCGGACCCGGCCGAGGAGGCGACCGCCCTCGAGACGGCGCACCACGAGGCGGAGGTCGAGCAGCGCACGGTCCTGAGCGAGTACCAGGAACGCGTCCACGGCACGCCGACGGACGGTGACGGCCGGACGCACTGACGCCCGTCCGAAGCCGGAGGCCCCGAACCGCACGCGGTTCGGGGCCTCTGCCGTTCGCGGGCATCCCGCACCCCTCCGAGCCGCGTGCGCGCATCCGACCGCTCCCCCACCTCGGCAGACGCCCGGGGCGACCGCCCGCTACCGTCCGGGTGTGTCGGCACTCCGGTGCCCACGCGGCGTCGCGCCGACACCGGTCCGAGGAGGAGCGTGGGGGCCCTCGGCTGCGTCCCGGCGGACGCTCCGGGCCCGGTCCCGGCCGGTACGGCGGTACCACTCCACGGCCAGCACGACGGCGAGCGCCACCTCGACGAGGTCACCGCCGTAGTACATCACCAACGCACCGGCCTGCAGATCCGACGTGGCGACCTCGTGACCGGGCGGTGGGGACGCGTAGAGGCTCTCGGCCAGGATCGCGTGTGCCGTCCCGGCGAGGAACAGGACCGCTGCCCGCGATCCGAGACCGTAGCGGTGCCGGACGGGGTCCACCTGGCAGATCGCGTAGGCGAACAGCACCCCGGCCGCGAACACGTGCAGATGGACGACCGCCCCGAGCAGCAGACTATGGTGCATGACCGCGAACAGGCCGGTGCGATACAGCAGCCACAGCCCACCCAGATCGAGAACGGCCGCAACCGGCGGAGCTGTGAGCACCGCGACGGGCCCCGAGTGCGCTACCGACACCAGCGCCCGTCGCGCGGGACCCGGCTGCACCGCTCGCAAGGCGAGCGTGACGGGGCGTGCGAGCACGAGCAGCACCGGGCCCACCATCCCCACCCCCAAGTGGACACCCATGTGGCCGGTGAAAGCCGGCACCGGCAGGGGCACGGTCGCCGCAGCGACGATCGCACACCCGGCGACGAAGGACGCATCCCGTGCCCGCGACCAGACGTCGCCGCGCCGCCGAAGACGGCTCGACGCGGCAAGGTAGGTACCGGCGATTGCCGCGGCGACGACGACCACGAGCAGGTGCAGCAGCCCCGGACTGCCCGGGGCGAGCATCGAGTGGTCGTGCATGCCGTCGCCGCCTACCGGTGGTCCGCACGGACTGCCCGCACCCGCAGGACCGCGCCCCCGACGAGGAGCACCAGGGCGAAACCGTTCCAGGCGAGGTCGTACGGCAGCAGCTCGACAACCGGGCCGTGCACTACGGGCAGGGTGCCGTGCTGAGAATAGTGCGGTCGGTGGTGTCGGAGGTGGGGTTACGAGGGCCGTGGGCGTCCGCGAAGTTCACGGTTCTGCGGCTGACCAACGATCAGATCCTGGAGAATGCCACCGGGGTCGGTGCCCCGCCACAGACGTGGCCACGCTCGGAACTGGTGGTCGACGTCCTGCACAAGGCGGTGTACGCCTTCGTCACCGGGGTGGTCGCGGACGCTCTGGCAGCTCGCCGGGGCCGCGGACCGGGACAGCTGCACGCCGCGACTCTGCCGGGCCGGCATGCCGGTGTCGGTCCCGTGCCCCGCGACCTCGCCTCGGGCCGGTCGCCACGGTGACCCCCGACCGTCGTCCGCAGCACGGTGCTCCCGGAGACGCAGAAGCCCGCGGGGCGGCCTCACGATGAGGCCGCCCCGCGGGCGTCGTGCTTCTGCGTGCGCTCAGTGCTTCTCGGGTCCGACGTGGTACTCGAACACCAGGCCGGCCGCCGCAGCCAGGATCAGCACCACGGCGAGGACGATCAGCCACGGCTGGAAGAAGGCCAGCGCGATGGCGGCGAAGGCGGCCGCCCCCGCCAGCAGGATCGGCCAGTAGCTCCCCGCGCTGAAGAAGCCCAGGTCGCCTGCGCCGTCGCTGATCTCGGCCTCCTCGTAGTCCTCCGGGCGGGTGTCGAGGCGACGGGCCACAAAGCGGAAGTAGGTGCCGACGATCAGGGTCAGGCCCGCCGAGAGCACGATCGCCGTGAGGCCGGCCCACTCGATGCCCGTGCGGGACAGTCCGGTGAACACTCCGTAGACGATGGCGACGAGCACGAAGAACACCGTCACGACTTCGAAGAGCTTGGCTTCGATCTTCATATCAGCTTGTCCTTGGTCGGAGGGTTACCGGTCAGTTGCCCGCGGTGACGACGCCGCTGGCCGCCCGGTCGGTGCGGTCGGTCTTGAACGGGGTGGTGGACGTCGCGACCGGGGACTCGCCGATACGCTCGAGCGCCTGCGCGTTGGTCAGGCCCTGACCGCCGTCCTCGACGGGCTTGCGGAGCTCGATGTACTCCGCGAACCGCTCCGGGCTCACCGCGCGGACCTCGAAGTTCATCATCGCGTGGTAGGTGCCGCACATCTCGGCGCAGCGGCCGACGAACGCGCCTTCCTCCTGGATCTCGGAGATCTGGAAGACGGGATCGGAGCTGTTGTTCAGCGGGTTCGGATTGACGTCCCGCTTGAACAGGAACTCCGGCACCCAGAAGGAGTGGATCACGTCGGAGGAGGCGAGCACGAACTCGATCCGGCGGTCGGTCGGCAGGACGAGGACCGGGATCTCGCTGCTGGTGCCGACGGTCTCGATCTTGTTGTAGTGCAGGTACGACAGGTCCTCGGCCTCCTGACCGTGGATCGGTGCCGGCACCTCGTGCTCGCCGCCGGCATGCTCCTCGTCGTCACCGGCGACCGCAGCCTGGGCGATCTCGTCGGTGCCCTCGTAGCGCGCCGTGCCCTCACCGAGATCGATCGTGCGGTAGCCGAACTTCCAGTTCCACTGGAACGCCGTGACGTCGACCACGACGTTCGGGTTGTCCTCCTTCTCGAGGACGTAGTTCTGCACCACCACGGTGAAGTAGAACAGCACCGCGATGATGACGAACGGCACAGCCGTGTACAGCAGCTCGAGCGGCACGTTGTACGCCGTCTGCCGCGGGAACTCCGGCGAGTCCTTCTTCTTGCGGTGGAAGATGACCACCCAGAAGGTCAGGCCCCACACCAGCACACCCATGACGAGGGCGGCGACGACCGACCACGTCCACAGCTCACGCATACGCTCGGCCTGCGGGGTAATCCCCTCCGGCCAGCCGAAACGCAGGACTTCCTCGCTGCTGCATCCCGTCAGCAGCAGGGCTGCAATACCGAGAGATGCTGCCAGCCCGAACCGCCGAAGGATCCGACCTTGCGCCACGTTCACGCCTTCCTGATCGCCGCAATTCCACTAGGGCACACCCGGAGGGCAGACCCAATTACTACGCAGCGTAGACCAAACCCGGCTGCGATCCATCCCCGGGGCGCACACAACGTGTCGCGTCGTTGCGTGCCCGCTGCTCACGACAGGGTCGACACCGGCCGCCGGCTGCCGCAACCCCCGGGCTGCGGCATACTGCCATGCAGACCGTCGGTCCCTGCCGCGGCAACATTCCCGGGGGCCGAATCCATCCCAACCGGAATGAGGTATCGGACGCCGTGTGCGGACTGCTCGGGTTACTGACCACTGACGGCACCAGCGACGACGCCGTCGCCAAGGTCGACTCCGCGATGCACTGCCTGCGCCACCGCGGACCCGACGAGCACGGCACCTGGCACGACGGTGACCTGGTCTACGGCTTCAATCGGCTGTCGATCATCGACATCGCGCACTCGCACCAGCCGCTGCGTTGGGGCCCGCCGGAGTCTCCGGAGCGCTATGCCCTGACCTTCAACGGTGAGATCTACAACTATCTGGAGCTGCGTGCCGAGCTGACCGAGAAGTACGGGACACAGTTCGCCACCGAGGGCGACAGCGAGACGATCGTCGCCGCGTTCCACCACTGGGGTGCCGACGCGGTGCGACGACTTCGCGGCATGTTCGCGTTCGCAGTCTGGGACACCGAGACGCGCGAGCTGTTCCTCGCCCGCGATCCGTTCGGGATCAAGCCGCTGTTCCTGGCCACGGGCACGGGTGGCACCGCGTTCGGCAGCGAGAAGAAGAGCCTGCTCGAGCTGGCCGAGGTGATCGGGATCGGCACCGGACTCGATCCCCGCGCCGTCGAGCACTACACGGTGTTGCAGTACGTGCCCGAACCGGAAACCCTGCACGCGGAGATCCGGCGGCTCGAGTCCGGGTGCTTCGCCCGGGTGCGTCCGGGGGGCCGCCCCGAGATCACCCGGTACTTCGAGCCGACGTTCCCCGTCCGTCCCTTCGCCGCGGGTCGCGAGGACGACCGGTACCGGGAGATCGCGGAGGCGCTCGAGGACTCCGTCGCCAAGCACATGCGCGCCGACGTGACGGTGGGATCGTTCCTGTCCGGCGGTATCGACTCCACGGCCGTCGCGGCTCTCGCGATGCGGCACAACCCGAATCTGATCACCTTCACCACCGGGTTCGAGCGCGAAGGCTACTCGGAGGTCGACGTGGCCGCCGAGTCCGCCGCCGCGATCGGCGCGCGCCACGTCGTCAAGGTCGTCTCCCCCGCCGAGTTCGCCGCCGCGATCCCCGAGATCGTGTGGTACCTGGACGACCCCGTCGCCGATCCCGCGCTGGTGCCCCTGTGGTTTGTCGCCAAGGAAGCGCGCAAGCACGTGAAGGTGGTGCTGTCCGGGGAAGGCGCCGACGAGTTGTTCGGCGGCTACACCATCTACCGCGAGCCGCTGTCGCTGAAGCCGTTCGAGTACCTGCCGAAGCCGATGCGGCGTGCGGCCGGCAAGTTGTCGGAGCGCATCCCCGAGGGCACTCGCGGGAAGAGCCTGCTCCATCGCGGGTCGATGACGCTCGAGGAGCGGTACTACGGCAACGCCCGCAGCTTCAACGACGCGCAGCTGCGGGCCGTGCTGCGCGACTTCCGTCCGGAGTGGACGCACCAGGACGTCACCGCGCCGATCTACGCCCGCTCGGCCGGGTGGGATCCTGTCGCGCGGATGCAGCATCTCGACCTGTTCACCTGGCTGCGCGGCGACATCCTCGTCAAGGCCGACAAGATGACGATGGCGAATTCGCTGGAGCTGCGCGTGCCGTTCCTCGACCCGGAGGTCTTCCGCGTCGCCTCACAGGTGCCGCTGGATCAGAAGATCACGAAGAACACCACCAAGTACGCGCTGCGACGAGCCCTCGAGGGCATCGTCCCGCCGCACGTGCTGCACCGCGCGAAGCTCGGCTTCCCCGTGCCGCTGCGGCACTGGCTGCGCGGACCCGAACTGTTCGACTGGGCACGCGACGTGATCGCCGAGTCGGGCACCGAGCACCTGCTGGACAAGGCGGCCGTTGCCCGGATGCTCGACGAGCACCGCGAGGGCCGGACCGATCACAGCCGGCGGCTGTGGACGGTGCTGGTGTTCATGATCTGGCACGGCATCTTCGTCGAGCAGCGCATCGTGCCGGAGATCCAGGAGCCGGCGTACCCCGTCGAGGTGTAGGGCCGCTCCGCGGCCGGTGTGCCTTTTGGGCGGTGGGGACCGCCCAAAAGGCACACCGGCCGGTCACGGCAGGATTGCGGCGATCTCGTCCGCGGCCGCCTGCCCGTACGCGACCGTCAGCCGCTTGACCGCGTCGGGGCGGTCGAAAGTCCATTCCTGGGTGCCGGTCGTCTCGAGCACCAGAACCGCGACGAGCGAGCCGAGCTGGGCGGCGCGTTCGAGGGTGAGGCCCGCCCGGTGTCCCAGCAGGAACCCCGCCCGGAACGCGTCGCCGACGCCGGTGGGGTCCACCTTGGCCCGCTCGGGCACGACGCCCACGTGCGTCCGGCGGCCGTCCCGTTCGACGATCTCGACACCGTTACCGCCGAGCGTGGTGACCCGCAACCCGACCATGGCGCGGATCTGCTCCTCCGTCAGGCCGGTCTTCTGCTGCAGGAGTCCCCACTCGTATTCGTTGGTGAACAGGTAGGCGGCGCCGTCGATCAGCCGGGCAGCCTCCTCACCGCTGAGGCGGGCGAGTTGCTGAGACGGGTCGGCCGCGAACGGCACGCCGAGCTGTCGGCATTCGTCGGTGTGCCGGGCCATCGCCTCCGGGTCGTTGGCGCCGATCAGGACCAGGTCGACACCGTGCGTCCCGGTCACCCCGGCGAGGGAGATGTCCCGCGCCTCGGACATCGCGCCCGGATAGAACGACGCGATCTGGGCCATCGCCTCGTCGGTCGTGCACACGAAACGCGCGGTGTGCGCGGTCTGCGACACGTGCACGGGGCTGCAGTCGACGCCGTTGCCCTCGAGCCACGCGCGGTACTCGGCGAAGTCGGCGCCCACCGCTCCGACGAGCACCGGTGCCCCGCCGAGCACGCCCATCGCGTAGGCGATGTTGCCGCCCACACCGCCACGGCGGACCACCAGGTCGTCGACCAGGAAGCTGAGCGAGATGTGGCTGAGCTGGTCTGCGACGAGCTGCTCGGCGAAGCGTCCGGGGAAACGCATGAGGTGGTCGGTGGCGATGGAACCGGTCACGGCGATGGTCACGTGGCTGGGCCTTTCAGCGGAGGACTGGGATCGATCTCACGCTACCCGCACCCACCGGACAGCAGTGCGGCCCCGACGCGAGATCGCGCCGGGGCCGCACTACGGGACCTGCGTCAGTTGAACGAATCGCCGCAGGCGCAGGAGCCGGTGGCGTTCGGGTTGTCGATCGTGAAGCCCTGCTTCTCGATCGTGTCGACGAAGTCGATCGACGCGCCTTCGACGTAGGGCGCGCTCATCCGGTCGACGGCGAGGACGACGCCACCGAAGTCACGGGTGAGATCACCGTCGAGCGTCCGGTCGTCGAAGAACAGCTGGTAGCGAAGGCCGGCACACCCACCCGGCTGCACGGCGATGCGCAGCGAGAGGTCGTCGCGGCCCTCCTGGTCGAGCAGTGCCTTCGCCTTGGCGGAGGCGGCCTCGGTCATGGTGACGCCGTGAGTGGCGGTCTCGTCCTGCACAGTCATGGGCGCTCCCTCGTCTTTCGTGTGAAACCCGGTTCCCTCAACGGTACCGCGCGCGGATCTATTCCTCATGCGCGGTACCGGACCGCGCGGGGGCCTGACCGGGGGCGATTTCCCGGCCGGACCGGTTTTCCCATAGCCTGGAGGGGTGAAGTTGCTACGCCGCGGCGGTTCCGACGAATCCGACAACGAGGACCTCGGTGTGTCCGAGTCCGTCGCCGCCCCGCAGTCCGAGGGGGGCAAGGGGACGACCGGCAAGGGCCGTCCCACTCCGAAGCGCCGGGAGGCCGAAGCGCGTCGGCGCGGTCCCGTCGCTCCGGCTCCGTTGACCGCCAAGGAGGCGCGGGCACGCCGCAAGGCAGCCAAGCAGTCCCTCTCCAAGGACGAACGCAAGGCTCGAGCCGCCGAGCGCCGCGCCGCCGCGGGCGAGCGCCGCACCCGGATGCTCGCCGGCGAGGAGAAGTACCTGCTGCCCCGCGACAAGGGTCCCGTGCGGGCCTACGTCCGCGATCTGGTGGACAGCCGCCGCAACCTCGTGGGTCTGTTCATGCCGATGGCGCTCATCCTCATCATGACGATGTTCCTCGGTCCGGTGGTCCAGCAGTACGTGACGCTCGCGATGTTCGCGATGATCGTGCTCATGGTGATCGAGGGGATCTACCTCGGCCGTCTCGTGAACAAGAAGGTCCGGGCCCGTTTCCCCGACACCACCGAGGGCGGTTTCGGTCTCGGGTGGTACGCGTTCGTGCGGGCCTCCCAGATACGCAAGCTCCGGGCGCCGCTGCCCCGGGTCTCCCCCGGCGACGCCGTCTGACCGCAGCCCACCGGCACGCCGGTGAGTGCTGCGGCAACCGGCACGCCGATCAGTGCTGCGGCGACCGGCGCGCGTCGATCGTGGTGCGCACCCAGCCGGCCGACGGGTCGCCACCGTGGGGCGACGGATCGTGCGGCCGGAAATGGTCACAGCGCCACCATGCCCGGGTCACCCAGCGCGGCGCGGGACGGGAACGGGCCCGCGCGAGCTCGAGCCCGGCGAAGAGCGTGGCCAGCACGAGGACGATCACGACGACCTGGCTCATGACGGACAGTCTGTCGCCGGCGACCCGGCCGAGACAGTGGCAGCAAGGCCATCTACCGTCGATTTTCTGCCGCAGAGCGGGTTGATAGCGTCCAGCGGTGGCTTCGGCCTCCGCGACTTCGTGAAAGGTGCCCCGTGAGCAGCGAATCCGTTTCCTCCGCCGACGTCGTCTTCCCGCCCGTCGTCGCGCCCGATCCGGAGGTCCGCCGGCGCGCCGAAGGCCGGCAGCGCGACCTCACCAAGCCCGCCGGTTCCCTCGGCCGGCTGGAGGAACTGGGCTGCTGGGTCGCGTCCTGCCAGGGGCAGGTCCCGCCCCGGCCGTTCGCCCGCCCCCGCGTGGTGGTGTTCGCCGGTGATCACGGGGTAGCCCGCGGCGGCGTCTCCGCGTACCCCCCCGAGGTCACCGCTCAGATGGTCGCCAACTTCCTCGCCGGTGGCGCCGCGGTCAACGTGCTCGCCGGGGTCGCCGGCGCCGGGGTCCGGGTCGTGGACATGGCCGTCGACGGCGACACGGATCCGGCCGTCTCCGCGCACAAGGTGCGCCGGTCGAGCGGCGCCGTCGACCGGGAGGACGCGCTCACCGAGCAGGAGACCCTGCAGGCGATCGCCGCCGGACGAACCGTCGCCGACGAGGAGGTCGACGCGGGAGCCGACCTCCTCGTCGCGGGCGACATGGGTATCGGGAACACCACCCCTGCCACGGCGCTGATCGCCACCCTCACCGGCACCGAACCCGTCGCGGCGGTGGGCCGTGGCACCGGGATCGACGACGCCGCCTGGATGCGCAAGGTCGCCGCGATCCGCGACGCGATGCGCCGCGCCCGGCCTCACGCCCGCAACCCGGTGGCCCTGCTGCGCACCGCCGGCGGTGCCGACCTCGCCGCGATGGCCGGTTACCTCGCGCAGGCGTCGGTGCGCCGGACCCCGGTCGTGCTCGACGGGGTCGTCGTCACCGCTGCCGCACTCGTCGCCGAGGAACTGGCTCCCGGGGCCCGGGACTGGTGGGTCGCCGGGCACCGCTCCACCGAACCGGCCCATACGCTGGCCTTGCGGCACCTGAACCTCGACCCCCTCGTCGACCTGGGAATGCGTCTCGGCGAGGGCTCGGGAGCGGTTGCCGCGCTGCCGATCCTGCACGGTGCGGTCGCGGTGCTCACGAACATGGCGACGTTCGCCGAAGCCGGCGTGAGCACCCGCGACGAGGACGACGCGCCGGTCGCCGGGCCGCGCGGCGACTGATGCGCGGCGTCGCCCTCGCTCTGTCCTGGCTCACGGTGCTGCCGATCCGGGGGCCGGGGCACATCGATCGCAGCGCGGCGGGCGCGGCCATCGCCGCGGCACCGGTGGCCGGGCTCGTGCTGGGCCTGGGCACCGCGGGCGCGCTCTGGGCGGCCGTCGCCGCCGGCTGCGCTCCCCTGCTCGCCGGCCTGATCGGGGTGGGATTTCTGGGCCTCGCGACGCGGGGCATGCACCTCGACGGCCTGTGCGACACCGCCGACGGGCTCGGCTGCTACGGGCCGCCGGAGCGGGCACGTGAGGTGATGAAGTCGGGCGGCGCCGGGCCGTTCGGGGTGGCCACCCTGGTACTCGTGCTGGGAGCGCAGGCGGCCTCGTTCGGGGCGCTCGCCGACGCTCGATCCTGGTTCGCCGTGGTCCTCGCGGTCACCGCCGGCCGGGTCGCGGTCGTGCTCGCATGCCGCCGCGGTGTGGCCGCAGCACCGGGCAGCGGGTTCGGTGCCCTGGTCGCCGGGACGCAGCCGCTGGGGGTGGGCGTCCTGTGGGCCGTCGTCGCTGCTGTCGCGGCCGCCTGGTGCGTGCCCGGCGCCTGGTGGACCGGTCCGGCGACGGTCGCCGTGGGGCTCGTGGCCGCACTGCTGCTGGTGCGGCACTGCGTGCGCAGGTTCGGCGGCCTCAACGGCGACGCGCTCGGAGCCGGCCTCGAGACGACGGTGACGGTGGTGGCGGCGGCGCTGAGCGCGGCCGTCGGGTAGCGACGGCCGCCGGCCTCAGCGCAGCGTCGTCAGCCAGCCGTGGGTGTCGGCGAAGGTGCCGCGCTGGATCCCGGTGAGGGTGTCACGCAACGCCATGGTGACCTTGCCGGGCTCGCCGTCGCCGACGGTGAACTCGCCGTCACGGCTCTTGACGGTGCCGACCGGGGTGATCACCGCCGCGGTCCCGCACGCGAAGACCTCGGTGATCCGCCCGTCGGCAACCTCGGACTCCCACTCCTGAACCGAGATCTTGCGCTCCTCCACCTCGAGGCCGGCCTCCCTGGCCAGCGTGAGCAGCGAGTCCCGGGTGATGCCGGGCAGCAACGAGCCGGACAGCTCCGGCGTCACCAGCTTCGCGTCGGCGCCCGAACCGAAGATGAAGCACAGGTTCATGCCGCCCATCTCCTCGATGTAGCGGCGCTCGACGGCGTCGAGCCACACCACCTGGTCGCACCCCTGCTCGACGGCCTGCGCCTGCGCCAGCAGCGACGCCGCGTAGTTGCCGGAGAACTTGGCGTCGCCGGTGCCGCCCGGGGCGGCCCGCACGTACTCCTGCGAGATCCACACGCTCACCGGCTTGACGCCGCGGGGGAAGTACGCGCCGGCCGGGGAGGCGATCAGCACGTACCGGTACTGGTTCGCGGGCCGCACGCCGAGACCCGCCTCGGTGGAGAACATGAACGGCCGCAGATACAGCGACTCCTCACCCCCGGCGGCCGGCACCCATTCGTGGTCGGCGTCGACCAGCTCCGCGATGGACCGGACGAACAATTCGTCCGGCAGCTCGGCCATCGCCAGGCGCCGCGAGGACCGGCGCATCCGCTCGGCGTTGGAGTAGACGCGGAAGGCCGCGATGCTGCCGTCGGGCTGACGGTAGACCTTCAGACCTTCGAAGATCGCCTGACCGTAGTGCAGCACCATCGCGGCCGGATCGAGCTGCATCGGTCCGTACGGCTGGACGGTGGCGTCGTGCCAGCCGCGGCCCTCGGTGTAGTCGATCGTGACCATGTGATCGGTGAAGTACCGGCCGAAACCGGGATCCGCCAATACTTCTCCGCGCCGTTCCGCGGAAGCGGGCGAGGGGTGCGGAACATGGGCGAATTCGAGGACACCGGTCATGACCGTTGATCCTATCGAACCGCCCGCACGGTCCTACTTGGTGTGGTCGGGCACGAACGGAGGCGCGACGAGCTGGGCGCGCAGGGCGCGTCCACGGACGTCGACCGTGACCTCGTCACCGGCGGCCGGGTCCCCCGCCGTCTCGAGAAGCGCCAGCGCGATCCCGACCTTCAACGTCGGGGAGAACGTGCCGGACGTCGTCTCCCCCACCGGAGTTCCGTCGCGCAACACCTTCAGGCCGGGTCGCAGCACCCCGCGGTCGAGCGCCCGCACGCCCCACAGTCGCCGCGCCGGACCGGACTCCTTCTCCGCGACGAGCGCCGCGCGGCCGCGGAAGGCCGGCTTGCTCCAGCCCACGGCCCACCCGCAGCGAGCCTGCAGGGGCGAGATGGCCTCCGACAGTTCGTGCCCGTGCAACGGGTATCCCATCTCGGTCCGCAGAGTGTCGCGAGCCCCGAGGCCGGCGGCCTGACCGCCGGCCGCACGCACGGCGTCGGCCAGGGCACGGAACAGCGACTCGGCGTCGGCCCACCGCGGCACCAGTTCGAAGCCGCGCTCACCGGTGTATCCGGTGCGGCACACCCGTACCGGCAGATCGTTCCACCGGGCGTCCACGAAGCTCATGTAGCCCAGGTCGGTGGGCAGCCCCAGCCCCTGCAGGACGGCCTCGGAGTTCGGTCCCTGCACGGCGAACACACCGTGGTCCCGGTGCTGGTTCGTCACCGTCACGCCTTCGGGGGCATGCGCGGCGAGGACCTCGACGACCGCTGCGGTGTTCGCGGCGTTCGGCACGAGGAACAGTTCCTCGTCGGAGACGTAGTAGACGATCAGGTCGTCGGTGACACCGCCGGACTCGGTGCAGCAGAGGGTGTACTGCGCCTTGCCCGGCCCGATCTTGCGCAGGTCGTTGGTGAGGGTGGCGTCGACATAGTCCGCCGCGCCCGGTCCGGCGACGAGAGCCTTGCCCAGATGACTGACGTCGAACAGGCCGACGTTCTCGCGCACGGCGGTGTGCTCGGCCACGGTACCGGCGTACGAAACGGGCATCTGCCAGCCACCGAAGGCCGCGAAGGTCGCTCCGAGTTCGGTGTGGACGGCGTGGATCGGGCCCTGCAGCAGTGGCTGGTCGCTCATGTGCCCCACGCTATCCCACCCCCCGAGATCACTAGCATCGGTGCCACGACCCCCTTCCCCCCTAGGAGACGCCTGTGAGTGCCCTTTCGCCCACCCTTCCCGAACTCGTTCTCGCCGGAAGCGTGTCCAAGCGCGCGGACGTCCTCGTCGTCGGGCTGACCGCCGGCGACGGCGGCCCCGAGGCCCTGCTCGGCGACGGCCTGGTGGACGAGGACGTCCTCGGCGGACTGCTCGACGCCCTGCAGTCCGTCGGCGCCGAGGGCAGAGCCGAGGAGGTCACCCGGATCCCCGCGCCCGCCGCCCTGCCGGTCACCAGCGTCCTCGCCGTCGGGCTCGGCGCCGCCGACAAGCTCGACGCCGAGCAGGTGCGCCGCTCCGCCGGCGCTGCGGCGCGCGCCCTCGCCGGCGTCCCCGTGGTCGCGACGACCCTGTCCGCCGTGGATCTCGGCGCAACCGCAGAGGGCTTCGCGCTCGGCGCCTACACGTTCACCGAGTTCCGCACCACCAAGTCGAACTCCGGCGACGCGCAGCCGCCGGCCCGGATCGAACTGCTCGTCTCGTCGCCCCGCGCCCGAGAGGCCAAGGCGGAGCTGGCCCGGTCGGTCGCCGTCGCCGAGGCGGTCGCCACCGCCCGCCGGTTCGTCGACACCCCGCCGAGTCACCTGTTCCCGGCCGAGTTCGCCGAGCGCGCGAAGGCGCTCGGCACCGCCGCCGGGTTGAAGGTCGAGGTGCTGGACGAGAAGGCGCTCGAGCAGCAGGGTTACGGCGGCATCGTCGGGGTCGGCAAGGGATCGTCGCGTCCGCCGCGGCTCGTGCGCCTGAGCTACTCGGCGAAGAAGCGGAAGGCTCCGAAGGTCGCGCTCGTCGGCAAGGGCATCACGTTCGACACCGGCGGCATCTCCATCAAGCCGGCCGCCGGAATGGAGAACATGACGTCCGACATGGGGGGTGCGGCGGCGGTGGTCGCGACGGTCGTGCTCGCCGCGAAGCTCGGCGTGGCGGCGGACGTGACCGCGACGGTACCGATGGCCGAGAACATGCCGTCCGCGACGGCACAGCGACCCGGCGACGTGCTGACCCAGTACGGCGGCACCACCGTCGAGGTGATCAACACGGACGCCGAGGGCCGTCTCATCCTGGCCGACGCCATCGTCCGCGCCTGCGAGGACGAGCCCGACTACCTGATCGACACCGCGACGCTCACCGGCGCGCAGATGGTCGCGCTGGGGACGCGGACGCCCGGCGTCATGGGCACCGACGAGTTCCGGGACCGCGTCGCCCGGCTCTCGCAGGAGGTGGGGGAGAACGGGTGGGCGATGCCGCTGCCGGCCGAACTGCGCGCGGACCTGAAGTCCCGGGTCGCCGACCTGGCCAACGTCACGCCGCATCGCTGGGGCGGGATGCTCGCCGCCGGCCTGTACCTGCAGGAGTTCGTCGCCGAGGGTGTGCAGTGGGCCCACATCGACATCGCCGGGCCGGCCTTCAACACCGGGAGCCCGTTCGGCTATGTCGGCAAGGGCGGCACCGGCGTCCCGGTGCGCACCCTCATCGCCGTCATCGAGGACATCGCGAACAACGGGTGATCCGTCCCGCGCGTCCCTGCCGGGTTGCGGGGACGCGCGGGCGCACGCGACCCAACCCTCGTCGAACGCCGCCGAGGGATCAGTGCAAGGATGGTCGAGGTCATACCCGGCATCGGGTGTGGTCTCAACCGAACACCGCAAGACACCGCACGAGACCGTGGCCTCGAGCACAATGGTCAGCGACCACACAATGGTCCGCGACCATCGGTCGGCACAACTCAACACACCCGAATACAACCGTCGAGGAGTCAACAGACATGGCCTTCTCCGTCCAGATGCCAGCGCTTGGTGAGAGCGTCACCGAGGGAACTGTCACGCGATGGCTCAAGCAGGAAGGAGACACGGTCGAAGTCGACGAGCCGCTGCTCGAAGTTTCCACGGACAAGGTCGACACCGAGATCCCCTCGCCCGCGGCCGGTGTGCTGGTGAAGATCGTCGCCCAGGAGGACGAGACGATCGAGATCGGCGGTGAGCTGGCGGTGATCGGTGACTCCGCCGACGACGGAGGATCGTCGACCGCTCCCACTGCCGCCCCGTCGGAGGAGGCGGCGCCCGAGGAGCAGTCCACCCCCGAGCCCGAACCCGAGCCCGAGCCGGAACCCGAGCCGGCGCCGGCTTCGTCCGGTTCCGACACCGGCTCCGCCGAAGGCACCCCGGTCACCATGCCGGCGCTCGGTGAGTCCGTGACCGAAGGCACCGTCACCCGGTGGCTGAAGTCTGTCGGAGACGAGGTCGCGGTAGACGAGCCCCTGCTCGAGGTGTCCACGGACAAGGTCGACACGGAGATCCCGTCCCCCGTGGCCGGTGTGCTCCTCGAAATCAACGCCGACGAGGACGAGACCGTCGAGGTCGGCGGACAGCTCGCGGTGATCGGGTCGGGAACCCCGGCCGCGGCGCCGTCGAAGCCCGAACCGAAGCCGGAACCGAAGCCGGAACCGAAGCCCGAGCCCGAGCCCGAGCCGGCGAAGCAGGCGGCCCCCGAGCCCGCGAAGCAGCCCGCCCCGGAGCCCGCGAAGCAGGCCGCTCCGGCGCCCGCCCCGGCGCCCGCTGCCGCGGAGACCCCGGGTGGCGCCACGCCGTATGTCACGCCCCTCGTCCGCAAGCTCGCCGCCGAGCACGACGTCGACCTGTCGAAGGTGTCCGGCACCGGAGTCGGCGGACGCATCCGCAAGCAGGACGTGCTCGCCGCCGCCGAGGCCGCGAAGGCCCCCGCTGCCGAGGCCCCGAAGGCTCCCGCCGCCAAGGCTCCGGCCGCCGCTCCGGCCACGACCGCCGGCGTCCGGCCCGAGCTCGCCCACCTGCGCGGCACCACGCAGAAGGTCAACCGGATCCGCCAGATCACCGCGATCAAGACGCGCGAGTCCCTGCAGACCACCGCACAGCTCACCCAGACCTTCGAGGTCGATGTCACCAAGATCGCGCATCTGCGGTCGCAGGCGAAGGCGACCTTCGCCGAACGTGAGGGCGTCAACCTCACCTTCCTGCCCTTCTTCGCAAAGGCCGTCGTCGAGGCCCTCAAGGCGCATCCGAACATCAACGCCTCCTACGACGAGGACAAGAAGGAGATCACCTACCACGCCGCCGAGCACCTCGGCATCGCCGTGGACACCGAGCAGGGTCTGCTCTCCCCGGTGATCCACAACGCCGGCGACCTGTCGCTGGCCGGCCTGGCCCGCGCGATCGCGGACATCGCCAAGCGGGCGCGCAGCGGTGGCCTGAAGCCGGACGAGCTGGCCGGCGGCACCTTCACGATCACGAACATCGGCAGCCAGGGCGCCCTGTTCGACACGCCGATCCTGGTGCCGCCGCAGGCGGCGATGCTGGGCACCGGCGCAATCGTCAAGCGACCGGTGGTCGTCACCGACGAGGTGGGCAACGAGTCGATCGGTGTCCGGTCGATGTGCTACCTGCCGCTGACCTACGACCACCGGCTGATCGACGGTGCGGACGCGGGCCGGTTCCTCACCACGATCAAGCACCGTCTCGAGGAAGCGGCGTTCGACGCCGATCTGGGCTTGTGATCCACCGGGTGTAGCCCGGCACTCACCGGACCGGGAAGCGGGGGCATCGTCACACCGACGAGGCCCCCGCTTCCGCGTCCCGGCCTCTGCGAATGCGGGACAATCACCGGCATGCGCATCCTCGTGGCGGGCTCGTCGGGGCTGATCGGAACGGCCTCGGTGGCATGGTTGCGAGCGCACGAGCACGAGGTGCGTCGCCTCGTCCGCCGTCCGCCGGCAGCGCCGGACGAATGGTTCTGGGACCCGCCGACGGGCCGGGTCGATCCCGCGGCGCTCGACCGCGTCGACGCCGTGGTGAATCTGTGCGGCTCGAGAATGGACGAGCGTCGCTGGTCCGGCGCGGTCAAGCAGGAACTGCGCGACAGCCGGATCGTCCCGACCGACGTCCTCGCCACCGCCGCCGCCTCCGCCGGGGTGCCGACGCTGGTCAATGCGGGCGCCGTCGGCGTCTACGGGAACACCGGCGAGGACGTGGTGGACGAACGCAGCCCCGCCGGGCGGGGGTTCGTCGCGGACCTGTGCCGCGACTGGGAGGCCGCCACCGCGCCCGCACGCGCCGCCGGGGTGCGCACGATCGTCCTCCGCATCGGGATCGTTCTCAGCCCGCACGGCGGCATCCTGCGCCGCCTCCATCCGCTCTTCCGGCTCGGCCTCGGTTCCCGGCTCGGTGACGGCCGGCAGTACATGTCGTGGGTGGCGCTCGAGGACGTGGTGGCGGCGCTGGGCTTCGTCCTCGGCCGCGGCGATATCGCCGGTCCGGTCGACGTCACCGGCCCCGCTCCCGTGACCAACGCCCGGTTCACGGAAGCGCTGGCGCATTCGGTGCACCGCCCGGCGCCGTGGACGACGCCCGGATTCGTGGTCGGCGCGGTCGTCGGGGAGATGGCGCACGCCCTGGTGCTCACCGGGCAGCGCGCGTTGCCGGCGGTCCTCGAGTCGGCGGGCTTCGAGTTCCGGTATCCGACGATCGGAGCCGCCCTGGCACACACGCTCGGAACCTGAAGCCACCTCTTCGCGACGGCTCTCCGACGGCGTAGGGTCGAGGACTATGAGCAGCGCATCTTCCTCCGCCCGTTTCGATTCCGAACCCGTCGCGGTGGCGCATCTGGGGCTGATCGGTTATCTGGAAGCGTGGGAGCGGCAACGGGAGATCGCCGCCGACCGGGCCGAGGGCCGCGGTGTCGACACCCTGCTGCTGCTCGAGCATCCGCCCGTGTACACCGCCGGCAAGCGCACCGACCCGGAGGACCGCCCCACGGACGGCACGCCGGTGATCGACGTCGACCGCGGCGGCAAGATCACCTGGCACGGACCCGGACAGCTGGTGGGCTACCCGATCATCCGGCTCGGCGAACCCATCGACGTCGTCGGCTACGTGCGACGTCTCGAGCAGGCACTGATCGAGGTCTGTACCGACCTCGGGCTCACGTGCGGCCGCGTGGAGGGCCGCTCGGGGGTGTGGCTGCCGGCCGAGCTGCGCGACGGGCACTGGCTGCCCGAGCGCAAGGTCGCCGCGATCGGGGTGCGGGTGCAGCGCGGGGTGACGATGCACGGGTTCTCCCTCAACTGCGACGCCACCCTGGACGCGTTCGACTCGATCGTGCCGTGCGGCATCCGCGACGCGGGCGTCACCTCGCTCACCGGTGAGCTCGGCCGGGACGTCACCGTCGCCGAGGTGATGCCGGCGGTGACGGCGGCGGTGATCGACGCGCTCGACGGCCGCCTGCCGGTGACGGACCACGACATCGAACGGGTGACGTTCGAACAGGCTGTCGGTGCCGAGCCGCCGCAGACCCCGCGCCCGGAGTTCACCACGGTGCGGTACGGCTGAGCGGCGCCTCCGGGGGCCCGCCCCGGGGTGAGCCCGGTCCGTACCGTCGGGCGTAGGATCGGGTCCGTGACTGTGGCCCCAGAAGGACGCAAGCTGCTGCGGATCGAGACCCGAAACGCACAGACGCCGATCGAACGTAAGCCGAACTGGATCAGGACCCGGGCGAAGATGGGCCCGGAGTACTCCGAGCTGAAGGGACTGGTGCGGCGCGAAGGCCTGCACACGGTCTGCGAGGAGGCCGGTTGTCCCAACATCTACGAATGCTGGGAGGATCGGGAGGCGACGTTCCTCATCGGTGGCGAGCAGTGCACCCGTCGATGCGATTTCTGTCAGATCGACACCGGTAAGCCCGCCGAGCTCGACCGCGACGAGCCGCGCCGGGTCGCCGAGTCCGTGCAGGCCATGGGCCTGCGGTACTCCACGATCACCGGTGTCGCCCGCGACGACCTGCCCGACGGCGGTGCGTGGCTCTACGCCGAGACCGTGCGGCAGATCCACGAGCTCAACCCGGGCACCGGCGTCGAGAATCTCATCCCCGACTTCAACGGCAAGCCGGAGCTGCTCACCGAGGTCTTCGAATCGCGTCCCGAGGTGCTCGCGCACAATGTCGAGACCGTGCCCCGGATCTTCAAGCGCATCCGCCCGGCGTTCCGCTACCAGCGGTCGCTGGACGTGATCACCGCGGCCCGCGAGTTCGGGCTGGTGACCAAGTCCAATCTGATCCTCGGCATGGGCGAGACGCCGGAGGAGGTCACCGAGGCGCTGCACGACCTGCACGCCGCCGGCTGCGACATCGTCACCATCACCCAGTACCTGCGCCCGTCGCCGCGGCACCATCCCGTCGAGCGCTGGGTCAAGCCCGAGGAGTTCGTGGCGCACTCGAAGACCGCCGAGGAGATCGGATTCGCCGGCGTGATGGCCGGGCCGCTGGTCCGGTCGTCGTACCGCGCGGGGCGCCTGTACGCGCAGGCGATGGCACACCACGGCCGCGAGCTGCCCGCCGCACAGGCGCACCTGGCCGAGGGGGGCACGGCGGCCCAGGAAGCCAGCTCCGTGCTGGCGCGTCTGACCTCGTAGCCGCACCGGACCCGCGGTGGCGAGAAGGACACCGCGGGGAAAGTATCCTGGGTGCTATGGCGAGAGGCAGCAAACCCGACAAGGAAGCGAAGGCCGCAGCGAAGGCCGCGCGCAAGCAGGCGTCGAAGGAGCGGCGAACCCAGCTCTGGCAGGCGTTCCAGCTGCAGCGCAAGGAAGACAAGCTGCTGCTGCCGTGGATGATCGGTGCGATCGTCGTCTCCACCCTGGTGTTCTTCCTGATCGGGCTGATCTTCGGTATCGAGTGGTTCCTTCTGCCGGTCGGCCTGCTCGTGGGCGTGCTGCTCGCGTTCGTCATCTTCGGTCGCCGGGTGCAGAAGACGGTGTACGGCAAGGCCGAGGGCCAGGCCGGTGCGGCGGCGTGGGCGCTGGACAACCTGCAGGGCTCCTGGCGCGTCACGCATGCGGTGGCCGGCACCACGCAACTCGACGCCGTGCACCGCGTCATCGGCCGCCCGGGCGTGATCCTGGTGGCCGAGGGAGCCCCGCAGCGCGTGAAAGCCCTTCTCGCACAGGAGAAGAAGCGAGTCGCGCGCCTCGTGGGCGACACGCCGATCTACGACATCGTGGTCGGCAACGACGAGGGTCAGGTCCCGCTGTCACAGCTGCAGAAGCACCTGTCGAAACTGCCGCGCAACATCGACACCAAGCGGATGGACGCGATCGAGGGCCGGCTGGCCGCCCTGAGCACGAAGAAGTCCGGCGCCGCGCTCCCGAAGGGTCCGATGCCCGCCGGTGCGAAGATGCGCAGCGTGCAGCGCACCATGCGCCGGCGCTGAGGTCCGTCCCGACGACGGGAGCCTGCACCTACCCGGTGCAGGCTCCCGTTCGACGTTTCGGGGACGGACGCGTCAGCGGGACCGCACGAGCGCCGTGCCGGTCGCCCGGTCCTGCAGGCCGCGGCCGTCGACGTCGGTGACGACGGCCGGCGCGATGAACACGAGCAGCAGCTGCCGCGCCAGGGCGCGAATCAGTCCCACCCGCACCGGCGCGTCGACCCGGGCGACCTGCAGGCCGACCAGATACTGGCCCGGCGTGAACGAGAACAGCGTCACCGTGAGCACCCCGACCACGAACCACACGAGCAGGGTGTAGGTGGACAGCTGGGGATTCTCGAAGGGCCGCTCCCCCACGATCGCGGTTGCGATGCCGACGGAGGTGAGCCAGTCGATCGCCAGCGCGCTCGCGCGCCGGCCGGTACCGGCGAGCGCACCGCGCCCGCTCGCGGGTAGTCCGAGCAGCTGCCCGCGGTAGTCCTGGGCCTTGTCCTGCCCCTTGGGGATCGCCGCAGCGGGTCCGGAGAGCCAGCTGCCGGTCATGCGTGCCATGGTGTCCAGGATAGGGTGCAACGGACGGACCGGCCCGACCCACGTGCCCGCCGGTGACTTCTACCACAAATGCAGTCCTCACGACACCGGAAGACGAGCTGTAACATCGGTGAAACATGGGATTGATGGTCGGGCAACACCAGCTCAATACGGTCTGTATCCGACGCAGACGCCCCATCCCCATGGCGCGCATTGACTGAAGGAGCACAAGCGTGGCGTTCACCTCGGCCGAAGAGGTCATCAAGTACATCGAGGACGAAAACGTCGAGTACGTCGATGTCCGGTTCAGCGACCTCCCCGGCATCCAGCAGCACTTCTCGATCCCCGCGGCTGCGTTCACCAAGGACGTGTTCGAGGACGGCCTGGCGTTCGACGGTTCCTCCGTCCGCGGCTTCCAGTCCATCCACGAGTCGGACATGATGCTGCTGCCGGACGTGACCACCGCGCGCATCGACCCCTTCCGCGCCGCCAAGACGCTCAACGTCAACTTCTTCGTCCACGACCCGTTCACTCGCGAGTCCTACAGCCGCGACCCGCGCAACGTCGCCCGTAAGGCCGAGGAGTACCTGGCCAGCACCGGCATCGCCGACACCGCGTTCTTCGGTGCCGAGGCCGAGTTCTACATCTTCGACTCGATCCGCTACGACTCGCAGATGAACGGCGCGTTCTACGAGATCGACTCGGTCTCCGGCGCGTGGAACACCGGCGTCGAGGCCAACGCCGACGGCTCGCCGAACCTCGGCTACAAGGTCCGCCCCAAGGGCGGCTACTTCCCCGTCGCGCCGTACGACCACTATGTGGACCTGCGCGACGAGATCTCCACCAACCTGCAGAACGCCGGCTTCGAACTCGAGCGCGGCCACCACGAGGTCGGTACCGCCGGTCAGGCCGAGATCAACTACAAGTTCAACACCCTGCTCGGCGCGGCCGACGACCTGCAGCTGTTCAAGTACATCGTCAAGAACACCGCGTGGAAGCACGGCAAGTCGGTGACCTTCATGCCGAAGCCGCTGTTCGGCGACAACGGCTCGGGCATGCACGTGCACCAGTCGCTGTGGAAGGAAGGCAAGCCGCTGTTCCACGACGAGGCCGGTTACGCGGGCCTGTCGGACCTGGCGCGCTGGTACATCGGCGGCATCCTGCACCACGCGCCGTCGCTGCTGGCGTTCACCAACCCCACGATCAACTCGTACCACCGCCTCGTGCCCGGCTACGAGGCCCCGATCAACCTGGTCTACAGCCAGCGCAACCGCTCCGCCGCGGTCCGCATCCCGATCACCGGCAACAACCCGAAGGCCAAGCGCCTCGAGTTCCGCGCGCCGGACGCCTCGGGCAACCCGTACCTGTCGTTCGCGGCGCAGATGCTCGCCGGTCTGGACGGCATCAAGAACAAGATCGAGCCGATGGCGCCGGTCGACAAGGACCTCTACGAGCTCCCGCCGGAGGAGGCCCGGAACATCCCGCAGGCCCCGACCAGCCTCGCGACCGTGATCGACAACCTCGAGCGCGACCACGAGTACCTCACCGAAGGCGGCGTGTTCACCTCCGACCTGATCGAGACCTGGATCTCGCTCAAGCGCGAGCAGGAGATCGCCCCGGTCAACCTGCGGCCGCACCCGTACGAGTTCCAGCTGTACTACGACTGCTGAGTCGATTCCGCACGTCGTTCGTCACGAGTCCACCCGCCTTGCGTTCCGCGAGGCGGGTGGACTCGTGTCTGCGGCCCCTCGTACCTGCGGGGTACGCGGATCCGCTATGCGGCAGGCGCCCGCGCGTGGGCGGGCGTGGTGTCGCTCGTGCCCTGCGGCACGGTCAGCGTGGCGGCCACGCACAGTGCCGCGACGACGAAGCACGCCAGCGCGTACCACAGGTTGCCCACCGGGTCGCCGGTGCTCGTCACGCCGTCGACGGCACGGAAGAACTCAGGCAGCGCGGTGACCCACAGGAACGCCATGACGACGAGATACACCACGCTGTAGACCTGGACGAATCGGTTCGTGTACGCGGGAACCGCCGGCTCGCCCCGTCGCAGGCACACCCAGCGGCGAACGAGCACCACGACCCCGACGACGGTGACGACGGCCAGTTCCACCGCGTAGACCACCGCCCGGACCGTGGTACTGCCCATGCCCAGGACGGTCGCCGGGAGCGGGAGAACGAACGTGCCCAGTGACGCCAGCAGGCCGATCACGACGGTGCGCCACACCAGCTCGAGACCGGAGAAGTGTCGGCCGCGGTCGACGTGGCGACCGACGAAGAACTGCACGCACAGCGCCAGCGACATCGGCCAGAGCGCGGCGAACACCACCACGCTCGGGAGCGGGACCGCATCGAACAGGGGTTGGTTGATCGGATTCGTCACCGCCCAGTGCCACCAGCGCAACTGGGGTCCGAGATGGTCGAAGATCTCGTAGAACGCGTGGTGCACGAATCCCACGCACACGGCCCCGACGAGAACTCCGTGGCGGCGGAACACCCCCAGCATTCTGACGATCTCGAACGCCAGCGTGGCCATCAGCGGGTAGATCGCGACGATGTAGAGCGGGAGCCGGCCCCACAGGAATTCCACGGTGAACACGTTGTGGGCGAACATCGTGTCCACGTGCTCCTCGATGCCGAAGGCAGCCGGGAAGTACAGCGGAGGTTCGATGACGAACAGGTAGGCGGTGGCACCGAACCAGAGCACCAGAGTGGTGGGGTCGCCGTGGCGGCGCAGGCGCACGACGGCGAGCACGAGCGCGAGCACCGCGCCGAGCACGATGGTGACCTCGAGAACGGGAAGGGTCCAGTTCTCCAGGGCCGAGGGGTTGCGGACCTCGACGAGGCCACCGGCCTCCTGGCACGAGAAGCCCAGGGACGCGGCGAGTTCGGCGAAGGTGGGTGAGCACAGGTCGGTCATCGAGGCGGCTCCCTACGAGGCGACCGCGTCGGCGGTGTACCAGCGCGTGACGTCGTAGCCGTCCTCGTAGCGCCGGAACCACACGTCCGCGAGTGCCGGCAACTTCTCGTGGGTCGGATCGTGCTTCGGCAACTGGCTGCGCACCACTCCCGCCAGCGCGACGAGTTGCTCGGCGAGCGGCAGATCGTCGAAGGCGCGTGGCATCGGGCCGTGGTCCTGCGCGCGCAGGAGGGGCAACCACCTGCGCAGGCGCTGGGCGCGCCGGTACGACGCGAACATCGACAGCGCGTCGATCCTGCGATCCTCCAACGGAACATGGTCGTTGAAGCCCTGGCAGGCGAGCCGGATGACGTGCAGCACATGACGGAAGACCGAGGGGGCCACGCGCATCCGGTAGATGTCGGAGCCGACGACGGAGTCGAAGACGACGAGCGCCGAACTCCGGTGTTCGACCTCCTCGACGAAGTGCCAGATGAACAGCGACGCCACCCGGTCGTCGCCGGGCCGGAACAGGGTGGCCTCGTTGTCGAGCATCAACTTGAACACCGGCGTGAAGGTTGCCTCGAGATCTGCGGTGTAGGCGAGCCGGTAGTTCAGCGACGTCTGTGCGGTGAGCCGGTCGAATTCCCCGATGACGGCGTCGAGGGTTTCCCGGAGCCCGGGGTACCGCACGATCAGGGCCTTGACATGCTGCCGGTGTGCCGTCGAGTGCTGGCCTTCCTGACGCATGAACGCGTCCGCCTCCGCGGCGACGTCGGGGTCGGTGATCAGCGGCTTGGCTTGGAGGATCATCTTCACGATCATCTTCTCGAAGCCGATCGCCAGGAACGAGACCGCGTTCGCCATGCTCGAGAAGGCCGGGTTCTCCTCGTTCCACAGGAACGGCACGTCGTCTTCCTCGAACGCGAAGTTCATTCTTCGGATCTGCAGGTCGGTCACGGGCGTTGCACCTCGTCTTGCGGGAATGGGCTGGTCCGGCGGCCCCGCGACGGCTCCGAAGCCCCGGCGCAGCGATCATACATATAACGCAGCCTACGTATGATGAGAACGTGTTACACGGTCGGTGGCGCGGGCGAGGTACCGCCCCCGTGCTACCGTCGGTCGTTCGAGCGGACGGTCGACAGGACCCCACCCGAGGGGGATTCGCCGGTCCCGATGCGGCCCGATCCGAGGAAGCGAGCAGTGGCACGACGACGCGGTTGGGGCGGCAGCCCCCCGGAGAACGACGACGAAGCGTCTCGCCGAATCGTTTCCGCCGCAGTCGATCTGATCGGCCGGACGGGTTCCGTCATCAGCCTGGCCGAGGTCGCGGAATCGCTGGGTGTCATCCGCCAGACGGTCTACCGCTACTTCCCCAGCGCGGATGCGCTGATGCGGGCCGCGGCTATCGCGTCGGTCGACGGATTCCTCGATCGCCTCGCCCGGCACATCGACGGCCTCGCGGACCCCGTGGACGCGATGACGGAAGGCGTCGTCTACACCCTCTCCGAGGTTCGGCGCACGCCACATCTGGGCCTCCTGCTCACCGGCACGTATTCGAACGTCCGTCCCGACGGCCTCACGTCCGACGAGGCGCAGGAATTCGGGATGACGATGATCGAGCGCTTCGACGTCGATTGGGCGCGCTACGGATACGACGAGGCGGCCCTGCGCGAGCTCGTCGAGTACGTGCTGCGCACGATGCAGTCCTTCTTCGTCTCCCCCGACGATCCCCCGCGGAGCGACGACGACCTGCGGCGATACCTCCGACGCTGGATGGGACCCGCGATCCTCGCACAGCGCGACCTCCCCCGCTGACGACCGCGACCAGGTGACGGGATCCGCCCGGCCGGGCGGGCCCCGGGGTGGCCGCCGGGGCGTCGACCCGTCGCACGGTCGCGGCCCCGCAGCGGTCGCCGCGGGGCCGGGTCCGGGGCCGCGCTACACCGGCTGGGGCTCGCGGGCGGCGTGCGAGGCCTCGGCCCGCCGGGCCGCCTCGGCCCGGAGTCGCTGCCCGAGCACCGACGTGCGGCGGCCGTAGACGGCGTAGACCACCACGCCCAGGGCCATCCAGGCCCCGAACCGCAGCCACGTCTCGACGGACAGGTTGAGCATCAGCCAGCCGCACGCGAGGACCGCAAGAATCGGCACCAGGGGCACGAGCGGAACCCGGAACCCACGCGGCAGGTCGGGGCGGGTGCGGCGGAGCACCATCACACCGATGCACACCAGCACGAAGGCGAACAGGGTGCCGATGTTGACCATCTCCTCGAGCACACCCATCGGGAACACCGCGGCGAGGACGGCGACGATGCTGCCGACCAGCAGGGTGATGCGTACCGGGGTGCCCTTGCGGCCCGTCGTGGCCAGCCGCCGCGGCATCAGCCCGTCCCGGGACATCGCGAACAGCACGCGAGTCTGGCCGAGCATCATCACCATCACGACGGTGGTGAGGCCGGCGAGGCCGCCGATGTTGATCGCCGTCTGCGCCCACGTGATGCCGTGAGCCTCGAACGCGGTGGCCAGGGTGGCACTGCCGTCGCCGACGAGTGCGCTGCCCGTCCGCAGGTCGGTGTACTTCACCATGCCGGTCAGCACCAGCGTCACGCCGACGTAGAGGACCGTGACGATGGCGAGCGAGGCGAAGATGCCGCGCGGCAGCGACTTCTGCGGGTTCTTCGTCTCCTCCGCGGTGGTGGCGACCACGTCGAAGCCGATGAAGGCGAAGAACACCAGGCTCGCGGCGGCGAGCAGGCCGTACCACCCGTAACTGCTGCCGTCGGCCCCGGTGAGCGCCGAGAACAGCGACTGGTGCACGCCGCTCGCGGTGCCCTGCGCGCCCTCCGCCGGCGGAATGTAGGGCGAGTAGTTGCTCTTGTCGATGTAGAAGACGCCGACCGCGATGACCAGCACGACGACGGCGACCTTGACGGCGGTGACGACGGCCGACACACGCGAGGACATCTTGGTGCCGACGGCGAGCACGACCGTGATCGCGCCGACGATGAGCAACGCGCCCCAGTCGACCGCGAGCGGCCCGAGGTGCATCGTGGTGTGTGCGGTGCCGCCGAGCATGCCGCCGAGATACAGCGACCAGCCCTTGGCGACGACGGCGGAGGCGAGCGCGAACTCGAGGATGAGGTCCCAGCCGATGATCCAGGCGGCGAACTCACCGAAGGTCGCGTACGAGAAGGTGTAGGCGCTTCCGGCGACGGGGACGGTCGACGCGAACTCCGCGTAGCACAGGGCCGCGAGGCCGCACGTGATCGCGGCGAGCACGAAGGCCAGCGAGATCGACGGGCCCGCGACGTTGCCCGCGGTGCGCGCGGTGAGGGTGAAGATGCCGGCGCCGATCACCACGGCGACGCCGAACACGGTCAGGTCCTTGGCGGTCAGCTGCCGCCGCAACCGCGAACCGGGTTCGTCGGTGTCCGCGATGGACTGTTCGACGGACTTGGTGCGCCAGATGCCGACTCCGGGCATGGTGTGCTCCTCGGGATGGGATGGGGGCCCGCCGGACCTCGTGGGCGACCGGGGGCACGGCCCTCATGGGCGACGCATTGTGGTGCCGCAGAGAGGGATTGCGTGAGCAATTCAGTGCAGCAATCATGGCACTGTCACTTTTCGTGTCAACATCTTCGGCAACAGCTACGCACGATGCTCAAATGTGACGCCCATCACAACTGAAAGGATGTCACCGTGCTCAGTTTCGATCGGCTCGACGCGGCTCTCCTCGCCGAGCTCACCCACAACCCGCGAGCCGGCATAGTCGATCTGGCAGCGAAGCTCGGCGTCGCCCGCAACACCGTCCAGTCGCGGATCCGGAAGCTCGAGGAGTCGGGCGCCGTGACGGGATATCGCCCGGTGGTCGATCTGCCGAAGCTCGGCCTGCCGCTGCAGGCGTTCATCGGCGCGGAACTCGTGCAGGCGCGGATGGGGCACGTCATCGCGGAGCTCGAACGATTCCCCGAAGTACTCGAGGTGCACGCGACGACGGGCCGGGAGGACTTGCTGATCCGGATGGCGGCACAGTCGCAGGAGGACCTGCTCCTGCAACTCGAACGCATCCACGCGATCGAGGGCGTCGCCCACACCACCACCACGCTGGCCCTGACGACGCCCGTGGCGTACCGGACGCAGCCCCTGCTCGAACATCTCACCCGCGACTCCGGGCACGGGCGCTCCGTGCCGACGAGCGACCGTCGCTGAGGGACGTCGCCGTTCGGCCCACCGGCGCTCGGGGACAACCGCTTCCGGGTCGCGCCCGCACCCGGTGCACGAGCGAGAGGGGAGGCACCGTGGTGCCTCCCCTGTTCGCCGTGCGACCGGCCGGGACGGTACGCCGCCCGCGTCCGTCAGGCCGCGTCGATGCGCTGCTCGGCGAGCCGGTTCGCCGCCGCGCCGGGCCCGATGCCCAGGGTTCGCGACATCGCGAAGATCTCGGCGGTGCGGTCGAAGATTGCGTCCACCCTGGACCGGACGACGCTCGGGTCGGAGCCGTCGACCTCACCGGCGACCTGGATCAGGCCGCCGGCGTTGGCGACATAGTCCGGCACCCAGGTGATGCCCCGGTCGCGGAGCAGATCCTCGACCTCGGGGCGGGCGAGCTGATTGTTCGCGGCACCGCACACCAGCCGCGCCCCGAGCGCGCTGCCGGTCGACGTGGTGAGCGTCCCACCGAGCGCACACGGTGCGTACACGTCCACCGGGGCGTCGACCACGCTGCTCGCGATGCGGACGGGGAAGTCGGCGGCCACCCGGGCCACGGCCCCGGGGTTCACGTCGGCGACCATCACGTCGGCCCCGTCGGCGACGAGCAGCCGCACCAGCTCGTAGCCCACCTTCCCGAGCCCCTCGACACCGACGGTGCGTCCGTCCAGAGATGCTGTGCCCCAGACATGTTCGGCGCCGGCCCGCATCGCACGGAACACTCCGAGCGCGGTGAGCGGCGAGCTGTCCCCGGATCCGCCGGCTGCGGTGGTGCGTCCGACCGCGTGCCGGGTGTGCCGGCCGACGACGTCCAGATCACCGGCGGCGGTGCCGACGTCGGCGGCCGTGACGTAGCGACCGCCGAGGGACTCGACGAACCGTCCGTACGCGGCGAGCAGCGCGTCGCTCTTGTCCGTGACCGGGTCACCGAGGATGACGGCCTTGCCGCCGCCGAGGTTCACCCCGGCGACCGCGGCCTTGTAGGTCATGCCCCACGACAGGCGCAGCACGTCCTCGAGCGCGGTGGCCTCGTCGGCGTAGGGGTAGAAACGGGTGCCGCCGAGGGCGGGGCCGAGCGCGGTGGAGTGGATCGCGACGATCGCGCGCAGGCCGGTGGCGGCGTCCTGACAGAAGACGACCTGTTCGTGCGGACGGTCGGACAGGCGACGGGAACGGTCGAAGACTCCGGCCGGCGCGTGGTCGAGAAGGGTGGCGGTCACGAGTGGATTCCTTTCGGACAGAGACGATTCGGTGACGTCAAAAGGCGGTGACGTCAGAAGACGGTGACGTCGGAAGGCGGTGACATCGGAAGACGGTGAAATCGGAAGGCGGTGGCATCAGAAGTCGGTGTCGATGCCCAGGCCGGCGAGGCGTGTGCGGTACTGCTCGACGGAGCGCAGCTTGACGTCCTCGTAGCCGCGGACCGCGTCCGCCAGCTCCGCGACCTGCACCGCACGGTCGTAGTTCTCGATGCCCAATTCGGCAGCGAGACGGTCGATCGTCGCGGTGTAGTGCGCGAGCAGGGCGCGTTCGACCCTGCGGACGTGGGCGTACCCGAACGGATCGAGCCGGGTGCCGCGCAGCCGGCGGCCCTTGGCCAGCACCCGCAGCGCCACGTGCGACTTCGGACCGAACCCGACCTTCTTCGTGCGACCGAGTGCGCGCAGCACGGGCGGGTGCAGCCGATAGGTCAGTTGCGCTCCGCCGGGCACCTGGGACTGCACCTCGTCGAGGAAGGCGGGGTCGACGAGCATCCGCGCGACCTCGTACTCGTCCTTGTAGGCGGTGAACTTGAACAGTCCGCGCGCGACGGCCGCGCTGAAGTCCGTGCGCGCGGTGACGCGGCGTTCGGCCTCCCACACCGCCTGCACCCGCTCGATGTACCGGGCGGCGAGACGGTCACCCTGGAAGTCGATCAGTGACGCGGCGCGCACCCGCACGAGTCGCAGCACCTCGCCGTCGAAGGTGGTGCCGGCCAGCAGGTGTTCCGGTACGACGGTGGCTCTCCGCTCGGGCCGCGCCGGTTCGGTCGCGGCCGCGAACGCGTCCGGGTCGGCGACCGCCACCCGCCCCCACCGGAACGCCGCGATGTTCGCCGCGACCGCCACGCCGTTGATCTCGATCGCTTCCTCGACGGCCGCGGCGGGGATCTGCAGTCCGCCGAGCTGGTGGGCGGCGCCGACGACGAGGAAGTTCGCGGCGGAGGTGTCACCGAAGAGCGCCTGCGCGGCGGCGAGGGCGTCGAACGAGACCAGCCGACGGGTCACCGCGCCCAGCCGCGCGAGCAGCTGCTGCTCGTCCGGGTGCCGGATCGACCTGTCGTACACCATGTCCCCGGTGGGGGTGCGGCTCGTCGAGGCGACCGCGACGGTCGAGTGCGGGTCGGCGTAGGCAAGGTTCTTCGCATCCGCCGCGGTCAGCAGGTCCAGCGCCAACAGGCACGACGCACCGCCGGTGGTCACCCGGTTCCCCGGTGCGAGGCCGTCGGCGGCGAACCGCAGGTGCGAGACCACCGGGCCCGCCTTCTGGCTCATGCCGATCTGGTCCAGGGACTCGACGTCGAAGCCCGCGCGCAGCGCGGCGGTCGCGAGCACCTGGTTGACGGTGACGATGCCGGTGCCGCCGATGCCGGCGAGGAAGACGTTGCGGGTGCCCTCCGGGGTGTCGACGTCGACGTCGGGCACGGCCGGCGGCGTCGGGACGCTGCGGCGCCGAGCCTTCCGGCCGGGCGACGCCTCGACCGTCACGAACGACGGGCAGTCCCCGTCGAGGCACGAGTAGTCGGTGTTGCAGGAGGTCTGGTCGATTCGGGTCTTCGACCCGAACTCGGTGTCGACCGGCTGCACCGACAGGCAGTTGCTCTTGACGCCGCAGTCGCCGCAGCCCTCGCACACCGCCTCGTTGATCACCACCCGGGTGGTGCGGGCGGGCAGGGTCCCGCGCTTGCGTTGCCGGCGCGCGTCGGCCGCGCAGTGCTGGTCGTAGATGAGCACGGTGACGCCGGGGACCTCGCGCAGCACGCGCTGTGCTTCGTCGAGCCGGTCGCGGTGCCAGACCTGCACGCCGCGGGCGAGGGAGCGCTTGCGGTGCCGCTTCGGGTCGTCGGAGCAGACGATGATCCTGCGCACGCCCTCGGTGGCGAGTTTGCGGGTGAGCGCAGGAACGGTCAGTGCGCCCTCGGCGTCCTGCGCGCCGGTCATGGCGACGACGTCGTTGTAGAGCAGCTTGAAGGTGATGTTCACCCCGGCCGCGACGCACGCCTGCACGGCGAGCTGACCGGAGTGGAAGTACGTTCCGTCGCCGAGATTCTGGAACATGTGGCCGATGTCGGTGAACGGTGCCTGCCCGATCCACTGCGCGCCCTCGCCACCCATCTGGGTCAGGCCGGTGACGGCGCTGTCGGCGCGGCCGGACATGGTGACGAGTGCGTGACAGCCGATGCCGCCGCCGCCGATCGAGCCGTCCGGCAGGGCCGTGGAGCGGTTGTGCGGGCAGCCGCTGCAGAAGTACGGGGCGCGCTTGGCAGACAGCACCTCCAGCGGCAACTGGGGCAACGGCGCAGGTCCGAGGTCGACGTGTCCGCGCAGCACCCGGCGCAGCGGACCGCGGATCCGTCCGGCGGTGAGCTCGCCGTCGACGGGCATCAGCGGCCGGCCGTCGGCGTCCTTCTTGCCGACGATGCGCGGCGGATGGTCGGTGCCGTAGAGGATCTCCCGGATCTGGGTTTCGACGAACGCGGTCTTGTCCTCGACGACGACGAGCTGGTCGAGACCGGAAGCGAATTCGCGTACCAGGTCGGGACCGATCGGGTACGGCATTCCGATGCGCAGCAGCCGGATGCCGGCGCGGTGCAGGTCGGCGTCGGTCACCCCGAGATCGAGCAGGGCCTGTCGCAGCGCGTCGAACGTGGTACCGGTGGCGGCGAGTCCGATCCGGGCGTGCGGGGGGTCGACCTCGACGACGTCCAGGCCGTTGGCCTTCCCGTACGCGTGCACCATCGCCCAGCGCGGCCCGTACAGGTCCGCCTCGGCGATCACGCTGTCGCCCGGGGCCGCCATCGGGCGCTGCCGGTACACGAACGGCCTTCCCTCCCATTCGATCTCGGGAACGGTGATGCGCAGGTCCGCAACCGAACCGTCGACGGACCACGCGCCGTCGGCGACGTCTGCGACGACCTTGAGAGCGACGAGGCAGCCGGACGCGCGCGACAGCGCGACTCCGTGCAGGCCCATCGTGACGATCTCGGCGGCGTTGCGCGGAAACAGGACCGGGATCCCGAGGGCGGCGAGGGACCGTTCGCTCACCGCGGGCACGGTCGACGACTTCGACGCCGGGTCGTCGCCGACCATCAGCAGGACACCGCCGTTCGGGTCCACGCCGTACATGTTCGCGTGCCGCAGCGCGTCGGTGGCCCGGTCCAGGCCGGGCCCCTTGCCGTACCAGACGCCGACCACGCCGTCGTGGGTGGGCGTGCCCGCCCCCAGCTGGCCCTGACTGCCCCATACGGAGGTTGCGGCGAGTTCCTCGTTGAATCCGGGCACGAAGGTGATGTCGTGCTCGGCGAGGACCTTCGGCATGCCGTGCAGCAGCTTGTCGAGCCCGCCGAGCGGGCTGCCGGGATACCCGGAGACGAATGTGGCCACGCGGCGGCCGTCGCGGATGTCGCGCACGTGCTGTTCGACGAGTTGGCGGGCGATCGCCTGGACACCGGTGAGGAGCACCGTGCCCGAGCCGGAGCGGTACCGGTCGTCCAGATCGTAGGGAGAACGCTCGATTTCGCGGACCACGGTTTCGGTCATCGCACTGTTCCTTTGCTGCGACAGGTGCTGCGCACGTCGCTCGAGTCACATCAACTGGTTCAGCAATGATCGACACAGCTGATTGAATCAGTCAACAGACAACTTTTCAGCGGATCATTCTGTTCAGTTGTGACGTGCGACACATCGGGCAGATGGTCACGGTGATCAGCCGTCGGCGCCTCGCCCGGCGCGCGCTCCCGCCGACCGATCCGGTACGGGCTCCGCCGTCCGGTTCCGACCGACGGACTGCGGGCCGCACGCAGCGGCCCGTTCCGGCAGGTCCGCCAGTTCTGCCGGATTTGTCAGAAGCCGGGAGTACCCTGAAGTGGCGCCGGCCGGTTCCGGGTCGGGGCGCCTTGGGGAACTGCTGATGAACGTCTGCGCACCCCGCCGTGCCGGGGCACCGTCGTCCACGGCCGGACCACGGTCCGCGCCGCGGGGGCGCTCGCCGCCCGGATCCACCGCCGGATCGCGCCGATAGACCACATCTGACGGACGCCGCCCCCGCCACCACCGGCGGCACGGATGTCCCCCACCGGATTCACTCCATCGCGACATCGTTCCCGAAAGGACGTTGTCATGCGCACCACCCTCCCGGCCGCGCTGTGCGCGGCCGCCGCCACCCTCCTTCTCGGTTCCGGCCTCGCCGCAGCGCAACCCGCGCCCGATGTCGTCGGCCTCAGCGAACAGCAGGCGATCGCCCTCCTGGACGCGGAAGGCATCCCCTACAGGATCACCAACCGCGCCGGGAATCTGTCCGGCGACTGCCGCGTCACCGAACAACGAGATCGCGGCTACCGCACCGAGGTCGACTACGTGTACGACCACGACGACGACGAGTTCGATCGCGTCGAACGACAGGTGTGGCTGGGCGTGGGTCTCGTCGTCGTCTGCCGCTGAGAGATCCGGAGTCGCCGAGCTACCTGCGCGGTTCGAAGATCTCGAGCTGCGCGCGGGCACGGAGCGTGTCGGCGTCCACGGTGTAGAGGGCGTCGAGATAGGCCACGGCGAACGTGCCGGGGCCCGCGGCGGCCGCCTCGGCGATCTCCGCGGCGACGGCGACGTGCACGTGGGCCGCGGCGAGCCCGATCAACGGCGTCGGTGCGACGGCGAGGTATGCGGCGACGAGACCGCCGAGGGCACAACCCGTGGCCGTCACCTGCTGCAGCATCGCACTGCCACCGCCGACCCGCACACCGATCACTGCCCCGCCGGCGTCCCGGCCGACGAGGTGATCGATTGCGCCCGAAGCCGATACGGCCTCGGCACGATCGAGCAGGGCCAGCGCCGCCGGGACCGCCGCCGCCGCGTCGGCGGAACTGTCGACGCCGCGGGTCCCGCCCCGCAGGCCCGCCAGGGCGATGATCTCGGAGGCGTTGCCGCGGATCGCCGTCGGCCGGTGCGCCAGCAGTTCGGCGGCGAGGTCGCTGCGCCACGGCAGACCCCCCACGCCCACCGGGTCGAGGACCCACGGGGTGCCGGCCTCGTGAGCGCTGCGGGCCGCGAGACGGAACGCCTCCGCGGTGGCATCGTCGGGGGTGCCGACGTTGATCAGGACGCCGTCGGCCGCCCGCGCGAATCCGCCGGCCTCGTGCACGTTGTCGATGTGCGCATTGCTCGCGCCCGCCGCCAGAAGCACGTTGGTCACGAAGTTCGCCGAGACCACGTTCGTCAGGGACTGCACCACCGGCGTCCGCGACCGCAGTTCCCCCAGCGCCCCGGCCACGGCGTCGACCGTCGGGACACGGCGCGAAGTCGTCACGAATCTCCCTTTCTCACATACGAATCGCGTGGGTGCGGCAGCTGGATCCGGGATCTCACGTCCCGAACACACGTTCCACGACTGCCCGCGCACGCCGGGTGACCCGCAGATAGTGGTCGAGAAACTCGGAGGCGTCACCCCCCGGCCAGCCGGCGACCTGCGCCACCGCCGAGAGCAGCTTCCCCGGACCGGGCAGCTGATCGGTCCGTTTGCCGCGCACCAGCACGAGCGCGTTGCGTGCGCGGGTGGCGGTGAGCCACGCGTCGCGCAGCAGTGCGACGTCCGCGCTGCTGAGCAGTTCGGCGGCACCGATCGCGTCGAGCGTCTCGAGCGTCGACGTGTTGTGCAGCGACTCGATGTTGTGAGCGTGCTGCAGCTGCAGCAGCTGCACGGTCCATTCGATGTCGGCCAGACCGCCGCGGCCCAGCTTGGTGTGCGTGGCGGGATCGGCGCCGCGCGGCAACCGTTCCGAGTCGACGCGAGCCTTCATCCGGCGGATCTCGCGCACCGCGTCGTCCGACACCCCGCCGGCCGGGTACCGGGTGGCGTCGATCATGTGCAGGAAGCGCAGCCCGAGGTCGGCGTCCCCGGCCACCGCGTCGGCCCGCAACAGTGCCTGCACCTCCCACGTCTGCGCCCACTGCGCGTAGTACGCCTGGTAGGACGCGAGGGTGCGCACCATCGGGCCGCTGCGCCCCTCGGGTCGCAGCCCGGTGTCGACCTCGAGCGGCGGATCCGTGCTCGGCGCACCGAGCAGGGCGCGCACCCGCTCGGCGACCTGGTTCGCCCACTTCACCGCGGCGGTCTCGTCGGCGCCGGCGGTCGGTTCGCACACGAACAGCACGTCGGCGTCGGATCCGTAGCCCAGCTCGCCACCGCCGAGGCGGCCCATGCCGATGACCGCGAGCCGTGCCGGAGCCGGCCCGTCCTCCAGCTCGGACGCCTTGATCACGGCGCTCAGGGCAGCCTCGAGCACGGCCGCCCACACGGCGGACAGCGCGCGGCACACCTGCGGTACGTCCAGCATTCCGAGAATGTCGGCGCTGGCGATACGGGCGAGTTCGGCCCGGCGCAACGACCGGGCCGCGTTGATGGCCTTGTCGGGGGTGCCGTAGCGGGCCGAGGAGGTGACGATGGCCTTGGCAACCTCCTCGGGCTGCGGTTCGAGGAGCCGGGGACCACCGGCGCCGTCCGCATAGAGCCGGACGACGTCCGGGGCCCGAACCAGCAGATTCGACACGTAGGCGGAGGAACCGAGCACGGTCATGAGCCGGTCCGCGACGGACGGCTCGTCGCGCAGCGTCCGCAGGAACCACACCCGGTCGACGAGCGCCTCCGACAGGCGGCGGTAGGCGAGCAGGCCGGCGTCGGGGTCGCTCGTCTCCCCCAGTGCCTCGAGCAGCTGGGGCAGCAGCAGCGCCTGGATGCGGGCCTTGCGCGAGGCGCCACCGGACAGCGCCGTCAGGTGGCCGAGGGCGTTCTCCGGTGCGCTGTAGCCGAGTGCGGCGAGCTGGCGGACCGCGGCGTCGGGCGACAGCCGCAGCGCCTCCTTGTCCACCCGGGCGACCGACTCGAGCAGCGGGCGGTAGAACAGCTTCGCGTGCAGTTTGCGTACCCGGGCCGCGTTGCGCTTGATCTCCGCCTCGAGCACGCCGAGCGCGTCGTGCCGGCCGTCGGGGCGCATGTGCGCGGCGCGAGCGAGCCAGCGCATCGCCTCCCGGTCCTCGGGGGGCGGCAGCGTGTGCGTGCGTTTGAGCCGTTGCAGCTGCAGCCGGTGCTCGAGCAACCGCAGGAACTCGTAGGAGGCCCGCAGGTTCGCGGCGTCGTCGCGCCCGACGTATCCCCCGTCGGCGAGGGCGGACAGCGCCTGCACCGTGTTCGGCACGCGGAGCGACTCGTCGGCGCGGCCGTGCACGAGCTGCAGCAGCTGGACCGCGAACTCGACGTCGCGCAGGCTGCCGCGGCCGAGCTTGAGTTCGCGCTCGCGCAGTTCGGCGGGCACGAGCTCCTCGACGCGCCGGCGCATCGCCTGCACCTCGGGCACGAACGCATCCCGCTCGGACGCCGTCCACACCATCGGACTGAGTGCCTCGACGTAGCGGCGACCGAGATCGAGGTCGCCGGTCATCGGCCGGGCCTTGAGCAGCGCCTGGAACTCCCAGGTCTTGGCCCAGCGCTGGTAGTACGCGACGTGCGAGTCCAGGGTGCGGACCAGTTCGCCGCGTTTGCCCTCGGGACGCAGCGCGGCGTCGACCTCGAAGAACGCCGAGGTGCCGATCCGCATCATCTCCCCGGCGATGCGGCTGGCGCGGGCATCGGACGGCTCGGCGACGAACACGACGTCGACGTCGCTGACATAGTTGAGCTCGCGGGCCCCGCACTTGCCCATCGCGATCACGGCCAGGTCGACGGGGCAGGGACCGTCCGTGACGACGTTGGCGACGGCCACCGCCAGGGCCGCCGTCAGGGCCGCATCGGCGAGATCCGCGAGCCGCTGGCCCACCTCGAGGTACGGCAGGACCGGTTCGTTCTCCACGACGGCGGCGAGATCGGCGGCCGCGAGCAGCGCCAACTGATCGCGGTAGCCGGTGCGCAGAGCCGCCACCGCGGCCGGACCGGTGATCTTCGCCCGGTAGATCAGACGGTTCTCGCCCGTCCCGGCCTCGGGCTCGGCGTCGACACAGCCGAGCATCCGCTCGGTGAGGGTTCGCCGGTCGGGCAGGTGCAGCGCCCCGGCGAGATCACGCCACCGCTCCGGGTGGGCGACGATGTGGTCGCCGAGGGCGGACGAGCCTCCGAACAGGCCGAACAGCCGCCCGCGCAGTCCCTTGTCGGTGCGCAGCGCGGCGACGAGTTCCGCCCAGCCATCCCCGAGCGCGTCGTGCAGGCGGGCCAGGGTCCGCAGCGCGAGGTCCGCGTCGGGTGCGCGCGAGAGCGCCCACAGCAGTTCGGTGCTCTCGGTGCCGGTCCAGCCGAGCTGCCGGAGCTCGTCCGGCGCGGTCGGAGCGAGCAGGCCGAGCCGCCCGGCGCTCGGTATCGCCGAGCGCGCCGCCGGCGGTCTCACCATGGTGGCGTCGTTCCGGCGCGGGACACTGCCGCCCGAGTGGGCACGGACCTCACCTCTTCGTCGTCGTCAACCGGCCGGTCCGCGGCGACTCCCCCGGGCGGCCGCGGCCGGCAAGGGGTTACAAGCCCAGATACTGATCCAGTTCGTACGGGGTGACCTGGCTGCGGTAGTTCTCCCACTCCGTCCACTTGTTGCGGAGGAAGAAGTTGAACACATGCTCCCCGAGTGCCTCGGCCACCAGTTCCGACTTCTCCATCTCCCGCAGGGCGATGTCGAGGTCGGTGGGCAGCTCGCGGTACCCCATCGCACGCCGTTCCGCGGAGGTCAGCGCCCACACGTCGTCCTCGGCCTCGGGCCCGAGCTCGTAGCCCTTCTCGATGCCGCGCAGGCCGGCGGCGAGCAGCACCGCGAACGTCAGGTACGGGTTGCAGGCCGAGTCGGGTGTGCGGATCTCGACCCGGCGCGACGACGCCTTGCTCGGCGTGTACATCGGCACCCGCACCAGGGCGGAACGGTTGGACGGGCCCCAGCACGCTGCGGTGGGCGCCTCGCCGCCGTGCACGATGCGCTTGTACGAGTTGACCCACTGGTTGGTCACGGCACTGATCTCGTTGGCGTGCTCGAGCACCCCGGCGATGAACGCCTTGCCGGTCGCCGAGAGCTGCAACGGATCGTCCGGATCGTGGAACGCGTTGTTCTCGCCCTCGAACAGGCTCATGTGGGTGTGCATGGCCGAGCCCGCGTGCTCGCGGAACGGCTTGGGCATGAACGTCGCGCGCACGCCCTCCGACATCGCGATCTCCTTGACCACGTAGCGGAAGGTCATCACGTTGTCGGCCATGGACAGCGCGTCGGCGTACCGCAGGTCGATCTCCTGCTGACCGGGTGCGGTCTCGTGGTGGCTGAACTCGACGGAGATGCCCATCGACTCGAGCGCGTCGATGGCGTGCCGGCGGAAGTTCGGGGCCGAGCGGTGCACCGACTGGTCGAAGTAGCCGCCGTCGTCGGCGGGCACCGGCAGCGCCCCCGGTTCACCGTTCTCGATGAGGAAGAACTCGATCTCGGGATGCACGTAGCAGCTGAATCCCAGGTCGGACGCCTTGTTGAGCTGGCGACGCAGCACGTGTCGCGGGTCGGCCCAGCTGGGGGTGCCGTCGGGCATGGTGATGTCGCAGAACATGCGGGCCGAGTACTGCTGACCCTTGCCGTCGGCCCACGGCAGCACCTGGAAGGTCGAGGCGTCCGGGCGGGCGACCATGTCGGCCTCGGAGATGCGGGAGAAACCCTCGATGGCCGAGCCGTCGAACCCGATGCCCTCCTCGAAGGCTCCTTCGAGTTCGGCCGGGGCGATCGCCACCGACTTGAGGGTTCCGACGACGTCGGTGAACCACAAGCGCACGAACCGAATGTCGCGCTCTTCGAGGGTGCGGAGCACGAACTCCTTCTGGCGATCCATACGGCCGAGACTAGGCACAGTGCGTTAAATCCGTGTTACATCCGCGGGTTGTGGTTCCGGCGTGTCGCTCACATCGTCGGGTGGTCAGCACCGCAGGTCCGCGGCGGGCGCCTGCCCGGTCACGAAATAGCCGGTCACCGGGCCGTCGACGCAGTCCTCGCCGTCCAGGACGACGGTGTGCTGGGTACCCGTGAAGGTGACGAGCGTGCCACCGAGTTGCCGGGCCAGGTCCACCCCCGCCTGGTACGGCGTCGCGGGGTCCCCGGTGGTGGAGACGACGAGCACGGTCGGCAGGCCCGGCACGTCCGGGGTGTGCGGCGCACCGGTGGGCGGCACCGGCCAGAAGGCACACAGATCCCGCGGCGCGGCGCCGCTCGCCCGCCCGTCGTCGAGGAACGGCGCCGCCTGCCGGTACAGCCGGTCGGCCTCGGCCGCGACGGCCGGGTCCGTCACCGGCGGATCGTCCACGCACCGGATTGCATTGAACGCGTCGGTGGCGTTGGTGTAGGTGCCGTCGTCGCCGCGTCCCTCGTACAGGTCCGCGAGCAGCAACAGCGTGTCGCCCCGGCCGTCGGTCAGCGCCGCGAGGCCCGCCCGCAGCGAACCCCACAGCCGCGGCGAGTACAGGCCCTGCTGCACCCCGGTGACCGCGTCCCGGTGGCTCAGGCCCCGCGGATCCGTGGTGTCCGCGGGCGCCGCGATCAACGGATCCACGAGAGCGCGGAACTTCTCCACCGCCGCAGCCGGGTCGGTGCCGAGCGCACAGTCGTCGTAGCGGGCGCAGTCCGCCGCGAACGCGTCGAATGCGGTCTGGAAGCCGGCCGCCTGCAGCAGGACCTCGTCGAGGGGATCCTGCTCGGGATCGAGCGCACCGTCGAGCACCATCGTCCGCACCCGGTCGGGGAAGGTTTCCGCATAGAGCGTGCCGATCCGGGTGCCGTACGAGAAGCCGAGGTAATTGAGTCTCTCGTCGCCGAGGACGGAACGGAGCACGTCCATGTCGCGCACCACTTCGCGGGTGCCCACGTGGGCGAGCAGGTCGGTGCCGGTGCGTTGCGCGCAGGCCTCGGCGTAGTCGCGGTGCCGCTGCTCCGTGCGCGCGATGCCCTCGGGACTCATGTCGCCGTCGTCGAACGCGCGGTCGGCGTCCGCCTCGGCGTCGGTGCGGCAGCGCACCGCGGGCTCGGAGGCGCCGATGCCGCGGGGATCGAAGCCGATCACGTCGAAACGGTCGGTCAGCTCGGTGCCGTCGGCGACGGTGGCCAGCCCGAGCCCGGACGCACCCGGCCCGCCGGGGTTGACGAGCAGCGAGCCGATCCGCTGCCCCGACGCGGGCGAACGCGAGATCGCCACGGTGATCGTCTCCCCGCCCGGGTCGTCGTAGTCCAGCGGCACCGTGATCCGCGCACACTGCACGCCGCGCGGCAGCGAGCCGGCGTCGGCGCCGTAGTCCCGGCAGGACTCCCACTGCACCTGCTGTCCGTAGAACTGCTCGAGGCCGGCCGGGGCGCCGAGCGGCGCCGTCCGCGGCGGCGCGGTCTCGGTCGTGGTGCTGCATCCGGCGGCGAGCAGCGCCACGGCGGTCACCGCGACGGCGCGGAGTGGAAGGGACGACACCCAGCGATGGTGCCACGGGAGCAACCGCGGCCGGGTCGGTGGTTCGGGACCGGTCCTGCGGCCGGGTCGGCGGTTCGGGACCGGTCCTGCGGCCGGGTCGGCGGTTCGGGACCGGTCCTGCGGCCGGGTCGGCGGTTCGGGACCGGTCCTGCGGCCGCGACCGGCGGATGTGACCAATCGCACCACCGGTGCCGCTACTGCCCGGATGACGCCGGTGGCAGACTGAGACCGTCATCACCCAACCCGGGGACCCGCACGGGCCTCGAGGCAGAAAGGGACCTCTGATGTCCGAATCCACGACTGCCCTCTACGGCGGCTCGACTCCGTCCGACGCTCCTCGCCGCAAGACGCGGGTCCATCACCTGCAGGCCATGAAGGCCGAGGGCCGGCGCTGGGCCGAGCTGACGGCGTACGACTACTCGAGCGCCCGCATCTTCGAGGAGGCCGGCATCCCGGTGCTGCTCGTGGGCGACTCCGCCGCGAACGTCGTCTACGGCTACGACACGACCGTGCCGGTCACGGTCGACGAGATGCTCCCCCTCGTACGCGGCGTGGTGCGCGGCGCCCCGCACGCACTGGTGATCGCCGACCTGCCGTTCGGCACCTACGAGGCATCGCCGGAGCAGGCCCTCGCCACCGCCATCCGCTTCATGAAGGAAGGCGGCGCCCACGCCGTCAAGCTCGAGGGCGGCGAGCGGGTCGCCGCGCAGATCGCCGCGATCACCGCCGCCGGCATCCCCGTCCAGGCGCACGTCGGTTTCACCCCGCAGTCGGTCAACAGCCTCGGCGGTTTCCGGGTGCAGGGCCGCGGCGACGGCGCCGAACAGCTCGTCGCCGACGCCATCGCCGTGCAGGAGGCCGGGGCCTTCTCCGTGGTCATGGAGATGGTGCCCGCCGACATCGCCGGTCAGGTCACCCGCAAGCTGACCATCCCCACGGTCGGGATCGGTGCCGGAAACGAGTGCGACGCCCAGGTCCTCGTGTGGCAGGACATGGCCGGATACACCAGCGGCAGGACCGCGAAGTTCGTCAAGAAGTTCGGCAGCGTGGGCGACGAACTGCGCCGCGCGGCCGCCGAATATGCTGCAGAGGTGGCGGCCGGGACGTTCCCCGGTCCCGAGCATTCCTTCTGATCCGGCAGGGCGAGGGAACCTGCGGCCGGTCCGGCCGCAGGTTCCCTCGCCCGTAGGCCCGGGCCGTACCGACCCACGAGGTGCACCGCAGATGATTCGTCCCCGTCGCACACTGCTCGCCGTTGCCGTCGCCGGTGCGACGATCGCCGGCCTGGCCGGGTGCGCGTCCGGCGGCCAGCCCGCCCCCAGCGGCTCGAGTTCCGTGTCGGCGCAGCCGACGACGGACGCGACATCGGAGCCGAGCACGCTTCCGGGTGGAGTCACGGAGCCCCAGGCCGCCGAGCTGTGCTCGCAGATGGAGGCCCAGCTGCAGAGCTGGCGCACCTACACCCCGTCCATGAGCAAGCCCGGTCTGAACCTGCTGGTCGGCGAGTGGGCCGCCCGCAACGGCATCGACATGCTGGCGCTCGCCCGGGACCGTGACCGGGTCGACGCGATCGCCTCCGCCCAGTGCCCCGAGGTGCGCGGCGAGGCACTCGAGGCGCTGCAGATCCCGACCCTCGCGTCCGCCCTGGTCGGCTTCTGATGCCGTTGCGGCAGCCGTACCCGCCGATCGAGCCGCACGAGCAGGGCATGCTCGATGTCGGTGACGGCCAGCGCGTCTATTGGGAGGTCAGCGGCAATCCGGCCGGCAAGCCGGTGGTGTTCCTGCACGGCGGCCCCGGCGGCGGCACCGTCCCCGCACACCGCCGGTTCTTCGATCCGGAGGCGTACCGGATCGTGCTGTTCGATCAGCGCGGCTGCGGCCGGTCGGTCCCGCACGTCGCCGACGGCGCCGATCTGTCCGCCAACACCACCGAGTACCTGCTCACCGACATCGAAGCCTTGCGGCGGCGGCTGGGGATCGGCCGTTGGCAGGTGTTCGGTGGCTCGTGGGGGTCGACACTGGCGCTGGCGTATGCGCAACGGCATCCGCACCGGGTCACCGAGCTGGTGCTGCGCGGCATCTTCCTGCTGCGCAGCAGCGAGATCGACTGGTACTACAACGGTGGTGCCGGACAGCTCTTCCCCGAACTGTGGGAGCGCTTCCTGGAACCGCTGACCGGCGCGCCGGAGGGCGAGCATCCGGTCGACACGTACCACCGGCTGCTGCATTCGCCCGACCCCGACGTCGCGCTGCGGGCCGCCGTGGCGTGGTCGACGTGGGAGGGTGCGACCAGCGCCCTGCTGCCCGCACCGGAACGGGTGGCGGAGACGTCGGACCCGCGTTTCGCGCTGGCGTTCGCCCGCATCGAGAACCACTACTTCCGCCACCGCGGTTTCCTCGAGGAAGGGCAGCTGCTGCGCGACGCCGGGCGGCTGCACGCCGTTCCCGGGGTGATCGTGCAGGGCCGCTACGACGTGGTCTGCCCCGCGACGAGCGCGTGGGAACTGCACAAGGCATGGCCCGGCTCGGACTTCGTCGTCGTCGACGACGCCGGGCACGCCGCGAACGAACCCGGCATCACCCATCACCTGCTCGAGGCGACCGACCGCTTTCGCTGAACCTCATTCGAGGCGGCCGAACCCGACCACCGCCGAGTCGGACGTGACGTCGACGGTGTGCACGCGGATACGGCCGAGTTCGTTGCCGCCGACGGTCGTCGCGGTGTCGCCGTCGACCGCGACGACGATGTTGGTGTGCTGGCCGACCCACAGCTCGTTCTCGTACAGCACCACATCACCCACCACCGGCCGGTAGCCGCCGCCGGCCGGTTCGAATCGGCCGGCCGAGTCGTAGTACTCCTGCAGGGTGTACACGCCGGGGATCCGCCAGTGCCCGGAATGCGGATTGGCCAGCGGGCGGCCCGCTTCCCGCATGATCCAGCTGACGAAGTTCGCGCACCACGGCTCCTCGGCGCCCTCGGAATAGAAGGTCCCGGGTCGCTGCGTGCGGTGTTCGTCCCCGAGCAACTCCACGATCCGCGCCTGCGGCTGCGTCAGCGACGAGGTGTCCACGTCCGGGAAATCGGCGGTGTCCCAGGGCAGGTATCGGCTCGGTACCGCGCCGAGCACCAGCACCGCGGCGAGGACCACGAGCGCCACCGCGGCGACGATGCCGGCGAACAGGCCCCGCGGCCGCCGCTCGCGGCCGGCAGCGCCGTCACGCCGGGTACGCAAACCGCACCTTCCGCGTCTGCGGGTCGGCGTGTGTGAGCCGGATCCGGATTCGGCTGCCTTCCTTCGGTTCCCCGGTGCACGGGGCGATCACGGTGGCGTCGGGCACGAACACCTCGGCGTCCCGGCGGCCGTTCGTCGCGCGCAGGACCGTCGCATCGAACGTCTCCCCCACGTGCGGGACGAGGACCGTCGCCTCGGTGAGTTCGATGCACGCGCGGGTCACCTTCCCGGCGAGCGCATCGGAACCGGTCATGGTCTCGCGAAGCTCCGGGAGCGCCGCGCGCACGGATGCCGGCACGTCGGTGCCGGCACAGACCGCCAGGCACACCTCCGTCGCGAACCGGTCGGCCAACCGCCGCAGCGGCGCCGTGACGTGTGCGTACGGCGCTCCGATCGCCCCGTGCCCCGGCTGCTCCGGCACCTCGCCGTCGAACGCGACGTACGACGCGCCGCGCAGCAGCGCGGGGGCCTCGCTCATCAGCACCAGCGTGCCGGGCACGGTCATGTCGAGGCCGGCCAGGAAACTACCCACCGGCACATCGGCCGGCCAGGGCACGCCCAGGGCGGAGGCGGTGCGCCGCAGTTGCGTCACGGCTTCGGGAGCGGCCGCCGGCAGGGTTCGCAGCAACCCGATCCGCGCGTCGAGCATCATCTGCGCCGCGCACATTCCGGTCAGCAGCGAGACATGGGAGTTCCAGTCGTCGACCTCCGTGCGCGGCTGGGTGGTCAACCGCCAGCCGTTCCCGTCGGCGATCACGTCCTGTTCGGGCAGCCGCAGTTCGATCGCGCCCCGGGCCCGGGCCGCCGCTTCGCGGAGCCGGCCGAACTCGGGCAGCGCCGCGATCGACGGGTGCACGACACCGGCGTCGACACCGGCCTGCACCCCGGCGTAGTCGAACCGTGCGACGGATCGGACCAGTGCGCGCCGCACCGTCACGTCCACAGGCTCGGCGGCCTCGTCGAGAACGATGCGCCACAGCGCCGCCGGGCGCACGCGGCCGGGCAGCAGACTGGCCGCGTCCTCGGACAACGACCGCGGATGCAGCGGGACCGACCCGTCGGGCAGGTAGTAGGTCTGACCGCGGCGCCTGCTCTCGCGGTCGAGCGCGCCGCCGGGGGCGACGAAGGCCGCGACGTCGGCGATCGCGTAGTGCAGGACGAATCCGTCGACGGTCCGCTCGAGGTGCAGGGCCTGGTCGAGATCCATCGATCCCGGTGGGTCGATGGTCACCAGGGGCAGATCCGTGCGGTCCACCCGCGCGGCGGACCAGCGGTCGGCTGCGGCGTCGGCCTCGGCGACGGCGGGCAGGGGGTAGTCGTCGTCGAGCGCGAATTCGGCGCGGACGGCACCGAAGTCGATCGCGGGCGCGACGACGATGCGGGTGTGCGTCACCGTGCCGGGGAACCGCTCAGCGGTTCCATTCCTCGTCGGCCTCGTCCGCTGCCTTGTTGCGCTCGGCCGCGATCTCGAGTGCCCGTTCGGCGGTGGCGCGGTCCGGGTACGGCCCCATGCGGTTCAGCGCGCTCGGGTCCTTCCCCTGGCTGACCTTTCCGGTGTGTACGTCGTAGTACCAGCCCTCGTCGCTCATGACTCCCAGTCTGCCCCACGCGGCGCCGAGTGTCGGGGTAACCCGCGTGCGACGGCGCGGCTGGTACGGTCGGCCCCTGGTCCCCGCTCGACGACGCGAAAGGAATCGCATGTCGTACCTGCTCTACGACTTCCTGCTCCCCTACCTGGGACACGAGGCCGCCTCCTACTGGGCGCACCTGCTGGTCGTCGCCCCGATCTGAGCCGGGTGGGCGGACGAGCCGGCCTGTAAGCCGGATCCTGTACCCCGCCGAGGCGGGGTGGCGACCATCCATCTGGGCACACCGTCGCCGGGTACCTCGAGCGGTTCACCCGCAGGCTCGGGCGAGCAGCCCTCGGACACCTGCGCAGCCGCACCGACGGGTCGGTGCGGCCTTCAACCTTGCTCCGGGCGGGGTTTACCGAGCCACCCCGGTCACCCGGGGTGCTGGTGCGCTCTTACCGCACCGTTTCACCCTTACCCACCCCGAAGGGTGGGCGGTCTGATTTCTGTGGCACTGTCCCGCGAGTCACCTCGGGTTGCCGTTAGCAACCGCCCTGCTCTGTGGAGTCCGGACTTTCCTCGATCCAGGGCCTGGCACCGCCACGGTGCCGGTTCCCTGTGCCGCGGTCGCCCGGCCAACTCGTCCGCGTCGATCAGCGTACTGCCTCACGTGTCGCAAATGCGAACTACGGTACCGCCATGGCGAGATATGTGGCTCTGCTGCGCGGCATCAACGTCGGCGGCATCACCATCGCGATGGCGGATCTGAAGGACGTGTTCTCCGGACTCGGTTTCGGGAACGTCCGCACCGTGCTCGCGTCGGGCAACGTGCTGTTCGACGCCGGCCCGGCCGACACCGCCGAATCGAAGGCACGGATCGAGGCGGCGCTGCGCGCTCGATTCGGCTACGAGGCGTTCGTGTTCGTCCACGATCAGGCCGCCGTCGCGGCGATCGTCGACGCCTACCCGTTCCAGGAGCGCGACGGCCGGCACGCATACGCGATCTTCGTCGCCGATCCCGCGGTTCTGGACGAACTCGCGGCGACGGCGGCGGGTCTCGACCCGGCGGTCGAGCGCGTCGCCCGGGGCGACGGCGTCCTGTACTGGGACGTCGAGCGCGGGCAGACGGTCCGGAGCGCCTTCGGCCGGAGCCTCGGCAAGCCCCGCTACAAGGCGGTGACCACGACGCGCAACCTGCGCACGCTGCGGAAACTGCAGGTGTGAACGACGGAACGCCGCGTGCGGGGTCGGGCGCCCGCGGGCGGGGTCAGTCCGTCGCCGGAGGTACGCGATCGGGGTCGTAGTCGTCGAGACCGGCGGCGATGCGTTCCTGTTCGGTGCGATATTCGAGATAGTCGTCGTCGAGGCGTTCCGGCGCTTTGCCGTGCTCACGGCGATCGCGGGTGACGTGTTCCGTCGGAGTGATGACGTCGTCGAGATTCGGTTCGTCGTGCGGTTCGGTCATTGTCGGCACCTCCGAATGCTGCCCGGACTGCTGCTCTGGCCACCGTCGGTGTGATCACCGTCGGTGTGATCACTGTCGGTGTAACCACTCTCGCTGTGGCATACCCCACGTGTCGGTCACCGAACCGGGACGCCGCCGTCGGTGTGTCCTTTGGGCGGCTACCGCAGCCCAAAGGACACACCGATGCCGCGGGCGCCTACAGGTGCGAGGTGTCGTTGACCAGGCGCACGGCCGCGCCGCCGTCGGGATAGAACTCGGCGATGCTCAGCGACGCGAGGTCCAGGTGCAGGCGATACAGCAGCGACGGCCCGGCATCGAGCGCCATCTGCAGCAGGGTCTTGATCGGCGTGACGTGGGAGACGACGAGTAGGTTCGCCCCGCCGTACTCCGCGACCAGTTCGTCCCGGACGGCAGCGAGACGGCCGCGGACCTCGTCGAAGCTCTCCCCACCCGGCGGGCGCACCGAGGTGTCGCCCAGCCAGCGACGGTGCAGATCGGGGTCACGCTGTGCCGCCTCGCGGAAGGTCAGTCCCTCCCACTTGCCGAAGTCGGTCTCGAGGAGCCCGTCGTGCACCGTCACGGGCAGACCGAGCACCGCCGCGGCGGCCTCGGCGGTCTCTCGCGCCCGTCCGAGCGGCGACGAGACCACCGCGGCGACATTGCCACGCTCGCCGATCCGACGGGCAGCCGCGCGCGCCTGCGCGCGGCCCAGCTCGGTCAGCGGCGGATTACCGCGCCCGGAGTAGCGGCGCTCCACCGACAGCGGGGTCTGCCCGTGCCGCAGCAGCAGCATCCGCGTGGGTGTCCCGACGGCACCGGTCCAGCCGGGCGATTTCGCCGGCGGCGCCGATGCGGACGACGGCGGTTCGGAACCTGTGGTGGCCGAGGCAGCACCGTCCATCGCCTCGTTGGCGAGCCGGTCGGCGTAGGCGTTCTCCGCGCGCGGCACCCAGGTGAACTCGACCCGCGAGAATCCTCCGGCCAATTCGCGGGCACGCGCGGCGAGCGGAATCATGTCCGGGTGCTTGATCTTCCATCGGCCCGACATCTGCTCGACGACGAGCTTGGAATCCATCCGGACGTCGACCTCGTCGGCCCCGAGTTCGGCGGCGGCGGTCAATCCGGCGATCAGGCCTTGGTATTCGGCCACGTTGTTGGTGGCGCGGCCGATGCTCGCGCTGCGTTCGGCCAGCACGGCCTCGCGGTCGGCATCGAAGACCACCGCACCGTAGCCGGCCGGTCCGGGATTGCCGCGCGAACCGCCGTCGGCCTCGACAACGACCCGGCTCAAATCCCGGATTCCTTGGTACGTACCAGGATCGCGTTGCATTCGGGGCAGCGCACGAGCGCCTCGGGCGGGGCGGCGGCGATGCGAGAGATCTCGCCGCGGTCGAGTTCGAGGCGGCACGCGCCGCACCGTCGCGCCTGCAGCAGGGCCGCGCCGGTGCCGGTCTTCGACCGCTGCGCCTCGTACTGGTCGACGAGCTCGGCGGGAAAGGCCTCCACGAGTGCCGCGCGGTCGCTCAGGCACCGCTGCTCGGCGACCTCGATGTCGGCGAGCGCTTCGTCGCGCAGGCGGACGGCGTCCGCGAGTTCGGCGTCGACGCTCGACAGCCGCGCGCCGGCGTGGTCGTGGTCGGCCTTGGACGCCTCCCGGCGTTCCATGACCTCGAGCAGCTCGTCCTCGAGCAGCGCCTGCCGCCGTTCGAGACTGGTCAGCTCGTGCTGGAGTTCGGACAGCTGCTTGGCGGCCACGCTGCCGCCGGCGAGGAGCTTGCGGTCGCGCTCCTCCCGTTGGCGGACCGCCTCGACCTCCCCTTCGAGCTTGCGGATGTCGCGGTCGAGGTCGTCGAGGATGATCTCGACGGCGACGGCGGCGTCCCGCCGCGCGGTGCGTTCCGCCTCGAGCCGTTCGACCTCCTGCTGTTCGGGCAGGGTGCGGCGCCGGTGCGCCAGGCGGGTCACCTCGGTGTCCACAGCGGCGAGGGCCAGGAGCTTGGACTGCACGGCGGGTTCGACGTTCACTCGGCGGGTTCCTGCTTTCGGCGGCGAGATCTGGGGGTGATAGCTGCCTACCGTACCGCGCGGCCGGTCACGAGGAACCCGGACCTACCGGGCGGCGGTGGTCCAGGGATCGGTGCGTAGCTCGCTGACGCGGGCCGCCCACCCGTCGCGATCGGCGAACGCGGCGTCGAGCACTCCTTTCGCCTGCGCACACCACGGGTACTCGCTGGCCCAGTGCGCGACGTCGACGAGCGCGGGTCCGCCGGCGCGCAGGTGCTCGTCGGCCGGATGGTGCCGCAGATCCGCGGTGACGTACGCATCGACGCCGAGCCGTGCGACGGTGCCGAGAAAGGAGTCGCCGGAGCCGCCGCACACCGCAACGGTGCGGACGATCCGGTCGGGGTCGCCGGCACCGCGCACCCCCCACTCCGTGGCCGGCAGTGCCGCGGCGACGCGTTCGGTGAACTCGCGCAGCGTCTGCGGCACCGGGAGGTCGCCGACGCGGCCCAGTCCCCGCGAGCCGGGCAGCTCGGCCAGTTCGAGCACGTCGAACGCGGGTTCCTCGTAGGGGTGCGCCGCGCGCAGAGCGGCAAGCACCCGGCCGCGCACGGATCGCGGGGCGACGACCTCGACGCGGTCCTCGGCGACGCGCTCGAGTTCGCCGACGGTGCCGATCGCCGGATCCGCGCCGGCCTCGGGACGGAACTGTCCGGTCCCGGAGGTCGTCCAGCAGCATTCGCGGTAGTTGCCGAGCCGGCCCGCGCCGGCGTCGAACAGGGCGGCGCGCACCTGTTCGGCCGAGTCGGCGGGCACGAGGACCACCCACTTGTCGACGGCCGGTTCGGGCTTGGGCTCGATCGGCCTCAGTCCGGTCAGGCCGAGCGCCTGTGCCAGCGCGTCGGACACGCCCGGATCGGCGCGGTCGGCGTTGGTGTGGGCGGTGAACAGCGCGCAGCCGCCCCGGATGAGCCGGTGGATCAGGGCGCCCTTCGGGGTGTGCGCGCCGACGGTGTCGACACCGCGCAGCAGCAGCGGGTGGTGCACGAGGAGCAGTTGTGCGCCCCAGTCGAGGGCTTCGTCGACCACGGCCGCGGTGGCGTCGACCGCGAGCAGCACCCTGTTCACAGGTTCGTCGGGATCGCCGGCGACCAGTCCGACCGAGTCCCACGACTCGGCCAGCGACGGCGGGTAGGCCGTCTCGAGCACGTCGATCACCTCGCGCAGCGTCACCGCCGTCACCGCTCCTCCTCCGTCGTCTCCACCGTTGTCCCCGCAAACCGTCCCCGCAAACCGTCCCCGCAAACCGTCCCCGACCCTACGCGGCGGGCCTCGCCGGCAGCCGGGACAATGGGGGCGTGACGACTCTCGCCGATCTGCATCCTCTGCTGTTGCCGGCACCCGTGGTGCTGTTCGACCTCGACGGCACCCTCACGGACTCGGCGGCGGGCGTGATCGACGGGTTCCGGCATGCGCTCGCCACGGTGGGCGCTCCGGAACCGGCGCACGACGAGCCGCAGCGCGTCCTCGGTCCGCCGATGATCGACACCCTGCGCGGACTCGGTCTCGACGAGCAGCAGGTGCACCGGGCTCTCACCGCGTACATCGAGCGGTACGACGAGCGGGGCTGGGCGGAGAACTCCGTCTTCGACGGGGTGGCGACGATGCTCGGGCGAGTGCGCGACGCCGGCAGCCGCCTCGCCGTCGCGACGTCGAAGAACCAGAACTTCGCGGTCCGCATCCTCGAGCATTTCGAGTTGGCCGGCCATTTCGACTTCATCGGCGGCGCGAGCGACGACGGGACCCGGCGGGCGAAGGCGGACGTGATCGCGCACAGTCTGGTCGCGCTCGGGGTGGACCCGGTCGCCGCCGAGGACGGCGGCACCGGCGGCGTGGTCATGGTCGGTGACCGCGAGCACGACGTGACGGGTGCGGCGCGGTGGGGCATCCCGACGGTGTTCGTCGAGTGGGGGTACGGCGCGGTCGACGAGGCGGCCGCCGCGCACCGGTCCACGTCCAGCGTCGGCGAACTGACGAGGATGCTGACCGGTGACCGCTGAGCGCCTGCACGTGACGTTCGTGTGCACCGGCAACATCTGCCGCTCGCCGATGGCGGAGAAGATCTTCGCCGAGCATCTCCGCAGGGCCGGCCTCGCCGGGCGGGTGCGGGTCACCAGCGCGGGCACCGGCGACTGGCATGCCGGCGAGGACGCGGATCCCCGCACCACGGAGCTGTTGCGGAGGCACGGTTACCCGATCGGGCACTGCGCCCGGCGCGTGACCGACGAACAGCTCGCCGCCGATCTGGTGGTCGCGCTGGACGCCGGCCACGACCGGATGCTCGCGCAGCTCGGGGTGCCGGCCGAGCGCCGGGCGCTGCTGCGCAGCTTCGACCCGGACGCCGAGGGCGAGTCGGTTCCGGATCCGTACTACGGCGACCGGCACGAGTTCGAACTGGTCCGGCGGCAGATCGAGGCGGCGATCCCGGGTCTGCTCGACTGGGTGCGACGGCACTGAGGCCCGCGTCACCGGTTACCGTGGTTACGTGCGACGACTGACGTTCCTGCTCCGCCCGAGCTGGCTGGTGCTGGCCCTGGTGGTGGGCGGCTTCGCCTACGCGTGCTTCACCGTGCTCGCGCCGTGGCAGCTCGGCAAGAACACCACCACCGAGGAGCGCAACGACCGGATCACCGCCTCGCTGGCCACGGACCCCGTGCCGGTCGAGGAGCTGCTCACCGGGCCCGCGCCGGCTCCGGAGGACGAGTGGCGGCGCGTCGTCGCGACCGGCTCGTACCTCCCGGACTCGGATCTGCTGGTGCGGTTGCGCAGCGTCGAGTCCTCCCCCGCCTACGAGGTGCTCACACCGTTTCGGCTCGCCGACGGCCGCACCGTCCTGGTGAACCGCGGATACGTGCGTCCGGAACGGGGCACGGAGATCCCCGGGTTCGCCCCGCCGCCCACCGGCACGGTGACCGTCGAGGCGCGCCTGCGGATGTCCGAGGGAACCGCCGAGGGCAGGGCCCCGTTCCGCGACGCCGGCCACGCCCAGGTCTACTCGATCGATCCCGCGCAGATCGCGGCGTTCACCGGCCTGGAGCTGACGGGCGGATACCTGCAGCTGTCCGAGAACCAGGCCGGGGGGCTGGGCACGATCCCGCTGCCGCAACTCGACGCCGGCCCCTACCTGTCGTACGGGCTGCAGTGGGTGGCATTCGGAATCATGGCGCCGCTGGGGCTGGGGTACTTCGTGTGGGCGGAGCTGCGCGAGCGCCGCAAGCGGAAGGAACCGGCGCCGGCGACCGCACCCGAGGCCGAGCCGACGCCCGCCCCGGTGGAGCGCAGCACCGACGACAAGCTCGCCGACCGTTACGGCCGGTCCCGTTGAGCCACTCAGGCGAGGAGCCCGCGATGCACGCGACGATCGACGACTACCTGGCCGACAAGGACGACGCCGCCGTCGACATGTTCTGCCGGCTCCGCACGCTCGTGCTGGGCCTCGGCGACGACGTCGAGGAGCAGGTCCGTCCCGCCGAGGTGCGATGGGGACGCGGTCGGATCTTCGCGGCGGCGTTCGTCTATTCGTCGCGGCTCGAGATCGCCGTGGACCTGCCGCGGCGGGTCCATCACCCGCAGCTGCGGGAGGCCTTCCCGACCACCGCGAAGGTGACGACCCACCGCTTGAGCATCGCCACCCCGGACCAGCTCGACGACGGCGTCGTCGCGCTGCTGGCGGAGGCGTACGAGACGGCCGGGACAGGCTCCGGGTAGCAGGCTCCGCCGGGCACCGCCCGGAGCGACGACGGGTCGGCAACGGGTCGGCAACGGGTTTAGGACCGGTCCGGCCGGTGCATCCGTCGCCCATGACCGAGAACACCGGAAACCCGCAGCAGTACGACGCATCCCAGGACCCGGACGCCGACCCCGAGCAGTTGCAGTCGAGCGCCCCGACGCAGCCGGATCAGGCCGAGGGCGAGGACGACGACGCCGGACCGGAGGCCTGAACCCGGACGCGGCTCCCGCGGATCGGCAGGCCCGGCTACTCGAACAGCGGACCGTCGAGGCAGCCGGACGTCGCCCGCCGGATCCCAGGTGGGGATGCGCCCGGGAGATCCGCCCGCCACTTCGGAACCCGCGCACGCCGTGACGTGGGCGGATTCCGAACCGGCGCCGGGGATGCTGCCCCGTCAGGCGTAGAGCTGCTCGATCCGATCGGCGAAGTTGTCGACCACCAGTTTGCGGCGCAGCTTCATGCTCGGTGTCAGATCTCCCGCCTCGATGGACAGCTCCCGATCGAGGACGGCGAACCTCTTGATCTGCTCCCAGCGGTTGAGCCGGTCGTTGAGCCGGTCGATGCACTCGCCGATCAGCGCGTGGGTCCGCTCGTCCCGGGCGATCTCGCCGAACTCCCTGCCGGCCATGCCGTTCTTGCCCGCCCATTCGGTGATCGCCTCGGCATCGAGGCCGACGAGGGCGACGCAGTAGGGCCGGCTCTCGCCGTACACGACGATCTCGCCGGCGTACGGGCAGATGCCTTTGAAGGCGGCGGAGATCGCGGACGGCGCGACGTACTTGCCCTGACTGGTCTTGAACAGGTCCTTCTTGCGGTCGGTGATCCGCAGGAAACCCTCGGAATCGAGTTCCCCGATGTCGCCGGTGTGGAACCAGCCGTCCGGTTCGAGCGCCTCCGCGGTGGCCTCGGGCCGCTCGTGGTAGCCGTCCATGACGCCCGGCCCGCGCAGGAGTACCTCGCCGTCCTCGGCGATCTGCACCTCCGTACCGGGGAAGGGCCAGCCCACGGTGCCGAGCCGGTACGCGTACGGGCGGTTGATGAACGACGCGGCGGATGTCTCGGTCAGGCCGTACCCCTCGAGGATGATGATGCCGGCGGCATCGAACCACTGCGCGACGGCACGGTCGAGCGGCGCCGCCGCCGAGACGAAGAACCGCAGGCGACCGCCGAAACGTTCCTTGACGGTGGAGAACACCAGACGGTCGGCGATCCGGTACCGGAGCCGGTCGAGGGCGGACGGGGTGCGGTCCTCCTGCCGGGCCTGCGAGACACGCAGCCCGACGCCGACGGCCCAGTCGAAGATCTTCTTCTTCGCCCCGCCCTCCTCGGCGACCATCGCCTCGATGCGCGCGTGCGCCTTCTCGAAGATGCGCGGCGCGGCGCCCATGAAGGTGGGGCGCACGACAGCGAGGTTCTCGACGATCTTCTCCACGCGGCCGTCGATCACCGTGGTGAAGCCGATCTGCAGCGGCAACGCCAGCATCACCTTGCCGAAGGCGTGCGACAGCGGCAACCAGAGGAAGTTCAGGTCGTCGGGGCCGAGGATGTTCACCGCGTCGACGGCCGCGGCGGTGTACGTCCACCCCGAGTGCGGCAGCAGCACGCCCTTCGGCTTGCCGGTGGTGCCGGAGGTGTACATGATGCTCGCCAACTGCTCGGGACGGATCGCATCCACCCGGTCGGCGACGACGGAGGGCGACTCGGCGAGCAGTGCGCGGCCCCGGCCCTCCAGGTCGGCGAGGGTGACGACCCAGTCCCCGTCGCCTTCGCCGTCGACGACCACCACGGTCCGCACCTCGGGCAGATCGGCGCGGTGGGCGACGAGCTTGTCGACCTGGGTCCAGTCCTCCGCGACCACGACGGCGCTGCCCGAGTTGGCGACGATGAAGGCGACGTCGGGCGCGTTGGTCGTGGGATAGATGGTGGTGGTCGCGGCGCCGGCGCACATGATCGCGAAGTCGGCGAGCACCCACTCGTACCGGGTCGACGAGGCGATCGCCACCGGGTCCTCGGGTTCGACTCCCAGCGCGATCAAGCCCGCGGCGAGTGCGGTGACCCGGTCGCCGACCTGACGCCAGGTCGTGCTTCCCCAGCCGTCGCCCCGGGGGTACCGGAAGGCCTCGGCCTCCGGCGTCGCGGCGACCCGGTCGACGAACAACCGGGCCACCGACGGGGCCTGATCGTCGATCTTCGCGAAGTCGACCGTCTCGTCCACCGCCCGCAGCGCAGCCATGCGCCGAGTGTAGATCCGCAGCAATCGCCGACGTGGGCAGTTGCGCAAACGGCGGAGGCGTCAGCAGGTGCTGGGCGCCGGTTCGCCGCGGAACCGTGCGTCGACCCAGTCCAGGGCCGGGAACAGGCCCAGGGCGGCAGCGGAGAGATGGTCGGGCGTCGGGGTCAGGAGAGTCTGCACCGGCACCCCGGCCGCGCAGTAGCGGCGCATCGTGGCGATCACGGAGTCGACCGGGATGAGCGCATCTGTCGGACTGTGCCATTCGAAGATCGGCGCCTTCGGCACGCCGGCATACAGCTCGAGGCTGTTCTCCTCCATCACCGTCCGCGCTGCCGGATCGTCGAGGAACCGGCGGTTGTCGGTCATCTCGGCCGCGCTGCGACCGACTCCCCAGAACATGATCTCGTTGGTGCAGCCGTTGGCGATCAGCTGCTTGAGCCAGTGTCCCTGGGCGTTGAGCTGCGGGGTGACGTGGATGCGGTCGGGATACTCGCGTTCGAGCCCGAGGGCGGCAGCCATCGCGAGGCCGAACGCCGGATGCGGCGCGGTGCCCAGGCTCTCGGCCATCTTCACCAGGTTCATCGGGACACCGCCCTCGGCGGCTCCCACGATGTTCAGCTCCGGGGCGTATTCCGGGGCCAGCGCCGCGGCCCACGAGGTGGCCATCCCGCCCCCCGAATAGCCGCCCAGCGCGACCTTGCTCTCCGCCACCTGCAGTTCCGGCACGCGTTGCACGGCGCGGATTCCGTCCAGCGTGACCCGGCCGCCGAGCTTGGCGGCGCCGTAGGCCATCCGTGGGCCCAGATGGTCGGGCAGCGCCACCGCCCACCCGCGCGCCAGCGCAAGATTGAGTCCGGCGGCCTCCCGGATCTGGTGCAACGGATGGCTGGTGTAGAGCTGGGAGACGATCTTGCACTTGTGCCCGAGCGCGTTGATGATGTGCTGATACGACAGCAGCGGCCCGTTCGGCACGTGATGCGCCGGCCGCACGAAGGTCGTATTCGCCGCGACGGGTCGATCCTGCGAATCCGTGGTGCGGAACAGCACTTCCCACACCGTGCTGCCCGGAAAGTAGTACGAGGGCGGCAACTGCCGGACCCGCAGCACATCGCCCGGTGCGCGCGCCGGGAGATCGGGCGGCGCGGCGTAGAACGGGTCCGGATCGGGAGCGGGTAGCAGCGGTTCGGCACCGGCACTGCCGGTGCCGGACACGGTCGCAACCAGTGCGAGCGCGATCGCGAACACAGCGCTTCGGACGGATCGGCCAATCACGAAACCCACGGCATACCCCACCACCACCCGGACGTCGGACCGGGATCGACTATGCCAGACACCTGCACTCCCGGTGCGTGAACAATACGATTGCCCGAGAGCCTCGCGCCGGCGACGCGCGCGCCGCTCCGGCCATCGACACCGGCCCGTCGACGGCGCAATTCGAGTCCGGCCAGGAGGTTTTCGTGAAACCCGGCGAAGTGCGGCTCGGTCAAGGTGTCTGGTGGGCCGAGGAGTACTGGCGGGTGATGGGCGTCTACGACGGCGGGAGGCTGCTGCGCTTGGCGAGACCGACCCACTACGAGGACGGCAGCTTCTCGTTCGCCGAGAACGTCGTCGACGACGTACCTGTCGAATTCGTCTCGCCCCACGGCTCGCGTCGTCCCGACGAGAAGTAGACCGCGACGACCACGGCGGCGAGCGAATCGAACCGGCCGAACTGCCGGTGGCGTGCCGGCGCCCCGTCGCGTGTTCTCGTCGATCCGGCAGACCGTGGGGCAGTAACGGTCCACACTGAGTGGGTGGCGCAAGCGGTCGCGTGGGCCGCGGATCCCGGCAGGGGCTGTCGACACAGGAGGACTCCATGACCTCGCATTCGAACAGCACCCCGATTCCGCCTGGTATCGAGGTGCCGGACGAAGTCGGCACCCGGTTGGGCACGCTGCGGTTCTTCGACGGAGTCCCGGACGAAGAGACGACCCGGACGGTGTTCGACAACCTGGATTTCCAGCGGGCGGTACAGGCGTACCTGCTGGCCCTGGCCCCGGTCGAAGTGGCAGCGGTGCGTAAGGCAATGCTGGCGCTGGGTCCGGCCAACTCGACCATGGCGATCTGGGAAGACCTGGTCTACCCGCGCAGCGTGGTCCTCACCGGCAACAACAACACTTCGTACAGCACCATGCTGATGGACCTGCACGACGGCCCGCTTGTTCTCGAAAGCCCTCCGAGCGTGCTGGGCATGATCAACGATGCCTGGCAGCGGTGGGTCGTCGACGTCGGCCTGACCGGGCCGGACAGGGGCCAGGGCGGCAAGTACCTGTTCCTGCCGCCCGGCTACGACCGCAAGGTCCCCGGCGGTTACTTGGTCGTGCGGCCGCGCACCTACGTCCTGTGGCTGCTGTGGCGCAGCTTCCTCGACGAGCACGGCGATCCTCACCCGGGCGTCGAGGCCATCAAGGCCATGGCTCGGGTCTATCCGCTGGCGGAGGCCGACGACCCGCCGCCGCTCCGTTTCGTGAACATCTCACCCGAACCGATCGTCTTCGTTGCGCCCGCCGAGTATCGGGCGTGGGAGCTGCTCGACGAGACCGTGCAGTCCGAGCCAGCCGAGTCGTCCGATCCTCTCACCCTGGGGATGTTCGCCTCGATCGGCATTCGGCAAGGTAAGCCGTTCGACCCCGACGAGCGGATGCGGGCCGTCCTCACCGAAGCTGCCACCGTAGCCGACGCCACTGCCCGTGCCCTCTGTTACCGGTTCCGCCGGCCGGAGGCGTACTACTACCCGGACAGCACCTGGCGGACCGTGCTTCTCGGCGGTTACCGCTTCCAGGAGGACGGCGCCGCCCTGCTGGACTCCGTCGCCCAGTACTACTTTGTGGGAGCACCGATCAGTCCGGCCCTCGAGGTCGAGATGGTCGGCGCCGCATCGCAGTACGCCTTTGCCTTCGTCGACTCCGAGGGCGCGCACTTCGACGGCGGCAGGACCTACCGGCTGCACGTGCCCGCGAATGTTCCGGTCGCCAACTTCTGGTCCGTCATCGCTTACGACACCCAGACCCGCTCGATGCTGCAGACCGGACAGGACTGGCCGTCGATTTCCAGTCAAGACAAGGACCTCGCCCCGAACGACGACGGCTCGGTCGACATCCGCTTCGGTCCCGACCGGCCCGAGGACAGCCGAAACTGGATCCAGACGCTGCCCGGCAAGAGCTGGTTCGTGGCATTCCGGCTCTACGGTCCGCTGGAACCGTGGTTCGACAAGACATGGAGACTGCCCGACATCGAACCGCTCGCGTAGCGGCCGGGATGGTCCACCCGGACGGCCGGTGCTTCTCCACCGCCCGTCCGGAGGTCACGCCGACGTCGGGTCGTCGTCCGGGGGCTGGTCGAGGTTGCGACGGGCCGCGGCGACGGCCGCGTCCACGGTCGGGTGTGCGCCTGTGACGACACTGGCGATGCCGGTCGCGCTGAGCAGGTCGCGCACCTGGCCGATCTCGCCGGCGAAGAGCAGACGGATGCGACGGTGCTCGAGTTCGGCATACAGCCGGTCCAGCATGCCGACGGCGGTGATGTCGATTCCCGGCACAGCTGCGGTGTCGAGGACGACGGCCCGCGTGTCGTCCCGGACATGACCGCGTACGGCGGCCGCCACGTTGTCGGCGTTGGCGTAGATCAGCCCGGCCTCCGGGCGCAGCACCACGATCCCCGGCTCGGTGAGCGCGTCGGGACGGCGCTGCAGGTCGACCCAGCGGCTTCCGTCCGGTGTGCGACCCAGCTCGGCGACGTGCGGCCGCGAGGCCCGGAACAGCAGGAGCAGGACCGACACCGCCACGCCGAGGAAGAGCCCGGGAAGGATGTCGAAGACCAGCACACCCGCCATGGCGCTCGCCGCGGCGAGGAAGTCCGCGTACGCGGTGACGCCGTAGATCCGCCGCAGGCTCGGGGTGGCCAGACGCGCGTACTTGCGCAGCGTCCGGAAGTCGACGAGCTTCGTGACGGCCGCGATCACCACGGCAGCGAGGGTGGCCTCCGGCAGGTTCGCGAACAGGCCGGTCAGGAACAGCAGGGTCAGCACCGTCAGCGCCGCCACGACGATGCCGGAGAGCTGCGACACCGCCCCGGCCGAGACGTTGACCGCGGTCTTCGACAGGGACCCGTTGACGATCATCCCGGAGGACAGCCCCGCGCCGATGTTCGCTGTGCCCACCCCGAGCAGTTCCCGGTTCGGATCGATCTCGTAGTGTTGCTCGGCGGCGTAGTTCTTGGCTGCTCCGACGCCCTCGGCGAACGCGACCAGCAGGATCCCTGCCGCCGACGCGAGCAGCGCGACGTAGTCGGATCCAGGGATGCTGGGGAGGCCGAGCGGAGGTAACCCGCCCTCGATCTGCCCGACGATCTCCACTCCCTTGGCGTCGAGGTCGAGGACCGAGACGGCGACGATGCCCAGGGCGACCGCGACCAGCGGTGCGGGCAGCCGGGGCGACACCCGGTGCAGGACCAGGACGAGCGCAAGGGAGCCGGCGCCGACGGCCAACGTCCAGCCGTTCGTCCCACCCAGCGACGTGACCAGGTGCCAGGTTTTTTCGAAGAAGTCCCCGTCCCCCTTCGGGACTCCGAAGAGCTTCGGGAGCTGACCGACGATGATCGTCAGCGCCAGGCCGACGATGAATCCCTTCAGCACCGGCTCGGAGATGAAGGAAGCCAGAAACCCCAGACGCGCCAGCCCCGCGAGGATCCCGAGCACCCCGACCAGCAGCGCCAGACCGGCCGTCAGCGCTGCCGCATCGGCGTCACCGGCGATGCCGGCGACAGCAGCACCCGACAGCGCAGCGGTGGCCGCCATCGGCCCCACCACCAGGTGCCGGGAGCTGCCGAACAGCGCGTAGAGGAGCAGCGCCGCGGGCGCGGCATACAGGCCGATCACCGGGGACACCCCGGCGATCGTGGCGTACGCGAGGGCCTCGGGCACCAGAACCGCCCACACCGTCAGGCCGGCCAGCAGGTCCCGGCCGATCCGGTCGGCCCGATAGCCCTCGAACGAGGTGAGCAGCGGCACCTTCACCCCACGAGCACAGCAAACCCTGCCCAGCCGCGACAGAGCCCAAAGACCCCCGGGTGCGGCCCCACGAGCCCGGCTGCGTCCGCGGACGTCGACACGTGTGGGCAAAAGTCCCGTCGAGGCATACGCGCCCGGTCCCTGACCAGGTCTTTCACGGCCACATTCCTGGTGGGCGCGGAGGGTTTCGAACCCCCGACCGCTGGTGTGTAAAACCAGAGCTCTACCACTGAGCTACACGCCCGCAGATCCGGCGGCTCACGCCGCCGGACTGTGCCTCAGGACTTTAGCGCGGCCAGCGCTCGCACCCAAGCGCCCTGGTCACGGGGCTCGCCGGGCTGATTCTCCTCGGCGAACCGGACGATGCCGTCCTTGTCGACGACGAAGGTGCCGCGGTTGGCGAAACCGAACTTCTCGTTGAACACACCGTAGGCCTGGGCCACGGCACCGTGCGGCCAGAAATCGGAGAGCAGCGGGAACGTGTAGCCCTGCTCGGCGGCCCAGATCTTGTGCGTGGGCGAGGCCCCCACCGACACGGCGACGATCGCGGTGTCGTCGTTCTCGTAGGTCGGCAGGTCGTCCCGCACGGCGCACAGCTCGCCCTGGCAGACGCCGGTGAACGCGAGCGGGTAGAACACGAGCAGCACGTTCTTCTTCCCGCGGAAGCTCGACAGCGTCACTTCCTGGTTGTTCTGGTCCTTGAGTGTGAAATCGGGCGCCTGGGCACCCACCTCGATCGCCATGTGCGTCGGTAGTCCTTACGTCGATGGAGAGGAACTGAGCGGTGTGCTCAGCGCTTGGTGCGGGCGGCCTTCGGCTGCACCAGCCGGCTGCCCACCCAGTCGCCGAGATTGGCGGTCGAGGTCTGGGTCAGGCCGGCGGTCGTGGCCGATTCGGCGATCTCGCTGGGCTCGACATGATCCGGACGCCCGGTCTTCGGCGTCAGCACCCAGACGACGCCCTCGTCGGCGAGCGGGCCGATCGCATCCATCAGCGCATCGACGAGGTCTCCGTCGCTGTCGCGCCACCAGAGCAGCACCACATCGACGACCTCGTCGGATTCCTCGTCGAGCAGGTCCGATCCGATCGTGTCCTCGACGGCGGCCCGCAGGTCGTCGTCCGTGTCCTCGTCCCAACCGAGTTCCTGAACCACCTGGTCGTGGGAGATACCGAGCTTCTGAACGTAGTTCTGGGCGTCCGCCGCGGCGACCACGGTGGTGTCCTCCTTCGGTTGTGGCCGCGGGCGTGCCGCGTACCGGATGTCATGAGCGATTTTTCAAAGCGAACATCCTCGGGGAGCTCAACGCAAGCCGAATCGCACGGAAACTCACAAGAATCTTCCCGGGACGTTACCGCGAGAAGCGCCACACGCCGACCCGCCGCGCGGACCCGAACCGTGCGGATACCCGGCCTGCAGGCGTTGTACACCCGGGGGGATGCCTCCTACCGCGCGATGGGGGAAGATGAGCAGTGCATCTCGTTCAGATGTCGATGAGTTGGCTCCCACAAGAGCCGGCCCTACGGAGCGGGCGCCACACCTGCGCGCCCCACCACGATGAGGAGCAGACGTTGACAGACCTGATCCACGAGCCCGATTCCTCGACGAGCGCCGCCACACCGGGCGCCTCGGAAGCGGGATCCTCGCCGAACACCACCGGGGCCACCGACGGCCGCGTGCGGGTCATCCGCGAGGGCGTGGCCTCCTACCTGCCGGACATAGACCCGGCCGAGACCACGGAGTGGCTCGAGTCGTTCGACGGGCTGCTCGAGTCCGCCGGTCCTGCGCGTGCCCGTTACCTGATGCTGCGCCTGCTCGAGCGCGCCGGCGAACGCCATGTGTCCATTCCGGCACTGACCTCGACCGACTACGTGAACACCATCCCGACCGAGAACGAGCCGTGGTTCCCCGGCGACGAGGAGGTCGAGCGCCGCTACCGCGCCTTCATCCGGTGGAACGCCGCGATCATGGTGCACCGCGCACAGCGTCCCGGCATCGGCGTCGGCGGCCACATCTCCACCTACGCGTCCTCCGCGGCGCTGTACGAGGTGGGCTTCAACCACTTCTTCCGCGGCAAGGACCACCCGGGCGGCGGTGACCAGATCTTCATCCAGGGGCACGCCTCCCCCGGCATCTATGCCCGCGCCTACCTCGAGGGCCGCATCCCGGCCGAGCAACTCGACGGGTTCCGCCAGGAGGCCAGCCACGCCGACCAGGGCGGCGGCCTGCCGTCCTACCCGCATCCGCGGCTGCTGCCGGACTTCTGGGAGTTCCCGACGGTGTCGATGGGCCTGGGCCCGATGAACGCGATCTACCAGGCGCGGTTCAACCACTACCTGCACGACCGCGGCCTGAAGGACACCTCCGACCAGCACGTGTGGGCGTTCCTCGGCGACGGCGAGATGGACGAACCGGAGTCGCGCGGTCTCGCGCACGTCGCGGCCACCGAGGGTCTGGACAACCTCACGTTCGTGGTCAACTGCAATCTGCAGCGCCTCGACGGTCCGGTTCGCGGCAACGGCAAGATCATCCAGGAGCTGGAGTCGTTCTTCCGCGGGGCCGGCTGGAACGTCATCAAGGTGGTCTGGGGCCGGGAGTGGGACGCCCTGCTGCACGCCGACAAGGACGGTGCGCTCGTCAATCTGATGAACGTGACGCCGGACGGCGACTACCAGACCTACAAGGCCAACGACGGGGCCTTCGTCCGTGAGCACTTCTTCGGCCGCGATCCGCGCACGAAGGAGCTGGTCAAGAACCTCAGCGACCAGGAGATCTGGAACCTCAAGCGCGGCGGCCACGACTACCGCAAGATCTACGCGGCGTACGCCGCGGCCATGGCGCACAAGGGTCAGCCGACGGTGATCCTCGCGCACACGATCAAGGGGTACACCCTCGGCAAGCACTTCGAGGGTCGCAACGCCACGCACCAGATGAAGAAGCTCACGCTCGAGGACCTCAAGTACTTCCGCGATCTGCAGCGCATCCCGATCTCGGACGCCGAACTCGAGGCGAACCCGAAGATGCCGCCGTACTACCACCCGGGCAACGACTCGCCGGAGATCCAGTACATGCTCGAGCGGCGCCGCGCGCTCGGCGGGTTCCTGCCCGAACGCCGCACCGCCGACGCTCCGCTGCCGCTGCCGGGGGACAAGACCTACGAGGTGGTCCGCAAGGGCTCCGGCAAGCAGCAGGTGGCCACCACCATGGCATTGGTGCGCATCATGAAGGAGCTGCTGCGCGACAAGGAGATCGGTCCGCGCATCGTGCCGATCATCCCGGACGAGGCCCGCACGTTCGGCATGGACTCGTGGTTCCCGTCGCTGAAGATCTACAACCGCAACGGCCAGCTGTACACGTCGGTCGACGCGGAGCTGATGCTCGCCTACAAGGAGAGCGTCGCCGGGCAGATCCTGCACGAGGGCATCAACGAGGCCGGGTCCACCGCCTCGTTCACCGCGGTCGGCACCTCGTACGCCACGCACGGGCTGCCGATGATCCCCCTGTACATCTTCTACTCGATGTTCGGCTTCCAGCGCACCGGCGACGGCCTGTGGGCGGCGGCGGACCAGATGGCCCGCGGATTCGTGCTCGGCGCGACAGCCGGCCGCACCACCCTCACCGGTGAGGGGCTGCAGCACGCCGACGGGCATTCGCTGCTGCTGGCGTCGACGAACCCGGCGGTGGTGTCCTACGATCCCGCGTTCTCCTACGAGCTCGCGCACATCGTCAAGGACGGTCTGCGCCGCATGTACGGCGGCACGGAGGGCGTCGACGGGTTCGGTGGCGAGAACGTCTTCTACTACATCACCCTCTACAACGAGCCGTACGTGCAGCCGGCCGAGCCGGAGAACCTCGACGTCGAGGGCCTGCTCAAGGGCATCTACCTGTACCGCCGCGGCGAGGGCGCCGGGCCGAAGGCGCAGATCCTCGCCTCCGGCGTGCTCATGCCCGAGGCGTTGCGGGCCCAGGAGATGCTGGCCGACGAGTGGGACGTGGCCGCAGACGTGTGGTCGGTGACCTCGTGGGGCGAGCTGCGCCGCGACGGTGTCGAATGCGAGCGGCAGGCGCTGCTCGACCCGGGCGCCGACGCTCCGACGCCGTACGTGGCGAAGATCCTGGCCGACGCCGCCGGGCCGTTCGTGGCCGTCTCCGACTGGATGCGTGCGGTACCGGACCAGATCCGGCAGTGGGTGCCGGGCGACTACACCACCCTCGGCGCCGACGGGTTCGGGTTCTCCGACACCCGCCCCGCCGCGCGCCGATTCTTCAACATCGACGCGGAGTCCACGGTGGTCGCGGTGCTCGCCGCCCTCGGCCGGGACGGCGCTGTCGATCGCGCGCGGGCGGTCGAGGCCGCCCAGCGGTACCGGATCGACGACGTGGCGGCCGCACCGGAGCAGACCTCGGATCCCGGCGTGGCCTGATCCGAACCGCTCTGCCGCGGGCGGCGGGCCGCGGGCGTAGTTTCGTCCCATGGTCGTAGAACCCGCAGAGCCGCGTCCGAAGCGCGCACCGGGCGTCCCTACGGGGCGTCCGGTGCCGCCGGCGCGGCCGGAGCGAGATCCCCTGCCCGATGCGCTCCTGCGTCGCGTCAAGCAGTTCTCCGGACGGCTGTCCACCGAGGCCGTGCACTCCATGCAGGAACAGTTGCCGTTCTTCGCCGATCTCGACGCGTCGCAGCGGTCCAACGTGCAGCTGATCATCCAGACGGCTGTCGTCGACTTCCTCGAATGGGTGCGCAATCCCGACAGCGACCTGCGGTTCAGCCTGGACGCGTTCCAGGTGATCCCGCAGGACCTGGCGCGGCGGCTGACGTTGCGCCAGACCGTGGACATGGTCCGCGCTGCCATGGAGTTCTTCGAGCAGTGGCTGCCGGCCCTGGCACGCAACGAGCAGCAACTCGTCGCGCTCACCGAGGCGACGCTGCGCTACGGCCGGGAACTCGGGTTCGCCGCGGCCTCGGTGTACGCGAGCGCCGCGGAGTCCCGCGGCGCGTGGGACACCCGCCTCGAGGCGCTGGTCGTCGACGCGGTGGTCCGTGGCGACACCGGGTCGGACATGCTCTCGCGCGCCGCGACGCTGAACTGGGATGCGACGGCGCCGGCCACCGTGATCATCGGCACTCCCCCGCCGAACGAGGGGGTCTCGGTCGTGACGACCGTGCACTCGATCGCGCAGCAGCACGGCCGGGCGGCGCTGGCGGTGGTGCAGGGCGAGCGGCTCGTGATGGTGGTCAGCGGCGAGCTGCACGGGAGCGTCGAGGCAATGGCGTTCCGGTCCGAGCTGATGCGCAGCTTCTCGGACGATCCGGTGGTGATCGGTCCCACCACGCCCACCCTCGCGTCGGCGCATGCCTCCGCGGTCGAGGCGATGGCCGGGATGGAAGCGGTGGCCGGGTGGCGGGGCGCGCCGCGGCCGGTGCATGCGGCGGAGCTGTTGCCGGAGCGGGCCCTGCTCGGCGACGCGGGAGCGATCGCCGCCCTCGAGGACGATGTGGTGGCTCCGCTCACCGAGGCGGGTGTGGCGCTGGCCGACACCCTCGACGCATACCTCGACTGCGGGGGTGCTGTCGAGACCTGCGCCCGGCAGCTGTTTGTTCATCCAAATACCGTGCGGTACCGACTCAAGCGGATCACAGAAGTCACCGGCCGGGACCCGACGAATCCCCGTGATGCGTACGTGTTGCGGATCGCGGCCACCGTGGGAAGGTTGGCTCGAAGTCATAACGAATTGCGGACTCCAGTCCCACCCGTCTCCCGTTTCACATTGCGCGAACCGGGCGCGTAACAGGGGACGGCACTTCGTCGATGGTGAACGCCGACGTGCAGTTTTGTTGAAACCCTACAAAACTGCACCCGAGAGTTCATCCCTGCCGACATCTCGCAGGACTGTCTCCAGGGTGTTCCCTGATCATCGTGATTTCGCTGCTCGCCCCCGGTCAGGGGTCCCAGAAACCCGGCATGCTCGCCTCCTGGTTGGAGCAGGCCGGCGCCCGCGATCGCGTCCAGCTGTGGTCGAAGGCCTCGGGCCTCGACCTCGAACGCCTCGGCACCACCGCGACGGCCGCGGAGATCACCGACACCGCCGTGACCCAGCCGCTGGTCGTCGCGACGGCACTGCTCGCCTACGAGGAGCTCGAGTCCCGCGGCCTCGTCCCGGACGACACGATCGTCGCCGGGCATTCGGTCGGTGAGCTCGCCGCCGCGGCCATCGCCGGCGTCATCAGCGCGGACGAGGCGGTCATGCTCGCTGCCGTCCGCGGCGCCGAGATGGCCCGGGCGTGCGCGCTCGAGCCGACCGGCATGTCGGCCGTGCTCGGCGGCCGGGAGGACGAGGTGCTCGCCCGGCTGGCCGAGCTGGGCCTGACGCCGGCGAACGTGAATGCCGCCGGCCAGATCGTCGCCGCCGGCCGCCTCACGGCGCTCGAGGAGCTCGCGGCGAACGCTCCGGAGAAGGCCCGGATCCGGCCCCTTCCGGTCGCCGGGGCCTTCCACACCGCATTCATGGCCCCGGCCCAGGAAGCCGTCGCCGAGGCCGCGGCGAAGATCGTGCCCAGCGATCCGACCCGCACGTTGCTGTCCAACTCCGACGGGGCGCCGGTCGCCTCGGGAGCGGACGCACTGACCAAGCTTGCCGCACAGGTCACCCGACCGGTGCGCTGGGACCTGTGCACCGCGACCCTGCGTGCGGCCGAGGTCTCGGCGGTCGTGGAGCTTCCCCCGGCCGGCACCCTGGTCGGCATCGCCAAGCGTGAGATGCGCGGCACGCCGACCACGGCACTCCAGACCCCTGAGGAGATCTCAGCGCTGGCCGAATCGATCAGAGTCGGTTAGTTTGCTGCGCGCGCGTCGCGCAGCACGGGACCTGCCCTCGACGGGCACCCGGAATCCGGGCGGAACCCTCCACCCGGTCCGATCACAGCAAGACGAAACGAAGAAGGGAGCCACGACGTGGCCGCCACCCAGGAAGAAATCATCGCCGGTCTCGCGGAGATCATCGAAGAGGTCACCGGCATCGAGCCCTCCGAGGTGACCGTCGAGAAGTCGTTCGTCGACGATCTCGACATCGACTCCCTGTCCATGGTGGAGATCGCCGTGCAGACCGAGGACAAGTACGGCGTGAAGATCCCCGACGAGGATCTCGCGAGCCTGCGCACCGTCGGTGACGCCGTCGCGTACATCCAGAAGCTCGAGGCCGAGGGCGTCCAGGCCACGAACGACAACGAGTGAGCTCAACCGTGACTTCCGCCTCTCCCCGCACAGGGACATTTCCCAACGTCGTCGTCACCAGCCTCGCGGCCACGACATCGATCGCAGGTGACGTGGATGCCACGTGGAAGGGCCTGCTCGCCGGTGAGAGCGGGATCGACACGCTGACCGGATTCGTCGACGAGTTCGACCTGCCGGTTCGCATCGGCGGCAAGCTCACGACGAGCCCCGACGAAACCCTCTCACGCGTCGAGATCCGCCGGATGAGCTTCGTCGAGCGGCTCGCGCTCCACCTCGGCCGCACCGTGTGGGCGAATGCCGGCAGCCCGGAGGTCGACCGCGAACGCCTCGGCGTCGTCGTCGGCACCGGTCTCGGTGGTGGCGAAGCGCTCATCGACGCGGTCGACAAGCTGCGCGGCGGCGGCTACCGCAAGGTGTCCCCGTTCGCCGTGCAGATGGTCATGCCGAACGGCCCGTCGGCGACCGTGGGTCTCGAGCTCGGCGCGAAGGCCGGCGTGATGACGCCGGTGTCCGCCTGCTCGTCCGGCAACGAGGCCATCGCCCACGCCTACCGGATGATCGCGATGGGCGATGCCGACATCGTCGTCGCCGGTGGTGTCGAGGGCCAGCTCGACGCGGTTGCCACCGCCAGCTTCGCCATGATGCGGGCACTGAGCACCCGCAACGAGGATCCGCGTGGGGCGTCGCGCCCGTTCGACAAGGACCGCGACGGTTTCGTCTTCGGCGAGGCCGGCGCGCTGATGGTGCTCGAGACCGAGGAACACGCCAAGGCTCGCGGCGCCACCATCCACGCCCGTCTGCTCGGCGCCGGCATCACCTCGGACGGATTCCACATCGTGGCCCCCGATCCCGAGGGGACCGGCGCGGCACGCGCCATGACGAAGGCCCTCCACGGCGCCGGCCTGACGCCGTCCGACATCGGCTTCGTCAACGCGCATGCCACCGCCACGCCCATCGGCGACATCGCCGAGGCGAAGGCGATCAATGCCGCGGTGGGCAACCACGCCGCGGTGTACGCACCGAAGGGTGCCCTCGGGCATTCGATCGGTGCGGTCGGTGCGCTGGAAGCGGTCCTGACGGTCCTGAGCCTGCGGGACGGGGTCATCCCGCCCACGCTCAATGTGGACAACCAGGATCCAGAGATCGATCTCGACGTCGTGAAGGGCGAAGCCCGGTACGGCCAGATCGATTTCGCGCTGAACAACTCGTTCGGTTTCGGTGGGCACAACGTTGCGCTCGCGTTCGGCCGGGCCTGACCCGACCGGACTTCGCTCGCCGTCGGGGTGGGGATCTCGTCACGAGATCCCCACCCCCGGCGCCCATCCCCCGCTCTTGCCTTGCCCGAGGAGAACGCGATGACCGTCCTGGAACCTGCTCAGACGCGCGACGCTGCCGTCGATCCCCGCGATCCGCTCCGGCGGCTCGAGCGACTGTTCGACGCGGGCACCCTGAGCCTGCTGCACCCCCGGGACAAGTCCGGCATGCTCGCCGCGATCGGTTCCATCGACGGCGTCCGGACCGTCGCGTACTGCTCCGACGCCACCGTGATGGGTGGCGCCATGGGCGTGGACGGCTGCAAGCACATCGTCGACGCCATCGACACCGCCCTCGAGCAGGACATCCCGATCGTGGGGCTGTGGCATTCGGGCGGTGCCCGGCTCGCAGAGGGCGTCGACTCCCTGCACGCGGTCGGCTTGATCTTCGAGGCAATGGTCCGCGCTTCCGGGCGGATCCCCCAGATCTCCGTCGTCCTCGGGTTCGCGGCGGGTGGCGCCGCCTACGGACCGGCACTCACCGACATCGTCATCATGGCGCCCGAGGCCCGCATCTTCGTCACCGGTCCCGACGTGGTGCGCAGCGTCACCGGTGAGCAGGTCGACATGGAATCGCTCGGCGGTCCGGACACCCACACCAAGAAGTCGGGCGTTGCGCACATCGCCGCCCACGACGAGGACGACGCCCTGCACCGGGCCCGTCGCCTCGTGTCGATGCTTGCCGAACAAGGCGAGTTCGACCTCGACGCCGCCCGTCGCGGCGACACCGACTTGCGGGCGCTGCTGCCCGAATCCCCGCGCCGCGCCTACGATGTCCGCCCGATCGTGCACGAGCTGCTCGACAACGTCGAGGGCGAGTCCAGCTTCGAGGAACTGCAGGCCGGCTGGGCGCGCAGCGTCGTCACCGGTTTCGGTCGTCTCGGCGGCCGCACCGTCGGCGTCATCGCGAACAACCCCTTGCGTCTCGGTGGCTGCCTGGATTCCGTCAGCGCCGAGAAGTCCGCGCGCTTCGTGCGCCTGTGCAATGCGTTCGGTGTCCCTCTCGTCGTCGTCGTCGACGTGCCCGGCTACCTGCCCGGCGTGAGCCAGGAGTGGGAGGGTGTCGTCCGTCGCGGAGCGAAGCTGCTGCATGCCTTCGCCGAGTCCGAGGTGCCCCGCGTGACGCTGGTGACCCGGAAGATCTACGGCGGCGCCTACATCGCGATGAACTCCCGGGCCCTGGGTGCGACCGCCGTGTTCGCCTGGCCCGACGCCGAGGTCGCCGTGATGGGCGCCAAGGCGGCGGTGGGGATCCTGCACAAGCGGGCCCTGGCCGCGGCACCGGAAGAGGAACGCGAGGCGCTGCACGACCGTCTCGCCGCCGAGCACGAAGCCATCGCCGGCGGCGTCGGCCGGGCGATGTCGATCGGTGTCGTCGACGAACTCATCGATCCGGCGACGACCCGCAGCACGCTCGCCCAGGCGCTGGCGTCGGCTCCGGCGCGTCGCGGCCGGCACAAGAACATCCCGCTGTAGGCGGCTGCGCCGCCGGTGCGTCTTTTGGGTTGCCCCAGCAGCCCAAAAGACGCACGGGCCGCGTAGCGGCCTATCCCACGTTCCGGCGCAGCCAGGTCACCTCGGCGCCCTCGCCGCCGCTGCGGTAGGGCTCGAGGGCCTCGTCCCAGGCCGTGCCCAACACCCGGTTCAGCTCCTCGACGATGTTGCTGCCACCGGCGAGCAGTGACCGCAGCCGCATCTCGCCGACCACGACGTCGCCGTTCGCGCTCGTGTTGCCCCGCCACAGTCCCAGTCCGGGCACGTGACTGTAGCGCTCGCCGTCGACGCCGTCGCTGGGGTCCTCGGTGATCTCGAAGCGGATCATCGGCCACACCCGGAGGGCGTCGACGAGGCGTGCGGCGGTCCCCACCGGACCCGCCCAGTTCACAGTGGTGCGCAGTTGTCCGACGTCGACCGGTTGACCGATCCAGGTGAGATCCGGACGGCAATCGAGGGTGGCGGCCAGTGCCCATTCGATATGCGGGCAGACCGCAGCAGGCGACGAGTGGATGTAGACCACCCCGGTCGTCGCATCCGCGAACTGGTTCGACGCACGCACTACACACCTCCACTTCGACGAGGGACGTCTTCCCCAACGGCCTGACATCGAAGCGGTCGCGCATGGCGACAGAGGACAGTCTGCCCGTGTTACTCCTGTTTCGCTAGGGAACGGATGAGGAATTTGAGAATTCGGTGAGGACGTCGTCCGCGAGGGCGGGCCACAGTGGTTTCGCCCACTCGCCGAATGCCCTGTCCGTCAGCACGACACACGCGATCCCCGCGCGGGGATCGACCCACAGGAATGTACCGGACTGACCGAAGTGCCCGTACGTTTCGGGTGAATTGGCCGCACCGGTCCAGTGGGGGTCCTTCCGGCCGCGGATCTCGACACCGAGCCCCCAGTCGTTGGGCTTGTGCATCCCGTACCCGGGCACGATCCCGTCGAGTCCGGGGAACTGCACCCGGGTGGCCTCCGCAAGCGTCTGGGTCGACACCAGACGGGGCGCGAGCAGTTCCGCGGCGAAGTGCGTCAGGTCGGTGAGCGACGACTGCCCACCGTGCCCGGCAGGTCCCGGCAGCGACGACTCCCGCATGCCGAGCGGCTCGAAGACGGCCTGGGTGAGGTATTCGGGGAACGGGATGCCGGTCTCGCCCTCGACGAGCTCCGCGAGAATTTCGAAGCCCGCGCTCGAGTAGATCCGCTTGCGGCCGGGCTCCGCCTGCGACACGCGTTCGTCGAAGGCCAGTCCCGAGGCGTGCGCCAGCAGATGGCGGACGGTCGACCCCGGCGGACCGGCGGGCTGATCGAGTTCGAGCGCGCCCTCCTCCACAGCGACGAGGACCGCGTAGGCGACGAGCGGCTTGGTGACCGATGCGAGACGGTAGAGCCGCAACTGGTCGCCGCGCTCTGCGACGACGCCGCCGGCGCGGGTGAGAACCGCGGCGGCGGCGTGGTCGACAGGCCAGTCGGAGATCGCGTCGAGGCTGTTCACGTACCCAGCCTAGAAGACGGCACCGGTGGCCGCGGAATCACCGATCGGCGTCGGTGTACCGGATGACGCCGCGGATGTTCTTCCCGTCGAGCATGTCCTGGTAGCCGTCGTTGACCTGCTCGAGGGTATACGTGCGGGTGACCATGTCCGCGAGGTTGAGCTGTCCGGCCTTGTACATCGCGAGCAGGTTCGGAATGTCGACCCGCGCATTGCAGCCGCCGAAGATGTTGCCCTGCAGATCCTTCTGCAGCATCGCGAACAGGAACGCGTTCAGCTTCACGTCCATGTCCGTCATGTGCCCCATCGCGGTGACCACGCAGCGGCCGTTCTTCGCGGTCAGCTGCAAGGCCTCCTCGACGTACTCGCCGCGCATCTCGCCCACGGTGATGATCGTCTTGTCCGCCATGCGTCCCCACGTGGTCTCCATGATCGGCATGAGCGCCTCGGCCATCGACGGGTAGGCGTGCGTCGCGCCGAACTTCAGGGCCTGCTCCCGCTTCCACGGCACGGGGTCGATCGCGAAGATCTGTCGCGCTCCGGACGCGACGGCGCCCTGCAGGGCGCTCATCCCCACGCCCCCCACGCCGATCACGGCGACAGCCTCCCCGGGCTTGACGTCGGCGACGTGGGTGGCCGAGCCCCAGCCGGTGGGCACGCCGCAGCCGACGAGGGCGGCCAGCTCGAACGGGACGTCCTTGTCGATCTTGACGACCTGTGTCTGGTTGACCGTCATGTACGGCGAGAAGGTGCCGAGCAGGCACATCGGGATCACGTGCTGTCCGCGCGCCTGGATCCGGTAGGTGCCGTCGGAGATCGCCATCCCGCTGAGCAGGCCCGCGCCGAGATCGCACAGGTTCGAGTGACCGGTGGCGCACGACGGGCAGCGACCGCATGCCGGAATGAAGGACAGGACGACGTGATCGCCGACCTCCAGGCCGACGACGCCGTCGCCGACCTTCGTGATGACGCCGGACCCCTCGTGGCCGCCCATCACCGGGAAGGACGGCATGGGCGTCGCTCCCGTGACGATGTGGTGGTCCGAGTGGCACATCCCCGCCGCCTCCATGCGGATCTGCACCTCGCCCGCGACCGGGTCACCGATCTCGATTTCCTCCACCGACCACGGCTCGTTGAGACCCCACAGGATCGCGCCCTTGGTCTTCATCTGCATCGCCCTCCGTCACAGTGCGTGTGTACGCATGTGACCATAGCCACAAGACGGCGAAATTGGAACAGGTTCTATCGCCGGCGGTCGGCCCGGCCGCAAGCCGGACCGCACCCCCGCCGCACCCGCCGGGCCGGCGGCGCCGGCACGGTGAAACCGGACCGATCACGCGAACGGGACGTCGACCAGGGTGAATCCCAGGGTGAAGATCGAAAACCGCGTAACCCTTCCCCGGGCAGCGGCGGTGTAGACGGCATGAACGTGATCGCCTCGCTGCTCGTCGCGTGGGTCGCCGTCGCTGCGGTGGTGGCCACGATCGTCGGGGCAGCGATCGCCCTCAGAGCCGAGCATCGGTCCCCGCGGCCCGGTCCGATGCAGCCGAAGGGACCACGACGGCGCCCGCACGGTGCGGCCCGCGCCGAGCGGCCGCGCACCGTGTGCGCGGAGCTGCGGGACTGACGCGGCGCCCGGCCCGTCCGGGCGGGGCGCCGGTCCGAGGTGGCGCCGAACGTCGGGGTGCTCGACGCCACCACGATGTCCATCGGGCAGGCGCCGGCGCGTGTGACAGCAGGCGAGGGTGAGACCCGGGGTGATATCCACGGCCGGCGGGTGCGGTCCCGTCGGCGCACTCCGATACGCGACATGCCCAACCGGGTCCGACCGACCCGAGGTTCGGATAGCTTGACTGTGGTACCCGCAATTTCGGCCGCGATTCCATGTCGTAGGAGCTGCGTGTGGCGCACGACCCGACTCTCGTCTTCCACGGCGCCGCGCAGACGGTCACCGGCTCGTGCACGGAGATCGCGCTGGACTCGACGCGGATTCTGGTGGACTGCGGCCTGTTCCAGGGCTCACGCACTCTCGAAGAGCTGAACTACGGTGACTTCGCGTTCGCACCGGACGAGATCGACGCCGTCGTCCTCACCCATGCCCACATCGATCATTGCGGTCTGCTGCCCAAGCTGGTGGCCCAGGGTTTCGAGGGGCCGATCTTCTGCACCGGCCCGACCACCGACCTGCTGGAATTCATGCTCGCCGACGCCGGGCGCATCCAGGAATTCGAAGCCGAGCGGCGGAATCGGCGACGCGACCGCACGCGCGGAAGGAGGTTCGCCCCGCTGTACACGGAGGCAGACGCCCTTGCCGCCTGGGGGCAGGCCCGTCCTGTGGCGCTCGAAGAGTGGTTCGAGCCCGCTGCAGGCTTTCGCGCACGGCTGTGGAACGCGGGGCACATACTGGGGGCCGCGTCGGCGGAGATCGACGCGGAGGGTGTGCGCCTGCTCTTCTCCGGCGACCTCGGTCCCGCCCAGAAGGCGTTCCACCCCGACCCGACCGGCCCCTCGGGGCCGGACCATCTCGTCTGCGAATCCACCTACGGAAACCGGACCCGCGTGCGGATGACGATCGAGCAACGGCGTGACCTGCTCGAAGAGGAGATCGACCGTGCGCTCGGGCACGGCGGCAACCTCGTCGTCCCCGCCTTCGCGCTGGAACGGACGCAGGAACTGCTGCTCGACATCGCACACCTCGTCGACGAGAACCGCATCCCCGCGGTGCCGGTGTTCGTCGACTCACCGCTCGCCAACCGGGCGACCGCGGTGTTCGCCGCGCACGCGAGCGAACTCGAGGATCTCGAGGGGAAGAACATCTTCCACCATCCGGCGATCCACTACATCGACGACGCCTCCACGTCCAAGCGGATCAACGACGTCTCGGGAGCGATCATCATCGCGGCCTCGGGAATGTGCGAGGCGGGGCGCATCCGTCACCACCTGAAGCACAATCTGCACCGCCGGGATTCGACGATTCTGTTCGTCGGCTTCCAGGCGCAGGGTTCGCTCGGCCGCGTGATTCTCGACGGTGCGAAGCGTGTCCGCATCTCCGGTCAGGACATCGACGTGCGGGCGCAGATCCGGCGGATCGACAGCTATTCCGCACACGCGGATCAGGCCGAACTCCTGGACTGGATCACGGCACGCGGTCCCGTGGCAGGCAGCCTGTTCCTCACCCACGGCGAGCCGGAGGCCGTGGCGGCGCTGGCCGAACTGGTGCACGAGCTCGATCCTTCGCTGTCGATCGTCACCCCGGAGATCGGCGAGAGCTACCAGGTGGCGCCCGGCGCCCCCGCGTCACGGGTTCGACCCGCTCGCGCGGACGTCGCGCGCCTGAGCGGGCGCGATTGGCAGAACGACTACGCCGAACTGGCAGTGAGCCTCAAGCAGCAGCTCGGACGCATCGCGGATGCGGAGTCGCGCCGGAAGGCCGTCACCGAGATCCGCGAGATCCTCGACAGCTACGCGGATGTCCACCCCTCGCACGGCACGCGGAAGCGCCGCTGAGCCGGTCCGCACCCCCTCGAGGCGCCCGAATCGCCTGGTTCGGGACCTTCTACCCTGCCCGACCGGGCCGTTCTCCTTCACATCCGCTCGCAGGCCGCCTACGCTCGAATCCGGCCACGCCCCCCTGCACAGTGGCCCTGCCCCGCCGGCGACGACGCGCGAAGCCGGCGGGGCCTCGCATCCTCCCCCTTCGGCAGCACTGCAGCGCCCGCACCTACCGGGGCGGCTACCTCTTGCGGGCGGTGAGCAGCAGGTACTCGGCGTCGTACGCGGTCCGGCCGGGCTCTCCGGCTCGATTCCAGTCCGTGAGGAACTGCAGAAAGCTCCGGTCGAGCTCCGCGGTCCGGTCCGGGTCGGCGGCGTTGAACCGGTACACCGCGATCACCGGACCGTAGTTGCGCTTCCAGTACTCGCGGAACTCGGCCGGCTCCGGGCTGTGGTCCATCACCACGCTTCGGCGATCCATGCTCAGGTCGCTGATCCGATCGCCGAACAACTCGCGGACGTGCCGCTCGTCGCCCCACATCGGGGGCGGCGACGCGCCTTGCGGGGGCGGCGGCGCATACGGGGCCATGAGCCGGAACAGCTGACCGATGAAGCCCTCCGGTGTCCAGTTGATCATCCCGATCGTCCCACCCGGCCGGCACACCCGCAGCAGTTCGTCGGCGACGGCCCGGTGGTGTGGTGCGAACATCGCGCCCACGCTGGAGAGCACGACGTCGAAGCCGGCGTCGGGGAACGGCAGGGCCTCCGCGTCCGCCTCCACCCACTCGAGGTCCACGCCCCGCTCCGCCGCGGCGCTGCGGCCCGCGACGAACAACTCCGGCGTCAGATCGGCGGCGGTGACGATCGCGCCCCGTTCGGCGGCCGGGATGGCAGCGTTGCCGGATCCGGCGCCCACGTCGAGGACCCGCAGGCCCGCCACCACCCCGGCCGCGGCGACGAGCGTCGGCCCGAACGTCGGGATCAGGTCGGCCGCGACCGCCGGATAGTTCCCGGCCGCCCACAACGCCCGGTGCCTGGCCTTCAGCGCCCGGTCGCCGTCACGTTCCACGATGCCGGTCATGATCACTCCTTCGTCCGATGCTGCGGGATCGTGTGTCCCGCACTGGCACCGAGACAGACGTCGCCGCCGCCGCAGGGACGCAATCCCGGCGGAGCGTGCAGGCACCGACGTGGGAGTGCGTCCTTTCCCCGGTACCGTCGTCTGTGGAGGGACACCGCCCGTACAGCGCCCCTTCCCGGAGGACCACACCATGACCACGGCATCCACCCTGACCACGGCATCCACCAGGTCCGCGACGGACGCGGACGCCCTGACCACCGAAGCCGTCTGGCGCGAGTTCGGAGCGCAGCTCCGCGTCTTCGTGCAGCGGCGGATCGCCGATCCGGACCGCGCCGACGACGTGCTCGGCGAAATCCTGCTGCGCGTCCACAGGAACCTCGGCCGGGTCGAGGACCGCGAGCACCTGATCCGGTGGGTGTACCGGATCGCCCGCAGCGCGATCATCGACGACTACCGACGGGCCGCCCGGGATCGGGACCGGCTCGCACCGCTCACCGGCGACGCGCCCGACCCGGCCGGACCGGACGGGGACGACGCGGCGACCGCCCAGCGGGAGCTGGCCGCCTGCCTGCGCCCGCTGCTCGACGGGCTCTCCCCCGAGCAGCGCCGAGCCGTCGAGCTGACCGACCTGGAAGGTCTGACGCAGGCCCGCGCCGCCGCCGTCGAAGGGGTGTCGCTGTCGGGAATGAAGTCCCGGGTCCAGCGGGGCCGGCGGAAGCTGGCCGAACTGCTCGGACGGTGCTGCGCCCTGACCCTCGATGCGCACGGGATGCCCGTGGACTACACCACCCCGACCGACTGCCGCTGCGCCGGCGACCCCCGCTGATCCAGGGGTGCTGATCCTGCGGTGCGCGCCGGTGTGCCGTCGCCGGACGGCACACCGGGGCGAGTTCCGATCAGCCGCAGCAGGCCCCCGCTGTCGGGCTGTCCTCGCTCGCGCAGGCGACCGCACACGCCGAACCCGTCAGCCCGTCCGGGTTGGCGGGATCGTCGTCGGTCACGGCGTAGTACTCCCACCATCCGTTGGGCACGTCGGGCGCGTCGACGAAAACCTTGTCCTGCACGGCATGGCAGCACAGATCCTGCTCGGCGATCGTGGCGGTCAGTCCGGCAGCACGGAACCGAGCCAGCGCTCCGGACACCTCGTCGGGGCCGTCCGTCTCGATCCCCAGGTGGTTCAGACGTTCGCGCGCACCGGGATTCTCGATCAGCACCAGCTTCAGCGGCGGGTCCTCGATCGCGAAGTTGGCGTACCCGGGGCGCTGTTTGTGCGGTGACACCCCGAACAACGCGGTGTAGAACTCGGTCGCCGCGGTGATGTCCTCGACGTTGAGAGCGAGCTGGACTCGGGTGGCAGACATGGCGGTCTCTCCTCGAAATCGGGACACCGGCCCGGGAATCCACCATGGATCCTCGTCACCGTGTGTCCTCCCTACTGACGACCGTCGCGCCGAACGGACGCAGCCGCGTCGTTCGCGCTCGGCGAATGCGTCCTTCGCCGCGGTGCGACGTCCGAAAGGAGACCCGGTCACCGACTCGAAAGGACCCGTCGTGAACACCACATCGACCACGCTGCCCGAGAACTGGAACCGCGCGATGGCCGTCGTCGCGCATCCCGACGACCTCGAGTACGGCGCGGCCGGCGCCGTCGCCCGCTGGACCCGCTCGGGCAAGTCGGTGGCCTACGTCGTCGCCACCGACGGCGAGGCCGGCATCGACGGCCGCACCCCCGCCGAGGCGGCACCTCTGCGACGCCGCGAGCAGCTCGAAGCCGCCGCCGTCGTCGGCGTCGAGGACGTGACATTCCTCGGATACCGCGACGGCGTCGTCGAATACGGACTCGACCTGCGCCGCGCCATCGCCCGCGAGATCCGGAGGTTCCGGCCGGACGTGCTGATCACCGCCACGTACGAGCCCACCTACGGACTGGACGGCGGGCGCATCGTCAATCAGGCCGACCACCGCGCCGTGGGCCTGGCGGTACTCGACGGCGCCCGCGACGCCGGCAATCGCTGGATCTTCCCCGAGTTGCTCGACGAGAACCTGCCTCCGTGGCACGGGGTCGGCCACGTGTACCTGATGGGCGCGAACGAGCCGTCGCACGCCGTCGACGTCACCGAGAGTCTCGACGCCGGAATCGAATCACTGCGCGCCCACCGGTCCTACCTGGACGGGCTGGGCCGGGACTTCGATCCTGCGGCGTTCCTGCGCGAGTTCACCGCGGCCGCCGGAACCCGAATCGGCGTGCGGCACGCCGTCGCCTTCCAGCAGATCCGGCTCCAGGGGGTGTGACGGCCGGAGCGGGAAGGGTGGGGCGGGCGGGGCTCGAACCCGCGACCAATGGATTATGAGTCCACGGCTCTAACCGACTGAGCTACCGCCCCGTCCGCGCGTATCCGAAGGTACGCGACGTGTGCCGAATGCTACCGGCCGCGACGGCCGGTCCCGGTCGCGGGTCACCCCGTGTCGCCGGGCCAGGCCGAACCGCGGCCACGAGGAGGCGTGTGTAACTTCCGTCACACCGGCCACGGTTCGTGCCGGCCGGGACGCGAAAACCCCTTCCACCCGAGATCGGGTGGAAGGGGTTTTCCGGAAGCTCCCCCGGCTGGACTCGAACCAGCAACCGTTCGATTAACAGTCGAATGCTCTGCCAATTGAGCTACAGGGGATTGTCCTGCGTGCCCCGCCGTTTCCCGCGGTGCGTGAAGAACTGTAGCGCCCCACCCGACGCGGCACCAAATCGCCTGCCTGTGAGCCCGGGGACCTGGATCGGGCAGGATGGGTAAGACGCTGACACGGCTGAACGGAGACGACGTTGATCGGACTTTTGGTGGGGGTTGCCGCGGGCTACGTCCTGGGGACACGGGCGGGCCGCGCCCGATACGAACAGCTCAGCAGGACGGCGAAGGCGGTCGCAGGTAGCCCGGTGACGAAGAAGGCGATCGAGGTGAGCCGGCAGAAGCTGGCCGACTCCCTCAGCCCGGAGCCGAAGCTCGAACCGATGAAGCCGCTCGACGAGCAGACCACGATCCTCGTCCCCCGCGACCAGTTGCGGCGGTGACGCGGGTGGCGTGAGGTCAGCCGGCCAGGCCGTCGCCGCTGGTGTCGCCGATGGCCTGGTCGAGCAGGCTGCGCCGATACTGCTCGAGTGCGACGAGGTCCCCGAGCAGCGAGTGGAACTCGTCGGATTCGGTGGCCGGGGAGATGCGCTGCAGTTTGGATTTGAGTTCGGCGACCTGCTCCCCCACCCAGACCTCCTGCAGCCGCGCGAGGACCCCGCCGATGTAGCGGGGCATCCGGTCCTCCTCCGCGGGCAGCGAGTCCACCGCGAGTTCCATGACCAGCGAGTGCACCACGGGGTCGGTGGCGGCGCGGCCGACGGCGTCGACCCATTCCGCGCCGCCGAGTCCCGCGCCGGTCCCGCCGACCGCGGCCACGGCTTCGCGGACGGCCGCGTAGGCCGGATCGGTGAACGTCTCCGCGGGCAGCGAATCGAACACGGTCCCGGCGATGCCGGGGTACTGCAGCGCCGCCTTGAGGGCGTCGCGCTGCGGCCACAGCGCCGGATCGTCGGGACGCGGCCGACGCAGGACCGTCTCCGCGGGCCCCGCCTCCGCCCGCTGGTGCGGCGCGACGGTGCGTGCCTTCTCGTCGCCGCCGCGCGCGACGCGACGGGACTCCTCCTGCACCCGGCGGCGGACGGCCGGAATGTCGTCCCAGCCCACCCAGTGCGACAACTGCACCGCGTAACTGTCGCGCAGCGTACGTTCCTTGATCCGGGCCACCACGGGAACCGTCCGGCGCAGCGCCTCCACCCGACCCTCGGCGGTGTCGAGGTCGTGCTCGGCGAGAATCGACTTGACGACGAACTCGAACATCGGGGTGCGCCGGGCGACGAGGTCGCGCACCGCTCCGTCGCCGGACTCCTGCCGCAGCTCGCACGGATCCATGCCCTGCGGTGCGATCGCGACGAATGTCTTCGCCGTGGTCTTCTGGTCGCCCTCGAACGCCTTCATCGCCGCAGCCCGGCCGGCGGCGTCGCCGTCGAAGGTGTAGATGATCTCACCGCGGAAGTAGCTGTCGTCCATGAGCAGTCGCCGCAGCATCGCCAGATGCTCGTCGCCGAACGCGGTGCCGCACGCGGCCACTGCGGTTTTCACGCCCGACAGGTGCATTGCCATGACGTCGGTGTAGCCCTCGACGATCACCGCCTGGTGTGCCTTGGCGATCTCCCGCTTGGCCAGGTCGAGTCCGAACAGCACCTGGGATTTCTTGTAGAGCAACGTTTCCGGGGTGTTGACGTACTTTGCCGCGAGCGTGTCGTCGTCGAACAGGCGGCGGGCTCCGAATCCGATGACGTCGCCGGCGAGGTTGCGGATCGGCCACAGCAGCCGCCGGTGGAACCGGTCGATGGGTCCGCGGCGACCCTGCTTGGACAGACCGGCCGCCTCGAGCTCGGCGAATTCGAAGCCGCGGGAGAGCAGGTGCCTGGTGAGCGCATCCCAGCCGGCGGGAGCGTATCCGCACCCGAACGCCGCGGCCGCGGCTTCGTCGAAGCTGCGTTCGGTCAGGTAGTCCCGCGCCGCCTGAGCGTCGGGCGTCCGCAGCTGCTCGGCGTAGAACTCCTGCGCCGCCGCGTTGGCGGCGACGAGCCGTGCGCGGGTGCCGCGGTCGCGCTGCACCGACGGTCCCCCGCCCTCGTAGTTGAGGGTGTAGCCGACCCGGTCGGCGAGCTGCTCGACGGCTTCGACGAAACTGATGTGCTCGATCTTCTGCAGGAACGAGTACACGTCGCCGCCCTCGCCGCAGCCGAAGCAGTGGAAGTGGCCGTGGTTGGGACGGACGTGGAAGGACGGGGACTTCTCGTCGTGGAAGGGGCACAGCCCCTTCATCGAATCGGCGCCGCCGCGCCTGAGGGCGACGTACTCGCCGACGATGTCCTCGATCCGGACGCGGTCACGGACGGCCGCGATGTCCCTGTCTGAAATTCGCCCGGCCACGACGACGAGTCTAGGCGCTACCCCCAACTCGCCTGCGCGGCGAGGCTGTCGCGGTCGATCCGCTCGAGCCGGGACTCGGTGCACGAAGCGATCTGGTCGACGATCACCCGCATGCGGGCGGCGTCGTCGGGCGCGGCGTCCCAGAGGGGGACGAAGAACGGGTCGAGGCCGACAGGGGCCGTGCGCTCGAGCCATTCGGCGACGCGGTGGATCCGTTCCCGCTGCCGTTCCTGACGCTGCCGGTGGGCGGCATCGGACATCACGAACTGCAGGGCCATGGTCTTGAGCAGGGCCACCTCGGACGCGACGACAGGCGGGACGACGAGGTCGGCGTCGTAGCGGGTGACCGGGCGATCGCCGGTGACGGCGCGGGTGCCGATGATCGCGGCCGTCGCGAAGCGGCCGACGAGTTCACTGGTGAGCCGCTTGAGCGCCACCGAGCACGCGAGGCTGCCGTCGTAGGTGTCGACGGCCTGGACCACCGGCATCTGCGACAGTCGCTTCGAGGCCTCCACCAGCTCGTTCGGATCGAGACCGGAGAACTCGCGCATGCCGAGATCGACGAGCGTGTTCACCGACGCCGGGTCGGTGAGCACGCGCAGGTCGATCCGTCCGTCGATCACGCCGTCCTCGACGTCGTGGACGGAGTAGGCGACGTCGTCGGACCAGTCCATGATCTGGGCTTCGAGGCACTTGCGCCGGTCCGGCGCGCCGTCGCGCACCCACTCGAGGACGTCGGCGTCGTCGTCGTAGGCGCCGAACTTCGCGCCGGGCGCCGGGCGGGTCCACGGATACTTCAGTGTCGCGTCGAGGGCCGCGCGGGTGAGATTGAGACCGGCGCTCGCGCCGTCGGGATGGACGATCTTCGGCTCGAGGCACGTGAGGATCCGCAGATTCTGCGCGTTGCCCTCGAATCCGCCGCACCCGGCGGCTACCTCGTCGAGGGCGCGCTCGCCGTTGTGACCGTAGGGCGGGTGCCCGATGTCGTGCGCGAGGCCGGCGAGGTCCACCAGGTCGGGATCGCAACCGAGCCCGTCGGCGATGCTGCGGCCGATCTGGGCGACCTCGATCGAGTGGGTGAGCCGGGTGCGCGGAGTGTCACCGTCGCGGGGGCCGACGACCTGGGTCTTGTCGGCGAGCCGCCGCAGGGCGGCGCTGTGCTGGACCCGGGCGCGGTCCCGCGCGAACGGCGTACGGCTCGCGGTCGCCGGCCCGGCACCGGCGAGCGCCGATACCTTCGGGACCTCGGTGACACGCCGTTCGAGGTCGTGTTCGTCGTAGCCCGGCATCACGTCCTCTTTCACTGTGCGGCCGTGTAGGGGAAGTCCGCCGAGTCGTGGGTGAGCTGGTACCAGATCAGCGCGCCCGTCTCACGGGCGATCCCGTGCAGCTGCGACTCCCGGGTGTACACGGCGGGTCCGGTGCGGGTCGGCGCGGTCCACGCGTCGAGACCGGCGTCGCGGGCCATGGTGCGAGTACGCAGCGAATGCCACGGATCGCTCACCAGCACCGCGGAGTGCAGCCCCTGCGCGCTCATCTCGCGTCCGACCGCCTCGACACTGAGCAGCGTGTCCGAGCCCTCCTCGACCGCGGTGATCGCCGACTCCGGCACACCCTTGGCGACCAGATAGTTCTTGCCGGAGGCCGCCTCGGTGAACAGGTCACCCTCCTGCTTCCCGCCGACGGTGACGATCCGTTCGGCTACCCGGTTCTCGTACAGGGTGAAGGCCTGGTCGAGGCGGGCCTGGAACACCGACGAGGGGGTGCCGGAGTATTGGGCGGCGCCGAGCACGACGATGGCGTCGGCCGGGCTCCAGTCGTCGATGCGCGCCACCTGCCACACCCGCACCGCGGTCCCGGCGAGGACCGCGATCGCCGCGAGCACCACTCCGAGCACCAGCCGGCGTGTCCAGCGCGCGACGCTCGTCCCGAACCCACGCCGGGTTTCGGGGAGGGGCGGTGCTGGGCGTAGACGGGCTGCGGTACTCACTCCCCGATTCTGCCAGTGTTGCGTGTGTGCCCACCCGGCGACGCGCCACGGGCGACGACGCAGGCGAGCCGATAGATTCGAACGCATGTCACCGCATTCGGTCGTCGTCCGGCCACGTCCGGTCCGTCCGCTCCACCGTTCGCTGTCGCTGTCGGTGCCGGTCCTGCTGGCGGCGCTGGCCTGGTTGTTGCTGCCCGGTTCGGCGACGGCCGAGCCGCCCTTCCGGCTCCCGCAGCCGATCACCGACACGGCCGGCGTACTGGGTCCGGCGGAGACGGCGCAGATCGAGCAGGCGGCGGACGCGCTCTACGCCGAGCACGGGGTGCAGTTGTGGGTGGCGTACGTGCCGACATTTTCCGGACTGTCGTCCGACGACTGGACCGAGCAGACCGCGCAGGCCAGCAACTTCGGCACCGACACCGCCCTGCTCGCCGTGGCCACGCAGGACCGCGAGTACGCGCTGTGGACGCCGAACGCGTTGTCCGGGGTCACCGCGTCCGAGCGGGACGCCATCAGCACGGATCGGATCGTGCCGCAGCTGCGGGACGAGAACTGGGCCGGGGCCGCGGTGGCGGCGGCCGAGGGTCTCGACGAGGCGTTGTCGGCCTCGGGTTCGGGCTCGGGCTCGGGCTCGGGCTCGGGCACCACGCTGCTCGTGGGGGGCGGGGTCATCGCCGCCGGCGCCGGCGGGGTGTACCTGTACTCCAAGCGCGCCAAGCGCAAGCGGGCCGAGGCGGGCGCCCGGGCCGCGGCGGACACCGACCCGGCCGACACCGACGCACTGAGTGCACTGCCGCTCGAAGGGCTCGAACTACATGCCCAGAAGATCCTGGTCGAGACCGACAACGCGGTCCGTTCGAGCCACGAGGCGCTCGAACTGGCGCGCGGGGAATTCGGCGATGCCGCGGTTCAACCGTTCGACCACGCCTACCGTCAGGCGCAGTCGGCCCTGGCGTCCGCGTTCGAGATCCGGCAGCGGCTCGACGACGCCATCCCCGAGACGCCTCAGCAGCAGCGCGACATGCTCGTGCAGTTGATCTCGTCGTGCGGGCGCGCGGACCGGGAACTCGACGCGCAGGTCGAGGCCTTCGACCGGATGCGCGATCTGCTGCTCGATGCACCCGCCCGCCTCGACGCACTCACCCAGCGCGCGATCGCGTTGCGGGCCCGCCTCCCCGAGGCCGAGGCGACGCTGGCGAACCTGCGCACGGAGTTCCCGGCCGGCGCGCTCGCCCCGATCACCGACAACGTGGCGCTGGCCCAGGACGAGATCGAGTTCGCCGAGAAGTCAGTCGACCAGGGCCGCACCGCGGTGGCGCGCCCCGTCGGCGAGCAGGGCGACGCGGTGCGCGCCATCCGGGAAGCGGAAGGCGCTCTGGGGCACGCGGCGACCATGCTCGACGCGATCGACCACGCCGCCGACGACATCCGGCGGGCGATCGCGACGTTGCCGGCGGCGATGGCCGACGCCGAACAGGGCATCGCCGACGCGGGACAGCTCGCCGATGCCGGGGGCGCGGAACTCGCCGAAGCCCGCAGGGCCGCGCAGGAGGCACTCGACCACGCGCGGGCGGCGATGAACACCGACCCGCTGGGCAGCTTCACCCGAGTCGTCGAGGCGGACGCCCGCCTCGACGCGCTGCGCGCCCGCACCCGTCAGGCACAGGAGCAGGCGCAGCGCAGCCGTCAACGTCTCGAGCAGGATCTGACGGCCGCCCAGTCCCAGGTCACCGCTGCCGCGGACTTCATCGGGACGCGGCGCGGCGTGATCGGCGCCGAAGCCCGCACCCGCCTGTCGGAGGCGCAGCGCCATCTGCAGGCCGCGCAGCAGCTCGCCGCCCACGACCCGGGCCGGGCCCTGCAACACGCTCAGGCGGCGGGGACCCTCGCGGCGAATGCGCTGCGCGCAGCGCAGAACGACGTGCAGCGTTGGGACCGTCAGCAGCGTCCGCCCCGCGGCGGCGCCTCCGGCGGCAACATCGCCGGTGCGGTGCTCGGCGGCATCCTGATAAACAGCGTCCTGACCGGTGGCCGCGGGGGCTTCGGCGGCGGGGGCTTCGGCGGCGGGGGCTTCGGCGGTGGGGGCTTCGGGGGCGGCGGGTTCGGCGGCAGCAGCGGCGGGCGGTTCTGACCGCGACCGTGCAGTGAGGGGGTCGCCTCGGGCGAGGCGACCCCCTCACTGCGGCTGCGCGGTCAGGCGCCGATCAGCCGCTGGGCCAGGTAACCCTCGACCTGGTCGAGCCCGACGCGCTCCTGCGCCATGGTGTCGCGCTCGCGGATGGTGACGGCCTGGTCCTCGAGGGTGTCGAAGTCGACCGTGATGCAGAACGGGGTGCCGATCTCGTCCTGGCGGCGGTAGCGGCGGCCGATGGCGCCGGCGTCGTCGAACTCGATGTTCCAGTACTGGCGCAGCTGCGCGGCGAGGTCCTTCGCCTTGGGGCTCAGATCCGCATTGCGCGACAGCGGCAGCACCGCCGCCTTGACCGGGGCGAGCCGGCGATCGAGGCGCAGCACGGTGCGCTTGTCGACGCCACCCTTCGCGTTGGGTGCCTCGTCCTCGCTGTAGGCGTCGACGAGGAACGCCATGAGCGAACGCGTCAGACCCGCTGCCGGCTCGATGACGTACGGGGTGTACCGCTCGTTGGTGGTCTGGTCGAAGAAGCTCAGGTCGGCACCCGAGTGCTGCGCGTGCGTCGACAGGTCGAAGTCGGTGCGGTTGGCGACGCCCTCGAGCTCGCCCCATTCGCTGCCCTGGAAGTGGAAGCGGTACTCGATGTCGACGGTGCGCTTGGAGTAGTGGGACAGCTTGTCCTGCGGGTGCTCGTACAGGCGCAGGTTGTCCTTGTTGATGCCGAGTCCGGTGTACCAGTCCATCCGGTAGTCGATCCAGTACTGGTGCCACTGCTCGTCCTCGCCCGGCTTGACGAAGAACTCCATCTCCATCTGCTCGAACTCGCGGGTCCGGAAGATGAAGTTGCCCGGGGTGATCTCGTTGCGGAAGCTCTTGCCGATCTGGCCGATGCCGAACGGCGGCTTCTTGCGCGACGTGGTGAGCACGTTGGCGAAGTTCACGAAGATGCCCTGCGCGGTCTCGGGACGCAGGTAGTGCAGCCCCTCCTCGCTCTCGATCGGGCCGAGATAGGTCTTGAGCATCATGTTGAAGTCGCGGGGCTCGGTCCACCGGCCCTTGGTGCCGCAGTCGGGGCAGGCGATCTCCGACATCGGAACAGCGTCGGGATCGTCGAGCTTGTTCTTCTCGGCGTACGCCTCCTGCAGGTGATCCTGGCGGTGGCGCTTGTGACAGCTCAGGCACTCGACGAGCGGATCGTTGAAGACCCCGACATGACCCGAGGCCACCCACACCTGACGCGGCAGGATCACCGACGAGTCCAGTCCGACGACGTCCTCGCGGCTGGTGACCATGTTGCGCCACCACTGCTTCTTGATGTTCTCCTTGAGCTCCACGCCGAGCGGCCCGTAGTCCCAGGCCGACCTCGTACCGCCGTAGATCTCACCGCAGGGATAGACCAGGCCCCGGCGCTTGGCCAGGTTGGCGACGGTATCGATCTTGGATTTCGGTGCCACTCGGATTCACTCCATCTTCGATGCGGGGTTTCGCAGCGTGCGTCGACCCGTAAGCCTATCGCTCCGGTCGGCGGGGCCGAACGTCGCGCCGGTTGACATGCACATTCGTGCATATCAAAATGGGATCGGTTTGCAATAACGCGGCCGAGGACCCGAAGGAGACCCGTTGAGCGTTGCCGACACCGGCCCCGGCGGCGACGCCAGCGCCGCGCCCCCTCCGCACGAGGACTGCCGTCCGGGCTCGGCGGCACCCGCCCCGGCCCCGGCTCCGTCGCGGGAGACCCTCGCCGCCGCCGGCGAGCTCCTGCGCGCCCTGGCCGCACCCGTGCGCATCGCGATCGTGCTGCAACTGCGCGAGTCCGAACACTGTGTCCACGAGCTGGTCGGGGCGCTCGGCGTCACCCAACCGCTGATCAGCCAGCACCTGCGCATCCTCAAGGCCGCAGGCGTGGTCCGCGGCGAGCGCGCCGGACGCGAGGTGCTCTACCGTCTCGTCGACGACCATCTCGCCCACATCGTCGTCGATGCCGTCGCCCACGTCGAGGAAGGTTGACCCCAGCCGTGCCGCCCGCCCCCAAACCCGTCGTCGGAGTCCGCTCCACCAGACAACGCAGTGCGATCTCCGCGCTGCTCGACGAGATCGAAGAATTCCGTTCGGCCCAGGACCTGCACGACGAACTGCGCCGGCGCGGCGAGGGCATCGGCCTGACCACCGTCTACCGCACCCTGCAGTCCCTTGCCGAAGCCGGCACCGTCGACGTGCTGCGCACCGACAGCGGGGAGTCCGTCTACCGGCGCTGCTCGTCCGGTCACCACCACCATCTCGTGTGCCGCGCGTGCGGATTCACCGTCGAGGTGGACGGGCCCGCGGTCGAGCGCTGGTCCCACGAGGTGGCCGAGGACAACGGCTTCGTCGACGTCAGCCACACCGTCGAGATCTTCGGCACCTGCCGCGAGTGCGCGGACGCCGAGCCCCCAACCTCCCGCTGAGCGCAGCCCTCCCGCCGAGCGCAGCCTCCGCTGAGCGGTGACCCTCAGCGGCACCCGCAGCCGTCGCAACCGCACCCGCCCAGCAGATCGACGGTCTCGCCGCCCGGCTCGTCGAACACGCACGCCCGGCCGCCGAGCCGCGTTGCGAGGTCGGGAGCCGACGGCACCAGCGCCGCCACGACCGCGACCGCGCGCGCCAGGTGCGCCGGCACCAGCGGGTGCGCCGGGACGCGCTGCACCGCCGTCACCCGATCCTGGTGGAGTTCGAGTCTCGCGTCCGGCCACTGCGCCTGCAGGTCGACGAGGACCTCGGCCGCGCGGGTGCGACCGGCGATCCGCTCCACCAGGTACGTCGTCAGCTCCACCACCCCCGCTCGGGAGTCGACGACGACGTAGGTGAGCACATCGTCGACCCAGATCGGTACATCGCCGTCCGTGTCGGGTTCGATCTCCTCGGTGAGGACCGTCGACAGGACACGCAGCACGGCCGCGCGCAGCGCGTCGTCGTCCCCGGTGACGATCGGGAGGTCCCAGTCGAGTTCGCTCACTCGGATCCGCCCGTACCCGCGACGGCCGAGCGCGCGTCGCCGGCACCACCGAGCACGAGCAGCAGCATCGTCGTCAGGGGCGAATCGTCGAGACCGGTGGCGGGAAAGGAGTACCGGAGCACCACGTCCGCCTCGGCGTCCCGCTCGACGAGGTGGATCGACCCGAACTGCAGCGCGTCGGCTGCCGTGGCGACGCGTGTGCGCAACGCGTCGTCTAGTGGCAGGTCCCACGCGAGGATTCCGGTCAGCGACACCACGTCGAGGCCTTCGGTGAGGGTCACCACCCGCACGGCGCAGGGCACGCCCGCGTAGTCGAATCCCAGCGCGTCGTCGCCGTTCGTCCTGGGTTCGTGCAGGGCGACGAACTCCGCCAGCGCGGACGCGATCCGCTCGCGCAGGCCCAGTCCGCTCGGGTCCATTCCGCCGGGGTCGGGTGCCCGATCGCCCGGTCCGGTCCCGGCGTCCGTCACTTCACACCCCCGAATCGACGGTCGCGCGAGGCGTACTCCACACACGCGGCCCACAGGTCCCGACGGTCGAAGTCGGGGAACATCTTGTCCTGGAACACCATTTCGGCGTAGGCCGACTGCCAGAGCAGGAAGTTCGAGGTGCGCTGCTCACCGGACGGCCGCAGGAACAGGTCCACGTCCGGCATGTCGGGCTCGTCGAGGTACCGCCCCACCGTGGCCTCGGTGACGCGTTCCGGGTCGAGCTCACCCGCAGCCACGCGACGCGCGATTTCCCTTGCAGCATCGGCGATCTCGGCGCGACCCCCGTAGTTCACGCACATGGTGAGGGTCATCACGTCGTTGTCGCGGGTCAGTTCCTCGGCGATCTCGAGTTCCTTGACGACGCTGCGCCACAGCTTGGGCCGTCGTCCGGCCCAGCGCACGCGCACCCCCATCTCGTGCATCTCGTCGCGCCGGCGGCGGATGACGTCCCGGTTGAAGCCCATGAGGAAGCGCACCTCGTCCGGGCTGCGCTTCCAGTTCTCGGTGGAGAACGCATACGCCGAGAGCCACTTGACGCCCATCTCGATGCAGCCGCACACGGTGTCCATCAGCACCGCCTCGCCGCGTTCGTGGCCGGCGGTGCGGGGCAGGCCGCGTTCCTGTGCCCAGCGTCCGTTGCCGTCCATGACCAGGGCGACGTGCCGCGGGATCAGTTCGGGCTGCAGACCCGGTGGGCGGGCGCCGGACGGATGCGGGTCGGGCGGCCGGATCTCGCGGTCACGCGATGCTTGCGGGGTGCGGCGTCGAATCACGCCCCCCATCCTGCCCGACCGTCTCCCCCTCCACAGTCACGGCATGGGGACGACTGCGTTCGATGAGGGGCAGGGTCCGCAACTGCCGCTCCAGATGCCACTGTAGATGGGCGGCGATCAAGCCGCTGACCTGCCCACGCGTGGCCGCGGACACCGTTTCGGTGCCCTGCCAGCGACCGTGGAACAGCGCGTCCATCAGGTCCAGCACACCCGCGCCGGGGGTCGCGGCACCCGGCGGACGGCACCGCACGCACACCGCTCCCCCGGCCGCGACATGGAATGCGCGATGCGGGCCGGGCTCGTCGCAGCGGGCGCAGCGGTCGATCGCCGGTGCCCAGCCGGCGTAGGCCATCGCGCGCAGCAGGTACGCGTCGAGAATCAGCTCCGGCGGCCGGATCCGGTCGGACAGCGCACGGAGGGCACCGACGGTGAGGCGGTGCAGTTGCGGAACGGGAGCGCGTTCCTCACCGGCGAGCCGTTCGGCGGTCTCGAGCACGGCACACGCGGTGGTGTAGCGGCCGTAGTCGTCGACGATGTCGGCACCGAACGCGTCGACGGTCTGGACCTGCGTGACGATGTCGAGGCTGCGACCCGGATGTAGTTGCACGTCGATGTGCGCGAACGGCTCGAGCCGGGCCCCGAACTTCGAGCGGGTGCGGCGCACACCTTTCGCGACGGCCCGCACGAGCCCGTGGCGACGGGTGAGCAGGGTGACGATGCGGTCGGCCTCGCCCAGCTTGTGCTGGCGCAGCACCACCGCGTGATCCCGGTACAACCTCACGATCCGAGTCTGTCACGTCCGGCCGACACCGGGCGCACCCCGCGTCCGCATTCACCCGATCGGCTCAGGTGGCGCTGCGCTCCTCGGCGCCCATCGCACCGAGCACGGCCTGCCGGGCGGCCGGACCACCGGTGATCCGGCGCTCGCTGACACCGTTGACGAGCAGCCGGCCCCAGCGCTGCTCGTCGAACTCGGCGGGGGCGGTGGAGTCGAGGAACTCCTCGACCACCCGGACGAACCTGATGGGGTCGTCGCGGAACGGGAAGTGACCGGAGTTGCGGAAGACCTCGAGCCGGGAATGCGGCATCGCCGAATGCGCCAGGTGCGCGTGCCCGACCGGGATCACACTGTCGTGCTCACCCCAGATCAGCTGCACGGGCAGGTCCTCGGTCAGATAGCAGCGGTCGAGCATCGTCACCACCTGACCACGCCAGTCCACGACGGCGCGCAACGTGCGCAGGAACGCCTCGCACGCCGTGGGATCGGGCAGGCCCCCCAGAACCCGGATCAGGTCCGAGGTGTCGTGCAGCAGGACACCGGGACGCAGGGGCGTGTCGTGCCATCGGCCCAGTAGCCCCCCGGCGATACGCACAGCGGGCATGGCACCCGGGATCCGCAGCAGCTTGAGCGCCTCGCTCAGCCCCGGCAGGGACAGCGCCCGCAGGGCGGGGTGGACGTCCTTGGTGACGCCACCGGCCGAGACCAGCACGAGCCGGTCGACCATCTGCGGGAACTGGTACGCGAACTGCATCGCGACACCACCGCCGAGGGAATGCCCGACCACCGTGACGCGGGCGATGCCCAGCACCGACAGCAGATCTCGGACCCCGTTGGCGTATCCGGCGACCGAGTAGTCGCTGCGGGGCTTGTCGGAGCGGCCGTGGCCGAGCAGGTCCGGGGCGATGACCGTGTACTTGCGGGCCAGATGCGGGATGATCTCCCGCCAGGTCGAGGAGTTGTCGCCGATCCCGTGGATCAGCAGCAGGGCGGGCCCGTCACCGGCGATCCGGAACGCGCGGCGGTAGCCGTGGATGGTCCGGAAGACCGTCCGCGTCTCCGTATCCGGTACGCGCCGGAGGGTGCGTGTGCGTGATGAACCCATGTGTAACTCCTGACAGCCGGTCTCCCTGACATCACGGGAGGCGCCCGCGATGTCCCCGGGGCATACCCAGCGCCCCGCCGCTGATGGCCTAGATGTGACGAGCATCACATTTTCCGGTGCAGGCCCTCGACCGGAGCCACTGGAACACGTTACTGTTCGTTCGAACGAACAGCACAGGAGGACGCCGCCGTATGACCGCACCCCGCGCCGACACCCGCGCGCCGGGCCTCGCCGCCGAGGCCGCCGCCCTCGCCGCGGGCGCCATCACGTCCGTCGCCGCGACGCGGGCCGCCCTGGACCGCATCGCGGCCGCCGATCCCGCCCTCAACGCCTTCCGGAGCGTCCGGCGGGAGCGGGCCCTCGCGGAGGCCGAACAGGCCGACCGGCGTCTCGCCGCCGGGGTCCGCCTCCCCTTGCTCGGCGTGCCGGTCGCGGTGAAGGACGACACGGACATCGCACAGGAGGTCACCGCGTTCGGATGCGCCGGCGAGTTCACCGTCCGCGAGCAGGACGCCGAGGTGGTGCGGCGACTGCGGGCCGCCGGTGCGGTGATCGTCGGCAAGACGAACACCCCCGAACTGGGCCAGTGGCCGTTCACCGGCGGCAGCGCGTTCGGTCACACCCGCAACCCGTGGCACCGCGACCACACCCCCGGCGGGTCGTCGGGGGGCAGTGCCGCGGCGGTGGCAGCGGGGATGGTGTCCGCGGCCCTCGGCTCGGACGGCGCCGGATCGGTCCGCATACCGGCCGCCTGGACCAACCTCGTGGGTATCAAGCCGCAGCGCGGGCGGATCTCGATGTGGCCCGATCCCGAGGCGTTCTACGGCCTGACCACGCACGGCCCCCTCGCGCGCACGGTCGCCGACGCCGCACTGCTGCTCGACGCGGTCGCAGGCGGCCACGTCGGCGACCTGCACGAAGCCGAGGCCGTCACGGTGTCCGACGCCGTGGGCCGCGACCCGGGCCGGCTCCGCGTCGCGCTCTCGTTCGCCCTGCCGTACACCGCTACCCGCACCCGGCTGCACGGCGAGATCCGCGCGGGGGTGGACTCCCTGGCCGGTGCCCTGCGCGCCCTGGGTCACGAGGTCACCCTCGCCGACCCCGCCTACGGCCCACTGCTGGGCCTGAACTTTCTGCCCCGGTCGATGGCGGGGATCGACGACTGGGTGCGACGCCTGCCGGACCCCGCCCTGGCCGACCCCCGGACCCGGGCGAACGCGCGCACCGGCCGGGTGCTCCGCGGCCGCGCGCTCCGTGCCGCCCGGGCCGCCGAACCGCGCATCCGCCGGCGCATCGGCGCGATCTTCGACCGGTTCGACGTGATCCTCGCCCCCACCACGGCGACCCCGCCCCCGGCGGTGGATGCGATGGACGGACTCGGCGGCTGGGCCACCGACAAGGTGATCACCGCCGCCTGCCCCTACACCTGGCCATGGAACGTCCTGGGCTGGCCCAGCGTGAACATCCCGGCGGGATTCACCGGATCGGGCCTGCCGATCGGCGCCCAGCTCATGGGGCACGAGAACGCGGAGCCTGTGCTGATCTCCCTCGCCTCCCAGCTCGAGTCGGAACTGCGCTGGGATCGTCACACGCCGCGGCGATGGTGGTGAGCGCGATGGGCACGGATGTCCGCGGCAGAATCGTCGCGGCGACCCTGCACCTGATCGGCACGGACGGCATCGCCGCGGTCACCAACCGCCGCATCGCCGCCCGGGCGGGGGTCTCGCTCGGGTCGATCACCTACCACTTCCCCACCCAGTCCGATCTGCTGCGCTCGGCGCTCACGACGTTCGTCGCCGACGAGACCACACGACTGCGCGAGCTCGCGCAGGAGTACCGGAGCCGGGATCCGAGCCTGGTCGACGCCGCAGCACTCACCGAGCAGGTGGCCGAGGACCTGTCGTTCTCGGCCGAGCGGATCGCCCCGTTCGAGCTCTACATCCAGGCGGGCAGGGATGCCCAGCTGCGGGACGCCGCGGCACAGTGCTGGTCCGCCTACGATGCACTGACCGCCACCATTCTCACCGAACTCGGCGTTCCCCGAGCGGAATCGATCGCGCCGACGCTGGTTGCCACGATCACGGGCCTGCAGCTGCGGCGCCTCGCCACCGGCGGCGCGGTGGACATCGCGACCTCCGTCCTGCACCTGGTCCGCAGTGCGGTGTCCGCGGACACCGCCGGAGACGACGCGGCCACCGATCACACCACGGTGGCGACGACGAAGACCACGTAGGCCGCGAGGGCGCTCCGCACGACGACGTCGACCGACCGGCGCGGGGCGCGCACCGCGAACAGGACGGAGGCCGTCGCCAGCAGCGCCCAGCACACCGGGTGGCCGTAGCGGATCGCCGCTTCCTGCACCCCGGTCGTGGCGCCGGCCTTCGCCGGCACCACGAACACCCAGAGCACGGCGAGCCCGAGACACAGTGCCGCGAGAACGACGCCGACCGCGGCGCGATTCCGCGTCACCACCGCCCGCACACCGCTCGCCGAATCACCGTTCACGGCTGCCTCTTCCGTGTTCGCGGGCCGGGGCGTGTCCCCGAGACCCCGGGGACCACCGTAGATCAGAAGCCGAGGCGGCCGAGCTGCTTCGGATCTCGCTGCCAGTCCTTGGCGACCTTGACGTGCAGATCGAGGTAGATCTTCACACCGAGCAGCTTCTCGATCTGCGACCGGGCGGCGGTACCCACCTCGCGCAGGCGCGCACCGCCCTTGCCGATGACGATGCCCTTCTGGCTCGGCCGCTCCACGTACAGCAGCGCGTGCACGTCGAGCAGTTCGCCCTGCTTCTCGGTTCGACCCTCCCGCTCGGAGATCTCCTCGATCACGACCGCGAGCGAATGGGGCAGCTCGTCGCCGAGCCCCTCGAGCGCAGCCTCGCGGATCAGCTCGGCCATGAGCGTCTCCTCGGGCTCGTCCGTCAGCTCCCCGTCGGGGTAGAACGCCGGGCCGGGTTCCATGTGCGAGGCGAGAACGTCGACGAGGACCTCGAGCTGTTCCCCCGAGGTGGCGGACACGGGAACGACGTCCACGTCGGGTCCCAGCAGCTCGGACACCGCGAGCAGCTGCGGTGCGAGTCGTTCCTTGCTCACCTTGTCGATCTTCGTGACGATGCCGATCAGCTTCGTGCGCGGGGCAACCTGCCGCACCTGTTCGACGATCCAGCGGTCACCGGGGCCGATCTTCTCGTCCGCGGGAATGCACACGCAGACCGCGTCGACCTCCGAATAGGTGTCGCGCACCAGGTCGTTGAGCCGCTGCCCGAGCAGGGTCCGCGGCCGATGCAGGCCGGGGGTGTCGACGAGGATGATCTGTGCGTGTTCCCGGTGGACGATGCCCCGGATGGTGTGCCGGGTGGTCTGCGGACGCGACGAGGTGATCGCAATCTTGCTGCCCACGAGCGCATTCGTCAGCGTCGACTTGCCGGTGTTGGGGCGGCCGACGAAACACACGAAGCCGGAACGGAAGTCGGGATCGGTCAATGCAGAACTCCTCGTCTGTGGTGCCGCCGAACGGGTCGGCACGGGGTGTGGGGCCTCGGCGACGAGGTCACCCGTCGACCGGCTCCTCGGCGACCGCGGCGGCCTCCTCGGTCGCGGGAACCCGTTGCACGTACACGGTGTTGATGCGGACCCGGCCGCGGGCGTCGCGGCCGCCCTCGCCGCGCAGCCGCAAACCGTGGATCTCCACCTCGGAGCCCGGCAACGGTACCCGGCCGAGCACGAATCCGAGCAGTCCACCGGCGGTGTCGACCTCGAGATCGTCGAGCGCGACGTCGAACAGGTCACCGAGGTCCTCGACGGGCAATCGAGCGGAGACCCGGAAGGTGCCGTCGCCGAGATCCTCGACGGGGGCGATCTCTGCGGTGTCGTACTCGTCGGCGATCTCGCCGACGATTTCCTCGATGATGTCCTCGATGGTGACGAGACCGGCGATGCCGCCGTACTCGTCGACGAGCAGCGCCATGTGATTGCGGTCGCGCTGCATGTCGGCCAGCAGATCGTCGAGACGCTTGGAATCGGGGACGAACACCGCCGGCCGCATCACCTCGGCCACGGTCACGCTCCGGCCGCCGTCGCGTGAATAGTAGGTCTGCTGCACCAGATCCTTCAGGTACACGACGCCGCGGATGTCGTCGACGTTCTCGCCGACCACGGGGATGCGGGAGTGCCCGCTGCGCACCGCGAGCGAGGTGGCCTGGCCGGCGGTCTTGTCCGCCTCGATCCACACCATCTCGGGACGCGGCACCATCACCTCGCGCGCCGTGGTGTCACCGAAGTCGAACACCGACTGGATCATCCGCCGTTCCTCGGCCGCGACGACGCCCCGCTCCTGAGCCATGTCCACCAGCTCGCGCAGCTCGATCTCGTTGGCGAACGGCCCGTTCCGGAATCCGCGGCCGGGCGTGATCGCATTGCCGATCAGGATCAGCAGCCTGCTCAGCGGGCCGAGCAGCACACCGATCACGCGCAGCGGCACCGTTGCGCCCAGGGCAATGGAATACGCGTGCTGGCGGCCGAGGGTGCGCGGACCCACGCCGATCACCATGTAGTCCACGAGCACCATGACCACGGCAGCGGTGACCAGCGCCCAGGTGTGGTCCATCCGGTCGAGCAGCGCCGCCACCAGCACGACCGTCGCGGTGATCTCGCACAGAATGCGGAGCAGCACCATCAGGTTGACGTACCGGGGGCGGTCTCCGAGGATCACCAGCAGCTTCTGCGCGCTGGGCCGTTCCCCCTTCGCCAGTTCCTCCACCCGGGCCGGGGAGACCGTGTTCAGCGCCGAGTCGACCGCCGCGAACAATCCGCCGAGCGCCACCAGCACGACGGCGGCGACGACGAGCGCTGGGGCACTCATGCCGGTGCTCCGATCACGACGCCGCTACCGCTCGGTCGGGTCGAAGAACCCGGCCTTGCCGAGGAGCTGCTGGTCGCGGGCGGCGAGCCGGGCCTCGTGCTCCGCGCGCCGCAGTTCCTCGTACCACTCCTCGAGGAGCTGATTCTGCAGACCGAACATCTCCTTCTCCTCGTCGGGTTCGGCGTGGTCGTAGCCGAGCAGGTGCAGAACGCCGTGGACGGTGAGCACCGCGAGTTCGTGCGCGAGTGAATGGCCGGCCTTGTCGGCCTGTTCCGCAGCGAAGGACGGACACAGCACGATGTCGCCGAGCATCGAGGGGCCGGGCTCGGGAGCGTCGGGGCGGCCGCCGGGTTCGAGCTCGTCCATGGGAAAGGACATCACATCGGTGGGGCCGGGCAGGTCCATCCAGCGCATGTGCAGATCGGCCATGGTGCCGGAGTCGACGAGCACCATCGACAGTTCTGCGGCGGGGTGCACGTCCATCCGGGCGATGACGAACCGTGCGATGTCGATCAGGTCCTCCTCGGCGACGTCCATCCCCGATTCGTTCGAGATCTCGATGCTCATCTGTGGAGTTCCTTCTGGGCAGCTGCGGACACGGCGGGTGCGAGGCGGGAGGGGCCCTCGGTCGCGGTCACCGGCGCGGCACCCGGTTCTGGGCCGCTGCCCGCCGCTGGGCGCGGTTGCCCATCGCGACGCCGGCCGGCCGATCGGCCTCGAATCGCTCGTAGGCGTCGACGATGTCGGAGACGAGCCGGTGACGCACCACGTCGCTGCTGTCGAGGACCGCGAAGTGGATGCCGTCGATGCCGTCGAGGATCTCGGCGGCGGCGGCCAGCCCGGAGCGGGCGCCTCCGGGCAGGTCCACCTGTGTGGTGTCGCCGGTGACGACGATCTTCGACCCGAAGCCGAGCCGGGTCAGGAACATCTTCATCTGTTCGGCGGTCGTGTTCTGGGCCTCGTCGAGGATGATGAACGCGTCGTTGAGGGTGCGTCCGCGCATGTACGCCAGCGGTGCGACTTCGATGACTCCGGCCTGCATCAGCTTCGGGATGGCTTCCGGATCCATCATGTCGTGCAGCGCGTCGTGCAGCGGGCGCAGGTACGGGTCGATCTTCTCGTGCAGCGTGCCGGGCAGGAAGCCGAGGCGCTCCCCCGCCTCGACGGCGGGACGCGTGAGGATGATGCGGGTGACCTGCTTCGACTGCAGCGCCTGCACGGCCTTGGCCATGGCGAGGTACGTCTTGCCGGTGCCGGCGGGCCCGATGCCGAACACGATCGTGTTGGTGTCGATGGCGTCGACGTAACGCTTCTGGTTGAGGGTCTTGGGCCGGATGGTCTTGCCGCGCCGGGACAGGATGTCGAGGCTGAGGACGTCGGCCGGCGCGTCGGACAGGCCCTGCGTGAGCATGCCCACGGTGCGGCGCACCGCGTCCGGGGTCACCGGCTGCCCGCGTCCGACGAGGGTGACGAGTTGCCCGAGCACCCGTTCCGCGAGCGCGACGTCCGCGGGCGCGCCGGTGAGGGTGACGGAGTTGCCGCGTACGTGGATGTCCGCGCCGAGTGCCCGTTCGAGGGCGATGAGATTCTCGTCGGCCGAGCCGAGCAGCGGTGCCGCAGCTTCGGGAGGCAGGTCCAAGTTGGAACGGACGGTGGTCCGTTCGGCGTTCCCGGTGTCTCGGGTGTCGTCTGGTTCACTCACGTGGACGGTACGGCCTGCTTTCGGGTCGGCTGGCGCACGACGGGTGTCGTGACGATGTCAGTCTAGCGCCGGGTGTCTCCGCGCCCCACCGCATTGCCGCCCGGCGCGGGTGCCCGGTGCTGATCCCACGGCGTTCGCCGGGCCCGCTGGACGACGGCGACGGCACGCTCCGGTGGAACCCCCATCAGGACGAGGGCGGCCAGGGCGACCGACTCACCCGCGTCGTGCACCATGCCGCGGTTGGCCTGCTCGAGGGTGGCCATCGTGAGCCCCTCGAGCATCCCGACGAGGACGACGGGCGGCAGGTACGCGGAGAACACCCCCGACCGGCGGCCCCGCTCCACGATCGCGAGGGTGCGGGTGCGCAGCGGGGCGATGAGCTCACCGATGCGCTCGTCGCCGACCTCCTTGCGCGCGAAGGACAACAGCACGCGGAAGCGGTCTCCGACGGGCCAGGTCATGAGGGCGGCGACGGCGAGCGCCAGGTCGGGTTCCTCGGGATCCGGCCGGTCGACCGCCGCCGCGAGCGCGGCGGCCGCCTCTTCCGCGATGCCGTCGACGAGCGCCTCGCGGCTCGGGAAGTGGGCGTAGACGGTGCGGCGCACCACGCCGGCAGCCTGGGCGACGTCGTCCATGCTGGCGTCCGGGTCGGCCGCGAAACACCCCATCGCCGCCTCGAGGATCCGGGCTCGGTTCCGGCTCGTCCGCCGCCGCGGCTCCCGGCCCGGTTCGGCCACGCTGAACACCTTCTTCCACCGGAGAGTGTGACGTCCGTCAACTTTACTTGCACACAGGTGTGCAACTTTCTAACTTGCACATGGATGTGCAAATTGCCGCCGCACCGGCATGTCGTGAGGAGCGCCGATGACCTCGAGCCTGGTCCGTCCGGCCACGGATCCCACCCGCCCGTATCCGCGCCGGTGGGCCGGCCTCGCGGTGCTCTGCCTGAGCCTGCTGATCGTCGTGATGGCCAACACCGCACTCATCGTCGCGGCGCCGAGCATGCTGCGCGAACTGCAGCTGACCAGCACCGACCTGCAGTGGGTCATCGACGGCTACACCGTGCCCTACGCCGCGCTGATGCTGCTCGCGGGCGTCCTCGGCGACCGTTACGGCCGCCGGCGCGCCCTCCTCACCGGCCTCGCCGTCTTCGCCGGGGGCGCCGTGTTCGGCAGCCTCGCCGGCACCGCGGCCGAAGTGATCGGCGCCCGCATCACGATGGGCGTCGGCGCCGCGGTGATCATGCCCGCAACCCTGTCCCTGCTCGTCGCCATGTTCCCCGCCGCGGAACGACCCCGCGCAATCGCCGCGTGGGCCGCGACGTCCGGACTGGCGATCGCGCTCGGGCCCCTGCTCGCGGGGTGGCTGCTCGAACAGCACGCGTGGGGCTCGACGTTCCTCGTCAACGTGCCGATCGCGGCATTCGCCGCGGTCGGGGCGCTCGCACTGGTGCCGCCCTCGCGGGCCGAGCACGTCACCCGCATCGACTGGGTCGGCGGCGCCCTGTCCGTAGCCGCCGTCGGCGCGCTCGTCGCCGGCATCATCGAGGGTTTCCACTTCGGTTGGCACGCAACGGCGCTCGGCGCGCTGACGGTCGCCCTCCTCGCCGGCGGCGGCTTCGTCGCCTGGGAGCTGCGGCACCCGCAGCCGCTGCTGGCCCTCGGGCGCGTCGCCGACCGGTCCGTCGCAGGTGCGTGCCTGTCCGTGCTGCTGCTCTTCCTCACGTCGTTCGGGGCGATCTACTTCGTGGCGCAGCAGTTCCAGTTCGTGTTCGGCTACAGTCCGCTCGAGACCGGCCTGCGCCTGCTTCCACTGGCCGCCGCGGTCTCGGTCGGATCGGCCGTGAGCGGCCGGCTGGCGCCGCGTCTCGGCGCGCGCGTCGCGATCGGTGCCGGCACGGCGGTCGCCGCCGCCGGAGTCCTCACTCTGACCCTCCTCGACGCCGGTTCCGGATACACGATCTTCCTCGTCGCGCTCGTTCTCCTCGGCCTCGGCATCGGGCTGGCCGCTCCGCCGGCCACCGACCTCGTGATGAGCGGATTCCCCGAGCCCGAACTCGGCGCCGCGGGCGGCCTCAACGACACCGCCGTCGAACTCGGCGGATCCCTCGGCATCGCCGTGCTGGGCTCGGTCCTGGCCACCACGTACCAGCGTGAGATCTCCGCGTTCCTCACCGGACTACCGCTCGCGAACCTCGACGGGCCGACGGCCGCGCAGGCCGACACGGCCGTCGCCGCCGCGGGCGATTCCGTGGGCGGCGCTGCCCTCGTCGCCGAGGAGCTGGCGAAGAACCCGTTCGCCTCCTCTTACGCCCGACCGCTTCTCGACGCGTCGGCCGACGCGTTCTCGGAGGCGATCACGTCGGCAAGCCTCGTCGGCGGCGTCGCCCTGGCCGTCGGCGCCGTCGTCGTCACCGCGGTCCTGCCCCCGCGCCGCTGAACCGTCAGCCCTCCCGACGCACCCGCGAACCGATCGGCTCCGGGGCGAGCAGCAGCTCGCGCGACAGCGCCCAGCTGCGCGTCCGCTTGTCGAGGAACGCAAAGTGATCCTCACCGTCGACGACGTGCAGTGCCACCGGATCACCCGCGGCGGCCGCCGCCTCGGCATAGCGCTCGGCGACCCTCACCGGCACCTGTGCGTCCTCGGTGCCGTGCACGAGCGCGACCGGCACCCCGATCGGCACCCGGTGCCGGGGCGACGCCGACCGGTACAACTGCGGGTCCGCCTCGTAGGGCTGACCGAACAGATCCTCGATGTAGCCCACCCGGCGGCCACGTTCGCCCGCGGACGCGAGGTCGAGCGCACCCGCCTGGGCGACGACGAGTTCGGGACGCACCTGCGTTCGCTGGCCCGCGAGCCACACGGCGAGCTGACCACCGGCCGAGTGCCCGACCACCCGCACCCGGTCCGGATCCAGTGCGACGCCCCCGGCCCGGGCCCGCTCGGCCACCGCGGTAGCGACGGCGTCGAGGGCGGCGACGATGTCGGCGGACATCTCCGGCCACCGCCCGCCCGCACCGATCCGCCGGTACTCGACGTTCCAGGCGGCCACGCCGTGCGCGGCAAGTTCGAGCGAGAGTGGCGTACCGAGGGTGAGGTGGTACTCGCCGCTCCAGAATCCGCCGTGGACGACCATCACCACCGGTACGGGCACGCCCGGATCCGTGGCGTCCGGCAGGTACAGGTGGCCGAACTGCTGCGGCTGCGGACCGTAGGCGATGCGCACTCGGGACATGTTCTCGAGTGTGTCAGTGGAGCGGTCGCGCATCCCAACGCGGGGTCAGCACACCCACCGCGCCCAGCGCGACCGCCGCAGCCGTGGACGTTCGCAGTACCGTCGGCCCGAGCAGCACCGGCCGCGCTCCCGCCGTCGTCAGCGCCGCGAGCTCGGCGTCGTCGACGCCGCCCTCCGGCCCGACCACGAGCAGCAGTTCGGCGGCAGCGGCCAGGGGCAGCGAACCGAAGGGGTCGGTCGCGGACTCGTGCAGGACCGCCGCGACGCCCCCGCGAGCGACCGTCGCGCGCACGGCCTCGGCGACGTCCGCGGTCCGATGGACCGGCGCGACCTCGGGCACGTGCGGACGCCGGGACTGTTTCGCGGCCGCCACCGCGACGGCCTGCCATCGCCCGACGCCCTTGGCGGCCTTCGGTCCGTCCCACCGGGCGACGCACCGCGCAGCCTGCCACGGCACGAACGCGTCCGCGCCCGCCTCCGTCGCCAGTTCCACCGCCAGTTCGGAACGATCGGATTTCGGCAATGCCTGCACCACGGTGACCCGGGGGCGCGGTGCGGGAACCTCCCGACGCGCCAGGACGCGGGCCTCGAGCCGGTCCTTCGCGGTGGCCGTCACCTCCACGTCGGCGAGGTGGCCGCGCCCGTCCGACAGGACGAGACGCTCGCCCACCGCGATGCGCCGCACGGTCGCCGCGTGGCGACCCTCCTTGCCGTCGAGGACCGCGACCGCTCCCGCCTCGGGCAGCGGATCGAGGTAGAACAGGGTAGCGGCCACCGCGCGGCCTCAGCGCGCGCTGAACGCGTCGCGCAGCCGGGAGAAGAAGCCCCCGGCGTGCTGCGAGCCGGTGGTGACGACCTCGGGCACCTCGTGCTCGCGCTTGCGCCGGAACTCCTCGAGCAGCTTGACCTGCTTGCCGTCGAGCTTCGCCGGGACGACGACCTCGAGGTGGGCGTGCACGTCCCCGCGCACCCCGGAACGCAGTTTGGGCATGCCGTGGCCGCGGAGCACCACCACCGACCCGGGCTGAGTACCGGGATCGACGGTGATCTCGGCGGGCCCGTCGACGAGGGTGTCGAGCACGACGGTGGTACCGAGTGCCGCGTCGACCATCGGGACCCGGATCGTGCAGTGCAGGTCGTCGCCGTCGCGCACGAACACGTCGTGCGCCTGCTCGATGATCTCGACGTACAGGTCGCCGGCGGGGCCGCCGCCGGGGCCGACCTCGCCCTGCGCCGCCAGCCGGATACGCATGCCGTTGCTGACACCGGCCGGCACCTTGACCGTGATCTCACGGCGGGCCCGCACCCGGCCGTCGCCGCCGCACTTGCGGCACGGGTCCGGGATCGTCTCCCCGGCGCCGCGACACGTCGGGCACGGGCGCGACGTCATGACCTGACCCAGGAACGAGCGCTGCACCGACTGCACCTCACCGGCGCCGCCACACGTCTCGCACCGTACGGCCTTGGAGTCGCCGTGGGTACCGGACCCGGCACACCCGTCGCACAGGATCGCGGTCTCCACGGCGATCTGCTTGGTGACACCGGTGGCGCACTCCTCGAGTGTCAGCCGGGTGCGCAGCAGCGAGTCCGCGCCGGGCTGGACGCGGCCCCGGGGTCCGCGGGACGTGGTCGCCCCGCCGCCGAAGAACGCCTCGAACACGTCGCCGAGACCACCGAAGCCGGCTCCCGAGAAGCCCCCGCCCGCCGCCCCCGGGCCGGTTTCGAGCGGATCCCCGCCGAGATCGACGATGCGCCGCTTCTCCGGGTCGGAGAGCACCTCGTACGCCGTGGAGATCTCCTGGAACCTCTTCTGCGCCGCCTCGTCCGGGTTCACATCCGGGTGGTGCTCGCGCGCAAGCTTGCGGTACGCCCGCTTGATCTCCTGATCGGTCGCGTTCTTCGACACGCCGAGCGTCCCGTAGTAGTCCCGTGCCACGTGAGTTCTTCGTCCTTCTCTATTCGCACAGCTAGTTGTGTCGTCGGATGGTCCGTCGGCGCCGACCGGCGCTCAGCGTTCGCCGAGCACCTCACCGATGTAGCGGGCGACCGCAGCCACCGACGCAATCGTCCCCGGATAGTCCATCCGGGTGGGGCCGAGCACACCGAGGCCACCGAAGACGGTGCCCGCGGCACCGTACCCGGTGGACACCACGGACGTGCCGCGCATCTGCTCGACCTGGGTCTCCTCGCCGATCCGCACCGTCACCCGCCCGGCGTCCTGGGTCGCCGCCAGGAGCTTGAGAACCACCACCTGCTCCTCGAGCGCCTCGAGCACGGTACGCAACGAGCCGGGGAAGCCCGCATGCGCGTCGAAGTCGGCGGCGTTGCGTGTCAGGTTCGCCGTGCCGCCGAGCACGAGCCGTTCCTCGGGATGTTCGACGAGGGTTTCCACCAGCACGGTCGCGCACCGGATGACCGCATCGCGCAGTCCGTCGGGCGCGTCCCCGGCGAGCTCGCTGACCGCGATCGATGCCGCGGCGAGCCGCTTACCGGTCAGCGCCGCCCCGAGCAGATCCCGCAACCGCGCCAGGTCCTCCTCGCCGAGAACGTCACCGAGCTCGACGATGCGCTGGTCCACCCGGCCGGAGTCGGTGATGAGCACCAGCAGCAACCGCGCAGGAGTCAGCGCAACGACCTCGAGATGGCGGACCGAGGACGCCGACAGCGTGGGGTACTGCACCACCGCGACCTGCCGGGTCAGCTGCGCCAGCAGCCGGACGCCGCGGCGCAGCACGTCGTCGAGGTCCACGCCCGACTCGAGGAACTGCAGGATCGCGCGGCGTTCGGCTCCCGAGAGGGGCTTGACGTCGGCGATCCGGTCGACGAACTGGCGGTAACCCTTGTCGGTGGGAACCCGGCCCGAGCTGGTGTGCGGCTGGGTGATGTAGCCCTCGGCCTCGAGCACGGCCATGTCGTTGCGGACCGTCGCGCTGGACACACCCAGGTTGTGGCGTTCGACGAGGGTCTTCGAACCGATCGGTTCCTTGGTGGACACGTAATCGGCCACGATCGCTCGCAACACCTCGAAGCGTCGTTCCTCGGTGCTCGACACCCCGCCCACCTCCGTCTCTGCAGTCGCACCCGGAACGGCACGCATCACCGCAGGACGGTGCACTGCGTGCCGTTTCGCTCCAGTTTAGTCGCCGGGCCGGGGTGGCGAGCGGCACGGCGCCCGCCGACGATGCGTCGTAAGTTGGTGCCATGATCTTCAAGGGCGTCCGGGACGGCAAGCCGTATCCCGACCACGGGCTCTCGCTGCGCGACTGGGCGCAGATCCCTCCCCGGCAGGTGCGGCTGGACCAGATCGTCACCACCACGAAGGTGCTCGAACTCGACCGGCTGCTGTCCGAGGACTCCACCTTCTACGGCGACCTCTTCCCCCACGCCGTCCAGTGGAAGGGCGTGCTGTACCTCGAGGACGGCCTGCACCGCGCCGTCCGCTCGGCGCTGCGCAACCGCACCGTCCTGCACGCGCGGGTGTTCGACTACGACGTCCTGTTCCCGCACACGGCGGACACCGACGCCGCCGAGTCGTAGACGTCGCACTGCCGCGCGGGCATGGTGTCACGCCGCCGGGCGGTCGAGCCGGCCCGCCGCCGTGCAGCTCGAGCCGGCCCGCCGCCGTGCAGCTCGAGCCGGCCCGCCGCCGTGCAGCTCAGGGCGGCCCACCGCCGTGCAGCTCAGGTCAGGATCGTGCGCACCACGGCGTCGGCGAGGAGCCGGCCCCGGTCGGTGAGCACCAGCCGGCCGGCGCGCAGTTCGGCGAGGCCGTCCGCGACGACCGTCTCGGCGGCGCCTCGTTCGTCCGGGGTGAGCACGTCCAGCGGCAGGCCGGTGCGCAGCCGCACCTCGAGCATCACCCGCTCGGTGTGGACGTCGGCGGCGGTGAGCAGTTCGCTGCCGCCGACGGGGAGTTCACCGGCGGCGAGCGCGTCCGCATAGCGCGCCGGGTGCTTGACGTTCCACCAACGCACGCCGCCGACGTGGCCGTGGGCCCCCGGCCCGGCCCCCCACCAGTCGCCGCCGTCCCAGTAGCCGAGGTTGTGGGCGCACCGGGCCGGCGGATCGTCGGCGCGCGCCCAGTTCGACACCTCGTACCAGGTCAGACCGGCGGCCTCGAGCCGCGCGTCGATGCGCTCGTAGCGGGCCGCGAGCACGTCGTCGTCGGGGGCCGGCAACTCACCCCGCCGCACCCGGCGGGCGAGCGCGGTGCCGTCCTCGACGATCAGTGCATACGCCGAGACATGATCGACCCCCGCCGCGAGCACGGCATCGAGGGACGCGTCGAGATCCTCGTCCCGCTCCCCCGGGGTCCCGTAGATCAGGTCGAGATTGACGTGGCCGAACCCGGCGGCGCGTGCCTCGCCCGCCGCCGCGACGGCCCGGCCCGGGGTGTGCGTGCGGTCGAGTACCGCCAGCACGTGCGGGGCAGCCGACTGCATGCCCAGCGACACGCGCGTGTATCCGGCCGCACGGATCCGGTCGAAGAAGTCCGGGGACGTCGACTCCGGGTTGGACTCCGTCGTCACCTCCGCGCCGGGGGCGAGGCCGAAACTCGATCGCACCGCGCCGAGCACCTGCCCCAGGCCGTCGGCACCGAGCAACGACGGGGTACCACCACCGACGAAGACGGTCTGCGCCGGCGGAGACCCGAGTAGCTGCGCCGCGGCATCGAGCTCTCGGCGCAGGCCCTCGAGCCACGACTGCGGGGACGCCGACGTGCCGAGCTCCCCGGCGGTGTAGGTGTTGAAGTCGCAGTAGCCGCAGCGCGTCGCGCAGAACGGGACGTGCACGTACACACCGAACGGGCGGGAACCGATCCCGGCCAGCGCCGAAGCCGGCAGCTCGAGTCCTGCACCGACTCCGACACCCGTTCCGCTCACTCCCCCAGTGTTCCAGAAGGCCTGTGTTCCAGGAGGCCGGTGTTCCGGATGGCCGGTGTTCCGGATGGCCGGTGTTCCGGATGGCCGGTGTTCCGGAAGTCGCACGGGGCTGTCGCTCGAACACGACCCGGACACGCCACTCCGGGTCCGGCCCTGCCACCTCGGCATTTCCCCGATTTCCGGTGTAAATACCGCCACGTTTCGAGAACAGGGCCGTGACATGGCACAATGGTCGCCATGACCGGACCCGGAGTGCGACTCGTGGCGCGACGCCACGTCGACCTCAAGCGCGTCTGTGCATCGCGGTGTCTGTCCTGCACCGCCGGTTTCTGCGCCGACTGTCGATAGTCGGCCCACCCCCTCCGGCAGCCCCGATTCCTGCCGGATCGAGGCATGTCCGCGCCGGGCTCAGCCCGCCCTGCCGACCCCCGATCCGGTCCCCCGCGAATTCCAGGAGTACCCGTATGTCGTCGACCACCGACGTCTCCCCCGCCGGCGATACGACCGAAACCGCCGCGCCCCGCCCCCGGCCTGCTCGCCCCGCCAAACGACGCGCGGAGGGCCAGTGGGCTCTCGGATACCGTGAGCCGCTCAACCCCAACGAGCAGGTCAAGAAGGACGACAACCCGCTCAACGTGCGCCGTCGCATCGAAGACATCTACGCGCACACCGGATTCGACGGCATCGACCGGACCGACCTGCGCAACCGGTTCCGCTGGTGGGGCCTGTACACGCAGCGCGAACAGGGCTACGACGGCACCTACACCGGCGACGAGAACATCGATCTGCTCGAGGCGAAGTACTTCATGATGCGGGTGCGCTGCGACGGCGGCGCCCTGAATCTCGCGCAGCTGCGCACCATCGCGGGGATCTCGACCGAGTTCGCGCGCAACACCGCCGACCTGTCGGACCGCGAGAACGTCCAGTACCACTGGATCGAAGTCGAGAACGTCCCGGAGATCTGGCGACGCCTCGAGTCCGTCGGCCTGAAGACGACCGAGGCGTGCGGCGACTGCCCGCGCGTGGTCCTCGGCTCCCCCCTCGCCGGCGAGTCCCTCGACGAGATCATCGACGGCACACCGGCGGTCGAGGAGATCGTCCGCCGCTACATCGGCGACCCGAAGTACTCGAACCTGCCGCGCAAGTTCAAGACCGCGATCTCCGGCCAGCAGGACGTGGTGCACGAGATCAACGACGTCGCGTTCGTCGGCGTGAACCACCCGGAGCACGGCCCCGGGTTCGACCTGTGGGTCGGCGGTGGCCTGTCGACGAATCCGATGCTGGCGCAACGGGTCGGCGCGTGGGTCCCGCTCGCCGAGGTACCCGACGTGTGGGAGGCCGTCGTGTCGGTCTTCCGCGACTACGGCTACCGCCGGCTGCGGTCGAAGGCTCGGCTGAAGTTCCTGGTCAAGGACTGGGGCGTGGAGAAGTTCCGCGAGGTTCTCGAAACGGAGTACCTGAAGCGGCCGATGCTGGACGGGCCCGCCCCGGAGCAGCCGACTCGACCGATCGACCACGTGGGCGTGCAGAAACTGCGCAACGGACTCAACGCGGTCGGCGTCGCCCCCATCGCGGGCCGGGTCTCCGGCACGATCCTCGCCGCCGTCGCCGACGCGGCCGAGAAGGCGGGATCCGATCGCATCCGCTTCACGCCCTACCAGAAGCTCATCGTGCTCGACGTGGCCGACGAGAAGGTCGATCAGCTGATCGCCGACCTCGACGAGCTGGGTCTGCCCGCGAACCCGACGCCGTGGCGCAAGAACCTGATGGCCTGCACGGGCATCGAGTTCTGCAAGTTGTCGTTCGTCGAGACCCGCAAGCGCTCGCAGGCGCTGGTGCCCGAACTCGAGCAGCGCCTCGCCGACGTCAACGCCCAGTTGGACGTTCCGGTGACGATCAACATCAACGGCTGCCCCAACTCGTGCGCACGGTCGCAGGTCGCCGACATCGGCTTCAAGGGCCAGCTCGTCGACGACGGGGACGGCAACCAGGTCGAGGGATTCCAGGTGCACCTCGGCGGGACGCTCGGCATGGACGCGGCATTCGGCCGCAAGCTGCGCCAGCACAAGGTGACCAGCGCCGAGACGGGCGACTACATCGAGCGGGTGGTGCGCAACTTCGTCAAGCACCGCAACGCGGGAGAACGCTTCTCGCAGTGGGTGTTGCGCGCGGACGAGGCCGATTTGCGATGACCGGGGAGCAGACGATCGAAGGACGGAACGTGACGACGACACGGACGACGGAGGAACTGCGGGAACTGGCCGCGCAGGGGGCGGCCGCTCTCGAGGGCGCCTCGGCGCAAGACCTGCTGCAGTGGACCGAGGAGAACTTCGGCGACTCGTACATCGTGGCGTCGAACATGCAGGACGGGGTGCTCGTGCACCTCGCGGCGCAGGTGCACCCCGGCGTGGACGTGCTCTTCCTCGACACCGGTTACCACTTCGCCGAGACCCTCGGCACCCGGGACGCCGTCGCGCAGGTGTACGGCGTGAACCTGGTCGAGGCCAAGGCGCAGCAGACGGTGGCCGAGCAGGACGCCCTGCTCGGTAAGGACCTGTTCGCGCGGGACCCCAACGAGTGCTGCCGCCTGCGGAAGGTGGTGCCGCTGAAGCAGACCCTGGCGGGCTACCAGGCGTGGGTCACCGGCATCCGCCGGGTGGAGGCCCCGACCCGGGCCAACGCCCCGCTGATCTCCTTCGACGACGCCTTCGGGCTGGTGAAGATCAACCCGATCGCCGCGTGGTCCGACGAGGACATGCAGAACTACATCGACGAACACGGGATCCTCGTCAATCCCCTGGTCGACGAGGGCTACCCCTCCATCGGGTGCGCCCCCTGCACCGCCAAACCACTACCCGGAGCCGATCCGCGCAGCGGACGGTGGGCCGGCCGAGCCAAGATCGAATGCGGGTTGCACGCCTCATGACACTCATCGACACGAAATTCACCGAATCCCGGAACACGTCGGACGGCACCAGGTTCGACACCCTCGACGCCCTCGAGTCGGAAGCGATCCACGTCTTCCGCGAGGTCGCCGGCGAGTTCGAGCGCCCGGTGATCCTGTTCTCGGGCGGCAAGGACTCGACGGTCCTGCTGCACCTGGCGCTCAAGGCCTTCTGGCCGGCGCCCCTGCCGTTCGCGCTGCTGCACGTCGACACCGGGCACAATCTTCCCGAGGTCCTCGAGTTCCGCGACCACGTCGTCGAGAAGTACGGGTTGCGGTTGCACGTGGCGAAGGTCGAGGACTACCTCGCCGACGGCCGCCTCACCGAGCGGCCCGACGGGATCCGCAACCCGCTGCAGACGGTGCCGCTGCTCGACGCCATCGCCGACAACCGTTTCGACGCGGTGTTCGGCGGCGGCCGCCGCGACGAGGAACGCTCCCGCGCCAAGGAACGGATCTTCTCCCTGCGCAATGCGTTCGGCCAGTGGGACCCCAAGCGGCAGCGGCCCGAGTTGTGGAACCTCTACAACGGCCGGCACGCCCCGGGCGAGCACGTGCGGGTCTTCCCGCTGAGCAACTTCACCGAGCTCGACATCTGGCGGTACATCGCCCGCGAGGACATCGAACTCGCGAGCATCTACTACGCCCACCAGCGCCCGGTGTACCGGCGGGACGGCATGTGGATGACACCCGGCGTGTGGGGCGGCCCGGCCGAGGGTGAGGAACTCGAGGTCCGGTCGGTGCGCTACCGCACGGTCGGTGACGGGTCCACGACCGGCGCGATCCTGTCCGAGGCGGCCGACAACGAGGCGATCCTCGACGAGGTCGCCGCGTCGCGGCTCACCGAGCGCGGCGCCACCCGCGGCGACGACCGCGTGTCCGAAGCGGCCATGGAGGACCGCAAGCGAGAGGGATATTTCTGATCATGAGCGACCTCCCCGTGCACAGCACGCAGCTGCTCCGGCTCGCCACCGCCGGCAGTGTCGACGACGGCAAGTCCACCCTGGTGGGCCGGCTCCTGTACGACACCAAGTCCGTGCTCGCCGACCAGATCGACGCGGTCACCCGCGCCTCGGTCGACAAGGGGCTCGACACCCCGGACCTGTCCCTGCTCGTCGACGGCCTGCGTGCCGAGCGCGAACAGGGCATCACCATCGACGTCGCGTACCGCTACTTCGCCACCCCCCGGCGCAGTTTCGTGCTGGCGGACACCCCGGGACACGTGCAGTACACCCGCAACACCGTCTCGGGGGCATCCACCGCCCAGCTCGTGGTGCTGCTCGTCGACGCACGCAAGGGTGTGGTCGCGCAGACCCGCAAGCACGCCGCCGTGCTCGCGTTGCTCGGCGTGCCCAAGCTCGTGCTGGCGGTCAACAAGATCGATCTGGTCGACGACCCGGCGGCCGTGTTCGCCGACATCTGCGGCCGGTTCAACGAGCTGACCCGGTCGCTCGGCTGGTCGCCGGAGGACGTGCAGGAGATCCCGGTCTCCGCACTGCACGGCGACAACGTCGCGGTCCGTTCGGAGAACACGCCGTACTACGACGGCCCGACGCTCATCGAGCACCTCGAGTCCGTCCCGGTCGACGCCGACGTCCACGGCCGCCACGAGATCGGGCTGCGGTTCCCGGTGCAGTACGTGATCCGGCCCCGCACCGCCGACTACCCGGACTACCGCGGCTACGCCGGACAGATCGCGGCAGGCACCGTCCGGCCCGGCGACGAGGTCGTGATCCTGCCCGCGGGCACCCGGACCACGATCGAGCGGATCGACACCGCCGACGGCGAGCTCGCGTTCGCCCATGCCGGCCGCAGCGTCACCCTCGTCCTCGCGGACGACGTCGACGTCTCGCGCGGGGACGTCATCGCCGCCCCGGCCGCCGCCCCGGAACCGATCGGCCAGTTCGAGGCGACGGTGTGCTGGCTGGCCGAGAAGCCGCTGCGGCCCGGCGCCCGGCTGCTGCTCAAGCACGGCACCCGCACGACCCAGGCGATCGTCGGGACGCTCGAGGAGCGCTTCGACGAACAGACCCTGACGTCGGTTCCCGCCCCCGAGTCGCTCGAACTCAACGAGATCGCCCGCATCACCGTCCGGGTCGCCGAACCCATCGCGGCCGACGACTACAAGGTCAACCGCCGCACGGGCAGCTTCCTGCTCATCGACCCCGCCGGTGGGAACACCCTCGCCGCGGGCCTGGTGGGCAACAGCCTCGCCGAGATCGAGCTCGGGGACCGCGTCCCCGCATGATCCCCCTCGTCGCCGTCGCGCACGGCAGCCGTGACCCGCGCTCGGCGCGCGCCATGGCTGCCGCGCTGGCGGCGCTGCGGGACCGCCACCCGGACCGGGAGGTGCGGCTTGCGTTCCTGGATCTGAACACCCCCTCGGTGGGGCAGGTCGTCGATGCCGTCGCCGCCGAGGGGCACCGCCGCGTCGTGGTGGTCCCGTTGCTGCTGGGCAGCGCCTTCCACGCCCGGGTCGATCTGCCCGCGCTCCTCGCCGAGGCCCGCGTCCGGCATCCGCGTCTCGACGTGGTCCAGGCGGACGTCCTCGGCGCGGACGACCGTCTCGTGTCCGCGGTCCGCGAGACGATCGGCGCGGCCGGTGTCTCCCGGACCGACCCGAGCGTGGGCGTCGCCCTGTGCGCGGTCGGATCCCGGCGCCGGGACGCCAATGCCGCCACCGCGGCGATCACCCCGCGCCTGCTGCGGGGCACGGCGTGGGCGTGGGGCCGCACGTGCTTCGCCACCGCCGCGGCGCCGACGGTCGTCGACGCCCTGGCGGACCTGCGTGCCGCCGGTGCCAGCACGCTCGTGCTCGCCCCCTGGATGCTCGCGCCCGGACTGCTGTGGGACCGCGCCGTCGCCGCCGCCCGGGCGGAGTTCCCGGAGGTCGTCTGTTCCGGCACCCTCGCGGACTCCCCCGCCGTCGGGTTCGTGGTCGACGAGCGCTACCGGCAGTCGCTCGTGCACGCCGGGGTCGCGTCGCGTCGCACCGCCTGACGCCCACCGATTGCCTCTGGCGCACTCCGGTCCTGTCGGCACAGACTGGACTCGAGGCAAGGAGGCATCGTCATGGCCACAGCACCGATTCGGCACGGGATCGTCGTCGGGGTCGACGGTTCGGACGGCTCGTTCTCCGCGGCGCACTGGGCCGCGTCCGCCGCCCGGATCTTCGGTGAGCCGTTGCACCTGGTCAACGTGCTCCCCGAGGCGCCGAGCGCCACCGGCAGATCCAGGGAGGAGTTCGCCAAGCTCTTGCAGGCCGACAGCGAACGGCTGCTCGAACGTGCCCGGCGCGCGGCGCTCGACGGTCGTACGGATGTCGAGGTCGACTGCAGCAGCCGGTCGGGCCCCCCGGCGAAGACCCTCGTCGAACTGTCGAATACGGCCCGTCTGCTGGTGGTCGGCCGAACCACGACCGGGGAACTGCGCTCGATGTTCGCCGGCTCCGACGTCGTCCGCGTCGCCAACCAGGCCCGCTGCCCGGTCGTGGCGTGGCGGGGCGAAGGCGACCACGAGGAGGTGGACACCCGGCCGGTCGTCGTCGGTGTCGACGGCAGCGCCTTGAGCACGGCCGCCATCGAGCACGCGTTCGAGTTCGCCTCGTTCCTCGGCGTCCCGTTGATCGCGGTGCACGCGTGGACCGAGCAGTCCACCCTGCGCGGCTACGACGAGTCCGCGCGCTTCGTCGACTGGTCGACGTACGCGCAGCAGAAGGCCGCCGACCTCGCGGAGAGCCTGGGCGGGTGGCGCGAGCGATATCCCGACGTCGAGGTGCGGCCCGAGCTCGAGCGCCGCGGCGCGATGGTGGCCCTCATCGAGCGCTCCGTCGACGCGCAACTCGTCGCGGTGGGCAGCCACGGTCGCAGCACGATCGCGTCGGCCCTCCTCGGCTCCACCGGTCAGGGCCTGCTCCACCATTCCCGCTGCCCGGTGCTCATCTGCCGGGAATGACCCTCGGTCCCAGAACTCCGCTTCGCGCAAGGAATTTCGAGCGCCTCGACCGTGGGGGCGGCATCCTCCTACTTCGTCGCCTCGGCGTAGATCACGGCGATGCTGCCGGTGCCGGGCCGGAACAGCTCGGCCTCGACCGCACTCCAGCCACCGAGATCGTCGACGGTCCACAGCGTTTCGGGGGCCGGGAAGTCTCCGGCGAACTCCCGCGCGACGCCCGGGTCGGCCGGCCGGAATCCGGCGGAAGCCCAAATCCTCTGCGCCTGCGCGGTGTAGAGGAAGTCGTTGAACTCCTGAGCGGCCACCACGTCGGGCGCGTTGTCGATCACCACCGCGGGACTGTCGATCCGGAGGGTGGTGGTCAAGGGCACGCGCCGGACCGCGGCGCCGTCGCGCTCGAGCCGGACCGCGTCGCGTTCCGACAGGAGCAGCACGTCGCCGGCACCCCGCACGAACATCTCCACGGCCTCTTCGGCGCTCGCGGGCCAGGACTCGATGTGGTCACCGACCAGCGCCGTGAGGTAGTCCCGGCCCGCCTGCGGGTCGGCACCGCCGTTGCTCGTCGCGGCGTAGGCGGCGAGCAGGTTGAGCTCGGCCGCGCCGGAAGCCGACGGGTCGGGCGTGATCACCTCGAGGCCCGGAGCGAGCAGGTCGTCCCAGTCCGTCACGCCCCACGGGTTGTCCTCCCGCACGAGCATCGCCACGACGGATCCGTACGGAATCCCCCGGTACGCCCCCGCGTTCCAGTCCGCGTCGACCAACCCGGCATCGACGAGCCCGGACAGGTCCGGCACCGTGGCGAAGGTCACGAAATCCGCCGAGGCGCCGTCGACGACGGCGGCAGCCTGCTGCGCGGACGGACCGGACGTGACGTCGAAGCGGACGTCCTCGCCGGCGTCGGTGCTGCCGAACGCGGCGATCACCGCGTCCAGCGCTGCCCGGGCCCCCTCGGCGGCGTACAGGTCGACGGTGGGGCCGGCGCCGGCCCCACCGTCGTCGCTCCCCCGCCCGTCACCGGCCGAGCACGCCGTGAGCGCGGCGGCGGCTGCGAGCGCGACGACGTGCCGGCTCGGACGGAATCTCACGACACACCTCCGGCGCGGATCAACGGGTCAGCAGCCAGGCCACGACGACGAGAACGAGCAGGGCGGCCAGGGTGAGGGTCACGCGTGAGCGCGGCATGTCAGCGATCCTCCGTCTTCGGTTCGGACGCGGCCGGCTCCCTGCGCCCGACGGCCGCGAGGACGCCCGCGAGGGCACGGTCGAGCAACCAGGCCACGCCGGCGCACACCGGCACCACGACACCCAGCACGAGCGCGACCTGCGGGACGAACGGGAGGCCGGCCAGCCACAACTCGAAGCCGTCCCACCACGATGCCGCCCGATCCACGCCCCCACCCTAGTCGGCACCCGTTCGGTGGACGCCGGGGGCCGGGTGCCGGGATCATGTGGTGATGGCACACACGTTTGAAGGATCGGGGCTCTCGTCCGCGCATTCGCACCCGCCGCACCGGAGCCCCTACCCGCCGATCGACGACTACGCGTTCCTGTCGGACTGCGAAACGACCTGCCTCATCGCCCGCAACGGGGCGGTCGAATGGATGTGCCTGCCCCGGCCGGACTCGCCCAGCGTGTTCGGCGCGATCCTCGACCGCAGTGCCGGCTACTTCCGCATCGGCCCGCACGACCGCACCGTCCCGGCGGCACGCCGGTACCTGCCCGGTGGACTGATCCTCGAGACGACGTGGCAGACCGAGACGGGATGGATAGTGGTGCGCGACGCCCTGGTGATGGCGCCGTGGCATGCCGTCCAGGAGCGGTCGCGGACCCACACGCGGACACCGACGGACTGGGACGCCGAGCACATGCTGCTGCGCACCGTCCGCTGCGTGAGCGGGACCGTGGAACTCGAGGTCAGTTGCGCCCCCGCGTTCGACTACCATCGCGCCCCGGCGCGCTGGGAGTACACGGGCAAGGTGTACGAGGAGGCCACGGCGTACTGCACCGCCGGTGAACCCGGGGAGCACCCCGAACTGCGGCTCACCACCGATCTCCGGCTCGGCCTCGAGGACGGGGAGGCACGGGCACGAACCCGGATGCGCAAGGGCGACAAGGCGTTCGTCGCCCTGTCGTGGTCGGACGTGCCGTGCCCGGGGACGTACGAGGAGGCCGCCGCGAAGATGGCCGAGACCGCGGACTTCTGGCGGGAGTGGATCACCACCGGTCGTTTCCCCGATCACCCCTGGCGCAGCTACCTGCAGCGCAGCGCACTGACCCTCAAGGGACTGACCTACGCGCCCACCGGGGCACTGCTCGCCGCAGCCACCACATCCCTTCCGGAAACACCTGGCGGAGAAAGGAACTGGGATTACCGCTACGCGTGGGTACGCGATTCGACGTTCGCGCTGTGGGGTCTGTACACGCTCGGGCTCGACCGGGAGGCCGACGCGTTCTTCGCCTTCATCTCCGACGCGTCCCGCAGCGAGGACGGCACATTGCAGCCGTTGCAGGTCATGTACGGCGTGGGCGGCGAGCGGGTGCTCACCGAATCGCAGCTCGAGCACCTGTGCGGCTACGACGGAGCGCGTCCGGTACGGATCGGAAACGATGCGTATCATCAAGTGCAGCACGACATCTGGGGCGCGATGCTGGACTCGGTGTACCTGCACGCGAGGACCCGCCGGCACATGCCCCAGTCCTTCTGGCCGGCCGTGAAACGCCTCGTCGGGCAGGCCGAGCAGCACTGGCGCCTGCCCGATCGCGGCATCTGGGAGGTGCGGGGTGAGCCCCAGCACTTCACCTCGTCCAAGGTGATGTGCTGGGTCGCGCTCGACCGGGGCGCACGGCTGGCGCGCACACACGGCCGCCCCGACTACGCGGTGCGGTGGGAGGCCGTGGCGGACGAGATCAAGGCGGACATCCTCGCGCACGGCGTCGACGAGCGCGGGGTGTTCACCCAGCGCTACGGGCACCCCTCCCTCGACGCCTCGGCGCTGCTGGTGGTGCTGCTGCGGTTCCTGCCGGCCGACGATCCGCGGGTGCGGGCGACGGTCCTGGCGATCGAGGACGAACTCACCGAGGACGGACTGGTCCTGCGGTACCGGGTGGACTCGACCGACGACGGGCTGACCGGCGAGGAGGGCACCTTCACGATCTGCTCGTTCTGGCTGGTCTCCGCCCTCGTGGAGATCGGGGAGGTGGAAAGGGCCCGCATCCTGTGCGAACGGCTCCTCGGCTACGCCAGCCCGCTCAAGCTCTACGCCGAGGAGATCGACCCGCGCTCGGGCCGGCACCTGGGCAACTTCCCCCAGGCCTTCACCCACCTGGCCCAGATCAATGCGGTCGTGCACGTGATCCGCGCGGAGGAGCAGATCGCGGCCGGCGAGTTCCAGCCCGCGCGCCGTGCGCCGTGACCCGCTACCAGGATCGGCGCAACAGTTCCTCCGCACGGTCCGCGATGTCCCGGACGATCTCGCCGGCGGGCCGTTGTTCCCGCACGAGCCCGGCGGCCTCCCCGGCGTAGACCACGCCCCGCCGGGGGTCGGCCGCGTCGTACGCGGCGGCGAGCGTCTCCTCGTCGGCGCCGCGCGCGTGCCATTCGGCGGTGTAGTCGTTCGCCAGGGCCCGGCCACCCCACCGCGCCGGCCAGGGCTGGTGCCGGGCCCGGTCGAAGACGTCGGTGTAGACGGTGTCGCTGCTGCGCGCCGCGACGAGCAGGTCCCGGGCGTACTCCGGTCCCACCGTCTCGGGACTCGCCAGCAACGCCGTGCCGACGAGCGCGCCCTCCGCACCGGCCGCGAGCACCGCAGCCAGTCCCCGCCCGGACGCGATGCCACCCGCGGCGAGCACCGGAAGCGACGTCGACTCGAGCACCTCCTGCAGCAGCGGCAACGTCCCGATGTGTCCGGTGTGACCGCCGGCCTCGTGCCCCTGGGCGACGACGGCGTCGACCCCGGCGGCCTCGACGACCCGCAGGTCGTCGATCGTGTTGATCTGCGAGATCACGACGGCACCGGCCGCCCGCACGCGCGGCACGTAGGGGGCCGGGTCGCCGAACGACAGCGACACCACGCGGGGCCGTTCGGCCAGCACCGCGTCGAGCAGACTGTCGTCGTCGGCGAGCGACCAGGTCATCAGCCCGAAACCGAGCGGTCCACCCCCGAGTTCACGAGCCACCGCCGACTCGGCGGCCAGCCACTCCGAGGTGTTGTAGCGCGCGGCCCCGATCAGGCCGAGCCCGCCGGCCCGGGTCACCTCCCCGGCCAGGCGGCCGCCGGCACGGCCGCCCATGGGGGCGCCGAGCAGCGGGACGGTGATGCCCAGGGTGCGGGTGAGCCAGGTCTCGAGCACGGTGGACTACTTCCCCTTCGGCTTGTCCGAGGACGCCTCGGACGAGAGCGCGGCCACGAACGCTTCCTGCGGGACGTCCACCCGGCCGATCGTCTTCATCCGCTTCTTGCCTTCCTTCTGCTTCTCGAGCAGCTTGCGCTTGCGGCTGATGTCGCCGCCGTAGCACTTGGCGAGCACGTCCTTGCGGATCGCACGGATGTTCTCCCGGGCGATGATCTTCGACCCGATCGCCGCCTGCACCGGCACCTCGAACTGCTGACGCGGGATCAGCTCCTTGAGCTTGGTGGTCATCTTGTTGCCGTACGCGGCGGCCGCGTCCTTGTGCACGATCGCGCTGAACGCGTCGACGGCCTCGCCCTGGAGCAGAATGTCCACCTTCACCAGTGCGGCCTCCTGCTCCCCGGCCTCCTCGTAGTCGAGGCTGGCGTAGCCGCGGGTGCGGGACTTCAGCGAGTCGAAGAAGTCGAAGATGATCTCGGCCATCGGCAGGGTGTAGCGCAACTCGACCCGGGTCTCGGACAGGTAGTCCATGCCGCCGAGTTCGCCACGCCGCGACTGGCACAGCTCCATGATCGAACCGATGAACTCGCTCGGGGAGATGATCGTGCACTTGACGATCGGCTCGTAGATCGCGCGGGCCTTGCCTTCGGGCCAGTCCGACGGGTTGGTGACGATGTGCTCCTGCCCACCTTCGAGGACCACGCGGTAGACCACGTTGGGAGCGGTGGAGATCAGGTCCAGGCCGAACTCGCGCTCGAGTCGTTCCCGGGTGATCTCCATGTGCAGCAAGCCGAGGAAGCCGCACCGGAAACCGAAGCCGAGTGCCACCGACGTCTCGGGTTCGTAGGTGAGCGCGGCGTCGTTGAGCTGCAGCTTGTCGAGGGCATCGCGCAGGACGGGATAGTCCGACCCGTCGACCGGATACAGGCCGGAGTAGACCATCGGGCGGGGTTCCCGGTAACCGGTGAGGGGTTCGGCGGCGCCGCCCCGCGCCGAGGTGACCGTATCGCCGACCTTTGACTGACGCACGTCCTTCACGCCGGTGATGAGATAGCCGACCTCGCCGACTCCGAGCCCGGTGGTGACCTTCGGCTCGGGCGAGACGATGCCCACCTCGAGCAGCTCGTGGGTGGCGCCGGTGGACATCATCTTGATCTTCTCGCGCGGCACGATCCTGCCGTCGACCACACGCACGTACGTGACGACGCCACGGTAGGTGTCGTACACCGAGTCGAAGATCATCGCGCGGGCGGGCGCGTCGCGGTCGCCGACCGGCGGCGGTACCTGCCGGATCACCTCGTCGAGCAGTTCCCGCACGCCCACCCCGGTCTTGCCCGACACCCGCAGCACCTCCTCGGGCTCGCAGCCGACGATGTGTGCGATCTCGGCGGCGTAGCGGTCCGGGTCGGCCGCGGGCAGATCGATCTTGTTCAGGACCGGGATGATCGTCAGGTCCTTGTCGAGAGCGAGATAGAGGTTGGCGAGGGTCTGCGCCTCGATGCCCTGGGCGGCATCGACGAGGAGCACCGCACCCTCACACGCCTCGAGCGCACGGGAGACCTCGTACGTGAAGTCGACGTGCCCGGGCGTGTCGATGAGGTGCATGACGTAGTCCTCGCCGTCGACCTGCCACGGCAGCCGCACGTTCTGGGCCTTGATGGTGATCCCGCGCTCGCGCTCGATGTCCATCCGGTCGAGGTACTGAGCACGCATCTGGCGCTCCTCGACCACACCGGTGAGCTGCAGCATGCGGTCCGCGAGCGTCGACTTGCCGTGGTCGATGTGCGCGATGATGCAGAAGTTCCGGATCTTCGCGGGGTCCGTGAACGTGGTGTCGGCGAAGGTGCTGATGTCGGGCTCCTGACTCGGACGGGCAGCAGCCCTGGCGGGCCGCGGTCACCCCTGCAGAATATCCAAGTCGCGGCGGGTCCGGTCCCGCGGCCGCACCTGTGCGGCGGCGGGCGCCGCTAAGCTCGCCGACGTGGCTGGCACATGGAAGAAACTCGGCAGGCAACTGGGACGGCTCGCGGTCGAGCAGGGGCCGCGGTTGCTCGAGCAGATGCAGCGCTCCGGCGCTCTCGACCGGGCCCGGACCGCCCTCGGCTCCGGGACAGCCGACACCACCCGACCGGTCCCGAAGCCGGGCCGTCCGGTGACCTCCCGTACTTCCCCCACCGCGCAGCGCGCCCGGCAGATCGCGTACGCCCCCGATCTCGACGGCCGCGCCGACCCGGGCGAGATCGTGTGGACGTGGGTGGCCTACGAGGAGGACGCGACCAAGGGCAAGGACCGGCCCGTGCTCGTCGTCGGACGCAACGGCGGCACCCTGCTCGGCCTCATGCTGTCGTCGAACGACGACCGGGACGGTCACCGGGACTGGCTGGCGCTCGGTAACGGCAGCTGGGACGCCGGCAACCGGCCCAGCTGGGTCCGGCTGGACCGCGTGCTCGACGTGCCCGAGGACGGCATCCGGCGCGAAGGCGCGGTGCTCGGCCGGTCCCGGTTCGAGCAGGTCGCGGCGCGCCTGCGCGCCGACTACGGCTGGCGGTAGCCGGCCGTCCTGTCACCGTCGGCGGTAGCCGCGTCCCGTCACCGTCGGCGGACGCCGGCCGGCGGCGCCACGGACGGCCGCAGCCCGGCGAACCGGCCGAACAGCGACCGGTAGACGAGCGCCCCGAGGGCGCCGCCGATCAGCGGAAACAGGATGAACAGCCAGAGCTGCGCGAGCGCACCGTCCTGGTACGGAGCGACCGCGATGCTCCGGGCCGGATTGACGGAGGTGTTGTCGATCGGGATCGAGATCAGGTGGATCACTGTCAGGGTGAAGCCGATCGACACGCCGGCCAGCAGCACGTCCGAGGCCTGGTCCGTCGCGGCGAGCACCACGAACACCAGGAGTGCGGTCAGCAGCACCTCCACGATCATGGTCGCGCCGATTCCGTAACCGTCGATGAGCACCCCGCCCAGCGGTCCTTCCACTGCCGACGGGCTGTGCGGTCCCCAACCGTTGGCACCGAGTCCCTGCGCGGCCCGGTCGTAGGTCGGGAGCGACTGCGCCACCGAGTAGATCGTCACGCCCGCGACGAGCCCGCCGAGGATCTGGGCCACGATGTAGAACACCGCCCGCTTGGCGGTGACCCGCCCGATCGCGAGCTGACCGACCGTCACCGCCGGGTTCACGTGACACCCGGAGATCGGCCCGATGGCGTAGACGAGGAAGAGCAGCGTCAGCCCGAACGCCAGCGCGACGCCCAGATTGCCGACCTTGTCTCCGGCGAAGACCGCCGTGCCGACCGCGGAGAACACGAGCACGAACGTGCCGATCGCCTCCGCTGCGTACTTCTTCGCGTCCGAGAATTCTTCCTTCTCGACGGCTTCGAGCGCCGTCTCGGGCTCGGCACCGCCGCGTACCCGGTCCGCCTTCCGGTTCGCCGCCCGGTCCTCGGGACCAGTCTCGTGTTCGTTCGTCATGCGCCCACCTCGCGTCGTGCGGCCCCGAAGGACCGGATCCGATGTGTCGAACATCCGCACTGGCGAACACCGCGGGTCGAAGACGGGCCCACCGGCCGCACAGCACTACCGCAACAGAACACAGCGGACACTACGCAAGCCGGATGACCGCCACAACAACTTCCGGTGACGTCGAGGACAGTTCCCGGCAGGCCGGCCGGACGCGACCGTATCGGCACCCGGTGTGCGGTCCCGGGTACCAGTTTTGGGGTTCCGCCGGGCCGCTGGTATCGTGGCCCGTCGGTGCCGTAGTGCGCCCAGAGCTTTCCGACCAACTACCAGCAAGACGACAGGATTTTACGCGTGGCCAACATCAAGTCCCAGGTGAAGCGGATCCGCACCAACGAGCGCAACCGACTCCGCAACCAGTCGGTCAAGTCCTCGCTGCGCACGGCGATCCGTTCCTTCCGCGAGGCCGCGGCCGCCGGTGACAAGGACAAGGCCACCGAGCTCCTCGTCTCCACCAGCCGCAAGCTCGACAAGGCAGCCAGCAAGGGCGTCATCCACGCCAACCAGGCCGCCAACAAGAAGTCCGCTCTGGCCAAGGTCGCCAACGGACTCTGAGGTAGAACGCAAGCTCTGCTCCGGAAGCTGCCCGGTCCTCGGACCGGGCGGCTTCCGTCGTCTAACGGGTCCGGCCGGCCAGCTCCGCGACGCGGCGCACGGCGCGCTCGACCGCGTAGTCGGCGTCCGCGGCCGCGCCCTTGACGTCGGCATTGAGATCGGCCACCACTCGCAGCGCCGCCCCGATCGATCCGGGATCCCACGTGCGTGCCTGCCCCTGGGCCTTCTTCACCTTCCAGGGCGGCATCCCGAGTTCCGAGGCCATCTTGAACGGGTCGCCGCGCCCGGCCGAACCGACTCGTGCGATCGTGTGGACGGCATCGGCGAGGGCGTCGGCGAGCAGGACGTGCGCGACACCACGATGCGTCGCCCACCGCAGCGATTCCAGCGCCCCGGCCTCGTCACCCGCGACGGCCTTCTCGGCCACCTCGAACCCCGTGACCTCGGCCTTGCCGGAGTAGTAACGCTGCACGGCGGCAGCATCGATCTTGCCGCCCGTGTCGGCGACGAGCTGACTGCACGCCGCCGCCAGCTCCCGCAGGTCGGAGCCCACGGCGTCGATCACGGCCTGCACGACCTCCGGTGCTACTCGAACACCGGCGGTGCGGAACTCGGCCCGCACGAAGTCCACGCGCTCGGCCGGCTTGGTGATCCGGGCGCACTCGTGGGTCTCGGCGCCGCACTTCTGCAGTTCGCCCACCATGGCTTTCGCGCGGCCACCGCCGCTGTGCAGGACGACGAGGGTCACCCCCTCGGGCGGGTCGGTCGCCGCGTCGACGATCAGTGCGACGGCGTCCTTGCCGGCCTCCGCGGCGGATTCGAGGACGACCACCCGGTCCTCGGCGAACAGCGACGGGCTCAGCAGCTCGGCGAGTTCGGCGGCGCCGGCGTCGCCGGCGCGCAGCCGCGAGACGGTGAGCTCGGGACCAGACCCCGTCCGGGCCCGGACGGCACCGACGATCCGCGCGACGGCCCGTTCGACGAGGAGGTCTTCGTCACCGAGCACGAGATGCAACTGCGGGTTGGTCACCGATCGATCGTGCCACGTCCCCCGGACATCACCGTCGGTGCCCCGGCCGGGCGTCCGCGCCGTAGCCGCAGCAGGTACCGGGCAGCGACGAGCCCGCCGACGACGGCGACCGCTCCGCTCACGCCCGCCGGGACGGGCACCTCGGCCAGGGGCAGGGCCGTGGCACGCGCTGCCACCTCGAGGATCCACCACAGCATGGGCGCGGTCCCGCGAGCGAGCAGCTCCGCCACGGCCGGCGACACCGCGGAGACCGCCGCGACGGTGGTACCGAGCACGGTCAACGGCGGAAGCACCGGTGCGACCAGGACGTTGGCCGCGATCGCCACGACGCTGACGGTGCCGGACAGCGCGGCGACGATCGGTGCGGTCACGACGAATGCGGCCGCCGAGACGGCGAACACCTCGGCCGCCGCGCGGGGCCACCCGCGGGCCCGCAGCCGGGTCACCCAGAGCGGTGCCACCAGCACCAGGCCGGCGGTGGCCGCGACCGACAGGGCGAACCCGGCGTCCGTCGCGAGTTCGGGTGCGGCGACGAGCAGCACCCCGACCGTGGCCGCCAGGGCGGGCAGCCCGTTCCGTCGTCGGCTCGTCACGAGCGCGAGCAATCCGATCGCGCCCATCGCGGCGGCACGCAGCACGCTCGGCGACGGGCGCACGACGACGACGAACGCCACCAGCGCGACGGCCGCGAGCGCGGCGCCCGTGCGGGGGCCGAGGCCGAGTCCCCGCACGGCGAGCAGCACCGCGCCGAGAACGATGCTGACGTTGGCACCGGACACCGCAGTCAGGTGGGTCAGGCCCGCTACCCGGAAGCTCTCCCGCACGTCGTCGGGCAGGCGTGAGGTGTCGCCGACCACGAGGCCCGGCAGGAGGCCGGCCGCAGCGGGCGGGAGCACCGCTCCGGACGCCGAGGCGAGTCGCTCGCGGATCCGCCCCGCCCACTGCTGCACCCGCGAGGGGGCCTGCACCGACCGGGGTGGGCCGTCGGCCCGGACCACGGCCACCGTCAGGTCCGCGCCGCCGGATTCGGCGAGCCGGCCGCGCAGGGTGACCCGTTGCCCCGGCAGCAGCTCCGCCCACTCCTCGGCGGGGGCGAACACCACGACGGCCCCGCCGCCGGTGTACCGACCGGCCCCCAGGTCGGCGCGGTGCACTCTCGCCGGGACCAGGACCTGATCTCCCCCGAATCCGCTGTCCCCCAGTCTTTTCGGATCCTCGGTCGGTTCGACCGCCAGGGTGGCCCAGCCGTCACGCGCGGCCGCGCCGGCAAGCGGATGCGTCTCGACCGCCCATACCCGTAGTGCGACTGCCGCAGAGAACCCGGCGGCGACGACGAGAGCCGCGAGCAACGGGGCGGCCCCGGCACGGAACCGCCCCCGGCGTATCGGCACGAGCGTGGCCGCCGCGCACAGCGCGGCAATCGCCGCGAGCCCCAGCGCAACCTGCCAGCCGGCGTGCAACCCGAGCGCGGTTGCGGCCCACGCCGCGGCCGCGCTCGGTACCAGGCGCGCGTCGTCACGGCCGGATTCGGTCACACCACCACCAGCGTCCGCAGGCGCGCCAGCCGCGCGGGACCGATCCCGTCGACCTCGGCGAGTTGTTCGACGTCGTTGAACGGACCGTTGTCCCGGCGCCACGCGACTATCGCGGCGGCGGTGACAGGACCGACGCCGGGCAGCGCATCGAGGGCCGCCTCGTCGGCGGTGTTGAGATTCACCGGCCCCCCGGCCTCGGGCGCGCCGGACGTTCCGGCGTCCCCTGCCCCTGCGGCGCCGGAGATTCCGCTCGCCGGCGGAACCGGTGGCAGGGTGCCGACCACGATCTGGTCGCCGTCCGCGAGGCGTTGCGCCAGGTTCAATCCGGTCAGGTCCGCCCCCTCGAGGGCGCCGCCCGCGGCCGTGAGCGCATCGGCCACCCTCGAGCCGGGCGCGATTCGTACGAGGCCGGGCTTGCCCACCAGGCCCACCACACTGACCACCACCTCCTCCGGCGCCGAGTCCTGCCGGGGCGCAACGGGATCCGCCGGCGGTGCTGCGACCTCCACCGCCGGCAGCGGCGGAAGCGGTTCCGCGACGGGACGATCGCGCCAGGTCACGACGAGCGTGACGAGCACGACCACGACACCGACCACCGCCAGGGCCCCGGTCCCGCCGCGACCGGTCTGCCAGCGGGCCGCACGCAACCGCTCGAACGGACCCGGCGGATCGGCGGTGCCGGCCGCGTCGTACCACGGGTACGGATCGTCGTCCGGCGCCGCCGGAGGACGGTCGCCGGCGGACCGGGCGATCCCGTCGAGCCGTCTGCGCACGAGGTCGTGCTCGTCGCTGCTGCCCATGGCGCGACGCTAACCGGACACGACCGCCGCCACCGCGAAGGCTGGGACGAGTCGTCGAATCTGTGGATGAACCGTCCGCCTGTGGACAACTCCTACGCTCGGGAGACGACCACCCCGACGGCGCCGGGACCGACGTGGGCGCCGAGGACCGCGTCGAGTTCCGACACCGACAGCGGCGTCCCGGCGGGCAGCCGGCCGGCGAGTTCCGCGGCGAGCCGCTCGGCGCGTTCGGGGGCCTCGCGGTGGTGCACGGCCACCGCGGTCACCGGCTCCGCGGTGTCGACGACGCCGTCGACGAGTTTCGTCATCGCCTTGGTCATGGTGCGGGTCTTCTCCCGCAGCACCAGCCGGCCGTCGACGAGGTGCAGCACGGGTTTCATCGCCAGAGCGGTGCCGAGCAGCGCTGTGGCGGTACCGATGCGGCCGCCGCGGCGCAGGTGGTCGAGCCGGTCGACCACCAGCAGTGTCCGGCTGTGGGCGGCGACCTCCACCGCCCGTTCGTACACCGCCCGCACATCCGCACCGGACCGGGCGGCTTCCGCCGCCGCCAGAGCAGCGAATCCCAGACCCATTGCGGTGGTTCGACTGTCGACCAGTTGCACCCGGTCGCCGAGGGCATCGGCGGCATAGCGGGCAGCCGACCAGGTACCCGACAGTTCACGGGACAGGTGCACGGCCACCACCCCGTCGCCGCCGCTGTCGGACAGCGCCTCGGCGTACGCTTCCGTCAGTTCCGCCGGGGAGGGACCGGAGGTCGTGACGCCGGAGAGGTCGGCGGGCAGGTCGTCCACGCCCTCGCGCAACTCGACACCGTCCGCGATCACGTGCAGCGGCACGACACGGATGTCGTAGCGCTCCACCAGTTCCGGGTCGAGACAGCACGACGAATCGGTCACCACTACTACAGACACGCCGCCTACCGTATGTTCTCCGCGGCGACGCGCGCATCCCGGTGCACCATCCGTACCGCCTCGGCCACCGCGGCGGCAACTTCGCTGTGCCCGTTCCAACCCCAGTGGATGCCGTCCGGATTCGCGTCCCCGGAGTGGATGTCCGCGTGCACGGCCTCGCCGAGATCGACCAGCGGAACCGACTTCTCGGACGCCCACCGGTTGATGGCCCGGGCTGCGGCGGGACGACCGCGGTGCACCGCGCGGTACTGCGCGCTGCGGTGTACCGACGGCAGCGTGGCGATCACCGGAAGGTCCGGCCGCATGTACGCCAGCGACTCGCGGATGGTCTCGAGGTAGTCCACACTGACCCGCGGCGGCAGGGCCACCGGCCAGCCGAGCGGGGACAGCCGGGGCTGCAGCCACCCGTAGGTCTCCCGTACGACGCGGCGTAACCGCGGTGGGCGTACGTAACGCAGTGTTTCGCGCAGCGCCGTCGGCAGCGGGGACGGCAGGGTGTCCATGCCCCCGACGGCCAGCACGACGGCACCGGCCCGCGGGATCGTCGCCCACACGCGCGGATCCTGGGTCATGGCCCACCACGCGTCGCGGGTCGTCCACCCGATCCGTGCGACGAGCTCCACGTCCCAGTCGAGTTCGCGCGCCACGATGTTCGGCCAGATTCGCGGATGGTCCGCCGGGAGCCCGCCCTTCGGGCCGTAGTAGCTGAGGGAGTCCCCGATCACCAGCAGCGTCGGCCGGCGCGGACCGGCCGTCGGCCGTGGCTCAGAGGACGTCATCGGCCGCCACCGTCGCCGTCGCGTTCCACACGTCGAGGCGCCACGCGGGCCGGTCACCGTATCCGCTGAGCTGGACCCAGCCGGTGTTGCCGAGTCCGCCGAGGACCGGCCACCGGTCGACCGGAAGATCGAGCAGGGCGGCCGTGAGTGCCGCGATCAGTCCGCCGTGCGCGACGACGATGATCGGCCGATGCACCCACTGCTCGTGCTTGTCGAGCAGTTCCTGGATCACCGGGGCGCTGCGCCGCGCCACGTCGACCCGGCTCTCACCCTCGGGGGGTGCCCAGGTGGCGTCGGCCCGCCACGCCGCGCGGGCCCCCGGGGACACCGCGTCCACGTCGTGATGGGTCAGGCCCTGCCACCGGCCGAGATGGGTCTCGCGCAGCCTCGGATCGATTTCCACCGGCAGCCCGGCCTGGTCACCGAGTTCGACGGCGGTGTCGTAGGCGCGCCGCAGATCGGACGAGACGATGGCCACGGGACTGTGCTCGACGAGGACCCTGGCCGCGGCCACGGCCTGCCGCCGCCCCAGCGCGGACAGCTCGGTGTCGAGCTGCCCCTGCATGCGACTGGTGGCGTTGTATTCGGTCTGGCCGTGGCGTACCAGGATCAGCCGCCGGACCGGTACCGCGTGGGTCACCGGTCCCCCGGTGCGTCGTCCGGGACGGGAGTGGTGCCGCCTGCCGCTGCACCGGCGCCGGTGTCACCGGTCGGCGCGGGCGCGCCGGTGTCACCCGCCGGCGCGGGCGCGCCGGTGTCACCCGACGGCGCGGGCGCGCCGGTGTCACCCGCCGGCGCGGGCGCGCCGATGCCGTCGACGGTGATCACCGGGCAGTCCTTCCACAACCGGTCGAGTGCGTAGAAGTTGCGTTCGTCGTCGTGCTGGATGTGCACCACCACGTCGACGTAGTCCAGCAGCGTCCAACGACCCTCGCGGGTGCCTTCGCGCCGCACGGGCTTGTGCCCGGCGAGCCGCAGTTTCTCCTCGACGTTGTCGACGATCGCGTTGACCTGGCGCTCGTTGGCCGCGGACGCGATCACGAAGCAGTCGGTGATGACCAGTTGCTCGGACACGTCGAGCACCACCACGTCGGTGGCCAGTTTCTCGTCGGCCGCGCGGGCCGCGATGCGTGCCATCTCGATGGCTTCTGCAGTTGCCGTCACTGCGGGGTCTTCCTCTCGGGGTGGGGACAGGACTCGGGGTGGGGATGAGACACGGTCGTCGTGCCGTCGGGGCGCCGCGAGTTCGCGGGCCGATACAGGTTGCGCTTGCTGATGTACTGCACCACCCCGTCGGGCACCAGGTACCAGATGGGTCTGTGCTCACGCACCCGCGTCCGGCAGTCGGTCGACGAGATGGCCAGCGCAGGTATCTCGACGAGACCGACGGTGTCGGACGGCAGCTTCGCGAGATGCTCGGCGAGGTGCTCGACGTGCAGGTCGTAGCCCGGACGCGACACCCCCACGAACCGGGCCAGCTCGAACAGCTCGGCCCAGTCCTGCCACGACAGGATCGATGCCATCGCGTCGGCGCCGGTGATGAAGTACAACTGGGCGTCGGGCATCAGGGCACGCAGGTCGCGCAGTGTGTCCACGGTGTAGGTGGCCTTCTCGCGTTCGATGTCGACCCGGCTGACGGAGAACTGCGGATTCGAGGCGGTCGCGATGACCGTCATCAGATAGCGGTCCTCTGCCGTGCTGACATCGTGTCCCGACTTCTGCCAGGGATGTCCGGTGGGCACGAACACGACCTCGTCGAGATCGTACCGGTCGGCTACTTCGCTGGCTGCGACGAGATGCCCGTGGTGGATGGGGTCGAAGGTTCCGCCCATGACACCGACGCGCCGGCGCGGCGGGGAATTCGGGACGGATGGCTCGTGCACGATGGTCCAGCTTACGGGTTCACACCGGCAGCAGGGCCGCCACCACCTGCGCGAGCTGCTGTGCGGACCGGCACTCGTGCATCGTGATCACCTCGCGGTACACCTCGGCCGCCGAATCTCCGGCTCCCCATTGGCCGCGTGGTTCCGGATTGAGCCAGTGGGCGTGCCGGGCAACGGCCACCAGGTGTTCGAGCGCGGCGAGGTTGGGATCGCGATAGTTGGTCCGTGCGTCGCCGAGCACGAGCAGTGAGCTGCGGCTGGTGAGGCTGTGCGCGTACCGCTCGGTGAACACGCCGAGCGCGTGACCGTAGTCGGAGTGGCCGTCGTAGGCGATCAGCTCGGCCTCACGCAGCATCCGCGACATGGCGACCCCGAGATCCGCGCCGGCGGAGAAGTGGTGAGTGACCTCGTCGGTGCTGTCGATGAACGCGAACACCCGGACGCGGGAGAACTGCTCGCGCAAGGCGTGCACGAGCAGCAGCGTGAAGTGGGAGAAGCCGGCGACCGATCCGGAGACGTCGCACAGCACCACGAGCTCCGGACGGGCGGGGCGTGGCTTGCGATTGACGAGGTCGATGGGCACTCCGCCGGTGGACATCGACTTGCGCAGGGTCCGGCGCAGGTCGATCGCCCCCGCGCGGGCCCGTCGCCGGCGCGCGGCGAGCCGGCTCGCGAGCAGCCGCGCCAGCGGGGTGACGCTGCGGCGCAGCGCGGTGAGCTCGGCGTCGGTGGCTCGCAGGAAGTCGACCTCCTCGGCCAGTCTGGGCACCCCGTACGTGGCGACGCGGTCGCGTCCGACCTGTTCGGCGGTGCGGCGCCGCGTCTCGCGTTCGACCATCGCCCGGAAGTCCGCCACCCGGCGCGCTGCCGTGCGGCGGGCCACCTCGGTGGCGTACTCGGTGTCCTGAGCCCGCTCCTCGGGACCGGCATTGCCGAGCAGTCCCTCGAGGATCTTCGACACCAGTGTCTCGGGCGAGACCTGGCGCAGGGCCTGGTACGCCGAGAACGACGACTTGTCACCCGAGGTGTACTGGCCCAGTTCCTCGACGATCTGCGCGGTCAGCAACTCGACGAGCTCGAACGCCTCGGCGGAGTCGTCGGCGAGCATCTCGGCGATCAGGTCCCGCAGCGCCTCGAAATCGATCTCGCCGTCCGGGGTGCGTGGCAGCGTCGGATCGATCCCGCCGGCCTCGCGGCGTCCCACCGCTGCCGGGAACCACAGGTCGAACAGGGCGTCGAAGGTCGGCCGATGGGTGGGCCGGCGCAGCAGAGCGCACGCCAGCCCCTCGCGCAGGGCGTCGCGGTCGAGCAGGTCGAGCACCGAGATGACCCGGCCGGCGTCGACGGTCTCCGACGGTCCTACGGGGATGCCGCGGCGGCGCAGCGCCTCGACGAACCCGACGAGGTGGCCGGGCAGCCCGTGCGGCGCCGACGGCCCGTGGTCCCGCAGCGGCGGGCGTGCCCCGGCCATGTCAGTTCAACCGCAGCTCGGCCGCGGCCCGCAGCTGATCGGACTGGTGTTTGAGGATCACGCCGAGCGTGGCCCGGACCGCCGCGTCGTCGAGGGTGTCCAGGCCCAGGGCGAGCAGTGTGCGGCCCCAGTCGATCGTCTCCGCCACCGACGGCAGCTTCTTGAGCTGCATGCCGCGCAGCACCCGGACCGTGCGGACGAGCTGCTCGGCGACCGCCTCCGGCAGCTCCGGAACCCGGCTCGCCAGGATGCGGCGCTCGAGGTCGGCATCGGGAAAGTCGAGATGCAGGAACAGGCAGCGTCGCTTGAGGGCCTCGGACAACTCGCGGGTCGCGTTCGAGGTGAGCACGGTAAAGGGCTTGCGGGTGGCGCTGATGGTGCCGAGTTCGGGCACGGTGACCGCGAAGTCGCTGAGCACCTCGAGCAGCAGACCCTCGATCTCCACGTCGGCCTTGTCGACCTCGTCGACGAGCAGCACCGTCGGGTCCTCCCGGCGGATGGCCGTCAGCAGCGGGCGCGGCAGAAGGAATTCCTCGGAGAACACATCCTGCTTGGTCGCGTCCCAGGAGTGGTCGGTACCGGCCTGGATCCGCAGGATCTGCTTGGCGTGGTTCCACTCGTAGAGCGCCCGCGACTCGTCGACCCCCTCGTAGCACTGCAGCCGCACCAGCTCGGCGCCGGAGGTCTGCGCCACCGCCCGGGCCAGCTCGGTCTTGCCCACCCCGGCGGGGCCTTCGATGAGCAGCGGCTTGCCGAGGCGATCGGCGAGGAACACCGCGGTGGCGGTGGCCTTGTCGGCGAGGTATCCCGTCTCGGCGAGGCGGTCGATCACCTCGTCGACGTCGGCGAAGATCGGCGGGGTGGTCGGCAGCGCACGGTCCACGCTGTGTCCTTTCGTCGGGGCAGGCCGGTCGGGGTGCGGGGTCTCGTCGACGCCGTCGGGCCGACCTCAGGCCGGCCGGGTGTGGCCGTCGCCCCAGACCACCCACTTGGTGGAGGTGAGTTCCGGCAGTCCCATCGGGCCGCGGGCGTGCAGCTTCTGGGTGGAGATGCCGATCTCGGCGCCGAACCCGAACTGCTCGCCGTCGGTGAACGCCGTCGAAGCGTTGACCATGACGGCTGCGGCATCGACCCGCGCGGAGAACTCACGGGCCGCGGCGAGGTCGGAGGTGACGATGGCCTCGGTGTGCCCGGTGCCGTACCGGTCGATGTGCGCGACGGCCGCGTCCAGGTCGTCGACGACGGCGAGCGCGACGTCGAGGCTCAGGTACTCGTCGGCCCAGTCCGATTCGGTGGCCGGTTCGAGGCCGGGCAGGTCGCCGTGCACGGTGACGCCGTGGCTGCGCAGTACCTGCAGCAGCCGGGGCACGACGTCGTCGGCGACGGCCTTGTCCACCAGGATCGTCTCGGCGGTGTTGCACACGCTGGGCCGGCGGGTCTTGGCGTTGACCACGATCTTCTCGGCCATCTCCGGATCGGCCGACGCATGCACGTACACGTGGCAGTTGCCCACGCCCGTCTCGATGGTGGGCACGGTGGCGTCGCGGACGACGGCGGAGATCAGGCCGGCGCCGCCACGAGGGATGACGACGTCGACGAGTCCGCGGGCCTGGATGAGGTGCGTGACCGAGGATCGGTCCGCGCTCGGCAGCAGTTGCACGGCGTCCTCCGGCAGTTCCTGCGTGGCGAGGGCGCCGCGCAGGGCCTCGACGAGCGCCGCGTTGGAACGGGCGGCGGACGACGACCCGCGCAGCAGGGCCGCGTTGCCGGACTTGAGGGCCAGCCCGAAGGCGTCGACGGTCACGTTCGGCCGGGCCTCGTACACCATCCCGACGACGCCGAGCGGCACCCGCATCTGCCGGATCTCGAGGCCGTTGGGCAGGGTCGAGCCGCGGACGACCTCGCCGATCGGGTCGGGCAGCCCCGCGACCTGGCGCAACCCCGCCGCAATGCCCTCGACCCGGGCCTGGGTGAGACGGAGCCGGTCGAGGAGGGATTCCTCGGTGCCTGCCGCGCGGGCGGTCTCGATGTCCTCGGCGTTGGCAGCGAGCACCGCGTCGGACGCGGCGAGCACGGCGTCCGCCGCGGCGTGCAGGGCGGCGTCCTTCTGCGCGGTGGTGAGCAGGGCGAGCCGGCGGGAGGCGACGCGGGCGCGACGGGCCGCGGCGTGCACGGCCTCGCGGGTGTCCCCGGCGCCGGTCGCCCGGACGTCCCCGGAAACGGTCGCAGATGAGTCAGGGGTCACGGCAGTCATGGCCTCCAGACTAGTCCGCGTCCGGACGGCTCAGCGCAGCCCGGTCCCCCGGGCCAGGGCGGTGTCGACCAGGGTGGAGAGCAACGTGCGGTACTCGAGGCCGCTGGCCTCCCACATGCGCGGGTACATCGAGATCGACGTGAACCCGGGCATGGTGTTGATCTCGTTGATCACCGGCCCGTCCTCCGTGACGAAGAAGTCGACCCGGGACAGGCCCTGGCAGTCGAGGGCGCGGAAGGCGCGGACCGCGAGGTCCCGGATCCGGTCGGAGACGTCGTCGTCGAGCTTGGCGGGCACGTCGAACTCGCACACGTCGTCGAGGTACTTGGTGTCGAAGTCGTAGAACGCCTCGTGATCGCCGGACGGGTCGGGCATCCGGATCTCGGCGACGACGCTGGCGCGCACGTCGCCGTCGGGGAACTCCAGTACACCGCATTCGACCTCGCGGCCGACGATCGCGGATTCGACGATCACCTTCGGGTCGTGCCGGCGAGCCTTGTCGATCGCCGCATCGAGCGCCACCCAGTCGGCGACACGGCTGATCCCGATGGAGGATCCGCCGCGGGCGGGCTTGACGAACACGGGGAGGCCGAGACGCTGCTTCTGCTGCTCGGTGACGGTCGCGGTGCCGGGCCGCAGCACGACCTGGAATCCGACGGGCAGACCCTCCGCGGCCAGCAACTTCTTGGTGAACTCCTTGTCCATCCCGGCGGCGCTGGCGAGGACGCCCGGTCCCACGTACGGGACGCCGGCGAGTTCGAGCAGCCCCTGGATGGTGCCGTCCTCGCCATAGGCGCCGTGCAGCACGGGGAACACGACGTCGACGGAGGCGAGGACCTTGCCGAACTCGCCCTCGGCGAGGGCGACGATGTCACCGGCCCGGGTGGGATCGGCGGTGAGCACCAGCGCCGAACCGTCCGCGTCGACGGTCGGCAGTTCGCGGCCCGCCTTGGCGAGCCGTTCCGGGTCCGAGTCGGCGAGCACCCAGGCGCCGTCGGTGGTGATACCGATCGGGACGGCCTCGTAGCGTTGCGGGTCGAGGTGGCGCAGGATGCTGCCTGCCGAAACGCAGGAGACGGAGTGCTCGTTGCTGCGGCCACCGAAGACGACGGCCACCCGGATTCGGGGTGTGCTCACGGCACAAACCGTACCGGTGCCGCCCGCCCGGCCGGTATCCGAGTCCTGCTCAGCGCCGGGCGAGCGCACGGTCGAGATCGTCGAGCAGGTCGGCGGTGTCCTCGATCCCGCAGGACAACCGCACGAAGCCGGGCGGTACGGGATCACCCCAGCGGGCACGCCGGTCCGCGGTGGTGTGGATGCCCCCGAAACTGGTCGCGGCGGTGACGAGCTCGCTCACCGCGACGAACCGGTGGAACTGCTGCTCGTCGTCGAGCCGGAACGTCACCAGCGGCCCGAACCGGCGCATCTGCGCCGCGGCGACGGGGTGCGCGGGATCGTCGTCCAGACCGGGGTATCGGACGCCACCGACCGCGGGATGCTCACGCAGCATCGTGGCCACGGCGAGCGCGTTGGCGCACTGCCGGTCGAAGCGCAACCCGGCGGTGCCCAGGCTTCGGTGTGCCAGCCACGTCTCGAACGGACCGAGGACGGTGCCGGAGAGCAGGCGCTCGCGGTCGAGGGGTGGCACGAGTGCGCCGTCGGCCACGGCGAGGTACCCCATCAGCAGATCGCTGTGCCCGCTGAGCGATTTCGTGCCGCTGGCGACGACGACGTCCGCGCCCAGCGCGAGTGGCTGCTGCCCCAGCGGGGTGGCGGTGGTGTTGTCCACCACGAGCAGGGCGCCTGCGGTCCGGCACAGTGCCGCGGTGGCGCGCAGGTCGACGACGTCCAGTCCCGGGTTGGACGGGGTCTCGGCGAGCACGAGCGCGCCCGCACCGGCACCGGCGAGGACCGCGCGCAGACCTCCGTCGCCGAACTGGGCGCAGGTGAGTTCGTGAACCGTGATGCCGAGGGGTTCGAGGCATTCGCGCGCGTAGGCCCGCACCTGGTAGTACCCGTCGGCGGGGACGACGACGGTGCCGCCGCCCCGGCTCAGCGACCGCAGCGCGACGGTGACCGCCGACATTCCGGATCCGACGACCCGGGCTGCCGCCGCGCCCTCGAGCGCGGCCAGCGCGGATTCGAGGGCCCGCCAGCCCGGATGGGAGGCGCGGGCGTAGGTGTCGGTTTCGGTGCCCTCCGCCCCGAGCTGGTAGGGGGCCGCGAGAACCGGGCCGGGTTGCAGCGGCTCCCCCGGCGCATGTTCGGCGGCAACAGCTTTCACGCAACGCGTCGAGTCCCCCGGCACGCCCTCACTCCGGCTTGACTCGACGGCCGAGGAGCAGTCCGATCGCCTCGGGCACCGACATGCCCTCGTAGCAGACGCGGTGCACGGCGTCGGTGAGCGGCATCTCCACGTCGTAACTGGCCGCCAGCGCCCGGACGGAGGTGCACGACTTGACCCCCTCGGCCACCTGGCCGTGGGTGGCCTCCTGCGCACTCTCGAGTGTCCCTCCCCGTCCCAGCCGCTCGCCGAACGACCGGTTGCGCGACAGGGGCGAGGTGCACGTGGCCACGAGGTCGCCCACGCCGGCGAGTCCGGCCAGCGTGGCCGGCTTGGCGCCGAGGGCAGTTCCCAGCCGCGTGATCTCGGCCAGGCCGCGAGTGATGATGGAGGCGACGGTGTTGTCACCGAGTCCGACCCCGGCCGCCATGCCGCACGCGAGGGCGATGACGTTCTTGCACGCGCCACCGATCTCGCAGCCGATCACGTCCGTATTCGTATACGGCCTGAAATAACCAGTGGCACATGCTCTTTGAATCTCGAGAGCGCGAGTGGAGTCGGAGCATGCGATCACCGTGGCGGCGGGCTGCCGATCGGCGATCTCACGGGCGAGATTCGGTCCGGACAGCACCGCGATGCGGTCGTGCTCGGCGCCGGTCACCTGAGCGATCACCTGGCTCATCCGCATGAGGGTGCCGCTCTCGATGCCCTTCGCCAGGCTCAACAGGGTCGCGTCGGGACCGATGTCGTCGCGCCACGCCCCGAGATTCGCGCGCAACGTCTGCGACGGCACCGCGAGGACGAGGAAGTCCACTCCGTCGAGAGCGACGCGATGATCCGCGGTGGCGCGCACCGTGGCGGGCAGTTCGACGCCGGGCAGGTAGTCCGGGTTCTCGTGCCGGGTGGCGATGGCCTCGGCCACCTCCGCACGCCGCGCCCAGATCGTCACGTCCGTTCCGGCCTCCGCCAGCACCTTGGCGAAGGCCGTCCCCCACGACCCCGCTCCCAACACCGCAGCCTTGCTCACGCAGTCCCCTTACTCGTGTCCGATCCCGTCCGCAGACCAGCGCCGCGGCTGCTCCAGTATCGCCCACCGCCCGCGCCCGCGACCGCCGTCGCCGCCGACTGGCAGAATCGACGACCATGACCACCGCGCACGCGCTGATTCCCGTCAAGGCCCTCGGCCTGGCGAAGTCGCGGCTCGCGCACGTCCTCGACCCCGGCGACCGAGCCGCCCTGGTGCTCGCGATGCTCGCCGACACCCTGCACGCGGCGCTGGCGGTCGAGGGGCTCGCCGTCACCGTCATCACCACCGACGCCGACGTCGCCGCGCTCGCCCTCGGCGCGGGCGCGCACACACTCGCCGATCCCCCGGCCGCCGGCACGGCCGGCGCATCCGTCGATCCCGCCCCCGTCGATCCCGCCTCCGTCGATCCCGCCTCCGTCGATCCACTGAACGCAGCGCTCGCCGCCGCCGCCCACCGGGTGCGCTCCCGCGAGCCGGGCGTGGATCTGATCGCGCTGCACGCGGACCTGCCGGCGCTGCGGCCCGCCGAGTTGTCCGCGGCGCTGTCCGCGGCACGCGAGGCCGGCCGGGCGGTCGTCGTGGACCACACCGGCACCGGCACCTCGGCGCTGCTGCACTGCACGCCCGGACCCCTCGTCCCGCTGTTCGGTCCCGATTCGGCGCACCGTCACGTGCGGGCGGGCGCCCGCCCCCTACCCGGGGACTGGCCCGGGCTGCGGCTCGACGTCGACACCGTCGCCGACCTCGAGGCCGCGACGGTGCAGGGCGTCGGGCCCGCGACGGCGTCGGCGCTCGGACGGATCGGATGGCCGATGCCTGTTCGTCATCCCGACTTCGGGTGACGGACGCCGACGGATTGTCCGCCGTTCCGAAACTGAGGGATGATCGACGTGTGAAACACGGCGATTCCACGGACCAGCGCATCGACACCGACCCTCCCGGGTTCGCCGGGGCATCCGGCGACGGAGGAGGCGGCCTCGACGGTGCGACCGCTACCCGTTCGGCCTCGGCGCCGAGCGCCCCGCCCGCCGCCACGACGCTGCAGGCCGTCGCCGACGGTCTGCCCCCGGACCGCTACCTCAACCGCGAACTGAGCTGGCTCGACTTCAACGCGCGGGTGCTCGCGCTGGCCGAGGACACGTCGCTGCCGCTGCTCGAACGCGCCAAGTTCCTCGCCATCTTCGCTTCGAATCTCGACGAGTTCTACATGGTGCGCGTCGCCGGCCTCAAGCGTCGCGCCGAGACCGGCTTGTCGGTCCGCTCCGCCGACGGGCTGTCGCCACGAGCGCAACTCGCGCTCATCGCGCGCAGCACCCAGGAGATCGCGCGCCGCCACGCCCTCGTCTTCCTCGACTCGGTCCTGCCCGCTCTGACTGCCGAAGGCATTTCGATCATCCGGTGGGACGATCTGGCGGACGACGAGAAGCAGCGCCTGACCGCTCACTTCGCCGAGCAGGTGTTCCCGGTTCTGACCCCGCTCGCGGTCGATCCGGCGCACCCGTTCCCGTACATCAGCGGGCTGAGCCTCAACCTCGCTGTCACCGTGAAGGATCGCCAGTCCGCCGGCGAGCACTTCGCTCGGGTCAAGGTGCCCGACAACGTCGATCGCTTCGTGCGGGTCCGGCGGGACGGCTCACCGGACGAGATCGACGCATTCCTTCCGCTCGAGGAACTCATCGCGGCACACCTCGACGTGCTGTTCCCGGGGATGGAGATCGTCGAGCACCACGCCTTCCGGGTCACCCGCAACGCCGACTTCGAGGTCGAGGAGGACCGCGACGAGGACCTCCTGCAGGCACTCGAGCGGGAACTCGCCCGTCGCCGTTTCGGTTCCCCGGTGCGCCTCGAGGTCGCCGACGACATGACCGAGCACATGCTCGAACTGTTGCTGCGCGAGTTGGACGTCGATCCCGCCGACGTGGTGCAGCTGCCGGGACTGCTGGACCTGTCGAGTCTGTGGCAGGTGCACGACGTCGACCGGCCCGATCTGAAGGACCGGCCGTTCGTGCCGGCCACCCACCCCGCTTTCGGCGAGCGCGAGACCCCCAAGAGCGTGTTCTCGACGCTGCGCGAGGGCGACGTGCTGGTGCACCACCCCTACGATTCCTTCTCCACCAGCGTGCAGCGGTTCATCGAGCAGGCCGCAGCCGACAGCCAGGTGCTCGCCATCAAGCAGACCCTCTACCGCACCTCGGGCGACTCCCCCATCGTCAACGCGTTGATCGCCGCGGCGGAGGCCGGCAAGCAGGTGGTGGCGCTGGTGGAGATCAAGGCACGCTTCGACGAACAGGCGAACATCAAGTGGGCCCGCAAGCTGGAGCAGGCCGGCGTGCACGTGGTGTACGGCCTGGTGGGTCTCAAGACCCACTGCAAGACGTGCCTCGTGGTCCGCCGCGAGGGCTCGCTCATCCGCCGCTACTGCCACATCGGCACCGGCAACTACAACCCGAAGACTGCGCGTCTGTACGAGGATGTCGGTCTGCTCACCGCGGCACCGGAGATCGGCGCGGACCTGACCGACCTGTTCAACACTCTCACCGGGTACTCGCGGAAGGCGAAGTACCGCAACCTGCTCGTCGCCCCGCACGGCGTGCGGTCGGGCATCATCGAACGGATCGACACCGAGATCGAGCACCACCAGGCCGGACGCGACGCCGGGATCCGCCTGAAGGCCAATGCGCTCGTCGACGAACAGGTCATCGACGCGCTGTACCGTGCCTCCCGCGCCGGGGTACCGGTCGAGATCGTCGTGCGCGGCATCTGCGCGCTCAAGCCCGGAGTGCCGGGGCTCAGTGAGAACATCACGGTGCGATCCATTCTCGGAAGATTCCTGGAGCATTCGCGCGTCCTGCATTTCCGGGCGGCCGACGAGATCTGGATCGGCAGCGCAGACATGATGCATCGCAACCTCGACCGCCGGGTGGAGGTGATGGCCCAGGTGAAGGATCCCCGGCTGGCTGCGCAACTCGACTCGATCTTCGAGTCGGCGCTCGATCCGGCGACCCGGTGCTGGACGTTGCGGGCCGACGGCACCTGGCTCGCGTCGCCGGCACCGGGAACCGCCGCCCGCGACCACCAAGAAGAGCTCATGCGCAGCCGCAGCTCCTGATCGGAAGGATGTCGGTGTCCCCCGTTTCCGACAACGCAATGCGAGCCAACATCTTCGCCGCCGGGGCCGTCCTGTGGCGAAGGAACCCGACCGCCCGGAACCGTATCGAGATCGCCGTCGTGCACCGGCCGCGCTACGACGACTGGTCCTTCCCCAAGGGCAAGCTCGATCCCGGCGAGACTCCCGTCGTCGCCGCCGTACGCGAGATCGAGGAGGAGACCGGGATTTCCGCGCGCCTCGGCCGGTCTCTCGGCAAGGTCACCTACCCGGTTCCGGGTCACCGGAAGCTCAAGCGAGTGGACTACTGGGCCGCCGCGGCATGCAGCGGCCGGTTCGTCCCGAACGACGAGGTCGACGAACTGCGCTGGCTCGCACCCGACGACGCCTACGCGGCCCTGTCGTACCCGATGGACCACACGGTGCTGCGGCGCTTCCAGGCCCTGCCGTCGGACACGGCGACGGTGCTGATCGTGCGGCACGCGAAGGCCGGCAGCCGCAAGAACCACCGCGGCGACGATCGGGACCGGCCCCTCGACGCGGCGGGCCGCGCCCAGGCCCAGGCCCTCGTGCCTCAACTGCTCGCGTTCGGCGCCGACAGCGTGGTCGCCGCGGACCGGGCGCGCTGTGTGCAGACGGTGCAACCGCTCGCGGACCGGCTCGGGGTCGAGGTCGCCGTCGAGCCCTCCCTGACGGAGGAGGAATACGGCGCCGATCCGCAACTCGGACGCAAGCGGGCACTCGAGCTCGCCCAGCGCGGTGGCGTGCCGGTGATCTGCAGCCAGGGCAAGGTGATTCCGGACCTCGTGCGATGGTGGGCCGAGCACGACGGGGTGGTCGCGCCGAACACGCGTAACCGGAAGGGCAGCACCTGGGTCCTGTCGCTGGCCGGCGACCGGCTCGTCGCAGTGGACCACATCGACAGCCCACTGCCCCCCGGCGCCGCCTGAACGCACGTCGGCGGCCATCGGGGGAGATCTCCCCCGATGGCCGCCGAACGGACGGGACCCGGGCGGTAGCGCCGCTCTCGGCGGCGCCCCTTCTCGGCGACGGTCTTCCGGACCCGCGCCGTGCCGGAACTGCTACTTCTTGGCGGCGGCCTTGCGGGCCGGTGCCTTCTTGGCCGCCGTGGTCTTCTTCGCCGCGGTGGTCTTCTTGGCCGCGGTGGTCTTCTTGGCCGCGGTGGTCTTGGCCGGAGCCTTGGCCGCCGTGGTCTTCTTGGCCGCGGTGGTCTTCTTGGCCGCGGTGGTCTTGGCCGGAGCCTTGGCCGCCGTGGTCTTCTTGGCCGCGGTGGTCTTCTTCGCCGCGGTGGTCTTGGCCGGAGCCTTGGCCGCCGTGGTCTTCTTCGCCGGAGCGGCCTTGGCGGCGGTCTTCTTCGCCGCCGCGGTCTTCTTGGCGGCGGTCTTCTTCGCCGCCGCGGTCTTCTTGGCCGCCGCAGCCGCGCCGCGCTTGACGGCCGGACCGGTCGCGGGGAGCTTCTGCGAACCGGCGATGACCGCCTTGAACTGAGCGCCGGGGCGGAACGCCGGCACCGACGTCGGCTTGACCTTCACGGTCTCACCCGTACGCGGGTTGCGCGCGACCCGGGCTGCGCGGCGGCGCTGCTCGAAGACACCGAATCCGGTGATGGTGACGCTCTTGCCCGAGTGCACTGCACGCACGATCGCGTCGACCATGTGCTCCACGGCCGCCGTTGCTGTGCGCCTGTCCGAACCGAGTTTCTCGGTCAGAACATCGATCAGCTCTGCCTTGTTCATTGCATTCCTCCGCACATTACGGTCCACCGTCAGACCGACTCGAGTCCACGGTAGACCCGCAAACGGGCAAGAGTCTATGTGCCACGCCAATTCTCATGCAAATTGCCGGCGGGCCGGATCCGGACGTGCAGTCGGATCCGGCCCGCCGAGGCTCGATTCGAGGGCTCGATCAGGGCGCCGGAAGGGTTCGTGGTTTCCAAGAAGGCCTTGCGTTTTCGTACTCGGAAATCGCCTCTACCTGGCGCAACGTGAGTCCGATGTCGTCGAGACCCTCCAACAGCCGCCACCGGGTGTAGTCGTCAATGCTGAACGGCACCACGGTGGTTCCGGCGGTCACGGTACGAGCGCCGAGATCGACCTCGAGCTCCAGCCCCGGCTGCTGTTCGATGAGCTTCCAGAGCAATTCGACGTCCGGTTGTTCGACCTGCGCGGCCAGCAATCCGGCCTTGCCGGCGTTGCCCCGGAAGATGTCGGCGAAGCGGGACGAGATGACGACGCGGAAACCGTAGTCGGACAGCGCCCACACGGCGTGCTCGCGCGAGGACCCGGTGCCGAAGTCCGGGCCGGCCACCAGGACGCTGCCCCGGTCGAACGGCGGGGTGTTCAGCACGAAGGACGGATCCGTGCGCCACGCGGCGAACAGCCCGTCCTCGAATCCGGTTCGAGTGACTCGCTTCAGGTACACCGCAGGGATGATCTGATCGGTGTCGACGTTCGACCGGCGCAGCGGGACGCCGATTCCCTTGTGAGTGGTGAAGGCTTCCATCGAAAATTCTCCTTCGGTTCCGTGACCTAGTCCAGATCCGCCGGAGCGGAGAGAGTGCCGCGCACCGCAGTCGCCGCCGCGACCTGAGGCGAGACGAGGTGGGTGCGTCCGCCCTTGCCTTGGCGGCCTTCGAAGTTCCGGTTCGAGGTCGAAGCGCAGCGCTCACCCGGTGCCAACTGGTCCGGATTCATGCCCAGGCACATCGAGCAGCCGGCCTGACGCCATTCCGCCCCTGCGGCCGTGAATATCTCACCGAGACCTTCGGCTTCGGCTTGGGCACGAACGCGCATCGATCCGGGCACGACGAGCATGCGGACACCGTCGGCGACCGTGCGGCCCTGCAGGACGTCGGCGACGGCCCGCAGATCCTCGATCCGGCCGTTGGTGCACGACCCGACGAAGACGGTGTCGACGGGCACCTCCCGCAGCGGCGTCCCGGGTTCGAGTCCCATGTACCGCAGTGCCTTCTCGGCCGCGAGGCGCTCGCTCTCGTCCGCCATCGCCGCCGGATCGGGCACCGACGCACCGAGGGGCGCGCCCTGCCCCGGGTTGGTGCCCCACGTGACGAAGGGCGTCAGAGCCGACCCGTCGATGCGGACCTCGGCGTCGAAAACCGCATCCTCGTCGGTCTTCAACTGCTCCCACGCCGCCACCGCGGCGTCCCAGTCCGCGCCCTGCGGGGCGTGCGGGCGGCCCTTCAGGAACTCGTAGGTGATCTCGTCCGGTGCGATCATCCCGGCCCGGGCGCCCGCCTCGATGGACATGTTGCAGATGGTCATCCGCGCTTCCATCGACAGCTTCCGGATGGCCTCGCCGCGGTACTCGAGCACGTAGCCCTGGCCGCCGCCGGTGCCGATCTCGGCGATGACGGCGAGGATCAGGTCCTTGCTCGAGACGCCGGGGGGCAGTTCGCCGTCGACGGTGATCGCCATCGTCTTGAACGGGCGCAGCGAAAGCGTCTGGGTCGCCAGCACATGCTCGACCTCGCTGGTGCCGATACCCATCGCCAGGGCACCGAAGGCGCCGTGGGTGGAGGTATGACTGTCGCCGCACACCACCGTCGTGCCCGGCTGCGTCAGTCCGAGCTGTGGTCCGACGACGTGGACGATGCCCTGCTCCACGTCCCCCATCGGATGCAGCCGGATGCCGAACTCCTCACAGTTGCGGCGCAACGTCTCGACCTGGGTGCGCGAGACGGGGTCGGCGATGGGCTTGTCGATGTCGACCGTGGGCACGTTGTGGTCCTCGGTCGCGATGGTCAGGTCCGGGCGCCGCACGGGCCGATTCGCCAGCCGCAGTCCGTCGAACGCCTGCGGGCTCGTGACCTCGTGCACGAGATGCAGATCGATGTAGATCAGGTCCGGCTGCCGTGCCGCCCCCTCTCCCGTACCGCGCACGACCACGTGCTGGTCCCACACCTTCTCCGCCAGAGTCTTTCCAGCCATCTTCTCCACCTGTCGTACGTGACGAACGCGGTTCCCGTTCCCGGGCTGTCCCGGGCCGCGAATACTGTCGTCCCCGCCGGTTTCCGCGTGGGCTATGCTTCCCATTATGCGAGACGGAGGTATCGACCTATGAGACAGCATAGCGGGATCGGAGTGCTGGACAAAGCCATGGCGGTCCTCCACGCGGTGGCTCGGCAACCGTGCAACCTCACCGAACTGTGCGCTCGCACCGGACTACCCCGCGCCACTGCCCACCGCCTCGCGGTCGGGCTCGAAGTGCACCGGCTGCTCGCGCGCGACGGCGACGGCCAGTGGCGACCGGGCCCCGGCCTGGCCGAACTGTCCGCGGGCGCGGGTGACCCGCTCGTCGATGCGGCCTCGCTCGTTCTCCCGCGGCTGCGCGAGATCACCGGGGAGAGCGTGCAGTTGTACCGGCGGGAGGGCACGCACCGGGTATGCGTCGCCGCACTCGAACCACCGACAGGTCTGCGCGACACCGTCCTCGTGGGTGCGAGACTGCCGATGACTGCCGGGTCCGGCGCGCGGGTCCTGCTCGCCTGGGCCGACGCCGCGACGCAGCGGGCGATCCTGCCGGAGGCCGCATTCGGCGAGCGGGTGCTCGCCGAGGTGCGTCGCCGGGGCTGGGCGCAGAGCGTCGCCGAACGCGAACCCGGCGTCGCCTCGGTGGCCGCACCGGTGCGCGATGCCTCCGGTTCGGTCGTCGCCGCCATCTCCGTCTCGGGACCCGTCGACCGGATGGGCCGCCGGCCCGGAGCGCGGTGGGCCGCGGACCTGCTCGCGGCCGCCGACGCCCTGCACAAGCGGCTCTAGAAGGCTGTCGCATCCGCCGGCTCCTGTGCCACAGTGCACGGATGGGAACCCACCAGCGCGCACAGATCACGATGTCCGACGCCGAGATCGGCGACTTCCTCGGCCGCAGCCGCGTCGCGACGATGGCCACCGTCGGCCCCGGCGGCCTCCCCCACCTCGTCGCGATGTGGTACGCCGTGCTCGACGGCGAGATGTGGTTCGAGACGAAGCTGAAGTCGCAGAAGGCGGTCAATCTGCGGCGCGACAACCGGATCAGCGCGCTCGTCGAGGACGGCCACACGTACGACACGCTGCGCGGAGTCTCCCTGGAGGGGCATGCCGAGGTGGTCGAGGACCGGGACGTGCTGTTCCGCGTGTGCCGGAGCGTGTGGGAGCGCTACACGGGCCCGTACACCGAGGACGTGCGTCCCGCGATCGAGCAGATGATGCACAAGCGTGTCGCGGTGCGCGTCGTCGCGGAACGAACCCGGTCCTGGGATCACCGCAAGCTGGGACTGGCGGCCATGCCGATCGGCGGCAGCACCGCGCCGTACCTGTTCGAATCGCTGGAAAACCGGGCGACAGACGCAGGGCTGCCGGGTTAGATTCCCGATGGCCCGGCCGAGTACCGGGTGGGGAAGGGAGACAGCGATGCACGAGCCGAACGAGGAGCGGATCGCGGAGCAGTTCCGCGCAGCCCTCGAACGCAAGAATCAGCACGCCCGCCGCGGCACGGACCATCTCGACGGGAGGGCCAAGGCGCAGGCGCCGCACGGCAGCGCCGACCACCGCCGCAATTTCCGGCGCAAGAGTGGTTGACGAGCGCAGAACGACGAAGGTCCCTGCCGATCCGTGGATCGGCAGGGACCTTCGTTTGGTAGCCCCGACGGGATTTGAACCCGCGCTACCGCCTTGAGAGGGCGGCGTCCTAGGCCGCTAGACGACGGGGCCAGGAACTTTCACTGCTCGGAGAAGAACACCCTTCGAACTCGCGATCGAAGGGCCTTCCGTGGTAGCCCCGACGGGATTTGAACCCGCGCTACCGCCTTGAGAGGGCGGCGTCCTAGGCCGCTAGACGACGGGGCCAGGAACTTCTTCTCCGGTACTCCCCCACCTTGCGGCGGAGGCTCAGCCAGCTTAACCGGCCGAGGCTCGGTGACAAAATCACCGGGCAGACGCTGGGGTACCAGGACTCGAACCTAGAATGGCTGAACCAGAATCAGCTGTGTTGCCAATTACACCATACCCCAATGGCTTGTTCCGGAGACCCGCCTCGCGGCGGTGCGGCCTCCGTTCCGAACCGAGAAGAAGGTTAGCACCATCGGTGCCCCCAATTACAAATCGCCTGGTCAGGCCGGGTAAATCCGGCCCGGCCCGGCCACGGGCGATCCCGCCGCCGGGCCCGGACCGGCTCAGGCGATGCGGGCGCGGGCGGCACGCAGACGCGCCAGCGAGACGTCCCGGCCGAGCAGTTCCATGGACTCGTACAGCGGCGGACTGATGTGCGAGCCCGTGAGGGCCACGCGCACCGGCGCGAAGGCCTTGCGAGGCTTGAGGCCGAGCTCGTCGATCAGCGCGGCCTTGAGGGCCTCCTCGAGGGACGCCGCCTTCCACTCGGCCACGCCACCGGCCGCAGCGATCGTCGAATCGAGCACGGGCGCGGCGTCGGGACCGAGGTTCTTGGCTGCGGCCGCCTCGTCGAGGACGAAGTCGGCCTCGTCGACGTAGAGGAACTTCAGCAGGTCCCACGCGTCCGACAGCACCACGATGCGGGTCTGGACCAGCTCGGCCGCCTCCGCGAACCGGGCGTCGTCGACGTCCGCGGTGATACGGCCGTGCTCCACGAGGAACGACTTCAGCCGTGCCGTGAAGTCGCCCGGCTCGAGCAGGCGGATGTGCTCGGCGTTGATGGCGTCGGCCTTCTTCTGGTCGAACCGCGCCGGATTCGAGTTCACCTTGGCGATGTCGAACGCGGCCACCATCTCGTCGAGCGAGAAGACGTCACGGTCGTCGGCCAGCCCCCAGCCGAGGAGCGCGAGGTAGTTGAGCAGGCCCTCGGCGATGAAGCCGCGGTCGCGGTGGATGAACAGGTTGGACTCGGGGTCGCGCTTGGAGAGCTTCTTGTTGCCCTGACCCATCACGAACGGCAGGTGACCGAACTCGGGCGTGAAATCGGTCACGCCGATGCGCTGCAGCGCCTCGTAGAGAGCGAGCTGGCGCGGCGTCGACGAGAGCAGGTCTTCGCCCCGCAGCACGTGGGTGATCCGCATGAGGGCATCGTCCACGGGGTTGACCAGGGTGTAGAGCGGGATGCCGTTGCCGCGGGTCAGTGCGAAATCGGGCACGGTGCCGGCCTTGAACGTGGTCTCACCGCGGACCAGATCGTTCCAGGTCAGGTCGTGATCGGGCATGCGCAGGCGCACGACGGGCTTGCGCCCCTCCTCGCGGTACGCCTGCCGCTGCTCGGCGGTCAGGTCACGGTCGTAGTTGTCGTAGCCGAGCTTCGGGTCGCGGCCGGCAGCGCGGTGGCGCGCCTCGACCTCTTCCGGCGTGGAGAACGACTCGTACGCCTCGCCCGCGTCGAGCAGCCGGGCGACGACGTCGAGGTGCAGGTCTCGCCGCTGCGACTGCCGGTACGGCTCGTACGGGCCGCCCACCTCGGGGCCCTCGTCCCAGTCGAGCCCGAGCCACCGGAGCGCGTCGAGGATGGCCCGGTACGACTCCTCGGTGTCGCGGGCGGCGTCGGTGTCCTCGATGCGGAACACGAAGGTGCCGCCGTGGTGACGGGCGAAAGCCCAGTTGAACAGGGCGGTGCGCACGAGGCCCACGTGCGGGGTTCCGGTCGGGGACGGACAGAAACGAACGCGTACTTCGCTGTTGGTCATGGCTCACTCGGGTCGAGGGATCGAAAAGACCCCTCCAGGCTAGTCCCGGCCGATCGCGAAGCCGCGGCCTACCTGCGCTTGGCGGTCACCGGGTTGGTCAGCGTGCCGATGCCCTCGACGGTGATCGAGACGGTGTCGCCGTCGACGAGCGGTCCGACGCCCTCCGGGGTGCCGGTGAGGATCACATCGCCCGGCAACAGGGTCATCACCGCCGAGACCCACTCGATCAGCTTCGGAATGTCGTGCACCATCAACGACGTTCGGCTCCGCTGACGCGTCTGTCCGTCGACCTGCGCGGTGATCTCGAGATCCGTGGGATCGATGTTCGTCTCGATCCAGGGCCCGAGGGGGCAGAACGTGTCGTGCCCCTTGGCCCGCGTCCACTGTCCGTCCTGCTGCTGATGGTCACGCGCCGAGACGTCGTTGGCCACCGTGTAGCCGAGGACGACGTCGAGCGCCTTCGCGGCCGGAACGTCCTTGCAGGGGCGGCCGATGACGACGGCGAGTTCGGCCTCGTGGTGGACGAGGTTGCTGCTCGGCGGGAGCACGATCGGCGCCCCCGGGCCGACGATGGAGGTGTTCGGCTTGAGGAAGATCACCGGCTCGTCGGGGACCTCGTTGCCGGACTCGGCCGCGTGGGCAGCGTAGTTGCGGCCGACGCAGACCACCTTGCTCGCCAGGATCGGCGCCAGGAGCCTGACGTCGGCGAGCGGCCAGCTGCGGCCGGTGAAGGTCGGGGTGCCGAAAGGATGTTCGGCGATCTCCTTCGCGATCGCGGCGTCCCCCTCCCCCTCGATGCTGACGAAGGCGACACCGTCCGGGCTGGCAATTCGACCAAGGCGCATGCCGGGGAGTCTATCCGTGCCGCCGCCCTGCGGACCACGTCGCCCAGGTATAGGCTCCCACACAGAAGTTCACTCTACGGGATTCTTGTTTCAGATAGTGAGATGACATGACGGTTCGGGACATCGGCGCGCGGCGCTGGGTCATCCTGGCGCTCGGCGTGTTCGCGCAGGCGGCTCAGGCAGTCCTCGTCAACGGCGCCGCCTTCCTCATCCCCACGCTGCACGAGGACTGGGGCCTCACGCTTGCACAGGCCGGAACACTTTCCGCCGCACCGTTATTCGGAGTCGTCTTCAGTCTCGTCGCATGGGGTGCCCTGGCCGATCGGTACGGCGAGCGGCGGGTCCTGGCCGTCGGACTCGCACTGGCCGCGGCGGCCGCGGCCGCGGCCGCCGCCAGCGGGACAGCGCCGATGCTCGCGCTCATGCTGGCCCTCGGCGGCGCCGCCGCGGCGAGTGCCAACGCCGCGAGCGGCCGCGTCGTCGTCGGCTGGTTCCCACCGCAGCAGCGCGGTCTCGCCATGGGGATCCGGCAGATGTCGCTGCCGCTCGGCGTCGCCGTCGCCGCACTGGCCATTCCTCCGCTCGCGCGCGACCACGGAATCGGCTCGGCCCTGGCCTTCGCCGCCGCGGTGTGTGCCGTCGCCGCGGTAGCGTGCGCGATCGGCATCGTCGATCCACCGCGGCCGGAACGCGCCCGGGCCGCCGAACTCGGCCTGCTCGACAACCCCTACCGCGCCGGGCGGTCGCTGCAACGGATCCACGCGGCGTCGGTCCTGCTGGTGGTGCCGCAGTACGTGGTGTGGACCTATGCGCTGGTGTGGCTGATCTCCGAGCGCGGCTGGACCGAGTCCGCCGCGGGCCTGGTCATCACCGCCGCGCAGTTCCTCGGTGCGCTGGGTCGCGTCGCCGCCGGCGGGTGGTCCGACCGGGTCGGCAGCCGCCTGCGGCCGCTGCGGCTCGTGGCGCTCTCGGTGGTGCTGTCCATGGCCGCGCTCGCGGCCGCCTCGCTCACCGACTCGGCCGTCGCCGTCACGCTCCTGATCGTGGCCTCGGTGACGACGGTGGCCCCGAACGGCCTGGCCTTCACCGCGGTCGCCGAGATCGCGGGACCGTTCTGGGGTGGCCGCGCGCTGGGCATCCAGAACACCGGCCAGTTCGTCGCCGCGGCGTGCGTGGGTCCCGCGTTCGGCGGGCTCATCGCACTGGCCGGCTTTCCCGCGGCGTTCGCGCTCGCCGCGCTGATCCCGGCCGCCGCGGTGCCCCTGGTCCCCCGCAAATGAGCCGGTGCGGCCTCCCGGACGCCGGGAGGCCGCACCGGGACGGGGTCAGAGGGCGGCCGCGATGCGGTCGCCGACCTCCGTGGTCACGATCGGACCCGCGCCGCGGGCGGCGAGGTCCGCCTCGACCGCACGCTCGACCCGGGCCGCCTCGTCCGGCCGGCCGAGGTGGCGTAGCAGCAGGGCGACCGACAGGATCGCCGCGGTCGGGTCGGCGATACCCTTGCCCGCGATGTCCGGGGCGCTGCCGTGGACCGGCTCGAACATCGACGGGTTGGTGCCGGAGGCATCGATGTTGCCGCTGGCCGCCAGTCCGATGCCCCCGGTGACCGCACCGGCGAGATCGGTGACGATGTCGCCGAACAGGTTGTCGGTCACGATCACGTCGAACCGGCCCGGGTCGTCGACCATGTAGATGGTGGCGGCGTCGATGTGGCAGTAGGCCGTCTCGACGTCCGGGTACTGCGCGCCCACCGTCTCGACCGCACGCGTCCAGATGGCACCGGCGTTGGAGAGCACGTTGGTCTTGTGGATCAGGGTGAGGTGCTTGCGGCGGCTCTGCGCGAGCTCGAAGGCGTACCGCACGACGCGTTCGGCTCCGAACCAGGTGTTGATCGAGACCTCGGTGGCGATCTCGTGGGGGGTTCCGACGCGGATGGCACCGCCGTTGCCGGTGTAGGGGCCCTCGGTGCCCTCCCGCACCACGACGAAGTCGATCTCCGGCTGGGCCGCGAGCGGGGACCTCGCCCCGGGGTACAACCGCGACGGCCGCAGATTGACATGGTGATCGAGCGCGAACCGCATGTTCAGCAGCAGACCCCGCTCGAGCACGCCCGGGGTGACGGAGGGGTCGCCGATGGCGCCGAGCAGGATCGCATCGTGCGCGCGGATCGCCGCCAGGTCGGCGTCCGGGAGCAGTTCCCCGGTGGCGTTGTACCGCCGGGCGCCGAGGTCGTACTCGGTGGTCTCGAGGTCGGGGACGAGCGTCCCGAGCACCTTGAGGGCCTCTGCCGTGACCTCGACACCGATGCCGTCACCGGGAATGACCGCTAGCTTCATGGACACACTCTCTTCCTCTTCGCGACGACGGCCGCGACCGTGTTCGACGATCGCGGCCATCGGGTACAGCGGGGTGGTTCAGGACAGGTCGACCTGCGCGACGCGGGCGTCGAGCTGCTCCACGATCTGGGCGACCTCGGCGTCGCCGACGACCCGGTCGACCCGCAGGATCACCGTGGCGCCGGGTCCTTCGACGTCCTGGCTCAGCGCCGCCGCCTGGATGTCGATCCCGGCGTTGCCGAGGACCGTGCCGAGGACCCCGAGCACGCCCGGCCGGTCCTCGTAGTGGACGACGAGGTTGTGGCCCTCGGCACGCAGGTCGAAGCTGCGGCCGTTGATGTTGACGATCTTCTCGATCTGCTGCAGGCCGGTCAGCGCGCCGGTGACTGTGGTGACGAGTCCGTCGGCGGCCACGGCGCGGACCTCCACCGCGCTGCGGTGCGTGGAGGCCTCGCTGTGCTTGTCGACCTCCACACTGACGCCGCGCTGCTCGGCGAGGGCCGGGGCGTTGACGAAGGTGACCGGCTCGTCACTGCTGGCGGAGAACAGACCGCGCAGTGCCGCGAGGCCCAGGATCTCGACATTCTCCGCGGACAGCTCACCGCTGGCGACGACCTGCACGTTCTGCACCGCCTCCGGCGACAGCGTGCCGGCGATGAGACCGAGCTTGCGCACGAGCTCGAGCCACGGTGCGACCTCCTCGCCGACCGGACCGCCGGAGACGTTCACGGCGTCCGGGACGAACTCGCCGGCCAGAGCCAGCAGCACGCTCTTGGCGACGTCGGTGCCGGCGCGGTCCTGGGCCTCGGTCGTGGAGGCGCCCAGGTGCGGGGTGACGACGGTGTTGTCGAGGTCGAACAGCTTCGAGTCCGTGCAGGGTTCGGAGTGGAAGACGTCGAGGCCGGCGGCCCGAACCTTGCCGGAGACGAGGGCGTCGTGGAGGGCGTCCTCGTCGATGAGACCACCGCGGGCGGCGTTGACGATGATGACGCCGTCCTTGGCCCGCGCGAGCCGCTCGGCGTTGATCAGCCCCGCCGTCTCCTTGGTCTTGGGCAGGTGCACGGAGATGAAGTCGGCGCGCTCGATCAGCTCGTCGATGTCGACCAGTTCGATCCCCAGCTGGGCGGCACGGGCCGGCGGCAGGTAGGGGTCGTAGGCGATGACGTGGGTCTCGAAGGCGGCGAGGCGCTGGGCGAACAGCTGTCCGATCCGGCCCAGGCCGACCACGCCGACGGTCTTGCCCAGGATCTCGGTGCCGTTGAAGCTCGACCGCTTCCAGGTGCGCTCACGCAGCGTGCGGTCGGCGGCGGGGATCTGCCGGGCCGTGGCCATCAACAGCGCCACGGCGTGCTCGGCGGCCGAATGGATGTTGGACGTCGGAGCGTTGACGACCATCACACCGCGTTCGGTGGCGGCCGGGATGTCGACGTTGTCGAGGCCGACGCCGGCGCGACCGACGATCTTCAGCTTCGTGGCGGCGGCGAGGACCTCGGCGTCGACCGTGGTCGCCGAACGGACCAGCAGGGCGTCCGCCTCGGGCACCGCCGCGAGCAGCGCGGGACGGTCCGGGCCGTCGACCCAGCGCACCTCGACGCCGTCACCGAGCGCATCGACGGTCGACTGCGCCAGCTTGTCGGCGATCAGGACAACGGGACGGCCATTCTGGCTCACGTGCGAACTCCCCTGTGGTTGGTTTGTCTGACGGGTCGTCGACGGCGCCGCACCCCGAGGTGCGCGAAGCAGCCGTGACCCGGCTCAGTTTAGTGCGTACGTGTCTCTTCCGGACCGCCACCCTGCGAGGCGCAGTGGATTTCGCGACGGGCGTGCCGGCCGGGGCAGCGCCCGGTCGGCGGCACGCGCCGGCCGGTACCGGGTGCGGGAGCTCAGCGCCGACGATTCCTCTTGCGCGGCAGCGACTTCGACACGCGACCCGCGGTGTGATCGGGGTTACCGCGCGGCGCGGGTTCCGGGGACGGCGACGACGCGCGGTGCCGGAAGGCGACGACCGCTGTCCGCACAGTGGGATAGAAGCGGTCGGGGGTGAACCGGTCCCCCACCCCGAACTGTACGAGCCGGTCCTTGATGGGCCCCTTCATGGCGGCGAAGGCCAGGCGGATCTTCCTGCCTGCGAGGTATCGGTCCAGGTCGACGAGTTCGTCGACGGCGGTGGTGTCGAGACCGGTGATCGGTTCGGCAGCGATCACGACCCATTCGACCGGCTCGGGCGACTGCGCGACCAGCGAGCGGACGTAGTCGTCGAAGATCGAACCGTTGGCGAAGAACAGGGGGGCGTCGAACCGCACCAGCAGCAGACCGGGGATGCGATGCCCTTCGGGGTGACGGTTGATGTCGTGGAAGCCCGCGACACGGGTGAGCTCGACGAGCTCGGTGCGGTACGGCGACCATGCGTGCCCCACGACGGCGACGAACGAGAGGCCGATAGCGACGAGGATCCCCTCCAGAACTCCGACGAGCGCCACCCCGAGGAAGGCCGCCGCCGCGAGGCCGGCCTCGATCCGGCTCATCCGCCACATGCGGACCACCCCGCGCACGTCGATGAGCGCCGAGGCCGCGACCAGGACGACCGCTGCGAGCGTCGCCTCGGGCAGATAGGCGGTCACGCCGGGGGCGAGCAGCACGAACAGCAGGACAGCGACGGCGCCGACCACCCCGACGAGCTGGGTGCGGGCGCCGTTCTGCTCGGCGACGGGCGTGCGGGACGAGCTGGCCGAGATGGGGAATCCCCCGAACAGACCGGTCGCGACATTGGCGGCGCCGATGGCCTTCATCTCGGTACTGCCGTCCACGTCGTCGCCGCGGCGGGCCGCGAAGGTCCGCGAGAGCACCCCCGTGTCCGCGAACGCGATGAGCGCGATGCCGGCTGCCGGGCCGAGCAGCGCGAGCACGTCGGCCCAGCTCACCGCGGCCACGGACGGTGCCGGCAACCCGGAGGGCAGCGCCCCGACCATGGCGATCCGCTCCGTCAGGCCCAGCAGCGCGGACACCCCACACGCTCCGGCCACGGCGACCAGGACACCCGGGATGCGCGCCCGCAGGAGGCGGAACGCCACGATCACCACCAGGGACGTCACCCCGACGGCGGTGGCGACGGGGTCGACGTCACCCGCGGCGACCGCGCGGACGATCGCGGCGAGGTCCTGGGGCAGACCCGGTTCGTCGATCGCGAAGCCGAACAGTGTCGGCAGCTGCCCCACCACGACGACCAGCGCGATGCCGTTGAGGTAGCCGAGCCTGATCGGTTTGGACAGCAGTTCGGTGACGAAGCCGAGCCGCAGGAAACCGGCGGCGACGAGGATCACACCCACGAGCAGGGCCAGGACTCCCGCGAGGGCCAGGGCCTCCTGTGGATCGCCGGTCGCGGCGAGCGGGAGCACCGCCGCGGCGATGAGCGGCGCGAGGGCCGAATCGGGACCGAGCACAAGCACTTTCGACGGCCCCAGCAGGGCGTACACCAGCAGCGGGACGATCGTGGCGTACAACCCGGCGTAGGCGGGCAGGCCGGCCGCCGTCGCGTAGCCCATGCCCGCGGGGACGAGCAGCGCGGTGAGCGCCAGACCGGCGGTGAGGTCGGGGCGCAGCCACTCCCGCCGGTAGGTGCGGGCAACGGCGACCCCCGGCAGCTTTCCCAGACCCCAGGACATCAGGGCATTATCCACCCGGGAACGCCGACGGCCCGGCACCACAGCGGTGCCGGGCCGTCGAAGCGGCGGGATCCGATCAGGCGGTCTCGGTGATCGGCCGGTCCACCCAGCTCATCAGGTCGCGCAGCTGCTTGCCGACGACCTCGATGCCGTGCTCGGCGTTCTGCTTACGCAGGCCCTCGAGCTCCTTGTTGCCGCCCTCGACGTTCGCGACGAGACGCTTGACGAAGGTGCCGTCCTGGATGTCCTTCAGGATCTCCTTCATGCGCTCCTTCGTGCCGGCGTCGATGACACGCGGGCCGGAGAGGTAGCCACCGAACTCCGCGGTGTCGGACACCGAGTAGTTCATGCGGGCGATGCCACCCTCGTACATGAGGTCGACGATGAGCTTGAGCTCGTGCAGCACCTCGAAGTACGCCATCTCCGGGGCGTAGCCCGCCTCGACCATGACGTCGAAACCGGTCTTGACCAGTTCCTCGGTGCCACCGCAGAGCACGGCCTGCTCACCGAACAGGTCGGTCTCGGTCTCCTCCTTGAAGGTGGTCTTGATGACGCCGGCGCGGGTGCCGCCGATACCCTTGGCGTAGGACAGCGCCAGCGCCTGGCCCTCCCCCTTCGGGTCCTGGTGGACGGCGATGAGCGCGGGCACGCCCTTGCCGTCGACGAACTGCCGGCGCACCAGGTGGCCGGGGCCCTTCGGGGCGACCATCGCGACCGTGACGAACTCCGGTGCCTCGATGAGACCGAAGTGGATGTTCAGGCCGTGGCCGAAGAACAGCGCGTCGCCGTCCTTCAGATTCGGCGCGATGTCCTCGGTGAAGATCGACGCCTGCGCGGTGTCGGGCGCCAGCACCATGATGACGTCGGCCCACTCGGAGACCTCGGCCGGAGTGCCGACCGCCAGGCCCGCCTCCTCCGCCTTGGCCCGCGACTTCGAGCCCTCCTTCAGGCCGATGCGCACCTCGACGCCCGAGTCACGCAGGCTCAGCGAGTGCGCGTGTCCCTGGCTGCCGTAGCCGATCACCGCGACCTTGCGGCCCTGGATGATCGACAGATCGGCGTCGTCGTCGTAGAACATCTCGACTGCCACAGTTGTTACCTCTCTCAGCAAATAAGGGTGTGTTCAGGCTAACGGGTGGCCGTGATCGACTTCGGACCGCGTCCGACCGCGACGACCCCGGACTGCACGATCTCGCGGATGCCGTAGGGCTCGAGCATCCGCAGCAGGGCGTCGAGCTTGGAGCGGGTACCGGTGGCCTCGATGGTGAGCGATTCGGGCGAGACGTCGATCACCTTGGCGCGGAACAGATTCACCGTCTCGATGACCTGCGTGCGCACGCTCGCGTCCGCCCGCACCTTGATCAGCAGCAGCTCGCGGGCGACCGAGGCATCCTCTTCCTGCTCGACGATCTTGATGACGTTCACGAGCTTGTTGAGCTGCTTGGTCACCTGCTCGAGCGGAAACTCGTCGACGGTCACGACGATCGTCATCCGGGAGATCTCCGGGATCTCGGTGCCGCCCACCGCGAGGGACTCGATGTTGAACCCGCGGCGGGAGAACAGGCTCGCCACGCGGGCCAGCACGCCCGGCTTGTCCTCGACGAGAACGCTGAGGGTGTGACTGGTGCTCACTGACGATCCTCTCCTGGTGCTGCGGCACCGCGCTGTTCCGGGTGCCGCTCGTGCTCGAGTGCCTCGTGGATGACGGCCGGCTCCGCGGCCGCCTCGTCCTCGTCGAAGAGCGGACGGATGCCCCGCGCCGCCATGATCTCGTCGTTGCTGGTGCCGGCGGCGACCATCGGCCACACCTGGGCGTCCTGACCGACGATGAAGTCGATGACGACCGGACGGTCGTCGATGGACTGCGCCCGGCGGATCGCCTCCTCGACGTCCTCCTCGCGCTCGACCCGGATGCCGACACAGCCGAGAGCCTCGGCCAGCTTGACGAAGTCGGGGATGCGCAGGGTGTGGGTGGACAGATCGGTGTTCGAGTACCGCTCCTCGTAGAACAGCGTCTGCCACTGCCGGACCATGCCGAGGTTGCCGTTGTTGATGAGTGCGACCTTGATCGGCACACCCTCGACCGCGCAGGTCGCCAGCTCCTGGTTCGTCATCTGGAAGCAGCCGTCACCGTCGATGGCCCACACCTCGGCGTCGGGCACACCCATCTTGGCGCCCATGGCCGCCGGCACGGCGTAGCCCATGGTGCCCAGCCCACCGGAGTTGAGCCAGGTGCGCGGCTTCTCGTAGTCGATGAACTGCGCAGCCCACATCTGGTGCTGCCCGACGCCGGCGCAGTAGATCGCGTCCGGTCCGGCGAGCTTGCCGACCATCTGGATCACGTACTCCGGCGAGAGCATGCCGTCGGCCGGCCGGTCGTAGCTGAGCGGGTAGGTGCGCCGGATCCCGTCGAGGTACTCCCACCACTGGGCGTAGTCGAGCGTGGTACCCGTCGCGAGATCCGCCCGGATCGCCTCGATCAGCTCGACGATCACCTCCTTGCAGTCACCCACGATCGGCACGTCGGCGTGCCGGTTCTTGCCGATCTCGGCCGGGTCGATGTCCGCGTGGATGACCTTCGCGTCGGGCGCGAACGAGTCGAGCTGACCGGTGACGCGGTCGTCGAACCGTGCACCGAGCGTGATCAGCAGATCGGACTTCTGGAGGGCGGCGACCGCCGCGACGGTGCCGTGCATGCCGGGCATGCCGCAGTTGAGCTGATGGGTGTCGGGGAAGGCGCCGCGGGCCATGAGAGTCGTGACGACCGGGATACCGGTGAGCTCGGCCAGCTCGAGCAGCTCCGGAGAGGCCTCCGCCTTGATCACGCCGCCGCCGATGTACAGCACGGGCGACTTCGCCTCGGCGATCAGGCGTGCGGCCTCACGGACCTGCTTGCCGTGCGGCTTGGTGACGGGACGGTAGCCGGGCAGGTGCATCTCCGGCGGCCAGCTGAAGGTGGTCTGGGCCTGCAGGATGTCCTTCGGGATGTCCACCAGGACGGCCCCCGGACGGCCGGATGCGGCAAGGTAGAACGCCTCGGCGAGGACGCGGGGGATCTCGGCTCCGTCGGTCACGAGGAAGTTGTGCTTGGTGACGGGCATGGTGATGCCCGAGATGTCGGCCTCCTGGAAGGCGTCGGTGCCGATCAGACCGCGGCCGACCTGACCCGTGATCGCCACGACGGGAACGGAGTCCATCTGCGCGTCGGCGAGCGGGGTGACGAGGTTCGTGGCGCCGGGGCCGGAGGTGGCCATGCACACGCCGACCTTGCCGGAGGCCTGGGCGTATCCGGTCGCGGCGTGGCCCGCGCCCTGCTCGTGGCGGACCAGCACGTGCCGGACCTTCTGCGAGTCGAACAGCGGATCGTAGACGGGAAGGATCGCACCGCCCGGAATGCCGAAGACCGTGTCGACGTCGAGCTCCTCGAGGGCTCGGACCACCGACTGGGCGCCGGTGACCCGCTCGGGGGCGACCTGGCGTCGGGTACCGGGCTGGGCGGCCGCGGCCGCGGGCGACGGGGCCGCAGCCCCGGGCTTGCGCGGCGACGGTTGAGGCCTTGCGGTTGGTGCGCTCACTGCGATTCCTCTGGTTCTGGCTCCGGGCAACAAAAAACCCCCGTCAGCAGCATCTGCTGTACGAGGGTGGCGCGTCGTGGGCGAGTTGCGAGAAGCGGCTCAGGCGACGACGCGCCGGCCGATTACGAGCAACCCATTCTGATTCACGCGCTCGACGGTAGGCGCGCGAACGTCCGACAGTCAACTTGGTTCGGTCACCTGTCCCAGAATGTGAGATGCCTCGGCTGCAATGGGAAGATGGTGAGGTGTCATCTCCACAGCAGCCCGTGCCACCACGCCCATCATCCCATACGGCGGAACAGCAGCCGCAGGTCATCCAGATTTCCCGGCTCGCCCTGCTCGCGTGCGGGTTCGTGCTGCTCGGAGTGGCCTCTCCGGCGCTGGCCTGGCCCGCCGCGTTCGGCTGGATGGTGGTGATCCCGTTCCTCGTCGCCGCGTGGGTGCTGCGGGTGCGCACCGTCGTCGGCCCCGAGGGCATCACGGCCCGATCCGCGTTCTCCACCCGGACGCTCGCGTGGGACGAGCTCGACGGGCTGCGGTTCCCCAAGCGGGGCTGGGCACGCGCGCGCCGCACCGACGGCACCGAGGTACCCCTCCCGGTCGTCACGTTCGGCCGCCTCCCCCAGCTCGCCGCGGGCAGCGGCGGGCGCATCACCGACCCGTACGCCGCCGCGCACGACGCGCAGGCACGGGAACAGGCCGCGGACACCGAGCCGGACGCGGACGTCGAGTCGAAATAGCACACGGGTAGATTCGACGTCGCCCAGGCCCGCTCCCGCCCCGCCCGGGGGAGCCCGGCCCCCGGTGTCGCCGCGCCCGCGCAGCATGCAGCCCGAAGAGCCCTAGCCCCCGAGGAATCCGATGCCCCCGTTGAGGTCACGCACCACCACCGCCGGACGCAATGCCGCCGGGGCCCGCGCCCTGTGGCGCGCCACCGGCATGACCGACTCCGACTTCGGCAAACCGATCGTCGCGATTGCGAACTCCTACACGCAGTTCGTGCCCGGCCATGTCCACCTCAAGGACGTCGGCGACATCGTCGCCGAGGCGGTCCGGGCCGCGGGCGGTGTACCGCGCGAGTTCCACACCATCGCCGTCGACGACGGCATCGCCATGGGTCACGGCGGCATGCTGTACTCCCTGCCCAGCCGCGAGATCATCGCCGATTCGGTGGAATACATGGTCAACGCGCACACCGCCGACGCGCTGGTGTGCATCTCCAACTGCGACAAGATCACCCCGGGCATGCTCAACGCTGCGATGCGCCTGAACATCCCTACGGTGTTCGTCTCGGGCGGTCCGATGGAGGCCGGCAAGGCGGTGGTCGTCGGCGGTGTCGCACAGGCCCCCACCGACCTGATCACGGCGATCTCGGCGTCGGCCAACGACGCCGTCACCGACGAGGGCCTCGACGAGGTCGAGCGCAGCGCCTGCCCGACGTGCGGGTCGTGCTCGGGCATGTTCACCGCGAACTCGATGAACTGCCTGACCGAGGCGCTCGGACTGGCACTGCCCGGCAACGGCTCGACGCTGGCCACCCACTCCGCACGCCGCGCGCTGTTCGAGCGGGCCGGGACCACGGTCGTCGAGGCGGCGCTGCGCTGGTACCGGGACGAGGACGAGTCGGTCCTGCCGCGCAACATCGCCTCCCCCGCCGCGTTCCGGAACGCCATGGCGCTCGACGTCGCGATGGGCGGCTCGACCAACACCGTGCTGCACACGCTCGCCGCCGCGCAGGAGGGCGAGGTCGACTTCGACCTCACCACGATCGACGCGATCAGCCGCAAGGTGCCGTGCCTGTCGAAGGTCTCCCCCAACTCGGACTACCACATGGAGGACGTCCACCGGGCCGGCGGCATCCCGGCGATCCTCGGTGAGCTGCGCCGGGGCGGCCTGCTCGAGACGGACGTGACCACCGTCCACACCGCGAGCTTCGACGAGTGGCTCGACACGTGGGACATCCGTTCCGGCAAGGCCTCCGACGAGGCCGTCGAGCTGTTCCACGCGGCTCCCGGCGGCGTCCGCACCACCGAGCCCTTCTCCACCGACAACCGCTGGTCGTCGCTGGACACCGACGCCGCAGGCGGCTGCATCCGGGACGTCGAGCACGCCTACACCGTCGAGGGCGGACTCGTCGTCCTGCGCGGCAACCTCGCCCCGGACGGTGCGATCCTCAAGACCGCCGGCATCGACGAGGATCTGTTCACCTTCGAGGGCCCGGCGCTCGTCGTCGAGTCGCAGGAGGAGGCCGTCTCGATGATCCTCGGCAAGAAGGTGCAGCCCGGTGACGTGGTGGTGGTCCGCTACGAGGGACCCGCGGGCGGCCCCGGCATGCAGGAGATGCTGCACCCCACCGCGTTCCTCAAGGGCGCGGGCCTGGGCAAGCAGTGCGCCCTGATCACCGACGGCCGCTTCTCCGGTGGCACCTCCGGGCTGTCGATCGGGCACATCTCGCCCGAAGCTGCGTCCGGTGGGGTCATCGGTCTGCTCGAGAACGGCGACCGGATCCGGATCGACGTTCCCTCGCGCACCCTCGAGGTCCTCGTCGACGACGCCGTTCTCGCCGAGCGGCGCGCCAAGATGGAGGCGTCGGAGCGGCCGTGGCAGCCCGTCGACCGGCAGCGCACGGTCACCACCGCCCTGCGCGCCTACGCCGCGTTGGCCACCTCGGCCGACAAGGGGGCCGTCCGGAAGGTGCCGTAGGAACCGGTGTGTCCTTCGGGCTGCCCTGGCCGCCCGAAGGACACACCGGCCGCGTCAGCGGCCGAACAGCCAGAGGCAGACCCCGGCGGCGACGCCGAGCAGCAGTGCGACGAAGGAGCCGATGAACGGCCGGGTCGCCCAGCCGCGGGTGCCGTCGATCGCGATGCGGCCCGGACCGGTCAGGACGATCACGGCCGCAGTGGCCGCGAGCAGGGTCTCGTACTCGACCCCGGCGGGCGCGAAGTACTGCAGTCCCGGCTCGGCGGACTGCCGGAACAGCCACGCGTTGATCATGATCGCCAGCACTGCGGCGGCGGCCAGCGGGGTGAGCAGCCCGAGGATCAGCAGCGCTCCGGCCGCGACCTCCCCCACCGCGCCGAGCACCGCGAGCAGGGCCGGACGCTGGTAGCCGGCGTCGGCGAGCATCGCCTCGAACCCGTCCATGCCGGGACCGCCCCACAAACCGGTCAGCTTCTGCAGCCCGTGCACCACCATCGTGCCGCCGACGACGAGCCGCAGCACGAGCAGCCCCAGGTCCAGGGTGCCGCGCCGCGCCTCGGCCGGACCGGTCGACACCCCCGCCTCCGCGTCGCCGGCGGCCGCGGTCGCGCCGCCGGGCTCGTACCGGTACAGCTGCTCGGTCGGCGCGACGCCGGAGTCCTCGTAGCCGTACTGCGCCGGCCGGTCGAAGGCGGAGTTGTCGAGGTCGAGGTCGTCGTCGGATTCGAGCATCGACGAACGAGGGCGCCGCAACTCCAGCGTGGGTTCGTCGTAGGGACTCGACACCGGCTCCGCGGCATCCTGCGGCGTCGGCTCCGGGATGTGGTCTTTCGCCTTGTCGGTCACCGAACCAGGGTAGGTCGACCGGGTGGGCCGACCCGGGAACCGAGGCGGGGCGCGCCGCCCCGGTAACGTCATGGACATGACGAGGCGCGCGAGAGTCGGTGGGTCGCGACGGATGCGAACGACGGTCGCGTCGATCGTGGGTCTGCTCGCCCTCACCACGTCGTGCGCCCGGTTCGACGACGCAACCACCACGCCGTTCACCCCGGAACCGAGTTTCGACGCGGGCGCCGAACTCGAACCGCTCGAACCCCCGACGGCAACCACGACGACGGGCGCACCGCCCACACCGCCGGGCCCGTGTCAGGACCCCGATCCCGCGGTGGTCGCCACCTGTCTCGATACCACCGGCGGACTGGTCACCCTGCCCGACGGCGGTTCCGCTCTCGTCGCGGAGCGGCGCACGGGCCGGATCCTGCGGGTGGCGCCGCAGACGGAGCCGGTGGAGGTGGCGACCGTGCCGGTCGACGGTTCCGGCGACGGCGGGCTGCTCGATCTCGCGCTGTCGCCGACCTACGACGAGGATCGGCTGCTCTACGCCTACATCACCACCCCGACCGACAACCGCGTCGTGCGGCTCGCCGCGGGCGACGTCCCCAAGCCCGTGTTCACCGGGATCCCGCGGGGGGCGAGCGGGAACGCGGGCGCGCTCGAGTTCACCTCCCCCACCGACCTGGTGGTGCTGACCGGCAACGCCGGAGATGCGGCCGCGGCGGCCGATCCGGGGTCGCTCGCCGGGAAGCTGCTGCGCATGCCCGTGCCGGCGCCGGGTGCGGCTGCCGCGCCGTCGGTCGTGCTGTCCGGGATCGGGACGGCGGGTGACGTGTGCCGGGACCCCGCCGGAAACCTGTGGATCACCGACCGCACCGTCCTCGAGGACCGGCTGCAGCGTGTCGACGTGGACGGCGCGGTGAGTGCATCCCCGGCGTGGACGTGGCCCGAGCGTCCGGGCGTGGCCGGATGCGCGGCCGGCGCGGACGCCGTCGCGGTGTCGCTGACGGACGGCAAGGCGGTGGCGGTGGTTGCCGTCGACCCCGGAACCGGGGCGGTGACGGCCGCGCCCGTGACGGCCGTGCAGGACCGCTACGGCCGGCTCGGCGGCGCGGCGGTGGGTGGCGACGGGCAGCTGTGGGTGTCCACCGTCAACAAGTCCGGCGGCGAACCGGGCCCGAACGACGATCGGGTCGTGCTGATCCAGTTCCCCGCGGGGGGCGGCGGCTTCGACTAGCCGGACCCGTTCGGCACGGGTCCTTCACGACAGCGTGAAGGGCGGTTCGGCCGCGTCGGTGAACGCGCCGCTCACGTTGCCCAGCAGACCCGGTTTCGACAGGTCGAGCCTGCGGCAGGTCGAGAAGTCCAGGTCGGCCGACCGGGTCCACACGATGTTCGGGCTGAACGACGACTCGAACATGTACAGTCCCTCGGTCAGGTCCGTCAGCGTGCGCCAGATCGTCATCGAGATGTTCGGCCGTTGCGGATCGGGCTCGCCGAACGGTTGCGCGACGTTGCGCATGACGCTCAGCAGCGCCGCATACGCACGGGCCGGCGTCTCCACGGTGGGCAGCCGGTCGAGATAGTAGCTTGCCCGGACGAAGCGGTCGGACGCTTCCGTCGTGCCCGGCAGCGGCTCGGATCCCCCGAAGCCGGTGAAGTTCTTCCGGAGTTCGATCTGCTCGTCGTACGGCGGCGAGTTCGTCATCACGGTGTGTGCGCGGTCGTGGTGTACCCGCAGCGTTCCCCCGATGTGCTCGAGGATCAGGGAGTCGCCGTTCGCGTCCTCGAGGGCGAGATGCACGGTTGCGGGACGCTGGGACCGCGGTTCGATCAGCGGACGGACCTGGAAGGGCCGGTCGGCCATCAGCGCGAGACACTCGTCGACGGTCCCGCACAGGTCCAGGAAGATCTGCGGCCACAGGGACACCGCGAGCGCGGGAACATCCGGGTTCCGTTCCCCGAAATCGGCTTCCGCGAGCCACAGCACGTGGGCGGCCAGACCGGCCTCGTTGATCCCGTCGCTCGTGGCGTTGTCCCAGACGGTGGCCACCAGGCTGCCGTAGCGGGCCGTCCAGGCCATGGGGTCGGGATCACGGTCGTGCCCGATCCGGTCGGCCCCGCGCGGCAGCGACCACAGGTTCGTGTCCATCTCCTCGCGCCAGTCCATGTTCCGGCCGACGAGAACGCCGTGCCCGCTTCCGGTCCACATTGCCCGAGTGCACATTGATCCTCCACGATGTCCGACGGGAAATCCGGCCGCCCGTGCGCCGCGAGCGTCGACCCGCTCCCCGCGACGACAGTGACGATACGGACGTTTCGGTCGAATCTCAGCACTTTCGCGGAGGACCCGCACCCCCGACGATCCGAATCACTCGACTTCCACTGTGTGGCAACTGCTTCCGTCACACTTCCCCGCTCAGCCCGCGACGGTGCAACAATGTCGCCGATCGGTCCGAAGCAGTGGCACGCCCGAGGGAGGGGCCCGCATGACCACACGCCTGAATCCGTACATCAGCTTTCGCGACAATGCCCGCCAGGCCATGGAGTTCTACCGATCCGTGTTCGGCGGAGAACTGGACCTGAGCACGTTCGCGGAGATGCACGCGAGCGACGACCCGTCCGAACAGGACAAGATCATGCATTCGATGCTGGCGAGCCCGAACGGTCTCGTCCTGATGGCGGCGGACACCCCCAACCAGATGAGCCACAACCCGGGAGACAACATCTCGATCTCGCTCAGCGGCGACGACGAGGCCGAGCTGCGTGGCTACTGGGACAAGCTGAGCGACGGCGGAACCGTTGCCATGCCGCTCGAGCGAGCACCGTGGGGCGACCAGTTCGGCATGTGCACCGACAGGTTCGGCATCCAGTGGATGGTGAACATCGCCGGCGAATCGCAGTAGACACACGAGAGAGGGTGGCCTGCCGTCCCGGCGGGCCATCCTCTCTCGTGGAAGAACATGTCCTGAAAGAACTCAGCTGCAGGCGGCGAGCACGAGCTCCTTGACCAGGGCCGGGTCGGCCTGACCACGGGTAGCCTTCATCACGTCGCCGACGATCTTGCCGGCCGCCTGGACCTTGCCGCTGCGGATCTTGTCGGCGATGTCGGGGTTGGCGGCCAGCGCCTTCTCCACCTCCGACTTGATCAGCGAGTCGTCGCGCACGACCACCAACTCGGGGTGGGCAGCGAGGATCTGCTTCGGGTCGCCCTCTCCGGCGAGCACGTAGTCGACGACCTTGCGGGCGAGCTTGTTGGTGAGCGTGCCGTCGGCGACGAGGGCGATCACCTCTGCGACCTGCACCGGGGTGATGGGCAGCTCGACGAGTTCGACGCCGCGGCTGTTGGCCTGCTGCGCAAGGTAGGCGACCCACCAGGACCGCGACTCCGAGGCCGGGGCACCGGCCTCGGTGGTGGCGATGATCAGGTCCAAGGCGCCGGCGTTGACGAGGTCACGCATCTCCTCGTCGGAGATGCCCCACTCGGCCTGGATCCGGGCGCGCCGCAGCCACGGCAGCTCGGGCAGGGTGGCGCGCAGTTCCTCGACCCACTCCGTGCTCGGAGCGATCGGTTCGAGGTCCGGTTCCGGGAAGTAGCGGTAGTCCTCCGCCGTCTCCTTGCGCCGGCCCGGGGAGGTGGTGCCGTCCGCCTCCTGGAAGTGCCGGGTCTCCTGCACCACGGTGCCGCCCGCGGTCAGAACCGCGGCCTGGCGGCGCATCTCGTACCGCACAGCGACCTCGACCGACTTCAGGGAGTTGACGTTCTTCGTCTCGGTCCGCGTGCCGAACTCCGCCGCTCCGATCGGATTGAGCGAGACGTTGGCATCGCACCGCATCGAGCCCTGGTCCATGCGCACGTCGGACACGTCGAGGGCCTTCAGCAGGTCCCGCAGCGCGGTGACGTAGGCGCGGGCGACCTCGGGGGCGCGCTCGCCGGCACCGACGATCGGCTTGGTGACGATCTCGATGAGCGGCACCCCGGCCCGGTTGTAGTCGAGCAGCGAGTGGCTCGCCCCGTGGATGCGGCCCGTGGCGCCACCCACGTGCAGCGACTTGCCGGTGTCCTCCTCCATGTGCGCGCGCTCGATGTCCACGCGCCACGTGGTGCCGTCGTCGAGGACCACGTCCAGGTGGCCGTCCGTGGCGATCGGCTCGTCGTACTGCGAGATCTGGTAGTTCTTCGGCTGGTCCGGGTAGAAGTAGTTCTTCCGCGCGAACCGGCCCCACGGCGTGATCGAGCAGTTCAGCGCCAGCCCGATGCGGATCGCCGACTCCACCGCCGCCTGGTTGACCACGGGCAGCGAACCGGGCAGACCGAGGCACACCGGGCACACCTGGGTGTTCGGTTCGGCTCCGAACGTGGTCGGGCACGGGCAGAACATCTTGGTGGCGGTGTGCAGCTCGACGTGCACCTCCATGCCCATCACGGGCTCGAACTTCGCGAGCACCTCGTCGTAGGCGAGCAGATCATCGGACATGGCGGCAGTCATGGGCTCGATTTTAGACGGTGCCGACATCCGGCGATCCGGCGCTCACGCCCGGCGTGAGCTCACCCGAAGATGATGCGCATCTCCTCGTAGCGGTCCTTCGGCACCCGCTTGTGGTTGGCGAGCGCCTCGTCGAAACCGACCCGGACGATGTCGGTTCCGTGCAGCGCCACCATGTGGCCCCACTCCTCGTCGGCGACGAGATCGGTGACCGCCATACCCAGGCGGGTGGCGAGTACCCGATCGAAGGCCGTGGGCACGCCGCCCCGCTGGATGTAGCCGAGGATCGTGGCACGGGTCTGGATGCCTGTCCGTTCCTCGATCATCGGGGCGAGGACGTCGGCGATGCCGCCGAGCCGCGGCCGGTCGAACTCGTCGCGTCCCTTGTCGGAGTACGCCTCGGCCATGTCCGGCAGGGTGAATCCCTCCGCGACCACCACCATCGGGGCGCGGCCGCGGTCCCGGACGCTGGTGACCCACTCGCAGATCTGCTCGATGCTCTCGGGTTGTTCGGGGATGAGGATGGCGTGGGCGCCCCCGGCCGTGCCGGAGTGCAGCGCGATCCATCCTGCCTCCCGGCCCATCACCTCGAGGACCATGCAGCGCTTGTGCGAGTTGCCGGTGGTGCGCAGCCGGTCGATCGCCTCGGTGGCGATCTCGACGGCGGTGTCGAAGCCGAAGGTGTAGTCCGTCTGGCCGAGATCGTTGTCGATCGTCTTGGGCACCCCGACGATCCGGATGCCCTCCTCGAACAACCGCTTGGAGGCGGCGGCCGTGCCCTCGCCGCCGATGGCGATCACGGCGTCGACGCCCATGCGCTCGAGTGTGCGGGCGATGTTCTCGGCGCCGCCGTCCGGCCCCTGGTAGGGGCCGAACCGGCTGGTGCCCAGGATGGTGCCACCCTGATGCGACAATCCGCGGACCTTGCTGCGGTCCAAGGGGATCGCATCGCCTTCCACCAATCCGCGCCAGCCGTCGAGGAACCCGACGAACTCCTGGTCGTAGACGGTCCTCCCCTTGAGGACCGCTCCGCGGATCACCGCGTTCAGGCCGGGGCAGTCCCCGCCGCTGGTGAGAATGCCGATGCGCGTCATTCGTTCCTCCGTGCAGGTTGTCGGTGGTCCTCCCGGCAATACTGCCCCGGCCCGGCGCCCGCGGCATCCCGATCGCGGGCGTCGCTCACCCGGGCACGACCAGTCCGGACTCGTATGCCAGCACCACCGCCTGTGCCCGGTCCCGCAGGTGCAACTTCCCGAACACCTTCCCCACGTGCGTCTTGACCGTCTGCTCGGCGACGAACAGGTGAGCGGCGATCTCCTGGTTCGACAGTCCACGCGCGATCAGCTCGAGCACCTCACGTTCGCGCGGGGTGAGCGCGTCGAGTGCCCGCTCGCGGCCGCGGCGCGGCGATCGCCGGCGGGTGACGTCCGCGATGAGGCGGCGGGTGACGGTCGGGGCGAGTAGCGCCTGGCCGTCGGCGACGACGCGGACCGCCCGGATCAGTTCCTCGGCGGGCGCGTCCTTGAGCAGGAACCCGCTGGCGCCGAGGCTCAGTGCCTCGTAGACGTAGTCGTCGATGTCGAACGTGGTGAGCATCAGGACCCGCGTCGGCGGATCGATCCGCCCGGCGAGGATGTGCCGGGCCGCGTCGAGTCCGTTCATCTCCGGCATCCGGACGTCCATCAGGACCACGTCGGGTCGCAGGCGGGCCGCCTCTGCGACGGCCCGCCGGCCGTCCGGAGCGTCGCCGACCACGCTGATGTCGGGTTGGGCAGCGAGCAGCGCGCCGAAGCCCTGCCGAACCATGGCCTGGTCGTCGGCGATCAACACGGTGATGGGGGTCGGGTCCGTCACGGCCTCAGCCTAGGCGGCCTGGACGCGCGGCAGCTGCGCGCGCACCTCGAAACCACCGCCCGGGGCGGGATGGGCGACGAGGTGGCCTCCGACCGCCAGGGCCCGGTCGACCATGCCGCGGATGCCGTTCCCGCCGCTGCGGTCCCCCGACCCGGGCCCCGCCCGCCCGGGGCCGTTGCACACGGTCACGCTCACCTCGTCCGGCCCGTAGCCCACGCGGACCCGCACCGGCGCACCGGAGGCGTGGCGGGCGGCATTGGCGAGCGATTCCTGCAGGATGCGGTACACCGTCAGGGCCGTGGCGTCCGAGACGCCGGACGGGTCACCGTTCTCCGCGGTGGACAGGACCATGCCGGCGCGGCGCGCCCCCTCGAACAGGTCCCCGAGCCGGTCCAGGCCGGGCTGCGGGTCCTGCGCCCGTTCGTCGCCGGCGGCCCTGTCGTCGGGGAGGTTCTCGCTCCGGAGCACCCCGAGCATGCCGCGCACCTCGTTCAGCGCCTCGCGCGCGGTCGCCCCGATGGAGTCGAATTCGGCGCGCACCGGCTCGGAAACGTCCGGCAGACGGTACGGGGCGCTCTGCGCCTGGACCACGACGAGGGACATGTGGTGCGCGACGATGTCGTGCAGGTCTCGGGCGATGCGGGCCTTCTCCTCGAGGATCGCCCGGCGGGCCCGTTCGAGTTCGCTGAGCTCCTCCTGCCGGGCAAGCTGGCGGCGGGACAGCACGAGCCACCGCACGAGCAGGCCGAACACCGCCATCGCGCTCAGGCCGAGTGCCCACCCCCAGCCGTTCTGCCCCGGCACGTGGGTGAAGAACAGCACCACGGTGGCCGCCCACACGAGCCCGGCGACCTGCAGGGGAGCGCGCATGCTCACCGCGACGAGAAGCGCGCACAGCACGAGGATGTGCACCACCTGCCAGGGGTAGTCGTAGCCGGGGGCGAGGTCGAAGGCGCGGGGGATCGCCAGCGCGGCCCCGGCCGAAACCGCCCAGCCGAGGGCGGGATCGGTCCGGATCGCCACGAACGGCCAGGCCGCGAGCGCCGCGACGACGGGCATCAGCGCGACGGGCACCTCGTGGGTGAGGTGCAGGGTGGGCCACGCGACCGCATACAGGATCAGGGTCACCGCCACGATCGCGATCGTCCACCGACGGCCGCGGCCGTGTTCTCTCGTCCAGCGCACGGCACCACGGTAGGTCCGGGGCGTGGGCACTGTCGTCATACCGGGGAGTGAGAGCCGCCTGGCCCCGTGGCGGTAGACGCTCGTGGCCGGACCGCTCCGTCGCGGGATCTCCGGCAGTCCCCGCCGTCCCTAACGTCCGCCACATGCGCAGACCACCGATGACAGCACTTCTGGGCACGGCCGCAGCGCTGTGTCTGGGAACCGCGTGGGCACAGCCCGCTCCGCCCGCGCAGCCGGATCCGGGCGCCGTGATTGCGACAGTGGCGGCACTGTCCGAGGGCGACACCGGGGCGGCGCTCGACGCCTTCCCGGACGGCTTCGAGCCGGCGATGCACTATCGACCGGTCACCGAGGACGGGATCCTGGTGGACCCGCTCGGCGGCTGCTCCTCCCCCGTCCCCCTGCCGGACTTCTTCGAAACGCCCTGCCGGGAGCACGATCTCGGATACGACCTGTTGCGGTACGCGCGGTCGTCGGGACACGAACCGGGTCCGCAGGCGCGGCGCGGCCTGGACGCCCGGCTGAGCCGGCAGCTGCACGAGGCGTGCCGCGCGACGGCGCCCGGCGACGACTGGTGCGGCGTCACTGCGACTGTGGCTTCGTTTGCAGTGCGGGTGAATTCGTGGCGGCAAGGCGACGGGGCCCCGGTCCCCGAGTCACCGCTTCCGTACGCGGCCGCGGTGTGGGCGCTGGTTGCGGCGGCGCGATGGACGCCCCGATGAGCGGGCGCGCGACGTCCCCCGGCGCGGGGTTCGACGTCCTCGCACGGCGCTGCCCGCGGGTGGCGGCGACCGTGGCGGTGACGGTGGCGGTGTGGGTCTCGCTCGCGCCGTCGCTGCTGCCCCGTCCGGCCCTGGCGCAGGCCGCGGTCTCGGGATGCGCCGCCGCAGCCGCGGCGGGAGCCGCCGGCCTGTGCCGCCGGCGGAACGCGGGATCCGCGCGCCCGGTGGCGCGGGCGGTGGCGCTGCTCGCCGCGGCCGTCGCGCTGGGGTGGACGGTTCTCGCGGCGGCGCAGTGGCAGGACGGGTTGCGGGCCGCGATGGGGCGGCCCCCGACGGGGACGGGGCACTGGATCGTCGTGTGCGTGTGCTCCTCGTGCATACTCGGCGCGACACGGGTGCTCGGCCGGGTTCCGGAGGCGTGGCGGCGGCGGGCGGACGTCCGCGCGGGCGTCGCCACGGCCGCCGCGGTGACGCTGGGAGCGGTCGTCGCGGTTGCTCCCGTCGGGGCCGGGCCGGCGTACCCGGACACGGCGCCCGTCGCCGCCACCGCGGCCGGGAGCCCGTCGTCGCTGGTGGCATGGCAGTCACTGGGCGACGAGGGCCGCCGTTTCGTGAGCGCCGACGCTCGAGCGATCCGCACGTACGTGGGGCTCGGATCCGCCCCGGACGTCCGGTCGCGCGCAGCGCTGGCCGTCCGCGAGCTCGAGCGCGCGGGCGGGTTCGCACGCGCCCACGTCGTAGTGGTGGTGCCCACCGGTTCGGGGTGGGTCGACCCCGGCGCGGTGCGGGGGTTCGCCGCGCTGTTCGGCGGCGACGTCGCGCTCGTCGCGCAGCAGTACTCGTCCGCACCCAGCTGGGTGACGTTCCTGTTCGACCGGGACGCGGCCGCGGAGTCGGCCCGCGCCCTGCTCACGTCGGTGCGTTCCCGCATCGATGCCCTGGACCCGGTCCGGCGTCCGCAGGTGCACGTGTACGGGCAGAGCCTCGGCGCGGTCGGGGGCAGCGCCGCCCTGGCGTCGACGGCGACGGGTCCGTGCGCGGCGATCTGGGCCGGCCCACCGGCGGGCGCGGTGCGCACGGACGGGGCGGCCGTCACCGCGAACACGTCGGATCCGGTGGTGTGGTGGCGCCCCTCGCTGCTGTGGTCACCGCCCGATCTGTCCCGTGCGCGACGCGACGCGCCCGTGCCGCGGTGGCTGCCGGTGGTCAGCTTCGTGCAGGCGACGCTGGATCTGCCGGTGGCGCTGGACGCGCCCCCGGGTCACGGGCACCGCTACGGCCCGGACCAGGCCCGGTGCGACCGCCCCTGACGGCGGCAGTCGCACCGGGGACCCGGGCTCAGGCGACGATCGGGCCGCGGGCGGCCTCGAACGCGGCGCCGACGCGGTAGAGCCGTTCGTCGGCGAGCGCCGGGGCCATGATCTGCAGACCGACGGGCAGCCCGTCGTCGGCGGACAGCCCGGACGGAACGGACATCGCGCAGTGTCCGGCGAGGTTGGTCGGGAGCGTGCACAGATCCGACAGGTACATCGCCAGCGGGTCGTCGACCTTCTCGCCGATCTTCCACGGGGTGAACGGGCTGGTCGGCGAGACGAGGACGTCGACCTGCTCGTACGCCTTCTCGAAGTCCCGCGCGATGAGGGTGCGGACCTTGAGCGCCTGCCCGTAGTAGGCCTCGTAGTAGCCGGAGGACAACGCGTAGGTGCCGATCATGATGCGGCGCTTGACCTCCTTGCCGAACCCGGCGGCCCGGGTGGCGGCCATGACCTGCTCGGCGCTCATCGTGCCGTCGTCGACGCGCAGGCCGTAGCGCATGGCGTCGAAGCGGGCCAGGTTGGACGAGACCTCGGACGGCAGGATCAGGTAGTACGAGGCGAGCGCGTATTCGAAGTGCGGGCAGGAGACCTCGACGACCTCGGCGCCGAGCGCGGTGAGTTCGGCCACGGCCGCGTCGAACGACGCCAGCACGCCCGGCTGGTAGCTGTCCGAGTGCAGTTCCTTGACGACCCCGATGCGCAGACCCTTCAGGTCGCCCTGCGCGCCCTGGCGGGCGGCCTCGACGACGGGCCGGACGGGTGCGTCCACCGACGTGGAGTCGCGCGGGTCGTGTCCGGCGATCACCTCGTGCAGCAACGCCGTGTCGAGCACGGTGCGGCCGCACGGGCCGCCCTGGTCGAGCGACGAGGCGCAGGCGACGAGACCGAACCGGGAGACCGTGCCGTAGGTGGGCTTGGTGCCGACCGTGGCGGTGACGGCGGCAGGCTGGCGGATCGACCCGCCGGTGTCGGTGCCGATGGCCAGCGGTGCCTGATAGGAGGCCAGCGCGGCTGCCGAACCGCCACCGGACCCACCGGGGATACGGGTGGTGTCCCACGGGTTGCGGGTGGGTCCGTACGCCGAGTTCTCGGTGGACGAGCCCATGGCGAATTCGTCCATGTTGGTCTTGCCCAGGATCGGGATGCCCGCCTGCCGCAGCTTCGTCGTCAGGGTCGCGTCGTACGGCGACATCCAGCCCTCGAGGATCTTCGAGGCACACGTGGTGGGCATGTCGGTCGTGGTGAACACGTCCTTGAGGGCGATCGGGACACCGGCGAGCGGCGAGGCCGGGCTCTCCCCCGCCGCGACCGCGCGGTCCACCTCGGCCGCCGCGGCCAGCGCCTGGTCGCTCGCCACGTGCAGGAACGCGTGGTACTCGCCGTCGACCTCGGCGATGCGGTCGAGGTGCGCACGAGTCACCTCGACCGACGACAGGTCGCCGGAGTGGATGCGTTCGGCGAGATCGGCCGCGGACAGCCGGGTGAGATCGGTGCTCATTCGCCCTCCCCCAGGATCTGCGGGACGGAGAAGCGGCCGTCCTCGACCAGCGGGGCAGCGGCGAGCGCCTGTTCCGGAGTCAGACCCGGGTGCACCTCGTCGGGGCGGGTCACGTTGGTCACCGCGTTCGGGTTGGCCATCGGCGCCACATCGTCCGCGGCCACCTCCGACACAGCCTTGACGTGGCTGAGGATCGTATCCAGCTGGCCGGCGAACTCGTCGAGTTCGGCGTCGGTCAGCGCGAGCCGGGACAACCGGGCGAGGTGCGCGACCTCGTCACGGGAGATGGCAGGCACCTTCGGTGACCCCTTTCCGATGAAGAAACGAACGTGCCGTCCAGGGTAGTGCGTGCCGAACGGCACGGTTTCGCCGGTTCCCCGGACCGTCGCCGGCCGCCCGCCGTGTTGCAGTTCGGAGAAACACCTGTGTCGTTCGTGTGACAACGCGCGCGTGACCGGCGGTTTCCCGGCTCGCCTCGGTGCCGCCGTGCGGGACCGGCGTCCGGCGGGGGTGCGGGAGTGAAAAGATGGTGTCCGTCGCCGGCCGCCCGCCTCGGCCGTGACTTCGGAACCGGGAAAGGACGCTCGTGTCGTACCTGTTACGCGTCCAGCTTCCCGATCGTCCCGGCAGCCTCGGCTCACTCGCCGTTGCGCTCGGGTCGGTCGGTGCGGACATCCTCTCGCTCGACGTCGTCGAGCGCGGTGCCGGCTTCGCGATCGACGATCTCGTCGTCGACGTCGATGCCGGTTCGCTGCCGGACACGCTCATCACGGCCGCCGAACGCCTCGAGGGCGTCACGGTGGACTCGATCCGGCCCTATGCGGGAATCCTCGACACCCACCGCGAACTCGAGCTGATCGACCAGGTCGCCACCGCCCGCCACGACCGGTTGCAGGTGCTCGTCGACGGTGCACCCCGGGTGCTGCGCGTCGGCTGGGCGACCGTCGTGGACACCGGCCCGCACGGCGCGTACCGGGTGGTGGGCAGTTCCGGTGCCCCCGAGACCCGGCCGGCGGACGTGCCGTGGATGCCGCTCGAGAAGCCGATGCTGCTCGACCACGAGGGCGAGTGGGTGCCCGACCTGTGGCGGACGATGAACACTACCCTGGCGGCGGCGCCGCTGGGCACCCACGGGCGGGTACTGATGCTCGGCCGGCCCGGCGGCCCGGAGTTCCGCCCGTCCGAGGTGGCCCGGCTCGGCTACCTGGCCGGCATCATCGGCACCGTCCTCGGCTGAGCGGACGGCTCAGACCAGTTCGCGCACCAGGGTGGTCAGCTCCACGCCGGGGACCGGCGCCCAGTCCCGCTCGGTGACCGGGACGAATCCGTTGCGGTCGTAGATGCGGCGCGCCTCGACCATGTCCGGCTGGGTGGACAGCACCACCGCGCGATCACCGCGGTCGTACGCGGTGTCGAGGACGTGCCGCACCAGCGCCGACCCGACCCCGCGCCCGCGTGCCGACGCCGCGACGGCCAGCATCCGGAACTCGAGTTCGCCCTTCTCGGCGATGTTCGCGAAGCGTGATGCCGGTTCGGCCAGCGTCACCGACCCGACGATCTCGCCGTCGGCCAGTGCGATCACCACCTCGGCGTGTTCGTCGCGGGTGGCGGTGTCGCGCAGACGCTCGGCGTACGGGTCGTCGGGCTCGACGAATCCGCCGCCGACGTACACGTCGACGGTGAGGGCGCCGACGGCGTCGTACTCGTCCGGGCTCACGCGTCTGATCTCGATCACTCGAGGACTATCGCAGTGCCCACCCCCTCCGCCCAAACGGTTCCCGCGCGATCCTCGTCACACCGGCACCGGCCGCCGGTCAGCTCTCGAGCTCGCCGAACTCCTCCTCGATCGCGTCCGTGCCACCCGAGACGCCGGCCGGGCCGAGCTCGAGCAGGCGGCGGAACCCCTCCTCGTCGAGGACAGGGACGCCCAGCTCGGCCGCCTTGTCGGCCTTCGTTCCCGGCGCGTCCCCGACGACGACGAACGCGGTCTTCTTCGACACCGAGCCGGCCGCCTTGCCACCGCGGAGCAGGATCGCCTCCTTGGCCTGATCCCGTGAGAACCCCTCGAGCGAGCCGGTGACGACGATCGACAGACCCTCGAGTGTGCGTTCGACGGATTCGTCGCGCTCGTCGAGCATGCGCACCCCGGCCGCGCGCCACTTCTCGACGATCGCGACGTGCCAGTCGACCGCGAACCATTCGCCCAGCGCCGCTGCGATGGTCGGTCCGACCCCCTCCACTGCGGCGAGCTCGTCGACGGACGCCTCCCGGATCCGGTCGAGGCTGCCGAACTCGGTGGCCAGTGCCCGCGCGGCGGTCGGGCCGACGTGCCGGATCGACAGCGCGACCAGCACCCGCCACAGCGGCTTGTCCTTGGCCGCGCGAAGATTCGCGAGCAGGCGGGCGCCGTTGGCGGACAGTGCCCCTGCCTTCGTGCGGAAGAGCGAGGTGCGCAGCAGGTCGTCGGCGGTCAGGTCGAACAGGTCGCCCTCGTCGGCGATGACCCCGGCCTCGAGCAGCGCGGTGGCCGCCTCGTACCCGAGCGCCTCGATGTCGAACGCGCCGCGGCCCGCGACGTGGAAGACCCGCTCGCGCAGCTGCGCCGGGCAGTACCGCTGGTTGGGGCAGCGCAGGTCCACGTCGCCCTCCTTGGCGGGGGCGAGCGGTGTCCCGCACTCGGGGCATTCGGCGGGCATGACGAACTCGCGTTCGGTGCCGTCACGCAGGTCCACGACCGGTCCGAGCACCTCGGGGATGACGTCACCGGCCTTGCGGAGCACCACGGTGTCGCCGATCAGCACCCCCTTGCGTGCGACCTCCGACGCGTTGTGCAACGTGGCGAGGGAGACGGTCGATCCGGCGACCGTGACCGGTTCCATGTAGGCGAACGGGGTGACCCGGCCGGTGCGGCCGACGCTGACGCGGATGTCGAGCAACTTCGTGGTCACCTCCTCCGGCGGGTACTTGTAGGCGATCGCCCACCGGGGCGCGCGCGAGGTGCTGCCGAGCCGCCGCTGCAGGGACACCTCGTCGATCTTGACCACGAGCCCGTCGATCTCGTGTTCGACGTCGTGGCGGTGTTCACCCCAGTACCGCATCCGGGTGAGGACCTCGTCGACGCCGACGACACGGGCGGTGTGCCCGGAGACGGGCAGCCCCCAGGCGGCGAGGGCGGCGTAGGACTGCGACAGCGACACCGGCTCGAATCCCTCGACGTGGCCGAGCCCGTGGCAGATCATCCCGAGGCGCCGTCGCGCGGTCACCGCAGGGTTCTTCTGCCGCAGCGATCCGGCCGCCGTGTTGCGCGGATTGGCGAACGGGGCCTTGCCCTCGGCGACGAGGGCGGCGTTGAGCGCGTGGAAGTCCTCGAGCCGGAAGTACACTTCGCCCCGCACCTCGAGCACGCGGGGAATCGGGAATTCCTCGGTCGCGGTGAGTCTTTCGGGGATGTCGTCGATCGTGAGAGCGTTGAGCGTGACCTCCTCGCCGGTGCGGCCGTCGCCGCGGGTGGCGGCCCGGCGCAGCCGGCCGTCCTCGTACACCAGGCTCAGCGCGACGCCGTCGATCTTCACCTCGCAGAGGTAGTGCAGGTCCGGGCCGGTCTCGGCTTCCACGCGGGAGACCCAGGCCCGCAACTCGTCCTCGGTGAAGACGTTGTCGAGGCTGAGCATCCGTTCGAGGTGGTCGACGGCGGTGAAGTCGGTGGCGAAGCCGCCCCCGACGAGCTGGGTGGGGGAATCGGGGACGCGCAGGTCCGGGTAGTCGTCCTCGAGCTGCTTCAGCGCGCCGAGCAACTGGTCGAAGGCACCGTCGGAGATGATCGGCGCATCGCGCACGTAGTAACGGAACTGGTGCTCGCGCACCTCCTCCGCGAGTTGCTGCCAGCGCTCACGCACGTCGGGCGGAGCTTGGGTGGGCGCGTCCGTCGATTCACTCACGCCGGAAAGACTAGTCGAGCGATACGACGTTCCCGGCCGCTGCGGACCCGAGCGAGTCGGGATCGTCCGTGAACGCGGCGGCGATGTCGCGGGCGAGGCGCAGTGCCCGGCGCGCCCACGCGGGATCGGCGCCGGCCAGGCCGCAACGCGGGGTGACCCCGACCGAACGCAAGGTGGCACGGGGAAAGCCCAGCCGATCGATCAGCGCGGTCGCGGGGCCGGCGAGCTCACGCCAGGTGGGGACGGCGGCGTCGGGCGCGGTGGAGGGGACCAGCCCGAGCAGGAGGGTCGTTCCGGCGTCGATCAGCTCACCGACTCCGTCGAGGTCGGCGGCGGTGAGCTGCGCGACGTCGAGCGCGACGGCGTCGACACCGCTGCGACGCAGCATCCCCGTCGGCACGCCCGGGGCGCAGCAGTGCACCGCGACGGGCCGGCCGATCGCCGCCAGTGCGGTCTCGAGGAGGTGCTGCGCCTCCGGCTCGGGGAGCGCGGGCACCGACTCGAGGGACGTGCGCCCGGTCAGGGTCCCGGCCAGGACGGCGGGCAGCGCGGGCTCGTCCAGCTGGACCACCACGTCGGCGCCGAGGCGACGGGTCAGTTCCGCGGCGTGCCGCGCCAGCCCCTCGCCGAGGGACTCGGCGAGGTCACGCACGGCACCGGCGTCGGTGAGCACGCGCCGGCCGCCGGCCAGCTCGGTGTGCGCGGCGAGGGTGAAGGGTCCGGCCGCCTGCACCTTCAGAGTCCGACCCGGTCCGAGTCCCGCTGTCTCCCAAGCTTCTTCGAGTACATCAAGGTCTCGGCGCAGCAGATCGCCGGCGCGGGCCGCGACCACGCCGCGACGACCGCCGAGCCGATATCCGGTGGTGGACGTGTCGAGATGCAGGTCGACCAGCAGCGCGCCGGTACGGCCGACGAGATCGGCCCCGAGGCCCCGGGCCGGCAGCTCGACCAGGTGCGGCAGCGCCTCGAGCTCGCCGAGCACGGTCGCCGCCGACTCCCGGGCGTCGACGCCGGGCCACGAGCCGATGCCGGTAGCGACACCGGACCAGGATTCCGCGCTCACCGGGTCGTCGCCGTACCGGTGCCGGCGATGGTGCCGCTGCCGAGGACGACGTCGCCGGCCACGTCCGGCCGGTACAGCACCACGGCCTGTCCGGTGGCCACGCCGGTGAGGGGTTCGCGCAGGGTCACCTCGAGACCGGTGCCGACGGTCTCGGCGACGGCCGCCGCGACACCGCCGTGGGCGCGCACCTGCACGACGCACTCGAGCGGTCCGGCCGGCGCGGTGCCACTGGACCACACCGCGCGCTCGGCGCGGATCGTCCACACCTTCAGATCCTCCGCGGAGCCCACCTTCACGGTGCCGGTGTCCGGCTCGATCGCGGTGACGTAGCGGGGGCGGCCGTCCGCGCCCGGGCCGGCGATGCCCAGCCCCTTGCGCTGCCCGACCGTGAAACCGTGCACCCCTTCGTGTTCGGCGAGCACTGCGCCGGACCGTGCGTCGACGACCCGGCCGGGACGGACCCCGATGCGAGCGCCGAGGAAGGCGCGGGTGTCACCGGAGGGGATGAAGCAGATGTCGTGGCTGTCGGGCTTGTCCGCCACCGCGAGACCCCGCTCGGCCGCTTCGGCGCGGATCCGTTCCTTGGGGGTGTCCCCGACTGGGAACATCGCACGCGCGAGCTGATCCGCCGTCAGCACGCCGAGCACGTACGACTGGTCCTTGCCGGCGTCGACCGCGCGTCGCAGGACGCCGTCCTCGAGCCGGGCATAGTGGCCGGTGGCGACCGCGTCGAAGCCGAGTGCCACGGCTCGGTCGGCGAGGGCCGCGAACTTGATCTTCTCGTTGCAGCGCAGGCACGGATTCGGGGTGTGGCCGGCGGCGTAGGACTCGACGAAGTCGTCGATGACCTCTTCCTTGAACCGGTCGGCGAAATCCCAGACGTAGAACGGGATTCCGAGCACGTCGGCGGCCCGGCGGGCATCGCCCGCATCCTCCTTCGAGCAGCAGCCCCGCGACCCGGTCCGCAGCGTCCCCGGCGCCGTGGACAGCGCCAGGTGCACGCCGACGACGTCGTGGCCGGCATCGACCGCGCGGGCCGCGGCCACCGCCGAGTCCACGCCACCGCTCATTGCCGCGAGCACCCTCATCGATGTCACCTCTCTCGACTACCGGCGCCGGCCAGTCCGGCGGCCCGCGCCCGTCCCACCACCTGCGGCAGCGCCGCCACGACGGCCTCCACGTCGGCGCGAGTCGACGTGTGGCCCAACGAGAATCGCAACGACCCACGGGCCGTGCGGGGGTCCGCACCCATCGCGACGAGCACGTGGCTGGGCCTGGCCACGCCGGCGGTGCAGGCCGAACCGGTCGAGCACTCGATCCCGGCCGCATCCAGCAGCATGAGCAGCGAATCGCCCTCGCAGCCGGGGAAGGTGAAGTGTGCGTTGCCGGGCAGGCGGTCCGCACCGCGCGGGCCGTTGAGGATCGCGTCCGGTACCACGCCCGTCACGCCGGCGATCAGCTCGTCACGCAGCGCCGTGAGGACGGCGGCGCGTTCGCCGAGTTGGGCCGTCGCCTCGCGCAGCGCCGCGGCCATGCCGGCGATCCCGGCCGTGTCGTGCGTTCCCGACCGGACGTCGCGCTCGTGCCCTCCGCCGTGCGTCAGCGGCACGCACGGCACCTGGCGGCCCAGCAGCAGGGCACCGACCCCTTGGGGACCACCGAACTTGTGCGCGGCGATCGTCATGGCGGCGAGCCCGCTCGCGGCGAAGTCCACCGGCAGATGACCCACCGCCTGCACGGCGTCGCTGTGCATCGGCACCCCGTACTCGGCGGCGACGGCGGCGAGTTCGGCGACGGGCATCACGGTGCCCACCTCGTTGTTGGCCCACATCACCGACACGAGGGCCGTCTCGTCGGAGTGCTCCGCCAGGGCCCGGCGCAGCGCATCCGGCTCGACCCGCCCGTCGGCCTCGACGGGCAGCCAGGTGACCTCGGCATCCTCGTGGGCGACGAGCCATTCGACGGCATCGAGCACCGCGTGATGCTCGACGGCGCTCGCGATCACCCGGCGACGGCGCGGATCGGCGTCGCGGCGCGCCCAGTAGATGCCCTTGACCGCGAGGTTGTCGCCCTCCGTGCCCCCCGAGGTGAAGACGACCTCCGAGGGACGGGCGCCGAGGTCCGCGGCGACGGACTCCCGGGCCTCCTCGACGCGGCGGCGCGCCGCGCGTCCCGACCCGTGCAGGGAGGACGCGTTGCCGACCGTCGCGAAGACCTCCGTCATCGCCGACACGGCCGCGGGCAGCATCGGCGTGGTCGCGGCGTGATCGAGGTAGACGGTCTTCGAGGTGCCGGAGGCTCCGGCGGGGTTCGAGGTCATGACCGGACCAGGATAGCGGGTCGGGCTCCGCGCCCGCCGCCCTCACCGTCCGGCCCGGAGTTCCTCCCGGCCGGCGGTGTCGTGGACGGCGCGGCCGAGCCTGGCGAGTTCGGCTCCGTCGTCGTTCCGCCGCACGGACCGTTCGCACCGCGCGGCGAGGTCGCGGCGATCGGAGCCGGGCCGCTCGAGCGGGGCGAGCACCACTTCCACCACGACGCCCCGGTGCCGCAGCAGCCGCCGCAACGAGGCGCCGATCGTCTCGTCGCCGACGAACGCCGGGCTGGTGGCGATCGTCCCGGCGGCGTCGGCGTACCGGAGCCCGACCGGTTGCACCGGGCGCTGGGCGTCGATCGCGGCCTGGAACAGCGCCGGACGGAATCCGCCGTACGCCCTGCCGCACCACGTGGTGCCCTCCGGGAACGCCGCGACCGTCTCCCCCGCCGCGAGTCGGTCGCGGATTCGTGCGACCACGACGGGTAGCTCGCGCAGGCGTTCGCGCGCGATGGGAATGACCCGCATCCGCCGGGCCAGCGCGCCGAGCAGTCCCCACTCCAGCAGGTCGCTGCGGGCGACGAACCCCGCGGGCGCGACGGCGGTGAGGACGAGCACGTCGGTCCAGGACACGTGCGGGGCGACGACGAGCACGCCCCCGCCCTCCTCGTCCCGGCCCCGCAGGTCGGTCACCGTCAGCCGCAGCCCGGCACACCGCAGCAGCACGTGGGCGAACGCCCGCTGGGCGGCGAGGCGCCCGGGGCGGGGCAGGAGCCGGCCGGCCGTCAGGAACGGGGCGGTCGTCAGCACCGCCACGACGAGCATCCATCGGCCCGCGGCCGTGACGAAATTCACGCGTCCCGCATCGGCCGGGAGGCAGCCCGCGCCGCAGGGACTGGCCGGCATCCAGGCGTGGGCGCGCGTGTTCACGGCCGCCCTCCGGCGGCGTTCACGCCCGTGCTCCCGCGGCCGCCTCGGCGTTCTCGGCGGCGGTCCGCAGCCGGTCGAGGTAGCGCGCGTCGGCACCGGCGAGGCTCTGCAGCGCCACGAAGTCGGCCACGCCGAAGTCGGGGTCGTGGGCGGGCTCGCCACAGATGCGGGCACCGAGCCGCAGATATCCGCGCAGCAGCGGCGGCAGCACCGGCCGGGCGGGCGGGGGGATGTCCTCGAGGGCGCGGCCGTCGACGACGACGGGTTTCCGGGGGAGCACCCGCCGGTCCGCTTCGACCGCGTGCCGGGCCAGCAGCACGTCGCGCACCGCCCGTACGTTGGCGCCGGGCACGTCGGCGGGGTGGGTGCGTATCGGCACCGACACGCACCCCATCACCCAGTTGTGCCCGGTGAGTTGCAGGTAGCGCAGGATCCCGGCCCACATCAGCGACAGGACCGAGCCGGAACGGTGGGCGGGGTCGACGCAGGCGCGTCCCATCTCCACCGCCCGCAGACCGTCGGGATCGAGGGCGGTGAGGTCGAATTCGGTGGCGGTGTAGTAGCCCCCGGCGGCGCGGGCGGCGTCCGGCGGCAGCATCCGGTAGCAGCCCACCACCGCGCCGGTGTGGTTCTCGCGCACCAGCAGGTGGTCGCAGTACTCGTCGAAACGGTCGGCGTCGATGCCCGGCGCCATGCCTGCGGGAAGACGGAACCCGGGTTCTGCGGCGAAGACCCGGTAACGCAGCCGCTGGGCGGCCTCGCGGTGTTCCCGGTCGGCGGACACGAGAAGGGAATAGCGCGGCCCCGACAGCATCGCCTCCGGCCGCGGGTCCCGGGCCGGCGCCAGCAAAGTGGTCATGGCGCAATGTGTATCGAGCCGGTACGTCGCGGCAGGGGCGGCACGGTGTCGCCTCCGTGCACGTCCGGTGAACATGCCCCGGCACGCACGCGGCCCCGCACCCGGACGGGTGCGGGGCCGTGGCAGGACCTCGGGAATCAGCCCTTGTGCTTCTTGATCTCCTCGGTCAGCTGCGGAGCGACGTTGAACAGATCGCCCACGACGCCGTAGTCCGCGATCTCGAAGATCGGGGCCTCTTCGTCCTTGTTGACCGCGACGATCGTCTTCGACGTCTGCATGCCGGCCCGGTGCTGGATGGCGCCGGAGATGCCCAGCGCCACGTACAGCTGCGGCGAGACGGTCTTGCCGGTCTGACCGACCTGGAACTGGCCCGGGTAGTAGCCGGAGTCGACGGCGGCGCGGGAGGCACCGACGGCCGCACCGAGCGAGTCGGCAAGCTCCTCGACGACGGTGAACTTGTCGGCGCTGCCGACGCCGCGGCCGCCGGAGACGACGATCGACGCCTCGGTCAGCTCCGGACGGTCGCCACCCACGATCGGGTTGCGCGCGGTGACCTTGACCGCGTTCTCCTCCTGCGCCGGAACCTCGACGTCCACCCGCTCGGCGGCACCGGCCTGCGGCTGGGCCTCGACGGCACCGGGGCGCACGGAGACGACCGGCACCTCACCGTTGGCCTTGGCGTCGACGGTGTACGCGCCACCGAAGATCGAGTGCACGGCCGAACCGTCGGACTTGACGTCGATGACGTCGCAGAGCAGGCCGGAACCGATGCGTGCGGCGAGGCGGCCCGACACCTCCTTGCCCTCGACGCTGGCGGCGGTGATCACCGCGGCGGGGCTGGCGGACTCCACGAGCGAGGCCAGCACGTCGACCTTCGGGGTCACCAGGTAGCCGTCGATGTCGTCGGACTCGGCGGCGTAGACCTTGGCGGCGCCGGCGGCAGCGAGCGCGTCCTGCAGCTTGTCGGCGGTGCCGGCCGGGCCGGTCACGACCGCGGCGGGCTCACCCAGTGCACGGGCGGCGGTGATCAGCTCGGTGCTGACCTTCTTCAGCGCACCCTCGGCGTGCTCGACGAGCACGAGTACTTCTGCCATTGCTCTTTCTCTCCCTTGGTATGTCTGCTGTGTCGCGTGGGTGCGATCAGATGATCTTCTGGCCGACGAGGTACGCGGCGATCTTGCTGCCGCCGTCACCCTCGTCCGCGACGCGCTCACCAGCGGTACGCGGGGGCTTCGGGCTGACACCGGTGACGGTGCTGCCGGCGTTGGACACGCCGAAGATCTCGGGATCGAGCCCGATGTCGGCGAGAGTGAGGGCCTGAACTTCCTTCTTCTTCGCAGCCATGATGCCCTTGAAGGACGGGAAGCGGGGCTCGTTGATCTTCTCGGTGACCGAGACGATGGCCGGGAGCGTGGCCTCGAGGGTGAAGACACCCTCGTCGGTCTCGCGCTCGCCGCTGACCTTGCCGTCGGCGACGTTGAGCTTGCGCATGTGGGTCAGCTGCGGCAGGCCGAGGTACTCGGCGATGATCGCCGGCACGGCACCCATCCGGCCGTCGGTGGCCTCGTTGCCGGCGATGACCAGGTCGACGCCCTCGATCTGGCCGAGAGCCGCCGCGAGCGCGTACGCGGTCTGGATCGAGTCCGAGCCGTGGATGGCCGGGTCGTTGAGGTGGATTGCCTTGTCGGCACCCATGGACAGCGCCTTGCGGATCGCGTCGGTGGCGCGGTCCGGACCGGCGGTGAGCACGGTGACCTCCCCGCCGTCGCGCTCCTTGATGAGCAGGGCTTCCTCGACGGCGCGCTCGTTGATCTCGTCGAGCACCGCGTCGGCGGCCTCGCGATCGAGCGTGAAGTCGCCGTCGCTGAGCTTGCGCTCGGACCACGTGTCGGGGACCTGCTTGATCAAAACGACGATGTTCGTCATGGGTCTACGTCGACCTCCTGTGTATGACTTCCTTGGATCGGCGAGGCGCAACGCCTTGACCGAGCTCTCGTGCTTCGCACGGGGGTGTGCGATAGATTACCTTACGCTAAGTTACCCGCTGGTAACTTGGATGGGAACCTCGTTCACCATAACCACACGAAGGGAGCCGCACGGCTGTGATCTGGACCACCGACGACGAGGTCGACAAAGGTGGGGCTAATGTCTGGGCGGTGAGCGAATCCACCGTCCCCGCCGGCGACGCCCCTCGACTGCCCCTCACCGGTGAACGCACCGTTCCCGGCATCGCGGAGGAGAACTACTGGTTCCGCCGCCACGAGGTGGTCTACCGCGACCTGCTCCCCCGGTGTGCGGGCCGCACCGTGCTCGAGGCGGGCGCCGGCGAGGGCTACGGCGCCGACATGATCGCGGATGTCGCGACCGCCGTCGTCGGGCTCGACTACGACGAGAGTGCCGTCGCGCACGTGCGTGCCCGGTACCCGCGCGTGGACATGCGGCACGCCAACCTCGTCGAGCTGCCGCTCGCCGACGCGTCCGTGGACGTCGTGGTCAACTTCCAGGTCATCGAGCACCTGTGGGACCAGTCCGGGTTCCTGCGCGAATGCCACCGGGTGCTCCGGGACGGCGGCGAACTGCTCATCAGCACCCCCAACCGCATCACGTTCTCCCCCGGCCGCGACACCCCGCTCAACCCGTTCCACACCCGGGAACTGAACGCCGCCGAACTCAACGAACTCCTCGAGGGAGCCGGCTTCCGCGTCGCGCTCACCACCGGGGTGCACCACGGGCCCGTGCTGCGCGCCCTCGACGCCAAGCACGGCGGCTCCTTCATCGACGCCCAGATCGAGCGCGCTCTCGCCGGCGAGCCCTGGCCCGCGGACCTGACCGCGGACGTCGCCGCGGTGACAGTCGACGACTTCCTTCTCGCGCCCGAGAACATCGACGCCAGTCTCGATCTCGTCGCGATCGCGGTGAAGGATCCGGCGCGGTGACCACTCCCGCCCCCCGGCGGGAACCGGGACTGTTCGCGCTCGTGCTGCACTCGCACCTGCCGTGGCTCGCCCACCACGGTCGCTGGCCGGTCGGCGAGGAATGGCTCTACCAGTCTTGGGCCGCAACGTATCTCCCGGTGACCGATGTTCTGCGCCGGCTCGCCGCCGAGGGCCGCACACACCTGGTCACCCTCGGGGTGACACCCGTGCTGGCCGCGCAGCTCGACGATCCACACTGCCTGACCGGCATGCACCACTGGCTGGGCAACTGGCAGTTGCGGGCCCACGAGGCCGCGGGCATGCGGGAGCCGTCCTACCGCGCGCTCGGGGCCCGTGAGCACCGGCAGGCGACCGCCGCCCTCGAACAGTTCGAAACCCGTTGGCGCCACGGCGGATCGCCGGTGTTCCGCGAACTCCTCGACGCCGACGCGGTCGAGTTGCTCGGCGGGCCTCTGGCCCACCCGTTCCAGCCGCTGCTCGACCCTCGGCTGCGGGCATTCTCCCTCGTCGAGGGCCTGGCCGACGCGCACGCACGCTGGGCGCACACGCCGCCGGGAATCTGGGCTCCCGAGTGCGCCTTCACCCCCGGCATGGAGACCGGATACGCCGCCGCCGGGGTCGGGCACTTCATGGTGGACGGTCCCGCGCTGCGCGGTGACACGTCTCTCGGGCGGACCGTGTGGGACTCCGACGTCGTCGCCTTCGGCCGGGACCTGCAGGTGTCCTACCGGGTGTGGTCGCCGAAGTCCGGTTATCCGGGCCATGCCGCCTACCGCGACTTCCACACCTACTGCCACGACACCGGGCTCAAGCCCGCCCGGGTCACCGGGCGGACCGTCGCCCCCCAGGACAAGGCACCCTACGACCCCGACCTGGCGTCCGCGGCCGTCGACCGGCACGTGGCCGACTTCGTCGACACGATCCGCCGGCGACTGCGCCGCGAGTCCGAGCGCCTCGGGCGCGACGCCCTGGTGGTTGCCGCGTTCGACACCGAACTGTTCGGCCACTGGTGGCACGAGGGCCCCCTGTTCCTGGAACGACTGCTGCGGGCACTGCCGGCGGCGGGCATCGAGGTGGGCACCCTGGCCGACGCACGCGACCGCGGGTACGTGGGCGCCCCCGTCGAACTGCCCGACAGCTCCTGGGGATCCGGGAAGGACTGGCGGGTGTGGGCCGGCGAGCAGGTACGCGATCTCGTCCAGCTTGACGAGGAGGTCGTGCGCACCACCCTCGACACCCTCGACAAGGTCCGCGCCGGGTCCCGGGGCCTCACGCTGCGCAACCGGGTCCACGACCAGATGCTGCGCGAGGCGCTGCTGACGGTGTCGAGCGACTGGGCGTTCATGGTCAGCAAGGACACCGCCGCCGGCTACGCGCGGGACCGGGCCCACAAGCATGCCCACGCGTTGCGGGAGATCGCCGCGGCGGTCGCCGCCGGCCGCGACGAGACGGCGGCGCGGCTGGCCGCCGGCTGGAACCGAGCGGACAATCTGTTTCCCGGGCTCGATGCCCGCCGCCTGCCCGATCGGATGGGAGCCCCGTCGTGAAGGTACTGATCGTCTCCTGGGAGTACCCGCCGGTCGTCGTGGGCGGCCTGGGCCGGCACGTGCACCACCTCGCCACCGAACTCGCCGCCGCCGGGCACGAGGTGGTCGTGCTCTCGCGCCGGCCGTCCGGCACGGATGCCGGTACCCATCCCACGATCGGCCACATCGCCGAGGGGGTGCTCGTCGTGGCCGTCGCCGAGGATCCGCCGCACTTCGAGTTCGGCGAGGACATGCTGCCCTGGACGCTTGCGATGGGCCATGCCATGGTGCGGGCGGGCCTGAATCTGACCAAGGGCGGAATCGGCGACGGCTGGTACCCGGATGTGGTGCACGCGCACGACTGGCTCGTCGCACACCCGGCCGTGGCGCTCGCCGAGTACTTCGACGTGCCGCTCGTGTCCACCCTGCACGCGAGCGAAGCGGGCCGGCACAGCGGCTGGCTGTCGAGCCGCATGAACCGGCAGGTGCACTCGATCGAATGGTGGCTCGCCAACGAGTCCGATCGGCTCATCACGTGTTCGGCCTCGATGAACGAGGAGGTCGTCGCGCTCTACGGACCGGAGCTGCCGCCGGCGACGGTGATCCGCAACGGAATCGACGTCACCGCCTGGTCCTACCGGGAGCGGGCGCCGCGCTCCGGGCCGCCGCAACTGCTGTTCGTCGGCCGGCTCGAGTACGAGAAGGGGGTCCAGGATGCGATCGCCGCCCTGCCCCGGATCCGGCGCACGCACCCCGGAACCACGCTCGTCGTCGCCGGGGAGGGCACCCAGTTCGAGTGGCTGCGCGAGCAGGCGCGTGTGCACCGCGTCGCGCGGTCGGTGACGTTCGTCGGCAACCTCGACCGCACCGAGTTGCTCGGCCGGCTGCACCGCGCCGACGCGATCGTGCTGCCGAGTCGCTACGAGCCGTTCGGGATCATCGCGCTCGAGGCCGCGGCCGCCGGGACACCGCTCGTCGCATCGACCGCGGGCGGCCTCGGGGAGGCGGTGGTCGACGGCGAGACCGGACTCGCGTTCGCCCCCGGTGACGTCGCCGGGCTGGCATCGGCGGTCCGGCGGACCCTCGACGATCCCGCGGCCGCCCAGATGCGGGCGCGGGCGGCGCGCGAGCGTCTCACGGAGGACTTCGACTGGCGGTTGGTGGCCGCCGAGACCGCCCAGGTGTACGCGGAAGCGAAACGACGTGTGCGCCAACTGCTTTCACGGCCGACGATTCCCCAGCGCCCCCTCCCCGACCGGTAGCGCCGGCCCGTCTCACCGGGCCGGCAGCAGCGGGGGTTCGCGGTGCGCCCAGGGGCGGGCCTGTTCGAGCTGACCCGCGAGCGAGAGCAGCAGTCCCTCCGAGCCCAAGGGCCCGAGAAACTGCACGCCCAGCGGCAATCCCGCCGCGGTCCAGTGCAGTGGCACCGAAATCGCCGGGCGCCCGGTGATGTTCGCGAGCTGGGTGTACGGCGTCCGGGCCAGGTTCTCGTCGACGATGCGGTCCATCAACCCCGCCCACCGCGCCGCACGGCCGAGCCGAGCCGTCACGATCAGGCGCGCGGCGCGCTGCAGCGCGGGCGGTGTGGCCAGTTCCCCCACGCGCGCCGGCGGATACGCCAGGGTCGGAGTGAGCAGCAGGTCGTACCGCTCGTGGAACGCGCCGAGCTGCTGCGTGTACCCGTTCCACCGGCGCAGCGACGCAAGATAGTCCGACGGCCGGACGGAGTCGCCGAGCGCGGCGAGGAACCGCGTGTCCGGCTCGAACGCCTCGGGCCCACACCCGGTGCTCCGGCGCGCCTGCCGGACGTCGGCGGCGAGCCAGGCGAACCACATCGTCAGCCAGTCGGTGGACAGCCGTCGCTCGTCGATTCCCGTCGCGGCGGGCTCGACGACGTGGCCCAGCTCGTCGAGCAGCGTCGCGGCGTCTTCGACCGCCGCGACGGCCTCCGGATCGACCCCCGTGCCGATCGGGGACTCCGTCGCGAATCCGATGCGCAGCGCCCGCGGGGGGACGCTCGCCGCGGAGGCATACGACTCCGGCGATACCGCCGGGAGATAGGGTCCGTTCGGGTCGGCGCCGGCCAGCACGTCGAGCATGACCGCCGCGTCGCGCACCGTCCGGGTGACGACTCCGTTGCTGACCGCCCCGTGCCGGTCCTCGTCCACCGCGGGACCGCTCGGCACCAGGCCCCGGCCCGGCTTCAGGCCGACCAGACCGCAACAGGCAGCAGGGATGCGGATCGAGCCGCCACCGTCGTTCGCGCCGGCCGCCGGGACCACGCCGGCGGCGACTGCCGCCGCCGATCCGCCGGAGGACCCACCCGGGGTGTGCGCGGGATTCCACGGATTACGGGTCGGGCCGTTCGCCACGGGCTCGGTGACCCCCTTCGTCCCGAACTCCGGGGTGTTCGTCTTACCGAACACGACGAGTCCCGCACTCAGCCAACGATCGACCACCACCGCGTTGCGCGCGGCGGGCAGGGTCGCCAGGGACCGGCTCCCACTGCCGGTCGGTAACCCGGCGATGTCCTGGAGCAGATCCTTGACCAGGAACGGAACACCCGCGAACGGGCCCTCGAGCGGCTCGTCGGCCCGGCGGCGCGCCTGCTCGTCGAGCCGGCGTACGACGGTGTTCAGCGTCGGTTCCACTGCCTCGAGGCGGGCGAGGGCCGCGTCGAGCAGTTCGCGTGGCGTGACCTCACGACCGGCGACGAGCTCGGCGAGCCCCACGGCGTCGTAGTGGCGGTAGTCGGCGTAGTCCATCGCAGGACCCCTGATCAGGATCCGGGTTCCGCTGCCGGTTCGCGGCCGGCCTTCTTGCGCGCGATGTCCTCGAGCGCGGCGACGTAGGCGGCGCGGTCGGCGGCCCCGGACTCCCAGTCCGTGCGACGGTTCCTGACCACCTTGGCCGGCGCTCCGACCGCGATGCTGTAGTCCGGGATGTCGCCCTTGACCACCGCGTGCGCACCGAGGACGCAGCCGCGTCCGGTGCGGGTGCCGCGCAGTACCGTGACCTTCGTCGCGATCCAGGTGTCGGGTCCGATCCGCACCGGGCCCTTGACGATCCCCTGGTCCTTGATCGGATAGGTGATGTCCTCGGTGCGATGGTCGAAGTCGCAGATGTAACACCAGTCGGCGACGAGCGTCGAGGCGCCGATCTCGATGTCGAGGTAGGTGTTGACGACGTTGTCCTTGCCGAAGACCACCTTGTCTCCGATGCGGAGCGACCCCTCGTGGCAGCGGATGGCGTTGCCGTCGCCGATGTGCACCCACCGCCCGATCTCGAGCCTGGACAGCTCCGGGGTGGAGTGGATCTCGACGTTCTTGCCGAGGAACACCATGCCCCGCAGGACGACGTGCGGGTTCGCGAGCCTGAACTTGGCCAGACGGTAGTATCGCACCAGGTACCACGGCGTGTACGCCTTGTGCGCCAGCACCCATCGCAGCGAGGCGACGGTGAGGAATCGGGCCTGGTCCGGGTCCCGCCGCCGGGAACCGCGCCACCTCGTGCGCAACGGTGCGCCCCACATGCTCGTCATGGTTGCCAGCGTACGGTCCGCCTCGTGCGCGGAGTGCGCCACCCGGCCCGATAGTGTGGCACATCGGGTCATTCGAGCCACGGCGAGGAGATGAGTGATGCGGGCTGCCCTGCGGACGGTGATGCTGACGACCTCGGCGGCATTGGTGCTGACCGGATGCGGCAGCAGCAGCGGCCCGGTCGACGTCTTCGCCGCCGGGGCGTGGCCGGGGCGGTACGCCGACGCCCGCAACAGCAGCACCGCGCAGGCCGACGGGCTGCGCGACGTCGCGCCCGCGTGGTCGCGCCCGCTCGGCGGCGCCGTCACCTCCCCTGCGAGCGTCGCCGCCAACGGGCAGATCTTCGTCACGGGCGCGACCACCGTGGGCTGCAACCTCGTCTCGTTCCAGATCGACACCGGCCGCAAGCGGTGGTGCACCCGCCTTGCGCCGGGGGTCGCCGGGGTGACTCCCGCCGTCGACGGTATGGCCAACATCTACGTCGGCGAAGAGGGCGCGATGGTGTCGTTCAACGAGCACGGCCAGCGGCGCTGGCGCATTCCGGTGAGCGGCACGCCGGGAACCGCACAGTTCACCGGTGACGGAAACCTGTTGTTCGTCACACATTTCGGGCAGGTCAACGTTCTCGACCCACAGACCGGCAAGCACGCGGCGCCGATCTTCGACCTCGTGCCCACGCCCGCGGCGACGGACGGGACGAACGTGCCTCGATTGCCGAACGACCACGGTCTGGTCGCCTGCTTCGGCGGATCGGAGGACTGCCCGGTGGCCACCACCCCGGCGGTCGATCTCGGTACCGGCCGGATTCTGGTGACCCTGTGGCGGCCCGGCGCCGATCGGGCCGCCGTCGTGTCGATGCGCTACACCGGCGGCGACGATGCGCGCGTGGTCGAGGAATGGTCGCAGACGGAACTGCCGGGCGGCGCGGCCACCAGTCCCGTGCTGTCCGCGGACGGCGCAACGGTGTACGTGCACGACGGCGAGGGGGCCCTGTGGGCACTCGACGCCGGGACCGGGGCACCCCGGTGGAGTCACGGCCTCGGGTACGTGGCCTCCGCCGGCCCCGCGGTGTCCGCCGAGGGACTGCTGGTCCTCGCGCCGGGGGGCCGGACCGGGGACCTGGTCGCGCTGCGCGACACCGGCGAGGCCGCCGAAATCGTGTGGCGCCGCGACGACGTGCGCCAGTTGGGGGTGCCGGCCCTGACCGCCGACGGCCTCGGGTACACGGTGGCCCGCGCCGACGACGGGTTGGCCGCGCTCGTGTTCGACGCCGCGAGCGGGGAGACGCTCGACGCGGAAACCCTGCCCGGCGCGGCCGGCTTCTCGGTCGGCACCGCGGTCGGGCCGTCCGGTGAGTTCGTCACGACGACCCTGCCGGGCGAGGTGTACGTGCTCCGCTGACCCGAATCGCCGCGCGCGGCGATTCGGGTCAGCCGGCGATCTGGATGAGATTGCCGCAGGTGTCGTCGAATACGGCGGTGGTGACACCGCCCATCTCGAGGGGCTCCTGGGTGAACCGCACCCCGAGGCCGCGCAGCCGCTCGTACTCGGCGTGCACGTCGTCGACCGCGAACGAGGTGAACGGGATGCCGTCGGCGACGAGGGCCTCCTTGAAGGGGCGGACGGCGGGATGCCCGTCGGGTTCGAGCACCACCTCCGGCCCGTCCGGTTGCTGCGGCGAGACGACGGTGAGCCACCGCGCCTCGCCCAGGGGGACCTCGGTCTTCTTCACGAAGCCCAGGACTTCGGTGTAGAAGGCGAGCGCCTTGTCCTGGTCGTCGACCAACACACTGGTGAGGGTGACCTTCACTGCGACTCCTTTCGCTGCGCGACCGTCCATCGGTCGGCGAGGCCGTGCAGTGGTGCAACGTCCACGTGGTGGAACTTCGACCGCCCCTCGCGGCGGGTCCGGACCAGACCGGCCTCCTCGAGGATTGCCAGGTGCTGCGAGATCGCCTGCCGGGACGAACCCAGGCCGTGCCGCGAGATCAGCCGGGTGCACAGCTCGAACAGCGTCTGGCCGTCCCGCTCGACGAGCTCGTCGAGGATGGCCCGGCGGGTCGGATCCGCCAGCGCTTTGAAGACGTCGACCACACCACCCATGATACGCAAGTGTTTGCTTGCATATCAATGGTCGCACGGGATCGGGCCCGGCACGCTCAGCGACTGGGCTCGCAGACGAATGCCGTCGGGGTGCGGCCGATCCGCGTCAGCACGACGCTCAGCGACCGCGAACCGCGGAGCTTGAGCCGCGGCCGGAGCACCGCCGGATCGACGTCGACCCCCCGAACGAGGATCTCCGCCACCCCGCAGCCCATCGACGAAAGGGTTTGCCGCAGAGACTTTTCCGAGTACTTCAACCGGTCGAGGATGCGAAATCCACGCAGTCCCGCGGGGAGTGCGTCGCCGGTGAGATACGCGATGCGCGGATCGAGTTGCCACAGACCGTGTGCCGCCGCGTAGTGCCGCACCAGTCCCGCACGCACGATCGCCCCGTCCGGATCGACGATCCACTCCCCCGGTTCCCGCTCGGGCAGCTCGTCCGGCTGCGCGTCGGTGATCTCGAACCCGGCACCGTCCGAACGCAACACGCTCGCCCGTCGCCGCACACCCGGCGCCGCGAGACCCGGGGAGTACAGGCACGCCTCACGGACACCCCCGTCGAGCGAGACGACCTCGACCTCCCCCGGCCAGTCCAGCGCATCGAAATCCAGCCCCGGGGCACACTTGACGGCCAGGTCGCGCCCGGCATAGGCGTCGAGCAGGTCGGGCAGTGGCGGCATCAGTGCTGCCGGATCGTGGGTGCGCCGGCCCTCGGAACGACGGGCCGGATCGGCGATCACGGTGGTACCACGGGTGACCGGCCGCAGCGCGTCGGCACGGACCAGCGCCACTCCGGGAACGTTGTGCTCGGCCATCGCGAGACGAACCGGGTCGAGGTCGCTGCCGACCACCATCTCGGCGACCCCGGTCAGGGCCGCGAGTTCCGCCCCGATCGAGCACGTCACGTCGTGGACCCGCCGACCGGAGAGCCGGCGTGCCCGGTGCGCGGCGACGGGCGCCGGCGTCGCCTGTTGCAGAGCGTCGTCGGTCGACAGCCAACCGCCCGCGGCGGGCAGCTTCGCGACCGCCTTGCGGCGCACCAGCACCGTCTCGATCAGCGGAGCGGCCCGGTCGCCGAAACGCGTACGCGCCCAGCCGATGTCGACCAGGCGCGTGCGCGTGGACAGCTCCCGGGCGGCCACCTCCGCGAGATCGGCCGCCCCCTGCGCCGAACGCAGGTACGCGACGTCGGCGAGGGTGAACGCGTAACCCACCCTACGGCTTCACGCCGGTGATCATGACGTTGTAGAAGAAGCTGCGCGGGACGACGTGCCGGAGGACCTTCTCGTCCACCCAGCTGAGCGTCCGCCACCCACCGAACGCGAAGCGCGCCCAGCCCCAGCCCAGCTTCTCCGCGGGCACCGCGGCCTCGAAGGTGCGGACCGGCCAGCCCAGCAGCGCGGCCGCGAACTCCTCGCTGCTGGCCTTCACCTGCACCGCGCCGGCCGAGGCCGCCATCCGTTCCAGGTCCGACGGGTCGAAGGTGTGCAGATCGACGACCGCCTCGAGCGCCGCGGCGCGCGAGGATTCGTCGAGTTCGGCCTGCGGCCGCCGCCAGTCCCGCAGGAACGGCAGCTTGGTGACGGTGGTGGTGGCCTCCCACGTGAGCCGGCCGAGCCAGCGCGCGTAGAAGTTTCCGACCGTGCTGGGCTCACCGGCGAACACGAACCGGCCACCCGGCTTCAGCACCCGCAGCACTTCGCGCAACGACTGCTCGACGTCCGGGATGTGGTGCAGCACCGCGTGCCCGACGACGAGGTCGAAGGTGTCGTCGTCGTACGGGATCGTCTCGGCGTCGGCCACCCGGCCGTCCACCTCGAGACCGAGATGTTCGGCGTTGCGCAGCGCCACCTTGACCATGCCGGGCGACAGGTCGGTGACCGAGCCGGTCCGCGCGACTCCGGCCTGCATGAGGTTCAGCAGGAAGAAACCGGTGCCGCAACCGAGTTCGAGGGCCCGCCCGTACGGGAGGGGCTGCTCGCCCGCGGCCGCATCGAAACGGCCCCTCGCGTAGTCGATGCAGCGCTCGTCGTAGGAGATCGACCACTTCTCGTCGTAGGTCTCGGCCTCCCAGTCGTGGTAGAGCACCTGCGCGAGCTTGGTGTCCTGAAGGGCGGCCGCAACCTCCTCGGCAGTGGCGTGCGGGTTCGGCGCGGGGTCGACCCCGTCGGTCCTGCTTGCAGTCATGAAGGGCATCCTACCCATCGGTAAGCTGTGAACAAGTTCCAGTTCCGGGGTGCCTACTCCCCCACGAACTCCGCCTTTCCCGGACCGTTGGCCACGAACGACTCCATGCCGATCGTGCGGTCCTTCGTGGCGAACAGGCCCGCGAAGACGTGCTGCTCGATCTTCAGGCCCGTGTCCAGGTCGGTATCGAGACCCTGATCGATCGCTGCCTTCGCCGCCGCCAGCGCGCGGGTGGCGCCCCGGGGGAACTGCGATGCCCACGTGCGCGCCGCGGCATATACCTCGTCCGGGGCGACGACCTCGTCGACCAGCCCCATCTGCAGAGCCTCGTCTGCCGCGACGAAACGGCCCGTGAACACGAGATCCTTGGCCTTCGACGGGCCGATCAGGCGAGCCAGGCGCTGGGTTCCGCCGCCGCCCGGGATGATGCCGAGCAGGATCTCCGGCACTCCGACCTTCGCGTTGTCGCCGGCGATCCGCCGATCCGCACCCAGCGCGAGCTCGAGACCGCCGCCCAGCGCATAGCCGGTGATCGCAGCGACCGTGGGCTTCGGGATGTCCGCCACCGACCCGAGCGCCGACTGCAGGTCCGCGATGATCTCGCTCATCTGCACGTAGCTCAGCTCCGCCATCTCCTTGATGTCCGCGCCGGCAGCGAACACCTTCTCCCCGCCGTAGACGATCACGGCCTTGACGTCGGAGTTCACGGTCGCCTCGCGAGCAGCGGCCCGGATCTCCTCCTGAACCTGCCGGTTGAGTGCGTTCATCGGCGGCCGGTCGAGCCGGATGGTGCCGATACCGTCGGAGACCTCGAGCGTCACGAATTCAGCCATGAGGCACAGGCTAGTTGGCACCCCGGGCGGCCCACGGATGCGGCCCCGCCTCGTAGTAGCCGTCCTGCTCGGGGAACTCCACCCGAAGCTCCTCGTCTCCCGTGATCAGGGTCGGCAGAATCGGCGTGATCTGCGGCTCCGCAGCGAGGATCTCCGCGACCGAACCGAACCGCGACAATGCCGTCAACTGGCTCCAGGTCGGGGGCAGCAGCACACTTCCACCCTCCTGCCAGTGCGCGATCGCCTCCTGTGGAGTCTGCCACCGCACCGCGTCGGCCTCGCTCGTGTCACCGTCGGCAATCTGCCCCTCCGGGGCCGCCGCCACGAAGAACCTGGTGTCGTAACGACGGCCCTCCCCGACCGGCGTGATCCAGTTCGACCACGGCCGCAGCAGGTCCGCCCGCAGCACCAGACCCTCGCGCTCGAGGAACTCACCGAAGGTGAACTCCCGGGCCTCGAGCTGCCTGCGTGCCGGAGCGAACGCGGTCGTGTCCGCCACCACGGTGTCCGGCGTCGGCCCGGCGAGAAGGACACCGCACTCCTCGAACGTCTCGCGCACCGCCGCGAGAACGAGCGCCTGCGCCAGGTTCTCGGATGTGCCGAACCGCTCCGACCACCACTGCACGGGCGGGCCGGCCCACGCCACCGCTGCAGCGCTGTCCGACGGATCGACGCCGCCTCCGGGGAACACCGTCATCCCGCCCGCGAACGCCATGCCGCGCACGCGCTGCAGCAGGAACACCTCGACGCCACGGTCGCCGTCCCGGACGAGGATCACCGTCGAGGCATCCTTGAGCGGCACCGCCGCCGCGAGTTCTCCCGAACGTTCGATAGCCATACGCACAAGTTACGGCATGACGTGACCCACGACTCATCCACCTGCCGGCGCCACCCCACGACGCGCGGCCGTGCTTTCGGCCGCGGCTCCGCCCCGCTACGCGCGGCTGTGCCGCCTGGCCACGGCTCCGCCCCGCTACGCGCGGCGGTGCCGCCTGGCCACGGCTCCGCTCCGCTACGCGCGGCGGTGCCGCCTGGCCACGGCTCCGCTCCGCTACGCGCGGCGGTGCCGCCTGGCCACGGCTCCGCTCCGCTACGCGCGGCGGTGCCGCCCGGGCTGGTACCTGCGGCGGGCGAAGAACCGGCCGTCCACCTTGTCCAGGGCGATCGCCTGACTGAACGCCTCGCTGAGGTTCTCGCCCGTGATCACGTCGTCGAGAAGGCCCTGCGCGACCACCTGCCCCTCCTTGAGGAGCATCGCGTGGGTGAAGCCCGGCGGGATCTCCTCCACGTGATGGGTGATCAGCACAATGGCCGGAGCGTCCGGATCGGCCGCCAGTACTCCGAGCCGAGCCACGAGTTCCTCACGCCCCCCGAGATCCAGGCCGGCCGCAGGCTCGTCGAGCAACAGCAGTTCCGGGTCTGTCATCAACGCGCGGGCAATGAGGACACGCTTGCGCTCCCCCTCGGAGAGGGTGCCGTAGGTGCGGTCGGCCAGATGCTCGGCGCCGAGGCTCTCGAGCATCTCCACGGCACGCGCACTGTCCACCTCGTCGTACCGCTCGCGCCAGCGCCCGAGCACGCCGTACCCCGCGGAGATCACCAGGTCCACGACCTTCTCGTCGGACGGGACACGGTTCGCCAGCGCCGACGACGACATCCCGATCCGCGGTCGCAGCTCGGACAGGTCGGTCTTCCCGAACGTCTCCGCCAGCACGTGCGCCGTCCCCGATGTGGGGAACGTCTCAGCCGCAGCGATCCTCAGCAGCGACGTCTTGCCCGCTCCGTTCGGCCCGAGGATCACCCAACGTTCGTCGAGTTCCACCTTCCAGGACACGGGACCGACGAGGACGTTGCCGCCCCGCCGTACGAGCACGTCGTCGAATTCGATGAGCAGATCGGGATCAGGTTTGGCCACGCCGACCATCTTTGCGTACGCGCGAGCCCGGTTCACGGCAGGATCACTTCCGTGTCGTACCCCTCGCCCCCTCCGCACCCTTCACCGGTACCCGGCGAGCCGCCGGCGGGTCCTGCCGTCGCCCGGTCCGGCGCCGGTCCTTTTCCTCTGGGCGCCTTCCCCGGCGACGACGGGACCCGGTTCGCGGTGCACGCACCCCACGGCAGCCGCGTCCAGCTCTGCCTGATCGACGACACGGGTCGCGAGGACCGCATCGACCTGCCGGACAAGACGTACGGCGTCTGGCACGGTGAGGTGCCGGGAGTCCGCCCGGGCCAGCGCTACGGATACCGCGTGCACGGCGCGTGGCAGCCCCGGACCGGGCTCCGCGCCAACCCGCACAAGCTGCTGCTCGACCCGTGGGGTCGGCAGCTGACCGGCGACATCGGCGACATGAGCCGCCTCCTCGGCTACGAACGCACCCCGTTCGGTGAGGCGTCGACCGTGGACTCGCTGGGCCACACACCGCTGTCGGTGGTGACCGACACCCCCGCCGGGTCCCGGTACCACCGGCCGGGCACGCCGTGGGAGCAGACGGTGATCTACGAACTGCACGTCGGCTCCTACACCGCCCGCCATCCCGACGTCCCCGAACAGTGGCGTGGCACCTATCTGGGGCTGACGGCGCCCGCCGTCCTCGACCACCTGGTCGGCCTCGGTGTCACCGCCGTCGAACTGCTGCCCGTGCACGCCTTCCTCACCGAGCCACCAGTACGGGTCCGCGGCATGCGCAACCACTGGGGTTACTCCACCGCGTCGTACTTCGCACCGCACCCCGGCTACGCGACCACTCCCGGCAACGAGATCGCGGAGTTCCGGACGATGGTCGACACGCTGCACGAGGCGGGACTGGAAGTGATCCTCGACGTGGTCTACAACCACACCTGCGAATGGTCGGTGGACGGCCCGCACGTGTCCTGGCGGGGCTTCGACGCACCCGGCTACTACCTCCTCGATGCCACCGGCCACGACATCGATCTGACGGGCTGCGGCAACACCGTCGACGGCAGTTCCCCGGTGGCGGTGCGGATGATCTGCGACAGCCTGCGGTACTGGGCGACGGAAATGGGCGTGGACGGCTTCCGGTTCGACCTCGCCAGTGCACTGGCCCGCCCTCGGGGCGGCGACTTCGACGCGCGCGCGGCAGTGTTCACCGCGATCACCACCGACCCTGTCCTCACCCGGCTCAAGCTGATCGCCGAACCCTGGGACGCGACCCTGCCCGGCTACCAGCTCGGCAACATCGGTCCCCAGTGGTCGGAGTGGAACGACCGCTACCGCGACTCGGTACGGCGCTTCTGGGCACGCGGGGCGGGAATTCGGGAGGTCGCCTCCCGGCTCGCGGGCTCGGAGGACCTCTACGGCCGGCACACCCGCCGACCGTGGATGTCGATCAACTTCGTCACGGCGCACGACGGCTTCACGATGTCCGACCTCGTCAGCTATCGCCGCAAGCACAACGAGGCCAACGGCGAGCAGGGCCGTGACGGGAGTGACAACAACGAATCCGTCGACCACGGCGTCGAAGGACCCACGGACGACCCCCTCGTCGTGGCTGCTCGCGCCCGGCACGTGCGTGCGCTCCTCGCGACTCTGCTGCTGTCGACCGGTACCCCGATGCTGCTCGCCGGGGACGAGTTCGGGCACTCCCAGGGTGGCAACAACAATGCCTACTGTGTGCCTGCCGACGTCCCGGTCCGCGACGCCTGGCCCCTCGACTGGGAGCACGCGGACCGGGACCTGGTGGAGTTCGTGCGGCAGGCGCTGCGTCTGCGCAAGGTGGTCCCGGTGCTGCGGCAGGGCCGCTTCTTCGACGGTCGGGCCCGTCAGGTCGGTTACCCCGATCTGGTGTGGTTCGGCGCGGACGGGCGAGAACTGCAGGACGCGGACTGGCTCGACGAAGACCGGCGGACGCTGCAGGCGTGGGTGGACGGCTCGCAGCTGGGCACGGTCACCCGCGCGGGCGTTCCGCTGGCGGACAGCAGCGGTCTGCTCGTGCTCCACGCGGGCGGACCCGCCGCCGTCACACTCGGCCGGGCCGAGTGGTATCGCGGCGATATGGTGTGTGTCTTCGACTCGAGCTCCGTCGACGGCGAACCGGCGGACCTCACACCGCTGCCCGCCGGCACGACGCTGCCCCTGACGGGGCCGACCCTGCTCGTGTTCCGGATCACGAAGTGATCAGCCCGGGACGGCGATCACCGTCACCGACCCCGGAGCCACTTCGGTGAATCCGGCGTCGCGCACCGCCACGGCCGTGCCGTCCGCGACCCGCTTCGTCAGGTGCCGCCACCGGACGGGGTCGGCATCACGCACGGCACACACGAAACCGGATTCGGCCCAGGCGCCGGCATGCTCGGCGTCGAGGGCGCCGGCGAACAGCATCGCGGCGTGGCCGACCTGCGCCGCGGCCTTCCCGACCGTCATGTCGAGCGCGGCATCGATCCACAGCACCGGAACGCCGGCGGGCGGATCGTCCGGAGTGTCGTGTGGCAGGTCCGTGCCCCCGATCTGCAACCGCGAGATGCGCGGATCCAGGTGTCCCACGGGTCCGGGGACCAGCGCCCGGGCCTGCGCACCGCGGTGTTCGACGGTGATTCCGTCGACCTCCTGCGCGGCGCGCCACTGAGCGCCGCGGGCGCGGCGGCTGACCTTGCGGATTCGCGCGTCGGTCCACGCGAGATAGGGCTCGCGCCACGGTCCCGGTTCGCCTTCCGGTCCGGTCCCGACGCGCGGATCCAGGCACAACGCGACCGTCGCCATCGCAGCGGCCTCGAGGAGTGCGCTGCGGGCAGGCGGGTCCTGCTTGGGGATGTGCAGCACGATCGGCATCGCGAGCACCGCCCCCGGGTCGTCCGGGTCGGGTCGATGCCCGTAGCCCCGGGCGAGGACACCGTGGCGAGCCACGAAATCGGCACCGTGGCGAGCCACGACATCGGCACCGGGGCGAGCCACGACATCGGCACCGTGGCGAGCCACGAAATCGGCACCGTGGCGAGCCACGACATCGGCACCGTGCGGTGCGGTGGTTTCAGGCACCGGTGTCGAGGGGCACGCGGCGCAGGGTGCCGTCGACCCGGTCGGCGGCCTCGACCTCGTCGCGGGTGACGCCGAGGACGAACAGCACCGCGTCCAGGTACGGGTGGGACAGAGCCGTGTCTGCGACCTCACGCAGCGCCGGCTTGGCGTTGAACGCGATGCCGAGTCCGGCCGCTCCGAGCATGTCGATGTCGTTGGCGCCGTCGCCGACGGCGACGGTCTGCTCGATCGGCACGCCGGCCTCGGCGGCGAACTCCCGCAGGGCGCGCGCCTTGGCGGCCCGGTCCACCACCTCACCGACGACGCGGCCGGTGAGCTTGCCGTCGACGATCTCGAGGGTGTTGGCCCGGACGAAATCCAGTTCGAGTTCGTGGGCGAGACCGTCGATGACCTGGCGGAAGCCCCCGGAGACGACGCCGCAGCGGAACCCGAGACGCCGCAGTGTGCGGATGGTGGTCCGGGCACCGGGGGTGAGTTCGAGGTTCTCGGCGACCTCGTCGATGACCGATGCGGGCAAGCCGGCAAGGGTGGCGACCCGCTGGTTCAGCGACTCGGTGAAGTCGATCTCGCCGCGCATGGCTGCCTCGGTGACAGCGCGGACCTTGTCCTCCACGCCGGCGTGTGCGGCAAGCATCTCGATCACCTCGCCCTGGACGAGGGTGGAGTCGACATCGAACACGATCAGCCGCTTCGAGCGACGGGCGAGACCGGCGCGTTCCACGGCGATGTCGACCTCGAGGCCGGCGGCCAGCTCGGCGAGCCCGGCCCGCAGTCGGGCGTCGGCCTCGGAACCGGGGTCGGCGGCGGTGACCATGAGTTCGAGTCCGGTCACCGGGTAGTCGGCGATTCCCCGGATGGAGTCGATGTTGGCGCCCTGCCGTGCAAGTTCGCGGCCCACCGAGCGCAGGGCCCGGGCGCTGACGGGGCTGCCGAGGACCACGAGGGCGTGTGTGGACACGGACGAGCCGATACCCGGCTCGACACCGGTCTGGACCTGGGCGTGCATGCCGATGGTCGCCATGGCGGCCTCGATCTCGTCCTGCAGCGCGTCGGGATCTGCGGGGCAGGAGACGAGCACCCCGAGGGTGAGCCGGCCGCGGATCACGACCTGCTCGACGTCGAGCAGATCGACGTCGTGCCGGGTGAGCGCCGCGAAGAGCACCGAGGTCACGCCGGGATGGTCCGGCCCCGTCACAGTCACCAGCATCGCGGTGTCAGACGCCACCTACGTCTCCGATCCTTCGTCAGTCGCGGCACTTGCCCACTCATTGTGGCAGGTGAACGGGGTGCCGAGTGAGCAGGGGTCCCCTCGGCAGAACGCGCGAGGCCCCGCCCGTCGGGGACGGGCGGGGCCTCGGGAGGCGTCGATCCGGGGTACGGATCAGCGGTCGGCGGGGGTCCTTTCGGCACCCTCGCTCAGCGCCACATGGTTGTGCTTGTTGCTGCCCGGGCCGACATGGGCCTCGGCACGCATGCGGTCCACCATGTGCGGGTAGTGCAGCTCGAACGCGGGGCGCTCGGAGCGGATGCGCGGCAGCTCGTAGAAGTTGTGCCGCGGCGGCGGGCAGGTGGTAGCCCACTCGAGGGAGTTGCCGTAGCCCCACGGGTCGTCGACCGTGACGACCTGCCCGTACCGGTAGCTCTTGAACACGTTCCACAGGAACGGCAGCGTCGAGGCGCCGAGGACGAAGGCACCGACGGTCGAGACGATGTTCAAGGTGGTGAACCCGTCCGACGGCAGGTAGTCGGCGTAGCGGCGCGGCATGCCCTCGTTGCCCACCCAGTGCTGCACCAGGAACGTGGTGTGGAAGCCGACGAAGGTCAGCCAGAAGTGCCACTTGGCGAGGCGCTCGTCGAGCATGCGCCCGGTCATCTTCGGGAACCAGAAGTAGATGCCGGCGTAGGTGGCGAACACGATGGTGCCGAAGAGCACGTAGTGGAAGTGCGCGACGACGAAGTACGAGTCGTGGACATGGAAGTCGAGCGGCGGGCTGGCGAGGATGACGCCGGACAGGCCGCCGAACAGGAAGGTGACGATGAACCCGACCGAGAACAGCATCGGCGACTCGAACGTCAGCTGCCCCTTCCACATGGTGCCGATCCAGTTGAAGAACTTCACGCCGGTGGGCACCGCGATCAGGAACGTCATGAACGAGAAGTACGGCAGCAGCACGGCGCCGGTGGCGTACATGTGGTGCGCCCACACCGCGATGGAGAGCGCCGCGATCGCCAGGGTCGCGTAGACCAGGCCGGTGTAGCCGAAGATCGGCTTGCGGGAGAAGACCGGGAAGATCTCCGAGACGATGCCGAAGAACGGCAGCGCGATGATGTACACCTCGGGGTGACCGAAGAACCAGAACAGGTGCTGCCACAGCATGACACCGCCGTTGGCGGGGTCGAAGATGTGCCCACCGAGGTGGCGGTCGACGAAGAGGCCGAAGAACGCAGCGGTCAGCAGCGGGAACGCCAGGAGGATCAGCACGCTGGTGATGAGGATGTTCCAGGTGAAGATCGGCATCCGGAACATGGTCATGCCGGGGGCGCGCAGGCACACCACGGTGGTGATGAAGTTGACCGCACCGAGGATGGTGCCCAGACCCATCACACCGAGGCCGAGGACCCAGAAGTCACCGCCGACGCCGGGCGAGTGCAGCTCGCTGGTGAGCGGGCTGTACGCGGTCCAGCCGAAGTCGGCCGCACCACCGGGGGTGATGAAGCCGGCGGTCACGATCGTGGCGCCGAACAGGTACAGCCAGTAGCTGAAGGAGTTCAGGCGCGGGAACGCGACGTCGGGGGCGCCGATCTGCAGCGGCAGGATGTAGTTCGCGAAGGCGAACACGACCGGGGTCGCGTACATCAGCAGCATGATCGTGCCGTGCATGGTGAACAGCTGGTTGTACTGCTCGTTCGACAGGAACTGCAGACCCGGAACCGCGAGTTCGGTGCGGATGAGCAGAGCCATCACGCCGCCGATGAGGAAGAACGCGAACGAGGTGACCATGTACATGATCCCGAGCATCTTGGGATCCGTGGTCGTGATCATCTTGTAGAAGAACGAGCCCTTGGGTCCCTGCCGCGGCGGGTACGGCCTCGCTGCAGCTATCTCCGGGACTGGCTGGGGCGCTACGGCAGTCACTAATCCTCCTGATTGCGCGCTCGACTCGCAGTGCGAGGCGAACGTTCTCTGGCTTGCGCTGATCGAATCGTAGACGGTGCGACCACCGCACGCTCACCGGGTCCTACTCAGTGTCGTACTCGGCCCTCGAGCATACCCACGGGGGTCTGTGACCCACGCAACCCGGGGGCCGTCCACCACCCCCCGCACCTCCCGTTTCCTCCAGGACATAAGGTAAGCGTCTCCTAAGTATGAAGGTCCCGAGAGACGAGGTTCACCGTGCACCCCCTCCCCCTGCGCCGCGGCATCGCCGCGCTCGCGACGACCCTCACGGCCGTGCTGCTCGCCGGCTGCTCCTCCGGCGAGACGGCCGAGCAGGCCCCGGCCACCGCGGGCTTCCCCCGTACCGTCGAGCACTTCCGCGGAACGACCACTCTCGACTCCCCGCCGCTTCGGGTCGTCGCGCTCGACACCAGCTATGCGGATGCGACGCTGCTCCTCGAATCCGAACTCGTCGGTTACGTCGACTACCGCACCGAGGGCCTGCCCGACTACCTCGGTGACACGCGCGAGCAGTTCGCCGCGGACGCGACGTCGGTCGGCGCGGTGTCCGATGCGAGTCTCGAGAAGGTCGCCGCTCTGCAGCCCGATCTGATCCTGTCCGCGGACGTGCGCGACGGCGAGAACTACGACAAGCTGTCCGCCATCGCACCGACGGTGTTCTCCCAGAGCACCGGACCGACCTGGAAGGACAACATCCGGCTCGCCGCGCGAGCCCTCGGCAAGGAGGACCTCGCCGAGCAGAAGATCGCCGACTACGAGGCCCGGGCGAAAGCCATCGGCGACGAGATCAACGCCACGGCCGGCAACCCCACCGTCTCGGTGGTCCGCTTCGCCGGCGAGCCCACCGCCCGCCTCTACCGCACCACGTCGTTCAGCGGCATCGTCCTCGAGGATGCCGGCCTGGCCCGGCCCGCGAGCCAGGGACCCGATCCGGCCGATCCGAGCAGCATCATGAATGCGATCAGCCCCGAACTCATCGGCGAGGCGGATGCGGATGTGATCTTCGTCAGCATGTACCGCGACGGGGAGGGCAAGTCCGAGGCGGCGGCGCAGCCGTTCCTGTCCAATCCGCTGTGGCAGAACCTGCGCGGCCGGAAGGTCGACGTGGACGACAGCCTCTGGATGACGCCGGTGTCCGTCCAGGGCGCGCACAAGATCCTCGACGACCTCGCCGAGGCTTTCGGGGTCGATCCGCACACCAGTTAACCTGGACCGTCCCCTAGACAGGAGTGGTCGTATGCCCGCAGCGTCCCGGTCCCGCGCCGTCACGTGCACCGTCGCCCTCACTGCCGTGGCGGCACTCGGCCTGGCGGGATGCGCGGAGACGACCGACGATCCGGCGAGCAGCATCGTGCGCACGACCACCCGCATCGCCGGGGCTGCCGTCGTCGGCATCGAACGCGACACCACGACCGCGTGCGCGCTACCCAGTCCCCTCGATCCGGGCCAGCCCGCCGGCGGCACCCGATCGGTGATCCACACCGGCGGCATCTCCGAGGTGCCCGTCGACCCGCAGCGGATCGTCGTCCTCGACGCTGCCGCGATGGACGCGGTGTGCGCACTGGGCCTGTGGGAGCGCGTGGTCGGCACGACCACCGACGTCGCCCGTGCCGAGTACCTCGGCACCGGCATCGCCGAACTGCCCTCGGTGGGCGCGACGTCGGCGCCCGACGTCGCGCTCATCGACGGTGCGGAGCCCGATCTGATCCTCGGCTCCTCGGCCGACCCGGAGCTCTACCGCCGCCTCGGCGACGTCGCTCCGACGGTGCTCGTCGGCTCCGATCCGGTGTTCTGGCGGCAGCAGTTCCTCCGCGCCGCAGAGACACTCGGGCGCTCACAGGCGGCCGGCCGAGTGCTCGACGACTACCGCGCCACCGCAACGGACGTGGGCACGGCGACGACCGCGTCACAGACCCAGGCGTCGATCGTGCGGTTCACCGGTGACGGCGCGGTCGTCGAGGGCACCGCGTCGTTCGCCGGCCAGGTCCTCGCCGACACCGGCGTCGCGCGCCCGCCCGCACAGCGGTTCGGTGTGCAGGACGGGAGTGCCGCCGCCCCGCTCGACGAGGACGACCCGGCCGCCGCGGAGGGCGACCTGATCTACGTCCGATTCGCCGGCGAGGACGGCGTCGCACACGGCAGTGAGGTGATGGACTCCGAGGCCTGGCTCGACCTCGGGGCGGTCACCGACGGCCGGCTGTTCGCAGTGGACGACCTCGTGTGGTCCACGCCCGGCCCGGTGGCCGCGAAAGCCGTTCTGACGGACGTACGCAACACCCTCAACGGCTACTCGAACTGAGCCCGACGACCGAATGTCACATGGGTTCGATCACATCGAACCCATGTGACATTCGGTCACAGCGGGTGGGGGATCAGAAGTCCCAGTCCTCGTCCTCGGTGACGACTGCCTTACCGATCACGTACGAGCTGCCCGACCCGGAGAAGAAGTCGTGGTTCTCGTCGGCGTTCGGCGACAGCGCGGACAGGATCGCCGGGTTGACGTCGGTCTCGTCCTTGGGGAACAGCGCCTCGTAGCCGAGGTTCATCAGGGCCTTGTTGGCGTTGTACCGCAGGAACTTCTTGACGTCCTCGGTGAGGCCGGCCTCGTCGTAGAGGTCTGCGGTGTACTGGGTTTCGTTGTCGTACAACTCGAAGAGCAGCTCGAAGACCCAGTCCTTGAGCTCGTCGCGCTCGGCCTGGGTGATCTGCTCGAGTCCGCGTTGGTACTTGTAGCCGATGTAGTAGCCGTGCACCGCCTCGTCGCGGATGATCAGCCGGATCATGTCCGCCGTGTTGGTCAGTTTCGCCCGCGACGACCAGTACATCGGCAGGTAGAAGCCCGAGTAGAACAGGAACGACTCGAGCAGGGTCGAAGCGGCCTTGCGCTTGAGCGGACTGTCGCCCTGGTAGTAGTCGAGGACGATCTGAGCCTTGCGCTGCAGGTTCTCGTTCTCCTCCGACCAGCGGAACGCGTCGTCGATCTGGCGGGTGGAGCACAGCGTCGAGAAGATGCTCGAGTACGACTTGGCGTGCACCGACTCCATGAACGCGATGTTGGTGAGCACCGCCTCCTCGTGCGGGGTCACCGCGTCCGGGATCAGCGACACGGCGCCGACGGTGCCCTGGATCGTGTCGAGCAGGGTCAGACCGGTGAACACCCGCATGGTCAGTTCCTGCTCGTACTCGGTGAGCGTGCCCCACGACGGGATGTCGTTGGACACCGGAACCTTCTCGGGCAACCAGAAGTTGCCGGTGAGACGGTCCCACACCTCCGAGTCCTTCTCGTCCGGAACGCGGTTCCAGTTGATCGCCGAGACACGGTCGACGAGTTTGACGTGGGCGCCGTGGGACGGCGAATGCGCGCGGGGTGCGGAGGTCATCTGTCTTTCCCTACCTGAGTTTCGATGTGTACCGGCAAGATTCGTCACAGCATGCAGGACACGCAGTTCTCCACCTCGGTGCCCTCGAGCGCCATCTGCCGCAGCCGGATGTAGTACAGCGTCTTGATTCCCTTGCGCCAGGCGTAGATCTGCGCCTTGTTCACGTCGCGGGTGGTGACGGTGTCCTTGAAGAACAACGTCAGCGACAGGCCCTGGTCGACGTGCTGGGTGGCCGCCGCGTAGGTGTCGATGATCTTCTCGTACCCGATCTCGTACGCGTCCTGGAAGTACTCCAGGTTGTCGTTGGTCAGGTAGGGAGCCGGGTAGTAGACGCGACCGATCTTGCCTTCCTTGCGGATTTCGATCTTCGACGCCACCGGGTGGATGCTGCTGGTGGAGTTGTTGATGTACGAGATCGACCCGGTGGGCGGCACGGCCTGCAGGTTCTGGTTGTAGATGCCGTGCTCCTGGACCGACGCCTTCAGCGCGCGCCAGTCGTCCTGCGTGGGAATCGCCACGCCGGCGTCGGCGAAGAGCTGCCGCACGCGGGCGGTGGCCGGCTCCCATACCTGGTCGGTGTACTTGTCGAAGAACTCGCCCGAGGCGTACTTCGACTCGGGGAAGCCCTTGAAGTACGCACCCCGCTCGATGGCGAGCCGGTTCGACGCGCGCAGCGCGTGGTAGAGCACGGTGTAGAAGTAGATGTTCGTGAAGTCGACGCCCTCTTCGGAGCCGTAGAAGATGCGCTCGCGGGCGAGATAGCCGTGCAGGTTCATCTGCCCGAGCCCGATCGCGTGGGAGTCGTTGTTGCCCTGCTCGATCGACGGCACCGAGTAGATGTGGGTCTGGTCCGACACGGCGGTCAGCGCCCGGATCGCCACCTCGATGGTGTGCGCGAAGTCCGGCGAGTCCATCGCCTTGGCGATGTTGAGCGATCCCAGGTTGCACGAGATGTCCTTGCCCACATGGCTGTAGGACAGGTCCTCGTTGAAGGTGGAGGGTGTGGAGACCTGCAGGATCTCCGAGCACAGGTTCGAGTGGGTGATCTTGCCCTTGACGGGATTGGCCCGATTGACGGTGTCCTCGAACATGATGTACGGGTAGCCGGACTCGAACTGCAGTTCCGCGACGGTCTGGAAGAACTCGCGCGCCTTGATCTTCGACTTGCGGATGCGCTTGTCGTCGACCATCTCGTAGTACTTCTCGGTGACGTCGATGTCGGCGAACGGCACTCCGTAGATGCGCTCGACGTCGTACGGCGAGAACAGGTACATGTCCTCGTTGCGCTTCGCGAGCTCGAACGTGATGTCGGGGACGACGATGCCCAGCGAGAGGGTCTTGATGCGGATCTTCTCGTCCGCGTTCTCGCGCTTGGTGTCGAGGAATCGGTAGATGTCGGGGTGGTGCGCGTGCAGGTACACCGCGCCGGCGCCCTGGCGGGCCCCGAGCTGGTTGGCGTAGGAGAAGGAGTCCTCGAGCAGTTTCATGATGGGGATGACGCCGGAGGACTGGTTCTCGATCTGCTTGATCGGCGCGCCGTGCTCGCGGATGTTGCTGAGCAGCAATGCGACTCCGCCGCCGCGCTTGGACAGCTGCAGCGCCGAGTTGATCGAGCGGCCGATCGACTCCATGTTGTCCTCGATCCGCAGCAGGAAGCAGGAGACGGGCTCGCCGCGCTGCTTCTTGCCGGAGTTGAGGAACGTCGGGGTCGCGGGCTGGAACCGGCCCGAGATGATCTCGTCGACCAGGTGGGTCGCGAGCTGCTCGTCGCCGGCGGCCAGGGTCAGCGCGACCATGCAGACGCGGTCCTCGAACCGCTCGAGGTAGCGCTTGCCGTCGAACGTCTTGAGCGTGTACGAGGTGTAGTACTTGAACGCGCCCAGGAACGTCGGGAAACGGAACTTCTTCGAGTAGGCGTGTTCGAAGAGCTGCTTGACGAACGGCCGGGAGTACTGCTCGAGCACCTCGGGTTCGTAGTAGTTCTCCTCCACGAGATAGTCGAGCTTCTCGTCGAGGTTGTGGAAGAACACCGTGTTCTGGTTGACGTGCTGCAGGAAGTACTGGCGGGCGGCGGCGACATCCTTGTCGAACTGGATCTCGCCGTCGGGTCCGTACAGGTTCAACATCGCGTTGAGCGCGTGGTAGTCGAGGCCCTTGAGGGACTCGTCGATCTTGGCGCTCGCTGCCGGCGCGGCATCGGTGACGGTCACGGTGCTTGCTCCCACTGTGAGTAGACGGGTTCGCCGCGCCCGTAGCCCGACGGCGGCGCAGCGTTGATGGAGTGGACGGGTGGGGTCGCGGTCAGGCCGACTGCAACGACTGCGCCCAGAACTGCGTCAGGCCCTCCCGGACGCGCTCGACGTCCTCGGCGGTACCCATGAGTTCGAACCGGTAGAGGTACGGAACCTTGCACTTCTGGGAAACCACATCCCCGGCGTAACAATAGGATTCGCCGAAGTTGGTGTTGCCGGCGGCGATGACCCCGCGAATCAGCGCACGGTTGTGCGGATTGTTGAGGAACCGGATCACCTGCTTGGGCACGAAATTCGTGTCCCGGCCAGTTGCGGTGGTGCCACCGCCGTAGGTCGGCAGGATCAGCACGTACGGTTCGTGCACCTCGAAGGCGCCGTCCCGGTCGTGCAACGGGATCCGGGTGGCCGGCAACCCCAGTCGCCGGACGAATCGGTGCGTGTTCTCCGATGCGCTCGAGAAGTACACCAACGAGGTCATGGATGTCTCACATCACTTCGCTCGGGTCCGGCGACCGGCCGCAGGGGCGGTGGGTCGGCTCGCGACGGGGTCAGGCAGCGACGGCGAGGGCCTTGATCCGGTCCGGGCGGAAGCCCGACCAGTGCTCGTCGCCGGCGACCACCACGGGGGCCTGCAGGTAACCGAGGGCCATCACGTAGTCCCGCGCTTCGGGGTTCTCCGAGATGTCGACGACGGAGTACTCGATACCGGCCTTGTCGAGGGCCCGGTAGGTGGCATTGCACTGAACGCAGGCAGGCTTGGTGTAGACGGTGATGTTCATGGCTTCCCCTTTTCGGCAACCTGACGACTGACTGCACAGCAGTGCCTCGAGGCCCGTCGTACCACTGCGATCCCGCTTCCCCGAGGGACCGGAAACGATCAAGCCTTCCAGCGCTCTAGACACTACACCTAGTGGCCGACAGAATCATAGAACGCGAGATGTTGTGAGTTACAGCCTTGATATTCCCAGGTCGTCACTCGCCCGCAGCGCTGTCGGGCAGGTGCGGGAGCACGTCCTCGAGGCGCGCCGGCAGCCGTCGTACCCGCGCCCCGGTGGCGTGCCACAGGGCGTTGACGACCGCCGCCGCGCTACCGACGATCCCGATCTCCCCGACCCCGCGCGACCCCATCGGTGTCGCGTGCAGGTCGTCCTCGTCGAGCCAGGTCGCGTCCACGTCACCGATGTCGGCATGGGTGGGGATGTGGTACTCCGCCAGATCGTGGTTGACCACGTGCCCGGTGCGGGCATCGCGGATGCTCTCCTCGTGCAGCGCCATGGAGATGCCGAAGCACATCCCGCCGATCAGCTGCGAACGTGCGGTGCGGGGGTTGACCACCCGCCCCACCGAGAACACACCGTGCATCCTCGGCACCCGGATCTCGCCGGTGTCGACGTCCACCCGCACCTCGGCGAAATGCGCGCCGAACGACTGGATTCGGTAGTGCTCGAGGGCGGGGTTCTCCTCGGCCGTCGCCGAGGCCTCGGCGCCCGGATCCGGCCGGTCACCGTGCCGCTTGCGAAAGGCGTGGGCCGCGGCGACGATCGCGGTGCCCCACGACGAGGTGCCGGAGGACCCGCCGGCGACCGTGGCGTTCGGCAGGGCCGAGTCACCGATCTCGAGGTGGATGTCCTCGGGTCCGCATCCGAGCGCATCGGCCGCGATGAGCGTGAGCGCGGTCCACGCACCGGTCCCGATGTCCGCGGCGCCCGTGCGCACGGTGTAGCGACCGTCACCGTCGTGGCGGACCGCGACCTCGGTGCCGGGGTTGAGCAGGTGCGGATAGCTCGCTGCCGCGACTCCGGTGCCGACGAGCCACCGGCCGTCGCGGCGGGTGCCGGGGGTGCGGTCGGCCGGATCCCAGCCGAACACCCGCGCACCTTCACGCAGGCACTCCACCAGCCGTCGCGACGACCACGGACGTCCGGACTCGGGGTCGACGGGCGGGTCGTTGCGCACGCGCAGTTCGATCGGGTCCAGCCCGCACGCCACCGCGAGCTCGTCCATCGCGACCTCCCCCGCGAACATCCCCGGCGCCTCCCCCGGTGCCCGCATCCAGTAGGGAGCAGGCACGTCGAGGGCGACGATGCGGTGCGAGGTACGCCGATACGGCGCGGCGTACATCCCCCGCGACGACACCGCCGTCTGCTCCGCGTACTCACGCACGTGCGAGGACTGCGAGAAGGCCTCGTGTACCACCGCCTCGAGCCGCCCCTCCCGGCTCGCGACCAACCGGACGTGCGAGACGGTGGGCGGGCGGTACCCGACGTAGCCGAACATGTCCTGCCGGGACACCGCGAACTTGACCGCCCGGCCGGGCAGCAGGCGCGCCGCCATCGCCGCCACGACGTCGTGGGCGTGCGGCGCCCCCTTCGAGCCGAAACCGCCCCCCACGTAGGGACTGATCACCCGCATCTGCTCGGGGCGCAGACCCAGCACGGGCGCCAGGGTGGAGACGACGCCGTGGGTGCTCTGCGTGGAGTCGTACAGCGTCAACGACTCCCCGGACCACACCGCGACGACGGTGTGCGGTTCGAGCGGGTTGTTGTGCTCCTCGGGTGTGGAGTACCAGCCGTCGACCACGACGCCGTCGCGCTCCGCGACCTCGGCCGCCGCGGCGTCGCCCTGCTCCGAGTCGGTGGGATAGCCGCCGTTGGCCTGTTCGGGGGCATAACTGCGCGGATGATCGGGCCGGAACGCGACGTCGTGTGGTGCGGACTCGTACTCGACCTGCACCAGTTCGCTGGCGTGTCGGGCGATCTCGGGTGTCTCGGCCACCACGGCGGCGACGATCTCCCCCCGGAAGGCGACGGCCGGGTCCTGCAGGACCGCGTACTCGGCCTCCGAGGTGTCCGCCAGCCGGGGCGCATCCCACGGGGTGAGAACGGCGAGTACGCCGGGCAGGGCCAGCGCCTGGGCGGTCTCGACGCGGGTCACCGTTCCCCGCGCGACGGTCGCCGTGACCGGGACGAGGTAGGCGGGGTCGTCGAACGGATGCTCGTACGCGTAGGGCGCGGCGCCGGCCACCTTGAGCGGGCCGTCCACCCGCGCCGTCGACGTGCCGATCGGGCGCTGGGCCGAGGGGGTCATGCGACTGCCTCCGAGGTGAGTTCGCGCAGCACCGAGACGAGGGTGCGGCGCAGCAGCGGCACCTTGAACTCGTTGCCGTCGAGGGGCCGGGCATCGGCGAGTTCCGCGTCGGCGGCCGCGGCGAAGACAGCGTCGCCGGGGGCGCTGCCCAGCAGGACGTGCTCGGCGCGGTGGGCGCGCCACGGCCGGTGCGCGACGCCGCCGAGAGCGACGCGGCATCCCGTGATCAGCCCGTCGACGATCGTCAGATCCGCCGCCACCGAGACGAGTGCGAACGCGTACGACGCCCGGTCGCGCACCTTGCGGTACGTCGAGACGGCGCCCTCGGGGGCGGGGATCTCGACGTGCAGGATCAGCTCCTCGCGCTCGAGCACCGTGTCGCGCTCGGGGCTGTCGCCGGGAAGCCGGTAGAGCTGCTCGACGGGAACGCACCGCTCCCCCTGCGCGCCGAGCACCGTCACCTCGGCGTCGAGCGCGAGCAGCGCGACCGCCATGTCCGACGGATGGGTGGCGACGCAGTGTTCGGAGGCGCCGAGGACGGCGTGGTAGCGGGTGTAGCCGCCGAGTGCGGTGCAGCCGCTGCCCGGGGCGCGCTTGTTGCACGGGGTCGACGGGTCCCGGAAGTACACGCAGCGGGTGCGCTGGAGCAGATTGCCGGCGGTGGTGGCCATGTTGCGCAGCTGCGGGGACGCCCCGGCCAGCAGGGCCCGGGCCAGGACCGGGTACCGACGGCGGACGATCGGGTGGGCGGCCAGGTCGCTGTTGCGCACGTTGGCGCCCACCCGCAGCCCGCCCTCTGCGGTCTCCGCGACGACGTCGAGCGGCAGACGGGAGACGTCGACGAGCACGTCGGGCGCGGTGACCCCGAGTTTGAGGTGGTCCACCAGGTTCGTGCCGCCGGCGAGGTAGGCGGCGCCCGGGTGGCCGGCGACCGCGGCAACCGCGGCGGCGGGATCGGCGGGCGTCTCGTAGCGGAACGTCTTCACGAGCAGTGTCCTTCCCCGCGCGCGACGTGCCGGAGCGCTTCGACGATGTTCGGGTAGGCCGCGCAGCGGCACAGGTTTCCGCTCATGCGTTCGCGGATCTCGTCGTCGGTCGGCTCGGGATCCTGGGTGAGGTCCGCGGTGACGTGGCTCGGGGCACCCTTGGCCATCTCGTCGAACATGCCGACAGCGGAGCAGATCTGGCCCGGCGTGCAGTAGCCGCACTGGAACGCGTCGCATTCGACGAACGCCTGGGGCAGGTGCGACGGCCCGTCGTCCGAGATCCCGGCGGCGGTGACGACGTCGGCGCCGTCGTGGGCGACTGCGAGCGACAGGCAGCTCACGATGCGCCGGGAGTCGAGCAGGACCGTGCACGCGCCGCACTGACCGTGGTCGCAGCCCTTCTTCGGAGAGTAGATCCCGAGCCGGTCGCGCAGGGCGTCGAGGATCGTGGTGCGCACGTCGACGGTGCAGCGGCGCTCACGGCCGTCGACGCGCAGGGTGATCGTGTGCTCGTGTTCGCCGGGACTGTCGCTCTCGTGCGCCATGGGCTCCTCCGTCGCGATGGGGACTGGCGAGGTATTCCCCGCAGCATGCCCCGGCAATCACGGCCGCGGACGGGAATCGGGCACAGACACCGACGGCCCCGGACCGCGCGCGGTCCGGGGCCGTCCGAGGCGTGATCGGGTCAGGCGTCGACGAGCTCGCGACGCGCGGCGGCAAGCTCGGAGAGCAGCGCGGAGATCTGCCCGGCGACCTCGGCGTTCTCCTTCGGGTGGGCGTCGCCGAACTTGTCGAGGGTGCCGGCGATGGACAGCTGCAGGCCGGTCCGGCCGCCGGCGATGCCGAGCGCCTTGACGGTCTCCTCGAGCGCCCACTTGGCGCCGTTGCCGCTGGGCGAGGCGCTGATCACGGCGACGGGCTTGCCGGCCAGGGCACCGGCGCCGTACGGGCGGGAGAGCCAGTCGATGGCGTTCTTGAGGACGGCGGGGATGGTGCCGTTGTACTCGGGGGTGACGAGCAGGAGGGCGTCGGCCTCGTTCGCCGCGACGCGCAGCGCTTCGGCGGCGGTGGGCGCGCCCGGCTCGCCGTCGAGGTCCTCGTTGTAGAAGGGCACCTCGGCGAGGCCTTCGTACACGGCGACCTCGACACCCTGCGGCGCGACGGCGGCCGCGGTCTCGGCGAGGCGGCGATTGACGGAGGCGGAGCGCAGGCTGCCGACGAGAGCGAGAACGCGGGTCTGGGACATGGGAGTGTTCCTTCGATTCGGGTGTCCGGGTCTGACGCCACTATAAACGGACTGCGGTCCACTTATGTTCCCGGGCGGTACTGTGACGTGGTGGACATTCCGCTACTGCCGCTCGCCGGGGACGAGAGCGTCGAACGATGCGACGCCGCCCGCAACCGGCGCCGGCTCCTCGAGGCGGCCTCGCTCCTCGTCGCCGAACGCGGCGTCGACGCGGTCACGATGGATGCCGTCGCCGCCCGCGCCGGGGTCGGCAAGGGCACCGTCTTCCGGCGCTTCGGCTCCCGCGCGGGACTCATGCGTGCCCTGCTCGACCACTCCGAACAGGCACTGCAGCGGCAGTTCCTCACCGGTCCCCCGCCCCTGGGCCCCGGCGCCGATCCCGTCGACCGGCTCGTCGCGTTCGGCCGGGCCCGCATCCGCCTCGTGGAGGTGCAGGGCGAGGTGCTGCGGGCCGCCGAGAGCTCCGCCGAAGCCCGGTTCAACGCCCCGGCGCGCGCGGTGAGCCTGACCCACATCGAGTTCCTGCTGCGCACCGCGGGGGTCGACGGCGACCTGCCGCTGCTGGCCCAGTCCCTGTTCGCCCCCCTCGAGGCCACCCTGGTCCTGCATCAGTGGCGCGATCTCGGGTATTCGCTCGACCGGCTCGCCGACGGGTGGGCGGACCTCGCGCGCCGTGTCGTCACGGCACCGGCCGCCGCCGGGCGGACGGTACGGTGACCGGCATGCTGCGGACGCTCGGGCTCTCGGTGCTCCTCACCCTGGCGGCGACGACGGCCGCCTGCGCGGGCGACGGCGCCGCCACCGCGCCCCAGGACCCCGCCGTGCTCACGGGACGCGCCTTCGTCTCCACCGCGGTGTCGGGCCCACCGATTCCCGGCGGCGGACCCCTCGTCGTGGAGTTCCCCGAGTCGGGCCGGATCGCCGCGACCGCCGGCTGCAACCGGTCGGTGGGCGCGGTCGATCTCGCCGACGGGGTGCTGCGCGCCGATCGGCTCGCCAGCACCCTCATGTCGTGCCCGCCGCCGATCGACGGCGCCGACACCTGGCTGTCCGACCTGTTCGCCGCGCAGCCGCGCTGGCACCTCGACGGCGACGTGCTGACCCTCGACGGCGGCGACGTGTCCGTCTCACTGCTCGACCGCACGGTCGCCGACCCGGACCGTCCCGTCGTGGGCACGCAGTGGGTGCTCACCGAGCTCGTCACGGCCACCGCGGTCTCGACCTCCCGGGTCCTCGAGAAGGCCGCGCCCACGCTGACCGTCGCCGCCGACGGCACGGTCTCGGGCAGCACCGGCTGCAACCGGTTCACGGGCAACGCCGCCGTCGGAGACACCGCGTTGACGTTCGGGCCGCTGGCCACCACCCGCGCGGCGTGCCCCGACCCGGAGCTCGCAGACATCGAGTCGGCCGTCCTGGCCGTGCTGTCGGGCGAGGTGCGCTACACGGTCGAGGGCGCGCAGATGCGACTGACCGCCGCGGACGGCGTCACCGGTCTCGGGTACACCGCGCGCTGACGAGCCGGTTCAGTACCGCTCCACCAGCCACTGCGCGAGTTCGCGGGCGCTGGCGTCGACCCTGGCCGGCCAGTCCAGCGCGGTCTCGTCCGCGTGGTCGCTGACGTGCTTGACCAGCCGGCACGGCGCGCCCATGCGGGACGCGGCGAGAGCGATCGCGAAACCCTCCATGTCGACGAGGTCGGCGCGGGCGGCGAGCGCGTCACGCACCTGCGCGTCCGAGACGAAGGAATCGCCCGTGGCGAGCACCGTCCCGTCGCCGTCGTCGAGTTCGAGTACGTCCTCGACCGGATAGCCGAGGCTGCGCAGCACCTCGCTGCTGATGTCGTGGTTGATCACCGCCGACGGCAGGTAGAGCCCGCCGTGGTGCACGTGCAGCGCGCCGGCGGTCCCGATGTTGACCACCGTCGGCGGGGTCCCGAGCCGGTGCCGGGCCAGCGCCTCGGTCACCGCGACGGCTGCGTGCACCTTGCCGATGCCGGTGATCACCGTCTCGTAGCGCGCCGGGACGTGCGCTGCCTCGGACTTCGTGGCGGCGACGACGAGGATCTCGGTCAACTCTTCTCTCCCAGCGCGAGGGTCGCGAGCGCCGCCCGGTGCAGCGCCCGCCCGTACCCTGCACCGTAGCCCGCCGCGTGCACCGCCAGCGGATGCAGCTGATGCATCGGCACGCGCTCGCGCCACCCCTCGCGCAGCGGGCACGTGGCGTCGTAGGCCGCGACGATCTCGTCGAAGTGGGGGCAGCCGAACAACTCCAGCATCGCCAGATCCGTCTCCCGGTGACCGCCGTGCGCCGCCGGGTCGATCAGCACCACACCCGCGGCGGTCCACAGCACATTGCCGTTCCACAGGTCACCGTGCAGGCGGGCGGGCGACTCGTCGTCGTCGAACTCGCCGGCGGCGACGCGCGCGCAGGCCTGCTCGATGTCCGGCAGCTGCGCCGCGGTGACGCTGCCGGCGTCGACCGCGATCCGCAGGAACGGCGCGACCCGTTCCGCCACGTAGAACTCGCCCCAGCTCGCGTGGACGGTGCTGCTCATCGGGCGCTTGCCGATGAACAGCCGGCCGTCGAATCCGTCCGGTGGGCAACCGAACCCGCCGGCGCCCGCAGCGTGCATGCGGGCGAGGCGCGCACCGAACCCCCGGGCCGCGGCGACGCTGGGGGCCACCTCGGTCAACCGCTCGAGATCGATGTGGTCCGCCGCGACCTCGCGGACGGCGACGACGGACATGCCCGCGGCCGCGAGCCAGGCCAGCCCTGCGGCCTCTGCCCGGAAGAAGTCGGGGTGGGCCCCGGCCCGGTGCTTGCGGAAGAGGTCGCTGCTCATCGTCACGAGTGTGCCCGCCGCGCGCCGCGCATGTCACCCGAGCACACCGCCGGACGTCCCGCTAGGGTTCGAACGATGACGAACCTTCGCGCGCAGATCATCGAGGAACTCGGCGTCCGGCCGACGATCGACCCCCAGGCGGAGATCCGGTCCCGCGTGCAGTTCCTGAAGGACTACGTCGTGTCGAGTTCCGCCAAGGGATTCGTTCTCGGCATCAGCGGCGGCCAGGACAGCACACTCGCCGGCCGCCTCGCCCAGCTCGCCGCGGAGGAACTGCGCGCGGAGGGCCACGAGGCCGAGTTCGTCGCCGTGCGACTGCCCTACGGCGAACAGTCCGACGAGCACGACGCGCAGGTCGCGATGGAATTCATCGGCCCCGACCGCTCGTTGCGGATCAACGTCAAGCCCGGTGCCGATGCCTCCGCCGCCGAGGCCGGGCAGGCCATGCACGAGATCTACGGCAACGGGTCGCAGCTGAGCGACTTCGTGCGGGGCAACATCAAGGCCCGTGAGCGGATGATCCTGCAGTACGCGATCGCCGGTCAGCTCGGGCTTCTGGTCGTCGGGACCGATCATGCAGCCGAGGCGGTGACCGGGTTCTTCACCAAGCACGGCGACGGCGGGGTGGACCTGACCCCGCTCACCGGCCTGACGAAGCGGCAGGGCGCGGCCCTGCTCCGCGAACTCGGGGCTCCCGACAGCACGTGGCAGAAGGTCCCGACCGCGGATCTCGAGGAGGATCGGCCCGCCCTTCCGGACGAGGTGGCCCTGGGTATGACCTATGCGGAGATCGACGACTACCTCGAGGGCAAGGACGTCACCCCGGCGCTCGCCGAGAAGCTCGAACGGACGTACCTGAACACCCGCCACAAGCGGACCGTGCCGGTGTCGCCGCTCGACACCTGGTGGCGCTGACGGGCACCCGGCACCGGGCGGGCGATCCCGTCAGCCGCCGGCGAACGGGGGCAGCACGTCGACCGCCGGGCCGGCGGCGCGTCCGAGGTCACGGGTGAGTTCGGAGTCGACCAGGAACGCCGCCACCGACAGCACGCGCGCCATCTCGGCGCCGTGCCGGTCGACCAGCGCCGCCTTCAGCGCGCCCAGGTCCGCCGTCGGCGGCAACGCCACCGTCTCCTTCTCCACCCCGGCCGCATCCGCCGCCGCGGCGAAATACCGCACCTCGATACCCGTCGTCGTCTCAGCCACCGATTGCTCCCATGCTGCGCTGCGGCGGCGTGAAGTCCGCCGCGTCGATGCCGTGCCCGGCCCACTTGTTCCACATCGCGCCGCGCCACAGCGCGGCGAGTTCGTCGTCGCCCGCCCCGCCGCGCAGCGCCGCCCGCAGATCGGTCTCCCGGTCGCTGAACAGGCACGAGCGCACGGTGCCCTCCGAGGTCAGGCGGGTGCGGTCGCAGTCGGAGCAGAACGACCGGGTCACCGACGCGATGATGCCGACCGTCGCGGGCCCGCCGTCGACCGCCCAGCGTTCGGCCGGCGCGGACGGATCCTCGCGCCCCACCTCGGTGAGGGAGAAACGGGCGGCCAGCACGTCGAGCAGCCGCTGCGCGGGGACCATGTTCGCGCGGGCCCACTCGTGGTCGGCGTCGAGCGGCATCTGCTCGATGAACCGCAGCTGCACGCCCTCGTCGAGGCACCAGGCCAGCAGGTCCGTAGCCCCGTCCAGGGTCTGCGGCATCAGCACGGCATTGACCTTCACCGGCGCGAACCCCGCCGCCTTGGCGGCGCGGATCCCGTCCAGCACCGAATCGAGCCGGTCACGCCGGGTCAGCTGCGCGAACCGCGCGCGGTCGACCGAATCGAGGGAGATGTTGACCCGGGTCAGGCCCGCCTCCGCCAGCGCCTGGGCACGATGGGCGAGACCGACCGCGTTGGTCGTCACCGCCAGCGGGATGCCGGGGACGGCACGGGCACACCCGGCGACGATCCGCTCGAGGTCCCGCCGCATGAGCGGTTCGCCGCCGGTGAAGCGGACCTCCCGGATACCGAGCCGGTGCACCGCGACGGCCACGAGACGGACGATCTCCTCGGCGCTGAGCAGCCGCTCCCGCGGGATCGCCGGCAAACCCTCCTCGGGCATGCAGTACGTGCACCGCAGCGAGCACTTCTCGGTGATCGACACCCGCAGGTCGCGGGCGACGCGCCCGAACCGGTCCAGCAGCACGGGGGTGTCGGGCCGGTCGGAGACGTCGTCGGCCGCGGCAGGGCGCACCGCCGGGATCCCCACGTGCACCGCCGTCATCGGGCCTCCGTCCTCATGACCCTCAGTATGCCGTCGCGCGCCCCGTCGCGTGGGAGGAGCACGGACACGACCCGGACGAGGCCGCACGGCGCCGTGACCGATGTGCCTAGGATTGGTCCATGGCGGGCGGCAGGCGGTCGGTGGAGGAGCATGCGCGACACGTGGCGACGTTGCTCTCCCCGTTGCTGATCCGCGGCACCGAGCCGGTCCCGCTGCTCGAGGCGCTCGGCCGGGTACTGGCCGAGGACCTCGTCGCTCCGATCGACCTGCCCACCTTCCGGAACTCCCAGATGGACGGCTACGCGGTCGACACGGCGTCGGTCACCACCGCACCGGTGACCCTGCCCGTTCGTGCCGTCCTGGCAGCCGGTGACGGCGAGTCGACGCACGTGCCGGGAACTGCGACGAAGATCATGACCGGGGCGCCGCTGCCCGTCGGCGCCGATGCCGTCGTCCCGGTCGAAGACACCGTGACCGACGGCGGAGGTCACGTCACCGTGCGCACAGCGCCCGCCCCGGGCGCGTTCGTGCGCGAACGCGGCAGCGACATCGGTCGCGGCCGCCCCCTGCTGCCGGCGGGGACCGTCGTCGCCGCCCGGCACGTCGCGGCCCTCGCCGCCGTCGGTCTCACCCACGTGCCCGTCCGCACCCGGCCGCGCGTGGCGGTGATCTCGACCGGCAGCGAACTGGTGCCCGGCGGCAGCGTTCTCGCGACGGGCAGGATCCACGACTCGAACGGGCCGGCCCTGGCCGCCGGCGCGGCCGCCAACGGCGCGCTGGTGGTCTCGGTGGATCGCAGCGGCGACGACGCGGAGGTGTTCGCAGCGAAACTCGCGCACGCTGCCTCCGTGGCCGAGGTGGTGTTCACCTCGGGTGGGGTGTCGAAAGGCGACTTCGAAGTCGTCAAGGACGTGCTCGGCCCGCGCGGTGCCGAGTTCGTCTCCGTGGCGATGCAACCGGGCGGACCGCAGGGCACGGCGCTCGTGGATGCGGTACCGGTGCTGACCTTTCCCGGCAATCCGGTCAGCGCACTGGTCTCGTTCGAGGTGTTCGCGAGGCCGGTGCTGCGCTCCGCCGCGGGCCTGCCCGCGATCGACCCCGAGAAGCGCCCTCTGGCAACGAGTCTCGCCTCCGTTCCCGGCAAGCGTCAGTTCCTGCGCGGACGGCGCGACGGCGACGCCGTGGTGGCGATCCCCGGTGCCGGGTCCCACCTGATCGCCGCGATGGCCACCGCGGATGTGCTGCTCGACATCCCCGCCGACACCACGGGCCTCGAACCCGGAGAACTCGTAAGGGTGCTGCCTCTATGACCGAACCGCACGACGTCACCACGCCCGACAGCGGGCCGCTGAGCCACCTCGACGACCGTGGCCGCGCCCGGATGGTCGACGTGTCCGGCAAGTCCGACACCGCCCGCGTCGCGGTCGCCGCCGGCGAGCTCGTCACCACCGCGGAGGTGGTGTCGCTGGTGCGGGCCGACGACATGCCCAAGGCGGACGTGCTCGCCACCGCGCGGATCGCCGGGATCGCTGCGGCGAAGCGCACGTGGGAGCTGATTCCGCTGTGTCACCAGCTCGCGTTGTCGTCGGTGCAGGTCACCTTCGGGTTCACCGGCAACGCGATCACGATCGAAGCCACGGCAAAGACGAAGGGCCCCACGGGCGTCGAGATGGAAGCCCTCACCGCCGTCGCGGTGGCCGGGCTGACGCTGCACGACATGGTCAAGGCCGTCGACCCCGCCGCGGCGCTGAACGGGGTGCGGCTGCTCTCGAAGGACGGCGGCAAACGCGGGCACTGGCGTCGTCGCGAGGAGGAGACCACCACTGCCGGGGAGGCCGGGACCGTCGCGCCGGAGGACGCCGAGTTCGTCGAGCAGACGGGCGCACCGGCGACGGTGCTCGTCGCGTCCACGGGTGTGGCCGCCGGTACGCGGGAGGACAGGACGGGCCCGCTGATCGCGGAATTCCTCGAGACGCGCGGCTTCACGGTGCGCGGTCCGCTGGTGTACGCCGACGCGGACATCGCGTGGGGACTCGAGGATGCGCTCGCCGGCGATCCCGCACTCGTGATCTCCACCGGTGGGACCGGTGCTTCCCCGACGGATGCGACGCCGGAAGCGACGCTGGCACTGCTGGACCGCGAGCTGCCGGGGGTCGCCGAGGCCATCCGCCTGCGCGGCCTGCAGGTCACCCCGCACGCGTCGCTGTCGCGCGGTGTGGCCGGACTCGTGGGCCGCACGGTCGTGGTCAATCTGCCCGGCTCGCCGGGCGGCGTGAAGGACGGGCTGGCGGTGCTCGAGCCGATTCTCGGCCACCTGCTGGCTCAGGTCGCCGGAGGAGGAGCGCATGAGTGAACTGCTGGCGCGGATCTCGAGCGAACCGCTCGATCCGGGAACCGTGGACGCCGCCGTGGCCGGCCCGGAGCACGGCGCGGTCGTGGTGTTCAGCGGCGTGGTGCGCAACCACGACGGGGGGCGCTCGGTCGAGGCGCTGGAGTACCAGGCCCATCCCGAGGCGGAGCACTTCCTGCGCCGCTGCTGCGAACAGGTGGCTGCCGATTCGGGACTGCCGGTCGCCGCGGTCCACAGAGTGGGCGATCTCACCATCGGCGATCTCGCGCTGGTAGCGGCGGCGGCGGCACCGCACCGGGCCGAAGCCTTCGCCGTGTGCGCCGAACTGGTCGAACGCATCAAACGCGAGGTCCCCATCTGGAAGCGGCAGCGATTCGACGACGGTCTGTCCGAGTGGGTGGGTCTCGACGCGTGCGCCGACGAGCATCCCGGCGTGGGGTAGGCTGCGGTAGTTCGGGCATCACGACGATGCCCACCGTCGTGGGATACCGGCGGGCCGGGATCGTGCCCGGCTCCGCATGCAACACCGGCATCGGCTTTCCTTGCGGCGATCCACTGCGCCCTCCGAGATCGTCTCGGAGTGCGTGCACGCTGCATCGAAAGGCAGTTCTGTACCTATGACCGTTTCCTTCTCCGACCTCGGCGTTCCCCGGACCCTGGTGGCGTCCCTGAACGACAACGGCATCACCAGCCCGTTCCCGATCCAGGTCGACACGCTGCCCGACACGCTGGCCGGCCGTGACGTGCTCGGCCGCGGCCGCACGGGCAGTGGCAAGACGCTGGCGTTCTCCATCCCGCTCACCGCGCGCCTGGCCGGCGGCGCCACCCGCGCCGCGGGCCGCCCGCGTGGACTGGTGCTGGCCCCTACCCGCGAGCTGGCCACGCAGATCGCCGCGGTCGTCGAACCCCTTGCGCGGGTCGCCGGGCTGCGGGTGACCACCATCTTCGGCGGGGTCTCGCAGAACCGTCAGGTCGACGCGCTGCGCCGCGGCGTGGACATCGTGATCGCCTGCCCGGGCCGGCTCGAGGACCTGATGCGGCAGAAGTTCGTCACACTCGACGCGGTGGAGATCACCGTGCTCGACGAGGCCGACCACATGGCCGATCTCGGCTTCCTTCCCGGCGTGACGCGGATCATGAACGCGACACCGAAGGGCGGTCAGCGCCTGCTGTTCTCGGCCACGCTGGACAACGGGGTCGACAAGCTCGTCACGCGGTTCCTGCGCAACGAGGTGCTGCACTCGGTCGACGAGGCGCACTCCCCGGTCGCGGCGATGACGCACCACGTGTTCGACGTCGACAACGCCGACACGAAGAAGGACCTCGTGCGGACCCTGGCCTCCGGCACGGGCCGGCGAATCCTGTTCATGCGCACCAAGCATCAGGCCCGCAAGCTTGCCCGTCAGCTCACCGAGTCCGGCATTCCCGCCGTCGATCTGCACGGCAACCTGTCGCAGAACGCACGCGACCGCAACCTCGCGGCGTTCTCCTCCGGGGAGGCGCGGGTGCTCGTGGCCACCGACGTCGCGGCCCGCGGCGTGCACGTCGACGACGTGGAACTGGTGGTGCACGTGGACCCGCCGGCCGAACACAAGGCGTACCTGCACCGCTCGGGTCGTACGGCCCGCGCCGGGAGCACCGGCGACGTCGTGACCGTGGTCCTGCCGGAACAGCGCAAGGATCTCGCCGTCATCATGCGCAAGGCTGCGATCAAGGTCACCCCGGTACGGGTGACGGCGAAGTCGGAGCACGTGCTGGACCTGGTCGGCGAGATCGCCCCGCACGTGGCACCGTCGGCCAAGCAGGCCGCGGCTCCCTCGGGTGGCGCATCGCGACGGCCGGCCCGACGCGGCGGCAGCGGGGCGACCGCTCAGCGCGGTGCCCGGCAGCACGGCGGCGGTGCCGCCCGACAGCACGGCGGCGGTGCCGCCCGGCAGCACGGCGGCGGTGCCGCCCGGCAGCAGAGCTCGTCGCGGCAGGAGCAGCCGGCGGCACGGCAGGAACGCGGCGCACAGCCGGGCAGCCGCCGTCGTCGCCCGAACCGCACGTCGGCGACCGTCGCGCGGGGGTAGACAAACCCCGGTAGGGGGTCCACGCACCTTCGCTCAGCGCGGCGTGAACCGGTGCACGGCCAGCATTGCATCGGCCGGCACCGGTTCGGTGGGTACGCACGCGGCGAGCCGGGCGCGTACCGCATCGGGGTCCAGGTCGGCACCGATCACGACGAGCCGGGTGGTGGCAGGGATGTCGCCCGTACGCCGCACCGGGTCGAAGCGGATGTGGTCGCCCACGGTGTGCAGCAGATAGGTGCGCGTTCGACCACCGGCGACGACGTGGACGTACCCCTTGATTCGGAACACCCCGGCCGGCTGGTCCTCGAGGAAGCCGACGAGGGCGCGGGGATGCAGCGGTACCGGCGAATCGAAGTCCACGGCGTCGTAACCGTCGTGCAGATGGGTGTGCTCGCCGTCGTGCTCCTCGTACAGCAACCGGTCGAGGCTGAGCTGTTCGCCGGGTTGCGGCTCGGGACGTTCGGGGATGTCGAACAACAGCGCCGGATCGATGCGCCCGTGCACGGTGGACACGATCGCGGCGCGGTCGTTGAGGCGGCACAGCAATTCGAGTAGTTCGTCGTGGGCGTCACCGTCGATGCGGTCGGTCTTGTTGAGCAGCACGAGATCTGCCAGTGCGACGTGCTGGTCGAGTTCGGGGTGCCGCTCACGGGTGCCGCCGAATTCGGCCGCGTCCACGACGAGGACGAGTCCGCCGTAGCCTACGTACTCGTTGCCCGAGCCCACGACGAGCCGGATCATGTTGCGCGGCTCGGCGAGTCCGCTGGCCTCGACGACGATGACGTCGATGTCCGAGGAGCGGTGTGCGAGCCGGTCGAGCATCGCGTCCATGTCGGCGACGTCGACGGCGCAGCACAGACAGCCGTTGCTCAGCGAGACCATCGAGTCGACCTGTCCCGCGACCATCATCGAGTCGATGTTGACCGCGCCGAAGTCGTTGACGATCACTCCGATTCGCGCACCACGGTTGTTGCGCAGCAGGTGGTTGAGCAGGGTCGTCTTCCCGGAGCCCAGGAAGCCTGCGACGATCACCACGGGGATCCGCTCGTTCGCCATGAGGCGAGCGTAGCGGTGCGTCCCGTCCGGCGGTCCGGCGACGGGACGCACCGCGGCCGGGTCAGCTGCCCCGGCGGATCCACTCCTCGAGGTGCGGGGACTCGGTGCCGATCGTCGTGCCGTCGCCGTGACCGGTGTGCACCTTCGTCTCGGCGGGCAGCGCGAACAGCTTGTCCCGGATCGAGCCGATGATGGTCGGGAAGTCCGAGTAGGAGCGCCCCGTCGCCCCCGGCCCGCCGGAGAACAGGGTGTCGCCGGTGAACAGCTCACCCGCCTCCGGCAGATACAGGCACGTCGAGCCGGGCGAATGCCCGGGAGTGTGGATGGCCTGGATGTCGGTGCCCGCCACCGTGATCCGATCACCATCCTCGAGCGGCCGGTGCCGCACCCCGGGGTGGGTCATCTCCCAGAGCACGTCGTCGGCCGGGTTGAGCAGGATCGGCGCGTCGAGCGTCGCGGCCAGTTCCGGGGCGACGGTGACGTGGTCGTTGTGCCCGTGCGTGCACACGATCGCCACCACCTTCCGGCCCCCGACGGCGTCGACGATCGGCTGTGCGGTGTGCGCGGCGTCGATCACGACCACCTCGTCGTCGTCACCGACGAGCCAGATGTTGTTGTCGACCTCCCACTCGCCGCCGTCGAGGGCGAAGGTGCCGTGGGTGACGACCCGGTCGATACGCAGACGGTGCCGATCCCCCGTCGCTCCGCTCGCCCCGGTCACATCCCCCGTCGCTCCGCTCGCCCCGGTCACATCCCCCGTCGCTCCGCTCGCCCCGGTCACATCCCCCGTCGCTCCGCTCGCCCCGGTCACATCCCCCGTCGCTCCGCTCGCCCCGGTCACAGGACCACCACCGAGCGCAGCACCTCGCCGCGGTGCATGGTCTCGAACGCCTTCTCCACCTGATCGAGGGCGATGCGCTCGGTCACGAACTTCTCGAGCGGCAGCCGGCCCTGCTGGTAGAGATCGACCAGCATCGGGAAGTCCCGCTCGGGCAGGCAGTCGCCGTACCAGGACGACTTGAGCGACCCGCCGCGGGAGAAGAAGTCGATCAGCGGCATCTCGAGGGTCATGTCCGGGGTGGGCACGCCGACGAGGACGACGGTGCCGGCCAGGTCACGCGCGTAGAAGGCCTGCTTCCACGTCTCCGGGCGGCCGACGGCGTCGATGACGACGTCGGCGCCGAAGCCGCCGGTCAGCTCCGCTATCGCCTCGACCGGGTCGGTCTCGGCGCCGTTGACGGTGTGGGTCGCGCCGAGGTCGGTGGCCCACTCGAGCTTCTTCGCGTCCCGGTCCACCGCGATGATCTTGTCGGCGCCGGCGAGGCGGGCACCCATGATCGCGGCATCGCCGACACCGCCGCAGCCGATGACCGCCACCGAGTCGCCGCGGGTGACCCCGCCGGTGTTGACCGCGGCACCGAGTCCGGCCATCACCCCGCACCCGAGCAGGCCGACGACGGCCGGGTCGGCGCTGGGGTCGACCTTGGTGCACTGCCCGGCGTGCACGAGGGTCTTGTCGGCGAACGCGCCGATGCCCAGGGCCGGGGTCAGCTCGGTGCCGTCCTCGAGGGTCATCTTCTGCGTCGCGTTGTGGGTGTCGAAGCAGTACTGCGGACGGCCCCGCTTGCAGGCGCGGCACTGCCCGCACACGGCCCGCCAGTTGAGGACGACGAAGTCGCCGACCGCGACCGAGTCGACGCCCTCTCCAACGGACTCGACGACCCCGGCGGCCTCGTGGCCGAGCAGGAACGGGAACTCGTCGTTGATGCCGCCCTCCCGGTAGTGCAGGTCGGTGTGGCACACTCCGCACGCGGCGATCGCGACGACGACCTCGCCCGGCCCCGGGTCGGGGATGACGATCGGCACGACCTCGACGGGAGCGCCCTTCGCGCGGGCGACGACGCCCCGGACCTGCTGTGGCATGACGGTGTCTCCTTCTTCTCGTGCGGTGCTCGCGCAACGTCGGCGACGTATCGCGATATGCGCACACGCTATCGGCGGCGAGACGCCTCGGTACCTGATCGAAGGACGGGCTTCACCTGCCCGAAAGACCAGCCCCGCCACTTTTGCCTGAAGAATGCAGAAGTGTCGTTGATCGAGTACGAAAGTCGGGTTAGGCTTAGGTATGACCGCCCTCACAGGGCGCAGCGTCCAGGCGAGGCGACCCCTCGCAGGCCCGAGGAGTGCAATGTCGATCGCCAACACGGTGACCCTCCCCCACCCCCGCAGCGAGAGCTGGGATTGGCAGCTGCACGCTGCGTGCCGCGGCCACGAGTCGTCGGCCTTCTTCCATCCCGACGGCGAACGTGGGCACGCGCGCGAGCTGCGCGAGTACCGCGCCAAGCTCGTCTGCGCCCGATGCCCGGTTCTCGAGCGCTGCCGCACCCACGCCCTGGAAGTCGGGGAGCCGTACGGTGTCTGGGGTGGAATGTCGGAGTCCGAGCGTCGCTCGCGCCGGGCCGCCGTGAATCGGTCCACCCGGTGGGGCATGCTGGGGCGCTGACGAGCGCCCCGGCGTCGACCGACGGAGGCACAGATGGACTCACCCGGCCGCTCCGGCGCACCGGTTCTCGTGATCATGGGAGTGTCCGGCTCCGGTAAGTCGACCGTCGCGGCACTCGTCGCCGACACCCTCGGATGGGACCTGCTCGAGGGCGACGACCTGCATCCGCGTGCCAACGTCGAGAAGATGGCCGCCGGCCGGCCACTCGGCGACGCGGACCGAGCGCCGTGGCTCGCGGCGATCGGCGAGTGGATCCGGCACCACACCGCGCGAAACCGACCGGGGGCGGTGACGTGTTCCGCACTGCGCCGCAGCTACCGCGACGACCTGGCCGGTGAGAACGTGGTCTTCGTGTACCTGGCGGGCACGCGCGAACAGATCCGGGAACGACTGCGCGCACGGCGCGGGCACTACATGCCGGCCGGCCTGCTGGACTCGCAGTTCGCCGCGTTCGAGCCGCTCGAACCCGACGAGGCGGCGATCGTCGTCGGCATCGACGCCGAGCCCGCCGAGATCGCCGCCGAAATCGTCAGGCGCGCGGCCGAGTGGACGCCCGGGACGGACGTCAGCCCGCGGCCTTGATCCCCGCCTCCGCGCCGAGCGCGGCCGCCTCTCCGCGGGTGCTCACGCCGAGCTTGCGGAGCACCGACGCCACGTGGAACTTGACCGTCGATTCGCTGACGCCGAGCCGCTCGGCGATCACCCGGTTCCGCCGGCCGGCGACGAGGTGCTCGAGCACCTCCACCTCACGGGGCGCGAGCACCGCCAGCGCCTCGAGTGCGGAGCTACCGGCCACCGGAGCGGGCATGTCGAGCGGTAGCCGCGCCGCGACGCGGCAACCCCATCCCGGTGTGGACTCGGCCTCCACGGTGCCGCCGAGGGTCTCGGCCCGGTCCCGCAACTGCCGCGCGAGGTCGGCGGCGTCGGCCTCGCCGTCCCCGTCGTCCCGGATGTCGATCAGCAGGTCGCCGCCGTGACAGTGCCAGGCGACCCGGACGCGGCCGAGGTCCGCCTGCGCGGACATCGCGAGCACCGCGCCGCGAGCGAGAGCCCGGGCGGCATGCGCGACCTCTCCGGGCAGCGCCCGCCCGTCCACGGGTGGGGCGACCATCTCGAGAACCACCTCGCGGTGCCGGAGCAGACCACGCAGCTCGCCGTGCAGCCGAGCGAAGGCCGTGGTCACTGCCTCCTCGGCGAGCTCGCGGTGACGGTCGACGGCCGAGCGGAGCCCGATGAGGGCATTGGTGGCGGTCTCACGCGCGGTGATGCGCGCCCGGGTGTCGTCGAGGTCCTTCGACCGCAACGTCGCGAGGATCGACTCGAGTGTCATCGCATGGGCCTCGGTGAGCTCGGCGACGGTCCGTGCGCGTTCGGACGAGGCGGCACGCGATTCGGCGAGATACGCCGGGCTGGCGTTGCGGACCTGGAGCTGGATGCCGGTGGCCACGACGGCGAACAGTGCCCGGACCAGCTCGAGGGGAATCGCGGCGGTGCGGGCACCGTCCGGGACGAGCACGAGCAGCGTATCGGTGGCGTCGAGGATCACCCACACGTCGCGGTCCCGGCCCGCGATCCGGGCCGGGCCGCGACGGATCTGCCCGGTGGCGAGTTCGCTCCGGATGCGGTCGAGTTCGGCGATGGTCACCCGGTCGACGACACCGGGGTCGCCGGCCACCTTGCGCGGCCGCCCGGTGCATTCCCGCGTGAAGATCACCAGGGCGGTGTGCGGGACCAGGTCGGTGAGCAGCGCCGAGAAGCGCTGGCCGATCTCGGTGAGCGGCCCGACCAGCACGTCCCGTAGGTGCGTGATCAGCGTGTCGGGGGCCGGGATCGCGGTGCTCACTCCGGCCACGATAGCGCGGACGCCCGGGGAACCGGCTCCCCGCTCGGTGGGCGCTCCCCCGGGCGCGCAGGTCGGCGGGCCGGGTGCACGTCCCGGGGCGGCGGTGCTGCTCACCGCGCCGGATCGACGCGACCGGGATCCGATGCTGCAACCGAACAACGCGCTCGAGTGCTGGACTAGCATTCCGCTCAGAGTCGTACCGGCCCGGCCGGAGCAGTTCCCGAGGAAGGGGTGAACACACCGTGACCCCTACCGGCGCCGCCCGCCCGGCCACCGGTTCCGTCACGGTACGGGCGCTCACCCTTCTCGAGGCGTTCACGCGTGAGCAGCCCAGCCTGACCCTGAGCGAGATCTCCCGGCGCACGGGTCTGCCGCTCACCACAGTGCACCGGCTGGCCGGGGATCTCACCGAATGGGGCGCGCTGGAGCGCGACTCGTCCGGCCGCTTCAGCGTCGGGCTCCGGTTGTGGCAGGTCGGGGCCCTCGCGCCCCGCGGTGCGCTGCTGCGCGAGCTGGCACTGCCCGTGTTGGAAGACCTGTCGCAGATCACCCAGGAGAACGTGCAGCTCGGCGTGCGCGAGGGCACAGAAGTGGTGTTCGTCGAACGGCTGGGGGGTCAGCGGGCGGTGAAGACCCTCGCCCGGGTCGGCAGTCCCTTTCCCCTCCACGCGTCCGGCCTGGGACTCGTGCTGCTCGCGTTCGCCCCGCGCTCCGTTCAGGAGGAGGTGCTGTCGCGGCCGTTGGAACGGTTCACCGAACGCACCCTCACCTCACCGGCCGAGCTGCGCCGGGTCCTGGCCGAGGTGCGCCGTTCCGAGATCGCGGTGAGCGACCGCCAGGTGACGATGGAGGCAGTCTCGGTGGCCGCACCGATCTTCGAGCGGCCCGGGATCGCCGTCGCGGCACTGTCGATCGTCGCGGCCGCCGACACCGCGCAGGTCACCGCATTGACCCAGCTCGTGCGCACCGCGGCGCGTGCGATCGGCCGCGCCCTGCGACCCGGCGGATTGACGAGCAGCGATGGCTGAACCCGCCCGCACTGTGCCGCGGTTGCTGTTCGACCGGGTCGCCCGCACGCCCCATGCGGAGGCGTTCCGGCATCCCGCGGGTGACGACTGGTCGAGCGTGTCGTGGGGCGAGGTCGGCAGCCGGGTCACTGCGCTGGCCGCCGGGCTGATCGGACGGGGCATCGCCCCGGGCGCGCACGTCGCCGTCTGCGCCGTCACCAGCTACGAGTGGATCCTCGCCGACCTGGCGATCGTGTGTGCGGGGGCGGTCACCGTGCCGATCTACCCCGCTACCCCGCCGGCGGACGTGGCGGCACTGCTCCGGCACTCGGGCAGCGTGCTGACGTTCACGGACCGGCCGCTGCCCACCACGCCACTGCTGTACCTGAATCGGCTCGGGGAGCTCGAGGACGAGGGCCGGCGCCTCCTGGCCGCCGATCCTGAAGCGGTGGCGGCCCGCATCGCGGGCGTAACCCCCGACCACCTGGCCACCTTGATCTAAACCTCCAGTTCCGACGGCACCGCCAAGGGTGCCTGTCTGTCGCACGCTGCCGTCGCCTACGAAGCCCGGGCGATGGCCCGCCTGGGGATGCTCACCTCCTCGGACCTGCAACTGCTCTGGTTGCCGCTCTCCCACGTCTTCGGGCGCGCCTTGCTGTTCGTGGGCGTGCACCTGGGGTTGCCGACGTTCGTCGACGGCCGCGCCGACCGGGTGGTGCGGCACCTCGGCGACGTCCGGCCCACCTTCCTCGGATCCGTTCCCCATGTACTGGGCAAGATCCGCACCGGCGTCGAGTCCGGCGCCGCGGATCTGGGTCGATTGCGATTCGTGCTGTCCGGGTCGGCCCGGCTCGCCCGCCCGCTGGCCGAGTGGTTCGACGGGGCCGGTGTGCCGGCCCTCGAGGGCTACGGCATCACCGAGACGGCGGGACCGTCCTGCGTCAACCGCCCGGACAGCCGGCGTCTCGGCTCCGTAGGCCGGCCCCTGCCCGGCACGCAGGTTCGTATCGCCCCCGACGGGGAACTGCTCGTCCGCAGCCCTGCGGTCATGGCCGGGTACCACGACGATGTCGAACGCACCGCGGCCGCCATCGACCGCGACGGCTGGTTCCATACCGGCGACCGCGGCGCCGTCGACGACGACGGATTCGTCACCTTGCGTGGCCGTAAGAAGGAGGTGTTCAAGACCTCCACCGGCAAGTACGTCGCGCCTGCTGCCGTCGCACGCCGGTTCCGGGCACTGCTGCCCGACGCGGACCTCGTCGTGGCAGGTGAACTCCGGCCCTACTGCGTGGGACTGGTCGTCCCCATGTCGGACCGGCCGATCCCACCGGCGGAGGCCGCGGCCGCCGTCGACCGGCTCAACGCGGACCTCGGCCGCTGGGAACGCATTCGCCGGTTCATCGTGCTGCCCGCACCGCTTCCGCCGACGGACGTCGACGCGCACGGGCACCCGCTGCCGGAGCGGGTGCTCGTGCGCTGCGCCGACGTCGTGCAGCGTTTGTACGAGGATTGATCAGGGACGGTAGCCCGGCTCGGTACGACCGGCGTCCCAGGTGCGATCGGCGTCCCAGGTCGACACCGCCCAGATCACCACCACGTCGATCGCGATGATCGCGAGCGACCAGCCCGGGTAGTAGGGCAGCCACAGGAAGTTCACGATGATCGACAGCGCCGCGATGACGATCGCGGCGACGCGCGCCCACGTCGCCCCCGTGACGAGCGCGAGACCGACCACGGCCACCAGGATGCCCAGGATCAGATGCACCCAGCCCCACGCCGTGACGTCCCAGGAGAAGGTGTATTCCTGCCCCACGACGATGATGTCGTCCTTGGCGATCGCGGCGATGCCCTGCAGGAACTGCAGGACACCGACCGTGGCCAGCAGGATGCCGGCCGCGATCGACGTGCCGGCGGCGAAACCCTGCTTCAATCCCGAGCCGGTCGCCGGCCCCGATCCGTGGCGGACAGCGGCGGCGGGGCCGCCACCCTCGTGGGCACCACCCGCATGGCGCGCAGACGCACCCGCTGCCGCAGTGGCACCCATACCGGCAGTGGCACCCGAACCGGCAGTAGCACCCGAACCGGCAGTAGCACCCGCACCCGGTGCGGCACCGGCACCGGCAGAAGAACCCGGGGTAATGTTCGAACCTTCGGACACGACAGCTCACCTCTCCCGTTTTCGAAGCGATCCATCACAGTGTGCGCCGCTACGAGAGAGCATGAAGCAGGTTCCGAGGGGGAAAATGTCGGCATTGCCCGGGATACCGGTCCGGCCGCACAACGATCGGGGCGTCCCGGAGGGGGTGGAGAGGGTGCGGGAGTGGAGCTAAGGGGACTCGAACCCCTGACCCCCACACTGCCAGTGTGGTGCGCTACCAGCTGCGCCATAGCCCCTGAACAACCGGACCACCCGAGGTGGCCTCTCACGACAAGAGGCGAGAGCATTCACTCTCGCCTCGTGTCGCGATGGTGGAGCTAAGGGGACTCGAACCCCTGACCCCCACACTGCCAGTGTGGTGCGCTACCAGCTGCGCCATAGCCCCGTACCGTCACCCGGGATTTACTCCCGGTGCGAAGAGAAAATTACACCATCGCCGTCGACGACAACAAATCGCCTGGTCAGTGCGGACCGGGAGGCGACGGCGGTCGTCCGTCCGACCACCGTCGCCGCCACCTCAGCCGAGCTCGGCCACCCAGTTGTCGTTACCGAGTGCGTCGATCACGGTGCCGTTGTGCACCACCGCGGGGGTGCCGGACGCGCCCGCCGCCGCGAGCGCCTGCCGTCCCGCCTCCGCGTCGACCGCAGCCTGCTCGACGCGCGCGCCGTCGGCGACACACTGCGCCGCCTCGTCGGACGCCCCGGCGTCCCGTGCCATCTGTGCCAGCTCGGCATTGGTGAGGTCGCTGTCGCCCCGCTCGGCGGGCTGGTTCTCCGGCGAGAGCAGCGCACCGTGGAACGCGGAGAACGCCGTCGCGTCCCCGGCCTGCGCGACGCACTGACCGGCCGCGACCGCGCGGGTCGAGTAGTCGCCGCTCGCCGAGAGCTGATCGAGGAACGCGAGCATGTGGTACCGCACAGCGACGTCGCCGGCGTCGATCGCCTGCGCGAGTTCCTGACCGTGCTTGTGCTCGAGCTCGGCGCAGTACGGGCACAGCGGGTCCTCGAACAGGTCGATCGTCGTCGCGGCGTCGGGGAGGCCGAGGAGGACGACCCCGTCGTCCTGCAACTCCACCTGCACCGCCGCGTTCTGCACCGTCCCGTAGCCCTCGTTGCGCGCCTTGCTCCGGTTCGCCTGCCACAGCACCCCCCCGATGACCAGCACCGCGATCACCACGACCGCGATCCCGCCGAGGATGAAGGTGGACTTGCTCGACGTCGGCTCCGGCGTGTACTTGACCGGTTTGACCTTCTTGGCGCTCACGAAATCTGCCCTTCGCTGTCCGGGTATCGATGCGGGATCACTCTGCCATCGCGGGCTGAGTGCGTGCTGAGAGCCTCGCCCGGGAGCCGGGACCGAGCGCGAGCGGACTGCGGGGGAACACGGTCAGCCATGCGGCCAGGGCGAGGAAGCCGAGGTCTCGTGCGATTTCTCCGGCGTAGTCCCAGCCGTCCACGTCGGCGGCCCCACCGCCACCGAAACACCCGCAGTCGATCGACAGCCCGCGCGCCCACACCGACGCGATCACGCCGATCAACGTCAGCAGCGCGGCCGCCCCCACGACCGCTGCCGCGCGCACCGCGAGCCCGATCAGCAGCAGCAGTCCGAGCACGAGCTCGAGGATCGGCAGCCCGGCCGCGACGGGCCGCACGAGGACCTCGGGCAGCAGCTGGTACGCGCGGACGGCCACCACGGTCTGCGACGGATCGACGAACTTGATCCAGCCGGAGATCAGCCACACGGCGGCGAGACCGAGCCGGGCGATCAGACTGAGCAGGGGAATCCACACGTCATCGACAGTACCGAGGTCGACGCTCAGCGCTCCGTGGCTTCGGTCACCGCGGGTTCCCGGGTGAGCCGCGGCGCCAGCGCCCAGGGCACGGCCACCAGCAGCATGACGGCACCGGTCACGGCGAAGGCGGCCCCGTACGACAGGTGCTGCGCCAGGACTCCGGCGGCGACCGGTCCGATCACCGCGCCCACGTCGGCGGTCATCTGGAACGTCGCCAGCACCGGGCCGCCGCGCGCCTTGCTGCCGACGACGTCGGCGACGGACGCCTGCTGGGCCGGGTTCATCAGGCCCGACCCGACGCCGGCCAGCAGTGAGGTCGCGAAGAACAGCGCGAGGTTCGTGGTCAGGCCCATCGCGATGGTGCTGGTCCCGCACACCACGAGCCCCAGCAGGACGAACGGGCGGCGGCCGAACCGGTCGGACAACCGCCCGGAGACCATCAGGACCAGGGCGTTGCCCACGGCGAACACCGTCAGCGCCACCCCGGCGAGCCCGGCGTCGCGTCCGAGCACCTCTACGACGAACAGCGGCACCATCGCCACCCGCACGCCGAAGACGACCCAGCCGTTGGCGAAGTTCGATCCGAGTGCGGCCCGGTACACCGGCGACCGCAGGGCCTCCCGCAGCCGCATCGCGGGCATGCCGGCGCCCGAGTCCGGCGCGGCGAGCGCGGAGTGGCGCAGGCTCACGAACACGACGGCCGCTGCGACGAGGAGGGCCACCGCATAGATCAGGAACGGTGCCCGCAACCCCAGTCCTACCAGCGCGCCGCCGACGAGCGGACCGCCGATGTTGCCGAGCAGGAAGCTCGTCGCGTAGAGCCCCGACACCCGGCCCCGCGCGTTCGGTGGGGAGATGCGGATCAGCAACCCGAACGCCGAGACGGTGAACATGGTCGAGCCGATCCCGCCGAGCGCCCGGAACAGCAGCAGCTGCCAGTAGTCCGTCGCGAAGGCGCAGGCGCCGGTCGACAGCGCCACGATGAGCACACCGGCGGTGTACACCGGCCGCTCCCCCAGCCGCTGCACGAGTTTTCCGCTGGCGGGAGCGAACAGCAGCCGCATGGCCGCGAACGCGGAGATCACGACGGACGCCGCGGTGACCCCGACGCCGAAACTGCGCGCGAACTGCGGCAGCGCGGGCGCGACGAGACCGAAGCCGAGAGCGATGACGAAGGCCGCGCTGACCAGGACCCAGATCTCCCGCGGCAAGGCGGCGTCGCGTGTTCGCATGATGGGCCTGATGTTAGCGACGCGCACGACCGGTCCGGCAGGCGCGTCCCGCCGGTACGGACTCAGCCGAGAACGTGGGACACCAGGTCGCGGGCCGCGTCCTGGACCTGCGCGAGATGGTCGGGGCCGAGGAACGATTCGGCGTAGATTTTGTACACGTCCTCGGTGCCCGACGGCCGGGCCGCGAACCACGCGTTCTCCGTGGTGACCTTCAGTCCGCCGATCGCGGCACCGTTGCCCGGCGCGGCGGTGAGGGTCGCGGTGATCGGCTCGCCGGCCAGTTCGGTGGCGTCGACCTGTTCGGGCGAGAGCTTCCCCAGCACCGCCTTCTGCTCCCGCGTGGCGGGTGCGTCCACCCGGGCGTACGACGGGTCGCCGTAGCGCTCGGCGAGCTCGGCGTAGCGCCGGGACGGGGTCGTGCCGGTCACGGCGGTGATCTCGGACGCGAGCAGGGCCAGCAGGATGCCGTCCTTGTCGGTGGTCCACACCGAGCCGTCGCGCCGCAGGAACGACGCGCCGGCGCTCTCCTCCCCGCCGAATCCGAGGGTGCCGTCGAGCAGGCCGGGAACGAACCACTTGAAGCCCACCGGAACTTCGAGCAGCCCGCGGCCCAGGCCCGCGGCCACCCGGTCGATCATCGACGAGCTCACGAGGGTCTTGCCGACCTTCGCCTCGGCGGACCACCCGGAACGGTGCCGGTACAGGTAGTCGATGGCGACCGCGAGGTAGTGGTTCGGGTTCATCAGCCCCCCGTCGGGGGTGACGATGCCGTGCCGGTCGGCGTCGGCGTCGTTGCCGGTGGCCAGGTCGTAGCGGTCGCGGGTGCCGATCAGCGACGCCATCGCGTTGGGCGACGAGCAGTCCATCCGGATCTTGCCGTCGGTGTCGAGGGTCATGAACCGCCACGTGGCGTCGACGAGCGGGTTGACGACGGTCAGGTCCAGCCGGTGCCGCTCGGCGATCTCGCCCCAGTAGTCGACGCTCGCACCGCCGAGGGGGTCGGCGCCGACGCGCAGCCCGGCCTCGCGGACGGCGTCGAGGTCCACGACGTTCGGCAGGTCGTCGATGTAGGCGGCGAGGAAGTCGTGCCGGCCGGCTGCGGCGAGCGCCCGGGCGGCAGGGACCCGGCGCACCCCGTCGAGTCCCGCGGCGAGCAGCTCGTTGGCGCGCGCCGCGATCGCCGACGTCGCGTCCGTGTCGGCCGGCCCACCGTGCGGGGGGTTGTACTTGAATCCGCCGTCGCGGGGCGGGTTGTGCGACGGGGTGACGACGATCCCGTCGGCGCGGGCCCCGGATCCGGCGGCGGCGTTGTGCCGCAGGATCGCGTGGCTCACGGCCGGGGTGGGTGTGTAGCGGTCGCGGGCGTCGACGACCACATCGACGCCGTTGGCGGCGAGCACCTCGAGTGCGCTCGTCCATGCCGGTTCCGACAGCGCGTGGGTATCGCGGCCGAGGAACAGCGGCCCGGTGACCTGCTGCGCCGCCCGGTATTCGACGATCGCTTGGGTCGTGGCGAGGATGTGCTGCTCGTTGAAGGCGCCGTCGAGGCTCGATCCGCGGTGACCCGAGGTGCCGAAGGCAACCTGCTGCAACGGATCCTGCGGGTCCGGCGTCACCGTGTAGTACGCGGTGACCAGGTGCGCGAGATCCTCCAGATCCGCGGCTGCCGCCGGTTGTCCCGCTCGTTCGTGCGCCATGTGACCTCCTCGTCCACCCGACCTTGCCCTGCTCATCTTGCCCGGCCTGCGTGCACCGCGCGCGTCGATCGCCGGCGGTCAGGACGTGAGGGCGAACCCGGCCCAGGCCGCGGCCGTCCCGGCCAGCACGCTCACCACCGCATATGCCGTCGCGGTGGCCGGGCGGCGCACGCGTACGAGACCGACCGCTTCGACGGCGAACGTCGAATAGGTGGTCAGGCCTCCGCAGAATCCGGTGCCGAGCAGCGCGAACGTCGCCGGTGCCAGCGCGGCGCCGGACAGCAGGCCCAGCAGCAGGCAGCCCAGAACGTTGACCGTCATCGTCGCCACCGGGACGCTGCGATAGGAGCGGACGTGCCGGCCCGCGAGGTAGCGCAGGACCGCACCGGCACCGCCGCCGACGGCGACGAGCAGGACGGTCATCGGGTCGCCGACCGGTGCCGCCACGCCTCACCGGTGGCCATCCCGACGCGTGCCGCCGTGAGTGCCCCGACGAGGGTCACAGTCACGTACAGGACGGCCGTCGCGGGGTGGCGGACGGTGTCGACGGCGAACGTGGAAAAGGTGGTGTAGCCGCCGAGTACGCCGACACCCAGGAACAGGCGCCACAGGCGATCGGGACCGAGCAGCGCGGCGACGAGGCCGAGCAGCAGCGAGCCGGCGACGTTGATCGCCGCGATCGTCCAGATGCCGGGGAACTGCACGGCCAGGGCGTACCGGGCCACGGCGCCCACCGCTCCGCCCGCGGCGACCACGGCCGTCGGCTTGTACTCCATGCCGGTAACCGTAGAGGTCCGGCAGATGCGAAGGACCCCGGCCGGGTGGCCGGGGTCCTTCGCGTTCCGGTGGAGCTGCCGGGAATCGAACCCGGGTCCTCCGCCGCCTCGCCAGGGCTTCTCCGTGTGCAGTTCGCTATGTCTCTACTTGGATCTCCCGGTCCCGCGAACAAGCCGAGATGACGATCCCAGTCGCTGTTTGCTGTCCCGTCCGGCTCCGCGACCGAGCCGTACGGTGAAGCTCCCTAGTCGATGCCAGGATCCGGGGCGGGAGCACACCCGGTCTGACAGAGACGCACTCGCTTAGGCAGCGAGGGCGTACTCGCGCTGAGTAGACTCGGCGCTTATTGGTTTGCAGCGACGCTTACGGTGGTCTCTTGCCTGCACCGACACGCTTCCCCTAGCTCAACGTACGCAGTCGAAACCGTTCAGCCCCGTACGTACCTGCGACCTTCGCAGGACTACCCACTCTAACGCGCGGACCCCCCTTCGTCATTCCCATTTCCGCCGCGCCGCGGATGACGTGGATCACAGCCGTCACGCGGCCGCGGTGATCATGCCTACGGCGGTGAGGGCGAGCAGCATGCCGGCCGTCTGACCACGCCCGATACGCTCGCCCAGCACGATCATCGCCAGCAGCACGGTCGCCGCCGGGTACAGCGCGCCGATGACGCTGACCAGCGACAGCATGCCGCCCTGGAAGGCGAACATCAGCGCACCGTTGGCGATCACGTCCAGGACCGCGACCGCGACGATGTGCGGGTACACCCGCCCCGGCGGCCGGATCAGCTGCCGCACCCCCAGAGCCACGGCCCACACCACGAGCGTCGCGGTGAGCCGCGACATGCCGAGAGGCCACAGGCCGGTGCCCTCGGGGACTCGGTGCAGCGCGACGAACATCAGCGCGAACGCGACCCCGGAGCCGACGGTCAGCCACGCCACGTTCGCGGTGAAGCGTGGCTGCTCGTCCCCGGCGACGCTCTCCCTCGATTCCCTGCTGACCAGCACGACGGCGACGAGGGCGATCGCGATTCCGGCGTAGGCGACCGGTCCGGGCCGCTCCCCCGCCGTGATGCCGACGAGCACCGGGATCCCGGCCACGAGCACGGCGGTGAGTGGGGACACCACCGACATCGGACCGGCGGCGAGCGCGAGATAGAACCACCAGATCGCGACGCCGCCGGCCACACCGGCCGCCGCACCCCAGCCGAGCGACCCGGCCGTGACGTCACCGCCGACGAGCGGCGCGACGGCGAGCACCAGCAACAGCGACAGCGGGTACGACACGAGCACGAACCGCAGCGCCGCCACCTGCCGGGACGCGACTCCGCCGAGGAAGTCGCTCACCCCGTAGCCGACCGCGGCCACCAGGGCGAGCACGATCGCCGTCAGCGCATGCCCTTCACCCGCCGGCCGAGTTCGCGGGTCACCTCACGCTCGGCGGTGCGACGGGCCAGATCCTGGCGCTTGTCGTAGTCCTGCTTACCCCGGGCCAGCGCCAGCTCGACCTTCACCTTGCCGTCGGAGAAGTACATCGACAGCGGCACCAGGGTCTGGTTGCCCTCGCGGGTCTTGCCCACGAGGTTGTCGATCTCCCGGCGGTGCAGCAGCAACTTGCGGGTGCGCCGCGGGGCGTGGTTGGTCCACGTACCGTGTCCGTACTCGGGGATGTGCAACCCGCGCAGCCACACCTCACCGTCGTCGACGGTGGCGAACGCGTCGACGAGCGAGGCCTTGCCCTCGCGCAGGCTCTTGACCTCTGTGCCCAGGAGTGCGACTCCGGCCTCGTACGTGTCCAGAATGGTGTAGTTGTGCCGCGCCTTGCGGTTGGTCGCAATGACCTTGCGGCCCTTTTCCTTCACTTTCGGGCCCCTCCGGTCCTCGATGCGTCCGACAGATCTGTGTACAGCATAGGTAGCGGAGACAACCGGATATTCCCGCGCACCGGCGCGGAGCTATTCGCGCACGTACAGGCGCAGGGTGACGTAGGCGGTCAACGCCGCCATGCCGACGCCCACCAGCACCAGGATCGGCGAGACGAGCAGTACGTCGCTGTTGGAGATGCGGGCGACGATGTTGGCCTCGTAGACCTCCGAGAGCACCTCGTCGACGAAGGCACCCTTCGCGGCGAACAACCCGGCGATGGCCAGCGCCGCGCCGATCACGGCCGCCACGACGGCCTCGAGCAGGAACGGCAGCTGGGTGTACCAGCGGGTCGCGCCCACCAGCCGCATGATGCCCACCTCGGTGCGGCGGGTGAACGCGGCGATCTGCACCATGTTCGCGATGAGCAGGATCGCAGCGACCGCCTGGACCGTGGCGATCGCGAACGCGGCGTTGCGGACGCCGCCCAGCACGCTGAACAGCCTCTCGACGAGGTCCTTCTGGTTGAGGACACTGTCGACCCCGGGGCGGACGGCGAACTGGTCCTCGATCACCCCGAACCGGTCGGGGTCGGAAAGCTTGATCTTGAACGAGGCCGGGAAGCTCTCGGGGCTGACGAGTTCGGCGAGTTCCGGCTGGTCCTTGAAGACCCGCTCGGTCGCGTCGGCGACGGCGTCCTCGCGGTTGAGGTACTGCACCGACACCACTGCCGGGGTGTTCTCGAGGTCCGAGCGCAGGGTCCGGCAGATGTCCTGCTCGCAGTCCGGGTCGAGGGTCGAGATGTCCTCGGTGAGGAACACCTGCACCTCGACCCGGTCGAGGAAGATCTGCTGCGTCTTGTCCGCCATCTGCACGACGAGCAGGCCCGCGCCGAACAGGCCGAGGGAGATCGCGGTGGTCAGGATCATCGCGACGGTCATGGTCAGGTTGCGGCGCAGGCCGGTGGCGACCTCGCTCAGGATGAAGCTGGCACGCATGGAGTGTCGAAGTCCTTCGGTTGCCGGAGGGGGCGAGTGCGGTGGAGCGGGAGAACGCGGTCAGCGGCCGACGCCGTAGACGCCGCGCGCCTCGTCGCGCACGACCCGCCCGAGGTCGAGCTCGACCACCCGGCGCCGCATCGAGTCGACGATGTGATGGTCGTGAGTGGCCATCAGCACGGTGGTTCCCGTTCGGTTGATGCGTTCGAGCAGCATCATGATGTCCTGGCTGGTGTCCGGGTCGAGGTTGCCGGTCGGCTCGTCGGCCATGAGCACGAGCGGCCGGTTCACGAACGCCCGCGCGATCGCGACGCGCTGCTGTTCGCCACCGGACAGCTCGGTGGGCAGGCGGTCGGCCTTGCCGGACAGGCCGACGAGGTCGAGCACCTCGGGCACGGTGCGCGCGATGACCGAGCGGGGCTTGCCGATCACCTCGAGCGCGAACGCGACGTTCTCGGCCACCGTCTTGCGCTGCAGCAACCGGAAGTCCTGGAACACGCAGCCCAGGTTCTGCCGCAACCTGGGCACCCGGCGCGCCGACAGGCGGTTGACGTGGAAGTCCGCCACGTGGATGTCACCCGAGGTGGGCGTGTCGTCACGCAGGAGCAGCCGCAGGAAGGTCGACTTCCCGGAACCGGACGGGCCGATGAGGAAGACGAACTCGCCCTTGTCGATCTCGACGCTCACCTTGTCGAGAGCCGGCCGGGTCGACGTCTTGTACGACTTGGACACATTCTCCAGGCGGATCACGCCGCCATGCTAGCCGTTATCGGACGGTGACCTAAGGAACCGACTCGCCGGTAGGTTCGGTGGGGGACGAATCACCGAGGCCGGGAATCGGGATCTCGGGCAACCGCAGGCCGGGCTGGGTCGTCGTGGTCGTCGGGGCCGGGGCACCGGGCACCGCCTCCGAGCCGCGTCCGCCGGGAGTCGATCCGGTGCCCGTCGGCGTGGGGTCGGCCGTCGTCGGAGCCGGTTCGGTGGTGGTGGGGACGGTGGTGGTCGGAGTGGGCTCGACCGGGGCCTCCGGCACGTACGGCACGTACGGCACGTCGCTGACGACGACCGCGCCCGGCGGCGCCGCCGCGTTCTGCTCGTCCTCCGGATTCAGGTACACGTACAGCAACCACAGGCCGACCCAGAGCACGCACAGGCTCAACGTGGTGGTGCGCACCCGGCCGCCGAGGACGTGGTCCGGGATGTGGAATCGGCGTCGCTCGCTCACTGCACCGCCTCGATACCGTGGATCGGGGTGGAGGTGTCCAGCTGGGGGTTGACGCTCATCCCCCTGCGGCGCAGCGCCAGCGCGACGCGCACCCGGAGTTCGCGGCCCACCTGGAACTGCTTGCCGGGCAGGGTCCGGGCCACCATACGGACGCTGACCTGATCGACCTCGAGACTCTCGACTCCCATCACGGTCGGCTCGTCGAGCAGCAGTTCCCTGAGCTTCTCGTCCTCGAACGCCGCGACACCGACCTCGTGCAGGATGTCGTTGACCTCTGCGATGTCCGCGGTGACCGGGATCGGCACGTCGACGACGGCACGGGCCCAGTCCTTCGACAGGTTGACAGCCTTGTTGATCTGCCCGTTGGGCACGGTGATGACCTCGCCGGCGGCGTTGCGCAGTTTCGTCACCCGCAGGGTGACGTCCTCGACCGTGCCGACGGCATCGGCGGAGGCACCGGTGACCGAGATCTGGACGGTGTCACCGAACCCGTACTGCCGCTCGGTGATGATGAAGAATCCGGCGAGGATGTCCTGGACGATGCGCTGGGCACCGAAACCGAGCGCGGCACCGAGCACCGTGGCCGGCGCCACGAGGCTGCCGATGGGGAGCGCCAGGTAGTCGAAGACCTTCAGGGTCGCGACGATGTAGACGAACGTGATGACCACCCAGGTGATCACCTGCGCCACCGAGTGGCGGTGCTTGGTGACCTCCGAGCGCACCAGGGCGTCGGACTGCTGGTAGGTCTCGTCGATGCGCCGCGTGATCCGGCCACCGACCCAGCTCACGAATCGCGCGACGAGCGCGGCGCCGAGCACCGTGAGCGCGATCTGCAGACCGCTGCTCGACAGCCAGTCGAGAATCCTGCTACCGGGAAACAGGGTTCGATCCTCCGTGTCGCTGGTTCCGGACTACTGGTTCTGCTTCTGGTTCTCGCGCATGCGCCACCGGATGCCCTCCTCGAGGAACCCGTCGATGTCGCCGTCGAGGACGGCCGACGGATTGTTCACCTCGTGCTCGGTGCGCAGGTCCTTGACCATCTGGTAGGGGTGCAGGACGTAGGAGCGCATCTGGTTGCCCCAGGAGCTCCCGCCGTCGCCCTTGAGGGCGTCCATCTCGGCGCGCTCCTCCTGCCGCTTGCGTTCGAGCAGCTTGGCCTGCAGCACGCGCATGGCCGAGACCTTGTTCTGCAGCTGCGACTTCTCGTTCTGGCAGGTGACGACGATGCCCGTGGGGATGTGGGTCAGTCGCACCGCGGAGTCGGTGGTGTTGACGGACTGCCCGCCCGGGCCGGACGAGCGGTACACGTCGACGCGGATGTCGTTCTCGTCGACGTCGATGTGGTCGGTCGTCTCGACGACGGGCAGCACCTCGACCTCGGCGAACGACGTCTGGCGCCGGCCCTGGTTGTCGAAGGGGCTGATACGCACGAGCCGGTGGGTGCCCATCTCGACCGAGAGGGTGCCGTACGTGTAGGGCGCCTTGATCGCGAAGGTCGCGGACTTGATGCCCGCCTCCTCCGCATACGAGGTGTCATAGACCTCCACCGGATAGCCGTGCTTGTCGGCCCACCGGATGTACATCCGCATGAGCATCTCGGCCCAGTCGGCGGCGTCGACGCCGCCGGCGCCGGCGCGGATGTTGACCAGCGCGTCGCGCTGGTCGTACTCGCCGGAGAGCAGGGTCCGCACCTCCATCGCCTCGATGTCGGTGCGCAGGGCGGCACGCTCGGCGTCGGCGTCGGCCAGCGCGACGGTGCGGTCCTCCCCCTCCTCGCCCTCGGCGAGTTCGTAGAGCACCGGCAGGTCGTCGAGCCGTGAGCGCAGCTCCTCGACGCGCCGCAGTTCACCCTGGGCGTGCGAGAGCTGGCTGGTGACCTGCTGCGCATGCTCCTGGTCGTTCCACAACTCCGGGTCGGCGGCCTGGTGCTCGAGTTCGTCGATGCGCCGGCGCAGCTCGTCCACGTCGAGGACCGCCTCGACGGTCTCGAGGGTGGTCGCCAGTTCGGCCAGGTCTGCGGAAACATCGGGATGCACGATTCTCAAGGCTACCGGGTGTGCGGCGTGACCTCGCCACCGCTGGGGGCCGGGTGGGCCTCGACTAGCGTCTGGGGCATGAGCACGGACTTCTCGGCCGATCTGGATCTCGCCCTGCGCCTCGCCGACGAGGCGGACGCCATCACCCGCACCCGGTTCGGCGCCCTGGACCTGACCGTCACCGACAAGCCGGACCTGACCCCGGTGTCGGATGCCGATCTCGGCGTCGAACGCGCCGTGCGCGGCACGCTCGGCGCCGAGCGCCCGGGGGACGCGATCCTCGGCGAGGAGTTCGGGGGCGACGCGGTGTTCACCGGCCGCCAGTGGGTGGTCGATCCGATCGACGGGACCAAGAACTTCGTGCGCGGTGTGCCGGTGTGGGCCAGCCTGATCGCCCTGCTCGACGACGGCGTGCCGGTGGTGGGGGTGGTGAGCGCCCCGGCGTTGAACCGCCGTTGGTGGGCCGCGGCCGGCGCGGGATCGTGGCTGGCGTACGACGGCGGGCAGCCGCGCCGCATCTCGGTCTCGCAGGTCGCCGAGCTGTCCGCCGCGTCGCTGAGCTTCTCGAGCCTGTCCGGCTGGCGCGACCGCGGCCGGCGCGACGAGTTCGTCGCGCTCACCGACGAGGTGTGGCGGGTGCGGGCCTACGGCGACTTCTACTCGTACTGCCTGCTCGCCGAGGGCGCGGTGGACGTCGCACTGGAGCCCGAGGTGTCCCTGTGGGACCTGGCTGCGCTGGACGTGCTGGTCCGGGAGGCCGGGGGCCGGTTCACGAATCTCGACGGTGCGGCCGGCCCGCACGGTGGCAGCGCGGTCGCCACCAACGGAGCGCTGCACGACGGTGTGCTCACCCGTCTGCAGCACGCCGGATAGGGCACGCACCACCAACTTACTCGATAGTAGACAGCAATCTTACTCCGCAGTAAGATTGTGGGCGTCCGTCCCCACATCGAGAAACCTCTGGTGATCATGAGCAAGCAAGACAGTGTGGCCCGGAACACCCCCCGCGATACGTCCGCCGTGGGCCTGAACCCCCTCCGGCGGGACGCCATGGGCGCGGCGATGCGTGTGCTCACCCGGATCACCGGTTCGGAACTCGCGGACCGGTACAACCTCCGGCAGGCCATCGACCGGGTGACCTACCAGTCCACCAAGACCGGCTTCAAGACGCTCGGCGCCGCCACCCGCACCTTCAAGAAGGTCACCGGCGGATCCGGCACACCGCAGCGCCTCGACACCGCCGTCCGCACCGACCTGTTCGACCTGACCCCCACCGACGATCAGCAGATGATCGCCGAGACCGTCCGCGAGTTCGCCGCCGAGATCCTGCGGCCCGCTGCGCACGATGCCGACGAGGCAGCCGCCGCCCCCGCCGACCTCCTCGCCCGGGCCGCCGAACTCGGCATCACCCTCGTCAACGTGCCCGAGGCATTCGAGGGAGCCGCCACCGAGCGGGGCGCCGTCACCAACACCCTCGTCGCCGAGGCACTCGCCCACGGCGACATGGGGCTGGCGCTGCCGATCCTCGCGCCGAGCGGCGTCGCGGTCGCCCTCACCCAGTGGGGCACCGAGGAGCAGCAGCGGACGTACCTGCCGGCGTTCGCCGGCGACGACGTCCCCCAGGCCTGCGTCGTGATCACCGAGCCGCGCGCCCTGTTCGACCCCTTCGCGCTGCAGACCAAGGCGGTGCGCTCCCCCAGCGGCTACCGGCTCACCGGCGTCAAGTCCCTGGTGCCGGCCGCCGGCAGCGCCGAACTGTTCGTCGTCGCCGCCGAACTCGACGGAAAGCCGTCGCTGTTCCTGGTCGAATCCGACAGCAAGGGCCTGGTGATCGAGGCCGACCCGTCGATGGGTCTGCGCGCCGCCGGGCTCGGCCGGCTGCACCTGACCGACGTCGCCGTGCCGCAGTCCGCCCTCCTCGGCGACGCCGACGCCGACGTGCGCGCCGAGCAGTACGCGGACGCCGTCCGCCTCGCCCGGCTCGGCTGGTCCGCCCTCGCCGCAGGGACCGGACAGGCCGTGCTCGACTACGTCGTCCCCTACGTCAACGAACGGGAAGCCTTCGGCGAACCGATCAGCCATCGGCAGGCCGTCGCCTTCATGGTCGCCAACATCAAGATCGAGCTCGACGGGATCCGGCTGGTCACGCTGCGCGGCGCCGCCCGGGCCGATCAGGGCCTGTCCTTCACCCGCGAGGCGGCGCTGGCCCGCAAGCTCGCCACCGACAAGGGTATGCAGATCGGCCTCGACGGTGTCCAACTGCTCGGCGGCCACGGCTTCACCAAGGAACACCCCGTCGAGCGCTGGTACCGCGACCTGCGCGCCGTGGGCGTCGCCGAGGGCGTCGTCCTCGTCTGAGCCGCCCGATCCGGCAGCGTCCCCTCACACCTAGGAACCCGCGATGATCAATCTCGAACTTCCCAAGAGGCTCAAGGCGTCGGCGAACCAGGCCCACCAGGTCGCCGCGCAGATCTTCCGTCCCGTCTCACGCAAGTACGACCTCGCCGAGCACGTGTACCCCGTCGAACTGGACACGATGGCGGCGATGGTCGAGGGCCTCAACGACTCCGGCCAGGGCGCCTCGGGCGCGGCGCTCGGCCGCGGCGACGAGCCCAAGAAGCAGGCCGGCAACGTCAACGGCGGCAACATGGCGTCGCTGCTCAACGTGATCGAAACCTGCTGGGGCGACGTCGGTCTGACTCTCTCGATCCCCTATCAGGGCCTCGGCAACTCGGCGATCGCCGCCGTCGCCACCGACGAACAGCTCGAGCGCTTCGGCAAGGTGTGGGCGTCGATGGCCATCACCGAGCCCAGCTTCGGCTCCGACTCCGCCGCCGTGACCACCACCGCCGTCCTCGACGGCGACGAGTGGGTCCTCAACGGCGAGAAGATCTTCGTCACCGCCGGCGAACGCTCCACCCACGTGGTCGTGTGGGCGAGCGTCGACCGGTCGAAGGGGCGCGCGGCGATCAAGTCGTTCGTCGTCCCGCGGGACGCCCCCGGCCTCAGCGTGGCCCGCCTCGAGCACAAGCTCGGCATCAAGGCCTCCGACACGGCCGTCCTCGTGCTCGACAACTGCCGGATTCCGAAGGACAACCTGCTCGGCAGCCCCGAGGTGAACGTCGAGAAGGGGTTCGCGGGGGTCATGCAGACCTTCGACAACACCCGTCCGATCGTCGCCGGCATGGCCATCGGCGTCGCCCGCGCGGCGCTCGAGGAATTGCGCGGCATCCTCGCCGAGGCCGGTGTCGAGGTGTCCTACGACGTCCCGGCCTGCAACCAGCACGCTGCGGCCGCCGAATTCCTCGCGCTCGAGGCCGACTGGGAGGCGGCCTACCTGCAGGCGCTGCGGGCCGCGTGGATGGCCGACAACAAGCAACCCAACTCGCTGGAGGCGTCGATCTCCAAGGCCAAGGCCGGCCGCACCGGCACCGCGGTCACCCTCAAGGCAGTCGAGCTGGCGGGTACCTACGGCTACTCCGAACGTCCACTGCTCGAGAAGTGGGCGCGCGACTCGAAGATCCTCGACATCTTCGAGGGCACGCAGCAGATCCAGCAGCTCATCATCGCGCGACGGCTGCTGGGCCTGTCGAGCGCCGAACTGAAGTAGCCGGTCACAGACCACTTCTCCGAGGGGTCGGGCCCCCGCCGTACTCACCGACGGCGGGGGCCCTCTCACGCTCCGGACCGGACCGCTACCCGCGCGGCCGGGCGGGATCACCCTCGCGCGCGACGGAGCTCGTCGCGGAGCGCGACCACCTAGGCCGTCGGCGCGGCCACCTGTGCCCGAGTCGCCGCCTGGCTCGCCTCGTCCTGCTCCCCCACCCGCTCGACCAGCCAGGACGCCGGCGTGGCCGCCACGACACCGAGCAGGGCGATGACCGCGATCACCGGGGTGGCCGCGATCAGCCGTCCGACGGCTGCGACCGGCACTGCTCGGGCGGGAATCCCCCGGCCCTGACACCCCCGGTAGATCGGACGAATGTCCACTTCTGTGAAGTGCATCACCACTAGGGTTGCGGTGACGAATCCGGCACGAGCTCGAAGGGGACAGCATGCCCGGGCAGGACATCAAGGACAGGATCACCGGGGCCGTCGGGGAGGTGACCGACACACTGGGTGCCGTGCGGGTACTCGCGCGCTCCGGCCTGCTGCACTTCCCCCGGGTCGACCACGGAATCGGCACCCTCGTCGCCGTGAGCCGCTACGGCCCGTTCGCCGGACCGGTGCATGCCCACGCCGCGCGCGGCTACGACGCCGTCGCCCTCGTCGACGAGCGTGGCCGGTTGAGCTACGAGGAGCTCGAGGGACAGTCGAATGCGCTCGTACGGGCGCTGCAGGCCGACGGGGTCGCGGCGGGGGACGTGATGGGCCTGATGGCCCGCAATCACCGTGGACTCGTTCTCACCATGCTCGCGGCCGCCAAACTCGGCGCGAAGCTGGTCATGATGAATACCGGGTTCGCTCCGCGCCAGCTCGCGGACGTCGCGGAACGTGAAGGTGTCGGCACGTTCGTCTACGACGCCGAGTTCGCGGCGGTGGCCGCAGCCCTGCCGCCGGATGTGCGGACGTACAGCTCGTGGCCCGAGGGTGAGGAGCCGGGACCACCCGGCATCGAGTCCGTGCTCGCACAGTTCGATCGGTCCGCCGTTCCCGCGCCGAGCACACTCGGTGGTTTCGTGCTGCTCACCAGCGGCACGACCGGCACGCCCAAGGGTGCCCCGCGCGAGCGCACGTCGCCGCTCGCCTCGGCGCAGTTCCTGGACCGGGTACCGCTACGGCCGGGACAGACGATGCTGATGGCGGCGCCGGCGTTCCACGGGACCGGCATCTCACAGTTCGGACTCGCGCTGGCGCTGGGTCAGACCGTGGTGATGGAGCGGCGGTTCGACCCGCTCGAGACGGTTCGCCTGATCGAACGGCACCGGGCGAACGTGCTCGTCGTCGTGCCGACGATGCTGCAGCGGATCCTGGACCTCGGGGGCGAGGCGATCGGCCGGTTCGACACGTCGAGCCTGCAGATCATCTTCTCCGCCGGCTCGGCGCTGTCGCCGGACGTGTGCCGGCGCACCCGCGAGTACTTCGGCGACGTCCTGCACAACCTGTACGGGTCGACCGAATGCGCGGTGGCCACCGTCGCCACGCCCGAGGACATCCGCCGGGCACCGGGCACGGCCGGACGGCCCCCGGTGACGTGCCGGGTGGAGCTGTACGACGAGGAAGGCAACCGCATCACCGAGCCCGGCAAGGTGGGCCGGATCTTCGTCGCGAGCGGGCTGAGCTTCGACGGTTACACGGACGGCCGGGACAAGGAGCGCATCAACGGACTGCTCTCGACGGGCGACGTCGGGCACTTCGACGAGGAGGGACTGCTGTTCGTCGACGGCCGGGACGACGACATGATCGTCTCCGGTGGCGAGAACGTGTACCCGCTGGAGGTGGAGAACCTTCTCGTCGAAAGGGACGACGTGTTCGACGCCGCGGTGGTCGGGGTGGAGGATCCGGACTTCGGTCACCGGCTGCGCGCCTTCGTGGTGCCGGCCGAGGGCTCCGCGCGCGACGCCGAGGAGATCAAAGAGTACGTCAAGGCGAACCTGGCGCGTTACAAGGTCCCGCGTGACGTCGTCTTCCTCGACGAACTGCCGCGCAATGCGACGGGGAAGCTGTTGCGACGCGTACTCGTCGACATGAAGCCCTGATCTCATGCGGAAGGGCCCGGCACCGGATGAACCGGTGCCGGGCCCTTCGGCGTGGTAGCGGGGACAGGATTTGAACCTGCGACCTCTGGGTTATGAGCCCAGCGAGCTACCGAGCTGCTCCACCCCGCGTTGCAGGAACGAAGTTACACGGCTCGGTGAACGGAATGCAAATCGCCTGGGCGAAGGCCTTTTTCGGGCGTCGTCGCGTGTCCTGGACCACACTCGGCACATGTTCCTCCTCACATAACGGAGGTGTAACGATCGCGTGACGGGAAGGTCGACATGCCGCGGTGACCTGCGCAGAAGCGGGTCGCTCGTCCCATCTGATGGACACCCGGGGCACGGTTGCGGCCGGTAGCCCGGGTCGCGACGCATCGGTACGGTCGGTCGCGGCTCGACACCACCGAGCCGACGCCGTCCCGCCGCCGCCGAGCTGCCCCGCGGGATCCGGTACGACGAAACCTTCGGGGGGCAGCGACGCGACCCGGCCGACTGTCCGCACCGCCACGACCGAGCGGTGCCCGGGGTCCGGCGTCGGCGAGCGCGGAGAGGATTCATCCCGCATGACCACTTTCTTCAGCAAGCGTGGCCTCGGCACGGCCGTTGTCACCGGCGCCCTCGTGGCGGTGCCGTTCGGCCTCGCCACCGGCACCGCCTCCGCTGCCCCGCACAACTGGGACGCGGTGGCGGAGTGCGAGAGCGGCGGCAACTGGTCGATCGACACCGGCAACGGCTACTACGGCGGTCTGCAGTTCTCGCAGAGCACCTGGGCGGCCAACGGCGGCACCGGCAGCCCGCACACCGCTTCGAAGGCCGAGCAGATCCGCGTCGCGGAGAACACGCTGCAGACCCAGGGCCCGGGCGCGTGGCCGGTCTGCGGTCAGTACCTGACCACCGGGAGCGAGGCCGCGCCCGCGCCCGAAGCACCCGCAACCCCGGCACCCGCAACTCCGGCACCCGCGACCCCGGCACCCGCAGCACCGGCACCCGCAGCACCGGCACCCGAGGCCGCGCCGGTCGACCAGGCCGTGGAGCAGGCGCTCGGTGTCGCCGGCGAGTTCGCCGCGCAGCACGGCTTCGCTGCGCAGTTCGACCAGGTGGTCGGCGTCGCACTGCCCGGACGCTGATTCGTCCCCCGAACGACGGGGCCCCGCGCACGATGTGCGCGGGGCCCCGCTTCGGTCGCGGCAGGAGATCAGCCGCCGGTGGACTGGTACGCCTCCACGGCCGCCTGCACTCGTTCGAGCGCCCGACCGTACGCTGCGAAGTCGCCGGTGCTCTGCGCCGCGCTGAGCTCGGCGAGCGCCGCGTCGAGTTCGGCGACTGCCGCCGTCCGATCCGCCGGCGCCGGAGCGGGCGCGGGGTTCGGCGCCGGAGCGGGCGCCGGTGCCGCCGCCTGGCCGTCCTGCGGTGTCCCCTCTGCCCCCTCAACCGGTGCCGGGGGTGTCGACTCGCCACCCGGTGCGGTGGCCGCACTGCCGACGCCGCCGCCGAAGACCTGGTCCAGTGCCGCGGCGAGGGTGGGGGCATAGCCGATCCGCACCCCACCGGCGGGCCCGGGCTCGCGATAGCTGACGATCACCCGGGACAGCTGCGGGAAGGTGGAGGTGTTTCCGCTCGCCGAGTTGCGTTCCGTGTACATCGGCTGGACGTACAGGATGCCGCCCTCGGCGATCGGCAGCGTCAGCAGATTGCCGTACTGGATCCGGTTGGACCGCTCGAGCAGAGTGCGCTCCGACGCGACGCGCGTGTCGGAGATCATCGCGTTCTGCGTCTGTGCGGGACCGAAGGTCTGGGTGTCGGTCGGCAATCGGAGGATCGTGAACTTGCCGTAGTTGTCGGGGTCCGAGTTCACCGAGATGTACGCGGACAGGAACTGCCGGTTGAAGCCCACCATCGCGGAGGTGAGCCGGAACGACGGGCGGGCCGTCTCCTCGTCACCGATCAGCACGTAGTAGGGCGGCTGATTGGCCGTCGTCTCGACCGTCGGGTCGCTCGGCACCGACCAGAACGCGTTGTTGGTGAAGAACTCGCGCGGGTCGTCGACGTGGTACTTCGCGAGCATCTCGCGCTGCACCTTGAACAGGTCCTCCGGGTACCGGAAGTGCGAGCGGAGCTCGTCGGAGATCTGGTCCTGCGGGGTCACCGCATCGGGGAAGACACCCATCCACGCCTTCAGGACCGGGTCCTGGTCGTCGACCTGGTAGAGGGTCACGGTGCCGTCGTACGCGTCGACTGTCGCCTTCACCGAGTTCCGGATGTAGGAGACCTCCTTGCGGGGCAGCAGCCGGCCGGTGTTCTGGTCGACGCTGTCCTCGACGAGACCTTCGAGGGAACTGCGCTGCGCGTACGGGTAGTTGTCGAGCGTGGTGTAGGCGTCGACGACCCACACGATGCGGCCGTCGACCGCCGCGGGATATGCGTCGCCGTCGGCGGTGAGCCAGGGCGCGACCTTCGTCACCCGGTCCCGCGGATCGCGGTTGAACAGCAGCTTCGACTCGCTGCCGATCGCACTCGAGAAGAGGATGTTGCGTTCGGCGTACTTCGAGGCGAACGCGAGGCGGTTGAACCAGTTGCCGATCGACACGCCACCCGAGCCGGTGTAGGTGTACTGCGCGGTGTCGGTGTCGTACTCCCGCGGGGCCTCGCCCTCGGCGGCACCGACGATCGCGTAGTCGGGCTCCTCCTGCGCGATGACCTCACCGAAGTAGATCCGCGGCTGCTCGACCGGGATCACCTGGTTGCCGGACTCGAGCGACGCGATGTCGCTGACCATGTACACCGGGTAGCCGCTGTTGCTGTTGGCGGCCTCCTCCGCGGACTCGCTCGCGGCGGCGTTCACCCGGTTGGCGGGGGCGGCGACCAGGCCGTTGCCGTGGGTGTACACCGTGTGCCTGTTGATCCAGTCGGTCTGGTTGCCCGTCAGGCTCGACGGCGACAGTTCGCGGGCGGCGACGATGTAGTCCTCGCGCTGCCCGTCGATCTCGTACCGGTCGATGTCCAGCGACGGCGGGAACCCGTAGAAGTTCTTCAGCTGCTGCTGCTGGGTGAAGGTGCGCGGCAGCACGTTGGGGTCGAGCAGACGGGTGTTGGCGATCGTCGTCACGTCCGCCGGCACGTTGCGCGGCGACGTGCTGCCCACGCCGGGGTAGTCCTGGTACTCCACGGTCTCGTCCGTGATGCCGTAGGCCTGACGGGTCGCCGCGATGTTGCGCTCGATGTACTCGGCCTCCTTGACGGCGGCGTTCGGCCGGACGGAGAACTGCTCGACCACCAGCGGCCACACGGCCCCGACGAGGATCGACGAGAGCACCAGCAGCGCGGTCGCCATCGCCGGGATACGCAGGTCGCGCAGCACGATCGCCGCGAAGAACGCCACCGCGCAGATGACGGCGATCGCCATCAGGATCAGCTTGGCGGGCAGCACGGCGTTGATGTCGGTGAATCCCGCGCCGGTGAACGTGGGCTCCTTGCGCCCGCTCCACAGCAGTGCGTACCGGTCGAGCCAGTACGCGACCGCCTTGAACGCGACGAAGATGCCGGCCAGTACGGCCAGCTGGATGCGGGCGGCGCGGGTGAGGCTGCCACCGCGGCCGGCGAGCCGGATGCCGCCGAAGATGTAGTGGGTGACCAGACTGGCGAAGAGCGCCAGGATGACGGCCACGAACATCCAGTTCAGCAGGAAGCGGTAGAAGGGCAGGTCGAAGGCGTAGAAGCCGACGTCCAGCCCGAACTGCGGGTCCGTGGTGCCGAACGAGCCGCCGTTGAAGAACATCTGCACGGTCACCCAGCTCGCCTGCGCGATCAGGCCGGACAGCAGCCCGAGCACGATCGGGATGCCGAGGCCGAACGTGCGCAGCCGGGACATCACCGTGGTGCGGTACCGCGAGATGGGGTCGTTGGGCCCGGATGCGGGCACGAACACGGGGCGCGATCGGTACGCCAGGAGCATGGCGAGCCACACCACGGCGCCCACGAACAGGCCCACGACGACGAACAGGACGATCCGGGTCAGCAGCACCTTCACGTACACGTCACGGAAGTCGACCTCACCGAACCACAGCCAGTTGGTGTAGGCGTCCACCAGTCGGGGACCGACCAGCAGCAGCACCGCGGCCACCACGGCCAGGCTCAGCAGAATCTTGCTGCGTTTCGACAGCGAAGGTACTCCGGTGGGGGGCCTCATGCCCACGTGCCACACTCCCAATTCTCCGGCGACGCGGATGCGCCGCAGCTGTTCACCTCGACTGTCACCCACGGCACTCGCGGTGACCGTTTCGCCCCACTCTACGGAATGAGGCGGCCACCACGCCGCGGCGGCGACGAGACCTGGCGACGGTGCAAGGATATGTCCGTGAGCGACAGTTATCCCGTCCCGTCCGAAGACGCCCTGCGCCGGTGCGTCGGTGAGATCGTCGACTTCGTCGACGCCGGTGGCTGGGGGCAGCCACCCCAGATGTTCGCGCTGGTGCCGACGGCCCTGCTGGCGGCGTCGGAACCGACGCTGCTCGACCAGCTCGACGCGGGCCACGAGTACACCCCGGTGGAGCAGGACGCCTTCCCGGACGACGTCGAGGGCGGCAGCCCCGCCCTCGACGAGTTCCTCGCCACCACCAGCTGGCCCGAATCGGTCGCCGGCTGTGCCCTGGTGCAGGAGATCGTGGTGCTGCCGCCGAGCGCGGAGTCGGATCTGGACGACGCGCTGGTCCCGCTGCTGGCGGATCCCCACGCCGCCGACGAGGCCGCCCGCGTCGCGGCGCACGGCCATCCGGAGCGGCGGGATGCGCGACTGATCGCGGCGGTGCTGCGGGACGGCCCGTCGCTGTCGCTGCTGCAGTTGCGGCCCACCGACGAGGACGACCCGTTCGCCGGGATCGAGCTGCGAACCTACGACAACCTCGCCCCCAACGTGGTGGCGGCGCTGTACGCGACCCTCGAACCGGGCGACGACTAGCGCCGGTCCCGCGTCTACCCGCAGCTCGGCGCGTCGCCCCCGCCGGCGAGCGAGCCGAGCGCACCGATCGCGCCCTCGAGGGTCTCGACCTCGACCAGCCGCATGCCGTCGGGAGCAGCGCTGCGCGCCTCGGCGCAGTTGTCGGCGGGCACGAGGAACACCGTCGCGCCGTCCTCCGACGCCGCGACGAGCTTGTGGGTGATGCCGCCGATCGGGCCGACGGCCCCGTCGGAATCGATGGTCCCGGTCCCCGCGACGACCGCGCCGCCGCTGAGCTCGCCGGGGCTGAGCTTGTCGACCACCGCAAGGCTGAAGATCAGCCCTGCCGACGGCCCGCCGACGTCGGCGAGGTTGAACGTCACGTCGAACGGCACGTCCGGCACCTCCTCGGGGCTGATGCCGAGGAAACCCTTCTCCGGATCGTCGGGGCGGGCGCCCACGGTCACCGCGACGGTCTGCTCGACACCGTCCCGCACGATCCCGATGTCGACCGGCGTATCGGGGGCGACGGCGGCGACGGCGCGCTGCACGCTGCCGGCGGTGGTCACCGGCTCCCCCGCGACGCTGACGAGCCGGTCGCCCTCGCGCAGCACCCCGGCGGACGGCCCGGACTCGCCGACCCGGGCGACGCGCAGGACGACGGGCAGATCGAGATGATGCAGGGCGGCGAGTTCTGCGCTGCGTTCGGACTGCTCGAACTGGGCGGCGTCCGCCTCCTTGACCTGCTCCCGGGTCGCGGTGGGTGGGTAGATCTGTTCGCGCGGGGCGATCCCGTACCGGCTGCCGAGCCACGCCGCGAGGGCCTGCGCCACGGTCAGGCGGTCACTGACACCGACCGTGGTCATCACGAGCTCGCCGGTGGTCGGGTCGGTGTCGGTGCCCTCGATGGCGACGACCGCCTTGCCGTCGACCTCGCCGAGGGTGTCGAACGTCGGGCCGGGGCCGAGCGCCACGTAGGGCACCTTCACATTCAGCGCCACCGTCACCAGCAGCAGCGCGGGGAACAGCACCGCCAGGATCGTCACGAGCCGTCGATTCACCCGGCCAGGGTATCCGGAGCGGCGGTGTTCGCGGTCAGCGTGATCGCGGGGGCCACCGCTGCGCGGTGGGCCTTGTACCGTTGACGACATGAGCGACACGCCTTTCGGATTCTCGAATCCCGACGACGACCCGGACCGCAGGAAGGATTCCGGTTCCGGCGCCGAGGGATCCGGTGCCGAGGGTGCCGGCTCGGCAGGGGGCGGGTCCCAGGGCGGCACTCCCGGCGGTTTTCCCTTCGGTTTCGGTGCGCCCGGCGCAGGCGGTGCCCCGTTCGGGGCCGGTGGCGACAACCCGTTCGGAGCGCAGGGCTTCGACCCGGCGGCGCTCGGGCAGATGCTGACGCAGTTCGGGCAGATGCTCAGCGGCATGGGCAGCGCGATGGGGTCCGGTGGTTCGGGACCCGTCAACTACGAGGTGGCCGCCAAGCTCGCCCGCCAGCAGATCGGCTCCGTGACCCCCGTCTCGTCCGGGTCCGCGGACGCCGTCCGCGACGCCGCGCACTTGGCAGAGCTGTGGCTCGACGGCGCGACGACGTTGCCCGCCGGCGCGACCCGCACCGTCGCGTGGACGCCCGTGGACTGGCTCGACAACACGCTCGGAACGTGGAAGCGCCTGTGCGATCCCGTGGCCGAGCAGGTCAACGGCATGTGGGTCCAGGGCCTGCCGGAGGAGGCCCGGGCGATGGCCGGGCCGATGCTCGGGATGTTCTCCCAGATGGGTGGCCTGGCGTTCGGCTCCCAGCTCGGCCAGGCCCTCGGACAGCTGGCCAAGGAGGTCCTGGCCTCGACCGACATCGGTCTTCCCCTCGGGCCCGAGGGCACCGCCGCGCTGATGCCCGCCGCGATCGATGCCTTCGGTGAGGGGCTCGAGCAGCCGGCGCAGGAGGTTCTCGTCTTCCTGGCCGCGCGTGAGGCGGCACACCAGCGGCTCTACAGCCACGTGCCGTGGCTGCGATCACGCCTGCTGTCCACCGTCGAGGACTACGCGCGCGGCATCCGGATGGACTTCTCCGCGATCGAGGACCTCGCGCAGGGCATCGACCCCGCGGCGCTGACGGACCCGTCGAAGATCGAGGAACTGCTCAGGGGCGCGGCGTTCGAGCCGCAGACCACTCCCGAGCAGAAGCAGGCCCTCGAGCGCCTCGAGACGTTGCTCGCCCTGGTCGAGGGCTGGGTGGAGACCGTGGTCGCCGATGCCCTCGGCGACCGGTTGCCGGGGGTGGCCGCGTTGAGCGAGACGCTGCGCCGTCGCCGTGCGAGCGGTGGGCCCGCGGAGCAGACCTTCGCCACACTCGTCGGTCTCGAGCTGCGGCCGCGGAAACTGCGCGAGGCCGCCGTCCTGTGGCGCCGCCTCACCGCCGATGCCGGGACGGAGGCACGGGACAAGGTGTGGGCCCATCCGGACCTGCTGCCGGACTCGTCGGACCTGGACAACCCGGCCGCTTTCCTCGATCGGATCCTCGGCGGCGAAACGACCACGTTCGACGATCCGATCGCACAGCTGCGCGAGACCGAGGCACGCGAGCGTGCCGAGCGGGAGAAGGGCGACTCCGGCGAGTCCACCGATCCCGACGAATCCGCCTGAGCGCGCTTCGACGCTGGTAGATCGCGGTTTCCCCCTGTGGACAACCGGCCTCGGGCACCCGGGGCGCGGCCCGGGGTGCCGCAGACTGGCGGGCATGACCACGGCCATGCACCAGCCCGGACCTGCGCTCGATCCTGCCCTCGAAGTGCTCCGTCGCCCGGACGGCTCGGTCCAACTCGGGTGGGGTCCCGATACCGCCGCCGTCCTCTCCCCCGGCGCAGGGCTCGACGCATTCGCCCTGTCGACGGTGCTGAGCCTGCTCGACGGGCGTTCGTCGCGCGCGGAGATTCTGGCCCGCACGGCGCAGGCCGGGCTGGCGGACGATGCCGTCACCGTCCTGCTCGACGAGTTGACCACCGTCGGCGCGGTCCGGGACCCGGGCGGGACCGTACCGGTGGCTCCCCGGGTGCGGGTGCACGGGCGCGGGCCCCTCGCGGATACGCTGGTCACCCAACTGACGGTCTCGGGCACCCGGCTGAGCCGGTCCGCCGCCTACACCGGCGACAGTGACGTCGCTCGATGGGACGTGCAGTGCGTGCTGCTCGCCGACGCACTGGTCCCCGATCCCCGGCTCGTCCGGGAGCTGATGCGGCACCGCGTGCCGCACCTGACCGTGCTGCTGCGCGACGGCCGTGGCATCGTCGGGCCGTTCGTCGTCCCGGGGCGCACGAGCTGTCTGCGCTGCGCGGATCTCACCCGCACCGACCTCGACCCGCACTGGCCGCAGCTCGCGGCTCAACTGTGCGACCGCGTCGGCTGTGCGGAGCCCCCCGTGGTGCTGGCGACCGCGGCTCTCGCCCTCGCCGAGCTCGACGCGATTCTCACGACCGTGGCGCCCGCGACACTGGACCGGACCCTCGAGGTGGACCTGCGCAGTCACCGGCTCGCGTCGCGGCGCTGGTACCGGCACCCGGATTGCGGGTGCGCCGGCCCGCCGGCGTGACGCGGGGTCGACCCACGGCGCCCCGCGCCGGGGGGACGGCGTCAGGCATGATGGTGGGCGTGGCCGAAATCCCCCGGAGAAGCAGTTCCCGCACCGCCAAGCTCGCCAGCATCCCCCTCGGGATCGCAGGTCGTGCCGCGGTGGGGTTCGGCCGGCGTCTGGCCGGCGGGGACCGCGAGGAGATCGACGCCGAGCTCGCGGCGAAGGCTGCCGAACAGCTGTTCACGGTGCTCGGTGAGCTCAAGGGCGGAGCCATGAAGGTCGGCCAGGCGCTGAGCGTGATGGAAGCCGCGGTGCCGGAGGAGTTCGCCGAACCGTACCGGGAGGCGCTGACGAAGCTGCAGTCGGCTGCTCCGCCGCTGCCGGCCAAGACGGTCCACCGTGTCCTCGATCAGCAGCTCGGTGCCGGCTGGCGGGAACGGTTCGCCTCGTTCGACGACGTTCCCACCGCGTCGGCGAGCATCGGCCAGGTCCACCGGGCGACGTGGGCGGACGGCCGCGAGGTCGCGGTGAAGGTCCAGTACCCGGGCGCCGACGAGGCGCTGCGCGCCGATCTGCGGACCCTGTCCCGGTTCGCGGGTCTGTTCGCGACGGTGATGCCGGGCACCGACGTGCGCGCGGTGCTCGACGAGCTGACCGCGCGCACCGAGGAGGAGCTCGACTACCGGATCGAGGCCGACAATCAGCGGGCCTTCGCCAAAGTGTTCGGCGACGATCCCCGGTTCGTCGTGCCGCGGGTGGTCGCCAGTTCCCCGAAGGTCTTCGTCACCGAATGGCTCACGGCGACACCGCTGTCCACGATCATCGCGGAGGGTACCCGCGAGCAGCGCAACCGGGCGGGGGCGCTGCTCGCCGAGTTCCACTTCGCCTCCCCGGCACAGGTGGGCCTGCTGCACTGCGACCCCCATCCGGGCAATTTCATGTTGCTCGACGACGGCCGGCTCGGCGTCATCGACTTCGGGGCCACGGCCGCGATGCCGAACGGGTTGCCCCCGGTGCTGGGCCGGATGGTGCGGCTGGCCCTCGAGGAACGTTTCGACGAGCTGACCACACTGCTCTACGAGAACCGGTTCGTCCTGCCGGGCAGGGAGGTCACCGAGCAGGAGATCGCGGACTACCTGCGCCCGTTCACCGACCCGATCCACACGGAGTCCTTCCACTTCACCCGGGCGTGGCTGCAGAAGGCGGCGGGCACCGCCACCGACTTCTCCGGATCCAACTTCCGGACCGCGCGGGCTCTGAACCTGCCGCCGGAGTACGCGAACATCGTCCGCGTACTCCTCGGCTCGGTCGGCATCTGCGCTCAGCTGGACGCGCACGCGCCGTACATGCGGATCCTGTCGGAGTGGCTGCCGGGCTTCACCGACCCGGTGGACTGACGTCCCGGCAGCCCGGTCAGGCGCACACCAGTTCCTTGCGGGGACGCCCCCGCGGGCGCTTGCGGGCGACGACGGCGCCCCGTTCGAAGATCTCGCCGCCCCACACACCCCACGGCTCGGCCCGGTCGAGTGCCGCGGCGAGGCAGTGGGCTCGAATCGGGCACCGGCCGCACAGCGCCTTGGCCCGCTCCAACTCGGTCGGTGATTCGGCGAACCACAGGTCCGGATCGTCGCCGCGGCAGGGCAACTCGCGCACGCGCGTCGTTCGGTCGACGTCGAGCGTTGCGGTTTGCACGATGGATGTCTCCTCTGTCTGGTTTCGGATGCGATGAGCGAACCGGGCAGAAGACGAAGAAGGCCACGGTCCGCTGGGCGGTGTCCGTGGCCGGAAGGCGAATCGAAGATTACCGGGGCTGACCTCGGTGGCTTCGGGACACGGACGAAAGGGCGGCTGCTCGCACGCGGGCGACGCGCGGAGTGCACGCACCGGCGGCGACGGGGGCGCCGGCGACGGGGACGGCGACCACCACTGCAGCTGCATCGAAGCCGAGCATTGGGGCCACCTCCTGACGTCGTCCGCGCACGGGCCTTTCCCGTGACATCGACCTCCAGCCTAGAAACTCGGCCGTCGATCGCACAACCCATTTTCTACCTGCGGTTTTGCCGCATCCGCGGAGCCGCTAGAGATCGAGGGTGTCGGAGGCGCGTTCACCACGCACGACAGCGAGCACGTCCGCTCCGAACTGCTCGAGTTTCTTCGCCCCGATACCGGGGATGGCGACGAGGGCGCGGTCGTCGCCCGGCCGCTGCTCGGCGATGGCGATGAGCGTGTTGTCGCTGAACACCACGTAGGCGGGGACCTTCATCTCCTTGGACCGTTCCCGGCGCCAGTCCTTCAATGCCACCAGCAGCGATTCGTCCAGGTTCGACGGGCAACCCTCGCAGCGTCCGAGCATGGTCGCGGACGATCCCATGAGGGGCTTGCCGCACACGCGGCACTGCGGCCGCTTACGCTTCGGCGACGGGGGAGCCGCAATCCGTGAGGCCGGCGAATCGTCGGGGATCAGGCCGTGCAGGAACCGTGATCGCCGCCGCGACCGGCGACCGCCCTCGGTGCGCGAAAGCGCCCACGACAGGTGCAGGTGCACGCGCGCCCGGGTGACGCCGACATACAGCAGCCGGCGCTCCTCCTCGATGCCTGCCTCGTCGGGCGGTGTCGAACTGTCACCGACGACGTGCACGATGGGCAGGGTCCCGTCGGTGAGACCGACGAGGAAGACCGCGTCCCATTCCAGGCCCTTGGCCGCGTGCAGCGACGCGAGTGTCACGCCCTGCACCGTCGGAGGGTGCCGTGCCTCCGCCCGCGCCGCGAGGTCGCGCAACAGTCCGTCGAGATCGAGGTCGGGCTCGTGCCCGAGGAGTTCCTCGGTGAGCTGCACGAGCGCCCGCAGCGATTCCCAGCGTTCGCGGGCCTGCGCACCGGCAGGTTCGGTCTCGCTCAGCCCGAGCGGGGCGAGCACCGCTCGCACCAGCGTGACCAGGGCGGCGCCGCGATCGGCGCCCTCGGGCAGGTCGTCTCGGGCCTGCGCCTGCCGCAGCGCCCCGACCGCTTGCCGCACCTCCGCCCGGGTGAAGAAGCCCTCGCCGCCGCGGACCTGGTACGGGATACCGGCTTCGGTGAACGCGTGTTCGTAGGCCTCCGACTGCGCGTTGATGCGGTAGAGCACGGCGATCTCGGCGGCCGGTACCCCCGAACCCAGCAGCTTGGCGATCGCCTTGGCGACGGCCTGCGCCTCGGCGGGCTCGTCGTCGTATTCGGCGAACGCCGGCTCCGGTCCGGGCGGGCGCTGGCCGACGAGCTGGAGCCGGGTCCCGGCGATGCGGCCGCGCGCCGCGCCGATGACCTGGTTGGCGAGGGCCACGACCTGCGGGGTGGACCGGTAGTCACGTTCGAGCCGGACCACCGTCGCGTCCGGGAACCGGCGGGAGAAGTCGAGCAGGTACTGCGGGGTGGCACCGGTGAACGAGTAGATCGTCTGGTTCGCGTCGCCGACGACGGTGAGGTCGTCGCGGTCGCCGAGCCACGCGTCGAGCACCCGCTGCTGCAGGGGCGTGACGTCCTGGTACTCGTCGACGACGAAACAGCGGTAGCGGTCGCGGAACTCCTCGGCGACGGCGCTGTGCTCCTCGAGCGCGGCGGCCGTGTGCAGCAGCAGGTCGTCGAAGTCGAGGTAGATGCCGTCGTCGCGCACCTTGAGCGACTCGTAGCCGGCGTAGACGGCAGCGACCCGCGCGGCGTCGGCGGGGGGCTCACGCCGGGCGCGGGCCACCACGGCCGGATAGTCCTCCGGCGCGACGAGCGATCCTTTCGCCCACTCGATCTCCGAGAGCAGGTCGCGCACGGTGTCCGTGTCGGTGGCGAACCCGGCCCGGTGCGCGGCCTGGGAGACGACCGCGAACTTGCGGTCGAGCAGCTGCCACGGCGTGTCGCCGACCACCTGCGGCCAGAAGTAACGCAGCTGCCGCAGCGCGGCGGCATGGAAGGTGCGCGCCTGCACCTGCGGACCCGTACCGCCCACGCCGAGTTCGCGCAGGCGGCCGCGCATCTCTCCGGCGGCGCGCGCGGTGAACGTGACAGCGAGGACCTGGCCCGCCGCGACGTGTCCGTGGGACACCAGGTGCGCGATGCGGCGGGTGATGGTCCGGGTCTTTCCGGTACCTGCGCCGGCGAGGACACACACCGGGCCCCGCGGCGCGAGGACCGCCGCGGCCTGCTGGGGATCGAGTCCCTCCACCGATGTCTCTGCGCGCATGGGCTCCATCATGGCAGGACGGGGTGACAGGCATCCGGCCCACACCGACTGTGGCGGAGAACACATTTGACCGCAGGACGGAACAGCGGACAGACGGTGGTTGTTGTGCGCACCGTGACTACGACCGACGCTCCCGCCCTGACGCTCTACACCACCGACTGGTGCGGCTACTGCCGTCGCCTCAAGCGCCAGCTCGACGAGCACGGCATCGGCTACGCCGAGATCGACATCGAAGCCGACCCGTCGGCCGCCGAGTTCGTCGGCAGCGTCAACAACGGAAACCACGTCGTTCCCACCGTGCAGTTCGCCGACGGCAGCACCGCGACCAATCCCCCGCTGTCCGCGGTCAAGCAGGCGCTCGGCCTCTAGCGGACGGCACCGCATCCGCCGGGGGCACCGAGGACCTCAGGTGGTGTATCCCGGCGGGGCCGGCACGGCATGTTCGGCCGCCCGGCTGACCTTCTCCCATGCCGCCCAGTCCCGGATGCGGTCCTGCGCGAGTCCGACCGCGGCGTCGTAGACGACGCTGCCGAGGATCAACCGTCTCGGTGGATCGTCGCTGTCCACGACTGCCCGGACCGCAGCCGCGGCGAGCGGCCCGGACCGCAGCCGCGGCGAGCGCCGGCTCGCTGTCGACGCCGTCGGCGTCCGACGTCGCCGCCAGCTCGGCGCGCAGCGCCGCATAGTCGTCGAGCGGCGCAGTGGCGGGCATGTCCTTGTACAGGTCCGTCCAGTATCCGCCGGGTTCGACGATCGTCACGGCGACCCCGAAGTGTGCGGCCTCCGCAGCGACCGCCTCGCTCAGTCCCTCCAGTGCGAACTTGCTCGCGCTGTACAACCCGGTGGTCGGAAATGCCGCGATCCCCGCAACACTGGAGATCTGCAGCAGCCGGCCTGGTGGGCGTCGGCGCAGCGCCGGCAACACCGCCTGCGTGACCCACAGCGCTCCGAAGAAGTTGGTCTCCATCTGGGCGCGTGCCTGCTCCTCTGTGAACTCCTCGACGAAGCCGGTCCACATCGTCCCGGCGTTGTTGACGACGACATCGAGGCGCCCGAAGTGGTCGACGACCCGCTCGACCGCCGCGAACACCGCCGACCGGTCGGTCACGTCGACGTCGACGGTGAGCACCCGCTCGTCGTCCCGGTACTCGGGCGCTGCGGTCGCGGTGCGGGCGAGGGCGGCCACCCGGTCTCCCGCGGCGAGCGCCTCCCGGGTGAACGCTCGGCCCAGCCCGCGGCTCGCCCCCGTGACCAGCCATATCCGCTGCTCGACCATGTCGGCACCTCCTCGAATACTAGACGAGACGGATCGTCTCGCCGTGCCAGTATGGGACCACCGCCCCTCTCAGTCAAGACGGTCCGTCTCGTCTCGGTTTGGCCTATGCTGTGTTCCATGCCTCCGAGAATCACCCGCCGCAGCGACGCCGCCCGGACAGCGATCCTGACCGCCGCGGTGGAGTTGGTCGGTGAGGTGGGCTACGGCAAGTCGAGCATCGAGGCGATCGCTGCCCGAGCCGGCGTCGGGAAACAAACCATCTACCGGTGGTGGCCGTCGAAGGGATCGGTGCTGCTCGACGCCTACCTCGACGCAAACGTGGGCGGCGAACCGGAGGACCCGCAGGGCCTACCGAACACGGGCGATCTCGTCGCCGACATCAAGGCGGTGCTGCGCGCCACCGTCGACGAACTGAACGATCCCCGGTTCGAACGGCCGTTGCGCGCGCTGACCGTCGCCGTCCTCGAGGACGAGTCCCTGGCCGCCGAATACTCCCGTCGCCTCGACGAGCCGACGCGGCGGTTGAAGAAGGAGCGGCTGTGCGCGGCGCAGCGACAGGGTCAGCTGTCCCCCGAAGTGGATCTCGACGCCGTCGTCGACACCCTCTTCGCCCCCGTCGCCCAGCGCTGGCTGCTGCGCTCCGGTCCGCTGACCTACGAGTACACCGATCACCTCGTCGAGACCGTGCTCACCGGTCTGCTGTGGCCCCGGTCCTGACCGGTTCAGCTCCCCCGGACCCAGCCCTCCAGCATGCCCCGAGCGATCGAGATCGATCCGGGCAGCAACAACGGGGCGTCGGCCGGGGAGGCCCAGTCTCCGAGCGCCAGCGCGGCCCGCACCTCGTCGCGGGTGAACCAGCGGGCCTCGGCGATCTCGCCGTCGAGGAAGGCCAGCGGACGGTCCGGATCGGCGACGGCCGAGAACCCGATCATCACCGAGCGCGGGAACGGCCACGGCTGGCTACCGAGATATCGCACTTCGCGCACGTCGACGCCGACCTCCTCGCGGATCTCCCGCACGACGCAGGACTCGAGCGACTCCCCCGCCTCGACGAACCCGGCGAGCACGGAGAACCGTCGCTCCGGCCACACCGGCTGTCGCGCCAGCAGGACCCGGTCCGCGCCGTCGTGCACGAGACAGATGATCGCCGGGTCGGTCCGCGGGAACTCCTCGTGACCGGTGCTGGTACTGATCCTCGACCAGCCGGACAGGGTCGGCTCGGTCGGCGCTCCGTCCAGCGAACTGAAACCCGCGCTGTCGTGCCAGTTGAGCAGGGCCACCGCGGTCACCATCAGACCCGCGTCGGCGTCGTCGAGCCGCTCCCCCACCCGGCGCAGATCGGCGACCGTTCCGGTCTGCGCGAGCACCCGGATCGCCCACACGTGCCGGTCGCCGCGCACACCGAGGAACACCGCGCCCGGAACCGGCTCGGGTCCCAGCTCCACCGCCGCGGCGAACACCAGTGCGTCGCCGTCCACCGGCACCTGCCCGTGACGATCGACCCGTAGCAGAAGGGCCTGCGACCAACCGTCGTGCAGGGCCGCGGCGTCGCCCCGCAGCTCCTCGGCGCGGTCGACGACCGCGCGGGAGAGCAGGGGGGTGTCGGACAGCTGGAAACGGCTCACGCCTGCACCCTAGCGGCGGCGCGGGCTCAGCCCGACACCCGCCGGATGTAGAGCAGCTTGTCGTCCGCCTCCACGGCGTCGACCTCGGGGGACCCCACGCGCAGCAGGCGACCGTCGCGCACGACGCCGAGCACGATGTCGGACAGGTGCCGGGGCGAGCCGCCCACTTCGTTCGGCTCGACGTCCCGTTCGGCGATCGCGAATCCCGCCTCCGGGGTGAGCAGATCCTCGATCATCTCCACGACGCTCGGGGTCGTGGTGGCGATGCCGAGCAACCGGCCCGCGGTCTCCGACGAGATGACCACCGAGTCCGCGCCGGATTGGCGCAGCAGATGCGTGTTCTCCGATTCGCGGATGGCCGCGACGATCTTTGCCCTCGGAGCGATCTCGCGCGCGCTGAGCGTGACGAGCACCGCGGTGTCGTCCCGGTTGGCGGCGACGATGATCGCTGCTGCGTGCTGAACCCCGGCCAGGCGCAGCACATCCGATTTCGTCGCCGAACCCTGCACGGTCACCAGGCCCTGTCCCGCGGCGGTTTCGAGCACCACCGGATCCGTGTCGACGACGACGATCTCCGAGGGCGGAACCCCGTCGCCCAGCATCGCATCCACCGCGGTGCGGCCCTTGGTGCCGTATCCGACGACGACGGTGTGATTACGCACGCGGCGCCTCCAACGCTGAATCTTGAACGCCTGGCGCGAACTCTCGGTCAGCGCCGAGAGCGTCGTACCGACCAGGACGATGAGGAAGAAAATCCGGAGCGGCGTGACGACCAGGACATTGATCAGTCTCGCCTCGGGGGTGAACGGGGTGATGTCGCCGTACCCGGTGGTCGACAGCGAGACGGTTGCATAGTAGATGCAGTCCAGCAGCGACAGCGGGTCACCCTGGGCGTCGCGATAGCCGTCCCGGTCCAGGTAGACCACCAGCACGGCGAACATCAATGCCGCCACCGCATATCCGACGCGACGGGTGATGGCCCGGCTCGGACTCGTCTGCAACTGCGGCACCCGCAGGATGCCCACCAGCGCGAAGTCCGGGCGCTCGGTGAGCACGTCGGAACGGCTGAAGCGGCCGCGTAACCTACCCGGCATGGCGGCACTCCCGCGGTGTTCTCTGCTCCGGCGACACGGTCACCGACGTTCTCGTTGCTGACATCGGCTCGCAGCCTACGCGTCGGCCGCTAGTGTGGCGCGCATGTCCACCCACCCGTCCCAGCGCGCGGCGCTGCGGCTGTCCGCGCTCCTCCTCGGCGCGGGCGCGGCGCATTTCGCCTCCCCTCGCCCCTTCGACCGGATCGTGCCGACGGCGCTGCCGGGCTCGCCGCGCACGTACACGTACGCATCCGGGATCGCCGAGCTGACCGTGGGGACGGCACTTGCGATTCCGCGGACCCGCCGGCTCGGCGGGACGTTGGCCGCGGCGCTGCTGATCGCGGTGTTCCCGGCCAACGTGCAGATGGCCGTGACGTGGCTGCGGAGTGAGCGGCTCTCCCCGGCCGCGAAGGCGGTCGCGGTGGCCCGGCTGCCCCTGCAACTACCCCTGATCTCCCAGGCGCTCACGGCCCGGCGCAACGCCCCGCGCCGCTGACGCCGGTCGCTCTCGTTCGCCGGCCGACGGACGGTCCGCGCCGGCACTGCGCACCAGCCGGTCCAGCCGTTCGGCTCCGGGCAGGTCCTCGGGTGCGATGGTCCGTCCCGTGCGCACGTAGTGGAAGGCGGCCCGGACCTTGCCGAGCGGCGGCTCGGCCGGCCGGCCGGTCGCGCGGAACGTGCGGGCTGCCATCAGCTGCGCCCAGGCCAGGCGGTACGCGGCCAGCTGCATCGCCACCGCCTCGAGCCGGTCCTCGTCGGGCTCGGCACCGGTCTTCCAGTCGATGACCGTCCAGCCGCCGTCCGGATCCTCGAACACCGCGTCGATCCGGCCGCGGATCACCACCCCGGCCAGCGAGGTCTCGAACGGGACCTCCACCTCCACCGGGTTGCGCTGGGCCCACTGCGACCGCAGGAATGCCTCTTGGAGCCGGTCGAGTTCGGTTTCGTCGCCGCCGGCGTCGTCCGCGCCGGGCAGCTCGTCGAGATCGAGCAGCCGTGTGGCGCCGTACCGGCGTTCGAGCCAGGCATGGAAAGCCGTGCCGCGCCGCGCGAGCGGGTTCGGCCGGAACGGCAAGGGGCGGCGCAGTCGCGCGGCCAGCGCGGCCGGGTCCGCAGCCAGATCCACCAACTGGCTGACCGACATCTGCGCGGGCAACGTCACCTCGGCACGCTGCTCGGCACGACGGGCCCGTTCGGCGAGGAGCGCGTCGACGTCCGCGGCCCAGTCGTCGGGGTCGTCGTCCGGGTTCGCCGGAGGCGCGGGTTCGGGCTCCTCGAGTGCCGCGAGGACCAGGGCCGCGCCCTGCTCGACGAAGGGGCGCCGGAGCCCGAGGGGATCGCGGGGCCACACGGCCGTGTGCGGATCCGCGGTCATCGGGTTCTCGGTGCCGGCCTCCGGCGCCGGGGCCCAGATCTCGACGCGACCGAGTCCGGGTCGCTCCGCCACCAGCTCGTGCAGTTCGGACAGGAACGGGGACGGTCCCTTCGGCTCCGTTCCGGACTCGGCCCAGTGATGGCCGGAGACGAACAGGGCTCGTTCCGTGCGGGTGAGCGCGACGTAGAACAGACGCCGGTCCTCGTCCATCTTCCGGTGCTTGAGGGCGTCCTTGTGCGTGTCGATGCGGTCCTCGAGCGACTTGCGGTCGTAGACGTCCTCGAGATCGAGGACGGGGACACCTTCGCTGTTCTCGTCCGGCAGTGCCCGGTCGCCACGTAGCGACGGCGGCAGTTCCCCGAGGGCGCCGAGCCAGGTGCTGCCCGCCGTCGACGAGGGGAACACCCCCGCCGTCAGGTGCGGAACCGCCACCACCTCCCATTCGAGGCCCTTGGCCGAGTGCACGGTGAGCACCTGCACCCGCTCGGTGGCGACCTGCACCTCGCCCGGGGCGAGTCCGCCCTCGATCTCCTCCGCCGCGGAGAGATAGGCGAGCAGGCCGGTCAACGTCGCCGAACCGCGGCTCGCGTACCCGGCGACCACGTCGGCGAAGGCGTCGAGGTTCTCCCGGCCGACTCCGCCGTCGCTGCCGGCCCTGGCCTGCGCCTCGATGCCGATGCCCAGGACCCGTTCCACCTCCGCGACGAGTTCCGTCAGCGGCTGGCCCAGCCGCTCCCGCAGGGACGCCAGTTCCTTGCCGAGCGCGACGATGCGCGCGTACCCGAACTCCGAATAGCGGTGCGGTGGACCGGGATCGGAGAGTGCGTCGGCGATCCCCGCCTGCTCGGACTGCTCGCCCGGCAGGGCGCTGTCGAGCGCCTCGGCCAGGGCGGCCGAGTCGGTGACCGAGCCGCCGACGCCGAACCGGCCCCCGATGGCGAGTTCACCGGCCCGTCGCCAGAGCGCCTGCAGGTCGGCGGCGCCGAGCTGCCAGCGGGCCCCGGTCAACACCCGCACGGCCGCGCTGCCAGCCGTCGGGTCCGCGGCCAGCCGCAGCATGGCGATCACGTCCGCGACCTCGGGGGTGTGCAACAGGCCGCCGAGACCGACGACTTCGACGGGCAGCCCGCGGGCGCGCAGTGCCTCGGCGATCGGTGCGGCGTCGGCGTTGCGGCGCACCAGCACCGCCGCGGTGGGCGGCGGCGCCTCGGACTCCCGGGCGGCCGCGTACTCGGCGGCGATCCGCTCCGCCACCCATTCCCGTTCGGCCTCGACGTCGGTGTGCAGGGCGAGCCGGACGTCACCGGTGACCGGCTCGGGCTTGGCGCGCAGCATGCTCACCTGGACACCCTTGTGCCGCAACGGCTCCGACGCCGAGTTCGCCAGCTCCAGGGCCTCGGGGGGGTTGCGCCAGCTGGTGAGCAGCTCGAGCCGCGGTGCGGGGCTGCCGTCCGCCAGCGGAAAGTCCGTCGAGAACCGGGGCAGATTCGCCGCGGACGCGCCACGCCATCCGTAGATCGACTGCATCGGGTCGCCCACCGCGGTCACGGCGGGCATGGGGTCCTCGGTCCTGCCGGACGGCGAACCGCCGAACAGCGACGACAGCAGGACGCGCTGGGCGTGGCCGGTGTCCTGGTACTCGTCGAGCAGCACCACGCGGAACCGGGCCCGCTCGGCACGGCCCACCTCCGGGTGGTCGCGCGCCATCCGGGCCGCGAGCGACATCTGGCTGCCGAAGTCCAGCGCGCCCTCGCGGCGCAGCGTCTGAGCCAACCGCTCGACCAGGGGCAGCAGTTCGATCCGCGACTGCTGCACGTCGAGAATGTTCAGCAGGGTCTTCGCCGGGCCCCCACGTTGCTTGGGGCCCGCGGGCAGCGTGTGCACGAGTTTGTCCAGCTCGGTGTGCGCGACGCGCAGGTCGTCCGGCTCGACGAGGTGCTCGGCGAGCTGTCCCGCCAGCGCCAGCACGCACTCGGTGACCGACGCGGGATTGCGGTCGGTGTCGAGGTCGCCGTCCCAGGCGCTGACCACGCGATACGCGAGTTGCCACAGTTCGGTCTCGGACAGCAGCGTCGCCGACGGTTCGATGGGCAACAGCAGCCCGTGCTCACCGAGCAGTCGCCCGGCGTACGAGTGATAGGTGCCCACCTCCGGCTCCCCGGCGAGAATGCGGGCCCGTAGCCCGCCGGTGGGGTCGAGGTCGCGCACCAGCGGCGAACCGGCGAGCTTCGCGAGCCGCCGGCGGATCCGGGTGGTGAGCTGCTGGGCGGCCTTGCGCGTGAATGTCAGGCCCAGCACCTGTTCCGGGTCGACGAAACCGTTCGCGACGAGCCAGACGACCCGCGCCGCCATCGTCTCGGTCTTGCCGGCCCCGGCGCCGGCGACGACGAGCGTGGGCCGCAGCGGCGCCTCGATCACCGCGGCCTGCTCGTCGGTCGGCGGGAACTGCCCGAGCGCGGCTGCCAACTCGGCCGCGGTCACCGTCGGTGGTGTCACTGTCCCGTCACCTGCCTGCCCTCGTCGTGCGCCGGGCAGCTCGACAGGACCGGGCAGTGCCGGCACCCGTCGTTGACCCGGGCCAGGAACTGCGGTCCCCGGGTGGCCGCGGCTGCTTCGTGGATCACGTCACGCCAACGGTCGAGCGTCTCGGCGTCCAGCGGAGGCTGCACCCGCTGGGTGGCGCCCTCCTTGTTGTGAGGTTTGGCGACGAACACCAACCGTGCCCCGCCGGGTTCGGCGGCGGGCTGCCCGTCGATCGCGCCGGCCGCGGCGGCGACCTGGTAGGCCGCCAGCTGCGCGTGCTCCTGCGCCGCTTCCTTGGTGACGGGATGGCGCGCGGTCTTGACGTCGATGATCACCGGCCGCCCCTCGGGGTCCCGCTCGAGCCGGTCGATCCGGCCACGCAACCGCACCCGCGGCTCGTCGTCGGTCCGGGGTTCGAGGATGCCGTCGACGGCGATCTCGACACCGACCTCGGTGAGCTCGCCACGGGTACCGCGCAGCCACGCCGAGAACGTGTCCAGCATGGCGCGGGTGCGCTCGAGCTCGCGACGGGCGTACCACTGCGAGCCGAGATCGACCGAGTCCCAAGCCCGTTCGAGCGCCCGCTCCACCTGGTCCGGCGGGATCCGTCCGGCGAGCGCCTGGACCAGCGTGTGCACCAGGCTCCCCGCGACAGCGTGGGTGTTGTCGCCGTCGGAGCCACCGTGCCGCTCGAACATCCACCGCAGCGGGCACGTGGTGAGCTGTTCGACCGTCGACGGCGACAGCGGCACCGCGTCGGCCCCGGGGTCCCACAGTTCCTGCTGCGTGCTGGGTTCGGCGGTGCCGTACCACTGGTCCGGATGTGCGCCGCGCACCCGGGCCCGGGCGAGCCGCGCGAGCTGTGCCGCTGCCCGGCGTTGCCGCTGAGGGTCGTCGCGGGCCACCACGGGATCGCACACGACGCTGCGCAGCTCGGCGACGAGGGTGGGCAGCGCGAGCACGCGGGTGCGGATCTCCTCCGGCAGTACCGAGACGTCCTCCCCCGGCTCGTCGACCTCGTCGTCCGAGGCCGCGCCCACCAACTCGTCGACGAACCGGGACCGCACCATGTCGGTGTCGCCGCCGACCGATTCCACGGCGGTGACGAGGAGGGTGCGCCGCGCGCGACTGCACGCGACGAGGAACAGGCGGCGCTCGTCGGCCAGCAGCGGGGCGGTGCGGGAGAGCCGCGTCGTGCCGTCGCCACCGTCGTCGGCCCCGGAGACCGCGTCGATCAGCGTCTCGATCCCGAGCAGGGTGCCGCGGGCCCGCAGGCTCGGCCAAAGGCCCTCCTGCACGCCTGCGACCGCGACGACGTCCCACTCGCGGCCGGCCGCCGAGTGCGCACTGACGACGGTCACCGCCTCTGCCTGCGCGACGAGGCGGGCGCGGACGGAACCCGGGATCTCCTGCTCGGTGAGGTAGTCGACGAATCCGGCGAGCTGGGCGCGCGGCAGCCGGTCGACGTAGTCGGCGGCGGCGTCGAACAGCGCCACGATGCCGTCGAGGTCGCGATCCGCCTGCGCGCCGACGGGTCCACCGCGTTCGGATGCCGCGGACCACTTGCGTTCGAGGCCGGTGGCCTGCCACGCCTCCCACAGCACGTCCTCGATCCCGCCGCCGCGGCGCGCGGCCTCCCGTGCCTTGCGCAGCACGGACTGCGCCTTCTTCAGCGGCGCCGCCTCGACGTCGGTGAGGCCGTGCACGAGCCGTTCGGCGTCCTCGCTCTCGTCGTCGACGAGCAGCAGCCGCAGCAGTTCGGCCGAGTCACGGTCGCCCCCGGCGGCGAGTTCGACCCGGCGCAGGCCCCGGCGCAGGCGGCGCAGCGCGACCGGTTCGGCTCCGCCGACGGGACCGGACAGCAGGGCGAGCGCCTCCTCACCACCGAACGGCAGCCCGGACAGCGCCCGCAGCACGAGCAGCAGCCCGGCGACCCCGTGCTGGCGGGCCAGCGGAAGCTCGGATGCAACTGTGGTCACCGGCACCCCGGCCGCCAGCAGGGCCCGCCGCAGCGGAGCGAGCGAACGCGGCACCGACCGCACCACGACGGCCATGCGGGACCACGGCACCCCGTCGACGAGGTGGGCGCGGCGCAGCGTGTCTGCGACGAGCGCGGCCTCCTTCGCCGGCGTCGGCAGCACCCGGACCCGCACGGTTCCCGGATCGTCCGAGGGGACGGCGGGTGCGCCGCGGTGCGGCGGGAGACCGGAGAGCCGCCGGGTGATCCGGCCGACGAGTTCTGCCACCTCCGGGGCGGCGCGATGGTTGGTTCCGAGCACCACGCGGCGGCTCGGGTCGTCGTCGGCGAGCGAGGCGAGAAAGGCCGGGTCGGCACCGCGGAAGGTGAAGACCGCCTGGTCCGGGTCACCGGCGATGGTGGTGGTGCGGGTGCCGAGGCCGACGACGCGCACCAACTGCGCGGCCTGCGGATCGAGATGTTGCGCGTCGTCGACGAGCAGGTGCCGGATCCGGGAGCGTTCCCGCGCGAGCAGGTCCGGATCGGTGACGAATGCGGCGAGGGCGGCACCGACGAGTTCGGCGGCGTCGAGGGCGGGCGCGGTGGCCTCGGGGGCCTCCATGCCCACGGCACCGCGCAGCAGCATGATCTGCTCGTACCGGGCGGCGAACTCGCCGACGGCGACCCATTCCGGTCGCGATCGCTGCTGCCCGAGCTCGATCAGGTCCTCCGGGCCTAGACCGCGTTCGTTGGCGCGCAGCATCAGGTCCCGCAGCTCCACTGCGAAACCGGTCATGCCGAGCGCGGGCCGCAGCCGCTCGGGCCACATTCCTGCGCCGTCGTCGAGATCTCCGCGCAACAATTCGCGCAGGACGGCGTCCTGCTCGGCTCCGGTGATCAGGCGCGGCGGCGGGTTGCCGTGTGTGGACGCCTGCAGCCGCAGCACCGCGAACGCGTACGAGTGGACGGTGCGCACCAGTGGCTCCCGCGTGGCGCGGGGACCGCCGCCAGCCACCCCCGCGCGGAGCAACCCGGCGGTGATCGCCTCGCGGACCTCGGTGGCGGCGCGTCGCGAATGGGTGAGCACCAGCACCGATTCCGGGTCGGTGCCGGCGACGATCCGGGCGACGGCCAGGTCCACGAGCAGCGCCGTCTTTCCCGTCCCGGGACCGCCCAGCACCTGCCACGGCCGCCACTGCGGCAGGGGCGGCGAGTCCGCGAACAGCCGCTGCACGTCCTCGGGCCATCGGCGCTGCGGGGGTGCCTCGTCCGGCCTCGGCACCAGACGCACCTCGACCTGCTGCGGCCGGGCGTCGGGGCGAAGGTCGGCGTCGGTCATGCGGCCATTCCAGCAGACGGGTCCGACACGCCGCGAGCGGCGAAGACGGCACCGCCGCGAGCGGCGAAGACGGCACCGCCGCGAGCGGTGAATCCAGCACAACCGCGAGCGGCGACCATGAAACCGACCGCGAGCGGCGAGTCAGCCGGGCAGAGGAACGTTCTGCAGCCGGACCTGACCGCGCGCCAGGGTCCTGCCGCTCTCGCTGCCGGTGACGGTGACGAGCCACAGCTGCTGGACGCGGCCCTGCTGAAGTGGTTCGGCGACGACGTCGACGCGCTCACCCGTGCTCGAGCGCAGGAAGTCGGTGCTGTTGTGGACCCCGACCGCGAACTGGCCGCGGTCCTGGACAGCGGCGCTGGCTCCGACGCTGGCCGCGGATTCGACGGCGGTGGTGTAGACACCGCCGTGCACGACACCCCACGGAGTGTGATGGTCCCGCCCCAGATCGATGTGCCCGGTGACCCGGGTGCCGGAGACCTCGTCGAGCACGAGGCCCGCGGCCTGCAGGAAGGCGCTGTCGCCGGGGAGATCGGTACCGGTGGTGTCCATGGCGCCACGCTAACTTCTGAAATTGCAGTGAGCAAGGGGCTAGCCTCGGGGCATGCGCTGGTTGGAGACGGACACGACGAACTGTTCCGTGCAGCGGACATTGGACGTGATCGGCGAGAAGTGGACCCTGCTCGTCCTGCGGGAGGCGTTCAACGGCGTGCGCCGGTTCGACGACATGCGGCGGCACATCGGGATGTCCGAGCCGATCCTGGCCGACCGCCTGCGCAAACTGGTGGCAGCGGGAATTCTGCGCCCGGCGCCGTACCGGGAGGCCGGACACCGCACCCGCAACGAGTACCGGCTCACCGACAAGGGCATGGACCTCTTCCCCGTCCTCGTCGCACTGCTCCAGTGGGGCGACCGCTACTGCGCCGACGAGGACGGACCCCCCGTGGTGGTTCGTGACCGGGTGAGCGGCCGCCCCGTCGCCGCGGTGGTCGTTCCCGCCGGCACGGCCGGTCTGACCGCCCGCGAGACCGAATCCACCCCCGGTCCGGGAGCCCGGCCCGTCCCTGCCGATCGGCCGGCACGGCCGCACCGGCCCCGTGCGAGCGCATCGGCTGCCCCTGGAGCCGGCCGCGGCCCTGACACAATCGACGGGTGAACGAACTGCACACCCACCTGTTCGGTCCCGTCGACGGTCCGCAGCTGCTCGCCCTGCACGGCCTCACCGGTCACGGCCGGCGCTGGGAGCACCTCGCGTCGCAGCACCTCCCCCATGCACGGGTGCTCGCGCCGGACCTGCGCGGACACGGCCGCTCCCCGTGGACGCCGCCGTGGAACTTCGAGACACACGTACGGGACCTGCTCACCGTCCTCGACGCCCACGCCTCGGGTCCGGTGCTGGTGGTCGGCCATTCGTTCGGCGGTGCCCTGGCCGTGCATCTGGCCGCGGCTGCGCCCGAGCGGGTGCGCGGTCTGGTGCTGCTGGATCCGGCGATCGGGCTGCCGCCGGAACGCATGCTCGAGATCGCGGAGCTGACGGTGCAGCACCCCGACTACACGGACGCGGCCGAGGCCCGTGCCGACAAGACGAACGGTTCCTGGGGTGAGGTCGATCCCGCGCTGCTCGACGCCGAACTCGCCGAGCACCTGGTCACCCTCGATTCCGGCCGGGTCAACTGGCGGCTGTGCGTTCCCGCGCTCGTGGCGTCGTGGAGCGAGCTGGCACGCGAGTTCGTCCTGCCCCCGGCCCACCTGCCCACGATCGTCGCGCGGGCCGCGAAGGTGCAGCCGCCGTACGTCACCGACGAGTTCCGGGCCGCCCTCGCCGACCGGCTCGGCACGAACCTCACGACACTCGACCTCGACTGCGACCACATGATCGAACAGGCACGACCGCAGGAGACGGCGGCCCTCGTCCGGAAGCTGCTGTAGGTGCCGGCGACGAGCGAGGCCGACGTCGAACGCGTCCGGGAACTGGTCGCGGCGGTCCCCGAAGGCCGCGTGACCACCTACGGCGACGTCGCGGCGGCGGCCGGACTGTCCAGCCCGCGCACCGTGGGCTGGATCATGCGGACCGACAGCGCGGACCTGCCGTGGCACCGGGTGGTCCCGGCCTCCGGGAGGCCCGCCGCGCACCTGGCCCACCGGCAGCTCGCCAGGCTGGGCCGGGAGGGAGTGCCGATCCGCGACGGCCGGGTCGATCTCGCGGCGGCGCGACACCGGTTCTGAACCGGCTCACACCTGGTGCCGCTGCACGCGGCTCCAGGACGGCCGCGCCGAGCCCGGCCGGCACGTCGACCGCGGCGAGTAGGTCCGCGACCGCTTGGGTGAACGGCCGGCGCTGATGGTCGTCGAACGCACGACCGGCGCCGAATCGGGTGCCCGGCGGCAGGACGAGTCCTGCCGTTCCGCCGCGGCGACGAGACGGGTGGAGCCGAGGCCGTCCCGCAGCCGGCAGCACAGCGACACCCCCGCGGGCGGTGCGAACCGCGCCGCCCGGGCAGGCGCCGCAGCAGGACCTCCCGCACGCGTGCACCGGCCGCCGCGCACCCCGCCGACGCGGGGGCCGGTGTGGGATCGGCGGGCCGCCGCGCAGTCGTCACACGCCGGACTGACCCGGCCCGGCACGCCGCGCCGGCCGGCGTCGGGCAGCATGACCTCATGAGTTCGCTGACCGACGTGGAGGCCGTCATCGTCGCGGGTGGGCGCGCGACCCGCATGGGCGGTGTCGACAAGCCCGCGCTCGTCGTCGGGGGACGGCGACTGCTCGACATCGCCTTGACCGCGGTGGGCGGGTGCCGGCGGATCGCCGTCGTCGGACCACGACGCGACGATCTCGACCCCGCGGTGATTCAGGTACAGGAAGAGCCCGCCGGGGCCGGGCCGGTTGCCGCGCTCGCCGCCGCGGGCGTCCACGAGCCGGTGGTGCTGACCCTCGCCGCGGACCTGCCGTTCCTCACCGCGGACACGGTCGCCGCACTCGTCGAGGCCCTGCGCGGAGCCCCGGGATCCGACGCGGCGTTCGCGGTCGACGACTCGGGGCGGATCCAGTTCCTGCTCGCCGCGTGGCGTGGTCCCGCGCTCTCCGGCCACCTCGCCGCGCTGGGGGCGGATCCGGCCAATCAACCGATGAAGGCCCTGCTGCCGGAGCGATACGTCACGGTCCCGGTGGCGGGGACCGCGGACTGCGACACACCGCAGGAGCTCGCGCAGGCCCGGGCCGCCCGTTCCGGGCTGATCGCGGCCGACCCCGAGGCCGCGCGCGCGGCGCTCCGGAAGTCGCTGCCGCGGTTGCCGGTCCGCACCCGCGCGCCGCACGAGGCGGAGGGCGCCACCCTCGCCGCACCGCTCGTCGCCGCCGAGGCGCTGCCGAGAGCCGCGGTGTCGGCGATGGACGGATACGCCGTCGCCGGCGACGGACCGTGGCTGCTGCGCGCCGAGGTCCACCGGGCCGGCGCGACCGAGCCGTTCACCCTGCAGAACGGCCAGGCGGCGCGCATCGCCACCGGCGCCTACCTGCCGCCCGGCGCCACGACGGTCGTGCGCGACGAACACGTCGAGGTGACCGACGGCACCGTCACCCGGATACCCGATGCCCCGGTGCGCGACGACGCGCGCCGTCGCGGGGAGGACTGGGCGCCCGGCGTCGAACTCGCCGCGGCGGGCGTCGCCCTGGGCCCGGCGGTGATCTCCGCGGCGCTGAGCGGCGAGGTGACCGCCGTACAGGTCCGCGGACCCGTGCGGGTCCACGTGGTCGTCACCGGCGACGAGATCCGCCGCGACGGGCCGCTGCGCGAGGGCCAGACCCGAGATTCGCTCGGTCCCGTCCTGCCGCGGTTCGTGCAGTGGTGCGGGGCCGCCGTCGCCGGGGAGGCGCACCTGCGCGACACCGGCGACGGGTTCGACCGGCTGTTCGGCGAGACCACCGGCGTCGACGCGATCGTCGTCGCCGGGGCGACCGGCGGCGGGGCCGCGGACCAGTTGCGATCTGCGCTGGCGCGGGCCGGCGCGTCGATCGTCGTCGAACGGGTCCGGTGCAAGCCGGGCGGGTCCCAGGTGACAGCCGTGCTGCCGGACGGCCGAGTGGTGCTCGGCCTGCCGGGCAATCCGGTCGCGGCCGTCGCGACGCTGCTGGTGATGCTGCCCGCTGTCGTCGACGGTCTGACGGGCCGCCGGCCGCAGGCACCGTGGACCGCACCGCTGGCGAACGCCTCGCAGGTGAGCGGTGACGTCACCCGGCTGCTGCCGGCCCGACAGACCGGCAACGGATCGTGGGTGTGCGACAACGCGGTCCGCACCGCGCACCTGGCGGGACTGATCGGACGGCGCGCGATCGCGCTCGTGCCACCCGGCGCGGAGAACGGCGATCCGGTGGAGCTGGTGCCGCTGCCGCAGTGACCGGCACCGGTCAGCCCGGATGCGTGAGGACCCGGTATCCGGTCTCGTGGAGTCGCCGGTGCTCCGGCCACCGGTCGCGCGTCCAGGCGGGTTCGGAGTGGGCCGCGACGATCGCTGCGGTCGTCGCGGCGTGCAGATCGAACTCCAGGTCGCGGCACAGTTCCGGCAGCGCGGTCCGCTCCCCCGCCGCGCGCGCCTGCACGATGGTGGCGACCGTCTCGGCGACCCGCGCGTCGGCGAAGCGCAGCACGCGGCGATGCGCGGACGGCAACACGAACCACAGCACCGCGACGGCGGCGAGCACGCCGATCACCGTTTCGAGCAACCGGTCGCGAGCCACCACGGTGAAGTCGTGCGGCACCCCACCGCCCCCGAGCAGCAGCGCGAGCGGCGTGATGAACACCATCGCCACCCCGTAGTTGCGGACGAGGTATTCCTCGGTTCCGGCCAGCAGCACCGCCACCACCACGACGACCCCCACCGCCGTCGGCGCCGCCCACACGACCGCGGCCAGCACGCCGAGGCCCACGACGGTACCGGCGAACCGGTGCAGACCCCGGTAGCTGCCCAGCACCCGGTCGGGTCCCTGATGCAGCACCATCGCCGCCGTGATCACCGCCCAGTCCGGTCGTCCGACACCGCCCGCGAGTGCCAGTGCGCCCGCGACGGGACCGGCCACGGCAAGGCGCACGACGATGGTCCAGGATCGGCTGCCGGGCCGAGCTGCCCGGGCGAGCCGGTATCGCGCCGACGGGCGCGGCAGTGGCGGTTGCGGTCGCAGGTCGTCGGTCTCGGAGGCGGCGCCCTCGTCGGTGCCCGCGACGAGGGTCGCGAGCCGCAGGTGCGCCGCTCGGAGCGCCCCGGTCAGTGGATGGTCACCGTCGCCGATCCGCCCGTCGTGCAGGCACATCCATGCGGCGTGCAGTGCCCGGACCGCCTCGTGCCGCGGGCCGAGCGCCGCCGGGGCGCGCAGGCAGGTGTCGACGGCCGACACGGCCGCCGCCACCGCGACACGCTCGGGCGTGCGGGGCCGGACCACCACGCCGGACATCGACACGACAACCGCCGTGCCCGCACCCACCGCCGTCCACGACACGACCGCGCCGACCGGCACACCGGCACTCGGCAGCGCCGCGGCGATCTCCAGGGTCAGCAGCGGCAGGAACGCACCGGGGGCACCGAACCGCAACGCGTCGACCAGGAAGGCACCCACGGCGACGACGGCCGTCATGACCGCCACGAGCAGGAGCCACGTCCACGACGCCCCCGACTGCACGAGCACACCGACCCCGGCACCCACACCGGCCAGCACGACGAGTGCCGCCGCGACGAACAGCACCACCTTCCACCGCGCCCGGTAGGCGCGACCCTCGCCGTACACGACGGCGAACGCCCCGAGGGCGACGGTCGCGGCGACGGGTCCGTGACCGAACGCAAGACCGGCGAGGCCGGGCAGCGCCACCGCGACGGCGGCGCGCAGCGCGCCGGGCCAGCGCCGGCCTCGCCTGGGCACGCCGAGCAGGAGCGTCCGGGCCGGCCCCGGTGCCGGGAGCGGCGGGCACGCCGCGTCACTCCGGGACCCGGCTCCCGGCTCTACCATCGCTTCGGACACGGGGATCGACGATACGGGGCGCAGCTCTCATCGCCCGCGCCGTGTCGGCAAGCTCACCTGCGCAGCGGCTCCGCGGTGAGCAGCGCCGTGGCCGCGGACCGGTACCGGTCGGCCACCAGGCGCACGATCGAGTCGTGCACTCCGAGCGGTGCCGCCACGCCGTCGGCGCCCGCGTCGGCGAGACGCGCGTGGAACAGGCCGTCGGCGAGCAGGTACGACGCGACGAACACCCGGCCCGCACCCGCGGCGCGCAGTTCGGCGACGACGTCCGGCACGCGTGGAGATCCCGTGGCGACGTACCCGACGCGCACGGCGACGCGCGCGAGGGCCGACAACATGCCCGCGGCCCGGCGCACGTCGCCGACGGCGCGCGGGTCGGAGGAGCCCGCCGCGGCGAGCACCACCGCGTCCCCTGGTCGCCAGCCGGCCGCGGCGAGGCGCTGCAGCTGCACCCGGGCGAGCACGGGATCGGGTCCCAGCGCGCGGGTGACCGCCACGGCGCGATGCCCACTGTCGGTGACCTCCCGGGGTACGTCGGCGTGCACGTGGTAGCCGGAGGCGAGGAAGGCGGGCACCAGCACGGTGGGTCGCCCGGAGCGGCGCAGCACCTCCGACGGCGAAGGTCCGAGGACGTCGACGAAGGCGACGCGGGTCGTGCCCACCTCGTGGGAGACGGCGTCGGCGAGGGCCGCAATCGTCTCGACGCCGCGCGGATTGCGCGTGCCGTGGGCGACGAGCAGCAGAGCCGGGTCGGTCATGGTCACAACTCCTGGTCGGGAACGGGTCGGCCGGGGACGATGCCTCTAGCCGATCGGGTAGTCCTTGTCGGCGCCGCCGACGGGGTAGTCCTTGTCGGCGCCGCCGACGGGGTAGTCCTTGTCGGCGCCGCCGGTGGGGTCCACCGCGAGCCGGTAGCCGCGCTTGACGACGGTCTGCACGATCGCGGGGGCGCCGAGCGCGGACCGCAGCCGCGCCACCGCCGTTTCCACGGCATGGGTGTCGCCTCCGCCCCCGGGCAGCGCGGCGAGCAGTTCCTCACGGGAGACGACCCGGCCGGGGCGGGCGGCCAGGGTTCGCATCAACGCCATCGCGGCGGGCGCCAGGCAGCGGATCTCCCCGTCGACCACGACGCACCGGCCGCGGACGCTGAGCACGTGCCCGCCCGCCTCGATGCGGTGGGCGCGCCGCGGCAGCTCCTCGGCGAGGTGCCGGGCGAGGGATCCGAGCCGTGCCCGGCCCGGCGCCGAGACCGGCACCTCCAGCTCGACCAGCGGCGCGGCCGTCACGGGACCCACGCACACCGCGGTGACGCCGGTGCGCAGGGCGCGCAGCATCGCCTCGAGCATGCCGGTGGCCTTGGAACGCAGCAGCAGCGACGCGACGGCCGGGGCGCTGGTGAAGCTCACCGCGTCGATGCTGTGGTCGGCGATCTGCTCGATGAGCCGGTCCATCGCGGTGGGATCGTCGGGCGGGGTCCACCGGTACACCGGGACCGCCACCACGTCGGCACCGGCGTCGCGCAGCACCTCGCACAGATCCGCACCGGGCTCCCACTCGGTCCGGGCGCCGTGCAGCTGCACCGCGATCCGCACCCCCTCCACGCCCTCCGCCAGCAGGTGCTCGAGCACCTCGGCGGAGGACTCGGACGCCGGGGACCACTCCTCCCGCAGGTCGGCCGCGCGGATCGCGCCGGTGACCTTCGGCCCGCGGGCGAGGATGCGGCTGCCGCCCAGGGCCTCGCCGAGCTGCTCGGCGAGGCCCCAGCCGTCCGCGGCCCCCATCCAGCCGCGGAAGCCGATCGCCGTGGTGGCCACGGTGATGTCCGGCGGGGTGTCGAGGATGTCGCGCGTCACTCGCTCGAGCTCGGCGTCGTCCGTGAGCGGGATGATGCGGATGGCGGGTGCATGGACGATCTCCGCGCCGCGCCGGGTCAGCAGGGTGGCGAACTCGTCGGCGCGGCGCGCGGCGGTGATGCCGATCGTGAAGCCGTGCAGCGGCGCGGTGTCCTCGCTCACGAACGCTCGCCGTAACCGCGGTGCACGGGCACGAGACTGTGGATCTGGACGACTCCGGCCCACACCCGCACGTCGTACACGGGCAGGCGGACCGACGGGTCGTCGAGGCAGCGTCCGTCGTCCAGCGAGAAGACCTGCTTGAGCAGCGGGGACGCGACGGTCGGCTCCCCGCTGCGGTCGCCGACGATCCCGCGCGACATCACCGCGGCCCGGCCGAACGGGTCGAAGTTGCCCACCGCCCGCAACGTGCCGTCGTCGAGCAGGAACAGTGCGACCTGCTCCCCGCCGCGCAGCAGCACGGCGACGCCGCGACCGGGGATGAGGTGGCTGAGCGGGCAGGCCGACGTCCATTCCAGACGCCCGTCGTACACGGTGGCGCGCGACGCGCGTTCGGCAGTGTGCGTCTCGATGACGGTCATGAATGTCCTCCTTGGAACTACGGACGGAATTCTCCGGGGCCGGTGTTTCTCGGGGGTTAACCCGAGATTCCCTCGCGGTAAGAGGGCATTCCGACCAGTACCGGCACCTTCCGCTTGCCCGAGTCGTCGAACCGCACGGTCGGGTCGGCAACGTCGGGGGCGTTGACGAACGACACGAACCGGGACAGCTTCTCGGGATCTTCCAGGACGCCCGCCCACTCGTCCCGGTATCCGGCGACGTGTCTGGCCATCGCCGCCTCGAGCTCGCCGGCGATGCCGAGACTGTCCTCGCACACGACCGCCTTCAGGTGCTCGAGACCGCCGTCGAGGGCCTCGAGCCAGGGCGCGGTGCGCTGCAGCCGGTCGGCGGTGCGCACGTAGAACATCAGGAACCGGTCGATGTACTTCACGAGCGTCTCGTCGTCGAGACCGCCGGCGAGCAGCTGCGCATGCTTGGGCGACTGGCCGCCGTTGCCGCACACGTACAGGTTCCAGCCGCTCTCGGTCGCGATCACCCCGACGTCCTTGCCGCGCGCCTCGGCGCACTCGCGTGCGCAGCCGGAGACACCGAACTTGAGCTTGTGCGGGGAGCGCAACCCGCGGTAGCGCAGCTCGAGGTCGACGGCCATGCCGACCGAGTCCTGCACGCCGTACCGGCACCAGGTCGATCCCACACAGCTCTTCACGGTGCGCAACGACTTGCCGTAGGCCTGGCCGGACTCCATGCCGGCGTCGACGAGTCGCTTCCAGATGAGCGGCAGCTGCTCGACCCGCGCGCCGAACAGGTCGATGCGCTGTCCTCCGGTCATCTTGACGTACAGCCCGAAGTCGCGGGCGACCTCGCCGATGACGATGAGCTGCTCGGGGGTGCACTCCCCGCCGGGCATCCGCGGCACCACCGAGTAGGTGCCGTTCTTCTGGATGTTGGCCAGGAAGTGGTCGTTGGTGTCCTGCAGCGCCGCCTGCTGCCGGCCCAGGATGTGATCCGAGTCGGTCGAGGCGAGGATCGAGGCGACGACGGGTTTGCAGATGTCGCAGCCGGTCCCCCGGCCGTACTTGGCGATCAGTGCCGAGAACGTGCGGGTGTCGGTGGCCTGCACGATCTGGAACAGCTCGGCCCGGGACTGATCGAAGTGCTCGCACAGCGCCTTCGACATGACCACGCCGGACGCCGCGAGGAGCTGCTTGACGGTGGGCAGGCACCCGCCGCACGTGGTGCCGGCGCCCGTGCACGCCTTGACCTGGGCGATGTCGCACGCGCCGTCGGCGATGGCGCCGCAGATCGCCCCCTTGGTGACCCCGTTGCACGAGCACACCTCGGCGTCGTCGGGCAGCGACCCGGCGCCCGGCTTCTCCCCCGCCGGCGAGATCAGCGCCGCAGGGTCGCCGGGCAGCTCCCGGCCGACGAGCGGCCGCAGCGACCCGTACGCGGAGGCGTCGCCGACGAGGATGCCGCCGAGCAGTGTCTTCGCGTCGTCCGAGACGACCAGCTTGGCGTAGGTGCCCTTGGCCGCGTCCGACAGCACGACCTCGAGGGCGCCCGGGGTGGCGGCGTGCGCGTCGCCGAAGCTTGCGACGTCGACCCCGAGCAGCTTGAGTTTGGTCGACAGGTCGGCCCCCGGGAACTCGGCGCCGCCGCCGAGGAGCCGATCGGCCACGACCTCTGCCGTGCTGTAGCCGGGCGCGACGAGGCCGTAGCAGGTGCCGTCGACGGCGGCACACTCGCCGACGGCGTAGATCGCGTCGTCGGTCGTGCTGCGGCAGCCGAGGTCGGTGCGGACGCCGCCGCGGGGGCCCAGCTCGAGCCCCGCGTCGCGGGCCAGCTCGTCGCGGGGGCGCACCCCGGCCGAGAACACGAGCAGCGCGGCGTCGATCACCGATCCGTCGGACAGTTCCACCCGCAACCCGTCGGGACCGTCGGTGATCCCGGCGGTGCCGACGCCCGTGTGCACCGTCAGGCCGAGGTCGGTGACGAGGCGGGCGAGGAGCGCACCGCCGCCCTCGTCGACCTGCAGTGGCATGAGCCGCGGCGCGAACTCGACGACGTGCGGTGTCAGGCCGAGCATCCGCAGCGCGTTGGCCGCCTCCAGCCCGAGGAGTCCACCACCGACGACGACGCCGACCGCACCCGGCGCGGCCTGCTGCGCGCCGGCCCGGATGCCGTCGAGGTCGTCGAGGGTGCGGTAGACGAAGCACCCGGCCAGATCCTTGCCGGGAATCGGCGGGACGAAGGGGTACGAGCCGGTGGCCAGGACGAGCGCGTCGTACCCGATCACCTCGCCGGCGTCGGTGGTGACGGTGCGCCCGGCCCGGTCGATCGCCGCGGCCCGGGTGCCGATCCTCAGGTCGACCAGGTCGTCACCCTCGTACTCGTTGCCGGCGAGGGCGAGTTCTCTCGAATCCCAGGAACCGACGTACGAGGACAGTCCCACGCGGTCGTAGGCGGGCAGCGGCTCTTCGCACAGGACCGTCACCGACCAGAGGTCGTTCTCGTCACGGGTGCGCAGCGCCTCGACGAATCGGTGGCCCACCATGCCGTGCCCGACGACGACGACAGACTTGTGGCTCATACCGTTTCCTTCTTCCTTGGTGTGCGGGTGGGGCCGGGGCGCCCTCAGGCGCGGACGGCCACGGTGGTGACGTCGCGCTCGGCGGGCGTCTGCCCGGTGGGGGCGCTGGGGCGGCGCAGGAACACGGCCCAGGTGACGACGATGCAGACCAGGTAGAAGGCGAGGAACACCCAGAACGCCATGGTCGCCGACTTGGCTTCGCTGCTGTAGGAGGCGCGCAGCACCAGGTTGATCCCGACGCCGCCGAGACCGCCGATGGCGCCGGCGAAACCGATCAGGGCGCCGGACATGCTGCGCGCCCAGGCGGCCTTCCCGGCCCTGTCGAGCGAGTCGAGGCTCTGCGCCTTGGCTTCGAAGACGGACGGGATCATCTTGTAGACGGAGCCGTTGCCGATACCCGAGAGCAGGAACAGGGCGATGAACCCGAGGACGAAGGTCACCATGATTCCGCCGGTGGCGGCGCCGGCGGTGGCGTCGTCGAGGGTGCCGGCGGTGACGAGCAGTCCGGCCGCGAGGGCCATTGCCGCGAACGTGTACAGCGTGATCCGGCCGCCCCCGATGCGGTCGGCCAGCTTGCCGCCGAGCGGCCGGGCGATCGATCCGAGCAGCGGACCGACGAACGCGATCTGTGCGGCGTGCAGGGCCGCCTCGGCGGCGGTCGCGCCCCCGGCGAGGAAGTTGATCTGCAGTACCTGGCCGAACGCGAAGCTGAAACCGATGAAGGAGCCGAAGGTGCCGATGTAGAGGAAGCTCAGGATCCACGAGTCGCGGTAGCGCAGGGATTCCCCCATCGCTCGCAGGTCGGCGCGCTGATCACCGAGGTTGTCCATGAACAGGGCCGCGCCGAGCGCGGCGAAGGCACACAGCACCAGGTAGACGGCACACACGATCCACGGTTCGGTGTTGCCGACGGTGGCGATGACGAGCAGGCCGACGAGCTGCACCACCGGCACGCCGATGTTGCCGCCGCCCGCGTTCAGGCCCAGCGCCCAACCCTTGAGCCGTTGCGGGTAGAAGGCGTTGATGTTGGTCATCGACGACGCGAAGTTGCCGCCGCCGAGGCCGGCGATCGCGGCCACCACCAGGAAGGTGGTGTAGGAGAAGCCGGGGTTGAGCATGAGGTACAGGGTCGCGACGGTGGGGATCAGCAGCACCAGCGCGCTGAACACGGTCCAGTTGCGACCGCCGAACCGGGCTGTGGCGACCGTGTAGGGGATGCGCAGCAGCGAACCGACCAGGGTAGGCACGGCGACGAGGAAGAACTTGCCGGCGGCATCGATGCCGTAGACGTCGGTCGGCATGAACAGCACCATCACGGACCAGATGGACCAGACGGAGAAGCCGACGTGCTCGGCCAGGACGGACCAGATCAGGTTCCGCTTCGCGATCTCCTTGCCGCCGGCGTCCCATGCCGCCGTGTCCTCGGCGTCCCAGTGTTCGATGCGGTGCTTGCGGGCGAACTTCGCACGCAGGCCTTCGGTCGGTGATATTCCGGTCGTTGCGGCCACCCCATGCCCCTTCCTCGGGTCGGTATCGATGGACCCAAGGTAGGAAACGGGTGTTGCCGCGGTGCTGCCCTCGGTGACTGCCGCGTCAAGAGATGCTCACCTGCGGCAGGAGGTCTCCGTGAGGTCGTCGCCGCGGGGGTGCGCGGGGTGCGGATCGGCGCCGGAGCCGCCCCAGGTGTCCTCGACGTACCGCTGCCGGCAGGCCACCCGGCCGGCGATCAGGACCACGAACGCGGCGCCGCCGAGGAACACGAACGGTGCCGTCCAGCCACCGGTGATCTCGCGCAGCACCCCGACCAGGACCGGTCCGACGCAGGCGACGGTGTACCCGAGGCCCTGGGTGAACCCGGACAGCGCCGCCGACGCCGCATGGGTGCGGGTGCGCAGGTTGATCAGGGTCAGTGCCATGGGGAAGGTGGTCGGCCCGACGCCGATCGCCAGCACCCACAGGGCGGTGGCCGTCAGCGGTGCGAGCAGCAGGCCGGTGAACCCTACGGCGTAGCTCGCCACGCACACGAGGACGAGCGGGAAGGGATCCCGCATGCGGGCGCACGCGGCGGGGGCGACGAACGAGGCCGCCAGGCCGACGAAGGAGAACAGCGCGGTCATCGCGCCCCCGAGTGCCTCGCTGCCCCCGGCGTCGAGCAGTACGGCGGGAATCCAGGTGAACATCGAGTAGGTGATCAGGGAGGTCATGCCGAACATGCCGGCCATGCCCCATGCGACGGGCGAGCGCCACACCCGGCCGGGTGCAGGGGCGGAAGGGGGCGCGTCGCGGGTGCCCGGCTTCGCACCCCGGGCCCGGTGGAGTACGCCGATCCACGGAATCGCCGCGGCGAACGCCCACGCCGCCCACAGACCGATCGACCAGCGCCACCCCGCGGCTTCCGCGACGGGGACCGCGGCCAGGGCGGGCAACACGGTGCCGATCTGGACGCCGACGATGTAGACGGTGCTCACGACGGCGAGCCGGTCGGAGAAGTACCGCTTGACCAGCGGCGGGATCACCACGTTGCCGACGCCCATTCCGGCGAGGGCGAGCGCCGAGAACGCGAGCAGTGTCCACGTCTCGTGAGTCAGCGCGCGGGCCGCCATGCCGACTCCGGCGGCCAGCATCGCGATCAGGGCCGTGGTCTCGAGCCCCGCTCGCCGTGCGATGACCGGGGTGAGGAGACCGAACGCCGCGAACATCGCGGTCGGCACCATCCCGAAGACACCCACCACGGCAGGCGCGAAGCCGAGTTCGGCGCGGATCTGTTCGGCGAGGGGACTGAACGAGGTCACGGCGAGGCGCAGCGTGAGGGCGGACATCACGATCGCGACGAAGACGAGGAGACGTCCCCGCAGCAGGGACGTGGATCCGGCATCGGTGACAACCACGGAGCGAATCATAGGATGACCCGATGTATATCGTCGAAGGTGTTTTCCGGATGCAGGAAGGAGCCCCATGCGCACCGTGCGACGCACCGGTCTCGTCGCCCAGGTCACCGAGCAGTTACGCGGCCACATCCGCACCGGCGCCTGGGCAGTGGGCACCCGCATCCCGACCGAACCCATCCTGGCCGAGCTGACCGGCACGGGCCGCAACACCGTGCGCGAGGCCGTCCAGGCACTCGTGCATTCGGGGCTGCTCGAGCGACGGCAGGGATCGGGCACCTACGTCGTCGCCACCTCGGAGGTGGGCAGCGCACTCGGCACCTACTTCGCCGACGCCCACGAACAGGACGTGCTCGAACTGCGGCAGGCGCTCGACGTCACCGCCGCGGCGCTCGCCGCGCAGCGCCGCACCCGGGCGGACGCAGAACACCTGACCGAACTGTTCGACGCGCGGATGCGCGCGTGGGCGGACCCGCGTTCGGCCGCCGCCCTCGCCGCCGACGTCGCCCTGCACCGCGCGATCGTCGCGGCCAGCCACAACGCCGTGTACCTCGAGTTCTACGACTCGCTGATACCCGTCATCGAGGAGACGATCCGCCGTCGCGTCGAAGAGACCGGCGCAGGCTTCCACGACGAGCACCGCGAACTGGTGCTCGCCGTCGTCGCAGGAGACCCGGGTCGCGCCGCGGCCGCCGCCCTCGCGATGTTCGGGGAGCTGCGCGGCAGTGACGCCTAGAGGAGGCGAGACCTAGAGGAGCAGACGCACCAGATCCGAGGTGTGTGCCAGCCCCGGGAACGCCTCCTCCGTCGAGCGCGGATGCAGGGCGTGCACGGCGAGCCGGAACATCACCGCGCGCAGCAGCATCTGCGGCCACTCCGGCAGGTCCTCCCAGCGGCCGATGAGCTCGTCGTCGGCGCCGCCCCACGACAGCGCATCGACGACGGCGACGCCGGCCGCCCACGACGCGGGTCGCCAGTAGGGGGTGATGTCGGTCAGGCCGGGTGCGGCGCTGCCGGCGAAGAGCACGGTGCCGAACAGGTCGCCGTGCACGAGCTGATCGGGCAGGTGGACCGGCTTGCGCAACGTCGCGAGCTGGTTGATCAGATCGATGCTCTTGCGTCCGTCGGGCGTGACGGTGTCGGGGGCGCCGGCGGCGCGGGCGGTGCGCAGCGGTACCGCCTCCCAGGCCGCGCGGTCGGCGGCGACGAACACGTCGACGTCCTCCCACGGCGCCACGGGCGGCTGCATGAGGAAGCGCGGTCGCTCGAGTTGGGCGGTGGCGGCGTGCAGCCGGAGCGACAGCGCCACCACCTCGTCGTGCCGTGGTTCGGAGGTGCCCACGATGTACGTGTCGGCGCGCCAGCCGGAGACGACGTAGCGGCCGTCGGTGGAGCGAACCGGCCGCGCCAGTCGGACCCCGTCGACGTCGAGGTTCTCGCGCACCTTCGCCGACCACGCTGCCCGGGCGTGGTCGGCGACCGGCGAGAGCACGACGTCGCCGCAGCGCCAGCCACCGTCCCAGTCCGCCCCGAGCGGGACCGGTTCGACGTCGCGTAGGCCGAAGGTCGAGCGCACGTGCTGCGGGGGTTCGAGGGGACTCACGGGGCACACCGTACAGTCGGCGCCGCCGCCTTCAGGGAAGGCACTCCGTTACCCGGGGACAGCATTCCCGCATCGTTATCTCACCGTGTTCCCTCAGTACACGGGCAGTGACGGGTCCACCTGCTGAGCCCACGCGAGCACGCCGCCCTGCAGGTGCGTGGCGTCCGAGAAACCGGCCTTCTTCAGCACGGCGAGCGCTTCGGCCGAGCGGATCCCGGTCTTGCAGTGCAGCACGATCGGCTTGTGCTGCGGCAGCTCCGCCAGCGCCTCTCCGGAGAGGATGCGGTCCTTCGGGATCAGCCGCGCCCCGTCGATGTGGACGATGTCCCACTCGACCGGCTCGCGCACGTCGATCAGTTCGATCTCCCGGTCCGACTCGAGCAGCCGGTGCAGTTCGGTCGGGGTGATCGTCGACTCGGCCACGGCCTCGGCGGCGTCGTCCGGCACGACACCGCAGAAGGACTCGTAGTCGACCAACTCCGTCACCGGCACCCGGCCCGGATCACGGCGCAACGTCACCGTCCGGTAACTCATCGCGAGAGCGTCGTAGATCATCAGCCGTCCGAGCAGCGACTCGCCGATGCCGGTGATCAGCTTGATCGCCTCGGTGGCCATGATCGACCCGACGGACGCACAGAGCACCCCGAGGACACCGCCCTCCGCACAGGACGGGACCATGCCCGGCGGAGGCGCCTCCGGGTACAGGTCCCGGTAGTTCAGTCCCCGCCCGCCCGGCGCGGCCTCCCAGAACACCGACACCTGTCCCTCGAACCGGAAGATCGACCCCCATACGTACGGCTTGCCGGCGAGGATCGCCGCATCGTTGACGAGGTAGCGGGTCGCGAAGTTGTCGGTGCCGTCGAGAATCACGTCGTACTGCTCGAACAGCTCGACGGCGTTGCTGCGGTCGAGCCGGACCGGGTGCAGGCGCACCGCCACGTTCTCGTTGATCCCCCGGATCGTGTCGCGGGCGCTCTCCCCCTTGGGCCGGCCCACGTCGGCGACCCCGTGGATCACCTGCCGCTGCAGGTTGGACGATTCGACGTCGTCGAACTCGACGATGCCGAGGGTGCCGACCCCGGCCGCGGCGAGGTAGAGCAGCACCGGGGAACCGAGGCCGCCGGCACCGATGCACAGCACCCGCGCGTTCTTCAGCCGTCGCTGCCCCGTCACCCCCACCCCGGGGATGATCAGGTGCCGGCTGTAACGGGCCACCTCCTCGCGGGTCAGGTCCGCGGCGGGTTCCACCAGAGGTGGCAGTGCACCGGATTCCACCAGGGATGGCAGTGACGTCACGACAGCTCCTCGGCCGGTTCGATCGGGCGGTTCCCCGATTGTCCCATCCTCATGCTCGCGGATACGGCCACGGATTGAACCTGCACGTCAGCCCGTCGCGGGGGACGACGCCCTCGGGGTCGAGCCCGGCGATGTCGTCGTTGGCCGTGCCGAACGACTGCTGCATCATGATCGGCGCCAAGCCTCCGTCGCTCCCGCACCCTTCGTGGGCGGCGAAGCCGATGGCGTGCCCGATCTCGTGGTTGATCAGGTACTGGCGGTAGGAGCCGATGTCCCCCTGAAACGCGACGGCGCCCCGCACCCAGCGGGGCTCGTTGAGCAGGACCCGGCCCACGCCGGGGTTGAAGCACGAGACCTCGAGTTCGATGTCGTACCCGCAGCCCTGCCGGATCGTCATCTGGGAGGTCAGCGACACCCGGAAGTCGGGCTCACCCTGATCGACGCGCCGGAATGCGAACGCCGGGTCCTGGATCCAGCTCTTCGGGTTGGCCAGGGTCTCGTCGACCATCCGCGCGAATGCGGCGTCGCCGCCGTAGCCGGTGGTGTCGACGCCGTCCTCGATCTCCACTGTGTAGGTGTAGACGCGGCCGGTGCCGACCTGATCGCCGGTCCCCGGCACGACCCGCCAGGTGCCGGTTCCGGCCGCCGTGAACGGCCCACCCTCCGGGAGCGCACCGGACGGCAGATCGGCGGGGAACGTGCCGTCGGCGACCGGCGCGGGCACACCCACCACGCCGCCGGATTCGGCTACCGCGTCCCCGGCCGCCGCGGGCTCGGGTCGATCGCCACCGGCGCGCAGGGCGTCCACCCCGACGATCACCGTGAGGATCGCGAGGACGGGAACGGCGTAGGCCCGCCATCCGTAGGTCGCGACGAAGCGCCCGAGCCGGCTCTGCCGGCGCACCCCGCGATCCGGGCGCGGCGGACGCGGGCGGGTGCTCTCCCCCGAAACGGGATCCCACTGGGCTCGCAGGGGCTGGTGGGAAGGGGCGCGGGTGCGGCGCCACTCGGACGGCCGGTCCTCGGGTGTCCGGTGCGGACTGCGCACCGGGCGGCGCGGTGTGTCCGCCACGTCGGCTCCTGCTCGCTCGGTCACGGCTGCCAGAATCTCACACGGTCGTCGCCGGACGTGCCGGGTCGCGAAGCGCGGCTCGCGACCGCCCCCGCGCCGCTGTGGCGCCGCGCACAGTAGCCCCTCGGCTGGGATACTCGTGGGTAGGGGTGCGCCGCACCTCGAGGGCCCCCGGCCTGTAACGTGCAGAGACGATTGCACGTCGTAGTGGTAGGTATCACTTCGACGAATATCTCGGATTGGGAGCGACATGACCGAACTCGCAGCCCGGACATCGTCCGGCCGCGCCACCAGCTCGGGCAACGGCACCGGCACTCGACGCGGCGCCCGGATGCCGCGGGACGAGCGCCGGGTCCAGCTCCTCGCTGCAGCCAGCGAAGTCTTCGTCACCCGCGGGTACCACGCGGCCGGCATGGACGAGATCGCCGAGTGCGCCGGGGTCAGCAAGCCGGTGCTGTACCAGCACTTCCCCGGCAAGCTCGAACTGTACTGCGCGGTACTGCAGAGCTATGTCGACAGCCTGATCTCCGGTGTCCGCCAGGCCCTGCGGTCGACCACCGACAACAGGCAGCGCGTCCGCGCTGCGGTGCAGGCGTTCTTCGACTTCGTCGACAACGACTCGCAGGGTTTCCGGCTCGTGTTCGAGTCGGATCTGATGGGCGAGCCGCAGGTGGCGAACCGCGTGGAGCAGGCCACCGAGGCGTGCGTCGACGCGGTGTTCGACCTGGTGAGCCACGACTCCGGGCTCGACCCGTACCGGGCGCGCATCCTGGCGGTCGGCCTCGTCGGCACCAGCCAGTTCACGGCCCGCTACTGGCTCGAGGCCGCCCGGCCGATCCCGAAGGAAGACGCCGTCGACACCACGGTCGCGCTCGCCTGGGGTGGTCTGTCGCACGTGCCGCTGCAGCCGGAGCTGCGCCGGCGATGAGCGACGGCGCCGACCGAGGGTCGCGCCCGCAACGACGGAAGGGCCGGGGCAGTCGCCCCGGCCCTTCCGTCGTGATGCCGTCGTTCTAGCTCGCCGCGAACCCGACCTTGCGGATGTCGGCGGGGCCGATCTCGACGTAGGTGACCCGCGATGCCTGCACGATGAGCTTGCGGCCCTTCTCGTCGACGAGCGTCAGGACGCCGTCCTTGTCGCCGGCCAGGGCTTGCGTCACGAGCGACTCGACCTCGTCGGGCGTCTGCTCGCTGACCACGGTGAGCTCGCGGGGACTGTCCGCAACACCGATCTTGACCTCCACGGTCGACCTCCGAACTCTCAGGGCTCTACAGCTGTCCCCGCCCAGATTAGTGCAGTCCCAGCACTGCCATCCGGTCGGCGTGCTCGAGCTGCATCCGGTCGAACAACGCCGCGATGTCGGCGAGATCACCGGTAGCGGCGATCACCAGATCGGTGAGATCCTCCCGCTGGGCCATCACGTACTGGGCCTGGGTGATGGCCTCGCCCAGCAGCCGCCGCCCCCACAGCATCAGCCGGTCCTTGTCGGCGGCGCTGTGCCGCACCGCCTCGCGGACCTCGTGCACCACGAATTCCGAGTGCCCGGTCTCGGCGAGCACCTCTCGTACGACCTCGGCCACCTCGGGGGCGAGGGTACCGGCGATCTCGCGGTAGAAGTCGGCGGCGATGCCGTCGCCGACATATGCCTTGACCAGCGACTCGTGCCAGTTCGACGGGTTCGTGGACGCGTGGTAGGCGTCGAGGGCACGCCGGTAGGGCTCCATCGCCGCGTAGATTTCGACACCGCGCGCGGTCAGGGCGGCGTGCAGCGTCTCGAAGTGGCTCATCTCCGCCGCCGCCATGCTTGCGAACGCCACCCGCCCCTGCAGGCTCGGCGACATCCGCGCATCGTCGGCAAGGCGATAGAAGGCCGAGATCTCACCGTAGGCGAGCACCGCGAACAGCTCGGCGACGCCGGGATGGTCGGCCGGCACGCGCACCGGGGCGGCGGATGGACGGGACGGTGACGGTGACGTTTCGGCTCCCATGACGACACAGCGTAGTACCCGGCCGGCGACCGCGCGGCTCACGGCACTCGCACCCGGTACAATGGTTCCGGAAGGCCGCGCCTCGAGGCGCCGACCACCGGCCCCGCGGACTTCACCGATGATGTGCGCGCACCCGATCGCAGATCGCTGCCGCGCCTCGCAGAGCCCTACCGGCCGCTGAGGCGCAGGCCCGGTCGCCTCTCCACTCGTGCGTGCGTGCCGAGACCAGGAAGGCCAGACCCCTGAGCAAGATCACTGTCGACCACGAAGACGACGCCACCGAAACCACGGTGTCGGCCCAACTCGACGCCACCCACACCCCGCCCACGTTCGCCGAACTGGGCGTGCGGGACGAGATCGTCCGCGCTCTCGCCGAGATCGGCATCGAGCGCACCTTCGCCATCCAGGAGCTGACGCTCCCCCTCGCCCTCGCCGGCGACGACCTGATCGGACAGGCACGCACCGGCATGGGCAAGACCTTCGGGTTCGGTGTCCCGCTGCTGCACCGCCTCACCACCGCCGAGTCCGGCACCACCGCCCTCGACGGCACGCCCCGCGCGCTGGTGATCGTGCCGACGCGCGAGCTGTGCCTGCAGGTCACCCAGGACCTCGAGAACGCCGCCAAGTACCTCCCCGGCTCCACCGGTGCCCTGAAGATCCTGTCCGTCTACGGCGGACGTCCGTACGAAACGCAGGTCGACGTGCTGAAGAAGGGCGTCGACGTCGTCGTCGGCACCCCGGGCCGGCTGCTCGACCTCGCCAACCAGGGTCACCTGATCCTCGGCAAGATCGGCGTGCTGGTGATGGACGAAGCGGACGAGATGCTCGACCTCGGCTTCCTCCCCGACATCGAGCGCATCCTCGGCATGGTGCCCGACCGTCGCCAGACGATGCTGTTCTCGGCCACGATGCCCGGGCCGATCATCACGCTCGCCCGCACGTTCCTCACCCGCCCGACACACATCCGCGCCGAGGAACCGGAGTCCTCCGCGGTGCACGAGCGCACCAACCAGCTCGTCTACCGCGCGCACGCGCTCGACAAGGCGGAACTGGTGGCGCGCGTGCTGCAGGCCGAGGGTCGTGGCGCCACCATGATCTTCACCCGTACCAAGCGCACCGCGCAGAAGGTCGCCGACGAGCTCGCCGAGCGCGGCTTCGCCGTCGGGGCCGTGCACGGTGACCTGGGGCAGATCGCTCGTGAGAAGGCGCTGGACAAGTTCCGCAAGGGCAAGATCGACGTGCTGGTCGCCACGGACGTGGCCGCGCGCGGCATCGACATCGACGACGTCACCCATGTCGTGAACTACCAGTGCCCCGAGGACGAGAAGACCTACGTCCACCGCATCGGCCGCACCGGCCGGGCGGGGCGCACCGGTATCGCCGTCACCCTCGTCGACTGGGACGACATTCCGCGCTGGCAGCTCATCGACAAGGCCCTCGATCTGGGCATGCCCGATCCGGTCGAGACCTACTCGAGCTCGCCGCACCTGTTCGAGGAGCTGGGCATCCCCGACGGCACGACCGGAACCGTCCGCAAGACGCCGACCGAGCGGCCCGCCCGCGAGGAGGGCTCCGAGGATGCGGCACGACCCAAGCGCACCCGGGTCCGCCGGCGCACGCGCGGCGGCCGGCCGGAGACCGGCGGCGCCGAGCACTCCGGCACCGGTCCCGAGACGGCGGGCGCGAGTTCCGCCTCGGGGCAGAGCGAGGAGTCCGGGAGCGGAACAGCGCCCGCACGGCGGCGCCGTCGGCGGCGCCGCGGCGGTTCCGCCGCGACCGGCGACACCGTCGCGAACAGCGAAACGGTCACGGCTTCGGCTGCCCAGTAGCCGCTCGCGATGATCGCACCGGAGCGCAGAACCCGGGCGGATCTGATCGCAGCACTCGTGCTCGCCGTCGCGGTCGTCGCGGCGGCGAGCGTCGTCTGGTTGCGCTCGGATGCGCGTGGCACCGTGTCCGTCACGACCGACGCGGCACCGGAGCCGCCACCGTCCGCGACCGTCGTGCCGTCGACCCTGACGGAGGCGTGGCGCGCCCCCAGCGGCGCGACGTCCCGTCCGATCGCGGTCGGCGCCGTCGTGGTCACCGGGGACGGCGGCACCGTCACCGGCCGCGCCCTCGACTCGGGCGCCGAACTGTGGCGCTACGACCGCGACATACCGCTGTGCGGTGTGGTCGAGGACTGGCGCACCGCCGTCGCGGTCTACCGCGACCGGCGGGGATGCAGCCAGGTCACCCAGCTCCTTCCCGACTCGGGAATGCGCGGCGCGCAACGTTCGAGCGACGCCGACGACGCGGTGACCCTCACCGCTGCCGACACCCACGTGATCTCCCGGGGCGACACTCGTCTCGAACTGTGGCGGTCCGATCTCGTGCGGACACTCGAGTACGGACGCGTGGACGCGCCCGTCGTGCCGGGGGCCCAGCCCCGCAGCGGATGCACGCTGAACTCGGCCGCGGCGAGCAACAGCCGGCTTGCGGTGGTCGAACGCTGCCCCGGTGAGGAAGCCGACCGCCTGACGCTGCTCGAGACGACCCCCGAGGCCGATTCGCAGCCGGCGGAGATCGCCTCGTCGGTGCTACCGGAACTGGGACCGGACGACGGCGGTACGCGGGTCGTCGCGGTGACCGGCGAGCGCACGGTGCTGTATCTGCCGCCCACCGCGTCCTCCGGGCCCGTGCTCGCCGTGTACGACGCCGCGGGCACGGTCACCGCGCGGCACCCGCTGTCGGCCGCGGCGACACCGGAGGCGGTGTTCCCCGCGACGGCCCAGGGTTCGATCCTCACGTGGTGGTCGGGCACGCAGACCGTCGCCCTCGGCGGCGACGACCTGGTGCCGCAGTGGACGGTGCCGGGAACGACGGGCACCGGCAGTGCCATGGCCGGAGCGCTGCTGCTTCCGGTGCGCGACGCCCTCGCCGTGGTCGATCCGGCCACCGGGACGGAACGGCAGCGCATTCCGGTCGCGCGCGACGGGACCGGTGTCGTGAACGTCGCGGTCGCCGGGAGTGCGGTGCTCGAGCAGCGGGGGCCGCAGGTCGTGGTGCTGCGGTGAGCCCGGCCGGGCCACCGGTCACGACGTGAAGGTGACCAGCTCCTTGCCGTCGCGCCAATGGGCGAGCAGGTTCTCGGCCAGCACGCGGTAGGCCTCGGCGCCCTTGTTCTTCCGGCCGGCCAGCACCGAGGCTCCGGACGCCGACGCCTCCGCGAAGCGGACGGTGCGCGGGATCGGCGGCGCGAGCACCGGCATGTCGTACCGGTCGGCGACGTCGGCGAGCACGTCACGGCTGTGCGTCGTGCGGGCGTCGTAGAGGGTCGGCAGCGCACCGAGCAGCTCGAGGTCGGGGTTGGTGATCTGTTTGACCTCGGCGACGGTGCGCAGCAGCTGCCCGACGCCGCGGTGCGCGAGGGTCTCGCACTGCAGGGGCACGAGCACGGACTGCGCCGCGGTCAGGCCGTTGAGCGTGAGCACGCCCAGCGACGGCGGGCAGTCGATCACGACGACGTCGAAGCTGTCGAGCAGGGGCGCCAGCGCCCGGCGAAGGGTGAACTCGCGCCCCGGCCGCATCAGCAGCAGCGCCTCGGCGCCGGCGAGGTCGATCGTCGCGGGCAGCAACGTGAACCCCTCGCCGGTATCGAGCAGGACCTCCTTGGCCTCCGCCGCCCCCACCAGCACGTCGTGCACCGACCGTTCGAGCCGGTCGGGGTTGTGCCCGAGCGAGAACGTCAGGCAGCCCTGCGGGTCCAGGTCGACGACGAGCACCCGCTGCCCCAGCCCGGCCAGGGCGGCCGCCAGAGACGCGACGGTGGTCGTCTTCGCGACGCCACCCTTCTGATTTGCCACCGCAAGTACCGTTGTCACGGGTCGATCCTCGCTGAAAACTCGCCCGAACGCGAGAATCGACCGCGATATCCGCCCTCCGGCGGGTCGCCGAACCTCACGAAAGGCCCGATCGTGATCCGCCGCGCCCGTCCCGCCGACGTCGACGCTCTCACCGCCCTCGTCTACGAACTGGCCGAGTACGAGAAGGCTCGCCACGAGTGCACCGTCGTGCCCGAGCAGCTGCACACGGCGTTGTTCGGGGCCGATGCCGCCGCGTTCGCCCACGTGGCCGAGGACGCGCACGGAACGGTGGTGGGCATGGCGTTGTGGTTCCGCAACTTCTCCACCTGGGACGGGGTGCACGGCATCTATCTCGAGGACCTGTACGTCCGGCCCGAGCACCGGGGGCAGGGACACGGCCGCGCCCTGCTCGCGGCGCTGGCCCGCGAGTGCGTCGACCGCGGCTACAGCCGCCTGAGCTGGTCGGTGCTGGACTGGAACACGCCGTCGATCGGGTTCTACCGTTCGCTCGGCGCGGTCCCGCAGGACGAGTGGACCACCTTCCGTCTCAGCGGGCAGGCGCTCACCGCGCTCGGCGGGGGTCAGGCCGCGTCGTCGGCATCCGGCGCGTAGTCCTGGGCCAGCCAGCGCGTCGTCGGCGGGCTGAACAGCAGCACCAGCGCCGGCACCACGATCAGGGTCAACAGGATGCCGAGCACGACCTGGTGGGAATCGGTCAGCAGCGACCAGGCCACCGGCAGCAACAGCAGCTGCGCGACGATCGCCACGGCCCGTCCCCAGCGCTGTCCGCGTAACAGCGCGATCCCGGCCGCGAGCACGCCACCGAACAGGATTCCCAGCCACAGCGCGAGGCCGTAGCCGTTTCCGACCGTCTGGTCGTGCCCGCCCGTCAGCGCCCGGACCACGGACACCACAGCGAAACCGATCGCGATCACGCCTTCGAGGACGACGAGACCACCCGCCGCTCGAACGGTGGACGGGACGGTGCTGCGTGGCGACTCGGTGGACACCCGGCCAGCGTAGTGGACCCGTGCGAGACCACTTAGGCTGATGCTCCGTGCGCGCACTGCTGATCGTGAACCCCAACGCGACGACCACCACTCCGGCCGGTCGCGACCGGTTGGCCCGCGCGCTCGCCGATCGGGTCTCCCTCACCGTCGCCCACACCACCCATCGGGGGCACGCCGCCGAACTGGCCCGCTCGGCGCACGCCGACGGAATGGACGTCGTCGTCGCGCACGGCGGCGACGGCACCGTCAACGAGATCGTCAACGGCCTGCTCGGTACCCCGTCCGAGCGGGTTGCCGACCCCACGCTCCCGCTGCTCGCGGTCGTCCCCGGCGGGTCGGCCAACGTCTTCGCCCGTTCGCTGGGTGTGGACGCCGATCCGGTGAAGGCGACCGCGCAACTGCTCGATCTGCTGGCCCGGCGCACGACCCGCCGGATCGGTCTCGGCCACTGCGACGGCCGGTGGTTCGTCTTCAATGCGGGGCTCGGACTCGACGCACAGGTGTGCGAGGCCGTCGACCTGAGCCGGCTGGGCGGGCGGAAGGTCACGACCGCCCGATACGTCGTGCATTCGATCACGCAGTTCTTCAAGTCCAAGGGTGCCGAGCCCGCGCTGACGCTGACGCTGCCCGGACGGCCGCCGATCCCGGGCGTGTACTACGCGTTCGTCTCCAATTCGAGCCCGTGGACCTATCTGGACAAGCGCCCGGTGCACACCAATCCGGGCACCTCGTTCGACACCGGGCTCGGTGTCTTCGCGATGACGACGACGGCGGTGTTCGCAAGCTTGCGGGTGGTCCGCCAGTTGCTCGCGCGCCACGGGAATCCGAACTCCCGCCGCTTGGTGCGGGTCGACGACGTCGCACGGGTGCGAGCGGAATCGAGCCGGCCGATCGGCCTGCAGGTGGACGGGGACTACCTCGGTCTTCGCACCGAGGTGGAGTTCGTGTCGGTTCCGGCCGTGCTCGAGGTCGTGGCACCCACCCCGTCCGTGGAGTGACCCGGGTTACATTTTTGTGTTCCGCGGTGTACAAAGGAAGTTCGAGTCCCGGAACGGGCCACAGCCGGCGTGAGCTTCCCCACGGTCGTGTCGATTCCTATTGACTTCACGCTGGTTCGTGAAAGCATTCACAAGTAACCGCGCGGAAACACTTGCCGACGCACGCATGAACTTGCCACCACGATCAGCCGGTGCGACGAGCACTATCGAAGGAGAGTAGAAGCATGGACTGGCGCCACAAGGCCATCTGCCGCGACGAGGATCCCGAGCTGTTCTTCCCCGTCGGTAACAGCGGCCCGGCCCTCGCGCAGATCGCCGACGCCAAGCTCGTGTGCAACCGCTGCCCCGTCACCGCCGAGTGCCTCTCGTGGGCCCTCGAGTCCGGTCAGGACGCGGGCGTGTGGGGCGGCATGAGCGAGGACGAGCGTCGTGCCCTCAAGCGCCGCAACGCCCGCACCCGGGCGCGCTCCGCGGTCTGACACGGCCCACCGCCACAGATCTCCGGGAAGGCCCGGCACCGCTTCGGTGCCGGGCCTTCCTGCCTCCGCGGGCCTGGTTCCCGCCGGACTCCCCACGGGGGCTCAGCCGAGCGCCACCCGGCCCAGCGGAACCCGCAGCCGCGCATCCGTTCCCGTCGTCGCGCCCCGCTCGAGCCGCAACGTGCCGCCGAGTTCGGCGGCGACGAGCGTGCGGACGATCTGCAGGCCCAACCGGTCCGAGCTCTCGAGGTCGAATCCCTCCGGCAGTCCCTTGCCCTCGTCGTGGACCACCACGTCGAGCCAGCGGGCCGACCGCTCGGCCCGCAGCGTCACGGTGCCGGCCGCACCCGGATCGAAGGCATGCTCGACCGAGTTCTGCACGAGTTCGGTGAGCACCATCACCAGCGGTGTCGCCCGCTCGGCGGGGAATACCCCCAGGCTGCCCTCCCGGCGCACCCGGACCTGACTGCCCACGGCCGCGACGTCGACGACGATGGGGATCAGCCGGTCGACGACGTCGTCGAGATCGACCTCCTCGTCCACCGACATCGACAGCGCCTCGTGCACGAGCGCGATCGACGTCACCCGGCGCACCGCCTCGGCCAGCGCCTGCCGGGCCTCGGTGTTGCCGGTGCGTCGCGCCTGCAGCCGCAGCAGGGCCGCGACCGTCTGCAGGTTGTTCTTCACCCGGTGGTGGATCTCCCGGATCGTGGCATCCTTGCTCAGCAACGCCCGATCGCGCCGCTTGACCTCGGTGACGTCGCGGATGACCACCGCCGCACCCTCGAGCCGGCCGCCGGGCGCGAGCACCAGCGCACGCAGCAGCACGGTGGCCCCGCGTGCCTCGATCTCCATGGGCCGTCCCAGCTTGCCGCGCACCGCACCCCGCAGGTAGCTCTCGACGTCCTCGCTCTCGAACGGATCGGTCACCAGCGCGCGTGTCGTCTCGATCAGGTTCTGGCCGAGCAGGTCGGAGTTCAACCCCATCCGGTGGTAGGCGGACAGGGCATTCGGGCTCGCATACACCACCCGGCCGGACCGGTCGAGGCGGATGAAGCCGTCGCCCGCGCGGGGGCTCGACTTGGTGTCCGAACGCAATTCCGTGGTCGGGAAGGTGCCCTCGCAGATCATCGTGAACAGGGCGTCGGCGCACTCGAGGTACGCGGTCTCGAGGGCGCTCTTGGTGCGCCTGGCCACGGTGGCCGCGTCGCGGCTCAGAACGGCGATGACCTGCCCGTCCCAGCGGACCGGCACCGCCTGCCGGCGCAGCGGCGCGACGTGGCTGGGCCGCGCGTCCGCAGAGACGACCACTCCGGTCTCGAGGGCCCGCAACACGTGCGGGTGTTCCCGCTCGGACACCACCGAACCCACCATGTCCTCGGGCAGCACGGTCGATGCGGTGGTGGGGCGGCACTGCGCCACGCACACCACCCCACTCGGCTCGGCGCTCACCCACAACAGGACGTCCGCGAAGGACAGGTCCGCGAGCAACTGCCATTCGCCGACGACTCGCTGCAGGTGGTCGACCGCACCGCCCGGCAGGTCGGTGTGCTCGGCGAGAAGAGCGCTGAGGGTGGACACGGGCGGCACGTGCGGACTCAGGAGATGACCGCGATGAGGTCGCCCTGCTGCACGACGTCGCCGACGACCACGTCCAGTGAGGTCACGGTGCCCGACGTCTCGGCGAGCACCGGAATCTCCATCTTCATGGACTCCAGGATCACCAGCGTGTCGCCCTCGGCGACGACGTCCCCTTCCTGCACCACCACCTCGAACACGGTGGAGACCATCTCGGCGCGCACGTCTTCGGCCATCGGGCACCTCATTCCACGAAGAAGACGGTGGCCCTGCTTTCAGGGCCACCGGACCACACGTGAAACACTGTAATGAACCAGAAAGGAGATCGGACCATGGGTAAGCGAGGCCGCAAGAAGCGCAGTCGCAAGGGTAACGCCGCCAACCACGGCAAGCGTCCCAACGCCTGAGGCGCGCACACACGCGTGAGGGGGCCGGAAGCAGCTGCTTCCGGCCCCCTCACGCGTGTCGGGTGGTCAATCCCGGACGTCGGTGCGCGTCACGACGACGGTCCGCCGGATCTCGACCAGCAGCCGCTCCCGCAGGCCCTCCGGGGCGTGCTCGCCGCCGCACTTGCGGCTGAGCAGGGACTTGAGCTGGGATTCGAGCCCGTACGCCTCGAGGCAGGACCCGCAGTCGTCGAGATGGCGCTGCAGACGCTCACGCGACCGGTCGTCGCACTCGCTGTCGAGCAGCAGATAGACGTCCGCGATCACTGCGGAACAGTCGAGCTGATCGAAGTCGGCCGACTCGCTCACCTCGAGACCTCCTTGTTGTCCACGCCGTGTCCGACAGCAGCGTCCACGGCCCCGCTCCGGTTGAATCCTCGCTCCCGCGCGACATCGGCCAGCAGGCCGCGCAGCTGCTTGCGGCCGCGGTGCAGCCGTGACATGACCGTGCCGATGGGCGTGCCCATGATCTCCGCGATCTCCTTGTACGGGAAACCCTCGACGTCGGCGTAGTACACCGCCATCCGGAACTCCTCGGGCAGCTCCTGCAACGCGGCCTTGATGTCGTCGTCGGGAAGCGCGTCGAGCGCCTCGACCTCGGCCGACCGCAGACCGGTGGAGCTGTGCTCGGCCGTCGCCGCCAGCTGCCAGTCGGTGATCTCCTCGGTGGGGTACTGAGCGGGCTGGCGCTGCTTCTTGCGGTAGGAGTTGATGTAGGTGTTCGTCAGGATGCGGTACAGCCACGCCTTGAGATTGGTCCCCTCCTTGAACGAGGAGAAGGCGGAGAACGCCTTGATATACGTCTCCTGAACCAGATCCTCCGCGTCCGCGGGGTTGCGGGTCATCCGCAGCGCCGCGCCGTAGAGCTGATCGAGCAGGGGCAATGCATCCCGCTCGAACCGTTCGGCCAGTTCCGTACCAGACTCCTCGACCACACCGATCCCTTCACTTGCCGTATCCGTGAAGGCTACCGGCCGGGACGGGCACAGCACAGGCACGCGGCACTCCTCGCTCTCGGTCACCGGCCACGCCGATCGTGGCGGCCACCCGGAATCAACACGACAGGGTGGGTGCTTGTTCCCTACATTGACGCGCATGGCCTCGACCTCCACTCCCGCGACCACGCTGCTGACACGCGAGAAAGTCACCCACCGCGTCCACGAGTACCCGCACGACCCGCGAGCCGGCTCGTTCGGTTCCGAGGCCGTCGAGCTCCTCGGGCAGCGGCTCGGGGTGGCCCCCGCCCAGATCTTCAAGACCCTCGTGATCAAGCTCTCCGACGGCAAGCTCGCGGTGGCCGTGATCCCGGTCCCGGCGACGCTGTCGCTGAAGGCGGCCGCGGCCGCCCTCGGGGGCGGCAAGGCGGTCATGGCCGAACGCAGCGACGCCGAACGCGCCACCGGCTACGTCCTCGGGGGAATCTCACCGCTGGGTCAGCGCAGCCGGCTGCGCACCGCCGTCGACGCCTCCGCGCACCAGTGGGACCGGGTCCTGTGCAGCGCCGGACGCCGCGGCCTCGAGATCGAACTCGCCCCGGCGGACCTGGTGCGGCTCACGGGAGCAGTGGTGGCGCCGATCACCGCCGGGGCCTGATGCGGGGGCGCCCGGGAGGTGCCGCGCCGACCACCCGCGCCGCGGACCGCACCCGGCCGCGGGGTGTGGCAGGTGGCTGCCGGCTGCGGATAGGCGAAGATGGACGGGTGAATCCGTGGAGTGCGCCCCGAGCCGAGTCACCCGTCGACAGTTCCGTCACGCTGCCCGGGTCCAAGTCGATCACCAACCGCGCCCTGATCCTCGCTGCGCTCGCGGACGGCCCGTCCACCGTGACCGGTGCGCTGCGCAGTCGCGACACCGACCTGATGATCGCGGCCCTGCGCGGACTGGGCACGACGATCGACGAGCGAGACGACGGCACCACGCTGCACGTCATCCCCGGCCGGCTGCACGGCGCCCGGGTGGACTGCGGCCTGGCGGGAACGGTGATGCGATTCGTGCCGCCCCTCGCGGCGCTGGCCGACGGCGACGTCTTCTTCGACGGTGACGAGCAGGCGCGTACCCGCCCGATGGGCACCGTCCTCGAGGCCCTGCGCTCGCTCGGCGCCGACGTCGACGGCGACACCCTGCCCTTCACCGTGCGCGGGCGCGGCTCCCTGCGCGGCGGCACCGTCACCATCGACGCGTCGGGGTCGTCACAGTTCGTCTCGGGTCTGCTGCTCTCCGCCGCCGCGTTCGTCGAGGGCGTCACGGTGCGGCACGCCGGGGCGGCCGTGCCGTCCATGCCGCACATCGACATGACCGTCGAGATGCTGCGCGAGTCCGCGGTGACGGTCGACACGTCCGTGCCCGACACCTGGCGGGTCGCACCGGGCCCGGTCCGCGCCGTGGACCGGGTCGTCGAGCCCGACCTGTCCAACGCGACCCCGTTCCTGGCGGCCGCGGCCGTCACGGCCGGCACGGTGTCGGTGCCGCGATGGCCGCAGCGCACCACCCAGGCCGGCGACGCGATCCGCGGAATCCTCGAGCAGATGGGTGCCGACGTCGCACTGTCCGACGGAACGCTCACCGTGCGAGGCCCGAAGCATCTGCGCGGCCTCGACGTCGACCTGCACGACGTCGGCGAGCTCGCCCCCACGGTCGCCGCACTCGCGGCGCTGGCGACCACCCCGTCCACGCTGCGGGGCATCGCCCACCTGCGCGGGCACGAGACGGACCGCCTGGCCGCCCTGGTCACGGAGCTCGGCAAGCTCGGCGGTTCCGCCACCGAGCTTGCGGACGGCCTGCACATCGTGCCCGCGCCGCTGCACGGCGGACGCTGGCATTCGTATGCGGATCACCGGATGGCGACGGCGGGCGCGATCGTGGGACTCGTGGTCGACGGCATCGAGGTCGAGGACATCGGCACGACGGCCAAGACCCTGCCCGGCTTCCCCGAGCTGTGGGCCGGGATGCTGAGGGGAGCGCGCTCCTGAGCCGGCGGACCTACGACGAGACCGACGTCCGGATCCGTCCGGGCAAGGGCTCGCGGCCGCGCACGAAGGACCGGCCGGCCCATCGGGACGCCGTCGAAGCGATGGTCGTCTCCGTCGACCGTGGCCGGTGGGGCTGCGTGCTGGAGGGTGATCCCGCGCGGCCGGTCGTCGCGATGCGGGCCCGGGAGCTCGGCCGTACCCCTGTCGTCGTCGGGGATCGGGTCGCGGTGGTCGGGGACCTGTCGGGGCGGCCCGACACGCTTGCGCGCATCGTGCGGGTACAGGAACGCACCACGGTGTTGCGCCGCACCGCCGACGACACCGACCTGTTCGAGCGGATCGTCGTGGCCAACGCGGAGCAGCTGCTGATCGTCGTCGCACTGGCCGATCCGCCGCCTCGGACCGGGCTGGTCGAACGGTCCATGGTCGCCGCGTTTGCGGGCGGGCTGGAACCGGTGCTGTGCCTGACGAAGAGCGATCTGGCCGATCCCGGGGAGTTCACGGCGCAGTTCGCGGATCTGGACGTTCCCGTGGTGCTGGCGGGCCGCGAGCAGGACCTGTCGGAGCTGACGGCGATGCTGGCGGGCAGGTCGACCGCGCTGATCGGCCATTCCGGCGTGGGAAAGTCCACTCTGGTCAACCGGCTCGTCCCGGATGCCGACCGCGCCACCGGCGAGGTCTCGGGGGTCGGGAAGGGCCGGCACACCTCCACGCAGTCGGTGGCGCTGCCGTTGCCGGGCGGCGGGTGGGTGATCGACACCCCCGGGATCAGGTCGTTCGGGCTCGCTCACATCGATGCCGACGACGTGATCGCCGCGTTCTCGGATCTCGCCGACGCGGTGGAGGACTGTCCCCGTGGCTGCACCCACCTGGGCCCGCCCGCGGACCCCGAGTGCGCACTCGACGCCCTCGAGGGCAAGTCCGGGCGCCGCGCGATGGCCGTGCGCACACTGCTGACCGCGATCGCCGCCAACGAATCCTGGTGAGCCCGGTCCCCGGACGCCGGGTGTCACAGGGACGCCGAGCGCCCGGTGTCACAGGGACGCCGAGCGCCCGGTGTCACAGGGACGCCGAGCGCCCGGTGTCACAGGGACGCCGAGCGCTCGGTGGGGATTCGGGATCAGCGCATGCCGAGGAGACGGCGCACGCCGCGGACCCGGCGGTTCTCGCGGATCGCGGTGGCCAGGCCGCGTCGCCGGCCGGTCCCAGGGTCCACGACGGCGGTGCCGCCGAAGCCGCGCTCGGACGCGGTTTCCGGGGCCGCGTCCGGGGTGTCCGCGAGGTACTTGTTCGGCAGCGACAGCTTGGCGATGGTGCGCCAGGACTTGAAGTACTGCACGGCGAGCGGGCCGGTGGTGTACGGCAGGTCGTACTTGTCGCACAGCTCGCGCACCCGCACCGCGATCTCGGCGTACCGGTTCGACGGCAGGTCCGGGAACAGGTGGTGTTCGATCTGGTAGCTCAGGTTGCCGGTCATGAAGTCCATGACCGGGCCGCCGGAGATGTTGGCGCTGCCGAGCATCTGGCGCAGGTACCACTGCGCCTGCGTCTCGTTGTCGACGTCGGCCTTGGTGAACTTCTCGGCGCCGTCGGGGAAGTGCCCGCAGAAGATGACCGCGTTGGTCCACAGATTGCGGATCACGTTGGCCGTCATGTTCGCGGTGAGCGTGGACCTCCACGCCTTACCCGTCAGCGCCGGATAGACCACGTAGTCCTTGGCGATCTGGCGACCGATCTTGTCCCCCACCTCGCGCAGCTTGCGCTTGGTCTCGGCGCGGTCGTCGCGGCCCTTGGCGACCTTGCCGAGTTCGAGGTGCTGGACCGCGACGCCGTACTGGAACAGCAGGGCGAGCAGGGCGTTGTAGACGATGTTGCCGTAGTTGAACGGCGACCAGCGCTGGTCGCGCGTCACCCGCAGCAGGCCGTATCCCACGTCGTCGTCCATGCCGAGGATGTTGGTGTACTTGTGGTGCAGGTAGTTGTGGGTCTGCTTCCAGTGCGCGGACGGGTCGGCGTTGTCCCACTCCCAGTGGACGGAGTGGACCTCGGGATCGTTCATCCAGTCCCACTGCCCGTGCATCACGTTGTGCCCGAGCTCCATGTTCTCGACGATCTTCGAGAGGCCGAGCAGGCCCGCACCGAGCAGCCACAGCGGCCGCCGGCGGCTGCCGAACAGCACCGCACGCCCACTCAGCTCCAGGCCGCGCTGCAGCCGGATCGTGTTGCGGATGTAGCGGGCGTCGCGCTCGCCGCGGGAGTCCTCGATGTCCCGCCGGATGGCGTCGAGCTCCCGGCCGAGGGCCTCGACGTCCGCCTCGGTGAGGTGCGCGTACTCCTTGATGTCCGAAATGGCCATGCGCCTACCGTACCGTAAGTTACGAATCCGTAGGTTACGGAGATGTAGCTTGTGCGGCAGATCACTTCCGGCGGGTTGCGCGCTTGGCGGCCCGCAGGGTCCGCAGCGCGGTCGCGAGCCCCTCACGACGCTCCCCCACCGACCGCACCCGCGGCAGATCGGGACGCCGGAACTTGCGTTCGGAGGAGGTCTCCGGGGCGTCGTCCGACGTGGCCCGCAGCCACGCGTCCGGCAGTGCCAGCTTGTGGATCGTGCGCAGCGCGAGCAGGTACTGCTTACCGAGCGGACCGCTGGTGTACGGCAGGTCGTACTTCGCACACAGCGCGCGGACCCGCTCCGCGATCTCGGGGTAGCGGTTGCTGGGCAGGTCCGGGAACAGGTGGTGCTCGATCTGGTAACTCAGATTGCCGGTCATGAAGGCCATCACCGGGCCGGCATCGATGTTGGCGCTACCGAGCAGCTGCCGCAGGTACCACTGCCCCTGCGTCTCGTTCTCGTACTGCGCCACGGTGAACTTCTCGGCGCCGTCGGGAAAGTGGCCGCAGAAGATCACCACGTACGCCCACAGGTTCCGCACCAGGTTCGCCGTGAGGTTCGCCGTGATCGTGCTGCGCCACGCACGGCCCGTCATGGCCGGGAACAGCACCAGGTCCTTGCCCAGCTGCCGCGCGATCTTGCGCGCGAAGTCCTTGGTGGGCTGGGAGTTCCACTGGCCTTCCGGCACCCCGGCAGCCTTCTTCTCGGCATCGAGGTCGTGCAGTGCGATGCCCCACTCGAACGTGGCTGCGAGGATCAGGTTGGCCAGGGGCTGCAGCAGGTTGATCGGCCGCCACTTCTCGTCGCGCGTCATCCGCAGGATGCCGAAGCCCACGTCGTCGTCCATCCCGACGATGTTCGTGTAGGTGTGGTGCGCGTAGTTGTGGGCGCGCTTCCAGTGCTGCGACGGACCCGTTTGATCCCATTCCCACGAGGTCGAGTGGATCTCCGGATCGTTCATCCAGTCCCACTGCCCGTGCATCACGTTGTGCCCGAGCTCCATGTTCTCGATGATCTTCGACAGCGAGAGCAGGCCCGTGCCGAGCAGCCACAGCGGACGCCGGCGGCTGCCGAACAGCGCCGCGCGACCGCCGATCTCGAGGACGCGTTGCAGACGGATGGTGTTGCGGATGTAGCGGGCGTCGCGCAGCCCTCGGGCGTCCTCGATGTCGCGACGGATCGCGTCGAACTCGCGGCCGAGTTCCTCGATGTCCGCGTCGGTGAGGTGAGCGAACTCGGTGATGTCGGTGATTGCCACCGGGGTCCTTCCCCCTGGAACGGGTGGGTAGTGCGTCAGGCGCCGAGCGTGCAGTCTCCGGCAGCCGCGGAGATGCAGGTCTGTACCCGCTCCCCCTCGGCGTGTTCCTTGCCGGACCGGAGGTCGACGACATGCCCCTTCTCCAAGGGCACCACACAAGTCTGACAGATTCCCATCCGGCAGCCGAACGGCATCAGCGCGCCGGCGCTTTCACCGGCCTCGAGCAGGGTCGTCGCACCGTCGACGGCGACGGTCTTGCCGGACTTGGCGAAGGTCACCGTCCCGCCGGCGCCGGAGGTGTCCGCGCGGGAGACGGCGAAGCGTTCCAGGTGCAGCCGCTCGGACAGGCCCGCGGAGTCCCAGAACCGGTCGATGTCGTCGAGCATCGCCTGCGGTCCGCACGCCCACACCTGACGCTCCCGCCAGTCGGGGCACACGGTGTCGAGCTCGGCGAGGGCGAACTTGCCCTGCTCCCGCGTCAGGCGCACGTACGGGTGGTACTGCTCGTGATCCGCCCCGAATCGGGCGATCTCGTCGGCGAACATCACCTCGGCGGCGGTGGGCGCCGAGTGGACGTGCACCACATCGGGCAGTTCGGCATGGGCCTGCACGGACCGGCGGTCGAGGGTGCGCAGCATCGAGATGATCGGGGTGATGCCGCTGCCCGCGGTGAGGAACAGGATCTTCGCCGGCGGGGGGTCGGACAGGACGAACTCGCCCTTGGGCTCGGCGAGCCGCACGATCGTGCCGGCGGGCACGCCGCTGACGAGGTGGGTCGAGAGGAACCCGTCGGTCATGGCCTTGACGGTGATCGAGATGAGCTTGCGGTCCCACGTGGGCGAGGACGTCAGTGAGTACGAACGCCAGTGCCAGCGGCCGTCGACGTGCAACCCGATGCCGATGTACTGGCCCGGCGCGTATCCGAAGTCGAAGCCCCAGCCGGGCTTGATGACGAGTGTCGCGGAGTCCGCGGTCTCGCGGCGGACCTCGACGATGCGTCCACGCAGCTCGCGCGCCGACCACAGGGGGTTGGCGAGGTGCAGGTAGTCGTCGGGAAGGAGGGGTGTCGTCAGCCGCGCGGCCGCACCACGCAGGATGTTCGACACGGATCGGTCCTTCGTCGCGACGTGCGCCGCCGGCCGCTCGATCCAGTCCTTCAGACCCATCCGATCACTTCTCCTCGTCCAGGGGCTACGCCTCCGTAGGTTACCAGCTCCCTACGGAGGCGTAGGTTGGGCCGAGACGGTGATCACACTCGCGGGGTCAGAGCAGCTCGAGCAGGAACTGCAGCTCCTGCGTGGCGTACCAGGCGAGTTCGTGGTCCTCGGCGTCGCCCAGCACGAACTCCGCCTCCTCGTCGCCGAGGTCGGCCGCATCGACGACCGGCAGGGCCCGGGCGATGTCCGGTTCCGCAGTGGCGAGGTCCACATGCACCGACGCCACCGCGGACAGCGGCACCGGACCGGGCAGCCGGACCACCGCGTCGTCGAGGTCGGGACGCAGGGTGACGCCGTCGACGTCCGCGGCCACCACCACCCGGCGCAGGCCGAACTCGGGCGGCGGGTCGTCGTCGGCCCGGCCGGCGAGCAGCCGCAACGAGGCGCGGGCGGCCTCGGCCATCGCGACCTCGGCGAGTTCCTCGTCGTCACCGGAGGTGTACGCCTCGCGCAGCGCCGGGGTGACCGCGAACGCGGTGCCGCTCACCGCCTCGAACTCACTGTCGGCGACCAACCGCTTCAACGTCTCGATGGTCGCCGGTACGTACACCCGTGTCACAACTCACCTACTGGCATCCAACAACTCCTCGAGCGACTCGTGCAGCAGCGACGTCAGCACCTCCACATCGGGCATGGCGTCGCGGTCCGCATTGAGACCGTAGTAGACGTTGCCGTCGTACGACGTCAACGCGACGCTCAGCGCCTGATTCTCCAGCAGGGGCGAGATCGGATACATCTCGAGGACCCGGGCCCCGGCGAGGTAGAGGGGATGCTGCGGGCCCGGCGCGTTGGTGATCATCAGGTTGAACATGCGCTGAGAGAATCCGCTCGCGACACGAGCCCCGACGGCATGCATGGTCGCGGGCGCGAACCCGGACAGTCGCATCATCGACCGCGCCGGGACCCGGCGGCCCTGCCGAGAGTAGGCCTCCCCGGCGTGCGAGATGTGGGACAGACGGACGACCGCGTTCGGTTCCCCCACCGGGAGGTCGACCAGAAAGGTCGAGACCTCGCCGCGCGGACCCGTCTCGGATTCCTCCCGGCCCGCCTCCGGCACGTCCGGGTCCTCCGCGTAGACCGACATGGGCACCATCGCCCGGACCACCGTCGCCTCCGTCAGCGGCTCCCCGCGGGAGAGCAGCCAGTACCGCAGCGCCCCCGCGATCACCGCCAGCACGACGTCGTTGACGGTGCAGCCGTAGCGCGCCCGGATCTTCCGGTACAACTCGAGGTCCGCCTTGACCACCGCGAACCGGCGGTTACGGGAGATCGGGGCGTTCAACGGGCTGTCGGGCGCGGACTGGGCGGCGGTGCGCGCCAGCCGGCCCACCACGTCCAGCGCCTCCCCGGCCGTCGCGGCCAGATCGCCGACGGCCGCCCGCACTCCCGACACCGCCTCACCGGGCCTGGCCACCAGCTCGGCGAGCGCGCCGAGCAGCAGCGCCGAGTCACTCGGCTCGGGCTCCGGCATCCACAATTCCTCCGGATCCACCCGGGGAGTCTCGGTGGGCTCGAACAGCACCTGCCCGATCTCGAGCGCCTGATCGCCGTCCACCAGCGCCGAGTGGGTCTTGGTGAACAGGGCGCACCGGTCGCCGGCGAGGCCCTCGACGAGATACATCTCCCACAGCGGCCGGGAGCGGTCGAGCGGACGGGAGATCAACCGGGCCAACAGCTCGTGCAGCTGCGTTTCGGAGCCGGGCCGCGGCAGCGCCGACCGCCGCACGTGATAGGTGATGTCGAAGTCGCGGTCGTCGACCCACACCGGACGCGCCAGGCCGAGGGCGACCTCGCGCGCCTTCTGCCGATACCGCGGCACCGCGGCCAGCCGGCGCTCCACGAGCCGCAGCACGTCCTCGTAGTCGAGCCCGCCGCTCGGCTGCTCCAGGATGGCGAGCGACCCGATGTGCATGGGCGTATTGCTCGTCTCCAGAAAGTAGAACGACGCGTCCTGAGCCGACATCCGGTGGGTCATCGCCCCGCATCCCTCTCGTCCTCGTCCCGTCGAGCCGCTCCGGCCTGCGACGGCTCGTCGAGACCGAACAGCACCGTCAGTTCCGCCACCACCTCGGCGGCATCGGCGTGATGCACGCCGACCATTCCCGTGGCTACCGCACCGTCCACGTTCACCCGCAGGTCGTCGACGAACACACACGCCGACGGTTCGAGCCCGAGACGCCGGGCCACCGCCAGGTAGCTGCGCGGATCCGGTTTCGCGGTGCCCACGTCCGCGGACAGCACCACCTCGTCCACCAGCCGGCCTCGCCCCAGATCGCGCAGGGGTGCGGCCGCGGGGCCACCCGGATCGTTGCTGAGGATCGCGGTGCGCACGCCGCGCCGGCGCACCTCGGCGAGGATCCCGCCGAGCGCGGCCGCGTCCGTGCCGGGGCCCGCGAGCACCCCACCGAAATCGAGCACCAGTCCACGCATCGCCCCACCCTAGTTCGCGCGCACCGGTCAGGCGATGCAACGACCCGAACGACACGGCGACACGGCGACACGGATGTGGCACCATGACCGGCGGCTCCGTCCTCTCCCGGGGTCTACGCACCCGCCGTCGGCCGTTCCGCGCCGACGGCGTCCCTCGGAACCGGGAGAATCGATGACCCCTCAGCACGACGCCCACTACGTCCGACGCATCGCTCCGTTCGAGCCGCCGGTGCAGCGGTGCTGTCCGCCCGGACCGCACCGCCGGCACACGAGGCGGCGCCTCACCCCGCACGACGGCCGTTCGATGCATGTGAAGGCCGTGCCGCCGATCGGGCGGCCACTGCCGGAGGTCGATCCGGCGGCACGCCGATTCGCCGACCTCGCGGCCCGGTTGATCCTCGAAGTGGCCGACCGGCGCCGTCCCGAGCCCCAGCTCGCTGCCGTGCTCCATCCGTCGCTGCATGCGACCGTTGCCGTCGGCGCGAAGACGAGCGATCCGGGGACGGCGGTGCTCCTGCGGACCCGGCTGCGTGCGGTGGACGCCGACACCGCCGAGTTGTTCGGTTCCTACGGCCGCGGCCATCGCGTGTTCGCGCTGGCCGGCCGCATCTCGCGCCACCCCGTCTCACGCCGGACGCCGCACGGATGGCTGCTCACCACGGTGTGGCTGGGCTGACCGTGCGTCCGGGCCGGCAACCTCCGGCCCGGACGCATCGTCAGCGGCGGCGCTGCGCCTTGGACTGCTTGCGTGCCGCCTCCCGGCGTTGCCGACGGGTGCCCGTCGTTCCGGGTGCGGACGCGGCCGGCGACGACGTCGCGGGACTGCGCCGAACCTGGGCACTGCCGTCCTCGGCCGGCCCGGTGTAGGTGAGACTGCGGTCGTCGTCCTCGTCGAGGCCCTTCGCACGCAGCGTGGCCGGGGCGGGCGCGGGTGCCGGAGCCGGCGCGGGGGCCGCCGGGGCGGGAGCCGGCTTCGTCAGGGTGGGGGCGGCCTGCGCGGTGGCCGCCGCGGACGCGGCGGTGACGCCGCCGCCCGGGCCCGGCTGCGCCTGCGCGGCTTCGACCTGCAGGTTGAACAGGAATCCGACGGACTCCTCCTTCAGGCCCTCGAGCATCCCGACGAACATGTCGTAGCCCTCGCGCTGGTACTCCACGAGCGGGTCGCGCTGGGCCATCGCCCGCAGGCCGATGCCCTCCTTGAGGTAGTCCATCTCGTAGAGGTGTTCGCGCCACTTGCGGTCGAGCACCGAGAGCAGGACCCGACGCTCGAGCTCGCGCATGCCGCCCTCACCGGCGATGGCGTCGATCTCCGCCTCACGGCGGGCGTACGCGGCGTGCGCGTCCTTCAGCAACGCCTCGCGCAGTTCCTCCCGGCTGAGATCCGCGGGTTCGCCGTCCGCGGAGGTGGCGAGCTCCTTGTGATCGAGGCCCACCGGGTAGAGGGTTCGCAGGGCCGTCCACAGCTGCTCGAGGTCCCAGTCCTCGACGTAGCCCTCTGCGGTGGCGCCGTCCACGTAGGCGGTGACCACATCCGTGATCATGTGCTCGACCTGGCCTTCGAGGTCCTCCCCGCGCAGGATGCGGCGACGCTCGTCGTAGATGACGGTGCGCTGCTGGTTCATCACCTCGTCGTACTTCAGGACGTTCTTGCGGATCTCGAAGTTCTGCTGCTCGACCTGGGTCTGGGCGCTCTTGATGGCCTTCGAGACCATCTTCGCCTCGATCGGCACGTCGTCCGGCAGGTTCAAGCGCGTCATGATCGATTCGAGTGCCGCGCCGTTGAAACGGCGCATCAACTCGTCACCGAGCGAGAGGTAGAAGCGCGACTCACCCGGGTCGCCCTGCCGGCCGGAGCGGCCGCGCAGCTGGTTGTCGATCCGGCGGGACTCGTGCCGCTCGGTGCCGAGGACGTACAGGCCGCCCGCGTCCCTGACCTTGTCGGCGTCGGCCTTGACCTCGGCGTTGATCCGCTCGATCGCCTCGTCCCAGGCCGCCTCGTACTCCTCGGGCGTGTGGACCGGGTCGAGACCCCGCTTGCGCAGCTCCACGTCGGCGAGGATGTCGGGGTTGCCGCCGAGCACGATGTCGGTACCGCGGCCGGCCATGTTGGTCGCGACGGTCACCGCGCCGGACCGCCCGGCCTCGGCGATGATCGTCGCCTCCTGCTCGTGGAACTTGGCGTTGAGCACGTTGTGCGGAATGCCGCGCTTGGTGAACTGCGCGGACAGGTATTCGGAGCGTTCGACGCTGGTGGTGCCGATCAGGACCGGCTGCCCCTTGGCATGCCGCTCGGCGACGTCGTCGACGACGGCCGCGAACTTCGCCGTCTCCGTCTTGTAGATCAGGTCGCCCTGGTCCGCGCGGACCATCGGCTTGTTGGTCGGGATCGGGATCACCCCGAGCTCGTAGATCTGGTGCAGCTCCGCGGCCTCGGTCTCGGCGGTGCCCGTCATGCCGGAGAGCTTGTCGTAGAGGCGGAAGTAGTTCTGCAGCGTGATCGTGGCGAGCGTCTGGTTCTCCGCCTTGATCTCGACCCGTTCCTTGGCCTCGATGGCCTGGTGCATGCCCTCGTTGTAGCGACGTCCGACGAGGATGCGGCCGGTGAACTCGTCGACGATGATCACCTCGCCGTCCCGGACGATGTAGTCCTTGTCGCGCTGGTACAGCTCCTTGGCCTTGATCGCGTTGTTGAGGTAGCTCACCAGCGGCGAATTGGCCGCCTCGTACAGGTTGTCGATGCCGAGCTGGTCCTCGACCAGCTCGACCCCCGCTTCGTGCACGCCGATGGTGCGCTTCTTGATGTCCACCTCGTAGTGGACGTCCTTCTTCAGCAGCGGCGCGATCCGCGCGAACTCGGCGTACCACTTGCTCGACGCGTCGGCCGGGCCGGAGATGATCAGCGGCGTCCGGGCCTCGTCGATGAGGATCGAGTCGACCTCGTCGACGATCGCGAAGTTGTGGCCGCGCTGCACGAGATCGTCGAGCGAGTGCGTCATGTTGTCGCGCAGGTAGTCGAAGCCGAACTCGTTGTTGGTGCCGTAGGTGATGTCGGCGGCGTACGCGGTGCGCCGCTCGGCGGGCGTCAGACCGGACAGGATCACCGCCGTCTCGAGACCGAGGGACCGGTGCACCCGGCCCATCCACTCGGAGTCGCGCTTGGCGAGGTAGTCGTTGACCGTCACCACGTGCACGCCCTCGTCGGCGATGGCGTTGAGGTAGGCCGGCAGCACACAGGTCAGGGTCTTGCCCTCACCGGTCTTCATCTCGGCGATGTTGCCGAAGTGTAGCGCCGCGCCGCCCATGATCTGAACGGGGTAGTGCTTCTGGCCCAGCACTCGCCACGACGCCTCGCGCGCTGTGGCGAACGCCTCGGGCAGCAACTCGTCGAGGGTCTCACCCGCCTGGTAGCGACGACGGAACTCGTCCGTCTTGGCCCGCAACTGCTCGTCGGTCAGGGACTCGAACTCGGGTGAGAGGGAATCGACGTGGTCGGCGATGTGCTTGAGCCGCTTGACCATGCGACCTTCACCGACTCTGAGCAGCTTCGACAGCGACAGCACGGGCGTGTTCGTCCTCAATCTCGGGTACAGCACGGACAACGAAAATCCGGCCGAGGCCTGTATCGACCCCGGCCGGATTCCATGGTAGGCGGTCTTTCGACGAGGTGACCACGGGCGACCGCTCGGCGGGGTGGCACGCACGGTGCCGCCGCCGGGCGGCGCAGTCGTCACACGAGCCGGATCAACCCGTAGTCGAACGCGTGCCGGCGGTAGACGACGGACGGGCTGTCGGTCTCCTTGTCGTGGAACAGGTAGAAGTCGTGACCGACCAGCTCCATCTCGTACAGCGCGTCGTCGACGGTCATCGGCTCGGCGGTGTGTTCCTTCGTTCGCACGATCCGGCCCGGCCCGGACGGCTCGGGCTCGTACTGGTCCAGCGAGATCTCCGGCGATATCCCGAGCGAGTCGTCCCTGGCGAGTTCAGCCGTGGCCTCGGCCACCGAGACAGGGGTCTTCTCCCCGTGGTGTACCTTGCGGCGGTCCTTCGTGCGGCGCAGTCGCGCCTCGAGCTTGTCCGTCACGGACTCGAAGGCAGCGTAGAAGCTGTCCGCGGATGCCTCCGCACGCACCACCGGCCCCTTGGCCCGAGCGGTGATCTCGACTCGCTGGCAACTCTTCAGTTGCCGGCGGTTGCGCTCGTGCTGCAACTCGACGTCGAACAGGAAGATCGTCGGGTCGAAACGTTCGAGCCGAGCGAGCTTCTCGGACACGTAGACCCGGAAGTGATCCGGGACCTCGACGTTGCGCCCCTTGACGACGACGTCGGCGCGGGGACCGTTGGACTCCGCAGTACCGGCTTCGGTCTCTGGAGCGGGAACCTTGGACTTCGAAGGGATCGTCACTCGTACCTCCCGAGTACGGCCGGCGCAGCTCGCGCGCCGGCATGATCGACGAGCGCGAGATGCGCTCCGCCCGACACGACGGCTGAAGGGCGTTTTGCGCCCGCTACCTGTGTTTTCGGGTCTGAGGGCGACGGTAGTACGGAACGGCGGGGAGTGCCACCGTTCCGCTCAATTTCACGCCGTCGTCACCTGGTGGCGGGACCGATGTCCCCACCTTTCCCGGCTCCCCGGCCTGCGGCCCCGAGGCCCTCCGGCTCTCAGGCGCTCCGGCTCTCAGACCCTCCGGCTCTCATGCGGCGGCGATCACCAGCACCCCGCACGGGCGATGGCCCGCCGCCCGCAGAACCCGCACCGATTCCGTGGCGGTGGCGCCGGTCGTGACGACGTCGTCGACGAGCAGCACCTCCGCTCCGGGAGGCGGGCCCGCCGTCCGCACCCGCACCCGCCCGGCCAGATTGCGCTGCCGCTGCGCAGCCGACAACCCCACCGAATCGCGGACACCACGTCCGGTGACGAGAAGGCCGCAGACCTCGAGGCGCCGGTCGTGTCCGGCGGCCGCCCGCACCGCACGCGTCACCGGGTCGCCCCCGCGAGAGCGTGCCGCCCGGGTTCGCGTCGGGGCGGGCACCACGACGAGAGGCCCGGCGGGCAGCTCCCCCCAGCGCCGCAGCCGTGACACGGCGGTGGCCAGCGCGAGGCCGAGCGGACCGGCCAGGTCGCGCCGGCCGTGTTCCTTGGCCGCGATCACGGCGCGGCGACGCGCACCGCCGTACGTCCCCAGCGCCCACACCGGAACGCCGGGATCGACGCGGGGCCGGACCCGGGCCGGCGCGTCCGCCAGGTCCCGGGCGCAGCGCCGGCACCAGCCGACGCCGGGGCGGCCGCAACCGCCGCACTCGACGGGCAGCACCAGATCCAGCAGCGACGTCAGCACCGCGACAGTGTGACCGCCGACCCCGACATCTCCCCGAGCCGTCAGCCCGGCAGGACGGGAACCGCCTGCAGCCCGGTCAGGCCGGGCACCTCCCGCCAGTACCGGTCGCCGGCCGGATCGGCGTTGTTCAGCTGGAACACCGCCCGCGAGTCGGCCACGAACTCCGAGGTCGTCGACGCCTCGACGGCGACGACCGGCGGGGTGAGGTTGCGGCTCGGCAGGGCGTCCATTCGCGAGCCGTCGACCGCGACCTGCACGACCGGGACGTCGGACGCGGCCCGTGCCACGACCACGGTGTCCGGCGTGCTCCAGTCCAGGGACAGGGCGGGGCTGCCGAGACCGATGGCGATCTCCCGGGGTGTCGTGAGGGAGAATTCCCCGTTCGATCTCTGCACGACCACCGCGACGTACACGCGTCCGTCGACGATCATCGCCGCGCGCACGCCGTCGCGGGAGAGCCGCAGATCGCTGATCGTGTTGCCCACCGCCCGCACGGCTCCGGCGTCGACGGGCAGGACCGTGATCCGGCCGGTGCCCGGCTCACGCACCGCACGCACCACGTTCGTGCCGTTGACCACGGACCACACGGAATTGTCGTCGAGCGCCCACGTAGGCCGCGTGATCGAGTCGGCGTCGAGGGCGCGCGCCGCCGGGCCGTCGCGGTACGGACCGATCACCAACTCGGCGGCGGCTTCCGGACGTCCGGTGTCGGCGACGGCCGCCGCCAGTTCACCGTCGTGCGACAACGCCACGGAGCGCAGGTTCGTGGCGGTGCCGAAGGTCCCGGGTACCGGGGTGACCCCGGTCTCGGCGACGCTGACGAGCCCGCCACCGCGCAGGGCGTGGAGACCGATGGTGGCGCTCGAGGTGGCCAGCGGGTTCATCGACGCGACGTCCGCGGTGGTCCAGCCGTTCGGGAATCGCTCGTCGAGGGGCTGACCGTCCGCGAGCAGGACGTACGGGCCGGTGATCTCGGCGTTGGCGAGGGTCCAGATCACCTGGGCGGCGAGCAACTCGCGGCTCTCCTTGCTCAGGGGTCGCAGCCCCAGGAAGTCGATCCGGATACCACCGAGACCGACACCGACCTGGGTGGTGCGGCCGTCGGCCTTGGTGATCGGCCCCCGCACGGACACTCCCGAGCCGAGTTCCGTGCGCACGGCGGGTGCCAGGGCCGCTTTCGGCCCCTCGGTGAGCAGGTCGATCAGCTGGGCCGCAGTCTGGTCCTGGGTGGCGGCGATCCAGCGCGGGTCGGGGACGACCGTGCGCCCGGACGGGTCGACGAAGTACAGCGAACGCCGCTGGTAGCCGTTGAGGAACTGCGGGCGGTCCATGACCACACCCGGACCCATCTCGTCGATGCGCCATTCGCCGCCGCTGAGCACGAGGGTGATCTTGGTCTCGAACGGTCCTTCGTCGGGACGGTAGACCCCGCCTTCCTCCAGGTGGCCGACCCGGTTGGCGCGGATGACGTACGTCGCGCGATCGGCGCTGCGCGACTCCGGCAGCACGTCGACCTTGTCCACGATCGTGGCGCTGGCGGCGTCGTCCCACTCGGCCGACATGTCGGCGGTGAGGAACTGCCGGGCGGCGAGGTGACGGTTGGCCGGGTCCGTGCTGGCGCGCAGGAAGTCCCGCAGGAGCAGATCCGGTTCCCGTCCCGGCGCCGGAGCCGGGACCGACGTGGTGGTGGGCTCGCGCGCGATGGTGCCCACCGCCTGGGGCGACGACGAGTCCGGCAGGCTGGCACAGCCGGACACGGCGAGGACCAGGCCCGTCAGCACCGCGAGCAGCGTCCTCGCGCCCCTCATGGGGTGGCCCCTTCGGGCGGGACCGGTACCACTGCCGGGTGCGCAGCCGTCGCGGAGTCCTCGCCGGCGTCGGCGTCCACGGACGCGTCCTCGTCCGCCGCACCCGGCAGCGGACGGCCCTGTACCGCGCGGACCGTGCTGGGGACCAGCGGCAGCGGACTGCGGCCGACCTTGCGTCCCCGTTGTCGCGGCAGGGTGAGCCGGAAGCAGGATCCCAGGCCGGGTTCACCCCAGGCCTCGAGCTTGCCGTTGTGGAGGTTGGCGTCCTCGACACTGATCGCCAGGCCGAGCCCGGTTCCGCCGGACCGCCGCACCCGGGACGGGTCCGACCGCCAGAAGCGGTTGAAGACGAGCTTCTCCTCGCCGGGCCGCAGACCGACGCCCTGGTCCCGGACGATGAACGCGGCGGCGCTGTCGTCGGCGCGCAGGCGCAGCAGGATGGGCTTGCCCTCTCCGTGGTCGATGGCGTTGGCGAGCAGGTTGCGCAGGATGCGCTCGACGCGGCGCGGATCGACCTCGGCGTCGACGGGTTCACCCGGCAGGTCGACGATCAGCTCGGTGCCGCTCTCGCGGGCGAGGTGCCGGACGGTGGAGACCGCGGCGCGGGCACACATGCGCAGGTCGAGTTGCTCGGCGGCGAGTTCGGCGACGCCGGCGTCGTGGCGGCTGATCTCGAGCAGGTCGCCCAGCAGGCTCTCGAACCGGTCGAGCTCGGTGACGAGCAGCTCCGAGGCGCGTTTGAGGGACGGGTCGAGTTCGTCGCTGCCGTCGTGGATGAGATCGGCGGCCATCCGCACCGTCGTCAGCGGGGTACGCAGCTCGTGGCTGACGTCCGAGGTGAACCGCTTCTGCAGGTTGCCGAACTCCTCGAGCTGGGTGATCTGCCGCGACAGGCTCTCGGCCATCTCGTTGAAGGACATGGCCAGGCGCGCCATGTCGTCCTCGCCACGCACCGGCATGCGTTCCTTGAGCCGGCCGTCGGCGAACCGGACCGCGATGCGCGACGCCGAACGGATCGGCAGCACGACCTGGCGGGCGACGATCATCGAGATCGCGGCGAGCAGCACGAGCAGCACCCCGGCACCGACGAGCAGCGTGCCGCGCACCAGGGACAACGTGTTCTCCTCGCCCGCCAGCGGGAACACCAGGTACAGCTCGAGGGTGGAGATGTCCGACGCCGTCGGCGTGCCCACGATCAGCGCCGGGCCCGAATAACCGTCGGGATCCGACACCGTCGCGAACTGGTAGGCGATCTGGCCCTTCTGCACGAAGGCACGCAGGTTCTCGGGGATCTGGTCGGCGGGCCCGCTCGACGTCGGTGCGCGCGGACCGTCGCCCGGCACGATCAGCGCCGGGTCGAAGGTGCCCGCGACGCCGGTGTCCTCGCCCGCGTCGCTGCCGCGATTGGTCAGCGCCGCAACGGCTCCGTCGAGCCGGACCTGCAGCGAGCCGGAGTCGTCGGCGCCGGCGAGCTGGCCCTCGACGAGGGCGCGGGACCGCTCGACCTCCTCGGTGGCGGCGTTGATCTTCACCTCGAGCAGCCGTTCGGTGATCTGGCTGGTGAGGACGACACCGAGGACGAGCATCACGATCAGCGACAGCGACAGGGTCGAGACCACGACCCGCAGTTGCAGCGATCGCCGCCACGTGTGGGCGAGCCGGTTGCTCACCGCACGTGACCACCTCAGCAGCGGCAGAGTCCTCCTGGTGATCCGCCGCCGCAGTCGGTACCCACCGATCACGGCGGTCCGGCCTTGTAGCCGACGCCCCGCACCGTCAGCACCACCTCGGGGTTCTCGGGATCCTTCTCGACCTTCGCCCGCAGGCGCTGCACGTGGACGTTCACCAGGCGGGTGTCGGCCGCGTGCCGGTAACCCCACACCTGCTCGAGCAGCACCTCACGAGTGAACACCTGCCGCGGCTTGCGCGCGAGCGCCACCAGCAGATCGAACTCGAGCGGGGTGAGGGAGATCAGCTCGTCCCCGCGGGTGACCTTGTGGGCGGGAACGTCGATGGCGATGTCGCCGATGGAGAGCACCTCGGCCGGTTCCTGCTCGGTGCGACGGAGCCGCGCGCGCACCCGGGCCACGAGCTCCTTCGGCTTGAACGGCTTGACGATGTAGTCGTCGGCGCCGGATTCGAGTCCGAGCACCACGTCGACGGTGTCCGACTTGGCGGTGAGCATCACGATCGGCACGCCCGAGTCGGCGCGCAGCACCCGGCAGACGTCGATACCGTTCATGCCCGGGAGCATGAGGTCGAGCAGGACGAGGTCGGGCCGGATCTCCCGGACCGCGTTCAGCGCCTGCGAACCGTCTCCCACCACGAACGGCTCGAATCCCTCGCCCCGCAGGACGATCGTGAGCATCTCGGCGAGCGCGGTGTCGTCGTCGACAACCAGAATCCTCGGCTTCATGGCTTCTATCGTGTCACTCCTCGACCGTGGTGAAGCTGATTTGAGATGTCGGCGGCGAGTTGTCGCGGATCGGCATCGGGTCCGGCAACCCGCCACGGCGACATCCACTGTCGGCGTGCGAGGTCGTCGTACACCTGCCCGGTGCGGGCCTGCAGACCCGAGTCCCGTTCGTAGGCGTCCCGGTCGCGGGCCGTGTCGGCCGCGGCGCGGCTACGGGCCCGGCGAGCCGCCAGCTCGACCGGCACCCGCAGCAGCAGCTGCAGATCCGGCACGGGCAGCGCGAACCGCTCGAACTCGAGCTCGCGGACCCACTCCACCGCCGGTCCCGAGCCGTCCTCGTGGTGCCGGGCGGCGGTGTAGGCGGCATTGGACGCGACGTACCGATCGAGCAGGACGATGTCGTTGTCCGCCAGGAGTTTCCGCAACTCGTCGGCGGCGTCACGGCGGTCGAGGGCCCACAGCAGCGCCATCGCCTCGATGCTCGAGGCGGTGTCGCCGTGCCGGCCCCGCAACGCCTCGGCCCCGAGGTCGGCGTGCACCGAGGTCCCGTAACGCGGGAACGCACGCGTCGCGACGACGAATCCGGCTGCGCGCCAGGACTCGACGAGGCCGGCGGACAGTGTCCTCTTGCCGGCCCCGTCGAGCCCCTCCACGACGATCAACGCGCCCATCGGCGGTGTCCTGCGATTCCCGCGCTCAGTACCGGTAGTGCTCGGGCTTGTACGGGCCTTCGACGTCGACCCCGATGTACTCGGCCTGGTCCTTGGACAGCTTGGTCAGCTCACCACCGAGGGCCTCGACGTGGATGCGGGCGACCTTCTCGTCCAGGTGCTTGGGCAGACGGTAGACCTCGTTGTCGTACTCGTCCGGCTTGGTCCACAGCTCGATCTGGGCGATCACCTGGTTGGCGAACGAGTTGCTCATCACGAACGACGGGTGACCCGTGGCGTTGCCGAGGTTCAGCAACCGGCCCTCGGACAGCACGATGATGGAATGCCCGTCTGCAAAGCGGAACTCGTCGACCTGCGCCTTGATGTTGATGCGGGTGACATCCGTCGCCCGCTCGAGGCCGGCCATGTCGATCTCGTTGTCGAAGTGGCCGATGTTGCCCAGGATGGCCTGGTGCTTCATGCGACGCATGTGATCGAAGGTGATGATGTCCTTGTTGCCGGTCGCGGTGATCACGATGTCGGCCTGCTCGATGAAGCCCTCGACGGTGACGACGTCGAAGCCGTCCATCAGCGCCTGCAGTGCGTTGATGGGGTCGATCTCGGTGACCGACACCCGCGCACCCTGCCCGCGCAGCGCCTCCGCGCAACCCTTGCCGACGTCGCCGTAACCGCACACCAGGGCGGCCTTGCCGCCGATGAGGACGTCGGTGCCGCGGTTGATCCCGTCGAGCAGCGAGTGCCGGGTGCCGTACTTGTTGTCGAACTTGCTCTTGGTGACCGAGTCGTTGACGTTGATCGCGGGGAACGCCAGATCGCCGCCGGCCGAGAGCTGGTACAACCGCAGCACGCCGGTGGTGGTCTCCTCGGTGACGCCGCGAATCGACTCGGCGATCGCGGTCCACTTCTTGGCGTCCTGTGCGAGGGATTCGCGCAGCAGCGCCAGGAAGACCCGGTACTCGGCGGAGTCGTGGTCCTCGTCCACCGGCGGCACCACGCCCGCCTTCTCGAACTGCGCGCCCTTGAGCACCAGCATGGTGGCGTCGCCACCGTCGTCGAGGATCATGTTGGCCGGGCGCGGGGTGCCGTCGGCGGCGGCGGGCCAGGTGAGCATCTGCTCGGCCGCCCACCAGTACTCCTCGAGCGTCTCACCCTTCCATGCGAACACCGGTACGCCCTTCGGCTCCTCCGGGGTTCCGTGCGGGCCGACGACGACCGCGGCGGCGGCGTGGTCCTGGGTCGAGAAGATGTTGCACGAGGCCCAGCGCACCTCGGCGCCGAGGGCGACGAGCGTCTCGATCAGCACGGCCGTCTGCACCGTCATGTGCAGCGAGCCGGAGATCCGCGCACCCTTCAGCGGCAGCACCTCCGCGTACTCGCGGCGCAACGCCATCAGACCGGGCATCTCGTGCTCGGCCAGCCGGATCTCCTTGCGGCCGAATTCGGCGAGGGACAGATCGGCGACCTTGAAGTCGATCCCGTTCCGCTGGTCGGCCACGAGCTTGTTGTCGGACACGTGAGGATGCCTCTCCTGTTGGCAGTCGGTTCTGCCAACAGGCTATACAACTCGCTGTTCAGTCGCGCCGGGCGGAGCGATCGATGAACGGGCCGAGCAGCTCGGCCAGGTCCGCGGCGACGTCCCGGTCGGACTCGGGCGGCATGGAGATGTAGCTCATCGCGACGCGCACGATCGCCCGCCCCAGGATGCCCGCATCCGCCGCGGACGCCTGTACCCAGCTGCGCTGGAAGGTCTCCGAGAGCCGAGCGGAGGCCCGCTCGATGAGCGGCGCCGCGTCCGTGGTGATCAGCCGCAGCAGATCCGGCTTGGCCTCGCCGCGCAGCAGGGACTGGATCAGCGGGTCGGCACTGCTCTCGACGAAGAACGAGGTGAACCCCTCGACGAGGGCGGGGCGCGCCTGTCCCACGTGGGTGTAGATCGCGTCGTCGACGGCGTCGACGAACTGATCGACCAGGCGCAGTGCGTACGCCTGAGCGAGGCCCTGCCGCGACGAGAACTCGTTGTACAGGGTCTGCCGGCTCACGCCCGCACCCCGCGCGACGTCCGTCATGGTGATCGCGGACCAGTCACGGGCGGTGAGCAGGTCCCGCATGGCATCGAGCACCGAATTGCGCAGCAGCATCCGGCTGGCCTCGTGGAACGGTACGCGCTGCCGGTCTTCGGGTTCCCCGGCTCGCGGAGGCTCCCCGGCGGTGGCGGATTCGTGCACGATCGACATGCCGCGACGGTTTCACGCGGGGCCGATCCCGTCAACACGAGCGTCCGTCGCCGCCGGGCCGGTCCACGTCAGTCGACGGGGATGCCCGTCTCCGCCAACCGGGCGCGGAACAGCTGCGCCGGCCCGCCGGCGGCGCGCACCGTGACGGCCGGGTCGGACGCGGAGAGCCAGACCGCCTGCCCGGCCGCCAGCTGCAGGGTCCGCCCCTCGCATTCCACGCCGGCGGACCCGGAGGTGCACAGCAGGATCTGCGGACCGCACGGCGGCAGCGCGACGCCGTCCGGCGCCGCACCCGAGCCGGGGGCGAGATCGATCCGCGACAGGGCGAACTCCGGGGCAGGAGTCCGGTAGCGCACCTCCCCCGGGCCGGCCGGCTCGGGCTCGAGGATCGGCACGTCCACGGGCCGGAAATCGAGCACTCGCAGCAGCTCCGGCACGTCGACGTGTTTCGGCGTGAGTCCGCCGCGCAGCACGTTGTCCGAGTTGGCCATGATCTCGACGGCCATGCCGTGCAGGTACGCGTGCAGGTTCCCCGCTGCGAGGAACAGGCCCTGTCCCGGCTCGAGGGTGATCCGGTTGAGCAGGACCGCGGCGAGTACGCCCGCGTCGCCGGGATAGAACTCGGCGAGCTGCAGCACTGTCCGCACTTCCTCGGCGAACGGGGCTACGCCGTCGCCGTTGTGCGTCGCCAGGTAGGTCACGCAGCCGTCGAGTACCCGCGGCAGCAGGGCCGACAGCACCGACTGCGGGAGGGTGATCCAGATGGTGAACAGCGCCCGCAGGCCGTCGGAGTCGGGTTGCCCGGCGAGCAGCCCGACGTACGGATCGAGTTCGGGTACCTCGAGGGCGGCGAGCAGCTCGACGGTGCGGTGCGGATCCCGGAAGCCGGCGAGCGCCTCGAACCGGGTGAGGGCGACGACGAGCTCGGGCTTGTGGCTCGCATCGCGGTAGTTCCGCACCGGCGACTCCAGGGGCAGGCCCGCGGCCTCCTCCCGGGCGAAGCCCTCGGCAGCCTGTTCGGCACTCGGATGCGCCTGCAGCGACAGTGGTTCCTCGGCGGCGAGCAACTTGAGCAGGAACGGCAGCCGCGGCCCGAACCGGCTCAGTGTCGCCGGCCCGAGATGCCCACCCGGGTCGGCCTCGAGGACATCGAGCAGGGAGGTGCCCCCACCCGGGCCGTCACCGTTGGTGCTCACCACCCGCGCCGGGTCTGCGGGGTGCGCACCCAGCCACAGTTCCGCCTCCGGATGAGCGGACGGCACCGTCCGGCCGCACAGTGCCGCGATCGCGGTGCGCGAACCCCAGGCATACGAACGCAGCGCACCTTCGAGTCGGAGCACTACCGACCACCGACCAACCGCAGATAGGCAGCGGCCATCTCGAATCGCACGGCCAGCACCGCCACCTGCTCCGGCACCGACGGCACCGCTTTCGCCTCGAACTCCCCCACCACCGATACCAACTCCATGTCCGGCAGCGCTGCCGCGCGCCGCTCCGCCTGCCGCCGATCTTCCTCCACACTCACCACGAACACCCGCGCCGGGGGTGCGGGCACCGGCCCGTCGAGCTGTTCGTCGTGGAAGAACGGATCGTACGACTCCCCACCCGCCGGGGGTATCGCGACGAGCCGGTCCCGTGCGGCGAGAACGTCCGGCAACGCCGCCGCCGCGGCGATCACGCCGGCCACCTGCAGCAGGGACTCCCCCGCGTGCCGGGCCAGCGCGGCCGTCACCGCCGAGTCACCCGCCAGGGCGACCCGCCGGGACTGGATGCGGGCGGCGAGCGCCTTCGCCGGGTTCCGGAACACCTCACTGCCAGGCTGGTCGCGGCCGGCTTCGCCGTCGGCCGAGTCGGCGAGATCGGCCAGCGGGGGAACCGCGCCTGCCGTGCGGGTGGCCTCCATCGCCGCCACCACCGCGAGGAACACCGCCAGGTGCCGTAGGAGCGAGTACGCCACCGGCACCCGGATCCGCGGCGGCAGCAGCATCGCCCGGCCCGCCGCCGCCGCCCGGATCGGTCCCTCGTCCGGGGCGTCGACGACCACCTCGGCGCCGCGCCGCAGGGCCGCGGCGACCGATTCGACGAGCTGGGGGTCGCCGGCGTCGTCACCGGCCACGACGACGACGTCGAGCGGGCCGACCCAGGGCGGGGTGACGGGGGCCGTGACCAGCGGCACGGCCGAGCGCGCCGCGAGCATCGCGACGACCAGCTCGCCCGCGCGGGCCGCGCGCGCGTCACCGCACACGAGCACCACGCTGCGCGGGTGCAGGCCGTGCAGGCGATCGAGGATCTGCTCGTCGACGGCCGCGGCGGTGGCGCGGATCTGTGCCCCGCCGAGCGCGGCGAATCGCAGGATCCCGTCGACGTCGGCGTCGATCAGGGCACCGGTGTCGTCCAAGTCGAGGATCGAAGAGGGAGCCGTCATGGCTGCGCCACCGTCCTTCCGACTCGCACCGACCCGGGACCGCGCCCCGGGATCTCGATTATCCCCGCCACGGATAATTCCGTCACGCGCGCACGATGGCCAGGATTTCCCTCACCAGCGCGTCGACCTGCTCGGCCGTGCGGGCCTCGACGTTGAGCCGCAGCAGGGGCTCGGTGTTGGAGGCCCGCAGGTTGAACCAGGCACCGTCGGTGAGATCGACGGTCACGCCGTCGAGCCGGTCGACGGCTTCGGCACGGTCGCCGAAGGCCTCGAGCACGGCGGCGGTGCGCTCCGTGGCGTCGTCGACGGTGGAGTTGATCTCCCCGGACGCGGCGTACCGGTCGTATTCGCGCATCAGCTCGGACAGGGGCCGGTCCTGGCCGCCGAGCGCGGCGAGCACGTGCAGGGCCGCGAGCATGCCCGAGTCCGCGCCCCAGAAGTCGCGGAAGTAGTAGTGCGCCGAGTGCTCGCCGCCGAACACGGCCCCCGTCTCGGCCATCTGCTGCTTGATGAACGAGTGCCCGACGCGGGTGCGGACGGGCTTGCCCCCGAGCTCGGTGACCAGCTCCGGCACCGCGCGGGACGTGATGAGATTGTGGATGATCGTCGATCCGGGTTCCTTCGCGAGTTCGCGCGAGGCCACCAGCGCGGTGACCGCCGACGGCGTGACCGGCTCACCACGCTCGTCGACGACGAAGCAGCGGTCGGCGTCACCGTCGAACGCGAGGCCGAGGTCGGCCCCCGAGTCGCGCACCAGCTTCTGCAGGTCCACCAGGTTGGCGGGATCGAGCGGATTGGCCTCGTGGTTGGGGAAGGTTCCGTCGAGTTCGAAGTACAGCGGCACGAGGTCGATCGGGAGCGCGCCGAACACCGCGGGCACCGTGTGCCCGCCCATGCCGTTGCCGGCGTCGACGGCGACCTTCAGCGGGCGCATCGCGGACAGGTCCACCAGGGAGCGGACGAACGCGGCGTAGTCGGCCAGCACGTCCCGCTCGGTGACGGCGCCGGGGGCTCCGTCGAAGTCCGGGACGCCGGCGACGAGTTCGGCCGCGATGGTGGCGAGCCCGGTCTCCTGTCCGACCGGCTTGGCCCCGGCCCGGCACAGCTTGATGCCGTTGTAGCGCGCCGGGTTGTGGCTCGCGGTGAACATGGCGCCCGGAGCCTCGAGGATCCCGGACGCGAAGTACAGCTGGTCGGTGGAGGCCAGGCCGATGTGGACGACGTCGAGCCCCTGGGCGGTGACGCCGGCGGCGAAGGCCTGGGACAGCTCCGGGGACGAGGCGCGCATGTCGTGCCCGATCACGATGCGGGTGGCGCCGCCGTCACGCATCAGGCGGGCGAAGGAGGCTCCGACGTCCCGGACGAATCCGGCGTCGAGCTGTTCTCCCACCAGGCCACGCACGTCGTACGCCTTGACCACGGCGGACACGGACTCGGCAGTTCTCGCCACTGTTGCTGCTCCTGATCGTCGACTGGCGCCGCCGCCTCCGCGGCGGGGCACGGTCAGCCTAGTGCGCGACGATCAGGACGTGGGATCGGGCAACACGCGCAGATGACCACGCCGGCCGGTGCGGGCGGTAGGGGGTGCGGCCAGCGCCGGGGGGACACCGGAATCGGTGTCGTCGGAGTCGGTGCGGCCCCGCTCGCCGAGCCCGGCTTCGCGTACCGCCTCGGCCAGGGCGGTCAGGTCGTCCTCGTCCGGGGTACCGGCGGTGAAGGCACCTTCGTACCGGACCAGTTCCCACCCCTTCGGTGCGGTGATCCGCGAGCCGTGCGATTCGCACAGATCCCACGAGTGGGGCTCGGCGACCGTCGCCAGGGGCCCGACGACTGCGGTGGAGTCCGAGTACACGTAGGTCAGCGTCGCAACAGCAGGGTTCTTGCACCCAGGCCGGCAGCATCGACGCAGTGATCTCACAGTCGGAGAGTAGCGCGCCGTGCGCTCCGGGACTATCCGGACACACCGGAGAACCGGGTACGGATTTGCGTGTCGTACTGTCCAGGCATGCCCCGATCGCGCCGTCCCAGACCCGTGACGTCCCGCTCGGTCGCGCGTCGCGGCCGTGGTGTGCGCGGCCCGCTGTTCCCGCACGAGGTGCCGGCGTGGCGCTCGCGCGCGGAGAAGTTCGATCTACTCGTGCTGGGGGCCTTCGCCCCGATCGACGCGCAGTGGCACGACCGGCTGACCAAACTCGACATCGCCGTCGACGAGGTGCCCAAGATCCGCGCCCTCGACCCGGACTCGGTGACCTGGCCGTCGGAGGTGGTCGCGGACGGCCCGGTGCCGTTGTCGCGGCTCGTCCCGGCGGGGATCGACCGGCGTGGCGCGGCGACGCGGGCCCGGATCGTGCTCTTCCGCCGCCCGCTCGAACTGCGGGCGAAGGATCCCGAGGATCTCACCGACCTGGTGCACGACGTCCTCGTACACCAGGTCGCGACGTACCTCGGCGTCGAGCCCGAGGTCGTCGACCCCGAACTCGGTGGCTTCGACGAGGACTGACGCCTCAGACGATGCCGCGCTTGAGGCGTCGCCGCTCGCGCTCCGACAGACCGCCCCAGATGCCGAAGCGTTCGTCGTTGGCCAGCGCGTATTCGAGACATTCGTCCCGGACCTCGCACCCCAAGCAGATCCGCTTCGCCTCCCGGGTCGATCCCCCCTTCTCGGGGAAGAACGCCTCGGGATCCGTCTGCGCGCACAACGCGCGTTCCTGCCACTGTTCGTCGACACCGTCGGACGGGTCGCCGAAACCATCGATCAGACTGAGCACGGGCCGCGCGGACGCGTCCCCCCCGATGCCGTCGATGTCCCGGACGTCCTCGCCTGCCGTGCCGATGCCTGCAGTGTCGATCCGAGAGCTCTCGAACCATTCGCGCTCGTCGGCCATCGTTCGCCTCCTCACCTGCAGCGCTGCAACTCTCGTCGAAACCGGCCCACTCCGCGCCATTCCGATCGAACATGCGTTCGAATACAGTTCACCCCAACCGATCTCGGCTCCGGTTCACTGGAAATGACACTTATGTGATTAGACACGTGGGGCGTGTCGCGGTCAAGCCGAGCGGTGCCGCTGCCTTACCATCCGGGGTTCTCCTCCGCGCCGCTGCGCACCTGCCGCCCGGGCGCGCAGGCACCCCGGCAGCTCTCGCGGCACACCGCCTACGCTTGCCCTGTGAACGTGACTGTATTGGTCGGCGGCGTCGGAGGTGCGCGTTTTCTCACCGGCGTGCGCCGGCTCCTCGGCATCGAACCCGGCCGCGACCTCGACCCCGACGCCGCGCACCGGGTGACCGCGATCGTCAACATCGGCGACGACGTCTGGATGCACGGGCTGCGGATCTGCCCCGACCTGGACACGTGCATGTACACCCTCGGCGGCGGGATCGACGCCGAACGCGGATGGGGCCGGGCCGACGAGACCTGGCACGCGAAGGAGGAGCTGGCGGCGTACGGCGCCACCCCGGACTGGTTCGGCCTCGGCGATCGCGACATCGCGACGCACCTGCTGCGCACCCAGTTGCTGAGCGCCGGGTACCCGCTCTCGGCCGTGACCGAGGCGCTGTGCGACCGCTGGAAGCCCGGCGTCACCCTCCTCCCGGTCTCCGACGACCGCAGCGAGACCCACGTCGTCATCACCGATCCGGTCGACGGCGAGCAGCGCGCCGTGCACTTCGAAGAATGGTGGGTCCGGCACCGCGCCCAGGTTCCCACGCACAGCTTCGCGCACATCGGCGCCGAGAAGGCCGCCCCCGCCCCGGGCGTGCTCGCGGCGATCGAATCGGCGGATGCGGTGATCCTCGCTCCCTCCAACCCGGTGGTCAGCATCGGCGCGATCCTCGCGATCCCGGGACTGCGCGGCGCGCTGCGCACCACGTCCGCGCGGATCGTCGGCCTGTCGCCGGTGATCGACGGAAAACCGTTGCGCGGCATGGCCGACGCCTGCCTCGGCGTGATCGGAGTCGAGACCACCGCTCAGGGGGTGGGACGGCACTACGGGGCCCGCAGCGGCGCCGGCCTGCTCGACGGCTGGCTGATCCACTCCACCGACACCGCCGACGTGCCCGGCGTCGAGGTGCGCAGCGTGCCGCTGCTCATGACCGATCCCGACGCGACAGCCGAAATGGCTCGCGCCGCACTCGAACTGGCAGGAGTGACGCTGTGACTACGCCCTCCGACACGGCCGTCGGCACCGCCGCCGGAGTGCGCGACCACTCCCCCGGGCGGCCGATCGAGATCCGCCCGGTGCCGGGCCTGCCCGAGTTCCGGCCCGGCGACGACCTCGCCGCCGCACTGGCCGACGCCGCCCCCTGGCTCGCCGACGGGGACGTCCTCGTCGTCACCAGCAAGATCTTCTCCAAGGTCGAGGGCCGCATCGTGGACTCCCCCACCGACCCCGACGCCCGCGACGCGCTCCGGCGCCGCCTCGTCGACCAGGAGGCGGTGCGCGTGCTCGCGCGCAAGGGACGCACCCTGATCACCGAGAACCGGCTCGGGATCGTGCAGGCCGCCTCCGGGATCGACGGCTCGAACGTCGCCGCCTCCGAACTCGCCCTGCTGCCCGAGGATCCGGATGCGAGCGCCGCGGCACTGCGCGAGCGTCTGCGGACACTGCTCGGCGTGAGCGTCGCGGTGGTCGTCACCGACACGATGGGCCGGGCCTGGCGCGTCGGCCAGACCGACGCGGCGATCGGGGCGGCCGGTATCCCGGTCCTGCACGAGTACGCGGGATCTCGTGACGGACAGGGCAACGAACTGTTCGTCACCTCCGTGGCCGTCGCCGACGAGATCGCGGCCGCGGGCGACCTCGTCAAGGGCAAGCTGGGCGGGGTTCCGGTCGCGGTGATCCGTGGCCTCGACCTGCCCGACAACGGTTCCACCGCCCAGCAACTCATCCGCCGCGGCGAGGACGACCTGTTCTGGCTCGGCACCGCCGAGGCACTCGAGTCCGGCCGCCGCGAGGCGCTGTTGCTGCGCCGGTCGGTGCGGGAATTCTCCTCGGAACCGGTCGATCCCGAAGACCTGCGCGAGGCCGTCGCCGAGGCCCTCACCGCTCCGGCGCCGCACCACACCCACCCGGTGCGGTTCGTCTGGGTCCGCACCGAGCAGGTGCGCCGCCGGCTGCTCGACCGCATGCGCGAGCGTTGGGCCGCCGATCTCGCCGGCGACGGGCTCGCCCCGGCGGCGATCGACCGACGGGTGGGCCGCGGTGCCATCCTCTACGACGCGCCCGAGGTGGTGATCCCGTTCTGGGTTCCCGACGGCGCCCACCGCTACCCCGACGCCCGGCGTACCGCCGCCGAGGCCACGATGTTCACCGTCGCCGCCGGCGCCGCCGTACAGGGGCTGCTGGTCTCGCTCGCCGTCCGCGGGCTCGGCAGCTGCTGGATCGGGTCGACGATCTTCGCCCCGGACGTCGTGCGGCGTGAACTCGGCCTGCCCGCGGACTGGTCGCCGCTCGGCGCGATCGCGGTCGGACATCCCCTCGAGCCGGCGACGCCGCGCGTCGCCCCCGCGGCCGGCGACCTGCTGCTGGAGCTGTGAGGTGAGCGCGTCCACACTGCACGCCTCGGCCGTCGACCGGCTGCGGGCCTGGCGGACCGATTCGGCGGACGCGGAGTCGCTGCGGCACACCATGTTGGCGTTTCTCGACGCCGCACCCGAGGGATGTCTGCGCCGGCACGTTCCCGGCCACGTCACCGCGTCGTCGCTCGTGCTCGATGCCGACCGTCGGCACGTGCTGCTCACCCTCCATCCCCGGGTGGGACGGTGGATCCAGCTCGGCGGGCACTGCGAGGAATCCGACGAGACGGTCGTCGACGCGGCGCTGAGGGAGGCGACCGAGGAGTCCGGAATCGAGGATCTGACCATCGATCCGGAACTGCTCTCGGCGCACACCCACCCGATCACCTGCTCGCTCGGTCGCCCGACCCGGCATCTCGACCTGCGGTTCCTCGTCGTCGCGCCACCGGGGGCCGTACCCGTCCGGAGCACGGAATCGACGGACCTGCGGTGGTGGCCCGTCGATGCGCTACCGCCCGAGGCCGAGCACGACACCCTCGGGCACCTGCTCGGCCTCGCCGGCGCACGCGTCCGGGCGGCCGGCTAGACCGGCTGCAACGTGGGGCGTTTCGGCGCGATACCGTCCCCGGAGGACGTGCCGCGCAGACGCCGCCCGACCCAGGGAATCAGGAACTCCCGCGCCCACCGGCGGTCCTCGGCCCGCTTCGCCGCGGACACCACCGGCGCGGCCTCGAACTCGGTCGGAGTGAGCGTGTGTGCCGCACCGAGGAGATCGAGCACGCGGATCGCCATGTTCCGGTGGCCGGCCGACGACATGTGGAGCCGGTCGAAATCCCACATCCGCAGGTCGCGGTACTCCGCGAAACGCCAGAAGTCGACGATCGTCGCGCCGTGCCGGTCGGCGATCTCCCGGACGAGCTCGTTGTAGACGGCCCAGCGTCCGCGCAGGATCCGGAACACCGGCGCCCAGCTGCCGTCGTAGGCCGTCCACACGAGCACCCGGGCACCCGTCGCGGCGAGCTTGCCGATCGCCTCGTCGTACTCGGCGGCCAGCGCGTCGAGATCGAGCTTGGGGCGCATGAGGTTGTTGCCGCCGGCATAGATCGTCACCAGGTCGGGCCGCATCGCCACTGCCACGTCGAGCTGCTGGTCGAGGATCGGGCGCAGCAGTCGTCCGCGCACGGCGAGATTGGCGTATCCGAATTCCGGATTGTCGCGGGCGAGTTCCTCGGCGACGAGATCCGCCCAGCCCCGCAACCCGTTGGGCCGGGCCGGATCCGGGTCCCCGACGCCTTCGGTGAACGAATCCCCCAGTGCCACATATCGTTCGAACTTCATCGCAGATCCCCCGCGCTATACGTCGGTGCTGAAACGGATCCCGCCGTCGGGAATCTGCACCCCGGGCCAGACCCGGGCGCCGCGCAGCAGCTCGCAGCGCGCCCCGATGTCGGCGCCGTCGCCGATGACGCCGTCGCGGATCAGGGCGCGGGGGCCGACGCGGACGCCGAATCCGATGATGGACCGCTCGATCACCGCACCGGCCTCGACCCGCGCGCCGTCGAAGATCACCGCACCGTCCAGACGTGCGCCGGCGCCGATCTCGGCGCCGCGGCCGACGACCGTGCCCCCGATCAGCAGGGCGCCGGGCGCGACGGAGGCACCGGGATGGACGAGCGATTCGCCGCGCTGGCCACCCAGGGCGGGCGACGGCGCGATGCCGCGCACCAGGTCGGCCGAGCCGCGGACGAAGTCCTCCGGCGTGCCCATGTCCCGCCAGTAGGCCGCATCGACGTGCCCGTACACCCGCCTGCCCTCCGCCAGCAGGGACGGGAAGACCTCACGTTCGACGGACACCGGACGACCCTCGGGGATCGACTCGATGATCTCGCGCTTGAAGACGTAACAGCCGGCGTTGATCTGGTCCGTCGGCGGATCCTGCGTCTTCTCCAGGAACGCGGTCACCCGGCCTTCCTCGTCGGTGGGCACGCACCCGAACGCGCGCGGGTCGCCGACACGCACCAGGTGCAGGGTCACGTCGGCGTCGGTGCGCAGGTGTGTGTCGAGCACCGCGCCGAGGTCCGTTCCCCCGAGAACGTCACCGTTGAAGACCATGACGTTGTCGGCCCGCAACCGGGGCAGGACGTTGCGGATGCCGCCGCCGGTGCCCAGCGGCTCGGCCTCGGTGACGTACTCGATCTCGAGTCCCAGTTCCGAGCCGTCACCGAAGTAGTCCTCGAAGACCTCCGCCTTGAACGAGGTACCGAGCACCACGTGCTTGATGCCGGCCGCGCGGATACGGGTGAGCAGATGCGTCAGGAACGGCACGCCGGCGGTGGGCAGCATCGGCTTCGGCGCGGACAGCGTCAGCGGCCGCAGCCGGGTTCCCTGCCCGCCCACCAGGATCACCGCATCGGTGTGCGGCGCAGCATCGTTCGTCATCGTGTCCCCTGTTCCGTGGTGTTACCCGCCTCGGCCGTCCGCGCCCGTTCGCGCGCCGCCGCGGCCACCGACATCCTCGACCGGGCGGCGAGCCCGGCCCGCAGCGTCCATCGCAGCGGCGCCTGCCACCGATGCGGGTGCCGGTCCGCCTGGAACCGGTAGGCGCTCTCGTGGTGGGCCGGCAGCATGAGCTCCGGATGCCGGCCGGCAGCGTGCCCTTTCGCGTGCGTGACCTCCGCCGAGGGCACGTACACGTTGAGCCAGCCCGCCCGGCCGAACCGGTCGCCGAGATCGACATCCTCCATGTACATGAAATAGCGCGAGTCGAAGCCGTCGACCGCATCGAACGCCGCCCGCCGCACCAGCAGGCACGAGCCGGACAACCACCCCACCGCCCGTTCCGACACGGTCTCGTTCTCCTGCCGGTACCGCCGCGTCCACGGGTTCTTCGGCCACACCGTGCCGAGCAACGCGTGCCCCGCGCCGGAGACCAGCCCGGGCACCGATCGCGCCGACGGATAGACGGTGCCGTCGGGCTCGTGGATCAGCGGGCCCAGGGACGCGGCCCGCGGCCAGCGACGCGCCCCCTCGAGCAGCCGGTCCAGCGACCCGGGTCCCCAGCGCACGTCGGGATTGGCGACGACGACGAACTCCTCCGCCGGGTCGACCTCCGCGACGGCCCGGTTCACGGCACCGCCGTAGCCGATGTTGCCGCCGGTGTGCAGCAGCCGCACGTTCGGGTGCCGCGCCGCGGCCTCTTCCGGAGAGCCGTCGGTGGACCCGTTGTCCGCCAGGATCACCCGGGTGGGCAGGTTCGTCGCGCCGGTCAGCGAGGTCAGGAAGTGCTCCAGATGCTCACCGGGCGAGTAGGTCACCGTCACCACGGTCAGCGTCGAACTCACGCCGTCACCTTAGCCGCCGGCCTCGGCCGCGCCGAATCACGCCCGGGTCCGCAGTGCGCCGATCGCGGCCCGCAGTGCCGGCCGCCACGGCCGGAGCGGCGTCAGCCCGGCCGCGGCCCATGCGCTGCCGTCGAGGACGGAGTACGCCGGACGAGGCGCGGGGCGCACGAACTCGTCGCTGCCGCACGGCTGCACCCGGCCCGGGTCGGCACCCGCCTCGGCGAACACCGCACGAGCGAGGTCGAACCAGCTGGCCTCCCCGGAGTTCGTCGCGTGCAGGACCCCGCCGGGCACCGCACCCGCGCGGGCGGCGAGTTCGAGGATCCCGTCGGCGAGATCGGCGGCGTAGGTGGGGCAGCCCACCTGGTCGTCGACGACGCGCACCGTGTCGCGTTCGCGTTCGAGCCGGAGCATGGTGGCGACGAAGTCGTTGCCGTCGCCGGTGTAGAGCCACGCGGTGCGCACCACGTGGGCGCTCGGCAGCCGGTCGAGCACCGCCCGCTCCCCGGCGAGCTTGGTCCGCCCGTAGACGGTGCGCGGCCCGGTCGGATCGCCGACCCGGTACGGGCGGTTCCCGTCGCCGGCGAACACGTAGTCGGTGGACACGTGGATCAGGTGGGCGCCGGCTGCGGCGCACGCGGCGGCCAGGTTGGCCGGGCCGTGCTCGTTGACCGCGGCGGCGTCCTCGGGATGCGTCTCGGCCGCGTCGACCGCGGTGTAGGCGGCGCAGTTGAGCACGACGGCGCCGGGCTCGACGAGCGCGGCGACCGCGCCGGGATCGGTGATGTCCGCCTCCTCCGACCCGGCGCCCCGGATCCGGAGGCCGGCCGCGGCGCCGCGGGCGAGCAGGTGACGGCCCAGTTGTCCGCGGGCTCCGGTGACGAGAACGGTCTGCACGGGCACGAGTGTGGCATGCCCCGGCGGCTGTCACCCGGTACGAGCCGGGCACGCCGCGGCGGGTGCCACAAGGGCCGCCGTCACGGCAGTAGCCTGGGTGCGACCCCGACGCCCGACGAGAGGACCGCCAGGTGCCGCCAGAACCGCCCACACGCCGAGCTCCGGCGCGCGACGCGGGGGGAGGATCGGGGGTCCTGCGCGGGCGGCCGCTGCGGATCACCGTCGCCGTCGCCGCGGCGCTCACCCTGGTCGCCACCGGCGTCGCGTGGCGCGGTATCGATTCGCTGCGTTCCTCCCTCGCCACCGTGGGTGGGCTCACCCTGGGCGACGGCCGGGACGGCGCCCTCGACATCCTCCTGGTGGGCACCGACAGCCGCACCGACGCCCACGGCAATCCGCTGTCCCAGCGCGAACTCGACGCGCTGCGGGCCGGCGAGGAGGTGGCGAACAACACCGACACGATCATCCTGATCCGGGTGCCGCTCGACGGCACCTCGGCGACCGCCATCTCGATCCCCCGCGACACCTACGTCGAGGTGCCCGACATCGGCATGTCGAAGATCAATGCCGCGTTCGGCGCCACCAAGGAGACCGAGCGGCTGCGACTCGTCGAGGCGGGCGAGTCCGACGCGGCCGCCGAGAAGGCGGCCACGCAGGCAGGCCGGGAGGCGCTGGTCGAGTCGGTCGCCGACCTGACCGGCGTCACCGTCGACCACTATGCCGAGGTCGGTCTGCTCGGGTTCGTGCTGCTCACCGATGCCGTCGGCGGCGTCGACGTCTGCCTGAACAACGCGGTCGACGAGCCGCTGTCCGGGGCGAACTTCCCCGCCGGCGAACAGACCCTCGACGGCGCGGACGCTCTGAGTTTCGTCCGGCAGCGCCACGACCTGCCGCGCGGGGACCTGGACCGGATCGTGCGGCAGCAGGTGTTCATGGCGTCGCTCGTGCAGAAGGTGCTCAGCGCGAAGACGCTGAGCAACCCGTCCAAGCTGAACCAGCTCAGCGCGGCCGTGCAGCGGTCGGTGGTCCTCGATTCCGACTGGGACATCCTCGATCTGGCCACCCGGATGCAGGACCTGGCCGGCGGCGCCGTGCAGTTCTCGACGATCCCCGTCCAGGACCTCAACGCGATGACCGACTACGGCGAATCCGTGGTGCAGGTGGATCGGGAGGAGGTGCGCAGCTTCGTCGCCGACCTCGTCGATCCGGGTGACGGCGGGTCGCAGGCCACGACGGATCCGGCACCGGACGTCGAGGCCGGCACGGTCACGGTGGACGTCGCCAACGCCGGCGGCGTCGCCGGTCTGGCCTCCCGCGTGGCGGCCGCGCTCGTCGGTGACGGCTTCGTCGAGGGTGGTGTGGGCAACCACACCGGCCGCGCAGTGGACGAGTCGACGGTCTTCGCCGCCGACCCCCGGTCCGACCAGGCGCGTGCCGTCGCGGCGGCACTCGGCGGCCTGGCGACCGCCGCCGACCCGGCGCTCGACGCCGACACGGTGCGGGTGGTGCTCACCGAGGACTACACGGGTCCGGGCGCGGACGCGAGCGTCACCTCCGTGGCCTCCGGCTCGGAACTCGTGAGCGCCGGGGCCACCCCGACGTCCGTTCCGCCCGGCCCGCCGATCGATGCCGGCTCCACCGGCCCCCGCTGTGTGAACTGACGAACGAGGACACTGTGACCACGCTGACCGACACCCTGCTCGATCCGATCCTGGCCGCCGACCCGGCGGGCCCCCGCATCACGTGGTACGACGACGAATCCGGCGCCCGGATCGAGCTGTCCGCGGTCACCCTCGCGAACTGGGCCGCCAAGACGGCGAACATGGTGCGCGACGAGTTCGGCCTGCTGCCCGGCGGGCGGGTGGCCGTCCTGCTCCCGGCCCACTGGCAGAGCGCCGCGGTCCTGCTCGGCGCGTGGTGGGCCGGCGCCGAGGTGGTGCTCGAACCCGACGACGCGGATCTCGCGCTGGTCACCGCAGACCGTCTCGACGAGGTCGCGGACGCCGCCGAGGTCGCGGTCCTCTCGCTCGACGCGTTCGGCCGGCCCGTGCCGGACCTGCCGGTCGGGGTCACCGACTATGCGACGCACGTGCGGGTGCACGGTGACCAGTTCCGCTCCGCCGGGGACGGCGGGCCGGTGCTCGACGGACGGACGGCCGACGACGTGGTGGCCGCGGCCCGGGACGCCGCCGCGGCCGCAGGCATCACGGGTGCGGACCGGGTGCTGTCGAGCCGCGACTGGAGCACCCCGCAGGCACTGATCGAGGGCCTGCTCGCCGTCCTCGCCGCCGGCGCGTCGCTGGTGCAGGTGAGCAACCCGGATCCGGCGGCCACGGAGCGACGGGCCGCGAGCGAGAAGATCACCGCCCGTCTGGACGGCTGACCCCGCCGGTGTAGCCGCCGTCGGCGAGGCCGGCCTCGATCTCGAACCGGTTGCGGGCACCGGGACGGCGCAGCTCTTCCCGGAGATATCGGATCGCGAAGCCGATGCCGTGCCGCGCCCACTGATCGGCGTGGACCGCCTCGTGCCGCAGGATCCGGCGCGACGGTGACCGGCCGGTGAGGAACGCCCCGCCGATCGTCGTCCCCGAGCGGGCGTAGCCGCCGCGCATTCCGGTGCAGAGGTAGAGACCGAACTCGTCGTCGAAGTCGATGCGGCCGCCCCACACGCGCGCCCACAACAGCGCCAGGGCCGTCACCGCGCGGGCCTGCGGGTCACCGCGCGACGCGCGCACAGAACGATCCGCGCGGCGCGCAGTCGTCCGCGCGCTCGATTTCGAGCGCGGACGACCGAAAAGCGCGCGTACGTGCACGAAGTCAGCCGAGCAGCTTCTGCCGCAACGCGTCGTCCTTCTCGAGCACCATCTGCTCGAGGTCGGCCTGGAACTGCTCCATCCGTTCCCGCAGCGAGGGGTCGGCCGCGCCGAGGATGCGGGCGGCGAGCAGCCCGGCGTTGCGGGCTCCGCCGATGGAGACGGTCGCAACGGGCACCCCGGCGGGCATCTGCACGATCGACAGCAGCGAGTCCATGCCGTCGAGGTACTTCAGCGGCACCGGCACGCCGATCACCGGAAGGGGCGTCGCGGAGGCGACCATGCCCGGCAGGTGCGCGGCGCCGCCGGCGCCGGCAATGATCACCTTGATGCCACGTCCGGCGGCGTCGCGGGCGTAGTCGAGCATGCGCTGCGGGGTGCGGTGGGCCGAGACGACCCCCACCTCGAAGCGGATGCCGAACTCGACGAGCGCCTCGGCCGCAGCCTGCATCGTCGGCCAGTCCGAGTCGCTGCCCATGATCAGGCCGACCTGTGCTCCGTCAGTCACCGTGAGAATCCCATCCGTCGGTCCACACTCCGTGCGAGAGCCAGTGCGCCGCGCGCTCCGCGCGTTCGCGCACCGCCGCCACGTACTGCGGGTCGTCGATCGACCCGGTCGCGTCCCCGAGCACGTTGACGTGCCCGATCTTGCGGTCCTTGCGCTCACCCTTGCCGTAGAGGTGCACACGCACGTCGGGCATCCGGGCGAACAGGTGGTGCAGCCGCTCGTCCATGCTCATCTCGGGCGCCTCGGGGGCGCCGAGCACGTTCGCCATCACCGTCACCGGCGCGATCGGCGACGTGTCGCCGAGCGGGTAGTCGAGCACCGCACGCAGGTGCTGCTCGAACTGGCCGGTGCGGGCACCGTCCATGCCCCAGTGCCCGGAGTTGTGCGGCCGCATCGCGAGTTCGTTGACGATCAACTCGCCGGTCTCGGTCTCGAACAGCTCGACGGCCATGACCCCGACGACACCGAGTTCGGCGGCGATGCGCAGGGCCAGCTGTTCGGCGGCGGCTTCGACGTCGGCCCGCAGGTTCGGGGCGGGCGCGATGACGACGGCGCATTGCCCGTTCAGCTGCACCGTCTCGACCACGGGCCAGCTCGCGCCCTGCCCGAACGGCGAGCGCGCGACCATCGCGGACAGCTCCCGCCGCCACGAGACCTTCTCTTCGGCGATGAGCGGCACCCCGGCGGCGAGTTGCTCCGCGACGATCCGCTGCGCCTCGTCCACGTCGCCGATGATCCACACACCGCGGCCGTCGTAGCCGCCGCGGGCGGCCTTGATCACGACGGGCCAGCCGTGCTCGTCGCCGAAAGCGGTGAGTTCCTCGACCGAGGTGAGCTCGGCGAACGGCGGCACCGGTGCGCCGAGCTCGGCGAGGCGCCGACGCATCGCGAGCTTGTCCTGCGCATAGATCAGGGCCTGCGGCGGCGGCTGCACGCTGACGCCTTCGCGCTGCAGCGCCTCGAGGTGCTCGGTGGGCACATGTTCGTGGTCGAACGTGAGGGCGTGGACGCCGGTCGCGGCACTGCGCAGCGCGTCGAGGTCGGTGTGGCTGCCGAGTACCACGTCGGGGCTGACCCGGGCGGCCGGATCGTCCGGGCTCGCGGCCAGCACCCGCAGGGTCTGGCCGAGCGCGATCGCGGCCTGGTGGGTCATGCGGGCGAGCTGACCGCCGCCGACCATCGCGACGACCGGCATACCGGCGGGCAGCGTGCGGGGAGTGTGCGAAGGGGTGTCGCCGGCCGCGGGGGCGGGGGTCGCGGCGGCCGAGTCCGGGGGTGTAGCGGTCACGGCTCACCATGGTGTCACAGCGGGCGACGGGGGTGGCGCCGCGCTCCCGCGCGACACCCCCGCGTTCCTGTGGTAAAGCTGATAATCCACCGGCGGGTTCGTGTCTTCGAGCCACGGTTTCGTAGACTCGTCCGGGTGTCTTTCGTCGATGCGGCCGTGAACCGAGTCCCCGAGCCTCTCCGGGGGCTGTTGCTGCGGCACCACGAGCTGATCAAGTTCGCGATCGTCGGCGGCACCACCTTCGTCGTCGACTCGGTCATCTTCTACACCCTCAAGCTCACGGTGCTCGAGGAGAAGCCGGTGACCGCCAAGGTCATCGCCGGGGTGATCGCCGTGATCTGCTCGTACGTCCTCAACCGGGAGTGGTCGTTCAAGAACCGGGGCGGCCGGGAACGGCACCACGAGGCGCTGCTGTTCTTCGCCGTCAGCGGCATCGGCGTGGTCCTGAGCTTCATCCCGCTGTGGATCTCGAGCTACGTGTTCGACCTGCGGGTACCGGACGTCAGCCTCACCGTCGAGAACATCGCCGACTTCGTCAGCGCGTACATCATCGGCAATCTGCTGCAGATGGTCTTCCGGTTCTGGTGCTTCCGCCGCTTCGTGTTCCCGGAGGAGATGAATCCGGACGGGGACGAGGTTCCCGGGCACGAGGAACTCGCCGAGGAAGGCCTGGGACACTCCTGAACCCGGGCTGACTCCGGTCCCGCCCCCACTCACGGTTCAGCGCGGTTCCCGGATCCCCGTGTGGGTGGACTCGTCACGGGTGGAGCCGAGGAACAGTGCGAACAGGGCGGGGCGGCGGCGCTGCAGTTCCAGGCGCCCACCGTCGGCCTCGGTCAGAGCCCGGGCGAGGGCCAGGCCCACACCGGTCGAGCCGGTACCGGAGAAGCCGCGGTCGAAGATGTGCGGCGCCAGCTCGTCGCTGACACCGTCCCCCTCGTCGGTGACCTCCACGCACACCGTCGATCCGCCGCCGAGGGTCGAGACCCGCCGCACGGACACGGTGCACGTGCCGTCGCCGTGCATGAGCGCGTTGTCGACCAGCACCGCGACGGCCTCGCGCAGCCGGGACCCGGTCACCCGGCTGCGCAGCGACGGATCCCCGCTCAGGTGCAATTCCCGCCCCGCTTCCTTGTAGGGGCCTCGCCAGTCCGCGATCACCCCCGTCAGCTCCCCGACGACGGACACCTCGGTGCGCAGTTCGGAACCGCTGTTGCGGGACGCGCGGACCAGTTCGTCGATGGCGGTGGTGAGCCGGTCCACCTGGCGCATCGCTTCCTCGGCTTCCTCGACGACAGCCGGGTCGGTGTGGGTGGACAGCTCGTCGAGGCGCAGCCGCACCGCGGTCAGCCGGGACCGCAGCTGGTGCGAGACGTCGCCGACGAGGGCGTGCTCGCGCTGCAGGCGACCGGCGATCTCGACGGTGGCGGCGTCGAGGACGTCCGAGACGCGGTCGAGTTCGGGGATGCCGTGCCGGCGCGGATCGGGCCGGAAGTCGCCTTCGCCCAGCCGGCGGGCCCGCGCTGCGACGTCGCGCAAGGGGTCCGCCAGCCGGCGCGCGGTGACGACGGCGACGACGGCACCGACAGCCACGGACAGCAGCACGAGCAGCGTCACCCCGACGAGAACCTGCCGCTGCAGCAGACGCATGTCCTCGGACGGCGCCTCGAGCCGCAGGGATCCCGACGTTCCCATCGACAGGGACTCGACCAGTGGGTCGGGCACCGTGGCGGCACCGATGTCGAGCCGGGCCGCGGCGTCCTCGGGGGTCGGGTAGACGACGAGGAGGCGTCCGCCGTCGGGGACGACGAGCCGCAGGGAACTGGTGTCGAGTCCCCCGACCACCAGGCCGTCGGCGCCTTCCTGGGCGATAACCTCCGCGGACATGCGCTCGAGCCGGCCCTGCAGGTCGCGGCGTGCGGTGTCCTCGACGAACAACCAGGCGGTGTAGGCGAGCGGGACTCCGAGCAGCAGGGCCACGAGCAGGGAGCCCGCGAGGACCGCGAACAGGATTCGGCTGCGCACCCCGGCCCCGTCAGTCGGTGTTCAGCCGGAATCCGACACCGCGGACGGTAGCGATGCGTCGTTCCCCGGCCGGGCCCTCGTCGCCGATCTTGCGGCGCAGCCAGGACATGTGCATGTCGAGGGTCTTGGAACCCCGCAGGTCGGCGTCGCCCCAGACCTCCTGCAGGATGGCGTCACGGGAGACCACCTGGCCGGCGTGTTCGAGCAGCACCCGCAGCAGTTCGTATTCCTTGTTGGCGAGGGTGACTTCGGAGCCGTCGACGAGCACGCGCCGGGCCGCCCGTTCGAGCCGGATCCCGGAGACCTCGACGACGTCCTCGGGCTCGCCACCCCCGCGGCGGCGCAGCAGCGCCCGGACCCGGGCCATGAGCTCGGCGAGCCGGAAGGGCTTGCCGACGTAGTCGTCGGCGCCGGCGTCGAGACCGACGACGAAGTCGACCTCGTCGGTGCGGGCGGTGAGCATCAGGACGGCGAGGTCGGAGCGGTGGGCACGGATCTGCCGGCACACCTCGAGGCCGTCGATGCCGGGCAGTCCGAGGTCGAGAATGAGCAGTTCGTACTCACCGGACAGCGCCCGTTCGAGCGCGTCGGGACCGGTCTGTTCGACGGTGACGTCGTACCCCTCCCGGCCCAGCGCGCGGGACAGGGGCGCGGCGATGGCTTCGTCGTCTTCGGCGAGCAGGACTGCGGTCACGGATCCAGCGTACGGATCGGCACCGGGCGCACGGCGCGTTACCAGGCTTTGCGGCTCGGCCCGTCGGTCCGCGGTTCCCCGCCCCGCACCGGGTCGGCGTGGAAGGCCTGCTGATACAGCAGGGCATGCACGCGCTGCACGTCGGGGATGTCGTCGAATTCGAGCGGGTCGTCGGCCGCGGAGACGATGACGAGGGTGCCGGTGCGCAGGATCCGGTCCAGCAGGCCGTGCCGGAACTGCACGTTGCTGATGCGTCCCATCGGGATGTCGATGCCGGAGTGGGTGAGAACGCCCTGCCGGACGAGGACCCGTCGATCGGTGACGATGAAGTGGGTCGACAGCCAGCCGACGAGCGGCGCCAGGCACTGCCAGGCGACGATCGCCGCCCACGCCACCGCGAGCACGATCGTCAGGGTGCTCGCGGTGGAGCCGTCGAGCCGGGCCTGGCTCAGGCCGAGCAGAAATCCGGCGAGCGCGGTGGCGAGGAGGAAGATCGCCGCCGGGACGATGAGCATCTTCCAGTGCGGGTGCCGGTGCAGCAGCAGCCGTTCCTCGGCGGCGAGGGCGTCCTCCGGGTATCCCATGCCGGACACGATGACACAGCCGCGATGCGGGGTGCTCGAGGGCGGGTCAGGGCACCGGGCGCAGGTGGGTGATGTCCCCGGCCGACACCGCGATCGGCTCGCCGCCGTCGTCCGGGGTGATGACGATGCGGCCCTGCTCGTCGACGTCGACCGCGACGCCGTGCAGTTCTGTGTCGCCGGGCAGCACCGCTCGCACCCGGCGCCCGAGCGTGCCGCACCGTTCGCGGTACGCCGCGGCCGGTCCGGTGACGTCCCAGCCCGCGACGTACCACTGCTGCCAGCGGCGGCCGAGTTCGCGCAGCAGCCCCTCGGCGAGTGCGGTGCGATCGAGATCGGTCGCCCCGGCGAGCGCGAGCGACGTCGCGGTGGGTACCGGCAACTCGTCCTCGGTGAGCGAGACGTTGAGTCCGATCCCGACCACCACGGCGGGCTCGGGATGGGTTCCGGCGACCTCGGCGAGAATTCCGGCTACCTTCCGGCCCTCGACGAGGACGTCGTTGGGCCATTTCAGCTCGGCATCGACCCCGGTCACCGACCGGATCGCGTCGACGGTCGCGGTGCCGGCCAGCAGCGGCAGCCAGCCCAGGTCGGCGAGGTCGATGCCGGGCATGCGCAGCAGCACCGAGACGATCACCTGAGCGCGGGGAACGCCGGCCCATCCCCGCGAGTGCCGCCCCCGGCCGCCGTGCTGGAACTCGGCGAGCAGCACGCGGCGGTCGGTGCCGGGGTCGCGGGCGACAGCGAGCAGGTCGGCGTTGGTGGAGGCGGTCTCGGTGACCACGTCGAGGCGCCGGTAGAACGCGTCGGGATCGGCGCCGCGCACGAGGGCGGCGCGCAACCGTTCGACGTCGAGTTCGCCTCGCGCGGGCGCGGGGTCGACGGGCGGACGCTGCGGTTCGGGTTCGGTGGGCATCCGCACAGCCTAGGATGGGCGGCGAACCGTACTCGCCGGTAGCTTCAGTTCAATGATTCAACACAAGCGGGGGCTCGGTGCGCGCTCGCTGACTGACGCTCGCTAAGCTCATGGCCCATGACCACTGTCCAGGAGCCGTCCGCGCCCGAGGCGGCGAGCACGCCCGATATCCACACGACCGCCGGCAAGCTGGCGGACCTGCGCAATCGCCAGGCTCAGGCGCAGGCCCCGAGCGGTGCGGCCGCCGTCGAGAAGGTGCACGCGAAGGGCAAGCTCACGGCCCGTGAGCGCATCGAAGCGCTGCTCGACGAAGGCTCGTTCGTCGAGCTCGACCAGCTCGCCCGCCACCGCAGCACCAACTTCGGCCTGGCCGAGAACCGGCCGGTCGGCGACGGCGTCGTCACCGGCTACGGCACCGTCGACGGCCGCGACGTGTGCGTGTTCTCGCAGGACGCGACCGTGTTCGGCGGCAGTCTCGGCGAGGTCTACGGCGAGAAGATCGTCAAGGTCATGGACCTCGCGCTGCGGACCGGCCGTCCTCTGATCGGCATCAACGAGGGCGCCGGCGCGCGCATCCAGGAAGGCGTCGTCTCCCTCGGCCTCTACGGCGAGATCTTCCACCGCAACGTGCAGGCCTCCGGCGTGATCCCGCAGATCTCGCTGATCATGGGCCCGGCCGCCGGCGGACACGTCTACTCCCCCGCCCTGACCGACTTCGTGGTGATGGTCGACCAGACCAGCCAGATGTTCGTCACCGGACCCGACGTCATCAAGACCGTCACCGGCGAGGACGTCACCATGGAGGATCTCGGCGGCGCCCACACGCACATGGTCAAGTCCGGGGTCGCGCACTACGTCGCCGACGGCGAGCAGGACGCCCTGGACTACGTCAAGGACCTGCTGTCGTACCTGCCGAGCAACAATCAGGCCGCCGCGCCCCGCACGGCGCCGACCGACCCGATCGTCGGCTCGATCGAGGACTCGCTCACCGAGGAGGATCTCGAGCTCGACACCCTGATCCCGGATTCGGCGAACCAGCCCTACGACATGCACGAGGTGATCCGTCGCCTGCTCGACGACGACGAGTTCCTCGAGGTGCAGGCCGAGCGCGCCCAGAACGTCATCGTCGGCTTCGGCCGCGTCGACGGCCGCAGCGTCGGCATCGTCGCCAACCAGCCCACCCAGTTCGCGGGCTGCCTGGACATCGACGCTTCGGAGAAGGCCGCGCGCTTCGTGCGCACCTGCGACGCGTTCAACGTCCCGATCGTCACCCTCGTCGACGTGCCGGGCTTCCTGCCGGGCACCGAGCAGGAGTACAACGGCATCATCCGCCGCGGCGCGAAGCTGCTGTACGCGTACGGCGAGGCCACCGTCGGCAAGATCACCGTCATCACGCGCAAGGCCTACGGCGGCGCGTACGACGTGATGGGCTCGAAGCACATGGGTGCGGACGTCAACCTGGCGTGGCCGACCGCGCAGATCGCCGTGATGGGCGCCTCCGGTGCCGTCGGCTTCGTCTACCGCAAGCGCCTGCTCGAAGCGGCCAAGAACGGCGAGGACGTCGACGCGCTGCGCCTCGAGCTGCAGAACGAGTACGAGGACACCCTGGTGAATCCGTACGTCGCCGCCGAGCGCGGCTACGTCGACGCGGTCATCCCGCCGTCGCACACGCGCGGGCAGATCGTGGCGGCCCTGCGGCTGCTCGAGCGCAAGATGGTCACGCTGCCGCCGAAGAAGCACGGGAACATCCCCCTCTGACGGCCACTCGGCCGAGACCATCCCGGCCGGTTCGGTTCCGCCGAGCCGGCCGGGCCCCGACCCACGAGAGGGACGACATGACTTCGAACGCGCAGCGCGCCCGCTCCCGCGCCCTGCCCGCCGCCTCCGGTAACCTCCCGGGAGGTGTGTTGTGACTGCGGTAGCTGAGGAGAAGACCATCATCGACACCGAGGTGACCGAGGTCGCAGCGGCCGAGTCGGCAGAGTCGGCCGAGTCGACGGCGCCGGCGGCCGAGACCGCCGGCCCCGAGACGTCCGCGGCGATCCGGATCGTCAAGGGCAACCCCTCGGATGTCGAGATCGCCGCGCTGGTCGCGGTGCTCGCCGCGGCCTCCGGATCCGCCGCCCCGGCAGAGGACGACCGCCCGCGCGAGACGTGGGGCGACCCCACGCGGATGCACCGCCGGACGGCGCCGTTCTCGCCGTACTCGTACCCGAACCTGGGCTGATCGTGGCCAGGCTGGTGCTCGCGTCGGCGTCCCCGGCCCGGCTGTCCGTGCTGCGCGCGGCCGGGGTCGACCCGATCGTGCGGGTCTCGGCGGTGGACGAGGATGCACTGATCGCCGAGCTCGGTCCCGCCGCGGCACCCGAACTGGTGGTCACCGAGCTCGCGAGGGCGAAGGCGGCGGACGTCGTGCCGGCCCTCGTGCGCGACTGTCTCGGTGACGACACCCTCGTCGTGGGCTGCGACTCGATGCTGCTGGTCGACGGGCAGCTCCAGGGCAAGCCGGGCACCGTGGAGGTCGCCCGCGAGCGCTGGCGGGCGATGGCGGGCCGCAGCGCCGACCTGCTCACCGGCCACAGCGTCCTGCGCCTGGGCGGCGGCGAAGTCGTCGCCCGCGCCGCCGGCCACAGCAGCACCACCGTCCACTTCGGCCGCCCCACCGACGCCGACCTCGAGGCCTACCTGGCCAGCGGCGAGCCGCTGCAGGTGGCGGGGGCGTTCACGCTCGACAGCCTCGGCGGGTGGTTCGTCGAGCGCGTCGAGGGCGACCCGTCCTCGGTGATCGGGATCGGCCTGCCGCTGGTGCGACGACTGCTCGCCGAGGTGGGCGTGTCGGTGGCGCGGCTCTGGGCGTCGAACACCGCCGAGGCCCCTTCTATTTAGGATTGCCTTCCCTTAACATCGAGGCATGAGCGATCCCCATGCCCTGCCCATGTCCGAGCGCGACTCCGCCCACCTGCCCGGCCACTGGCTGCTCGCTCGCCTCGGCAAGCGCGTGCTGCGTCCCGGCGGCGCGGGGATGACCACGCGCCTGCTCGCCGACGCGGGCATCGAGGGCAGCGACGTCGTCGAACTCGCCCCCGGCCTCGGTCGGACCGCGCGGGAGATCCTGGCTTCGGCGCCGCTCTCGTACACCGGCGTCGAGCACGACGAGACCGCCGCGGCGCTGACCCGCGACGCGATCGGCGACCGCGGTCGCTGCGTCGTCGCGGACGCCGCGGCCACCGGCCTTCCCGATGCGGACGCCGACGTCGTCGTCGGCGAAGCGATGCTCACCATGCAGACCGACGCCGCCAAGGCCCGCATCGTCGCCGAGGCCGTGCGCACGCTGCGCCCCGGTGGCCGGTACGCGATCCACGAGCTCGCCCTCGTGCCCGACGAGCTCGACGACGCGGTGAAGACCGAGATCCGGCAGGGCCTGGCCCGCTCCATCAAGGTCAACGCCCGTCCGCTCACCGTCGCCGAGTGGCGGTCCCTGCTCACCGACGCCGGCCTGCGCGTCGACGTCGTGCGGCTCGCCCCGATGGCGTTGCTGCGGCCCGCGCGGTTCGTCGCCGACGAGGGCGTCCTCGGCACCCTGCGCTTCGTACGCAACGTGCTGCGCGACGGCGACGCCCGCAAGCGGGTGCTGGGCATGCGCGCGACGTTCACGACGTACCGCAAGTCGATCGCGGCCGTGGCGATCGTCGCGGCGAAGCCGCGGTAGGGCGATCGTCGCGGCGAAGCCGCGGTAGGGCGATCGTCGCGGCGAAGCCGCGGTAGGGCGATCGTCGCGGCGAAGCCGCGGTAGGGCGATCGTCGCGGCGAAGCCGCGGTAGGGCGATCGTCGCGACGAAGCCGCGGTAGCCTGCGGTCGTGAGCCCCGCCGCGCCGCAGCCCGAACCCGCCGCCCCCGCCCTGTCGCACCTCGCCGACGTCCGCGACGCCGTCGAGCCCTACCCGGACCGACCGCGCCCGCAGCGCGTCCTCGTCGCCGAGGGTGCCCGCGTCGTGGTCTTCGCCTTCGACGCCGGGCAGGAACTGCGCGAGCACACGGCCGCGTTTCCGGTCCTGCTGCAGGCCCTCACCGGCCACCTGCAGGTGACCGCCGACGGGCGCACCGTCGACCTCGAGCCGGGCGGGGTGGTGCACATGACCACCCGCCTGCCGCACGCGGTACGAGCAGTCGAGCCGTCGCGGCTCATGCTGACGATGCTCGATCCAGCCGCGCGCTGAGCGCCGCCGCGATCGACGCCGCCTTCGCCTTGGCGCGGTCGGCGTTCGTCCCGGCGAACAACTCGTCGACGGCCTCGTTCCACAGCCGCACCCAGCGGTCGAATCGGGCCGCGTCGAGCCCGTACTGGCGGTGCAGCGCGGCATGCACCGGCACCAGGGCGCCGCGGTAGCGGCCGGTGCGCAGCAGCACCTGCTCCCAGAAGTCCCCGATCGTCGGGAGATGGTCGTCGAGGCCGATCACGGCGAGGGTCGAGAACGGCGCCTCGAGCACGGGATCGACCAGCGCGCGCTCGTAGAACCGGCGCAGCAGCCGATCGATGTCGGCGCGGGTCGCGAGGTCCGTCGGGGCGGACGGGGAGCACAGCACGTTGCCCGACGGTACCGCCTAGAATCGACGGCGCACGTCGTCACCGGATTGTCGATCACCGAACTGTCACCACTGCCTCAGGAGCCACCTGTGCCCGTCGCGCCCGACGCCAACCCGTCCTTCGCCGCCTACGCCGATCCGACCCGCCTGGTGTCGACGGAGTGGCTGTCCGCCCACCTGGGCGCACCCGAGGTGAAGGTCGTCGAATCGGATGAGGATGTGCTGCTGTACGACGTCGGCCACATCCCCGGCGCCGTGAAGATCGACTGGCATCTCGACCTCAACGACCCGGTCACCCGCGACTACATCGACGGCGCCCAGTTCGCCGCCCTGATGGACCGCAAGGGCATCCGCCGCACCGACACGGTCGTCGTCTACGGCGACAAGTCGAACTGGTGGGCCGCCTACGCGCTGTGGGTGTTCACGCTGTTCGGTCACGAGGACGTGCGCCTGCTCGACGGCGGCCGCGACGCCTGGATCGCCGAGAACCGCGACACCACCCTCGACATCCCGGTGAGCACCACCAGCGGCTACCCGGTGGTCGAGCGGAACGACGCCGCGATCCGGGCGTTCAAGGACGACGTCCTTGACCACCTCGGCAAGGGACCGCTCGTGGACGTGCGCTCCCCGCAGGAGTACACGGGCGAGCGCACCCACATGCCGGACTACCCCGAGGAAGGTGCGCTGCGGGGCGGGCACATCCCCACCGCGGTGTCCATTCCGTGGGCGCGGGCAGCGGCACCGGACAGCCGGTTCCGGTCGCGCACCGAGCTCGAGGAGATCTACGCCGACATCCCGCGGGACGCCGACGTCGTCGCGTACTGCCGCATCGGCGAACGGTCGAGCCACACGTGGTTCGTGCTGACCCATCTCCTCGGCTACGAGCACGTCCGCAACTACGACGGGTCGTGGACCGAGTGGGGCAATGCGGTACGGGTGCCGATCGTCAAGGGCGAGGAGCCCGGGGAGGTGCCGGCCCGGTGACCCTGCCCGCACCTCTCGCCGAGATCGTCGACGACTTCGCCGCGGTCGACGGCCAGGACAAGCTGCAGCTGCTGCTCGAGTTCAGCCGGGAACTTCCGCCGATTCCCGCCGAACTCGAGGAGGCGGCGATGGAGCCGGTGCCCGAGTGCCAGTCACCGCTGTTCCTGTCGGTCGACACGGCCGACCGTGAGCATGTGCGGCTGCACTTCAGCGCGCCCCCCGAGGCCCCGACCACCCGCGGCTTCGCGTCCATCCTGCATCAGGGGCTCGACGGCCTCAGTGCCGAACAGATCCTCGAGGTCCCCGACGACTTCTACTCGGCCCTCGGCCTGGCCGAAGCTGTCAGCCCGCTGCGCCTGCGAGGGATGAGCGCAATGCTGGCGCGCATCAAGCGGCATCTGCGCACCTGAGATGTCATGGAGTTCACCGAGCTGGCGGACTACCCGATCCCGGCGGGTGTGCTGACCGAATGGCTGCCGTGCGCCGCGGAGGATGCCTGGACGACCGATCCGCGGCCGGTGTCGTACGTCCACGAGGCGCATCTGCGCCGCACCGCGGGCAGCCGATACGGCGACGTTCCGGATGCGTGGCTGGGTACCGCCTTCGAGGTCCGCGGGCATCTCGAACAGGAACCGTTCCGGCGGGCCCTCGAACGCTGGATCGACCGCCACGAACCGCTGCGCAGCCACGTCGCCCTGGGCGGCGACGCGGCCACCGGCGCGCACCGGCGCGACGCGGCCGCCGGCGCGACCCGGCGCACCGCGCCCGCCGGCGCGACCCGGCGCACCGCGCCCGCCGGCGCGACCCGGCGCACCGCGCCCGCCGGTGCGGTGTCGGTCCGGTACGTCCGACACCTGCCCTCCGCTCCGGACGACATCCGCGAGCACCTCGAGCAACTGCTCGCCGACTGCACCGAACCGCACACGTGGCCGGCGTACGTCTTCGCCACCCTCGAACCCGAGGACGCGGACGCGTCCGGCTCGTCGTTCACGGTGTTCTTCGCCGCTGACCCTGCCGTGGCCGACGCCTACTCGGTCGTCCTGGTCGCCCACGAGATCACCGCCCTGTACGAGCAGGAGCGATCCGGCCGGCCGGCCGGATTGTTCCCCGTGGGCAGCTACATCGACTTCGGTGCCGCGGAACGGGCGGACGCCGCCGACCTGGCCGGCGACCACGAGGCCGTGCGGATCTGGCGAGACGCCCTGACCGCCGGCGGCGGCATGCCCGAGTTCCCGTTGCCCCTCGGCCCCCGGCCCGTCGACGGGTCGCCGCAGCGTCGGCTGTCCGTGCGGATGCTCGACGACGAACGGGCCAACCGGTTCGCCGCCCGCTGCCGGGAGGCCGGGCACGGATTCTTCGCCGGCACGCTGGCGTGTCTCGCCCGGGCCGCGGTCGAACTCGCGGGGATCGAACTGTTCCGGACGATCGCGCCCGCCCACACCCGCAGCGGCCCGATGTGGGCCGGAGCCCTCGGCTGGTTCGTGGGGCTGCGTCCGGTCGAGATCGACACGACCGGGACCGCGGACTTCGCGACGCTCGTGGCGCGCGCCGGTGCCGAACTGCGCCGCACCCGGGCGAGCGCCCGGGTCCCGTTCGACCTCGTCGGCGAACTGCTGGGGATACCCATGCGACCGCGATTCCTGGTGTCGTACATGGACGTTCGCTTCGTCCCCATGGCCGCGCAGTGGCCGCAGTGGAACGCCCGGACACTGCGCAGCCGCAGCTACACGCACGACGTGTTCCTGTGGTTCAACCGCAGCCCGAAGGGCGTGAACCTGGCGGGCCGGTTTCCCGACACGCCGACCGCCGCGGCCAACGTGCCGCCGTTCGTCGAGCGGGTCCGAGAATTGATGCACGAGGTGAGCGAGGGTCGCGCGTGGGACACGCCGGAACCCGCGAACCGGGGCGATCCGACTACCGACCGGTAACGTTGCCGGGTTCCGGGCGACCCGTAGGGTGTAGTGGCTATCCGGTTACATCGTCTATCGGATTGGCGCCTACACTCCCAGAGACGGCAATAACCTAACGATCGATCAACAGGAGGCTCCGTGCCCAGTCATGCCAGCGCGCACATCACGAAGGTGCTCGTCGCCAACCGCGGCGAGATCGCTGTGCGGGTCATCCGAGCCGCCAAGGACGCCGGTTACGGGAGCGTGGCCGTCTACGCAGAACCCGACGCCGACGCCCAGTTCGTGAAGCTCGCCGACGAGGCATTCGCGCTCGGTGGCCAGACCTCCGCCGAGTCCTACCTGGTGTTCGACAAGATCCTCGACGCCGCCCGCAAGTCCGGCGCCGACGCGATCCACCCCGGCTACGGCTTCCTGTCCGAGAACGCCGACTTCGCCCAGGCCGTGATCGACGCCGGCCTGATCTGGATCGGCCCCTCCCCGCAGGCCATCCGCGACCTCGGTGACAAGGTCACCGCACGGCACATCGCCGAGCGCGCCCAGGCCCCGATGGCCGCGGGCACCAAGGACCCCGTCGCCAATGCCGACGAGGTCGTGGAGTTCGCGAAGGAGTACGGCGTGCCGGTCGCGATCAAGGCGGCCTTCGGCGGTGGCGGCCGCGGCATGAAGGTCGCGCACTCCATCGAGGAGATCCCCGAGCTGTTCGAGTCCGCGACCCGCGAGGCCGTCGCCGCCTTCGGCCGCGGCGAGTGCTTCGTCGAGCAGTACCTCGACAAGGCCCGCCACGTCGAGGCGCAGGTCATCGCCGACCAGCACGGCAACGTCATCGTCGCCGGCACCCGCGACTGCTCGCTGCAGCGCCGCTTCCAGAAGCTCGTCGAGGAGGCCCCCGCGCCGTTCCTGACCGACGAGCAGCGCCGCCGCATCCACGAGTCCGCCAAGGCCATCTGCCGCGAGGCCGGCTACTACGGCGCCGGCACGGTCGAGTACCTGGTCCAGGGCGACACCGTCTCCTTCCTCGAGGTCAACACCCGCCTGCAGGTCGAGCACCCGGTCACCGAGGAGACCGCGGGCATCGACCTGGTGCGCCAGCAGTTCCGCATCGCCAACGGCGAGAAGCTCGAGATCACCGAGGACCCGACCCCGCGCGGGCACGCGTTCGAGTTCCGCATCAACGGCGAGGACGCCGGCCGCGGCTTCCTGCCGGCCCCCGGCCCGATCAGCGTGTACCGCGAGCCCTCGGGCCCGGGTGTGCGCGTCGACTCCGGCGTGGTGCAGGGCGACGTCATCGGCGGGCAGTTCGACTCGATGCTCGCCAAGCTGATCGTCACGGGCGAGACCCGGCAGCAGGCGCTCGAGCGCGCCCGCCGCGCCCTGGCCGAGTTCGAGGTCGACGGCCTGGCCACCGTGATCCCGTTCCACCGGCACATCGTCGAGCACCCCGCGTTCGTCGGGGACGGCGAGAAGTTCGACGTCTACACCAAGTGGATCGAAACCGAGTGGGAGAACACCGTCGAGCCGTACACCGGCGGTGCGGCCGCGACCGAGGACGAGGACGAGGCCCTGCCGCGGCAGAACGTCGTCGTCGAGGTCGGCGGCCGTCGCGTCGAGGTGTCGCTGCCCGGTCAGTTCACCCTCGGCGCCGGTGGCGCTGCGGCCGGCGGGGCGCTGCGCAAGAAGCCGAAGCCGCGCAAGCGCGGCGGCGCCCACGGCGGCAAGGCCTCCGGTGACGCGGTCACCGCGCCGATGCAGGGCACCGTCGTCAAGGTCGCGGTCTCCGAGGGCCAGGAGGTCGCCGAGGGCGACCTGATCGTGGTGCTCGAGGCCATGAAGATGGAGAACCCGGTCAACGCGCACAAGGCCGGTGTCGTCACGGGCCTGGCGGTCGAGCCGGGCGCCGCCATCACCCAGGGCACGGTGCTCGCCGAGCTCAAGTAGTCCCGCGTCCGACGGCGCGCCCCCGGAATCCTCGGATTCCGGGGGCGCGCCGTCGGCCGTCCCGGGTCTAGGGTGGTGACATGGCCGATTCACCGGAAATCCGTGTCGGCACGGTCGAGCGCGAGCAAGCTCAGGTCCTGCTCGGCGAGCACTTCGGTGCCGGCCGGCTCACCCTCGCCGAATTCGAGGACCGCAGCGGTCGCATCGCCGCCGCCACCACCCGCCGCGACCTCGCACTCCTGTTCACCGACCTGCCTCCCCTGACCGGCCGGACCGACGGACGTCGGCGCGGGTGGTGGTTCCTGGTCCCGGTCGTGGTGCTCGGACTGTTCGCGCTCCACGCACTCCTGGAACCGGGCGTGTGGATCATGACGGGCGCGGGCGCCGCCGCCACCGTCGCCGTCCTCGCCGTCCGCGCCCGCGGCGGGCGGCCACGTCCGGCCGAGCCGGCCTTCCTGCGCGATGTCGCTCCGGCCCCCGCCCCCCGGGAACCGCAACCGCCCGCCCCCCGCGACATTCCCGACGTGGTGTGGCTGCTGGCGATGAGCATGTTCGCCGTCGCCCCGGCCCTGGTACTGCGGCATCCGGTGGCGCTGCTGATCTCCGCGGTCGCGCTGATCCTGATCATCTCCAGAGCATTCCGGACCGGCACCGGCGGGACCGGTCGCTGACGACACATTAGTGTGGACCCATGGCCGACTCCCCCGAGGTCCGTATCGGCACCGTCGAACGCGAACAGGCACTGAACCTGCTCGGTGAGCACTTCGGTGCCGGCCGGCTCACCCTCACCGAATTCGACGAGCGCAGCGCGAAGGCGGCAGCGGCCACCACCCGCGCCGAGCTCGACACCCTGTTCACCGACCTGCCCCCCGCGACCCCGAACACGCCTGCGCCGGTACAGGACACCGCGAAGGCCGAGCAGTGGGAGAAGTGGCGCACCACCGCCATGGCGCTGGTCCCGTTCGTCGCGCTGGTGCTGTTCTTCGTCTTCGACAACTGGCTGTGGTTCCTGCTGATCCCGGTCGCGGGAATCCTGTTCTCCGCGACCAAGGGCACGAAGGGTGGCTGCTGAGTGGAGCCCGTCGAGATCAACGCGGGCAACTGGTATCTGCTCGCCGAGGACCCCGAGGCGTGGGCCGCGGACACCGGCTACCACTGGTCGGTCCGGGAGGCGACGACCGCCGCCGTCGAAGCCACCGTCCAACTGCGTCCCGACGGGACACTGATCGGCACCGCCGAACCCGGCGGCTCCGCCGCCCTGGCCGCAGGTTCGGCGGCCGTGCGACGGTTCGCCGAGGGCGCCTGGGGCATGACGGTCACCGAACGTCCATGACCGCCCGGTTCGCGCCGGTGACGCTCACGCTCGTGGTCGTCACCGTGCTGCTCATGCTGCCGGGCGATACGACCCCGTCCGGCTTCCCGCACGCCGACAAGATCACGCACGCGCTGATGTTCGCGGTGCTCGCGTACGCCTCCCGCTTCGCCCGGATCCCGCCCGCCGCGACCGTCGCCTGGCTCGCCGTGTACGCGGCGCTCACCGAGGTCCTCCAGGCCGCCGTCGCGGTGCGCCGGTCGGGGTCGGTGTGGGACTGGTGCGCGGACCTGGCCGGGGTGCTGCTCGGCATCGCGCTGTACGCCGCGGTGCGTCGTCGTTCCCGCGCACGGACGTAGGCGCCCGCGTCCGCCGGGACGACTTCCCCGCCGCCCGGGACGTCGCGAACAGCGAGAACGGACGCCGGTCGTGGTGTCACCGCCGGACGGTACGCTGCGCGCATGCCGCATCCCGTCATGTTCGACGAGGCCGATCCGCTGCTGACACGGGTACGTGGGCTGGCGCTGACCTTCCCGGGTGCCGCCGAGAAGATCTCGCACGGCAGGCCGTTCTTCTACACGAGGACTGCGTTCGCCGTGTACGGCGGGTCCGTCAAGGCCACGGGCGTGCAGTTCCCGCGATCGCTGATCGTCAAACCGGACGCCGCCGAGCGCGAGGCCCTGCTCGGGCAGCCCCACACCTACGACCCGGCGTACCTCGGTCCGTCGGGGTGGATCGGGTTCGATCTGGAGCGGGCCGACGTCGACTGGGACGAGATCGCCGAGTTGCTCGACATGTCGTTCCGGGTCACGGCGCCGGCGAGGCTGGTGCGCGAGTGGGACGGTCGCGTCGGATGATCCGGGTCGCGCGGTAGCGTCGGTCCGGATCTCACCCGAGCAGAGCCTGCCCGAGTCGGTCCCGATCGGCGGTCGTGAGCCCCAATCCGTCGTCGAGGTACCGGTCGAACGACCCGAATTCGTCCTCGGCCGTCGCGAACGCCACCTCGAGGTACTCGGCGCGGACGCCGAGAACGGATTCGAGGTCCGCACGCTCGACTCCCTTCGCGGTGAGCGCGGCGAGAATCGGTTCGAACGCCGGCAGCAGCATCTCGTTGGTCCGCAGGTAGTCCTCGAACACCGAGTCGCGATCCACACCGAGCGCCAGCAGCAGCACGGCTGCGGCCCAGCCGGTGCGGTCCTTGCCGGTGGTGCAGTGCACGAGAACCGGGGTCCCGTCCTCGACGAGCAGCGAGCGCAGCAGCGTCCGGTACGCCGCCCGGGCGCTCGGCAGCAGCACGAAGTCGCGATAGCTGCCCCGCAGGTACTCGGCGCCACGGCCGTCCCCGAGAACCTCCCGGGCGAACGCGGCGTCGGTCAGCAACTCCTTCATGTGTGCGGCGATCGAACCGTGCTCACGATCGGCGAGCACGTCGAGCGGCACATGCCGGACGCCGGCCGGCACCCGGTCGGGCGCCGCCTCCCGTTCCGCGGCCGTTCGCAGATCCACGACCGTCGTCAGCCCCAGTCCTTCGAGTGCGCGCGCATCCGCGTCGGTGACCCGGCTCAGGTCGGTCGAGCGGTACACCACGCCCCAGCGCACCGACGCGCCGTCCCCGGTGGTCCACCCGCCGAGGTCGCGCAGGTTGGGGATCGACTTCGGTTCGAGCCCGGGCCCCGGCGTTCGGGCAGGGCTACCGGCGGCGGAGTCCGACATGGGCCCACCCTAACGGGGTGGGTTCACGCTGTCGTGACCGTGCCACCGGCGTCGCGCGGCCGGGGAACTCCGGCAGCCCGGTGACGGTGTCCGTGTGTGCCCCCTCGTCGACCGATCGATCGACACGGGTACCGGCTGCGCCGGCAGCCGCACTCATGCCGGCTGCGCCGGCAGCCGAGACGGTCGGCGGATCCGTGGTGACACCGGATTCCGGCACCGTGGTGACACCGGAGGCGTCCCGTGCCAGCACGGTGGTGCCCACGCCGACGCGGGAGGAGACTGAGACGGTCCGGGAGGAGGCCGGGGTGCGGCAACGAGTGATCCAGCTACTCGTCGTGGTCACTGCGGTGCTGGTCGCGGCGATCGCCGCCACGGTGGACCGGTCGCCGACGGGACTGCGGGATCCGGCGCGCACGCTCCTGCTCGGGCCGCGCGAGTCCTTCGCCGCCGCCGAGGGCCCGTTCCTCCCGGTGTTCGGGCCGACCGAACTGGGGCTGTTCCTCGGCGCCGGTGTGGCGTTCGTCGTGGCCGGGGCGATCGCATGGAACACCCGCCCGCACGACCTGACCGGTCCTCTCATCCTCATGGCCGGCCTGCTGTGGTTCCTCGGCGGTCTGCGGCGCTCCGGCGAACCCGTGGCCTTCACCGTCGGCGCGGTGGCGACGAACCTGTACCTACCCGTCCTGCTCCAGGCCCTCGTGGGATTCCCGACCGGTCGGCTGGAACGACCGTGGCAACGCCTGTTCGTCGGAGCCGCCTGGATCCTCGCCACCGTCGGCATCGTGGCCGAGTGGCTGTTCTTCGATCCGCGGACCGCACCCGCGGCATCCCCGTCGACATCGACGAATCTACTTCTCCTGCGCGATGATCCGTCCCTCGCGCGGACCGTGCAGCTCGTCGTCGGGTTCTGCGCGTTCCTGATCGTGGTGACGCTCGTGGTGGTGGTGATCGTGCGCTGGCGTTCGGGGTCGCCCGCGTACCGGTCGGGATTCGCACCGCTCGGGGTCGCATACGGCCTCTCGGCGGTGATCACACTCGCCGTGCTCTCCAGCGCGGTGAACCTGCCCTGGTCGCCCCCGACCTGGGTGCTCAACCTGCGCTACCCGGCCACGGCGTTGTTCCCGCTCGCGGTCGCGATCGGCCTACTCCGGTACCGGCTCGCCCGAGCTGCGGTCAGCGACGCGATGGTCGAGATCGGCACCGCGCCGCTCGGTGCCGGGTTCGTCGACGCGCTCCGACGCGCCGTGCACGACCCGAGCCTGGTGCTGTGGACGTACGTCCCGGAGCGGGCGGCGTACGTCGATCCGGACGGTGCGGTGCGTGCTCTGCCCCGCCGCTCGGATCCCCGGGCGGCGACCGTCCTCGAGCGCGCCGGCACACCGGTCGGCGCGCTGGTGTACGACCCGTCGCTCGAGACGCAACCCGAGCTGCTCGCCGCGGTCCGCAGCGCCACCGGCCTGGCCCTCGAGCACGAGCGGCTGCACGCGGACCTGCAGCTCCGGCTCGACGAGGTGCGGCGCTCCCGCGAACGGATCGTCACGGCCGGTGACGTCCAGCGCCGGCGCCTCGAGCGCGACCTGCACGACGGTGCGCAGCAGCGTCTCGTCGCCGCGTCGCTGCTGCTGCGCCGTGCACAGCGTGCCGGGGACGAGCCGACCCTGCGGCGGCTGCTCGCGGACGGTGCCGCCGAACTCGACGTCGCGCTGCGGGAACTGCGAGAGCTCGCCAGAGGCGTGTATCCGGCGGTGCTCACCGAGCGCGGACTCGCGGCGGCGCTGCGCTCACTGGCCGAGCGGGCACCCGTGCCCGTGGACATCGACGACGCGCTCGGCGAACGCCCCTCGGCCCCCGTCGAACTCGCCGCGTACCTCATCGGCGCGGAGGCCGTCACCAACGCCGGTAAGCACTCCGGGGCCACCGTCGTCCGGATCGGCCTGCACCGGACGGGCGACATGCTGCGTATGACGATCGGGGACAACGGGTGCGGTGGCGCGCGGCCGACGCCCGGCGGGGGGCTCGACGGGCTGCGCGATCGGACGGCCGCGCTCGGCGGCGAGTTCGTCCTCGACAGCCCCGAGGGCGGCGGCACGACCGTCGACGTCACCCTGCCGTTCCGCGTCGACGCCGGGTCCTGACCGGAACACCCGGTGGACGGTTCGCGATCGCACACCGCGCGGGTCACCTCCGCCGCCCCGCGGCGACTCCGAGGGGGCCGTCAGGTCCGCGCGATCGTCCCCAGGACCCGATCCAGGGCGTCGAGTGCCTCGTCCAGTTCGGCGGTGGTGACCGTCAGCGGCGGCCGGAACCGGATGCCGCGCTGCCCGGTGCCGATCATCAGCACGTGCTCGTCGACCCGCAGGTGGGTGAGCACGGCGTCGCGCACCGCCGGTGTGGGCAGGGTGAACGCACACATCAGGCCGCGCCCTCGGGGCTCGCCGACCAGCCGGTGGCGGACGGCGAGCTGCTTCAGCCCGGACAGCAGATGTGCCCCGGTCATCCGCGCTCGGTCGACGAGCCGGTCCCGCTCGATCACCTCGAGAATGCGCCGGGCACGGACCATGTCGGTCAGGTTGCCGCCCCAGGTGGAGTTCAGGCGCGACGAGACCGCGAAGACGTTGTCGGGGATCTCGTCGATCCGGCCGCCGGCCATGATGCCGCAGACCTGGGTCTTCTTCCCGAAGGCGACGATGTCGGGGGTGACGCCGAACTGCTGGTACGCCCATGTGCTTCCGGTCAGCCCGACGCCGGTCTGCACCTCGTCGAAGATCAGCAGCGCATCGTGCCGGCGGCACAGTTCGGCCATGGCCTGGAAGAACTCGGGCCGGAAGTGGTGGTCGCCGCCCTCGCCCTGGATGGGTTCGGCGATGAAACACGCGATGTCGTGCGGGTTCTCGGCGAACGCCCGGTGCGCCTGCTGCAGTGCGTGCGCCTCGGCGGCCTCGACGTCGCGGTCGGCGGCCAGGTAGGGCGCGTCGATGCGCGGCCAGCGGAACTTGGGGTACCGGGCCGTCTTCACCGGGTCCGTGTTGGTGAGGGACATCGTGTAACCGGTGCGGCCGTGGAACGCCTCGGAGAGGTGGAGAACGCTGCCCCCGAGGTCGGAGCCGAGTCCGCGAGCCTCGTTGAGCCGGCTCTTCCAGTCGAAGGCCGCCTTGAGTGCGTTCTCCACCGCGAGTCCGCCACCGTCGACGAAGAACAGGTGCGGCAGGGCCGGGTCGCCGAGCACCCGGGCGAAGGTGTCGACGAACCGGGCCATCGCCACGGTGTAGATGTCGGAGTTGCTCGGCTTGTTCGCGGCGGCCGCGGCGAGTTCGGTGGTGAACGCCGGGTCGTCGACGATGTCGGGGTGGTTCATCCCGAGCGCGGAGGACGCGAAGAACCCGAACATGTCGAGGTAGGCCGTGCCGTCCCGTTGGTCGACGAGCCGCACCCCCCGTGATCGGTCGAGGTCGAGGACGAGATCGAACCCGTCCACCAGCAGATGTTCGCGCAGAACGGCATGTACCCGGCTCGGGGGCAGCTCGCGGGCACCGTCCGGGTGTCGGAATGCAGTGCTCATGCCACGAGGGTACGTCAAATTTCTCCCCTCGACGGTCACATGCCGGAAGATCGATCCACAGCCACGCTATCGTTCGTAAAATGTTTGGAGGATGACCGTGCTGCGGGTGGCTACATTCGCCGTCGCGCGGATCTCCTGGAGGAGTTGTTCGAGTGCCCGCGGTGAGGCGACGCGCACGAGCAGGATGTAGCTCTCGTCCCCGGCCACGGAGTGGCAGGATTCGATGGCGTCGATGTGCCGCAACCGCGCCGGCGCGTCGTCCGGCTGGGACGGGTCGAGAGGAGTGATCGCGACGAACGCCGACAGCATCAGCCCGAGCGCCTCGGGATCTACCTTCGCCGTGTATCCGCGGATCACGTGCCGGGCTTCGAGGCGGCGGACCCGGGACTGCACCGCGGAGATCGACAACCCGGCCTTCTCGGCGAGCGTGGCCAGCGTCGCCCGGCCGTCCACCACCAGTTCGCGCATGAGCAGCCGGTCGATCTCGTCCAGGGACTCCTTCGAGTTTTCCGCCATCAGCGCAGGCTAACCGACCCGGAAAGGACATCGACGATGAATCCGACTGGCAATCTCCACGATCGCGCCGTGGCCGCGCTGCGCCGCTGCGGGGCGGGCGCGCCCGCGCTCGACGGCCCGCACCCGGTCACCAGCCCGATCGACGGTTCGGAGCTCGCGCGCCTGCACCCGGCACGCGCGGAGGATGTCGATGCCGCGGTCACCGCGGCGAGCACGGCCTTCGAACGCTGGCGGCAGGTTCCTGCGCCGGTGCGAGGACGGCTGGTCCGCAGGCTCGGGGAACTGCTCGGCGAGCACAAGTCCGATCTCGCCGAACTCGTCACGCTCGAGGCCGGGAAGATCCCTTCCGAGGCGCTCGGCGAGGTGCAGGAGATGATCGACATCTGCGAATTCGCGGTGGGCCTCGCGCGCCAACTCTACGGCCACACCATGCCGTCGGAGCGACCCGGCCACCGCCTGATGGAAACGTGGCATCCGCTGGGGGTGGTCGCGGTGATCTCGGCGTTCAACTTCCCCGTCGCCGTGTGGTCCTGGAACACCGCGATCGCGCTGGTGTGCGGCGATCCGGTGGTGTGGAAGCCGTCGGAGAAGACGCCGCTCACCGCGTCGGCCTGCCACGCCCTGCTCGAACGGGCCGCACGCGACGTGGGCGCCCCCGGCGGCCTGCACCACGTCCTCGTCGGCGACGCCGCCGTCGGTGAGGCGCTGGTCGACGACCCCCGCGTCGCGCTGGTCAGCGCAACGGGCTCGATCCGGATGGGCCGCATCGTCGCGCCCCGGGTGGCGGCGCGGTTCGGGCGCTGCCTGCTCGAACTCGGCGGCAACAACGGTGCGATCGTCGGCCCTTCCGCCGACCTCGACCTCGCCGTGCGGGCCGTGGTGTTCGCCGCGGCCGGCACCACCGGTCAGCGTTGCACCACCCTGCGACGGCTCATCGCCCATCGTTCGGTCGTCGACGAACTGACCGAGCGGATCGCCAAGGCGTATTCGGGACTGCGGGTGGGTGATCCGTTCGGCGAGGGGGTGCTCGTGGGCCCGCTGATCGACGGCCGTGCCCACGCCGCGATGCGGGCGGCGCTCGAGCGCGCCGAGCTCGACGGCGGCATTCTCGTCACGGGCGGCGATCCGGTCGAGGTCCCCGGCGACGGGGTGTACGTCCGGCCCGCGGTCGTGCGGATGCCGGCGCAGACGGACGTGGTGCGCGAGGAGACGTTCGCTCCGATCCTCTACGTGCTGACCTACGACGACTTCGACGAGGCGATCGCCCTGCACAACGGGGTGCCCCAAGGGCTGTCGTCGTCGATCTTCACCACCGACCAGCGTGAGGCCGAGCGTTTCCTCGCCGCCTCGGACTGCGGCATCGCCAACGTCAACATCGGCACCTCCGGCGCCGAGATCGGGGGCGCGTTCGGCGGCGAGAAGGAGACCGGCGGCGGACGCGAGTCGGGTTCGGACTCGTGGAAGGCGTACATGCGCCGCGCCACGAACACCGTCAACTTCTCCGGCGATCTCCCCCTGGCGCAGGGCGTGGAGTTCGGTTGAGCGACAAGTTGGTTCCGTATCGGCTGTGGGGGTGCCGACCGGACCGGTTCGACACCGAGATCGAGGGCGAGTTCGCCTGGACCGAGCACATCGTGCGGACCCTCGGTGCGGCGTTCGACCCGGCCGGCGCCGAGATCCGCAGGGACGTGTCCCTGCTGCCGGAGACGCACGGCGTGAGCGTGCGCGCGGACGGGCTGACGGTCGGGATCCTCGGCGACGGCGACGCGCTGCGCTACGGGCCGGTGCTGCGCCGCGTCGTCGCCGGCGGGTACCTGCCGACCGTGCCGGGCCGCATCTGGGCCGCGGACGCGGGCACCTACAACGACGACCCCGGCCGCAGCGGGCGCATCATCGCGCGCGTCACGGTCAGCCTCGGCGCCCCGGCCAGGCTGGTGCCCCGCAACGATCCGCCGGACGTGCCCTACACGCTGCTGCCCTCGGGTCGCACCCTGCAGGTCACCGGGGAGGAACAGCACTTCGACCTGCTGCACCCCTACGCCGACCCGCCCGGCAAGTACGCCCTGCTCGTCACCCTGCACGAGGCGGACGGCGCGCTGGTGGAGGTGCGGGTGGACGATCGACCGTGCGGGTATCTCGGCCGGCGGTCCAGCGCGCGTCTGCTGCCGATCGTGACGCACCTGTCCGGGCGGGGGCTGCGCACCGCCGCACGGGCCGCGGTGAGCGGATCCCGGCTGGCCGCCGAGGTGACGGTGTCGGTGACCCCGGCCGACGAGATCGACGAGCGCGTCCTCGACGGGCCGCCGGTGACGGTGCCACGGCTGGCGCCCGGACCGGTCGCCGACCCGCCCGACCCGGTGCTGCCGATGCGCCGGTACCACGGGTGGGGCGGGCAGATCGTCGTGCAGGGCGACCGGCTGTGGATCCTGCGGGAGGGTCCCGTGGCACGAGCTCTGGGACCGGTTCCGTTGACGCCCAGAAGGATCCGGTTGCGGGACGTGAGCGACGTGCAGTTCCGTCCGGCGCTGCCGCAGACCGACGGCATGCTCCGGATCGTGACGGGCAGCGGGCGGGACGGTGCGCCGGCGCCGACGGATCCCGACACCGTGGTGTTCCACCACCCCGATCGGCAGCGGTTCCAGGCGCTGGCCGACTGGCTGCGGCACGTCGCCGCCGTGAACGCCGGACCGCCGTCGTGAGGGACACCCCTCAGGGCCGCCGCAGCAGCTCGGCCTCTCCCGGTTCGACGACGATCGTGGCCGGCGCGCTCTGCCCGTAGTACCGGGTACGCAGGAACCAGCTCCGCGCGTGCGACAGCTCCGAGCGCCATCCGCCCAGGTAGTACTTCCGCCCGAAACGGGCCGTGACGGCCGCGGGCGGCGCCCCCGGCCGCACGGTGGCCCGGCCGCGCAACCGCAGGACCGGTCCGCGCTCGCCGTCGTCGAGCAGCACGACGACGTCGGGATTCGCGGCGGCGTTGCGCGCCGCCACGGTGTCGCGCCCGGTGCCGAAGTACAGCCGGCCGTCGACCTGCACGAACCACAGGGGCGCCAGGGCCGCCGCGCCCTTCGGTGAGCGGGTCGCCAGGCGCGCGACGCGGGCGCGGTCGAGGAAGTCGCGCACGACGGCGTCGTCGGCCTTCACGAGTCCCGCTCCTCGTGCAGGGTCGCGTAGTCCCACGCGGTGGCGCGTCGGGGCGTGAAGACGAACCAGGCGAGGTCCTCCCGACCGTCGGGGGCGTCCGCCGGCGTCAGGCGTCCGCGCCAGTTCACCGCCCGCAGCTCGAACCAGAATTCGCCGTCGTCGAGCAGGACGGTGACCCGATCGAGTCCGGCCGACGGCGGCACCGATTCCCGCGGCACACCGACCCACAACCGGCCGTCGCGCCGCCGGACCCGCGCGGGCAGCGCGGTGACCGACCCGGCCTCGTCGAAGGCGACCGCCGCGCGACCGTGCCCGATCAGCCAGTCGGCAAGCGGTTCCGGTTCGACACGCTGGGTGATCCGCCCCATGTCGACAGACGATACCGTCGGATCATCCGCGACGGCCAGGCTCGCGCGGGGCCGGCCGGATCCGGACGGGTTCGGGCACGGTGACGGTCTCGTTGTCGGGCAACGGCTCTCCCCGCCGGCGCCCGGTGTCGACGTCCGCGAGTGGCGCCGCCCCCTGCCGCGCGACGGTCTCGTCGTAGAGTTCGAACCACGGGAAGCCGCGCGCCGTGTAGTCGCTCGCGGCCGGGGGCCGGGTCGGTGGATCCTGGTCCGTGATCGCGCGCCACTGCTCGCTGTTCACCAGGTGCACCTCGACCACGGAGCGGTGGTCGAGATCCCACGCGTCGTGCGACTCGACCGGGGTGGCGACGCCCTGGTCGACGGATCCGCCGGCACCGAGTCCCATCGCCGGGGCCGGCGCGAAGGCGGGCAGCGGGCGCCGGGCGTCGAATCCGGCGCGCTCCTCCCATCGCTGCGCCCGCATGGGGCGGGCCGCGACGCGGATCCCGCCCCGCGCCGGCCCGGACCGCAGTTGCTCCTCGAGGCTGTAGCCGGACCCGAGCGGCATCGCGACGAACTGGCGCACCCGGCCGTGCGCCACGACGTAGCCGTCGAGCCACGGTTGCGCCGGCACCTCGAGATAGTCCTCGCGTCCGAAGTCCGGCTCCGGCGACCAGGGTTCGCCGGTGAGCGCGTCGACGTCCCCGGCGCCGACCTTGACCAGGAACGGGTACCGGGACTCGAACCCGAGCCAGCACGCCTCCGCCTGCCACATCGGCATCACGAGGCCGCCGTGGGATCGCCACGAAGACGGCAGCGCGGCCTCGTCGAGTTCGGCGACGGTCCGCAGCGGGAACCGGCCCAGGCCGGGCGGCAACGGATAGGTGTTGCCGTCGTCCGGCACCCGCAGGGTGCGGTGGAAGGAGACGGCCATGCGGGCGGCGGGATGCACCTCCGGGAACTCGAACACCAGGCGGTCCTTCTCGAGAGCGAGCGCCACGTCGTCCTCCCGTCCGCGTGTTGCGGTGCCGTGCACGTGCGGGTGAGGGTACGCCCGGCCGGGCGGTCCGGTCGAGCGACGGCACCGCGGGCGCGCGACTCACGTGACCCGGGCCACAGCTGTGGTAGACCAGGGAACATGTTTCCTGGGAACTTCGTCGCCACGACGCCCGACAAGCCCGCTATCGTGCGGCCCGCCACCGGGGAGTCGCTCACCTACCGGCAGCTCGACGAGAACTCCGTCCGCCTCGCGAAGTACCTGCGCGCCGCGGGCCTCGAGCCGGGCGATCACATCGCGCTGATCTCCGACAACGACCTGCGGGTCATGGAGGTTTACTGGGCGGCGCTGCGGTCCGGCCTGTACATCACGGTGGTGAACTGGCATCTGACCCCGTCCGAGGCCGCGTACGTGGTGAACGACTGCGGTGCGAAGGTGCTCGTCGCCTCGGCCGGTGCGGCCACCGCGATCGACACCGGCACCGAGGCCTACCCGAACGTGGACCGACGGCTCGTGTACGGCGGTGTGCTGCCCGGCTTCGACGACTACTCCGAGGCACTCGCGGCGTTCGACACCTCGCCCCTCGAGTCGCAGCCGCGTGGCCAGGACATGCTGTACTCGTCCGGAACGACCGGACGGCCCAAGGGCATCGAGCCGAAGTTGCCCGAGGGCCAGGTGCAGGACGTTCCGGATCCCTACACGGCGGTGTTCGCGCCGATGTACGGATTCGACGCCGACACCGTCTACCTGTGCCCCGCTCCCCTCTATCATGCTGCCCCCCTGCGCTTCTGCGGCACCATCCAGTCGGTCGGGGGCACCGTGATCCTCATGGACCGGTTCGAGCCCGAGGAGGCACTCGCCCTGATCGACCGTTACCGGGTCACGCACAGCCAGTGGGTCCCGACGATGTTCGTGCGGATGCTCAAGCTTCCCGAGGAGGTGCGCGGCAGGTACGACGTGTCGAGCCTGAAGGTCGCCATCCATGCGGCGGCACCGTGCCCGCCGGAGATCAAGCGCGCGATGATCGAGTGGTGGGGTCCGGTCGTGTACGAGTACTACGCCTCCACCGAGGGTGCCGGCGCCACGTTCATCGACTCGCAGCAGGCGCTCGCGCATCCCGGGTCGGTCGGGCGCGACGGGGTCATGGGAATCGTCCACATCTGCGACGACGAGGGCCGCGAACTACCCACCGGCGCGGTCGGCACCGTGTGGTGGGAAGGGGACGAGCATCCGTTCCGGTACCACAACGATCCCGAGAAGACCCGCCAGGCCACCCATCCCGACCATCCGACGTGGACCACGAGCGGCGACATCGGATACCTCGACGAGGAGCGCTACCTGTACCTCACCGACAGGGCGGCGTTCACCATCATCTCCGGCGGCGTGAACATCTACCCCCAGGAGTCGGAGAACGTGCTCACCCTGCATCCCAAGGTGTACGACGTCGCCGTGATCGGGGTCCCCAACGAGGAGATGGGCGAGGAGGTCAAGGCCGTGGTCCAGCTCGCCGACGGCGTCGAGCCCGGGCCCGAGGTCGAGCGCGAGCTCCTCGACTTCGTCCGCGAGCGCGTCTCCCACTTCAAGGCGCCGCGCAGCATCGACTTCTCCGACGACCTGCCGCGCACGCCCACCGGCAAACTCGTCAAGCACAAGCTGCGCGCCCGCTACCTCACCCCGGCAGGCTGACCGTGCCCGCCGATCTCGCCGAACTCGCCGACCAGCTCCCGGACGGCGCGCTGATCACCGATCCGGACCTGCTCGCCGGGTACCGGCAGGACTGGGCCCGCGACCCGGACGCGGCGGTGCCGCGCGCGGTCGTGCGGGCCACCCGCACGGCGGACGTGCAGGCCACACTGAGGTGGGCGAGCACGCACCGGGTGCCGGTGGTGCCGCGTGGCGCGGGCACCAGCCTGTCCGGCGGGGCGGGCGGCGTCCCGGGCGGGATCGTGCTGAGCACCGAGCGGATGCGGGCGGTCGCCGTGGACCCGGTCACCCGCACGGCGGTCGTCCAGCCGGGACTGCTCAACGCCGAGGTCAAGCGGGCCGCGGCCGAGCACGGGCTGTGGTATCCGCCCGACCCGTCGTCGTTCGAGATGTGCACCATCGGGGGCAACGCGGCGACCAACGCCGGTGGGCTGTGCTGCGTGAAGTACGGCGTCACCACGGACTACGTGCTCGGACTCGAGGTGGTGCTCGCCGACGGCACCGCGGTGCGGCTCGGCGGACCGCGCGTCAAGGACGTGGCGGGGCTGTCGCTGACCAAGCTGTTCGTCGGCAGCGAGGGCACCCTCGGCGTCATCACCGAGGTGACGCTGCGGCTCCTCCCGCCGCAGCCGCCGGCGTCGACGATGGTCGCCACGTTCGGCTCGGTCCAGGCCGCGGCCGACGCGGTGCTGGCCGTCACGGCGACGTTGCGCCCGGCGATGCTCGAGTTCATGGACCGTGCCTCGATCAACGCGGTCGAGGACGCGCTGCACATGGGGCTGGACCGCACCACCGAGGCGATGCTCATCGCCCGGTCCGACGCGCCCGGTACGGCGTCGGCGCAGGAGATCGCGACGATGGTGAAGGCGTGCGAGGACGCCGGCGCCGACGAGGTGTTCTCGACCGACGACCCCGAGGAGGGCGAGGCGTTCGCGGCGGCGCGGCGGATGGCCATCCCGGCGGTCGAACGGACCGGCAGCCTGCTGCTCGAGGATGTCGGCGTTCCCCTGCCGGCACTGCCGGCACTCGTCGGGGGCGTCGCCGAGATCGCCGAGCGCAATGCGGTGACGGTGGCGGTGATCGCGCACGCCGGGGACGGCAACACCCATCCGCTGATCGTGTACGACCCCACCGACGCCGACCAGACGGCGCGGGCGCACCTGGCGTTCGGGCAGATCATGGACCTGGCGATCGCGCTGGGCGGCACCATCACCGGCGAGCACGGGGTGGGCCGGCTGAAGAAGGCGTGGTTGCCGGATCAGGTGGGTCCCGACGTGATGGACCTGACCCGGCGGATCAAGGCGACACTCGACCCGGACTCGATTCTCAATCCGGGCGTCATCCTCTGAAACAAGATCGAGTACGGTGACCGCGTGCACGAGGACCAGATCCAGTGAACGCCCGTACGCCCTTGTCCCCGGCGGGTCTGCCGCTGCGCGACACCCGCTACCGGACGTTCGAGCAGTACCCGGAGTTCACCGCGGCGACGACGTGGCTGCGCGACTACGTCCGCGCCGCGATACCCAACCCGCGGATGAGTGAACGCGAGTACTGGTCGGTGGTGTGCCTGCCGCCGCGCGACGGCTCCACCGAACCGCTCGTGAGCGTGCACGTCGGCGCGATCGAGGCCGCGGGGTTGTACGTCGAGGCTCCGGCCGCGCAGGCACGCCGGCTCGGCGGACGGGTCAGCGTCGCCGTCGACGACCTCGAGGCGACGGCCGGCACGAGCGTGGAAGTGCTCGCGGCAACGCATTCGGAGCTGCGGTTCCGGCTCGACGGACCCATCGTGTCGATCGGCTGGTCCGGCGAGCCGGCCAGCCGTGCGCAGTTCGCCGCGATGCCGTGGGAGCCGGCCGCTGCCGCACTCGTCGGCCGCGTGATGCGTACCGGCAGGTGCCGCTGGGCGTCGCACCACTGCGCCCAGCTGGCGCGGTTCGCGCTGGCCGACTGACGCCGGGTACCCGGGTCCGGAACCCGCGAGGTGCCCGCGGTGTCGTACCGGCGGTGCACCATGGAACGGTGACCGATGTCCTGAGCCGATTCTCCGAGCCCACCCGGCAGTGGTTCGCGGGCGCGTTCGAGGCCCCGACCGCCGCGCAGCTCGGGGCCTGGGAGTCGATCTCGACCGGCGCGCACACCCTGGTGGTGGCCCCGACCGGGTCGGGCAAGACGCTCTCGGCGTTCCTGTGGTCGCTCGACCGCCTCGCGGCCACCCCGGCCGGGCACCCCGGCACGCGGGTGCTCTACGTCTCCCCGCTCAAGGCCCTCGCGGTGGACGTGGAACGGAACCTGCGCTCGCCGCTGGTCGGCATCACCCAGACCGCGCGCCGGCTCGGCCTCGAGCCGCCGGAGATCACCGTCGGCGTGCGTTCGGGCGACACGTCGGCGACCGACCGGCGCGCCCTGATCCGCACCCCGCCGGACATCCTCATCACCACCCCCGAGTCCCTGTTCCTCATGCTCACCTCCGCGGCGCGCGAGACGCTCGCCGGGGTGGAGACCGTCATCGTCGACGAGGTGCACGCCGTCGCCGGCACGAAACGCGGCTCCCACCTTGCGCTTTCGCTCGAACGGCTCGACGTGCTGCTCGGGCGGCCCGCGCAGCGGATCGGCCTTTCGGCGACGGTGCGCCCGCACGAGGAGGTGGGCCGGTTCCTCGCCGGGGCGGCGCCGATCCGCATCGTCGCCCCGCCGTCGGCCAAGACGTGGGATCTGACGGTGCGGGTGCCCGTCGAGGACATGACCGAACTGGGCGTACAGCCGGAACTGTCGGACGACGGGATGCCCGCGGTCCCGCAGGCCGGGTCGATCTGGCCGCACGTCGAGGAGCAGATCGTCGACCTCATCGTCGCGCACCGTTCCACCATCGTGTTCGCCAACTCCCGCCGCCTCGCCGAGCGGTTGACGGCCCGGCTCAACGAGATCCACGCCGAACGCGAGGGCGAGGCGGTGGACCACCGGCCGCGGCCCCCGGCGCAGCTCGGGGCGCCCACCGAGGTCGCGTTCGGCGCACAACCGCTGCTGGCGCGGGCCCACCACGGCTCGGTGAGCAAGGACCAGCGGGCCCTGATCGAGGACGACCTCAAATCCGGGCGGCTGCGCTGCGTCGTCGCGACCTCGAGCCTCGAACTCGGCATCGACATGGGCGCGGTCGACCTGGTGATCCAGGTCTCGGCGCCCCCGTCGGTGGCGAGCGGCCTGCAGCGCGTCGGACGGGCGGGCCATCAGGTCGGCGAGGTCTCCCGCGGGGTGCTGTTCCCCAAGCACCGCACCGACCTGGTGCACTGCGCGGTCACGGTCGAACGGATGGTGGGCGGGCACATCGAGGCTCTGCAGGTCCCGGCCAACCCGTTGGACGTGCTCGCACAGCAGACCGTCGCCGCGGTCGCGCTCGAGCCGGTCGACGTGGACGAGTGGTTCGACACGGTTCGGCGCAGCGGGTCCTTCGCGACGCTGCCGCGCTCGGCGTACGAGTCGACGCTGGACCTGCTAGCCGGGCGCTATCCGTCGGACGAGTTCGCCGAGCTGCGGCCCCGGGTGGTGTGGGATCGCACCGCCGGCACTCTCACCGGCCGGCCCGGCGCGCAGCGGCTGGCCGTCACCTCGGGCGGCACGATCCCCGACCGCGGCCTGTTCACCGTGTACATGGTCGGCGAGAAGGCCACGCGCGTCGGGGAACTCGACGAGGAGATGGTGTACGAGTCCCGGGTGGGCGACGTGTTCGCGCTCGGCGCGACGAGCTGGCGCATCGAGGAGATCACCTTCGACCGGGTGCTGGTCTCCCCCGCCTACGGACAGCCCGGCCGGTTGCCGTTCTGGCACGGCGACGGGGTCGGCCGCCCGGCCGAACTCGGCGCCGCCCTGGGGGCGTTCGTGCGCGAACTCGGGCACGCCGATCCGGAGGACGCCGCCGCCCGGTGCCGTCGCGGCGGCCTGGACGACAACGCGACCGCGAACCTGACCCGGCTGCTCGAGGAGCAGCGCACCGCCACCGGGCAGCTGCCCACCGACCGCACCCTGGTGGTCGAGCGATTCCGCGACGAACTCGGCGACTGGCGCCTGGTGCTGCACTCCCCGTACGGGATGCGGGTGCATGCACCGTGGGCACTCGCCGTGGGCGCGCGACTGCTCGACCGGTACGGCGTCGAGGCCGCACCCACGGCGTCGGACGACGGCATCATCGTCCGGCTCCCGGACACCGAGGACGCCCCGCCCGGGGCGGAGGTCTTCGCCTTCGACACCGACGAGATCGAGGACCTCGTCACCGAGCAGGTCGGCGGCTCGGCACTGTTCGCGTCCCGCTTCCGGGAGTGCGCGGCGCGCGCATTGCTGCTGCCCCGCCGCAATCCCGGCAAGCGGGCGCCGCTGTGGCAGCAGCGTCAGCGGTCGGCCCAGCTGCTCGACGTGGCGCGTCGCTACCCCACCTTCCCGATCCTGCTCGAGACGGTGCGGGAATGCCTCCAGGACGTCTACGACCTGCCTGCGCTGCGGAACCTGCTCGGCCGTGTCGCCCGGCGGCAGGTCCGGATCGTGGAGGTCGAGACGGCCACCGCGTCGCCGTTCGCGACCTCGCTGCTGTTCGACTACGTCGGCGCGTTCATGTACGAAGGCGACAGTCCCCTGGCCGAGCGGCGCGCCGCGGCCCTGTCCCTGGACTCGACCCTGCTCGCCGAACTGCTCGGCCGGGTGGAGCTGCGCGAGTTGCTCGACGCCGACGTCATCGCCCGGGCCGAGCTCGAGCTGCAGCACCTCGCCCCCGACCGCAGAGCCCGCGACGCCGAGGGTGTCGCGGACCTGCTCCGGTTGCTCGGCCCCCTCACCGACGCCGAAATCGCCGAGCGCACCACCGCCGATCCGGCCGCCTGGCTCGACGAACTCGACGCACAGCGCCGGGTGCTGAAGGTGTCCTTCGCCGGCCGGGAGCGGTGGTCGGCCATCGAGGACGCCTCACGTCTCCGGGACGCCCTCGGGGTCCCGTTGCCGATCGGCGTGCCGACGGCGTTCGTCGAGCCGGTGCCCGATCCGCTGGGCGACCTGATCGGCCGGTACGCCCGCACCCACGGCCCGTTCACCGCGGCGGAGGCGGCGGCCGGATTCGGACTCGGCACCGCGGTGGTGCAGGACGTGCTGCATCGGCTGGCTGCCGAGAAACGGGTCAGCGCAGGAGAGTTCCGCCCCGGCGCGACGGGCGCGGAGTGGTGCGACACCGAGGTACTGCGGCGGCTGCGCCGACGGTCGCTCGCTGCGGCACGACAGGAGGTCGAACCCGTCGGGACCGCCACCCTCGGCCGGTTCCTGCCGGCGTGGCAGCACGTGGGCGGCGGCCTGCGCGGAGTGGACGGAGTGGCCACGGTCGTCGAGCAGCTGGCCGGGGTGCCGGTGCCGGCGAGCGCACTCGAGCCGCTGATCCTCGCCCCCCGGGTGCGGGACTACTCCCCGACGATGCTCGACGAACTCACCACGACGGGCGAAGTCGTGTGGGCCGGCTCGGGGCAGATCTCCGGCAAGGACGGCTGGGTCTCGCTGCACCTGGCCGACACTGCTCCGCTGACCCTCGCACCGGCAGCCGAGATCGACAGGACCGACGTCCATCACGGCATCCTGGACACGCTCGCGGGCGGCGGGGCGTACTTCTTCCGCCAGCTCACCGACGCCCTGGGCACCACGGACGCGGAAACCTCCTCGGCTCTCTGGGATCTCGTGTGGGCCGGACTCGTCTCGGGCGACGCGCCGGCCGCGTTGCGCGCCCTCGTCGGCGACACCTCACGCGCCACCCCCGCGCATCGCACGCCCCGGCGGGCCCCGCGCGCCCGGATGTACCGCGGACGTCCGGCACTGCCGAGCCGAAGCGGGCCCCCGACGGTCGGCGGCCGGTGGTCGCTGCTGCCCGAACGGGAAACCGACCCGACGGTGCGCACCCACGCCACCGCGGACCTGCTGCTCGAGCGCTACGGCGTGGTCACCCGCGGCGCGGTCGTCGCCGAGGGCGTGCCGGGCGGCTTCGCGTTGATGTACAAGGTGCTGAGCCGGTTCGAGGAGACCGGTCGGTGCCGGCGCGGCTACTTCGTCGACACGCTCGGCGGTGCCCAGTTCTCGACGCCGGAGGTCGTGGACCGGTTGCGGTCCTACGGCGAATCGCTCGAGGGCCGCCACACCGACACCCCGGCGGTGACCCTGGCCGCCTGCGACCCGGCGAATCCGTACGGTGCGGCCCTGCCGTGGCCCAAGTCGGCCGCCCCCGAGGACTCGCCGCGGCACCGTCCCGGCCGCAAGGCCGGCGGACTCGTCGTACTCGTCGACGGCGAACTGGGACTGTTCGTCGAACGCGGCGGCCGCACGGTGCTGACGTTCAGCGACGACCCGGGAACTCTCCGCGGCGCGTGCACGTCGCTGGCCGGGACGGTCAAGGGCGGGGGCCTGGACACTCTCGTCGTCGAGAAGGTCGACGGCAGTTCCATCCACGGCCACTCGTTCGCCGAGTTCCTCGCCGAGGCCGGCTTCTCGGCCACCCCGCGCGGCTTCCGGTTGAGGGCCTGATGCCCGAGGGCGACACCGTCTTCCGGGCGGCCACTCTCCTGCGCGGCGCACTGGCGGGAAAGCCGTTGACGCGCTGCGATATCCGCGTGCCCCGGTACGCGACGGTCGACCTCACCGGCACCGTGGTCGAGGAGGTGCTCGCGCGCGGCAAGCACCTGCTGATCCGCGCCGGTGCACACACCGTCCACACCCACCTGAAGATGGAGGGAGTGTGGGACGTCCACCCACCCGGGACGCGCTGGCGCCGTCAGGGATACCACGCGAGGATCGTGCTGGCGGTCGCGGACGCCGAGGCCGTCGGCTTCGATCTCGGCACCGTCGAGGTCCTGGACCGCGACCGCGAGGCGGAGGCCGTGGGACACCTGGGCCCGGATCTGCTCGGGCCGGACTGGGACCCGGCCGTCGCGGCGGCGAACCTGGCGCGCGACCCGGGCCGCCCCGTCGGTCTGGCGCTGCTCGATCAACGGGTGATGGCCGGGGTGGGCAACGTGTACCGGTGCGAACTGTGCTTCCTGCGGGGCGTACACCCGGCGACTCCGGTTGCGGACGCGGGAGATCCGGCCGCCTGGGTCGATCTGGCGCACCGGCTGCTGATGTTCAATCGGGACCGTGTCAGCCGGATCACCACCGGCGACCGCCGGCCCGGCCGGGGCACATGGGTGTACGGGCGCGCGGGCAAGCCGTGCCGCCGGTGCGGCACGGTGATCCGCACCGGGATGCTGGGGTCGGCCGGGGACCCGGACCGCAAGATCGACTGGTGCCCGCACTGTCAGCCGCGGAGCGAGGACGGGTGAGTCGCCCCCGCTCCGCCGGCCGAGCCGGCGCGGCGACCGCGCGGTCGGCTCAGTGGTTGCGCCTCAGTGGTTGCGCCTCAGTGGTTGCGCCTCAGTGGTTACGCAGAGCGTCGATGAGCTCGCTCTTGCGCTTGGACGAGTAACCCGACATCCCGAGTTCCTTCGCCCTCTTCTTCAACTCGTCGACCGTCCAATCCTCGTAGGACCCCGACTTGCCGCCCTTGTGCCCGACGGAGGAACGGCCACGATTCGCGGCCGCGTTCGAGATTCGGGCGGCCTTCTCCTTGGAGGCGCCGTCGTCACGTAGTTCCTGATAGAGCTTCTCGTCCTTGATCGACGACCTGGGCATGATGCCCCTCCTTTCGTCGAGCGTGCTGTCGTGGTGCGGATACCCCTCCGGCCGGGGCCGTACACCTCCGGCCTGGACCAGCAGGCTCACACAGTGCCGCACCAACCGCTCCGGCGCCACCGTGACGGTGCCGTCCAGGTAGCCGATGAACAGGCTCGTCAGTGCCCCGACCAACCCCACGGCCACCAGGTGCCGCTCGTCGCGATCGGCGATCGCGGTGAGCTGCTGCCGGACGAGCGTCACGAATGCGGGAGCGAGATCGAGGCCCTGCCCGCCGAGGGCCGGTTCCCGCAGCGGGCCGAGCAGCAGCACCCGGCCCACGGCCGGGCGGTCCACGATCAGCTCGACGAAGGCCCGGACCGCCGCCCCGGGAACGTCCCGCGGCTGCGGGACCGTGCCGACCGCGCCCTCCAGCACTGCGCGCACGTGTTCCCCGACCGCCGCATACACGGCGCGCACGAACGCGTCCCGGTCGTCGAAGCTCTCGTAGAAGTACCGTTCGGTCAGTCCGGCCGCCCGGCACACGGCGCGTACGTTGACCGCCGGTCCGTCGGGCGCGCCGAGCAGATCGATGCCCGCCGACAGCAGCGCGTCGCGGCGTGCCCGCCGGCGTTCCGCCATGTCGGTGCCGCCCCAGCGCCGTCGCACCCTCTCCACCACCGCGATCCCGTCGTCGACCGTCTGCGACGTCGGATCCTACGCGCCGGGCCGGCCGCGACGGATGCACGCGGTTGCCGTCTCGGTACGCTCCCCGGTCTGTCACCCTGGTCGGCATGGACTCCGATGCCAACGCACTCCTGCACGGCCCGTTGTTCTCCCGGCGCATGCCGCTCGACCGCGGCAACGCCGCCAGTCGCATCAGCGCCTACATCTACGGCAACGTGCTGGTGCTCGCGGCCCTCGTGCCGATCGTCACCGGGCCGAAGTACGTCGGCATCGCGATCGTGCTCGGCACGGCACTGTCGACGTTCGTCGCCCACGTGTTCGCCGAGGCGGTCGGGCACACCGTGCGCCAGGGCACCCCGTTGACCCGGGCGGAGAAGCTCGCCGAACTGCGCAACTCCGTGCCGATCCTGAGTTCGGCGGTGCTGCCGTGCGTGATCCTGGGAATCGGCTGGCTGGGTTGGCTCGAACCGCGCACCGCCCAGTTGCTCGCCGAGGTCGCCGTGCTGGCACGGATCGGGGGGATCGTCTTCGTCATCGGTCGCCTCAAGGGGGAGCGGCCGGGCCGGACCTCGCTGGTCAGTGCCGTCGCGCTCACCACGGTGGCCGCGACCGTGGTGCTCGTCAAGGTCGTCCTGACCCACTGACACGTCGACCCACCGACGTCGGCGTCCTCGACGGCCGGGCCGCCGTCGCGCCGAGGGCGTCTCAGGCGCCGGTGGGCACCGGTTCGAGGATCTCCGCGCGCGCCTCCGGGGCAGCCGCCCGCAGCGCGTCGGCGGACTCGTCGTCGGGCCGGCTCTGCGATTCGATCTCGGCGTCGACCCTCGCCCGGTAGGTCGCGATCTCCTGCTCCACCGTCGCGGCGTCCCAGCCCAGGACGGGTGCCACCAGGCGGGCGGTCTGCTCGGCGCAGTGCACGCCGCGGTGCGGGTACTCGATGGAGATGCGGGTGCGGCGCGCGAGGATGTCCTCGAGGTGCAGCGCGCCCTCCGCGGCCGCCGCGTACACGACCTCCACCTGCAGGTACTGGGGGGCGTCGGTGAGCGGTTCGAGCAACTCGGGACGGTCGGCCGCCGCCTCGAGCACCTCGTCGATCAGCGACCCGTACCGGTCGAGCAGATGCTTGATCCGGTACGGATGCAGGCCGTACCGCTCGGCGAGCTGCATCGTCTGGTTCACGAGCGCGAAGTAGCCGTCGGCCCCCGCCAGCGGCACCCGTTCGGTGATGGACGGGGCGATGCGGGCGGGGATGTCCTCGGCCGCCAGGTCGACGGCATCCTCGGCCATCACCCGGTAGGTGGTGTACTTGCCGCCGGCGATCGCGACGAGACCGGGCGCGACCCGGGCGACGGCGTGCTCGCGCGAGAGCTTCGACGTCTCGTCGCTCTCCCCCGCCAGCAACGGCCGCAGTCCCGCGTACACGCCGTCGATGTCGCCGTGGGTGAGCGGGACGACCAGGACCCGGTTCACGTGGTCGAGGATGTAGTCGATGTCGGCCTTCGTCGCGGCGGGGTGGGCGAGGTCGAGATTCCAGTCGGTGTCGGTGGTGCCGATGATCCAGTGGCTGCCCCACGGGATCACGAACAGCACGGACTTCTCGGTGCGCAGGATGATCGCCGAGTCGCTGACGATCCGGTCGCGCGGCACCACGATGTGCACGCCTTTCGAGGCGCGCACCCGGAACCGGCCGCGCTGCCGGGACAGGGCCTGGATCTCGTCGGTCCACACCCCCGTGGCGTTGATCACCACGTGCGCCCTCACCTCGGTGACCGAGCCGTCCTCCGAGTCGCGCACCCGTACACCGGAGACCCGGTCGGCCTCGCGCAGGAACCCGACCACCTGGGTCGACGTGCGTACGACGGCGCCGTAGTGGGCGGCGGTGCGAGCCACCGTCATGGTGTGGCGGGCGTCGTCGACGACGGTGTCGTAGTACCGGATCCCGCCCACGAGCGAGTTGCGTTTGAGCCCGGGTGCCATGCGCAGCGCGCCGGACCGGGTCAGATGCTTCTGCGCGGGCACGGATTTGGCGCCGCCCATCCGGTCGTAGAGGAAGATGCCCGCAGCGACGTACGGGCGCTCCCACCCGCGGTGGGTGAGGGGGAAGAGGAACTTCAGCGGCTTGACCAGATGCGGGGCCAGCGTCGACAGCGACAGTTCGCGCTCGCGCAGCGCCTCACGGACGAGGCCGAACTCGAGCTGCTCGAGATAGCGCAGCCCGCCGTGGAACATCTTCGACGAGCGGCTCGACGTGCCCGAGGCGAAGTCCCGCGCCTCCACCAGTGCGACCCGCAGCCCGCGGGTGGCGGCGTCCAGGGCGGCGCCGGCGCCGACGACACCGCCGCCGACGACCACCACGTCGAAGTGCTCCGAGCCGAGTCGTCGCCATGCGTCACGGCGCTGTTGCGGCCCGAGGACCTGGACGCCTGGTTGGTTGGTCACCGCATTGCTCCCGTGAGTCGCCGACGTTTCCGCACTCAGGGTAGTAGGTTCGTCCGCAGACTGCCGTCCCGAACCACACGCCCGGAGAGGTTGCCGTGACCCGATACATCGCCGCGATCGATCAGGGGACCACGTCGAGTCGCTGCATCATCTTCGACCACGACGGTCGCATCGTGGCCTGGGCCCAGACCGAGCACGAACAGATCCTTCCCCGCGCCGGCTGGGTGGAACACGATCCGGAAACACTGTGGATCAACACTCGCGAGGTCGCCGCCCTGGCCCTGGCGAAGGCGGATCTCACGCGCGCCGACATCGCCGCGATCGGGATCACCAACCAGCGTGAGACCACGGTGGTGTGGGAACGCTCCACGGGCCGGCCCGTCCACAACGCGATCGTGTGGCAGGACACCCGCACCGATCGCCTCGTCGAGCAGCTCGCCGGGGACGCGGGCGTGGACCGGTATCGCGACGCCACGGGCCTGCCGCTGTCGACGTACTTCGCGGGCCCGAAGGTGCGGTGGATCCTCGACAACGTCGAGGGCGCCCGGGAGCAGGCGGAGGCCGGCGAACTCGCGTTCGGGACGGTGGACAGCTGGATCCTGTGGAATCTCACCGGCGGCACCGGCGCGGGCAACCGGCAGCCGGGGGTGCACCTCACCGACGTCACCAACGCCTCGCGCACGATGCTCATGAATCTCGAGACGCTGCAATGGGATCCGGACATCTGTGCGGATTTCGGCATTCCGATGTCGATGCTGCCGGAGATCCGGAGTTCGTCCGAGATCTACGGATACGCCCGCGACCGCGGACCGCTGGCCGGCGTCCCGGTGGCCGGCATCCTCGGAGACCAGCAGGCCGCGACGTTCGGCCAGGCATGCCTGTCGCCGGGTGAGGCCAAGAACACCTACGGGACCGGCAACTTCCTGCTTCTCAACACCGGGACGACGCCGGTGCGCAGCGAGCACGGGCTGCTGACCACCGTCTGCTACCGCGTCGGCGACGCCCCGGCGGTGTACGCCCTCGAGGGTTCGATCGCCGTCACGGGCTCGCTCGTGCAGTGGATGCGCGACAATCTGGGGCTCGTCCGCACGGCCGCGGAGATCGAGGACCTCGCCGCGACCGTCCCCGACAACGGCGGTGCCTACTTCGTACCGGCGTTCTCGGGACTGTTCGCACCGCGATGGCGACCCGATGCGCGCGGGGTGATCGCCGGTCTCACCCGCTTCGTCAACCGGGGGCACCTGGCGCGGGCCGCACTCGAGGCGACCGCCTACCAGACCCGTGAGGTCATCGAGGCGATGCACGCCGACTCCGGTGTCGAACTGCACACGCTGAAGGTGGACGGCGGGATGGTCGTCAACGAGACCCTGATGCAGTTCCAGTCGGACATCCTCGGCGCCCCCGTGGTCCGCCCCGTGGTCTCCGAGACCACCGCGCTCGGCGCGGCGTACGCGGCGGGCCTGGCGGTCGGCTTCTGGGAGGGTGAGGACGACATCCGCCACAACTGGGCGGCCGGCCGCACCTGGGAACCGAAGATGGACGCCGCCGAGCGGGAACGGCTCTACGCCGAGTGGAACCGGGCGGTCGAACGGACCTACGGCTGGGCCTGAGTCGGTCGATCCGGTGGGGCGAGGCCGGCGCGGGAGCCTCGGCGCGCCGGCCTCGGGGACCCCTCATCCCGGAACGTGGTCACCGGGGACGGGGTGCAGCACCCGCGTACGCATCGCATCGGGAGCGACGTCGCGCGGGTCGGCGAGGTAGTACTCCCGGAACGGCCCCTCGGCCGCGAGACCGCGCTCGTCGAGCCACCCGAACAGTGCGTGGTAGGCGACCGGGAGCAGCGCGACCGGACCGACGAAGTCCACGCCCGCGAACGCCCCGCCCGGCAGCGTCGTCGTGGCAGTTTCCGCACGTCCGGGCGGGGACCGCAACTCGAGACCGACGCCGAACTGCACCACGCCGTCGAGGGTGGCCGGGTACTGCCCCACCACCGGCGCGTCGGTGGGCAGCCCGGCGCTCGACGCCTCGGTCAGCAGCGCCGTCACGAGATTCGTCACATCCGAATCGAGAGATTCGGCGGTCGATTCCCCACTGCGCCACAAGACCGTTCGATCCTCGACCCGGTGCCGGCGCACGGAGAGTCCGCCGGCTTCGGCCTCGGCGAGCGACGCGACGAGGGCGAGCGCGCGGCGCTTACGGTCGGCCTCGCGCTCGATCCGTTCCCGCTCCGCGGCGAGGACGGCCTCGGTGTGTCCGGGGTCCTGCAGGAGGAGACGGATCGCGGGGACGGACACCTCGGCTCGGCGCAACACCGCGATGCGCAGAGCCGAGGCGAGTTGCTCCCGCGAGTAGTACCGGTATCCGGTACGCGGATCGACCCGGCCTGGAGCGAGCAGCCGTTCGCGGTCGTAGTGGCGCAGCGTCCTGACGCTCAGCCGCGACATCCGCGCGAACTCGCCGATGCTCAGCCAGCCGTCGGCCGGGCTCACCCGGTCACCACCGCCCCGCTTCCGGCAACCTCCGGCGCGTACGGGATCACCGTGATCACGTCGACGAGCAGGCCGTCGGGATCGACGGTCATGAAGTGCCGCTGCCCGAAGTCCTCGTCGCGCAGGTCCGACGCGACCGGGAGTGCGAGGTCGCCGGCGCGCGCATACACGGCGTCCACGTCGTCGACCTCCACCGAGATCAGCACGCCGGCGGGAGCGGAGAGATGGGCTCGGGGAATCGTCTCGTGGCCGCGTGCCACGAGACCGAGCTGCACGGTCTCGTCGGTCGCCGCCTGCAACTGGACATACCAGCCGCTGTCGAAAACCACACGCAGACCGAGCAGCCCAGCATAGAAGTCGCGGCTGCGGGCGACGTCGTGAGCGGGGACCACGGGGAAGATGCTGTTCGTTCGCATGCCTCCACCGTCGACCCTCCCCCAGCGAGAGAGTCAAGAACGTCGACGCCGACCATCCCGCTCAGTCCAGATGATCGTCGTGCCGCATCAGCTGACGCGCCGCCTCGGTGATCGACCCGGTCAGCGACGGATAGACCGAGAAGGTGTGGGCGAGGTCGTCGACGCTGAGATTGTTCTGCACCGCGATCGCGATGGGCAGGATCAGCTCCGAGGCGGTGGGGGCGACCACCACGCCACCGATCACGACGCCGGTGGCGGGACGGCAGAAGATCTTCACGAAACCACGGCGCAGCCCCGCCATCTTCGCGCGGGGATTGGTGTGCAGCGGCAACATCACGGTGCGGGCCGGGACCTCACCCTTGTCGATCGCGGCCTGGCTCACGCCGACCGTGGCGATCTCGGGCCGGGTGAACACCGCGGAGGCGACGGTCTTGAGCCGGATCGGGCTGACCCCCTCGCCGAGGGCGTGGTACATCGCGATGCGGCCCTGCATCGCGGCCACCGATGCCAGCGGCAGCAGCCCGGTGCAGTCGCCGGCGGCGTAGATCCCCGAGACGGACGTGCGCGAGACCCGGTCGACCTGGATGTAGCCGCCCCGGTCGAGTTGCAGGCCGACCTTCTCCAGGCCGAGGCCGGCGGTGTTCGGCACCGAGCCCACCGTCATCAGCGCATGGCTGCCCTCGACGATGCGGCCGTCGGCCAGCTTGACCCGGATCCCGTCCCCGGTGCGCTCGACGGCGTCGGCACGGGCGTGCTTGACCAGGTTCACGCCCCGCTCGGCGAAGGCGTCCTCGAGCACGAGGGCGGCGTCCTCGTCCTCGTGCGGCAGCACCCGGTCGCGGCTCGAGACGAGCGTCACCTGGACGCCGACCTCCGTATAGGCGGAGACGAACTCGGCGCCGGTGACACCGGAGCCGACGACCACGAGGTGTTCGGGCAGCGCGTCGAGGTCGTAGAGCTGACGCCAGTTGAGGATGCGGTCACCGTCCGGCTCCGCGCCGGGCAGCACCCGCGGGCTCGCGCCGGTCGCGATGAGCACGACGTCGGCATCGAGGATCCGCTCCTCGCCCGTGAAGAGGTCGGCGCGCACCTGGTGCGCCGCCATTCCGACCTGGGTGTCGATGAGCTCGCCGCGGCCGCTGAGCAGCTGCACGCCGGCCGCCTCGAGCTTGGTGCGGATGTCCGCGGACTGCGCCCGGGCGAGGCTCTTGACACGGGTGTTGACCTCGGGCAGCGCCACCCCGGCGCTCTCGAGCCGCACGCCGAGGTCGGCAGCCCGGCGCATGTCGGTGCGGATGCCCGTGGACGCGATGAACGTCTTGGACGGTACGCAGTCGAAGAGGACGCAGGCGCCGCCGATCCCGTCCGAATCGATCAGTGACACGGCCGCGCCGTACTGGGCCGCCACCAGCGCCGCTTCGTAGCCCGCGGGGCCGCCGCCGATGATCACGATCCGGGTCATTGTTCTCCTCTGTATCGATTCCGAGATGGTCCTCGGTCCGGTGTGTGCGGGCGCCGGGGTTGCCGAACGTCCGCAGACACGCTATGTCACGGGCACCGTCCCGCGCACGCGGACGCCGCCACGAAGCGGCCGGCGCCCCGTGTCCTGCGCCGGACGGTCAGCCATTAGCCTGTACCCCGTGCCGATCTACGCCGCCTACGGCTCCAACATGCATCCCGAGCAGATGCTGCAGCGCTGCCCGCATTCGCCGATGGCCGGAACCGGCTGGCTCCACGGCTGGCGGCTGACCTTCAGCGGCGGCGACATCGGCTGGGAGGGCGCGCTCGCCACCGTCGTCGAGGATCCCGACTCGAAGGTGTTCGTCGTGCTCTACGACGTGCCCGACGAGGACGAACGCAGCCTCGACCGCTGGGAGGGCTCCGAACTCGGCATCCACCGCAAGATCCGGTTGCGGGTGGACACCGACGACGGGCCCGTGCTCGCCTGGCTGTACGTCCTCGACGCGTACGAGGGCGGCCTGCCGTCGGCGCGCTACCTGGGCGTGATGGCCGACGCCGCCGAGATCGCCGGAGCCCCCGCCGACTATGTGCGGGATCTGCGCACCCGCAACAGCCGCAACGTCGGGCCCGGCCGGCCCGACAGCTTCTAGGCCGTCTTCTCGGCCTCGGCCGGCCGAGCCGGGTAGAACGGCACCGGGACGCCGACCCGCAGCGTCACCGGATCCCCGGCCTGCACGTCGTGCGACGCGGCCCGGTGCGCCCGGATCGTCTGCCCGGCCCCGGTCACCCGCACCTCCGTCAGTGCGCCCCCGAAGGCGACGTCGAGCACGGTGAACTTCGACGGTTCGTCGGCCGCGGCGACCTGCACCTGTTCCGGGCGTACGAGCACGTGGCCCTTGCCGTGGGCCGGGGTCGCGAGGGGAACCGCACCGATCACCGTGTGCGCGCGGTCGCCGGCCGCATCGGCGTCGAGCACGACCGAATCCCCGACGAAGGCGCCCACCTCGAGCGTCGCGGGCCACCGGTAGACCTCCTCCGGCGTGCCCACCTGGGCGACACGCCCGCCGAGCATCACCGCGACCGTGTCCGCGATGGCCAGGGCCTCGGCCTGGTCGTGGGTGACGAGCACGGAGGCGACCTCCTGGTCCCGCAGCAGGGTGCGGACCTCGGTGCGCAGGCTGGACCGCAGCCCGGCGTCGAGAGCGCTGAACGGCTCGTCGAGCAGGACGACGGCCGGATTGGGCGCGAGCGCCCGGGCCAGCGCGATCCGCTGCTGCTGACCGCCGGACAGCTGGGAAGGCTTGCGCTGACCGGTGCCGGCCAGGCCGACCAGTTCCAGCAGTTCCTCCACGCGGCGCTGCCGCACGGCCTGCTGCCGCACCATCGACCGCCACGTCGGCTGCACGAGCCCGTAGCCGACGTTGCGTGCGACGCTCAGGTGCGGGAAGAGAGCGCCCTCCTGCGGGACCAGTCCCACCCCCCGGCGTTCCGGCGGCAGCGCCGTGAGGTCGCGCCCGTCCGCGACGACGCGTCCCGCGCTCGCCGGGTGCAGACCCGCGACCACCCGCAGCAGGGTGGTCTTGCCCCCGCCCGAGGGCCCGAGCACGGCCAGCAGCGCGCCTCGTTCCACCGTCAGCGAGACGTCGCTGACGACCTCCGTCCGCCCGTACCGGGCGCAGACGCCCTCGAGACAGAGCCCGCTCATTCCTCACCGCCACTTTCCGCATCGACCCGGCCGCGCAGCAACCGGCCCAGCACCAGGGACGGCAGCGCGGCGACGAGCACCAGGATCGCCGCGTACGGGGCCGCCGACCCGTACTCGAGGGTCTCGGTGTACTTCCACATCCGTGACGCCAGGGTGTCCTCCCCGATCGGCAGGAGCAACAACGTCGCCGGCAGTTCCTTCGCGATGGTGAGGAACGCCAGTGCCGTCCCCGCGACGACTCCGGGCGCGGCCAGCGGGATCATCACCCGGATGCCGGTCCGCATCCGTCCGCTGCCGAGGGTCGCGGACGCGTCCTCGAGGCCGAGCGGAATCGAGGCGACCGCCGCGCGGATCGAGCCGACGGCGAGCGGCAGGAACAACACCGCGTAGCCCATCACGAGCATCGGGGTGTGCTGGTACCACTGCGGCAGCAGTCGGATCCCGAAGAAGACCAGGGCCAGGCCCACGGTGATGCCGGGCAGCGCGAATCCGACGTAGGCGGCGCTCTCGGTGAACCGCGAGACCGGCGAGGTCGAACGCGCCGCCAGGATGCCGACCGGCAGGGCCAGCGCCGTGGTCAGCAGCGCACCGAGGGCCGCCACCCACAGGGTGTACGTCGTCGCCGTCCAGATCCCCGCCCAGTCGATCGCGGCCTGCTGCGAGAACCACAGCCAGCGCGCGAGTCCGGCGAGCGGCACGCCGACGCCGACCGTCAGCACGACGGCGAGGAACGCCAGGGCCGTCCACCGCTGCCGGCCCAGCGGCACGGGCGCGGCGGGCCGTGGGGCGCCGGAGCCGATGCGCGCGGTCGCCCCCCGGCGCACCCGGCGTTCGGAGACGGTCAGCGCGACGGCGAGCACGACGAGCACCAGGCCGAACACCGCCGCGGGGGTGCGGTCGAGCAACCCCCGGTAGCTGCCGTAGATGGCGAGGGTGAACGCTTCGTACCGCATCAGCGCGACGGCACCGAAGTCGCTGAGGGTGTACAGCGCCACCAGCAGGCCGCCGGCCGCCGCGGTGGGCCACACCTGTCGCAGGGTGACGGTGAGCGTGGTGCGCAGCCGGGACCGGCCGAGGGTGCGCGCCACCTCCTCGAGCCCCGGGTCGACCGAGGCCAGCGCGGCGGACACCGGCAGGTACACGTACGGGAAGCTCGCCGCGGTCAGGACCAGCGCAGCACCCGCGAAGCCCGCGAGTCCGGGGAACTGGGCGATGTACACGAACCCGGACACGTACGACGGGATGGCGAGGGGAACGCTCAGCGCGAGGGCGAACCACCGCCGGCCGGGCAGGTCGGTGCGTGCCGTGAGCCATGCGGCGGTGACGCCGACGACGAGGCAGGCCACGGTGACGGTGAGCGCGAGAATGCCGCTGCGCCACACCAGATCGAGGGTGCGCTGCCGGAACACCAGCGACCACACCCGGTCGGGGCCGTCGGCGAACGCGCGCATGACCAGGTGCGCCACGGGGGCGAGTGCGAAGACCGAGACACCCAGCGCGGCCAGCGTGAGAACGGGCCGGCTGCGCCGGGTGGGACGGAGCGAGGCGAGCTGGATCAGATGAATCCCAACTCCTGCAGCAACGCCTGGGTCTGCTCGAGCGAGGCGAGTTCGGCGAGTTCGATGTCGGCATTACCGATCTCGGACAGCGGACGCAGCTGATCCTTCGTCTCGACACCCTCGACGACCGGATACTCGGACGTCTCGTCGGCGAAGTAGGTCTGTGCCTCGGGCGAGAGCAGCGCGGCGACGAACTGCTCCGCCTGTTCCTTCTGGTCGGTGGTCCGCACGACGCCCGCCCCGGCGATGTTCACCAGTGCGCCCGGATCACCGGCCTGGAAGTAGTACACCTGCACGTTCAGGTTCTCGGCACCGCGCTCGTCCGCGAGTCCGTACCAGTAGTAGTGGTTGGTCAGACCGAGGGTGACCTGGCCGGCGTCGACCCCCTCCATCAGCGGGCCGTTGCCCTCGAACGCCACCGGCTCGTTGGCCTTGAAGGCCTCGAGCCAGGCGCGGGCGCCGTCCTCGCCGCGGGCGACGCGCAGCCCGGTGACGAACGCCTGGAACGACGCGTTGGTCGGGGCGAAGCCGATCTGGCCCTTCCACTTCGGGTCCAGCAGACCGTCGATGCCGGTGGGCAGGTCCTGCGGCTGCACCTTCTCGTCGTTGTAGACGAGTACGCGGGCACGTGCGGAGGTCGCCACCCAGGTGCCGTCGGCAGCGCGGTAGTCGGCGGGAACCAGGTCGGTCACCGAGGCCGGCAGCGTCTCGAGCAGCCCCGCCTGGTCGAGCAGGCCGAGGGCACCCGCGTCCTGGGTGAACACCACGTCGGCGGGCGAGGAGTCACCCTCCTCCACCAGCTTCCCGGTGATCTCCGGGGTGCTGCCGTAGACGACGTCGACCTCGAAGCCGAGCGTGCCCTCGAGCTGGTCGATCAGCGGGGCGACCAGGTTCTCGCTGCGCCCGGAGTACAGGGTGAGCGCGCCGGTCGAGTCGCCCTCGGACCCACCCGAGTCGCTGCCGCACGCGGCCAACGCGGCGGCGAGTACCCCGGCCGACACTACTGCGACGGCTCTGCGTCGAAACTGCATTCCGGACCTCCTGGCGTGAGCGACGGCTCACAGGCGATGTACAGGTTGTGCAAGCCTAACCTGATCCCAGGACCAGGTTCGTCATCACCCGTACGCCGACCGCCAGGGCGCGCTCGTCGAGGTCGAAATCGGGCTGGTGGATGTCGAGCTTCGGCCCGCTCCCCCGCCACACACCCAGCCGGGCCATCGCACCCGGAACCTGCTCGAGGTACCAGGAGAAGTCCTCCCCGCCGCCGGACTGCGGGGTGTCCGCCAGCGCGTCCGGGTCGATCGCCCGCACCGCGTCCTCGACCATCCGGGCCGACACCTCGTCGTTGACGACGGGCGGCACCCCGCGCCGGTAGTCCAGCTCGTAGCTCAGTCCCGTGGGCGCGAGCAGGCCGTGCACGATCTCCCGCACCATCGGTTCGAGCAGTTCCCACGTCTCGTGGTCGCCGGTGCGGACGGTGCCGGTCAGCATGCCGGTGCGGGGAATCGCATTCGCGGCCTTGCCCGCCGCGACCGCGCCCCACACCATCACCGTGCTCGTACGGGGGTCGATGCGCCGGCTGAGCATGCCGGGCAGCCCGGTGATCACGGTGCCGAGTCCGTACACCAGATCGCCGGTCAGGTGCGGGCGGGAGGTGTGCCCTCCCGGCGAGTCGAGAACCAGCTCGACCGTGTCGGCGGCCGAGGTGATCGCCCCGACCCGCACCCCCACCTTGCCGGCCTCGAGTCTGGGATCGCAGTGCAGCGCGAAGATCCGGGCCACGCCTTCGAGCGCGCCGGCGGCCACCACGTCGAGCGCGCCGCCGGGCATCACCTCCTCGGCGGGCTGGAAGATCAGCCGCACCCCCACCGGCAGCTCGGGCACCGAGTTCAACGCCAGGGCCGCGCCGAGGAGCACGGTCGTGTGGGCGTCGTGCCCGCAGGCGTGCGCCACACCCGGCACGGTGGAGGCGAACGGCAGGCCCGTCATCTCCTGCATGGGCAGCGCGTCCATGTCGGCGCGCAGGGCTATCCGCGGCCCGTCGGGACCGAGATCGCAGATCAGGCCCGTGCCGCGCGGCAGCACCTTCGGTTCGAGCCCGGCGGCCGCGAGCGTGCTCCCGACGAACTCGGTGGTCGCGTACTCCTGGCGGGCCAGTTCGGGATTGGCGTGGATGTGCCGGCGCCACCCCGACAGGTCGTCGGTGTGCTCGCCCAGCCACTTCTCGATGTACGGGTTCATCGGCGTGCCACGTTCTCGAGCAGCCGCGCACGTTGCGTGGGATCGGCCGCCGCCCGGGCCGCCGTCGCGGCCAGCGCGCGGGCGCCGTCGAGGACGGCGAGGTCCGCCGAGGCGGTGACGCACGCGTCGGCGAACGCCGCCTGGTGAGTCACCGCGCCACCGGAGTCGAGACCGATCACCGGGTGGATACCCGGCACCACGTTCGTCACGTTTCCCATGTCCGTGCTGCCCAGCGGGCGCGATCCTTCCTCCTCGACGGGCAGCGGCGTGCGCCCGAGACCGATGATCTCCTCACGATAAGCCCGGACCAGCCACGGGTCGGGAGTCAGTTCCGTATAGGTCGGCGACACGGTGCGGATCTCGTGCGTGCAGCCGGCGGCGAGGGCCCCGGCGGCGAAGCAGCTGCCGGCGCGCTCGGACAGGTCGGCGAGGGACTCCGCGGTCGCCGCCCGCAGGTAGTACAGCAGTTCCGTGTGCGCGGGCACGATGTTCGGGGCGGTGCCGCCGTCGCTGACGATCCCGTGGATCTGCTGACCGGGCAGCAGGTGCTGCCGCAGCAGGCCGACGGCGACCTGCGCGACGGTCGCCGCATCGGCGGCGTTGCGGCCGTACTCGGGAGCCGCGGAGGCGTGCGCCTCGCGGCCGGTGTAGCTGACCGCGATGTCCGCGAGGGCCAGCGACGTCGCCCCGGTGATGTCGAACGGACCCGGGTGCACCATCAGGGCCATGCCGACGTCGTCGAACACCCCGCGTTCGAGCATGAGCACCTTGCCGCCGCCGGTCTCCTCGGCGGGTGTGCCGATGACGCGGACGGTGACGCCGAGCGCGTCGGCGACGGCGGCCAGTCCCAGGCCCGCGCCGGCGGCGGCAGCAGCAATGATGTTGTGCCCGCACGCGTGCCCGATGCCGGGCAGCGCGTCGTATTCGGCGCAGAGGCCGACCACGAGGTCTCCGCTGCCGAACCGGGCGTCGAATGCGGTGGGCAGATCGGCGATCCCGGTGCGGACCTCGAATCCGCCGCTGCGCAGCAGGTCCACGATCTTCGCGGCGCTGCGGTGTTCGTCGAAGGCCAGTTCCGGCTCGGCATGGATCGAATGCGACAGGGCGATCAGGCCGTCCGACGCAGCCTCGATCGCCCTGTCCGCATCGCTCGTCACCCGCTCAGTCTGGCACGGGCGGAAAGCGCGCACCTCACCCGAGGCGGAAGTTCGACTCGTCCGTCTTCGTCTCGAGTGCCGCGATCAGCGGTGCATGCAGACCACGCTTGATGCCCGCCAGGTTGGCGCCGCGGGTGCCCGTCAGCGCGGCGGCCCGTTCGACGGCGGCGGCCAGCACGGCATCACCGTCGACGGCGCGATCGACGATGCCCGCCGCGAGGGCGTCGGCGCCGCCGAACCGGCGGCCGGTCGTGGTCGCCTCGACCGCGGCCTGGATCGGCAGCCGCTCGCGCAGGAGCGCGGACATGCCCACGGTGAACGGCATGTTCAGGGACACCTCGGGCAGGCACCAGAAGCCGCGATCGGACCGCATCACGCGGAAGTCGTGGGTCAGCGCGAGCATCGCACCGGCACCGAACGCGTGGCCCTGCACCGCCGCGACGGTCGCCGCGGGGAAGGTCAGGATCCGCACGTACAACTCGTGCACGGAATCGAGGTAGCCCGGAAGGTCGGGGAGGTTGCCGAAGATCCAGTCGGTGTCGAGGCCGTTGCTCCAGAACTTCCCGGTGGCCGCGGTCACGAGCGCGGCCGGGCCGTCGTGGGCGACGACCTCGTCGAGCAGCTCGTGGACGGCGGAGAGCCAGCCGGGATGGAAGCGGTTCTCGGTGTCGCCGCCGGAGCGGTCGCCGAGATGGAGGACGAAGACGTCGCCGTCGCGGTCGAGGTATGGCATGCGGAGAGGATAGCGCCACAACCTACCGACGAGTAACAACAGGCTTGGCGCTAGGGTCGACCGACATGGGAACACCCGACGCCATCGCCGACCCCCCTGCCGAGGCCGCCCGCGCCGCCGCGGCACTCGCCGAACGCACCGGCGTGCCCGAACACCCCGTCGCGGTGGTCCTCGGCTCGGGCTGGCGCGCCGCGGTGGAGCGCTTCGGCCCGGCGGTCGCCGACGTCCCGATGGGCGAACTTCCCGGGTTCGCCCCGCCCACCGCCGAAGGGCATTCGGGCACCGTGCATTCGGTGCGGGTCGGCGAGACCCCGGTGCTGCTCCTCGCCGGCCGCACCCACGCCTACGAGGGGCACGACCTGAGCCGTGTCGTGCACCCGGTGCGCACCGCCGTCGCGGCCGGCGCGCACACCGTCGTGCTCACCAACGCCGCCGGCGGCATCCGGCCCGACCACACGGTCGGTCAGCCGGTGCTGATCTCGGACCACCTCAACCTCACCGGCCGTTCGCCCCTGCGCGGCGCCCAGTTCGTCGACCTCGTCGACGCCTACTGTCCGGAGCTGCGCGCCCTCGCCCGCGAGATCGACCCCACCCTCGACGAGGGCGTGTACGCAGGACTGCCCGGCCCGCACTACGAAACCCCCGCCGAGATCCGCATGCTGCGCACGCTCGGCGCCGACCTGGTGGGCATGTCCACCGTGCACGAGACCATCGCCGCGCGTGCCGCGGGCGCGCGGGTGCTCGGCATCTCCCTGGTCACCAACGCCGCCGCGGGACTCACCGGTGAGCACCTGGACCACCACGAGGTCCTCGCGGCGGGACGGGCCGCCGCGACCCGTATGGGCGACCTGCTGCGCGAGCTGGCGGGCCGGCTGTGAGCCTGCGTTTCGGGACCGCCGGGCTGCGCGGTCCCGTCGGCGACGGACCCGGCTGCATCAACGAGGACGTGGTCGTCCGCACCACCGCGGGCCTGGCCCGATGGCTCGACGCGCGCGGGTGCGGCGGCGGCACCGTGGTCGTCGGCCGCGACGCCCGCACCGGATCCGCCGAGTTCTTCGCCGCCGCCACCGAGGTCCTCGCGGCCGCCGGTTTCGACGTCGTGGCCCTGCCGCGCCCGCTGCCGACCCCGGTGACGGCGTACGCCGTGCGGGCCCTCGATGCGGTCGCGGGCGTGCAGATCACCGCGTCCCACAACCCGGCCCCGGACAACGGCTACAAGGTCTACACCCGGGGCGGTGCACAACTGGTCGAGCCGGACGACCGCGAGATCGAGAGGGCGATCGACGCCGTCGGCGCGGCGTCGTCCGTGCCGCGCACCGCCGTCGCGCCCACCGGGGACGACCTGGTGGCGCGCTATCTGGCGCGCGTCGCCTCCCTACCGCGCGGCACGGCGCGCACCCTGCGCATCGCGCTCACACCGCTGCACGGCGTCGGCGGCGAGACCGCCGTCGCGGCGCTGCACGCCGCGGGCTTCGGCGACGTGCACGTGGTGGACGCCCAGTTCGCCCCCGATCCCCGCTTCCCCACCGTCGAGTTCCCCAATCCGGAGGAACCGGGGGCCGCCGATGCCGTGCTCGCACTCGCCGCCGACGTGGGCGCGGACATCGCGCTCGCCCTCGATCCCGATGCGGACCGATGCGCCGTGGGCGTCCCCACGCCCGAGGGCTGGCGGATGCTGCGCGGCGACGAGACCGGGGCGCTGCTCGGGGACCGGATTCTCGCGGGTGCCCCGCGCGGCGCGCTGGTGGCGACGACGATCGTCTCCTCGGCCCTGCTCGGCAGACTCGCCGCCGCACGGGGCGCCCGCTACGCGCAGACCCTCACGGGCTTCAAGTGGCTCGCTCGCGCGGGCGACGGACTCGTGTACGCGTACGAGGAGGCCCTCGGTCACTGCGTCGACCCGGATGCGGTGCGCGACAAGGACGGCATCGCGACGGCGGTCGTCGTCGCGGACTATGCCGCCGAATTGAAGGCTCGCCGAAGCACTCTCGTCGACGCGCTCGACGCCCTCCACCGAGAGTTCGGGCTGCACCTCGGCGATCAGGTCTCGATCCGGGTGGCCGATCTCGCCCGGATCGGGGCGATCATGAGCCGGTTGCGGTCCGCGCTGCCGGCCGAACTCGCCGGAGAGCCGGTCACGGCCACCGACCTCGCGGCGGCGAGCGGCCCGCTGCGCACGGACGCCGTGGTACTCGAGGGCGCGTCGGTGCGGGTCGTGGTCCGGCCGTCGGGCACCGAGCCGAAGCTCAAGTGCTACCTCGAGTCCGTCGCCGCGGACGGTGACCGCGACGGCGCGACCGCGCGGCTGAAGGCGTTGCGCGCGTGGGCGACCGGCCTCGGTGAGCGCTGACGCGCGACACCGGGCCGGTGACGGCCGCTTCTCGCGGTCGCCACCGGCCCGGCGGAGGAACGGCCACCCTCAGAGACGGTGTGGCACACCGTAGGTGATGACGGTGTCGTTGTTCGAGGTGACAGCCCGGGCGTACGGCCGGATCGTGACCGGGCCGAGTGCCCCCGAGACCGAGCCGTGGACTCCGGCCAGCCGGACGGTCGCCGACCGGCCGTCGAACTCCATGTCCTCGACGAACGCCACGTCGGTGATGCCGCCCGGCGAGAGATCGACCTCGATCTCCTGCGACGGGATGATCGACCCGCCGATCGTCGCGCCGGTGCTCGCGTCGAGCCCGAGGCCGAACTCGGGGGCGAGCTCGACGCCGATACCGAATTCGTTGCCGACCTCCCAGTCGAGACTGGGGGTGTTGATGTGCACGACGGCCCCGTTGAGCGCGACCGGGTAGCCGATCTGGTATCCGATGGTCAGCTTGGTGTCCTGGAACGAGTCGGCATCGGGCCCGGTGAAGTTGACCGACACCACCTCGTCGTGGAAGAACTCGAAACTGACGGGCGAGCTGTCGAGCGGCGGATAGGACTGGATCGACGTGTCGGCCTGAAGGACTTCGATGGCGTTGTTGTTGCCGAGGGGCAGCGTCCGGGCGTTGTCGACAGCGGCTCCGGCACTACCGGACCCCACCACCATGCCCAGCACGGCGGCCGCACCGAGTGCGGTGGCCCGGGCGCACTGTCGAAATCTGCTGCCGGAGAAGGTGTTGATCATCGAGCGGACCTCATTTTCGTGGGCGGTCGAGGACAGTGGACGTTCCAACCGATCACGGGGAGCGTAACCAGAGCGGGCCCGGAGAAAAGGAGAGTTGATCAACTTCCCCGAATCGAGACGGTGCCCGCCCGGTCGCTGCCGCTCGGATCGAGATCCTCGGCGGCCCACGCTCTGGACCGAAAACCCTTCCCGGGCTGGCATTTCGATGTCCATGCACCGCCCGTCGCCCCCGCGGCCGGGCACCGCCGTCCAACCTCACCCGAAACTCTATTGTTATCCTGCAACAAAACAGACTATTCGGACAAAATTGGCGATACGGGCGTTCGGGGGTCGCCGATACCGCCCGAGCGGGTCCGCGTAGGGGGTCAGCGTGGGCCGAACTGCCGATCGCCGGCATCCCCGAGACCCGGAACGATGTACTTGTTCTCGTTGAGACCGTCGTCGATCGACGCGGTCACGAGCCGGACCGGGTGACCGGACTCGGACAGGGCTGCCACCCCCTCCGGAGCCGCGACCACGCACACCGCCGTGACATCGGTCGCGCCGCGCGCGACGAGCAGGTCGATCGTGTGCACCATCGAACCTCCCGTGGCGAGCATCGGATCGAGCACGTACACCGGCAGCCCGGACAGGTCGTCGGGAAGCGACTCGAGGTACGGCACGGGCTCGAACGTCTTCTCGTCGCGGGCCAGTCCGACGAAGCCCACCCGCGCCTGCGGGATGAGCGCATGGGCCTGCTCCACCATCCCGAGGCCCGCACGCAGCACCGGCACCAGCAGCGGTGGCTGCCGAAGGCGCACACCGACCGTCGTCGCCACCGGCGTGCGCACCTCGAACTGCTCGACCGGGGCGTCCCGGATCGCCTCGTACACCAGCATCTGGGTCAGCCGGCGCAGCGCGTAGCGGAAGGCTGCGTTGTCGCTGCGCTCGTCGCGCAGCGTGGTCAGGAGGGCAGCGGCGAGCGGGTGGTCGACGACGAGCGAATCCATGCCGGAAGGATAGAACGCCGTCGCTCGCCCGCCGTCGCCGACTGCTTCCCGGCACAGCCCACCGGCGCAGCCCGCCCGCACGGTCCGCCGCAGTCCCGTTTTCCGGACTCGCCCCGACCGCGGGGCACGTGTGCCATCGTGACAGTCGGGCCTGCGGACGGACGGGACGGGTGGGCATGTGGGACTACATCGACGAGCGCAAGGCGCAGATCGCCTTCAGCGCGTACCAGCATGTGAGCCTCGTCGTGCAGGCCGTGCTTCTCGCCACCGTCGTCGCCGTCGTGCTCGCGGTGGTCGTCACCCGGATCCCCCGGCTCGAACCGGTGGCCAACACCCTCAGTGCCGTCGGCCTGACCGTCCCGTCCTTCGCGCTGCTCGGCATCCTCGTCCCGCTCGTCGGGATCGGGGTGGCACCGGCATTCCTCGCGGTCGCCTTCTACGCGACCCTGCCGGTGCTGCGCAACGCGGTGGTCGGGTTGCGTGGCGTCGACGGCACCCTCGTCGAATCCGCACGCGGAATCGGCATGGGCGAGATCGGCACGCTCACCCGCGTCCGGCTCCCGCTGGCCTGGCCCGTCATCCTCGCCGGGGTGCGGGTCTCGACGCAGATGTCCATGGGCATCGCCGCGATCGCCGCCTACGTGCTCGGCCCCGGTCTCGGCTCGTTCATCTTCACGGGCCTGTCGCAGATCGGCGGCGCGAACGCACTGAACTCGGCCCTGGTCGGCACGATCGGAGTGGTCGTCCTCGCGCTGGCGCTCGACGCGCTGCTCCTCGCGCTCGGCAAGGTCACCGTCTCGAAGGGAATCCGTGCCTGACATGAACACGCCGCCGCCGTCCGCAGCGCAGATCAGCGGCACCGACATCGACCTGATCGACGTGGTCAAGACGTTCCCCGGGCAGGCGCGCCCGGCAGTCGACGGTCTGAGCCTGCACATCCCCGCGGGCGAGATCGTGATGTTCGTGGGCCCGTCGGGCTGCGGCAAGACCACGTCGCTGAAGATGATCAACCGTCTCGTCGAACCCACGTCCGGAACCATCCGGATCGGCGGCGACGACATCCGGTCCGCGGACGTCGACGACCTGCGGCGGCGGATCGGGTACGTGATCCAGGGCGGCAGCCTCTTTCCGCACATGACGGTCGCGCAGAACATTTCGATCGTGCCCCGGTTGCTGGGCTGGGACCGGCGGCGAACCGCGGACCGCGTCACCGAACTGCTCGAACTGGTCAACCTCGACCCGGACCGGTACCGGGACCGCTACCCGCGGGAACTGTCCGGCGGGCAGCAGCAGCGGGTCGGCGTCGCCCGGGGCCTCGCCGCCGACCCGCCCGTCGTGCTGATGGACGAGCCGTTCGGCGCGGTGGACCCGATCACCCGGCTCCGGTTGCAGGACGAGCTGCTGCGCATCCACGACGATCTGCGGAAGACGATCGTGTGCGTCACCCACGACATCGACGAGGCCGTCAAACTGGGCAGCCGGATCCTGATCATGCAGGAGGGCGGGCACGTCGCACAGTACGACACCCCCGAGACGATCCTGTCGGCACCCGCGAGCCCGTTCGTGGAGAAATTCGTCGGTGCCGGTTCCACACTCAAACAGCTCTCGCTCAGCCGCGTCGCGGAGGTCGAACTGGCCGAACCCACCACCGCGGAAGTCGGCAGCTCCGCCGAGGAGGCCGTCGCACGCGCCAGGGCACGCGGGGACGACACCGTCGTCGTCCTCGACCGGCGCCGTCGTCCCGTGGCCTGGCTGTGGGTGCGCGAACTGCAGGGTTCGGGCACCGTCCCGGACGGCGACCCCGACGACCTGGTCACCCTCGACCGGCACGCCACCCTCAACGACGCACTGGACACGATGCTCGCCTCCGCTCACGGGGCCGCGATCGTGACGGGACGGCACGGCGAATTCCAGGGATTGATCAACTTCGAATCGGTGACCGGACGGATCCGCGGCGGTGAGTCGCAGTCCGCGGCCGCAGGCCCCGGTGAGACGGGACAGCACACATGAGCATCGACACCGAACCGGCGTCCTCCCGGGCCGGAACCCGTCCAGGTCCTCCCCCGCGCCGGCGCGGCGGTATCGCGATGCTGTTCGTCCTGCCACTCGTCGTCGCCGTGGTGTTCGCCGCCTGGGCGCTGTGGCGCGCGAACGCGGACCTCGACTCGATCGAGGCCCGCCAGCTCGAATGGGCCACCATCTCGACCCTCCTCCGCGAACACGTCGAACTCACGGTGGTCTCGGCGATCCTCGTCGTGGTGATCGCCGTCCCGCTCGGGATCGTCCTCACCCGGCCCGCGTCGCGCGCCCTCGCGCCCGTCGCGGTGGGTGTCGCCAACGCCGGGCAGGCGGCACCGGCCATCGGACTGCTCGTGCTGCTGGCCATCTGGCTGGGATTCGGATTCGGCACCGCCGTCGTCGCCCTGACCCTGTATGCCGTGCTGCCCGTCCTGCGGAACACGATCACCGGCATCGAAGGCGTCGATCCGACCCTCGTCGAGGCCGGGCGCGGCCTCGGCATGTCCGGGCTCGGCGTGTTGCTCCGGGTCGAGCTGCCCCTAGCCCTGCCGGTGATCATGACCGGCGTCCGCACCGCGCTCGTTCTGCTGGTCGGCACCGCCACCCTCGCCACCTTCATCAACGCCGGCGGCCTCGGATCCCTCATCGTCACCGGCATCACCCTCTTCCGCTATCCCGTCCTCGTCAGCGGCGCGCTGCTGGTGGCGCTGCTCGCCCTTCTGGTCGACTGGGCGGGGCGCATGCTCGAGTTCACGGTCCGGCCGAAGGGGCTCCGCCCGTGACCGCGCGCCTGCTGTCCCGGCTCGCCGGAGCGCTCCTCGCGGCGTCGACGCTGGCCGCGTGCGGATTGGGAACCGCCGGCGGTTTCGTCCCCACCGGCGAACTCGCGGGCCCGCTGCAGTCCGTCGAGCCGCTCGACGGTGCGAGCATCTCGGTGGGATCGAAGAACTTCTCCGAGGGCATCCTCCTGGGGAAGATGGCAGTGATCCTCCTGCGTTCGGCGGGCGCGGACGTCACGGATCTGACCAACATCCCCGGCAGTGCCAGCTCCCGCCAGGCGCAGCTCGAGGGACAGGTCGATCTGCAGTGGGAGTACACGGGCACGGCCTGGATCGCCTATCTCGGACACGAGGAAGCGATCCCCGACGAGCGCGAGCAGTACGAGGCCGTGCGCGACGAGGACCTGCGCGAGAACGGCCTGGTGTGGCTGCCGCCCGCCCCCATGAACAACACCTACGGTTTCGCGGCCACCAGCGCCGAGGCCCAGCGACTCGGCGTGGCGTCGCTCTCCGACATCGCGAACATCCCGGTCGCCGAACGCACCTTCTGCGTCGAATCCGAGTTCGCCAACCGCAACGACGGCCTGCAGCCGATGCTCGACACCTACGGCATTCCGCTCGGATCCGGTGTCCCACGCGAGAACATCAGGACGCTCGACACCGGCGCCATCTACGAGGCGACGGCGCGCGGCGACTGCAACTTCGGCGAGGTGTTCACCACGGACGGCCGGATCGAGGCCCTCGATCTGACCGTGCTCGAGGACGACCGGAAGTTCTTCCCCATCTACAACGTGGCGGTCGTCGTCCGCGACGAGACCCTCACCGAGAACCCGCAGATCGCGGAGCTGTTCGCTCCCGTCTCCCGGAAACTGACCGACGAGACTCTCATCGAACTGAACGGACGGATCGACGTCGACGGCCAGGAGCCGGCCGAGGTCGCCTACGACTGGCTCGTGCAGGAGGGCTTCGTCGAGTAGGACAGCGGCGGCACCCGCGACCGTGTCAGTGGACGAACTTCAGTCCCACCACGCCGCCGACGATCATGGTCAGGAACAGGATCTTCCATGCCGAGACCGATTCGTTCCCGGTCGCCATCGCGTAGACCACGGTGAGCACCCCGCCGATCCCCACCCACACGGCGTAGGACGTTCCCACCGGCAATCGACGCATCGCATAGGCCAGTCCCGCCATGCTCGCGGTCAGCGCCGTGACGAACACGACCGTCGGAACCAGACGGGTGAAGCCTCGGGATCTGTCCAATGCCGTGGCCCACACCGCTTCCAGCACCCCGGACACCACCAGCACCAACCACGACATCACAGGCTCCCTCGGGCCGTCTTGTCGCACACCGGGTACGGCGCCCCTCGTCCGGGAACCCGGGTTCCGGGCTCGCTTCCAAGGTCCCACAACCCGTGGCGGGGAACAAATCCGGCTCGTCGACGCGGAACCGGGGCACCACCCGCCGCGTCCAACCGGTCGAAGGACGATCCGTTTCACCGAGGGGGAGCAGCCCGAATGGACGCAGGCACCGGCAACCACGACGTGGTACGTGCCCGACCCGAGACGATCGCGGCGTTCGGACGCACCGCTACGGCCATGGCCGAGCGGCTCCACGAAGCCGCCGGCGAGGCACACGCGGTGGATCCGGCGCCACTCACGACGGCATTCGGTCCGGTCGGCGCCGCGTTCCTCGCCGCGTTCGCGGCCACCCACCGCGCCCACGAGACGGAACTGACCCGGCTCGGCGGCACCTTCGCGGCAATGGGTGCGGTCGCCGGTGCCACCGCGGCCGCCTACGAGCACGCCGTCACCGCCCAGTCGGCACTGCTGAAGGCCGCCGGAGCGCCGCGGTGACCGGCATGCCGGAGGTGGATCTGCTCACCGCTCCCCTGGCCGAGCTGCTGTCGGCGTTCGGCACCGGCGCCGTCGCCACCGATCCGGCCGCGGCACTGCGCTCCTGCACGGAACTGGTCGAGGGCGTACACACGGTGGGCCGGGCCGCGCTGGGCGAGCTCGCGTGGGACTGGGCGGGCGCTGCCGCCGAGACCGCCGTCCGCAGCGGCGAACGGGCCCTGGCCGACCTCGTCGCCGCCGCCGACCGCGGGACGGCCATCGCCGACGTCGCGGTGGACGCGACGACGACCGTCGTGACCGGCGCCGCCGAGATCGCCCGGCTGATCGACTCGTTCACGACGCTGGCCGAGCGCTCCGCTCCCCTTGCCGCCCTCCCGCAGGCACAGATGATGCTGCTGGTGGCGGCCGTCGAGCACATCGCAGCGGGACTCGACGTCCTGGCCCGGGTCACCTCGGCGCTGGCGGAGCACACGGCACGGATGGCAGAGCTGATGCCGTCGGATCCTGCCTCGGCCGCACCGCCGGGCCAGGATCCGGCCGTGTCGCCGGGCCAGGATCCGGCCGTGTCGCCGGGCCAGGGTCCGGCCGCGTCGCAGTCCGGCGAGCCGCGGGCCTTCGGCGGCCCCGGAACCGAGGTGCGGCTACCGGACGGCAGCGTGGCCGTCGCACCGAATCGAGCGGCGGCCGATGCGGTGCGTCACGCGCTCTCCCAGCAGGGCACGCCCTACGTGTGGGGTGGGACCGTGCCGGGGCAGGGCCTCGACTGCAGCGGACTGACCCAGTGGGCGTACGGACAGGCCGGAGTACAGATTCCGCGCCTGGCCCAGGATCAGGACGTGGGAACCGCAGTCGATGCGAGCGCGGTGCAACCCGGCGATCTCGCGGTGTGGGACGGGCACGTCGCGATGATCGTCGGAAACGGCCTCATGGTCGAGGCGGGTGACCCGGTGCAAGTGTCGCCGATCCGGACCACGAACAGCGGGATGGGATTCCAGGGATTCTTCCGGCCCACCGGGTGACACGGGAACCGATCGGTGCGGGTGCGCGTCCAAGTCCGGTATGGACACCCCGGAGACGACCATCACGACGGCGACCGCCCGGAACCGGGCCGGCACCATCTCGGTGCGCACCACCGAACAGGGCCTGCCCGTCGACCTTCACATCGATCAGAGCGAACTACGCTACGGCACAGCACAACTGGCCGAGCAGATCGTGTCGCTGTGCCGACTCACGACACTCGAGGCCGCCGCGCGGCACCGAGAGGAACTGGCGGACGGAGGCATGCCGGAAGGACTGCTGAACCGGCTGGGCCTGACCACCCACGATGCCGTGCAGCGGGCGCGCCGCGACGACGGGCACGCGGCCGGAACTCGTGCGGCGCTCCGGTGGTGAGCGCGATGTCGGCGAGCGACCAGCGCGTGACGGAGATCGTGGAGAGTGTGCGCACGAGGCTCGGGGCCCTGCAGGACTGCGTGGCCGCGCTCGGCGTGGTCTCGGGCACTGCGACGAGTCCGGACGGTCTCGTGCGGGCCGAGGTGGACGGCAACGGCGCCCTGACCGGACTGTGGCTCGCCGAGACGTTGCGCGGGCACCGCACCCGGGACGTGGCGGCATCGATCCTGGCCACGGCGCACGAGGCCGCACGGGTCGCCGCCGCCGAACGGGCCCGTCTGCTCGGGGATCTCCGTGGCGCGCTCGGGTGACGGCTGTCTCACCGCCGCTCCGCTATGTCTTCGGCCCGGAGGTGGCTAGGCTTGGCGACCATGGCTGGAGACATCGTCCCGATCGAGCTCGGTCTCACCGACGGCGACGTCGCGACCCTCTGGGCGCCGCGGTGGCGCGAGGGCGACGACGAATGGGAGGCGTTCCTGGGCCACGGTGACGATCTGTATGCGTTCGGCGCGGTGGCCGAGCTCGTTGCGTTCGTCCGCTCCGGCGCCGACAACGACCTCGTCGAGCATCCGGCCTGGCCGGTCGTGTCGAAACTCGCGGCGGAGGAGTTCGAGCCGGACGAGAGCCATTCGTACGACCTGATCGGCGTGCCGGAACTCGTGGCGGACGACGCGGATCCGGAGTCCGTCGCCGAACTGCAGAACACGTTCGACATCGCGTCCGTCCTCGGCGACGTGTGCGAACTCGAGCCGGTGACGAAGTTCTTCGAGCGCGCCGAGATCGAGGCGCTGCTGAGCCACGGAGTCGCGGCGTTCGAGGGCCGCGAGGGCGTGGAACTGTGGAATCGGGTCGGCGCGGCCGTCGCCGAGGACTGGGACGCGGTGCTCGACGCGATCGACGGCGTCGTGAAGTCGCCCGAGGTGGACCCCGAACTCGTCGCCGAAGCCGAGGCGGAACTCGTCGCGGCCGAGGAGAACGTCGTCGAGGCCGAGGACGCGGCCGAGGAGGCGGAGGACGAGGAGTACGAGTTCGTCGACGGGGACGAGGACGAGGAGACGAGCTTCTGGACCGCGGTCGGGATCGACCCGGTCAAGATCATCGCCTCCGACGGCACGTGGTTCACCCTGCGCTGCTACGTCGACGACGATGCGTTGTTCCTCGGCCGGGACGGGACGATCCTGGTGTTCCCCACCGAGCGGGCGCTGGCGCGCTATCTCGCCGACCACCACGACCACGACCTGGCGGCGCTGAGCACCTACGACGACATCCGGCACGCGGCGACGGACGGTTCCCTCGAGATCGACGTGACGGACGAGAACGTGTACGTGCTGCCCGGGATCGCGGACGACATCGAGCACGGCACCGAGGCGGTGGACGCCGATCAGCTGGATCTGGCGGTCGAGCTGTTCACCGACGCCGCGAACTACGCCGAGGACGACAGCACCGACGCCACGCTGGCCGGCTCCACCGAGCTGGGCTGGTTCGTCAACTACGTGCTCGAACCGGATCCGACACGGCTCGCGCCCAGCGCGCCGTTCACCGCGGAGGCAGAGGCGTGGCGGGCTCTCGAGCGGGAGTTCGAGGCCCGGCTGCACAAGCACTGATCGATCGCCGGAGCACCCGGCGCAGTATCGGCGGGGCGACCAGCCGCCCCGGCGGGTCCACCATCGCCGCGACCCGGAAGAATGCGCGGACCACCTCGGCATCCTGCACGGCAGCGGCGTGGACGAGCGGCAGATAGCGGTTGGCCACGCGCACTTTCGCGCCGCGCCGGCCCTGGACCTCCGGCCAGGCTAGGTCACCGCCGGTCGCCATGTCCCAGGGCACGGCGACGACCTTCGCCACGTCCCGGAACCACCGGTGCGGGTCCGGTTCCCGGCCGCGGGCAAGGTGTTCGGCGAGGAGCACGGCTTCGAACGCCGCGACGCTCATGCCCTGCGCGTAGATCGGGTCGAAGCTGCACACCGCGTCGCCGATCACCAGCAGCCCCTGCGGCAGCCGCCGGCACCGTTCGTATCGCAAGCGCCGGCTCGCCGGAAAGTGGTACGACCGGGGTGCGTCGAGCGGCTCGGCGTCCCGGATCGCGTCGTACACGTCCGGCCACGGCAAGGACCGCACGAAGTCCACCCAGCCCTCCGGTGAGGCCGGGGGCCGGTGACCGAGCATGCCGACCGCCGTCACGAGACAGCGACCGTTCTCGATCGTCTGGAGGGCGGCGCCGCGCGGGTCCGGCGGGGACGGCGCGAGCAGAATACCCAGGTCGCCGCCCATGCGTGCCGGATCGGCAGGGTAGGTACGGGTGACGTACGTGAGATCGACGCGGACCTCCTCCCGCTCGGGTGGGGGGTATCCGAGCTGCTCGAGCCACGCCGGGGTTCGCGAACCACGCCCGGTGGCGTCGACGACGAGATCGGCGTCGAGCACTTCCTCGACGCTGCCGTCCGCCCGGCGGAGCACGCGCACGCCGGTGACCCGTCGACCGTCACCGCTCACCATCGCCCCCAGCGCGTCGCACCGGTCGACGATCCGCACTCCGGGCAGTGCGGCGACGCGGGACCGGATCCGATGTTCGAGATTCGGCCGGCTCGCGCTCACCGCCGTCAGGCCGCTCTCCGTCTGCCGGAGGCGGTGGCCGCCGAGATACCAGCGCACGTCGCCGCACTGGTCCACCAGCGGCGCCCCGTCTGCGACGAGCTCCGCGGTGAGGCCGGGCAGCAGATTCTCGATGGCGCGCATCCCGCCGGCCACCAGCACATGGATGTGCCGTCCCTGCGGTACACAGCGCCGCGCCGCGGCACCGTCCGGCAGCCGGTCGTGATCGATCACCACCACATCCGAGTACGCATCCGACAACACCCGTGCGGCAAGCAAACCGGCCGTTCCCGCTCCGAGCACCACGGCACGATCACCGATTCGTGTCACCATTTCCGGCACCTCCTCGTTCGAGTGCGAGAAGCATGCGGCCGGATTGTGCTCGGTCACCAGTCCGTTCGGTGCTCGGTCGTGCTCACTGCCGGCGGCCGTACACCTCCTGGTCCCACAGCCACGACACGATCCGCTCCACACCTGCGGTCAGATGCCTGCGATAGGTGCTGAACGGCAGTCCGAGCGCCGCTGCGGCCGATTCCTGGGTTGCGGCCGGTCGCAGGTACGTCCGATCCACGGCCCGCAGCAGTTTGTCGTCGCGGGGGTGGTCGGCCAGGGTGGCGACCGCGTCGCGGAGCACCTCCTCGAGCAGCGCGACGTCGGGTTCCCCGGAGCCGGTCCGGTCGTGGAGCACTCGAGTTCGCAGCAGCGGATTGCGGGCGAGGAGATCGTGCCGCCGCAGGTCGTGCAGGCCCTGCTTGACCGACTGCGCGAACTCGGGTTGGGAGAGGACGAGCAGCACGGGTGCGCCGGGCGCGGACGGGGACGGACCGCGGGCCAGCGCCCGGTCCGTCACCCGCTCGAGCCAGGCGTCGACCGGGACGCGCCGGAAATCGTGGGCGAACAGACCGAACCGGCGGCCACCGACGACGAAATCGCCGCCGGCGACGCGCGGCAGATCGGCCACGGCGAAGTAGTCGTCCCACCGGTCCGGCTCGGCCAGGGCGAGCACGTCGTAGGCAAGGCCCCGGGTGGTGAGGCATCGCTGGATCGTGAGAATCGGGACTGCGTTGAGCGTCGGCGAGGGGTCCTGGTACTCCTCCCGGTCCACGACGAACCGGGTCTGGGTGACGACCTCGCCCTCGCGCACCGGCGTACATCGCTGTGCGACCCGCCATCCCGCCGCGGCACCCGGGTCGCGGACCCGATCCGCCTCGGCGGCGCGGGTGAGATCCAGCAGCCCGATCACGCCGCGGACGGTCCCGTCCAGGTACCGGAGCACGAAGAAGCCGTCGGGTTGCCGTGCGAGCCACCACTGTGCGTGCCGGGCGGACTCCTCTCCCTCCGCGGTCCCGATCAGCTCGACGACCGCCGCGCGGTCGGCAGCGGTGGCGGGCTCGGGATAGTGTCGGCCCCAGCTCTCCCACTGCACGGGCGACAGCACGCCGGCGAGGTTGCGGAACACGAACTCGAGATCGAAGATCGCCTGCTGTTGCCGCCGGCCGGTCGTCGAGTCGAGCGCCCGATGGATGTGCCGCCACACGAGGCGGAAGACGTCGGCATAGCTGTCGGCGTCCCGCCACCACAGGTCGGCGTCGATGACGTCGCGGGCCAGGTCGTGAGGATGGAGCCCGTCGGCGCCGGTCTCGACGAAGGACAGGCTCCGAAGCCACCGGAACGCGTCGTGCGCACAGTCGTCGTCCGCGCCGAGCGCGTCCCGCAGGAGCGATTCCGTGGTCACGCGGGCGAGTGCGCACACCTCCAGTGCCCGCCGGTGGACCGTGCCGGGTTCCTCGTCGACGAACCGGCGCAGCAGAGTTCCCACCAGGTCGGGGGTCAGCGGATCGGCGTCGGCGCTGCCGCCGCGGAGCACCGCGTCGGCGAGCAGCGACAGCGCCAGGGGGTGGCCGTGGGTCACGCGGCAGAGACGCTCGTGCAGGTCGTCCCGGACCCCGGCGGCGCGCAGGTATTCGACGCTCTCCCGGGGAGCGAGGTTGCGCAGCGACACCACCCGCAGCAGCTCGCCCCAGGCGAGATCCGAGCGCCACTGCGGCGACGGTGGATCCCGCCCCGCGATCACGGTCACCGCGTCGTCCGGGAACCGCGGCAGCAGATTCCGGCGGATCCAGCCGTCGATCGGTGCGAGTGCCTCGTACGTGTCGATCACCGTCACGAGGCGTTGCCCGGACGCGGTGGCGATTCGGTCCGCGCCCACGTCGAGGTGCTTCTCCAACGCGGCGAGGACGGCGGCCGGATGGGGGACGAGGTCCCGCCCGTCGAGACGCACGAGAGCCGACCCGGCCCCCGCGGCGAGATCGGCGACCTCGTCGAGCAGGCTGGTCTTGCCGATCCCTCCGGGTCCGTACAGGTACAGCACCGAGAACGGGGACCGGGGTGCGTCGAGGGCGGCACGTACCAGCTCGAGTTCGGCCGCACGCCCGACGAACCGGCGGCGTCGGCGCGCGGCGAGCACGTCGCCGAGAGTTGCCGAGGGCGGGACGCGGTCCCTCATACCCCCGACCCTACGAGGTGGCGGCCGCCGGCGGTACCGTCAGCCGATCAGGACGGCGTAGCCGGGCTTGATCACGTCGTCGATGATCTCGAGCCGCTGATCGAACGGCAGGAACGCGGACTTCATCGCGTTGATCGTGAACCGCTCGAGGTCGGACCAGCCGTACCCGAACGTCTCGACCAGCCGCATCATCTCCTTGCTCATCGTCGTGTCGCTCATCAGCCGGTTGTCGGTGTTGACGGTGACGCGGAACCGCAGGCGTGCCAGCAGGTCGAACGGATGCTGTTCCAGGGTGTCGACGGCGCCGGTCTGCACGTTCGAACTCGGGCACAGCTCGAGCGGAATCCGCTTGTCGCGCACGTAGTTCGCCAGCAGACCGAGAGTGGCGGTGCCGTCCTCGGCGACGGTGATGTCGTCGACGATGCGCACACCGTGACCGAGGCGGTCGGTGCCGCAGAACGCGATGGCCTCGTGGATGGACGGCAGTCCGAATGCTTCCCCCGCGTGGATCGTGAAGTGCGCGCTGGCGGCGCGCATGTACTCGAAGGCATCGAGATGCCGGCTCGGTGGGTAGCCGGCCTCGGCACCGGCGATGTCGAACCCGACGACGCCGCGGTCGCGGAACCGCACCGCGAGTTCGGCGATCTCACGGGACCGGGCGGCGTGCCGCATCGCGGTGAGCAGCAGCCGCACCCGGATGGGCTGGGCACCGGAGGCCTCCACCGCGGACTCCCCCGATCGGAAGCCCTCGAGCACGTGCTCGACCACGGAGTCCAGGTCGAGTCCCCGCTCGAGATGCTGTTCGGGGGCGAAGCGGACCTCGGCGTAGACGACGCCGTCGGCGGCGAGGTCGAGCACGCATTCGCGGGCGACCCGCTCGAGGCCGTCCGGGGTCTGCATGACGGCCACCGTGTGCGCGAACGTTTCGAGGTAACGCTCGAGCGAGCCGCTGTCGGCCGAGTCCCGGAACCAGCGCGCCAGTTCGGGTTCCGTGCCGGCCGGCAGCCGGTAGCCGCAGGCCTCGGCCAGTTCGAGCACGGTTCCCGGCCGCAGACCGCCGTCCAGGTGGTCGTGCAGAAGTACTTTCGGCGCGGTCCGCAGCGCGGGTTCGGTCAGTGTCGTCGCCGGCTCCGTCATGCCCCGACGGTAGTCGGCTAGGCGGTGATCCGCTCGACGACGAGCGGTCGTGTCGCCGGCGCGGAATCGGCGATGTGCACGCCCTCGCCGAGGGTCGCCATCGCGGCGGGGAACTTCACCGGGGTGTCGGTGTGCAGGGTGGCGATCGTGTCCCCGGCGCGGACCCGGTCCCCCGGCTTCGCGTGCAGCTCGATCCCCGCCGCAGCCTGCACGGGTTCGCCCTGCCGTTCCCGGCCGGCGCCGAGTCGCCATGCGGCCACGCCCACCGCCATCGCGTCGAGTTCGGCCAGCACGCCGTCGCCGGGTGCGCGCAGTTCCTCGGTGTACCGGGCCGCGGGCAGCGGCGCGTCGGGGTCACCGCCCTGCGCGGCGATCATCGCGCGCCACCGGTCCATGGCGGTGCCGTCGCGCAGCCGGTCTGCGGGGTCGACGTCGTCGCGACCGACGGCGGCGAGCATCTCGCGGGCGAGGGCGAGGGTCAGCTCGACCACGTCCGACGGGCCGCCGCCGGCGAGCACCTCGACGGCCTCGCGCACCTCGAGGGCATTGCCGGCGGTGCGCCCGAGCGGGACGTCCATCCGGGTGAGGAGCGCGGTGGTGTGCAGCCCCTCGTCCTCGCCCAGCTCGACCATGGTGCGGGCGAGCTCGCGGGCGTCGCCCAGGTTCTTCATGAACGCCCCGGAGCCGACCTTGACGTCGAGGACGAGGGCGCCGGTGCCTTCGGCGATCTTCTTGCTCATGATCGAGCTGGCGATCAGGGGGATGGACTCGACCGTGCCTGTGACGTCGCGCAGGGCGTAGAGGCGGCGGTCGGCCGGGGCGAGATCGGCGCCGGCCGCGCAGACGACTGCACCCACCGCCGGGTCGGCGAGGATTTCGGCGATCTCGGCGGTGCTCAGTTCCGCCCGCCAGCCGGGAATCGCCTCGAGCTTGTCGAGGGTGCCGCCGGTGTGGCCGAGTCCGCGGCCGGAGAGCTGGGGTACTGCGACGCCGCAGGCAGCGACGAGCGGAGCCAGCGGAAGGGTGATCTTGTCGCCTACGCCGCCGGTGGAGTGCTTGTCGACGGTGGGCAGGCCCAGTCCGGTGAAGTCGAGACGCCGGCCCGAGTCGATCATGGCGGTGGTCCAGCGGGCGGTCTCGGCGCGCGTCATGCCCCGGAAGTAGACCGCCATCGCGAGGGCCGCCATCTGCTCGTCGGCGACGACACCACGGGTGAACGCCTCGATGATCCAGTCGATCTCGGCGCCGCCGAGTTCCTTGCCGTCCCGTTTGCGGGTGATGATCGACAGGGCGTCAGGCACGATCGGTCCCTCCCGCCTCGCGCACCGCGTCCAGGTCACCGGGCCCGAACGCGTCCGGCAGCAGTTCGGAGAGGGGCCGCGGACCGCGACGCGTGTCGACCTCGAGTTCGGGACCGCCGTGTTCGGCGAGGATCTGCCGGCAGCGCCCGCACGGGCTCAGGACGGCCCCACGCGCGTCGCAGACGGCGACGGCGCGCAACCGCCCGCCACCACCGGAGATCAAGTTACCGACCAGTACACATTCGGCACACAGGCCCACTCCGTGTGAGACATTTTCCACATTGCATCCGACGACGATCCGTCCGTCGTCCACGAGCGCCGCAGCCCCCACCGGGAAACGGGAGTAGGGTGCGTACGCGCGGCCCATCACCTCATGTGCTTTGGCGCGCAAGGTTTTCCAGTCTACGTCCGGCATGGTTGCCCATCCTGTCACGGTGGCCGATTCCACGGTCCACCGCCCCGTCCGGGCCAGATCACAGTTGGAAAGGCATACCTAACTTGTTATTTGGCGGCCGTACGAACCGCCACGCGAATTAGTTCCCGACTTTCGGATAGGACTAAAGTCGGTCGAAGTCGGTTCAGGTTCACGTCGAGCCCGTGCTGCGGAATCCCCCAGAGGCTGGAGAGGCTCGACGCGTCCACCATTGACGTTGGAGGCACAGCACTCGATGAGCAGCACGACTGAAGCCGCTCCCGCACCGGGGCGCACACGGTCGCTTTACCGGGGAGACCCGGGCATGTGGTCCTGGGTTCTGCACCGGATCACAGGCGTGGCGACATTCTTCTTCCTTTTCGTCCACGTCCTGGACACGGCACTCGTCCGGGTGAATCCCGAGACCTACGACAGTGTCATCGAGACCTACAAGAATCCCGTCGTCGGTCTCATGGAGCTCGGGTTGGTGGCGATGGTGCTCTACCACGCCCTCAACGGCCTGCGCGTGATGCTCGTGGACTTCTGGTCCAAGGGCCCGCAGTACCAGCGGGTGATGCTCTGGACGGTCCTGGCGATCTGGTTCGTGGTGATGATCCCGGCCGCCGGTCGCATCTTCTACAACATGTTTGCGGGGCACTGAGATGACTGAAGCCAAGACTCTCGGCACGGCGTACGACCGCCCGGCCAGCCTCGACAATCCGCGCTCCCCGCGCCGCGCCGCAAAGAACAACTTCGAGCTCTACGCCTGGTTGTTCATGCGCCTGTCCGGTCTCGCCCTGATCATCCTGGTGCTCGGCCACCTGTTCATCATGCTGATGCTGGACGAGGGCGTGCACCGCATCAACTTCGCATTCGTCGCCGGACGCTGGTCCAGCCCGTTCTGGCAGTTCTGGGACCTGTCGATGCTCTGGCTCGCGCAGCTCCACGGCGGCAACGGCCTGCGCACCGTCATCGCGGACTACTCCCGCAAGGACTCGACCCGATTCTGGCTCAACACGATCCTGGTCGTGTCGATGATCCTGATCATGGGCCTGGGCACCTATGTGATCTTCACCTTCGACCCCAACATCGTTGCGAGCTAGGGGAGCTACCACTTCATGCAGGAACATCGTTATGACGTGGTCATCGTCGGTGCCGGCGGCGCCGGCATGCGTGCGGCCATCGAGGCCGGTCCCCGCGCCCGCACCGCAGTTCTGACCAAGCTCTACCCGACCCGCAGCCACACCGGCGCCGCGCAGGGCGGCATGTGCGCCGCCCTCGCGAACGTCGAGGAGGACAACTGGGAGTGGCACACCTTCGACACCGTCAAGGGTGGCGACTACCTCGTCGACCAGGACGCTGCGGAGATCATGGCCAAGGAGGCCATCGACGCGGTGCTCGACCTCGAGAAGATGGGTCTGCCGTTCAACCGCACCCCCGAGGGCAAGATCGACCAGCGCCGGTTCGGTGGCCACACCCGTGACCACGGCAAGGCCCCGGTACGGCGCGCCTGCTACGCGGCCGACCGCACCGGTCACATGATCCTGCAGACGCTCTACCAGAACTGCGTCAAGCACGACGTGGAGTTCTTCAACGAGTTCTACGCCCTCGACATCTCGCTGACGCAGACCCCCGAGGGTCCCGTCGCCACCGGCGTCATCGCCTACGAGCTCGCCACCGGCGAGATCCACATCTTCCACGCGAAGTCGATCGTGTTCGCCACCGGCGGCTCGGGCCGGATGTACAAGACGACGTCCAACGCGCACACCCTCACCGGTGACGGCATGGGCATCATCTTCCGCAAGGGCCTGCCGCTCGAGGACATGGAGTTCCACCAGTTCCACCCGACGGGACTCGCGGGCCTGGGCATCCTGATCTCCGAGGCCGTGCGCGGCGAGGGCGGCATCCTCCGCAACGCCGACGGCGAGCGCTTCATGGAGCGCTACGCCCCCACCATCAAGGACCTCGCGCCCCGCGACATCGTCGCCCGCTCGATGGTGCTCGAGGTGCTCGAGGGCCGCGGCGCCGGCCCGAACAAGGACTACGTCTACATCGACGTGACGCACCTCGGTGAGGACGTCCTCGAGGAGAAGCTCCCGGACATCACCGAGTTCGCCCGCACCTACCTCGGCGTCGACCCCGTCACCGAGCTCGTGCCGGTGTACCCGACCTGCCACTACGTGATGGGCGGCATCCCCACCAAGATCAACGGTGAGGTGCTGCGCAACAACGAGGACGAGGTCCCGGGCCTGTACGCCGCGGGCGAGTGCGCCTGCGTCTCCGTCCACGGCGCCAACCGTCTCGGCACCAACTCGCTGCTCGACATCAACGTGTTCGGCCGTCGCGCCGGCATCGCCGCGGCCGAGTACGCCAACACCCACGACCACGTGGACCTGCCGGAGGACCCGGCCCGCAACGTCGTGGAGTGGCTCGAGCGGATCCTGGGCGCGGGCGGCAAGGAGCGCGTGGCGGACATCCGCAGCGAGCTGCAGCAGTCCATGGACAACAACGCCTCGGTGTTCCGCACCGAGGAGACGCTCACCAAGGCGCTCGAGGACATCCACGCGCTGAAGGAGCGGTACAAGAACATCACCGTCCAGGACAAGGGCAAGCGCTACAACAGCGACCTGCTCGAGGCCGTCGAGCTGGGCTTCCTGCTCGAGATGGCCGAGGTCACCGTCGCCGGTGCGCTCAACCGGAAGGAATCGCGCGGCGGTCACGCCCGCGAGGACTTCCCGAAGCGCGACGACGAGAAGTTCCTCAAGCACACCATGGCCTACAAGGAGGGGACGGAGCTGATCTCCCCCATCCGCCTGGACTACAAGCCGGTGGTGCAGACCCGCTACGAGCCGATGGAGCGGAAGTACTGATGACAACCCTCGAGAAGAACGAAGCCGACGTCTCGAACCTGCCACCCGTGCCCGAGGGCGCCACGATGGTCACCCTCAAGATCGCGCGGTTCAACCCCGAGGACGGCAAGGGTCAGCACTGGGACAGCTTCCAGGTTCCGGCGCTGCCGTCGGACCGCATGCTCAACCTGCTGCTCTACGTGAAGGGCTACCTCGACGGCACCCTCACGTTCCGCCGCAGCTGCGCGCACGGGGTGTGCGGCTCGGACGCCATGCGGATCAACGGCGTCAACCGCCTGGCCTGCAAGATCCTGATGAAGGACATGCTGCCCAAGGACGGCAAGCCGGTGACCATCACCGTCGAGCCGATCCGCGGCCTGCCGGTCGAGAAGGACCTCGTCGTCGACATGGAGCCCTTCTTCGACGCGTTCCGCGCCGTGAAGCCGTTCCTCATCGCCACGGGCAACGAGCCCACCCGCGAGCGGATCCAGTCGCAGGCCGACCGTGCCCGGTTCGACGACACCACCAAGTGCATCCTGTGCGCGTGCTGCACCACCTCGTGCCCGGTGTACTGGAACGACGGCAGCTACTTCGGTCCCGCCGCCATCGTCAACGCGCACCGGTTCATCTTCGACAGCCGTGACGAGGGCGCCGCCGAGCGTCTCGACATCCTCAACGACGTCGAGGGCGTGTGGCGCTGCCGCACCACCTTCAACTGCACCGACGCGTGCCCGCGCGGCATCCAGGTGACGAAGGCGATCCAGGAGGTCAAGCGCGCGCTGCTGTTCGCTCGCTGATCCCCGTACCCGACGAAGGCTCCGCACTCGATCCGAGTGCGGAGCCTTCGTCGTCGTGTCAGCCCGGGACGACCACCCCGCGGCCGCGGATGCTGCCCTCGCGTAGCCGCCGGTAGGCCGTGGGTCCCTCGTCGAGGGTGAACGTCTCGGTGTGGATGTCGAGCCGGCCGGCACGGGCCAGGTCCACGACGTCCATCAGCTCGGACCGCGTGCCCCAGTACGGCGTCACGACGGACGCGCCGAACGGGATCATGAAGAAGCCGACCTTGGCGTGGGCGCCGGCATGGATGCCGACCACCGAGATGTGCCCGTCGATCGCGACCACCTGCTGCGCCGTGTCGATCGTCGACTGGGCGCCGACGAAGTCGAACACCGCCGTCGCGCCCTCACCGCCGGTCAGCTCCCGGATCGCGTCCGCCGCCCCGGCGCCCGACTTCACCGCCGCGTCGGCGCCGACCTCGCGGGCGAGCGCGAGTCGGTCGTCGTCGAGATCGACGGCGATCACGCGGGCCGCGCTGACGGCGCGCAGGATCTGGATGCCGACGTGCCCGAGTCCGCCGACCCCGATGACGACCGCGGTCGAGCCGGGTCCCAGCAGGGGCAGGACCCGCGAGATCGCGTGGTACGGCGTCAGGCCCGCGTCGGTGAGCGGAACCGCCGCGACGGGGTCGAGGTCCCCGATCGGGACGAGGTGGCGCGCCGAGTCGACGATCATGTACTCGGCCATCGACCCGGGCGAGCCGAGACCGGGCGGGGTGATGCCCAGCTCGGCGGCGCGGGTGCAGTAGTTCTCCCGGCCGCGCGCGCACGCGTGGCACGCACCGCACCCCCACGGCCCGTACACGGCGACGGCGTCCCCCGTCTCGAATCCGGTGACGCCGGCGCCGAGTTCGGCGACGGTGCCGACGCCCTCGTGGCCGAGGGTGAGGGGAAGACCGTAGATGTACTGCTCTGCCGGCATGTCCATCACGAAGATGTCCGAGTGGCACAAGCCGGCCGCGGTGACCTTCAGCAGGATCTCACCCGGCCCGGGCGCCGGGGTGGGGACGTCGACGACGACCGGCTCGGAGCCGATCTCGGTGTACTGGAGGGCTTTCATGCGCCCGACTCTACGGCCGGGAAGGTGCGCCCGCCCGGCACTGGAGCGAATCTTCCGCTGCACGACGCCGGCCGTTCCGGCTCCGGACGTCAGGCGGTTCGGACGAGCATCTTGCCGACGTTGCGCCCGCGCATGAGGTCGAGGAAGGCATCGACCGAGTTGCCGATGCCGTCGACGATCGTCTCGTCGAACACCACGTCGCCGGCCGCGAGCCACGGCCCCATCTTCGCCGCGAACTCGGGGAAGACGTGGGTGTAGTGGCCGAGGGTGAAGCCCTGCAGGGTCAGGCCGCGGGTGATGATGTTGGCCATGTTGTCCGGGCCCGCCGTGCGTTCGGTGTTGTTGTACAAGGCGATCGCGCCGCACAGGGCGGCCCGGCCGCCGTCGCGCAGGACGTCGAGGGCCGCCTCGAGATGGTCGCCCCCGACATTGTCGAAGTACACGTCGATCCCGTCGGGCGCGGCCCGGCGCAGCTGACGCCGCACGGGCGCCGACTTGTAGTCGAACGCGTCGTCGTAGCCGTAGCGCTCGGTGAGCATCGCGACCTTGCTCTCGGAGCCGGCGGAGCCGAGCACCCGGCTCGCTCCCTCGAGCCGGGCGATCTGTCCGGCGGCGGTGCCCACCGCCCCGGCGGCCCCGGAGACGAAGACGGTGTCCCCCGGCTGCATGCGGGCGATGTGCATCAGACCGACGTAGGCGGTCAGTCCCGTCAGCCCGAGGATGCCGAGGTAGGCGGAGTTCGGGACCCCCGGCAGCTCGTCGACCACGCGGAAGGCGGCGGCGTCGCCCTGCGCGACGTCGCGCCAGCCCAGATCGTGCAGTACGACCGAGTCGACGGGGTGGGCCGGCGACGTCGACTCCACGACGCGGCCGACGGCGCCGCCGGTCATGGTCTCCCCCAGGGCGAACGGCGGGATGTAGGACTTCACGTCGTTCATCCGTCCCCGCATGTAGGGGTCCACCGAGACGAACTCGTTGACGACGCGGACCTGGTTCGGGCCGAGGTCGGGCAGGTCGGCCGTCACGGTGCGGAAGTCGTCGTGCGACGGCCAGCCGACGGGGCGCCGGACCAGCTGGATCTGGGTGCTAGAGGTCACCGGGTGTGAACCTTCCTCACGTATCGAGCCGCCGGGACAGTCCCGGCGGCTCCGGAGTATTGAACTGACCTTTCCAATATATACTGGACCGGTCATTGCACAACGGGGGATCGGAAGGACGCATGGGACGGCCACCGGGGTTCGACGCCACCGATGTCGTGGAAAGAGCGCGGGATTTGTTCTGGGACAAGGGTTTCGAAGCCACGTCCGTCCCCGAGCTCGAGCGGGCGACCGGCCTGAACAGGTCGAGTCTCTACAACGCCTTCAGCAGCAAGCGCGGGTTGTTCGACGCCGCCGTGCGGGACTACCTCGACCGTGTCGTGCGTCCCCGGCTGCGCGTCCTCACCGACGAACCCGTCGCCGCCGATGCGGCGGCACGCTACTTCCGGGCGCTGGCCCGCACCGTCGCGGCCCTGCCGGACGACTCGCCGCGCCGCGGCTGCCTGCTGCTCAACAGCGCCGCGGGCCTCGCCGCGCACGACGAGGCGCAACGCGCGGTCGTCGCCGCCTACCGCACCGAGCTGGCGACCGCGTTCGCCCACGCGCTGCGCGCCCTCGATCCCGCCGCCGACGGCGAGACGCTGGCCCACCGGGTGCGGGTGCTGGCGTCGCTGTCGCTGAGCACGCTGCTGCTCGCCCGCGTCGACCGGGACGAGGCGGTCGCTACCGCCGAAACCGCGCTCGCACAGCTCGACGAATGGCGCGCGAGCGCTCGCTGAGCAGGACCCCGCCGACCGCACCGGCACCGACGAGCGCCAGACCGCCGCGCAGGCCGGGACCCTCGTGCACCTCCACCCGCGGCGTGATCCGAGCCAGCTCCGGGGGCGGCACGTGGGCCAGGACCAGATTCTCCTTGGACGACGCCGCCCACGCCGTGGCGAACAGCAGCATCCGGGCGGTCAGGTTCGCGAACACCAGCACGCCGAGGATCGGGCCGAACGCCACCCCGGCGGGACCGCTGGTGACCCGGGAGAGGTAGATCGAGCCGACCTGCTTGAACACCTCGAACGCCACGGCGGCGAGCAGGCCGGCCCGCATCGCGCTGCGGAAGGTGACGGGTTCCCGGGGCAGCCGGGCGATCACCCAGGTGAACAGCAACCACGTCGCGCACACGGCGAGGGCGATCGTCGCCACCGTCAGCGCCACCCCGATGCCGGGCACGTTCTCGAGCCGCAGCACCCCGACGAAGAGGTCCATGACGGGTCCGCTGCTCGCGGCCGACAGGGCCAGCGACGCCACGATGGCGAGTCCCAGGCCGAGGAGGGTCAGTGCGTCGTTGACCTTGGTGCGCACGAACCCGTCCTTGACATGCGGATGGTCCCACATCGCCGTGAGCGCGTCCCGCAGGTTGGTGATCCAGCCGATCCCCGCGTACGCGGCGGTGAGCAAGCCCACGGTTCCCACCGCGCTGCGGGATGCGATCGCGGAGTCCACCAGGCCCTGCACCGTCGCGCCGAGCTCGCCGGGGATGTTCTGGGCGATCGCGGTCTGCAGCTGCTCGAGGGTCTCGGGCCGGCCCGCGAGCACGAAACCGGCCACCGAGAACGACAGCATCAGGATGGGAATCAGGGACAGCACACTGAAGTACGTGATTCCCGCGGCGTAGTAGTCGCCCTTCTGCTCCTGGTACCGCAGGCCGGCCCGTACCAGGTGGTCGAGCGACGGATGCGCCGCTCGTTGCCGCTCGAGAAACCCCGGTTTCGACGGTTCGGTGGAATCGTCGGCCATCGGTGGGCAGCTCCTTCCGCGTTCCGCCGCCCCGGGCTGTGCGCGGGGCACGCCCCGGCTACTTGCGGGGCAGGAATCCCACCCTGTCATAGACCTGCCCGAGTGTCCGGGAAGCCACCTCGCGGGCCTGATCGGCACCGGTCGACAGGATGCGCAGCAGCTCCGCCTCGTCGGCGAGGTACTCGTCGACCTTCGCCTGCAGCGGCACGACGAACTCGGTGAGCACCTCCGCGGTGTCGGCCTTGAGATCGCCGTACCCCCTGCCCGCGTAGCCGGCGACGAGTTCGTCGACCGGCCGGCCGGACAGCGCGGCCTGGATGGTGAGCAGGTTGCTCACGCCGGGCTTGTTCTCGGGGTCGAAGCGGATCTCGCGCTCGTTGTCCGTCACCGCCGACTTGATCTTCTTGGCCGACACCTTCGGATCGTCGAGCAGGTTGATCAGGCCGGCCGGGGTGGCCGCGGACTTGCTCATCTTCGCCGTGGGGTTCTGCAGGTCGTAGATCTTGGCGGTGCCCTTGATGATCTGCGGCTCGGGAACGACGAACGTCTTGCCGAACCGGGTGTTGAACCGCTGCGCGAGGTCACGGGTCAGCTCGAGGTGCTGACGCTGATCCTCCCCCACCGGCACGCGCTGCGGCCGGTACAGCAGGATGTCGGACGCCATCAGCACGGGGTAGGTGAACAGACCGACGCTGGCGTGCTCGGTGCCCTCCTTGGCGGACTTGTCCTTGAACTGCGTCATCCGGCTCGCCTCACCGAAGCCGGTGATGCAGCTCAGCACCCACGCCAGCTCGGCGTGCTCGGGTACCTGGCTCTGGACGAACAGCACCGACCGGTCCGGATCGATGCCGACGGCGAGCAGCTGAGCGGCCGCGCGCAGAGTGCGCCGTCGCAGCCCCTTCGGATCCTGCGGCACGGTGATCGCGTGCAGATCGGGGATGAAGTAGTAGGCGTCGAATTCGTCCTGCAACGGAACCCACTGCTGCAGCGCGCCGAGGAAGTTCCCGAGATGGAACGAATCGGAGGTCGGCTGGATACCCGACAGCACCCGCGGCCGGGCGGTCGGCGTGGTGGTGTTCTGTTCTGCAGTGCTCGCCATGGTTGTCGATACTTTCACGTGCGTGGAGGGACACTCCCGGGAGGTCGGCTCCGATCGCGGGGTCCGCCCGGGTCAACGGAACTGCACGGTGACCGGGGCGTGGTCCGACCAGCGCTCGGCATAGGTGGCGGCCCGCTCGACGCGGGCCTCCTTCGCCCGGGCGGCCAGCCCGGCCGTTGCGAGGTGGTAGTCGATCCGCCAGCCGGCGTCGGTGTCGAACGCCTTGCCGCGGTAGGACCACCACGAATACGGGCCGTCGACGTCCGGGTGCAGGGCGCGCACCACGTCGACCCAGCGGCCTTCGGCGAGGAGGGCATCGAGCCAGGCGCGCTCGCCGGGCAGGAACCCGGACTTCTTCACGTTGCCCTTCCAGTTCTTGATGTCACGCTCGGTGTGGGCGATGTTCCAGTCCCCGCACACCACCATGTGCCGGGCCGCGGCCTCGGCCTCGGCGGCGCGGTGGTTCAGGTGCGCCGCGAACGACGCCATGAACCGCTCCTTCTCCTCCTGCTTCGGGGTGCCGGCCTCCCCGGTGGGCAGGTACAGACTGCCGACGGTCAGATCGCCGAAGTCCGCCTCGACGTACCGTCCGGAGGCGGCGAACTCGTCCTCGTCGAACCCGACGCGCGAGGAGTCGGCGGGGCGCCGGGACAGGATCGCCACCCCGGCACGGCCCTTGACCTCCGATTCGGCCGACACGACGTACCACCCGGCATCGAGGGCCGGCGCGATCGCCGCGTGGAACTGCTGCTCGGTGGCGCGCACCTCCTGCAGGCACACGATGTCGGCGGGCTCGGTGGCCAGCCAGGCGAGCAGACCCTTGCCGGCGGCGGCACGGACACCGTTGACGTTGACGGTGGAGACGACATGAGGCACGCCGGTCACCGTAGCGGACGGTCCCGACCCGGAACGACGACGGGACGCCCCCGGCAGGGGCGTCCCGTCGTGTGCGGTCCGTGCGTCAGGCGCGGGCCTTCTGGAGGTTCTCGTCGAGCGCGGCGAGGAACTCCTCGGTGGTCAGCCATGCCTGCTCGGGCCCGATGAGCAGGGCGAGGTCCTTGGTCATCTGGCCGGCCTCGACGGTCTTGATGACGACGTCCTCGAGCTGCTGGGCGAACTCGATCACCTCGGGGGTGTTGTCGAGCTTGCCGCGGTGCTCGAGACCACGGGTCCAGGCGAAGATCGACGCGATCGGGTTCGTCGACGTCGGCTTGCCGGCCTGGTGCTGCCGGAAGTGCCGGGTGACGGTTCCGTGCGCGGCCTCGGCCTCGACGGTCCTGCCGTCCGGGGTCATGAGCACGGAGGTCATCAGGCCCAGCGAACCGTAGCCCTGCGCGACGGTGTCCGACTGGACGTCACCGTCGTAGTTCTTGCAGGCCCAGACGTAGCCGCCCTCCCACTTGAGCGAGGAAGCGACCATGTCGTCGATGAGACGGTGCTCGTAGGTGAGTCCGGCGGCGTCGAACTCCGCCTTGAACTCCTCCTCGTAGATCCGCTGGAACTCGTCCTTGAACATGCCGTCGTAGGCCTTGAGGATCGTGTTCTTGGTCGAGAGGTAGACCGGGTAGTTCTGCTGCAGGCCGTAGGACAGCGAGGCCCGCGCAAAGTCCTGGATGGACTTCTTGTAGTTGTACATCCCCATGACGACGCCGCCGTCCTCGGGAATCCGGCACACCTCGTGCTGGATCGGCTCGGAGCCGTCCTCCGGCGTGAAGGTGATGGTGACGGTGCCCGGGCGGTCGACCTTGAAGTCGGTGGCGCGGTACTGGTCGCCGAAGGCGTGACGGCCGACGATGACCGGCTTGGTCCAGCCCGGCACCAGGCGCGGCACGTTCGAGATGATGATCGGGGCACGGAAGATGGTGCCGCCCAGGATGTTACGGATCGTGCCGTTGGGCGAGCGCCACATCTTCTTCAGGCCGAACTCCTCGACCCGGGCCTCGTCGGGAGTGATGGTCGCGCACTTGACGCCGACGCCGTGCTTCTTGATGGCGTTGGCCGCATCGACGGTGACCTGGTCGTCGGTCGCATCGCGGTGCTCGATGCCGAGGTCGTAGTACTCGAGATTCACATCCAGGTAGGGATGGATCAGCTTGTCTTTGATGAACTGCCAGATGATGCGGGTCATCTCGTCGCCGTCGAGTTCGACGACCGTTCCTTCAACCTTGATCTTGGACATGTGCGCTTCGCGTCCTCCTAGGAAGTGTCCCTGGTCCCAAGTCGATCCCACTTTGTGGGTGCGATCGTGGTCGGCTCAATGAACCATTTATGGCGTGCTCACACGTGCGGAACACGGTCCAAACAAGACGAGCGTACTGCTATCGCCCCGGTCCGCCAAGCGCACCCCCGGCTACCCGCGGGTAACTTTCACCTGCTCAGGCGCCCTCTCCCGGCAGGCACGGGTCGCCTACCGAAGCGTCCGTCCGAGCCGCTAGACTCGCGCCAGGTCATGAGTACCAGCGTGAAGCCCCGGCTTGCTGGTCGGCAACCCTCCGGCCAGGGTGGGGTGCTCCGGGTGATGACCCGGTCGTCCGGCGACACGCCGCACGACAAGCCGGTCCGATGGAGGTATTCGTCATGAGGGTTGTGATCATGAGCTGTCGTCACTAGCCGCCCCGACCTCCCGACCACGGCCAGTAAGGACATCATGACCGACAGCGAGAACACCCGGCGCGAAGACGGCTGGAGCTTCGAGACCAAGCAGATCCACGCAGGACAGCCCGCCGGCGGCGACACCCGCGCCCGCGCCCTGCCGATCTACCAGACCACCAGCTACACCTTCGACAACACCGACCACGCCGCCGCCCTGTTCGGCCTCACCGAACCCGGCAACATCTACACCCGCATCATGAACCCCACCCAGGACGCGGTCGAACAACGCATCGCCGCCCTCGAGGGCGGCGTCGCCGCCCTGCTCCTCGCCTCCGGCCAGGCCGCCGAGACCTACGCCATCCTCAACCTCGCCGCCGCCGGCGACCACCTCGTCGCCAGCCCCTACCTCTACGGCGGCACCTACAACCTGCTGCACTACACCCTGCCCCGCCTCGGCATCGAGGTCACCTTCGTCGACGACCCCGACGACCTCGACCAGTGGCGCGCCGCCGTCCGCCCCACCACCCGCGCCTTCTACGGCGAAACCATCGCCAACCCCAAAAACCACCTCCTCGACATCCCCGGCGTCGCCGCCGTCGCCCACGAGCACGCCCTGCCGCTGATCGTCGACAACACCGTCGCCACCCCCTACCTGATCCGCCCCCTCGAGCACGGCGCCGACATCGTCGTGCACTCGGCCACCAAATACCTCGGCGGCCACGGCACCGCCATCGCCGGGGTCATCGTCGACGGCGGCACCTTCGACTGGACCGCCGCCGGACCCGACGGCACGGCCCGCCACCCCCAGTTCACCACCCCCGACCCCAGCTACCACGGCGTGGTCTACGCCGACCTCGGCGCCCCCGCCTACGCCCTCAAGGCCCGCGTGCAACTGCTGCGCGACCTCGGCGCCGCGGTCTCCCCGTTCAACGCCTTCCTCATCGCCCAGGGCCTCGAGACCCTGAGCCTGCGCATGGAACGCCACGTCGCCAACGCCGGCAGGGTCGCCGACTTCCTCGCCCGCCGCCCCGAGGTCACCGCCGTCGCCTACGCCGGCCTCGACTCCTCCCCCTGGCACCAGCGCGGCCGGGCTCTGGCCCCGCGCGGGACCGGCGCGATCGTCACCTTCGAACTCGCCGGCGGCGTCGACGCCGGCAAGAAGTTCGTGAACGCGCTGACCCTGCACAGCCACGTCGCCAACATCGGCGACGTGCGCTCGCTGGTCATCCACCCCGCCTCGACCACCCACTCCCAGCTCACCGCCGCCGAACAACTCGCCGCCGGCGTCACCCCCGGCCAGGTCCGCCTCGCCGTCGGCATCGAACACATCGACGACATCCTCGCCGACCTCACCACCGGCCTCGAGGCGGTCGCGTCTTGACGGCGCGCGTCGACCGGCGCCACGTGGAACTGCCGCCGGAGGACGGCCGTCTCGGGACCGTCGACATCGGGCCGCTGACGCTCGAGTCCGGCGCCACCCTGCCCGACGTGACGGTGGCGGTGCAGCGATGGGGCCGGCTGTCGCCGTCACGCGACAACGTCGTCCTCGTCGAACACGCCCTCACCGGGGACTCGCACGTGACCGGGCCGGCCGGACCCGAACACCCGTCGCCCGGCTGGTGGACCGGGATGGTCGGTCCGGGCGCGCCGATCGACACCGACACGTGGTGCGTTGTGGCGACGAACGTGCTGGGCGGCTGCCGCGGCACCACCGGACCGGGTTCGCCCGCCCCGGACGGCAAGGCGTGGGGCTCCCGGTTCCCCGGCATCACGGTGCGCGACCAGGTCGCCGCCGAGGTCGCGCTCGCCGATGCGCTCGGCATCGACAGGTTGGCGGCCGTGACCGGCGGGTCGATGGGCGGCATGCGGACGCTCGAGTGGATCATCGGGTATCCGGAACGGGTGCAGGCGGCCCTCGTCCTTGCCGTCGGGGCCCGCGCCACCGCCGACCAGATCGGCACCCAGACCACGCAGATCGCCGCCATCACCGCCGACCCGGACTGGCAGGGCGGGGACTACTACGGAACCGGACGTGTGCCGCGGACCGGGCTGGGCATCGCACGGCGGATCGCGCACCTGACCTACCGGACCGAGGGCGAACTCGACACCCGCTTCGCGAACTCCCCCCAGGGAAGCGAAAACCCCTGGAACGGAGGGCGATACGCGGTACAGAGCTACCTGGAGCACCAGGCCGACAAACTCGTCGCGCGGTTCGACCCCGGTACGTACGTCGCGCTCACCCAGGCCATGAATCGGCACGACGTCGGACACGGGCGGGGCGGTGTGGCCGCGGCACTCGGCTCCACCCCGGTACCGACGATCGTCGCCGGTGTGGATTCCGACCGCCTGTATCCGCTGCGCCTGCAACAGGAGATCGCCGACGGCCTGCCGGGCTGCGACGGGCTGCGCGTCCTCGAGTCCCGGGACGGTCACGACGGTTTCCTCACCGAGGCCGGCGCCGTCGCCAAACTCCTGACCGAGCTCGTCACCCTCGCACGAGGCTGAGGGCCGCGCGCCGCCGGGCCGCCGCGGCCCGGCGGCTCATCCGGTGCCGAGCGGATCGATCGAGACCGCCAGCGCGATGACGAGTCCGCCCACGACGAGGAGCGCGGACACGTCGAAGGCCCGGCTGCGCACGGCGAGCACCCCGACCTCGTCCTCGGGGACCCACAGGCGCAGCAGACCGGCGAGCAGGGTGGCGCTGCCGAAGACGAACGCGCCACGACGCCACCGGTCCGCCACCACGAGGATCACCGCCGCAGCGATGACGACCGTCACCGCCAGCAGCGGCAGGTTCCGCCGGGCCAGCCGCAACCAGCGCTCCGCGCCGGCCAGGTGCACCACGGGCTCAGCGGCCGGCGAGCTGTTCGGCTCGCTCGACCACGTTCGCCAGCAGGAACGCACGGGTCAGGGGTCCGACGCCACCGGGGTTGGGCGAGAGGAACCCGGCCACGTCGCCGACGTCGGCGGCCACGTCGCCGCGCAGGCCCTCCGGGGTCCGGCTCACCCCCACGTCCAGGACCGCCGCACCCGGCTTGACCATGTCCGCGGTGATCAGTCCCGGCACACCCGCAGCGGCGACGACGATGTCCGCACGCCGCACCTCCGCCGCGAGATCCTTCGTGCCGGTGTGGCAGAGGGTGACCGTCGCGTTCTCGCTGCGGCGGGTGAGCAACAACCCGATCGGGCGGCCGACGGTGACGCCGCGGCCCACCACCACCACGTGGGCACCCGCGATCGGGACCTCGTACCGGCGCAGCAGATGCACGATGCCGCGCGGCGTGCACGGCAGGGCCGCCTCCTTGCCGAGAACCAGGCGGCCGAGGTTGATCGGGTGCAGACCGTCGGCGTCCTTGTCGGGATCGATGCGCTCGAGCGCGGCGTTCTCGTCCAGGTGCTTCGGCAGCGGCAACTGCACGATGTAGCCGGTGCAGCCAGGGTCGGCGTTCAGCTCGTCGATCACCGCGTCGAGCTGCTCCTGCGTCGTGTCGGCGGGCAGGTCGCGGCGGATCGAGTTGATGCCGACCTTGGCGCAGTCGTTGTGCTTGCCGCGCACGTACGCCGCGGATCCCGGGTCGTCGCCGACGAGCACGGTGCCGAGCCCGGGGGTGATGCCCTTCGCCTTCAGCGCGGCCACGCGGGCCTTCAGGTCCTCGAAAATCTCGTCGCGGGTCGCTTTGCCGTCCAGGATCGTCGCAGTCACGACCACCATTGTCTCAGGTCGCCCGGCAACGTCGGACGCAGCCTCACCGGCGGAGGTGCTCGCGTACCCGGACAGCCGCGCGTCCGGCACCGCACGGCCGTCCGCCCCGGGCGTGGACGGTCCCCGGCGGCACCGCCGGAGGTGCGGCTGGCAAGCTGAATCGGTGTTCCGAGTGATGTTCTACGAGCCGCGCATCCCACCCAACACCGGTAATGCGATCCGCATGGTGGCCGGGACCGGCTGCGAGCTGCATCTGGTGGAGCCGCTCGGATTCGATCTCTCCGAGCCGAAACTGCGGCGTGCGGGCCTGGACTACCACGATCTGGCGTCGGTGAGCGTGCACGAGGACCTCGAGACCGCGTGGGCCGCGCTGCGGCCGGAGCGGGTGTACGCATTCACCGCACATGCGAGCGTGTCGTATGCCGCGCTCGAGTACCGGCCCGGCGACGTGTTCCTCTTCGGGCCGGAACCCACGGGACTGCCCGACGAGGTGCTCGCCGATCCCCACGTCACGACCCGGGTGCGGATTCCGATGCTGCCGGGCCGGCGCTCGCTGAACCTGTCGAACGCGGCGGCGGTGGTCACGTACGAGGCGTGGCGTCAGCACGGTTTCGCGGGGGCCGTCTGAACCGGCCGGGCAACGGACCCATCCACGCCGGGGACGGCCCCGAATCCCCTTCGACGCCGCGCGGAGCCTCGTCGTGGGGAAACGCCGCAACTGTGGGAACGTGGAACGGGGAGGTGGAGACGTCGTGACTCTTGTCGTGCTGGTCGACCGCGACGGTCGGGAAGTGGGAACGGCCGAGAAGGTGGCAGCCCACCGCCCTCCGGCTCCGCTGCATCGCGCATTCTCGGCGTTTCTGCTCGATGCCGACGGCAACGTCCTGCTGCAGCGCAGGAGCCTGGACAAATACCACTTCGCCGGCCTGTGGGCCAACAGCTGCTGCGGGCATCCGCTCCCGGGTGAGAGCGTGCTCGAGGCCGCGGCCCGGCGCAGCTGGGAGGAACTGGGTGTGCACCCGTCGGGCCTGCGAGAGGTGGCCTCGGTCGTCTACTCCGCCCACGATCCGGGTTCGTCGCTCATGGAGCACGAATTCGACCACGTCGTCGTCGGACGCGTGCACACGGCGCCCCGTCCCGTCCCGAGCGAGGTGGCCGAGGTGCGGTTCCAGTCCCTCACCGAGGTCGTGCGCGACGTGGAGCAGTCCCCCCAGGTGTTCGCGCCGTGGATGCCGCACGTCCTCGGCGCGGTGCTACCGTCGCTGGCCCGGTAGGCCGGCGGCTCCGTCCCGGGCGACGGCCCGGACGTCGGTGTCCCGCCTCTCGTTGCGCTGCACGAAGAACGGACTCCGCATCGAATCGTTATACGTCGTTATCATTTCGTGATTTTCCCGCGTCGGCCGTGACACCGGCGCCGGGGACTCTCGGTATCCGGACCGATTCCGGGGCACCCGGCGACGCGCTCGCCGCCCGGCAGTCGGACGAACGACTCGGAGAACAGACATGGCGGCACCACATCTTCCCCACCGTCCGAAGAATCCGTCGGCACTGCTCGAGGATCCACACGCAGGCGTCGCCCTCACGGGCGTCCTCACGGTCGTGGGTGCGCTCGTCGCCGTGGCCATGGTCGGTTCCGCGCTGCTGGCCGTCGCCCTCGCCGCCATCGTGGCAGGCGCCGTGGCGATCGTCGCCGCCGCGATCTGACGGCAGGCCGGACGCTCCCGTGCGAGCGCGCCCGGTCAGACCCCGACTTCCACGTCGCGGCCGGACTGCTGCCAGGCCACGGTTCCGCCGGTCACCGACACGGCGTTGATGCCACGTCCGACCAGATAGCCGGCGGCCTGCGAACTGCGTCCACCGACCGCGCAGATCACGTAGACCGTGTCCGCGTCCGGAATCTCGTCGGCGCGGGCGACGAACTCGCTGAGCGGGATGAGCGTCACCCCGGGCACCCGCACCTGCAGGTACTCGTCGCGCTCACGGACGTCGATGACGGGGGCACCGGCGGCGAGCGCGGTGTCCAGGGTGGCCAGGCCGACCTCACGCATCCTGGTCGTTCCTCTCCGGGTTCGGGACTGGTTCCGGTCTGCCCCGCCGCGCGACGAGCCGGACGACCACGTAGACGACGGCTGCGCACACGGCGAGAAACCCCACCCACGGTAACGCGACCCCCAGAGCGACCACCGACCCGGCCAGCGCCGAGCGCAACGCACCCCATCCGGCGAGGACCCCGTCCACGAAACTGTCCCGGTCCGCCCGGCGCTCCGCCGAGATCTCCACGGTCAGCGTGGACAGCTCGATCTGGTCGGCGAGGTAGCGCTGCTGGGCGACGAGACCGTCGAGTTCGCTCTGACGCTGCGCCAGCGCGTTCTCTGCCTCGATGAGGTCGGCGGTGGTCGCGGCCGAGGCCATCAGCGCGCGCAACCGGTCCACCGACGACTGCAGGGCCGCGATCCGCGCCTCGAGATCGGTGTACTGGAGCGTGACGTCCTCGCGGGTGGTGGTCAGGCTGGTCACGTCGCCGAGCCCGCGGATGTCCTCGATCGTCCCGGTGAGCCGGTCCGCCGGCACCCGGACGGTCAGCACACTGGCGGCGCCCGGCTGCTCGGTGACCGAGTCCACCCGGCCGCCGGCCGCCTCGACGAGCGTCACCACCTGTCGTCCGGCAGCGACCGGATCGCCGGCACGCAGCACCAGGTGCCCGGTGACGATCTCCTTGCGCGAAGTGGGCTGCGCGTCCGCAGGTGCCGATTCGCGGGTGCCGTCGGACAGGGACGGCTGCGGTGGTGCGGCCGCGGTTCCGTCACCCGCCCCCTCGCCGCCTCCGGCGCATCCGGCGAGGAACAGCAGGGCGAGCAGGATCACCAGCGGGCGTCGCATGCCGCAGGATGCTAACGGAAGTCGCGGGACTTTCCGGTGATGCGCAGATCCATGCGCTGCAACCGGTCCGCGACCACCGTCACCGCTCCCTCCGCGTTCTGCACCCGTCCGCGTACCAGCAGCGCCGGTGCGGTGTGCGCGAGCGTGCGGTACCGCGCCCACAGCCCCACGGAACACACCACGTTCACCATCCCGGTCTCGTCCTCGAGGTTGAGGAAGGTCACGCCCTCGGCGGTCGCGGGTCGCTGCCGGTGCGTGACCGCGCCCCCCACGAGCACCCGCGCCCCGTCGGCGACCTGCAGCAGCTGCGCCGCCGGCACGACGCCGAGCGCGTCGAGCTGCGGGCGCAGGAACTGGGTGGGATAGCTGTCCGGGGAGATCCCCGTCGCCCACACGTCCGCGGCGGCCAGCTCGACATCGCTCATGCCGGGCAGTGCGGGGGCCTGCGTCGACGCGCCGACGCCGGGCAACCGGTCCGGCCGTTGCGCCGCAGCCGCGCTCGCCGACCACAGCGCCTCCCGGCGGGTGATACCGAGGCCCCCGAGGGCTCCCGCCGTGGCGAGGGCCTCGGCCTGGACGGTGCTCAGCTCGACCCGCCGGGACAGTTCCGGGAACGACGCGTAGGGGCCGTGCGCCGTGCGCTCGGCGACGATCCGTTCGGCGAGCGCGTCACCGAGGTGGCGGACCGCGCCGAGGCCGAGACGCACGTCCCGGCCGCGGTTCTCGGTGGTGGCATGGGCGAGGCTCACGTTCACATCCGGTCCGTGGACCACGACACCGTGACGGCGGGCGTCGGCGACGAGGGACTGCGGGGAGTAGAACCCCATCGGCTGCGCGCGCAGCAGGCCCGCACAGAATGCCGCCGGATGATGCAGCTTGAACCACGCCGAATAGAACACCAGGGCCGCGAAGCTCTGCGAATGACTCTCGGGGAAACCGAAATTCGCGAAGGCATAGAGCTTCTCGTAGATGCGGTCGGCAACGTCGCCGGTGATGCCGTGCCGCTCGCGCATGCCGTCGTAGAGCCGGCCGCGCAGCCGTTCCATCTTCGCGGTCGAACGCTTGGCCCCCATCGCCCGGCGCAACCGGTCGGCCTCGGCCGCCGTGAACCCGGCGGCGTCGACAGCCATCTGCATGAGCTGCTCCTGGAACAGCGGCACCCCGAGGGTGCGTTTCAGGGCCTTCTCGAGGCAGGGATGGTCGTAGGTGACGGGTTCGAGCCCGTTGCGGCGCCGGATGTACGGGTGCACGGACCCGCCCTGGATGGGACCCGGCCGGATGAGCGCCACCTCGACCACCAGGTCGTAGAAGACGCGTGGCTTCAAGCGCGGGAGGGTGGCCATCTGCGCGCGGGACTCGACCTGGAAGACCCCGACGGCGTCGGCGCGGCGCAGCATCTCGTACACCCCTTCCTCCGCGAGATCGAGACGAGCGAGATCCACCGTGACTCCTTCGTGCTCGGCGACGAGGTCGATCATGTAGTGCAGCGCGGACAGCATGCCCAGCCCGAGCAGGTCGAACTTCACCAGTCCCGCGGCGGCACAGTCGTCCTTGTCCCACTGCAGCACGGTGCGGCCCGCCATCCGGGCCCATTCGACCGGGCACACGTCGGCGACGGGACGGTCGCAGATCACCATCCCGCCGGAATGGATGCCGAGGTGGCGCGGCAGTCCTTCGACCTGTGCGGCGAGTGCGAGGACGGACGGGGGGATGTCGGTGTCGGTCTCCTGTTCCACGCCGTGCCACCTGGTGACCTGGCGACTCCAGGCGTCCTGCTGGCCCTGCGCGTAGCCGAGGGCCCGCGCCATGTCGCGGACGGCGGACTTGCCGCGGTAGGTGACGACGTTCGCGACCTGAGCGGCGTGGGTCCGCCCGTACTTGGCGTAGACGTGCTGGATGGCCTCCTCCCGCCGGTCGGACTCGATGTCGATGTCGATGTCGGGGGGTCCGTCGCGTTCCGGGGACAGGAAGCGTTCGAAGAGCAGCTCGTTGCGGACCGGGTCGACGTTGGTGATGCCGATGGCGTAACAGACGGCAGAGTTGGCGGCCGAACCTCGCCCCTGGCAGAGGATGTCGTTGTCCTTGCAGAAGGTGACGATGTCGTGCACCACGAGGAAGTAGCCGGGAAAGTTCAGCCGGCCGATGACATCGAGTTCGTGCTCGATCTGCCGGTAGGCCGCCGGATCGTCCTCGGGGGTGCCGTAACGGTGCCGCGCCCCGTGCAGGGCGAGTTCGCGCAGCCGGCTGAGTTCGGTGTGCCCCTCGGGTACGTCGAACGGGGGCAGGTTCGGGGCGATGAGCCGCAGGTCGAACGCACAGTCCCGGGCGAGTTCGGCGGCCCGGCGGACCGCACCGGGGTGGGCGGCGAACAGGTGCGCCATCTCCGCGCCGGAACGCAGGTGGGCGCCCCCGGTCGGGAGGAGCCGGCCCGCGGCTTCGTCGAGACTCTGCCGGTCGTGGATGGCGGCCAGCGCTGTCGCCAGTCGCCGGCGGTCCGGCGTGGCGTAGTGGGCCGCGGTGCTGGCGATGCACGAAAGACCTCGGCGATCGGCGAGTTCCGCGAGCAACGCGTTGCGTTCGCCGTCCTCGGGGAGGCCGTGGTGCGTGAGCTCGACCGTGACCCGGTCGGCGCCGAAGCGCTCGACGAGGTCGCACAGGGCCGTCTCGGCCGCCTCGGGGCCCCCGACCTCGAGGGCTCGGCGGACGTGCCCGCGGCGGCAGCCGGTGAGGATCTGCCAGTGCCCGCCGGCCGCATCGGTGAGCGCGTCGTAGTCGTAGCGCGGCCGGCCCTTCTCCCCACCGGTCAGATGCGCGGCGGCGATCTCGCGGGACAACCGCCGATACCCCTCCTGCCCGCGCGCGAGGACCAGGAGGTGCGTCTCGTCCGGCGCTCCGGCGGCGAGGGAGAGTTCGGCGCCGAACACGGTGCGCATCCCCAGTTCGCGGGCAGCTTCGGCGAAGCGCACGACGCCGTAGAGACCGTCGTGGTCGGTGAGCGCAACGGCTTCGAGGCCGAGACGCACCGCCTCCTCCACGAGTTCCTCGGGACCGGAAGCACCGTCGAGGAAGCTGAACGCCGAGTGGGCGTGCAGTTCGGCGTAGGGCACGACGGGCCCGTCGGGCGGCCGGACGCGCGGTTCGTACTCTCCGCGGGTGCGCGACCAGGCGGGACTGTCGCTGCCGTCACCGGGGAATTCCACGTCGCGCCGGGGCCGGCCCGACAACACGCGTTCGAGCTCCGACCAGGTCGGCGGCCCACTCCCCCAGCCCATCCCCGCACCGCCTTCGGCTCGACCGTCCTCGCTCATCGTACATATGTTCGAATTGCGCGGCCCGCCGGGCGGGACGGTCACCGCCGCAGTTCCGCCGACGTTCCCAGCCGCCCCAGCTTGTGGGGGTTGTTGACCGCGTAGAGGCGGGTGATCCGGCCGTCCTCGACCACCAGACTCACCGCAGCGGCTGCGCCCTCCACCTCGAAACGTGCGCCCGGCATCCCATTGAGCCAGGCACCGGCCGCCACGAAGCCCGGGGCCTGGGCGAGGCGGATCAGCAGCGCCGCCAGCTTCTCGGCTCCGGCGATCGGCTTCCGGGCCGCCGGCACCACCCCGCCGCCGTCGGCGATCGCCACCACGTCCGGGGCGAGCACCTCCATCAGGCCCTGCACATCGCCCGTCGCGAGGGCCGTCATGAACTTCTCGACCACCGCCAGCTGCTCGGCCGGCTCCACCCGCATCCGCGGTCGCCGCGCCGCGACGTGCCGGCGGGCACGGTGGGCGATCTGCCGGACCGCGGCCGGGGTCTTGCCCACCGCCTCGGCAATCTCGTCGTAGGGCGTATCGAACATCTCACGCAGGACGAACACTGCCCGCTCGACCGGACCGAGGGTCTCCAGCACGGTGAGCATCGCGATCGAGACGCTCTCGGCGAGTTCGGCGTCCTCGGCCACGTCGGGAGTCGTGAGCAGCGGCTCGGGCAGCCATTCCCCGACGTACTCCTCGCGTTGCCGCGCCAATGCCCGCAGCCGGTTGAGCGCCAGCCGGGTGACGATCCGCACCAGATAGGCCCGCGCGTCCCACACCTGCGTCCGGTCCACGTCCGCCCACCGCAGCCACGTCTCCTGGACGACGTCCTCGGCGTCGGCGGCAGAGCCGAGCATCTCGTAGGCGACGGTGAAGAGCAGGTTGCGGTGGGCGACGAACGGGTCGTCGGTCACGACTTCGACGCTACGGCGAGCGGCTCGAGATTGCAGGCGGCGGACAACCCCTGCGACTCGATGCCGAACGCGGTGTTGGAGCGGGTCATGAAGTTCGTCAGCGCGATGTAAGCGGTCAGCTCCACCATCGCGGCCGGGCCGAGTGCCTCCAGCAGCCGGGCCGACAATTCGTCGGTGACCGTCGGCGGCGTCTGCGTCATCGCCTCGGCGTACTCCATGACGTCGCGCTCCAGCGGCGTGAAGACATCCGACTCACGCCACCGTGGCACCTCACGCGCCTTCGCCACGTCCAACCCCTTGTTGTGGGCATGGAAGTAGCCGAGATCCAGGCAGAAACTGCACCCGACCAGGCTGGCCACCGCCATATGGGCGAACGACTTCAGGTTCTCGTCACACCGGTCCCACTTCTGGATCCGGCGACCGACCCCGAAGCCGAAGTTCAGCACCTTCCGGTTGTGCCACATCACCCCCACCCCCTCGGGCACGTCCCCGAGCATCTTCCGGGACATCCGCTCGACGAGCGCGCCGTAGATGCCGGTCAGCTCCGCCTTCGGGATCCTGGTGCTGCTGGTCATGATTCCTCCTTCGGTTGCTTGCTCTCTCGGCATGGAGACACCGGCCACGAATCGAATGTGACATTCGAGCCGGCAGCCACTCCGGCCGCTGCGAATCCGCCGTCCGAGGCTCCCGCGGTCGGGCGCCCGGCCCAGCAGCGCGCGATCCGGACCCGACAGCAGATCCTTCTCGCCGCCGCGCGGTTGTTCGCCGACAACGGCGTGCACGGCACGGCCCTCGCCGAGGCCGCAGCCTCGGCCGAAGTGACCAAGGGAGCGCTGACCTTCCACTTCCCCACCAAGGACGCCCTGGTGCAAGCGTTGATCAGCGAACAGCAACAGCGCACCCGTGCCGCGATCGGCACCGTCCTGCACGCCGACGGCCCCGCCCTCGAGCAGCTGGTCGCGCTCACCCATGCGCTCGGACGGTTGTTCAGCGAAGATCTGATCGTCCAGGCCGGACTGCGGCTGACCGGCGAGTACGAACGCGCCGACCGCGAGGCCTACCGAAGCTGGATCACGGTGTTCGAAGCCCTGTTCCGGCGTGCGTCGGACGAAGAGGAACTGAGCGCCCGACTGGACCCGGCCGCGCACGCCCGGTTCCTCGTCTCCTCCGTCGCGGGGGTGTACCTGCTGTCGATGGTTCTCGCCGACCGCGCGGACCTCGAGGCCCGCCTCGACCAGATGTGGGAGCTGTTGCTCCCCAGCATCGTCCGGGCCGATCGGCACGATCGGATCCCGGCGATCCGCTCTGCGCGCTGACGGGTCCCCTGCCGGTTCGCGACGAGAAGGCGGTTCCCGCGGCACCGGCCGAGCCTCGGGCCCGGCAACCACCCGCTCGTCAGAGGAACCCCCCCGTTCGGTCCGCCGGGAGCACCCGCGCACACCGGTCCTTTCGGGGTTGTCCCCCAGTCCGATTTCCGGTGTGTGCCCGGATGTGCCGCCCCGCCCGCCGCAGCAGTATCGATCTCGTGAAGCGGGTCCTGCTGCAACTCTCCGGCGCGCTCGTCGCCGTGATCGTCGTCCTCACGGCGATCGCGGGCGGCCTCGTCGCGCACGCGTGGAACTCGGCGGTGGTCGACACCACCGGCCGGGTCACCTTCGACCGTGCGCTGCGCATCCCGCCGCTCGCGACGAGCACGATCGCACCCGACGGGGTCCGCGTGTTCGACCTGACCATGCAGCGCGGCACCACGGACCTCGGGCACGGTCCCGGCACCCGGACCTGGGCGTGAACGGGTCGTACCTCGGGCCGACGCTGCGTGCCGGCCGCGGCGAACAGGTCCGGGTGAACGTCACCAACGAGCTCGACGAGGCGAGCACCCTGCACTGGCACGGCATGCACCTGCCGGCCGCCGTGGACGGCGGCCCGCACCAGCCGATCGCCCCGGGGGCGACGTGGAGTCCGCAGTGGACAGTCGACCAGCCGGCCGCGACGCTGTGGTACCACCCGCACCCGCACGGCACCACCGCCGACCACGTCTACCGCGGGATCGCCGGACTGTTCCTGCTCGACGACCCGGCCGGCGGTCCACCCCTGCCCGACCGGTACGGGATCGACGACATCCCACTCGTGGTGCAGGACAAGCGGTTCGACCGTGACCAACTCGCCACCGACGGCGCGATGTTCGCCGCCGTCGGCCTCCTCGGCGACGAGATCGTCGTCAACGGCACCCCGCGGCCCTACCTCGACGTCACCGCCGAGCGGATCCGGCTGCGGTTGCTCAACGCCTCCAACGCTCGCGTGTACAACTTCTCCTTCGACACCGGTCTGCCGTTCCTGCTCGTCGGCACCGACGGCGGCCCGCTCACGAATCCGGCACCGATGCGCCGCATCCAGCTCTCCCCCGGTGAGCGCGCCGAGATCGTCGTCGCGCTGCCCGCGGGCGCGACGACCGTGCTCCGCAGTACCCCGCCGGACCTGGGTGCGGACTTCTGGCAGACCAGGTTCTCCGGCGGTGACGACGAGTTCGACATCCTCGAGCTGCGCGCCGCGCGCACGCTCACGCCCAGCACGCAGGTGCAGGGGGAACCGGTCACCCACGAGGATCCCGGTCCCCCCGCCGTCACACGGCACCTGGACCTCACCGGCTCCGGCACCATCGACGGCCGCGAAACGGACATGTCCCGGATCGACCAGACCGTCGCCGCCGGCGCCACGGAGGTGTGGGAGGTCCGCAACAGCAGCGGCACGATCCACAACTTCCACGTCCACGGGACGAGCTTCCGCGTTCTCGGTGACGGCCACCCCGCCCTGTCCGGCCCGAAGGACACCGTCTACATCGCACCGGGGCGCACCGTCCGGCTGCTGATGCGGTTCACCGGTCACCCCGATCCCGCGGCGCCGTACATGTACCACTGCCACCTGCTCCGGCACGAGGACGACGGCATGATGGGGCAGTTCGTCGTCGTCGACCCGGGTGCGGCGCCGCCACCCGAACCGCCCGCCCACACCGCCGTCCACGAGTAGCGTGCGTCCCATGACGTCCGCGATCCGGATCGAGGGACTGGTCAAGCGATTCGGACGCTTCACTGCGCTCGACGGCCTGGATCTGGAGGTCGCCGCGGGCGAGGTGCACGGCTTCCTCGGCCCCAACGGGGCCGGCAAGTCCACCACGTTGCGGGTCCTGCTGGGTCTGCTCCGGCCGGACGCCGGGCACGTCGGGCTGCTCGGCGGCGACCCCTGGCGCGACGTGGTGAGCCTGCACCGACGGCTCGCCTACGTGCCGGGCGACGTGAGCCTGTGGCCCGGAATGACCGGCGGCGAGGCGATCGATCTGCTCGGCCGGTTGCGCGGCGGACTCGACCGGCGGCGCCGCGCGGCCCTGCTCGACCGGTTCGAACTCGACCCGACCAGACGCGGCCGCACCTATTCGAAGGGCAACCGGCAGAAGGTGGCGCTCGTCGCGGCCCTGGCCTCGGACGTGGAACTGTTGCTGCTCGACGAGCCGACCTCGGGGCTCGACCCGGTCATCTCCGCGGTGTTCCACGACGAGATCACCCGGGAGAAGCGGCGCGGGCGGACGGTCCTGCTGTCGAGCCACGTGCTCAGCGAGGTCGAGACGCTCGCCGACCGGATGAGCATCATCCGCGACGGCCGGGTCGTCGAGACCGGCACGCTCGAGGACATGCGTGCGGATCTGCGCTCGACGATCGACGCTGTCCTCGCCGCCCCCGTGGCCGACCCGGCGGCACTGACCGCGCTGCCCGGGATCCACGACGTGCGCATCGACGGCCCGCGCGTGCACTGCGCGGTCGAGCACGGCCACGCCGGCCCGGTGCTCGCGGCTCTGGGCCGCAACGACATCCGCAGCATCACCGTCTCGCCACCGTCCCTCGAAGAGTTGTTCCTGCGGCACTATCACCGGCACGGCCGCGACGGGCAGGCCCCGACGTGAGGGCCTCGTGGGCGGGGATGCGGCCGCTGCTGCGGGCCACCGCCGAGCAGGACCGCGGCAACGTCGCGCCGTGGATCGTGCTCGTCACGGCGCTGTCGGTGTCGTCGGTCCTCGCCTACGGCTGGGTGTTCCCGGACGCGGCGAGCCGCCGCACCCTCGATGCCACCCTCGGCGCGAACCCGGCGCTGCGGGTCGTGTTCGGCCCGGCGCGCGACCTGACCTACGCGGACGGATTCAACGCGTGGCGGGCCGGGGCGCTCGGCGCGTTCTTCACGGCCCTGATGGCGATCCTGGCCGTCATCCGCAACAGCCGCGCCCACGAGGATTCGGGTCAGGCCGAACTCGTCGCCTCGGGCGTCGTCGGCCGCCAGGCCCGGCTGGCGACGGCCGTCGCGTGGTCGTCGCTGGCCTCCGTCGCGCTCGGTGTCGTCTGTGCGGGCGCGACGATCCTCGTCGGCGGCGGTGTCGCCGACTCGGTCACGCTGGCCGCGACGTTCACCGCGTCCGGGCTGGTGTTCGGCGCGCTCGCCGCGGTCACCGCCCAGCTGGGGTCCTACGCGCCCACCGCCACCACCCTGGCGATCGGGGTGCTCGGAGCCTGTCTGCTGGTCCGCGCCTACGTCGACGTGGTCGCCCCCGACGGGTGGGCGATCTGGACGACCCCGCTGGGCTGGGTGCAGCAGGTTCGCCCGGCGGCGGGAAACGACTGGTGGCCCCTGGCGGCCTGCCTCGTGCTGACCGCGGTACTGCTGTTGATCGCGTTCGTCCTGCAGGCCCGGCGCGATTTCGGGGTCGGTGTGATCGCGCCGTCGCCGGGGCCCGCAGAAGGCGGGGCGGGAACGAACGTGTGGGGCCTGGCGCTGCGTCTGCACCGCGGCGCGCTCGCCGCGTGGACGACGGTGTTCGTGGCGCTCGGGGTGGTGTTCGGTTTCATGTCCACCACGTTCACGGAGGTCTTCGCCGACAACCCGGCGCTCGGCTCGCTGCTCGGGAGCGGACGCGGCTCGCTCGTCTTCGGTTTCGTGGTGACGATGCTGCAGCTGATGGGCATCGTCGCCGCCGTGTTCGGGGTCCAGGTGATGATGCGGCTGCGCGCCGAGGAACTGGCGCTGCGCGTCGAACCGGTGCTGGCCGGGGCCCTGACCCGGACCCGGTACTTCGCGTCGCACGCGGGAATCGCGCTGCTCGCCCCCGCGGCGGCGCTGCTCGTGGGGGCGACGCTGTTCGCGTACGTCTCGTCGGCGCGGGGTGGACGGATCGCGGCCGGGGATCTGATCCGCCAGGCGCTCGTGACGATTCCCGCGGTGTGGGTGCTGGTCGGGTTCGCGGTCGCGGTGATCGGCGCCCGGCCCCGGGCGCGGATGCTCGGCTGGCTCGGTGTGGTCGCCGCCTTCGCGCTGACGATCCTGGGCCCGCTGTTCCGGTTGTGGAACTGGATTCTGGGAATCAGTCCGTTCCGGCACGTGCCCGTGGTGACGGCGGCACCACCGCAGTGGCTCGGGCTCGCCGTGCTCACCGCCGTGGCCGCCCTGTTCGCCGCGGTGGGGTTCGCGGGGTTCCGGCGCCGGGACGTCGGCTGAGGACCGGTCGCACTACAGTCGCGGAGCATCGGGTCGTCACCGGGAACGGAGCACCGCATGAACCGTTGGGCCGCATTCGTCGTCGACCGGCGCTGGTGGGTGCTCGGGTTGGCGGTCGTCGTCGTCGTGCTCGCGGGCGTCTGGGGCACCGGGGTGTTCGGCCGACTCTCGCAGGGCGGGTTCTACGACCCCGGCAGCGAATCGGCCGAGGTGCAGCGCATCGTGGACGACAATTTCGGTCCCCAGACCGCCGACATCATCGCGATCTACACCCCGCCACCCGGGCGCACCGTCGCCGACATCGGACCCGAGGTGACCGCGGTGCTCGATCGGTTCGCGGCCGAGGTACCCACCCGTTCGGTCGACTCCTACTGGTCGGCCACGCCACCGGCGAAGCAGCTGCTGCTGTCGAAGGACGGCGGCAGCGCGGCGGCGGCCGTCACCCTCGAGCCCGGCTCGGAGATCACCGTCACGACGTTCCAGGGTCTGCTCCCGAGACTCGAGGTCCCCGGTGTCGACGCGCAGTTCGCGGGGAACTCGGTCGTCGGCGTCGCGTTCACCACCCGGCTCGAGCGCGATCTGCTCTTCGCGGAGGCGATTGCTCTTCCGGTGACGCTGGTGCTGCTGGTGTTCATCTTCGGCGGTCTCGTCGCGGCGGCGGTCCCGGTGTTCGTCGGGGTCCTCGCCGTCCTCAGCGCTCTGGCGACGCTGCGTCTGCTCACGATGTACACGGAGGTGAGCTCGTTCGCGCTGAACGTCACGTCGCTGATCGGTCTGGGCCTGGCGATCGACTACGGCCTGTTCATCGTCAGCCGTTTCCGGGAGGAACTCGACTCCGGCGCCGACCCGGCCTCCGCGACGCGTCGCACCGTGCTCACCGCGGGCCGCACGGTCATGTTCTCGGGGCTGTTGCTGATGTGCGCCTTCGCCGGAATGCTCGTGTTCCCGCAGGCACTGCTGCGGTCCCTGGGTCTCGGTGCGATCGCCGCCGTGCTCAGCGCGGCGGTGCTCTCGCTCACCGCGATTCCCGCGCTGCTGGCGATACTCGGGCACCGCATCAACGCGCTGACGTGGCGTGAGGGCGCCGCGCGGCGGGGCGAGGCCCGGGCCCGGCGCTTCTGGGGGTCGGTGGTGACGAAGGTGATGCGCCGGCCGGCCCTGGTGGCGGTGACGATCACCGCCGGTCTGCTGCTGCTCGCCACGCCGCTGCTGCGCGCCTCCTTCGGCGAGATCGAGTACACCGCCCTGCCCGCGGGTGACCCGGCGCGTGCCGCCACCCAGACACTGCTCGACGAGTTCCCCTCCACCGGCAACGGCGTCACGCTCGTGCTGCGGGGCGACGACGGTTCCGCACCCGCCGCGGTCGCGGTCACGGCGGTATCCCGCGCGGCGGCGGACGTGGACGGCGTCGCGCAGACCGTCACCGTCGCCGCGCGGAACGACGTCGTGGTCCTGCAGGCGCTGTACGCCCAGGGGGTGGAGGAGACGCCGCAGGCGAGCGAGATCGTCCGGGAGCTACGGGATCTGCCGCCCCCGCCGGGCACCGACCTGCTCGTCGGCGGCGGCCGGGCGATGGTCGACGACAGCAATGCCGCGATCGCCCGCTCGATGCCCGCGATGATCGCGGTCATGGTGCTCTCCACCCTGGTGCTGCTGTTCCTGGCATTCGGGTCCGTGGTGCTCCCGCTCAAGGCGGTGGCGATGGCGGGTCTGAGCCTGGCCGCCACGTTCGGCGTGCTCACCTGGGTGTTCCAGCTCGGCAACGGAGCGGAGCTGCTCGGCGTGACCCCCAGCCCGCTGGAGCCGAGCTTCGTGGTGCTGATCCTGGCGGTGGTGTTCGGCCTGTCCACCGACTACGAGGTGTTCCTGATGTCGCGCATGGTGGAGGCCCGGGCCGCCGGGGCGAGCACGGAGGAGGCGGTACGGTTCGGCACCGAGCGCACCGGCCGGGTGGTGACCTCGGCGGCGTTGCTGCTGATCGTGGTGACCGGCGCGTTCACGATCTCGGGACTGTCGATCATGCGGTTCCTGGGGGTGGGGATGATCCTCGCGCTGATCATCGACGCGACCGTGGTGCGGATGCTGCTGGTGCCGTCGCTGGTCAAGCTGATGGGCGAGGCGAACTGGTGGGCGCCGGCGTGGATGAAGCGGGCGCACGCGAAGGTCGGCATCGGACACTAGAATCCGTTCTTACCTTGCAGTAGGTTCGGGTCATGGCCACGTACCTCGTCACGGGCGGGACCGGTTTCCTCGGCACGCACGTGCTCGGCCGACTGCTCGGGACCCGGCCGGACGCCGACATCCATGTGCTGGTCCGGCCGGCGTCGCTGCCGAAGTTCGAGGCCCTCCGCAGGCGTCTGGACGGTGGGTCCCGGTTGCACGCGCTGCTCGGCGATCTCACCGAACCGGGACTCGGACTCGACCCCGCCACGGTGCCGCCGGCCGAGCACGTCCTGCACCTCGGCGCGATCTACGACCTGACCGTCGGCGAGGAGCAGGCGACCACGAACGTCGCAGGTACGCGCGCGGTGATCACGCTCGCACTGGAACTGGGCGCGACCCTGCACCACGTCTCGTCCGTCGCTGTCGCCGGTGATCACCGCGGCACGTTCGCCGAGGACGACCTCGACCTGGGCCAGCGCTTCCCGTCGCCGTATCACCGCACCAAGTTCGAGGCCGAGAAGGCGGTCCGGGCGAGTCCGGTGCGCCGGCGCATCTACCGGCCGTCGGTGATCGTGGGCAGTTCCACCACCGGCGAGATCACCAAGATCGACGGTCCCTACTACTTCTTTCCCGCCCTGGCCGCGCTGGCGGCGCTGCCGTCCCGGCTGCCACTGGTCCTGCCCGACCTCGGCGACACCAACCTGGTGCCGGTCGACTACGTCGCGGCCGCGATCGTCGAACTCATGCACCGTCCCGGATCGGACGGGCGCACCTTCCACCTCGTCTCGCGCCCACAGCCGGTGCGCGAGGTGTTCGCGGCGCTGGCCGCCGCGGCGGGAGCCCCCGTTCCCGTCGCCGGTGTGCCCGGCGCGCTGGTGCGTCCGCTGTTGTCGAGCAGCGCGCTTCCCGGCCTGGACGCCGTCCGTCGTCTCGTGCTGCGCCGGGCGGGCATCCCCTCGGTCGTGCTCGACCAGCTGACCTTCCCGAGCCGGTTCACCGACCGGAACACCCGGGAGGCCCTGCGCGGCAGCGGGATCACGCTGCCCGAGTTCGCCGGGTACGCCCCGCTGCTGTGGCGCTACTGGCGCGAGCACCTCGACCCCGACCGGGCCCGCCGCGACGATCCGCGCGGACCGCTCGTGGAACGGCACGTGCTGATCACCGGTGCCTCCTCGGGGATCGGACGCGCCACCGCGATCGCCGCGGCCCGCGAGGGTGCCGTGGTCTTCGCCCTCGCCCGTCGCGCCGAGGAACTCGACGCGGTCGTCGCCGCGATCCGCGCGGACGGCGGCAGTGCGTACGCCTATCCGTGTGACGTCACCGACTCGGCTGCGGTCGAGCACACCGTGCAGGCGATCCTCGCCGAGCACGACTGCATCGACATGCTGGTCAACAACGCGGGCCGCTCGATCCGGCGCGGGCTGTACCACTCGACGGACCGACTGCACGACTTCGAACGCACCATGGCGGTCAACTACATCGGCGCGGTGCGGGCGACCCTGGCCCTGCTGCCGCACATGCGGGCGCGCCGCTTCGGACACATCGTGAACATCAGCACCGCGGGGGTACAGGCCCGCACCCCGCGATACGCGGCGTACATCGCCTCGAAGTCCGCGCTCGAAGGATTCGCGGACGTCGCCGCCTCCGAGACGCGGGACGACGGAATCACGTTCACCACCCTCCACATGCCTCTCGTGCGGACCCCCATGATCGAGCCCACCGGGTCGTACAACCCGGGACCGGCGATCAGCCCGGAGGACGCCGCGCAGATGGTGATCCGGGCCCTCGTCGAGCGGCCCAAACGCATCGACGTGCCGATCGGCACCGTCGGTGAGTTCGCCGGTCTCTTCGCCCCGGCTCTGCGGGATCGGATGTTCGCGCTCTACTACCACGCCTACCCCGACGCGCCCGCCGCACGCGGCGAGAAGTCCGACACGCCCCCGCAGCTGCGGACGCTGCCCCGTCCGATGCTGCCGAACCCCGCGGTGCTGCGCCGGGTCGGCCGGTTGCTGCCCGGCGTGCACTGGTGAGGCGGCTGCGCCGCCGGTGTGCCGTTTGGGCGGCTGGGACCGCCCAAAGGGCACACCGCTAGAGAATCGCCACCAGTGGTCGCACCGGCTTCGGATCGGCGCCGCAGCTGACCGGGCGTGGCGGCAGTTGCCGGGCCTCGACCCGCACGCGCCAGTGACGGCCGTCGCGGTGCCGCACCACCGTTGCGGCGTCGCTCTCGTCGACGACGAACGCATCGGCGTCCGCGGTCACCCGTTCGCGCACCGCGATCTCGGCGACCTGCCCGGCCGCGGACCAGCTGCTGCGCCCCCGCAGCCCCGGCAGGTACACCTCGCCGCGGGCGGCGGCCGCCATGGCGTCCCGGCTCTGCGCGACGTCGAGCCGGCCGTAGGTGTAGCCCGTGGGCAGCAGGATCAGCGAGGGTGCGAACCGGTGCCCGCCGGTGTGCGAACACTCCCACACATCCTCGCCGAACTCCGCGGCCAGCGCCGCCGCCACAGGACGCCCCAGCACGGCGCAGCACCGGTCCCGCTTGCCGTGGGCGCACACCAGCGCGACGGGCCGGCTCACCGCGCGGCCGAGGCCGGGTGCCGGACCGGCGACGACGCGCGGGATCAGATCGAGCAGTTCCTTCGGTTCCCCGACCTCGAGCCGCTCACACCAGCTGCTGCCCGGATCGGACCGGGCCAGGAACACGGTGCGGGCGCCGCCGGGACGCGACGTGTCGCGTCCGGGTCGCCGGATGAACAGCAGCCGCACGCCGGCGGCGTCGGCCGCGGCCGAGAACTCGCCGGCGAGGTCGGGACCGAGAGCGGTACCGTCGAGGACGTCGCGCCCCCAGCCGGACGGCATCTCGAGGCACACCCAGCCCGGAGCGGTGGCGGCGGTGCCGGGCAATGGCTCGTCGAGCGCAGAGGCCGCGGAGCAGGTGGGAGGAAATGCAGGGCTCACCCGCTCATTGTGTCCGTCCGGGCTGATCGTGGAAGCGACGGCCCTCGGCAAGTTGCCGCACGAAGGCCTCGATGCGGCGTGCACGGGTCTCCGGGCGCTTCGCGGCCTGCAACCGATAGACGATCGCGTAGCGGTTGCGACCGTCGAGCGTGTCGTAGAAGGCCCGCGCGGCGGGATTGCCCGCGAGGGCGTCGAGGAAGTCCTGCGGCATCTGCGCGGTCGCCTGGCCGGGGTAGGCGCGCTCCCAGCGACCGTCTGCGCGGGCGCGGGCGACTTCCGCGGCCCCGGCTGCGCTCAGCCGGCCCTCGGCCTCGAGGCGCTCGACGAGTTCGCGGTTGCGCTGCGACCACGGGCTGCGGGCCCGGCGCGGCGTGATGCGCTGGAGGCGGAAGTCGTCGTCGAGCCTGCGCGCCTGACTGTCGATCCAGCCGTGGCACAGCAGTTCCTCGACCACCTCGGCGTAGCTCACCGACGGATGCGCCGATCCCTTCTTGGCGAGCGCGACCCAGATGCCCGGCGAATCGGTGTGGTGCTCACGCAGCCAGGTGGCGAAGGACTCCCGGTCGGGGAAGTACTCGACGGGCAACTCGTCGGCCATGGTCATCTCCCCAGCCGGCGCAGGCCGGACCGCGTCCACAGACCGAGGAAGCTCTGGGAGAGGTAGGCGAGAGAGCCGAGCGCGAGCACCCACTTCACGGTGCTGACCGTTGTCGCCGCCCGGACGGTGGTGTCGGTGATGCGGTCCCGGTGGTCGAGCAGGTACAGACCCGCGACGTTCTCGACGTAGTCCGCGGACGCGGCCACCGCCGGGGCGAGGGCGAGGGCGCGGCGGATGCGCGCAGGAACGGGCCGGTGGTCGGCGAGCGATCGCGCCCCGGCCCGCAGTGCGATGGCAAAGATCAAGGGATGCACCAGGTCCCAGTAGTAGTGTCGGCGATACCGCGCGACAGCGTCCGCATCGAGTCCGTCGAGAACCCGGCGGTACGCCGCTGCGGAGAAGGCGGTCTGGATCCGTCCGACTGCCGGCGCGGCGGGGCCGAGCACTCGGGCGATGTTGGCCTGCGACACCGCGAATACCGCTGCGGCGACCAGCAGGCGACGGTCGTGCGCGGTCCGTGCCATGCGGCGATCCTAACGTCCGGCCGGCAGCGCGGTGCCCGGTCGGACCGCTCGATCGGTCCGGCCGGGCACCCGCTTCACGTGGTCGGCGCTCAGCGCGCTCGCGCTGCGGGGGCATCCGTCACAGGCCGGCGGAGCCGCTGGTGATCGGGTTGCAGCCGCGGATTGTCGTCTGGTGCCACGTGCCGATATCCATGTAGTCCTGCTCGGGCCCGAGGATCATCCGGTACTTCACGACGTGCGAGTCCGCCAACGGATTCGGCAACGTCGGAAGCTGCTCGACAGTACCGAGCCGCACGTTGTGGGTGACGGTGCCATTGGGGACGGACTTCAGTCCGGCGAGGCGACCGGTGGGCCCGGTGCCGTAGTCCGTGCCGGTGGGCACCTCGTCGTCGACGACGAAGTCGATGGTGAAGTTCTCGAGGGCCGTGTCGTTCTCGATCGTGAAGTCGACGGAGCAGTCGTCCTTACCGTCGGCCCAGTACCGCACCGGCCCATCGTGCTTTCCGCCCTCGGGCGCGGCCGCGGCCACACCGCCGCCGAGCCCCACGCCGACACCTTCAGCGATCACGGTGGCAGCGAGTCGTTTCGTCGTGCTGCGCATGTGCGCTCCTCTCGTCGAAGAAGTAGGTGTTTCGGACGGTATCAATCATCTTCGGCCGTGCAACCCGTCGTTGCCAATCGCCGCCGGAGCCGGGGGGACGGCAACCAGACACCATTCCCGCCGTCCGCGGGAGTCAAACCGTTGTCGGCGAACCGACACCGCAACGATGCCTCGACAGCGTCCTGTCCTGCGGATTCCGTGCCGCCGGTGGCGCAGCCGGCACCCCGGAGGACGCGACTGTGATTTGCATCACACTGACTGCGTCTGCACTTCACCCGGCCGACGGCTCGTGGGTGCCCCGTCCCCGCCCTCCCCGATTCGGATCAGCACGTGGTGATGAACCGTGCCGGCGTGCACCGTGTCCTCGTGCGTCGTGCAGGGCTGCTCCGTGTGCGGGACTCGAACCCGCTGCGCTGCCCTCCGCGCGCCGGAGGATACAGACGGGTCGATTCACCGCGACCCACGGCGTGTGCTCGCTTCCGATCCGGGTACCTGCTGCCCACGATCACTCGTCGATCAGATCGACCTCCCAGTTCACGCGCTGGATCTCGAGGTCCACCCGCCGGATCCGGCGAGCCAGATCGTCGGCGGTGCGCCGCAGGTCCCGGACCGACAGCGCCGAGACGTATGCCAGTTCGGACCGGAGCTGTCGCCCGTATCGATCCTTGCCACCCGAGGCCGCGTCCGCGGCCGCGGTCAGCGCACGGTGCCGCGTCTGCAGAGCGTCCCGTTCGGCCAGGGCATCGGTGAGGGTCCGGTCTCCGACGGGGGTGGCGGTGTTCGTCTTGTTGATCCGGGCGATCAGCAGAGCATGCCGATCGACGGCGTCGGTGAGTTGTTCGAGAAGCTCGCCGGCATTCTCGGCGGGCTCCTCCCCTTCCTGATATCGGGCATTGGCCACGATCCGGGCGCCGAGCTGCTCGATCCGCCGTTTCAGCTCGCCTCGTTCGGCGAGTGCCTCCGCCAGCCGCATGACGTCGAATCGTAGACGAGCGATCGAGTTCATGCGTACCCGGTTTCCGGCACCGCCGAGACCACCCATCCGGGCGGAAAAACCGTGTCCCACGTCCCGGTCCGCGAACGGCTCTGCCACGTCGGCGTGCCCGCGGGTGAGCTGCGGTACAGGCCCCGGGCGGCGGCAAGGGTGCGGTCGTACTGGGTCGGCCAGCCGATGTCGGCGGCGAGCTGCTCGAGAACGACGCGATCCCGGCTCAACGCCCGTTCGGTGTGGGCGAGTGCGGGCAGCGAGTCCCGCTTGTCGGTGTTGCACCTTCCGCAGGCGAGTACGAGATTCGCCAGTCCGTCGAGGGGTACCCGGGACCACGGTAGCACGTGGTCGACCGGGCTACCCTCGGAAAGTATTGCCGCACAATAGAAGCAAGTCGCTCCGAACGCCTCACGAAGCGCCACCCGGGGCTTCGTGAGCGAGACGCGCTCGCGACCGAACAGGTGCCCCGCAATGTCGGGAACGTCGAGAAAGGCGTTGTACCGGCGCACGTCCTGTACCCACAGGATCTCCAGAGTCGGAGTGAGCAGACCGGACAGGCGCGCCAGGGCCGCCGCAACTCCCGGAAACAGACGGATCGCGCCGCCGTGCCGGACGATCGCCGCCCGGGTGATCCCGGAGTGCAGCCAGGAGTCGTCGTAGAGGAACGGTTCACCGCGTCCGCCCGGCACCCGCTGCAGCCGGTACAGCGGCTGTTGCGCGAGCGTGAGCGCGACCTCCGCGACGGTCTCGCGGTACAGGTCCGGCTTCCGCGATCTCGCGCGGGACAGACCGGCCACCCCGTCGGCGTTCACGGCGCCGCGCAGTGCCTCCACGGCCGTCAGGATCCGAGCCCTGGGCTGCGACGACTGCCGGAGCCGATGCCCGTCGAACGGGCGGACCTGGGGCCAGTACAGGTCGATCACACGCTCGGCGAGCGCGTCGATCGGCACGTCGAGTGCCGCGGCCGGGTCCGCCGGCAGGTGTTCGACGCAGAAGCCGACCAGCGCCGACAGGACAGCCAGCTTGTAGGTGGCGGTGCGCGCACCGGTCTCGAGGACGGCGACGACGCGCTGACCGAGCGCGAGAGGATCCGTCGGTGGTCCGGTACCGTCCACCCCGCGACGGTAGCGCAGCGGAAGGAACCACGATGGGCAAGCTGGTCCGCGACCGGATTCCCGAGATCATCGAAGCCGACGGTCGGGTGGCGCACACTCGGATACTCGATCGGGACGAGTACCGCTGCGCCCTGCTCGACAAACTCGTGGAGGAAGCGCACGAACTCCGGCACGCGCGGGGCGACGACGAGCGGCTCGGCGAACTCGCCGACATGCACGAGGTGTTCACGGCTGCGCTCTCCGCATTCGGGATCACCGCGGACGAGGTGGTTGCCGCGGCTGCCGCCAAGCGCGCCGAACGCGGCGGCTTCGATCGCCGCATCTGGCTGGAATAGCTCTGTCGTTGCGGAACGAGTGCTCAGGTGAGGAACGGCAGCACAGTGGCCTCGAACTCGCGGTGCCGGTCGCGGTGGATGCTGTGGCCACAGGTGAAGTCGTGGACCGCGACGTCGCCGAGGACGTCCACCGCGGCCGTGAGCCGGGTCGGATCGACCATGCTGCCGGGCCCGCCCCGCAGAATCAGCGTCGGCGCGGTGATCTGCGCAAGACGTTCCCACCACATCGGATTCGGCGCGCGGAACTGGGTGATGGCCGAGCCGGTCATGGAGCGGTCGAAGGCGAAGGTCGCGCGCGGATTGCGCAGCAGGCTCGTCGAGGCGTGCCACAGTTCGCCCGGCGACGGCAGACGCCCACCGAGCACCGGCGGCGGATCGCCCGGACGCAGCGGCAGCGGGGCCTCCTCGAGCACGAGCCGGCGCACCAGGCCCGGGCGCTGCTGCGCGACGAGGGATCCAGTGTGCCCGCCGAGGGAGTGCCCGACGAGGTCGACCGTCTCGAGGCCCAGGTGCTCGCAGAGTCCGAGCACGTCGGCGCCGAACTCGTCGAAACGGTAGGACGCGGCACGGGCACTGCGTCCGTGGCCGCGCAGGTCCACCGCCACGACCCGCCGGCCGGCCGCGAGCAGTGACCGGGCGAACCGGTCCCACGTGCGGCCGTCGCCGCCCATCCCGTGCACCAGCAGCACCGGCACGGGGTGGTGGCCCGTCCTGGGAGCCGAATCCCGGTAGGCGATCGCCACCCCGTTCGGCGCGGCCGTCAGCACACTGGTCTCCACGTCCATCGAGCGTACTCACTCGTAGACGCCCTCCACATGCCAGTGCTCGTCGACGTGGATCACCAGCAGGGCCCGGGACTCCTCGAGCCGCACCTGCAGCCGTGCCACCGCCCGCGCCGCCGCCGGATCCCACCAGTACTCGTCCACCGGCCACGGCCCGGCCCACCCGCGCACCCGCCAGCTGCGGCTGCCCCAGCTCAGCCGGTCGGGATCGCCGCTGAGCAGACCACGCTCGGTCACCGTCACCGGGGTGCCCGCCGCATCCTCGAGCGCAACGGGAGGCAGGGTGGTGAGCACCACAGCCGGGGCGGGCGGCGGTAGCCGGCCCGGCCACGGCGCCGACGGATCCGTCGCCGGCACCGACTCCTCCCCCAGCGGCACGAGGGTCACCCGTTCCACCGGGCCACGTCCACCACTGAGCACCCCCACCAACACGGAATCGGCACCGAGCAGTCCCTGCACCCGCACCAGGGCGCGCCGGGCCCGCTCGTCCTCGTCGCCGACCCCGCCCCACAAACCCAGCTGCAACGATCCCGCCGCCACCACCTCCACCGGTTCGAGCCGCAGCAGGACGATCCCGGCGGTGGGGCGGGCCGCACTGTGCCCGGTGAGCCAGCCGTCGAGTTGCCAGCGCACCCGATCGGCGGTGCCGTCCGGGGTCAGCGGCTCGGCGCAGCGCCACGTCCGGGCCAATTCCTCACCGTTGCCGGTGCGGGCGGCCACCAGCAGCCGGGTGCAGGCCACGCCCGCCGCGGCCAGCCGGGTGTGCAGCACCGCGGCAAGTGCCCGGCCGGCGAAGGCGGCCGAGTCGACCCGTTCGAGCGGCGGATCACAGGGACGTTCCACCACCAGATCGGGCGGCAGGGCACGACCGGACGGCGGCCGTTGCGGCCGTGCCCGTGCGTCGCGGTGCGCGGCGACGGCGTCCGGGCCGAAGCGGGAGGCGACGTCGGTCGGCGACAGCGCGGCGAACGCCCCGATCGTGCGCAGACCGAGCCGTTTCAGCAGGTCCACCAGGTCGACGCGCTCAGGGGCCGCCAGGGACGGCTCCAGACAGATCTCCGAAATACCCAGAGGCGCAAGGAATTCCTCGTCCCCTCCGGGCGGGACGAGGCGGGCGTGGCGGGCGGCGAGCACCGCGGTGAACAACTCGTCGGCGATCCCGACCTGGCATTCGACGCCGGTGGCGGCCACCTCGTCGATCAGCCGCTCGGCCGCCGCCTCCTCGGAACCGAACCAGCGCACGACGCCGCGCGCGGCGAGCACCACCAGACCGGGACGCAGCACCTCCACGCCCGGCGCCGTCGCATCGATCGCCGCCGCCACCGGTTCGAACAACCGCGCGTCGCGACCCGGATCATCCTGGGCAACATACAAATCCGGACACCGAGCCTGAGCCTCCCGGCGCCGCAGGCCCCGTCGCACGCCGGCGGCCCGGGCCGGTGCGGAACAGGCCACCACCCGGTTGGCCGAGATCACCGCCACCGGTGCCGTCGGCGGCAGGTCGGCGGCCGCGGCGGCAGCGATCGCCGGCCAGTCCGGGCACCACAGGGCCACCACCCGGGCCGGGCGGGGTTCGCTCACAGCGCCACCTCGGCAGGCCGGGGACTGCCGACCTGCGCCGGTCCGCCCGGCCGCCACTCCACCCCGGTTCGACCGGCGCACAGGTCCATTCGCGCCGACCGAGGCTGGAAGGACCGTCCCTGGGCACGCACGGAGAACCTGGTACCGCACAGTCTGCCCCGGGCCGGGGCCGACAGCCCCCGGTAACCGTGCACCGCAGCCTCGAGCCGCACGTGCGCTCCGTCCCACCGGCCGTCGGTGACCACCAGGGCTGCACCCTTGCTCCGGGCCCGAGCCACCACCGCCCGGGCCCGCGACGGCGGCACCACGACGCCCCCGAGACCGAGAACGACGAGGTCCATGCCGTCGAGCAGGACGGCGGCCACCTCCACCGGATCCGGCCCCGGGTGGGGGATCAGCGCGATCCGGCTCAACTCGGCCCCCATCTCGGCGGCAGCCAGCAGACCCAGGCGGCGATGGCCGACGACGGCGGCATGCCCACCGGCGGCGGTGGCCGAGGCCAGCACACCGAGCAGCAAAGACGTTGCTCCCGAAAAGCTTACGACGGATCCACGAGTCAGGCCGCCGTCCGGGAGCAGCCGGGCGAGAGGCTCGGGCACCGGGAGCAACCGATCGGCCGGCACCGGAGACGCGGCGGGTTCTGCCGGGCGGGGACGGGCGCTCTCCCCCCTCGCGGGGATCGCGGCGATCTGCCGACGCAACGCCTCGAGCCGTTCCTGCCGGGAAGGACCCACCGGATCCTGCGACCCACCCTCGACCCGAAACTCGGCCACCTCGCCCACACGAACTCCCCTCGCCCTGCGCCGGCCGCGTATAACACGGCCCACCGACAAACCGCGGGGAAGACGCGGTTGTTCGAACATGTATTCGAACAGCTTCAGTAGACCCGATTCCGGGGGCGCCCGTCAAGCGCTGTCCCCCGCGGCATCCACTACCCTCGTGAAGGTGTCGGAACAGGAGCGAGCGGCAAGCGTCGTCGGCCCGGATCACTTGGTGGCCGGACGTTATCGGCTCGTCTCCAAACTCGGCGGCGGTGGCATGGGGGCGGTCTGGCTCGCCCACGACACCCTGCTCGATCGGGACGTGGCCGTCAAACAGGTCACCTCGACCGTGGGCCTGCCCACGGGGGCCGCCGAGGAGATCCGCCGCCGCACGCTGCGTGAGGGCCGGATCGCCGCCCGCCTCACCCACGAGCACGCGATCGCGATGTACGACGTCGCCCTCCATTCCGGCGAGCCGTGGCTGGTCATGGAGCATCTTCCCTCCCGCAGCCTCGCCCAGGTGATGAACATCGCCGACACCCTGCCGCCGCTCGAGGTGGCGCAGATCGGCGCACACGTCGCCGATGCGCTCGCCGCCGCCCACGCAGCCGGGATCGTGCACCGCGACATCAAGCCGGGCAACATCCTCGTCGCCGAGCGCGGCCGCGAGCTGGGCACGGTCAAGATCAGCGACTTCGGCATCGCCCGCGCGAAGGGCGACCACGACCGGTCCGGCGTGATCACCGGCACCCCTGCCTTCTTCGCACCCGAAGTGGCCCGCGGTAGCGATCCCACCGAGGCCAGCGACGTCTTCTCCCTGGGCGCGACCCTCTACACCGCGATCGAGGGTCAGCCGCCGTTCGGCATCGATCCCGACTCGATCGCCCTGTTGCACCGTGTCGCCCGCGCCGAGATCATCCCGCCTACCCGCACGGGCCCACTGACCGACGTCCTGCTCGCGATGCTGGAACCCGACCCCGCCCGTCGCCCGACGATGGAGCAGGCCCGGGATCGTCTCGCCGCGGTCGTCCTCGGGGCCGACGCCGACCCGGAACTGCTCCGCGGCCGTCCGATCCTGTCCGCCGACGGAACCGTCCCCGTGTGGGCGCGGCGCGCCACCGCCCCCGTCGTGGGATCCCGGCGCACCGCGGGCGCCGGCGGCACCCTCACCGGATTGCCCGCCGCTCCCCAGCCCGTCTCGCTGCGGGGCGTACCCCGCCCCGCGGAGTTGCTGCGCCGGCTGCAGCCCACCGGCCCCCCGCCGCGCACCACACGGGAGAAGGTCGTCGCGTTCGCGCCGATGGCGATGGCGGTCATGGTGGCCGTGATCGTTCTCGCGCTGATCGTGGCCCTGATCGTCGCGGTCGCCGTCAGCTGAGCTTGACCTTCGGGTCGGCCGAAGCTCGATGATGGTGCCGTGACCCCCTCCCCAGACCTGATCACGATCGGCATCATGGCCCGGCTCAGCGGGCTCACCCCCGGAGCGCTGCGGTTCTACGGCGACTGCCGGCTGCTCGTGCCCGCCCTGGTCGATCCCGTCACCGGCTACCGGTACTACACGGTCGACCAACGCGAACGAGCGGTGACGATCCGTCAGCTCCGCGAACTCGACGTCCCGCTCGAGGATGTCGGCCGGATCCTCGACGGCGATGCCGAGTCCGGTGCCGCGCTGCTCGACGAACACGTCGCCGAACTGCATCGCCGGGCCGAGCGCGCGACCCGGCTGGCCTCCGACGTCAAGTCCCGCCTCACCGCCTTCGCGGCACCGCCGGCGGTCGTCGTGCCGGGCCGGCTCCTCGCCGGCACCGTCGAACGCGTTCTTCCGTCCGTCGCCATGGATCCGGAAATTCCTTGCCTGACAGGCGTTCTCGTCGAGGTGGAGGCCGGGGCGGTGGTCCTGACGGCGACGAACCATTACCGGCTGACCACCGGCTCGGTGACGGCCGCGGCCCGCACCGGGGACCCGTTCCGCACCGTCGCCGACAGCTCCGTGCTCCGCGGGACCGCCACGTGGCTGCGGGAACACGAGAACGTCGGCCTGGCTCTCGACGACTCGGGCGCGCTCACCCTCACCGGCGCCGACGGTGAGCGGCACCGCTGCCCGGCCGTCGACGGAACCTTCCCCGACTACCGCAGCATGCTCGGCGCCCTCGCCCCGCCGGTCACGCGGGCGATCGTGCACCGCGACGCCCTGGCCGGGGCCGTGCGCGACGCTGCGGCCGGCCCGATCGACCTTCGCGTGCGGGCGACGGCACTCACCGTCGGCCACCGGGGGCACGACCGCGTGCTGCCCGCCGACGTCACCGGCGCCGACCTGGATCTCGCCTTCGACCGGGACGGGCTGGGAGCCGCCCTCGACACCGCCGTCGGACCGGAGGTGCTGCTGGACATCGCCTCCTACGACCGGCCCGTCGTGATCCGCTCCGCCGCGGCCGGGGACCTGACCACGCTGGCCATGCCCGTCCGCCGGGAGGAACGGCCGTGACCACCGATCCCGACCCGATCATGGCCGCCGTCACCGAGGCGGTCACAGCCGCCCGCTCCGGCGACGACCCCACCGCCCGGACTCGGCTGGTGGCCTTGTGGGCGAGCGTGGGGCCGCACGGCGATCCCCTGCACCGCTGCGCCCTGGCCCACTACCTGGCCGATCTGTACGACGATCCCGCCGTCTCCCTCACCTGGGACCTCCGCGCCCTCGACGCGGCCGCGGCCCTCGACGACGACCGGCTCGCCCGGCACGACGCCGCGTTGCAGGTGCGGGCCTTCCAGCCGTCGCTGCACCTGAATCTCGCCGACGACTACCGGCGTCTCGGGTCCTTCGCGGTAGCCACGGAGCACTTGACGGCGGCCCGCGACTGCGTCGACATCCTGCCCGAGGACGGGTACGGCCGCACGGTACGCGCGGGGATCGAGCACGTCGCCGCGGCACTCGCGACCGGCTCGACCGCGCGGCTGCCCACGCACTGAACTCCGGTCAGTCGATCCGCCGCCGGTGCGCCCACCGGGTGAGGGCGTTGCGGTTGGACTGCTGGGTCTTGCGCAGCACGTTCGACGCGTGCGTTTCGACGGTCTTGACCGAGATCACCAGTTCCTCGGCGATCTCGCGGTAGGTGTAGCCGCGCGCGAGCAGGCGCAGCACCTCGAGCTCGCGAGGGGTGAGGGAATCGAGTTCGGGGTCGAGCGGCGGCTCCGGCACGCTCGAGCGGCCGGTGAACGAGTCCAGGACGAAACCGGCCAGACGCGGGCTGAACACCGCGTCCCCGCCGGCGACCCGTCGCACCGCGTCGGCCAGTTCGGCTCCCGAGATGGTCTTGGTGACGTACCCGCGGGCGCCGGCCCGGATCACGGCGATGACGTCCTCGGCGGCGTCGGACACGCTCAGCGCCAGGCACACCGGCCCGTCGGCGATCCGTCCGAGCACCGCCACCCCGCCCCCGTCGGGCATGTGGACGTCGAGCAGGACCACGTCGGGGCGGGTGGCGTCGATTCCCGCGACCGCTTCCGCGACGGTGCCGGCCTCGCCGACGACCTCCATGTCGCCCTCCCGCCCGAGCTCGGCGCGCACCCCCGACCGGAACACGGCGTGGTCGTCGACCAGGAACACACGGAAACGGCGGGGGGCGTCGAGTGACGTCAAGTGGGCTGCTCCTCTGAACGGGCGTCGGTGCCCTCCCACTCTAGGGTCGTCGTGCGCTCCGCCCCGGTACCGGCACGGGGCATGTGGATGCGGATCTCCGTGCCCTTGCCGGGGTTCGAGCGCACGACGACCCGGCCGCCGCGACGCTCCACCCGGCCCCGGATCGAACGGGCCAGGCCCTGCCGGTCCTCCGGAACCGCGGATTCGTCGAAGCCGACGCCGCGGTCCCGGACGAAGACACTCACCTGTTCGGGTTCGACCTCGACGAACAGGTCCACGCTGTCCACCCGCGCATGCTTGGCCGCGTTGACCAGTGCCTCCCGGGTGGCACCGAGCAGGGCGGTGAACGACTCGGCGGTGAGGTCCTCGTCGTCGCCGGGTACCGCGTCGCCGACGATCACCGGCGCCACCGACACCCCGTACTGATCCTCCACCTCGCCGGCGATGGTGCGCAGCGCCTCGGCCAGGCTGGTGTGCGGGGTCTCGCCACCGCCGAACAGCCAGCGGCGCAACTCGCGCTCCTGGCTGCGTGCGAGGCGCAGCACCTCCTGCGAGTCGTCCGCCTGCTTCTGGATCAGGGCGAGCGTCTGCAACACCGAATCGTGCAGGTGCGACGCGATCTCCTCGCGTTCCTCGTTGCGGACGCGGGCGGCGCGTTCCGCCTCCAGCGCGCGCCACATCCGCACCCACAGCGGGACCGACAGCAGGCCGGCCCCGACCAGTGTCACCAGCACCGCCAGCACCGACGAGCGCAGGGCCGCCACGTCGACCTGCGCGAGGATCACGACGCCGAGCCCGAGCACGATGAGCGAGGCGCCGCCGACCACCCGCGCCCAGGTGAGCACGGTCGGGCGCGCGGGCAGGCCCAGCACCGAACGCGGTCCCTCCGCGTCGAACTCGCGCCAGACCAGCGCGGCGCCCACCGCCACCACGACGACGGGTGCGATCACCGAGCCCACGCCCCCGTTGAGCAGCCACGAAAGCCCCACGGCCAGGCCCACTCCGATGACCGCAAGGCCCAGGGCCCGGCGCCGTTCGGTCGGTGACGGCGGTTCGGTGTCCGAGCCCTGCGGTGTGAGGACCCACAGCAACCCGTAGGCGACGATGCCCAGGCCGGCGAGCGCGGCCAGCACCGTGAACGCCACCCGCACCTTGAGTACGTCGACCCCGAGATGGTCGGCGAGACCGCCGGCCACGCCGCCCACGACCCGGCCACCGACCCGGCGCTCGAGGCGGGGGGTGGGCAGGGGTGGGTAGGGAACCGGCTGCATACCTTCGATACTGGCACGCCTACCCCGTCCCGGGCATCGGGGACGAACCCTGAACCGGCGACCGCCCACCGGCGCGGAAATCAGGGTCGGTCCCTGATGCGCGACGGGGCGGCGGTCCAGAAGGATGTGGTTCATGAACACGCGAAGCTTCCCCGAGCAGCTCTCGGACATGTGGCGCACCCGTCCGGTCCGGCTGCCACGACAGGGCCACGTCGCCGGGGTGTGCGCGGGCATCGGCGTGCGATACGACGTGGATCCGGTGCTGATCCGCGTGGCGTTCGTCGTGTCCACCTTCTTCGGCGGTGCCGGCCTGGTGCTGTATCTGGCGGGCTGGCTGCTGCTGCCGCGCTACGGCGATCAGGTCTCCCCCGCCGAATCCCTCGTCGGCCGCGGCCAGAGCTCCGAATCGAGCACCAAGGTCGTGGTGCTGCTGGTGGTGCTGGCCGTCGCGGCGAGTGCCTTCGGTCCGCTGGGCGCCGGGGTGGGCGGCTCCGGATTCGTCAGCATGGTGCTGATGCTCGGCGGTCTGTGGCTGCTGTACCAACGCCGGCCGGAACCACCGGTCCTGCCCGGGGCACCGCAGCTGTTCCCCCAGAACCCCTTCCAGGCGCCGTTCCAGCAGAGTCAGTACCAGCAGAGTCAGTACCAGCAGAGTCAATACCAGCAGGCGCCCTTCGCGCAGCACACCGGCGCCCCCGGGCCCGCACCGGCGGACCCGGACTTCTGGACGAAGCCGGAACCGGAATCACCCCGGACCGGTGCGCAGTCCCCCGGGCCGGAACCGGCACCCCCGCAGGATCCGTTGCTGCAGCGCCCCACGCCACCGTCGTGGGATCCGCTCGGTGTCGCACCGTTCGCATGGGACCTGCCCGAGCCGACGCCCACGACGGCCGTAGTGCCCGCGAAACAGCCGCGTTCCCGGCTGACCACGACCGTGCTGGGCCTGGCGGTGCTCGCCGCGGCGGCCGCAGGCGCGGTGGCGTCCGCCGGCGAGGTCGCGTGGCTCACCCCCGCGCGGATCGGTGCGATCGCGCTCGCGGTGATCGGACTCGGCCTGCTCGTCGGGGCGTTCCTGCACCGCGGTTACGGACTGCTGGTGGTGACGGGTCCCCTGCTCGGGTTCGTGGTGCTCGCCTCCCTCGTCGGACCGATCGACACCTCGTCGTGGGGGGAACAGTTGTACTCGCCCCGCACCGCCGCGGAACTGCAACCGGCGTACTCGGTGCAGATGGGCGCTCTGCAACTGGACCTGCGTGGACTCGAACTCACCGAGGACGAGACCGTCTCCGTCGAGACCCGATTCGGCGCCACCGAGATCCTGCTGCCGCAGAACCTCGACGTCGACGTCGTCTGCACCGAGCAGGCTTCGAACCCGTGCACGATCCAGGGCCTCGACGGCGGCGACGACGGCGTCGGCGGACCGGTCCTGACCCTGAATCTCGACACCGCATTCGGCAACTCGGAGGTGCGCCGTGGCTGACACCGACTACACCGACCCCACCGAGCCGACGTCCGGCGCCCGGCGACGGGGCCCGTCGATCCTGATGCTGCTCTCCGCGATCGCGGCGCTGGCCGTCAGCGCATGGGCGCTGATCGGGCCGTTCTCCCTCGAGCCGCTCGCGAACGTCGAGTTCCGCTGGCTGCTCGTCGCGCTCGCCGTGGTCGTCGGCGCCGCCCTGGTGTTCGCGCCGGGCAAGAAGAAGCGCTGACCGCACCGTCCCGGAACGCACTGCGCCCTTCGGATCCGATCCGAAGGGCGCAGCCGCGTCTCACTCCCACTCGATGGTGCCCGGCGGCTTGCTCGTGACGTCGAGGACGACGCGGTTGACGTCGGGCACCTCGTTGGTGATGCGGGTGGAGATGCGCTCGAGGGCCTCGTACGGCAGGCGGGTCCAGTCCGCGGTCATCGCGTCCTCGCTGGAGACCGGGCGCAGCACGATCGGGTGGCCGTAGGTACGGCCGTCGCCCTGGACGCCCACGCTCCGCACGTCGGCGAGCAGCACCACCGGGCACTGCCAGATCTGCTTGTCGAGACCGGCGGCCGTGAGCTCCTCCCGGGCGATGGAGTCGGCGCGACGCAGGATCGCGAGCCGTTCGCGGGTGACCTCGCCGATGATGCGGATGCCCAGGCCCGGGCCGGGGAAGGGCTGGCGGCCGACGATCTCCTCCGGCAGGCCGAGTTCGCGCCCGACTGCCCGCACCTCGTCCTTGAACAGCAGCCGCAGCGGCTCGACCAGCGCGAACTGCAGATCCTCGGGCAGGCCACCGACGTTGTGGTGGCTCTTGATGTTCGCGGTGCCGGTGCCGCCACCGGACTCGACGACGTCCGGGTACAGGGTGCCCTGCACCAGGAACTCGACGGTGTCGCCGTGGGCGGCGTTCTCTCCGAGCACCTCCGAGACGGCACCTTCGAAGCTGCGGATGAACTCGCGGCCGATGATCTTGCGCTTGGTCTCCGGATCCGTCACGCCGGCCAGTTCCCGCAGGAACGTGTCGGCGGCGTCCACGGTGACGAGCCTCGCCCCGGTCGCGGCGACGAAGTCCTTCTCGACCTGCTGTCGTTCGCCCTCGCGCATCAGGCCGTGGTCGACGAATACACACGTCAGCCGGTCGCCGATGGCGCGCTGCACCAGGGCTGCGGCGACCGCGGAGTCGACCCCGCCGGACAGGCCGCAGATGGCGCGCCCGTCACCGACCTGCTCGCGGATCTGTTCGATCAGGGCCTCGGCGATGTTCGCGGCCGTCCAGGCGGCGGGGATACCGGCGATGTCGTGCAGGAAGCGGCTGAGCACCTGCTGGCCGTGCGGGGAATGCAGGACCTCGGGGTGGTACTGCACGCCGGCGAGCCGGCGCGCGCGGTCCTCGAACGCGGCCACGGGCGCGCCGGGGCTGCTGGCGGTCACCTCGAAGCCGTCCGGCGCGGCGGTGACTCCGTCGCCGTGGCTCATCCACACGGGCTGCGTCGCGGGCAGTCCGTCGTGCAGGACACCCCCGGTGACGGACATCTCGGTGCGCCCGTACTCGCGGTTGCCGGTGTGTGCGACGGTGCCGCCGAGCGCCTGGGCCATGGCCTGGAAGCCGTAGCAGATGCCGAACACCGGGACGTCCAGGTCGAACAGTTTCGGGTCGAGTTGCGGTGCGCCCTCGGCGTAGACGCTGGAGGGGCCGCCGGAGAGCACCACGGCGAGCGGGTCGCGGGCCGCGATCTCCTCCACCGGCGTGGTGTGCGGCACGACCTCGGAGTAGACCTTGGCTTCGCGGACGCGGCGGGCGATCAGCTGCGCGTACTGGGCTCCGAAGTCGACGACGAGGACCGGCCTGGACTGCTGGGTTTGCGACACCCGAACAGTCTAGAGGTCCGGTCCTCGTCCAACGAACGGCGGTTCGGGTCAGGCGACGCCGGACGCGGACCCGGTGCGAACCTCGACGATCGGCAGCGACAGCGCGCCCGGAGCGCCCGCCGGCACGACCGGCTTGTTCGGGGCGATCGGGTCCAGCCGGCGGTAGCCCTCCCCCTGGCCGGGACGCAGGTCCTGCTCCCCCTTGTTCGGCCACAGCGCCGCCGCGCGCTCGGCCTGCGCCGCGATGGTCAGCGACGGATTGACCCCGAGGTTGGCCGAGACGGCGGCCCCGTCCACGACGCTCAGCGTCGGGTATCCGTACACGCGGTGGTACGGGTCGATGACGCCGTGCTCGGGATCGGTGCCGATCACGCAGCCACCGAGGAAGTGCGCGGTGAGCGGGACGTTGAAGATCTCCCCCCAGGTGCCGCCCGGGACGCCGTCGATCTTCTCGGCGATCCGGCGGGTGGCCTCGTTGCCGACGGGAATCCACGTCGGGTTGGGGTGCCCGTGGCCCTGCCGGCTGGTGACCTTGCGGCGACCGAACAAGCCCTTCTTGGTGTAGGTGACGATCGAGTTGTCCAGGTTCTGCATGACCAGGGCGATGATGGTGCGCTCGCTCCAGTCCTTGACGCTGAGCATCCGGGCCATCTGGACCGGGTTCTTCACCACCTGGCCGAGGAACTTCAGCCAGCGTGGGGTGCGGCCGCCGCCGTCGGTCATCAACGTCTGCAGCAGACCCATCGCGTTCGAACCCTTGCCGTAGCGGACCGGCTCGATGTGGGTGTCGGCAGTGGGATGGAACGACGACGTGATCGCCACACCGCGGGTGAGGTCGAGGTCCGGGTCGACGCTCATCTTCCCGGCGCCGACGATCGACTCGGAGTTGGTGCGGGTCAGATGACCCAGCCGGTCGGACAGTTCCGGCAGGGCGCCGGTGTCCTTGAGGTGGTGCAGGAGATGCTGGGTGCCCCACGTGCCGGCGGCGAGGACGACGTGCCCGGCCGTGTAGGTACGACGGTTCTTCCGCTTCCACGCGCCGGTGCGCTCGGTGTCGACGTCCCACGTGCCGTCGGGGGCCTGGCGCAGGCCGGTGACCGTGGTGAGGGGGACGATCTCGGCGCCGGCCCGTTCGGCGAGCCCGAGATAGTTCTTCAGCAGTGTGTTCTTGGCGCCGTGCCGGCATCCGGTCATGCACTCGCCGCATTCGATGCAGCCCGTGCGGTCGGGGCCGACACCGCCGAAGTACGGGTCGGCGACGGTACGCCCGGGCTCCCCGAAGTACACCCCCACCGGGGTCTGGATGAAGGTGTCGCCCACGCCCATGTCCGCGGCGACGGACTTGACGATCTCGTCCGCGGGGGTCATGTGCGGGTTCTGCACCACGCCGAGCATGCGACGTGCCTGGTCGTAGAAGGGGCTGAGCTCGTCGTTCCAGTCGGTGATGTGTGCCCACTGGCCGTCTTCGAAGAACGGAGCCGGCGGCTTGTAGAGGGTGTTGGCGTAGTTGAGGGAGCCACCGCCGACGCCGGCTCCGGCGAGGATGAGGACGTCGTGCAGCAGATGGATCCGCTGGATACCGAAGCACCCCAGCTTGGGTGCCCACAGGAATCGCTTGAGATCCCAGCTGGTCTTCGCGAAGTCGGCGTCGGCGAAGCGCCGGCCCGCTTCGAGGATGCCGACCCTGTACCCCTTCTCCACGAGCCGCAGGGCCGTCACACTTCCACCGAACCCCGATCCGACGATGAGGACGTCGTAGTCCGTCGCGCGCTGCTCACCCACCGAAACACCTCCATGAAGCTGGTTGTTACTCACCAGTATGCACGGGCTTGCTGTGACCATTGCCACAAGGGTGCCCTAACTGTAACCATGAGTTCCATAAACCGCAGGTGAGGGCTGGAAACGGCTGTGGCCGAATGTCACACCGCTTCGATCGAATCGACGCGATGTGACATTCGGCCACAGCGGGTAAGGGGGTAGCGGCGGGTCAGGCGCGGACGGTCAGGCCGACCTTCTGGAACTCCTTGAGGTCCGAGTAACCCGACTTCGCCATCGCACGGCGCAGACCGCCGACCAGGTTCAGCGAGCCGAACGGATCGTCGGACGGACCGGTGAGCACGCGGTCCAGGCTCGGGCGCTCGTCGTAGGCGACCTGCAGCAGCGCGCCGCGCGGCACGGACGGATGCGCACTCGCCGACGGCCAGTACCAGCCCCGGCCCGGAGCCTCGGCCGATACCGCGAGGGGGGCACCGAGCACGGCGGCGTCGGCACCGCAGGCGATGGCCTTGGCCAGGTCGCCCGAGGTCTCGATGTCGCCGTCGGCGATGACGTGGACGTACCGGCCACCGGTTTCGTCCAGGTAGTCGCGACGGGCGGCGGCCGCGTCGGCGATCGCCGTCGCCATGGGCACTCCGATGCCCAGTACCTCGCTGGTGGTGGTGGCGCCCGCTGTCGAGCCGTAGCCGACGACGACGCCCGCCGCTCCGGTACGCATCAGGTGCAGCGCGGTGCGGTGATCGCTCACACCACCCGCGACGACCGGCACGTCCAGCTCGGAGATGAACGTCTTGAGGTTCAGCGGCTCGCTCTCACCGTGCGCCACGTGCTCCGCGGAGATGATGGTCCCGTGGATGACCAGCAGGTCGAGGCCGGCCTTCACCAGGTGCGGAGTCAGCGCCCGCGCATTCTGCGGGCTGACCCGCACGGCCGTGGTCACGCCGGCATCGCGCACCTGCGCGATCGCGGCAGCGAGTAAATCGGGCTGCAGCGGGGCCGCGTGGAGCTTCTGCAGGTGCGCGATCGCCGCTGCCGGGTCCGGGTCGGACTCGGCGATGCCGACGAGGCGTTCGATCTCGGCATCGACATCGGCGTGCCGGCCCCACAGGCCCTCACCGTTGATGACGCCGAGGCCACCGGCCTTGCCCAGTTGCACCGCGAAGGACGGCGAGACCAGCGCGTCGGTGGGATGGGCGAGCAGCGGGATGTCGAATCGGTACGCGTCGAGCTGCCAAGCCGTCGACACCTCCTTCGAGGAGCGCGTCCGGCGGGACGGCACGATGTTGATGTCGTCCAGCTCGTAGGTGCGTCGGGCGGTTCGCCCCATGCCGATTTCAACCAGGTCGCGCACGCGCGTCCCTTTCTTCTCAGGTAGATGCCCCCACCGGACACTCCGGCGGGGGCCGATCGCGGACTCTTGCTCTACCGAACCACTGCTCTACCGAACCACGTAGTTCGGCGCTTCGGCCGTGATCGTGATGTCGTGGGGATGGCTCTCCTTCAGACCCGCCGCCGTGATCTGCACGAACTGCGCCTCCTGCAGTTGTTCGATGGTGGCGGCACCGGCGTAGCCCATCGCTGCCCGCAGGCCGCCGATCAGCTGGTGCGTGACCTGCTGCAGCGGACCGCGGAACGGCACACGACCTTCGATGCCCTCGGGCACCAGCTTGTCCTCGGAGAGCACGTCGTCCTGGAAGTAACGGTCCTTCGAGTACGACTTGCCCGCGCCCCGGCTCTGCATCGCGCCGAGCGAACCCATGCCGCGGTAGCTCTTGAACTGCTTGCCGTTGACGAGGATCAACTCACCCGGCGATTCGGCCGTGCCGGCCAGCAGGGAGCCGAGCATGGCCGTGGAGGCGCCGGCGGCGAGCGCCTTGGCGACGTCGCCGGAGAACTGCAGGCCGCCGTCGGCGATGACCGGGACGCCCGCGGGCTTGGCGGCGGCGACGGCCTCGAGGATGGCGGTGATCTGCGGCGCGCCGACGCCCGCGATGACGCGGGTGGTGCAGATGGAGCCGGGACCCACGCCGACCTTCACGGCGTCCACACCGGCCTCGATGAGCGCTGCGGCACCCGCCCGGGTCGCGACGTTGCCGCCGATGATCTGGACCCGATCGCCGACCTCGGCCTTGAGCTTGGCGATCATCCCGAGAACACCCGCGGAGTGACCGTGGGCGCTGTCGACCACGAACACGTCCACCCCGGCGTCCGCCAGGGTCATGGCCCGGGACCACGCGTCGTCGCCCACGCCGACCGCGGCACCGACGAGCAGGCGACCGTCGCGGTCCTTGGTGGCGTCGGGGTGCTGCTCGGTCTTGACGAAGTCCTTGACGGTGATCAGTCCGGTCAGGCGACCCTGCCCGTCGACGATCGGCAGCTTCTCGATCTTGTGACGGCGCAGCAACCCGAGGGCGGCTTCGGCGGTGACACCCTCCTGGGCGGTCACCAGCGGCGCCTTGGTCATGACCTCCGCGACCGGGCGGTTCTGGTCGACCTCGAACCGCATGTCCCGGTTGGTGATGATGCCGACGAGCTGGCCCTCGTCGTCGGTGACGGGCAGCCCCGAGATGCGGAAGCGCGCACACATGGCGTCGACCTCGGCGAGGGTGGCGGTCGGCTTGCAGGTGACCGGGTCGGTGACCATGCCCGCCTCGGACCGCTTCACGGTCTCGACCTGCGCGGCCTGCGCCTCGGCGGACAGATTGCGGTGCAGGACGCCCATACCCCCGGCGCGGGCCATCGCGATGGCCATGCGCGACTCGGTGACGGTGTCCATCGCGGAACTGACCAGCGGAACCCGGAGACGGATGTCCCGGGTCAGCTGGCTCGACGTGTCCACCTGGCTCGGGATGACGTCCGACGCGGCCGGCAGCAGCAGCACGTCGTCGAAGGTCAGACCCAGCATGGCGACCTTGTCCGGGTCGTCACCGCCGGTATGCACGTGCCCTCCGGTACTCCTCATGCGGTTCGGACCCTCCATGACGCGTCGATACGGTGCGGGCGGGTGGCCCCCGGCCCGGCATCGGTGATTACGGAACACAATGTCGTGAAAGACAATGGTGCGAGCGGTGCGCACCGTTCCCCGGACGCTCCGAACAACGATGCCCTGCTCGTGAACTATCGTATCGGTTCACCGGGACCGGCACACACGCGCATCCGCACGCGTACACGAAGGTCCGCGGGAAGTCCACGGTGTGACGGCTGGCGCGGACCCCGTCGGACTGCGTACCGTGGAGTCGTGCGTGATCAGTTGCCTCCCGGTCTGCCACCGGACCCATTCGCTGGAGATCCCGACGATCCGTCCGCCGCACTGGACGCCATCGAGCCGGGTCAGCCGCTCGACCCTGCCGAGCGGCTGGCCGTCGAGGAGGATCTTGCCGACCTCGCGGTGTACGAAGCGCTGCTGTCGCCGCGCGGCGTCCGCGGCCTGGTGGTGTGCTGCGAGGACTGCCATCAGGATCACTACCACGACTGGGACATGCTGCGGGCGAACCTGCTGCAGTTGCTTGTCGACGGTACGGTCCGGCCGCACGAGCCGGCCTACGATCCCTCCCCCGATGCCTATGTGACATGGGACTACTGCCGCGGCTACGCGGATGCGTCGATGAACGAGGCGCTACCGGTCGACCCGTACGGCCTCGACTCCTAGAAGAAGCCTCCGCACCAGAAGAAGCCTCCGCACCACGGGAAGGGCCCGCCGGGACACACGTCCGGCGGGCCCTTCTCGTCACGTCTACTCCGAAGGTGCGGGCACCGTGTACTCCGAAGGTGCGGGCACCGCGGTGATCGTCTGGCTGATCGACTGCTGCTCCAGCGAGGTGGACGGCGCCGGTGCCGACGCCGACGGGGTCGTGGTCGGCGCAGCGGTCGGCGCGGTGGTGGGCTCCGGCGTCACCGGTGGGCTCGTCGGTCCGGTGGACGGGGGCGGAGTGACGGGGGACGGTTCCGGACTGGGTGCCGGCTGCGACGACGGCGGCACCAGATCGACGCCGGGTGCCTCAGTGGACGTCGCCGGGGGGACCGTTCCCGTACCGGGTGTCGTACCGGCGATGGTGGGGTCCACGGTCGACGGGGTCGTCGGAGTGGTCGGCACCGGCGCGGGAATCACCTGCGTCGACTGGACCGGGGGCGCGGGCAGCACGGGCGGAGGCGGGGGCGGAAGGAGCTTGCTCAACTCGGTGGTGAGCCGCTGCACCCAGTCACCCAGCTGGTCCCGCTGGCCGGCGTCGGTGACCGATCCGGACCGCTGCTGCGCCGACTGGATCAGTTCCTGCGCGCCTTCCGTGTCGCCGACGGCGAGCCGCTGCTCGGCCTCCTGCAGCGTGGAGGCGGTGTCGATCCGGGCGACCGTCGACTCGGCCTGCTCACTGAAGACGACCTGCTTGACACTCCACAGCGGGTCGCCGGGTTCGGCCTGGTAGGACACGGCGGTCGCACCACCGACGGCGATGGCGATCAGGGCGGCGGCGCCGGCGATGGGCCGGATCAGGCGGAGCTGGGTGCGGGCGCGGGAGCGGCGCTCGGCGAGTGCGTCGCGGGCACCGATCTCCCGGTTGACCGCGGCGACGATCTCGTCGAGATCCGGCTCGGAAGGAAGCGGATCGGCCAGGATCTCGGCACGCCAGCCCGCAAGAAGGGTGGCGAGCTCGTATTCCTCGGTCGTCTCGGTGGGCACCGGTCCGTCCCCGGAGATCGCGTCGATGAGGGCGTCGTCACGGCGCACGGCCGCAATGTCCACGGGGGTGCCGTCGTCGGCGAGATCGGCGAAGAAATCGTCATCCGCGCCGTGCTTCCTACCCATTTCTCTCACCTGCTCTCGTCACTTCCTTCTTCAGTCGGGCGATGGCACGGTGCTGCGCCACTCGAATGGCCCCTGCCGTACTTCCCACCGCTGCTGCCGTTTCTTCCGCGGACAGGCCCACCACGAGCCGCAGGACCAAGATCTCCCGCTGCTTCTCCGGAAGCGTGCCCAGCAGCTGCTTCATCTGCCGGCTCGTCTCCGCATTGAGCGCCTGCTCCTCCGGACTGTCGTCCAGCGACATCGACTCGGGTACCTCCGCGACCGGATCCGCCCGGTTGCGGGCGGCGCTGCGGTGCGCGTCGGCGACCTTGTGTGCCGCGATCCCGTACACGAATGCCATGAAGGGGCGTCCCTGGTCCTGATACCGCGGCAACGCCGTCATCACGGCCAGGCACACCTCCTGCGCTACGTCGTCCGCGGAGAGCTGGCCACGCTCCGCGGCTCCGACCCGTGCCCGGCAGTACCGGACGACCAAGGGCCGGATGGTTCTCAGAACCTGAGCGAGGGCCGTCCGATCTCCCTGCGCAGCCGCAGCGACAGCGGAGTCCAACTCCTCACCCATGACAGTCATCGATTGCGCAAGTCCTGGCGTTACAAAGTGACACGACCCCCCGGCCGGGTGTGCTTCCACTTGCAGTGGAACATCCCCAGACTAGCGACACGACCGGACGGAACGGACGCACGGATGGCTTCTAGACCCGGATCGTTGCGAATCTCCCACCGCGCCGGACGACGAGTGCCGCCGACTCGTCGCGCACGCGCCGAGCCGCCTCCCCGCCCCCGAGCCCGTCCCACAGCATCGCGGCCGCCCAGCGCAGCGGGACCAGACCGAGCGCGGTACTACGGTCGAGTACGTCGAGGCACAGGTCCCGGGCGGGCGTGAGATCGGACTCCCCGGTCCACGAGGCGGCCCGCAGCAGATCGGATTTGACCAGGTGCCGGACCGAGCCGCTGCGTTCGGCCTCGGCCGCGGCCGCAGCCGAACGCCGACGGGCGGTGGCGAAGTCCCCGGAGGCCAGGGCAGTCTCCGCGCAGACCCAGTGCAGGCGCACACGCTGGCGCCGGAACACCGCGCCGTGCACGCCTTCGGCGGCGTCGAGAGCGGCAGCGCAACGGTCCAGCAGCCGGACGGCCGGCCGGATCCGGCCGCACCCGAGCGCGTCCGCCGCCAGCCCCGTGAGGGCGTCGCACCGAGCCTCGACGGTCCACGAGGAATACCGCGGGGCGTCGGCGAGCGCCGCGGCCGCCCGTCCGTCGAGGACGGCGGCCTCGCGGTGCCGGCCGAGCTGACGCAGCAGCGACGCCTCGGTGCTCGCCGCCAGGGACGCGAGCGCTCCGTCCGGACCCGTGGCGCGGCGGAGCCGGGTCAGCTCCGCGCGGGCGGCGGCGTAGCGACCCTGACCGCCCAGGGCGACGGCCCGGTGCCACGACGCGACGCGATCCCCGCCGGGCGGGAGAGGGAACAGGTCCGGCCGGGCACCGAATGCCGCCGAGGCGAGCGTGGACGTGTCGGACGGCAGGGCGGTGACGGGCACGAGGCCATGATCGCACCCCTTCGCCTCCGTCCGGCGGGGAGGTGGAGTGCATTCCGAGAAATATGCACCGACGGCGCATCAATTACTTCCGTGCTTCGGCCGGTTGAACATCCGGTTTACGTTTTGTTAATTACAGACACGGTGTCGGTACGAAAGATGCGCACGCCGTGGCAATTTTCGGCCCCGGCGAACCGGACGGATGCCTTCCGGCACCCAGCGCAGGGCCTATAGTCCCTGATCGGGGCCATTCCGGGAACCGGAGGACGGCACGCACCGTGGAGGCGCACACCCTCAGGACACAATCACGGATCAGCCACGATGTAAATATTTCGGCGGTTAATTCTCGCAGATCGGGATATGGAAATTGCCACTCCGCGAAAGTGTTGACTCCATTTCCTCGCCACCTTTACGGTTACGAAGCCTGAACAACTGCTTTGGGGGGAAAGACCTTCCGCCCACGGTCCGCTCGCCTCGGGCGAGCACGCTGCAAAGGAGTACCCATGCCTGCACCACACCACTTGCCCGGACCGAACGCGGACGTCTGGGATTGGCAGATGCACGGACTGTGTCGTGGGGTGGACTCCTCGATGTTCTTCCACCCGGACGGTGAGCGCGGCCGGGCCAGGGCGCAGCGCGAGAGCCGGGCCAAGGAGATGTGCCGGCAGTGCCCGGTGCTCGTGCAGTGCCGGGAGCACGCTCTGGCGGTGTCCGAGCCGTACGGCATCTGGGGCGGCATGTCCGAGACCGAACGGGAGATGTACGCGCGGCACCGACGACGGCGGATCGCGGTCTGACCGGCCCGCCGGACGACACCACGAGACGACGAAGCCCCGCACGGATTGTTCCGTGCGGGGCTTCGCAGTTCCCGGGTACCCGGCCGACTCCGCGGCCGGGCACCCGGCTCGCTAGTGAGCGTGACCGTGGCCGTGACCGGCCTCGGGCGCCTCCTCCGGCTTGTCGACGACGGCGCTCTCCGTGGTCAGCACCATCCGCGCCACCGAGGACGCGTTGACGACCGCGGACCGGGTCACCTTGACCGGATCCACGACACCGTCGGCGAGCAGGTCACCGTAGGTGAGGGTGGCTGCGTTGAACCCGGACCCGGCGGGGGCCTCGGACACCTTGTTCACCACGACCGACCCGTCGAGGCCGGCGTTAGCGGCGATCCAGTACAGCGGGGCCGCGAGCGCGGCGCGCAGCACGGCGACACCCGTGGCCTCGTCACCCGAGAGCGAGTTCTCGAGCGCGTCCAGCTCCCGGGCGGCCTGCACGAGCGCCGAACCACCACCGGGCACGATGCCCTCTTCGACCGCGGCCTTGGCGGCGTTGACAGCGTCCTCGACACGGAACTTGCGCTCCTTGAGGTCGGTCTCGGTGGCTGCACCCACCTTGATCACCGCGACGCCGCCGGAGAGCTTCGCGAGCCGCTCCTCGAGCTTCTCCCGGTCCCAGTCGGAATCGGTGGCCTCGATCTCGCGACGCAGCTGCGCGACGCGGTTCTCGATGTCCTGTTGCGTACCGGCACCGTCCACGATCGTGGTGCTGTCCTTGGTGACCACCACCCGGCGGGCCGAACCGAGCAGGTCGAGACCGGCATCCTTCAGGGTCAACCCGACGTCGGAGTTGATGACGGTGCCGGCGGTGACGACGGCGAGGTCGTCGAGGAACGCCTTGCGGCGGTCACCGAAGAACGGCGCCTTGACCGCGACGGCCTTGAGGGTCTTGCGGATGGAGTTGACCACGAGGGTGGAGAGCACCTCCCCCTCGACGTCCTCCGCGATGATCAGGACGGGCTTGCCGTTCTCGGCGATCTTCTCGAGCAGCGGCAGGAAATCGGGCAGGGAGCCGATCTTGTCGCGGTAGAGGAGGATGACGGCATCCTCGAGCACCGCCTGCTGTGCGTCGATGTCGGTGATGAAGTAGGGCGACAGGAAGCCCTTGTCGAACTGGACGCCCTCGGTGACGACGAGCTCGGTCTGGAGCGTCGAGGATTCCTCGACGGTGACGACACCGTCCTTGCCGACGGTGCTCAGGGCCTCGCCGACCATGTTGCCGATCTCCTCGTCGCGCGAGGAGACGGTGGCGACCTGGGCGATGGCCTCCTTGCCCTCGACCGGGGTGGCGGCGGCAAGGAGCGCCTCCGACACCTTCTCGGCGGCCCGGCCGATGCCGTTGCCGAGTGCGATGGGGTTGGCGCCGGCCGCGACGTTCTTCAGGCCGGCCTTGATGATGGCCTGGGCGAGCACGGTGGCGGTGGTGGTGCCGTCACCGGCGACGTCGTTGGTCTTGGTGGCCACGCTCTTGACCAGCTGGGCGCCGAGGTTCTCGAACGGGTCCTCCAGCTCGATCTCCCGGGCGATGCTGACACCGTCGTTGGTGACGGTCGGGCCGCCGAACGCCTTGGCGAGCACCACGTGCCGCCCACGCGGGCCGAGGGTGACCTTGACGGCGTCGGCGAGCTGATCGACGCCACGCTCGAGTGCCCGCCGCGCGGTCTCGTTGAACTCGATTTGCTTGGACATGTTCTCCGACTACTCCTGGAACGAAGGATCCGGAACGGACTCCGCCCCGGGTCCGAGGCGGAACTCCGGGGCGGAATGCGTGCGGCTTACTTGGCGACGACGGCCAGCACGTCGCGAGCCGACAGGATCAGGTACTCCTGGCCGGCGTACTTGATCTCGGTTCCGCCGTACTTGCTGTAGATGACGACGTCGCCTTCCTTGACATCGAGGGGGATGCGCTTCTCACCCTCGTCGTCCCAGCGGCCGGGGCCGACGGCGACGACGGTGCCCTCCTGGGGCTTCTCCTTCGCCGTGTCCGGGATGACCAGGCCGGAGGCAGTCGTCGTCTCGGCCTCGTTGGCCTGGACGAGGATCTTGTCCTCGAGCGGCTTGATGTTCACGCTCGCCACGATGAGCCCTCCACTTTCAGGGGTTCGATGGTCCGAGGCCTCTTGTCGTCCTCGGACAGGGTTTGTTCAGTCACCACGGTGACTCCGCGCGTAGTCCCGTCGTCGCGGGTGCCGGAACACGCTCGGCGTCGACTAGCACTCTATACACGCGAGTGCCAGCGCTCAAGGGCAGAGGGTGCTGAATGCGCTCGTGTCGCCTCGGACGCACCACGACCGCGACGAGCGGGCCCCCACCCGGGCGACCTCCGCACGAGTGCACCCCGTTCGTCGGGCTCCGGACCCACCGCGGGCCGCCGACCCCGCACGTGCCCGTCGCGTCCGCAACCGAGGAGACCGAACTGTGACCATTCGTACCCGGAACCGAGCCGCGGGTGCTCCCCTGCCGAGATGACGTCCGTTCGGCACCCGTGCCCACGACGCTCCACTCGCGCCGCCCTCCGAGAGTACGGCTCCGAGCTGGGACGACAGCGGCCGAACGGACGAACCACCCGCGCCCGGCACCGACGTCGGGCGCGTGTGGCGGAACAGGGACGCCGCGCCGCCGCGCCGCCGGGCGGGCCGAGATCGGCGGTTTTCGGCGCGCGCCCGCACACCCCCGTCTGTTACGTTCGGATAACGGAGACCGAACGCGTGACCATTCGGTGACTTTGCGGCTCGACCGCGTCCCTGTCCGCCGGTCACGCACGGGAGGGGAACTATGCGCACGTCGCTGGGAATTTCCACCGGCGCTTCCGGAGTGGGCTCGGCCCTCGTCGTCGAGGGGCCGGGAGAGCACACCACCGAGTACCGATTTCTCGCCGCCGATCCCGAGACCGCCGGCGACCTGGGCGACCTCGTCATCGATGCCCTCTCCCTCATGAGCACCCAGATCGACGGACACGCCGTCCCCGACGCGGTGGCGGTGGCCTATCGAACCTCCGAGCACGCGGAGGCGATCCGCTCCGCGTCGGTGCGCGACGGCCACATCGTCCATCTGGTTCCGGAGACGACGGCCGTGCTCGCCTACCTGAACAGCACCGGGCTCGTCGACACCGCCGACACCCTCGCCGTCGCCGACCTGGGGGCGTCGGGATTCACCGTCTCCGTCGTCGACCGACGGTCCGGGTCGATGCTGCGCTCGGCCCGGACCGGGGACGTCGGGGGCGGAGCCGTCCGTGCCCGCGTCTACGACCACGTGCGCCGCCGGATCGGCCGTACCCGTGGCCGCATCCCGATCGACCCCGCCCTGCTGACGGTGCGCTGTCAGGGCGCACTCGAGGCCCTCGGAGAGGCGTCCACGACCCGGATCGAACTCGGTGACGCCGGACCGGCGGTGCCCCTGACCCGCACGGAACTCGACGAGATGGTGGCCGATCTCAGCGACACCGCGGCGACGTTCACCCGGCGGGTCTGCCACACCGAACCGCGGCCGCAGATGCTGGCGCTCGTGGGCGGCGCAGCGGCGATGCCGGCTCTGGCCGACGCCGTGACCTCGGCCTTCGCCGGCCCCGTCGCGGTGGTGCCGGAACCGGCCACCGCCGCGGCCCACGGCGCCGCGCTGCTCGCCGCGTCGTCACGACTGTCCTCCTATCCGTCGGTAGGTGCCTCGACCCCGACGGCGGGCACCCCCGGCGGCAAGGTCTCCGGTGCCCTCGCCGGGGCGCTCGTGATCGGTGCGCTCGTCGCGGGCTATGCGACCGACCAGATCGCGTCCGACGACACCGCCGTGTCCCCCGCCGGGACCAGCGGCCAGGCCACGACCCAGCCGGCGGCGGCCGTCCCCGACACCGGACACACGCAGATCCCCTCCGAGGATCCCCACGCCGCCGTCACCACGACAGCTGCCGACAACGGCTACGCACGCACGGACACGCCGGTGCCCTATCCCACTCCCACCGTGCCCGAGTCGTCGACGACCACGCCGGCGACGACCACGCCGCCCAGCACACCGGAATCGACGACGAGCGAGCGGCCCGAGTCGCCTGCGGACGTCCCCGGCACCGACCGGCCGTGGCAGTTGCCGGGAACCCTCCCGAGCGTTCCGCTGCCGACCGTCCCGCTGCCGACGCTGCCCGGCACGACGCCGTCCGAGAGCACGACACCGAGCTCGACGACGTCCGCGCCGCCGTCCGAGTTCGCACCACCCGAGACGACGACCGAGACCTCCTCGACCGCGGCCCCGGCGGAGGAGGCGACGAGCACGTCACCGCCTCTCATCGAACCGTCACCGGCCGCCTGATCGCGCCCGCCGATCCCCGCAGCGTCGGGTCAGGCAGGCACCTGGGCGATCTCGACCGGCAGGCCGGGATCGGTGCCGACGGTGAGCGCGGAGGGCTGGGCGCCCCCGGCGATCAGATGCGCTCCCAGCGCGGCGATCATCACCCCGTTGTCGGTGCACAGGCGCGGCCGCGGCACCCGCAGCGCGATCCCGGCGGCCGCGCAGCGCTCCTCGGCGAGCTCACGCAGGCGGGAATTGGCAGTGGCTCCACCGCCGAGGACCAGCGTGTCCACGCCCACGTCCTGCGCGGCCCGCACCGCCTTCATCGTCAGCACGTCGGCGACCGCTTCCTGGAAACCGGCCGCCACGTCCTCGAGCGGGACCGGCTCGCCGGAGCGCTCGCGCGCCTCGACGAACCGCGCGACAGCCGTCTTGAGCCCGGAGAAGGAGAAGTCGTGCCGGGCGTCGCGCGGCCCCGTCATCCCCCGCGGGAACACCACCGCGGTGCGGTCACCGTTCTGTGCGGCCCGGTCCAGCGCGGGACCGCCCGGGAAACCGAGTCCGAGCAGCCGGGCGACCTTGTCGAACGCCTCGCCGGCCGCGTCGTCGACCGTCGTGCCCAGCTCGACGATCGGCTGACGGCCGAGATCCTCGACGTGCAGCAGGTGGGTGTGCCCGCCGGAGACCAGCAGCGCCACGCACGGTGGCATCGGTCCGTGTTCGATGGTGTCCACGGCGACGTGCCCACCGAGATGGTTGATCGCGTAGAACGGCACGTCCCACGCCGCCGCATACGCCTTGGCTGCCGCGACACCGACGAGCAGTGCGCCGGCGAGACCGGGCCCGATCGTCACGCACACGGCGTCGGGCTTGGTGACACCGGCGGCAGCCAGCGCCCGTCGCATGGTCGGAACGATCGCCTCGAGGTGCGCGCGGGACGCGATCTCCGGGACGACGCCACCGAAGCGGGCGTGTTCGTCGACGCTCGAGGCCACCTCGTCGGCGAGCAGGTCGAGCGTGCCGTCGCCGACCCACCGGACGATGCCCACGCCCGTCTCGTCGCAGGAACTCTCGATCCCCATCACGATCACGACTGTGACTCCTTCCGCCGGTCCGGCCGGCACATGGTGTACGCGTCGGCCCCGCTCGGCTGGTAGTACCGCTTCCTCGTCCCGACGATCTCGAAACCCTCCCGGCGGTACAGCGCGATCGCTGCGTCGTTGTCGGTGCGCACCTCGAGGAACACGGGACCGCCCCAGGCGTCGGCCGTCCGCAACAGCTCGGCGAGCAACGCGCCACCGACGCCGCGGCGCCGCTGTCGTGGGTCCACCCCGATGGTGTGGACCTCCGATTCCGGATGAACCGCGGTGCCGAGACGCGCGAGACCGGCGTAGCCGATGAGCCGGCCTTCCTCGTCCCGGGCGGCGACGTAGTGGTTCTGCGGTGCCGCCAGCTCGGCACGGAACGCGTCGGCGCTCCACGGGTCGTCACCGGGGAACAGGATCCGTTCCAGCTCAGCGCACCGGGCGACGTCGGACGGCTGCAGCGCGTCGACGAGGGGACGAGGGTCGTGGGTGGTCATTTCTTCTTCCGGTCCGCCGTCTCCACCGCGTCCGGGCGGCGCAGGTACAGGGGCACCAGGGGCTCGGGCTCCACCCCGGCGAGCAGGTCCGCGACGGCCACGGCGACCAGCCCTGCCGGGGAGGGTGTGGCCACCGAATGCGCGGGCAGCTCGAACAGGTCGACGTGCGGGCGGGATCCCGCGATCCGCTGCGACGGCTCCGCCTTCAGATCCGCCGGCCTGCACACCCCCGGCCCCTCGAGGCGGACGCCGCCGGAGTACCGCGCCCAGTACACCTCGCGGCGACGAGCGTCGGTGACGACGAGAAGATCACCGGCACTCTCGCCGGCTCCCGGCCCCGTACCGTCGGCGTCCGCACCCAGGACGTCGGCCGCGATCGCGTCGAGACTGCACACGCCGTACACCGGCACGTCGAGGGCGTCGCCGAAGGCAGCGGCGGTCGCCATGCCCACGCGCAACCCGGTGAACGGCCCCGGGCCGACACCGACGACGACGGCGTCGAGATCGGCCGGCGTGCGCCCGGTGGACGACAGACACTCGAGGATCTGCGGGGTCAGTACCTCGGCATGGGCGCGTGGATCGTCCGTGACCCGCACGGCCAGCGTCTCGATGCCGGCGGTCCCTGGTTCACCGCGGTCGTCCACCCGGACGAGACCTGCGGTGACGGCGGGGGTGGCGGTATCCACGGCGAGAACGAGCACGAGTATCCAGAGTACCGCCGAGCGCGGCGGTCACCCCACCCAGGACCAGGTGGCGGTGCGCACGTCCGAGTCCGGTTCGCGGCGCAGCCGCACCCGCAGGTGCCGTTCGGTGAGCGCCTCGACCAGTCCCTCACCCCATTCCACGACGACCACGGCGGCGGTCAGGTCGGTGTCGAGGTCGAGAGCGTCGAGTTCGTCGAGGGCGTTCGGTCCGTCCCCGAGGCGGTAGGCGTCGACGTGGATCATGCCCACGGGTTCGCCCTCGGTGCGACCGCCGGGGCGATGCTCGCGGGCGATGACGAAGGTGGGCGAGGTGACCCGGCCCTGCACCCCGAGGCCTGCCGCGATGCCACGGGTCAGGGCGGTCTTCCCGGCGCCGAGCGGTCCGTCCAGCACTACGAGATCGCCGGCGTGCAGCTGTTCTGCCAGGCGCCGGCCCAGTGCCTCGGTGTCCTCGACCGTGGGCAGCTCGGCGCTGCGCTCGGTGTGCGTGCCGGCGGCGAGATCGTCACCCAATTGCGGCGCGCCTCCTGCCGGCGTCGTGGGCGAACCCGCGTTGGATCAGCCGGTCGAGCGCACCGACGACGACCTCGGGGAATTCGAGTTGCACCAGGTGCCCGGCGCCGCGGACCCGCTTGAGCTCGACGTCCGGGAGTGCCGCCGCGAGTTCCTCGGAGCCGGAGAACGGGATGATCATGTCGGCGTCCCCGCACAGCACGAGGGCGGGCACCCGACCCAGCACCGGCAGGGCCGCGGACTCGTCGTGCAGTTCCAGGGTGCGCAGGAAGTTCACGATGGTCAGCACCGAGGTTTCCGCCAGCATCCGGTCGGAGAATTCGACGAGCTTCGGGCTGACCACGGTCCCGTAGGACGCCGCGCGCAGGATCGGCGCGATGATCGCCTTGGCGGCACCGCGGGTGTACTGCACGAAGCCCGGCGCGGTGCGGGCCAGGTGCCGGAATCCGTCGATCACCGGGTTCTCGAGGTTGCGGCCGATGCCGGTCTTGGTCAGGCCGGCCGCGGTGGTGGCGAGCAGTCCGACGCCGACGATGCGTTGGTCGAACAGTTCCGGGCGCTGCGCAGCCAGCGCGATGGTCGTCATTCCGCCCATCGAGTGCCCGACCACGACCACCGGGCCGGTGGGGGCGACCGTGTCGATGACCGTCCCCAGATCGCGGCCGAGTTGGGCGATGGTGCAGGACTTCGACCTCGGCGCGCCGGACTCCCCGTGGCCGCGCTGATCGTAGAACACCATCCGCACGTCCTTGCCCCAGCGCTCCTGCAGGTGCCGCATCTGCAGGTGCCAGGACTGCATGCGCAGGCAGTACCCGTGCACGAACACGATCGTCAGCGGCGCCAGAGCCGAGCCGACCTCGCGCACGGCGAGTTCGACGCCGTCCTCGGTGCGGACGGTGCGCTTGGGCAGCGCGAGCATCGCATCGAAGTCTTCCTCGCCGTAGATCTCGTGCGCGGGCAGGCCCGCGGTGCGCACCGCGTACAGTCCCGCGTTCGAGCCGAGCGTGGCCAGGCTCGCACCCAACAGTCCCAGACTGCCCAACAGCGTCATCGCCGCTCGCCTCCTCCGCCACCGACGTAGGTGCGGACGGTGCGCCCGCCCACGCCGGTGACCACCTCGTAATTGATGGTGTCCAGCAGGTCTGCCCACTCCTGCGCGACAGGCTCGCCGTGACGACCGTCACCGAAGAAGAACGCGGTATCGCCTTCTTTTACTCCGTCCCCGTCCGGTCCGAGATCGACCACGACCTGGTCCATGCACACGCGGCCGAGCTGAGGGCGGCGACGTCCGCCGAGCTGCACCTCGAAGCGGCCGCTGAGATTGCGCCGGATTCCGTCGGCGTAGCCCATCGGCAACAGGGCCACGGTGGTGTCGACGGGCGCCACCCAGCGATGCCCGTACGACACCCCGGACCCTGCACGCACCTTCTTCACCAGCGCCACCCTCGTTCGCAACGTCATTGCGGGCCGGAACCCGAAGTCCCCGACCTCGGGGATCGGGGACAACCCGTACATCGCTATACCCGGTCTGACCATGTCAAAACGCAGGTCAGGACGCGTGACAGTGGCTGCCGAGTTCGACAGGTGCACCACCTCGGGTCTCATGCCGTGGCGGCTCAGATCCGCGACGGCCTCGCGCAACCGGTCCCGCTGGCAGTCGATCTCGGGGTGACCGAGTTCGTCCGCGTGTGCGAGATGGGAAAAGGCGCCGCGCAGCCGGATCGCGCCCTCGGCGCGGGCCCGGCCCAGGTCCTGCAGAAATTCCGGCCATTCGTCGCGTGCCACGCCGTTGCGGTTGAGTCCGGTGTCGATCTTCGCGGTGAGCACCGCGGTCACGCCCGTTTCCCGAGCTGCGGCAACGATCGACGCGAGATGCCGGGTCGACGAAACCCCCAACTCGACGCCGGCGGTGATCGCGGGTGCGAAATCGGCGTCGACGGTGTGCAGCCAGGACAACACGGGCACGTCGATCCCGGCGCGACGCAGTTCGAGTGCCTCGGTCAGGGTCGTCACCCCCAGCTCGCGCGCCCCGGCGGCCACGGCGGCCCGCGCGACCGGGACGGCACCGTGGTTGTATGCGTCGGCCTTGACGACGGCCATCACCGCCGCCTCCCCGGCGAACTCCTGCAGCCGCCGCACGTTCTCGGCCACGGCGTCGAGGTCGATCAGCGCCTCGGCCTGCGGCAGGTCGTGGTGGAGGTGGTTGCGGGGTCGGGGTTCGGCCGTGGTCATGGGTCCCGATCCTGCCACTGCGGGCGAAGTGGCCCGCAGCACGGTCGACGGTGTCGGGTCACGATTCGGCCATGCCCCGCAGACGGCGTACTGCCGTGGGCACCCGGTCGAGGATCGCACTCGCCGACGTCGGCGCCCCGGCGCCGTCGACGCCCCCGCGCGCGGCCGTGTCCGCCGCGAACGCATGGGCCCGCGCACCGGCCGCGGCGGCGAGGTCCGGGGCCATACCGGCGGACATCAGTGCCCCGATCATCCCGGACAGGACGTCGCCCGCCCCGGCGGTGGCGGCCCACGACCCGCCGGCCTCGTTGACGAACACGTGCCCGGCCGGGTTCGCGATCAGCGTCGAGCGGCCCTTGAGCAGTACGTGCACTCCCCAGTCGGCGGCCAGGGCTCGCACCGCCGTCACCCGGTCCGGCTCGGGCCGGCGGCCGGTGAGCCGCGCGAACTCCCCGGCGTGCGGGGTCAACAGCGTCGGGGCGTGTCGGCCGCGGACCAGTTCGGGCTGCCGGGACAGCAGCGTCAGCCCGTCGGCATCGACGAGGACGGGCAGATCCGTCGCCAGCACCTCGCGCAGGGTGTCGGCCGCCTGGTGATCGGTGCCGCCGCCGGGCCCGATCACCCACGCCTGGACGCGGCCCGCCTCGGCGAACGACGGCGCGGCCACCACTTCGGGGAACCGGGCCAGGACGACGGGCGCGGCGCTGCCGGCGTAGCGGACCATGCCGGACGTCGCGGCCACCGCCCCGCCGGCGCAGAGCACGCCGGCACCCGGGAACCGGGCGCTCCCGGCGACGATGCCCACGACGCCCTGGCTGTACTTGTCGTCGTCGGCGCCGGGCACCGGCCAGATCGCGCCGATCTCGGCCGGCTCGGCCGCCACCAGGTGCGCCGGGGACAGGTCGAGACCGATGTCGACGAGCTCGACCCGCCCACAGCGGGCCGGGGCGAGGACGTGGACAGGCTTGTACGCACCGAACGTGACGGTCACGGCCGCGGTGACGGCCGGTCCGTCCACGGCACCGGTATCCGGGTCCACGCCGCTGGGGGTGTCCACGGCGACGATCGGCGCGGTGATCTGCTCGACGACCGCCGCGGCCGCCGGGCGCAGCGGGCCCCGGCCCGAGATGCCGACGATTCCGTCGAGCACGAGATCCGGGTCACCGATCCGCCCGGGATCGGCCGGCACGAGGCGTCCCCCGGCGGCACGCAGCGCCGCGGCCCCCGCCTGATGGGCCCGCTCCGGGTCGAGGAGCAGCGCCGTGACCGCGACCCCGCGGCGACGCAGGAACGCGCCCGCCCACAGGGCGTCGCCGCCGTTGTCGCCCGATCCGACGAGCAGGCTCACGTGCCGACCGGCGACGGAACCGGTGCGCGCATGCAGTTCCGTCGCCGCGATCCGGGCGAGCCCGAACGCGGCACGACGCATCAACGTGCCCTCGGGCAGGGCTGCGAGCAGCGGCGCCTCCGCCGCCCGCACCTGCTCACACGGGTAGTAGCTGCGCATCGGGTCTCCCGCCGGGGTCGCTATTCCACCGTCACGGACTTGGCGAGGTTGCGGGGCTTGTCGACGTCGTAGCCGCGGGTCTGGGCGACCTCGGCGGCGAACACCTGCAGCGGCACGGTCGACAGCAGCGGCTGCAGCAACGTCGGCGCCGCCGGGATCTCGATGAGGTGGTCGGCGAACGGCCGCACCGCCTCGTCGCCCTCCTCGGCGATCACCACCGTCCGCGCGCCCCGGGCCTGGATCTCCCGGATGTTGCTCAGCAACTTCGAGTGCAGCACCGCCCGCCCCTTCGGCGACGGCATCACCACGATCACCGGCAGCCCGTCCTCGATCAGCGCGATCGGACCGTGCTTGAGCTCGCCCGCGGCGAAGCCCTCGGCATGCATGTACGCCAGCTCCTTGAGCTTGAGCGCACCCTCGAGCGCCACCGGATACCCCACGTGCCGGCCCAGGAACAGCACCGTCGACGACGACGCCAGCTCCCGCGCCAGCCGCCGCACCGGCTCGACCGTCTCGAGCACCCGCGCGATCAGGTGCGGCATCGCGGCCAGGTCGGCGTACTCGCGGGCCACCTCGTCCGGATACTTGGTGCCGCGGGCCTGCGCCAACGCCAACCCCACCAGGTAGTTCGCGGCGACCTGCGCCAGGAACGCCTTGGTCGAGGCCACCCCGATCTCCGGCCCGGCCCGGGTGTAGAGCACCGCGTCGGCCTCCCGGGGGATCTGCGCGCCGTTGGTGTTGCACACCGCCAGCACCCGCGCCTTCTGATCCTTCGCGTGCCGCACCGCCTCGAGGGTGTCGGCGGTCTCCCCGGACTGGGAGATCGCCACCACCAGCGTCGACCGGTCCAGCACCGGATCCCGGTACCGGAACTCGCTGGCCAGCTCCACCTCCACCGGCAGCCGCGTCCAGTGCTCGATCGCGTACTTGGCCACCAGACCCGAGTGGTACGCACTGCCGCAGGCGACGACGAACACCTTGTCCACATCGCGCAGCTCCTGATCCGACAGCCGCTGCTCGTCGAGCACGATGCGACCGCCGGCGAAGTGCCCGAGCAGCGTGTCGCCCACCGCGGCGGGCTGCTCCTCGATCTCCTTGAGCATGAAGTAGTCGTGGCCGCCCTTCTCGGCGGCCGCCAGATCCCAGTCGATCTCGAACGGCCGGGTCGCCACGTCGGTGTCCCCGTCGAAGTCCGACACCCGGTACCCGTCGGCGGTGATCACCACCACCTGGTCCTGCCCGAGCTCGACCGCGTGCCGGGTGTGCTCGATGAACGCCGCCACGTCCGAGGCCACGAACGTCTCCCCGTCCCCGACCCCGACCACCAGCGGCGTCGACCGGCGCGCCGCCACGATCGTGCCCGGATGCTCGGCGTGGGTGAACACCAGCGTGAACGCCCCCTCGAGCCGGCGCAGCACCGACAGCGCACTGGCCTCGAAATCCCCCGCGGTCGGCCCCTCGGCATACGCCCGGGCCACCAGATGCACCGCCACCTCGGTGTCGGTGTCGCTGGCGAACTCCACCCCGGCCTTCTCGAGCTCCACCCGCAACGGCGCGAAGTTCTCGATGATGCCGTTGTGCACCACCGCCACCTTCCCCGTCGCGTCCCGGTGCGGGTGCGCGTTCCGATCGGTCGGGCGACCGTGCGTGGCCCACCGGGTGTGGCCCATGCCGGTGGTCCCGGCGAAGTGCTCGGCCCCGACCTCGTCGAGCTCGGCCTCCAGATTCGCCAGCCGACCGGCCTTGCGCTCCACCGCCAGACCACCCGCGCCGTCCAGGACCGCCACCCCGGCCGAGTCGTAGCCCCGGTACTCCATCCGCCGCAGTGCCTCCACCACGACATCGAGAGCCGGGCGGTGCCCGACGTACCCCACGATTCCGCACATGGTTAGCAGGGTACTGGTCCGCGACCCGCCGGTAACAACTCGTCCGTGTCCCCGACGGGTGGCACGCGCGAAGCTGATCATCGGCTAACGTTCACGCCGTGGCGGCGAAACCGAAATCCTTGGCCCAGCGGCTCTCGAAACGCGGACCGCACACGGTATTGCGCGGCAACCTCGCTCTCGCAGGTCAGCCGGGCACCGTCTACACACCCGCCGAGGGGTTCGGCCTGCCCGCCGTCGCGTTCGGCCACGGCTGGATGACCGGCCTCGACAAGTACTCGAAGCTGTTCGAGCACCTGGCCTCGTGGGGCATCGTGGTCGCTGCTCCGAGTACCGAACGCGGACCGATCCCGTCGCACCTCGGGCTCGCCGCCGATCTCGGCACCACCCTCGACATCTGTGTGGGCGTGCGCCTGGGGACCGGCCGGATCAGTGTGCACCCCGATCGGCTCGGCCTGGTCGGCCACGGCATGGGCGCGGGAGCCGCGGTGCTTGCCGCGTCCCGGCGCGAGGTGGCGGCCGTCGCGGCGCTCTACCCGGCTCCGACGTCGCCCCCGGCCTCGGCCCTGGCCGCCCGGGTGCACGCGCCCGGTCTCGTGCTCGCCGCGGAGAAGGACCTCGGCTCGATGGGCAGCGACGCCGTCGCCGTCGCCCAGGCCTGGGGCGGCGAGGTGCTGATGCGGGTCGTTCACAAGGCCACCGACGACGGCATGATCGAGGGCCGACGCCTGCTCGCCTTCCTCGGCGTCGGGGGCGCGCAGCGGAACACCCAGAAGGTCACCCGCGCGCTGCTCACCGGATACCTGCTGTACCGGCTCGCCGGTGACAAGACCTACGCGCCGTTAGCCGATCCCGAGGCGGAGCTTCCCGGCTCCGAGGTGCTCACCGAGCCCGACGCGATCGACCGTGAACTCGGCACTCAGATCAACCAGCTTCTCGGACGGTAGAACTCCTCGTCGGCCGGCTCCGGCGCGCGCATCGTCCCGACCGGGAGCTCGTGCGGATCCCGGACGCACCGTAGGGTCTCGAGGCGGCACGCGACCGCCTCCCGGTGCTCGGCGACGATGCGCTCGAAGCGGCCGGTCACAGCGGCCGTCCCGTCACTGCAGCCGTCCGATCACAGTGGCCCCGCCTCGGCCAGGACCACCCCGTCGCCGGCCTCCTGCTCGGGGTTCGGGTCGGCGCCCTCGGCCCCGGCCGTCCCGGTCCGGCGGGCGGTGTCCGCCCGGGGTCCGGGTATCCCGGCCGGCGCAGGGGGCACACCGTCACCCGACGCACCCGCCCGCTGGGGATCGGGCGGCAGCGGTGCCGCCGACGTGTCGGGTCCCGAAGCGCCGTGTTCCGCAGTGTCGTCTCCCGCAGCGTCCTGCCCCGGAACGACGTGCCCCGGAACGACGTGTCCCGAATCGGCAACGGGTGTGGGCGGTTCCGGTTCCGTGGCTGTGGTCCCGGCCTGTGAGTCGGATGCGTGCGACGGCGCCCGTGCGGGATCCGGCGGCGCCGGTATGGCCGTCTCGACGGCCTCGGTCACCTCCTCCACCACCGTCGCGGCCAGATCGAGGACCGCGCCGGTGAGACCGCCCACAGCGGTCACAAGTCGTAGCCCCGCCGCGACCAGATCCGTGGATGCGCCCGGCGGCGCCCACGGGTCGGTCACCGGACCCACGTCCCGCACCGCCGGATCCGGTGGCGCGAGCATCGTGACGAGTTCGGCGAACACCGCCCGCACCGCGCGGTCGGTGTCGTCGCACAGGGCGAGGAAGGACTCGACCGCCGCCTCCACGCCGGGCCGGTACACCTCGTCACGCCACCGCGCGCACCAGTGCGTGACGGCGGCGCGGTCGAGATCCGGACCCAGCGCCGGATCCCACGCGGCGAGCTGGCGTGCCGTCGGACCGTCGCCGTCCGCGGCGCCGGCCAGGATGGCGTCGATCTCCTCGACGGTGCGTCCGCCGACGGTCGTGTCCGCGAATTCGGCGGCCGCGCGGGCCTTCTCCTCGACGACGGCGAGCACCGCGGCCGCGGCGTCGGTCAGCGCACGGTGGGCGGTGCCCAGCCCTGCCCGCAGGTCCTCCCCCGCTCGCACATGGCGGACGAGCGCGTCGACCGCACCCGCCGCTCCCCCTCCCGTCCACGCCGTCGCCAGGGCGTCGACACCGGAACGCTGCCGCGCGACCTCGGCATCCAGGCCGGTCTCGAGCCGGGCGAAGACGTCGGCGTCCACGAGCAGGACGGCCGGGTCCGTGCCGCGCTGCTCGTCGTAGCGTTCCTCCAGGTGCGAACAGGGCGGCAGGCCGGGAGCGTACCGCTCGGCGCGCGGAAGATGCTCGGCGAAGAAGCGCAACCCGACCCGTCCCCCGTCGAGCACCAGGTCGAGCCGCCGCTCGCCCCCGGTCACCGGGATGCCGTCGGCGGCATGTCGACGCCCCGCAGGACGGAGTCGGTCTCCTGGTCCAGCCACGCGTACCCCCCGGCCGCGCGGCGCAGCGCCGACGCGTGTGCGGCCGTCGCTGCCGACCACTCCACCACCGCGCGATGCAGTCGGTCGTAGCACGCCCGCACCGCTTCGGCCTCGGACCGGTAGCGGTCGTCGACCGCGTCCGGGCCGAAGCCGACGGTGTGGAACGCACGCGCACGGCAGTCCGCGTCGGTGGCCGAGTCCGCCAGTCCGTCGGCGACCGACCGGACCACCGCGCCGTCGAGTCCCATTCCGTCACGCACCGCGCCCCCTCCCTCGTCCCCCGGAGGATTGGACGCAGCGGGCGGCGGTTCGGTTCCCGGGCGGAGAAGCGCCTCAGACGGCGGCGACAGCTCCCGCGAGGCGATCGGCGAGCGCGCGGGCCAGTGCGTCGTCGGCGGCCTCCACCATGACCCGCACCAGCTGTTCGGTGCCGGACGGGCGCAGCAGCACCCGGCCGGACTCACCCAGTTCCCGTTCCGCGGCGGCTACCGCGTCGGCGACGGCCGGTGCCTCGGCAACCGCGGACTTGTCGGACACAGGGACGTTCACCAGCACCTGCGGCAGAGTGCGCATGACGGCGGCCAGGTCCGCGAGGGACGATCCCGTCGCCACCATCCGCTCCATGAGACGCAGACCGGTGAGCACCCCGTCACCCGTTGTGCCCAGCGCCGGCAGCACGATGTGACCGGACTGTTCGCCGCCGAGGCTGAAGGAACCGCGCCGCAGCTCCTCGAGCACGTAGCGGTCACCGACCCCGGCGGTGACGACGGTGATCCCGGCTTCGCGCATCGCCAGGTGCAGGCCCAGATTGCTCATCACGGTGGCGACGAGCGTGTCGTCGTGCAGTTCGCCGGCCTCCCGCATCCCGAGGGCGAGGATCGCCATGATCGCGTCGCCGTCGACGACGGCGCCCGTCGCATCGACCGCGAGGCACCGGTCGGCATCGCCGTCGTGGGCGAGACCGAGGTCGGCGCCGTGCTCGACGACCGCGGCCCGCAGACCCTCCAGGTGGGTCGAACCGCACCCGTCGTTGATGTCGAGCCCGTCCGGTTCCGCATGCAGCGCGACGACGGTGGCCCCGGCCGCGGCGTACGCGGCCGGTCCGACGTGCGACGCCGCGCCGTTGGCGCAGTCCACGACCACCGTCAGTCCGGTCAGCGGCGTACGCAGCGCCGACGCGAGGTGTGCGAGATAGCGATCGGCCGCGTCGGCGGCGGTCCGCACCCGGCCGACACCCGCACCGGTGGGACGTGCGACGACGCCCTCACCGTGCAGCATCGCCTCGATGCGGTCCTCGACGGTGTCGTCGAGCTTGTGGCCGCCGGCCGCGAAGATCTTGATGCCGTTGTCCGGCATGGGGTTGTGCGACGCGGAGATCATCACGCCGAGGTCGGCGTCGTAGGCGTCGGTCAGGAACGCGACCGCCGGAGTGGGCAGCACCCCGACCGACAACACGTCGACGCCGGCCGCCGCGAGACCCGCGGTCACCGCGGCTTCGAGCATCTCCCCGCTCGCGCGGGGGTCGCGGCCCACCACCGCGACGGGGCGCCGCCCCTCGGCACCGTTCGCCAGCACGGTCGCGGCCGCTCCGGCGAGTCGCATCGCCAGTTCGACCGTGAGCTCGGCGTTCGCCAAGCCTCGCACGCCATCGGTACCGAACATCCGACCCATCGAGCAAAGTCCTCCACGTCGAGAAATGCGGCCTGCGCCGCCTGCTGTCGCAAAAAGTACGTCAATGCACGAGAGCAGGCGTCCGGTAGCGAATTCTCTACCGGCGCCTGCTCTCGTGGTCGAACAGGTGCCGAGGCTGACGAGGTCAGCGTCGGCGGCACATCAGCGCTTGGAGTACTGCGGTGCCTTACGGGCCTTCTTCAGGCCGTACTTCTTGCGCTCGGTGGCACGCGGGTCACGCGTGAGGAAGCCGGCACGCTTGAGCGCGGGACGGTCCTCGGCGGTGACCTCGATCAGCGCGCGGGCGATCGCCAGGCGCAGGGCGCCTGCCTGACCCGACGGGCCGCCGCCGTGCAGGCGGGCGTGCACGTCGAACTGCTCGGTGCGCTCGACCGTGACCAGCGGCGACTTGACGAGCTGCTGGTGCACCTTGTTCGGGAAGTAGTCCTCGATGGTGCGGCCGTTGAGCACGAACTTGCCGGTGCCGGGCACGAGGCGGACGCGGACGACGGCCTCCTTACGGCGGCCGACGGTCTGCACCGGGCGGTCGAACACGATCGGCGCAGGAGCGACAGCGGCCTCCTCGGCCACGTACTCGTCCGCGGCGACCTCGACGTTCTCGGTGTCGGTGTACTCGTCGCTGTAGTTCTCGTTCACGTTCTCGGTCACTGCGCCACCTGCTTGATTTCGAACGGCACCGGCTGCTGCGCGGTGTGCGGGTGGTTCGGGCCCGCGTAGACCTTCAGCTTCTTCGCGATCGCGCGACCGAGCTTGTTCTTCGGGAGCATGCCGGTTACGGCCTTCTCCACCAGACGGTCCGGGTTCTTCTCCAGAACCTCACCGACGGTGCGGGAACGGAGGCCGCCCGGGTAGCCGGAGTGGTTGTACAGGAGCTTGTCCTGCTTCTTGTTGCCGGAGACGGCAACCTTGTCCGCGTTGATGATGACGACGAAGTCGCCACCGTCCACGTGGGGGGCAAAAGTGGGCTTGTGCTTGCCGCGGAGCAGGTTCGCCGCCTGCACCGCGAGGCGGCCGAGCACCACGTCGGTGGCGTCGATGACGTGCCACTGGTGGGTCACGTCGCCGGCCTTCGGTGTGTACGTAGACACAGATCTTCCTCGTCTATCGTGTCGCTGCTGGCCCGCGCGTCGTCGATGATCACCCTCGGCGGCCAGTTGGGACCCGAGAAGCGACGTTCGCCGCGCACGAAGCAACGACGACGTACGACACGCCAACGGGACACGATACCGGGGACGTGTCCGCCCGGTCAAAACAGCACTCGACCCGTTCGACACAGCATCCAGCCCGTTCGACACAGCACCCGGCCCGTTCGACACAGCACCCGGCCCGTTCGACACGGCACGACGTCCCGGCGGCCTCTCCACCACCGGGACGTCGCTCGTCACCCGGGTCGTCTCAGGCCTGCCACCTCCGTGCCAGCTCGGATTCGACGCTGCGCATCTCGTCGTTGCCCCGCGCCACGGCGACGGCGATCTGGTCGAGCAGCAGGTTCAGGTCGGCGGACGCCCGATCCCACTTCTGCTGGGTGACGTGGTACTCGGACCGGGCCTGCCCGTCCCAGGTCTGCACCAGCGGTTCGACCTGGGATCTGATCCGGTCGAGCGTGTCGTTCATGCCGCGCTGCAGCCCGACGACGCGCGCATGCAGGTCGTCGATGCCACCGAAGTCCTGCCGGATCACATCGGGTCCACTCATTCGTTCTCCTCGGGTCGGGTCGTGCGGACGGAATCGGGTCCGGTCGGTGCCGGACCTTCGGGGTCAGTAGGTGCCGTGGAGGCTGTCGCCGAGGACGTTCAGCGACTGCGCCTGGGCCTCGACGGTGCCCTCGTACGCCCGGCCGTTGGTGCGGATGCCGGCGACGATCGCGGCCAGCGCCTCGTTGAGCTGAAGGGCACTGCGGTCCCATCGCGACATCACGTCGGTGAACGCCATTCCCGACCGGCCCTGCCACACGTCCGGCGACGACGAGACCGTGGTACGCAGCGCCCCGAGCAGTTGTTCGAGCTCTCCGTGGGAGTCCTCGATCTGCCGCGCCGCCGTCTCCATGGTCGCGACGTCGGTCGCCACCCGATTCGAACTGCCCTGCCCTGGTTGCGTCACGCCTGTCTCCTCTGCAGTTCCGCGTTCCGTGTCCCTTCGGACCCCCGTGGCCGAAGCGGTTCGCGCCTACACCGATTGGACGCAGTGCCGGGCCGTCAGGTTCCCTTCTCGGCGAACGAGGCGATCCGCTACGCGACCGTCACCGTGTGCACGGCCTGCTCGCATTCGTTCTTGATGCCCGACCATTCGCCGGTGAGGAATTGGCATCCGACCGCGACCTGGATGCCGGACTCGACCACGACGAACCAGCGCACGAGCGAGAAGTCGTCCGGCGCCTCCACATAGGCGATCACCGGACGGTCCGCGAAGGTGGTGTCGGCGTCGAGGTCGCGGATCACCTCGCCTCGTTCGGCCGCGCGGCGGGCCAGCACCTCCCCCACGCCGGCCAAGTCCAGATGACGACGAAGAATGCTGTGCACCAGCACTATTCGGCGATCACTCCCGCCCACCGGGACGAGTTCGGCACGGTCGGCACGGGCCGGGCCACGAAGCGCCCACCCCTCCGGCAGCTCCAGCCGGACGGGCCCGAGCACGTGCCGCACCGAAGGAGCCCTCGGCGTGGGAGATCTCGTCCCCGGGGTCACGCCGCCCGCGTCGCCCGCGGCGGGATCGTTCACGATTTCCTCGTGCAGGTCCGCACGGTGCCCGGAAGTCCACACCAGGCCGACAGCTGCCACGGCTGCCACGGCGGCCACGACTGCGACGACTGCGACGACGGCAACGCCCCGACGCATCCGGCCGACCGGCCGGGACGCCGGCTCGGTGTGCAGCCAGCGCGGTGCCGCCGCCGCGTCCGCCGGCGGCTCGGGGCCGGGATCCGGCACCGCGGCCAGCATCTCGGACGCTGCGACCGGTAGCACCCGGATGCCACGGCCGAGCCGCTCGGCGATGCGCTCGCACAGCGGCATTCCGGGTGGCTCGCCCGGACTGCCCGTCACGAGGACGACGTCCGGATCGACGGACCCACACACGTTCCGTATCAGCTCGTCGAGCCGGCGGGCCCCGGCCGGAGAGTCCAGCAGCCCCTCGTCCAGGTCGGAATCCCGGGCGAGCCGGTCGACCTCGCCGTCGGGGGTGGTCAGCGCCGTCGTCGTCACACCGGCGCCGTCGACCTCCACGACCGCGTACCGCTCGCCGTCGCCCGGCGGCGCGGTGCGGCGCGCGGCGACCGCGGCGGTCACGAGGACGGCGTGCCGCGCGACCTGCCGCGCGGCCGTGTGCAGCTGCGCTCGACGACGTTCGCCCCACTCGGTGGGATGCACCACCGTCACGGTGTCGAGATCGTCCGGTGCCCCTGCCGTCGCCGCCGCGTACCCGAGCAGGGCGGCCGGGTGCGCATCGTCGTCCGAACGGGGCTCGGGCGCCGCGGCGGGAATCGTCACGGTCCGATCGGCCCACCGTGCGTGGATCCGTCCCGGGACGACCTGCATATGCAGCGTGCGGACGTCGCTCATTGCGGGGGCAGCCAGGCCGTCTGCACGAGCGTCTCCCCGTCGCGCTGCACGAGGATGCCCCGCCCGGGCGGCATCGGACGCGGACGCGCGGTACCCACGAGTGCACCCTCCTCGCGGTTGCCGCTCATCACGAGACCGGCCGACGACAGTTCCCGCAGCCGCGCGATGACCGGTTCGAAGAGTGCCCGCCCGGCCCCTCCGGAGCGGCGTGCCAGGACCAGGTGCAGCCCGACGTCCTTGGCCTGGGGCAGGTATTCGAGCAGGGGCGTCAGCGGCGACTGGCTCGCGGCGGAGACGAGGTCGTAGTCGTCGACGACGACGAAGACCTCGGGTCCCGACCACCAGGAGCGTTCCCGCAGCTGCTGCTGGGTGACGTCGGGACCGGGCATCCGCCGCTCGAACACCGCCGCTAGGTCGCGGGACATCGCCGACAACGTCACGGCGGACGGTGCGTATCCGCCGAGGTGGTCCCCCTCCACGACGCCGAGCAGGGTGCGCCGGTAGTCCCCGACGATGATGCGGGCCTGCGCCCCCGTGCGGGACTCCAGGAGGCTGCGGCAGATGCCGCGGAGCACCGTCGTCTTCCCGCAGCCCGAATCGCCGAAGACGAGCAGGTGAGGCTGTTCGGCGAAGTCGATCCCCACGGGGGCCAGTTCGGCCTCGTCGATGCCGAGCGGCACGAACAGCCGCCGTTCCCCGGCCGCGCCGCCGCCGGCGGCCCACCGGTCGCCGAGGGCGGCCAGGACGTCGGCGCGATCGACGAGGTCGGGCAGCATCCGGACGACCGGGGCGGGGCGACCCGGTGCGGCCGCGGCGACGGCGGCCACGGCGTCCGCCAGTCCCGCGGCGAGATCGACGGTCTCGGAGCTGCCGTCGACCCGCGGCAGCGCGGCCAGTACGTGCAGCCCGTCACGGTCGATGCCCCGGCCCGGCCGGCCCTCGGGTACCGCCGCCGCCTTCTTACGGCCGTACTCGGAGTCGGCGGGATCACCGAGGCGCAGCTCGAGACGGGTCCCGAGGTGGTCCCGCATCGCCGGTCGCACGTCACCCCAGCGCGGCGCGGTGAGCACCACGTGGATGCCGAAGGACAGCCCCTGGGCGGCCAGCACCGCGACCTGCGGCTCCAGGGCCTCGAAGTCCTGCCGGATGCTGGGCCAGCCGTCGATCACGAGGAACACGTCGCCGAAGGCGTCCACGTCCGCACCCGGCCCGCCGCCGGCCCGGCGACGGCGCAACTCGGCCATCGATTCGAGGCCGAGTTCGCCGAATCGGCCCTCCCGGCGCCGCAGCAGGGCGGTCAGCTCGGCGATCGTCCGGCGGACGCGGTCGGCGTCCAGCCGGTTGGCGACCGAGCCGACGTGCGGGAGGCCGGCGAGGCCGGCCAGCGCCCCGCCGCCGAAGTCCAGACAGTAGAACTGCACCTGTTCGGACGTGTGCGTCATCGCCATCGACAGGACGAGGCTGCGGAGCATCGTCGACTTGCCGGAGCGCGGTCCTCCGACGACGACCACGTTGCCGGCCGAGCCGGAGAGGTCCACCACCAGCGGATCCCGCCGTTGCTCGAAGGGGCGGTCCACGATGCCGATCGGCGTGCGCAGGATGCTCCGCGGCAGCACGTCACCGGTCAGCAACGACCGGGGAAGGAGCCGGTCCAGGCTCGGCGCCGCATCGAGAGGCGGCAGCCAGACCTCGTGCGCGGGTGCGCCGTGGCCGCGGACCTGCGCGACGAGGACATCGAGCACGGAGCGGCTTTCCTCGGCAGGGAGGGGATCGTCGCCGGGCTCGACCGGCTCGGGAACGGGTTCGGGCTGCGCCAGGGGCACTTCCGCGGTGGTGAACAGCCGCGGCCGGGCGGCTGCAGTGCCGTGCCGGGTCACCGACCGGTCCGAGCGGCGACGCTCGTAGGGCCCCGACACGTAGGCGGCAGCGAACCGCACGATCTCCGCCGAGTCGCACTTGAGGTATCCGGCTCCCGGCGAGGGCGGCAGGTGGTAGGCGTCGGGGACGCCGAGAACACTTCGGGATTCGTTGGCCGAGAAGGTTTTCAGTCCAATGCGGTACGACAGATGACTGTCGAGTCCGCGTAACCGGCCCTCGTCGATTCGCTGACTGGCGAGCAGCAGATGCATGTGCAGGGACCGCCCCAGCCGGCCGATCGCGGCGAACAGGTCCGCGAAGTCCGGCTGCTGCGTGAGCAACTCCGAGAACTCGTCCACGACGACGACCAGCGCCGGCAACGGTGCCAGCGCTGCACCGCCGGCGCGGGCGCGTTCGTAGTCGCCCACGTTCGCGAAGTTACCTGCCGCACGCAGAAGCTCCTGCCTGCGGTTCATCTCGCCCTCGAGGGCATCCTTCATCCGATCGACCATGGCCAGCTCGTCGGCGAGATTGGTGATCACCGCCGCGACGTGCGGCGCCGACTCGAGTCCGAGAAAGGTTGCGCCGCCCTTGAAGTCGACGAGAACGAGATTCAGCGACTCGGGGGCGTGCGTCGCGATCAGACCCAGTACCAGGGTTCGCAACAGCTCCGATTTTCCCGAGCCGGTGGCGCCGATGCACAATCCGTGCGGGCCCATGCCACCCTCGGCGGCCTCCTTCAGGTCCAGTTCGACCGGTGTGCCGTCGGTTCCGATTCCGATCGGGACCCGCAACCGGTTGCGCCCCCGCCGCGCCGACCATGCCCGGCCGGGGTCGAACTGTGCGACGTCGCCGAGCCCGAGCAGCTCCTCCCACCGGTCCGGCCGATTCTCACCGGCACCGGACTCGGCGGCCCGGTGGGTGGCTCGGTACGGCGCCAGTCGCCGCGCCGCCGTCTGTGCCTGCGCCACGCTTGCTCCGTCCGGCACCGCGAAGGTCTCCACCCGCTCGCCGGCGCGGGCACCCAGGCGTCCCGGACCGACAACGAGTTCGAGTCCGCGGGAGGCCGCCGCGACGGGCATCGACGCGCACAGGTCCAGGATCGTGACGGAGTCGAGTCCGTCGTCGAGGATCCCCGAACCCGAGCCGTGTACGCCCCCGTCGATCACGATCACCAGTTGGGGCACACCGTCGACCGGGGCCGCGTTGCGGGCGAAGCGCCCGCGCCCCGTCAGGCGGTCGGCGAATGCGGCCTCGAGATCGCGGACCGACCCGAACACGGCGCGGGCGCTACCCGCCCCGTCGACGATCTCGTGGTTCTGCACGTGCGGCAGCCACTTGACCCAGTCCCACTCGTCAGCCGTGTCCGGCCCGCACACGACGGCGATTCGCAGGACCTCCGTGCTGTGGAAGGTGCACAGTTGCAGGAGCATCGCGCGTACCAGATCGCGTGCCGTGCGGCGGTCGCCGCCGAACGACACGGCCGCGAACCCGCGCAGCGACACCGCGGTCGGCAGAGCCGGCACGACCGAGTGCGCGCGCACGAACCGCCGCAGCGACACGGCTGCCACCGGTTCGAGGTCCTCGACGGGACCGGTGTCGGGAGCGATCAGCCGGGTCGCGAGACGTTGGCCGCTGAGCCCGACCCGGACGTGGCAGAAGTCGGCGTCGGTGCCGCCACGTTCCCACATGCGTACCGTCCCCGCGAGCGTCCACAGCACGGCCGGGTCGGGATGCGTCCATTCGAGGGCGCGCCGCTGCCGGTCCGCGGTGTCGTGGACCTCCCGCCGGAGACCGTCGAGATACCGCAGGTAGTCCTTTCGATCCTCGTCCGCCTCCGCCGCTTTCGCTCCGCCTCCGCGGCTGCCCGCGAACATGCCGACCATCGAGACGACCATCATGAGCGGGAAGACGAGCGACATCGGGCTCCGCGCCGCCCCGGAACCGAACATCAGCGCCACCATGCCGATCATCGCCGCGACCATCACGACCGGCAGCAACTTCGCCAGGAGATTGCCCGGCGTCGAGCGCGGAATCTCCGGCGGGGCCTGCATTCCCACCTCGCCCACCGGTACGCGCGGCACCTCGCGCCGCGGCCTGCGCACGAACCGCACTGTCCCCACGAACCGCACTGTGCTCACGAACCCACCCCCACCGCCCCACCACGGCAGCCGTCCTCGCGACGGCCGTCCCCCCACGGTCGACGAAGGGTAACGCACACCGGATGGATCGGCATGCAGGCGGACGCGACGGCGTCTGCGCGAGGCGATGTCGTATCGTCTCCGCGAGGTCCGGGCGGGCGGGCGAGCCCGTCCGGACCGAAGCACGGTCGGGGGACGACGGGGGGATGGACGATGACGGCTGCGCATACCGAACCGGGGCGGATCGACCCACCCGAACTCTGCCGGGTGACCGTGCTGGCACGGCACACACAGGTCGATCTCGCCCTGCCCGGCGACGTGCCCGTCGCCTTGATCGTGCCCGGCGTCGTCGACCTCGTCGCGAGTCACCGCGCCGTCAACGACTTCGACCCCTCCGTCGAGCGGGTCGAGCCCGAAGCATGGGCGCTGGCCCGCCTCGGTTCGTCGCGGCTCGCGGCGGCACTGAGTCTGCACGAGCAGGGCGTCCGCGACGGCGATCTGCTCGTGCTCGAGGACGCGTCGGCACCGGCGCCACCCCCGCTGTTCGACGACGTGACCCACAGCGTCGCGACCGCCGACGAGGCCGGGACGGGCCGCTGGTCGCCGGGCGCGGCGGCGACGGTCGCGGCAGCGGTCACCCTGTCCGCGACGGCGGTCGGTGCGGGGGCTCTGCTGCGCCTTTCCGCGCCGGAGGGACGGCTTGCCGCCGGGGCCGGCTGCGGCGCACTCGCCGTCCTGCTCCTGCTCGCCGGGATCCTGCTCGGCCGGGCCCGCGACGACCGTCGCCCCGTGGCGCTGCTGTGCGCCTGCGCGGTGCCGGCCGCCTTCGTCACCGGAATCCTCGTGGTGCCGGGGGCCTTCGGACCGGCACACTCGATGCTCGGTGCGGTCCTGTCGGGGGCCGCGGCAACCCTGGTCCTGGTCTCGGCCGACGTCGGACGGGTGCCCTTCACCGCGGTTGCCGCCGTCGCCGCGGTGGCGGCGGCCGCCTTCCTCGTCGCCACCTCGGGAATCCCCGCGTCCGCGGTCGGAGCCGGAGTCGTCGTCACGGCGATGCTGACCGTGACGTTCGCTCCCCGGCTCGCCATGAAGCTCGCCGACCTGCCGCTGCCCCCGGTACCCGGCCCCGGCGCGGGAGCACCCCGGATCGAGGACGGAGAGGACGGCCCGGACGGCGAGGACCGGTCCCTGCCCGATCGGGGCGAGCTCGCGGCGGCCGCCGCGCGGGCACGCGACCACCTCACCGGTCTCGTCGGTGCGGGAGCCGTTCTGACCGTCGCCGGTGCGTGGTGCGCGGCAGCCCCGCTGTCCGGGGACGACCCCGTCGGACCGGGCACCGCCCTGGCGCTCGCCGCTGCGGCGGTGATCATGCTGCGGGGCCGCACCTATACCGACGCGCGCCAGGCGACGCTGCTGGTGGCAGGCGGCGCATCCGTGCCGGTAGCCCTGCTCGCCGCGGCCGCGATCAGCGGATCCGTGCCGCCCGTCGCGGTCTTCGCCCTCGCCGCGGGCGTCGCGGCCGCAGCGCTGGTGTTCGGCGTGGCCGCCCCGCGTCGCTCGTTCACTCCGGTGCAGCGGCGCGCCGCCGAGCTCGTCGAGTACGCGACGATCGCGACGGTCCTGCCGCTGGCCTGCTGGGTCACGGGGCTCTACGCCGCCGTCCGCGGGATCTGACGTGGCCCGCGGGGCACGTCTCTTCCTCGTCGCTCTGGTGCTGACGACCTCGTCCTTCGGCACGGCCCCGTTCGCCGGGGCGCAGCCCCCGCCCGCCGATGCCGGGAGCCTGCCTCCCCCCGCGGCGCCCGGCCCCGTCGACGATACCGCGCAACGTTCGCCGTGCACCACCGTCGCCACCGTCGACGACACCGCCTCGATCCCGGAACCGCAACGCCTCCTGGATTTTCCGGCCGTGTGGCCGTTGACGCGCGGCGCGGGCCAGCTCGTGGCGGTGATCGACACCGGAGTGGGCCGGAACGCCAGGCTGCCCGGGCTGGTCCCCGGTGGGGACTACGTCTCCTCGGGCGACGGGACGCAGGACTGCGACGCCCACGGGACCCTGGTGGCGGGACTCGTCGCGGCCCGCCCGGTCGCCGGGTCGGGATTCGCCGGCGGCGCCCCGGACGCGCGGATCCTCACCGTGCGCCAGTCCAGCCGCCACTTCTCGGCGCACCGGCCGGACGCCGACGACCAGGATGCGCGCACGTCACCCGGCTACGGCAACGTGCGCACGATGGCGATGGCGGTGCGCCACGCCGCGGATCGCGGCGCCACCGTCATCAACATCTCCGAGGTCGCCTGCGCTCCGGCCGCAGAAGGGATCGACGACCCCGAACTCGGGGCGGCGGTGCGGTACGCGACGGAGGTGAAGGACGCCGTCGTCGTCGCCGCCGCCGGGAATGTGGAGGAGCGCTGCCGGGGGTCGAATCCGCACGGACTCGATCCGCTCCGCCCGGGCGAGGATCCCTGGCGTGCGGTCACGACCGTGGCCTCGCCGGCCTGGTACGACGACTACGTACTGACGGTCGGTTCGGTCGAGCCCGACGGCTCACCGTCGAGCTTCAGCCTGCCGGGACCGTGGGTGGATGTCGCCGCACCCGGCAGCGGTGTGGTCTCCCTGCATCCCACCGCGGACGGCCTCGTCGACGCCTATCGGGGAGCACAGGGACCGATTCCGGTGTCGGGCACCAGTTTCGCGGCGCCACTCGTATCCGCGACCGTCGCGCTGGTACGGGCACGATTTCCGCATCTCGATGCCCGCGCCGTCGCGCTGCGGATCGAGGCCACGGCGCACGCGCCGGCCGAGGGCTGGAATCCGCGGGTGGGACACGGCGTCATCGACCCGTTCGCGGCGGTGACCGCCCCGTGGACGGAAGAGCGTCCGCAGGTGCCCCGTTCGGTGGCCGTCGCATCCCCGGCACCACCGGCGCCGACGGATCAACGGCCCCGGAACGTCGCGGTCGTCGCGGCGACTGTGGTGCTCGTGATCGTGGGAGCGACAGCGTCGCTGCGACGCCGGCGTCAGCTGCCGGCGCCGACCGGCGCCGGGTCCGGATCGGGTGCGACGCCGTCGTGAGCGACGAGCGCCTCCGCCCGCCCGAGTGCCGGTCCCGGCGCGAACAATTCGACGATCTGCCACGGCGCGGGCACGGGTTCGGAGAATCCCAGGGCGGTCGCGGCGTCCGCGTCGACGATGCCGTACCGCACGCCGGTGTCGGCGACGTAGAAGAGGGCGCCGCGCCGCGCACTGTCCGGCGCGACGGAGGTGGTCTGCACGAACGCGCCGCGGCCGGGCGCGAGGTACGCGCTGTCGGCCTCGGGCCCGCCACCGTCCGCCTGAGCCAGGGACACCGGCACCGCCCCCTCGGGTAGCGGCAGTGCCGAGCCTGCCGACACCTCGACGACGGACCGCGACTGTCCGTCCGCGGCGGCCTCCGGGGTCCACGTCAGGCATCCGACGGGGCGGTCGCCGGCATCGACGACCGTGGGCACGGTCGTGGGGAAGGTGTCCACGTCGAGACCCCGCACGGCCGGCGCGTCCCGTAGCAGATCCGGCGGGACGGCAGGGATCTCCGCGGCGCCCTGCGAATCGGTGAAGTGGACGATCTGTGCCGTCGCCTCGGACACCTCCTGCACACCGTCGCGCAGCACGACGTAGAACTTCTTCCCGTCCGGCACTGCGACGCGGACCACCGAACCGACGGTCAGCGAGCCGATAGGATAGCGGGGCTCGTCGCCGGCGCCGGGGATCCGCGGAGCCTCGAGCCGCGGCACCTCCGGGATGGCGGCGAGCAGGGCCGGACCGACGGGACGCGCCATGCCGGCATCGAGGCCGAGAACGCGGGTGAGCGCGCGGTCCGACAGGTCGACTTCGGCGCGCGATCCGCGGTACACCAGATGGTGCCTGCCGTCGGCCGCGACGAGCAGGGCCTCGTCGTCGGTGAGCGGTCGTGCGCGGTCGCCGTAGGCGGGCTCCCCGGCGGCGACAATTGTGGTGACCGAGCGGCTTCCGTCGGAGGCCACGGTGTCGCACACCGTCCACGACAGCGGTTCCGCGACGTGTGCCAGCGCCGACGGCGCACCGGGGATGCCGACGAGGGAACCCCGTGGGCGCGTCTCGAATTCCTCGTCGGCGACGACGGTGGGCTCGTCGGGCCGCCCGAGCACCAGGCGGGCGGAGGCCAGGTTGAGCACCGGATGGAAGGTGCCGTCGATCGCGACCAGCATCGCGCCGGATTCGCGACCCACCACGATGGTGGCATCGCCGATCTTGTCCTGCGGGCGGAACAGGGCGAGTGCGGCGCAGCCCGCGAGTCCGACACAGGCGAGGACGGCACCCACCGCCAGCGCGCGTGACTGCGACCGCATCGGGTCGTGGATCATCCGCACGTCCCGCCGCACCAGTGCATGCTCCATGCGGCGCACCAGAAACCGGTAGCCGTTGACCTGCCAGCGCGTGGTCGGCTGCGCTCCCATCGATCCTCCCCCGTACGACGCCCCCTCCGCCGCAACACAGTACAGTTCCGGCGGGGAACATCGGGGGGACCGGGCCGTCGCTCGGGGGGAACGGGGGAATCGTCGTGCAGCATGGGGTTTTCCGGCGGCCACGGCGCCGCTCCGCGGCCGGGGTCGTGCGGGCGCAGTGTGCAGCGCTGATCGGGTGGACGATCGCGGCGGCCGCCGGCGCCCCGCTTCCCGCTTCGGTGGTCGTGGCGGCGCTGGCCGCGGTGTCGGTGGTGGTCCCGGTCCGGGGGCGCGACGCCGTCGACTGGTCGCGGGAATGGTGGCGATTCCGGAACCGTCCGATCCGTACCGCCCCGGTGATCGTCGACGTCGCCGCGGCCGGCGACGGACCTGTCGGGGTGTGCTGGGACGGCTCGGCCGTCGTCGCGGTCGTGGAGCTGGTGCCGACGGGCGGCGACCTCACCCGGCTGACACGCGACCGGGCAGATCCCCTGCGCCGGCTTCCGCTGGCGGCGATCGCCGCGTGCCTCTCGCGGCACGACGTCGAACTCGACGGGATCGACGTCGTCGCGCACGGCCGCCGGGCGTGCGACGAGACCGTGGCCGGCGAGGCATACGGGAGCCTGGTCGGTCCGCTGCCCGCCGCCGCGACCCGCACGGTGTGGCTCGCGCTGCGGTTCGACGCCCTCGCCTGCCCGGCCGCGGTGGCGCGCCGGGGCGGCGGGGCCGAGGGCGCGGCACGCGCCGTGAGCATCGCGGCGCGCCGGGTCGTGCGGGCGTTGGCGGAACAGCACCACGCCGCGCGGATCCTCGACGCGGGAGAGATCACCCGGGCGGTGGAGTCCGTCACCGGATGCGCGGATCCGCTACTGCTCGAGGAGGATCGCGACGCGGTACGGCTTCCCGGCGGTCTCAGCCGGGCCTCGGTCGTCGAACCGGGTCACCTCGACCGGGCGACCTTGACCCGCGTCTGGTCGGAGCCGCTGTCGTCGGCGACGATCACGGTGCGCCTGCGACCCGGCACCGAGCCCGGAACCGTGCGGGTGGGGGCGGTGCTGCGCGGAACGAGCCGGTCCCCCGAGCCGAGCCGCCGGATGCCGGGCACTCGGCGGTTGTGGAGTCGCGAACTGGACGGGTTGCTGGCGTCGACGCCGACGGCCGCGGCGGGGCTCGAGGATCTGGTCCCCCTGCGCACCGTGCAGCTCGGCGACGCCGACGCCCTGACCCTGCCGGTGACAGGATGCGGGCAGGTGGTCGGGGCGGACGAATCCGGAGCGGCCGTGTCAGCTCGCGTGACCGGCCGGGGCGTGCGCACCGTCTACGTCGCCGGGGAGCTGTACCTGGCGCAGCAGCTGGTGTTCCGGTCGGTCGCGATCGGCGCGCGGGTGGCGATCCACACCGATCGCGCCTCGGCCTGGCGCCCCCTGCTCGCCGCCGCGGGACCGGACCGGTTGCGCCTCGGTGGCGACGAGCGGGGTTTCGACACGATCGTGTACGACGGTGTGCGCCCGGCGGCGGTTCCCGCCGGGGCGACCGCGATCCACGTGCACGTGGATCCGGATCGGTGGCCGCGTGAGCGCCCGGACGTGTCGATCCTGCAGCCCGGAGCGGCCGGGGATCGGGTGGTGCTCACGGCTGGGGGCCGCCGGGTGTCGTTGTCGCTGGTGAGTGTCGGCGCCGAAGCCGCGTTCCTCGGTCGTCCGCGCGCGGGTGGGCGCAGCCGGGTTCCTCAGCCCGGGTAGGGTTCGGCGCTCTGTCCGGCGCGCACGGTCCGTGCCCACCAGGCGAGCTGGGTCAGCATCCGCTGGGCCGCATCGGCGGCGGCGCCGTCGGTGGTGGTGCCGTCGGCGGCGAAGGCGTGCTTGACGCGGTGGAAGCTGACCGATTCGCGCACGGGAACCATGTGCACCTCGACGACGACCTGCCGGAGTTGTTCGACGGCGCGCAGACCGCCGGAGAGCCCGCCGTAGGAGACGAATCCGACCGGCTTGGTGCGCCATTCGTGTTTGACGGTGTCGAGGGCGGTCTTCAGTGCGGCCGGATAGCCGTGGTTGTACTCGGAGGTGACGACCGCGAACGCGTCGGCCGCACCGATGCGCCGGGTGAACGCCTCGGCCTCCCGGCCGCCGGACAGATCCTGCGGCAGCGGGGTGTCGGCGAGGTCGAGCACGCCGACGTCGAACTCGCGGCGTTGCCGCGCGGCGGCGGCGAACCAGTCGGCGACGACGGGCGCGATCCGCCCGGCCCGCACGCTGGCGACGACGATCTCGAGACGAATCGGGGCTTCGGCGTCCATGGCCCGATGGTAGGCGGGTCAGGCGGTGAGGCCGTGGGTGAGCAGGGCGGCGAGTTCGCGGTAGGCCTGGGCGTCCGGCAGGCCGATGGCCTCGGCGACGTGGCGCTGCTGGATGCGGACCATGACGGCGGCGACGACGTCGGCGACGAACGCGGCGTGCACGTCGCGCAGTTCGCCGGTGGCGACTCCGACGGCGATGAGGTCGCGGACGCGTTCGGCGGCGAGCCGGGTGTTGCGCTCGTAGACCTCACGGGCGGCGGGGGCGGCAGCCATGTCCTCCATGAACTGCGCGGAGGCGGGTTCGAGTTGCCGGCCGACGGCCTCGAGGTAGCCGCGGATGCGGTCGACGGCGCCGCTGCGGCCGTCGAGCTCGGCTTCGACGCGCTCGGTCGCGCCGCGGAAGAAGTGCACGGTGGCGGCCCGGACGAGGCGGTCCTTGCTCTCGGCGAGGGCGTACAGGGTCGACTTGGAGCAGTGCAGGCGGGCGGCGATGTCGTCGAGGGTGAAGCGGGCGAAGCCCTCGGCGAGAAACAGCGCGACGAGCTGGTCGAACAGTTGCGCCTGCCGCGCCGTGCCGCGCCGGGTTCCCGCTCTTGTCATACTGCAGATAGTACTGCAGTATCGTTCTCAGTACTATTTTCCGAGCGAGGAGTCACCGTGCCCGTCGAGCGCCTGCTGCCCACCCCCGAGGCCTACGACCTCATCGAGCTGACCCGCGACGTCGCGGACAAGGTTCTCGCGCCGCGGGTCGTCGAACACGAGCGCAACGAGACGTTCCCCGAGGGCGTGTTCCCCGCCCTCGGCGCGGCGGGACTGCTGAGCCTGCCGTACCCGGAGGAGTTCGGCGGCGGGAATCAGCCGTACGAGGTGTACCTGCAGGTGCTCGAGGAGCTCGGCGCCCGCTGGGCGGCCGTCGCGGTCGCGGTGAGTGTGCACGGCCTGTCGTGCTTCGCGCTGGCCACCCACGGCACCGAGGAGCAGAAGGCCCGGTGGTTGCCCGCCATGCTCGGCGGCGAGACGATCGGCGCCTACAGCCTGTCCGAGCCGCAGGCCGGGTCCGATGCCGCGGCCCTGACCTGCCGCGCGACAGCCGTGGACGGCGGCTACCGGATCTCCGGATCGAAGGCGTGGATCACCAACGGCGGCAAGGCGGACTTCTACACGCTGTTCGCCCGGACCTCCGACGCCGGCTCCAAGGGGATCTCCTGCTTCCTCGTGCCCGCCGGAACCGAGGGCCTCAGCTTCGGCAAGCCCGAGGAGAAGATGGGCCTGCATGCCATCCCCACCGCGACCGCCCACTACGACGATGCGTTCGTCCCCGAGGAGCGCCGCATCGGGGCCGAGGGGCAGGGCCTGCCGATCGCGTTCAGCGCCCTCGATTCGGGCCGCCTCGGGATCGCGGCCGTCGCGGTGGGTCTCGCGCAGGCCGCGCTCGACGAGGCCACCGCCTACGCCAAGGAGCGCAAGGCGTTCGGCAAGAAGATCATCGACCATCAGGGCCTCGGATTCGTCCTGGCCGACATGGCCGCGGCGGTGGACTCGGCCCGCGCCACCTACATCGACGCCGCGCGCCGCAAGGACGCCGGTCTGCCCTACTCGCGGCAGGCGTCGGTCGCCAAGCTCGTCGCGACCGACGCGGCGATGAAGGTGACCACCGACGCCGTGCAGGTACTCGGCGGCTACGGCTACACCCGGGACTTTCCCGTCGAGCGCTTCATGCGGGACGCGAAGATCACCCAGATCTTCGAGGGGACGAACCAGATCCAGCGGCTGGTCATCGCGCGGCACCTGGCGGGCTGACGGTGTGAACTCCCGGCCGCGCCGGGCGCGAACTCCCGGCCGCGCCGGGCGCGAACTCCCGGCCGTGCCGGGTGTCGAAGTCCCGGTCGAGCCGGGGCGCGGGCCCGCAGCGGTGCCGGGGCGCGCGGCCGTCCTCCCCGGCGGCACGCGCACCCCGGCACTGCCGGGATAACTCGTGCCGCGGAATCTGAAACATCCTCCTGTCAGATTTCGCGAACCGCCTGCTACCGTGCGCCGGTGGACAGACATCGTCGACGGGGTCGCAGAGCCGTGGACCGAGTGGAGAGGGCGGCCGACGCCGCGGAGACGGTGGCGACACTCGCCGAGCTCGGCGTCCTGTTCCTGCGGGTCCTGACGCTGCCGTTCCGCGCGCTCGCGGCGCTGCTCCGGATGATCGCGGACTGACCTCGGAACCCTCGTCGTGCCCCGGTATCCTGCGTCACATTTTCTGGGCAAAGCGGACATCCTGTACTTAGATCTTGGTTGGACGTACGTCCAGGATTTGTCCATCGACATCGGAGGTAATCCCCATGCTGCTCGGCTCCCTCGGCTCCCTGGTCGACCACGTGCTCTCCTTCCTCAGCTGGCTGATCTGAGAGAAGCCTCGACGCGCGTAGCGAAAGGGGCGAGGTCACCCGACCTCGCCCCTTGCCGTTTCCGTCGCTCGTGCCGGGCCGCGCTACGCGCCGATCGCCTCGGCGAGAATCGGCCAGGACTCGTGCAGCGCATCCTGCCAGTATCCCCACGAGTGCGTGCCCTCTGCCGCTGTGCTGAAGGTCGCCTCGATCCCGAGTTCGTCGAAGGTCCGTCGCAGCCGCTCGGTGCACTGTGCCGTAGCCGCCTCGATGGATCCGAGGACGAGTAGGTCGACCGGATCCACCTGCCCGCCCAGGGCCGCCTCGTGCGGACCCGGCAGGCCACCGCCGGAGGAGATGTACAGCGTCGTCCCGCGCAACTTCTCCGCGTTCAGCGCCGCGTCGTTGGCAATCCACCCCGGCCCGCCGATCGGGCCCCACATGTTCTCGACCTCGCCGCCCCCGATCGTGACGACGGCTTCGACGTAGCTGCGCCCAGGATCGCTGCTCGTCTGCGCGCACCCGCTGTAGGACGCCACCGCCTCGTACAGTCCCGGCGACTGCTGCGCGAGGGCCAGCACCGAACTGCCCGACATCGACATCCCCGCCACGGCGTTGCGACCGTCGGCGCCCAGTGCCGCGTCCACGACCGGCGGCAGTTCCGACGTCAGGAACGTCGCCCACCGGTGCCGGCCGAGCTTCGGGTCGTCACGGACCCAGTCCGTGTAGTATGAGAAGGCCCCGCCCACCGGGGTGACGACGTTGACGTTCTTGCCGTCGAAGAACTCGCGGACGTCCGTCTGCTCCCGCCAGTTCGCGGCGTCCTCGCCCCCACCCGCTCCGTTGAGCAGGTAGAAGGTCGGCCGGGCAGCGGAAGTGTCGGCGGGCCGGATCACCTCGACCGGGATCACCCGGTCCATGGACGGTGAGTACACGTGCAACACCCAGTCGCGCGCGGTTCGCTCCTCCACGTGATCGACGTAGGCCTCGGCCGGAGCCGGCTCGGCGGCCGCCGGTGCCGTCAGCAGGGACGCCGCGGCGAGCAGGGCCGCCGCGACCGTCGCGCCTCGCCGCCGGATCGCGGGCAGGTCGAGCACTGTGCCTCCCTCTCACATGCCGATCCCCCGGCCGGGCCGGCCGGGGGACGTGCTCGTCGGAACATATCACCGGCGGGTTCGGCCGCGGGTCAGCAGCAGCCGGGACCGACGGGCCCACGTACCTCGCGGGTGGCCGCGTTGCGTGCCGCGAGTTCGTCGTCGGGGGGATAGTCGACGCCGACGAGGCTGAGTCCGTGCGCCGGAGCCACGGCCACGGCCGCGGCGCGCTGCCGTTCGTCGAGCAGCGCGGTCGTCCACTCGACACTGCGCCGCCCCTCCCCTACCGCGAGGACCGCCCCGACGAGGCTGCGCACCATCGACCAGCAGAACGCGTCCGCGCTCACGTGCGCGGTGAGGATGTCCCCTGTGCGCGTCCAGTCGAAGCGTTGCAGTTCGCGGACCGTCGTCGCACCGTCGCGCCGCTTGCAGAAGGCGGCGAAGTCGTGCAGGCCCAGCAGCGACCGCGAGGCGGCACGCATGGCGTCGACGTCCACCGGTTTGGGCCAGGCGACGGTGTCGCGGGCCCGCAGCGGCTCGGCGCCGTAGACGGCGGTGGTGAGCCGGTACTCGTAGTGCCGGCGGACCGCCGAGAAACGGGCGTCGAAGTGGGGCGGGGCGACGGAGATGCCGGTGACGCGGACGTCGCGCGGCAGGAACCGCGCGAGCCGCCGCACCAGGCGGGCGAGGTCGTCCGGAAGGGCAGCGGTGGGGACGTCGACGTGCGCGACCTGACCGGACGCGTGCACCCCGGCGTCGGTCCGCCCGGCGACCGTGAGCTGGACCGGAGTGCGTACGACCGCCCCGAGCTTCTCTTCGATCTCCCCGCACACCGTCCGTCGTCCGGGCTGCCGTGCCCAGCCGGAGAAGTCGGTGCCGTCGTAGGCGATGTCGAGCCGCAGCCGGGTGCTGTCCTCGCCGGCGGCGGACGGGTTCTCGAAAGCAACGGGCCCGCCGCCCCGGTGGGGGGCGACGGGCTCGTTCGCTTCAGCGGATGCCGAAACCAAGTGGACTAGTCCTTCTTGGCCTCGTCGGCGTCCTTGGCGTCGGCCGCGGTGGCGGTCTCGTCCTCGATCGCGTCGACGACGGCGTCCGCGTTCTCGACCTGCGCGTCGGAGGCGTCGGCCTCGACGGCCTCGACGACGTTCTCCTCGGCCGGGGCCTCGGTGGCCGGCGCGCTCTGCGAGGCGGCGACGCGACGGGCGCGGTCGGCCTCGGAGGTGACGGTCTTCTCCTTGACGAGCTCGATGATCGCCATGGGAGCGTTGTCACCCTTGCGCGGCATCGTCTTGACGATGCGCGTGTAGCCGCCGTTGCGGTCCTCGTAGAACGGGCCGATCTCCGCGAACAGCGTGTGGACGACGTCCTTGTTGCGGATGACCTTCAGCACCTCACGACGGTTGGCCAGCGTGCCGGCCTTCGCGTGCGTGACGAGCTTCTCGGCGTAGGGCCGCAGGGCCTTGGCCTTGGCCTCGGTGGTGGTGATGCGGCCGTGCTCGAAGAGCGCGGTGGCCAGGTTGGCCAGCAGCGCCTTCTGGTGCGAGGCCGACCCGCCGAAGCGGGCACCCTTCTTGGGCTTGGGCATGATGAATCTCCTAGTAACGGACCGTGAGCTGCTACAGCTGCTCGGTCTCGGCGTAGTCCTCGTTCCCCTCGGCGTCGCCGAAGGAACCGGCGTCCGTGTCGCTCCAGGTACCGGTCGCGGCGTCGTAGCCGGCGACGGTGCTCGGGTCGAAGGACGCGGGGCTGTCCTTGAGGGAGAGGCCGAGCGAGTGCAGCTTGACCTTCACCTCGTCGATGGACTTCTGACCGAAGTTGCGGATGTCGAGCAGGTCGGACTCCGTGCGTGCCACGAGCTCACCGACGGTGTGCACACCCTCGCGCTTGAGGCAGTTGTAGGACCGGACCGTCAGGTCGAGATCCTCGATGGGGAGTCCGAAGGAGGCGATGTGGTCGGCCTCGGCGGGCGAGGGACCGATCTCGATGCCTTCTGCTTCGACGTTCAGCTCACGAGCCAGACCGAAGAGCTCCACCAGGGTCTTGCCCGCCGAAGCGAGCGCGTCCCGCGCGGTGATCGAGTTCTTGGTCTCCACGTCGAGAATCAACCGATCGAAGTCGGTGCGCTGCTCGACGCGGGTCGCCTCCACCTTGTAGGTCACCTTGAGCACCGGCGAGTAGATCGAGTCGACCGGGATGCGGCCGATCTCGGCGCCGGACGCCTTGTTCTGAACGGCGGGGACGTAGCCGCGGCCGCGCTCGACGACGAGCTCGATCTCCAGCTTGCCCTTGTCGTTCAGGGTGGCGATGTGCAGGTCCGGGTTGTGGACGGTGACACCGGCCGGGGGCACGATGTCACCCGCGGTCACGGTGCCGGGGCCCTGCTTGCGGACGTACATGGTGACCGGCTCGTCCTCTTCCGAGCTGACCACGAGGCCCTTGAGGTTCAGGATGATGTCGGTGACATCCTCCTTGACCCCGGGAACCGTGGTGAACTCGTGGAGCACGCCGTCGATGCGAATGCTGGTGACGGCCGCGCCCGGAATCGAGGACAGCAGGGTGCGACGAAGCGAGTTTCCGAGGGTGTACCCGAAGCCCGGCTCGAGGGGTTCGATGACGAACTTCGAGCGGTTGTCGGCGATGACCTCTTCGCTGAGGGTGGGTCGCTGCGAGATGAGCATGGAGTGCCTCCTTGTGGGCGTCCGCCATATGACGCCCTGGTCGGGATGTGGTGTCCCCCCGGTCCTCGGGAGGACCGGAAGGACACCACGGCGCGAAGCGCCTTACTTCGAGTAGTACTCGACGATCAGCTGTTCCTGCAGCGGGATGTCGATCTGCGCGCGCTCGGGGAGCTGGTGGACCAGCACCCGCAGACGCGGGCCGACGACCTGCAGCCAACCCGGGATCGGACGATCGCCCTGGGTCTCACGGGCCACCTGGAAGGGCAGCGTGCCCAGCGACTTCTCGCGGACGTCGATGATGTCGTACTGCGAGACGCGGTAGCTGGGGATGTCGACCTTCTTGCCGTTCACCAGGAAGTGACCGTGGCTCACCAGCTGGCGGGCCTGACGGCGGGTCCGGGCGAGACCGGCACGGTAGACGACGTTGTCCAGACGCGACTCGAGGATGGTCAGCAGGACCTCGCCGGTCTTGCCGGGCCGGCCGGCGGCCTCCTCGTAGTAGCGACGGAACTGCTTTTCCATCACCCCGTAGGAGAAGCGGGCCTTCTGCTTCTCCTGCAGCTGGAGCAGGTATTCGCTCTCCTTGATCCGCGCGCGGCCGTGCTGGCCGGGCGGGTAGGGGCGACGCTCGAACGCCTGGTCGCCTCCGACGAGGTCGACACGCAGACGACGCGACTTACGGGTAACGGGACCGGTATAGCGAGCCATGATTCAAACCTTCCTTTCCCGTTAGACGCGACGCCGCTTGGGCGGACGGCAGCCGTTGTGCGGCTGGGGGGTGACGTCGGAGATGGTGCCGACCTCGAGGCCCGCGGCCTGGAGGGAACGGATCGCCGTCTCGCGGCCCGAGCCCGGGCCCTTCACGAAGACGTCGACCTTCTTGACACCGTGCTCCTGCGCCTTGCGGGCAGCGTTCTCGGCGGCGAGCTGCGCGGCGAACGGGGTCGACTTGCGCGAACCCTTGAAGCCGACGTGGCCGGAGGACGCCCAGGAGATGACGTTGCCGTTCGGGTCCGTGATGGACACGATCGTGTTGTTGAAGGTGCTCTTGATGTGAGCGGCACCGTGCGGGACGTTCTTCTTGTCCCTGCGGCGCGCCTTCTGGGTCTTCTTGGGACCGGTGCTGCGTGACTTGGGAGGCATTACTTCTTCTTTCCTGCGACGGTGCGCTTCGGACCCTTACGGGTGCGGGCGTTGGTCTTGGTGCGCTGTCCACGCACGGGCAGACCACGACGGTGTCGCAGGCCCTGGTAGCAGCCGATCTCGATCTTGCGACGGATGTCCGCCTGGACCTCGCGGCGGAGGTCACCCTCGACCTTGTAGGTCTCCTCGATGAACTCGCGCAGCTTGGCGAGATCCTCGTCGGAGAGGTCCTTGCTGCGCAGATCCGGGCTCACGCCGGTGGCCTCGAGGATCTCCTTCGAGCGGGTACGGCCGATGCCGTAGATGTAGGTCAGTGCGATCTCCATCCGCTTTTCGCGGGGAAGATCGACACCTGCGAGACGTGCCATGTGGCATTCCTATTCGGTGTGCGGAGGTCTGCTCCCAGCCCGTCCCCTGCGTCGTGAAACTGTGTGGTCCCGCGGCCCGGCCGAAGCCGGAACGCCGGTAGTCCGAAACACAGTGGGGCCCCGGCCTCCGAACCGGGGGTGTATCGCGCGGCTCCCCGACGAATCGGGAATCGTGACCGAACGACTGGTACTGGAAGGTCTTCTCTAGCTTGTTGCCAAGCCGATCCTTCGAAGAGCGGGTGGTCTAGCCCTGGCGCTGCTTGTGGCGCAGGTTCTCGCAGATCACCATGACCCGGCCGTTACGGCGGATCACCTTGCACTTCTCGCAGATCTTCTTGACGCTCGGCTGAACCTTCACGGTGCGTCTGATCTCCTGTGTGTACGCCTGCGGCAGGGCACGAGGCATGCTGCAGACATGGTTCTCCCCGACCGTGCGGCCGGGGAAGCTCTTACTTGTAGCGGTAGACGATGCGCCCACGCGACAGGTCGTAGGGCGAGAGCTCTACGACAACCCGGTCCTCGGGCAGGATGCGAATGTAGTGCTGACGCATCTTGCCGCTGATGTGAGCCAGGACCTTGTGACCGTTCTCGAGCTCAATGCGAAACATCGCATTGGGCAGCGGCTCGATCACGCGACCCTCGACCTCGATGGCTCCGTCTTTCTTGGCCATATCCTCCGCGATCCGTGTTGTTCGGCGTGTGGTTGCATCGGTGTCCGTTACCGTGACGCTCGGCGTGACCGGACTGCGGACACCCGCAGACCGGCGCGCAGGGCGCACCATCGATCTATGTTACGGGAACTTTCCCACCAGGGCCAAATGCCGACATACAGGAGGACAACCGTGCGGGCGTTGGTTCAGCGGGTGACGGGTGCCGCGGTCGCGGTCGACGGCCGCGAGGTCGCGCGGATCTCACCCCCGGTCGGCGGACACGGGCTGCTCGTGCTCGTCGGGGTGACCCACGACGACGACGCGGCCAAGGCCGCGGCGCTGGCCCGGAAGGTGTGGACGATGCGGATCCTCGAGGACGAGAAGTCGGCGTCCGATCTGGCGGCCCCGATCCTCGTGGTCAGCCAGTTCACGCTCATGGCCGACACGCGCAAGAGCCGGCGGCCGTCCTGGTCGGCGGCCGCGCCCCGCGCGGCGGCCGAGCCGCTGGTGGACGAGTTCGCGGCGGCCCTGCGGGAGCTGGGCGCCGACGTGCAGACCGGAGTCTTCGGGGAGCACATGGAGGTGAGCCTCGTGAACGACGGTCCGGTCACCCTCCTGGTCGAGGTGTGAACCGGAGTCGGCGGCCCGGGCGACGATCCCGTTCGGCTTCTCGGGCAGCGAGCGGTGCATTCGCTCGCCGCCACCGCCGCGCTACTCCGGGCGCGGGGTGAGGATGCGCGGGCCGTCCTCGGTCACCGCGACGGTGTGCTCCCAGTGCGCGGCGCGGCTGCCGTCGGTCGTGACGACGGTCCACTTGTCGTCGAGCACCTCGGTCTCGTAGGTGCCGAGCGTCAGCATCGGTTCGATGGCGAGCACCGATCCCACCACGAGGCGGGGGCCCTTCCCGGGCTCGCCCTCGTTCGGCAGGAACGGGTCCATGTGCATTTCGCGGCCGATGGCGTGCCCGCCGTATCCGTCGACGATGCCGTAGTGCCGGCCGTGTACCCGCTCCGCCTCGCGGGTGCCGGTCTCGATGGCGTGCGAGACGTCGGTGAGCCGGTTGTCCGGCAGCATCGCCGCGATGCCCGCCTCCATCGACAGCCGTGTCGCATCGCTGAGATCGACGTCGGCGGCGGCGAGTTCCCCGACGCCGAAGGTCCACGCCGAGTCGCCGTGCCAGCCGTCGAGGATCGCGCCGCAGTCGATCGACACGAGATCGCCCTCGGCGAGGATCTCCGTCGCCGAGGGGATTCCGTGCACCACGCGGTCGTTCACCGACGAGCAGATCGAGCCGGTGAACCCGTGATAGCCCAGGAAGGAGGGGACGGCCCCCGCGTCACGGATGACCGCCTCCGCCACCTGGTCCAGTTCCAGGGTGCTCACGCCCGGCTTCGCCGCCTTGCGCACCGCCACGAGTGCGGCGCCGACGACAGCGCCCGCCGCCGCCATCGCATCCAGTTCACCGGCGGTGCGGAACGGAACCACCTTGCGCTTGCGCCCGAAACCCATTGTCTTGCTCCTGCGTCCTTACTTGCCGAGAGCCGCGAGGGCGCGGGCGTTGATCTCGTCGACCTCGCCGACGGCATCGACCGTGACGAGCACATCGGCGTAGTAGTCGAGCAGCGGCGCCGTCTCCTCGCGGTACACCCGGAGCCGGTTGCGGATGACGTCCTCGGTGTCGTCGGCGCGGCCGCGGGCGAGCATCCGCTCGACCACGACGTCCTCGTCGATGTCGAAGGAGAGGACGCCGTCGAGCTTCGTGTCCAGGTCCTTCAGGATGGACTCGAGTTCGCGGGCCTGCTCCACGCTGCGGGGGAAACCGTCGAGCAGGAAGCCGTCGGCGGCGTCGGGCTCGGCGAGACGGGCGCGCACCATGTTGTTGGTGATCTCGGCGGGTACGAGCTCGCCGGCGTCGATGTACTTCTTGGCTTCGACACCGAGCGGGGTGCCCTGCCCGATGTTGGCCCGGAACAGATCCCCGGTGGAGATCGCGGGGACGCCGAGCTTCTCCGACAGGATGGCGGCCTGCGTGCCCTTGCCGGCACCGGGCGGACCGAGGAGTACAAGTCTCACTTGAGGAACCCTTCGTAGTTGCGCTGCATGAGTTGACTTTCGATCTGCTTGACAGTGTCCAGCGCGACACTGACGAGAATGAGCACCGCGGCGCCACCGAAGATGCTGGTGGCGGTCTGGCTGCCGGAGAGGAAGAAGTTGGGCAGCGTCGCGATGAGACCCAGGTACAGCGAACCTGGCACCGTGATGCGGTTGAGGACGTAGCTGAGGTACTCGGCGGTGGGGCGTCCCGGCCGGATACCCGGGATGAAGCCGCCGTACTTCTTCATCTCGTCGGCCCGTTCCTCCGGATTGAAGGTGATGGCGACGTAGAAGAAGACGAAGAAGACGATCAGCCCGAAGTAGATCGCGATGTAGACCGGGTTGTTCGGATTCACCAGGTACTCGTTGATGATCCGCTGCCACCAGCTCGGGTCGGTGGCCGAGGTGGCCCCGGTCAGCTGCGCGATGAGGTTCGGCAGGTACAGCAGCGACGACGCGAAGATCACCGGGATGATGCCGGCCTGGTTCACCTTCAACGGCAGGTACGTCGAGGACCCGCCGTACATGCGCCGGCCCACCATCCGCTTGGCGTACTGCACCGGGATCCGGCGCTGGCCCTGCTCGACGAACACCACGCCGGTGATGACGACCAGCGCGACGACGAGCACGATCGTGAAGACCAGCCCGCCGCGGGACTCGAGAATGGTGCGACCCTCGGACGGCAGCCGCGAGGCGATGCCGGCGAAGATCAGGATCGACATGCCGTTGCCGACGCCGCGCTCGGTGATGAGCTCACCGAACCACATGACGAGGGCCGCGCCGGCCGTCATGACCAGCACGATCACGACCATGCCGAAGATGCTGTCGTCGGCCAGGATCGGTTCGGAACAGCCCTGCAACAGCTGACCGCGGGCCGCGAGGGCGACGATGCCGGTGGACTGCAGCACGGCGAGCGCCACCGCGAGGTACCGCGTGTACTGCGTCATCTTGGCCTGCCCCGACTGGCCTTCCTTGCGCAACTCCTCGAAGCGCGGAATGACCACCGTCAGCAGCTGGACGATGATGCTCGCGGTGATGAACGGCATGATGCCGATCGCGAACACCGACAGCTGCAGCAGGGCGCCACCGGAGAACAGGTTGATCAGCGAGTAGATCCCGGCGGAGTCCCCGCCGCTGAGCTGATCGATGCAGGCACGCACGTTGCCGTAGTCGACGCCCGGAGACGGCAGCGTCGCGCCGAGGCGGTACAGGGCCACCAACCCGAGCGCGACGAGGATCTTCCGCCTCAGGTCCGGGGTCCTGAGGGCCGAGACGAAGGCGGAAAGCAAAGATCCTCCTGGCAGGGCGAAACGGGAGACTGTGGATCGACGCGCGGGGTCCGACGGTCGACAACTCTTGAACTCTAGCAGCGCGCCCGGAACCGGTGCCGTGGCGCCGGGTCGGGGCCGGCCGTCCACGCGGCAGCCGGATGCCACTGCGCGGTGTCCGGCAGGGCGGGAACGCCGAACGGCCGCACTGCAGCACGTGCTGCAGTGCGGCCGTTCGTGTGCTGTGCGTCACGCACGAGCGAACCGGTCAGGCCAGTTCGGTCGCGGTGCCGCCGGCAGCGGTGATCTTCTCCTTGGCGGAGCCGGAGAACTTGTTCGCGGTCACCTGCACGGCCACCGTGAGCTCGCCCTCGCCGAGGACCTTCACGAGCTGGTTCTTGCGAACCGCGCCCTTGGCGACGAGCTCGTCGACGCCGACCTGCCCCCCCTCGGGGAAGAGACGGGCGATGTCGCCGACGTTGACGACCTGGTACTCGGTGCGGAAGGCGTTCTTGAAGCCCTTGAGCTTCGGCAGCCGCATGTGCAGCGGCATCTGGCCACCCTCGAAGGCCGCCGAGACGTTCTTGCGCGCCTTGGTGCCCTTCGTACCGCGACCGGCGGTCTTGCCCTTCGAACCCTCACCGCGACCGACGCGGGTCTTGTCCGTCTTCGCGCCCGGAGCCGGGCGGAGGTGATGCAGCTTGATTGTCACTTGGAGGCCTCCTCAGCAGTGACTTCCTCGACAACGACGAGGTGACGCACCACGTTGATCAAGCCGCGGTTCTGCGCGTTGTCCTCGCGGACCACGGACTGGCGGATCTTCCGCAGACCGAGGGTGCGCAGGCTGTCGCGCTGGTTCGACTTGGCGCCGATGGTGCTCTTGACCTGAGTGATCTTCAGCTCTGCCATTACTTCACGCTCCCAGCGGCCTGTGCCCGGGCGCGCAGCATGCCCGCAGGTGCGACGTCCTCGAGGGCCAGACCGCGGCGAGCCGCGACTTCCTCGGGGCGCTGCAGCTGCTTGAGGGCGGCCACGGTGGCGTGCACGACGTTGATGGCGTTGTCGCTGCCGAGCGACTTCGACAGGATGTCGTGGATGCCCGCGCATTCGAGCACGGCACGCACCGCACCACCGGCGATCACACCGGTACCCGGCGAGGCGGGGCGCAGCATGACGACGCCGGCCGCGGCCTCACCCTGCACCGGGTGCGTGATCGTGGAGCCGATGAGCGGGACGCGGAAGAAGCCCTTGCGAGCCTCCTCGACACCCTTCTGGATGGCCGCGGGAACTTCCTTGGCCTTGCCGTAGCCGACGCCGACCAGGCCGTTGCCGTCGCCCACGATCACCAGTGCGGTGAAGCTGAAGCGACGGCCGCCCTTGACGACCTTCGACACACGGTTGATCGAGACGACACGCTCGATGTAGTTCGACTTCTCGGCGGCACCGCCGCCGCGCGAGTCGCGATCGCGGCGGTCGCGACCACCACGCTGGTCCCCGGTGTTGGGGCCATTCTGTCCGGCGGGGCCGTTGCCGCCGTCACGCCGCTGACGTCCCGGCATCAGGCGTTCCTTCCGTTCGAAGAGATGGTCATCAGAACTTCAACCCGCTTTCGCGAGCCGCGTCTGCGAGGGCCGCGATCCGGCCGCTGTAGGTGTGGCCGCCACGGTCGAAGACCACAGCCTCCACGCCGGCGGCCTTGGCGCGCTCGGCGAGCAGCTGGCCGACCTTGGCGCCGCGCGCCTTCTTGTCGCCCTCGAGCGCACGCACGTCCGGCTCGACGGTCGAGGCCGCCGCCAGCGTGGTGCCCGTCAGGTCGTCGACCAGCTGGGCGTGAATGTGGCGCGAGGACCGGTTCACGACGAGACGGGGACGCTCGGCGGTGCCGGCGACCTTCTTGCGCAGACGGAAGTGCCGACGCTGCTTCGACAGCCGACGCCGGGTGGACGCGTCCTTGCCGAGCGGAATCCGCTTGGCCTTCTGGTTCTCGGTCTGGCTCATGATCACTTACCCGTCTTTCCGACCTTGCGGCGCACCTGCTCGCCCTCGTAGCGGATGCCCTTGCCCTTGTACGGGTCGGACTTGCGCAGCCGGCGAATGTTGGCCGCGATCTGGCCGACCTTCTGCTTGTCGATGCCCGAGATCGAGAACTTCGTCGGCGACTCGACCGCGAACGTGATGCCCTCGGGGGCCTCGATCGGGACCGGGTGGCTGTAGCCGAGCGAGAACTCGAGGTCCTTGCCCTTGAGCGCGACGCGGTAGCCGACGCCGTGGATCTCCATCTTCGTGGTGTACCCCTCGGTGACACCCACGATGAGGTTCTGCACGAGGGTGCGCGACAGACCGTGCAGCGCGCGGCTGCGGCGCTCGTCGTTCGGACGGCTCACGTTGAGCGCGCCGTCCTCACCCTTGGCGATGGTGATCGGCTCGGCGATGGTCAGCGAGAGGTTGCCCTTGGGGCCCTTCACTGCGACGTCCTGGCCGTCGATGGTCACCTCGACGCCCGAGGGGACGGTGACCGGAAGCTTTCCAATACGCGACATTGTGGTGGCCTCCCTTACCAGACGTAGGCGAGGACTTCCCCGCCCACTCCCTGCTTGGCCGCCTGGCGATCGGTGAGCAGGCCGGAGGACGTGGAGATGATCGCCACGCCGAGGCCGCCCAGGACCTTGGGCAGGTTGGTGGATTTCGCGTACACGCGCAGGCCGGGCTTCGACACGCGGCGCACACCGGCGAGGCTGCGCTCACGGGACGGGCCGTACTTGAGGTTGACGACGAGGGTCTTGCCCACCTCGGCATCCTCGGTGCGGAAGTCGGCGATGTAGCCCTCACGCTTGAGGATCTCGGCGATGTTCGCCTTGATCTTCGAGTGGGGAAGCTTCACCTCGTCGTGGTACGCCGTGTTGGCGTTACGCAGACGCGTCAAGAAGTCTGCGATGGGGTCGGTCATGGTCATGGCTGACCTGTTCACCTTTCTCGTTGCGGTTCCCATGCAACACCGGCAGCGGCGACGAACGTGTCGCCGGCGCGGACCGGCCGTGGGCCTACGACGAACTTGGTTTCATGCGGACCGGACGCGGTTGCGACCGGCCCCTGACAGGAGTGACGGTGGACGACCGTGGGTCGCCCACCGTTCACGTCACCAGGAGCTCTTGTGAACTCCCGGAAGCTGACCGCGGTGTGCCATGTCACGCAGGCAGATGCGGCAGAGTCCGAACTTGCGGAAGACCGAGTGGGGGCGCCCGCAGCGCTGGCAGCGGGTGTAGGCGCGCACCGCGAACTTCGGCTTCTTGTTGGCCTTGTTGACCAGTGCCTTCTTAGCCATGGGCTCAGTTCTCCTTGAACGGGAAGCCGAGGTGCTTGAGCAGGGCACGGCCTTCTTCGTTGTTGGTGGCGGTCGTGACGACGGTGATGTCCATGCCGCGCGGACGGTCGATCTTGTCCACGTCGATCTCGTGGAACATCGACTGCTCGTTCAGGCCGAACGTGTAGTTGCCGTTGCCGTCGAACTGGTTGCCGTTGAGGCCGCGGAAGTCCCGGATACGGGGCAGCGCGATGGAGACCAGGCGGTCCAGGAACTCCCACATGCGGTCGCCGCGCAGCGTGACGCGCGCGCCGATCGGCATGCCCTCACGCAGCTTGAACTGGGCGATCGACTTGCGGGCCTTGCGGATCTCCGGCTTCTGACCGGTGATCAGAGCGAGGTCGGCGACGGCGCCGTTGATCAGCTTCGCGTCGCGGGCGGCGTCACCGACACCCATGTTGACGACGACCTTCACGACGCCGGGGATCTGCATGACGTTCGCGTAGTCGAACTCCGCGTTCAGCGCGTCGCGGATCTCCTCGCGGTACCGGGTCTTCAGACGCGGTGTGGTCTTGTTCTCGGTGGTGGTCATGTCAGATGTCCTTCCCGTTCTTCCGGGAAATCCGAACGCGCTTGCCGGTTTCCTCGTCGGACCGGTAGCCCACGCGGGTGGGGTTGCCGTCCGAGTCGATGACAGCGACGTTGGAAACGTGGATCGGGGCCTCCTGCGTCACGATGCCCCCGGAGGAGGCGCCGCGCTCGTTGGCCGAGACCGCCGTGTGCTTCTTGATCCGGTTCACGCCCTCGACGAGGACCCGGTTCTCCTTCGGGTAGGCCGCGATGACCTTGCCCTTGGCACCCTTGTCCTTGCCCGAGATGACGAGCACGGTGTCGCCCTTGTGCACCTTCATCACAGCACCTCCGGAGCGAGCGAGACGATCTTCATGAACCGCTTGTCGCGCAGCTCGCGGCCGACGGGGCCGAAGATGCGGGTGCCGCGCGGGTCGTTGTCACCCTTGATGATGACGGCGGCGTTCTCGTCGAACTTGATGTACGAGCCGTCCGGCCGGCGGCGCTCCTTGGCGGTGCGCACGATCACGGCCTTGACGACGTCACCGCGCTTGACGTTGCCACCGGGGATCGCGTCCTTCACGGTGGCGACGATGATGTCACCGATACCGGCGTAGCGACGGGACGAGCCACCGAGAACGCGGATGCAGAGGATCTCCTTGGCACCCGTGTTGTCGGCGACGCGCAGTCGCGACTCCTGCTGGATCACTTACTTCTCCTTGACCTGGATTGGTGTGTGCGTCAGATTTCCGACCTGGACGCACGCGGTCGTCGGTCGCCCACGGCGCACGCGCGCAAGACACACGGGTCCCGTGAGGCAACCCGTCCAGGGTAGGCGATATACCTCATGCAGGGCAAATCCGCGAACCGTGAGGTCGCTCCCTACCCCGGACCCGGGCGTGTCGTTCCCGGGATCGTCCCGGAACGACCGACGGCACCCGCACCGGCGCACGAGGCGAACGGTGTGGGTGCCGTACTCGATCGTCGTCGACGATGCGAGGAGGACCTACTTGGCCTTCTCGAGCACCTCGACCAGACGCCACCGCTTGGTCGCGGACAGCGGACGGGTCTCCATCAGCTGCACGCGGTCGCCGATGCCGGCCACGCCGTTCTCGTCGTGCGCCTTCACCTTGGTGGTACGGCGGATGATCTTGCCGTACAGCGGGTGCTTCACCCGGTCCTCGAGCTCGACCACGATCGTCTTCTCCATCTTGTCGGAGACGACGTAGCCGATGCGGACCTTGCGGCTGGCGCGCTCTTCCTTCTGGGTCACTGCCTTTTCCTCACTCATGCCGCGTCACCCGCATCCGGGCCGGAGGCCAGGCCGAGCTCGCGCTCACGCAGCACCGTGTAGATGCGGGCGATCTCGTTGCGCACGACGCGCAGCCGGCGGTTGTTGTCCAGCTGGCCGGTGGCCATCTGGAAACGAAGGTTGAACAGCTCTTCCTTCGCCTCGCGGAGCTTGGTGACCAGCTCTTCCTCGGTCAGCTCGCGGAGCTCTGTGGCGGGGGTTCCGGTAGCCATCAGAACTGCTCCTCCCTCGTCACGATCCTGCACTTGCACGGGAGCTTGTGCATCGCGCGCCGGAGGGCTTCGCGGGCAATCTCCTCGTTCGGGTAGCTCATCTCGAACATCACCCGTCCGGGCTTGACGTTCGCGACCCACCACTCGGGCGAACCCTTACCGGAACCCATGCGGGTCTCGGCGGGCTTCTTGGTGAGGGGGCGATCCGGGAAGATGTTGATCCAGATCTTGCCGCCACGCTTGATGTGCCGGGTCATGGCGATACGAGCGGACTCGATCTGCCGGTTGGTGATGTAGGCCGGCTCGAGAGCCTGGATGCCGTAGTCACCGAAGGTCACCTGGGTCCCACCCTTGGCGGCACCCGAGCGGCTCGGGTGGTGCTGCTTGCGGTGCTTGACCCGCCGTGGGATCAACATGCGTCAGCCCTCCTGATTCTCGGTCGGAGCGGGTGCATCGGCGGAGGCGGCGCGGCCGGCGTCGGTGCTCGTCGCGGTGGTGCCCGAGGCACCGGAACGACGGGGACGGCTCGGACGCTCGCGACGGGGGCGGTCGGCCGGGGCGGCGGCGGCAGCGGCCAGCTCACGACGGCCACCGACGATGTCGCCCTTGTAGATCCAGACCTTCACGCCGATGCGGCCGAAGGTGGTCTTCGCCTCGTACAGGCCGTAGTCGATGTCCGCACGCAGCGTGTGCAGCGGGACGCGGCCTTCGCGGTAGAACTCCGAGCGGGACATCTCGGCGCCGCCGAGGCGGCCCGAGCACTGCACCCGGATGCCCTTGACGTTGGGCTGACGCATGGCCGACTGGATGGCCTTGCGCATCGCGCGACGGAACGCGACACGGTTCGAGAGCTGCTCGGCGACGCCCTGCGCCACCAGCTGGGCCTCGGACTCGGCGTTCTTGACCTCGAGGATGTTCAGCTGAACCTGCTTGCCGGTCAGCTTCTCGAGCTCGGCGCGGATGCGATCGGCCTCGGCGCCGCGGCGGCCGATGACGATGCCCGGACGCGCGGTGTGGATGTCCACACGCACACGGTCACGGGTGCGCTCGATCTCGACCTTGGCGATGCCGGCGCGTTCGAGGCCGGTGGCCAGGAACTTGCGGATCGCGACGTCTTCCTTCACGTACTCCGCGTACTGCTTGTCGGCGTACCAGCGCGACTTCCAGTCGGTGGTGATGCCCAGACGGAAGCCGTGCGGGTTGATCTTCTGGCCCACTACTGAGCTCCCTTCCGGCGGTTACGGTTTCCAGCAGACGCAGGCGCCTTGCTCTCGACGATCACGGTGATGTGGCTCGTCCGCTTGCGGATGCGGAATGCACGGCCCTGGGCACGCGGCTGGAACCGCTTGAGGGTCGCGCCCTCGTCGACGTACGCCGTGGCGACGACGAGCGTGCTCGGGTCGAGGTCCAGGTTGTTCTGCGCGTTCGCGGCGGCGCTCGCGATCACCTTGGCGACCGGCTCGGCCGCGGACTGCGGCGCGAACTTCAGGATCGACAGAGCCTCGTCCACGGTCTTGCCCCGGACGATGTCGACGACGCGACGCGCCTTCATCGGGGTCACACGCACGTGGCGCGCAACAGCCCGAGCGCTCTTGTTTGTGGTTTCAGTGCTCATCGACGCTTGCTCTTCCGGTCGTCCTTGATGTGGCCCTTGAACGTACGGGTCGGCGCGAACTCGCCGAGCTTGTGGCCGACCATCGACTCCGAGACGAACACCGGCACGTGCTTGCGACCGTCGTGGACGGCGAATGTGTGACCGATGAAGTCGGGCAGAATGGTGGAACGGCGCGACCAGGTCTTGATGACCTGCTTGGTGCCCTTTTCGTTCTGCGTATCGACCTTCGCCAGGAGGTGGTCGTCGACGAACGGGCCCTTCTTGAGGCTGCGTGGCATTCTCTAACTCCCTCCTTGACTAGCGCTTCTTGCCGGTACGGCGACGACGGACGATGAGCTTGTCGGACGCCTTGTTCTTGCGGGTGCGGCCCTCGGGCTTGCCCCACGGGCTGACCGGGTGGCGACCACCGGAGGTCTTGCCCTCACCACCGCCGTGCGGGTGGTCGACCGGGTTCATGACCACACCACGGACGGTCGGGCGCTTGCCCTTCCAGCGCATGCGGCCGGCCTTGCCCCAGTTGATGTTCGACTGCTCGGCGTTGCCGACCTCGCCGACGGTGGCGCGGCAGCGCACGTCGACGCGACGGATCTCGCCGGAGGGCATACGCAGGGTGGCGTAGGTGCCTTCCTTACCGAGCAGCTGGATGCTGGCGCCGGCGGAGCGGGCCATCTTGGCGCCGCCGCCCGGACGCAGTTCCACCGCGTGGATGGTGGTACCGGTCGGGATGTTGCGCAGCGGCAGGTTGTTGCCGGGCTTGATGTCGGCCTGCGGGCCGGACTCGACCGGAGCACCCTGCACCAGGCCCTTGGGGGCGATGATGTAGCGCTTCTCGCCGTCCACGTAGTGCAGCAGGGCGATGCGGGCGGTGCGGTTGGGGTCGTACTCGATGTGAGCGACCTTGGCCGGGATGCCGTCCTTGTCGTTGCGGCGGAAGTCGATCAGGCGGTAGGCACGCTTGTGTCCGCCACCCTTGTGCCGGGTGGTGATGCGGCCGTGCGCGTTGCGGCCACCGCGGCCGTGCAGCGGGCGAACCAGCGACTTCTCGGGCGTCGAGCGGGTGATCTCGGCGAAGTCCGAGACACTCGCGCCGCGCCGACCCGGGGTTGTCGGCTTGTACTTACGAATTGCCATGAGTCTTCTCGTCCTCTATCTCTCGAGTCCCGGCCGCCTAGGCGACCGGCCCTCCGAAGATCTCGATGGGCTTGCTGTCGGCCGACAGGGTCACGAGCGCGCGCTTGGTGTCCTTGCGCTTGCCGTAACCGAACCGGGTCCGCTTGCGCTTGCCCTGACGGTTGGCGGTGTTGACGCTGGTCACCTTGACGCCGAAGACCTTCTCGACGGCAATCTTGATCTGCGTCTTGTTCGAGTCCGGGTGCACCAGGAAGGTGTAGGTGCCCTCCTCCATCAGCCCGTAGGACTTCTCGGAGATGACCGGAGCCAGCAGGATGTCGCGCGGATCCGCGATCGTGCTCACTTGCTCTCCTCCTTCTCTGCCTGGGCGGACTCGGCCGGCCCGTGGATGAACGCGTTGAGCGCCTCGACGCTGAACACGACGTCGTCGCTGTAGAGCACGTCGTAGGTGTTCAGCTGGTCCGGAGCGATCGCGTGCACGTTCTGCAGGTTCTGCACGCTCTTCCACGCCGCGAGATCCTCACGGCCGACGACGAGGAGCAGGTTCTTGCGATCGGTCAGCTCCGCGAGGAAGGTACGCGCGCCCTTGGTGGACGGCGCCTGCCCGGCGACGAGCTCGGTGATCACGTGGATGCGCTCGTTGCGAGCCCGGTCGGAGAGGGCGCCGCGGAGGGCGGCAGCCTTCATCTTCTTGGGCGTGCGCTGGCTGTAGTCGCGCGGCTGCGGGCCGTGGACGGTGCCACCGCCGGCGAACTGCGGCGCGCGGGTCGAGCCCTGGCGGGCGCGGCCGGTGCCCTTCTGGCGGTACGGCTTCCTGCCACCGCCGCGGACCTCGCCGCGGGTCTTGGTGGCGTGCGTGCCCTGGCGAGCCGCGGCGAGCTGCGCGACGACCACCTGGTGGAGCAGCGCGATGTTCGCGGGGGCGTCGAAGATCTCGGCGGGGAGATCGACGGTGCCGTTGGTCTGGCCGCCGGGGGCCTTGACGTCGAGCGTCAGCTTGGTTGCGGTCTCGGTGCTGGTCATGCCCGTGCACCACCCTTCACTGCGGTCTTGACGATCACGACGCCGCCCTTGCGGCCCGGGATCGCACCCTTGATCAGCAGCAGGCCGTTCTCGGCGTCCACCTTGTGGACCGAGAGGTTCTGCGTCGTGACGCGGTCGCTACCCATACGCCCGGACATGCGGGTTCCCTTGAACACGCGGCCCGGCGTGGCGCAGCCACCGATGGAGCCCGGACGACGGTGCACAGCCTGCGCACCGTGCGAGGCGCCCTGACCGGCGAAGCCGTGACGCTTCATGGTGCCGGCGAAGCCCTTGCCCTTGGAGGTGCCGGTGACGTCGACGAATGCGCCGTCCTCGAAGACCTCGGCGGTGAGCTCCTGGCCGATCTCGATGCCGTCGGTGTCGTCGACACGCAGCTCGACGATGTGGCGCCGAGGAGTGACGCCCGCCTTCGCGAACTGGCCGGCGACCGGCTTGGTGACCTTGCGCGGGTCGATCGCACCGTAGGCGAGCTGCACGGCGCTGTAGCCGTCGCGCTCCTCGGTACGGATCTGGGTGACCACGTTCGGTCCGGCCTTGACGACGGTGACCGGAACGACCCGGTTGTTCTCGTCGAAGACCTGGGTCATGCCGAGCTTGGTGCCCAGGATTCCCTTGATCTGGTTAGTCATGTGTTGTCTCCGCTGCGTCTTCTACAAGCTCGCTGGTCTCGAAAGTCACTGAATGTTGACGTCGACGCTCGCCGGGAGGTCGATGCGCATGAGCGCGTCGACGGTCTTGGGCGTCGGGTCGAGGATGTCGATCAGCCGCTTGTGAGTCCGCATCTCGAAGTGCTCGCGCGAGTCCTTGTACTTGTGCGGCGAGCGGATGACGCAGTACACGTTCTTTTCGGTGGGCAACGGCACCGGGCCGACCACGCGAGCGCCCGTACGGGTCACCGTCTCGACGATCTTGCGCGCAGATGCGTCGATCGCCTCATGGTCATAGGCCTTGAGCCTGATGCGGATCTTTTGTCCCGCCACGCTTATGTGTCCTTTTCTTGCCGCGTTTCGTAGCACCCGAGCGAATCGGGAACCACCTCGTCTGCACAGTTCCGCCCGAACGGCGACGGCGAACAGCACTCTCCACACCTCGTGACCGGGCGCACCCGATCCGCATGCCGCTGTTCATCTGTCATTGTTCTCCGGCACACGCGGTCGGGCGTGTCGCCCTACTGCTCGCTCCGCAGCGTCGAACCGATGCTCGACACCACGGACCGACCTGCCGGATGTACCCGTACGGGTACAGGGAGGTACTGCTTCCGTCTTGCATGTGGCCGCGACCAGGCCGTCAGGCTCGATCCGCGACTGTCACTCGATCTCGTTCCGAGCCGCGGAAAACCGTGACCCGGTCAAGGCAACCCGACCAGTATGCAGGACCGCCCCGGCATTCTCAACTTCGCGTCGGCAGGACGGCCGTCACAATCCTCCGGTCGACAGGGTCGCCGGCGTCCGCACCGGCGCCGCCGCCCCGAGCGTATTGGTCGGATCGGGACCCGGGCCCGGAACCGTCGGCGTGACCACCGGCAGTTCCCGCGCCGCCGGCGCGACCGTCGGCACCTCGCGCCACACCGGCAGCGCCTCCTGCAGGGCCAGCCCCACCGAGATCAACCCGGATTCCTGCCACGGCAGCGCACCCAGCTGGACGCCGAACGGCAGCCCGGTCACCGCCGAGCGGCCGACGGGGAACGAAACAGCCGGGGCGCCGGTGTAATTGGCCCACTGGACGTCGCCGGCCACCCCGGACAGCACGCTCAGACCCGCGAACGCATCGCGGGGACAGCCGTCGTCGAGCGCGCCCGGCAGGGCGATCACGTCGAGCTCGTGGTCGCGGAACATGGCGTTGTACTGGTGCTGATAACGCAGCCGGTCCTGCTCCAGCGAGAAGTAGTCGGCGACGGGCAGCGCCAGAGAGGCCACTGCGGCACTGACGAGCGGCGCGAGGTCGATGCGGTACTCGCCGATCCGGTCGGCGAACTGCCGGTGGTAGGCGCCCATCTCCGCGGTGTCACCGGCCAGGAGCGACTCCGGCGGGTGGGGCATCGACACCGGAACGAGCTCGGCACCCAGTGCGCGCGCCGTCGCGAGGAACTCGTCGAACAGCCGCCGCAGCTCCGGTGCCAACCGGTCGGTCGCGCCGTGCGGGAGGCCGATACGGACGCCCGCGAGCGGGGTCGCCCCGGCGGGCGGTGTCAGCGGGTAGCCCCCCTCGGGCACGCCGGGGCCGCCGGCCGTCACCGGGTCGTCCGTCTCCTCGCCCGCGAGGACACCGAGCAGCAGCGAGGCGTCCGCGAGGCTGTGCCCGATGGGGCCGGGATGGTCCCTGGTCCAGGTGAGCGGGATCATCCCGTGCGAGGTGACCCGCCCGTACGTCGGCTTGATCGTCGAGACGCCGCACGCGCTCGCCGGCAGCCGCAGCGAACCGCCGGTGTCGCTCCCGACGGACAAGGGGGCGAAGCGGGCCGCCACCGCGGCCGCGCTGCCGCCCGACGAGCCGCCCGGGGAGTACCGCGGGTTCCACGGGTTCGCCACCTGTGGGGTCACGACACCGATCGCGAACTCGTCGGTGTGCACGTGACCGAGCAGGACCGCCCCGGCGTCCCGCAGCCGGCGCCACACGCCGGAATCCCCGGCGGCGACGTTGTCCCGGAGCACGTTGCTCGACGCCGTGAGCGGAAGCCCGCCCACCGCGAACAGATCCTTGAGCGCGATCGGCAGCCCGCACACCGGCGAGACGGGCTCGCCCGTCGTCCGGGCGGCGGTGAGCCGGGTGGCCGCCGCGTCGGCGGCGGCATAGGCGAGGTCCGGATAGAGGTGGATCCACGCGCCGACGCCGCCGTCGTGGTCCCGGGTACGGCGCAGGTACGCATCGAGGAGTTCGCGCGGATGCAGCTGTCCGGACTGCAGCAGACTGGCCGCCTCGACCGCGCTCAACATGGCCGGATCGGTGGCCGGGACGGTCGCCGGGTCGGGAAGACGAGACACCGGCCGGGCCTCGGCACGTACGCCGGGGAGCAATCCGAGTCCGACGACGCCGCCGGCAGCGGTGCCGAGGAATCGGCGCCGAGACGTTCGGTGACTCACCGGCTCGACGTTAGTGCCGGCTTCGCATACCCGCAGGGCGAGCACACCGAGCCACCCTCCCCCACGGCGGGTGACCGGTGCGCGATAATCCGTCGGACGGAACCGACCGGTATACCGGAACGCAGGACTGTAGGGAGTGCCGATGACGTCTTCTGCCCAGTCCCGGGCGTCCGGGGGCCGGCCGCTGCGCCGCAGGCCACAGCTGTCGGACGACGTGGCGGTGCACGTCCGCAACCTCATCATGTCCGGCGGGGTCCGGCCCGGTGACTTCATCCGGCTGGACGAGACCGCCGCCGAACTCGGCGTGAGCGTCACCCCCGTGCGTGAGGCATTGCTCACACTGCGCGGCGAGGGACTCGTGGAGCTCGTTCCACACCGCGGTTACGTCGTCGCGCCGTTGAGCCGGGGCGACATCGACGACCTGTTCTGGCTGCAGGGACAGATCGCGGAGGAGCTCGCGCGCCGGGCGGCGGCGGCGATCACCCCGGAGACCGTCGCGGAACTCTCCGACCTCAACGAACGTCTCGCCGAGGCGGTGCGCGGCGGTGACGGGGCGCGGATCGAGGACCTCGAATTCGCGTTCCACCGCACCCTCAACCGCGTGACCGGCGCGCGGAAACTGTCGTGGTTCCTACTCAACGCCACCCGCTACACCCCGGTGCACTTCTATTCGTCCGACCCCGCCTGGGGCGCCGCCGCCGTCGCGTCGCACCGCCGCCTGATCGACGCGCTCGGCCGCGCGGACACCGATTCCGCAGGTGAGGAGACCCGCCGGCACTTCACCGACGGGGCCCGGCGCCTGGTCCGGCACCTCGACGAGATCGGCGTCTGGAGCTGACGCGGCCGCCGCGCGGCACTCGCAGGCCACCCGGACCGCACGGGGCGGCCGGTAACATCGCGGCGTGACGGCGGGATCTACTCGTCGACGGGTCCGCGAGCGGCCGACCGAGAGTTCCACGGCGGAGAGTGATGCTGAGATACCACGACGAAGCGGTCCTCGTCGACGACCTGCACAAGTCGTTCGGCGACGTCCATGCCCTCAAGGGCATCACGTTCTCCGCCCCGCGCGGCTCGGTCCTCGGCATTCTCGGTCCCAACGGCGCCGGCAAGACCACGACGGTGAAGATCCTGTCCACACTGCTGCGCCCGACGAGCGGGCGCGCGGTGATCGCGGGACACGACGTGGTCGCCGACCCGGCCGCCGTGCGCCGCTCGATCATGATGACCGGGCAGTACGCCGCCCTCGACGAGACGCTGTCGGGCCGGGAGAATCTGATCCTCTTCGGCCGTCTGATGGGTCTCGACCGCGCGGCCGCCCGCCAGCGCGCCGACGATCTGCTCCGCGAATTCGACCTGGTCGACGCCGGCAAACGGGCGGTGCGGCACTACTCCGGCGGCATGCGCCGCCGCGTCGACATCGCGTGCGGTCTCGTCGTGCGCCCCGAGGTGGTCTTCCTCGACGAGCCGACCACCGGTCTCGATCCCCGCAGCCGGCAGGGCGTCTGGTCCCTGGTCGGCGCGCTCAAGAAGCAGGGCATCACGGTGCTGCTGACGACGCAGTACCTCGAAGAGGCCGACCTGCTCAGCGACAACATCATCGTCATCGACCGGGGCACCGTCGTCGCCGAGGGCACGGCCAACCAGCTCAAGGCCTCGACCGGAGGCAGCTACTGCGAGATCGTCCCGGCCGATCCGAAGGCCCTGCCGTGGGTGGTGCACGCACTCGGCAACCTCGTCCCGGGCGACGTCCGGGCGGAACTGGCCGCGTCCGACTCCAACGACCGGGTCTCCATCCCGGCGCCGCACGGTCCGGCGACCCTCGCCGAGGCCCTGCGCCGGCTGGCACCCACCCGGATCGAGCTGGCCGACATCGGTCTGCGCCGGCCGTCGCTCGACGACGTGTTCCTCAGCCTCACCGGCCACACGGCCGGCGCCGATGCCCAGGAACCGACGACGGGAGAGCCGGCGTGACCGTGCACACCAAGAGCATCAGCGCCCAGCGGGTGCGGCACGACGCGAAGATCACCCTCCCGGAGAAGCGGGTCGGTTCGCACCGACGGGCCGACCCGACGGTGCTCAACCAGTGGAGTGCGCTCACGATGCGCACCGTTCGCACCATGGCGCGGTACGGCGAGCTCGTCGTCGCCGCGATCACCCCGGTCGTCTTCGGCCTCGGTTTCTACCTGCCGCTGAAGTTCGTCATGTCGCTGCAGGGCATCGACTACGCGCAGTACCTGATGCCGATCATCGTCCTGCAGGCGATGGCGTTCACCGCCATCTCGGCGGCGCAGCTGTCCTCGGGCGAGGCGATGACGGGCCTGACGAGCCGGTTGCAGACCATGCCCGTGTTCAGCGCGGTCCCGCTGCTCTCCCGGATGTCGAGCGCGATGTTGCGGTCCGTCGTGTCCCTGGCGGGGGCGCTGCTGTTCGGGTACGCGATCGGGTTCCGGTTCTCGGCGGGATTCGCCCAGGCGATGCTGTTCTGTGCCACCGCCCTGGCGATCAGTCTCGTCCTGGCGCTGGGCGCCGACGCGATCGGCACGCTGTCGAAGAGTCCCGAGGCCACCGCGCAGGCCCTGACGCTGCCGCAGCTGATCCTCGGCATGCTCTCGTGCGGCTTCGTCCCGGAGGAGGGCTTCCCCGAGTGGATCCGGCCGTTCGTCCGCAACCAGCCCATCTCGCAGTTCTCGTTCGCCATGCAGGACATGGCGGAGGGCGGCGTCACCTGGCAGGTCCTCTTCCCCACCGTGGCCTGGTGCACGGGTCTCGCGCTCGTGTTCGCGCCGCTCGCCGTGTGGGCCAGCACGAGGCGGGGGTGATCCGCAGATGACCGGAACGCCCGACGCCCGGCCCGTCGACGCCGACGGCGCCGCATTCGCCTTCCTGGACCCCACGCGCGCCCACCCGGAGCGATCGTCGGCGGCGCTGTGGGAGCACAGCCGAATCCAGTGCGGGCGCCTGCTGCTGCGCTGGGCGCGCGATCCCGCGACGATGATCCAGGCTCTGCTCTACCCCGCGCTGACCCTGCTGATGTTCCGGGTCGTGCTCGGCAACACCGTGACCGCCGCGACCGGTCAGCCCGCGATCTACGGCACGGTCCCGATGATCATCCTCGTCGGTGCCATGTTCGGCTCGGTGGTCAGCGCCGTGGGTCTGCGTACGGAGCGGCAGACGGGACTGCTCGGCCGCTTCTACACCCTGCCGATCCACCGGGCGGCCGGGCTGTTGGGCCGGATGTTCGCCGAGGCGGTCCGGGTGCTGGCCACCACCATCGTCATCCTGGCGGCCGGGGTGGCTCTGGGGTTCCGGTTCACGCAGGGATACCTCGCCGTGCTCGGGATTCTGGTGATCCCGATCCTCTTCGGGATCGGGTTCGCCCTCATGGTCACCGTCCTCGCCACCATGTCGAGCAAGCTGCCTCTCGTGGAACTGGTGTCGATCGGGTGCACCCTGCTGATGTTCTTCAACTCCGGGTTCGTCCCGGTGATGGCCTACCCGAGGTGGCTGCAACCGATCGTGGAGAACCAGCCGATGTCGTGTGCGATCGACGCGATGAAGGCGCTGGCGATGGGCGGTCCGCTCGCCGAACCGCTCGTCAAGACACTGCTGTGGTTCTTCCTCGCCGTCGCCTTGTTCACGGTGCCGGCCATCCGGGGCTATCGGCGCGCGGCCGAGGAGGGCTGATCGCGGCGACCCCGAGCGGCCACCCCCGGCTGTTATCCTGTCCGCCGACCGCGGCCGCACAACGGCTGCAGCAAGCAGCCGAGGCACTGTCACCCAGTGCGGCCCACGGAGGAATGCCGATGAAGTATGCCCGCCGGATCACCGTCGCCGTGATGGCGGCCGCCCTGGCCGCCGCCGGGCCGGCACTGCCCACGGCTGCCGCGGAGCCCACGACTGCCGCGGAGCCCACGTCCTTGCCGGCGCTGCTCGACTCGATGGGGCCGAGTCCCGCCGGAGCGAACGACCTCGACTGTGTGCCCTCCCCCGAGCATCCCCGGCCGGTTGTTCTCGTCCACGGGACGAGGATGGACATGACCGGCACGTGGGCCGTTGCAGCCCCGCAGCTCGCCGATCTCGGCTACTGCGTCTACGCCCTGAACTACGGCGGCATCCGCTCGCTGGTCGACCCCGAACTCATGGTCTGGGGGGTCGGGAGCATCGAGGACTCCGCGAAGCAGGTCGGCGAGTTCGTCGATGCGGTGCTCACTCACACCGGAGCGGACCAGGTCGACCTCGTGGGGCACTCGCAGGGTGGACCGGTCTCCCGCCAGTACCTGCGGTTCGAGGGCGGCGCGGACCCGGCGGACCCGGACCGCAACAAGGTCGACAAACTGGTGATGCTCGGCGCCACCAACCACGGAACCACGTTCAACGGGCTGCAGCAGCTGTACTCCCTGTTCGCCCGTCTCGGACTGGGGAACCAGGAATGGGCCACCGAACGCCTCGCGCAGATGGTCTTCGGTATCGCCGGACATCAGCAGCTGACCGGATCGCGCGTGCTGGCCCGGCTCAACTCCGGGGCCGAGACCCTGCCGGGAATCGAGTACACCTCGATCGCCACCCGTCAGGACACGGTCGCCACGCCACCGGAGAATGCCTTCCTGCAGCCCAGCGAGAACAGCGTGGTGCACAACGTGTGGCTCGAGGACGCGTGTCCGACCAGCCCGGCCGATCACCTCGCCCTACTCGAACTGCCCGAGTCGCTGCACCTGGTGAAGTCGGCTCTCGATCCGCAGTACGCCGAGACCGTGCCGGCCCCGTGCACGGCGCCTCCCGCCGGCTAGACAGTCGCGGCACGCGAACGGCCCCTCCCGGCGGGAGGGGCCGCTCGCGTGTGCACGAGTGATCCGAGGACCGGAGATCAGATCCCGAGGGCCCGCTGCAGCACCGGCCACGAGTCCTTCAGGTCGTCCTGCCAGTAGCCCCACGAGTGGGTTCCGGACTCGCGGAAGTTGTAGGTGGCGGGGATGCCCAAGCTGTCGAGCCGGTTCTTCAGGTTGTGGGTGCAGTAGTTGGTTGCGGCCTCGATCACGCCGCCGACCACGATCTGATTGGCCAGCACTCCCGCGTCACCGTCGATCTCCGGGCCGGTCAGCGTGTCGTACGGACCGGGCAGGCCGCTGCCGTTGGAGATGTACATCTCGAGCCCGCGCAACTTCTCCGCGTTGACGTACGGGTCCTTCTCCGCCCACGTCGGGTCGTCCGCCGGTCCCCACATGTTCTCGGTGTCGCCGCTGCCCCACGTCTCGACCGTGATCTTGACGAACTGCTGGCCGATCGGGTCGGACGTCTGTGCGCATCCGCTGTAGGCAGCGACACCCCGGTACAGCCCCGGCGCGGCCATGGGCAGCTGGAACACCGAGGTGCCCGAGGTGGAGATGCCGGCGACGGCGTTGACTCCGGTGGTGCCGAGGGCCCCGTCGACCAGCGGCGGAATCTCCTTGGTCAGGAAGGTCTCCCACTTGTTCACACCGAGCTGCGGATCGGGGTTCTTCCAGTCGGTGTAGTAGCTGAACATGCCGCCGATCGGCGAGACGACGTTGACGTGCTTGTCCTTGAAGAACTCGATCGCGTCGGTACGGCCCCGCCAGGTGGCCATGTCCTCGCCGCCGCCGGCGCCGTTGAGCAGATACAGCGTCGGTGCGGGCTTGCTGGTGTCGGCGGGACGCCACACGTCCAGCAGGATCTCCTCGTCCATGGACGCCGAGTACACCCAGATCAGAATCTGCTGGGGTGCGTAGTTCTCGATCCTGGTGATGTACGACCCGTTCTCGGACGTAACAGCCGTGATGGGCTGCAGCGTGTCGGCCACCGGGTCGGCCGACGCGAACGAGGCGCCCGTGAACAGCGGCAGTGCGAGTACCGCCGCCGAGATCGCGGCTGCTCCCATCCTCCGAGCGCGGCTCCGCGACTCGACAACACTCATTCCGTCAACCTCCTCAGGCCCGGCAGGCGGGCATCCCCAGCCCCGGCGGACCGGGGTGCGCCCTGCGGCGCAGCATGTACTGAATCGACAGCACGCGGTCGAACGTTACCTTGCGGACGGCAGGCCCATAAACCTCACTGACCACATCCGTCACATCGATCGCATCACGATCTTTCGGAGCCCTGGACGGGTTCGGTTCGTCCCTCATCCCGGCACTTCTCCTCGTCGAGGTGCCGAGCGAGCACAGGACCGATGATCGCAAGAGACTCCGGGGTGGTCATGTCGGCATGCGTGCCTGGAACGGACACGTCGACGATCTTTCCCTCGACGAACTCCGACCAGCGCTGCGCCGGATCGTCCACACCGGGCAGATGCTCCGTGGCGCTGAAGTACAGCAGGTTGCCCCGGAACATGCCAGGCGTGTGCGAAGCAATGAGCTCCGCGGACCTGATCGCGCTGGCGTAGATCCGCCGCACTCGCTCCAGATCCAACGCGGGCCCACCGACCACCATGGTCTCGAACAATTGCTCTGCATTCTCGGTCGACATATTCGAGATGTCGGCGTCGCCCAAGTCGATCCCCACTTCGGCCAGGGCTTCGCGCACCGCGTCGTGGAATTCGGATACTTCCAGATTGTGATGGCTGTCCAACATTGCCAGGGTGGCTACCTCTTCCCCCGCGGACTGCAGTTCGACGGCGATGATGTGCGACAGCACACCGCCGAGGGACCAGCCGAGCAGGTGGTAGGGACCGTGCGGCTGGATCCGTCTGATCTCGTCGACGTACCGGAGCGCCATGTCCTCCAGGGAGCCCGGAAGCGCCTCGTCCTCCGACAGAGCCGGAGACTGCAATCCGTAGACGGGACGATCCTCTGCGAATCGCGTCAGACCGGAGTAGCACCACGACAACCCGTACATCGGGTGCACACAGAAGAGCGGTTCGCGAGCTCCCTTCCTACGGATGGGCAGCACGACGGCCATGGCGACATCCTGTGTCACGTCGTAGTCGAGTTCGGAGGTCGCCGCCTCGAGGAGGCGCCCGGCCAGTCCCTCGACCGTAGGGTCGGCGAAGAACCACTGGATGCGAACGTCGATACCCGTCTTTGTACGCAGTCGGTTCGCCACTTGGGTGGCGTTGAGCGAGTTGCCCCCCAGAGCGAAGAAGTCGTCGTCCAACCCGACCCGTTCCACACCGAGGACCTCAGCGAACACCCCCGCCACGATCTCCTCGGCCGGAGTCGTCGGCGCCCGGAACCCCCGCGACTCGAACACCGGCTCCGGCAACGCCTTACGATCGAGCTTGCCACTCGCATTGAGCGGGAAGGCCTCCAGCACCACCAGCGCCGACGGCACCATATACGACGGCAGCACCACCCGGACCCCGTCGAGAACCCGCGCACCCTCGACCGTCGCACCCGGCGCAGCAACCACATACCCGACCAGCTGCTCACCGGTATGCGGATCGTTGTGCAAGATCACCACCGATTGTTCGACGCCCGGTTGGGTGAGCAGCGCCGCCTCGATCTCCCCCAGCTCGATCCGCTGACCACGGAGCTTGACCTGGAAATCGGTACGACCGAGATACTCGAGTTCGCCGCCGACGGTCCACCGCACCAGATCACCGGTGCGATACATCCGCTGCCCGGCCCCACCGAACGGGTTCGCCACGAACCGGTCCGCCGTCAACTCCGCCCGACCGTGGTAGCCGCGGGCCAACTGCGCCCCGGCCAGATACAACTCACCTGCCACCCCGACCGGCACCGGCTGCAGCCGGCCGTCGAGAACGTAGACCTCGGTGTTCCACACCGGCGCCCCGATCAGCGCCGACGGCGCCGACGGATCACCCACCCACGCGGTGACGACTTCAGCCTCGGCCGGCCCGTACCAGTTGTGCACCTCCGGCGTGCCGTTGCCGTCCCGCACCACACGTCGCACCACCTCGATCGGCAACGCCTCACCGGCGACGAACACCCGGCGCACCCCGGCACCGACACCCTCGGGCACGACCGCCACGAACGCGGCCAGCATCGACGGCACGAAATGCACGGTGGTCACCCCGTACTCGGCGATCACCTCGGCCAGATAGAACGGATCGCGGTGCCCGTCCGGCGCCGCCACCACCAGCCGGGCACCGGTCTGCAACGTCCAGAACAGCTCCCACACCGACACGTCGAACGTGAACGGCGTCTTGTGCAGCACCACATCCGACGAATCGAGCGGATATCGTGCCTGCACCCACCGCAACTGGTTCACCGTCGCGGCATGGGTCAACGCCACTCCCTTCGGGCGACCGGTCGACCCGGACGTGTAGATCACGTACGCGGTGTTCGACGCCTGCAGACCGGCAATCCGCTCCTCGTCGGCGATGGGCTCGTCGGAGTACCCCGACACATCGACGACGTCCACCTCGAGCACCGGCGAACCCGGCGCCTCGAACCCGTCCCGAACGGTGGTCAACACCACCAGCGGAGCCGCCGACGCCAGCACATACTGCGTCCGCTCGCCCGGATGATCCGGATCGATCGGCACATACGCCCCACCAGCGGCGAGCACCGCATGCACCGCCACCACTAGATCCACACTGCGGCGCATCGCCACCGCCACCACCGTCTCCGGCCCCACCCCCAAGCCGATCAGATGCCGCGCCAGCCGACGCACCCGCGAGGCGAACTCCGCGTAGCTCCATTCCTCCTCGACCGAGACGACCGCCGGCACCGCCGGGGATCGACGCACCTGCTCGTCGAACAGATCCACCAACGTCACCGACCCGTCGAGGTCGACGGAGGTCGCATTCCACGTCTCGAGCACCCGCACCCGCTCGGCCGCCTCGAGAATCTCGATCTCGCCCACCGGCACCGACGGATCGACCACCACCGACTCGAGCACCCGCACGAACCGCTGCCCGAACCCGACCACCGTCGACTCGTCGAACAAATCCGACGCATAGGTCACAGCACCGACCATCCCCGCCGGCGCCCCCGACTCGTCGAACTGCTCGACGAACGTGAACTGCAGATCGAACTTCGCAGAGTCCAGTTCCGCCTCGACCCCGGACACCACCAACTCCGGCAGCTCGAACCGGGTACGCGCAAAATTCTGGAACACCAGCAACACCTGGAACAACGGCGAATGGGCCGTCGACCGCACCGGCGCAAACTCGTCGACCAACGCCTCGAACGGCACATCCGCGTGCCCGAACGCCGCCACATCCACCGCCCGCGCCTGCGACAGCACCTGCTCGAACGACACCCCCGACTCGACACGAGTCCGCAACACCAACGTGTTGACGAACATGCCGATCAAGTCGTCGAGTTCACGCGCCCCCCGCCCGGCGACGGGCGTGCCCACTGCAATGTCCGCGGTGCCCGACAGACGCGACAACAACACCGCCAGCGCCGCATGCACCACCATGAACACCGTCGACGCGTGCTCACGCCCCACCCGGGACAGACCGGCATGCACCGACGCCGGCACCTCGAACGACACCGTCGCCCCACGGAACGACTGCACCGCCGGCCGCGGACGATCGGTCTGCAACGGCAACACCTCCGGCAGATCCTCGAGCTGCCCGAGCCAATACTGCATCTGCCGTGAGAACACCGACTCCGGATCGTCCACCGACCCGAGCATCCGCCGCTGCCACAACGCGAAATCGGCGTACTGCACCGGCAACGGCACCCACCCCGGCACCTCACCACGATGCCGAGACTCGTACGCCACCATCACATCCCGACCCAACGGCGCCATCGACGAACCGTCACCGGCGATGTGATGCACCACCACCACCAACACGAACTCCGCATCGGCGACCTGGAACAACCGCGCCCGCACCGGCACCTCGGCAGCGACATCGAACCCCGCACCGATCACTCCACCGACCGCAGCGAACACCTCCGACTCCGGCACCCGCACCGGCTCGAGATCGAGCACCACCCCCGACACCGGCAACACCACCTGCACCGGCCCGTCCGCATCCGACGGATACACCGTCCGCAACGACTCGTGCCGCTCGAGCACATCAGCCACGGCCGCCTGCAACGCCTCCACGTCCAACCGACCCGACAACCGAATCACCAACGGCACGTTGTAAACCGGTGACGACGGATCGAACTGGTTGATGAACCACATCCGCTGCTGCGCAAACGACAACGGCACCCGCTCCGGCCGCACCTGCCGCACCAACGGCACCACCGCACCCGAACCCGCATGCCGCTCGACCGCCACCGCCAACGCCTGCACCGTCGACGACTCGAACAACACCCGCACCGGCACCTGCGCATCCAACGCCGCACCCAACCGCGCCACCACTTGGGTGGCGTTGAGCGAGTTGCCCCCCAGAGCGAAGAAGTCGTCGTCCAACCCGACCCGTTCCACACCGAGGACCTCAGCGAACACCCCCGCCACGATCTCCTCGGCCGGAGTCGTCGGCGCCCGGAACCCCCGCGACTCGAACACCGGCTCCGGCAACGCCTTACGATCGAGCTTGCCACTCGCATTGAGCGGGAAGGCCTCCAGCACCACCAGCGCCGACGGCACCATATACGACGGCAGCACCACCCGGACCCCGTCGAGAACCCGCGCACCCTCGACCGTCGCACCCGGCGCAGCAACCACATACCCGACCAGCTGCTCACCGGTATGCGGATCGTTGTGCAAGATCACCACCGATTGTTCGACGCCCGGTTGGGTGAGCAGCGCCGCCTCGATCTCCCCCAGCTCGATCCGCTGACCACGGAGCTTGACCTGGAAATCGGTACGACCGAGATACTCGAGTTCGCCGCCGACGGTCCACCGCACCAGATCACCGGTGCGATACATCCGCTGCCCGGCCCCACCGAACGGGTTCGCCACGAACCGGTCCGCCGTCAACTCCGCCCGACCGTGGTAGCCGCGGGCCAACTGCGCCCCGGCCAGATACAACTCACCTGCCACCCCGACCGGCACCGGCTGCAGCCGGCCGTCGAGAACGTAGACCTCGGTGTTCCACACCGGCGCCCCGATCAGCGCCGACGGCGCCGACGGATCACCCACCCACGCGGTGACGACTTCAGCCTCGGCCGGCCCGTACCAGTTGTGCACCTCCGGCGTGCCGTTGCCGTCCCGCACCACACGTCGCACCACCTCGATCGGCAACGCCTCACCGGCGACGAACACCCGGCGCACCCCGGCACCGACACCCTCGGGCACGACCGCCACGAACGCGGCCAGCATCGACGGCACGAAATGCACGGTGGTCACCCCGTACTCGGCGATCACCTCGGCCAGATAGAACGGATCGCGGTGCCCGTCCGGCGCCGCCACCACCAGCCGGGCACCGGTCTGCAACGTCCAGAACAGCTCCCACACCGACACGTCGAACGTGAACGGCGTCTTGTGCAGCACCACATCCGACGAATCGAGCGGATATCGTGCCTGCGCCCACCGCAACTGGTTCACCGTCGCGGCATGGGTCAACGCCACTCCCTTCGGGCGACCGGTCGACCCGGACGTGTAGATCACGTACGCGGTGTTCGACGCCTGCAGACCGGCAATCCGCTCCTCGTCGGCGATGGGCTCGTCGGAGTACCCCGACACATCGACGACGTCCACCTCGAGCACCGGCGAACCCGGCGCCTCGAACCCGTCCCGAACGGTGGTCAACACCACCAGCGGAGCCGCCGACGCCAGCACATACTGCGTCCGCTCGCCCGGATGATCCGGATCGATCGGCACATACGCCCCACCAGCGGCGAGCACCGCATGCACCGCCACCACTAGATCCACACTGCGGCGCATCGCCACCGCCACCACCGTCTCCGGCCCCACCCCCAAGCCGATCAGATGCCGCGCCAGCCGACGCACCCGCGAGGCGAACTCCGCGTAGCTCCATTCCTCCTCGACCGAGACGACCGCCGGCACCGCCGGGGATCGACGCACCTGCTCGTCGAACAGATCCACCAACGTCACCGACCCGTCGAGGTCGACGGAGGTCGCATTCCACGTCTCGAGCACCCGCACCCGCTCGGCCGCCTCGAGAATCTCGATCTCGCCCACCGGCACCGACGGATCGACCACCACCGACTCGAGCACCCGCACGAACCGCTGCCCGAACCCGACCACCGTCGACTCGTCGAACAAATCCGACGCATAGGTCACAGCACCGACCATCCCCGCCGGCGCCCCCGACTCGTCGAACTGCTCGACGAACGTGAACTGCAGATCGAACTTCGCAGAGTCCAGTTCCGCCTCGACCCCGGACACCACCAACTCCGGCAGCTCGAACCGGGTACGCGCAAAATTCTGGAACACCAGCAACACCTGGAACAACGGCGAATGGGCCGTCGACCGCACCGGCGCAAACTCGTCGACCAACGCCTCGAACGGCACATCCGCGTGCCCGAACGCCGCCACATCCACCGCCCGCGCCTGCGACAGCACCTGCTCGAACGACACCCCCGACTCGACACGAGTCCGCAACACCAACGTGTTGACGAACATGCCGATCAAGTCGTCGAGTTCACGCGCCCCCCGCCCGGCGACGGGCGTGCCCACTGCAATGTCCGCGGTGCCCGACAGACGCGACAACAACACCGCCAGCGCCGCATGCACCACCATGAACACCGTCGACGCGTGCTCACGCCCCACCCGGGACAGACCGGCATGCACCGACGCCGGCACCTCGAACGACACCGTCGCCCCACGGAACGACTGCACCGCCGGCCGCGGACGATCGGTCTGCAACGGCAACACCTCCGGCAGATCCTCGAGCTGCCCGAGCCAATACTGCATCTGCCGTGAGAACACCGACTCCGGATCGTCCACCGACCCGAGCATCCGCCGCTGCCACAACGCGAAATCGGCGTACTGCACCGGCAACGGCACCCACCCCGGCACCTCACCACGATGCCGAGACTCGTACGCCACCATCACATCCCGACCCAACGGCGCCATCGACGAACCGTCACCGGCGATGTGATGCACCACCACCACCAACACGAACTCCGCATCGGCGACCTGGAACAACCGCGCCCGCACCGGCACCTCGGCAGCGACATCGAACCCCGCACCGATCACTCCACCGACCGCAGCGAACACCTCCGACTCCGGCACCCGCACCGGCTCGAGATCGAGCACCACCCCCGACACCGGCAACACCACCTGCACCGGCCCGTCCGCATCCGACGGATACACCGTCCGCAACGACTCGTGCCGCTCGAGCACATCAGCCACGGCCGCCTGCAACGCCTCCACGTCCAACCGACCCGACAACCGAATCACCAACGGCACGTTGTAAACCGGTGACGACGGATCGAACTGGTTGATGAACCACATCCGCTGCTGCGCAAACGACAACGGCACCCGCTCCGGCCGCACCTGCCGCACCAACGGCACCACCGCACCCGAACCCGCATGCCGCTCGACCGCCACCGCCAACGCCTGCACCGTCGACGACTCGAACAACACCCGCACCGGCACCTGCGCATCCAACGCCGCACCCAACCGCGCCACCACTTGGGTGGCGTTGAGCGAGTTGCCCCCCAGAGCGAAGAAGTCGTCGTCCAACCCGACCCGTTCCACACCGAGGACCTCAGCGAACACTCCCGCCACGATCTCCTCGGCCGGAGTCGTCGGCGCTTTTTTTTTTTTTTTTTTTTTTTTTTTTTTTTTTTTTTTTTTTTTTTTTTTTTTTTTTTTTTTTTTTTTTTTTTTTTTTTTTTTTTTTTTTTTCGCATTGAGCGGGAAGGCCTCCAGCACCACCAGCGCCGACGGCACCATATACGACGGCAGCACCACCCGGACCCCGTCGAGAACCCGCGCACCCTCGACCGTCGCACCCGGCGCAGCAACCACATACCCGACCAACTGCTCACCGGTGACGGTGGGGACGACGAGTGCGACCGCCTGGCCGACCGTGGGCTGGGCGAGCAACGCCGACTCGATCTCCCCCAGCTCGATCCGCTGACCACGGAACTTGACCTGGAAATCGGTACGACCGATGTAGTCGAGAACCTGCTCACCGCTCGCGGTGCGGCGCCACCGGACGAGGTCACCGGTGCGGTACATGCGAGCGCCGGGGGCACCGAGCGGGTCGGCGACGAAGCGATCCGCGGTGAGGTCCGGCCGGCCCACGTAGCCGCGCGCGAGTTGCACTCCGGCGAGGTACAGCTCGCCGGGCACACCGACCGGCACCGGATGCAGCCGGCCGTCGAGGACGTAGACGCGCACGTTCCACTCGGGCACGCCGATGGGCACGCTCTGCTGCTCGTCGCCGGCGGGCCAGTACGTCACCGAGACCGCGGCCTCGGTGGGGCCGTACAGATTGTGCACCGCGGCAGCGCAGACGCGACGGAAGGCGTCGACGGTCTCGGGCGGGAGGGCTTCGCCGATCACGAACACGTGCCGCAGCGTCGAGCAGGTACCGGCTGGCGCATGCGCGGCGAACACGCTCAGCATCGACGGCACGAAGTCCGTCAGCGTCACTCCGTGCCGCGCGATCGTCTCGGCGACGTACACGGGGTCGCGGTGACCGTCGTGGGTGGCGACGACGAGGGCGGCGCCGGCGCGCAGGGGCAGGAACCAGCCCCACAGCGACACGTCGAAGGTGGTGGCGGTCTTCTGCAGATAGACGTCGCCGGCGGCGATCTCGTACTCGTGGGCCATCCACTCGAGCTGGTTGACGATGGCCTCGTGTGAGACGCACACACCCTTGGGGCGTCCCGTGGAGCCGGACGTGAAGATCACGTAGGCGGGGGTGCCGGGACGGATCGGGCCGGCCAGCTCGTCGTCCCGGATCGGGTCGGGCGCGTAGCCCCGCAGGTCGAGGTCGTCGACCAGGACGGGGGCGACCGTGCCGGGCAGGTCCGCCGCGTCCGCGCGGGTGCTCAGGACGCACACCGGTTGCGCAGTGGACAGGATGTGCCCGATGCGGTCGGCCGGGTGGTCGGGATCGAGCGGGACGTAGGCGCCGCCCGCCGCGACGACCGCGTAGATCGCGACCGGGAGGTCGATTGAACGCCGGATAGCCAGTGCCACAAGGGTTTCGGGTCCGACACCGAGACCGACGAGATACCGGGCGAGCCGGTTGACGCGCGCGTCGAACTGTGCGTAGGTGAGCGTCTCGTCGCCGAAGACGACGGCCGCCGCGTCCGGGCGACGGGCAGCGGCGTCCCGGTACGCGGCCAGCAACCCGGCCGCCCGGACCGGATGCACGGCACGGTCGTTGCCCGCGGCGAGGGCGCGGTGCTCGGCGGTGTCGAGGAGGTCGAGGTCGCCCACCACGCGGTCGGTGCCCGCGGCGAGGGCTGCGAGCAGACGGATCAGGCGCCCGGCGAAACCCTGCACCGTGGACTCGTCGAAAAGGTCGGTCGCGTAGGTGAACTGCGCCGACATTCCGGCGGGCTTCCCGGCTTCCTCGCGGGGCGAGACGGTCAGCTGCAGATCGAACTTGGCGACGGCCCCACCGAGGTCGACGGATTCGATCTCGACGTCCGGCAGGGTCACCTCGGCGCGGTCGAGGTTCTGGAAGAACAGCGCCACCTGGAACAGCGGGTGGTACCCGGCCGATCGCACCGGATCGAGCACCTCCACGAGCCGCTCGAACGGCAGCTCCGCGTTGTCGAATGCCGCGAGGTCGACGTCCCTGACCCGGCCGAGCAGTTCGGCGAACGTGGCGTCGGGCTCCACCCGGGTGCGCAGCACGAGGGTGTTGACGAACATGCCGACGAGATCGTCGAGTGCGCGCTCGCCGCGGCCGGCGACGGGTGTGCCGATCGCGATGTCCGCGGTGCCCGACAGGCGCGACAGCAGTACCGCCAGCGCGGCGTGGACGACCATGAACGCGGACGTGCCGGTCGCCTGGGCGGCGGCTTCGACCGCCTCGTGCAGGGCGGCGTCGACCTCGAAGTCGACGGTGGCGCCGCGGCCCGAGGCCTCCACCGGCCGAGGCCGGTCGGTCGGCAGGTCGAGACGGTCGGGGAGGTCGGCGAGGGCGGCCCGCCAGAACTCGATCTCCCGCGCCGCCGGTGATGCGGGGTCGGACTCGTCACCGAGCACGGCGCGCTGCCAGAGGGCGTAGTCGGCGTACTGCACCGCGAGCGGTTCCCACGCGGGGGCCGCCCCGCCGCTGCGTGCGACGTACGCGGTGACCAGGTCCCGCACGAAGGGGGCGATGGAGGCGCCGTCGGCGGCGATGTGGTGGACGACCACGACGAGGACGTGCTCGTCGTCGGCCGACCGCAGTAGTTCGACCCGCAGCGGCACCTCGGACGTGACGTCGAAGCCGGCCGTCGCGAGCCGGGCGACCGCGGCGGCGATCTCGTCGGGCGCCGTCGGCACCGGGTCGAGCGGGTGCGCCGCCTCCTCCGGCGGCAGGATCAGTTGCGATCCGATGCCGTCGTGCTCGGGATAGACGGTGCGCAGCACCTCGTGCCGTGCCACGACGTCGGCGAGGGCCCGCCGCAGGGCATCGACGTCGAGTGCCCCGCGGACGCGCAGCGCGACGGGGATGTTGTTCGCGGCCGACGCCGGATCGAACCGGTTGAGGAACCACATCCGCTGCTGAGCCAGCGACAGCGGGATCGGATCGGGGCGCGGCCCGGCGACGAGCGGTTGCTGCGCGCCCGCCCCGACGGAGGGTTCGACGAGTGCGGCGAGGCCTTCGACGGTGGACGCCTCGAACAACAGCCGCGCGGGGACCCGGGTGGCGAGGCGTTCCCCGAGGCGGGCGGCCGCGCGGGTGGCGACGAGGGAGTTGCCGCCGAGTTCGAAGAAGTCGTCGTCGAGGCCGGCTCGTTCGGCGCCGAGCAGCTCGGTGAACACCTCTGCCACGGCCTGTTCCGTGGCGGAACGGGGTGCGCGGTATTCGTGCGTGGGCAATTCCGGTTCGGGCAGGGCCGACCGGTCGAGCTTGCCGACCGGGGTCAGCGGGATCCGGTCGAGCGGCACGATCACGGCCGGCACCATGTGGGCCGGCAGCCGGTGGGAGACGAACTCGGTCAGGGCGTCGGGGTCGACGTCCGCACCCGGGACGGGATGGACGTACGACACCAGCCGGGCCTCCCCGGAGGGGGCCTCCCGTCCCACCGTCACCGCGAAGTCGGCATCGGGGTGCGCGGCCAGCGCGGCGTCGATCTCCCCGAGCTCGATCCGGAATCCGCGGATCTTGACCTGGAAGTCGTTGCGCCCCATGTAGATCAGCCCGGCCTCGCCCGATCGGACGAGGTCACCGGTCCGGTACAGGCGGGTGCCGCCGACTCCGGCGACGAACCGCTCGGCGGTCAGCGCGGCGCGTCGATGGTAGCCGCGGGCGAGGCCGGGGCCTTCGAGATACAGCTCCCCCACGACTCCGGCCGGGACCGGGTTGAGTCGCTCGTCCAGCACGTGCGCGGTCATTCCGCGGATTGCCCGGCCGATCGTGACCTGCTCGCCGGGCTGCAGCGCGTGCGAGATGTTGGTCATGATGGTGGTCTCGGTGGGTCCGTAGCCGTTGAAGAATCGGCGGCCGGGTGCCCATCGCGCGACCAGGTCCGGCGGGCACGCCTCGCCGCCCACGACCACCATCGCGAGGGTGTCCAGCCCGGCCGGGTCGACGGACGCCAGCGCCGCGGGCGTGACGAAGGCGTGGGTGACCTGCCGGCTGCGCAGCAGCTCCGCGAGGTCCTCGCCGCCGTACACGGACGGTGGGGCGATGACCATGGTGGAGCCCGCACCGACGGCGAGCAGCAACTCGAGGACGGACGCGTCGAAGCTGGGGGACGCGAAGTGCAGGGTGCGCGAGGCCGGGGTCAGCGCGTAGCGCTCGACCTGTTCGGCGCAGAAGCCCTCCAGTCCGGTGTGGGTGACGACCACGCCCTTGGGCCGGCCCGTGGAACCCGAGGTGTAGATCACGTACGCGGGGTGCTCCGCCCGCAGTGTCCGGACCCGGTCGTCGAGCGCGACAGGTGCTGCGGACTGTTCGGCGAGGGCGGCGCGGGTCTCGGCGGAATCGAGGGCGATCCAGGGCACGGAGCCGGGCAGGTCCGGCACCGAAGCCGTGAGGGTCAGACCGGCGCGGGCTCCCGAGTCGTCGACCATGTGCCGGACCCGGTCCTCCGGGTAGTTGGGGTCCACGGGCACGAACGCGGCGCCGGCCTTGGCGACGGCCCACACCGACAGCACCGACTCGATCGACCGGGTCGCAGCGACGGCGACCACGTCCTCCGGCCCGATGCCGCGCCGGATGAGCAGCCGTGCCAGCCGGGAGGAGGCCGAGTCGAGCTCGCCGTAGCTCAGGGTGCGGTCCTCGAACACCACCGCGGGTGCGGCCGGATCACGTTCGACCGCTGCGGCCAGGAGCTGGGGCAGCAGAGCGACGCGGGGTCCGCGTCGGCGGCCGGGTCGCTGCCGGACCGGCCGGCGACCTCGTGTTTCGTCCGGCCGTCGGTCCCCCGAACCGTCGACACTCATCCCTGCGTGCTCCGTCGCCGGTCGTCCTGCGCGTGCACACCCAGCATCATCCACCTCGCGTATCCCTCATCGTCCCGGCCGTCGCCCCCTGCACACGACAGTGCAGGGTGGCACGCGCCAGCCCCATTAGACCATCGGGGGGCCTGACGCTTCGTTACGGTCGAAACCGCGAGGTCGGCCGCGGATCACACCCCGCGACCAGCAGGCGGACGACGAGGGGTACGGGTCAGCGGCCGCCCCCGACCCAGCGGTCGAGCACCGGCCCGATCCGGGCGACGGCATCCTGCGACGTCATCTTCCAGTGGGTGGCCTGGACCGATTCGACCGCCAGCGTGCCGGTGACGTGCGTCCGCCACTGCTGCGCGGCGCGGGTCGCCGAGGTTCCGTCCTCGCTCGCGGCGAAGAACAGCAGGTCCCCGTCGAAGCGGGCGGGCCGGTGCTCGGCGAGCAGCCGGTAGGACAGGCGCACGCCTTCGAAGATGCGCTCGAGGCGGGGCAGGGTCAGCGCGTCGAACGGGGCCGGCAGGTCGGCGACCAGCTCCAATGCCTGCTCGGGAGTGAACTGCGCCGGGTCGAGGCCGGCGCCGACGTCGGTTCCGATGGCGCCGAGCAGGTCGGCGACGCTGACCGCGGACGGGACCGTCTCGACGGGGGCACCCGGTGGGTGCGCGTCGAGCAGTGCGAGGGTGGCGACCTCGTGGCCGTCCGCCCGCAGCCGGACCGCGGCGGCGTGGGCGATGATGCCGCCGAGCGACCAGCCGACGAGATGGTAGGGCCCGGCGGGCTGGATCCGCCGGATCCGGTCCACGTACCCCGCGGCCCACGCGTCGATGCTCGCGGGCAGCGGTTCGTCGTCGCGCAGGGCCGGCGACTGCAGTCCGTAGAGGGGCCGCTCGGGGTCGAGGTGACGGGCCAGGCCCGCGAAGCTCCACGACAGACCGATCACCGGATGGATGCAGAACACCGGCTCGGCGGCACCGCCCGGGCGCAACGTCAGCACCGCGTCGAACCCCGCGGTGTGATCACCCGGGTCGCCGGCGGATCCCTCGATCCGGGCGGCGAGGGCTTCGACGGTGGGGGTGAGGAACATCCACTGCAACGACACCGGCAGGTTCGTGCGTTCGCGCAGCCGGGCGATCACCCGCACCGCGCTCAGCGACGTGCCGCCGAGGTCGAAGAAGTCGTCGTCGAGGCCGACTCGGAACTCGCCGGCCTCCCCCGCCGGCTCGAGGACCTCGCGGTAGGCGGTGGCGACCTCCGTCTCGAGGGGAGTGCGCGGCGGTCGGTGGCGCCGCGGGGCGATCACCGGCTCGGGGAGGGCCGCACGGTCGAGCTTGCCGTGCGGGTTCAGCGGCAGAGCATCGAGGGTGACGACGCCGGCGGGCACCATGTAGGAGGGCAGGGTCTCGGCCAGCGACGCGCGGAGGCCGGCCACGTCGATCCGCCCGGCGGCCGGAACCACGAAGGCCACCAGCCGGTCCCCGCCGTGGACGGCGACCGCGGCGTCGCGGACCGCCGGGTGGGCGCGCAGCGCGGCCTCGATCTCGCCGAGTTCGATCCGGAACCCGTGCACCTTGACCTGGAAGTCGGCGCGCTCGAGGTACTCCAGGGTGCCGCGGCCGTCGCCGTCGATGCGCCACCGCACCACGTCCCCGGTGCGGTAGAGGCGGGTGCCCGGGTCACCGAAGGGGTTGGCCACGAACCGCTCGGCGGTCAGGCCGGGACGGCCCAGGTACCCGCGGGCGAGCTGCACGCCGGCGAGGTACAGCTCACCGGCCACGCCCGGCGGCACGGGATGCATCCGTTCGTCGAGGACGAACGTCTGGGTGTTGGGGACCGGGTCGCCGATGGGCACGGAGGTGAGCGTCGGCGTGGTGACCGCGTGGGCGGTCACGGAGACCGCCGCCTCCGTCGGGCCGTACAGGTTCACCAGGTCCGCACTCGAGGCGCCGAGCGCGCGTCGCGCCGTCGGGGCGGGCAGTACTTCACCGATGGCGAGGACGCGGCGCAAGGTGGCGGGCAGCGCGCCGGCCGAGTCCTCGAGCAGCGCCTCGAGCATCGACGGCACCACGTGCAGGGTCGTGACCTTCTCACGGCGGATCACGTCGTTGAGGTAGGACGGGTCACGGTGACCGTCGGGGGCGGCGATCACCAGCCGGGCGCCGCAGGTGAGTGCGGACCAGAACTCCCACACCGACAGGTCGAAGGTCGCGGCCGTCTTGAGCAGTACCGCGTCGTCGGGACCGAGATCGTAGTGCGCCCGCTTCCAGGCGATCTGGTTGACGATCGCCTCGTGCGGCACCGCCACGCCCTTCGGGCGTCCGGTCGAGCCGGAGGTGTAGATGACGTACGCGGTGTTCGCGGCGCGCAGCGGTGTCCGCCGGTCCGTGTCGGCGAGCGGTGTGGGATCGACGTCGCGCAGGTCGAGGCGGTCGACGTCGAGCACCGTCCGGCCCGCCAGGGCGTCGACCCGGTCCCCGGTGGTCGACAGCACGCACTGCGGGGCCGCCGCATCGAGGATGTACCGGTTGCGGGCCGCGGGGTGGTCGGGGTCCAGGGGCAGGTAGGCGCCGCCGGCCTTGGCGACGGCGTACATCGCCACCACGAGGTCGACCGAACGCCGGATACAGAGAGCCACTGTGGATTCGGGCCCCACACCCTGGGTCACGAGGTGACGGGCGAGCCGGTTGACGCGCGCGTCGAAGTCCCGATACGTGAGGGTGCCGCCGCGGAACACGAGGGCGGGGGCGTCCGGGGTGGCCGCGACCTGCTCGTCGAACAGGTCGACGAGGGTCCGGCCCGCGGAGAGGTCGGCCTGTTCGGCTTCCCATGCCCGCATCATCTCGGCCAGTTCCGCAGAGTCGTGCAGGTCGATGTCGCCGACGACGGCAGCGGGGTCGTCGACGACCGCCCGGAGTATCCGCAGATACCGCGCGAGCAGACGCCGGACCGACGGTGCGTCGAACAGGTCGGTGGCGTAACCGAATTCGATGTCGAAACCGCCCGGGCCGCCGCCCACGGCGTGATCGACCACCGTGACGTGCAGATCGAAACGCGCTGCGTACGAATCGCTCTCGACCGGAGTGATCCGCAGGCCCGGCAGCTCGAGGGCTTCCCGGGCGAAGTTCTGGTAGGAGAACCCGACCTGGAAGATCGGGTGGCGTGCGGTGGACCGGACCGGATCGAGCACCTCCACGAGGCGTTCGAAGGGGACGTCGGCGTGCGCGAACGCGTGCAGGTCGGTGTCGCGGACCTGCTCGAGCAGTGTCGCGAACGAGTCGGCGGCGTCGACGTCGGTCCGCAGGGCGAGCATGTTGACGAACATGCCGATCAGCCCGTCGAGTTCGGGGGCCGTGCGCCCCGCGACGGGCGTGCCGACGACGACGTCGTGCGTGTTCGACACGCGCGCCAGCAGCACCGCGAGGACGGCGTGCAGCACCATGAAGGGTGTCACGCCGCGCTCGCGGGCGAGTGCGCTGATCGCGTCGTAGGTGGTCTCGTCGACGTGCGCCGAGACCCGGTCCCCCGCATGACCGACGACGGGAGGCCGGGGCCGGTCGGTGGCGAGCTCGAGGTGTTCGGGGATGCCGTCGAGGGCGCGCCGCCAGTAGGCCAGCTGCCGGGCCGTGCCCGACCGGGGATCGTCCTCGTCGCCGAGGGCGTCGAGCTGCCACAGGGTGTAGTCGGCGTACTGGACGGGCAGCGGTTCCCACGCCGGTTCCCGGCCCGTCGAGCGCGCGGTGTAGGCGGTGACGAGGTCCCGGACGAGCGGACCCAGCGACGAGCCGTCGCCCGCGATGTGGTGGAGGACCACGGCGAGCACGTGCTCGTGGTCGGCGAGGCGGAAGAGCCGGACTCGCACGGGAACCTCGCCGGTGACGTCGAACCGCCCTCCCGCGAAGGCCGCGAGCCGGGCCGGGGCGTCGGAGTCGGTCGCGTCCTCCGGCCCGAGGTCGAGCGGGACGTCGCCGACGTCGAGGATGCGCTGCTCACCGACGCCGTCGACCTCGGGGTACACCGTCCGGAGCGTCTCGTGTCGCGCGACGACGTCCCGCACGGCGGCCCGCATCGCGTCGACGTCGAGCCTGCCGGACAACCGGACGGCGAGCGGGATGTTGAACACCGCCGAGTCCGGGTCGAGGCGGTTGAGGAACCACATGCGCTGTTGCGCGGGCGAGAGCGGGATCCGGTCGGGGCGCGGGCGCCGCGGCAGCAGGCCGCGCGCGGCCGTCGGCGCGGCCGCCACCCGGGCTGCGAGCGCCTCGACCGTGGTGGCGTCGAACAGGTCGGCGGCCGACACGGTGACGCCGAGCGCTGCCCTGATCCGGCCGATCACCCGCGTGGCGAGCAGCGAGTTGCCGCCCAGGTCGAAGAAGTCGTCGTGGACCGAGACCCGCTGCACCCCGAGCACGTCGCCGAACGCCTCCGCCACGGCCACCTCCGCGGCGGAGGCCGGCGCCCGGTACGGAGCCGACGCGATCTCGGGCTCGGGCAGAGCCGCCCGGTCGAGCTTGCCCACGGGCGTCAGCGGGATGGTCTCCAACGCGATCACCGACGACGGGATCATGTGGGCCGGCAGCCGCTCGGCGACGAACGCGGTGAGCACGGCGACGTCGATCGCGGAACCGGCGGCGGCGTGCACGTACGTGACGAGACGGGTGTCCCCCGTCGCGCCCCGGTAACCGACGGTGGCGGCGAAGTCGACGGTGGGATGCGCGGCGAACGCCGCGTCGATCTCCCCGAGCTCGATGCGGAAGCCACGCACCTTGACCTGGAAGTCGTTGCGGCCCAGGTACGTGATGCCCTCTCGTGCCGAACGCGGGGACCGTACCAGGTCGCCGGTGCGGTACCGCCGGGCGCCGCCGGGGGCGGCGACGAAACGGGTGGCCGTCAGTCCGGGTCGCTCGTGATACCCGCGGGCGAGGCCGGATCCGGTCAGGTACAGCTCGCCGGCCGTGCCCGCCGGCACGGGCCGCAGGCGGGTGTCGAGGATCCGGGCGGCGACTCCGCGAACGGGCCTGCCGATGGTGACGGGTGCCCCGGGCGCGAGCGGCCCGGAGATGCTGGTCATGATCGTGGTCTCGGTGGGGCCGTACCCGTTGTGGAACCGGCGGCCGGGCGCCCAGCGCGCCACCAGGTCCGGAGGGCACGCCTCGCCGCCGACCACCACCGTCTCCAGATCGTCCAGGCCCGTGGGATCGACCGAGGCGAGGGCGGCCGGCGTCACGAACGCGTGCGTGACCCGTTCCCTCCGCAGCAGCTCGGCCAGGTCGTCGCCGCCGTACACGGACGGCGGAGCGACGACCATCGTCGATCCGGATCCGACGGCGAGCAACAGTTCGAGCACCGATGCGTCGAAGCTGGGGGACGCGAAATGCAGGGTCCGGGCGGCGGGGGTGAGCCGGTAGCGCTCGACCTGCTCGGCACAGAAGTCCGCGAGTCCGGCCTGGGTGACCACCACCCCTTTCGGCCGTCCCGTCGAGCCCGAGGTGTAGATGACGTATGCGGGATGGTCGGGGCGCAGTGGACGTACGCGGTCGACGAAGGTGAGCGGGTCGGCCGGGCAGGCGTCGAGTTCCCTCCGGGTATCGGGCTCGTCCAGGACGAGGGTGTCGAACCCCTCGGGCACGACCCCCCGGTGTGCGACCACCGTGAGTGCGAGACGGGCGTCGGAGTCCGACAGCATGTACCGGACCCGATCGGCTGGATAGAGCGGGTCCACCGGGACGAACGCGGCGCCCGCCTTGGCCACCGCCCAGACGGCGAGAACGGACCGGATCGAGCGGGTGAGAAGCACCGCGACGCGGTCCTCGGGGCCGATGCCCCGCGCAATGAGCAGGCGGGCGAGCCGCGACGATTCGGCGTCGGCCTCCCGGTAGGTGAGGGTGTGTCCCTCCGCCGTGAGGGCGGGCGCTGCGGGGTCGCGTTCGACGGCGGCCGACAGCAGGTGCGGCAGCATCGTCGTGGGCGTCCGGCGCCGGGACGCGCGGAGCTTGCCACGGACGGTTGGGTAGACCACCTTGCTGTCCCCTCCGAATTCCGGATCCGTTGTGCGCGTGCGCATGCCGGGTCCGCTCATCGCCGGGGTAGCACGAACTGCCGCCACATCCGCCCTCCCCGGCGGACGCCGCTTCGCTGTCGTCTCGCGCACCGGAACCCCGACGATTCCCGGCGCAAGAGCACTTCGTCACCATTCCACACGAAAACAAACCGTGCCACCTGTTCGTACGTCCAGTAACTAAGTTACCGGCAGGTAGACCGGCATTCCGGACAGCGCCCGGCCGTGCCCGCGCGGCCCGTGCGGATGCCCGATTCGTCGCACGCCGCAGCGCCGTTCCGGAGTCGCCCCACGCGTGAGCGGCGCCCGCAAGCCTCCGCCTCCCCGCCGGGGCAGACCCGTCACCTGTGGTTTCGGAAAGAGACGCGGAACGCACGGCGGGAGACGCCCGTGTCGATCCGGCAATTCGATCCGGCAGTCTCGGTCGCCACCCGGCCGGTGCCGACACCGTCCCCGGTTCGTCCACCGATTGGACAATTCACTTTCGGCGTCCGACGTGACCTCGGACACAGCGGGCGCGCGCAGGCCACGCCCGCGGAATGCCGCACCCCTACGAGTCAGCGCGCGGCACACCCGCATTCCGGGCAGGAACCGTCCGACGTCCAGCCTGCCAACAGCGGTCCGAGACGAGTACACGCCCTCGGCCCGGTCATCTCCCAGTGCGAGACGGAAAGGTCGTGCCGATGCACCTCGTCCGCGACGTAGGGCGCCCAGTCCCGGCCCGAGTCCGCGTCCGGCCCGGCCTGCGACGCGGCGCCGACGAACAGCATGCGCCCCTCGTACCGGCCCGGAACATGCCCCTCGAGCGCATCGAACGAGCGCTCGATGCTCGTCAGGACGGACGCCGACAGATCCGGGTCGATGTCGTCGGCGAGCACCTCGAGACCGTCCTCGACCCCACCGGGTCCGCCACCGTGGCTCGCATTCAGGGCCACTGCCGCCACCGAGACCGGATCGACCGAGGAGCGCACGGCGTCGGGCAGGGAGGAGTCGAGGAGCACGAGCGAACCGACCTCGAGTCCGGCCCGCTGGAGCTGGACCGCCATCTCGTGCGCGATCACTCCGCCGAGGGACCACCCCACCAGATGGAAGGGACCGTCCGGGTGGACCCGCCGGACCTCCGAGACGTACCGGCCCGCCCAGGACGCGATCGAATCGGGGAGATCCGACTCGCCCGACAGTGCCGGGGACTGCAATCCGTAGACCGGGCGGCCCGGCTCGACGTACCGGGCGAGCGATGCGAAACTCCAGGCGAGCCCGATCACCGGGTGCACGAAGAACACCGGATCGCGCCCCTCGTCGCCCTCGCGCAGCGGCAGCAGCACGGCCAGGGCCGAGTCGGAGCCTCCGCTTGCCGCCGGCTCCTCGTCCGCCGACCGCTCGATCCGGGCCGCCAGGTCGGCCACCGCCGGATGAGCGAACACCCATTCGAGCGGGATCGGACGATCGAGTCGGCGGGTGAGCTCACGGGTCACCCGCACGGCCACGAGGGACGACCCGCCGAGAACGAAGAAGTCGTCGTCGGATCCGACCCGGTCCGCGGCGAGGACGTCCGCGAACACCTGCGCAACCGCGCGCTCGACCGGCGTCGCCGCAGCCCGGTAGGACGCCCGCGCGGGCATCGGCACGGGCAGCGCGCCACGATCGACCTTGCCCGTCGCCCCGACGGGGAGCCGGTCCAGGCGCACGATCGAAGCCGGCACCATGTAGTTCGGCAGTTCGTCCGCGAGCTCGCTGCGCAGGGACGTCGCATCGAAGTCCGATTCGTTCTGTGCAGCAACGACATACGCGACGATCCGCGCGCCGGTCGCCGCGTCCTGATGCACCGTCGCGACCGCGGCCGACACGATGGGCAGGCGCAGCAGCGCGGCCTCGATGTCGCCGAGCTCGATCCGGAATCCGCGAAGCTTGACCTGGGAGTCGCCACGCCCGACGTGCTCGAGGACTCCCTCAGCGGTCCACCGGGCCAGATCGCCGGTGCGGTACAGCCGTCCCCCGGCCCCGAAGGGGTCGGCAACGAACCGGTCCGCGGTCACCCCGGGGCTTCCGCTGTATCCCCGCGCGAGCTGCCGGCCCGCCAGATAGAGCTCACCGGTCACTCCGGTGGGCACGGGGCGCAGCCGCCGGTCGAGTACATAGACGCGGGTGTTCCACTCGGGCACCCCGATCGGCACCTGGTCGGCGTCCGCCGCCGTGACCCGGTGCGCCGTGACCGACACGGCCGCCTCGGTGGGTCCGTACAGGTTGACGAGTTCCGCCCGGCTCGACCGGCGGCACGCCCCGGCGACAGCCCCCGGGAGCGTCTCCCCGATCGAGAGCACCCGTCGCACCGAGGTGGGCAGCTCTCCGCCTGCACCAGAGATCAGGGCGCTCAGCAGGGATGGAACCAGGTACAGCGTCGTGACGGCTTCGCGTTCGACGAGCGCGAGCAGGCGGTCCGGATCGCGGCGGGACTCGGGATCGGCAACCACCAGCCGGCCGCCGCATGTCGTGGCGCCCCAGAACTCCCACACCGACAGGTCGAACGTGGCCACGGTCCGCTGTACCGTCACCTCCCCCGGACCGAACTCGAACTCCGCATGCAGCCAACGCAACTGGTTGACCACCGCGCCGTGGTCCACCGCCACGCCCTTGGGCACACCCGTCGATCCCGACGTGAACAAGATGTAGGCGAGGTTCGCGGGATGCAGCGGCGCAGTCCTGTCCGCGTCGGTCACCGGGGCCGCCGAGTGCTGCGACAGATCCACCCTCGAGACATCGAGAACCCGGACCGGCTCCGGCACCACCTCGCTCGCGACGCCGGCGGATGCCGCGGACACGAGCACCGTCGCCGGCCGCGCCGCCGCGACCATGCGCACCAGCCGTGCGGCCGGAAGCGACGGATCGAGCGGAACGTACGCGCCCCCGGCGGCGGACACCGCGTACATCGCGACGACGAGCTCCACCGATCCGGGAATCAGCAGACCGACCCGGACCTCCGGCCCGACACCCACCGCCACCAGCGCGCGGGCCAGCCGGGCGACGCGGTCGCCGAGCTCACCGTACGTCAACTGCACCCCGTCCCCGACGAGCGCGACCTCGTCCGGGCGTTCGCGTACCTGGCGCCGGAGCAGATCGGGCAAGCAGTCGCCGACCGCACAGTCGCCGCCCGCACGGTCGCCGCCCGGACTGTCGACGCGGGTGTCGTTCGCGGCCTCGAGCAGCGCCTGTCGTTCCCCGTCGACGAGGAGATCGGCGTCGCCGACCGCGCGGTCGGGAGCCGAGACCAGTTCGCCCAGGATCCGGACGAACCGGTCCGCGACGGACGCCGCCGCGTGGCCGTCGAAGAGATCGGTGGCGTACGACAGATGCCCGCCGATCCCCGCCGGCGTCCCGTCCGCCGCGTAGCTGTCACCGACGATCAGGTGCAGGTCGAACTGGGCGATCTCCCCTGTGACGTCGACCCGGGCCGCCGTCAGGCCGGGGAGTTCGAAATCGACCGCTCCGAGGTTCTGGAACGACAGGCCCACCTGGAACAGCGGATGCCGCGCCATGGACCGGGCCGGCGCCAGCGCCTCGACGAGCTGTTCGAACGGGACGTCCGCGTGGGCCAGGGCCTGGAGGTTCTTCTCCCGGGCCTGCGCGAGCAGCGAAGTGAAGGAGGCGGCCGGGTCGACCCGCGTCCGGAACACGAGGGTGTTCACGAACATCCCGATCAGGTCGTCGAGGGCTGCCTCGCCTCGGCCGGCCACCGGGGTGCCCACGGCGACGTCCTCGGTGCCGGACAGCCGGGCCAGCAGCACCGCGAAGGCGGCGTGCACGACGGTGAACGGCGTCGTCCTCGTTGCCGCCGCGAGTGCCGCCACCCTGCCGTGCAGGTCCGCGTCGATCGTGACGGGAACCCGGTCGCCCCGGTAGGACTGAACCGGGGGCCGCGGCCGGGTCGTGGGCACCGGCAACTGGTCGGGCAGACCGGCCAGTTCGTCGGCCCAGAAGGCGAGCTGGCGGGAGACACGCGACGCCGGGTCGGTTTCGCTGCCCAACAGGTCCCGCTGCCACAGGGTGTAGTCCGCGTACTGCACGGGAAGTGGCTGCCACGCAGGTTCGCGGCCCGCCTGGCGCGCGCTGTACGCGTGGGCCAGATCACGGACGAGCGGCGCCACGGAGTATCCGTCCGCTGCGATGTGGTGCACCACGACGAGCAGGACGTGTTCGGCCGGGGACAACCGGAACAGCCGCACGAGGACCGGCACGGACCTGGTGACATCGAACCGGGTCGCCGCCGCCGACCGGACGGCGGCGCGGAGTGCCGGTTCGTCGACGTCCGTCGGGTCCAGGGCGGGCGCACCGGCGCCGGCGGGCAGTATCTGCTGGACCGGCACCCCGTCGACCTCGGGGTAGAAGGTCCGGAGGACCTCGTGGCGGGCGACGACGTCGGCGATCGCCGACTGCAGCGCCGCCCGATCGAGTCGCCCGGTCAGCCGCACAGCCATCGGAATGTTGTAGGCCGCGGCGGTCGCCTCGAACCGGCTGAGGAACCACATCCGCTGCTGGGCGGGCGACAGCGGAATCCGTTCCGGACGCGGCCGGGCGGCCAGGGCGGGCGAGCCGCCGGACCCGATGCGGCGTTCCACGGCTGCCGCCAGCGACTCGATCGTCGACGCCTCGAAGATCACGCGCACGGGGACCGACGCGTGCAGCGCCGCCCCGAGCCGGGCGACGACGCGCGTGGCGATCAGCGAATTCCCGCCGAGCGCGAAGAAGTCGTCGTCGAGACCGAGTCGCTCCGCGCCGAGCACCTCCCCGATCACCGAGGCGACGGTCCTTTCGACCGCGGTGGCGGGCGGGCGGAACTCCCGGACGGCCGGGACGGGTTCGGGCAGGGCTCGGCGATCCACCTTCCCGGAGGTGGTGAGCGGGAGCGTCCCGAGCACGGTCACCACGTCGGGCACCATGTACCGCGGCAGCACGCGTCCCACGGCCGCACGAACGGTGGCACCGTCGACCGCGGCACCGTCCGCCGGCACGACGTACGCGGTGAGCTGCGCACCGTGGGTCCCGTCGTGGACGGTCACGGCGGCCTGCGCGATCTCCGGCTGCGCCAGGAGTGCCGCCTCGATCTCCCCCAGCTCGATTCGCAGGCCGCGCACCTTCACCTGGAAGTCGTTGCGGCCCAGGAATTCGAGGGTTCCGTCCGGCAACCATCGGACCCGGTCGCCGGTGCGGTACATCCGCGCCCCGCCGGGGTGCGCGACGAACCGTTCCGCGGACAGATCCGGTCGGCCGTGGTAGCCACGGGCAAGTTGCACCCCACCGAGATACAGCTCCCCCGGCACCCCGATCGGCACCGGGTTCAGCCGCCCGTCGAGAACGTAGGCGGTGGTGTTGCGGATCGGGTGGCCGATCGGAACGGTGCCGGCATCGCCGCGACGTCCGTCGCACCGCAGCACGGTCGCGGTGACGGTCGCCTCGGTCGGACCGTACGTGTTGTCCAGCAGCGCATCCGAGCGTTCCGCGAATCGTGCCGCGAGCTCGGCGGGCAGCGCCTCGCCACCGACGGACAGATACCTGAGCGTCGCCGGAAGTTCGAGGTCGGGATCCGCGAGGAACAGGGCGAGCATCGTCGGGACGAACTCGAGGATGCCGACGGCCCACTGCCGCGAGAGACGGGCCAGGTAGTCCGGGTCGCGATGGCCTCCCGGTGCCGCGATCACGAGGCGTGCACCGACCTGCAACGGGAAGAACAGCTCCCACACCGACGCGTCGAACGTGACAGGGGTCTTCTGCAGAGCCGTGTCCCCGACGCCGAAGTCGTAGCGTTCGCGCATCCAGGTCATCTGGTTGACGACGGCGCCGTGGGTGACGGCTACCCCCTTGGGCCGGCCCGTCGACCCGGAGGTGTAGAGCACGTAGGCGATGTGCGCCTCGTGCGGCGGCGCCAGCCGCTCGTGGTCGGCGAACTCGGTGACCGGCGTCGGTGCGACGTCCGATTCGTCGACCACGAGCACCGGGACGGATCCGGGGAGCGTGCCCCGGTCGTGCGTCGTGGTCAGTACCAGCACCGGCTCGGCGGTGTCGAGGACGTACGCCGTTCGCTCGGCGGGATGCTCCGGGTCGAGCGGCACGTACCCGCCACCGGCCCGGAGCACCGCATAGATGCCGACCATCATCTCGACCGATCGGCTCATGTGGACACCGACCAGGCGCTCGGGACCGACGCCGCACGCGACGAGACGCCGTGCGAGCCGGTCCACCCGGGAGGCGAACTGCGCGTAGGTCAGCGCGGTGTCCTCGAAGACGACTGCCGTCGCGTCCGGGGTGCGCCGCGCCTGCCGGGTGAACGCGTCCAGGACCGACCGGTCGCCGAGCGGCGCAGCCGTCCGGTTCAGCTCGTCGAGCCGGGCGCGTTCCTCCGCCGTGCGCAGGTCGATGCCGCCGACCGCAACGCCCGGATCGGCCGCCGCCACCTCCAGGATCGACACGAGCCTCGCAGCGAACGTCCGCACGGTGCCCTCGTCGAACAGGTCACAGGCGTAGACGACGGACCCGGCTATCCCCTCGCGGCGACCCTGCTCGTCGCGCATCTCGGTCAGGTGGAGCTCGAGGTCGAGTTTGGCGCCGCCCGGGGGCGTTCCGACCGGCGCGATCTGCAGGTCCGGCAGTGCGATCTCGGAGCGGGCGAAGTTGTGCACCACGAGCAGCACCTGGAACAGCGCCGAATGCGCGGTGGACCGGACGGGATCGAGGACCTCCACGAGACGTTCGAGCGGAACGTCGGGGTTGCCGAACGCGGCGAGGTCGACCTCTCGCACGGCGGCGAGGATCTCGGCGAAGGTGGCGTCCGGGTCGATCCGGGTACGCAGCACGAGGGTGTTGCCGAACATCCCCACGAGATCGTCCAGTGCCTCCTCGCCGCGGCCGGCGACCTGTGCCCCGACGGGGATGTCGTCGGTACCGGACAGGCGGGCCAGCAGGACCGCGAGCGCGGCGTGCACGAGCATGAAGAACGTCACCCCGTGGTCCCGCGAGAGCCGATCGAGCCGGGCGGCCGACGACTCGTCCAGTGTGAAGTCGACGCTCGCGCCGCGTCCGGTCTGCACGGCGGGCCGCGGGCGGTCGGTCGGCAGCTCCAGCAGGTCCGGCAGGCCCGCCAGCGCCGTGGTCCAGTAGTGCATCTGACGCGAGAGCAGCGAGTCGGGGTCGTCCTCGGATCCCAGCACATCCTGTTGCCACAGTGCGTAGTCGGCGTACTGGACGGGCAGGGGTTCCCACGCCGGCTCGTCGCCCGCTCTCCGGGCCAGGTACGCGGTGGCCAGGTCCCGGGCCATCGGGGCCCGGGATCCGCCGTCGCCGGCGATGTGGTGGACGACGACGACCAGCACGTGGTCCCGGTCGGTGAGGCGCAGCAGGGCCGCCCGGACGGGTACCGCGGCGGTGACGTCGAAGCCGCGGGAGACGAGTGCGGCGATCCGCGAGGGCAGCTCGTCCTCGGTCACGTCCTGCGGCGCCGGATCGACCGGTACGTCCTCGACCGGCACGATCACCTGGAACGGTCCGGCATCGGAGTCGGGGAAGACGGTGCGCAGCGCCTCGTGCCGGGCGAGCAGGTCGCGCAGTGCCGCCTGCAGGGCGGGCACGTCCAGCTCGCCGGTCAGTCGCAGCACGAGCGGGATGTTGAAGGCGGCGGAGTCCGGGTCGAACCGGTTGAAGAACCACATCCGCCGCTGCGCGAGCGACAGCGGAATCCGCTCGGGGCGCTGCCGGCGCCGCAGGGGCGTCCGGGACGGGACGGCGATGGGGTCCCCCATCCGCGCCGCCAGGGCCGACACCGTGGGCGCCTCGAACAACGTCCGCACCGGCACCCGGACGCCGAGGGCGGCATCGAGCCGCGCGACGACCTGCATCGCGAGCAGCGAGTTGCCGCCGAGCGCGAAGAAGTCGTCGGCGCGGCCGACCCGCTCGAGCCCGAGCACGGCGCCGTACACGTCTGCGACCGCCTGCTCGTCGTCCGTCGCCGGGGCGCAGTACTCGGTCGACTCGGGCTGCGGCACCGGCAGTGCCCGCTTGTCCAGCTTGCCTCCGCCGGTGAGGGGCAGGGCGTCGAGCACGACGACACGGCCGGGCACCATGTGGTGCGGCAGCTTCCCGGCGAGGAACTCGCGCAGGTGTGCAGGGTCGGGCACGGCGCCGGCGGCGCCGACGACGTAACCGACCAGCCTGTCCCCGCCGTGCGGATCGGGGTGCAGCACCGTCGCCGCCTGCGCGACCGACGGATGCCGCTCGAGCGCGGCGTCGATCTCGCCGAGTTCGACCCGGAATCCACGCAGCTTGACCTGGGAGTCGCCGCGCCCGAGGTATTCCAGCTCGGCGACCGCACCGGTGCCGCGCCATCGCACCAGGTCACCGGTTCGGTACATCCGGGTGCCCGGCGTCCCGAACGGATTCGCCACGAACCGCGCGGCCGACAGGCCGCTGCGCCGGTGGTATCCCCGAGCGAGAGCAGTCCCGGCCAGGTACAGCTCGCCCACGACGCCGGTCGGCACCGGCCGCAGCCGGGAGTCGAGCACCAGTGCGGACACTCCCGGGACGGGCCGGCCGACGGTCACCGGACGCCCGGGCTGCAGCCGCGCGAACGAGGAGATGATCGTCGTCTCGGTCGGCCCGTAGCCGTTGAAGTACTTCCGCCCCGGCGCCCACCGTGCCAGCAGGTGCGGCGAGGTCACGTCCCCGCCGACCGATACGGCCTCGAGGCTCTCGAGGCCCGACGGATCGACCGTCCCGAGGACGGCCGGGGTGATGATGGTGTGGCTGACCCGTTCGGCCCGGATCAGTTCCGCCAGTTCCGGCCCGCCGACGATCGTGGACGGCACCACGACCAGCGTCGCACCCTGGGAGAACGCGACCATCCATTCGAGCACCGACGGGTCGAAACTCGGCGAGCACACGTGCAGGAAGCGCGCCCGCGACGTCACGCCGTACAGGGTCACGGCGGTCTCGAGGAGCGGGTCGAGGCCGGCGTGGGTGACCACCACTCCCTTGGGCTGCCCGGTCGACCCCGACGTGTAGATGACGTATGCCGCGTGCTGCGCCGACAGCGGCCGTACGCGCTCGGGCACCCCGGCGGCGGATCGTGCCGCGACGGCCCGCGCGAACTCGGGATCGTCCAGTTCCAGCCGGACCGCGGATCCGGGCAGCGCGGAGGCGTATTCGGTGGAGGTGAGGCACACCGCCGCACCGGAATCGGCGAGCATGTACCGGACCCGGTCCACCGGATAGGACGGGTCCACCGGAAGGTGCGCGGCGCCGGCCTTCGCGACCGCCCACACCCCGAGCACCATCTCGTACGAACGCGGGAACGCCAGGGCCACGACGTCGTCGGGGCCGATGCCGCGTGCGGCCAGCTCCCGCGCGAGCCGCGACGACGACTCGTCGAGTTCGCGGTAGGTGATCGTCCGGTCCCGGTACCGGACGGCCGGCGCCTCGGGGTTGCGGGAGACCGCCGCCGTCAGGATCTCGGCAAGCGTGCGGGCACCGCCCGGCGCGGCGTCCGGGACCCGCGTGAGCCGGGCGGCCTCGTCGCCGGTGAGGAGCGCGAGGTCGCCGACCGGCACGGCCGGCTCCGCCACGGCGCCGGCCAGCAACCGCACGAACCGTCGCGCGAATCCGGCCACCGTCTCGTCATCGAACAGATCCCGGGCGAAGACGAGCTCCGCCGACATTCCCGCCGGTTCCCCGTCGAGGTCCGTGTGCTCGCGCAGGGTCAGCGACAGGTCGAACTTCGCGGTGGTCACCTCGAACGGCACCGCCGCCAGGCTCAGGCCCGGCAGCTCGAGCCCCGCCGGGGGCAGGTTCTCGAGTGCGAGGGCCACCTGGAACAGCGGGTGCCGCGCGGTCGAACGCTCCGGCGCGAGCAGTTCCACCACCCGCTCGAAGGGGATCTCCGCGTGGGCGAACGCCTCGAGGTCGCTGTCGCGGACTCGTGCGAGGTGGTCCGCGAACCCGGAACCGGGATCGATCCGGGTCCGCAACACCAGGGTGTTGACGAACATGCCGACCATCTCGTCCAGCGCGGCGTCACCGCGGCCGGCGACCGCGGTACCCACGGCGATGTCGTGCGACGACGACATCCGGGCGAGGAACACCGCGAGTGCGGTGTGCAGGACCATGAACAGGGTCGACCCGTTCTGCCGCGCCAGTTCCGCGGCCCGCCGATGCGTCGGAGCATCGATGGCGAAGGCGATCCGGCCGCCGGCGAAGGACTGCACCGGGGGGCGGGCGCGGTCGGTCGGCAGGTGCAACTCCTCGGGCAGATCCGCGAGGACCCGCTGCCAGTACCGCGCCTGCGCCGCGAGTGGACTGCCGGCGTCCCCCTCCGATCCGAGCGCCTCGCGCTGCCACAGCGCGAAGTCCGCGTACTGCAGCGGCAGCGGCTCCCATCCGGGTTCCCCGCCGGCGGCACGCGCGGCATACGCGGTCATCAGATCTCGGGTCAGCGGCGCCATCGACCAACCGTCGGCGCTGATGTGGTGTGCCACGAACACGAGCACGTGCTCGTCGTCCGCGACGCGGAACAGCCGCACCCGGAACGGCACTTCGGCGGTCACGTCGAAACCGGTGGCCACCGCGTCGGCGATCCGGTCCGCCAGATCCGTCGGCCGCACCGACTCCGACACCCAGTCGGGCGTGTACCCGGCGACGGGAACGATCGCCTGGTACGGCAGCCCGTCCCGCTCCGGATACCGGGTCCGCAGGACCTCGTGCCGGGTTGCGATGTCGTACACGGACTCTCGCAGGGCACCGACGTCGAGTCGGCCCGTCAGCCGGATCGCCACCGGGATGTTGTCGGCCGCGGAGGTCGGATCGAACCGATTGAGGAACCACATCCGCTGCTGCGCGAACGACAGCGGCACGTGGTCCGGACGCTCCCGCGGCGTCAACGGAACCGACTGGGCCGCAAGGCTACCCGACTCCAGGTGCGCCGCCAACGCGGCCACGGTCGGCGCCGCGAACACCACCGGCACCGGCACCCGGGTCTCCAGGGCGGCGCCCAGGCGCGCCACCAACCGGGTCGCCAGCAGGGAATTCCCACCCAGCTCGAGGAAGGAATCGTCCAGTCCGACGCGCTCGCGGCCGAGCACCTCGGCGAACACCGACGCGACGGTCTCCTCGACCGGGGTGCGCGGCGCCCGGTATTCCCGTTGGGCGAACACCGGTTCGGGCAGCGCCGCCCGATCGAGCTTGCCCACCGGCGTGAGCGGCACCGCGTCGAGCACCGTCACCAGGGCAGGCACCATGTGGGCGGGCAACGTCTCGGCCAGCCCGGCGAGCACCGCCGGCACCTCCAGCCGGGTTCCGGCCGCCGGCAGCACGTACGAGACCAGTGCCGCCTCCCCGGACGGCAGCACCTTCCCGAGGGTCGCCGCGAACTCGATGTCGGGCCGCGCCGTCAGCGCGGCGTCGATCTCTCCCAGTTCCACCCGGAACCCGCGGATCTTGACCTGGAAATCGCTGCGCCCGAGGTACTCGATCGGACCGTCGGCCGCGCGGCGGACCAGGTCCCCCGTCCGGTACATCCGGGTTCCCGGATCCGACCCGAACGGATCGGCCACGAACCGCTCCGCCGTCAGCCCCGGTCGACGGTGGTAGCCGCGCGCGACCTGAGCGCCGGCCAGATACAGCTCACCGACCACCCCCGGCGGCACCGGCCGCAACCGGCCGTCGAGGACGTACGCTCCCACACCCGGGATCGGGGTGCCGATCGTGATCGGCTCGCCGGTCACCAGCGGCGCGCTGCTGGTGGCCAGGATCGTCGCCTCCGTAGGCCCGTACGCGTTGAAGAACCGCCGGCCCGGAGCAGACCAGCGGTTCACCAGTTCCGGTCCGAACGCCTCCCCGGCTGCCACCACGACCCGCAGGTCCGTCAGCCCCGCGGGATCCACCGAGCTCAGCGCCGCCGGGGTGATGAACACGTGCGTCACCGCAGCGGCAGCCAGGACGTCGGCCAGGTCGGCGCCGCCGCCCACCGATGCCGGCGCCACCACGACCGTCGCACCCGCGGAGAATCCGGTCAGCAACTCGAGCAGGGAGACGTCGAAGCTCGGCGAGCACACGTGCAGCACCCGCGCGTCCGCATCGACCTCGTAGTGCCCGCGCTCGGCGGAGATCACGCCGGCGATGCCGGCGTGCGTGACCGCCACGCCCTTGGGGCGGCCCGTGGAGCCGGACGTGTAGATCATCCACGCGATGTCGAGGCCCTCGAGCGCGCGTGTCCGGTCGGCGTACGAGATCGGATGCCCGGGCAACTGTCGGACCTGCCCGGCCGTCGCCGCGTCGTCGAGCCGCACCTGTTCGACCCCGGCGGGCACGGCGGCGGAGAAGTCGTTCACCGTCAGGCACAGGGCCGCGCCGGAGTCGGCCAACATGAACTCCACCCGCTCGAACGGGTAGCGCGGATCGACGGGGACGAACGTCGCCCCCGACTTCGCCACCGCCCACAGCGCGAGCACCGACTCCAGGGAACGAGGTATCGCCACCGCGACCGCATCCCCCGGCCCGACGCCGCGACCGATCAGCCACCGTGCCCACCGCGACGACGTCTCGTCCAGTTCCCGGTACGACAGGGAGCCGCCCCCGGCGGCGCACACCACCGCCGGGTGGTCGCCGCGCTGTTCCACCGCAGACGTCAGCAGAGTCGGCAGCGGTGCAACGCGCGCGGCCCGGCTACGCGAACGGCCTGGTTCCCGGCGCCGCACCCCCGACTCCCGCCTCACGCGCCCGGACCTCGCTCTGCCCGGACCGGGCTCCTGCGTTGCACTACGGAACAGCTCCTTCCACGCGCGGGAAGAGAATGGAGAACTCGTCCCGCCCGCAGGCAATCTACCGGCCGGTATTCAGTTCCGCATACTCCACGGGTCGACGGCGGCCACTGTCGCCCACTCGTCACCCGCTGCGGCGGACCCCGCGGGAACCTCGTCGCGGTCGGTGACGACCACGACCCGAAGGTCCTCGGCCGGCGCGTCGTTCAATGCTTCTACCTGCGACGACGCGACGAACGCGTGGGTCACCCACTCGTCGGTCACCACGGCGGCGAGGTCGGCGTCCGGCTCTGGCACCACCACCACCACCGCACCGGCGATCCCGGCCGCCAGGATCGCGAAGACGCGCCACTGCTCCGCCGTACCGTCGCACACCAGCAACCGTGACTCGTAGTCCAGCTTCCCCGCCGCCCCTCCGCCGCGGGCGAGGGCGACCAGTTCGCCGTGGTCGACCACACGGCCGGCCACCCACAGCGCGGGGTGCTGCGGCTGCAGGACCCGGACCCGCTCCGAGTAGTCGACCGGACGGGCGGACAGCGCCGCCACGGTGGCCACCGTCGCCGGCTCGTCGAGGTACAGCCAGCGCGCAGCGGCGGAGGGCCGGACGTCCGCCCCGTGCGTCGCCAACCCGAGCCCGGGTGTCTGCGCGGCCGTGGAGCCGGAGACAGCAGGCACGATCGCGGCGCCCGCCTTGGTGATCGCCCAGAGCGCGATGACCAGTTCCGGCCCGGCCGGCGCGGCGACCGCGACACCGTCGCCGGGCCCGACACCCTGGGCGATGAGATACCGGGCCCACTGCGACGACCGGCGCTCGAGCTCGAGATAGGTGACCTCGGCACCGTCCGCGACGAACGCCGGGGCCTCCGGGTCGGACTCCACCGCGACCTGCCACTCCTGCGGCACGGTCCGCTCGACCCGGTCGGGGGCCGCCACCGGCTCGGGCTCGATGTCGGCGGGCGCCGAGCGCTCGGTCTCGGTCCGGATGTCGATGTCTCCGACCACGGCCCGAGGGCTCTCCGCGACGGCGCGCAGGACGGTCAGGAAACGTTCGGCGAAGGTGGCGACGGTGCCGGCGTCGAACAGGTCCACGGCATAGGTGAACCCGACGTGCATGCCGGCGGCCGTCCCGCCCGGGTGCTCGCGCGGATCGACCGTCACCTGCAGGTCGAACTTGGCGGCGAGTTCGCCGCCGTCGAGCGCCTCGACGGTGAGATCCGGCAGTTCGAGCCGCGCTGCCTCGGTGTTCTGGAACGACAGCACCGTCTGGAAGACCGGATGCCGGGCCGGGGAGCGCGCGGCGACCACGTCGTCGACCACCCGCTCGAACGGCACGTCGGCGTGACCGAACGCCTCGAGGTCGACCGCGCGGGCCCGGTCGAGCAACTCGGCGAAGGACGCCGCCGGGTCCACGTCCGTACGCAGCGCAAGGGTGTTGACGAACATCCCGACCAGGTCGTCGAGGCGCCGGTCGCCGCGGCCCGCGACCGGCGTGCCGACGACGATGTCGTGAGTGCCGCTGAGGCGGGCCAGCAGCACCGCGAGGGCCGCGTGGACCACCATGAACAGCGACGCCCGGTGCGCGAGCGCAAGCGCGTCGAGCCGCTGCCGGATCTGCTCGTCGACCTGCACGGCCACCGTGCCGCCGCGCAGCGACGGCTGCGGCGGCCGCGGCCGGTCCGTGGGCAGATCGAGGAGCTCGGGCACGCCCGTCAGGCGGGAACGCCAGTAGGCGAGCTGGGCACCGGCCGGGGACTGCGCGTCGTCGGCGTCGCCGAGGACCCGGCGTTGCCAGAGCGCATAGTCGGCGTACTGCACCTCGAGCGGCGCCCAGGCGGGAGCATCTCCGGACAACCGCGCCGCGTACGCGGTCATCAGGTCCCGCGCCAGCGGCGCCAGCGACGCACCGTCGGCGGAGATGTGGTGGACGACGAGAGCGAGCACGTGGTCGTCGGCGCCGACCGAGACGATCCGGCCGCGCACCGGCACCTGCGACGAGACGTCGAACCCTTCGGCAGCGAGGGCGACGACCTCGGCGAGCGCCTCCTGCTCGGATGCGGCCTCGACCGGCACCACCGCGGGCACGACGGCGTCGGCGTCGAGGATGCGCTGGTAGGGCCCCGTCTCGTCCTGCGGGTACAGGGTGCGCAGCGACTCGTGCCGGTCGATCACGTCGCGCACGGCCGCGGTGAGCGCCGCGGTGTCGAGGCGGCCGCGCAGCCGGATCGCGAGCGGGATGTTGTAGCTCGCGGAGGCGGGGTCGAGCTGGTTGAGCACCCACATGCGCTGCTGGGCGAGGGAGAGCGGCACCCGGTCGGGGCGGGACCCGGCGGTCAGCGCGGGCCGGGCCACCGATTCCGCGTGTGCGTCGGCCCGGGCGGCGAGTTCGGCCACCGTCGGCGCCTCGAACAGCTCACGGATCGCCAGGGCGGTTCCCAGCGACTCGTTGACCCGCGCGATCACCCGCGTCGCGATGAGCGAGTTGCCGCCGAGGTCGAAGAACGAGTCGTCCGCCCCGGCTCCCTCGACGCCGAGCACGTCGGCGAAGACCTGTGCGACGACGTGTTCGGCGTCGGTGACCGGCTCGCGGCGCGTGCCCGCGGTGGTGGTCGCCCGGGGCACCGGCAGGGCGCGCCGGTCGAGCTTGCCGTTGACGGTGAGGGGCAGCTCGTCGAGAACGACCACGACGTCCGGAACCATGTAGCCGGTGAGGAAGGCGCCGAGCTGCTCGCGCACGCGGGCCACGTCGAGGTCCTCCCCGGCGCGGGGCACCACGTATGCGACCAGCCGATCGCCGAGACCGTCGTCGCGGACCACCGCGACCGCCTGGGCCACCCCGTCGGCACGCACCAGCGCCGCCTCGACCTCGCCGAGTTCGATGCGGAATCCCCGCAACTGCACCTGCGCGTCGCTGCGCCCCGCGTACTCGAGCTCACCGTCGGCGTTCCACCGGGCGACGTCGCCGGTGCGGTAGAGCCGGCCCGACCCGAACGGGTCGGCGACGAACCGGGCGGCGGTCAGCCCCGGACGACCGAGGTAGCCACGCGAGAGCTGATCGCCCGAGACGTACACCTCGCCCGGCACGCCCACCGGGACGGGCTGCAGCAGCCGGTCGAGCACCCGCAGCCGCAGACCCGGCAGCGAGCGGCCGATCCGGCTGGCGGCACCGGCGCGGGCGTCGCCGCGGTCGAGGGCCCGGAACGACACGTGGACCGTGGTCTCGGTGATGCCGTACATGTTGACCAGGGTCGGGGCCACGGGCCGGCGCCCGTACCAGCCCTCGAGCCTGCCGAGGTCGAGGGCCTCGCCGCCGAACACGACGTAGCGCAGGGCGAGCGGACCGGCGTCGGGGCGCTCCACCGACGCCACCCGGTCGGCCTCGTCGAGCTGGAGGAACGCCGAGGGGGTCTGGTTCAGCACGGTGACCCGCTCGGCCCGCAGCAGCTCGAGGAACTGCTCGGGCGAGCGCGACGTGAGGTAGTCGACGACGACGAGCCGGCCGCCGTACAGGAGCGGTCCCCACAGCTCCCACACCGTGAAGTCGAACGCGTAGGAGTGGAACAGCGTCCACACGTCGTCGGAGCCGAACCCGAACAGCGGTTCGGCGTTGGCGAACAGGGTCAGCACGTTGCGGTGGGTGACCGCGACGCCTTTCGGGCGGCCCGTCGAGCCGGAGGTGTAGATGACGTACGCACGGTTGTCCGCGCGCAGCGGCGCGATCCGCTCGGCGTCGGTGACCGGCCCGCTCGGCGCGTGCGGGTCGTCGTCCTCGACGTGCACCCGTGGCAGGCCGAGGTCCGGCAGGACACCGCCTGCGTCGGTGAGGAGGCAGCGCGGCCGGGAGTCCTCGAGCATGTACCGCAGCCGCTCGGCGGGATAGGTGGTGTCGATGGGCAGATACGCGGCACCCGACTTGAGTACCGCCAGCAGTGCCACGATCAGGTCGGCCGACCGGGGCAGCGCGACGGCCACGAGCTCGTCCGGGCCCGCTCCGGCCGCGACGAGCCGCCGGGCCAGGCGGTTGGCCCGCGCGTCGAGCTCGGCGAACGTGAGGGTGCGTCCGGCGAACGTGACGGCCGGGGCGTCGGGGCTGCGGCGGACGACGGACTCGAAGCGGTCGACGAGGGTCGCCTCGGCAGGCACCGGGGCGCCGGGTCCGAGGCTGCTCCACTCGGTGAGGATCCGCTCGGCCTCGGCGTCGCCGAGGAACGGCAGCGTGCCGATCGGGGTGACGGCGGACGTGGCGACGCCCCGCAGGATCCGGGTGAATCGGTCGGCGAAGGACGTCATCGTGGGGGCGTCGAAAAGGTCGGTGGCGTAGGTGAGTTCGACCGTCATCCCGCCCGGCGCGTCGCGGTCCGAGACCTGCTCGGCGACGGTGACCTGAAGGTCGAACTTCGCGATCGCCGTGTCGAATTCGACGCCGGAGATGCGCAGATCCGGCAGCTCGAGGGTGGACTGCGGCAGGTTCTGGAACGTGAGCATCACCTGGAACAGCGGGTGCCGGGCCTGCGAGCGGGGCGGGTCGAGCACCTCGACGAGGCGTTCGAACGGCACGTCTGCGTTCGCGAATGCCTCGAGGTCGGTGCCCCGCACCCGGGCGAGCAGGTCGGCGAACGACTCACCGGACACGACGGCGGTGCGCAGCACCAGGGTGTTGACGAACATGCCGATCACGTCGTCCAGAGCAGCCTCGCCGCGGCCCGCGACGGGGGTGCCGACGGCGATGTCGTCGGTGCCGGACAGGCGGGCCAGCAGCACGGCCAGCGCGGTGTGCACCACCATGAACACACTCGCGTTGTGGGTGCGGGCCAGCTCGGCGAGCGCGGCGTGCACTTCCTCGTCGATCGGGAAGCGAAGGGCGGCACCGCGATTGGAGGCGACGGCGGGGCGGGGACGATCGGCCGGGAGGCCGAGCTCCTCCGGCAGGTCCGCGAGCTGCGCGCGCCAGTAGGCGAGCTGCCGGGACAGCACCGACTCGGGATCGTCCTCGTCACCGAGCACCTCCCGCTGCCAGAGTGCATAGTCGGCGTACTGAACCGACAACGGCGGCAACGGGTTCGGCTCGTTGCGGGTACGCGCCCGATAGGAGGCGACGATGTCACGGGTCAGCGGCGTCATGGAGAAGCCGTCGCCGGAGATGTGGTGCACGACGAAGACGAGTACGTGCTCCTCGGCCGAGATCCGCAGCAGGGCGACGCGCCACGGCACGGCGGCGGTGACGTCGAACCCGGTGCCGACCAGTTCGAGGACCCGGGCGGGAACGTCCTCGATCTCGACGTCGACGGGCGTGAGATCCGGGACGGCCTCGGCCGCCGGCAGCACCACCTGGTAGCCGTCGCCGTCGATCTCCGGATACACGGTCCGCAGCGACTCGTGCCGGGCGACGAGGTCGGCGACCGCCCCCTGCAGGGCATCGACGTCGAGGTGTCCCGCGAGCCGGATCGCGACGGGGATGTTGTCGACCGCCGACTCGGGCGCGAAGCGGTTCAGGAACCACATCCGCTGCTGGGCGAGCGACAACGGGACCTGCTCGGGGCGGTCGCGGGCGACGAGCGGCAGGGCCCCGGAACCGGCCTGCGCCTCGAGCCGGTCGGCGAGCGCCTGCACCGTCGGGGCCTCGAACACCAGCGGCACCGGCACCCGGGTGTCGAGGACGGCGCCGAGCCGGGCGACGAGCCGGGTGGCGACGAGCGAGTTGCCACCGAGGTCGAGGAAGGAATCGTCGAGGCCGACTCGCTCGACGCCGAGGACGTCGGCGAAGACGTCGGCGACGGCCTGCTCGGTCGGGGTCTGCGGCGCCCGGTACTCGCGGACCGCGAAGACGGGGTCGGGAAGGGCCGCGCGGTCGAGCTTGCCGACGGGGTTGAGCGGCACCTCGGGGATGGGGACGACTGCCGCCGGCAGCATGTAGTCGGGCAGGAAGCCGGCCGCGAATTCGACGAGCGCACCGGTGTCGAGGTCCGCGGCCGCACCTGCCGGTACGACGTAGGAGACGAGCGCGGTCTCCCCGGACGGCAGCGGGCGGCCCACGGTGGTGGCGAACTCGACGTCCGGGTGCCGGACGAGGACCGCGTCGATCTCGGTGAGTTCGATGCGGTAGCCGCGGATCTTGACCTGGAAGTCGGAGCGGCCGAGGTACTCGATCGCACCGCCCTCGTCGCGGCGCACGAGGTCGCCGGTGCGGTACATGCGCGCCCCGCCGTCGGCGAACGGGTTGGCGACGAACCGGTCGGCGGTCAGACCCGGCCGGGCGTGGTATCCGAGCGCGAGCTGTGCGCCCGCCAGGTACAGCTCGCCGGTGACACCGGCGGGGACCGGCCGCAGGTGGGTGTCGAGCACGTAGGCGCCCACGCCGGGGATCGGGGTGCCGATGCGGATCGGCTCACCCGGGTGCAGGGCGGCGCTGCTGACCGCGAGGATGGTCGCCTCGGTCGGGCCGTAGCCGTTGAAGAAGTCGCGGTGGGGTGCGGCCCACCGTTCGACGAGATCGGGTCCGAAGCTCTCCCCCGCCACCACGACCACGCGCAGGTCGTCGAGTCCCCGAGGGTCCACCGACCCGAGGGCGGCGGGGGTGATGAACGTGTGGGTGACGCGCTCGGCCGCGAGCAGCTCCGAGAGGTCCGCGCCGCCGACGATCGTCGGCGGCGAGACCACGAGGGTCGCGCCCGCGCCGAAGGTGGCCAGCAGCTCGAGCATCGACACGTCGAAGCTGGGCGAGCAGATGTGCAGCACCCGGGCGTCCGCGGTGACCCGGTAGTGCTCACGCTCCGCGGTGATCAGCGAGCCGATGCCGCTGTGCGGGACGGAGACGCCCTTGGGCAGGCCCGTCGACCCGGAGGTGTAGATCATCCACGCCGGATGCAGCTCCGACAGGGGGCGGAGCCGGTCGGCGTACGACACCGGGTGGCTGGGGCGGGACGCGATGTCGGCGGCCACGGCGGGATCGTCGAGCGCGGTCCACTGCGTCGATCCCGGGAGAGCGCCGGCGAAGGCGGCCAGGGTCAGTCCGACGGCCGCACCCGAGTCGGACACCATGTGCTGAACCCGCTCGGCGGGGTACTTCGGATCCACGGGCAGGAAGGTCGCGCCCGACTTGGCGACCGCCCAGACGGACAGGACGGACTCCACCGAGCGCGGCACGGCAACGGCCACCACGTCGCCGGGCCCGATGCCCCGGGCGATCAGCACTCGCGCCAGCTGCGACGACCTCGCGTCCAACTCCCGGTACGTGAGGCCCGTTCCGCCGGGCGTGACGACCGCCGGATGGTCGCCGCGTTCCTCCACGGTCGACGCCAGCAGCTGGGGCAGCAGTGCCACCTGGGTGCGGGCACGCGCGCCGCGCTGGGGGCGGGCCGGCGCCGGCCGGCGGCTGCGGGCAGGGCGTTCGCGGTGCCTCCCGGCGGACGGCTCCGGAGCGATCGCCGGATCGCTCTCGCCCGGACTGCCGTCGTGTCGAGAAGACCGCATGTAGGTGCCCACATCCTTCGCTTCGATTCCGTTGCCAGCACGCGCGAACGATCAAGCATAGTCACTGCGCCCGGCGTCCTCGGCGGGACCGTACCGGCCGGTAGCCGCCACCCGTTCATCCACCGAGACGCCCGCGACGTTACCTTTACGGGCCCCACCTGCCCGAACGTGGTGGGGCTCCCCTCGACCGAAGGGAGCCCCACCACGCCGGCACGGCGTCAGACGACGACGACCCGATGTGCCGCGCGCCACCGCTCGAGCAACTCGTCCGGTGCGCGGTCGACGACGACCACCACCGCCAGATCCTCGAGTCCCCCGGGTTCGAGGGTGTCGAGCGCGTCGGCGGTCAGGTGGGCATGGGTGACCCACTCGTCGTACAGGGCCGCGTCGAGGGCCTCCCCCGAGTCGGCGCCCTCCGGCACCACGACGACGGTCGCGCCGGTCGCCGTGACCAGCAGCGGCTCGAGGACCCCGCCCTCCGCCGCCGGCGAGCCGACCGCGGCGCTGCGCGACTCGTACGTCAGGCCGTACCGCTCGCGCAGCTCACCGATCCGGTCGATCACCTCCGCCTGGGTGAGCGTGCGCGTCGCGGTCACCAGGGCCGGGCTCTCGGGCTCGACCGGGCGCAGCCGGTCGGCGTAGGAGACCGGGTGCGCGGCCTGCGCCGCCTGCTCGGCACGCAGCTCCTCGTCGTCGAGCTGCAGCCACGGGACGGCGGGCAGGCCGGTGACGCCCGTCACCGTCAGACCCAGCGTCACCCGGGCCGGGTCCGGCATCGTGGCTGCCGGGTCGGCGGGATCGACCATCAGCAGGGCCGCCCCGGTCTTGGCGACCGCCCACTGCGCCACCACGGACCGGACCGACCGAGGGACGGCGACGGCGACCACGTCGCCGGCACCGACACCCCGCGCGACGAGCACCCGCGCCAGCCGCGAGGACCGCGCGTCCAGTTCGCGGTACGGCACCTCGGTGCCGTCGACGGCGACGGCCGGGGCCTCCGGATCCTCCTCGACCACGTTCGCCAGCACCGCGGCGAGCGTGCGGCCGGTGCTCGTGACCGGAGCCGCCGCGGGCTCGGCCTCGGCGACGAGGTGCGCCCGCTCCGCCGCGTCCATGAGGTCGATGTCTCCCACCACGGCCTGCGGATCGGCCACGAATGCCTCGAGGACCCGCACGAACCGCTGCGAGAGCACGTTCACCTCGGACTCGTCGAAGTACCGCTCGAGGTACTTGAAGGTGAACACGATCTCCGACTGCGCGAGGGTGAGCAGGGTCAGCGGGTAGTGCGTCGCGTCGTCGAGCCGGACGTCCCTGACGGTCATCCCGTCGAGGTCCGTCGCGGCCGCCGACAGGGCAGCCCGGTCGATCGGGTACGACTCGAACACGAGCAGGGTGTCGAAGCCGATCCGGCCGCCGGCCCGCTGCTGGATCTCGGTGAGACCCAGGTAGTGGTGGCCGAGCAGGTCCGCCTGCTGTGCCTGCACGCGACGCAGCAGCTGCGCGATCGTCTCGTCGTCGTCCGTGTCCACCCGCACCGGCAGGGTGTTGATGAACAGACCGACCATCGACTCGACGCCGGGCAGCTCGGCCGGGCGGCCGGAGACGGTGGCACCGAAGGTCACATCGGAACGACCCACGATCCGGCCGAGGAGCACCGCCCAGGCCGCCTGCACCAGGGTGTTCACGGTGATGCCGAGGCTCGAGGCCAGGGCCGACACCGCCGCGGCACGTTCCTCGTCGAACACCACGTGCACCGAGGAGATGGCGTCCGCGTCCGGTCGGCGCACCGACGGGGCGAGGACCGTCGGTTCCTCGACACCGGCGAGTGCCTTCGCCCACACCTCGAGCGACGCCTCCCGGTCCTGTTCGGTGAGCCACTCGAGGAACTCCCGGTAGGAGTGGGCGGCGGGAAGCGCGGTGACATCCCCGCGTGTGACGTACAGCGCCATGAGGTCCTGCATGAGGACCGGCATGGACCAGCCGTCGAGCAGGATGTGATGGACCGTCACCGCGAGCAGCGAACGACCCTCGGCCACGTCGACGAACAGGAACCGGATCAGCGGAGCCTGGCCGAGGTCGAAGCGCCGGACCTGCTCGTCGCGCAGGACGCGGGCCAGCTCGGCGTCGCGGGCGTCCTCGGCGAGGTCGCCGAGGTGCTCGTGCCGCCACTGCACCTCGACGTCGCCCAGCACCAGCTGCACCGGGTCGCCGCTGTCGGTGACGAACACCGTCCGCAGGTTCGGGTACCGGTCCAGCAGTGCCTGCGCCGCGGCGCGCAGCCGCTGCGGATCCACCGCCCCGCCGAGCTCGAGCACCGCCTGCATCGTGTAGACGTCCACGCTCGCCTCGGTCATGAGCGCGTGGAAGTGCAGTCCCGCCTGCAACGGCGACAGCGGCCACACGTCGGTCACCGAGGGGTACCGCGACTGCCACACGTCGAGGTCGTGCTGGGCGACCGGGACGAGCGGCACGTCCGACGGGGTCAGGCCGCCGGCGCCCGGCCCGCGGACGTGGCGGGCCAGCGCCGAGAGCGCCTCGTGCCAGTGCTGGGCCAGCTCCTCGATCTCCGAGCGCTCGACCACCCCGGCGGGGAAGCCGAAGTGCGCCTCGAGCCGCCTGCCGTCCGGTCCGTACGAGACGGTCGCGGTGACGTCGACGGTCGTGGTGACCGGCGTCCCGGCGGGACGGACGGTCCGGTCGCCGGGTGCCGCCGTCGGGGACCACGCGCCGCCCTCGACGGACGCGACCGGCTCGCCGAAGTGGAGGGCGACCTGCGGCCGCGGAGCGCTCAGATCCCCGGCGGAGTCGGGGTCGAGGTACCGCAGCAGACCGAAGCCGGCACCGTCGTCGGGCAGGGCCCGCAGCTGTTCCTTGACCGCCTTGACGGCGGCGCCCATCGCCGGTCCCCCGGAGAACGCGTCGTCGACGTCGATCCCTCCGAATCCCGCACGGAACGGGAAGGAGATGGTGAGGCATCCGACGGTCCGAGACAGGTCGGCTCCGGGGACCACCGTGGAGTCGCGTCCGTCCCCGTCCAGCTCGAGCAGCGTGGCCGTCTCGTCGATGCCCCGGTCCCGGCGCCACCGCACCAGGGCCAGACCCAGCGCGGTGACCAGACCGTCGCGGACGGTGCCGTGGAACCGCTCGGGCACCGCGACGAGCAGTGCCTCCGCGTCCGCAGCCGGCACCGTGGTGTGCACGTGCTCGACCGTGGTGCCGACATCGACGGCGGGATCGAGCGGACGGTCCCCGATCGGGAAGTCCGGCGTGTCCAGGATCGACCGCCACCGGTCGAGTTCCGTTCGGCGCTCGGTGCGGCCGGCCGCCTCGACCAGCCCGTGCGCCCAGCGGCGCAGGGAGGTCCCGACCGGCGGCAGCACCACGGGCTGCCCGGCCGCGAGAGCGTCGTACGCGGCGGCCAGATCGGCGATCAGGATGCGCCGGGACGTGTCGTCGGCGACGAAACGGTGGGCGACGATCAGCAACGTCTCGCCGCGCCCGTCGTCGATGCGGACGAACTGCACCATCCGGCCCGCGGCGGGGTCGAGTCGCTCGACCGCCGCCGCGAGGGCCCGCTCGGCGCGGGTTTGCAGGTCGTCGGGCACGCCGGGCGCCGGTTCCCCCTGTGCCAGCAGGGTTTCCGGGTCGACGGTGCCGGGGGCCCGCACCCGCAGGGTGACGGCACCGTCGGCGTCACGTTCGACGATCGCGCGTAGCGCGTCGTGGTGATCGACGACCGCGCCGACCGCACCGGCCAGCGCGTCGGCGTCGACGCCGGCGGGCAGGGTCACCGCCGTCGACACGGCGAGCCGATCGACGTCGCCGGAAGCCTCGAGGGCTGCACGCATCACCGGAGTCAACGGGACGTCCCCGATGCCGCCGCCGGGCAGTTCGGTCAGTGTGCGCTCGGCACCGCCGGTGAGGGTGGCGATCTCCGCCAGCCCCGCGACGGTCTTGCGTTCGAACACGTCCCGCGGGGTGAACACCACGCCGCGGGCCTTCGCGCGCGAGACCAACTGGATCGAGACGATGCTGTCGCCGCCGAGGGCGAAGAAGTCGTCGTCGAGACCGACCTGCTCGAGACCGAGGACCTCGGCGAACACCCGCGCCACGGCCTCCTCCGTGACGGTGGTCGGGGCCCGGAACTCCCGCGCCTCGAACACCGGCGCGGGCAACGCCTTGCGGTCGAGCTTGCCGTTGACGTTCAGCGGCAGCGCCTCGAGCACCACGAACGCCGCCGGCACCATGTACGACGGCAGGTCCCGTCCGAGGCGGGTGCTCACGTCGGCGACGTCGAGCACGACGCCGGGCTGCGGCACGACATAGGCGATCACCTGGGGTCCGACCCGGTCGTCGTCGCGGACGACGACGGCCACGTCCCGCACGTCGTCGAGTCCGCGCAGCGCGGCCTCGATCTCGCCGAGCTCGATCCGGAAACCACGCACCTTGACCTGGAAATCCGTGCGGCCCACGTACTCGAGCCGGCCCGCCGCATCCCACCGCACCAGGTCACCGGTGCGGTAGAGCCGCTCACCGGCACCGAACGGGGACGCGACGAACCGCTCCGCCGTCAGATCCGCCCGCCCGTGATAACCGCGGGCCAGCTGCGCACCCGCCAGATACAGCTCACCCGGCACCCCGACCGGCACCGGCCGCAGCCGCCCGTCGAGCACGAACACCCGCGAGTTCCATTCCGGCACACCGATCGGCACTGACACACCCGCGGCGTCGTCGACCTCGTGGAAGGTCACCGACACCGCCGCCTCCGTCGGACCGTACAGATTGTCCAACCGGGCCGCGTTGTGCGCCAGGAACCGACCCGCCGTCGCCGCCGGCAACGCCTCACCGATCGCGAGCACCTGCCGCAGCGAGTTCGCCAGGCTTCCGCCGGTCTCGACGAGCAGCGCCTCGAGCATCGAGGGCACCACGTGCAGCGTCGTCACGGACTGCTCGGCCATGAGCCCGGCGAGGTAGCGAGGGTCGCGGTGCCCGTCCGGCGCCGCGATCACCACCCGGCCACCACAGACCAGCGCCGACCAGAACTCCCACACCGACAGGTCGAACGTCGCCGCCGTCTTCAGCAGCACCGCATCGTCGGCACCGAGCGCATACTCCGCCCGCTTCCACACCAACTGGTTCACGACCGCCCCGTGCGGCACCGCCACACCCTTCGGCCGACCCGTCGACCCCGACGTGAAGATCACATACGCCGTGTTCGACGCCCGCAACGGCGCCCGTCGCTCCGCATCGGCCACCGGAGCACCCGACAGCTCACCGAGGTCGAGGGTGTCGAGGCTGAGCATCGGGATCGTCTGTCCCGGCACCTCGAACCCGTCGCGCCCGGTGGTCAGCACCACCACCGGCGCCGCCACCTCGAGGACGTACCCGGTCCGCTCGGCCGGCTGATCCGGATCCAGCGGCACATACGCACCACCGGCCTTGGCCACCGCGTACATCCCCACCAGCAACTCCACCGACCGGCGCATCGCCAGCGCCACCGTCGACTCCGGCCCCACCCCGACAGAAATCAGGTGCCGGGCAAGGCGATTGACCCGCGCATCGAACTCGCCGTAACTCAGCGCCTGCCCCTCGAACACCAACGCCGGCGCCTGCGGGGCCCGCCGCACCTGCTCGTCGAACAGATCCACCAACGTCGCCGACGCATCCACCTCGTGACCGGTCTCGTTCCACGCCTCGAGCACCCGCACCCGCTCGGCCCCGTCGAGAATCTCGATATCCCCCAGCGCCACCGACGGATCCGCCACGACCGCCTCGAGCACCCGCACGAACCGCTCGGCGAACACCACGACGGTCGGCTCGTCGAACAGATCCGTGGCGTACGTGAGCACGCTCGTGATCCCCTCGGGAGCACCGTCGTCGGCGTACCGGTCGGTGACCACCAGGTGCAGGTCGAACTGCGAGGTCTGCAGATCCGCGTCCACACCGGACACGGTCAGTCCCGGCAACTCGAGACTCGTCGTCGCGAGGTTCTGGAACGACAGGCCCACCTGGAACAGCGGGTGCCGGGCCGTCGACCGCTCCGGGTTGAGCACCTCCACCAGGCGCTCGAACGGCACGTCGGCGTGTGCGAAGGCCTGCAGGTCCCGCTCCCGCGCCTGATCGAGCAGGTCCGCGAAGGACGCACCGGACTCGACCCGGGTACGGAAGACCAGCGTGTTGACGAACATGCCGATCAGATCGTCGAGTTCACGCTGACCGCGACCCGCGATCGGCGTGCCGATCGCGATGTCCTCGGTGCCCGACAGCCGCGCAAGCAGCACCGCGAACGCGGCATGCACGGCCATGAACAACGTCGCGCCCCGGCCGCGGGCCAGCTCGACCAGCTTCCGGTGCAGATCGGCATCGATCGTGAAGTCGATCTTGCCGCCCGCGAAGGACTGCACGGCCGGCCGCGGCCGGTCGGTCGGCAGATCCAGCTGGTCCGGCAGATCCGCCAGGGCCTGCTTCCAGTACGTCACCTGCTTCGCGGCCACCGACGCCGGGTCGTTCTCGTCGCCGAGCACCCGTCGCTGCCACAGGGCGTAGTCGGCGAACTGCACGGGCAGCGGCATCCAGTCCGGGGCGTTGCCGGTCGACCGGGCCACGTACGCCGTCACCAGATCGCGGGTGAGCGGCCCCATCGAGGAGCCGTCCGCCGAGATGTGGTGCACGACGAACGCGACGATCGTCTCGTCCTCGCCGACGGTGAACAACCGCACCCGGATCGGGGCCTCCGACGTCACGTCGAACCCCGTGTAGGCCAGCTCGCGGATCCGGTCGGCCACCTCGTCCCAGCTGGTGGCCACCGGCGTGAGGTCCGGGACCACCGCCGTCACCGGCAGCACGACCTGGACCGCGCCGTCCTCGGTCTCCGGGTACGCCGTGCGCAGCACCTCGTGCCGGGCGAACACGTCCCGGATCGCATCCTGCAGCGCGGCGACGTTCAACCGGCCCGACAGCCGCAGCGCCACCGGCAGGTTGTAGGCCGCCGACTCCGGGTCGAAGCGGTTGAGGAACCACATGCGCTGCTGCGCGAGCGAGAGCGGGATCCGATCCGGCCGCGGCCCGGCCACCAGCGGCACCGACCCGCCGGAGCCGGCGTGCTGCTCGACGTGCGCCGCGAGCGCCTCGACCGTGGAGGCGTCGAACAGCACCCGCACCGGCACCCGCGAATCCAGCGCCGCACCCAGACGCGCCACCAACTGGGTGGCGATCAGGGAGTTGCCGCCGAGCGCGAAGAAGTCGTCGTCGAGACCGACCCGTTCCACGCCGAGCACCTCGGCGAAGATGCCCGCGACGATCTCCTCGATCGGGGTCGTCGGTGCCCGGAACTCGCGCGCGGCGAACGTCGGTGCCGGCAGCGCCCTGCGATCGAGCTTGCCCGAGGTGTTCAGCGGGAACTCCGCAAGCACCACGATCGCCGCCGGCACCATGTACGACGGCAGCGTCCGCGACACGAACTCGATCACCTCGCCGGCATCCACCTCGCGGCCCGGGGCGGGAACCACATACCCGGCGAGCTGGTCGCCGGTCGGGGTCGGCACGACCAGCACCGCGGCCTGGTTCACCGACTCGTGCGCCAGCAACGCCGTCTCGATCTCGCCGAGCTCGATGCGCTGACCGCGGAACTTGACCTGGAAATCGGTGCGGCCGATGTACTCGAGCTCCCCCGCCTCGTTCCACGTGACCAGGTCGCCGGTGCGGTACATCCGCTCCCCCGGCGCCCCGAACGGGTTCGCGACGAACCTGTCGGAGGTCAGGTCCGGGCGACGGACGTAGCCGCGTGCCAGCTGCACGCCCGCCAGATACAGCTCACCCGGGACACCGACCGGCACCGGCCGCAGCCGGCCGTCGAGGACCAGCACCCGCACGTTCCACTCCGGGACGCCGATCGGCACCACGTCGACCGGTCCGTCGGCCGGTGCCTGCCAGAACGTCGCCGACACCGCCGCTTCGGTCGGGCCGTAGAGGTTGTCGATCGCGGCGGTGCTGATGCGCCGCACGCCCTCGATCGTCTCCGGCGGCAGTGCCTCGCCGATCACGAAGATGTGGCGCAGCGTGGTGCACGACTCGCGGTCGACGTGGGCGGCGAACACCGTGAGCATCGACGGCACGAAGTCGGTGATCGTCACCTTCTCGCGGGCGATGACGTCCGCCACGTAGACGGGGTCACGATGCCCGTCGGGTGTCGCCACGACCAGCTTCGCCCCCACGCTCAGCGGCATGAAGAAGCCCCACAGCGACACGTCGAACGTCGTGGCCGTCTTCTGCAGGTAGACGTCCCGCGCCGTCATCTCGAACTCGTCGAGCATCCACGCCGTCTGGTTGACGATGGCGCGGTGGGTGACGGCGACGCCCTTGGGCCGGCCGGTCGAACCGGACGTGAAGATGGCGTAGGCCGTGTTGTCCGGGCGCAGCGGCGCCCGCCGGTCCCGATCGGTGACGGGCGCATCCGAGATCGCCGACAGGTCCAGCTCGTCGACCAGGACGGCGTCGACGGTGAGTCCGTCGGGGACGGTGAACTCGTCGCGGGCGGTCGTGACGATGCACACCGGATCGGCCGTGTCGAGGATGTGCCGGACGCGGTCGACCGGGTGATCCGGATCGATCGGCACCCACGCGCCGCCGGCCTCGACGATCGCGTACATGCCCACCAGCAGGTCGAACGACCGCCGGATCGCCAGGCCCACCAGGGACTCCGGTCCCACACCCTGCGAGATCAGGTGCCGCGCGAGCCGATTGACACGGGCGCCGAACTCGGCGTACGTCAGCTCGGCCCCCTCGTAGGCCAGCGCCACCGCATCCGGGGTGCGCCGGACCTGCGCCCCGAACCGGGACAGCAACAACTCGGTGCCGTCGAGAGCATGGTCCGAGGCGTTCCACCCGTGCAGGATCTGCTCGAGCTCGGCCGGATCGAGCAGCTCGACGTCGCCGACCGGCAGCGCCGGCTGCCCGGCGATCGTCTCGAGGACGCGCACGAACCGCGACAGCAGCGTCTCGACCTGCCGTGCGTCGAACAGCCGACGCTGGTAACGCAGGTCGAGTTCCATGCCGGATCCGACGTGGACGAACAGGCTCAGCGGGTAGTGGGTGGCGTCGTTCGTGCCGACACCGGTGACCGACATGCCGTCGATCGACGCCGCCTGTTCGGCCAGCCCCTTCTCGTCGAGCGGGTAGGACTCGAACACCGTGAGGGTGTCGAACGCGACGGCCGGCCCGGCGACCCGCTGGATCTCGGTGAGTCCCAGATGATGATGCTCGAGCAGCTCCGCCTGTTCCCGCTGCAGACGATGCAGGAACCGCTCGATCGGCTCTTGCGGATCGAACGTCACCCGCACCGGCAGGGTGTTGATGAACAGGCCCACCATCGACTCCACACCGGGCAGGTCTGCCGGCCGGCCCGACACGGTGGCGCCGAAGACGACGTCGTCGCGTCCGGTCGACCGGCCGAGCAGCACACCCCAGGCCGCCTGGACGAGGGTGTTGACGGTGACCCCGAGCCGGGCTGCGGCCGAGGCGATCTCGGCTGTGCGGTCGTCGTCGAGCAGCAGCCGTACGCGGTCGGCGCCCTCGGCACCGGGGTGCCGGTCGGTCGCCGGGGCGAGCAGCGTCGGCTCCTCGAACCCGTCGAGCACCCGCGCCCACGTGGCGCGGGAGGCGTCGAGGTCACGCTCGGCGACCCACGCCAGGAACGACCGGTAGGAGCGGGCCCGGGGCAGCGGCGACTCGTCCCCGCGGGTGGCGTACAGCATCATCATGTCCTGCATCAGCAGCGGCATCGACCAGCCGTCGACGAGGATGTGATGCACGGTCACGCCGAGCTGGTAGCGGCCCCCGCCGAGCGACGCGAGGACGAACCGGATCAGCGGCGCCTCGTCCATCGCGAACCGGCGCGCCTGCTCCTCCCGCCAGAACGGCACCGTCGCGCGCACGCCCTCGTCGGCGACGAGCTGCGACAGGTCGGCCTCGCGCCACGGCACCCGCACATCCGACAGCACCACCTGCACTGCGGCACCGGCGGCGTCGTTGACGAACACCGTCCGCAGGTTCGGGTACCGGTCGAGCAGCGCCTGCGCCGCGCCGCGCAGCCGCTGCGGATCGACCACGCCGTCGAGGTCGAGCACGGCCTGGATCGTGTAGACGTCCACGCTGGATTCGTCCATGAGGGCGTGGAAGAGCAGGCCCGACTGCAGCGGCGACAGCGGCCACACGTCGGTCGCCGACGGGAAGCGCGCCTCCCACGCCTCGAGGTCCTGCTGGGTCACCGACACGAGCGGCACGTCCGACGGGGTCAGTCCGCCGGCGCCGGGCTCGCTCGCGTACCGGGCCAGCGCCGCGAGCGCGTCCACCCAGTAGGCGGCGAGGGACTCGACGTCGTCCGGGCCGAGAAGTCCGGTCGGGTAGGCGAATCCGGCCGCGAGCTGCGGTCCGTCCGCACCGTCGGACACGATCGCGTTGATGTCGACGACGGCGTTGGCGGGCATGTCCGCGTCGAGGGCGGCGTCGACCCCACCGAGCGCGTCCGTCGGAACCCAGCCGATCGCGGCGAGTTCCTCGGGCACGTCCGCCGCCGACACCCGGCCGAGGTAGTTGAAGCTCACCTGCGGCTGGGTGGTGTAGCCGGACAGGACCTGCGAGCCGACCGGGTCGAGGTGGCGCAGCAGGCCGTAGCCCATGCCCCTGTCCGGGATCGCCAGGAGCTGTTCCTTGACCGCCTTGACGGCGGATCCCATGGCGGTGCCACCGGCGAAGGCGTCGTCGACGTCGATACCGGTCAGGTCCACCCGCACCGGATGGGCGCTGGTGAACCAGCCGACGGTGCGCGACAGGTCCGCGCCCGGCACCACCGTCTCCTCGCGGCCGTGGCCCTCGAACTTCAGCAGCGCGGACGTCGCGTCGATGCCGCGGTCGCGTCGCCACCGGGTCAGGGCCAGGCCGAGAGCGGCGATGAGCCCGTCGTTGACGCTGCCGTGGAACAGCGCGGGCACCGAGGTCAGCAGGGACTCGGTGTCGGCCGCGGGGACGGTCACCTCCAGCCGTTGCACGGTCGACGCGACGTCGACCGCCGGGTCGAACGCACGGGCGCCGAGCAGCGGATCGGGTCCGTCGAGCACCGACCGCCACAGCTCGAGCTCCGCCCGGCGTTCGGGCGCGCGCGCCGCGTCCGCCAGACCGTGGGCCCAGCGGCGCAGCGAGGTGCCCACGGCCGGCAACGCGACGTCCTGTCCCGCGGCCGTCTGCCCCCACGCGACGGCGAGGTCGGGCAGCAGGATCCGCCAGGAGACGCCGTCGACCACGAGGTGGTGCGCGACGACGAGCAGCACGCCGGGGCGGTCGCCGGGTCCGAAGTCGAACCACACGAACCGCAGAACGCGTCCCTCGGTGGGCGCGAGCCGGTCGAGCGCGGCGTCGAGCTCGCGTGACGCGACCGCGGTGAGCGCGGCGGCGTCGATGTCGGCGGGCACCTCGACGCGGGTGACGAGTTCGTCGGCGTCGACCGTGCCGGTGGCCCGCACCCGCAGCGCGGGGGCGCCGTCGGCGTCGTGCTCGAGGATCGACCGCAGCGCGTCGTGGTGGTCGACGACGGCGCCGACGGTGCGCACCAGCACGTCCCGGTCGATGTCCTTCGGCAACGTCACCGCCACCGACTGGGAGAAGCGGTCGAAGCCGCCACCCCAGCCGAGCACCTCACGCATGATCGGGGTGAGCGGGACCTCCCCGACGCCGCCGCCGGGCAGTTCCTTCAGACCGCCCGGGCCCTCCCCCGCGGTGGTGCGGGTCGCGACCTCGGCGAGCCCGGCGACGGATCGCCGCTCGAACACGTCCCGGGGGGTGAACACGACACCGCGGGCCTTGGCGCGCGAGACCAGCTGGATCGACACGATGCTGTCGCCGCCGAGCGCGAAGAACGACTCGTCGACGCCGACCCGGTCGAGGCGCAGCACCTCGGCGAACACCTCGGCGATGATCTCCTCGAGGTCGGTACTCGCGGAACGGAATTCGCGTTCCTCGAGCTCCGGCTCGGGCAGCGCGTCGCGATCGAGCTTGCCGACCGGGGTCAGCGGGATCTTGTCGAGCACCACGATCGCGGACGGCACCATGTGCGCCGGCAGCGACCGGCCGACGAACTCGGTCAGCGCGGCGGTGTCGACCGTCGCGCCTGCCTTGGGCAGCACGTACGAGACGAGCACGGTGCCGCCGGAGGGTGTCGTGCGGCCGAGCGTGGCCGCGAACTCCACACTTTCGTGGGACGTCAGCGCCGAGTCGATCTCGCCGAGCTCGATGCGGAATCCACGCACCTTGACCTGGAAGTCGCTGCGCCCGACGAACTCGAGCTCGAGCCGGTCGTCGTCCATGACACGCCAGCGCACCATGTCGCCGGTGCGGTACATCCGCGCACCGTCCGCCGCGAACGGATCGGCGACGAACCGCTCCGAGGTGAGCACCGAACGCCGGTGGTAGCCGCGGGCAAGGGCGGCACCCGACAGATACAGCTCACCCGCGACGCCGACGGGGACGGGGCGCAGCCGGGAATCGAGGACGAGGGCGGTCGTGCCGCGCACGGGCCCGCCGATCGTGATCGGGTCTCCCGGCAGAACGTGCGCATAGGTCGAGATGACGGTCGCCTCGGTCGGGCCGTAGCCGTTGAGCAGCGTGCGGCCGGGCGCCCACCGGTTCACCAGCTCCGGCGGCAGTGCCTCACCGCCGACGACGACCACCTCGAGGCTGTCGAGGCCGTCGGGGTCGACGGTGCCGATCACCGCGGGGGTGATGATGGTGTGGGTGGGGCGTTCGGTGCGGAACAAGTCCGCGAGGTCGGGGCCGCCGATGATCGTCGACGGCACGACGACCAGCGTCGCGCCCTGCGAGAACGCCGCGATCCACTCCATCACCGATGGGTCGAAGCTCGGCGACATGATGTGCAGGAACCGGGAGCGGGACGTCAGGCCGTACAGGTCGATGATCGTGTCCAGCAGGCCGCCGAGACCGGTGTGGGTGACCACGACGCCCTTGGGCCGGCCCGTCGACCCCGAGGTGTAGATCAGGTAGGCGGGGTGCTGCGGGCGCAGCGGCCGGACACGGTCGGCGTCGGTGACCGGGGCCGCCGACCGGGTCGCGACGTCGGAGGCGAGGCCGGGTTCGTCGACGACCAGCCACTCCGCGTCGTCGGGCAGGCCGGGCCGGTGAGCGGTTCCCGTGATGCCCAGGGCGGCACGGGAATCGGAGAGCATGTAACGCACGCGCTCCGGCGGGTACGACGGGTCGACCGGCACGTGTGCGGCACCGGCCTTGGCCACCGCCCACACCGCCCGGACCATGTCGTAGGAGCGCGGGAACGCCACGGCCACGATGTTCTCGGGGCCGACGCCGCGCTCGACCAGCAGCCGCGCGAGCCGGGACGAGTCCTCGTCGAGCTCGCGGTAGGTGATCGACCGTCCCTCGTACCGCACGGCGGTCGCGTCCGGGTCGAGCGACGCGCCGGCCGTCAGGAGGTCGGCGAGGGTTCCGCCGCTGACGACGTCGGTACCGCGCACGTGGGTCAGCCGCTCGAGTTCGTGCGGCTCGAGCAGCGGCAGGTCACCGACGGGCAGTGCCGGGTCGGCGACGGCCGCGTCGAGGAGGTGCGCGAATCGAGCGGCGAAGCCCTCGACGGTGTCGGCGTCGAACAGGGACCGCGCGTAGGTGAACTCGGCAGAGATCCCGTCCGGCCCGCCGTCCGCCGCGGTGTGCTCCCGCAGGGTCAGCGCGAGGTCGAACTTGGCGCTGTCGACGTCGAACGGGACCGTGGACACGCTCAGGTCGGGCAGTTCGAGGCCGGTCTCGGGCAGGTTCTCGAACGACATGGCGACCTGGAACAGCGGGTGCCGGGCCGTGGACCGCTCGGGGTTGAGGATCTCGACGAGCCGTTCGAACGGAAGGTCCGCGTGGGCGAACGCCTCGAGATCGCTCTCGCGGATGCGCCCGAGATGCTCGGCGAACCCGGCGTCGGCGTCGATGTGGCTGCGCAACACCAGGGTGTTGACGAACATGCCGACCATCTCGTCGAGTTCGGCCTCACCGCGGCCGGCGATCGGCGTGCCGATCGCGATGTCGTCGGCGGCGGACATGCGCGCCAGGAACACCGCGAGGGCGGTGTGCATGACCATGAACAGCGTCGTGCCGCTGCGCCGGGCGAGGTCGGCGGCCTGCCGATGGGTGCCCGCATCGATGCGGAACTCGATCTTGCCGCCCTCGAAGGCCTGCACCGACGGTCGCGGCCGGTCGGTGGGCAGGTTCAGCTCGTCGGGCAGGCCGGCGAGCGTCCGCTTCCAGTAGTCGGCCTGCGCGGAGACGAGGCTGTCCGGATCGTCCTCCGCGCCCAGCACCTGACGCTGCCACAGCGCGAAGTCCGCGTACTGCACCGGCAGCGGCGCCCGGTTCGGTTCGTGCCCGGCCGCGCGCGCGACGTACGCGATCATCACATCGCGCGTCAGCGGTGCCATGGACCAGCCGTCGGCGCTGATGTGGTGCGCGACGAACACCAGCACATGATCGTCGTCGGCGACGCGGAAGAGCCTGGCCCGCAAGGGGATCTCGTCGGTGACGTCGAAGCCCGCGGAGACCACCTCGGTGACCCGGGCGACGAGGTCGGCCTCGGACACCGGTTCGGGTGTGAGGTCGGGTGCCGCCTCGGCGACCGGCAGGACCACCTGGTAGGCGTGCCCGTCGGACTCCGGGTAGACGGTGCGCAGCACCTCGTGCCGGGCGACGACGTCGCGCACCGCGGCCCGCATGGCGTCCACGTCGAGCATGCCGGTCAGCCGGACGGCGACCGGGATGTTGTTCGCCGCCGATTCGGTGTCGAACCGGTTGAGGAACCACATGCGCTGCTGGGCCAGCGACAGCGGCACCCGGTCCGGCCGCGGCTGCGGCACCAGCGGCGGACGCCCGCCACCGCCGGCGTGCTGCTCGACCGCGACGGCGAGCGCCCCGGCCGTGGTCGCCTCGAAGACGGCCCGGACCGGGATCTTCGCGTCGAGCGCGGCGCCGATGCGGGAGACGACCTGCGTGGCGAGCAGCGAGTTGCCGCCGAGCTCGAAGAAGTCGTCGTCGACACCGACCCGGGTGAGACCGAGCACGTCGGCGAACACGCCCGCGACGATCTCCTCGACGGGGGTGCTCGGAGCGCGGAACTCGCGCGCTTCGAACACCGGCTCCGGCAGCGCCCGGCGATCGAGCTTGCCGTTGACGTTCAGCGGCAGCGCCTCGAGCACCACGAACGCCGCCGGCACCATGTACGACGGCAACGCCCCGGCGAGCCCGGACTTCACGTGCGCGAGGTCGAGCACCGCGCCCGCCTCCGGCACCAGGTACGCCACGAGCTGCGTGCCCGTCCGATCGTCCTCCCGGGCGATCACCGCGACGTCGCGCACGTCGTCGGCACCGCGCAGCGCGGCTTCGATCTCGCCGAGCTCGATCCGGAATCCGCGCACCTTGACCTGGAAGTCGCTGCGGCCGAGGTACTCCAGGCGCCCGGCCGAGTCCCATCGGACGAGGTCGCCGGTGCGGTAGAGCCGTTCGCCGTCGCCGAACGGCGAGGCGACGAACCGTTCCGCCGTCAGATCCGCACGGCCGTGGTAGCCGCGTGCCAACTGCGCACCGGCGAGATACAGCTCGCCGGACACCCCGACCGGCACCGGGTGCAGACGCCCGTCGAGCACGTAGACCCGCGAGTTCCATTCCGGCACGCCGATCGACACCGAGGCCCCGGAGACATCGGCCACCTCGCCCGCGGTGATCGACACCGCGGCCTCGGTCGGGCCGTAGAGATTGACCAGCTGCGCGGTGTTGTGCTGCAGGAATCGCTGCGCCGTCGCCGCCGGCAGCGCCTCACCGATCGCGAGCACCCGGCGCAGAGACCTGGGCAGCACCCCGTCGGAGTCGACGAGCAGCGCCTCGAGCATCGACGGCACCACGTGCAGGGTGGTGACCGCCTGCTCGGCCATCAGGGTGTTCAGGTAGCCGGGATCGCGGTGGCCGTCCGGCGTGGCGATCACCAGGCGGCCACCGGAGACCAGCGCCGACCAGAATTCCCACACCGACAGGTCGAACGTCGCCGCGGTCTTGAGCAGCGCCGCGTCCTGCGACCCGAGCCCGAAGTGCTCGCGCTTCCACAGCAACTGGTTCACGATCGCCGCGTGCGGGACCGCCACCCCCTTCGGCCGGCCCGTCGACCCCGAGGTGAAGATCACGTACGCGGTGTTCGACGCCCGCAGCGGCGCCCGCCGCTCGGCGTCGGTGACCGGGTCACCGGTGTAGTGCGCCAGGTCGGCCGTGTCGATCGCCAGGTGCGGGACAGAGCTGTCCCCCGGTAGCTCGAACGCGTCCCGCTCGGTGGTCAGTACCACCACCGGTGCCGCGGCATCGAGGATGTATCCGGTCCGCTCGGCCGGCTGGTCCGGGTCGAGCGGCACGTACACGCCACCGGCCTTGGTGACGGCATACATGCCGACGAGCAGCTCGGTCGATCGGCGCATCGCCAGGGCGACCGTCGATTCGGGACCGACCCCCGTCGAGATCAGGTGCCGGGCGAGCCGGTTGACGCGGGCGTCGAACTCGCCGTAGGTGAGCGTCTCGCCCGCGAAGAACAGGGCGGGGGCGTCGGGGGTGCGGTGCACCTGCGCGTCGAACAGGTCGGCGAGGGTCGCCGAGGTGTCGACGGCGTGACCGGTGTCGTTCCAGCCCTCGAGCACCCGGAGCCGCTCGGTGTCGTCGAGCAGCGGCACGTCGCCCACCGGCAGCGCCGGGTCCGCCACCACGGACTCGAGCAACCACAGGAAGCGCCGGGCGAATCCGGCCACCGTGGACTCGTCGAACAGGTCCGTGGCGTAGGTGAAGAAGCCGGTCACGCCGGCCGCGGCGCCGTCCTCGGCGTGCCGGTCGGTGACGATCAGATGCAGATCGAACTGCGAGATCTCCATGTCCGCATCGACGTTCGCGATGGTCAGACCGGGCAGCTCGAGGCGGGACTGAGCGACGTTCTGGAACGACAGGCCCACCTGGAACAGCGGGTGCCGCGCGGTCGAGCGGACGGGGTTGAGGACCTCCACGAGCCGCTCGAACGGCACGTCGGCATTGGCGAATGCGCCCAGGTCGGCCTCGCGCGCCTGCGCCAGCAGTTCCTCGAACGCCGCATCCGGACGAACCTGCGTCCGGAAGACCAGGGTGTTGACGAACATGCCGATGAGGTCGTCGAGGGCCCGCTCGTCACGGCCCGCGATGGGCGTGCCGATCGCGATGTCGTCGGTGTCGGACATCCGTGCGAGGAACACCGCGAGGGCGGTGTGCATCACCATGAACAGCGTCGTGTTGCTGCGACGCGCGAGCTCGATCAGGCGGGCGTGCAGTTCGGGGTCGACGGCGAACCCGGTCCGGGCGCCGGCGAAGGACTGCACGGCCGGACGCGGCCGGTCGGTGGGCAGGTCCAGCTGGTCGGGCAGACCGGCCAGGGCCTTCTTCCAGTACGCCACCTGCTTCGCCGCGATCGACTCGGGATCGTCCTCGGAGCCGAGGACCTCCCGCTGCCACAGCGCGTAGTCCGCGTACTGCACCGGCAGCGGTGCCCACGCCGGGAACTCGCCCTGCGAGCGCGCGATGTAGGCCTGCATCAGATCCCGGGTGAGCGGACCCGCCGACGAACCGTCGGCCGAGATGTGGTGGACGACCAGCGCGAGCACGTGGTCGTTGTCGGCAAGCCGGAACATCCGCAACCGCAACGGCACCTCGGTGGTGACGTCGAAGGTGGTGGACCCGAGTTCGTGGACGGCCGCAAGGATCTCGTTCTCGGCGACGGGGACCGGGGTGAGGTCCTGTTCGGCCTGGGCGGCGGGCACGACGACCTGGATCGGGCCGTCGGCCGTCTCCGGGTAGTAGGTGCGCAGGATCTCGTGCCGGGCGACGAGGTCTCCGACCGCCGCCTGCAGCGCCGCGACGTCGAGCGTCCCGGTCAGCCGGATCGCCATCGGCACGTTGTACGCGGCGGTGTCCGTGTCGAAGCGGTTGAGGAACCACATGCGCTGCTGCGCGAGCGAGAGCGGGATGCGCTCGGGACGCGGCCGCGCCTCGAGCGGGCGCCGTGCGTCGGCACTCTGATGCTGGACGGACACCGCGAGGGCTTCGACGGTGGGCGACTCGAACAGCGCGCGGATCGGCACCCGGACGTCGAGAGCGGCACCGAGCCGGGAGGCGACCTGGGTGGCGAGCAGCGAGTTGCCGCCGAGGGCGAAGAAGTCGTCGTCGAGACCGACCTGCTCGAGACCGAGGACCTCGGCGAACACCCGCGCCACGGCCTCCTCCGTGACGGTGGTCGGGGCCCGGAACTCCCGCGCCTCGAACACCGGCGCGGGCAACGCCTTGCGGTCGAGCTTGCCGTTGACGTTCAGCGGCAGCGCCTCGAGCACCACGAACGCCGCCGGCACCATGTACGACGGCAACTGCTGCGCCAGGGACGACTTGAGTTGTGCCGCATCGATTTCCGCACTTCCGGCCGGAACGACGTAGGCCACGAGCTGCGCGCCGCCGCGGTCGTCGTCGCGCGCGATCACCGCCACGTCCCGGATGCTGCCGAGTCCGCGCAGCGCGGCCTCGATCTCGCCGAGCTCGATCCGGAAACCACGCACCTTGACCTGGAAGTCCGTGCGGCCCACGTACTCGAGCCGGCCCGCCGCATCCCACCGCACCAGGTCACCGGTGCGGTAGAGCCGCTCACCGGCACCGAACGGGGACGCGACGAACCGCTCCGCCGTCAGATCCGCCCGCCCGTGATAACCGCGGGCCAGCTGCGCACCCGCCAGATACAGCTCGCCGGACACCCCGACCGGCACCGGCCGCAGCCGCCCGTCGAGCACGAACACCCGCGAGTTCCATTCCGGCACACCGATCGGCACCGACACACCCGCGGCGTCGTCGACCTCGTGGAAGGTCACCGACACCGCCGCCTCCGTCGGACCGTACAGATTGTCCAACCGGGCCGCGTTGTGCGCCAGGAACCGACCCGCCGTCGCCGCCGGCAACGCCTCACCGATCGCGAGCACCTGCCGCAGCGAGTTCGCCAGGCTTCCGCCGGTCTCGACGAGCAGCGCCTCGAGCATCGAGGGCACCACGTGCAGCGTCGTCACGGACTGCTCGGCCATGAGCCCGGCGAGGTAGCGAGGGTCGCGGTGCCCGTCCGGCGCCGCGATCACCACCCGGCCACCACAGACCAGCGCCGACCAGAACTCCCACACCGACAGATCGAACGTCGCCGCCGTCTTCAGCAGCACCGCATCGTCGGCACCGAGCGCATACTCCGCCCGCTTCCACACCAACTGGTTCACGACCGCCCCGTGCGGCACCGCCACACCCTTCGGCCGACCCGTCGACCCCGACGTGAAGATCACATACGCCGTGTTCGACGCCCGCAACGGCGCCCGCCGCTCCGCATCGGCCACCGGAGCACCCGACAGCTCACCGAGGTCGAGGGTGTCGAGGCTGAGCATCGGGATCGTCTGTCCCGGCACCTCGAACCCGTCGCGCCCGGTGGTCAGCACCACCACCGGCGCCGCCACCTCGAGGACGTACCCGGTCCGCTCGGCCGGCTGATCCGGATCCAGCGGCACATACGCACCGCCGGCCTTGGCCACCGCGTACATCCCCACCAGCAACTCCACCGACCGGCGCATCGCCAGCGCCACCGTCGACTCCGGCCCCACCCCGACAGAAATCAGGTGCCGGGCAAGGCGATTGACCCGCGCATCGAACTCGCCGTAACTCAGCGCCTGCCCCTCGAACACCAACGCCGGCGCCTGCGGGGCCCGCCGCACCTGCTCGTCGAACAGATCCACCAACGTCGCCGACGCATCCACCTCGTGACCGGTCTCGTTCCACGCCTCGAGCACCCGCACCCGCTCGGCCCCGTCGAGAATCTCGATATCCCCCAGCGCCACCGACGGATCCGCCACGACCGCCTCGAGCACCCGCACGAACCGCTCCGCGAAACCGGCCACGGTGCCCTTGTCGAACAGATCCGTCGCACACGTGAACGTCGCGTCGATACGAGCCGGCGTCCCGTCCTCGTCGTAGCGGTCGAAGACGGTCAGCTGCAGGTCGGTCTTGGCGAGCTCGAGCTCGAAGTTGGTCGGGGAGACGGTCAGCCCCGGCAGTTCCAACTTCGTCTGTGCGAGGTTCTGGAAGGACAGGCCCACCTGGAACAGCGGGTTCCGGGCCGTCGACCGCACGGGATTGAGCACCTCCACGAGGCGCTCGAACGGCACGTCGGCGTGCGCGAACGCACCGAGGTCCGTCTCCCGGACCTGAGCCAGGAACTCGTCGAATGCGACATCGGACTGCACGCGGGTGCGGAAGACCAGCGTGTTGACGAACATGCCGATCAGGTCGTCGAGCACCCGCTCGCCGCGGCCCGCGATCGGCGTACCGATCGCGACGTCCTCGGTACCCGACAGCCGTCCCATCAGGGTCGCCAGGGCGGCGTGCACCACCATGAACAGCGTGGCGTTGTGGCGGCGTGCCAGATCCTGCAGACCCCGGTGCAACTCGGCGTCGACGGTGAAGTGCAGCGAGTCGCCACGGAAGCTCTGACGCGGAGGTCGTGGGCGGTCGGCGGGGAGATCGATCTGGTCGGGCAGACCGGCCAGGGTCCGCTTCCAGTACTCGATCTGCTGCGCGGCGACGGAGTCGGGATCGTCCTCCGAACCGATGACGTCGCGCTGCCACAACGCGTAGTCCGCGTACTGGACGGGCAGCGGCTCCCACCCCGGGGTCTCCCCGCGGGACCGGGCCTCGTAGGCGATGGTGACGTCGCGGGCGAGGGGTGCCATCGAGGCGCCGTCCGCGGAGACGTGATGCACGACGAACGCCAGGACGTAATCGGTGTCGGTGATCCGGAAGATCCGCGAGGCCACCGGCACCTGACGTGTCACGTCGAAGGTCGTGGACATGAACGCGACGATTTCCTCGGTGAGGTTGTCCTCGGTGACGTCGTACGGCGTCAGATCGGGCAGCGCATCGTCCACGGGGAGCACGATCTGGTGCGGTCCGCCGTCGGGATCCGGGTAGTAGGTGCGCAGCATCTCGTGCCGGCCGATCACGTCGCGCACCGCCGCCTGCATCGCGGCGAGATCCAGCTCGCCCTGGAGTCGCACCGCGAAGGGAATGTTGTCCACCGCGGAGGAGGTGTCGAACTGGTTGAGGAACCAGTACCTCTGCTGGGCGAGCGACAGCGGCACCCGCTCGGGACGCGGTGCCGCCTCGAGCGGGCGCCGGGCACCGGTACCGATCTGGCGGCCGACCTCCGCGGCGAACGCCTCGACGGTGGAGGTCTCGAACAGCACCCGCAGCGGCACCGACGCGTCGAGCGCCGCCCCGATCCGCGAGACCACCTGCGTGGCGATCAGCGAGTTGCCGCCGAGCGCGAAGAAGTCGTCGTCGAGACCGACCCGCTCGAGACCGAGCACCTCGGCGAACACACTCGCCACGATCTCCTCCACCGGAGTCGTCGCGGCACGAAACGCCTTGACCTCGAACACCGGCTCCGGCAACGCCTTCCGGTCCAGCTTGCCCGACGCGTTCAGCGGCAACTCCGCGAGCACCACGAACGCCGACGGCACCATGTACGACGGGAGGTGCGCCTCGAGGGTGCGACGAGCGAAGGCGTCGTCGAACGCTCCGGCCGCCGGGACGACGTACGCCACCAGCTGCTCGGCACGGACCAGCGCGACCGCCTGGGCCGCCTCGGTGTGTTCGACGAGGGCGGCTTCGATCTCGCCGAGTTCGATGCGCAGACCACGCAGCTTGACCTGGAAGTCCGTGCGGCCCAGGTACTCGAGCTCCCCGCCGGCGGTCCACGTCACCAGATCACCGGTGCGGTACAACCGCTCCCCCGCCGCCCCGAACGGGTTCGCCACGAACCGATCCGCGGTCAGATCCGACCGGCCGACGTACCCGCGCGCGAGCTGCACACCCGCCAGATACAACTCACCCGGCACCCCCACCGGCACCGGATGCAACCGCCCGTCGAGCACGAACACACCCGTGTTCCACACCGGCGCACCGATCGGCACCGACACCACATCCGCGTCGGTCACCTCGTGGAACGTCACATCCACCGCGGCCTCGGTCGGCCCGTACAGGTTGTGCACCGCCGCCCCCGGGACCAGCGTCCGCAGGCGCGCCGCGACGGCGCCCGGCAGTGCCTCACCCGAGGCGAAGACGTAGCGGAGCGAAGGCAGGTCGGCCACGGTCGGCTCGGCGACGAACACGGCGAGCATGGAGGGCACGAAGTGGACCACCGAGACGGACTGCTCGGCCATCAGCGCAGCAAGGTAGGCGGGGTCGCGGTGCCCGTCCGGGGCCGCGACCACCAACCGCGCCCCCACCTGCAACGGCCAGAAGAACTCCCACACCGACACATCGAACGTGAACGGCGTCTTCTGCAACACCACATCCGCGCCGGTCAGCCCGTACCGCCCCTGCATCCACACCAGACGATTGACGATCGCCGCATGCGAGACCGCCACCCCCTTCGGCCGCCCCGTCGACCCCGACGTGAAGATCACATACGCCGTGTTCGACCCCCGCAACGGCGCCCGCCGCTCCGCATCGGACACCGGCGCACCCGAGTACCCCGACACATCCAACTCGTCGAGCACCAGAGTGCGGACAGAGCTCTCCCCCGGCACCACGAACCCGTCCCGCGTCGTGGTCAACACCACCACCGGCGCCGCCACCTCGAGGATGTACCCGTTGCGCTCGGCCGGCTGATCCGGATCCAGCGGCACATACCCGCCCCCGGCCTCCACCACCGCATACATCCCCACCAGCAGATCGATCGACCGGCGCATCGCCAACCCCACCAGCGACTCCGGCCCCACCCCCACCGACACCAGATGCCGCGCCAACCGCCGCACCCGCCCGGCGAACTCCCCGTACGTCAGCGACACACCGTCGAACGTCACCGCCGGCGCCTGCGGCGACCGCCGCACCTGCTCCTCGAACAACCCCACCAACGTCACCGCCGGCACCGCATGCCCCGTGTCGTTCCACACCTCGAGCACCCGCGACCGCTCCCCCGGCTCGAGGATCTCCAGATCCCCCACCGCCACCGACGGATCGGCCACCACCTCCTCGAGCACCCGCACGAACCGCGCCGCGAACCCCGCCACCGTCGACGCATCGAACAGATCCGTCGCATAGGTGATCCCGACCGCGTACCCGACGGAATCGGCTGTCTCGGAGGTCGTTTCGGCGAGGGAGAACTGCAGGTCGAACCGGGCGGTCGCGGCGTCGAAGTCGAGGCCCGAGACGGTCAGGCCCGGCAGCTCGAGGGCTCCCGTCGCCTGGTTCTGGAAGGACAACATGACCTGGAACAGCGGGTGCCGCGCCGTCGACCGGGCGGGATCGAGCACCTCCACCAGCCGCTCGAACGGCACGTCCGCGTGCGCGAACGCGTCGAGGTCGGTGCCGCGCACCTGCGCGAGCAGGTCCTCGAAGGACTCCCCACCCTCGACCCGGGTCCGCAGCACCAGGGTGTTGACGAACATGCCGACGAGGTCGTCGAGTTCCTGCTCGCCGCGACCGGCCACCGGGGTGCCGACGGCGATGTCGTCGGTCCCCGACAACCGCGCCAGCAGCACCGACAGCGCCGCGTGCACCACCATGAACGGGGTGGCGTTGCGCTCACGTGCGACCCGTCCGATCGCGGCATGGAGTTCCGGTCCGAGCGAGAACTCGTGCACCGCACCCGCGTTGGAAGCAGACGCCGGCCGGGGACGGTCGGACGGCAGGTCGAGCTGGTCGGGCAGTCCGGCGAGCGCGCCGCTCCAGTACGCTTCCTGACTCGCGACGACCGAGTCCGGGTCGTCCTCCGAGCCGAGGATCTCCCGCTGCCACAACGCGTAGTCGGCGTACTGCACCGGCAGGGGCTCCCACTCCGGTTCGCCGCCGGTGGCCCGTGCCGAGTACGCCACCACCACGTCACGGGTGAGCGGCCCCATGGAGAAGCCGTCGGCCGCGATGTGGTGCACGACGAGGACGAGAACATGCTCGGTTGCGGACACCTCGAACAACCGCGCCCGGAACGGCACCTGCGTCGACACGTCGAACCCGGCCGAAGCCATCGTCAGGACCTCGGCGATCAGTTCGTTCTCCGAGGCCGGAATCGGCGACAGATCCGGAATCACCCGCGAGGTCGGCAACACCTGCTGGTACGCCACGCCGTCGGCGTCCGGATACACCGTCCGCAGGGATTCGTGCCGGGCGAGCACATCGGCGACCGCCACCTGCAGGGCGTGCCGGTCCAGCAACCCGGACAACCGGATGGCCAGCGGGATGTTGTTCACCGCGGAGTCCGGTTCGAATCGGTTCAGGAACCACATGCGGCGCTGCGCCAACGAGAGCGGAACCCGCTCGGGCCGCGGGCGTGCCACCAACGGCACCCGGCTGCCGGCGGAGTCGGCCTGCTCGAGACGGGCCGCGAGCGAGGCGACCGCCGAAGCCTCGAACAGGGTCCGCACCGGAACCGCCGTGCCGAGCGCGGCGGCGAGCCGGGAGATCACCTGCGTGGCGACCAGCGAGTTGCCGCCCAGTTCGAAGAAGTCGTCGTCCAGACCGACCCGTTCCACGCCGAGGACGTCGGCGAAGACCCGCGCGACGATCTCCTCGACCGGGGTCGTCGGAGCCCGGAAGACCCGGGCTTCCTGCTCCGGTTCCGGCAGTGCACGCCGGTCGAGCTTGCCGCCCGGCGTCAGCGGGATCGAGTTCAGGACCACGACCGCGTGCGGCACCATGTAGCTCGTCAGGAACTGTGCCACGGAGTCCTTCACGGCGGCGCCGTCGAGTTCGGTGCCCGGCTCGGGAACGACGTAGCCGACGAGCTGCTCACCCCGCTGCCCGTCCCGGCGCACCGTCGCAACCGCCTGGGCGACGCCGGCGCACCGCGCGAGAGCCGCTTCGATCTCACCGAGTTCGATCCGGAAACCGCGGATCTTCACCTGGTCGTCGGCCCGGCCGACGTACTCGACCACCCCGGTCGTCTCGTCCCCGGGGGAACCGGACCACCGCACCACGTCACCGGTCCGGTACATCCGGCTGCCGTCGGTGGCGTACGGATCGGCCACGAATCGCTCGGCGGTCAGCCCGGCCCGGCCCAGATACCCACGGGCCACCTGAATTCCCGCCAGGTACAGCTCGCCCGGAACACCCACGGGCACCGGCTGCAACCGGTCGTCGAGAACGAGTACCCGCATTCCGCGGACGGGGCCGCCCATCACCACCGGTTCGCCGGGTAGCAGGGCGTCACTGATGTTCGAGGCCACCGTCGACTCGGTGGGACCGTAGGCGTTGAAGAACGCGCGGCGCGATCCGTCGGGCAGGATCGTCGCCCAGCGTGCCACCAGGCCCGGGGAGCACGCCTCGCCGCCCGTGATCACCACGCGGACGCAGTCGAGGCCCTCGGGATCCACCGAGCCGAGGGCCGCGGGGGTCACGAAGGCATGGGTGACCGCCTCCCCGGCCAGCAGACCGGCGAGCTCGGCGCCGCCGTACACCGAGGTCGGCGCGACGACCATCGTCGCGCCCGCACCGAACGCCAGCAGCAGTTCGAGCACCGAGGCGTCGAAGCTCGGCGACGCGAAGTGCAACGTGCGGGAGTCGGCGGTGACCGCGTACCGCTCCACCTGTTCGGCGCAGAAGTTCACCACTCCGGCATGCGCGACCACGACGCCCTTCGGCGTGCCCGTCGTGCCGGAGGTGTAGATGACGTACGCCGGGTGTGCGGGAAGCAGGGAGCGCACGCGTTCGGCGTCGGCCACCGGTCCCGCCGGCAGTCCCGCGCCGGCCTCGATCGCTTCCTCGAGCACGAGCCACGGAACGGAATCCGGTAGCGTAGCGAAGGTTCCGGCTGTGGCGATCCCGAGCACCGCGCCGGAATCGGAGAGCATGTAGGCGATCCGCTCGGTCGGGTACGTCGGGTCCACGGGGACGAACGCGGCACCGGCCTTGACCACCGCCCACAACGCCGTGACGGACTCGATCGACCGGGGCACGGCCACGGCCACGCGGTCTTCCGGTCCCACACCACGGGAGATCAGCATCCGGGCCAGACGCGACGACGTCGCGTCCAGATCCCCGTACGACACCGACCGGCCGTCGAACCGCAGGGCCACGGCCGCCGGGTCGCGACGCGCGGCGAGGGCGAGGATCTCGGCGAGGGTGCCGCCGGCCTCCGCGGCGGCACCGTGCACGGACGTCAGTGCCTGTCGCTCCGGTGCCGAAAGGAGGGCCATGTCGCCCACGGCCCGTGCCGGGTCGGTGGCGACGGTCTCGAGCACCCGCAGCAACCGGCGCACGAGGGTCGCGACGGTCGGCTCGTCGAACAGGTCGGTGGCGTAGAGCAGGTCGCAGGCGAGACCACCGGGTTCGCCGTTCTCGTCCACGGTGTCGGCGAAGATGAACGACAGATCGTACTGCGACTGTTCGCGGTTCGCGGTCACGGGACTGATCGCGAGCTCACCCAGTTCGAGGCTGGTCTGTTCGAGATTCTGGAAGGCGAGCATCACCTGGAACAGCGGGTGATGGGACTGCGACCGGACCGGATCGAGTACCTCCACGAGCCGTTCGAACGGGACGTCCGCGTGACCGAAGGCGGCGAGGTCGGACTCGCGCACGCGCGCCAGCAACCGGGTGAAGGGCTCCCCCGGCTCGACCTCGGTGCGCAGCACGAGGGTGTTGACGAACATGCCGATCAGGTCGTCGAGTTCCTGCTCGCCGCGACCGGCGATCGGAGTGCCGATGGTGACGTCCGCCGAGCCCGACAGGCGGCTGAGGACCGCCGCCAGGGCGGCGTGCACCACCATGAACGGCGTCGTCCGGGTCTCGTGTGCCAGCCGGACGAGACCCCGGTGCACCGATTCGCCGACGGTGAAGGCATGCACCGCGGCACGGTTGCCGGCGACCGCCGGCCGCGGCCGATCCGTGGGCAGGTCCAGTCGCTCGGGTACGCCGTCGAGCCGACGTGTCCAGTACTCGATCTGCTGGGTGACGACCGACTGCGGGTCGTCCTCCGAGCCGAGGGCCTGTCGCTGCCAGATGGCGTAGTCGGCGTACTGGACGGTCAACGGCTCCCACGCCGGTGCCTCGTGCCGGGTCCGGGCGTCGTAGGCGACCATGACGTCCCGCGTGAGCGGACCCATCGAGAATCCGTCCGCGGCGATGTGGTGCACCACGAGCACCAGCACGTGCTCGGTGTCCGACACCCGCAGCAGACGTACGCGAACGGGCACCTCGGTGGTGACGTCGAATCCGGCCGAGACGATCTCCGCGACCGTCGGCACGATCTCGGACTCGCTCACCGCCGACGGCGTGAGCGCCGGGTTCACGTCAGAGGTGGGCAGCACCTGCTGGTAGCCGACGCCCTCCGTCTCGGGGTAGACGGTGCGCAGCACCTCGTGCCGGGTCACCACGTCCGCCACGGCCGCCCCGAGCGCGTCGACGTCGAGCGCCCCGGACAGTCTCAGGACGACCGTGATGTTGTTGACCGCCGAGCCGGGATCGAGGCGGTTGAGGAACCACATCCGCCGCTGCGCCAGCGACAACGGCACCCGTTCCGGCCGCACCTGCGGCACCAGCGGGGGCCGGTGGGAGTCGCCGGCGGCCATCGCCGCGTCGACGAGCGTGGCGAGCTGCGCGGCGGTCGGGGCGTCGAAGAACTCCCGTACGTCGATGCGGACCTTGTGGTCGGCGTTGATCCGCGCCACCACGCGCGTGGCGCTCAGTGAGTTGCCGCCCAGGGCGAAGAAGTCGTCGTCGACGCCGAGCCGCTCGACGCCGAGCACACTCTCGAACGCCGCGACGACCGTTTCCTCGGTGGGGGTGCTCGGTGCGCGGTATTCGGTTGCCAGAACGCTGAAGTCGGGCTCGGGCAGCGCTCCGCGGTCGAGCTTGCCCGACGCGTTGAGGGGAAACTCCGTCATTTCCACGAACAGCGACGGCACCATGTAGTCCGGCAACCGCCGACGCACGGCCGCAGCCAGCTCGGTACGGTCGACCGGTTCACCGTCGGTGACGAGGTAACCGACGAGGTGATCGCCGAGCGTCTCGTCGGAGTGCACGACGACGACCGCCTGCCGGACCCCGGGGTGGTCGAGCAGGGCGGATTCGATCTCGCCGAGCTCGATGCGCAGGCCGCGCAGCTTGACCTGGAAGTCGGTGCGCCCGACGTACTCGATCAGACCGTCGGTGTTCCACTTGACCAGGTCACCGGTGCGGTACATGCGATCGCCCGGCGCACCGAACGGATCGGCGACGAAGCGGTCCGCCGTCAGGTCGGGCCGGCGCAGGTAGCCGCGTGCGAGCTGGATGCCCGCCAGGTACAGCTCTCCCTCGACCCCCTGCGGAACGGGCCGCAATCCCTCGTCGAGCACGTAGAGATCGGTGTCGGCCACGGCCGCACCGATGGGGACGACGGTGTCGTCGCTGTGGGTCTCGTAGTAGGTGACGTCGACCGCGGCCTCGGTCGGGCCGTACAGGTTGTGCAGCCCGGCCGTGGAGATCGCGTGGAACCGGGCGACGGTCTGCGCGGGCAGCGCCTCACCCGAGGCGAAGACGTACCGCAGCGAGGTGACGGCCGCGGCGGTCGGCTCGGCGAGGTAGACCGCGAGCATGGAGGGGACGAAGTGGGCGACGGTGACCCGGCGCTCGATCATGGTCTGCGCCAGGTAGGCGGGGTCGCGGTGACCGTCGGGCAGCGCGATCGACAGTCGCGCGCCCACCTGCAGCGGCCAGAAGAACTCCCACACCGACACGTCGAACGTGAAGGGCGTCTTCTGCAGCACGACGTCGTCGCCGCGCAGCCCGTACTCGGCCTGTCGCCAGGCGATGTTCGCGACGATGGCCCGGTGCTCGACCGCGACGCCCTTCGGGCGGCCGGTGGAACCCGAGGTGAAGATGACGTACGCGAGATCGTCGGCGGTCAGGGAGCCGAGCCGTTCGTCGTCGCGCACCGGGTCCGCGGACACGGCCGCGAGGTCGAGGGTGTCGACGAGGACCACGGGTACCGAGGCCGGCAGGTCCACGCGGTCCCGGGCGGTGGTGACCACCACGACCGGTTCGGCGATGTCGAGGACGTAGGCGATGCGGTCCGCGGGGTGGTCCGGATCCAGCGGCACGTAGGCGCCGCCGGCCTTGACGACGGCGTACATGCCGACGAGCAGGTCGAAGGATCGCCGCATCGACAGGCCGACGCGGGTGTCCGGGCCCACGCCGAGCCCGATCAGGTGCCGCGCGAGCCGGTTGACGCGGGCATCGAACTCCGCGTAGGTCAGGGTCTCGCCGTCGAATTCGAGGGCGACCGCGTCGGGGGTCGCCGCGACCTGCGCGTCGAACCGGCCCACGAGGGTGCCGAGGTCGGGTCCGGCGGGGGCGACGGCGGCGTCACCGAGGACGGCGGCGGCGTCGGCGAGGAGACCGTCGAGCACGGCGGGCAGCCCACCGTCGGCGAGGAGCCCGGGCGCGAGGTTGGACAGCACGACCGGGACCAGCGCCTCGATCCCGAGCACGCCTCCCATCGCGGCGTCGAGGGTGGCGATCTCCTGCTGGAGCCGGCTGTAGGTCAGCTGCGTGTCACCGTGGGCGAGGGCGACGCGGTCGGGCTCGCGGTCCACGACTCCGGCCAGCAACCGGGGCAGGTCTGCGATCGTCAGCGCCTGCTTGCCCGACGTGCCTTCAGCCATCTACTTCATCCTCCGATACCTCTGCGTGTCGCGCACTGTCGTGCGCGCTCCGTCCGACCCCGTGGCACCCGGTGCCCACGGGGTCGGACGACAGTCGATGTTCGATTATCCCGGTCGGACCGACAGCAAACGAAGCGCCCAGGTCAGAGCCCCCCACCGGTGATCTCGTCGGCCGCGGCGAGCACGGATCGGACCAGTTCGGCGAACCCGTCGGCACCCAGCGCGGGCAGGACGCCGGGGATGAGGGTGTTCAACACCACAGGCACGAGCGCCTCCGCGGTCAGCGCCCCGCCCGTCGCGGTGGCCGTCGCGGCCAGCTTCTGCGCGAACTCCCCGAAGGTGACGTCCCGGCCCTCGTGGCTGAGCGCCACCGCGTCGGGGGCGGCCTCGGCGGCGGCGGCGACCAGATCCGGCAGGTCCGCCACCGTCCGCGGCTTGCGCGGCGCGGCCAGCCGGGCCCGTTCGGCCTCGGTGAGGATGTCGATCGCCCGCAACCGGATCTGCGGATCCGACGTCACCGCCTCGAGGATGCGGGTGAACCGCTCGGCGAACAGCTCGACCGTCTCCCGGTCGAACAGCGCGGTCGCGTAGGTGAAGATCACCTCGAGGCCGCCGAGGCCGCCGCCGGGCGCGAACTGCTCGACGAAGGTGCACTGCAGGTCGAACTTCGCCTGGTGGGCGCCCGCATCGAGCGGGGTGACCGCCAGTCCGGGCAGTTCCAGCGTGCCGGTCTCGATGTTCTGGAACGTGAGCATCACCTGGAACAGCGGCGTGTACGAGCTCGACCGCCTGCGGCCGACGGCGTCGACGAGCCGCTCGAACGGCACGTCGGCGTTGCCGAACGCCGCGAGGTCCTTCTCCTTCGCCTGGGCGAGCAGATCGGCGAAGGTGTCCCCGCCGGCCACGCGGGTGCGCAGCACCAGCGTGTTGACGAACATGCCCACCAGGTCGTCGAGCACTTCCTCGGCGCGGCCTGCGGTCGGAGTTCCGACCGCGACGTCCTCGGCGGACGCCAGACGCGACAGGAGCACCGCGAGGGCGGCGTGCACGACCATGAACACCGTCGCGTTGTGCTCGCGGGCGGTCTTCTCGATGCGCTGCGCGAGCGCCTCCCCGATGGTGAACGTCACCGAGTCGCCCTCGGTGGACTGCCGCGCCGGCCGCGGCCGATCCGTCGGCAGCGCGAGCAGCTCGGGACTGCCGGTCAGCTCGTCGGTCCAGTACCCGAGCTGGCGGGACAGCTCGCTGTCGGGGTCGTCCGGGCTGCCGAGCACCCGCTGCTGCCACAGCGTGTAGTCGGCGTACTGGACCGGCAGCTCCGCCCAGCCGGGCATCTGCGCCTCGGCGCGGGCGGCGTAGGCGACCATCACGTCGCGCACGAGCGGCCGCATCGAGTAGCCGTCGGCGCTGATGTGGTGCGCCACCAGGGCGAGCACGTGCTCGTCGTCGGCGACGCGGAACAACCGTGCCCGCACCGGCGGGGTCGGTGCCGTCACGTCGAAGCCCGCACCGAGGACGTCGGTGAGCCGGTCGACGATCTCGTTCTCCGACACCGGCACCGGGGTCAGGTCCGGCAGCGCCTGCGCCGTCGGGAGCACCACCTGGACCGGGCCGTCCGCCGTGTCCGGGTACACCGTTCGCAGCACCTCGTGCCGTGCGATCACGTCGGCGACCGCCGAGCGCAGGGCCTCGGTGTCGAGGGAGCCGCGCAGCCGCACCGCGACGGGGATGTTGTAGACCCCGGACCCGGGATCCACCTGGTTGAGGGTCCACATCCGTTGCTGCGCGAGCGACAGCGGAATCCGGTCGGGCCTCTGCTGCGGTACCAGCGGTGGCCGGGCACCGCGGCCGACGGACGGCTGGATCCGGCCGGCCAGCGCCGCGACGGTCGACGCCTCGAACACGGTCCGCACCGACACCCGGGTGTCGAGCGCGACACCGAGCCGGGAGGCCAGCTGCGTCGCGAGCAGGGAGTTGCCGCCGAGTTCGAAGAAGTCGTCGTCGAGGCCGGCGCGTTCGATGCCGAGAACCTCGGCGAGGATCCGGGCGACGATCTCCTCCACCGGGGTGGTGGGGGCCCGGAACTGCCCGGTCTCGAACTCCGGCTCGGGCAGCGCCCGGCGGTCGAGCTTGCCGTTGGTGTTCAGCGGGAGCGCCTCGAGGACGACGAACGCCGACGGCACCATGTACGACGGAAGGGCCTGCGCCAGTGCCGTCTTCGTCTCGGCCGCATCGAATCCGGCAGCGTCCGCTCCGGCAGCGTCGGCTCCGACGGCCGGGACCACGTAGGCCACCAGCCGGTCGCCGACGTGCGGGTCGGTGCGCACGAGGACGGCGACGTCGCGCACCCCGTCGCGGGCGCGCAGCACCGATTCGATCTCCCCGAGTTCGATGCGGTAGCCGCGCACCTTGACCTGGAAGTCGGCGCGGTCGCGGTAGACCAGCTCGCCGTCACGGCTCCAGTGCACGATGTCGCCGGTGCGGTACATCCGGCCGCCGCCGAACGGGTCGGCGACGAACCGGTCGGCGGTCAGGTCGGGACGACCGTGGTAGCCGCGCGCCAGCTGCGCGCCGGCCAGGTACAGCTCGCCGGCCACCCCGATCGGCACCGGGCGCAGGCGCGCGTCGAGCACGTACACGCGGCTGTTCCACTCGGGCACACCGATCGGCACGACCGTGGTGTCGGCGTCGCTCGTCTCGTGCACGGTGACGGACACCGCGGCCTCGGTCGGCCCGTACAGGTTGAACAGGGCCGCCGCGTTGTCCGCCCGGAACTGCCGCGCGGTGGCCGCCGGCAGCGCCTCGCCGATGGCGAGCACGCGCCGCAGCGACGACGCGACCTCCCCACCCGCGGCGGTCGTGAGCATCGACAGCATCGACGGCACCACATGCAGAGTGGTGACGCGCTCGTCGCGCAGCAACCGCAGCAGGTAGTCGGGATCGCGGTGCCCGTCGGCGGTCGCGATCACCAGACGCGAGCCGGAGGTGAGCGCCGACCAGAACTCCCACACCGACAGGTCGAACGTGGCGACGGTCTTGAGCAGCACCGCGTCGTCCGGTCCGAGATCGAACGCGTCCCGCTTCCAGACCATCTGGTTGACCACGGCGGCGTGCGGAACCGCCACACCCTTGGGCCGGCCGGTCGATCCGGACGTGAAGATCACGTACGCGGTGTTCGCCGCACGCAGCGGCGCGCGACGTTCGGCCGCGGTCACCGGCGCGTCCGGCAGACCGGAGAGGTCCACGCGGTCGAGTTCGACGACCGGCACGCCGGGCACGTCGATCCGATCCGCCGCGACCGTGACCACGCACGTGGGCGCCGCGGTGTCGAGGATGTAGGCGTTGCGCTCGGCCGGCTGGTCCGGGTCGAGGGGCACGTACGCACCGCCGGCCTTGGCGATCGCGTACATGCCGACGACGAGTTCCGGCGAACGCCGCACGATCAGCGCGACCCGGTCCTCCGGCCCCACGCCCTGGGCGATCAGGTGCCGGGCGAGACGGTTGACGCGGGCGTCGAACTCGCCGTACGTGACGGCGGCACCCTCGTACACCAGTGCGACCGCGCCGGGGTCCCGGCGTACCTGCTCGTCGAACAGGTCGACGAGCGTTGCGGCCGCGCCGGTCTCGTGGGCGGTGTCGTTCCACGCCGCCAGGACGTCGTGCTCTTCGCGCGCGAGGAGCACGGGGTGCTCGCCCACCGGCACGTCCGGCGCCTGCACCAGTGCACGGAGCAACTGCCGGAAACGCTCGGCCACAGCACGCGCGGTGCACTCGTCGAACAGGTCGGTGGCGAAGGTCAGGATCGCGTCCATCCCGGCCGGGGCGCCCTGCTCGTCGTACCGGTCGCTGACGATCAGGTGCAGGTCGAACTGCGACGTGCCGCCCTCGAGGTCGATCGGGGCGACGGTCAGGCCCGCCAGTTCCAGTTCGGTGCGCTGCTGGTTCTGGAACGAGAAGCCCACCTGGAACAGCGGGTGCCGCGCGGTGGAGCGGGCCGGGTTGAGCACCTCCACGAGCCGCTCGAAGGGCACGTCCGCGTGTGCGAACGCCTGCAGGTCGGTTTCCCGTGCCGCCCCGAGCAGTTCGTCGAACGACCGGTTTCCGTCGACGGAGAGGCGGAAGACCAGCGTGTTGACGAACATGCCGATCAGGTTCTCGACGGCGGCCTCGCCGCGGCCCGCGATGGGCGTGCCCACCGCGATGTCGTCGGATCCGGACAGGCGCGCGAGCAGTGCCGCGAACGCGGCATGCATCGCCATGAACACGGTCGCGTTGCGGGCGCGCGCGAGGTCGCGCAACGCGGCGTGCACGTCCGCGTCCACGACGAACTCGACCCGGTCGCCGCGGAACGACTGCTGCACGGGCCGCGGCCGGTCCGTGGGCAGGTCCAGCTGATCCGGCAGATCGGCCAGCGCGGTCCGCCAGTGGTCGAGCTGGCGGGCGGCGAGCGACTCGGGATCGTCCTCGGATCCGAGCAGCTCCCGCTGCCACAGCGCGTAGTCCGCGTACTGCAGCTCGAGCGGTGCCCACGCCGGCTCGGTGCCGGCGGAACGGGCGGCGTACGCGGTCATCACGTCGCGCACCATCGGCACCATCGACGAGCCGTCCGCGGCGATGTGATGCACCACGGTGACCAGGACGTACTCGGTGGGTGCGAGACGCAGCAGCGCGATCCGCAGCGGGATCTCGCGGGTGACGTCGAAGCCGGTCGAGGCGAGTTCGCGCAGGCGCGGTTCCAGCTCGGCCGCCGGGACGTCGATCGGGTCGAGGTCGACCGGGACCGCGGTGGCGGGCCGGATATCCTGTACCGGACCGGAATTCGTCTCCGGGTACACGGTCCGCAGGGTCTCGTGGCGGGCCACCAGGTCGGCGACGGCGGCGCGCAGCGCGTCGACGTCGAGGTCGCCGGTCAGGCGCAGGGCCATCGGGATGTTGTACGCCGTCGACTCGGGGTCGAAGCGGTTGAGGAACCACATGCGCTGCTGCGCCGGCGACAGTGGGATGCGTTCGGGACGCGTGCGCGCGGTCAGCGGCACCCGGGCGCCGCCGGTGGCGTCCTGCTCGACCCGCGCCGCGAGCGCGGCGACGGTCGAGGCCTCGAACAGCGTCCGCACCGGGACCTGCGTGTCGAGCGCCGCCCCGAGCCGTGACACGACCTGCGTCGCGATCAGCGAGTTGCCGCCGAGCTCGAAGAAGTCGTCGTCCGCGCCCACCCGCTCGACGCCGAGCACCTCGGCGAACGTGCCCGCGACGATCTCCTCGACCGGCGTCGACGGCGCCCGGAAGACCCGGGTCTCGAACACCGGTTCCGGCAGCGCCCGGCGGTCGAGCTTGCCGTTGACGGTCAACGGGATCGCGTCGATCACCACGAACGCCGACGGCACCATGTACTCCGGCACCAGCGCACCCGCCCCGGCGCGCAGTTCCTCGACGTCGACGGTCGCGCCGTCGGCGGGCACCACGTACGCGACGATGCGCGCCGCGCCGGGGGCGTCCTCGCGCACGATCACCGCGGCCTGCCCGACCGTCGGCTGGGCCAGCACGGCCGACTCGACCTCGCCGAGCTCGATCCGGAAGCCGCGGATCTTGACCTGGTCGTCCGCGCGGCCGAGGTACTCGAGGTCCCCCGAGACCGCCCAGCGCGCGACATCGCCGGTGCGATACAGCAATCCACCGTCGGCGGAGAACGGGTCGGCCACGAACCGGGCCGCGGACAGGTCCGGGCGGCCCAGGTAGCCGCGGGCCAGCTGGCCGCCGCCGACGTACATCTCACCGGCCACGCCCACCGGAACCGGGTTGAGGCGGGTGTCGAGGACGTAGACCCGCAGGCCCGCGATCGGCACGCCCACGATGCTCGCGGAACCGGCCTCGGCCAGCTCCGCACCGATCTCCCGGTACGACACGTGCACCGTGGTCTCGGTGATGCCGTACATGTTCACCAGCCGCGGGGAGGTGTCCCCGTGCCGGGTGAACCAGCCCGCCAGCCGGCGCGGCTCGAGGGCCTCACCGCCGAAGATCACGTACCGCAGAGCGAGGTCGCCCTCCGTGCCACCGGCCGTGCGGTCGGCCTCGGCGAGCTGGTAGAACGCCGACGGTGTCTGATTGAGCACCGTCACCCGTTCGCGCACGAGCAACTCGCGGAACGCCTCGGGCGAGCGCGAGGTGAACCAGTCCACGACCACCAGGGTGCCGCCGTACAGCAGGGGGCCCCACAGTTCCCACACCGAGAAGTCGAACGCGTACGAGTGGAACATCGTCCACACATCCGACGGGCCGAACCCGTAGACCGACTCGGTGTTCACCATGAGCCGCACCACGTTCCGGTGCGGGATCAGCACGCCCTTCGGCCGGCCCGTGGACCCCGAAGTGTAGATGACGTACGCGAGGTTCGCGGCGCCCAGCGGCGCGGTGCGCTCCTCGTCGCGGATCGGCGCGTCGTCCGTCCCCGAGAGGTCGACGGTGTCGAGCTCGACCACCGGCACCGCGGTGGGCACCTCGATCCCGGTGCCGGAGGCGGTGAGCACCGCGGCCGGTGCGGCGTCGGTGAGCATGAACTCGATCCGGTCGGCCGGGTAGTTCGGGTCCACCGGCAGATACCCGCCGCCGGCCTCGAGCACCGCGACGAGGGCGACCACCAGATCCAGCGACCGCGGCAGCGCGACCGCCACGAGCGACTCGGGGCCCACGCCCACCGAGATCAGATGCCGGGCCAGTCGCCGCGCCCGGGACGCGAACTCCGCGTAGGTCAGTGCCTCGTCGCCGAACCGCACCGCGGTGTCGCCGGGTGCGGCGGCGACCCGCGCCTCGAACATGTCCACCAGCGTCACGTCCGCCGGGGCGACGTCGTCACCGAGCGAGTTCCACCGGGAGACCACGAGTTCACGTTCGAACTCGTCGACGATCTCGATGTCGCCGACCGCCACCGACGGATCCGCCGCCACGGCCCGCAGGATCCGCAGCAGCTGCTCGGCGAAGGCGGCGACGCGCAGCTCGTCGAACAGGTCGGTGGCGTAGGTGACGGCGGCGGCGATGCCGGCCGCCGAACCGTCCTCGGCCACCTGCTCCGAGAAGGTGAACTGCAGGTCGAATTTCGCCGTGGGCGGGTCGTAGTCGAGAGCCTCGAGCGCGAGACCGTCGAGTTCGAACTCGGCCTGTCCGATGTTCTGGAAGGTCAACACCACCTGGAACAGCGGGTGCCGGGCCTGGGAGCGCTCCGGGTCGAGGATCTCCACCAGCCGTTCGAACGGCACGTCCGCGTGGGCGAACGCGTCGAGGTCGCTCTCGCGCACCGCGCTGAGCAGTTCCGCGAAGGACTGCCCGCCCTGCACGTCCGTGCGCAGGACGAGGGTGTTGACGAACATGCCGACCAGGTCGTCGAGGGCGGCCTCGCCGCGGCCGGCGACCGGGGTGCCGATCGCGATGTCCTCGGTGGCGGACAACCGGGCCAGCAGCACCGCGAGCGCCGCGTGCACGACCATGAACAGCGACGTGTTCTTCTCGTGCGCAAGGTTCTGCAGACGGTCGTGGAGCGCCTCGTCGACGTGGAAGCGGCTGGTGCGGCCGTGTCCGGAGGCCCGCTCGGGACGGGCCCGATCGGACGGCAGGTCCAGCTGGTCGGGCAGCCCGGCGAGCGTGCGCTTCCAGAATTGCACCTGTTCGGCGGCCACGGATCCCGGCTCGTCCTCGGAGCCGAGCACGTCGCGCTGCCACAGGGCGTAGTCCGCGTACTGGATCTCGAGCGGTGCCCAGCCGGGCAGCTCGCCGCGGGTGCGGGCCGCGTAGGCGACCATCACGTCGCGGGCGAGCGGACGCAGGGAGAACCCGTCCGTGGCGATGTGATGGGCGACGAACAGCAGCACGTGCTCGGTTCGGCTCAGCTCGAAGACCACCGCACGGAAGGGCACCTCGGTGGTGACGTCGAACCCGCGCGTGACGAGTTCGCGGGCACGGTCCGGCAGGGCCTGCGCGTCGATCTGCTCGACCTCGAGCCGCACCGGGGATTCCGGCAGGATCTGCTGGTAGCCGGTGCCGTCCACGTCGGGGTAGACGGTGCGCAGCACCTCGTGGCGCTCGGTCAGGTCCCGGATCGCCCCGCGCAGGGCGGGCACGTCGAGGGCGCCGGTGAAACGCACGCCGATCGGGACGTTGTTCACCGCCGACCCGGGGTCGAATCGGTTGAGGAACCACATGCGCTGCTGCGCCGGCGACAGTGGGATGCGCTCGGGCCGCTCGTACGGGGCCAGCGGGGTGCGGCGACCCGCGCCGGCCTCCTGCTCGGCCCGCACCGCGAGAGCCTCGACGGTCGGGGCGTCGAACAGTGCCCGCACCGGGATCGACGCGTCGAGCGCGTCGCTGAGGCGGGCCGCGACCTGCGTCGCGACGAGGGAGTTGCCGCCGAGATCGAAGAAGTCGTCGTCGCGGCCGACCCGCGGCACACCCAGTACCTGGGCGAAGACGCCCGCGACGATCTCCTCGACCGGGGTCCGCGGCGCGGTGAAGGTGCGTGCTTCGAAGGTCGGGGCCGGCAGCGCGCGCCGGTCGATCTTGCCGCTGGCGTTCAGCGGGAACGCCTCCAGGGCGACGAAGGCCGACGGCACCATGTAGGACGGCAGCGTGGTGGCCAGCGCGTCCTTCGCCCGGGCGGGGTCGAACGCGACGCCCGGCTCGGGAACGACGTAGCCGACCAGTTGCGATCCGAAGCGCGGGTCCTCGCGCACCACGGCGACGGCCTGGCGCACCTCGTCGAGGGCGGTCAGCTGCGACTCGACCTCGCCGAGTTCGATACGCAGGCCGCGCAACTTGACCTGCAGGTCCGTGCGGCCCAGGTAGTCGAGCTCGCCCGCGGCGGTCCACCGCACCAGGTCGCCGGTGCGGTACATCCGCTCGCCGCTGGCCCAGGGGTCGGCGACGAATCGCTCGGCCGTCAGATCCGGGCGGCCGTGATAGCCCCGCGCCAGCTGGGGACCGGTGAGGTAGAGCTCGCCGGCGACGCCGAGCGGCACGGGGTGCAGCCGTTCGTCGAGCACGAGCGCGCCGGTGTTCCAGACCGGGGTACCGATCGGGACCGTTGCGGTGTCGCCGGGTCCGGCCGTCCGGTGGACGGTCTGGATCGTCGTCTCGGTCGGGCCGTACAGGTTGTGGACGGGTGCATCGCTCAGTGCGTGCAGCCGGGCGACGGTGTCGGCCGGGAGGCTCTCGCCGCCGCAGAAGACCTGGGTCAGGGACGCGGCGGTCGCCCGGTCGAGGTGTTCGAGCACGGCGTCGAGGACGGCGGGCACGAACTGGGCCAGGGTGACGGCGTGCCGGGCGATCGCTGCCGCCATCGCGGCGGGGTCGCGGTGCAGGTCGGGTGCGCCGACCACGATCCGGGCGCCCACGAGCGGCGGCAGGAAGATCTCCCAGACCGAGGCGTCGAAGGTGGCGGGGGTCTTGAGCAGCAGGACGTCGCCGGCGCCCGGGCCGAACTGGTCCTGCATCCACAGCAGCTGGTTGACCACGGCGGCGTGCGGCACGGCCACACCCTTCGGCCGGCCGGTGGAGCCGGACGTGTAGAGCACGTACGCAAGATGATCCGGGCGCAGCGGTGCGAGCCGGTCGGCGTCGGTCAGGGGCGCGTCGCCGTACGGTGCGGTGTCGGCCTCGTCGAGCGCCACGATCGGCACCGTGCCCGCGCCCGGCAGACGGTCAGATCCGGTGCGGGTGAGAACCATTACGGGCGAAGCGGATTCGAGGACGTACGCGATCCGGTCGGCCGGCTGGTCCGGGTCGAGCGGGACGTAGGCGGCCCCCGCGGCCAGGACGGCGTGGATCGCCACGAGCATCTCCGTGGAGCGGCTCGCGGCCACCGCGACGACGGTGTCCGGTCCCGCGCCGTGCGCGACGAGATACCGCGCCAGGGCGTTGACGCGGGAGCCGAACTCGCGGTACGTCCACGTCGACTCGGCCGACTCCACAGCCACGGCGTCGGGCGTGCGGGCCGCCTGCCGGGCGAGGAGATCGACCAGGGTGGCGTCGGAATCGAGCGCTCGACGGGGACCGTGCGAAAGCTGCTCGACCGCAACGAGTTCCGTCCCCGGCAGCATCGGCAGGTCGCCGACCGGCACGTCGGGTCGTTCGGTCACCAGCCGCAGCAGCCGGACGAACCGGTCGCCCACGGCGGCGATCGTCGAGGCGTCGAACAGGTCGGTGGCGTAGGAGATCTCGACGGCGAGGGCACCCGCGTCGGTGCCGGCCGCCTGACCCTCGAGGATCGTGACCATGAGGTCGAACTTCGCCACGCCGCCGTCGAGCGGCAGTTGCGCCACCGACAGTCCCGGTAGTTCCAGGGCCACGTCGCCGATGTTCTGGAACGCCAGCATGACCTGGAACAACGGGGTCCGGGCCTGGGTGCGTTCCGGCGCGAGCACGTCCACCAGGCGCTCGAACGGCACCTCGGCGTGCGCGAAGGCCCCGAGGTCGACTTCGCGCACCCGGGCGAGCAGTTCGGCGAAGGTGTCGGCAGTGTCCACCTCGGTGCGTAGCACCAGGGTGTTGACGAACATGCCGATCAGGTTGTCGAGCGAGCGTTCCCCCCGGCCGGCCACCGGGGTGCCGACGGCGATGTCCCGGGAGGTGCCGAGACGGGCCAGCAGCAGCGCCAGGGCGGCGTGAACCACCATGAACACCGTCGCGCGCTGTTCGCCGGCGAGCCGGCCGAGCGCAGCGTGCAGCGACTCGTCGAGTGTGAGCCTGTGTGTCGCACCACGATTCGTCGCCACCGCGGGCCGTGGACGGTCGGTCGGCAGGTCGAGGCCGTCCGGCAGGCCGTCGAGCGTCTGCTTCCAGTATTCGAGCTGACGGGTGACGAGCGAGTCCGGATCGTCCTCGGAGCCGAGCACGTCGCGCTGCCACAGGGTGTAGTCGGCGTACTGGATCTCGAGCGGCTCCCAGGCGGGTTCGTTGCCGAGCGACCGGGCCGCGTAGGCGACCATGATGTCGCGGGTGAGGGGACCCATCGAGAAGCCGTCGCCGGCGATGTGGTGCATGACCGCGACGAGCACGTGCTCCTCGGGGCTCAGGCACAGCAACCGCACGACGATCGGGACGTCGGTGGACACGTCGAAGTGCGTGGCCGCCAGCGTCCGCAGTTCGTCGGGCAGCTGCGCCGGGTCGATGCGCACGGCCTCGAGCGGGACGCGGGCCTCGGAGGGCGCGAGCACCTTCTGGTAGCCGTACCCGTCGAGGTCGGGGTAGACGGTGCGCAGGGATTCGTGGCGGGCGAGGACGTCGCACACCGCTTCCTCGAGCGCCGGGACGTCGAGCCGGCCGGACATGCGGACGGCCACGGGAATGTTGTTCGCCGTCGAATCGGGATCGAACCGGTTGAGGAACCACATGCGCTGCTGGGCGAGCGACAGCGGCACCCGCTCGGGCCGGGGTTGCGGAACCAGCGGGGCACGTCGCGCCGGACCGTCGTGACCGTCGATCCGGGCGGCCAACGCCTCGACGGTCGAATTCTCGAACAGCACCCGCAGCGGCACCGACGCGTCGAGCGCCGCCCCGATCCGCGAGACCACCTGCGTGGCGATCAGCGAGTTGCCGCCGAGCGCGAAGAAGTCGTCGTCGAGACCGACCCGCTCGAGACCGAGCACCTCGGCGAACACACTCGCCACGATCTCCTCCACCGGAGTCGTCGCGGCACGAAACGCCTTGACCTCGAACACCGGCTCCGGCAACGCCTTCCGGTCCAGCTTGCCCGACGCGTTCAGCGGCAACTCCGCGAGCACCACGAACGCCGACGGCACCATGTACGACGGGAGGTGCGCCTCGAGGGTGCGACGAGCGAAGGCGTCGTCGAACGCTCCGGCCGCCGGGACGACGTACGCCACCAGCTGCTCGGCACGGACCAGCGCGACCGCCTGGGCCGCCTCGGTGTGTTCGACGAGGGCGGCTTCGATCTCGCCGAGTTCGATGCGCAGACCACGCAGCTTGACCTGGAAGTCCGTGCGGCCCAGGTACTCGAGCTCCCCGCCGGCGGTCCACGTCACCAGATCACCGGTGCGGTACAACCGCTCCCCCGCCGCCCCGAACGGGTTCGCCACGAACCGATCCGCGGTCAGATCCGACCGGCCGACGTACCCGCGCGCGAGCTGCACACCCGCCAGATACAACTCACCCGGCACCCCCACCGGCACCGGATGCAACCGCCCGTCGAGCACGAACACACCCGTGTTCCACACCGGCGCACCGATCGGCACCGACACCACATCCGCGTCGGTCACCTCGTGGAACGTCACATCCACCGCGGCCTCGGTCGGCCCGTACAGGTTGTGCACCGCCGCCCCCGGGACCAGCGTCCGCAGGCGCGCCGCGACGGCGCCCGGCAGTGCCTCACCCGAGGCGAAGACGTAGCGGAGCGAAGGCAGGTCGGCCACGGTCGGCTCGGCGACGAACACGGCGAGCATGGAGGGCACGAAGTGGACCACCGAGACGGACTGCTCGGCCATCAGCGCAGCAAGGTAGGCGGGGTCGCGGTGCCCGTCCGGGGCCGCGACCACCAACCGCGCCCCCACCTGCAACGGCCAGAAGAACTCCCACACCGACACATCGAACGTGAACGGCGTCTTCTGCAACACCACATCCGCGCCGGTCAGCCCGTACCGCCCCTGCATCCACACCAGACGATTGACGATCGCCGCATGCGAGACCGCCACCCCCTTCGGCCGCCCCGTCGACCCCGACGTGAAGATCACATACGCCGTGTTCGACCCCCGCAACGGCGCCCGCCGCTCCGCATCGGACACCGGCGCACCCGAGTACCCCGACACATCCAACTCGTCGAGCACCAGAGTGCGGACAGAGCTCTCCCCCGGCACCACGAACCCGTCCCGCGTCGTGGTCAACACCACCACCGGCGCCGCCACCTCGAGGATGTACCCGTTGCGCTCGGCCGGCTGATCCGGATCCAGCGGCACATACCCGCCCCCGGCCTCCACCACCGCATACATCCCCACCAGCAGATCGATCGACCGGCGCATCGCCAACCCCACCAGCGACTCCGGCCCCACCCCCACCGACACCAGATGCCGCGCCAACCGCCGCACCCGCCCGGCGAACTCCCCGTACGTCAGCGACACACCGTCGAACGTCACCGCCGGCGCCTGCGGCGACCGCCGCACCTGCTCCTCGAACAACCCCACCAACGTCACCGCCGGCACCGCATGCCCCGTGTCGTTCCACACCTCGAGCACCCGCGACCGCTCCCCCGGCTCGAGGATCTCCAGATCCCCCACCGCCACCGACGGATCGGCCACCACCTCCTCGAGCACCCGCACGAACCGCGCCGCGAACCCCGCCACCGTCGACGCATCGAACAGATCCGTCGCATAGGTGATCTCGGCGACGAGCCCGTCGGCTCCGCCGTCGTCGTCCGTGGACTCGGACAGCGTCAGCTGCAGGTCGAACTTGGCCACCGAGGTGTCGATGGCTTGTGTCTCCAGGACGAGCCGGGGCAGCTCCACGTGGGTCGACCCGAGATTCTGGAAGGCCAGCATGACCTGGAACAGCGGGTGCCGCGCCGTCGACCGGGCGGGATTGAGCACCTCCACCAGCCGCTCGAACGGCACGTCCGCGTGCGCGAACGCACCGAGCGCGGCCTCCCGGGCGCGGGCGAGCTGCTCGGTGAACGGCTGGTCCGGGTCCACCTGGGTCCGCAGCACCAGGGTGTTGACGAACATGCCGACCACGTTGTCGAGTTCCTGCTCGCCGCGACCGGCCACCGGGGTGCCGACGGCGATGTCGTCGGTCCCCGACAACCGCGCCAGCAGCACCGACAGCGCCGCGTGCACCACCATGAACAGCGTGGTGCCGTGCCGGCGCGCGACGTCGTCGAGCGCGGAATGGACCTCGGCGGACACGACGAACCGCTCGGTGCCGCCGCGGAACGACTGCCGTGCCGGCCGCGGCCGGTCCGACGGCAGGTCGAGCTGGTCGGGCAGCCCGGCGAGGGTGGTGCGCCAGTAGGCGAGCTGGTCGGCGATCAGCGACTCCGGGTCGCTCTCGGAGCCGAGAAGTTCGTGCTGCCACAGTGTGTAGTCCGCGTACTGCACCGGCAGCGGCGGCCACGCGGGACGCTCCCACTCGATGCGCGCGGCGTAGGCGGCCATGACGTCACGTGCGACCGGTCCCATCGACCAGCCGTCGGCGGAGATGTGGTGCATGACGATCGCCAGCACGTGCTCGGTCGGGTCGATCTCGAACAGGTGGGCCCGCACGGGCACCTCGCGGGTCACGTCGAACCCGGTGGACGCGAGCGCCGAGATCTCCTGCTGCAGGTTCTCTTCCGTGATCGACGTCGGCGTCAGGTTGGGCACCGCCGTGGCAGCGTCCGTGACGACCTGCATCGGCCCGTCGGGCCCCTCGGGGTAGACGGTTCGGAGCGACTCGTGCCGGTCGATGACGTCCATGATGGCGACCTGCAGCGCGGTGATGTCGAGTTCACCGGACAGTCGCAGCGCGAAGGGCAGGTTGTAGGTGGCCGATTCGGGCTCGAACCGGTTCAGGAACCACATGCGCTGTTGGGCCAGGGACAGCGGGATCCGGTCGGGGCGCGGCTGGGCCACGAGCGGGATGCGGCGGCCGGCGCCGGCACGGTGTTCGACCCGCGCGGCCAGCGCGACGACGGTCGACGCCTCGAACAGCAGACGCACGGGCACCTGGGTGTCGAGGGCCGCACCGAGCCTGGACACGAGCTGGGTCGCGACGAGCGAGTTGCCACCGAGCTCGAAGAAGTCGTCGTCCAGCCCGACCCGGTCGATGCCGAGGACGCTCTCGAATGTGCCCGCGACGATCTCCTCGATCGGCGTGGTGGGGGCGCGGAAGGCCCGCGCCTCGAACACCGGCTCGGGCAGTGCCTTGCGGTCCACCTTGCCGTTCGGGGTGAGGGGGACGGCGTCGAGGACGACGCAGACCGAGGGAACCATGTAGGACGGCAGGAATCCGGCGACGTACCCGGTGAGCTCCTCGCTGTCGAGTCCCGCCTCGCCGTGGACGTAGGTGACCAGAGTGGTCTGCCCCGAGGGCATTTCGTGCCCGATCGTGGTGGCGAAGTCGACGGCGGGGTGCGAGAGGTAGGCGGCGTCGATCTCCCCCAGTTCGATACGGTAGCCGCGGACCTTGACCTGGAAGTCGGTCCGCCCGGCGTACACCAGCCGGCCCTCGTCGTCCCACCGTACGACGTCGCCGGTGCGGTACATGCGCTCGCCCGGCGCGCCGAACGGGGAGGCGACGAAACGGTCCGCCGTCAGTGCGGGCCGCCGGTGGTAGCCACGCGCGAGCGCGTCCCCGGTCAGGTACAGCTCCCCGGACACGCCGACCGGAACGGGGTGCAGCCGCGCGTCGAGCACGAGGGCACCGACCCCGGCCACGGGGGTGCCGATGGTGATGGGCTCGCCCGGGTGCAGTTCGCCGCGGGTGGTGACGATCGTGGTTTCGGTCGGGCCGTACGCGTTGAAGTAGCGGCGGCCGGGCGACCAGCGGGCGACCAGATCGGCGGTGGAGACGTCGCCGCCGACGTTGAGGACGCGCAGCGTGTCGAGATCGCGGGGGTCGACCGATCCGAGCACGGCGGGGGTGATGACGGCATGGGTCACCCCGTACGTCTCGATCAGGTCGTGCAGTTCGGTGCCACCCAGCACGTTCGCGGGTGTCACGACGAGTTCGGCGCCGGAGGAGCCGGCCATCAGCCACTCGAGCACCGACGGGTCGAAGCTGGGCGCGCACACGTGCAACACCCGTGACCGCTCGGTGACGCCGTACAGTTCGACGCTCTCCTGCACGAGCGCGGCGAGCCCGTGGTGGGTCACGGCGACGCCCTTCGGCAGGCCCGTCGACCCCGAGGTGTAGATCATGTACGCGACGTGGTCGAGGCGCAGCGGCGCGAGCCGGTCGGCGTCGCCGAGCGGCGCGGCCGAGGCCCGTTCGATCGCCGCGCGGGTCTCGTCGGCGTCGAGGGCGTTCCAGTCGAAATCCGCCGGCAGCTCCGGCAGGTGCGCGGCGGTGGTCAGACCGAGGACGGCGCCGGAGTCCCGGACGATGTGCCGGATGCGTTCGACCGGGTGGGCGGGATCGATCGGCACGTACGCGGCGCCGGTCTTGGCGACGGCCCACACGCAGTGCACCATCTCCGCGGAGCGCGGGAAGGCCAGGGCCACAATCGTCTCGGGTCCGACACCGCTGTCGACGAGGACGCGGGCGAGGCGGTTGGACCACTCGTCGAGCTCCCGGTACGTCAGGGCCGACTCGCCGCATCGGACGGCGATCGTATCGGGCGCGAGATCCACTCCAGCCGTGAGCAGTTCGACGAGCGGTCGCTCCGCACGATGGAGTTCGGGGCCGCGGACCGAGACGAGCCGGGCCTCCTCCTCGGGCGCGAGGAGGTCGATGTCACCGACGGGCGTGGCCGCATCGGCGACGATCGCTTCGAGGATCCGCACGAAACGCTGCCCGAAGACGTCGACGGTGTCGGTGTCGAACAGGTCGGTCGCGTACTCGAACACGGCATTGACGCCGGCCGGGCGCCCCTCGTCGTCGGTCCGCTCGACGAGCCACAGCTGCAGGTCGAACTTCGCGATCGGCACGTCGAACTCGGCCGCGGTGGCGCGCACCCCGGAGAACGAAATGTCGCGCGTTCCAGGAGATTCCACCGCCAACGCAGCCTGGAACAACGGGTGCCGAGCCGTGGACCGGGGCGGCTTGAGGACCTCCACGAGCCGCTCGAACGGGACGTCCGCATTGGAGAAGGCGCTCAGATCGGAGTCGCGGACCCGGTCGAGGAGTTCCTCGAAGCGCGCACCCGGATCGACCCGGGTACGCAGCACCAGCGTGTTGACGAACATGCCGATCAGGTCGTCGAGCAGACGATCACCACGGCCGGCGACGACGCTGCCGACGGCGATGTCGTCGGATCCGCTCAGTCTCGACAGGAGGACGGCGTACGCGGAGTGCATCACCATGAACAGCGACGCATGGTGCGAGCGGGCGACCTCGACGAGACCACGGTGGGTCTCGGCCGAGATCACGAACCGGCGCTTGTCGCCGCGGTAGGTGGCGACCGCCGGGCGGGGACGATCCGCGGGCAGGTCGAGCTGATCCGGGATGCCGTCGAGTTCCCGAGTCCAGTAGGCGATCTGCTGCGCGGAGATCGAGTTCGGGTCGGATTCGAGACCGAGCACGTCGCGCTGCCACAGCGCGTAGTCGGCGTACTGCACCGGGAGCGCGGACCAGCCGGGTTCGGAGCCGGCCGCCCGCGCCGCGTATGCGGCAACGATGTCGCGCACGAGCGGCTCGAAGGACGACCCGTCGGCGGCGATGTGGTGCAACACCATCGCCAGGACGAATTCGTCGTCCGCCAGCCGGTACAGCGCGATCCGGAACGGCACGTCGACGGCGACGTCGAACCCGCGCTGTGCCAGGGCCACGACCCGGTCGTGCAGCTCGGACGCGGTGATGTCGAGCACGGGGACCCGGCTGTCGACGTGTTCGACCGGCAGGATCACCTGTTGCGGTTCCCCGTCGACGGCCGGGTAGACGGTCCGCAGCGTCTCGTGCCGGGAGACGACGTCGCCGAAGGCGGCGTCGAGGGCGGCCGGATCGAGCGGACCGGTCAGCCGCACCGTGAAGGGCAGGTTGTAGGCGGCGGTGCCGGCGTCGAATCGGTTGAGAAACCAGATCCGCTGCTGCGCCGTCGAGAGGGGCAGCACGTCCGGCCGCGGGCCCGCGACGAGCGGCCGGCGGGCACCCGATCCGGACTGTCGTGCCACCCGGGCCGCGAGGCCCACGACGGTGGACGACTCGAACAGCACCCGCACCGGAACCTGGGTGTCCATGGCGGAGCCGATCCGGGACACGAGCTGGGTGGCGACGAGCGAGTTGCCGCCGAGTTCGAAGAAATCGTCGTCGAGGCCGACCTCGGCGACTCCCAGGACCTCGGAGAACGTCTCGGCCACGACCCGTTCGGCGGCGGTGCGCGGCGCCCGGAACATGCGGGCGCTGTTGAACACCGGCTCGGGCAGGGCCTTGCGGTCGAGCTTGCCGCTGGTGTTGAGCGGGAACGCGTCGAGCACCATCAGCGACGCCGGAACCATGTACGACGGCAGCGCCCGGCCCAGCGCCTCGGTCAGCGCCTCGGTGTCGATCGCGTGGCCGGGGGCGGCGACGAGGTAGCCGACGAGCTGGTCGCCGGTCGCCGTCGGCACCACGAGCACGACGGCCTGCGAGACCTCCGGGGCGGCGAGCAGGACCGCCTCGATCTCGCCCAGCTCGATGCGCTGACCCCGGAACTTGACCTGGAAGTCGGTCCGGCCGATGTAGTCGAGGTATCCGGCACCGTCCGCGCCGAGGCACCACAACACGAGGTCGCCGGTGCGGTACATCCGGTCGCCCGGGGCACCGAACGGATCGGCGAGGAACCGGTCGGCGGTGAGGTCGGGGCGGCGCAGGTAGCCGCGCGCGAGCTGGACCCCGGCGAGGTACAGTTCGCCGGGCCTGCCGGGCGGCACGGGCCGCAGCCGGTGGTCGAGGACGTAGACGCGGCTGTTCCACTGGGGGACGCCGATCGGGACGGTGGTCACGTCCTCGGCCGTGGCGCGATGGTAGGTGATCGAGACCGCGGCCTCGGTGGGTCCGTAGAGGTTGTGCAGCTGCGCGGGGCACAGCTGGGCGAACGCGGCCGCCGTCTCGGCCGGCAGCGCCTCACCGATCACGAACACGTGACGCAGCGTGTCGCACGAGCCGGGCCGGGCATTGGCGACGAACACCGTGAGCATCGACGGCACGAAGTCGGTGACGGTGACCCCGTGTTCGGCGATCCGGTCGGCCACGTACATCGGGTCGCGGTGGCCGTCGGGGGTGGCGATCACCAGGGTCGCCCCCACACGCAGTGGCATGAAGAAGCCCCACAGCGACACGTCGAACGTCGTCGCGGTCTTCTGCAGGTACACGTCGGACGCCGACAGCGCGTACTGGTCGTTCATCCACCGGATCTGGTTGTCGATCGCCCGGTGCGTGACCGCGACACCCTTGGGACGCCCGGTGGAGCCCGAGGTGAAGATGACGTAGGCGGTGCTGTCGAGGCGTACCGGCCCGAGCCGGTCGGCGTCGGTGAGCGGGCGCGTGTCCAGGCCGGTGAGATCGATGCGGTCGATCTCGACCACATCGAGGCCGGCGGGCAGATCCACCCGGTCACGCGCGGTCGTGACCACGCAGACGGGCCGGGCGGTGTCGAGAATGTAGGCGGTCCGGTCCGCGGGGTGATCCGGGTCGATCGGCACCCAGGCGCCGCCGGCCTCGAGGATCGCGTACATGCCGACGAGCAGTTCGAGCGAACGCCGCACCGACAGTCCGACCAGGGACTCCGGTCCGACGCCGCGCGCGACGAGCAGCCGCGCGAGCGCGTTCACGCGGGCGTCGAATTCCGCGTACGTCAGGCTTTCGCCCTCGTACACGAGGGCCGTGGCGTCGGGTGTGCGTGCCACCTGCTCCTCGAACTCCGCGAGCAGCGTGCGGTGGTCGACGAGGTGCTCGGTGCGATTCCACTCGGTGAGCACCCGGGCGGTCTCGGCGCCGGTTCCGAGGGGCAGGTCCCATACCCGCCGCTCGGGATCGGCCGCGACGAATCGGTCGAAGAACTCCACGAACCGGGCGTGGTGCGCCCGGGACTCCTGCACGCCGTACAGGTTGGGGTTGGACTCGAAGTCGATGTGGGTGCGCGTGCCACCGCTCTTGTAGACGTTGACCCCGAGGTCCTCGATGAGACCGGTGGACAGGATGTTGATCCGTCCGACCATGTCGCCGAGGCGGACCTCGTTGTCGAACAGCATGATGTTGACCCACGGGCCGAAGAACGTGGAGCGGCCGCCGGCCGCACTCCCGGCGTCGCGGACGATGTCCTCGTGGCGGTACCGCTGGTGCCGCAGCGCTCCCGAGACGGCGGCGGTGGCCGACGCGACGAGCTGTCGCACGGTGGTGCCGGCGGCCACCTCGAGGCGCAACGGCACCACGTTGGAGACCATGCTGCCGGACCGGCGCAGTACCGCGGTGGTCCGCGCGGCGACGGGCAGGCTGAGCACGACGTCGGTGCGGCCGGTCATCTGGGCCATGTAGGCGGCGAAGGCGGCGATCACCGCGGTGGCGAGGCTGGTGTTCTCGCGTTCGGTGAAATGGTCGACGAGCTCCTCGACGCGGGCGCCGAGCGCGGCGCTGTCGATCCGGCTGACGGGGGCCGGCGGTGCGGGGCGGCCGGCCAGGCTGGTGGGTTCGTCGATGCCGTCGACGATCGTCGACCAGTACTCGCGGTCGGTGTCGAACCGCGGTGAGTTCCGGTACGCGATCTCGGCCTCGTACACGGTGCGCACGTCCGACGCCTTGTTGGGGCTGGGTTCGGCGCCCTCCACGGCGGCGGTGTAGAGCTCCGCGATCCGGGTCATGAAGGTCGCGGCGCCGAAACCGTCGAGCGCGAGGTGGTGGACGCGGTTGTACCAGAAGTAGCGGCGCTCGCCGATCTGCAGGACGGTGGCCGAGATCAGCCGGTCCTTGAGCACGTCGACCGGGGTGCTGCGGTCGGCGCGCATCCACTCCATCGCGGCCTCGCGCGGATCGTCCGCGTCCCGCAGGTCCACGTATCCGATGGAGGCGTCGAGGGTCGGATCGACGAGCTGGTACGGCTGCGCGTCGACCTCGAGGAACCGGAGGAAACCGGAGCCCATCTCGAGCGCGGCACGCGCGCTGGCCTCGAGCAGGAGGCCACGGTCGAGGTCGCCGACGAGCTCGACGTACTGGGCGATGTTCGCGGGCACCGACGGGTCGACGTGTTGCGCGAACCACATCCCGAGCTGTGCCGGAGAGAGGGGGAAGGCACCGTCCGGCACGTTCGCCGCGTTCGTGTTCGTCGCACCCGATCCGCCGACACCCAGCGAGTCCAAACCCCAACCTCTCTCTCACCGTCGGACGCAGGCCCGACCGTCGCGCCCGGTGACCCGGGCGAGCACCGTGCTCAGGTATATCTGCTGTTCAGGGGAGGAGCGTTACACGGCGGACAACGGCGCGAACGCCGCGAGACCCGCCGGGACAACGATCACCCCGCCTGTCGGCGCGGAGCTGCCCGAGCAGGTTACTCGCCGGTCGCCTTCCGGCCGCCTGACTTGCGCACCGGACCAATCTACAGGGTCGGTAAGGTCGGCTTCATCTTTGCCGCCGCGGTGTCGGAGCGGTCACCAGAGCACGGCGATGACGACGTTGAGGACACCGAGCGCACCGGCCGCGTGTGCCAGGGCTGCGGTCGAGCCCGGGTTCTGCCGCTCCTTCTTCAGACCGACGATCGCGAGTACGAGGATGACGACGGCGACGACGAGCTTGACACCGATCTTCATGTGGTTCAGGTCGGCGCCGTCCGCCTCGTTGAGCCCGACCAGCGCGAGTCCGGTCACCACCTGCAGGATCGCGCCGTGCAGCATGCCGGCCACCACGCGCGGTTCCTTGATCACGGCGAGCCAGGAGCCGATGATGCCGGCGAGGCCGATGAAGTGCAGGATGAGGAAGATGTCAATGGCGAGCGTCATGCGGCCATCGGACCACCCGAACAGGACAAATGTCCAGTCAGGTGATCCTCATCGCTCCCGGGCGGCGGTGGCGCGGGTCACCGCGCCTGCCGCTGCTGCGCATACCAGTCGAGCAACTCCGGTGCGTCGACCGCGCTGCGGTCGACGGTGCGGGCCGCGTCGGCCCCCTGGAACAGCCGCTTGATCGGCACCTCGAGCTTCTTGCCGGTGCGGGTGTGCGGGACACCGGGTGCGGCGACGATGTCGTCGGGCACATGTCGCGGTGAGGCCTGTTCGCGGATCACGGTGCGGATCTTCTCGCGCAGCGCATCGTCGAGGGTGACGCCGTCGGCGAGCACCACGAACAGCGGCATCCAGTAGCCGCCGTCGGGCTGCTCGGCTCCGATGACCAGCGCTTCGAGGACCTCGGGGAGCTTCTCGACGGCCTGGTAGATGTCGGCGCTGCCCATCCGGACACCGTGCCGGTTGAGCGTCGAGTCGGAACGTCCGTGCATCACGACCGTCCCGCGCCCGGTGATCGTGATCCAGTCGCCGTGCCGCCACACCCCGGGATAGACCGAGAAGTACGCCTCGCGGTAGCGGTGCCCGTCCGGGTCGTTCCAGAAGCGGACCGGCATCGACGGCATCGGGGCGGTCACCACGAGTTCCCCCACGTCGCCGCGGACCGGGCGGCCCTGCTCGTCGAACGCATCGAGCGCGACGCCGAGATACGGCACCGACAGCTCACCCGGCCACACCGGCACGGTGCGCACGGCGCCGACGAACGCGGAGACGACATCCGTGCCGCCGGTGATGGACATGACGGGCACGTGCTCGCCGACGTTGTCGGCCAGCCACCGCGACGACGGCGCCGGCAGCGTCGACCCGGTGACGCCGATCGCGCGCAGCGCGGACAGGTCGTGGTCCCGCCGGGGCACGACGCCCGCCTTGATGCAGGCCAGCACGTACCCCGGGCTGGTGCCCAGGACGGTGACCCGTTCCTGCGCGGCGATCTCCCACAACCGGTCGACCCGCGGGTGCGACGGGCTGCCGTCGTAGCAGACGATCGTCGCCCCGACGAGCAGCCCGGCCGCCTGGAAGTTCCACATCATCCAGCTCGGGCTCGTGTACCAGAAGAAGGTGTCGTCGGATCCGAGGTCCGTGTGCAGCGACACCGCCTTCAGATGCTCGAGCAGGACACCGCCGTGCCCGTGCACGATGCCCTTCGGCAGACCGGTGGTCCCGGACGAGAACACGACCCACAGCGGATGGTCGAACGGCACCGGCTCGGGGCTCAGCGGGTGTTCCCCGACGGTGGCCGCCTCCCAGGTGAGCGCACCTTCGAGGTCCTGATGCGGGTCTGCGAGCCGGGGCACCACGACGGTCAGCGCCAGCGAGGGCAGCTGCTCCCGCAACCGGGCGACCGCCTCGGCGCGGGGGTGGGTGCGGCCGGCGAACCGGTAACCGTCGGCGGTGATCAGGGCGGTGGGGTCGAGTTGCCCGAGCCGGTCCAGGGCCGCGGGCGCCGAGTAGTCCTGACCGCAGGCCGCCCACACGGCGCCGATGCTTGCGGTGGCGAGCAGCGCGACCACGGCCTCGGGAATGTTCGGCAGGTAGCCGACGACGCGGTCGCCGACACCGACGCCGTGCTCGCGCAGGGTGGCGGCCAGCGCGGCCGTCTGCCTGGCGAGTTCGGCCCAGCTCAGCTCGGTGCGTTTCCCGTCCTCACCGACGTGCACGATCGCGGGGCGGTCGTCGCGCGCGTGCCGCAGGGCGTGCTCCGCATAGTTCAGGCGCGCCCCCGGGAACCAGACGGCCCCGGGCATCGTGGCGTCGTCCAGCGCGGGTCCCGGGTCGGTGCGCGACCGTACGTCGAACCAGTCCCACACGTCCTGCCAGAACGGTCCGAGATTGTCGACGGACCACCGCCACAGGGCGTGGTAGTCGGGGAGGGAGACGCCGTGGCGCCGTTCGACCCATCGGGCGAAGGCGGTGAGGCGGGCGCTCGCGACGTCCTGTTCGGTGGGGGTCCACTGGGGCGGGATCTGCGTGTCGGTCATGCCGTCGCGCTCCCTCGGTGATCACCCGAGCGGGCCTCGACGGCGCGGTGCAGGATCTGCTCGGCGTGCCGCAGCACCGGCGCATCGACCATCCGGCCCTCGAACTGGAACACCCCCCGCTCCTCCGGCACCGCCGCCAGCACCCGCCGCGCCCACGCCACATCCTGCTCGCTCGGCGCATACGCCGACCGGATCACCCCCACCTGACCCGGATGGATCGCCACCTTCGCATCGAACCCCACCGCCACCGCATCGAGCGCCTCCGCCCGCAACCCGTCGTGATCCCGGATGTCCAGGAACACCGAATCCAGGGCGAACCGCCCGTACGCCTTCGCCGCCAGCAACGCCTGCGACCGCACGTGCCGCGCCACGTCCCGATACGTCCCGTCGGCCCGGCGCGAGGACTGCCCACCCAGCCCCACCACGAGATCCTCCGCCCCCCACATCAACCCCACCGTGCCCGCGGCCAGCGCGATCTCGTCGACCTTCAACGCCCCCAACGGCGACTCGATCAACGCCACCACCTCCCGCGGCGCCAACGACGTCACCTGCTGCGCCGACTCGCACTTCGCCAGCATCACCCGGGTGTAGCTCGTGACCGCCAGCGCCTTCAGATCGGCGTCGTGCTCGTCGGTGCCGGCCGGGTTCACCCGCACCACCGTGCGAGCGGGATCGAGCGCGGTGTCCTGCAGGCACTTGCGGGCATAGTCCTTGTCCCCCGGCGCCACCCCGTCCTCGAGATCGAGGATCACCACGTCCGCCGTCGCAGCCGCCTTACCGAACCGCTCCGGCCGATCCGCCGGACAGAACAACCACGCCGGGCCGCCGACGGCGGGCACGGACCTCATGCCTGCTCCTCCCCGGCCGGCCGGCACTGGACCAGCGTCTGGCGCACCGCGACCGCGACGACGTCGCCGCGCTGGTTGCGCGCCGTGTGCTCGAGCGTGACGATCCCCTGCCCGGGACGGGACTTGGACGCACGCTTGTCGGTGACCAGTGTCTCGGCGTAGAGGGTGTCGCCGTGGCGGACCGGCGCGGGGAACTTGATCTCCGAGAACCCGAGGTTGGCGACGATCGTGCCCTGCGTCAGCTGCGCCACCGACAACCCGACGAGAGTGGACAGGGTGAACATCGAATTCACCAGGCGCTCACCGAATTCGGTGCCCTCGCTGTAGGCGGCGTCGAGGTGCAGCGCCTGCGTGTTCATCGTCATCGTGGTGAACGCGACGTTGTCGGCCTCGGTGACGGTGCGGCCGGGGCGGTGCTCGTAGACGGTGCCGACCTCGAACTCCTCGAACCACAGTCCGCGCTGGGTGACCCGGGTGCTCACAGGCCGAGCTCCCGCGCCACCAGCATGAGCTGGACCTCGGTCGTGCCCTCGCCGATCTCGAGGATCTTGCTGTCCCGGTAGTGCCGCGCGACGGCGTACTCGTTCATGAAGCCGTAGCCGCCGTGGATCTGCGTCGCATCGCGCGCGTTGTCCATCGCCGCCTCCGACGCGACCAGCTTGGCGATGGCAGCCTGCTTCTTGAACGGCTTGCCGGCCAGCATGAGGGCCGCGGCGTCGTAGTAGGCGGCGCGGGCGGCGTGGGCCCGTGCCTCCATCCGGGCGATCTTGAAGGCGATCGCCTGGTTCCGGCCGATGGGACGGCCGAAGGCCTCGCGCTCCTTCGCGTACTTGACCGACTCGTCGACGCAGCCCTGTGCGGCACCGGTGGACAGGGCGGCGATCGCGATGCGGCCCTCGTCGAGGATGCGCAGGAAGTTCGCGTAGCCACGGCCCCGCTCCCCGAGCAGGTTCTCCGCCGGGACCCGCACATCGGTGAAGCTCAGCGGGTGGGTGTCCGAGGCGTTCCAGCCGACCTTGTTGTAGGCGGGCTCGGCCACGAAGCCCGGGGTGTCGGTGGGCACGACGATCGTGGAGATCTCCTTCTTGCCGTCCCGCTCGCCGGTGACGGCGGTGACGGTGACGATCTCGGTGATGTCGGTGCCGGAGTTGGTGATGAACTGCTTGCTGCCGTTGATGATCCACTGATCACCGTCGAGTTTGGCGGTGGTCTTGGTGCCGCCGGCGTCGCTGCCCGCGCCGGGCTCGGTCAGCCCGAACGCGCCCAGGGCCCGGCCGGCCGCGAGCTGCGGCAGCCACTTGCGCTTCTGCTCCTCGGTGCCGAAGCGGTAGATCGGCATGGCGCCGAGCGAGACGCCGGCCTCGAGGGTGATGGCCACGGACTGGTCGACCTTGCCGAGTTCCTCGAGGGCGAGGCACAGCGCGAAGTAGTCGCCGCCCTGTCCGCCGTACTCCTCGGGGAACGGCAACCCGAACAGGCCGAGATCGGCCATGCCCTTGACGACCTCGTACGGAAAGGTGTGGTTGGCGTCGTGCTCGGCGGCGACGGGCGCGACGACGCTCCGCGCGAAGTCGGCGACGGTGTCCTTCAGGTCCCGGTAGTCGTCGGGAAGCTGTCCGGTGGAGAGGTAGTCGGTCATCTGCTGTGTCCTAGCTTTCGGTGGTGTCGGTGGGAACGACGCGGGCGAGGAGCTGGTCGACCTTGACCTGGTCCCCGGGGGCGACGAGAAGTTCGACGGTGCCGTCGACCGGCGTGGTCAGGGCGTGCTCCATCTTCATCGCCTCGACGACGACGACGGTCGTGCCGGCGGTGACGGCGGCCCCCGCCTCGACGGGCACGGCGATGACGGTGCCGGGCATCGGGCTGGTCAGCTCGGCCTCACCGGCGTGGGCGTCGGCGCCGCGGATGCTCGCCTCGCGCGCCTCACGCACCGGCCAGGTGCCGCCGTCGCCGGCGAGCCACAGCTGCCCGTCGCCCTCGGCGACGCGGAACTCCGAGCGCACCCCGTCGAGCGTGACCGCGAGGCGGTCCCCTTCGAATCGAGCGGTGAGCACGCGCTCCGGGCCGTCCTCGATCCGCGCGGTGGCGGCCCCCGGGGTGCCGTTCAGGTGCACGTGGTCGGTGCGGGTGGGGGTGTGCAGCCGCACGGTGGTCGGCGCGGATCCGCCGACGCGCCAGCCGGTGGGCCGGTCCCACGGATCGACGGGGGCGTGGCTCGACGCGGCGGGCCAGCGTCGCAGCCACCGGTGCGCGGCCGCGGCGACGAGCACCGCATCGGGGGTGTCCGGGGCGGCGTAGTCGCCGAGGCGGCGGTCGAGCAGTCCGGTGTCGAGGTTCCCGGCCTGCACGTCGGGGTCGGCGAGCAGGAAGCGGGCGAAGTCGATGTTGGTGACCACCCCGAGGACCGCGGTGTCGGCCAGGGCCCGGTCGAGACGGCGCAGCGCGGCGGCCCGGTCGGGTCCGTGCGCGATCACCTTCGACAGCATCGGGTCGTAATCACTGCCGACGACCGTGCCCACCTCGAGACCGGAGTCGACGCGTACGCCGGACCCTTCCGGCTCGACGACGTCGACCACGGTGCCGCCGGTGGGCAGGAACCCGCGGGCGGGGTCTTCGGCGTAGACGCGGGCCTCGATCGCATGCCCGGTCAGGGTGATCTCGTCCTGCGCGAAACCGAGCGCCTCACCCGCGGCGACGCGCACCTGCCACTCCACCAGGTCCAGTCCGGTGACCATCTCGGTGACGGGGTGCTCGACCTGGAGGCGGGTGTTCATCTCCATGAAGAAGAACTCGTCCGGCGCGTCCGCGGAGACGATGAACTCGACCGTGCCGGCGCCGGTGTAGTCGACGCTGCGGGCGGTGTTGCACGCCGCTTCGCCGATCCGGGCGCGGGTGGCCTCGTCGAGCAGCGGCGACGGGGCCTCCTCGATCACCTTCTGGTGGCGGCGCTGCAGGCTGCACTCACGCTCGCCGAGATGGACGACGTTGCCGTGGGTGTCGGCGAGGATCTGTACCTCGATGTGCCGCGGGCGCTGCACGAAGCGCTCCAGGAAGAGGGTGTCGTCGCCGAACGCGGAGGCGGCCTCGCGTCGCGCCGAGGCGAGCGCCTCGGCGAGCTGCCCGGATTCGGTGACCAGGCGCATGCCCTTGCCGCCGCCGCCGGCGGACGGCTTGATCAGCACCGGGTATCCGATGTCGCCCGCCGCCGCGATCAGTTCGTCGTCGGTCAGGCCGGGCCGGGAGATGCCCGGCACGACGGGGACGTCGAACGCGGCGACGGCGTTCTTGGCGGTGATCTTGTCGCCCATGACCTCGATGGCCTTGGCGGGCGGGCCGAGGAACACGATCCCGGCGTCGGCGCAGGCCTGGGCGAATCCCGAGTTCTCGGACAGGAAGCCGTAACCGGGGTGGATCGCCTGTGCGCCGGTGCGCCGCGCGGCATCGATCACCTTGGCGATGTCGAGGTAGCTCTCCCGGGCGGCGGCGGGGCCGAGGCGCACCGCGGTGTCGGCCTCCCGCACGTGCCGGGCGCCTGCGTCGGCGTCGCTGTACACGGCGACGGAGCGGATCCCCATCTGCCGCAGCGTGCGGATCACCCGCACCGCGATCTCCCCGCGGTTGGCGACCAGAACGGTATGGAACATCCCGGCTGGGCCGGTGGTATCGAACATGTTCAACTGCCTCACATCCGGAAGACGCCGTAGGAAACCGGCTCGAGGGGCGCGTTCGCACACGCCGACAGGGCCAGGCCGAGAACTTCCCGCGTGTCGGCGGGATCGATGATGCCGTCGTCCCACAGCCGCGCGGTCGAGTAGTAGGGGTTGCCCTGGTGCTCGTACTGTTCGCGGATCGGGGCCTTGAACGCCTCCTCCTGCTCGGCGGTCCAGGGCGTGCCGGACGCGTCGAGCTGGTCCGAACGCACCGTCGCCAGCACGGAGGCGGCCTGCTCGCCGCCCATCACCGAGATGCGCGCGTTGGGCCACATCCACAGGAACCGGGGCGAGTACGCCCGCCCGCACATCGAGTAGTTGCCGGCGCCGTAGGAGCCGCCGACGACGACGGTCAGTTTGGGGACACGCGCGCACGCGACCGCGGTGACCATCTTGGCGCCGTGCTTGGCGATGCCGCCGGCCTCGTAGTCCCGGCCGACCATGAAGCCGGAGATGTTCTGCAGGAACAGCAGCGGGATCGAGCGCTTGTCGCACAGCTCGATGAAGTGGGCGCCCTTCTGGGCGGATTCGCCGAACAGCACGCCGTTGTTGGCGATGATGCCGACCGGGTGGCCGTGGATGCGGGCGAACCCGGTGACCAGGGTCTTGCCGTACTCGGCCTTGAATTCGGAGAAGCTCGAACCGGGTCCGGTCGGGTCGCCGTCGACGAGGCGCTCGATGACCTCGTGCACGTCGTAGGGGGTGCGCGGGTCGGTGGGCACCACGTCGTAGAGCTCGGCCGGATCCGCGGCGGGCGCGAAGGTCGGCGCGACGTCCCACGGCCGGGGGGTGCGGGGCCCGAACGTGGCGACGATGGCGCGCACCTTGTTCAGGGCGTCGCGGTCGTCCTCGGCGAGGTGGTCGGTGACGCCGGAGACCTTCGAGTGCAGGTCGCCGCCGCCGAGTTCCTCCGCGGTGACGACCTCGCCGGTGGCGGCCTTCACCAGCGGCGGACCGCCGAGGAAGATGGTGCCCTGGTTGCGGACGATGACGGCCTCGTCGCTCATCGCGGGCACGTAGGCGCCGCCCGCGGTGCACGAGCCGAGGACCGCGGCGATCTGCGGGATGCCCTTGGCGCTCATGGTGGCCTGGTTGTAGAAGATGCGGCCGAAGTGCTCGCGGTCGGGGAACACCTCGTCCTGCCGCGGCAGGAACGCCCCGCCGGAGTCGACCAGGTACAGGCACGGCAGCTGGTTCTGCAGCGCGATCTCCTGGGCCCGCAGATGCTTCTTCACCGTCACCGGGTAGTAGGTGCCGCCCTTGACGGTGGCGTCGTTGGCGACGATGACGCATTCGCGGCCGGACACCCGTCCGATGCCGGCGATCATCCCGGCACCGGGGCACTCGTCGTCGTACATGCCGTTCGCGGCCAGCGGCGCGATCTCGAGGAATGCGCTGCCGGGATCGAGCAGGGCGTCGACGCGCTCGCGGGGCAGCAGCTTCCCGCGGGCGACGTGCCGTTCCCGGGCCTTCTCGCTGCCGCCGAGAGCGGCGGTCGCGAGCTTGTCGCGCAGCTCGGTGACCAGCTGGACGTGCTGCTCGCGGTAGGTCCGCGCAGCGGTTGTCAGGGGGGTTGTCACAGTACAGTCCTCGCCTTGGGGTGGGCGCCTGAGTTAATACTCGATAACTGAAAATGAGGTTAGCTGTGATTAACTGAGTTGTCCAGACCCCGTCAGGAAGGAACGGTGCGGCCGATGACCGAGCTGAAGCCGGACACCGACGAACAGCTGCTCACCGCACGCGGCCGGGCCAAGGCCGACCGGCGACGGCAGCTGCTCCAGGCCGCCGCGCGCCTCGTCGCCGAGCGCGGGTTCAACGGCGTACGACTCGAGGACCTCGGGGCAGCGGTGGGCATCAGCGGCCCCGCCGTCTACCGGCACTTCCCCAACAAGGACGCGCTGCTCGTCGAGCTGCTGGTCGACATCAGCCGTCGCCTGCTGGCCGGCGGCACCGACGTGGTCGACCACACCGACGATCCCCGGCGCACGCTCGACCGCCTGGTGGACTTCCACCTCGACTTCGCGCTCGGGGAACCGGACCTGATCCGGGTGCAGGACCGGGAGCTGCAATCCCTCCCGGCGGACGCCCGCCGGGAGGTGCGCCAGACCCAGCGGCGCTACGTCGAACTGTGGGTGGGCGCCCTGCGCCGCCTCGACCCCACCCTGGGAGAGTCCGACGCACGGACCATGGCGCATGCCGCCTTCGGGCTCATCAACTCGACCCCGCACAGCGCCGACCGGTCCTCCCCCGCCGCGACCCGGGCGGTGTTGCGCCACATGACCCTGGCCGCACTGGGCGCCGAGCGGGCCGGGGACCCCGAATCCGACGCCTGAACAGGCACGGAGCCCCGCCCGGATCACCGGACGGGGCTCCCATCGTGCTGCCGTTACCGGCACTGCACTGCTGCTACCGGACCTTGTCCCTCGTCATCGAGGTGTAGGCCAGGGTCAGCACCGCGGCGACGGCGATACTGATGATCCAGCGCCACCAGTCGATGCCGGGCGTATCACCCTGATCGCTGATCATGCCCCAGATCCAGTAGCCGATCAGGGCGCCGACGATGCCGATGACGATGGTGATGAGCCACCCCATCGCCTGCTTTCCGGGAATCACCAGCCGTGCGAGCACACCGATGACCGCACCGAAGATGATCGTGCCGATGATCTCTCCCATCACGGGCTCCTCTCTCGGAACATCGAACCGTGGGGACGGTATGCCACAGAGTGCGCGGAATATGCGCGCTTCGGGAGAATTCCGGTAAATCTTCTGCAAAATGTTGCGCGGGCCCGCAGATGCGCCCCGGCCGGCCGCCGGGGCGCATCCCGCGATCAGGCGTCGTGGAGGATGACCCCGCGGATGTTCTTGCCGTCGCGCAGGTCCTGGTAGCCCTGGTTGACCTCCTCCAGGCTGTAGCGATGGGTGACCAGCTCGTCGAGCTTCAGCTGGCCCGCGTCGTACAGGCGCAGCAGCCGCACGATGTCGTACTGCGGGTTGGCCGAGCCGAACAGCGAGCCCTTGATGGTCTTCTGGAACAGGGTCAGTTCCGTTCCGGACACGTGCACCGTGAGCTTCTCCGGGTTGGCCAGGCCGGTGATGACGACGGTGCCGCCCTTGCCGACGATCGAGGTGGCCGCCGAGACGACCTCCTCGTCGACGGTGCCGACGAGGATCAGGGCAGCGTCGGCGCCCTGGCCCCAGCTCAGCTCGTTGACCTTCTCGGCCGCCTCGGCGGCAGTGGCGAAGGCGTGCGTGGCACCGAACTTCAGGGCGGTGTCGCGCTTGAACTCCACCGGGTCGACGACCACGACGTACTTGGCGCCCGCGTGCACGGCACCCTGGACGGCGTTGATGCCGAGACCGCCGATGCCGTAGATCACGACGATGTCGCCGGCGCGGACGTCCCCGGCGTACACCGCGGTGCCCCAGCCGGACGGCACACCGCAGCCGACGAGCACGGCGGTCTCGAGCGGGAGCCAGTCGTCGACCTTGACCACCGAGTGCTGCGAGATGGTGGCGCGCTCGGCGAACGTGCCGAGCATGCACATCGCGCCGAAGTCGGTGCTGCCGGAGTGGAACCGGAACGAGCCGTCCGGCATGCAGCCCTCGAGGATGGTGGCCCCCATGTCGCACAGGTTCTGCCGGCCCGTCGAGCAGTACCGGCAGGTCCCGCAGTTCGGGATGAAGCTGCACACGACGTGGTCCCCGGGCTTGACCTTGGTGACGCCGGGGCCGACCTCCTCGATGATGCCGGAGCCCTCGTGGCCGCCGACGATCGGGAAGCGCGGGGGCAGGTCCCCGTCGGTCAGGTGCAGGTCCGAGTGGCACAGCCCCGCCGCGGTGTACTTGATCAGCACCTCACCGGGGCCCGGGCCGTCGAGGTCGAGTTCCATGATCTCGAACGGCTTGCCGGTCTCGAGCAGGACTGCAGCTTTGGTCTTCATCGTTGTTCTCCTCGGGTGTGTCGGGTCAGAGGGCGATGTTCACGGCTTTGGTCTGGGTGTAGAGGTCCAGCGCTCCCGCACCGAGCTCACGTCCCCATCCGGACTGCTTGAACCCACCGAACGGCATGGCGGTGTCGAAGCCGTTGTACTGGTTGATCCACACCGAACCGGCCTTGAGCCGCCGCGCGGTGCGGTGCGCCTTCGACAGGTCTCGCGTCCAGATGCCCGCGGCCAGTCCGTAGATCGAGTCGTTGGCGGCGGCGGAGATGCCGTCGTCGGCGTCGAACGGCATGGCGGCGACGACCGGACCGAAGATCTCCTCGCGCACCACGCTGAAGTCGGGCTGCACGTCCACCAGCACGGTCGGTTCGACGAAGAAGCCCTTGTCGCCCCAGCGCTTTCCACCGGTGAGGGCGCGCGCCCCGTCGATCAGACCCTCGCGCAGGTACCCGGTGACCCGATCCAGCTGCTCCTGGGAGACCAGCGGGCCGAGCTGGGTGGCCGGGTCGAGACCGGGTCCGATCTTCACCTTGCTCGCCGCCTCGGCGACGGCCTCGGTGAACCTCTCGAAGATGGGACGCTCGACGAACAACCGGGTGCCGGCCACGCAGCACTGGCCGTGGTTGAACAGCCACGCATCGAGAGAACCCTGCACGGCCGCATCGAAGTCGGCGTCGGCGAAGACGATGTTCGGGCTCTTGCCGCCGAGTTCGAGCGAGACCTTCTTCAGGTTTCCCTTGGCGGCGTCGACGACCTTCTTGCCCACCTCGGTGGACCCGGTGAAGGCGATCTTGTCGACGTCGTCGTGCGCGGCGAGGGCGGCGCCGGCGTCGCCGAAGCCGGGCACGATGTTCACCACCCCGGGCGGGAACCCGGCCTCTTCGAAGATCTCGGCGAGCAGCAGCGCGGTGAGCGGCGTCTGCTCCGCGGGCTTGAGAATGACGGTATTGCCGGCGGCGAGGGCGGGCGCGAGCTTGAACGCGGCCATCAGCAGCGGGAAGTTCCAGGGCACGATGAGCCCGCACACGCCCACCGGTTCGCGCAGCGTGTAGGCGTGGAACTCGCCGCCGGGCACGAACGGCATCGTGACGTTCACCGTGCTGCCCTCGATCTTGGTGGCCCACCCGGCGTAATAGCGGAAGATGTCCGCCGACCACGCCGTGTCCACGGCCGCGGCGATCACGGCGGACTTGCCGTTGTCGAGCGCCTCGAGCTGGCCGAACTCCTCGGCGCGCTCGGTGAGCAGATCACCGACCCGCCAGATCATGCGCTCCCGCTCGGCGGCCTTCATCGTCGGCCACGGGCCCTCGTCGAATGCCTTGCGGGCGGCCCGCACGGCCCGGTCGACGTCCTCGGCGCCGCCGTGGGCGACGTCGGTGAGCTTGTCCCCGGTCGCGGGATCGTAGGTCGCGAAGACGCGGCCCGAGGCGGCGTCGAGCCATTCGCCGCCGATGTAGAGCTGTCTGGTCCCGGAGAGGAACTCTCGGATCCGCGGAGCGACGATGTGCTCGACAACAGCTGTCATGCCCAACCTCCTGAAGTAGTGTGACACGGGTCATACTGCTTCGGGCAGGGCTGTGGGAACTGTTCAAGGATTGGACAGTGCGCACATGCGCATACGAGCGACGAGACCCGCGCGGGTACGGTCAGCCCGCGATGCCGAGCGCGCGGATCCGGCTGTAGAGCGTGGTGCGGCTGATACCGAGCTGCGCCGCGGCGTGCACCTTGTTGCCGCCGCTCTCACGCAGCGCCTCGATGATGGCCTCCCGCTCGGCGCGCTCGCGCCCTCCCAGGCGGGAGACCCGGCTCGTCGCCCGGTAGTCGACCGGCAGATCCTCCCGTCGCACCGGCAGCGGGGACTCCCGCACCGGGACGGCGGCGAGCACCGCCCGCAGTTCGGCGAGGTTGCCGGGCCACGAACGTTCCGACAAGGCCGTCAGGGCACTCGGGCCCAGGCGCAGATCCGGTCGGCCGAGTTCCTGCGCGAGCGCGGCGGCCAGGTCACCGAGTTCCCGGATCCGTTGCCGCAGGGCCGGGACCCGGACCTGACCGGGGCAGCGTGCCAACAGCTCCCGCACCGGCGGCCGGATGCCGTCGACGGGGTCGGCCGTGAGCACGAGCCGCGGTGCGGCCGGGTCGGAGAGCATCGACGAGAGCAGCGCCGGCACCGGGTCCGGCGCCAGGTGCACGTGTTCGACGACCACGAAGCCGCGGTCCGTCGCGGCGGCCGCGACCGTGAGCAACCGGGCCGACCATTCGCGTTCACCCTCACCGACGATCCGGGCGGCATCCAGGAACGTGCCCGCCTCACGGACGAGTTCCCTTGCCGCCCAGGTTCGCCCACTGCCGGGCTCGCCGACGATCGCCACGCCACCGGCACCGTCGCGCAGCCGCCCGAGCCGCCGCCGTAGCCGCGTCGTCGCATCCTGCGCGACGTCGCTCCGGGGCACGGGTTCGCGTGCCCCGGAGGCGTCGAGCAGGAACAACGCACCGCTGCCGATGCCCGGGATGCGGTCGATCCGCAATCGGGTGCTGCCGCCGGCGGACAGCGCGAAGTCCATGGTGCGGGACTCCCCCGCCGGCAGATCGACCGCGATCGCGCGCAGGGCAGCGTGATCGGCGGGCAGGAGCAGTTCGACGGCGGCCTTGTTGGTGAGCATGATGTCCTCGCCCATGGCCGCGACCGCGACGCCGCGCTGCTGCGCGGCCCGCTGGAACGCGTCGACGACCCGCCGGTCGGACTCGCGGGCGCCCTCGAGCAGCCGTGCCTCGATGTCGCGGGCCGCCCGGGCGAGGAACGGCGCGAACAGCGGATTGGCGGTCTTGCCGGCGGCGGTGATGTCGAGGATGCCTTCGATGCGACGGGTGACCGGATGCACGAGGGGATGCCCGTAGCAGCTGAAGTCCTTGAGGGACTCGAGGTAGTGCTCTTCGCCGTGCACCACGAGGCTCTGCCGCACCTCGAACGGGGTGCCGAGTGCATTGGTGCCGTAGGTGTCCTCGCTCAGGGCGGCGCCGGGGACCACGCCGATCTCCTCCATGGCCCGTTGCATGGGTGCCGAGTCGAACAACCGGGCCACGATCCGGCAGTCGCGGTCCACGAGGAGGATGCAGCAGCCCGTGCCGGCGAGCTGGGTGCGCAGCTCGTCGAGTACCGGCCGGGCGGCGTCGAGCAGCCGCCCGGCCGCGTCCGAGGGGCCCAGCAGGGTCGGTTCGGGAAGCCGTCCCGGGTCTATCCCGCTCAGCTGTGAGCGCTTCCAGGACAGCGCGATCTCCGGCCGCAGACCGTTCACCCCTGTCCGGCCTCCCCGAGCAGGGCCGTCGAGATCTCACGCATCTCGACCTTGCGGATCTTGCCGGTGACCGTCATCGGGAACTCGTCGACGACGTGCACGTAGCGGGGGATCTTGTAGTGCGCGAGCTTGCCCGTGCAGTACTCGCGCAGCGACTGCGCGTCGAGCGGTGCCGCACCCTCTCGCATCCGGATCCACACCATGAGCTCCTCCCCGTACTTCTGGTCGGGCACCCCGACGACCTGGGCGTCGAGGATGTCCGGGTGGGTGTAGAGGAACTCCTCGATCTCCCGCGGGTAGATGTTCTCGCCGCCACGGATGACCATGTCCTTGATGCGGCCGGTGACCGAGACGTACCCGTCGGCGTCCATGACGCCGATGTCGCCGGTGTGCATCCACCGGGCGGCGTCGATGGCGTCGGCGGTCTTGTCGGGCTGGTTCCAGTAGCCGAGCATCACCGAGTAGCCGCGGGTGCACAGTTCGCCCGGCTCGCCGCGCGGGACGGTCAGGCCCGTGGCCGGATCGACGATCTTGACCTCGAGGTGCGGGCCGACGCGGCCGACGGTGGACACCCGCTGGTCGATGGTGTCGTCGCTGCGGGTCTGCAGCGACACCGGGGAGGTCTCGGTCATGCCGTAGCAGATGGAGACCTCGGCCATGCCCATCCGTTCGATGACCTGCTTCATCACCTCGACCGGGCACGGCGAGCCCGCCATGATGCCGGTGCGCAGGCTCGACAGGTCGAAGCCGTCGAAGCCGGGGTCGGCGAGTTCGGCGATGAACATCGTCGGCACACCGTAGAGGGAGGTGCAGCGCTCCTCGGCGACGGCGGCCAGCGTCTGGGCCGGGTCGAAGGCCGGTCCCGGGATCACCATCGTCGCACCGTGGCTGGTGCAGGCCAGATTGCCCATCACCATGCCGAAGCAGTGGTAGAAGGGCACCGGGATGCACACCTTGTCCTGCTCGGTGTAGTGGCACAGCTCGCCCACGAAGAACCCGTTGTTGAGGATGTTGTGGTGGCTGAGGGTGGCGCCCTTGGGGAATCCGGTCGTGCCGGACGTGTACTGGATGTTGATCGGATCGTCGGCCGACAGGTCGCGCTGCGCGGCGTCGAGCCGGGTGCGGTCGTCGGCGAGTGCGGCGCGGCCGGACTCGCCGAGCTCGTCCCAGTCGGGAGAGCCGAGCAGCACCACCTGTTCGAGATCCGGGCAGTTGCCCCGCACCTCGTCGATCATCGCCGCGTAGTCGGACGTCTTGAACCTCGGGGCCGCGACCAGCATGCGGATTCCGGCCTGGGTGAGCACGTACTGCAGTTCGTGCGAGCGGTAGGCCGGGTTGATGTTGACCAGGATCGCGCCGATCTTCGCGGTGGCGTACTGGACGAACACCCACTCGGCGCAGTTGGGCGCCCAGATGCCCACCCGGTCGCCCTTGCCGATGCCGGCCCGCAGCAGCCCGAACGCGAGAGCGTCGACCTCGCCGGCGAGCTCGGTGTAGGTCCAGCGCCGGCCGGCGGCGCGGTCGACGAGCGCGTCCCGCTCACCGTGCCGGGCGACGGTGCGGTCGAAGTTGTCGCCGATCGTGTCCCCGAGCAGCGGGGTGTTCCACGCCCCCGAGGTGTAGCTGGGCAGTTCGGGTGTGGTGAAACCGGTCATTGGTGCTCCTGCAGTGTGCGCGGCCCGGGACGAGCGACGGGGTCTCGAGGACTCGTCCACCATGCTCGCCGATCCGGGGCCGCAGGTGTTCGGATTCTGGACAGTTGAGGGGGTGGTGACAGCACGAGGCGCCCTCCCCGGGGTGTCGGGGAGGGCGCCGGCGGGATCAGAGCGCTCGGTCCCGGGTCTCGACGAGGGCCTTCGTGCACACGAAGCTCAGGACGCCGAGCACGGAGAGCATGACGCCGATGGCGATGCCGCCGTAGGACGCGGCCAGGGGCGCGGCCAGCATGGGCGGGATCGCACCGCCGAGGACGCCGGCGAGGTTGTAGCCGAGTCCGGCGCCGGTGTACCGGTACCGGGTGTGGAACATCTCCGGCAGCAGTGCGCCGCACGGGCCGTAGGCGATGCCGAAGATGGCCAGGGTGACCATCATGCCGACGACGAACGCGACCGGCGATCCGGTGTCGAGCAGCGGGAACAGCGCCAGCGCCCACACGACGGAGAAGCCGCACGAGATCATGATGACGCGACGGCGTCCGACCCGGTCGGAGTAGAGCGCGGAGAGCACGATCGCGGCGCCGAACACGAGCGACGAGACGATGCCGACGGTCAGGACGAACGGCCGGGAGAAGCCGAGGGTCTTGGTCGCGTAGCTGGTCAGGTACGCGGTGCCCATGTAGAAGAAGGCGAACATGATCGCCAGGGCGCCGGCCGAGAGGAGGATCTCCTTGGTCTGGTAGCGCAGGGCGTCGAGGAACGGCAGGGTGCGCTTCTCGGCCGGGGCGGCGGCGCGGGCTTCGCTCTCGGCCCGGAACACCGGGGTCTCCTGGATGGCGAGGCGCATGTACAGACCGACGGCCACGAGAACGATGCTGAGCAGGAACGGGATTCGCCAACCGTAGTCGAGGAAGGCCTCGTTGGTGTCGCCGAGGGCCAGGCCGGTGAACAGGAAGGTGCCGCTCGACAGGGCGAAGGCGATGGCCGGGCCCAGCTGGGGGAACATCGCATACAGGCCGCGTTTGCCCGGTGGCGCGTACTCGGCGGTGAGCAGCGTCGCGCCGGCCCATTCACCGCCGACGGCGAAGCCCTGGGCGAAGCGCAGCAGCACGAGGATGATCGGGGCGGCGACGCCGATCGTCTCGGCGCCCGGAAGCAACCCGATGAGCAGGGTCGAGATGCCCATCAGCAGCAGGGTGGAGACGAGGGTCTTCTTGCGGCCGATGCGGTCGCCGAAGTGCCCGAACAGCATGGCGCCGACCGGGCGCGCGATGAAGGCGACGGCGAAGGTCGCGAACGAGGCGACCGTGCCGGCGGTGGCGCCGAGCGCCGGGAAGAACACCGTCGGGAAGACCAGGGCTGCGGCGGTTCCGTAGATGAAGAAGTCGTAGAACTCGATGGTGGTGCCGATGCAGCTGGCGATGGCGACGCGTCGGATGCCGGGGCCGCCCGGGGCAGGAGCGGTCGGCGCGGCGGGCTTGTGCCCCGCCGGTACCACGGGGGGTTCGGCCCCCGGTGTCGACACTGTGGTCACGTCTGTCCTCCGTATTTCCGTCCGAGCCGCGGCGGACCTGCGCCGCGGGATGGAAGGAAAGGTAGTGATCCGCCTCACTCCCCCACTACCCCCGAAAGGGGGGTGGCTGTGAGCCGTATCACGTAGTTCGGCGAACGAATGACCGGAGCGCGTCGGGCATCCCGGCGCGGCCACCGGGGCGGACCGGCCGCGCCCGCGCCGCCTACGCTCCGTCCATGACGACGACCTGGGAACCGGGCACCCGGGGGTTCTGGCCCTCCCGTCGGGCCGGACCGTCCGGGGCCGGGGCGTCCGCCGGCCCCTGCCGACCGGCCCGCACCCCACACTCGGGATCTACCGCTCGGGCCGGAAACCGCCGACGGTCCCGTGGCAGGCCCGATGGATCCGCTGGCCCGACTTCCGGCTCCCAGCCGATCCCCGGGCCGCGCGCCGGATACTGCACGAGGCATGGGAGCGGTGTGTGGCCGAACGCGTCGAAGTCGCCTGCGGCGGGGGACACGGCCGCACGGGCACCGCGCCGGCCTGCCTGGCGATCCTCGACGGCGTGCCGCCCGCCGACGCGGTTGCCTATGTGCGCGAGCACTATTCGCGCCGAGCGGTGGACACGCCCGGGCAACGGCGCTTCGTCGCCGCGTTCCGGTGACCGGCGCGTCAGCGACCGGCGGCGCCGGCGAGTTCGGCGCGCATCTCGCGCCACACGGTCGCGTACGAGTCGATGTTCGGTGCCGTGGCCCATGCCAGCGCGCCGGACTTGATCTTCCCGAGCGCCTCGGCGAACAGGTCCTGGTACCGCGACAGGCGCGGAACGAAGGCCGACACGTCGTCGAAGAGATTCTGCGCCTTGCGATCCAGCTCGATCAGTTCGTCGAGGAAGTTGGCGGATTCCGGGTCGGCGAGCAGCGCGGTGAGCTCGTCGTCGAGCGGCCCGAACTGTTCGAACAGCTCCGCGAGGGAATCCTCGTCGATCGAGACGCGCTCCGCGTCGAGCTGATCGGTCAGCTCCGCAGCACCCGCGTCGGTCAGGGAGATACCGTCGCCGCTCTCCTTCGCCTTGCCCTGGGCGACGAGTGCGTCGAACGCCGCCCGGCCGGACGCGACGGACACCCCGAGATGCGCCGCGATCACCTCCGCGGTGACGGTCTGCTTCAGCCGCACCGTCTGCAGCAGAGCCAGCTCGTCGACATTGCCAGCGAAAGCCATCGTGTCCTCTCCTCGTCGCCCGGTCGCGGGCCGTACGTGTCACCCGGTCGGGCGGAGTACATGATTTGGCGGATGCGGCGGCAATGTCAACCGGCCACGCGGATGCGTCACGTTCTCGCCGCTACAACTCCCCCACCGTCGCGGAATCGAGCCGGTCGCCCCGCGTGGTGTCCTTCAGGTCCACCCCGGACCGCCCGAGCCGGCGCGCCCCGTCGACCAGCCCCGCGACGACGCACGCGGCCGCCGCATACCCCAGCCCTTCGGGTGGGTGGATGTTGGACACGCAGTTCCGTTCGGCGTCGGCACGACCGGGCCGCGGCTCGTGGGTCAGGTACACCCCGAGGCTGTCGGCGACCGACAGCCCGGGCCGCTCCCCGATCAGGACCAGCAGGGTGCGCACCCCCAGGGCGGCGCCGATGTGGTCGCCGAGCGCGACCCGCGCCGACGTCGCGATCACCGGCGTCGCCACGGACAGGTGCCGCGGCAGGGCCGCCACGATCGCCTCGAGCAGGGCGACGCCGTGCTCGGTCAGGGCCCGCGGCGAGAGCCCGTCGGCGAGGACCACCCCGACGTCGGCGCCGACGGCCGGGACCGCGGACAGGTCCGCGGGCACGCGGCCGAGATCCGGGCGGCGCAGGTACTCGCCCCGATCGCGCACGCGGCTCTCGACGACGACGGGCGCGCCGAGTCCGAGACGTTCGACGTCGGCGGCCAGGGCCGGCACGTCGAGGGGCTGGTGCACCGCATCGCGGGCCGCGGCGTGCGCGGCCCGGAACTCGAGCACCCGCGCGGTCGGGAGGCCGTCGCCGGCGCGGCCGAGCCCGATGCGGGCCTGCGTCGACGACCGCAGCGGCGCCCAGAAGTCACGGTCGACGGACTCGCTCATGCCGCACCTCCCGCGAGGGCGCGCAGCGGGGAGGCGGCCGCGTCCACCGGCAGGATGTGCCCGGCTCCGTCGACCATGCCGAGGCCGGCGAGCCACCGCTCGAACTCGGGAGCGGGACGCAGGCCGAGCGCGCGCCGCACGTACAGCGCGTCGTGGAACGACAGGCTCTGGTAGCCGAGCATGACGTCGTCGGCCCCGGGCACGGCGATGACGAACGCGGCGCCGGCAACCCCGAGCAGCGTCAGGAGGGTGTCCATGTCGTCCTGGTCGGCCTCGGCGTGGTTGGTGTAGCACACGTCCACACCCATGGGCAGGCCCAGCAACTTGCCGCAGAAGTGGTCCTCGAGGCCCGCCCGGACGATCTGCTTGCCGTCGTAGAGGTACTCCGGGCCGATGAAACCGACCACCGTGTTGATCAGCAGCGGGTCGAGCGCGCGGGCGACGGCGTACGCCCGGGTCTCGAGGGTCTGCTGATCCACCGGACGTCCGCCCGTGCCGAGATGCACGCCGGCCGACAGCGCCGAACCCTGTCCCGTCTCGAGGTACATGATGTTGTCCCCGACGGTGCCGCGCCCCAGGGCGCGACCGGCCTCGTTCGCCTCGCGCAGCAGCGCGAGGTTCACCCCGAAGCCGGCGTTGGCGCCCTCGGTGCCGGCGATGGACTGGAACACCAGGTCCACCGGGGCGCCGGCCTCGATGAGGCCGAGGGTGGTCGTCACGTGGGAGAGCACGCAGGACTGCACCGGGATGTCGAAGCGCAGCCGCATCTCGTCGAGCAGGTGCAGCAGGTCGGCGGTGGCCCGGGGCGAATCCGTCGCCGGGTTGATGCCGATGACGGCGTCGCCGCACCCCATCAGCAGCCCGTCGAGGGTCGCGGCGGCGATGCCGCGCGGGTCGTCGGTGGGATGGTTGGGCTGCAGCCGGGTGCCGAGCCGGCCGGGAAGTCCCACGGTGGTGCGGAACGCCGACGTGACCTCGATCGCGCGGGCCACCGCGATCAGGTCCTGGTTGCGCATGAGCTTGCTGACGGCGGCGACCATCTCGGGCGTCAGGCCGGGTGACAGGGCGGCGAACGTCGCGGCCGCATCGGCCTTCGTGACGGTGTCGAGGAGCAGGTCGCGCAGTCCCCCGACCGTCAGGTGCTGCACGGCGCGGTAGGCGTCGCGGTCGTGGTCGTCGAGGATCAGCCGGGTGACCTCGTCGGTCTCGTAGGGCACCACCGGCTCGGCGAGGAACACGTCGAGCGGGACGTCGGCGAGCACCCACTGCGCGGCCGCGCGCTCGGCGTCGGATTCGGCCGCGCAGCCGGCGAGTTCGTCGCCGGAGCGGCGCGGGGTGGCCTTGGCGAGCAGGTCCACGAGGCCGTCGAAGGTGTAGGTGGTGCCGGCGAGGTGCTGGGTGTAGACGCTCACTTCAGCTCGGCCTCCGCCTCGGCGAGCGCGGCGAACTCCTCGTCGGGCGAGTTCGCCACCAGCCGGTGCCGGCTGTAGAGCCCGAAGTAGGCCATGAACGCGGCGAAGGCGCCGAGGGTCCACAGGGCGGCGATCGGGTCGACCAGGAAGGTGGCCACGACGGCAGCGGCCGCGACGACCAGCGCGAAGGAGGTGGTGACGACACCGCCGGGGGTGCGGTAGGGCCGCGGCATGTTCGGCTCGCGCCGCCGCAGCACGATGTGGCTGACCATCATCAGCACGTAGCTCACCGCGGCACCGAAGACGGCCATGTTCAGCAGCATCGCGCCCTCCCCCGTGAGCGACAGCGCGAACCCGATCACACCGGGGACGATCAGCGCCAGCACCGGCGCCTTGCGCTTGTTGGTCAGCGACAGGCTCGTCGGGAGGTAACCGGCGCGCGAGAGCGCGAACGTCTGCCGCGAGTACGCGTACATGATCGAGAAGAAGCTCGCGATCAGACCGGCGAGGCCGATGTAGTTGACCACCTTCGCGGCGCCGCTGTCGCCGAGGGCCTCGACGAGCGGGTTGCCGGAGGTGGACAGGGCCTCGGCGCCGAGCGCGCCGGTGGCCAGGAACAGCACGGTCGCACCGGTGACGAGCAGTACCAGCATGGACACGATGATGCCCTTGGGCACGTTCTTCTCCGGTTCGGTCGCCTCCTCCGCGGCGAGCGGCACCCCCTCGACGGCGAGGAAGAACCAGATCGCGAACGGCACGGCCGCCCAGATGCCGAACAGACCGAAGGGCAGGAACGACGACGCACCGGCGGCGGTCTCGTCGACGGCGATGTCGGTCAGATTGGCGGTGTCGAACAGCCCGACGGCCGAGACCGCGAACACCACGAGCCCGACGAGTGCGATCGCGGTGATCACGAACATCGCCTTGAGGGCTTCGCCCGCGCCGGTGAGGTGGATGCCGATGAACACCGCGTACACGGCGAGGTAGATCCACCACCCGTCGGTGATGCCGAACAGGTTCAGCGACTCGACGTACCCGCCGATGAACGTGGCGATCGCCGCCGGGGCGATCGAGTACTCGATGAGAATTGCTGTGCCGGTGGCGAATCCACCCCAGGGTCCGAGTGCGCGACGGGCGAAGGTGTAGCCGCCGCCGGCGGCCGGCAGCGCGGAGGACAACTCCGCCATGCCGAGCACCATCGCGAAGTACATGGCCGCGATGATCACCGAGGCGACGAGCAGTCCACCGAACCCGCCTTCGGCCAGGCCGTTGTTCCAGCCGGCGTAGTCACCCGAGATGACGTAGCTGACCCCCAGCCCCGCGAGCAGAATCCAGCCTGCCGAACCCTTTCTCAGACTTCGCTTTTCGAGATAGGCACGACTCTCGGCGTGGAAGTCCGCGCCGTCGTGGTGAGCCGCGGTTCCGGTCCGGGGCGGGTCGGTCAACGACATGATTCCTCTTCTCGACGGAGGATGGCGACGTGTCGAGCAGGCACGCCGAGGACACCGCGCGTACTCACGGTACGAGCGGTATGTACACACCGCGTCAGTACGCGGTCACGGAAGTGTTACGAGGAGCGACCCGGGGTCGTCGGCACCGGGCACGCATCGGCGGCCTCGGCCACGACGGTCGGCTCCGTGGCCGGATCCGGGCGGGCGCCGGCGGCCCACTGCTTGCCGAGCACGGGGGTGTCGCGGGCGAGAGCGTCGTTCTCCTGAGCGGTGAAGGCACGGCCGCGACTGAGGAACCGGAGCCCCTCGGGGGATTCGAGGCTGAACCCGGAGCCGCGGCCCGGCACCACGTCGAGGACGAGCCGGGTGTGCTTCCACGCCTCGAACTGGGATCCCGAGATCCACACCGGGACGGCGTCGGCGCCGCCGGGCAGGTCGTCTGCCGTCCGCCCCACCTCGAGACGCAGGTCCAGCACCCCCAGCAGCACGTCCAGGTCGCCGACGATGAAGTCGCCGTCCGGATAGCACATCGGCGCCGACCCGTCGCAGCAGCCGCCGGACTGGTGCATCATCAGCGGCCCGTGGCGCTCGGCGAGGCGGCGCAGGAGCGTGACCGCGTCGGCGGTGGCGACGAGGCGGAGCGGGACGGACATACGGTGCCTTCCGATTGTCGGCGGGGGTAGGGCGGAATGGGAACGGCGCCTGCCACGTCGCAGGGGGGTGACGTGACAGGCGCCGGGTCTGATCAGAAGAAGCCCTGGGCCTTCGGGGCGTAGGACACCAGGAGGTTCTTCGTCTGCTGGTAGTGATCGAGCATCATGTGGTGGTTCTCGCGCCCGATGCCGGACTGCTTGTAGCCGCCGAACGCCGCGTGCGCCGGGTACTGGTGGTAGGTGTTGGTCCACACCCGGCCGGCCTGGATCGCGCGACCGGCCCGGTAGGCGACCCCGCCGTCGCGGGACCAGACGCCGGCGCCGAGGCCGTAGAGGGTGTCGTTGGCGATGGAGATGGCGTCGTCGAAGTCCCGGAAGGAGGTCACCGAGACCACCGGTCCGAAGATCTCCTCCTGGAAGATGCGCATCTTGTTGTGGCCGCTGAACACCGTCGGCTGGACGTAGAAGCCGCCGGACAGGTCGCCGCCGAGGTCGGCGCGCTCGCCACCGGTGATCACCTGGGCGCCTTCGCTCTTGCCGATCTCGATGTAGGACAGGATCTTCTCGAGCTGGTCGTTCGACGCCTGCGCACCGATCATCGTGTCGGTGTCGAGCGGATTACCCTGGCGCACGGCCTTCGTGCGCACCGCGGCCAGCGACAGGAAGTCGTCGAAGATGTCCTGCTGGATCAGCGAGCGCGAGGGGCAGGTGCACACCTCGCCCTGGTTGAGGGCGAACATCGTGAAGCCCTCGAGCGCCTTGTCCTGGTAGTCGTCGTTGGCCGAGAGCACGTCGGAGAAGAAGATGTTCGGGCTCTTGCCGCCGAGCTCGAGGGTGACCGGGATCAGGTTCTGCGAGGCGTACTGCATGATCAGGCGGCCGGTGGTGGTCTCGCCGGTGAACGCGATCTTGCGGATCCGCGGGCTCGACGCCAGCGGCTTGCCGGCCTCGACGCCGAAGCCGTTGACGATGTTGACCACGCCCGGAGGCAGCAGGTCGCCGATCACGGAGATGAGGTGCAGGATCGAGGCGGGCGTCTGCTCGGCCGGCTTGAGGACGACGGCGTTGCCGGCGGCCAGGGCGGGGGCAAGCTTCCACACCGCCATCAGGATCGGGAAGTTCCACGGAATGATCTGGCCGACGACGCCGAGCGGCTCGTGGAAGTGGTAGGCGACGGTCTCGGAGTCGATCTCGGAGATCGAGCCCTCCTGCGCACGGATCGCGCCCGCGAAGTAGCGGAAGTGGTCGATCGCGAGCGGAATGTCGGCGTTGAGGGTCTCGCGGATCGGCTTGCCGTTGTCCCAGGTCTCGGCGAGGGCGATCGACTCGAGGTTCTCCTCGATACGGTCGGCGATCTTGTTGAGCAGGATGGACCGCTCGGCGACGGAGGTCTTGCCCCAGGCCGGCGCCGCGGCGTGGGCGGCGTCGAGGGCCAGCTCGATGTCCTCCTCGGTGGACCGGGCCACCTCGGTGAACGGCTGTCCCGTGACCGGGGTGACGTTCTCGAAGTACTGACCCTTCACAGGCGGTACCCACTGGCCGCCGATCCAGTTGTCGTAGCGGGACTGGAAGGACATCAGGGCGTCGGGCGAGCCGGGACGGGCGTACACGGTCATCGGTGTTCACTCCTCGGATGGTCTGACACACCCCATGCGGGGCGTGTGATCCGGAACACTACGAGCCGGTGGGTTGCAACTACGTTGCGTAGCTGCAACCTCAGATGCCGAGCTGGCGGTCCAGCAGCTCGATCCGGGCCCTGACCTGGGCGAACAGCGTCGAGTGCGGATCGAGGGTGGTCAGGTACGCCTCCCAGGCGGCGATGTCGTCGCGCCCGTGCACCGATGCCGTCCACCGCGCGAGCAACTGGGCGTCGCCGGCGCGGAGGAGCGCCGCCTGCACCCGGGCGCGCAGTTCGTCCCGGATCTCCTCGACGCCGGGCGCGACCGATCCGGGCAGCACCGGCCCGGCGTACAGGCGCACCGCCGTCGCCACGTCACCGCGGTCGAGCGCACCGCGGACCTCCGCGACGTCGGTGACGAGTTCGCCGAGGAGCCGGTACGGGCGAGAACCGAGCCCCTCGGATCCGAAAACCTTTCGCAGCCGCGACATCTCGGCACGAATGGTGACGGAGTCGAGCTCGGACTCGTCGAGCAGCACCGCAAGCCGGTCCGAGCTCAGACCCTCGGGATGCTCGGCGAGCAGCAGCAGGATCTCGGCGTGCCGCTGCGACAGCGGGATCCGCTCGCCGTCGCGGTGCAACGTGGGCCGTCCGGAACCGAACGTGTCGAGGCTCGTGCGAGCGGACGACAACAGCCGCGGCGAGCTGAGCAGGTGCAGCCGCAGTTCCGACTCGGCGGCGGCGACCGTGGCCCGCACGAGTTGCAGCACCTCCGGCGCGGCGACGCGCAGACCGCCGGTGATGTCGATGGCGCCGAGGATCCGGCCGGTGCTCGGGTCGTGCACCGGCGCGGCCGAGCAACTCCACTCGTGCACGGTGCGGTTGAAGTGCTCGGCGGCGACGATCTGGACCGAGTGGTCGACGGCGAGAGCGGTGCCGGGCGCGTTGGTGCCCACCCGCTCCTCACTCCAGTCGGCGCCCTCGACGAAGCTCATCGACAGCGCCCGGTCCCGGGCCGCATGGTCGCCTTCGACCCACAGCAACCGGCCCTGTTCGTCGCTGATCGCGACGAGCAGCCCGCTGTCGGCGGCGTCCTCCACCAGCAGCTTGCGCACGACGGGACGGATCAGCGCCATCGGATGCCCGGCCCGGTACCGCTCGAGGTCCAGGCCGGTGAGCAGGCTCGGCTGTTCGACGGCGTCGGGACTGATCCCGTTGCGGCGGCTGCGCAGCCAGGATTCGCGGACCACCGACCGCACGGAGGCCGGCACGACCGACGTGTCGGCCGCGTCGAGGAACGAACTGTGCGCCGACGACACCCGTTGCGCCAGCTGCGACGGATCGTCACCGGGCCGCAGCGCCACCCACGGGTTGGCCGAGCCGGATCGTTCGTCGGTCATGCGGTGCTGCTCATCTGCCGGTTCCTCCTCCGGACAACTGTAACCCGAGTCACAAGCCCGCCCCCGTGCCCACCCGCTCCGCCAGCATCACCGCCGTCGCGTGCGGGCCGCGGCCGGGCACCTGCGGGAACACGGACGTGTCCACGACGCTCAGTCCCTCGGTGGCGTGCACCCGGCACCGGTCGTCGACGACCGCCGCCTCGTCGGTGCCCATCCGGCAGCTCCCGGACAGGTGCAGCGACGTCCCGAGGTGTTGTTCGAGCCAGGCGTCGCCGGGGTCGAACGCGTCGGGATCGACCCCGGTCCGGTCCACGACGTCCGGCATCGCCGCGAGCAGATGCGCGGCGTGCGCGACCCCGTCGCGCAGGTCGGCACGGTCGCCCGGGTCCTCGAGGTAGCGGTAGTCCAGCAGCGGCGGCCGCGTCGGATCGGCCGGGTCGAGGCGGATCGTGCCGCGGCTGCGGGGACGGGTGAGCACCACACCCAGAACGGGGTCCGCGACGCCGCTTCCGGGGACGGACGCGGCGAACGGTGCGGTGTAGGGGCGCATCTCGAGATTGCCGGTGTGCAGGACGACCTGCAGGACCGGGGCCGGTCCGGGTTGCGGGGCGCGGTACCGGTAGGGGACGGCGATCTCCGGGTGGTCGGTGAAGCCCGTCCCGACCCCGGGGAGCTCGATCCGCGGGGTGACGCCCAGGCGGGTCAGCTCGGCGCCGGCGCCGATGCCGGAGAGCATGAGCAGCTGCGGGGAGCCGATCGCACCGGCGGCGAGCACGACGTGGCCGGCGCCGACGGTCTCGCCGTCCTCGGTCTCGACGCCGACCGCGCGCGACCCCGAGAGCACGACCCGGCGCACGCGGGTTCCCGTGCGCACGGTCAGGTTCGGCCGGGTCAGTGCGGGCAGCAGGTACGCGTGGGCCGGACCGACGCGCATCCCGTCGCGGATGTTGAGCGGGACGGGGCCCACCCCGTCCGGTCCGGGCGCGTTGAGGTCGGCGATCCGGCGATGTCCGGCGGCGAGGGCCGCGTCGTGGAATGCGGCACCGACCGGGTGCAGCCGCTCCCACGGCGTACGGGCGACGGGCACGGGACCGGACGTCCCGTGCCAGCGACGGTGCACACCCGTCCCGGCGTCGGCATCGGTCTCGGTGGCGCGGAAATGCGGCAGCACCCGATCGAACGACCAGGACGGCGGCCAGGCCTCGAAGTCGTCCGGGCGGGCCCGCACGAAGTACGCCCCGTTGACCGCGCCGGAGCCGCCCAGCAGCCGGCCGCGGGCGACGACGGACGGGCGACGTCGGGTCAGCCGGACCGGGTAGGCGCAGGTCCACGGGCTGTCCGGACCGACCGGCAGGACGGTCGCGTCGAGCACCGCGGACGGGGTGTCCGCGATGGAGCGGTAGCCGGGGCCGGCCTCGAGCAGCAGGACCGTCCGGTCGGGATCCTCGCTGAGCCGGGCGGCCAGCACGCAGCCGCAACTGCCACCCCCCACGACGACGACGTCGGCGTGCGCCGGCGCGGCCACGGGCGCGACTACCCCGCTCAACCCTGGATGCGGGGCGCGAGCGCCGCCGCATCCCGGGCGACGACCGCACCCCACCACAGTCCGGCGCCGTAGGCGATGTCGTCGAGACGCTTGTAGAACACGTAGCGCAGGGGGTCGAGGCCGCCGTCCTCGCGGTGGCCGTACCAGTCCCACAGCCCCTCGGCGACGGCGAAGCCGAGGACCGCGCGACGCACTCTCGGCGAGACCACGGCGGCGACGAACGTGATCGGCCAGTAGTGCCGGCACAGCGCGGAGGCGACCTGCCACAGTCCGCCGGCGAAGCTCTGCGCGGTGAGCACCGCCGCGATCCGGGTCGGCTGGTCGAGTTCGGCGAACATCCGGCGCAGCCGGAGCATCGTCACCGACAGCGACGCGACCGCGCCGACCGCCCCGAGGCGGGTGCGGCTCGCGGCGGCCACGCACGCGAACAGCATCGACCCGGACATCGACATCGTCGGTACCGAACCGCGGTGGCGGCTCGCGAGCGGTGCCGCACCGGTGCCGTAGAAGGCCTTGCGGGTGAACCACTTCCGGAACCCCACGCGGTGATCGTGCGCCACGTGCGCGACGGGTTCGTAGCGCAGCCGCCAGCCGGCCTCCTGCAGCCGCCAGCACAGGTCGACGTCCTCGGCGACGTGCATGGTCTCGTCGAATCCGCCGGTCGCGGTGAGCACGTCGCGACGGACGATGATCGCGGCGCTCGGCACGTACGCGACCGGGCTGCCGGACTTGACGGCGGCCTCGCGGCGGCCGAGATCGAGCGACGAGCGCGCGTGTTCGTAGCGTCCCAGGGCGCCCCTGTCGGGTTCGAGCGCGACGACGCGCGGCGCGACGAGCGCCACCGCCGGGTCGGAGAAGTGCCCGAGCATCACCTCGAGCCAGCCCTTGCGCGGCACCACGTCCGAGTCGAGGAAGGCGACGAACGGCGTCGTGGCGGCGCGCAGGCCGGTGTTGCGGGCCGCGGCCGGGCCGCGGGACCGCTCGTGCCGCAGCACCCGGAGCGAGTCCCTGGCCGGGGCGGACAACGGAACGTCCGAGCCGTCGTCGACGACGATCACCGTCAGGCCCTCGACGGCGGCCAGCAGGCGCTCGAGCCCGGCCGGGTTGTTCTTCACGGGAATCACGACGGTGACGTCGGAGGTGGCGGGCAACGCGGTGGGACGGGGGTTTCCGACGCCGGAGTCGAGCAGGCGTCGCGCCACGACGGCGGTCTGCGAGTCGACGACCTTCACGTAGCCGTCACCGATCATCGCCGCGGCCGCGGGGGCGAGCTTGAGCATGCGCGTGGGTGAACCGCCGATGAGCACGCGACCGTCGGAGTAGGCGCGCACCCGCGGATCGATACGGACGCCGAATCCGTCGGGCAGTCGGGCCGTGCTCGTCAACGGAGTCTTCCTTTCGCATCCGGCTCCCACCGGGTCGTCTGTGCCGCCGCTCGATCGACGATGTCGGCGAACCATCGTGCCCCCTGCGCTGCGCTCGCGGGCGTCGGATCCCCCAGCACGCCGTTCGCGGACACGGCGACGATACCGCCCGTGCGCATTCGTGGCATCAGGTCGGCGAGGGTGCCGGTGTTTCCCTTCTCGGCGCGGGCGGTGTCCACCACGTGCGGATCCAGATGCAGCAGCAGGCTGGTTTCGGTGACGCCGGCATGGGCGTCGCCGCCGGGCACGGCGAACGGCAGCCACGCCGCGTCGCGGCCCTCGTACCGGAGCCGGGACACCGCTCTGGTCAGTGCGGGCACGTTGCCGCCGTGCCAGTTGACGAACAGCAGGCGCGCGGCCCACCGGCACACCGAACGTCCGTATTCGACGAAGACGGTCTCCATCGCGTCGGCGCCGAGCGAGACGGTGCCGGGGAAGCCCTCGTGCTCGCCGCTGGCCCCGTACTCGAGGGCCGGCGCGACGAGCACACCCGGCAGGGCTGCCGTCAGCGCCCGGGCGATCCGGGTGTCGGTGTCGAGCGGAAGATGCGGCCCGTGCTGTTCGAGCGCGCCGACGGGAACCGCGACCGTCGCGCGGCCCGGTTCGATGTCGGGCCAGTAGGCGGTGGCGAGGTCGCGGGTCACCGGTCCGATGGTAGGGGTGTGCCCTTCGGGTCGCCGTCGGCAGTGGCGAGTGCATGCTCGACCCGAGCCGGCACCCGCTGCCGGTGGACGCGCTGAGCAGCGCGTTCGTCCGGCCGGCGCGACGGTCCCCGTGGACGCGGAGCACGGTGCCGCGACGAGTTCTCGCCCGTTCGGCGGTCGGTACGGACAGAATCGAGACGCCGCGAGCGGAAGGTGAGCCATGAGCAAGCTGCTGTACTCGGCCACGATGTCGATCGACGGATTCATCGCCGGCCCCGGCGACGACATGTCGTGGCTGGTGCCGTACCTGGGGCCGGATCCGGCGATCGACGAACTCGTCGGCGAGATCGGTGCGCTCCTCGTCGGCAACCGCACCTTCCGCGGCGACGACCCGCACAAGGGCACACCCACCGAGGGCGAGGCGTTCGGTGGCGGCTGGAGCGGACCGCAGTTCGTGCTCACCCACCGCCCGCCGGCCGAGCCGGTTCCGGGGGTGACGTTCGTCGGCGACCCGCTCGCGCTGGAACGTCTCGGCACCACCCAGGGCCCCGTGGCGACGGACATCCGGCTGCGGGTCGTGCGGTGAGATTGCTATTCGCCGTCGCCGGAACTCTCGTCCCCGGCCGGCGGCGGGAGCCGGACGACGGCGACGAGGCCGTGATGATCGGAGCCGGGGAGCTCGATCCGGTCGAGGGAGATCGCCGTGGCGCCCCGGGTGAGGATGTGATCGATCCCGACGACGGCCGGATAGCGGCGGTCCGCCGGATACGTCGGCACGAGCCCGCCGCCGACCCGGTCCGCGGCGTGCACGTACCCGGAGTCGAGGAGGTCGCGGAAGCGGGTGTGCGAGTACGTCGCGTTGAAGTCCCCGCTGACCACGACCGGGGCCGGGCCGGTCACCGACTCGAGTTCCTCGTCCAGGCGTTCGAGCTCGGCCGCCCACGCCGGAGCCGGTGTCAGGTACGGGGGCGCGGGATGCACGGCGTACAGGATCAGCGGCCGCCCGGGGCCGGTGTCCAGGGTCGCGGCCAGGTTCGTCGGCCCGAACCCGTCGAGCGTGCGGCCGGCCGAGACGGGGAACCGGCTGTAGATCCCGGCGCCCGCACCGCCGGTCGGCGTCGGGGCCAGGAAGCGGTGCGGAAGCAGGTCGTCGAGTCCCGCGACCCGCAGCGCGGCCACCGCGTCCTCGGTCAGTTCCTGCACGGTCAGGACGTCGACCCGCCGCTCGCGCACCGTCCGGACCAGCGCATCCGGGTCGGCCTGCCCGACCATCAGATTGGCCTGCATCACGTGGATCGTGGGACCGGAAGTCGAGGCCGGCCGGTCGTCCCGGACACCCGGTACGTACAACGGTCCCAGGGTCCAGGCTCCGGCGGCGACGACCGCGAGCGCCGAGGCCAGCAGAACCGGGCGCCGGGCGAGGGCGGCGACGACCGCACCCGCCACCGTCCCGAGCAGCAGGTACGGGCCGAGCGACGCCCAGGCGATCACGGCGTTGCTCGCCACGTCCGTCGCGGAGGCCACCAGCGCGGTGAGCCCGAGCACCGTCGCGGCGATCGAGACGAGGGCGGCGAGCCGTCGCGGCACGCTCATGAATGCCTCCTCACCCCGGCTGCATGCCTCCGCGCGACACCCGGCGCGGCCGTAGTCCGGAACGAACCGGCGGCTCCTGTCGATCCGACCCGGTTCCGTTCGTCGTCATGTCGTACGGCAACCCTGCCGGGCAGGACACCCACCCTACGAGAAGGGCTCGATATGAAGTACATGATGCTGATCAACGCCGCATCGGCCGAGGCCGGCGACCAGTGCACCGTCGAGGAGTGGATGGTCTTCGACAAGGAGATCCAGGAGGCGGGAGTCGTCGTCGCCTCGGAATCGCTCGCCGACCTGACCACCGCCACGACCGTGCGGGTCGGTCCCGACGGGGCGCGATCCGTCACCACGGACGGGCCGTTCGCCGAGACGCGCGAGGTTCTCGGCGGCTTCTACGTCGTCGACGTGCCCGACCTCGACGTCGCGCTGGACTGGGCGGCCCGCTGCCCCGGAGCGCGCGGCGGTGGATCCGTGGTGGTGCGGCCGATCGCCGACTTCGGGCAGTGACCGCGACGGACGGGCCGGGCGCCGGCGCGCGGGTCGACGCAGCCGTCGAAGCGGTGTTCCGGGAGGAGCGGGGGCGGTTGCTCGCCGCCCTCGTGCACCGCTTCGGCGACCTCGACCTGGCCGAGGACGTGGCCGGCGAGGCGATCGAAGCGGCGCTGGTGCACTGGCCCGTCCGGGGCGTGCCGGTCAAGCCGGGGGCCTGGTTGCTGACGACGGCGCGGCGCAAGGCCGTCGACCGGCTCCGGCGGGATCAGGCCTACGCCGCCCGGCTGGCCGTCCTGCAGGTGGATTCGGATCGGGCGGACCACTCTCCCACCCCCGTGGCCGGCAGCGACGTGCCCGACGAGCGCCTGCAGCTGTACTTCACCTGCGCTCACCCGGCGCTGGCGACCGAGGACCGGGTGGCGCTGACCCTGCGGTGCCTGGCCGGGCTCGGGACGCCCGAGGTGGCGCGGGCCTTCCTGGTCCCCACCGCGACGATGGCGCAGCGGATCGTGCGGGCGAAGAAGAAGATCCGGCAGGCCCGCATTCCGTTCCGGATGCCCGAGCGGGACGAACTGCCGGAGCGGTTGCCGGGTGTACTGCAGGTGCTGTACTCGATCTTCACCGAGGGATACGCCGCGAGTTCCGGGCCGGACCTGCAGCGTCCGGACCTCGCCGACGAGGCTCTCCGGCTGGCCCGGATCCTGCACCGGCTGCTGCCCGGTGAGCGGGAGGTGACCGGGCTGCTCGCCCTGATGCTGCTGACCCACGCGCGCCGCGACGCCCGGACCGGGCCGGAGGGCGCGGTGGTTCTGCTCGCGGACCAGGACCGTGCACGCTGGGACGGCGCTCTCGTCGCCGAGGGCACCGCTCTCGTGCCCGTGGCGCTGACCGGTGGCCCGCCGGGCCCGTACGGCGTGCAGGCCGCGATCGCCGCGCTGCACGACGAGGCCGCCGACGTCGCCTCCACCGACTGGCCGCAGATCGTCGCGCTCTACGACGTCCTGACCACCCTGGCGCCCTCGCCGGTCGTCGCGGTCAACCGCGCCGCGGCGGTGGCGATGCGGGACGGTCCGGAGGCCGGTCTGGTGCTGCTCGACGCCCTCGCGGACGAGCCCCGGCTGCGCGGCTACCACCCGTATCTCACGGCCCGCGGGGAGCTGCTGCGCCGGCTCGGCCGCGACGACGAGGCCGCCGTCGCCTACCGGCGGGCACTCGAGCTGGCCGGAACCGAACCCGAACGCGCGCACCTGCGCCGTCGTCTGGAGGAGACGGGCCGGTCGTGACCGGGATCGATTCGGGGTGTCGTCGCCGCATCGGCCGAGCGGCCGCACCCGTCTTTCGGCACCCGGATCAGTCGCCGAAGCCGCTGCGGGAGGCCCAGCCCGACGCGGCGAACGACCGTCGCAGGGCGGCGCGCAGGTCTGCCGCTCCGGCGAGTTCCGTCATCACGGACCGATACTCGTGCGGTCGGCGGCCCACGAGTGCCGCGAAGCCGGCGCACTCGCGCAGCAGTGTGCCGAACAGCGCCTCCTGGGTCTGCAGCGGTATCGGCGACCCCCCGGGCGGCGCGAGGGTGCCCCACCTCGAGACGTACACGTCGAAGCCCACCGGCCGCGCTCCCCCGTCGATCGCGAGAATGCACTCGTCCGCGGTCACGGCGCGGCGCGTGTAGTTCGGCTCCGTCGCGTCGAGGCACGCGAGCTGGTCCCGGTCCAGCAGCGACGCGAACACCGCGGTGCGGGCCCCCGGCCGGCGGAACGCGGTCGCCGCGACGTAACCGGCCACGCTGACGTGGGCGCTGTGCCCGACCGCCATGCCCGTCACCGTCGCGCGCAGGAAAGGCACGGTGGGGTCGACGTGCCCGGCCGTCAACTTGCGCGCCACCACCGCGGGACAGGCGTTGGACCCCACGGCGACGACGAGACGCCGGTCCCGGACGCCGTCGACGCCGGCCGCCCGGAGCGCGCCGTCGACGGTCCGGCTGGTACCGGCGAGCCGCAGGGTGCTCGCACCGAAGTCGGCGCGAGCACGTGCGCGGTGGTAGCCGTCGCGGGTGAGCAGGCCCGTCCCCGGCGCGGCGGGTCCGGGGTAGAGCCACGGAGCGGCCACGAAGTCCACTCCGTCGGCGACGGTGCTCATGCTCCCAGTATTCCGCGCGCTAGCCTGCGGGCGTGCACATCGAACCGCGTTCCCTCGACGACGCCGCGGTGCACTCGCTCGTCGACGAGGTGCAACTCGAATACGTCCGCCGGTACGGCGGTCCCGACCACACGCTGCTGCACCCGCAGGAGTTCGATCCACCCCACGGCATCTTCCTGCTCGCGTCGCTGGACGACGTCCCGGCCGGCATCGGCGGATGGCGGGCGCGGAACTCGGCGCACCCCGGACTGCGCGACGGCGACGCCGAGATCAAGCGCATGTACGTGCGCGCGGGTCTGCGCCGACGAGGCGTGGCGCGGCGGATCCTGGCCGAGCTCGAGCGCACCGCCGCCGAGGCGGGCCGGCGCCGCATGGTGCTCGAGACCGGCACCGAGCAGCCCGAGGCGCTCGCGATGTACGCGGCGGCCGGGTACGTTCCGCTGGCCGAGCGGTTCGGTGAGTACGCCTGTTCGGACTCGTCGCTGTACTTCGCCAAGGACCTGCCGCCGCAGGACGCCGCGCACCGCATCCGCCCGGCCACCGCGGCGGACCTGCCGCTGCTGCAGGACATCGAACGTGCGGCCGGACGGGCGTTCACCGAGCTCGGCATGGACGCCGTCGCCGACGACGCGCCGCCCACGCTCGCGGAGCTGCGCGAGTACGTGACCGCCGGGCGCGTGTGGGTGGGTACCGACGGTGACGACCGCCCGGTGGCCTACCTACTCGCCGAGATCGTCGACGGCACCGCCCACGTCGCGCAGGTGTCGGTGCATCCCGAGCACGCGCGCCGCGGGCTCGGCCGGGTCCTGATCGATCACCTCGCGACCTGGGCACGCGTTCGGGCGCTGCCCGCGCTGACGCTGACCACCTTCGTCGACGTCCCCTGGAACGGGCCCTACTACCGGCGGCTCGGCTTCGAGTTCGTGCGCGACGACGACCTCGGTCCGGGCCTGCGCCGGATCCGTCGTGAGGAGGCCGCCCGCGGTCTGGATCGGTGGCCGCGGGCGGTGATGCGACGCGGACTGTGAACGGCGTCGAACGCCGTCACGGGTACTCCGGCACCGACGCCGACCAGAATCGCCGCACCAGATCCGTCGTCTCGGCGGGCGCCTCGAGCGGGACGAGGTACGCGGCGCCGTCCACGACGGCGCACGAGCCCTGCGGCACCAGGCGGCTCGCCGCGCGCGCCTGCTCCGGCGTCCACCCCTTGTGGTCGCTGCCGGTGACGAAGAGGGTCGGCACGGACAGCCCGGGCAGACGGTCGGTCAGATCGGGGCGGTGCAGCGAGATGGAGACGACCGCGTTGCGCAGTGCCGCCCGGTCGGCGCGGACGAGGCAGTCCCCGACGAGGGCGACCGCCTCCGGATCGCGTTTCCTCGTTGCGGCGGAGAGCAATACGTTCGTCACCCCCGAGCGGATGAAGCCGACGGGGCCGAGCATCCGGTGGGCGGCGAGGAGGAATACCGTGCGTGCGCGCTCCGTCCGGTTCAGCGCCTGGACGGGCGTCCCCAGCGTCACCAGCGTCCGGCAGCGCGGCGCCGCGTCGGTCGCGAAGACGATGCCGATGTGGCCGCCCCAGGCGTTGCCGATCCAGTCGACGGGTTCGTCGACGCCGAGTTCGTCGAGTATCGTTCCGGCCGCCGCGGCGCATTCGGCGAGGGTGTAGCGCCGGCCGGGATCATCGCTCGCCCCGTGCCCCGGGCCGGTGACGGACACGACCCGCCGTTCGGTTGCCAGCTCGTCTTCGACTCGGCCCCAGGATCTTTCGTCGACGAACAGGCTGTGCCACAGCACGGCGGTCGGACCCTGGCCCCGCACTCGCACGGCCAGCGAGCCCACTCCGGTCGAGATCTTCCGGGTCATCGCCCTCACCGCCTCCGGTTCCCGGTTGACATTGTCAAGTGCTATGGTCCTCCGCATGGTTGACAGTGTCAATGGGGGCCCGGGAGCCGGGCGGACGAGCCCGAGCCTCGACGAACGCCTGCTCCAGACCGCACTCGAGCAGTTGCGCGAGGAGCCCGCGGAACGGCTCAGCCTGCGCCGGGTGGCACAACAACTGGACGTGAGCCACCAGGCGCCCTACGTGCACTTCGGCACCAAGCGCCGGTTCCTCGCGGCGGTGGCCGGGACCGGACTCCGGCGGGCCGCGGCGACGGCCGCCGCCGCCGTCGAAGCCGCAGGCCCCGACCCCCTGCACCGGCTCCACGCCCTCGCCGACGCCTACGTGCGCTTCGTGCGGGACAACCCCCACGTGCACGACCTGGCCTACGGACCCACGGTCGACAAGGCCGACCACCCACGCCTGCAGCAGGCCGCGGCCGACTACTGGGACTTGCTGCACGACACCGTCGCGGCCTGCCAACCCGCAAGCATCGACGAAGCCGACGTTCTGCGCCGGTGCGCGGCCGCATGGGGCACCGCCTACGGCATCGCGCGGTTGACCGCATTGCATCAGATTCCGGCCTCGGTCCCCGCCGACAGGGACGCGCTGCTGCACGAGGCTCTCGACATGCTCCATCGCGGATGGCAGGCCCTCGACTGACCCCCTGCCGCAGCTCGGCAGCGACCGGGGTACCCGACCGTCGCAGGTGACCGGCTTGTTCTAATTCAAATAGAACAATATGCTGGGTCCCGTGCTCATTCGACTGGACCCGAACTCGCCGGACCCGCTGTTCGTGCAGCCTGAGTTGCACCAGGTAAGTCGGTTTCCGGGGTAGTCGCGGACATTTGTGCAGGTAGCGGCGGTGCGTTGCCGGAAAGTGGCACACTAACGGCTCAGTAGACTCCGCCTCGTGGCCGCCTACATCCGCAAAGTCCGCACCGCCTCGGGAGCGACCGCGGTGCAGATCGCGGCCAAGCAGGGCCGCCGCGACAAGGTCCTCGAGCACCTCGGATCGGCCCACACCGACAGCGAACTCGCCGCCCTGCTCGAAACCGCTCGAACCAAACTGCTCGCCGGCCAACAAGAGCTCGACCTCGACCTCGGCACCACCAGCTCTGCACCGACGATCACCGGGAAACGGTCCCGCTGGTTGATCGAGGTCATCGCTGCTGCCTGGCGGCGTCTCGGCTTCGATGTCATCGACAACGACGCGTTCTTCCAGCTCGTGGCAGCCCACCTCGTCGAACCGACGTCGGTTGCGGATGCGGGCAGAGTGCTGCGGGAGATCGGGATCGCCCCGGCCCACCGCAACACCTTCGTGCGGACCCTGAAGCGGTGCACTGGCCACGGTTACCGCGACGACATCGCACGACGCTGCTTCGAGCATGCCGCCACCGCGGGGGATCTGAACCTGCTGCTCTACGACCCGAGTTAGGACATTTCGCTTAAGTGTGGCGACTCAGCGTGACTCTGCACGCCGGGCCAGCCTGGAAAATGTGCTGTCGGCGCAGGTAGTGGGCGAGGATCGGAACCGCCTCGGCTCGCGAGACCACCACCACCCGGTCGTGCATCGGAAGCAGCCGGCACGCGGCGACCGGGGCTTCCGAGACCAGGATGTCGAACCCTGCATCACGGGTTACCTCTGCCACGATCGCGTAGTTCACGGCATCGGTCAGGCGGAAGTCGGTTCGGTGCTGTCGCTCGAGGTCTCGGTAGACCTGCACCGTTTCACAGGTGTGTCTCTCCGGGCTGGTTGAACCGTGCTTGGCCTGGGTCGCAGATCCGTCCGGGTGTACGTCCTCGTCGTCGATCGACCAGCTGTACTGCGGGCCTGGGTATTTGAACCGTCCCGCGTCTGCAGTGGTGTCGTGGACCTTCAGCATTCCGGCGGAGGTCGGAGCCGACGTGTCGGTCGAGGTGATCGTGCTGGTCTCGACCGAGAGCGCGAACACCCGCGGGTGCGTGATCAGCGAGTCGAAAAGCTCGATTGCGCTGCCCGTGTCGGCGGGGAAACTCTCGGTGTCCAAGAGAATTCGGATCTTCCGCGGGCTGGGGCGGTGGCTGAACAGGTCACCCTCGTCCTTGGTGGGCGATGGGTCCTGTCTCTGGGTCCTGCGGAATGGATCGTCGTCCTGGTGCAGCTCGCGGAAGATGCGCATCCGGGTATTCTGCCGTGATCATGTCGGCCGTCGGCGTCAGCTCGGTCGCGCCGGACAGCACGAAGGGCGCGCCACTACCTCTAGCGGCGCGCCCTTCGTGTGCTGTTGAGGCTGGTGCAAGCTGATCGGGCTACCGCGGTCACACGCAGCTCCGATCCCAGCCTCGGAGGACGAGCGTCGGTGGTTCGGCTCGACGTCTCCGTACAGCAGCTGCCCACCCGTCACCGCGGGCACTTCCGGTTAACTCCTCTGGGTTGGGACACATCCCCGAAGGGTTCCAACCGGGAAGACCCCCGAAGCGAAGATTCTGGGTCGGGGCACGCCCTCCGCCGGTGAGCGGAGGTCCCAACCGGGTCTCTCCTGGACATGGAGACAGTAGCAGGCCGTGACCAAGATCGTCAACTTTCGGGTTTGACACTTAAACTATTTCCGACTATTATGCCCCGATTCAATACCTTCCACAAGGGGAGACAGGTTGCTTACCTAGAGATAGGGGGTACCTTTCTATAGAGACAAAAGGATCCTTTATAGCCATAAGTAGAGAGGTCACAGGATAACGGTGGATAACAGGGAGAGGGAAACCGCAGCGACAGTGGCGGCGGGCCGTGCCTTCGTGGAGAACCTGGAGGACTTCTTCGGGACGATAGTTCTCCCTTCGCCTCGCCCTGCGGTGACGGTGTCGACGGTGTCCCTCGACATGGCGCGGCAACTTGCCGCATCTACCCGGCGGATCGACACTCCCGTGCGCAAGTCCTTCGTTCGACCCATGACCGAGGGCGCCGGGCCGATCGCACCACTCGCGCAGATCTACAGCGGGGGCCGCAGCGGGGTCGTAGCAGTGAAGCTGTACCTCGCGCTGCTGTGGCGATGCTCGACGGCTCCCTTCTCCACCGACAAACCTGCACGAGCGTGGGCCACTCTGCTCGACCTCGAGGACCCGGAGGGAAAGGGAGCGCGACGGGTGAAAGATGCAATGCGCACCCTGGAGTCTGCCCAGCTGATCTCGCTGACCGCCCAACCCGGCTACCCGAACATCGTCACACTTCGAGATGAGTCGGGATCGGGCGCCTCGTACGGGCTTCCCTCGACCGGATACAGCTTCGCGATGGCGAACAATGCGAACCCAGACCAGCGTGCTGCGCAGATGTACTTCAAGGTCCCGGGAAAGCTCTGGACTCAGGGCTACATGCAGGCGCTCAGCGGACCGGGGCTCGCCATGTTGTTGATCCTGCTCGCAGAGAAGGGTGGCGAGGGAGAAAGGGTGTGGTTCAGCACCTCAGAGTTCCCCACGCGCTACAACATCTCGGCTCAGACTCGCTCGAACGGAACGAAGGAACTCCAGAAGCTGGAGCTGCTCAGAGTGGAGCGGGAGAGTCTGTCGTCCGGGGCCCGGCCGACTGCCTTTGATACCCAGCGGCGTCGAAACGTCTACCGCCTGACTGACAGAGCGCAGAGCGAGCCAGCGGTCAAGGAAGCCAGCACCCGCAGACGGCGCCGAAAAAAGGGTAAGAAACCAGCGAATCCGTAGGCAGCCGCGCACACTCGGTGCATGCCCTCCGCGCAGACTGCGCCCCCACCGATGCTGGCCACGCTCGGCGATGTGCCCACGGGCTCTGGGTGGGCGTTCGAGTGGAAGTGGGACGGACAACGTGCGATCGCCGTCGTCCGGAGCGGTGAGTGCCGCCTGTTCAGCCGCAACGGCAACGAGGCCACCAACTCCTTCCCCGAACTCGCCGAAGTGCTCTCCGGCGCGCTCAGGGGCCGGGAAGGCATCGTGGACGGTGAGGTCGTCGCCCTCGACGAGAAGGGCCGGCCGTCATTCAGCCGGCCGCAACGCGGCATGCACGTACAGCGGCCCACCGCGCAGCTCCGCGCCGCAGCGCCGGTGTCGTTCTTCGCGTTCGACGTCCTCGAGGTCGACGGCCAGTCGACGACCGGCCTGCCCTGCCTCGAGCGCCGGGCGATGCTCACCGATCTCGTGACCCCGGGGCCGCGGGTGCAGGTTCCCCCGCACCAGACCGACGTCGACGGCCGGAAGATGCTCGACCTCGCGCGCGAACACGGACTCGAAGGTGTGGTGGCCAAACGCGTCGACTCGACCTACCGGCCCGGCCGCCGCTCCCCCGCCTGGGTCAAGACACCGCTCCGGAACAACACCGAAGCCATCGTCATCGGCTGGGTCGACGGCACCGGCACCGCCCGCGACGGGGTCGGGTCACTGCTCCTCGGCACCTACGACGATGACCACCGTCTGGTCTACATCGGCCACGTCGGAACCGGATTCACCACCGCTGGCCGCCGAGCACTCCGGCAGCAGCTCGCCCGGATCGAGCGCCCCACCAGACACCCGACGAGGTCGACATGCCGGGCCAGCACTGAGCCGCATTGAGAGCGGTCCAACGCTCAGCCCATACAGCTGACAGTCCGCGAGATAGCTCATGAAATGCGTAAATTACACGTCCCCTCGTCGAGTGAGCCCTGTCGTGTCCGCTCATCCTTGCCCTGCTTGGCGGCCACTTTTGCCCCCAAGAGCACTGGAGGGCGAGTCGTCTGATGACGAGCGACGCGAGGTGGTCGAAGTCGGCTACCTCCGGTCCGTGTCCGGGCCACCACCGATAATTCTCGGCATGACCGAGCCAGACACCGACTCGCCGGATCTCCCGAGAGGCCACATCCCCACGGGGATCGAGCACGAGACCGTGGCGAACCCCGAGCACGCGTGGAGCAGTTCAATCAGCGAGACGCGTTGATGCTCGCCCGGTGGTATGAGCAGGCCGTCATCGCATGTCGACCCCAGTACGGAAGGAAGTCAGCGAGCGACGTCGAGCGCCGCGCGGACGTTCCTGGAGAATCGTCAAGTGCCCTTGCAGGTGCGTCCGCTGCAGCCACGACTGTGCAGCACACGGCGCCGAGCAAGACCGCGGCCCAGGTGGTGCTGAAATCCTTGGCGCCGCATTACGAGGAGGCCCAGCACAAGACCTATCTGGATCGTCTGGAGAAGGCGATTCAGGATCCCAAGAACCGCAACATTGCCCTCAGCGGGCCGTACGGGACCGGTAAGTCCAGCGTGCTCGATGAGTTCCAGGAGAAGCATGCAGATTCAACGCTGCGGCTGGCCGTATCCACCCTGGCACCCGACACAGAGGACGTGTCGCTGACCAACCGCCTCCAGAAGGAGATACTCAAGCAACTGATCTACAGCGCCCAGCCACGCACACTCCGCCACTCGCGGTTCAGCCTGCGTGGCCCCCTGCCGCGGTGGCGGGCGGTCTTTGAGTCCATCCTGTTCGTCGGCGTGATCGGGGCGTTGCTGGCGTTGCTCGGGCGCCTGCCCTCACAGATCGCAACCGGACCTGATCACTCCGGTCTCAAGCAGGCGTTGGTGTGGACAGCGGTGGCCGTCCTACTCGTCGTGGTGGTTTCGGTTCTGCGAATAGTCACCTATAACCGGTTCACGGTCTCCAACATATCCGCGGCAGGTGCGGCCCTGACACTGTCGGAGCCGGGCCACACCTACTTCGACGAGCACCTCGACGAGATCGTCCGCTTCTTCGACCAGGAAGCCACGGACATCGTCGTCTTCGAGGACTTGGACCGCTACGACAACGCCCAGATTTTCGAGGCGCTTCGTGAGCTCAACACCCTCCTCAACAACACCCCGAAGCGGCTCAAGAAGATCAAGGATGACAAGCAGCCGCTTCGGTTCATCTACGCAATGCGCGACAGCCTGTTCGAGAAGATCGGCGAGGACACAGCGAAGGAGGGTGATGACGCCGCGCGGGCCGAGACCGTCCGCGCGAACAGGACCAAGTTCTTCGAAATTGTCATCCCGATCGTGCCATTCATCTCGCACCGCACCGCCCGCGAACACCTCCATCAGCTCCTGCAGGAGGCGGACGTCACCGGCATCGACCGTTCGTTGGTCGAACTCGTCGCCAAACACGCCACCGACAAGCGCCTCCTTCTGAACATGCGCAACGAGTACCTCGTATTCGCCGAACGCCTGCTGCAGTCGGGCAAGGTCGCACCCGAGCTCTCTCCCAGCCACCTCTTCGCACTGGTCGCCTACAAGAACTTCCACCTGAAGGACTTCGAGAACATCTCGCGGCGCTCCAGCAATCTCGACCGCCTGTACGACCATCACCGCAAGCTCGTCGCAACCTCGGTCGCGGACCGCGAGCAAACCAAGCGAGACCTGCTAGCAGGGGCTACGCCACCGCCGGCAGTCGACCCGTTCGCGAAGCAGCTAGGCGGACGGCTGATAGGGATCGGGAAGGCCGAACGTGACCAGCGTGCTGGGGTGGACTGGCAATTGTGCTTCTCCGTCGGATCGGACACGTACGACTCTGCCCAAGTGACCACCCCCGCGTTCTGGGACGCCGTCGTCACCTCACCCACGATCACCCTCCAAGCGACGCAGAACCCGCAATACGGCAGCCACAACCACCTCATCACGTTGTCCCAAAACCATCTCGAGGACCTCTTCCCGGAAGCCCTACTCGGTCGGTGGGAGGACAGGAACACCGAGGCGCTACACGAGGGACTTCAGCAGCTCGACCACGACATCGAAGAACTCCGCGGCGCCGACTTCCGGGACCTGGTCAACGCCGGCAAGTTCACGATCACCGTCCCGAACGAGGACGAGGACGAGGACGAGGTGCTGACGTTCGCTGCACTCGTGGACAGGACCCTGAATTCGGGTCTGGCACGCGACCTCATCAAGCAGGGCTACATCGACCGGAATTTCACCCTCTACGCCGCGCAGTTCTATGGCGACTTCACTGGCATCGACGTGGCGACGTTCATCGTGCAGACCGTCCAGACCAACAGCATGGACATCAACTACCAATTCACCAGCCCGGGTGCGTTCAAGAACCTGCTGGCCGAAGCTGACGAGGACTTCACTCGCACGATCAGCGCCTACAACGTTCAGCTCGTCGACTACCTTCTCGTCGAGGACGTCGAGCGGGCGGACGAGGTGGTTGAGCACCTGACCTCGAACTTCGGGAGCGAAGCGGAACAGTTCCTGGCAGCCTTCTTCACCTCGAACGTGGAGCGGACCAGACTGGCAGCACGGCTAAGCCACCGACGGTGGCGGGATGTGTTCGCCTACCTCGTCTCCGACGACGGCGTGCCTGCCGATGTGCGTCCGGCACTCGTAGATGCCGCACTCGTGGCCGCCGACCCTGCGGGCGCCTACGACCTCGGGTCTGCTGTCGGCGACTTCCTGGTCTCGCAGTACAAGAAGATGCCAGTCTTCACCGAGCCCCGAACCAGGTCTGATCTGGACCCGGTGGTGACCGTGCTGCGACGCGCTCAGGTGCTTCTGCCCAGCCTCGATGGCGTACACGACGTGCTGCGGACACTCATCGTGGACAACAACTTGTACGAGCTGACCGCCGACAACCTGCGCACGGCACTCAACATCACCGGCCAGGTGACGCTGGACAGCATTCACGACAACGACACGATCTATCAGTACTGCTTGTCCAACCTCAGCATCTACCTCGACGCCGTCGAATCCGACGACGACACCGACCACTCGACACTGACCGCTGAGACACTCCTCGACGCACTCAAGGCAACAGAAGAGGACGACGAGACACTCGAGCGGCTCACCTCGACCGCGTCACCCGACAGCTCGCTGCGGCACCTGAGCGACGCACCGCCCTCGACCTGGCCGGCGCTGGCCTCAGCCAAGCTGTTCCGTGCGTCGCTGGCCAATATCGACGCGTACCGGGCCAAGATCGGAGACATCGACGAGAAGCTCGGTGAGCTCCTGCTCGACGGCGGCGTGATCTACACCGACGACGGGGCGAAGGAGCCCCACGACGAAGAGGCTGCGGCCAAGACCGCCGTCGCCGTGCTCAAAGCCACGCGTGGCATCCCACTCCCCGAGGACCGAGTCGAGCTCGTACAAAGCCTCGAGCTCAAAGAGTGGCTCCCGGCCACGCAGATCACACCGGAGAAGAGCAACCTATTCGCGCTCCTCCTCAAGGACGACCTGGTTCCCGACGACGCAGCCACCTTCACACACCTTCGCCAGGGCGGATGGGCTGCCCTCGGGCCCGCCATCGTCGCCTCGAACGAGGTCGAAAAGTTCATTACCCCCGACCTGGTGGACGGGATGGTCACCGACCTCTTCGAGGATCCCGCGACCAGCAGCAAGATCGGCCAGCAGATACTCCAGGACCTGGCGAACTTCCTCCCGACCGACGACGGCAAGGCCCTGGCTGCCGCGGCCCGGTTTGCAATCCAGAGCAACACTCGCCTTCCTGTGGAGCAAATTCGCCGGATAGCCACGACCAGCAAGGACGCGGATCTCACTGTTCAACTGCTCCACATCGCAGCTCCCACCGCGCCCGAGATCGTGGAAACCCTGAACGATCTGGGCGGCCAGTACAGCTACCTCACAACCTGGGAGCGCGGCGAGTTCGAGGTCCTGTACGACGACGCCCACAAGGGGGTGTTCAAGATCGTAAAGGAAGCGAACCTGTGCAGGACCAACAAGAAGCTGCGCGAGGACATCCTCGTCGTCAAACGACCGTAGGCGATTCAGCCTCGATTCTGTCATCGACCGACCGCGTACTGGGCTGACCCGGTGCGGGTCGTCAGGAACGAAAGCAGTCCCGTGGACGACGAAAGGCGTTCCCCTGGATGGGCTCACCATCGCGTCGTTTGACTGACTCAGTGCGGGATGACATTCCGCAGAGCGGGGCCCCGCCGACCTTCGCGAGCGCTTCGCGTAGTCGGATCTGCTGCTCGATCAACCAGGTCGTCATCGCTGGCCACCGATCCACGTCCTCGATGTCGTCGAACGGTGACATCACCATGATGCGGGCCCCCTTCCGCCCGGCCATCGCATCCCACACCGCGGTCGTACCGAGCGCAGCCTCGAAGGCGTTGCGTCGGTCGTGGAGCCAGTCGAACCGGGCCTGGTTCAGGTCGGCATCGGGGGATTCGAAGTAGAACTGCGCCACCAGCGATCTGTTCACCCATGCCATCGACAGCACGACTCCGCCGAGTCCGACGATTGTGTTGCACCAGGACTGGCTGGTGGTTCGGGACCTCGTCCACGCGGGATGCTCAGCGCGGATGCGGGCCAGTGTGGCCTCTCAGAACTCCCGGTAGCGACGCACCCGCGCCGATGCCTCACCAGCGCGCGGCGATGCCGCCTGACGGACCTGCTTCTCCCAGTCATTCGGCTGCACAACAAGATCAAAGTTGGGCGCCGGCTGCGAATCCCCGATCTGCACGACCTGGATGACCACACCGAACACGCGGGTGTTCTCGTCGGTGCGCTGGTTGAGCCAGTCGATCGCGGCACGGTGCTCGGGCCGGAACCCGGTGGTCACCCACACGATCGTCGTGGGGTCGGTTCCCGCGGCGTAGGTGATGATCTGCCCGAGGTGAGTGTGATCGGACTGTTCCAGCTGGTTCTCGACGATCACGACCTCGCCGGTCGCCTCGTCGTATCCCTTCAGATCCAGGCTGAAGTCACCAACCGGGTGCTCCGCCGCGGCGAGTACCAGGTCCATGCCCAACAGGTCACTGAGCACATCCACGTTCTGCAACAGCCACGGAGTGAAGTCGATCGCCTCGTGAGGCCAGATCACACGCGGCGGGACAATCTGCAACCGCCCAAGGCTCGGAGAACTCATGCGTCACAGGCTCTCATTTGACCTGGCAGTTGCGTCCCACCACCTGCACAAATCAGCGCAGACGCCCCCAATCCGTACACCAGGCTCCAGGCAAGACACCCGCCGGGCTGCCCCCCATTCAGGGAGATACCACGGCTTAGTGGTAGATGTCCTCACCGGGAGCTATGTAGTAGTCCCGACAGGGATTTCGTGCCAGTCAATGTCCTCCAACGCGGGGCCTCGGTCCTCCATGTCCTGGCGCCTGATGTCCTCGTCTGTGAGCGTGTGTGCACGGTACTCGGCGATCATCGCGCGGTGCTTCTCCGAGATCTCGTCTGGTTCATCGCTTGTGCTGCCGAACCTCATGCCCATCGTTCGCCCCTCCTCGCGGTCGCCTGCTCCACCGGAAATGTAGCCGCCACCAGCCCCGAACATGCTGCCGGGCCGTGTCATCGGCGACGGTGCCGGTCGCGCTCGGTTTCGGAAGTCAGTGTGTCGCCCGCACGGGGCACACTGGCGCCCATGCAGACCTCACCCACACCGGACGCGCCCGATCCGACCGGCACCATCGCCGCGCTCAGCGCCACCCCCCCACACGCACTCGACGACCTGGACACCTTGCCTGCCGCGTCCGGCCTGTACGCCTGGTGGGCGGCTCCCGAGGTGTTCCCACAGCTCCCCGGGCCCGCGCACCCCACCGAGCCCGGGGTGCGACTGCTCTACGTCGGTCTCGCCACCAACCTGCGCCGGCGGATCAACAGCAATCACCTGCGCCGCACCCTCGCCGGGCTGCTCCTCGACACCGAGGACTACCAGACCCGGCGCACCGACCGCGTCGTCCTCGTCGACGAGGACGAGATCCGCCTGACCGCGTGGATGCACACCCAGCTGCGGCTCTCATGGTGCCTGCACCCGGCCCCGGCCGATGTCGAGGCGGCCGATCACGCAGTGGGCGCCGCCGATGAACGTCGCGCACACCACCGCTGGCCCGGTCCTCGACGTCATCACAGCGGCCCGCGCCGCAGTTGCGTTCCGTGATGTCGCGCGACTGGCGGCGCGCCAAGCGAAGCCCCCGCCCGACTCCCGAATCCAGTGTCGAGTCATCTTCATAGGCCAGACGAGAACAACCTCTACACGAAGGGGGTCCTCGCGACCATCGATTCCCCGAACGCTCTGCCGGAGTCGATCCACTCGGCAAAGGAACACCTCGAATACTGGGTGGGGAACATCATCCGAGACGGAGAAACCCTGGTGCGGTGGTGGGTCGAGGACGAGAACGGTTCGACCATCAAAGACTTCGGAACCGACCTGTCCGTCTGCGTCAACGAGCACGGAAAGCTGAAGAAGCGGCGCTGACGTCGGCCCGGTCGAATCGGGACCGGCGGCGGCGGGCCGGTTCCCGGCAACGAAACCCCGGATCCGTGATCGGGTTCGTACGCCTATCCGCCGACGCGGACCTGGGCTCAACCGCGGCCAGGAGCACGCCGCTGTCACGGGTGGACCGACTGTCGGAGACCTGCCACGGCGTTTCCCCGGCAGCCGTGGCCGGTAACCGGGACTACGGCGTTTCCCCTGGCGGAGACGGGTTCCCTGCAACGACGACACCGAAACCATCACCAACTCCACTGAGGAGGTGACACCTGCTTTGACGGCATAGCCATCACCCCCGAGGAATCACGCGACACGCCGTACACCACCTCACGGGACTTGACCGCAGCCGACTTCGGACATTGGCATGATCGACGACAACACGATGCTTTCGTGACCGCCGAGCGAAGGACGATACATGAACGAATCCGCGCCGGGTGCCTCAAATGGCGATAAGTCACCGCTGTCGGCTGCTATGGCGACAGCGTCCGAGATGGGCATGCCAGCCAACATCGTCGATGCAGCCCAACACCTGGCGGACGCCGCCTCCGCCCGAGAGCACCCAGCGGAAATAGATTCGAATGTTCAAGCTCTCGCGAAACTAGTCTACCGTGACGGCATCTTGGCACAGTTCTCTGGCGAACAGCTGGGTGCGCTCTGCACGTCGATCGCATCCGCCAACCTGAGGTTTCCGTCGCGCCTTATCAACCCTAGGCCGATATTGGAACTGATCAAGCAAACCGGCGACGTCCCGAGCACGTTCGAAATCGTGGTCGACTACGTCAAGTCCGTGAACATCGAAATCGAAACGACAGGTCCGCTTGCATGCGCTGAATCATTCGGAGTGGCGAACTTCCAGAACGACGAGCAGCGACTGGTGTGTATTTACACGTTTTATGAGCTGGCCGTGCGCGGGAGGGATTCCGACACCGATCAGGGGCAGCTGCTAAGCGGTATCTCTTCGAACGTATTGGACAAGATTCTGGCCGAATCTTACAAGCTGACAGGGTACTTTCCGCACAACCGTCGACGCGACTACTACCGCCTGTATGCCGCCTTGCATCAACTTGCCATCGACAGCAGCGGATCGTCTCACCCAAATGCGCACCACAACATGTGGCTCGGCCACATCCACGAGATGCTGGCAACCCTTGACAGCGAGGAGGAACGCGAGTCATCGCACGGGAGCGTTTGCATCGAGCACCTGCTGAAGGCGGTTGATGAGCTCGGTGATCTGACTAAGGACGGCAAAAACTACGTGATTTCGCAGCTGGTGAAGTCGGCTATAGCGCTCGCAAAGGTGAACCCCGATCCCGACCTTCACAGCTACATCATCGGTGGTTTGGCGCTGGCTCGTGAGAATCAGATACCCAGCTGCGCGGAACTCATTGCACTGAGTGATAAGGAGTTGGCGGAGATTCCGTTTCCCTCCCGTCGGACACGGCGCATCAGGGCGGTCAGAGGCGCCGCGACGGTTGACCTCCAAGATGCGCCGTCGGTGACGATCACAATGCCTGACGAAGTCTTCTGCGGTCAGAAGTTCATGGTCAGCGTTGAAGTGAAGGACAATAACCCCGAAGACATCGATGTCGATATTTTCGCGGATCCGTCGACCGTCAAGATCCCGGGCGAGGTTTCCGCGACCCAGTCCACCTATCTCGTTGACTTCAGAGCCGACGCATCGCCATATACCGGCCGCGTCTACGTCCGAGTGCTTCGGCAGAATCAACCCTGCGTCACGGTCAGCTATCGTCTCGCGTTTCTGGACCCCGCGTCGACTGATCGCCGGCCGTCCCCATTCGACGTCGCCACGATCAGCGAGAGGATCGGTCGTTTGGATGCGGATGTCGTCCTCTCTGCGTTGCGGCGCGAAAAGCGCTTCGTGGTCGATCTTTGGTTGGCCGACTCGCCGGGACCGCCAATGACGCTTCTAGATGTGGAGATCGAGAGCGAACCCAGCGCATACATAGATGTCCGCATGGCGGACATCAGGGCGAGGGCAGCGGAACTCGTGGCACCGGGATACGACGTGGGCGAAACTCTCGCCTCACTTGGCGATTCTGTCAACAGGATCATGGTTTCGATCGCGAAGTCGCTGGAAGCTGATCGCCTCAAGTCGGGAGCTCTCGCTCACTCGGGTACTCCAAGGCTTGCAGTGCTCACCAACGAGATGTCGATCCCGTGGGAGGCGTTGCCGATCGGCCTCGCTCCCGATTGCACCGACACGCTCGGCTCGGTATTCGAGATGACCGTCATACCAGCGGACTTCGATCCACCTGAAAGTATCGCCCTGACCAAGGTCGCCGTGCTGACGGCCAGCCGCCCGGACTCACAGTTTGCGCATGATCAGGGTGTAATCACTGAGGCCCTGTCGGGTACCGGCACCGGTGTTGACGCGATCAGCCTCACTCCCGCCAACCTGCAGAAGACCAACTTCAATTCGAAGTACGGGGTGGCCTACATAGCGGCGCATGGCGAGATCGATGATGGCACCGGCGAGCTCGTCATGAAGGGTGATCTGACCCTCGAGGGTGAGCAGATCACCCTGCCAACCCTCATTGCTTGCGCCAATAACTTCGCCGATGTCTTTGTGTTCGCCAACGGGTGCAATACAGCGGTCGCCGAACCCGGGCTCTTTCGACGCTTATCATGGTTCGAGACCATGCTGGGTCAAGGCGCCGCGGGTTATTTGGGCACCCGATGGCCGGTAACCGACGACTGTGCACGCATCTTCGCCGCGGAGTTCTTCGCATCCCTGGCTGTGGGATGCAGTCCGGCACAGGCAGTCCGAACCGCACGGCTCGCGGCTCGAGCTCAAACCGATAGAGTAGATCCCAGTTGGCGGGCCTATGCCCTTTTCTGTATGCCATCACTGAAGGTGGACCGCACAGCAACTGAACCACCCCGGGACGGTTCACAGCCTCTCATGGGTGCGGGCAAAGTATTCTAACGAACCTTGGTCGCCAGAGCCCCGTGCCGGGAATCCGTTATCGAATTGAGCCCGAGTTCGACAGTTGGTGGGCGTGCGGGGTAGGTCGGTGCCGGATCCGTGCAGGTGAGCGGGCTGGCGTCTGACCGAAATTGCCCTGAGAGTTGTGGGCAAACGAATGCCGTTGGTATTTACTTTGATCTAGTCTTGCCACCTGATGATGTGGCTGTGTCGACGGACAGGTGGGGGTAGAAGTGGGTAGGGTGAAGCACTAGGAACGTGCCCTCGCCCAGTGGACATTGTGAGTCTTGACAACCCGCATTTCGGGTCACTTTCCTGTTATCGCAACACGGTTAGCCCCTAAATCAGGTGAGTAAGTCTCGACGAGAGTTTTCGAATTCGGTTCCAAGGGACCTAAGACTTGTAAGCGGGCTCGATGTCAACCGACATCATGCCCTTTTGGAAAGAGGCTGAATTGGGCTACTTCGCACATGCAACGGGCTTACGTCTCCCTGCCGGTTTCGTCCCCACGGCAATACCCAGAACTGGCTTGAATCCGCTCGACGTGTTTTCGCAGCACCAGCAGTCCATGATGAAGATTGGCGACCTCACCCAGGTCCTGGACGGGACGACTCCTCTCGCCGAGGAAGTCAGGATCTCGACTGATCGCGTCAGCGACATCGCTGGTAACGGTCAATCAACAAAACGCATCGGACTCGCGGTGTCCGCACTCAACCAGGTAGTTCAAGCGCTCGGTTACGAGGTGACCCTTAAGGGCACCACGCGAAAGGACGCCGCCGCCACCCTCTCATACCAAGGCGTGACCTTAAAGAGCGCCAACACGCTTGACGTCGACCGTTGGATTCGCAATGCGGATCTCAACTATAGTTACCCTCTCTCAGCTGACCTCGCAGTGAACGAAAGAATCCACATTGCCCTGGGTGCTTACTATGCCCGCGAGCTGTGCTTGACAGTCGAAAATTCCAGCGGAATCGACATCGAAGTGACGCCGGCAGACCTCGGCGAGGTGCGCGTCGAAAATCACACTAAGACAGGGCGACGGGTTTCCATCATGTCGAAGACGCCCTTTTGCATTGCTGTTCACTTGGTGAAACTGTTCTGCCACCCGTCCGGATTTTGGATCTCTGGGTCACCGTCAGGGCGCAAGCGGACGGAGATCCGCTCCGAGTCGGCGCGGACGCAGTCCTACTCGGCCGAATCAGTACTCTTCGAGATGTCCTGACCGAGAAATGTCCGTCCGGAACCGATCAGCGAAACGAATTGCTGAGCTTCGAGTCATGCTGCCCAAGACAAGCGGTGCTGACCACATCATCGTTCTCGAACATCTTGGGCATGCCTACATCGAAGCTGGCAGGGACTTCGATGCCGCGTGCGTGTGGCAAAAACTGTGGCTGAACGCCAAGCGTCGCGACGATCCCGTCGCGGTCATGCGGGCCGCCTACAACATTGGGGAGGCTCTCAAGTTCGACGCACCCGCCGACTCCTACGCCTGGTACATGCAGGCCATCGAGGCCGCCACGTCCCTTGAGCATCCCATCGGCTACGAGCACTTCGCTCGCGCGGTACACGGTGTCGCTCACGCGGTGTCCTCCGATTGGTTCTATTTCACCGACGAGCCTGGGGCAACCGGCGCCAGTGTCGTCGAGGTCGCGCTGGGCGATGGTTTCTACTTCGCCCAGCCGATCAGACGATCAACGGCAATGGACGGATGCACGCTCGTGCCAGCCCCCACGGACCGTCCTCTCATAAACGCAGCGCGCAAGGTCAGCAGACAGTTGGAGAAAGCGGCCGACTTTGCATCGATGGATGACAAGTCGAGGAGAAAGTTGTCGCTGGACCTGCACCTATCAGCGATCGAGATTTTGGTTAACCCCCCGGCATGGTTTCCTGCCGAGTATCTGCCCGGTATCGCCGAGCAAGCTGCCCGGGCACGCCAGTGCTATGCGATGAGCGCAGTCGAGGCAGGTGACCGCCGATCAGCAACAGCACAACTGCAACAAGCGATTCAACACTGGCGCATGATCCCGGAACTCGAAGCCGGCCAACAACACAGGTTTGCCAGTGCCATTGCCCTGCGAGGCACGATGAAGTTCTTGAAAGGCGATCTGGAGGGTGGGGAAGCGGACTTCGCCGAAGCAATCGGTATACACAGTGACGATGGTGAGATCACGCGCTACCAAATCGGCCTTGCACACTGCTATGAGTCGCTAGCCATTCATCAACGCTCCAACGTCAGGCGTCTCGGTCTGCTCTTCCAAGCCCGCAAACTGAGGCTCGAGGTAGGTAACCTGTACGAATTGCTCTGGTGCGACCGGTTGATCGCCGACACCTATGACAAATCACATCCGGAAAAGGCGTTCCAATGGCGGGTTTCGGCCTGGATGACCCTGATAGGGTGGTCGTTTGAACTGCAGACCTTCAGCGAAGGCAGGACGCACGAACTTGGCGCGCGCATGCTCGCCGAGTTGTATCGATCATTCCAAGCAACAGGCCTCTCCCTCCGGTTCGTCAACTGCCTTCTGAGCCTGAACCAACCACGAGCGGTGTACGCCCACATCAAGAGTCGACTCAAGGGGATCAAACCGCAGGATCCCCTCCATGAGTTCGACATCTGGGACTACCGGAGCGTGGAAGCCTGCTGTGAGGCCGGCGAGGCCATGTGGTTTATCGCGGGATTCGATGGCTTCTGGGTATCGGCTTATCACGGCTTGGCCGGACGATGGGAGGTGCAGATCGAGGATGATCATGAGACCATTCGCAGGTTGTCCGCGATGCGCGCCGATCTTCGCGCCTCGCGCTGGCGAATGTCGGATTTCGATCTGACACTGAGACTGTTCGGCCCGCGGCGCCAGTCCGGCTGGCACATGCTGGATCTGTCGAACTTCGTCGCAAAGTCCATGATCACCGACGGCCACCGCCGAATCGCCTCCGGTGAGGTGCTGACCGTCCGCACCGTTCCGTGTGGGGAGGCGGCACAGTTGGTCCCGTGGCACATGGTGCCACTGAGAAACGATTTCTATGTAAACGGCCGGTACGAACTGGTGCTCGACAGATGCATGCTCATGGTGGTCTGTAGTTCTGCCGATGCCCGGCGTCCAATGGATGCGACCAGCCGCGAAGAGGCCACGCGCGGAGTTCCAATATGCGAGCCTCGCACGGTCGCAACCAGTGCCCGGCGACTCATCTCCGACTCGCGGAGACTGATCAGGACTAGACACGATGCCATCCGGCAATTGCAGAGCGCCGACATTGGTCTGGTCCACCTCGGGGGGCACTCGGTACCGAACGCGAAGAGGAACGAGGCTGGAATCGCCTGGCATGACACAAGCCGTCTGATGGGTAAGGACATCCCGGCGCGTCCAGGCCGCGACGGTCCGCTCATCTTTCTCTCGGGCTGCTGCACGACCGCGATTCCATCGGACATCAACGATGATTGGGGAGGGCTGGCCCTAATGTTTCTGTCTCGGGGCTACCCCACGGTCATCGGAACGATATGGGCCGTCCCGGAGAACGAGAATACCTGGGAGTTCGAGAGACAGTTCATCGATGAGGTGGAGCAGTGCTCCTTCTCCGACCCTGCATCGGAACTCCGGTCGCTACAACTGCGTCTGCTGTCCGAGGCCCACTCTGATGGCAACGATCGAACCTCGACGCAGGGCGGACATTGGGTTCCTTACATATCCATCGTTGACCGCCTCCACTAGCTGTATGAGGGCATGACGTTGGTGACACCGGCATGGCCTCACACAGTTGATATGTAGGGAAGCTTGTCAAGAGGCCATGGTGAGGCGCCGCCGGGGAGCTACCCCGGAACTTGTCAAGGCAGTTGAGTCCAGTGGGTGTTAAGCGGCGGACGTTTCGGCTTCCGAAGTGGTCGTCGAATCGTCGGCCGGTCGGTTGATCCAGACCGTGTTGGGAAGGTCGAGAATCTTCGGCGCCGTCGTGGTGCCGAAGCGGTGCGGATGCCGAGCCCGTGCTGCATCGAGTACCTGCCGACGTTCGGCGGCCTCCTGAGTTGCACCAGTTTAGTGTGCCAACCCTGATCGACGATTCGAGATTTCGAGGGAATCGAGGATGCTCGCGGCGTCGGCGGTGAGTGGATCGAGGGCGGTGTGCTCGTGGCCGGCGATCGAGATTGTGATTTCCTGCAGTGGACGCAGGGTCCGCACGATCTTCCGGATGGACATCCCGGTCTCGTCCTGCAGATAGCGTGAGATCGCCAACGCAGCGAACACGATGGTCAGGTGCGCCTCGATCGCATCCCGGGTGTGACTGAAGATCGGCCGGGCCCGCAGGTCGGTCTTCGACATCCGAAACGACTGCTCGACCTGCCACAGGTCGTGATACTTCGCCATCACCTCATGCGGGTTCATCACGTGCGCAGGAAGGTTCGTGGCGTAGCCTTTGAGCCCGACAAGGGAACGGGCCCGGGCGATGCCCGCCGTATCGAGGGTCTTGCCCTTCGCGGTGGTCTTGACGAACCGCGGCGATCGTGCAGCTCGGGTGCCGTCGATGACGGCCTTCGCCCGAGCTTCCTGAGCGTTCAACGTCTGGTTGTCCCGCACGGCGCGTTTGGCCGAGTACGCCCAGATCGCTCGCCACGCTGACGTGTCGGCGGGGTCCCACACCGGCTCGGCACGACGGTTGACATCGTTGACCACGCTCTTTGCGTGTCGCGGGGTGACCGTGTCGATGACCTGGCCGTCGGTGAACACGTCGCCGTTCCAGTGGAAATGACTGGCCAGATCCGAGGGTGCTTTCATCACCCGGGAACCGACGATGAACTTCAGTCCGGCAGCATCGAGGTCTTTCAGATTCGAGGCGGACAGCATGCCGGCGTCGGCAGCGATGATCATCTCCACGCCCTCGATATTGTGACGAGCCTGGAACTGGCGCACGATCGGCACGATCGTGCGGGTCTCGGCGTGGTTTCCTTCGAAACAACCGATTTCCAAAGGGAATCCGGTGCGGTCGACCAGCAGCCCGACGACGATCTGCGGGTCCACCCGACGTTCCTTCGAGTACCCGACCTTGCGCAGTTCGTCTTCCTTCTCTGCCTCGAAGTACAAGGTCGTAACGTCGTAGAGCAATAGGTTCAGGTCGCCCGCGGCGGCGGCGTGTTCGAAGCAGCGCTGCGCGATCCGGTCACGGTAGCCATGCTCGGTGCAGCGCTGCAGGGTCCGCACGAACGTGTTGCGGTGTGCGGGGACGATGCCGATCTCGCCGAGCACGCGACCCGTGTCGCTGACCGAGGTCGCTTCGACGATGCGGGCTGCCACCAGCTGGAAGAACGCCTCGTTGTCGATCACATCGAACCCGAGGTGCTGCCACGCGGTGTCGATGACCTCGATCAGCCAGCGGGAGCGCTTGCCGGTGATCACCGATGCCCCGCCGGTACCCGCCCCCAGGTCGAGATCGAGTTGCTGCTGGCCGGCAAGAAGTTTCTCGCGGGCGGTCTCGAGCAGAGCGGCGAGTTCACTGTCGGTATGCGCCGAGCCGAGGTGCTCGAGCACCTTGTCTCGGCGGCCTTGCTTAGCTGCGATCTGCACCGCGGTCGCGCCCGACGCGGTGCGGACTTTGCGGATGTAGGCAGCCACAGAGCGGGAGTCTACCGAGCCGTTAGTGTGCCATTTCCCGAACCCGCACCGCTGTCACCAGCACAAACGCCGGATCCGTCCCGAGAATCGGCCAACCTGGTGCAACTCAGGTCGGCCGGTCGGTTGATCCAGACCGTGTTGGGAAGGTCGAGAATCTTCGGCGCCGTCGTGGTGCCGAAGCGGTGCGGATGCCGAGCCCGTGCTGCATCGAGTACCTGCCGACGTTCGGCGGCCTTCGCCGCAGCCAAACCGAAGTGCACGTCCGCGGGAGTGTGCAGCCCGATGCCGGTGTGGCGATGCTCGTGGTTGTACCACTCGGTGAACTGCATCATGAATTCCCTTGCCTCACCAAGTGATCCGAATCGCTCAGGGAACTCCGGGCCGTACTTGAGGGTTTTGAACACCGCCTCCGAATACGGGTTGTCGTTCGACACCCGCGGACGTGAATGCGAGCGGGTGACCTCGAGATCGGCGAGCAGCGACGCGACGGACTTGCTGGTCATCGACGTGCCACGATCGGCGTGCACGACCTGCGGAACGCCGTGCACCGCGAAGATCTGCTCCATCAACTCCCTCGCCAGCACGCCCGATTCGTGTGCGTGGACGTGCACACCGACGATGTAACGCGAGTAGATGTCGATCATCACGTAGGCGTCGTAGTAGCGGCCCTTCTCCGGCCCGGCGAGTTTGGTGATGTCCCACGAGTACACCTGTCGCGGCGCGGTCGCGACCAACTCCGGGCACGCCTTCGCAGGGTGCCGGGCGAGCCTGCGACGCTCGCTGACCTGCGCGTTCTCCCGCAGCACGCGGTACATTGTCGACACCGAACACAGGTAGACGCCGTCGTCGAGCAACTGCGCGTACACCTCGAGTGGCGCCTGGTCGACGAACCGGTCACTGTTGAGTGTGTCGAGGATGCAACGGCGTTCGAACGGGGTCAGCTTGTTCGCCGGCGGATCCGCATGTCGGGTCGGAGCGGCAGGTGTCGGCGCGGTGGCCGCGGTGCGGCGTCGGACCGCGGTCGATCGGACCACACCGGTCACCGCGCTTGCTGTTCTCGTCGATATCCCGGCGTCGGTCAGTTCGGTCCATGCTGTGGTCAGCGCTTGGTTGGCTTGTCGTCGGAATCCGCTCTCTCGGAGAGCGATTCCAAGAGAGCGTGTGATTTTCCCATGATGTCCAGGGCGGCTTCGGTGGTGGTCAGTCGCTTGTTCGCCCGGGCGAGCTCCCGCTTGAGGCGGGCGATCTCGGCCTGCTCGGCGGTGAGCTTGCCGACCTTCGTACCGGCCTGCTTGCCATCGAGGACGCCGGCATCGCGCTGCTTGCGCCACTCGCTGATCAGCGACGAGTACAGGCCTTCACGGCGTAGGTAGGCGCCGCCCTCGTTCGTCTCGCAGGCCTGCTCGTACGCCTCCAGGTGCGCGAGCTTGTCGGCGGGGCTGAACGCACGTCGTCGGGGGCCGTCGGCGCGGGGATGCGAGGGGTCCATCCGGTCATTGTCCTCGACCGGAACCATGCTGGAAATCGTCATCGTCGGGTTGATCCGTATCTCGCCCTGCAGGCGGGTTGCTGTGAACCGCTGGACTCAACTCACCCTGACACGCAGGGCAGCGATGATCCGTTTGTGAGGTGTGAGATGACGAACGGCGACGACACTCGACTCAAATGAGCACTCCGATCGACACAGCGACGTGCGCAAGGAGGACCTGCCCGGACAGTCGACTGTGGCGCGAGGACGAGCAGTAGTGATGCCCCTCCGGACATGGCCCTGCCACCCCGGGAGGAGGTGCAACGCATGTTCATCTGTTCCGGGACGCCGTGGGACGAGGCGCTGGCCGACCTTCGGAACCTGACGAGACTGAGCCATTCGAGGGGTGGAAGGTCGACCGCTGCTACCGCAAGTGCGACTGGATCCTGACCTATCTCGACACCCAACCTCGGGTGTTCCTGTATTGGGAACAGGGCAGTCGCGACGGCACCCCGACCGGCAGGATCTGGGTTGAGCACGGTAATACGGTGATGTTCTCCAATCTCGTGGTCGTCGACGACATCGAGCGTCGCACCGGCCTGGGCCTTTCCGACGGCAGATCGTTCGATGGTGTGGCCGCGCAGCGCATCCGACTCGCGCTCACCGAGAAGACCACTCAAGCGATGATGCCAACCGCCGCAGCTCCAGAACTCGCTCATGCGAACACATTTCGGAGGTAGTCGCTCTACGTTCGGCTAGCGTGCGCTTCGATAGGCGCCGGCGTGACGCATCAGTGCAACTTGGAAGTCACACAGCTGAGACGGCACATGCTCCGCCTTGCGCCGCAGCATCAGCAGCGAGACAGTGGTGTCATCGCCTCTGATCGGCCGAGTGGTGATCACCCCGGCCCGCACCAGCGGATCGGCGCAGACCGAGTAGTCGGGCAGGATCGAGATCCCTAAGCCCTCGGCGACCATGGCCTTGCCCATCTCGGCGCCGTCGGTAGCGTACGTCATTGTGGGCATGGTGCCCGCGAAGAGTCTGTGCGCGAACCGGTGCATGACATAGCCGGGTCGCATGGCGACAAAGGCCTCGTCGCGGAGTTGGGCGACAGTGACCTGGTCGCCAGCAGCCAGTGGGTGATCGTTGCGGAGGCACGCGACGGGTTGGCCGTGGATGAGCTCGGTGGAGACCAGTCCGGTCGGAACGTCGTCACCCGGCAAAACGTTGATGAGCCCCAGATCGAGAGTGCCCTCGGCCAGGCCCTGGTGGATCTCGCTCTGTTGGGCGTTGATGACCTCGACCCCGCCGGAGCCGTGCCGGACGCGCAAGTCGAGCAACGCTGGGACGAGCAGGGTCGACGAGGCTGTATTGACCGTGCCGATGCGGATCTCTCGCATCCGCACCCCCTGGTCGCCGGCCGCCTGCCGGAGCCTGCCGACGGCCTCGATGACATCGGTCATATTCTGGAGCAGTTCGAGACCCTCCCTGCTGATACGTGAGCCGGTTCGTCGCCGATCGAGCAGTGTGGTGCCGAGTTCCTTCTCGAGCCTCGTGATCGCCTCGCTCAGTGCCGGCTGGGAGATGTTCATAGCCTCGCTCGCGCGACGCAGCGACCCGTGGGCGGTGACGGCCGCGATGTACTCAAGTTGTTCGATGCGCATCGGGGTCTCCTGCGGTTGTGCCGAGTCCGTGCGCCCTGATCGGCAAGACCTGCCGTCGGGATCCTTCGGTGCGACATCTACTTTTGTGCTTAAAGTCTACTGAAGAAGTATGAAATACAGTGGCAGTGCGTTTCTCGCGCCGCAACATACGTCCCAGTCTGTGCGGATGCCCCGTGGGTTCTCGATTCGAGTGTCCGGAAAGACTGACGGATGGCGATAGCCATGACCTGTCACCCCCTCCGTAATTCCTGGCGCACAAATGGTGGTGGCATCCCGGGGCTTCAAGTAGCTTTCTCCATTGGTTAACAGACGCAAGTTTTCAATCAAGGAGTTTCGATGAGCCCCGCCGTCGGAGGGCACTCACTGCCAGCGCGCCCACAGTTCACTCACGGCGCGCCAAGGCGGAGGACGCATGGCCGCCGTCGCTGACTTGGCAATCACCAGCCCGAGGCTCAGCGGTGCGCAAGCCGTCGCGGTCGCCCACACCCTGGCGGCGGGCTTTGCGGAGACCTCCGCCCGGCGCGATGCCGAGCGACTACTGCCTGGGCCCGAGCTCGACCAGCTCGCCGAGTCCGGGCTGCTCGCGATCACCGTTCCCCGAGAGTACGGCGGCTCGGAGCTGCCCGCGGCTATGGTGGCTGAGGTTTTCCGGATCCTGGCAAGCGGAGACCCGAGCATCGCGCAGATCCCCCACAGCCATTTCGTCTACGTCAACGCGATGCGTGAGCAGGGAACCCCGGCCCAACAGGAGTTCTTCTTCCGCGAAGTGCTCGACGGGAAGCGCTTTGGCAACGCCCAATCGGAGATCGGCACCAAGCATGTTCGAGACATCCGGACGACACTCACCCCTGATCCTGCAGCGGTGGAGACGTCGGCGGAGCAAGCCTCAAGTCCACAAATTTGGCGCCTCAACGGAATCAAGGGCTATGCCACCGGCGCTCTCTTCGCCGACTGGATCCCGGTCCTCACCCACCTCGACGTCGACGGACCGCTCCACGTCGCCTGGGTCGAGCGCACAGCGCCTGGCGTCACGGTGATCGACGACTGGAACGGCATGGGCCAACGCACCACCGCGGCCGGCACGGTTGAGCTGATCGACGTCCAGGTGACCGCCGATCGGATCACGCCCTACCATCTGACCTTCGACCGCCCCCAGACCTACGGTGCGTTCGCGCAGTTGCTGCACTCGGCGCTCGATGTCGGGATCGCCCGGGCGGCGGTCGATGAAGCGGCGCAGTTCGTGCGAACCAAGAGCAGGCCGTTTCCCGACGCCGGTGTCGATCGCGCAGCGGACGACCCGCTCATTGTGCAGGCGTTGGGGCAGATGGAGGTCGCCGTACGCGGGGCGGAGGCATTGCTCCGCGAAGCCGGGGCAGCCGTCGACGCCGCAAATGCCGATCTCACCGCTGATACGGCCGGTGCCGCGAGCCTTGCGGTCGCCGCGAGCCGCGCGTCGTCGACTGCCGTCTCGGTCGAGGTCGCCAGTCGCCTCTTCGAGGTGTGTGGCACCCGCTCGGCCCTCGACTCTCTCAACCTCAATCGGCACTGGCGTAATGCGCGTACGCACACGCTCCATGATCCTGCGGCGTGGAAGGTGCAGCACCTCGGCCGCTGGGTCGTGGACCGCACGCTACCGCCCAATCATGGACAACTATGAGTGGTTTCGAGGCGTCACTCCCCGAACTGATTAGGACATTGACATGAAGTTCCACTGGTTTCTACCCACCAACGGCGGCGACGGTCGACACGTTGTCAGTGGCGGCCACGGAGTCGAGCACGGCACGGCCGGCCGGCCGGCATCGGTTGCCTACCTCGGTCAAGTCGCCCGCAGTGCGGAGCAGCTCGGCTTCGAGGCCGCGCTGACACCCACTGGCGCCTGGTGTGAGGATGCCTGGCTGGCCACAGCGATGCTCGCGCCGCTCTCGGAGCGGCTCAAGTTCCTGGTCGCCTTCCGACCGGGCATGACATCGCCAACGCTGGCCGCGCAGATGTCTGCGACGTTCCAGAACTTGTCAGGCGGCCGGCTGCTTCTCAACGTGGTGACCGGCGGTGAGAGCCACGAACAACGGGCCTATGGCGACTTCGCCGACAAGGAGGGGCGCTACCGCCGCTGCGACGAATTCCTCGAGATCGTCACCCGGCTGTGGGCCGGAGAGACCGTGACCTTCGACGGTGAGTTCCTCAAGGTCGAGGGTGCAGCACTGCAGCAGATCCCCAACCCGATTCCGGAGATCTACTTCGGCGGCTCCTCGTCTGCGGCCGGTGACGTGGCAGCCAAGCACGCCGACGTCTACCTCACGTGGGGCGAGCCCCCGAATGCCGTGGCAAAGAAGATCGCCTGGATCCGCGAGCTCGCCGAGAAGCAGGGCCGCCAGATGAAATTCGGCATCCGGATGCACACCATCACCCGTGATACCTCCGAGGAGGCGTGGCGCGAGGCCGATCGTCTGCTCGAGGGCATCGACGATGACACCATCGAGCAGGTTCAGGAGGGCCTCAAGAGGTCCGAGTCGGTTGGCCAACAGAACATGCTGGCACTCAACAACGGCAATAAGAGCGTGTCTCACGTGGATGAAGTGGGTTGTGATGCATGATGTAGTTCGTGGTTGACGAGTTGTCTATCCGGTTGGTGCCGGATGCGTTGTGGGAGATCGCCGAACCGCTGATTCCGGCCTTCGCCCCCCGACCGCAGGGTGGTGGCAGTGCGCCGGTCGACGACCGGGCGGTGTTCACCGCAATCGTGTTCGTATTGACCAGCGGCTGCGCCTGGCGGCACCTGCCGCCGTCGTTCGGGGTCAGCGTCCCGACCGCGCATCGCCGCTTCACGGCCTGGGTACGCGCGGGGTGTTCGAGAAACTGCACCGCGAGGTGCTCGATCGACTCGGCGGCTCGGGTGAGCTGGACTGGTCGGCAGCGATCCTGGACGCCGCGAGTGTCCGGGCGAAAAGGGGGGATCTTTGACCGGGCCCAGCCCGGTCGATCGCGGCAAGAAAGGATCGAAGATCCACGTCCTGTCCGAGGCCGAGGGAATTCCGCTGGTTGTCGGCGTCTCTGCAGCGAACACCCACGACAGCACCATGCTGCGGCCGCTGGTCGAGGCCATTCCCGCGGTCAGGTCCCGTCGTGGGCCGCGACGACGCAAACCGGGTCGCCTGCGCGCCGACAAAGGTTACGACTCCGCCGCTCACCGTTGCTGGTTGCGGGAGCGCCGGATCGTCCCGCGGATCGCTCGTCGCGGCATCGAACGCAACGACCGCCTCGGCCGGCACCGATGGAAGATCGAACGCACCCTCGCCTGGCTCACCGGCTACCGCAGGCTCACAATCCGCTACGAACGCCACGCCGAGCACTTCACCGGCTTCCTGCAACTCGCCGCGGCGCTCACCTGCTTCAAGAAGCTCTCCACATGAGACATGCTCTAAGTGTCCCGCTTCGAACCTGACCCGGCCGAGAATGCCCTGTTCAGCGGACCAGATCTGCAGTGGAAGTCGTGGTCAGCACGATTGAACGCAATGATCGAGGTTCGCGGTGGTGGCCGCAGCTGCATGGCCAACTCCGAGATGACGAGGGCGGTGTGGTCCTGAACGCAGCGGGCGACCGCCACCCTATGAGCATGGTGGGCAGGCCTGGCTCGGCGAGCCGGGTGGACCGTTGTCGATGCCCGCCGGCCGGCGCTCCGGTGTGCGGAACGACTGCCTGTAGCCGCACCAACGACATGTCTATCGGTGAAAAAGTCACCACCCCAACGGAAATAAGAGGTCGAATCGCTAAGGATCTCGGCGGCCAGAGTGTCGACGCTGAACTCAGTCCCGAATCTTCGACAGTGGTGAGATCCGAGGCCCAGGGCATGTCGACAACTGCTGACTCCCCGCCGTCCAGGTCGTCACGACCAGCATCGAGGCCAGGGGTCGGAAGCGAATTCCACCGCCCGAACCGACGGCGTTAGTGTCCCAAACCGCCTCCGCGACGTCGCGAATGCGCAGGTAGCAGGCATGAACGATTTCCTACCCGCCAGTAATGTCCTAACTCGGGAGCATGCCGCCACCGCGGGGGATCTGAACCTGCTGCTCTACGACGTCACGACCTTGTATTTCGAAGCTGAGAAGGAAGACGAGCTCCGTAAGGTCGGCTACTCCAAGGAGCGCCGGGTCGACCCGCAGATCGTCGTCGGGCTGCTCGTCGACCGCACCGGATTTCCCTTGGAAATAGGGTGTTTCGAAGGAAACCACGCCGAAACCCGCACCATCGTGCCCATCGTGCGGCAGTTCCAGGCCCGCCACAATATCGACGGGGTGGAGATGGTCATCGCCGCCGACGCCGGCATGTTGTCGGCGACGAACCTCAAGGATCTCGACGCTGCAGGACTGAAGTTCATCGTCGGATCGCGGGTGACGAAGGCACCGGCGGATCTGGCCAGTCATTTCCACTGGAACGGGGACGTGTTCACCGACGGGCAGATCATCGACACCGTCACCCCACGGCACGCCAAAACCGTGGTCAACGACCTCACCCGTCGCAGTGAGCCGGTATGGGAGCCGACCGACGCGACGGCGTGGCGGGCGATCTGGGCGTACTCGACCAAGCGTGCCGTCCGGGACAACCAGACGCTCAACGCGCAGGAAGCCCGGGCCCGGGAGGTCGTCGACGGCACCCGTGCTGCTCGAACACCGCGGTTCGTCAAGAGCACCGCGAAGGGCAAATCCCTCGATACCGATGCTCTGGCCCGGGCGCGTTCCCTGATCGGTCTGAAAGGCTACGTGACGAACCTGCCTGTCTCGCTGATGAATCCACAGGAAGTCATGGCGAAGTATCACGATCTGTGGCATGTCGAGCAGTCGTTTCGGATGTCGAAGACCGACCTGCGGGCCCGCCCGATCTTCAGCCACACCCGCGATTCCATCGAGGCGCACCTGACCATCGTGTTCGCCGCCTTGGCGATCTCACGCTACCTGCAGGACGCGACCGGGATGTCCATCCGGAAGATCGTTCGGACCCTGCGTCCCTTACAGGAAGTCACCATCACCATCGCCGGCCACGAGCACACCGCCTTCGATCCGCTCACCGACGACGCCGTGCACATCCTCCACTCCCTCGGCATCGCGAATCCCCGGTCGGGGTTGGCACACTAATCTGGTGCAACTCGGGCTTGTTCTAATTCAAATAGAACAATATGCTGGGTCCCGTGCTAATTCGACTGGACCCGAACTCGCCGGACCCGCTGTTCGTGCAGCTGGCTGCGGCCGTGCGCGGCGCGGTGGCCCGCGGCGAGGTCCGAGCCGGCGAGCGCCTTCCCGGTGCACGCGACCTGGCCGCCTCGCTCGGCCTCAACGTGCACACCGTGCTGCGGGGCTATCAGCAGCTGCGCGACGAAGGCCTGGTGGAGCTGCGTCGCGGACGCGGTGCGGTCGTCACTGATCGCGCCGAAACCGGCTATGCCGCTGTTCATTCCGCCGTCGTTCAGGCCGTCGCGCACGCCAAGCGCGTCGGTCTGAGCGCCGACGCCCTCGTCGACCTGATCAGAGCGGAGTACCGATGACAGACGATCCCGGCACCGGACGGCGCCCAGCCGGCCGCATCCTCCTCAGCTCCACGGTCGCCCCGCTGGCCGTCGCCGCCGCGGGCGCACTCGTGCTCCGGAACTGGCGTGCGCAGTTACCGGATCCGATCGCGACACACTGGAACCTCGACGGCGCCGCGGACGGATTCGCCGGACTCCCCGCGGCGATCGCACTGGTGCTGGGGTTCGGTGCGCTGTTCGCCGCTCTCGGTTTCGGTCTCGCCCGGGCTGCCGCCGCCGATCCCGCCCTCACCCGCGCGGTCGCCGCGACCGCCACGGGCACCGTCGCTTTCGTGACCACCCTGATCGTGCTGGCGACCGGCTCGCAACGGGGTCTCGCGGACGCCGCCGTGGCCGCACCGCCGGGAACGTCGCTCCTCGCCGCACTCGGCGTCGGCCTCGCCCTCGGGGCCGGCGCCGCCGCGGCGATACCACGGTGGTCGCGTGGACCCGCCACTCCCCCGGCCGCGGAGGCGCCGCGAATTCCGGTCGGCACAGACGAACTCGTGGTGTGGACCCGCTCGGTGGCCACCGGCAACCTCACGACGAGCGTGCTGGTCGCGGCGATCGGCCTCGTCGCGGCGATCGGTGTGCTCACCCAGCTGTGGATCCTGCTGGGCCTGGCCGTGCTGCTCGCGGTGCTGGTGGCTGCGACCTGCTCGATCCGCGTCACCGTCGACGCCCGCGGGGTCACCGTCGCGGGAGTGTTCGGGTGGCCGCACCTGCACACTGCGCTCGGTGACATCGCCTCCGCCTCCGTCACCGACGTGGCACCCCTGAGGCACTTCGGTGGCTACGGATACCGCGTGGCGGTGCTCGGCCCGCTGCGCGGTGCACGAGGGTTCGTCCTGCGCGGCGGCCCCGCCCTGGTGCTGCACCGGCGCGACGGCGTGCGCACCCTGGTCGTGGTCGAGGGCGCCGCGACCGCCGCCGGACTCGTCAACAGTCTCGTGGAGCGGACAGGCGGCAGGATCGACCCGAGCCGCTGAACCCGGACGCCCGGGCCGGGGCGAGCACCTCGACAACCGGCTGTGCACCGTTCGTAGCCTCGGCCCGTTCGCGGTTCACCACGCCAGTCCGAGGTCGACGGCGGCCAGCCCGGCCCGCGTGCGGTTGTCCACTCCGAGCTTGGCGTAGACGCGCTCGACGTGGTTGCGGGCCGTCTTCTGGGCGATGCACAGTTCGTCGGCGATCTGCCGGTTGGAGCGGCCGCGGGCGACGAGCCGCAGCACCTCCACCTCCCTGGCGGTCAGTCCGGCCGGCCAGGGCGCGCGTCGCACCTGCCGGTGCCCGGCCGCCGTCAGCACCGCCTCGACGGCCTCGGCGTCGAGGCGGCCGCCGCGGGCCTCCTGCCGCAGGCGCTCCCCGGCGCGGTCGTGCGTGAGCGCCTCACGATGCGGCCGGGGCTCCCCGAATCGCTGGTACGTCTCCGCCGCGGCGAGGAGCCGATCGGCGACACTGAGGTCGCGGCCGCGGACGCCGTTGGGATATCCGGAGCCGTCGAGGCGTTCGCGGTGCGTGGTCGCGACGGTGACGACGTCTTCCATGCCGGTGACACGGCTGAGGATCCGCCCGGTCAGGTACGGGTACAGCCGGACCCGTTCCCATTCGGTGGCGGTGAGCGGGCCGGGCTTCTCCCAGATCCGGTTGGACACCCCCATTCGCCCGAGACCGTGGACGAGACCGGCCCGGTAGAGCACCTCGATGTCCGTCTCCGGCAGGCCGCGCAGGCGGCCCGCCGTCGCCGCCAGGTCCGCCACCGACCTCGAATGCCCAAGCAGGAAAGGAACTTTCAGGTCGACGAAGTCGGCCATCGCGCGCAGCAGCTCGTCGAGTTCGCCGCCGGCGAGGACACACTCACGGTCGGGTGCCCGACCCAGTGCCGCCACCCATGCGTCCTGTTCGAGCAGATCATGGGTGAACTCGTCCGCGCCCTCCCGGAACACCCGTGCCACCCGCGGACAGAACTGGGTCCCGCTGCGCGCTCGTGCGACCTCGACGGCCCGCCCCGGCCCGCCCGCCCGCAGATGGACCTCGCAGACCTCCGCCAGGTGCACGATGTGCATCTCGAGCGGGATGTCGTCGCCACGCACCCCCGCGGGCAGGCCGGCACCGTCCCATCGTTCGAACGCGTACGCCAGGGCCGCACCGACCTGCCGGTCGAGGCCCACCCGGTCGGACAGCGCTCCCGCCGAGGCGCAGTGCGAACCGATCAGTTCGGCCATGCGACGGCGGGCGGTCAGCAGGAACGCGGCGACCTCGAGTCCGCGACGCGGCCCGTCGAGCCCGCGCCCGACGTGGCTCGTCAGCATCCGCAGGAACGGCAGCCCCGTCATGTCGACCCCGTAGGTGTCGGCGCGGAGCGCGATGTCGTCGCCGAACAACTGCGCCAGTTCGTGCGAGTCGGCGTGGCATCCGATCCAGGCGACGAGGTTCGCGTAGTAGACGACGGCCTGCTGTCGGGCGTCCAGGCCCATGCGCTCGGCGATCCGTCCGGCCAGCACGGCGGAGCGGAGCATGTGTTCCATGGGCTGCCCCAGGCCCAGGTCGATCGCCAGGGACAGCGCTGCGAGCAACTCGGCACGCCGCGGCCCGGCCCGCGGCCCCGGAGACGGCTCGCTCCTGCGCTGCACGGCCCCATTGTCCTCCGCTGCGGGAGCCGGGGTGCCCGGCGGGCAAAGATGAGGCATCGGCCCCATGCCTTCCGGACACGACGCGGCGCACGATCGGAACAAGCGAAACGCCGAAGGAGGACGACATGAAGACCACGCCGCAAGCAGCCGCCGAGGAGCCTCGTGCCCTGGCCCGGGTCGCCGGTGAGCGGTTCACCGGATATGCGGTGATCGGTGCACCGTTCGCCAGCGGGCACTGTCTGGCACTGCGCCGGTTCACCGCCGGGTCGGTGGGCCCGGCCTTCACCGCGGTCTGGCACCGCGACCCGGACGGCCGGTGGACCGTCTACAGCGATGTCGCGCCGGAGCACGGATGCGCCCGCTATCTCGGCGCCGCCCTCAGCCGGACGGTGCGCACCGACGTCGCCGCCGAATGGACCGACCCGTCCCGATTGCACATCACGGCGGGCGACGACGTGGTCTGGGACGTACAGGTGACCTCGTCGCCGTCCACCGCCCTGGCAACCCTGGCCGGCCGGCTCCTGCCCGAGCGGGCACGGCACAATCCCGCGGTCCTGGCCGGGGTGGCGCGTGTCGCCGGTCCGGTCCTGGGCGCCGGCCGGATCCGCCTCACCGGCGACGTGCCGAACGGACAGTGGTTCCGTGCCGCACCGCGCCGGTTGTGGTCCGTCCGCACCCTCTCCGCGACGGTGCGTGGCGTCGACCTCGGCGCCGACGGGCCGCTGCCCGAACAGGAGCGGCTCGGCGATTTCCGCATCCCCCAGCGCGCCCTGTTCGCGACCGTCGACGCCTGGTTCGAACCGTTCGACCCCGAGCGGCACGCACCGGCGTGCCCGGGCGGTGCGCTCACCTGCTGACCCGCGCCGGCACTTGCGCGTGCGATGATCTTGTGGACCATCGAGGGGGTGCCATTGACTGAAAGCATCGTGCCGGCGACGAGTAGACGAACCACACGGGGAGCGTCCGACGATCCCGTGTACGTGCCGCTGCGCAGCGTCTCCGGAGCGGCGACGACGCTACAGGAGGCGGTGGCGCGACAGAGCGCCACGGACTACTACGAGGTCCGCGAAGCGATGGACGCGGAGTACTACTGGCGCGCCGTGGTGCAGACCTTCCAGATCGCCGACGAGTCGTTCCTGCACGCCTCCCGCGGCACCCAGGACGGTGCCGACATCTCCGCCCACGTGATGGCCCGTGCTGCGGACTGGGTAGCGAAGACGGAACTGGCCGTGGAGGGCACCCGGATGTACGGGGCCCTGGTCGCGTTCACGCAGGGCGTGGGCGACGGGTATGCGGCGGTCGAGTCCTGGGCCGAGGCCACCAAGCGCGCGAGCCGATAGGCCGCTGCGCGGCCCGTGCGTCCTTTGGGTTGCTCCTGCCGCCCAAAGGACGCACCGGGCTACAGCCCTACCGCGGCGCGCTCGCCCTCCACGATCGCGGCGTCCGCGCGCCGCGGGGTGAGCGCATCGCCGATCCGCACGACGTGGAAGGCGCTGCCGCGCAACGCCGTCCAGAGTTCGTCCACCGGATCCTGATGGGTGGCCACCACCACCGCATCCACCGTGCGCAGGTGCGCGACGGCGGTCGGGTGGTGCCGCAGCGCGACGTCGAGCCGGCCGTCACGCTCGGCGACGGTAGTGACGAGTGTGTCGGTCAGCTGTTCGATGCCGTGTGCGTGCGCCCGGCGGGTCCAGCCCTCCATGTCGAGGGTCAGCCCGAGGTCCTGGCCGACGATCATCCCGGCCGTGCAGACGGTGACCGCGGCGCCGCGGCCGGCGAGCAACTCCGCCACGGACGTCGCGTGGTGGAAGCCCAGGTCGTCGACGACGAGGACGTCGCCGTGCGGTGACACCCGGTCGTCGAGGACGTCGCGGACGTCGACGACGAGGCCGGTGTCGCCGGCCCAGTCCGGGCGCCGCGGTCGCGCACCGGTCGCGACGACGACCGCGTCGGGATGCGCGTCGCGCACGACCGCGGCGTCGACGTGCACGCCGGTGCGGATCTCCACGCCCGCGCGCCGGCACTCGATCTCGAGACTGCGGACCAGACCGCCGAGCTCGCCGCGGCCCGGCGCGGTTGCGGCCGTGCGGATCTGCCCGCCCAGCACATCCGCGCTCTCACAGAGGGTGACCCGGTGCCCGCGCTGCGCGGCGGTCGCGGCGGCGCGCAGCCCGGCCGGGCCGCCACCGACGACGAGGATCCGCCGGCCGGGCCGGCGAGGATCGGGCAGCGGCTGCGCCTCGCGTCCGGCGCGAGGGTTGGCCACGCAGCCGATCCACCGCCCGAGGCCGACCCGCCCGATGCACTCCTGGTTGCAGGCCAGGCACGGGCGCACCGCCTCGTCCTCGCCGGCGAGGGCTTCGGCGGCGAAGTCGGGATCGGCGATCTGGCCGCGCACGACGCCGAGGAGGTCGCAGCGCCCGGCGGCGAGCGCCGCCTCGGCCTGCGCCGGGGTCGTGAAGCGACCGACGCCGACCACCGGCAGGCGCACCCGCCGCCGGATCGCGTCGGGCACGAAGAGCGCGTAGCCGTGCGGCGTCGCCATGGACGCCTCGATCAGGTGCAGCGTCTCGGTGGCCACGCCGATCGAGGTGTTGACGTAGTCGACGTGCCCGCTGTCCTCGACCAGGGCGGCGAGCGCGACTGCGTCGTCGAGGGTGATCCCGCCGTCGGTGCCGTCGTGCCCGCTGAGCCGGACCCCCACGACCAGGCCGGGCCCGACGGCCGCGCGCAGCGCCGCGACGACCTCGAGCAGGAACCGTGCCCGGTTCCGGAGCGGGCCGCCGTACCGGTCGGTGCGGCGGTTGGTGCCGGGCGACAGGAACTGCCGCACGATCGACGCCTGCGAGCACTGCAGTTCGACACCGTCGAACCCGCCGGCACGGCAGTGTGCGGCGACGCGGGCATACCCGTCGACGAGCTCGCGGATCTCGTGCTCCTCGACGGCCTTGGGCACCTCCCGGAACAGCGGGTCGGGCACGGCGCTCGGGGCCCACAGCGGCAGGCCGGTGTACATGCCGGAGCCCTGGGCGCCGTTGTGGTTGAGCTGCGCGAGGATTCGCCCCCCGTGGCCGTGCACGGCCTCGGTGATGCGCCGGTACCCGGGCACCACGGCGGGGTCGTAGCCGCGGATGAGCTTCTCGTAGGGCCGGTCCGTCGGATGCACGGTGTGTTCCTCGGAGACGATCAGACCGGCCCCGCCGCGCGCCCGCGCGGCGTAGTAGGCGGCGTGCTGTGCGGTCGGCAGGCCGTCGACGGCGAAGTTGGTCAGGTGCGCGGAGAACACCACCCGGTTGCGCAGCGTGACCGGGCCGAGCCGCAGCGGGGCGGCCAGCCGCGGGTACGGTCGGGCGGAGCGGGGCTCGCTCACACCTTCGAGTTCCCCTGGTCGAGGGCCATCTGGCTGCCGGTGATCGTCCTGGCCCGGTCGCTCGCGAGGAACAGCACGGCCTCGGTGATGTCGTCGACGTCGGCGATCGGCTTCTCGGTGAGGATCGGCGCGAAGCTCGGCAACCAGTGCGGGTACTTCTCGAACATCTTCAGCGCACCCTGGTCGGTGCCCATCGGCGTGTTCACGCCGTAGGGGTGGATGGAGTTGACCCGGATGCGGTACTCGCCGAGCTCCTTGGCGGCGGTCTGGGTCAGGCCGACGAGGCCGAACTTCGCAGCGGCATAGTTGGCCTGGCCGGGCATGGCCTTCAGACCCGCGACGGAGCTGACGACGACGATCGACCCGCCGTTGCCGGCCTCGATCATGGCGGGCGTGGCGGCCTTGAGGGTCTTGAAGACGCCGGTGAGGTTGATGTCGATCAGTTCCTCGAACTGCTCGTCGGGCATCTCCCAGAAGCGGTTCCAGTTGCAGATGCCCGCGTTGGCGACGACGACGTCGAGGCGGCCGAACTGGGCGACGCCCTCGTCGACGACGGCCTGCAGGGTGGCGCTGTCGCGGACGTCGGCGATGCGGGCGTGGATCTTCGCGCCTTCGGCCTCGACGAGCTGGACGGTTTCGTGGAAGTCGGCTTCGGTGACCGGCGCGTACGTGTTGTACGCCGAGACGGGTCCGGCGATGTCGACGCCGATGATCGAGGCGCCCTCCCGCGCGAACCGGATCGCGTGGTTGCGGCCCTGGCCGCGCGCGATACCCGTGATGAACACGACCCTGCCGTCGAACTCGCCCATGTGCCGATCCTTCCGATCCCCAGCATTTTGGAACAGGTTACAGTTCGGATCCGAGTGCGTGGCCCTCGTGTACCGCGTGGTGGACACTGCGCGGCGCGAGGCAGTCCCCGATCCGCACGAGCCCGGTGCGGTAGAGGCTGTCCTCCGGCAGGCCCGGGGCGCAGTCGACGAGCAGCGCGCCCGCGACGTCGGTGCGCTGCCCGGTCAGCCGGTGCTCGAGTTCGACGGCGTCGGCGCCGACCCGGCGCACGGTGACCCCCAGATGCCGGGTGACTCCCGCTCGCTGGAGCCGGGCGTTGGCCGCGACCAGGTCGCCCGTCGGCGCGAGCCGGGCACCGGCGATCGGGTCCGTCGTCGCATACGAGACGTCGTACCCCTGGGCGGCGAGTTGTTCCGCGATGCCCACGGCGACGGGCCCGCCGACCGGATCCCACACCACCACCGGCCGCACGGGGATCGGGCCGCCGGCGAGCAGCCCCGCGGCGGTCACGACGTGCCCGTCCTCCGCCGGGTACTCGGGGGGCCGGTCGCGGCTGCCGGTCGCGAGCACGACGACCGTCCCCTGGGCGGCGGCCGCGTCGAGGTCCGCGGCGGCGACGGCGCTGCGGGTGTCGATCCGCACGCCGAGCGCGCGGCAGCGGACCTCGAGCCAGTCGACGAGTGCGGAGAGCGTGTCGCGTCCCGTGCCCACCGCCGCGGTGCGCAGCATCCCGCCCACGCGCCCGCCGCGTTCGACGAGACGGACCCGGTGACCGCGTTCGGCCAGCACGCGGGCGGCCTCGAGCCCGGCAGGTCCCCCACCGACGACGAGGACGTCGCGCGTCACGGCCGCCGGGGGCTGCGGAGTGCGGGTCTCGTGCCCGGCCTCCGCGTTGCCGATGCAGCCGACCCGGGGATTGCGGAAGTCGCGCACCAGGCAGGCCTGATTGCATCGCACGCACGGCCGGGGGGTGTGCCCGTCGCGCACGGCGGCGACGAGGTCCGGATCGGCGATCTGCGCGCGGGTCATCTCCACCAGGTCGCACACTTCGTCGTCGAGGGCGCGCTGCGCGGCGACGGGCTCGACGATGCTGCCCTGCAGGACGACGGGCACGGCGCCGGCGACGGCGTCGCGGAGGGCGCGGCACAGCCCGGTGTTGAACCCGGCCGGGGTGTGGGCGTCGGGCCGGTACACGCCGGGGGCGTAGAGTCCGCCGCGCACGACGGTGAGCAGATCCAGGTGCGGGGCGAGCACGGACGCGTGACCGGCGGCCTGCTCCGGTGTGATGCCGGCCCAGGGCGCCTCCTCGTCGCAGCTCAGGCGCAGCGCCAGGATCCGGCCGGGACCGAGTTCGGCGCGCACGGCCGCGATCACCTGTCGCAGCAGCAACGACCGGTCGGCACCGTAGCGGTCGGTGCGCCGGTTGGTCAGTCCCGAGAGGAACTGGCGCAGCAGCGAGTTCGGCCCCGCGTCCAGCTCGATTCCGTCGACGTCTGCCGCGACCGCGACGGCGGCGGCGGCGGCGAACCCCTCGACCAGCTCCCCGATCTCGTCGTCGCCGACCTCCATCGGCAGTTCGCGCCCGGCCGGGTCGGCCACCCGCGACGGTGCCCACAGCGGAGCCTGCGTCCACGCACTCGACCCCTGCAGGCCGGCATGGCCGAGCCCGGCCAGCACGAGGGTGCCGTGGGGCCGGCACGCGGCGACGATCGACGCCCATCCGGGGCCGCCCTCCGCGGCCAGGGGTGCCCGCTCGTACGGCTGGTCGTGCGGGTGCACGGAGGCGACCTCGGTGACGAGCAACCCGGCTCCGCCGCGGGCGCGGCGCTCGTAGTACGCCACGTGTTCAGGCGAAAAGGCCCTCCCCACACCGAGGTTGGTTTCGTGCGGTCCGAAGAGCACCCTGGCCGGCGCGTCGCGGCCGGCCAGGGTGATCGGTTCGGTGAGAGTGCCCATCGGCAGAGGGGACCGCTCAGATTCCGAGGTCGCGCCGGAAGTTCGGCGGGACGACGATGTCGTCGGGGGTCAGCTCGTGGATCGACGTCTTGCCGAGTCCGATGAGCGCCGAGCCGATGCCCCCGGCGAGGATGTCGAGGACGTTCTCCACGCCCGCCTGCCCGTTGGCGGCGAGGCCCCACAGGTACGCGCGGCCGATCAGGACGGCCTTGGCGCCGAGCGCGAGGGCCTTGACGACGTCGCTACCGCGCCGGATGCCGCCGTCGAGCAGCACCTCCACGTCCTTGCCGACCGCGTCGGCGATCGCCGGGAGCGCGCGGATCGGGGCCGGGGTGCCGTCGAGGTTGTTGCCGCCGTGGTTGGACACCGAGATCGCGGTGACGCCGGCGTCGACTGCGCGCTTGGCGTCGTCGACCCGCATCACGCCCTTGAGCATGAACGGCGCGTCGCCCCACTGCTCGCGCAGCCACGCGACGTCCTCCCACGTGGGCAACGGGGTGCCCATCCATTCACCGTAGGCGCCGAAGAACGTCGGCGCGCTGCCACCGGGCGGCGTCAGGTTCGGCGTGGTCAGGTCCGGCACCTTGCCGGTCTTGGCCCAGTCGAGCAGCCAGCTCGGCCGCAGGATGCCCTCGGGTGCGAACCGGAACATCGCCTTGAGGTCCATCTTCTCCGGGATCGCGGGGCTGCCCCAGTCCCGGCCGTTGGAGAACGACCAGTCCAGGGTCATGATCAGGCCCTTGGCGCCGGCCGCCCGGGCGCGCTCCATCCGCTGGACGAGCACGTCCCGGCTGCCCACCCAGTACATCTGGAAGAAGGTCTTGTCGTTGGCGGCGGAGACCTCTTCGATGGACTTGCTCGCGAACGAGCTCAGACCCATCGCGACGCCGCGGGCCGCGGCGGCACGGGCGACGGCGACCTCGCCGTCGGGGTGCACCGCCTGCACTCCGGTCGGGGAGATCAGCACGGGCATGCCGACGTCCTGCCCCATGACGTGGGTGCCCATCTCGCGCTTGTCGGACAGGCCCGCGACGTGCGGGGCGAAGCCGAGCTCGGCGAACGCGGCCGTGTTGTCCTCGACGGTGATGCCCTTCTCGGAGCCGGCCACGAGGGCCCCGTAGACGGACTTGGGGAGCTTCTTCTTCGCGCGTTGCTGCGCGACCGCAACGGTTTCGAACCAGTCGTTGCCCATGGGGGATCTGCCTCTCGTACTGCGGGGAAGGCGCCGGCTACTGCATTCCGGCGAGCGGGTTCTCGTCGCACGCCCGCGACGGCGGGCGCACCATCAGCTTCAGGGGGACGGGGGCGCGCGGGGTGCGGCGCTCGCCGGTGCGGGAATGGTCGACACTGGACTTGGGCACGGTGCGGTCGGCGCTGAGCGCGGATTCGCCGTAGCCCTGGACACATTCGGGGTCCGGCCCGTCCATCGGCAGACCGGTGAAGAACTTGGCGGCCATGCAGCCGCCGCGGCACGAATCGTAGAACGTGCACTTGCTGCACGCACCGCCGGTCTGCGGGGAGCGCAGCTCGGTGAACAGTTCCGAATGCTGCCATACCTGCTGGAATCCGCCGTCGGACAGGATGTTTCCGGCGAGGAACTTGTCGTGGATCGCGAACGGGCAGGCATAGACGTCGCCGACCGGGTCGATCAGGCACACCACCCGGCCCGCGCCGCACAGGTTCAGCCCCGGCAGCGCGCCGGCACCGTCGGCCCCGCCGAACGCGGACAGGTGGAAGAACGAGTCGCCGGTGAGCACGCCCTCGCCGTGGGCGACGAGCCAGTTGTAGAGCTGGCGTTGCTGCTCGTGGGTGGGGTGCAGGTCGTCCCACACGTCCACGGCGCGGCCCGACGGGCGCAGCCGGGTGATGCGCAGGGTGGCGCCGTACCTGTCGGCCAGGGCCTTGAACTCGTCGAGCTGGTCGACGTTGTGGCGGGTGACGACGACGGAGATCTTCGCGTCGCGGAAGCCCGCCTCGGCGAGATTCTCGAGTGCCCGTACGGCCATCGCGAACGAACCGGGGCCGCGCACGGCGTCGTTGACCTCGGCGGTGGCGCCGTCGAGCGAGATCTGCACGTCGACGTAGTCCGAGGCCGCCAGCCGCGCGGCGACCTTCTTGTCGATCTTGACGCCGTTGGTGGAGAACTTCACGCCCACCTGGTGTTCCGTGGCGTAGTCGACGAGCTCCCAGAAGTCCGAGCGCACGGTCGGCTCGCCGCCGCCGATGTTGACGTAGAACACCTGCATGCGCTGCAGCTCGTCGATGATGGCCTTGCACTGTTCGGTGGTCAGCTCACGCGGGTCCCGCCGACCGGACGAGGACAGGCAGTGCACGCACGACAGGTTGCAGGCGTAGGTCAGCTCCCACGTCAGGCAGATGGGGGCGTCGAGGCCCTTCTCGAACTGGTCGACCAGGCGGCCGACCTTCGGTGGGGCGGAAGCGTCTCGTACTGCGGCGGATTCGAGCACTGAGGTCATGGGCTGCGTCCTCGTCGGTGGCGGGCGGGAGGTGTGCGGGCAGGGTCTAGGCCGGCACGATCATGTGGGAGTCGGCCAGCGTGGCCAGCGCACGCAGGTACGGACGCTGCGCGGGCTCGTCGATTCCGTGGGCAGCGAGCGCAGCCCGTACGGACGGATGCTGATCGAGGGTTTCGACGACCCGGACGATCGTGGTGTTCTTCAGGAACGAGAGCTTGCGGGTCCCGAAGTGGTAGAGCAACGCCCCGAACGGCTCGGGGCGAAGCGCTACCTGCGGGTGCAGCCTCCACGTCGTGTCCGGATCGAACCCTGCCGAGTCGTCCTCGGTCGAGTCGATCACGGTGGCGGCGGCGTCGGCGGGCACGATCAGTACACGCCGCACATGCCGTCGATGGAGACCTCTTCCACGAGGGACTCCTCGATCAGGTCGGACTCGACGACGCTGTTGTCACGATCGGACATGACATTCCTCCTCGGATGGGGACTCCACGGTCGGAGTCGGTCGTCACAGGCCTGTTGCGCTGTGACTCGGTTCACCACTGTAATGGCATCGAGTGCAGAATGTCACCCATGGAAGGCTCACACCATGCGTAGCCGCCGGAAACCGTCCGCTCGGATAGGTCGTCGCCCCTCCACCTCGAGGGAGGGCCTCAGTGCGATCGGCATCGAACTGTTCCGCACCCAGGGGTTCGACGAGACCAGCGTCGACCAGATCGCGGAGACCGCGGGAATCGCCCGGCGCACCTTCTTCCGGTACTTCCCGTCCAAGAACGCCGTGCCCTGGGGCGACTTCGACGCCCATCTCGAGCAGATGCGCGCCCATCTCGACGCCCTGCCGCCCGAGGTGCCCCTCGCCGAGGCACTGACCTCGGCACTGCTGGACTTCAACACCTTTCCCGCCTCGGAGGCGACGTTGCACCGCGACCGCATGGGCCTGATCCTGCGGGTCCCGGCGCTGCAGGCGTACTCGGTGGTGATGTACGAGGGCTGGCGCCGCGTGATCGCGGAGTACGTCGCGCACCGCATCGGAGGCGCCACGGAGGACCACTACCCGCGCACCGTGGGCTATCTCGTCCTCGGCGTCGCGATGGCGGCGTACGAGCAGTGGCTCGCCGACGACTCCCTCGCCCTGCCCGATCTCTTGTCGGCCGGCATGCGCGCCCTCTACAGTGGCCTCGACGCGGCCGCGCCGTCCATCACCGGCCCCGACGTCCCCACCTCATCGAAAAAGGCTGCGCTGCAATGACTGTGCTCGACTCTCTCGCCCCCTGCCCGACCGGCCGGTGGTCGCACGCCCACGTCACGGTGGAACGGGTACCTGCGGGCCCGATCTCGCTGCGGCGCGACGCGGGACGACTGCACGTCACGCATTCCCTCGGACCGGAGGATCTCAGCGAACGCCTGGTCGCCGACGTCACCGCCTCGATCGCCGGCAGCGACCTCGGCCGGGAGGAGTTCGAGCTGACGATGGTCGGGCTGGTGCGCTCCACCGTGCCGGGCGCCCTCGATTCGTGGGTCACCTACTACCGCAACTCGCTGACCGAACTGCTCGACGGCACGGCCGAGTTCGCCCCGATCCACGACAAGGCCGCCGAACTCGTCCGTGGCCGCGTCCTCGATCTCGGCTCGTGCTTCGGGTTCCTCCCCCTGCGCCTGGCCCGCGCCGGGGTCGCCGTGACCGCCACCGACATCCTGCCCGGCACCATGACCCTGCTCGACGCGGTCGCGCCCCGCCTCGGCCTCGCGGTGGACACCCTCGTGTGCGACGCGGCCCACGTGCCCGTGCCCGACGACAGCGCCGATACCGTCACCGCGATCCACCTGCTCGAGCACGTCGACGCGGCCACCGGCGCGGCGGTCGTCGCCGAGGCGCTGCGGATCGCCCGGGAACGCGTGGTGATCGCCGTGCCGTTCGAGGACGAGGCCACGGCCTGCCACGGCCACGTACGCACGTTCGACCTGCCGGCCCTGCACACCCTCGGCGAATCGACCGGCCGCGCCTTCGAGGCCTTCGAACACCACGGCGGCTGGCTCGTGCTCGACGCGCGGTGACCGAAGGGCCTTGTGACCGAACGGCGCGGTGACCGAACGCCTTGTGACCGAACGCCTTGTGACCGAATGTCACATCGCGTCGGTCACATCGACGCGATGTGACATTCGGCCGCGCACACGGGGCGGGTCACTGGACGACGAGATCGCGACGGCGCAGCGCGCCGACCCCCGCCGTCGCCGTGAGCACCGCGAGACCCAGCAGGACCAGCAACGGCAGCACCCGCATCTCCGCGGCCGGCACCGGGGGTACGTGGACGAACGGCGACAGGTCCAGCACCGCCTGCGGCAGGTCCAGCAGGACGCCGAGCTGCCCGAGGAGCAACCACACGGCGAAGACACCCCATGCGACGCTCGAGGCGCGCCGCGGCACCACGCCCACGCACAGCACCGCCATCGCCCCCACCAGGAGAACGGCCGGGACGAACGCCAACGACGCCGGCAGCAGGTTGCCGAGCGATCCGGTGACGTCGCCGACCGTCAGACCGTACGAGACCGCCAGCGTGACGCCCGTGACGACCTGCAGCACGATCACCCCGATCGTCACCATGCCGATGTGGGCGAGCATCCACGGCACCCGGCCCAGGGCCGTCGACAGCAGCGGCTCGACCCGCCCGGATGTCTCCTCGCTGTGCGTCCGCAGCACGGCCTGCACCGCGTACCCGCTGGTGAACAACGCCATCATCAGGAAGATCATCGCGAAGTACGCGTCGGTGAGGGCCTGCGCCCCGCCGCCGAGCTGCTTCATCATGTCGGCGACGGCGCCGCCCTCGTCGAGGAAGTTGTCCATCTCGTTCGCGACGCTGCCGTACGTCGCGGCGAGAACGACGATGCCGAACGCCCACCACATCAAGGTCGTGCGCTGCACCCGCCACGCGAAGCCCCACGCGGTGGGCAGCCATGCCGCCGCGCGGTCCGGTCCCGGGCGCGGTTGCACCAGCCCGGCACCGTGGTCGCGCCGTCCGGTCAGCTCGTACGCGGACCACGTCGCCGCGACGGTGAACATCACGAACAACACCAGGATCCACCAGGCGTCCTCGTCGAACGGCCGGATCTGCTGCGCCCACCCGATCGGCGAGAGCCACGACAGCCACATGCTCGTGACGCTGACCCCGTCGGGATCGACGGTGCCGGCGCTGTCACCGACGGCGCGGAGCAGGAATGCGAACCCCAGCGCGGCACCGGCCAGTCCGTTCGCGGCCCGGGCCCCCTCGACGACCTGCGCGCTCACCGCCGCGACGGCCGCGAACGCGATCCCGGCCGCCGCCGTCGCCGCCCCGAGTGCGACGGATCCGGACAGCGGCAGTCCGAAACCCAGGGAGACGATCGCGAGCAGCAGCGCGAGCGCGACATTCGCCGCTGTGGCCACGATCAGGGCCGCCGTGAGCAGGGCACGCCGACCGACCACACTGGCGCCGACGAGCTCCGCGCGGCCGGTCTCCTCGTTCTGCCGGGTGTGCCGGACCACGGCCATCGTGCTCATCAGACCCGCCCCCAGGGCCAGGAACAGCAGGGTCTGCGCCGCGACGACCGCGCCGAGGCTGTCCCCGGAGACCAGGCCGTTGGTGGCCAGCACCACCGGCGACACGGCGGAGCTGACGGCGATGAGGTGCAGGTCCTCCTCGGTCGGATAGAGCCCCTTCAAGCTCGACACCGAGATCGCGTACACGATCGTGATCGTCACCAGCCACACCGGCAGCTGCACGCGGTCGCGGCGGGCCGCCAGACGCACCAGCCGGCCGGTGCCGACGAATGCGGCACTCATGCGCCGTCCCCGTCGCCGACGGCCGGGCGGCCGTGTGCGAGGTGCTCGCCGGGGACGTGGATGTGCTCGCCGGGCAGGTCGTCCCCGTAGTGCCGCAGGAACAGTTCCTCGAGGGTGGGTGGGGTACTGGTGAGCGACGTGATGCCGAAGTCGAGCAGCTCGCGCAGCACCGCGTCCATCCGGGCCGTGTCGACCTCGCAGCGCACCCGCAGGCCGTCGACCTGCAGGTCGTGCACCCCGGGGACCGCTTCGAGCCCGGCCACCGGGCGCACGGTGTCGGCGACCACCGACGTGCGGGTCAGGTGTCGCAGTTCGGTCAGCGTGCCGGATTCGACGGTGCGGCCCTGCCGGATGATGGTCACCCGGTCGCACAGCGCCTCGACCTCGGCGAGGACGTGGCTCGACAGCAGCACCGAGCACCCGTCGGCGACGGCCTCGCGGACGCAGTCCCGGAACACCTCGTCCTTGAGCGGGTCCAGACCCGAGGTGGGCTCGTCGAACAGGAACAACTCCACATCCGAGGCGAGCGCGGCGACGATCGCGACCTTCTGCCGGTTGCCCTTGGAGTACGTGCGGGCCTTCTTGGTGGGATCGAGCTCGAAGCGTTCGAGCAGTTCGGCACGGCGGCGTTCGTCGATGCCGCCGCGCAGGCCGGCGAGCAGGTCGATCGCCTCCCCGCCGGTGAGGTTGGGCCACAGGTTGACCTCGCCGGGTACGTACGCGAGCCGCCGGTGCAGGTCCACCGCGTTGCGCCACGGGTCGCCCCCGAGCAGTTCGACCCGGCCGGAATCCGCACGCAGCAGCCCGAGCAGAATGCGGATCGTGGTGGACTTGCCGGATCCGTTCGGGCCGAGGAATCCGTGCACCTCGCCTCGGCGGAGCTCGAGGTCGAGACCGTCGAGAGCCCGAGTGGTTCCGAACGACTTGACGAGCTGTTCCACGGAGATCGCCGTCGACATGCTGCCGAGGCTACGCCCATTCGGGGGTCCGTGTGGCGACGATCCGCACAGCGCACGGGGTCGGGTGAACCCTCGCAAATCGGTCGTTTAGGCTTCGCCGGGATCGCTGATTTTCGAGGAACGGCACCGGTCGGTGCGCTGGAGAGGTGGGGGACGTGGCCGCACGGTTCGGTCGGGGAATCCGCAATGCGTCGGTCGGCGCGGCGGCGGTGTGCGCCATCGTCGCCGGAACCGGAACCGCGGGTGCCGCACCCGTCTATCCGGTGCCGCCGGCCGATCCGTTCTACCGCGCGGCCGCCGACATCACCCACGCACCGGCCGGCGATGCGCTCGAGGTGCGGCGCGTGCCCGCACCACCCGGCATCCTCGACGTCGAGGCGTGGCAGGTGCGGTTCCGGTCGACGGATTCGACCGGCCACCCGATCCCTGCGGTGACGACGGTCCTCGCCCCCGTCGGCAAGGCTCCGGACGGTCCGCTGCTGTCGTTCCAGCACGTCATCAACGCCCTCGGCACGCACTGCGCGCCGTCGCAGACGCTGTGGACGAGCGACCCGGATCTCGCCGTCCGGGAGGCTCCGGCCCTCAACGTGGTGCTCCGGCGGGGCTGGACGGTCGCGATCCCGGACCATCTCGGACCGAACAGCGCCTACGGCGCGGCTCGCCTCGGCGGGCAGATCACCCTCGACGGCATCCGCGCGGTGCAGCAGGTACCCGAGCTGCAGCTCGCCCACAGCCCGGTCGCGCTGGCGGGGTACTCCGGCGGCGGGATGGCCACCGGGTGGGCCGCGGCACTGGCTCCGACCTACGCCCCCGACCTGAAACTGGTGGGTGCGGCGATGGGCGGGGTGCCGATGAACATCCGCAAGATGGCCGAGGCGCTCGGCGAGAACCCGCACCCCGCCTTCGGTCTGGCGTTCGCGGCCGCGCTGGGTCTCGAACGCGAGTACCCCGAACGGATGCGGATCAGCGCCGACCTGACCCCTGCGGGTGTGGCGATGCGCGACGCCCTGGCCGACGCCTGCACCAACGACATCCTCGCGCGCGGTGCCGGTGGCAGCCTGCGGCAGGTGAGCACCAATGCCCACCTGGCCGACGATGCCGACGCGGTCGCCGTCGCGGAGGAGAACAGCCTCGAGCTGTACCCGGGCGTGCCGACGGTGCCCGTGTTCGAATGGCACAGCCCCACCGACGCACTCGTCCCGGTGGACTCCATCGACGCGACGCTCGACCGCTACTGCGCCGCGGGCGCGCCGGTGCGCCGCGTCGAGACCCCCAGTCCCGACCACATGTCGGCGGCGGTGCTCGGTCTGCCGGACGCGTTCGAGTTCCTGGGCGAGCGGTTCGACGGAGCACCGGTCACCGGAACCTGCTGAGTCTGGCCTGTCACCGCACTGCGCGTCAGATCAGGCCGCGCTTGCTGGCGGCGTACACGGCCTCGGCGCGGCGGCTCACGCTCAGTTTGCGCATGATGTTGCTCACGTGGAACTTCACCGTGGTGCCCGAGATGAAAAGGCGCTCACCGATCTTGGAATTGGACAGGCCCGCAGCGAGCAGCCGCAGCACCTCGAGTTCGCGCTCGGTGAGTTGTTCCTGCGGCGTGGTCTGCCCGTTGAGGGAACGCACCACCGCCGCGGCGCTGCGCGAGTCGAAGGCACTCTCGCCGCGCGACACCGCGCGGATCGCACGCACCAGCTCGGTCGTGTCGACGTCCTTCACGACGTACCCGCGTGCCCCGGCGTGCACGGCACGCACGACCAGCTGCTCGTCGAGGAACGTGGTGAGCACCAGCAGACCCAGCCCCGGGTGGGCCGCCGACAGCTGCCCGCACAACGTCAGCCCCTCGTAGTCCGACCCGGCGGAGAGCTTCAGGTCCATCAGGACGATGTCGGGCCGGACCCGGCCCACGAGGGTGAGCGCCTCGGCCTCGTGCGAGGCCTCGCCGACCACCTCGAGGTCCGGCTCCCGCTCGAGTATCGAGCGCAGCCCCTGGCGCAGGATCGCGTGGTCGTCGACGAGGACGATGCGGACCGTGCGATTCACCGTCCCGGCCGGGGTTGCCACGTTCATCGCTGATCTCCTGTCCGCGCCGCGGGTGCCGGCGCCGCACTGTTCCCGCTGGTTCCGGTCGTCTCGTCGGCGTCCCGCTCCGCGTCGACCGCCGGTTCGGGCACCGGGATGCGCACCGCCACCCGGACCCCGCCGAGGCGGGCGCGACGCACCTCGAGAGTGCCACCGAGCTCGTGCGCGCGGGCCTGCATGTTCGCCAGCCCGCGATGGCGGCCGTCCCAGTCGTTGTCCGCGGCGAGGCGCAGCATCAGCCGCATCCGCGCCGGGTCGCCGTCCCCGTCGTCGGCGACCGACAACAGCACCGAGTCCGGCCGGTAGGTCAGCCGCAGCACCACGCGCCGGGCGTTGGCGTGCACCGCGGCGTTGAACAGCGCCTCCCCTGCGATGCGCAGCAGCGAATGTTCGGCTTCGCCCGGCAATTCGACCGGCGGGCCGCCCACCCGGACGGTGATGTCGAGTTCGCCCGGCGTGTGCGCGCTGCACAGCTGTTCGAGCATCTCCGGCAGCGACGTGCGATCCGAGTCGGACGGGTGGTTGAGCGCGTAGATCGCCGAGCGCAGCTGCTCGACCGCGCGCCGGGTGAGCTCCTTGGCCAGGTCGAGACGCTCGCCGCGCTCGGCGTCGGGAATGTCGCTGCGGCACACCTCGATCTGCATGCCGGCCGACAGCACGGCCTGGGTGACGCTGTCGTGCAGCTCCCGCGCGATGCGGTGACGTTCCTCGTCGAGCGCCTGGTGCCGATGCGCAGCACCGAGTTGCCGTTGGGTCAATTCCAGCTGGCGCAACGTCGCCTCGAGTTCGGCGTTGCGGGCCTGCAGGTCTGCCGCCGCGCGATTCGCCTCCTGGTAGGCCTGCTCGGCCCGCCCGAGCAGCAGCTGGCCCCGCTGGTAGAGCGCGGAATTCTGCAGGGCCACGGCGGTCTGGCTGGCGAGGATCGACAGCACGGCGTGGTCGGTGCCGTCGATGGTGCGGTGTTCGGGTGTCCACGCGGCGATCGCACCCGCCACCCCGCCGTCGAGGACGATGGGGACGAAGGCCCGATGGGTGTCGACGGTGGCGTCCCGGCCGATCGAGCCGGATCGGATGTCCTCGAGGCAGCGCACCACGTCGTCGGGCAGGGGTGGGCCTTCGACGTTGTCGACGAGGAACGGGGTGGCATCGGGTCCGAGGACCAGCCGGCGCGGCCCTGCGTCGGGCAGGGTCCTGTCGGTCAGGGCGAAGACCACCCAGCGGGCGCTCAGGTGGGCACGCGCGGCCTCCGCCACGGCGCAGATCAGGGTCTCGGGGCCCTCGACGGTGCGTACCAGGGCACGCGAGATCAGCTCGAGCGCGTGAACAACCCGCTCGAGACGTTCGGCGGCTCCGCGGTACTGGGGATAGAACGTGGGTTTGCCGGAACGCAGTCCGGTCAGTCGCGACAGGTCGGGAGCGGTCACAACGCCGCCCGGAACAGCGCGACCATCTGCTCGTGCGTCGCTTCGCGGGGGTTGGTGGACATGCACGCGTCGCGCAGCGCGCCCGCGGCCAGACGTTCGAGGTCGGTCGCCTGCACCCCGAGTTCCCGCAGTCCGCGCGGCACCCCGACCTCGCGGGCGAGCCGTTCGACCCGGTCCGCGACGGCGAGTGCGGCCTCCACGGCCGGACCGCGGTGCTCGTCGAGCCCGAGCGCCCGGGCGATCGCGACGAACGGCTCGGGATCGGAGGCTGCGTTGAACCGGATGACGTGCGGGAGGAGCACTCCGTTGATGACGCCGTGCGGCAGGTCGAGCAGACCCCCGACCTGGTGGCTCATCGCGTGCGCGGCACCGAGGATCGCGTTGGTGAACGCCAGGCCGGCCTCGAGGCTGGCCTGCGCCATGATCGATCGGGCCGCCATCTCCCGGGGGTCTTCGATCGTGCGTACCAGCGTGTCGGTGACGAGACCGACGGCACGCAGGGCGTGGTGGTCGGTGAGCGGGTTGTGGGCGCGGGAGACGAACGCCTCCACGCCGTGGGTCAGGGCGTCCAGCCCGGTCGCGGCGTTCAGTTCGTCCGGCATGGTGGTCAGCAGCCGCGGGTCGATCACGGTCAGGTCCGGGACGAGTGAACGACCGATGATGGTGATCTTGGTGCCTCGGACGGTGTCGGTGACGACGCAGAACTGGGAGACGTCGGCGCCCGTCCCCGACGTCGACGGCACCACCACCATCGGTGGGATCGGAGCGGCCGCCCGGTCCACACCCTCGTAGTCGAGGATGCTGCCGCCGTTGGCGGCGAGCACCGCGATGCCCTTGGCGGCGTCGATCACCGAGCCGCCACCGAGCGCGACGAGCACGTCGCAGCCGTGGACGCGGTACGTCTCGTGTCCGGCGGTGACCTCGTGGTCCTTGGGGTTGGGGGTGAGATCACCCCACACGATCGGCGTGAGGCCCTGCTCGACGAGATGACCGCGCAGCTCGTCGACCCAGCCGGCCTCGATCAGCCCCGGGTCGGTGACCAGGAGGGGCCGGACCGCGCCGAGCCGAACCGCCGCGTGCGCCGCTTCGACCAGCGATCCGATCCCGAACACGATCTCCGGGGCGTGGAACTTGGCCAGCGTCGTCGCGGTGTGCTCCGATGCGACGGCCACTGCACACTCCTGACGATCCCGACTGCTGTGATCCAGCTTACGTGGCTTCCGAGCCTAGCCCCTCCACGACGGGTCGGCACCGGACCGAACGGCAGGGGCGATACCTGCCCGATCGGGTAGGTAGGTCCGAGTGTGGCCGGGCCTCCGCGAGCCGGCCGCGGGGTGAATACGAAGTGAATGCCACCACCGCGGCCTCCCCGAAAACGGGACATATAGGATGCACGTCGCAGGGGTGGACCGGATACGCAGGAAGCAGGCTGCGCACCGGCGGAAACGACCCTGGGAGAGCATCATCGACGACCGATGGATCGTGTGGTGGCACGAGGTGGACGGCGTCACGTGGCACGTCCACGACAACGAGGCCGCGGCGCTCGACTCGGCGTACCGGGCGCTCCACTCCGACCGGCGGGTCGGGGATCCGGTCATCGAACGCCCCAACCGCACCTTGGTGCTGGGCAGTGAGTTCGCCGCATACGTCCGGGCGCGGGAAGACGCGGAGGGCCGCACGGCGATCCGCGGCACCCACCGGGTCGAGATCCGGTACCCGCTCGGCGTGGACCGGTGGATCTCGCAGGGATGGACGTCGGAACGGCTCGCACGCGCAAATTACGACGAGGCCCTCGAGCACTTCCGCCCCGACCGGGTCCGGCTCACGAAGCGCGACCCCTGACCCGGTCGCCGGCCCACCTGTCGAACTCCACGAGCGGCGCACCGCGCACGCCGGAGATCGAAGCGTGCACGACGGACATCGGCAAGAACGCCAGGACGATCAGCAACATGGCGACCTCGTACGCCACGCTGCTGCGCGGATCCGGGCTCCCGTTCAACCGGCCGCGCAGCGCGGTCCACGCGATTCCGTGGACGTTGCCGACCATGATGGCCCGTATCGCTCCGAGGATCCCCTCGGCGGCGGACTTCCCGTACACGTCCACGAGGCGATCCCACGCCTCGGCCGTGGGGTTGCCCCGGGTGTCGGCATAGTGCTGGGCGAAAAGAACCGCAGCGACCTCGGAGTCGGGAACGTCGTCGAGGACCCCGGCCAGGATGTTCCGGATCTCGGCGCTGCTCATTCCGGCCCCGAGAGCGATCTTCGTGTGGGCGTAGGAGCAGGCGCCGCAGCCGTTCACCTCGGTCACCGCCAGCATGATCCGTTCGACGAACTCGGGGCTCAACTCGGCGCGCTTCCTGGCGCCGATCAGGTGCTTCATCGATCGAACGCCCCGGTAGAAGATCCAGTAGGCCTCACGGATCGAATAGTGCTTCTTCGCGAACTGCATCGTCGTCTTCCTCAACTGCGCCCGGGATGCCCGTGTGCCGGAGCACTCTCCCGTACGGCGGCCGGCCCGCCGGCGGTGGCGTGGGCGGACGGCACACACACACACCCCGGGGGGTATTTACCGGTCCATAGTAACCACCGGCCGTTGCCCCGCCGGAGCCGGACGGGTGCACACGCTCAACGCAGTGCGTGCCCGAGTTCCGCCGCCCGCGACAGCAGCTGGGCGGCGTCCCGGGCGACGACGACGCGATCGCACTCCTCGGCGTACTCGGGCATCGCGCACGTCGCCTGCGCCCAGTAGCGCTGGGGCTCCGGGGTGATCCAGGCGAGCCGGTGCACGCGACGACGCAGGTCGGCGAGCCGGTCGACGCGGGCGGGCAGGCCGTTGCAGCGCCCGTCGCCGACGACGAGCACACTGGTGCGCGAGTCGACGATGCCCGCGTGCTCGGTGAGCAGTTCGTCGAGCACCCGGCCGTAGTCACTGCTCGCCTCGAGGTCGAGGCCGGGATGCGCCAGCACGGCCGCGAGGGCGCCGTCGCCCGTGGCGGCCAGCAGTTCCCGCGTCACATCGACGGGCCGGTCGACGAACGCCAGGACGCGGCAGCGGTGGGCCCGGCCGTGCATGGCCTGCGCCAGGCGCAGGGTGAACGCGGTGATCGGGCGCACCGACAGGGACACGTCGGCGAGGATCAGCAACCGGACCCGGTCGGGACGCGGGGCACGCACGATCAGGTGGAACGGCACCCCCTCGGTGCGCATCCCGGCACGCGCCGTGCGACGCATGTCGAGCCGGCCGCGGGTCAGCTCGCGCGGCACCGGCCGCGCCGGGCCGCGCATGCGGCGCAGCACCTCGTGGCACGCCAGCTCGATCTCGGCCCGGGACGCGACGTCTCCGGCGGTGTCGGGGGCATCGGGCTCACCGTCCGGCAGCGGACCACCGAGCCCGGCCTGCGACAGCGCCGCGACGAACGCCTCGACGGCCTCGACGAGCCGGTTCAGTTGTGCCGCGCTGAGGGGTTCGTCTGCGTGGTCGTCGCCGTAGACGCGGCGCGGGTCGTAGGCGTCGAGCCACGCGAGGATGGATTCGGGATCGTCCCACGACAGCGACCCGACGACGGCGGCACCCGGGTTCGCGGCCAGCTCGCCGACCGCTGCGGTCCCGGCCCGATCCACGTCGACGGTGTAGGTGACCCCGCGCCGGCCCGAGTCGGCGCCCGTGTCGACCGACAGTGCCGCGTCGGACGAGGTCATCGAGACGTCGTCGTCGTCCTTGTGGGGATTGAAGCCCTTGTCCGCCTCCGGGGTGTCGAAGTGGTCGCCGACCTCCGCGGCACGCTCGTTGTACTCGGCGTAGCGCGCGACCTGCGGATCGTCGTCGAGCTCGAGCGCGGTCGGCAGGGACTCGGCGAATTGCGCTCGCGGCGAGGACTTCCCGTCCGTCACGCCGGCCGCGTCCGCCGCGGCGAACAGCGCGTCGAAGGCGCGGTCGAAACCGACCTGCTCGTGCGGGTACTTCGCGCACACCGCGCGCAGGCAGGCTCGCAGCACGTCGCGGTCGCGGGCACCGACGAGCCCGAGCACGCGGCGGACCTCGATGGTCTCGGCGGGCGAGGCGGACACCCCGTGCCGCCGCAGCAGGCGGCTGAAGACGGCGGCCACCACGTCGAGAGGGTACGAGGGGTGCATCGCCGCGAGCGGTGTCACGGGCGTCGTCGCGAGCGGTGTCACCGGCATCGGGTCACCGCCGCGCGCCGATGCCGACACCGCCGCCGCCGCGCCCGCGGAACACCGCGGTGGTGGTGTTGGCCGGCCGGGAGGCGACCGTGGCCCGCTCGGGTCGCTCCCCCGCAGGTGCGGTGGTCGTCGGTGCGGGGGGTGGGGCGTCACCGCCGAGCCGGGCGCGGACCAGGTCGGCGTCGCCAGTGTACTTGAGCAGCGCGGCGAGCAGGATGTCCCGGATCTGCCGGAGGGAGGTGTGGTCGCCGCCGCCGCGCCGCAGCACGGTCGCGGCGCGCGCGGCGTCGATGACCTCCGAGATGGACGGGCTCTTGCGCAACGGCAGCTCCCGCAGGGTGCGGGCCAGGTCCACGACCTCGCCGGCGGTCACGGTGTCGACCTCGGGGGCCCGGGCGGTGACGATCTCGCGTTCGCGCTCGGGGGTGGGGTAGCCGACGTGGTAGTGCAGGCAGCGGCGCTTGAGGGCGGGCGAGAGTTCGCGGGTGTCGTTGGAGGTCAGGATCACCCACGGCGCGGACCGGGCCGTGAAGGTACCCACCTCGGGAATGGTGACCTGCCGCTCGGCGAGGACCTCGAGCAGCAACGCCTCCATGGATTCCTCGGTGCGGTCCACCTCGTCGACGAGGAGCACCACCGGCTCCGGAGACAGGATCGCCTCGAGCAGGGGACGCACGGCCAGGAACGTCTCGGAGTACAGGCCGAAGTCCTGCGCGGCGAGGAAGCGGGACGCGTCGGCGACGTCGGGGTAGGCGGCGAGCTGTTCGCCGATGCGGTCCCGCAGCATCTGCACGTGCAGCAGTTGCTTGGCGTAGTCCCACTCGTACAGCGCCCGGCTGTCGTCGAGACCCTCGTAGCACTGCAGCCGTACCAGCTTGCGTCCGCCGACGGCGGCGAGCGCCTTGGCCAGTTCGGTCTTGCCGACGCCGGCCGGGCCCTCGAGCAGCAGCGGCCGCTCGAGCGCGGTGGCGAGGTGGACGACGACCGCGAACTCGTCGTCGGCGATGTAGTCGTGGCGGCGCAGCGCGTCGGCGAGTTCCGGTCCGCTGGTGAAGCTGGTCATCGGTGCTCCTGTGTCGTCGGCACTCGAGGTGGGTGTGTCCGGGGCGGGTGGCCCCGCCCCGGACACGGATCGGTCGGGCGGTGGGTCAGTAGGACCGGTTGATGCAGTGGTCGACGACGGGGATCATCGACTCGACCGTCACCTCGCGCGGGTTGCCCGGCGTGCACCAGTCGCCCTGGATGTGCTCGGAGATGGCGCGCACGGTCTTCTCGTCACCCTTGATGACGTCGCCGCGGCCGGCGTACTTGCCGGTGTTCATCCGGTTCTTCTCGTACGAGTCGACGCGCACCTGGCCGAAGTTGTCGGGGATGCCGACGTCCTTGGCGAGCCGGATGGCGGCCTCGACCGCGGCGTCCGCGGCCTGGACGGTGGTCATGTTGCGGGTGTCGACACCCATCGCGGTGGCGATGCGGGCGTAGTGCTCGTAGCGCGACGGGAGGTTGTACTCCCAGACACGGGGCAGCGCGATCGCGTTGTTGAGGCCGTGGTGGCTGTCGAAGAAGGCCGACGTGGCGTGCGAGATGGAGTGGACGATGCCCAGGCCGCCCGAGTTGAAGGCCTGCGCGGCGATGTACTGGGCGTTCATCATGCCCTCGCGTGCCTTGAGGTTGCGCGGCTCGAAGGTGGCCTCACGCAGGTGCTTGGCGACGAGCTCGATCGAGTACAGGGCGTTGCCGAGCGACGGGGCGAAGTCCAGCCGCGAGACGTACGGCTCGGAACCGTGGGCGAGGACGTCGAAGCCGCAGTACGCGGTGAAGTGCTGCGGGCAGGTGTAGTACAGCAGCGGGTCGTCGATGGCGAGGGTGACGATCGTGGCTTCGTCGAAGCCGACCCACTTGTGCGGGTGGTCCATGTCGGAGGTGTCGGTGATGACGTAGGCCCAGGAGGTCTCCGAGCCGGTGCCGGCGGTGGTGGAGACGGCGATGTGCGGCGGGTTCTCCTTGTTGGTGGACTTGGCGAAGCCCTCGAACTCGTTGATGTTGCGGCCGTCGTGGGCGATGACGACGCGGGCGCCCTTGGCGGCGTCGTGGCTCGAGCCGCCGCCGACGGAGATGATGGAGTCGCACTTCTCCTGCTGGTAGAGGGCGGCGGCCTCCATGACGTTGTAGTCCTTGGGGTTGGACTCGACCTTGTCGTACAGGACGACCTCGACACCCTGGTACTCGATCTTGCCGATCAGCTCTTCGATGATGCCCGAACCGCGCAGACCGGTCGTCATCAGCAGGGTGCGCTTGAAGCCCAGGTTCTTCGCCTCGACACCGATGATGTCGTGGGCACCGACACCCATCAGTGCCCGCGGGAAGGGGTGGAACTCCTTGATGGGGAAGTCCCAGATCTGGTTGAGTTCGATGGCCATCGCGTCTCTCCTGATGTGTCGGCCGGAAGTGGTGGTTCGAATGCGGCGTCCGGTGTGACCGGCGTCTCTTCGCTTCTCCACCTTCGGTCTCGATCACGCCCACGGAAAGGCCTTCGGGCCCGAACCGTCCGGTCGCGGCACCGAAGCCGTCCGGTCGAGCGGGGCGGCCTGCCCGATCGGGCAGGGGTCCGTTCCCGCTGATCGGGAGCCGACCGCAGGCCGACGCGCCCCGTCCCGGTAGCGTCGTGTTGCTGATAACCTGGAACTAGAACGCGTTCTAGATTGCTTCACCCGCACCACGGAAGGACCGACCTGGCCATGACGACAGTCGAGGTGCCGCACGGCTCGCGATCCGCGATCCTGACCGTCTCCGCAGTCATCGAGGAGACGCCGGACTCGCGCTCGATCGTCTTCGACGTGCCGGCCGAGCTCCAGGACAAGTTCGCGTACAAGCCCGGACAGTTCCTGACCCTGCGCATTCCGAGCGAGCAGACCGGCTCCGTGGCCCGCTGCTACTCGCTGGCCAGCTCCCCGTACACCGACGACGCCCCCAAGGTCACGGTCAAGCGGACCGTCGACGGCTACGGGTCCAACTGGCTGTGCGACCGGATCTCCGCCGGCGACCGCATCGAGGTCCTGCCGCCGTCGGGCGTCTTCACCCCGAAGTCGCTCGACCACGACTTCCTGCTGTTCGGCGCGGGCAGCGGCATCACCCCGGTCGTCTCGATCCTCAAGTCGGCCCTGACCCAGGGCTCCGGGAAGGTCGTGCTGGTCTACGCCAACCGCGACGAGGCGTCGGTCATCTTCGCCGAGGAGCTGCGCGCCCTGGCCGATAAGTACCCGACCCGCCTGACCGTCGTGCACTGGCTCGAGTCCGTGCAGGGCCTGCCGTCCGCCGAGCAGCTCGCCACCCTGGCGGCTCCGTTCAGCAGCCACGAGGCGTTCATGTGCGGCCCCGGCCCGTTCATGGATGCCGTACACCGGGCGCTGCAGATCGCGGGCATGCCGCGCACGCAGGTGCACGCGGAGGTGTTCAACTCCCTCGCGGGAGACCCGTTCGCCGACCACACGCCCCTCGAGGTGAGCGACGAGGAGGCGGCCGACGCCGCGACGGTGGAGGTCGAGCTGGACGGGGAAACCCACACGATTCCGTGGCCGCGCTCGCAGACCCTCGTCGACATCATGCTCTCCAAGGGACTCGACGTGCCCTACTCCTGCCAGGAAGGCGAGTGCGGCTCGTGTGCGTGCACCGTCCTCGACGGCAAGGTCGAGATGGAGCACTGCGAGATCCTCGACCCCGAGGACATCGAGGCAGGCTACGTCCTCGGCTGCCAGGCCCGCCCGGTGACGGACACCGTCAAGATCGTCTTCTGAGACGTCGCCGGTCCTCGTCTCAGCGGACGAGGACCGGCGTCTCCACCCGGTGGACGCCCGGCTTTCGTGGGCCGCGCAGCGCCACACCCGCCCCGGCGCCGAGCGCGAGCACGATCACGGCGCCGCCGTAGCCCAGCGTCGTCGCGGTGAGCCCGTACACGCCGGCCGCGAGGCCCGCGATCACCGCCGGCACGGAGAACGCGAGGTAGCAGACGACGAACGTGGTGGCGAACAGGCGCCCGCGCTCGTGTGGCGCCGCAAGGGCGCCGATGACGTTCATCGCTCCCAGGAACGCCGCGCCCCAGCCGAAGCCCGCGACGGCGGTACCGGCGAAGTAGGCGACGGCCCACCCGCCGAGCACGGCGGTCACGACGACGCCCACGCCGGCGGCCAGGATCACGGTCCCCGCGACGACGACGCGCCGCGGATCGAAGCCGCGCAGCATCGTCGCCGCCACCGAACCGGAGGCGAAGAGCGTGCAGATCGCCAGACCGGCGACGAGGCGGTTGCCGATCCCGAAGACCGTACCCACGATCGACGGCCCGAGGGACATGTAGAGCCCGCCGAGCGACCACGCCGACAGCAGGCCCGGCAGGATCACCAGGTACGGGCCCCGCACCCCGGCCGGCACGGACGCGCTCGGCAGCAGGCTGCGCAGCGCGGCCCCGCGGGACGCGAAGCCCGGCGCGGGCACCCGGTCGGGGACGAAGACGAGCACGACGGCCAGCGACAGCGCGATCACGACGACGAGGACGTAGACCAGCACGGTGGGAAAGGGCGCGAACTGCACGAGCAGCCCCGCCCCGGCCGCACCGAGGGCGAGCCCGAGCGACGGCGCGACACTGTTGACGAAGGATCCGAGCCGGGGGCTCGGTTGCAGGTCGATCACGGCGGCGCTCACGGCGCCGGTGGCGGCCCCGACCGCGAGGCCTTGCAGCACCCGGGCCAGGACGAGCCAGCCCACGTCGTCGGCGAGGACGAACACGCCCATGCTCACCACGAGCAGCAGCAGCGCCCCGATCAGCACGGGCCGGCGGCCGACGTGATCGGAGATCGAGCCGATCGTCAGCAGGGTGGCGAGCAGGGCCAGGGCGTACACGGCGAAGACGGCGGTCAGCATCCCCGGCGAGAAGCCCCACTGCTGCTGGTACAGCGGGTAGAGCGGGGAGGGAGCGGACGACGACGCGGTGAGCAGGAAGCTGGCCGTGCCGACCGCCAGGAAACCGTGACGGCGTGGCAGGGAGCGACCCGGCGTCGACTCCGGCATCGGACCTCCTCGGAACTCGTGGGAACGGTCGACAGTTCGTTGACCAAGGCAACGAACTAGTGGAACATGCCGCCCTCGGCGATCATTCCCCGCCCGGTCACTTCCCGGTAAAAACCGCCTCTCACCTGCGCTCGAGTGTTATCGCAGTGCAACGTCCCGGCCGTTGACCGACCGGTCGATCAGGTCTATACCGAAGGCAGGACCCGATACGCACGAGGAGGCTCGACATGTTCTCCGACAGCCGGCTACAGGACTACGTGGCCGTGATCCTGGGCGTCTTCACCGCCCTGTCCCCCCTGTGGGTCACCACCGACACCACGACGACGTGGACCCTCGTCGTTCTCGGCGTGCTGATCGCGCTGACCGGACTCGCGCAGATCGTCCGGCCCACGATGGCAGCGATCGACTACGCGATGGGTGTGCTCGGCGTGCTGTTGTTCCTGTCCCCCTGGGTCATGGGCTACACCGAGTACAGCGGTGCATCCTGGACGGCCTGGGTGGTGGGCGTGCTCACCGTGGTCGTCGCGGTAGCAGCGCTGCCCGCGATGAACGCCCGGATGCACGGACACGGCGGACTGGCCACGCACCACTGATCACACACCCCGCGTCACACACCCCGCGGACGGCCGGCATGCCGGCCGTCCGCCCACGCCCCTGGCGCCGTCACATTCCCGCCCGTGCCCCCGGAGGTGAACGCCATGAGCACCCCGGGCTCGAAACCGCCGCGCCGTCGCGCCCGGCGGGACAACGCCGCGCGCGTGCACATCCTCGACGCCGCCGAAACCCTCTTCGCCGCCCACGGCTTCGACGCCACCTCGACGACGGCGATCGCCGTCGCCGCGGATGTACCCAAGGGACTGATCTTCTACTACTTCCCCACCAAGGAGTCGATCCTCGAGACACTCGTTGCCGAGCGGCTGCCCGCCGAACCGATCCAGGACGTCACCGGCCTCGTCTCCCCCGGCGACCCGGCGGCCAGTCTCGTCAACCTCGACGCCGCCCTCGACCTGCGTACCCACCACTCCTCGCTGCTCCGGGTGATCTGGCGTGAGGCCGAGAGCCACCCCGGACTGCGCGTCCCGCTGCGCCGGCTGCGGACCTCCCTCCAGGAGGCCACCATGCGGGTCCTGCAGGCCAGCGTGCCCGGCCCGATACAACCGGGCACCCTGCGGGCCTGCGCGACGACGTGGGTGTCGGCCATGTTCTCCGCTGCCACGGTCGACCGGCTGTTCGGTCTCGACGGCACCTCCCCCGACGAGCTCTGGGGCGTCGCGCGCCTCGTCGCCGCGGGCATGACCGGGATGGGCTGAGCGGGACGGCCGGTCAGCGCGTCTCGGCGCGTGGAGCCTCGTCGCCGGGCAGCCCCGCGGTCGGGTCGCCGATGCCGTCGACGAGCCGCCGGCCCGCCGGGTAGCCGAGGGCGCCGGGGGGCAGCTCGCCGGGCCTGCCGCTCAGGAACACCTCGACCCGCCCGCTGCCCGCCCACGGCCGGCCGAGGGCGTCGATGCGCCGCAGCGTCTGCGCCGCCACCGCTTCGGCGCTGTCGAACAGCCGTACCCCGGGCGGTAGGTGCGCGGCGATGACGTCGGCGACAAGGGGGTAGTGGGTACAGCCGAGGACGACACCACCCACGTCGGGCGGGGTGCGCTGCGCCGCCGCCGCGATGGCCGTGGCCGCGGCGGTGGTGTCGCCGCGGTCGATGGCGTCGGCGAGCCCGTGACAGGCCACCCCCACCACCGTGCGGTCGCCGGCGAACCGGGCGACGAGGTCGGCCTGGTATCGGCTGGCGGTGGTCGCGGCGGTGGCCCAGATCGCCACCGACTCGCACGCCGCGGCGGCCGGCTTGATCGCCGGCACGGTTCCGATCACCGGGATCTCGTCGCCGAGGGCCTCGCGCACATGCTCGAGCGCGGTCACCGAGGCCGTGTTGCACGGCAGGACGACCACCTCGGCACCCCGGGTCACGGCCCGCTCCGCGGTGCGCACGACCCGGTCGATCACCCAGTCCCCGGGCTTCGGGCCCCACGGGGCGCCGTCCGGGTCCATCGACAGCATCAGGTCCAGCTCGGGACGCAATCGGCGCAGCCAGGCAGACGTCGGCAGCAGGCCGAGACCCGAGTCGATGAGCGCAACGATCACCCTACGAATCTAGCGTTCGCCGACGCGGCGGCTACGACGTGGGCGCGAGGATCTCCGTGATCGGTGCGCCCGCGGCGATCTTCCCGCGCATCTTCATCACCTGCCCGGGCAGTCCCGCGCCGACCACCCCCGTGAGACGGCCGTCGCGTTCGTAGTAGGCGAGGAACTTGCGGCCGTCGTCGCGCACCACGTGCACGGTGTCGTCGGCCCGGATCGCTCCGAGCGCCTGGATCTTCACGTCGTACTGATCGCTCCAGAAGTACGGCACCTGCGCGACCGGATCGACACCGGAGCCGAGCAGCGCGCCGGCGAGCACCTTCGCCTGCTCACCGGCGTTCGTCCAGTGCTCGAGCCGCGCGCGGCGGCCGTCCGAGACCTCCCATGCCGCGACGTCGCCGACCGCCCACACGTGCGGGACGGACGTGCGGCCCACGCCGTCGCACACCACCCCGTCGTCCACGCGCACGCCCGAACCGTCGAGCCAGTCGGTGACCGGCACCGAGCCGATACCGACGACGACCACGTCCACGTCGAGTTCGGTGCCGTCACCGAGGACTGCCCCGGTGACCCGGCCGTCGCCGCGTACTTCCCGCACCCCGACGCCCGTGCGGACCTCGACGCCCTCCTCGGTGTGCAGCCGGGCGACCAGCGCGCCCACCCGCTCGCCGAGCACGGACGCGAGCGGGGTGGCCTGCGGCTCGACCAGCACCACGTCCATGCCCCGCCCCCGCAGGCTCGCCGCGACCTCGCACCCGATGAACCCCGCGCCGACGATCAGCGCCCGCCCGCCCGGGACGATCCCCGCGCGCAGGGCCCGGCTGTCGTCCAACGACCGCAGCACGTGCACTCCGGCGAGCCCGTCCGTGCCGGGCAGCGGCCTCGGCCGCAGTCCGGTGGCGATGATCAGCTCGTCGAAGCCGACGCTCTGCCCGTCGGACAGGGCGAGGGTGCGGGTCGCGGGGTCGAGCTCCCGCGCCCGCACGCCCAGCCGCAGCTCGATGCGCTGTTCGTCGAAGAACTCCCGGGGCCGCAGCGTGGTGTCGTCGGTGCCGCCCCGGACGACCTCCTTCGACAGCGGCGGCCGGTCGTAGGGCAGGTGCGGTTCGTCGCCGATCAGGACGAGCTCCCCGTCGAATTCGCCGCGACGCAGTTCCTCGGCGGCGCGCACCCCCGCCAGTCCGGCCCCGACCACGACGATCCGCTGTACTCCCGTCACACCCACCCGCTGCGCCCTCTCCTCCGGCAGTGACCCACGCCACCACAATCCGTGCAACTGTTTTACCAAATCCGGGGATTCCCGGACAGGGCGTCCTTCGCGCGAGCCGCGCACCCCGTACCCGCCGGGAGTTACTAGAGTCGGAAGGGACAGAACTTCATCCGGCAGGCCGACGAGGAGCCCCCATGACCAGCGACAGCGGCGCAGGCATCAGCCGCGTGCAGTTCGGCAGCGGAATCGCTCCGGGGCCGGTCGACACCCAGGGGCGCACCATCATCGCCGACGCGGTCGTGGCGAAGATCGCCGGAATCGCGACCCGCGAGATCAGCGGTGTCTACGACGTCGGCGCCGGCACCGCACGAGTGGTCGGGGCGCTGCGGGACCGCATCCCCGGCGCGCGGATCAACCACGGCCAGGGCGTCGCCGTGGAGGTCGGGGAGAAACAGGCCGCGATCGACATCGGCATCGTCGCCGAATACGGCGTGGCCCTGCACGAACTCGCGGTCGCGATCCGCCACAACGTGATCGCCGCCGTCGAACGGATGACCGGCCTCGAGGTCACCGAAGTCAACATCACCGTCTTCGACGTCGTGCTGTTCGACGAGGCCACGGGCGTCGCCGACGACCTGAAACCCCGCGTCCAGTGACCACTCCCGCCGAGCCCGCAGAACTGGCCGCGGCCGCCGCCCTCGAGGTGCCCGGCGTCGCCGACCTGCACGGCGGAGCCTTCGGCGAGGTCGCGACATATCTGCCGGGCCGGCGTGTCACCGGGATCCGCCTCGGTGCGGACACGTGCGCGGTCCACATCGTCGTCGAGTACCCGGCCGACCTGTACGCCGTCGCGGCCGCGGTCCGGGACCGGCTCGGGCCGCTGGTCGGCGTCCCCGTCGACGTGACCATCGAAGACCTGCGGATCCCGTCGCCCGACGGTGAGCACCCGACCAGTGAGGTGACCCCATGAACCACACCCCTGTCAGCAACACCGCCGTCGGACTCCTGGCGGGCCTGCTCCTCGCCCTCGCCGGCATCCTCGGCGGCTTCAGCGGTCTGCTGTTCGGCATCCTGCTCGGCGCCCTCGGCATGGTGATCGGCGCCCACCGGGACGGCCTCCTCGACCTGGGCGCCCTGCTGCGGAGCCGGGGCCGTGGCTGACTCCACGCCCACCGAGCCGGAGACCCTGCCGTCCCGGGCCGGCGCCGACGCCGTCGCCCCCGAGACGGTCGACCCCGTCGGGCACCGCGGACAGCTGGTGATCAAGGACCGCGCCGTCGAGCGGATCGCCGCGGCCGCCGCACTCCAGGTGCCCGGGGTGACCCGCCAGCGCGGCGGACTCAGCCTGTTCACCGGGCGGGACCTGCCCCGCGCCGACGTCACCACCGGCGGCGGCGCCGTCGCGGTCAACCTGTACATCGCGGCCGAATGGCCCTACGACGCCGCCGCCCTCACCCGGCGGGTGCACGACGCCGTCGACCGTCAACTCCACGAGCTGACCGGTCTGCCGGTGCACGAACTCAACGTCCTCGTCGCCGCGACGTCCGTCGCGGAGCCGGCCGAGCGCAACGAACCGTCGGTGCCGGTCGAGTACACCGAGGCCGACATCGTCGCCCGGACCGAGTACCGGGCTCCGGTCCCGGTCGTCGCGCCGTTGCCGCCCCTCGCCCACCCGGCCGCGGCGCCGGCGGCCGCGCTCATCGCCGTGGGGGCACTCGCGCTCGCGTTCGCCGCGGCCCGGGAACTGCTCATCGTCCGCGGCACGTACGCGGGCGCACCGTGGCTGCGCAACTCCTTCGAGTGGTTCGGCCGGCTGCACTGGCAGAGCTGGATCGCACCCGTCGCCGCGACCCTGGTCCTGCTGGGGGTCGTGCTCGTGGTGGTGGCCGTCAAGCCGCGTCGCCGCACGCACGTGCCGCTGCAGGTCTCCGGACCGGTCCCCACGGTGTGGATGCGCCGAACCGACCTGGCCCGGATGTGCAGCGCCCACGCGTCGACACTGCCCGGAGTGCACACGGCCCGCACCGTCGTCGATCGCCGTCGCGCGCTGGTCAGCATCGTGGGGTCGGGTGAGGAGTCGACCGCCGATCTGGTCGCCGCGGTCCGGGGCGCGGTGGCCCCGAACCTGGCACTGCTCGCCGAGCCGATCACGCTCGTGGTGCAGGTGCACCGACCGAGGACGGCACGATGAAGCTGCGCACCGTCCTGGTCAACCGCTTGCTCACGTTCGCCGTGGGCGCCGCGCTGCTCGGCGCCGGGGCGTTCGCCCTGGCCTGGGTCTGGCAGGTGCGTTTCGCCCGCGAATGGCTGGCCCGCCTGGACCGCCCCCGCATCATCGACGTCCCCGACCAGTCCTGGTGGGAGGGGGCGCTGTGGACCGCCGTGGCCGTGGGCGTGACGATCGGGATCGTGCTCCTGGCGGTCAACTTCTCCCGGCGCCGGACGTCGCGGGTGCAGCTGTACGACGAGGTCACCGAGGCCACTCTGGCCGTGGAACTCGGACCGGTGGCCGACGGTGTCGCCGGCGAACTGGCGGCCCTGCCCGGTGTGCGGGCCACCCGCAGCCGGGCCGTCGTCGAACGCCACTTGCCGACCCTGTCGATCACGGTGTACGCGGACCCGAACATCGACGTCGCCGACTTCACCGCCCGTGCCGAGGAAACCGCCGAGCGGGCCGCCCGCGCCCTGGGCGGGGCCCGGGTGGCGACGCAGGTCCTGCTGCACCTGGATCCGGCTCACCCCGAACCGGCCGCGTAGCCCGGTCGGTCGTCTCCCGGGCCGCCCACCGAGCCGAGCGAATGTGCCGCTCACCTCGTCGGACTCGGCGATACTTCCGCTCGATCCCGGAAACGCCGAACGGCGCCCACCCCGAGGGATGGACGCCGTCCGACGTCAGCGAGAACTAGCTCACTTGATGATCGCGTAGGCGGTGCCTACTTGATGATCTTCGTGACGCGACCGGCGCCGACGGTGCGGCCACCCTCGCGGATCGCGAAGCGCAGGCCCTCGTCCATGGCGACCGGCTGGATCAGGACGACCGACATCTCGGTGTTGTCGCCCGGCATGACCATCTCGGTGCCCTCGGGAAGGGTCACAACGCCCGTCACGTCCGTGGTACGGAAGTAGAACTGCGGACGGTAGTTGTTGAAGAACGGCGTGTGGCGGCCGCCCTCCTCCTTGTTGAGGATGTACGCCTGGCCCTCGAACTCCGTGTGCGGAGTGGTGGTGCCCGGCTTCACGACGACCTGGCCGCGCTCGACGTCCTCGCGCTTGATGCCGCGGACCAGCAGACCGACGTTGTCGCCGGCCTGGCCCTGGTCGAGCAGCTTGCGGAACATCTCGATGCCGGTGACCGTGGTCTTGGTCGAGGTCGGGCGGATACCGACGATCTCGACCTCCTCGTTCACGTTGATGACACCGCGCTCGATGCGGCCGGTGACGACCGTGCCACGACCGGTGATGGTGAAGACGTCCTCGACGGGCATGAGGAACGGCTTGTCGGTCTCACGGACCGGGTCCGGGATGGACTCGTCGACGGCGTCCATCAGGTCCTCGATGGACTTGACCCACTTCTCGTCGCCCTCGAGCGCCTTGAGCGCCGAGATCGGGATGACCGGGGCGTTCTCGTCGAACTCCTGGGCGGCCAGCAGCTCGCGGACCTCCATCTCGACGAGCTCGAGGATCTCCTCGTCGTCGACCATGTCGGCCTTGTTCAGGGCGACCAGGATGTAGGGCACACCGACCTGACGGGCGAGCAGCACGTGCTCGCGAGTCTGCGGCATCGGGCCGTCGGTGGCGGCCACGACCAGGATCGCGCCGTCCATCTGAGCCGCACCGGTGATCATGTTCTTGATGTAGTCGGCGTGACCCGGGGCGTCGACGTGCGCGTAGTGGCGCTTCTCGGTCTGGTACTCGACGTGGGAGATGTTGATCGTGATACCACGAGCCTTCTCCTCCGGAGCCTTGTCGATCTGGTCGAACGCGAAGCTCTCGTTCAGGTCCGGGTACTTGTCGGCGAGCACCTTGGTGATGGCAGCCGTGGTGGTGGTCTTGCCGTGGTCGACGTGACCGATGGTGCCGATGTTCACGTGCGGCTTGGTCCGCTCGAACTTCGCCTTCGCCACTTGAGGGTCCTCCTGGACTGTTGTTGCTTGCAGTATGCAGCAGTGCGGTTTTGTTACTTACTTGGTCGTGCAGCCGACCGGTTCTGCAACCGAGGTTACTCGCCGGTCGCCTTGGCGATGATTTCCTTCGAGACGTTCGACGGAACCTCAGCGTAGGAATCGAACACCATGGAGAAGTTCGCGCGACCCTGGGTCTTCGACCGCAGGTCCCCGATGTAACCGAACATCTCCGAGAGCGGAACCAGCGCCTTCACGACACGGGCACCACTGCGTTCCTCCATGGCCTGGATCTGGCCACGGCGGGAGTTGAGGTCGCCGATCACTTCACCCATGTAGTCCTCGGGGGTGGTGACCTCGACAGCCATGAGCGGCTCGAGGATGACCGGCGCAGCCTTGCGCGCAGCCTCCTTCAGGGCCTGCGAACCGGCGATCTTGAACGCCATTTCCGACGAGTCCACGTCGTGGTAGGCGCCGTCGAGCAGGGTGACCTTGACGTTCACCAGCGGATACCCGGCGAGCACGCCGTACTGCATGGCGTCCTGCGCGCCGGCGTCCACCGAGGGGATGTACTCGCGCGGCACGCGGCCACCGGTGACCTTGTTCTCGAACTCGTAGGTCGCGCCGTCCTCGCCCACGAACGGCTCGAGGGCGATGATGACCTTCGCGAACTGGCCGGAACCACCGGTCTGCTTCTTGTGCGTGAACTCGAGCTTCTCGACCCGCTTGGTGATGGTCTCGCGGTACGCCACCTGCGGCTTGCCGACGTTGGCCTCGACCTTGAACTCGCGACGCATCCGGTCGACGAGGATGTCGAGGTGGAGCTCGCCCATGCCGCCGATGACGGTCTGGCCGGTCTCCTCGTCCAGCTCGACGGAGAAGGTGGGATCCTCCTCGGCCAGCTTCTGGATCGCGGTGCCCAGCTTCTCCTGGTCGGACTTGGTCTTCGGCTCGATGGAGACCTGGATGACCGGATCCGGGAAGGTCATGGACTCGAGCACGATCGGGGCGTCCTGCGCGCACAGGGTGTCGCCGGTCGTGGTGTCCTTGAGGCCGATCATCGCGTAGATGTGGCCGGCCACCGCCTCGTCGACCGGGTTCTCCTTGTTGGCGTGCATCTGGAACAGCTTGCCGATGCGCTCCTTCTTGCCCTTGGTGGCGTTGAGCACCTGGGCGCCCGGCTCGATGCGACCGGAGTACACGCGCACGAAGGTCAGCTTGCCGAAGAACGGGTGCGCGGCGATCTTGAATGCCAGCGCGGAGAAGGGCTCGTCCTTGCTCGGCTTGCGGGTGAGGGCCTCCTCCTCGTCACCGAGCTTGTGGCCCTCGACCTCGCCGATGTCGAGCGGGTTCGGCAGGTAGTCGATGACCGCGTCGAGCATGGGCTGGATGCCCTTGTTCTTGAACGCGGACCCGCACAGCACCGGGTACAGCTCGGAGGCGACGGTCAGCTTCCGGATGGCGCCCTTGATCTCGGCGACGGTCAGTTCCTCGCCACCGAAGTACTTCTCCATGAGCTCTTCGTCGCTCTCGGCGACGGTCTCGAGCAGCTTCTCGCGGTACTCGGCGGCCTTGTCGGCCAGGTCCGCGGGGATCTCCTCGACGGTCGGCTCGGCACCGATCTCGACGGTGCCACGCCACGTGTAGGCCTTCATCTCGACCAGGTCGACGACGCCGTCGAACGCGTCCTCGGCACCGATCGGCAGCTGCAGCACGAGCGGCTTGGCGCCGAGACGGTCGATGATGGTCTGGACCGTGAAGTAGAAGTCCGCGCCCATCTTGTCCATCTTGTTGACGAAGCAGATGCGCGGAACGTCGTACTTGGCAGCCTGCCGCCAGACCTGCTCGGACTGCGGCTCGACGCCCTCCTTGCCGTCGAACACGGCGACCGCGCCGTCGAGGACGCGCAGCGACCGCTCGACCTCGACCGTGAAGTCGACGTGGCCGGGGGTGTCGATGATGTTGATCTGGTTCTTGTTCCAGAAGCAGGTCACCGCGGCGGAGGTGATGGTGATGCCGCGTTCCTTCTCCTGCTCCATCCAGTCGGTGGTCGACGCACCGTCGTGGGTCTCACCGATCTTGTAGTTCACACCGGTGTAGAAGAGGATGCGCTCGGTCGTCGTGGTCTTGCCGGCATCGATGTGCGCCATGATGCCGATGTTGCGGACCTTGTTCAGGTCGGTCAGCACTTCCTGTGCCACAGGTAACCCCGCTCGTAGCTCGTGTCGGTCCTAGGGTGCGGACCAGTGTTCTCGGATGTTCAGCCGGCCTTGAGGGACCGACACAGTTGTGCGAGCGGCCGGCCGGGAGGATGTCGGTAGCACCGGATCCTCCCGGCCGGCGGCGACTCACCAGCGGTAGTGCGCGAACGCCTTGTTGGCCTCGGCCATCTTGTGGGTGTCCTCGCGACGCTTCACGGACGCACCCAGGCCGTTGCTGGCGTCGAGGAGCTCGTTCGCGAGACGCTCGACCATCGTCTTCTCACGACGCTGACGCGAGAAGGTGACCAGCCACCGCAGCGCGAGGGTGGTCGACCGGCCGGGACGAACCTCGACCGGCACCTGGTAGGTGGCGCCACCGACACGGCGGCTGCGCACCTCGAGAGCGGGCTTGACGTTGTCCAGCGCGCGCTTGAGGGTGACGACCGGATCGGTGCCGGTCTTCTCGCGCGCCCGCTCGAGTGCCTCGTAGACGATGCGCTCGGCGGTGGACTTCTTGCCGTCCAGCAGGATCTTGTTGACCAGCTGGGTGACCAGCGGCGACCCGTAGACCGGGTCGGCGATCAGGGGACGCTTCGGAGCGGGACCCTTACGTGGCATCAGCCCTTCTCCTTCTTCGCGCCGTAGCGGCTGCGCGCCTGCTTGCGGTTCTTGACACCCTGGGTGTCGAGCGAACCGCGGATGATCTTGTAGCGGACACCGGGGAGGTCCTTCACACGACCACCGCGCACGAGCACCATCGAGTGCTCCTGCAGGTTGTGACCCTCACCCGGGATGTAGGCGGTGACCTCGACGGAGCTGGTCAGACGCACGCGGGCGACCTTCCGGAGCGCCGAGTTCGGCTTCTTCGGGGTGGTGGTGTACACGCGAGTGCACACGCCGCGACGCTGCGGGCTGCCCTTGAGGGCCGCGGTCTTGACCTTGGCGGCCTTGTCGCGGCGGCCCTTGCGGACCAGCTGATTGATGGTTGGCATCTACCGGCTTTCTCGTTGTCTGAAGACTGCTCGCACGAGCAACCTTGGCTGTTCTGAAATTAGGGATCCATCGGTTGGGGCAAGAGAGCTGCTGCCCCGCACCCACCCCTCGTGTGCACACGAGGTCGGGCGTGTCGCGTACCCCCACACAGGCAGCCGGGGGCTCGCTCCTGCGGAGATTCCACAGACCGCGCGCACGGCACTACCTCGCATAGGCACACAGATCGGCCCGGGCATGCCGGACACGACCCACAACGATACCCGGCGGCGCGGCGCAAGGTCAAAGCGAGCCGCGGGGGTCCGCCGCCGCTCAACTGCTGAGGTCGAGGGTCAGTCGGGCCAGCGTGACGGCCGCCGCACACGGATCCGGGGACTGCGAGCCGGGGGCGTACTGCACCCACCAGCCGAAGATCCCCGTCGTGGACGCTCCCGCCGAGATCCCGCAGGACGCCGGGTCGTCGGGCGGGCGCATCAGCACCGCCCGCCGACCCTCCACGGTCGTGTTCTCCACCGTGTATCCCAGCCGTTGCGCCGTCCCCCGCTCGGTGTCCAGGGAACCGGTCTCGAACCAGTTGAAGGTGACCTTCGCCGAGCCCGCGGTGTCCCACCGGCAGATCGCCCCGAAGAAGCCTCGCTCGATCGCCTCCACGCCGACCGCCTCCGCGATCTGCTCGTCGGTGACGGCGTCGCATTCGGTGAGCAGGCGGGTGAACTCGGCGGAGGCACCACCCGATCCGGCCCCCTGCGGCACCGCCTGCCCCTCGATCGTGCTGCCGCACCCGGCGAGCGCCGCAACCAGGGCCAGCGCCACCGGCAGCGCCGCTGCCCGCTTCGTCCGCGTCACTCCTGTGCCCTTTCCGCGCTGAGCTCGGCCAGGTCGCGGGCCACCACGCACGCGTCCGCGGCCGGGGTGAAGGGTCCGTACGTCACGGACCAGTGCACGAAGTCACCGCCGAACTGCACGCCGATCTCGCACAGCACGGTCTGCCCGACGTCGTTCTGCGCCGAGCCCTGGAAGCCGGGTCTGCCGTCGATCTCCACGTCGATCGCGGGCCGGCCGATCAGATCGGAGCCGGCCCGTTCGCGGCCGATCGGACTGCCGCGGTACCAGGAGAACGTCACGCTCGGGCCGCCCGCCCCGACCAGCTCCCATTCGCACCCCACCGAGTTGCGGGTGACCTGTGCGAACGACCCCAGCCCGAAGGCCCGGGCCACCTCGTCGTCGGTGACCGACCCGCACGCACCGAAGAACGGGCCCGGCTCGGTCACCTGCGGCGTGGGCGCCGCGCCCGGCGCCGGGGTCTCGGCCGCATCCGAACCACATCCGGCGACGACGGCACCGGCGAGCCCGAGGACCGCGACCGTGGCCAGCTTGGGAGGCATGACACCAACCTAACCGGCCGGGTGCTGCGCCGCCGAACGCTGCCGGGCCGCGTCGAGCACCGTGTCGAGCTGCGCGGCCCAGTGCCGCACGATCTCGGCCCGACGCCGCGAGTCGTCGGTGAGGACGTCGGCGAGGCCGAGCCCGCGCGCGAGGTCGAGGGTCGCCTGCACCATGCGGTGCACCGTCGGGTCGACCTCGTCCACGCCGAGCTGCTCGACGGCGACCCGGTGGGCGACGCGGCCGAAGCGTTCCTCCAGGGGGACGATGCGGGCCCGCAGTTCCGGATCGGCCGCCGCGGCCGTCCACACCTGCAGCGCCGCCTTGAACAGGCTGCCGGTGTAGTAGTCGACGAGCCGGCGCACCACCGCCTCGGTGCGGGCCGCGCCGACGGGCATGTCGACGGGCTCGCGGCGGGCGAGGTCCATGCGGCTGTCGAACATGAACTCGAGCGCCGCGGTGATCAGGTCCTCCCGGGTCGGGAAGTGGTGCTGCGCGGCGCCGCGGGAGACTCCCGCCCGTTCGGCGACGACGCCCACGGTGGTCGCGCCCCATCCCAGCTCCGCGAGGCAGTCGATGCTCGCCTCGAGCAGCCGGCGGCGTGTGGCCCGGCTCCGATCCTGTTTGGGCTGGCGGGTCATCGCAGCGCACCCCCGGCGGCGGAATCCCCGGGTTCGTCGTCCACCAGGACCCGTTCCATCTGGCGGCGCCACACCGCCAGCTGGGGTTCGGTCAGCGGGTCGCGCGGGTCGATGGCGTACCCGAGGGCCGCCCCGCGCATCGCCTGATAGATCAGGTCGCGCACCTCGACGAACCGGGGGCGGTTGGCGATCTCCGGACCGAAGTTCGCGGTCGTCTGCTCCTTGATCATCCGGCCCAGGATTCGTTCGAGCGGCAGCAGCTCGGCCCGGAGTTCCTCGTGGCCGCGCGCGGCGAGCCACAGCTCCATCGAGGCCCAGAAGTACGGCTGCCGGAAGTTCCACCACATCCGATCGACCGCGACGGCGATACGTTCGACCGGGTCGGCGGGCCAGGGATGGTCGCCGTCGAGGCCCTGGACCCCCTGGGCGGCGAGGTGGTGCACGGCGGCGACGAGCAGGGCGTCCCGCGACGGGTAGTGGTGCAGCAGCCGTCCGCGGGACACGCCGGCAGCCTGCTGGATGCGCACCGTGGTGGCGTTGGAGTAGCCGTGCTCGACCAGCACGGCCACCGCCGCGTCGAGGATCCGCTTGCGGGTGGCGCGACTGCGTTCCTGCTCGCCGCGACGGCGGGTGTCCGGGGACGGGCTGCTCATGGCGATCAGATTAGGCAGACCGGCGCGCCGGCTCGCGGAGGGTGACCGTCCACGTGAGGTGCCCGGGACGGGTGCCGCCGACGACCGCCCGCACGCGCGCGCCCGGCAGGTCTCGGGCACGTCCCGGCCGGGGCGGCGGACCGTTCCTCACGGACGGCTCCACGCCGGCGGCCGCTTCTGCAGGAACGCGGTCATCCCCTCGACCGCCTCCGGCGAGCCGAACAGCCGCGCCGACTGCTCCGCCAGCGCGTCGCCGTACCGATCGAAGTCGGCGAGCATCCGCATCGTGGTCAGCCGCTTGGATTCGCCCAGCCCCTGCGGGGAACACTCCCGCAGCTGGGCGAGGATCTCCGCCACCGCGGCCCGCGGATCGTCGGTCTCCACGGTGACCAGGCCGATCGCCGCCGCGACCTCCGGCCCGAACCGCTCCCCGGTGAGGAAGTAGCGGCTCGCGGCGCGGGAGGTGAGCCGCGGCAGCACCGTCAGCGAGATGATCGACGCGGCCAGGCCCAGCCGGGCCTCGGTCAGCGCGAACGTCGACCGGGGCCCGGCGACGGCGAGATCGCACGCGCCGACCAACCCCATGCCGCCGGCGCGCACGTGCCCGTCGATCCGCCCGATCACCGGTTTGGGCAGCTCCAGGATCGAACGCAGCACCGCCGTCATCTCCCGGGTCCGGGCGGCGGCCGCCGCGGCGACGCCGCCCTCCGCGGTGCTCGCCTCGCTCAGGTCGGCCCCGGCGCAGAAGGTGCCGCCCTCGTGGGTGAGCACGACGGCGCGGACCCCGTCGTCGGCGGCCGCGTCGGCAAGTCCCTGCCGGAGCTGCGCGACGAGCCTGGCGGAGATCGCGTTGCGGTTGTGCGGCGAGTCGAGAGTGAGGGTGGCGAATCCCTCGCTCACCTCGTACCGGACGAACGTCTCGGACACCGGCGCTCCCCTCAGTACGACCGGGGCAGACCCAGCGAGTGCTGGGACACGAAGTTGAGGATCATCTCCCGGCTCACCGGCGCCACCCGTGCGATGCGCGCCGCGCCGAGCATCGCGGCCAGCCCGTACTCCCGGGTGAGCCCGCCCCCGCCGTGGGTCTGGATCGCCTGGTCGAGCGACTTGATGCTGGCCTCGGCCGCGGCGTACTTGGCCATGTTCGCGGCCTCGGCAGCACCGAAGTCGTCGCCGCTGTCGTACAGCACCGCCGCCTTCTGCATCATCAGCTTCGCCAGCTCGAGCTCGATCTTGCACTGGGCGAGCGGGTGGGCGATGCCCTGGTGAGCCCCGATCGGCGACTTCCACACGGTGCGTTCGTTGGCGTACCGCACCGCGGCGTCCAGGGCGTAGCGGCCCATCCCGACGGCCATCGCCGCGCCGAGGATCCGCTCCGGATTCAGGCCCGCGAACAACTGCATCAGCGCCGCGTCCGGCTCCCCCACCAGCGCGTCCGCCGGCAGTCGCACGTCGTCGAGGAACAGGGTGAACTGATGGTCCGGCTCGACGATGTCCATCTCCATCGGCGTCTTGACGAAGTTCTCGGCATCGGTCGGGACGATGAACAGCGCCGGCCGCAGCTTCCCGCTCTTCGCGTCCTCGGTGCGGGCGACGACGAGCACCGCGTCGGCCTGGTCCACGCCGGAGATGTAGATCTTGCTGCCGTGGAGGATCCAGTCCTCGCCGTCGCGGCGCGCGACGGTGGTGATCTGGTGCGAATTGGACCCGGCATCGGGCTCGGTGATGCCGAACGCCATGATCTTCGAGCCGTCGGCGAGCCCGGGCAGCCAGCGCTGCTTCTGCTCGTCGGTGCCGAACTTGGCGATGATGGTGCCGCAGATGGCGGGCGAGACGACCACCAGCAGCAGCCCGCAGCCCTGCGCGGCGAGTTCCTCCTGCACCAGGGCGAGTTCGTAGATGCCGGCCCCGCCGCCGCCGAATTCCTCCGGCAGGTTCACGCCCAGGAATCCGAGCCCGGCGGCCTCCCGCCACAGCTCGGTCAGCGGTTCGCCCTTGCGGGCCTTCGGCAGCACGTAGTCGGTGTAGTTGTAGCGCTTGGCCAGGCCCGCGACCGCAGCCCGCAGCTGCTTCTGCTCGTCGGTTTCGATGACGCTCATCACTTCTCCTGGGTGTCGGTGGACTCGGTGGGGGTGACGACGGCCAGCACGGCGCCCAGTTCGACCTGGGTGCCGACGGCCACGGGCAGTTCGGTGAGCACGCCCGCGGCGGGGGCCTTGACGATGTGTTCCATCTTCATCGCCTCGAGCCACAGGACCGGTTGCCCCGCGTCGACCGCGTCGCCGACCGTTGCCCCGATCCGGATCACCGACCCGGGCATCGGCGCGAGCAGCGACCCCGCGGCGACATGGGCCGAGGGTTCGACGAACCGCGGGATCGCTCGCAACCGCACCGGACCGAGCGAGGAGTCCACGTGCACCGTGTCGCCGTAGCGCGCGACGTGGAACTGCCGCTGCGCGCCGTCGATCGCGAGCACCACCCGGCGCTCGGTGTGTGCGACGAGGACGATGCCCGGATGGCCGTCGGCGACCAGGCCGTGCCGGGTGAGCCGGTACCGCACCTCGTGTTCACCGTGGTCGCCGTCGTACCGCTTGACCTGTGGCTGCGACGGCAGGTTGCGCCAGCCGCTCGGCAGGCCGCGGCCGACCGTCGCCGTCGCACGACGAGCGGCGGCGTCGGCCAGGGCCGCGGCGAGCGCGGACAGCGACTCGGCGGCGGCGTCGGCGAGCGGCGCGGCGAGCGTGGCGAGCCCGTGTGTGTCGAAGAAGGCGGTGTCGGTGTTGCCGGCCAGGAACTCGGGATGCCGGAGCACGTTCACGAGCAGGTCCCGGTTGGTGCGCAGGCCGTGCACCTCGGCACGGGTGAGCGACGTCGCGAGCATGCGGGCCGCGCGGTCCCGGGTCGGGGCGTAGGCGATCACCTTGGCGAGCATCGGGTCGTAGTGCACGCCCACCACCGAGCCGTCCTCGACGCCGGCGTCCAGACGCAGCCCGGGCCCGGGCAGGACCTCGAACTCGGGGACGCGACCGGGCAGGGCGAGGCGGTGCACCGTGCCGGACTGCGGCCGCCAGTCCTCGGCGGGGTCCTCCGCGTAGAGCCGCACCTCGATCGAATGTCCGCTCGCCGGAGGGGGTTCGGGATCGAGACGGCCGCCGGCAGCGATCTGGAGCTGCAGGTCGACGAGGTCGAGCCCGGTGGTGCACTCGGTGACCGGGTGCTCGACCTGCAGCCGGGTGTTCATCTCGAGGAAGAAGAACTCACCTCCGGCAGTGACATTTCCCGTCGCTTCGCTCGCCCCGGCGACATTTCCCGTCGCTTCGCTCGCCCCGGCGACATTTCCCGTCGCTTCGCTCGCCCCGGCGACATTTCCCGTCGCTTCGCTCGCCCCGGTCGCGAGGAACTCGACCGTCCCGGCGCCCTCGTAGTCGATGGCGTGCGCGGCGCGCCGGGCCGCCTCGAACAGCCGCTCCCGCATGCCGGGGGTGGCGTCGACGAGCGGCGACGGGGCCTCCTCGACCACCTTCTGATGCCGCCGCTGGATCGAGCATTCGCGCTCCCCCACCGCCCACACGGTCCCGTGCCGGTCCGCGAGGACCTGCACTTCGATGTGCCGCCCCGTTTCGAGGTAGCGCTCGCAGAACACCGTCGGGTCGCCGAATGCGGACTGTGCCTCACGTCGGGCCGCGGCGAGCTGGTCGGACAGTTCGGCCAGGTCGCGGACGACCCGCATGCCGCGGCCGCCGCCCCCGGCGGAGGCCTTGATCAGCACGGGCAGGTCGGCCTCGGTCACCGCGGCCGGGTCCAGCTCGGCCAGCACCGGCACGCCGGCGTCGGCCATGATCTTCTTGGCCTCGACCTTCGAACCCATCCGGGCGATGGAGTCCGGGTCCGGCCCGATCCAGGTCAGTCCCGCGTCGAGGACCGCCCTCGCGAATTCGGCGTTCTCCGAGAGAAACCCGTACCCCGGGTGGATCGCGTCGGCCCCCGCCGTGCGGGCAGCCGCGATGATCGCCTCGCCGCGGAGGTACGTGTCGGCGGGGGCAGTGCCGGGCAGGTGCACCGCGACGTCGGCCTCGGTGACGTGCGGGCTGTCGGCGTCCGCGTCGGAGAACACGGCGACGGTGCCGAGGCCGGCCCGCCGGCAGGAGGCGAACACCCGGCGGGCGATCTCGCCGCGATTGGCGACGAGCACGGTGGTGACGGTGTCGGAACGGTTCACTGCTGCCTCACATCCGGAAGACACCGAAGCTGTCGGTGCCCTCGATCGGCGCGTTGGCGATGGCCGACAGGCACATCCCCACCACGGTGCGGGTGTCGCGCGGGTCGATGACCCCGTCGTCGTAGAGCCGGCCGGACAGGAACATCGGCAGCGACTCCGCCTCGATCTGGTTCTCGATCGCCGCGCGCATCGCCTCGTCGGCGGCCTCGTCGAACGCCTGACCGCGCGCCTCGGCAGCGGCCCGTCCGACGATGGAGATGACGCCCGCGAGCTGTGCGCCGCCCATCACCGCGGACTTGGCGCTGGGCCAGGCGAACAGGAACCGCGGGTCGAAGGCGCGGCCGCACATCCCGTAGTGGCCGGCCCCGTAGGAGGCGCCGAGCAGGATCGAGATGTGCGGCACCGTCGAATTGGAGACGGCGTTGATCATCATCGAACCGTGCTTGATCATGCCGCGTTCCTCGTACTCGCGGCCGACCATGTAGCCGGTGGTGTTGTGCAGGAACAGCAGTGGCGTGTTCGCACGGTTGGCGAGCTGGATGAACTGGGTGGCCTTCTGGGATTCCTCGCTGAACAGCACGCCGCGGGCGTTGGCGAGGATTCCCACCGGGTAGCCGTGCAGACGGGCCCAGCCGGTGACGAGCGACGACCCGTACAGCGGCTTGAACTCGTCGAAGTCGGAGTCGTCGACGATGCGGGCGATCACCTCGCGCGGGTCGAACGGCACCTTGAGGTCGGCGGGCACGATGCCGAGCAGTTCCTCGGGATCGTGGCGGGGCTCGCGTACCTCCGGGTGGGGTTCGGGGCCCTGCTTGCGCCAGTTCAGACGACGGACGATGCCCCGGCCGATCCGGATCGCGTCGGGTTCGTCGACCGCGTAGTAGTCGGCCAGGCCGGAGGTGCGGGCGTGCATTTCCGCGCCGCCGAGGGATTCGTCGTCGGATTCCTCGCCCGTGGCCATCTTCACCAGGGGCGGCCCGGCGAGGAACACCTTCGACCGCTTCTCGATCATCACCACGTGGTCCGACATGCCCGGGATGTAGGCGCCACCCGCGGTGGAATTGCCGAACACCAGGGCAATGGTCGGGATCCCGGCGGCGGACAGCTGTGTCAGGTCGCGGAACATGCGCCCGCCGGGGATGAACACCTCCTTCTGGGTGGGGAGGTCGGCGCCGCCCGACTCGACGAGGGAGATGACCGGCAGCCGGTTCTGCATCGCGATGTCGTTGGCGCGGAATCCCTTTCGCAGCGTCCACGGGTTGCTCGTGCCGCCGCGGACGGTGGGGTCGTTGGCGACGATCAGGCATTCGACGCCCTCGACGACGCCGATTCCGGTGACGGTGCTGCCGCCGACCGGGAACTCGGTGCCCCAGGCGGCGAGCGGGGACAGCTCGAGGAACGGCGAATCGGGGTCGAGGAGCAGTTCGATCCGTTCGCGTGGCAGCAGCTTGCCGCGTTCGTGGTGCCGTCGGACGTACTTCTCCCCGCCGCCGGCGAGGGCCTTGGCGTGTTCGGCTTCGAGCTCTGCCAGCTGGGCGGCCATCGCCTCGGCCGCGGCGGCGTACTCCGCCGAGGACGGGTCGACGGTCGTCTGCAGGATGCTCACGCGGTGTACCCCAATCGTTTCGCGGCAAGTTCGGTGAGGATCTCGGTGGTGCCGCCGCCGATGCCGAGGATGCGCATGTCGCGGTACTGTCGTTCGACCTCGGACTCGGCCATGTAGCCGAGGCCGCCGAAGAGCTGCACGGCCTGGTGTGCGACCCACTCCCCGGCCTCGACGGCGGTGTTCTTGGCGAAGCACACGTCGGCGACGAGGTCGCCGTCACCGACGAGGGATCGCTCGACGACCCGCCGGCCGTACACCCGCGCGACGTCGATGCGCCGTGCCATCTCGGCGAGGGTGCGCTGTACCGACTGCCGGGAGATCAGGGGCCGGCCGAACGTCTCGCGGTCCCGGCACCAGGACACGGTCAGATCCAGGCACCGCTGCGCGCTCGAGTAGGCCTGGGCGGCGAGGGCGATCCGCTCGGCGACGAACGCCTGCGCGATCTGCGCGAAGCCGCTGTTCTCGGCTCCGACGAGATTCGAGACCGGCACGCGCACACCGGCGAACGACAGTTCCGCAGTGTCGGAGGCACGCCAGCCCATCTTGTCCAGCTTGCGCGAGACGGTGAAACCCGGTGTGCCCTTTTCGATCACGAGCAGCGAGACACCGGCGGCGCCGGGGCCGCCGGTGCGCACAGCGGTGACGACGAAATCGGCGCGGCAGCCGGAGGTGATGTAGGTCTTGGCGCCGTCGACGATGTAGTGATCGCCGTCGCGGACGGCGGTGGTGGTCAGGTGCCCGACGTCGGAGCCGCCGCCGGGTTCGGTGATCGCGAGGGAGCCGACGAGCTCACCCGCGAGGGTCGGGGCAACCCACTTGCCGATCTGCGCTTCGTCGCCGGCGGCGACGAGGTGTGGCAGGGCGATGCCGCAGGTGAACAGGGAGGCGAAGGCGCCGCCGGAGGCGCCGGCCTCGTGGAAGGCCTCGCACACGGTGAGGGTGTCCGCCGCGTCGCCCCCGGAACCGCCGACGGCCTCGGGGAATCCGGCGCCGAGCAGCCCGAGAGCGGCGGCCTTCTTGTGCAGTTCGCGGGGCAGTTCACCGTCGCGCTCCCACGCGGCGAGATGCGGCAGGATCTCGCGCCGGACGAAGGAGTGGACCGTCGAGCGCAGCTCGCGGCGTTCGGGGGTGTCCCAGATGCTCACTCGGTGTACTTCCTCTCGGGGTTCGCTGTCCCGCCGCCCTCCAGGAGGACCTCGGGGATGTAGAGGTATCGGCTGCGCAGCCACTCGCCGAGACCCTTCGCCTGCGGGTCGAAGCGGGCCTGCGAGGCGACGCCGCGGCCGAGGATGCCCTCGATCACGAAGTTCACCGCCCGCAGGTTCGGCAGCACGTGACGTGTCACGGTCAGGTTCTTCGATTCGGGCAGGAGGGTTTTCAACGTGTCGACGGTGAGGGTGTGCACCAGCCACCGCCACTGGTCGTCGGTGCGCACCCACACCCCCACGTTCGCGTCGCCGCCCTTGTCGCCGCTGCGGGCGCCGGCGACGAGTCCGAGCGGTGCGTGTCGTGCGGGCCCGGGCGGTAGCGGCTCGGGGAGCTCGGGTTCGCCGACGGGTTCGAGTGCACGCGTCGGGGTGACGCACGGAATCGGGACCCGGTTGCCGTCGGGCAGCACCGCGGTGTGCGGCACCTCGGCGGCGTCGACGTAGCCGGGGGTGAACACCGCGTACGGTTGTCCGTTGCCGGGCGGGGCGGTCAGCGCGAAGCCCGGGTAGCTGGCCAGCGCGTACTCGACGGCGACCGACGAGAAGGCGCGGCCGACGACCTTCGGGTCGCGGTCGCGGACGGTGCAGCGCAGCAGGGCGCTGGCCGCCTCCTCGGTGTCGGCGTCCGGATGGTCGGTGCGGGCGAGTGTCCATTCGAGCTCGGCGGGCCGGGTGGTCAGGCTCGCCTCCACCTGCCGCCGCACCAGGGCGGCCTTGGCCTCGATGTCCAGACCGGTGAGGACGAACACCGCTTCGTTCCGGAAGCCGGCGAGGGCGTTGAGGGAGACCTTGAGCGTGGGTGGCGGCGCCTCACCGCGGACGCCGCTGATGCGGACCCGGTCCGGGCCGTCCGGGGTGAGCCGGACGGTGTCGAGGCGGGTGGTGACGTCGGGGCCGGCGTAGCGGCCCCCGGTCACCTCGTACAGCAGCTGGGCGGTCACGGTGCCGACGGTGACGGCGCCGCCGGTGCCCGGGTGCTTGGTGATCGTGGAACTTCCGTCGGCCTCGATCTCGGCGATCGGGAAGCCCGGCCGGTCGAGATCGGCGATCTCGGTGAAGAAGGCGTAGTTGCCGCCGGTGGCCTGGGCGCCGCACTCGATCACGTGCCCGGCTGCCACCGCGCCCGCGAGAGCGTCGAAATCATCCCGGGCCCAACCGAAGTGGGCTGCCGCGGGACCGACGATCACCGACGCGTCGGTGACCCGGCCGGTGACGACGAGGTCGGCGCCGGCGGTCAGGCATTCGGCGATGCCCCAGGCGCCGAGGTAGGCGTTGGCGGTCAGGGGCGGCGGATCGGCGGCCAGCCCGAGTTCGGCGGCCCGGGCGATGAGATCGTCGCCCTCGACGTGGGCGACGGCGACGTCGAGTCCGAGCCGGCCGGCGAGGTCGCGCACGGCCGTCGCCAGCCCGGCGGGGTTGAGTCCCCCCGCATTGGCGACGATCTTCACGCCCTTGTCGACGGCGAGCCCGAGACAGTCCTCGAGTTGCCGCAGGAACGTCTTGGCGTAGCCGAGTTCCGGGTCCTTCATCCGATCCCGGCCGAGGATGAGCATGGTCAGCTCGGCGAGATAGTCGCCGGTCAGGTAGTCGAGTTCGCCGCCCTCGAGCATCTCCCGCATAGCTGCGAGCCGGTCGCCGTAGAAGCCGGAACAGTTCCCGATGCGCACCGCACGGCCCGCCGGCTGCGCGTTCACGCGGTCGCTCCGTCCGGGGTGCGCCCGGCGCCGGGCGGACCGGCGAACGCCTGCGCGAGCTCGAGCCATGCATCCGCGTCCGGTCCGGTGGCGACGAGGTCGGTGTCGGTGCGGTGGACCCGCTGGGTCACCAGGCGGCAGAAGTCGACGGCGGATCCGGTGACGGTCTGGGCGGCGCTCTCGGGACCCCACGTCCACTCCCGCCCGTCGGGAGCGGTGAGGCAGACGCGGAACGGCTCGGCCGGCGGGGTGCGCCCGTGCACGGTGAACGCGAAGTCGCGGGTGCGGACACCGAGATGGGCAATGTGGCGCAGCCGGTGGGTGGGGGTCCGGGGGACGCCCAGCGCGTCGGCCACGTCGGCGCCGTGCGCCCAGGTCTCCATCAGCCGCGCCGTGGCCATCGAAGCCGCGCTCATGGGCGGGCCGTACCAGACGATCCTGGTCCCGGCCGGAACGGCCGCGAGGGCGTCGGCGAGGGCGCGTCGCGCCGCGCGCCAGTCGGCGAGCAGTTCGGCCGGCGGCCGGCGGGCCTGCTCCCGCGCCCCGTCGTCGACGAAGCGGTCCGGGTCGGTGATCTCGCCGAGCCCGGCGACGAACGCCTCCGGGTCTTCGACGGCGGTGAGGGCGGCCCGATCGGTCCACAGCAGATGCCCGACCTGGTGGGCGATGGTCCAGCCCTCGGCGGGCGTCATAGTCGCCCAGCGCTCGTCCGGGAGGTCGGCGACGAGGGCATCGAGGTCCTCGCCCTCGGCACGCAGATCGTCGAGAAGCGGTTGCAGCTCCGTCATGCGACCAGAGTCACACTCGCGGCACGGAAAAGCAAGCTCTCGTGATTGTTTTTTTGCGCGGCGTCGCCGCTGCTGCCGATCGTGCTGCCGTGCGGCAACATTCGTCACACGCGGGACGACGGATCCCGGGACTTCCGGAGGACGCATGAGCAGCACGGCACGGGCGCCACGAGGCGGCAGCCGGACCGTGCCCGTCGCGGCCGTGCTCGGCTCGGTGCTCTCCCTGCAGTTCGGTGCGGCCTTCGCCAGCACCCTGTTCGACGACGTCGGCGCCCTCGGCACGGTCACGCTGCGGCTGACGCTCGCCGCGGTGATCCTGTGGGCGGCGGTACGGCCGTCGGTGCGGCACTGGGGCCGGGCGCAGTGGCGCGGCGCGGCCGCCCTCGGGGTGAGCCTGGCCGCGATGAACGGCTTCTTCTACGTGGCGATCGCCCGGCTCCCGCTCGCGGCAGCGGTCACGATCGAGTTCCTCGGACCGCTCACCCTCGCCGCGGTGCTCTCCCGCCGCCCGCGGGACGCGCTGTGGGTGGCCCTCGCGCTGGCCGGGGTGGCCCTCCTCGGGGCGCGCGGCCTCGGTGGGGACGGCGACGCGCTCGACCCGGCCGGGGTCGGATTCGCGCTGCTCGCCGCGGCCGGCTGGGCCTGGTACATCGTCGCGGGCTCGCACGTGGCCGCCACCGTCTCCGGCGCGGCGGGCCTGACCGTCGCCACCACCGTCGCGGCGGTGCTCGTCCTGCCCTTCGGTCTCGGAACCGCCGGCGCCGGCCTGGCCGATCCTGCGATTCTCGGCGCCGGGGCGGTGGTGGCCCTGCTGTCCTCCGTGATCCCCTACAGCCTGGAGATGCGGGCGCTGCGCGATCTGCCGAGAAACGTGTTCGCGATCCTCATCGCCCTCGAACCGGCGGCGGCGGCACTGGCGGGTGCGCTGGTGCTCGGCCAATGGGTCCAGCCCGCCGCGGCGGCAGGCATCGCGCTGGTGATCGTCGCCGGAGTCGGCGCCCTGCACGGCAGCAGCGAACCGCGCTGACCCGGCACCGCGGCGGCGAACCGCGCTAACGGTCCACGTCGCCGGGCGCGGCCTCCGACCGGCCGTCCGGCTCGGCGCGTTCGTCCACCGCCGGCTCGGCGCGTTCGTCTCGAGCGCGGTACGACGCGAGCAGCCGCCGTTCGGCGTCGCGTTTCGGGAATGCGAAGAACACCAGGACGGCTCCGGCGGCGACGACGAGAAGGGCGGCGGCATATGCCTTCGTGTCCCCGGCGAGGAATGCCGCGCGCGCCGCGGCCATGATGGCGTCGGCGTACTGCGGGTACCGCTCCGCGAGATCGGCGGCACTCGCGAACGACTTGGTCAGCGCAGCCTGGGTCTGGTCGCTGATCTCGTCCGCGTCCGGCGACGATGCGACGGCCGCCGAGATCGACGCCACGTACCCGGCGGTGAGCAACGCCCCGAGGACCGACTGCATCACGGCCCCGCCCAGGTCCCGCTGCAGGTCGGCCGTCGCGGACGCCATCCCGGCGCGGGTCACCGGCACCGAGCCGGTGAGCGAGCGCGAGGCGGGCGTGCCGGCGAAACCCACCCCGGCCCCGACGAAGGCGTACGCGAGGGCGATCTGCCAGTAGCTGGAGGTCTCGTCCCACATCGTCAGTGCGACGGTGAGCCCGAGGAGGATGAACGCGTAGCCGAGCAGCAATGTGGTGCGGGCACCCCGGCTCTCGACCAGGCGGGCCGAGTACGGAGCCACGACGAGCATGCACGCGGCGGCGGGGAGGATCGTCGACCCGGCGGCGAGCGTGGAGTAACCGAGCACGTTCTGCAGAAACTGCTGCCCGACGAACATCGCGCCCATCAGGGTTCCGAACACGATGATGCCTGCCACCGCAGCCACCCAGAACGTCGGCCGCGCGGCCACCTTCAGGTCGAACAGCGGCTCGGGCACCCGCCGTTGCCGCCACACGAACACCGCGCCCGCGACGGCGGTGACGGCCGCGCAGACCAGGGCTGCCGTGGCGCGGCCGCTCTCGGGTGCGAGGTTGACCGTCATCACGAGCGCCGCCACGAACAGCACCGACAGGACTCCGCCGACATGGTCGACGGGACCGGTGGTCTCGTTGACGTGCGCGGGGATCAGCACTGCGGCCGCCACGAGGGCGAGGGCGGCGAGCGGCAGGGTGATCAGGAAGGCCGAGCCCCAGTAGAAGTACTCGAGGAGCAGACCGGACAACAGCGGTCCGAGCGCGGCGACCGCCCCGCCGGTCGCCGACCACAACGCGATCGCGCGGGTCCGTGAGGCTCCCGACCACAACGCGGTGATCAGCGCCAGAGTGGTGGGATATGCCAGTCCCGCGGCGAGACCGCCGGCCAGCCGGGCCGCGAACAGCACCTCGATGTTCGGCGCGAAGGCCGCCAGCAGACACGTGGGTATCGACAGGGCGACACCGAGCACGAGCAACTGCTTGCGGCCGTAGCGGTCCCCGAGCGCCCCCAGGTACAGCACCGACGCGGCCAGACCCAGCGAATACCCGACGGCGACCAGGTTCAACTCCGTCTGGCTCGCGTCGAATGCCCGGCCGATCGCGGGCAGTGCGATGTTGGCCACCGAGAGATTGAGGTTGGCGACGGTGGCGACCAGGATCAGCGTCGCGAGGACCGAGCCCGCTCGCTGCGGGCGACGGTCGACCTCGGCGACCGTCACCGCGACGTCCCGTGGTGCCGCGATGCGTCCATGTCCCACTCCCGATGGCAGTGTCCTCGACGATCATGATGACGCACCGGAACGCTGATCCGGGCCGATCGGGGCGATCGGCACGCGATCAGGCGCCGCGGACGATCATCCGCACCAGGTCCCCGGCCGGGCCGGCGAGCTTGCGAGGGGGGCGCCACACCGCGCGCAGGGTGCGGGCCAGATCGAGGCCCTCGACGTCGACGGCCCGCAGTTCCCCGGCCGCGAGGTGGTCGGCCACGGCCAAGGTGCTGAGCACGGCCGGACCGACACCCCCGAGCGCCGCGGTGCGTACCGCGGCGCCGCTGCCGAGCTCGAGCAGAGGTGCCGGCCGATCGAACTCGCGCAGGGCGAGGTCGAGCGTGTGCCGCGTCCCCGACCCCTCCTCACGCACGACGAGCGGCGTCGCCGCGAGTTCGGCGACGGTGAGCGGTCGCCGGCGGCGCGCCCACGGATGAGCCGGCGTGACGACCACCACCAGCCGGTCCTGCGCCACCGGGGTGCTGTGCAGTCCCGGTGGAACGGCGGGAGCTTCGACGAATCCGACGTGGCAGCGGCCTGCCGCGACGGCGTCGCACACCTGCCGCGAGTTGTGGACCTGCAACTGGATGTGCACGTCGTCGTGGAGACCGCGGAAGCGGCCCAGCCAGCGCGGGATGAGGTGTTCGGCGACGGTCATGCTGGCCGCCACGGTCAGTTCGGCCTGCCGGTCGGTGCGCAACGCCGCCGCGGCGTCGAGCAGTCGACGGGCGTCGGTGAGGGTCTGCCGCGCCCAGTGCGCGACCACGGTGCCCTCCGGGGTGAGCGCCGACCCGGCGCGCCCCCGGCGCACGAGCACGGCCCCGAGCTGCTTCTCGAGGCGGCGCACCGCACGGCTGGCATTGGGTTGCGCGACACCGGCCGCGCGAGCAGCCGCGCCGAGCCCGCCGTGATCGTCGATGCCGACGAGCAGTTCGAGGGCGGCGAGGTCGGGCCAACGGACCGTCGGCGACGGAGGTGGCTGCGCCATGCGCGAATGATATGGCCCTTCCCGACAGGGTGGGGCAGACTGCAGGCCGTGGAACTTCGCGGAGTGGACGACGCGGCGGCCGTGCTCGCCGCGCAACCGTTCAGCGTCCTGGTCGGTGCCCGGGTCGTCGGGTACGAGCCGGGACGCGCGGTGCTCGAGGTCCCTTTGCGTCCGGAATTGCTGCAGCAGTTCGGGTTCGTACACGGTGGAGTGCTGGCCTATGCGGCGGACAATTCCCTGACCTTCGCAGCGGGAACCGTGCTCGGATCGTCCATCGTGACCACCGGGTTCACCATCGACTACCTGCGCCCGGGTCGCGGCACGCTGCTGCGAGCCGAGGCGACGGTCGTCGACTCGAGCCGGCGACAGGCGCTGTGCCGGTGCGAGATCGTCGCCGTGACCGAGGACGGTACCGAGACCAGGGTGGCCGCGGCGCAGGGCGGCGCCCGGGTGATCGACCTCGACCGGCGTTCGGGGCAGGGGGCCGGTTCGTAGGGGCCGCGGTGGCCCGGACGGGTCTGGTCCGGTTCCAAGGAGCCGAACCGGCCGGAGCCTCGGCCTGGGCGGCGCTCACACCTTCGACGTGACGATGAGCGCGGTGGCGGCGAGCGCCAGGACGACGACCGTGACGGTCAGGACGATGTTGCGCCACCAGTGATGCTTCGCCCGTCCCTCGATGAAGCGGCTCACCCGGGCCCGGTGCTCGCGTCCGCTCGTCACGAGCAGCACGAGCGCCGGCAGCAGGCACAGCAGGCCGATCGCCACCACCACGGGTGCCGGGCCGGGCGCCAGGCGCAGGAACAGCAGGACCACCGCTCCCAGGCCGGTCGCCGTGCGCAGCCACGCGAGAGTGGTGCGCTCCGGCTGCAACCCGGGGTCGTCGTGTCTCATCGCCGACCCGGCTCGCGTCGTGGACCCGGTGGCACGGTCACAGGAGGAGCGCCGCGGCGAGGGCCAGAGCCCCGACCGCCAGCATCGCGGCGAGCAGGAAGGCGATCCGCGGCGGCGGCAGGGGGCGTGCGGTGCGCATCGCGGCCTCGATCTGCAGCCAGCGCCGCAGTGCGGCGACCACGAGGACCGCGGAGAAGACCAGCAGGGCGCACGCCAGCGTGGTGCGCACCACCGGTCCCACGACGTCGCCGGCGAAGGTCTCGAGCGCGACGGCCGCCGCGATCACGCCGAGCGCGGTGCGGATCCACGCGAGGAACGTGCGCTCGTTGGCGAGGGTGAAGCGGGCGTCGGGTTCGTCGCCGTCACGCAACGCCCGCGGCCGCCAGTCGCGCAGAGGTCCGATCACGCAGTCGACCCTATCCCGGTGCCGCCCCGGACGGTCCGGCGACGGGACGGCGGAACCGATTACGCGAGTGTGATCTCGCCGTTGTCGACGGTGACAGCCCTGCTCTCGAGGGGACGCGCGGCGGGACCGTTCGCGACGGTGCCGTCGAGGTTGAACCGGCTGCCGTGGCAGGGACAGTTGATCGTGCCGTCCTGCACGGCCGCGACCGTGCAGCCCTGATGGGTGCAGATCGCGCTGAACGCGAGCACCTCGCCCGCGGCCGGCTGGGTCACCACGACCTTCTGATCGGGGAAAACCTGTCCCCCGCCGACGGGGATGTCGGCGACGGCCGCGAGGGGTTGTCCTGCAGCCGCGCCGGCCGGGGCCCCGGTGCCGGCGTCCTCCGCCGCGGAGGTCTGCCCGGAGGCCGGCTCGTCGCCGTACGTGCTGCAGGCCGCGGCGGCGGCCACGGCGGCCACCCCGGCACCGAGCAGCACCGAACGGCGGCTGACGGGAAACTGCTCGAGATCCATTTTCCGGCTCCGATCGTGGGAGGGACACAGTGGGTCGGTGCGTCAGAACGTGATGCCCGTCGTGCGGAAGAAGTACAGCGCCGAGGTCGTCCACACGACCACGATCGCCGTGAACAGGACACCGCCGGCCACCGGAACCGCCCATCCCGGCAGGCCCCGCCGACTGAGCAGCAGCATCTTGGTGACGAACGCCCCGTAGAGGAGGCATCCCGCCAGCGAGTGCCACAGCACCCGCGGCTCGCCGGTGCGAAAACCGAGCGCATACAGGCAGTGCACGGCGACGGGGACGGTCGCCAGCACAGCGAGGCGGCCCGACCATACGTGCAGGGTCCCGATCCAGCTCGGCGTGCGCAGTCCCGGCAACCGGCCGTACATCCCGGCCGCCGAGACGAGTTGCACCAGTGCCAGCACGCCGGCGAGGGTCGCCAGCCAGGTCTTGACCGCGGTCGGGCTGGAGAACCCGGCGACGTTGATCGAGAAGAAGGCCGGCTCGTGCACACGGCCGTAGGCGCCGAGCCCCACCGCGACGAGGGCACCCACCAGGAATGCGACGATCACGGGGGCCGTGCGCGGCGGCGCGGCGGGATGGACCTGCGGTGTGCTCATCCGTCCTCCTCTCGGTGTCACCGCGCGGTGGCACGTCAGAATGTGTCGCTGCCGGACACCGGGTCCGCGGTCACGGTCTCCCCGTCGACGACCGCCGTCCCGTCGGGTGCGAGGGCCGGGGCAGGTGTGGTGCCGCCGTCGCCGCCGCGGAGCACGCCCGTGACGGTTCCGTCCTGCGTGACGATCCAGCTCGCCCGGACATCGCCGACGTTCGCGAGGTAGAGGCCGGCGGGCGGTTCGGCCGGCGCGGCGTCGAAGGTCCAGCTGCGGTCGCCGAGCCACAGGGTGCCGCGCACCGTCGCGCCGTCGAACTCGCCCTCGAGACGGGCTCCTTCCCGGCCCTCGAGCTCGAGCCGGCCGGCCTCTGCGTCGCCGGCCAGCCACGACTCGACCGCGCTGCCGTCGCACGCGTACGCGACGGCGTCCTCGCCCTCGACGGCGATCGCGAGCGTGAGAGTCCCGGTCGCGACGGGGATCTGTCCGACGTAGGTGGCCTGCGCGGGGAACTCCACCGCAGCCGAGGTCGCCGTCGTCGTGGGGTCCGGCGCCGCCGTCGCGGCAGGACCCGGGGCCGGCGTCGCGCCGTCGTCCTCCTTGGAGACATTCACCGCGAGCAGCACGGCGGCGAGGACCACCACCGCCGCCAACGTGATCAACGGCCCCCTGCGCACCATGGGGTCCCCTTGCCGGTCAGCACTTCAGGGATGATGTCGCGGTCGAATCTACTCCGCCCCCGCCCGTCCGCTCAGCCGATCGCGTAGATCAGTCGACGACGACGTCCGCACCGCGGGCCGCGGCCGGGCGCGCCTTCAGCGGCTTGCGGGCGGGACCTCGGCTCACGGTCCCGTCCAGACGGAACCGGCTGCCGTGACAGTCGCAGACGATCTCGTCGGCCTCGACACTGGTGATGTTGCACCCCGAATGCGTGCACAGGGCGACGAACGCCCGGTAGTCCCCGGCGACGGGCTGCGTCACCACGAGACGCCGGTCGGCGAACAGGACGCCGCTGCCCACCGGGATGTCGGCCGCGGCGGCGACGACCGTGGCGTCCGGACCGGGCTCCGGCGGCGTGGTCGGCGCGGCGGGGGCGCTGTCGGTGCTTGCCCGCTCGGTGCCCTCGCTCTCGGCGCCGCACGCGGACAGGACCGCGGCGGCGGCGACGGCACCGGCCCCGCCGAAGAGGGTGCGCCGGCACAGACGCGGCTGTCCGTCTGTCGACGCGGAGCGTGGGTCGGTGGGTTCGATGCTCATGGGATCGTCCGTTCGGGTCGCCGTCGTGGTGCCGGAACGAGGTTAGCCGCAGACGCGCGGAGGGGCCGCGACCTACGTCACGGCCCCTCCGGGCGGGTGGTTCAGTGGACGACGACCGGCTGCAGTCCCTCCCCCGCCGGATGCTTGACGCGGGTGCGCGGCAGGAACAGCGCGGGGATCACCGCGAGCGCCATGAGAACGGTCGCGACGAGGAACGTGGTCGCGAACGCGTCGGCGAGCGAGGTGAGGATCGATTCCTGTACCGGTGCGGGCATCTGGTCGAGCGCCGCCTGGTCCATCTGTCCCCCGCCCTCGGGTGCCCCCGCCGGGGTCACGAGGCGGCTGCTCAGGATCACCGACATGGTCGCGGTGCCCACGGAGCCGGCGGCCTGCTGGACGATGTTCATCAGTGTCGACCCGCGGGCCACGCTCTGATGGGTCAGCGTCTGCAGCGCGGCCGTCATCGTCGGCATCATCGTGGCGCCCATGCCCATGCCCATGACGAACAGCGCGCCGAGGAGCAGGACGTAGGAGGTGTCCGTGCCCACCTGCGTGAAGACCGCCATGCCGAGCGTGACGAGGGTCAGGCCGACGAGCACGATCTTCCCGGGGCCTATCCGGTCGACGAGCCGGCCGGCGACCGGCATGGTGAGCATGGCGCCGAGGCCCTGCGGTGCGAGCAGGATGCCCGCCGCCAGGGTCGACTCGCCCCGCACCTGGAGGAAGTAGCTGGGGAACAGCAGCCCCGCACCGAAGAACGCGATCGCGAACACCGACATGGTGAGCACCGCGAACGTCAGCTGGCGGTTGCGGAACAGGTACAGGTCGATGAGCGGGTTCCGGGCGCGCAAGGCGTGGAACACGAACGCGGCGATCAGCGCGACGCCGATCACGCCGGGAACGAGGACCCGCGTCGCGGCGACGGTGCCGACCTCCGGGATGGAGGAGACACCGAACAGGAACAGCGCCAGCCCCGGCGACAGGAGCGCCATGCCCACGAAGTCGAAGGACTCGGACCTGCTCGGGCGGTCCTTGGGCAGGATCACCACGGCGGCGACGAGCGCCAGGACACCGATGGGCAGGTTGATCAGGAAGATCCAGTGCCAGCTGGCGGTGTCGATCAGCCACCCGCCGAGAATCGGGCCGCCGATCGGGCCCAGCAGCATCGGGATACCGAGCACCGCCATCACGCGGCCGACGCGGTGCGGGCCCGCCGCGTGGGTCATGATCGTCATGCCGAGCGGCATGAGCATGCCGCCACCGAGGCCCTGCACGACCCGGAATGCGATGAGCGAAGAAATGTCCCACGCCATGCTGCACAGCACGGAACCGGCGACGAACAGGACGAGTGCGGCGAGGTAGAGGCGCTTGGTGCCGAACCGGTCCGCGGCCCAGCCCGTGAGCGGAATCACGCTGGCGAGCGCCAGCGTGTAGGCGGTCATGGTCCACGCGACGGTCGCGTAGCCGGCGTCGAACTCCTCCATGAACGTCGGCACGGCGACGGAGACGACGGTCACGTCGAGAATCGACATGATGGCGCCGAGCACCACCACCGAGGCGATCTTCAGAACTGCCGCGTCGAGCTTGTCGCTCACCGGCGCGGCGGCCGGGCCCGCATGGGGGGCTGTCATGGGTCGGTCCTCTCGAGGCGCGAGGGCAGGCGGACCTGCCGGAACGGAGTCGAGGGCCGGGCACCACGTCGTGCCGGACGGCGACGACCGTCTCGGCGCGAGCCGCGTGTCACCGCCGGCGCGAGCCGCGTGTCACCGCCGGCGTGGACCGCGTGTCACCCTCGACGTGCCCGGCGACCAGCGCGCGCCCCGACAGCGCGGCGGATCGACATCCCGGCCTGCGCTCCCCCGGCGGACGTCGCCGCGGGCGGTGCCGGGCACCGTCGGAAGATTCTAGTGCCGGCGCAGACGAAGCCCCAACCGGTTATCGGCGGACCAGACGCAGCAGGCTGCGTCCCGACCGCGGGCGGCCGGCCGCCGTCTTCGTCAGGCGCGCACGATCGGTCAGCTTGACCCGTGGCCGGCCGGCCGCACGACCGGCCGCGCGCTCGGCCTCGTCGATCTCGTGCCAGCCGCTCAGTCCCACCCGGCTCGGGCGCCGCTGCCCGAGCAGGCGATCGAGTTCCCGCCGGCCGTACGCCGGCCGCGCGAGCCGACCGGCGTCGAAGTCGGCGAGCAGCGCCGCGACCGTTTCCTTGGCGCATGCCTTGTTGGTGCCGATCACGCCGCTCGGCCCGCGCTTGATCCACCCGGTGACGTACACGCCAGGTCCGGCCCCGGTGACCCGCCCGTCCTCGTTGGGAACGATCGCGCGCCGCTCGTCGAACGGCACCCCCGGGAGCGGAACCCCGCGGTAGCCGATCGAGCGCAGCACCAGCTGCGCGTCGAGATGCAGGGTCTGCTCGGTGGGGCGGGCGACGAGCGCACCGTCGTCGCCGGGGATCAGTTCGTTGCGCACCGCCCGCAGGCCCGTGACCCGGTCGGTGCCCTCGATCGCGGTGGGTGACACGAGGTAACGGAACACGATGCGCTTGTTCCCCGGCCGGGGTTCGCGGCGCGCGTACTCGCGGGCGAGCCGCATCCGCATCGCGACGGCGGGATCCGCCGCGGCGAGCTCCGCGCTGGCGGGGTCGAGGTCGAGCTCGGACTCGTCGACGACGACGTCGACCCCGTTCAGATCACCGAGGGCGAGGAACTCCGGATTGCTGTAGGCCGCCTGCGCCGGCCCTCGGCGGCCCAGCAGGACGACCTCGCGGATGTTGCTCCGGCGCAGCGCCTCGAGCGCGTGGTCGGCGATGTCGGTCCGGGCCAGCTCGTCGACGTCCATGGTGAGAATGCGGGCGACGTCGAGTGCGACGTTGCCGTTGCCGACGAGGACGGCGCGTTCACCGGAGAGATCGAAGACCCGGTCGGCGTAGTCGGGGTGGCCGTTGTACCAGGCGACGAACTCGGTGGCGGCATGGCTGCCGGGCAGGTCCTCGCCGGGAATGCCGAGACTGCGGTCGGCGGACGCGCCGGTGGCGTAGACGACGGCGTGGTGATGGGCGAGCAGCTCGTCGTGGTCGATGTCGCGGCCCACCTCGACGTCGAGGTGCAGGGCGAACGCCTCGCGACGGAACGACCACTCGAACGACTCGGTGACAGCCTTCGTCCCGGGATGGTCGGGCGCGACGCCGCTGCGGACCAGGCCCCAGGGGGTCGGCAGCCGGTCGAACATCTCCACCTCGACATTCGAGCGCTCGAGTAGTTCCTGCGCGGCGTAGCACGCCGCCGGCCCGGCCCCGACAACCGCGACGCGCAGAGTCTCCTGCCCCCGGGGCGGGGCGGGCGTCGGGGTGAGCGGGTTCCAGTTCTCGGGCATCGGATGCGCCGTGTAGTACTCCGCGTTGATGTCCTTGAACCGGGTCTGAGCCTCGGTGAGCCGGTCCTCGGGGAAGATCGCCTCGACCGGGCAGGCGTCCGCGCACGCGCCGCAGTCGATGCAGGTCTGCGGATCGATGTGCAGCATCTCGGTCTGTGCGAACTCCCGCTCCTCCGGAGTGGGATGGATGCAGTTCACCGGGCACACGGCGACGCAGCTCGCATCGTTGCAGCACGTCTGGGTGATCACGTAGGCCATGTCGCGTCCTCGAAGAGCCGGGACCGGATTTCATGTGACATCCGGTAACAGTTATATCGACTGTAGCCTCGGGGTCCGCCGCTCGCAAGATTCGCTGCGGGCCTGCCCCGCAACTGTCAGAATCGGCGGGGCCCGACGAAGACCAGGGGGACGCATGGGTTCGGATACCGCCGCGGGAGCGGCACCTACGGATACCGCCGCGGCAGCGGCACCGGGAAAGCACGTACCCGAGGACGCCTGGGCGCAGCCCCTCGCCACCGCTCCCCCGCCCGACGACGCGTTCCGGTCCACGCGCACGGTGCGCACCGGCGACGTCGACAGCCGGGAACGGCTCCGGCTCGACGGCGTGGCCCGTTACCTGCAGGACATCGGCACCGACAACCTCGACGCCGTCGACGCCACCGACACCGATCCGCTGTGGATCGTGCGCCGCACCGTCGTCGACGTGCACCGGCCGGCCCGCTTCCGGGAACAGCTCGAACTGCGCCGATGGTGTGACGCCCTGTCCACGCGATGGGCCAACGTCCGTGTGCGGTTCGAGGGCACCGGCGGCGCCGCGATGGACACGTCGGCGTTCTGGATCAACATCGGGCCCACCAACGGCATGCCGGCTCGGATCAGCGACCGGCTCTGGGAACACATGGCTCGTCACGCCGCGGACACCCGTCTGCGGTGGCGGGCATGGTTGCCGCCCACGCCGTCCGCAGACGCCGACGCCGGCACGCACTTCCCGCTGCGGGCCACCGACATCGACCCGTTCGACCACGTCAACAACGCCGCCTACTGGCACGGCATCGAGGAGCACCTCGCCGGACGGCCGGAGTTGCAGACGGCCCCGTATCGTGCGGCGATCGAGCATCTTCGACCGGTTGTCGCCGGCGACACGCTCGTCCTGCGCGCCCGGCACGACGCCGACTCGCTGACCCTGTGGTTCACGGTCGACGACGAGGTGCGGGCGGTGGCACGCGTCGGCCGCTGGTGAACGTCACCGCCTAGGGTGAACCCATGACCCGCACCCTGATCCTGTTGCGGCACGGGAAGTCCGCGTACCCGGACGACGTCGCCGATCACGAGCGCCCGCTCGCCCCCCGCGGGCGGCGCGAGGCCGGTCTCGCCGGGCGCTGGCTGCGGGCCCACCAGCCCCCCGTCGACGCGGTGCTGTGTTCGACCGCGACGCGGGCCCGCAAGACGCTCGCAGAGGCCGCCGTCGAGGCGTCCACCGACTTCCTCGACGACCTCTACGAGACCACACCGGAGCGGGTGGTCGCCGCGATCCGCCGGGTCCCGGACGACGTGTCCACGCTGCTCGTCGTGGGACACGAGCCCGTCCTGTCGGCGACGACGCTGTTGCTCTCGGCCGACCACGACTCCGACGCCGCCCGTCAGATCGTCGAGAAGTTCCCGACTTCCGCCGTGGCGGTGCTCGAGGTGCGCGGGACGTGGCACGACCTCGGTGCCGGTGAGGCCGCCCTGGTCGACTTCCACATCCCGCGCTGACCGGGAACGGCCGCTACTGCACGGCGGCGAGCCGCCCCTACTGCACCGCGGCGAGCCGCCCCTACTGCACCGCGGCGAGCCGCCCCTACTGCACGGCGGCGAGCCGCCCCTACTGCACCGCGGCGAGCCGCCCCTACTGCACCGCGGCGAGCCGCCCCTACTGCACGGCGGCGAGCCGCCCCTACTGCACCGCGGCGAGCCGGCGCTACTTCACCGCGGCGGCGAGCGCCTCCAGGTAGGCATCTATCCCCCAGGTCAGGGACAGGACCGTGGGGGGCGACACCGCGGCGATCAGCTCGGTGCCGTTCACCGTCGCCACCCTGCCTTCGGTGACCTGCTGCATGGTCTGCGCCCACGGCTGGGCGAGGGTGCGTTCCTGCGCTGCGGCGTCGTCGGCGTAGGAGAGGAGGATGTCGCTGGTGAGCTTGCCGACCTCCTCGAAGCTCATCGTGAAGTAGAAGCTGGACTCGTCCGTGCTCAGTTCGGTGACGCTCGGGGCGCTGACGAGACCGAGGTCGGTGAGGAACTCCACCCGCGAATCGGCGGGCTTGTAGACGTAGAACGTGTCGCCCGTGTCCCATACCGCGGCGACGGTGCGGCCCTGCAACTGCGGGTACGCGGCGGCCTTGTCGGCGATGATCGCCTCGGTGTCGGCGATCAGGCGCTCGGCGTCGGCGGACCGGCCCAGCGCCTGCCCGACCGTGGAGACGACGTCACGCCACGGGGTGGCCCACGGCTCACCGGGGTACGCGACGGTGGGAGCGATCCGGCTGAGGGTGTCGTACTGATCCTGGGTGAGCCCGGAGTAGTTGGCGAGGATGACGTCCGGGCGGGCCGCCGCGATCTGCTCGACCGGCACGTCCGTGCCGTCGTTCTGCAGGATCGTCGGTGTCTCGGCACCGAGTTCGGTGAGCTCGTCTCCGATCCACGGCAGGACACCCTGCTCGTCACCGCCGTACGACTGTGCCGGCATGGCGACGGGGACGACCCCGAGCGCGAGCGCGGCGTCGGTGCTCCCGAAGCCCCACGTGACCACCCGTTCGGGTTCGGTCTCGATCGTGGTGCTGCCGAGGGCGTGCTCGATCGTCACGGGGAACGCGCCCGCGCCCGAGCCGGATGCCTCGGAGGGGTCGTCGCCGCCCGACGAGCACGCGGTCAGGACGAATGCGAGGGCGAGACCGGCTGCGGCAAGCAATCTCGGGATTCGGGTCGACGGCACTGGCGTTCCCTTCGATTAATTAGGAGTGCCTACCCAAACTAGCGGATCGACTGGGTCGCCGCGCGGGTACCCCCGGAACCCAGAAGGCCCCGCCCCCGAAGAGAAGAGGGCGGGACCTTCGTGGCTACGGCAGGTGCCTGACCGCGGCCGGCGAACCGGCTGCGGCGACGGCTCTACCGGTAGTCGCTGGAGTAACCGTAGTCGTCGAGCGGAACCGCAGCGCCGGTGTTCTGGCCGAAGCCCTCCGGCGAGTAGTACTGATCCTCGTACGACGGGATCGCGTAGGCGGCCGCGCGGGCCTCCTCGGTCGGCTGCACCTGGATGTTCCGGTACCGGTTGATGCCGGTGCCGGCCGGGATCAGCTTGCCGATGATCACGTTCTCCTTCAGACCGATCAGCTTGTCCGAGCGGCAGTTGATCGCCGCGTCGGTCAGCACGCGAGTGGTCTCCTGGAACGACGCCGCCGACAGCCACGAATCGGTGGCCAGCGACGCCTTCGTGATGCCCATGAGCACGGGACGGCCGGCAGCCGGCTCCCCGCCCTCGGCAACGACGCGCCGGTTCGAGGCCTCGAACTCGCTGCGCTCGACCAGCGATCCGGGGAGGAACTCCGTCGACCCCGAGTCGATGATCGTCACGCGGCGCAGCATCTGGCGCACGATGACCTCGATGTGCTTGTCGTGGATCGACACACCCTGGCTGCGGTACACCTCCTGGACCTCGTTGACGAGGTGGACCTGCACCTGGCGCGGTCCCATGACCCGCAGCACCTCGTGCGGATCGGCCGCACCCTCGAGCAGCTGCTGACCGACCTCCACGTGGTCGCCGTCCGCGAGGACACCTTCGGTGCCGTCCGCCTTACGGATGACGTGCAGACGCTGACGCTTCGACAGCTTGTCGTACACGACCTCCTCGCCACCGTCGTCCGGGACGATGGTGATCTTGTAGAAGCGGTCGTCGTCCTCGAGTCGCACGCGGCCGGAGACGTCGGCGATGGGCGCCTTGCCCTTCGGAACGCGGGCCTCGAACAGCTCCTGCACTCGGGGCAGACCGCCGGTGATGTCCTCACCGACGCCACCCTGGTGGAACGTACGCATCGTCAGCTGCGTGCCGGGCTCACCGATGGACTGGGCGGCGACGATACCGACGGCCTCGCCGATGTCGACGAGTTTGCCGGTCGCCATCGAGCGGCCGTAGCAGGTGGCGCACACGCCGGTACCGGTGTCGCAGGTCAGCACGGAGCGGACCTTGACCTTCCGGATGCCGGCGGCCAGCAGGGCCTCGATCGCCGGGTCGCCGAGGTCGCTGCCCCGGGTGACGACGACGTTGCCGTCCGCGTCGACCGCATCGGTGGCCAGCGTACGGGCGTACGTGCTGGTCTCGATGTGGGCGTCGCGCACCAGACGACCGGTCTCGGCGCCCGTCCCGTCCCGCTCGGGCTCGGCGATGATCATCTCGATGCCGCGCGGCGTGCCGCAGTCGGTCTCGCGGACGATGACGTCCTGCGACACGTCCACCAGACGACGGGTCAGGTAACCCGAGTCGGCGGTACGCAGCGCGGTGTCGGCCAGACCCTTACGCGCACCGTGGGTGTTGATGAAGTACTCGAGCACGGTCAGGCCCTCGCGGAACGAGGACTTGATCGGACGCGGGATGAACTCGCCCTTCGGGTTCGTCACCAGACCCTTCATGCCCGCGAGCGAGCGGATCTGGGTCATGTTGCCCGCGGCGCCGGACTTCACGATCGTCGGGATCGGGTTGTCGTCCGGGTAGTGCGCCTCCATGGCCTGACCGACCTCTTCGGTCGCCTCCTGCCACAGCTTGACGAGCGAGTCGCGCCGCTCCTCCTTCGAGAGGGCACCACGAGCGAACTTGCGCTCGAGCTGATCCGCCGACGCCTCGTAGCGTTCGAGGATCTCCTTCTTCTCCGGCGGCACCAGCACGTCGGCCATCGACACGGTCACACCCGAACGGGTGGCCCAGTAGAAGCCGGCGTCCTTGAGCTTGTCGACGGTCTGCGCGACGACGATCATCGGGTAGCGCTCGGCGAGATCGTTGATGATCGCGGCCTGGCGCTTCTTCGGCATGACGTCGTTGACGAAGCCGTAGTTCACCGGCAGCAGCTCGTTGAACAGCACGCGACCGAGCGTGGTCTGCACGGTCCAGCCGTCGCCGTAGTTCCAGCCGTCGGGGAACAGCTCCGTCTCGAGGTCCTTCGGCGGCCGCTGCCGCTCCAGGCGCACCTTGATGGGGGCCTGCACCGACAGCACACCGCGGTCCACGGCCATGATCGCCTCGGCGGGAGACGAGTACACGCCCTGCTCCGGCTCACCGTCGGTGGCCGGCCGGTACGCGCCGGGCGCGTCCTCGACCAGGCGGGTCAGGTGGAACAGACCCGTCACCATGTCCAGACGCGGCATGGCGAGCGGACGACCCGATGCCGGCGACAGGATGTTGTTCGACGACAGCATCAGCACGCGGGCCTCGGCCTGCGCCTCCGCGGACAGCGGCAGGTGCACGGCCATCTGGTCGCCGTCGAAGTCGGCGTTGAACGCCTCACACACCAGCGGGTGCAGCTGGATGGCCTTGCCCTCGACGAGCTGCGGCTCGAACGCCTGGATGCCGAGACGGTGCAGCGTGGGAGCACGGTTGAGCAGCACGGGGTGCTCGTTGATGACCTCTTCGAGCACGTCCCACACCTGCGGACGCTGCCGCTCGACCATCCGCTTGGCGGACTTGATGTTCTGCGCGTGGTTCAGATCGACCAGACGCTTCATCACGAACGGCTTGAACAGCTCGAGGGCCATCAGCTTCGGCAGACCGCACTGGTGCAGCTTGAGCTGCGGGCCGACGACGATGACCGAACGGCCCGAGTAGTCGACACGCTTGCCGAGCAGGTTCTGACGGAACCGGCCCTGCTTGCCCTTGAGCAGGTCGGACAGCGACTTGAGCGGACGGTTGCCCGGGCCGGTGACCGGCCGGCCGCGACGGCCGTTGTCGAACAGCGCGTCCACCGACTCCTGCAGCATCCGCTTCTCGTTGTTGACGATGATCTCGGGGGCACCGAGGTCGATCAGTCGCTTGAGGCGGTTGTTGCGGTTGATGACGCGGCGGTACAGGTCGTTGAGATCGGAGGTCGCGAAGCGGCCACCGTCGAGCTGCACCATCGGGCGCAGCTCCGGCGGGATCACCGGCACCGCGTCGAGGACCATGCCCATGGGCGAGTTGCCGGACTGCTGGAAGGCCGCGACGACCTTCAGGCGCTTGAGGGCGCGCAGCTTCTTCTGGCCCTTGCCGCTGCGGATCGTCTCGCGCAGCGACTCGGCCTCGGCGTCGATGTCGAAGTTCTCGATGAGCTTCTGGATCGACTCGGCGCCCATCGCACCCGTGAAGTACTCGCCGTAGCGGTCCTGCAGCTCCCGGTAGAGCAGCTCGTCGACGATCAGGTCCTTCGGCTTGAGCTTGGTGAAGGTGTTCCAGATCTCCTCGAGCCGGTCCAGCTCGCGCTGGGCACGGTCACGCAGCTGACGCATCTCGCGCTCGCCGCCGTCCTTGACCTTGCGGCGGACGTCGGACTTGGCACCCTCGGCCTCGAGCTCGGCCAGGTCGGCTTCCAGCTTCTGCGCGCGTGCCTCGAGGTCGGCGTCGCGCTGGTCGGCGACGGACTTCTTCTCGACCTCCATCTCGGCTTCGAGGGTCGAGAGCTCGTTGTGGCGCAGTTCGTCGTCCACGGCCGTGATGACGTACGCGGCGAAGTAGATGATCTTCTCGAGATCCTTCGGCGCCAGGTCGAGCAGGTAACCGAGGCGGCTCGGCACACCCTTGAAGTACCAGATGTGCGTGACCGGCGCGGCGAGCTCGATGTGGCCCATGCGCTCGCGGCGCACCTTGGCGCGAGTCACCTCGACGCCGCAGCGCTCACAGATGATGCCCTTGAAGCGGACACGCTTGTACTTGCCGCAGTAGCACTCCCAGTCCCGGGTGGGGCCGAAGATCTTCTCGCAGAAGAGGCCGTCCTTCTCGGGCTTGAGCGTGCGGTAGTTGATGGTCTCCGGCTTCTTGACCTCACCGTACGACCAGTTGCGGATGTCCTCCGCAGTGGCCAAGCCGATGCGGAGTTCATCGAAGAAGTTGACGTCGAGCACGTAACTTCCTTTCCCCTTCACGGGTTTTGTTGCTGCTAGTTGTCGCTGTTGCTGCCGGGGCCCGACGAGATGCAGTCCGCCGTGCGGGAGTGCATCTCATCGGGTCGGCTCCTAGTTCGCGAGGTCGTCGACCGTGGCCGACTCGTTGCGGGAAAGGTTGATGCCCAGGTTGGCCGCCGCCCGCTCGAGGTCCTCGTCGTCGCCGTCGGCCATCGCGATGGCCGCGCCGTCGCTGGAGAGCACCTCCACGTTCAGGCACAGCGACTGGAGTTCCTTGAGGAGCACCTTGAAGGACTCGGGGATACCCGGCTCCGGGATGTTCTCGCCCTTGACGATGGCCTCGTAGACCTTCACGCGGCCCACCACGTCGTCCGACTTGATGGTGAGCAGCTCCTGCAGCGTGTACGCGGCACCGTAGGCCTGCATGGCCCAGCACTCCATCTCACCGAACCGCTGGCCACCGAACTGCGCCTTACCACCGAGCGGCTGCTGGGTGATCATCGAGTACGGGCCGGTCGAACGGGCGTGGATCTTGTCGTCGACCAGGTGGTGCAGCTTGATGATGTACATGTAGCCGACCGACACCGGGTACGGGAACGGCTCGCCGGAACGGCCGTCGAACAGCGTCGCCTTGCCGTCCGCGCCGACCATGACCTCGCCGTCGCGGTTCGGCAGCGTCGAGCCGAGCAGACCCGTCAGCTCGTCCTCGCGGGCACCGTCGAACACCGGGGTGGCGATGTTGGTGTCCGGATCGGCGGCGAGCATGTCGTCGGACAGGTTCTTCGCCCACTCGGGACGCTCACCGTCGCCGGCGACCTGGACGTTCCAGCCGGCCTTGCCGATCCAGCCGAGATGCGTCTCGAGGATCTGGCCGATGTTCATACGACGCGGGACACCGTGCGTGTTGAGGATGATGTCCACCGGGGTGCCGTCGGGCAGGAACGGCATGTCCTCCTGCGGGAGGATCTTGCCGATGACGCCCTTGTTGCCGTGCCGGCCGGCGAGCTTGTCGCCGTCCTGGATCTTGCGCTTCTGCGCGACGTACACGCGGACGAGCTCGTTGACACCCGGGGGCAGATCGTCGTCGTCCTCGCGCGAGAACACGCGGACGCCGATGACCTTGCCGGTCTCGCCGTGGGGCACCTTCAGCGACGTGTCACGCACCTCGCGGGCCTTCTCACCGAAGATCGCGCGCAGCAGCCGCTCCTCCGGGGTCAGCTCGGTCTCGCCCTTCGGGGTGACCTTGCCGACGAGGATGTCGCCGTCGCGCACCTCGGCGCCGATGCGCACGATGCCGCGCTCGTCCAGGTCCGCGAGGACCTCGTCCGAGACGTTCGGGATGTCGCGGGTGATCTCCTCGGCACCGAGCTTGGTGTCGCGGGCGTCGATCTCGTGCTCCTCGATGTGGATCGAGGTGAGCACGTCCTCCTCGACGAGGCGCTGCGACAGGATGATCGCGTCCTCGTAGTTGTGGCCTTCCCACGGCATGATCGCCACGAGGAGGTTCTTGCCGAGCGCCATCTCACCGTTCTCGGTGCAGGGGCCGTCGGCGAGGACCTGACCGGACTCGACGCGCTGCCCCTCGTCCACGATCGGCCGCTGGTTCGAGCAGGTGCCCTGGTTCGAACGGTCGAACTTGCGCAGACGGTAGGTGCGGCGGGTGCCGTCGTCCGCCATCACGGTGATGAAGTCGGCCGAGACCTCCTCGATCACGCCGGACTTCTCGGTGACGACGACGTCGCCCGCATCGACGGCGGCACGCAGCTCCATGCCGGTACCGACGACCGGGGCCTCGTTGCGCACCAGCGGCACGGCCTGACGCTGCATGTTCGCACCCATGAGGGCACGGTTGGCGTCGTCGTGCTCGAGGAACGGAATCATGGCCGTGGCCACGGACACCATCTGCCGCGGCGAGACGTCCATGTAGTCGACCTCGGTCGCCGCGACGAATTCGACCTCGCCGCCCTTCTTGCGGACGAGGACGCGCTCCTCGCTGAAGCGGCCGTCGGCGTCGACCGGCGAGTTGGCCTGCGCCACGACGTGGCGGTCCTCCTCGTCGGCGGTGAGGTAGTCGACCTGGTCGGTGACGATGCCGTTCTCGACCTTGCGGTACGGGGTCTCGATGAAACCGAACGGGTTGACCCGCGCGTACACCGACAGGGAGCCGATCAGGCCGATGTTCGGGCCTTCCGGGGTCTCGATCGGGCACATGCGGCCGTAGTGCGAGTGGTGGACGTCGCGGACCTCGAGGCCGGCGCGCTCACGGGACAGACCACCCGGGCCGAGCGCCGAGAGGCGGCGCTTGTGGGTCAGGCCCGACAGCGGGTTGTTCTGGTCCATGAACTGCGACAGCTGGGAGGTTCCGAAGAACTCCTTGATCGCGGCCACGACGGGACGGATGTTGATCAGCGTCTGCGGCGTGATGGCCTCGACGTCCTGAGTGGTCATCCGCTCACGGACGACGCGCTCCATGCGGGACAGGCCGACGCGGATCTGGTTCTGGATGAGCTCGCCGACGGTGCGCAGGCGACGGTTGCCGAAGTGGTCGATGTCGTCGACCTCGACGGGAACCTCGACGCCGCCCGGCGCCGTCATGGTGGTCTCCCCCGCGTGCAGGCGCACCAGGTACTCGATGGTGGCGACGATGTCTTCCTCGGTGAGGGTCGACGCCTCGATCGGCTGGCCGGCGTTCAGGCCCAGCTTCTTGTTGATCTTGTAACGTCCCACGCGCGCCAGGTCGTAGCGCTTGTCCTTGAAGAAGAGGTTCTCCAGCAGGGTCTGCGCGCTCTCCTTGGTGGGCGGCTCGCCCGGGCGCAGCTTGCGGTAGATGTCGAGCAGGGCCTCGTCGGTGCCGGCCGTGTTGTCCTTCTCGAGAGTGGACATCATGATCTCGGAGAAGCCGAAGCGCTCGACGATCTGCTCGTTGGTCCAGCCGAGCGCCTTGAGCAGCACGGTGACCGGCTGGCGGCGCTTGCGGTCGATCCGCACGCCGACGGTGTCGCGCTTGTCGACGTCGAACTCGAGCCACGCGCCGCGGCCCGGGATCACCTTGACGCTGTGCAGGTCCTTCTCGGTGCTCTTGTCGACCGCGCGGTCGAAGTACACGCCCGGGGAACGCACCAGCTGCGAGACGACGACGCGCTCGGTGCCGTTGATGATGAAGGTGCCCTTGTCGGTCATCATCGGGAAGTCACCCATGAAGACCGTCTGGCTCTTGATCTCGCCGGTGTTGTTGTTGATGAACTCGGCAGTGACGAACAGCGGCGCCGCGTACGTCATGTCCTTGTCCTTGCACTCCTCGACGGAGGCCTTGACCTCGTCGAAGCGCGGGTCGGAGAAGGACAGGGACATCGACCCGGAGAAGTCCTCGATCGGAGAGAGCTCCGCCAGGATCTCCTCGAGGCCGCCGACGACGGGACCGTCACCGCGTTCGGCAGCGAGCGCGCGCCAGCGCTCGGAGCCGATCAGCCATTCGAAGGAATCTGTCTGTAGATCGAGGAGCCCGGGGACTTCGAGAGGTTCGCGAATCTTTGCGAACGAGACCCTCTTCGGGGCTCCGGGGATTCCGGCAACTGCCTTGGTCTGGCTAGAGACTGCCAAGATGCGTCCTTCCAGCACCTCACGCGGGCCGCTCCAACCGGTGCGACCGCCGCTGTACCTGCTTCTTCATGTGGGGCGTTATCGCTGGTTGCGACCCGAACGACAACCCCACCGCGAAGTCGGCGGAACGGGCCCCGGAGGGCAACGCTCCCCGCGATGCGGTCGAGAGATGGACAGGAGGCAGCCAGCGCAAAGTCCGAACTTACACCCAAAAGTCGCAGATGTCGAGCGACGGCACGAAAAGAAGCGCCCGACCCCGGGCGCCCAGGACGCATGTTCGTGCGTGCGTACCGATAGAGTGACCGCTCACGCCGCCCGCGTCAAGAGCAACCGGGCCGATTCCCGGTCGGCGCGCTCGTCAGCTGTCCCGGATCTCCGAGACCAGCCACTTGCCGTCGATCTTCTCCATCCGCACCAGAAGCGGCGCCGACGCACTGCCCTGGGCGACCGCGTCGCCGGTCGCGCTGACACTGATGAACGCCGCGACCTCGGCCCGGTCGTCGTCGAGCATCGACGCACCGATGTGGTCGATGCGCACCTCCGTCGCGGTGTGCGTCTGCACCGCCGCCTGCTTGGTGACCTCCGCGGTCAGATCGAACTCCTCCCGCATCGGCGGGGTGAGGACCTCGCGGATCTCGGCGAAGTCCTCGTCGATCGTCTCGTAGTTGTAGCCGTGCATCGTCTCGATCGCATTGCCGGCAGCGGCGGTGACCTCGGACGTCGCGGTGCTGTCGACCCACGCCTCGTTGCTCACCGTCGCGCCGGGACGGGCGGCCGCGACCGCGGCGAACGCACCGAGCGCGAGCGCGGCCCCGCCGACGATCGCCACCGCACGCCAGCTGCCGCGCGAGGCGGTGCCGGCGGCCTGCGCTGCCGGCTCCTCCGCGTCCCCACCGTCGTCGACGGGCGCCGGTTCATGCGGCTCCGGGGCGCTCGTCCGGTCGGATCCGGAGCCCGGCCCCGCCGGGGCCGCCGAGGACCCGGTCGCTTCGGCGGCCGCCGTTCCCGCTCCCGCCGTCGGAGCCGGGGGGGACTCGGGCGGGGTCGGCTCGAGCGGGGTGGACTCGGGCGAGGGGGACTCCGGCGGGGTGGGTCCGCTCGGGGTGGGCCCGGTGGCCTCGGGGCGGACGGCACCGCCGGTCCGGCCCGTCCCCGCGATCTTGGGCCGTCGCCCCCTCGGGGGGCCGGCCGGATTGGGCTTGCGACGCAGCGGGGGCACTACACACTCTCCTTCATCGGCTCACTCGCCTGCGGCGGGACCGGGTTCGGCCGGGGGCACGGGGGCGGGTTCGGCCGGGGGCACGGGGGCGGGTTCGGGCGGCGCGGGTTGCTGCGCGCCCTCCGCCGGCCCGGCACCGAGCTGCACCGAGTCCAGCGGCTGGATCGTCTCCGCCTTCCACACGTCGCCGTCCTTGCGCATCGCCACGTTCACGGTGACCTTGTTCTCGACGAAGTTGTCGGGCCAGGTGGTCTTCACCGCCAGGACGATCAGGGCCTGCGCCGTGTCGGCGTCCGTGTCCAGCGCGGTCAGCGAACCGAACAGCACGTCTGCCGACATGCCCGTGCCCGTCTGGGCCACCTGCTCCCGGATCTGCTGCTCCGTCGCGGCCAGATCGTTGTTCAGGGCCTCGCCGGTGATCGACGACCGCATGTTCTCGATCGACGTGTCGACGTCGGCGGCGTCGACACTGTTGAGGTTGATCGCGGCCTGCATCGCCCCGGACAGGGCCGCGTCCCGCGCCTCGGCCGCCGGACGGTCCACGAGCAGGGCCCGCCCCCACCCGAAGCCGAACCAGGCGGCCGCGACGAGGGCGACCACCGCCAGCACACTCACCACTGCCAGAACGATCCTGCGTATCGTGTCGCCGCCCGCCCCCGCCGTCTGCGGGGGACGGGACGTCGTTTCTGAACTCACTGCACCAACCTACTTACCTACTTCGGGGTGACTCCGAGCAGCGGCGCGAGCTGCGTCGCGATCGGATTCAAATTGAGCTTGTCCGGGTCCTTCTTCGGCGTGAAGTCCCACGGCTGGATCGTGGCCGGGTCGGCGAACACGATCCGGTTCGCGCTCCGCACGCCGGTGACGCTGCCCTGCGGGACCTCGCAGGATGCCTCCGTGTTGAACGGGAAGTCCTGCTGGGTGTCGTCGAAGTTGGGATCCCGGCGCTGCATCTCGTCGAGGATCGCCTGGGTGCCCTCGTACCCGATGGTGCACGACGGCGGGTTGTTCGTCTCGAACAGGATGCCCAGCCGGACCGCACCGTCGCCGGGCGCCACGGTCCCGGCGCTGGCCGCGACGGCCGGCAGGAACGCGAGCAGCGGCTGCAAGGCCACCGCCTGCGGGCCGAGCTTGTCGCCGAGCAGCGCCAGGTTCGTCAGGTTCGCCGTCAGGCCGGGGCCCGAGTCCGCGACCAGCTGCGTGAGTTCCTCGCTCGCCGCCGTCCCGGTCTCGAGGAGGCGACGGACGTCCGGGTCGCTGTCGCGCAGCTGCGCGGTCACCAGGTCCAGATCCGCACTGAACTGCCGGATCGCCGACGCCTGCACCGACTGGGTGTCGAGCACGGTCTGGCTGTCGCGGATCAGCGACACCGTCTGGGGCAGGTACTGCACTCCGGCGTCGCTGAGCTGGGCCAGAGAGTCCACGAGGGTCTGCAGCTGGCCGCCGCGGCCGTCGAACGCGGCCCCCAGTTCGGTCACCACCGTGCGCAGCGAGTCCACCGGCACCGACCGGACGAGCGCGTTCGTGCTCACCAGGAGGTCCTGCACCGGCACCGGCACGTCGGTGGCGTCCTCCCCGATCACCGAGCCTTCCTCGAGGTAGGGACCCTCGTCGGTGTCCGGCAGCAGGTCGACGTACTGCTCGCCGATCGCCGAGCGGTTCGCCACCACGGCACGGGTGGACGCGGGGATCTGCGGCCCGCCGTTGTCGAGGAGGAGGGTGACGTCGATGCCGTCCTCGGTCAGACCGAGTTCCCCGACCCGCCCGACCGGCACGCCCCGGTAGGTGACCTCGGCGTTGGTGAAGATGCCCCCCGAATCGGCGAACCGGGCGTGGACGGTGTACTGCCCGAACCCGAGCAGGTTGTCGAGGCGCACGTACCGCGCGCCGACGAAGACCACGCCGAGCAGCGCGATCACCACGAACGCGACGATCTGTACCCGCAGCAATCGCGATTTCATCATCGCCCTCCCCCGACTCCGAGCTGGTTGAGCAGGCCTTCCAGCGGATTGGCCGGCGCTGCACCGGAGTCCGGCGCCGCGGCGGGCAGGCCGGGCAGCGTCACCCCCGGCGGCAGTTCGAGTCCCGCCGGCAGCCTCGGCTCCGGAAGCTCCGGCAGCAGCGAGACCGTGGGCCAGCCCCGTCTCGGCCCGTTGCCGTTGTAGTACGGATTCGACGGATCCACGACGGGCTTGGGCTCACCGAACTTGGGCTGCCGGTAGACCGGTTCACCCTGTCCGACGCCGAGCGAGGCCAGCGCGTCCCCGATCTGCATGTCCACAGCGAGGAACAGGTTGACCGAGCCACCGAGGGCGATCCTCTCGACCCCGTCCGAGAAGGGCACCGTCGGGATGAACGGCAGCGCCTTCACCAGGTCGTCCCCGGACGCGGCGAGCTGCTGCAGCGTGGGGCGCAGGGCCAGCAGGTCGGCGATCAGGTTCTCCTTGGACTGGTCGAGCACGTCGGTGCCCACGGTTCCCAGCCGGTCGAGCTGGACGAGCAGCTCGGTCAGCTGCGGACGCTGCTGCTCGAGCACCGCCGTGGCCACCGGCAGGTCGTCGAGGATCGCCGCGACCCGGTCGTTCTGCTCCGCGACCCGGACGGTGAGCACGTCGAGGCCGTCGAGAGCGCGGGTGATGTCGTCACGTTGCCGATCGAGACCGTCGATGAGCCGATCCGCCTGTTGCAGAAGGCTCTTCGTGGTGCCTTCGCGTCCCTCGAACGCGGTGGACAGCTCCTCGACCACGGGCTGCAACTGGCCGACGCCGCCACCGTTGAGCAGCAGCGAGAGCGCACCGAGTACGGGTTCGAGCTCCGTGGCGTGCCGGGTCCGGTCCAGCGGAATGACGTCGCCGTCGGCGAGCAGTTCACTCGACGGGTCGCTCGGCGGCGGAGTGAGCTGGACGAACTTCTCACCCAGCAGGCTGGTCTGTTCCACCGCGGCATACGCGTTGGCCGGCAACTCCACCGCCGAGTCCACCACGATCCCGACGTCCGCGGTCCACCCGTCGGGTCCCACGGACACCGTCTCCACCCGGCCGACGGGCACGCCGTCCACCTTGACGGTCGACTGCGGCACGAGGTCGAGCACGTCGTCGAACTGCACGGTCACGTGGATCGGGTCCGAACCGACGTCCGCGCCACCGGGCAGGGGCAGGCTCTCGGCGCCACCGCACGCGGACACCGCGAGGGCCGTCGCGCAGGCTCCGGCACCGAGAATCACCGAGCGTCTCACTGTCCGCCCTCCTCGAGGTTCAGGCGCTGGGATTCGACACCGGGCACGGTGCCGGGCACCACCTGACGCTGGATGTTCTCGCCGCTGAGGACACCGAACGGCAGGATCAGATCCGGGGTCCGGATGTCGTTGGTGATCTGTTCGGCGAGGCCGGAGCACTGATCGATCAGCGGCTGCATCTGTCGGCCCAGCTGCTCGAACCTCGGGTCGCCCGGCACGAGCCGACCGAGATCGATGAGCTTGCACATCACGCCGGCCGGGTCCTGCAGGTCGGTCACCACCAGACGGGAGGCGAGCGACCCGGATTCCGCGTCGTAGGAGTTGACCAGGTTGCTCACGGCCAGGGGCAGCAGGGTCAGCGAGTTCACCAGTGAATCCCGGTTGGCAGCAAGGTTGTTCGTCACGGGGACCAGGGCGTCCACGTTGTCCTTCAGCGCCGCCTGATTGTCGTTCACGAACTGTGCGACCACCCCGAGCGACTCCGACAGCTGATTCAGCGCGAGCCCGAGGTTCTCCCGCTCACCGGCCAGGTAGCCCGACAGGTCCGACAGCTGGGTGTTGAACTCGCGCACCTGCTGATCGTTCGCCGCCAGCGCAGACACGAAGATCTGCAGGTTCTCGATGGTGCCGAACAGGTCACCCCGCGACTCGTTGAGCGTGCGCGACGCGGCGGAGAGCTGCTCGATGGTCTGGCCGAGCGCAGCACCGTTGCCCTCGAGGTTCTCGGCGCCGGTCTCCACGAAGCGGGTCAGTGCCCCGTCCTTGTTCGCGCCCTCCGGGCCGAGAGCCCGCGACAGTTCGTCGACGCTGGCGTACAGTTCGTCCACCTCGACGGGGGTGGCGGTCCGTTCCCGCGGGATGATGGCGCCGTCGGCCATCGTCTCGCCACCGGTGTACGCGGGAGCGAGCTGCACGTAGCGGTCCGCGACGACCGACGGGGTGATCTGCACGGCTTTGGCGTCGGCGGGGATGTCGACGCCGCGGTCGACACGCATGTCCACCCGCACCTGGTCCCCTTCCGGGACGACCGCGGTGACCTTACCGACCTCGACGCCGAGGACCCGGACGTCGGACCCCTCGTACACGCCGACGGCCTTGTCGAAGTACGCGGTGATCTCGGTGGTGCCCATGCGGTTGAAGACCCACCACAGCACGCCCGCGATCAGCACCACGGCCGCGACGATCGCGGCGATCAGCACGATCGGGCCGCGCCGTGAGCCGCCACCGGACTCGGCATGCGACATCAGTTCTCTCCCAACGTGCGAACCGGATCGCGGTATCCGGGGATCTCGGGCAATCCGGGCGGAATGAGGTTGACGACGACCTGGTCGAACCAGCGGCCGTTGCCGACGACGTTCGAGTACAGCCGGACGAACGGCTCGTACAGCTTCATCGCCCGGTCCAGATCGTCGTTGCGGTCCTGCAGGATCTGGACGACACCCCGCAGCTGGTCGAGCGCCGGACCGATCGTCGCCTCGTTGTCACGGACCAGGCCGGTCAACTCCGCCGACAGCCGCTGCGTCCCCGTCAGCAGCTGTGAGATGGCCTGCTGGCGGTTGTTGAGTTCGGCGATCAGCAGCGCTCCGTCGCTGATCAGCCGGTTGAACTCCGCGTTCCGGTCCGCGAGGATCTGCGACGTCCGGCCGGTCGCCTCGAGCAGCCGCTTCAGTTCCTGGTCCCGGCTCGCCACCGTCTGCGACAGCCTGGTCACGCCGTCCAGCGAGGCCCGGATGTCGTCCGGTGTCTCGGAGAACGCCTCCGAGAGGGTGTCGAAGCTCGTGGCCAGCTGCTCGGAGTCGATCTCGCCCAGAGTGGTGGCCGCCGACGAGAACGCCTCGATCACGTCGTACGGGGCGACGGTGCGCGACAACGGAATCCGATCGTCCGGATCGAGCACCTCCGTGCCCCGCGGCTCCAGGGCGAGGTACTTCTGGCCCAGGATGGTCTTGATCTGGATCGAGGCGGAGGTGTCGTCGCCGAGCCAGGCGTCCTTGACCTTGAACGACACGAGCACCCGGTCACCGTCGAGCTCGATGTCGGTGACTTGGCCGACCTTGACGCCGGCGATGCGCACCTCGTTGGTGGGTTTGAGGCCGGCCGCCTCGGTGAACTCCGCGCGGTAGGTGGCGCCGGCCCCGATGATCGGCAGCGAATCCAGGAAGAAGGCCGACAGGGTGGCCAGCAGGACCACGAGAATCCCGAGGGCGCCGGACACGGCCGGACTGCGACGTCTGCTCATCGTCCCTGCAACTCCTGCATCCCGTCCTGCGTACAGCGCTTCGCGGCATTGGTGTAGATCGGCTGGTTCACCGTGGGAAGACCCGTCGGCAGATTCAGGTACGGAACCGAACCCGGACCGGCGATCACGTCGATGCCGCACAGGTAGAACTGGAACCACGACCCGTAGCTCGCGACCCGGCCCAGCTTCTCGAGCTTGACCGGAAGGGTCGCAAGGATCTCGTCGACCGCGTCGCGGTTGTTGTTCAGGTTCGCCCCGAGCTGCTCGACCGCCGTGATCGAACCGGCGATCGCCGGCCGGGTCGGCTCGAGCAGATCGGCCGTCGCGTCCGTCAGCCCGGCCAGCGACTGTACTGCCGCACCCACCGTGTCGCGGTCGGCGGCCAGTCCGCTCACCAGCGCCTGGGTGTTGACGAGCAGCGAGTCGAGCTGCGCGTCCCGCTCGTTGATGTTGGTGAGCACCGAGTTCAGGTTGTCGATGACCGCGCCGATCACCCGGTCCTTGTCGGCGATCGTGTTGGTCAGGCTCGCCGTCGTGCGCACCAGGTCGTCGATGGTCCCGGATTCGCCCTGGAACACCTGGACGATCTGCGAGGACAGCGTGTTGACGTCCTCGGCGCTGAGGGTCTGGAACAGGGGGCGGAAACCGTTGAACAGGGTGGTCAGGTTCACGGCCGGTTTGGTGCGTTCCAGCGGGATGGTGTCGCCGTCGGTCAGCTTCATCCCCTGCATGCCCTCACCCTGGTCGAGAGCGATGTACCGCTGGCCGACGAGCGTGCGGTAGCGGATCGTCGCCGTGGTCGCGGCGGGCAGCCAGTCCCGATCGGACACCGAGAACGTCACGCGCGCCTCGCTGCGGTCCACGATCTCGATCTCCTCGACCTGGCCGACGCGGACGCCGGCAATGCGGATGTCGTCACCCTCGTTGAGCGAGGTCACATCCGAGAAGATGGCGTGGAACTTCGTCCCGCCCCCGCCGCCGAGGCTCGCGATGGTCGCCGCGAGCATCCCGGTGGCGAAGATCGTGACCACGGCGAAGACGATCAGCTTGATCAGTGGTGCTGCCAGGCCTCTCATCGGAAGCTCACCTCCGTTCCACGCAGTGCGGGCGCACCCAGGCGCGTCGTCCAGGTCGGCACGTCCTCGGGCGCGATGCCCGTCGCCTCCCCGTACACGACGTCGAGGGCGTCCTGCTCGGCCCGGGACCCGGAGTACGCGACCTGCGCCGTCGCCGGGGTCGTCCCGATCAGCTCGCCGACGTCGTTCGGCACCCCGGACCCCTCGGGCGCCGGGAAATACGACATGGACTCCGGCCCCGGATTCCGGGACGGCACCTGGTAGGAACCGTCGTTGATCGAGCCGCCGGGGTACTGCGGGAAGAACCGTCCCGGGGCCGTGACGTTGTCGTAGCAGGTGGGGCCACGAGTGTCGAGCAGGCGCGGCTCGTCCTGGTTCGGCAGGTACCGGCCCTTCGGATTGACGAACTGGATGCTCGCCCGGACGCCGGGGAACGGGTCGTCGGCCGCGAGCACGCCGGCGGCGGCGGGCGCCGCGTCGGCGAAGCCCTTCAGCATGCACGGGTACGACGGCGAGTACCGCGCCAGCAGCTGCAGAGCCTGCTTGGAGTCGGCGGCGATGCTGATGATCGAGGCGGCGTTCTGTTCGAGCAGCCCGGCGGTCGCCGACGACGCTCCCGTCGCCGTGACGAGCAACGTCTCGAGCTGGTTCTCCTGCTCGACCACCGTGTTGCCGGTGGTGCGCAGGTTGTCGAGGGCACTGATCAGATCGGGCGCGGCGTCGGAGTAGGTCTGGGAGAAGTCCGCGAGTCCGCGCAGATCCTCCTGCACGGCCGGGAGTTCCACGTTGACCTCGCGGAACACCTGTTCGAGCCGGTCCACGGTCTGCCCGAGGGTCTCGCCGCGTCCGCTCAGGCCCTGGGCCAGGGCGCCCAGGGTGTTCGCGAGGTCCTGCGGCGGGATGGCCTCCAGGAGGGGCAGCAGGCCGTCGAGCACCTCGCCGAGTTCGACGGTCTCGGCGCTCGTGTCCTGCACCAGGGTGTCCCCTGCCTGGACCGGGCGCGCCGGCTGGTCCGGCAGGATCAGCGAGACGTACCGTTCGCCGAACAACGTCTTCGGCAGCAGCTGAGCGGTCGCGTTCGCGGGGATCAGGGCGGCCTTGTCCGGTTCGAGCGCGAGATGCGCGGTCACCGTCCCGCCCTCGGCCGTCGTGCCGCGCACCTCGCCGACGATCAGCCCCCGCACCTTGACGTCCGCGTTCATCGGCAGCGCGTTGCCGATCTCGTCGGTCACGAGGTCCACCTCGACGACCTTCTTGAAGGTCTTGTTGTACATAGCGATCGTGACGAACAGGAACAACCCCAGCACGACGAAGAACATGAGGCCGAGGACCCTCCGCTTGAGGGTCGAGGGAGTCGGGTTCATCCGGCCACCCTCACGGTCGTGGAGGTGCCCCAGATGGCGAGGCTGAGGAAGAAGTCGAGCACGGCGATCGTAACGATCGCGGTGCGGACGGCACGGCCGACAGCCACGCCGACGCCGGCCGGACCACCGCTGGCGTTGAAGCCGTAGTAGCAGTGGATGAGGATCAGGAAGAACGCGAAGACGAGCACCTTCGCGAACGAGTACAGCACGTCCTCCGGTGGCAGGAACAGGTTGAAGTAGTGGTCGTACGAACCCGACGACTGCCCGTTGAACATCGTGCTGATCACGCGTGTCGCGAGGTACGCGGCGAGCAGGCCGATGATGTAGAGCGGGATGACGGCGACGAAACCGGCGATCATCCGGGCGGTGACGAGAAACGGCACCGACGGCACCGCCATCACCTCGAGCGCATCGATCTCCTCGCTGATCCGCATCGCACCGAGCTGGGCGGTGAAACCACAGCCCACCGTCGCCGACAGCGCCAGCGCCGCGACGATCGGCGCGAGTTCGCGCGTGTTGACGTATGCCGACAGGAAGCCGGTGAGCACCGAGGAGCCGAGTTGCTCGAGGGCGGCATAGCCCTGCAGACCCACGACGACGCCGGTGAATCCCGACATCATCGCGATCACGCCGATGGTTCCGCCGATGACGGCGAGCGCGCCGCTGCCGAAGGTGACCTCGGCGAGCAGCCGCAGCACCTCCTTGCGGTAGTGGACGAGGGTGCGTGGGGTCCAGGCGATGGCCCGCGCGTAGAACGACATCTGGTCGCCTGCCCGATCCAGCATGTCGAGAGGAGCGCGCACGATTCTGCGCCCGCGGAGCCAGATGACATCTCCGCGGCCCTTTGCGATTGTCATCGAGTCAGGATCCCTTCGCCGGAACGATCTGCAGGTACACCATCGTCAGGATCAGGTTCGCGAAGAACAACAGGAGGAAGGTGATGACGACGGTCTGGTTGACGGCCTCACCGACACCCTTCGGTCCGGCGCCGGGGTGCAGGCCCTTGTAGGCCGCGACGACGCCGGCGATGACACCGAAGATCGCTGCCTTGATCTCGGCCACGTAGAGGTCGGGTAGCTGGGCCAGGGCCGAGAAGGATGCCAGGTAGGCGCCCGGAGTTCCGCCCTGCAGGATGACGTTGAAGAAGTAGCCGCCGGCGATGCCGACCACGGACACCAGCCCGTTGAGCAGCAGCGCGACGAGCACCATCGCGAGCACGCGCGGGACCACGAGGCGTTGCACCGGGTTGATACCGAGCACCTCCATCGCGTCGATCTCCTCGCGGATCGTGCGTGACCCGAGGTCGGCGGTGACCGCGGAACCGGCCGCGCCGGCGATCAGCAGCGCGGTCACGATGGGACTGCCCTGCTGGATCACCGCCAGTACGCTGGCGGCGCCGGTGAACGACTCCGCGCCGAGCTGCTTGATCAGCGACCCGGTCTGCAGCGAGACGACGGCACCGAACGGAATCGCCACGAGGGCGGTGGGCAGGATCGTCACGCTCGCGATGAACCACGCCTGCTCGATGAACTCGCGGAACTGGAACGGCCGGCGGAACAGGTTGCGCACGACGTCGACGAACAACTCGACGATGTTTCCGGCCTGGGTGAGTGCACCGTGTATCGGACGCACGAACGAGCTGGTGCCCGAACCGACCCCCATGTGTTCTCCTAGCTGGTGTGGTGGCGGGCGGACTCGTCGTACCCGTCACCGGGGTACGCCGGAATGACCTGCGTGTCGTCGTCGCGGTAGGAATGGTCCTGATACGCCGGTGCCGCGTGCGATCCGTTGCTCTCCTCGAAGGATTCGAGGATGGCGTGCTGGGCGGGCTCGGGCAGGGTGTGGAGGATGTGCCGCACCCGGTCCTGCCGGCGGCGCACCGCCTGCCGCTCGGGCATCCCCGGGGTGGCTTTCATCTGCGGGACGATGCCCTCGATGTCGTCCACGCCACCGGCGTGATGCCCGGCCTCGACGAGCGCCTGTTCCTGCGCCATCGTGGCCTCGTCCTTCTCCTCCGACATCCCGATCGGCCCGATCATGGTGCCGTTGAGGAACTGCTTGACCACCGGCTCGTCGCTGGTGAGCAGCACCTCACGCGGACCGAACATCACCAGTTCGCGCCGGAACAGCATGCCGATGTTGTCCGGCACCGTGCGCGCCAGGTTGATGTTGTGCGAGACGATCAGGATCGTCGCGTCGATCTCGGCGTTGATGTCGATCAGTGTCTGGGAGATGTAGGTGGTCCGTACGGGGTCGAGTCCCGAGTCCGGCTCGTCGACCAGGATGATCTGCGGGTCGAGCACCAGTGCCCGCGCCAGCCCGGCGCGCTTGCGCATGCCGCCGGAGATCTCGCCGGGCAGCTTGTCCTCGGCGCCGAGCAGACCGACGAGCTCGAGCTTGTCCATCACGATCTTGCGGATGTCGGACTCGGACTTCTTGGTGTGCTCGCGCAGCGGGAACGCCACGTTGTCGTAGAGGTTCATCGACCCGAACAGCGCGCCGTCCTGGAACAGCACCCCGAACAGCTTGCGGATCTCGTAGAGCTCCTTGCTCGAGCACTGCAGGATGTCGGTGCCGTCGATGACGATCGAGCCCTGCTCCGGCCGCAGCAGACCGATCAGCGACTTGAGGAACACCGACTTGCCCGTGCCGGACGGGCCCAGCAGGGCACTCACCTCGCCCGCCGGGAGGGTCAACGTCACGTCCTGCCAGATCCGCTGAGACCCGAAGGACTTCGTCAAGCCCTCGACAGCTACTTCGACTCCCACCATTACCTCCGCACGGCTCGATGCTGTTCCCCACTGTGGATTGCGTCACTGTAGCGCATCGAAGTGTTACCTGTGACACGGGATCCTACTAGCGAGTAAGAACACAGGTCAACTCGGGCATAACACCCGTCGATCAGGGTGATGACCTGCGTCTTTGCCGTCCCCGTGCGGCATTGACGTCAACCTATCGCGGATGCATTCCGCGTGCCCGCCGAACCGGTCACGAATGCGCGAAAAGGCCGCTGCCCACGGACGTGAATCCGTGGGCAGCGGCCTTGCCGGATCGCTCGACCGGGATGCGGTCGGGCAGCCTCGTTCGTCTTACTTGACGGTGACCTTGGCGCCGGCCTCTTCGAGCTTCGCCTTGGCGGCGTCGGCAGCGTCCTTGGCGACCTTCTCCAGGATCGGCTTCGGAGCGCCCTCGACGAGGTCCTTGGCCTCCTTCAGGCCGAGGCCCGAAACGATCTCGCGGACGACCTTGATGACCTGGATCTTCTTGTCGCCGGCACCCTCGAGGATGACGTCGAACTCGTCCTGCTCGGACTCGGCCTCGGCGGCAGCGGCCGGGGCGCCGGCAGCGGCGACGGCGACCGGAGCGGCAGCGGTGACCTCGAAGGTCTCCTCGAAGGCCTTCACGAACTCCGAGAGCTCGAGGAGGGTCAGTTCCTTGAACGCGTCGAGCAGCTCTTCGGTGGTGAGCTTCGCCATGGTGGCGGTCCTTCCTTGTGGATCCCATGTCGCTGATCCGCGACCGGATGGGATACGCGCCGGGGCGCGCGGGGTGGGTGGGTCAGTGATTCGCGAGGGTGCGGATCAGCTTGCGGCAGACTCCTGGTCCGCCTTCTTCTCCTGCAGAGCGGCCGCGAGACGGGCCACCTGCGAGGCAGGAGCGTTGAACAGGCCGGCGGCCTTTGCCAAGTTGCCCTTCATCGCGCCGGCGAGCTTGGCCAACAGCACCTCGCGGGACTCGAGGTCCGCGATCTGGTTGACCTGTTCCACGGACAGCGCAGCGCCGTCCATGTAGCCGCCCTTGATGACGAGCGCCTTGTTGTCCTTCGCGAAGGTCTTCAGGGCCTTCGCAGCGTCGACCGGCTCGCCCTCGATGAACGCAATGGCGGTCGGTCCGACGAACAGGTCGTCAAGGCCCTCGACGCCCGCCTCTGCGGCGGCACGCTTGACCAGGGTGTTCTTGGCGACGGAGTAGGTGGCACCCTCTCCGAGAGCGCGTCGCAGCTGCGTCAGACTGGTCACCGACAGACCACGGAACTCCGTGATCACGGCGGCAGTCGAGTCCTTGAACTGCTCGGTGATCTCCGCAACCGCGGAAACCTTCTCAGGCTTTGCCATACTTCGCCTCCTCTCAGTAACAGTCGTTTTCCCGCTCGGGAAGTTCCACTCGAAATCCGTAAAATGCAAAACGCCCCGGTGCAGGGCACACGGGGCGTACAGAGAGAAGGACGGCATCGCGAACGATGTCGTATCTCCCCTACCTCGTCCTCCTGCGTGGGCCGCCGGGCAATCCCGGACCTTCAACCGAATCCGCACGCGGACCCGGTGACCAACGGTCTTGGGTAGAACATGATCGGGGTGAAGATCGGCACGCGCCGAACTCCGCGAGCCAGCGTACCCGACGGGACGCGCCGACGCAAAACGGCCGGCACGGAGCAGTTCCGTGCCGGCCGTTCGTGCGTTGCCTGCGAAGACCGGGTACCGGTCTCCTTACTCGGCGTCCTCGAGGAGGTTCCGGGTGCGCGACGGATCCACCGGGATGCCCGGGCCGGTGGTGGTCGCGATGGTGACCTTCTTGACGTAACGCCCCTTCGCGGTGGACGGCTTCGCACGCAGGACCTCGTCCAGCGCGGCAGCGTAGTTCTCCACCAGCTTCGCGTCGTCGAACGACGCCTTGCCGATCACGAAGTGCAGGTTCGAGTTCTTGTCGACGCGGAAGTTGATCTTGCCGCCCTTGATGTCGGCGACGGCCTTCGTGACGTCCGGGGTGACCGTGCCCGTCTTCGGGTTCGGCATCAGACCGCGCGGACCGAGGACACGCGCGATGCGGCCGACCTTGGCCATCTGGTCCGGGGTCGCGATCGCGGCGTCGAAGTCCAGCCAGCCGCCCTGGATCCGCTCGATCAGGTCCTCGGCGCCGACGGCGTCCGCACCGGCGGCCTCGGCCTCGGCGGCCTTCTCGCCCACCGCGAACACGATGACGCGGGCGGTCTTACCGGTGCCGTGCGGCAGGTTGACCGTGCCGCGGACCATCTGGTCCGCCTTGCGGGGGTCCACACCGAGGCGCATGGCGACCTCGACGGTGGCGTCGTAGTTCTTCGACGAGGTGTCCTTCGCGAGCCGAGCGGCCGCGAGGGGGCTGTAGAGCGTCGAGGCGTCGATCTTCTCAGCGGCGGCGAGGTACGCCTTGCTGCGCTTTGCCATTGTTCTGTCCTAACTTGTCACCGGAAGGTGAACGGTTCGGTCGTGGTTGTCGAGCCTGGCCGGCCCTCCCACGGATTACTGCTGCCGGGCACTGGGCCCTGCGGGTCCCGAGCGGCGCTGCGCTCAGCCCTCGACCGTGATGCCCATCGAACGCGCGGTGCCGGCGATGATCTTCGCGGCGGCCTCGACGTCGTTGGCGTTCAGGTCTTCCTGCTTGGTCTTGGCGATCTCGCGCACCTGGTCCATGGTGACCTTCGCGACCTTGGTCTTGTGCGGCTCGCCGGAGCCCTTCTGCACACCCGCGGCCTTCAGCAGCAGCTTGGCTGCCGGCGGGGTCTTGAGCTTGAAGTCGAACGAGCGGTCCTCGTAGACCGTGATCTCGACCGGCACGACGTTGCCGCGCTGCGACTCGGTCGCCGCGTTGTACGCCTTGCAGAACTCCATGATGTTGACGCCGTGCTGACCCAGCGCGGGGCCGACCGGCGGAGCCGGGTTGGCCTGACCTGCCTGGATCTGGAGCTTGATGAGCCCGGCAATCTTCTTCTTCTTCGGGGGCATCTCTATTCCTAGTTTCTTGCTCGGTGTGGTTCTTGCGTACTGCTATCGCAAGTTTGAGTGGGTCGGACCGTCAGATCTTCGACACCTGGTTGAAGGACAGCTCCACCGGGGTCTCACGACCGAAGATCGACACCAGGACCTTGAGCTTCTGCTGCTCGGCGTTGACCTCGCTGATCGACGCCGGCAGCGTCGCGAACGGCCCGTCCATGACGGTGACGGACTCGCCGACCTCGAAGTCCACCTCGATGGTGGGCTTGGCAGCGGTCGCAGCGCCTTCGGCGGCACTGGTCGCGGCGGCGGGCTTCTTCTTCGCCTGCTGCGGCAGGAGGAACTTCACGACCTCCTTGATCGTCAGCGGCGACGGGCGCGAGGTGGCACCCACGAATCCGGTGACGCCGGGGGTGTTGCGCACCGCGCCCCACGATTCGTCGTTCAGTTCCATCCGCACCAGGATGTAGCCCGGCAGGACCTTGCGGTTGACCTGCTTGCGCTGGCCGTTCTTGATCTCGGTGACCTCTTCGGTGGGCACCTCGACCTGGAAGATGTACTCCCCGAGGTCAAGGTTCTGCACGCGGGTCTCGAGGTTGGCCTTGACCTTGTTCTCGTAACCGGCGTAGGAGTGCACGACGTACCAGTCGCCGGGCTCGAGCCGAAGCTGCTTCTCGAGGGCCTCCGCGGGATCGACCTCCTCGGCCGGGGCCTCCGCGGGCGCCTCGGGCTCGTCACCGGCCGTCTCGTCGGTTTCGATGCCCGTCTCTGCCGTCTCGTCGGCCGGTTCCCCGGCCGTCTCGTCGGCCGGTTCCCCTGCCGACTCGTCGGCCGCGTCCACGGTCACGGAGTCGTCGACAAAGACCTCGTCCGAAACGCGCTCTTCGGCCGAGGGCTCGTAGGAGTCGTTCTCGGGGGTGCTCACCGGGCACTTTCCTCTCGTCGATCACATTTGCCGGCACGCTGACGCGCTAGCCGAACAACCAGCTGACGCCCTTCACGAACGCCAGATCCAATCCAAAGATGAACGCGGTCATGACCGCCACGAAGACCACGACGACCGTCGTGTACGTGACCAGCTGCTTGCGATTCGGCCAGATCACCTTGCGCAGCTCGGCGAGGACCTCACGGAAGAAGCGCCGCAGGCGCTTGAAGATGTTCTCGGTGCCCTGGGCACCGGAGCGAGCGGCGGACTTGGCCGGCTTCGATTCGGGCCGGCGACCTGCCGCCACCGCGGTCGACGCCGGAGCAGCGGAACGCCGCGGGGACTTCTTGCCGGTGGGGGCAGCGGATGCGGAGGAAGCGCCGGGGGTCGCGTCGGTCGCCGATCCGGCGTCCTCAGGGCTGGAAGTCCCTGCGGTACCGCCGTCGCGCTTACCGCGCTCCTCGCTCACATCGTTCCTCTCGGTCGCTGGCCGTCCGGGGGCAGGGGCGACAGGACTTGAACCTGCAACCTGCGGTTTTGGAGACCGCTGCTCTGCCAATTGAGCTACGCCCCTCTGGTCGATGCCTCCGCCGGAAAACCGGCGTCTCGATCGACCCATCTGCGACCACATGACATGCGCGCCACCCCGTGAGCCGTTACGGCCTTCGAGAGCAGCGCGCTGCGCTATGCGATCCCAGAAGTCTTAGTGTACTTCATAGCCCCGGGACAAACCCAATCCGCCGGCCGGTCAGGCCAGACGGACCGTTGCCGTGGCCCGCCCGAAGATCTTACGTCCCTCGGACTTCGCCACGATCGCGACCACTGCTGTCTTGCTGTCCGCGTCCACCGACTTGACCTTGCCGGAGAACTCCACCTCGGCGGCCCGGTGGGCCTCGACGTAGACCGGACTGGTGAACCGAACGTTGTACTCGGTCACCGCCCCTGGGTCACCGAGCCAGTCGGTGACGAAGCCGGCCGCGATGCCCATGGAGAGCATGCCGTGGCCGACCACGTCGCGCAAGCCGGCGAGCTTGGCGACCTCGTCGCTCCAGTGGATCGGATTGGGATCACCCGACACACCCGCGTAGTTCACGAGGTTGCCACGGGTGAGCGTCACCACCCGCACGGGCAGCTCCTCACCGACGGCGACGTCCTCGAACCTACGGCGCGACATGCATCATCACATCCTTGACTGCGTGGGCGATGTTCTCGTCCACCTCGCCACCGGTGCGGCCCACCAGGGTGGTCCACGAGGTCATCACGAGGTTGTCGTGCTGATCGGTGATGATGTTCTTGGTGGTGATGATGTCGCTGCCGGCAGCCTGACGGAAATCGTCGAGGTACACGTCGCAGAACAACCGATCGCCCACCTGGATGGGCCGGTGGAACACCAGCCGCTGGTCCGTCTGCATGATCTGGCTGAGGTCGTATCCGGTGACGACCTCGTCGAACAGCTTGCGCTGGGCGATCATGCCGACGATGGAGATGAAGGTGAGGGGCGCGACGAGGCCGTCGTAGCCGAGGCCCTTCGCCGCTTCCTCGTCGTGATGTGCCGGATTGTTGTCCAGCACGGCGCGCGCATACTCGCGGACCTTTTCCCGCCCGACCTCGTAGAAGTCCTCGACGCGATAGTGGTGACCGACCATCGAGGCCGCATGTGCCGCTACATCGAACTGGATCCCGGCCTGTTCGGTGCCGTCCACGACCGATTCTTCACTCACGAATGTGCCCGTCATACGCAGAACTCCCGCAACTTCGCCCGGACGCCGGCCGGCGTGGGCGATTGTGCGGGGAGCTCACGCGTCGACGTCGACCCTGTACGACTACTTCGACTCGCGGTGTGCGCGATGAGTGCCGCAGTTGGGGCAGAACTTCTTCAGCTCCAACCGGTCGGGGTCGTTGCGACGGTTCTTCTTCGTGATGTAGTTGCGGTGCTTGCACACCTCGCAGGCCAGGGTGATCTTCGGCCGCACGTCGGTGGAGGAGGCCACGGGATGCCTTCTTTCGCGTCAATCTGATCAACGACGATCAGGGTGGTTCATTCAACTGTGGTAGCGGTGACCGGACTTGAACCGGCGACGCAACGATTATGAGTCGTTTGCTCTACCAACTGAGCTACACCGCCTCGGTGTCGAGTGTCGCGAACAACGGCGGCACCACAATCCAGCGAGCCCCCTGACGGAATCGAACCGTCGACCTTTTCCTTACCATGGAAACGCTCTGCCGACTGAGCTAAGGGGGCGCGACCACCGTGAGCATCTCTGCTCGCTGCGGCCTCCAAAAGATTACACACACTCCTCTGCAGGAACAAAATCGCCAGTTCAGGGGCCGTAAATCGACTTTTTCACCCCTCGGCCGAACACCCGGAGGCGCTCTGAAGTCTGCGCCCGCCGAAACCCGGCGACTGGTCGGTACCGGAACGTCTGCGAACGCAGAACGGCCCCGATCCGTTCGGATCGGGGCCGTTCCGGTGGCAGGTGTAGGATTCGAACCTACGTAGGCGTAAGCCGACGGATTTACAGTCCGCTCCCATTGGCCGCTCGGGCAACCTGCCGGGCGCGATCGGGACCGTGTCCCTGGCGCGTTTGAAACAATACAACGCACACCCCCCTGTTGTGCAAACCGGGTGGACAGCGGCACTGCGCCACCCGATAGCGTCGGGGCGGCAACCCGTACAGAACCGATCCGAAGTGGAGTGCACGTGGCTGATTCGTCGTTCGATGTGGTGAGCAAGGTCGACCGCCAGGAGGTGGACAACGCGCTGAACCAGGCCGCCAAGGAACTCGGCACCCGTTTCGACTTCCGCAACACCGGGGCGGGCATCGAGTGGAGCGGCGAAGAGTCCATCACCCTGACCGCCGACACGGAGGAACGCGTCAAGGCCGCCCTCGAGGTGTTCAAGGAGAAGCTGATCCGGCGCAATCTGTCCCTGAAGTCCTTCGACGCCGGCGAGCCCACCCAGTCCGGCAAGGTCTACAAAATCAGCGGGTCCCTGGTGCAGGGCATCAGCACCGAGAACGCCAAGAAGATCTCCAAGCTGATCCGCGACGAGGGACCCAAGGGTGTCAAGGCGCAGATCCAGGGCGAGGAGCTGCGCGTGACCAGCAAGAAGCGCGACGACCTGCAGGCCGTGATCGCACTGCTCAAGAACGCCGACCTCGACATCGCGCTGCAGTTCGTCAACTACCGGTAGGCAGTGCATCGACTACCAGTGCGTCCGGTAGCCGGTGCGGGCGGTAGGCGGTGCGTCCGGTAGGCAGTGCGGGCGTCAGCCCCCGCGGGCCATGCGCTCGAGCCGGTCGATGCGCTCCGCCATGGGCGGGTGGGTCGAGAACAATCGGCTCACCCGCTCCCCCGGACGGAACGGGTTCGCGATCATCATGTGCGACTGCGCGGCGATCCGAGGCTCGGGGGGCAGGGGCGCCGCCCGGGTGCCCTGCTCGAGTTTGCGCAGCGCCGAGGCCAGCGCCAGCGGATCTCCGGTGAGTTCGGCGCCGGACTGATCCGCCTGGTACTCGCGGGAACGCGACACCGCGAGCCGGACGACGGTCGCCGCGATCGGACCGAGCAGCGACACCAGCAGCAGGGCCAGCGGATTCGTGCCCTGGTCGCGGTTGCCGAACATGTTCGCGAAGAACGCGAGATTCGCCAGCCCCGAGATCACCGCCGCCATCGCACCGGCCACCGAGGAGATCAGGATGTCCCGGTTGTAGACGTGCGACAGCTCGTGCCCGAGCACCGCGCGCAACTCCCGCTCGTTCAGGATCTGCAGGATCCCGGACGTGCAGCACACCGCCGCATGGCGGGGATTGCGGCCGGTCGCGAACGCGTTGGGTGCGCTGGTCGGGCTGATGTACAGCCGGGGCATCGGCTGATGCGCCGTGGTCGCCAGCTCGCGCACGATCCGGTAGATCACCGGCGCCTGTACCTCGGTGATCGGCTGGGCATGCATGGCCCGCAACGCCAGCTTGTCGCTGTTGAAGTAGGCGTAGGCGTTCATCCCGACGGCCAGGACGATCGACCCGATCAGGATCGTCGGGTTGCGGAACAGGGCGCCGATGAACACGATGAGGGCGGACATCCCGATGAGGAGCCCCGCCGTCTTCAGCCGGTTCGCATTCCCGTGCACGTCACGCCTCTTCCCGTCGATCTGGCCCGAGCGTTCAACGAAGCGGGGTGGGGCGCGGGTTCCCCGCCGTCACCGGCCGAAACGGCGTCCCGACGTGCGGGCCCCTACCCCACGCGCGCGATCGTGTAGTCGACGAGCCGGCGAAGGGCCTCGTTCGCCGGACCCTGCGGCAGCGACGCCAGCTCCGCGCGGGCCTTGTCCGCGTACTCGCCCAGCGTCCGCTTCGCCGCAGCCATTCCCGGCGACCGCGCCAGCAGCTCCAGCGCCTCGGTGACGGCGGCTTCGTCCTCGACCGGTCCGGCGAGCAGTTCGCGCAGCCGATCGGCTTCGGGCCCCGTCTCACGGAAGGCATACAGCACCGGCAGGGTGTGGACACCCTCGCGCAGGTCCGTTCCCGGCGTCTTGCCGGACTCCGTCGACGCCGACGAGATGTCGATGATGTCGTCGGCGATCTGGAATGCGGTACCGACGGCGTCGCCGAGCCGTTCCAGATGCGCGATCTGGTCCTGGTCGGCGCCCGAGAACGTCCCGCCGAAGCGTCCGCTCGTCGCGATCAGCGAGCCGGTCTTCTCCCACACGACCTTCAGGTAGTGCTCGACCGGGTCCCGATCCTTCCCGCTGCCGATGGTCTCGCGCATCTGCCCGGTCACGAGTTCGGCGAACGTCTCGGCGATGGTCCGTACCGCAGCGGGACCGAGCGTCGACACCAGCCGCGACGCGTGCGCGAACAGGAAGTCCCCGGCGAGGATGGCCACGCTGTTGCTCCACCGCGCGTTCGCGCTGGGTGCGCCCCGGCGCATGGTGGCCTCGTCCATCACGTCGTCGTGGTACAGCGTGGCCAGGTGCACGAGTTCGACCGCGGTCGCCGCCGTCACGACCGCCGGATCGTTCGGCTTCGGACCGAGCTGGGCGGTCAGGAGGGTGAACAGCGGACGGAACCGCTTGCCGCCGGCCTTGGCGAGATGCAGTGCGACCTCGGTCAGGAAGTCCTCGCCGTCGGAGAGCTCGGAGATCAGCACTTCCTCGACCCGGGCGAGACCGTCCCGGACGGCGCCCGCCAGGACCGGATCGCCGAGGTCCACCCCGGCCACCACCGTGTCCGACGTCGCGCCGGACGGACCGGCGGACTGCGCCGCCCCTTCAGTGCTCACGATGAGGTACCCATCCTGTTCTGTCGACCCGGCTACCGCTGTCCGCTGTCGAATCGGCTCCACGGTAGTGAACCTAGCCGCTCCGCCGGTCGGCTACCTCCCCGAGGCACCGAAGCCGTACCTGGAAGGATGGAGCCGTGGTGGCAGAACACGCTGGGTCCGAACCGCGGCCCGACCTTCCGGAGCTCCCCGACCGTACCGACGTGCTCGTCGTCGGCGCAGGTCCTGCCGGGTCGGCGGCCGCCGCCTGGGCGGCCCGCGCCGGCCGCGACGTACTGCTCGTCGATGCCGCGACCTTCCCCCGGGACAAGACGTGCGGCGACGGCCTGACCCCGCGGGCGGTGGCCGAACTCGACCGCCTCGGCCTCGGCGACTGGGTGCGCACGCGCACCGTCAACCGGGGCCTGCGGCTCGAAGGCTTCGGTCGCAGCCTCGAACTTCCGTGGCCGTCGGGTTCCTTCCCGGCCCAGGGCAGCGCCGTGCCACGCACCGAACTCGACGACCGGATCCGCCGCGTCGCCCTCGAGTCGGGCGCCGCGGCCGCCGAGGGAACAAAGGCCGTCGCCGTCGAGCGCGAGGGAACGCGGGTGACCGCGGTGACCTTCGCGACCGCGCGCGGTCCGCGCACCGTCGGGTGCGAACGACTCGTCGTGGCGGACGGGGTCCGTTCTCCGCTGGGCAGGCTGCTCGGCCGGCAGTGGCATCGCGACACCGCGTACGGGGTCGCGGCCCGCGCCTACGCCACCTCCCCCCGCAGCGACGACCCGTGGATCACGTCGCACCTGGAGCTGCGCGACGACGCCGGCACGCTGCACCCGGGCTACGGCTGGGTGTTCCCCCTCGGCACCGGGGAGGTCAACATCGGCGTGGGCACGCTCGCCACCTCCAAGCGGCCGGCCGTCGGGTCGCTGCGCCCGCTGATCGAGCTGTATGCGTCGCGGCGGCGCGGCGAGTGGGGACTCGGCGAGACGACCCGGGTGGCGTCGGCGCTGCTGCCGATGGGCGGTGCGGTGTCCGGTGTGGCGGGCCCGAACTGGGCCCTGGTCGGCGACGCCGCGGCGTGTGTGAATCCGCTCAACGGCGAGGGCATCGACTACGGCCTCGAGGGTGGGCGGCTCGTCGCCGGCGTCCTGGATGCGGACGATCTCACGCAGCTGTGGCCGGCCCTGCTGCGCGAGCGCTACGGGCGGGCGTTCTCCGCAGCCCGGCGACTGGCCGGGCTGCTGACGTTGCCGCGGTTTCTGCCGGCCACCGGGCCTGTGGGGATGAGTTCGACGTCGCTGATGACGGTGGCCGTCCGGGTGATGGGCAACCTCGTCACCGAGCGCGACGAGGATGTCGTCGCACGGGCGTGGCGGGCCGGGGGCGGCGCGTCGCTGCGCTGGGACCGCCGACCGCTCTTCGCCTGAGCCGCGTCCGGTCAGCGCACCGCCCGGTGCAGGGCCACGATCCCGCCGGTGAGGTTGCGCCACTGCACCGACCGCCAGCCCGCGGCCCGGATCCGCTCGGCGAGCTCGGGTTGCGCGGGCCACGCCCGGATCGACTCGGCGAGATAGACGTACGCGTCGGGGTTGCTGCTGACGGTCCGCGCGACCCGCGGCAGTGCCCGCATCAGGTACTCGAGGTAGAGCACGCGCAGCGGAGCCGAGACGGGTGTGGCGAACTCGCACACCACGAGGCGGCCGCCGGGTTTGGTCACCCGCGCGATCTCGCGGAGCCCGGCCTCGAAGTCGGAGACGTTGCGCAGCCCGAAGGAGATGGTGGCGGCGTCGAAGACCGCGTCGGCGAAGGGCAGGCGCATCGCGTCGCCCGCGACCATCGGCACCTGCCGGAACGCGCCCGCCTGCAGCATTCCCGTGGAGAAGTCGGTGGCCACCACCCACGCACCGGACCGGCCGAGTTCCACCGTCGACACCCCGGTGCCGGCGGCCAGATCGAGGACGCGCTCCCCCGGCCGCAGGTCCAGCGCCGCCCGGGTGGCTCGTCGCCAGCTGCGGTCCTGCCCGAAGGAGAGCACGGTGTTGGTGATGTCGTATCGCTGGGCGACGCCGTCGAACATCGACGCGACCTCGCGCGGATCCTTCGCGAGCGAGGCCCGCGACCCGTGAGTAGTTGCCACGGTCGAAACGTTACCGCTACGCGCTGTGCCGACGTTACCGCTACGCGCTGTGCCGACGTTACCGCTACGCGCTGCGCCGCAGCGTGCCCGGCCGGACCGAGCAGACCTGCTCGTAGTGCCCGAGCAGTTCGTGGCACACCGCGGGCCAGGTGCGGCCGAGCACACCGCGCCGCGCGGCCGCGCCGAACCGGGCGCGCAGCACCGGGTCGGCGAGTGCGCCGACCGCGCCCGGCAGCAGGTCGGTGAAGCCGTCGACCGGCAGCCGATAGCCGTTGCGGCAGTGCGCGACGAGATCGCGTGGGCCGCCCGCGTCGGGCGCGATCGCGGGGACGCCGCTGGCGAGCGCCTCCTGCACGGCCTGGCAGAACGTCTCGTGCTCGCCCGGATGGACGAACACGTCGAGGCTCGCGTAGGCGTCGGCCAGGGCGTCACCGCCGAGGTGGCCGGTGAACACCGCCCCGGGCAGGGCCGTCTCGAGCCGGGCGCGTTCGGGGCCGTCCCCGACGACGACGAGCCGGTAGCGGGGGTCGGCCGACAGGACCGCGAGACGGTCGACGTGCTTCTCCGGGGCGAGCCGGCCCACGAAACCCACCACGAGCCGGCCGTCCGGCGACCAGGCCCGGCGCAGCGCGTCGCTGCGCCGGGCCGGGGTGAAGCGTGCGGTGTCGACGCCCCGCGCCCAGCGGTGCACCCGGGGGATGCCGTGCGCGGCGAGGTCCGCGGCGGCGGCCGTCGACGGCGCGAGCGTGCGGTCACAGGCCCGGTGGATCCGGCGTGTCCACTGCCAGGCGGCCCGGGCCGCGAGGCCGAGACCGTAGCTGGACGCGAATCCGGCGACGTCGGTCTGGTAGACCGCGACGGTGGGCAGGTCGAGCCTGCGGGCCGCGCCGAGGCCGCCGGCACCGAGCAGGAACGGCGACGCCAGGTGCACGACGTCGGGTGCGAATCCGCGCAGGATGCCGGTGAGCGCGGGCTGTGGCAGCCCCACGGGCAGGGAGCTGACCTTCGGCACGTGCACCGCCGGCACCCGATGCACCGGGATGCCGTCGTGATGGGCGGGCGCCGGCGGCAGACCGGCGACGGTGTCGGGAGCGACGACCAGGGCCTCGTGGCCGTGGCGGTCGAGGTGCTCGAGCACGCGCAACACCGAGTTGGTGACGCCGTTGACGTTCGGGAGGAAGGATTCCGCGACGATGGCTACTCGCACCGGCCCAGCATCGCCGTGGCGGCGGTCCGGGCGGGGTGGTCGAGGTGTCCGCCGGGCGAAGTTCCGGCGAATCCTCCCGGCTGCACCGCTACGCGCGCGCCTCGCTGCGCCGCCGGAGATACGTGAGCACGGGGGCCGCGACCAGCCATGTCACCACGATCAGCGAGGCGGCGGGCACGAGGGCGACCCGGGCGTCGCGGCCGGTGACCCGCACGAGGTCGGGGTCACTGCGGGCGTATTCGACGGCGATCCGCTGCCCGGCCGTGAGTCCCGTCGGATACAGCACACCGAGCTCGGGATTGTGGGTGACACCGTCGGGGGTGACGAAGCTGATCGCCGAGCGCAGCGACCCGGCGGAAAGCACCTCTGCCGTGGCGGTGCCCATGTCGGAGGCGATCAGATGGTCGTTGCGCCACGCCGCGAGGACCAGGATCACGGCGAGCACCGAGATGCCGATCGCGACGCCGAGCACCGCCCGGCGTGCCCTGTCGATTCCGCTCATGCGTCCGTCACAGCTGGGCGCGCACGGCCGCGTGCAGTTCCCGCAGGCCGGAACGGTCGGTGATCACCTCGAGCACCCGGATACCGCCGGGGAGCTCGGCCCGGTCGGCCAGCGCGGCGGTCAGTGCGGGAAGGTCCACCCGCTCGTGCGGTACCCGGTACGCGGCACACAGCGCGGCGAGGTCCATGCCGTGCGGGGTGCCGAACACCCGCTCGAAGACGCCGGCGTACTGCGGGTCGCCCTGCTCGAGCAGCTCGAAGATGCCGCCGCCGTCGTCGTTGGCGACGACGACGGTCAGGTTCTGCGGTCGCGGTTCGGCGGTGCCGATCAGCAGCCCCGACGCGTCGTGCAGGAACGTCAGGTCACCCATCAGGGCGACGGTGCGGCCCTGCGGGTAGGCCAGGGCGGCGCCGACGGCGGTCGAGACGGTGCCGTCGATGCCCGCGACACCCCGGTTGGAGAGCACGCGCACCCCGTCGCGCGGGTAGCTCACCAGCGCCGCGTCGCGCACCGGGTTGGAGGCCCCGAGCAGCAGCTGGTCCCCTTCCCGCAGCGCGTCGGTGACCGTCGCCGCGACGTGCAGGCCGGTCGGCTTCGGATGGGCGTCGAGCTGGGCGCGCACGGCCTTGTCGGTGTGGGCGGACAGGTTCCGGCAGCGTTCCAGCCAGGCCGGATCGGGCCGGCCGGTGACGACGGCGCGGGTGCCGGTGGCTAGGACGTTGCCGGACACGTCGGGCCAGCGCGGTCCGGTGGTGAGGGCGTACACCGCCACCGACGGATCGGCGAGCAGCTTGGAGACCGGCCGGTGCAGAGTCGGCCGGCCGGTGATGATCGCCTGCCGCGGCTTCAGATGCGGCAGCGCCATCGGATGCAGCGGGACACCGTGGAGCGGCGCGGTGGGTTCGGCCACGGTCGGCAGTGCCGACAGTTCGGGCCGGTAGGCGGAGCCGTGCCCGGAGATCACCACGGTGTCGGCGGTGATGTCGAGGTCCATCGGCACGTCGAGGGTGGCGTGCACGGTGGTGGTCCAGGCGCTGCCGTCGGGGCGGCCCTCGGGTCCCGGGCCCTGGGCGTGCACGTCCGGGACGAGCGGCTCGCGCAGCGGGATGTCGAAGTGGACCGGACCGGCGTTGCCGGAGCGGGTGCCGCGGGCGGCGGCGAGGACGCGGCTGACCGCGGAGCGCCACTGGCTGTTCTGCTCGATCCCCTCGGCCAGGCCGAGGCTGATGGTGGCGCGGACCTGGGTGCCGAACATGCCGAGCTGTTCGACGGTCTGGTTGGCGCCGGTGCCGAGCAGCTCGTAGGGCCGGTTGGCGCTGAGCACCACGAGCGGCACCCGGGCGTAGTTGGCTTCGAGCACGGCCGGCGCGAGGTTGGCGACAGCGGTGCCGGAGGTCATCACGACGGGCACCGGACGGCCGGAGGCAACCGACAGGCCGATCGCGAGGAATCCGGCGGTGCGCTCGTCGATGCGCATGTGCAGCCGCAACCGGCCCGCATTGTCGGCGGCCTGCAGCGCGAAGGCGAGCGGTGCGTTGCGGGAGCCGGGGCACAGCACCACGTCGCGGACGCCCCCTCGGGCGAGTTCGTCGACGACGGCGGTGGCCTGGGCGGTGGACGGGTTCACGGAACCCAGAGTAGTGCGGGGCGGGCGGCGCGCCCCGGTCCCCCGGGCGGCGCGCCCCGGTCCCCCGGGCGGCGCGGGACGCGGGTCACAGCGACAATGGGCCGATGCGCACCGTCTTCGATCCCGGCGAGCTGGGCACCGGCCGCTTCTACCGACTGATGACCGCCACGATCGTGCCGCGGCCGATCGCGTGGGTGTCGACGGTGTCCGCAGACGGTGTGCCCAACGTCGCGCCGTACAGCTTCTTCACCGTCGCCGCCGTGGACCCGCCGGTGGTGCAGTTCACCTCGGTGGGGCGCAAGGACAGCGTCCGCAACATCGAGGAGACCGGCGAGTTCGTGATCAACGTCGCGACCGTGCCGCTGATGGAACGGGTGAACGCGACGTCGGCGGGATTCGCGCACGACGTGGACGAGTTCGCGACCGTGGGCCTGCGGCCCGAGCGCAGCGAGCGGGTGCATCCACCCCGGGTCGCGGAATCGCCGGCGGCGATCGAGTGCACTCTGCACCGGGTGATCGAGGTCGGGGACTGCTTCGTGGTGATGGGCGACGTGGTGGCCGTGTCGGTCCGGGCCGACGTACTGGCCGAGGACGGGCTGCCGGACGTGGCGGCTCTGGCACCGGCGAGCCGGCTGGGGCGGAACGAGTGGGGTCTGACACCGCGGGTGCGCCACCTCGATCGACCCGAATGATAGGTTAGCCTCCGCTGATTTTATCGTCGACCGAGTGTCGCCGACGACGCCCGGCGTCTCGGGACGGAGGTTATGTATGGCTGCGCGCACCACGACCCGGACGCCGCCCGCCACCCGCGAGATCGTCACCGCCCACGTCCTCGCGGCCGAACCACTCGGGGCGAGCTTCGTGCGCGTGACCGTCGGCGGCGACGGACTCGCCCGGTTCGCGCCGATGGGGTTCGACCAGTGGTTCCGGATGTTCCTGCCCGGTCCCGGCCGGCACGCGCCGACCCTGCCGGGAGCCGCCGACCACAGCTGGTGGCCGCAGATGCAGGCGATGCCGGAACAGATACGTCCGATCCTGCGCAACTACACGGTGCGCGACTACCGGGAGGCGGGCTGCGGCCGCTACGGGCCCGGAGCGGAACTCGTCGTGGACGTCGCGACCCACGGCGACACCGGACCGGCGTCGGCGTGGGCGCGGACAGCGGAACCGGGTGCGGCGCTCGCGCTGCTCGACGAGGGCATCATGTTCCACCGCCCGGCCGGGGCGACTTGGCAGATCGTCGTGGGCGACGAGAGTGCGCTGCCGGCGATCGCCGGGATCCTCGCCTCGTCGGCCGAGCGGAACGACGCGACGGTCACGGAGGTGTTCGTCGAGGTTTCCCACCTCGAGGACGTCGCGGCGCAGAACCTGGTGACGGGACCGCGGACCCGTGTGCATCCGGTGACCCGGACGGATGTGCGGCCCGGAGCGCAGGTGCTCGACGCGGTGCGCGCCGCGGAGCTGCCGGACGGGCCGGGCTACGGATTCGTCGTGGGAGAGTCCGGGTTGGTGACGGCGATGCGCCGTCACCTCGTGCGGGAACGGGGCCTCGAGAAGTCGGCCGTGACGTTCAGCGGGTACTGGAAGTACGGGGCCGCCGCGTACTGAGGCGGCGCCCTTCCGGCCCTGTGTGCGGGGACCGGAAGGGCGCCGTCGACGTCTCAGCCGGCGTGCTTCTGCACCAGCGCGCCCACGCGGGGCAGGGCCTCGACGACGTGCTTCTGCGCCGACGGACGCAGCTTGTCGTAGACCTTCTTGATCGCCGTGCGCGACGAGGCCGCGATGCGCGCGTCCGTCACCCCGAGCAGCGAGTCCGCCACGGTCTCGCCGCGCGCGGTGAGGTAGTCGGCGAAGTCACCGTTGCCGGCGTAGTCCTGCCAGAACGGCTGGATCTTGGCGACGAACTCCGGCAGCAGGCCCTCGACGGCGCTGGGCACGATCGACGGGCCGAGCTTCGTCACCGCCGCGTAACCGGCCTTGAGCGCGAGACCCGACGCGCCCTTCTTGTCCGCCACCTCGGCGTCGATCAGCGCCTCGACGTCGGCGACGACCGCCGGGACCTTGTCGGCGCCGAGCAGGGCATCATCCAGAGCTGCAACCACTTCCACTGCCTCCGTAATGTGACTCGTGAGTACGAACGCCCGGAACGATATACGACGACCCGAGCCGCACCTAGTCGAGCGCGGCGCGGCACCGCCGCACCCGGTCGAACCACCAGCGCGTCCGTTCGGGGTCGGCTCGCACCGTGTCGAGGAGCGCCGGATCCGGCGTCACCTGTCCCACCGGGAGCTGCCCGTCGGCCATCGTCCGTGGCGCTGCCACGTCGGCGGTGAAGAACCCGCCCGTGCCCAGTCCGCACGCGTAGGGCAGCGCGGGCAGCGCGGCCGCGGCGGCCAGTCCGGCCCCCATTCCGACGGCCGAGTCGAGTGCGCTCGACACCACCACCGGCACGCCGTGCCCGGCCAGCTCGTCGGCCAGTGTCAGCAGCCGTCGCATCCCGCCGAGCGGGGCCACCTTGACCACCGCCACGTCGGCGCCGCCGGCCCGGACCACGTTCAGGGGGTCTTCGGCGCGCCGGATGCTCTCGTCCGCCGCGATCGGCACGTCGGGCATGCGGCGACGCACCTCGACCAGTTCGGGCACGGTCGCGCAGGGTTGCTCGGCGTACTCGAGCGGGCCGTCGGCGACGAGTTCCCCGAGCGCCACGACGGCCTCGTCCACACTCCACCCGCCGTTCGCGTCGACGCGGACGTTCGGCACCAGCTCGCGCACGGCCCGCACCCGTGCGACGTCCTGCGCGAGGTCCTGTCCACGTTCGGCGACCTTGACCTTCGCGGTGCGGGCTCCGGGGAACCGGGCCAGGATCTGCGGTACGTCGCCGGGGCCGACGGCCGGGACGGTGGCGTTGACGGGGACGGTGTCCCGGCGCGAAGCCGGAGGCCCGAGCCACGCGGATTCGAGGGCCGAACGCAGCCAGTGGGCGGCCTCCTCGTCGGCGTACTCGGGGAACGGCCCGAATTCTCCCCAGCCGGCGGGACCTCGCACGAGCACGAGCTCACGTGCGGTGATGCCGCGGAACCGCACCCGCATGGGCAGCGACACCACGACGGCGGCATCGAGGATCTCGTCGAGGGGCGGCAGAGCCGCGGCGGTCACGGCTGGCCGGGCCGCAACTGGACCATCAGGGCCTCGCAGTCGGCGAGCAGCGTGCCGTCGACGTCGCGCAGCTCGGCCGAGCAGAACAACTTGCGCCCGTCGACCCGGTCGACCCGGCCCTCGACGACGAGTTCGGTCTCGAGCGGAGTGATCTTGCGGTAGTTCACGTGCAGGTAGGCGGTGCGGGCGATGGGATGACCGGCCGCGTGGACGACCATCCCGAACAGGTCGTCGAACAGCAGTGGCAGGGTTCCGCCGTGCGCCGCGCTGTTGCCGCCGCGGTGATAGACCCGGAACGTGCCCCGCGAGCGAACCGACTCGGCATCGAACTTCTCGAGCATCCACGGCAGCATCAGCAGGCTGCCGCGGCCGGGCAGGTCGACGTTGAAGCCGGCCGGAGACCGGCCTTCGGGCACGACGTGCGGCTCGAGCAGGTCCCCGAGCGCCTCGGCCTGCTCGATGGCGCGGTCGACTACGTCGTCGGGGAGATGGGTGGAGACGGCGAGATCCTGCAGCCGCCGCAGGGCCTCGACGAGGCGGCCGAAGTTCGGTCCGGCCTTCACGGGCGTGTACACCGGGAACCCGCCGTGATGTTCGTACTCGGCGTCCACCGTGCTGTCCGTCTGCTCGCTCATGCCTGCACGGTAACGCGTTCCAGCACGACGGTGCTCCGGCAGGACGGTGTTCCGGTCAGGACGGTGTTCCGGCAGGACGGTGTTCCGGCAGGACGGTGTTCCGGCAGGACGTCGGTGCCGCGGTGGCGCATCGGAGTTCTATGGTCGACGGGTGACTTTCCATTCCGAGCTGTGGCGGCCCGTACCCGGGTTCGAGAACCTCACCGACATCACCTACCACCGGCACGTCACGCAGGGCACCGTCCGCGTCGCGTTCGACCGGCCCGAGGTGCGCAACGCGTTTCGTCCGCACACCGTCGACGAGTTGTACCGGGCGCTGGACCACGCCCGCATGACGTCCGACGTCGGCGCGGTGCTCCTGACCGGCAACGGCCCCAGCCCGAAGGACGGCGGCTGGGCCTTCTGCTCCGGCGGCGACCAGCGGATCCGTGGGCGCAGCGGCTACCAGTACGCGAACGGCGAGACCGCCGACACCGTGGACAGGGCCCGGGCGGGCCGGCTGCACATCCTCGAGGTGCAGCGGCTGATCCGGTTCATGCCGAAGGTCGTGATCGCCCTCGTCAACGGCTGGGCCGCCGGCGGTGGGCACAGTCTGCACGTCACGTGCGACCTGACGCTCGCGTCCCGGGAACACGCCCGGTTCAAGCAGACCGACGCCGACGTGGGCAGCTTCGACGGCGGCTACGGCAGCGCGTACCTCGCGAAGATGGTGGGGCAGAAGTTCGCCCGCGAGATCTTCTTCCTCGGCGAGACCTACACGGCGGAGGAGATGCACCACATGGGCGCGGTCAACCGCGTCGTCGACCACGCCGAGCTCGAGAACGTCGCGCTCGAATGGGCCGCGAAGATCAACGGCAAGTCCCCGCAGGCCCAGCGCATGCTCAAGTACGCGTTCAACCTGCAGGACGACGGGCTCGTCGGCCAGCAGCTGTTCGCGGGCGAGGCCACTCGGCTGGCGTACATGACCGACGAGGCGGTCGAGGGCCGCGACGCGTTCCTGCAGAAACGCGAACCCGACTGGTCGCCCTACCCCTGGCACTACTGAGCGGAAGTTGCCCGCGCGGAGCGGGAGGTTGTCGCCTCGTCGTCCGAGTGCAGTGCACGCCAACCTCCCGCTCGTCGCGAGAACGTCCCGATTGAAACGGTCCGAATCGGGCACACTCCTGACCATGACGGATCGCGAGCAACCACTCCCCGACCACATCCGCCCCGCCGGCGTCTCCGACGAGACGGTCGCGGCCGCCGGCAAACTCTCCGAGGCGCTCGAGACGGTCGAGCAGGCCCGCGGCAACCTGTACGCCTTCCACCAGCTGATGGGCCGCGCCGACCTGCTGCTCGGCGACGCCGTCGACAAGCTCGCCGAAGCCGGTCACCGCGAACTCGCCGACCGGGTCCGGACGGAGATGGTCGGACGCAACGTCATCGAGGGGCGGTGGACCTTCCAGATCGTGGAGGACTTCGACGACGGCTACTGGACGGAGTTCCGTGAGCTCGACCGGCAGGTGCGCGACGAGCTGGTCGCCGGCCGCCGGCATCTGTTCGAGGCCGAGATGAAGGAGGACCGCCGCACCCACGGGCGACGCGGGCACGAGGCCAGACCGGTCGAGGACGGGTGAGATGGAGATTCTCGCCGGCCGGACGATCCTGCGGCCGTCGGACTACGACGTCGCCCTGAGGTTCTACGGCGAAGTCCTGGGTCTGGCGATCTACCGCGAGTATCCCGGCGGAACGGTGTTCTTCGCCGGTCAGTCGCTCCTCGAGGTGGCCGCGCACGGCGGCAGCGCCCGGCCGCAGCACTTCGAGGGCGCACTGTGGCTGCAGGTGCGCGACGTCTACGACGCGGAGGCCGAGTTGGTGACGAAGGGCGTCCCCATCGTGCGGGAGGCCCGGCAGGAGCCGTGGGGACTGCACGAACTGTGGATCGCGGATCCGGACGGCATCCCGATCGTGCTCGTGCAGATCCCGGCCGATCACCCCCTGCGCCGCGACACCCGCTGAGCGGTGTGTCCTTTGGGCTGCCCTGGCAGCCCAAAGGACACACCGGCCGCGTCAGCGGCGGGTCTCGAGGGCGGCCGCGATCTGCTCGGTGTGGGCCTGCGACTCGTAGAGCTGACGCAGCAGCCACAGCCTCAGCACCCGGGCGATCGCGCCGGCGACGTACAGCGCGGCGCCGAGGATCGCGACGATGAGCAACGCCGTGGCGAGGATCTGGTACGACGCGATGTTGCGCAGGTCCGCCTGGGTGAGCGAGGCGAAGTAGACGACGAACGCGGCGACGGCACCGCCGATCATCAGCACGAGCCCGCCGATTCGTGCGGGTCCGTCCCCCTTCGCGGATCCGGTGTCGAGCTTCAGCTCCGCCGCGTCCTGCCGGAACTTGGCGCGCCGCTCCTCGGTGAGTGCGGTCATGGTCATCCTCCTAGATAACTGGTCGAAAGTTCGTTCTCGATGTCGGCCGGATCCCCGATCCGCACGACGCGGCCCTGCAGCATCAGTGCGGCCGACGTCGCGATGGGCAGCACCGCCCGCGCGAACTGCTCGGCGACGAGGATCGACAACCCGTCCTCGACTAGCCGGCCGACGATGTCGTACATCTCGGTGACGATCCGCGGGGCGAGCCCCATGGACAGTTCGTCGAGCAGCAGCACGGTGGGAGCGGTGCCCAGGGCGCGCGACAGGGCGAGCATCTGCTGCTCGCCGCCCGACATCGAACCCGCGAGCTGGCCGCGCCGCTTCCCGAGGATCGGGAAGCGCTCGTAGGCGACGGTCTCGAGGTCCTCGAGCGACACGCCGGTGCCGGTGGCGACCCACAGGTTCTCCCGGACGGTGAGGTTGGGGAAGATCCCCCGCCCCTCCGGGATGGTGCAGACGCCGAGCCGGGCGAGCGCGGCGGCGTCGACACCGTTGACGACGCGGCCGGCGACGCGCAGTTCGCCGTGCTCGACGGGCAGGACGCCCGAGCACACCCGAAGCGTCGTGGTCTTGCCGCCGCCGTTCGGCCCGAGCAGGGCGACCACCGAGCCCGGCTGCAGCGTGAGGTTCACCCCGTGCAGCACTTCGATGGGTCCGTAGCCGGCCCGCACGTCGACCAGCTCGAGCAACGGGGTCGGTTCGTCGCCGGAGATGTCGGCGAGATCGGTGACGGGGGCGTTCATGCCACCTCCTCGGTTCCGATGTATGCGGCGATCACCGCGGGGTCGTTGCGGATCTGCTCCGGGCTGCCCGAGGCGATGAGGGCGCCGTAGTCGAGGACGTGGATGCGCGAGCACACCCGCATCACGAGCGGCAGGTCGTGCTCGACCAGGCAGATCCCGAGGCCGTCGTCGGCGAGCCGGCACAGCAGGTCCGCGAAGTCGTCCGTCTCCTGCTCCGTCTGCCCGGACGCCGGTTCGTCGAGCAGCAGCACGCGCGGCCGGGTCATCAGCGCCCGTGCGACCTCGACGACGCGGGCGCGGCCGGTGGGAATGTCGGAGACATCCATGTCCGCGACGTCGGTGAGTCCGGTCAGTTCGAGCAGCCGGTCGGTCTCGGCGTCGATGTCGTGGCGGGCACGGGTCGCGGTGCGGTGCATGTCGCCGGCGACCCGCAGGTTGTCGCGCACCGACAGCGACAGGAACAGCTCGAGCCGCTGGAAGGTGCGGGCCAGTCCGCGCCGGGCGCGCTTGTAGGGCGCGGCGCGGGTGAGGTCGACGCCGTCGAGCAGCACCTGCCCGGCGGTCGGCTTCTGCAGTCCGGTGACGGTGTTGAACAGGGTGGTCTTGCCGGCACCGTTGGGGCCGATCAGCCCCGTGACGGTGCCCGCGGCGACGGTGATGCTCACGTCGTCGACGGCGGTGTGCCCGCCGAACCGGACCGTGATGCCCCGGGTCTCGAGCAGGGTGTCAGACATGCGCGCTCAGCTCCTTCGCGACGCTCGCGGACGGTTCGGGCGCCGCCGGGGTGGGCCGCGCCGCGGGCAGGCCCAGTTCCCGGTCCAGCCGGTAGCGCCCCTCGGCGGTGTACGGCTCGTCGAGACCGACTAGTTCGGGCGGGGTGGTGCGGCGCCGTTCCACTTCGTCGGCTCCGAGTACCGCACCGGGCATGAGCCACTCGCCGACGACCGGCAGCAGGAACACGATCGTGATGGTCAGGGCCGCGAACCACCAGTTGCCCAGGACGCCCGTCAGGGCCAGGACGTAGAGCAGCGCGATCACGGCGCCGCCGCCGTAGAGCACCGGCCGGGCGGAGAGCAGACGGCGGTAACCCTCGACCATCTGGTGCACACTGCCGGACGGGTTGTGACCCACCCCGATGCCGATCAGCGCGGGGCTGACGGCGGCGATGTTGCCGAGCAGCAGGTACAGGCCCTCGAGTTCGGGCTGCGTCTTGGCGAGGTTGTTGAACGAGACCATGATGACCGCGAAGCCCACGCCGGCCATGACACCGCCGAACAGCGCGCCGCTGACGTATCCGATGCCCGCGACGACCGTGAGCATGAGCAGGGTCAGGCTCACGATGATGTTGAAGTTCTCGCCCGCGACGGCGCCGGTGGCGCTCGACATCAGCACCCCGCCGAGCCCGGCGATGGCGGCCGAGAGCATGAACACGCTCAGCTTGAGGGTGATCAGGTTCTGCCCGAGCATGGCCGAGGCGGCGGGACTGTCCTTCATCGCCGCCAGGCGACGACCGTAGCCCCTGTTGCGCAGTGCGACGACACCGACACCGAGCAGCGCGAACAACACCGTCGCCATCATGAGGAACGTCGTCTCGTCCTGCAGGTCGAGCGGGCCGATCCGCAGCGGCGGGATCACCAGCGAACCACCCGAGAAGATCGAGAACTTCACGCCGAACAGTTCGTGCTCGGTGGTGTCACGCAGCACCATGTTGGAGACGAAGACGCCGAACGCCATGGTGGCGAGCGCGAGGTAGAGACCACGCAGGCGTAGCGCCGGGAGGGCGACGAGCCCGCCGACGAGCGCGGTGACGGCCACGGCGAGCAGCACACCCCACACGGTCAACCGCTGGTCGAGCCCGGTGCCGGTGATCCCGAAGTGGAACACGACGATCGTGGCGATCGCACCGAACGACAGCGGGGCGAGATTCATCTCCCCCGCGTACCCGGTGAGCAGGGTCAGCGACAGCGCGACGATCGCGAAGGTCATGCCGAGGGTGAAGGTGGTGATCGCGGATTCCACCATGAGCAGCCGGATGAGGTAGACGATCGCAACGAGCGCGACCGCCCACACCACGGCCTTGCGCACGCTCGGCACGTGGTAGCGCTCGCGGGTGCGCATCGCTGCGCCGCGCAGCCGGTCCTGGGGCAGCACGATCAGCACCACGAACAGCGCCACCATGGGCAGCGAGACCCGCAGGTTCGACGTCCACGCCCACGAGGAGGGCGCGTAACCGATCAGGTAGGCGCCGGCGAGGCCCAGGACGAGGGCGCCGACGAAGGTGCGCGGGATGGAGCTGAGCCGGCCGAACATGGCGGCCGCGAATGCGTCGATGACGAGCAGGGTGAGCATGTTCGCCTCGAGGCTGCCGCCGCTGATCGGGGTGATCAGCACGCCGGCGAGGACGGCGAGGGTGGAGCCGAGCGCCCACGAGAACGCGGCGATCCGCTCGGGGTTGTGCCCGTTGAGCCGCAGCAGGTCGGGATCGTCGACGACGCCGCGCATCGTGGCGCCGGTCCGGGTGCGCTGGAAGAGCATGCGCAACCCGACCGCGATCCCGACGGCCGCGAGCACGCACAGGATCTCGTGGACCCGGACGAACGCCCCGAGCACCCTGATCCCTGTGTCGTCGCCGAAGAACATGCCCAGCGAGCGGGGCTTCTCGGGATGCCAGAACCACTGGGACAGGAACAGCATCCCCAGCATGATCGAGACGGTCACGACGATCTTGGTGACCTCGGCGGTGTCCCGCAGGCCCCGCATGATCACCACGTACAGCGCCAGGCCCATGAGCGGCCCCGCGAGGAACAGCACCACCAGCAGGGCCAGCGGGACGGGCAGCCCCCAGCCGGCCGTGAGCTGCCAGTAGAGGAATGCGCCGAGCATCGCCTGGGCGCCGTGTGCGAAGTTGAAGATTCCGGAGGTGTTGTAGGTCAGAACGAGCCCGGAGGCCGCGATCGCGTACACGGACCCGAGCACGAGGCCCAGGATCGTGAACGTCACGAATGTGTTCATGGTGAAGCCCTGTCGGTAGAGAACCGGTCGTGTGGAGGCGGGGCGGCGCCGCGCGGGCACCGCCCCGCCGGTCGGAGCAGGCCGGTCAGTCCTGCGGCGCGAGCACGTTCGGGTTCATGAACTTGGTGGCGATCCGGTCCGGACCGAGTTCGGTGCCCCACGTCTCGGGTGCGGTCGCGACGAGGTAGGAGTCGTTGCATTCGAACTCGGCGGAGGACTGCGGGAACGCCTGCGTGTATGCGTCGCCCTTCAGCGAGACCATCAGTCCGCACTTGGCGGGCATGTTGGCGCCGGGATCGGTGACGGCGTGCAGGCCGCCGCCGTCCCACTCGTGGATCTGCGAGAGCTCGTTGATCATGCACTGCCGGGTCAGGTCCGACCCGCACTCCTTCGCCGCGGTGGCCCACAGCAGGAACGAAGAGGTGGCCTGCATGCCGAGCAGCGCGGTCTTGCCGCCCTGCTCCTCGACGAGGTCGACGTACTGCTGCACCGCCGGCACCTTGTCGGCGTTCTCGAGCATCTGGAAGCCCATGCCCGCATACAGGTTGTCGAGCAGGCCACCGGCGTTGGCCTCCTTGACGGTCTCGCCGTACCAGGTGGCCTCACCCATCAGGACGGGATCGATGCCGACCTGCCCGAGCGCCTTGAAGAAGTTCAGCTCGTTCGGCACGGGCGACCGGGAGGTCCACAGGCCTTCGACGCCGCACTCTTTGAACTTCTCGGCGAACGGGACGTAGCTGGCCTCGCCGTCGTAGTTGATGGTGACGCCGCAGTTCTTCAGCTCGAACCCGGCGGCCTCGGCGATCGAGCGCACCTTCGTCAGGGACGTGACGATCGTCGGCATCGTGCTGCCGACGAGGTCGAACTTGTCCTTCAGGTCCGGCCGCAGCTGTGCCAGCTGGAACCAGGCCGAGCCGTTGGCGTAGTCCACGGGGAACGGCACGCCCTGGTAGGTCATCGGGCCGTTGGCCGCTTCCGGTGACACGGTGAACCCGGGCACCGCCGCGAGGTTGCAGGCCACGCGGGTCTGCTCGGCGGTCTGGTCCATCGCGAAGCCGTGACCGACCAGCATGAACTCGGAGCGGCACGCGTCCTGCATGACCGAGTTGGCCTGGGTCATCGCGGCGTCGTAGTCGGTGCCGACGATGGTGCGCCCGTTGATGCCGCCCTGGGCGTTGCACCAGTCGATCATCGCGGAGACGGCGTCGGACATCTCCTTGTTCAGGCCCGGGCTCTTGGCGTAGCCGCGGTCGTCGCCGTAGCCGATCCTGATCTCGGTGTCGGTCACGCCCTGGTCGGTGGCACCCGTGGCGTCGCCTTCGCCGCACGGCGAGTCCAGGGTGCCGAACTTGTCCACCGCGAGGGTGTCGGCCGCGGCGGCTCCGGTGCCGCCGGTGCCGGCCCCGCCCGACGGGTCGGCGCCGCGTTCGCCGGCACAGGCCGAGAGCAACGCGACAGAGGCCGTGAGCGCCAGCACGGTCCTGGCGAGTGTGTGCTTGTTCAAGGTCGGGTGTCTCCTTCGTCACAGCAACCCCTGTCCGGCGTTCGGCTCGGGAGGGGTGGTGCGGCGAAAGCTAGCCAGGGCCGCAGAGGCCGCGACGTGGGATTCCCGGTCAGTGAGACCTGTCGTGAAGTCGGTCACACGTCCATCAGTGAGTGAAACTCCGCACAGCGGGGAACCGGCGCGGGCACGCTGCCACCGGCGGAGCCGTCGAGGTATCGGTGTTCACCGATCCGTCGCTGTACTTTTACCCACCGGCTACCTCACAATCGGCAGATGTGACCGCAGAGCTTGTCGTCCTCCTGGTGGTGGTAGTCACTGCCCTCGCATTCGACTTCACCAACGGCTTCCACGACACCGGGAACGCGATGGCGACATCGATCGCCACCGGCGCCCTGAAACCGAAGGTCGCGGTCGCCCTCTCCGCCTCGCTCAACCTGGTCGGCGCATTCCTGTCGGTCGAGGTCGCCGCGACGGTCGCCAAGGGGGTGGTCAACCTCGACAGCACCGGCGGCGAGGCCCTGTTGCTCATCGTGTTCGCCGGTCTCGTCGGTGGCATCCTCTGGAACCTCGCGACGTGGCTGTTCGGCCTGCCGTCGAGCTCGTCGCACGCGCTGTTCGGCGGCCTCATCGGCGCGGCCCTGGCGTCGCTCGGAATCGGCGGCGTGGTGTGGGACGGGGTGATCGGCAAGGTGATCATTCCGGCGCTGCTGGCGCCGGTGGTCGCGGCACTCGTCGCCACCGTGGGCACCTGGTCGGTGCACCGCATCACCCGCGCGGTGCCCGACGAGACGCGCGGTCACGGCTTCCGCATCGGCCAGATCGGCTCGGCCTCGCTGGTCTCGCTCGCGCACGGCACCAACGACGCGCAGAAGACGATGGGCGTGATCTTCCTGGCGCTCGTCGCGCACGGCAGCATCACCGCCGACGCAGAGATGCCGTTCTGGGTGAAGTTCTCCTGCGCCGTCGCGATCGCCCTGGGCACGTACCTCGGCGGCTGGCGCATCATCCGCACCCTCGGCAAGGGGCTGGTGGAGATCGCACCCCCGCAGGGCATGGCGGCCGAGTCGTCGTCGGCCGCGATCATCCTCACCTCGAGCCACTTCGGCCTGCCCCTGTCGACCACCCACGTGGCGACCGGGTCGATCCTGGGGTCCGGACTCGGCACCCGGTCGGCGAACGTGCGCTGGGGCGTCGCCGGCCGCATGGCCGTCGCCTGGCTGATCACCCTGCCGTCGGCGGCCCTCGTCGGCGCCCTGTGCTGGGGGCTGGCCCACCTGATCGGCGGCCTGCCGGGTGTGGTGGTGGTGTTCGCGGTGCTGTGCGCGCTGTCGCTGCTGATGTACGTGCGCTCGCGCCGGCAGCCGATCGACGCCTCAAACGTCACCGCGGAGTGGGACGGCAAGCTCGCTCCCGCGCAGACCCCGGCCCCGGCCCCGGCGCCCGAGGACGTGCCGGCCGCACCGACCACTCCCACGGAGGGACGCCCGTGACCCTGTTGACGAACACCCTGAGCTCGCTGTGGCAGGTCGTCCTCGTCGGCCTCTTCTTCGGGGCGGGCCTGCCGGCGGTCTTCGCGCTCGGCATGCGCTCGCTCGTGGCGGGTCGCGCAGGTGAGCAGGCCCGGCCGAACCCGCTCGGCATCGCCGGTGCCGTCGTCTGCTTCGCCGTCGTGCTGATCGCGATCGTCGCGGGGATACTGTTGCTGGCCTCGGATTTCCTGTCGAGCACCTTCGGCCTCGACCTCTTCTGAGCCACCGCCCCGCCGTCCGTCCCACGAAAGAACGACATTGTCCAAGTACTCGCTCCGTTCGGTCCTCGACTGGCTGCGTACCGGCTACCCGGAAGGCATCCCGGCCAAGGATCACTTCGCGCTGCTCGCCGTGCTGCGCCGGCGTCTGACGGACGAGGAGATCGCCGAAGTGTGCGAGATGTCGATCGCCACGGCCCACGAGCATCCCGAGCGCCACGTCGACTACGACACGCTCAAGCAGATCATCGCCGGCGTGCTCCACGAGGAACCGTCGGAGGAGGACCTCGAACGAGTCGCCGGGCACCTCGCCGCGGGGGGCTGGCCGGTGGTCGCCGAGGACGGGACCGTGGTGACCGGCGACGACGGGACGGACTGAGGAGGTGCCCCCGTGACGCTTCCGCCGTTCCTCACCTCCATCATCGAATGGCTGCGTGCCGGTTATCCGGAGGGCGTGCCGGAACAGGACTACGTGCCGCTGTTCGCGCTGCTCAGCCGGCGGCTGTCGGAGGACGAGGTCGACCAGGTCGCGCACGCCCTCGTCGACGACGGGGACCTGCCCATCTCGAAGACGGACATCGCCGTGCTGATCACGAAGATCACCAACGAGATGCCGCTCGAACAGGACATCGATCGGGTGCGCCGGCACCTCGAGACCGGAGGATGGCCCCTCACCGGCCCCGCCACATGAACCTCGAGGTGCTGCCAGTCCCCTCCGGCGACGCCGTGCAGGCGGTCCTGCCCGCACTCCGGCGCATGCTCGACGGCGACGGACCGGCCCTGCTCCCGGTGCCGGCCGCCGACGACCGGGAGATCCGGCGACTGACCGGGGCCCTGCGCCCGGGCGAACCCGTCGACGACGGCATCGGTCTCGTCGTCGCCACCTCGGGCACCACGGGCACCCCGAAGGGCGCCCAGTTGACCGCCGCAGCGCTGCGGGCCAGCGGGGACGCCACGCACGAGCGTCTCGGCGGGCCCGGCTCGTGGCTGCTGGCGCTGCCCGCCCACCACATCGCCGGCATGCAGGTGCTGCTGCGGGGCCTGCTGGCGGGAACCAGGCCCGTGGTGATCGACGTCGCCGGCGGCTTCGATCCGGTCCGGTTGCCCGCGGCGATCGCCGCGATGCCCGCAGGACGGCGCTACACGTCGCTGGTGCCCACCCAGCTGATCAAGGCCCTCGATCACCCGGCCGCCGTCGCGGCTCTCGCCGAGCTGGATGCGATCCTGCTGGGCGGTGCCGCCACGCCCGCTCCGGCCCTGCGCCGGGCGCGGGACGCCGGGATCACCGTGGTCCGCACCTACGGGATGAGCGAGACGTGCGGCGGGTGCGTGTACGACGGCGTCCCGCTGGCCGGGACCACGGTCCGGGTCGACGCGCAGTCCCGGGTGTGGCTCGGCGGGGTCACCCTTGCCCGCGGCTACCGTGGTCTGCCCGATCATCCGGCGTTCGCGGAGCCCGGCTGGTTCCGCACGGACGACGCGGGCGAACTCGCCGACGGGATCCTGCGCATCCTGGGGCGCCTGGACGAGGCCGTCTCCACGGGCGGCCTCACCGTCGTGCCGCAGGTCGTCGAGGCCGTCCTGCTCGAGCACCCCGCGGTCCGCGAGTGCGCCGTGATCGGCCTGCCCGATCCGCGGCTCGGCCAGCGGGTGGCGGTCGTCGTCGTCCCGGAGGCCGGCGCCTCCCCCACCCTCGACGAACTGCGAGCCTGGACGAGCGCCTCGCTGGACGTCACCGCGGCCCCGCGGGCGCTGTACGTCGTCCCCGCCCTGCCGTTGCGCGGCCCCGGCAAGGTGGACCGGCGGGCGCTGGTCGCCCGGTTCTCGTAGGTCGACCCGTCACGGCCGAGCGGGCGGATCGGTCATCTCCCTCGGTCGTCTCCTCGGCCCGGCGGGATGCCCTATTCGCTCGATGGCAGGATCGACGCATGGCAACCGCTGGTCAATGGCTCGAAGGCGCCCGTCCGCGCACACTTCCCAACGCGATCGCCCCGGTCGTCGCCGGTACCGGCGCCGCAGCCGCGCTCGACGGCGCGGTGTGGTGGAAGGCGCTGCTGGCGTTGGTGGTCGCGCTCGCGCTGATCGTCGGGGTCAACTTCGCCAACGACTACTCCGACGGCATCCGCGGGACCGACGACGACCGCGTCGGTCCGCTGCGGCTGGTGGGTTCGGGCGCGGCGGCGCCGGCCGCGGTCAAGCGGGCCGCGTTCGCGTGCTTCGGAGTGGGCGCGATCGCCGGGATCGCGCTGGCGCTCACGAGCGCCTGGTGGCTGCTCCTGGTCGGTGCGGTGTGCATCGCCGGCGCCTGGTACTACACCGGCGGCCGCAGTCCCTACGGCTACAGCGGGTTCGGCGAGGTCGCGGTGTTCGTGTTCTTCGGGCTGGTCGCCGTGTCGGGCACGCAGTTCGTGCAGGCCGGCCGGATCGACTGGGTCGGGCTGGCGTGCGCGGTGGCAGTGGGTTCGTTCTCGAGCGCGGTGCTGGTGGCCAACAACCTGCGCGACATCCCCACCGACACCGTCTCGGGCAAGCGCACGCTCGCGGTGCGGTTGGGCGACCCGCGGACCCGGACGCTGCACCTGATCCTGCTGGCCGTGCCGTTCGTGGCGTCGCTGGCCCTGGTGGCGCGCACGCCGTGGGCGCTGGCGGGCCTGCTCGCGCTGCCGTTCGCGGTGCGTGCCCACGCACCGGTGCGATCCGGTGGTCTCGGTATGCACCTGATCCCGGCGCTGCGGGACTCGGGCGTGGCGATGCTGGCCTGGGCCGTCGCGACCGCGGCGGCGCTGTTCGTCGCCTGAGCGGTCGCGCCCGCAAACCTCACTTCCGGTCGGGCACCAGCAGGCCGAGCGCCCAGTTGACGATCGAGATGATCAGGGCGCCCCAGAACGCGGTCCAGAATCCCTCGACGGTCAGACCGTAGTCGGTGAACTCGCTCAGCCATGCGGTGAGCAGGAGCATCAGCGCGTTCACGACGAGGGTGAACAGACCCAGCGTCAGGATGAGCAGCGGTAGCGACAGCAACTGCACGAGCGGCTTGACGAATGCGTTGACGACGGTGAAGACGAGCGCGATCACCAGCAGGGCGATGATCTCGTCGGTGGCGCCGGTGCCGGATCCCGTGAAGTCGATGCCGGAGACCCACTGGGCCGCCAGCCAGATGGCGACGGCGTTGAGGACCAGCCGGACCAGGAAGTTGATCATGCCGACACTGTTCCACATCCGGCCCCCGGGGACGCCGTCGCGAATCCCGGACGGTCAGGCCGCCCGGCCCCGGTAGTCACGCAGACGGTCGCGCAGGACCCTGCGGGGGACGTGTGACTCGACCAGTGTGCGGGCACGATCGTCGTCGGAGCGCAGGATTCCGAGCAGCAGGTGCTCGCAGCCGATGACGCGGTCCCGCCGCGCGAGAGCTTCCCGCAGGGCGAGTTGCAGGGACTTCTTCGCGGCAGGATGGAACGGCAGATGCCGCGCGAACGGTCCCCGCCGGCCGCCGCCTGGTCCCCGATCGAGGACGCCCTCGCCGAAGCTCTCCTCGAGCCTCGCCCGGACGGAATCGAGGTCGATGCCGATGGCGCCGAGCGCGGCGGCGTCCTCGTCGCCGAGCATCCCGGCGTCCCGGACCAGTTCGCTGCGCACGGTCCCGGCGGTGAGACCCAGGTCGGCGAGCAGGTCACGGAGCGTCGTGTCCGCGGTGCCGAGGACGCCGAGCAGCAGGTGGGCCGGCTCGATCCGTCGGGCGTCCAGCTCCCGGGCCTCTTCCTGCGCGGTGACGACGGCGGCTCGCGCGCCGGCGGTGAATCGTTCGAACACGGCGGATCACCCACGCTTCCGGTTGTACTTCTGGTGGACGGCCTGCCTGCTCACCTCGAGCGCATCGGCGATCGCCTGCCACGACCAGCCCTGCCGGCGGGCGTTGTCGACCTGGATCGCCTCGAGCCGCTCGAGCAACCGTCGCAGGGCGCGCACCGCCCGCAGCCCCTCCGCGGGATCGGGGCTTCCGGCGGCGGCGGCGAGCGTGGTGGCCTCGGTCATGCCGTCAATTTACGTTGACAACCGGCGAACGTCAAGACAAGTTGACAGGACGGGTCCGGCCACCCGATCAGTACCGCGCGACGGCAGCGTCCACGGCACGCTGTAGTTCGTCCTGCACCAGGCGCGTGACGTCACGGACCCTGCCGTCGAGGTCGGTGACCGGGCCGGTGAGGAACACACTCGCCGGACGCGACGGGTCCTTGTCCGGCCCGTATCCGATCCCGACGCACACCAGGGCGGGCTGCGCCCCCAGGTCGCGCGCCCGGCGGACGATGTGGCCGATGCCGGTCCCGAGCGGCTGCAACCGCGTGGGGTCGCCCTCGTTGCAGGTGCCCTCCGGGAAGATCGCGACACTGTCGCCGCGATGCAGCCGGGCGGCGGAGACGTCCATCATCCGGCGTCCGGCGTCGGAGACCGCCCGCAGGCCGTGGTTCTTGGCCCGGAAGACCGGGATCCCACCCATCATGTCGACCTTGCGGCGTCGTGACTCGTCGGCGAACAGCTCGTCCTTCGCCAGCACCCGCGTCCTGCCGATCACCGGGCGCAGCGGCGAGCGCCACGCCGTCGCGGCGAGGACGTACTGATCGCTGTGGGTGAGATGGTTGGCGACGATCAGCAGGGGCGTCCCGCCCCGCACGAGTTCGCGGAGACGATCGCGGACGTCCCCTGCGCAGCACACCCGGGGGCGATACCGAGCGGCGAGCAGGGCGTAGGCCGCCCGGGCGACGGGCCGGCTCTGCCGGTGCCCGAGGTAGAAGTCGTACACGGCTTCGTAGTTGTCCAGGGACACGGCGGGGCGCTCCATGTCCTCACGATACCGAACCTACGCACCCGTAGGCTACGGACTCGTAGGGTCCGGGGCGGCGAGGCTCAGGCCGCCCATCTGCCGGTGGCCGCGAACTTCTCGAGCGTCGCGGTCGGGCCGGCGAGGTCCAGACCCTCCCCGGCCACCCACTCGTCGTCGAAATAGGTACCCGCGTAGCGTTCCCCGCCGTCGCACAGGAGGGTGACGACGCTGCCGTGCCGGCCGTCGGCGATCATCGCCGCGATCAGGCCGAACGCACCCCAGAGATTGGTCCCGGTCGAGCCCCCGACGCGGCGGCCCAGCGCTTCGCTCGCGTGACGCATCGCGGCGATCGAGGCGGCGTCCGGCACCCGGATCATCCGATCCACCACCTGCCCGACGAACGACGGCTCCACGCGGGGCCGTCCGATGCCCTCGATCCGCGACGGCATGCCCGTCGTGTAGTCCGCCGATCCCGTCTCGTACCCGCCGTAGAACGCGGAGTTCTCGGGATCGACGACGGCCAGCCGGGTACGGTGCCGGCGGTACCGGATGTACCGGCCGACGGTGGCGCTGGTGCCGCCGGTGCCGGCGCCGACGACGATCCACTCCGGGATCGGATGTTCCTCGAGCTGCAGCTGGGTGAAGATCGATTCGGCGATGTTGTTGTTGCCGCGCCAGTCGGTGGCTCGTTCCGCGTGCGTGAACTGGTCCATGTAGTGACCGCCCAGCTCGGCGGCGAGCCGGCGCGCCTCGGCATAGATCTCCGGCGGCCGGTCGACGAAGTGGCACTGCCCACCCTGCGCCTCGATGAGCGCAACCTTGGCCGGACTGGTGCTCCGCGGCATGACCGCGACGAAGTCGAGGCCGAGCAGCTTCGCGAAGTACGCCTCGCTGACGGCGGTCGAGCCGGACGACGCCTCGATGATCGGGGTGTCCGCACGCACCCAGCCGTTGCAGATGGCGTAGAGGAACAGCGATCGCGCGAGCCGGTGCTTCAAGCTGCCGGTGATGTGCGTGGACTCGTCCTTGAGGTACAGCTGCACGCCCCACTCGGGAGGCAGCGGATAGCGCAGGAGATGCGTGTCGGCGCTGCGCTGGGAGTCGGCCTCGATCAGCTGGACGGCACGATCCACCCACTCCCGCGACGCACTGCGGTCGACGACGCCTTCGCTCACCTAACGATCCTCGCCACGCAGCCGGGACTGGAGGTCGGCCCGGTCGGCGCGTCGGCGCGCGTCGACGGATGCGATGCCCGCGTTCACCCGGCGGCGCAGCGGCGCGAACACGACGAGCGAGAGCGGCAGCGCGATCAGCACCGCGAAGAGCGCGGCGACCAGCAACGGGATCTCCACCCCGAACAGGCGGGGAAGGTAGAGGATCACCACGGCGAGCACGAGGACGAGGCCCAGCCGGGCCAGCGAGTAGAGGGCGACGTCCCGGGCCAGGGTGCCTCTGTCGGTGCCGGCGTTGCCGGGCCGGCCGGGATTTCCGGGCTGGTCAGGACGGTTCTGCGATGCTTCACTCACCCGTCCAGGGTAACCGCCGCGCGCCGCGGCCCATCTGGTCGACCGTCCGTTTTGTCTATTACTTCCGCTTTACCAACCGTAGACCGTTCGAGCAACCAGGGTATTCGGTGTCAACATGGCCACGACGATCCGAACGAGACGAAACACCCGGAAGGACCATCGATGAGCGCACCCGCATTCAACGGCGCGAAGGAATCACTGCTGACCCCCGGCCAGGTCGCGGCGCTGTTCCACGTGGACCCGAAGACGGTCACCCGCTGGGCCCACGCCGGCCGGCTCGGCTCGCTGCGAACCCCGGGCGGGCACCGCCGCTTCCGGGAGTCCGAGGTGCTGGCGCTGCTGCGCTCCCTCACCACCGAAGCCACCCGCTGACCCGGGCCTACGCCGCATCGGGGACCCGGGGCGCACCGGCACCCTCGTCACAACGAATAGACTGAAGGAGCAGGCCCGGCCGGCCGCGGAAACGCCGGCGGACTGCTCGCGGCGAGGAGGTGCGTGGTGCTCTACCTGTTGGCCATAGTCGGTGCCCTCACGATTGCGGTGCTGCTGTGGAAGGCGTTCGGTCCCGGACTTCGCTCCCAGCCCACCCGCGTGATCGGCCCCGACGACGACCCGGACTTCCTCTGGAAGGTCGACCGGGAGTTCCGTCGCAGGTCCACCGACGGCACCCCCGGCCCCGATCAGGACCCCGGAGACTGACCTCGGGCCGCGGCGCCCGCTCCGTCGCTGCGCTCGCGCCGGAGTGATCCCTCGCTGCGCTCGCAGGGGTCATCCCCCGTCGCTGCGCTCGCCCAGGGTCATCCCCCGTCGCTGCGCTCGCCCAGGGTCATCCCCCGTCGCTGCGCTCGCCGAGGCCGCCTCGGCGCGGAAAGTCGGCGGCGACCCCCGCCGCCAGTTCCAGCAGCGCCCGCCGGGTGCGTGGCTGCAGTCGGGCCAGGTCGACCTCCGCGCCCTCCTCGAGGTGCGGATCGAACGGCAGCACGTGGACGGCGCGGCAGCGCCGCGCGAAGTGCTCGACCAACCGGTCCACGTCCACCTTGCCGGACCGGGGCCGCACGGCGTTGACCACAGCCACGGAACGGGCCACGAGGGCCCGGTAGCCGTGGGCGTCGAGCCAGTCCAGCGTCGCCGAGGCGCTGCGCGCACCGTCCACCGAGCCGGAACTGACCACCACCAGTGTGTCCGCGTTCTCGAGGATCGCCCGCATCGCCGAGTGCATCAGTCCGGTGCCGCAGTCGGTGAGCACGATCGTGTGGAAACGTTCGAGGATTGCCAGCGTCCGCTCGTAGTCCCGCGCGCTGAACGCCTCCGAGACGGCCGGATCGCTGTCCGAGGCCAGCACCTCGAGCCGATGCCGATTCTGTGCCGTATGGGCCCGGACATCGCCGTAGCGGCGGATGCTCGCCTCGTCGCGCAGCAGCGTGCGCACCGTCCCCGAGGTCCGGTCGGCGACCTTCTGGCTGAGCGTTCCCCGGTCGGGGTTGGCATCCACCGCGATCACCCGGTCGCCTCTCAGGGACGCGAACGTGGATCCGAGCGTGACCGTGGTAGTGGTCTTTCCCACCCCGCCCTTCAAGCTCAGCAGTGCGATCCGGTAGCAGCCCCGGAGCGGTCCGCGCACCTGCTCTGTCAACTCACGCCGCTGCCGGTCCCGCCGGCCGTCGCCCGGATCGATGCGCCCGCCGGTGCCGCGGTACACGGCCCGACGCCACCCCCGCGCGGGCGCCGACTGTACCCGGTTCACGAGCAGCGACGCGTCCAGATCCCGCGCCGACGGCTGTGCTGTCCCCGCCCGCTCGCCCTCCTGCGGCACCACGCTGTCGTCCCCCGTCCCCGGTCCCCCACGGCCCGGCCGACGCGGACGATAACAGATCAGTTCAGGCCGGCGTACGAATGCAGACCGGAGACCACCATGTTGATGATGAAGAGGTTGAACAGCATGGCGACGAACCCGGCGACGTTGATCCACGCCGCACGGGTGTTGCGCCAGCCCGACGTCGCGCGGGCGTGCAGGTACGCCGCGTACATCACCCAGGTGATGAAGGAGACGGTCTCCTTGGGATCCCAGCCCCAGAACCGGCCCCACGCGGCCTCGGCCCAGATCGCGCCCAGGATGATGCCGGCACCGAACAGCGGGAACCCGATGATGGTGGTGCGGTAGGCGAGACGGTCCAGGGTCTGCGCGTCGGGCAGGCGTTCGGCGATCCGGCCGAACACGCCGCGGCCCTCCTCGCCCTTCGGGAACCGGATGCGCAGCAGGAACAGCAGGCTGGCGACGCCGGAGACCAGGAAGATGCCGCTGCCGACGCTGATGATGGTCACGTGGATGGGCAGCCAGAACGACTGCAGGGCGGGCACGACGGGGGCGGCGTCGGCGTACAGCACGGTCGCCGCGAGGAACATCAGGATCAGCACCGGCACGAGCAGGTAGACCCACATGATCCGGTAGGCCGGCTTGCGCAGCACCACCAGCCCGAACAGCACCGCCGCGGCGCACGCCATGGCCACGAACTCGTACATGTTGCCGAGTGGGAAGCGCTCGGTGGACAGCCCGCGCAGCACGATCGACGTCACCTGCAGGGCAGCCACCACGACGACGAGCGCGCGCCCCATGTTGCCGAGACGCTCGGACAGCGTCCGGCCCCCCACCTCCTCGACCCGGCCCGGCCCGGCCGGCACCGGCGGCGGCTCGGCCGCCGCGCCCACGGCGACGAGTTTGCGCTCGCGCTCGGCGACGAGGTCGGCCCGGTGCGACGCGTACTCGGCGATCAGCAGCACCAGCGCGAGCACCAGTACCGCGAACGCCGATTCGAACGCCCAGTCGCTGTACTGCGCGAGGGTCTCGTTGAGGGTCATGCCTTCTTCTCCTGTGCTGCCTTCGCACGTGCGGTCGTGTCGTCGCCGAGCAGTCGGCCGGTCAGACGCTCGAACTCGTCACCCCATCCGGCCTGGTCGGTCCGGGCGAGACCACCGAGTTCTACTACGGTACGTCGTTCCCCGTCGGCCACTGTACCGGCCGGGTAGACCCGCACCCAGACGCGGCGACGTTTGATCAGCAGCGACACCAGCAGCCCCGCCATCATCGTGACGGCCGACACCAGCACCCACGTCTGCGCCGGGTCGTGGGAGACCTGCAGGTTCACGAAGTCGGTCGCGCCGTCGAACCGGATCTGCGTCCCGTCGGCGAGTGTCACGCTCTCTCCCGCATACAGGTTCACGCGGTCCTGCTTGACGAGCCGGCCCTGGTTGATCAGCTCGCCGTTGAGGGAGAACAGCGACTGCGGAGTGCCGGTGTCCAGGCCCGTGTCGCCCTTGTAGATGTCGATCGCGACGGCGGGATCGGTCAGCGCCGGGTAGCCGGAGGACAACAGGTTGCCGTGGAACACCGCGGTGGGCGCGAACAGCCCCTCGATCGCGATCTGGTTGCGCCGCCGCTCGTCGGCATCCGGGTACATTCCGCCCGGCGGGTCGAACCGCATCGCACCACTGCTGAGGAAGGTGGTCGCGTCGTCCGGTCGCCACTGCAGCGTCTCGGTGCGGGTCTCGCCGTCGGGCCATGTCACCGTGAAGGACGGCGCGAAACCGTGGCCCTGCAGGTAGACGCGGTCGCTGCCGACCCGCAGCGGGTGGTTGACCTTCAGCTGGGCCTCGCGCCAGGTGTTCGTCGCCAGGTCGGCGCCCGCCTGATAGTCGATGTTCGAGGTGAACATCTCCGCCTGGCCGTTGTCGAGATAGTCCGCGGAGAAGTCCTTCACGCGGATGCACATCGGAGTCAGGCCCGTGCCGTCGAGGGTGTTGCCCGCGCGGAAGGAGTCGAACGCCGCCGGCGAGCTGGTGCAGAACTCCTCACCGTCGGCGACCAGGATGCGCTGGCCCTCGTAGCCGAACAGCTTGCCCACCGCGACCGCGGCGAGCAGCCCCACCAGCGCGAGGTGGAACAGCAGGTTGCCGGCTTCGCGCAGGTATCCCTTCTCCGCGGAGAGGGTGAGTTCCCCGTCGCGCGCGCCCCGGCGGGCGGCCGTCTCGCCACGCTCGGCGACGCGCCAGCCCCGCAGCTGGCCCCGCACCCGGGCGAGCACCTCGTCCGGGGCGCCGTCGACCGTGGTCTCGAGATGGTGCGGCAGTCGCGACAGGTTGCGCGGCGCCGGCACGGGCCGGGTGCGCAGCGCCCGGTAGTACTCGGTGCAGCGCGGCAGGATGCAGCCGATCAGGGAGACGAACAGCAGCACGTAGATCGCGGTGAACCAGAAGCTGCCGAACACGTCGAACAGCTCCAGCCGGTCCATCAGCGGACCGAGGGTCGGGCGCGCGGCGATGTACTCGTCGACCTTGCCGGCGTTGAGGCTGCGCTGCGGCAGCAGGGCGCCGGGGATCGCGGCCAGCGCGAGCAGGAACAGCAGCACCAGCGCGGTGCGCATCGACGTCAGGCCGCGCCAGGTGTTGCGGACGAACGCCGCGGCGCGACCGGCCGGGCCCTGCCGCGGCGGGGTCGGTGACGGTGGGGCGGTGGGTGTGTCGGTGGCCGTCATATGGGGAGCGTGACCTCGGAAATGAAGGCGTCCCGGATCCAGGAGACGAACACGTCCCAGGCGCCGGTGACGAGGGCGATTCCGACGGCCACGAGCATGAAGCCGCCGACGAGCTGGACGGTGCGGGCGTGGGCGCGCAACCAGCCCACCCCGCGCAGGGCCCGGGCGGAGCCCAGCGCGAGTACGACGAAAGGCAACCCGAGACCGAGGCAGTACGCCACGATGAGCGCGACGCCCCGGGCGGCGGTGGCGCCCTCGGTGCCGGCGGCCAGGGAGATCACCCCGGCAAGGGTGGGACCGAGGCACGGCGTCCAGCCGAGGGCGAAGACGCCGCCGAGCAGCGGCGCGCCGGCCAGGCCGGAGATCCGCCGGGGTTCGGGGCGGGTGTCGCGCTGCAGCGCCGGGATCAGGCCGACGAAAACCAGGCCCATCACGATGGTGACCACCCCGCCGATCCGCATCAGCAGCTCGCGGTTGACGGCGAGCGCGGAGATCGCCCCGAACACCGACGCGGTGGCGAGGACGAACACCACCGTGAATCCGGCGACGAACAGCGCGGCTGCTCCGGCGACGCGCAGCCGTCCGTCGGCGCGGACGGTGGTGGTGCGTCCACGCGCCTCGGCGGCGGTGACCGCCGGCGCCTCGGCGCCCACGACCCCGGCCAGATAGGACAGGTAGCCGGGCACCAGCGGCACCACGCAGGGCGACGCGAAGGACACGAGCCCGGCCAGCAGGCACGCTCCGAGGGCCAGCAGCAGCGGGCCGGACGAGGCGACCGACTGGAAGGTGTCCCCGATGCCCGCGGCGAGGACGGCTTCGCTCACGAGCGAATTGCTGCTCACGACTGCACCACCCATGTCACTGCTCGGCGGGGGCTTCCGCGGCGACCCGCTCGACGACGGGCTGCAGATCGCTCGCGAGCAGTTCGGTGAGGAAGACCGCCGCGACGCGGTGGTCACGGTCGAGGACGACGGTGGTGGGGACGACCGACGTCGGGTAGTTCGCTCCCAGCGCCAGCAGCGAGCGCATCGACGGGTCGTAGATCGACGGGTAGCCGACCCGGTTGTCGACGACGAAGTCCTGGGCCTTGTCGCGCTGGTTGTCGCGGACGTTGATGCCGAGGAACTGCACGCCCTGGTCCTCGGTGGCCTCGTAGACCTGTTCGAGGTCGTCGGCCTCGCTACGGCACGGGGCGCACCACTGGCCCCACACGTTGAGCACCACCACCTGGCCGGCGTAGTCGTCGAGCGAGATCGTCTCGCCCTCGTTCATCAGGTCCTCCCCCGAGAGCGTCCCGAGGGTGCCGCGCTCGGCGGGCGGGTCGTAGAAGATGCGGGTCTGACCGCCCGGCGAGACGAAGTCGAAGGTGCCGCCGGTGGCGACGGCGTCGTCGCCGGTGGCGCACGAGGTGAGGACGCCGCAGGCCAGCGCCGTCGCCGCCAGCGCCGCCCGTCGCGTGGCCCGGCGACTCATGCGCCGTGGACGGTCGGGTCCGAGGCCCCGGCCGGTTCGGAGTAGACGATGTCGACCAGGGTGTCCCCCTGGTACACCAGCGAGGTCAGCGACGCCAGGCTGCACTGCCGGTGCTGCGGGTTGTGCCACAGCCGTTCCCCCTCGAGGAAGCGGCGGAGGGTCCACACCGGAAGCTGATGGCTCACGCACACGGCTTCGCGGCCCACGGCGGCGACACGAGCGGCGTTGACCGCGGCCAGCATGCGGTGCGCGATCTGCAGGTAGGGCTCACCCCACGAGGGGGTGAACGGGTCGCGCAGCTTCCACCAGTGCCGCGGGCGGCGCAGCGCCCCGTCGCCGACGGCCACCCGCAGGCCCTCGAACTGGTTGCCCGCCTCGACGAGGTTCTCGTCCGTCGCCACCGGCAGGCCGTGCTTGTCCGCGATGGGCTGGGCGGTCTGCTGGGCCCGCTCGAGCGGGGAGGCGACGATGTGCGCGATGTCGTGGTCGGCGAGGGCCGAGGCCACCGACCGGGCCTGCGCCTCCCCGGTCACGGACAGCCGGAAGCCGGGCAGCCGGCCGTAGAGGATGCCGCTGGGGTTGTGCACCTCGCCGTGCCGGAGCACGTGCACGATGGTGCGGGTCTCGGACGGGGCAGGTTCGGTCACGTGGGAGTTCCTCGGGTGTGCGGCGGGTGTGGACGGCCTGGAAGGGGCGCGCTCAGGCGGTGGCGGCGGCCGCCGCCTTCGCGGCGTGCGGCAGTGCGTCGGCGATGCGGGAAAACGCGTCGTCGTCGAGCGCGGACGAGACGAACCACGTCTCGAACGCGCTCGGCGGGGCGTAGACGCCGTGGTCGAGCAGGGCATGGAAGAACGCCGGGAACCGCCACGTCTGCGCGGCCTTGGCCTGCGCGTAGTCGGTGACCGGCTCCTCGGTGAAGAACACGCTGAGCATGGTGCCGGCGAACTGGACCCGGTGGGCCACGCCCTCCGCCGTCAGCGCCTCACCGAGCATCCGTCCGAGGGTGGTGGCGTTGCGGTCGAGCGCGGCGTAGGCGTCGCTGTCGGCGGCGCGCAGGCTGGCGAGGCCGGCGGCGACGGCGACCGGATTGCCCGACAGGGTGCCGGCCTGGTAGACGGGCCCGGCCGGCGCGAGATGGGCCATCACGTCGGCGCGGCCGCCGAACGCGGCCGCGGGCAGTCCGCCGCTCATCACCTTGCCGAACGTCATGAGGTCACCGGCGACGCCGTCGATGCCGTACCACCCGGCCGGTCCCGCCCGGAACCCGGTCATCACCTCGTCCATGATCAGCAGCGCGCCGTGCTCGCGGGTCAGCTCGCGCAGACCGGCGTTGAAGCCGGGCAGCGGCGGGACGGTGCCCATGTTGCCGGCCGCGGCTTCGGTGATCACCGCCGCGATCTTCCCCGGTTCGGCCGCGAACGCCGCGCGCACCGCCTCGAGGTCGTTGTACGGCAGGACGATGGTGTCCTCGGCCTGGGCGCCCGTCACACCCGGCGACGTCGGCAGCCCGAAGGTGGCGACGCCGGAGCCGGCGTCGGCGAGCAGGGCGTCGACGTGACCGTGATAACAGCCCGCGAACTTGACGATCTTGGTCCGGCCGGTGAATCCGCGTGCCAGTCGCACCGCACTCATCGTCGCCTCGGTACCGGAGTTGACGAGCCGGACCTGCTCGACGGGCTCGATGCGGGCCACGATCTCCTCGGCGAGTTCCACCTCACCGGCGGTCGGCGCGCCGAACGACAGCCCGGTCGTGGCGGCACTGCGCACCGCGTCGACGACGGCCGGGTGCGCATGGCCGAGGATCATCGGCCCCCACGAACACACCAGGTCGACATACGAATTGCCGTCCACGTCGGTCAGGGTGCAGCCGGATGCGGAGGCGACGAAGCGCGGGGTGCCGCCGACCGATCCGAACGCGCGGACCGGCGAGTTCACACCCCCGGGAATCACCTTCGACGCCCGGTCGAACAGTGCGGTGGAAACGGAGTCGCGGGCGCGAGATGCATCGGGGGTCGCAGTCACGACCTCCAGTGTCCCAGTTTCGCGGGATTTGCCAAAAGGCGCGGGCCCTGCAACGGCGGTCGTTGCGGTAGGAATGTGACCATGGTCTCGTTCGACGACGTCCGTACCGCCCTCGCCGACCGGTTCCGGGTCGTCACCGCCGCGTTGTCCGCCGACGGTCGTGAGGTACTTCTCACCGGACCGGTGGACGTCGGCCTGGAGGTCGGCGGATTCGCGGTCGTCGAACTCGACGACGAGCGCCGTCTCGCCGTGCAGGTCCGCAGCGTGCGCATCGTCGAGCGCGAGGGCGCGGACGTCGACGTCGCCGTGGACGAACCGGGTCTGCCGGTGCGCTCCGTGCGCGGCCGCGCCATGGTGCGGACGCTGGCGGGGTCCGCGAGTGTGCTGGGCGTGTTCGGCGACGACCGGTTCGCCGCCACGGCGGAAGTCGCCCCGTTTCCCGAGCGGCATGTGCGCCCGGCCACCGCGGCCGAGACGGCGACGCTCGCGGCCGCCCTCACCGGCAGTCTCGACGTCGGCACCCTGCTGCACGCCCCGGCCGTGGCGGCGCGGCTGCACCCGGCGGGCTTCGCCCGGCACACCTTCATGTGCGGCCAGTCCGGCTCCGGCAAGACGTACACCACCGGCGCGGTCCTCGAGCGGCTGCTCGCCGCGACGACCCTGCCGATCGTGGTGCTCGACCCCAACTCCGACCACGTACACCTCGGCCGGCTGCGGGATCCGGAGGACGACTCCCCCGCCGCGCAGCGGCATCGCGGGGCCGCCACCGGAGTGCGGGTGGTACGGGCCCGCGGCACCGGCTCCGACCACCTGCTGTGCCTGGACCTGAGCGACCTTCCCCTCGTCGCGCAGGCGCTGCTGCTGCGCCTGGACCCGGTGCACGATCTCGACGAGTACTCGGCCCTGCGCCGCGTCACCGCTGCCCTCGACGCGCCCTACTCCGTCGCGGACGTGCGGTCCGCGGCGGCGGCGGACCCCGCGACGGAGCGTCTCGCGACCCGCATCGACAATCTGGGGATCGCGTCGTGGGAGCTGTGGCGGCGAGGGGAGGAACGCTCGGCCGCCGAACTCGACGTGCGCACGGGCCGGTGCTTCGTGATCGATCTCGGCAGTCTGAACAGCCCCGGGGAGCGCGCCGCGGTGTCCCTCGGGCTGCTGGGCCGGCTGTGGATGCTGCGACGGCGGCGCCTGCCGATGCTCGTCGTGGTGGACGAGGCCCACAACATCCTGCCGTCGGTCACGGCGGATCCGTTGTTGTCGAGCACCGCGGATCTGGGGGTGCTCATCGCCGGCGAGGGACGCAAGTTCGGGCTGCACCTGTTCGTGGCGACGCAGCGGCCGGGGAAGGTGCATCCGAACGTCGTCTCCCAGTGCGACAACCTGCTCCTGATGCGGATGAACGGCAGCACCGACATCGAGGAGCTGTCCCACCTGTTCTCCCACGTCCCCCCGGCGATGCTGCAACGCGCCACCACCTTCGGACTCGGCCAGGCACTGTTCGCCGGGCCGATCGCCCCGACTCCGCTGCTCGCGCGCGTCGGCACCCGGGTCAGTCCGGAAGGGGGCGCGGACGTGCCGACGGACTGGGCGCATGCCGCAGCCGATACCGACGTTCGCACATACCCACACGACGGGCTCGAATCGTCCTAATGTCGGTCCATGACGACCACAGCTGAGCACATCCGCATCACCCTGGACGGCGCGTGGCGGCAGGCACGCGAGCGGGCACGCACGGACCTGGACCGGCCCGAGTTCGCCCCGCACTACACACCGGACCTGGACGAGGCCCGGGCGATCACGCTGAAGCAGATGCGGATGCTCGCGGAATCCGGCTACGCCCGGGCGGGCTTCGCGAAAGCGGTGGGCGGCGGCGGCGACGCCGGCGGCGCGGTGGCGTCGATCGAGATGCTCGCCATGTCGGACCTGTCCCTGATGGTCAAGGCCGGTGTGCAGTGGGGTCTGTTCGGCGGCGCGATCGAGAATCTCGGCACGGCCCGGCACCACGACCGCTACATCGGCCCGCTCATCGATCTCGATCTGCTCGGCTGCTTCGCGATGACCGAGACCGGCCACGGCTCCGACGTCCAGTCGCTCGAGACGACGGCCTCGTACGACCCGGGCACCGAGGAGTTCGTCGTCCACTCCCCGACCCCGTCCTCGCGCAAGGACTACATCGGCGGGGCGGCACAGCACGCGACGGTCGCCGCGGTGTTCGCACAGCTGATCACCGGCGGCAAGTCCCAGGGCGTGCACTGCTTCGTCGTGCCGATCCGCGACGAGAACGGCGACGATCTGCCCGGGGTCACCACCTCCGACTGCGGCCACAAGGGTGGCCTGCCGGGCGTGGACAACGGCCGGATCATGTTCGACCACGTGCGGATTCCCCGGGAGAACCTGCTCAACCGGTACGCCGACGTCGAGCCCGACGGCACCTACGTCTCGGCGATCGAGAATCCGAACCGCCGCTTCTTCACCATGGTGGGCACGCTCGTGCGGGGCCGGGTCACCGTCGGCGGCTCGGCCGGTGCCGCGGCCCGCGTCGCGCTGTCGGTCGCCACGCGGTACGCGCTGCAGCGCCGCCAGTTCAGCGCCCCCGGCGACGAGAAGGAAGTGCTGCTGATGGACTATCTGGTCCATCAGCGCCGCCTGCTGCCGCTCATCGCCAAGTCGTATGCGCTGACCTTCGCGCAGAACGAGCTGATCTCCACCATGGACCGGATCCAGACCACGCCCGTCGAGGAGGTGGATCCGCAGGAGCAGCGTGAGCTCGAAGGCCGCGCCGCCGGGCTGAAGGTCGCCAACACCGCCCACGCGACGCGCGCCATCCAGGAGTGCCGTGAGGCCTGCGGCGGTGCCGGGTACATGGCCGAGAACCGGCTCACCGCGCTGAAGGCGGACACGGACGTGTTCACCACCTTCGAGGGCGACAACCACGTGCTGACCCAGCTCGTCGCCAAGGAACTCCTCACCGCCTACGCGGACGAGGTCCGCGGCATGAGCCCGGTGGAATGGATGAAGTTCGCCGCGGTCACGGTGTCGGACATCGTCAAGAAGCGCACCGCCGCCCAGCAGATCCTCCAGACGCTCGTCGACACCCGGAAGGACAACGAGGAGGACGGCAGCCTCTTCGATCGGGGCACGCAGATGGCAATGTTCGAGGACCGGGAACAATACCTGCTCTCGACGGCGGCGCGGCGACTGCAGGCCGCGTCGAACCGCGAGGAGAACCTGTTCGACGCCTTCAACTTCGTGCAGGACCACGTGCTGCACGCGGCGCGCGCCCACATCGACCGGGTCGTGCTCGAGGCGTTCGTCGCCGGGATCGAGTCGTGTCCCGACGAGGAGGCCCGCGAGCTGTTGTCGGACCTGTGCGATCTGTACGCGCTCAGCGTCATCGACGAGGACAAGGCCTGGTACATGGAGCACCGGCAGCTGTCGGTGGAACGGGCGAAGGCGGTGCTGCGCGGCATCAACGAGCGCTGCCGGACCCTGCGTCCCCACGTGACGACCCTCGTCGAGGGCCTCGGCGTGCCGGAGCACCTGCTCGGGTCGGCGATGCTCGACGGCCCGGGCACGGACGCCGGTCGCCTCGGCTGACCCGCCGGGCCGGGTGCGGGATTCAGACCAGTGCCAGCACCCGGCACGGCCCACCGGTGCCGCCGGCGTGCTTCGGCGCGCCGACGACGACGGTCGCGCCGCGTGGCGGCACGGCCGCGAGGTTCGCCATCGCCTCGATGCCGTAGCGGCCCGCGCCGAGCAACTCCACGTGGGCGCCGACCTCGCCCGACCGGTCGAGGCTCAGGGTGTCGACGCCGAGCCCCACGACGTTCCGTTCGTGCACGAGCATGCGCACGGCCTCGCGGTCGAAGCCCGGTGCGTGCGGGATGCGCAGTGCGTCGGCGTTGACGAAGCGGCCGGGGTCGGCGAGGCGGGCCTCCCATCCCGAGTGCATCGCGACGAAGGCGGCCGGCGGGATCGGGCCGTGTTGCCGCTCCCACGTCGCCACGTCGTCGACGGTGACCACCGCGTCGTCGTCCTGCGCGGCCTTGCCGGCGATGTCGACGACGGCGAGCGGGGCCACGAAGTCGCGCACCGGCAGCGCCTCGACGGTCGCGCCGCCGCGCACGATGTGGGCCGGGGCGTCGAGATGGGTGCCGGTGTGCTCCCACAGCGACATCGCGTTGACGGCGAACCGTCCGGTGTCGAACGTGGCCACGGGACGCATCGCGAACCGCTCGTTGCCGGGCCACACCGGGAACTGCGGGGTCAGCGTGTGGGTCAGGTCGATCACCGCGTCGGCCCGCGCAGCGGCCGTGTCCCCGCCGGCTCGTGCCGGCGCCGCGGCGGCGGTCGCCGCGCCCAGACCCGCGGCGCTCACGCCCAGACCCGCGGCGCTCACGCCGAGGGCGGCGAGGAAGGACCGGCGGCCGAACCGCGCCCGGCCGTCCTCGATTTCGCGGTACACCCGGTCGAGCACGGTCGGTGAGCACATTCGTCTCGGCCTCTCAGTCGGCGGGTTCCACCAGCAGGACCCGGTCGTCGCGGCCGTTGTCCGTCGTGACGAGCAGCGCCCCGTCGGGTCGTGCGGTCACCGACCGCAGCCGGCCGAACCGCCCCTCGAGCGCCGTCGCGGTCTCGTCCACCGACCGGCCGTCGGCGGTGAGTTCGAGGAACAGCAGTTTCTCCTGCTGCTGGCTCGTGATCACCAGCGCGCCGTCCCAGCCCTGCCAGCCGGCGCCGGAGACGAACGTGCCGCCGGGAGTCGCGAGGGTGGGGGCACCGGAACTCCACACGGCCCCGATCGCTCCCGGCACGCGGGCCGGATCGGTCATGGGCACCGACTCGTCGTAGACGAACGGGAAGCGGTCGGGGCGGTACCCGTAGTTGCCGCCGGGCTGCAGGAGATTCACCTCGTCGTCGCGGACGGTGCCCTGCTCGACGGCATAGAGCTCGCCGCTCCCGGGACGCAGCGCCAGTCCCTGCACGTTGCGGTGCCCGAGAGTGAACACGGGGCTGCCCGGGTCGGGGTTTCCCGCCGCCGGAGTGCCGTCGGGATCGATGTGGAGCACCTTGCCGCCCAGGCTGTTCCGGTCCTGAGGCACCTGGGGGTGGGCGGTGTCGCCCGTCCCGACGAACAGCGACCCGTCGGGATGGGCGAGCAACCGGCACCCGCCGTGCCGGCCGCCCTGCCCGACCGGGATGCCGGCGAGCACCGTGGCGCCGCGGGTCAGCTCCGTCCATCCGGGATCGACCGTCCAGGACTGCACGCGGATGTCGGTGCCGTCGGGGCCGCGGTGGCCCTGACAGCTGTAGAGGGTCCGGCTCGTCCCGAAATCCGGTGCCAGCGCCAGACCCATCAGGCCGGTCTCGCCCTCGGCGTACAGGCTGGACAGGTCGGCGCGCACCTCCCGGATCCCACCGTCCGGATCCCGGACCACGAAGCGGCCCCGCCGTTCCCCGGTCAGGATCGTCCCGTCCGGAGCGGCGACGACGTCCCAGGGCTTGCTCAGCCCCTCCATCAGCGGCGTCACGGTCAGCTCGGGCAGCGCGCCCGCCTCGGGTGGCGCCGCGTGGGCGCTCGGCGTCCCGGCCGCGAGCACGCCGACTGCGATCGCCGCCGCACATCTCCCCGAGATTCGCACGCGCATCTCCTCGTCGTCGGATCCCGGCGATGCTACGGAAGACGATGCGCCGGACGGCGACGACACGCGCGGCGGCGTCAGATTCGTTCGGGTTCCGCTGCGGAGGCGTCCGCGGGTGCCGACCGGTTCCGGTGCGCGCGCGCCGGAACCGCGCGGCGCGCGGCGAGCACGCCGAGCACCGCCACGGCGGCGAACCCGAACAGCAGCAGCCGCGCCGAACGCACGTCGGACGGTTGTCCCGCGTTGACGAGGACTCCGGCCAGTGCTGCGCCGAACGCGTTCGCGATCAACTGGACGGTGTTGATCGCAGCGGACGCCTTGCCGCTGTCGCGCGGGTCGGCGACGGCGTTCATCGCGCCGACCGCGAGGTGCGGCCACGCGATGCCGATGCCCGCGCCCGCGACGACCAGTCCCGTGACCCACACCGTGACCGCAGCCGGTCCGGCCTCGTCACGCACGGCGGCCGCCATGAGCGCGAGACCGAGGCCGACGAGCACCGGAGCGCTCACCACGATGCGGCGCACGGTTCGGGGCGCGGACGCCGAGGCGCTCGGGATCTCGCCGAGCGTCCACCCCACCGCGAGGGCGGCGCCGAGGAAGCCGGCGGCCAGCGGCGCGAGGCCGGCGAGGCGCTGCCCGAACAACGGGACGAACGTCTCGGCGGTCGAGACGACCGCCAGCACTGCGATCGTCAGGTACACCCAGCGCAGCCGGGCGGTGGTGAACGTCGCCGCCGGCAGGATGCCGTGCGGGCTGCGGCGGTCGACGGCGACGAACGCGACCACGGCGGCGGACGCGACCGCGAGCAGGGCGATCGTGGGCGCACCGCCGGTCACGACGGCGGCCACGCCGACCGCCAGGGCCGCGGCGGTGAGCAGGGCCAGCGAAACGAGTGGAATCCTGCCGGCAGCGCGCGATCCGCGGGCGTGCGCCGGCAGGGCGAACGGCACCGCGGCTGCGACCGCGAGCGTGCAGACCAGTAACGCGCCGAACGCCCATCGCCAGGCGTGGAACTGGGCGAACACGCCGCCGACGGCGGGTCCCGCGAAGGTCCCCACACCCCACATCGCCGATACGAGCGCCGCGGCGCGGCTCCAGAGACGTTCCGGCAGAGCACTGTTCAGTACTGCGTAGCCGAGTCCGGCGAGCAGGCCGCCACCGAGCCCCTGGACCGCCCGGCCCGCCAGCAGCGCCTCCATGGACGGTGCGAGCGCGCACACGAGGGTGCCGGCCGCGAAAGACCCGAGCCCCACGAGGTAGGCGCCCCGGGGTCCGCGGACGGCGAGGGTCCGGGCCACGGCCGTCGAGGAGATCACCGACGCGAGCAGGAACACCGTCGCCGTCCACGCGTAGTAGGCGTGGCCGCCGATCTCCTCGACCGCGGTCGGCAGCAGGCTCGTGGTGAGGTACACGTTGGCGGCGTAGAGGGCAACTCCGCCAGCGAGAACCGCTGCCGTACCGAGGTATTCGCGTCCGAGAAGTTCCGACCAGGCGACGGCGCGAGTCGTGGATCCGTGCATGACGGTGACTGTAGAGTCTAAAGTGCACTCGAGATCAAGCGCGGGGAACGGAGTCGTGATGAGCCGCACGAGCGAAGAACTGCTGGCGATCGGTGAAGTCTCCCGGCGCACCGGAGCCGCCGTGTCTGCGATTCGCTACTACGAGTCGCTGGGACTCGTGACCGCACACCGCACCGCAGGCGGCACGCGCCGCTTCCCCCGGCACACGATCCGGCGCATCTCGATCATCCAGTTGGCGACCCGGTTCGGCATTCCGCTTGCCGAGGTGGCCGAGGTGTTCTCGGCGCTGCCGGCCGAACGGCCCCCGACCCGACGGGACTGGATGCGCATCTCACGGGCGTGGCACGAGCGACTCGAGGAGCGCAAGCAGGCGATCGACCGGATGCAGCGCGAACTGGCGGGGTGCATCGGCTGCGGCTGCCTGTCGCTGCAGGCGTGCACACTGTTCAATCCGGGCGATCGGCTGGGCAAGGACGGCGCGGGCGCGCGGCGCGTCGACCCAGGGGCACGTTAGACGGGGGCGATTCGCAGCACCCTGTCGTCGGAGCCGTTGTCGGTGGTGACGAGGAGCGAGCCGTCGGGCAGTGGGGTGAGCGACCGCAGGCGCCCGTACTCCCCCTCGAGCAGGTCGGTCGATTCGGTCACGCTGCGGCCGTCCTCGGACAGGCGCAGCAGCAGCAGCTTCTCGTCCTGCTGGCTGCTGACGACGAGCGCGCCGGACCACGGGCCCCACCCCGGTCCGGCCGCGAACGCCAGCGCGGGGGTGGCGATGGTGGGCGACCCGGAACTCCACACCGCCGGGATCGCGCCGGGGACGCGCTCGGGATCGGTCATCGGCACCGACTCGTCGTACATTCCGGGTTCCCGGTCGGGTCGCCAGCCGTAGTTGCCGCCCGGCACGAGCAGGTTGACCTCGTCGTCGCGGCTGCTGCCCTGCTCGACCGCGTAGAGCCGCCCGGTGCCGGGCTGCAGCGCCAGCCCCTGCACGTTGCGGTGGCCGAGGGTGAACACCACGCTGCCCGGGTCGGGGTTGCCGGGGGCCGGCGACCCGTCGGGGTTCAGGTGCAGCACCTTGCCGCCGAGGCTGCCGGGGTCCTGCGGCGCCGTCGGGCGGGTGGCGTCGCCCGTGCCGATGTACAGGGTGCCGTCCGGGTGCGCGAGGATGCGGCAGCCGGCGTGGCGGCCGCCGCGCGCGACGGGCAGCCCCTCCACGACGGTGCGCTGCCGCGTCATGGTGGTCCAGCCGGGATCGACGGTCCAGGCGTAGACGCGGACGTCGTCGGGGTCGCGGTGTCCCTGGCACGTGTAGACGGTGCGGCTGACCCCGAAGTCGACGGCGAGCGCGACGCCCATGAGGCCGGTCTCCCCCACCGCGTACAGGTCCGACAGGTCGGCGCGCAGCTCCTCGACGCGCCCGTCGGGCCGGCGGACGACGAACCGGCCCGAGCGTTCACCGGTCAGCAACGTCCCGTCGGGGGCCTGCACCACGTCCCACGGATGGTCGAGACCGTCGACGACGGTGGTGACGGTGACCCGCGGCGGGGTTCCCGCGTCGGGGACCGCGGTGGGTGCGCCCGAGAGCACCGTCCGCGCGGGCTCCTCCGACGCGCACGCGGTCAGCGCGCAGGCCAGCGCCGCAGCGCACAGTCCGTGGGCGATCCGCATGCCGATCGGCTCCTCGGTGGTCAGGGTTTGAGGACGAGGCGCGCTATGGCGTCCGAGGCCTCCTGGATCTTCGCGTCGGCCTCGGGTCCGCCCTGCCGGGCGGCGTCGACGACGCAGCCGGCCAGGTGCGCGTCGAGCAGCTTGAGCGAGACCGTCTGCAGGGCCTTGGTGACGGCGGAGACCTGGGTCAGGACGTCGATGCAGTAGCGGTCGTCCTCGATCATCCGGGCGATGCCCGCGACCTGCCCCTCGATGCGGCGCAGGCGCTTGAGCAGGTCCTCCTGGTGCGGGGTGTATCCGGCCATACTCGTATCGTACCCCTAGGGGGTATTAGAGCAAGGGCGGATCGGCGCGCTCGGCCAGCACCGCCTCGAGTTCGGACCGCAGCCGTTCGTGGTCCCGGGCCCACGCCCGCACCAGGGCGCCACCCCGCAACCGCAGGCCGACGGCCGTCCGGCCCCGCGGCACGTTCGCCAGCTCCCCCAACGGCCGGGCGGTCTCCCACCGCTCGGGATCCCGGGCCCGGGGATCGGCCGCGGACAGCACCGCCTCGATCTCCTCGAGCGGCAGTTCCTCGGTCCCGAGGCGCAGCGTCTTCGCGGTCAGCTCCACGCTCACGTGCCGCCGGGCCGCGACGACCATCACGTACGCGAAGCCGCTGAGCACCAGAGCGATCACCGGCAGTGCGACCCAGTGCACCACCGGCCCGGTCGCCAGTTCGACGACGAGCGCGACGAGGCACAGCACCGGCCCGAACGCCACGGTGCGCCAACGGCCACCGGGCTCGTGGAAGCGGGGCTCGGCCGACTCGTTCACGTCGTGATCAGGCGCTGAGCATGCCCGGAACGACGACCAGCACCAGCGTCACCACGCCCAGGACGGCGATGAGGCCGATCAGGACCAGCTCACGACGACGACCGTAGGGCCGGGGCTCCACCTGCATGAAAGTCCTCTTCGCTCGTCGGAAACGACCGCGCGGGCCGTGGGTCGTCAGACACCGTACTCCGCGCGCTCGTCGGGTCAGCTCGGGGGCAACCGGAGGAAGTACAGATTCGGCTCGCGGCGGTGCATGAGCACGATCGCCCCGACCGAACACACCCCCTGCAGGATGCTCACCAGACCGATCACGAGGCCGGCACCGCCGCCCAGCGCACCCACGCCGAACACCGTCGGGATCGCCGTGACGGTCAGGAAGACACCGATCATCGTGAGCAGCATGCGCGCCCAGTTCCGGCCGCGCCGCATCGCGAAGGCCACGAGCAGGAACAGGCCGGTGAACACGAGCCCCAGGACGGCGGTGATGCCGAATCCCAACGGCAGCAACGATTCCACCGTCTCGCGCGGCATGTCCACCGGTGGCGTCTGCCGGGCCAGTTCCGCCGTCATCTGGTCGACGAACTCGTCCCGGCGCTCCCACATCAGCAGCACACTCGCGCCGAGGTACACCAACCCCAGGACCGCGACCGCGCACCACAACTGGAACGCGGTCTCGACGTCCACGGGAGTGGGGCGCCGCTGCGCCGGTACCGGCCCGGGCGGGGTGTCCGGCGGCCCGGGCCACTGCGACGGTTCGGGCGTGCTCACGAGAGCCGGCCCGCGACCTCGGCCGCCCAGTACGTGAGCACGATGTCGGCACCGGCGCGGCGGATGCTCGTCAGCGACTCCAGGATCGCCGTGTCCCGGTCGATCCAGCCGTTCTGCGCGGCAGCGGTGATCATCGCGTACTCGCCCGAGATCTGATACGCCGCGACGGGCACGTCCGAGCGGTCGGCGACCTCGCGCAGCACGTCGAGGTACGACATCGCGGGTTTGACCATCACCAGGTCGGCGCCCTCGGCGAGATCGAGATCGACCTCGCGCAGCGCCTCCCGGCGGTTCGCCGGATCCTGCTGGTAGGTGCGCCGGTCGCCCTCGAGCGAGGACCCCACCGCGTCCCGGAACGGCCCGTAGAACGCGGAGGCGTACTTCGCGGAATACGCGATCTGCCCCACGTCCTGATGCCCCGCGGCGTCGAGCGCCGCGCGGATGGACGCGACCTGACCGTCCATCATCCCGCTCGGACCGAGCAGGTGCGCGCCGGCCTCGGCCTGCGCGACGGCCATCTCCGCGTACCGCTCGAGGGTGGCGTCGTTGTCCACCGCACCCGAGGCACCCAGGACGCCGCAGTGACCGTGGTCGGTGAACTCGTCGAGGCACGTGTCGGCCATCAGGACCGTCGCATCGCCGAGTTCGGCGCGCAGGTCCCGCAGCGCACGGTTGAGCACGCCGTCGGGGTCGGTGCCGCCCGAGCCGCGGGCGTCCTTGTCCTCGGCTCGCGGCACGCCGAAGAGCATCAGCCCACCCACACCGGCTTCGACCGCCGCGGTCGCCGCGGCGGGCAGCGAATCGGGGGTGTGCTGGTACACACCGGGCATCGACGGGATCTCCCGCGGCGCGTCGAGGCCGTCGGCGACGAACATCGGCAGCACCAGATGCCGCGGCTCGAGGGAGGTTTCGGCAACCAGCCGGCGCATGGCCGGGGTGGTGCGCAGCCTGCGGGGACGGACATCGGGGTACATCGGCGGACTCACCTTCCGGGCAAGCCGTGCGCGGTTCCGGTAGCGGGGGCTACCGGAACCGCGCACGGGGGTCAGCGGCGGGCGCGGGACTTCTTGCGGGGCGGCGGCAATGCGCCCTCGGCCCGCAGCCGGGCGGCGTGCTCGGCGAGCGCCTCCACCAGGGGACCGATCTGCGCGGTCTCCGGCTGCACGTCCACCCGCAGCCCGAACTCGATCGCGGTCTCCGCGGTCTTCGGCCCGATGCACGCGACGATGGTGCGCGCGTGCGGCTTACCCGCGATACCCACGAGGTTGCGGACCGTCGACGACGAGGTGAAGCACACCGCGTCGAACCCACCGGTCTTGATCATCTCGCGGGTCTCGGCCGGCGGCGGTGCCGCCCGCACCGTGCGGTAGGCAGTCACGTCGTCGATCTCCCAGCCCCGCTCGCGCAGGCCCTCCGCGAGGGTCTCGGTGGCGATGTCGGCGCGCGGCAGCAGCACTCGGTTGACCGGATCGAAAACGTCGTCGTACGGGGCGAATTCGGCCAGCAGCCCCTCGCTGGACTGTTCGCCCGAGGGCACCAGCTCGGGGGTGATCCCGAACGAGCGCACCTTGTCCGCGGTCGCCTGCCCGACACACGCGATCTTCACACCCGAGAAGGCGCGAGCGTCGAGGCCGAACGCCTCGAACTTCTCCCACACCGCGCGCACCGCGTTCGTGGAGGTGAACACCACCCACTGGTAGCGGCCGTCCACGAGTCCCTTGACGGCCCGCTCCATCTGGGCCGGACTGCGGGGCGGCTCCACCGCGATGGTCGGCACCTCGATCGGGATCGCTCCGTGCGTGACGAGCCGCTCGCTCATCTCCCCGGCCTGCTCCTTGGTGCGCGGCACCAGCACCGTCCACCCGTACAGGGCGCGGGACTCCCACCACGAGAGTTTGCCGCGCTGCGAGACGATCTTGCCGACGGTGACGACGAGCGGACCGACGAGCTCGGAACCGGCGTCGTTGAGCGTGGCGAGGGTGGCTTCGACGGTGCGCTGCTGCCGGGTCGTGCCACGGACGGTGATCGCCGCCGGGGTCTGCGGCGCGAGCCCGTGCTCGACGAGGGCGCTCGCAGTCTCCGCGAGATGACCGGACGTGGCGTGCAGCACCAGCGGGCCGGGCGCGGCGGCGAGCGCCGCCCAGTCCACCTCGCCGCGCACGTCGACCTCGGTGTGGCACGAGCCCAGCGCCATGCCGGCGTAGCTCGGCACGGCGGAGCCGGGGGTCAGGCCCGGCAGGACCTCGAACACCACGTGGGTGCGGGCGACGGCGTTGACCTCGGCGATCACCGAGTCGGTGGTCAGCGGGTCGCCGGCGACGAGGCGCACGACATCGTGGCCGTTCTTCGCCTCCGCGACGAGGGTCTTGGCGACCTCGGTGGGCTCGCCCAGCGCGGGACGCACCTCGGCGACGGGCTCCCCGGTCTCCGCGTCCCGGCCGGCGGTGGTGCCGACGAGCGCCACCACCCCCCTGTCGACGTCGGGGTCGGTGAAGGCGATCGTCGCGCCCGCGAGCACGTCGCGGGCGCGCACGGTCAGCAGAGCCGGGTCGCCCGGCCCAGCTCCCACGAACAGGATCCGTCCGGGATTGTGCTTACGGACTCGGCTCATCGGTCATTCTCCAGTGCGGTCGAATCTGCGGTAAAGGGAAACCTGGGGTGCGGGCGGACGGCGTCAAACATCGGCCGTGCCCTGTTCCGGCGCGTCGTCCCCCCGGCTGGTCATCAGCTCACGCGCACCGAGATCGAGCAACTCGCGAGCCACCGCCCGGCCCAGTTCCTCCGCGCGGGCGGTGGCGCCGACGGCGCTCGCGCGCAGCACATCCGAGCCGTCGAGGGCGGCGGCGCAGCCGCGCACGGACAGTTCCTCGATCACGCGGCCGTCGTCGTCGAGGGATTCGACGACCTCGGCAACGGCCCCGACGGGGGCGGTGCAGCCGGCCTCGAGCTCCGCGAGCAGCGCCCGTTCGGCGACGACCGCCGCGCGGCTGGCGCGGTCGTCGAGACCGGCGAGGATCTCGATCAGTGCGGTGTCCTCCGCGCGGCATTCGACCGCGAGAGCACCCTGGGAGGGCGCCGGCAGCATCTGCACCGGTTCGAGGGACTCGGTGATCCGGTCGAGGCGGCCGATACGCGAAAGTCCCGCGCGCGCAATGACGATGGCGTCCAGTTCGCCGGACGCGACCTTCCCGAGCCGGGTGTCGATGTTCCCGCGCAGCGGCCGGATGTCGAGGCCCAGACCCATGGCGGCGAGCTGGGCACGCCGCCGCGGCGCGGAGGTGCCCACCCGCGAGCCCGGCGGCAGCTCGCCGAGGACCAGCCCGTCGCGGGCGACGAGCGCGTCACGCGGATCCTCACGCGGCGGCACGGCGGCGATCACCAGTCGCGGATCCTGCGCGGTCGGAAGGTCCTTGTACGAATGCACGGCCAGGTCGACGTCGCCGGCGAGCAGCGCCTCACGCAGCTCGGCGGTGAAGACGCCGACGCCGATCCGCTCGACCGGGCCCGCGGTGACGTCACCCTTGGTGGTGATGACGACCAGTTCGGCGGGATGGCCGGCGGCGATCAGCGCATCCCGGACGGTGCCCGCCTGCGTCGTCGCCAGCAGGCTGCCGCGCGTTCCGATCCGCAGCGTGCGGCTGCCGGTTCCGGCTTCGATCCGGGTGTCCGATGCGACCTCGGCGCTCATGCCTGCCTTTCCTCTCGAGAAGCTCCCAGTGCTCCGGGCGACTGCTTCCGGGGCGACCGCAGCTCCGTGGTGACGGCCGGATCCAGCGCGGCCGACAGGTCGGTCGCGCCGGTCACGTCGGGAAGAGCACCGAGTTCCTTCGCCACCGGGGTGGCGACGGCCTCGGCGGCACCCGGCCGCAATTCGAACAGCTCGCGCAGCGCCTCGGCGTACTGGTCGCCGCCCGGGGTGGACGCCAGCTGCTTGACCCGCACCGTCGGCGCGTGCAGCAGCTTGTCGACGACGCGGCGCACCGTGCGGGCCACCTCCCCGCGCTGGCCGTCGTCGAGTCCCGGCAACCGGGACTCGAGCCGCAGCAGTTCGCCCTCGACGACCTCGGCGGCGCGCTGACGCAGCGCGGTGACGGTGGGGGTGACCTCGGCCAGACGCTGGGAGGCGAGATAGTCGGCGAGTTCGGCGGCCACGATCGAACGCGCGGCGTCCGTATCGGAGGCGGCGGCGCCGGCCGCGGGATCGCGCTGCAGCGACTCCATGTCGAAGACGGTGACGCCGGGCAGACCCGAGACGGCCGGCTCCACGTCGCGCGGCAGGCCGAGATCGCAGATCACCAGCGGACGGGTGCCGCGCTCGGGCTGGGCGAGGGCCCGGTGTGCGTCGGCGAGAGTGACGACCGTACCGACCGCACCCGTGCAGGTGACGGCCACATCGGCCTGCGACAACGCGGCCGCGAGCCGGTCGAACGGCAGCACGTCGGCCTCGATGCCGTTGCCGCGGGCGGTCTCGGCGAGCCGCTCGGCGCGCTCCCGGGTCCGGTTGACCACCACGATGCGCGCGATCCCGGCGCGGGTGAGGTGCGCGACGGCGAGCCCGCCCATCGCGCCCGCACCGATCACGGCGGCGGTGCGGCCGGCCAGACCGTCGAGCACGGTCGCCGCCTTGTCCAGCGCCACCGACACCACGGACGCACCCGCCGCGTCGATGCCGGTCTCGGTGTGCACTCGCTTGCCCACGCGCAGCGCCTGCTGAGCCAGCTCGTGCAGGGCCCGGCCGGCAGCCTGCTGAGCGTCGGCACTCGCGTAGGCGGTACGGATCTGGCCGAGGATCTGCTGCTCACCGACCACCATCGAGTCCAGGCCGCTGGCCACGGCGAACAGGTGCTCGGCGGCCGCCTCGCTGTAGCGCACGTACGCGTGCTTGTGCAGATCCACGAGGGTCAGACCCGAGTGCTCGGCCATGAGCTCGCTCACGTCGGCCAGCGCGCCGTGGAACGCGTCGACCACCGCGTAGATCTCCACCCGGTTGCAGGTGGAGACGATCATCGCCTCCGAGATGTGGCCGGAGGCCATCATCTTGTCGGTGAGCTTGGGTCGGTCGGTGTCGGTGACGGCCACCTTTTCGAGCACCGAGACGGGCGCGGTCCTGTGCGAGACCCCGACGAGGAGAACACTCACGGCGCAATCACCGATCCGTTTCTTGTCGCTGCCGAGGCCACTGGGCTCGGCGTTCCTGATGCGGTGAATCCGGTCGCGCCCGGCGCGGTGCGCCCGGTCGCGCTCGGCGCGGTGCGCCCGGTCGCGCTCGGCGCGGTGCGCCCGGTCGCGCTCGGCGCGGTGCGCCCGGTCGCGCTCGCTCTCTGGGCGGTGAGCCGGGACGCGCCGGTCGCGGCCCGTCGTGCTTCGCCCGACGCGACCCGGCGGATGTCGGGCAGACCGGCGCGACCGCCGTCCACCGGCGCGTCGTTGCGGGCGCTGTGAAACGAGAGGACCTGCATTTCCACGGACAGATCGACCCGCCGGACCTCGACATGGTCGGGTACCTCGAGCGGTGCCGCGGCGAAGCTCAGCACGGACCGGACGCCGGACCGCACCAGCAGGTCGCATACGCCCTGAGCAGCGTCGTCCGGGGTCGCGATCACGCCGATCGTGGCGGCGAGTTCGCGGGCGGCCGCTTCGAGTCCGTCGACGTGCCGGATGGTCAGGTTGCCCACCCGGGTGCCCACCCGCGCCGGGTCGGCGTCGAACAGTCCGGCCATCGTGAAGCCGCGGCGGTCGAACCCTGCGTAGCCGGCCAGTGCGCGACCGAGATTGCCGACGCCGACGAGGACCACGCGGTGTCCCCGGTCGAGGCCGAGCGCGTTCTCGATGCGGGCCTGCAGGCGCAGCACGTCGTACCCGACGCCACGCACCCCGTTGGGCCCGAGGAAGGACAGATCCTTGCGGAGTTTCGCGGAACCGACCCCGGATGCGGTGGCGAGTTCCTCGCTCGAGACGATGAGCGTGCCTTCGTCGGCGAGCATTCCGAGGACCCGCAGGTACGTCGCGAGACGCGTCACAGTAGCCTGGGGGATGTCCCGCACGGGGACACCGGGAGACGCACCCCCGTCGACTTCGGCGACGCCGCCGCGGGCGGCATCGCCCTGCGGGGGGTGCAGCTCTGTCACGTTCGTGGCTCCTCGTCCGGCCGACGGGTACACGTCGGTCCTCACGGTGATCCGGGGGATTCGTTCACACCACGGTAACCGCTTGTGAAGCCCTGCACAAAGTTGCTCGAACGGCCCCGAATGTGCTTCTCACCTGCACCACGGTTCCGCCCGACGGTGTTCAACCGGCCAGATCGGCCCGCAATCGTGCCTCGTCGACCTCCCAGTAACTGTGCTCCCGGCTGTCGAGCAGCACCACCGGCAGACGATCGCCGAATTCGGCGCGCAGGTCGGGATCCGTCGAGGCAGCCCGATCGACATCGATGCACGTCAGGCCCGCGCCGAACTCGTCGCACAGCTGCTCGAGCAGCGCCAGCGCGGGAGCGCAGGCGCCGCAGCCGGCTCGGACGAGGAGAGTGATCTCGTGGCGGGCGCCGGGTGTGGCGGCGGGCCCGGACAGGTGTTCGCTCATGAGGTCAACTGTGCGCCATACCCCGCCGAGACGAATGTCACACCCCCGGTCCACATGCGGCAACGCGCGGAGCGGGGCACGGCGCGGGCTAGGCTGAGGCGGTCTGCCACACACGACGGCCGGCCGCCGGCAAACCCGGCCGGCAGCACTCGACGGCACGGCCGTCGCGCAACAGGGAGGTGCAGGTGCCGGAACGTCCAGTGCCACACGGCTGGGGATTCGGCGAGAACCTGGCCGGTCGCGTCAGCGAGACCCTGGCCGGTCTGATCCGGCCGGGCCGGCGCCGGCTGTGGAGCAAGTTCGGCCCCAGCGAGGCCGAGGTCCGCGCGAACCTCGCCGGACAGGCGAGTGCCGATGCCGCGCTCGCCCTGCAGGAGGCCCGCACCGAAGCCGAGCCCGTCGGCATCTCGACGACTCCCGTTCCGCAGGATCTGACCGCGGCCGCGTTCTTCGACGTCGACAACACGATGGTGCAGGGCGCGTCGATCATCCACTTCGCGCGCGGACTCGCCGCCCGCGACTACTTCACCAAGTCCGACCTGGCCGAGTTCGCCTGGCAGCAGGTCAAGTTCCGGGTCACCGGCAAGGAGAACTCGGACGACGTCGCCAGCGGCCGCGAGAAGGCGCTGTCGTTCGTCGCCGGCCGGTCCACGGCGGAGCTGGCCCGCCTCGGCGAGGAGATCTACGACGAGATCATCGCGGACAAGATCTGGCCCGGCACTCGCGCGCTGGCGCAGATGCACCTCGACGCCGGGCAGCAGGTGTGGCTGGTGACCGCCACCCCGGTCGAACTGGCGAATGTCATCGCCGAGCGCCTCGGTCTGACCGGCGCCCTCGGCACCGTCGCCGAGTCGCAGGACGGCGTGTTCACCGGCCGTCTCGTCGGCGACATCCTGCACGGCCTGGGCAAGGCCCACGCGGTGCGGGCCCTGGCGATCCGCGAGGGACTGAACCTCAAGCGCTGCACGGCGTACTCCGACAGCCACAACGACGTACCCATGCTCTCGCTCGTCGGCACGCCGGTCGCCGTCAACCCCGACGCCGACCTGCGGGAACTCGCGAAGACCCGGGGGTGGGAGATCCGGGATTTCCGCACGGCCCGCAAGGCGGCGCGCATCGGCGTTCCGACGGCGCTGGCTCTCGGTGCCGCGGGGGGCGCGCTCGCCGCCGCTCTCGGCCGTCGCCGCGACTCCGCGGCGTGACGGCCGGACTCAACCGAGGAATACGTTGCGCCGTTTGGTGAGCAACCGGTACAGCGTCTGCTGGATGGTCTCCCGCACGTGGTCGGTCACCTCGAACAACACCATCGGATCCTCCACCGCGGCATCGTCGTAGACGTCGGTGGCGATCGGACTACCGAACTCGATGTACCACTTCGAGGGCAGCGGCACGATGCCCAGCGGGCCTAGGGCCGGGAACAACGGGGTGATCGGGAAGTACGGAAGACCGAGGAGCCGGGCGATGGACGTCAGGTCGGCGATCTTCGGGTAGATCTCCTCCGAACCCACGATCGAGCAGGGCACGATCGGTGCCTTCGTCTGGAGCGCAGCCGAGACGAAGCCCCCGCGCCCGAACCGCTGCAGCTTGTAGCGTTCGCTGAACGGCTTGCCGAGACCCTTGTACCCCTCGGGGAACACCGCGACCACCTGATCCTCGCGCAGGAGCCGCTCGGCGTCCGGATGGCACGCGAGGGTGTGCCCCGCCTTGCGGGTGACGCTGCCGACGACCGGCATACCGAAGGCGAGGTCGGCGGCGAGCATACGCAGGGGACGGTGGGCGAGGTCGTGCACCGCGACGGAGGTCATCAATGCGTCCACGGGCAAGGTGCCGGCATGGTTGGCGACGATCAGCGCGCGCCCGTCGGCCGGGATGTTCTCGATGCCCCGCACTTCGACACGGAACCACTTCTCGAACAGCGGCCGCAGCGCCGGCAGCAGGACGTTGTCGGTGAAATGCGGGTCGAAGCCGAAGTCGTCCACCTCGTAGTCGCCGGTGATCCGTCGCCGCAGGAACTCGGCGGTGCCGGTGATCTGCCCGACCAGTTTGTGCCGCAGGTCGTCGAGGAACCCGTCCGCCGCCGTCTCCTGCACCGGCGCCGCGGGCGGTTCGGGTGGGATCGGGGAGCCGTACGTCGACGGGTGACCGGAACCGGCGCCCGGGCGTGCACCCGCCCGTCGTGCCGACCCCGCTCCCCCGTGGAGTGGAATCACCTTGGCCACTTCTGTCATCGCGCCTCCATTCGCTCTCCGAGCGCCGAGAGCAGGATCGACTCGGTTCGATCGACCCATTCCGTCCTGACGACCTGCCGCAGCCCGACGCTGCGAGCGTAGTCGTCGAGGGCCTGCCTCGTGGTCCACCTCGGCTCGAAGCCGAGTTCGGTGCGCATCCGCGTGGTGTCCAGCCCGCGCCCGAAGTGGAAGTAGTCGAGTTCTTCCTTGTTGAACGACTTCATCACCGGCCCCATCAGCGCCTGCCCGACGGTGCGGAACAAGCCGTAGGGCATCGGCACGGTCAGTCCGCCGGCCCGCCGCACGGCCTGCGACATCATCACGATGCCGTCCCCGGCGACGTTGTAGGTCCCGGACTGGCCGGCGACGGTGGCTCGCTCGAGCGCCGAGAGCGCATCCTCCTCGTGCAGCAACTGCAACCGGGCATCGCGGCCGAGAATGGTGGGCACGATCGGGGAGGTGAGGTATCGCGAGACGGAGCCGGGCAGGTGGTTGCCCACCGTCGGGGCCAGGCGCAGGATCGTCGCCGCGATGTCCGGCCGCCGGCGTGCCATCCCGCGCAGGTAGCCCTCGACCTCGATCATGTCGCGGGCGAAGGCGCCGGTCGGACGGCGGCGCGCGCTCATCTCCTCGGTGAACTTCGCGGGGTCCTTCGCGCTCGATCCGTACACCACCGACGACGAGCGCAGCACGACGCGTCGCACGGACGGGGTCTTCTGGCACACGGCGAACAACTGCATCGCGCCGAGGACGTTCATGTCCTTCATGGCGGCGCGACTGCCGGACTTCGGCGCCTTGGTGAGGGTGGACGTGTGGACGACGGTGTCGACGTCCATGTTCCGGATGACCTTGCCGATGAGGGGGTTGCGGATGTCGGCGAGCACGAACTCGGCGCGGCCCATGCGCCGCAGCATGTCCTTGGTGGGCGACTGGGTGTCGACCGCGATGACGCGTTCGACGTCCGGGTGCTGGGCCAGACGGGTGACCAGGTACCCGCCGAGGAATCGGCTCGCGCCGGTGACCAGAGCCACCCTCGGCGGGTCGATGCCGTCGATCTCCGAACTCACCCACTCACCCCCTGCTGTCACTCCGGTCTCTCACGATACGGTGACTCTCGCAACAAAGCATTACACCGGCGTAACCGATCACTGGAAAGACCCGGAGGCGGGACGTTCGTCCTCAGCCACCCGGACTCCGCATACCACCCGGATCGGGCGTTCCGCGGACGACCTCGTGACGGGCCGTCGGCACAGACGCTCGATGCCCGCCACCACACGGGTGACGGGCATCGGGGAATCGATCTACTTGCCGAGTTTACGACGCTGCACTCGGGTGCGGCGGAGCAGCTTACGGTGCTTCTTCTTCGACATGCGCTTGCGGCGCTTCTTGATCACAGAACCCATCTGGGTTTCCCTCACGTTCTCTCTAGCGTTCCTGCGCGCACGCCGGTGACGTACGCCTGTAGTCGACGCTGGGCCGCGTGGTGACGAGCTCAGCGCCTCACGACACCGGGTGGCCGGTACGACGACAAGCAATCGTACCGGGGCGGGTTTCGAGTAGTGAAACCGAGGTCCGCTCCGGGCTCCGATTGCGGCCGTCGACCGCTCAGCCGACGTCGAAGTAGGACGTTTCCAGGTAATCGTGCACGGCCTTGGCGTGCACCCGGAACGAACGTCCCACTCGCACGGCGGGCAGTTCCCCGCTGTGCACCAGCCTGTACACGGTCATCTTCGACACCCGCATCAGCGCCGCCACTTCGGCGACGGTGAGGAACTGGGTGCCGGAGAGAACCGACTGACCGTCCTCGGGTTGACCCTTCGACGGTTTGCTTCCAGATACCATTACACACCTCCGGCACGTCCCGCGCCGCCGGCTTCCCCTCCGGCGGAACAGACACGCACGTGCTCAATCGAGCTTAGCGTGACCAATGGTTCCCGTGCGACGATGCGGACGACCAATTTCCTCAATCGGCGGACGAACCGAGTGCCGCAGAGCGGTCCCGGGCGGCCGCGAGGGCCTCGTAGAACGCCGTCCGCACGCCGCCGCGCTCGAGTTCCCGGATCGCCGCCGCGGTGGTTCCACCCGGCGATGTCACCGCCGCGCGCAGGTCGGCGGCGTTCTCCCCCGACCGGGCGAGCATGGCCGCCGAGCCGGTCATCGTCTGCACCACGAGCTCGGTCGTCGTCGCCCGCGTCAGTCCCAGGGCGACGCCCGCGTCGATCATCGCCTCGGCGACGAGGAAGAAATATGCCGGACCGGAACCGGACACAGCGGTCACCGCGTCGATCTGGGACTCGGGAACCACCGTCACGGTCCCCACCGACTCCAGGACCTCACGTGCCAGCGCCAGGTGGTCGGGCTTGACGTGCCGGCCGGCGGCGATCACGCTCGCGCCCTCCCCCACCAGCATCGGGGTGTTGGGCATGACGCGCACAACCGGCGATCCGGCCGGCAGCCGGTTCTCGTACCGGGACGTGGGCACGCCGGCGACCAGCGACATCAGCAGCTTCTCGCGTTCGCTGTCGAGGTCTGCCTTGCCCAGATCGGCGAGCACGACGTCGACGTCGCCCGGCTTGACCGCGATCACCAGCACGTCCGCACCTTCGGCCGCGTCGGCGATCGAGTCGGTGACCCGGATCGAGTACTCGGCGGTGAGCTCCTCGCTCCGCGCCGGGAACTTCTCGACGACCACCAGATCCTTGGTCGCGAATCCACTCTGCAGCAGCCCCGAGACCAGCGCCTCACCGATCCTGCCGCCGCCGATCACCGCAATTCTCGTCATGGGCAACAGCCTGCCACGGCCGCTGCCGGGGCCCGCATCGCCCCGACGATCAGCGCGGGACCATGGCGAGCTGACGGCTCTGCACGACGACGGCGCCGGTGGCATCGACGACGGTGTGGTCCTCCTCGAACCAGGCGTTGCCCAGGACCGTGCTGTCGGCCATGATCCGCAGCCAGCCGGGCGCCGGCAGTCGCCGCAGGTACGCGGTGAGCTGCACGGTCGGCGCCCAGCCGAACAGGCCCCGGTTCATGGTGACCGGAGCCGAGATGTCCCCGGCCATGAGCGCGAACAGCGCGGCGGTGTCGACGTCGGCCTCGTCCCCCGGCCACGGCCGCGCCCACATCCGCACCACCGGTTCACCCTGCTCTCCCGCGAGGAAACGGGCACTGGTCTCGTCCACCACGAGGTCGGCGCCCCCGCACAGGTTCACCACCTGGGCCATCGGGTGGCCGGGGCCGATCAGCGGCGCGTCCGCGGGCGGCTGCACCGACAGTTCGGCCACCGGATGGGCAGTGGTGTATCGCGGCTCGCCGGTGTCGGGCCGACCGAGCGTCACCGAGGCACGGACCGCGACCCGATCGCCCTGCGAGAGCTCCACGTCGACGAGCCCGACCTGCTTCCCGAGCTTGCGGACGATGGTGGTCAGCTGGACGTCGCCCGGGTCGGGGGCGGCAACGAACCCGGCGCTGACCGCAAGAGGTTGCACCGCCGGATCGGCTCCCGCCGCCTGCGCCGCCGACCGGGCCGCCGCGGCGCACACCGCGAGCATGCAGCCCCCGTGGACCTTGGGGCCGATCGTCCAGACCGGGGCGATGTGCGCGAGCCAACGGTCGTCGCCGGCGGCGTCGAGCGTCGTCAGGTCGCGGAAGGGGTGGTTGCCGGGATCGGGCACGGTGTCGGTCATTGCTGCTCCTGTGAATCGGGGACGGGTCCGTCCGGTGAATCGGGGACGGGTCCGTCCGGTGAATCGGGGACGGGTCCGTCCGGTGAATCGGGGACGGGTCCGTCCGGTGAATCGGGGACGGGCGGGCCGGACTCGGTGAGGCGACGGGCGGCAAGGTGCTGGTGTGCGAGACGGCGCATCGCGGTGAGGACGGGTTCGTACAGGGCGGTGCCGAGGACCGCCGCCTCGACCGTCGCCTCCCGGGAGCGGGTGGGCAGCAGGTCGATGTCGATCTCGGCGATGCCGAGCACGTGCCGTCCGTAGACGTCGATGCGCTCGTCGCTCATCGTCAGGCCGGCGGAGTCGAGGGCGGCGAGGGCCCGCTCGAGCTGTGCGACGGCGGCGAACCGGGGGTCGTAGAGCTGACCGAGCCGTTCGAGGACGTGCCGGGCGCGCGGATAGTCGTGGGGTACGGACTCGCCGTCGCCCGGCGGGTAGGGCGGCAGCGCCGCGATGGCCCGGCCGAGGGCGACGAACAGCGACTCGTCGGTGCCGTCGAGGAGGCGGACGATCTCGCGGATGCGCGGCAGCGGCAGCCCCTGGGCGGCGAGCGCACGGATCAGCGCGAGGCGCCGCACGTGCCGCCCGTCGTACCGGGCCTGGGTGGCGCTGGTCGCCTCGCCCGGCATCAGCAGCCCCTCGCGCAGGTAGTACTTCACGGTCGCCAGCGGGACGCCGGTCCGGTCCACCAGTTCCGAGATCCGCATTGCCACCTCCCCTTGACAGTGGATAGTACAACTATCCAGTATTGGATACTGTAACTATCCAATACTCCGCGAGGAGGATTCCGTGCACCCCGTACTCGTCGTCGCTCTCGGCGCCACCCTGCTCACCGTCACCGGGATCGCCTTCGGCGGCACGTTCCTGCTGCGCGTCGCGGGCGGGCACGTGCCGGCCAACGACCTGCAGAAGTCCTTCTTCCGCGCCGGTCACGCCCACGCCGGCGTCCTCGTCACCTTGGGGTTGCTGGTCGCCGTGCTCACCGACGCCGTCGGCGCCTCACCCGGATGGGCCGCCGCCGGCGCGATCGCAGTGCTCGGCTCGGCGATCCTGATTCCCGCCGGGTTCTTCCTGTCCGTGCTCGGCCCGGACCCCAGGCGGCCGGGCGCCATGATCGCCTGCGTATGGCTGGGTGCCGCCGCCCTCGTCGCCGGCGTGACGATCTCAGGAGTCGTGGTTCTCGGCGCCGGACTCGGTGCTCTGGCCTGACGGGTGCACCTGCTCGATCGTCGTCGCACGCGGATGCTCGGGCCCGGTGGTGATCGCCAGGCGGGGGGCCCGGTGCAGATGCTCGCGCGCGAAGGCCAGCGACCGGGTCAGCGCTCCCGCCCGCGCGGACCGCGTGCGCGCCCCCTGGGTACTGACCTCCAGGACGACGTGCCCGGTGAAGTCGCTCTCGGCCAGTAGCCGGCACACCTGCTCGCACGGCTGGCCGCCGTCGCCCGGGAGCAGATGCTCGTCCGTCGACGCGCCGTGACCGTCCGCGAGGTGCAGATGAGCCAGACCGCCGCCCATCCGCTCGGCGAGGGCCATCGCGTCCATCCCCGCCGTGGCCGTGTGCGACAGGTCCAGTGTGTAGTGCGCGAAGCCGGTGTCGGTGGGATCGATCGACGGGCTGAAGGCCGACACCGCACGGCCGGGCCCGCCACGCCGTCTCATGCGCTGCGCGGTGCGGTCGCGGCCGCCGAAGAACACGTCGGCGCGCATCGGGTACATGTTCTCCACCGCCACGACCACGTGGCTGCGGTCCTCGAGGTCCGCGACCTGATCCGCGAAGCCCTCCGCGTACCGGCGCTGCCATCGGAACGGCGGATGCACCACCACCGACGCGGCCCCGAGCGCTTCCGCTGCGCGCACCGACCGCTCGAGCTTCGCGGCCGGATCCGAACCCCACACACGCTGCGAGATCAACAGGCACGGCGCGTGCACCGCCAGCACCGGTATGCCGTACTTGCGCACCAGCGCCTGCACCGCACGCACGTCCTGGCTCACCGACTCCGCCCACACCATCAGCTCCACGCCGTCGTAGCCGAGTTCGGCCGCATAGCGGAAGGCCGCCTCGGTGTTCTCCGGGTACACCGAAGCGGTGGACAGTCCGACCAGGATCTCTCGCGACAGGGTGCTCATGACGATGTGCCGGGTCAGCCGGTGGGCAGCAGGAACAACAGCGGACCGAACGTCACGAAGGCACCCACGGCGAGGGCGATGAGCTGGCTCGCGATGTCGTCGGTGCGGCGCAGGATGCGCACCATCGCCACCAGGCCGACGATGACCAGCAGGGCGAGTGCGAACGCCACCCACGGCAACGCATCCCACAACTGCTCGAAGCCCTTGAACAGCAGGGCGCCCGCGACGATCGCGACGACACCCTCGCCGATCAACCGGGACCACTGCGCGATCGCGCTGCGGGACTCGCCGGTGCCGGACGGGACGTCGGACTCCGCCGCGGACGGGGTCTCCGCCGCTGCGGCGTCGCTGCGACGGGACGCGGGCTTCTCCCGCTGCTCCACGTCCGGCTCGTCCGCGGCCACGGCCTTGCCGATCGTCTCGGTCTCGCCATCGGCGGTGTCGTCGCCGCTGCCCCGCAGGTCGCTCGCGGGCCCGGACAGCAGCCTCGGCTCGGGGGTATCCGCGGGCCGCGCCGGAGCACTCACGGCCACCTCGGCGTGCGCGCGCGCTCGTCGCGGCAGGACGGCCGGACGGATGATCTCGGTCGGCGACTCGACCTTCACCGGCACCCGCTCGGCCGCCGGCTCCTCGCGCGTCCGGGGCGGGGACGTCGGGGCCGGGGTCCCGGGCCCGGTCGCCTCGGTCTCGGACGGTTCGGGTTCGGGCTCGGGTTCGCGACGGTCCGGCCGCCGCGGCACCGGCGCCAGCGCTTTCGGAGCCACCGGCGCCTGCGTCGTCGAGGGCACCGGCGCCTGCGCCTTCGGCGGAGCGGACACGACGGGTTCGGCCTCCGGGGCCTCGCTCTCCGGGGCCTCGCTCTCCGGAGCCTCGGTCTCGGGGGCCTCGGTCTCGGGAGCCTCGGTCTCGGCAGCCTCGGTCTCGGGGACGTCGGCCTCGGAGACTCCGGTCTTCGGCGCCTGGGCCGGTTCCGGGGCGGTCACGGGAATCTCGCCGGTCAGTTCCGCAACCGAGATGCCGCCGCTGACGCCACGGCGGCGGCGTCCGCCGGCGCGGGAATTCACCTTCTGGCCGTTGCGGGCCAGCAGCTCCGCGACGGAGATCTGCCCGGTGTCGGTGCTGCTGCCGTCCGTCATTGCGAAACCACCATCAGTTCGCCCCCCATCTCGGTGTCGAGCTTGCGGAGAATGAGCCCCTCGCGCAGGGCCCAGGGACAGATATCGAGAGTTTCCACTCCCAGCGCGCGCATGGCGGCCTCCGCGACGAGGGCACCGGCGACGATCTGCTGCGACCGGTCGGAGCTCACGCCCTCGAGCTCGGCACGGTCCGCGGCCGTCATGCGGGAGATGAATGCGATGAGCTGACGCAACCCGGCGGCGGTCAGGGTGCGCCGCACCCGGGGGCCCGCCGACGACGGGGCGGCACCGGTCAGCCGTGCGAGGGTGCGGAAGGTCTTCGAGCTCCCCACGCACAGGTCGGGAACACCGGCCGCCCGCAGCTCCTCGGCGGGCCGGACGAGTTCGGCATCGAGCCAGTCCCGCAGCACCGCGACGCGCCGCTTACCGGGCGGGTCCTCGCTCAGCCAGTCCCGGGTCAGGCGCCCGGCACCGAGCTGCAACGAGAACGCCACGTCGGGGTCCTCGTCGCCGCCGAAGGTCAGCTCCAGGGAGCCGCCGCCGATGTCCAGGCACAGGATGCGTCCCGCGCTCCAGCCGTACCACCGCCGCACCGCGAGGAACGTCAGCCGGGCCTCGTCCACACCGGAGAGCACCTCGAGCGCGACGCCGGTCTCGGCGCGGACGCGACTGAGCACCGCGTCGGAGTTGGTGGCATCGCGCACCGCGGAGGTCGCGAACGCCATCAGCTCCTCGCATCCGGAGGTGCGGGCGATGCCGGCGAAGTCGGCGACCGTCTCGACCAGCCGGTCGGCGCCCTGCGGGGTGATGTCACCGCGGTCGTCCGTGTTCTCGGACAGGCGTAGGGTTGCCTTCGTCGAGCTCATGGGGGTGGGATGGCCACCGCGATGAGCGTCCACCACGAGTAGATGAACGGTGTTGCTTCCGACGTCGAGTACCCCAAGGCGCACATACATACGGTACTGGGTCTACCGTCGGGTCCTGTGACAGCAGGTATGCCCGGTGCCGCACACAAGCAGGTCCCGGCCCCCGAAGTGCCCCTCGATTTCCCGCGCGAATGGGTGGAGTTCATCGACCCGGACAACAGCGAGCACGTCGTCGCCGCCGACCTGACGTGGCTGCTCTCCCGCTGGACCTGCGTGTTCGGCACGCCCGCGTGCCAGGGCATCATCGCCGGCCGGCCGGACGACGGATGCTGCTCGCACGGCGCGTTCCTGTCGGACGACGACGATCGCGCCAAGCTGGACGCCGCAGTGAGACATCTCACGCCGGAGGACTGGCAGTTGATGCCGAAGGGACTCGGCAAGAAGGGCTATCTCGAGGAGGACGACCTCGAGGACGAGCCGGCCCTGCGCACTCGCCGCTACAAGGGGGCGTGCATCTTCCTCAACCGGCCGGGCTTCGCCGGCGGCATCGGCTGCGCGCTGCACAAGATGGCGCTGCGACGCGGCATCGAGCCTCTCGAGGTGAAGCCGGACGTGTGCTGGCAACTGCCGATCCGCCGCACCCAGGACTGGGTCGAGCGTCCCGACGGCACCGAGGTGCTGCGCACCGTCGTCACCGAGTACGACCGGCGCGGTTGGGGCGAGGGCGGCCACGACCTGGACTGGTACTGCTCCGGCTCGCCGGACGCCCACGTGGGGGCCGCACCGGTCTGGCAGTCGTACGCACCGGAACTGCGCGAGCTGATCGGCGACGCCGCCTACGACGAACTCGCGCGGCTGTGCCGTCGTCGCGAGGGGCTGGGCCTGATCGCCGTGCATCCCGCGACGACGGCCGCCGCCGAGCGCACCCCGGGGGCGGGCCCCTACCCCTCGAGCTTGTAGCCGAGGCCGCGGACCGTGACCAGGTGCTGCGGCTTGGCGGGGTCGGCCTCGATCTTCGAGCGCAGCCGCTTGACGTGCACGTCGAGGGTCTTGGTGTCGCCGACGTAGTCGGCACCCCACACCCGGTCGATCAGCTGGCCGCGCGTGAGCACCCGGCCGGAGTTGCGCAGCAGGTACTCCAGCAGGTCGAACTCCTTGAGCGGCAGCGTGACGGGATTCCCGGCCACGTGCACGACGTGCCGGTCCACGTCCATCCGCACCGGCCCGGCCTCGAGGATCCCGTCGTCCTGCGTCGCCTCGGCGTCGTTCTCCCCGCCGCGGCGCAGCACCGCACGGATGCGGGCGATGAGTTCGCGCGCCGAGTACGGCTTGGTGACGTAGTCGTCCGCCCCCAGTTCGAGGCCGACCACCTTGTCGATCTCGCTGTCGCGCGCGGTCACCATGATCACCGGCACGCCGGACCGGTTGCGCAGCTGCTTGCAGACATCGGTGCCGCTCATGCCGGGCAGCATCAGGTCCAGCAGGACGATGTCCGCGCCGGCGCGGTCGAATTCCGCGAGCGCCGACGGTCCGTCACCGACGACGGTGGTCTCGAAGCCCTCCTTGCGCAGGAGGAACGCGAGCGGATCCGCCAGCGATTCCTCGTCCTCCACGATCAGCACACGCGTCACTGCTGGTCCTCCGTACCCTTTGTCACCTGGTGCATCCGGCTCATTTCCGATTCTCGTCGTAGGTGTCGGCATGGTCGCCCCGCTCCACCGTCACCGCTCGCCCGTCACCGCTCCACCGTCAGCGCGGGGCCGCCCTCGTGGCGAGGTGTGGCTCCGTGGGATTCGCGGGGATCGGGCGAACAGGCGGGGATGAGGAGCGTGAACGTCGACCCGGTTCCCGGCTGGCTCCACAACCGGATCTCCCCGTTGTGGTTGGCGGCGACGTGCTTGACGATCGCCAGCCCGAGACCGGTGCCACCGGTGGCGCGGGAACGGGCCTTGTCGACCCGGAAGAACCGTTCGAAGACGCGCTCCTGGTCCTCCTTCTCGATCCCGATGCCGCGGTCGGTCACCGCGATCGCGACCTTGCCCGCGCGCAGGGACCGGCTGACCGACACCGGCGAACCCGGAGACGAGTAGGCGATCGCATTCTCGATCAGATTGGCCAGCGCGGTGACGAGCAGGGTCTGGTCGCCGAGGACCTCGTACCCGCCGGCGGCGTCGGTGGTGACGGTGATCTGCGCGTTCTCGGCGGTCAGGCGGGTGCGGCGCAGCGCCTCCTCGACGACGTCGTCGACCTCGACCACCTCGAGGTTCGGCAGCTTCTCGGCCCCCTGCAGGCGCGAGAGCGCGATCAGTTCGGTCACCATGTTGCCGAGCCGGTTGGCCTCGCTCTGTAGCCGGGTTCCGAAGTGCCGCACGGATTCCGGGTCGTCGGCGGATTCGAGCAGGGCTTCGGCGAGCAGGGCCATCGCGCCCACGGGGGTCTTGAGTTCGTGACTGACGTTGGCGACGAAGTCCCGGCGGGTGGCCTCCATCCGGACCTGCTCGGAGTCGTCGTAGGCGTAGAGCGCGACGAAGCGCGCGTCGTCGTCGAGCAGACGCCGCGCGACGCAGCGCACCGCCACGCGCTCGCGACCGCGGGGCGTCTTCGCGGTGAGGTCGAGCTCGGCGGGTTCACCCGTCTCGAGGACACGGGTGGCGGCGGCCCAGGCCGAGTCCTCGACGAGCCGGTTGCGGACCAGGCCGAGTTCCTCCGCACGCGGATTGAACAGGACGACGTCGTGGAACCGGTCGACGACGGCGATGCCGGTGTCCGCGCCGAAGACCACGCGATCGAGGACCTGCGCCATGGTGAGGTCGGCGTCGGTGCGGTCGGCGGCCCGGCGCCGGAGGAGCCGCATCAGCACGATCGCGGACACGGCACCGAGGACGGCGGCCCCGGCGAGCAGCACGGCCTGCGCAACAGTCACGTCTCGAATCGTACGTACGCGCGGCGCGGCGGTGACAGCGGGTCGGGGCATTCCGCCGCACGTCACACCGCATGTTCGCAGCATTTGCCGCGTGTTCACCGCCCGTTTCCCGGGGCCGCGGACAGTCGCCCGCGGCCCCTGGGAACTACCGGCCGCCCTGACCCGCGACGGCGGCGGCACCCGCCGCGGCCGCCTCGGGATCGAGGTACGTGCCACCCGGGTTCAGCGGGCGCAGGTTCTCGTCGAGGTCGTAACGCAGCGGGATGCCGGTGGGGATGTTCAGCCCGGCGATCTCCTCGTCGGAGATCCCGTCGAGGTGCTTGACCAGAGCACGCAGCGAGTTGCCGTGGGCCGTGATCAGGACGGTCCGGCCGGCCCGCACGTCCTGGGAGATGGTCTCCTCCCAGTACGGGATGAGGCGATCGACGACGTCCTTCAGGCACTCGGTGAGCGGCACCTCGTCGACGTCCGCGTACCGGACGTCGCTGTCCTGGCTGTACTTGCTGCCGGGCTCGATCGGCGGGGGCGGGGTGTCGTAGCTGCGGCGCCACAGCATGAACTGCTCGTCGCCGAACTCCGCCTTGATCTCCGCCTTGTTCTTGCCCTGCAGCGCACCGTAGTGCCGCTCGTTCAGGCGCCAGTCGCGCACGACCGGAATCCAGTGCCGATCCGCGGCGTCGAGCGCGTAGTTGGCGGTGCTGATGGCGCGGCGCAGCAGCGACGTGTAGAGCACGTCCGGCAGGAGATCGTGCTCGGCGAGCAGTTCGCCGGCCCGCTTGCCCTCGGCGATCCCCTTGTCGGTCAGGTGGACGTCCACCCATCCCGTGAAGAGGTTCATCGCGTTCCATTCGCTCTCGCCGTGGCGGAGCAACACAAGTGTTCCGTTGGTCATGGGCCAATCCTGGCACGCCCGCGTGGCAACGCTACGTCGGCACCGTTCAGTGAATTCCCCGCGCGAGACGCACACATCGGATATATGTGACAACGGTTGTTTTCAGAACGACGTCCGGATGGGGGCTTCTCGTGTTCGACACCCGACTTTCCCGCCGCACCTTCCTCACCGCCCTGGGCGCCCTCGCGGTCGCGCCCGCCCCCGCCCACGCCGCCCCGCGCTCCCCGGCGCTGCGCTCGACGGGCCGCCGCGTCGCCGTGCTCGGCGGCGGGGTGGCGGGCCTGACGGCCGCCCACGAACTGATCGAACGCGGCTTCGACGTCACCGTCTTCGAACCGACCGCCCTGGGCGGCAAGGCCCGCAGCATCCCGTCGCCGGGCACCGCGGCCGGCGGCCGCGCCGACCTGCCCGGCGAGCACGGATTCCGCTTCTTCCCGGGCTTCTACCAGCACATCCCCGACACGATGCGACGGATCCCCTTCCCGGGCAATCCGAACGGCGTGTTCGACAATCTCGTCGCCGGCGCCGCCTTCCGGATGGCGATCCCCGGCGGGCCCGACCTCATCGCCCCGGCGTCGATCGCCCCGCTCCCCCACGGCGTCCTCGATCCCGCCTCGCTGCAGGAATCCCTGGCCGCGGCCTTCTCCCTCGGCAACGCCATCCCCCCGCACGAACTGGCCGTCTTCACCCGCAAGCTGGTGATGTTCCTGACCAGCAGTCTCGAACGACGCGACGGCCAGTGGGAACACCGGACGTGGTCGCAGACGCTCGAGGCCGACGGCAAGTCGTCGGCCTACCGCGACATCCTCGTCTCGGCCCTGACCCGTCAACTGGTGGCCGCCCGGCCCACCGTCGCCTCCACCCGCACCATCGGCATCATGGGCCAGGCGTTCATGTGGAACGCGATGGGCACCGTCCCCGCATACGGCCATCTGGACCGGGTCCTGGCCGCTCCCACCGACGAGGCGTGGATCGGCCCGTGGGCCGCGCACCTGCGCGACCTGGGCGTCGTATTCGAAATGGGTTGGGCGGCAGAAGCACTCGACATCGCGTCCGGTTCGATCACCGGAGTGCGGCTGGTGGACGGCAACGGCACCCGGTCCGTCGCCGAAGCCGACTGGTACGTCGCGGCGATGCCCGTCGAACGGGCCGCGCCCCTGTGGTCACCGCGGATCCTCGCCGCAGATCCTCGCCTCGAAGGCATGCGGAACCTGCAGACGGACTGGATGGTGGGCATCCAGTACTTCCTGCGCCGGCCCACCCCGATCGCCGCCGGCCACGTCGCATACCTCGGCTCGCCGTGGGCACTGACCTCCATCAGCCAGGGCCAGTTCTGGCGCGGCGACTTCGCCGGCCGCTACGGCGACGGCAGCGCCCACGACTGCCTGTCCGTGGACATCTCCGACTGGGACACCCCGGGCGTCCTCCACGGCAAGACCGCCAAGGAGTGCACGGCCGAGGAGATCGCCCAGGAGACGTGGGCCCAGATGTCGGCATGCCTCGACGACACCGGCACCAGCGTCCTCGACGAGGACGACATCGTCTCGTGGTTCCTCGACCCCGGCATCCGGTGGGATCCCGCGCAGGGCCGCAACACCAACGCCACACCCCTGCTCGTCAACACCGTCGGCTCCCTGTCCGACCGGCCCGACGCCCGCACCGCGATCCCGAACCTCTTCCTGGCCGGGGACTACGTCCGCACCGACATCGATCTCGCGACCATGGAGTCGGCCGGCGAATCCGCGCGTGCGGCCGTCACCGCGCTGCTCGAAGCCGCCGACTCGCCCGCCGCACCGCCGGCGCTGTACCGACTGCACGAGCCACCCGAACTCGAACCGATGCGCCGCATCGACGCCGACCGCTACCGCGCGGGCCTGCCGCACCTGCTCGACGTGTGACGGCGCGCGTTCCGGCGCCGGGCACCGCTCACGTCGAGGATCCGGATGCGGCGAACAGGCCCGCGCGGCCGCCGAATTCCGACATACTGCCCTCGAACGCGACGAAAGGGCATGCCCATGAGCGAGACCTCGGTACTCGTGGTCGGCGCCGGCCCGGTCGGACTGACCGCCGCGCTGGAACTGCGCCGGCGCGGCGTCGACGTCGTGATCGTCGACCGGCTGCCGGAACCGCCGCAGTACGCCAAAGCGGTCGGCATCCAGCCGCGCACCCTCGAGGTCTGGGACGCGATGGGCGTGGTCCGCCCTTCGCTCGACGTGTCCGCGCCGATGCACGGGCAGATCGTCTACGTCGACGGCCGGCAGGTGATGCGCCTCGAACTCGAACTGCCCGAGGACGTGCCGTACCGGTTCGTCTGCATGCCCCAGTACGCCACGGAACGGGTGCTGACGCAGGCCCTGGCCGAGCACGGCACCGTCGTGCGCCGCGGCATCGAGCTCACCGGGTTCGAGCAGACCGCGGACGGCGTGGTCGCCGACCTGCGCGACGGCGACGACACGACGCGGCTGGCGGCCCGCTACCTGGTCGGCTGCGACGGTGCGCACAGCGCCGTACGGAAAGGACTCGGGGTGTCCTTCGACGGCGACGCGTTCCCCGAGGAGTACATGCTCGCCGACGTCGAACTGGACTGGTCGATGCCGGGCGGCTACGGCATCCGCGCCTCGACGACGAACGACGGCACGACCACGGACATGATGGTGTGCATCCCGCTGCCCGGCACCGGCCGCTACCGCCTGTCGACCTTCGTCGCGCCGGACCTGGCGACCTCCGCGTCCGGCAGCGGAGCCGTGGCGCACGGACTCGAGGGCGGGCGCCGGCCCACCCTCGGCCACATCCAGGCCGTGCTCGACCGGCTGGCGCCCGAACCGACCCGGGCCGGTGCGCTGCGCTGGTCGTCGGTGTTCCGGATCAGCCACCGCCTCGCCGGGAGCTACGGCGGGGGCCGGGTGTTCCTGGCCGGGGACGCCGCGCACATCCATCCCCCGACCGGGGCACAGGGCATGAACACCGGCATCCAGGACGCCTACAACCTCGGCTGGAAGCTCGCCCTGGCGGTGCAGGGACGCGCCGCCGACGGCCTGCTCGACAGCTACGACGCCGAGCGCCGGCCCGTCGGGGCGGAGGTGGTGGGCCGCACCGTGCGGCACGCCCGGCAGGGCCTCGGAGCCGGCGAGACGGACGCCGCGACCGCGATCGCGCGCGAGGCCCAGCTGCTGCTCGGTTACCGGGACAGCCCGCTCGTCGGTGAAGACGTGCCGACCAGCGGCGGTGCAGACGTGCCGACCAGCGGCGGTGCAGACGTGCCGACCAGCGGCGGTGCAGACGTACCGCACAGCGGCGGTGCAGACGTACCGCACGGCGGCGGTGCAGACGTGCCGCACGGCGGCGGTCCGGCTCCCGGCGATCGCGCCCCCGATGCGACGGAGTTGCGGCAGGACGCCGTCGCCTCGCCGCTGCGGCTGCACGAGCTGCTGCGCCATCCCGGTCACACCGTGCTGCTGTGGGCGCCCACGGCGCAGGCGCTGCAGGCGCAGCGAGAGCTCGCCGAGCGGGCGACGGACCGCTTCGGTGACGCGCTGCGGGCGTACGTGCTTGTGGCGGGAAGCACCGGGAGCCCGGCCGACGGCCGGGTACTGCGCGACGACGCGGGCCGCGCCGCGCGGGCGTACGGTTTCGACGGTGCCGCCGCGGCTGTGGTGGTGCGGCCGGACGGCTACGTCGGGTTCCGGGCGCAGGATCCGACGATCGAGGCGCTCGCGGCGCATCTCGGCCGGATCCTGCGGCCCGGGCAATGACCGGCTACGTCGCCGGGGTGCGCAGATCCTTCCGGAGGATCTTGCCGGCGGCGGACTTCGGGACGATGTCGATGAACTGCACCTGCCGCACCTTCTTGTGCGGCGAGACCCGCTCGGCGACGAACTCGACGACCTCGGCCTCGGTGAGTTCGGCGTCCGGCTGACGCACCACGAACGCCTTGGGCACCTCCTCGCCTTCGTCGTCGAGCACACCGATCACCGCGACGTCGGCGATCTTCGGGTGGGTCAGCAGCAGCGCCTCGAGTTCGGCGGGCGGCACCTGGTAGCCCTTGTACTTGATCAGCTCCTTGAGCCGGTCGACGATGGTGACGTTGCCGGCCGCATCGACCGTGGCGATGTCGCCGGTGTGCAGGAACCCGTCGGCGTCGAGGGTCTCCGCGGTGGCCTGCGGGTTGCCGAGGTAGCCGACCATGACGTTGGGGCCCTTGCACCACAGCTCACCCGGCTCGGAGACACCCTCACCGGTGGGGTACTCGACCTCTTCGCCGGTGGTCGGGTCGACGAGCTTGCACTCCATGTTGGCGATCGTCGGTCCCACCGAGTCGAGTGGCACGTCGTCGCCGTCGAACGGGATGGCGTGGCTGACCGGGCTCATCTCGGACATGCCGTACCCCTGACGGACCTTCCATCCCAGTCGCGCGGCGACCGCGTTCCCGAGCGCCCTGTCCAGCGGCGCCGCGCCGGAGAACACGGTGTGCACGCTCGAGAGGTCGTACTGGTCCACGAGCGGGTGCTTGGCCAGGGCGACCGCGACGGGCGGTGCGATGAACACGTAGGTGCACTTCTGTTCGGAGACGATCCGCAGGAACTCCGGCAGGTCGAACTTCGGCATCGTCACCAGCGACGCGCGGTTGAACAGGGCGGCGTTGAGAAGAACGGTCATGCCGTAGATGTGGAAGAACGGCAGGACGGCGAGGATCCGGTCGTCGGGGTCGATCCTGATCGGGGACTTGATCTGGCACACGTTGGCCACCAGGTTGGTGTGCGTGAGCATCACGCCCTTCGGGCGACCGGTGGTGCCGGACGAGTACGGCAGCACCGCCAGATGGGTGGCCGGATCGAACGACACCTCGGGGGCGGGGGCGTTCTCGGCGAGCAGGTCGCGCAGGGAGGGATGCCCCTCGGCGCCGTCGAGCACGACCAGACGATCGTCGGGGATACCGACCGCGGCCGCGGCCTCCTTCGCGTGCGGCAGCAGCGGCGAGACCGTGAAGAAGAACGTCGCCTTGGAATCCTCGAGCTGCTTGGCGATGTCCTCGGCGGTGTAGAGCGCGTTGACGGTGGTCGCGGTGGCCCCCGCCCGCAGGATGCCGTGGAACACGGTCGCGAAGGCGGGCACGTTCGGCGAGAGCAGGCCGACGACGTCGCCGACTCCCACACCGCGCGCCGCAAGAGCACCCGCGATCGCGTCGATCTGCCCGATCAGGGTCCGGTAGTCGGTGACGGCCCCGGTCGTGCCCTCCATCAACGCCGGGCGATCGAGGTCCGACTCCGCGATCGAACCGAACAGGAAGTCGTAGACACTCAGTGCCGGGATGTCGACGTCGGGAAAGGGACTGCGAAAGCTCATTGGTTCTCCTCGGGGGCAGGAATCTGTGGCACGCCGTGCCAGACGTGCCGGGAGTACGGTATCCGACGGCTGTGAAGGCAGTCACAGGCATGCCGGACACTACCGGGTCGGGGACCGTCGCGGGCCCGGTCACGCGCCCCGGAGCCCGGCCGATCGGGCAGTGTCGGCGGCCGGTCCGGCACCCTAGGCTCGACCGGATGACGGACGTCGTGCACTCGCTGGACCCGTTCTCCGGCCGCGGCTCCTCGCCCGCGACGGTCTCGACCGACTGGGACGAGATCCGGACGTGGTCGGACCGGGTGTACATGCCCTATCGCGTGCGGCCGAGCGGACGCCTGCTGCACCCGCGATCGAGCATGTTCTCGGCGTCGATCGGCGACATCGTGCTCACCCGGTTCCGCTACGGCATTCCGGTGACCGTCGACCGGCTCTCCGCCGAGGCCGGCAACATCCTCGTGCTCACGACGATCCGTGGGCACGCGCGGCACCGCGTCGGAGCGGGCGAGGTGGAGGTCGATTCCGGCGCCACGTTCGTGGCCGACTGCAGCCGCATCGAGCATCGCGTCGACTTCGACGACGAGCACCTGCAGCTGAACCTGACGGTGCCGCACCGGCTCGTCGCCGACCTCGCCGACCGCTGGTTCGGCGTCGTCCCCGACGATCGCCTGTGGCAGCACAAGTGCGTCGTCGGGACCGGGTCGTCGGGCTGGAACACGCTGCTCGCGTATGCGGTCCGCGCGATCCGGGCCGATCCGGTGCGGATCGCGCAGGGCCGGCCGGGCGCCCATCTGCAGGAGTTGCTCCTCGGTCACCTCGTCACCGAATGGGCCGCCGCGGCGGGCGTCGCGCTCGACCCCGGCGAACCGCCGGCCGCCCCGGCGTACGTCCGGCACGCGGAGCGCTACATCCGCGAGCACGCCGCGGACCTGCCCACGGTCTCCGAGGTCGCTGCCGCCGTGGGTGTCAGCGTGCGCGCCCTGTCGGGGGCGTTCCGCCGCCACCTGGACACCACGCCGAACCGGTACCTCACCGACGTGCGATTGCGGCACATCCGCGACGAGCTCTCCATCCCGTCGGCCGAGTGCACCGTCTCGGCGGTGGCGGCCCGGTGGGGCTACGTCAACATGGGGGTCTTCGCCGCCGCCTACCGTCGCCGATTCGGCGAGAATCCGTCGCGCACGCTCGCCCGGGCCCGCGGGCGCCGAGTGCCGTAATCCGACAACGCGTGCCGATCCGAGGTGGCCCGCGTCACAGCTCCGTCCGTAGCGTCCCCCTCCGACGCCGGCCGGCGGACCGCACACAGGAGGAACCGTGACAGACGACTTCGCGACCACGATGGACGCAACCCTGCGAGAACTCACCCACCGCCCGACGGGCGTGCCGGGCGTGGTGGCCATGCTCACCGACCGGGACGGTGTCGTGTACGAGGGGGTGGCCGGGGAACGCGCAGCGGGCTCGGGCTCGGCGATGACGGCGGACACCGTGTTCGCCGCCTTCTCCACGACCAAGGCGATCACCGGCACCGCCGCACTCCAGTGCGTCGAGGAGGGCCTGCTCGACCTCGACGCCCCCGCCGCCCGCTACGTCCCGGAGATCGGGGAACTCCAGGTTCTCGAGGGCTTCGGAACGGACGGCGCGCCCCTGCTGCGCGCGCCGAAGCGCGACATCACCACCCGCATGCTGCTGCTCCACACGGCCGGTCTCGGATACGACTTCTTCGACGAGAACTACCGGCGTCTCGCCGAGGAGCACGGTCAGCCCAGCGTGATCACGGGATCGAAGGCCGCGCTGACGACACCGCTGCTGTTCGATCCCGGCGACCGGTGGATGTACGGCTCGAACATCGACTGGTGCGGTCTCGTGGTGGAGGCCGTGCGGGGCCGGCGCCTCGGCGAGGTCATGCGCGAGCGGATCTTCGAGCCGCTCGGGATGGGCGACACGGCGTTCGCACTCACCGACGACATGCGCGCGCGGCTGGCCGTCGTCCACCAGCGCAGCGAGGACGGAGCACTCGCGCCGATGCCGGAGATGGTGCTGCCCCAGGACCCGGAGATCCACATGGGAGGGCACGGGCTCTACACCACCGTGCCGGACTACCTGAAATTCATCCGGATGTGGCTGCGCGACGGCGCGGCCCCCGGCGGTGACCGGGTTCTCTCGCCCGCGACCGTCGCCGACGCGGTGCGTGGCGGCCTGGACGGGCAGCAGGTGACCGCGCTGCCAGGGGTCGTCCCGGCGCTGTCGAACGACGCGGAGTTCTTCCCCGGGCTGGCCAAGAACTGGGCGTACACGTTCCTGGTGAACGAGGAGCCGGCGCCGACGGGCCGCCCGGCCGGTGCCCTCGGCTGGGCGGGTCTGGCGAATCTCTACTACTGGATCGACCGGGAGAACGGGCTCGGCGGCTTCTGGGCCACGCAGATCCTGCCGTTCGCGGACGCCGTGTCGTTCCAGGGCTATCTCGACTTCGAGACCGCCGCCTATCGAGGTGCGGCGATCCGGTGAGATGCGACGAGCCCCGCGTGCGGTGCACGCGGGGCTCGTTCGGCTGCTACGGGCGCGAGCCCGGGCACGTGTCCGAGTGTCGGATCAGAGGTACTGACCGCACACCGGCCACGCGCCGCGACCCTGGCCGTCCAGGACGTTCTCGGCGATGGCGATCTGCTGCTCCCGGGTCGCCTGGTCGGCGGTGGGGGCGTACTGCTGGCCGCCGTAGGCGTTCCAGGTGCTCGGAGCGAACTGCAGGCCGCCGTGGTAGCCGTTGCCGGTGTTGATCGCCCAGTTCCCGCTGCTCTCGCACTGCGCGACGGCGTCCCAGTTGCCGGACGCGGCGTTGGCGGTGCCGGTGCCGAGGGCGAGCGGGGTGACGGCCAGGGCCGCGGTGGCGGCGACGGTGCCGAGGGCGCGCTTGAAGGTGAAGTTAGCCATGATGCGGTTGAATTCCTCTCGCGTCTGCTGGCGAGGCACTGCGGCGGCCGACGATGTCGATCCCGCTGCCCGGATTCGGAGCTGTGCCTCGTCCCTGCCCCTCGATCAGGTATCGAGTTCCGGTCCCGCGGGGCAGAGTCAGCGGCGACGGGCCGGTCTTGCTTGCCCGGTGGTATCGGGCTGATTACGACGCTAGAGAGTCATCACGGATCGGTCACGCGCTGTTTTCCGGCACGTGCGTCCCACATTCCAAGATCGGGCGGCGCCGTTTTCCCAGGTGACGTCGGAAGTATCGCCGTTTCGACACCGCGTAGTTACACGGCCGTTATGTGACCAGGCTCACAGTAATATTGTGGGACGGGTCACCGATATCGCGCCGTTACGGCTGCGCGTCCTCCACCACGAAGGGCCGGCCGTCCTCGATCAGGTGCCGGAAGGGTTCGAGGTTGCGCAGCGACTCGCCCCGGGAGACCCGCCACTCCCACTCCCGCTTGATGGAGGCGAGGAAACCCAGCCCGAGGATGACGTTGAAGTCGTGATCGGCGGCCTCGAGCACCTGGCCGAGCACCGCGTCCAGTTCGTCCGGAGTGACCGATGCCTCCGACATCCGGCCGACGAGGTAGATGTCCCCGATCTTGTCGAGGGTGTACGCGACCCCGTACAGCCGCCGATTGCGCCGGAGCAGGAACCGGTACACGCCCTCGAAGTTCTCGTCGGGCTTGCGGCACACGAACGCCTCGACCCGCAGGCCGTGGTTGCCGAGGGAGAGCAGGGTCGTCGTCTTGAGCTTGTTCTCCCCCGGCAGGTCGACGACGAAGTGCCCACCCTCCTTGCGGGAGAACTCGAGGCCGCGATCGCGCAGCGTCGCCTCGATCGTCTCGCTCAGTCGCTCGCTCACGCCCGCACCCCCGTCGTCCGCCGGATCTTCCACACTCCGCGCTGCCGGCGCAGCGGAAACTCGCCGCTCGCGAGGGAGCGGTCCCGCAGCGCACCGGCCTTACGGTAACTGGCGAGCAGCCCGTCCGCCGTGTGCTCCCAGGAGAAGTTCTCCGCGTGCAGGGGCGCCGCCGCCGCCAGCACGGCCCGCCGACCCGGATCCGTGACCAGCGAGCGCAGCGCGGCGGCCCAGTCGCTCGTGCGATGCCCGTCGACGAGCAGCCCGGTCTCGCCGTCGCGCACCGCGACGCCGAGGCCGCCGACGTTCGCCGCCAGCACCGGGGTCCCGCACGCCTGCGCCTCGATCGCCACCAGGCCGAACGACTCGGAGTAGCTCGGCACCGCCACCACGTCCGACGCGCGGTAGACCTGCACGAGCCGTTCGGGAGGTTGCGGGGGCAGGAACGTCACCCGGGCGGCGATCCCGAGCTCGGCGGCCAGGTCGATCAGCGAGTGCGGGCGCTCGAGCCCGGTGCCCGAGGGCCCGCCCACCACCAGCACCCGCAGGGGCACCTCGGGGTCGGCGGCCATCGCCGCCGCGGCGGCGCGCAGCAGCACGTCGGGTGCCTTGAGCGGCTGGATCCGGCCGACGAATGTCACGATCGTCTCGTTCGGGTCCAGCCCCAGCTCGGCGCGGGCGAGCGCCCGGTCCCCCGGCCGGTAGCGGGACAGGTCCGCGCCCGGCGCCACCACGTCGATCCGTGACGGGTCGGCACCGTAGCTGCGCTCGAGCTGCGCCGCTTCGTCGATCGTGTTGGCGACGAGCCGGTCGGACTCGGCGACCACCTGCTGCTCGCCGATCTGCCGGGCCGCCGGCTCGGGCACGTCACCGTCGGCGAGCGAGGCGTTCTTCACTGCGGCGAGAGTGTGGGCGGTGTGCACGAGCGGGACGCCCCACCGGTCGCGGGCGAGCCAGCCCACCTGGCCGGACAGCCAGTAGTGCGAGTGCACCAGGTCGTAGTAGCCCTGCGGGTGCCGGGCCTCCTCCCGCAGCACCCCGGCGGCGAAGGCGCACAACTGCGTGGGCAGGTCGTGCTTGTCGAGTCCCTCGTAGGGACCGGCGGCGACGTTGCGTACGAGCACGCCCGGTGCCGCCTCCTGCACCACGGGGTCCGCCGACGAGGTCGCCCGGGTGAAGATCTCCACCTCCACCCCGCGCCGCGCGAGCTGCACGGCGGTCTGCAGAACGTAGACGTTCATTCCGCCGGCGTCCCCGGTGCCGGGTTGGGCGAGAGGCGAGGTGTGGACCGACAGGACGGCCACGCGGCGGGGACGGCTGTTCGACTTCGACGTCACTTCTCCATACTGCCCTGCCGGGCATCCCCGTCCGGTTCCGCCCTCCCCTGCGCTCCGTCCCGCTGCGCCCCGACCGGGCTCGTCTGCGCGACGTCGCACCCGGCCGGTCAGGACCGCTCGCCCGTCTCGGAACCCGTGACTGCGCGGCGCACCGCGGCGTGGAACGGGCTCCACAGGAACCAGACGCCGAACCCGCGCACCAGCGCGGCCGGCCCGTGCAGTCGCACGCTGCCGTCGTCGAGCGCCTCGATCAGCGTCCGCGTGCCGGCGAACACGCGCATCAGGGCCACCGGTTCCGCGGTCACGTACACGTCGACGTCGAAGCCCGGATGCTTCCGGCACACCGACGGCTCGCCGCGGTCCAGGACGATCCACAACCGGATCGGGGCGGGACCGGTGTAGTCGAACTCGATCACCACCCGTTGCGGCGGCACCCGGTCCCGGTCCACCCGCCGGTGCATCCACCAGGTCAGTGTCACGGGGTCGACCTCGGCGGGCAGGGGCTCGGAGAACAACCACTTCACCGCCCACTCCCCGATCGCGACGAGGATCGGGGCGAGTTCGCGGCCGGCCGGGGTGAGGTGGTACTCGCAGCCCCGCGCCTGCGGGACCCGCTCCAGCACGCCCTTGCGCTCGAGGTGCCGCAGCCGGGTGGCGAGGAGGGTGCGCGAGATGCCGGGCAGACCGCGTTCGATCTCGTTGAAGCGGGTACTTCCGTAGACCATTTCGCGCAGGATCAGCGGGGTCCACCGGTCGGCGAGCACCTCGCTGCCGATCGAGACCGGACAGTACTGCCCGTACTCGCGCACACCTCCAGAGTAGGTCCAGAACGTGCACTGGGCGGTATCGATCCGTGCTCCTACCGTCGAGACATGACCACCGTAGACATCACCCAGTACCCCCGATCCCGGCCCCGCGAGGAACTCGTCGCCGGCGCCGACGAACTCGGCCGGCGGATCGCCCCCTACGCCCGCGCCCACGACCGCGACGGCACGTTCGTCGCCGAGGCCTACGAGATCCTGCGCTCGGAGGGCCGTCTCGCCCTCGCCGTCCCCCGCGAACTCGGCGGCGGCGGCGCGACCGTGCGCGATGTCGCCACCGTGCAGCGCACCCTGGCACACCACTGCGCGGCGACCGCGCTCGCCTCGGCCATGCACCACCACGTCGTGCTCGCCGCCGCGTGGCGGTACCGGCACGGCGCGCCCGGCGCGGACCGGATGCTGCGCCGCGTCGCCGAGGAGGCGCTCGTGCTCGTCTCCACCGGCGGCGCCGACCAGACCCACCCCCGCGGGTCCGCCCGGAAGGTGCCCGGCGGCTACCGCGTCGACGGCCGCAAGGTGTTCTGCAGCCAGGCCCCCGTCGGCGACGTGCTCGCCACCATGTTCCCGTTCGACGACCCCGACGAGGGCCGCATCGTGCTCAACATGATGATCCCGATGAACACCGACGGGGTACGAGTCCACGACAACTGGGACTCACTGGGCATGCGCGGCACCGGCAGCCACGACGTCGAGCTGACCGACGTGTTCGTCCCGGACGCGGCCGTGGTCGCCCGCCGCCCCTACGGGGTGATCGACCCGCCGTTCCAGCTGGTGCTCAGCGTCGCCATGCCCGTGGTCGCGGCCGTCTATCTCGGCGTCGCCGAGACCGCGCACGCGACCGCGAACGCACTCGTCGCCGGAACCCCGCGGGCGAACGACCCGACGGTGCGCCGCCAGCTCGGGGTGGCGGCCACCCGCCTGCAGGTCGCGTCGTGGGCCCTCGACGGTGCCCTCGACACCGTCGGCGACGATCCGGTGCCGTCGATGAGCACGGTCGCCGCGGTGATGACCGCCAAGGCCGAGATCGCGCGGACCGCGATCGAGGTGTGCGACCTGGCGCTCGACGTCGCCGGGGGCCGCGGCTTCTACCGGTCGAGCCCGCTCGAACAGTGCTATCGCGACGTGCGCGGGGTCAAGTTCCACCCGCTCACACCGGAGGAGACGCTCCTGCTCGCCGGGACGCAGGCGATCGGGTCGGTGGACGCTACAGCGATCCCGCGAAGCGCGTGACCTCCGCGGCGAACCGCTGCGGGTCCTCGACGAACGGGCCGTGGTCGGTGCCCTCCCAGTACGACGTCGTCGCGTTCGGCAGCAGTGCCGCCGCGTGCTCGGCGGCCGAGACGTCGACGACCGAGTCGGCGGTGCCGTGCAGGACGAGCACCGGGATGTCGAGACTGCGCAGCAGCTCGTCGTTGCTCACCGTCCGGGCGAACATCGCCGCCCGCACGCGGGGCGGGGTGCACAGGCTGGTGCCGAACAGCGCCTGCGCCGCGACGCCCGTGTCCGCCCCGGTCCCGGTGAGGGCGGTGCCGAAGGCACCGAGTGCGCGGATCGCCGTCGCCGCATCCTCGGACATCGCGTCGGGGACGGCGGCGCGCATGGCCGACCCGACCTTGCCGCCCTTCTCACCGCGCCCGATGCTGGTGATCGCGCCGACCAGCACGATCCCGGCGACGCGGTCGGTGCCGTGCGTCGCGAGGTAGTCGCAGATCACCAGGCCGCCGTAGGACCAGCCGAGCAGCACCGCGTCGTGGGCGTCCTCGGCGCCGAGCACGGCCTGCACGTCCCCGGCCCACAGTTTCGACTCGTCGTATCCGGTCTCCGGGGCGCCCGAGTACCCGTGTCCGCGGAGGTCGACGGCGATCACCCGGTGGGTGCGGGCCAGCTCGTCGAGCACGGACTCGCCCCAGCACCGCGACGACTGGGCCCATCCGTGCAGCAGGACCAGCGGGCGGTGGGCGGGATCGCCGGTGACGCGGTAGACGATGGGGGTGCCGTCGGAACTCTCGACCTCACGGATTGTCATGCGGGTCACCCTAGCCGGGCGAGCCGGGCCACTCCCACGGCACACGCGCACCCGACGAGCGCGGCCACGACGGCGACCGCGATGCCCGCACTCGGCCCGGACCGGTCGATGACCTGACCGACGACGGCGGAGCCGACCGCGACCCCGACCCCGAGTCCCGTGACCGTCCAGGTGATGCCCTCCGTGAGCCGGCCCGGCGGCACGATCCGCTCGGTCAGGGAGGTCGCGACGATCATGGTGGGGGCGACGGCCACCCCGGCCGCGAGGTAGAGCACGGCGAGGGCCGGCACGGTGCCGGCGAGCAGCAGCGGCCACAGCAGCACCGCGACGGCCGTCGTCGCCCCGAGTAGCTGCCGCGTCAGCGGCGCCCGCAGCCGCACCGCACCGAAGACGAGGCCGCCGAGCGCGGATCCCGTCGCGAACATCGCCAGCACCACGGTCGCGGCGCCGGGCACGCCCTGCTCGGCGGTGAACGCGACCCCGACCACGTCGACGACACCGAAGATCGTGCCCATCGCCGTCATCGCGACCACCAGCACGAGCAACACCGGGATCCGCAGCACGCTCACCCCGGGCGCACCCCGGGCGACCGGGCGCGCGGGAGGTTCGGTGCCGCGCTGCACGGCGAGGGCGACGGTGCCGATCACCAGCAGCACCGCCCCGAGCAACGCGCCCGCCTCGGGGAACGCGGCGACGCTCAGCCCCACCGACAGCACCGGCCCGACGATGAAGCACAGTTCGTCGATCACCGCCTCGAGCGCGAACGCGGTCCGCAACCGATCGGTGCCGCGGAGCAGCTCGGTCCACCGGGCCCGGACCATGGCACCGATCGTGGGCATCAGTCCCGCCGGGATCGCGCACGCGAACAGCAGCGCCTCGGGGGCCTCCCACCGCACCCCCGCCAGCATCGCGGCGGTCGCGGCCGCGCTGATCCCGGCGGCGACCGGCAGGACGCGGAACTGTCCGTGCCGGTCGGCGGCCCGCGAGACCAGCGGGGTGAGCGCGGCGTAGGACAGCGCGAACACCGCGGCCAGGGCGCCGCCGAGGCCGTAGTCGCCGCGCAGCTGCGAGAACATCGTCACGATGCCGATGCCGACCATCGCGATCGGCAGCCGCGCGACGAACCCCGCCAGGCAGAACGCGGCGGCGCCCGGCGCGGTGAACAGTGCACGGTAGGAGCGCATTCGTGCCAGCATGCAGTACGTGAGCGTGCTGGTGTGTTTCCATGCCCATCCCGACGACGAGGTGTTCACCACCGGCGGGGTGATGCGCCTGGCCGCGGACGCGGGGCATCGGGTGGTGCTGGTCGTGGCCACGGACGGTGCCGCGGGCGAGGTTCCCGACGGCCTGCTCGGTCCCGGCGAGTCCCTGGCCCAGCGCCGCCGCGCCGAACTCGAGGCGTCGGCCGAGACGCTCGGGGTCGCCCGCCTGGTGCCGCTCGGCTACGCCGATTCGGGCATGGCGGGGACGCCGCGGAACTCGGACCCGGCGGCGTTCTGCAACGTCGATGTGGAGGCGGCCGCGGCCCGGTTCGCGGCCGTGCTCGAGGAGGAGAGCGCCGACGTCGTCACCATCTACGACCCCAACGGCGGGTACGGGCACCCCGACCACGTGCAGGTGCACCGCGTCGGTGCCCGGGCCCAGGAGCTGACGGCACATCCGTCGGTGTACGAGGCGGCCATGAACCGGGACCACATCCGTCGCCTGCTCGCCGCCGCCCCGGAGGTGAGCCCGGACGCGGCACCACCGGACCTGGACACGTTCGGCCTGCCGGAGGCCGAGATCACCACCACGATCGACGTGTCCGCGACGATCCCCGCGAAACGGGCGGCGATGCTCGCGCACGCCTCGCAGGTCGGTGACTTCGGGCCGATGCTGGCGATGACGCCGGAACAGCTCGCGAGCGCGTTCGGGCTCGAGTGGTTCCGCCGGCGCGGCGCGGAACCGGCGCTGCGCGAGCACGCCCTGCCCCTGTGACCGATCCGACCGAAGGAGCACGAATGGGCCACCACATCGAGCTGAGCCGTTCCGTCGACGCCCCACCCGACCGGGTGTGGCGGGTGCTCACCTCCGTCGACTCGGCCCCGCAGGTCCTGAGCGGGGTGGACAGTGTCGAACGGCTCGCGGGCGTCGGCTACGAGGTCGGCACCCGCTGGCGCGAGACACGCACGATGTTCGGCAGGGCGGCAACCGAGGAGATGACGGTGACGGCCGTGGAGCCGGGGCGGCACACGGTCGTCGAGGCCGAATCCGGCGGGGTGCGCTACCGCACCGAATTCGACGTGGCCCCGGATCGGGCCGGCACGATGCTGACCGTGCGGTTCTCCGCGGACGACGGACGTCCCGGCCGGATCCGGCGGGTACTGACGGCGCTCCTCGCTCCGCTGGGCCTGCGGGCGACGCGCACGGCGCTGCAGCGGGACCTCGACGACATCGCGGCCGCGGCCCGGGCCGGGATCTGAGCGCCGTGTCGCTGTACTCGCGCTACCGCGCCACCGGCGCCGACCTGCCCTTCGGCGACCCCCTGACGGCCCACGACGTCGCGATGGAGGGGTACTTCTGGCGATTCACCCAACCCGGAACCGAACGGGTGGTGATCGCGCTGTGCGGCGTCAACCGCGCCGGCGACGGGTCGTGGGCGACGCTCGGCCTGGCGGCGCACCCGGGCGGGTTCCTGCGGACGACGGCGCATCCGGACGGATTCGCCGACCCCCTGCGGCTCGGCGCCTCGGCGGGCACGGCGTTCCGCGGGGAACCCGACCGGCTGCGCGTGGACCTCGGCGACGACGCACGCCTCGACGTGCGAGTAACGGCGCCCCGGCCGTGGCCGCGTCGCCGATTCGGCGGCTCCAGCGTCTTCCACGCGGTTCCCGCCCTCAACCAGTACTGGCACCCGTGGCTGCTCGACGGGCGGGCCGAGGGCGAGGCCGTGCTCGGCGGCGAGACGTGGAACCTCGACGGCGCGCAGGTGTACGCGGAGAAGAACTGGGGCAGGGGCGGTTTCCCGGAGTCGTGGTGGTGGGGCCAGGCACACGGCTTCGCGGACTCCGCCGCGTGCGTCGCCTTCGCCGGTGGGCAGGTCCACGCCGGTCCCCTGCGGACCGAGGTGACGGCCGTGGTGGTCGCCCTGCCGGACGGGCCCGTGATCCGGCTCGGCAACCCGGTGGTCTCGCCGGTGCGGGCCCACGTCACCGACGAGCGGTGGTCGCTGTTCGGGCGCGGGCCGCGGTGGACCGTCGAGATCGAGGGGACCGCCCCGCTGGGCGACGCGCACGTGCTGCCGGTCCCGCTGCCGCTCGAACGCCGCAACGTGCCCGGCTCCCTCGAGCACCTGGCGGGCTCGTTGAGCGTGACGGTCCGAGACCGCGGCACCCCGGTGTGGGCGGACGAGTCCCCCCTCGCGGCACTCGAACACGGCGGTCTGGCGCGCGCACGGGCCGAACTGGACCGTCGCGCTGCGCCGGCGGACGCCACGGACGGCCCGCCCCTGCGCAGCCGATGACCGGCGGCCCCGGATCCGCGCACTTTCCGGCCACACGCGAATGAAATCGTATGCTCGGATGGATATTTCGTGCGCATATCAGCCCAGCGCCCGACGCATCGCTCCGAGCGGGTCGGAGTACAGCGAACTCAGGGACACCACGCTCGCGGCGTGCGCCTGTACCCGGTCGCCGAATCCGGTGACGCGGACGTCGGCGCCCGACGTCGACCCGAGCGCGCGCGCGACGTGCGGCGCCGCCGCCGGGTACGCGGTGAACGCCTGGCCGCCGAGGATCACCCGGTCCGGATTGAACAGGTCGCGCAGCATCGCGACGGACCGCCCCAGCACCTGCGCGCGCTCCGCGAGGATCTCGTGCGCCTCGCGAGAGCCGTTGCGGGCCAGCGCGTACAGCGCGGCGACGGACGTGGCACGCGCGTCGAGCAACCCGGCGGCACGGGCCCGGGCCAGCACCGCCCGGTCGGCGACGGTGGCCTCGAGGCAGCCGCGGGCACCGCAGGCGCACGGCACGGACGATCCGGTGGGCAGGTGCGAGACCGAACCCGGGCCACCGCGCGGCGTGTGCACCCGGCCGTCGAATGCGATTGCGATACCCACGGTTTCACGGGCATAGAAGTACAGGGTGGCGCCCTCGACGTCGGCGGTGTCGCGGTCGGGGGTGAGCAGCAGCTCCGACGCGGCCATCGCCTCGACGTGCGCGGCGACGGAAACCGGCAGGCCCAGACCCCGGCTCACCACCGCGCCGACGGGCGCATCCGTCCAGCCGAGCCGCGGGTGGTCCACGGTTCCGGTGGCCGAGTCGACGCGCCCGCCGAGCGCGACGCCCGCCCACAGCGGCATGCGCCGATGCCAGCGCGCCGCGAAGGCCCTCGCACTGCCGGTGATCGTCCCGAGCGCCGCCTCCTGGCCGCCGCGCGGAGTGGGGATCTCCACCCCGCCGATCACGCGCCCGCGCAGATCGCTCGCGACGATACCGGTGACGGCCGCCCCGACGTGGATCCCGACGGTCAGGTAGCGCTCGTGGTCGGTCTCGAACGGCACCCGGGGCCGGCCCACGGCGCCGGACTCGATCAGCTCCGGCCGCTCCCGCAGCAGTCCCGCGGCGAGCATCGCGGAGACCTGTCGGTTGACGGTGGCGATGCTCGCGCCCGTCGCCGCTGCCGCCTGGTCGCGGCAGATCGGCCCGCGCGCCGCGGCGGTCCGGAACACGGCCGCGGCGGTGCCGTCGGCGATCTTCAGTTCGGGCGGCACGATCTGCACGCGCGCCGTCGGCTGCACGCGGGCGGCGGCGCCGCGGGACCGGGCACCGGTCTTCGGACGGACGACATTGGGGTACAAGACATTCGATGTGGTTGCTGCAGACACTGCGGCTCTTCCTCGGGGACGGGTTCGAGGACCCGGGGCGTGACGGGGAGGCGCCGATCCGCTCGACCGTGGCGATCCGCCGGGTGACGGCGGGCGACGAAGCGGGGCGCGAGGTGCGGTGTCAGCGACAACACAGGTCGCGCGCCAGCGGCAGCCGCGAGCCCAGCGCGGCGGTCACATAGGTGACCCGCGGAGCACGGAGACGGCGAGCTGACATACCCGCAACCTAGCCGCCGCGCGCCGCCGTGTCCACTCCGCCCGGCGACGCGCAGGCAACCATCCCGATCAGGGTGACGAAAACCCTTACGCCGGAACATCACCGGTGATGAGGTCGACGGTACCGATATCCGATCCACGAAAGGTCCTTCATGTCTGTCGATTTCGATACCCGCACCGCACCCGCTCGCGACGTGACCGTGGTCCGCCTGGGCGGGCACGTCGGTGCCCGCATCGACGGAGTCCGGCTCGGCGGCGACCTCGACGGGCGCACCGTCGAAGCGATCCGTCGCGCGCTGGCCGAGCACAAGGTGATCTTCTTCCGGGACCAGCACCACCTCGACGACGCGTCGCAGTACGCGTTCGCCGAGTTGCTCGGCACACCGACCACCGCGCACCCGACGGTGACGTCGCGCGGGGCGCACGTGCTGCCCATCGACTCCGACTACGGCACAGCGAACAGCTGGCACACCGACGTCTCGTTCGTCGACCGCATCCCGAAGGCGTCGATCCTGCGCGCGGTGGAACTGCCCCCCTACGGTGGTTCGACCACGTGGGCCTCCGGCGTGGCGGCCTACGAGGGCCTGCCCGGACCGCTGAAGACACTGGCCGAGAACCTGTGGGCCACCCACACCAACGTGTACGACTACGCCGCCGAGAGCGCCGAGCACCTCCGCGACGGCGCCGACGAGCGGGTCGCCGAGTACCGCGCCGAGTTCCGGTCCGAATACTTCGCGACCGAGCATCCCGTGGTGCGCGTGCACCCCGAGACCGGGGAGCGGTCGCTGCTGCTCGGCCACTTCGTCGAGGGCTTCGTCGGGTTGAGCGGCCGGCAGTCGCAGGCGCTGTTCCGGCTGCTGCAGGACCACCAGACGCGGCTCGAGTACACCACCCGCTGGCACTGGGCCGCCGGCGACGTCGCGATCTGGGACAACCGGGCCACCCAGCACTACGCCGTCGCCGACTACGACGGCCGGCATCGTCGGCTGCACCGCATCACCCTCGCCGGCGACGTCCCGGTGAGCGTCCACGGCGAGACGAGCCGGTCCGTCGCCGGCGACGCGGGCGCCTACTCGATCATCGAGACGCCCCGGCCGCTCGCGTCGTAGCGGGTGCCGCGGTCGCGCGGACCCCCGCGCGACCGCACCCGGGGCACCCTAGGATCGCTCGCATGACGATTTCTCCCGATTCCCCCGTCGCCGTCGTCACCGGTGCCTCCTCCGGCATCGGCGAGGCCACCGCCCGCACCCTCGCAGCCCAGGGCTTCCACGTCGTCGTCGGCGCTCGCCGCGTCGACCGGATCGAGAAGCTCGCGGACGAGATCGGGGGCACGGCCCTCGAGCTGGACGTCACGGACGAGGACTCGGTGACCGCCTTCACGACGGTGCTCCCCCGGGTGGACGTCCTGGTCAACAACGCGGGCGGCGCCAAGGGCATGGCCCCGGTCGCCGAGGCCGACCTCGACGACTGGCGCTGGATGTGGGAGACCAACGTCCTCGGCACCCTGCGGATGACGAAGGCCCTGCTGCCCAAGCTCGTCGACTCCGGCGACGGCCTGATCGTCACGATCACGTCGGTGGCGGCGTTCCACGCCTACGACAACGGCGCGGGCTACACCTCCGCCAAGCACGCCCAGGCGGTGCTGCACCGGACGCTGCGCGGTGAGCTGCTCGGCAAGCCGGTGCGCCTGACCGAGATCGCGCCGGGCGCGGTGGAGACCGAGTTCTCCCTCGTGCGGTTCGAGGGCGACGCCGAGCGCGCCGCCAAGGTGTACGAGGGGATCACCCCGCTGGTGGCCGAGGACATCGCGGAGATCGTCGGGTTCGTCGCGTCGCGCCCGTCGCACGTGAACCTGGATCAGATCATCGTGCAGCCGCGCGACCAGGCCAGCCCCATGCGCTTCCACCGCCACTGAGTCCCGATCCCCTGAACCGCAGTCCACCGAGTCGCGGTGCACCGACGAGACGAGTGGCGTGCGCGTGCCGGAGTACTGCAGTCATTCCTGCCACGCAACGACGTCGCGCGGAACTCCACGGCATGCGGCTCGGGCATGATGATCGTCCGTCCACGGCAGGGGGACGGACGATCTCGGGTCGAAGGTCCACCCGAGCCGTGACATTCCCGTCCGTCAGTGCGGTTCCGTCCGGTCGGAGACCGTGGACGGGGTGTCCGGTAGCCGATTCATTCGGAACGAGTTGAACAGCCCGAGGAGACCGGCCAGGAGCGGAACGAGCAGCGCCACCTGCAGGGCGAGAGGCCGCGCGTCCGTGTTGATGCGGATGATCTCGTCCTGAACGTCCGGGGGCTGATCGGCGAGCAACTCCGTGAGCTGGGTGTTGCTCATGACCTCGGCGTCGTCCTCGAGCACCTGTGCCACCTGTTGCTGCTCGGCTGGGGGAAGGACGGTGCTCGATTCCGCCATCGCGGTGAACGTGATGGACAGCGTTGCCAGCATGATGGCACCGGCGAACGCCAACCCGAACGACAACCCGAACGATCCGGCCGCCGAGTTCACACCTGCTGCCTCGCTGACACGCTCCTGCGAGATCGGAGCCAGCGTGTAGTTGTTGAGTTGCGACACCAACAGCCCCAGACCCGACCCCGCGATCATGAGGGGGACCACCAGGGCCCAACCGAACTCTGCCCGGGGCACGATCGGGATCAGCGCCACGATCCCGATCGTGAGCAGAACGAATCCCCACCGGATGATGCTGCTGGGGCGCCGATCGCCCGCCTTCTTCCCCGCGAGCAGCGCCACTGCGAACATGCTGAGGGAGAGGGGTGCGAGGGACAAACCCGCCTGCATCGCATTGTATTCGAGCACCATCTGCAGGTAGATCGGCAGCGCAATCATGGTGCCACCCAGCGCTATCTGCTGGAGCATCTGCTGGGAGATCCCCAGTCTGAAGATCTTGGACGTGAACAGATCCGGGTCCAGCAGGCTGGGTTCGCCTCGCCGCTTGCGCCGCCCGAGCCAGTACGCCAGTCCGGCCAGGGCCGCCGCACCGCTCACCAGGAGCGCGGCGACTGCCTCGCCGCCCTCCTGCCACACCAGGATTCCCAGCACGATGCCGCCCATGCCCAACACCGAGAGCACGGCACCGACTGTGTCGACGCCCCGAGGTCCTGTGTACGGCACATCTCGGACGAGTCTGATGCCGGACAGCACGATCGCAATGATGACGACCTCGAGCACGAACGCGAGGCGCCAGGAAAGGTAGGTGGTGATGAAACCTCCGAGCAGCGGTCCGACGGCCGCGGCGATCGCGGCCGCCGCCCCGACGAGGGCGTAGACCTTCTTCTGATCGTCTCCTTCGAAGTTGCCGTGTATGAGGGACTGCATCGCGGGCAGGAGGAGTGATGCGCCGATTCCACCCAGAAGTGCCCAGAAGACGATGACCGCCGTCAGGCTCTGCGCGAGTGCCATCGCCGCCGCACCTACGGCGTAGCCGAGCAGACCCAGCACGTAGGCACGTTTGCGTCCGATCAGATCGCCGACCTTGCTACCTATCAGGATGAACGCCGCCGACACCAGCGCCTCGAGCGCGATCGCCGCCTGGACGCCGCTCACGGTCGTCTCGAGATCCCGGACCACCGACGAGATCGAGACGTTCATCAGTGACGTGTCGACGACCAGCACGAACATCGCCATCGCCAGCAGGATGGCCAGCAGTCGTTGCGGGCGCGCTGCCCCCGCGGAACCGGCGGCGGTCGATTCTTCGGTCACGGCAGACCCACCCTCCTCGCATCCGTGGACGTGGTCGAACGCCCGGTCGCCCGCGTCGGGCTTGCGGGGGCGGGTGCGTGTCCACCAGGGCCGGGTCCACCCAGCCGCTCCCGGTCGTCGTCACCACGACCGAATCGCCGCGCTGGAAACCCCGACCCGGGTCAGGCCCTCGACTGCCACGGCCGCCCGGCTCTCGGAGTCCTCGGCCGAGGTGAGCCCGGCATAGCTCCGAATCGGCTCCAGGGCCGGGCGGTCGGCGAACGCGCGCCACACGAAGGCTGCGAGCACGCCCGGCCCGTATCCGATCGCGGCAGTGATCCCGCAGATCATGCCCTGCAGGAGCCCGCCGCGCGGGAGCGAGCGACGGCGTGAACGACAGACACGCGAAAACGAGTGCACCCCAGCACCCCGGAAAGGTGACGTACAGCAGCTTCCGGCGTTCCCCGGCCTCGGGCGGCCCACCAGCGTCGGTGCCGGCGGCATTCCGGACCGCCGCGGCACCCTGCCCGGTCTCGAGCCGAACTCCATGGTCGTCCGGTGCCTCTGGGGTGCTCGGCAGCGAACCGCCGCGCGAACCCGGGACCTTCGGTTCCATGGTTACCTCCGCCTACATGATCACCCTCACGCCGTCCCGTCGCCGGCGTTTCGGATGCGATCGGTCGCGATCCCACAAGCACGACCGGGTCCCTGATTGCCCGCGTCGGGAGCTTCTGCACCTCGGCACCGAAGAGCTTTTCCAGCACGTGAGAATTCAGCGGATACTCGGTGGCCACCGACGACGCGCGGTCCCCCCGACAGCGCCGCAGCCTGCACCCGTTGCCGCTCGGTGCCGCCCCGGTTCCGGCGGGTTTCTACAGCGCGGACATCGACTGCCAGGTGGGCCAGTCGATCGCCCAGTCGTACAGGTCGCCGTCCGCGGCGGACAGCTCGATCGACGTTCCGGACACCTCGACCGGGTCGCCGTACATCGCCGTCGCGAAGTACTCCTGGGCGTCCCCGAGCGAGAGGTTGATGCAGCCGTTGGTGACGTTGGTCGCGCCCTGCTGGCCGAGGGTCGCGGGGTTGGCGTGGATGAACTCGCCGTTGTTGGAGATCCGCACCGCCCAGCGTTCCCGCACGTTCTCGTAGTACGGCGGGTTGGACATCAGGAAGTCCTCGTGCTTCTCGGTGACCACGTGGACGCCGCTGCGGGTGACGTTGCGGGCTTGGTTGCCCTGCCCGTAGCTCACCGGGATGTCCATGATCGTCACCCCGTCGCGCACGACCTGCATGCGGTGCGACGTGGCGTCGGCCACGACGACCTGGCTCCGGCCGACGGTGAAGTCGAGGGTGAGGTCCTCCGCCCCGTAGGCGCCGTCGCCGTAGTCGAGGCCGTAGAGCCGCGCGTCGAGGTGTACCGCGGTGCCCGGCGTCCAGTACTGCTGCGGGCGCCAGTGCGCGCGGGCACCGCCGTTGTCGTCGGGCAGCCACGCCCAGCTGCCGACGGTCGGCGGGTCGGTGCCGACCACCATGGCCTTCTCGACGGCGGCCTTGTCGGTGATCGGGCCGTCGAACTGGACGATGATCGGGGCGGCGATTCCGACCGGCTGTGCGTCGGCGATGTTCAGGTTCGCGGAGACGACCCGGTCGGGGTCGACGGTGTCGAAGCTGCCCTCGACGGCCACGGTCTCGTCGTCGGAGCCGACGGCCGTGCCGGACCAGCGGTAGGTCGCGCCGTAGCCGAGCGGTTCGGCGACGGTGTAGCTGCGGCGGTCGGCGGCGAGGGCGCCACGCACGACGGCGCTCGTTCCGACGTTCGTGAGGGCGACGTCGGTGAGCTCGCCGTCGGTGACCGAAACACGGACCGGGGCGGTGGGGTTCACGTCGGTGGCGCCGTCGGCGGGGTCGGTGACGATCGACACGACGGGCCCGGTGCCGGCGGGTACCGCGCTCCCGCCGGGACCCGACGAGCACGCCGCAAGCACCGCGACGAGTGCGAGCAGCCCGAACCACAACAACCGACGACTTCGTTCACCCAGGTGGAGCACTCCGACGAGGGTACGCCCGCCGCGCTGTCGCGTCGCAGCGCGGCGGCAGGTCTGGCAGACCGGCTCTCAGATGAAGCAGCCCACGGTCACCGGCTCCGGCTCGAGCCGCACCCCGAACGCGTCCTGCACGCCGTCGCGCACCTCCCGGGCGAGGGCCACCAGATCGGCGGTGGTCGCGGCTCCCCGGTTGGTGAGTGCGAGGGTGTGCTTGGTGGACAGCCGCACCGGTGCGTCGGCCCCGGGGAAGCCCTTGCCGAACCCGGCTCGCTCGATCAGCCATCCCGCGGAGAGCTTGGTGCCGCCGTCCGCGGGGAATCGCGGGATCCGCACGTCGGGCCCGACGCGTTCCTCGACGACCGCGAGCACCCGGGACAGCTCGTCGTCGGAGAGCACCGGGTTGGTGAAGAACGATCCGGCGCTCCAGGTGTCGAGGTCGCCCGGATCGAGCACCATGCCCTTGCCGCGGCGCAGCGTCAGCACCTGCTCACGCACCTCCGCCGCCGGGCGCCGCTCCCCTTCCTCGGCGTGCAGCGCCGACGCCAGTTCCCGGTAGCCGAGCGGTGCGCTCGCCCCGTCCGGCCGCACGGCGAGGTCCACCTCGAGCACCAGCGCGTCGTCGGAATGTTTGAGGACGCTGGTGCGGTAGCCGAGCCCGAGTTCCCCGGGGCCGACCCACCGGACGTCGCCGCTGGTGCGGTCGAGCAGCCGTACGGCGCGCAGGACCGATCCGACCTCCACCCCGTAGGCGCCGACATTCTGCACCGGGGTCGCGCCGGTGGAGCCGGGGATCCCCGACAGGCACTCGAGTCCCCCGAGACCGGACTTCACGGTGAGGGCGACGACGTCGTCCCACACCGCGCCCGCCTCGGCGCGGACGGTGTCCTCCCCCGGTTCGATCCCGGTGGTCGCGATGCGCACCACCACGCCGTCGAATCCGGCGTCGCCGATCACGAGATTGGAGCCACCCGCCAGGACCAGGGTGGGGACGCGGGCCGCGTCGAGCAGGCGGACGACGTCGACGAGGGTGTCGGTGGTGGTGCACTCGGCGAGCCACCGCGCCGGACCGCCCAGCCGCAGCGTGGTCAGCGTCGACAGCGGCACGTGCTCGGACACAGCGGCGCCCGCCTCGACGAGTTGGGCCCCAATACGCGGATCAGACACCCGCAAACGGTAGCGTGCCGACCATGGGCAGCCGCATCGACCATTACTCGCACTACGCGTTCCCCGTCGCCACGGTGCACGCGGCGCTCGTCGACGAGAACTACTGGCGGACCCGGCTGGCGGAGATCGGCGGCCCGGGCGCGACCCTCGAGGACGTGCGCATCGGCGACGGGACGATCGACCTGCACATGACGCAGTCCATCCCGGCCGAGCACCTGCCGAGCTTCGTCACCAACTTCCATCCCGGCGACCTGGTCATCCATCGGCACGAGTCGTGGCAGCCGCTGAGCGGGGACCGCGCGACGGGCAGCTTCTCCGCGCACGTGGACGGGCTGCCCGGCAAGGTGGACGGCACGTCCACGATGGCCCCGGACGGCTCGGGCACCATCGTGGAGATCGACGGCACCGCCGAGGTGCGGATCCCCTTCCTCGGCGGCAAGATCGAGGGCATCATCGTCGAGCAGATCGTCGAACTGTTCGACGTCGAGCGCACGTTCACAGCGCAGTGGCTGTCCGAACCGCACTGACGGCTGTCCGAACCACACTGACCGCTGTCCGAACCACACTGACCGCTGTCCGAACCACACCGACGGCTGTCCGAACCACACTGACGTGCCGTTGCGGAGCCGTGACGATTTCCGTGGTTCGGTAACGAACCGGTAACCTCGGCTGTCATGGCACGGCGAATCGACTACTCCGCCCGCTATCCGTACAGCCCGGAGCAGGTGTACGAGGCGCTCTCGGACCGCACGCACTGGGAGGCGCGCATCGTGGAGATGCGCAAGTACTCCGAGAACCATCTCGCCGAGTTCGAGGTGTCGGACGACGGTATCGACCTGGTCCTGCACCACGTCCTGCCCCGCACGGAACTGCCCGAGATCGCCCGGACGGTGATGAAGAAGGACATGGTCATCACCCGCAAGGAGACCTACACCCCCCTCGGCGACACGATCACCGGCAGCTACCAGGCCTCGGTCCCCGCCGGGCCCGGCAGCCTCACCGGCACGATGGAACTGTTCGCCTCGGACGGGGGCAGCACCCTGCGCACCACGTCGGAGGCCAAGGTCTTCCTGCCGTTCATCGGCGGCAAACTCGAGCAGCTCATGCTCGTCAACCTCGTCGACCTGTTCCGCACCGAGGCGGAGATCACCGCCGACTGGCTCGCGCGCCGGTTCGGGTAGTTCCCCCCGTGCGCGTACCGCGCCCGGAAGGTGTCGTCACCCGCGGCACCACGGGCATCAATCGCCTGCGCCGCAGCGACCGGTGGCTGATGCACCATCCCGACGTCGCCCGCGTCCTGCACTCGCGGGACGATGCGCTCGTCGTCGACCTCGGTTACGGCGCGATGCCGGTGACCACCCTCGAACTGGCCGCGCGGCTGCGCACGGTGCGCCGCCGGCTGCGGGTGGTGGGTCTCGAGATCGATCCCGGGCGGGTGGTGCCGGGCCGCGACGGCGTGGAGTTCGCCCGCGGGGGCTTCGAGCTGGCCGGGCTCCGGCCGGTGCTGATCCGCGCATTCAACGTGTTGCGTCAGTACCCGGAGGAGGCGGTGGCGCCGGCGTGGGCTCGGCTGCGGGCCGGGCTCGCACCGGGCGGGCTGCTGCTCGACGGCACGTGCGACGAACTGGGCCGGCGGTGCGCATGGGTGCTGCTCGACGAGCACGGCCCGCGCACGCTCACCCTCGCGTGGAGCCCGTTCCATTCAGCTGCACCGTCGGACCTGGCCGAGCGGTTGCCGAAGGCGCTGATCCACCGCAATGTGCCGGGGGAACGGATCCACGAGCTGCTGCAGGTGGCGGATCGGGCCTGGGCGGCGGCGGCCCCGCACGCGGCGTTCGGGCCGCGCGTGCGCTGGCGCGCGACCCTGGACCTGCTGCGCGCCCAGGGGGTGCCGGCGGCGCCGCAACGCCGTCGCCTGCGGGACTGTGTGCTGACCGTGCCGTGGGACTTCGTCGCCCCCGCGCAGACTCAGCCGGCCGCGAGCAGCGCGAGCTCGATGCGGTCGGCGACGGCCGCGGGCTGATCGACGACCGCGGCGTGCAGCTGCGCCGAGGTGACCCGTCCGATGGCGATGGCGTCGCCGACGAGCTCGTCGAGCACCTCCTGGGAGACTCCGCCCGCCGCCAGGTCGACGGCGGTCCGCGCGGGGGTCGTGATGCGGAAGCACCCCACCTGCTCGCAGTCCTGCTCGCGCAGCTGCCGGTGGTGCAGGGCGAGCCGGTTGCTCGGCACCGTCCGCTGGTCGGCTGTCGACAGGTGCAGGAAGCGGGGTTGCAGGTGGCCCATGCCGTGCAGGTCCGCCGCGCTCTGGTGGGAGACCACCGCGGCGCCCTCGTACCAGGCGCACCACTGCGCGAATTCGTCGAACTTCGTGTGCGGGCTGTCACCGAGCCGGAACAGATCCGTCTGGATCCGGACCCAGTGCCCGGCCGCGATCCGGCCGACGAAGTCGATCGTGGCGATGCCGTGGGCCACGGCCTGCCGCGTGGTGAAGAAGCCCGCCTGGGCGAGCGCGGTGTGTCGCAGGGCCTCGTCCGGATCCACCCGGCCGGAGGCGTCGTGTTCAGGTTCCGTCCAGCCCGTCATGCCGCCACAGTACCGAACAACTGTGGTACACCTCACACTTTCCGGTCCCGGCGGCGCATCTTCACAGACCTTCCTCAGAGTTCTTCGGGAGAATCCGGAACCATGACGAACCGGAAGCGTGTCCCCTTCGCCACCATCGGCATCGTCCTCGCCGTCGCGCTGGTCGCGGTGCTCGTCGGCGCCGAGGTCTACGTCCGCAACCGTGCCACCAACTGCCTCGCGCAGTCGTTCGAGAGCGAACTCGGCACGAACGTCGACGTGGATCTCGGGTGGAAACCGGTGCTGCTCTCGCTCGTGGACAAGCAGGTCTCGTCCGTCACGCTCGACAGCGACGACACGGCGTTCGGCCCTGCCCAGGAGATGCAGGTACACGCCGTGGTCCGCGACGTGGACCTGCGGGAGAGCGCCGCCGGCGCCGGGACCATCGGCAGCTCGAGCGCGGAGGTCGTGTGGCCGTCGTCGGGCATTCTCGCGACGGTGCAGACGCTGCCCCTCGGCTCGCTGATCACCGACGTCACCCCCGACGCGGACGCCGGCACCCTCCGATTCACCGTGGGCGGCGCCGGGCTGGCGGAACTGACCGTGCGACCGGAGGCCCGGAACGGGGCAATCGCGATCGAGACGGTGGATGCGTCGCTGTTCGGCATCGGCTTGCCGACAGCGCTGGTCGACGGCATCGTGCAGATCCTCACCGAGAGCCTGCAGCAGTACCCGCTGGACATGCAGGCGACGTCCGTGTCGGTCACCGACTCCGGCATCGAGGTGACGCTCGAGGGCGGCGCCTACACGATGCCCGAGCCGCCGGCCGGCCAGCAGTCGCAGAACCAGCTCGACTGCTGAGGCCGCAGCCCGCTCACTCGGGCAGGCCGTCGAGCACCGCGCGGGTGCCGGACAGGCCGAGCCGGGTGGCACCGGCCTCGATCATGGCCAGCGCCGCCTCGGCCGTGCGGATGCCGCCGCTGGCCTTGACGCCGAGCCGGCCGCCCACGGTCTCGGCCATCAGCCGCACCGCGTGCACGGACGCGCCCCCGGCGGGATGGAACCCGGTGGACGTCTTGACGAAGTTCGCGCCCGCCCGCTCGGCGCACCGGCACGCCTCGACGATCGCCTCGTCCGACAGGGCCGCCGACTCGAGGATCACCTTCAGCACGGGCTCGAACCCGATCGCCTCCCGGACGGTGAGGATGTCGGCGAGCACCGCGTTGTAGTCCCCCGCGACGGCCGCGCCGATGTCGATCACCATGTCGATCTCGGCGGCGCCCTGATCCACGGCGAGCCGGGCCTCGGCGCCCTTGATCAGCGAATGGTGCTTGCCCGACGGGAAGCCCGCCACGGTGGCGACGACGAGTCCGTCCGCCCGCAGCGGCAGCATCGACGGCGACACGCAGACCGACCAGACCCCGAGTTCGCGGGCCTCGTCGACGAGCGCGCGCACGTCGGCGCCCGACGCCTCGGGTTTGAGCAGGGTGTGGTCGACCATCGCGGCGACCCGGGCACGGGTGAGGGTGGTCTCCGGCATGCCCGTCAGCTTTCCACAGCGATATTCCGTTGCCCGGCCCGGCGCCGGTGTCCACACTGCTCTCGTGTTCATCCGACGAGAACGTCCCGCCGACATCCCTGCGATCAGCGACGTGCACCGCGCCGCATTCGCGCCGCTCGCTCCCGCCGGCGTGGAGCCGGTCGAGCCCGGCCTCGTCGAGGCGCTGCGTGCCGGCCCGGCGTGGTTGCCCCGGCTCTCGCTCGTCGCAACCGGAGCCGAGGGCTCGGTCGTCGGGCACGTGTGCGTCACCCGCGGCACGGTCGACGGCGAGCCGGCGCTGGCGCTCGGGCCGATCGGGGTGCTGCCGGCGTGGCAGCGCGCCGGCGTCGGGGGCGCCCTGATGCACGCGGTGCTCGGCGCGGCGGATGCCCTCGACGAACCGCTCGTCGTGCTGCTCGGGCACCTGGACTACTACCCGCGTTTCGGGTTCGTCCCGGCCGCCGAGCTCGGTGTCGATCCCGACGTGCCCGAATGGGCGTCGCACCTGCAGGCCCGCGCCCTCACCGCGCACCGGCCGCAGCTGCGCGGCGTCTTCCACTACGCCCCTCCGTTCTACGAGATCGGCTAGCGCGGGGGATCGTCGGGGCGGCAATCGCGGTGTCGCGATGCGCTCGATCCGGTGTTCCCCGGAGTGGGAGGACTCACGTGTCCTCCGGTGTTGCGGACGGCTGTGGTGCTGTGTGCAGCCGATCGAGGAAGTGGGCGAGGGCGGGGCTGATGCTGCGGTCGTGCCGGTCCGCACCGACCCGTCGAACGAGTTCTCGCACAGCGGGTCCGGTATCGAGGACCGGCTGGACCAACCCCGACCGTGCACACTGCTCGAGGACGGGCAGCAACACTCGTTCCGCTTCCTCGAGTGAGCCGACCGTGACAAGGCACTCGGTCAGCAGCAAGCGGGCATAGAGGGACGCTCGGGGCCGGTCGGTGGCGCTGATCGACTCGGTGAGGATTCGGGCGCGCCGGCACGCGTGTGTCCGGTCACTGTCGGAGCCGGCGGCGAGCAGCAGCCGGATTGCCGCCTCTTCCGTGGTCTCGGCCGTGACCTGGGCGATCCCGTCAGGAACGTCGCTCGGAAGCCCGGGAGGAAAGGCGTCCGGGGAGACCTGCGGTATCCCGATGCCCGTCCGGATGCGCTCGTTGGTGATATGTACCGCCAGACGGGGCAGTTGCAGTGACAGTGCCAGCCGCTCCCCTTCGGCCAGTCGCCCGGCGGCCTGTTCGTGCTGCCCCAGGCGATGCTTCAGGCGAGCGCCGATGACGTACGTGGCGAGCATGAACTCGACGGTTCCGCCTTCGGCGCCGAGGCTGTAGCTCTCGTCGAGCAGGCCTTCGGCCTCGGCGAGGTTTCCCTGTTCGTACAGCATTTCCCCGAGGAGGGCACCGGTGAGGCGGGAGCTGTAGGAATTGTCTTCGTCGGAAGCGGTGGCCAGGTGCATGGCGTGGCGCAGGCTCGTCTCGGCGCCGTCGAGATCGAGTTGTTCCCGTGCGGCCACTGCATCGAGGCAATAGCCGTAGATGACACTGAACGGCCCGGAGGCGCGGCGGTGGTACGGGCGTGCCCATTGCTGCCAGCGCCGGGCCTCGTCGAAGTCGAACCGCTGGATCTCGCGGAACGAGGCCACATCGGCAACACCGCACAGAATCCACGGACGGAGTCTGTCGGCGCGGGCGATGCATGCCTCGAGTGCCTCACCGAGGTGGTCGAGACGGTCGTCGAAGACGGTGATGGTGGCCCGGATGAGAGAGGCCTCGGCCCGGGCGTCAGCCTCTTCGTCGCCGGACACGGTCGGCAGCACTGCCTCGAGGCGGCTGAGAGCGTCGTTGGCCGCAGTGCGGTGGTGCAGCAGTGCGTGCGCCCAGGCCACCGCCAGCTGCAGGCGTGGCCGCATCGCGCCGGCGGTCGTCGGTAGCTTGGTCTCCAACCCGAGCAGAGTGTTCATCCGGGATTGTTCGAGCAGTGGGATTGCTTCCCGCTCGACCACGTCGATCGCCGCGTCGTCGTCGCCGGCAGCGCGGAAATGATCGACCGCCGCACTCGAGAGGCGTTGATCGGCGAACCACCGGGCCGCGGTCCGGTGCAGCTCGTGCAGCCGTTCCGGGTCGCCTCGTTCGAGCCGGCGGCGTAGATAGTCGGTGAACAGGTGGTGGTAACGGAACCACTGTCCTTCCTCGTCGAGCCGGGTGAGGAACAGGTCCCGGTCTTCGACGTCCTCGAGCACGGCCTGGGCGTCCCGGCGGCCGGTCAGGGCGGTGGCCAGGGCTGCGCACGTGCGTTCGCTGACCGCGGTGGCCAACAGGAAGTCGAGCAGGTCCGTTTCGAGGCTGTCGAGGACGTTTTCGGCGAGGTACTCGCCGAGGGCGCGATGCCGGCCCGACAGCTGGCGGATGACCGTCCGGGGGTCATGGTGTTCGCGTAGTGCCAGCGAGGCCAGCTGCAGGGCCGCCGCCCACCCATCGGTTGTTTCCTCGAGCTCGGCAATGTCTTTGTCCTCCATGGTCAATCCGGTAGTACCGGTGAGCAGCTCGCGGGACTCGTCGACATCGAAGCGCAGAGCGGCGGCGTCGATCTCGATCAACTCGTTGTGCACGCGCAGGCCGCTCAGCGGCAGGCCCTGCCGGGCCCGGCTGGTGACGACCAGCTGCAAGTGGTGGCACCCTTGCTCGAGCAGGAACCGGGTGATGGCCCGGCTGGCGGGGTTGGTCACCCGGTGCCAGTCGTCGAGTACCACCGCGATGTGCTGCCCGCCCGTGTGTGTCCGGTTGATGAGGGTGGTCAGCACGAACCGCTCGGCGCCCTCCCCGTGTCCCTCCAGGACACGGGTCAGCTCTCTGCCCAGCCGGGGCAGGGTCACAGTGACCGCATCGACGAGATGCGCGAGAAACCAGGCGGGGGTGTTGTCGTCCTCGTCGATCGACAACCACGCGGTCTTGCCACCGTCGTGCTCGAGCATCCGCACGTACTGGGCGGCCACAGTGGTCTTGCCGTATCCGGCCGGGCCGTGGATCAAGATCAGTCGCGCCCGGGTCGCGGTACCGAGCCGGTCGAGCAACCGGGTGCGCTGCACCATCGCATGAGCCGCGACCGGTGGACGGTACTTGGTCGCCACGGCGGGCGGACGAGCGGGCACGGATCCACCAGCCGACGGGTCGAGGCGCAGATACGCCGCGGTCGCGGGGGATTCGCGACCTTCCGGCTGCGGTGGGCTCTCCTCGTCCCAGGCCAACGGCAGCGGCAGGTCGGCAACGAGGTAACCGAGATCGGTCCCGGCGCTGCGCAGCGCCTCCCCCAACGCCGCCGCCGTACCGAAACGGTGGGCGGGCTCCCGGGCCATCGCGTGCTCGATCACCGCACACACCCCCTCCGGAACATCCCGCTCGCGCAGATCCGGAATCGGTTCGGTGCTGATCCGCAGCAGCTGCGCCACCAGTTCCTCCCCACGGCGGCGCGCGTAGGCAGGCCGGCCGGCCAGAGCGGTGAACAAGGTGGCGCCGAGTCCGTAGACGTCCGAGACGACCGACGGAGACTGCCCGTGCAGCAGCTCCGGCGCGGTGTAGGCGGGCGAGCCCACCACCAAGCCCCGCGTGGTGTCCTGCCGATCCGACAGCCGGGCGATCCCGAAATCGGTCAGTTGCGGTTCGCCGTACTCGGAGATCAGGATGTTCGCCGGTTTGACGTCGCGGTGCAGGACACCCGCCCGATGCGCCGTCTCGAGCGCCCCGGCCACCTTGATGCCGATGTCGAGAACCTCGGCGACCGTGCGGGCCCCGCGCCGGTCGATCCAGGCTTCGAGGGAGTCCCGGCGGTGGAACGGCATCACGATGAAGGGACGCCCGGTACGGGTGACGCCGGCCTCGAGCACGTGCACGATGTTCGGATGCCCCGACAGCCGGCCCATCGCCTGCTGCTCGCGCAGAAACCGCACGCGGTCGGTCTCGTCCGGACTGGGACTCATCACCTTGACCGCTACCACTCGGTCGAGGGCGGGCTGACGACAGCGGTAGACGATGCCGAACCCTCCCCGCCCTGCCACCCGCGGCTCGACGAAACCGGCCGCGCCCAATTCGTCCGCGAGCTCCCTCGGGGGCGGATCAGCGGAACGTGCAGCGGCGTCACCGGACACTGTGCACCCGGTCTTCGGACTGCGCCCGGCACTCCGGGAGGTATACCGCGGCACTGCCGGTGGCCGGTTCTGCCGGCCGGTGATCTGCGGACCTGATCATGACGCCACCTCGGATTGCTTCCGATTCTAGGCGCCGCCCGCGCGAAGTCCGTCGTGCCGACGGGCCGGTTCTCTCCACGGCTGCGGCCGGATTCGCGGGTCATTCCCTGCCGGCGAGGAGCGCGAGGTCCTGCGCGGGTGAACGGCACCGCGCCGGCGGTGACCATGCGCACCCCGGCTCCGACGTCGAACTCGCCCAACGCTTCCTGTCGCCCGGAAGACGGTCACGACCGGCATCCCCGTCCTCGCCGCCGCACCGCACTCGTCTCACCGGACGCGAAGGAGCCATCCAGCCTACGGAACTGAAACGTTCGGAATTGCAATAAGGTATCGGCTGCACCGCTGGGCGTCCGGGGCTCCGGCCCCGGCTTCGAGAACCCGAGGACCAGGCATGGCCGACGCAGTGGACGAGACGGCACGGCTCGCGAGCACCTTCGACGACGCGAGCGGCGACTTCGACCGGCTCACCCCGACGGTGTGGGGTCCGGCCGGGCAGGCGCTGATCTTCCAGCTCGGGCCCGGTCCCGGCGCGACGGTGCTGGACGTGTGCTGCGGCGCCGGCGCCTCGGCGCTGCCCGCTGCGGCGGCGGTGGGACCGACCGGCCGGGTCCACGCGATCGACGTCGCCGACGACCTGCTCGAGATCGGCCGGCTCGTCGCCGCCGAGCGGGCGCTGCAGAACATCGACTTCGTGTGCGCGGACGCCACCACGTGGGAACCGCCGTCCGCGGTCCCGGAGGCCGGGTACGACGCGCTCGCCGTCTCCTACGGGGTGTTCCTGCTGCCCCGCATGGACGCGACGTTCGATCGTCTGGTGGGCCTGGTGCGGCACGGCGGCCGGGTCGGTGTGACCGTGTGGCGGGCCGGGGCGATGGAGGAGATCAGCGCGACGCTGTTCGACGTCGTCGGCCGGCGCAACCCGGCGGTGGCCGGCCGGCCGTCGCTGCGGGACCGGACGCCGCTGCACACGATCGACCTGCCGCGCACCCTCGAGGCGTGGCTCGCGGCCGCCGGCACCCACTCGGTGGAGGTACGCACCCTGTCGAGCCTGCTCCCCGCCACCGACGAGCTGTGCTGGGCACTGGTGACCGGATCGGGCTTGCGGGCGGTCCTGGCCGGGCTCGACGCCGACGCGGTCGCCGCGGTGCGCGCCGAATTCCTCGCGGCCGTCACCGAGCGCGGCATCCACACGATCGACGCGACGACCCTCGTCGGGACCGCCACGGTCCGGCGGCCCCCCGCGACGGTGTGACCGGTCGGGTGGGGCCGGGATCCCACCTGAGAGACTGGACGGCATGACCTCCGCTGCCTCGTCCGACGACCGTCGGTATGTACTGTCACTGGGCTGCCCCGACGCCACCGGCATCGTCGCCCGCATCTCGACCTTCCTCGCGGACGTGGGCGGCTCGATCGTCGAAGCCGGCTACCACGCGGACCCCGACAGCGGCTGGTTCTTCACTCGTCAGGCGGTGCGCGCCTCCTCCATTCCGCTCGGCCTCGACGAACTGCGCCAGCGATTCGCGACCGTCGCGGCGGAACTGGGCCCGGAAACCGAGTGGACGCTGCAGGACACCGGCGAGACCAAGCGGGTGGTGCTCCTCGTCAGCAAGGAAGGCCACTGCCTGCACGACATCCTGGGCCGGGTGGCCGCCGGCGAGCTGAACGCGGAGATCTGCGCGGTCGTGGGGAACCATCCCGACCTCGAGCGGGTGACCCGCCGGCACGGCATCGACTTCCACTACGTGTCCTTCCCCAAGGATCCGCAGCAGCGCGGGCCCGCGTTCGAGCAGGTGCGCAAGCTCGTCGACGTGCACGATCCGCACGCGGTCGTGCTCGCGCGGTTCATGCAGATCCTGCCGCCCGAGCTGTGCGAGCACTGGGCGGGCCGGGCGATCAACATCCACCACAGCTTCCTGCCGTCGTTCATCGGCGCACGCCCCTACCATCAGGCCTTCACACGCGGTGTGAAGCTGATCGGCGCGACGTGCCACTACGTGACCCCCGAGCTGGACGCCGGCCCGATCATCGAGCAGGACGTGGTGCGCGTCGGTCACGCCGACACCGTCGGCGACATGGTGCGCCTCGGACGGGACGTCGAGAAGCTGGTGCTGGCCCGCGGTCTGCGCTGGCACCTCGAGGACCGGGTGCTGGTGCACGGCAGCAAGACCGTCGTCTTCAGCTGACGACGCGGGATCCGCCGGTCAGCCGACGGTGACGGTGCGGCTGTGCCAGCCGGTGGCGCCGTCGGGGATCGGCGGGCGGCGCTGCTCGTCCTGCACCCGGCCCTCCCCGTCGGTGGCACGCACCTCGAGGGTGTGCGTGCCAGGTGTCGCATCCCAGCGCCACGTCCACTGCCGCCACGTGTCGAGCGAGTACTCCTCGGCGAGCACGGCGTCGTTCCAGGGGCCGCCGTCTACGCGGACCTCGACGCGGTCGATGCCGCGATGCTGCGCCCACGCGGTACCGGCGACGACCACGGGCCCGGATTCGAGCCGGCCGAAGGCGGCGGGAACGTCGATGCGTGAGGCGGTCCGGACGGGGGCCTGCTCGGCCCAGCCGCGTTTCGTCCAGTAGGCCTCGGCCCGGTCGAAGCGGGTCAGGTCCCAGTCGACGACCCACTTGGTGGCGGAGACGTAGCCGTACAGGCCCGGTACCACCTGCCGGGCCGGGTATCCGTGTTCGAACGGCAGCGGTTCGCCGTTCATCGCGACGGCGAGCAGGGCGTCGCGGCCGTCGAGGACGGCGGCGACGGGGGTGCCGCAGGTGAAGCCGTCGGCGCTGGTGGACAGGAGCATGTCGGCGTCGGCCCGGACCCCGGCCCACGCGAGCAGGTCGCGCATCCGGTATCCGATCCAGCGGGCGTTGCCGGCCAGGTCGCCCCCGACCTCGTTGGACACGCAGGTGAGGGTGAGGATCCGTTCGACGGGTTCGAACGCGGCCAGATCGTCCCAGGTGAGCGTCACCTCCCGCTCGACCATGCCGTGGATGCGCAGCTGCCAGTCCGCGGTGCGCAACCGCGGCACCCGCAGTGCGGTGTCGATGCGGTAGAACTCCGCCGGCGAGGTGAGGAAGGGCGTCGCGCCGGGGACCGTCACCTCGGTGCCCGCCGGCACGGGAGCGGCGGCCCGGGCCGGCCGCGGGATCAGGAACCGGGCACGGTCCTCGACGGCCCGCGCCAGCCGGTCGGTGAGGTGCCGGCCGGCGGCGCCGGCGGCCACGGCCACGGCGGCCGCGGTGCCGAGCACCGTGAGGAACCGGCGGCGCGGCCACGCCGCCGGGGTGACCGTCCCGTCGTCGCGGACGCCGGATGCGGCAAGGAGCCGGACGGCGTACTGCAGCAGCACCGCGCCCGCGACGGCGCCGACGACCGTGGGCAACGCGGCGACGGCGGTGGCGCCCGGCCGGCTCAGCGCCGCGTACCCGCCGACGGCGGCCAGGACCGCGATGACGACGCCGCCACGCGGGCGGCGGGGCTGTTCGAGCAGCCCCGCCACCACGGCGAGCACCGCGAGGATCACCGACATGCCGATGAACAACGCCGGTTTGTCCGACGTTCCGAAGGTGTCGATCGCGAACTCGCGGGCCCACGCGGGCGCCCGGTCCACGGTCGTGGCGCCGACGGCGTAGAACGGCGACGACGCCGGGCCGATCAGCGCGGCGAGCAGTTCGCCGACGCCGAGGACGACGCCGAACGACACCAGTCCGGCGAGGGCACGCGCGGCGCGGTGGCCCGACACTGTCACGGGTCCTTCTCCGGTCGACGGCACACCGGGGGTTCGGTGCCGCGACCCCCGCGGATGGGAGCGTCAGGCGGTTGCCTGCACGGGCTCCCGTTCGGCGAGGTACAGCAGTTCGTCGTCGAACGCGTCGATCGCCTCGACCGAGCTCATGTGTCCGATCCCGTCGAGGACGACGAAATGCTCGAGGTGCCCGGCGGCCTCGAGGGCCTCGGCGAGCCGGTGCGCGTGCACCGGCGGCGTGAGGCGGTCCGCGGTGCCGACCAGCACGGTGGTCGGGACGGTGAGGTGCTCGAGCCCCGTTCGGATGTCGATTGCGCTGAGCGCCGTCCCCCAGTTGCCCCGGGCCCGGGGGGTGCAGCCGAGCACGATCTTCTCGCAGAACTCCACCTCGGCGGTGCTCGAACCGGGCGCGAGGGCGACGTACTTCAGCGCGCGGGTGGTCAGGGGGGAGGCGACGAGCGGCACGGCGGCGCCGAGAACACGCCGCGCGACGGGCTCCGGTACCCGGCCCAGGCGGGGCGGCAGCAGCGCGGCCTCGGCGAGCAGGCTGTCGGTGCCGGTGCTCGCGAGCAGCACTCCGGACGCCTTCTCCCGCACCTGCTCGGGGTGGCGGCCGGCCCACGCGATGATGCTCATGCCGCCCATGCTGTGCCCGGCGAGCACTGCCCTGCGGCCGGCCGGCACCGTCGCCGCGAGGACCGCTGCGAGATCGTCGGCGAGGACGTCGGGGCCGAAGGTCCGGGTACCGAGGTCACTGCGGCCGTGACCGCGCTGGTCGTAGGTGATCACCCGGTAGCGCCCGGCGAGTGCGTTGATCTGCGGGATCCAGTAGTCGGCGTTGCACGTCCACCCGTGGCTGAGCACGATCGGATCGGCGTCCGGATCGCCGTAGGCGCGGATGTGGAGGTGAGCGCCGTCGTCGGTGGTGAGGTCGACGATGTCGGGGTCCAGCGTGGGCGGCGCGAGCAGCGCGTGCGGTGGCCGGTCGGCGGCGCGCACCACGGTGCGGCGACGGCGGGCGCGGTAGGCCACGAGTCCGGCGACGGCGGCAGCGCCGGCCGCCCCGGCGAGCGCCAGGGTGGTCCTGCGGGACGGCTTCTTCACCTGTGTTGTTCTCCTGGTTCCTGGAACGACGGCCGTCGCGGGACGCGGCGGCCGAGGGACGGGTCCGCGATCACAGGACGTGGGCGCGGCGGAGCAGCAGGGTCGACGGCCCCCCGATCAGGCCCACGCCGTCGAGGAACTCGATCGTCCGTCGGGCGCCCTCACGGAGCCGGTCGTGGTAGTGCGTGTTGGCCCGTACCGCAGCCGTGGCCTCGGCCACGTCGAGCCCCGCGGCGGCGTAGACGTCGTCGTGCACGAGGCTCGTGACGACGAAGTACGCGGAGATGCCCAGCTGCAGCCGGACGCGGACGCGCTCGGTGCGGGACAGGTGGCGGGTGCGGCGGACGATCTCCTCGCGCGCGTAGCGGATGTGCCGGGACTCCTCGACGACGTGGATGCGGCTGACGGTGCGGGTGACGGGCTGGACCCGCTCGTCGCGCATGAAGTCGCGCTGCATCGCGTCGAGGATCTCCTCGGCGAACAGGGTTCCACCGAACGCGAGGGCCCCGCCTGCCGTGGCCTTGAACAGCCGGCCGCTCTCCCGGATCCAGCGTTTCGGCCGGTAGGACGGGATCCCGAAGTGCTGTGCCGCGCGCGCGAACATCGTCGAGTGCCGGCATTCGTCGGCGATCTCGGTGAGCCCGAACTGGACGTAGGCGGTGGCGGGGTCACGGCGGTAGAGGTCGCGTACGAGCATCTGCATCAGGATCATCTCGAACCAGATGCCGGTGCCGGCGATACTGGCGGCCTCGTGCTGGGTCAGGACGATCCGCTGCCGCTCGCTCATCGACTCCCACAGGGCGGTGCCGTAGAGGCTGCTCCACTCGGGGGTCATCCCGTACTTGTCGGCGGGGACAGGGGCATCCCAGTCGATCTCGAGGGCCGGGTCGTAGGAGGAACGGGCCGCGGAGGCCAGCAGCCTCTCGGCGGTGTCCTCACGGTCGTCCGTGCGGACGGTCCGGGTGAGCGCCATCGTCGATCACCTCGTCTCGGTAATTACCCGTTACCCGAAGTGTCATCAACCGCTCGGCGCTTGTCAAGGCCTCCGAGCGGAACTACCAGCGCGGCCGCTGTACCTCGTCCACCCGCGGTCGCACGTCGACGAGGTACACGCTCACGGCGATCACCGCGATGATTCCGAGCATCATGAAGGTGCCCCAGAAGACGACGATCACCAGCAGCGAGGCGGCGAGGATGCCGAGCCACACCGGCTTGGTGAGCTTGTCGACCGCGGGGAACGCCTCGGCGGGCTGCCGCACGGCATGCAGGAGGGCGAAACCCGCCCCGGCGAGCGCGACGATCTGCAGAGCGAAAATGATCAGGGCGGCGAGAGAATCGACGTTGGGCACGTTCCCATGGTACGAGCAACGGCCCCCACGCGGAGGTCGCGTGGGGGCCGTCGGCGGTTCTACCGACCGGTGTGATCAGGCGCCGGTGGTCTTGCGCGGCGCCGCCTTCTTGGCGGGCGCCTTGGCCGGCGTCTTGGCCGCAGCCTTGGCGGGGGCCTTGGCCGGCGTCTTGGGCGCCGGAGCCTCGGTCTTCGGCGCGGCTGCCTTCTCCGCGGCCTCCTCGACCTTGGTGGCGGCCTCGTCGAGCTCGAGCGCGGCGGTTTCGACCCGGTCCGCGGCCTCCGAAGCCGCCTCCTGGGCCTGGCCACCGAGGTCGAGCACCCGCAGGCCGGCCTCCTCGCCGGCCCCGGAGATGGCCTCGCCGACGTCGCCGGCGGTCTCCTCGATCCGGCCGGCGGCGCGGCCCGCGAGCCGGGCGGCCTGTTCGCCCACGGCGCGGGTCTGTCGGGCCACGGTGCCCAGCGCCTCCTCGGTGAGCTCGACGGCGTCACCGAACGCGGCCTCGGCGCGACCGATGCCCTCCTCCACGACCGGCTGCTTGCGCAGCCGCTCGATGGTCTCCTCACCGCGCTCGGCGAGTGCGGTGTAGATGTCGGAGGCCACCTTCAGGTAGGCCTCGGCGACTTTGCGCAGCTCCTCTGCGGTGAACTTCTCGCGCAGCTCGGCGAGATCCTCGGGCAGTTCGGCCGGCAGGCCGGCGAGCCGCTCGCGCAGGGACTCGACGTTCTCGGTCAGGTCCTCCTGGAAGTCGGCGAGACGGCCCCGGGCACTGTCGACCCGGTCGCCGACGTCGGTCTGGGTGGTCTCGGCGCGACGGCGGGTGCGAGCCACGATGTCGGCCACCGCCTGGACCACGGTGTCGCCGGCGCCGACAGCGGCGTACAGCGGGGTGGCGAGGTTCTTCGGATCGGTCATGTCAGTTCTCCTGTCGATCGGGGTCGGTCGCGCCGTTCGGGGCAGCGGCCGCGGGTGCGGATACCTCGGGTGCAGACACCTCGGGTGAGAGGTCCGCCCCGGAAGGGTGGGAACCGTTCTCTCGGCAGAACGATTCGTAGATGTCGAGCAGGACCTGCTTCTGCCGTTCGTTGAGCACGGCGTCGGCCAGCAGCGCGTCGCGCACCGCGCTCGTCGGGCGCTGCTCCAGGATCCCGGCCCGGACGTAGAGGACCTCCGCGGACATCCGGAGCCCCTTGGCAATCTGCCCGAGCACCTCGGCCGAGGGCTTGCGCAGCCCTCGCTCGATCTGGCTCAGATAGGGATTGCTGACGCCGGCGAGCTGGGAAAGCTGACGCAGGGACACCTGCGCCGCCTCGCGCTGCGAGCGGATGAAACTGCCGATGTCCTGCGCGGCAGTGCTGACCACCCGCGTGGCGATCTCGGTGGCGCCGGACGCATCGTCCTTGTCATCGTCCCCTCCGTCGGCGGGTTCACCCCGTTCCTTCGTGGACACGGTTCCACTGTACCGACAAGTGCTAGCTGTAGCAAGCACTCTGCTAGCAGGTGTGGAACGTCACGCGAACAGCAGATTCGAGAACGTGTAGATGGCCAGACCGGCGAGCGACCCGACCACCGTGCCGTTGATCCGGATGAACTGCAGATCGCGCCCCACCTGGAGCTCGATCTTGCGGCTGGCCTCCTCCGCGTCCCAGCGCTCCACCGTCTCCCGGATGACCGCGGTGATCTCGTCGGCGTAGTTGGCCGCGATGTACCGGGCCCCGTCGAGCAGCCAGCGGTCGAACTTGCCGCGCAGCTCGTGGTCCTCCATCAGCCGCACCCCGAAGTGGATGACGTTCTCGGTGACCTTCGTGCGCAGCGTGCTGTGCGGGTCGTCGACCGACTCGAGGATCATCCGCTTGGCGGCCCGCCACGTCGCGGAGGCCAGCTGGGTGACCTCCTCCCGACCCATGATCTCCGCCTTGACCTTCTCCGCCTTGGCGATGGTGACCGGATCGTGCTGCAGGTCCCGCGCGTAGTCGGCGAGGAACCGGTTCGCGGCCACACGCACCTCGTGGTCGGGGTCGGACCGCACCTTCCAGGTGAACTCGACCAGCTCGCGGTGGATCCGCTCGCCGAGCAGCAGGTCCACGAACTTCGGCGACCACGACGGCGAGTCGCGGCTGATGATGCGATCGATCGTCTCCTGGCTGCCGAGGGCCCACTGGTGAGCCCGTTCGGCCAGCATGTCGATCAGCGGCAGCTGCCGGTTCTCGGCGAGCAGCTCGGACAGCACCCGGCCGATGGGCGGCCCCCACTCCGGCTCGGCGATGCGCTTGACGATGGTGTTGTCGATGATCTGCTGGATGTCCTCCTCGCGCAGGACCGTCACGAGTCCCCGCAGCACCGTCGACGTCTCCTGCGCGATCCGCTCGGCGTGTTCGGGCTCCGCCATCCAGGTTCCCAGGCGCAGCGGGATCCGGGCGTTCTCGACCTTCGCCGACACCACCTCGGGGGCGAGGAAGTTGGAGCCGACGAACGAACTCAGGCTCGCCCCGAGCTGATCCTTCTTCCGTTTGATGATGGCCGTGTGCGGAACGGGGATGCCCAGCGGATGCCGGAACAGCGCCGTGACCGCGAACCAGTCCGCGAGCGCGCCGACCATCCCGGCCTCGGAGGCGGCCCGCACGTACCCCACCCATTCGCCGGCGCCGCGCGTCTCCTGCCAGCGGCAGAACAGGTAGATTGCGGTCGCCACGAGCAGGAAGCCGGTGGCGACCGCCTTCATCCGGCGCAGGTCCCTGCGCTTGGCGTCATCGTCGATGCTCATCAGCTGCACCTCCGCTATTGTGCCGAAGCTGCGCCCGGCGAGGGCGGACGCGGCGGAAACGGACGTCGTGCCCCGAACGGGACGTCCGCACGGCCGGCCGCGTGGCCCCCTCTAAACTGGACGGACGATCGAGCGAACGGATGTGCCACCCAGTGCCGAACCACCGAGTTCCCCAGCCCCCGTCCCCGACCGACACGCCGGTCCCGACGGCCGCCGCGCCGACCAAACAGGACGGCCGCAAGCGTCGCTGGCACGAACACAAGATCGCCCGGCGCGAGGAACTCGTCGACGGCACGATCAAGGCGATCCGGTCCCGCGGACGCGACGTCGGGATGGACGAGATCGCCGCCGAGATCGGTGTCTCCAAGACCGTTCTCTACCGGTACTTCACCGACAAGAACGACCTGACCACGGCGACGATGCTGCGGTACGTGGAGACGATCCTGGCGCCGCGCATCTACGCGGCGGTGGCCGAGGACCTCGACGAGTACGACCTGACCCGGGTCGCGATCGCCACCTACGTCGAGACCGTCGCCTCCGATCCCGAGGTGTATCTGTACGTGATGACCAACAGCGCCGCGGCCGGGCGCGACGTCGTGGCCGACTCGGAGCGGATGATCGCCGAGCTCGTCGCGACGGTGATCGGTGAGCGGCTGCGGCACCTGGAGATGGACTCGGGCGGGTCCGTCCCGTGGGCGTACGCGATCGTGGGCGCGATCCAGCTCGCCACCCACTGGTGGATTTCCAACAAGTCGATGTCGGCGGAGGACCTGACCAACTACCTCACGATGATGACCTGGGGCGGCATATCCGGGATCGCAGCCGTCGGCGGCTCGCCGGCCCGCTTCAAGAGCCGGCCGCACCCGCTGCTTCCGGACGCCGGCACCCCGTGACCCTGTTTGTGTAACTGACGTTTACATGTAAGGTCGCGGGCATGTCCGACCCACACGACGACGAACCCGACGGCTACCGCGGCCCCGCCGAGGTCACCGTCGGCGAGCAGCACGCCACGACGGAGGTCCAGCTCTCGGGGGCATTCGACCCGATCAGCGGCCGCTACCGCTGGCGGGGGCGTCTCCGCGGACTCGCGGCAGCCCTGCCGGGCACCGACCTCTCCCCCGGCACCGACGTCCACCTCACGGTGCCCGGACCCGACGGCCCCGTTCCGGCGATCGCCCGGATCACCGAGACGGACCTGTGGGGCAGCCACATGGTCGACGGGATGTCGGCTCCGCCCTACCCCACCCGCCCGGACGACACCGAGCTCGAACTCGGCTGATCCGGCCACGGGATGTGGCACGCTCGGCAGATGACCGTCAAGAGCACCGATCCGTGGCAGGCGCCGGCCGTCGAGGTGCTCCGTGCCCACCCCGGGACCAGGGTCGCCGACATCGAGACGAACGGAACCCCGGGCTTCACCGGCGACAAGGCCACCGGCGAACGGCTCATCGAGGAACGCGGGGCGGTGCTCTCGCGCCTGCAGGAGATGCTGTTCGCCAACGGACGCTCGGGGGACCGCCGGTCAATCCTGCTGATCCTGCAGGGCATGGATACCGCGGGCAAGGGCGGCATGGTCCGCAACGTCATCGGCCACGTGGATCCGCAGGGCGTCGACCACACGTCGTTCGGTGTGCCCACGCCCGAGGAGAAGCGCCACCACTACCTGTGGCGCATCCACAAGGCGCTGCCGCGGGCGGGACAGCTCGGGGTGTTCGACCGCTCGCACTACGAGGACGTGCTCGTCGTGCGGGTCCGCAACCTCGTGCCCGAGAGCGTGTGGAGCACCCGGTACGACGAGATCAACCAGTTCGAGCGTGAACTCGTCGACAGTGGGACCACGCTGGTCAAGGTGGCGATGTTCGTCTCGCTCGACGAGCAGAAGCGCCGCCTGGCCGAACGGCTCGAGCGGCGGGACAAGCACTGGAAGTACAACCCCGGCGACGTCTCCGAACGCACGCTGTGGCCCGCCTACCAGGAGGCGTACCAGGCGATGCTGGACAAGACCTCGACGGAGCACGCCCCCTGGTATGTCGTGCCCTGCGACCGCAAGTGGTACAGCCGCATCGCCGTCATGGAACTGCTCGTCGACGCGTTCGAGCGCCTCGACCTGGACTGGCCGGCAGCCGGGTTCGATGTGGAACTCGAGAAGCGGCGCCTGGCCGAGGCGTGAGACGGCGGAACCGTCAGAACAGGTGCGGTGTCTCGCGATGCAGACGATGGTCGTGATGGACGGTACTACCGATCATCGCGATCGCCGACGCCACCGCGAGGACGCACACCGCGCCCGCGACGAGCGCCCACCCGCCGTTGCCGGACCCCGCGGCGTAGAGGAAACCCGCAAGACTCACGATCGAGACCAACGCGAGCATGTAGCCGGTCCATGCGACGAACAGATTGAGCTTCATGACCGCCCTCCTTTCCTCGGAGCGACGTTGTCCCTGGTGGAGCCGACAGTACCCGTACAGTGATACAGGTCACAAGAGGACGGTGGTGCTACCGGGGAGGTTTGACGAGCGCCGTACGGGGCATGCCGAGAGAGTGCAGCCCACAGCGGTTCCGAACGAGGACTGGAACAAGCGGGTCCGGCACGAGACGCCCGTGCAGCGACTGGACCGGAACTGGTCGAGTCTGCTGCAGGAGCTGCGCGTCGTGCAGACCGGCGTCCAGCTCCTCACCGGCTTCCTGCTCACCCTGCCGTTCCAGAGCCGGTTCGACGAGCTGACCGGCTTCCAGCGCGGCGTCTATCTCGTCACCGTGCTGGCGTCGATCACGGCCACCATCCTGCTCGTCGCCCCCGTCGGTATGCACCGCCTGCTCTTCCGGCAGCGCCGCCTCCCGGAACTGGTGGTCACGGCGCACCGCTTCGCCATGGCGGGCCTGCTCCTGCTCGGGGTCGCGATGGCCGGCGTCGTCGTGCTGGTCGTCGGGCTGGTGGTCAACACCGCCGCCGGCATCGCCGGGGGCCTCGTCACGGTCGTGCTGTTCCTGACCCTGTGGGTGGCCTACCCCTGGCGATACCGACGCTGACCCGGCTCAGCCCGGCAGCGTCTCACCACCGATCGGTGCGAGCACCTCACCGCTGTAGTACGACGACATCGTCTCGGAGGCGAAGAACACGTACGAGGGTGCGATCTCGTCCGGCTGCGCCGCCCGGCCGAACGGGGCCTGCTGCCCGAACGTCGCGACTTTCTCCGCATCCATGGTCGCCGGGATCAGCGGCGTCCACACCGGTCCCGGCGCGACGCAGTTGATGCGGATTCCCCGGTCCTGGAACGACTGCGCCAGCGAGTACGTCAGCGCGAGCACCGCACCCTTGGTGGCCGAGTAGTCGATCAGCGACTTGTTGCCCCGCAGACCGTTGATGGAGGCGGTGTTGATCACCGCGGAACCGCGCGGCAGGTGGGCGAGCGCCGCCTTCGTCACGTGGAAGTAGCTGTCGATGTTCACCGCGAACGTCCGCCGCCACTGGGCGTCGTCGAGTTCGGTGAGGTCGTCCACCGGCTCCTGGTACGCGACGTTGTTGACCAGCAGATCGAGGCCGCCGAGCGCCGCGGCCGTCTCGGCGACGACCGCCCGGCAGTGGTCCGCCGCGGCGAGATCTCCCGGGAGGAGGTGGCATCGACGACCCGCACGCCGCACGAGGTCCGCGGTGTGCTCGGCGTCGTCGTGCTCGTCGAGGTAGGCGATCGCGACGTCGGCGCCCTCCTTCGCGAAGGCCACCGCCACCGCGCGCCCGATACCGGAGTCACCGCCGGTGATCAGGGCCTTGCGGCCGGCGAGCAGGTCGCGGCCCCGATAGTTCCGCATCTCGTCGCGGGGCTGCTCGGCCATGTCGGCCGTCTCACCGGGGTAATCGATCGTGTGCGGCGGGCGCTCGACATCCTCGCCGCCGGATGGAGTCCCGTTCTCCACGTCGCTGTTGTCACCGTCGCTTTTTTCACTGTTCATGTCCGGGCGGATACCCGCCCGGACCCGCCCCACACCCGGCGTTTCGCACGAATCGGGTCCGGGTATCCGCGCACATGCCTGCGAATTCTGCGACCGCCGTGCTGCAGTCCGCCGCCCTCCCCCGGGCCCGGGGGCCTGTCTCCGGGCAGGTGATCGAACGGCTCGCGCGTCCGGCCGACACCGGCCTCTGGCCGATCGAGGTGGCCGGGACCGACCCCTACGGCGAGGATGCCCAGCTGGCTCTGACGGTGTTGTACGAACTGTCCTACCGCGGGTTCGACGGGGTCGACGCCGGCTGGGAATGGGCGCCGGGCCCGCTGGCCGTCCGAGCCGGTCTCGAACGGCTCTTCCTGGACCGGCTGCGCGCCGACGTGCCGTCGGGCGACGATCCCCAGCGGGTGTTCGACGACCTGTGCCGCGAACCCGAGGACGCGTGGGGCGTGTCCCATCACATCCGTGACCGGGGCACGTGGGAGCAGGTGCGCGAGTTCTTCGTCCACCGGTCCGTCTACCACCTCAAGGAGGCCGACCCCCACTCGTTCGCCATCCCGCGGCTCACCGGCAGGGCGAAGGCGGCGCTGGTGGCGGTGGAGTTCGACGAGTTCGGCGGCGGCCGGGCCGAGCGCATGCACTCGGTCCTCTACTCGGACCTGCTCGCCGCGGCCGGTCTCGACACGGGATACCTGGCCTATCTGGACCGGGTGCCCGCGGAGACGCTCGCGACGGTGAACTTCATGTCCCTGTGCGGACTGCACCGCGCGCACACCCCGAAACTCGTGGGCCTGTTCGCCTCCGCGGAGATCACCTCCTCGCCGATGGCGCGCCGGATGGCACGCGGCCTCGAACGCCTGGGCGCGCCGGACGCGTGCATCCACTTCTACACCGAGCACATCGAGGCGGACGCGGTGCACGAGCAGGTGCTCCGCTACGACGTGGCGGGTGATCTCGTCGAGCGCGATCCGCGCTGTGCCGGCGACGTCGCGTTCGGCGCAGAGGCGATGGAATACCTCGAGGGCCGGCTCGCCGCGTACCTGCTCGAGCGGTGGAAGAACGACGAATCGTCCCTGCTCGGCACCGGATCCGTCTGAGCGTCCCTCCGGCCGATATCCGGCCCGGCATCCGAGTTCTCGGGTGCCGGGCCGTCGCCGTTCAGTCCTCCCGGCGGGAATCCTCCTCGTCGATCAGGTGCACGGCCGCTTCCTCGGCGGACGCGGCGCCCCCGTCGATTCCCACGTCCGTTCCGAACAACTCGGCGTCCTCGTCCTCGGCGGTGCCCTCGTCCGGCGCGACGAGGCGCCCGGCGCGCGTCCGGCCGGCCTCGGCGACGGAGCTGCGGAACTCGCTCTCGCCCTCGTCCTCCCGTTCGGGCTCCTCCTCACGAAGCCGCTCGTCCAGGGTCTCGTGCCGGTCGAGGCCGACAGGTCGTTCCATCGGTGAGAATCCCTCGTCGAGGACGTCGTCGACGCCGCGGTCGATCAGGGAGTCCTCCGGCTGCAACTGGTCCTCGTCGTCGACGCTGTACTCGCCCGGGACGCTGTCCCCGGGGTTCTCCGAAGTAGGCATGCCCCAGACAATGCCACCGGGACCGTCGGCGCGCCACGAATCGACGCGAAGTACCTGCTGTCCACCGGTGTGAGGTTCGTGAGGTTTCGGCACATCCGATGCGGGTATCCCCTCGGCAAGGCCCGGATCCGACCGGCAACGGGCACCGACAGCGAGGTGACACTCATGATCATTCTGGGTTTGATTCTGCTCGTGGTGGGTTTCCTCACCAACATCTCGATCCTGTGGACACTCGGGATCATTCTCCTGGTGGTGGGCGCAATCCTGGCGATCCTCGGAGCGACGGGCCGGGCTGTCGGCGGCCGGAAGTACTGGTATTGACGCGTGACGTGTGACGCGTTGCGGGGCGGGCGGTTCCTCAGGAACCGCCCGCCCCGCTGTGTGCGTGCCGTGCGCCAGGGGCCGGTCGACGTGGACCGGACGTGGACCGGACTCAGCGCGGATCGCGCCGGGGCCGACGGTGACTGGTGTCGCACAGCGGGTACCGCTCGCTGCGACGGCACCGGCAGATCGCGACGACGAACCGGTCCGACTCCACCTCGTCGCCGTCCTCGGCGACGATGCGCACCGGACCTTCCACCAGGGCGGGACCGCCGCGGACCAGCCGGACGACCCTCGGCTCCTCCGCCGCGAGACCCTCCACCCGCAGTCCCGGGCACAGGCCGGGCACAGCGACGCCCCCGGGGGACGTGTCCCGGGGGCTGTCACCCGTGGCTACCTCACGGGCAGTGTGTTCGATCGGCACGGATCACCACCACTTCCTCGGTGTCGACGCCGGCAGGCAGCTCGTAGCGCGTCCGCAGATATCCGGCGCGGCTGCGCATCACGGGCCCGAACGGAATCCGGCGCCGGGCGACGACGGAGGCCTTGAGACCGGCGTCGCGCAACCGGACGAGCGTCTCGTCCACCCCGGAGAACTCGGAATGCACGACGAGAGCGAAACCGCCGGGAGACAACAGGTTCGGCAGTCTCCGACACAGCGGGTCCAGCACCGCCCGGCCGTCGGCCCCGGCATCCCAGCGGGCGTCGCCGGAATCGGCGTCGTGCGGAACGTAGGGCGGGTTGGACAGGACCACGTCGAACGGTCCGTGCCGGCCGGCCTCGTCCAGCCCGCCGCGCACGACGCGGATCGGAAGCTTCCGCGACCTCGCATTGAGACGCGCCGCGAGGACCGCGCGGGGGGCGATGTCCAGTGCCGTCACGGACCCGGCTCCGGACATCGCCGCCGACACGGCGATGAAGCCTGTGCCGGTGCAGAAGTCGAGCACCTTGGCGCCGGGGGGTGCCGCAGCACGGTCGAGCGCTCCGGCGAGCAGATGCGAATCCTCCTGCGGGCGGTACACACCGGGCAGTCGCCACACCCTCCTGGGCGCCGGCACGTTACCGGACCCCGGCTGTGACGGCACGGCCCCCGTAGGTGGACCGGGCGAGGGACACGATGAATTCCGGGCGAGACGTCGTTGTCATACGTGGGAGTACCCCTCCGGGACGCCCCCCGAAACCCGGTGCCGGCGGAAGGCGGTGGCGGTGGCGGTGCCGCGTCGCGACACCGCGGCTCCGTCCGGTCGAGTGCGGACCGCCGAGGACCGCGCCGGATCCGGCTGTCCGGCGGCCGGTGCCGAGGTCAGCGAACCGAGCATGAACGACAGGCCCGCCGCCACGGCGAGTCCGGCCCCGACGCCCGTGAGCGCGGAAGCGGAGAGCACACCCACACCGACGGCGGCGATCACGCAGATCCCGGCAGCGAGGGCGGCGACTCCGCCTTCCACCTCGCGCAGCGCCTGCGGCACGAGCGACGGGCCGTGTACCTGCCGGATCGGTGTTCCCACTGGCATTCCCATGCCTACTGATACCCGTTCGGCGGACTGCTCAATCGCGTCGGCAACGGCATCGGGAAATCAGCTGCGCGTCAGCACGTCCGAGATCGCCTCGTTCAGCCGCCGGCGCAGCCTGCCGCCCACGCCGTGGTCACGCAGGGCTGCGCGGGCCGCGTTCCACCCGCACATGCCGTGCACACCGCCGCCGGGGTGAGTCGACGATCCGGCCAGATACACGCCCTCGACCGGCGTGCGGGGACCACCGAAGCCGGGCAACGGCCGGAACACGAGCTGCTGATGGATCTGAGCGGTGCCGCCGTTGACCGCGCCGCCGACCAGGTTCGCGTTGGCGGCCTCGAGGTCGCGGGGACGCTGCACGCTGCGGTGCACGATCGAGCTCAGCACCCCCGGAGCGTGTGCCTCGAGCTCCGCGTCGACGCGCCGGGCGAGCTCCTCGGCGGAGGCGTCGTCGGCGACACCGCGCGGCAGGTGGGTGTACGCCCAGGCGCTTTCCGTCCCCTCCGGGGAGCGGGCCGGATCGGTGGTGGTCATCTGACCGAAGATGATGAACGGGTGCTCCGGCACGCGGCCGGTCGCCAGGTCGGCCGACCAGTGCACGAGACCGTCGGCGTCGGCGCCGAGATGGACGGTCCCGGCCGTCGCGAGTGCCTGCGAGCGCCACGGAATCGGCCGGTCGAACGCGTAGTTCACCTTCACGACGGGTGTGTCCCACTCGAAGCGCCGCAGGTCGTCCCGGACGGCGGCGGGCACGGCGTCCGCGGGCAGGAGCGAGCCGAACAGCGCCGGCGCGGACACGTCGGCCAGTACCGCCCGCCGGACCCGGACGCGTTCGCCCTGCTCGGTGCGGACCTCGGTCACCCTGCCGCCGCCGACCTCGATGCCGGTGACCTTCCGGCCGCACAGTATCCGGGCCCCGCTGTGTTCGCCGCGACGCGCCAGGGCCGCCGCGAGCTCCCCGGCCCCGCCCTCGGGCACCGGATAGCCCACATCCTGCGCGAGCATGGTCAGCACGTACCCCATGATTCCGCTGCCCGCCGAGTCGACGGGAGTGTCGGCGTGCATCGCGTTGCCGAGCAGCAGCAGCCGCGCGTGTTCGCCACCGAACAATTCCTCGGACATCCGGCGCGCCGGCAGCGCCAGCATCCGGACGAAGCGCAGAGCGTCCGCGGTACCGAGTCGGCGGATCAGCCCCGCCGGGCCGCGCACGGGCGGGAAGGGTTCGAACAGGGCGCTCAGGAACGGTTCACGGATGTCTTTCCACTGCTCGGTCAGCCGGATCCAGGTGCTGCCGTCGCCGGGATGCCGCCGTTCGAGTTCGGCCGCGGTCTCGGTGACGTCCGGGAAGACCACCGCGGCGTCCTCGTCGTGCGGACCGGCGGCGTGCCCGTACACCCTCGGCGCCCGGCGCAGCCGCAACCCGTGCGAGGACAGGTCGAGCGCGCGGAAGGCCGGGGAGGCCGCCGCGAGGGGATAGAAGGCGCTGAACAGGTCCATCCGGAAGCCCGGGTGCAGTTCCGCCGTGCGGACCGCGCCGCCGACCTCGTGCTGTTCCTCGAGCACCAGGACGTCCCACCCGGCGTCGGCGAGCACGGCCGCGGCCGTCAGGCCGTTCTGACCGGCGCCGACGACGACGGCATCGACGGTCTCGGTACTCACTCGCCGACGCCCTTCGGCTCGGTGGCGCGTTCGGCCATGAGGACGAGCCGGCGCAGGCATTCGATGTTGCGCGGCAGCACCAGCCGGGCCTGGATCGCATCGGGAACGAGCTGACCCGGGCCGGCGGCGGCCTTCTCCGCCATCTCGATCCGGCAACCGCCGGGTCGCTCGTGCAGGCGCATGGTGATCTCGGCCTGTCCGGCCGGCCACGCCCGCGCACGCAGCTTCAGCTCCTTGCCGGGAACCGACGCCACCACCTCGGTGTGGTCGTTCAGCAGGGCGGGCCACACCCCCACCGAGTGGTGGATGCGGCTGCCCACCGCCGGCCACGTGTCGTCCACCGCCCGGATCCGGGAGGCCCCCACCACCCAGCTCGCGTACGACCAGCCGTCGGCGAGGACGTCCCACACCTGCTGCGACGTCGCCGTGGTGTCGCGCTGCGCCGTCTCACTCATCCCGATACCCTCTCTCGTCGCTCCGCCGCGAGTGGTCACGGCGGCACGCGGCGCCCGACGGTCCCCCGCCCGAGCAGGGCGCTCATCGTCTCGAGCGGTCCGCGACTGCGCAGGACCGGGCTGTCGGTGCCGGCCTCGGCCTGCATACCCGCAATGGCCTCGCGCCACACCCGGGGACCCGGGACGGTCGGTTCCCAGTCCAGGTCCCGGCGGGCCCGGTCGCAGTTCAGCATCGGGGTGTTGTACGCCAGGTCGATCCAGCCACCGGCGATCGGTTGCAGGTGGGCCTGCCAGGTCGCCTCGACGACGGCACGCAGTACCTGCCGCGGCAGCGGGACGGCCCGCGCCCCGAACGCGCCGGCGATGTCGGCCGCCCGCAGCGGTTCGGGCGTCGCGAGGTTGAACACCCCCGGTGCGCGCCGCTCCAGAGCGACGTCGAGGGCGGCGGCCACGTCGTCGGCGTGCACGGCGGGGATCGTCGTTCCGGGGTCCACGGGCAGCAACGGTAGGTGACGGAGCACCAGGTCGGGCACGTATCCCGGCACCGCGTAGCGTCGCAACGCACTGCCACCCGCGTACTGACCGATGAATCCCGGCCGGAACCGGGTGACGGTCGGCGCCGCGGCCGCGTCCGCGACGCGTCGGTCGAGCAGCCGCTCCGCCGCGACCTTGTCGACGCTGTACGCGCACGAGTCGATGCCGGTCGCGGGCCACGACTCGTCGACCGCACGGCCGTACGCCCCGGCCGCGTACACCGCAGCCGAGGACATGTGGACCAGATGCCCGACACCCGCGGCGAGGACGGCGTCGATCACGGCTGCGGTGCCGTCCACCCCGGTGCGGCGCAGGTAGTCCCGGCGGTGCGAGGGCTGGAAGCCCCAGGCCAGGTGCACGACGGCGTCGGCGCCCTCGACGACCGGGCGCAGCCTGGTCCCGGCGTCGGGCGCGGCGAGGTCGATGCTGTGCCAGGTCATCTCGCCGTAGGGTTCGGTGGCCGGTGGCACGCGGCGGGCGACGGCGACGATCTCCGGCGGTTCCGATCGCAGAGCGAGTCGTCGCAGCAGGGCGGTGCCGACGTTGCCGCTGGCGCCGGTGATCACGATGCGCTGTCCCATGATCGCAGGAGTTTCCCCACCGGGCTGCGTCGTACACCCGTCGTGGCAGGTTTCACCCGCTCGGGGACGGGTATGCCCGTGGGCATGACGGGCTCGCAGATGGAGATCCTCTATTCCGGGACGGAATCGGCGACGTGGCTGGACGGCCCCGCCGAACTGTTGGGCAGGCAGCTCTCGCGGCTGGCGGACACTCCGGTCGGCGCCGTGCTCCACGGGACGCCGGTGGGTCACCCACTGCATCCGGCACTCGTGACCGTGCCCATCGGGGCATGGACCGCGGCCGTCGCCTTCGACGCCCTGCGGCAACCCGAGGCCGCGCGGCGGCTGATCGGGCTCGGACTGCTGGCGGCTCCGCCGACGGTCCTGGCCGGCTGGGTCGACTGGGTACACACCGACACCGTGCAGCGCCGGGTCGGGCTGATCCATGCGGTGGTCAACGGCACCGGAGCGGCCCTGATGGCCCTGTCCTACCGCCGCCGGCGGCGCGGGCGCACCCCCGGCGCGGTGACCCTCAACGCCCCCGGCGCGGTGACCCTCAACGCCCCCGGCGCGGTGGCACTCAGCGCCGCCGGCGCGGCACTGATCGGGCTGGGTGGCCTGCTGGGCGGTCACCTCGCGTATTCGCTCGGCGCAAACGTGCGCCCGGCCGAGGTGCCGAACGCTCCCGCCTACGATCCCGTCCTCGCGGGCTCGCCCGACGGAACAGCCTGACGGGCCGACACCGCCATCCGAACTGCACGCCCGTCCCCACGGGCGGCGCGTCCACCTCTCTCCGAAGGATCCGCATGACTCCCCCGCCCCGAGACGGCAACGACGACAGTGCCCCCTCCGCCTTCGTTTTCGCTCCCACCCCGCTGCTCACCGTCACCATCGAGTCGTCGCCGTCCGACGTCCCGGAACTGCACATCCACGCCGGCGGGCAGGGGTTCTGGATTGCCCGCATGGCAGCCACCCTCGGCCTGAACGTGCGGCTGTGCGGCACCTTCGGCGGCGAGACCGGTCCCGTCGTCAGCGATCTCATCGCACGCGAGGGCGTGTCGGTGCGGCCGGTGGTCACCGCCGGGCAGAACGGCTCGTACGTGCACGACCGTCGCGGCGGCGAGCGCGAGGAGATCGTCGAGGTCCCGCCGCCGACACTCAACCGGCACGAGGCCGACGACCTGTTCGGTGCGGCACTGTCCGAGGGTCTCGACGCGGACGTGGCGCTGCTCGGCGGCCCGCACTGCGACGAGGCGATACCGCACGACGTCTACACCCGGCTGGCCGCCGACCTGACCGCGATGAACGTCCCCGTCGTCGCCGATCTGTCCGGTCCGACGATGACCGCGGCGCTCGAGGGCGGCCTCAGCGTGCTCAAGGTCAGCCACGAGGATCTCATCGAAGACGGTCGCGCCCGGTCCGACGACGTCGACGACCTGATCGCCGCGATGAAGGAACTCGTCGCCCAGGGGGCCCGGAACGTGGTGCTCTCCCGTGCCGGCGACCCGGCGCTCGCGCTCGTCGACGACGAACTGATGGAGATCGTCTCGCCGCCGCTGAACATTGCCGACCACCGCGGCGCCGGCGACTCCATGACCGCGGGGATCGGAGCTGCGCTGGCTGCCGGGCGGCCCCTCGCCGAGGCCCTCCGGCTCGGGGCGGCCGCGGGCGCCGTCAACGTCACCCGGCACGGGCTGGCCACCGGGCAGCGAGAACTCGTCGCCAAGGTCGCCGAGAGCGTCGAGGTCCGGCCGTTCGCGAAGGGGAAGAAGGGGAGGTAGTCACGTGAGAGCGCTGATCGTCAACGACGACGGGGTGGACAGTCACGGCATCTCGGTGCTCAGCCGGGTGGCGGTCGAGGCCGGTCTCGACGTGGTGGTCGCCGCGCCGCACGCCGAACGCAGCGGCGCCAGCGCCTCGCTCAGCGCCCTCGAGGAGGACGGCCGGCTCGTCGTCTCGCCGCGCACGTTCCCGGACCTGCCGGACACGACGGTGCTCGCCGTGGAGGCGTCGCCGGCACTGATCACCTTCGTCTCGATGTACGGCGCCTTCGGTCCCCGGCCCGACATCGTGCTCTCCGGGATCAATCACGGCCCCAACACCGGTCATGCGATCCTGCACTCCGGAACGGTCGGCGCGGCGCTGACCGGCGCCAACCACGGCAGTCTGGCCCTGGCCGTGTCCCTGGCGGGATCGGTCCACGAGCACTGGGACGGCGCGGAGGTCATCGCCCGGCATGCCCTGCAATGGGTGCTGGGCCAGGGCGTGCCGGGAACCGTGCTCAACGTCAACGTGCCCGACGTCCCGCTGAGCGAGCTGCGGGGGCTGCGCACGGCACCGCTCGCTGCGTTCGGTGCCGTGCAGGCCGACATCGGCGAGTCGGACCAGACCCCGGACGACGACGACCGCCGGTTCGTGACGGTGACGTTCAGCGACATCCGGGCCGACGAGTCCGAGGACACGGATGCGGGCCTGCTCGCCCAGGGCTGGGCGACCGCGACGGTGCTGCGGTCGCCTTTCGAGGCCGCCGACGTCGCCACCGAGGATCTGCCGCGCACCGCGGCCGACCTGGGGTGACCCCGGCGGCACCGAAAGCCGGGAACCCGGTCAGGGTTCGAGCTGGATCTTGATCGCCCCCTCCTGCTTGCGCTGGAAGATCTCGTACGCGTGCGGGGCGTCCGACAGCGGCAGCCGGTGCGTGGCGAAGGTGTCCACACCGAGCGGATCGTCGTCGGTGAGCAGCGGCATGATCTGCGGCACCCAGTTGTTGACGTTCGCCTGACCCATCCGCAGCCGGATCTGCTTGTCGAACAGGGTCATCATCGGCATCGGGTCGGTCATGCCGCCGTACACGCCGCTGAGCGAGATCGTGCCGCCCCGCCGTACCACGTCGATCGCGGTGTAGAGGGCGTGCAGACGATCGATGCCGACGTGGGTCATCAGCGGCGCCGACAGCGCGGAGGGCAGCAGGCCCGTCGCGGTCTGCATCGCCGTCGCGACGGGTGACCCGTGGGCCTCCATGCCGACGGCGTCGATCACCGAATCCGTGCCACGGCCGTCCGTGCGGTCCCGGATCATCTCGCCCAGCGAGTTCCCGGCCTCCTTCAGGTCGATGGTCTCGATGCCGCGCGTGGCGGCCCGCCCGAGCCGCTCGGGCACCATGTCGACACCGATCACCCGGTAGCCGTGGTGCACCGCGATCCGCCCGGCCATCTCACCGATGGGTCCGAGGCCGAGCACCGTCACCGAACCGCCGTCGGGAACGTGCGCGTACTCCACGGCCTGCCACGCGGTGGGCAGCACGTCGGACAGGTAGACGAACCGCGAGTCCGACGGCCCCTCCGGAACCGAGATGTGGGTCGAATCCGCATGCGGCACACGCAGATACTGCGCCTGGCCGCCGGGAACGCTCCCGTACAGCTTCGAGTACCCGAACAGCGCCGCACCGGATCCCTGGTCCCGCACCTGCGTGGTCTCGCACTGGGAGAACAGGCCGTCCCCGCACATGAAACAGCTGCCGCACGAGATCTGGAACGGAATGACCACGCGGTCACCAGGTTTGATCTTCGTGACGTCCGCCCCGACCTCCTCGACGATGCCCATGGGTTCGTGCCCGAGGATGTCCCCCGGCGACATGAACGGCCCGAGCACCTCGTACAGATGCAGATCCGAACCGCAGATGTTGGTGGTCGTCACACGGATGATCGCGTCGGTGGGCTGCTCGATCTTCGGATCGGGGACCGTGTCGACGCTCACCTTCCGCTTGCCCTGCCATGTCACTGCCTTCATCGCCGCTCCTCTCGCCCCGGTCGTGCCGGGTTCTTCTCACCCCGGCCGTGCCGGGTTCTTCTCACCCCGGCCGTGCCGGGCTCTTCTCACCCCGGCCGTGCCGGGCTCTCTTCCTCGTGGGCTACGCGGCACAACGCCGGCTCGAACCGCCTACCCCGCACGGCGGGGCGCAAACCTTCCCTGCCCTACCGCAGCATCGGCGACCAGCGCGAATACCCCGGCCGCAGCTCGACCCGGCCGTCACCGACCCGGCGCACGTCGCGCCACAGCACGAGGAACGCACCACGGTGACGCCACCGCAGATACCGGGCGATCAGCGCGGGCCGGATCTCCTCCGTGCGTTCGTAGCCGAGGAAGGAGCCGCTCGAACTCGGGCTGACGAGCAGGCCCTCGAGCCGCAGCCGGTTCTGCGGCGACTCCACGAACCGCACATCGACGGCGAAACCCACGCGACGACCGTCCGCGTCGTGCACCCGCGCCCCGACGAGTTCACTGAGGCGCACGACGACCTCCGGGGATGCGCGCGACGATGCGGTCCCGGACCCACCGCTCGACCCACAGGTGGTCCAGCCGGTCACCGGTCACGCGCAACTCCACCGTGGTGCCCAGCCGGGCGACGTCCGACCAGTCGATCGTGTCGAGTCGGGAATCGGGCGGTCGGCCGCCGAATATCCTCGTGGGAAGCGCGTTTCCGCTCAGAATTGCCCGCACCGTCGGTGCCGGCGCGGCGGGGTCGACGTCCGTCCCCACCTCGACCCCGGCCAGGTCGACATCGTCGACGGTGGTCACCGGCCGGCCGTCGACGTCCACGACCAGCCGGTCGAGCAGATGCAGCCGGGCATCGACGAGCCGGCCGCGCAGCGGCGCCTCGGGCAGCCGTCCGGATTCGTTCATGCTCCCGCTCCCGTCATCACCAGCAACGGCACCGCTGCGATCGACGCGACCACGATCACCGGAAGGTAGGCGAGGGCGAGCGCGTTGACGACCGGTCCGTTGACGTGTTCTCCCATGTACTCGAGGTCGTTCGCGACCAGGAGGATCGGCAGGTAGGTCAGCGGCAGGGCAACCGCCGAGAACACCACCGACACCTCGGTGACCAGGATCGGGTCCACCCCGGTCGCCAGCACCGCGAGACCGACGACCAGGGCGATCATCATCGACAGGTGGAACCGGGCTGCCTCCGCCGGCCGCCGGAACTTGCCCCACGACCACCCGAAGAACTGCGCGAGCGTGTACCCGCTCGACAGGGTGGTCTCGAGCGCCGCCCCGAAGGTCGCCGCGACGATCCCGACGAGGACGAACGCCAACGCGAGCGTGCCCCCGGCCACCACGACGGGCATCACGACCTCCGACAGCGACGTCACCTCGATGCCGCGGGGAAGAAGAACCACCGCGGCGCATCCGGCGATCGCGACCGACAGGATCCCACCGAGCGGGAACCCCACCGCCACGTTGATCCGGGAGCGGGCGAGATCGGCGACCGTCCACCGCTCCTCCACGGCGCCGGAGGAGAAGAAGAGCACCTCGTACGGGGTCATCGCGGCACCGAAGAGGGCGACGGCGTAGAACCAGTACACGGACGTCGCCTCGGACTCGGGGATCGCGGGCGCGAAAGCCTGACCGGTGAGTTCTCCCCAGTCCGGGCCCGTCAGGAACAACGCGACGGCGAACACGATCAGACACAGGCCCAGCAGTCCCGTGACGTTCTCCATCACCGAGAACCGCACCCGCCAGATCACAAGCCACACCGCGAGCGCCGCCACGGGCATCCACATCAGCGGTCCCGTCCCCGCGGCCAGTTGCAGGGCCAGGGCCACCCCACCGACCTCGGCGGTCAGGGTCAGCAGATTGATCAGGAAGGACGCAGCGAGGTTCGCCAGCGCCGCGCGCGGGCCGAGCCGTTCCCGGATGATCTCGAAGGTCGCGCGGCCGCTCACCGCGGCGACGCGCCCGGCCATGCTCGCATACAGGCAGATGCCGCCGACCCCGAGGACGACGACCCAGACCAGGCCCAGCCCGAACCGCGAGCCCACCACAGCGTTGGTGACCATGTCGCCGATGTCGAGGAAGCCGCCGATGGCCGTGAGGATTCCGAGGGCGACACCGAGGAGTCTCTTCATCGGCGTCCCTCCGCGAACTCGGACAGGTAGCCGGTGAGATCGGCCAGGCGGCCCGTCAGGTCCGACGCGGGCGGGGCTGTGGCGACGGCGTCCGTTCGAGCGCGGGCCTCGCCGAGGACGGTGGCGGCGGCATCGATCCGGTCGAGAAGCGCGGCGCGGTGCGCCGCCTGCTGCCCGGTGGCGACCTCGACCGCAGCCACGGCCGAGTAGGCGGCGAGCACCTCGTCGAGTGCGTCCGACAGCACGGTCACGGCGTGGGCGCGGGTGGTGCGGTGCTCGGACACCAGTTCCATCGCCAGTCCCGCGGAGGCGGTGGCCGAGGCGGATTGCGCTGCGGCCCGCGAGAGGTCACCCTCCGCGCCACCCGGCAGCCCCGCACAGCCGCTCAGCACCGCGGCCGATGCGACGAGCCATGCGGCGACCGTCCGCCCCACGCTCCCGTACCCTGCTCCCACCGGATCCACCTCGCAGTCCGATGCCCGCGGGTCCACGAGCGGGCACTGCCGGATACCGCGCCGCGCCCGCGTCGAAACACGCGGGCGGACTCAGGACCGGCGCAGCAGCCGGATCACGGCGCGCTCGACGACGGCCCGGGATTCGTCCGGATCGCCGCACTTTCCGGCTCGCCGCAGTGCGGCACGGATCGTGCGGCCCTCCGCCCAGGCCCGCACCACGCGCGGGTCGACGTACGAGGCCCGTGCCACGGCGGGGGTGTTGCCGAGCTCCTCCGAGACCGCCCGCATCACGGCCGCCTCGACCCGCGCCCGGCCGCGCCGACTCCCAGGCACGTCGTGCTCGGCGAAGGCCGCGGCGGCCAGCACCGTCGCACCCCACGTGCGCAGATCCTTCGCACTGCAGTCCTCACCGGCGAGCTCCTTGAACCGGGCGTTGACGTCGTCCGCGTGCAACTCGCGGATCGCGTCACCGTCGCGGTAGACCAGCAGCCGGCCGGGCCCCCTGCGGACCCGGCGCAGCGCCCGGACAGCCGTCGCCAGGTCGGCGTCGTCGACCGTGACGACCCGCCGGATTCCGCCCTTGGCCGGGTAGTCGAACGTCAGGGCGGTATCACGCAGCCGCACGTGGCTGCGCAGCAACGTCGCGACCCCGTAGGTTCCGTTCTCGGCCGCGTACTCCTCCCCACCCACCCGGAACACGGCCCGGTCCAGCAACCGCAGCGCCACCGCCTCGGCCCGGCGCCGCCCGACCCCCCGCTCGGTCAGGTCGGCCTGCACCTGGTCCCGCCAGGCCGGCAGCCGGGCCGCCATCGCCAGGACCCGGTCGTGCTTCTCCTCGTCACGCTCCTCGCGCCACCGCTGGTGGTACAGGTACTGGCGCCGACCGGCGGCGTCGATGCCCACGGCCTGGATGTGCCCGTCGGGGTGGGGACAGATCCACACCTTGCGCCACGCCGGAGGGATGACGAGTTCGTCGATACGGGCGAGGACGGCCTCGTCGGTCACACGATTGCCGTCGGCGTCCTGATAGGTGAAGCCCCGCCCGCGCCGCACCCGCCGGATGCCGGGACCGAACGGGTTGCTCCGCCGCACTCGCATCCCGGTCGCTCCTCCTCGCGCACTCGTCCACCGGCGCGCTGCGCCGCGGATACCCCTGCGGGCACCCGGACAATCGCAGGTTTCCCGTCCGCGGCACGGGGCATTCCCCACAGGTGACCTCCCTGTGGCTCTCCCGCACCGGCACCGCCCGCACCGACACCGCCCGCCTCGACGACACCGCCCGCCTCGACGACACCGCCCGCCTCGACGACACTCCGTGGCCCGAGGGTCCGGCCCGCTTCGACACCGTCGTGGCCGGGGCCGGCCTCACCGGAGTGGTGACCGCTCTCCTGCTCGCGCGCGCCGGGCACCGCGTGGCCGTCCTCGAGGCCCGCACGGTCGGCGCCGTCACCACCGGCAACACCACCGGCAAGGTCAGCCTGCTGCAGGGCAGCACCCTCTCGAGTATCGCCAGGGGCCATTCGCGCGACGTCCTGCGCAACTACGTGGCCGGCAACCTCGAGGCCCAACGGTGGGTGGTGCAGCTGTGCCGCGAACGGGATCTGCCGATCGAATCCGCGGCGGCCTTCACCTACAGCGCCGGGGAGGAGGGCGCCGCCACGGTGCGCGCCGAGTACGAGGCCTGCCGCGCCGCCGGGCTCGACGCCCGCATGACGACCGAGACGGAACTGCCGTACCCCGTGGCCGCCGCGGTGACGCTGGCGGACCAGTCGCAGATCGATCCGATGCCGTTGCTGCACGAACTGGTCCGGGAATTCCGGGAACGCGGTGGCGCGCTGTTCACCGGCTGCCGGGTCCGGAAGGTCCGCTCGGACCGGAACGGATGCGTGGCCGTCACCGATCGCGGCGAGGTGCGGGCCGGGCACATCGTGCTCGCAACGGGGACACCGATCCTCGATCGCGGCGGATTCTTCGCCCGCCTCGAGCCCCAACGGTCGTATGCGGCCGCATTCGAAGTGCCGGGCGACGTCCCGAGCGGCATGTACCTGTCCGTGGATTCGCCGACGCGCTCGCTGCGCACGGCGTACGGGGGGCAGTACTTCCTCGTGGGCGGCAACGGGCACACCGTCGGGCGGGCACACGATCATCGCGGCGCCGCGGACGATCTCGTCGCGTGGACGGGCCGCCACTTCCCCGGCGCGAAGACCGTGGCACGCTGGTCGGCGCAGGACTATTCGACGCTCGACCATCTGCCGTACGTGGGTCCGCTGCTACCCGGAAACGACCGGTTGCTCGTGGGGACCGGGTACGGCAAGTGGGGAATGACGAACGGGGTGGCTGCGGCCCGGTTGCTGGCGGACCGCATCCTCGGCGAGGCGGCCCCGGAGTGGGGATCGGCGTTCCAGTCCTGGAATCCCACGCAGGTTTTCGACCTCCCGGCCGCGACCCGTCTCAATGCCGCCGTGGCGGTGGAGATGACGCGCGGATGGATGCGTGCCGAGTTGTCCGGGGACGGCGCGCCGCCGCCCGACGGCAGCGGCGAGGTTCGCCGGGACAAGCTCCGCCCGGTCGGGGTGTGCACCGTGGACGGCACCACGCACCGGGTCTCCGCGGTGTGCCCGCACCTGGGCGGTGTGCTGCGGTGGAACGATGCCGAAGCCTCCTGGGACTGTCCGCTGCACGGCTCCCGCTTCGCCGCGGACGGGGGCCTGCTCGAGGGTCCCGCCACCCGGGACCTGCCGCGGGAGTGACGTTTCCCCGTTGCCGGCGTCGGGTACGCGACCGGTGAACCACGACGAAAGGACGACTCGGCGATGAGTGATCCAGGAAACGGCCGGCTGGCGGGACGCACCGTGGCCGTCCTCGCCACGAACGGTGTCGAGGAGGTCGAGCTGGTGGAGCCGCGGCGCGCGGTCGAGGAAGCGGGCGGTACGGTGCGCCTGCTGTCGCTCGAACCCGGCGAGATCCAGGCCATGAAGTCCGACGTGAACGCGGCCGGAAGATACCGGGTCGACCAGGCGGTGCAGGAGGCGTCGGTGTCGGACTTCGACGCGCTGATCCTGCCCGGTGGCACCACCAACCCCGATCACCTGCGCCAGGACCCCACCGCCGTGGCGTTCGTACGGGACTTCGTCGAGTCGGGCCGGCCCGTCGCGGTGATCTGTCACGGCCCCTGGACGCTGGTCGAGGCCGACGTGGTCCGGGGACGGACCCTGACGTCCTACCCGAGTGTCCGCACGGATATCCGCAACGCGGGCGGAAACGTGGTCGACGAGGAGGTGGTCGTCGACGGGAACCTGGTGTCGAGCCGCAATCCGAAGGATCTGCCCGCCTTCTGCACGACCCTCGTCGAGGTGTTCGCGAACGCGGAGCAGCGCGCCGGTTAGCTCGGGTCCCGTCCTGCGACCCCGGCGGTCGTGCGCGCTTCCGGGGGCATAATCGTTGCGTGAGTGAACCGAGCACGCGCATCAGCGACACGAGGGCGGGCGACGCCTTCGAACAGGTGTTCGCGAGTGTGAAGCCGCAGCGGGTCGGCAGTTTCCGCTATCTGATCGACGACGACGCGTGGGAATGGTCGGACGACGTGGCACGGATGCACGGGTACAGCCCCGGGACCGTACGGCCGACCACCGAACTGCTGCTGAAGCACAAGCACCCCGACGACAAGGTCCAGGTCGCAGCCCTGCTGGGCGCCATGCAGCGCAACGGCGAGCCGTTCAGCGGCCGGCACCGCATCGTCGATGCGCACGGCAAGGTCCGGCCGGTGGTCGTGGTCGCCGACCGTCTGCTGGACGAGTGCGGACGGATCGTCGGCACGTCCGGGTTCTATGTGGACCTGTCCGACGCGTACGAGGACGAGGTCCGCGAGGGCGTCGACGAGGCGGTCTCGGCACTCGCGCACGACCGTGCCGTCATCGAACAGGCCAAGGGCATGATCATGGCGGTCTACCGGATCCAGGCGGATCACGCCTTCGAGATCCTCGCCTGGCGGTCGCAGGAGTCGAATGTCAAGCTCCGCGCGCTCGCCGAGCAGCTCGTCCGGGACGTCTCCACCGGACTCGACGTACCGACGACGTTCCGCAACGAGTTCGACCATCTGCTCATGACCGTGCACGAGCGCGTCCCGTCTGTGCAGACGCCTCCAGGTCCGGTCACGGACTCGGCTGCGGAAGCTCGCACTCCACCTTCGGATTGACCCCGGCGTAGTTCAGCGGTCCCGCGATCACCGTCACCGCGACGGTGGCGAAGTCGGCGCAGTTCTGTTCGGCTTCCGTGAAGTATCCGCGCTGGCCCGCCGCAACCGCTCCGATCACCAGCCACACCAGCACCACGAACGTCAGAATGCGCATCATTGCTCCTAGGGACGAAGACCCGGGAGCCGAGCGGCCCCCGGGTCGTGGGACGAACGTCGGGCGCGACCCGGGGGCCGCTCCCCGTCACTGCTGATGCGAGCGCTGCCGTGCTTCGTCCACGTCGGCGTCGGCGCGGGCCTTCTCGGCCTCGGCTTCCTTCTTCGCGGCCTCGCGCTGGCTGTCCGCCTTGTCCTGCTGGGCCCGCCCCTCCCGGGTGAGCTCGTCGTTGCCGGCGACGGCGCCGGCCGCCTCCTTGGCCTTTCCCTTGACGTCTTCGACGACGCCCTTCACGCCTTCGCTCGGTCCGCTCGTGTTCTCTGCCATGCGACTCTCCCTCGTCGGCGTTCCTCGCTTGCGAGCCAGGAATACCCTCGGCGGACTCCGGCAAACCACGCGCGCGTGCGGCAGCCGAACCTGCGCCGCCTACAGCAGAATTCCCACGATCACCACGAGGAAGAGAACGACGATCAGCGCGACCGCAACGATCGCGAGGACGCCGGTGGGCGGAAAATTGTTCCGAGTGCGCGGCTCGGGCGCCGACAGTCCGGAGGTGGTTCCCGAGTCCGGCGGCGTCGACCCCGGTGCCACCCCGCCGCCGGGCTCCAGATCGGGTGTGCGGGCAGGATCGGGATCGGTACCGGAATGTGCCTGCGGATCGGGGATGTTGCGCGGATCGGGTGCGTTCATCACCCACTCCTTCTCTCGGCGGCCGGTGACCCCGGAACCGACGGGTTCGCGACCGCAGCGGGCACCCCATCCCTCGGAGAATTCCCGCACCGTCTCCGGCCAAACGGCCGGGTTACGACGGGCGTGGAGGGCCGGCGACGACGAGCAGTTTGAGGGGTCCGGGCGCCGGGCACCCGATCCACAGGACCGGACATCCGGAGAGGAGGACCGTGATGACCACGTGCGATACGTGCGGCAACGACTACGACAAGACCTTCACCGTGACCCGGGGCGACGTCTCCGGCACATTCGACAGTTTCGAATGTGCGGCACAGGCGATGGCGCCGCAGTGCGCGCACTGCGGTTGCCGCATTCTCGGCCACGGCGTCGAAGCCGACGGCACCATGTTCTGCTGCGCCCACTGCGCCCGGCAATCGGGGCAGAGTGCGCTTACCGACCGAGCATGAGGAGACAGTGTGACACAGGATGTGGAGAAGCGATGGCGGGATCCCCGCACCGCGCGCTCGGCGGTGCGCTATGCGGCCGTCGTCGTGGTCGCGGCCCTGCTGCTGATGGCGGCGGTGGTGATCTGGGCCGCCGCGAACGGTGACCGGTGCGCCGACGAGGAGTTCCTCGTGTGCACCGACCCGGCACGGCTGGTCCTGGCCCTCGGCCCCACGGCGATCCTGCTCCTCGGCGCGGTCGGCGCATTCGTGCAGACCTACCGGGTGTGGCGCTCGGGTGGGACATGGCCGATCTGGCACGGCACGGGCTGGGGGCTGATGATCCTGACCCTGGTGTACGGGACGATCTCGTCCGGCGTCCTCGTCACGGGGTGAGCCGGCGAGGACGCCCGCCGGGCGTGTTTCGGGAACACCCGCCCGGGCTATTCCTCCGTCCCGGGGCGCAGCGCCCCGCGCACCCCGATGGAGGAACGATGATCCGACCCAGTCCGTATCCCAGGGTGCAGCGCACCCGGGTCCAGGGCTATGCCTTCGCGGTCGGCATCGTGTTTCTCCTCATCGGGGCGCTCGGATTCGTGCCCGGCCTGACCAGCGGGTACGACTCGATGACGCTCGCGGGACAGGAGTCGCACGCCCATCTGCTGGGCCTGTTCCGGGTCTCGATCGCCCACAACCTGCTGCACCTCGCCTACGGCGCGGTGGGAATCCTGGCCGCCCGCAAGGTGCGTGCGTCGCGCATCTACCTGATCGCGGGTGGTGCCGGATACCTGGCGTTGTCGGCGTTCGGCATGGTGGTCGGACACGACAGCCGTGTCAACGTGGTGCCGGTCAATGCGGCCGACAACTGGCTGCACCTGGCCCTGGGCGTGCTGTTGCTCGTCCTGGCGGTCGATCCGCGCGGTAACCGTCGCCCGAAGCCCCCGAAACCTGCCTGATCCGCAGTCGAGCGAGCCGGTGCTCGGACGCAACGTCGCGTCGGCGCATCAGGGCGAGTACGGATCAGGCCGGCACTCGGAGGGCGTGGATCGCGCTCTCGAGGGTGGCATGCGCGTGGACCGGTTCGCCGAGCACCCGCAGCAGCCGGTTCACCGCCCGTCCGCCCACGAGCGCCCACCGAGAGCTCCGATGCCGGGCCAGGGTGTCGAGTTCCTCGAACACGGTCAGTCCTGCCGAGCCGAAGAACTCCACCTCCGACAGGTCGAGCACCAGACGCGACGAGGTGTGCAGCCGGGCGCCCGCGTAGCTGCACAACGCGGGAGCGTTGCGAAGGTCGAGTTCGCCCGCCACAGCGACCCGGACGAGAGCGGAACTGATTCTCTCGGTGGAGAAATCGGCACCGGTCGAGGCGAAGAAGGTCGACGACCGATCCGAACGGGTGACCCACAGCGATGTGACTTTGCGTTGAGTAGCGACAGTCATGAGCTTCCCATCTTCGGAAGAGGATGGAAGCGTCGACAGAGCGGGACCGCACCGACACCGGTCTCCGCAGGTATGCGGCACCTCCGAGTCAGGCTGTGTGCTCAACCTCACTGACACCCTACGGCAGCCGTTGCGGCACTGCAAAGAGCCGATCTGCCGGACCCGATGCGTCCGGCCGGGGGCCGCTTCCGCATGATTGAGAACACCGCGTCGCGGGTAGTCTCGCCAGGAACACCCGCTCGCCCGGGCCCTCAACCTGCCGCAACGGAGATACAACACACATGGCGAACACGGCATCGATCGATCCGGCCCTCGAACGCACCCATCCCGTAGTGGAGTTGCGGGTACGCGCAGAACCAGGCCAGCTTCCCGTGCTGCGCGCGGTCGCTGCCGCCATCGCCATCCAGCAGGGTTTCGACCTCGACGCGGTGGCCGACGTCAAGCTTGCGATCGACGAGGCGGGCACCCGGCTCATCACCCGCGCGCCGGAAGGTGCGACGTTGTCGTGCCGGTTCCAGGCGATGCCGCCTGCACTGCGGATCAGCGCGTCCGCCCTCACGGTCGACGGCGGACTGACGGCGGACTCGCGGACCTTCGGATGGCACGTGCTCAATGCGCTCGCCGACTCCGTCGACGTGAAGGTGGACGAGACCGACGAGGGGTCTGTCACCACCATCGACGTGTCCCTGACCGACAGCAGCGCTGTTCTGTGACGGGGACCGGCGCCCAACGGCGCAGCGGCCGAGCCGCCGACGAATACGCCGACGTCATCCCCCTTTTCGAGGAGATGACGACGCTCGGCGAGGACGATCCCGCCCGCGGAACCATGCGGGACAGCCTGGTCGAACGGTGCCTGCCACTCGCGGAACACATCGCCCGCCGATTCGACGGCCGCGGCGAGGCATTCGACGACCTCCTCCAGGTCGCCCGCCTCGGCCTGGTCAACGCCGTGGACCGGTTCGATCCCGAGCGAGGCTCGGACTTCGTGTCCTTCGCGGTTCCGACCATCATGGGCGAGGTGCGCCGCCACTTCCGCGACGCCGGGTGGGCGGTGCGCGTCCCGCGCCGCATGAAGGAGATGCACCTGGCGCTGAGCAAGGCGACCGGGGAGCTGTCGCAGCGCCTCGGCCGTGCCCCCACGGCGGCCGAACTCGCCGCGGAACTGGGCCTCGATCCCGAAGAGGTCGCGGAAGGCCTCGTCGCCGGCAACGCCTACCAGGCGGTCTCGGTCGACCGACCGGCCCCGGCCGGGGACGACGGCGTCACCCTGGCGGACACCCTCGGCGACTACGACGCCGCGCTCGCGCACGTGGAGAACCACGAAGCGCTGCGTCCGCTGCTCGCCGCCCTGCCGGAACGCGAGCGCACGGTCGTGCTGCTGCGCTTCTTCGGGAACATGACCCAGACCCAGATCGCCGAACGGGTCGGCGTGTCCCAGATGCACGTGTCACGGCTGCTGACGAAAACCCTCGCCCAGCTGCGTGAACAACTGGGCGAGGGCTTCTAGGACCGCGAGTCGCGTGCCCGTCCCTCGGGTCATTCCTTTCCGGGCCAGGTGCCGGTGACGCGGCGGAAGCCGACCGCGCTCGCGCGGTTCGCCGCCGCGCTCACCGCACCGAAGATCGCACCCTGCACGGCGGCGGAGACCAGCACCTCACGCCACCCGAAGCGGCTGTCCATGGCCTCGGGCGGATCCTCCTGGCCGGCACCGAGCGCCCACACCTTCCGGAACACCATTCCGGCGGCCACACCCGCCAGGGAACTGACTACGAGGCTCACGGGCCGGTACAACGCCTTCTTCACATTTCCTCCACGTGTCGAGGTACGAGGCGGGAGTACCCGACCGTCGCGGTCTCACACCTGCCGGACGGCTCAGATGGTGGTGGCGTCGATGACGAATCGGTAGCGCACGTCGCTCGCGACGACGCGGTCGTACGCCTCGTCGATCCGGTCGGCCGAGACGACCTCGATCTCGGCGCCGATCCCGTGTTCGGCACAGAAGTCGAGCATCTCCTGCGTCTGCGGGATCCCGCCGACCATGGAGCCGGCGAGACTGCGGCGGTTCCGGGCGAGCGAGAACGCCCGGACCGTGATGGGGTGTTCGGGCAGACCCAACTCGACGAGGGTGCCGTTGCGGGCGAGCATCGACAGGTAGGCATCCATGTCGAGGTTCACCGATACGGTGTTGACGATCAGGTCGAACGTGCCCCGCAGATCCACGAAGGTCTGCGGATCGGTCGTGGCGCGGTAGTCCACGGCCCCGAAGCGCAGCCCGTCCTCCCGCTTGGCCAGTGAATGCCCCAGCACGGTCACCTCGGCACCCATCGCCGCGGCGATCTTCACGCCGACGTGACCGAGACCGCCCATGCCGATGACGGCGACCTTCCTGCCCGGCCCGGCGCCCCAGTGCCGGAGCGGGGAGTACAGGGTGATGCCCGCGCAGAGCAGCGGCGCCGCCGCATCGAGCTCGAGGCCGTCGGGGATCTTCAGGACGAAGTGTTCGGTGACGACGATATGGGTGGAGTATCCGCCCTGGGTCACCTCGCCGTCGCGGCCGACCGCGTTGTAGGTGCCGGTGACCCGGCCGGCGCAGTACTGCTCGTCGCCGCTGGTACACGCCTCACACTCGAGGCACGAGTCGACGAAGCAGCCGACACCGACCCGGTCGCCGACCGCATGCCTGGTGACCTCGGCGCCGACAGCGCTCACCACCCCGACGATCTCGTGACCGGGAACGACCGGGTAACGGGTGCCGCCCCATTCGTTGCGGGCGGTGTGGATGTCGGAATGGCAGATCCCGGCGTACCGGATCTCGACGAGCACGTCGAGGGGACCGAGCTCGCGCCGCTCGATGGTGGTCTTGACGAGGGGAGCGTCCGCCGCGGTGGCGGCGTACGCAGCAACGGTAGTCATGCGTTCATGCCTACCTGCCGGCGCGACGACGCGCACCCGCGGGGCTGCTCGCGGGTGCGCGCCGGCGGTTACCGTCCGGCGGCCCGGCGCCGCAGTCGACGTGCGGCGGCGACCAGGTTGCGCAGCGACGGCTCGAGCTGCCAGTAGTGCCGGGTCTTGAGCCCACCGTCCGGATTGGCCCACAACCGGTCGAGTTCGACGGACTCCGCAGCGGTGCTGAGCAATTCGTCGAGTTCGTCGATGTCGGGAATGCGTGCCGATCGGCTCTCGTAGACCCCGGGCCCGACACCGTGGGTGAGCGCCTTGTCCTTGATGGCCTCGAGCACCCAGCGGATCGAACGGGTCGCGACGATCGCCGTGACGTCCGCGTCGAGCCGTGCGATCGCGTCGACCACCGACGCCTGACCGGAGTAGGTCAGGTGCGTGTGGATCTGCGTCTCGGGCTTGGCGCCGCCGGTCGCGAGCCGGAATGCGTCGACCGCCCAGTCCAGGTACTCGGCCCGGCCGTCCTGCCGCAAGGGCAGCAGTTCCCGGATCGCGGGCTCGTCGACCTGGATGATCGCGATGCCGGCCCGCTCGAGATCGGCGATCTCGTCGCGGATCGCCAGCGCCAGCTGGTCGGCCGTCTCGTGCAGCGGCTGGTCCTGCCGCACGTACGACCGTGCCAGCATCGTGACCGGGCCGGTGAGCATGCCCTTGACCGGCTTGTCGGTCAGCGACTGCGCGAACGCGATCCATTCCACCGTCATCGGCTTCGGCCGCACGATGTCGCCGTAGAGGATCGGCGGACGCGTGCACCGCGAACCGTAGGCCTGCACCCAGCCGAAGTGCGTCGTGGCGAAGCCCTCGAGCAGTTCGGCGAAGTACTGGATCATGTCGTTGCGCTCGTGCTCGCCGTGGACGAGCACGTCGAGACCGATGTCCTCCTGCAACCGGATGGTGGACTCGATCTCCTCCTGGATGCGCTTGACGTAGTCGTCCCACGACATGCGGCCCTCGCCCAGCTCGTAGCGAGCCTTGCGGACCTCGGCCGTCTGCGGGAACGACCCCAGTGTGGTCGCCGGCACCGGGGGCAGCTTCAGGCGCTCCTGCTGCGCGGCGCGGCGCTCCTCGTACGGGACCCGGCGGCGGTGTTCGGGTCGCAGGGCGTTGACGCGCGCGCGGATCGTGTGCTTCTGCTTGAAGTGCACCGAGGTCGGCGGCTTGCGCCACCGCTCCTCCGCCCCGGTGGTCAGTGCCTTGGCGAGCGAGACCACCTCCCCCACCTTCTGCTTGGCGAACGCCAGCCGGTCCGCCACGTCGCCCGGAATGTCGTACTCGGCGAGCACGTCGTAGGGCACGTGCAGCAGCGAGCACGACGTGGAGACCACCAGGTCGGGCGCCACGGCGGCGAGGCTGCTCAGGTATTCGAGCGTGCGGTGCCGGTCGGCCTTCCACACGTTGCGGCCGTCGACGACCCCGGCGTAGATGCGTTTGCGCTTGAGTCCCGGCACCGCGGCCAGCTCCTCCGCGCTCATCCGGCCGTTGACCAGGTCGAGACCGATGGCCTCGACCTTGGTGGCAGCGAGGAGGGGCAGCGCCTCGCCGAGGTGACCGTAGGGACCGGTGACGAGCAGGCGCGGGCGCAGCGGTGCGTGGGAGAGGGTGTCGTAGGCGCGCGCGAACGCCTCGAGCTCCTGCGGGGTGCGATCCTCGGTGAAGGACGGCTCGTCGAGCTGCACGCACCAGGCGCCGGCGCGCGCGAGCTCCGCGAACAGCTTCTCGTATTCCGGCAGCAGCCGGTCGAGCAGATCGAGCGTGGAGAACCCGTCCTGCTCCGACGTCTCCGAGACCTTGGACAGCAGCAGCAGGGACATCGGGCCGAGCACGACCGGCCGCAGCTCGATGCCACGGGCCTTGGCGCGCTCGAACTCGTCGAGGACCGCCGCCGAGTTCAACGCGAAGGTGGTGGTCTCGTCGAGCTCGGGCTGCCGGTAGTGGTAGTTGCTGCCGAACCAGCGGACCAGCTCGAGCGGCGGGAAGTCCTCACGGCCCCGGCACAGCGTGAAGTAGAAGTCGAGCGGATCGAGCTCGCCGACGAGCGGACGGAACCGCTCGGGGATCGCACCGAACAGCAGTGCGTTGTCGAGCACGTGATCGTAGTAGGAGAACGTGTTGCCCGGCACCTGGGTGAGTCCGGTGGCGGCGAGTTCGCTCCAGGTGGACTCCTGGATCTCGCGGGCCACGGCGACGAGCTCGTCGCGCGTGCCGGTCCCGTGCCAGTAGGCCTCGAGCGCACGCTTGAGCTCACGGCGGGGTCCGATGCGCGGATACCCGAGAATGCTGGAGCCGTATCCGTCTGCATTGCTGGCCATCAGGGGTCGACCTTTCCCTCGATGCACCTCGCGCCCGTGCCCCGACAGCCAGCGCAACGGCTGTGCTGTCGGCACACGGGCGCCGAGATGCGGTGTGGTGCTACCTACCTAGCTGACTTTCTTGGCGGCACGACCGTTGTCGGCATACTCGTAGAAGCCGGCGCCCGACTTCTTGCCGACGAGGCCCGCCTCGACCATACGCAGCAGGAGCGGCGGAGCCGAGTAGAGCGGCTCCTTGAACTCCCCGTACATCGAGTCGGCGATCGACTTGACCGTGTCCAGACCCACCAGGTCGGTCAGGGCGAGCGGACCCATCGGGTGCGCACATCCGAGAACCATCGCCTTGTCGATGTCCTCCTTGGTGGCGAAGCCGGATTCGACCATCCGGATCGCCGACAGCAGGTAGGGCACGAGCAGCGCGTTGGCGATGAAGCCGGCCCGGTCGGAGGACCGGACGACCTGCTTGCCGAGCACCTCGGAGGCGAAGGCCTCCGCGCGCTGGGAGACCGCGGGGCTGGTCTTGAGCGTGGTGACGAGCTCGACCAGCGGCAGCACCGGAACCGGGTTGAAGAAGTGCATGCCGATGACCCGCTCGGGCCGGGTGGTGGCGATGCCCAGCTTCATGATCGGGATCGACGAGGTGTTGGACGCCAGCACCGCATTCGGATCCGTGACGATCTTGTCGAGTTCCGCGAAGATCTCGGCCTTGACCTTCTCGTCCTCGACGACCGCCTCCACGACGAGCTGGCGATCGGCGAAGTCGCCGAGGTCGGAGGTGAAGCGCAGCCGCCAGGCGGCCTGCTCACGCTCCCGTTCGGTGATCTTGCCGCTGCTGACACCGCGGTCGAGGGACCGGAGGATGCGGGCACGCCCGGCAGCCGCGAGCTCGCGGGTCTGCTCGTACACAAGTACGTCGACATGAGCGCGCGCGCACACCTCGGCGATACCTGCGCCCATCATCCCGGCGCCGATCACGCCGACGCGCTGAATCTTTTCGCTGGTCACGTCAGCTCCTACTCGTCATGTGGGGGTCGTGAAGGTGGTTTTCGACAGAGGGTGGATACGGCCGCGGCGGGACCTGGTCGTCCGAGATCCCGCCGCGCCTGCATCCGTTGCCGGTTCCTAGTGGAACTGGCCCTCCTCGGTGGAGCCCTTCAGGGCAGCCGTGGAGGTGTTCGGGTCGACGGTGGTGGCGATGGCGTCGAAGTAGCCGGCGCCGACCTCACGCTGGTGCTTGATGGCGGTGAAGCCGCGCTCCTCGGCCGCCTTGAACTCGCGCTCCTGCAGGTCGACGAAGGCGGTCATGCCCTGGCGGGCGTAGCCGTGGGCCAGGTCGAACATGCCGTAGTTCAGCGAGTGGAAGCCGGCGAGGGTGATGAACTGGAACTTGAAGCCCATCGCGCCGAGCTCCTTCTGGAACTTCGCGATGGTCGCGTCGTCCAGGTGCGCCTTCCAGTTGAAGGACGGCGAGCAGTTGTAGGCCAGCAGCTGGTCCGGGAACTCGCCACGGACGGCCTCGGCGAACTTCTTGGCGACCTCGAGGTCCGGCACGCCGGTCTCCATCCAGATCAGATCGGAGTACGGCGCGTACGCCTTGGCGCGCGCGATGCAGGGCTCGATCCCGTTCTTGACGCCGTAGAAGCCTTCGGCGGTGCGGGTGCCGTCGAGGAACTCGCGGTCACGCTCGTCGACGTCGGAGGTCAGCAGCGTGGCGGCCTCGGCGTCGGTGCGGGCGATGACGACCGTCGGGACGTCGGCGACGTCGGCCGCGAGGCGAGCCGAGGTCAGGGTGCGGATGTGCTGCTGGGTCGGGATGAGCACCTTGCCACCGAGGTGGCCGCACTTCTTCTCCGACGCGAGCTGGTCCTCCCAGTGCGAACCGGCGACACCGGCCGCGATCATCGCCTTCTGCAGCTCGTAGACGTTGAGCGCGCCACCGAAGCCGGCCTCACCGTCGGCGACGATCGGGGCGAGCCAGTTCTCGACGGAGGTGTCGCCCTCGATCTTGGCGATCTCGTCGGCGCGCAGCAGCGCGTTGTTGATGCGGCGGACGACCTGCGGCACCGAGTTCGCCGGGTACAGCGACTGGTCCGGGTAGGTGTGGCCGGACAGGTTCGCGTCGCCGGCGACCTGCCAGCCGGACAGGTAGATGGCCTTGAGGCCGGCGCGGACCTGCTGCACGGCCTGGTTGCCGGTGAGGGCGCCCAGCGAGTTGATGTAGTCCTCGTTGTTCACGAGGTCCCACAGAATCTCCGAGCCGCGGCGGGCGAGGGTGGCTTCCTCGACGACGGTGCCCTGCAGCTTCGCGACCTGCTCGGCCGTGTAGTTGCGGGTGATCCCCTTCCAGCGCGGGTTGGTGTCCCAATCCTTCTGGATTTCCTCAGCGGTCCTCGGGGTGCCGGTGGTCGACATCTAAGCTCCACTCTCTAGATCTGATCCGCGCCGGAAGCTCTGCAGTACGTGCGTACTACTTCACATCCTTCGCGGACCTTTCGGATGTACCACTCGACAATGACACACCCGGAAAGTGCCGTCTACCTGTTGCTAATGCCAATCTTCGCTAGGTTTTCCCACACCCTTGCAAAGGTTGTAAATGTTCGGGGCGTCCAACGAACGCGGCCGCCGAGCCCCGAGCTACCCGCCGGTAGCAACTACCTCGGCATTGTCCGCGCCGGCGCCTCGGCCGGGCGCGGGTCACGAAACCCCCGAACGCGAGCCCACCAGCCACAGGAGCAAGGGATGCCGTCGCGATTGTGATCAGTCTCACAAGAGGCACTCCGGCAAATCGGGAAGTCGCGCCGGTCGAATCGGTGGGGGGCTAGAGATCGCTCGTCTACCATGTGCGCGTTGATCAGTCGGGGCCGGTCACGCCGATCGGGCGTGCCCACTCCCCACTCGCACACGAGTCGAGGAGGGCGCCATCCTTTCCGCCACATCGAAGCCGGTGATCGAGGCCACCCTGCCGATCGTCGGCGCCCATATCGGCCGGATCTCCGAACTGTTCTACGACAAGCTCTTCGCGGCCGCGCCTTCGCTGCGGACCGACCTGTTCAACCGCACCAACCAGGAGAACCGGGAGCAGCAGAAGGCACTCGCCAGCTCGGTCGCCGCGTTCGCGACGCTCCTGGTCACCGAGGACGCCGCGGACATCGACGCGATCATGGCCCGGATCGCCGCCAAGCATGCTTCGCTCGGCGTCCAGGCGCCCCACTACGAGGTGGTGCGGCACCAGCTGTTCGCCGCGATCGCCGAGGTGCTCGGCGACGCGGTCACCCCCGAGGTCGCCGCGGCCTGGCGCGAGGTCTACACGTTGATGGCCAACTCGCTCATCGAGCAGGAGGCAGCCCTCTACGACAAGGCCGGGGTCCGGCCCGGTCAGATCTGGCGCGTCGTCGTGGTCAGCGACGTCCAGTTCGACGGCGCCGAGGTCGCGACGCTGACGCTGCGCTCCCCCGACGGCACCCCGCTGCCGGATTTCCTTCCCGGACAGTACATCTCCGTCGCCACCACGCTGGGTGACGGCACCCGCCAGATCCGCCAGTACACCCTCGTGCGCAGCCACGTCCCGGGCGAGTGGGCCGTCACCGTCAAGCGGGTCCGGGGCGGGATCGTCTCCCCGTTCCTCGCCGGGGGCGTCGGCATCGGCACCGAACTCGTCGTCTCCCATCCGTTCGGCAGTCTCGTCGTCGAGGACGGCGACGATCCCCTGGTGCTGATCTCGGCCGGCATCGGCATCACCCCGACGCTCGCGGCGCTGCAGCACCTGGCGGCGCACCGATCCGAGCGCGAGGTTCTCGTCGTGCACGTCGACCGCTCCCCCTACGACCATGCCCGCCGCGCGGAGACGCAGGCCCTGGTCGATCGCCTGCCGCGGGCCCGCATGCAGACCCGCTACTCCGAGTTCGAGGAACTCCGCGAGGACGGCCACTCCCCGCTCGACGGGGTCGAGTTGCCGGCCGACCCGCAGGTCTACGTGTGCGGTCCGGTCCCGTTCATGCGGTCGATCCGGCAGACGCTGCTCGCTGCGGGGGTGTCGCCCGACGCCGTCCACTACGAGGCCTTCGCGCCCGGATCCTGGCTGGGACTCGAGGAGAGCTAACGTTGCGAATCCGCCGTTGCAAAGCTGTGTAGACGCTCGTACGCTGGGGTGATGCCAAAGACGTTCGTCGGCGCCCGCCTGCGCCAGCTGCGGACCGAGCGGGGACTGAGCCAGGCAGCACTGGCCAAGACCCTGGAGATCTCGGCCAGCTACCTCAACCAGATCGAGCACGACGTGCGGCCGCTCACGGTTCCGGTCCTGCTGCGCATCAGCGAGGTCTTCGGGGTCGACACCACGTTCTTCTCGTCCCAGGACGACACCCGGCTCATCGCCGAGATGCGAGAGGTGGCTCTCGACCAGGAGATGGGCATCGACGCCGACGCCCAGGAGATCTCCGCGATGGTGTCGGCCCACCCCGGGCTGGCACGGGCCATGGTCAACATGCACCGGCGATTCCGCAACACCACCGCGCAACTCGCCGCCGCCACCGAGGACCGGTACAGCGACGGCAGCGGCACCGGCACCATCACCATGCCGCACGAGGAGGTCCGCGACTACTTCTACCAGCGGCAGAACTACCTGCACGACCTCGACACCGCCGCCGAGGAACTCGCCACCCGGATCCGCTTCCATCGCGGCGACATCTCCGGCGGCATCATCAAGCGCATGGAGACGGTGCACGACGTGCAGCTCGTCCGTCGCGTCGACCTCGGCGAGAACGTCCTGCACCGGTTCGACCCCGCCACGCGCACCCTCGAGATCTCCGCGCGACTGTCGGGCGGCCAGCAGGTGTTCAAGCTCGCCACCGAGCTCGCCTACCTCGAGTGCGGGGAGCTGATCGAGAAGCTGGTCGCCGAGGGCGCGTTCACCAGCGAGGCCTCCCTCGCCCTGGCCCGCCACGGCCTCGCCAACTACTTCGCCGCGGCGATCATGCTGCCGTACGCGCAGTTCCACGAGATGGCCGAGGACTTCCGATACGACGTCGAGCGGCTCTCCGCCTTCTACGCGGTCAGCTACGAGACCATCGCCCACCGGCTGTCGACCCTGCAGCGGCCGAAGCTGCGCGGCGTGCCGTTCTCGTTCGTCCGCGTGGACCGGGCGGGCAACATGTCCAAGCGCCAGTCCGCCACCGGCTTCCACTTCTCCACCAGCGGCGGCACCTGTCCCCTGTGGAACGTGTACGAGACGTTCGCGTACCCGGGCAAGATCATGACCCAGCTCGCCCAGATGCCCGACGGACGTCGCTACCTGTGGGTCGCGCGCACGGTCGAACGCCGCGCCGCCCGCTACGGGCAGCCGTCGAAGACCTTCGCGATCGGCCTCGGCTGCGAACTGCGCCACGCCCACCGCCTCGTCTACGCCGACGGACTCGACCTCAGCGACGCCAACCCGGGCACCCCCATCGGTTCCGGCTGCCGAGTGTGCGAGCGTCTGAACTGCCCGCAGCGCGCATTCCCCCCGCTGGGCAAGGAACTCGTCATCAACGAGCACCAGAGCTCGGTGTCCCCCTACCTCATCAAGTAACACCCGCGCACGTATTCGCCGTGCGCGAAAGCAATTGCGTGCGCGGCTGACTGCGACGTTCGCGGATACTCTGTCCACAGGCGGACTATTCATCCACAGATCGCCGCCGTCCGCCCGCGGCTCGCGGACGCAGCGCCGGTATTCGGGCACGCTCCCCGTATGAGCGAACCCACGCCACTGCTGCGTCCTGCCGTCCTCGCAACCGGGATCACCGACGCCGAACTACGCCGAGGAATCCGTACGGGTCGTCTCGAACGCATCGTGCCCGGCGTGTACCTCGAGCGTGAGGACGCCGGGCAACTCGACGACGTGGCACGCCACGTGCTGCGGATCCGGTCGGGCGCAGCGCGGTTGCACGAGGGCGCCGCGATCAGCCACGTCTCGACCGCCGTCGTCCACGGCTTCGCGGTCTGGCGCACCGACCTGTCCCGCATCCACCTCACCCGCGATCGCGCGTCGGGCGGTCGACGCACTCCGCGTCAGCACGTCCACGCCGCGGCCCTCCCCCACGACGAAGTCGAGACCGTGGAGGGGATCCGCGTCACCTCGGCTGCGCGGACGGTCGTGGACCTCTCGCGCACGGTCACCGCCGAGGAGGCCGTGGTGGCGGGGGACTCCGCGTTGCGCGGGCATCCCGGCCTGCGGCCGGCGCTGGCCGCCGCACTTCACCGGGCCGGGGCGCGGACGGGAATCGGCGCGGCACGGCGCATCGTCCCGTTCCTGGACGGTCGCAGCGAGAGTCCCGGCGAATCGATCAGCCGGCTCCGCATCCACCAGGCCGGAATGCCGGCCCCGGCGCTCCAGCACGAAGTCCGGACGAGCGAGGGCCGATTCGTCGCGCGGACCGACTTCTTCTGGGAAGAGACCGGGATCGTCGGCGAGTTCGACGGCATGGGCAAGTACGGGACCGGCGACCCCGGAGCCACCGCCGAAACGGTGCGGCGCGAGAAGCTGCGCGAGGATGCGCTGCGAGACCTCGGCTTCGAGGTGGTCCGCTGGACGTGGGCGGAGCTGTTCCGGTTCCCGACCGTCGTCGCCCGCTTCGAACGGGCCATCGCCCGATCGCGTCGCTGCGAACAGCCGCGAAACTCCCAGGCATCCGCATCGGCAATTGCCGGCGCGGACGGCTATTCGTGGTGCGGATAAGGTGCTACCTCGGGGTGTGCGCGTTCGGCAACGAGGTCGTAACACGCGTCATGAACTCGTCACCGCGAGACATTCCGACGCAACACCGGCCGCCTACTCTTCGGACCCACGGATACAGCGCTGTATACGCAGCCCGGATACACCGGGCCCCGTCCGGTTCCCACCTTCGACGAAGGGCACCTCCATGCCAGTTGCCACATCCACGTTCGCCAGGCGCGCCGTCGCCGCGCCGGTCGCGCTGGCCGCCGTCGGCCTCGTGCTCAGCGCCTGCGGCAGCAAGGCCACCGACAGTACCGACGCCGCCGGGTCCGCCTCGTGCGTCGACACCTCCGGGGACACGATCAAGGTCGGTTCGCTGAACTCGCTGTCCGGCACCATGGCGATCTCCGAGGTCACGGTGCGCGATTCGATCGCGCTGGCCGTCGAGGAGATCAACGCGAACGGCGGCGTTCTCGGCAAGCAGATCCGGATCGTGGCCGAGGACGGCGCGTCGGAGCCGACGGTGTTCGCCGAGAAGGCCGAGAAGCTGATCAGCTCCGACTGCGTGGCCGCGGTGTTCGGCGGGTGGACGTCGTCGAGCCGCAAGGCGATGCTGCCGGTGTTCGAGGACCTGAACTCGCTGCTGTACTACCCCGTGCAATACGAGGGCCTCGAGTCGTCGCCGAACATCTTCTACACCGGCGCCACCACCAACCAGCAGATCGTGCCGGCGCTGGACTACCTGAAGGAGAAGGGCGTCGAGTCCCTCTACCTCGTGGGCAGCGACTACGTCTTCCCGCAGACCGCGAACCGCATCATCCGCGCGTACGCCGAGGCCAACGGCATCGAGATCAAGGGTGAGGACTACACCCCACTCGGATCCACCGACTTCTCCACGATCGTCAACAAGGTCCGCACCGCCGACGCGGACGCGGTGTTCAACACCCTCAACGGCGACTCGAACGTCGCGTTCTTCCGCGAGTACTCCAACGTCGGCCTCACCGCCGCCGACATGCCGGTGATCTCGGTGTCGATCGCCGAGGAGGAAGTGGTCGGAATCGGCGCGCAGAACATCACCGGCCAGCTCACGGCCTGGAACTACTACCAGACCGTGGGCGGTCCCGAGAACACGGCGTTCGTCGATGCGTACAAGGCGAAGTACGGTGCGAACAAGCCCACCTCCGACCCGATGGAGGCCGCGTACGCGTCGGTGTACCTGTGGAAGAACACCGTCGAGAAGGCGGACTCCTTCGCCGTCGCCGACGTGCAGGCCGCGGCCGACGGCGTCTCGTTCGACGCGCCGGAGGGCACCGTCACGATCGACGGGGACAACCACCACATCACCAAGACGGCCCGCATCGGCGAGATCCGGGGCGACGGACTGATCTACACGGTGTGGGAGTCGAACGGGGCGATCGAGCCGGACCCGTACCTCGAGAGCTACGACTGGGCCGCCGGCCTGTCCGGCAGCTGACCATCGTGACCGGGAAGCCGACGAGAAGGGAGGCGACATGGATGTCGTTGTAGGACAGCTGTTCACGGGACTGAGCATCGGTTCGATCCTGCTGCTGGCGGCGCTGGGCCTGTCGCTGACGTTCGGGCAGATGGGCGTGATCAACATGGCCCACGGCGAGTTCATCATGGCCGGCTCCTACACCGCGTACGTGGTGCAGCAGGTGGTCTCGGCCGCCGGGGTGTCCCTGCTGGTGTCGCTGCTCGTCGGTTTCCTGGTCGGCGGCGTGATGGGGGTGCTGCTCGAGGTCACCCTCATCCGCCGCATGTACCACCGCCCGCTCGACACCCTGCTGGTGACCTTCGGCGTGGGCCTGTTGCTGCAACAGGCCGTCCGCGACATCTTCGGCGCACCGGCCGTCAACGTGGTTGCCCCGCAGTGGCTCTCCGGTGGCGTGGAGATCCTCGGGGCGGTGGTGCCCAGGACCCGGCTGTTCATCCTCGCGCTGGCCGTGGTGTGCGTGGCGATCCTGATCGCGGCGATGAAGTTCACTCCGATGGGCCGACGCATCCGGGCCGTCGTGCAGAACCGCGACCTCGCCGAGACGGTGGGCATCTCGTCGCGGCGCACCGATATCACCACGTTCTTCCTCGGCTCCGGCCTGGCCGGCCTGGCCGGCGTGGCGCTGACCCTGATCGGCTCCACGAGCCCCACCATCGGCCAGTCCTACCTGATCGATGCGTTCCTGGTGGTCGTCATCGGCGGCCTCGGACGGATCGAGGGTGCCGTCATCGCGGCGGTCGCACTCGGCCTGCTCAACTCGTTCATCGAATACTCCACCACCGCATCGATCGCGAAGGTGATCGTCTTCGTGCTCATCGTGATCTTCCTGCAGGTCCGGCCGCAGGGCCTGTTCGCGGTCAAGACAAGGAGCCTGGTCTGATGCCTGCCCCGACACGTCTTCCGGCGCTCACCCGGCCCGGCCCGGCCCGCACGTGGGCCGGGTTCGCCCTCGCCGCACTCGTTCTGTTCGCCCTCGCCCCCGCCGTGCTGTCGGACTTCCGTCTGAACCTGCTCGCGAAGTTCCTGTGTTTCGCGATCGTCGCCGTCGGGATCGGTCTCGCGTGGGGCCGCGGCGGCATGCTCACCCTCGGCCAGGGCGTCTTCTTCGGCCTCGGCGCCTACCTCATGGCGATGCACCTGAAGATCGCCGACGCCGGGCTGCGCGGCGACACCGTCCCGGACTTCATGCAGATCGCCGGTATCCGCGAATTGCCCGGCTACTGGGCGCCGTTCGCCTCTCCGCTGGTGACGATCGCCGCGATCCTCGTGCTGCCCGCCCTGGTCGCGGTGCTGCTCGGGCTCGGCGTGTTCAAGCGCCGCGTCAAGGGTGCCTACTTCGCGATCCTGTCCCAGGCCCTGACCGCGGCCTTCGCGATCCTGCTGATCGGCCAGCAGTCGATCGGAGGATCGAACGGGCTCAACCGCTTTCGCAGCTTCTTCGGCCTGTCCCTCGCCGACCCGGCCAACAAGCGCATGCTGTTCTTCGTCGCCGCGGGTGTCCTGCTCGCCGTCGTCGCGCTCACCCGGCAGTTGATGTTCTCCCGCTACGGCGAACTGCTCGTGGCCGTGCGCGACCAGGAGGAGCGGGTCCGTTTCCTCGGCTACGACCCCGCCGACGTCAAGGTCGTCGCCTACGCCACGGCGGCCTTCTTCGCGGGCATCGCCGGGGCGCTGTTCGTGCCCATCGTCGGCATCATCTCCCCCGCCGACGTCGGCGTCGTCCCCTCCCTCGCATTCCTCATCGGCGTCGCCATCGGCGGACGCACGACCCTGCTCGGCCCGGCCCTCGGTGCCATCGGCGTCGCGTGGGCCCAGACCGCGCTGTCGGAGAGCTTCCCGTCCGCGTGGACCTACGCGCAGGGCCTGCTGTTCATCGTCGTCATCGGGTTCTTCCCCGCGGGCCTCGCCGGGCTGGCGACGTTGCGCCGGCGACGCACCCGCACCGGCCCGGCGCGCCCGATTCCCGAACCGACCACGACGATGGAGCCGGCGAGATGACCGAACCCCACTACGGCGGCAACGCCGGCATGTCCAGCGAGTACCTCGAGATCCGCGACCTGCGCGTCAGCTTCGACGGCTTCACCGCAGTCGACGGCGTGGACCTGACCCTGTTGCAGGGCGACCTGCGCTTCCTCATCGGCCCCAACGGCGCCGGCAAGACCACCCTCGTCGACGCCGTCACCGGCCTGGTGCCGGCCACCGGGTCGGTCACCAAGTCCGGCATCGAACTGCTCGGCAAGAAGGTGCACAAGATCGCCCGCCTCGGGGTGGGCCGCACCTTCCAGACCGCGTCGGTGTTCGAGCAACTCACGGTGCTGCAGAACCTCGACATCGCCGCCGGCTCCGGCCGCTCCCCGTGGTCGCTGCTGCGCCGCCGCACGACCGTGCTGCCGCAGATCGAGGAAGCCCTCGAGACGATCGGCCTGACCGGCCTGCGCGACGTGCCCGCCGGCATCCTCGCCCACGGGCAGAAGCAGTGGCTCGAGATCGGCATGCTGCTCGTCCAGAACTCCGACGTGCTGCTGCTCGACGAGCCGGTCGCCGGGATGAGCCACGACGAACGCGAGGAGACGGGGCAGTTGCTGCGCCGGATCGGGGCGCAGCGCACCGTCGTCGTCGTCGAACACGACATGGACTTCATGCGCGCCTTCGCCACCTCCGTCACCGTCCTGGCCCGCGGCAGGGTGATCGCCGACGGCACCGTCGAACAGGTGCAGAACAACCCGCAGGTCCAGGAGGTCTACCTCGGGACCGCCACTGCAGTACAGGAGGCGTGAGATGCTCGAGCTCGTCGACGTGCGGACCGGTTACGGCCGCACCGAGATCATCCACGGGGCCACCCTGACCGTCCCCGCCGACGGGGTCGTCGCCGTCATGGGTCACAACGGAGCCGGAAAGACCACCCTGCTGCGCGCCGCCGTCGGCCTGCTGCCCACCACCTTCGGCCGGATCCTCCTCGACGGTGCGGACATCACCTCGCTGCGGCCGGCCGCGCGCGTCGCCCGCGGCCTGGCCTACGTCCCCCAGGGCCAGCAGTCCTTCGCGCAGCTCACCTGCGCCGAGAACCTGCAGGTCGTCGCCGACGGACGCAGGCGCGGCAAGCAGCTCGTCGCCGACATGCTCGAGCTGTTCCCCGCCCTCGTGCCACTGCTGGACCGGCGCGCCGGTCTGCTCTCCGGAGGCCAGCGCCAGCAGCTCGCGATCGCCCGCGCCCTGATCACCGAGCCCCGCATGCTCATCCTCGACGAACCCACCGAGGGGATCCAGCCGTCGGTCGTCGCCGAGATCGAAAGCACCGTCGTCGAACTCAGCCGGCGCGGCGACCTCGGGGTGCTGCTCGTCGAGCAGCACATCGGTTTCGCCCTGCAGGCGGCGCAGCGGTACTACGTCCTCGAATCCGGACGCATCACCGCCAGCGGCGACGGCGGGACCGATGCCGCAGGCACCGTCCGCGCGGCCATGGCGATCTGATGAGCGCCGGCGGCACGCGGCGTGATCGGGTCTACCGGGCGCTGCGTTCGGATCTGATGACGGGCGTTCTGCCGCCGGACACACGGCTCGGCGAGGAACGGCTCGCCGAGCAGTACGGGGTCTCCCGAACGCCGGTACGGGAGGCGCTGGCGCGGCTGGTGTCCGACGGTCTGGTCGAGCGGCGCGAGCAGGGGCTGTTCCCGTACCGGCCGCGCTTCGACGACCTCGCCGACCTGTACGAGCTGCGGACCACGTTGGAGCTGCGCGGCATCCGCCGCGCGCTGGCCGATCACTCGATCCGCCACGATCCGGACGTGCTCGGCGCCGAGCTCGACCGGTGGTACGCGCTGCGGCGCGACCTCCCCGAACCGGATGCGGGCTTCGTCGTCCTCGACGAACAGTTCCACCTGGCATTGCTGGCCGCCGCCGGCAACCCGGCCCTGTGCGACGCGCTGGCTGCCGTGAACGCGAAGGTCCGGCCCGTGCGCATGTTCGACTACCTGACGCACGACCGGATCGCGGCGACCGTCGACGAACACATCGGTGTGGCGGAGGCGGTGCTCGCCGGCCGTCTCGAGGACGCCCACGACCAGCTCCTCGCCCACATCGACACCTCACGGGCGGTGGTGGTGCAGCGCGCCGAGCAGGCCCGGACGATGGCCCGATTGGCGCGTGCCGTGCGAGACTGACCGGCATGTCGCCTCGCATCCGGCCCGGACGGTTCAAGGAACTCGGCCCGCTCAACTGGGCGGTCTGGCGCGTGCTCTCGACCGCGGCGGGAACGAAGGACGCGCACCTGTTCAGCACCCTGGGCCGCACCGGCGGCCTGTTCCGCGGCTGGCTGCACTACTCCGGCAAGCTCATGCCGTTCGGGCGGTTGCCCCGGTTCGAATCCGAACTGGTCATCCTGCGGGTGGCGCACCTACGCGAGTGCGGCTACGAGATGGACCACCACACCCGGCTCGGCCGTCGCGCCGGCATCACCCCCGAGATCCTGCAGCGTATCCTCGACGGACCCGGCGCGCCCGGCTGGAGCCCGCGGCACCGGGCGATGCTCACAGCCGTCGACGAGTTGATCGCCACCGGAGACCTCGGCGACGAGACGTGGGCGGCGCTGGCCGCTCACCTCGACGACCGTCGGATGATCGAATTCTGCCTGCTCGTAGCGCAATACGACGGACTGGCCACCACCATCGGCGTGCTGCGCCTCGAGCGGGACTTCTGAGAGCTCTTCCTAACCGTCGCTTTACCGCGGGCAATCTCGGCGAAACACGACGTCCATAGCGTATACAGCTATGTCGACACGTACGGATACAGCCACGGCGCAACCGCTGCGGACGCGCGTGTACCGGGAACTGCGCACCGAGCTGATGAACGGCTCGATCCGCGTCGGCGAGCGGCTGACCGAGCCGAAACTGTCCGCGCGGTTCGGGATCTCCCGTACCCCGGTCCGGGAGGCGCTCGCGATGCTGTGCGCGGACGGGCTGTTGCGCCGCGAGGAGTTCGGATTCTCGCCGGTCCCGGTGAGCATTCCCCGCGTCCGTGACCTCTACGAGCTGCGGATCACCCTCGAACTGCAGGGCATTGCGCGCGCGATCGACAATCCCGATGTGCGGCACGACCGCGTCGCCCTCACCGCCGAACGCGAACGGTGGGTGCGTCTGTCCGCCGACCCGCCGCAGCAGGAACCGGGTTTCGTGGTGCTCGACGAGGAGTTCCACATGGCCCTGATAGCCGCGTCGGGCAATGCGGAACTGGCCGGCTCGCTCGAGTCGGTCAACTCCCGGATCCGGCACGTGCGGATGTACGACTTCATGGTCAACAGCCGGATCGAGACGTCGATCGCCGAACATCTCGCCATCGTCGATGCCGTCCTCGGCGACGAACTCGAACTCGCCCACCGGCTGCTGCACCGGCACATCGGCGAATCCCTCGCGGTGGTGCTCGACCGGGTGACCCGCGCCGTGTCGGCGATGTCGTTCGCTCACTGAGGTCCGTTCCGCCCCATACCTTCCCCTTCCCCGTCACCGAAGGAGCCTGTCGTGACGTTCGCTTTCGACACCCTGCTCGTCGCCAACCGCGGCGAGATCGCTTGCCGCATCATGCGTTCGGCGCACGCGCTGGGGCTGAAGACCGTCGCCGTGTACTCGGATGCGGACGCGTCCGCCGCGCACGTCGAGATGGCGGACATGGCCGTGCGTCTCGGCCCGGCTCCGGCAGCGCAGTCGTATCTCCGGGCGGATCTGGTGATCGAGGCGGCCCTGTCGGCGGGCGCCGGCGCGGTCCATCCCGGCTACGGATTCCTCTCGGAGAACGCCGAATTCGCGGACGCCTGCGAGAAGGCGGGCATCGCGTTCATCGGGCCCACCCCCGGGCAGCTGCGGGTCTTCGGCGACAAGCACACCGCGCGAGAGGCGGCACGCGCCGTCGGCGTCCCGCTCGTCGAGGGCAGCGGCCTGCTCGGGTCCGTCGACGCCGCCCTCGCGGCCGCCGACACCGTCGGTTACCCCGTGATGCTCAAGGCCGTCGGCGGCGGGGGCGGCATCGGGATGCAGGCCTGCCACACTCCGGGCGAACTGCGGGACGCGTACGAGCGGGTGCAGCGTCTCGCGTCCGCACACTTCTCCTCGTCGGGGGTGTTCCTCGAACGGTTCGTCGCCCACGCCCGCCACCTCGAGGTGCAGGTGTTCGGCGACGGTCGCGGCCGCACGATCAGCCTCGGTACGCGCGACTGCTCGTTGCAGCGACGCAACCAGAAGGTCGTCGAGGAGGCGCCCGCCCCGAACCTGCCCGACGCGGTCGTCGAGGAACTGCTCGCGTCGTCGCGCCGGCTCGCGTCGTCGGTGAGCTACCGCTCCGCCGGCACCGTGGAGTTCGTGTACGACGTCGAACGCGGTGAGGCCTCGTTCCTCGAGATGAACACCCGTCTGCAGGTGGAGCATCCGGTCACCGAGGAGGTCACGGGCGTGGACCTGGTGGAGTGGATGCTGCGGCTCGGCCGGGGCGAGACCGAGATGCTCGACGCCCTGCCCGACAGCGGGCCCCGCATCCTCGGTCACGCCGTGGAGGCGCGCGTGTACGCGGAGGACCCGGGGCACGACTACCGGCCCAGCGCCGGACTGCTCACCGCCGTCGAGTTCCCGGCCCACACCCGCGTCGAGACGTGGGTGGACACCGGCACCGAGGTGAGTTCGTTCTACGACCCGATGCTCGCCAAGATCATCGTGCGCGGCGAGTCCCGCCGCACCGCGTTCGCGGCGCTCGCCGAGGCGCTCGACGACACGCACCTGTACGGCGTGCAGACGAATCTGCCGCAGCTGCGGCGCATCTGCACAGCGGAGCAGGTGCTCGGGGCCACCCACACGACCGCGACGCTGCGGGAGGTACGGGCGACGGGCCACCGCATCGACGTGCTGCGCGCGGGCACCATGACCACGGTGCAGGACTTCCCCGGCCGGATCGGGTTGTGGGCGGTCGGCATTCCGCCGTCGGGTCCGATGGACGACCTGTCGATGCGCGCCGCGAACGGCGCGGTCGGCAATCCGGAGGGGGCACCGGCGCTGGAGTGCACGTTGCAGGGCCCGCGCCTCGAGTTCTCCGACCCGACGCTCGTCTGCGTCACCGGTGCCCCGGTCGTGGTCACCGTCGACGGGACCCCCGTGCCGATGTGGGAGCCCCTGGAGGTGCCGGCCGGCGGCGTGCTCGACGTCGGATCGCCGGCCGAGCAGGGCCTGCGCACCTACGTCGCGGTGCGTGGCGGACTCGACGCCCCGCTCTACCACGGCAGCGCTTCGACGTTCACACTCGGCGGCTTCGGGGGCCTCACCGGCAGGGCCGTGGCCACGGGCGACGTGCTCGGTGTGGCCGAGTCCCGCGCGCTAGCCTCCCCGGCACCGGTACCCGTGGACCGTCGGCCGGAGTTCACCCACACGTGGCATCTCGCCGTCACCGAGGGTCCGCAGCCCGCACCGGCCTACTTCACCGAGGACGACCTGGCCCAGTTCTACGACACCACGTGGACGGTGCAGTCCCACGCGAACCGCACCGGCATCCGTCTGGACGGCCCGAAGCCCACCTGGTCGCGGACGGACGGCGGCGAGGCCGGGCTGCACCCGTCGAACCTGCACGACAACCCCTACTCGGTGGGCGCGCTCAACGTCTCGGGCGACACCCCGATCCTGCTCGGCCCGGACGGTCCGAGCCTGGGCGGGTTCGCCTGCCCGCTCACGGTCGTCTCCGGTCACCGCTGGAAGATGGGGCAGATCCGGCCCGGGGATTCGGTGCGGTTCGTCCCCGTCACCGACGAGGCGGCGGTCGAGCTGCGCGGCGCCGCCACCCGCGCCCTCGACGTCCCGCCAGTGGCGCGGCCCGCCGCGCTCGACGGCGGCCGGCTGGCCGGTACCCCGGCGTTCCTGGACCGTCCCGAGGTGGTGTACCTGCGGGGCGGCGACGACAACGTCCTCGTCGAGTACGGCGACATGGTGCTCGACCTGGGGTTGCGGATGCGGGTGCACGCCCTGTCCGAGGCGCTCGCGGCGCTGCGCCTGCCGGGGATCGTCGACGTCACGCCGGGGGTGCGCTCGCTGCACGTGCACTTCGACCCGGACGTGCTGCCCCAGCACCGCCTGCTCGGGACCCTGCAGGACCTCGAGACGGAACTGCCGGCCACGCACGATCTGGTGGTGCCCAGCCGCACCGTCCGGTTGCCGCTCTCGTTCGACGACCCGTCGATCGCCGAGGCGATCTCCCGCTACCACAGCGGTGTGCGCGACTCGGCGCCGTGGCTGCCGTCGAACACCGAGTTCATCCGGCGCATCAACGGACTCGACTCGGTCGAGCAGGTCCGGGACACGGTGTTCGACGCCGAGTACCTCGTCCTCGGTCTCGGCGACGTGTACCTCGGTGCGCCGCTGGCCGTCCCGCTCGACCCCCGGCACCGGCTCGTGACGACGAAATACAACCCGGCACGCACGTGGACCCCGTCGGACGCCGTGGGCATCGGCGGCAAGTACCTGTGCGTCTACGGGATGGAGTCCCCCGGCGGCTACCAGTTGATCGGGCGGACGGTACCGATCTGGTCCGGATACCGGCAGTCCGGGCCGTTCGAGGACGGCAAGCCGTGGCTGTTCCGCTTCTTCGACCGGATCGTATGGGAACCGGTGAGCCCGGAACAGCTGCTCGAGTACCGCGCCGCGTCCCTGGCGGGCCGGTTCGACGCCGACGTCTCGGAGGGTAGGTTCGCCCTCGCCGACCATCTGCGGTTCCTGGCGGACAATGCCGAGTCCATCGACGCGTTCCACGAGCGTCAGTCCGCGGCGTTCGAGACCGAGAAGCAGGCATGGCACGCGGCCGGTGAGTTCGACCGGGCCGAGACGGCACCGGCAGAGGTCGCCGAGCCCGTCGACCCGCTCGCCGGGATGCCGGCGGGATCGGTCGTCGTCGAAGCCCCCATGGTCGGCAACGTGTGGAGGGTCGAGGTGGTGGAGGGCCAGCAGGTCGGCGCCGACGACACCGCCGTCCTCCTCGAGGCCATGAAGCTCGAGATGCCGGTGCCGGCCGCCGTGGACGGGATCGTCCTGAAAGTCCTCGTCGGACCGGGCGCGAAGGTCGCCCCCGGCACCCCCCTTCTCGTGATCGGAGCAGCATGAGCATCGTTGTGGAACAGGAACTCTCGGCTGCATCGACATCGAGCCGGGCGCGAGCGGAGGCGGCGCTGCGCCGCATCGACGACGTCGACCGGCCCGAGGTGTGGATCGCGCTGCGGCCTGCCGCCGAGGTGCTCGCCGACGCCGACGCCGTGGACGCGCGCGTCGCGGCGGGCGAGCACCTGCCGCTCGCGGGCCTGCTCGTGGCGGTGAAGGACAACGTGGACGTCGCCGGGATGCCGACCACGGCGGGCTGTCCCGAATTCGCGTACACCCCCACCGATACCGCGGCGGGCGTCGCGCGGCTCGTCGACGCCGGCGCGGTGATCCTGGGCAAGACCAATCTCGACCAGTTCGCCACCGGTCTCGTCGGCACCCGCAGCCCGTACGGCGCGGTGCGCTGCTCCTGGGATCCGGAACGGGTGTCGGGCGGCTCGAGTTCGGGTTCGGCGACGGCGGTCGCGCTCGGCATCGCGGACATCGGGATCGGTACCGACACCGCGGGTTCCGGCCGCGTCCCGGCCGCGCTGCAGGGTCTGGTGGGGATCAAGGCCACGCTGGGCGTGATCCCCGCCCACGGCGTGGTGCCGGCATGCGTGGACTACGACTGCCTCACGGTGTTCGCCACGTCGCTCGACCTGGCGGCGACCGCCGCGGCGGTCATGGCCGGGCCGGAACCGCGCGACCCGCGCAGCCGGACGTGGCCGGCCGACGTACCGTTCGCGGAGCCCGCGTCGCCGCGGGTCGCGGTTCCGCGCGCCGGGAATCTCGTCGCGCTGTGCGACGACTACCGGGACGCATTCGCGCGCACCGTCGGCGCGGCGCGCGACGCCGGGATGGAGGTGACCGAGGTCGACGTCACCCCGCTCCTGGAGGCCGCGACACTGCTCTACGACGGCGCCGTCGTCGCCCAGCGGTATGCGGCCGTCGGCGAGTTCCTGGCGACGAACCCCGCCGGAGCCGATCCGACGGTCGCGGCGATCGTCGCGGCCGCGGAGCACCCGGCGGCGCACGAGCTGGTGGCCGACCTCGACACGCTGACCCGCGCCAAGGCGTTCGCGGCGGGCCTGCTGGACGGGTTCGACGGGCTGTTGCTGCCCACCACCACCGAGCACCCGACGATCGCGGCGGTGCAGTCCGACCCGATCGGGATCAACCGGCGGATGGGCACGTTCACGAACTTCTGCAATCTGCTCGACATGGCGGCCGTCGCGGTACCGGGTGCACCGACCGCCGAGGATCGTCCCTTCGGGGTGATGTTCGTCGTGCCGGCCTTCGCCGATCAGGTCGCTGTCGATCTCGCGGCCCGGCTGACGGGTGTCCCCACGCCGAAGTTCGTCTCGGGCGGGGTGGAGCTGGCGGTGTTCGGGGCGCACCTGCGCGGCCAGCCGTTGCACGTCCAACTGGAGCAGATCGGTGCCCGGTTCGTCGACGAGGTCCGCACCTCCGACGCGTACCGGCTGACGGCGCTGAGGACCACTCCCCCGAAGCCCGGTCTCGTCCGGCACGGCGCGGGCCGGGGCGCGCCGATCGCCGGCGAGCTCTTCCGGGTCTCCGAGGCGGGACTCGGCCGGTTCCTGGCCGCACTGCCCGCTCCGATGACGCTCACCAGCGTCGAACTCTCGGACGGGCGCTGGGTCGTCGGTTTCGGTTGCACGCACGACGCCGCGGCGGACGCCGTCGACATCACCGAGTTCGGCGGCTGGGTGGCCTACCGGACGCGCTGAATCGGTGCGCGACTTCGGAATCTGCCCACGCCACGGCGTGGGCGGATTCCGGTTCACCGCTTCGATTTCCGAGCGACGGCCCGGGCGAATCTCTCGGCGACGAGGTCGAACCGCTCCAGGTCCGCCCACGTCCACCGGACGACCTCGAGGCCGAGATCGCGCAGCGCGTCCTCGCGGTGCTTCTCGGCCACGAGGTCGCGTCGGTCGGAGTACTTTCCGGCGCCGTCGAACTCGCCGACGACGCCCGGGGTTTCCCAGAAGAAGTCCACCCGGTACCGGCGTCCGTCCCGAGCCACGACCTCGTGTTGCAGTTCGGGCCGCGGCAGGCCGCATCGCGTCATCCGCAGGCGAGACAACGACTCTCCGACACTCTCGCTGCGCCCGTCGAGCAGACGCACCGCGGCGGCCGCCCGGGACACCCCGGTGCGGTGGCGGGCGGCGGTGAGAACATCCGGCAGGCGTTCCCGCGCGGACGGTTCGGCGCGCAGGCCGGAGTCCCCGGCGACGACGGCCTCGTCGAGCGGCAACGACCGCGCGAGGTCGACGATGGTGCGCGCCACCGAGGTGACGTGGACGCCGTCGACTGCGACGACGTCGCCGTCGCGCCAGTCGGTCCCGTGCACGTGGAGGTACGTGGCCCTGCGCCCGCTCGCGGATGCCCGCGAGACGTGCACCCGGCGCAGGTCGACGTTCCACACGTCCAGTCCGAGCAGGACGGCGGCAGACACGTGGCTGAGTGCCTCCCCGGGGCGGAGAGCCGCGGCGAAGTGCCGCGCCAGGACCCGGTGGCGGCTCACGTCGTCGAGGGACGCGACGTCGGTGCGGCGCAGATAGACGCCGGGTTTCAGCGCGACGAGGTCTCCGGCACGCAGCGCCGCCCGGATCCGGTCGTCCGGCACGCCTTGCGTCAGGAGGTCCTGTCTCGTCACGGCGATGGGATCGGTCATGCAAGGAGGGTGACGCACCGCTCGGGCGGCCGCGGCTCGACTTTGCGCGGACCGGCACATCTGGGGATGAAGCCGCAGCCTGTGGATAACCGGGATTCCCACGGCGTTTCGGAATCCGCTCACGCCACGACGTGAGCGGATTCCGAAGGGGCGCGCGAATCCGCGATCGTCAGCGCGGCGGCGGCTCGACCTCCACGCCACCGTGCTCGTGCTCCGGACCGGCGGCCGGGTGGTCTGCCGGCAGCCGGCTGCGGAAGCGGGCCGCCTCGCTCGGCGCCGTCTTGCGCGACGGATCGTCCGCGCTGTGGTACGGACCGGGCTTCGGTCGCGGCTTGCCGCCGGGGAACGCGAGGCGCAGGATCGTCCGGTGCACGGTGCCCCACTGCTTCGACAGGGGTCCGGTGTTGTACGGCAGCCCGTACCGCTCGCAGATGTCCTTCACCGCGGGCGCCACCTCGGAGTACCGGGTGCTCGGCATGTCGGGGTAGAGGTGGTGTTCGACCTGGTAGCCGAGGTTTCCGCTGATGACGTGGAACAGCGGACTGCCCTCGATGTTGGCCGCGCCGACCAGCTGGCGGACGTACCATCCGCCGCGGCTCTCGTTCTCCACCTCCTTCCGGCTGAAGGTGTACGTCTGGTCCGGGAAGTGCCCGCAGAAGATGATCGCGTGCGACCACACGTTGCGGATGATGTTGGCGGTGAAGTCCGCCGCCAGGGTGGCCAGGAACGTCTTCTCCACGCCCGGCAGGACCTTGTCGAGCACGTCGGCGACGGCGTCGGCCCGCGGGGCGGCACCGCCGCGCCCGAGACGGCCGAGTCCGCGCAGCCGGCGTCCGATGCGAGAGGTCCGCGGCTGCGGGATCCGCCCTCCCGACAGCAGCGCCGCGGCCGCGAACGCGCCGGCCGAGACCAGGGGCCAACCCACGTAGTCCTTGACGAACTGCCGCCGCGCCTTGCCCGCGATGCCCTTCAGCTCCTCGAGCACCTGCCCCGGCGTCTTCTCTCCCGCCCACAACGCATCGAGGTCGAGGTCGTGCAGCGCCACACCCCACTCGAAAAACGCCATGAGCAGCACGTTGTAGAACGGCTGGGCCAGGTAGACCGGGTGCCACTTCTGGTGCGGATCGATCCGCATGATCTCGTACCCGAGATCCTTGTCCTTGCCGCGGATGTTCGTGAAGGTGTGGTGGATGTAGTTGTGGGAGTGCTTCCAGCCCGCCGCGGTCGAGGCGGTGTCCCAGTCCCACACCGACGAATGGATGTCCGGATCGTTCATCCAGTCCCACTGCCCGTGCATGACGTTGTGGCCGATCTCCATGTTCTCGAGAATCTTGGCCATGCCGAGGCATGCCGTGCCCGCGACCCAGGCCGACTTCGACGCCGAACCCAGGAGCAGCGCACGGCCGGCGACGGCGAGCTGTCGCTGCGTCGCGATCACGGTCTTGATGTAGCGACGGTCCCGCTCCCCCAGCTCGGAGTAGACCCTGTCGTGGATGGCGTCGAACTCCTTCGCCAACGCGTCCAGCGTTTCCTCGCTCAGATGCGCGAGTGGACTCTCGATCTCCGTCGTCATCTCGCGTTCCTTCCGTTCACAGCTCGATTTCGATGTCGCCTTCGGCGGTGTGGATGCAGGTGCGGACCGCAGCGCCGACGGGTTCGGCGACCTCGTCCGTGCGCAGGTCCCGCACCTTGCCGGAGCGCAGCGTGCCCACGCAGGTATGGCAGATCCCGATCCGGCATCCGTACGGAAGCTGCAGACCCGCCTTCTCGCCCGCCACCAGGATCGGCGTGCCGCCGTCGCATTCGACGTCGGCCTCGCTGTCGAGGAAGTGGACCGTGCCGCCTTCACCCGATCCCGCATTCCCGCCGATGATCGGCTGGAAACGCTCCATGTGGAGTTTTTTCGGATCACCGTGGTCGTTCCAGTGCTCGACGAATGCGTCGAGCATGTCGCCGGGGCCGGAGCAGAACGCCTCCCGCTCCCGCCAGTCGGGGCACAGCTCGTCCAGATCGGCCGGCGTCATGCGGCCCTGCTCCGCGGTGAGCCGCAGCACCAGCCGGAACCCGGACCGGCGTGCCTCGAGGTCACGCAACGTGGAAGCGAAGATGACCTCGTCGGCGGTGCGCGCCGAGTGCACCAGAACGACGTCGTCGAGGCGGTCGCGGTGGTCCAGGCTGCGCAGCATGCTCATGATGGGGGTGATACCGCTGCCGGCACTGACGAACAGCATCTTCGCAGGCAGTGGATCGGGCAGGGTGAACACGCCCTCGACCTCGCCGAGCCGCACCACGTCGCCGGGCTGGATGCGGCGCACCAGGTACGGCGAGACCACGCCGGTCTCGACCACCTTCGGGGTGACGCTGATGAGCCCGTCCTCGGGATCGGGATCGGAGGTCAGCGAGTAGGCACGCCAGTGGTAGACGCCGTCGATGATCACGCCCAGTCGTACGTATTGGCCGGGGCGGTGTCCGCGCCACTCGTAGGCGGGACGGATGAGCACGGACGCCGCGTCGGGACCTTCCGGTACCACCCGCTCGACCCGGCCCCGCAACTCCCTCGTGGTCCACAGGGGATTGATCATCTCGAGGTAGTCGTCGGGCCGGAGAGGAGTGAAAAGGTGTCGGACGGCGCGCAACATCATTCTGCGCACCGGATGCACCCTGGGACGCGCACCCCGTTCTGCCATGCCGACAAGGTACCCCGCGTCACGGGTATCCAATCAGGTTTCGTCGTTGCCCGAGACGACGACAGCCCGCGGCGACGTTTCGGTCACCGCGGGCTGAGGCCGGTACATCCGAACGGGGATCTGCCCGCGCGGAGGATCTTCGACGCGCCGGGATCAGAAGTTGATCATGTGGCCTGCGAGGCCGTGGATGGCCTCCTGCAGCGCCTCGCTCAGCGTCGGGTGGGTGTGGACGTTGCGGGCCAGTTCGTTGACCGTCAGGTCCCACTTCTGCGCGAGGGTCAGCTCGGGCAGGAGTTCGGAGACGTCGGGGCCGATCAGGTGGCCGCCGAGCAGCTCTCCGTGCTTGTTGTCGGCGATCAGCTTGACGAAGCCGTTGGGATCGCCGAGGCCGTGGGCCTTGCCGTTCGCGGTGAAGGGGAAGGTGGCGACCTTGACGTCGTAACCCTCGTCGCGCGCCTGCTGCTCGGTCAGTCCGAAGCTGGCGACCTGCGGCTGGCAGAACGTCGCACGCGGCATCATCCGGTAGTCGTCGAAGGTGAGGGTCTCGGCGCCGCCGATGGTCTCGGCCGCGACCACGCCCATCGCCTCTGCGACGTGCGCGAGCATGAGCTTGGCGGTGACGTCGCCGATGGCGTAGATGTGCGGCACGTTGGTGCGCATCACGTCGTCGATGGCGATGGCGCCCCGGTCGGTGAGCTCGACACCGGTGTTCTCGAGGCCGAAGCCCTCCACCCGCGGGGCGAACCCGACGGACTGCATGACCTTGTCGACGACCACGGACTCGACGTTGCCGGACTTGTTGTCCTTGATCGCGACGGTCACCTTGTTGCCGTCGTCGTCGATGGACTGCACCGCGGCCCCGGTCATGATCTTCACGCCGAGCTTCTTGTACGCCTTCGCGATCTCCTTGGAGATGTCGGCGTCCTCGTTGGGCAGCGCCCGGTCGAGGAACTCGACGATGGTGACGTCCACGCCGTAGTTCTTCAGCACGTAGCCGAACTCCATGCCGATGGCACCGGCGCCGACGATCAGGATCGAGCCCGGCAGGTCGCGGGTGAGGATCTGCTCCTCGTAGGTGACGACGTTCTCGCTCAGCTGCGTGCCGGGCAGCAGCTTGGTCACCGACCCGGTCGCGATGATCGCGTTGTCGAAGGTCACCGTCTCGGTCCCGCCCTTGTTGAGCTCGACCGAGATGGTGTTGGCGTCGACGAACGAGCCGGCACCGTCGTATTCGGTGATCTTGTTCTTCTTCATCAGGAAGTGCACGCCCTTGACGCGGCCGTCCGCGACCTTGCGGCTGCGGTCCAGGGCCGCACCGAAGTCGAAGGACACGTCCCCGGACATGCCGAACGTCTTGGCCTCTTTCGTGAAGAGATGCGCCAGTTCGGCATTGCGGAGAAGCGCCTTGGAGGGAATGCAGCCCACGTTCAGGCAGACACCACCCCAGTACTTCTTCTCGATGATGGCGGTGCTCAGGCCCAGCTGTGCCGCGCGGATAGCAGCGACGTACCCACCGGGACCGGCTCCGAGGACAACGACGTCATAGTGTGAGGTCACGAACAAACAGCGTAGACCTGCCGCTCCGGCGTGTCTGCGGATGGTCCGGTTACCCGCCGGTAGTCCCGGCACCAGGCACGAATCGGGCGTGCACACGGGCCCGAACGTGGCGGAAGCGGCGGGCGCAGCCCCCGGTCAGCGGCGGAAGCTCCGCATCCGCCGCACGTACCGCAGCACCTTCCGCACCGGCACCGGTCGCGGCCAGTCGACGGCACGGAACCACGCCTCGCTGCCGCCGTCGACCACCACGACCGAGCCGACGAGGAAGTCGGCGGCCGGGGACAGCATGAACTCCACCCACTCGGCAATCCGGTCCGGCTCACCGAACCCCCCGATCGGGACGGGGAAACTCCGGACCCGATCGCCCTCCGGGCTCGCGAGCTGAGTGTCGAGGAGGGGGGTCGACACCGCGCCCGGCGCGAGGACGTTCAGGCGGATCCCCGCCCCCGCCCAGTCCGGGGTCACCGCGTTCCGGCGCACCCAGTGGGTGACGGCGATCTTCGACGCGGCGTAGGTGAAGGGGGCGGCCGCGGGCCTGATGCGTCCCGCCCGCCGCACCCCCTTCTCGAGGTCGCCGGCGAGAAACGCCCGCACGGCCGACATGGGCACGGCCGGGGTGGTGGTCGTCGAATTCGACCCGAACACCACGACCTTGCTGTTTCCGGCCGCGGCGAGCGCCGGCCGCCACCCTTCGAGCAACTCGATCACGCCCCGGACGTTGACCTGGGCGAGGGTGTGCTCCTTGCCGGGCACCGGGCCGAGACCCGCCGCGAGCACCGCACCGTCGAGCCGGTTCCCGGCCCGCTCGAGGGTTCGACGCACCGCCGCGGACCGCCCCGCGGGGGTCGAGAGGTCGGCGACGACGTCGGCCTCCTTCAGGTCGACGGTGATCACGGTGTGGCCCGCGGCCCGCAGCCGGTCCGCGCTCGCCGCGCCCATGCCGGACGCCGCCCCGGTCACCGCGTACACGCCCATCGCCACTCCCTCGTCGATCCGGTTCCGACCGGCACGCTACCGCCGGAGCCACCCCGAACCAAGCAGTTGCTCGCCCGCCACCTCGGGGCCTCCGGGCGCGCCTGTCCTACGCGCGCGAGCCGCGCGACGGCGCCCCCTACGCGCGCGCGAGCCGCGCGACGGCGCCGCGCAGCAAGCTCTCGTACCGGTCCAGCTCCCCAAGCCCGATCACCTGCGGACTGGTGGTGATCGACAACGTGACCGCGTCGCCGATTCCGTGCACGCCGTGGGTCAGGCCCATGACAGGCGACAACCCCGGGAAACCGGCGGTGAAGCGCACGGCGGCCCCGCCGAGCACCAGGTCGTCCGCGCCGCGGTACACGCTGGACACGACCGTGTTGCCGGTGACGGTTCGCGGCACCGCACCCAGGTCGGCGCGGGCGAGCCCGAACCGCAACAGCGGCGCCGGAAGGTGCGCGAACGGACGGTCCCGGAGATCCACGGCCGGATGCACGAGCCGTCGTCGCCGCAGCGCCAGGTCGGCGGCGATCGCCGCGGCACGCTCCCGGGGATCGTCCACGTGCGCGAACAGCCGGACACCGGCGCTGCGGTAGGAGTTGCGCGCCGTCCCGTTCGGGGCGACGGAGACCGGCACCTCCGCGCCGAGCCGGTCGGCCGGGAAGTCGCCGAGGAACTCGCCGAGCGCGGACGCGATCGCGGTCAGTGCACCGACGGTCACGGTCCCCACCGTGCGCAGGTCCGTCGCGGAGCACACGATCGTCCGCACCGCACGCCCCGGGCCGGGGTCGGTGTTCACGGCGCTCAGCGGACATCCCGGGGCCGCCGGCGGGACAGCCGGATCGGCCAGGTCCCGTTCGGCGCGGCCCGCGCGTACCCCCGTCGCCAGCAGTGCGCCCAGCTGGATCGGCACCCGGGCCACGGCACGCAGCAGCATCGCCGGCACCGACGGCGCCTCCGGCCCCGTCGGGGTACCGTCGGCGGCCGGGCCCGTACCCGACAGCAACGCCCGGGCCAGGACCGAGGCGCGCATCCCGTCCGCGAAGGCGTGCGAAACCTGCAGCACCACAACGGTTGCGGTTGTGGCGCAGCGGGGCGCCCCCGTCACGCCGGCCAGCAGATGCACTCGCCACGGCGAGGTCGTGATGTCGAGCCGGTCGGTGAGCAGTTCACCGAGGGCCCGCTGCACTCCCGGCCAGGACGGATCCGGCAGCCGGTGCACGACGAACCGGTCGGCGCCGACTAGCCCCGCCGCCCAGTACGGATAGTCCAGACGACCCGGCACCGGCACGGCGCGCAACCGGAGTTCGGGGACGGCCGACGCCCGATGCCGAAGCTCGGTCACCAGGGTGTCCGGGTCGCCGGCTTCCCCTTCGAAACAGAACAGCAGGAACTGGTCGCTGCGGACACGGTCGTCGAGCCAGTCCCGCAGGGCGTCGGAGGGATGCAACTGCATTCCGCCAGTGTGGCGGGCGCGGCGCGGGAGCCGCGCCCGCGGTCCCCGCCGGGTCGTCCCGGGCCGGATGGGTAAGAATTGCCTATGGCCGACGACACGAACGACCCGCACCTCTGGCTCGAGGACGTCACCGGCGACGACCAGCTCGGGTGGGTGCGCGCGCACAACGACCGCACCGTCGACGAATACACCCGCACGGAGGCGTTCGGGACGCTGCAGTCCCGGATCCGGGAGGTGCTCGACACCGACGCGCGCATCCCGTACGCGCGGCGCCGCGGTGAGTATCTGTACAACTACTGGCGCGACGCTCGGCACGTGCGCGGCCTGTGGCGGCGGACCACCATGGAGCAGTACCTGCGCGACGAACCGGACTGGGACGTGCTGGTCGACCTCGACGCGGTCGCCGAGGCGGAGGGCGAGAACTGGGTGTGGTCGGGGGCGCAGGTGCTGCGACCCGACCAGTCCCGGGCCCTGATCGGACTGTCACGCGGCGGCGCCGACGCCACCGTGATCCGCGAGTTCGACATGGAGTCACGGAAATTCGTCGACGGACCGGACAGTTTCACGGTGCCGGAGGCGAAGACCGACATCGGCTGGATCGATGCGGACACCGTGTACGTCGGCACCGACTTCGGCGACGGCTCGCTCACCGACTCCGGGTACCCGCGCCTGGCCAAGCGCTGGCGCCGCGGTACGCCGCTGGCGGAGGCCGAGACGGTGTACGAGGGCGACAGATCCGACGTCGCCGTCTCCGCCTGGTACGACCGCACGGGTTTCGAGCGCAGTTTCGTCGAGCGCGCGATCGACTTCTACACGTCGCACCGGTTCGAACTGCGGCCCGACGGGGAACTCGTCCGGATCGAGGCCCCGGACGATGCGAAGGTCTCCGTGTACCGCGACCACCTGCTGATCCGGACCCGGTCGCCGTGGCTCGGACATCCGGCGGGCACCCTGCTGGCCGCGAACTACCCGGATTTCCTGGCCGGCTCCCGGGAGATGACGGTGCTGTTCGCGCCGGACGCGCACAGCTCGCTGGAACAGTACGCCTGGACGCGCAACCACCTGCTGACGGTCGTGCTGCGCGACGTGCAGACCGAGGTGCGGGTGCTCACCCCGGGCGTGGACGGGTGGACCGATCGGCCGGTCGACGACGTGCCGCCCGCGACCACCACCTCCGTGATCGACGTCGATCCGCTCGAGAGCGACGAATTCTTCCTCAACTCCAGCGGTTTCACCGTGCCCGCGACGCTGCTGTCCGGCACGGTCGGCGGGCCGCTGGCGTCGATCAAGCAGGCACCGGCGTTCTTCGAAGCCGAGAACATCACCGCCACACAGCATTTCGCCACTTCGGACGACGGGACCCGGATTCCGTACTTCGTGGTCGGCCGCGACACCTCGTCCCCGGCTCCGACCCTGCTGTACGGCTACGGCGGATTCGAGAACTCGATGGTGCCGGCGTACAGCGGCGGTGTCGGCCTGGCGTGGCTCGAACGCGGGTACACGTACGTGATCGCCAACATACGCGGCGGCGGCGAGTACGGACCGCAGTGGCACACCCAGGCGCTGAAGGAGAACCGGCACAAGGTGTTCGAGGACTTCGCCGCGGTGGCACGAGATCTGGTCGCGCGGGGCATCACCACCGCCGATCGTCTCGGCATCCAGGGTGGGAGCAACGGCGGCCTGCTCATGGGCGTGATGCTCACCCGCTACCCCGAACTGTTCGGGACGATCGTGTGCCAGGTGCCGCTCCTCGACATGAAGCGCTACCACCTGCTGCTCGCCGGAGCGTCGTGGATGGCCGAGTACGGCGACCCCGACGATCCCGACGAGTGGGCCTACCTGCGCGAGTACTCGCCGTACCAGAACACCGCTCCGGACGCGGCGTACCCGCCGATCCTGATCACCACCTCGACGCGCGACGACCGAGTGCACCCCGGGCACGCCCGGAAGATGGTGGCGCGGCTCGAGGAACAGGGCCACGAGGTCTGGTACTACGAGAACATCGAGGGCGGCCACGGCGGTGCCGCGGACAACGCCCAGGCCGCCTTCAAGGCGGCGCTGACGTTCACGTTCCTCGAACGCATGCTGTCCGGGTAGAACTCACCGGTCCTTCAACCAGGCCGCGATGCGGTCGACGGTGTCCGCGTTGTCGCGAATCCAGCCGTTGTGCCCCAGCGGCCGGGACTGGTGCCACGTCGTCACGTCCGCGCCCGGCATCTTCTCGAGCAGGTGCCGGGCGGCGGCGACCGGCGTGAGGTCGTCGCCCTCGACAGTGACGGACAGGACCGGCAGGCTCAGCTCGGCGAGCCGCTGCTCGTAGTCGACGTCGGCGTCGCGGGGCTCGAAACGCCCGCTCCGGGCCAGGCGCGCCCAGTCCGAGATGAGCTGCCGGGACTGGCGACCGAAACCGGCGACGTCGAGCCGGTCGCCGGGCCAGAATCCGGCGATGCTCGCGGTGATCGACATCGCCGCGGACCCGAGGAGCAGACCCGGCCCGCGGATGCCCGCGTGGTGGCGGTAGTACGGGGTCCCCGCGGCGACGAGGACCAGCCCGCCGAGCCGTCCGGGGTTGCGGGCGGCATAGAGCGCCCCGAGCTGCCCGCCCATCGAATGCCCCAGCAGGTACGGGGTGGAGTCGAGGAACCGCTCGTGCACCACCTCCAGCATGGCCGGCAGGTCGACGGCCACCAGCTCCTGGTAGCCGTAGTCGCTGTCGGGTCCGGGGCGGGGCCGGCTGTCGCCCTGTCCGGGCAGCTCGCAGAGCGCGGCGTCGAACCCGTGCGCGGTCAGGGCGTCGGCGAAGGGCTCGTAGTAGCCCGCCGGAATGCCGAGACCGGGCAGGATCACCACCACGGGCCGCGGCGCGTCGATGCGGGCCGGTTGTTCCGGACCGGGGAACAGGCGAACGGGTGTCGTCGTGCCGCCCGGCAGCTGGATCGGTACGGTCTCCACCGGCTCAGCCTAGGCGGTTCCGGTGTCCGGGTCAGGCGGTTCGGCCGCCGGCGCGGTCCCGAGTCCCGCGGCGTCGAGGGCGGACTCGGTGAGGCTGCGGCCGAGCGCGATCATCTCCGCCGCGCGGTGGAAGTCGAGACTGCGACCCGACTTGCGGGGGATGCGGATGAGCACGTCCGGCGGGTACCCGGCGAGCTGGTAGCGGGCCAGGGCCGACTGCATCAGATCGAGCGAGCGGTTCATCACCTCGAAACGGCTCAGCTTCGGGACCGGGACCGGATCGTCGACGACCTCGGCGTCCTCGGATGCCACGTCCTCCGCGGCGTCGCTGCGCGCCCCCGGCCCACCGCCGAAACGACCCACCATCGAGCGGACGACGTCCCGCTCCAGCAGTTGCGCGGCGCTGCGGCGGAATCGGCCGATCCACTCGTCGACCGGTCGCGGCTCCGCACTCGCGTGGGCCGGGGCGCCGCCGTCGACGTCGCGTTCCTCGGCCCCGAGACTGACACCGATGGTGACGTCGGCACCCGCGGCGAGGATCGGGGCGAGCGGCAGCGGATCGAGGATCCCGCCGTCCGCGAGCACCCGCCCGTTGAGCACGTACGGGGTGATCACGCCGGGAATCGCGATGGACGCGCGGATCGCCACGTCGACGGGGCCGCGCTGGAACCAGACGGATCGTCCGGCGGCCAGGTCCGTCGCGACGGCCGTGTACGGGATCCGCAGCCCCTCGATGGGGGTGTCGCCGAGGATCTCGCGCACCTTGTCGAGGATCTTCTCGGCGTGGATGGCGCCCGGCGCGGACAGCGACACGTCGAGCAGCCGCAGCACGTCGAGCTGCGTCAACGACGTCGCCCAGCGGGTGTAGTCGTCGAGCCTGCCCGCCGCGTACAACCCACCCACGAGCGCGCCCATGGACGAGCCCGCCACGCCGGCGATCTCGAGTCCGCGTTCCTCGAGCGCCTCGATCACACCGATGTGGGCGTAGCCGCGGGCACCCCCGCTGCCCAGGGCGAGCGCCACCCGCGTCGGTCCGGCCATTCCCAGATCCTACGGAGCATCGTCGGTGCGCACCCCGAGAAGAAAGTTCAGGGTGCGGATCGGGGCGTCACCCGATGTGGAGCGGGTCCTGCGCCCGGCACGCTCGAAGGCATGACATCCACTTCGAGCAGTTCTCTCGTCGTACCCGAAACCGCGCACCGCGCAGGACGTTCGATACGCGCCTCGGTCGCCGCCGTGTGCACCGCGGCGGTGCTTCTGGGCGCCGGGACGGCGGTGTTGCTGGGCGCCGGGACGGCGGTGCTCCTGGGCGCCGGGACGGCGGCGGCCCAGGCTGCGACCCGGCCGGTCCCGAACGTGGTCGGCATGAGCGAACAGAGCGCCCGGGCCACGCTCGAGGCGCAGGGCGTGCCGTACGGCGTGGTCAACCGCGCGGGCACGGCGTCCGGCCACTGCCACGTCACCGGGCAGCGCGACCGGGGCTACCGCACCGAGGTCGACATGCAGTACAACCACGAGAAGAACGAGTTCGAACGTGTCGAGACGCCGATCTGGCGGGGTGTGGGCCTGACGGTGGTCTGCAACTGACGAGTTCTCGCCGACGATCGGGCGGGCCGGGATTCCGGCCCGCCCGATCGTCTTTCCGGTTCACCGACCCGGCCGGGAAGGCTACTCTCCTCGCATGGTCCGTCTGCTCGCGTCCGCGGTCGTCGCACTGCTCGCCAATGCCCTGGCGCTGCTCGTCGGCGCCTGGGTCCTGCCCGGCATGTCGCTCGACGGCGTCGCCTTCGTCATCGCCGTCGCCCTGTTCACCGTGACGGCGATGCTCGTCGACCCGCTGCTGCGCCAGCTGGCGGTCACCAAGACCCCGGCGCTCCTGGGCAGCAGCGCGCTCGTCTCGACGCTGGTCGCGCTGATCGTCACCTCACTCGTCAGCGACGGACTGCAGATCAGTGGCGCGGCGACCTGGATCCTCGCGACGGTGATCGTGTGGGCCGTCGCGCTGGTCGCCCGGATGCTGCTGCCCCTGGTGGTCTTCAAGAAGACGCTTGCCCAGAAGCGCTGAGGACACACCCCGAGACGAAAGATCAGGGTAGGAATCGGGGCGTCACCCGATGCGACCGGCAGGCCCGTGGCGGCACTCTTGTCGCATGACATTCGAGAACAACACCCCCGCTCCCCGTCCCTTCGCCCGGTCCCGCTCGCAGCGCATGCTCGGCGGTGTGTGCGGCGGCCTCGCCGAGTACTTCGGCATCGACGTCAACCTCGTCCGTGCCGGCGTGGTGGTCGCCGCGTTCGTGACCGGAGGCGGCGCCGCCCTGGTCTACCTGGCGCTGTGGATGCTGCTGCCGGAGTGACGGCGGGCCTGCACCCCTTCCACGAAGCGTGCACCCGCTCCGGAACGTCGGAGAGGGTGCACGCTTCCCACACCGGGTGTCGGCTCGCCCCGGCGGTGTCCTAGCGTCGACTCATGTTCTCCAGGATTCCCGTGCTCGGTCGCCTCGACCCGTTCCTCGTCGGCATCCTCACCACCGTCGCGGTCGCGGGACTGCTGCCGGCCTCGGGCACGGCCCTGAACATCTTCACGTGGGCTGCGAAGATCGCCATCGGTCTGCTGTTCTTCCTCTACGGGGCGCGACTGTCCACGCGCGAGGCGTTCGAGGGCCTCCGGCACTGGCGCCTGCACCTGACGATCCTCGCCACCACGTTCGCGCTGTTTCCGCTGCTCGGGCTGGCGACGAAGATGCTGGTGCCGACCGTCCTGACCGAACCGCTGTATCTCGGGGTCCTCTACCTGTGCCTGCTGCCGTCGACGGTGCAGTCGTCGATCGCGCTGGTCTCCGTGGCCCGCGGCAACATCGCGGGTGCGGTCGTCTCCGCCAGTGCCTCGAGCCTGCTGGGCATCGTCGTGACGCCGCTGCTCGTCGCGCTGACGATGACCACGCAGGGCGTGACGTTCAGTGCCTCCGCGGTGCTCGACATCGTGCTCATGCTGCTGGTCCCGTTCCTGGCCGGCCAGCTCCTGCGCCGCTGGATCGGCGGATGGGTCGGCAGGCACGGCGGGCCGCTGAAGATCGTCGACCGCGGCTCGATCCTGCTCGTCGTGTACGTCGCGTTCAGTCGCGGCATGAACGAGGGCATCTGGTCGAGCCTGTCGCTCGGGCGGCTGCTCGCCCTGGCGGGTGTGTGCCTCGTGCTGCTCGCCCTGGTCCTGGCGCTCACGTGGTTCGGCGCACCGCGCCTGGGCTTCGCCTACGAGGACCGCGCGACGATCCTGTTCTGCGGTTCGACCAAGTCCCTGGCCACGGGCCTGCCGATGGCGACGGTCCTGTTCCCGGGCCAGCCGATCGGACTGATCGTCCTGCCACTCATGCTGTTCCACCAGATCCAGCTGCTGGTGTGCGCGGCGATCGCGGCGCGGCTGGCGAAGCGCGCGGCCGCCCCGGCCGTCGCGGTCTGACCCGGTCGGCACCTCACACGAACGCAGCCGCAGCGGCGGGAGATCCCGGCGCTGCGGCTGCGATTCGGGTGTGCTCTCGGGCCGGGACTAGTCCGCGCTGCCCGAGCCGAGGTCGGCGATCAGTTCGAGGATGGGCGTGATGAGGTCGAGCAGGCTGCCGATCATGATCTTCTCCGTCCAGGTCGTGGGTGGCCGCTAGTCGTCTGCACTCAGCGAGTCCAGAACTTCCAGCAGATCGAAGTTTTCGAGCACCCAGCCGATGATGTCCGCGAGAGATCCCATGGCGACTCCTCCTTGATTTCGTCCGTGTCACGGATGCGCGGTCCTGGAAGTACGGCCGCGACGCCATTGTTACAAGAGTCGACGACCCGAGAACGCGGAAATCGGAGAAATCACCCGAACGACCGACGCCACGAGGCCCGGCCCCACCGAAGTGGAACCGGGCCTCGAAGACGGTCGGGGGTGGATCAGAAGTCCATGCCACCCATGCCGCCGGTCGGGTCGCCGGCGGGAGCGGCGGCCTTCTCCGGCTTGTCGGCGACGACAGCCTCGGTGGTCAGGAACAGGGCCGCGATGGACGCCGCGTTCTGCAGCGCCGAGCGGGTGACCTTGACCGGATCGTTGATGCCGGCGCCCAGCAGGTCCTCGTACTCGCCCGTGGCGGCGTTGAGGCCGTGGCCGGCGGGCAGGTTGCGCACCTTCTCGGCGACGACGCCGGGCTCGAGGCCGGCGTTGAAGGCGATCTGCTTCAGCGGAGCCTCGAGGGCGACCTTGACGATGTTGGCACCGGTGGCCTCGTCACCCTCGAGCTTCAGGTCGTCCAGAACCGGAGCGGCCTGCAGCAGCGCGACGCCGCCGCCGGCGACGATGCCCTCCTCGACCGCAGCCTTGGCGTTGCGGACGGCATCCTCGATGCGGTGCTTGCGCTCCTTGAGCTCGACCTCGGTGGCGGCGCCGGCCTTGATGACCGCGACACCGCCGGCCAGCTTGGCCAGGCGCTCCTGCAGCTTCTCGCGGTCGTAGTCCGAGTCCGACGCCTCGATCTCGGCGCGGATCTGGTTCACGCGACCGGCGATGGCGTCGGCGTCGCCGGCACCGTCGACGATGGTGGTCTCGTCCTTGGTGACGACGACCTTGCGCGCACGGCCGAGCAGCTCGAGGCCGGCGGTCTCGAGGGAGAGACCGACCTCTTCGCTGATGACCTCGCCACCGGTGAGGATGGCGATGTCGGCGAGCTGGGCCTTGCGACGGTCACCGAAGCCGGGGGCCTTGACGGCGACCGACTTGAAGGTGCCACGGATCTTGTTGACGACCAGCGTGGACAGGGCCTCGCCCTCGACGTCCTCGGCGATGATCGCGAGCGGCTTGCCGGACTGGATGACCTTCTCCAGCAGCGGCAGCAGGTCCTTGACGGTCGAGATCTTGCCCGACACGAGCAGGATGTAGGCGTCCTCGAGCACGGCCTCCTGACGCTCGGCGTCGGTGGCGAAGTACAGCGAGATGTAGCCCTTGTCGAAGCGCATACCCTCGGTCAGCTCGAGCTGGAGGCCGAAGGTGTTGGACTCCTCGACGGTGATGACGCCTTCCTTGCCCACCTTGTCGATGGCCTCGGCGATCAGTTCACCGATCGCGGGGTCGCCCGCGGAGATGCCGGCGGTGGCGCCGATCTGCTCCTTGGTCTCGACCTCCTTGGCGGTGTCGAGCAGCTTGGCGGTGACGGCCTCGACGGCCTTCTCGATGCCGCGCTTGAGACCGAGCGGGTTCGCACCGGCAGCGACGTTGCGCAGACCCTCGCGCACCAGCGCCTGGGCGAGCACGGTGGCGGTGGTGGTGCCGTCACCCGCGACGTCGTCCGTCTTCTTGGCAACTTCCTTGACCAGCTCGGCGCCGATCTTCTCGTACGGGTCCTCGAGCTCGATCTCCTTGGCGATGGACACACCATCGTTGGTGATCGTGGGGGCGCCCCACTTCTTCTCGAGCACGACGTTGCGACCCTTGGGCCCCAACGTCACCTTGACAGCGTCGGCGAGGCTGTTCAGGCCCCGCTCGAGGCCGCGACGGGCCTCTTCGTCGAACGCGATGATCTTGGCCATTGCGAAGTGATCCTCCGGATATGGGGGTGACACGCAGGGCGACCGCTCGTCGGGTCGCCCCATGTACGCCTTCGGCCGGAAGCAGTGCCCGCGACGGACGACCAGGGGTGTCGATATTCCCGGCCTCACCGTCCCGACCTGGCACTCACGTGTTGCGAGTGCCAAGAGCATTCTTAGCACTCGAGGGTGGCGAGTGCAAGGTTTGGAGCACCCGCCACCCTCGTCGTGCAGGACCGGTCCGGGGTGGGCTCAGCGACGCGTGGAACCGACGCCGACGGCGCACCACTGGCCGGTGGCCGTGTTGACCGCGAACGACTGCGGACCGACGCAGGTCACGCCGGTCGGATCGGCCGTCGCCCCCGAACCCCAGCCGGCGACGGACACCGTCGTCACCGGGCCCTGGGCCGAGGAATGGCTCAGCCCGCCGCCGAGGGCGTACGCGTAGGCGCGGCCACCGTCCCCGGCGCCGCTCAAGGCCGTCCCGAAGCCCGTCGCACGGGCTTCGGCCGCGCCGGCCGTCCGGGCCGACGACACCGCGGTGCCGCTCTCGGAGGCGAAGGAGTGGGCCGTGCCGCCCTCGGTGGCCGTCGCACCGCAGCTCGCGGCGTCGGACACCAGGATCTCGTTGGCCGACGGCGGCGACACGCACGTCACCGGTGCCGCCGCGGCGGTGCCCACGCCGAGCAGGGCCGCCGATGCGACACCGAGAGCGGCGACCACACCGGCCCGGAGGAGACGGCGGGGGACTACGACGGCACGGATGGATCGGATGGACAACAAGGTCTCCTCTGCGCTGGGCCGGGGCTCGGATACTGCGGACGGGGGCGACTCCCCCGGCGCGAGGGTACCGGCCGGACCCTTCCGGAGCGAGAGGTCGTCAGAGCGTGTCGAGCAGCTCCGGCAGGTCGGCCACCGAATCGATCACCCGGTCGGGACGCTCGACCGCGAGATCGAGCACCGACTGCCGAAACTTGCCGGTGCGCACCAGGATTCCCGTCATACCGAGGCGCTGGCCCGGAATGACCTCGGCGTGGAGATCGTCGCCCACCACCGCCATCCGGTCCGGTTCGGTGCCCATCAGCTCGGCCGCGGCGAGAAAGCCCCGCATCGACGGCTTCCCGACCGCGACGACGGTCTGCCCGCTCAGTTCCTCGAGACCCGGCAGGTAGACGCCGGTGTCGATGTGCAACCCGTCCGCGGCCTGCCACGTGGCGCCGCGGTGCATCGCCACCACCGGCACCCCGTCGAGCATCAGTTCGGCGACACGGCTGAGGGCGCGGTGACTGAACTCCGGCCCGGCCCCGCCCAGCACGACCACCTCGGGATCGTCCTCGTCGCGCACGATGCCCGCGAGGTCCGCCTCCACGTCGCCGTGGTTGAGCACCCAGCAGCGCCGGTCCGGGTAGGTCTGCCGCAGATACTCGGCGGTGAGGGACGCGGCCGTCACGATCTCGGCGGGTTCGACCGGCATGCCCAGGCCGGAGAGGGTCTCGGCGATCTGCGCACACGTCCGCGACGTGGTGTTGGTCAGGAAGGCCCGATGCACGCCGCGCTCACGAAGCCCGGCGAGCACCTCGGCGGCGCCCGGCACGGGCACCCACGACGTCACGATCACGCCCTCGATATCGAACAACACCCCGTCCACACCGGCCATGGTGCGAGCCTATCGGGTCGCCCCGCCCCCGCCGCCCACGGACCGAATGTCACATCGCGTCGATCGGATCGACGCGATGTGACATTCGGCCGGAAGGGTGAGCGGCTACAGCGTGCGCGCGAGGCGATCGGCGAGCAGGCGGGCGAACGCCGCCGGGTCGTCGAGTTCGCCGCCCTCCGCGAGCAGCGCGGTGCCGTACAGCAATTCGGCGGTCTCACCGAGCGTCGGATCGTCGGCGCGCTGGGCATGCGCGTCGCGCAGGGCCGTGACCAACGGATGGTCCGGGTTGAGCTCGAGGATGCGCTTGGTGTGCGGGACGGGCTGGCCCGACGCCCGGTACATCCGCTCGAGGGTGGGCGACATGGCGAACGTGTCGCCGACGAGGCACGCGGGCGACGTGGTCAGCCGCGACGACAACCGCACCTGCTTCACATGCTCGTCGAGCGTCTCGCCGAGCCACGACAGCAGGCCGGCGTACTCCTTCTCCCGCTCCTCGCGCTCGGCCTCCGCGGCCTTCTTCTCGTCCTCGGTACCGAGGTCCACCTCACCCTTGGCGATCGACTGGAACCGCTTGCCCTCGAACTCGGGGACGGACCCCACCCACATCTCGTCGACCGGGTCGGTGAGCAGCAGCACCTCGAGCCCCTTGGCGCGGAACGCCTCCATGTGCGGCGAACTCTCGATCTGCTGCCGGGACTCGCCGGTCATGTAGAAGATCTCGTCCTGGCCCTCCTGCATCCGCGCGACGTACTCGGCGAGCGTCGTCGTCGCGTCCTCGCTGTGCGTGGACTCGAACGAGGACACGGCGAGCAGGGTGTCGCGGTTGTCGAAGTCCGAGAGCAGACCCTCCTTGAGGACCCGGCCGAACTGCGACCAGAACGTCCGGTACTTCTCCGGCTCGGTGGCCGCCATGTCCTTGATCGTCGACAGCACCTTCTTGGTGAGCCGCCGGCGGATCGCGCGGATCTGCCTGTCCTGCTGCAGAATCTCGCGGGAGACGTTGAGCGACAGGTCCTGTGCGTCGACCACGCCCTTGACGAAGCGCAGGTACTCCGGGACCAGTTCCTCGCAGTCGTCCATGATGAACACGCGCTTGACGTAGAGGTGGATCCCGGTCTTGCGCTCACGCATGAACAGGTCGAACGGCGCCTGCGACGGAATGAACAGCAGCGCCTGGTATTCGAACGTGCCCTCGGCCTTCATCGGGATGACCTCGAGCGGCTCGTCCCACGCGTGGCTGACGTGCTTGTAGAACTCGTTGTACTCCTCGGCGGAGACGTCGTCCTTCGAGCGCGCCCACAGCGCCTTCATCGAGTTCAGGGTCTCGGTCTCGCGGACCACCTCGGCGACGGACCCCTCACCCTCGGCCGGCTCGGTGTGTTCGACCTGCATCCGGATCGGCCACGCGATGAAATCCGAGTAGCGTTTGACGATCTCCTTGATCTTCCACTCGGCCGTGTAGTCGAACAGGTGGTCCTCGGTGTCCTCCGGCTTGAGATGCAGCGTCACCGACGTGCCCTGGGGTGCGCCCTCGACCGTCTCGATCGTGTACGTCGCCTCACCGCTCGACTCCCACCGGGTGCCGTCGTGCTCCCCTGCCTTGCGGGTCAGCAGGGTGACCTTGTCGGCGACCATGAAGGTCGAGTAGAAGCCGACGCCGAACTGCCCGATGAGCTCTGCCGGCGCAGCCGATTCCTGCGCCTCGCGCAGCTTGCGCCGCAGTTCCGCCGTGCCCGACTTCGCGAGGGTGCCGATCAGGTCGACCACCTCGTCCCGCGACATGCCGATGCCGTTGTCGCGGACGGTGAGGGTGCGCTGCTCCTTGTCGACCTCGATCTCGATGTGCAGGTCCGAGGTGTCGACCTGCAGGTCCTTGTTGCGGAATGCCTCGAGCTTGAGCTTGTCCAGCGCGTCCGACGAGTTGGAGACGAGTTCCCGGAGGAAGGTGTCCTTGTTCGAATACACCGAGTGGATCAGCAGATCCAGCAGCTGACGAGTCTCCGCCTGGAACTCGAGCTGTTCGATACCCGTAGTCATGGATGGTTCCCTTCGACAGCAGAACGTTCGACGAAATCGTACGACCGGTCCGGTCCACTGTTCCAAGGGGCCGCGCCCGGGCCGCGGGCGGCACTCGGTCTCGGATCCGACACATCCGCCCGGACCTGTTGTCGTGGGGTGCTCCACCGCAGTGTCATGGAGTGAGGCGAAGGCGCGCCGGTGTCGAGAGGAGGCCCCATGGCCACCGGAACAACCCCCTCCCCCGGGCCCGGACCGCGGCCCGTGCGCGCCCCGCGCGGCCCCGGGTTGCGGTGCCGGGGCTGGCAGCAGGAGGGCGCGCTGCGACTGCTGATGAACAACCTCGACCCCGACGTCGCCGAACGGCCGGACGACCTGGTGGTCTACGGCGGCACCGGCCGGGCGGTCCGCAACTGGGCCGCATTCGACGCGATCGTGCGGACCCTCGAGACCCTCGGCGACGACGAGACGCTGCTCGTGCAGTCCGGCAAACCCGTCGGGGTGCTGCGCACCCACGAGTGGGCACCGCGCGTGCTGCTGGCCAACTCGAACCTGGTCGGCGACTGGGCGAACTGGGAGGAGTTCCGCCGCCTGGAGGCGCTGGGACTGACGATGTACGGGCAGATGACCGCCGGGTCCTGGATCTACATCGGCTCGCAGGGCATCCTGCAGGGAACCTACGAGACGTTCGGGGCCGTCGCCCGCGCGCGGTTCGGGGGCACTCTCGCCGGAACGGTCACCCTCACCGCGGGCCTGGGCGGCATGGGCGGGGCGCAGCCGCTGGCGATCACGATGAACGAGGGTGTGGCGGTCTGCGTCGAGGTCGACGAGGCCCGGGTCGGCCGCCGGCTCGCGCAGGGCTTCCTCGACACCAAGGCCGACGGCGTCGAAGCGGCGCTGGCCGAGGCGCTCGCGGCACGGGATGCGCGGCAACCACGCTCGATCGGAGTGGTCGGAAACGCCGCCGACGTCGTGCCGGAGCTGCTCGCGATGCAGGCCCCGATCGACATCGTCACCGATCAGACCTCGGCCCACGACCCGCTGTCCTACCTGCCGCGCGGGGTGACGGTCGAGGAGTGGCCCACCCTCGCGGCGAAGGACCCCGTGTGGTTCACCGAGCAGGCCCGCCGGTCGATGGCCCGGCACGTGGAAGCCATGGTCGGGTTCCTCGATCGCGGCGCCGAGGTGTTCGACTACGGCAACTCCATCCGCGACGAGGCCCGCAAGGGCGGCTTCGACCGGGCGTTCGCGTTTCCCGGCTTCGTCCCCGCGTACCTCCGTCCGCTGTTCGAGGAGGGCCGCGGACCGTTCCGGTGGGTCGCGCTGTCGGGCGATCCCGCGGACATCGCCGCCACCGATCGCGCCGTGCTCGAACTGTTCCCCGAGAACGAGCATCTCGCCCGTTGGCTCACGCTGGCCGGACGCGCGGTGCCGTTCCAGGGGCTGCCGGCCCGCATCTGCTGGCTCGGCTACGGCGAACGGGACCGGGCGGGCCTGAGGTTCAACGAGATGGTCGCCGCCGGAGAGCTCTCCGCTCCGATCGCCATCGGCCGGGACCACCTCGACGCCGGGTCGGTCGCCTCGCCGTACCGCGAGACCGAGGCGATGGCCGACGGTTCGGACGCGATCGCCGACTGGCCGCTGCTCAACGCCCTGGTCAACACGGCGTCCGGGGCATCGTGGGTGTCGATCCACCACGGCGGCGGGGTCGGTATCGGCCGGTCGCTGCACGCCGGACAGGTGTGCATCGCCGACGGCACCGACCTCGCCGCGCGCAAGCTCGAGCGGGTGCTGACGAACGACCCCGGCACCGGCGTCCTCCGGCACGCCGACGCCGGGTATTCCCGGGCCACCGAGGTCGCGGCGCGTCGCGGACTGCGCATCCCGATGCGGGAGAGCTGACGCCATGTCGCCCGGACAGAACTGGACCCTGCTCGACAACATCGGCTGCCTCGTCACGAACGACCCGGAGCTGGGCCGGGGCCCGCTGGGGGTGCTCGTCGACGCCGCCGTCGTCGTCGGCGAGGGTCTGGTGCGGTGGGTGGGGCCGAGCGCACGGATCCCCGAGGGCGCCGCCGGGACCCGGCACGACCTGCAGGGCCGAGCCGTGCTGCCCGGGTTCGTGGACAGTCACGCCCATCTCGTGTTCGCCGGTGAGCGCGCCGAGGAGTTCGCCGCCCGGATGGCCGGTGTGCCCTACACGGCCGGTGGGATCGCCACGACGATCGCGGCGACCCGCGCGGCGACCGATCGCGCGCTCGCGGCGACGGCGTCGCGGCTCGTCGCGGAGGGCTGGGGGTCCGGGACGACGACGGTCGAGTGCAAGTCCGGGTACGGCCAGTCCGTCGCCGACGAACTGCGCAGCCTGCAGATCGCCGAGGTGTACACACCCGAGACGACGTTGCTCGCCGCGCACGTCGTGCCGCCGGAGTTCGCGCGCCGCCCCGACGACTACGTCCGGCTGGTGTGCGAGGAGATGGTTCCCGCGTGCGCTCCGCACGCCAGGTGGATCGACGTGTTCTGCGAGCGGGGCGCGTTCGACGCCGATCAGTGCCGGGCCGTGCTGCAGGCGGGGATGGCGCACGGCCTCACCCCGCGGGTGCACGGCAACCAGCTCGGTCCCGGGCCCGGCGTGCAGCTGGCGGTGGAGCTCGGCGCGGCGTCGGTGGACCACGTCACGTACACGACGGCGGCGGACGTGGCGGCGCTCGCCGGTTCCGGCACGGTCGCGACGCTGCTGCCGGGCGCCGACTTCTGCACGCGCAACCGGTATCCGGACGCGCGGGCACTGCTGGACGCGGGCGTGACCGTCGCCCTGGCCACCGACTGCAACCCCGGCACCTCCTACCTGACGAGCATGCCGTTCTGCGTCGCGCTGGCGGTGCGCGAGATGCACATGAGCCCGGAGGAGGCGGTCGGTGCGGCGACCGCCGGTGGCGCCGCGGCGTTGCGCCGCACCGATGTCGGCGTCGTCCGGGAGGGCGCACGGGCAGATCTGATCGCGCTGGACGCCCCGTCGTATCTGCACCTGGCGTACCGGCCGGGTGTGCAGCTGATCCGTGAGGTCTGGCTGGAGGGACTGCTGATGTGACGATTCCGGTCGACGTGCCGCCGGTGCCGTGGACGGGCCGCGACGACGGGCCCGGTGTCGAACACCTGCGCTGGCACGGCGTGGTCTCGCCGCTGCCGGCGGACGCGGCGCGGGCTCAGGTCCTGATCGGATTCCGCAGTGACGAGGGCGTGCGCCGCAACCAGGGGCGGGCCGGCGCGGTGGACGGGCCGGTCGCGTTGCGGCGCGCCCTGGCGTCGCTGGCGCTGCCCGCGCCGGCCGTCATCCACGATGCCGGTGACATCGAGGTGCGCTGCGGCGCCCTCGACGACGGGCAGCGCCGTCTCGGTGCCGCGGTCGCCGCGCTGCTCGACGCGGAGCACGCGGTGGTGGTTCTCGGCGGCGGGCACGAGGTCGCCTTCGGCAGCTACCTGGGCTGGGCGGGGTCCGCGGCGGCGCGGTCCGGGGCCCGGTGGGGCGTGCTGAACCTGGACGCGCACTTCGACCTGCGGGCCGCGCCCGTCGCGACGTCGGGCACCCCGTTCCGGCAGATGGCCGAACGCGAACGCGAGCAGGGCCGGTCGCTGCGCTACGCGGTGGTGGGCATCGCGCAGCCGAGCAACACGGCCGCGCTGTTCGCCGCCGCGGACGCGATCGGGGCGCGGTACCTGCTGGACGACGAGTGCCGCGCCACGAACCTGCTCGTCGTGGAGACGTTCGTGGAGGAGTTCGTCCGCGATCTGGACGCGGTGCATCTGACGATCGATCTCGATGTGCTGCCCGGCTGGGTGGCGCCCGGGGTGAGCGCCCCGGCGGCCTGCGGGGTCGCGTTCGAGGTGGTGCAGCACGTGTGCGACGTCGTGGCGCGCAGCGGCCGGCTCGCGCTCGTCGACGTCGCCGAACTGGCGCCGGCCTTCGACGTCGACGGGCGGACGGCGCGGGCGGCGGCGCGGCTGGTCCACCGGATCGTCACGGGCCGGCCGGACGGCGGCCACCCCCGGTTCGCGGGCACCGAACCCGTCGGCGGTCCATGATGGAGGTGATGGGGTACCTCGAGATCGGGAGTGCGTCATGGCGATTCGTCGGGTCGTCGTCGTCGGGGCGGGCTTCGCCGGCCTGTCGACGGCGTGGTTCCTGCAGGAGCGCGGCGTCGAGGTCACGGTGCTCGACCGGACCGGGGTGGCGGCGGATGCGTCGTGGGGCAACGCCGGCTGGCTGGCGCCCGCGCTGACGCTGCCGCTGCCGGAACCGGCGGTGCTGCGGTACGGGATCCGATCGATGCTCACGCCGTCGTCGCCCGTGTACGTGCCGCCCGCGGTCGACCTGCGGTTGTGGCGGTTCCTGGTGGGCTTCGCACGGCACTGCACCCCCCGCCGGTGGCGGGCGGCGATGACCGTGTTCGCCGAGGTGAACCGGAGCGCGCTGGGCGCCTACGACGATCTGGCCCGCGGCGGTGTCGTCGAACAGACCCGCCCGGCGGATCCGTTCCTGGCCGCGTTCGCGTCCGAGGACGACCGTCGCGTCCTCGTCGAGGAGTTCCGGCAGGTGGTGGCGGCCGGCGGCGAGGTGGATTTCGACCTGCTCGACGGGGACACGATCCGCACTCTGGAACCACTGCTCGGCGACGGGGTGCGGGCCGGGATCCGGCTGCGGGGGCAGCGGTTCGTCGATCCGCCGCGGTTCGTCGCCGCACTGGCGGACTCGGTGCGTGACCGCGGCGGTGCGGTCGTCACCGGATGCGAGGTGCAGGCGGTCCGGGACGACGCCCGGGGTGTGCGGGTAGTCGGTACCGACGGCGCGGACCGGGCGGCGGATGCGGTGGTGCTGGCCACCGGCGCCCGGCTGACCGGCCTGGTCCGGCCGTTCGGGGTCCGGACGCCGGTTCAGGCCGGCCGCGGGTACAGCTTCAGCGTGCGCCCGGCGGACCTGCCGAAGAACCCGATCTACTTCCCGGCCCAGCGGGTCGCGTGCACGCCGCTGCACGACCGGTTCCGCATCGCCGGGATGATGGAGTTCCGGCGGCCCGACGCCCCGCTCGACCCGCGCCGGATCCAGGCCATCGTCGACGCCGCACGGCCGCTGCTCACCGGCATCGACTGGTCCGCCCGCACGGAGGAATGGGTGGGCTCGCGTCCCTGCACCCCGGACGGTCTGCCACTGGTCGGGGGGACCCGCTCGGCGCGTGTGTTCGTCGCCGGCGGTCACGGGATGTGGGGCGTGGCGCTCGGCCCGCTGACCGGGCGGCTGCTGGCCGACGCGATGACCGGTACGCCGGCGGCGGTCCTGCGGCACTTCGATCCGCTGCGCTGACGATCAGTCCAGCGCCCCGATTGCCGCCTCCGCCGCGGCGACGAGTTCCCCGCTCGCGGCGAGCCGGACCGCGACGTCGATCTCGGGACCGAGCCGCCGGTCCGGGCCGGGCCCGGCCACGTACCGGCGGAGTGCGGCGACGACAGCGCCGGTCCCGGGCGCCGGAGCAAGCGGGGCACGCAGGTCCAGGGCGCGCGCCGCGGTCAGGGCCTCGATGGCCAGGACGCGGGTCAGTGCGTCGAGGCTGCGGCGCAGCTTGCGGGCAGCGGACCAGCCCATCGACACGTGGTCCTCCTGCATGGCCGACGACGGAACGGAGTCGACACTGGCCGGCACGGCGAGGCGTTTGAGGTCGGCGACGAGCGCGGCCTGGGTGTACTGGGCGATCATGTGCCCGCTGTCGACGCCGGGGTCGTGGGCGAGGAACGGCGGCAGGCCGTGGCTGCGGGCCACGTCGAGCAGCCGGTCGGTGCGGCGCTCGCTGATGCTCGCGACGTCGGCGACGACGATCGAGAGGAAGTCGAGGGCGTACGCCAGCGGGGCCCCGTGGAAGTTGCCGTTCGATTCGATCCGGCCGTCGCCGGTGACGACGGGGTTGTCGATCGCGGAGGCGAGTTCGCGCCCGGCGACCTGCTCGGCGTGGGCGAGGGTGTCGCGGGCCGCTCCCGCGACCTGCGGGGCGCACCGCAGCGAGTAGGCGTCCTGCACCACCGGGCAGTCTGGGGTGCGGTGGCTGGCCACGACGGCGGAACCGGCGAGGAGCCGGGTCATGTTGGCGGCGGCCACCGCCTGGCCGGGGTGCGGCCGCAGGGCGTGCAGGTCGGCGGCGAAGACCCGGTCCGTGCCGAGCAGCGCTTCGGTGCTCATCGCGGCCGTGACGTCGGCGAGCCGCAGCAGGGCGCGCAGATCGTGGCACGCGAGGACCAGCATGCCCAGCATCCCGTCGGTGCCGTTGACGAGGGCGAGTCCTTCCTTCTCGGCGAGCACGACGGGATCGAGGCCCGCCGCGGCGAGAGCCTGTGCGGCCGGTACGAGCCTGCCCGCGGCGTCGCGGACGTCGCCCTCGCCGGTGAGTGCGAGGGCCACGTGGGCGAGGGGCGCGAGATCCCCGGAGCAGCCGAGGCTGCCGTGCTCGGGCACCACCGGGGTGATGCCCGCATTCAGCATCGCGGCGTAGGCCGTGGCCGTCCCGGGACGGACCCCGGTGTGCCCGGTGGCGAAGGTCGACAGGCGCAGCAGCATCATCGCGCGGACCACCTCCCGTTCCACCTCGGGGCCGGTCCCGGCGGCGTGGGATCGGATTATGCTGCGCTGCAGATCGATTCGTGACTCCGGCGGAATGTGGCGGGTGGCGAGCGCGCCGAAGCCGGTGGTGATGCCGTACGCGGCCCGGGGGTCGTGGGCGAGCGCGTCGACCACTGCGCGGGCGGCGCCGACGAGAGCGAGCGCCTCCGCGGAGATCCGGACCGGCACACCGGACCGCGCCACGCGCAGGACGTCGTCCGCGGCGACGGGACCGACCCCGACGACGACCTCCCCGGCCACGGTCACCTCCCGATCGATACGCGCTATCCGGATTGTGTCCCGGGCACCGGCCGGTGCGCCGCGGAATCGCGGCGACAAGGCCGGCCGGGTGACCGAGGCAGGTCCGGTTCGATCGGGGGCGCGGTCGCCTGCCTCGGGTTCACACGGCGTCCGGGTTCACGAGTCCGCCCCCAACGAGCCCTCGACCCGGTCGAACCACTCGAGCACGGCTCGTTCGTAGACGATGCCGAAGTCCAGGGTCGCCGACGAGTACGGGTCCGCACCGCACTCGGCGGCCGCGCGCTCGTAGTCGGCGAGCCGGCGTTGGTGGGCGACACGGTGAACGGCGAGCATCTCGGCCAGCCTGCCGGGGGGCAGGTGCCTGCCGAACGCGACGGTGAGCAGCAGCGGGTAGCGGATGTTCTCCGGCCCGGGTTCGCGTTCGATCCACTCGGCGAACGCGGCCCGGCCGGCGCCGGTGAGCGCGAACGGCTTGCGGTCGCGCGGGCCCACCTCGCCGGCCTCGACCAGACCGGTCCGTTCCATCGCGGCGAGTTCGCGGTACACCTGGCTGGTCGTGATCGACCAGAACTTCCCGATCCGCTCCTGCGCGGTCACCACCAGGTCCCACCCCGTCTTCGGCCCTTCGTGCAGGAATCCCAGCAGCGATGCCGCGGTGGCATTGAGCGGGCGCGCCGCGGTGGCCTCGAGCGGGCGCGCCGCAGTGGCATCGAGCGGGCGCGCCGCGGGGACCTCGTGCGGACGGGCCGCGGGGACCTCGGACGGGCGATCGGCCATATTCGGCACCTTCCAGGGGGTTGACATTCCACTGTGGCATATCCACCATGGTGATAGCGACCTTCCATTGTGGAACCTCCATCCGCAGACCCTCGGTCGCTTCGACCCCTCCGGGAGGCAGCGATGGACTACGCCGACGGCATCCGCATCTCCGACTCCGAACGCGAACGCCTCGTCGACGAGCTGGGCCGGCACCTCACCGCCGGCCGGCTCACGATCGGCGAGTTCGACCAGCGCGTCGGAGCGGTGTACCGATCCGTCACCACCGACGAGGCGCGCCGCGTGCTGAGCGACCTTCCCGCAGCACCCCCACCCGCCCCCGCACCCGTCCGCGCCCCGGCTCGCACTCCCGCCCGCACCCCCGCCCGCACCGCAGCCCCCCGACTCCCCGCGCATCAGCGGATCGAGTGGGCGGCGTGGGCTGCAGCCGGGACGATCAACCTGGTGATCTGGGCGATCGTGTCGATCGCCGTCGGCGCGACGGTGTACCCGTGGCCGATCTGGGTGATCGGACCGTGGGGACTGGTACTGCTCGGCCGAACGCTCGCCGGCCGAGAGGGCACCACCCTCCCGAGGGGCCCCGGCCTCGACGGGCGGCACACCCTCCGGTGGTGCGCATCACAAACTCGGCTATGATCGACGGGAATTACTTGTAACTCGCGGTTACGCGAAGGATCAGGGAGGACCCCCGTGTCGAAGACCCTCGAAGCCACCGTCGAGATCACCGCATCGCCGCAGCAGGTGTGGCAGGTGATCTCCGACCTGAAGCGGATGGGCGAGCGGAGCCCGCAGTGCCGGAAGATGGTCGTCCTCGGCGGACCCGTCGGCGCGGGGACCAAGACGATCAACATCAACCGCAAGGGCCTGCTCGTGTGGCCCACCACCGCCAAGGTGCTCTCGTTCGAGCCGGGCCGCCTGCTCCGCTTCCGGGTCGCGGAGAACGGCACCGTCTGGTCGTTCGCGCTGGAACCGACGCAGACCGGCACCCGCGTGACCCAGAGGCGGGAAGCCCCCAACGGCACCAGCAAGGTCTCGCAGTTCCTCATCGACAAGGTTCTCGGTGGCGCCACCGCCTTCGACGACGACATGGTGGTCGGCATGAACGCCACCCTCGCGCGCATCAAGCGGGAGGCGGAGGGCGCGGCCCTCGCCCGGTGACCCTCCTCGCGTAGGCTGTGAGAGCCCGCGGGCCGCACGCCCGCGGGTCACACCGCGCGACACTAAGAGGAGCCGTGGCCCGAAAGCCCACACCCCCCGGAACCCCACCGCCCACCAGCGTCGAACACGTACTCGAACTGGTCCGGAAGACGATTCCACCGCTCCACCCGGCCGGCATCCCCTTCGTCGCCGCGCCCCTCGCCGTCGCGGCGCTCGGCCGCAACCGCAAGTGGATCCGTCGCGCCGGCCTCGTCTCGGCCGCCGCCACCGCCGGGTTCTTCCGGCACCCGCACCGGGTGCCGCCGAACCGGGTCGGCGTCGTCGTGGCGCCCGCCGACGGGGAGGTGGCCCTCGTCGACACGGCGGTGCCACCCGCCGAACTCGAGATGGGTACCGAACCACGGCCGCGGGTGAGCATCTTCCTTTCCGTGCTGGACGTGCACGTCCAGCGCAGTCCCGTCGGCGGCACCGTCACCAAGGTCGTGCACCGGCCGGGGCAGTTCCTCTCGGCCGATCTCGCCGATGCCAGCGAAGTCAACGAGCGCAACAGCATGCTGCTCGAGACCCGCGACGGAGCCGACGTGGCCGTCGTCCAGATCGCCGGGCTGCTCGCCCGCCGCATCGTGTGCGACGCCCAGGTGGGTGACACGCTGCCGATCGGCGACACCTACGGCCTGATCCGTTTCGGTTCCCGCGTCGACACCTACCTGCCCCCGGGCAGCACTCTCCTCGTCGAGCGCGGGCAGAAGACGATCGGCGCCGAGACCGTCATCGCTCAGCTCCCGTGAGCCGGTCCGCAGCATCCCAGGCAGCCCCGGAACGCAGACGCCGCGGGCGTCCGCAGGCCGTGCGGCTGCTGCCGAGCGTCATCACGATCCTCGCGCTCTCCGCCGGCCTGTCGGCGGTGAAGTTCGCCCTCGACGGCCAGTTGGGCACCGCGCTGGGCATGATCGGTGCGGCGGCCGTGCTGGACTCCCTCGACGGGCGCATCGCCCGCCTGCTCGACGCCACCACCAAGATCGGCGCCGAACTGGACTCGTTGTCCGACGCCGTCGCGTTCGGCGTGGCGCCGGCCCTCGTGCTGTACGTGACGCTGCTGGACGGCAGCCCCTTCGGCTGGATCGTCGCCCTGCTGTACGCGGTCAGCATCGTGCTGCGCCTCGCCCGGTTCAACACGCTGCTCGAGGACGACACGGTGCCCGCGTACGCACGCGAGTACTTCGTCGGCGTGCCGTCCCCCGCCGGTGCCCTCGTCGCCCTGGCACCGGTCGCCGCGCACGTCCAGTGGGGCGACGGCTGGTGGGACTCCTACCCGGTGGTGGCCGTCTGGACGTTGCTCACCGCCGCCCTCGTCGTCAGTCAGATCCCGACCCTGGCGATGAAGTCGGTGTCCGTCCCGCCGCGCTACGCGGTGGTCCTGCTGGTACTCGTGGCGGTCGCGGCGGCCGCGCTGGTCACCTACCCGTACGTGCTCATGCTCGTCCTCGTCGGCCTGTACCTGGCGCACATCCCGTTCGCGGTCCGTTCCAAGCGCTGGGTGGCGGCGCGTCCGGAGACCTGGAACATCAAACCGTCCGAGCGGCGCGCCCTGCGCGCCGAGCACCGCGCCCTGCGGCCCCGCCGGGTCGGGATCCGGCGCGCCCCCCAGCCCCGGCAGTCCGCCGCGCGGCTCGGTCTGCGCCGCCCCCGCGGACGCTGACGACGCTCTAGGCTCGGCGGGGTGAGCAGCCCCGAACTCGCATTGACCGTCCGTCTGAACACCTCCGCGGCGGATGCACGCCGCGGCGTGGTCCGCGTGCACCCGGAGGTGCTCACCGCGCTGGGCCTGCGCGAATGGGATGCGATCGGCCTGATCGGCGGGCGTCGCACCGCGGCCGTCGCCGGCCTCGCCCCCGCCGGCACCCCCACCGGCACGATCCTGCTCGACGACGTGACACTGTCCAACGTGGGGCTGCGCGAGGACGCCACCGTCCTCGTCGGCCCGGTCGTCGTCCGCGGCGCCCGCACCGTCGCGGTCACCGGATCGGCGCTCGCCACCCACACGATCGACGACGTCACGCTGCGTCAGGCACTGCTGGGCAAGGTCCTCACCGTCGGCGACGCGGTGTCCCTGCTGCCCCGCGACCTCGGACCGGGCACGAGCACCGCCCCCACCACCCGCACGCTGTCCCGCACGTTCGGGATCGCCTGGACCACGGAACTGCTCACCGTCACCGCCGTCGACCCCGGTGCACCGGTGAGCGTGCAGCCGAACACCGCGGTGCGCTGGGGCAGCGCCCCGGCCGGACGACTCGTCGCCGAGGCCCCGGACGCCGTGCGGTCGGTCCGGGCCCCGGCTCCCGCACCGCCGCCGCCACCGGTGGAGGACCTCGTCGGCGTGCAGACCCAGGCCGGCAAGCTCTCCGAGTGGCTGAAGCTGGCCCTCGACGAGCCCGAACTGCTGCGCACCCTCGGCGCCTCCCCCCACCTCGGGGTGCTGATCACCGGGCCCGCCGGGGTCGGCAAGGCCACCCTCGCCCGCGCGGTGCTCGCCTCCCGTCGCGTCGTCGAACTCGACGGGCCCGGGGTGGGCGCCACCGCCGCCGACGACCGGCTGCGCCGGGTCACGGCCGCCGTCGCCGACCTGGCCGCCGGCGGGGTCCTGCTGGTCACCGACATCGATGCCCTGCTGCCCGCGGACCCCGAACCGGTGTCGGCGCTGATCCTCGACCAGTTGCGCCGCGCCGTCGACACCGTCGGGGTTGCGCTCGTCGCGACCACGGCCCACCCCACCGAGGTGGATGCGCGGGTCCGGTCCCCCGAGATCTGCGACCGGGAACTGGCCCTGCCGCTGCCCGACGGCGCCACCCGCCGCGCCCTCCTCGACGTGCTGCTGCGCCGGGTGCCCACCGGCGACCTCGCCCTCGACGCCGTCGCCGCCCGCGCACCCGGCTTCGTCGTCGCCGACCTGGCCGCCCTGTGCCGGGAGGCGGCCCTGCGGGCGGCGGCGCGGGCGAGTCGCGACGACACCGAGCCGAAGCTGACCCAGGACGACCTGCTCGGTGCCCTCGAGGTGATCCGCCCCCTGTCGCGGTCGGGCACCGAGGAGCTGGCCATCGGCAGCGTCACTCTGGACGACGTCGGCGACATGGTCGACACCAAACAGTCGCTCACGGAGGCGGTGCTGTGGCCGTTGCAGCACCCCGACTCCTTCGCGCGCCTCGGCGTCGAGCCGCCACGCGGTGTGCTCCTTTACGGGCCCCCGGGGTGCGGCAAGACCTTCCTGGTGCGGGCACTGGCCAGCTCGGGACAGCTCAGCGTGCACGCCGTCAAGGGCGCCGAGCTGATGGACAAGTGGGTGGGTGCCTCGGAGAAGGCCGTGCGGGAGCTGTTCCAGCGGGCCCGCAACTCCGCACCGGCACTGGTGTTCCTCGACGAGATCGACGCGCTCGCCCCCAGGCGCGGGCAGAGCTCCGACTCCGGGGTCACCGACCGGGTGGTGGCCGCGCTGCTCACCGAACTCGACGGGGTCGAACCCCTACGCGACGTCGTGGTGCTCGGCGCCACCAACCGGCCCGACCTGATCGATCCGGCTCTGCTGCGCCCCGGCCGGCTCGAGCGGCTGGTGTTCGTGCCGCCGCCGGACGCCGAGGCCCGCGCGGCGGTGCTGCGCACCGCGGGCCGGTCGGTGCCGCTGGCCGACGACGTGGACCTCGGCGCCCTCGCCGCCGACCTCGACGGGTACTCCGCGGCGGACTGTGCGGCGCTGCTGCGGGAGGCGGCGCTCGCGGCGATGCGCCGCAGCGTGGACGCCGCGGCGGTCACCGCCGACGATGTGGCGACGGCACGGAAGGCGGTGCGCCCCTCGCTGGACCCCGCACAGGTCGAACACCTGCGCGCCTACGCCGAGGGACGCTGACGATGCCGGCGGTGACGGTGCGGGTGGACGAACCCGTCGCGGGGCTCGCGGCGTTGTGTGCGGGCGCTCTCGCCGGCTTCGCCGTGTCGGCGGACGTGGTGGCGCTCCCCGCCGGCACCGGCAGCGCGGCGGCACCGATCGTGTTCGCGGTGGCGGCGGTGCTGGCGGTCGCGGGGCTGCAACGCTCCGGCTCGCGCCGCACGGCGTGGCTGCTGGCGACCGGCTGCACGGTGGTGCTCGCAACGGTGCGCTTCGCGGTGCCGGCCGCCGACGTCGACACCCTCACCGCGCTGGACCTGACCGGGGCGGGGGCGGCCGGGATCCTGCTGGGGGCGGCGGTCGCCGCGGCGTGGGGGGAACCGATCGGGCAGTGGGCGGTGGTCGCCGGGACGTGGGCGGTGTTCCTCGTCGCCGGTCCGACGGGGACGTCGCTGCAGTCGTCGGCGCTGCCCTCGCCGCTGCAGTGGCCGCTCGCCGTCGGGGCCGGAGCCGTGGTGCTCGCCGCGCTCGTCGCGGGGCCCGGAGCCCGGGTGCAGCGGCCGGATGCCCGGCTGCCGATCGTCGCGGTCGGAGCGACCGCGGTGCTCGTCGTCGGTCTGCACGTGCTCGGAGGCTGGGTGGGCGAGCACGCGGCAGGGGCGTGGATGTGGCCGGTCGCCGTCGGCGCGCTCGCCGCGACGGTGCTCGGCGTCGAGGCCGTCGCGCGTGTCCTGCCCTTCGCGGACGGCCGGTTCCCCGTCGCCGCGCTCGGGGCGACGGCGGCGGCGTACCCGCTCGTCGACGATCTCGCCGGGACGGAAGTGTCCGCGTGGGTGCCCGCGACCGGGCTGCTGGCCGTCGCGGCGGGAGCGGCGCTGGCGTGGCGGGTGCCGCGGGTCGACCTGGGACTGGGGGTGGCCCTGATCGTCACGCTGACCGTTGCGCTGTGGCCGGGCGTCGGGGCGGACGGCCCGCAGCTGCTGGTGCGCGTCGCACTGGTCGCCGCGGGTACCGGTCTCGCGCTGGGAGCGGCGCTGCCGCGGGCGGCGCCGGTCGCCGCGATGGGTCTGGCGCTGCCGTTCGCGGCGGCCACGGTCGCCGCGGTGGCGGCCCTACCCGCCGACCAGCGGATGCTCACCGGTGCGCTGGTCGCAACCGGCGCGGTGTGTGCCTGGCGCTGCCGGGGTTGACGTCGCCGCTCTCACCGGGCCCGGACGAGACCGAGGGCGTGCAGGTGCTCGAACACGAGCATCGAGCCCGGCGCGACCTCGGGGAGGGCGGCGTAGTCGGCGACCGTGAACCAGCCGAGCTCGGCGATCTCCGCCGCCGGACGCGGTTCGCCGGCGAGTTCGGCCGTGAAGCAGGTCATGTGCAGTCGGGTGCCGGGCGGATGGCCGAACGCGTCGGCCTCGAAGATCCCCACCTCGGCCACGGTGCCGTCGACGAGGTCGACGCCGAGTTCCTCGCGGATCTCCCGGTGCAGGGCCTGCTCGGGCGTCTCGCCGGGGTCGATCTTGCCGCCCGCCATGTAGAAGGTGGTCTTGCCGACGGAAAGGGTCTGCAAGAGGCGTCCGTCACGGACGTACGCGAGCGCGGCGGTACGGATCGAGCCGGTGTCGGGCATGGAGGGACTCTACGATAGGAGGCGGACGCCTGGGCGTCGACGGTCCGTTCGCAACGTTGCGAACGATGCCGGTAGACTTCGGGCCAATCCGATTTGTCCATTTGCACGGCAGCGCGTGTGCCGGGGCTTTCCCGGTTCCGCGCAGTTCGGGCATCGTCCCCTGCGGGCGGGGCCCACCAATTGCAAGCCTGTTACACCCCGCCGCCAGGCCCGACCCCGACGGAGTGCCTTTTGCTCGCCATACTCATCGCTCACGCGGTCGCCACGCTCGTCGCGCCGCCTCTGGTCAGAGTCATGGGGAGAAATGCGTTCCTGCCGCTCGCGCTGGTGCCGCTGGCGAGTCTCGGCTGGGTGATCGGCAACTGGAGCACCGAACGCACCCTGCAGATCGCCTGGGCTCCGGGTCTGTCGATGAACATCGACATGCGCTTCGACTCCCTCGCAGCGATCATGTCGGCGCTGGTGCTGGGCATCGGCGCGCTCATTCTGCTCTACTGCGCCCGGTACTTCACCGACGACGAGCCCCGCCTGGGGATCTTCGCCGCCCAGATGGTCGCCTTCGCCGGGGCCATGTTCGGTCTCGTGACCAGCGACAACATGCTGGTTCTCTACATCTTCTGGGAACTGACGACGGTCCTGTCGTTCCTGCTCGTCGGCCACTACGCGGAGCGGGCGTCGAGCCGCCGCGCGGCCACCCAGGCCCTGCTCGTCACCACCGCCGGCGGCCTCGCCATGCTCGTCGGCGTCATCGTGCTCGGGCAACTGGTGGGCAGCTACAACCTCTCCGACGTGATCGCGGCCGCCCCGAGCGGCTGGCTGGCCGGGGTGGGCATCGCCCTGGTGCTGGTCGGCGCCCTGTCGAAATCCGCGGTGGTACCGCTGCACTTCTGGCTGCCCGGGGCGATGGCGGCCCCGACGCCCGTCTCCGCGTATCTGCACGCCGCCGCGATGGTGAAGGCGGGCATCTACCTGGTCGCGCGGCTGGCTCCGGCGTTCGCCGATGCGGCGCCCTGGCGGCCCATCGTCGTCACCCTCGGCCTGGCCTCGATGCTGCTCGCCGGCTGGCGCGCGTTCCGGGCCTTCGACCTGAAGCTGATCCTGGCCTTCGGCACCGTCAGCCAGCTCGGCTTCCTCATCGCGCTCGTCGGGATCGGCAGCCGGGAGGCAGCGCTGGCGGGCATGGCCATGGTCGTGGCCCACGCGATGTTCAAGGCCTGCCTGTTCATGGTGGTGGGCATCGTCGACCACGGCGCAGGCACCCGCGACATCCGCAAGCTCGCGCACCTCGGGAAACGGACGCCGTTCCTCGCGGCCGTCGCGGCCGTCGCCGCGATGAGCATGGGCGGGTTGCCCGTGTTCATCGGGTTCGTCGGCAAGGAGGCCGCCCTCGAGGCCGTGCAGGTGACGACCCTGCTGAGTCCGGGCGCGCGGATCGCGGTCCTCACCGCGATCGTCGTCGGATCGATCCTCACCCTGGCATACAGCATCCGTTTCGTGTGGGGCGCCTTCGGACGCAAGCAACTCAAGCGCCCGAGTCCGGCCGTGCAGAGCTTCCACGAGCCGGGGCCACTGCTGCTGTTCTCTCCGACCGTCCTGGCGTTCGGCGGGCTGGCCGCCGGACTCGCCGCGCCGTGGATCGACACGCTGCTCTCCCCCTACGCGGACACGCTGCCCAGCACCCTGGACAAGCCGTACCACCTCGCGCTGTGGCACGGCGTCGGACTCCCCCTCGTGCTGACTGCCGTCGTCGTGGTCGGAGGAACCACGCTGTACCTCGCACACCGCACCATCTCGCGCCTGAAGTTCGAACGTCCGATGCTCGGCAACGCCGACCGCATGTACGACGAGACGTTGCGGCTCATGGACACCGTGTCGATGCGTCTGACCGGCTTCCTCCAGCGGGGATCGCTGCCGTTGACCCAGGCGACGATCCTGGTGACGCTGGTCCTGCTCCCCACGATCCTGCTGTTCGTGTTCGGTGTCGCGGAACGTCCCCGGCTGCGCTGGTGGGACAGCCCGTTCGAGTTCGTGGTGGTGCTCGCGATCATCGGCGGTGCCCTCGCCGCCGCGATCATGCGCAACCGGATCGCCGGCGTGCTCGTCGTCGGCCTCACCGGATACGGCTGCGGCCTGCTCTTCGCCTTCCACGGCGCCCCGGACCTCGCGTTGACGCAGGCGCTGGTGGAAACCCTGACGCTGGTGATCTTCGTGCTGGTGCTGCGCAAGCTGCCGGCCGAGAACCGGCACGTCGCCGGGAACCGCCTCCGCCGAGCCCTCCTCGGGGTGGCCGTCGGCGCGACGGTCACCGGAATCGGGGCCTTCGCCGTCGCGGCCCGCAGCACCGAACCGATCGCCCTGCTCCTCCCGCAGGCCGCCTACGAGTTGGGCGACGGCAAGAACGTCGTCAACGTCCTGCTCGTCGACATCCGGGCGTGGGACACCCTCGGGGAGATCTCGGTGCTGCTCGTGGCCGCGACGGGCGTGGCGAGCCTGGTCTTCCGTACCCGGCGGTTCGGAGCGGCCCCCCGGGTCGCCGACGCCCCCGCCGCGCAACTCGACGCCGTGGCCGCCAGCACCGAGACGACCTGGCTCCGGGGTGGGGACCTGATCGATCCGCGACACCGGTCGCTGATCCTCGAGGTCACGACCCGGCTGGTCTTCCCCACGATGATGGTGTTGTCGGTGTACTTCTTCTTCGCGGGCCACAACGCCCCGGGTGGCGGCTTCGCCGGTGGGCTCACCGCCGGCCTGGCTCTGGTGCTGCGCTATCTCGCCGGTGGTCGCTACGAACTCGGCGAGGCCGTCCCGATCGACGCGGGCAAGATCCTGGGCCTGGGCCTGACCTTCTCGGCGGGCACCGCGCTCGTCTCGTTGTTCCTCGGGGCGCCCGCGCTCTCCTCGGCGACACTCGAACTCACTCTGCCCCTACTGGGAGACGTCAAGATGGTGACCGCCCTGTTCTTCGATCTCGGTGTCTATCTGATCGTGGTCGGCCTGGTGGTCGATGTGCTCCGCAGCCTCGGGGCCCGGCTCGACGCCGAGATCGTCGGTGAACGCCGATGACCGTCAACCTGACGCTGCTCATCGCCACCGGGGTGCTCGTCGCCTCCGGGGTGTACCTCCTGCTCGAGCGCAGCATCATCAAGATGCTGCTCGGGCTCCTGCTGATCGGCAACGGCATCAACCTGCTGATCATCGGGCTCGCCGGTCCCGCCGGCGAACCGCCGATCATCGGATTCGGCAACGAACTCCACGAGGAGATGGCCGATCCGCTCGCGCAGGCGATGATCCTGACCGCCATCGTCATCACGATGGGTGTCGCGGCGTTCGTGCTCGCCCTGACGTACCGGTCCTTCACGCTCAGCGCGCGCGACGAGGTCGAGAACGACCCCGAGGACACCAAGGTGTCCCAGCGCCGGACGCGCGCCGACGCCCCGGACCGGGACCGCTCGGACGATCCGGTCACGGGCGAGCCGAGCAAGATCGGCGACGCCTTCGATTCCGCCGGCAACCCCATCCCCCTCGAGGAGCTGACCAACATCGAGGATCTCGAGTGCTACGAGGACCTGCACGACGGGGACTTCGACGACGAGACCGACTCCGCCTACAGCGACGGTGAGCCGGCACGCGGAGACGATGCGCCGTCCCCGCGAGGAGGGACCCGATGACCCTGTCCGCAGCCGCCCTCATACCGCTGCCCGTCCTCATTCCGATGCTCGCGGCGGCCACCACCCTGATCCTGGGGCGCCGGCCGCGTGCCCAGCGTGCCGTCACGGTCGTATCCCTCGTCGCGGTGCTCGTCGTGGCGGGCCTGCTGCTGTATCTCGCGGATCGGGATGGCATCGCGACGTTGCAGGTCGGCGGGTGGGAGGCGCCCATCGGGATCACGCTGGTCGTGGACCGCCTGTCCGCCCTCATGCTCGTGGTGTCGGCGATCGTGCTGCTCGCCGTCATGCTGTACGCGGTCGGTCAGGGCATCCACGACGGCACCGAGCAGCAACCCGTGTCCATCTTCCTGCCGACGTACCTGGCGCTGACGGCAGGCGTGTGCAACGCGTTCCTGGCGGGAGACCTGTTCAACCTGTTCGTCGGGTTCGAGGTCCTCCTCGCCGCGTCGTTCGTGCTGCTCACCTTGGGGGCGAGCGCCGACAGGGTGCGCGCCGGCGTCTCGTACGTGATGGTGTCGATGGTCTCGTCGCTGATCTTCCTCGCGGGGATCGCGCTCGCCTACGCCGCCACCGGCACGTTGAACCTGGCTCAGATGTCCCTGCGTCTCGACGACGTGCCCGCCGGCACGCGGGCGGCGATCTTCGGAGTCCTCCTCGTCGCATTCGGTATCAAGGCCGCCGTCTTCCCCCTGTCCTCGTGGTTGCCCGACTCCTACCCCACCGCCCCGGCACCGGTCACGGCCGTGTTCGCCGGCCTGCTCACCAAGGTCGGTGTGTACGCGATCATCCGCACGCACACCCTCCTGTTCCCGGGCGGGGAACTCGACGACGTCCTGCTGATCGCCGGCCTGCTCACGATGCTCGTCGGCATCTTCGGGGCCATCGCGCAGAACGACATCAAGCGCCTGCTGTCGTTCACCCTCGTCAGTCACATCGGTTACATGGTGTTCGGCATCGCCCTGTCGACACAGGCCGGGCTGTCCGGCGCGGTGTACTACGTCGCGCACCACATCCTCGTCCAGACCACCCTCTTCCTGGTGGTGGGGCTGATCGAACGCCAGGCCGGATCGGCGTCCCTGCGTCGTCTCGGCGGGCTGGCCCTGGCGAGCCCGCTGCTGGCGATCGTGTTCCTGGTCCCGGCCCTGAACCTGGGCGGCATCCCGCCGTTCTCCGGATTCATCGGGAAGGTCGCTCTCCTGCAGGCCGGCGCATCCGAGGGCTCCGTACTGGCGTGGGTGCTCGTGGCCGGTGGCACCGCCACCAGTCTGCTCACCCTCTACGTGGTGGCCCGCGTGTGGACGAAGGCGTTCTGGCGCGCGCGTGCCGACGCACCCGAGGGCGACCTCGCCGACACGGCGCCGTCCGCCCTGCTCGACCGCTCCGAGGAGGACATCGCCTTCGGCGACCGGGCGGACGTGGGACGCATGCCCCCCGCGATGCTCGTCCCGACGGTGGGTCTCGCGCTCGTCGGCCTCGGTCTCACCGTCTTCGCCGGGCCGCTGATCGACATCAGCGATCGTGCCGCGGAGAACCTACGCGACCGCTCCGTCTACGTCGAGGCGGTCCTGGGAGGAGTCCCCGAATGACCAGTCGCGCATCGCTGCTCCGATTCCTCGTCCTTGCCTGGATGGTCCTGGTCTGGGTGCTGCTGTGGGGCACCTTCTCCGTCGCGAACGCCCTCAGCGGCCTCGTCGTCGCGTTGGCGATCATGTTCCTGCTGCCGCTGCCGAGGGTGCCCGTCGAGGGCCGGGTCCACCTGTTCTCGTTGCTCAAACTGGCGCTCGTCATCTTCGGCGACACGATCAGGAGCACCGCGTCGGTGGCCTGGCTGAGCATCAGGCCGGGACCCGGTCCACTGACCGGGGTCCTGCGCTGCCGGCTGATCATCAAGTCGGACCTGGTCCTCACCCTGTGGACCGACATCATGAACAACATCCCGGGAACCATGGTGCTCGAGATCGACCGGGTGCGACGGATCGTCTACGTGCACGTCCTCGACCTGAGCAGCGACCGGGCGGTGGCCGAGTTCTATCGGTCGGCGCGCCGGATCGAGCGGTTGCTGATCTCGACGTTCGAACGGAACTCCGAATGGCAACCCAGTCCCTGGTACCGGGACCGGACCTCGGCGAACGTGGAGGACATCGCATGACCGTGCTACTGGCATTGTCCGGCGTGCTGCTGGCATCGGCAGCCGCGCTGCTGATCTTCCGGGCTCTGGCCGGACCGAGTTCCCTCGATCGGCTGGTGGCCATGGACTGTGTCCTGGCCCTCACGCTGTGCGGGATCGCGGTGTGGGCCGTCTACAGCCGCGACACCAGCATCGTTCCTGCGCTCGTGGCCTTCTCCCTGGTGGGCTTCATCAGTTCGGTGTCCATCGCTCGCTTCCGGGTGCGTGACGAATGATCACGGACATCCTGGAAGTGGTCGGACACATCCTCATCCTCCTCGGCTCGGCGGTCTGCCTGGCCGGGGCGATCGGCGTCGTGCGCTTCCGCGACACCCTGGCACGCATGCACCCCGCCACGATGCCGCAGGTGGTGGGCGTCCTGCTCGTGCTGAGCGGGGCCATCCTCAACCTGCGCGGGAGCGTCGACATCTGGATGCTGGTGCTCGCGTCGATGTTCATGGTGCTGACCGCACCGGTCGTCGCGCACCGGGTGGGCCGGGTGGCCTACCGGGAGCAACTCGGTCGCGACGGCCTCCCGATGCCGGAGGAACTGCCCTCGGAGTGACGTCCACCCGGCCCTCGGGTCGACGCCGACGTCACGCGGCCTCGTTCGTCTTGTCCGCCCGGGACGGTGCACCGGATCCGGATCGAGCGCCCTCGGGGTACGCGCCGGTGCCTGCGAACGTGACGTGGAAGGCCACCGCCACCACCACCAGCGAACCGATCAGCAGGGGCCCGGCGAGCAGCGCGTGCTCCGCCATGAGGTGCGGCAGGTACCGGTAGGCCGCCAGCTGCGCGGCCAGCACCGCCGTACCGCCCGCGACGAGCCTGATGCGGAACCAGCCCCATCCGCGGTCGGGGTCGCGCAGCGCCGCCTCGAGTGTCAGGCACAGCACCGCGCCGGAGACGAGGTCCACGCCGTAGTGGTAGCCGAAGCCCAGCGTGGCGGCGAGCGTGCACCCGAGCCATCCGGTGCCGAGGAGCCGCAGCCAGCCGGGGCCGCCGCGGGTGTGCAGGAACAGCGCCAGCGCCCACGCGGTGTGCAGGCTCGGCATGCAGTTGCGCGGGGTGATCGTGTCGAACGGGATCGGCTGCGGGTCGGGATTCCACGGCACCGCACCCGGCCAGAAGGTCCCCACCTGCCAGCCCTCACCGTGGTCGCCGAATGCGAAGATCGGGCCCACCACCGGGAACAGCATGTAGATCAGTGGGCCCACCAGGCCGATGAGCAGGAAGGTGCGCACCAGGTGGTGCGCGGGCCAGGGGCGGCCCCCGCCGACGTGGCGGAGCTGGTAGACGGCGACGACGATCGCCGCGACGGGCAGTTCGATGTACACCCAGTGCAGCACGGCGTACACCCCGGGTCCGAGCCATTCGAGGACCTGACCGGCCAGCCACGACGGATTGCCCAGCGCGTGGTCGGCGAGCTGGACGTACTCGTCGAGCACCTCCGGCCGGGTCCGCGCGGTCAGCTCGAGCCAGGTGTCGCCGATCTTGACGGAGAGCACGAGCAGCACACCGAGGGCGATGCCGCGCAGCGCACCTCGCCGGGGGCCGCCCTGCAACGCGACCGCGGCGTATCCGGCGAGCAGCACGAGCACGATCGTCGGCCCGTTCCCCGCCGTCAGGGGTCCACCGGTGAGGTACCGCTCGGCCGCGAACGCCGCGTCGAGCAGCACCGCGGCAGTGAGGGAGACGACCCGCAGGCGCGTGGTCAGCCCCACCATCGCCAACGCGAGACCGGCCCACGGCACGGACGCCGACGTCGGGACGCCGACGACGTCACCGACGAGTCCCGGGATGGGCCCGGGGAACCCGCTGTACCGCGCGACCGCCTCGGCCACGAGGACCCCGAGAATCGCGCCGATCAGAGCGAGGGGAACGAACAGTTGCGGCACATGCGCCGGCTGCGCCTTCGGGCGCTCCACCTCTCGGATCGACACCGACACATGGTAAACAGCGCGTGAACTGCGCGGGAACGCGGCCGCCGGATCAGGCCCGCAGTTCCTCCACCAGCGAATCCACCACGGCGACGAGGTCGCCGCCGGTCTGCTCCGCGATCCGGCGTTGCCGCTGGTAGGAGGCCCCCCGCACGGGGATCTGCGCCACCTGGGCGAGTTCGTCCGCGCAGCCGAGCCGCACTGCCGTGGGGGTGAGCTGTTCGAGCAGATCGTTCAGGTCGTCGGTGACGAGCCGTTCATGGCACACCGGGTCGAGGATCACCTCGGCCTCGAGGCCGTAGCGGGCGGCACGCCACTTGTTCTCCTTGACGTGCCACGGCTGCAGGGTGGGTAGCTGCTCGCCCTGCTCGAGCCGTTCGTCGTAGTACACGACGAGCGAGTGCACGAGCGCGACGAGGGCGGCCAGCTCGGCCTTGTTGGTGATGCCGTCGAACACCCGGATCTCGATGGTGCCCCACCTCGGCGACGGACGGATGTCCCAGTGCATGCCGCCCGGTTTCGTGATGACACCGGACTTGAGCTGATCCTCGATGAAGCTCTCGTACTGTGCCCAGCTCTCGAAGTGGTACGGCAGCCCGGCCGTCGGCAGCTGCTGGAACATCAGGGCACGGTTGCTCGCGTAACCGGTGTCCACGCCCGCCCAGATCGGCGAGGACGCCGACAGGGCCAGCATGTGCGGGTACTTCACCAGCAGCGCATTGAGGATCGGGATGACCTTCTCGGCGGAGGAGACACCGACGTGGACGTGCACCCCCCAGATGAGCATCTGCCGGCCCCACCAGCGGGTGCGCTCGATCATCTCGTCGTAGTCCGGGGACCGGGTGACGACCTGGTCGGTCCACTGCCCGAACGGGTGGGTGCCGGCGCAGATCAGATCCACACCCGCAGGATCGGCAGCCGTGCGCAACAGGTCGAGGGACTCGGCGAGGTCGTCGACGGCCTCGGCGACGGTGTCGTGCACATCGGTGACGAGCTCGACGGTGTTGCGGAGGAACTCCTTGGTGAGCCGCGGGGTCTGACCGGCACGCCGCTCGACCGCGTCGAAGACGACGGCGGCGGTGTTGGACAGGTCGCGGGTCTTCTTGTCCACCAGCGCGATCTCCCACTCGACGCCGAGGGTCGGGCGGGGCGAACCGGGAAACGGTACGGGCACGAGTCGATCCAACCACAGGGCCCCGGTGACCGTCGCCGGTCGCCGGGGCCCTGTGGATGGCAGTGTCGGGAGGTCGCCGTCAGGAGACGACGCCGCAGGCGAGACGCTCACCCGCGGCGGTTTCCTGGTGGACGACGACGGCGGTGCCGTCCCCGCCCTGCAGGTCGTCGAGGGTGAACTCCTCGGTGGTGACGGTCAGCGACCCGGTGCCGTCCTCGCGCACCACGACCGCGCCGAGGTCCCCGCTCTCGGGGACGCTGGTGTTGCCGCCGGCCTGCAGATGCCCGCCCGCGGACAGGTAGTTGCCGGGCTCGCCTCCGGTCGGTGCGGTGGAGTTGGTCTCGCACTTGCCGACCTCGTGGACGTGGACGCCGCGGTAGCCGGCCGGCATGCCCTCGAGGTCGACCGTGACCTCGATACCCCCGTCGACCTCGGTGAAGGTGACCGTGCCGGCGGCCTCGCCGGCCGGGGTCCGCAGTTCGGCGGAGTTGTCCGCGCCGCCGCCGTGGCTACCCGATGCGCCCGCCGTGGCCTCGCCCGGGACGGCGCCGCCGCCGTGGGCCTCGTCGGCACCTTCCGGGGCGGGGGAACCCGTCCACACCGGCGGGGTGGTGCCGGGGGTGTCGCTCGGCTCCTCGCTGTTCGAGCACGCGCTCAGGCCCACCGCAGCGATCGCGACGATCGGGGCCAGGGCACGCCAGGACATGCGACGGGTGGAACTCGAGGCCATCAAACCGCTCCTTCGAAGTGGCGAAAAGTCACCCGATCATAACCGGGCGGCGGACGCCCTCACGGTGAGGTGACGATGACGATGACCCCGGGCGCGGAGTCCTCGATCCCGGCGAAGCGCGGCTGCGCCGTCACCCCCAGCGCCTCGGCCACCGCCTCGGCGGTCTGCCGCTCCCCCGGACCCGTGCCGTAGTACACGGACGTGGATTCGATCACGCCGTCGCTGTAGTTGCCCGTCTCCGAGACGGTGAATCCCTCGTCCTCGAGCAGGCCGGCCGTCTGGGCGGCGAGCCCGGAGACGTTGCTGTTGTTGAACACCCGTACCGGTGCGGCGGCAGTCCCGGGGGAGGTGGTGGCGGAGACCGTCGTCGTCGCGCCGGCGGTCGTCGTCCGCGCCGAGGTCGCGGCGAACGGCGCCGACGTCACGGAGGTGGTCGCCGGCGCGGCGGCCGGTTCGGTCGCAGGCTCGGGAGCAGAGCCCTCGGAATCGGAGCTTCCGAGCGAGGCCAGGCCGAGGCCCGCGAAGAGGATGGCGAGAGAGATCAGCACCATCGCGAGCGCTCGCAGCGGCGGACCCGACGATTCCGAGGTTGTGCTCACGCTGTCGACCTTAGTTGCCGCGTCCGCCGGAGCACCGTCGTACTCGCACTACGTGGTGATCTCGAACCCGAGCCGGCGCGCGGCCCGGGCCTTCTGCCGGCTCGCGCGCAGGCGCCGCAACCGCTTGACGAGCATGGGGTCCGCCGCCAGGGCCTCCGGCCGGTCCACCAGGGCGTTGAGGACCTGGTAGTAACGGGTCGCGGACAGACCGAAGAGCTCCTTGATCGCCTCTTCCTTGGCACCCGCGTACTTCCACCATTGCCGTTCGAAAGCGAGGATGTCGCGTTCGCGGCGAGACAGACCGTCCGTGCCCGCCGGATCCACGACGGCGGGGTTGTTCTCGGCGTGGTTGCTCCGGTCGGAAACCTGCTCGGATTCGTTACCGATATGCGCTGCTGCGCCGTCCATCTCACTCCTCGACTGCCTCGAATCACACCGGCATCCGATCGGACCCGGGTGTTTCCGAGGGCAATTCAACCACGGTGGTACGACAGGTACCGGCTCAACGGACGGGCGAGTCCCGCCCACTATCCTCTTGCACCATGGCAATACTTCCGATCCGGATCGTCGGTGACCCCGTCCTGCATCACCCGACGAAACCGGTCACCCAGTCGCCGGCCGAACTGGCCCAGCTGATCGCCGACATGTACGAGACGATGGACGCGGCGAACGGCGTCGGCCTGGCCGCCAACCAGGTCGGAGTCGACCTGCGGCTGTTCGTCTACGACTGCCCCGACCTGGACGAGTCCGGCACCGTGGTCCGCCGCCGCGGCGAGGTGATCAACCCGGTGCTCGAGACGTCGGAGATCCCCGAGACCATGCCCGACCCCGACGACGACGTCGAGGGATGCCTGTCGGTCCCCGGCGAGCAGTTCCCCACCGGGCGCGCCGAGTGGGCGAAGGTCACCGGCACCGACGCCCAGGGCGACCCGGTCGAGATCGAGGGCCACGGCTTCTTCGCCCGGATGCTGCAGCACGAGGTCGGCCACCTCGACGGCTACCTGTACGTCGACAAGCTCATCGGTCGCAACGCCCGGGCCGCGAAGAAGACCATCAAGCGGGCCGGATGGGGCGTGCCCGGCCTGAGCTGGGTGCCGGGAACGGTCGAGGACCCGTTCGGCCACGACGACGAGGACTGACGCCCCGGTGACGACCGAGCAGCCCGTGCCCGTCGGCACCCGGGTGGTGCTGCGCTACCGGCTGCCCGCCGGGTACAGCCACCCGATGACCGACGTGATCGGGGAACTGGTCGCCCTCGACCCGGCGGTGGTGGTCCGCACCGCCGACAGCCGTCTCGTGCAGGTCGCGCCCGACGCCGTGGTGGCGCTCAAGGCACTCGGCGCCCGCCCGATCCGCACCGGCGAGATCCGCGCCCTCGAGAACGCCGCAGCCGCCGCCTGGCCCGGGCTCGAGCAGGGCTGGATCGACGGTTGGCTCCTGCGGGCCGGCGCCGGCTTCACCGGTCGTGCGAACTCCGCCACGCCGCTGGGCGACCCGGGCACGGTCGCGGACCCCCTCGACCCGGACGTGCACGCCCGGATGCGCGGGTGGTTCGCGGAACGGGGCCTGCCGCTGCGGCTCCTGCTGCCGGACCGGCTCGCGCGCATCCCGCACGGATGGACCCCGAGCGACGAGGTGCAGGTGCTGGCCGCCGACCTCGACAACGTGCCACTGCCCGGTGTCACCACCCCCGTGGCCGTGAGCCCCCGCCCGGACGCCGGCTGGCTGTCGCTGTACCGGTATCGCGGTGCTCCGGTGCCCGCCGAGGGCCGGGCGGTCGTCGAGTCCGTCCTGGGCGGCGCGCTGGGGTTCGGCCGTATCGGCAGCGACACCGCGACCCTGGCGATCGCCCGTGCCGCGGTCACCGATGCCCCCGACGGGCGGCGCTGGGTGGGGCTGACCGCCGTGGAGGTGGCCGCCGCACACCGCCGGCACGGCCTCGGCACGCTCGTGTGCGGCGCCCTGCTGCAGTGGGGACGCGACCACGGCGCCACCCACGCATACCTGCAGGTCGCAGCGGACAACGACGCCGCCCGGGGCCTGTACCGGGCGCTCGGATTCGTCGAGCACCATCGCTACCGGTACGCGACGGAACCTGTCCGCCCGCTCGCCTAGAGTGGGACCGTGCGTCTTGCTACCTGGAACGTGAACTCCGTCCGTGCCCGTGCCGACCGGATCCTCGACTGGTTGCAGCGGTCGGGCACCGATGTGCTCGCCATGCAGGAGACCAAGTGCAAGGACGAGCAGTTTCCGTACGAGCGGTTCGAAGAGCTCGGCTACCGGGTCGCACACGTCGGGCTCTCCCAGTGGAACGGCGTGGCCATCGCCTCCCGCATCGGTCTCGACGACGTGCAGATCGGGTTCGAGGACCAGCCCGGATTCACCAAGGACCCGGACGCCGACCCGGCGCAGGAGGCCCGGGCGATCGGCGCGACGTGCGGCGGGGTGCGGGTGTGGAGCCTGTACGTGCCCAACGGCCGCGAACTGGCCGATCCCCACTACGTCTACAAGCTCGAGTGGCTCGCGAAGCTGCGCGCCGACGCCCAGGCCTGGCTCGCCGCCGACCCGCAGACGCAGATCGCGCTCGTCGGCGACTGGAACATCGCGCCCACCGACGAGGATGTGTGGGATCCGGCGTTCTTCGAGGGGAAGACCCACACGTCGGAGCCGGAACGGGAGGCGTTCCGCGCGTTCCTCGACAGCGGCTTCACCGATGTGGTGCGCCCGCACGCCCCGGGCCCGGGGGTGTACACCTACTGGGACTACACCCAGCTCCGATTCCCGAAGCGTCAGGGCATGCGGATCGACTTCGTCCTCGGTTCCCCGGCGCTCGCGGCGCGTGTGGCCGGCGCGGAGATCGACCGCAACGAGCGCAAGGGCAAGGGGGCGAGCGACCACGCGCCGGTCGTCGTCGACCTCGCGGACTGAGACGTCCGGTCCCCGGCCCGGCGTCAGCGACGACCGGCGGCCGGCTCGAGGGGCAGCACGACGTCCCGATACTCGGGGTGGGCGGTGAGGAAGCGCTGCACATAGGTGCACACGGGACGGACCCGCCAGCCCCGCTCGCGCGCGAGATCCAGGGAGCGGCCCACGAGAACGCCCGCGAGCCCACGGTGCCCGAAGTCCTCGACGATGACGGTGTGCAGGAAATCGACGACGGGATGGTTGCGTCCGGGCACGCCGGAGGGACGATCCGTGTCGAAATACCCGAGGATCCCGACAAGATCCCCGTTCAGGCGTAGCTCGAAGCGGTTCTGATCCTTGTTGTCGGTCACCTCGGTGCGCGGCGAGTTGACGAGCATGATCCCCTCCGTGGTGCCGTAACCGAACTGTGACCTACGCCACTATAGAGCATGCAGGGTGCATCTGCCGAGACGTGTGAGACAAAACTGGACGTTGCCCCGGGACGGTGCCGCGCCGGTGTGGCAGCGCACATCGGCGGCCGCACGCGCGGCCGGGATCCGAGCCGGGGGGCCGGGCCGGCAATCGGACCGGATCGGTAGGGTCGCAGCCGTGAAGCTGCTGCCCCTGCCCCCGAAGGGCCGAACCCCGGTCCGTGCCCTCACCATCGCCGGCACCGATTCGGGGGGTGGGGCCGGGATCCAGGCCGACTCGCGCACCATGGCGATGTGCGGCGTGCACGCCTGCGTCGCCGTCGCGGCCGTGACCGTGCAGAACTCCGTGGGCGTCAGCGGCTTTCACGAGATCCCGCCCGAGACGGTGGCCGCGCAGGTGCGCTGCGTGGTGGAGGACATCGGGGTCTCGGGCGCCAAGACCGGCATGCTCGCCTCCACCGGGATCATCGAGGCGGTCGCCGCGGTGTGCACCGAGGTCGGCATCGGCCGGGACCGGCCGGTACCGCTCGTGGTCGACCCGGTGTGCGCGTCGATGCACGGCGATCCCCTGCTGCACGCGGAGGCCCTCGACGCGGTGCGGCACACCCTGATCCCGCAGGCCACCGTGGTCACGCCGAACCTCGACGAGGTGCGGCTCATCACCGGTATCGAGGTCGTCGACGACGCTTCCGCGCGGCGCGCCGCCGAGGCGCTGCACGACCTCGGCGCCCAGTGGGCCGTCGTCAAGGGCGGGCACCTGCGCACCTCCGAGGTCAGCACCGACCTGCTGTTCGACGGGGATCGTTTTCTCGAGTTCACCAGTCCCCGCATCGACACCGGCAACGACCACGGCGGCGGCGACACGCTCGCCGCGGCGATCGCGTCGGCCCTGGCCCACGGGTGGTCGGTGCCCGACGCCGTCGCGTTCGGCAAGGAGTGGGTCACCCGGTGCCTCGAGTGGTCGTACGACCTCGGCGCCGGGCACGGCCCGGTCAACCCCCTGTGGCGACTGCAGTCCTGACCCGCCAGATCCCGAGTTCGGGCGGCACACCCTTGGGGGCCGAGGTGAACAGCCCACGCCGATGCGGGCGCACCTCGAGACCGAGCGCGTCGACCGCGCCGGGCGGCAAGGCGTCGAGCGTCGCGGACGACACCACCACGTGCCCGTTCCCGGCGAGCTCCATCATGCGGGCCGCGACGGTGACATCGACGCCCAGCCAGTCGCTGCCGATCCGCCGGGGCAGGCCGGTGTGAGCGCCGACCCGGATCCGTGGCCGGTAGCCGTCCACGGTCACCTCGGTCAGGGCGGCTCGGGCCGCGAAGATCGCTTCCAGCGCCCGTTCCGGCCGGTCGAACACCACCATCAGACCGTCGCCGAGCCGTTTGACGATGGTGCCGCCACGGTCGGTGAACGCCGGCTCCAGTGCCCAGGCGACGCGCCGCAGCAGGTCGAGGGTGGCGACGTCGCCCGCGGCGAGGGACCACGTCGAGAATCCCACGAGGTCGGTGAAGACCACGGTGACCTCCCGGTCGCCGCGCCCGGCGCCGGTGCGTTCGAGCAGCGCCTGCCACGCCTGCAGCACGCCGAAGCCGAGTTCGTGCACCGCGCTCGGCTCGTCGACGTCTCGCCACCTCCCGGCCAGCCGCGCGACCGCCTGCGGCCCGCTGGTCCCCGCCGTGGACAACGGATCGCCGAAGCCGGGGTCGCCGGGCAGGGTGCGTCGCAGCCGCCGGGCCAGCCGGACCAGTTCGGGCCGCCGGTCGACGGCCGCGAATCGGTCCACGAGGCGACGACCGAACCCCGGTGTCTCATCCATCGGATCGGACCTCGGTGCGTTGCGGTCCGACCGGAACCCCGTCCGGTCCCGTGACGGCCCGCGCATACGTGCCGACCCCGTATCCGACGGCCGAGGCGGCGACGGCGAGTGCCGCCCGGTCGATGTTCGCGAGCGTGTCCTGCGGGCTGTGGTAGTTCGGGTCGAACGGTTCCTCGCCCGTGCCGCCCCACTTCTGCGCCTGCTCCGGGGTCTTGCGGTCGTCGGCACCGGAGAACACACCGCCCGCGGGGATGCCCGCGTCCACGAACGGCCCGTAGTCGGAGCGCCCGTCGAAATCGGTGCCGTCGGCGGCGATGCCGCGCGAGGTCAGGTAGGCCAGGAACGTGCGCTCGATGCCCGCCGAGCCCTCCGGTCCCGGACCGGTGCCCACCGCGTCGGAGTCGTCGCCGTCGTAGACGAGGTATCCCGGATTGGGCGAGCCGAGCATGTCGAAGTTCAGGTACAGGGCGATGTCCTCGCGGCCGGCGTCGTCCAGGGAGGCCACGTAGTCGGTGGAGCCGACCAGCCCGACCTCCTCGGCGCCCCAGAACGCGAACCGCACCGCGTTGGTGACGCCCGGTTCGCTGCCGAGTTGCAGCGCCGTCTCGAGCACCGCAGCGACGCCGGTGCCGTTGTCGTTGACGCCCGGGCCCTCCGGGACGCTGTCGAGGTGGGCGCCGACGACGACCACGTCGTCGGTCGAGCCCGTGGCGGTCTGCGCGAGCACGTTGCGCGAGCGCACGCTCTCGATGCGGGTGTCGAGGAGGAGGGTCACGGTGGCGGGGGCAGCGGCGAGCGCGCGGCCGTCGGCGCCGCTGATCCCCGCGGCGGGCACGCGGTCGTCGCCCTCCTCGCCGAGCGTCGCGCCGGTGAGCGCACCGTCCTCGTTGTTGGCGACGAGGAGCGCCGCCGCCCCCCGTTCCGCAGCGACCTGCTGCTTGACGGAGAACGGGCACACCCCGCGGGTGACGAGCACGACGGCACCGGAGACGTCGAGCCCCTCGTAGTCGGAGGCCTCGCACCCGGGCGTGTCGTCGGCGGGCACCGGCACGAGGCGGGCGGTGAGTCCGTCCGGACCGGTCGACGGCGAGAACTCGAGGGCCCGGACCGGCACCGGCGCGCCGGCGACGGTCAGGGTCTCGGCCTCGACGTCGAAACTGCGGACGTCGAACTCCGGGGTCTGCACGTCGAATCCGGCGTCGCGCAGCCGGCCGGCGACGTAGTCCACGCTCGCGTCGTAGCCGGCGGTGCCCACGGCGCGGTTGCCGTCGTGCTCGGTGGCGATGCGGTCGAGTTCGGTGAGATGCCCGACCACCGCATCGATTCCCACGGCCTGCGCCAGCGCGGCCGGATCCACCGGTGGTGGTGGCGGTGGCTCCTCCGAACATGCCGCCGCCAGCAGCACGATCGCTGCAGCGACGCCCCCGGCCCGTACCCGCGCTCCCCGGTTCATCCGCCGAGGATACTCACGCGTCGCGCCGGTTCACCACGACCAGCGCGGCCGCGAACACCACGGCGACGAACACCGCGAAGTACACCAGCGAACCCCACGGTCCCCAGTGGAAGTCGATGCCCTGATCGCTGCCGAGGAAGTGGTTGGCATTGGCGAACGGCAGGAAGGGCTGCACCTGCCGGCCGAACGAACCGAACAAGGCGAACAGCGACTCGATCAGCAGCGGCCACAGCAACAGCAGCGCGATGGTGCCGGCGGACTGGCGCAGCAGCGCCCCGACGGCGACGGCGAGCACTGCGCACAGCAGCGCGTAGATCGAGACGCCGTAGATCGACCGCCAGGCCTGGTCGCCCTCGAGGACGAGTTCCCGCCCGGCCTCCGGGCCCGCGAGGGCCTTGGCGAGGGCGAACGACGCGAGCGCCAGCACGCCGGTGAGCACCGCGCCGAACAGCCCGATCAGCAGCGCCTTGACGACGAGCACGACGCTGCGGTTCGGCATCGCCTGGAACGTGGTGCGGATGACCCCGAACCGGTACTCGCTCGTCACCGACAGCGCCGCGAGGATCATCAGCACGAGCACGCCGAAGCCGGCGACGCCGCTGACCGCGACGTCCACGGTCGGGTAGAACCGGCCCATCTCGTCGTCGACGGACATGCTCGCCTTGGAGGCGGCGCCGAGGATCGCGGCGAGGCCCAGGCCGAGCGCGACGATCACGACGGTGCACCACCACGGCGACTGGGTGGAGGTGAGTTTGATCCGTTCCGCCTTGACGGTGTCCACGGCCACGCTCGCCGCCCCGGTGTTGTCGACGGCCACGCTCATCGCAGCTCCCCCTTCATGGGCTGCACGGCCGGGTCTCCGGCCACGGCTCCCTGGTACTCCACGTCGTCTCCGGTCAGTTTCATGAACGCCTCCTCGAGCGAGGCGTTCCGGCTCGCCAGCTCGTGCAGCACGACCGAGTGCGTGGCGGCGAGCTCCCCGACCTGCGCGGTGGTGACGCCGCTGACGATCAGCGCGCCGTCGTCGTCCCGGACGGCGTGGCCCTGCCCGGCCAGTGCCGTGCGGAGGGTGTCGAGCTGCGGGCTGCGCACCCGCACCGTCGCCTCCGACGCCCGCTCGACGAACTCCGCGACGGACGTGTCCGCGATGAGCCGGCCCCGGCCGATCACCAGCAGATGATCCGCGGTCTGCGCCATCTCCGACAGCAGGTGGCTCGACACGAGCACGGTGCGCCCCTCCGCCGCGAGGGCCTGCATGAATCGGCGGATCCACACGATGCCCTCGGGGTCGAGGCCGTTGACGGGCTCGTCGAACAACAGCACCTTCGGATCCCCGAGCAGCGCGCCGGCCAGTCCCAGCCGCTGCGACATGCCGAGCGAGAAGCCGCCCGCGCGCTTGTCGGCCACCTCGGTCAGGCCGACGAGCGCGAGCACCTCCTCGACCCGCGAGTTCGGCAGCCCGTTGGATGCGGCGAGCCAGCGCAGGTGGGCCCGCGCCGACCGGTTCGGGTGCACCCAGCGCGCATCCAGCAAGGCACCGACGGTCCGCAGCGGCCGCTTCAGCTGGCGGTAGGGGACGCCGCCGATCAGCGCGGTCCCGGCGGTGGGCCGGTCGAGGCCGAGGATCATCCGCATCGTCGTGGATTTCCCGGCACCGTTGGGGCCGAGGAATCCGGTGACGATCCCCGGCCGGACGGTGAACGTCACGTCGTCGACGGCGACGGTGGAACCGAAGGTCTTCGTCAGTCCGGTCACTTCGATCATGACCCACAGCCTGCCCGATTCGGCCGGATCGCGCCGCGCGGGGTCGTCCTCCGCCCCGACACTCACCCACCGCCACGGTTCAGCAGGCGCGAGTCCCACCCGCGACCGCGCAGGTCCGTCCGGACCGAAGACCCCGCACCGCGCTCACTCCGGCCAGGGCGACATTTCGGCCGGCGACGAGACTTCGCCGGATCGAGGACGACCGGTCCCGAGCCTGCGGTTCACACCGTCTCGGGGACGTGCAGGTGCGCGATGGCGAGCTCGAATTCGCAGGTGTCGAGTATCTCCGCGCCCGCCTCGCGAGTCACTGCGGCCCGGATACCGTCGAGGCGTTCCCTGTGGGGTTCGATCGCCTCGGCGCTGTCGAACGTCACCGACGACACCCCGCGGCCGGATGCGCGGTCGATCATCAGGCTGGCGCTGCAGAACCCGTCGAGTTCCTCCAGCTCGGGCAGTGCGCCCATCTTCCACAGGTCGACGCCGCGGTCCATGTGCGCCGGATCGGTCTCGACCCACGTGACCCGGCACCAGGCCCCGCGATCCGAACGGTGGTCGCGATGCACGACGGCGATCTCCCACCGCGACACCTCCGTGGTGCCGTGGAAGATCCTGGCCGCGTCGTCACGGAGCATGCGCACCGGGTCCTCGCTGGCGCGCATCGAGTCCTCGTCCCGCCACGAACTGGTCGCGATGCACCGGCCCGTGCCGCGATCGATGAGCAGGGACATGCCGAGGCAGCCCTCGATGTCTGCCAGCGTGGGCATCACGGTGTCGCGTACGTGCCGGATCCCGGCGTCGATGTACGACGGATGCGCGTGAATTGTGGTCGAGCGTGCGAACACGATCGGCACCCTTCTCCTCAGGGCGGTGCCGACGCGGCGCCGCCGGTCGTTGTCGTCCCCCCGGGTTTCACCTTGCTCCCCCGATCCGCTGGAGGCAATAGGCGGGCGGCGGGCGCCGGCATTGCGCGGCGACCGGTTTCGCACGACCTTCGTCCGCCGCCGCTGCCGCCCTGCGAGCGCGGGCAGTGCCCCCCGTGCACGACCGTTCTCCGCCCTCGACGAGGCCGGGGGTGCCGCGACGCGTGCGGCACCCCCGGGTCCGTCGAGAAACCGACCGTCACCGCCTCACATCCGGTCGCCTCAGGGTTCGAGCGGCGACGAGGCCTGCGCCCAGAACCGCTTCGGGATGCGGCCCGCGTGCCGGGCCCGGAAGCCCGCCTCGACGGCGTGGTGCATCGCCGACGCCATGAGCGCCGGGTCCTTCGCCCGGGTCACCGCGGTCGCCAGCAGCACCGCGTCGCACCCGAGTTCCATCGCGAGCGCGGCGTCGGACGCGGTACCGATGCCCGCGTCGAGGATCACCGGCACCCCGGCGGCCTCGACGATCATCTCGATGTGGTGCGGGTTGGAGATGCCCAGCCCCGTGCCGATGGGCGAGCCGAGCGGCATCACGGCGGCACAGCCGACGTCCTCGAGCCGTCGCGCCAGCACCGGATCGTCGTTGGTGTAGGGCAGCACGACGAACCCGTCGTCGACGAGTTGTTCGGCGGCCGAGACGAGTTCGATCGCGTCGGGCAGCAGCGTGCGTTCGTCGGCGACGACCTCGAGCTTGACCCAGTCCGTCCCGAGCGCCTCGCGACCGAGTTGCGCGGTGAGCACCGCCTCGGCGGCGCCGCGGCAGCCGGCGGTGTTGGGCAGCGGCGCGATGTCGAGGCGGCGCAGCAGATCGAGCACGCCGGTCCCGGACGCCGCGTCCACCCGGCGCATCGCCACGGTGGTCAGTTCGGTGCCGGAGGCGACGAGGGCCTCCTCGAGCACGGCGAGATTCGCGGCCCCACCGGTGCCGGTGATCAGCCGCGAGGCGAAGCTGCGTCCGGCGATCGTCAGGGGCGGCAGGTCGTGGCCGGGGTCGGGGCCGAAGTCGCGCTCAGCCACCCTGCACCGCCGTCAGCACCTCGATCTGCCAGCCCTTCTCGACGCGCTCGGACCAGCGTCCCCGGGGGAAGACGGCACCGTCCACGGCGACGGCGACCCCCCTGTCGGGCAGCCCGAGCCCGCTCAGCAACTCGGCCATCGTCGGCGCCTCGGCGAACCAGCGCTCCTCCCCATTGACCGTGACTCCCACCGTCGGCGCACCGTTCATCACACTCACTCCTCGGTAAATCGTTGCGGATCAGCATATTTCGCCACAGCGAGCGGTTCGTCCGCGAGCTCCGCGACCACCGCGTCCGCCGTGACCGGGGTCAGCAGCACACCGTTGCGACCGTGCCCGGTCGCGGCGATCACCCGCTCGGACAGCCGGCCGATCAGCGGCAGGTTGTCCGGGCTCACGGGTCGCAGGCCCGCACTCGCCTCGTACAGCTCGTACTCGCCGATCGCCGGGAACAGCGTCTCGGCGTCGGCGATGAGATCCCGCACCCCCGCGACGGTGACCTGCGTGTCGTCGGCCTCGTACTGGGTTGCGCCGACGACGAACCCGTCCGCGCGCGGCACCAGGTACGCGGGCCGGCCGTGCACGCTGCCGCGGACCGTCCGGTGTGGGGCGGGAGCCGCGCCCGGACGGGTCCGCAACCGCAGGATCTCCCCCTTGACCGGCCGCACCGGCAAGGCCGGCCACAGCCGCGCCGAGGCGGCGCCGGCCGCGAGCACCACCCGGTCGGCGTCCAGGTCCGTGACGTCACGGACCGGCTCGTCGACGAAGGTGACCCCGGCCGCGGCGGCCGCCCGTCGCAGCGCGTCGACGAGAACCCGGTTGTCCACGGCCAGCTCGTCCGGGGCCAGCAGCCCGAGACGGATGCGCGGGCCGAGCGACGGCTCGAGTTCGCGCACCTCGGCGCGGCCGAGCACGCGCATCTCGTATCCCTGGGCCGACACCCACTCGGCGATCGTGCGCAGGTCGGCGGCGTCGGCCGCGTCCAGCGCGACGGTCAGCGATGCAGTGGAGGTGAACAGGTCGAGGCCGGTCTCCCCCAGCAGCTCGGCGCCGAACGCCGGCCAGCGGGCCAGCGACGCGGCGCCCAGCTCGAGGACGTGTTCCTCACCCGGCCATCCCTCCGACAAGGGCGCCAGCATCCCCCCGGCCACCCAGGACGCCCCGGCTCCCGGGGACGGGTCGTACACGGTCACGGTCCAGCCGGCCCGGGCCGCGCGCCAGGCGATCGACAGCCCGATCACGCCTCCGCCGACAACGGATACGGTTCCCAACAGTTCGTCCACCTCACTCCCTGCGCCGGCATGATCCGGTTCAGGTGCTGACGGTCGGGGCCGGCAGGCCCCCTCTCAGCCCCGCGATCCCCGGGACTCCCGTGTCGATTCGTTCAGAGCAGAGACTACCGTCTCCGCCGTGACTACCTACCGCGGCAACCATCCCGCCCCCCGGGAACGCCTCGCGCAGGCTCGGCTCTACCTGTGCACCGACGCCCGTCGCGACACCGGCGACCTGGCCCGATTCGTCGAGGAGGCCCTTGCGGGCGGTGTCGACATCGTCCAGCTCCGCGACAAGGGCTCGGCAGGCGAGAAGAAGTTCGGCCCGCTCGAGGCGCGCGAGGAACTCGAAGCACTCGAGGTGCTCGCCGCCGCCTGCCACCGGCACGGCGCCCTGCTGGCCGTCAACGACCGCGCCGACATCGCCCTGGCCGCCGGCGCCGACATCCTGCACCTCGGGCAGGGCGACCTGCCGGTGCGGTACGCCCGGCAGGTCCTCGGCGACGACGTGGTGATCGGCCGCTCGACCGCCAGCCGGGCCCAGGCCAGCCTCGCCGACATCGAGGACGGTGTCGACTATTTCGCCAACGGACCGGTGTGGGAGACCCCCACCAAGCCGGGTCGCACCGCAGCGGGACTCGAGGTGCTGCGGGAGGTGGTCCGGTCGCAGCCGCGGCGGCCGTGGTTCGCCATCGGCGGCATCGATGCCGAGCGGCTGCCCGAGGTGCTCGACGCCGGCGCCACCCGCATCGCGGTGGTCCGCGCCATCACCGCGGCACCGAATCCGCGGACCGCGGCGGCCGCGCTGAAGGCCGCGCTGCCCCGCTGACGGTCCGTCACAGCCGGTCGCGCACCCGCGGCGGCCGCACTGGCGGCGCCGCCCGCTGACGGTCCGTCACAGCCAGTCGAGCACCGTCGACGGCGCCAGGGTCGGCACATCCCCGGGCAGCCGGGCGCGCAGTCCCCGGTCGGCCGTCACCACCACGGTGAGCACCTGGTCCAGGACCGCCGACGTGCCCTTCGCCAGGACGGCCAGTTCGTCGTCTCCGCTGCCGGCGGCGGTGTGCACCAGGGTGCGGTCGTCGTCGATCACCGCCGCGCGGGCCTGCCCCTCGAGGACCGCCTCGATGCGGCTCACCCAGCCGAACGAGCCGCCGGGCAGCTCGACGGTGCGGGGCACCGACTCCGCCAGCTCCGCGAGCAGTCGTGCGGTGGCGCCCGGCCGGTCGCGCCACCAGCCGTTCGGCCGCGCGCCGAGGACGTTGGCCGTGTCGAGCAGCATCCGCACCGCCCGGGTCCGCAGGTCCGGCCAGGCGGCCGCGAACCCGGAGTGCAGGGGCATGGTCTCGACGTCCGCCTCCGGCACCCAGCGCAGTTCGGTGCTCTCCCCGTTGAGGGTCGTCTCCATCGGGCTCGGGGTGTCCGCGACGACCGTGGTGTACGTCCATCCTCCGTCGACGCCGGAGGTGACCCGCTCGGTGCGCACGCTCACGGCAGCCGGGTCGATCCCGGTCTCCTCCTCGGCTTCCCGTACAGCCGCGACGACGGGACTCTCGTCGCTGTCGCGGGCGCCGCCGGGCAGCGCCCACGTGCCGCCCTGGTGGCTCCACGCCGCGCGGTGCTGCAGCAACACGGCCGGGGTGCCGTCGGGCAGCGGTGCACGCAGCAGCAGCCCGGCCGCGCCGAATCTGCCCCACCGGCGACCACCGTCGGGTCCGACGGCCCAGCCGTCCCCGTCACCTCGCATCGCGTCCGCCTCCCTGCCGCCCGGTCGCAGGCCGCGAGCCGGGCGTCCACCGTCCTCGGACGGCAACAACATCCCAGTACTGCTTATATGCTCGCCACACACAGTGCCACATCGGAAGGGGTGCTCTCGTGGACGTGCGCGTGACCCCCACGCTCGGCGCGGTCGGGGGTCGCCTCCAGCGCGGCGACGTGTCCGGTCCCGTCGTCGACCACGACCGCCGCGCCGACGACTGGCGCGCCCTGCTCCGATCCACCCCCGTCGCACTCTTCACGCTCGGCGCCCTGCTGCTGATCCTCCTCATCGTCTCCGGCATCGTCGCAGGTCAGACCGTGACGAGCCGGCAGGCCACGCACAGTCGGCTGCTCACCTCCGTCGAACCCCTCGCCGACGCCGCCCAGAGTCTCTACAGTGCCCTGTCCGTCGCGGACGCGGCCGCCGCCACCGGCTTCATCGCGGGCGGTATCGAACCCGAGGAGGTGCGGGAACGCTACACCCAGGCCGTCGGCGAGGCGTCCACCCAGCTCGTCGCCGCGGCCGGCGGAATCGCCGCGGACGACAGGGTGGGCGCCCGGTTGGTGGCGGACATCGCCGGTCGGCTCACCGTCTACACCGGCCTGGTGGAGACGGCTCGTGCGAACAACCGCGTCGGAAACCCCGTGGGCGCCGCCTACCTGGGCGAGGCCTCGCACCTGATGCAGTCCGAACTGCTGCCGATGGCGCAGGAACTGTACGAACGCAGCTCGTCCGCCGTCACGTCCACCCAGCGTGCGGCCGTGCAGCCGCCGTGGACGTCGATCGGGATGCTGCTGGTGACGGTCGTCGCGCTGACCGGCGTGCACGTGATCGTCTCGCGGATCAGCCGCCGCACCCTGAACCTCGGTCTGCTCGCGGCCATCGCCTCGACGGGGATCCTGCTGTGCTGGCTCCTCGTTGCGGGACTGATCTCGTCGAGCGCCACCCGGAACGCCGTCGAGCGCGGCGGCGAACCGCTCGGGGTCTTCACCGACAGCCGGATCCTCGCCCAGCAGGCCCGGACCGCCGAGACGCTGCAGCTGGTCCGGCGGGACGTCACCGGCGAATACGACGCGATGTTCGACGGCAGCATGGACCGTCTCGACGAGTTGCTCACCGGCTCCGCGGCCGCCGACGTGGAGACCCAGGCCGAACCCGCCGGCCGCGCCGCCGAAGCGCGCACGGCCTGGCTGGCATCGCACGACCGCGTGCAGGCGGCGCTCGACCGGGGCGACTACCCGGCTGCCGCGATCCTCGCCACCGGCCCCGGGCCCGACGAGGCGGCGGCCCAGTTCCACGCCGTCGACCGCGCCCTCGAACGGGGCATCGACCTCGCGCGCGCCGAACTCCGCGGCAACGAAGTCCGCGCCGCGGACACGCTGTCCGCGCTCGCACCGGCCGCGTGGGTGCTGACCGTGCTCGCGGGGATCGGCGTCGTGGGAGGACTGGCGCCACGGATCCGGGAGTACCTGTGAACATCCGCAACGCCCTCCTCGCCGCCGTCGTCGCCGCGGCCGTCCTCACCGGTGGGTGCGCGACGTCGCAGCCGGAGATCGTCGTCGGCCCCGACGTGTCCTACACCGAGCCGCCGCTGCCGGAGCGCGCCGCACTCGCGCCTACCGACGTGCCGATCCCCCCGGAGCCGGACTGCGGCGACCCGACCGCCGGGCTGCGTCCCGACGGGGCGACGACCGGGCCCGCCCTCGATGCGATCCGGGCGCGCGGGCGCCTCGTCGTCGGGCTCGACACCGGCAGCAACCTGATGAGTTTCCGCGACCCCTCGACCGGCCGGATCGCCGGGTTCGACGTGGACATCGCCCGCGAGATCGCCCGGGATCTGCTCGGCAGCCCGGACCTGCTCGACTTCCGGATCCTGAACTCCGCGGACCGGGAGCAGGCCCTGCAGGATTCCACCGTCGACATCGTCGCGAAGACGATGACGATCACGTGCGCCCGACGTGAACGCGTCGACTTCTCCACGGTGTACTTCGTCGCCCAGCAGCGTGTCCTGGTGGTCCAGGGCTCCGACGTCCGGGACGTCGCCGATCTCGCCGGCCGGCGGGTGTGTGTCGTGCGCGGCACGACGTCGCTGATGCGTCTGCGGCAACTGCAGCCGTCCGCGGCGATCCTGACGGTCCCGTCGTGGGCGGACTGTCTCGTCGTGCTGCAGCAGCGCCAGGTCGACGCGGTCAGTACCGACGACACGATCCTCGCCGGGCTCGCCTCCCAGGACCCGTACCTGGAACTGGTGGGGGCGCCGATCGGAACCGAGCCCTACGGCATCGGGATCGCGCAGGGCCGTGAGGATCTGGTGCGGTTCGTCAACGGCACCCTGGAGCGGATCCGTCGGGACGGCACGTGGACGCAGATCTACAACCGCTGGCTCACCGTCCTGGGGCCCGCCCCGGCGCCGCCGCCCCCGACGTACGTGGACTAGAGAGAACCCATGTCCGACACCGACGACGACACCGGACCGGCGACAGCGTCCGCGGCACCCCCGGATTCCGGTCCGGCCACTGCACCGGCGGCCCCGCCGGAGTCCGGTCCGGCGACCGCACCGAGCGCCGGCCCGGGAACAGCACCGAGCATCGGTCCGGAAACACAGCGCAGCCGCCAGGCGAGCGTGCCGTCGCAGCGGTCGTCCTCGCGCCGCTCCCGGTCGCGGCTGCCGTCGCGGCGACGTCTCGCAGGTATGGTCGACATCCCCGTCCCGACCCCCGTCGATCCCGAGTCCGTCGTCCTGCGCGACCCGCATGTCGCCGAGGGCAAACGGTTCTGCTGGAAGTGCGGCAAGCCGGTCGGCCGCAGCACCCCCAACGGACCGGGCGCGACGTCGGGCCGATGCCCTTCGTGCGGAACCCCGTTCGAGTTCACTCCGATGCTCGCGGTCGGCGACGTCGTCGGCGGACAGTACGTCGTGCAGGGCTGTCTCGCCCATGGTGGTCTCGGCTGGATCTACCTGGCGATCGACCGGAACGTCAGCGATCGCTGGGTGGTCCTGAAGGGTCTGCTGCACTCGGGAGACGCCGAGGCGCAGGCCGTCGCGCTGGCCGAGAAGCAGTTCCTCGCCGAGGTGACGCATCCGAGCATCGTCAAGATCTTCAACTTCGTCGAACACCCTCGCCCCGACGGCAGCCCGATGGGCTACATCGTCATGGAATACGTCGGCGGGCACTCGCTGCGCGAGGTGCTCGACACCTGCCCCAAGCCCGCGCGGATGCCCGTCGAGCAGGCCGTCGCGTACGTCCTCGAGATCATGCCGGCGCTGAGCTATCTGCATTCGGTCGGGCTCGTCTACAACGACCTCAAGCCCGAGAACATCATGGTCACCGAGGAGCAACTCAAGCTCATCGATCTCGGTGCCGTCACCGGAATCGAGGACTACGGCTACCTGTACGGCACGCCGGGCTACCAGGCCCCGGAGATCGTGCGCACCGGCCCGACCGTGGCGTCCGACATCTACACCGTCGGCCGGACCCTCGCCGTGCTGACCCTCGACATGCCGTGGAAGCAGGGGCGTCCGGCCGACGGCCTCCCCACGCCGGCCGAGGCGCCGCTGCTGGCGGAGTACGAGTCCTACCACCGGCTGCTGCTGCGGGCCACCGATTCCGATCCGCAGCGGCGGTTCGAGTCGGCCGACGAGATGGCGAGCCAGCTGACCGGTGTCCTGCGCGAGATCCTGTCGCAGCAGACCGGCGAGGAGCATCCGGGGCTGTCGTCGGTGTTCAGCCGGCAGCGGACGACGTTCGGCACGGACGAGGCCGTCGGGCGCACGGATTCGATCGTCGACGGTGTCGAACGGGACGAGAACCTCGCGGCGCGTGATGTGGCGGCGGCGTTGCCCGTTCCGCTGCTCGACCCGCTCGATCCGAGCGCGGCACTGTTGGCGGCGGCGGTGCACAGCGAACCTCAGCAGACCCTCGACGCGCTGCGCCACGCGCGCGACAACGGCATCGAGCGCGTCGTCGGCACGGCCGACGTCTCGTTCTCCCGGGAGATCACCCTCGCCGAGGTCCGCGCCCATCTCGACCTCGGGCACGGCGTGCGCGCCACCGAGATCCTGGGTAAGCTCGAACGTGACCTGGGAGCGGACTGGCGCATCGACTGGTACGCCGGTCTCGCCGAGTTGATCAACGGCGAATACGAGTCCGCCTTCGGCAGATTCGAGAAGGTGCTCGCCGCGACGCCCGGCGAGGCCGCACCCAAGCTCGCCCTGGCGGCCACGGCCGAACTCATCCTGCAGCATTGGGAGAGCGACGATCCCGGTGCCTGGCGCGCGTTCTGCGAGAACTACTACCGCACCGTGTGGCGCACCGACCACAACGTGGTGAGTGCCGCGTTCGGTCTGGCGCGGCAACTCACCCTCCGCGGCGAGCGGGCAGCCGCGATCGCCGCTCTCGACCAGGTGCCGCCGAGTTCCCGGCACCACGCCGTCGCCCGGATGACGACCGTGCTGATCCTGCTGCACGACCGTCCGGTCGAGGAGATCGAGGAGGCCGACCTGCGCGAGGCCGCGCGGCGGGTGGCGACGTTGTCGCCCGAGGAGGGACGGCTTCTGCAGATGCGCACCCTGGTGCTCTCGATCGCTCTCGACTGGGTCCGCGCCGGGCACTCGGCACGGCGCGAATCGGACCCGATTCTCGACGTCCCGTTCGACGAGAGGGGTCTTCGCAGCGGTACCGAGACCGGTCTGCGGGACCTGGCCCGCAACGCGCCGACGCGCGCCCACCGCTTCACGCTCGTCGACCTGGCCAACGCCATCCGCCCCCGCAGCCTGCTGTGAGCGAGCGGGCGGATCTCGCGGCATCGGCCGAGTAGGCTCGACGACAACCTCCCGCTCGGCGCGGGGGTCGCCCGATCACCGTCCCTGTGGACAACTCCGAAGTTGTCCACAGTCCGGCGAGGTGGGTTCCGCAACGGCCGGACGCCCTGCATCGTGTGCGTCCGTGCATTCCTTCGACGCTCCCTTCCGGGGCACCGAGGCTATCGCGTCCGGTGCGCTGACCGCCTACGAGTTGCGGCACGGATTCGTCCGCCTGCACCGCGATGTTTACGTGCGGCGAGGTGTCGCGCCTACGGCACGCAACAGGGCCCGGGCGGCGTGGTTGTGGTCGGCGGGCAGGGGAACGCTCGCCGGACTGTCGGCCGCGGCGCTGCACGGGACGAAGTGGATCGACGGCTCCGCCCCGGCGGAGCTGCTTCGGGCCGGTCACGTGCGTGCGCCCTCCGGCATCGTCGTCCGGCAAGGCATCCCGGACGACGACGAATTGTGCCGCGTGGACGGAATGACGGTGACAAGTCCGGCGCGGACGGGGTTCGACCTCGGCCGCACTGCGAAAGGGGACCGTGCTGTCGAACTCCTCGACGCCTTGTGTCACGCCACCGGTGTGAAGCCTGCGGAGATCCGCGAGCTCGCCTGCCGGCACGCGGGAGCGCGTGGGGTGTCCGCATTGCGTCAGGTGCTCGAGTTCGTCGACGGCGGCGCCGAGTCCCCGCCCGAGACACGGACGCGCCTGCTGCTCGTGCGCGGCGGGCTTCCTGTTCCCGAGACCCAGATCCACGTCCGTGCCGCGGACGGACGACTGCTCGCCCGCGCCGACCTGGGGTGGCGATCCTGGCGGGTTCTCGTCGAGTACGACGGCGGACACCACTGGACGGACCCCGCCCAGCGCACCCGGGACATCGACCGGTACGCGCTGCTCGAGTCCGCGGGATGGCGGGTCGTCCGAGTCGACGCTCGACTGCTCGCCGAGCGCCCGGACGTCGTGCTCGAGCGAGTACGGGCGGCGTTGCGGGCGGCCGGCGCCCGGTGGTGAGGAAGCGAGCGGGAGGATCTCGCGGCATCGGCCGAGTGGCCTCGACGACAACCTCCCGCTCGGCGCAGAAACGTCCCTCTCGCCTACACCAGCGCCGCGGCCGCCCGCGCGATCGCGAGCTCCTCGTCGGTGGGGATCACGAGGACCTCCACCTGCGACGTGTCCGCCGAGATGCGTCGCTCGCCGCGCTCCGGCGCGACGTTGCGTGCGTCGTCGACGACGATGCCGAGGCGTTCGAGGCCGGCGAGGGCGTCGCGGCGGACGTCGACGTTGTTCTCGCCCACCCCGCCGGTGAACACGACGACGTCGACGCCGCCGAGTTCGACGAGATATGCGCCGAGGTACTTGCGCAGCCGGTGCACGTAGACGTCGTAGGCCAGCTTCGCGTCCTCGGAACCCTCGGCGACGAGCCGCAGCAGCGCCCGGAAGTCGTTGACACCCGACAGGCCCTTGAGCCCGGAGCGCCGGTTGAGCAGGCCGTCGATGGTGTCGACGTCCATCCCCGCGCTGCGATTCAGATGCAGCAGCACGCCGGGATCGATGTCACCGCACCGGGTTCCCATCACCAGACCTTCGAGAGGGGTCAGTCCCATGGACGTGTCGACGGGCCGGCCGCCGGCGATCGCGGAGGCCGACGCACCGTTGCCGAGATGCAGCACGATCTGGTTCAGCTCCGACAGCTCGCGTCCGAGGAACCGCGCCGCACGTTCGGACACGTACTGGTGCGACGTGCCGTGGAACCCGTACCGCCGGATTCCGTGTGCCCGGGCGACGTCCCGGTCGATCGCGTAGGTCGCGGCTGCGGCGGGCAGGGCGTGGAAGAACGCCGTGTCGAACACCCCGACGTGCGGAATGTCGGGCAGTTCCTCGCGCGCGACCTCCATGCCGATGACGTTCGCGGGATTGTGCAGCGGCGCAAGAACGGACAGTTCCTCGACGGTGCGCACCACGTCGTCGTCGACGAGGGTGGGCTCGTGGAACACCTCACCGCCGTGGACGAGCCGGTGGCCGACGGCGATGATGCCGGCCTCGCGCAGGGGCCGGCCCAGTCCCTCCACCCAGTCGAGGACGATCCGCAGTCCGGCCCGGTGGTCCTCGATCGGACCGACGTGTTCCTCGGTTCCGGTGGTGTGGTGGAACACGACCCGGCCCTCCGGCTCGCCGATCCGCTCGATGAGACCGTGCGCCACCGACTCCCCGGTCCCGGGGTGGACGAGCTGGAACTTGATCGACGACGAGCCCGAGTTGAGCACCAGCACGGTGCCTTCCGTCCGGGCGCTCATTCGTCGGCCTCCTGCGCCTGGATGGCGGTGATCGCCACCGTGTTCACGATGTCCTGGATCAGCGCCCCCCGCGACAGGTCGTTGACGGGCTTGCGCAGGCCCTGCAGTACCGGCCCGACGGCGACGGCTCCGGCGCTGCGCTGCACGGCCTTGTAGGTGTTGTTGCCGGTGTTGAGGTCCGGGAAGATGAACACGGTCGCCCGGCCGGCGACCTCCGAGCCGGGCAGTTTGGCGCTGGCGACGGACGGTTCGATCGCGGCGTCGTACTGGATCGGTCCTTCCACCGGCAGATCCGGCCGGCGTTCGCGCACCAGGGCGGTGGCGGCGCGGACCTTGTCGACGTCGGCGCCCGACCCGGATTCGCCGGTCGAGTAGGACAGCATCGCGATGCGCGGTTCGATGCCGAAACGGGCGGCGGTGGCGGCGGAGGAGATCGCGATGTCGGCGAGCTGTTCGGTGGTGGGGTCGGGGACCACCGCGCAGTCGCCGTAGGCGAGCACCCGGTCCGACAGGCACATGAGGAAGATGCTCGACACCGTGGACACGCCGGGTTCGGTCTTGACGATCTCGAAGGACGGCCGGATGGTGTGGGCGGTGGTGTGCGCGGCACCGGAGACCATGCCGTCGGCGATGCCGAGATGGACCATCATCGTGCCGAAATACGAGATGTCGCTCATGATTTCGCGGGCGCGTTCGATCGTCATTCCCTTGTGGGCACGCAGCCGGGCGTATTCCTCGGCGAACTGCTCGGCGAGGTCGGACGATCTGGGATCGAGCACCTCCGCGGCGCTCAGGTCGACGCCGAGTTCGGTGGCCCGGCGCCGCACCTGGGTCTCGTCGCCGAGGATCGTCAGGTCGGCGATCCGGCGTTGCAGGACACGGCCCGCCGCGCGCAGGATCCGATCGTCGTCGCCCTCGGGCAGCACGATGTGCCGGCGCCGGCGGCGTGCCCAGTCGATGAGCTGGTACTCGAACATCTGCGGGGTCGTGACGGACGGCCGGGGCACGTCGAGGCGGCTCAACAGCTGATCGGTGTCCACGTGCTGTTCCATCAGCGCGACGGCGGTGTCGATCTTGCGGTGCGCGCCGAGAGCCATGCGGCCACGCGTCCGGTCGGCCGCCGACGCGGTGTCGAAGGTTCCGAGGCTCGTCGTCAGGATCGGCAGGCTGGGCTTGAGCCCGGCGACGAGCTGCGCCACCGCCGGGTGCGGCAGGAGCCCGCCGTTCATGATGATCCCGGCCAGCGACGGAAACCCCTCGGCCGCATTGGCATTGACGAGGGCGAGGAGCACGTCGGAGCGGTCCGCGGGCGCGATGACCACGACGCTCTCGGTGAGGCGTTCGAGGATGTGCTCGGCGGTCATGCCGCCGACCATGACGCGCAGCGCTTCGCGGTGCAGCAGTTCCGGGTCACCGCTGTAGAGTTCGCCGTCGACCGCGGTGAGCAGTTCCCCCATGGTCGGCGCGACGAGGATCGGCACCTCCGGCAGCGTCCACAGCGGCACCCCCCGGTCGCCGACGGCCGCGGCGATCTCGTCGAGCCGGTCGGCGGGACAGCGGTTGACGACGATGCCGGTCAGGTGGGCGTGCTGGGCGGCGAGTTCGGCGGTGCACACGCCGGTCAGTTGCGCCACCTCGTCGGGGGTGCGCCGCGAGCCACGCAGGACGAGCAGGACGGGCGCGTCGAGATTCGCGGCGATGCGGGCGTTGTAGCCGAGTTCGCTGGGGTTGGCGATCTCCGTGTAGTCGCTGCCGACGATGACGACGGCGTCGCAGCGGTCCGCGACGGCGTGGTACTTGACGACGATCTCGCTGAGGGCGGCCTCGGGGTCGGCGTGCACGTCGTCGTAGGTGGCGCCGACACACTCGTCGTAGTCGAGGTCGACGGTGATGCGTTCGAGGAGCAGTTCGAGGATGTAGTCGCGGTCGCCGTCGGAGCGGGCGATGGGGCGGAAGACACCGACCCGCGCGGCGGAGGCGCACAGCGCCTGGAGCAGGCCGAGCGCGACGGTGGACTTGCCGGTGTCGCCCTCCGGGGCGGCGATGTAGATGCTCGACACGGACTCGGCGGCGGCGCTCATGGCTCACACGATAGGCGGCTCGCCGCCGGTGCGTCCTTTGGGCTGCGGGAGCAACCCGAAAGACACACCGGCGGCGGGGCGGTGTCAGTCGGCGAGCGGGTCGAGCGCGAAGTCGTACGTGGCGACCCTGCGCCCGGCGTCGTCGGCCTGGGGGTCGAGGACGAGTTCCGGCTTCGTCGCCGTCGCGACGTCGTCGTCGAGCCACTCACCGCCGGCGAAGTACAGCTGGGTGACGATCGGGTGCCGGCCGGGCGCGGTCACCCGCAGGTGCAGGTGGGCGGGGCGCCACGGGTGCCAGCCGGCCGCCTCGATGAACCGGCCGGTGGGCCCGTCCGTCGGGATCTGGTACGGGGCCGGTTCGATGGTGGTGATCGCGTAACGGCCCTCGGTGTCGGCGACGACGGTGCCACGCAGATTCCACTGCGGCAGGTGCGGGGCGAACTGCGAGTAGTAGCCCTCGTCGTCGGCGTGCCAGATCTCGATGCGTGCGCCGTCGAGGCCCCGGCCGTCGAGGTCGGTGACCTGCCCGCGCAGGACCAGCGGGGCATGGACGCGATCCTCGTCGCGCATCGGGAGGGTGCACTGTGCGGCTAGTTCGGGGGCGCCCGGAACGTAGTACGGCCCCTCGATGCTGCCTTTGGTGCCGCGGAATCGCCGGGAGTTGACGTCCTCGATCTCGTGCTCGACGAACACGTCGAGCAGCAGGGGCCACTCGCCGCCCTCGCCGACGTCGATGAGCCACTGCTTGAGCACGCGGTACTCGTCGTAGGTGACGGCATGCTTCTGGATCAGCGCGCTGAATCCCGCGAGGGCTTCGGTCGCGATGGCGGACAACCGCTCCGGTGAGGTGTCGGCGGTGAAGCGTTCGCCCTTGAACTTGTCGGTGGCGGCGTTGCCGGAGGCGACGGCGGTGGGGCTTTCGGTGATGGTCATGGTGTCTCCCGGGAAGTGGTCAGGCGCGGCGGAAGTGGGACACGTCGTCGTTGCCGACGAGGTCGGGCACGGTCCAGCCGTCGAGGTCGTACTCGCTCATGAACTGCTCGGCCAGGCCCTTCATCGAGGACACGTCCCCGCGGCCTTCCGCCGCGAAGAGCAGCTCGGCCTTGACGTTCTCGTGGTTGCCGGCGTAGTTGCGCTCGTAGAGCTCGTGTCGGCCGCCGAATTCGGAGCCGATCGAGTCCCACAGCGCCTTCATCACCTTGACCCGGTCCACCGCGGTGATGCCGTCCGAGCCGCGGACGTACTTGTCCAGGTAGGGCCGCACGTCCGGATTCTTGAAATCGGCCGCGGAGGAGGGCAGGTAGATCAGGCCCGACGCGACGTCCTGTTCGATGATCTCCTTGATGCGCGGGTAGCCCTGCATCGCGAACATCCGGTAGGTCAGGCCGTATTCGAGCTTCGGGATGACGGTGTCCCCGATCCACGGCTCCGGGTTGTTGACCATCGCGTCGGTGAGCGACCAGAACAGGTTGCGCCAGCCGATGACCTCGCCGACGCGGGTCTGCACGCCGCGGAACCCGCCGGCGCCGGTCGCGTCGAGGGCCTTCATCAGCAGGCCGGCGATGAAGTCGAGCTTGACCGCCAGACGGGTGCAGCCCTGGAAGGTGAACCGGGGCAGGAAGCCGGACTGCGGGAAGAACGCGTTGATCTTCTCCACGTCGCCGTACATGAAGACGTTCTCCCACGGCACCAGCACCTTGTCGAAGATGAAGATGGCGTCGTTCTCGTCCATGCGCGAGGAGAGCGGGTAGTCGAACGGCGAGCCGACGACGGCGGCGTTCTGGCTGTAGGAGGCCCGGGAGATGAGCTTGATGCCCGGCGCGTCCATCGGCACCGTGCAGATCAGGGCGAATTCCTTCTTCTTGATCGGCAGGCCGTAGTGGGCGATGAAGTTGTAGTTGGTGATCGCCGAGCCGGTGGCGACGACCTTGGCGCCGGAGACGATCAGGCCCGCGTCGGTCTCCTTCTCGACCTTCATGAACACGTCCCCGACCTGGTCGGGCGGGAGCTGACGGTCCACCGGGGGGTTGATGATGGCGTGGTTCCAGTACAGGACCTTCTCCTGCGATTCGCGGTACCAGCGCTCGGCGTTGTCCTGGAACGGGGCGTAGAGCTCGCTGTTGGCGTTGAGCGTGCCGAGGAAGGAGGCCTTGTAGTCGGGGGACCGGCCCATCCAGCCGTAGGTCATCCGCGCCCAGGTGGCGATGGCGTCGCGCTCTTTCAGCAGGTCGTCGGAGGTCTTCGGGGTGCGGAAGAACGGCATGGTCACCCCGCCGTTGCCGGTGTCGGTGGGGCAGGTGAGGGTGCCGACGTGCTCACCGGTGTGCAGCGCGTCGTACAGCCGGGCGGTCATGCGGATGGAGTTGCGGAACGCCGGGTGGTTGGTGAAGTCCTTGACGCGCTCGCCGTGCAGCCAGATCTCGCGGCCGTCCTTGATCGACTCAATGTACTCGTCGCCGGTCATGGGCCGGGCGGCGAAGTTCTGCTGCTGATTGGCCGGGTGGTCCGCGGCGACGTTCACCTTCGACCGGTCGACGGTGCCGGTGGCGGGGGCTGCTTCGGTGGTGGTCATGCTCTTCCCTTCGAGAGAGGCGGGCGTGGGATCAGGAGGCAGCGCGGGCGAGCTGCGCGGGCAGTGGGGTGAATGTGGCTGTGGCGTCGAACCATCCGCTGTGCGGATCGTCGAGGCACCCGTTCCATGCGGTCGAGCCGGATCGGTCCCCGAGGTCGTGGAAGGTGCTGCGGAAGAACAGGAGCGGGTCCTTCTCGGCGTCGACGGAGGCGTCGACGATCTCGCCGACGAAGATGACGTGGTCGCCGCCGTCGTACTCGGCCCACGGCCGGCAGATCAGGGTGGCGGCGTTACCGGGGAAGGCGGGTGCGATCCCGGTGTCGTCCCAGTCCGGTGCGACGGCCTGCGGCCTGCCGGCGAAATGCAGTGCGGTGGAGAGTTGGTCGGCCGCGAGGATGTTCACGGCGAACGGCGCGTCGGTGAGGTAGCCGCACGCCTTCGACGTCCGCGTCAGCGTCACCTGGCACAGCCTCGGCTCCAGCGAGACGGCCGTGAAGGCGGTGACCGTGGCCCCGTGCGGGGTGCCCTCGGCGCCGGCGCACGTGACCACCGTGACCCCACTGGCGAACTGGCCGAAGATGTTGCGAAGTGCTCGCTGGTCCATGGGGAGACCGCCTTCCTGCACGATGTGCGATTGCGGGTCGATCCGGAACGAGAACCAACGTATGACCCGGATCACACTCCGTCGATCCGCGTTGCGAAGGGGCGATCCGCATTGCGAAGCGGGCTCGGACCAGGCCGGATCGACCGGGCGACACGTGACCGTCGTCACAGTACGGTGCTAGCGTGGGGAGTTGCCCACACACCGGCACAGCACCAGTTGGGAGGGTTGGAAGGGCGAATGCGAGCACCGGAGAGCCGCGGCTTCACGGACTGGGACGAAGTGCACGACGTGGTGTCCCAGGCGTACTTCCCGCACCAGCTGACGCTTCTCGGCCGTGGGCCCGCAGCCCGCACGTCGCTGGAATCGACCCAGCTCGGCGCCTCGCGGCTGGCGCGGATCGGATTCGGGGTGGACGTGTTGATCCGTTCCGAGCACCCCGGCGCGTACGGCATCAACATTCCCCTGACCGGGCACCTCGTCACCGCCGTCGGCCGCGACGAGGTCGTGTCGGCTCCCGGGCTGGCGACGGTCTGCCCGCCCGACACCCCGACCGTCATCACCCGGTGGAGCAGTTCGTGCGAGATCATCGGGTTCAAGGTCGACCGCGACTACGTGCAGCGCGAGATGGACCGCCTGCTCCCCCGCCCCGGCAGGCGGCTGCCCGCGCAGTTGGATCTGCGGTCCGGCGCGGGGGCCGACTGGTTGCGTCTCGTGCGTGCGATCGCGGACGAGTCGCTGCGGGACAACGTCCTGCTCCGCAGCGACCAGGTGGCCGAGCAGCTGTGCCGCGCCGTCACGACAGCCCTCGTGCTCGCCGCCGCACCGGACGACGGCGACTGCCCGGCCGGAGCACGTCCGCGGACCGTCAAGAGGGTGATGGACGCGATCCAGCAGGATCCGGCGCGTCAGTGGACCGCCGCAGACATGGCCGAACTCGTCGGCGTCAGTGTCCGTCGCATTCAGCAGGGGTTCCGCGAGTGCGTCGGCATGACCCCGATGGAATACCTCGCCGACGTCCGGCTCGAGCGTGTCCATGCAGATCTGTCCGTGAGCGATTGCACCGCAACTGTTTCCGATGTCGCGCTCCGCTGGGGCATCATGCACACCGGACGGTTCGCGGCCGCGTACCGGCGCAAGTACGGCGTGAGCCCGTCCGAGACGCTGCGCGGCGTGACCGCCTGATCCCAGGCGGCTCCGCCGCCGGTGTGCCTTTTGGGCGGTCAGGGCAGCCCAAAAGGCACACCGGCGGCGTCAGCCGCGTCAGGCCAACGCACGCAGGCGCGGCGCCAGATCACGCTCGAACAACTCCAGAAACCGCCGCTGATCGTGCCCCGGCGCATGGAACACCAGATGATTGAGCCCGGCCTTCACATACGCCCCGACCTGCTCGACCGCCTCGTCCGGATCCGACGCCACGATCCACCGCTTGGCCACCTGCTCGATCGGCAACGCATCCGCCGCCGCCTCCATCTCGATCGGATCGTCGATCGAATGCTTCTGCTCCGGCGTGAGCGAGAGCGGCGCCCAGAACCGGCAGTTCTCCAACGCCCGCTCCGGATCGGTGTCGTAGGAAATCTTGATCTCGATCATCTTGTCGATCCCCGCCACGTCCCGGTCGGCCTTCGCGGCGCCCTCCGCCACCGCCGGCAACAGCTTCTCGGTGTAGAGCTCCATGCCCTTGCCCGAGGTGCAGATGAACCCGTCCCCCGCCCGGCCCGCATACCGCGCCACCACCGGACCGCCCGCCGCGATGTACACCGGAACCCCGCCCTCGGGCACGTCGTAGATCGACGCCCCCTTCGCGGCGTAGAACTCGCCCTCGAAATCGACCCGCTCCCCCGTCCACAACGCCCGCATCAGCCGCACCGACTCGCGCAACCGCGCGAAGCGTTCCTTGAACTCCGGCCACTGGCCTTCGTACCCGGTGGCGATCTCGTTGAGCGCCTCCCCCGTGCCCACCCCCAGCATGACCCGCCCCGGATACAGACACCCCATCGTCGCGAACGCCTGCGCGATCACCGCCGGGTTGTACCGGAACGTCGGCGTCAACACACTCGTGCCCAGCTGCAACCGCGACGTGCGCTCGCCCACCGCGGTCATCCACGCCAACGAGAACGGCGCATGCCCCCCGCTGTGCCGCCACGGCTGGAAATGATCCGACACCGTCGCCGAATCCATCCCCCGCTCCTCCGCCAGCACCGCCAGCTCCACCAGCTCCCGCGGCCCGAACTGCTCCGCCGACGCCTTGTACCCCAACTTCAGACCCTGCGACACCACGAACTCCTACCCGTCTACGTTTCTCAGCCGGTTCGAGTATGGCCCAGCCGACTGTGACAGGCGCGACGTCACGTCTCGAGTTCGGCCGGATGCAGATGCGGCTGCCAGTCGTAGACGACGCTGGTGCGCAGGAGGATGTCCTGCAGAGACCGACGGCGCCGGTCCACCGCCACCCACAACAACCCGAAGCCGAACATCACGCACAGCCAGGCTCGCACCGCGCAACGAATCCACCCGACGAGGTCGCCGTTGCGACTGACCACCCGTAGCCCCATCACCACCGCGCCGAGCGTTCGTCCCGTCGTCGCCCAGCACGCCGTCAGGTACACCACCGCGAGACCGACGAACACGGCGACGGACAGCAGGATCTGTGCGTCCGGGAGGGTGAATTCCTGCGGAGAGAACAGCAGCCGCGCGAACACCACGGCCAGGTAGACCCCTCCCATCATGGTGAGCACCACTCCGAGGTCGACGGCGGCTGCGATACCCCGCGTGACGATCCCGGCCGGCCGGTGCTGCTCCCCGCCGGTCACGCGGGTGCTTCCGGGGATTCCGGCACGCGTCCGAACAACCGCCCGACGAACCCGGACACCGCGTCGTCGGCGTGCATCCCTTGGTTCCGGACGCCGCGGACCGCCTCGGTGGACATGGACCCGGTCGACTCCCGGATGATGCTCGGCAGGTCGACCCCCTCGATCACCGAGTTCGCCAGGCCGACGAGGTCGACCCGCCCGATGATCGCGTCCACGTCGATCTTCGCCGCAAGTGCGTCCAGGTCCACGCGGTCGATGATCGCGTCCACGTCGATCTTCGCCGCGAGCGCGTCGAGATCCACCCGGTCGACGATCGCCGCCACGTCCACTCGTTCGGCGACCGCGTCGATGTCGACGCGGGCCAGGATCGGTGCGATCGCGACTCGTGCCGCGACGGCGTCGATGTCGACCCGATCGAGGATCCGTTCGATGTCGATCCCCTCGGCGAGCGTGTCGAGGTCCACGTGGTCCCGCACGACGGCGGTGATATCCACGACGTCCAGGGCCGCGTCCACGACCCTGCGCACCACGGTGTGCAGCACCCGGTCCGCGATCTCGTCCCCGGCGCGCAGGGTCTCGGCGCCGCGCGACTCGAGGGCGACGAGCGCCGGGTCCACACCCGGTAGCCGGCGTGCCGCGTCGACGCCGAACAGGAGCATGCGACGAATCCCGTCGCCCACGGTTGCCGCGGCACCCACCGCCACGCGCACCGGGTCGAGGGTGGACCTGCCGTTCATACCGATATCAAAGCCCTCCGGCGCCCGAAATGCACGTAGTTCACGATCGGCTGAGGGCCGCCGGCGTTCACGCGGATCGGTCCAGGCTCCGAGCGGTCCGGAGCGACGCCGGGGCGAATTCGACGGTGACGGACCGGGCGCCGGAGTACGCGAGGAGTGCCTGCACCGCCTCGGTGTACCGGCTCCGAGGGTCCGGGATCCGCCGGACGACATCCGGTACCGGAACAACGGGCGCCTCCGACACGGGCAACAGGATCTCCGCGTCGAGCCGGCTGCGGCTCCCCTCGATCAGCAACCCTTCGGCGACCACGCGGCGCACCGGCACATCGTGCCTCCGCCGGACGTCGCCCACCACCAGCGCCACGTACTCGTCGTCGTCCACGACGACGGTGATCAGACGCCCGCGCCGGGTCCCGACCGTCAGCGGCACGTCCGAGACGAACTCGGCGCCGCCCGCCGGCGTCCCGGGAACCGGGCATCTGTTGGTGTGCAGGATCATTCGTCTGCGGTTCCAGCTGAAGAACGGCTCGTCCACGACTCTCGTTCCTCCTTCGCGCTGTCGACGAGATGTGCTGTCTCCATCTTCGGCAGGAAGAGCGGTCGCGAACTGTCCCACATCCGGACAGGGGGTCGCACCGTGCGGCGGCAGGTTCGGTGACCCGCGGGGGCCTACTCGCCGGTGAAACCGAACAGGGTCAGTTTCCGGTACAGCGACGACCGGGAGATTCCCAGGGCGCGGGCGGCGTGCACCCGGTTGCCACCGGTTTCCCGCAGGACCTTGGCGATGAGATCCCGTTCGGCGGACTCGACCGCGTTGAGCTGGCGACGCGGACCGTGCCGGCACCATTCGGGTAGGTCCTCGACGGTGATGGCACCGGCAGGCCGGTGCGCGACGGCGCAGCGCAACGCCGCTTCGAGCTCGTGGATGTTACGCGGCCACGGATAGCGTGTCAGCACCCGCATGGCGTCGGGAGCGACGGTGCGGCTCTGCGATCCGGTGATCTTGCGGAGGACCTGGGCCGCGACTCCTGCGATGTCGTCGGTGCGGTGTCGCAGGGCGGGCACGTGCACCGTCCGGTCGAGGGCCGCGAGCAGCGGGGCGAGGGCCTCGGACGGCGGCTCCTCGGACTCCTCCATGGTGGCCACGACGAAGACGTGCTCGGCGACGGGTTCCGCCAGGGTCTCGGCCAGGGTGGCCGTGAGCGGGCCGGGCATCGCCTGGATGTTGCGCAGCACGTACAGGGTGGGGTTGGCGGAGGGCACCGTGAGTCCGGACAGATCGGTCTCGCTACCGTCCACGAGGATGCTCCGTCCCCCGGCGTACAGGGAATGGAAGATCTCGGACGCGAGAGAGGCCTTCCCCGTGCCCGGCTCGCCGGTGAGGAGTAGCTTCGCCCCGGCGGACAGGGCCTCCTCGATCTCGTCGCAGGCGCGCATCCACAGCGCGGAGGAACCGCTCGAGCGGAGACGATCCGTGCCGGCCGCGGCCAGACCGACCCGTCCGGAGTGCATGCGGTGCTCGCGAACGCGGTTCGGAACGGGCGGAAGCGGTGCCGCGGCCGCGGCCGCTTCGGAGACCTCGACGAGGTATCCGGCGGTGTCCTCGCCCGCCAGGATCCGGGTGGCCCGGACCCGGACGGACAGGCCGGTGCTCAGCTCGAGCAGTTCGTCGATTCGCGCGCGGTGCCCGATGACGTAGTCGACGTGCTCACCGACCCGGCGCTGGTCCTCCGGCGCGAGGAGGGTGTGGGCGAGCGGATTCGCGAGCGACATCGCGCTCCCGATCGCCATGAGGGCCGCGCCGCCGCGGGCGTCGGCGCGCACGAACGCGTCGAACAGCGCGTGCTGGCGGGCGCTGCGGTCGCGGAACAGATTCTGTTCGATCTCCGCTGCCGCGGTCCGCACGACGGTCGTCAGCAGCGGCGACGAATGCTCGGTGAGGCAGCTGATGTCGATGACGCCGGCGACCCGTCCGCTGAACGGGTCCCGGATCGGCGCGCCGGAGCAGGCGAACGGCTGGAACCGTTCGTGGAAGTGCTCGGCGCCCTCGATCTGCACGGCACGCCCGGATTCGAGCACCGTGCCGACACCGTTCGTGCCGATCTGGCCCTCGTTGTAGTCGAAGCCCGGTGCGAGCGAGACGTGGTCGAGCAGCCGTCCGATGGCCCGGGCACCGTCGAGTCGCATCAGCACCTGCGCCTTGGCGTCGGTCAGGGCGATGCTCACCGGGACGTCGACGGTCTCCTCCGCGAGCCGGTCCAGAACCGGCAGCGAGCACTGGACCAGGCGGGAGGTCCGGTCGACCTCACCCGCAAACCGGACCTCCCCACCGGACGGTCGCACGCCCGCCGCGGCGGAGCGTCGCCACGACGCCGACACGACGGAGGAGACCAGCGAATCGTCCGGTTCGCCGGAGTCGAGGAATCCGGCCCGGGCCACCGCCACCCGCAGCCGTCGGTCCGCGCTCTTCACCGGCCGCCCCGCCCCGGTGTGGTCGTGATGCATGTCACGCCTCCAGGGTAGCGTCCGCCCTCCGGCCGGTGCCGCTCCCTGCGGCACCGGCGTGCAGGTCGTCCACGATCAGGCACCGGGAACGTCGAGTGCGGCCAGCCGGGCGAGCACCGTCTCCGGGACCGCGTCCGCCGGCAGGTGCGCGAGCCGGAAAACGCCGTGCGCGTCCGGGACTGCGGCGTCCTCGGCGAGCCAGTAGTCGGAGCCGAGGACGTCACCCTCGTGCTCGCCGATCGAGACGGTGTCCTCGCCGCGCAGTCCGATCTCCCACCGGTAGTGCGCGGCCACGTTCGTCACGGGCACGTACGACTGCGGATCGACCGGCGGCAACGCGGCGGCGTCCGCCGCGATCCGCTCGTCGAGCAGGACCGCTGCGACCGGCACCTCGGCGAATCCGCGCAGCCAGTCCGCGACGTACATGGCCGCGGCCTCGACACGGTCCGCGTCCAGGTCCGCGACGTCTCCGGGGTGGGTCGCCGCCAGCCAGGCCCGCGGTGAGGGGATCTGCAGCACCAGCGGCAACCGGGTGGTGCCGGCCACCGTGGCGGCGAGCGTCGTCACGGCGCGGGTGGTCGCGGCGTCCGCGAGCAGCGCCCGCAACGCGTACCCGGTCCGGGACCGGGCGGCCATCGCCTCGCCCAGCCGCGGGTCGTCCGCCGCGAGGCGGTAGAACTCGCCGAGATCGAGCAGTGTGACGTCCGGCCGCAGCAGCCCGTGCGCCTGGTTGAGGAAGTTCGACAGCGCGGTGGGATCGGTCCACGGCACGGGGTTGCCGCGGAGCAGGACCCGGCGGCTGTAGTCGAGATGGTCGACGACGAGGGGGACCCGGCGCCCGGAGACCGGCGCGTCGAGAATGGCGGGAAACGAGATGGTCATGATCGTGACTCCAGGGAATGGGTGCCCGCACGGTGAGGGGAGCACACGTGCGGGCACCCGGTTCGGGGTGGATCCGGTGGCCGGAGCGGGCCGGACCGGCTTCAGGACTTGCGGTGGACGATCTCGCCGTGCTTCAACTCGAGTTCCTTCACCCGGGCCGCGAGTTCGGCGATCTTCAGCTCCCGGCGGTCGGGCATCATGATGATCGGCATCCGGTCGATCGTCGTGGTGACCCGCTCGGCCCCGTGGACGGTGAAGTGCGTGGCGGTCAGTTCCTCGGTGTCGCCCCAGGATCCGTAGTACAGCAGATCCGCCGGCGGTTCGGGCGTCACGAACTTCTCGACGAACTCGCCGTAGGGCACGCCGCGGGAGAGCCGGTCGCGCCGCATCGAGGCACGCAGCGCCTCCGTGGCGTCGACGTCCACGACGAAGGTGTCCGGCGCGTACACGACGCCGTAGATGTCGTGCGCCACCTTCGCGGAGATCCGGTCGATCTCGAGATCGGCGACCACGTCCTCCGGGGCGCGTTCGAGCGGATCTCCGTAGCCTCCGCCCGTGCCCTGCGAAATCATGTACAGCTCACCGTCCTTGGCGACGTCGAACTGCAGACCCATGTGGCTGGTGCTGTACTCGGCGCCCTCGAAGGGCTGTTCGTTCATCACCTTCTCGATGGACAGGTCGAACCGTTCCGGGTTGCGGCGCAGTTCGTCGTAGACGTTGACGCCCTTGACCGTCGCGAGCGGGTAGGTGTTGCAGCCGTACCCGCCGAACTGCCCGCTGACGGAGGAGAACTTCGCGCCGGAGGTCACCGTCATGAAGCCCCACAGCGGGGTGCCCTCGGCCGCGACGATCATCTCGTAGCCCATGCCGCCGCGGTACTTGCCGAATCCCTGGTTGTCGCGGACGATCCGCTTGCTCACCAGCTGCATGAAGGGCACCTCCTCCTCCATGACCTCCTGCTCGGCCGTGTCGGCCATCGCGCAGAAGAGCGGGGAGACCGCGTCCTCGCCGTCGCGGAACGCCTTGGCGCCGCCGCCCATTCCGTTCAGGTCGGCGCACAGGTTGCCGACCTGGTCGCCGTGCTGGGTGACCCCACCCCACAGGAAGGTGTTGATCTGGTTGAACCAGGGCGCGATGACGTTGGAGAACTTCTCCGGGTTGGAGAACTGCAACTTGGCCCAGGGGTTCTGGAGCGCCGAGAAGCCGCGGAAGGAGGCCTGCAGCGACTGCCCCATGGGGGCGTCGTAGCCGGCGTCGGACCACGTGTGCTCGTCGGAGATGATCTCGATGGGGCTCATCGCGGAGGTGCAGCGCGGCAGGTCCGGCCACCAGAACGCGAGGATGGCCTGCATCATCATCGACTTGACCGAGCACAGCGGCGAATTGATGGCCCGGTTCAGGATCTCCGGTCCGCTGCCGCGCAGGTCGATGGTCATCTTGTCGCCCTTCACCGTGATGGAGCAGGCGAGCTTGATGAGGATGTTCTCCTTGAGGGTGGAGTCCATGAACTGGTTGAACCGGACCGTGCCGTCGGGCAGTTCCCGGATGCGCCGGCGCACCTCGGCTTCGACGTCCTCGACGGTGATCCGCAGCGCCGCGACGAACGTCTCCACGCCGACCTCGTCGATGATCTTGTCGACGCGTTCCTGGATGCGCTGGACCGCACCGATCTTCACCTTCAGGTCCGCCAGCTGGAGCTTCGGGTCGCGGACCGAGTGCTGCAGGAAGGTGAGCAGGTCGCGGCGCAACTCGCCGCGCTCGACGATCTTGAACGGGCTCATCCGCAGCCCGTCGTCGAACGGGGTCTCCGAACCGGAGGGCATGCCGCCCGGTTCGCAGGCGCCGTTCTCGCCCTCGTGGATCGTGGCGGCCACCCAGGCGATGATGCGGTCGTCCCGGATGATCGGCATGATCATCGACTGGTCGGTGTTGTGGACGTTGCCGAAGCGGGCGTCGTTGTGGATGAACCCGTCGCCGGGGTGGATTCCGACGGTCGGCTCGTCCTTCCAGTACTTCATGATGTACCGGATCGGGTGGTGCAGGATCGCGGAGAACGCGATCACGCCGTGGCAGGACAGGTAGGTGACGTCCCCGGCCGCGGTGTAGATGGCCGTGGTGAGGTCGCCCCACTTGGCGCCCGGTGCCGCGCCCATCGCCTCGCACATCTCGAAGCCCTCGTCGAGGGCGCCGGCGAGGCGCTTGCGGATGCGGTCCACCTGCAGGGGGTCGACACCGTCGGCGAGGCATTGCTGTTCGAACTCGCTGCGGGAGGTGATGTGGTGCGAACGCATGATGTCGCGATCCGGGCCGAGGAACAGCGTCGTCTCGTCCATGAAGTCGTCGACCCACTGCTGTTCCTGCTCGTTCAGCGATGCCGTCAGGCGCTGCTCCGCAGCGGTTGCGAGGTCGTCGTGAAGTGCGGTCATGGCTGTGTCTCCTGTGCTTTCTGCGCTAGTCCTTGAGGAACCAGACGGCGCCCTGCGGTGAGGGTTCGAGGCGCCAGCCCGGCTCGACGAGGTAGGTCGTGTTCTCGGTGGTGACGATCGCCGGACCGGGAATCACGTGGTGGTGACTCAGCGCGTCGGCGTCGTAGATCGCGGTGGTGATCGCCCGGGGATGCGCGACGAAGTGGACGTCGCGGTGCCCGACCGGGGCCGGCAGTGTCCGTTTCCCGTCGTGGTGCAGGGAATCGAACTCGACGGTCTCACCGTTGACGTAGGACGCGACGCGAATGGTCTGGACGCGGATGCCGGCCTCGGGTGCGGCCGACCCCTCGCCGTAGCGCTTGGAGTAGATGTCGGAGAACGTGCGGATCAGGTGGAGCACGTCGCCGACCCCGTGGATCCGGTTGATGTCGAACGCCACCGCGGTCGTCACGAGCTGGTTGCCGTAGCGCAGGTCCATCTCGAGGCGGTGCTCGATCGCGCCGTCGCCGACGCCCTGACGGCGCAGGTCCTCCGCGCCCCGGGCCTCGAGCGCGGCGACGATCTCGTTGAACTCGTCGTAGCTGTCGTAGAGCCCGCGGGTGGTGGCGTTGTAGAGCACCACGTGGACGCCGCGTTCGTGGATGTGCAGTTGCTTCATGTTGCCGGCACCGCACGCGGAGAACACGGAGGAGAACGGCGGGGCGAGGATCTTGCGGATGCCGGCCTGGTCGGCGATCCCGCACGCGTGCAGCGGGCCGTTGCCGCCGTAGGCGAGCATCGTGAAGTCCTCCGGCAGGTAGCCGCGCACCCGCAGCTCCTTGGCGATGCCGATCGCCATCTGCTCGTCGACCGATCGCTTGATGACCTTGGCGACGTCGATGACGTCGAGGTCGAGCTCGTCGCACAGCTGTTCCTCGACGGCGAACACCGCGCGCTTGCGGTTGAGCTTGATGAAACCGTTGGCGTAGTTGTCCGGGTCCAGGTAGCCGAGCAGCAGGTCGGCGTCGGTCACCGTGGGGCGCAGCCCGCCGCGGTCGTAGCAGGCCGGACCGGGGTCCGAGCCGGCGGACTCGGGCCCGAGCCGGACCGAGTGGTGGATCCGGTCGTAGCTCGCGATGGATCCGCCTCCGGCACCGAGGGTTTCGAGGTGGATCATCGGGACCGAGACCAGCCAGCGGTCGATCGTGGGCTGGAAGTCGTAGTGCTTGACGCCGCCCGCCGGCACCAGGCCGATGTCGAAGGACGTGCCACCCATGTCGGTGGTGATGATGTTGCCGATCCCCGAGGACTCCGACAGATGCTCGGCGGCGCTGACACCCGCGACGGGACCCGAGTGGATGGTCTGCAGGGCATCGGTCGAGTTCATCTGGGCCATGCCACCGGAGTTGTGGATGATGAGCATCGGCTTGTCGTAGCCCGAGTCCCGCAGGTTGTTCGCGAGCTGGCTCATGGCGTGGAACATGATGCCGTGCAGGAAGCCGTCGACGATGGTGGACGTCGCGCGGACGTACTCGCCCTTGCGTCCGGAAACCTGGTGGCCGAGCAGGACCGGGATCGCGCCGAGCTGATGCTCCGGGTACTCCTCCTGGATGATCTCCATGATCCGCAGCTCGTGGGTGGGATTCTCGGTGGCGTTCACCAGCGACACCACGAGCGCCTGCGCGCCGGCGTCGACGAGCTCGCGCACCATCTCGCGCACGTTCCGCTCGACGAGCGGGACGACGATCTCGCCGGCCGAGTTGACCCGCTCCTGGACCGACCGGATCAGGCTGCGGTGGACCAGCGGGTCGGGGCGCTCCGCGGCCGGAAGGTTCTGCTGCATCGACGGATCGAGGCCCTCACCGTAGCCCCGTCCGCGGGAGAGCGGGATGGTGTCCTCGAAGCCGTGGGTGACGATGGCACCGACGCGCGGACCCTTGCGTTCGATGAGGGCGTTGGTGCCGAGTGTGGTGGCGTAGCGGACCGAATCCACCTGGGACAGCACGTCGTCCCGGTCCAGCTCGGCGCGACGGCAGGCGAGGTCGAGGGCCTCGTTGAAACCCTGGGCCAGGTTGTGGTGAGTGGTGAGGGCCTTGGCCTCGACGTACTTGTCGTCCCAGGCGAAGAAGCAGTCGGTGAAGGTGCCGCCGATGTCGACGGAGATTCGTTTCATGGTGACGGGGTTCCTTGCGGGTCGCGGTGACTAGTGGTGGTTGTGGCGCCGGCCTTCGAACTCGCCCTCGGCGTCCTGGCCGGGGCCGTACGTGACGACCTGTCCGGGATCGGTGCCGCGTTCGAGCCACTGGGCGCGCAAGGCGTCGACGTCCCATTCCATGTCGACGGTCGGGGGGTGTCCGGGCGGGATGTACTCGGTCTCGATCTGGGTGCCGCAGCCGGGGCAGTAGTACTCGAGGATGCGGCAGTAGTTCGGATCCGGCGAGAACGTGAACTCGTAGCGGTCGGGATCGATGATGGGCTGGTGGATCTCGCGCGGGTCGCGGTCGTAGACCAGGGTGCCTTCCTTGTAGTTCCCGCGGGCGCTGCCGAGTTCGTGCCGGCACACCCGGCACACCCACAGTTCGCTGTCGAGGTCGATGACCAGGTATTCGGTCATGGGGATCTGCATGTCGTGCGTCCTTCGAACGAGCCTGCGGTCGAACAGGCTTCGGGATCTGTCGGTCAGTGGGTGTCGGTGAGCAGCAGGTCGCCGCCGGCGGTGACCTCGAACTTCCAGCCCTCCTGCACCCGGGCGGTGAAGAAGGGGCCTTCGACGATGGCCGGGCCCTCGGCGGTGGCGCCGGGCTCCTGGTCGGCCAGCGTGAACACCGGCACCGGCTGCCGGCCGGCGGCTCCGAGCACGGTGCGCTCGCCGGCCGCGCGGGGGGCGCGGGCCTCGGCGAAGGAGCCGTGCGGGAGCTCGATCCGGTTCATCCGGCGGGTGGCGACCAGGGTCAGTGCGGTGGACGCGCCGGGCAGCAGCTCGACGCACTCCCCGGGCTCGTACGGCGTCTCGTCGACCGTGGCGCCGTGCGCATCCTCGGTGGTCAGCGTCCAGGACAGCTCGCAGTCGGTGAGGGCGTGCCCTTCCTGGAACATGTCCCGCTCGGCCTTGGCCAGGAGGTCGGTCACGGCCGCGGCGAGGGTCGTCTCGGTCGTGTCCGCGACGTCGGCCTCGTAGCTCTGCCCGATGTCGGAGAACCCGATGCCGAAGGCGGAGAACACCGCGGCGAGCTTGGGGACGAGCACGCTGCGCACGCCCGCGACCCGTGCCGCGCCGCAGGCACTCATCGGGCCGGCGCCGCCGAACGCGGCGATGGTGGTCTCGTCGGCGTCGGACACCGCGGGGGCGACGGCGTTGCCCATCGCGGTGAAGTACGCCTGTTCCATCGCCAGCAGGGCCTCGTCGAGGGTGAGTCCGAGCGGTTCGGCGACGGTGGCGGTGACGACGGCGCGGGCCCGGTCCGCGTCGAGCGTGAAGTCGCCGTCGAGGTAGGTGGCCGGATCGAGCACGCCGAGGAGGAGATTGACGTCGGTGATGGTCGCGGACGTGCCGCCGAAGCCGAAGCAGGCCGGTCCGGGTGCCGCACCGACGCTTTCCGGTCCGACGGTGATCGCCCCGTCGGTGACGGTGATGACGGAGCTGCCGCCGATGCCGGCCGACTCGACGTTCGACATCGGGAAGGAGGTCGGGATGCCGGCGATGGTGCCGCGGCGGTCGGTGAGGATCTCGCGTCCGGCGACCGTGCCGATGTCGGTCGTGGTGCCGCCGACGTCGATCATGAGAACGTGCTTGAGCCCGTAGATCTCGGCGAGCGCCCGGGTGCCCTCGAGTCCGCCGCGCGGGCCGGACGAGTACGTCTTGAGGGCCACGGACTTCGCGACGCGCGAGGAGGCGCCGTCGTTGCGGTAGATCAGCAGCGGGTTCTTCACGCGGTGGTCGCGCAGCCGGTGCTCGGCGTTGTAGAGGAACCGTTCCATGGTCGGGTGCAGGAACGTGTTGATCACGGCCGACCAGACCCGCCGGGCCGGCGTGCGGTCGGTGGTGAAGTCCCACGAGTACAGGAACGGAACCGACCCGAGCAGGTGGCGCGGGAACTTGCGGAGCAGGATGCCGCGCAGCGTCCGTTCACGTCCGTCGTCGGTGTTCCCGACGGCGACGACGATGCGGGCGGCGCCGTCGGTGGTCAGACGGTTGACCCGGGCGACCAGTTCGCCTTCGAGGTCCGCCGCGTCGGTGTCGACGACGGCGACGCGGGTGCCGACGAGGTCGTCGAACAGCGCCCGCTGCTCGGGGGTGCGGCGCAGTTCGTCGACGAGGGTGGCCGAGTCCGTGACGATGCCGATGCGGGGACCTTTGCGCTCGACGAGCGCGTTCGTCCCCTGCGTGGTCGAGTAGCGGATGTGCGCCGTGGAGTGCAGCAGGGTGGGCAGGTCCTCGGCGCCGTAGATCTCCTTCGACACCTTCGTCAGTCCGTCGAACAGGCACTGCGACAGATCGAACGGTGTGGTGAGGGTCTTGGTGAAGCTGAATTCGTGGCCGTCCCAGGCGCAGATGTCGGTGAGCGTGCCACCGTTGTCGATGTTGATGAGTCTGTCCATCGGGTGTCCCCCGTTCGGGTTGCGTGTTGCGGTTCGAATGGGGAAAGCCTGGGCCCGGCCGGCGGGTGTGAAGTGTGCCACTTCCGGACACCGGCTATGACGTGGCTCATCTTCCGGCTCGAGGCGGCCTCTACCTGCGGGTTCGGCGCGGCACGGCACCGGGACGTCCGGCCGCCCGGTTGCGGGACGGCTCCCGCCGACGAGCGGTGTCCCGAAATGGGACGGTGCGCAGCCGGGTAGAGGTTTCCGGCGCGGCGGTCGGCCGCTCCGCGTCGGCGGCTACGAAAGCTCCCTCCGGACACCGGATTCGGACAGGCGTGCCGAGCAGGGGTGGCGGCGACCGTTCACCTCGGCGGCTGACGTAAGGTCGGCTCGGTGACACCGCTGGAACTGTTCGTCGTCGCCCTGGCCGGGTTGGGCGCCGGCGCGATCAACGCGCTGGTCGGCTCCGGGACCCTCATCACCTTCCCGACCCTCGTCGCTTTCGGGCTGCCGCCGGTGACCGCCACGATGTCCAACGCCGTCGGGCTCGTCGCGGGTGGGGTGTCGGGCACGTGGGGGTACCGGCGCGAGCTGCGCGGGCAGTGGCCGCGGCTGCGATGGCAGATCCCCGCCTCCGTCTCCGGCGCGGTCCTCGGGTCGTGGCTGCTGCTGAACCTGCCCGAATCGGCCTTCGAGACGATCGTGCCCGTTCTGCTCGTGCTGGCGCTGCTCCTGGTCGTGTTCCAGCCGAAACTGCAGCAGTGGGTGCTGCGACGCTCCAGCGGCCCGGCCGAGCAGATCGGGCCGGCGCGCATGACGGCGCTGGTCGTCGGCACCTTCGCCGTGGGCGTGTACGGCGGCTACTTCACGGCGGCGCAGGGCATCCTGCTGATGGGTCTGTTCGGGGCGCTGCTGCACGACCACATCCAGCGGCAGAACGCCGCGAAGAACCTGCTCTCGCTGTTGGTCAACGTGGTGGCTGCCGTCGCCTACACTCTCGTTGCGTTCGACCGGATCGACTGGACGGCGGCGGCGCTGATCGCCGTGGGCTCGCTGATCGGCGGCGCCCTCGGCTCCCGGTACGGCCGCCGGCTCTCGCCCACGGCACTGCGGGCCGTCATCGTCGTGGTCGGCTCGATCGGGTTGTACCGGCTGCTGGCGTGAGCGGTCGGTGACACACTCGAACGGTGAACGACGAACCCGTACCCGCGCCGGTCTGGAACTACCTCATGGACATGGACGGCGTCCTGGTGCACGAGGAACACCTGATACCCGGCGCCGACGCGTTCCTGACCGAACTGCGGGAGAACGGCACACCGTTCATGGTGCTCACCAACAACTCGATCCGCACTCCGCGGGATCTGCGCGCCCGGCTGCTACGCACCGGCCTCGACATCCCGGAGAAGGCGATCTGGACGTCGGCGCTGGCGACCGCGACGTTCCTGGCGAATCAGCGACCCGGCGGCAGCGCGTACGTGGTGGGCGAATCGGGACTGACCACGGCTCTGCACGACATCGGCTACGTCCTGACCGACAACGACCCGGACTACGTCGTCCTCGGGGAGACCCGCACCTACTCGTTCGAGGCGATCACCACCGCGATCCGGCTCGTCGAGCGCGGCGCCCGGTTCATCGCCACCAATCCGGATCCGACCGGACCGTCGCGTGAGGGTTCGCTCCCCGCCACCGGGGCCGTCGCGGCGCTGATCACCCGCGCGACGGGCCGCGAACCGTACTTCGTGGGCAAACCGAATGCCCTGATGATGCGGTCCGCGCTGCGCGCGATCGGTGCGCACTCGGAGCACACGCTCATGATCGGCGACCGGATGGACACCGACATCGTCTGCGGCCTCGAGGCGGGTCTGCAGACGCTGCTGGTGCTGACCGGCATCTCGACCCGCGAGTCCGTGGAGATGTTCCCCTACCGGCCCACCCGCGTCATCGAATCCGTCGCGGAACTGGTGGGGCGCACGGCGAATCCGTTCTGACCGGAGCGAGCGGTTCCGGCGGCGAGAGGGAGGTTCCCGCGCATGCCACTCGGGCGATGCCGCGACAACCTCCCTCTCGCTGTTCACCCCACAGCGCCACTGCCCGGCCCCCACCGGACCGGGCAGCGACGACGCCCCGCCGACGAGAGGATGAGGTTCTCGTCGGCGGGGCTGCTCACCTCTGGAAGGCGCCTCGATCAGCCGATGCTGAAGGGCTGGCCCCAGAGGGTGACCTGCTGGACGCTGGTCGCGGTCTCGACGGTGGCCTTGACGTAGCTGCGGGCCTGGGCGTAGCCGGCGCAACCACCGATGGCGATCGTCGAATCCTGCCAGGTCACACTGCCCTGCGGGCCGGAGATCTGGTTGAACCCGTAGTGGGCTTCCTCGTCGAAGGCGTTGGCGAGAGTGCGGTCGATGATCTTGAAGTCCATCGCCTGGCCGGGGCCGAGGGTGACGGTCCCGTTGCCGTTCGCGGACGGGGTGATCGAACCGTTCTCACCGGCGTAGCTCGCCTTGACGCCGGCACCGACGCCGGCGGTGCCGCCGAGGTTGAGCTGGCAGGCGACGATGTAGCCGGGCTGCAGCTTGGTCTTGGCCGCGGCCGCCCCCGGCCCGTCGAGCTGCACGCTCGCCTGACCCGAGACCCACACGTTGCGGTGCAGCGCGGTGGCGCCCATCGACGGGGAGATGTTGGCGGTCTCCCGGTCGAGCCGGACGGTCACCGAGGTTCCGTCGGGGAGCGTCTGCGTCATGTTCCCGGCGGGCAGTTCGACGAAGGTGTCGGCGTTGGCCGCACCGGCGGAGGCGAATCCGATGGCGACGGCGACGGTGGCGCCGATGCCGGCCGCCTTGAGACCACGGCGCAGGCCGTTGGCGATGCTGGTCTTCATGTTCTCTCTCTCGAGGTTTCGATGCTCGCGTGAGCGAAGAGTCGGGTGGAGGGCGGCGACAGAATCAGCCGATGCTGAACGGCTGGCCGTACAGGGTGGTCTTCGAGTAGTTCGCACCCGTGATCTCCAGGACCGTGTACGAGCGTGCCTGCGCGAAGCCGCCGCAGCCCTGGACCTCGATCTGCGCGTCCTGGTACTGGATGGTGTACGTGCCGTTCGCCGGGATGGCCTTGCTGTCCAGCCGCGCGAACTTCACCTGACCGGCCGCGATCGGAACGCTGATGGATGCCGAGAGGCTGCCGCCGCCGGCCGAGGGACCGACGTCGATACCGCCGCCGAAGCTGCCCTTCAGGCCGGCGATGTCCATCTGGCAACCCACGATGTAACCGGTGGTCAGACGGGGTACACCGTCGGTGGAGGTGCCGCCCGTACCCTGCGTGCCGGTCAGATCGTTCATGTTGATGCCACCGTTGGTGGGCCCCTGCTTCGCGTCGGCCGGAACATTCTTCGCCTCGGCCGTCACCGTGCCGGACACCCAGGCCACGCGACCCGCCCCGTTCGCCGCGAGCGAGGGCGAGATCAGAGCGCTCTCGGCAACTCTCGTGATGCGGTTTCCGTCGGGAGCGACGATCTCGCCGTCGGGCAGCGGCACGAAGGTGTCGGCGTTCGCCGCACCCGCGGACAGGAAGCCCAGGGCGACGGCGGCCGCTGCTGCGACACCACCGATGCGTGCGCCGCGGCGGAGGCCGGACGTGTGCTTGTTGCTCAATTCATTCCCCTACTCAGGTGTGCGGTTACCCGGGCGCCCCCGGGCACGGCTGATCACGGCCGCGGGCAGCCGCCGCGGTCGATTCGGATGTGCATTCTGGCCAGGTCGGGGCGAGATACCGGTCGGTTTCTCGCACAAGCGGATTCAGGTGTCGTTGGTGTACTGCCCCGAGGGGCACTGTGGACCGACACCCCCGCTCGGACCCCAGTTCGTTTCGGAACGATAACACGCCCGGTGCAAAGGGTCACTAAACAGTTACGCCTGTGTTCCAGATCACATCTGAGCACAGCCGTGCGCGACAGAGGGGTTATCTGTGACTGGGAATCCTACTTGCGCAGAACGCAGTTCGATGATCTAGCGCAACCGCGTCGGGATGCCCGCGACGACCAACGTCACCGCCTGCGACTCGGCCGCGACCCGCGCGTTGAGCCGACCGAGCAGGTCCCGGAACAGCCGGCCGGACGCCGTCGGCGGGACCACGCCGCTGCCGACCTCGTTGCTGACCGCCACCGCCGGCACGGCACACGAACGCCACGCATCGAGCAGTTCCTCGACATCCGTCTCGACCGCGGCGAGGTCCCCACCCGACCACACGTCGTGACGGTCCAGGCGCGCGGTGAGCCAGGTCCCCAGGCAGTCGATCAGCAACGGCTCGTCCGCCTCGCGGAGCACGGCCGCCACGTCGTCGGTCTCGACCGTCGTCCACGACCGCGGCCGGCGGGCACGGTGCAGCGCGACGCGCTCGGCCCACTCCGCGTCGCCGTCGCGCGTGCCGCCCGTCGCCACGTACGTCACCGCCGGGAACGATTCGAGCAACTCCTCGGCGTGCCGCGACTTGCCGGAACGCACACCGCCGAGTACCAGAGTGCGCTGCGTCGCAGCGGCTTTGCCGGTCGTGCGTCCCACCGTCGTCACCTCACCGTCGTCGCCCGGTCGCGCCCCGCTGGCCGCCAGCCGGATCCGCAACTGCCCGACGGGCGGGTTGTGGTGGCCGAGATGCACGGCCACCACCTCCGTCCGCTCGGTCACCGCCCCGCACGCGCGCAGGGTGCGCACCGTCTCGCCGAACGCCGGCAGCGTGTGGTGCGCGGAGCCCAGATCCAGTCGGTCCCCGAACGTCTCCTCCAGGAACACCGCGTCGTAGTCCGCACCGGCGACCCGGTCGAACCACTCCATCGGCAGCGGCCCGGTGTCGCACGCCCACAACAACCGGTCACCGCCGGGGCCCTGCACGTCGTAGAGCACGGAGTCTCCCTCGCTCAGGACGCGGTGCGCGGCGGGCAGCACCCGCACCCGGTACTCCCCGACTGTCAGCACGTCCCCGGCCGCGACCGGCACGAACCGCACGGGGTCGGTGGGAGCGATCCAGTCCCGGCACTGGTCCAGCGCGTCGATTGGGCCGATCATCTCGATCTCGGAATCCGTTGCCGCCCAGGATCGGAACAGCAGCGCCTGCGGACCGAGGTGGTCGGGGTGGGAGTGGGTGAGCAGGACGTGCCGCACCCCGGCGAGCGTGCGGCCGTGGCGCAGGGCCGCGCGCGGCGCCTCGGGACCGCAGTCGAGCATGAGCACGTCGTCCACGAGTGCGGCCGTCTGCCCGCGTATCTCGCCGCGGGCGGCGGCATCCGAGCAGGACCGGCACAGGCAGAACGGATTCGGCCAGCCGTCGGCCGCACCCGTGCCCAGCAGCAGTACCTCCATCACGGATCCTCCGATTCGACTCGGCCCGAAGAACTTCCGCGCACCGGCACGACGGCCGGACCGGAACCGGGACGGTCCAGCACCTCGACGCGCGCGCCGTACACCTCGGCGATGCGCCGGGCCGTGAGCACCTGCCGGGGCGCACCGTCGGCGACCACGCGACCGTCGGTGAGCAGTACCAGCCGTCCGCCGTACAGCGCCGCCGAGGTCAGGTCGTGCATCGCCGCGAGGACCGTGATCCCGTTCTCCGCGCGCATCGACTCCACCAAGTCCAGCACATGCTGCTGGTGGCCGATGTCGAGGGCGCTGGTGGGTTCGTCCAGCAGCAGCACCTGCGGCTCCTGCGCGAGTGCGCGCCCGAGGACCACCCGTTGCAGCTCGCCGCCGGACAGTTCCGTCGCCGGACGGGCCGCCAGTCCGCGCAGGTCGAGCCGGTCGAGGACCGACTCGACCACGTCACGGTCGTGCGCCGACTCGGTCGCGAACCGCGGCAGGTGCGGGGTGCGGCCGAGCCGGATCAGGTCGGTGACCGTCATTCCCTCGGGCACGACGGGCCGCTGCGGCATGAGCGCCACCGTCCGCGCCATCGCCCGGCGCCCGGCGTGAGCGGGGTCCAGTCCGCCGACGCGGACCCGGCCGCTGGCGGGCACCAGTCCCGCCAGCGCGTGCAGGAGCGTGGTCTTCCCCCCACCGTTGGGCCCGACGAGGGCGATCCACTCCCCCTGCCCGACGGTCAGGTCCACCCCGTGCAGGACGGTCTTGCCGCCGCGGTCGACGCGCAGGCCCCGGCACTCGACGGCGTTCACGACACCCCTCGATGCCGGCGCAGCACCACCAGGAAGAACGGCGCGCCGACAGCCGCGGTCACCACGCCGATGGGCAGTTCGGCCGGGGACATCACGGTCCGGGCCAGCACGTCCGCCAGGACGAGGAAGGCGGCTCCCATCATCAGCGACAGCGGCAGCAGCAGCCGGTGCCCCGGTCCGACGATCAGCCGGATCGCGTGCGGCACCACGATTCCGACGAAGCCGATGAGCCCGCTGGCGCCGACCACGGCGGCGGTGCCGAGGGTCGCCACGCACACCAGGATCAGCCGGACCCGCGCCGGGTTCACCCCGAGGCTCGCGGCCTCCACGTCGCCCACCGCCATCACGTCGAGCATCCGGCGGTGCAGCAGGATGACCGCCGCGGACACCACGACGTACGGCAGGACCACGACCACGTCGGACCAGCCGTCGGTGCTGAGGCGGCCGAGCAGCCACGTGTACACCTGCCGCAGGGTGTCGTCGTAGAGCTGCTGGACGAACGTCTGCGCCGCGTTGGCGAAGGCCGCCACCGCGACGCCGGCCAGGATGATCACCACCTCCGAGCGCATCCCGCCGACACTGCGCCCGAGCGCGTACGTGGCGGCGACGGCGACGAGGCCGCCGGCGAACGCGGCGACCGGCACCCCGACGGACGCGAGCACTCCGCCGAGGGCGATCGCGAGCGTCGCGCCCAGGCCGGCGCCGCTCGACACCCCGAGCAGGTAGGGGTCGGCCAGCGGGTTGCGGAACACCCCCTGGTAGGTGGCGCCGGCGATGGCGAGCATCGCGCCGACCAGCGCACCGAGCGCCACCCGCGGCATGCGGATGTTCCACAGGATGGCCTGCTGCCGGGTCGTCAGCCCGGAGTCGACGTCGACGAAGGGCAGGGCGTCGATCAGTTCCAGGAACACGCCGCGCACGGTCAGTCCGGCGGGGCCGACGAGCACCCCGACGTGCAGCACGATCACCAGGACGAGGGCTGCCGCGCCGAGCACCAGGGCCGGATGGCGCGCGGCGCGGGTCACCGGGTGGGCTGGGCGGCGGGTTCGGCGGCAGCCACGATCGCCCCGAGGTTCCGCACGAGGTCCACGACCCGCGGTCCCCAGCGGCTGGCGACGTCCTCGTCGAGCACGTGGATCTGTCCGGACCGGACGGCCGTCAGCTCGCCCCAGCCGGCGCGGGCGGCCACGGTTTCCGGGGTGACGCCGCAGCACTGCCCGTCGGCGAGGAAGATCAGGTCGGGGTCGGCGTCGAGGACGTACTCGGCGGACAGCTGCGGGTAGGCGTCGGCACCGGCGGCGTCGCCGATGGAACGCAGGCCGAGCATTTCGTAGATGCCCCCGACGAAGGTGTCGCCGGTGACGCTGTAGTAGGTGTCGTCGAGCTCGTGGTAGTAGGTCAGCGGAGCCGGGCGCGGGGGCAACCCGGCGACGACCTCGTCGATGTCGCTGCGCATCGAGGCGACGAGTTCGCCCGCGTCACCGACGTGCCCGGTGGCGGCGCCGAGCTGCTCGATCTGCGTGTACGCCTCGTCGAGAGTGGTGGCGGCCGGCAACAGGAGCGTGGGGACGCCGGCGGCCTCGAGGCCGGAGACGAGGTCGCCCACGTCGTCCATGGCCACCACGAGATCCGGTTCGTAGCCGAGCACGGCCTCGACGTTCGGTGAGTATCCGGACAGGGCGGTGACGGGCACCCCGGCGGGAAAGTCGGACTGGTCGTCGACCGCGACGACCTGGTCGCCGGCGCCGACGGCGTAGAGCATCTCGGTGGCGGTGGGACTGAGGGAGACGATCGAATCCGGGGCCGCATCGAGGGTGATCGCTCCGTCGCCGGAGCTCACGGTGACGGGGAAGCTCCCGTCCCCGGAGGGCGCGGAGGCCGGTTCGGAGCCGCCGCTCGAGGCGCACGATGCGACGAACAGGGCGAACGCGGCGAGTCCGGCGGCGAACAGCCGGCGGGTCGGCACAGTGAGGACAGGCACAGTGGGGGCAGGCACAACCATCCTCCGTGAGGCGGAGGACGAAAACAGCACGGCTGCAACGATCACCGTTGCGGCACGACACCGTCCTTCGTCCGAGGACCAGTACGTGGCCGCCGCGCCGGCCGACCTGACTCGTCCGGCAGCGCGCGGCCGGCCTCACAGTTGCGGGACAGTGCCGGATTACACCGGACTTCACCGATACGCTGCGGCACCCCACCCGGAAGCGGGGTCACCGCAGCGTATCGCAGGGCTCCGGGCCCGGGGACGGCAGCCCGGGGTCCGTCAGTGCGCCGCCTCGCGCTTCTTCCGTTTCGGAATCAGGTGCGCGATCAGCACGATGATCGCGCCCACGACGAGCCCGACGAGCGCGGACACCACGGTCCCCGCGGTCCAGGACAGCACACCGCCGAAGCCGCCCTGCACGAGATCGCCGAACCAGTGTTCGAGATCGTGCAGGCGATCGGCCGGCCAGTGGAATCCGGCCTCGCCGACGTTGACGAGCAGGATGTGGCCACCGACCCACAGCATCGCGGCGATCCCGACCACGGTGAGCACCGTCATCACCTTCGGCATCGCGGCCACGAGTCCCCGGCCGACCCGTCGGCTGAACGACGACCGGCGGCCGGCGAGCGACAGGCCCACGTCGTCCATCTTCACGATCAGCGCGACCGCGCCGTACACCAGCGCGGTGATGAGGATCGCGACGACGACGAGCACCGCCAGCCGGGTGAGGAACGGTTCGTCCTCGACCGACGACAGGGAGATCACCATGATCTCGGCCGAGAGGATGAGGTCGGTGCGGATCGCGCCACCGACCATCGCCTTCTCGAACTCGGGGCCGCTCTGCGCCGCCGTCGTGTCGTCGTCGTGGTGACCGCCGGTGAGCGCTTCGTAGACCTTCTCGGCTCCCTCGAAGCACAGGAACAGGCCACCGGCGATCAACAGGTAGGGCAGCGCCTGCGGTAGGAACTGGCTCAGCAGCATCGCCACCGGCAGGATGATCAGGAGCTTGTTGCGGATCGACCCGATCGCGATCTTGCGGATGATCGGCAGTTCCCGGTCCGGGGTGAACCCGTGCACGTAGCGCGGGGTGACTGCGGTGTCGTCGACGACGACACCTGCCGCCTTGACCCCGGCCTTGCCGGCCGCGGCGCCGATGTCGTCGATGGACGCCGCTGCCGCTTTCGTCAGTGCCGCGACGTCGTCCAGCAGGGCGACGAGACCACCAGCCACGGGAACCTCCCACAGTTCGGCTGTGCAGAGCCGATCGAACGACACGCAGTTGCGGGTCGACTCTGTAACTTACCGAAGCGCGCACGAACTTACCGAAGCGCGCGCGACCGCGGGGTCGGGTCTCCGGCGCTGCCCGACCCGGCCGGTGTCATCGCCCCGGCAGTTCCGGGCGGTGGATCGGGGCCCCGCCACGTCGACGGGGCCTCGATGCGGCTGCGGCCCTCGACCTCGCCGCCGGCTACCGCAGCGCCTGCTCGAAGTCCTCGAGCAGATCCTCCGGATCCTCGAGCCCCACCGACAGCCGCACCACGCCGTCGGACAGGCCGATCGCCGCCCGGCCGTCCGGCCCCATCGCCCGGTGCGTCGTCGTCGCCGGATGGGTGATCAGCGACTTGGCGTCGCCGAGGTTGTTGGAGATGTCGACGATGCGCAGCCCGTCGAGCAGCTCGAACGCGCGCTTCTTGCCGGCGCCTTCCGGGGCGTCCAGTTCGAAGGTGACGACCGTTCCGCCGCCGCTCATCTGGGACCGGGCCAGGTCGTACTGGGGGTGCGACTCGAGGAACGGGTACTTGACCCACCGGATCGCGGCGTGGTCCTGGAGGAACCGGGCGATCCGCTCGGCCGACTCCACCGAGTGCCGGATCCGCACCGCCATCGTCTCGAGGCCCTTGAGCAGGGTGTGGGCGTTGAACGGGCTCAGCGCCGGGCCGGTGTGGCGGATGAGGTGCTGGACCGGGCCGTCGATGTAGTCCTGCGGGCCGAGGATCGCCCCGCCGAGCACGCGACCCTGACCGTCGATGTGCTTGGTGCCCGAATACACGACGATGTCGGCGCCGAGATCGAGGCTGCGCTGCAGCAGGGGCGTGGCGAAGACGTTGTCGAGCACCACCTTGGCGCCGGCGGCGTGGGCCATTTCGGAGACCCGGCGCACGTCGACGAGGGTCTGCATCGGGTTGGACGGAGTCTCGAAGAAGACCGCCGTCGTGGGCACGGACAGGGCCTGCTCCCACTGGTCGAGGTCTTCACCGTCGACGAACACGGTCTCGACGCCCCAGCGCGGCAGGATCTCGTTGCACACCACGAAGCAGGAGCCGAACAGGCTGCGGGCCGCGACCAGCCGGTCGCCCTTGCCGAGCAGCGCCGCGAGGGCGGTGAAGACCGCCGACATGCCCGAGGCGGTGGCGTAGCAGCCCTCGGCGCCTTCGAGCAGCCGCAACCGCTCCTCGAACATCTTCACCGTCGGGTTGCCGTACCGGGAGTAGACGAAGTGGTCCACCTCGCCGGTGAACGCCTGCTCCGCGGCCTCGGCCGATTCGTAGACGAAGCCGGAATTGAGGTAGATCGCCTCGGAGGTCTCCTCGAATCCGGACCGCATGGTGCCGCCGCGCACGCCGAGCGTGGCGGGACGCACCGATGCCGGCAGCGGCCGCTCGAACGCGCCGCCCCTGGGAATTGTGCTCACGACTGCCTCCACGGCAGGCCCGCGGCCCGCCAGCCCTCGGCGCCGCGATGCTTCTCGGCATCGAGGCCGCCTTCGAATCCTTCGAGGATGTTGTACGACGGGGCCAGGCCCGCGGCGGTGGCCGCCTCCGCGGCGGCGATGGAACGCTGTCCCGAGCGACACAGGAACACGATCGGCCCGCCGGTCACGCCGGCGTCCTTCAGCTGGTCGACGAAGTGCTCGTTGCGGGCGCCGTTCGGGTAGCGCACCCACTCGACGAAGAGGGCGCGACGCCCGATGGAGGACGTCTCGGGAACCCCCACGTATTTCCATTCGGCGTCGGTACGCACATCGACGAGCACGGCGTCCGGGTTCTCGCGCAGCAGCTCCCAGGCTTGCTGCGGCGTCATATCACCTGCGTAGCTCACCGCACCAGCTTTTCACAGCTCACGGCGAGCCGACCAGGCGGGCGGGTGGTGCCGGCCGCCGGTCAGAACGTGCAGATCCGCCAGACGTCGTCGATCCGGACGAACTGCCACGTGCTGGTCTGCTCGCCGCCGGCGGACCGGGCACGCACGTCAGCGGTGGCCCGGTCGTCGTCCGTCTCGACGTTCTCGACGGCCTCGAGCTGCACCTCGCCGTCGACGCCGGCCCAGGGGGCCCGGTCGGCCGCGAGCCGGTCGCAGCGCAGCCGGTCCTGCGCGGCGCGGTCGCCGGCGTTGTGGGCGCGGACGTAGTCGTCGACCGTCCGCACGACGAGTTCGGTGCCGGTGGCGCTGCGGTCCGACGGCGACACCAGCTGGGCGACGAACACCCCGACGACGAGCACCACGATGATCGCGAGTGCCGCGAGGAACGGCGTCGCGCTGCTGCGGTCCGTTTCGTCCGGGTCGGGCTCGGGTGCGCGTTCGGCTGCCATGGGGTGATCCTAGGCGGCACCGGCACGGCCCCACGCGGGCGCATTTGCCCCGATAAACCCTCTCGAGGTAGGAATTGGCCATGGCCTCTACGCACCTCGTTCGACGTCTCGCCGTCGACCTGTGTCGAGTGAGCGCCCACATGTGTTGTCGCTGAAGCGAATTCTCGTCACGCCCGGTTCGTCGCGCAGTTCTTGCCGCTCCCGCGTGCCCCCTGGCAGCCACCCCTGCCGACTCCCTTCCTCATTTAAGCTGAATCACGTCCGTCCGCACACCGAAGAGGTAGTTGACCCCTGATGACCGATCAGACTCGTCCCCTTCGCGTCGCGATCGTCGGTGCCGGCCCCGCCGGTATCTACGCCGCCGATGCGCTCATGAAGTCCGACACCGAGGTCAGCATCGACCTGTTCGAGCGGATGCCCGCCCCGTTCGGTCTCATCCGCTACGGCGTGGCGCCGGACCATCCCCGCATCAAGGGCATCATCACCGCCCTGCACAAGGTGCTCGACAAGCCCCAGGTCCGGCTGCTCGGCAACCTCGACTACGGCACCGACATCACCCTCGACGACCTGCGTCGCTTCTACGACGCGGTGATCTTCTCCACCGGCGCCAACGCCGACCGGGCCCTGAACATCCCGGGCATCGACCTCGACGGCAGCTACGGCGCCGCCGACTTCGTCTCCTGGTACGACGGCCACCCCGACGTGCCGCGCAGCTGGCCGCTCGAGGCCGAGAAGGTCGCCGTGCTCGGCGTCGGCAACGTCGCCCTCGACATCGCGCGCGTCCTCGCCAAGACCGGCGACGAGCTGCTGCCGACGGAGATCCCCGCCAACGTCTACGAGGGCCTGAAGAACAACAAGGCCGTCGAGGTGCACGTGTTCGGCCGCCGCGGTCCCGCTCAGGCCAAGTTCACGCCGCTCGAGCTGCGTGAACTCGATCACTCGCCCACCATCGAGGTCATCGTCGATCCCGAGGACATCGACTACGACGAGGGCTCGGAGGCCGCGCGCCGCAATTCCAAGCAGGTCGACATGGTCGCCAACACCCTGCAGGACTGGGCCATCCGCGACGTGGGAGACCGCCCGCACAAGCTGTTCCTGCACTTCTTCGAGTCCCCGGCCGAGATCCTCGGCGAGGACGGCAAGGTCGTGGGCCTGCGCACCGAGCGCACCGAGCTCGACGGCACCGGCAACGTCCGCGGCACCGGCCGCTTCCGCGACTGGGACGTCCAGGCCGTGTACCGGGCGGTGGGCTATCTGTCGCAGAACATCGCCAAGCTGCCGTTCGACGAGCAGGCCGGCACCGTGCCCAACGAGGCCGGACGCGTCGTCGCCGACGAGTCCGCCGAGGGTCCCGCGCGTTTCCTGCCCGCCACGTACGTCACCGGCTGGATCAAGCGCGGCCCCGTCGGACTGATCGGCCACACCAAGGGCGACGCGAACGAAACCGTCGCGAACCTGCTCGCCGACCGGGCCCACGGCCTGCTGAACACCCCCGAGGATCCGTCCGAGGACGCGATCGTCGCCTTCCTCGAGGACAAGCAGCTGCCCTACACCACCTGGCAGGGCTGGTACCGGCTCGACGCGCACGAGCGCAGCCTCGGCGAGGCCGAGGGCCGCGAGCGCGTCAAGGTCGTCGAGCGTGAGGACATGTTCCGCGCGTCCGAGCCGCACAAGGCCTGACACCCCGACCCCTGGTGGCCGAATGTCACATCGCGTCGATTCGATCGACCGGATGTGACATTCGGCCACAGTCGTACCGGGGCACGTCCGGTCAGGTGAACAGCACCGCGCCGAGCCACACGCCGGCGGCGACGAGGCCACCGAGCAGTTCGACGAGGATCGACAGCGCCACCGCCTTGGTCGCGTGCACGGTCGACACCCAGGCGTCACGGTGGGTGCGGTGCCGCTGCACCTCGGACAGGTAGGTGCCGAGCAGGAACCCGAGCAGCAGCCCGATCACGGGAACGACGAAGAACCCGACGATGCCGAGCAGGCCGCCGGCGACGATCGACCGCGTCGGCACCCCGGCCCGTCGCATCCGGCCGCCCGGCCAGGTGTACTTCACGATGCCGGTCACCAGCAAGGCCGTCGTCGCGACGGCGAACACCGTCCACGCGACGGTGCCGCCGGTGAGCCACGCCCACACCGCGATCGCCCCGAAGATCAACAGGGTGCCCGGCAGGATCGGCACGACGATGCCGACGAGGCCGACGAGGACGGCCAGACCGACGAGCACCTCCGCCCCGGCGGTCACGGTGCGACCGCCCGCACGCGAGCGGCCGCCTCGACCGCGCGGGCCCGCGCGGTCTCGACGTCGGGACCGGTGGACACCGCCACCCCCATGCGACGCCGGACGAACGACTCGGGCTTGCCGAACAGCCACAGGTCGGTGTCGGGCACCGACAGCGCGTCGGCGACGCCCTCGAAGACGACGCCGGCGGCCTCGAGGCCGCCGTAGATCACCGCGGACGCCCCGGGCGCGAGGAGTGCGGTGTCGACGGGCAGGCCCAGGATCGCGCGGGCGTGCAGCTCGAACTCGGAGTACCGCTGCGAGCGCAGCGTCACCAGGCCGGTGTCGTGCGGGCGGGGGCTCACCTCGGAGAAGTACACGTCGTCGCCCGCGACGAACAGTTCCACCCCGAAGACGCCGCGGCCGCCGAGCGCGCCGGTCACCGTCGCCGCGATCTCCCGGGACCGGGCCAGGGCCCGCTCGCTCATCGGCTGGGGCTGCCAGGACTCGACGTAGTCGCCGGCGCGCTGCAGGTGCCCGATCGGTTCGCAGAAGTACGTCTCGACCTGCCCCGACGGTCCGACGGCGCGGACGGTGAGCTGGGTGATCTCGTACTCGAAGTCGACGAATCCCTCGACGATGACCCGGCCGAGGTCGACGCGCCCGCCGGCGAGCGCGTAGTCCCAGGCGGCGGGGATCTCGTCGGGTGCGCGGACCGTGGACTGGCCCTTGCCGGACGAGGACATCACGGGCTTGATCACGCACGGGAACCCGACCTCGGCCGCGGCGGCGCGGACCTCGTCGAGGGATTCGGCGAAGCGGTACGGGGAGGTGGGCAACCCGAGTTCCTCCGCGGCGAGGCGCCGGATGCCCTCCCGGTTCATGGTCAGCCGGGTGGCCCGCGCGGTCGGGATGACCTCGGCGAGACCGCGTTCCTCGACGACGGCGAGCGCGTCGGTGGCGATCGCCTCGATCTCGGGCACGACCAGGTGGGGTTGCTCGGCCTCGACGAGTGCGAGCAGGGCCTGCGGGTCGCTCATGTCGACGGTGTGCGCGCGGTGCGCCACCTGGTGCCCGGGCGCGTTCGGGTACCGGTCCACCGCGATGACCTCGACACCGAGCCGCTGCAGCGCGATGACCACCTCCTTGCCCAGCTCACCCGCACCGAGGAGCATGACGCGCAGGGCGCCGGGAGTCAGCGGGGTACCGATTCGTGGTGAGACCATGGGGGGACTATATGTGCCCCTCAGGTCGCACCCGGAGGTCGCGATGGACGTCGCCGAACCGAATCTCGAGTCGGACACCGGACGGTTCTTCACCACGGCCGGGATCGATCCCGCCGACGAGATGGACTGGCAGCGGCGCGACGCCCGCATCGTCCACCACGGCACCGGCGCGGTGGTGTTCGAACAGCGCGACGTCGAGTTCCCCGCCGCCTGGTCGCAGAACGCGACCGACATCGTCGCGCAGAAGTACTTCCGCGGCGCTCCGGGCACCGCCGCCCGGGAACGGTCGCTGCGCGACGTCGTCGCGCGCATCGTGGACACGATCACCGCGTGGGGCGCGGCCGACGGCCACCTCGACGACCCGGAGGCGTTCGCCGCCGAGCTGACCTACCTGGTCCTGACGCAGCGGGCGTCGTTCAACAGCCCCGTGTGGTTCAACATCGGGGTGCCCGACACTCCGCAGCAGGCCAGCGCGTGCTTCATCCTGTCGGTCGAGGACAGCATCGATTCGATCCTCGAGTGGTACCGGCAGGAGGCGGTGATCTTCAAGGGCGGGTCGGGCGCGGGGGCGAATCTGTCGCGCATCCGGTCGTCGGCCGAGCCGCTGGCCGGTGGGGGCACCGCGTCGGGCCCGGTGAGTTTCATGCGCGGCGCCGACGCCTCGGCGGGCACCATCAAGTCCGGCGGCAAGACGCGCCGGGCCGCGAAGATGGTGATCCTCGACGTCGGCCATCCCGACGTCGAGGAGTTCGTCGACTGCAAGGCGATCGAGGAACGCAAGGCGCGGGTGCTCGCGAAGGCCGGGTTCGACATGGGGCTCGACGGTCGCGACATCCATTCGGTGCAGTACCAGAACGCCAACAACTCGGTGCGGGTGAGCGACGAGTTCATGCAGGCCGTCGCGGACGGCGCCGAGTGGCCGCTGCGCGCGGTCACCACCGGTGCGACGGTGCGCACGGTGCCCGCCCGCGACCTGTTCCACCGGATCGCCGCCGCCGCCTGGGAGTGTGCCGATCCGGGGTTGCAGTTCGACACCACCGTCAACCGCTGGCACACCGCGGCCGCGACGGGCCGGATCAACGGATCGAATCCGTGTTCGGAGTACATGCACCTGGACGACTCGGCGTGCAACCTGGCGAGCCTGAACCTGCTGGCGTTCCTGCGCGACGACGGCACGTTCGACGTCGCCGGGTTCCGGCACGCCGTCGCGGTGGTGCTGACCGGCCAGGAGATCCTCGTGAGCCGCGCCGACTACCCCACCGACCGCATCGCGGAGACGTCGCGGCGGTTCCGGCAGCTCGGCCTCGGCTACGCCAATCTCGGTGCGCTGCTGATGGCGCTGGGGCTGCCCTACGACAGTGACGCCGGCCGGGCCTACGCCGCGGCCCTGACGGCCCTGATGACCGGGCACGCGTACGCGGTCTCGGCGCGGATGGCTCGTCGGCTCGGGCCGTTCGAGGGATTCGCCGAGAACCGGGAGCACACCCTCGCGGTGCTGGCTCGTCATCGCGGCGCCGTCGACGACATCGACGAACAACTCGCGCCCGCCGGCATTCTCGCCGCGGCGCGGGAGGACTGGGACGCGGCGTGCGCGCTCGCCCAGGCACACGGGGTCCGCAACAGCCAGGTGACGGTCCTCGCGCCGACCGGCACGATCGGCCTCGCCATGGACTGCGACACCACCGGTATCGAACCCGATCTGGCGCTGGTGAAGACGAAGAAGCTGGTCGGCGGCGGGACGCTGTCCATCGTCAATCGCACGGTGCCGCGGGCCCTGTCCCGGCTCGGCTATCCCCCGGATCGGGTGGCCGAGCTGCTCACGCACATCGACACGCACCGCACGGTCGTCGGCGCGCCGCAGTTGCGGGCCGAGCATCTGCCGGTGTTCGCAACCTCCATGGGCGACAACGTGATCGAACCGCGCGGACACGTACTGATGATGGCCGCGGTGCAACCCTTCCTCTCGGGCGCGATCTCGAAGACCGTGAACCTGCCGGAGGCGGCGACCGTGGCCGACATCGAGGAGTTGTTCCTCGACGCGTGGCGGCTCGGACTCAAGGCGATCGCGGTGTATCGCGACAACTGCAAACTGGGACAACCACTGTCGGCCACGGCCGCGCCGCGCGCGACGACGGTGCCCCGGCCGCGGCGGGAACGGCTGCCCCGGTTGCGCCGGTCGCGCACCTTCGAGTTCCGCGTCGCGGACTGCAAGGGCTTCGTCACCGTGGGCCAGTACGACGACGGCCGTCCGGGCGAGATGTTCCTGCGGGTGGCAAAGCAGGGCTCGACCCTGGCCGGGATCATGGACGCGTTCTCGATGGCGGTGAGTTACGGCCTGCAGTACGGGGTTCCGTTGCGCACGTTCGTCAACGCGTTCACGAGCACCCGATTCGAGCCGGCGGGCATCACCGACGATCCGGACCTGCGGATCGCGACGTCGATCCTGGACTACATCTTCCGGCGCCTGGCGGTGGAGTACCTCGACGCGGACGAGCGGGCCGAACTCGGCATCCGCACCGGCGCCGAACGCAGCGAGCCCGCCGCCGAGGTCGTCGTGGACACGCGCCAGGGACGCGCCCGCGGCAGCGACGCGCCGTACTGCATGCAGTGCGGGGTGCAGATGCAGCGTTCCGGCTCCTGCCACGCGTGTCCGTCGTGCGGAAACACCAGCGGGTGCAGCTGACGAGGCGGCGACCCCGCCCGGGTGTGCCTAGCCGGCGACCTCCATCAGCGACAGGACGTTGCCGTGCGGGTCGCGGAACCATGCGACCCGCATGCCCTCGGGCGAGGTCCACGCGTCGTGGTCGTCCTGGTCCATTCCGTTGTAGCGGACGAACTCGACACCCTTGGCCCGCAGGGCGTCGACGGTCGCGTCCAGGTTCGGCACCCGCCACCCCAGCGCGGTGTAGCCGGTGTCGGAGCGGGACTGCACCAACGTCACCCGGACCGGTGCGCCACCGCCACCGTCGAGAATCAGCGTGAAATGGTCCCGGGACAGCTTCTCGAAACCGAGCGTGTCGACGTAGAACATCTCCGAGATGTCGAGGTCGGTACTGGGCAGGAAGCTCACGAGCTGACCGCTGATCGTCATGGGCTCCACTGTGCGCCTCGCCTCGCGGCCAGGCAAGGACGCGACAATCCGAGCGTGGCGGGCCCGGAGTACTAGCATCTGCGACATGAGCACCTCCGAGATCGCGACCGTCCTGGCCTGGCACGACGCCGTCAACTCCAACGACATCGAGACCCTGCTGGCGCTGTCGAGCGACGACATCGTGCTGCCCACCGGCGACGACGACGAGGACCAGGGCCTCGACGAGTTGCGCGAGTGGGCGACGACGGCGGGCGTGACGTTCCGGCCGGGCCGGATGTTCGTGCACGAGGGCATCGTCGTCGTCGAGGAGACCGCGACGTGGGCGGCCGATCCGGAGCACCCGCGTAGTGAAGCGATCGCGTTCCGCGTGGTGGGCGACCACGTGGTCTCGGTGTACCGGCACGACACGCTCGAGGAGGCGTTCGAGGCCACTCGCCTCAACGAGGGTGATCTGTACGAGGGATAGGGCACGCCGTGACCCTCGGCACACCCTAACGATCGCTAAGGTAGCCTCCTCGGGGAATGGTCCCAACGCACCCGAGTGAGGTTCGACGAGTGTCCGCTGAAGCTGTTGAGAAGAAGGGTCCGCTCGCGGGTATCCGCGTCGTCGAGTTCGCGGGTCTCGGTCCCGGCCCGCACGCCGCGACACTGCTCGCCGACCTCGGCGCCGACGTCGTCTGCGTGCAGCGTCCGGGTCTGATTCCGCCCGCCGGGCACCGCGACCAGATCCAGCGCGGCCGCCGCGTCGTCGAGGCCGACCTCAAGGATCCCGAGCAGGTCGAGAAGGTGCTCGGGCTGATCGAACGCGCCGACGTGCTCATCGAGGGCTTCCGCCCGGGGGTCACCGAGCGCATGGGCCTCGGCCCGGACGTCGCGCTGGCCCGCAATCCGCGCCTGGTGTACGGCCGGATGACCGGATGGGGGCAGGAGGGGCCGCTCGCCCACGCCGCCGGGCACGACATCAACTACATCTCGCTGACCGGTGTGCTGCACGCCGTCGGACGCAAGGGTGAGCGGCCGGTGCCCCCGCTGAACATGGTCGGTGACTTCGGCGGCGGCTCGATGTTCCTGATCTTCGGCATCCTCTCCGCCCTCGTCGAACGCCAGAGTTCCGGCAAGGGACAGGTCGTCGACGCCGCGATGGTCGACGGCGCGCTCGCGCTCTCGCACATGATGTGGGCGTTCCGCGGCCGCGGCGTGTGGTCGGACGAGCGCGGCGTGAACCTTCTCGACACCGGCGCCCCGTTCTACGACGTGTACGAGACCGCCGACGGCAGGTACATGGCGGTGGGCTCGATCGAGCCGCAGTTCTACGCGCTGCTGCTGCAGGGTCTCGAGCTCGACCCGGCCGAGCTGCCGCAGCAGCTCGACACGTCGGCGTGGCCGCAGATGAAGAAGCTGTTCACGGAGAAGTTCCTGTCCAAGACTCGCGACGAGTGGGCCGCGATCTTCGACGGCACCGACGCGTGCGTCTCCCCCGTGCTCACGTTCGGCGAGGCCCCGGCCAACCCGCACATCGCGGCCCGCGGCTCGCTGATCGAGCTCGACGGCGTCACCCAGCACGCCCCGGCGCCCCGCTTCTCCCGCACCCCGGCCGGCGCCCCCACCCCCCCGGCCGGCGAGGCCACCGACATCGACTCCGTCTGGCGCTAGGCAGCGAAGCTGCCGGTGTGTCCTTTGGGCGGCCAGGGCCGCCCAAAGGACACACCGGCGCCGCAGGCGCCTACAGAAGATGCACGGCGCCCGTGTCCACGGCCTCGTGCAGGAACGCCGGGGACACGTCCGGGCGGCCGGCGCGGCCCCTGCCTGCGGTGAGCTCGTCCGCGAGGCGGCGCGCGACGTCGAGTACGAGCGGGCCGCCGTCGGGCAGGAACCGGTGCAGGCCCGCTCGTTCGCATCGCGCGGCGACGGAGGCCAGCAGGGTCACCGCCTCCTCGTGCCGTCCGGCCGCGGCCAGGCACGCCACCTCGAGTCGCTCCGCGCGCAACAGCCTCCGCTCCCGGCGGCTGCCGCGCAGCAGCTGCACCCACTCGCCGGCCCACCGGCACGCCAGTTCGGTGTTCTCCGGTGTGGGGTCGGCCAGCAGCAACCGGATGGCCGTGGTCTCCTCGAACTGCGCTGTCCAGGCCGCCGTGCCGTGGTCCGGTCGCGGACGCGTGCCGTAGGACACCGGTGGCGGCGGCGCCACCCCCGGCAACGGCCCGAGCCCGAGCCGGACCCGTTCGTTCTCCACGACAGCCGCCAGCCGCTCCAGGTCCATGACGGCGGCCGCGCGGCCGCCGTCCGCCAGTCGCGACACCACCGCGTCGCGGTCGCCGCGCACGGCCTTGAGCCGCGCACCGACGACGTACCGCGAGATCTTGAAGTCCACGACCCCGCCCTCGGACCCGAGGGCGTAGCCGTCGTCGAGCAGCCGTTCGGCCTCGTCGAGTTCGCCTCGTTCGTAGAGCAGCTCGCCGAGGATCGACCCGGCCAGCATCGCCGCCGACGAGTGCCGGCCGGCGCCCCGGCGCGCCGCCCGCAGACCCGCCCGGAAGTGCTCCTCGGCGCCGGCGACGTCGAGCTGTTCGATCGCCGCGAGGCCCAGCAGGGCGCGGCCGTGCATGAGGTTGTAGGGCCCCTCGTTGAGGTCGTGATACGGCTGGGCCAGCTGTTGCAGCCGAACCACCTCGTCGTAGTCCGCGCGGTAGACCGCAGCGAACGTGGCGACGTTGAGCCCGGACGCGATCACCAGCGGCGGCAGCGTGTCGGCCCGGGCCAGGCAGTGCTCGACGAGATCGTCGGCGCGTTCCATGCGGTCGCACCGCAGGTCGACGACGCCGCGCACGACCTCCACCTCGACGGCGATGTCGGCCGCCTCCTCGGCGTCCGTGCCGGAGTCCGCGACCGCCGCCTCGACCACCTCCAGCGCGCGCAGCGCCGGTGCCGAGCGGTGCAGCAGGATGTTGGCCCACGCGATGGACAGTTGCAGGTGGATCCGGCCCGAGGCGGCCCGGCGCGGCAGCTTGGCGACGAGGCCGAGCAGGGTGGTCGCATGGCCGTGTTCGAGCAGCCGGCGCCCGTTCTCCTCGACGAGATCCGTCGCGCGGTCCTCGTCCCCCGCGGCGAGGGCATGGTCGACGGCCTCACCTACCATGGCATGGCTCTCGAACCATTCGGACGCGGTCCGGTGCAGGGCCGGGATGCGTTCGGGGTGTTCGCGTTCGAGCCGTTGCCGGAGGAATTCGGCGAACAGCGGCTGATACCGGAACCAGCGGCCGTCCTCGTCGATCCGGTGCAGGAACAGATCCCGCTCCTCGATGCTCTCGAGGAGCGCCTGGCCACGTTCGTGCCCGGTGAGGGCGGTGGCGAGGCTGCCGCAGATGCGTTCGGTGATCGAGGAGGCGAGCAGGAACTCGACGTCGGCCGGGGGCAGGGAGGCGAGCACGTTCTCGGCGAGGAACTCGCCGATCGCCCGGTGCCGGCCGGACAGATGTGAGATCAGCTCCTCCGGGTCGTCGCGCCCGCGCAGCGACATCGCCGCGAGCTGCAGGGCCGCCGCCCACCCGTCGGTCGCGGCGGTCAGGTCGGCGACCTCGTCGTCGTCGAGGTCGAGGCCGGCGAGGTCGACGAGGAACACGCGGGCCTCGTCCACGTCGAAACGCAGTTGCTCGTAGTCGATCTCGACGAGTTCGTCGCGCACCCGCATCCGGCTGGTGGGCAGGCCCGAGCGGGTGCGCCCGACGACGACGAGTTGCAGATGGTGGCAGGCGTTGTCCAGCAGGAACGCCATCGCGGCGACCGTCGCGGGATCCGTCACCCGATGCCAGTCGTCGATGATGACGACGAGTCGTTCACCGGCCTCGTGGATTTCGTCGACGAGCGAGGTGAGCACGTAGCGTTCCGCCTCGTCCCCGTGTTCGTCGAGCACCTGGCCGAGTTCGCGTGCGAGCGACGGCCGGACCTGCCGGATGGATTCGACGAGATGCGTCAGGAACCACACCACGTTGTTGTCGTCGTGGTCGACGTTGAGCCAGGCGACGGGCACGTCCTTCTCGGTGAGCACGTAGCGCCACTGCAGGGCCAGCATGGTCTTGCCGAATCCCGGTGGCGAGTGGATGGCGGTCAGTTTCCGTCGCTGGTCCGCGTCGAGGATCGACAGCAGGCGCCGGCGCGGCACCAGCCGGCGCGGCGTCGACGGCGGCCGGAACCGCGTGGCCGGAGCCGGCGGGGTGGTCGCGCGCACACCGGACCGGTAGGTGCCCCGTCGCTCCGCCACGGACGGCGACGGATGGTGACCGGACTCCGAACCCGGCTCGAGTTCCCCGGCTACGGGCAGTTCGTCGACCGGCAGCCCCTCGTCCGCCTGCACCTCGCGCAGCATCTCCCCGAACTCGGCGGCGCTCGCGGGCCGGGTCTGCGGGTCCACCGACATGGCGCGTTCGATCGCCGACGAGAGCGCATCCGGGATCCCCCGCTCCCGCAGGTCCGGAACGGGCTGGGTGGTCACCCGGACGAACTGCGCCACGACCCGCTCGCCGCTGCGCCGTTCGAACGCCGCGTGTCCGGTGAGCACGCAGAACAGCGTGGCGCCGAGACTGTAGACGTCCGAGGCCGGTGTGGGCGCACGTCCGCTGAGCACCTCGGGGGCGGTGAAGGCCGGCGACCCGGTCACCTCGCCCGTCGCCGTCTCGAAGCCGCCGCTCACGCGTGCGATGCCGAAATCCGTGAGCTGCGGCTCGCCGAACTCGGTGAGCAGGATGTTGCCCGGCTTGATGTCGCGGTGCAGGATGCCGGCGCGGTGGCCCGTTTCGAGGGCGCCGGCCAGCTTGATGCCGATGCGCAGCACCTCCGGCCACGGCACGGGGCCGGTACTGCGCAGTTGCGCGTCGAGCGAATCGCGCGAGTGGTACTGCATCACGAGGTACGGGCGTCCCGTTCGGGTGGTGCCGACCTGCATGACGTTGACGATGTTCGGGTGCCCGGACAGCCGGCCCATCGCGCGCTGCTCCCGCAGGAAGCGTTCGAGATTGTCGGGGTCCATGTGGGAGGTGAGGACCTTCACCGCGACCGGACGGTCGAGTGCGGTCTCGTAGCAGCGGTAGACGACCCCGAAACCGCCGCGCCCGATCTCACGCGCGTCGTCGAATCCGGCGTCGGCCAGCTCGGCGGCGAGGTCGACCCCGACGTCGCGTTGCGTCGCGTACGGATCGTGTTCGGCCACAGTAACTCTCGCATCCGTCCGATATGGCGACTCCCAGGCGGCCACCCGTTCGTACCCCTCGAGCATAACGCCGCGGACCCGTTCCCGGTCGGGGTCCGGCCACCCCCGAATCAGACCACGAGGTGTGGTTCGACGAGGTCCCGGCCGCGGGCCAGCGCGTCGTACGCCGAGGCCACGGACGCGACCGCCCGGCGCACCTCGTCGGCCTCGCGCGCATAGGGCAGCCGCAGGAACCGTTCGAAGGCGCCTTCCACCCCGAAGCGGGGTCCCGCGGCGAGGACCACACCGTGAGTGGGGGCGGTCGCCGCGAGCGCGGTCGACACCGGCGTGGGCATCCGCACCCACAGCGACATCCCGCCCGGTCCGACCGTGTACGTCCAGTCGGGCAGGAACTCGTCGAGCGCGCCGAGCATCGCCGCCCGCCGGCGGCGCAGCTGTCCGCGTCGCCGCTCGAGCAGGTCCTCGACGTCGCCGAGCAGGTGCGCCGCGGCGAGCTGCTCCATGACCGGCGTGCCGAGGTCGACGGCGGAGCGCGCCCCCACGAGCCGGGTGATCAGGGATCGGTCGGCGCGGATCCAGCCCACCCGGAGACCGCCCCAGAGGGACTTGCCGGTCGAGCCCACCGTCACGACGGAGCGGTCCGCGCCGTACGAGGCGACGGCGGGCGGCGGCGGGGTGTCCAGCCACAGGTCCACCATCGTCTCGTCCACGACGAGCGTCATGCGGGTCTCCTCCGCGATGCGGACGAGTTCGGCCCGGCCCGCCGCGCCCATGCACAGCCCGGTGGGACTGTGGAAGTCCGGGATCAGGAACGCCATTCGCGCCGCGGTCTGCCGGGCGGCGCTGCGCAGGCCCTCCAGGTCCCAGCCGTCGTCGGCGCCGCCCTCGGGCCGCACCGGCACGACGACCGGTCGCGCCCCGTGCCGTCGGATCGCCTCGAGCGCATTGGGATAGGTGGGATGGTCGACGATCACCCGGTCGCCGGCGTCGGTGAGCACGCCGAGCAGCAGGCGCAGCGCGTGCTGCGCGCCGGAGGTGACCATGATCTGGTCCGCCCCGGTCGGCAGCCCGCGGTCCCGGTAGCGCCGCGCGATCACCTCCCGCAGCAGGGCCAGGCCGATCGGTTCCATGCCGTGGGAGTCGAGGTAGGCGGGCACCGACCGCAGCGCGGCGGCGTAGGCCGACTCGATCTCGGCGGCGGGCGCCGGCATGGACGCGGAGCTGAGATCCACGGGCTCCGGCGCTTCCGCGGCGGCCGGGGCGGCGGAACGCGCCGGCGTGCCCCGTCGCCGCGGCGGCAGCGCGACGGTGCTGCGCGCACCCTGCCGGCTGCGCAGGTAGCCGGCCTCGCGCAGAGCCGTGTACGCGGACGTGATGGTGGTGCGGCTCAGCGCCAGGGCAGCGGCGAGCTCACGCTCGCTGGGCAGCGCCACGCCCAGGGGAACGCGACCGTCGTGCACCAGCAGCCGGATCCCGTCGGCGAGAGCCCGGTACGCGGGCCGCCGATCGGCGGTGTCCTGCCAGTTGCCGAGGTCGCGGGCCAGGGAACCGGCTCCGATCGCACGCGTGATCACCAGTCCAGTATCGCAGTCCAGTCGGCGAGGTGGTCACCTGTCCCCGGGCCAGTTCATACTGACGGCGTGACCACCCTCGGCTACACCCTGTTCGACACCGCCGTCGGCACGTGCGGGCTCGTGTGGTCCGCGGCCGGCGTCGTCGGCGTGCAACTGCCCGAGACCGCGCCCGAACCCACGCGCGACGCACTGCTCGGCCGGTTCCCGGCCGCGGTCGAGCGGCCCGTCCCGGCGGGGGTGCAGCCCGTGATCGACGCCGTCGCCGCGCATCTCGCGGGGGCGCCCGACGACCTGCGCCGGGTTCCGGTCGACTACCGGAACGTCTCCGAATTCGACACGGCGGTCTACGAGTTCGCCCGGACCGTCGACCCCGGCGCGGTCGCAACCTACGGCGAGGTGGCGCGCCGGGTCGGCCGGCCGGCCGGCGCCCAGGCCGTCGGACAGGCGTTGGGACGCAACCCCGTTCCGCTGATCGTGCCGTGCCACCGGATCCTCGCCGCGGGCGGCGGGATCGGCGGGTTCTCCGCGCCCGGAAGCACGGTCACGAAGCGGGAGCTGCTCGCCCTCGAGCACGCCCCCGGCTTCGGCGATCCGACCCTGTTCTGACGCGGGGCCGCAGCGGGTTTCAGCTCAGGATGTCGCGGCGCACGATCGTCTGGTCGCGGCCCGGGCCGACACCGATGCACGACATCCGCGCACCCGAGAGTTCCTCGAGCCGCAGCACGTAGTTCCGGGCGTTCTCCGGCAGGTCCTCGAAGGTGCGGGCCTCGGAGATGTCCTCCCACCAGCCGGGCATCTCCTCGTAGATCGGCGTGGCGTGGTGGATGTCGGTCTGCGTCATCGGCATTTCGTCGACGCGGACCCCGTCCACCTCGTAGCCGACGCAGATCGGCACGGTCTCGAGGCTCGACAGGACGTCGAGCTTGGTGAGGAAGTAGTCGGTGATGCCGTTGACGCGGGTCGCGTAGCGGGCGATCACGGCGTCGAACCAGCCGCAGCGCCGGGCCCGGCCGGTGGTGACACCCACCTCGCCGCCGGTCTTGGCCAGGTAGGCGCCGTGCTCGTCGAACAGTTCCGTCGGGAAGGGACCCGACCCCACCCGGGTGGTGTAGGCCTTGAGAATGCCGAGCACCGTGCCGATCCGGTTGGGACCGATGCCCGATCCGACGGCCGCGCCGCCGGCGGTGGGGTTCGACGACGTCACGTACGGGTAGGTGCCGTGGTCGACGTCGAGCAGCGTGCCCTGCGATCCCTCGAGCAGTACCGTCTCGCCGGCCTCGAGGGCCTTGTTCAGGCGCAGCCGGGTGTCGGCGATGCGGTGCCTGAACCCTTCCGCCTGGCCGAGCACCTCGTCGACGACCTGCTGCGGGTCGAGGGCCTTGCGGTTGTAGATCTTCGACAGCACCTGGTTCTTGAACTCCAGGGCGGCCTCCACCTTGTGGGTGAGGATCTTCTCGTCGAGGACGTCGGCGACGCGGACGCCGACGCGGGCGATCTTGTCCTGGTAGCACGGGCCGATGCCCCGGCCGGTGGTGCCGATCTTCTTGGCGCCGAGGAAGCGTTCGGTGACCTTGTCGATGGCCACGTGGTACGGCATGATCAGGTGCGCGTCGGCGCTGAGCAGCAGGTTCGTGGTGTCGACCCCGCGGTTCTCGAGACCGGCGAGCTCGTCGAGCAGCACGCCCGGGTCCACGACCACGCCGTTACCGATGACGTTGGTGACGCCGGGAGTGAGGATGCCGGAAGGGATCAGGTGCAGCGCGAAGTTCTCCCCGTTCGGGAGGACGACGGTGTGGCCGGCGTTGTTGCCCCCCTGGTAGCGCACCACCCACTGCACCCGGCCACCGAGCAGATCGGTGGCCTTGCCCTTGCCCTCGTCGCCCCACTGGGCGCCGATCAGGACGATTGCCGGCATTTCGCTGTCTCCTAGGGTGTCGACGTGCGGGCGCCCTCCGCCTGCAGGGTTCTGCCGTCACAGAACAGAAGCCGGGGGGACAGTCTAGCGGACCACACGTGCGGCACCGCCCCCGGCGTCCGCGGGCCGCCGTCCCGACTGTGACGGGTGCCGACGATCCACCCGACTCACCGTGCCGCGTTCGAGCGTCCGGCGGTGAGGCGAGTCGTGACTAGAGTGAGTGGAGCATCGTCGCCCGCGAGAGGAGTGCTCTTGACCCCCGTTGTGCTCAAGTGCGGTGATGCCCCACTGCCGTTGACACTGACATCCCTGACCACGTTGACCGCCCCGGCTCTGCCCGGCAAGGACGACTTCGAGGACGTGTTCGCGCATCTCGAGTCGGTCGAGGACCCCCGGCTCGTGGTGGTGGGCGGGGACGCCGCCTTCGCCGCGACGCTGACCCGGATGATGCGCACCGAGCGGCTCGGCATCGAACTGGCCTACGTGCCGGAGCGACGCACCCCGGCCGCCGAGGCGTACGGACTGCGGTTCGGATCGAAGGCCGCGACCGTCGCACTGCAGGGCACGGCACGGCCGGTGCCGCTCATCCGCGACGACGCCGGCATCGCCCTCGTCGGGCGTGCCCTCGTCGAGGGCGAGGTCGGTGAGCTGGTGGGCGAGGCGTACGTCGACGACACCCGGCTGTTCAGCGGGATGACCCCGGGTGTGCGGATCGAGCCGACCGTCGACATGCCGGGACTGCGGGCGGCGATCGATCGGCCGCGCTGGTTCGGCGGCTACCGCTGGGTGACCGGCCGTGCCGTGCAGCTCGGCTCACCCGGCGCCGTGCTCACCCGCGACGGGGTTGCCAATCCGCGGGCGGTCAAGCGCTCCACCTTCTACCGGCACGAGCACAAGTGGAAGCTGGTGCGCTGAGCGGGCTGCCGTCGCGGTACGAAAGCCGTTCCGGCTGAGCGCTTGTCGTGATTTCCTCCGCCCCCGCCGGACACCCGCACACCGGATTCCGCCGCGGGCGGGGTCCGCGGGCGCAGCCCTCACCGGCGTCACGCATTGCACCGGGCGAGGGCCTCGCCGGCGGCGCGCAGTGCGGCCCGCAACGACTCCGGGGCCACGACCTCGACCCCGCCGCCGAGGGCGAGAAGCTGGTCGAGCGCCACCTCCTCGGACTCGAGCAACAGGTCCACCCGCACCCACCCGTCCGCGTCCGGCGGTCCCGGTTCCACGTCGGCGGCGTCGGTGCCCACCACGCGGGGCAGGCGCCGCCACGCGGCCGGGCCGAGACGGAGTGTGCAGGCGAACCTGCGCAGCGCACGATCGAACTCCGCCGCGGACGCCGCCCAGTAGGCGGGCAGGTCGAATCCGTCGGGCCGTCGGGCCGGGGCGTCGAGGACGGCGGCGGACGCGATGCGCCCGACCCGGTAGGTCCGGACGTGACCGCGGTGCGCGGCGACGAGGTACCAGACCCCGGCCTTGGCGACGAGCCCGAGCGGGTCGAGGGTGCGCGCCACGGTCCGGTCGCCGCGCCGGTAGCGGATGTTCAGGCGGCGCTCGTCGAACACGGCGGACGCGACGGCCGGCAGGTGCGTGTTGTCCCCCGGTGCGGCGAACCAGCCGGGGACGTCGACGTGGACCCGGTCGCGCCAGGCCTGGGCGGCGCTGCGCAGGGCGACCGGCATGGACCCGAGCAGCTTGCCGCGGGCCGCATCGAGTTCCACCCCGAGGTCGGCGGCGAGGGTGGGCACCCCCAGCAGCATCAGCGCGGCACTCTCGTCGCTGGTGAGCCCGCTGAGCCGGGACTGCCACCCGTCGAGCAGGCGGATGCCGCCGCCCGGTCCGCTCTCCGTCCACACCGGGACCCCCGCGGCGGACAGGGCACCGACGTCGCGGTACACGGTGCGCACCGAGACGCCGAGATCGTCCGCGAGCCGCTGCGCGGTCAGGCCCGCGGTGCCCTGCAGACGCAGCATCATCGCGAGCAGGCGTGCCGATCGCATGACCGCAGCCTACGCAAAAATCACTGACACTCGATGTCAGTGATATCGGCGCATCCTGACCTCATGAGTCCATGGAAAGAGTTCTCCGAGCAGGCACCGGATCTGGCACAGGCGATCGCCGCACGACTACAGGCGCACAAGCATCACGTCCTGGCGACGCTGCGGCGGGACGGTTCACCGCGCGTCAGCGGGACGGAGGTGGAGATCGTCGACGGCCGACTGGTGCTCGGGTCGATGCCCGGCGCGAGGAAAGCCCGCGACCTGCAGCGCGATCCGCGCTACGCCCTGCATTCCAATCCCGGGCACCACTCGATGACGGGCGGCGACGCGAAGGTCCGCGGCCGGGCCCGGGAACTGCACGACGACGTGAAGGCGGCCGTGCTCGCCGCCTACCCGGAGGAGGTGCCGCCGGGGCCGATGCACCTGTTCGAACTCGACCTGGCCGAGGCCGTGCTCACCACGGTCGACGAGGAACACCTGTACGTGGATCTGTGGCGGCCCGGGGCCGCCGTCGAGCGTTTCGTCCGCTGACCGGGCCCGCCGCGCGGCCCGGCACGGAGAGGTTCGGCACGGAGAGTTCGGCGCCCCGGGCTGTCGAGTTCAACCCGGGGCGCCTTGGCCGGCCCGCATCCGGACTACGGAACAGCCCCGACCGTTGTGCCCCCTGCGGCGCGGTCGAAACCTCCGGACCCGAAATCGCTCCCCGCGACGCCCGAGCGGGCGAGGTGTGGACTCCCCGCCGAACGGGTAGCCGCCCCTCGGAGCCGGCCGCTCCGCGTGCGTGGCCGGTCGTTTGTCACGGGGAGGGTGAGACATGATCCGAGTGGCCTCGGTGCCCGCGTCGCACGTCTACGTCCGGCATCTGGCCGGACCGCACGGGGACGACGAGGTGGTGCGGCTTGCCGATCCGGTGCCCGCCGACGGACGCAAGGTACCGGGCGGATGGTGGCCGCCGCTGATGCTCGAGCCGGGATGGATCGCCGCCAACCACACCGAGTTCGACGTGTTCCACATCCACTTCGGCTTCGACGCGATCGAACCGGAGGCCCTGCAGGACGTGGTCGCGGAACTCGCCGACCACGACATCCCGCTCGTCTACACCGTGCACGACCTGCGCAACCCGCACCACCCCACGTCGGGCACCCACCACAAGCAGCTCGACGTCCTGATCCCCGCCGCCACCGAACTGATCACCCTCACCGAGGGCGCCGCCGGACGGATCGAGACGATGTGGGGCCGCACCCCCACCGTCCTGCCCCACCCACACGTCGTCGAACAGCCCTGGTTCGCGCGCGCGAACCGGTCCCCGGACGAGCCGTTCGTCGTCGGGGTGCACGCGAAGAGCCTGCGCGCCAACATGGACGTCTTCCCCGTCCTCGACGTCCTCTCCCACACCGTCCGTGACCTGCCGGGCGCGCAGTTGCGGATCAACGTCCACGACGAGATCTTCGATCCGGACAACCACTGGTACGCCCCCGAGGCCGGGGCGAAGATCCTCGCCTTCGGGGACCGGCCGGGCGTCGACGTGCGTGTGCACAAGTACTTCTCCGACGACGAGCTGTGGGAGTACCTGTCCTCGCTGTCTGTGTCCGTCCTGCCCTACCGGTTCGGCACCCATTCCGGCTGGCTCGAGGCCTGCCACGACCTCGGTACGGCGGTGATCGCCCCGAGTTGCGGGTTCTACCACCAGCAACGGCCCTGCCAGGTGTTCACATACGACGAGCAGACCTTCGACCCGGATTCCCTGGCCGATTCGGTGCGCGCGCTGTACCACAGCGGTCGGCGGCCCCACAGCGACTGGGCGCAGCGCATGTTCGAACGCCGCTTCCTGTCCCATGCGCACCACGCGATCTACGAACGGGCACTGTCGTGACGGGTCGCCCACTGCGTATCGCCCTCATCGCGTCCCACCGATTTCCCGTCGCGCAGCCCTTCGCCGGGGGACTCGAGGCACACGTGTGGCACCTGACCCGCGCGCTCGGCGCCGACGGACACCGGGTGACGCTGTTCGCCGCCGCGGGTTCCGACGTCACGCTGCCCGCCTCGTTCCTCGAGGTGCGCACCTTCACGCCCAGCCCCGCCGCCCGCAGCGACGTGTCGATGCCGCCGGAAGCGTTCCTCGACGCCCACCACGCCTACCTGTCGCTGCTGCTGGAACTGGCCGGCCCGCTCGCCGACTCGTTCGACGTGATCCACAACCACAGCGTCCACTACCTGCCGCCGGCGATGGCCGCGACGCTGCGGACCCCGATGCTGACCACCCTGCACACCCCGCCGACGCCGTGGCTCGAGTCGGCGCTCGCCGTCCCCGGCGGCGGCTCGGCGCACTACGCGGCCGTCAGCAGATACACCGCGGCGACCTGGGCGCATGCGGTCGCCTCGCAGATCACCGTCGTCCCGAACGGCGTCGACCTCGGGGCGTGGCCGCTCGGCCCGGGCGGGCCGTCGCTGATCTGGTTCGGACGACTGGTCCCCGAGAAGGGTGCCCACCTGGCGATCGAGGCGGCCCGGCGGGCGGGAACGTCCCTGCGGCTGGCCGGTCCGGTCAGCGACGAGGACTACTTCACCCGGCACATCGCCCCGCGTCTGGGCGACGGCGTCACGTATCTCGGTCATCTGCCGCAGCGGGAACTCGCGGCCGCGGTCGGCCGGTCGGCCGCGACCCTGGTGACGCCGCAGTGGAACGAGCCGTACGGCCTCGTCGTGGCCGAGTCCCTGGCATGCGGCACGCCCGTGGTCGCGTTCGCGCGCGGCGGCATCCCCGAGGTACTCGACCGGGGCAGCGGCTGCCTCGTCGCCCCCGACGACGTGGAGGCGCTGGCGGCCACCGTGCCTCGGGCCGTCCGATTGTCCCGGCTCGACGCCCGCCGCCGCGCCGAGACGTTCTGTTCCGAACGCACCATGGTGGACTCCTACCTCGCCCTGTACCGCCGCCTGTGTGCGGCCGGCTCCGTCGTCCGGCAGCGCCCGGCATGATCGGCTACTACATCCATCACCACGGACACGGGCACCGCACCCGGGCGGCCTCGATCTGCGCCCGCACGAGCGAACCCGTGACGGCCCTGTGCTCGGCGCCGTTGGGGCGCTTCGCCGACGTCTTCGCCGATGTCGTCGAACTGCCCCGCGACGACGAGTCCGTCGACACCGCGGAGGATCCCACCGCCGGCGGGTTGCTGCACTGGGTCCCCCGGCACGACCGCGGCCTACGCGAGCGGATGGCGGCGCTGGCGTCCTGGGTCGCCACGGCCCGGCCCCGGCTGCTGGTGGTCGACGTGTCGGTCGAGGTCGCGGTGTTCGCCCGGTTGCTGGGCGTCCCCGTCGTGGTCGTGGCCATGCCGGGCGAGCGCACCGACACCCCGCACGGGCTGGGTTACCGCGCGGCCGAGCACATCGTCGCGCCGTGGCCGCGGGAGGTGTACGAGCCGGCGTATCTACGTCCGTACGCGGACAAGACCACCTATGTCGGCGGCATCAGCCGGTTCGACGGCCGGCCCGTCGCCGGCCCCGCCCCCGGCGGCCGGCCCCGGGTCCTGGTCCTGAGCGGCAGCGGCGGCTCGTCCCTGTCGGCCGAGCGCCTGCACGAGCTGGCCGAGCGTCATCCCGGCTACGCGTGGGACGGTGTCGGCGTGCCGGGCGGTCCGTGGGTGGATGATCCGTGGTCCGACCTGAGCCGGGCCGACGTCGTCGTCGGTCACGCCGGGCAGAACTCCATCGCCGACATCGCCGCGGCACGGCGGCCGGCGATCGTCGTCGCCGAACCCCGGCCGTACGACGAGCAGTGCGCCACCGCCGACGCGCTGGGCCGAGCCGGCCTGGCGGTGACCCTGCCGGCCTGGCCGCATCCGGACGACTGGCCGAAACTGCTGCGCCGGGCCCTGCGGCTCGATCCCGCACAGTGGTCCCGGTGGCGCACCGAGGGGGCTGCCGGGCGCGCCGCCGCGGTGCTCGACGAGGTCGCCGCGAAGGTGGCACCACGATGAGAACGACCGTGATCACTCTCGTCGCCGGCCGGCACGCGCACCTGCGGCTGCAGCTGCGCGGCCTGACGCGCAGCGCACGGACTCCGGACGATCACGTGGTGGTGTCGATGGGCGACCCGGCCGTCGCACCGCTGATCGAAGCGGAGGGCTACCCGGCTCATACGGTGACCCTGCCGGCGGGCGGACCGTTGCCACCGTCCGCGGGCGGACCGTCGCCACCGTCCGCGGGCGGACCGTTGTCACTGTCCACCGCGCGCAATGTGGGCGCCGAGTGTGCCTTGGCGCGCGGCGCCGAGCTGCTGGTGTTCCTCGATGTCGACTGCATTCCCTCCGCGGGCCTCCTCGGGTTGTACGAGCGGGCCGCGAGCGATCCGCGGCACGGCAGCGCCCTGCTGTGCGGTCCGGTGACGTATCTGCCGCCGCCGGGGCCGCGCGGATACGACCTGGGCCGCCTCGAGCGGAGCGTGAACCCGCATCCGGCACGGCCGAACCCCCCGGCCGGCACGATCCGCACCGGCGACGAGTACGACCTGTTCTGGTCGCTGTCGTTCGCGGCGACCCGCGAGACGTGGACGGCCGTCGGGGGCTTCTGCACGGACTACGTCGGGTACGGCGGCGAGGACACCGACTTCGCCCAGCGCGCCGCGCACGCCGGGGTGGGGTTGCGCTGGGTCGGCGGCGCGCATGCCTTCCATCAGCACCACCCGGTCTCCGACCCGCCGGTCGAGCATCTGCACGAGATCCTCCACAACGCCGCTGTCTTCCACCGGCGCTGGGGGCGCTGGCCGATGACCGGGTGGCTGACCCGATTCGCCGAGGCGGGTCTGGCCCGGTACGACGCGGCCGCGGACCGGTGGGTCGCCACCGCGGCGCATGCGGGGCGCGGACGTGGCCGATGTTTGGACCGGGACGCGCGGGGCAACTCGGTCGGGACGTGAACGTCCCCTGTCTCGACCGAACGGAGCATCGCAGTGTTCGACAAGAATCCGCCGGTTCCCGGCTCGCCCGCCGGTTTCGAGGTTCCGGTCGAGGAACCCACGGCCCCGACGGACCCGCCTCCGGCCAAACCCGACCAGCGTGAGCCCGTCCCGGTCACTGCCACCGGCACACCCGAGGACCTGCCCGACGGTGCGCGCGGTCCCCAGGGCCGCTTCCTCACCACCGCCCAGGGTGCACGGCTGACCGACACCGACCATTCCCTCAAGGCGGGTCGCCGCGGTCCGACGCTCTTGCAGGACCACCACTTCCGCGAGAAGATCACCCATTTCGATCACGAGCGCATTCCCGAGCGGGCGGTGCACGCCCGGGGCGCCGCGGCGCACGGCGTCTTCCGGGCCAACGGCGCCGCCTCGAAGATCACCCGCGCCGGATTCCTGCAGAAGGGCAGCGAGACGCGCGTCTTCGTCCGCTTCTCGACGGTGCTCGGTTCGCGTGGTTCCGCCGACACCGTCCGCGACACCCGTGGTTTCGCGACGAAGTTCTACACCGACGAGGGAACGTTCGACTTGGTGGGGAACAACATTCCGGTGTTCTTCATCCAGGACGCGATCAAGTTCCCGGACATCGTCCATGCCGCCAAGCCGCACCCGGACCGCGAGATCCCGCAGGCCCAGAGCGCACACGACACGTTCTGGGACTTCGTCTCGCTGCACACCGAGGCCACCGCGCACACCCTGTGGAACATGTCGGACCGGGGCATTCCGCGCTCCTACCGGATGATGGAGGGCTTCGGCGTCCACACCTTCCGTCTCGTCAACGCCGATGGCGAGACGTCGCTGGTGAAGTTCCACTGGAAGCCGCGCCTGGGTGTGCACTCGCTGGTGTGGGAGGAGGCGCAGCTGCTCGGCGGCATCGACCCGGACTTCCACCGCCGCGACCTCGCCGACGCCATCGAATCCGGCGCCTACCCCGAATGGGATCTGGGCGTGCAGGTCTTCCCCGACACCCCGGAGCAGACCTTCGAGGGCATCGACCTTCTCGACCCCACCAAGATCGTCCCCGAGGAGCTCGCCCCGGTGCAGGTGATCGGGACGATGCAGCTCAACGCCAACCCGACGAACTTCTTCGCCGAGACCGAGCAGGTCGCCTTCCATCCCGGCCACCTCGTCCCCGGCATCGACGTCACCGACGATCCGCTGCTCCAGGGTCGGCTGTTCTCCTACCTCGACACCCAGCTCAGCCGGCTCGGCGGACCGAACTTCGGCCAGTTGCCGATCAACCGGCCGCACGCCCCCGTCAACGACATGCTGCGCGACGGCATGCACCAGACCGGCATCCATCCGGGCGCGGCTCCCTACCGGCCCAACTCGCTCGGAGCGGGATGCCCGTTCCTCGCGGGCGTCGAGGACGCCGCGTTCATCGACGTGCCGGCGCCGATCGCCGCGGGTGTCAAGGAACGCGAGGCGCCGAGCACGTTCGACGATCACTTCTCGCAGGCCCGGCTGTTCTACCGGAGCCTGTCGGAGATCGAGAAGAAGCACGTGGCGAACGCGTACACGTTCGAGCTCGGGAAGTGCTTCGAGCAGGCGATCAAGGAACGGCAGCTGCAGGTGCTCGCGAACATCGACGCGGAGCTGTGCGCCACCGTCGCGGCGGGTCTCGGCCTGCCGGCACCGGAGCCGACGGTGTCGACGGACGGTGAGCCGCTGCGCAGCGAGGCCCTGTCCCAGGTCGGTGCGACGTGGCCGGTCGAGGGGCGGATGATCGGCATCGTCGCGGACGACAGCGCCGACGTCGCCGAGGTCGCCAAGGCCGTGGCGGCGGTGGCCGCGGCGAAGGCCGTGCCGCTGGTGATCGGTCCGCACGGCGGCAAGCTCGACGGCGGCCGCAAGGAGGTGCCGATCTCGCGCACCTTCGACACGGCGCGGTCCGTCGAGTACGACGCCCTGCTGCTCGCGAGCGCCCCGGCCGATCCGCGGGTACGCATTCTGGTCGACGAGACGTTCCGGCACTGCAAGGCGATCGGCACGTGGGGCACGGGCACCGAAGCGCTCGAGCACGCAGCCGTCCATACCGAGGCCCCCGGAGTGGTCACCGCCGACGATCCGGAAGCGGTGGTGACCGGAATCGTCGAACTGCTCGGCGCCCACCGTGTGTGGGAGCGGTCCCAGGCCTGACCCGCCCCCTGCTGCTGCTGCTACGGCGGTGCGGCGGTGGTGCGGCGGTGGTGGTGGCCGAATGTCACATCGCGTCGATCGAATCGACCGAATGTGACATTCGGCCACCGGCACCACCCCCCGCGGGTCTGTCAGGAGAAGGGCTTGCCGCCGGTGACGGCGATGACCTCGCCGGTGATGTAGCTCGACTCCTGCGAGGCGAGGAAGACGTAAGCCGGGGCCAGTTCGGCCGGCTGCCCGGGCCGGCCGAGCGGGACGTCGTCACCGAAGGATTCGAACTTCTCCCGGGGCATCGTGGCCGGGATGAGCGGCGTCCAGATCGGTCCCGGGGCGACGGCATTGACCCGGATCCCCCGCTTCGCGACGTCCGACGCCAGACCCTTGGTGAAGTCGACGATGCCGGCCTTGGTCGTGGCGTAGTCGAGCAGTTCCGGCGACGGGCTCGTCCCCTGGATCGACGACGTGTTGATGATCGTCGAGCCCGGTTCCATCACGTCGATCGCGAACTTGCACAGCCAGAACAACGCGTACAGGTTCGTCTTCAGCACGCGGTCGAACTGCTCGGTGGTGATGTCGGCGATCCCGTTCATCTGCACCATCTGGAACGCCGCGTTGTTCACCAGGATGTCCAGGCCGCCGAGGTCACGCACGGCCGTGTCGATCAGGTGCCGGCAGTGTTCCTCGGAGCGGATGTCGCCCGGCACCGCGACGGCGCGCCGACCCGCCTCCTCGATCCACCGCACGGTTTCGCGGGCGTCGTCCTCCTCGGACTCGAGATAGCTGAGGACGACGTCGGCGCCCTCACGGGCGAACGCGATCGCCACGGCCCGTCCGATCCCCGAGTCGGCACCGGTGATCAGCGCCCGTCGGCCCTCGAGCCTGCCGCTGCCGCGATAGGTCTGCTCGCCGTGGTCGGGTGCCGACACCATGTCGGACGTCAGGCCCGGGTACTCGAGTTCGGGTTGCTGCTCACGATCCGGGGCCGGGTACTGCTCGACCGGATTCCGGGGCCGGTGCTGGTCGGTCATGGGTCCTCCCTCAGCGGTGTGCGGGCGGTTACGGAGCCGCCGTGTCCGCACGGTGCATACCCGGCGCCGGGAGCGGGTACACGAACGGCACCGGTCGGTGAATCCGAGCGCTGCAGCGCTCTCCCGACCCGACCTCTGGAAAGGATGGGGCTGTGACGGAACACGAGAGTGAGTTTCGGGGAAGCAGTGAATTTCGGAGAAGCGGTGAGTTTCGGCGAAGCAGTGAGTTTCGGCGAAGCGAGGAGACCCACGCGGGTGCCGATCCGGTGCACAGCAGGCAGGCCCACGACCGGGACCTGACGAACGACAGCGACTTCCCGGCCGACGACGCCCGCACGATGCGCAGCCACGCCGGTGAGGCCCTGACCGATTCCCGGGGCTGGCCGGGCTACTTCTTCCTGGGCCTCGGGCTGCTGCTGCTCGGTCTGACTCTGGTGGCTGCCGGCTACGGCTTCGAGGGCTGGGCCTGGATCGCCGGTCCCGCCTGCATCGTGTCCTTCGGGATCGGTGCCCTGCTGGTCCTGCTCGAGCGCAAGCGGGTCCGCAACGTCGAAGGAACGAGCCTGCGCGAACCGCGCGGTCACTGAGCGGTGCGCCCTTTGGGCGGTCAGGGCAGCCCAAAGGGCACACCGCTGTAGGCTCCTTCGCGTGAATCCACGCCCGCCGACGTCCACGCAGCTGCGTGGCGCGTTCGTGGGCTCGACCTCCGCCGCGGTCTCCGTCGCAGCCCACGGCCTCGCGGGCGGCGAGATTCCGTCTCAGGCGTCGGTGGTGCTGATGGTCGCCGCCTGCGCCGCGTTCGGTGCCGCGGTGTCCGCGCTCCGGTCGCACCGGCCGCTGACCGCACTGGTGCTCGTCCTGGCCGCGGGCCAGACGATCGGTCACACCGTCCTGACCCTCACCGCCGAGCACGCCCACGGCCTCGGGCTCTCGCCCGCGATGCTCGGCGCCCACGCCGCGGCCCTCGTCGTCTCCGCCGCCCTGATCCGGGCGGCCGAGCAGGGTTGCGTCGCGGCACTCGGCGTGTTGCGGCACATCGTCGCCGCGATACTGACCCTGCCCCCGGCGCATGCGCCGCTGTGGGTGGCCACACCCTCGCACCGGGCACGTCTCGTGCTGCGAGTGCTCGTTTCCGCACAGGCCGGCACCCGGGGTCCGCCCCGCACCGCCTGACCCGATCCTGTTCCGCCGCGTCCGTACCCCGCGGCGGCTTTCCCACGTGTGACGACGCTGCCGTCGTCACCGACGATCGAAACGAGCATTCGCATGTCCACGACCGACCTCGGGACGGATCGTTCCGTCCCGCCCCCGACCCGCCGATCCGGCACCTCCTCCCTGCGACCACTCGTGCTGCGGCTGCACTTCTACGCCGGCCTCCTCGTCGCCCCGTTCATCCTGATCGCCGCGGTCAGCGGCGGCCTCTACGCGCTCGCGCCGACGATCGAGCAACTCGTCTACCGCGATCAGCTGCACACCGATGCCACCGGTCCCGCCGTGCCGGTGGCCGAGCAGATCCGGGTGGCCACCGGCCAGCGGCCCGATCTCACCGTCACCGCGGTGCGGCCGGCCGCGGCGCCCGGCGAGACCACCCGGGTCCTGTTCGCCGACCCGAGCCTCGGCGAGTCGCAGCGGCTCGCGGTCTTCGTCGACCCGGTCACCGCGCGGCCGCTCGGTGAGCTGGCCGTCTACGGCAGCAGCAGCGCCCTGCCGGTGCGGACCTGGATCTCGCAGCTGCACCGCCACCTGCATCTCGGCGAACCGGGCCGCCTCTACAGCGAGCTGGCCGCGTCCTGGATGTGGGTGATCGCGCTCGGCGGCGTGTACCTGTGGGTGCGCCGGTACCGGACGTCCCGGACCCGCGACGCCGAGGCGCGCCTGCTCACCGTCGACCGCACCGCCACCGGCCGGGCCCGCACCCTCGGCTGGCACGGTGTGGTGGGTGTATGGATCGCGGTCGGCCTGGTGTTCCTGTCCGCGACCGGTCTGACCTGGTCCCGGTTCGCCGGCGACAACATCGCCGAGCTGCGGGCGGCACTGGACTGGAAGACGCCCGCCGTCGACGCGACCCTGACGGGGAGCAGCGCCGCACCCGCGACGGGCCACGAGGGGCACGGCGGCCACGGCGGGCACGCCGCCGACCCGGCGCTGCTCGACACGAACATCGCCCGCATCGACTCGGTGCTGGACGCGGCGGCCGCGGCGGGACTGACCGGGGTCGTCGAGGCCTCGATCCCCGCGAAGACCGGCACCGCCTTCACCGTCGCCGAGACCCGCCAGCCGTGGGTGTACGGCATCGACTCGGTCGCCGTCGACGGCGCGACCGGCGAGGTCGTCGACGTGCTGCGGTTCGCGGATTGGCCGCTCGCCGCGCAGCTGACGTGGTGGTCGATCACCCTGCACATGGGCATCATGTTCGGGCTGATCACGCAGGTCGCCCTGGCGCTGCTGGCGGTGGCGTTGATCACGGTCGTGGTGCGCGGGTACGTGCTGTGGTGGCGGCGACGGCCCACCCGTGGGTCGGCGTGGGCCGTCGGCCACGCTCCGTCCCGGGGCGCGCTCCGTCGCGTCGGCGCAGGTCCGGCGGTCGCGATCGGCGTCGCGGCCGCGGTGGTGGGGTGGTTCGCCCCGGTGCTCGGGCTCAGCCTGCTGGCGTTCCTCGTCGTCGACACCGCCGTCGGGTGGCGTAGCCGGGGACGCGCATAATGAACCCTCGTGTGCCTATCGACGAGGAGTGCCGGTGAGCGACGACCTGTCCGCATACCGTAAGGAGTTCGCCCGCATCGAGCGGAAGATCGCCGGGGAGTTCGACGCCGGCCGGCGACACCGCGTCCTCGTCGCCTGTGTCGCCGCGGTGGTGCTGGGTCTGCTTCTGCCGCAATCGGATACCGAATGGTCGTGGACGGTGCTCGGCACGTGGTTCGGGCACGAGGCCACGACGACCGTGCCGATGCGGGTCTTCGTGAGCCTCGCTGTGGTGTTCGGTGTGGTGTCGTCGACCGCGGCGCTGTGCACGCACCGCTGGCGGCTCGCGTCGGCGTCGATGCTCGGTTCCGGCCTGGCGTCCCTGTTCGGGCTGCTCGGCTACTGGTCGCAGAACGGCATGCCGGTGCAGACTCCGCACGCCCCCGGCGCGGGAATGGTGCTCGCCTGGCTCGGCATGGTGGCGCTGACCTCGCAGTGGCTGCCCGTCGTGCTCAGCCGCTCCCCCACCGACCGGCGGCCGCAGCCGGTGACCACGCCGGTGCTCTGACGCCGATGCCCGACCCGGGACATCCGCGCACCGCGCGGATGTCCCGGCGTTCCACTGCGCGACGGGCCGGGCGCGGCGTACATTTCGCCGGTGAAGCGGCCGGATGCGGCTGCCCCGCGAAGGGAGTTGCCGTGCCGACCGCCGTACTCGCCGTCGTCGCCCTCGTCGGCGCCTTCCTGCAGTCCCGCCACCGCCACGGCGCCGCCCGTATCGACACCTACCTCGTGTGGTGGCTCGTGGCGGTGGTCGGCGTCGCCTCGGTGATCGGGGCGGCGTTCCACGTCTTCGACGGTCCCGCGACCGCCGAGATGATCGGATTCACCCGCGGCGACGGAGGTTTCCAATTCGAGAACGCCATGGGCGATCTCGCGATCGGCGTGGCGGGAATCCTGTGCTACCGCTTCCGCGGCGGGTTCTGGCTCGCGACGATCGTCGTGACCACCGTCCAGTACTTCGGCGACGCCGCCGGTCACCTGTACTTCTGGCTCGCGAAGGACAACACCGAGCCGGGCAACGTCGGATTCCCGCTGTGGTTCGACATCGTCCTGCCGATCGTGGCGTGGGTCCTGTACGCGGCGTCGTACCGGCGGGGCGGCGACGCCGTTCCCCTCACCCGGTCAGGAGCCGGCGCCGACGCCGTCCGCGCGACGTAGCAGGTAGGTGTCCATCACCCAGCCGCGCGCCGCCTTCGCGCGGGCGCGGGCCCGCTCGATCTCCGGCAGCACCCGGTGCAGCGGGCCGGCGACGAGTTCCTCGTCGGACGTGCCGAGGTCGGCGCCCCACCAGATGTGCCAGTCGCCGTCGAGCCGGGCGCATTCGAGCGCGCCGTCGAGCATCACCACGAGGTTGTCGCCCCCGGCGGCGACCTCGTGCGCGAGGCACCGGCCCGTCGTGATCGTGATCGGGCCGCCGATCCGGTTGAGCACCAACCGGTGCCGCGCCGCGAGCAGCGACACGGCGCTCACCCCCGGGACCACGTCGTAGTCGACGTCGAGCACGCCCCGGTCGCGGATGCGTTCGACGACGCGAATGGTGCTGTCGTACAGGCTCGGATCGCCCCACACCAGGAATCCGGCGGTCTCGTCCGGCGCGACCTGCTCGCGCAGCACCGACTCGTAGACGGCGGCGCGGGCCGCGTGCCAGTCCCGCACCTCGGCGCCGTAGGCGGACGGGGCGCGGTCGCGCGGCGGGTCCGGCACCGTGATCACCCGGTAGTCGCCGGTGACGTGCCGGCGGCAGATCTCCTCCCGCACGGCGACGAGATCGTCGACGCCGCGCTGCTTGTCGGCGACGAGGAACACGTCCACCTCGTTCAGCGCCCGGACCGCGGCCACGGTGAGGTCGTCGGGACCACCCGGCCCGATCCCGATCAGCCGCAGCCGCCTTCTCATCCGCGGTCCTCGAGGTCGCCCTCCACGTCGAGGTAGGCCTGCTGCAGTTCCGCGAGCGTCGCCGGATCCGGCTCGGCCCACAGCCCGCGGTCGGCGGCCTCGGAGAGCCGTTCGACGATGCCGCGCAGCGCCCACGGGTTGGCCTCGCGCAGGAACTGCTGGTTCTCCGGGTCGAGCGCGTAGGTGCGGGCGAGGGTTTCGTACATCCAGTCGGCGACGACGCCGGCGGTGGCGTCGTAGCCGAACAGGTAGTCGACGGTCGCGGCGAGCTCGAACGCCCCCTTGTAGCCGTGCCGGCGCATCGCGGCGAGCCAGCGCGGATTGACCACCCGGGCCCGGAACACGCGGGCGGTCTCCTCCGCCAGCGAGCGGGTGCGGACCTGGTCGGGGGTGGTCGAGTCGCCGATGTACGCCTTCGGGTCCGCGCCGGTGAGCGCGCGGACGGTGGCGACCATGCCGCCGTGGTACTGGAAGTAGTCGTCCGAGTCGGCGATGTCGTGCTCGCGGGTGTCGGTGTTCTTCGCCGCCACCGCGATCCGCCGGTAGTTGGCGCGCATGTCGTCCGCGGCCGCGACACCGTGCAGGTGCCGCCCGTACGCGAAGCCGCCCCACGCGGTGTACACCTCGGCGAGATCGGCGTCGCTGCGCCAGTTCCCGGAGTCGATGAGCGGCAGGATGCCGGCGCCGTAGGAGCCGGGCCGGGAACCGAAGATGCGCCGGACCGCGCGCTCGGGGTCGCCGTGCTCGGCCTCGTCGCGGCGGGCGTGCGCGCGCACGAAGTTCAGGTCGTCGGGCTCGTCGAGGGCGGCGACGGTGCGGATCGCGTCGTCGAGCATCGCGACGACGTGCGGGAAGGCGTCGCGGAAGAACCCGGAGATGCGGACGGTGACGTCGATGCGGGGCCGGCCGAGTTCGTCGAGGGGGATCACGGTCAGTTCGCGCACCCGCCGGGACTCGGCGTCCCATTCGGGGCGCACGCCGATCAGGGCGAGCACCTCGGCGATGTCGTCGCCGGAGGTGCGCATCGCGGAGGTGCCCCACACCGACAGGCCCACCGACGGCGGGTAGTCGCCGGTGTCCGCGCGGTACCGGTCGAGCAGGTTGTTCGCCAGGGCCACGCCGGTGTCGTAGGCGAGCCGGCTCGGCACCGCCTTCGGGTCGACGGTGTAGAAGTTGCGGCCGGTGGGCAGCACGTTGACCAGGCCGCGCAGCGGCGACCCGGACGGACCGGCGGGGACGTAGCCGCCGTCGAGGGCGTGCAGCACCGCGTCGAGTTCGTCGGTGGTGCGGGCCAGACGCGGCACGACCTGCTCGGCGGCGAAGGCGAGCACCCGCTCGACCTCCGGATCCGGCTGTCCCAGCACCTGTTCGACGACGGTGCCGGCGCGCTCGACCCGCCAGCCGGCGTCCTCCATGCCCTGCACCAGGGCCCGGGCCTGGGACTCGACCGCGTCGGTCTCGGCGAGCGGCGCATCCGGCTTCAGCCCGAGCGCGGTGCGCAGCCCGGGCACCGCGTGCGCCCTGCCGCCCCACACCTGCGCAGCCCGCAGCACCGACAGCACCAGGTTCACGCGGGCCTCCCCGACGGGCGCGGTGCCGAGCACATGCAGACCGTCGCGGATCTGCGCGTCCTTGACCTCGCACAGCCAGCCGTCGACGTGCAGCAGGAAGTCGTCGAATTCGGCGTCGTGCGGGCGGTCGTGGAGACCGAGGTCGTGGTCGAGCTTCGCGGCCTGGATCAGCGTCCAGATCTGGGCGCGGATCGCGGGCAGCTTGGCCGGGTCCATCGAGGCGATGTTGGAGTACTCGTCGAGCAGCTGCTCGAGCCGGGCGATGTCGCCGTACGACTCGGCCCGCGCCATCGGCGGGATCAGGTGGTCGACGATGGTCGCGTGGGCGCGGCGTTTCGCCTGGGCGCCCTCCCCCGGATCGTTGACCAGGAACGGGTAGATCAGCGGGAGGTTGCCGACGGCGGCGTCGGTCGCGCAGGCCGCCGACAGCCCGGCGTTCTTGCCGGGCAGCCATTCCATCGAGCCGTGCTTGCCCAGGTGGACGACGGCGTCGGCGCCGAAGCCGTTCTCCACCCACCGGTACGCCGCGAGGTAGTGGTGCGACGGCGCCATGTCCGGATCGTGGTAGATCGCCACCGGGTTCTCGCCGAACCCGCGGGGCGGCTGGATCATCAGCACCACGTTGCCGGCCTGCAGGGTGGCGAGCACGATCTCGCCGTCCGGGTCGGCGCTGCGGTCGACGAACAGTTCGCCCGGGGCCTCGCCCCACGCCTCGGTCATCGCGCCGGTCAGCTCGGACGGCAGGTCCGCCGTCCACTCGCGGTAGCGCGCCGCGCTCACCCGCACCGGGTTGCCCGCCATCTGCTCGGCGCTGAGCCACTCCTCGTCCTGGCCACCCGCGGCGATCAGGGCGTGGATCAGCGCGTTGCCTGCCTCGGCGTCGTCGTCGGTGTCGAGGCCGGGAAAGCCGTCGCCGAGGTCGTAGCCGTGCTCGCGCAGCGCGCGCAGCAGCCGGATCGCGGAGACGGGCGTGTCCAGGCCGACGGCGTTGCCGACGCGGGAGTGTTTCGTCGGATACGCCGAGAGCATGATCGCCAGGCGCCGCCGTGCGGGTGGGATGCGCCGCAGACGGGCGTGCGCGACGGCGATACCGGCGACGCGACGGCACCGTTCGGGGTCGGTGACGTAGCGCGGCAGGCCGTCGGCGCCGAATTCCTTGAACGAGAACGGCACCGTGATGATGCGGCCGTCGAATTCGGGGACGGCGATCTGCGTCGCGGAATCGAGCGGGGAAACTCCCTCGTCGGATTCGGCCCACGCGTCGCGTCCCCAGGTCAGGCACAACGCCTGCAGGATCGGAACGTCGAGCGCGGCAAGCGCTGCGACGTCCCAGGCATCGTCGTCGCCGCCGGCGGAGACGGTGGCCGGGCGGGTACCACCGGCGGCCAGGACCGTGACGATCAGGGCGTCGAGGGTGCCGAGTTCGGCGAGCAGGTCCGCGGGGGCCCCGCGCAGGGTGGAGCAGAAGATCGGCACGGCCACGGCGCGGCCGGTGGCGTCGACCGCCCGCGCGAGATCACGGACGAAGCGGGTGTTTCCGCTGGTCTCGTGGGCGCGGTAGTACAGGATGCCCACCCTCGGCAGGTCGGGATCGGCCGCGGCGGGCGCGTGGCTGCCCCACTCGGGCAGCGCGGCCGGCGGATCGAAGCCCTCGCCGGTGAGCAGGACGGTGTCGGACAGGAAGGCGTGCAGCTGGGCGAGGTTCGCGGGCCCGCCCTGCGCGAGGTAGGCGTGCGCCTCGGTGGCGATGCCGACGGGGACGGTGGAGTGGCTCATCAGCTCGGCGTCGGGCAGCTGCTCGCCGCCGAGCACGACGACGGGTGCGCCGTGCGCCAGGACCGCGTCGATGCCGTTCTGCCAGGACCGCACCGACCCGAGGATGCGGACGATCACCAGGTCGGCGCCGTCGAGCAGGCGCGGCAGCTCGGTGCCGACGTCGAGGCGCGACGGATTGCCCAGCGCGTATTCGGCGTCGGAGCTCAGCGCCGACAGCAGGTCGGTGTCGGACGTGGACAGCAGCGCGAGCCGCGTCACGGCCGGGTCCTGCGCAGTTCGATTCCGCGCAGCACGAATTCGGTCATGTTCAGTCTCCAAACCCTCGTGGACTTCCCGTGCCGTGGCCGGTCTCCTGGCTGACGGATCGTCGCTGCTGCGCCGACCTTCCCGGACGTGCGTCCAGTGGTCTCCGGACCGGCGGACCGGTTCGGACGAGGGCGAGCAACTACCCGCTCACAGTGGCGAGGGCCGCGCCGGTCTCACACCGGCTTCCCGAGCACCACGGCAGGTGGAGCTTAGCGCACGTGTGCAACCATGTGCCCCCATGGTCGACCTTCCCCCGGCGCCGGCCCAGGCGGCATCCCCCGTCGCTGCGCTCACCCAGGATCGGTGCCCCGGTCTGCTGCGCCCCCACCTCGCCGCCGACGGCGCGCTGGTGCGGCTGCGCGCGCCCGGCGGCCGGCTCCCGGACGGCGGCCTGCAGGCGCTGTCGGAGGCGTCGGTCGCCTTCGCGGACGGCGACGTGCACCTCACCTCACGCGGAAACCTGCAGATCAGGGGCGTCGCGTTGGACGAGTGCGGCGGGGTGCCCGCCGGCCTGGTCGAGGCGGTGACGGCGGCCGGGTTCCTGCCGGCGCCGGCGCACGAACGGGTCCGCAACGTCGTCGCCTCGCCGCTGTCCGGGATCACCGGCGGCCGCGCCGACATCCGCCCGCTGATCGGCGCGCTCGACGCCGCCCTGTGCGCCGAGCCCGCCCTGGCGCAGCTGCCGGGGCGTTTCCTCTTCGGGCTCGACGACGGCCGCGGCGACGTCACCACCCTGCGCTGCGACCTCGCCGCGGTGGCCGTCGAACCCGGACTGTTCCGCGTCACGATCGGCCGGCGCTCCGGCCCGGTGGTGCCGGCCGAGCGGGCCGTCGGGACCCTGGTCGACCTGGCGCAACGGTTCGCGGCGATCCGCGGCACCAGCTGGCACGTGCACCGACTGCCCGAGGCCGGCGCCGAACTCGGCGGTGGTGCGCCGCTGCCGCCGCCCACCCGGTACACCGCGCCGTACGGCCCCCTGCCCGGAGCCGTCTCGGTCCTGGTCCCGCTGGGCATCCTCTCGCCCGCGATGGTGGCGGCGCTGCCCGTGCCGGACGTGATCGTCACCCCGTGGCGCGGCCTGGTCCTGCCCGGCGAGCACGATCCGCAGCCGCTGCGCGACGCCGGGTTCGTCCTCGACGGCGCGTCGCCGTGGACCCGCACCACCGCATGCACCGGCGCGCCGCGGTGTAGCCTCGCCGGGGGCGACACCCGTGCCACGGCCCGGCGCGTCGTCGCCGATGCGCCGCCACCCGGCCACCTGCACGTCGTGGGATGCGAACGATCCTGCGGCGCACCGAATTTCCCCCACACGCTCCTGCTCGCGAGGAACCCGGCATGACCCTGTCCCCCCCACCCCGGCGCTACGACTACGTCACCGACGGCGCCGACATCTACGTCCGGTCGTTCGCGACGATCCGCGCCGAAACCGACCTGTCCGCGATTCCGGCCGACGCCGAGAAGGTCGCGGTGCGCATGGTGCACGCCTGCGGGCAGACCGACCTGACCCGCGACCTCGCGATCCACCCGGGCCTGGTGTCCGCGGCGCGCACGGCGCTGCGTTCCGGCGCGCCGATCCTCACCGACGCGCACATGGTCGCGTCCGGGGTGACCCGCACCCGGCTGCCGGCGGACAACGAGGTGCTGTGCTTCCTGCGGGACCCGCGGGTACCCGAGCTCGCGTCGGCGTGGGGCACCACCCGCTCGGCCGCGGCGGTGTCGCTGTGGGAGGACCGCCTCGACGGCGCCGTCGTCGCGATCGGCAACGCACCCACCGCGCTGTTCCACCTGCTCGAGCTCATCGACGCCGGCGGCCCCCGGCCGGCCGCGATCGTGGGGGTGCCGGTCGGGTTCATCGGCGCCGCCGAATCCAAGGAGGCGCTCGCCGCGCATCCGCTGCAGCTGCCCTACCTGGTGGTACGGGGACGTCGCGGCGGCTCGGCGATGGCGTCGTCCGCGATCAATGCCCTGGCCCAGGAGGCGGAGTGAACGACACCGGACGGTTCTACGGCGTGGGCCTCGGCCCCGGTGATCCCGAGCTGATCACCCGCAAGGCGGCCCGGCTGATCGAGCAGGCCGACGTGATCGCCTACCACTCGGGCACCCACGGCCGGTCCATCGCGAGGGGCATCGCGGCCGGGCTGATCCGGGAGGGGGTGCTCGAGGAGGCGCTGGTCTACCCGGTCACCACCGGCACCACCGACCATCCCGGCGGCTACGACGGGGCCATCGCCGACTTCTACGACGAGTGCGCGGCGCGCCTGGCCGCGCACCTCGACGCCGGCCGCACCGTCGTCGTGCTGTGCGAGGGCGACCCGCTGTTCTACGGCTCCTACATGTACCTGCACGACCGGCTCGCGAACCGCTATGCGACCGAGGTGGTTCCGGGCGTGACGTCGGTGTCCGCGGCCGCGGCCGCCGCGGCGGAACCGCTGGTGCGGCGCACCGACGTGCTCACCGTGCTGCCCGGCACGCTGCCCGAGCCGGAACTGGCGCGCCGTCTCGCCGACACCGACGGCGCCGCGATCATGAAGCTGGGCCGCACCTTCCCCGCGGTCCGCGCCGCGCTCGCCCAGGCGGGCCGGCTCGACGACGCGGTGTACGTCGAGCGCGCGTCGATGGGCGGGCAGCGCATCGTCCCCGTCGCCGACGTCGACGCCGATGCGGTGCCGTACTTCTCGGTGATCCTCACCCCCGGCGACCGCGCGCCGCGCAACCGGGACATCACCGACCGGTCCCGGCCCGTCGTCGCCGAGGTTCCCGACGCGGTCGCTGCCCGTGAGCTGCTCGTCGTCGGTCTCGGCCCCGCCGACGAGAAGTGGCTCACCCCCGAGGCCGCCGCCGCGCTGGCGGCCGCCGACCACGTCGTCGGGTACGGGCCCTACGTCGACCGGGTGCCGGTCCGGCCGGGGCAGCGACGGCACGCGTCCGGCAACACCGTCGAGGTGGACCGCGCCCGCGTCGCGCTCGAGCTGGCCCTGTCCGGCGAACGGGTGGCGGTCGTCTCGGGTGGCGACGCCGGAGTGTTCGGGATGGCCTCGGCGGTGTTCGAGGCCGCGCAGGATCCGCGGTTCGCGGAGATCCCGGTGCGGGTGCTGCCCGGCGTGTCGGCGGTCCAGGCCGTCGCCGCGCGGGCGGGCGCCCCGATCGGCGGCGACTTCGCGGTGATGAGCCTGTCGGACCGGCTCAAGCCGTGGGAGGTGATCGAGCAGCGGCTCACCGCCGTCGCACAGGCCGACCTGGTGCTGGGCATCTACAACCCGGCGTCGCGGTCGCGGACCACGCAGGTCGCGCAGGCGCGGGCCGTGCTGCTGCGGCACCGCCCCGCCGACACCGTCGTGGTGGTCGGTCGCGACGTCGGCCGCCCCGGCGAGTCGCTCGAGGTGACCACCCTCGAGAAGCTCGACCCGGACGCGATCGACATGAAGTGCCTGATCCTCGTGGGCTCGTCCGGCACCGCGGTCACCGCGACCGGCGCGGTGTGGACGTCGCGCTCGGTGCGTCCCTGAACATTCGCCCGGAACACCGGGATCCGCGCCCGTCACGGCGCGCGCGGATTCCGGTTCACCGTGTGAAGCCGCTGCGGTCCCGCGCCGGGTCGTAGAGGTGCGAGCACGCGACGTCCGCCGACCGCACGCCCAGGGCACGGCCGACGACGATCACCGCGGTGTGCTTCAGTCCCGCCGCCTCGACCTTGTCGGCGAGGTCGGCGAGCGTGCCGCGCAGCACCAGCTCGTTCGGGCGGGACGCGAACGCCACCACCGCGGCCGGACAGTCGGCGCCGTACTCGACGCTCAGCTCCTCGGCGAGGACGCGGATGCGGGTGATCGCCAGGTGCAGCACGAGGCTCGCGCGCAGGCCCGCGACGCGGGCGAGGGCCTCGGTGTCGGGCATGGTCGTCGAGCGGGCCTGCGTGCGGGTCAGCACGACGGTCTGCACCAGCTCGGGCACGGTCAGCTCCGCCCCGAGGGTCGCCGCGGCGGCCGCGTAGGCCGGCACACCGGGCGTGACGTCCCACGGCACTGCCGCGGCATCGAGCCGGCGCGTCTGCTCGGTCAGGGCCGAATACAGCGACGGGTCACCGGAACACAAGCGGACGACGTCGAGGCCGCGGCGGTGGGCGTCGACGAGGTGCGCGGTGATCTCGTCCAGGTCCAGGCGCTGGGTGTCGACGAGCTCCGCGTCGTCCCGGCAGTGCGCGAGCACCTCGTCGTCGAGATAGGTGCCGGCGTAGAGCACCACCGGCGCCTCGCTCAGCAGGCGCGCGGCCCGCAGCGTCAGCAGGTCGGCCGCACCGGGCCCGGATCCCACGAAGTGAACTGTCATCTCACGCCTTTCGTCACCTGCCACTGCACCACCGGGCGCAGCGCCTGCCAGCCGCTGAACCCGCCGAGTGGTGCGGCCTGTTCCACGGTCGTCCGGGTCAGCTCCCCGCCGTGGGTCTTCCACCACTGCACCAACGTCGACTCGGTTTCGAGGGTCACCGCGTGCGCGACCAGACGGCCACCCGGACGCAGTGCCGCCCAGCAGGCTTCGAGCACTCCGGGAATCGACCCGCCGCCGCCGACGAAGACGGCATCGGGGGTGTCGAGACCGGCGAGCGCGTCGGGGGCGGCGCCGCGCACCACCACGACCGACGGGACGCCGAGCCGCGCGGCGTTGCGGCCGATCCGGTCGGCGCGCGTCTCGTCGCGTTCGATCGCCACCGTGCGGCAGCGCGGATCGGTGCGGGCCCACTCGATGCCCACCGACCCGGCGCCGGCCCCGACGTCCCACAGCAGTTGCCCCGGCCGCGGCGCGAGCGCGCACACCGCGGCGAGCCGGATCGGGCGTTTGGAAATCTGACCGTCGTGCTCGAACGCGTCGTCGGCCAGGCCGGGCGTCGCGGGATACCCCTCGGCTCCGGAGCATTCGATGCAGACGACGTTGAGCGCGGGCGCGTCGCCGGACCAGTCGTCGGCGGCGGCGGTGCGCCGCGCCTCCTCGGGCGCGCCGAGGTCCGACAGCACGGTCAGGGTGCTCGCGCCGAACCCGTCTCGGCGCAGCAGGTCGGCGACCCGCGCCGGGGTGGAGCCGTCGGAGGAGAGCACGATCAGCCGCCGCCCCCACCCGAATGCGCGGCGGACGGCGTGCACGTCCCGGCCCACCAGCGTCACCACGTCCACCGACTCGGCGCTCCACCCCATGCGGGCGCGGGCCAGCGCCACCGACGACACGGCGGGCAGCACCGTCACCGCGTCGGCGCCGAGCCGGTCGATCAGGGTGGTCCCGATGCCGGAGACGAGCGGATCGCCCGACGCGACCGCCACGATCGTGCGGCCGCGGTGCCGCGCGAGCAGCGCGTCGAGTCCGTCGCGCAGCGGGGACGGCCACGGCTCGCGGACGGCGCCGGTCTCGGGCAGCAGCGCCAGATGGCGCCGCCCACCGAGCAGGACCTGCGCGCCGAGCACCGCGTCGCGGGCGGGGGGCGGCAGGCCGTCCCAGCCGTCGGCACCCATGCCGACGACGGTGATGTGTGAGCCCATGGCGTCGAACCCTAGCCGGTGCGGTTAGACTCGGCGCCGGCAAGACAATCGAGGTGCCCCTCACGGGGATAATCGGGAAGCCGGTGTGAATCCGGCACAGGCCCGCTGCGGTGACCCGGGAGTCGTCGATCATGCGCATCACGCGCAGCCACTGGACCGCCCGGTCCGGGAAGGCGATCGCACGGCGTCCGACCGGGAAGTCCGAATACCGGCCTCGATTCCGTTTGCCGAGAAGACATCCCAGCGGGAGCCTGTGGAGGTTGAAAGTGCACGTGTATCCGTTCAGTGCCGTCGTCGGCTCCGACGACCTCGCGCTGGCCCTGTCCCTGTGCGCGGTGTCGCCGTCGATCGGCGGGGTGCTCGTGCGCGGGGAGAAGGGCACCGCCAAGTCGACCACGGTGCGCGCCCAGGCCGCGCTGTTGCCGCAGGTCACGGAGGTCGCCGGCTGCCGGTTCGCGTGCGACCCCGCCGCCCCCGACCCGTCCTGTCCCGACGGCCCGCATCCGCACGGTGCGGCGGCGCAGACCCGGCCGGCGCGGCTGGTGGAACTGCCCGTCGGCGCCACCGAGGACCGGGTCACCGGCTCCCTGCACCTGCAGAAGGCACTGTCGGGGGGCACCGCCGAGTACGAGCCGGGCCTGCTCGCCCGGGCGCACCGCGGGGTGCTCTACGTCGACGAGGTCAACCTGCTGCACGACCATCTCGTGGACCTGCTGCTCGACGCCGCGGCGATGGGCCGGTGCTCCGTCGAGCGCGACGGGGTGTCGGTCTCGCATGCCGCCCGGTTCGTACTGGTCGGAACGATGAACCCGGAGGAGGGGGAGCTGCGTCCGCAGCTGCTCGACCGCTTCGGGCTGACCGTGGAGGTGGCCGCGCCGCGCGATCCGCAGGTGCGGGCGGAGATCGTGCGGCGGCGCCTGGCGTTCGACGCCGACCCGGTGTCGTTCGTCGCGGGCTGGGCCGACGCCGAGGCCGAGCTGGCGCGGCGGCTCGCCGCGGCCCGCGAGCGGCTGCCGCACGTGCGGCTCGGCGACGACGCGCTCGTCGCGATCGCGGAGGTGTGCGCGGCGTTCGATGTCGACGGGATGCGCGCCGACCTGGTCACCGCGAAGACCGCCGTCGCGCACGCGGCCTGGGCGGGTCGCGACGAGGTCACGCGGGAGGACATCGCGGTCGCGGCGCGGCTCGCGTTGCCGCACCGTCGTCGCCGCAACCCCTTCGACGAGCCCGGCATGGACGAGACGCTGCTCGACGAACTCCTGGGCGACCGGGCCCCCGAGCCGGACCCGGACGATCCCGGCCCCGGCCCCGGCGGTGCCGGTCCCGACGGTCCCGGAGGCGGCGAAGCGACGCCGGACCGGGACGACCGTGCGGCGGGCGCCGGCGCGGCGACGTCCGTCGCGACCCCGGCCGAGCCCTACCGGACACGCCTGTTCACCGCCGACCGCACGGGCCGCGGCACCGCGGGCCGGCGCTCCCGGGCGCGCACGACGGTCGGCCGCACGGTCGGCGAGCGTCGCGCCGACACCGGCCCCATCCACCTGCCCGCCACCATCCGCGCCACCGCCGCCCACCCGTGCGCGTTTCCGGTAGCGGGAACTACCGGAAACGCGCACGGGTGGCAGGTGCGGCGGAAGGTCGTCGAGGGGCGTGAGGCCAACCTGGTGCTGCTGTGCGTCGACGCCTCCGGCTCCATGGCGGCGCGGCAGCGGATGACCCAGGTCAAGACGGCGATCCTGTCGCTGCTGCTCGACGCCTACCGGCGCCGCGACACCGTCGGCCTGGTGACCTTCCGCGGCGATCGCGCCGTGCTCGCCCTGCCGCCGACCAATTCGGTGGACGTGGCCGCGGCCCGGCTGCGGGAGCTGCCGGCGGGCGGGCGCACCCCGCTCGCCGAGGGACTGCTCGAGGCGGCCGAGACGATCCGGCGGCACCGGCTGCGCGAACCCGACCGGCGGGCGTTGCTCGTCGTGGTCACCGACGGTCGCGCCACCGCAGGTGCGGACGCGGTGGCCCGATCCCTCGCGGCCGCCGACCGCATCGCCACCGCCGGGATCGACGCGGTCGTCGTGGATTCCGAGACCGGCCGGTTCCGCATGGGTCTCGCGGCCCGGCTCGCCGAACGGCTCGGCGCCGAACACGTTCCCGTCGGCGAGGTCCACGCCGACGCGCTCACCACCGTCGTCCGAGGAAGGGCCGCGTAGATGCCGAAGGGACAACCGGCCACCGTGCCGGACGACGGTCTCACCACCCGTCAGCGCCGCAACCGGCCGCTGCTGATGGTCCACACCGGCGACGGCAAGGGCAAGTCGACCGCCGCGTTCGGGCTGGCACTGCGCGGCTGGAACCAGGGCTGGTCGGTCGCGGTGTTCCAATTCGTCAAGTCCGCCAAGTGGCGTCTCGGTGAGCAGACCGCCTTCGAGACCCTCGGCGACCTGCACACCGAGCGCGGCACGGGCGGCCCGATCGAGTGGCACAAGATGGGCTCCGGGTGGTCGTGGTCCCGCAAGGACGGCACCGAGGAGGACCACGCCGCCGCGGCACTCGCCGGGTGGCGGGAGATCCAGCGCCGGCTCGCCGCCGAGCAGCACGGGCTGTACGTGCTCGACGAATTCACCTACCCGATCGGCTGGGGCTGGATCGACGCCGACGAGGTGGTGCGGACGCTCGCCGCGCGTCCCGGCCACCAGCACGTCGTGATCACCGGCCGCCGGGCGCATCCGGCGTTGATCGAGGCCGCGGATCTCGTGACCGAGATGACGAAGATCAAGCACCCGATGGACGCGGGCCAGAAGGGCCAGAAGGGCATCGAGTGGTGACACTCGGGTGTGGCCGCGTGGTGACACTCGGCAGCGTGGTGACACTCGGGGTGGCAGCGTGGTGACGCTGCCGCGGCTGGTGATCGCCGCGCCGGCGTCCGGGCACGGGAAGACCACGGTCGCAACGGGTCTCATGGCCGCACTGCGGTCGGCCGGGCACACCGTGTCGGGGCACAAGGTCGGCCCGGACTACATCGACCCCGGCTACCACGCCCTCGCGACGGGCCGGCCGGGACGTAACCTCGACGCGCACCTCGTCGGCACCGACCTGCTCGCACCGCTGCTCACGCACGGCGCCCGCGGCGCGGACGTCGCGATCGTCGAGGGCGTGATGGGCCTGTACGACGGGATGCTCGGCGCCGACGGTTTCGCGTCCACCGCCCACACCGCCACGGTGCTCGGCGCCCCGGTGGTCCTCGTCGTCGACGTCTCGCACGCCTCCCGTTCCATCGCGGCGGTGGTGCACGGCATGGCCACGTTCGACCGCGGTGTCCGCATCGCCGGGGTGATCCTGAACAAGGCCGGTTCGGTGCGGCATTCCGACGAGGTGGTCGAGGCCCTGGCCGCGACGGGCGTTCCGGTGCTCGGGGTGCTGCAGCGCGACGACGGGATCTCGGCGCCGTCGCGGCACCTGGGGCTGGTGCCGGCGCAGGAGCGGGCCGGGGCGGCCGCCCAGCTCGACCGGCTGGCCGCGCAGATCGCCGCGCGCGTCGATCTCGCCGAGGTGATGCGGATCGCCCGCAGCGCACCGGCTCTCGTCACCGAACCGTGGGAGCCGGGCGAGTCGGCCGAGGACGGACCGGTCGTCGCGATCGCCGGGGGTCGCGCCTTCACGTTCCGCTACGCCGAGACCGAGGAGATGCTGCGCGCCGCCGGGTGCCGCACCGTCGTCTTCGACCCGCTGCGCGACGAACGCCTGCCGGACGGCACCGCCGGAATCTACCTCGGCGGCGGGTTCCCGGAGGTACACGCCGCCGACCTGGCTGCGAACACGCCGCTGCGCGAGCATCTGCGGGCCGCGATCGCGGCCGGCACGCCCACCGTCGCCGAGTGCGCGGGCCTGCTGTACCTGTGCCGCGACGTGGACGGCGCTCCGATGGTCGGCGCGGTCGACGCGTCCGCGCGGATGACCCCGCGGCTCACCCTCGGCTACCGCACCGCCGTCGCGCCCCGCGACACGCTGCTCGCCCCGGCGGGCGCTCGGGTGACCGGGCACGAATTCCACCGCACCACCGTCGATTCCACCGGCGAGCCGGCGTGGCTGCTGGGCGGTAGGCCCGACGGGTTCGCCTCCGCCACCGTGCACGCGTCCTATCTGCACACCCACTGGGCCGGGCATCCGGTCCTTGCCCGGCGGTTCGCCGAGGCGGTGCGGGCCGCGACGCCGGTCCCCCCGCCGCCACGCACGACCCGTACCGCCGCACCGGACCTGCAGCACCACGGTGACCGGGAGGCGACCCCCGGCCTGGTGGATCTGGCCGTCAACGTCGCGCGCCGGCCGCGTCCGGACTGGCTGGAGGCGGCACTGACGGGCTCGCTGGCCGAACTGGACCGGTATCCGGATCCGCGGCCGTGCCGCGCGGCCCTGGCCGCGCGGCACGGCCGCGATCCGCACGAGGTGCTTCCCACCGCCGGCGGCGCGGAGGCGTTCACCCTCGTCGCCCGCGCCCGCCGCTGGGCGCGACCGGTGGTGATCCACCCGCAGTTCACCGAGCCGGAGGCGGCGCTGCGCGTCGCCGGGCACGAGGTGACCCGGGTGCTGTTGCGGGCCGAGGACGGGTTCGTCCTCGACGCGGCGCCGGTGCCCGACGACGCCGACCTCGTGGTCGTCGGCAACCCGACGAACCCGACCGGGGTGCTGCACCCGGCTGCCGCGCTGCGGGCCCTGGCGCGCCCCGGGCGGGTGCTCGTGGTGGACGAGGCGTTCATGGATGCGGTACCGGGAGAGACCGAATCGCTTGCCGGGGAGTCGATTCCGGGTGTCGTGGTGATCCGCTCGCTCACCAAGACGTGGGCGATTCCCGGGATCCGCGCCGGATACGTGCTCGGTGACGAGTCGATCGTCGCCGAACTGGCCGCGCACCAGCCACCGTGGTCTGTGTCCACACCGGCGGCGGCGGCGATGATCGCGTGCGCGTCGGCGGCGGCCACGGTCGAGGCCGAGCGGGCCGCCGTGCAGATCGCGGCCGACCGCGCCGTCCTCGTGGACGGCCTGACCGCCCTCGGCGTCGCGGTGGCCGGACCGTCCGCGGCGCCGTTCGTGCTGGCACACGTCCCGGCCGGCACGCGGGAGCGCCTGCGGGGCCGGGGGTTCGCGGTGCGCCGCGGCGACACGTTCCCCGGCCTCGGCGCGGACTGGGTGCGCATCGCGGTGCGCGACCCGCAGACGACCGCGGCGCTGCTCGAGGCGTGGCCGACGTGAATGCCCGCGCCGCCGGCCTCGTCCTGGGCTATGCCGCCGACCGGGCGTTCGGCGATCCCCGCCGGTTCCATCCGGTGAGCGGCTTCGGCCGGATCGCGCGCGCGACCGAACGGGCGCTGTACGCGGATCACCGGGCGGCCGGGGCACTGTTCACCGTGGTGCTGGTCGGCGGCGCCACGGGGCTCGGCTACGGCGCGGACCGCCTCACCCGGCGGCGCCCGCTGCTGCGGACGGCGGTGACGGCGGCCGCGACGTGGACCGTGCTCGGCGGCCGCTCGCTGGCGCGGGAGGCCACGACGATCGACGGCCAGCTGCGCCGTGGGGATCTGCCCGCCGCGCGACGGCAGGTCACCCACCTCGTCGGCCGCGACCCGTCGCAGCTCGACGCCGCCGGCGTCGCCCGCGCCACGCTCGAGTCGCTCGCGGAGAACACGTCCGATGCGGTGGTCGCGCCGCTGCTCTGGGGTGCGGTGGCCGGGCCGGCGGGTCTGCTCGGCTACCGGGCCGCGAACACCCTCGACGCCCGCGTGGGCCACCGCACGCCCCGTCACGAGCGGTTCGGCTGGGCGTCGGCCCGGTTCGACGACGTGCTCAATCTGGCTCCGGCGCGGCTGTCGGCGCTGCTCGCGGTCGGCCTGGGCGGCCGGCCGGGTGCGGCGCTGCGGGCCTGGCGCCGGGACGCCCACCGGCACCCGAGCCCGAATGCGGGTCCGGTGGAGGCCGCGTTCGCCGGGGCGCTGGGGGTCACGCTGGGCGGGGTGAACGTCTATCACGGTGTCGTCGAGGACCGCGGCACTCTCGGTGACGGTCCGCCGCCGCAGCCGGCGGACCTGGGGCGTGCGGTGCGGCTCGCCGCGCGGGTCGGCGTGGGAGCGCTGGCGGTGTGCACTGTCCTCACGGTCGCGACCAGGGATGTGGCGCGCATCACGTAAGAGGTGTAACACTGTAATCAGTGAAACACCCTTCGTCCCGAGGAGGACGACATGCGACACACCCCCCACATGCACGGACCCCGCTTCGGACGCCCCGGCGGCTGGCAGCAGGCCGACGTCCCCGATGCGAGCGACGCCACCGAGTGGTTCTCCGGACGACTGCCCGACGACTGGTTCACCGGCCCCGCCACCATCGAGGTCGACCGCGAGGAGATCGTCGTCGTCGGGGAACTCCCCCCGCCCGAGGACGCCGGCGCCGCGGCCGTCGACGGGCGCATCGCCCGCTTCCGGGAGAGCACCCGCCCGGACCGCATGCGCATCGCCGACGAGGCCGAGGCCCGCTACGGCCGGAAGGTCGCCTGGGGCGTCACCCTCGGCGATCGCCGGGTGTTGTTCACCCACTTGGCCGTTCCGGTGATGACCCGGCTGCGCCAGCCCGAGCGCAAGGTCCTCGACACCCTCGTCGACGCCGGCGTCGCCCGGTCGCGCTCCGACGCGCTCGCCTGGTGCATCAAGCTCGTCGGCACGCACAGCGAGCAGTGGCTCGCCGAGCTCCGGGAGGCGATGCGCAAGGTCGACGACCTGCGCGCCGAGGGCCCGCAGGTCTGACGCCGCAGATCCCCGTGGCCGCGCGCGCGAAATCCGGCGCGCCGGTGTCTATTTCGTCATCGGCTCGGAGGCCCAGGCGACGGCCTCGGCGACCGTCGTCACCGTCGGCACCCCCGGCGGCGACGGCGGTCGGCGCACGACGACGACCCGCACGCCGAGTTCGGCCGCGGCGTCGAGCTTGGCGCGGGTCAGGTCCCCGCCGGAGTCCTTCGTGACGAGCACGTCGACGCCGTGGCCGGCGAGCAGCGCCCGCTCGCCGTCGAGCGTGTAGGGGCCCCGGGCGAGCAGCACCGTCCACGAGTCCGGCACGTCGAGGTCCAACGGTTCGACCACCCGCACGAGGACACGGTGCCGCGCGAGGGGGCCGAGGAAGCGGTCGAGGGTCTGACGTCCCGTGCTCAGGAACACGCTCGTGCCCCCGGCCGCTGCCACGGCCGCGGCGTCGTGGTCGTCGACCCACGTCCAGTCGGCGGTGCCGGTCCAGCCCGGCCGCGCGAGGCGCAGCAGCGGCACCCCGGCCGCCGCGCACGCGGTCGCGGCGTTGCCGCTGATCCGCGCGGCGAACGGGTGCGTCGCATCGACGACCCGGTCGATCCCGTTGCCGCGCAGGTACTGTTGCAGTCCCTCGACGCCCCCGAAACCGCCGATCCGTACCTCGCCCACCGGCAGCCGCGGGTTGCGTACCCGTCCCGCGAGCGACGACAGGTACGCCACCCCCGCGGTCTCCAGACGAGCGGCGAGCGCCCGGGCCTCTCCGGTGCCACCGAGAACGAGCACCGTCATGCCAGGCCGCCGGTCAGGGTGGGCAGCGCGGGCCGGTCCCCCAGCATCCCGAGCAGGGTGTCGACGTCGAGGTGCTCCTCGATCATGTCGGCGAGCACCTCGAGGCGGGCCTCGCGTGCGTCGTGGAAGCCGACGGTGCCGGTGGCGACGTCGCGGCCGGTGAGTGCGGCGACCTCGCGGAGCCAGGCGGTGCGCAGGGCGTCGGCCTCGAGGCTGCCGTGCCACATGGTGCCGAACACCGTTCCCGCCCGGGCGCCGCCGAGGAACTCCTCGTCGCCGCCGCGGGAGATGCGGCCGTGGTGGATCTCGTAACCCGAGGCGGGGACGCCGAGCGCCGTCCCGGTCGGCAGCCGCAGCACCTTCTCGGGTTCGAAACGGGTGTGCACGTCCAGCAATCCGAGCCCGTCCACGCACGCATCGCGCGTGCCTTCGACGCCGTGCGGATCGGCGATCCGCCGGCCGAGCATCTGGAATCCGCCGCAGATGCCGAGCACCACGCCCCCGCGACGGGCGTGGTCGGCGACGGCGGTGTCGAGGCCGCGACCGCGCAGCCACGCGAGGTCGGCGAGGGTGGCGCGGGTACCGGGCAGGATCACCACGTCGGCACCGGCGACGGCGCGGGGGTCGTCGACGAACCGCACCCGCACGTCCGGCTCGAGGCACAGGGCGTCGACGTCGGTGAAGTTGCTGATCCGGGGCAGCGTCACCACCGCGACGGTGAGCGCGCCGGCGCCGTCGTGGGCGGGTCGCGACGACAGGGCCAGCGAGTCCTCCGAGTCCAGCCAGAGGTCGCGCTGCCACGGCAGGACACCGAGAACCGGCCTGCCGGTGAGCTTTTCGAGCGTGTCGAGGCCGGGTCGCAACAGCCCGACGTCGCCGCGGAACTTGTTGATCACGAATCCGCGGACGAGGGCCTGGTCGGGCGCGTCGAGCAGGGCGAGGGTGCCGTACATGGCGGCGAACACCCCGCCGCGGTCGATGTCGCCGACGAGCACCGTCGGCAGGTCGCCGTGCCGGGCCAGACCCATGTTGACGTAGTCATGGGCCCGCAGGTTGATCTCGGCGGCGCTGCCGGCGCCCTCGCAGACCACGACGTCGAAGCGGGCGCGCAGGTCGTCGAATGCGGCGAACGCGGCGTCGGCGAGATGCCGTCGCCCGCCCGCGAACTCGCCGGCCTCGAGGTGCCCCGCGGGGCGGCCGAGCACGACGACGTGGCTGCGACGGTCGCTGCCGGGTTTGAGCAGCACCGGATTCATCGCGGCCTCGGGCGTCGCGCGGGCCGCCACCGCCTGGATCCACTGCGCGCGGCCGATTTCCACGCCCGCACCGGTGTCCGGGTCGAGGGCCACCATCGAGTTGTTGGACATGTTCTGCGCCTTGAACGGCGCGACCGACAATCCGCGTCGGGCCAGGGCCCGGCAGATCCCGGTGGTCACCACGGTTTTCCCGGCGTCGGAGGTGGTTCCGGCGACGAGCAGGCCCTGTCCCACGCCGGCTACGCCACGCGGACGGGTGCGCGCCGATCGGCGCGTTCGGTGAGGAACGCGAACGCCACCCCCAGGGCGAACCACAATGTGGTCTGGATGACCACGGACGCAACGCGGAAGTCCCACAGCAGCGTCGCCGGGAATCCGGCACCGACCTCGTCGATCGTCGGCAGCACCGCATATCCGAGGCCCACCACGACGAGGAAGGCCAGGACCGGGCCTGCGAGCCGGACGGTGCGCATCTCCTGGCGGGCGAGGGCCTTCGCGACGGCGACCGCCACCGCGAGCGCGACGAGGCCGAGCACGACCGTCGCGACCCACAGGAGCGTGCGCTGGTCGATGGTGTCCGGGTCGCCCACCGCGGGCGGATTGGCCGGGTACTTCAGGAACGGCACCGCCGCGACCGCGAGCCAGCCGGCTCCGGCGCCGAGCAGTCCGAGCACCGGACCCGACAGCGTGGTGTGGCGGCGCGCGAAGTGCAGCACCGAGGCGTACAGCGCACCGAGCGCCAGCCCGCCGAGGGTGGTGGCGAGGATCAGGCCCGCCTTCTGCCCGGTGCGGCCGACGAGGGCGTCCTCGCCGTGGCTGTGACCGGCGGATCCGGCCTCGTGCGTGTGGGTGTGTGCGCCGGTGGCGGCGTGTTCGGCGGCGGATTCCTCGAGCGCGATCGCGGCCTCGATGTGCGGCTCGCCGATCACGAACGCGACGGCGCCGGCGAGCAGGCCCGCGAGGAGACCGGCGAGCAGGCCGCGCAGCAGGATCCGGGTGTAGGGACCGGCCAGTGGGACGCTGTCCGAGACGGCGGCATCCGGGTGCGGTGACACGGCCCCCGCGCTCAGTGACACGGCAGGCCGAGCAGGTGCCGGCCGTCGTGCATCAGTTCGTGCATGAACATGCCGGTGCGCGACACGGCACCCTGGTCGAACCCGACCAGGTAGAGGGTGACGAAGGCGAGCAGCACGACGGCGGTGATCGCGGCAGCCAGCGCTGCCGAACCCATCGTGGACTCGGGGGTGTGGACAGTAGCCAAAGTATCCTCCTGGGATAACGCGTCCCGTCGAAAGTTCTTGCACCGAGGGAGTTTTCTGACTCCCGGACGTCACGTCCGGTCACAGTGGCGCGACCGCTCCGGACTTGCACCGGATTGCCTGCACCTCGGCACGGGTAACGAAGGAACATTCGCACCCCCGCCTTCCCCTGTCAAGGCGAACGCGCGGGGTGTGGTTCGATGACGCCGTGGTTCGTCTCACCCTCCTGGCCCACGCCTCGACGGAGGCGCAACGCGCCGTCCGGTTCCCCGCCGACGAGCCGCTGTCGCAGCGCGGCAGACGCGAACTCGGGCGCGCGGTGGCGCCGGTGGCCGACCGCGTCGTCGTGGCACCGGAGCGCCGCACCACCGAGACCGCGGCCGCGCTGGGTGCGACGGCCGCCGTCGATCCCGCGCTGCGGGACCTGGACTACGGCGACTGGGCGGGGCTGGCCATGGACGAGGTGCCGGCCGCGGGACTGCACGAGTGGCTGACCGATCCGCATGCGGCACCGCACGGCGGTGAGTCCGTCGCGGCGCTGGGCGACCGGGTGGCCGGATGGCTCGACGGCCTGGCGCCGGGACGGGTCGTCGCGGTGACCCACCCGGCGGTGATCCGCGCCGCGACCGGGTACGCACTGGGCGCGGAACCGCGGGCGTTCTGGCGGATCGACGTGCGCCCGCTCGCCCGGGTCCGGCTGCACGGACGCGCGGGCCGGTGGTCGCTGCGGCTGGACTGAGCCGCGCTACCAGGTGACGTTCTCCTCGCAGCGCCGCCCGTTGACCGTCGTCTCGACCTGCACGGTGGCGTGTTCGAGGCCGTGCGAGGTGAGGACGGCGCGGGCCGATTCGAGCACCCACTGCGAGTCGTGGTCGCTGATCAGGTGCACGGTGGCGACGTCCATGCCGGTCGTCAGGGTCCACACGTGCAGGTCGTGGACGCCGGTGACGCCGGGCAGGGCGGACAGGTCGGCGCGGACCCCGTCGACGTCGAGGTGTGCGGGCGACGCCTGGGTGAGGATGCGCAGCGACGCCGCGGCCAGCCGCACCGCCCGCGGCACCACCCACAGCGAGATGAGGACGCCGACGACGATGTCGGCGAGGGTCCAGTCGAACAGCAGGACCAGGGCGCCGGCGACGAGGACGCCGACGCTTCCGACCGCGTCGGCGAGGACCTCGAGGTAGGCACCGCGGACCGCGAGACTGTCCTTGGCATCGGCGCGCAGGAGCAGCATCACGACGAGGTTGGCGGCCAGACCGGCCGTCGCGGTGAGCACGAGGGCCGTGCCGGGGATGTCGGGGGCGTCGCCGATGCGGTGGATCGCTTCGTAGAACACCCAGACCGCCACGGCGAGCAGGAGTGCGGCGTTCGCCATCGCGGCGAGCACCTCGGCACGGTGCCAGCCGAAGGTGCGGGCGGCGGCGGTGCTCCCGCGCCGCGCGAGGATCAGGGCGGCCATCCCCATGGACATGCCCACCACGTCGGTGAGCATGTGGCCGGCGTCGGCGAGCAGGGCGAGCGAGTCGATCCACAGGGCGACGCCGGCTTCGAGGAGCAGGAACGCCACCAGGATCGCGAGGGCGATCGCCATCCGCCGCAGCCGCCCCCGCGACGGCCCCGCCTCGCCGGGCGCACCGGCTCCGGCGTGACCGTGCGAATGACCGTGTCCGACCCCCATGATCCTCCCTCCGAAGTTTCGGCCATCATATGCAGACATACGCATATGTTCAACGGAGGGGTGGGGGTCAGGACTCGGGCGGATACGCCGGATGCTCCACGGTCGGGGGCAGGGTCGCGATCGCCGAGATCCGTTTCAGCCCCGCCACCTGGAGCAGGTCCACGATCAGCGAGCGGATCTGCGCGAACACCACCGTGGCCGACAGACCCGCACCCTGCACCTGGTCCGGCTTCATCTCCCGGGCCACACTCCGCAGCACCCGGGCCGCCTCCGCCTGGTCCGGCTTCTCCCCCGGCTCGGCGAGGACCATCGCCCTCAGCACGTCCACCGCGTCGGCCAGTTCGTCGATGCGCCGCACCAGCCGCGGATCGAGGATCTCGTCGTCGCGCACGAGCGAGAGCGACCGGCGCGCCAGCACGCGCGTGTTGCGCATGGCGTTGTCGATCGGGTCCGCCGCGGCCGTGAGCCGTTCGAGCCGCGGCCGGCTGTTCCAGTACAGCGGCGAGATGCGGCTGATCTCCTTGCCGCCGGAGATGTTGGTGCGCATCGCGTCGATCGCCGACTGCGTGGCCCGGGCCTCGCGCAGGGCCGCCTCGATCGGCTTCGGGTTGTTCTCGACCAGGCCGGTCTCGACCTTGCGCAGCACGTCCGCCGCCGTGGCCAGCACGTTCGCCGCCTCCCGGCGCGCCCGGCGAACCGGATGCGTGGGAATCACGGCGACGACGGCGATGCCGACCAGGCCGCCGACGAGGGTGTCGACCATGCGGTCGACGCCCCCGGACCCGCCGGGCGGGATCAGGGTCGCCACGAGCACCGCCGAGTTCCCGGCCTGCATGGAGAAGATCGGACCGCTGTTCAGGGCCACCGCCGTGCCCATCGCCATCGCGACGACGAGTGCGATCTGCCACGGACCGCTGCCGATGAACGAGATGATCAGGTCGCCGATGCCGATGCCCACGGTGACCCCGCAGACGAGTTCGACCGACCGGCGCATCCGCGCCCCCAGCGACAGCCCCAGCGACACGACCGCCGCGATGGGCGCGAAGAACGGCTGCTCGTGTCCGACCGGTCCCGTCGCCACCCACCAGGCGATGCCCGCCGCGAGCGCGCACTGCAGGATGGGCAGCGCCGAGGACCGCAGCCGGCGCCCCGACGCACGCAGCCGCCGGCGGACGCCGTCCCTGGTGGGCAGCCGGGGACTAATCGACGCCAAGCGCTTCGGCGGCGCGGGGATCGCAGTCCTCGAGCAGGTCGAGGCAGCGGGCGTGCTCGTCGGCCTCGCCGATCTCCTTCGCGGCGCGGGCCAGCGTGGCGACGCACCGCAGGAAACCCCGGTTGGGTTCGTGCTCGTACGGCACGGGACCGAAGCCCTTCCAGCCGTTGCGGCGCAGCTGGTCGAGACCGCGGTGGTAGCCGGTGCGGGCGTAGGCGTAGGCCGCGATCGTCTCGCCGCGCTCGAGGGCGGCTTCGGCCAGGTAGGCCCACGCGATCGACGCGGTGGGGTGGTCGGCTGCCACCTTCGCCGGATCCTCGCGGTTCAGCAGCGCCGATTCCGCCTCGTCGTCGCCGGGCAGCAGGGTGGGTTGGGGTCCGAGAAGATCACCGAAAGACGTCATGGCCACCATTGTGCCCACCGCGGGACGACGGTCGTTAGGCTGCCCGGGAGAACAGCCGTCCGCTCAGCAAGGGGGATCGCGTGCCGGATCCGAAGAACGAAGACACCACCACGTCCCCCGATCCGGCGACGGGCGCACCCGATTCCTCCGCAGCGCCCGGCGACGCCGAGGGCCCGGCACCGCACGCAGGCCCGCAAGGCGGCACACCGGCCACGGACAACCCCCGTTCCTCCACAGCGCCCGGCGACGCCGAGGGCCCGGCACCGCACGCAGGCCCGCAAGGCGGCACACCGGCCACGGGTCCCGCCGACCGCGCCGCGGACGAGCCGGCCTCGGCGAGCGAGGCGGAGACCGTGGCCATCCCGGCCGCGCGGCGCGCCGAACCGGCCCCCTCCCCCGCCGACGCGCCCACCGCCCGCATCGCCGTCACCACGCACACCCCCAAGCAGGCGCCGCAGCGGATCGTTCCCCAACGCGCCGAACCGCAGCGGGTCCCGCCGGCGGGGCCGGAACCGCACCGTGCCGAGGCCCGGCGGGTGGAGCCCCAGCGCATCGAACCCCGGCGCACCGAACCACAGCGCGTCCAACCCCAGCGCGCCCAGCCGGTCCCGGGGCCGCAGCGCATCGACCCCGTCGCACCCGGCAGGCGGGGCCGGCGAGGCTGGGTGATCGCCGCGCTCGTCGCGGGACTGCTCGTCGTCGCCGCAGTGGCGGCCGCGGCCGTGAAGGTCTACCTGGACGACCGGGCGGCGAACTCGCCGGAGGCCCGGATCCGCGCCACCGTCGAGACCTTCGTCGGTGCGCTCGCCGCCGGCGACCTGACGACGCTGCGCACCACGACGTGCGGCGGACTGCAGGAGTTCTACGCCTCGGTACCGCCCGAGCAGTTCGCGGACATCCACCGCACCGCCGTCGACCAGGGCACCGTGCCCGTCGTCACCGGCGTCGACAAGGTGCAGATCACCGACGGCCAGGCCATCGCACAGGTCACGGCGCACCCCGCCGGGACGCCGACCGACGTCACCCAGCGCACCTTCGACCTGGCCCGCGAGGGGGAGGACTGGAAGGTCTGCGGCGAATGATCCGCGACGAACGGTAGAGGGCGAACGGTAGAGGCAGAACGAAACGACGCGAGCGGTGCCGCGGGCCGGGCCCGCGTCACCGCTCGCGTCGGACGACTGCGCGGGATCGATCAGCCGGCGGACACCGAGCGGCCCGCGGACTTGAGGTCGTTGCAGGCCTCGACGACCCGAGCGGTCATCGACGCCTCGGCCTTCTTCAGGTAGCTGCGCGGATCGTAGGTCTTCTTGTTGCCGACCTCGCCGTCGATCTTCAGGACACCGTCGTAGTTGGCGAACATGTGCCCGGCGATCGGACGGGTGAACGCGTACTGGGTGTCGGTGTCGACGTTCATCTTCACCACGCCGTAGCTGAGCGCCTCGTCGATCTCGGACTTCAGCGAGCCGGAACCGCCGTGGAAGACCAGGTCGAACGGCTTCGAGCCGGCCGCCAGGCCCAGCTTCTTCGACGCGGCGGCCTGGCCGTCGGCCAGCACGGACGGCTTGAGCTTGACGTTGCCCGGCTTGTAGACGCCGTGGACGTTGCCGAACGTCGCGGCGAGCAGGTACTTGCCCTTCTCGCCGGCGCCGAGCGCGTCGACCGTCTTCTCGAAGTCCTCGATCGAGGTGTACAGCTTCTCGTTGATGGCGTTCTCCACGCCGTCCTCTTCACCGCCGACGACGCCGATCTCGACCTCGAGGATGATGTTCGCGTCCTTGGACAGCGCGAGCAGTTCCTGGGCGATCTGCAGGTTCTCGTCGATCGGGATGGCCGACCCGTCCCACATGTGCGACTGGAACAGCGGGTTCTCGCCGTTCTTCACCCGCTCCTGCGAGATGGCGAGCAGCGGGCGCACGAACCCGTCCAGCTTGTCCTTCGGGCAGTGGTCGGTGTGCAGCGCGATGGTGACGTCGTACTTCGCGGCGATGACGTGTGCGAATTCGGCGAGCGCGACGGCGCCGGTCACCATGTCCTTGACACCGAGGCCGGAGCCGAACTCGGCGCCACCCGTCGAGAACTGGATGATGCCGTCGCTGCCGGCGTCCGCGAAGCCCTTGATCGCGGCGTTGATGGTTTCGGACGAGGTGCAGTTGATGGCCGGGAACGCGAAGGAGTGGTCCTTGGCGCGGGCGATCATCTCGGCATAGACCTCGGGAGTCGCGATTGGCACGGCGGCTGTCCTCCAGATGAGAGTCGATGGGTGCCTTCCCGGGGGTGCGGGAGGGCTCCAGGGTTGTCCCTGCAGTATGTCAACTGTCGGCGCGGGGACACAGTCGGGTGCCCGCCATGATTCGGGTCACCGGCCTCCCACCGGTACTCTGGTGGCCGTGAGTGTGCTCGGAGGACTGGAGTCCGTGACCGTCGTCCCGGAGACCGTGACGAATCTGGCGTTACTGCCGGGATTCCTGGACCCGGTGAATCTGCTCAACTCCTTCGGCACCTGGGTGCTCATCGGCCTGCTGCTCGTGGTGTTCATCGAGTCGGGTCTGCTGTTCCCGTTGCTGCCGGGCGACTCGCTGCTCTTCACCGCCGGTCTGATCGCCGCCTCGAAGTCCGAGGAGATCCCGCCGTTCGCACCGCTGTGGGTGCTGATGGTGACGATCCCGATCGCGGCGATCCTGGGCGACCAGGTGGGCTACTGGATCGGTGCCAAGGGCGGTACGCGCCTGTTCAAGAGCTACGACTCGAAGATCTTCAACAAGGGCTACATCGACCAGTCCGAGGACTTCTTCCAGCGGCACGGTCCGATCACGATCGTCCTCGCCCGGTTCGTGCCCATCGTGCGCACCTTCGCGCCGGTGGTCGCGGGCGCGTCCCGCATGAAGTACCCGGTGTTCCTCACCTACAACATCGTGGGCGGCATCCTGTGGGGCGCCGGCGTGACGCTGCTGGGCTACCTGCTCGGTCAGATCACCTTCATCCGCGACAACATCGACATCATCTTCCTGCTGATCGTGTTCGCCTCCGTCGTCCCGATCATCCTCGAGGTCGGCAAGCACCTGATCGCCAAGCGCAGGGCCGCCGCCGTCGTCGAGGCCGACGCCACTGCCGACGAGGCCGACGCCACTGCCGACGAGGCCGACGCCACTGCCGACACGGTGCCGGTGCCGACGACGCGTCGCGACACCACGCCCTGAGCACGCGCGCGAACGCGTCCTCCATGATTCTCGCCGCGGAGACCTTCGGTCCGCTCGAAACCGCCGGGCCCGCCCTGGTGTGGCTCGTCGTCGTGACGTTCGTGTTCGTGGAATGCGCCATCATCCTCGGCCTGTTCCTGCCCGGGGACTCCATGCTGCTGACCGCCGGCGTCGTGCTGGCCGCCCACCATTCCGGTGCGGCGCAGGTGTGGGCCCTGTCGGTCGGGGCGATGGTGGCCGCGATCGCCGGGAACCAGGTGGGATACGTGATCGGCCACCGGCGTGGTCACCACCTCATCGCCCGCCGCAACGGCCGATACCTCAACGCGGCCAACCTGCGGAAGGTCAATGTCCTCCTCGACCGTTACGGGTTCTGGGCGGTGCTGATCGCCCGCTGGATTCCGTGGGTGCGGACGCTGTCTCCGCTGGTGGCCGGGGCCGCGCGGATGAACCACACCCGCTACACGATCGCGTCCACGATCGGCGCGATCCTGTGGGCACCGGTGCTGCTGCTCGTCGGGTTCTACTTCGGCGAGTACCTCGAGCGGGTCTCGTGGCTGCTGCCGACGGTCCTCGCCGTGATGGCCGCCGTCCTCGTCGTGGGCACGGTGCTCGGCGTCCGGCAGTACCGGATCGAGATGGCGCGGCCGGCGGTGGACGTGGAGATCGCGGACGTCGACCCCGACTGAGCGGCCGGCTGCCCCGGTCGACACGGCCTGCACGCCCGCGGCCATCGCCTGAGGCCATCGACTGAGGCCATCGACTGAGGCCATCGACTGAGGCCATCGACTGAGCCCGCTGTCGATGTCCGGGAGGGGTGGGGATGCGCGTTCAGACAAGGGCGGGGTCCAGGATGCGGCGCGGAGTGTCCGGATCCAGGCGCACGCCGATGAAGACGATTTCCTGCCCCGGCGTCTCGCCGGTCCGGGACCACGGCTGGGCCGGTTCGAGCACCAGGTCGGGGCCGGCCTGCGACCAGATCGCCGCGGTGTCCGGGTCGTCGGCGAACCAGCAGAAGCCCTTGCTGCGCAGCACCCCGTGCAGATTCTCCACGGCCGCCTCGAGCCGGGCGCGGTCGAAGGGGCGATCGGCGCGGTAGACGACGCTGCGGATGCCGTACTCCTCGGTCTCCGGGGTGTGGCCGCCGGCGAGTTCCTCGGCCCAGCCCGGGGCGAGTGCCGCCGCCTCCGGGTCGTAGCGTCCGGTGCCGACGACCTCGCCGATCGGGACGGCGCCGTGGACGGTGCGCAGGAGCCGCGCCGTCGGGTTGAGCCGGCGCAGGGTGGCCTCGACGGCCCCGGCGACGGCGTCGCTCACCAGGTCCGTCTTGTTGAGCAGCAGCACGTCGGCGAATTCGACCTGGTCGACGAGCAGGTCGGAGATGCTGCGCTCGTCGCCCTCGCCGGCCTCGAGATCGCGCTCGTCGAGTCGGTCGCCGCGCGCGAGCTCGGCGAGGAACGTGGTGGCGTCGACGACGGTGACCATCGTGTCGAGGCGCGCGAGCTGCCCGAGGCGGAAGCCGTCGTCGAACTCCCAGTCGAACGTCGCGGCGACGGGCATCGGCTCGGAGATGCCGGTCGACTCGATCACGAGGTGGTCGAACCGGTTCTCCCGGGCGAGCCGCGCGACCGTCTCGATCAGGTCCTCGCGGAGCGTGCAGCAGATGCAGCCGTTGGTGAGCTCGACGAGCTTCTCGGTGGTGCGGTCGAGGCTGCCGTCGACGAGCGCGGCGTCGATGTTGATCTCGCTCATGTCGTTGACGACGACCGCGACGCGGGCACCGTCGCGGTTGGCGAGGATGTGGTTGAGCAGCGTGGTCTTGCCCGCGCCGAGGAAGCCGGAGAGCACGGTGACGGGCAGTGGGGTCGCGGCGGTCATGCCGTCGACGATAACCGTTATCGATAACCGTTTTCAAAATGGGTGCCGTCGGGTCGCGCAGAACTCGGTCCCGGCGCCCGCTCGGTGGCGACGGCGTACGCCGATTCCATCAGCATCCACCCGCTCAGCTGCACCGACAGGTCCCGCTCCGCCACGCCCGAGCTGCGCACCGTGCCGCCGGAGAAACGCGCGATCCCGGGTGCTGTGCCGGGCAGCCGGGCCTGCACGGACCAGTCCCGCCCGAACAACGGCAGCCCCTCGATCTGCAGGCGGTTCGCCCACGCGGCCTGCGCGGACGCGAGCACGATCCGCGCGGCGAGCCGGCGCGCGCGTTCGTCCTCCACGTCGACCACCGGCAGCGTCGTCGCGACCATCGCCAGATACCGGACGAGGATGCCGTTGAACAGTCCCCCGTCCCCACCGCCCCCGCCGGTGATCACCCCACGGTCCGCCAACTGGGTGTCCACGGCCTCGACGAGGGCGTGCACCCGCTCCCGGTGCCGCGGCTCGCCCATCCGCACCGCCAGCTCGGTCTCCAGCCCGAGCACGACGCCCTGGCAGTACGTGTAGACCGCGCGCTCGACCCGGCCACCGCGGATCCCGTCGAAGATCAGGCCGGTCTCCGGATCACGCAGCGTCTCGTGGATCCAGTCCGCCATCTCCTGGGCCCGCAGCAGCTTGCCGGTGCGGGCGAGCAGCAGTCCCGCCGGGCCGTTGGCCGGGGTGTTGTAGAAGTCGTCGCGGCGCCGCCAGGGGATGCCCCCGCCCCGCTCGGGGGCCCACGCCTCGAACAGCTCGTTCTCGAGGACGGCGATGGCGTCGCGGCGGTCGACGTAGAGGTGCCGCTGCGCGCGCTCGAGAGCGAGGCCGAGCCAGGCCATGTCGTCGAAGTAGTTGTTGGTCCAGCCGAGAAGGTTGCGAATCCGGTGCGAGCGCGTCAGCCGCACCACCCGGCGCCGGCGCCGCGGCGTCGCCTCCCGCTCGGCGGCGTCGACCGCGAGATCGATCAGGTGCGCCTGCCACCAGTAGTGCCAGGTGAGGAAGAGTCGTTCGCGGCGCACCGCCGGCCATCCGACGACTCCGAGCGCGGTGCCGGGCAACGCCCACAACCGCCGCACGTGCCGCGACGTGACTGCAGCCTCCGCGAGATCCGCCCGCTCGGCCCACAAATCCGACATGTCGTCGCCAACCTCGTCTCACCGTCGCTACCGCTACCAGCTTTCCCCTATCGGCCGCACCTCGTCGAACGTTTCCTCACCAGGCGCGGTCGAGGTCGGCGTGCTGCCGGATCCAGGCGTGCATCGCGATCCCGGCGGCGACGCCGGCGTTGATGCTGCGGGTCGAGCCGAACTGGGCGATGGACACCGTCGTCGCGGCGACCTCCCGCGCCCGCGCCGTCACACCGGGGCCCTCCTGGCCGAACAGCAGCAGGCACGCGCGGGGCAGCCGTGCGGTTTCGAGTGGCACCGATCCGGGGGTGTTGTCCACCGCGACGATCGTCAGGCCCTGTCCGGCCGCCCAGTCGAGGAGGGAGTCGACGTCCGGGTGGTGCACGAGATGCTGGTACCGGTCGGTCACCATCGCGCCGCGACGGTTCCAGCGCCGGCGGCCGACGATGTGCACGGCGGCCGCCGCGAACGCGTTCGCCGTGCGCACCACGGTGCCGATGTTCGCGTCGTGCCCGAAATTCTCGATCGCCACGTGCAGCGGATGGCGGCGGGTGTCGATGTCGGCGACGATCGCCTCGCGCGTCCAGTAGCGGTACGCGTCGACGACGTTGCGCCGGTCACCGTGGGCGAGCAGCTCCGGGTCGTAGCGCGGATCCCGCGGGGGCTCGGTGCCGTACTCCTCGACCCACGGACCGTACCCGTGCGGGTGCTCGCCCCACTCGGTGGGACCGGCAACGTCGTCGAGATGCACGGTCAGAACGTCGTGTTCGAGGCGGCAGCGATCGTGAAGCCGTGCCCGGTGGCGTCGTTGACGCAGGAGACGTCGGCGGCGGTGGTCTCGCACGTGTAGCCGAGCTTGCTCAACGTCGATCCGCTCGGCAGGACCGGGTCGTCGCCGCCGGAGGTGTAGACCGACCCACCCGAACACATGAACTCCGCGGGCCCCGCGTCCTGCACGCGAATACCGTTGCCCCAGTTGACCATGCAGTTCTCGGGCCGAGGCGGCACCGGATCCGTGACGCCCTCGCAGCCCGCCTCGGTGCGGGAGGGGAGTTTGACGATCCCGCACCGGAACCCGCCGTCGGGGCTGGTGAAGTAGTACGACTCGTTGCGCTCGTACTGCACGTCGGCCGGCGCCGCCGCAGCGCTCTCGGGCCCTGCCGGGGCGCTCTCGGGGACCGGGGTGGTCGAGGTGGGCTCGGTGGTCGTCGGGGCGGGTGCCACCGTGGTGGTGGTCGTGACGGCCGCGCTCGACGACGACGCGGCAGCCGGCTGCTCCACCCCCTCCGACGAACCTCCGCACCCGGCCAGTGCCAGCACCGCCACCGCGGCCGCACCGATCGACGACATCCGACGCACGTTCACCCGACTCCCTTCCGTCGCTGATCCGTCCGCCACTCTAGCGAGACCGCGTCAGCTGCCGGTCACCCACCGGTTGACCAGGCGATTGAGCCGGGCGGGCGTGACCTGGGCGAAGGCGGCGAACGCCTTCGCCTGCCAGCCCACGGTGTGGTGGACACCGGCCGCCCGCCGGCCCGGACGGGTCAGGTCGTACAGCGCCCGCGCGACGTCGTCGGCGTCGAGCCGGATCCCCAGCCGCCGCGACGCACCGATGTTCATGTCCCGGGTCATCGCCGTCTCGACGAACAGCGGCCACATCGCGACCACCCGGATGTCGTGCGGAGCCCATTCCAGATCGAGGGCCTCGGTCAGCCCGCGCACGGCGAACTTGGTGGCGCTGTAGGTGGCGAGCTCCGGCTGCCCGTACAGCGCCGACGCCGAGCACAGGTTGACCACCTGGGCGCCGGGCGTGCGGCGCAGGTACTCGAACGCGCTGTGGCAGCCGGTGATCGTCCCGGCGACGTTGACGTCGACCATCTGCCGGTGCCGCGCGAGCGGGGTCGTCTCGAACGGACCCGAGGCCAGGACACCCGCGTTGTTGACGAGCAGGTCCAGCGTGCCGTCGGCGCAGAACGCCTTCAGTGTGCGTTCCCAGCCCGCCGCGTCGGTGACGTCGAGGACCGCGGTGACGATGCCGGGTTGCTCCGCGGCGAGCGCCTCGAGGCCCGCGGCATCGACGTCGACGGCGGCGACCCGGTAGCCACGGCGGGCGAGGAGCAGGGCGGTGGCGCGGCCGATCCCCGCGGCGGCACCGGTGACGAAGGCAGTGGGCGAATTCATGAGTGCAGCGTAGCGACGCCGAACGTGGCGCAGGTCACGGACTATCCTGGCATCGGAGGAGCAATGAGCCACGTTCGAGTCGTTCGTGCCGTCGCGTTCGTCACCGCCGGATATCTCGTCGTCCTGGCCCTGTGGCTGGGGCTGTTCGTCGGCAGCTCTCCCGAGGGCACCGTCCCCTACCAGATCATGTTCCTGCTGGCCGCGTACGGCTCGGCGCTGGGCATCGCCATGATCCTCGCCGGGCGGCCGTCGCGCGCCGACCGCCGTCTCGCCCGCCGCGGCCTCGAGGGCTGGGCGACCATCATCTCGGCTCGGCACCTCGGGCACACCGTGGACAACGGCGAGCTCACCGAGCTGGATCTCGATCTGACGGTGCCGGGTTCCGAGCCGTACCACGGACGGGTGCTCTACGAGGTCGCCCGCGAGGATCTCGACCGGTTCGAGCCGGGCCGGGTCGTGGGCATCCGCGTCGACCCGCGCGACCGGGACCGCATCGTCCTCTGCCCGTAGGCGACCGGTGTGTCCGTCGCCTACGCGGACAGCCGGGGCGCGACGGCGCCCTCCCGCCCGAGCGCGAGCTTGCCTTCGACGAGGAGCAGCTGGGCCAGCGCGTAGGTCGCGAGCACGAACCCCTCCGCCGCGGCGCGCGCCCCCTCCGAGCGCAACAGCACCCGCCGCGCGACGATGGTGCCGTCGGAGAGCGTGAACACCAGGCCGCCGAGCCCCAGCCAGCTGCGCCGGTCCCGGCCCGGGATCGGCAGGTCGGCCAGCCGGCGGGCGCCGGGGGCGAGCGACGGGTCCGCGGCGAGTGTCGCGGTGGTCCCGAGCAGCGCACCGTAGCCCGTCAACGGGGCCGCCACCCGGGGCGCCTTCACGCCGAGCAGGCCGGCGGCTCCGAGCGCCGCGACGGCCCGCGGCACCGCCGCCGACCGGGCCGGACGGGCCCCGCGACGGGCCAGCAGCGCCGAGTAGCAGACCTGCATCACGGCGAACGAGGACGCACCGCGCAGCAGCCGCGCGTCGTCGTCCGGGTCGATCATGAACACGTCGCCGACGGTCGCGCCGGTCAAGGCGAGCAGCAGCAGGGCGGTGTCCGACCGGTCGGTGTGCGGGGCGTGCCGCAGCACCCGGACCGCCAGCGACGGCCCGATCAGCGGCTTGGCGACCCGCTGCAGCCGCTCGTTCCCGAGCACGCCGCCCACGACCGTCGCCGTCGCGGCCGCGGCGAACACCGCGTGCTCGGCGTTCCACCTGTCCCGGCTGAACCATCCCATGCCCGGCAGCGTACCGATCCGCGCGGCGTCACCCGGCCGGCTTTCCTCAGGCGCAGCGGCGGGCGCCCGCCGACGCCGTCGCCCGCAGGAACTTCGGGCGCGGCAGGTCCCGCTCGCGGGCGGCCACCGTGACGGCCTCCGCCACCGCGTCGACGTCCGTCGCCCGGCACAATGCGATCGCCGAGCCGCCGAATCCGCCACCCACCATCCGCGCACCCAGCGCACCGGTGGCGCGCGCGGCGTCGACGGCGGTGTCGAGTTCGACGGAGCTGACCTCGAAGTCGTCGCGCAGCGACCGGTGGGCGGCGTCGAGCAGCGGTCCGAGCCGTCGCGGGGCGTCGTCGCGCAGGGCCGCGACGGCGGCGCGGACCCGGGCGATCTCCGTGACGACGTGCCCGGCCCGGCGCCGCAGCACCGGGTCGGTCAGCGCGCCGAGCGCGGCGACGGTGCCGACGTCGCGCAGGCTCCCGAGCCGGCGCGTGGCCTCCTCGACGTCGCGCCGCCGCTGCCCGTACTGCCCGTCGACGAGGCGGTGCGGGGCGTCGGTGTCGACGACGAGCAGTGCCAGGCCGTGCGATTCGAGGTCGATCGGGAGGTGCTCGACCTCGCCCGTCGCACAGTCCAGCAGGAGGGCGTGCCCGGCGCGGCCGCGCAGCGCGATCTGCTGATCCATCCCGCCGGTGGGGGCGCCGACGTAGTCGTTCTCGGCCCGCGTGCAGGCGGCGGCGAGGACGGCCCGGCCCGGATCGTCGACCGGCAGCCCGGACAGCTCGGCCAGGGCGAGAGCCACGGCCGCCTCGAGCGCCGCCGAACTCGACAGGCCCGCGCCGACCGGCACGTCGGAGGCGATCGCGATGTCGGCGCCCGCGAATCCCGGCGGGTCGAGCGCGCCGATCACCCCGACGACGTAGGCGGCCCAGCCGCCGGTGTGTCCTTTGGGCTGCCCCAGCCGCCCAAAGGACACACCGGCGAAGCCTTCACTCACCAGCCGGACCGCGCCGTCGTCGCGTCGCCGGACCGCGGCGGCCGTGACCTGCGGCAGCGCCAGCGGCAGGCACAGCCCGCCCGCGTAGTCGACGTGCTCACCGATCAGGTTGACCCGGCCCGGCGCGCACCACACCCCCTCCGGGGCCCCACCGAACGCCTCGGCGAACCCGGCTGCGGCGGCCGCGGCCACGCTCATCCGGCAAGTTCCCGCAGCCGCACCGCGATGCGTTCGGGGGAGGTGTCGCTGATCCATACGCCCATCGCGGACTCCGATCCGGCCAGGTACTTGAGCTTGTCGGCAGCGCGTCGCAGCGAGAAGATCTGGCAGAACAGACGACCGTACGGTCGCTCGTCGCCGACCGGCGCCTGGTGCCAGGCCGCGATGTACGGGACGCGCTCCACGCCGTCGAAGAACAGGTCGACGCGACGGAGCAACTCCCGGTAGAGGACCGCCAGTTCGTCGCGCTCGGCGTCGTCGAGGGCGACGAGGTCCGGCACGTCGCGATGCGGGGCGAGGTGCACCTCGACGGGCCAGCGCGCCGCGGCCGGTACATAGGCGGTCCACCGTCGTCCGGCCCACACGACGCGGGTGCCCGCCCGGCGTTCCGCGTCGAGCACGTCGCGTTGCAGCAACCGGCCCGTCGCCGCGTGGTGCGCGCGGGCACGCTGCAGCAGCACCTGCGAGCGTGGCGGCAGGAACGGGTAGGCGTAGATCTGACCGTGCGGATGCTGCAGTGTCACACCGATTTCCGCGCCGCGGTTCTCGAAGCAGAACACCTGCCGCACCTCGGGGGCGGCCGAGTGCTCGGCGGTGCGGTCGGCCAGTGCGTCGAACACCGTGCGGACCCGTTCGACGCTCAGGTCGGCGAAGCGGGCGTCGTGGTCGGCGGTGAACGCGACCACCTCGCAGCGTCCCGTCGCGGGCCGTCGCGGCCACAGCGGGTCGCCGTCCACCGGACCGGCGTCGGCGCCACCGGATCCGAGGGCTGAGAAACGGTTCTCGAACACCACCACGTCGTAGTCGTCGGCGGGGATCTCGGTGGCGGCCCGGCCCGGCCGGGTGGGGCACAGCGGGCAGTCGGCGGGGTCCGGCAGGAAGGTGCGGTCCATGCGGTGCGACGCGGAGACCACCCACTCCCCCGTGAGCGGGTCGAAGCGCAGTTCGGACGCAGCCCCGGCCGGCGGCAGCCGCCGGGTGTCGTGCCGTTCCCGCACCGCACCGCCCCCGGCGTACGGCTCGGTGTCGTCGAAGTAGAACAGCTCCCGGCCGTCCGCGAGGCGGGCCGCGGTCCGTCGCACCCGGACTCCTAGGCGTCCTGCAGTCCCAGGTCCTGCAGGCCCAGCAGGTAGCGGTACTCCACGCCCTCCGCGGCGATCACCTCGCCGGCGCCGGTGGCCCGGTCGACGACGGTGGCGACACCCACGACGGTCGCGCCGGCGTCGCGCAGGGCCTTGACGGCGGTGAGCGGAGAGTTGCCCGTGGTGGTCGTGTCCTCGACCACCAGGACCCGCTTGCCGAGCACGTCGGGGCCCTCGATCTGCCGCTGCATGCCGTGCGCCTTGGCGGCCTTGCGGACGACGAACGCGTCGATCGGACGGCCCGGTGCGTGCATGACCGCGAGCGCGACCGGGTCGGCACCCATGGTGAGTCCGCCGACGGCGTCGAAGTCCCAGTCGGCGACCAGTTCCCGGATGAGCTTGCCGATCAGGGGCCCGGCCCGGTGGTGCAGGGTGGCGCGGCGAAGATCCACGTAGTAGTCGGCCTCCTTGCCGGACGACAAGGTCACCTTGCCGTGCACCACCGCCAGTTCTCGAACCAGCGCAGCCAACTCCTCGCGATCGGTCATCGCAACCCCTTACCGTTACTCGTTCCACGCCGCGCCCGTGGGCGCCGGCGACGACGAGCCTAGCCGGGGTCCGGCGGTCAGGCGGCGACGGTGTCCGATCCGCCGGTCGGCGCGTCTGCGGAGGCGGCGGCCGGCTCCGGCGCGACCGGCACCGGCGGGACGACGGCGGCGGGGGCGAGCGGGGCGACGACCTCGAACAGCGGGACGGGTCCGACCGCGGCGATGCGCGCGAACACCGAGGTCGGGAAGGTGGTGGCGGCGGTGTTGATGGTGCGGCCGAGATCGTTGTGGACGCGGGCGGCCCCGGCGATGCGCTGCTCGCGGGTCCGCAACTCGCGGGCGACGCGGATGAACGGCCAGTGGTTGACGCCGTCGAGGACGCCGATCAGCTCGTGCAGGGCCGCCGACAGGGTGTTCTCGGCCGCGGCCCGCTCCCCCAGCGGCAGCCGCTGGTCGCGCATGGCGATCGCCAGGGATCGCGCCCCGACGACGGGGCTGAGCCGGCTGCGATCCAGACCCGCACCGGCGGACGCCGCGATGAGTGCGGGTACCTGGTCGTAGCGGTCGTCGAGTTCGTTGGTCAGCAGGCGCAGGCTGTCGCGGTGGCGCATCTTCAGCACCCGGAGGCGGCGGACGGCGGCACGCGTCCACAGCAACACGATCACCACGACCGCAACGACAATCACAAGGGCCACAGACGTCACAGGGCGGAATCTACCGCGCAGCGGACGCGACACCCGGAGCGCGACGCGCCGTGTCGTGGCGCCGTGTCCGGACCGTTATCCGGTGCGGCCTACGTCCGGTCCCGGCCCCGGCCGACCAGGTTGGTCGCCCGGCGCACCAGGTTCTTCGGGACGAGCCGGCCCACCGTCGTGAGCACCTTGTACTGCAGGCCGGGGATGCTGATCACCTTGCCCGCCTCGAGGTCGGCGAGGGAGGTGCGCACCACGGTGTCCACGTCGAGCCACATCAGTTCCGGAATCGAGCTCATCTCGATCCCGGCCCGCTCGTGGAACTCGGTGTGCACGAAGCCGGGGCACAGTGCCTGCACCTTCACCCCGGTGCCGGCGAGGCCGCCGGACAGTCCCTCGGTGAACGAGACGACGTAGGCCTTGCTGGCCGAGTACGTCGACCCCCGCCCGGAGAGCAGACCGGCGACGCTGGCGACGTTGACGATGCTGCCTTTGCCGGCGGCGATCATCGGCGGCAGCGCGGCCCGGGTCAGCTGCATCACGGCGGTGACGTTGACGTCGAGCTGAGCCTGCAGCACGGCCGGGTCGGCCGTCCAGAACTCGCCGGACGTGCCGAAGCCGGCATTGTTGACGAGCATCTCCACGCCCTCGGCGAGGCGGCGGGCGACGGCCGCGCGGCCGTCCTCGGTGGCCAGGTCGGCGGCGAGGATCGCGGAGGTGGTGCCGAAACGGGAAGCCAGTTCGTCGGCAAGGGACCGCAGGCTCTCCTCACGGCGAGCGACGAGCACGAGGTCGTACCCCTTGCCGGCGAGCGCGCGCGCGAAGCCTGCGCCGATGCCCGAGGTGGGTCCGGTGACCAGGGCGACGGGCCGGGTGGCAGCGGAAGTCATGGGGTAAAGCTAGCGCAGCGCGCCGGCCGCGTCGGGTGACGCGGGCTCAGCGCCGCGCGGAGGGCCGGCCGGGATCGTGCGCGACCCGGTCGAGTTCCTGCGGCTCCACGATCGGCGGCAGCACGTGCAGGATTCCGGAGAGGCGGGCGACGGTCTCGATGGCCGCGTCCCATTCGCGGCCGGTGCTGCCCACCGGGATCGAGCCGAGGGTCCATTCGCCCTCGCTCCACAGCATCTGCACGTGCGGGGGGATCGACTCCGTGTACGCGACCATGCGCTGGTCACAGATGCGGCGGGCGATCTCGAGGTCGGTGGCGAACACGATGCGCGGCCCGATGGCGCCGAGCAGGTTCATGTCCGGGTCCTTCGGCGGCGGCGTCGACTTCAGGCGCAGGTCGATGTCGACGTCGGAGCCGACCTTGCGGCGCACCGCGACGATCGTCGCGGTCTCCTCGATGTCGAAGAGGATGAATTCCTCGCCGCGGCGGATGCCGTGGACGACGTCCACCGCGCCGAGATACTCCTGCTTGGCGAGGGCCGCCCGGTGCCAGTGCCCGGGCAGGGAGTCGTCGGCGGCGCTGTACTTGTAGCCCTGGGCGCGCGCCCAGATCTCACGCACGCGACCGGACTGCTCACGCCGCGTGCGGTCGACGTAGAGCAACGCCAACGCACCCGCGAGTGCGATCGCCGCCAGTCCGAACCACATCACCGTCATCGAGCGCCAGCCTATCGCGTTCTAGTTGCCCGGACCGCCGAAGGACGGCAGGGACGCGCTGACCACCGTGTCGGCGATCATCTCCCCGTTCCGCAGCGGCGAGCCCTGCGCGACGACCGAGTCGCCGACCCGCAGCGACGACGGATCGGAGCCCGCGAGCGACATGATCTGCGTCTCGGGGGTGAGCCGCACCGTGACGATCGAGCCGCCCATGCCGCTGAGCGTGAGGGACGTGCCGTCGTTGGCGGTGATCGTGCCGACGACGGTGCCGGCGGAGCCGATGACGTCGCCGAGCCCGCCGGGCAGCTGCTCGAACGGCAGGCCGGGCGCGGCCGGATCGGTGGTGGGCGCGGGCGTCGTGGGCGCGGGCCGGGGCACCGTGGTCGTGGTGGTCGGGGCCGCGGCGCTGCGCTGCTGCGGATCGTCGCCGCTGCCGCCGCTGAGCAGGTAGCCGCCGAGGCCGGCCAGCACGATCAATGCCGCCGCGGCGAGCAGGATCAGACCCCAGCGGCGACGTCGGGGCGGCTGCGCGTCGAGCGGCGGGTACTCACCGGTGTGCGGCGGGGTCGGTGGCGCCGACCCGTACTCCTGGCCGTAGGGGTACTGCTGCGCCCCTGTGTACTGCTGAGTGGGGGCGTACTGCTGCGTGGGGGCGTACTGCTGGGTCGGGGCGTACTGCTGGGTCGGGGCGTACTGCTGCGTGGGGGCGTACTGCTGGGTCGGGGCGTACTGGGGTTGCGGACCGTAGGGGCCGGGCTGCTCGAACGCCTGGGTCGGGTTCGGGGGCGCCGCCGTCGGATCGAACCGCGGGTCGTACGACGGGTAGACCAACGTGGGGTCGACGGGCCGGCCGTACGCCTCGGTCGGGTCGGCGGTGTGCAGTACCCGGGTGTCGTCGGCGTCCGGGCCGGCGCCCGTGTCGTCGTCGCGCCCCTCGTCGAGCGAGTAGGCGCGCTCCTGGGGGGTGCGCGGATCGTGCGGGTCAGTCATGGTCCCTCCAGGGTAGGCGCCACGCGCCGGTGCGTCCTTTGGGCTGCTGGAGCCGCCCAAAGGACGCACCGGGCGCTACGCGCCCAACACGAGGTGGTCGCCGTCGTCGCTGACGCCCACCGAGACGGTGTCACCGTCCTTGATGTCCCCGGCCAGCAGCTTCTTGGCGAGCTGGTCGCCGATCGACTGCTGGATGAGCCGGCGCAGCGGACGCGCACCGTACTGCGGGTCGTAGCCCCGCACAGCGAGCCAGAACCGGGCCGAGCTCGACACGTCGAGCGTGAGCCGGCGGGCCGCCAGGCGCCCGGCCAGCTGCTCGAGCTGGATGTCGACGATCTGCTCGAGCTGGTCCTCCGTGAGCGAGTGGAAGACCACCACGTCGTCGAGCCGGTTGATGAACTCCGGCTTGAACGCCGCGCGCACCGCCGCCATGATGTGCTCCCGGTCGCCACCCGCACCCAGGTTCGAGGTGAGGATGAGGATGGTGTTGCGGAAGTCGACGGTACGGCCCTGCCCGTCGGTGAGCCGGCCGTCGTCGAGCACCTGCAGCAGCGTGTCGAACACGTCCGGGTGTGCCTTCTCGACCTCGTCGAACAGCACCACCGAGTAGGGGCGGCGACGCACCGCCTCGGTGAGCTGACCACCCGACTCGTAGCCGACGTAGCCCGGAGGGGCACCGACGAGCCGTGCGACGGAGTGCTTCTCGCTGTACTCGGACATGTCGATCCGCACCATCGCGCGCTCGTCGTCGAACAGGAAGTCCGCGAGCGCCTTCGCCAGCTCGGTCTTGCCGACGCCGGTGGGGCCGAGGAACAGGAACGAGCCGGTGGGCCGGTTCGGGTCGGCGACGCCCGCCCGGGAGCGGCGCACCGCGTCCGACACGGCCTGCACGGCCTCGTCCTGGCCGACGACGCGCTTGCCGAGCTCGGACTCCATGCGCAGCAGCTTGGCGGTCTCGCCCTCCATCATGCGGCCGGCGGGGATGCCGGTCCACGCGGCGACGACGTCGGCGACGTCGTCCGGGCCGACCTCCTCCTTGAGCATGACGTCGCCGTCGGCGGCGGCTCCGGACGCGGCGGCGGCCTTCTCCAGTTCCTTCTCCAGCTGCGGGATGCGGCCGTAGCGCAGCTCCGCGGCCTTGCCGAGATCTCCGTCGCGCTCGGCGCGTTCCTCCTCGCCGCGCAGCGCCTCGAGCTGCTCCTTGATGCCCCGCACCGAATCGATGGCGGTCTTCTCGTTCTGCCAGCGGGTGGTGAGCTGGTTCAGCTTCTCGCGTTCGTCGGCGAGTTCGGCGCGCAGCTTCTCGAGCCGCTCCTTGGATGCCTCGTCGGTCTCCTTCTGCAGTGCCATCTCCTCGATCTCGAGGCGACGGACGATGCGCTCGACCGAGTCGATCTCCTCGGGACGCGAGTCGATCTCCATGCGCAGCCGGGACGCGGCCTCGTCGACGAGGTCGATGGCCTTGTCCGGCAGGAACCGGGACGTGATGTACCGGTCGGAGAGGGTAGCGGCGGCGACGAGCGCGGAGTCGGTGATGCGCACGCCGTGGTGCACCTCGTACCGCTCCTTGAGGCCGCGCAGGATGCCGACGGTGTCCTCGACGCTCGGCTCGCCGACGAGCACCTGCTGGAAACGGCGTTCGAGGGCGGCGTCCTTCTCGATGTACTTGCGGTACTCGTCGAGGGTGGTCGCGCCGACGAGGCGCAGCTCGCCGCGGGCGAGCATCGGCTTGATCATGTTGCCGGCGTCCATCGCCGATTCGCCGGTCGCGCCGGCACCGACGATGGTGTGCAGCTCGTCGATGAAGGTGATGACCTGACCGGCCGATTCCTTGATCTCGTCGAGCACCGCCTTGAGGCGTTCCTCGAACTCGCCGCGGTACTTCGCGCCGGCCACCATCGAGCCCAGGTCGAGCGCGATGACGGTCTTGCCGCGCAACGACTCGGGGACGTCGCCGGCGACGATGCGCTGCGCGAGGCCCTCGACGATCGCGGTCTTGCCGACGCCGGGCTCGCCGATGAGCACGGGGTTGTTCTTGGTGCGCCGGCTCAGCACCTGCACGACGCGGCGGATCTCGTTGTCGCGGCCGATGACCGGGTCGAGCTTGCCCTCGCGGGCGCGGGCGGTGAGGTCGGTCGAGTACTTCTCGAGCGCCTGGTAGGTGCCCTCGGGGTCCGGGCTGGTCACGCGGGCGCTGCCGCGGACGGTGGTGAACGCGTCGCGCAGCGCGGCCGGGGTGGCGCCGTGCCCGACGAGGAGCTTGGCGACGTCGGAATCGCCGCCGGCCAGGCCGACGAGCACGTGCTCGGTCGAGACGTACTCGTCGTCGAGTTCGGTGGCGAGGTGCTGGGCGGCGGTCAGGGCGGCGACCGCTTCGCGGCCGAGTTGCGGCGTCTGGGTGGCGCCGGTGGCACGCGGCAGCCGCTCGACGAGCGTCTGCGCCTCCCGGTGCACGACGGTCGGATCCACGCCGACCGCCTTGAGGAGCGGCGCGGCGATGCCGTCGGTCTGGTCGAGCAGCGCGACGAGCAGGTGGGCCGGACGGATCTCCGGGTTGCCCGCAGCGGACGCGGACTGCATGGCGGCCGTCATCGCCGCCTGGGTCTTGGTGGTGGGATTGAACGAGTCCACTGCGAACCCCTTCCCTTCATTGAGCGAGCCGGTATCAATTCTGCACCCGCAAGCCTCCCGTCGCGGGCATTCGCAAGCTTCAACGGCCCCAAACTTGAGTTTGTTCCGCTCAACTTTATCCGGTTATGTGATGTGCGACACATTCCGGGCGGGCCGGGCCGCCCGCCGTCGATTGTGGCCGAAACACCGCCACGGGACTACAGTGGCGGCCGACCAGCAGAGACGGCGAGCAGGAGGGTGCGTGGAGGCCTTCGCCGTCGCCCGCGTCCAGCTCAGCTTCGCGTCGATCGTCGCGACCCCCGGCGGCGCCGAGCGCTTCGCCACCGCCTTCTACACCGCCCTGTGGAGCGACACCGTCGGGATCCGTGAGCTGTTCCCCGCGGGTATGGAGACGATGCGCCAGCGGTTCGCGACCGCGGTCGGCTGGGCCGTCAACCGCCTCGGCGACCCCGACGCCGTCACCGCATTCCTCACCCAGCTCGGGCGCGACCACCGCAAGTACGGGGTCCGGCCCGAGCACTTCCGGTCCGCGGGCCGGGCGCTGCACACCGCCGTGCGCGAGTGCACCCCGCCGATCCTGTGGACCGACGCCCTCGACCGCACCTGGGCCCGGGTGATCGACCTGCTCGTCGGGACCATGGCGGACGCCGTCGCCGACGACGAGCTGCCCGCCGTGTGGGGCGCCACCGTCGTCGGCCACGAGCGAGTCCTGCCCGACCTGGCGATCATCCGGCTCGAGACGGACTCGCCGATCCCGTATCACGCCGGGCAGTACATGAGCGTGCAGATCCCGCAGCGCCCGCACATGTGGCGGTACCTGTCGGCGGCGATTCCTCCGAATCCCTACGGGCAGATCGAGTTCCACGTCCGTCGCGTGTCCGGCGGCTGGGTCAGTCCCGCGCTCGTCGGCGAGACCGCCGTCGGCGACCGCTGGGTCATCGGACCCCCGCTCGGGGGACTGCACGTCGACCGGGACAGCGGCGAGGACGTGCTGATGATCGCCTCCGGCACGGGCCTCGCGCCGCTGCGGGCGCAACTGATGGAAATGGGCATGCGGGGCGACAATCCGCGCGTGCACCTGTTCTTCGGCGGCAAGTATCCGTGCGACCTGTACGACCTGCAGACCCTGTGGCAGCTGGCCACCACCAATCCGTGGCTCACCGTCGTCCCGGTCGTCGAGGAGACCGAGAACCCGTGGTGGCACCCGGTTCCCGTCGAGGATCCACCACCGGGCCTGCACCGGCCCCTGCACGGCAAGCTCGGCAAGGTGGTGTCGCAGTTCGGCTCCTGGGCCGATCGGCAGATCCAGATCGCGGGCTCCCCGTCGATGATCCGCACCACCCTGTACTCGCTGTCCGCCGGCGGCACTCCCCGGCAGAACATCAGCTTCGACCCGCTGTAGGCGGCTGACGCCGCCGGTGCGCCCTTTGGGCTGCCCTGACCGCCCAAAGGGCACACCGCCGAGTTATCCCCAGCCGCCCGGTTTCTCCACAGATTGCGGCGATCGGCCGGGCTACCGGTTCCCGAGGGGCGTTCCCCGCCGAATCATGTCTGCATGCGGTTTCTCCCGGACGTCCCCGAACTCGATCGCATCGTCACGTTCCAGCACGGGATCGTCACCCGCGCCCAACTCGAACACCACGGACGTACGTGGCCGTGGATCCGGCACCGTCTCGAGCGCGGGCGGTGGCAGCAGGTGCTCCGAGGGGTGTACTCGGTGACGACCGGTCCGCTGTCCCGGCCCGCGGTGCTGGCCGCGGCCGTTGCGTTCTCCGGTGAGGCCGCCGTCCTCAGTCACTGCACGGCCGCCGAGGAATGGGGGATGCTGTCCCACGATCCACTCGAACCGGTCCATGTCACCGTGCCGGTGGGATCGTCGACGAGAGGACAGACCGCGACCTTCGCCACGGCGAAGCCGCGCGGCATTCGGCTGCCGCATCTCGGAGACATGCTTCATCCGGGCGTGATCGTCCACCGCAGCAGGGCCCACGCACACATCGGGGTGCCGACGATGCCCCCGCGCACCGGCCGCGCCGACACGGCGCTCGACCTGGCAACAGCCGCCCCCACCCCGCACGACGGCTACCTCCGGTTGATCCGGGTCGTCTCCGACAGTCGCATTCCTCTGTCGGAGATCCGACGCCGGATGCAGGAGCGAACCCCGTACCGCTACCGGAAGGCGCTCGACGATGCGGTCCGGCTGCTCGCCGACGGCGTCCAGTCGATGCTCGAACTCCGCTACGCGACCGAGGTGGAGCAACGGCACGGTCTTCCCCCGGCACATCGGCAGACCCCGACGGTCGTGGACGGGCGAACGCTGTACGAGGACTGCACCTACGACGTTCACGGCGCCGCGCTGACCGTCCGGCTCGACGGACGCAGGTTCCACTCGATGGCGGAGGTCGCCTTCCGGGACCGTCGCCGCGACAATGCCGCCGAGCTCGCCGGCCGCTCCCGCCTGGTGTACGGGTACGACGAGGTCAGCCGGGACCCGTGCGGTGTGGCCGCAGAGGTCGAAGCCGTCCTCACCCGTCTCGGGTGGCGACGCACCACCGACAACGGGTGCAGCTGCGCTGCCGGTGTGTCCTTTGGGTTGCCCTGACCGCCCAAAGGGCACACCGGCGGCGAAGCCGCCTACCGGTAGGAGGCGCGCAGGGTCTTCTTGTCCAGCTTGCCCAGCGGGGTGAGCGGCAGCGTGTCGAGGAAGTCCACCGACTTGGGAGCGTGGACCGAACCCTTTGCAGCACGGACCTTCTCGATCAGTTCCTCCGCCGGAACGGACTGGTTCTCCCGCAGCACGACGCACGCCTTGACGGCCTCGCCCCACTTGGCGTCGGGCACGCCGACGACCGCGACGGACGCGACGGCCGGGTGCGACGAGAGGACGTCCTCGATCTCGCGGGGAAAGACGTTGAAGCCGCCCGTGACGATCATGTCCTTCTTGCGGTCGACGATCGTCAGGAAGCCGTTCTTGTCGGCCCGCGCGACGTCACCGGTGTGCAGCCAGCCGCCGCGCAGTGCCTCGGCCGTCTCGTCGGGCTTGTTCAGGTATCCCTTCATCACGAGCGGTCCGCGCACGCAGATCTCGCCGAGTTCGCCGCGGGGCACCTCGTTCAGGTCGTCGTCGAGCAGCCGCACGTCGAGCCACGGCACAGGCCGGCCGCACGTGGCCAGGCGCTCGGGGTCGTCGGCGAGGTGATCCTCTTTGCGCAGCACGGAGATCGTCATGCCGCATTCGCTCTGCCCGTAGAACTGGAAGAACACCGGGCCGAGCCGCTCGATGCCCTCGCGCAGCCGCGCCGGCGACATCGCCGACGCACCGTAGAACAGCGTCTCGAGGCTCGACAGGTCGCGGGTGTCGAAGTCGGGGTGGTCGAGCAGCAGGTAGATCATGGTCGGCACGAGCATCGTGGCGTTGATGCGGTGCTTCTCGATCGTCTCGAGCACCAGACCGGGTTCGAAATACGGCAGCACGTAGAGGGATCCGCCGCGCAGCAGCGTGGGGACGAAGAACGCGGCCCCGGCGTGCGAAAGGGGCGTGCAGATCAGGAAGCGCGGCTCGTGGGGCCATTCCCACTCGGCCATCTGGATCTGGGTGAGGGTCGCGCCCGAGCGGAACGACCCCATGACGCCCTTGGGTTTTCCGGTGGTGCCACCGGTGTAGACGACGGACGAGGTGTCCTCCGCCGCCACAGGCGCGGCGACGAGCCGCTGCGGCGTGAACTGTGCCGCGAGCGCGAGGATGTCGGTGCCGACCTGCGAGGGGCCGAGGGAGAAGACGTTCTTCAGCGTCGGCACCTGCGCCTGCAGTTCGGCGGCGCGTTCCTCGAAGTGGTTCGGATCGAAGATCAGCGTCTCGATCGCGGCGTCGCCGACGATGTACAGGTGGTCCGGCAGCGAGCCCATGGGGTTGAGCGCGCTGTTGCGGCACCCGGCGACCATCGTCGCACCCATCGAGATGAGCACCTCGGGACGGTTCTTCGACAGCATCGCCACCGACGAGCCCTGCCCGACCCCCACCGACGCGAGCGCCTGGCCGAACCGGCTGATCTCGTCACGCATCTCCCCGCCGGTGAGCACCACGTCGCCGAGGTACAGGGCCGGCTTGTCCGCGCTGCGTTCGAGGGCGGTGATGAGCAGGTCCGCGGTGAACACGGGGCGATGCAGGTCGGCGTACTCGTCGGTCATGGTCGTCCTTCCGGTCGATGGGGCGGCGTGGTGACGGCGCGACGTGGCAGGGATCACCCGCCGCCACCATAACCACATCGACGGCAAAATTGGAACATGTTTCATTCCGGGGATCGGCGCCGGACTCCCCTAGAGTGGGGCCACCCTTCACGCTCGAGCCCCGGGAGTCACACCATGCAGCCGGCCGGACAGTCCCTGCACGCCCGCGACACCACGGCGACCGTCGTCGAACACCACCGCCTGCGCCACGACGTCGCCGTGGTGCGTCTCGAAGCCGACACGATGGTGCCGTTCGCCCCCGGGCAGTACGTCGACGTGACGGTGCCGCAGCACCCGCGGTTGCCGCGCCGCCTCTCCCCCGCGCTGCCGCCGTCGCTCGACGGCAAGCTCGAATTCCACGTCCGCACCGTGCCGGGCGGCTGGGTCAGCGGCACGATCGTCGCCGGCACCCGCCCCGGCGACGTGTGGACGATCGGCGCGCCGCAGGGCGGCACCCTGCACGTCGACGACTCCGGCCGCATCGTGATCATGGTGGCCGGCGGCACCGGCCTGGCGCCGCTGCGCGCGCTGATCCTCGACGTCGCGCGCCGGCCGGACCCGCCGCAGACCTTCCTGTTCGTCGGCGGCCGCTCCCCGCGCGACCTGTACGCCGCCGACATGCTGATCCTGCTCGCCGAGGCGCTGCCGTGGCTGACGGTGGTGCCGGTCGTCGAGTCGGTCGAGGACCCGGAGTTCGGCGACGAGTGGTACGAACGCATCGTCGCCCACGTCGGCGACGCCGGGTTCCACCCCGACGACCTGCTCGAGGGCAGCCTCGACGAGGTGGTCACCTCCTACGGGGCGTTCGGCGACCACCAGGTGCTCGTGTGCGGGTCGGCGGCGATGGTCCGCGCGACCCTGCACGAGCTCACCGGGACCGGGACGCCGGCCGGGAACATCCGGTTCGACCCGTACTGACTCAGCGGGACTTCGCGGCGTCCTGTGCGGCGATGTAGCCGTACACCAGTCCCTGACCGATCGTCGCGCCCGCACCCGGGTACGTGTTGCCGAAGGCGTTGGCGGCGGTGTTGCCGATCGCGTACAGGCCGTCGACGACGCTGCCGTCCTCACGCAGCACCCGTGCCCGCTCGTCGGCCTTCACGCCGCCGCACGTGCCGAGGTCGCTCAGCGTCATCTTCACCGCGTAGAAGGGTCCGTCCGTCAGCGGGCGCAGGTTGGGATTGGGCTCGACGGTGGGGTCACCGTAGTACCGGTCGTAGGCGCTCGCACCGCGGCGGAAGTCGGCGTCCGTGCCGGCGGCCGCGGCATCGTTGAACCGGCGGAAGGTCTCGGTGAACGCCCCCTCCGGCAGGCCGGCCGCGCGGGCCAGCGCCGCCGGATCGTCCGCCCGGTGCGCGATGCCCGCCCGGATCCACGCCTCCGGGACGGGCTGCCGCGGGAACAGCCCGCCGCCGAAGATGTAGCTGTTGCGGTAGCGCTGATCGAACACGATCCACATCGATTCGACCGGGTCGCCGGCGCGTTCCCGGTCGAGCACGAGCTGGCCGAACGACATGTAGTCGGTCGCCTCGTTGACGAACCGGCGGCCGGTGTGGTCGACGATGAAGGACCCGGGCAGTGCCCGCTCGGCGAGCATCACCATCGGCGGGCGCCCCTTCATGGCGGCGACGGCGGGGAACCACCACGCCTGGTCCATCAGGTCGGTCGCGGCACCCACGTCGAGCGCGGCGCGGATGCCGTCGCCCGTGTTGCCCTCGGCGCCGAGGCTCTCGTGCTCGCCGAGCCGCTCGGACTGGTACTTGTGCCGCAGCGCCATGTCGTGGTCGAAGCCGCCCGCCGCGAGGACGACACCGCGCCGCGCGGTCACGGTCACCTCCTGCCCGTCGCACGCGACGACGGCACCGGTGACCCGATCCCCCTCGGTGAGCAGCCGCACGAGCGTGGTCTCGGTCCACACCGGGATCCCGGCCCGGACCACGCCGGCGAAAAGGCCGGCCGCGAGCGCCTGGCCCCCGGCGACGTACTCCCGCTTGAGGGCGAGCCCGGCGACACCCTGCGCGAGGCGACGGAAGATGCGCGGGAACGCCTTCGACGGCTTCCGCGCCATGAGGTTCATCCACTTGTAGTCGGCGCCGGTCACCGGCATCGGCAGGCCGGCCTTCATCAGTCCCGGCCGCAACCGCTCGCGTTCGAGTCCGAGGACGGACACGTCGAAGGGCCGGCACTCGCACGTGCGGCCGACGGCGGACCCGCCGGGCAGCTCCGGATGGTAGTCGGAATAGCCCTTGGCCCAGAACAACCGCATGGGGGTGGTGCGCTGCAGCATCTCGACGGTGGCGGAGCCATGATCGAGGAAGGCCGCACCCCGCTCCGCCGGTGCGGACTCACCGACCACGGACCGGATGTAGGTGCCGGCCCGGTCGAGCGTGTCACCGGAGCCGGCCTTGCGCAGCACGGGATTCGCCGGCACCCAGAAGGCCCCGCCGGAGCGCGCCGTGGAGCCGCCGACGTACTCCGTCTTCTCCACGATCAGGGTGGACAACCCCAGCTCGTGCGCGGTGAGCGCGGCGGCCATGCCGGTGCCCGACCCGATCACGAGCAGGTCCACGGTGGTGTCGTGGGTGGGGCTCACCGGTACGGGATTGGTCGCCATCGATCTGCTCCTTCACGTCGTTGCCGCTGGGACGAAAGGTCGTCGACGCCGGACGGCGGTGCGGACCTCGGAGCGAGGCTAGGTCACGTCGGCACCGCCCACCGGGAGGTGTCCCGCCCACCGGGACGCCCCCGGACGAACGGTCCGCCCAGCGGGAGAACCCCTTCTGTGCCGCTCACGCCGCCGCCCAGCATGACCTCGATGCCTGTTTCGGGCGCAGCACTCACCCGCTTCGGAGGACACGATGACGCAGAGCGCACCCCCCACCACACCCCACGATGAAGTCCGCACCATCGAAGCCGACGCGGCACCGACCCGCTTCGCACGCGGCTGGCACTGCCTCGGACTGGCCCGCACCTACCGGGACGGCAAGCCCCACCAGGTCGACGCGTTCGGCACCAGCCTCGTCGTCTTCGCCGACAGCACAGGCGAACTGCAGGTCCTCGACGCCTACTGCCGGCACATGGGCGGCAATCTCGCGCAGGGCGAGATCAAGGGCGACTCGGTGGCGTGCCCGTTCCACGACTGGCGCTGGGGCGGCAACGGCAGGTGCACCGGCATTCCGTATGCGCGCCGCGTCCCCCCGCTCGCGCGGACGCGGTCGTGGACCACCCTGGAACGCAACCAGCAACTGTTCGTCTGGCACGACCCCGAAGGCAATCCGCCGCCGGCGGACGTCACCATCCCCGCGATCGAGGGCGCCGGCACCGACGAGTGGTCCGACTGGACGTGGAACTCGGTGCTCATCGAGGGCTCGCACTGCCGCGAGATCGTCGACAACGTCGTGGACATGGCGCACTTCTTCTACGTCCACTACAGCGTCCCGCGGTCGTTCGAGAACATCTTCGACGGTCACGTCGCCACACAGATCATGTCGTTCAACCAGCGCACCGACGTCGAGTTGGACATCGACTTCGGTGCGGACAACTTCTCGCGCTCCGAGGCGTCGTACCACGGCCCCTCCTACATGATCGACAAGCTGTGGACGGAGACCGGCGAGGCCACCATCGAGACGGTCCTCGTCAACTGCCACTACCCCGTCACGCCCACCTCGTTCGTGCTGCAGTACGGCGTGATCGTCAAGCGCCTGCCGGGCATGTCCGCCGAGGAGGCGAATGCGATGGCCGCCCACTTCGGCGGGGGCACCGAGAAGACGTTCGAGCAGGACATCGAGATCTGGAAGAACAAGGCCAAGATCGACAACCCGCTGCTGTGCGACGAGGACGGCCCGGTCTACCAGCTGCGCCGCTGGTACCAGCAGTTCTATGTCGACGTCGCCGACATCACCCCGGACATGACCAACCGCTACGAGTTCGCGATCGACACCACGAAGCCGGCCGCGCGGTGGGAGCAGCAGATCGCCGAGAATCTCGCGGCCCGTGCGGAATCCGCCCCCGAGCCGGTCGCCTGAGCGTCCGCCGTCAGAGTCGAGGAGACACCATGAGTTACGAAGTCCTCAAGCACATCGACGCGATGGCGGACGATCTGTTCGCCGAAGGTGTGGAAGCCGAGCGGCTCGGCCGCCTCGCGGACGAGACCGCCGAGAAGATGAAGGAGGCCGGCTCGATCCGCATGTTCCAGCCCCGGGAGTTCGGCGGCTTCGAGTCGCACCCGAGGGAATTCGCGGAGACCGTCATGCGCACGGCCGCGCTGAACCCCTCCGCGGGCTGGGTGCACGGCATCGTGGGAGTGCATCCGTGGCAGCTCGCCTACGCGGATCCTCGCGTGCAGCAGGAGATCTGGGGAGAGGATCCGGACACCTGGATGGCGTCGCCCTACATGCCGGGTGGCATCGTCACCCCCGTCGACGGCGGCTTCCGGTTCTCGGGTAGCTGGCAGTTCTCCTCCGGCACAGACCATTGCGACTGGGCCTTCCTCGGCGCGTTCGTCGGGAACCCGGACGGTTCGGTGGCCCAGCCCCCGAAGATGGCGCACGTCATCATCCCGCGGACCGACTACCGGATCGTCGAGGACTCGTGGGATGTGGTGGGCCTGCGGGGTACCGGGTCGAAGGACGTGGTGGTCGAGGACGCGTTCGTCCCCGAGTACCGCGTCATGTACTACGACGACCTGATCGACGGCAGCGCGGTGGCCCGCTACGGCCGCACCGAGACTCTCTACAAGCTGCCCTGGTCGACAGCCTTCCCGCTGGGCATCACCGCCGCCACGATCGGGATCTGCGAGGGACTGGTGCTGCACGCGGACGTCTACCAGGCCGACCGGATCAACGCGCAGGGCACCGCCGTCAAGGACGACCCCTACACGATGTACGTGTTCGGTGAGGCGGTCGCCGATCTGCGGGCCGCGCGCGACTCGCTGCTGTCGAACGTCGACCGGATCTGGGATCTCGTCGACTCGGGGCGGACCCCGACGTTCGAGCAGCGCGCCGCGAGCCGGCAGACCCAGGTCCAGGCGGCGTGGCGGGCGGTGAATGCGATCGACCGCATCTACCCGCGCTGCGGCGGGAACGCGCTGCGGATGGACAAGCCCCTGCAGCGGTTCTGGCGCGACGCCCACGCCGGCCTGCACCACGCGATCCACCAGCCGGGCACGGTGCTGCACGCCGCGACCCTCAGCCGCCTCGGCGCCGAACCGCAGGGCCCCCTGCGGGCGATGATCTGACCGATTCGACTCGAACTGGGAGACACAGTGTCCGACATCAAGGGTTTGGGCTACATCAGGATTCAGACGAACGACATGGACCGGTGGCGGACCTTCGCGTTCGACGTCCTCGGGTTCGCCGAGGGGTCGGGACCGGAACCCGACGCCCTGTACCTGCGCATGGACGAGCGCCCGGGCCGTCTCGTGGTCGTGCCGGGAGACAGCGACCGGGTGGTCGACGTGGCATGGGAGGTGCGCGATCACGCGGCCCTGACGCGGGTGCGGCGCGCCGTGGAGGCCGCCGGCGTCGCCGTGAAAGCCCTCTCGGTCGACGAGGCGGACGCCCGGCGCGTCGAGGAGGTGATCGCCTTCCAGGACCCCTCCGGCACCTCCGTCGAGGTGTTCCACGGCCCCGCCCTCGACCACAGTCCGGTGGTCACGCCGCACGGTGCTCGGTTCGTCACGGGCGCACAGGGTCTCGGGCACGTCGTACTTCCGGTCACCGATCCGGACGCCACGTTCGGGTTCTACACCGAGGTGCTCGGGTTCCTGCCCCGCGGCGCCTTCCGCCTGCCGGCTCCTCCCGAGGCCGGTCCGATGCGCATCCGGTTCCTCGGGGTGAACCAGCGGCACCACAGCCTTGCACTCATGCCCGTCCCCGCCGGCAAGGACCCCGGCCTGATCCACATCATGGTGGAGGTCGACACCCTCGACGCCGTCGGCCGGGCTCTCGACCGGGTGACGCGGGAGGGGTATTCCGTCTCGTCGACGCTGGGACGGCACACCAACGACAAGATGGTGTCCTTCTACGTCCGTGCCCCCGGCGGCTGGGACATCGAGTACGGCACCGACGGGACGGCGGTCGACGAGCGGTACTACACCGCGGAGGAGATCACCGCCGACAGCTACTGGGGTCACGACTGGTCCGGAAGCGAACCGCTCGGGGTGATGTCCTGATCGCCGCGACGGCCGGGTGATCCGTCACCCCCGGGACGTCGACCGCGGGGCCCCGCACGGTGACCGTGCGGGGCCCCGCCACGCCCGGATCGGTGACGCACTTCACAACGAGGCCGCGATGTGACACTATTTCGAATCGAAATAGCCAGCTCATCAGCCGCAAATGAGTGAGGAGCTCCCGTGCCGACTCCCGCCGCCCCCGCCACCCCCAGTGCTGTCATCGACCGTGTGGGCCTCGTCCTCGACGCCTTCGACGAGACCGGGCGGCTGACGCTCGCCCAGATCGTCCGTCGCACCGGCCTCCCCCGCTCGTCGGCGCACCGCATCCTCGAGCGCCTGGTCGACCTGCGATGGTTGCGACGCGACGGCCGCGAGTACGCACTCGGGCTGCGGCTGATGGAACTCGGTTCCCTCGCCGTGCACCAGGACGGCCTGTGCGCCGCCGCGCGTCCCCACCTGCACGAGCTGCACCGAGCCACCGGACTCGTCGTCCACCTCGCAGTCCTCGACGGCACCGACGTCGTCTACCTCGACAAGCTCGGGGGACGTCTGGACAGCGCCGTCCCGACCCGCATCGGTGGGCGCCGGCCGGCACCGCATGCCGCCCTGGGCAAGGCGCTGCTCGCCTACGCCGGGGCCCAGGGCACCGAGTTCGAACGCATCCGGGAGACAGGGGTGGCCTACGAACGCGGACAGGCCGTGCCGGGGCTGGGGTGCATCGCCGTGCCCGTCGGTCCGGTCGGCGCGGCTCCCGCAGCGGTCTCCGTGTGCGGGCCGTTGCAGCACATGCCGTTCGATCACCGGCTCAGTGGGCGCGTCCGCTTGGCAGCGACCGCGACCTGGCGCGGATACGACCGGCAGCGCTTCCCCGCCACGTCCCGAAGCCCCCGGCTGCGCTCTGCGTGACCGCCATCGGCGCCTGATCCCTTTCGGCGCCCGACCCCTATCCGGCGGGTCCCGATCCGTCGTCGTCCTCGTCGTGGGCGCTCAGCATCTGTTCCACTGTGCGCCAGCCACCCCGCCGCCGCGGATGGGGAACACCGTTCTCGTCGATGTCGCTGCGCGCGAATCGCGCTGCCGCTTCGTCGATCTCGTCGAGCAGCTCCTCGAACAGACCGATCTCCGCACGAAAGTACCGCTCGGACCAGCGCAGGCTCAGCAACGGGAACGCCCAGCTCGGTTCCACGTCCGAATGGTCCGCGTAGTCCCGGACGCGCCCGAGGTTCTCCTCGAGGTTGGCGATGTGATCCCGCACGATCGACTTCAACTTCTCGGGTTCGTTGAGGTGACCCAGGTACATGCGCAACATCACCCCGTGCTTGAGCACCGGGGCCTCGACCGGGGCCTCCCGCGACCATGCCCGGACCGCCCCCACCCCGGTCGGCGTGATCGAGTAGACGCGCCGGCTGCGGGCCCCCGGCTCGGAGATCGATCGCGACCGCACGAAGCCCAGCTTCTCGAGCTTCTTCAGCTCCCCGTACACCTGGCTGACCGACGGACTCCAGTAGAAGAAGCTCAGGCTCCAATCCGCCCACTTCTTCACGTCGTTGCCCGTCACCTCCTCCCCCAGCGCCAGAACCCCCAGCACCGCCCAACTCGTCGCGGGTAGACCGGGATACGCGGCAGGAGCGGAATCGGACACCCCGCGAGCCTAACAACCCCACGACCCGCGACCACCTGCGCCGATCTCCCGCTCCGCGGGCTGCGCCGATCTCCCGCTCCGCGGGCTGCGCCGATCTCCCGCTCCGCGGGCTGCGCCGATCTCCCGCTCCGCGGGACACGAGCCCCCACTGCGGCGGCCGCGCCGATAGCGTCCGGAAGAGAAGCAGCGAGAACCCACAGGAGCGTCCACGATGACCGACCTCGCCACCCGAACGGACCGCATCCGCGCCACCGTCACGGCCTACCTCTCCGCCGTCGCGAACGGCACCGCCGACGAGATCACCGCCCTCTACGCGCCCGACGCCACCGTCGAGGATCCCGCCGGCAGCGAACCGAAGGTGGGCCACGAGGCCATCCGGGCGTTCTACCGCGCGGTGGAGAACACGCGGAACGAAACGGAGCTGCTGACGCTCCGCATCACCGACGCCGGCGCCGCCTTCCACTTCCGGGTGGTCACGGAAACCGACGGGCAGCGCTACGAGATCGAACCCATCGATGTCATGACGTTCGACGAGAACGGCCTCATCACGAGCATGCGGGCCTTCTGGGCGCCGGCCGACATGCGACAGAACTGAGGAGGTCCGTCGTGCACCCCGTCACCTGCCGCACCTGCGGTAACCGCGTGCTCGCCGAGAAGTACAGTCCCGTCCACACGAGCATCCAGTGGCTCACCGACGCCGCCCGGTCGTGCGCGCGCTTCCGCGCCGACGCCGAGCACGGTCGTCCCGCCCTCCACAGCTGCGCCGATCTGCGCGAGACCGTCGACGACCTCGCCGACCGCGGCGAACTGCCGATCACCGCTCGCAGCCGCCCCACGCCCGGTCGGCTCGACTGACCGCGTCCTCCGAACCCGATCGCCCGGGGGTCACCGCTCTCGCGCTCCCGCCGAACGGGAGCACTTGTCACCGCGCGCACGGCATGACGGACACTGGACACAGACCTACCCGAGAGGAGCCTCGATGGCCGCGGAACACACGGTGCTCGATCCCCGGACCATGCGCGACGTGCTGGGCAACTTCTGCACCGGCGTCACCGTCGTGACCGGCCACGACGGCCGTGAACCGCTGGGATTCGCGTGCCAGTCGTTCGCGTCGGTGTCGCTGGATCCACCGCTCGTGTCGTTCTGCCCCGCCCGCACGTCGCAGACCTGGCCGAGGATCCGGGAGATCGGCACCCTCGCGATCAACGTCCTGGCCCACGACCAGCGCGATACGTGCATGGCGTTCGCCGTCAGCGGCGGCGACAAGTTCACCGGCGTGGACTGGACGCGCGGGGACAACGGCGCACCCGCGCTCACCGGCGCCCTGGCCCGCATCGAAGCGGTGGTCGAGGCCGAGCACGACGCCGGGGACCACACCATCGTCGTCGCCCGCGTCACCGGGCTCACCGCGCTGCACGACGACGGCCCGCTGCTGTTCTACCGCGGCGGCTTCGGGCGGTACACGACCGAGACGATCCTCGACGAGGAGACCGCCACCGACGTGAACCCGCTGCGGTGAACGGCGACGAGGCGCACGTCACGGAATAGCGGACCGTCCGGGATGGTTGGACCGATCGTGTGCCCGGATCCCGACACCGGGCCCCGGACACGCGAAGGATCCCGGTGACCACACCACTATCGATTCTCGACCTGGCTCACATCGGCCGTGACGAAACCGCGCGCGACAGCTTCGCCGCGAGCGTGGACATGGCTCAGCGCGCCGAGCAGTGGGGCTACCGCCGCATCTGGTACGCCGAACACCACAACATGCCGACCATCGCGTCGTCGGCCACCAGCGTGCTGATCGCGCACGTCGCCGCGCACACCTCCACGATCCGGCTCGGCGCCGGGGGCATCATGCTGCCCAACCATTCGCCGCTGACCATCGCCGAGCAGTTCGGCACCCTCGAGACGCTGCACCCGGGCCGCATCGACCTCGGCCTCGGCCGCGCCCCCGGCAGCGACCAGAACACGCTGCGGGCACTGCGCCGCGACCCGTCGTCGGCCGACAGCTTCCCGCAGGACGTGCTCGAGCTGCAGGCCTACCTGCGCGGGCAGTCCCGCATCCCGGGTGTCGACGCCGTCCCCGGCAAGGGCACGGACGTGCCGCTGTACATCCTCGGCTCGTCGCTGTTCGGGGCGAAACTCGCCGCGCTGCTCGGTCTTCCGTACGCGTTCGCGTCGCACTTCGCGCCGCAGGCGCTCGAGGACGCCGTCGCGCTGTACCGGCGCGAGTTCCAGCCGTCCGAGCAGCTGTCCGAGCCGTACGTCGTCGCGGGCGTCGGCGTGATCGCCGCGGACACCACGGACGAGGCGGACGCCCTGTTCGAGGCCACCAAGCGGCAGCGCATCCGGCAGATGCTCGGCCGGGGCCGCACGTTCACCGACGAGGAGGTCGAGATGCTGCTCGACGCCCCCGCCGGGCAGCAGGTGCTGCAGATGCTGCGCTACACCGCCGTCGGTACCCCGGGCGAGGTGCGCGACTATCTCGACCGCTTCACCGAGCGCGCACAGGCCGACGAGCTGATCGTCGTGTCGTCGGCGCCGGGTCGCAAGGCATGGCTGCGCTCGCTCGAACTGCTGGCCCAGGTCAGCGGGCTCGTCCCGGCCTGAAGGCCGAATGGCCGAATGTCACATCGCGTCGATCGAATCGACGCGATGTGACATTCGGCCACGCGCGATGTGACATTCGGCCACAACGGTATTGGGTGACCGAGGCGCAGGGGGCCGCGCGTCTACCGGTCGCGCTGGTGCTTCGGCTTCCAGACCACCAGCGCGTTGCTGCGTGGTATCGGCACCAGCGCCCGGCGCGACGCGTGCAGCTGCGCGATCTCGGTTGCCATCTCGGACACCCGCTGCTGCAGGGCCTCGACCTGGTTGGTCAGCTCGATGATCCGCTTGATGCCCGCGAGGTTCACGCCCTCGTCCTGCGACAGGCGCTGCACCTCACGCAGCAGCGCCACGTCGCGGGGCGAGTAGCGGCGTCCACCACCGCGGGTGCGGTGCGGGGTGACCAGGCCGAGCCGGTCGTAGTTGCGCAGTGTCTGCGCGTGCATGCCGGCAAGTTCCGCCGCCACCGAGATCACGTAGACCCGGGCGTCTGGGTCCATCGGGGAATCGTTCCGGTTGCGGTTCTCGCTCATCATGCACCTGCCCAGCCCGCCCGTGGATCGAAGCCGTTCGCCTGCTCCGCGTGCATGTACGCCCGCAGCGCTTCGATCGCCTGATCGTCAAGATTCTGGGGCACGGCCACCTTGACCGTCACCAGCAGATCACCGGCGCCGCCCCCGCGCTTGGGGACGCCGCGCCCGCGCACCCGCAGCACCCGCCCGTCGGCGGTGCCGGCCGGGATCTTCAGGCCGACCCGTCCCTCCAGGGTGGGAACCGAGACGGTGGTGCCGAGCACCAGTTCGCCGTAGCTGACCGGCAGGACCAGCGTCAGGTCGTCGCCGTCGCGGCCGAACACCTTGTCGGCACGGACGTGCACGGTGACGAACAGGTCGCCGGACGGGGCGCCGCGCAGGCCGGCCTCGCCCTGACCGGGCAGCCGGATGCGCTGGCCGTCGCGGACCCCGGGTGGGATCCGGACCGTGATGGTGCGGGTGCGGTTCTGGATACCGGACCCGCGGCAGTCGGTGCAGGGCTCGTCGATGATCGAACCGGTGCCGCGACAGTCGTCGCACGGTTCGGAGAATCCGAACGCGCCCTGGTTGCGCGAGACGATGCCACTTCCGTTGCAGCGCGGGCACACCCGCGGGCTCGTGCCGGGACGGGCACCGCTGCCGTGGCAGGTGGTGCACGGCGCCGGGTTGGTCAGCCGCAGCGGGACGGTCACCCCGAGCGCTGCGTCGCGGAAGTCCAGCGTCGTCTCGGCGTCCACGTCCGATCCGCGCCGGGGCCGCGACGTGGTACGCGCGCCCCCGCCACCGGAGCGGTTGAACAGACCGCCGAACAGATCGCCGAGACCGGCGTCGCCGGCGCCGCCACCCCCGCCACCGAACAGGTCGCCGAGATCGAAGGTGGTGGTTCCGCCGGAGAACCCGCCGCTACCGGCACCGGGACGGAATCCGCCGCCGAAGCCGCCGGAGGCGAACATCTGCCGAGTCTCGTCGTACTCCTTGCGCCGGGCCGGATCGGACAGCACGGCGTACGCCTCGCTGACCGCCTTGAAGCGCTCCTCCGTCTTGGTGTCCCCGGGGTTGGCGTCGGGATGCAGGTCCCGTGCCAGCTTGCGGTAGGCCTTCTTGATGTCGTCGGCCGTCGCGTCGGAGGAGACACCCAGCTCCTTGTAGAAGTCCTTCTCGATCCACTCCCTCTGGCTCACCGGGTGTCTCCTCCTCTCGCTGCTTCTCTGTACTTACTCGTCGTCCGCACCGGAATCCGGCTTTTCGGCCGGTGCGTCGCCCGACGGGACCGTGTCCGTCACGGTCACCATCGCGTGCCGCAGGATCCGCTCACCGAGCCTGTATCCCTTGCGCAGCACCGTGTCGAGCACCGGGTTGGCGCCGTCGCCCTCCATGTGCACGGCCTCGTGGATCTCCGGGTCGAAGGCGTCGCCCGGGTCACCGAAGGGCTGGAGCCCCAGGCCCGACAGGACGCCGGTCAGCTTGTCCGCCACCGACTTCAGCGGCCCCTGCTCGAGGTCGCCGTGCGCGCGGGCCCGGTCGAGGTCGTCCACGACGTCGAGCAGCTGGGTGACCACCGAGGCCTTGGCCGCCTCGGTCGTGACCACCCGCTCGCGCTCCACCCGACGCCGGTAGTTGGCGTACTCGGCGGTGAGGCGCTGCAGATCCGCGGTGCGCTCGGCCAGCTGAGCCGATTCGGGCGACGGCTCGGCCGCGAGCGCGGCCTCCTCGTGTTCTCCCGCAGCCGGAGCTTCGGTGTCCGTCTCCTCCACAGGCTGCGACCCGGCGTCCGGGTCGCGAACCTCGAAGGTGTCGGGGTCGATCCGACGCTTGTCGGTGACGGTCACCGGCTCCTGCTCGGGCTGCCCCGCCGTCACTTCTTCTCCGAGTCGGTCGGCTCGTCGACGACCTCGGCGTCGACGACGTCGTCCGAGCCCGCAGCCGCGCCGTCACCGGCGGCAGCACCCGCGTCGGCGGCCTGCGACTCGTACAGGGACTGACCGAGGGCCTGCGACTCCGTCGCGAGCTTCTCGACGGCGGTCTTCACCGCGGCGATGTCCGTGCCGGCGAGCGCGTCCTTGGTCTCCTTGATCGCGGACTCGACCTTGCCCTTGGCGTCGGCAGCGACCTTGTCCTCGTTCTCCTGGAGGAACTTCTCGGTCTGGTGCACGAGCGACTCGGCCTGGTTGCGGACCTCGGCCTCCTCGCGACGCTTGCGGTCCTCCTCGGCGTGCGCCTCGGCGTCCTTGATCATCCGGTCGATCTCCTCCTTGGAGAGGCCGGAGCCCTCCTGGATCTTGATCGTGTTCTCCTTGCCGGTGCCCTTGTCCTTCGCGGTGACGTGCACGATGCCGTTGGCGTCGATGTCGAAGGTCACCTCGATCTGCGGGACGCCGCGCGGAGCCGGGGCGATGCCACCGAGTTCGAACGAGCCGAGCAGCTTGTTGTGCGCCGCGATCTCGCGCTCACCCTGGAAGACCTGGATCTGCACCGACGGCTGGTTGTCGTCGGCCGTGGTGAAGGTCTCCGACCGCTTGGTCGGGATGGTGGTGTTGCGCTCGATGAGCTTGGTCATCACGCCGCCCTTGGTCTCGATGCCGAGGGACAGCGGGGTGACGTCGAGCAGCAGCACGTCCTTGACCTCGCCCTTGAGGACGCCGGCCTGCAGGGCGGCGCCGACGGCGACGACCTCGTCCGGGTTCACGCCCTTGTTGGGCTCACGGCCACCGGTCAGCTCACGCACCAGGTCGGTGACGGCAGGCATACGGGTCGAGCCGCCGACCAGGACGACGTGGTCGATGTCCTTGACGGAGATGCCGGCGTCCTTGATGACCTGCTGGAACGGCGCGCGGGTGCGGTCGAGGAGATCGGAGGTGATCTTCTGGAACTCGCTGCGCGAGAGCTGCTCGTCGAGGAACAGCGGGTTCTTGTCCGCGTCGACCGTGATGTACGGGAGGTTGATGGACGTCGACTGCGAGCTCGACAGCTCGATCTTCGCCTTCTCCGCGGCCTCACGCAGACGCTGCAGGGCCATCTTGTCCTTGGTCAGGTCGACGCCGTGCTGCGCCTTGAACTTCTCGACCAGCCAGTCGACGACGCGCTGATCCCAGTCGTCACCGCCGAGGTGGTTGTCGCCGGAGGTCGCGCGGACCTCGACGACGCCGTCGCCGATCTCGAGCAGGGACACGTCGAAGGTGCCGCCGCCGAGGTCGAAGACCAGGATGGTCTGTTCCTTCTCACCCTTGTCCAGGCCGTAGGCGAGGGCAGCGGCCGTGGGCTCGTTGACGATGCGCAGGACGTTCAGGCCGGCGATCTGCCCGGCTTCCTTGGTGGCCTGCCGCTGCGCGTCCTCGAAGTAGGCGGGGACGGTGATGACGGCGTCGGTGATCTCCTCACCGAGGTAGGCCTCGGCGTCGCGCTTGAGCTTCATGAGCGTGCGCGCGCTGATCTCCTGGGAGGTGTACTTCTTGCCGTCGATCTCCACGGTCCAGTCGGTGCCGATGTGGCGCTTGACCGAGCGGATGGTGCGATCGACGTTCGTGACCGCCTGGTTCTTGGCGGGCTGGCCGACCAGCACCTCGCCGTTCTTGGCGAACGCGACGACCGATGGGGTGGTGCGCGATCCCTCGGAGTTGGCGACCACTACGGGCTCGCCGCCCTCCAGCACGGAAACGACGGAGTTGGTGGTTCCGAGGTCGATACCGACCGCACGAGCCATAGTGCTTCTCCATTCTTCGCTGCGACACATCCGTGCCACATGGGTGTTCATGCACAACCTGAGCCGATCCGACTCAGCTGAGCGCAGTCGACTCAAGCTTGCACCCGTCCGGAAGCCCCAGTCAAGTCAAAGTTGAGTCGCTGTCACTCAAGTTGTCTGCCTTCTCCAACGGCACACCACCGCGGGTTGTTCCCTTCGTGACTCGGATCACACGAAATGCCGAAGGCTACGATCCCGGAGTGAGCACACGCCCGCAGCCGCCTCGCCCCGAGTTCTCGGTCACCCCGCTCCGCACCGCCGACACCCCCGGCCCCCGCGTCGGCGCCACAGTCTCGGCCTGGGGCCTGTCGTTCGTCGTCTTCGCCGGACTCCTCGGCGCCGTCTACCTCGACCGTGAATCCGTCCGGGACGCCCTCGAGCAGTCGCTGCGGAGCGCCAACCCCGGCACCACCGCCGCGAGCATCGCCGACACCGTCGCCCTCACCCTCGCCGGCTTCGCCGCCGCCGGCCTGCTCCTCGTCGCGGTCGCCGCCGTCTTCCTCGAGCTCCTGCGCCGCGGCCGACCCTGGGCCGGCCCCGCACTCGCCGTCGTCTCCGTCGCCACCGTCGTCACGGCCGTCGCCGCCCGCAGCGTCCTCGCCGACGCCGGCGACGCCACCGCCGGCGTCCTGCTGTGGGCTCCCCTGCTGTGGGCCGGGCTCACCGTCGTCGGCGCGGTCGCGACCTGGCGTCGCTGACCCCACTGCTCGTCGCGCGCGAAAGTTCCTCATGCGCGCGTTCTCACCCGCGCATGAGGCAGCGACGCGCGCAAGGAGTTGTCCACAACCGGCGGCTTCATCCACAGATCCGGCCCGCACGCCGCCGAGCGCGCGCGACCGACGGATGTCCACCCCACTCTGGTCGGCATGAACGACCCGACTCCACTACGACGTGCGGACCTGCTCGCGTCCGGACACACACCCACCGAACTACGCAACGCGCTGCGCACGGGACGCCTGCGCAGGATCGCTCCCGGCATCTATCTTCGGCGGCACGAGACCGACGGCCTCGACGACGTCGACCGGCACCGGCTGCGCGTGCAGGCCCTGGCCCCCGCGCTGGACGCCGACGCGGTCTTCAGCCACGTCTCGGCCGCCGTCCTCCACGGCTTCGACCTGTGGAACGTGGATCTCTCCCGCGTGCACGTCACCCGCGGGCGCACGTCGGGCGGTCGCCGGACCCCCCACCTGCACGTCCACGTCGGCGGGTACGGGGCCGACGAGATCGCCACGTGCGACGGACTACCGGTCACCTCCGCCGCCCGCACCGTCGTCGATCTGGCCCGCACCCTGCCCACGGACCACGCCACGGTGATCGGCGATTCGGCACTGCGGTTGCGTCGCGTCGACCCCGGCGCGCTGTCCGTCGCCCTGGCAGCTGCGGGGACGAAGGCCGGAATCGCCTCCGCACGGCGGGTGGTGCCCTTCCTGGACGGACGCAGCGAAAGTCCCGGTGAATCGCTGAGCAGGCTGCGGGTGCGCGACGCCGGAATGCCCCGGCCGCAGTTGCAGCACGAGCTGCGGACCGGCGACGGCCGGTTCGTCGCGCGCACCGACTTCTACTGGGAGGGAATCGCCGGCGAGTTCGACGGCATGGGGAAGTACGGTGCCGACGAGCCCGGTGCGACCGCCGAGATCGTCCGCCGGGAGAAGCTGAGGGAGGACGCCATCCGGCAGCTCGGTCTGGAGGTGATCCGGTGGACGTGGCCGGATCTGTTCCGTTTCCATGTCGTGCAGGCGCGGTTCGAACAGGCGGCACAGCGGGCGCGACGCTGAAGCCCCCAAGCCTTGCGCGCGAAAGTGCCTCTTGCGCTTGTTCTTACGCGCGCATGAGGCACCGACGCGCGCATCAGCCCGCGACGTCGGCGAGGATGCCCTCGCCGCTGCGGGCCGCCACGCTGCACGCGTTCGCGGTGAACCGGTCGAGCAGGGGGTGCTCGGCCCGGGCGCGCCAGGTGCGGACGGCGGCGACGCCCGCGGCGTGGATCTCGGCGACGGTCGCATCCGGCGCGAGACCCAGGCGCTGGGCCGGTCCGATACCGAAACCGCCGATCAGGCGCTGCAGTTCGAGCACGTCGTCCTCGCTCAGGGTGACCCGGGTCGAGCGCAGGCGGCCGAGCAGGCGCAGCTCGGTGAAACCGTGGACGTCGGCGAGCAGCCGCTGCACGGAGGCGAGCAGGGGGCCGTCGTGGTGGGCGCGCAGGACCCGTTCGAGCGACATCAGCGCCGAATGGGCCTTGAGCTGATCGGCGCGCTGGCCGAACTGCACGTCGATCACCTGGCGCAGCTCGTCGAGCCCGCTGCGCGCCACCAGCTCCGCGGCCAGCGTCGGCGAGTCCCGCACCCCGAGACCGATCAGCGTGACGGCCATGCGGATCCCGAACAGGCCGAACCGGTCGACGAGGTGCGCCCGGGTGCCCGGATCGACGGGCAGCGCGATGTCGGGGCGGGCGAACCGATCCGCCGACAGCATCGCCACCTGAAGGTCCTGCGACGGCACCTGCGCGAGCGCCTCGAACGCGGCGAACTCGCTCTGCCGCAACGTCCGCGCGCCCAGCGCGAGCAGCCCCGCGACCGGCACGACGGCCTGGCACAGTCCGGTGCGCTCGAGCTCACCCGCGAACCGGGCCGCAACCTCCTTCGCCGACATCATCGCGTCCATGCGGCCCGCGCCGACCTCGTCGGCGCGGGAGACCACACCGATCACGCCGAGCGGCCCGGATTCGCCGCCCACGTGCTGGCCGATCCGGCCGAGGAACTGCACATCGGCGGCCCCGAGGGTGCGCATCAGGTAGACGACGGCGTCGGCGCCGGAGGCGTCGTCGTCGGGGGTCAGCAGTTCGAACGTCCGGGCCGAGACGTCCTGGGAGAGCGACGACGTGCCCGGCGTGTCGATGATCGTGGTCTGGGACAGCGCACTGGCCGGCCATTCGACGTCGATCCGGTCCACCCGGTCCGCGGTCAGCTCTCCGAGATCGAAGGTGAGTCGGCCGTCGCGGCGCTGCACCGGCACCGGCAGGATCCGGTCGCCGTCGTAGTGGGCGGTGACCGAGGGGGTCGAGCCGCTGCGGTACCACGTGACGACGCGCGTGCACTCGGTGGCATCGGTGGGGGCGATGTCCTGCCCGACGAGGGCGTTGAGCAGCGTCGACTTGCCGGCCTTGAGGGATCCGGCGAGCGCGACGCGCAGCGGCTGTTCGAGCCGCGCCGCGCACAGCGCGAGCTGCTCGGCAGCGCGCGGGTCGCTGCCGTACCGGGCACGCGCGGCCGCGACGAGCTCGCGGGCCTGCTCGACACTCACGCGTCGGCCCCGGCCAGCTGTGCGGCCCGTTCGCGCAGCGCGGTCAGCGCACGCACGTGCGTCTCGAGTTCGGCGACGCGGCGCTGCCGCTGCGCTTCCTCGACCGTCGCGGCCTCCTGCGCGGCGCGCAGCGACTCGGACAGCGACCGCAACGTCTGCTCGGCCAGCTCGGTGAAGTGGTCGCGCAGCTGGCGCTGGATCAGCCGGAGCCGGTCCTTCGACTCCTTGCCCACCTGGAAGCCGACGTCGTCGGTGAACTTGCGGACGGCGACCTTGGCGTCGGCGCGGCGCTTGGCGATGCGCGCCTGCTTGTCGTCGCGATAGGCCTTGGTGCCGAGCACAACTCCCGCCCCGACGGAGATCGGGTTGACCAGGGCCATACCCATGAGGGTGGTGATCAGCCCGAACATGAGCACGCCGCCGTAGGAGCCCTTCATTCCCACGAGCATCTTCTGGCCGACACCGATGCGGCCCGATTCGAGGTCCGAGAGCCGGGAGACGGGCTCTAGCAGCCCCTCGAGGTCGCCGAGGTGCAGGTCCGGCAGGTCCACGGCACCGCTGTCGGCGAAGTGCCCGGCGACGACCTCGGCGAGCCACACCGAACGCTCGTGGGCCCACACGAAGTTGTCGCCGACGGATTCGGCGACCTGCTCACCGAGCCATTCCCCGATCCGCGGCCATTCCTCGCCCGGGTCGCATTCGTCGACAGTGGCTTCGGCCTCGCGGGTGACGCGGCGCAGCCGGTCCCGCAGGTCGTGGTCGATGTCGGCGGCGAGGTCCGCGATCCCGTCGGCCAGGGTCTGCTGCCACTGGGCGGCCCGCGTGCGCAGCGCCTCCGCGGCGGCCTTGGCCCGCTGCAGCTCCGCGACGGCCGCCGCACCGGTCTCGGGATCGCGCAGCGCCGCCAGCTCGCTGCCCAGGCTCAGGGCGACGTGCTCGACGACCGACTTCACATCCAGCGCGACGGAACGCCTGGCGACGTCGGCGCCGCGCGCGACGACCCGCTCGCGGAGGAACCCGTAGACCGATTCGAAGCCCGACTCCTCGTGCAGCGACGCGTCGTCGAGGCGCAGGGCGTGACTGCGCAGCAGCGACGAGACGGGCAGCAGGGGCACGTCGAGGCCCGCGCGCTGCAGGTGCCCACGGTCCGCGGCGACGATCTCGCGCCAGTGCGGGTACAGGTCCGTCTTGGTGATCAGCACCGCCGCGGCGGGGCACAGCTGCAGCACCTGCCGCAGGAAGCTCAGTTCCGGCTCGGTGAACTCCTGGCTGGCGTCGGAGACGACGAACACGGCGTCTGCGGCCGGAAGCAGGCCCAATGTTGCTGCGGCGTGCGGGTTTCCGTGCCCGCCGACGCCGGGTGTGTCGACGAGGACGAGGCCGTCGGCCAGCAGTGGGCTCGGCACGTTCACCTCGAGGCGGAGCACCTCGCGCCCGCCCGCGCGTGGCGTGGCGGGCGTGACGCGCTGCAGCTCGTCGACGGGCAGGTCCACCCGGACGGGGTCGCGGCCGGGCTCGGCGAGCACGAGTTCGGCGAAGGTGCGGTCCGCGTTCTGCACGACGGTGGGGACGGCGGTGGTCTCGTCGTCGCCGACCGAGCACACCTCGAGGTTGAGGAGCGAGTTCACGAACTGGCTCTTGCCCTGTTTGAGCTGGCCGACGACGACGACCCGCAGGCGCGGGTCGACGACGCGGGTGCGCGCCGCCTCGAGCCTCGTGGCGAGGTCTCCGCGCTCGGCGGCGCGGATATGTTCGGCGGCCGCGTCGATCAGTTCGACGAGGGCCGCGCGGCGAGCGGCGGCATCTGCGGAGGACGTGTGCATGGTGATCGCTTCGACTCGCCTTCTGTCGGAGTGCGGGCTGCACCGAGATTATGTCCTCTGCAAAGAACGCCGGCCCCGCGTGGTGCACGCGGGGCCGGCGTCGGGGTTCGTGCAGAGTAGGTCAGCCGAGGAAGGTGTCGAAGTCCGGGTCGGTGTCCGCGCCGGCACCGGCGTCGATCCCGCCGTGCAGGTCGGCGCCGGTTTCGGCGGAACCGAACAGGCCGCCGGTGCCGCCGGCGCTGCCGAAGACGTCGCCGGCGTCGATGGACGACCAGGCACCGGCCGCGCCGTCGGCCGCGCCCGAGAGCTGGCCGCCGAGCTGCGCGGTGCTCTCGGCCGTACCGCCGAGGCCGGCACCGAGCGAGCCGCCGGCGTCGGTGGCTCCCTCGACACCGCCGGTGACGGCGCCCTCGACACCGCCGGTGACGGCGCCCCCGACCTGCGACGCGCCGCCCGCGGCGCCGTCGAGGCCGGCGCCGAGGCTGCCGCCCAGGTCGGTCGCACCGGCCAGGCCACCGGCCAGCTCGCCGCCCAGGTCGGGCGCTCCGCCGAGACCACCGGTCAGACCCCCACCGAGACCCGCACCCAGATCCACCGCACCGCCGAGACCACCGGCCAGACCCCCACCGAGACCCGCACCCAGATCCACCGCACCGCCGAGACCACCGGCCAGACCACCGGCCAGCTCGCTACCCAGATCGGCCGCCCCGCCGAGACCACCGGCCAGACCCCCACCCAGATCCACCGCACCGCCGAGACCACCGGCCAGACCCCCACCGAGGCCCGCACCCAGATCCGCCGCACCGTCGAGCCCACCCGTCAGACCACCGGTGAGATCACCTGCCGCTTCGCCGCCGCCGGCGAGCTGCCCGCCGAGGTCGAGCGCACCGTCGAGGGCGTAGCCGAGCTGGCCGGTCAGGTCGGCGTCGACGCCGAGCCCACCGCCGATGGTGGTGGCCAGCTGCGAGCCGAGGTCCACGGTGGAGTCGACGGTGCCACCGAGGCCCGCCTCGAGCACGCCACCGATGCCCGCCTCGAGCGCGCCACCGAGCGCGGAACCGAGGTTCGCGCCGGCCTCCCCACCGACGGAGAACGCGGAGGCGAGCACCGCGGACAGGGTGCCGTCGGCGCTCGATTCGACGGATGCGGACAGGTCGAGCGCGACGTCGAGGGCGTTGCCGAGTTCGAGGGTGGCGGAGTTCTCGAGGCCGAGCGCGCCGCCGAGCAACCCGCCGACCGCGGTGCCGAGGTCCAGGTCGCCGGCGGCGTCGCCGCCGAGGAGGGCGCCGAGGTCGATGCCCCCGACGAGCCCCCCGTCGGCGCCGGCCTCGAGCACGGCGCCGAGCGTGCCGCCGAGATCACCGGCGACGGAGCCGCCGGCCTCGAGCAGAGCCGACAGGGAGGCACCGAGTCCGGCGGTCATGCCGGTGACGGCGTCGAGACCGCCGTCGAGGTCCAGACCGCCGGCGAGGCCGGTTCCGAGTTCGAGGACGGAGTCGAGGGCGCCGCCGAGCTGCGCGGTGAGTTCGGTGCCCAGCCCGAGCGTGCCGCCGAGGGTCGCGCCGACGGCCGTCGCGAGGTCCGCGCCTCCGGCGAGGGCCGCCTCGACGGCGGCGGAGAAGTCGCCGCCCGCGGCGAGTGCCGTGTCGAGCAGCCCGCCCAGCGCACCGCCGAGCTGGCCACCGAGCTCGCCACCGACCCCGAAGGCGGCCTCGAGTGCACCGGACAGGTCGAGCGCCGTCCCGGCCGTGGCGCCGAGCGCCGCATCGAGCGCTACGCCCAGGTCCGCGACGACTCCGGTTGCGGCATCGAGTCCGAGACCGCCGGCGAGTGCCCCGGAGAGCACCGCGCCCAGGTCCAGGTCGCCCGCCAGGTTCACGGCACCGGAACCGATGCCGCCGAGGGCACCGCCCGCGCCGAGGGCCGCGCCGAACGCCGCGCCGAGGGCGGCACCGAGATCACCGCCGAGTTCCAGGGCCGCGCCCAGTGTGCCGGTGAGGCCGGCGGCCAGCTCGGCCGCGAAGTCGGTGTCGATACCGAGGCCGCCGCCGAGGCCACTGCCGACGGCACCCGCGAGGCCGAGCCCCGCACCGCCGGCGAGACCGAGACCCGCACCGCCGGCCAGACCCCCGGCGAGACCACCGGCCGCACCGGCCCCGATGGCACCGGCCGCACCGGCTCCGATGGCGCCGGCCGCGCCCGCCGCCCCGCCGAGCGCCGCGGTCAGCTCGGCGGCCGTGCCCGCGAACAGTCCGCTGTCGGCGACGAGGGGCGCGACGGCGACGATGTCGGCGTGGCACACGTCGGCCAGCCCGGCCTGGGCCAGGGCGGCGTCGGGGTTCGCGCAGTAGCGGGCGAGGGCCTCGTCGTCGCGCAGCAGGCTGAGGATGAAGTCGAGCACAGCGTTGGTGGACATCGCATCTCCTGGGGTCGGTGTTCTGCGATTCACGCTACGAACGGCCGGTCCCCCGCCCAAGGGGGCCGAGACCCCCCTCGGTCCGGGGCCCGTACGGGGGTGCGCATTAGGGGATCGGGGCGGACAGGGGGATCGCCCCCGCACCAGGGTCGAAGGTCTCGTATCGGGCTAACGACATCGTGTCCGATTACGACATTCAACGCGACACGGCGGATACGTCCGCCCCGAACAGGGAGCGAAACGACATGGCAGCAGGGCTCGGAGTCACGATCGGTTCGGCGGATTCGGTGGCGGCCACCGCGTTCGATCGCGCCGACACGTACCGTCCGGTCGTCCTGTCCCGTGCCAGCGAACTGCACCTTCCCCCCGACGACGCGCCGCACCTCGGTCACCGGCCGGCCGCCCCGGGGGCGCTGGTGTTCACCGACTTCGTGAGCCGCGTCGGGGATCCCGTCGGTGTGCTCGCCGACAACGGAGCGTCGTACTCCGGGGCGGACCTGACCGCGACGGCGATCGGCTGCCTGGTGCACGAGGCCTCGCTCGACCTGCCGGAGGCCCCCGCGATCACGGTGGCGCACCCGGCGACCTGGGCCGGTTACACCGTCGACGCGCTGCGCGAGGCCCTGTCGCGGGCCGGGCTCGCGGACGTGACGCTGATGCCCGAGCCGATCGCCGCGGTGCGCTGGCTCGAGGCCACCCGGGGTCCCCTCGGCGACGGGGTGGTCGTCGTCTACGACCTGGGCGCCCGCACGCTCGACGTCTCGGTGGTACGCACCGGCGCCGAACCGGTTCTTCTCGGCCGTCCGATCGCGAGCGAGGACGTGTGCGGCGGTCACCTCGACCATCTGGTCACCACCCATCTGCTGGACACCGTGCGCGACGACGTCCCCGACTTCGATCCGTTCGCCGCGCCGATGACGGCGGCGCTGGCGGAGCTGCGTACCCGGTCGAGAGCCGCGAAGGAGCAGCTGTCGACCGACACCGAGACGGTCGTCGCGATCGATCTGCCCGGGGTGCGGCGGGACGTGCGTCTCGTACGCGACGAGTTCGAGGAACTGGCCCGCGGCCCGCTGCAGGCGTCGACGGCGCTGGTGCACGAGGCGCTGCGCGGGGCCGGGGTCGAGCCGTCGGATGTGGGGCGGGTGTTGCTCACCGGTGGCGGCGGCGCGATCCCTCTCGTCGCCGAGCTGCTCTCGGCGGAGCTGGGCGTCGCGGTGGTGGCCGGGCCGCATCCGGCCCACACGGCGGCCCTCGGGGCGGCCCAGCCACGGGCGGGAACCGCGGTCGCCGCCCCGGTGGACGACGATGTGCCCACCACCGTGCTGCCGGTGACGACCGCCCGGCCGACCGAGGCGATCTCGCCGGTCCGCCCGGCCGTCGTCCCCGCCCCGGCTCCGGCCGCCGCGGCGGCTGCGGCTCCCTTCCGGTCGCGGCGCTACGTGCTCGCGGGCGCCGCGGCCGCTGCGCTCGTTCTGCTCGGTGCGGGTGGTCTCGCGGTGGGGACGCTCGGCACGTCCGACGCCTCGGAGGCCGGCGTCGGCGCCGCCACTTCCGCGACCGTCCCGGGCGCGACCCCCGCCTCGGCCGGGGGGCCGGCGACGACCGCGACCACCGGCTCCGGCACGAGCAGTGCCGTGCCCGCGACGACACCGGGCACGCGGGCCGCGGCCACGGCGGCGACGCCCGGGGCGCCCGGGACCGTCGCCCCTGCCGGGTCCGTTCCCGCGGGCACCACCGCGCCCGGTGCGGCGCCGGGCGCACCGGCCCCCGGCGCCGTCGCCCCGGGCACCGTCGCCCCGGGCACCGTCGCCCCCGTCCCCACGACGACCCCTCCCCCGGCTCCCGCCCCCGCCCCGGCACCGGCTCCCGCGCCGGCGCCCGCCCCGAACTACGGTTCCCAGGTCGGTGATGCCCTCGGCGGTGCCGGTGAGGGTGCCGGTGCGGTCGTCGGCGGCGCCGGCAACGCGGTCGGCGGTGTCGTCGAAGGGGTCGGCGGCGCCGTCGGTGGCGTCGTCGACGGCGTCGGCGGACTTCTCGGCAACTGACCGATGCCGCAACCCGTTTCCCTGCCGCGCGACGTCGCGCACGCCGTCGCCGCGAGTCCTCCCCGGCTGCTGCTCGCCGGTCCCGCCGGCAGCGGCAAGTCCGCGTTGCTGTCCTCGGTGCGGCAGACGCTCGCCGATCGGGGCCTCACCGTCGGCACCGATCCGGATTCGCCCGCGACGTCGGCGCTGGTGGTCGACGACGCACACACCCTGCCCGCCGAGTCCGTCCTCGCGCTCGCCGAGCAGGTGCGGCGCGGCGAGCGGGCGGTGGTCGTCGCGACGGAACCGCGGCCTCACCGCGGCGATCTGCGCGCGCTACTGTCCGCGTTCGGCACGCACTCGGCGCTCGTCGAACTGCGCCCCCTCAGCCCACGCGAAATCGCCGGTCGGGCAGCGACTCTCGGACTCACGCCGCGTCCGGAACCGATCCGCGCGGTGCACCGCCTGACCGGCGGGACCCGCGACGTCGTGGACGCGGCCCTCGTGGCACTGCGCGACGGCACCGATCCCCGACGGGCCGCCGCGGCCCGCGTCCGGGACCGGCTCGCCGGTGGCGACCCGGACCTGCCCCGGGTGCTGGTCCTCGCCGCCCTCGGCGGCACCCTCGATCCGCTCGAGGTCGCCTCCGTCCTCGGCGTCGAGGCGGACCGCGCGCGGGAGCTCGTCGACGCCGCGCGAGCCAGTGGCCTGCTCACCGTCGACGGCGACGTCCCGATCCCCGCGGCCGCCGCGGTGCCCGCCACCGTCCTCGGATCCCACGGCGTCCGCACGCTCGCGCACCGGCTGGCGGCGCTGCGTCTCGACGCGGGGCTGCTGTCCGCCGACACCGCCCGCGCCCTCGCCGACGCGGGCGTGGCCGACGCCCGTCTCGCGGACCGTCTCGTGACGCTCGCCGCCGAGGCCGCGCCCGCGCAGGCCCTCCCGCTGTACGACGCCGCGATCCGCGCCGGTGCCGACGCCGACGCGCTCGATGTGCGCCGCGCCGAGACCGCCGGGCTCGCCGGTGATCTCGCCACCGCCGCACAGCTCACCGATCGGCTGCTCGACCGGGCCGCAACCCTGCCCGGCGACGAGCTGACCGCCGCGACCCGCATCGCCGCGACCGTCGCCGCGCGCCGCGGCATGCTCGGTCGCAGCGCGGATCTGTACGAGTGGCTCGGACCCGAACGCGCGGGTGCCGATGCGCCCGTCGCCGCGACGGTGCTGCTCGCCGCGGGCCGTCCCGGCGCCGCTGCCCGGTTCGGCACGGCTGCGCCGGCACCGACGTCGTCCGCGGCGGCGGCGCAGCTGCTGGCCGCCGGCCTGCGCGAGTCCGTCGGTGGCGACGGGCGCGTCGCGATGAACAGCCTCACGCGGGCCCTGTCCGTGCACGGCACCGGCGACCGGACGCGGCTGCTGCCGGACACCCCGGAGGCGGTCACGGCACTGCTGTGCCTGCATTCCGGCGAACTCGCCCATGCCGCCGCCGCGCTCGGCCGCCCCAGCACCGTGCCGTCCGTGCGGCACCGCCTGCTCGCGGCGTGGACGGCGCTGATCGGCGGGGACCTGCCGGTGGCCACGGCCGCCGCCGACGAGCTCGCCCCCTCGGCGACCGAGCAGCGGGACCAGCTGTTCCTGCACGGGCTGCGGGTGGGCCTGGCCCGCCGCGGCGGCGACGTCGGCGCGCTGACCGCCGCCTGGACCGCGGCGCAGGGCGTGGTGGCCGCATACTCGGTGGACCTGCTGAGCCTGCTGCCCCTCGGCGAGTTGTGGCTCGCAGCGGTCCGGCTCGGCGAGGCCGACCGCATCGCCCATCTGGTCGCTCAGGCGCAGGAGCTCCTGTCGACCCTCGGTGAACCGCCGCTGTGGGGCGCGACGCTGCACTGGTACGGGGTGCAGGCGGCCATCGCCGCGGACCGGCCCGCGGAGCTGTTGCCGCACGCCCGCGCGCTCGGGTCGGCGGCGGAGTCCACCGCCTACGCGGCCGCCCTGGCGCGGGCCGGGCAGGCGTGGCTGCGGGTGCTGCAGGGCGACGCCGATCCGGCGCGGGTGCAGGCGGCGGCGGAGTCACTCGCCGCGATCGGCCTGCCCTGGGACGGGGCACGACTGGCCGGCGAGGCCGCGTTGCGGGTGGGCGACACCGCGACGGCGACGGCCTTGCTGCAGGTCGCACGGGCGGTGCGGCACCCGTCGGCCGCGCCGCGCTCCCCCGCGCCGGCGCCCGCTGCCGCCGCGCCGACGGCCCCGAGTCCCCTGTCGGATCGGGAGGCGGAGGTCGCCGACCTCGTCGTCGCCGGACTGACCTACCGCGAAGTAGGGTCCCGCCTGTACATTTCCGCGAAGACTGTCGAGCATCACGTCGCGCGCATCCGGCGGCGGCTCGGCGCCGGCTCGCGATCGGAGCTCATCTCGATGCTCCGCGCGCTCGGGCACGGTGCCGAGGCTCGGCAACCGGCAACCAGTGGGAACGGGGGGACTTCCGCATGTCCGTAGGCGTGGGCCTGAAAGTCGGCACCACCGTGTCCGCCGTGGCCGTCACCTCCGCCGAGGGCATCCGTCCCGACCCCGAACCGGTCGAACGCCTCACCCACTTGCACCTGCACTCCGACGGCACGGCCACACTCGGCGTCCGCGACCCCGGTGCCGGCGAGTGCAGCTCCTTCTCCGGCTTCGTCGACCGTGTGGGCGACCCGACCGGGGTGCGCGCCGAGGACGGTGCGCTCTCCCGCGCCGAGGACCTCGTGGCGACCGCGATGGAATGCCTCCTCGCCGACGCCGCGCCCCTGGTCGGCGACGCCCCGGCGACGGTGGCCGCCGCGCATCCCACCGAATGGTCCCCGGCCACCGTCGCGGTGCTGCGCAACGCCCTCGACTACGTCGGGTTGCGGCACGTCGCCCTCATCTCCGACGCCGAGGCCGTCGCGGCGTGGTTCGAGGCGCGGGTCGCGCAGCAGAGCGGCCGGCTCGTCGCCGTCTATCACCTCGACGCCGGCGGATCGACGGTGACGCTCGTGCGTTCCGGTGTCGCCGCGGGCCGCGCGTTCCGCTATCCGGAGGGCGACGCCCCGTCGGTGCCCGCGCAGCTGTCGGCCGCGCTCGGCGCGTTCGGCTGGCTCGTCAGCAACCTCGATGCCGTCGTGATCAGCACCGAGGACCCCGTGGACCCGTCGGCGGCACAGCTCGTCGCGCAGGCCGTGAAGGCCGGGATGGGCGTGCGGTGCGTGCTGCCGCCGCAGCCGCAGCACACGGTGGTGCGGGGCGCGGCGCTCGCGGCCGCGGCCGGATCGGCGGACATGGTCGGCGCCACCCGGATCATCCCGGCGGTCCGCTCGGCCGCCGCCGCACGCACACCGCTCGAGCCCCCTGCCGCCCCCGAACCCCGTGTCGCCCCCGAACCCCGTGTCGCCCCCGAACCCCGTGCCGACGCCGGCCCCGCCGTCGCGGCGACCGTCACCGACCGGGGATCCGCCGAGCCGGACCGCGTCCCACCCAACCGGCTCGTCGTCAGCGGCGCCGTCGCGGCAGCCGTCGCGCTGCTCGTGGGAATGGGTGCCCTGGTGTTCTCGCTGCGGGACACCCCGGCGGAGACCCCCGTGCGGGAAGCGGGCGCCGCCTACGAGTCGCTGTCGAGCGCCGTGCAGGTGCCGTCGACCACCGGGACACCGACCGGTACCACCGCCGCCCCGGCGACCACCCCCGACGCGGCGCCGGTCGCCGTCGACTCGGGGCCCGTCGACTCGTGGCCCGTCGTCACCGAGCCGCTGCCCGCGGCCGCGGTCGCCCCGTCGACCCGGTCCACCACATCCCGCCCGGCACCCACCACCACCACGCGTTCGACCACGGCCGAACCCACCACGAGCGCGGCCACCCGGGAACGGGACCGGCCCACCCGGACGACGACCCCCACCGCCACCACGACCGTCGCGCCGACCACGACGGTCACGTCCACGCCCACCGGAACCACGGAACCGGACCCAACGGACACCACCGGTTCCGAGGCACCGGAGTGAGACCAACCGTCCCGTACGCTGTCACACGGTCGTGCTCGCTCCCGCGGCACGATCACGCACGAAACCCGTCAACACATTCTCGAAGGGCCCCCATGCGTTACTCGTCGGCGTCGCGCGCCGCTGCTCGTACCACCGTCCGCCGTGTCGTCGTCGCTGCGGCGTCGGCGCTGCTGCTGGCCGGGCCGCTCGCCGCGACCGCCCACGCGGCCCCGGCCGACCAGCTGCCGGTGGATCAGCTGCCCGCCGAACTCGTCGAGGCCATCAGCCGGGACCTGAAGATCAGCGCCGACGAGTACCTCGAGCGGTCCGAACGCGCCCAGGAACTCGCGGACTACGCGCGCACCTTCCGCGCCGAACGGCCGGACGACTTCGCCGGGGCATGGCTGGGCACCGACGGTAAGCCCGTCGTCGCGGTCACCAACCCCGACGCTGCCCGGCAGGCCGAGAACGACGGCTACCACGTCACCGTCGCGCCGGTGTCCGCGGACGGGCTCGAGCGGTCCCTCGCCGAGCTGAACCGCTGGGTCGCCGCGCTGCCCCGCGAACTGGCCTCCCAGGTGAACTCGACGTCGATCGACGTGTTCAACAACCGGCTGATCGTCGACATCGCCAACAGCCCCGCCGGCCGTGCCCTGAACCTGCCGACGCTCATCGCCAACGTCCAGGTCATGCTCACTCCCGGCCAGCCGCCGAACGAGCCGGGCCCGCTCGGGGGCGACACCTACATCACCGCCGACGGCGACGTCCGCTCGACGCCGCTCGACCGCATCGGCGTGTGCTCGTTCGGCTTCAACGCCGTCGACGCCGACGGGTCGGCCGTCAACATCACCGCCGGCCACTGCGACGCGGTCGCCCGCGAGGACGGCGGCTCCACCGTCTACCTGCCCAACCGGGAGAACATCGACGAGAGCGTGAAGATCGGCGCGTTCACCCGCTCGACCGTCGGCGAGGGCAGCACCCTGGACTACGGCATCATCGGCCTGGACCAGGCGGGCGTGGACGTCGGCCTGAACCGGCCCGTGATCCGCGGCGGCAACGGCTCGACGCTCACCGTCACCGGCACCGCGGCGCCCGTCGCCGGCGCCCCGGTGTGCAAGTCCGGGCAGTCGTCGTACTTCACGTGCGGCATCGTCGCCGCCGACCGGATCGAGACCCAGCTGGTCCGCGCCGACGGCACGAGCACCACGATCCGGGGCTTCGCGACCACCGCCTGCACCCTCTCCGGCGACAGCGGCGGCGCCATCGTCACCGGCACCCTCGCACTCGGGGTGATCAGCGGCTCCAACAGCTCCGGCGCACCGGACTGCGTGGAAGCCAACCTCGTCCTCGCCCCGCAGGGCGGCACGTCCAGCCTGGGCATCGCGATCCAGGACATCGAGGCCGAGACCGGCGCGCGGGTGCGCACCGGCGCGGCGGCCTGACCGGTTCGCGCGGCTGGGTGTACACGCCGCCGAGCCCCTATGATCGTCCCGTCCAGCACCGGCCCGCCCGGGGCCGGCATCTCCGCGCACCGTCGCGGAGATCAACGAGGAAGGCATCCATGCGACGCTCCTTCGCCCGTCGAGCAGCGGTCTACGGTTCGGCAGCGCTCATGCTGTTCGGCCCCGCCGCCGCCATCGCCCAGGCCGAACCGGCCCCGATCGAGGCGACGGCGCTGCCGAACGAACTCGTGGAGGCGCTGGCCCGGGACCTGCAGATGAGCCCCGAGCGGTACCTGACGGACGCTGCCCGCAGCCAGGAGCTGGCCCGCTTCGCCGAGACGGCGCGGGAGCAGTTCGCTGCCGTGTTCTCCGGTGTGTGGCTCGAGCAGGACGGCACGCCGAAGGTGGGGCTGACCGAGGGTGAGGGCTACGACGCCGCCCGCGAGGCCGCCGAGGACGCCGGATTCACCGTCGAGGACACCGACCGCACCGAGACGCAGCTGCGCGACGAACTGAAGGCGCTGAACGACTGGCTGGCCACCCAGCCGCCCGCCGTCGCCGACCTGGTGCGCGGCGTCGCCATCGACGTCGTGCACAACGACGTCGTGCTGCGCACCGAGAACGTCGCCGGGATCGAGCTGCCCGACTTCCTGCAGGGCGCCCGGGTGCTGTTCGCGCCCGCACCGCTCGTCCCGGAGCCGGCCGCAGGAGACCTGCAGCCCGTCGCCGATCTCGCCGCCCCCACGGCCCTGTTCGGCGGGGACGCCTACGCCGCCCTCGGCGCCGGCGATGGTCTGCGCTGCTCGCTCGGCTTCAACGCCGTCGACGGCTCGGACCGGCCGGTCAACATCACCGCCGGGCACTGCGACCCGAACCGGCCGTCCGCCGGCACCGAGTACGCGTCGAAGGTGTACCACCTGATCGGCGAGGAACTCGGCCAGCAGCTCGGCACCTTCGAGAAGACCAGCCTGGACGGCCACGACTACGCCCTGATCCGGCCCACCGCCGAGGCACAGGGCCGGTTCGAGAACAACGGGGTGCGGGTGCCGCTCGCGGCGCCGCTGCCGATCACCGGTATCGCCGAGCCCGTCGTCGGTGCGCCCGCGTGCAAGTCCGGCGTCCGCTCGGGCTACAGCTGCGGTGTCGTGACCGCGGCGGGTCAGACCGTCGAGGTCGGCCACCGGGTGCTGAGGGACGGCTTTTCCACCAACCTGTGCGCCCTGCAGGGCGACAGCGGCGGCACGATCGTCACCGGCACCCTCGCCCTGGGCATCTCCAGCGCCTCGAACGTCGGCCAGTACGGCATGTGCGAGATCGCCGGCGTGGTCAGCGGTCTGCTCGGCGAGTCGCCGGAGCTGTTTGCGACGCCGATCTCCGCGGTCCTCGCCGAGAACCCCGGGTTGCGCGTGCGCACCTGGTGATCGTCGCTCTGTGAGAGCGTCACTGTGAGTGGTCCCCGAGGGCCCGCCTCCGACCGGAGGCGGGCCCTCGTGCTGTGCGGCGTGTCGCACCGGGCGCGACGATCGGAAACCAGCCGACCGGTTTAGGATCCTGAGCGTCCCGAAGTCCGGCTGCGGAGTGTTCCGCGGCCGGACTGTTGCATATCCCGGCGTCCGCTGACGGCCGGTTCGACAGAAGGTGAGTGGCCGGTGTCAACAGATCTGTTGCTGGTCGGGGTCGATATCGTGGGCTACGCCGTCGAGATAGCGGTGCATCTCTTCCGGTTGATCACGCTCAACTCCTGAGCTCCGAAGACAACTGCGGCCCCCCGCCATGGCGGGGGGCCGCAGTTGGATTGCTTGGGACTACTCAGCCCACTGAGTGGTGCCCGGAGGGGCCATCAGGGTCTGGATCAGGCCGATTCCGGCGACGATCAGCGTCGGGCCGCCGGCAGCGATGGTACCGACGACACTGCCGATGCCGAAACCTGCGGCACACCCGGGAAGTGCAGCGATGAGGGCGGTCGGAATACCGCCGGCCACCGCACCGATGACACACCCGATGATGCCGCCGGTCAAACCACCGACTGCAGAGGCGATCGCGAGCTGCGAGCTGAAGTTCTGCTGAGCCTTGAGGTTCTCCTCAGGCGACGCGACATCCTTCAGCGCCAGGCTGACGGGGTTCAGGCTCGGAGCCGTCTTGTCCTCCGGAGCGACCGGAGTCGCCTGGGACATGTCGGTGACCGGGGTGAGGGTGAGGGTCTTGCCGTCCTCGCTGATCTCCCGCTCGAAAGGCAGCTGCAGATCCCCGAGCTGGAAAGCCAGGGGAAGGCTGACGACCGCGTTGCCGTCGCCGTCCTGCAGTTCGACATTCTTGCCGTCCCCGGAAACCTGGAAGGTACCGGCGTCGATGACGGTGACGACGGACTCGCCGTCGACCTTGGACTCGTAGTTGATCTTCTCCGGTGCCGTGACCGCCGGAGCGGCGTAGGACGTGCCGGCGGTGAGGCCGACGGCAGCGATGGTCATCGCCGCCACGGCGGCGAGCTTCCTGAACTTCATTCGATTCCGTTCTGTGACTTCGGCGCACGCCCCCGACGGACGCCCCCCAAGTTCTGACACCAATGCGCCCCTGCGCACCGTAGGCCCTGATCGCGGGTGCGCGAAGCACATCTCGCGCAGCATCATAACCGACATCACAGGGATCGTCGCGTCCGGAATGTGCCGAATCCGTTGCCGGTCTGTTGCCCGACTCGACGGTAGGGATGCCGAAGCGTGACCGGTTACCGCACGTTAGGTATGCCTGACTCAATGAGTCGAAAGGTTTAACGCTTACCGTGGGCGGACACTCACGCTACGGCGCGATGCGGCAATTCGGCCGCCCCCCCACGCGGTCGACCTCCACCAGGCACCGCGCCGCAGCACCGCGAGACTAGACTACTGGCCGGTAACTTCCTATAGCTACCGGCTGGTAACTTAGTTCGGGTTACGATGCGTGGGCTTATACCAGGCGGCCGCGGCCGCCCCCGACACGAAAGGCCACCTATGAATGCCCTGACGATCACGTTGGGCACGATCGGCGTGCTGCTCAGTCTGGTGTGCTGGTACTCGTTCATCGGTGGCGCGATGAAGATGGTCAACGTCGTCCGGATCGGCCAGCCGGCTCCGGATCGATGGCAGCCGTTCTTCCCGCGCTTCAAGCAGATGCTCGTCGAGTTCGTCGCACACACCCGGATGAGCAAGTTCCGCACCGTGGGCTGGGCCCACTGGCTGGTGATGGTCGGCTTCATGCTCGGCGCGATCGTCTGGTTCGAGGCCTACGGCCAGACCTTCGACCCGGCGTTCCACTGGCCGCTGATCGGCAACACCGCCGTCTACCACCTGATCGACGAACTGCTCGGCCTCGGAACCGTGATCGGCATCACCGCCCTGATCATCATCCGGCAGCTGAACCACCCGCGGAAGCCCGAGCGGCTCTCGCGTTTCGCCGGCTCCGACTTCCGGGCGGCGTACTTCGTCGAGACCGTCGTCCTCATCGAGGGCCTCGGCATGATCTTCGTCAAGGCCGGCAAGATCGCGACCTACGGCCACGCCAACCCGTGGACCGACTTCTTCACGATGAACCTCGCCAAGCTGCTGCCGGCGAGCGCCGTGATGGTGTCGATCTTCGCGTTCGTGAAGCTGATGTCCGGCATGATCTGGCTGTACGTCGTCGGCCGCAACATCACGTGGGGTGTCGCCTGGCACCGCTTCGCCGCGTTCTTCAACATCTACTTCAAGCGTGAAGACGACGGTGGCGTCGCCCTCGGTGCCGCGAAGCCGATGACGTCGAAGGGCAAGGCCATCGACATGGAGACGGCCGATCCGGACACCGACACCTTCGGTGCCGGGAAGATCGAGGACTTCTCCTGGAAGGGCTGGCTCGACTTCACCACGTGCACCGAGTGCGGCCGCTGCCAGTCGCAGTGCCCGGCCTGGAACACCGGCAAGCCGCTGTCGCCCAAGCTGCTCATCACCTCGCTGCGCGACCACGGCTACGCCAAGGCGCCCTACCTGCTCGCCGGTGGCCGCAAGGACCTCGGCGGCGACGAGATCGGGCTGGTCGACGCCGAGGGCAACCCGGACGAAGCCAAGCTCGGAAAGATCCCGGCCGCAGCGCTGGCCGAGACCGACCGCAGGCTCGTCGGCGAGACCGTCGAGGGCGAGCTCGCGCCCGTCATCGACACGGAAACGCTGTGGAGCTGCACCAACTGCGGTGCCTGCGTCGAGCAGTGCCCGGTGGACATCGAGCACGTCGACCACATCATCGACATGCGCCGCTACCAGGTGCTCATCGAGTCCGACTTCCCGTCCGAGCTCGCGGGTCTGTTCAAGAACCTCGAGAACAAGGGCAACCCGTGGGGCCAGAACGCCAAGGACCGGCTCAACTGGATCTCCGAACTCGACTTCGACGTTCCGGTGTTCGGTCAGGACGCGGACACCTTCGCCGACTACGAGTACCTGTTCTGGGTCGGCTGCGCCGGTGCCTACGAGGACCGGGCCAAGAAGACCACCAAGGCCGTCGCCGAGTTGCTCGCGACCGCCGGCGTGAAGTTCATGGTGCTCGGCGCCGAGGAGACCTGCACCGGCGACTCGGCACGTCGCGCGGGCAACGAATTCCTGTTCCAGCAGCTCGCGATGCAGAACATCGAGACGCTGAACTCGGTGTTCGAAGGCGTCGAGGACTCCAAGCGCAAGATCGTCGTCACCTGTGCGCACTGCTTCAACGCGCTCAACAACGAGTACCCGCAGGTCGGCGGTAACTACGAGGTCGTCCACCACACCCAGCTGCTCAACCGCCTCGTGCGGCAGAAGAAGCTGGTGCCGGTGGCGTCGGTGAGCCAGGACGTGACCTACCACGATCCCTGCTTCCTCGGCCGCCACAACAAGGTGTACGACGCGCCGCGCGAGCTCATGGCAGCGTCCGGTGCGAAGCTCACCGAGATGCCGCGGCACGGCGAGCGATCCATGTGCTGTGGTGCCGGTGGTGCCCGCATGTGGATGGAAGAGAAGATCGGCAAGCGGATCAACATCGACCGCGTCGACGAAGCGCTGTCGACGAGTCCGTCGAAGATCGCCACCGGCTGCCCGTTCTGCCGCGTCATGCTCAACGACGGTGTCACCGCTCGCCAGGAGAAGGGCGAGGGTGAGGGCGTCGAGGTCGTCGACGTCGCGCAGCTCATGCTCGACTCGATCACGCGTCTCGAACCGGCGCAGCTCGGCGAGAACCTCAAGGTGATCCCGAGTGAGCGGCCCGCTCCCGCCCCGGCCGCGGACTCGAAGGGCGCCGCCGTGGCGTCCGAGGCCGTCGCCGAGACCGAGGAGAAGGAACGCGTCGAGGAGATCGAGGAGGCGGCCGCGACGCCGGCAGCCCCCAAGACGGCCCCGGCCGGTGGTCTTCAGATGAAGGGCGCCGCCAAGGCTCCCGGCGCGAAGCCGGGCGGACTGCAGATGAAGGGCGGTTTGAAGGCTCCCGGCGCGAAGGCTTCCGGTGACGGCGCCGCAGCCGAAGCTCCCGCTGCACCCGCCGCCAAGCCGGGCGGACTGCAGATGAAGGGCGGGCTCAAGGCCCCGGGCGCCAAGAAGGCCGCCCCGGCGGCTCCGGCCGCCGAATCCGCTCCTGCCGAGGCACCGGCTGCGCCGAAGGCGAAGCCGGGCGGGCTGCAGATGAAGGGCGGGCTCAAGGCCCCGGGCGCCAAGAAGGCCGCCCCGGCAGCTCCGGCCGCCGAGGCTCCCGCCGCGGAGGCGCCGGCTGCCGAGGCACCGGCCGCACCGTCGGTCCCGAAGGCCAAGCCGGGCGGGCTGCAGATGAAGGGCGGGCTCAAGGCCCCGGGCGCCAAGAAGGCCGCCCCGGCGGCTCCGGCCGCCAAGGCTCCCGCCACCGAGGCTCCCGCCTCCGCGGAAGCACCCGCTGCGGAAGCACCGGCTGCGGAAGCACCCGCTGCCGAGACTTCGACGGCTCCCGAGCCGCCGAAGGCGAAGCCGGGCGGCCTGGCCTTCAAGGGTGGAGCAAAGGCTCCCGGCGCCCGCAAGGCCGCCGCGCCGACAGCTCCAGCCGAGAAGTCCGAGCCGGCTGGAAAGCCCGAGCCGGCTGAGAAGCCCGCGGCCCCCGAAAAGGCACCGGAACCGGCGCACGCACCCCCGGGTGAGGCACCCGATCCGGACGCCCCGCCGGAGAAGGCACCGGAGCCCGAGACGCAGTCGACCAACGGCGCGGAGGCAACGCCGACCAATGGCGCCGAGGCCTCGCCGACCAATGGCGCCGAGTCCCCGGCTCCCCCGCAGGCCAAGCCCGGCGCGCTGGGCTTCCGGTCCGGCGCCAAGGCCCCCGGCCGGCGCTCGTAACACCAGCGACGCCCCCCACCTCGTGTGGGGGGCGTCGTCGTCTTCCCGAGCAGACACCCTTTCTACCGTCCTTGCACCCCTTGCGTACGCCCACAGCGGGGGCAAGCACGCGACGACGGGTGCAAGCTCGACCTCAGACCCTGAACGTCCCGGTGGGCCGCGGGCCCCGCGCGGCCCGCGTGATCGCCTCCCGGATGCGGTCGGCGACCACCAGGGGTGCGGCCAGCTCGTCCCACACCCAGCGCACCACGGTCCAGCCGGCGTCGCGCAGACGATCCTCACGCTGCTTCTCCCGCCACACCGTCTCCTCCGGCGCGACGTCGTCGCCCCGGTACTTCACGCGTCCGTCGAACTCACCGATCACGCCGTGGTCCGGGAGCAGGAAATCGACCCGGGCCAGCCACCGTCCCCGGGCGTCGTGGACCGTCGCCTGGGTCAGTGGTATCGGAAGTCCGGCGCGGACGAACAGCACGCGGCTGCGGGACTCGCCGACGCTCTCGCTCCGTCCGTCCATGAACTGCGCCGCGCGCAGGCCCTTCGCATGACCGGGGTGGCGGACGTTGCGCGCCAGCGCGTCGGTCACGTCGGCGACGGAGATCCCGCACGTGTGCAGGGCGTGGTCCCCCGCGACGACGGCCTGCTCGAACGGAAGGGTGCGGGCGAGGTCGGCGACGGTGCGCGCGACGGTCAGCACGCGCGCTCCGTCGATCTCGGTGACCTCGTCGGGAGCGAACGGCGACGCGTGCAGGTTCCGTCCCGGCGTGCGTTTCGCTCCCCCGGCGCGGTTGCGGGTCAGGTGGACGTCGTCCAGCGGGGTGTGCCACAGGGCGAGGCCGTGCAGGACGGCGGCCGAGACGTGGCTGAGCGCGGCGTCGGAACGGATCGCCCCGGCCACCGCGACGGCCCGGCGATGGTGGCGGCCGTATTCGTCGAGCTGCGAATAACTCTCGGCCGGCAGGTAGGCGCCGCGGTGGACGCGGTGCCAGTGCCCGCGCCCGCACAGTCGCCGGATCTCGCGATCGCTGACGCCCCGCTCGAGGGCCGCAGCGCGCCGGATGATGTCGTGTTCGTCGCCCATGCGGTCACAGTGCCGTATCAGGCCGGGCGCACACTGCGACGACGGCGGGACCGACTCGATCTGTGGATGGATCTCCCGGTTGTGGACAGCCGAGCTTGCGCCGGATATCGCGTCCTTGCACCCGAATTCGACGGCCGCATCGGGTGCAAGCATGCGGATACGGGTGTCAGCTGTGCCGGGCGATGAGCTCCTCGCGACGTACGGGATCGAGGTTCACGCGCGAGACGTCACCGTCGTAGTGGTCGAGCAGTCGCGGGTCCATCACCTTGCGCCACAGCGGCGGAACGAACGACAGCAGGATCATGACGGCGTAGCCGGCGGGCAGCTGCGGCGCCTCCTCCATCGTGCGCAGCGTCTGGTAGCGCCGCAGCGGATTGGCGTGGTGGTCGCTGTGCCGCTGCAGGTGGTAGAGGAACAGGTTGCTGCAGCTGTGGTCGCTGTTCCAGCTGTGCCGGGGCGCCACCCGCACGTAGGAACCGTCGGGTCGCTGCTCGCGCAGCAGGCCGTAGTGCTCGAGGTAGTTGGCGGCCTCGAGGAACATCACCGCCAGGACCGCCTGCACGATCAGCCACGGCGCGACGGACCACCCGAACACCGCGATCAGTCCGGCGTACAGCACGACGGTCAGCGCCCAGGCGTTCAGGACGTTGTTGCGGGGGCTCCACCAGGGCAGCCCGCGACGGGCCAGGCGGTCGCGCTCGTACCGCCAGCCCGACCGGACGCCACCGAACACCGAGCGCGGCAGGAACTTCCAGTACGTCTCGCCGAACCGGGCCGTCGCGGCGTCCTCTGGGGTGGCGACGCGCAGATGGTGACCGTGGTTGTGTTCGACGAAGAAATGCCCGTACCCGGACTGGGCGAGGGCGATCTTGGCGAGCCGGCGTTCGAGGTCGGTGCGCTTGTGCCCGAGCTCGTGCGCGGCGTTGATGCCGACGCCGCCGACCACGCCGACGGTGGCGGCCATCGCGAACCGCTCGGGCCAGCCCATCGGCGCGACGGTCCAGACCCAGCAGGCGAAGACGAGACCGGCGTACTGCAGCGGCAGGTACAGGTAGGTGCACCAGCGGTAGTACCGGTCCTCCTCGAGCTCACGCACGAGTTCTTCCGGCGGGTTGGCCTTGTCGACGCCGGTGAATCGATCGACGAGCGGGACGATCACCGCGATCAGCAGCGCGCCGAACGCCCAGAAGAGTCCCAGGCGCAGGTACTCGACGAGCACCCACGCGACGAACGGGCTCAGCGGGACGGCGAGCCCGCACAGCCACAGGTATCGCTTGCGGTCCCGCCACTGCGCCACAGCGGCACCGTCCCCCACCATCTACACCAACCCCCTGGTTGTCTCGCCCATCCCCCGAACATCACGGTTCCCACACGCGTATGCCCGCGACGCGCCGGAATGTTACCGAATGGTAGGACAAAAGAGACGAACTGTCCAATGGGTTGTGACCTGCACCGAAAGCAGCAGCGGCGCCGCACCGAAGGTGCAGCGCCGCCGAAATGTCGGGACGAACCCGCTCAGATGGGACGAACCCCCTGGGCCTGCGGACCCTTCTGTCCCTGTCCGATCTCGAACTCGACCCGGGCTCCCTCGTCCAGCGACTTGAAACCGGAACCCTGGATCTCCGAGTAGTGAACGAACACGTCGGGTCCACCGCCGTCCTGCTCGATGAAGCCGAAACCCTTTTCGGCGTTGAACCACTTCACAGTTCCCTGTGCCATACCGTACGACTCCTCAATCCACCCGCGCGTCACCCCGACGCCACGGTCACAAGTCGTCATGATTGCACTTTTCGAGCCGAACGTCGCGGTGGACGCGGCGACGCGCCCCAAATCCGGCTGAAACCCGGTTGCGGACGGGTGGCACCATGGACGCCGTGAGTACAGGAGAACAGGGCCACCTTCACCACCGCATCAGCCGGAAACTCGAGCAGTCCGCGAAGCTGCAGAACGTGCTGTACGAGATCCGCGGGCCGGTGCACGCGCACGCCGCGCGGCTCGAGGCGGAGGGGCACCGCATCCTCAAGCTCAACATCGGCAACCCGGCGCCGTTCGGGTTCGAGGCGCCGGAGACGATCGTGCAGGACATGATCGCCGCGCTGCCCCACGCCCAGGGTTACTCGGAGTCGAAGGGCATCGCGTCGGCGCGCCGGGCCATCGTCACCCGCTACGAACTCGTGCCGGGCTTCCCGAAGCTCGACATCAACGACGTCTACCTCGGCAACGGCGTCTCCGAGCTGATCACGATGACGATGCAGGCCCTGCTCGACGACGGCGACGAGGTGCTGATCCCGGCGCCGGACTACCCGCTGTGGACGGCGATGACGTCCCTGGCCGGGGGCACGCCGGTGCACTACCTGTGCGACGAGTCCAACGAGTGGAATCCCGACATCGAGGACATCGAGTCGAAGATCACGGACAAGACCAAGGCCCTGCTGGTCATCAACCCGAACAACCCGACGGGCGCCGTGTACTCGCTCGAGGTACTCGAACAGCTGGTGCAGCTGGCCCGCCGGCACCAGCTGCTGCTCCTGGCCGACGAGATCTACGACAAGATCCTCTACGACGACGCCAAGCACATCTCCCTGGCCACCCTCGCCCCCGACCTGCTGTGCCTGACCTACAACGGCCTCTCGAAGGCCTACCGGGTGGCCGGATACCGGTCGGGGTGGATGACGATCACCGGCCCGAAGGAGCACGCGGCCGGCTTCCTCGAGGGCATCGACCTGCTCGCCTCGACCCGCCTGTGCCCCAACGTGCCGGCTCAGCACGCAATCCAGGTCGCGCTCGGCGGGCATCAGAGCATCGAGGACCTGATCCTGCCCGGCGGCCGGCTGCTCGAGCAGCGCGACGTCGCGTGGGAGCGTCTGAACTCGATCCCCGGGGTGAGCTGCGTCAAGCCCCGCGGCGCCCTGTACGCCTTCCCGCGCCTCGATCCGGACGTGTACGAGATCCACGACGACGAGAAGCTGGTCCAGGACCTGCTGCTGCAGGAGAAGATCCTGATGGTGCAGGGCACCGGCTTCAACTGGCCGGACCCGGACCATCTGCGGATCGTGACGCTGCCCTGGGCTCGCGACCTCGCGGTGGCCATCGAACGGTTCGGCAACTTCCTGTCCAGCTACAAGCAGTGATCTCCACGAGAATCGACCGCCGTCACGACACGCCCGGGATGCGCGACACGCCGAACGTTGTCGAATGTATATGTACCCCCATGCGAACTGCATCGCCGCAGGCCGGGACGTCGACCACGAACCGGGAACGAGCGTTCGGCCGGGTTCCGGTGAGGACCGACACACCGTAGGTACTACCCGTCGGACCGACAGAAGCAGTACGTTTGTCTACGGCACCTCAGCGTGCTGGGCTCCCTGATCATCGCCACCCCCCCTGTGCGAGATCAGGTCGACGGTGGCGGGGACACCCCCCCTGCTCCCCGCCACCACCAGCCCATCTCCCCCGCGAGTGACCGCGGACTCCGCGATGCGACCTCACCGAGACCACGTCGTTACCCTGTGTCGGTGACACGAGCAGAGCCCACCGGCCCCAGCCACGGACACGGACACGGGCACGGACACGGCCACTTCTCCGGACCCGTCCCCGTCGGACCCACCGCCGCGAAGGTCGTCGTCGGACTCCTCGTCGTGATCGGCATCGCCGTGCTGGCGGGCGCCGTCGCCCTGTGGCCGAGCCGCGAGGCCGTCGACATCCCGGCCCCGCTCCAGACCACCGGCGGCGGAGCCGTCGTCACCGAGGCCGGCACCGTCGTCGAACAGGACATCGGCGCGTGCGGCAGCAGTTCGGCCGGCCGCCCCTTCACCGGCGACCCCGTCCCGCCTCCCACCGAGGCCTACCAGTGCCAGCGCAGCATCGTCACGATCGATTCGGGCCCCAACGAGGGCACCCGCACCCTGCTCGAGATCGGGCCGGGCCCGGGGCAGCCCGACCTGCGCGTCGGCGAGGAGATCCGGCTCGTGCGGCAGGTCGACCCGTCCGGCGCCACCCAGTACTCGTTCTACGACTACGCCCGCGGGCTCCCGATCGCGCTCATCGTCACCGCCTTCGCGGTGGTCATCGTCGCCGTCGCCCGCTGGCGTGGCCTGCGCGCCCTGATCGGCCTGCTGATCGCGTTCGGTGTGCTCGTGGTGTTCATGCTCCCCGCGTTGCTCGACGGCAAACCCGCTGTGCCCGTCGCGCTGGTCGGCGGCGCGGTCATTCTCTATGCCGTGCTGTATCTCGCGCACGGGGTCAACCTGCGCACCAGCTCGGCCCTGCTCGGCACCCTCGCGTCGATGCTGCTCGCCGCCGTGCTCTCGTACGTCACGATCCGGATGACCCACCTGACCGGGCTGTCCGAGGAACAGAACACCGACGTGCAGCTGTACCTCGAACAGGTCAGCATCACCGGTCTGCTGCTCGCCGGCTTCATCATCGGCTCCCTCGGCGTCCTCAACGACGTGACCATCACCCAGGCGGCGTCCGCGTTCGAACTGGCGGCCCTCGATCCCACCGCCTCGCGCCGGAAGGTGTTCTCCTCCGCGATGCGGGTCGGCCGCGACCACATCGCCAGCACGGTCTACACCCTCGTGCTGGCGTACGCCGGTGGCGCCCTGCCGCTGTTGCTGCTGTTCAGCGTCGCCGGCCGGTCCATGTCGGACGTGCTCACCGGCGACGCCGTCGCCATCGAGGTGGTGCGGGCGTGTGTGGGCGGTATCGCACTGGCGCTGTCCGTTCCGCTGACCACGGGCATTGCCGCGCTGCTGGCCCGGCCCGGCGCCCCGGAGCCCGCAGCCCGCAAGGGCCGCCATGCCCGGTGACCGGTTCGACGGCCGCGGGCGTCGGTGAACGTGCGAACGATAGGTATTCTTCCCCTGTTGTCGTCCGGTGCGAGGGACCGGAGTCACGACACACGAGATCGAAGGGCAGGGGCCATGTTCTCCGAGCAGCACAGGCCTGCCGGCGCACCACCAGGAATAGGCACCACAACTTCGCCGGTCGCTCTGGACACCGACTGGGCCCAGGAGGAGCCGTCGGTCCTCCTGATCGAGGACGACGCCGGCGATGCGCTCATCGTCGAGGAGCTGGTGGCGGACAGCGCGCAGGGCATGCGCCTGGAATGGGTCCAGACGATGGCCGCGGCCCGCGCCGAACTGGCCGCCGGTCTGCCCGACTGCATCCTGCTGGATCTGCATCTGCCCGACGCCCAGGGCATGGACGCCCTCGCGCGAGTGCAGCAGTACGCCGCCGGCGTCCCGGTCGTGGTGCTCACCGGCCTCGCCGAGGAGCAGACGGGCCTGGCGGCGGTCGCTGCCGGCGCCCAGGACTATCTCGTCAAGGGCCGCGTGGAGCCGGACCTGTTCGGCCGGACCGTGCGCTACGCCATCCAGCGCAAGCAGGCCGAGCACGCCGCCGTCGCGTTGCAGGCCAGCCGGCTGCAGGCGCAGGAGAACACCCGCCTCGAACGCGGGCTGCTGCCGTCGCCGATGCTGCGCCACGCCGGCGACGTGGACATCGTGGCGCGCTACCGGCCCGGAAGTGACCAGTCGCTGCTCGGCGGGGATTTCTACGACGTCGTGCAGACCGAGGACGGCGCCGTGCACGTGCTCATCGGCGACGTCAGCGGGCACGGTCCCGACGAGGCCGCCCTCGGGGTGAGCTTGCGGATCGCCTGGCGCACCCTCGTGATCACCGGCGTGACCGGTGTCGCCCAGTTGCAGAAGCTCGAACGGATCATGGTCGCCGAGCGGGCGAACGAACGGCACTTCGCCACCCTCACCAGTCTCGTCATGTCGCCGGACCGGCGCCGGGTGCAGGTGATGCGCGCCGGGCATCCGGGCCTGCTGCTGCACAGCCCCCGGGCGGTCGACTGGGTCGAGGCGCCCGGCGGACCCGCACTCGGGTTGCTGCCCGGTGTCTCGACGTGGCCCGTGCACGAGTTGGAGCTGCCGGAGGGCGGCGGCATCATGATGTTCACCGACGGGCTGTTCGAAGGCCGGGTCGGCGACGGCGGGGAACGCCTCGGCGAGGAGGGGCTGCTGCGGCTGGCCCGCGAGGAGGGTCACCTGGCGCCCGAGGCCTTCGTCGACACCCTGATAGACCGGGCCGAGGCCCTGGCCGAAAGTCACGGAGGACTCGGCGACGACGTGGCCGTGGTGCACGTGCGATGGAGCGAGAAGGCAACGGAGCAGACATGAGAGACCCGTCGATGCCCGAACCCAAGGTCGAGCGGGTGCGCTCGCGGCTGACGGTCCAGAGCTGGTTCCAGGTCGCCTTCGCGGTCCTTGCCGTGTTCGTCGTGCTCGGCACCATCGTGGGCGGGTACTTCATCCAGCGCACGGTCCAGATCACCGACGAACTGGTCGACCAGATCCAGCCGGCCCGCGCCGAGGCGTACCGGCTGCAGGCGGCGCTGCTGGACCAGGAGACCGGCGCCCGCGGCTACGCCGCCACCGCCGACGTCGAGTTCCTCGCGCCGTACCTGACGGGCCAGCAGGTCGAGCAGGAGGCCGCTGACCGGATGCGGGAATACACCGCCGGCCACCCGGAATTGCGCGCCGACGTCGACGAGATCGAGGCAGCGGCCGAGGCCTGGCGCGCCGACTACGCAGAGCCCCTCGTGGCGAGCGTCGTCCCCGGCGTCCCCGCCCCGGTGGATCCCGCGGCCACCGAGCGGGGACGGACCACGTTCGACGCCATGCGCACCCTGTTCGAGGAGCAGAACGCGGCACTCGTCCAGGCCCGCGCGGACGGCTACGACGACCTCCTGCACGCCCGGACCATCCGCAACTCGGTGCTGGTGGCGATGGTGGCGGGCTTCCTGCTCACCGGCCTGCTCATGGTGATCCTGGTACACAACCTTGTCGCCCTGCCCCTGGTCAGCCTGCGCGCGGCGACGCGGCGGGTCGTCGCGGACGGCAACTTCGACCAGCACATCCACCCTCAGGGCCCGAAGGACATCCGGATCCTGGCCCGGGACGTCGAAGCGATGCGCGGGCGCATCGTGTTCGCGCTGGCCGCAGCACACACCCAGCACGAGCAACTCGCCCAGCAGAAGGCGGACCTCGACACCCAGGCCGAGGAACTGCGCCGTTCGAACGCCGAACTTGAGCAGTTCGCCTACGTCGCGTCCCACGACCTGCAGGAGCCGTTGCGCAAGGTCGCGTCGTTCTGTCAGCTGCTCGAGAAGCGCTACGGCGACAAGCTCGACGAGCGCGGTGCCCAGTACATCGCGTTCGCCGTCGACGGCGCCAAGCGCATGCAGGTCCTCATCAACGACCTGCTGACCTTCTCCCGCGTCGGCCGGGTCAGCGACGACCACGTGCGCGTCGACCTGGATCAGCCGCTGGACAAGGCCGTGGCCAATCTCGCCGCCGCGATCGACGAGTCCGGCGTGCGCATCGAACGCCCCGAGAATCTTCCCGAGATCACGGGCGATCCGACCCTGCTGACGATGCTCTGGCAGAATCTGGTGGGCAACGCGATCAAGTTCCGCCACCCCGACCGCACTCCCACCGTGCAGATCACCTGCGACCGGGACGAGGGGGATCAGGACGGGCCCGGAACCTGGACGTTGTGCGTCACGGACAACGGCATCGGCATCGACGCCGAGTTCGCCGAGAAGGTGTTCGTCATCTTCCAGCGTCTCCACGGCCGCGACGTCTACACCGGCACCGGCATCGGGCTGGCGGTGTGCAAGAAGATCGTCGAGTACCACGGTGGCAGGATCTGGATCGACACCGAGCACACCGAGGGCACCCGGTTCTGCTTCACGGTCCCCGCCCTGCCCGACGAAGAACCCGAAGCGCCCGCCCCGGCCGACGCCGACCTCGAAGGAGCCCCCGCATGACCCCCGCCGAGCCCATCGACGTCCTGCTGGTCGAAGACGACCCGGGCGACGAACTGATGACCCGCGAGGCCTTCGAGGACAACAAGATCGGCAACGAGCTGCACGTGGTCCGCGACGGCGAGGAGGCCCTGGACTTCCTGTACCAGCGCGGCGCGTACACCGAGGCGCCGCGTCCCGACCTGATCCTGCTCGACCTCAACCTGCCCAAGTACGACGGGCGGCAGGTCCTCGAGAAGATCAAGTCCGACCCGGATCTGTCCGACATCCCGGTCGTGGTGCTCACCACCTCGGCCGCCGAGGAGGACATCCTGCGCAGCTACCGGCTGCACGCCAACGCGTACGTCACCAAGCCGGTCGACCTCGACCAGTTCATCGGGGCGGTCCGGCAGATCGACGAGTTCTTCGTCCAGGTGGTGCGGCTGCCCCGCCGTCGCCAGTAGTCCCGGGCGGCCGGACCGGCGTCAGATGCTCCAGCGCATGGTGACGACGGTCCCGCTGTCGGCCGGGGCCACGGTCGCCGTGTCCGCCAAGGAGTTGATCAGGGTGAGGCCGTGCCCGCGCGAGCTCGTGCTCGGGTCGGTGTCGTTTGCGCGCCAGCTGCCCCGGTCGATGATGGCGACCTCGACCTGGCGGTCGGCCGGGATCAGCGTCGCCTCGAGGTCGAGCGTGCCCGACGCACCGTCGCGGTAGGCGTGCTCGACGGCGTTGGCGAGGGCCTCGTAGCTGGCCAGCAGCACGTCGCGGGCCAGCTCGGGGCTCACGTGCACCGCGTCGAGCCAGCGTTCCAGGGCTCGCCGCAGCACGGTCAGCTGACCGGGCTCGGCGCGCACGCGCCGATAGGCAAGCGTGACCGAGTCGCACAGCGGGGTGTTCTGCGGCGAAAACATCGTTTGTACTCTAGCCTGTCGCGCTGGGCGCCATCAGGTTCGCGGGTCCCCGGCAGCGGACGGGGCCCGTCAGATGGGTAACCGCAGCTCCGGCGGCACTTCGATCGTCGGCAGCGGCGGTAGCGGCGGCAGCGTCGGCACCGGGATGTTCAGGCCGGGGATCAACGGCGGCGGTGCCGTGGCGGGGGGCGGCGGAGGCGGCACCACGCGCGCGGTCGTGGGGTCCTCGACCGGCGGGACGGTCGTGGTCGTCGTCGGTGCCGGTGCCGGCGCAACGGCGGGCGCCGGCTGCGGGGTCGGCGACGGCGTCGTCACGATCACCTCGGTCTGCCGGATATCCGACTCGTCGTCGCCGGCGAGGGTGTTCTGGGCGCCGAGCGCCAAGCCGATCATGGCAACCACGCCCAGGGCGGTGCCGGCCAGCCCGGCCCCGCTGATCTGCCGTTTGGACACGTGCGGTTCGTGAGCGGTCGCCGCCCGCTTCCGCCTCGGTGTCCTGGTCTCGCCGGACGGTGCGGGCGTGGCGGGGCGCGGCAGCCGCTCGGTGCGGTGCGGCGCCGTGCCGCCCGGCGGGACGATGCGTTCGGTCGCGGCCGGGGCGGCGAGTTGTTCGGTGACCGCGGTGTCCGCGGCGACGGCGCGCAGGGCGCCACCCTTGGCCAGGACGAGCTCGGGTTCGTGCGGAACCACGACGGGCAGCTTCGTCCACGTCTCGAGCACCCGGCGCACCAGGCGGACGTGGGCGCCACCGCCGAGCAGCACGATCGTCTCGGGCCGGGCGCCGGACCGCTGCACGACGTCGCGCACGAACCGCGCCGAGGCCTCGACGAGCGGGGTGATCAGCGGTTCGAACGTCTCCAGGGACATCAGGATCACGCCGGCGGTGCCCGGCACGGCGACGGCGTCGCTGCCGGACAGCTGTTCCTTCGCCGCGCGGCACTGGGCGACGAACTCCTCGTCCTGCGGGTCGTCGGGCCGCCACACGCCGTCCGAGCCGAGCAGGTGCAGGCGCACCGCGTCGTCGAACAGGCGCCCGGCGACGGCCCCGGTGCGTTCGGTGTGCACGGCGCCGGTGCTGCGGTCGGCGACGGTGACGGTGAGCCCGGACGCGCCGAGGTCGTAGAGGACCGCGACGTCGGCGGTGAGCTCGCCGGTGGCCCGCAGGTACGTCAGTGCGGCTTCGGACTCGCCGACGAGCCGGTAGCGGTCGAGTCCCTGCTCGGCCATCGCGGCGCGGAGCCGTTCGGCCTCGGCGGCGTCGCGGTACACCAGGCCCGCGCGCTCGACGCTCTCCCCCGCGATGCCGGCCTGCACGAGCACGCCCACGGTCTGCGCCGCGAGGCGTGCCGGGTCGTCCCGTCTGGTCTCGACCACCTGGAACTGGTAGCCCGCGGAGGGTGCGTCCGGATCGATCGGACGAACGATCCGGACGGCACTCGTCCCTGCGGTCACCCCGAGAACCGAACTCATCAGCCGCCTTCTGATCGTGTTTTGCGCCGCACAGCCTCCCCCGGCGCATCCCGACCGCCCGATGCTACCGAACGGTCCGGACAGACCCCCGGCCGAATCGGACATGCGGCCCGGGAACCGGACGAACGACCCTTCGGCTGCCTACGATCGAGCGATGCGGGTTCTGTACGTCTGTACCGGAAACATCTGCCGATCGCCCACCGCCGAGCTGTTGACCACCGCCTTCGCGAAGGAGGCGGGCCGGGGTGAGCTGTCCGCCCACAGTGCCGGCACCCGCGGCATGGTGGGCCGGCCCATGGAGCCGACGGCGGCGCTGGTGCTGCGTCAGCTCGGCGGCGAACCCGACGGCTTCGTCGCCCGGCGTCTGTCGCCGCGCATCGCGCAGGACGCCGACCTGGTGATCACGATGGCCGAGTCGCATCGCGGGGCCGTGCTGCAGTCGGCGCCCCGGATGCTCAAGCGGACGTTCACGCTGCGTGAGGCGGCGCGGCTGCAGCAGCTCAGCGGCGCCGAGACCGTCACCGAACTGGCCGCGGCCCGGGCGCAGTTTCCCGCGCCCGGGCCGGAGGATGTGACCGATCCGATCGGCCGCGACGAGGACACGTTCGTCGCGGTCGGGACCGAGATCGCCGATCTGCTGCTACCGCTGCTCGCCCGGATCCACGACTGATCCGTTGCGCGGGCCCGGCAGGGGCGAGGGCGCGACGGGCCGCGATACCGCCGTCGGCACCGACTGCTGGTGGGCGGGCTCGGCGGAGTACGCCTGCGGGGTCCGGTAGTGCTGCCCGGCCTGCGCGTCGCCGGGACCCTGCTGTTCCGGCCGGTACGGTTCCGGCCGGCTGGGCTCGCCCCGGTGGCGACGGCCGCCGGTGGGTTGCGCGGCGGGCTGGGCGGGCGCGTCCGCGGCGGCCTTCTTCACCGCCGGGTCGGACTCGTAGTAGTAGCGGTACTCGTAGGCGCCGCGTCCCTTGTTCGGCGTCATCGTGATGATCGTGCCGAGCAGGTGCGCGCCGGCGCTGCCGAGGTTGCCGACGGCGCGGCTGAGCTGCTCTCGGGTGGTCTTGCCGTGGCGCGCGATGAGCAGTGCGCCGTCGGTGGCCGCGGCGAGCACGACGGAGTCGGTGACGGGCAGGACCGGCGAGCCGTCGATGATGACGTACTCGAAGCGCGCCCGCAGGTCGTCGAGGACGTGCTTGGCGGTGTCGGAGCCGAGCAGCTCGCTGGGGTTGGGGGGCAGCGCCCCGGAGGCCAGCACCCACAGGCCCTGGTACTGGCTGGGCTGCAGCACGTCCTCGAGGCCCGCCTGGCCCGAGAGCACGGTGCTGAAGCCGACGTCGCCGACGACCCCGAGGTACTTCGACACCCGCGGCCGGCGCAGGTCCCCCTCGACGAGCACGACGGAGTGACCGGCCTCCGCGAGCACCAGGGCGGTGTTGATGGCGGTGGTGGTCTTGCCCTCGGCGGGCAGGGCGCTGGTGACGACGATGACGCGCGGCGGGTTGTCGACGTCGAGGAACTTGAGGTTGGTGCGCATCTCCCGGTACGCCTCGGCGCTGCCGGAGTTCGACTCCTGGAAGGCGATCGCCGCGTGCTCCTGCCGTTCCTTGTCGAGCGGGACGGTGCCGACGAGGCCGGTTCCGGAGAGTTCCTCGACCGTCTTGCGGTCCTTGACGGTGTTGTCGAGCCGGTCGCGCAGCACCGCGAGCGCGATGCCGAGGAGCAGGCCGACGGCGAAGCCGAGCGCGAGGTTGCGCTTCGTCTTCGGCGAGACCGGGGTCGCCGGGGTGTCGGCGTGCTGCTCGACGACGACCCGCGCGGTGGGCTCACCGCCGTTCTCGGGGGTCTCGAGCTCGCGGGCCATCACGACGAACTCGTCGGAGAGGGCGTTGGCGAGGTCCCGGGCCCGTTCGGGCGACGCGTCGTCGACCTTGACGTCGACGAGCACGGTGTCGGGCGCGGACGAGGCGGTGACCTTCTCCGCCAGCTGCGACGACGTCAGGTCGGACAGGCCCAGCCGGTCGAGGGTGCGCTGCGCCAGCGTGGTGCCGGTGAGCAGCTTCGTGTAGGAGGCGACGCGCTGCTGCGAGAACAGGTTGCCCTGGTAGATCTCGTTGACCGAGGCCCCCGACGAGGTGGAGACGAACAGCCGGGTGCTCGCCTGGTAGATCGGGGTGGTGAGCAGGGAGGCTCCGAGCGCACCGAGTACCGCCACCACGGTCGTCACGGCGACGATCTTCCATCGCGCCTGCAGGATGCGTAGGTAGTCGTGTACTTCCATTACGGTGTCTCCCTCGTTGCTGTGACACTGTCGGTGCACCCTACGGGCGCGGAAATCTGTCGTGCGGTCAGGTGCCGGGCGAGCGTGGGGCCGATCACGGCCAGCGCGCCCGGGGTGGTCAGGTCGGAGTGCGGGTAGGGCACGTCGTGCTCGGTGACGCGGCCGCGGACGTGCCGTCGCCAGCTCGCCGCGAGGTCGGGTCCGGCCGGTCCGGCGGGCCGGGCGCGGAACAGCAGCGCGTCGCCGTCGAGGACGCGGGGGGTGTGCGCGGTGACGGCCTCCTCGAGGGCGGCGCCCGCGGCGAGCGCCCGCTCCCGGATCTCGGCGACGAACGTCGACGGCAGGCCGGGCACCTCGAGTTCGACGACGGGTTCGTCCGGCAGGGCCGCGACGTCGGGGAGGGTGTCGGGGGTGAGCGTGTCGAGCAGGATCAGCGACGCCACCTGCTGCCCCGCCTCGTGCAGCTGCACGGCCATCTCGTGGGCGATGGTTCCGCCGAGCGACCAGCCCAGCAGGTGGTAGGGGCCGTCGGGCTGGACGGTGCGGATCCGGTCGACGTAGCGGGCGGCGAACTCGGCGACGGTGCGCGGCAGCGGCTCGAGCCGGGTGGCCTGCAGCCCGTACAGCGCGACTCCGGGCAGGTGCGGCGCGAGTCCCGTGTAGCACCACGACATTCCGCTGATCGGGTGGACGCAGAACAGCGGGGTGCCGTCGGGGCGTCCCGCGAGCGGCACCAGGGTGGCGAGCGGGTCGGTGTCGTCGCCGCCGTGGTCGATCCGGTCGGCGAGGTCGGCGACGGTCGGCGCGGTGAGCAGCCAGTCGAGCGGGACGTCGCGGTCGAGCGCGGCCCGCAGGTCGGCGGCGACGGCGACGGCGCCGAGCGACGTGCCGCCGAGATCGAAGAACCCCAGGTCGGCGGACACGGGCCGGTCGAGGTGCCGGGCGAACACCTCGGCGACCACTTCGGTCGTCGGGCCGGCGGGCGGCACGAAACCGTGTGCGGGGACGCCGAAGTCGGGTCGGGGCAGCGCGGCGCGGTCGACCTTGCCGGACGGCAGCAGCGGCAGCGCGTCGACGACGGTGATCGCGGCGGGCCGCAGCGGCCGCGGCAGCTGCGCGGCCGCGTGGGACCGCAGCGCGGCGGCGTCGGCCCCGCCCTGCACGTAGGAGACGAGGACGGTCTCGCCCGTGGGGCCGGGCACGGCGACGGTGACGGCGGCGTCGACGTCGTCGGCGGCGGTGAGCACGGCGTCGATCTCGGCGGGTTCGACGCGGATGCCGTGCAGCTGGATCTGCTCGTCGACGCGGCCGACGACGTCGAGTTCGCCGGCGGCGGTGACGCGGGCGAGGTCGCCGGTGCGGTACAGCCGCCCGCCCGGCGCGCCGTACGGGTCGGTGACGAATCGTGTTGCGGTGAGCCCGCTTCGGCGGTGGTAGCCGCGGGCCAGGCTCGGCCCGGTCACGTACAGCTCCCCGATCACCCCGGCCGGGACGGGGTGCAGGCGCGCGTCGAGGACGTGGGCGGTGGCGCCGGCGACGACGGTCCCGGCGGTGGGCCGGGCGCCGGGGGCGAACGGGCCGCCGAACGACACGGCGATCGTGAACTCGGTGGGCCCGTACCCGTTGAGCAGCCGGTGCCGCTGCCAGCGTTCGACGACGGGCGCGGTGAGCGCCTCGCCCTCGGACAGCACGGTGACCGGGCGCGGCAGCGCGTCCGGGTCGAGGGTGGCCAGCACGGAGGGGGTGGCGACGACGTGGGTGACGTGCTCGGCGGCGATCAGCTCCTGCAGCGCCCCACCGGCATACACGTGGTCGGGGGCGACGACGAGGGTCGCGCCGTGCGCGTGGGCGGTGAGCAGTTCGAACACCGCCGCGTCGAAGGTGTGCGACGCGGCCTGCAGCACCCGGCTGCCGGGCGTGATGCCGAGGACGTGCGCGTCGGCGACGGCGGTGAGGCCGCGGTGCGGCACGGCGACGCCCTTGGGGGCGCCGGTGCTGCCGGAGGTGTAGATCAGGTACGCGGTGTCGTCGGGGTGCGGCTCGGCGGCGACATCCGGGGCATCGTCTTCGGACTCGCCGGCGGTCAGGTCCAGCCAGTCGATGCCCTCCCCCGCCGGGGCCACGCCCGGCACGGTCAGGCCGACGGTGGCGCCGCTGTCGCGCAGCACGGTCGCGACGCGGGCGGGCGGCTGCGCCGGGTCGACGGACACCCACGCCGCACCGGCCTTCGCGACGGCCCACACCGCGAGCGGCCAGTACTCCCCGCGCGGCACGGCCACCGCGACCACGCCGGTCACGCCGCGGGCGCGCAGCCGTGCGGCGACGGAGGCGGCGCGGGCGTCGAGCCCGGCGTAGGTCCAGGCGACGGTTCCGGCGCGCACGGCGATGGCGCCGGGGTGGGCGCGGACGGTGGCGGCGAGGATCTGCGGCAGCGTCCGCGGCGGCGCGGCGGGCGCGGTCAGCGGTGCGGGGGCGGGGACGGCGAGATCGCCGACGGCGACGGCGGGGTCGTCGAGCGCGGCGCCGAGCAGCGCGAGGTACTCGTCCAGCAGCGCCTCGGCGGTGCCGGCGTCGAACAGGTCGGTGGCGTACACGAGACGCACGTCGACGCCGTCGTCGCCGCGGTCGGTGACGTCGACGGTGAGGTCGAACTGGGCGGCCGGGGCGCCGGCGTCGAATTCGCGCACGCGCAGCCCGGGCAGCTGCGGCAGGTCCTCGCCTGCGGGCACGGTGCGGTGGGCGAGCAGCACCTGGAACAGCGGGTGGTGGGTGCCGCGGGCCGGCGCGACCCGCGCGACGACCTGATCGAACGGGACGTCCGCGTGGGCGAGGGCGTCGAGGTCGGTGGTGCGGACGCGGCGCAGCAGGTCCGCGAACGGCTCGGTGCCGTCGACGGTGGTGCGCAGGGTGAGGGTGCCGACGAACATGCCGACGAGGGCGTGCAGGCGCGGGTCGGCGCGTCCGGCGACGGCGGTGCCGACGGCGATGTCGGCGCGGCCGCTGCGGCGGGCGAGCAGCGCGGCGAGCACGGCGTGCAGCACCATGAACCCGGTGGCGTCGTGGGCGCGCGCGACGTCGCGCACGCGGCGGTGGGTGGCGGCGTCGAGGTGGGCGGTGACGGCGCCGCCGACGTGGCTGGGCCGCGCGGGCCGGGGCCGGTCGGTGGGCAGCGGCAGCGGCGTGTCGGGCAGGCCCGCGAGAGTCGTTGCCCAGTGGTCGAGTTGGCGGGCGGCGAGGCTGTCCGGGTCGGCGGGGTCGCCGAGCAGGTCGTGGTGCCAGCGGGCGTAGTCGCGGTAGCGGACGGGCAGCGGCCACCAGATCGGGGCGGCGCCGGCGACGCGGGCCGCGTAGGCGTGCTGCAGGTCGGTCAGCAGCGACGCGACCGAGCCGCCGTCGAACGCGATGTGGTGCACGGCCGCGGCGAGCACCCGTTCGCCGGCGCCGAGGTCGATCAGCCGGATCCGCAGCGGCGCCTCGGCGGTGAGGTCGAACGGCGCGGTGAACACCTCCGTCACGGCGGCGGTCACGTCGGTGCCCGGAACCGTCTCGAGCACAGGCGGATCCACCACGGTGGCGACGCCGTCGGGGTAGGCGGTGCGCAGCACCTCGTGCCGGTCGGCGACGTCGGCGACCGCGGCGGCCAGCGCGGCGGTGTCGAGGTCGCCGCTCAGGTGCAGCGCGACGGGCACGGTGTACGCGGCGCTGCGCGGTTCGGCGCGGCCGAGCAGCCACAGCCGTTGCTGCGCGGGGGCGAGCGGGGTGGGGGTGTCGTCGTCGTAGCGGCGCAACGGGATCCGGGTGGTGTCGCCGTCGCGCAGGTGCGCGGCGAGTGCCGCGAGCGTGGGGGCCTGCAGCACCGCGCGGGCGGGCACGTCGACGCCGAAGGCGTCGGCGAGGCGGGCGGCGAGGACGACGGCGGACAGCGAGTCGCCGCCGGCGGCGAGGAACCCGGCGTGGATGTCGGGCCGGGCACCGAGCACGCTCTCGGCGACGGTGACGACGAGGTCCTCGACATCGGTGAGGGGCCGGTCGTCGGCGGCGTCGTCGCGGGCGGTGTCGAGTTCGTGCAGGGCGGCGACGTCGAGTTTGCCGTTGACGGTGGTCGGCAGCTGCGGCAGCAGCCGCAGCCGGGCCGGCATGCGCTGCGGGGGAACGGTTTCGGCGAGACCGGCCCGCACGCGGGTGTCGTCGACGTCCGGGTCGGCGGCGGCGAAGGCGACGAGCGCGCCACCGGAGGCCAGCACGACGGCGTGCCGGATGCCGGGCTGCGCGAGCAGGGCGGCCTCGAGTTCGCCGGGTTCGATGCGCACGCCGCGGACCTTGAGCTGCCGGTCGGTGCGGCCCCGGAAGGCGAGGGTGCCGTCGGGGCGGCGGTGCACGAGGTCGCCGGTGCGGTACCGGCGGGTGCCGCCGGGCGCGGCGACGAACCGCTGCGCGGTGAGGCCGGGGGCGCCGAGGTAGCCGAGCGCGACGGACGTCCCGGCCAGGTACAGCTCGCCGACGGCGTCGTCGGGCACCGGGCGCAGCCGCGCGTCGAGGACGTGCGCGACGGTGCCGGGGACGGGCCGGCCGATGCCGCCGCGGCCGTCGACGTCGGCGAGGGTCGCGACGATGGTGGCCTCGGTGGGACCGTACGCGTCGAGCATGTGCCGGGCCGCCGCACCCGAGCCCTGGGTCCAGCGGGCGGCGAGCGCGGGCGGCAGGGTTTCGCCGCCGGAGGCGACGACCCGCAGGTCGGGCAGCTGCTGCGGGTCGAGGGTGCCGAGCACCGCGGGGGTGGACAGGTAGTGGGTGATGCGCTGGGTGCGCAGCAGGTGCTGCAGGTCCGCGCCCGCGTACACCTCCGGCGGGGCGACGACGAGGGTCGCGCCGGTGGTGTGGGCGAGCAGGAGCTCGAGCAGGGCCGCGTCGAACGCCGGGTGGTAGCCCTGCAGCACGCGGTCGCCGGGTCCGACGCGGTAGCGGCGGGCGGCCTCGGCGGCGAGCGGCGCGAGACCGGTGTGGGTGACGGCGACGCGTTTGGGAGCGCCGGTCGAACCGGACGTCGACACGACGTACGCGACGTTCGCCGGGGCGGGCTCGTCGGCGGCACTGAAGGCGGCACTGGTGGAGGCGGCGCTGGTGAAGGCGGCGCCGGTCTTGGTGATCGCCCACAGCCGCAGCACGTGGTCGAGGCCGCGGGGCCGATCGATCGGGATCACGGTGCCGGGGCCGGCGCCGGCGGCGCGCAGCTCGTCGGCGAGCGCGTCGGAGCGGGCGTCGAGTTCGCGGTAGGTCAGCGCGGTCTCGCCCTCGCGCAGCGCTTCCCGGTCGGGGTGCGCGGCGGCGGTGGCGCGCAGCAGCTCGGGCAGCGTGCGGGCGGGGACGGGGTCGGCTCCGGTCAGCGGGGCGGCGGGCCGGGCGACGGGCAGGTCGCCGACGAGCGCGTCGGGTGCGGCGACGACGTGCCGCAGGACGGCGACGAATCGGTCGGCGAGCCGGCGCGCGGTGGGTCCGGCGAACCGGGACGCGTCGTGCACGAGGGTGCCGGTGTAGCCGTCCGCGGCGGGCGCGAGCGCGAACTGCAGGTCGAACTTCGGCGCGCCGGCGAGGACTTCCTGCGCCTCGACGGTGAGGTCCCCGATCCGGACGGGGTCGAGGGTGAAGTCCTGCAGGGCGAGCGCGACCTGCGGGGCGCGGCCGGACAGGCCGGCGAGGATCTGCTCGTAGGGCACCCCGGCGTGGTCGAGGGCGGCGACGTCGAAGTCGCGGACCTGCGCGAGCAGCCCGGCGAACGGCATGTCGGGTTCCACGCGGGCGCGCAGCACGAGAGTGTCGAGGAACGGGCCGACGAGCTGTTCGACCTGCGCCCAGCGGCGGGCGGAGACGACGGCGGCGACGGCGACGTCGTGGCCGGCGCCGACGCGGGCGAGCAGCACCGACAGCGCGGCGTGCAGCACCATGAACTCGGTGGCGCCGTGGGCGCGGGCGAGCGCGGCGATCCCGGCGCGCACGTCGGCGGGCACCTCGAACGCGACGGTCTCCGCCACTGCCTCGGAAGTGGTTGTTTCCGTAGGTAGTTCGACGGGGTCGAGGCCGTCGAGGGCGCGTCGCCAGTGCGCGACGTCCGGCTCGGGGATCCCGCGGGTCTGTTCCCACAGCGCGTAGTCGGCGTACTGCAGCGGCAGCGGCTCCCACCGCGGCGGCTGCCCGGCCGCGCGGGCGGCGTAGGCGACGGCGAGGTCGCGCAGCAGCGGCGCGAGCGACGCCCCGTCCGCCGCGGCATGGTCGACCGCGAGCCGCAGCCGCCGGGCGCTGCCGGCCTCCTCGAGGTCCCAGTGGACACCGCGGTCCGCGAGGACCTGGTGCGGGCCCTGCTCGTCGACGACGATGCGGGTGCGCAGGATCTCGTGCCGCGCCACGACGTCGTCGAGCGCGGCCTCGAGGGCGGGCACGTCGAGGGGTCCGGTCAGGTGCACGTCGGCGCGCAGCCGGTAGGCGTCGGGGTCGAGGCGGCTCAGTCCCCACAGGCGGTGTTGCGCCCGGCTCAGCGGGATCCGGTCGGGGCGGGGGTGGACGGGCACCGGCCCGGTGTCGGCGTCGAGTCCGCCGGCGTCGAGCGCGGCGGCGAGGGACTCGACGGTGGGGTGCTCGAAGATCAGCCGCAGCGGCACCGCGGTGCCGGTCTCTTCGCGCAGCCGGCCGACGAGGACGGTGGCGAGCAGCGAGTTGCCGCCGACGGCGAAGAAGTCGTCGCCGCGGCCGGGGCCGGTCCCGGTGAGTTCGCCGAAGATCCGCGCGACGAGGGCCTCGGTCTCGGTGCCGGGTTCGTCGCGGCCGCCGAGGTCGGGTGCGGGCAGCCGCGCGACGTCGAGTTTGCCGTGCGCGGTGCGCGGGACCGCATCGAGCGGCACGACCGCGACGGGCACGAGGTGGGCGGGCAGGATGCGGCGCAACTGCCGTCGCGCGTCGTCGGCGTCGACGGCGTCGACGGTGGCGGGCACGACGTAGGACACGAGCGCCCCGTCGCGCACGACGGTCGCCGCCTGCCGCACCCCGGCCACGCCGCGCAGCGCGGCGTCGACCTCCCCCGGCTCGATCCGCACCCCGCGGAGCTTGACCTGATCGTCGCTGCGCCCGACGAACCGCAAGGCGACTCCGTCGCCGGTGTGTCCTTTGGGCTGCCCTGGCCGCCCAAAGGACACACCGGCCCAGCGGGTCAGGTCGCCCGTGCGGTACCGGCGACGACCGCCGGCCGCGGCGACGAACCGGGTCGCGGTGCGGCCGGGATCGCCGCGGTAGCCGTCGGCGAGCCGCTCCCCCGCCAGGTACAGCTCCCCCGCGACGCCGGGGGGCACGGGCCGCAGCCGCTCGTCGAGCACGACGGCCTCGACCCCGCGCACGGGAGTGCCGATCACGACGTCCGCTCCGGGCGTCAGCGGCGACGAACAGGTCGCGAAGACGGTCGCCTCGGCGGGGCCGTACCCGTTGTAGAGGCGACGGCCCGCGCCCCACCGCGCGACGAGCTCGTCGCGCACGGCCTCGCCGCCGAGCATGAGCACCCGCAGGTCCGGCAGCGCGCGTGACGGCACCGTCGCCAGCGCCGACGGGGTCAGGCAGGCGTGGGTGATGCGCTCACGCGCGAGCAGGTCGGCGAGGGCGTCGCCACCGTAGGCGTCGGCCCCGGCGACGACGAGGGTCGCGCCGGACGCCCCGGCGACGAGCAGCTCGAGCATCGCCGCGTCGAAGCTCGGCGACGCGACGTGCAGCACGCGGTCGCCGGGCGCGGCGGCGAACAGTTCCGCCAGGTCCTCGACGAGGGCACTGACGCCGCGGTGGGTGATGCTGACGCCCTTGGGGTTTCCGCTGGTACCGGAGGTGAACACCAGGTACGCGGGCGCGCCCGGATCCGGGTCGGCCACCGCGACGGCGCCGTCGCAGCTGTCGGCGACGTCGAGCCAGGTCACGGCGGCGGGCAGCGACCCGAGGTGCGCGGCGCCGGTGACGCCGACCCTCGTGTCGGCGAGCATTCCGGCGAGCCGCGCGGCGGGCTGGACCGGGTCGACGAGCATCGGCGCGGCCCCGAGCCGCGCGATCCCCCACACGGCGACGACGGCGTCGAGCGAGCGGGGCAGGGCGCACGCGACGGCCGCGCCGGGCCGGACACCGGCGGCGTGCAGCCTCGCGGCGAGCGCCTCGGCGCGCGAGAGGAGTTGCGGATACGTCAGGTCCGTGTCGCCGTCGCGCACGGCGACACCGCCGCCGCCGCGGGAGGCGCCGTCGGCGAGCCACTGCCACAGCGTGCGCGCCGGGGCGGGCTCGGGCCCGGCGGCGGGGACGAGCGCGGCCCGCTCCGGCTCGGTGAGCAGGTCGATGTCGCCGATCCGCACGGCCGGGTCGGCGACGACGGCACGCAGGATCGCGACGTACCGGTCGGCGAACGCGGCGACGGTGCCGGCGTCGTACAGGTCGGTGGCGTAGACAAATTCGAGGTCGACGTCGGTGCCGGTCTCGGTGACGACGAGCTGGAGGTCGAAGTTGGCGTGTTCGTCGGCCACCGGCAGCACCCGCGCGGTCAGGCCGGGCAGCTCGAACGCGTCGACGGTGGGGCGCCGCAGCGACAGCGCGACCTGGAACAGCGGGTGCCGGGCGGGGTTGCGGGCCGGGTTGAGGCGCTCGACGAGGGTCTCGAACGGCGCGTCGGGGTGGGTGTAGGCGGCCAGGTCCCGGGCGTGGACGTCATTGAGCAGGTCGGCGAAGCCGGCGTCCGGGTCGACGGGCGTGCGCAGCACGAGGGTGCCGGCGAACATGCCGACGAGGTCGTCGAGCTGCGGGTCGCCGCGCCCCGCGACAACGGTGCCGACGGCGATGTCGCCCCCGGCGCCGTGCCGGGCCAGCAGCACCGCCAGCGCCGCGTGCAGCACCATGAACGTCGTCGCGCGGCCCTCCCGCGCGAGCCGCGAGACCCCCTCGGCGACGACGGGATCGACCGTCGTGCGGTGGGTGGCGCCGCGCCCGGTGGGGCGCGCGGGCCGGGGCCGGTCCCCGGGCAGGGTCACCTCGTCGGGCAGGCCGGCGAGCACACTCGTCCAGTGTTCGAGCTGCGCGTCGACGCCGGCGCGCTGCCAGCGGCTGAAGTCGGTGTACTGCACGGGCAGCGGCGCCCACCGCGGTTCGTGCCCGGCGAGGCGGGCGGTGTAGGCGTCGACGATGTCGCGCAGCAGCGGGGTGAGCGACCATTCGTCGGCGGCGATGTGGTGCACCACCACCGCGAGCACGTGCCGCCGCGGCGCGAGCCGGTACAGCCGCATCCGCACGGGCGGCTCGTCGGTGAGGTCGAATCCGGGGGCGGCGAACTCGCGGACGAACTCGGCGAGTCCGTCGGCGGGCACGGCGACGGGTTCGAGGGCCGGTCGCGCGGCGGGCCGCACCACCTGCGCGGTGGGGTCGGGGTAGACGGTGCGCAGGGTGCGATGCCGGCCGAGGACGTCGGCGACGGCGGTGGTGAGCGCGGCGACGTCGAGCCGGCCGTCGAGACGCACCGCGAACGGCAGGTTGTAGCTGCCGGATTCGGGGTCGAGCCGGTTGACGAACCACAGCCGCTGCTGCGCCGGGGACAGCGGCACGGGGGTGTCGTCGCCGGCCGCGACGAGCGGGGCGCGGCGGCGGGGTGTGCCGGCGCGGGCGGCGAGCAGGGCGGCGAGGTCGGTGACGGTGGGGGCGGCGAACACGTCGCGGACGGTGACGTCGACGTCGGCGATGTCGGCGAGGCGCCCGGCGAGGCGGGTCGCGAGCAGCGAGTTGCCGCCGAGGTCGAAGAAGTCGTCGTCGGCGCCGACGGGTCCGGCGGCGAGCAGTTCCCGGTACACCTCGGCGACGAGGTCCTCGAGCGGCCCGTGCGGGGCGAGGCCACCACCGGGTGCGACGGTGGGTGCGGGCAGCGCGGCCCGGTCGAGTTTGCCGTTGGCGGTGCGGGGCAGCGCGTCCAGCGCGACGGCGGCGGCGGGCACGAGGTAGTCGGGCAGGGTGCGGCGCAGCTCGCGCAGCGCCGCGGTGGGAGTGCCGCCGACGAGGTAGGCGACGAGCCGGTCGTCGCGCAGCACCACCACGGCCTGGGTGACGCCGTCGCAACGCAGCAGCGCGGCCTCGATCTCGCCGGGTTCGATGCGGTAGCCGCGCAGTTCGAGCTGGTCGTCGGCGCGGCCCCGGTGGTGCAGCACGCCGTCGCGGCCGCGGCGGCCGAGGTCGCCGGTCCGGTAGCGGCGGGTGCCGCCGGGCGCGGCGACGAACCGCGCGGCGGTGAGGGCGGGGTGGTCGCGGTAGCCGCGGGCGAGTTGCGTTCCGGCGACGTAGAGTTCGCCGACGGTGCCGGGCGGGGTGCGGCGCAGCGACCGGTCGAGGATCTGCACGTCGAGCCCGGGCAGGGGCCGGCCCACGCCGGGCCGGTCGGCGGGTCCGCGGGTGACGTGCACGGTGGTCTCGGTGATGCCGAACATGTTCACCGCGCGCACGTGGGGCCGGTCCGCGAGCCACGGCCGGACCTGCTCGGGGTCGAGGGCCTCGCCGCCGAAGATCAACAGCCGCACCGTGTTCAGCGGGGTGTCGACGGTGGCGAGCTGGTGGAACGCGGTGGGGGTCTGGTTGAGGACGGTGACACCCTCGCCGTCGAGCAGCGCGGCGAAGGCGCCGGGGTCGCGGGCGGTGTAGTGGTCGACGACGACGAGCCGGCCGCCGGTGGTGAGCGCGCCCCACATCTCCCACACGGAGAAGTCGAAGGCCGGGGAGTGGAACAGCGTCCACACGTCGCGCGGCCCGAACCCGAACTCGGCGGTGGCGGCGAACACCGCGGCGGCCGCCTCGTGGCTCACGAGCACGCCCTTGGGGGTGCCGGTGGAGCCGGAGGTGTAGATCAGGTACGCGCCCGCCCCGGCCGGGACGGTCGCGTCGTATCCCCCGCCGCCATCCAGGCGTTCCCACAGATCTGGCGAATCCATGTGCAGCACAGACGCTTCCGTGTCGACCGCGAAGCTCGTGTCGCACAGCACCGCGGCGGGGGCGGCGTCGTCGAGCAGGGCCCGCAGCCGCGCCGGCGGGTGGGTGACGTCCAGCGGCAGGTACACGGCGCCGGCGCGGGCGACGGCGAGGATCGCCACCACCAGGTCGAGCGAGCGGGGCAGCGCGACGGCGACGACGTCCTCGATGCCGAGTCCGCGCTCGGCGAGCAACGCCGCGAGCGCCCCGGAGCGGGCGTGCAACTGCCCGTACGTCAGGGTGTCGTCGCCGTGGGTGAGCGCGATCGCCTCGGGCCGGCGCCGCGCCTGGTCGGCGACGAGCGCGGGCAGCGTGGCCGTCGCCGGGTCCGTCCGGGGTGCGGAGGTGTCGCCGTCGGGGCCGAGCAAGTCGATGTCGCCGATCGCGGCGGCCGGGTCGGCGGTGACGACGTCGAGGATGCGCAGCAGGAACGGCGCCCACCCCGCGACGGTGTCGTGGTCGAACAGGCCGCGGTCGTAGGTCAGCACCCCGTCGAGGCCGGTGGGGGTGCCCGCGTCGGAGCGGTTCTCGCGGACGGTCACCTCGAGGTCGAATCGGGCCGTGCCGGTGGACAGCTCGCGCACACCGGTGACGTCGGGCAGGTCGAGCCCGTCCAGCGCGAAGCTCTCGTAGGCGAGCATCACCTGGAAGATCGGATGGTGGCCGGCGGTGGAGGCACCGAGCGCGTCGACGACCCGGTCGAACGGCACGTCGGCGTGGGCGAACGCGTCGAGGTCCACGCGGCGGGCGTCGGCGAGCAGTTCCGCGAACGTCGCGCGGGCCGGCACGGGCAGCCGCAGCGCGACGGTGCCGACGAACATCCCGACGACGTCGTCGAGCATCGGGTCGATGCGCCCGGAGACGGCGGTGCCGACGGTGACATCCTCGGTGGCGGCGAGCGTCGCGAGCAGCACGGACAGCGCGGCGTGCACGACCATGAACGTCGTCGCGTCGTGGGCGCGGGCCAGCTTGTCGACGGCGGCGTGCAGTTCGGCAGGCACCGCGAAGCGCACGCGCCCGGCGGTGGAGTCGCCGTCGCCGCGGGGCCGGTCGGTGGGCAGGGCGAGCAGCGGCGGGGCGCCGGCGAGGGTGCGGGTCCAGTGCGCGAGCTGCCGGGCGGCGAGGCTATCGGGGTCGGCGGGGTCGCCGAGCAGGGTGTGCTGCCAGCGGGCGAAGTCGCGGTAGGTGACCGGCAGCGGCGGCCACGCGGGGCTGCGTCCGTCGCGCCGGGCGGCGTAGGCGACGGCGAGGTCGCGGCCGAGCGGCAGCAGCGACAGGCCGTCGACGGCGACGTGGTGCAGCACCACCGCGAGGGTGTAGCCGGCGGCGGTGCGGTACAGGCGGGTGCGCAGCGGCGGGTCGACGGTGAGATCGAAACCGGCGCGGGCGAAGTCGGCGACGTCGAGGTCGGTGGCGTCGAGATCGGTGGGCGCCGCGTGCGGCTCGAGGTCGAGGTCGATGCGGGGCAGCACCTGCTGCGCCGGGCCGTCCGGGCCGTCGGGGTGCACGGTGCGCAGCACGGCGTGCCGGGCGAGCACGTCCGCGGCGGCGTCCGCGAGGGCGTCGAGGTCGGTGCCGGCGTCGAGGTCGACGACGAACGCGATGTGGTCGCCGGGGGCGGCGTCGGCGACGTCGAACCGGTTGGCGAGCCACATCCGCTGCTGGGCGGGGGCGAGCGGCACCGGCCCGGTGTCGCCGGTCGGCAGCAGCGGCAGGCGTTCGCCGCTGAGCGGATCGGCGACGGCGGCGGCGAGACCGGCGACGGTGGGGTGCTCGAAGATCTCCCGCACGCCGACGCGGTGGCCGGCGACGGTGCCGAGCCGCGCGGCGAGCTGGGTGGCGAGCAGCGAGTTGCCGCCGAGCGCGAAGAAGTCGTCGTCCGCGGCGACGGCGGGCAGGCCGAGCAGGTCGGCGACGACACCGGCGACGAGTTCCTCTGCGGCGCTGCGGTATCCGGCCGGGGTGCCGGGCGCGACGACGGGCGCGGGCAGCGCGGCGCGGTCGATCTTGCCGGTGCTCGTCAGCGGCAGCGCGTCGAGGACGGTGACGGTGGCGGGCACCATGTGCCGCGGCAGCCGCGCGGCCGCGAACTCCCGCAGCTCGGCCGGGTCGAGGCGGGCGGTGTCGGGTCCGTGCACGTACGCGGCGAGCGCGTCCCCCCGCACGACGGTGACCGCGGCGGCGACCGCCGGGTGCCCGGTGAGGGTGGCGTCGATCTCGCCGAGCTCGATCCGGAACCCGCGCAGCTTGACCTGATGGTCCACCCGCCCGACGAACTCCAGGGCGGCTCCGCCGCCGGTGTGTCCTTTGGGCTGCCCTGGCAACCCAAAGGGCGCACCGCTCCAGCGCACCAGGTCGCCCGTGCGGTACATGCGACCACCGCCGAACGGCGACGCGACGAACCGGCTCGCGGTCTGCCCGGGCATGCCGAGGTAGCCGCGCGCGACGCCCGGCCCGAGCAGGTACAGCTCCCCGACCACGCCGACGGGTACGGGCCGCAGCCGCGGGCCGAGGACGAGGGCGGTGACGCCGTCGAGGGGGCTGCCGATGGTCAGCCGCTCCCCCGGCACCAGCGGCGCGCTGGCGGTGGCGAGGACGGTGGTCTCGGTGGGCCCGTACACGTTGAGCATGGTGCGACCGGGCGCCCAGCGGGCGGCGGTCTCGGCCGGCCACGCCTCCCCACCGACGGCGAGCACCCGCAGCGCGTCCAGCCCCGCCGGGTCCAGCAGGGCCGGCACCGCGGGGGTGGAGAACCAGTGCGTGATGCGTTCGGCGCGCAGCAGTTCCAGCAGTTCGTCGCCGCCGTACACGTCGGCCGGCGCGACGACGAGGGTGCCGCCGGCCGCGGCAGCCAGGAGGTATTCGAGCACCGACGCGTCGAACGCGGGCGACGCGAAGTGCAGCACCCGCGCCTGCGGGTCGAGGTCCATGCGACGACGCAGCGCCGCGCCGAGCGGCGCGAGCCCCCGATGGGTGACGACGACGCCCTTCGGCGCGCCGGTCGAGCCGGAGGTGTAGACGACGTACGCGGCGTGGTCGGGCCGCAGCGGACGCACCCGGTCGGCGTCGGTGATCGCCCCCGACCGCGCGGCTCCGGCGTCCGGGTCGATCCGGGCGACGCCGTCGGGCAGCGACGTGCCGGGCCGGGCGACGGCGTGCCGCACCTCGGCGTCGGCGAGCAGGCGAGCGATGCGCGCGGCGGGCTGGGCGGGGTCGACGGGCACGAACGCCGCCCCGGTCAGCGCGACGGCCGCCACCGCGCGCACCGACTCCACCGACCGCGGCAGCAGGATCGCGACGCGGTCCTCCGGCCCGAGCCCGCGCTCGAGCAGGTGCCACGCCAACGGTGTTGCGGCCGGGATCAACTCGATCGGCGCACCGCCCGGCGCGACGACGTGCACCGGGTGCGCGGCGAGCAGTTCCGGCAGCGTCGCGACCGGCCCGGCCGGGGCCACGACGATCTCGGGGGCCCCGACGTCGAGATCGCCGACGGGTGCGTGCGGCGCGGCGACGGCCGCGTCGAGCACCGCGTGCAGCCGGGCCACCGCGGCGGCGACCGTCGCGCGTTCGAACAGCCCGCCGTCGTAGATCACCCGACCGGCGAGCGAGCCGTCGGGCAGCTCCCGCACCGCGAGCTCGACGTCGAATCGGGCGCGGCCGGACGGGATCTCCTCGACGCGCACCCGCAGGCCGGGCAGGTCGAGGTCGGGCACGGCGACGTTGTCGTAGGCGAGCATCACCTGGAACGGGGCGAAGCCGAGCGTGTCGACGACGCGGTCGAACGGCACCGTCGCGTGCGCGTACGCGTCGAGGTCGGTGCGACAGGCGGCGGCGAGCAGGTCGGTGAACGACGTGGCCGGGTCCACGTCGAGCCGCAGCGCGACGGTTCCGACGAACATGCCGACGAGGGCGTCGAGGTCGGGGTGCTCGCGGCCGGCGGTGCCGGAGCCGACGGCGACGTCGCGCCCGCCGGTCCACGTCGACAGCCACACGGCGACGGCGGCGTGCACGGCCATGAACGCGGTGGCGTCGTGCGCGGCGGCCAGGCGGCGCAGCGCCTCGAACCGCGCGGCGGGGACGGCGAATTCGAGGGACTCGGCCGGTTCGGGGCTGCCGGTGCGGGGACGGTCGGTGGGCAGGGTGGGGGCCTCGCCGAGCCCGGCGAGCGCGGTGGTCCAGTGCGCGAGTTCGCGGGCGGCGAGGCTGTCGGGGTCGTCCTCGTCGCCGAGCAGGGCGCGGTGCCAGCGGGCGTAGTCGGCGTACTGCAGCGGCAGCGGCTCCCACCGCGGCCCGTGCCCGGCGGCGCGGGCGGTGTAGGCGGCGGCGACGTCGAGGGTCAGCGGCACGAACGACGCGCCGTCCATGGCGATGTGGTGGGCGACGACGGCGAGCACGTGCCGGTCCGGTCCCACCCGCAGCAGGCGCGCCCGCAGCGGGATGTCGGTGGTGAGGTCGAACGGCGCGGCGGCCCACTCGGCGATCAGGGCGTCCACGTCGGCGGGGTCGACGGGTTCGGCGTCGAGGTCGGGCAGCACCTCGGCGACGGGCCGGACGTGTTGGCGGGGGCCGGGTTCGGTGAACACCGTCCGCAGGATCTCGTGCCGGCCGAGGACGTCGCCGAGCGCGGCGCGCAGCGCGGCCGTGTCGAGGGTGCCGTCGAGGTGCAGCGCGAACGGCAGGTGATAGGCGGCGGTGTCGCCGTGCGCGAGCAGCCACAGCCGGCGCTGCGCGGGGGCGAGCGGGGCGGGCGTGTCGTCGGCCGAGCGCGACGGGGCCGGCACGGTCGCCGCCGGTCCGGCGTCGACGGCGGCGGCGAGCGCGGCGACGGTGGGATGGTCGAACACGTCGCGCAGGTGCACGTCGCGGCCGAGGGCGGCGCCGAGCCGCGCGGCGAGCTGGGCCGCGCCGAGCGAATGTCCGCCGAGGGCGAAGAAGTTCGCGTCGGCGCCGACCGTCTCGACGCCGACGATCTCGCACATCAGCCGCGCGACGAGGGTCTCGGTGGGCCCGGCGGGCGCCCGCGAGCCGGCGGCCGTGTCGACGGCGGGGGCGGGCAGGGCGCGACGGTCGATCTTGCCGCCCGGGGTGAGCGGCAGCGCGTCGAGCACGGTGATCGTCGCGGGCCGCAGGTAGGCGGGCAGGCGTTCGGCGAGGCGGGCGTGCACGTCGTCGGGCAGTACGTCGCCGACGACGTAGGCCGCGAGGGTGTCGCCGTGGACGACGACGGCCGCGCTCGCGACCCCGTCGAGCCCGGTGAGCGCCGCCTCGACCTCGCCGGGTTCGATGCGGTAGCCGCGGATCTTGACCTGCCGGTCGGCGCGCCTGACGAACTCCAGCGCACCCCCGCCGCCCGTGCGCGTTTCTGGTAGCTCCGACGACCAGAAACGCCCACGGCTCCAGCGCACCAGGTCCCCCGTGCGGTACACGCGGCCGAACGGCGACGCGACGAACCGGGCCGCGGTCAGCGCCGGGTCTCCGAGGTAGCCGCGCGCGACGGCCGGCCCGCCCAGATACAGCTCGCCGACCGCGCCGACGGGCACGGGCCGCAGCCGCGCGTCGAGCACGAGCGCCGTCACGCCGTGGACGGGTGCACCGATGGGCACGCCCCCACCCGGGCGCAGCGGGTCGCTGAGCGTGGCGAGGACGGTGGTCTCGGTGGGCCCGTACGCGTTGAGCATGGTGCGCCCGCGCGACCACCGGTCGGCGACGTCGACCGGCAGCGCCTCCCCGCCCGCGTCGAGCATCCGCAACGCCGGCAGGTCGTTCTCGGGCGTGACGGCCAGGACGGCGGGCGCGGTGATGGCGTGGGTGACGGCCTGCTCACGCAGCAGCGCGGCCAGGTCCGGTCCGCCGACGACGTCGGGCGGGCAGATCACCAGGGTGGCGCCGGCGTCGAAGGCCAGCAGCAGTTCCTGCAGCGACGCGTCGAAACTCGGTGCGGCCAGGTGCAGCACGCGCGAGTCGGCGTCGGCCGCATACCGCGCGCGCAGCGTCGCGACGAGTCCGGCGAGTCCGCGGTGGCTGACGGCGACGGCCTTGGGGGTGCCGGTGGAGCCCGACGTGTGGATCACCCACGCGAGGTGCTCGGGGTGCAGCGGACGCACCCGCTCCCCCACCTCGAACGGCGCCGACGACGTCTCGCCGTCGCCCGGATCGACGCGGGTGACGCCGTCGGGCAGGGCGACGTCGTCGCCGCACACCGCGACGGGCACGTCACGCAGCAGCTCGGCGAGCCGCAGCGCCGGGGTGCCCCGGTCGATCGGGGTGTAGGCGGCGCCGGCCTTGGCGACGGCCCACAGCGCGATCACCGAGGCGGCCGAGCGCGGCAGCAGCACCGCGACCCGGTCGTCGGGTCCGGCGCCGGTGGCAATGAGCTTGCGCGCGAGCACAGTTGAACGCTCGTCCAGTTCCCGGTAGGTGAGCGCGACGGTGCCGTCGCGCACGGCGACGCGGTCCGAGCCGGCGTGCGCGGTGAGCACGTCGGCCAGCAGGCACCCGCCCTCGGCCTGCGGGCCGCGCGCGGGCACGAGGCCGGCGAGTTCGTCGGGCGTCGCGAGCGGCAGATCCCCGACGGCGTGCTCGGCCGACCGCGCGAACGCGCCGAGGAAGTCCAGGAAGCGGCGGTGGTGCCGGGTGAGCGTCTCGTCGCCGTACAGCCGCGGGTTGGCCTCGAAGTCCACCCGCACGCTGCGCCCGGCGATCCCGGCGTACACGTTCACCGACAGGTCGTCGACCGGGCCGGTGGAAAGCAGGTTGTACTCGCCGGAGATGTCGCCGTACGCGTACTCCGGGTTGAACATCATCAGGTTCACCACGGGCCCGAACGCGCTGCGCGTCTCCCGGTGATCACCGACGGCGTGCAGGTCGCGCAGCATGTCCTCGTACCGGTACCGCTGGTGCCGCAACGCCCCGGTCAGCTCCACCTGCACGCGCCGCACCAGGTCGGCGACGGTGACGTCCGGTTCTACGCGCACTCGCAGCGGCACGATGTTCGAGATCGAGCCGGCCGAGCGGCGCAGCGGCGCGGTGGTGCGGGCCGAGACCGGCAGGCTCAGCGCGACGTCCGTGGCGGCGTTCATGCGGGCCAGGTACGCCGCGAAGGCGGCGACGACGATCGGCACGTCGGTGGAGTTGGCGCTGCCGGCCAGGGCGGCCACGGCGGCGGTCACCTCGGCGGTGAGTTCCGCGCCGACGTGCCGGCACGGCATCGTGGGCGCGGCGGATCCGGGGGCGAGCGTGACGGGCGGCGGCAGGTCCACCAGACGCTGCGCCCAGTGCTCGCGGTCGGCGGCCTGCCGCGTGCTGCCGACGTAGGCGCGCTCGTGCTCGGCGATCTGCTCGAGGCTCAGCGCCCGGATCGGCGGCGGTTCCTCCCCGCGCGCCCACGCCGTGTACAGCTCGGCGCTGCGGCCGAGCATCACCATGCCGCCGTGCCCGTCGAGGGCGAGGTGGTGGATGTAGGTGAACAGGTAGAAGTGCTCGTCGGCCAGCTGGATCAGGGTGGTGGCGATGAGCCGGTCGCGCAGTGGGTCGAGCGGACGGGTGTACGTCTCGTCCATCCACCGTCGCGCTTCGGCCTCGGGATTGTCGTGGCCGCGCAGGTCCAGGTAGCCGGGGTAGTCGTCGACGTCGGGAATCACCCGCTGGCGGGGCTCGCCGTCGACCAGCTCGAGGAACAGGGTTCCGGATTCGACCTCGCGGGCGGCCTGGTTGCAGGCGGCGCGGATCAGGTCGGCGTCGAGCGGGCCGTGCAGGTCCAGGTACTGGGCGATGGTGAACGGGACGTCCGGGGTGAGCTGCTGAGCGAACCACAGTCCACGCTGACTCGTGGACATGGCAAATGACGGCACCGCACCCCCTCGTGTTTCCCTCGAGATCGACGGGCGTGCAGTGGGGACCCCTCGATCGACAACGACGTGGACGCCTCCCTGCATCCATCACCGTCGAATACATCGACCCTAACGATCCCCGGCGTTACTCACCACTCGAACCGACCAGCTGACCCGTTTCTCGGTTATGGTCACCCCGGAGGAATCGAAGGGGGCAGGACCGCGTGAACGATGTTACCGACGAGTCACTTTCGCCGGAACCACGCCGACGCAAGGTGCGTCGGCGCAAGACCGACGAGCAGATCGCACAGGAGCGCCGCAAGCGCCGGAACATCGCGATCGGTTGCACCGCAGGAGCGGTCGTCGTCGTCGGGATGGGCGTATGGTTGGCTCACGAAGGGCTGCAGGCCAAGTCGAGCCTCGAGCAGGCCCGGGAGTACGCGACGAGCTCGAAAAATGCCCTGCTGGCCGGTGATACCGAGACGGCGCTGCGCACCGCCGGCGACGCCGACAAGTACGCGAAGCAGGCGCAGGACTCCACCCACTCGCTGCCGTGGAACATCGCCGCGGCGATCCCGTGGCTCGGCAGCCCGTTCGCCTCGAGCCAGCAGATGAGCGATATTGTGACGGGTCTCACATCCGACGTTCTGGTGCCCGCCGTGGACGCCGGCTCGGCCGTCTCCCCCGATCAGCTGATTCTCGACGGCGCCCGCATCAACCTCGCTGCCCTGCGTGACGCCGCACCGGTCCTCGAGACCACCGCGGCCGCGGCCGCGGAGCTGGACGCCCGGGCGCAGGACATCGACGGCACCTACCTGGGCCTGATCGACGACGCACGCACCCAATTGCGGGACCAGACAGGCGAATTGTCCGGTTTGCTCCACAACACTTCCCTCGCGGCGCAGATCGCGCCGGCCATGCTGGGCGCCGACGGGCCGCGCAGCTACTTCATCGGCTTCCAGACCAACGCCGAGGCGCGAGGCACGGGCGGTCTGCTCGGCGGGTTCGGCATCGTGCGCGCGGCCGACGGCGCGGTGCGGGTCGACGACCTGGCGAGCAACCGGGAACTGCGCACCAACTACCAGCCCCTCGATCTCGGGCCGGACTTCGCCCGCACCTACGGGCACAGCCGGCCGACGGTGGACTTCCGCAACAGCAACGTCAGCTCGCACTTCCCGTACGCGGCACAGATCTGGCAGTCGATCTGGCGGCAGGAGTCGGGCGAACGCGTCGACGGGGCCGTCGCGACGGATCCGGTGGCGCTCAGCTACGTCCTCGAGGTGGTCGGCCCGGTGACGTTGCCGGGCGGCGAGAAGATCACGGCCGACAACGTCGTTGAGCTGACTGAATCGACCGCCTACTCGCGATTTGCAGACAACAACGCCGCGCGCAAGCAGTACCTGCAAGACGTAGCGGCGGCAGTGGTCCAGAGAATGACAGGAAGCATCAGCCGGCCCCACGCCCTGCTCAAAGCCCTCGGACGTGCGGCGAGCGAGGGGCGCCTCGCCGTGTGGAGCGCCAACCCGGACGAGCAGGCCGTTCTTGCGGGAACACCGCTCGGCCACACCGTTCCCGAGGATTCCGCCCCGTATGCGGGCGTGGTCGTCAACAACCTGGGCGGCAACAAGCTGGACTACTACCTGCGACGCGAGATCGAGTACACAGCAGGCTCGTGCGACGGCGACACCCGGAGCTCGACGGTCACGGTGCGGCTGAGCAACGACCTGCCCGCGGGTGAGTACACCAACTACGTGGCCGGCATGTTCGACAACCCGGTGGGGGCGCCGTTCGGCGCCAACCTGACTGATCTGTCACTGGTCGCCACCCAGGGCGCACGACTCGACAAGGTGACCGTGAACGGCACCCCGGCCATGAACTTCACTGGCAAGGAACTGGGGCACCCCGTCTACAGTGTGCAATTGCCAGTTCCAATGGGCAGTAGCGTCGAGATCAAATATGACCTCATCGAACCAACGAACCCCGGAAAAGCGCAAGTCCCAGTGCAACCTCTCGTCGATCAGCCGGACGTCGAACTCGACGTTCCTGAATGCAGTTGACCTCGGGCACCGAGGCACTCACGGCGATGGGCACCAGTGCAGATCGCCAGCGTCCGACAAACCCTACGGTCTCCTCAAGCCCCAAAGGCATACGCATGAATGTGAATCGCCGAACAGTTCTCCTCTCCTCGTTGGGTGGTGCGACCGCAGGAATCATCTCGGCGGTGGTCGGGAACTCCCTTATTGATTCTCTGACTACCTCTCCACGAAAGACCCCATGGCACTACCATGTCGATGAGTCGACCAGTACCGACGACATTAACGCGTGGTTGAGGGACCGCACAGACACTGGGACGAAGGTTCTTTCCGGCGTCCATACCACGAGCACTCAACTCGTCGTACCATCAGACACCAGACTCGATCTGTCGGGATGCACCCTGATCCGAGGCCACAGCGCCGGTGGCAACGGAGGCGCCACTATCGTGAACTCCGACCAGGAAAAGGGGAACCACAACATCACGATCATCGGCGGAATACTGCTGGTTGCCCCCCACCATGTCGGCAAACATTTCGGATTCGTAAATGTATCCGAGCTCCGCATCTCCGATAACATAATCAAAGGAGCAGCTGGGGACTTTATGGCTGTTCTAAAGAACTGCAATAATGTATCCATCACCCGCCTGCAGTGGTCCGGCAGCAGCCACCACGGCGAAGACGGTCTTCACCTATACGGCGGGAGCAACTACAACATCTCCGACTGTCACATCCGATCTGGAGACGACGCCTTGGCCTTGACCGTCGAAGCGCCGGACAATACCGTACTCGAGAATGTCAACGTAACCAATTGCAGCCTCAGCTCCACAATGGCCTCCGCCATCAAGATACATGCGAAGCCCAAGGCACGGGATGCCGCAGTTCGTTCCGTTCACATCACCAACGTGAGCATTGTCCAACCGGCACTAAACACTGGACATGATGCGATTCGGATGCTCGACGAATCCAGCGATGATGACAAAGTCCACGGCATCACACTGAATAGCATCAATATCGACAATTCGGGTGGACCCGGAACGGGCATCAGGGCGTCGGGGATCGATCAGCTCACGCTCGACAACATCTCCATTCAAAATATCCAGGGCCAATCGGTGTGGGCATCCGGAAAATCCCGGGACCACAAGGATCTGATACTGGAGAACATCCTGATCACCGACCAGAAGGCTGGAAGCGGGCCTGGCATCACAGTCTCCGAGGCGGACAGGTTCACCATATCCACATGCGTAATTGATAACCCTGCAGCTCATGGGATTCTTGTCCGAAACTCCAACTACGGGATCATTCGCGGGAACACCATTTCGGGAAGTCCGCAATCTGCAATCCGCATCGAGCACTCCTCTGACCTCACCTTGACGGCTAACCTGCTACCAATGAACGAAAGCACGGTTACCGAAGTCGGAGACTCAAGCGGAAACTCGTACGACTCCAGAGTTGCGGGAAGCTCAGCCCGAAGGCCGGCAAGACCTGAACCGGCTGGGGGAGGCTGAATGCGCTGCGGATGCCTACTGCCTGATCTGGTCGCTTTGGCCTGAGCAACCGGGCAGGGTGGGTCACGCTCTGCCCCTAGGCAATCCGAAGGTCCGGATGGCGCCGACAGGAAGTTTCCCCGAGTAGGGTGTCAATCCCTGCTCGTCGGCATACCCGAACAGAATCAGCATGACGACGCGCTCGTGCGGCTCCATTCCGAGGAGCGATGCCATCTTCTGCTCGCGCGTGGCGATGTCGGGCCAGTTCACACAGCAGGACGAAACTCCCTGCGCCTGCAAGGCAAGGATGAATGACATAGCTGCGAGTGATCCGTCGATATAGATCAGGTGCCGGTCTCGCTCATTCGAATAAGCCCCCAGATTGCCTACCAGCACCGCGACATTAGACACCTGCTCCGAGTACCCCGCGGTTCCCATCGCCACTCCGGCGACGAGCCGTGCGTTCTCGGGGTCGTCCATGATCCGCATCGTCCATGGCACGCGGTTACAGGCCGAAGGCGACTCAAGCGCAACCATCAACGCCCTGTCGATTACGCCCCTGTCCACGGGTTTCGAATGGTATGACCGGACAGAAGTGCGGCTAATGGCGAGCGCTTCGAGCGCCTCGATCGACACGACATCCGGGAGGGTCCCGACCCTATACGGTGCACTCGTTTGAATGGGCACATCGGGCCTCGCTAGACCCAGGAACTCGTCGCGGGCCCTCTTGATCCGCCCATTCGGCGAGGTCGATGTAGCGTCGAAGTACGCAGAAAGAACGTCGAAGCACCACTTGAGTTCGATGTCGCTGAGCTCGCTTCCAGCCATACATTTTCCGAGGTCGCCAACCGTCGTCTCGATGTAGTCGACCGCGAACGTCTCGCGTCGAGGTCTCATGCAGAGGCCCTTTTCGAGCATGTGCACGTGTCGGCGCAACGCGAACCGCTGACCCCGATTGCGGTCCGCCCGATAGAACTCCGCCGCGCCTGCGAACACGGCGTTCATCTCTCGGTTGTGGGACGTGCCGAAGACCCGGTATATCGCTCGACCGAGGCGACCGCCGCGACGGAAGAAGGTGCTCCTTACCGCTTCCCTGGCACTTACGAGAACGACCTTGACATCCTGTCTATCCACCAATTCCTCCCAACACCGTACCGGTCTGACTGCGCCAACCCAGGTCCGATGCGATTTCGCTCCACATCGCGAGGTTACGTGCCTTCAACTTGTCGGTCGCGATCACTATGCGTTCGCGAGGGGATTCACTATCCACTGCGCGGGCGATCAAATCGCCGACGATTTCGCCAGGAGAGTACGGATCGGCGACAAACTCCTTGCAATCGAAATCTTCAGCCAACCAGCGATACTTGTGACTCCAACCATGAAGGATCGAGGGAACTCCTTGGGACAGCGCACTTACAAGCGCGTGGTACCGACCGGACACCACCACGGACGCCGCACCGAGAACCCCCTTGAGTTCCTGCCCGTTCAGTCCGTCGAGCACCTCCATGGCGGGCACCTGAGAACGGATCTTGTCTAGGATCTCACGGTCGCGCCGGCCTTCATGACAAAGCCCCACCACACTGAGTCCATGCTGCTGCATCACCAACGACGCTTCTACGAGCCAATTGAGATATCCACTCGCGTGAGCAACGCTGGCGGCTCGCTTCATAATGTTCCAGTTCGGCACGATCACACCGAATCCGCTGTCGTGGCTAGGGACGGCGTTCAGCGTCCCTTCTACACCGATGGTGAAGTCCGGAGAGGTGCCAATCTTAACCCCCTCAGCCTCGCCGACGAGATTTCGCACGTGTTCGTACGAATCCACATCTCGGGCATACACGATTCGACTCGACTGCACGGCGCGTTTGGCCGGTTTCGCGGTGAGTTCGAAAGGGCCGAATGCCTGAGGAAGCATATAGATGGGGATACCCCTACTTGCCCACATTTCGTAATTTCGCGCCCTCCTCATCAGAGGTGCATCGGCCCATTGGTCTCCGAACGCGAATCCCGTGATATCGAACACCGCGTCCACTTCGGAGGCAGTCACGAAGGGAAGGCGATCCCGCCAGCTGCCCTCAACTGCCCGACCCAATCGCGGAAAAAATCCGACGCGCTCCTCGGCCAGCAGCGTATCGTAGCCGATCCACGCCTTCTGTCGCTGTGTGCCGAACCGGACCGGGATGACCGGCTGCGCGCCAAGGTGCTGGCGAATCCCGACGCCCGCTGCGACCAACATGAGATATGCACCTTGGTTGAGAAAGTTTCCCCCAGTGACCAGTACCTTCATTGTCATAGTGAACCTCTCAAATTCTGTTCCCCCGCATGCGTAGGAACCTCGGGCTTTCGGTGCCTTCCCATGTATCCCTGCTTACTTGCGCGACGACGCATACCTGTGCGAGTCATTGCCATGACCGCTTCCCTCAGTTCCCGATTCAACAGAACGTTCATACACCACACCGCGGCGACGCAGACACTAGCGGCAAGGGCGCTGGAAGTGCCGTTCGGAATGAGTGCAGATGCGGCGAAGATCGTAGCCAGCGTAGGGGAAAGGACCAGCAGACCCCGCAGCAATGATAGAACAACGCCAGCGAGCAGCGCGGCGGTAAGCGCCCCAAAGACAGCGCCGATCGAGACCGCTTTACCGAGGCCCGCCGCGCCGTAGGTGTCGACCAAGAATGGCCGCGCCACGATCGTAACTACGGCGGCAACCCCCACTGACAAGATCGCCTGGATGTTTGCCCCGCGCGCGTTGAGCGCCTTTGTCAGAACGTAACTGAGGAGGAGTGCCCCGATGCCCACACTCAGTCCACGCACAATCGAACTCGTGATGGCGACCGACGATTCGCCGAACTCTCCACGGCCAAACAACAGTTGCACTAATGGCCCGGCAAGCAGATAAAGCAGCGAGCCGCATAGGACGGCAAGAGCCAGCAGTGGCCTCGTCAATGCTGCGAGCCGTGCCCGAAACTCCGCCTCCGCGAGTATTGCAAATGTCGGCAGACTCGCGAGACCGATCGGCACCGCGAGTAGGAGGATCCCCGTGTCCGAAATAATGCGTGCGTAGTCGACCGCGGCAACAGCATCCACTCCTACGTCAGACGCTTCGATCTTTTCAGTAATAATGACGCTCTGAGAAAAGAGCGGCATCCAGATCAGTACCGATGCGCTCTTCAGGAAGGGCTTCGCAGTTGCGAGGGCGTCTCGTGTAGAGAGCGACCCTGTAACAACGTCCGACGAGAGGTAACCACGCCTCCGTATCCGCGCGACCGCCCAGGCCGCCATAAGCGCATACGCCGCGGTAAAGCCCCATGCAAGCATGGAAGGCCGTCCGAGGCTGTAGCCGGCCACGATGCCGATGATAAGTCCGACGCTCTGACCAGACGCGCGCACACCGCTGATCCGATAGTCGGCGTTCGCCATCGCGAAATATCCGGCAATATTGTAATAGAGGTAGAACGGCGCACCGACAGCCATCGCGACGACCATAGACACCGTCAGATCGACAAAACTCGCGTCGAGCTCCGGTGCAAGAATTCCGACGAACTGCTGGCCTAGCAGGATTGATCCGGAGGCGAACACCAAACCAATACATATTAGTCCGACGCGCACGACTCGATACAGCGCGAGTGCTCGCGCGTGATCGTCCTTCCGCAGACGGGCCTCGTGAGGCAGGAACGCTCCGCTCAAGGCGTCCGTCGTGACGAGATTGAGCGGGGACAAGACCGCGGTTTGGGCCATACGGTTGGCTGCCGCAACCTCCGAGGTCCCGTACAGGTAGGCAAGTAACCCCTCCCGGAAGACCCCGAGGAGCTTTCCCATGAGCCCGCCAGCGAAAAGACTAATTGCGCCGCGTAACATCAGTACTCAATCGATTGGGTCATGAGTAAGTCCGCTCGGGCTTCCCATCGAGGAAGATCGTTCGGTACAGCGCGAGGTAGCGCTCCCTTTCCGTGTCGGCACTGTACTTTTCTCGAACCAGCTTTGCGGCGGCGGCGCCAGTCGTCGGGTTTCGAATTGCACGAATGACGGCATTGGCGATTTCCTCGCTTGTGGGCTTGGAAGCCAAGTAACCCGTCACTCCTTCCAAGATTTTGTTGGGTATTCCGCCGACGGCGCACGCGACGATTACTCGACCATGCGACATCGCCTCCAGCGTGGTAAGGCTGCTTCCCTCGAATCGAGACGGCTGTACAAATAGATCGGCACCTGCAAGGCTATTTCGGACCTCATCGTCAGAGCGCCCTCGCAGGATGCTCAGCGTCACGATCGGTTGGACCGCAGCCTTCGTCACTAATTCATCTGCTGCTGGCCCATCCCCAAAATGGGTCCATTCCCAACCCGCCGGCATGGCGTCGCGAACCGCAGGATCCTTCAACGCGTCCAGAAGAAGATCATATCCCTTGTTTCTGACGAGTCTGCCCACAGTCACGATCTTGAAGGTTCTCCGATCGCGGTTCGGCATCGGGCCGACGCTCGACAACGGCAGGAGGTCCACTGCGTTAACGACGCATTCGATGCGGGAAGCGCAGCAGCCGATGTGCCGCGCGATAACTGGAGCAAGAAGTTCGTCGGTGGCAATGAGCTTGTCAGCGAACCGCCCTTTTCGTGCAAGGCGTCGGAGAAACAGCCGGTTTGGTACGCGCTTCAAAGAGAAGCTCCCGAATGCCTCCAACCCATGCGGATTGACGACAGTACGGGCAGTGGCAAACCGGCCAGACTGATTGAGGACGCCTGCAGCCGCGCCGTGCAGATGCAGAATCTCTCGGTACCTATCCGACAGTGCGATCGTTTCTCGCAGTCGCTGAACCCAGAGCCAATATGCAAGTCCGAAGGTCGGTCCACCCCCAGTGGAGAGGCCTGAGGGCCATGGCACATCGACCACGTCCACACCGTCTGGGACGATTCCCTGCATGGTTTCCGACGCGGTGTAGAGCCGCACAGTGAGTCCTGCTGCCAGCATTCCCTCTATATGACGAACGGCGGCGCGTTCCATACCCCCAACACCGTCGCCGAATGCGATCTTTCTTATGCAGATATTCACGCGTAAGGGCTCGTTACTCATCGATCCACCACCCCGTTCTTCCACTCAACAGCGCGATCGCGTGTCTGGTACACGATGTATCCGATAACGACGACCGAACCCATGAAGATGACCTGCGCACCGAGCGGTCCACGCAAGAAGCCGAACATGCAAACAGCGACTAGGACGCACATGTGCGCAGACGTCGACATGGGACGCAGGTAGTACGCCAGATCAAGCCTGCCGGAAATGAAGCCGAAGGCGATCAGACCAGCTATGACCCCTACTATCCCGAAATCGATATAGAATTCGGACCAGATTGGTAGTGACAGATTCTGGAAGGAGTACCCCCGCGCGTCGGCGACGTCGATGCTCGCCGGGTTGGCTTTGCCCGCCCAGAGTGCGCGCGGAATGAAGAAGAGGCCCGCGGAAAGAACGTACTTGCCGAAAGTATGTCCGCTCTCGTCAACAAAGTAAATAGAGTTGATCAACTGCTGGTAACCGTCGTAATCAACAGTGAAGAACATGTCTGGGAACCCTCGAAAGGGGCTCGACTGGACTGATTCTCTCTTGAACCAAGTAGCGAGGGGATACACGAACAACAGCCCCACTACGCACACAAACGCAAACATCAAACGTCGCTTCGCGCTGTCGATGCGTACAGCCGCCAAGAGGACTGCCGCGATGGCACCGAAGGCGATGTAGCGCGAACTCGAGAATGGATTCGCCAACAGCAGAACGAGGGAAATCCCCAAAACTAGGGTGACTAATGGCCCACCCCGACCCCGGCCAGTTTGACGTGCGTACTGGAAGAAATAGTGCGATGCCGCATATGCGGCAACTAGCGCGGCCGCCGCCGGAAGTCTGTTAAGCAAGAAGAGCTGGATGGTGTCACCGTCCGCCGCAGAAATACCGTTCTCCGCGAACGCGCTTCCAACGTCGTCACGCGTTGCGAAGCGGCCAGCAACTCCCCCCGTGATCGCAAGCACCGGCAGCGCCAGAACGAGGGCCATAGCAAACGGAATCCACATTCGACCGTATCCGGCCTCTCCAGGTCCGGATTCCACCCGCGGCTCATACCCCTCCCCGTCGGATGTGATCTGCGCCGCCGTACGGCGAGCGATCAGCTTGCCTGCTACGAACGAGAGCAACGCGACGGTGGTGATCAGCTGGGCCTCGACGTAGAACTCGTCCATGAGCGAGTCGGGCCACGGCAACCGCCCCGCATCGAGTTGTGCCAGTGGGGCCACACACAGCCAGACCAGCGAGAATGACCAGAATGTGAGGGTGATCGGCCCGCTGTCGCGACTTCGAATGCCCCTCGCGATTTGAAGCAGACAAATGAACGCGTTAACCAAGCCAACAACGTTGGCCACTCTTAGATCTTGGACAAGGTTGTACCAAAGAAATAGCACACCTCCAAACGGCAGTAGGATGCTGAATGTTCCGCCGGCCGCATGGAAGGGACGCGGCGACGCTGAGGACCCGGGGGATGAGGTAACAACTCGCGCACTTCTGTAATGAGGTTCAGTGCTCATCAGGACGACCCGACACCGATTAGCAGACCACGTGCTTGCTCGATTCTTCCCGCCCACGAGTGGCTTTCCGCGAGTCTTGACGAGATCGCGGACTGCTCGACTGTCCAGTTCTGAAGTACGTCTGCGACCTCAGCCGCAAAGTTGTCGCTCTCAGCGATAACCACTCCTTCGGGCCTAGCGGCGACGACGCTCTTAATCGGCGTGCAGACCACGGCCATTCCTGCCGCCATGTACTCGTACACTTTCAATGGGAAGACGCCGCTCGTGTACTCGTTTAGGTGGTACGGGATTACTCCGACCTTTGCCCGGCCGCAGACAGCGGCAAGTTGGTCGAGTGAGAGCTTGCCCAGATACTCGACGTTCGGATGCGAAAGCAGTTTCTGCAACTCGTTTTCTCCCGATACGCCGTCGATGCTCACCGGCCCGGCCAACCGCACTCTGATTCCGCGTTCGACAAGGTCCTCCACAAGGTGAAAATTGACCTTGGTCGGTGTGAGGTTCCCTGCGAACACGACACTGTCGTCACGCTCAAGCGATGCGGCGGACGAGAACTTTTCCACGTCTGCGACGTTCTCCCAGACCTGAGGACGACCGCCCAGCTCCGTGAGATGATTTGCAACACCGGCGCTGCTCGCGATCACATGGTCTGCTCGCGCAATCAGTCGCTCCTCCGCTGCAAGCAGCGCATCTCTGGGTACTCCAGGTAGGGTGTGCAAGAGGTCGACCGAGTGGTACACCACCCTTGAGTGGAGGTCCTCAAGGCCGTAGGTAAGGGGTGAGAAGGTCCACAAGACAGAGCCCGGCGTCGGCTCCAGTTTGCGCGCCAGGGTGGCGCTGACGAGACGCCTATTGATCGCTCGTACTACACCCGCGCCATGGTACGGAATCACTTTCGGCGAGATGATCCGCACGTTCGGCACAGAGGTCTCCCTACCGGAGCGGCGCAGACCCTTCCCGAACCGCGACGCGAGACGCGCAAAGTCTGCTTTGGATACGGTCGGCGCACGCAATCCCATCGATTCGATATACGAGACCTTCGTGTGCTCGGCCAGGCCAACAGCCATGTACTGCTTGTTCGTCCACACCGAACTGTGAAAGTCCGCTGTGGAGAGCACGGTCACGTCAGGAATCAAGATCCACCGCCCATGTTGGACGAATGAGCCGATCGATCCCGAATCCTCTCGGATCCGAGCCATTCAACGATATTGCTGTTGAACCTGTGTGTACCGAATCGCCTCGCCTGCTCGACGCTAGTCTCAGGATCGCAGGACGCGGCGACGACAGTCGCATCACGCAACTCGGTGGCGTCGTCGGGATCGCACAATGCACCGGTCACCCCGTCGACGACAGTCTCCGACACCCCGCCGATTCGATTCCCTACCACCCGCGCTCCGGCAGCCATTGCCTCCACAGGCATGATTCCGAAATCCTCGACTGCTGTGAACACATAGACCGTACAACGCTGATACAGCGCGTACAGCAGCTCGTCATTGACTCGCCCGAGAAAATAGACTGGGACAGAGGATGTTTCAGCGATTGCCTCGAGACGTCCCCGGTCCGGCCCATCGCCTGCAACGACAACTGGGGTGTCTGTCAGCCTACCTGCGTCGATCGCCGCCTCGATCTTCTTGTACCGAACAAGCCTCGACGCTGCGAGGACGAACTCGCGCGGCAAGGCATCAAGCGTCGCCCTATCCCTTGGACCCAGTACGCCGGCCCAATCGGCCACGGATTGGATCCGCTCGACGTTCACAGGAGGGTAAATTACCCGCGCGTCAACTCGCCAGCACTGCCGAATCCGCTCGGCGACGAACCGACTGTTCGCCGCCAGTTCGGCGCCCTCCTGAGCGCGTGCTCGGTCGAGCGAACGGAACAGTGGCGCAACGGCACGCACTAGTCCCGACGAACCCCGCTCGTCCAACTCCGGAACCCACAAGTAGCGAGCGGGCGTATGGACATACACGAAGCGATCAATGTTAGGAGCATTGGCGAACCGCACGTGGTGTGCAAAGAGATGACTGCTCACCAATGCCCATTCGACATCGGAGCATCGCCTCGTACGCCAGATCGCTGGCATGATCGGCAGTGACAGGGCTTTGCTCCGGCGCAGGGGTGTCCGAGCCAGTGCGCTCTCACGGATTCGCTCGGCGCCGAATCGCCCCGGTGCGTCATCCCACAAGCAGATGACCGGCGCCGACGGAATCAACTCTGCGAATGCCTCGACAACATTCTCCGCGCCTCCGGTGCGTTCGATCCATTCGTGGACTATCACACCGCCACTCATATCCTCACATCCCTGTCATCTCTCACGGACTGTGGATCACACTCGACCGAGAGCACGGAAGGCCCATCCTGCGTCTCTCCAGACCTGCGCGTCGAGGCAGTTCCGTCCATCGATGATGCTGGGCCGGCGAACCGCCATCCGCAGGACCTGCGGATCGAGCGCGAGAAATTCGCTCCACTCCGTTAGTACGAGGACGAGGTCGGCGTTCACACACGCCTCGATCGCAGACGTCGCGTAATTCAGGGTGGGGAAGACAGCACGCGAGTTTTCCATCGCCTTTGGGTCGAACACGTTGACCGAGGCTCCCTGAAGTTGAATCTGCCCCGCGATGCTGAGTGCCGGGGAATCACGGACATCGTCCGAGTCTGGCTTAAATGCAGCACCGAGTACGGCAACGCTCGTCCCTAGGAGAGTGCCGCCGACGGCTTCACGGGCCAACTCGACCATCCGGGTGCGCCGCCGCATGTTGATGTTGTCCACCTCACGCAAGAACGTCAGCGCTTCATCGGCACCGATCTCACCCGCTCGCGCCATGAAAGCGCGAATGTCCTTGGGCAGGCAGCCGCCCCCGAAGCCGATTCCGGCGTTCAGAAAGCGGCGTCCGATCCGAACGTCATAGCCGATGGCGTCGGCAAGCACAGAGACGTCTGCACCGGCCATCTCGCAGACTTCAGCCATTGCGTTGATGAACGAGATCTTGGTCGCCAAGAAGGCATTTGCTGCGGTCTTTACCAGTTCTGCTGTCGCCAGGTCTGTCACGAGGAACGGTATGTCCTCACTCAGCAGGCGCGCGTAGACTTCTCGCGCAACTTCTTCAGCCCGACCTGGTCGGTTGCGGTCTACTCCTAAGACAAGACGGTCGGGATGGAGAGTGTCGCGGACAGCGTAGCCCTCGCGCAAGAACTCCGGGTTCCAAGCTACGTCGACCTCCACACCGTCGGGCGCCAGCTGTCGTACCCGGCGCCCAATGCGTTCGGCGGTCCCGACTGGGACCGTCGACTTGCCGAAAATGACGCTCGGTCGATCGAGGAGCGGTGCCAGCGTATCGACGACTGCATCGACGTAGGTGAGATCGGCGGCGTACTCGCCCCGCTTCTGCGGCGTCCCTACACCGATGAAATGGACGTCGGCGAAGGCCGCGGCTTCCTCGTACGAGGCGGTGAACCGCAAGCGTCCGTTCTCGATATTCTGCTTGAGGATCGCTTCTAAGCCAGGCTCATAAAACGGCACTTCGCCTGATCCGAGCTTGGCAAGTTTGGAGGTGTCGACATCAACACCCAATACCTCATGCCCGAGCTCGGCCATGCAGGCAGCGTGTGTCGCTCCCAAATATCCGGTGCCGAAGACAGCAATGCGACAACTCATGGAGGAAACTCCGACTTTCTCTGGAGAAGGACTTCGGTATCAGTACGCGCCATCGCTCGCGGCGACGGCCTTAATGGTCTTGCCGATGATCAACACATCCGAAACCATCGACCAGTTCTCCACATACGACAGGTCCAGGCGAATAGACTCGTCCCACGACAGGTCCGAACGTCCACTCACCTGCCAGAGTCCTGTGACGCCCGGTCTGACCAGCAGCCGGCGACGGATCATGCCGTCGTAGTTCTCGACCTCGCGGCGCAGCGGCGGACGCGGTCCGACGACGCTCATCTCGCGACGGACGACGTTGATGAACTGCGGGAGTTCGTCGATGCTGTATCGACGAATGAAACTGCCGACACGGGTGATCCGCGGGTCGTCACGCATCTTGAACAAGAGCCCGGCTCCCTCGTTTCGATCGAGGAGCGCATTGACCTGCTTGTCGGCGTCGGTCACCATCGACCGGAACTTGATCATGCCGAAGGGTTCGCCGTCGAGACCGATGCGTTCGGAGCGGTAGAACACCGGGCCCTTGCTGTCCAGCTTGATGGCGAGCGCCACGAGAGCGAACACGGGAGCCAAGAGCAAGAGAGCCGTGAGCGAGAAGGCCAAGTCGAACGCGCGCTTTCCGCTTCGCTTGGCGCCGTGGTAGCTGGGCTTCTCCACATGGATGAGCGGCAGGCCGGCAACGGGTCGCATCTCCATGCGCGGACCCGCAACGTCCACGACGCCGGTGGCGACGACGAGGTCCGCCTCGTACGGTTCGAGTTCCCAGACCAAGTCGCGGATGCCCTCGTGGCCGAGGGTTTCGGTGGCCGTCACTACAACTGTGTCCGCGCCCGACTCGGCCAGGGCGTCGACGACCGATCGTTCGTCGCCGTAGATGGCGATCCGGCTTCCGTCCACCTCGATGGACTCACCGCGCGCGCCGGCATAGCGCGGAACGCAGACACCGACGACTCGGTAGCCGTCGGAAGCTTCGCGCTGGAATGTCCGCGTCATGAGGCGTACCGCGTGCTCTCCACCGACGACGAGGACCGAGGTTTGGAACTCGCCGCGGCTTCGCTTTCGTGCCACGACGCGCCGCCACATCCATCGACTGAAGATGAGCATCATGAGTCCGGCGGGCAGTGCAATGGCGAGGTAGCCGCGGGCCAAGTCGAGCTTGAAGACCAGCGAGACGATCGCGATGGCACCGAAAAGCCGCAGCGTTCCGGAGATTACGCGCTGGTACTCCTCGTACCCGCTGCCGATGACGCGGCGCGACCGGGTGCGGAAGAGTGCGAGAGTCCCGATCCACGCCGCAGCCAGGCACACCGACACGACGGCGTAGTTCAACTCGCTGAACGAGGTCGCCGCGAGCAGATCGGCGTGCCCGAAGCGCACGACGTGTGCCAGGACGACTGCCAAGACGACGATGACGTTGTCGGTCCAGAAGAGTCGGCGGACGTACGCGCTCTGCCACGACCACCGGGTGTTGCCGGAGCGGTCTCCGACCAGGTAGGGAGTGCGCCTGGCCGGCGCTTCCCTTGCGGCGCCGGCCGTGGTGGTCTGCACCCGGTCCGACTGGTCCACTGCTGATTTCATTCCGTTCCCTCCCCGAGCCCCACACGGGCGAGGTGCCCGTACTGGTGCGATCACCTCGGGCGGAACACACATTCGGCATCGATGGCGTGCGAGTACCTCCCCGTACCGCACGCATCGCAAACCTGTATCGCCCTCGGTATGGAACATCTTGGGGCATTCGGCAGCGGCGTGCATCTCGATCAGGACACGAGTGGGACCAGTGTTGTCGACCGTTGACCTGCGAGAACCTGCTACTTCTCAGTAACTTCTCAGCAAATACCAGGTCAGACGGTATGTTCTCTGCCGAGGCGGGTCGGCCGTTCGACCGCAACCAATTCTTCGTTACAGTGTGAAATATCACACACAGCTATTCCGCACCGCCGGGCGGGCGACGAGTTGGACGCACGACCAATTCGCAAGAACGTACAGACGGTAGGGTCAAAATCTGATACAGAACTGGTACTGGTCGTGCAGGATTTCGGATCTTTCAGCGGATGGTCCTGGCCCATTCCCGGGCACGGCCGCGCGAGGCGACTTCGCGAACGCCGGCTGGCACGTCCGACTTGCCTTGACCCGGAGCAGCCTTCGACGGAGCGCGGGCGTCAGTCCTGACGTCCCCCTGAGTCGTACGAGCGAAGTCGCGAATTTCGCCCGATGGGTTAAACTTCGCACAATCGCGCATTCCTGCGGTGACTCCCCCGCCCCGCAACGGCTCGGTGCGTGCCTATTCCGAGCGATATTCGTTATGACATGAGTACCTCCCACCGACGGATATCCGATTTGTCCCATTCGAGAGACGAGGTGTCGCCATGGGCGAATTGATCGCCGAGAATCCGTGCGTATTCAAGACCGCGGTGGTGCCGGCTGCCGGTATGGGCACGCGGTTCCTGCCCGCCACCAAGACGGTCCCCAAGGAACTCCTGCCGGTCGTGGACACTCCCGGTATCGAACTGGTCGCGTCGGAGGCCGCGGAGTCTGGTGCGGGCCGCCTGGTGATCGTCACCGCGCCGGGCAAGGCCGGCGTGGTCGCGCACTTCGTCGAAGACCTGGTCCTCGAGAATCACCTGGAGGCGAAGGGCAAGCACCACCTGCTCGAAAAGGTGCGCAAGGCACCGAGGTTGCTCGACGTCGAATCCGTCGTGCAGGCCGAGCCACTCGGACTCGGGCACGCCGTCGGGTGCGCCGAACAGGCCCTCGACGACGACGAGGACGCCATCGCAGTCCTCCTTCCCGACGACCTCGTCCAGCCCTGCGGCGTCCTCGAGGTGATGGCCCGGGTGCGCGCCAAGCGCGGCGGTACCGTCCTCTGCGCCATCGACGTGCCGAAGTCCCAGGTCAGCTCGTACGGCATCTTCGAAGTCCAGGAGGTTCCCGGTGTCGCGAACCCCGACGTGATGAAGGTGCTCGGCATGGTCGAGAAGCCGAAACTGGAGGACGCGCCCTCCACCCTCGCAGCGGCCGGCCGCTACCTTCTCGATCGCGCGATCTTCGATGCGCTGCGCCGCGTGAAGCCCGGGGTGGGCGGCGAGCTTCAGCTCACCGATGCCATCTCACTGCTGATCGACGAGGGCCACCCCGTCCACGTCGTCGTCCACCGTGGTTCGCGGCACGACCTCGGCAATCCCGGCGGCTATCTACGTGCCTGTGTCGACTCCGCCCTTGCCAGCCCGGAGTACGGCCCGATGCTGCGGTCATGGCTGACGGACCGGCTCAAGCAGATCGATCCCGACGCCGCGCCCGACGCCCTGCAGTAAGGGTCGGCCACCCGCGGACCTGTCGGTCCCTTCTACCGGCCCATGCCGTGGTAGCGCCAGCCGTGGGAGCGCCAGCGCTGGGCGTCGAGGCAGTTGCGCCCGTCCAGCACGGTGCGTGCTCGAACGACTGTGCCGATCTCCTCCGGATCCAGGTCCTTGAAGGCCTGCCATTCGGTGAGCACCAGCACCGCATCGGCACCCTTGCACGCTTCGGGGATGTCGGCCGCATAGGCGAGAGTGGGGAACAGCCGTCGAGAGTTCTCCATTGCCTTCGGATCGAAGACCGTCACGGCTGCGCCCTGCAACTGGAGCTGGCCGGCCACGTTGAGCGCCGGGGAATCCCGGACGTCGTCGGAGTCGGGTTTGAAGGCCGCGCCCAGAACTGCGATCCGGGTGCCCAGGAGGGATCCGCCGCACGCTTCCCTCGTCATCTCCACCATGGTGCTGCGGCGCCCCATGTTGATGCCGTCCACCTCCCGGAGCAGGTGGAGAACGTTGTTGGCGCCGAGCTCGCCGGCCCGAGCCATGAACGCCCGAATGTCCTTCGGTAGGCACCCACCTCCGAATCCGAGTCCCGCATTGAGGAATCGCCGTCCGATCCGGGCGTCGTAGCCGAGCGCATCGGCCAGCTCGACCACATCCGCGCCACTCGCGTCGCACACCTCGGCGACGGCGTTGATGAAGGAGATCTTCGTGGCCAGGAACGCGTTCGCGGCGGCCTTCACGAGTTCGGCGGTGGCGATGTTCGTGACCAGGAAGGGCACGCCGTCGGCGATCTGGCACGCGTAGAAGTCGCGCAGCGTCGCTTCGGCTTGCCCTCCGCGACTGCGGTCGACCCCGACGACCAACCGGTCCGGGGTGAGGGTGTCGCGCACGGCGTACCCCTCGCGCAGGAACTCGGGGTTCCACGCCACCTCGACGTCGTCGCCGGCCGGCGCGGCGCTCCGGGCACGCTCCGCCAGTTGCTCGGCCGTGCCGACCGGCACGGTCGACTTCCCGACGATCAACGACGGACGGGTCAAAAGCGGGGCAAGCGCGTCGACGACCGCATGCAGCTGAGACAGATCCGCGGCGAACTCGCCGCTCTTCTGCGGGGTGCCGACGCCGATGAAGTGCAGGTCCGCAAAGTCGGCGGCTTCGGCGTAGGACGTCGTGAAACGCAACCGTCCGCTCTCGAGGCTGCGCCGCAGCACCTCGTCGAGTCCGGGCTCGAAGAAGGGCACCTCCCCCGCCGTCAGCTTCGCGATCTTCCCGGCGTCGATGTCGACGCCCAGGACGTCATGCCCCAGTTCTGCCATACAGGCGGCATGAGTGGCGCCCAGGTATCCCGTGCCGAAGACTGTGCAGCGCATGCTCCCAGAGGTACCCAGTACGGGTGTTCAGCACACCGATGCACGCTGAGGGCTGAACCAACAGTGCATGAAGAGTTGGCGCTGTCGGCCGGTTCAGACCGACCAGGTCCGAGCCGGCGGAGTCGCCACGAACACCGTCGCGTCAGAACTCGCGGCCTGCACGACGAGTTCGGGGTCCGAGGCCGCAACCCATGCCGCTTCCCCCCGCTGGAGGTTCAGCACCCGGTGGCCGCACCGCAGCTGTACTGTTCCCTGCACGCACAGCAGGATCCGCGGGGTCGAACCACCGATCCGGGTGGTGGCGGGTCCCGACGTTCCCGCCTCGTCCAGCGCCACCCGCCACAACTCGAACTCGCGCACGGGCGGTGCGTACAGGCGTTCGTGTCCGTCGCGGCGGGCGCGCACCCACGGCACACCGACCGAGTCGAAGTCGAGCACGCGCAGCAGTTCCGGTATGTCCACGTGTTTGGACGTGAGCCCGCCGCGGAGCACGTTGTCCGAGCTCGCCATGATCTCCACAGCGGTGCCCCGCAGGTACGCGTGCAGGTTGCCCGCGGGGAGGAACAGGGCGTCGCCCGGTTCCATGCTGACCCGGTTGAGCAGGAGGGAGGCGAGGACGCCCGGGTCCTCCGGATAGGCGAGACCGAGCTCGAGGGCGGTCCGCGCCGCGGCGGTGAACTCGTCCTCCGACCCGGACCGGGCCTCGAGGTAGCGCCCACAGCCCGTGAGGACGGCGTCCGTCAGGCCCACGAGCGATTTGGTCGGCAGTGTCATCCATGCGGTGAACAGGGCGCGCAGTCCTGTCGCATCAAGGTTGTCCCCGAGTTCGGAGGCGTACGGCGTCACCTCCGACACCCCGAGGTCGCGGAGGAACTCGACCGTCTCGGCCGGTGGCCGGAAGCCGGCCAGCGCCTCGAATCGGCTCAGCGCGACGACCATCTCGGGTTTGTGGTTGTCGTCGCGGTAGTTGCGGTGCGGGGCGTCGAGCGGAATTCCTGCCGCGTTCTCGCGCGCGAACCCCTCCCGGGCCTGAGCCCGGCTCGGGTGCGCCTGCAACGAGAGCGGCTGCTCGGCGGCGAGGACCTTCAGCAGGAACGGCATCCGGCCGTCGAACTGCCGAGCACAGTCCGGCCCGAGCTGACCTTCGGGGTCGCGCGCGATGAGATCACACAGCGGCACCGTGGCATCCCCGGCGTCCACCGTCGCCGGGGCCACCGGATGGGCGCCGAGCCACAGCTCGGCCTCCGGCTCCTGGGTCGGCGCGGGCCGGCCGGTCAGCTCGGCCAGCGCGGTGTGCGAACCCCACGAATAGTGTCGAACGGTCCCGCGAAGCGGATACATCGAACTCCTCCCCGGAACCGGATCAGCTTGTCCTGCACGTCACTACACGTCGGTGGAGAACCGGACGCCGCCGTCCGGCAGCACGACTCCCGGCCATACCCGGGCCCCGCGCAGCAGCTCGCAGCGGGCACCGACCTCGGCGCCGTCGCCGATCACCGCGTCGCGGACGAGTGCGCGCGGCCCGATGCGGGTCCCGAACCCCACGATCGAGCGCTCCACCACCGCCCCGGCGTCGATGCGCGCGCCGTCGAACACCGCGACACCGTCCAGGCGGGCACCGCCGCCGACCACGACGTCGCGGCCGATCACGGTCCCACCGATCAGCATCGCGCCGGGCGCGACCCGAGCGGTGGGGTGCACGCGGGACTCGCCGCACTCCCCCGCGAGCGCCGGCGACGGCGCGATGCCGCGCACCAGGTCGGACGAGCCCTGCACGAAGTCACCGGGTGTGCCCATATCCCGCCAGTAGCCGGTGTCGACGTGGCCGAACACGCGTGCGCCGTCCACGAGCAGCGACGGGAACACCTCGCGCTCCACCGAGACGGGACGTCCGGCCGGGATCTTCTCGATCCATTCGCGGCGGAACACGTAGCAGCCCGCATTGATCTGATCGGTCGGCGGATCCTGCGTCTTCTCCAGGAACGCCGTGACCCGTCCTTCCGAATCGGTGGGCACGCACCCGAAGGCGCGCGGATCGGCGACGCGCACCAGGTGCAGCGTCACGTCGGCGTCGTTGGTCTCGTGGGTGTGCAGGATCTCGCGCAGGTCGCTGCCGCCGAGCACGTCGCCGTTGAACACCATGACGTTGTCGGCGCGCAGCTGCGGGAGCACGTTCCGGATTCCGCCGCCGGTGCCGAGCGGTTCGGTCTCGGTGACGTACTCGATCTCGAGGCCCAGGCTCGTGCCGTCACCGAAGTGCTCCTCGAAGACCTCGGCCCTGAACGAGGTGCTGAGCACCACGTGAGTGATGCCGGCCGCCCTGATCCGAGCCAGCAGGTGGGTCAGGAACGGCACGCCGGCGGTGGGCAGCATGGGCTTGGGAGCCGACAGGGTGAGGGGATGCAGTCGTGTTCCCTTGCCTCCGACCAGGATCACCGCATCCGGTGCGTGTTCTGCATTCATGATTCCCCCGGTGCGACGCACGAGCGAGGCGTGCGCGCACGAAGTCGTCGTCCCGGAAGCACGCCGTGGCGACATCCCGTCGGGGATGCCGCCAGCGGGCGCTCGGGATCAGCTCTGCGAGAGGTCCGGCAGTCCGCCGAAGAGATCGATCACGAGACCGATCAACTCCTCGGGGGTGTCGATGATGTCGTCGGTGCTCGGCCCGTCCTCGGTCTCGGCCTGCGGCACGGTGCCCTCCGACTTGGTCGGCGCGGACTGGGCGGCCGGGGCCGCGGGTGCCGGCGCAGCGCCGTCGCCGGCGATGTTCACGACGATCGGATCCTGGAACGGCGCTCCGGAGCGGAGGCCGACGTTGTCCCACTGGGTGCCGGCGGCGTCCTGGCAACCCCAGTACACGTAGTAGGTGCCGGCGGCGATGGGCTGCGGGCCCTGCGAGACGGGCTGCCCGTCCTGCACGAAGGTGATCGCGGAGGTGCTGGTGTTCTCGATGGAGAACTTCGAGCCCGGGGCCTGCGCGTCCGCGCGGCCCGACGGGTCGGCGGCGTCGAGGCCGCTCTGCTTGGTCGACACGTACGACACGCAGGTGACGCCGGCGGACACGTCGACCCCGGCGAAGTCGAAGTCGACGGTGATCGAGCCCGGCGTGCCCGAGGCCGAGACGTTCGGATTGCCTGCGGCGGACGCGGTCCCCGGCACGCACAGCGCCAGTGCTCCCACCCCGGCCACGGTCACGGCAGTCTTCTTCAGAACGGATTGCATCAAAGCTCCCTCGAGTACGGCGTCTCCGCGAGAAGTCGCGGCGTCCACTTCGACCCCCCGGTCGGAATGTTCTGGGACACCGTAACCCGAGGCGGCCTCACATGCGAGTCGGTCGGTCTGTTTCCGGCGGCGCCCCGCGCGCCCGCACGCCCGCCTCCAATCTGCACTCTCGGTGTCGTTTCAGCGGACTATTCCAGCCCGCGCCCGTCGCCGCGGACGAAACGATGGACTCAACTGGCATCGTTTAGGGTTCGACGCATGGACATCGTCTTGTGCCTGTTGGTTCTGTGGGCAGCGCTGTCGGTGCTGGTCGCGGTCGTGGCCGGTGACGCCGTCCGGCTCCGGGAGGAACGGTCCCGCCCGACGCGCGCCGCGGAAGCGCCCGCCGCGCCGACCAAGCCCGAAACGATCGTCCGGGCCCCGGTCAGGGTCTGAGCACGTCCGCGGCAGCTGCGTCTGGTCCTATTCCGCCACGGCGAGGGGCGCCGGGTCGGCAGCGCCGATCACGCCGCCCGGCGCGGGAAGCGGAACCAGCGCGCACTGGCTGGACCCGGACGTGAGAGAGCAGATCACGGCGGGAAGGATGTAGGGAAGCAGATCGGTACTTCCGGTGGCCGCACTTGCGGTGGCCGGCACGGCGACGGTGATGGCGGCACAGCCCAGGATGCCGGCGAGAAGACGCTTCACGAAGACCTCGATTCGAAGAGGAAAAGACCTGACGGTCGGTTGAATCGGGCAAATCCCCGAAACGTTACATCGGCGAAGAAGAAGCCGCGCAGAGTTCCCAGGGCACGGCAGCACCTTCGGCCTCGGATCCACCCGCCCGAAACCACAAGAGCGGTAACGGGAATCAAGGATCTCGGGTGACCGTTTGTTACGCTCCGCTCCCCCGGTCCGCGTGCCCGAGATCCCGCCCGGGATCGACGACGTCGCGCACCCGCTGCTTGAGCGTGACGATGTCGGGGAAGCCGCCGTCGGTCTTGCGGTCCCACACCGTCCGGTCGCCGGCGGTGACGACGAAGATCCCGCCGGTGCCGGGCACGAGCGCGACCTCGCCGAGATCGGTACCGAAGGTGTTGAGCAGTTCCTGCGCCATCCACCCGGCGCGCAGCAGCCAGTTGCACTGCGTGCAGTAGGTGATGGTGATGCGGGGGGCGGTGCGCGGCTCGGTCACCGCCCGAGCGTATCGGCCGGCCGCTCGAAGAAGGTGAGGCCCCGCCGACCGTGGTGGCGAATCGGCGGGGCCTCGACGCGAGCCGGTGATGGGGGGTAACCGGCTCGCGAGTTGTCGCCTTCGCAGGGGGGACAGGAAGGCGACACAGAGACACTAGTCCGATAGATAGTTACTCGCGAGTACAAATGATCTTGTGCCGGTCGGGGCCGTTCCGCGGGTCAGGACTGGGCGCTGTGACGGTCGCGTTCGCGCTCGGCGCGCTGGATCTCGACGAGGGATTCCTCGGTGTCGGCCACGCGCAGCACCTTGCCCAGCACCAGGCCGATCGCCACCGAGACGATCAGCCAGGCGACGAGGATCGCCGCAACCCACCACCACATACACCCAGTGTGTACGAAGTTCGTCGCCGATGGGTAACGCGGACGCAAGTGTGACCGATATTGCGTCGCCTAAGGCGAGGTGGTGAAGTATGCCCGCACGACCCCGACCACGTTCGGTGCGGGGAAAACCTCGTCGGGGTTGCCTAGTCCCCCTACCTTGACGGTCCACTGCCGGGTTCCGGTGTCGACCGCGGGGCCATCTGCGGCGAGGACGTAATAATCCGCGCCTTCGCAGTGATACGCGCCGACCATACCGTCGGCTCGCCCGCCCCACGCGCCGCCGTGTCTGCGGAAGCAGTGGGTGCCGTCGTCGAGTTCGATCCACTCGGGCGCCACATCTGTCGCGGCAGGCACTGGGCCGAGGGGCTCTTCGAGCCGGTACTGTAAGAACTCCTGCTTCCATACGTCGATCCCGCAGGTCAGAGATCTGCGGTCTGGATGGATCCAGCAGGTGTGTGCGCTGTCTGCAGTGGAACCGCAGGACACGATATCGGCGCCGCGCGAGGATACCGACGGATAGGGGTACTGGCAGTCGATGACCGTCCGTCGCGGGTTGCGCGCGCTCCACCCGGGCAGTGGGGTACCGGTGCGGTCGACGGCAACGACATCGATGACCTCCGTGTCTGCCACCGGACGGCTCACGATGATTTGGTAGCCGTTGTGATCTATGCCTTCCACCGCGCCGACAATGCCATCGATGACGGTGCGCACCCCGTCCACCACCCACAGGACCGGGGCTACGATGGTCGACAGGATCGGGCCCAGATCCGCTTCCTCGAGTGCAAGTTCGGCACAGTCCAGCGCCATGTTCAATGCGGTGGCGAAGAACTGCGTCAGCTCGCCCGCACCGGCGGGATCCGAGGCCGCCAGTTTGCTGAACGAGCTCAAGCAGGTAGCGCCCTTCATCGCCTCGAGGAACTTCTCGGCGCCGGCGCGCCCGCCCACCCGCTCGATCGCCATCGCGTAGGTGCCGACGCCGAAGTCGAGCGCAGTCAGCAGGTAGCTCGCCGGGTCCGGCTTGATCATCACCCCGTCGGATGCCCGGCGCCCGACGAGGTCGAACTCGATCTCACTGCCCGCGGGTAGCAGCTCGACGCGATTGCCCAATCGGCTCGGTGCGGGACGTAGCAAGTCGGCGGCGTGCCCGATCCAGTCCTTACGGTCCGTGCCGGTGAACTCCAGGCCGGGAGTGTATTCCACCGAGACGCCGTAACCGCGCGCATTCACCGCCTTCAACAGCGGCGACTCCTTGTCCTGGCCGAGACACCAGTACACGCGCTTGCCCTGATCGCTGGTCACATCGAAGCCTGCCTTACGGACCTCGTTCTCGCCGGGGCATGTGGGCGGTGACCCGTATCCGAGGCTCGCGATGTCGTCGAATCGTCCGCGCAGCCACGTAGCCGCCGACGCGCGCACGTCGTTCCAGCGGTCGACCAGCCAGAACGAGAAATGATCGGTCGTGACGATGATTTCGCCGTTTTCATAGCGCACGGCGGTAGCCACGGTCGGTTCGGACTCCGGGCTCTCGGCATAGGTGACCGTCGGAACCGGTTCACCTGGTTCGAGTTCGCCCACCGGAAAACGCAGGGTAGCGTCACCGGTCAGCTCGGCCCCGTCGAGTTCGATCGACCAACCGCTGCGGCCGTCCGGCGTGGTGGCCGCGTCGATGCGCAGCTCGCCGTCCGAGTCGACCGAGGAGCCTGGAATTTCGACCGTCACGCCGCCATCGACAGAACGCCACGTCGTCTGCTGTTCCGGCGAGACCTCGATCTTCTCGACCTCGGGTTTGCCCGAGCAACCGGAGATCACGAGAAACGAACACAGCGCGGCGCCCAATACTGCCCGGAAACCGGTTCGACCCCACTTCATTTCGGTGAGACTAGCCGAAATGTTGCCACCCAGTCTCAAATGAGACGGTCAAGAGTTCTCACCGCGTCGATTCCGACGAGTTCTACCGACTCCTCGGGGGTGAGGTCATCTATGACGCGAACCTGGTCGCCGAGCGCCTCCAACAGTGTGGGGCCACTACAACTACGATCGAGTCCACCGTGCCCTGGCCGGTCGAGCACCTTACGAATGCCTCCGCAAGAAGACACGAGACCTGCTGTCGTAGGTCTCCGTCAGAAACACGCCCAAGCGCGATGTTGCTCCACTTGTCCCACATTTCGTACCGATCAACCGTAAAGTCCCCGACGTGCCGACCCAGACAATTCGCCGTGCCGGACACGCACTCCTCGTTCCCGCCCTCGCCGCGCTGACCGTGCTGGCCGCAGCTCCTGCCGCCGCGCAGGACCCCGTCGACCCGCCGGGCGACGTCGTCTTCGGCACGCAGACCCTGGGATTCGGCGACACCGTCGCCTTCCGCGGCCACAGCGACACCGCGACCCTCACCGTCCCGGTGCCGGACGGGCTGCGGCCCGCCGCGTTCGACACGACGGTGCAGATGCCCGCCAACGTCTCCCGCGGCTGGATCGACGTCCAGTCGCAGGGCCTGCTGCTCGCCCGCATCGACCTGCCCGCCGCCGGAACCCTGGTGCCGGTCTCGCTGCCCCTGGAGGCGGCACCGGTCATGGACCGGGCCGTCACCGTCACCCTCACCGTCCATCTGCTGCCGTTCGACGGCATCTGCCCCGAGGACTGGACGGATCGGTCGGTGGTGCTGCGCGACGGGCGCGTCCGCTACACCGGGGCCCCGACCCCGCCGGCCGTGGTCGCCGACTTCCTGCCGCCGATCCTCGAGTCGCTGGAACTGTCGCTGCCCGCCGACCCCACCCCTGCCGAGTCGGCCACCGCACTCGATCTCACCGCGGCCGTCACCGCCCAGTACACGGGTCGGCCGCTGCGGGTGACGGTGCAGCCCCTGCCCGGCGACGACGCGGTGCCGCCCGCCCCGGCCGGGCCGTTCACCCGGCAGATCGCGATCGTCGAAACCGACGGCGCCGGTGCCGCCGCCCTCGTCGACGTGCCCGGCGGCGTCCCGGCCCTGGCGGTGACGGGCAACGCCGACGCGCTGCGCAACCAGGCCCGCCTCGTCACGAGCGACATCTCGTCGGTCGCGGTGGCCTCGGCCGCCACCGTCGGCACGCTGGGTCTGCCGCCGCGGCTGTCCCCCGACGCGACGACCCTCGGCGAACTGGGTCTCGGGGCCCTCACCGACACCGGCGTCGGCGTGGTGGAGGTGCCGCTCGGCATCGACCAGACCCGTCTGGGACGGCCGTCCCACAATCTGCGGATCAACCTGCAGGGCTCCTACACCCCGCTGCCCACGACCGAGGGCGGCCTGGTGTCGGTGACGGTCGGCGACTCGGTCGTCGACTCGTGGCCCGCCGACGCGACGGGCCGGCTGGATCGGTGGATCACCGTGCCGGACACCGTGCTCGGCCGGGTCACCGACGTGGTGGTGTCGTTGCGCTCCACCGGCGGCACCCACCAGTGCGGCCTGCAGCAGCCGATGACGCTGACCGTCGACGCCGGCAGCCGCGTCACCACCGAACCCGCCGATCCGCCGCAGCCCGGCGGGTTCCGGTCGCTGCCGCAGGCGCTGCTGCCGAAGGTGAACGTCGCCGCCACCGAGGCCGGGATCGCCGACACCGCCCGGGCCGTCGCGCTCGTGGCCGGGCTGCAGGGTCTGACGTCGGTGCCGCTCGACCCCGAGTGGGTGAGCCTCGACGAGGCCGCCACCGGCAGCACCCCCGCGATCGTCGTCGCCGCGGACGGCCGCGTCCCCGAGCAGCTCGAACTGCCGCTGACCGGCACGCAGGGCCGCACCCTCGACCTCGTCGACCCGGCCACCGGCGACGCCACCACCGTCACCTTCCCGACCGACGTCGAGTTCGCGTCGCTGCAGGTGGCGCGCGACGGCGAGCGCGCCGTCCTCGTCGCCGCCGCCACCGACGTGCCCGCCGAACTCGACCGCACCCTCGGCTGGCTCGCCGCGCAGCCGCAACGCTGGGCCGAGCTCGACGGCGACGTGCTGTTCACCACCGCGGACCGCGACCCCGTCGAACTCGCGCTCACCGACCCCGCCACCGAGTCCACCTCGCAGCAGTCCCTCGCCGCGTCGACGACGTGGGTGCTCGTCGGGGGCGGCATCGTCCTTGCCGCCGGCCTCGCCGCGGCTGTGATCGGCGCGCTGCGATGGCGTCGCGGCCGGCCGCGCCCGCACTGATCGGACCCGCCATGAGCACCGTGACGACCACCGAGCGCGCCGCACTGTTCGCGCACACCAGCGCCCGCTGGGCGATCATCGTCGCCGCGACCCTGATCGGCTACCGGACCACGTGGCTGGCGCTGTCCGAGGAGGTCGCCCGCGGCACCGGCGGCGGCTACGTGGCGCTGGTGCCGCCGTTCGCGGTGCTGGCCGCCGAGGGCGTCACCCGGCGCCGGCGCGGCGAGCTGCCGATCCACGACCGGCAGACCGACCGGATCGTCGGCGGTGCCGTCCTGCTCATCGCGATCGCCGTCAAGTGGCTGCTGCTGCCGCGGTACGGGCCGAACTACCAGATGATGCACCTGGACGTGCTGTCCGCGTGGCTGTTCGTGATCGGCATGTGTGTGCTGCTGTTCGGGCTGCGGGTGACCTCCCGCTACTGGCCGGTGTGGCTGCTGCTGCTGGGCACCTCGCCGCTGGCCTACCGGGCGATGCTCGTGCAGCTCGGGGGCAGCAAGTTCGCCGCCGGGTTCCTGATGGTGCTGCTGGGTTCGGTCGCGATCGCCGTCGCGGTCGGCCGCACCCGGCGCCGCGCGCTGATCGGTTTCGGCGCGACGATGCTGCTCGGCCTGGCGCTGCTGGTCGTGGTGACCACCCGCTACCCGGATGCGCGGGTCGCCGTCGCGCAGATCGTGCCGTCGGCGGTGGCCGCGCTCGTCGTCGGCGCCGCGTTCTACCTGTACCGGTACCGGGGCCTGGCGCCGCGGACCCTGCCGCCGAACCCGGTGTCGCCGCGGGAGGCGGCCCGCGCGCTGCTGCTCATCGTGCCCGCGACCGTCGTGCTGGCCGCTGCGCCGCTGCCCGATCAGCAGCTCACGCCCGTGTCGGTGGGTCCGCCGCCGAGCGGCACCGTCAGCCAGGTCGTCCCCGTCGGCTGGTATCAGATCGGGTCCGTCGACTACGACTGGCCGCGACGGTATTTCGGGTCGACGGCGCAGCTGCGCCGGCAGATGATCCGCGCCGTCGAGCCGCGCGCCGACTGGGACCGGCTCTCGCGCCCGCGGACCGTCGCGGTGCAGACCCTGCAGGTGCGGCGGGTGGGGGTGTTCGAGGTGTATCCGGTCCACACCATGTACGACCTCGGGCAGGCGCGGGTGAGCCCGAAGATCCGGGTGGACCTCGGCCGGGGTGTGCAGGCCGACTTCTTCACCGTCGTGGACGACGACCTACTGCTGACGTGGAGCCTGATGAGTTTCGTGTGGACGCGCGGCGACGTCCTCGCGCAGCGGGTGAGCCTGATGACCGTCGACAATCACGAGCTCGACGCCCCGTTCCCCCAGCCCACCCCGAACATGGCGTCGAACGCGAGCGCGCTGCTGTCGGTGTTCCTGCGCGGCCGGGCGTCGGTGGAGGATTCCGACCCCGAGTACAAGGACCTGGACATGCTCACCGAGGTGGGCCGTGAACTGGTGGAGGCGCAGTGGCGCGGCATCTAGTCGACGAGGAGTTCAAGGCCGCGGCGCTGCACGACGCGGTGTACGGGCTGCGGGAGAAGCGGCCGCTGTCGTCGGCGTCGGTGGCGTTCGTGCCGTGGCAGAAGTGGCTGACGCTGGGCCTGGTCGCGGTGGTGATCCTGGCGCTGGTGTTCGCGACGATCCCGACGCTGACCGTGCTCACGGCGGTGTGCACGGCCGGGTACATCGCCACGCTCGCCGACCGGCTGCTGCTGTTCTCCCGCGGCCTGGCGCGCGACGCGATCTTCACCGTCGACGACGACGAGGCCCGGGCCGTGCCCGAGCAGGACCTGCCGACGTACACGGTGCTGGTGCCGGCCTACAACGAGCCGGAGGTGGTGGGCGATCTGATCGCGGCGATGACCGCGATCGACTATCCGGCCGGGAAGCTGCAGGTGCTGCTGCTGCTCGAGGAGGACGACGCCGTCACCATCGCCGCGGCGCGGGAGGCGGGCCTCGGCGAGATCGTGGAGATCCTGCTGGTGCCGGCGGCGGATCCCCGGACCAAGCCGAAGGCGTGCAACTACGGGCTGCACTTCGCCACCGGCGACGTCGTCACCATCTTCGACGCCGAGGATCTGCCCGATCCGTTGCAGTTGCGGCGGGTGGCGGTGGCGTTCGACCGGCTCGGCGACGACGTCGCGTGCGTGCAGGCGAAGCTGGCGTTCCACAACGGCACCCAGAACATGCTCACCGGGTGGTTCACCGCCGACTACGCGCTGTGGTTCAACTTCGTGCTGCCCGGGCTCATGCGCTCGAATTCGCCGATTCCGCTGGGCGGTACGTCGAACCACATCCGGTGCAGCGTGTTCGACGAGATCGGCGCGTGGGATCCGTACAACGTCACCGAGGACGCCGACCTGGGGGTGCGCATCGCCGAGTCGGGCTACCGTACGGCCGTATTGGACTCGACGACGCTCGAGGAGGCCAACAGCGATCCGATCAACTGGATCCGGCAGCGTTCCCGCTGGTACAAGGGCTATCTGCAGACGTGGCTGGTGCACGTGCGCCGGCCCGTACAACTGTGGCGGGGCATCGGCACCGTGGGGATGCTCCGGTTCACGACCCTGCTCGCCGGGACGCCGATCATCGCGTGCCTGAACATGGTGTTCTGGCTGATCACCATCTCGTGGCTGCTGGGCCAGCCGTTCCTGGTCGAGGAGATCTTCCCCTGGTACGTGTACTTCCCCGCGCTGATCTCCCTGGTGTTCGGTAACTCCGCGGTGCTGTACATGAACCTGGTCGCGTGCCGGGAGACCGGCAACTCGGCGCTGTGGCTCGCGTGCCTGACGGTGCCGCTGTACTGGCTGATGATGTCGGTCGCCGCGATCAAGGGCACCTACCAGCTGATCCGCAATCCCTCGTACTGGGAGAAGACCTTCCACGGGCTGTCCTCATGAGGAGCAGCGCCGCCCGGGTGTTCTGGCTGTCCTGCCTGCTGTACGCGGCGGCGGGCCTGTACCTCGCGCTGGATGTGGCCTATTTCCAAGGCGATTCGCTCAGCCGCGTGGCGGCCGCGCGCAGCGCCCTGCACAGCCGCGACCCGCACCTGGCGGCGATCGGGTTCGTGTTCACTCCCCTGACGGCGCTGCTGCAGCTGCCGCTGGTGGCGCTGTCGGACTGGTGGCCCCCGCTGACCCGGTGGGGCATCACGGCGGTGGCGCTGTCGGCGCCGTTCATGGCCGGGGCGGTCACCCAGGTGCACCTGTTCGCCCGCGACCGCGGCGCGTCGCCGTGGCTGGTGTGGACGGTGACGGCGCTGTTCGCGCTGAACCCGATGATCGTGTACTACGGCGCCAACGGCATGAGCGAGGCGCCGTTCCTGATGCTGCTGTGCTGGGCGACGCGCCGGCTGGTGCGCTGGATCAGCACCGACGACGTGCACGACCTCGCCGTCGCCGGGATCGCCGTGGGCCTGGCGTATCTGGCGCGGTACGACGCGCTCGCCGTCGGCGCGGCCGTCACCGTCCTCGTCGTCGCGGTGACGCGGTGGCGCACGGGCGGGTGGCGTCCGGCGCTGCTCGACGCGATCCTCGTCGCGTCGCCGGTGGCGTTGTCGTTCCTGGTGTGGGCGGCGACGAGCTGGCTGATCACCGGCGAAGCGCTGCAGCAGTTCTCGTCGTCGTATGGCAACGCGGCGATCCTCGAGCAGAGCGGCGGCGGTTCGGCCGGGGGTCTGGCGGCGCTGGCGTTCTCCGTCGCCGAGATCCTGGTGCTGGGGCCGGCGCTGCCGCTGCTCGCGCCGGTCGTCGCGGTGCTGGCGTGGCGCCGCCGGGACTTCGAGCCGGTCGTGCCGTTCGTGGTGCTGGGGGCGGTGCTGGCGTTCGCGGCCCTGTCGTACTTCCGGGGCATGACGTTCCCGTTCCTGCGGTTCTACCTGGCCGCGGTGCCGCTGGCGGCGATGTGGGTGGTGCAGCTCGCGCCCCGTCGCGGGCAGCTGCGGGCGCGGCGGCTCGGCGCCCACGCGACGGTGCGCCCGCAGGACCGCGGCTCCCTCGCGCCGGTCGGGGCGCTCGCGCTCGCGGTGTCGGTGCCGGTCACGTTCGTCGCGATGGGCGATGCGAACCTCTCGCAGGAGCAGCATGCGCTGCGCACCGTGCTGTTTCCCGACCCGGACGACACGTCGGAGCTGCGGGACCAGGAGAACCGGATCATCGCCTCGTTCGGCACGGAACGCCGCGTCGCCGACTATCTCGACGACCTCGACCTGCCCGACGGCTCGGTGGTGATGGACACCGTGTACGGGTTCGCGGTGCTCACCGCCACCGACCGGCCCGAGCAGTTCGTCGTCCCCTCCGACGCCGACTTCACCCGCATCCTCAACGACCCCGCCGCGAACGGCGTGCGCTATCTGCTGACCGTGCCGAACGAGGGCCGTGGCGTCTCGGATGCGGTGAACCGCCGCTACCCCACCGTTTTCGAGAACGGCGCCGACATCGCGACCCTCGATCTGGAGATCCCCAACGACGGCGACAACCAGCCGACCTGGCGTCTGTACCGGATCGGTTGACGCGCGGCGGGCAGCGTGCCACCATCGCTGCACCGACCCCGAAAACGGGGCGACCCCGGCCGGTGCGCCAACACCGAACCGGGGTCTGGGCACACGACAGATGGAGCTGTCATGCACCGTGAGGTGGATTGTATCCACACGCCGATTCCCGGCGCGTATCCCCGCAAGTGGCCGCGTGCCACACGCCCCGACGTGGCGTCGTCCGCTGCGCTGACCTGCGCGAGCCCGCCGACGACCTGATCTGCACCCCGCCCCGCACCCGACCGCCGGGTCCGGGGCCATCGGTGTTTCCCTGCGTGCGTGCGAGGGCCGTTCCGGTGACCGAGGCGCACGCGGTCACGTCGTTTTCCGTGCGGGTCCGACGCTAACCAACCGCATCCGGCAATCCTTCGTCCCGGTGAACGGCACCGGGCACCCGATCGAGCACGGGTCGACACGTCCGACCGGGTCCAGCTCAGCCGCTTGCCTTTTCGGCAGGCGGCCACACGTGCTGGCCGAGACGCGGTATCGGGGCATGGTCCGTGGGTTTGCTTGGGGAAGGGGCCGACGAGTCAGGGACCCGAAGGGTCTCCGTCTGCTTTGCCGTCCCGAAATCTTCTCTGCCGCGCCCGAACACGTGTACTCGATCCGGCGACGCGCACCGGCACGGATCCCCAGTGCCGGGTCTACAGCACCGGGATCAGCGCGGGCTCGGCGGCAGCTCGTGCAATGCGCGCACCAACGGCGCCAGCTCCGGGATCTCGCACGCCTCGCCGAGGGCGGCTTCGAGGGTGGCATCGTGCGTCGGACGCGCACTGTCCAGCAGCTCGCGCCCGGAGGCGGTCAGTTCGGTGTAGATGCCGCGGCGATCGTCCTCGCACAGGATCCGCGTGAGCAATCCGCGCTTCTCGAGACGATTGACGAGCCGGGTCGTCGCGCTGCTGCTCAGCGCGGCCGCACGGGCGAGCTGCGCCATCCGCATGTGCCAGCCGTCCTGCCGGCTCAGCGCGTCGAGCACGGTGTACTCGACCACCGAGAGCTGGTGCTGCTGCTGGAGGGCGCGTTCGAGCTCGGTGTCGAGCGCCCCGTGCAGCGCGGCCAGCGTGCGCCAACCTTGCGCGCGGATCTCCACCGCATCGTCCGCAATGCCCACGTCGCCTCCTCGCTTCCTGCCCTCGCCGATACTACCCGCTTGCGCATGCATAGAGCGCGTGCAACTATTTATGAGGCGTCTGCAACTACTGCACACGCGCTCTATGCGCTGACGCGCAGACCTTCGAAAGGAACTCGACGTGCCTTCAGGCCTCATCGCCCTCGCCATGGGCGGATTCGGGATCGGCCTCACCGAATTCGTGATCATGGGATTACTACCGGAGGTCGCTGCGGACTTCGCCGTAAGCGAGTCCGTCGCCGGCTACCTCATCTCCGGGTACGCGCTCTCGGTCGCCCTCGGCGCGATCCTGCTCACCGCCGCCCTCACCCGCTTCGACCGGAAACGGGCCCTGCTGTCCCTGATGGTGCTGTTCATCGTCGGCAACCTGCTGTCGGCCCTCGCTCCGTCGTACGAGGTCATAATGGGCGGACGCATCGTCGCGGCCCTGTGCCACGGCGCGTTCTTCGGCATCGGATCGGTCGTGGCTGCGGACATGGTCGCACCCTCCAAGCGCGCCGGCGCCATCGCCATCATGTTCGCCGGCCTCACCATCGCCAACGTCCTCGGAGTTCCGTTCGGCACCCTGCTCGGTCAGCAACTGGGGTGGCGCTCGACCTTCTGGGCGATCACCGCAATCGGCGTGGCGGCGCTCGTCGGCATCACCGCCCTGGTGCCGGCCACTCCCCCTGCCGCCACGCACGGCGGCCTGCGCGGCGAACTCCACGCGTTCCGCAACAAGCAGGTCTGGTTCTCGATCGCGCTGACCGTCCTCGGCTACGGCGGCATGTTCGGCGCCTTCACCTACATCGCCTTCACCCTGACCGAGGTCAGCGGCTTCGCGACATCCAGCGTGCCGTGGCTGCTCATCGTCTTCGGCTCCGGCCTGTTCGTCGGAAACTACCTGGGCGGCAAGGCAGCCGATCGGGCCCTCACCCCGGCGCTGACCTGGATTCTCGCGCTGGTGACCGCCGTCCTGATCGTCTTCGCCGCGACCGCCGACAACCGGGCCATGACGATCCTCTCGCTGTTCCTCATGGGCGCCTTCGGTTTTGCGACAGTCCCCGGCCTGCAGATGCGAATCATGAACTACGCCTCCGCCGCCCCCACCATGGCCTCCGGCGCCAACATCGCCGCCTTCAACGTGGGCAACGCCCTCGGTGCCTGGCTCGGCGGACTGACCATCGCAGCCGGCCTGGGCTTCACCTCCCCGATCTGGACGGGTGCAGTCGTCACAGCCGCTGGCCTCGTCGTGCTGCGGATCGCCACGGCGATGGATCGGCCGAGTGCCGAGGCGCCGGCGGACTCGACGCTCGTGAACATCTGACCCTCGCCCGCTGACCTCGCGTCCACCGGCCCGCCGAGGCTCGCCGATCGGACTGGCGTAGCGGTCTTTCAGGCTCTGGAAGAACGACTTCGCCAGAGCGTTCTCGTAACTCCGCGCGGCCGCCGTCCAGCAGCAGTAATTGCGGGCCGCTCGAGTCGTGTATCGCGTAGTGCATCCGCACCTCGCCTGGCGGTGTATGGCCGATCAGTCGTATTTCGCCTCGTAGCGCAGCAGGACCGCGCCACCCGGGAAGGTGCGGTTCTCCAACAGTCGCAGCGAGATCCATGACGGCAGTGTCGGGAAGAACGGGGTGCCGCCGCCCACGGCGATGGGGGCGACCACGAGCCGGTATTCGTCTACCAGTCCCGCCTGCACGATCGGTGCGGCCAGCGTCGCGCCGGCCACCTCCAGCGTCCCGTCGGTTTCGGCTTTCAGCTTCGTCACCACCTCGACCGGGTCACCGCGTTCCAGGCGGGAGTTCCACTCGACGGACTCCAGGGTGCGCGAGAACACGACCTTGGGCATGTCGCGCCAGATGCGGGCGAAGTCGACGATCAGAGGGGTGGCGTCCGGGGCCTTGTCGGCAGTCGGCCAGTAGGCAGCCATCAGTTCGTAGAGCCGCCGCCCGTAGAACGACAGGGCGGTCTCCCGCTCGAAGTCGTTCCAGTACTGGTGCAGTTCTTCGCTCGGATCGCTCCAGTCGATGTTCCCTTGCGCATCGGCGATGTACCCGTCCACCGACACGTTGAAGCCATAGATGAGTTTGCCCATGCAGATCAGACTGCCCCGGAGGGCGAAACTCATCGCGACGCCGCACAAGTTATTGCCGAATCGTTGTGGACGAACGAGCGTCAGGCGACCTCCTCCCACGTGCAGGCCGGAAGCGCCGCCTCCGGTCCATCGCCGACCGATGCCGGAGTGGGCACCGGCGGCAGCGCCGGCTGACCGGACTCGACGAGATCGTGCTCTCCTTCGGTGTCAGAGGACTGGGGCGACCGGCTGTCGGAGTATGGTGCGCAGTCGGTCGGGCGCGGTCCTGCGGAAGTCGGTGAGATAGATCTCGTGATGCTTTCCGGTCAGGCGCAATTCGTTGTCCGGGACGAACTCTTCGTGAAGTTGCGCGAGTACGGCAGCTTCGTCGTCGAAGGGGCCGACGTGCAGTGTCTGCACGCATCGGCCTTCGTGAAGCGTCTCGAGGCGGACGTCGTCGAGGCCCTGGGGGCGATTCCCGGCCCCGGCGCGTTCGACGGCCGCGGCGAACATCGCGTGGTCGATCCAGTCCGGCGTCATTATCATCATGGTCCAGTCCCATCGTGATTTGTCCCGCGCCGCGGTAAACGAATCCATGTCGTCCGCCCACCACAATCCCTCGAGTGGCGGAACGACGTAGTCCTGGTCCAGATCGCGCTTGCTGGCGAACTTCAGCTTGTACGCCACGGGGTACAGAGCGCGGACTGCCCGGTCGAAGTCGGGAGAGGTATTGGGGTCGCCACGGCCATCGATCATGAGGTATTGCATCGTCGGTACGTCGACCAGGCGGAACTTGCCCCGTCGTGCCTGATAGGCGTCGAGGGTCCTCTTGAAATCAGTCTTCTCCGTCATCGGGTACCCGGACTCGCGCTGCGAGCCACATCCTTTCCGCCTCGAGCAGGCTGAGTGAGTGCGAGAACACCTCGCGCGCGGGCGGCGGAAGATGCGGATCCGCTCTCTGGACCGCGGGCAGCGCGGCGATTCGAGCGTCGATCTGGGCTGGTCGAGCGGTCTGAGAGTTGCGGCGTCAGGTGGAGAGGGTCAAGGGGGCGTGCTGCAACTGTTCCGCCGTGATGACGGTCAGGAGAATTTGCGTCGGTAGATCATGACCGCTGCGGTGTACGAGGCGACCAGGATGCCGGCACACCAGGCGAGGGCCACCCACAGGTCGCCGGCCACTGGCTGGCCTGTGAGCAGGTCGCGGACCGCGTTCACGATCGACGTCACGGGCTGGTTGTCGGCGAATGCCCGCACCGGGCCCGGCATCGACTCGGTGGGCACGAAGGCGGAGCTGACGAACGGCAGGAAGATGAGCGGGTAGGCAAATGCCCCCGCGCCGTCGACGGTGCTCGCCGACAGGCCGGCGATGACCGCGAGCCAGGTCAGCGCCAGCGTGAACAGGATGAGGATTACAGCGACCGTGAGCCATTCGAGGATGTTTGCCCCGGAACGGAACCCCATGAGGACGGCGAACCCGACGACGATGGCCAGTGCGGTCAGGTTGGCGACCAGGGAGGTCAGGACGTGTGACCACAACACCGAGGACCGGGAGATCGGCATCGACTGGAAACGTTCCACGATGCCGCCCTGCAGGTCGTTGAACAGTCGCACCGAGGTGTACGCGACGCCCGAGGCGACGGTGATGAGCAGGATGCCGGGCAGCAGGTAGCTCACGTACGCGGCTGTGCCCGTTCCGGCGCCGGTGTCGATGGCGCCGCCGAGGACGAACACGAACAGCAACATGATGGCCACCGGCGTGACCGCGGTCGTGATGATGGTGTCGGGGCTGCGGGTGATGTGGCGCAGGGATCGTCCGGTGAGGGCCGCGGTGTCGGCGACGACATGGGTGGTCATTTCGGTTCCTTTCCATCTGTGGCCCTGGAATTTTCGGCGCCGGCGCCGCCACCGACGATGCTGAGGAAGACCTCTTCGAGGGTGGGCTGCTTCTCGACGTATTCCACCTTCGAGGGGGGAAGCAGGCGCTTGAGTTCGGGGAGGGTGCCGTCGACGATGATCCGGCCCTCGTGCAGGATCGCGATCCGGTCGGCGAGCTGCTCGGCCTCCTCCAGGTACTGCGTGGTCAGGAGGACGGTCGTGCCCCTTGCGGTGAGGTCTCGAACGACCTGCCACACCTCCATGCGCGCTTGCGGATCGAGCCCGGTGGTGGGTTCGTCGAGGAACACGATCGGCGGGTTGCCGATGAGGCTCATCGCGATGTCGAGGCGCCGGCGCATGCCCCCCGAGTACGTCGAGACCTTTCGGTCCCCGGCTGCTGTCAGTGAGAAGCGCTCGAGCAGCTGGTCGGCCACCACCTTCGGATCGGGTAGATGGCGCAGTTTGGCGATCAGCACGAGGTTCTCCCGGCCGCTGAGAATCTCGTCCACGGCGGCGAACTGGCCGGTGAGGCTGATCGATTCGCGTACGTCGGCGGCGTCCTCGACCACGTCGAAGCCGGCGACGGCGGCTTGCCCGGCGTCCGGTTTCAGCAGCGTGGCGAGGATCTTTACGAGCGTGGTCTTGCCGGTGCCGTTCGAGCCGAGCAACGCGAAGATGCGGCCTGCCTCGACCTCGAAGTCGACACCGCGCAACACGTGCAACTGCTCGTACGACTTCTCGACGCCCTTGACGCTGATGGCGGTGGTCATCGCTGCTCCTTGCGTTCGGCGTCCTCGATCGTCTTGGTGAGGCGAGCACGCTCCTTGTCGATCCACTGCGCGCCGGTGTAGGCCTCCGCGAACGTCTCGGCGAACTCGACGGGGTCTTCGCCGACGATCTTCCGGAGCGGAGTTCCGTCGGCCGCGGCGCGCTCCCACAAGTCGGCGGAGTCGCCGAGCATCGTCACGAGGGTGCCGCCGTCGGTGATGCCACCGTAGTAGGTGAGGTACCGCTGGAAGGCCTTCGCGGTGCTCGAGTAGGGTTCCGGGAGCTTTTCGATCCGGGCCTTGTACCGCTTGAACTGCTTCTTCTGCTCGAGTGATCCGGTGAGGAATTCGATCCATTTGGCGGCCATGATCACTTCTCTCCTTCGTGCAGCTGTTCGATACGTTCTGCGAGGAAGCTCCAGTTCCTCCAGAATTCGCTGAGTCGGTCTCGCCCCCGCGCGTTGAGGGTGTACACCTTGCGCGGCGGGCCCTTCTCGGATGGAACCTTTTCCACGTCGACGAGGTCACGCTGCTCGACCCGGACGAGTAGGGCGTAGACGGTGCCCTCCGCGATGTCCGTGAAGCCCTGCTCGCGTAGCTGTGTGGTGATCTCGTACCCGTAGGCGGGCCGTGTCGCGAGGATCGCGAGCACGATGCCCTCGAGGACTCCCTTGAGCATCTCGGTCGCCTGCTTGCCCATCACTCTCTCCCAGTACCTGGTGTCGCTGACTACCGGTAGAAAGTATCACTGGGTACCGGTAGGTGGCAACACTTAGTAGTGGGAGATTTTTCGACCCTGCCGGACACGGGGAACCTGCCAGTGGAGCCGAGGTCGAGGAGGTGAACTGTTGCGGCTCAGGACGATCGAGTGGATACAGGTCTCGCGCAGCCGGCCTGTGGCCCTGACGGGCACGTTCTTCGTCGGGAACGATCCGCGACGATTGGTCGACCTGCGAGGACGACAGGCACCGATCCGGCCGGATCTGACAGCCGGTGAGGTCGAGAGTGTTCCGATCAGGGGATCTGCGGGCGGAACTGCCGGGCCGTGGATATGGGTCGTGCATCCCGGGGGTGACTCGAGTGTCGAACCGAACCCCCTCAGCGATTGGTATTGCCTGCTGTCGGTGCTCGACCCGGTCACCTTTGCATCGAAGTGCCGTCTGGCTGTCTTCTCGCCGTACCCGGAGGTGTCGTACGACGGCGAAGGACGAATGTGGATCGTCGCAGGTGGGATGTGGCTGGTCGATCCATCATTACGGCATCCGGTTCAACGAGTACACCTCGATCAGCTCATCCAGCGGTAGCTGCCCGCCGATGACCGGGCTGACGATGGCCGCCAGACCACCCAGGACGGTGAGTCGCCCGTAATACCGCAGCAGTCGGGCACCGGAGTACAGATCACGGTCGGCGACCTGGGCGATGACGATGCCGACCGTGCCGGTCACCCCCTGCACCAGGCGCGCCGCGACGAGCGTCTCGATGCTCGGGCTCACCGCACACCACGCGGACGCCACCATGTAGGCGGCGACGCCGAGCAGCAGCGGGCGACGGCGGCCGAATCGGTCCGACAGCGGACCTGAGACGACCTGCCCGAGCGCGAGCCCGAGCAGGCACGCGGTGACGGTCAGCTGCGCCGCCGACGTGCTCGCCCCGAGGTCGGCGGTGAGCGCGGGCAGGACCGGCAGGTACAGGTCCATCGAGATCGGGCCGAAGACGGTGAGCAGGCTGAGCACGATCCCCAGCGCCCGGCCTGGGGGCGGGATTCGAGGCGCGGGCGACCGGAGGTCAGGGGCGGAGCAGCACCTTGATCGCGCGCCGCTCGTCCATGGCCTTGTACCCGTCGGCGGCCTGCCCGAGCGGCAGCTCGAGGTCGAACACCTTGCCCGGGTTGATCTTTCGGTTCCAGATCAGGTCGATCAGCTCGGGCAGGTACTGCCGGACCGGGGCCGGACCACCGTGCAGGTGCACGTGGGAGAAGAACAGCTCGTCACCGGGCAGCTGCACGTCGTGGGCGACACCGACGTACCCGACGTGTCCGCCGGGCCGAGTGGACCGGATGGCCTGCATCATCGACTCCTGGGTGCCGACGGCCTCGATCACCGAGTGCGCCCCCAGCCCGCCGGTGAGCTCCTTGATCCGGGCGACGCCCGCGTCGCCGCGCTCGGCGACGATGTCGGTGGCACCGAACTCGCGGGCCAGCCGCTGGCGCGGTTCGTGGCGGCTCATCGCGATGATCCGTTCGGCGCCGAGTTGCCTGGCCGCGAGCACCGCGAGCAGGCCGACGGCTCCGTCGCCGACGACCGCGACGGTCTTGCCCGGTCCGGCTTCGGCAGCGACCGCACCGAACCATCCGGTGCCGAGGACGTCCGAGGCAGCCAGCAGGGACGGGATCAGCTCCGGATCGGGCATCCCGGGTGTGGGCACAAGCGTGCCGTCCGCGAGCGGAACCCGCAGGAACTCGGCCTGGGAACCGAGGCTGCCCATGATCACCCGGTGGATGCACGAGCTCTGGTAGCCGGCGCGGCAGATCTCGCAGGTGTTGTCGGACGCGAAGAACGACCCGACGACGAAGTCGCCGACCTTGATGTCGGCGACGTCCTCGCCGATCTCCTCGACGATGCCGACGTACTCGTGGCCCATGGGGATCGGGCCGTCGTAGGTCTCGACCCCGCGGTAGGGCCACAGGTCCGAGCCACACACACAGCTCGCGGACAGTCGGATGATCGCGTCGGTGGGTTCGACGAGGGACGGACGGGCGCGTTCCTCGACACGGACGTCGCCGGGGGCGTGCAGGACTGCTCCTCGCATGACGGTGCTCCTTGATGTTCGAACTCGAGGTCCGGCATGTCTCCGGCCCGGTTCCCATGGAACCCCGCTCACCGCCCGCGCGGGAGGTCGCGTTCATGGGGGGTACAACTGCAACCTCCCTCGGCGACACACCGGACCCGAGTCGCACCAGGTCGACCGATTCTCGGGACCGATCTGGCGTTCGCTCCGGTGACAGCGGTGCGGGTTCGGGAAATGACACACTTGCTGTATGACTACGACTCGTCGTGCCCGAACACGACAGCACAACGACCCTGCCGTCTCCCGGCTCAGTTCTGCATGAGGATCTGCTGTTCTTTGACCAGCGGGTATGCCGCGAGGGCGCTTCCGTCGAGATCTTCTCTGTGCATATCCACGCCGGTGACCTGACTGTTCTCGTAGGTCCGGTAGTAGTAGACGCCCTTGCTCGTATTGCAGCACGACGAGTAGATGGTGATCTCGTACTTGCCGTCGAGCCGAACACATCCCCGCTGTTGCTCCACGGAGCCGAGAATATGGAAGAACTGACTGATCGCCTCGGATTCCGACTCGCCCGATACCGAATTCACTTTGGTGAAGGCAGCTTTGACGAAACGCGACATCGAGGACAGGTCTCCGGGCAATCCCACAGCACCAAGTCCGCGACTGTAGGTGTCGAAGGGTATCTCTTTCGAGAATCGCGGTTCCGGCGGATCGACGGACAGACTCATGTAGTTGTTGATGTTGAACAACTGGATATCGAATGTCGGGTTGTTGGTGAGGACCTGGATCGGATTGTCGTGGACTTCCAGGCCCTCTCGGACCGACTCGACAGAGATGGATTCGTTCCGGTCGGAGATGATCCAGTGCAGCGGGGAAGGTGGGAACTCTTCGCTGAACGCGAGGTCGACGATGCGCACGTCTGCCAGTGCGTCTCGCACCTGAGCCACGGTCTCAAACTGTCCCAGGACCCAGGGAATGAACTCGAACGACGCGATATTGATCCCGTCCTCCGAGACTGGCTTGTAGTCGGCATTATCGGGGAAATTCAGCCCCGCCATGCTCAAGCCCTTCTCGTTGGTCGCGTCGTAGTAGAGCGGGTAACCATCGGCCACGGTCGCCATACCGATCATGGCGTGATGCGTCCTCTGCGCAGGCACCCTGCGGAACTCGAACGGAAAGTTACGCGGCGTGACCGTCACCGATTCCCTGTACGAATACTCGAGGTCGAGGTTCCGGCCGAAGTAGTGGTCCTTGGCGGTGTAGTTGGCGGCTGTGCACATACGGCTCCTCCGGACGATCTCGACCCACGGTATCGGCATCTGCGCGCAAGTTCAGGATGTCTGATTCTGCGAGTTTCTTCCAGTATGTCAGCGCGGCGCTGCCAGGAAGTCACAATCGCCGGGCACGAACACACCGCCGTCGATCCGCTCACCGACGACGCCGTGAGCATCCTCGATTCCCTCGAGATCCCGAATCCCAGATCGGGGTCGGCACACTGAACTGCTGCAACTCGAGCGCGCACCGCCCGCACGGGAGGTCGCGTTCATGGGGGAACAACTGCAACCTCCCTCGGCGACACACCGGACGTACCGTGGACGGCGTGGACAATCGCGCCGACATCCGGAACTTCCTCGCCACCCGGCGGGCCCGGCTGACCCCGCAGCAGGTCGGGCTACCCGCCGGCGGCGGCCGCCGGCGGGTCCCCGGGCTGCGACGCGAGGAGGTTGCCGTGCTGGCCGGGGTGAGCACCGAGTGGTACACCCGCCTGGAGAAGGGGCACATCGGCGGCGTCTCCGAAGACGTCCTCGAGGCGGTTGCCCGGGCACTGCAACTCGACGAGGCCGAACGCACCTACCTGTTCGACCTCGCCCGCGCCGCCCGGCCCACCCACCGCGCACCCCGCGCCCGCAAACAGGCTCAGGTGCGGCCGAGGGTGCAGTGGATGCTCGATTCGATGACCGCCTCCGCCGCGTTCGTCCGCAACGGACGCATGGACATCCTCGCCACCAACGCGCTCGGCCGCGCGCTGTATTCGCCGCTGTTCACCGACGACCGCAGACCCGCCAACATCGCCCGGTTCCAGTTCCTCGACCCCGGCGCCCAGGACTACTTCCCGGACTGGGACGGCGCCGCCAACGTCACCGTCGCACTGCTGCGTGCCGAAGCCGGCCGCGACCCCCACAACAAGGACCTGCGCCACCTCGTCGGCGAACTGTCCACGCTCAGCGAGGAATTCCGCACCCGGTGGGCGGCCCACGATGTCCGCATCCACCACGCCGGGAGCAAGCAGTTCAACCATCCCGTGGTCGGGCCGCTCGACCTCGTCTACCACTCCCTCGACCTGGCCGCGGACGACCACTGGGTCCTGGACCTGACCATCTACACCGCCGAACCCGCAACCGCATCCGAGGACCGGCTCAAGGTTCTCGCCAGCTGGGCCGCCACGCACCTCCCGGCCCACCCGGCGACCGAAGCATCCAGCTGACCCGAGCCGTCGCGTCGAGTGCGTCGCCTTGTCTCACCGCTCGACGGTGAACGTCGACTCCGCGCTCAGACCGGTGACGACATCCTGCAGCCGCAGCGTGTACTGGCCCGGGGTGGTTACCCGAAACTTCGTCAGTCCACCGAACGACGACGCGTACCCGTCGGAGCAGCGGGCAGACTTGTGGTCCTCGTGACGCTCCCCCTCCGGCCCGGTGAGGGTGACGGTGATCTGGCAGTGCTCCCCGCCGTACCGTTCGTCGCCGGTACGGGCCGACCACCCGTACGACACTTCGACGGCCGGGTCCGCACCGGTCGACAGTTGATACAGGTACGGTCCGATCTTGCGGCCCGCGCGGACCGGTTCGGTCATCTGGTTGTCGAGTTCGAAGCGGTCGATGGCGTACACCTCCTCGGGCACGTCCGACATGTCCACCGCATCGCCGCCGCGGGCGCGGAGGACGACCGTCGCCGAGTTGCGGCCGGTGAATTCGCCGCCCAGCCCCTCCACCATGGACCCCAGCAAGCCGGCGCTCTTCGGCAGCGAACCGATCCCGGTGACGAAGCTGCCCAACGCCTCCCGCGCGGTGCCGGCCGGCGAGAAGCTGGGTGATTTGACGGCCCACCCACCGGCGGTGGTGGTGCACTCGATCGCCTTGCGGCTCAGGTCCCCTGCCTCCCGGTCGCTCGCCGACACGATGCCTTCCATCGTGATCGGATCGCCCATGCAGTCCAAGGTGGCGACGATGTCGCCGGGGTTGGTCATGTCGAGCAGTGTGTTCCCGCCCCACACCATCGACAGGCCGTGCGCGGCGGCGTCGACCAGCGACATCGCGGCGTGCACGCGCAGGTCGATCGTCCGTGGCACGTCGGAAGTGTCGTACACCAGATCGGTGACGCCCCGCGGGTGCAGCAGAGCACCGTCGCCGACGTCGGACGCGAGGATCGATCCGTAGACGATCGAGTTGCCGGCTGCGCCCACCGACAGTTCGGTGGTCTCCGCCCGCTCCGTGGGCGGCGGCGTCGACCGGGCGATCCAGCCGAGGGAAGAGTTCGAGTGCAGCGACACCACGAGCTTGCCGTCCTCCTCGGCCAGGCAGGGGTAGACGACTTTCTCACCTGGGGTGATCGCATCGTAGGTGACGTCGCCGATCGTCACCGGTTCACCGTGGCACGCTGGTTCGTCGATCGACGTGCCGAAGAAGCCCTCCACGTTTTCCTCGACGGTCTGCCGCATGTCGGAGAAGTCGACGACTCCGCCGCGGAACTCCGACAGGTGGGTCGTCTCGGCGGAGAGTGTTCGGGTTGCCTCGTCCCACGTTGCGGGCAGCAGCTCGGAGACGTCCGGGTTGCGGTCACTGCGCGCGACCACCACGGGCTGCTGATCGTCGGTCAGATCGTCGAACGTGTCCTCACCGTCCGGGATCCGGAACCGGACGGTGAGCGCCGACTCGGGCTGCTGCCCGCCTCCGAGGGTGATCGACGCGGCAGGCCGGCTCAAACGCAATGCCGCGCCGTCGCCGGTGTCGACGGGGTCGAGCGGATCGACGACCAACTCGGTGCCGACCGGCGCCACCCCCGCTGCCCCCTCGACCGTGACCGCCCCCTCCGGTAGTTGCACGGTGAGCTCGACCCCGCCGGCCTCCACCGGCGCCGACGCGACGTGCGCCGGTGCGGAATCGGGGGCCGCCGGTTCGGACGGCGGCGACTCGGTGGAGCATGCCGACATCGACACGGCCAGGACCGTCGCCACCGACCATAATCCCTGGGATCGCCTCATACCGCAGTTCCTCCCCTTCACCGGAGCACCGCGGCCGCGGGCCCTCCGTCGCGCGGGTCTCGGACGTATCCGTTTGGCGGACACGTACGTTCGAACGAACCGACGCACGGTGGCTCGATGTTAGATGACGGCCGGGCGCACGTCCGTGCACTCGCGGGACGACACGGCACATTTCAGCGGCTCCGTGCCGGGAAGCACGCCCCGCACCGGATCGCCGGGCCGCTGTCGGATCGGGGACGTCTCATTCACCCCTCGAACACCTCGTACTTGTTCTGACAAATATTTCCCGTGCCCGAAATGGCGGTCATCCGGTAGCCCGCGGCACTCACCGGGAGACCCTCGGGGAACATCTTCTTCATGACATCCCCTACAGGGACCCTGCTGAAATCCCAGCACCCCGCCTTGTTTTGCCCCAAGAAGGGATTATCCCAGAAGATCTGCGCCCAACACTGAGGGTCCGAGCCATTGATGCTGTATGTCAGCCACCCTTTTGTTCCTGTCATGAAGCCCTTGTCTCTCACCGAGAACAGGGAGGCTTCTCCTGGCGGAACCATCTGATCCGGCGGTTCTGCCCATCCGCCGTGGTCGAATGAAGTCCAGGCAATTTCGAGCTCATGCGACGTGTGATTTGCAACTGCGATAGCGACGCCCCGGTCGCCGTCCAGGACGCCGTAAACGGTTCTCAGCGACTCCGCCATCTGCTTGATCGCAACTGCCACAGCCGCGATTGCCACGATACTCATTGGATTTTTCCTTCCGGGTCCGAGCCTAGGTGTCGACTGCAGGGTCGAATATCCATGTAGTCGCGCGTCTCTCCGATATCGATCCTCGGGCCCGAAGTCCACCGATGTCGATCCCACGTCTGAGGGATTGCGGTCCGGGCTGACATAGTTCGCACGGCTCGGCAGACGACAAGGTCCATCCGCCGTGAAGTAGCCGGACCACTGCAGGAAGGGTGCGGGCTCGCCAGGACGACCGGTCAGGAACGAAAGGCGTCCGCTGTCGAGCACATTTCCGCTCGGATCAGCTGAATTCGGCTCCGGCATAGCCTCTTCGACCCCGAGAGGTCGATGGCCAGGACTCGACCAACTGCTCGACGGCCCAGGTCAGCGGCTCCCGTGTCGCGCCAGCACGTCACGCACCGGATCGCCGGGGCCGACGTCGTAGGTGCACTGGTCACCGCGCGGATCGGGCACGAACGCCCACAGCAGCGCACCGGCGGCACCGGCCTCGCGGTAGCCGGTCAGCGCCTCGTCCACCCGCTGGGCGCGCTCGGTGAGCGACAGGCAACTCCCGGCTTCGATGCCGAGTTCGGCCACCAGGATCGGCTTGGTCACCTGGCCGAGGCGCACCGGCAGCCACGCCGCGTCGTCGTAGTCGTGGTACTGCAGCACGTCGAGGTAGGGCGACTGTGCGAGCTGCGCGTAGCCGTCCCCGGCACTGCCGCACTGATCCCCGCCGATCAGGCCGAGGGTGATCGGGTGCCGCGGATCGGTCTCGCGCACGATGCGGCCGACCGCGTCGATCCACGACCGCAGCAGCTGCGCCGAGTCGGCCGGGCACGAACGTCGGGGCAGGCTGCACACCTCGTCGCCGCACACGCCCGGCTCGGGCTCACCCAGCAGGTCCCATGCGGCGAGCGCGGGTGAGACCCGCCATCGGTCCACGGCCAGCCGCACCCAGTCCGCGAAGCTCACCGCGTACGGCGCCCGGCGCACGGTCCAGCCGTGCTCGTACCAGGCGCGATCCTTGTACAGCTCGTTGCCGCACGCGCCGTCCTGCGGGGACAGCACCGGCATCACCAGCTGCCCGTTCCGTTCCGCGGCGGCGAACACGGCGTCGATCGCGGAGAAGTCCAGGGTCCCCGTGACCCGGTTCAGCGCGAGCGCCTGGAAGGCGTTGAACCGGGTCAGCGACGTCGGCGGCAGGGACGAGAAGTACGCATCCAGATCCACCTGCGCGCCGCAGCCGCCATTGACGTCCCAGTCGGAGGCGAGCTGGTACGCGTTGAGCCCGGCCGGCCACCACGGTTTTGCGTCCAGGGTCAGGCCGCGGTGGTCGACGGCGACGCGCGGCGGTGGCGGCGGCTCCGGCGACTCGGACGGCGGTGGTGGCGCGCACGCGGTCGCCGCGATCAGGCAGGCCACGACCACGGCTGCGCGCATGCGCGAACGGTAGCCCCTTGCCGGCCCGGCAGGAAGACCGTCCGCTGTATCGACGGCAGGTGAAGACCGGTTCGGGTCCACTTGCCGCGCGAGCCGTCCGCCGGTGGTCGAAACAGAGCTCTGCAATCCGGCACTCGCCACGCACGAAGTCGAAGTCCATAAGTAGCATTAGTGCTACCATCGGGTATGGAGAGTGTGGGGTTGAAGGAACTGCGCCAGCACGCCAGCGACTACGTCAAGCGTGCCGAAGCGGGAGAGACGATGCTGATCACAGTCGCCGGCCGCCCGAGTGCGATCCTCGGCCCGGCCGGCCGGAAGACGTGGTGTGCCTTCGACGAGGTCGCCGGCATCTTTCGAACCGACACCGATCCGACGTGGGAGGCAGACCGCAACCTGATCGACGACCCGATCGCGGACCCGTGGGCATCGCGGTGAGGACGGTACTCGATACGAGCATCCTGATCGCGAGGGATGTTCCGCCCATTGACGGCGAGGTCGCGATCAGCGCCGTGAGTCTGGCGGAACTGCACTTCGGAGTCCTGGTCGCGACCACCGCGCAGCAGCGCGCTCAGCGGTTGCAGCGCCTGGTCGCCGTGGAGCGCGCGTTCGAGCCACTCCCTGTCGACGCCAGTGTCGCTCGAAGTTACGGACAGCTTGCCGCGGCCGTGCACGCGTACGGTCGCAAACCTCGGCCTCGAGCACTCGATCTGATGATTGCCGCCACCGCGCACGCGAACAACGCCCGACTCGTCACCCGCAACGCGGACGATCTCCGCGGCATCGAACACCTACTGGAGGTCGACACCATCTGAAGGACAACCTGCGATCGCTGCAGGCTCCGATCACCGGGACTCGCTCAGTTCAGGAAGCTCCGCAGGCATGCCGGCGTCCTGCAGCGACGAGGACCGACACCGAAATCGGTGGATTGCGGAGTTCGTGTCGACAGCGCGACCGATGCGGCAGCATGTCGACCATGTGTTCCGATGTGGCGGCGAACCTGCTCGACACCGTGCCGGGCCGCATGCTCGTCCAGTGGCACCTGCGCGCCTACTGCACCGCGGATCCACAGCCGTCCGTCACCGAGTTCGTCGAGGCCGACTCGCTCGAGGACTTCGTCGAGAATGCGCTGCGGATCGTCGGCGAGTACCTCTACGGCAACGGCGCCAACGAGATCCTGGATCTGCCCGTCACCTCCCCCGCCGTCCGTGAGATGAGCGAGGCGATCTGCGACGCCCTGCGTGCGCCGAGTCGCGACACGCTGGTCAACCCGCAGGTGCATCAGGGCGCCGTCACCGAACTGAGCGTGCCGCGGGTGCGCAACCGCGCGCGGCCCGGGGCGCTGCCCGACGGCGCGTTCTGGACCGCGACGCCCCTCGACGACGGGACGTCCGACACGTGGGGTGCCAGCGGCGAGAACCTGCGCAGCGCGACCGACCCCGCCCGCTACACGGTGCACTTCGACCCGGACGTCGCACGGATCGTCCGGATCGACACCGCCGACGACTGGGCCGAGCTGATCGCCGCGCACCCGCTCGAATACCGCGGGGCGCACGTCCCGGACTGGCCGTCGATCGCCGAGCGGTGGGACGCCGTGCACCTGTCTGCGCTCGGCCTGCTGTGCGCCCATCCGCGGCTGTCGGAGGTGCCGTACGACCGGTACGAGGCGGGCGGCTACCGCCACAGCCAGTCCGGACCGTGGCCCGGCGTCGGGGACTGGTCGACGGTGAGCACCGCGTGGCTGCGGATCCCCGAGCGGTTCGAGATCCGTCCCACCGACCCGGTCAGGCGACGAGAACCGGGGTGACGGGCTTCGACCGACAAGACGACAGCCACTCCCCGCGCTCGCCCGACCAGACCTGGCGGCCGTCAACGCAAATCGAGATGTAGCCGCAGCGCTTCCTCGAGCGCTGCGAGAGTTCTCGCCCCGAGCCTTCCGACAGGTTCGGTGTCCAGGCGACGCACGGACACCGAACGTACCTGTTCTGCCTGAGCTTTCGCTGCTCTGGTCAGCCCTGACTCGTCGGGTTCCACGAGTACCTGGAACGGAAAGACGTGTGAGGTGTTGGTGGTCAGAGGAACGACGGTGACCACTCCTCTGCCCAGATTCTCGGCGGTCGCGTTGGCGCGGTCGTTGCTCACGACCACTGCCGGCCGGCGCTCGGCCGCTTCGCTACCCTGCGCCGGGTCCGGATCGACCCAGTGGATCTGCGCTCGGCGGATCATTCGGTGTCGGCCGTGGTGACATCCCACGCGTCGTCTGTGTCGACCTCGGCAAAGGCTGTGGCGTAGTCCCGTTCGAGTCCGGCTGCCGCGAGCAGGCGGACAGCGGCCCGGACTCCCGCCGACCGGCCGCGGAGCCCATGATCCCGGATGTACTCGTCGAGGACGTGGGCATCCTCGTCCGGGAGGCTGATCGTGAACTTGACGGTCATACTGCAAGCATGACCGAAGTATGACTGGTGCACATGATGCGATCCGCGGAGTCGGGTGCGATCAGTCGGGGCCGGGCAGGGCGTGTCCCCGCGGCTCCGGCATGGACGCGAGGCCGCGCGGCCCCGAGATCGGAAAGCACCCCGTCGCGCGACTGTGAGGAACTGAAAAGAACTCGCGGCCGCCGCAGGCCGGCATCTACGCTCGGCGCGATGACCGAGATCCGCCCTGCAGAACCCACCGACGTCGACCGCGCGACCCGCACCCTGGTGCGCGCCTTCGCGGACTATCCCTTCACCCGCCACACCGTCGACGCCCGCGACCACCTGCACCGCGTCGAGGAGTTGCAGCGGTTGTACCTGACCGAGATCGGTCTGCGCTGCGGGCGAGTGTGGGTGTCCGACGACGCCACGGCCGTCGCCGTGTGGATCACGCCCGAATCCACCGATACCCCAGAAGCTTTCGCACGCATCGCCGCGCGCGTCTCCGAGCTGTCCGGCGATCGGGCCGACGCGGCGACGGCCGCGGACGAGGCGCTGGCCCCGCTGCGGCCCAGCGAGCCGGCGTGGTTCCTCGCGACCGTCGCCGTCGATCCGGACCGGCAGGGCTCGGGCCTGGGCGGCGCGGTCCTCGCCCCCGGCCTCCGGGAGGCCCGCGAGGCGGGGGTACCGGCGTATCTCGAGACCTCATCGGAGCGGAACGTCGCGTTCTACCGCAGGCTCGGGTTCGACGTCGTCGGCGCCGTGGATCTGCCCGGCGACGGGCCGCGCACATGGGCGATGATGCGCGAGTAACGTCCCGTCACGCGAATCCCGTTCGCTTCGACGCTTCCGTCGGCAACGACACCAGTTGCGCCTTCTCCGGCTCGGCGGGCACGAGCGGTTGCAGCGGCAACGCGACGTCCGGGGCGGTCACCGTCGCCAGGTGCTGCAGCATCACGCCCTCGCGCAGTGCCCACGGACTCACGTCGAGCAGATCGACGTCGAGCGCGCGCATCGCCTCGTCGGCGACGATCGCACCGGCGGGGATCTGCCGGGCCCGGGCGGGCGAGATGCCGCGCAGCAGCCTCGCCCGTTCACGTGTCGGCAGCTGCGTCAGCCGTCCCGCCCAGCGGTGCACGTCGCTGCGGTGCAGGGTGCGACGCACGAACGGACCGCGCCGCTGAGGTGCTCCGCCCGTCAGGCGGGCCAGCTGCTCGGAGGCATGCGGCTTCCCGCCGATAGCCACCATCGAATGCGAAATCGACACGAGAGTGTGCCCATCGGTCTTATTCGCCGACGTCACCGCTGAGCAGGGACGCTGCCGACTAGGCTCGACGCCGTGAGCGTGCGTGCAGGAATCGTCGTAACCGGGACCGAGGTGCTGACCGGGAGGATTGCCGACCAGAACGGACCGTGGTTGTCTCGTCAGCTCCTGACACTCGGCGTCGACGTCGCCCACATCACGATCTGCGGCGACCGGCCCGCCGACCTGATCGCACAACTGCGCTTCCTCGCCGACCAGGGCGTCGACCTCATCGTCACCAGCGGTGGGCTCGGCCCTACCGCCGACGACCTCACCGTCGCTACCGTCGCCGAGTTCTGTCATCGTGACCTGCTGCTCGACCCCGAACTCGAGGAACACATCGCGGGTGTCATCCGCCGCTACCGCCCGGACACCCCGGATCTCGACAAAGGGCCGACGCGTACCGGGATCCGCAAACAGGCGCGGGTCCCCACCGGTGCCACCGCCCTACCGCCGACCGGCACAGCACCGGGCGTGGTGATCCCCGCAGTAGCCGGTGACCGGCCGGTCCCGACCATCGTCGTCCTCCCCGGGCCGCCCGGTGAGTTGCAGGCGATGTGGCCGAGCGCGATCACCTCACCTGCGGTGGCCGAGGTGCTGACCCGAGCCGACGACATGCAGCAGGAGACCGTGCGCGCCTACGGACTGCACGAGGCGCAACTCGCCGAGACACTGCGCCGGGCCGAAGCAGAGATCGCCGGCCTGGATCGACTCGAGATCACCACCTGTCTTCGACACGGTGAACTCGACATGGTGACCCGATTCGCTTCCGGCGACGCGGACGTCTATCGCCGTCTTCTCGATGTTCTCGCCGAACACCATGGACACAAGATCTTCTCGACCGACGGCTCCACCATCGACGACCGGCTGATCGACGCCCTCGACGGCCGGCTGATCGCGACTGCGGAGTCGTGCACCGGCGGGCTCATCGCTGCGCGTCTCACCGCCCGCCCCGGTTCGTCGGCCTATGTCATGGGCGGGGTCGTCTCGTACTCCAACGACGCGAAGTCCGATCTGATCGATGTACCGGCCGAGATGATCGCCACGCACGGTGCAGTGAGCGAGCAGGTCGCCGCAGCGATGGCCGAGGGCGCCCGACGCCGTCTCGGGGCCGACGTCGCGGTCTCCACCACCGGGATCGCCGGTCCCGACGGTGGCACCGAGACCAAGCCGGTGGGCACAGTCTGCTTCGGCGTCGCGATCGACGGACGGCCGACGTACACCGTCACCCGCCGCTTCCCCGGGGACCGCGAACGGGTCCGAACCCTCACCACCACGGCCGCACTGCATCTGGTTGTCGCACAACTCGAACGAGATTGAACCAGCACCCGAACCACCGTTCACTGCGGCCAGGGCGGCAGCAGCCGACGCGTCAGGTTGCCCACGAGAGTGCGCAGCACACTGTCGGCGAACACGGGACCGCGTGGCACCTGACAAAGTCAGCCCCTTCCGTCTGGTGTCTCGGCCTCGACCCCACAGGACACGAGGATCACCGTCGATGTCGATTCCGACAACATTGCCGGGCCGGATCCCGCCGGAGGCGAATTCGGTCGACACGTGAGCCATCCCCGGTAGTGCATCGACCTCGAGACACCAGCGGTATCACGATGGTGGCCGTGCGCTGGGTGTGATGTCCCCAGGGAGGTTGGTCGGTCGGCTCCGCGTAGTACCCCGCCAGCGGGACAACCCGCCCACTCGGCGCGCCTGTCTGAGAACCTGGAGTGCATGGCTGCCCCCACAGCAACTTCCACCGCGCCCAGGAACATGGCATGGATCCCCGGCGGGACATTCTGGATGGGGTCGGAGGAGTTCTATCCCGAGGAGCGTCCCGTGCACCAGGTCCGGGTTGACGGGTTCTTCATGGACGAGCATCCGGTGACCGTCGCCGAGTTCCGGCGGTTCGTGAAGGACACCGGGCACGTCACCACCGCCGAGACGGCACCCGATCCGCGGGACTACCCCGACGCGGAACCCGAGCTGCTGGTGCCGGGGTCGCTGGTCTTCGTGCCACCGCCAGGTCCGGTGCCGCTCGACGACTACCGCCGCTGGTGGGCGTGGACGCCGGGCGCGCAGTGGCGGCACCCGGAAGGGCCCGGCAGCACCGTGGCGGGACGCGACCGTCACCCGGTCACGCACGTGTCGCACTTCGATGCGCTCGCCTACGCGCAGTGGGCCGGCAAGGAGCTGCCGACCGAGGCGGAATGGGAGTTCGCCGCGCGCGGTGGCCTGGATCGGGCGCGGTTCGTGTGGGGCGACGAGTTCGCTCCCCACGGCCGCTACCGCGCCAACACCTGGCAGGGCCGCTTCCCGTGGGAGAACACCGGCGAGGACGGCTTCGTGGGGACCTCGCCCGTCGGCTCCTACCGTGCCAACGGCTACGGACTGGTCGACATGGCCGGCAACGTGTGGGAGTGGACGGCGGACCACTACACCGCGCACCACGGCGCCGACGGTCGGGACACCGCCCCCGCGCACGCCTGCTGCATCCCCAGCAATCCCCGTACGGGTGCCGGCGACGAGTCCGGCCCGTACCCGCGGCGCGTGATCAAGGGTGGCTCGCACCTGTGCGCGCCGAACTACTGCCTCCGCTACCGTCCGGCGGCGCGGCAGGGCGAGTCGGTCGAGACGTCGACGTGCCACATCGGTTTCCGCTGCATCGTGCGCCCGGACAGGTGACGAGGCCGACGACCGCCGCCGGGTCGCGCTCGCCACCCACTGACCGGTCGACTGCGCAGTTGTCGTGACGACACCCCGACGCGGGCAACGACAACTGCGCAGTCACGGACGACCGATGTTCAGCGAGCGGCGCCTCCCCGCGTCTCCCGGCCGTGATCCAGAACGCCAGCACCGCACCGGCGAGCGCGGCGACGGCAGCCACGAGGAACGCGACGAAGAACCCGCGGCTGTCGTAGACGATTCCCGTCCCGTCCGCTGTCACCACGTGCCGGGCCAGTGCTCACCGCGTTCGCGCACTCGGCGAAGTTCCCGCTCGTGCTGTGGGTGCTGCTGTTCGGCATCGGTATGGGCATCGCGACCGCGTCCATCCTGTGTTTCTCTTCACGGTCCGCCGCCGAGCTGTTAGAGTCACCACAATCATTGATTGATCGCTTGATCAGTAAAGGACCCTCTGTCGCAGTGGGAGGCATAGTGACGACGCACAACGATGTGCCGGTGGCGGTGATCGATCGCGCTGCCCGGCTGCTCGAGGCGTTCCGCGACAGCGAACGGCTCACCCTGGCCGAGCTCACCCGCTTGACGGGCATGCCCCGCTCGTCCACGCACCGGTTACTGAACCAGCTCGTCGAGATCGGCTGGGTCCGACGGGACGCACCCGCGTACTCGCTGGGCACGAAGATGCTCGAGCTCGGCTCCCTCGTCCAGCACAACGACGCCCTCCACCGAGCCGCACTACCCGTCATGCACGAGTTGCACGGCCGCACCGGCCTCGTCGTCCACCTGGCGGTGCTCACGGGCACCGAGGTGCTGTACCTGGAGAAGGTCGGCGGACCCTACTCGATGCGCATCCCCTCCCGCGTGGGTGGCCGGCAGCCGGCACACTGCACGGCACTGGGCAAAGCTCTTCTCGCACAAGGGCAATACGATGTGGAAGCCCTCTTCGCCGATCATCCCCTCCCCGCCCGGACCCCGCACAGCGTCACCGACCCGGGCCGGTTGCGCAGCGAACTCGCCCGCATGCGCGAGCAGCACGTCGCGCACGAACGCGACGAGGCCGCGCCCGGCGTCTCCTGTGTCGCGGCGCCGATCGGACCGGCCGGCAAGTGCGTCGGAGCACTCTCCCTCAGCGGTCCGTCTGCATCGATCCGCGCCACCGCCCTGGCCGCTCCGGTGCGCGTGGCCGCACTGACCGCGTGGCGGCGCTTCACCCACCTGCGTGCCGGAAACGCCCGGACTGCGGTGTGACACCGCATTGATCGATTGATCAATAGATGTGGCACAATGGACCGGCCGACGACCGAGTCCCGAGGAGTGCCATGGATCCGCACGAGCGCCGCCGCCAGATCCTGGACAGATCCGCACACCTCTTCGCGTCCAAAGGGATTGCGGCGACGACCATCCGGGAGATCGCCGACGAGGTCGGCGTCTACTCCGGAGCGCTCTACCACTACTTCCCGTCCAAGGAAGCGATCGTCACCGAATTGATCCGCGAGTACATCGACGACCTGGGCGGGCGGTGTCGCGAGATCACCGCGCAGTCCCAGACCCCGGTCGACCGGATCGAGGCACTCGCGTTGCTGGCCCTGTCCACGTCGGAGGACTACCGCGGCGCCACGACGATCTGGCAGCGCGAGGGCGAGTACATGCGCGACCGCCTCGTCGAGGCCGACCTGGCCGAGACCGCCGACGAGGTCGAGAGAGCGTGGCGGGCGGCCATCGCCGACGGCGTGGCCGAGGGGACGTTCCGCGACGACATCGACCCGGACGTGTTCTACCAGCTGATCCGTGATGCCGTCTGGCAGGCACCGCGGTGGCACCGACCGACGTCGGAGCGTTCCAACGCCGATCTCGCTCGCGAGATCACCCGCATCTTCGTCGACGGCTTCCGCCCCCGCGCCGAATGACCGGCCACGGGGGCGTGCGCACATCGACCGATCAGGCCCGGCGTGCGAGGGTCTCGTCGACCTCCTTCTGCCAGTTCTCCAGCGCACGGGTGGTGTCCACCTCGAATTCGAAGCGCTGCACCATGTCCGGGGTGACGTCCTCGACGTCGACGAAGAACTGGCTGTACCAGCGACGCAACTGGTAGACCGGGCCGTCCTCCTCGGTCAGCAACGGATTCTCGATCCGGGTCTTGTGCTTCCAGATCTCGACGTCCTGTTTGAACTGCGTCTCCACGCCCTCGGTGAACATCGTCGCCATCGCAGCGGCCTCCTCGTCCCCGACCCCGTCCACCTTCTTGACGACGGTGCCGAACTGCAGCACGAACGAGTCCTGCGTGACAGGGTAGTGGCAGTTGACGAGCTTGGTTTCGACCGTCACATCCCCGGACACCGTGTAGACGGTGTCGAGCATGAAGGACGGACCGTAGTACATCGCGTCCGAGATGGTCTGAGAATCCGGGAGGTCGAGCTGCACACCCGTCTTGATGTCGTCGCGGCCCGTCGAACGCATATGCTGGGCGGCGACGTGCCCTTCGAAGACATTCTTGAAGTACTGCGGCATCTGGAAATGGACGTAGAAGAAGTGCGCCATGTCGACGACGTTGTCGACGATTTCCCGGCAGTTCGACCCGGTCACGTGGAAGGTGTTCCACGTCCACTCGCTCCAGACGTCGGTCCCGTAGTCGGGGATCTCCGGGATCGTCACGTCCGCCGGCGGCGGATTTCCCTGCGGATCGTTCCACACGAACAGCAAGCCGTTGCGCTCCATGCTGATCCACGACTTCGTCCGGGCAAGTTTGGGTGTGCGGCGGGCGTACGGGACTTCCGCGCACCGACCGTCGCCACCCCACCGCCAGTCGTGGAACGGGCACGCAATCGTGTCGCCCTTGATCTCGCCACGCGCCAGATTGCCGCCCATGTGGCGGCAGAAGGCGTCGAGCACGTGCAGGGCGCCCTTCGAGTCCTCGAAGACCACCAGATCGGTTCCGAAAACCTGTATCTGGTGCGGCTTTCCGTCGTGGAAGGCCTTGGCCAGGCCGAGGCAGTGCCAGCCGCGGGCATACCGCGTCGGGTTGGTCCCCGTCTCGACGCTCCGAACCTCGATGGTCTCGAGTTCGACAGTCATGAAGTCCTCCAAGTGATGTGCTTCCAGGTGCGGCGACGCCGGACCGGCTACGGTTCGATCTGCTGGGGTTCGACCCGGCGGGAGGGCACGAGCCGGCCGTCGCGCACGGCGCGATCGACCGACTCGTGCAGCGCCCCACAGCGGGGCAGGTAGGTCGTGGTCTTGTCCGCGATTGCCGCCGAAGCGAATTCACGGCACGTCTCGTGGGCCGGTCCGGTCCATTGAATGCTCGTGTGTACCGGGCTGTACTTCGCCACCAGCACCTTGTTGCCACACGTGTGGCACTCGAGCGACTGCATCCGATCACTTCCTTCCTCGGGTACACCGAGCGTAGGAAGTTCCCCGCTCCGTCGCTGCGGGGTGTCAGCTCAGCGGGACACCTGTTCGCTGGGCCGGGCCGGTTCGAGCACGTCGGGAATCTGCACGTTTCTCTCCTTCGGGTGTTCGTCCGTGGATCTGTTCATCGCATGAGCGCCTGGCCGCCGTCGACGGGCAGTGAGTGACCGGTGATGTACTGCGCAGCCGGACTGCACAGGAACACCACCGCCGGGCCGATGTCGGTTTCGGGGTCGCCGAGACGACCGAGGGGTACGGTGTCGAGGTAGGCCCGCGCCTCGTCCGGGCTGTCTTGCGCCCAGACCTCGAGCGCGGGTGAATTCGCGAGTGGGAGAATCGCGTTGACGCGGATTCCGTCGGCCGCCCACTCGCATGCTGCCGTGCGGGTCAGCACCCGGATTGCTTCCTTGGCGGCGGCGTAGCCGCCGTATCCGGACGGGTCCCAGCGCACTCCCGCCGCGGACCCCAGGTTGACGATCGAACCCCGGCCCTTCAGGTGGGAGTGGCATGCCCGCATCAGGCGCAGGGTGGCGGTCGGTCCCGAGTCCATTCCCCGCTGGTAGACCTCCTCGTCCAACTCGAGCAGATGGCCGTGAACGGTGGTCTGGGCGTTGTTCACCAGGATCGACAGTCCGCCGAAGCGCGCGACGACCTGCTCGACCAGACGGTCGATGCGATCCGCATCGGTGACGTCGCACTCGAATGCGGCCGCGCGACCACCCCGCTCCTCGATTTCCGCCGCCACCTTCTCGACCTTCTCCGCCGTCCGGCCGGCGAGGGCCACGCGGGCCCCGGCCGCCGCGAGCGCGAGGGCGATGCCGCGACCGACGCCCTGGCCCGCCCCGGTCACCAGGGCCGTCTCCCCGTTCAGACAGTTCACGTGCGTCCTCCTTCATTGAGTAATCGATCAATCAATCGCCAATGATGCCCCGACGGCACGAACCGGCAGACAACTTCCGCGCACAGTTCCACTGGATGGGAACCTGACAGCTGTGGAAATGGTGATCGCGGTGAACCCCGACCCGGCGTCCAAGCTGGGCTACCTGCTGCGCGTACCCCTCGACGGCGGGCTGGTGTTCCGGACCTCCGGCACCTGGCCGCGCACGAAGGCGCTGTACTGCCACCCCGTGCCGAGCGAGGAGTGGCCCGACGACCCCGAGGTCGTCGAGCGCGTTGCCGTCCGGTCGTGCGCACGCCGCGGCGCGGCGATCGACCTGGTGCTCGACCGCGGTCGCGAGAACCGCTCACAGATCGTGTACACCACCGCCCGCGGACGCGACGTCGTGTTCTGGCAGTCCCCCCGCACCCGCAAGCAGGCCCGCCCCAACGTGCGCACTCCCACCGCCCGCGCCGCGGGCGTCGCCGACCTGCCGATCGTCGTCGACTCGCACGAGCGCTACGCCTACCGGTTCGCCGACCAGCAGGTCGTCCTCACCAAGCGGGCACTGCCGTGCGGTGACTACGGCGTCTTCCACGACGAGCGTCTCGTGGCCTCGGTGGAACGCAAATCGATTCCGGACCTGGTAGGCAGCCTGACGAACGGCACCCTGCGCTACGCACTGGCCGAGCTGGCGGCGCTGCCGCGCGCCGCGGTCGTCGTCGAGGACCGATATTCGGCGATCTTCGCGCTCGACCGGGTGCGGCCGGCGACCGTCGCCGACGGCCTGGCCGAGCTGCAGGTGCGCTGGCCGAACGTGCCGATCGTGTTCTGCGACACCCGTGCACTCGCCGAACAGTGGACCTACCGGTATCTCGCGGCCGCCTACGTCTGGGCCGAGACCGAGAGCCCGGCCATCGCCCGCATCGCCGCGCCCGCCACCGCGGCGCCGTCGACGGCCGAGGTCCGAGCCTGGGCCCGCACGCAGGGCCTACCCGTGCCGGACCGCGGCCGCCTCCGCCCCGAGGTCTGGCAGGCGTGGCGCGCGGCTCACCCGGACTGATGCGATCGCCGACGATGCACTTCTCGTGACGACACGCCGGGCGATGGCACGAGAAGTGCTCACTCACCGGAACATTGGGCGCAACGCTACGGACGGGGCATCGATCACCTGGCGCGAGCACCGGTGTCCGGCACCACCAGGACGTCCGTGGTGGCGTGTCGCAGCACGTGCTGGGCGACGCTGCCGAGCACTGCGTATTCGAGGGCGGAACGCTCCCCGGTTCCGACAGCGATCAGCTCGGCGCGGTGCTCGGCTCCGATCTCCGGAATCATCGAGGGGGCGTGGCCGGATTCGATGCGGGTATCGGCGGGCTCGGGGATCAGGGTCGCGGCGAGTTCGTCGAGGTGGAGGCGGATCTGTTCGGTGCTGACGTGCCGCAGCTGCGCCAGCGCGGCGTCGTCGGCGCCGTGCAGTCGCATGAGTTGTTCGCCCATCACGACGGACACGTGTACGAGAACATGGTCGGCCTCGGGGGTCCAGGCTGCGGCGGTGTGGGCGGCCGAGGTGGCGGCACGAGAGGTGTCGACGGCCAGGAGGACGGTCTGGTAGGGGCCGGCCGGTGGATTCTTGACCACCAGTACGGTCGCGGTGCTGGTGCCGACGAGACGTTCGGCGGTGCTGCCCAGCAACGCTCCGGCGAGCCGGCGGGCTCCGTGCGCGCCGACGACCAGCAGGTCGGTGTCGCGTTCCCGGGCGAGGGCGCCGACGGTGGAGGCGACCTCACCGGCCCGGACCACGCCCTCGATGTCGCCGCCGCAGCGGCGCAGATGGTCCGTCAGGAGAGTGTGCGCGCGCCGCGTCGTCTCCGGTGCGGCCGGGGACGGCACGACCTGCACGGCGGTGAGATGCGCATGGTGCTCGCGGGCGAGTTGTGCAGCGCGGCGCACCGCGTCGGCCGCGCCGTCGGACAGGTCGGTGGCGACCAGGATGTGCCGAAGAGGGGACGTGTCCATCGTGCTCACGACTCGGCACGTCGGGCACGGATGCGGCGGACCGCCCATTTCTCCGCCTCGGCGACGAAGAAGACCGTCAGCCCGACGCCGAGCACCTTCGCCCACTCCACGAGCGTCAGTCCCGCGGAGCCGAACACGGTCTGGAAGAACGACGTGTAGGTGTAGAGCAGCTGCAGCCCGATGCAGGCGGTGATCGCACCCAGTACGTAGCGGTTGCCGAACAGCCCCTCCCGGTTCAGGACCGAGCCCTCGATTCGGCGGCTGTTGATCAGGTAGAACATCTCGGCCACGACGATCGCGTTGACCGCGATCGTGCGGGCCACCTCCACGGTCGTACCCGATTCCAGCTCCCACAGGAACAGCCCCAGCGCGCCGGCCATCATGAGCACCGACACCATCGCCACGCGCCACACGAAGAACGCCGACAACAGCGACTCGGTGGGCGGACGCGGCGGCCTGCGCATCACGGACGCCTCGGTCGGTTCGAACGCGAGTGCCAGGCCCAGGGTGCTGACCGTGGCCAGGTTGATCCACAGCACCTGGGCCGGGGTGAGCGGCAGCGTCAGCTGGAACAGGATCGCGGCGATCACCACGAGCGCTTCGCCGCCGTTGGTGGGCAGCATGAACAGCACGAACTTCTTGAGGTTGTCGTAGACGCCGCGACCCTCGCGCACCGCCGCGGCGATCGTCGCGAAGTTGTCGTCCGCCAGCACCATGTCGGCGGCTTCCTTGGCGGCCTCGGTGCCGCCGGCACCCATCGCCACACCGACGTCGGCGCGGGTGAGGGCCGGGGCGTCGTTGACGCCGTCGCCGGTCATCGCCACCACGTGGCCGTTCTCCTGCAGTGCCCGCACCAGGCGCAACTTGTGTTCGGGGCTGGCCCGGGCGAACACGTCGGTGTCGGCGACCACGCGCCGCAGCGCAGGTTCGTCGAGTGCTTCGATCTCGGCGCCGGTGACGGGCCGCGAGCCGATGCCCAGTCCCATCTGGGTGCCGATCTCGGCGGCCGTGTCGGCGTGATCGCCGGTGATCATCTTGACCGTGATGCCCGCCCGGTGGCATTCGCGGACCGCGACGACGGCTTCCTCGCGGGGCGGGTCGATGATCCCGACAAGCGCGAGCAGGGTGAAGTCGTGCTCGGCGTCCTCGAAGTCGAGGGTTGCACCGACGGCGTCGCGGTCCCGGTAGGCCAGGGCCAGCACGCGAAGTCCCTGCGTGGCGGTCTCTGTCGCGCGGGTGCTCCAGTAGGCCGTGTCGACGACGGTCCGCGAGCCGTCCTTCTCGAGCTGATGGGTACACGCCGCGAGCACCTTCTCCGGCGCGCCTTTGAGGAAGATCCGCTCGTGCACATCGTCGTCGGCGCGGTGCAGGGTGGCCATGAATCGGTGTTCGGATTCGAAGGGCACGACGTCCAGACGCGGCCAGGCGTGCTCGGCGTCCTGCTGAGTCAGTCCCGCCTTGCGTCCGAGTACGAGCAGTGCCGCCTCGGTGGGGTCGCCCTCGATCTGCCATGCCCCGTCCACGTCGAGCAGGCGCGCGTCGTTGCACAGCACACCGGCCCGCACGGCCAGATCCAGCGGGGGGACGGATGCCCGATCCACGACGGTGCCTTCGCCGGCGGTCAGCGCCCCGACCGGGGCGTAGCCGATCCCGCCGACGTCGATGCGGTGGTGCGCGCACAACACCTTCTGCACAGTCATCTCGTTGCGGGTGAGCGTGCCGGTCTTGTCGGAGCAGATCACGGTGACCGAACCGAGCGTCTCGACCGCCGGTAGTCGCCGGATCACCGCGTTGCGCCGGGCCATCCGCTGCACCCCGAGCGAAAGGGTGACCGTCATGATCGCCGGCAGCCCCTCGGGGATGGCCGAGGCGGCGAGCGCGACGACGAGGGTGAACATCTGCGCCGGGGATTCCCCGCGCCACGCGATTCCGAGTACGAACGTCGCCGCAGCGGCGACCAGGATGACCACGGCCAACCACCGGGCGAACCGGCCGATCTGCCGCAGCAGCGGCGTCGTGGTCTTCGGAATTCCGGCGAGGAGGGCATTGATGCGGCCGAGTTCGGTGTGGACACCGGTAGCGGTGACCACACCGTCACCCTGCCCGAACACGGCAACGGTTCCGGCGTAGGCGGCCGACCGGCGATCCCCGAGTTCGCTGTCCGCGTCCACCGGGTGGGACGTCTTGTCCACCGGGACGGATTCCCCGGTCAGGGCCGCCTCGTCGACTCGGAGTTCGCGCACGCGGATCAACCGCAGGTCGGCGGGCACCCGGTCTCCGGAGACGAGTCGGACGACGTCGCCGGGCACCAGGTCGGCCGCGGGGAGATCGACGATCCGTCCGTCCCGGTGCACGCGGGCGCGGGGTGCGAGCATCGCCCGGATCGAGTCGAGCGCCGATTCGGCCCGCCCCTCCTGCACGAATCCGAGGAGCGCATTGATCACGACGGCGGCGAGCAGCACCGCCGTGTCGATCCAGTGCTGCAGGAACGCGGTGATGACCGCGGCGCCGAGCATCACGTAGAGCAGGACGTTGTGGAACTGCCGTAGCAGCCGCCACCACCAGCGGTCCGACGGGGGACGCGGCAGCTCATTCGGACCGTGCTCGGTCAGCCGCCGCTCTGCTTCGTCCGAGCTCAGCCCGGTCGGCGAGGTGCCCAGACGATCCAGCGTGGCGGTGGTGTCGAGCGCGTGCCATCGGTGCATTACTTGCACTTTACCAAATCAGGTGTGGCGGGTGCTGAACCTTCGCGGCGAGGGCGCGCGCACGGAGAGGACCGTCCGACGAGTATCCGGCCCCACAGCGACCGCAACGTCCAGACGCGTCCGGGGGCGCGGGTCAGCCGCGAGTACAGCAAGGCGAGCCCGACAAGGACGGCGAGCCAGGTGACGACGTGGAAGATCCCGTCCCACAGTGTGTCGATCTCCAGGCCGTGAACGACTCCGGGCAGGGCCAGCTCCCGGGCGGGTGCAGCGGTCCGTTCTGCCTCGACCATGACGCCGATCCCTTCGTGAATGCCTCGTGTCGAAGCACCCATACGGATCACGCCGAAACGGGGATGTCGGGCGCTGCGGGTCAGTGCCGGGCACTGCCCACGGTCTCGTGCGTCCCGGTGTAGTGCATCGGGCTGTCCATCAGGTGCGCCGGCGGCAGGTTGCGGTCGGGGGTGTGCACGACGGGCGCGTCCGCCGGGACGCGGCCCCGGGCCCGGTCCCAGCCGGCGCGGGCGCGGGGATGGTAGCGATGACGCCGGGGAACGAGCTTCTCCCCCAGCCCGATCGATCGGCCGACGAGGCGGTGCAGGCGCTGCTCCCGGCGCGAGAAGGTGAACCCGAGGAGGTCGCGCACCGCCGGGTCGTACAGGCCGACCGTCAGCCACAGGAACCCGCGGGTCACCGGCGGCCGCAGCACCGCCCACACGCTCGCGGGCACCCACCGCACGAACGGCGGCCGGCCCAGGTGCGAGAGGTCGAGCACGTCGCGGGTCGCCTTGTTGTCCTCGAGGACCTCGCGGCACATGCGGTCCCAGTAGCACAGGAAATCCTCCCAGCTGTCGGGGACGGACCGCATCGACATCCCGTAGAGCCGGTACCACTGCACGTGCTCGTCGAACAGCCGGTGCTTGTCGGCGAGCGGGAGCGGGCCGTCGAACCATTCGATCGAGACGACGAGGCTGTAGAAGAACGTGGCGTGCGCCCAGTAGAACGTGTCGGGGTCGAGGGCGTGGTAGCGCCGGCCCTGCTTGTCGATTCCCTTGATCGTGTCGTGGTAGCCGCGCACCCGCGCGGCGGTCTCCGGGGCGCGCGGCCCGTCGAAGACGACCCCGTAGATGGGGTACAGCGAGCGGTACAGCCGTTCCCACCGCTCGTCGAAGAACTGCGAGTGCTCCTCCACGGCCGCGCCGAGACCGGGGTGCATGTTCTGCATCGATCCGGCCCACGGCCCGAACACCATTCCGCGCCAGCCGCCGAAGTACTTCCACGTCAGGCTGTCCGGGCCGAGCGGCACCACCTCGTTTTGACTACGCACGTTGTCAGTTTGGGGCGCGACCCGGAGGGTGTCAAGGGCACATGGATCTGCTCGCATCTTCGGAATCTGCCCACGCCGTGAATTTCCGGGAACACGAGGATCTGCGATCGGTCGGGCATGCGCCACCTCGGACTCGGCGGTCCCCGGCCGCGACCGCCGCCCGATCACGACGGTTGGTGCGTCCGATGGACGGCGGAGTGCACCGGCACACGCCTGCGAACACGGCACGGCACCTCGCCGGCCGGGTGCAGCAGCAGGTCGACGGTCAACGGCACCGACCCAGGAGGGGAGCGGAACTCGAACTCACGCAACAGGATCGCCAAGGTCACCGCTGCCTCCAGCATGGCGAAGCGCTGACCGATACAGCCGCGGGGACCGTGACCGAAGGGGAACCACGCATACTTGTGACGCTCCTTCACCCTGTCCGGAGTGAAGCGATCCGGGTCGAACCGGAACGGATCCGGCCACAGATCGGCACGATGGTGGATCACCCACGGCGCCAGATTGACGTCCGCCCCTGCAGGGATCCGGTACCCGCACACCTCGCTCTCCTCGACGGCCCGCCGTGTCAGGTACGGCGAGGGTGGATACAACCGGGCAGCCTCCTCGAGCACCATCGTCGTGTACGTCAGCCTGTGGACGTCGGAGGCAGTCGGTGTCCCGGCGCCCAGCACGCGTTCGGCTTCGTCCCGCGCCTGATCCTGCACACCGGCGTCCTTGCCGAGCAGGTACAGCGCGAACGTCAACATGGTCGCCGTGGTGTCGTGCCCTGCCAGCAGGAACACCTTGACCTGATCGCGAATTTCCTCGGTGGACAACGTGTCGCCGTCTTCTCGGGCCGCCACCAGGCGCCCGAGCAGGTCCGTCCCCGGTTCGGCGACGGTGCGGCGACGCTCGATGATCGCGTCACACAACCCGTCGAGACGGGACTCCGCACTTGCGATTCTGCGATTCCCCGGCGTCGGCCACGAAGAGGGAAACCGAATCGCGGACGCACCCTGCTGCAGGACGGCGCGTCCGAGGACGGGCAATGTCGTGCGTAGGATCGGCAGCATTCGAGGCGCCTGCACGCCGAACAGGATGCGAGCGGCGACACCGAGCGTCAGCGCCCTCATCTCCCCGTCGAGGTCGACGAGACGACTCGTGCAGTTGTGCCACCGAATGGCCACACGATCGGCTTCCGCGACCATCGGCGTCACGTAGCCGTCTACGCTCTGCGGGGTGAACAGGGGCTGGATGAACCGACGCTGACGCAACCATGTCTCGTCCTGGCTCGTGACCAGGCCGTTCCCGTACAGGTCGCGCATTGCGCGGTAGAACTCCGAGTCCTTCCGGTAGTCGAGGTGGCGCGGGGCGTTCAGCAGTTCCCCGACCCCGTCCGGGTGATTGACCGTGAAGAACTCGCGGCGCCGGCCCGGCAGTCCGACGACGTAGCGTACGACGTCGCCGCCCTCTGCATACCCGCGTAGACCGAGTTCGAGGGGATCGCGAAGCAGATCCCTCGTGGATCCCAGCAGCCACGTTCCCCGGACGATCGGTGGCTCCCGCGACGATGTACACGGTGGGGGCGTTCGCCTCGGCTGCGGCGGTGACAGCGGGCTGCGGATGCTGTTGGATGTCATGGCTGTCCTTGTCGTTCCGATGGTCCGGACAGAAGTTCGACGCGGTGACGACCGCCCGGGCGGACCGGATCTCCGGACCGCACACTCAGCATCGGACGCCCAGCGCCGGGAGAGGTGAGTAGCGCACTACTCCAGTCCGGCCCTCGTGCCGGACCGCGATACGCAGGGGACACGACGTGGCGTACCGGTCCGGCACGGACCCGAATCGAGTACCCCTCTACGCGTGCCACCCGCGCGCCGCAGCACAACCCTCGATGCATGGACGAGAACATCGAGACCACGGATGCGATATCCGAGAAGCTGCCGAAGCCGCACGCGACAGTGCGACCGATACGGGCAGGGAAAGCCGACAACGAGCCGTTCGCCGAGTACATCGACGTAGGCGCGCCGGACAGACTCGTGCGCGTCGCGGAGGCCGAACCGGAGACCCTCCAGGTGTCGTCCGACGCTGGATTTCCGCTGCTGTGGTGACCTGGAATCCGCATGTGCTCAGCGCGTGGCCGCTGACGGCTCCTGCGCCGGCGGCGTCATTGCCGGCGCACCGGGCGTCGGCAAGACCCGACTCGCGCGCGAGACCCTGGACCGAGCGCGCACCCGTCGACGTACCTACTGGACGGCAGGGACGGAGTCGTCCCGCAGCATCCCGCTCGGTGCGTTCGCCGACGTCGTCACCGACTTCGGTTCCGACCCGCGCAGGGGGTTCCTGACGTTCCCACCGAGCTGGCCGGGGCCCGACCGAGTAGTTCCACTACTCGAAGCGGTTCTGCGTCAACGCCACTGTTCGCGCAGCAGAGCCGCGAGTTCGTGCCGGTCGTGGGTTCCGGTCTTGGCCTGGGCCCGATACAGATGGCCCTCGACCGTTCGTACCGACATCGTCAGCGCCTCGGCGATCTGCCGATTCGTCAGACCCCGCATCACCATCGAGATGATCTCGCGCTCACGGGGCGTGAGAGGAAGGTCGCGGTCGAGCGTCTCGCGGAGCGCCGGGGTGGTCAGCCCTCCGCACTCCCGGGCAAGACGTTGCGCGCGGGTGCTCAGCGTCAACGACGATCCGCGCAGGTTCGCGCGAGCGAACGCGAGGGCGGCGCGCGCAGCAGCATCGGCGGCTGCAGCGGTATCCCCCATCTCCTCGAATTGCGTTGCAAACGAAGATAATACCTCTCCGTCGTGGTCGTACACCGCGGAGGCGAACGCGGCCGCAATACGCGCGCGACGGCTTCCCGTGCTCTCCGCAAGCTGCGCCAGCCGCCCTCTTCCCGTCGTGTCGCCCAGTTGAACTGCGACCTGTAGGCACATCACTTCCCGGGCCTTCTGACGATGCGCGACGGCGTACTCCGCGGCCCGGAGCGCGACGGCCACCGCTGTACTGACCTCCCCCGACGCCGCGTGGCTCCAGGCGTGGGCGAGCAACCGCTCCGAGTCGACGAAGTCGAAGGCCGGGTGCCGGTTCCGGTCGACGTCGGCCAGCAGCGCCGTCGCCGCAGTACTGCGACCTGCCATTGCCAGTGCCTGAGCGAGGAGCATGCCGTACCGATACATCAGGACCGGGTAGTCGAGCGACTCGAACTCGGCGAAGGCCCGCTCGAGGTGTTCGAGGGCGAGCGCCAGCCGCCCGCCCCCGAGCGCGGCCATGCCCGCGATCGCGGTTCCCACCGCGCTCGTCACACCGGGGAGGCGAATGCACTCGCGGTAGGTGCGAGCGGCAACGGCTTCGGCTTCGGCCACCTCGCCGGCGAGGAGCATCGCGCCGACATGGAACTCGACGAGGCCTACGCGCTGGTACGAGGCTTCCTGCCAGGATTCCGCCAGTCTGTAGCCCTTCGATGCGGTTTCCGAGGCCAGCTTCGACTCGCCCACATCCCCTGCCGCGATGACGGTTCCCCAGATCGCGCACATCGCCGCCGACGCGGGCACCCGTGTCGGGTCGACATCCCGGCCGAGTTCGAGTGCGGCCAGGGGATCACCCGCGACAGCGCTCTGCACGGCTCGAACGGCGCGCAACGACTCCGCCACGGTCGGCGGGGCGTCGCCGAGCGCGTTGTCGACGATCCGTTTCGACTCCTCCGCCCGCGCCAGGATCCACAGCATGTTCGTAGCCCGAAGCGTCAGCACACGCGCGAGCCGATCGTCCGTCAGGCTTTCGAGCGGCATGGCGGCGAGCACATCCTCGGCCTCGGTTCCCCGGTTCAGCAGCAGAAGGGCGTGAGCACGACAGAGGTCGGCTTCGGCCCCGCCTCCGGCGAGCGAACTCGCATGGGCCAGCCTCTCGCAGAGGGACAGATCCAGCAGCGCCATCGCGCCTCGAGCGGCGCGCAGGAACAGGTCCGGGTCGATCGGCAGGTCCGAGTCGGCATGCAGGACCGCCCGCCGTACGACGTCCTCGGGTTCGGACGGCGGGCGAGCCGCGAGCGCCGAGACGACACGCCCTCGCAGGCGCCGCAGTCGCGTGTCTCCGGCTCGTGCTCGACGCACCTCTCCGTACAGCGGATGAGCCATTCGCGCAGTTCTCGCTCGGTCTTCGGCGTCTATCCGGATCAGCCCGCGGTTCTCCGCCTCTTCCACCGCATCGAGGTCGGACAGCTCCGACAGCACCGCGACGGGCAACGGTTCCGCCACCGCAACCAAGTCCAGGACCGTGCGCACCGCCTCCGGGAGGCGGCGGATCTGTTCGCCGAGCAGGTCCGCAATACTGTCGGAAACGGTGAATTCTTCCTGCCAGAACCACAATCCGTGACAGTCTCGAAGTCGGCCGCTGGTTACCTCCTGTGAGACGAGATGCCGCAGGTACAAGGCGTTGCCGCGCGTCAGATCCCATATCTGCGACGCCGACTTCTCGGCTACGGGACTGCCGAGCACACTGGCGAGCAGTGCGTCGGACTCGGATCGCGACAAGGGCTGAAGGTCGCGCCGCAGCAGCATGCCGTCCTTCCACAGGGCGGTGACGGCATCAGGTGCCGACTCCCCGGACCGTACCGTGACGATCAGCCGGGCAGTCCCCCGTAATGCCACATGGTGGATCACGAACGCCGAAAGTTCGTCGAGCAGATGCGCGTCGTCGATCGACAACACCTCGTCGGAGCCTTCGGAAGTGGACGACTGTACGAGCTGGTCGATCAGCTGAAGGGGGTTGGAGGTGGGGTGGTCACACCATCCGGCGAGAGCTCCCAGCGGCACCGTCCGCGCCGATGCCGTCCCCACCGCCGACCGCACGGAAATGCCGGCCGAGGATGAGCGGAGCACCAACTCGTGCGCCAGTCGGCTCTTGCCCACCCCGGCCTGGCCGGCGATCACACATCCGCGGTAACCGTCGGTGCCGTCGAGCGCCGCCTCGAGTAGACGCAAGTCCCCGACGCGTCCGATGAGCGGCCCTTCCCCCGCCATAACCGCATCGTAGGGACGTCGCTCGTACCGTGTCCACCATCACGCGGCGGCCCGGAGGGCGTCAAGGACGCACAGACTTGCTCGCACGTTCGGAATCTGCCCACGCCGTGGCCTGTGCGAATTCCGAAGATGCGAGCAAGTCCTTCCCCGGTGCCGGTTCGCTCAGCCGAAGGAGAAGTGGTGGCTGCCGACGAACCGGGTCTGCGCCGGGCCGGGGATCGAGACGTCGATCGACCCGACGCTCCGGTACACGTGGTCGTCGTCCTGGCAGTCGGAACGAACGGTGTAGTCGCCGTCGGGCACGTTGTCGAACTTCACGGTTTCGTAGTCGGCGTAGTAAATCTTCGCGCTCTTCACCAGGGGAATCTCGTCGATCACCGCGTTGCAGTAGTGCGGGTAGTCCGCCTCGGGAGCCCGGTAGTAGATGAACTTGACCGTGATCGTGTTCTCCCGCACGCTCACGCTCCAGCTGCCGTACGGGTAGGGATCCACTGCTGATGCCGTGGGCGCGAGGCCCGTCATCAATGCGAGCGGCGCCGCGAGGGCGACCGCCGCGCGTCCGAGCTTCGAGCCCTTCATGGGCGTTCCTTTCGACCGTCGACCAGCCCGACCGGTTCAATGGTCGACCCAGGAACGGGTACAGGAACTGCAAAGCGCCGCAGTCGAACACAACCCGTGATCAACATCGGCCGACTGTCACCCGGCCGTGACCGGACGTGTCACGGAACAGTCACGCCGCGTGCCCGTGGCACCGACGATGCAGGGCACGCACCTCGTCGACGAGTTCCGGCACCGGGCCCTCGACGGTCACCGCGGGCGCGACCTCCCGGATCGGCAGTGACCGGACGGGCGCCGGCGGCACGCCCATCTCCTCCAGCCAGCCGGCGAGTTGCGCCGACGACGCCACGTACACGACGCGTCCGAGCCCGACCCAGCCGTGCGCGGCCGCGCACATCGGGCAGTGCTCACCGGAGGTGTACACCGTCGCGCCGGCGCGCTCGGCCTCGCTCATATGTGCGGCGGCCCAGCGGGCCAGTTCGAACTCGGGATGCCTGGTCCGGTCGCCGCCCGCGACCCGGTTGCGGTCCTCCGCGAGCCGCGTGCCGTCGGCCGACACCAGCACCGAGCCGAACGGTTCGTCGCCGGCGTCGAGCGCCTCCCGTGCCAGCTCGACGCACCGTCGCAAGTGCGTCATCTCCGATTCGTCGATCACGTGGTCCTCCCGGTGTCGCGGTCGCCGACCGCATCATGTCACCGCGGTCGCCGACCGCATCATGTCACCGCGGCCGGCAGGCCGGTCTCAGCCCGCGCAGGTGTCCTCGTCGGGCATGCCGGCGAACCGCCGGTCCATCCAGTCCATCCCCTCCACGGCGGCGGGAAGCAGGCCGATCCCGTGTCCCGCGCCGGTCCCGGGCAGCACCGGCGGAATGGCGTAGCGCCGATAGGTGACGGATGTGCCTCCCGCACACCATTTCCCGACCATCGTGTCGACGCCACCGACCTGGACGAAGTCGTCCGTCGCATTCTGCGCGACGAACATCGGGATCGTGGGGGCGACGTTGCCGAGTTCCTGCTCGCGCACGAGCGACGCCCACGGTTCGGCGGCCAGGTGATCGGCGATGGGCTGGCCGCCGACCGTGTACCAGGCCGTCGGGAAGAACGGATTCATGCGGGGCGCGTCGTAGACGCAGTACGTCTCGGCGCGCGCGAGAATGTCGCGTCCGGCGGGATTGAACACCCCGAGCAGTTCCTCCCGCACCTGCGGATAGGCCGCGGCGAAGCCGTTGACGACCCAGCCGATCCCGCCGGAGAGCAGCGATCCGTCGCCGGCGACGGCGAGGTCGGCGAGCGACGCGGGCGGGGAACCGGCGACCGCGGCGACGACGGGCAGGTCGGGGGCGTAGGTGCCGGCCAGTTCCGCGGCCGCCGCCGACGACATGCCGCCCTGCGAGTAGCCCCAGAAGCCGATGCGGGTGTCCTCGTCGATACCGCGGTCGGTCAGTTGCAGCGCCGCACGGGCCATGTCGAGCATGGCGTGCCCCTGAGAGACGCGGTTCAGGTAGGGATGCCCACCGGGCGTGCCGAGGCCCTCGTAGTCGGTCATCGCGACGGCGTAGCCCCGCGCGAGCAGCGGCACGATGTGCAGGTATTCGTACTCCTGGAGGTGGTTCGTCAACTTCGACGGCGCGCACTGGTCGCCCATGCCCTGCGTGCCCGGACCGAGGACGACCGTCGGGCGCGGACCGTCGCCGGCCCAGGGCCGCGACGGCACGAATACCGTGCCGGTGACCGCGATCGGGCCGCCCGTGGCGTTCTCGCTGCGGTACATCACCCGGGTGGCGAGAGCGTCGAGCGCCGGTGCGACGACGGGCTCGGCGCGCAGGACGTCGCCGGCCGCGCCGCCGGGCAGCGGATCGGGTGGGAGGTAGAACGCGTCGTGGCCCGATGCGGACCCCGTGGGAGCGGCGGCCGCGACGGACCCTGCGACGAGTGGCGCCAGCAGCATCGTCAGGGCGGCGGTGAACAGGCGGGCGGTGGGCGTCGGCATGCCGAGCATTCTGCACACATATGTACTCCGAAGGAAGGCGCCGCGACGAGGTTTCTGAAACGAGTTCTACGATCGTTCCGGTGCTGCGGCCCGATGAGCGGGACGAGCGCCGCCGGCATTCTCCCGCCGCGGCTAGGGTCCGGGTCGCCGCTGTATCCGCAGGACGGAAGGGACGCGACCATGACCGTCGAAGAGCGACTGGCCCGGCTCGAGGCGCTCGAGGAGATCCGGATGCTCAAGCACCGGTACTTCCGTGCGTGCGACGCCAAGGACCCGGAGGGCATGCGCGCCTGCTTCGTCGCCGAGGGTGCCGACATCTACTACGGCCCCGCGCTGGGCAGCTTCGACGACGCCGACGGTCTCGTCGAGGTCTACGCCCGCCTCGCCCTCGAGCGCCTTGACGACCGGTACGTCATCCTCGACATGCACCACGGCATGCACCCGAGCATCGAGATCATCGGCGACGGCACCGCCACCGGGGCATGGACGCTGCGGTTCCGGCAGGTAGACCTGCGGGCCCGCACCGAGCGGGTCAGCGCACTCGACTACGACGACGACTACGTGGTCGAGGACGGACGATGGAAGATCGCCCGGTGCCACGTGCGGGTGCACTGGTCCATCGAACGCCCCCTGACCGACGACGTGAAAGTGATGCATTAACGCCTCTCCTTCCCGAAGGCAGGAGATTCCCGACTCAGACCGCAACCGCACCACCACCCGGAGGGAGGTGATCCGCTTGACTCACGTCGTCGACACCGGTGTGGCCACGCTCCGCCACAGCCAGAATCACCCTGGCAGCGTTCCGGTCCCGGCACGCGGTATGCCCGCACGCCCAGCACCGGAAGATACGTTCCCCGAGTCCGAGGCGTTGCTTGGCTCTCGCGAAACACCTCGAACACGTCATGGTCGTGTACGCGGGCCGCACCAGCACCACCTTCCGGCCGGCCCGCCTGCCCCGCTCGATCAACTCCCGTTTCACCGTCGCGACCGCGGCATCGGCGGCCGTGCGCGCCATCGTCGACCTCGACAGGAACCGGGGTCGGAAATCCTCCACCGCGACCAGATGATGCGCCTCGACCACGGCCCGGGCCCAGATCCGGCCGTCGTGCCGGCTGCGCCGGGCCGCTTTCTTCTGCACCTTCGCGGCCCGGGTGCGGGCCCGGCGATAGCCCCTCGAGGGTGGGTGCCCCGTCCCCCGGCGGCGCCGCGCCATCGTCCGCTGCGCTCTCGCCACCTGCGCCGCACACCGTCTCCGGTGCCCGTGCTGCGGCAGGTCGAACCGCTCCTCGGTGGCCGTCGCGGTGCGGGCCACGCCCCAGTCGATCCCGACCGCGCTGTTCGGGTCGGCGGCCGGGATCGGCTCGGCCTCGCGGGTCACCACGAACGAGGCGTACCAGTGCCCCAGGCAATCGCGGGTGATGCGCACACTCGACGGCGCCGACGGCAGTGCCCGCGACCACACCACCGGCACACGCACGCCTTTGGGCAGCACCAACCGGCCGTGGCGGATCCGGAACCCGCGGCGGGTGTACTCGAGCGAGGGCAGGGTCTTCCTCCGCGCCTTGAACCGCGGCCGGCCCCGGCCCTCGACCGTGCACGACGCGTCCAACGCCTGCGCGTAGGTACGCAGCATCTGCTGCTGGGCGACCTGGGAGCCGTCCCGCAACCACGACGAGCGGGCCCGGGCGTCGGTCAACTGCTTGGCCAGCTTCCCGAACGTCGGCCGGCGACCGGCCTTGTGTTGGTGCACCGCCTCGTTCCACAGGAACCGGCAGCGATGCCACTCGGCGATCAGGGCAGCCGCGGCGGTGGTGCCCGGCCGCAACCGGTAGTTGTAGCGCACCACCTCGACCCCCATGCCGGCACGCTAACCGACCCCACCGACAGGTTCGCCCGACACCACCACTCCCCCGAAAGGAGGACGGCGCTTCCTCTCCCTCGTGAATGAGGCAGTATCGCGCCGCACATCAGATGACCGAAGACATGACCGAAGACACGACCGAACACAAGGTAGCCCTCGTCACCGGCGCGAGCCGCAGCGTCGGCAAGGGCATCGCGTGTGCCCTCGGCTCCGACGGCTGGACCGTCTACGTCACCGCCCGCGGACCGGTCGGCACCGACGGGCCACTGGACCGCACCGCCGCCGAGGTCACCGCGCGCGGCGGGACCGGCATCGCCGTGCAGTGCAATCACACCGACGACGAGCAGGTCCAGGCGCTGTTCCGGCGCATCGCCGACGAGCAGGGCGGCCGGCTGGACCTGCTGGTGAACAACGTGTGGGCCGGGCCGCCCGGTTTCGCGGGCTTCTCCGAGCCGTTCTGGCAGCGCCCGCTCTCGGACTGGGACTCGCTCGTCGGCCTCGGACTGCGTGCGCACTACGTCGCGTCCGTCGAGGCGGCGAAGCTCATGGTGCCGCGCGGCAGCGGAACGATCGTCAACATCTCCTCGTTCGGCACGCGCGGCTACCTGCACTCGGTGCTGTACGGCATCTCGAAGGCGGGGCTGGACAAGATGGCCGCCGACATGGCCGTGGACCTGCGCGGGACCGGCGTGACCGCCCTGTCGGTGTGGCCGGGGCTGGTCAAGAACGAGGCGATGCTCGCCCGCGGCATCGACAACTTCGAGGGCTTCTCCCTCGCCGACGCCGAGACCCCCGAGTTCGTCGGACGGGTGATCGTCGCGCTCGCGAACGACCCGAAGGTGAACGAGCGCAGCGGGCACACCCTGATCACCGCCGAGACCGCCCTCGACTACGGGGTCGTCGACGTGAAAGGCAATCAACCGGATTCGCATCGGGCGGCGTTCGGCGGCGGCCCGCTGTACTGATCCGCGGAGGGCGCGAAATCCTCTGTGGTCCCTCCCAGGGACGAGATAGCCTCCGGAAAAGGGCGAGAGGGCGGGCACCGTGCACAGTGAGAACATCCCGGTCGCCGGCTCCGACGGCACGGAATCGACGGGCGTGCTCGATCTGCCGGAGGGCCCGCCGCGCGCGTTCGCACTGCTCGCGCACCGCTTCGGCACGGCAGCGTCGCAGATCTCGGAGGTCCTCACCGAGCACGGCCTCGCCGTCCTGCGCGTCGCCTGCGAGGCCGACGAGGGCTCGGGTTCCGAGGTCACCGCCCTCGTGCACGCGGCGAATCACCTGCGCGACCACTACGCCGCTCCCAGCATTCTGATCGGCCACTCCCTCGGTGGCGCCGCCGTCCTCGCGGCGACCGAGCAGGTGCCCGAGACGCGAGCCGTGGTCACGATCGGCGCCCCGGCGGCGACCGAGCAGATCCTCGAGCTCGGTGCCGCGCTGCTGGTGATGCACTCCCCCGAGGACGACACCGTCGACATCGACAACGCCCGCCAGATCTTCGAGGCCGCCCGTCACCCCAAGTCCTTCCTGTCCGTCGACGGCGCCGACCACCTGCTCACCCGGCAGTCCGACGCCCGGTTCGTCGCCTCGACGCTGGCGGTGTGGGCGGGCAGATACCTGGACGAGCACACCGCGCCGCAGCCGTCCCCGGCCGAGGGTGTCGTCGAAGTCTCGTGGAACGGAGCCACCCGGTTCGGGCAGCGCATCACCATGGGCCGGCACGTGATGACCGCCGACGAACCCTCTCCCGCGGGCGACGACACCGGGCCGTCACCGTACGACCTGCTGCTCGCCTCCCTCGGCGCCTGCACGTCGATGACGCTGCGCATGTACGCCGACCGCAAGCAGTGGCCGCTCGAGAACGTATCGGTTTCCTTGCATCACAGCCGGATCCACGCCGCCGACTGCGAGGACTGCGAGACCCGGACGGGGCGGCTCGACAGGATCGAACGCGTCATCCGGCTCGTCGGTGATCTCGACGAGCAACAGCGGCAGCGTCTGCTCGAGATCGCCGACCGCTGCCCGGTACACCGGACCCTGCACTCGGAGATCGTGGTGGACACCGCCCTGGCAGCCGGTGATCGGACCGACGACGCGCCGCCCTGAGCTCGCTACCCCTCACGCCAGGTGGCAGGCCACCTGCCCGCCCCCGGGCACCTCGGTGATCTCGGGGCGGCGTTCCCGGCACACCGGTAGCACCTTCGGGCAGCGGGTACTGAACGCGCACCCGGCGGGCGGATTCGCCGGGTCGGGCAGCTCGCCCGTGAGCCGGATCCGTTCGCGGCGGCGTTGACGGGCCGGGTCCGGGACGGGCACCGCCGACAGCAGCGCCTGCGTGTACGGGTGCGCCGGCTCGGTGAACAGCCGCTCCGACGGACCCCACTCGACGATCCGGCCCAGGTACATCACCGCCGTGGTGTGGGCGATGTGCCGGACCACCGCGAGGTCGTGCGCGATGAACAGGTACGCGATGCCCAGCTTGGCGGAGAGTTCCTCGAGCAGCGCGATCACCTGGTTCTGGGTGGAGACGTCGAGGGCGCTCACCGCCTCGTCGGCGACGACCAGTTTCGGCTCCACCGCGATGGCCCGGGCGATGGCGATGCGCTGGCGCTGCCCGCCCGAGAACTCGTACGGGTAGCGCTCGGCGTGTTCGGGCCGCAGCCCCACCTGTTCGAGCAGCTGCCCGACCTTCCGGCGACGGGCAACGGCGTCGAGGTCGGTGTGCACCTCGAGCGGTTCGGCGACGGCGTCGCCGACCGTGCGCGACGGATCCAGCGACGAGTACGGGTCCTGGAACACCATCTGCATGTCGCGGCGCGCGGCGCGCAGCTCCGACTTCCCCAGGGCGGTGACGTCGACACCGTCGAGCACCACCGACCCGGCGGCGACGTCCACCAGCCGCAGAATGCCGCGCGCGGTGGTGGACTTCCCAGAGCCGGATTCCCCGACCAGGGCGAAGGTTTCGCCGGCGCGGATGTCGAACCCCACCTCGTCCACCGCGCGGATCGTGCGCTTCTTCGCGAACGGGCGTCCCCGCACCGGGAACTCGACCCGCAGGCCCCGCACGCTCAGCAGCGGTGCGTTCGTGTCCTTCTCGACGACGGTCATGCCGTTCCCTCCAGGATCAGATCGGTCACCCGGGCGCAGCGCGCCGTCCGGCCGTCGCCCACGGTGAGCAGCGGCACGTCGGCGGCGCACTCGTCGGCGCGGTGGGGGCAGCGCGGCGCGAACCGGCAGCCGACGGGGATCGAGCCGGGCGGCGGTGGTGAGCCGGCAATGGTGTGCAGCTCGCTGCGCCCGCCCACGTCGGGCACCGAGCGCAGCAGACCCGCGGTGTACGGGTGGCGGGGCGTCGCGTACAGCGGCTCGGTGCGGGCCCGTTCGACGACCTGCCCCGCGTACATCACGACGACCTCGGTGCACAGGTCGGCGACCACCCCCAGGTCGTGGGTCACGAACAGCACGCCCATCCCGAACCGGCCGGCCATCTCGCGGATCAGGTCGAGCACCTGCGCCTGGATGGTGACGTCGAGCGCGGTGGTGGGTTCGTCGGCGATGAGCAGCTTCGGTTCGCACGCCAGCGCCATCGCGATCATCACCCGCTGCCGCATGCCGCCGGAGAACTCGTGCGGGTACTGGCGGATCCGGCGGGCGGCGTCGGGGATGCCGACCAGGTCGAGCACCTCCACCGCACGGGCCGTCGCCGCCTTCCGGTTCACGCGGCGGTGCCGCCGCACCACTTCGGCGATCTGGTCCCCGACCGTGAACACCGGGTTCAGGCTCGTCATGGGCTCCTGGAAGATCATGGCGATGTCGTTGCCGCGCACCGCTTCCAGCTCGCGCGCCGGCATGGTCACCAGGTCGCGGCCCTGGAAGCGGATGCTGCCGGCGACGGTGCGGGACTGCCGGGGCGGCAGCAGCCGCAGCACCGACGAGCAGGTGACGGATTTTCCGGAGCCGGACTCGCCGACGAGGCCGACGAGCTGCCCGGCCGCGACGTCGAAGGACACGTCCTGCAGCACCGGTGTCCACCCGGGTGCGGTGGCGAACTCGACGCCGAGACCGTCGACGCTCAACAGTGGTTCGGTCACTTCTCGCTCCGATTCTCGCGGCCCACCGAATCGCGGATCCCGTCGCCGAGGGTGTTGCAGGCGAGCACGGCGAGGATGATCGCGACGGCGGGGATCAGCACGGGCCAGGCGGTGTAGTTCCATGCCTCGCGGCCCTCGGCCAGCATCCGCCCCCAGCTCGGATCCGGTGGTTGCACGCCGAGTCCGAGGAAGCTGAGCGAGGATTCGGCGAGCATCGCGAAGCCGCAGGCGAGACTGATCTGCACGATCAGCGGGGAGAGGGTGTGGGGGAGGATGTGCTGGCGCACGATCCGCGTGGTGGGGGTGCCGATGCTGCGGGACGCCTCGATGAAGGTGTTCTCCCGCACCGCGATCACCGCGCCGCGCACGACGCGGAAGAATCTCGGGCCGAACACGATTCCGATCGCGAACATGGCGTTGGTGAGATCGGGTCCCATGACGCCGACGATCGCCACCGCCAGCAGCAACGGCGGGAAGCTGAGGAACGCGTCGGCGATGCGCGAGAGCAGCGCGTCCCAGCGCCCGCCGAGGAATCCGGCCGCGAGGGCGGGGATCACGCCGAGGAGCAGACCGACCGTCACCGAGATCGCCGCGGCCGTGACCGCGACGCGGGCACCGTAGAGCAACCGCGACAGGGTGTCCCGGCCGAGGTTGTCGGTGCCGAGCAGGTAACCGTCGGACAGCGGTGGCAGCCGGCGGGCCGTGAGTTCCTGTACCAGCGGGTCGTACGGGGCGATCAGCGGCGCGGCGAGCCCGAGCACGGTGATCAGGGCCAGGAACACCGCCGCGGCGACGGCGGCCCGCCGGCCCCGGAACCGGCGCAGGAACCGGCGGCGCGGCGATTCGACGGCGGCCGGTGCCGCCTCCGTGATCGGCTGCAAGGAGGTGAGGGTTTCGCTCATGCCGCGCTCCTGGTCCGAGGGTTGAGGTACCCGTACGAGATGTCGACGAGCAGGCTCATCACGACGGTGGCGAAGACACCGAAGATGACGACGCCCTGGATGGCGGGCAGGTCGCCGGACAGCACCGCCTGCACGGCGAAGTCGCCGAGTCCCTTGAGGCCGAACACCGACTCGATGACGGCCGTGCCGCCGAGCAGGAACGCGATCTGCATGCCGAGCACGGTCGCGGTGGGGATGAATGCGTTCTTCAGGGCGTGCTTCCACAGGACCGAGCGCCGCCCGAGTCCCTTGGCGGTGGCGGTGCGCACGTAGTCCTGCTGCATCACCTCGATCATCGAACTGCGCAGCTGGCGGGCGATCTCGGCGGCGGCGGCGAGGCCGAGCGCGATCGCCGGCAGCAGCAGGTGACTGAGCCACGGCCACAGGCCCTTGGCGAGCGGGGTGTAGCCGGTGGCGGGCAGCACCCTCAGTTGCAGCGCGAAGACGAGCACCAGGATCAGCCCGAGCACGAAGTTCGGGGTCGCGACGCCCAGGGTGGAGCCGACGCTGGTGGCGCGGTCCTGCCAGCTGCCCGGCCGGCTGCCGCCGACGATGCCGGCCGGGATGCCGACGGCCAGCGCGACGAGCACCGCCACCAGGGTCAGGGACACGGTGACCGGCAGCCGGTCGACGATCATCTCGAGCACGGGCGCCTTGTAGGTGAAGCTGGTGCCCAGATCACCCCGCACCAGTCCGCCGAGGAAGTCGGCGTACTGCACGACGACGGGCTGGTCGAGCCCGAGTTCGGTGCGCACCAGTTCGATCTGTTCGGGTGTCGCGGTCTCACCGGCGATCCGGTGTGCGGGATCGCCGGGGATCAGGAAGATCAGGCCGAAGGTGATGGCGGTGGCGATCAGCAGCAGCGGTAGCACCGCGAGCAGCCGTTGCCCGATCAATCGAAGCATCCTGCCGGTCCTTTACATCTGTCGAGGTGTCGCTCGGGGCGGTGCCGCCGCGGTCATTCGGCGGCGGTGAGGCCGATCCCGCCCCATTCGTCCAGTGCGCGGTACGGCTGGTAGCCGACGACCCGGTCGGTGAGGGTGGCGCCGAGGTCGGAGAAGGCCAGGGGGATCATCAGTGCCTGGTCCACGACCGTGGCGGAGACCTCGCCGAGGAGCTGTCCGCGGGCCTGCTGGTCCGGTTCGGCGTTCGCGGCGGCCAGGGCCTCGGCGAAACCGGGGGTGACGTCGTGCGACGGGTTCTGCGGCGAGTCCGGGGCGAAGTACGTGGTCAGCAGCAGCGACGGATCGGCCCGTCCGGAGAAGGTGGTCAGCACGGCGTCGAGCTCACCGCGGTTGAAGACCGGCGACATCTCGGCGGGGCTGAGCAGCCGGATCTGCATGGTGACGCCGATCGCGTCGAGTTGCTGCTGGACGATCTGCGCGATCCGCTCGTTCTCGGGCAGGTTCATCACCCCGGCGGTGAAGGTGAACCCGTCCGGCAGTCCGGCCGCCGCGAGTGTCTCGCGGGCGGCCCGCTCGTCGTAGGCGTAGCGGTCGGCCAGCTCCGGGTTGTAGGCGAAGTAGCCCTGCGGGAAGTTCTGGCTGGCCGCCTCGCCGTGACCTTCGAGGGCGGAGCCGACGAGGGCCTGCCGATCGATCGCGGTGCTCAGCGCCCGGCGCACGTCCACCTTGCCGAATTCGCTGCGGGTGCGGTTGAAGTGCAGGACGTAGTGGTTCAGGCTCGTCTGCACCTGCGAGTTCAGCCCCTGGGCGGCAGCGGGGTCGATCGAGAGCGGGGTGGCCATCGCGATGTCGAGTTCGCCCGACGCCAGCGCGTTGATGCGGGTCTGCGGGTCGGTGACGACTTCCCATTCGAAACGCTCGGCGGTCACCGATGCCGGATCCCAGTAACCGTCCCAGGCCGCGAAGTCGTACGACGCGCCGGGCTGCGCGTCGGCCACGGTGTACCGGCCCGCACCGACCGGCCGCAGCACCAGGGCGGCGTCCTTGTCCGGCGTGCCGAAGGCATTCGGGCTGACCATCATTCCCGGCAGATCGGACAGCGTCAGGACGAGTTGCGTGCCGGGCCCGTTCAACCGCAGCACCACCGTGGTGGGATCGGGGGTCTCGATCGCCTCGACCGGAGCGAGCATCGTCGTGGTGATCGAGTCCGGCTCCTGGGCGCGTTCGAGATTGGCCCGGACCGCCTGTGCGTCCAGCGGGGTGCCGTCCTGGAACTGCAGGCCCTCCCGCAGACGGAAGGTGAGGGTGCGCCCGTCGTCGGAGAACTCCCACGACTCGGCCAGTCCCGGAATCGGATTCGCGTCCCGGTCGCGGTGCACCAACCGGTCGTACACCTGGGTCAGCATGATGTTGTCCTGCGCGACCCGGGTCTTGTGCGGGTCGAACGACGACGCCCCGTAGGTGGTCGCGTACCGCAGCGTCGCCTGCGGATCGACGACGTCGGACGGCGCGGTGCCGGCGGAACCGCACCCGGCGAGGAGCGCGACGGCCAGCGCGGCGCCCAGGGCGAGTCTCGTGCGACGAGCCATGATGTTCTCCGTTTCTCGGCGGGGGATGGAGACGGGCGTTACGGCGCGGCCACTCCCACTCCGCGCCACTCGTCGAGCACCCGGCTCGGCTCGTAGCCGACGACGGTGCCGGAGGTGATCGCGCCGAGTTCGGCGAACGCGACGGGCAGCATCGCGGCGTGGTCCATCACCACGGCGTTGACCTCCCCGAGCAGGGCGGCACGTTCGTCGGGGTCGGTGGCCCGGTTGGCCGCCTCCATCGCCGCCCGGAAGCCGGGGATGTCGTCGTGCGACGGGTTCTGCGGCGAGTCCTGCCCGTAGTACGAGGTCAGCAGCAGCGACGGTTCGGCGCGCCCGGTCAGGGTGGTGAGGATGGCGTCGAGTTCGCCGCGGTTGAACGCGGGATTGAGGTCGGTCGGCGTCATCGACCGGATCTCCATCGTGATGCCCACCCGCGCGAGCTGTTCCTGCATGATCTGCGCGATGAGCTGGTTCTCCGGCAGGTTCGACGCACCGGCGACGAACGAGAACCCGTTCGGCACGCCGGCCTGCGCGAGCAGGGCCTTCGCGCGTTCGGGGTCGAAGGCGTACTGGCCGTCGAGGGCGGCGTTGTGCGCGAAGTACCCCGTGGGGAAGTTCTGGCTGGCCGCCTCGCCGTGCCCCTCGAGGGCGGTTTCGACCACGGCCTCCCGGTCGACGGCGTGGGCGAGGGCCTGCCGCACCTCGAGGCGGCCGAATTCGCTGCGGGTCCGGTTGAGGTTGAGCACGTAGTTGTTGAGGGTGGTCTGCACGTGCGACTCGAGGCCCTGCTGCTCGGCCGGGTCGACGGACAGCGGCGTGGCGATCGCGGCGTCGAGCTGACCGGAGGCCACCGCGCTCACCCGGGTCTGCGGATCGGTCATCACGATCCACTCGAAGGCGCGGGCCTGCACCGCGTCCGGATCCCAGTAGCCGTCCCGGGCGACGAACTCGTACTGCGCACCGGGCTGTGCCTGCGCGACGGTGTAGCGGCCGGTGCCGGCGGGAGTCAGCACCAGGGCGGCGTCCTTGTCGGGGGTGCCGAACGCGTTGGGATCGACCATCATTCCGGGCAGATCGGAGAGGGTCAGCACGAGCTGCCCACCTGGTCCGTCGAGCCGCAGCACCACGGTCTGCGGGTCGGGGGCCTCGACCGCGGCGACACCGGCGAGCATGGCGGCGGTGATCGAGTCGGGCTGCATCGCGCGTTCGAGGTTGGCCACCACCGCGGCCGCGTCGAACGGGGTGCCGTCGGAGAACGTCACGCCCTGCCGCAGGCGCAGCGTCAGGGTGGAGCCGTCGTCGGCGAACTCCCACGACTCGGCCAGGCCGGGAATCGGGTTCGCGTCCCGGTCACGGTGCACCAGCCGGTCGTAGACCAAATTGAGCATGATCGAGTCGCTGGTGATTCTCGTCTTGTGCGGGTCGAACGACGACGCGCCGTAGGTGGTGGCGTAGCGCAACGTCGCGTTCGGGTCGGCGGTCTGCGCGGCGTCCGTCGCCGCGGAGCTGCCGCACCCGGCCACCGCGACGGCGACGGCGAGCACGGACAGGGCGGCCTTCATCGATCTGCGAAACATGACAGTCCTCGGGGTGATTCGGGTCGTCGACGGGTTCACGGGGCGGCGACGCCGACGCCGCGCCACTCGTCGACGAGCAGGGTGGGTTCGTAGCCCACGACCTGATCGGTCAGGGTGGAGCCGAGCTCGAAGAACACCAGCGGGATCGCGAGCGCGTTGTCGCTCACCAGTTTCGACACGTCGCCGAGCTTGTCGGCACGCGCCTGCAGTTCGGACTCGCGGTTGGCCGCATCCAGGACCTCCTGGAATCCGGGGGCCGTGCTGCGGGACGGGTTCTGCGGCGACTGCGCCCCGTACAGCGAGGAGAACAGCAGGGCGGGATCGGACCGGCCGGTGAAGGTGGTGACGATGGCGTCGGCGTCCCCGCGGTTGAACGTCGGGGAGGCTTCGGACGGCGGCATCGGCTTCAGCTGCATGTCGATGCCGACCTCGGCGAGCTGTTGCTGCACGATCTGCGCGACCTGCACGTTCTCGGGCAGGTTGAGCAGGATGGCGGTGAAGGAGAACCCGTTCGGCAGTCCTGCCTGCGCCAGGAGCTGTCGTGCCCTGTCCGGGTCGTACGGGTAGGCGCCGGCCAGGTCGGGCTCGTAGGCGAAGTAGTCCTTCGGGAAGTTCTGCGTCGCGGCCTCGGCGTGACCTTCCATCGCCGTGTCGGCGATGGCCTGCCGGTCGATCGCGTGCGCCAGCGCCTGCCGCACCTCGAGCTTGCCGAACTCCCCGCGCGAGCGGTTGAGGTTGACGGCCATGTGGTCGAGCCGCAGCGCCGTCTCGACCCGCAGGCCCTGCTGCTCGGCGGCATCGATGGTCAGCGGGGTCGTGATGGCGGCGTGGAGGTCTCCGGAGGTGACGCCGGCGAGGCGGGCCTGCGGGTCGGTCATCACCGTCCACACCACGCTGTCGGTGCGGACCGCGTCGGGATCCCAGTAGCCGGGCCGCGCGGTGAACTCGTACTCGGCGCCCGGCTGCGCGCGGGTGACCGTGTAACGGCCGGCACCGGCCGGGGCGAGGGCCAGCGCGGCGTCCTTCTCCGGTGTCCCGAATGCGTCGGGGTCGACGATCATTCCCGGCAGGTCGGACAGCGCGAGGACGAGTTGCGCGCCGGGCCGGTCCAGCGCGAGCACGACGGTGCGCTCGTCGGGAGTCGTGATGCCGGTGACCCCGGCGAGCATCGGTGCCGTCACCGAGTCCGGTTCGAGCGCGCGGTTCAGGTTGGCCTGGACGGCGGCCGCGTCCACGGGGGAACCGTCGGCGAAGCTCACCCCCTCGCGCAGATGCAGGGTGAGGGACTCGTCCGTCAGCTCCCACGATTCGGCCAGGCCGGGGACGGGTTGCGCGTCGACGTCGCGGTGCACGAGCCGGTCGTAGACCAGGTTGAGCATCGTGGCGTCACTGGTGATCTTCGTCTTGTGCGGGTCGAAGGAGGATGCGCCGAAGACCGTCGCGTAGCGCAGCGGGATCGCGGGGTCGGCGACGCCCGAATTCTCGGACACCTCGGAGCCGCACGCGGTCACGAGCACCGCGCACGTTCCGAGAGCGGCCGTCCACCGCCGGATGGAAAACCTGCCCGTTGCGACCGGCATCTCGCCCCTTCCTCGAAGCGCTCGCGCGCACAATCGATTTCAGGACGGACGCCGATGCGCACGGCCCTGTTGCCGACCGAACGTAGGGGCTTGTGACGTGCCGCACATCGCCGTTCCCACTGAACGAGACCGTGCGGCAGCCGGTGGTCAGCCGAGCGCGCCGAGAACGGCGGCGTTCACCTCCGCGGCCGGGACCATGGGCATCGTGTGGTGCGTCGCGCCCTCGACGAGCACCGGGCGCAGCCGCGGACTCGCGGCCTCGACCGTGGCCGCCACCGTCGCACTGTCGTGGACCTTGCTGCCGGCCGCGAGGACGACCGTCGTGTCCACGGCGAGTCCGGCGAGGGCGCGGCGGGCGGGACGTTTCGGGACGACGAGCTTGCCCGCCGGGAAGTGCTCGGCACCGAGGGCGACGAGCTCGAGCCAGTCCTCGTCGAGTGACCGGCCGCCGGTCTCCCAGCGCAGGAATCGGCGCTGGCGGTCTCCGCTGGGCCGCAGCAGCAGCGGGACCGCGCGAGCCAGGTATCCGGCGCGCATCCGGGCGAAGCACGAATTCGGATCGAGCAACACCATGTTGCGGATCCGCTCGGGGCGTTCGAGTGCGTAGGCGAGCGCGACCATGGCCCCGTACGAGTGGCCGGCCAGGTGGAACGAGGACACACCGAGCGCCGCGGCGACGCCGTCGAGCCACGACCGCAGGTCGTCCACGTCGCGCACGGGCCTTCCGTGCGCGACGCTCCGACCCACGTCACCGATCGGATCCACGGCCAGCACCCGGTACCGGCCGGCGAGCGCGGCGGCGTTGGCGAACCACACCGTCGACGTCGCTCCCCCGCCGGGCAGCAGGACGACCGGCGGCGCGTCGTCGCTGCCGCAGACAGTGACATGCGTTGTGCCGAAGTCCGATTCGACCGTCACCGGACGGACGTCTGCCGGCCATTTCGCCAGCACGGCATCGTAGGCGCGGAGGAACCGTTCCCCCTCGGTGGTGGTTGCGAACCCTGTCGTCGACGCGCGCGGCATCGTCTCCCCCTTTCGTCCGGATCAGCCGGTCGGTCCGGCCATCCCGTAGAACCGTTCCACCCGCATCCGCAGCACGAGCCGGCGGTCGGCGACCATCGCGTCCCGGAACTCGTCCCAGTCCGGATGTTCGCCCTGCACCTTCCGGTACAGGGCGACGAGGTCCTCGACGGTGTCGTCGTGCGGGTCCGCCGCGACGGGCGACAGCTCGGCCGTGCCCTCGGCGACCGCGTACGCCCAGCCGCCGGCGGCGCTGACGTACAGGCTCACCCGGGGGTCGCGGCGCGCGTTCGCGGTCTTGGCGCGGCCGTCGGTGACGGAGACCGCGAAGGTCCGTGTGCCCGGGTCGTAGTGGTAGACGATGTTGGACAGCTGCGGCCGCCCGTCCCTCTTCAGGGTGACGAGGGCACCGATCGTCGAAGTGGCGAACAGCGCTTCGAGACTGTCGGCGGTCACGGCCTCACCATCGCTTTCCGTGGGATCGGTAGCGTTTGACGTACTCCACCCAGTTCCAGGTGGACAGGAAGCCCTGCGCCGCCTCGTACCCCTTGGCGAACTGCGCCTCGATCTCGGACTTGTCGATGTCGAAGTCCAGGACGCCGACCTCGGTGGAGTCGACGCGGATCGTGCGGGCGCTCACCCACGGCTGATTGAGATGCGCCTGGTCGCGGCCGACGAGGACGGTGGTGACGATGCCCTCGATCAGCTCCGGGGAGTCACCGAGCGCCGAGAACGGGCGCAGCAGCCGCAGCGGGGGCAGGACCTTGTCGTTGCCGGCGGGCAGGTTCGGCAACACGGTGACACCGAACGTGGGCCAGCGGGGCTGGTCGGTGTCGATCCGGTCGAGCGAGTCGATGGGGAAGTTCGACAGCAGCCCGCCGTCGACCAGCGTCGACCGCAATCCGGACGTGGCCGTGAGCGTCGCGGGCCGGAAGTAGAACGGGATCGACATGGACGCGCGCACCGCGTCGGCCACCGACTGCTCGTCCGGATCGAGGCCGTAGACCGAGCGGTAGTCCCACGGCAGCCGGACCAGCAGCCCTCGCGTGATGTCCGTGACCGTGACCACCAGCCGGTACCGTCGCTCCTCGGGGAGGTCCTTGTCGTCCGTCCGCAGATCCCCGAAGGTGCTGACGCCCAGGTCCTTCAGCGTGTCCCGGATCCAGGCGTGCGCGTAGTCGCCGCGATAGAGGCCCGATCCGCGCAGCACCCCGAACGCGGGACCGAACAGGGGAATCCGCTCGACCGGTCCCGGGTCGAGGAACTTGTCGTACTCGATTCCGAAGACGGCGTCGCGCATCTGCTCCCCCGTCCACCCGGCCTTCGATCCGGCCGCGACGACGGCGCCGACCACCGCGCCCGCCGAGGTGCCCGAGACCCGTTTGAGCCGGTAGCCGGCGTCGGCGAGCGCCACGACGGCGCCGGCGAGCCCGATGCCCTTCACCCCGCCGCCGGCGAGGACGAGGTCGGCGGGGCCCGGGTCGGCGGTCATCGCCCGCCCCCGAGGCCGCGTCCGCCGCTCGGAACGATCCGTTCACACCCGTCCATGGCCGCCCCCTCCTGCAGCTTCCGGGAAAGGAGTCTTGGCTCCCCGTGCTCCCACCCTATGCCGCGCACCGCGGAGCGTCGGCGGTAATCGCAGCGTGTCCCCGTTCAACCCACGATGCTGTCGAGGGCGGCGATGATGCGGGACGGCGCGTGCCGGCTCTCCGTGCGCCGGATCATCCGGATCCAGGTGGCGAGCGGTTCCTCGGGTCGCGGAACCGGGCACAGGGACGGTCGTTGCGATTGAATCGCAACCGGACGGGTACGCCTCCGGCAGCGAAGACCACGACCGGAGGAGACAAGCCCGTGAACACTCACGTCACCGCGGACACGCTGCGCACGCTGCTCGAGTCGTCGCTCGACGGTGCGACGCTGATCCTGCAGGGCGGCCGGCCGCAGGTCGTCGCCGCGGACGACCTGACCGACGAGAACCGCGCGCTGGTGATCGTCACCCGCGACGAGCTGCGCGGGCAGTTGCCGAAGGACCGGGACTACAACGACACCGATCTCGAACTCCACGCCACGACGCTCGAGGCGACCGTCGCGAATCTCGGCGGCTGACCGGGACGAGCCGGCGCCGCGGGCGCCCGGTCAGCTCGGCCGGGCGTCGGGATGTTCGCGCACGAAGTTGAGATACGCCTTCGACGGCGTCGGCCCGCGCTGGCCCTGGTACTTGGAGCCGACGGCGGCGCTGCCGTAGGGGTGCTCGGCGGGGCTGGTCAACCGGAACAGGCACAGCTGCCCGATCTTCATCCCCGGCCACAGCGTGATCGGCAGGTTGGCCACGTTGGAGAGCTCGAGGGTGATATGCCCGCTGAAACCCGGGTCGATGAATCCGGCCGTGGAATGGGTGAGCAGCCCGAGCCGGCCGAGCGACGACTTGCCCTCGAGGCGACCGGCGAGATCGTCGGGCAGGCTGCACGTCTCCATCGTCGACCCGAGCACGAACTCGCCCGGGTGCAGGACGAACGGCTCGCCCGGCGGGGCCTGCACGAGCGAGGTGAGTTCGTCCTGCCGCAGCGCGGGGTCGATGTGCGTGTAGCGGGTGTTGTTGAAGACCCGGAACAGGCTGTCGAGCCGCACGTCCACGCTCGACGGCTGCACCATCGCGACGTCGAAGGGGTCGATGCCGAGACGCCCGGAGGCGACCTCGGCGCGGATGTCGCGATCGGAGAGCAGCACGGGGTAGAGACTAACAACCCGCCCCGGGCCGCCCCGCGGCTCGCGCGCCGGGCGGGCGCCGGCGGCCGGGCGCGGCGACTAAGCTCGGCCCCACATGGTGCACGATCGGTCCCTCGCGCCGTGCCCGGTGACAGACTGGAGCAACGAGCGCCGCAAAGCGTGCCTGCGCTCCACGCGGCTCGGGCACCGCTGGCGGCGGTTCGGGCGCGTGCGCCGCGGTCTCGCGTGGCTGGCGCTGCTGACGGTTCCGGTCTCGATCCTGGGCGGGCAGTACTGGATCCACGACGTCGCCCCCGAACGCGACCGGCTGGCCCACACCCGGCCGCACCTGCATCCGATCTTCGACGCGGCGGATCCGGCCGATCGCGCCACCGCGGTGGTGAGCATGGTCGGACTCGGCAATCTCGATGCCACCGACACCGCCCGTGCTCTACCGGCGCTGGCCGCGCTCGGGCAGGTGTGGGCGGTGCAGTACGACAACACCGGCCTCGACACCGCGGTCATCAGCCGGATGATCGTCGACCACGCGGAGCAGGCCGGGGTGGAACGCGTCGTGCTGACCGGGCACAGCATGGGCGGCATCATCGCCCTCGAGGTGGCCGGCCACGTCGTCGCCGACCCGGACCTGGATCTGCTGGCGGTGATCCTGGACTGCACTCCCGTCGATCTGCACGCGGTGCGGGCCGACAAGCGCGACACCGGGGAGGATCTGCTGCGCTGGGTGGGGTGGGTGCCCGGGGCGCGTGAGAGCCGCACCCTGCGGCTGGTGGTCGAGACCGCCGCCCGCAAGGACCGCTACGTCGTTCCGCATCCGCACGGCCTCCCCACCGTCGATCCCGGCGGGCTGGTCGACGCGGTCACCGAGGTGCTCGAGGACAAGATCTTCGACCGCGACGTGGCCAGCACCGGGCTGATCGAGTCCCAGTTCGAGGCCATCGTCGCCTCGGGTGCGCTCGATGATCTGCGGGCGCTGGCGTCGCGGCGCGGGGACAGTCGCGGGCCGGCGGTGGTGTTCGTGCGTCCCGGGCGCGGCACCGACGACGACGTCGTCGACGTGGACTACAGCCAGCGGGTGCTGTTCGAGCGGGTCGGCGGTTCGAGGGGTTCGCTGCTGGTGGTCCGGTTGGCCGGCACCGGGCACGCCAACCCGATCCAGCAGCCGCAGGCCTACGACGCCGCCGTCGCCACGAAGATCGTGCCGTTCGTCGATCGGCTCGCCGAACGGGACACGCGGCCGGTGCGGGCGAGCGAGCGGTGACCGACGCCGCGGTCGACCTCCGCGCGGCGCCGACGGAGGGTCAGGCGCCGGTGGCGTGCTCGCCCAGGATGGTGGTCAGTTCCTCCGCGTACGCGAGCTGGGTGCGCAGACGGGCGCAGCTGTCCTCGGCGCGCCGGTGGAACTCCGCGAGCACGCCGCGGGCGCCGGCGGCCGCCTGTCCGGAGGGCGCGGCGTCGGCGATCCGATCGAGAGCGGCGAGCAACTCGCGCATCTCCTCGAGGGTGAAGCCGAGCGGCTTCATCCGCCGGATCACCAGCAGGCGCCGTACGTCGTCGTCGGTGTAGAGACGGAACCCGCCGGTGCTGCGGGCGGACGGGGTGACCAGGCCCACCTCGTCGTAGTGACGGATGGTCTTGATCGACAGTTCGGTGCGCGCGGCCACCTGCCCGATCTGCATATGCCCCGAATCGATGGTCACAGCCGCACCCTTTCCTCCCGGTCGTCTCCACCGTAGCGAGCGGCCCGACCCTCGATTCGAACTCTACCCTCACCGGAGGGTAGAGTTCGGCGGGTTCCGCGGACGCGACGATGCCGTCCCGCCCGCGCACGGGGGTGCCTCGCCCCCGGTTCCCCATCCCGGCGCCGGAAAGAAGACCCGACTGTGACCACTCCTGCCGGCAGCGCGCCGGCCGTTCCCGAGGCGGACGCCGACCCCGCCTTCTCGGTGCGCGGCGCCCTGCGCTCCCCGAAACGCCTGAAGACCGAGGTCCTTGCCGGACTGGTCGTCGCGCTGGCGCTGATCCCGGAGGCGATCTCGTTCTCCATCATCGCCGGGGTGGACCCGCGGGTGGGGCTGTTCGCCTCGTTCACCATGGCCGTGACCATCTCCATCGTCGGCGGCCGCCCGGCGATGATCTCCGCCGCCACCGCCGCGATCGCGCTGGTCATCGCGCCGGTGACCCGCGAGTACGGCCTCGACTACCTCGTCGCCACCGTCATCCTGGGCGGAATCTTCCAGGTGGTGCTCTCGGTGCTGGGGGTGGCCAAGCTGATGCGGTTCATCCCGCGCAGTGTCATGGTCGGCTTCGTCAACGCCCTGGCCATCTTGATCTTCACCGCGCAGTTGCCGCACCTGATCGACGTCCCGTGGCTGGTCTATCCCCTCGTCGCGGTGGGGCTGGCGGTGATGTTCCTGCTGCCGAAGCTCACCTCCGTGGTGCCGGCGCCGCTGGTGGCCATCGTGGCGCTCACCGCCGCCGTGCTCGTCTTCGGCTGGGACGTGCCGAACGTCGGCGACGAGGGTGAGCTGCCCGAGTCGCTGCCGGCGCTGTTCGTCCCCGACGTGCCGCTGACCACCGAGACCCTGTCGATCATCGCGCCCTACGCGCTGGCGATGGCGCTGGTCGGCCTGCTCGAATCGCTCATGACCGCCAAGCTCGTCGACGACATCACCGACACCCACTCGAACAAGACCCGCGAGGGCTGGGGCCAGGGGGTGGCGAACCTGGTCACCGGGTTCTTCGGCGGCATGGGCGGCTGCGCGATGATCGGCCAGACCATGATCAACGTGAAGGTCTCCGGGGCGCGCACCCGCATCTCCACCTTCCTGGCCGGGGTGTTCCTGCTGATCCTCGTCGTGGCCCTCGGCGACATCGTCGCACTGATCCCGATGGCGGCCCTGGTCGCGGTGATGATCATGGTCTCGGTCGCCACCCTCGACTGGCACAGCATTCACCCCCGCACCCTGAAACTGCTGCCGCGCAGCGAAACCCTGGTGATGCTGGTGACCGTCGTCGCGACCGTCGCGACCCACAACCTCGCGATCGGGGTGATCCTCGGGGTGGTCACCGCGATGGTGCTCTTCGCCCGCCGCGTCGCCCACATGATCAGCATCGAGAAGGTCTCCGAGGCCGACACCGACCACGACGGCACGGTCGACACCCGTGTCTACAAGGTGCACGGCGAGCTGTTCTTCGCCTCGAGCAACGACCTGATCTACCAGTTCGACTACGTCGGGGATCCGCGCAACGTCGTCATCGACCTCACCGGCGCCGACATATGGGACGCGTCCACCGTGGCCACCCTCGATGCGATCCGGCACAAGTACGCCGCGAAGGGCAAGCACGTGGAGATCGTCGGCCTCGACGGCGCCAGCCTCGACCGCCTCGACCGGCTCTCCGGCCGACTCGGCGACGGCCACTGACCGCCGCCGGGCGGACGGCGGCTGCGTCAGCGCGCCTGCGACGACATGGTGAGCAGGAAGTCGGTGCACGCGTCGATGACCTCGTCCTGGCCGAGCGGGCTGTCACCCTCGAGCCACGCCGTGAGGACCTGGGCGAGGCCGCCGACGACGAAGTGGGCGGCGAGATCGAGCCGGGGCGTGGAGCTCACCTCGAAGAAGTCCACCGCCTGCGCCGTCACCAGGCCCGCGAACATGCGTGACGACTCCAGTCGCCGGCTCACCAGGTGTGGATTCGCCTGGCTGACGGAGAAGACGAGCCGGCCCAGGCGCGGGTCCTCGGCGACCTCACGGACGATGTTCTCCACGCCGGCGCGGACCACCGCCCGCTCGTCGCGCGGCGCCTCCGTCACCGCGCGCAGGGTGCTCTCGGCGATGCGCTGGATGACGTGGTCGTACACGGCGACGGTGAGTTCGTCGCGGTCGGCGAAGTTCTCGTAGAAGTAGCGGGAGGCCAGGCCGGTGCGCTTGCACACGCCGCGGACGGAGAGCGTGTGATCGCCGTCGGGTCCGCCGAGGATGTCGAGCCCGGCCTCGATGAGCTGCGCCCGTCGTTCCGCCTGCCGCTGTTCTCCCCCGCGTCCTCCGTAGAGCCGTCCTGTCACCATCGGTCCATCTTCGCAGGCGACCCCTTTACCCCGGTCATATATGTGACTACAGTCGTGTTCACATATAGGACGGACGAAGGGATCGAACTCGTGACCACCCTCGAGAAGCCTGCGGAGTTCGACGACGTCATGGACGGGCTTGGTCTCATGGCAGGCGCGGCGAACGTCATCATGCAGCTGTCCCACCCCGGCGTCGGCTACGGCGTCGTCGAAAGCCGCGTCGCCTCCGGACGGCTGTTCGACCACCCGATCAAGCGCACCCGCACGACCCTCACCTACCTGGCCGTCGCGGCCACCGGCACCGACGAGGAGAAGAAGCTCTACCGCAAGGCCGTCAACACCGCCCACCGGCACGTCCGCTCCACCGAGACCAGCCCGGTCGAGTACAACGCGTTCGACCCCGACCTGCAGCTGTGGGTGGCCGCGTGCATCTACCGCGGATTCGAGGACGTGCACAACGCGCTCTACGGGCCGATCCCCGCCGAGGCCGTCGACTGGTACTACCGCAAGGGCGCCGCGTTCGGCACCACCCTGCAGGTGAAGCCTGATATGTGGCCCGCGGACCGCGAGGCGTTCGAGAAGTACTGGAACGACGCGCTCGCCCGGGTCGACATCGACGACGTCGTGCGCGAGCACCTCTACGCCATCGCCACCATGCGCTTCCTGCCCCGGCCGGTGTCGCTGCTGTTCGGCCGGCTCAACCTGTTCCTCACCACGGGCTTCCTGCCTCCGATGTTCCGCGACCGGATGCGGCTGCCGTGGAGCCCGCGCGACCAGCGCCGCTTCGACCGGCTCACGCGCACCCTCGGGGCGGTCAACTCGCGGATTCCGGTGGCGCTGCGGGAAGCGCCCTACCGGCTGCTCATGGCCGATCTGCGCCGGCGGATCCGGACCGGTCGTCCCCTGGTCTAGGCGCTCCGGGACCGGTGCGCAGCCACCTCAGCAACTGCCGGTAGACCTCGTCGTCGTTGAGCAGCGTCAGATGGTGCGCAGGCGCCCGGTGCATCCCGTCCTCCGCACGGAAGCCGATGCGCCGGGTCCGGCCGTTCCCCGACGCGCTCGGCACGAGGACGAGTCCGTCCCCGAGCAACCGGCCCAGCGGATGCGTGGGACTACGAGTCAGGGTCGCCGACACGAAGCAGTGCATCGCCCCGTCGAGCAGCGGCACCTCCCGGCACACGGCGCGCCGCAGGTCGTCCGCGTCGCGACCGGACCAGTCCTCGTCCACCACCGCGCCCCGGTTCAGGTCGCGGATGCCGGCGCTGCGCCGTCGCAGCAGCGTCCCGAACGGCTTCGACTCCGGGATCGCGACGAGCGCCGCGCTCGCATAGTGCACCGCCTGCTCGAGCGGCGCCCCCAGATGCGGGGACCCGAGCGAAACCACATGGCGCACACGGCGAGACCACGCCTTCTCGGTGCCGTAGAAGCAGGCGCTGCGCGCGACGAGTCCTCCCATCGAATGACCGACGAGGGCGATCTGCTCGACCTCGCGCGGCCACGCCCGCACGAGCGCGTCGAGCAGCTCCGACAGCTCGCGCCCGTTGACGGAGATGTGCCGGCCGGTGTTGTAGCGCACGAACACCGACGTGCAGCCGAGATCGTCGACGAGCCGTTCGCCGTAGGTTCGGCGGCCGCCGAACCGCCACGTCGCCTCGGTCTCCATCAGCCCGTGCACGAACACCACCACGCGGTTCGTCGCGTGCGGGAGCGCGCGAGCGAGGGCGTCGGCCGTGAGCGGCACGGCCCGGCCGTCCACCCGCACCGACACGGGCAGCGCCAGCGGTGATCCCTCCGACTCGAGGACGTCCCCGATGAGGCCGTCGACCGCGGCGATCGCCATCGCGCCGCGAACGGTCTCCGACGGCGCCCGGTCCCCGGCGGACTCCGCGAGCCCGAACTCGGCCAGTGCCGCCGTCGCCGACGCGGCCTCCCGGATCACGGAATAGACCCCGTCGGTGATCGCGTCGTGCGCGGCCTTGACCGCCAGCGCCGGCGTCCCGACCCCCAGCGCGACCGCCCCGAACACCCGGTCCGCGATGCGGCGGTGCACCGCCTGCACGCCGCCGGTCGCCGCGCCCACCTCGTCGAGCAGCAGCCGAGCCAGCTCGGACGCCTCGGACCGCCCCGCCGTGGCCTTCATGCCTTCAGTGTGCGGGAACGGCGCGTCGCTGTCGTCTTGTCCGAGCATCTTGTCCGAGCGGGAGGATCTCGCGACGAACGGGCGGTTCCGGACGTCGCCACTCGGCGTTTGCCGCAGCCACGCCCCGTTCGACGCAGGAACGTCCCGGTCGGTGTGACAACGGCCGCGCGGAGTCTGCTACAGTGTGCGACGAGCTTGGGACGACGCCGAGAAATCGGCAAAAGCCCAGCGTGCCGATGTAGTTCAATGGTAGAACATCAGCTTCCCAAGCTGAATACGCGGGTTCGATTCCCGTCATCGGCTCAGACAGAAAACCCGCTCCCACCAGTATGGGAGCGGGTTTTTTGCTGTCACGGTCAAGTTGTCACATCGGCTCGGTGTCACATCGGTGTCACAATCGCCCCGAGAACGGTCGCGGCATCCTTCAAAGCATCGTTCTGGCTGTGCGCGTAGACCTGCATGGTGAACGACGCATCGGCGTGCCCTATCCACGCCGCTATCACCGCCACCGGCACGCCTTGCAGGTGCAGCGTCGTCGCTGCCGTGTGCCGGCAATCATGCAACCGCAGCGGGCGGACACCCGCCTTCACCGCGAAATCACGCCAGTACCGCGACAACACCGCAGGGTTGTAGGGCTCCCCTGCCTCATTGCTGACGACACATTCCCCCGACCCGTAATCAGGACCGAGCGCCAGCCGCTCCCGCATCTGCCGGACCCGAGCTGCCTCGAGCGCAGCTTTCAGCGGTCCGGACAACGGCAGGGTCCGGCGGGAGGTGACTGTCTTCGGTTCGTTCTCCACGGTGCGACTACCGGCCATGACGCGATTCGTGGCAATCGACAGCGTGCCCGCCTCGAGGTCTACATCCGACCATCGGAGACCCGCTATCTCACCCCGACGCAGCCCAGACAACGCCAGGTGCCATGCATGACCGTTCCTGTCTTTGTCGGCCGCTGCGAGTAGGGTCCTTACCTCGTCTGCTGTGTAGGTGCCCATTGCCTTGTACGGGACCGGCACCCTGTCTACCCCTGCCGCCACATTCCGCGCGATGAATCCTTGGTCCACAGCGTCAGCAAGGACCTGTTGAATCGTCGCAATGACTTTGTTCACCGCCGCCGGCGACCAGGCTTTCCGAACACGCCCCTTGGCGGTTGTGGTGCCACCGGCCCGGAGGTCCCTCACCAGGTCGTCGATGTGTCGTTTCGCGACTGCCTGCAATGGCATGTCGCCGTGACGTTCGCGCAGCGGCGCAAGGTCGTATTCGAGCTTGGACAGTGACGTTGCTCGGAGGTTGTGGCGTCCTGCGATGTAGTCGCTGCACGCCTGGTCTACGGTGACCGTGGACCTTACGACGTAGGTACCGGCGTCAACCTCGGTGTGGATCTTCGCGTGGGCTGCGTTCGCTTCATCAAGCGTCTTGAACCGCTTCCGCGTCTGACGCCGTTTCCCCGTCACCGGATCACTGCTGGCATCGAGTGTCACCTCATATCGGGTCTCTCCCGACTTGAGCGTGATCTTTCGCATCCCTGGCAGAAGCCGCTGACGCCTAGCCATCGGAGTCGCTCACGTACAAGCCATCCTGACGGAGCTTCTCGCGAAGTTCGATCAATTCTCGTGTCCGCTCTTCTAGCCTGCGTACCCAAAACTCCACGTGCTCTGCGTCCGACTTCCCCTCGACCATGAGTTCCGCACTCCTGATCCCCTCCTTCTTGAACAGAAGGCTACGAGTGGCGCGAACAGGGAGCGAGCACTCCCATTTCTCCCGGCGCACCTCGGCAGTGTCGTTTGCAGCCCGCGACACACCGAGATCGTTGTCCGTGTACTCCATCTCTTCGCCCGAGAACCACGTCATTGCATCAACGGATCGGACTCTCACGTTCGGCAGGACCTCGACCGGGCCGTCCGGGAGCTGAGGATAAAGGAGCTGTATGGGAGGTACACACAGTGCCTTTGCTAGAACCGCCAGCTCGGCAACGTCGAGTTTCGCTGCACGACTGTTGCTTTCAATCTTGGCGATAGTCCCTCGCGTGATCGGATATCCGAGTTCAGCCGTTCGCTCTGCGAGCTGTACGGCCGAGATTCGGTGTACTTCCGTTCGGAGTCGATGAACCTCCGCGCCTACCCGTGCCGCCTGTTCGTTCGCCCATTCTCGAGCTTCCGCCGAACCCCTCGTGTTGCTCTGCATAGGGACAGACTACAGCGGACCCTGCCGTAGTTTGGAACGTCCGTGGTAGTGTTCTAGACACAAGCAGGAGGTACTCCTGAATGACACTATCTTGAACACTCCAGGAGGACGGTATGACTACCGCGGAAGCTCGACTCCACAAACTCCCCGCCGCGCAGGAGCGTCTTGGAATCGGACGTTCCAAGATCTTCGAGCTCATCGCTTCGGGCGAACTTAGGTCCGTGAAGATTGGGCGCACTCGCCTCGTACCTGAGAGCGCGCTGACCGAGTTCATCGCAAAGCTTGAGAACAGCGCGGCCTGATGCCCGCACAGAAGAACGCCCCCGGAGCGGCTGGCACCGCGTCCGAGGGCAAGGAAACCGCCACCTACCAAGAGGGAAGTTCCATGAACAACGATACCGCGTTACCGCTGCTGGCGGCGCACGCCCTGCTCGCCGATATCGGCGCGACAGTCGACGAGATCCTCGACAACTCCGGATACACCCTCGGGGAAGCAATGCACGCCGCTGCACTGGTCGGCCTCGACCCCGAGATGGACTACCGCAAGGTACCGCTGATCCCCGCGACCGCTGTCGACGAGATCCGCCGCCGCATCCTCACAGAGCGGGCCGAGCTGGCTGCCCTCGACGCCGATATCGAGGAGGGGCGCAAGTGAGCATCCTCGAAATCAGCCTGGTGTCCATCCTGTTCGCAGAAAACGTCGCCCTGCTGCTGGCACCCATGTGGGACACGCCCCACCGCGACCGCGACTCACTCGGTGAAGCGGCACAGCAATCGATGAGGAGGCTCCGCCCGTGACCTGACAAGCAGCTCCCTTCAAAACGCTCGACAACGAACCCGCACTCGTTGAACGCACCGGGGCAGGGAGCCCGCCAAAAAGCTCCCTGCCCCACAAAATCCGAAAGGACGCGCCCCGATGCGCTACCTCAACGATAAGACAACCGAGCCGGTAGGACCCGATCCGCTGGCCCCCCTCGATGCGGAAGTTCGTCGGCACGGTGCACGTATCGCCACCAAGTGCCGTGTGTGCGGACGCTGGCTTGTCGCCCCAAAATCTCGCTCGGCACACGAAGGACCCAAGTGCCGCAACCGTTCGACCGCCGGCGGTGCGGAATGAGAGACGAACTGCTCAACGCCGCGCACGCCATCGTAGAACTCGGTGCCGACATCATCCGATCCGACGACATCGGTTTCCACGCCGTCGAATACGCCGTCCGCAATTGGGCCGTGTTCCCGCTCCGAGGGAAGATCCCCGCGATTCCGAAAGAGGCCGGTGGGCGCGGTGTCCTCGACGCCACCACCGACCCCGAGATCGTCGCGCACTGGTGGGGCGGACCGTATGCCGGATGCAACATCGGCGGTCGAGTCCCGGAGGGAATGCTCGCCCTCGACACCGATCCGCGAAATGGTGGACTCACAACACTCAAAACACTCGAAAGTCGCTACGGGAAACTACCCGACACGCTCACCACGGTCTCAGGCCGCGGCGACGGGGGAACCCACCGTTTCTATCGCAGGCCAGTGGGGAAGCTGTCCTCGAAGCGACTGGGCCCCGGAATCGACATCAAGACATCGAGTGGGTACGTCGTCCTGCCCCCGTCGATCCATCCGGACAGTCGAAAGCCATACACCCGCATCGATGCCCCGGTAGCGGACCCACCCGAATGGTTGGTCGAGTTGCTTCTACCGGAGCGGATCGAACCGCAGATCCGCCCGCGCAGGAACATCGCGTTCACCGGGCCGTCGATCGCTGACACGTACTCGACCACCGCGTCGTGGGTAGACATCCTCCCCCGTCACGGATGGCGGTGCCTCGACGCGGACCCCGACGCCGATGGTGCGCGCTGGCTGCACCCGAACGCCACCTCCGCATGTTCGGCGACCGTCCGTAACGGGTGCCTGTTCGTGTACTCACCGAACACCCCGTTCGACATCACCGAACCGTCCGACCCGCACGGCTATACGCGGTTTCGTGCCTATGCCGTCCTCAACCATGCAGGAGATATGAGTTCCGCAGCTCGCGCCCTCGCCGGCAAGGAGGTGGCTTAGATGATCGACGCCTCCACGGTCCAGCCGTTCACGCCCGACGTATTCGACGGCCCACCGATCCCGCTGACCCGAACCCGACCGATCCCCGAGTTCCCAGTCGAATCGTTCCCGCCTGCCATCGCAAACATGATCGCAGCGGTCGCGGAAGCCTTCCAGGTGGATGCAGCGATGTCGGGAACATCGGCACTGAGCGCTCTGTCCGCCTGCACGGGTGGACACGCGGAAATCGAGATCCGTCGCGGTTGGCGCGAACCTCTGTGCCTCTACACCGCGACGATCGCAGACCCGGGCGAACGTAAGTCGGGTGTCCAGGGGACGATGGTCCGCCCGATCCTCGAGGTCGAAGCCGAACTCGCAACCAAGGGTGCCGCCGAACGCCTCGAGACCGAGACGCAGAAGCAAATCGCGATGAAAGCCGCGGAGAAGCAACGCAACGCCGCAGCCAACGCCGACCCCTCGAATCGGAATGCAGCGATCGCAGACGCTATAGGGGCCGTGCAGGCAGCGGAAGCGATCGTTGTGCCTACGGTGCCCCGCCTCGTCGCCGACGATGTGACCCCGGAGGCCGCAGCATCCCTGCTCGCTGAGCAGAACGGCAGACTCGCGATCATCTCTGCCGAGGGTGGCATTTTCGACATCATCGCCGGCCGCTACTCGCGCGGTGTGCCGAACATGGATCTGTGGCTCAAGGGGCACGCCGGTGACCCCCTCAAGGTCGACCGGAAGGGCCGCGAACCCGAGTACATCAAACGCCCCGCGTTGACGCTCGGACTGATGATTCAGCGGTCCGTGCTCGCAGCGATCGCCGCGAACGGGGACTTCCGGGGCCGAGGATTCCTCGCACGCATCCTGTTCGCTATGCCGGTCTCGAAGGTTGGCTCACGCAAGATCGCCGCCGACCCGGTAGCCGAACACGTCGAAGCCGCCTATAACGCCACGGTTCGCACCCTGGCGGAACAGATGGTCAAGTGGTCGGGGGATCCCGCCGTCCTCACCTTGACCAGCAAGGCCGAGGAAGCCGTCCGCACCATCGAGACGATCGTCGAACCGACACTCGCCGGCGACGGAGAACTCGCGCACATGGCCGACTGGGGATCGAAGTACGTCGGCGCGATAACTCGGATCGCGGGAATCCTGCACCTGGCAGAACACGGCGAACCCGGAGTCAAGACACCAGTTCGGGCGGAGACAATCGTCGCCGCCGCGAAGGTCGGCGCCTACTTCAAGGCCGCTGCGATCACCGCGTTCTCCGAGATGCAGACCGACCCGGTGACCGCCGATGCCGTCTATCTGCTCGGACGAATCGGCAAGCTCGGTACCGAGTTCTCCGAACGGGATCTGCATCAAGCCAGCCGAAGCCGGTTCAGAGCCAAAGCCGACATGATGCCTGCCCTGCACCGTCTCATCGAAAACGAGTACGTGGCACCGATGCCGATCGAGGAGACGACGACCGGGCGCCCACCCTCCCCGCGGTATTTGGTCAACACACACGGCTCAAAAGGCTCACAACACTCAGAAGTAGCTGCCTAACCGCTTTCTGAGGGTTCTGAGGGTTCTGAGAACACCTTCATGCGGAATCGAACAGATAGAGACCGAGACCTTCTGAGCCTTCTGAGTCTTTTGAGCACACCTTCCGATCCAACTGAGAAGAGGACCCGTGAGCAGACGCAAGTCCCGGCCCCCGCACACCCTCACCCTTACCGCACTGGTCGACCCTCGCCTCGAGGGCGCCCGGTGCACCGGCAAAGCCCCACTGTTCGACGACGAACTCTGAACCATCCCGGGTCTCATGCACACACTGTCATTTGTGTGCGACCGGTTGATCGGCACCGTGTTCAGCGTAGTACTTGGCTTCGTACTCGGCCGGTGGGATCCGCCCGAGACGATGCATGAGCCGGCCGGTGTTATACCAATGCACCCACGCCGAGGTGGCCTCCTCGACGTCACCGATGGTGCGCAGCGGCCCCTTGCGGAACGGGGAATCATCGGCGACGCACTCGGCCTTGTAGAGCCCGATCGTCGTCTCCGCGAGGGCGTTGTCGTAGGCGTCACCTACCGACCCGATCGACGGCCGAAGTCCTTGCAGGAACAGGGTTTCCCCGAAGCGCAGAGCCGTATATTGAGAGCCCGCATCCGAGTGGTGAATAGTCCTCTCGCGCAACGGATTGCCTTGCATCGACCGCAGCATGCAGGCCTGATTCACCGCCCGCTCTACGAACGCGGTTTCCTTCGACGTCGACACCTCCCAACCGACGATCGTGCCGGCGAACGCATCGATCACGAACGCGGTGTACGCGAAGCAGGGCACCATCCGCACGTACGTGAAGTCGGCGACATAGAGCGCATCGGGCCGGTCGACCCGGAAGTTCCGGTCGACCAGGTCCGGTGGCCGCGGCGCCGACGGCTCCGCGATCGTGGTGCGGACCCTCTTCGCCCGGGTGGCGCCGCGCCACCCGCCCACGCGCATCAGCCGCTCCACGGTGCAGCGGGCCACCTCGATGCCCTGACGCCGCAGGTGGGCCCACATCTTCAGCGAGCCGTACAACGACTCCGGTTTGCGTCTGCCGTACTCGTCCCGCTCGACGTAGTACGAGGCCAGCACCGCGGTGATGGTGGCGTCCCACAAGGCGCGCTTCGACAGCGGGCGCGCCAGCCAGGCGTAGAAGGTTCTCGGGGCGATCGTGCACCCGTGCTCGGTGAGCACGCGGCAGATCGGTACGACCCCGAACTGATCGCGGTGTTCGGCGATGAATCGGCAGATCACTTGCGTGGCGGGTCGCACTCCCGCGCGAAGAAAGATGTTGCGGCTTTGAGTATTTCGATGGTCTTTTCGAGCTCGGCGTTCTTCCGGCGCAATGCCCGCAGTTCGATCTCCGCCTCGGACGCCGACGCGGCATGGGTGCCGTCACCCGCCGCTTCGGCCTTGCGGACCCACACCCGTACGGTCTCCGTCTTCAGTGACATCCGTTCGGCGATTGTGCGGATCGCCTCGTACTCCGAGGCGTAGTCACCACGGTGCTCGAGGACCAGGCGCACGGCCTTCTCCCGTACCTCGGCTGGATAGACATTCGGCATAAGGTTCACCTTCCCAAGAAAGAAGGTGTGCATCAAACCCGGGACGATTCACTCCCCGGCGAAACCACCGAGGCCCGCTCCCAACGCCTCGCCTACGCCACGAACATCTGCCGCGGCTGCCCAGTCCGCACCGCCTGCTACGCCGCCAGCCTCGAACACGACGCCGCCGGACTCTGGGCCGGACGCATCCGCAACATCGACCACACCACCCGGAAGAAGGTGCCCGCGTGAAACTCCACGGCCGCAGTCTCACGCCACACATCACCGTCGACCCCGCAGCCCGCCGCCCCATCCTGCTACGCCTCGGAGGTCTCGTGCTCGCCATGAGCACCACCGAAGCCCAGCAAATCGCGGACCAGCTGCACGATGCCGTCGAGGAGGCCGACCAATGACCCCACCCGTGCAACGCCTCGCCCCCGGCGTCCTCCTCCTCACCGGCGATGCCGTCGACGCCCTCGCCTACGCAGTGCAAGTCGCCCAACGCGCCCGACGCCGCAACGGACTACCCGCCTCCCGCGCCCTCACCGCCCTCGCCCTGGCCGCAACAGGACACGCGGACAACGAAACCCACCCACCGGAGCACAGTGAACCCCACACCACAACGGAATGGATCACCACCGAGGAGGCAGCCCGAATGCTCGGATGCAGCAACCGGCAAGCCCGGCGCCTCGCCCCCCAACTCGGAGGACAACTCACCGGCGGACGGTGGCTACTCGATCGCCAAGCCGTCACCGAACACCTGAAAGGCAGGAACGCAGCATGAGCTACACCAGGCGCGAACTACTCGACGCCCTCGCTGCAATGACAGACGACGAACTCGAAACCACCATCGCCGAAGCCCGCAACGCCGGCACCGAAACACAACGAGCCGTGCGCCAACTCTTCGGACACACCACCACCGAACCCGAAACCCCACCCGACCCCGCACACGGCAACGTCGTACCCAGCGAAGGCCGCAACCCCCACGGGCGCAGCCACACACAGCAACTCCACCAATTCACCCGCGAACTGTTCCACGGCCGCGACTACTGAAAGGCACCCACATGGACAACCTCATCGACGCCACCGTCGCCTACAACCTGACCCGCCAAACCGCACGCCACATCGGCTACGAACTACCCACCGAACTCGTCGACACCATGACCCGCCTCGACACCCTCGCCGCCGCCCGGTTCCCCGAACCCGACCGCGACGCCCTCGGAGAAGCCCTCGCCGCGGCAGTCCTCGACAACCGCGATCCCCTCGACGACACCACCATCACCCGACACCTCATGGCCGGTGTCCTCAAAGACTCACGCTACGGAACCCTGCTCAACGACCACGCCAAACGCGGTCGCGCCACCGCCCTCACCAACGCAGTCCCCGCCCTGGTGAAGACATGGAAAAAGATCGTCACCGACGCCGACAACACCCTCGCCGCCGCCCGCGAACAGGTCCCCAACCTCGACGTCACCGACACCAACACCACCCACAACGCACGAGCATGGGGGCAGGCCCGCGAAGCCGCCGCCACCCTCGAACAGATCACCCAGGCCTGGACGATGGTGATGACCGCGACACGGCACGCCCGCACCGAACCACGCACCCAACTGCTGATCGTCGCCGACCTCACCGCCGAACAACTCGACCAGCTCGGACCCCACGCCACCATCCACACCGCAGTAAACGCCGGACACCGCTTCACCCTCGCCGACGCCGACACCTACCGGCACCGCTGCGAACAAGTACAGGCCCAGCGCGACGAACAGAAACGACGCGCCGCCCTCGCCCTCGAACACCGAACCAAGGGCCGCAGCCTCGGCATCGCCAACACCTAACCCCCAAGCCCCTGCGCGTGTGCCCCGCGCAGGCAGCCCGGCACCCGACGCGATCATGTCCTCTCAGACGACCGCCTCGGGGCCGGGCAACCCACACGATGGTGGGGGCAGACTCCCGCCGGCACCCGTTTGCCGCCATTCCCGGCATAGGCGGGCTCTCTCTCTAGCAGCTGGATGAACCGCCCTGCACGGGCGAACAAGACCCCGAAGGAGGCCCGTTGTGGCGTCGAACGAATGCCCGCCCGGACTGAAAGAGGGCGGCCGGCGATTGTGGCTGTCGGTGACCGACGAGTTCGAACTCGGTCAGCACGAGCTGGTGGTGCTGATCGAAGCGTGCCGCACCGTCGATGCTCTCGCCGAGTTGGAGAAGATCGTCACCCGCGACGGGGTGACCAACGAATCCCCGCAGGGACTGCGGGCACACCCGGCGCTGGTGGAAGCCCGGCAGCAGCGGGTGACCCTCGCCAAGCTGGTCGCGTCACTGCGCATCCCGCTCGACGACGAACAGTCCGCGGGCCGACTGCCGCAACAGCGCGTCGGGGTCCGCAAGGCGAGTCTGTCGGTGGCCCGATGAGACGCCGCACCCACGTGACCCACGGCCGTATCCCTGCGCACCTCGCCGAGTACCGCGACACCGACGACTGGCCCGGCGACAACGACTGTCAACGCTATCTGTCGTGGCTACAGGCCCGCGACGAGTGGGGCGACCAGCATTGGCCGGGTGGTTCGGCGTTGCTGCCCGGACAGGGTGAGGCGTGGGCGAACATCCCCGACGAACCGTGGAACCCGTACCAGGATGGTGCGTGGTGAGGCGCCGCAGCGTGGAGGTCGACGGCGTACCCGCCGCCCTCGCCGAGTTCCGCGAAGCCGACTGGCCCGGCAACACCTGGCGGGACCGCTACGACATGTGGCGGGAGGCGATGCGCCGGCACCACGACACCCACGGTTGGCCGGGTGGACCGCTGGACATGTTCATGCGAGCCCTGTTCGTCCGGCACCGCCACGACGGCACCCCACTGCCACCAGGGGTATGGGCTGTGTCAAGGATTGTGGACAGGTCCTCGGTGATTTCGGGTGTGTCAGGCCGCCTCGGTTAGGTCCTCGGCGGCGGGATTGTGGGCGTCGGCCCATGCCTGGGCCGGGGTGCGGTAGCCCAGGCTGGAGTGCGGTCTTTGACGGTTGTAGAACACCTCGATGTACTCGGCGACGGCGAACCGTGCTCGGGCGCGGGTATGGAACACCTGCTGGTGGTACATCTCGTTTTTCAGGGTGGCGAAGAACGTCTCCGCCGCGGCGTTGTCCCAGCACACCCCGGTGCGGCCCATCGACTGCACGAACCCGTGCTGGGTGCAGTAGGTGACGAATTCGTCGGAGGTGTACTGAGACCCGTGGTCGGAGTGAAATATTGCCCCTTCGGCGGCTTGGCCCTGCGTACGGGCCATTTCCAGGGCGTCGACGACCAGGCTGGCGCGCATGTGCTCAGCGGTCTGCCATCCGATCACCTTGCGCGTGGCCAGGTCGATCACGGTGGCCAGGTACAGCCACCCCTGGCCGGTGCGTAGGTAGGTGATGTCGCCGACCAGTGCGGTGCCGGGGCGGTGACTGCTCGGGGCGAAGTCGCGGCCCAGCTTGTCGGCGAAGACTTGGGCTTTCTCGTCCGGGACGGTGGTGCGTTTGTAGGCCTTGCGCTGGATCGCCGCCAGGCCGAGCTCGCGCATCAGGTCGGCCACGAGCCCCACCGAGGCCGGGTGCCCCTCGTCATTGAGAATGGCAGCGATGCGCCGGCACCCGGCAGTGCCGCGCTGCTTATGGAAAACGCGCTCGACCTCCATCTTCAGCGCTTCGCGGCGCGCCTGGGTGGCTGTAACCTGCCCGGCGCGGGCGCGCCACGCGTAGAACGACGAGCGGGCCACGCCGAGCTGGGCGCACATCCAGTCGATCGGAAAGTTCGCCTTCTCCGCCTCGATCAGGACTGACTTCTCGTTCAGTCCTGCTCCCGGGCGAAGAAGGCCGCGGCTTTTTTTAGGAACTCATTTTCCATCTTCAGCTTGCGGTTCTGCTCCTCGAGCTCGGCCAGCCTGCCGTGGTCGGCCGGACTCATCGACGTGTCCGGCTCCGGATTGGCCTGCCGGTGCTTCTGAACCCAGTTGCCCAGAGTGCCCGGGTTGATCGCCAACTCCCCGGCCACCTCGGCAATCGAGCGGTCACTCTGCAGGACCAGCTGCACCGCCTCGGTCTTGAACTGCGGACTGAACTTCCGCCTCGAACTCGCTGCCATGATCTCGATCCTCTCGCCTCAAGAGGTTGTCCAAGATCTTTGATACACCCCAGTAACCACCTATTTCGGACTGCCCGCCGAACGATGAGGGCGACTTATCCAGCTGATGTGCGTGAGAAGGCCCTAGGCCGGGAATGGTCCCGGTCTGCCGGGGTGGCGGGGATGGCCCCCACCCCACAGCAGCGGACCACCGTAGGCGTTGGCGCTCGCTGTGGCCGCAATGCAACGGCAATCCCACAGGAAGGAAGGAACACCCATGAGACAGCCCAAATCGGCCGCAGGTAAGGCACTGGTGGCTGCACAGAATGCCGCCCTTGAGCGTGCCTCGAGTGAGCGTGGCGAACAGCTGGTGTGGAGTGAAGCGGAGGAGGCTGCGCTCGAGCGGGCGGGGTCGACGGTGGATCGCGCCGAGGATCTGCGGAGGCTGCTCGCCGCCGAGTTGAAAGCCGAGGATCCGAACGGCAACAAGGTGGTGAAGTACTCCGCGGAGATTCGTGCGTTGGATCGACTGGTGGTGCAGCTGTTGGATCGGCTGGCTCCGGATGAGGTGGGCCCGGTGAAGTCGAAGCGTCATCAGCGTGCCGCTCAGGCCCGGTGGAATAGGCGGGCTCAGTAGTGGCGCGGTCGACGGGCCGGGTGTCGCGGTTTGTGGCGCCGGAGGAGTGGCCGGATTGGGTGCTGTGCTTCGGCCGGGGTTGGCATGACGACCAGGGGGTGCAGGAGGAGATCCGCGCCGAGTGGCTGGATTGGAAGCGCCGCCGGGCTCGATGGGCGGAATCGGTGCCGGCGTTCTCCCCGGCTTCCGCTGCCGAGGAGCATCGCCGGCGTATCCGATCGCGTCCGTAGTCGAAGAGGCTAGGAGTCGAGTTCCTGTAGGGCCTCGAGACACTTGGGGCACGCATTGTCGGTGCCATCGTCGAAATTGCGAGGGTAGTCGTCCTGATATGACTGTGGCCGCGGGTGCAACTCGCTCCCGTCCCCGGTGGTGTAGCCGCATAGTGCGCCGCCGTCGGGTGGCATTCCGTGCACGTGCCCGTCCTGGGTTTGCGGAAACACGCCCTCAAGAATGTCGCCCTTTGTCCACGTCATGACATCGCCTCCCAGCTCGAATGGAATCCGGTGCGACGGAGGATAGCTGAGGTGGTATCAACTTCGAGGGCGTGTCGCATCAAGTGATGGAAACGGGATCCCCTGTCCCTCCCACTGGGGAGGGATGTGACGTCGGGTGCGGGCCGGCGCTTCCCGAGCATTGCGCTCCGCCGACCCGCATCGCCGACACTATCTCGAGTCGAACGGGTGTGCGAACCTGTTCGGTGTGGTGAAGTCGGTCGAGCGTGCCCCGCAGGTGTGTCCGAACGGGCATCGCTTGGGGCCGCGTCGGGTCCTGGTTGGTTGGGTGCCGTGTGACTGCACTCCCGGTGCCGGCGGGCATCGTACGTACACGTGTCGGGCGTGTGAGGTGACTATCGGCGTGCCCCCGCATGTGGGACCGCCGCGGCCGGGCGTGAGCTGGTCGGGCGGGTATGACTGAGACTTTGACTCACCTTCGGGGCTCCGGGCCGGGGTGGGCTCCGGGTGCGCCCCCAGGTCCGACCCAATGCCGCGCTGTCACAGCGGTGTCACTACGGGGTGTAGATTACCCCGTCCTACCACGGACACTGACGGACTGTCGTCGCAGGTGAACCGGCATCTGCCGGACCCTAGCGGACCGCCGAAATCGCGTCCGGCCGACTTCCCAAGCTGAATACGCGGGTTCGATTCCCGTCATCGGCTCTCCCGAAGGGCCCCGGCCGGCGCACCGCGCAGCCGGGGCCCTTCGCCGTCGGTCCGACTCGGCGCGCCGACTCGGGCCCGCGGGACGATGCACGGCTCAGCCGACCAGCAGAACTCCGGTGAGCGCGATCGTGACGACGATGACCGTGGAGGCGGCGGCGAGAGCGAAAGGTCGCCATCCGATACCACGCAACACGGACAGCCGGACCCCGGTACCGAGGGCGAACATCGCGGCGGTGAGCAGCGCGGTCTGGGTCACTCGCGCGGCGTCGAGCCACGCCGGTCCGAGAACGCCGGTGGCCCGCAACGCCACGCAGGCGAGGAATCCGATCAGGAACAGCGGCACCAGGGGCGGCCGCCTCGTCTGTGTGAGAGTGGCGGCGCGGCGTCGTGACGCCACCCCGATCCATGCGACCACCGGCGCCAGCAGCGCCACCCGGGCCAGCTTGACCGTCACCGCAACGGCCAGGGCGCCGCCGCCCACCGCCGCGGCCGACGACCCCGCGTCGAGCGCGCCGCCGGCAGCGACCACCTGCGCCACCTCGTGGATCGCGGCGCCGGCCCACATCCCTGCCTGGGCCGAGTCCAGGCCCAGGGCGGCCGCAGCCGCGGGCAGAGCCGGAATCATCACGGTGCCGAAGACGACGACCAGCGCGACCGTGGTCACCAGTTCCCGTTTGCGTGCGTTCACCACGCCGTCGACCGCAGCCGCGGCGGCGGCACCGCAGATCGAGAAACTGCACGCGATCAGCAGCCGTTGCGTCCAGCCGATCCCGAGCATCCTCCCGAGCACCATCGACCCGGCGATGCCGAGGCCGACCACGGCAGCGACCACCGCGAGCGTCCCCCATCCCAGCGCCAGCACGTTCGGCAGCAGCAATTGCAGACCGAGCAGCGCGACTCCGATGCGGAGCAGTCGCCGCGACGCGACGGTCACACCCGGTTCGAGGACCGCCGGCAGGGTCCTCACATTCGCGACCACTGCGCCGAGCAGGATCGCGATCAGCAGCGGACTGATCCCGCCGAACACGCGTGCCGCGACAACGGCCACTGCCGCCGCCGCGGCAGACAACACCAATCCGGGTAGCGATGCACGCACGCGCTCGAGCGAGACGTGCCGCGTGACTCCCGTACCACGGCCGCCGTTGCGTCCCCGGTCCCCCGGCTGGGCAACCTCGTCCGCGACCGGTCGCGTGTCCGGACCGGCCGACCTGTCGTGTTCGGGATCTGTGCGGTCGGTCTCCGCGGCTGCGGTAGCACCCTGCACGCTGCACACTCTCTTTCTTCCACGTGTCGGCACGAGGACCCGGCCCGGCCGAGATATTCGGGCCTGTGGCCGGTTCGGACGTCGCCGTGATCGAGCGGGCCACGGTCGAGCGGCCCCGCCGAGGGATCCCCCTACGGGACCCCGAATGCGACGTACCTCACAGTATCCGGATCCGGCACGGCATACTTTTCCCAGCGGGACACGGTGTATTCGATACGGGACGCCCCGAAGCGCAATTCTCGAACCCCCGACTACCGAGCCACGTCGATCGACGACGTGACACACCGCCCGGGGAGTCGGTGTGATGCCGGGAGGCGACCCGGATCAGCGTGGGGACTCGTCGCCGGGACGGGCGAAAACACGCCGGGGCCGACTCACGATTCGGGCCGGGTCGCCATGGCGCCGTTGCCGGACCGAAATGCCTTGGCAAGACACGCACAACCGTCGGTCCGGAAGCTCCCGCTCATACCGGCACGTCCCCGGCTCCGACGCCGGCATCGGTCCGGTGCTCGGCACGCCACTGTCGCGGACTGCAACCGAATTCGTTGCTGAACCAGCGGGAGAAGTTGCTCGGGGAGGAGAAGCCGAGCAGGTCGGCAACTTCGGTGAGCGAGTAGCGCCGACCGGCAACGAGGTGTTCGGCCAGGTCCACGCGGGTGGCATTGAGCACCGCGGTGTAGTTCTGCCCGGCCTCGGCGAGGTGACGGTGCACGGTGCGCCGGTCCACCCCGAGGCTGCGGGCGACCTGCTCGACCGAGCATCGCCCGGTGGGCAGCAGCAGTTCGATCAGCTCGCGCACCCGAGTGACGAGCATCGCGTCGGGCCGGGTGTCGAGGCTGTCGAGGTACTGGCGGGCATACGGACCGATCGAGGGACCCGACATGGCATTGGGAGCGTCGAGATCGCTTGTGTAGAGGACGATTCCGGTGAACTCCTGGTCGAACTTGACCATGGGCCCGAACACGTCGAGGTGGGTGCTGATGTCCTCGGGGGCGAGGTGGGTGAAGCAGACCGCCAATGGCCGCCAGCGGCCACCGCGGAAATCGCGCAACAGCCCGTGCAGGACCCCCATCACCAGTTCCATGGCCTGCCGGGTGTCGGCAGGTTCACCCAACTCGAGCGTCACCCGGATGGTCGCCACGTCCTCGGCCTCGACCAACCGCATCCGCAGGGCCTCGTTGTACATGTGCTGATAGCGCATCAGGAACTTCAGCGCGCTGCGGACGTCGGGTTCCTCCCGGAGGACCAGACTCACCGGGCCGAGGCTGGCGAAGCGCCGTCGCTCGACGAGCCGCAGCCCGAAGTCGGGGCAGCGGGCGGCGGCCGCCGAACGTTCCAGCAGGCGCGCGATCGCGACGGCAGGGATCCACCGGTCCGGCAGACCCAAACCCGTGGGATCGAGCCCGACGCTGCGCAGCAACGGCGTGGGGTCCATTCCGAGCGAGGCGCACAGGTCGGCATACCCGGTGATGGCGGCGTAGCGGGCCAACGGCTTCATGTCCGACCCCACATCCCGTCCCAGAGGGAACAACCCAGGTCACCTCAAGATACGCTCGCCCCGGCACGGGCGGGCGGGGGCATGCCTCGGTGATCGTCACGGCCGTCGTCCGGCTTCGTGGAGAAAGGCCTCGATCACCGGGGCGAGCCCGTCCGCGTCGGTGATCAGTTCGATGTGCCCGCCGTCGTGCCGGTGCAGGGTGGCGTGCGGCAGCAGTCGGTGCAGGATGTGGGCGTTGGCGATCGGGACGATGGGATCGTCGGTGCCGGCGACGATCAGGGTGGGCTGGCGGATGGCGGGAAGCAGCGGCAGGCTGGTCCACACGGCACCGGCCAGCAGCTGATGCAGGTAGCCGATCGCCGATCCGGCGTGGGTCTGGGCGCCGAAGAGGGCGGCGATGTCGTGGCTGCGGTCTGCCGCGGTACCGCCGTAGATCCGGCCGGCGATCGCCGCCGCACGCCCGGGGTCGGTGAATCGGCGACCGGTGACCATCTTGGCGAGCACCCGGGGGTGTCCGGGCACCATGAGCGCCCCGGTGGCAGTGGCGACGAGCACGAGTCGCCGACACCGGCGCGGGTTCTGGAACGCGAACTGCTGGGCCAGCGCCCCGCCCCAGGACAAGCCGAGCACGTCCACCGTGCCGATACCGAGCCGGTCGAGCACCCGCCCCAGGAGCCGCGCGAGGTAGCCGAACCCGTAGGGCGCGAGCGAGGGCGGCGACCCCCCGGCGCCGGGGACGTCGAACCGGACGATCGTGGTGGCCGGATCGAGGGCGGCGACGAAGGGGTCGAGCACCTCGAGCCCGGCGCCGATCCCGTTGCACAGCACCAGCGGCACTCCGAACCCGTGCCGGACGTGGGCCCGGATGCGTTGCCGGCCCACGAGGATCTCGTGCCGCGTGGTACGAGCGCCGCCGGTCATCGGTAGACGATGACGACCTCGGCCACGCACACCGGCCGCACCCCGCCCCGGATCTCGTAGGTGAGCGTGAACACCGCCTCGATGCCGGCGGGCTTCTCCACCGCGGCGGTGAGGGTGACCGTGGCGCGCAGTTCCGATGCGACCGGGACCGGCGCAGGAAACCGGACCTTGTTCGTCCCGTAGTTCACTGCCATACCGAGGTCGTCGAAGACCAGTACCTCGGCGAGCACGATCGGCGTCAGCGACAGGGTGAGGTAGCCGTGAGCAATGGTGGTGCCGAACGGTCCGGCCGCAGCCAACTCGGGCTCGGTGTGGATCCACTGGTGATCACCGGTGGCGTCGGCGAACCGGCCCACCTGTTCCTGGGTGATCTCGCGCCAGTCGGTGCGGCCGAGTTCGCGCCCGACCAGATCGAGCAGCGCGCGCGGGTTGTCGAGTGTGGTGGTCATGATGTCGTCTCCTGGGATCAGCTGTGGTGAACGTAGGTGCCCGGTGCGGCGTCGAGCGGGGAGTGGGCGGCACCGCCGACGGTGGTGGGGGCAGGAACGGTGGGGCCGCTGCGCGCAGCGAGCCAGGCGGTGTAGTCGGGCCACCACGAGTCTCGGGTGACCTCCGCGCGGTCGAGCCACTGCTCCGGGGTGTCCGAGTCGACGGTCCCGACCCGGAAGGACGCCTTGGGGTTTCCAGGTGGGTTGACCAGCGCGGCGACGTGCCCGCTGGTGGAGAGCACGAACCGGGTGTCGGCACCGCCCAGCAGGGCGGCGCTGCGGTAGCAGCCCTGCCACGGCGAGATGTGGTCGGCGATCCCGCCGATCACGTACGCGTCGGCGGTGACCGCGCCGAGATCGATCGGGGTACCCGACAGCTCCATCGTGCCGGGGGCGGCCAGCGCGTTGGTGACGCCGATGCGGACCAGGTCGCGGTGCAGGCCGGCGGCCATGCGGGTGGTGTCGGCGTTCCAGTGCAGCACGTCGAACGGCGCGGGCGGGCGGCCCTGCAGGTAATTGTTGACCCAGTAGCGCCACACCAGGTCGGTCGGGCGCAGCCAGGCGAACACCTCGGCCAACTCGTCCCCGTCCAGGTAGCCCCTGGACTGCGAGCGTTCGACCGCAGTCGCGGCGGTGCGTTCGTCGAGGGCGGCGGCGGCGAACCCGGCCCGCGCCTGGTCGAGCACGGTCACCGCCAGGGTCAGCCCGGCAACCCGGTCGCCGTGTCCGGTGGCGGCCAGGTACGCGGCGGTCGTCGCGGCCAGGATCCCGCCCGAACAGCTGCCCTGCAGGTGCGTGCGGCTGGCCCCGGTGATCGCCTGGACGGCGTCCATCGCATCGACGATCGCCGTGACGTACGTGTCGAGGTCCCAGTCCCGGTGTTCGGCATGGGGGTTGCGCCAGGAGATGGTGAACACCTGCTGGCCCTGGGCGACGAAGTACTCGATCATGCTGCGGCCTGGGGCGATGTCGGTGATGTAGTACTTGTTGATCACCGGCGGCACCATCAACAGCGGCACCTCGTGCACGGTGGCGGTGTGCGGCGCATACTGGATCAGTTCGAGTACCGGGGTTCGCAGCACCACCGCCCCGGGGGTGACCGCGACGGTCTCGCCGAGGGTGTAGGCACCGGGTTCGACCATGGCGGGCACCCGCGGCTTGGTGGCCATGTCGCAGGCGAATGCACGCGCCCCGCGCAGCGCGGACAGTCCGCCGGTGTCGATGAGCGCCTTCCATCCGAGCGGGTTGAGTACCGGATTGTTGCTCGGCGCGAGACCCTCGACGAGGTTGTCGAGCACGAACCGCATCCGTTCGGTGTCGCGCCAGTCCAGGCCGGCGTCGGCGAGCAGGGCATAGGCGGTGTCGGCGGTGGCGAGGTAGGCCTGCATGCTGCGACGCAACCACGGGTTGTGCTGCCAGGCCGGGTCGGCGAATCGCTTGTCGCCCTTGGCGGGTGCGCGGTCGGCGCGGCCGGCGGCAACGGCGGCGAGCTCCCTGGCCAGGGTTCCGCCGCGGTGCGCGAGCGTGCCGGGGCGGGCGGCCAGCCCGCCCGCGAGCCGGGCCCAGCCTCGATCGGGCAGCATCCGGCGGGCCAGGCCGCGGGCCGAGCCGGCCAGCAGCAGGTCCACCGGCGCGGCGGGCTCGTCGGAACGGTGCACGGGCTCGGTGGTGGTGACGGTGGTGGTCATGCTCGGTTGCTGCTGCTTTCGAATGTGGGGATGGTGATGTCGCGACGCAGGATCTTGCCGGTGGGGCCCTGGGGCAGGGAGTCGAGGATCCAGACGTGGCGCGGATACTTGTAGGCGGCGACGCGCTGTCTGACGAATTTCACGATCTCGACGGGGTCGGCGCTCATGCCGGCTCTGAGCGTGACCGCGGCGCCGATCTCCTCGCCGAGGGTGTCGTGTGGGATGCCGACCACCGCGGCCGCCGCCACGGCAGGATGCTCGTAGACAACCTCCTCGATCTCGCGGGGGTAGACGTTGAACCCACCGCGGATGATCAGGTCCTTCTTGCGGTCCACGATGTAGAAGTAGCCGTCGGTGTCCATGCGGCCGATGTCGCCGGTGGCGAACCAACCGGCCGCGTCGATCGCGGCCGCGGTCGCCTCGGGCAGGTTCCAGTAGCCCTTCATCACGTTCGGTCCCGCGATCTGGATCTCGCCGGGTTGCTCGGCCGGTACCTCGACACCGGAGCCGTCCACCACGCGCATCCGCACCCCCTCGATCGGGGTGCCGATCGAACCCGTCTTGCGGACGCGGTCCGGGTGGTTGAACGAGGCGACCGGCGAGGTTTCCGACAACCCGTACCCTTCCAGGATCACCGCGTCGAAGGTCCGCTCGAAGTCCTCGAGAACCGCCACCGGCAACGATGCACCGCCGGACACGCACACTCGCAGGCTCGCCGTCGCCGCCGCGTCGAATTCCTCTGCGACACCCAGCATCGCGGCGTACATCGTCGGCACGCCCTCGAACACGGTGACCCGGTCGCGGGCGATCACCTCGAGCGCGGTCCGTGGGTCGAACCGCGGCACCAGGGTGAGCATGGCGCCCACGAGGACCGAGGCGTTGAGCCCGCACGTGAGTCCGAAGACGTGGAACAGCGGCAGTGCGCCCATCACCACGTCGTCGGCTCCGACCTGGATCAGGGTGCGGGCGGTCACCTCGGCATTACCGGCCAGTCCGGCGTGGGTGAGTTCGGCGCCCTTGGGCTTGCCGGTGGTACCCGAGGTGTGCAGGATCACCGCGGTGTCCTCACCCGCCCGCGGCACCGGGGCGGCCTGCGCCGGCAGGTCGGCGATCAGCCGGGCGAGGGCGTCGTCGTCCACCAGCCACAACCGGGCGTCGGCCACATCGGCCGCAGCGCGGGCCTCCTCGGCGAACACCGGGGTCGCGAACAGCGCCGCCGCGGCGGTGTTCGTCAGGAAGAACTCGATCTCGCGGGCCTTCAGCAGCGGGTTCATCGGCACCGCGACCGCCCCGCGGCGCAGAATGCCGTAGAACACGATCGCGAACGCCGCGGTGTTGGGCAGCATCACCGCGACCCGGTCGCCGGGTGCGATCCCCGCCCGTTCGAGCAGGGTTGCCACCCGCGCCGCGGCCGCGTCGAACTCCGCGAACGACAGCGTGTCCTCGCCGCACCGCAGGGCGGGCTTGTCGGGGTAGTTGCGCGCCGACACAACGAGATTGGTACTGAGATTGGTCATGTGGTGGGTCTCCGGTGGGCTTCGTGAACGGGGTCGTGGTCAGTGGTCGTATCCGAGCCGGCGCGGGACAGCGAGGGCACGCACAGCGCCGGGGCACAGCGACTGGGGCCGAGGGCCCCGGTCAGCCATGCGATGCGTGCGCCGCCGTCGAACCGGGTGGGTCTCGGACGAGCGAGCCACTCGGTGGATTCGGCCGGGTCAGTGGTCGGCGCGGTGATGCTCACAGTCCGAGGTCCCGTCCGATGATCTCCTTCATGATCTCGTTGGACCCGGCCCAGATCTTGGTCACCCGCGCGTCCTTCCATGCCCGCGCAACCCGGTATTCGTTCATGAACCCGTAGCCGCCGTGCAGTTGCACGCAACTGTCGAGTATCTGGTTCTGCACCTGCGAGCTCCACCACTTGGCCTTCGCGGCGTCCACCGCGGTCAGCCGGCCTTCGGTATGCGCCTGCACGCACCGATCGACGAATGCCTGCGCCACCTCGAGCGTGGTGACCAGTTCGGCGAAGAGGAACTTGTTGTACTGGAACGAACCGATCGCCTGGCCGAATGCCCTGCGCTCCCGGGCGTAGTCCAGAGTCTCGCCCAGGATCGCCTCGGCGTGCGCGAGATTCGACACCGCCGCGCAGATCCGCTCCTGCGGCAGCATTCGCATCATGTGCGCGAACCCGCTGTCGACCGCGCCGATCACGTTCGTCGCGGGGACCCGGACGTCGGTGAAGAACAGCTCGGCGGTGTCGGACTCCGGTTGACCGACCTTGTCCAGCTTGCGGCCCCGTTCGAAGCCCGCCATGCCGGTCTCGACTGCGAACAGGGTGATGCCCTTGGCCTTCTTCTCCGGGCTCGTCTTCGCTGCCACGATCACCAGGTCGGCGTGGTAACCGTTGGTGATGAACGTCTTGGAACCGTTGAGGATCCAGTCGTCCCCATCGCGTCGGGCCGTGGTCTTCAGCCCGGCCAGGTCCGATCCCGCGGCCGGTTCGGTCATCGCGATCGCCGTGACCAGCTCCCCGGTGCAGAACCCCGGCAGCCACCGCTGCTTCTGTTCCTCGGTGGTCAGCTCCACCAGATACGGCGCCACGATGTCGTAGTGGATTCCGAAACTCGACGCGATCGCCGCACTCACCCGCGAGAGCTCCTCCCCCACCACCGCGTTGAACCGGTAGTCCCCCGCCGCGCTGCCTCCGTACTGTTCGGGTACCTCCAAACCGAGTAGGCCGAGCTTGCCCGCCTCGATCCAGATCTCGCGGTCGATGAACCGCTGCTCGATGATCCGCTCGTGCTCCGGAATCAGGTGGCGTTGCGTGAAATCACGGACCGTGTCACGAAAGGCGAGGTGGTCGGCGGCGTAGATGGTCCTGGTCATCGGTCTTCCTGGTGGGGGTGGCGACGGTGGCGTCCGAGTACTCCGGGCAGGTGGCTGCGCCTGCCGGCTGCAGCGACGATCTCGGAGCTGGTGATGTGGCCCGTCGAGTGCGGGATTCGATCGAGAACCCATGCGGGTCTTCGGGTTGCGACTCCACAGTAGTGGAACCACACTTCCCGCACTTATCCCTTCGGGTCGGCAGACTGTTCAAATCGGGACAGGGGCGTACCTGCGCCGATGACATTGCCTGCCGCACGAATCCGACGAGCACCCCGCCGGCACGCGCCCCCCGGTCGACGCGATCGTCCGACATCGTTCCGCCCGGCGCCATTCACACCGTCCCGGAGGCGACGTCGACATCTCAGGCCCGTCGATCCGACCGGATCCGGCTACAGCGTCTCGAAGTGAATAGTTGATGTCCCACCAGGAAAAGTAATACCGGGAGCGGCCGCGTAGCGTTAGGTCCATCACAAGAGGAGCAGGCCGGTGACCGACCCCACACCCCGAACCGACGCAACCGAACGAACGTGAAAACTGTTCTACACCGAGTTATTTCGAATCGAGTTGGCGTCAGGACGCGCGGGGCCCGGGGCCGACGAGGGAGATCCGCGGGCGAGCATCGTTCGTTTCCGTGAGCCACCCGTCACCGTACTCCACCCCAATTCATCTAGGAGACAACGAAATGTCTGTCACGAGCGAGACGCCCCGGTGGGCACGAACGGTGACCCCGTTCCGGGTCGAGCCGTTGACCGCCACGATCGGCGCGGAGCTGTTCGACGTGAACCTGGGCGAGGTGTCCCGCGACGACGCGCTGTTCGCCGAGCTGCGGGCACTGTTGCTCGAGCACAAGGTGCTGTTCTTCCGCGATCAGGACATCACCCGCGCCGAGCACGTCGCCCTGGCCGAGCGGTTCGGCCCGCTCGAGGATCACCCGGTGGCCGGCAGCGACCCCGACCATCCCGGCCTGGTGCGGATCTACAAGGACCTCGACAGCCCGCCCGAGCACTACGAGAACGCCTACCACTGCGACGCCACGTGGCGGGCGAACCCTCCGATGGGTTCGGTGCTGCGCGCCGTGGAGATCCCGCCGGTCGGCGGCGACACCATCTGGGTGAACATGGCGCAGGCCTACACGCGGCTGCCGCAGTCGGTGAAGGAGCGGATCGAGGGACTGCGCGCCCGGCACAGCATCGAGGCCAGCTTCGGTGCGAACATGCCCGTCGAGGCACGCCACGCCCTCCACCGGCGGTTCCCCGACGCCGAGCACCCGGTGGTGCGCACGCACCCGGAAACCGGCGAGAAGATCCTGTTCGTCAACGCCTTCACGACGCACATCGTCAACTACCACACCCCCGACAATGTGCGCTTCGGGATCGACTACGCCCCCGGCGCCGGGGATCTGCTGCGCTACCTGATCAGCCAGGCCACGATCCCGGAATACCAGGTGCGGTGGCGCTGGACGAAGAACAGCGTCGCCATCTGGGACAACCGATCCACGCAACACTATGCGGTGCAGGACTATTGGCCCGCCGTCCGCAGGATGGAACGCGCCGGCATCGTCGGCGACCCCACCTTCTGAACCGCCCTCTCACCCTCCCCACTCTCACGACAACTCCGATCGGAGCATCACCATGCACTTCCACGACGACGCCCTGTTCCCCGAGAACCAGGAGAAGCTGGTCATCACCGTCGCCCCCTACGGCCCCGAGTGGGACATCGACGACTTCGCCGAGGATCTGCCACTGACCATGGACGAGCACGTGCAGAAGGCGGTGGACTGCTACGACGCCGGAGCCACCGTGCTGCACATCCACGTCCGTGAACTGGACGGCAAGGGCTCCAAGCGGCTCTCGAAGTTCAACGAACTGCTGGCACGGCTGCGCGAGGCGGTGCCCGAGATGATCCTGCAGGTCGGCGGCTCGATCTCGTTCGCCCCCGAAGGCGAGGGCGCGGACGCGAAGTGGCTCTCCGACGACGCCCGCCACATGCTCGCCGAACTCGACCCCAAGCCCGACCAGGTCACCATCGCGATCAACACCAACCAGATGAACATCGTCGAGCTGATGACCGCCGACGACATCGCCGGCACCTCCTTCGAGCGCCCCGAGGTGTACGAGGCCTACCGCGAGATGACCGTCCCGGCCGGGCCGGGCTGGGTCGAGGAGCACCTGCGCCGGCTGCAGGCCAACGGCATCCAGCCGCACTTCCAGCTCGCCGACATCGCCCAGCTCGAAACCGTCGAGCGGTTGATCCGCCGCGGCGTCTACACCGGCCCGCTGATGGTGACCTGGGTCGGTATCGGCGGCGGTTTCGACGGCCCCAATCCGTACAACATGATGGAGTTCGTCCGCCGCACCCCCGACGGCGCGGTGCTCACCCTGGAAACCCTGATGCGCAGCGTGCTGCCGGTCAACACCATGGCCATCGCAATGGGTCTGCACGCCCGCTGCGGCACCGAGGACACCCTGTGGGGCCGCAAGGGCGAGAAGATGACTTCCGTCGCCCAGGTCGAACAGCTCGTCCGCATCGCGAACGAACTCGGTCGTGAGGTCGCCACCGGCAAGGATGCCCGCGAGATCTACCGCCTCGACGAGCACTACACCGACGCCGACGAGACCCTCGCCAGGATCGGCTTTGCGCCCAACCGCCGCCCCGGTCAGCGCGGCTTCACCCAGCACGCCTGACGCGGTATCCGCGTGACCGGTGGGCGCGACACCACAACCCGGTGCCGCGCCCCCGGATACGCGAAACCCCCTCCCAGCCAACGTCATCGGTTCCACCTCGGCCGTCGAGCTCGTCCCCTCACCCAGATTCAGGAAGATCATGTCGTCTGTCACCACCACCGCGCCGGAGCGGCCCGCGGCCGTTTCGGCGCCGTCGCGCCGCAGCGGGCGATCCCGGTTCTACCCGTGGCTCGTGTTCGCGCTCACCTTCGGACTGCTGCTGTCGGACTACATGTCCCGGCAGGTCCTCAGCGCGGTGTTCCCGTTCCTGAAAGCCGAATGGGCGCTCTCGGATTCGCATCTCGCATCGCTGAACAGCGTGGTCGCGTTGATGGTGGGGTTGCTCACCCTGCCGCTGTCGATGCTCGCCGACCGGTGGGGCCGGGTGCGCAGCCTCGTCGTGATGGCCGCGTTGTGGAGCGTGGCGACCCTGCTGTGCGCGGTGGCGGGCTCCTACGAGCAGATGCTCGGCGCCCGGTTCCTGGTCGGGGTCGGTGAGGCCGCCTACGGCAGCGTCGGTATCGCAGTCGTGCTCAGCGTGTTCGCCCCGCGGCTGCGAGCCTCGCTCTCGGGTGCATTCATGGCCGGCGGTTCGTTCGGGTCGGTGATCGGCGTCGCATTCGGCGGGGTCATCGCCGTACAGCTGTCCTGGCGCTGGTCCTTCGCGTCGATGGCGGTCTTCGGGCTGGTCCTGGTCGCACTGTTCTGGGCGCTGGTCAGTGAACGCAAGCTCGCCCGCCACGCCGTCGACGACGACGCGAACACCACCCACATCGCTGCGCCCGGCACGGCTGCACGTGCCCCGATCTCGAGCCTGTTCACCAACCCCGCGGTGCTGTGCGCCTACATCGGCGGCGGGCTGCAGATGTTCACCGCCGCCGCGCTGATGGCGTGGCTGCCCAGCTTCTTCGGCCGCTCCTACGGGCTGGCCGCGGACAAGGCCGCCGCGATGGCCGCGGTCTTCGTGCTGCTCATCGGCGCCGGCATGATCGTGTGCGGCATCGTCGCCGACCGGGCCGCCCGCATCGACCCGGCCCGCAAGTGGACGGTCGCGATCGCGATCAGCCTCGCCGCCGGAGTACTGCTCATCGTCGGGTTCCAGCTGCCGGTCGGCACCGCGCAGCTGGTGCTGGTCGGACTGGGCGCGTTCTTCTCCGCCGGCTCCACCGGCGCGGTCACCGCGATGGTCGCCAACCTGACCCACCCCACCGTGCGGGCCTCGGCGTTCGGCACCACCACCCTGGCCAACAGCCTGCTCGGGCTGGCTGCGGGCCCGTTCGTGGTCGGCATCCTCGCGGACAAGATCAGCCTCGCCAATGCGCTGCAGCTCGCGCCGCTCGTCTACCTGGGGGCCGTCGTGGCGCTGCTGGTCGGCAAGCGCGTCTACCCCGCCGGCGTCCGCAAGCTCGCCACCGTGTCCGCCGCCTCCACGCAACGGACCGGAACCGAGCAGTGAACTCTCCCGAACCCGAGGCAGGCTACGGCCACCGGCCCGCCGCGGAGGATGCCGTCCGCGAGCTCGCCGAGGCTCCGCAGCTCCCACCGGTCCCCGCCACGGTCGCCGTTCGACGTCGATCCCTGGTGAAGACCTCGGCGCGGCCGGATACCGTGGACCCGACACGGACAGGTCAGGGAAGCGCCGGATGATCACGCGAACGAGGTTCTTCTCCGTTCATCTCTCGAGGTCGGCGCGATCGGGTCCTCCCCCGGACCCGCCGCCTCCGCCGGCGCCGTCGAGCTGGTGAATTCCTGACTCAACGGCCTACGACGACAGCGCCCCGTCGAAGGGAGGCGGGAAGCGCCGCAGGCCGAACCGATGCGTCGCATCGAGCGCCTCTTCGTACCACTCGCCGATCCCGGCGACCCGAGTGAGGACCTCGGCGCGGCCGGATACCGTGGACCCGACACGGACAGGTCAGGGGAGCGCCGGATGATCACGCGAACGAGATTCTTCTCCGTTCATCTCTCGAGGTCGGCGCGATCGGGGCCGCCCCCGGACCCGCCGCCTCCGCCGGCGCCGTCGTCGGGCCTGTGGTGGCAGCTGGTGGCCGTCGCCGTCCTGCTCGGTGGTCTGGTGGTCGCCCTGGCGCTGCAGACCCCGACGTCGAGCACCCTGTCCTACAGCGACTTCGTGGACCGGGTCGACGCGGGCACCGTCCAGCAGGTGACGATCGACGACCGCGGATCGGCCTACGGAACCCTCTCGGACGACACGGAATTCGTCACCCAGCTGCCGACCGCACTGAACCTCGCCGGGCTCGACGCGAAGCTGCGGGCGAAGCAGGTCCAGGTCAGCGCGGAACAGACCGACGACAGCCCGTGGGCCGCGATTCTGCTCAGCATGCTGCCCTTCGTCGTGTTCGCGGGGCTGTTGCTGTGGGTCGGCCGCCGGGCACAGCGCGCCTTCAGCGGCGGCGGCATCGGGGGCATGGGCGCGTTCGGCCGCTCGAAGGCCCGCGTGATCGAGGCGAACCGGCCGACCACGCGCTTCGCGGACGTCGCCGGGTACGACGGCGTCAAGCAGGAGGTCAGCGAGGTCGTCGACTTCCTGCGGGATCCGGAGAAGTACGCGGCCGCCGGCGCGAAGGGCCCCCGCGGGGTGCTGATGATCGGCCCGCCGGGCACCGGCAAGACACTGCTGGCCCGCGCGGTGGCCGGCGAGGCGGAGGTGCGCTTCCTGTCCGTCACGGGCTCGGAGTTCGTGGAGATGTTCGTCGGGGTCGGTGCCTCCCGGGTGCGGGACCTGTTCGAGCAGGCCCGCAAGAGCCCGCCGTCGATCATCTTCATCGACGAGATCGACGCCATCGGCAGCAAGCGCGGCGTCGGGACCTACGCCGGGAACGACGAGCGGGAACAGACGCTCAATCAGTTGCTGGCCGAGATGGACGGCTTCGACCAGAGCGTCGGCATCGTGGTGCTGGCGGCGACGAACCGCCCGGAGGCGCTCGATCCGGCCCTGCTGCGGCCGGGCCGGTTCGACCGCACGGTGGTGATCCCCCTGCCCACCCAGTCGGAACGGGCCGCGATCCTGGCGGTGCACCTGCAGGGCAAACACTTCGGACCCGACGTCGATCTGAGCGTGCTCGCCCGGGCCACCCCGGGCTTCTCGGGTGCGGATCTGGCGAACCTGGTCAACGAGGCCGCCATCAATGCCGTCCGGGACGACCGCACCGTCATCTGCGCCGACGACTTGTCGTCCGCGCGTGACCGCCTGCTGCTCGGACGCCGCGAGAGCGCCAATGCCCTGCTCCCCGACGAACGGACCTCGGTGGCGGTCCACGAATCGGGCCACGCGTTGCTCGCGGCCCTGTGCCCGCACGCCGACCCGGTGGCGAAGGTGACGATCCTGCCCGCGGGCATGGCCCTGGGATCGACCCAGCAGCTACCCGAGGTCGAACGCCACCTCTACAGCGAGGGATATCTCAACGACCTGCTCACCGTCCGGGTCGGGGGGCGGGCCGCGGAGCTCGTCGTGTTCGGGGAGGGGTCGACCGGCGCCGCCGACGACCTGAGCGGCGCGACCCGCATCGCCGTGCGCATGGTGCGGGAATTCGGGCTGTCCGAAGCGTTCGGCCCGGTGGGGTACGGCTCCGGCGACCCCAACTACCTGCACGCCGACACCAGTGAGCGCAGCCTCGTGCGGCCCTACTCGGAACACACCCAGCAGCTCGTGGACCGCGAGGTCGCCCGCCTGCTGCGGGCCGCCGAGGAACGGGCCGTCGCGCTCCTGACGCAGCACCGGGCAGCGCTGGACCAGCTGGCCGCGATCCTCGTCGAGGAGGAGACCGTCGACGGCGAGGTCGTACTCGACGTGCTGCGGGCGGAGGCGGACGGCGCCCGGCCGCAGCGCCTCGGCACCACCTGAGCGGCGCGCGGGCCGGATCGCACTGTGCCGACATGATTTGCCGTGCCGACATGATTTGCCCCGCGGTGGGGAAACCGGTCTGCATGGCACCTCTCCCCGACCCCGCGACGATCCGGCGCTACCGCATCCACGCGACCCCCGACGGTCACCGGTGGGTGATCGGCACCCACGATCCGTCGCTCGGCATCGATTTCGGGCCGGGCCCGGAGGCGGAGGCCTGGGCGCGGGAGGCCTGCGCCGACCTGGAATCTCCGCCGTCGCAGAACCTGTACAACTGGCGGCCGGTGCCCCCGGGGCTCACGGGCTCGCGGTTCGGGCCCGACCGGGGCATGCCCGGGCCGAGGCGATGACACCGGCATGCGCCTACCGTGAACGAGGTGGACGCCCGTGCTCTCGTCACCGCGGCCCGCGTCGCCCGGCTGGCCACGACCGGACCGGACGGGCGGCCGCACCTCGTGCCGATCGTGTTCGCGCTCGTCGACGACGCGCTCTACACGTGCGTCGACGACAAGCCGAAGTCGACGCGGCGGTTGCGGCGCCTGCGCAACATCGAGAACGATCCGCGGGTGGCGGTGCTCGTCGACCACTACGACGACGACTGGTCGCGGCTGTGGTGGGTCCGTCTCGACGGCACGGCCACCGTCCACGATCCGCGCTCGGAGCTCGGCTCGGCCGGTCTCGCGGCGTTGGCCGTCAAGTACGCGCAGTACCGCGCGGCGCGCCCGTCGGGACCGGTGCTCCGGATCGACGGGCTGCGCTGGCGGTCGTGGTCCGCGGGCGGCGGATCAGCCGATCGGGCGACGCCACGGCCCGGTGATCGCGAGGGTCAGGCCGGGTGACTGGATGTTGACGAACAGGGTCCTGCCGTCGGCGCTGAAGGCGGGCCCGCAGAACTCGCTGTCGTTGAGTTCGTTGCGTGCGATCGTGAACGGCTTCCCCTCGGCGGTGACGCCGATGAGGTGGCTGATGCCGTCGCCGTCCTCGGCGAGGATCACCCCGCCGTACGGCGAGACGGTGATGTTGTCGGGACCGTCGTAGTTGCCGGTGTCGACGGACGGGTCGGGGTTGACCCCGAACAGCGTCTTCAGCGTGACCGTCTGCGAGGCCGGATCGAAGAACCACACCTGGCCGTCGTGTTCGGCGATGCTGCCGTCGCTCGTGCGGGCGTAGCTGGCGACGAAGTAGGCGCCGCCGTCGCCCCACCACTGGCCCTCGAGCTTGCGGCTGCGGGTCACCTGGTCGGCGGCGAACTGCTCGCGCACCGGTGTGGTGGCGGCGTCGCGGTCGGGGACGTCGACCCACCGCACGGTGTAGCGCACCCCCGGCTCGGTGGCCTGCGACAGGTCGGGCACGTGCGCGCCGCCGTCGAAGCAGGCCATCGCCTGCAGGCTGCCCGCGGTGTCGCCGCCGGGCGACTGGGCGAGTTCACGCAGGGCACCCGGCCCGCCCCGGAAACCCTGCGGGGGCGTCCACCGGTAGAACAGGCCGTTGGGCTCGTCGGCGTCCTCGGTGAGGTAGATCGCGCCGGTGGCCGGGTCCACGGCGACCGCCTCGTGCGCGTACCGGCCGAGGAACTTCAGCGGCACCGGGCTCTTGCCGCGGTTGGCGTCCTGGCTCGCGGGGTCGACCTCGAACACGTAGCCGTGATCGAGCGTGAATCCCTTCGAGCCGGCCCGGTCCTCGGTCTCCTCGCACGTCAGCCACGTGCCCCACGGGGTGATGCCGCCGGCGCAGTTGTTCACGGTGCCGGCGAGGCTGACGTACTGGCCGGTGCGCTGCCCGTTCGGGCTCACGGTGACGGTGGTGGTGCCGCCGCGCGCGCCGGGGTCGTAGGTCAGGCCGTCGACGACGGGCACGCCGAACGGCTCGTCCTTGCCGATCTCGTGGTTGGTCACGATCGTGGAACCGTTGCCGTGCGCGAACACACCGTTGGCGTCGGGATCGCTGGGGACGGGCGTGCCGTCGTCGAGGGTCGTCTCCCCGGAGCGCGACACCACGGTGTACGAGAACCCTACGGGCAGAGCGAGAATGCGCTGGGGATCCGGGACGAGCGGGCCGTAGCCGATCGCCCCGCCGGGGACTGCGGACGCGAGTCCGGGACGGACGAGCGCCTCGACGCTGCCGGCGAGGGCCACGCCGAGGCCGGCCAGTGCGGTGCGCCCGAGGAATCCCCGGCGGTTCAGTGGTGCCGTCGTCACTGTTCTCGATACCTCCATCGATGCGGTCGGGTCCTCCGGACCGTAGGTGCCGGAAAGCCCGGTTCCGTGGCCGGCGAGTGACCGCGAATCGAACCGGAGGCGAACGTCGCGGGGGCGGTCAGGCGACGTCGGAGTCGACGGGCAGCCCGGCGAGTCGCCACTCGAGCACACCGTCGGCGGCGCGCCGGGCCGGCACACCGTGGGTGCGCAGCAGCCGGACGGCGTCGTGGGCGAGCACGCAGTACCGGCCGCGGCAGTAGGCGACGATCTCCCGGTCCGCCGGCAGGTCGGCGAGCCGCTCGGTCAGCTCGTCCAGCGGCACGTGCAGTGCGCCGGGCAGGTGCCCTGCGGCGTACTCGGCGGCGGGGCGCACGTCGAGCAGGACCACCTCGCCTGTCTCGAGGCGGTGCAGAAGTTCCTCGGTGTCGACGGCGGCGGTGTCGTCCGGGCCGAGGTAGGCGCGCCGGGCGAGCTCGGTGTGCGGGCGGTGCCGCTGGGCCACGCGACGCAGGGTGTCCCACAGTTCGGCGACGTCGTCCCCGGCGAGCGAGTAGAAGATCCGTTTGCCGTCGCGGCGGGACCGCACCAGCCCGGCCGCGCGCAGGGTCTGCAGGTGCGCCGAACAGGTGCTCACGCCGAGCCCGGCGGCGGCGGCGAGCTCGTCGACGCTGCGCGGTCCCTGCGCGAGCAGGTCGAGCAGTTCCAGACGTGCGGGATTGCCGAGCACCTTGCCGACGGCGGCGAACTCGGTGTACAGCGCGTCCTTGGCGGCTCGGTCAGCCACGGGTGGGTCCTTCCTGTGGGGCGCGGGTGGGCCGGGGATGCGTTTCGTACATGCGCACCGCGACGACCAGTCCGGACAGGGCGGTCAGCGCGGCCACGACCCACACGGCGGCGTGGATGCCGAACGCGTCGGCGACGACACCGGCCAGCAGGGCGCCGGCCGCGAAGCCGCCGTCGCGCCAGAGCCGGTACACGCCCACGGCCCGGGCCCGCCAGGCGGGATGGGCGACGTCGCCGATCGAGGCGAGCAGGGTCGGGTAGACCAGCGCGGTGCCCGCGCCGAGCGCGGCCGCGGCGATCGCCCACGGCAGGAAGGAGTCCGAGACGGCGATCACGGCCAGGGCGAGCGCCTGCAGCCACATGCCGGCGACGATCATCCACTTGCGGCCCCACCGGTCCGACAGTGCACCGGTGGCCAGCTGGCCGACTCCCCACACGGCCGGGTACAGCGCCGCGAGGATGCCGATCCGGCCGACGGACAGGCCGGCCGCGGCGAACAGGATCGGGAACAGCCCCCAGGCGAGGCCGTCGTTGAGGTTGTTGACCAGCCCGGCCTGGCTGGCCGAGGACAGGGCCGGTTCCTTGAAGCTGGTCTGGACGAGCACCTGCCGGTCGGTGAGCTTGTCGTGCAGGTGGTCGTGGCGTCCGTCGGCGCGGGCGACGTGGCCGACGGCCTCGAGACGCGCGTATTCGCGGGTCTCCTTCACGGCGAGGGTAGACAGTCCCAGACCGAGAGCCGCGAAGGCGATGCCGAGCAGGAAGGGCGCGGGCCGCAGCCCGTAGGCCTCGGCCAGATATCCGGTGGCCAGCGCGGTCGCGGCGACGGCGGCATACCCGGCGGCCTCGTTCAGTCCCATCGCGAATCCCCGCCGGGCCGGGCCGACGAGGTCGATCTTCATCACCACGGTGGTGGACCAGGTCAGTCCCTGGCTGATGCCGAGCAGCACGTTGGCGAAGATCACCCAGCCCCACGAGGGTGCCCAGATGAGCAGCAGCGGCACCGGGAGGGCGACCAGCCACCCGGCGACGAGCACCGGTTTGCGCCCGTACCGGTCGGAGAAGGTGCCGGCGAAGTAGTTGGTGATCGCCTTCGACAGGCCGAAGACGAGGATGAACGACAGCCCGGCGGTGTAGGCGCGGATGCCGAATTCCTCCTCGGCGAGCAGCGGCAGCACGGTGCGTTCCTGACCGAGCATGCCGCCGACGAGCGCGTTGACGACCACCAGCAGGGTGAACTGGGCGAGGTTGCGGCGCAGGCCCAGTCCGATCTGCTTGTCGGGCGGGGCGGTGGGTGGCGTGGGGGTGTTCATGAGCGCCTTCCGGGACCTGTCGTATGACCGTACGATACGACATTCTACGGAATTATGGAATGTCCCGGAGTGTCCGCCGCGGTCCGCTCACGACCGCGGAGCCCCGGCGTGCCCACAGCGTCACCGCGGCCGCAACCCAGATCGCGGCGAACCCCGCCGCGAGCCACCACCCCGCGTGCGCGAGGTCCACGCCCGCGGCCCAGGACGCGACGGGCTGATACCCCGGCAGCAGTTCGTCGACCGCGGACAGCGTGATGATCGCGCCGAGCACACCGGCGGCGACCACGGACACGGCGGTGACGACGACGTTGAACATCTGCCGATCGCGGCTGGGGATCTGCGCCGATCCGTACATCCGCACCATGGCGATCCCGTTGACCCCGTCGACGGCGGTCATCCCGGCCGCGAAGCACAGCGGCAGGCACAGCACCAGCCAGGTGGCGGCGCCCGAGAGGCTCGCCGTCACCGCGAGCGCGATCAGACCCACCGACGAGGCGGTGTCGAAACCGAGACCGAACAGGAAGCCCAGGACGTAGACGTGGCGGGGATGACGCACCCGTCGCAGCGGCGCCGACAGGACCCGCGCCGCCGCGGACGAGTGCACCTCGTCGGTACCGCAACGCCGGGCGGCGAGCGTGCCGCGCAACGCAACCGCGTTGACCCCGGCGACGAGCAGCAGGAAGCCGCCCGCCACGGCGGCACCGAAGGTCCCCAGGGCGGTGGCGGTCGCACCCTCGCCCGCCAGCAGACCGGTGGTCGACCCGATCCCGGCGACGACCGCCGACGTCGCCAGCAGCACGACGCTGCTGTGGCCGAGACTGAACGCCAGCCCCACCCCCACGGGGCGGCGCCCCTCGGCGACGAACTTGCGGATCGCGTTGTCGATGCCCGCGATGTGGTCCGCGTCGAGTGCGTGTCGGGCGCCCAGACCGTAGGCCGACAGGGCCACCCCGAGGGTGAGCGCGTCGCCGGCCGTGAGACGGGCCAGACCGAGCAGCCCGAAACCGAGCGCGTGGACCAGGACGACCGCGGCCACCGTGGCGGCGACACGCACCCGGGCGGGGGCGTGGGTGCGGACGTCCGAGCGCACGTAGTGCCACGGCGGCGAACCCGGTTGCGGCATCCCGGTCTCCCTTCTCCGGTCGTCTGTCGTAACTCACCGCGATGCCGGCGTGGGCCGACCGCGAGTGCACGGGCACACCCGCCGCGGGCGATCGAGGTGGGTCAGCGCAGGCTTTCCGCGTGCCGGACCGTCGTCTCCAGGTGCCGATCGACGCTGCGCAGGTCGAGTCGCGCGTCGGCGAGGAGGTCGAGGATCTCGAGGAGCGCGGCTTCGGCGGAGTCGCCGTGGGAATGCCGGTCGATGCGTCCGAACTCCTCGCTGAGCTCCTGGATCCGCCGGTCGAACCCGTGCAGATCCGCACGCAACTGCGAGGCCTGCCGGGCCAGCTCGGGAGTACTCATGGGCGGGACCGTCCTTCGAGTCGACGCGCGGGGTGTGCCCCCATCGTGGTGGACCGGGAGAGCCGGCGCCACGGATTCGGCCCGCGCCGGTTCGACCGGATCGACCCGCGGAATCACCTGTGCGATCCTTGCCCGAGTGGGATAATCACCGCCGAGCTACCGGTAATGCACCGCGGGGAGGCGTGGGGAGATGGATCCGGGACGGCAGAGCTTCGGTGTGCACAGGTGGTCGGACGAGCACCTGGATCGGCTGGTGGGAGAGAACCCCACGGACGGCGTGCTCGAGCGGAGCGGCCAGGTCCACGCCGCCCGGATCGAAGCGGCCCGCAGACGCGACGGCGGAACGTTCGACTGGACCGGCCTCGTCGAGGACCCCACCGATCCGGATCGCCGCCTCGATCCCCTGGTGCTGTCCCTGCCGACCGGCGTGACCGAAGAGCAGGTGCGCGCGGCCCTGCTGGGCCGGGCGCGCGTCCTGTACGGGCCGCACGTGCTGATCGGGCACGTCTGCGCCCGCGACTGACCGCCGGGCTCACGGGCCGTCGAAGGCCGTGAATCCCGCCTCGGACAGCGACGTGCGGAAGCGGTCCCCGGCCGGTCCGAGCCGGGTGATCCACACCAGCACCTCCGACATCGGTGCCGCCGTCGCCGCCACCGGGATGCGCGTGATGCCCTCGTCGAGCGTGGCGGTGCCGACCACCTGGGACAGGTGGAGGGGACCGCCCCCGGCCGGGGCCGTCCGGATCTCGACGCGCGAACCGGCGCTGAGACTGTCGATCCACACCTCATCGAGCCGCACCGGTTGCGCGAACGCGACTGTCAGACCCAGTCCGGCCCGTCCCGCGGGGAGCTGACGCGGATACAGTTCGGTGCTCCACGCCGTGTTCGGGTTCCCGTCGACCGCCAGGTCGGCCGTCACGGCGTTGTCCGCCGCGCCCTCCTGCGCATGGGCACGCACCGCGCGGGGGACGACGGGGCCGGCGGTCCCGCCCTCCGTCGGGGGCGACGCGGCGGCGACCACCGGAAGCGTCGCCGGCGATGCCGACTCGGCACGCGGTCCGCTCAGCGCGGTGCCGGCCACCCAGCCGACCGCCGCGAGACACGCCACGCCCACCAGCGCCACCACGGCCGGCACCGCCGCACTGCGACGGGCGGTGGCCGGGGGCGGCTCCGGCTCCCGTGCGGGTGCCGCGGTCTCGGCCACCGGTTCCGGACGGTGCGGCGGCGCCCCCGGCAGCAGCCGTCCCAGCCGCTCGGCGAACACTGCTGCAGTGCACACACTTCCGTCGACCGCCTCGTCGGCCAGTGCCCGCATCGCCGGTGCACCACCCCGGTCTCCGAGCATGCACCTCAGGGCCGCGCCGAGACCGGCGACGTCGGTCGTCTCGTCCGCGCCGGGCAGCGTCGCGGGGAAGGCCAGGACCGCGGCGCCGGACTCGTCGACCCGGATGCGCACCGGATCGTCGAGGCCCAGGATCGTCGACTGCCGGTGCGCGGCACGCACCGTCTCGGCCAGACGAAGCATGATGCGCGCCGCGGCGGCCGGATCGGGACGGTCCCCGGCGACGTCGGGCAGCGACCGGCCTGGCGTCCATTCGGACACGACCACGCAGCAAGCGGAGTGGTCGGCGACATCGAAGACACGGGCCGCCGCTCCTACCCGTCCGAACGCGGCCGAGGCCGTGCGCGCACACAGCGCGTGGAAGAAGGCACCGTCGTCGCCCGCCGGTCGCGGGGCGACGGTCAGCGCGACGGTGCGGTTCATGACGGTGTCGTGTCCGCGCCAGCACTGCAGGCCGTCGACCGTTCCGTGCCGATCGACCAGAACATAGCGTCCGTCCGCGACGCGCGACCCGGCCGCCGGCTGCCGACTCGGCGGCTCACCCGGAGCCGCACCGTCGTTCTCGGTCATCGACGATCCCCTCCCCGGATCCGGGTCCCTGGCCGTCATTGTCCATCGCGGCGCTGCCGGAAGTGCACGATTTCGGCATCGGCGCGCCGGTCGGCAGTTGCCGCGTCCGTCTCACCGATCCTCGGCCGCGCGGCGTTCCGGCAACGCGCGGAGACGATCGAGCAGGCGCGCGAAACCGTCGTCGCCCGACGGTGCCGCCGGCGGGTCGATCGCCAGGCCGTCGCACAGCCCGCCGTACCAGGAGCCGAGGACCTCCGGCAGCTGCGCGTAGGTGCCGCACGGCACGAGGGCGTGCAGGACGTCGTCGCTCATCAGCGGGGCCATCTCCGCCCAGCGCCGGTCCCGGGCGAGCGCACCGAGCCGCTCGCCGAGACCGGCGAGACCGTGCATCTCCAGGGTGCGCCGGTAGGCGGGGGTCGAGTACAGGAACGCGAACTCCGAGCGTGCGGCGTCGGTGGCGGCGGCGACGGCGGCGTCGTCGCGTCCGGTGATCGGTTTGGGGACCACCACGACGCGGGGACCGCCGTCGCCCCGGCCGGCGCGGGCGGCGCCCTCCCGCAGTGCCGGCAGGACCCGCTCGCGCAGGAACAGCGGATGCGAATTCGTGGGGTGGGTGACGAAGCCGTCGGAGCGCTCCCCGGCGAGCACGCACATGCGGCGGTTGACCCCACCGGTCCACAACTGCGGGGCCGCGACGTCGAGCGGGCCGGGCCGGAAGTACGGCTGCAACCGGTCGAACGTGTAGTGGGTTCCGCTGTGCGACAACGGATTGTCGGTGGAAAACGCGTCGAAGATCGCCCGCAGGGAGTCGAGGTAGTCGCGCAGCTGCGCGGCGGGATCGCTCCACGGCATCGAGAAGCGGCCCACGATGTTGCCGCGGACCTGCGTCGCGATCCCGAGCTGGAAGCGGCCCCCGGAGAAGCGGGCCAGCTCCCAGGCGGAGTAGGCGGTGACCATCGGGCTGCGGGCGAACGCCACGACCATGCTGGTCCGCACCGTCAGCCGCGAGGTGTGCTCGAGCGCCAGGGCGCACACCGCGAACGGATCGCGCACCGTCTCCGACACGTGCACGGTGTCGTATCCGAGGGCCTCGATCCGGCGAACCCGCTCGGCCACCCGGCTCAGCGGCGTGTCCGCCGGCAGTGATGCCACCACTTCCATCTCGGGACCTCCGTGTCGATCAGAAGACGACGATCCCGCGCAGGTTCCGTCCCTCGTGCATGTCGGTGAAGCCCTGCGCGATGTCGTCGAGCTTGTAGGTGGCGGTGACCAGTTCGTCGAGCTTCAGCTTGCCCGAGGTGTACAGCTCGATCATCCACGGGATGTCGGCGGTCGGGGCCGAGGCGCCGAACAGCGAACCCTGCAGCCGCTTCTGGTACAGCACCAGCTCCATCGGGCTGACGGGGATTCCCACGTCGCTCATCGCGCCGAGACCGGTGACCACGCACGTGCCGGCCTTGCGGATCGCGGCGAACGCCTGCGCGATGTGCTCGCCGGTCGTCACGCCCACGGTGACGATCGCGGCGTCGGCGCCCTGACCGTCGGTGCAGGAGCGGGCGATCTCCGTCGCCTCGGCCATGTCGGCGACGGCGTGCGTCGCACCGAACCGCAGCGCGCTCTCCCGCTTGAACGGCACCGGGTCGACGGCGATGATCCGGGCCGCGCCGGCGTGGGCGGCGCCCTGGACGGCGTTGATGCCGATGCCGCCGACGCCCTGCACGATCACGGTCTGCCCCGGATACACCTCGGCGGAGTTGACCGCCGCGCCCCAGCCGGTGCCCACCCCGCAGCCGAGCAGGCACAGCTTGTCCAGCGGCAGGTCCTTGTCGACCTTGATCGCCGAATCGACGCTCACCGTGGTGTATTCGCTGAAGGTGGACAGGCCGCAGGTCTGTGCGACCGGTGCCCCGTCGAGACTGAGCCGGAAACTCGCCGGGTCGTCGGGCCGGCTGCCGGTCATGATCGCCGCACCCCGGTCGCACAGGTTCTGCAGTCCCTTGGCGCACCACCGGCACCGGCCGCACGCGGCGAGGAACGAGAACACGACGTGGTCGCCTTCGCTCCAGCCGGATGTCTCGGGCCCGACCTGCACGACGACGCCGGCGCCTTCGTGGCCGCCGCAGATCGGGTAGCTGCCGACCGCGTGGTCGCCGGTGGCGATGTGGTCGTCGGAGTGGCACAGGCCCGCCGCCACCATCTGCACCGTCAGTTCGCCGCGCCGCGGCTCGTCCAGTTCGAGGTCGGCGATCTCGTACGTGCCGGGTGCCTGGCGGATGATCGCGCCACGGGTTCTCATCGGGTTCCTTCGGATGGGTGGGACGGTGGCCGGGTTCGGTGCACCGTCAGGGGGTGACCTGGGCGTCCATCGCGGCGCGGTAGCCGTCGCCGTACGGCGGCAGCATCCCCCACTCGCGGCGCGGATCCTGGTCGGGGGCGACGAACACCGTTCGGGCGTGGCTGAATTCGAGGAAGCCCTCGCGGCCGTTGTAATGCCCCGTGCCGGAGGCACCGATCCCGCCGAACGGCGCGTCGAGCATGCCCGGATGCATCATCACGTCGTTGATCGTCACGCCCCCGGAGGTGGTGGATTCGACGACGGTGCGCTGCTCGTCGTCGTCCTTCCCGAAGTAGTACAGGGCCAGCGGTTTCGGCCCGGCGTTGAGCTGCGCGATCACGTCCGCGAGGTCGTCGTAGGTGCGCACGACCATGGCCGGTCCGAAGATCTCCTCCTGCGAGATCGCCGCGTCCGCCGGCGGGTCGACGACCAGCCGCAGGGGGCGGCGCCGGTCGGTCGCGTCGATCGGTTCCGCCGGCACGGTCTCGATGCGTGCCCCCCGCTGTTCGGCGTCGCGGATGTAGCCGTCGATGCGTGCCGCGTGCCGCTCGGTGACGACGGCCGTGGCGTCGGCGTTGCCGGCGGCGGTGGGCAGCAGTTCGAGATACGACGCGCGGACCGCGGCGACAAACGGCTCGAGGCTCTCCGACGGGACGTACACGGTGTCCGGGTTGACGCACAGCTGACCGGCGTTGGTGGCCTTGCCGACCGCGATCCGGTAGGCGGCGGCGGCGAGGTCGGCCGAGCGCCCGACGATCGTCGGGGACTTGCCGCCGAGTTCGAGCGTGACGGGCACCAGGTTGCGGGCGGCGTTCTCCAGCACCGAGCGGCCCGCGGCCTGGCCGCCGGTGAACACGATGTGGTCGAACGGCAGTGCCGTCAGGGCCTGCGCCACGTCGGGACCGCCGGTGATGACCGCGACGTCGGCGGGGTCGAGGAACTCGGCGGCCGCCTCGGCCAGCACCTGTGCGGTGCGGGGGACGAGTTCGGACGGCTTGAGCACAGCCCGGTTCCCGGCGGCCAGCACCCCGGCGAGCGGGCTCAGGAGGGTGAACACCGGCGCGTTCCAGGTTCCGATGATCGCCACCGACCCCTTCGGCTGGTACTGCACCGAGGCGGTGGCGCCCAGCTGGTCGTACGGGGCGAAGACCGACCGGTGCTCGGGCCGCATCCACTCCTCGAGGTGGTCACGCGAGTACTTCAGCGCGGTCAGCGAGCCGAGCACGTCGTTGACGGTGGAGTACCCCGGGTGGCGGCCACCGAAGTCGGCGTCGATCGCCTCGACGATCCGCCCGCGGCGGGCGACGAGCATGTCGATCACCCGCTGGATCCGGGCGCGGCGCTGCGCCGCGGAGCTGGTCCGTCGTGCGCGAAACTCCCTCTGCTGGTTCTCGAGCAGCGCGTGCACGTCGGTGCCGATGGTTGCGGTCATGGCGCGGATGCTATGGGCGGTGCCGGCCGGTCCCCGGCGCAGTCCCGTTGAGCGAGACCGCTACCCGCTCAGTCGGTGGCGACGTACGCGCACCCCTCCCCCGTGCCGGGGGCACGTCGGTCCCGCCGGGTCCACAGCACCCCGTCACCCGGGGTCGGCCCCTGCCGGACCAGTTCGCGTTTGAGGATCTTGTTGGTGGCGGTCACCGGCAGGTCGGGGGCGATGCGCACGTGGCGGGGCCAGGCCTTCGGCGACAGATCGGGTTGCGCGGCGAGGAACTCCTCGAACCGGTCGGGGGTCAGCTCGGCGCCGTCCCGCAGGACGAGCGCGGCCATCACCTGATCGCCCACGTGCGCGTCGGGCACGGCGTAGACGGCGACGCGGCTCAGCGCCGGGAGCCGCTGCAGGATCCGCTCGATCGGGGCGGCGGTCAGGTTCTCGCCGTCGACCCGCATCCAGTCGGCGGTGCGGCCGGCGAGATAGATCCAGCCGTCGGCGTCCTTGTAGGCGAGATCGCCGGACCAGAACATGCCGTGCCGGAGTCGCTCGTCGGTGGCCTGCGGGTCGTTGTAGTACCCGGAGAAGAACCCGGCGCCGTGGGTGTTGACGAGTTCGCCGATCGCCTCGTCGGCGTTGAGCAGGGCGCCGGTGTCGTCGAACTCCGCGGCGGGGCACTCGGTGACGGTGGCGGAGTCGTACACGGCGACGCCCTCGAGACCCCGGCCGATCGAGCCGCGCGGGGTGCCCGGTTCGCGGGTGACGATGACGGCGTTCTCGGTGGATCCGAAGCCGTCCCACACGGTGCAGTCGAACCGACGCGCGAACTCCTCGATGTCGCGGTCCGTGGCCTCGTTGCCGAACGCCACCCGCAGCGGGTTGTCCCGGTCCTCGGGCCGCTCCGGGGTGGCGAGCACGTAGGCGAGAGGTTTGCCCACGTAGTTCATGTACGTCGCGCCGTAGCGGCGGACGTCGCCGAGGAACCGGGACGCCGAGAACGTGGCCGGGGCCATCGCCGCGCCGCTGCCGACGCCGACGCTCCACCCGGCGAGCACGGCGTTGGAGTGGAACAGCGGCATCGACAGGTAGCACACATCCCGGTCGGTGATGCCGAACCGCCCGATGAGGTTCTGGCCGGCGAACAGCACCATCAGGTGCGCGACGCGGACCGGTTTCGGGTCGCCGCTCGTGCCGGAGGTGAAGATCATCATGAACGTGTCCATCGCCTCGGCCTCGCGGTGCGGGCGCAGCTCGCCGGCGCCGGCGAGCAGATCCGCCCACTCGGGCGTCGACGTGTCGAGGATCCGCACCCCGAGTAGGTCGAGGCCGTCGAGCAGCGGCCGGTGCTGCCGATCGGTGACGACGATCTGGCAGTCGGCGCGCGAGATGTCGCGGGCCAGACCGTCGCCGCGACGGGTGGTGTTGATGCCGCACAGGACGTATCCGCCGAGTCCGGCCGCGGCGAGGGCCTCGAGCATGTCGGGGGTGTTGCCGAGCACGGTTCCCACGTGCATCGGGCGGTTCGGGTCCGCGAGGGTGAGCAGCGCGGCGGCCTGGGCGGACGCACGACCGAGGTGCTCCTGCCACGTCCAGGCGCGGTCGCCGTACACCACGGCGGTGCCGGTCTGGCCGAGTCGCGCGCGCAGTGCCTGCTGGACGGTGTCTGCCACGGTCTCACCTCGTCGTCGTGGGGTCGGTGGTCAGGTGCCGGGACAGGAACGAGATCTGGTGCGCGACAGCAGCGTCGAACCATTCGTGCCCCGGCCAGACGCCGAAGTGGTCGCACGGGTAGTGGCGGACCTCGGCGCGGCCCCGCTCGGCGGCGAGCGCGGCGGCGCGCGGCGGCGCACTGCGGTCGAAGTCGGCGATCTGGACGAGCAGCGGGCAGCGCAGCCCGGCGGCGTCCTTGCCGGGACGGTAGGTGCCGAGTTCGAGTGCGATGCGGGCGTCGATCTCGTTGCGCCACGTCGGTCCGGCCAGGACGGTGTAGTCCTCGAAGTAGCCGTCGAGGGTGAGTGCCGCGGTCTCCCCGGGCCGGCCGACGACCGGGATGGTGACGGGTCCGCGGCCGGTCCGCGTCGAGACCCGGCTGCGAGCGCCGGTGGCCGCGGACCGCATCATCGTCCGTGCGGAGTGGTGCCGGCCGGCCAGCCGTCCCGCGGCCGGTCCGTCGACCAGCGGGGTGACGGCGACGACGGCGGCGACGTCGGAGCGGTGGGCGCCGACGGTGAGCACATGCCCACCGGAGAGCGATACTCCCCAGAGCACCAGTCGATTCCGGTCGACACCGTCGAGCGCCGCGGCCGCGTCGAGGGCTGCCCGGTAGTCGTCGGCCTGGCCGCGCAGGTCGACCCGTTGCCGCGGCGTGCCGCCGGAGGCGCCGAACCCGCGGTAGTCGAAGGCGACGACGTCGAGGCCGGCGTCGGCCAGGCGATCGGCGAACTCGCGGAGTCCGGAATCCTTGGTGCCGCCGAGGCCGTGCGCCATCACGACCGCCGGCCGTCCGTCGTCGCCGGTGAACGCGTCGCCGCGGCCGGGGAAGTGCCAGGCGTCGCAGTCGGCGTCGCCGGAGCGGAAGGTCAGGTTCCGGGGCGTCATCGGCGTGCCCCTTCCGGGACGTTGCCCACCGGGCGTGGGGAGTTCTGGGCCGCAGCACGTTTCAGTCCGTCGGGCAGCTCGTGCACCCGCAGGTCGTGCTCGTAGAGGAAGTAGTCGACCTGCTGGGTGTGCCGGGGCCGGTCGAGCATGTGCCCGGTGTACTTGCGCTGATCGGCGTCGATCACTCGTTCCATCTCGTCGGGCGGCGGCGGCCGGTACCGGCCGATCACGTGGGCCGCGACGAGCCGCGCCTGGCACTCGACGAAGGGGAACAGGGTCGGGGTGGCCTGCGCGAAGCCGACGAACGCGAGGTTGTCGATGCCGGGCGCGAAAATCCGCTTGTAGAGCCGGATGTGGTTGCCGGGTGCGGCGATGAAGTCTTCGTCGAAGAACGGGAAGGTGATGTTGTACCCGGTGGCGTAGACGACGACGTCGAAGTCCGAGGAGGTGCCGTCGGCGAAGTGCACCGTCGCGCCGTCGAGCAACCGGATGTCGGGTTTGGCGACGACGTCGCCGGAGCCGAGACGCAGCGGCAGTTCCACCGACTGGGTGGGGTGCGCTTCGAAGAACTTGTGGTTGGGCGTGGGCAGTCCGTACCGCTCGGGCCGGCCGGCGAGGAGTGGCTGGCCGAGCTGGGCGAGTTTGCGCTGCCACGACAGCGGCAGGTGCGGACTGGTCCGGTAGTACTTGTCGGCGGGCCGCCCGGCGATGTACTTCGGCACGATCCACGCGCTCGAACGGGTGGAGAGGGTGACCTCGTTGCCGAGTGCCTTCGACGACAGCTCCACCGCGATGTCGGCGGCGCTGTTGCCGATCCCGACGACGAGGATGCGCTTGTCGGAGAAGTCGATCGGCGTGCGCGGATCGATGTAGTGGTGGGAGTGCAGCGACGTGCCGGTGAACTCTCCCGGGAAGTCCGGGATCCGCGGGTCCCAGTGGTGCCCGTTCGCCACGACGAGGTAGTCGAAGTACCGGGTGCGCCCGTCCTCGGTGTCGAGTTCCCACCGGCCGTCGTCGCCCCGGCGGGCGTGCACGACGCCGTTGCGGAACTCGATCCGGGACTCGAGGTCGAACGCCGCGGCGTATCCGTCGAGGTACTGCTTGATCTGGGTGTGGTGCGGGAAGTCGGGGAAGGACTCCGGCATCGGGAAGTCCTTGAACGACAGCTGGTGCTTCGACGTGTCGATGTGCAGGGAGCGGTAGGCGCTGCTGTGACCGTTGGGGTTGCCGAACGCCCAGTTGCCGCCGATCCGGTCCGACGACTCGAAGCACGTGTAGGGCACGCCGTAGTCGCCGAGCATCTTTCCTGCGGTCAGACCGCTGATTCCCGCGCCGATGACGGCGGTGGTCGGTGCCGGCATGTCGCAGCTCCTCGTGTGCAGGTTCCGGCCCCCCGGTGAGCCGGTCCGATCGCCGGCGCGAACGCGTCCGGTGACGACGACCCCAATGTAGAACATGTTCACCGCGGGTGTAGACACTTTTCGGAAAGTGTCTACTGCGCGTAGGGTCGGCTCGCGGGCCGGCGGTCCGCGAGCCGAGAGGAACAGCGCGTGCCCACCGAGACGACACCCGGAAGCGTCCGCGAGCGGCTGCTCGCCGCGACCGAAGAAGTCCTGCGCGCCAAGGGAATCCGGGCGACGACGATGGCGGAGGTGGCCGAGGTGGCCGAGGTGTCCCGGGCCTGGCTGTACCGGCACTTCCCGGACAAGGCGAGCCTGGTCGGCAGCGTGATCGTCCGGCTCGACGACGCGTACTGGACCGCAGCCAGGACGGCCCTCGCCGGGTACGGCACCTTCGTCGAGCAACTCGCGGCCGGCGTCCGGATCGGCCGGGCCACCTACGACGATCCGGGGGCGCTGCCGCTCCGGCTGCGCGCCGCCGAGCCCGAGGAGTTCGCGGCGTGCGCCGGCGCGGGGGTCCGCGAGCTCGTTCCCGACCTCGCGGCGTTCTGGCTAGAGTTCGTGGTCGCGGCGATCGAACGCGGGGAGGTCCGCGACGACGCCGAGCCCGTCGAGGCCGCGGAGTGGGTGGCGCGCTCGCTCATCAGCCTCGCGACGGTGCCCGGCAACACCCTCGACCCCGACGACGACGCCGCCGTGCTGCGCTACGTGCGGCGCTACGTGCTCGCCGGCCTGTCGCTCACCGCGCCGCGCTGATCGGCGCCCGTCAGCCCTCGCGTTCGAAGGTGACGAGCAACCCCTCGACCCCGCCCGGGCCGACGCGGCCCTTGATCTCGGCGGACGTGATGGCCTTCAGGCGCCATCCCTGCCGGGCATGCTCGTTGAGCAGATCCTCGAGCTTGTCACCGGACATCTTCCCGCCGAGCATCTTCTCGCGGACCTCGACGACCTTGTACGAGTACATCGCATTCCTCATGTCGTGGCGATCGGGAATCAGCAGGGGCGCCGACCCTTCGCATCCTACTCGCGCCCACCCGGTGCGAGCCGCGCTCGACGACGGAAGTACGAATCCACCCGAGCCAGGCTGTCAGCAGGTTCCCAGCTTCCGTCCACGGATTCCCCAGCATCGCTTCGTAGCGTGAACCTCACCGAACCGAGAGGACACCGCAATGAGTTCACGCCGGGCGCGTCGCGTTCCCACCGACCCCGACCTCCACGAGCACGACCTGGGCCTGGCCCACGACATGAGGACGATGCTGTCGCGCCGGCGGATGCTGGCCGTCTTCGGCGTGGCCGGCACCGCCGCCCTCGCCGCGTGCTCGACGGGTGGGTCGACGTCCACCTCGGAGGCCGCCTCCGCCACCACGGCGTCGAGCACGACCGCGGCGGCCACGGGCGGGTGCGTGGCGGCCGCACCGCAGGAGACCGCCGGACCGTATCCCGGCGACGGATCGAACGGGCCCAACGTCCTGATCGAGTCGGGAATCGTGCGGCGCGACCTCACCACCAGCTTCGGCAGTTACACCGGCACCGCCGAGGGCGTGCCGACGACCGTCACGCTGCACCTGCAGGATCTGGCGGCCGACTGCGCCGCCGGTGCGGGCATGGCGGTCTACCTGTGGCACTGCGACCGCGACGGCAACTACTCGCTCTACAGCGAGGGTGTCACCGAGCAGAACTACCTGCGCGGCGTGCAGGTGGCCGGGGCCGACGGCACCGTCTCGTTCACCTCGATCTTCCCGGCCTGCTATTCGGGACGCTGGCCGCACATCCACTTCGAGGTCTACGACTCCCTCGAGGTCGCCGTCGCCGGTGACAACGCCCGGCTGACGTCGCAGATCGCCCTCCCCCAGGACGTGTGCGAGACGGTGTACGCGCAGGCCGAAGGTTATTCGCAGAGCACCCGCAACCTCGCGCAGGTCGGTCTCGACTCCGACAACGTCTTCGGGGACGGCTGGGACGCCGAACTCGCCGCCGTCAGCGGCAGCATCGACACCGGCTACGCCGTCGACATCACGATCGGTGTCGCCGAGAAATCGGCGAACGTCCAGTCCGACATGCCGCCGCAGGGCGGGATGGGTGGTGGCCCGGCAGGGGGCCGCCCGGCAGGTCCGCCGGCCGGGCAGTGACGGGACCGCCCGCGCCGATTCGGCGTGCCCTTACGCTTCGTCCGCTCCATTTCGGCCCTGCCCTGTGGGGGTGCGACGGCGGCAGACTCGCCCCATCGCCGCCGCCCCGGAAAGGACCCCCCGTGAGCGCCCCCTCCCTGTCCCAGCACACGACGACCCTGCGTTTCCTCGATCCTGCCGACGGCACTCCGCTCGGCTGTGTCGCGACCTGGCCGGACCACCGGTTCACCCTCACCGACGTCGTCGACGTCCTGCGGCGCTTCGGCCTCCACGTCAGCGATCACCGGCCGCTGGACGAGCCGGGGACGCACCACTTCACGATCGCACCGGCCGCAACCGTCGCTCCGGATCCCGGGGTGCTCGAGCTGATCGCGGACGCGTTCGTCGCGGGCACCGAGGGCCGCACCGAGATCGACGACTTCTCTATTCTCGTTCTGCAGGAGGGAATCTCGTGGAGGTGGGTCGATCTCGTGCGGGCGGCCGTCCGGTTCCTGGCCCAGGCCGGGATCGGCCTGTCGCCGGCGTACATGCTCGGCTGCCTGACCGCCACCCCCGGCTTCGCGGCGGACCTCGCCGCGCTGTTCGACGCCCGGTTCCGGCCCGGGCTGCCCGACCGGGACGGCGCCGTGGCCGCCGCGGGCGCGGCGGTGGCCGGCCACATCGATCGCGCCGCGACGTTCGATCTGGACCGGACCCTGCGGGGGCTGCGCTCGTTCGTCGACGCGACGCTGCGCACCAACTGGTTCCAGCGTGGGGGCAGCAGATCGTACGCGTCGTTCAAGCTCGATCCGTCCGCGCTGAGCGTCGGCGCAGCGATCGTGCCGGTGCGGGAGATCTACGTCCACTCCCGTGACGTCGAGGGCGTGCATGTGCGGGCCGAGCTCGTCGCGCGCGGCGGACTGCGATTCTCCGAACGCCCGGAGGACTACCGCACCGAGGTCCTCGGGCTGATGGCGACCCAGGCCGTCAAGAACGCGCCCATCGTCCCCGGCGGCGCGAAGGGCGCGTTCGTGATCCGGCCCGGCTCCGGCGCGGACCTCACCACCGCCTACACCACGTTCGTGCGCGGCCTGCTCGACGTCGTCGACAACATCGTCGACGGCTCGCCCGTCACCCCGCCCGACACCGTCGCCTACGACGGCGCGGACGCCTACCTGGTGGTCGCCGCCGACAAGGGCACCGCCCGCATGTCCGACACCGCCAATGCCGTTGCCGCCGAATACGGTTACTGGCTCGGCGACGCCTTCGCCTCGGGCGGGTCGGCCGGCTACGACCACAAGGCGATGGGCATCACCGCCCGCGGCGCGTGGGTGGCCGTGCGGCACCGCTTCGCCGAGCTCGGCCACGACGTCGACACGCAGACCTTCACCGTCGCGGGCATCGGCGACATGTCGGGTGACGTCTTCGGCAACGGCATGCTGCTCAGCGACCGCATCCGCCTCGTCGCCGCGTTCGACCACCGGCACATCTTCCTCGACCCCGACCCGGACCCCGCCGCCGCCCACCGCGAGCGTGCGCGGCTGTTCGCGCTGCCGCGCTCGTCCTGGGCCGACTACGACCCCGCGGTGATCTCCGCGGGCGGCGGCGTGTGGCCGCGCACCGCCAAGTCCGTGCCGCTGTCCGCCCCTGCCCGCGCGGCCCTCGGGATCGACGCCGAGACGCTGACACCCGACGAGCTGATCAAGGCCGTCCTGCGCGCGCCTGTGGACCTGCTGTGGAACGGCGGTGTCGGCACGTACGTGAAGGCCTCCGGCGCAACACACGGCGACGCCGCCGATCCCGCCAACGACCGGGTCCGGGTCGACGCCCGCGAGGTACGGGCCCGCGTCGTCGGGGAGGGCGGCAACCTGGGCTTCACCCGCGCCGCCCGCATCGAGTACGCGCGCTGCGGCGGCCGCTGCGACGGCGATTTCGTCGACAACGCCGCCGGCGTCGCCACCTCGGACCGGGAGGTCAACATCAAGATCGCGGTCGACCGCGCGGTGGCGGCCGGGACGCTGGCGCCCGGGCGGCGGGAGACCCTGCTCGCCGCGGTGACCGACGACGTGGCCGCGGCGGTGCTCACGGCCTCCCGCGATCAGGTGCTCGCCCTGGGAGCCGGCGAGCACGACGCCCCGGCGCTGCTCACCCAGCACGAACGCCTGATCGAGGACCTGGCGCGGGCCGGCCGGATCCCCCGCAGCGACGACAGCCTGCCCACCACGGACGAGATCCGGGAGCGGCGGCGAGCGGGCACGGGCCTGCTGCGCCCGGAGCTGGCGGTGCTCCTGGCGCAGTCGAAGAACGTCGTCGCGAGCGAGCTGGCCGCGTCGTCGCTGCCGGACTCCCCGGCCTGCGCCCCGTGGGCCGAGAGCTACTTCCCCGCCGAGATCCGGGCCCGCGCCGCGAGCGGCGTGGCCGAGCATCCCCTGCGCCGGGAGATCGTCGTCGCGTCGCTCGCGGACGAACTCGTCAACCGGCTCGGCCCCGGCGCCCTGTACCGGTTCGAGGAACGGTTCGGCGCCGCCACCGAGGACTCGGCGCTCGCCTACGTGGTGGTCAGCCGGGTGCTGCACACCGAGGACATCCGGGCCCGGATCCTCGCGGCGGGCGCCGACGCGCGCACCACGGTGGCGGAACTGAGCGCGCTCGCGCGCGTCGTCGAGGCCGAGATGGCGTGGTTGCTGCGCCACACCGCCCGCCGGACGCTCCGCGACGTGCTCGCGGGTGCGTGCACCGACGCGGACACACCGGAGGCTCTCGTCGCGGTCTTCGCCGCGCCCGTCGCCGCCGCCCTGGGCGACCGGCCCTCGGCCGAGGACTGCCGCGGCGCCTTCGCGAACGCCGCGGTGGCGCTGCGCCTGGGCATCGACCCCGCCCGTGTCGCCGCGGCCCGCGACGAACTGGCCGACCTCCTCCACATTCGCCGGCTCCTGGACGGTTTCGTGACCCGGGTGCGCGGCCCGTACTGGGAGGCCATGGGTGCGGCGGCTCTGCGCGACGAGATCGCCGACCGGCTCGACGCGCTCGTCGTCACCGCGCTCGACGGCCGTGCCGCGGACCTGCCCGATCGCGCGCACCGGCTCGTGCGGCTCCTCGACCGGCTCCGCGGTGAGGACGCGGTGGACACCGCCCGGCTGGCCGTGATCGCCGGGGAGCTGCGCCTGCTCGACCGCTGAGCGGGTGTCTCTTATGGATCGGCTCTTGCGTGCGGCATGACGCATGTCGTGGATGATGCGTTGCGTTCCCGGGACCCGGCCCCGGCACCGGGATGTGCCGCGCGGTCGGTGTCCCGGGGCCCGATACGCCACCGCAAGCCGCGCCGCGGTTCGTCGCATCGCCTCGCCTCATCCCCTACGGACAGAATCCGCGACCCCACTCAGGTGGGGCAGGGAGGAGAGGGCCATTCGGAGCGTACAGCGGGTCGAGAACACCCGCGCGGCGGGCAGGCCGTACACGCAGGAGGATGAAACTCCTTCTGCCACAGCCTCTCCTGGATGGTCCCCACTACGAGCAGGTGGGGCAGTGGGCGACCAGGTCGGCGCGCATGCCCAGACTCACCGCAGCATCGACCACGCGCGGCCACATCCGCGGCTCCGCCAGCGCGAAGTCCTGTACCGCGCCGCGCGAGTCGGCCGGTACCTCGAGCCGGTCCTCGGTGTTCCACAACGCCAACGCAGGACCGTTGGAATGCGCGGCGTCATAGTAGACACCGTGGATACGCCGTCGAGCCACGGGCTGATCCTCGTAGATCGCCCGCGCCCACTGCTGGGTGCGCGGGCGCGGATAGTCGCCGGTGGCCAGCGACGGCAGCGCACCGATGCGCATCGCCGCGCCCTGCCCGCGCAGGTCGAGCACGGTGACCGGGGCGGTCGGTCGCAGCAGCGCCACCCGGTAGCGCGGGCACACCGCCGCCGCAGGGAAATCCCCGAAGACCTCGCCGAGCGCCGTGGCCAAGTTGCCGGCGACGTACAGCACCGACCGCCCGTCCGGACACGTCCGCGGCGCACCGTCGGGGGCCGGCAGATGCGGGTCCAGTCGGTGCAACGGCCCGAAGTGCCGGTGGGTGGTTCCGTTCGGGGTGTGCGGGGACGGGTGGTAGATGCGGCACCAGCGCCACGGGTGGCCGGGGCTCGGTTCGCGCCACCGCCAGACCCATGCTCGTCCGCCATGCAGCGGTCGCGTCGGTGCGGGAAGTGGGGCTACCACGCGGCTGCGGTGCCGGCTTCGGCCGCCCGCACGACGTCGTCGATGCGCCCGGCGGCGAGCGCTTCGGCCGGGGTCGCGCCGTCGAGGTCGGGGTTCACGTTCAGGGCCCATTCGGTCAAAGACACCGCACCCCCGGGAAACACCCGACTCACCCGGGCCAGGCCGGGCACGAAGCCCTGCTCGGTGTCGGCGTCGAACTGCCACGACGGCAGTCGCCACTCCCGGCCCTTCTTCACCCCGATCAAATCCCCCGCCTTGAGACGATCGAGGACCGCCTGCTCGGACACCTCGAGCAGCTCCGCGGCCTCCGGTCGGGTCAGGGACTCCGCCACCACCGCGCGACGGGCCCGATACTGCCGGCGCAGGTTCTCCAATGCGGCGTGTCTACGCTCGGCCGGGGACGGACCCCGCCCCCACAACCCTGCGTCCAGCCCCTCACCCTCGTCCCCGACCACGCCGAGCACGAAACTCTCCCGCTCCGCCTCCGGCACACTGCCGAGCACGTCCTTCAACACCGCGGAAAAGCCCGCTGCACCCGGCGCCGAAGTCGTGGTACCTGCAGCGCCGGACGCGGGCGGCGTCGTCCGCGGGGTCGACGTGCGGGACTTCGTCCCGGCCGCCCGACCCCTGTCCTTCGTGCGCGCGGTCGAGGCCGACCCGATGTTCGTACGACCGGTCCGCTTCGTGCTCATATCCCCAGGCTACGCCTCTGAACAAGATAAACAAGAAAAGAAAGCGAAGGAGGGGACTGCCTCGGCTCGACGATGTGGATGCGCATCGACTTCCCTGGAGTTTCCCTGGGGTCGGATTCGGGATCGGCGGACCACCCGAACTTGTCGAGGCACCATGACACTCCTCGCCGCGCTGCGCCGGCACTTTCAGGTACACGCACGAACTGCCCGGTCACGGCTCTTCCTTTCACGATGAGGCCGGTGATCTAAGGCGCCGGTTCCCCGATCAGCAAGGCGAGCAGCAGCTCTGCCCGGACGCGGGCATCACCGAGGTCCACGCCGAGCACCTGCTCCGCCTTGGCGATCCGGCTGCGCAGGGTGTGCCGGTGCACCTCCAGGGCCGCGGCCGCCGCCTCCCATTGCCCGTTCGCCTCGAGGAAGGCCCGCAGCGACGCGACGAGCCTGGTCCCGCGACCGCGGTCGTAGTCGGCGAGAGCGGACACCGTCGACGCGGCCACGGATTCGAGCACGGCCCGCACCGCCGGGGACGCGAGCAGGGCGGTGCCGTGGGTGGCGTCGAACTCGACGAGGCGGTGCGCCGCGTTCGCGGCGGCGACGGCGTGCTCGGCCTGTTCGACGGCGCGGCGGGTGTCGGTGAGCCGGTGCGCGGCGCTGAGGCCGCCGCGGAGGGTGCGGGCCTGCGGCGGGGACAGGTCCGCCAGCAGCGCCGCCACGTCGGACAGCGTGTCCTCGCCGCGCAGCAGCACGGTGAGCGCCTCGTCGTCGCTGCGCGCGTACAGCGGCCGCTGCCGGGCACCGAGACCGGCGTCGAGCACGCGCCGCACGTCGGCCGGGATCGGGGTGTGCAGCTGCAGGATCCGGATTCGGTTGCGGGTGCCGACCGCGTCGGCGAGATACTCCGAGGCGTCGCCGGAGTCGAGGGCACCGGCGACGAGGAGACCGAACACCTTTGCGCCCAGCGCGTTCCGTTCCGCCCGCAGCCGCCGCGGCTCGTCCAGCTCGAGGGTGACGAGGGAGACGGCGTGGCCGATCAGGACGAGTTCGACGTTCTCGAGCGGCCGGTCGGCCTGCACGGCCAGGTATCCGCTGACGACGCCGGCGTGCGTGACCGGCTGCACCGTCAGCGTCCGGCCGGGCCGGCTCGTGGTGACCGAGCCGGCGCCGTCCCGGCGCAACTCCGGGATCTGCTCCGCCAGCTCCGCCGCGGCCTCGGGGTGGGCGGCCACCTCCCCGGTGCGCTCGTCCAGGTAGGCGACGGCGGTGTGAGTGGCGACGGCCAGTTCGCGCACGACGGCCGGCACACCGCCACGCAGCACGGCACGGGTGATGCGCACCTGGGTGTCGGCGGCGCGCCGCACGAGCTCGTACTGCTGCTCGGCGAGCCGGGCGGTGACGGCACGGCTCACGGCGGCGAACGGCGTCGTGTACGGCACCTCGAGCAGAGCCAGCCCCACCGCGTCGGCCGCCTCGAGGACCGACTGCGGAATCCGCTCGTGCGACAGCCCGGTGCCGAAGCCGAGGGCGGCGACGCCCGCCTCCGCGAGGCGGCGCACGTAGTCGCCGCCCGCCGCCGGCTCCAATCCCAGGCCGATGGTGAGGACGAGTTCCCCGCCGGAGAGCCACGGCCGCGGGTCCAGCAGTTCGGTGGGCTGGACGAAGCCGATCTTCCGGTCCATCCCGGCTCGGCCACCGCGCAGGGTCAATCCCAGTCCCGGTTGCCGCAGTAGCCAGGCGATGCCGACGCTCATGGGGCCATCGTAGGACGCCTCGACGAAATGGCGCGGTGCGATTCGCCGAGTTGTACGGATCGGCCCTGTCTCGGGTCCGCCGCCGCTCCCATACTCGAATCGTCTCTACGCCGCCGAGCCCGAGGAAGTCCCCCATGACGAGCATCGAATACCGCCTTCCACAGCAGCGTCGCCTGGTCACCGCGCTGCCCGGCCCGCGCTCGGCGGCACTGACCGAGCGTCGCCGCACGGCGGTCGGGGCGGGTGTGGCGTCCTCCGTGCCGGTCTACGCCGCCGACGTCGACGGCGGGATCGTCGTCGACGTCGACGGCAACGCCCTGATCGACCTGGGTTCCGGTATCGCGGTCACCAGCGTCGGCGCCTCGGACCCGGCGGTCGTGGCGGCGGTACAGGAGCAGGTCGCGCACTTCACGCACACCTGCTTCATGGTCACCCCCTACGAGGGCTACATCGCCGTCGCCGAGAAGCTCGCGGCCCTGACCCCCGGCGACCACGCCAAGCGCACGGTGCTGTTCAACAGCGGCGCCGAGGCCGTCGAGAACGCGGTGAAGATCGCCCGCGTCGCCACCGGTCGCAGCGCCGTGGTGGTCTTCGACCACGCCTACCACGGCCGCACCAACCTGACGATGGCGCTGACCGCGAAGAACCAGCCCTACAAGGAGGGCTTCGGCCCGTTCGCCCCGGACATCCACCGTGTGCCGGCGTCCTACCCGTTCCGGGAGGGCCGCAACTACGACGGCACCGAGGTCACCGGCGAGCAGGCCGCCCACCGCGCGATCTCGCAGATCGACAAGCAGATCGGCGCGCACAACGTCGCCGCGATCGTGCTCGAGCCCATCCAGGGCGAGGGCGGATTCATCGTGCCGGCCAAGGGTTTCCTGCCCACCCTCGTCGACTGGGCGAAGGCCAACGGCATCGTCTTCGTCGCCGACGAGGTGCAGACCGGCTTCGCGCGCACCGGTGACTGGTTCGCCGGCAACGACGAGAACATCGTCCCGGACCTGATGACCCTCGCCAAGGGCATCGCCGGCGGCATGCCGCTCGCCGCGGTGACCGGCCGCGCCGAACTGATCGACGCCGTCCACGGCGGCGGTCTCGGCGGCACCTACGGCGGCAACCCCGTCGCGTGCGCCGCGGCGCTCGCCACCCTGGACCGGATCGAGCAGCTGGACCTGTGCGGCCGCGCCCGGCGCATCGAGCAGATCGCCACCGATCGGTTGCGGGCGCTCGCCGCGGACGTCGACATCGTCGGCGAGGTCCGCGGCCGCGGCGCGATGCTCGCCGTCGAGTTCGTCCGGCCCGGCACCCGCGAGCCGAACCCGGAGGCCACCAAGGCGATCGCCGCGAAGGCGCTCGAGCAGGGCGTCATCGTGCTCACCTGCGGCACCTACGGCAACGTCGTCCGCCTGCTGCCGCCGCTGGTGATCTCCGACGAGCTGCTCACCGACGGCCTCGACGTTCTCGCTGCCGCCGTCCGCGACGTCGCGGGCGTGCGCCCGACCCTGGCAGGAGTCACCCGATGACCCACACCCTTCCCGCGGGCGTCCCGACCCGCCTCTGGCTGGGCGGCAAGCTCACCGACTCGTCCACCGGCGCGACGTTCCCCGTCGAGGACCCGGCCACCGGCGCGGTGCTCGCCGACGTCGCCGACGCCTCCGCCGACGACGGGCTGCGCGCCCTCGACCTCGCCGTCGCCGCGCAGGCCGAGTGGGCGGCGACCCCGCCGCGCGTGCGGGGCGAGATCCTGCGCACCGCCTTCGAACTCGTCCACGCCCGCGCCGACGACTTCGCCCGCGTCATCACCCTCGAGATGGGCAAGACCGTCGCCGAGGCCCGCGGCGAGGTGAACTACGGCTCGGAGTTCCTGCGCTGGTTCGCCGAGGAGGCCGTGCGCATCGGCGGCCGCACCGCCACCGCCCCCGCCGGGAACGGGCGCATCCTCGTCACCAAGGAACCGGTCGGGCCCGTCCTGGCGATCACCCCGTGGAACTTCCCGCTGGCGATGGCCACCCGCAAGATCGGCCCGGCCCTGGCCGCGGGCTGCCCGATCCTGGTCAAGCCGGCCGCCGAGACCCCGCTGACGATGCTGCTGCTCGGGCAGGTCTTCGCCGACGCCGGCCTGCCGGCCGGGGTGCTGTCGATCCTGCCCGCCACCGATGCCGCGGCGCTCACCGGGCCGCTGCTCGCCGACGCGCGGCTGCGCAAGATCACCTTCACCGGTTCCACCGGCGTCGGCAAGCTGCTGGTCCGCCAGTCCGCCGACCGGCTGCTGCGCACCTCGATGGAACTCGGCGGCAACGCCCCGTTCCTGGTGTTCGACGACGCCGATCTCGACGCCGCCGTCGACGGCGCGATGGCCGCGAAGATGCGCAACGGCGGCGAGGCCTGCACCGCCGCCAACCGCTTCCACGTCGCCCGCCGTGTCGCGGTCGAGTTCACCGACAAGCTCACTGCCCGCATCGCGGCGCTGCGCAGCGGCCACGGCCTCGACGACGGCACCGACCTCGGCCCGCTCATCACCGCCCGGCAGCGCGCCACGGTCGACGCGCTGGTGCGCGACGCCGTCGAGCGCGGCGCCCGGGTCCGCACCGGCGGGCAGATCCCCGACGGGCCCGGCACGTTCTACCCGCCGACCGTGCTCGACGAGGTGCCGGCCGACGCGCGGCTGCTGCGCGAGGAGATCTTCGGCCCGGTCGCGGCGATCACCGTCTTCGACACCGAGGACGAGGCCGTCGCCGCCGCCAACGACACCGAGTACGGCCTGGCCGCCTACTTCTACACCCGCGACCTGGACCGCGCGATGCGCGTGGCGGGCGCACTGAAGACCGGCATGGTCGGGGTCAACCGCGGGGTCATCTCCGACGTCGCCGCCCCCTTCGGCGGCGTCAAGGAGTCCGGTTTCGGCCGCGAGGGCGCGGCCGAGGGCATCGAGGAGTACCTCGACACCAAGTACATCGCCCTGTAGCGGGACCATCAGGAATCCGAATACCGGCTCGGTCCGGGAGCGCGGCACGTCGCGCTCCCGGGCCGAGCCGTATCCTATTGGGACTCAGTCATTCCGGAGCCGATCCAGGCGCGCCTCGAGTCCGGCGATCATCGCGTCGAGGCCGGCGTCGAAACCGGCGTCCGGGGTGTAGTCGCCGCCCGAGCCGGCGAACGCGTCGATCGCCGCGGTGAACACCGGGCTGACGCCGGCGAGGTCGGCGGTGTCGAAGATGTCGGCCGGGGCGTTGGCGTCGAGCGCGGAGCCGAAGATGAACGACTCCAGCGCGACGACGACCGGCACGATGGTCCCGATCGGCCACCCGGCCTCGGCGAAGCCCGCGGCCACCGCCTCGTAGACCGCGAGGGTGCGGGGCGCGCCCGCGACGGGCATCACGGCGATCACCGGGACCAGCGGCGCGTGCCGGGCGAACACGTCCCGGTAGGACAGGGCCCAGCGCCGTGTCGCCACGGCCCACGGCTCGGTGCCGAACCCGCTGACGTCGACCTTGGTCATGAGATCTTCCTGCACCCACAGCAGGACGTCCTGCTTCGAGCGCACGTGGTTGTACAGGGCGGACGGGGCCACCCCGAGGGCGCGGGCGAGCTTGGCGACGGTGAAGGCGTCGTAGCCGCCGTGTTCGATCACGTCGAGTGCGGCGTCGGTGATCGCTTGCCGAGACAGCACTTTCGTCGACGGCCGGCCGGCGCGCCGGTGCGTCCCCTCTCCCACGCCGCTCCCCCTCCGTCTCACGATTTCCGGCCACGAATTGCCGCGAGGGTCTTCTCCTCGCGCCTCGATGAGGTTACAGTGTGATGCGACACATATGAATGTCGTTCATTTTCTCGAAGGGGAATCCCATGCAATCCATCGAGCGTGACGTCGTCGTCGTCGGGGCGGGACCGTCCGGCCTGACCGCCGCCTACCGCCTGCGACAGGCGGGCCTGCGGGTCGCCGTCCTCGAAGCCCGCGACCGCGTCGGCGGCCGCACCTGGACCGACACGATCGACGGAGCGATGCTCGAGATCGGCGGTCAGTGGGTGTCCCCCGACCAGACCGCCCTGATCGCCCTCCTCGACGAACTGGGTCTGCGCACCTTCGCCCGCTACCGCGACGGCGAGAACATCTACCTCGACGCCGAGGGCCGGCCCGTCCGGTACCGCGGCGACACGTTCCCGACCTCCGAGCACACCCGCGCCGAGATGGACAAGCTGATCGCGCTGCTCGACGCGCTCGCCGCCGAGATCGGCCCCCACGAGCCGTGGGCGCATCCGCGGGCGCGGGAACTCGACACCGTCTCCTTCCACCACTGGCTCCGGGCTAACTCGGACGACGAGGAAGCGTGCGCCAACATCGGGTTGTTCATCGCCGGGGGCATGCTCACCAAGCCGGCCCACGCGTTCTCCGCGCTGCAGGCGATCCTCATGGCGGCATCCGCGGGTTCGTTCAGCAACCTCGTGGACGAGGACTTCATCCTCGACAAGCGCGTCGTCGGCGGTATGCAGCAGGTGTCGGAGCGGCTGGCCGAAAGGCTCGGCGACGACGTGTTTCTCGGAAATCCGGTGCGGACCCTGCACTGGTCCGAGGGCGCGGAGGCCGGGGCGCCGGGGCGCGTGCGCGCGGTGGCCGACGGGGTCGCCGTCGACGCCCGGTTCGCCGTGCTGGCCGTGCCGCCGAACCTGTACTCCCGCATCTCCTACGTCCCGCCGCTGCCGCGCCGCCAACACCAGATGCACCAGCACCAGTCCCTCGGGCTCGTCATCAAGGTGCACGCCGTGTACGACACGCCGTTCTGGCGCGAGGAGGGCCTGTCCGGCACGTGCTTCGGCGCCGGGGCGCTCGTCCAGGAGATCTACGACAACACCAATTTCGAGGATCCGCGGGGCACCCTGGTGGCGTTCGTGGCGGACGAGAAGGCCGACGCCGTCTTCGAACTCTCCGCCGCGGAACGCAAGGCCGCGATCCTCTCGTCCATGGCCGGTTATCTCGGCGAGAAGGCCCAGAACCCGGTGGTCTACTACGAATCCGACTGGGGCTCCGAGGAGTGGACCCGCGGGGCCTACGCGGCGAGCTACGATCTCGGCGGCCTGCACCGCTACGGCAAGGACCAGCTCACACCCGTCGGACCGATCCTCTTCTCGTCGTCCGACCTGGCCGCCGAGGGCTACCAGCACGTCGACGGCGCCGTGCGCATGGGCGAGGACACGGCCCGGCGCATTCTCGACGCCCTCGGCTCCCGCGCGACCGCGGCGGCCGGCGCCCCGGCGCACTGACCGCCCCGCCCTTCCCCCTGCAGATCCGAAGATCCGGTTTCACAATAGTTTTCACGCTCGCTCGGCGCCCGTCTCGGCGTCCGACCCGCTCACGACGAGGTGAGCATTCCGGTCCCGGCGGCGCCGCCCTCCGGCAGCGCCGCCGCCCTCCGAACCTTTCGCACCCGATCCGGCCGCCGGATCCCTGGCCCGGCACCGTCGGTGCGGCCCACACTGATCACCAGAGTCCCTGCCCCGGCCGGGCAGGCCTCCGAGAGGAACCCAGCCATGACCGCTCTCCGCGAGAACTACATCGACGGCGCATTCGTGCCCTCGACGGCCACCGAATCCCTGCCGCTGATCGACCCGGTCGACGAATCCCTCGTGGGCTCGATCCCGGTGTCGACCGCCGCCGACGTCGACGCCGCGGTGGCGGCCGCGCAGCGCGCGTTCCGCACCTGGGGCAGGACCACCCCCAAGGAACGCCAGACGGCGCTGCTGAAGCTCGCCGACGCCCTCGAGGAGCACTGCGACGAACTCGTCGAGGCGGAGTGCCGCAACACCGGCCAGCCGAAGTCCATGATCGCCGACGAGGAGGTCAAGGTCGGTGCGGACCAGCTGCGCTTCTTCGCCGGCGCGGCCCGCATGCTCGAGGGCAAGGCGGCCGGCGAGTACATGGAGGGCCACACCTCCTACGTGCGGCGCGAGCCGATCGGCGTGGTCGGTCAGGTCACGCCCTGGAACTACCCGCTGATGATGGCGCTGTGGAAGATCGGACCCGCGCTCGCGGCCGGCAACACCATCGTCCTCAAGCCCAGCGACACCACCCCCGACAGCACGCTGGTGCTCGCCCGCCTGACCCGGGGCATCCTGCCCGACGGCGTCTTCAACGTCGTGCTCGGCAACGCCGCCACCGGGGCCGCCCTCGTCGAGCATCCCGCGCTCGGCCTGGTGTCGATCACCGGTTCGGTCCGCGCAGGCACCGAGGTGGCGGTCTCCGCGGCCCGGCAGCTCAAGCGCGCGCACCTCGAACTCGGCGGCAAGGCCCCCGTCCTGGTCTTCGACGACGCCGACGTGCCGAAGACCGCCGAAGCCGTCGCGGCGGCCGCCTTCTTCAACGGCGGCCAGGACTGCACGGCCGCCACCCGGGTACTGGTCCACGAGTCGATCCACGACGACCTCGTCGACGCGCTGGCGCGGCAGGCCGAGCTGCTGCGCCCGGGCCGCCCCGACGACTCGGACGCCTTCTACGGCCCGCTCAACAACGCCGCGCACTTCCAGCGCGTCACCGACAAGATCGCCGCCCTGCCCGCCTCGGCGACGATCGTCACCGGCGGCCGGCGCGCCGGCGAGAAGGGCTTCTTCTTCGAACCGACGATCGTCACCGGCGTGGGCCAGCACGACCCCATCGTGCAGGACGAGACGTTCGGCCCGGTCCTGACGGTGCAGTCCTTCGCCACCGAGGACGAGGCCGTCGCGCTGGCCAACGACGTCCGCTACGGGCTCGCCGCGAGCGTGTGGACCCGCGACCACGGGCGCACCCAGCGGCTGTCCGCCACGCTCGACTTCGGCGCGGTGTGGATCAACTGCCACATCCCGCTCGTCGCGGAGATGCCGCACGGCGGGTTCAAGCAGTCCGGCTACGGCAAGGACCTCTCCGCCTACAGCGTCGAGGACTACACCCGCATCAAGCACGTGATGAGCACCCACGACTGACCTGCCGCGGCCCGACCGCGCCGTTGCCGGAAGCCGGCGGCACCCTCCCGCCGGCTTCCCCTACCGGATCGGAATCCCATGAGACTGGTTGTCGGATACCTCGCCACCCCCAGCGGCGCGGACGGGCTGGCGCTCGGCGTCCAGCTCGCCCGCAGCCTGGGCGCCGAACTCGACATCTGTATGGTCCTGCCCCCGGACCGCCCGGTGCCCTCCCGGGTGCCCGCCGAACCCGGGTACGAGGACGTCCTCGCCGGCACGGGCGAAGCATGGCTCGCCCAGGCGGCGGCCACGGTGCCCGACGACGTGCGGGCGCACACGCACCTGAGCTTCCACGAATCCTTCGCGCAGGGCCTGCTCGACGAGGTCGCCCGGCTCGGTGCGCGCGCCGTCGTTCTCGGGGCCGCGGGCGACGGGCTCCTCGGCCGGCACTCCATCGGCACGGTGTCGTCCGAGCTGCTGCATTCCGCGCCCGTGCCGCTGGCCCTGGCACCGCGCGGATTCCGACACTCGGCCGCGCCCCGCGTCCACGAGGTCACGTGCGCACTCGGCACCCGCACCGGAGCGGACGTCCTGCTCAGGACCGCGGTCCGCGCCTGCGAGCGGATGCGCACGCCGCTGCGGCTCGTCTCGCTCGTCGCCCTCGATCCGCACGGTCTCGGCCGCGACGCGCGCAAGTCGCACGAACTCGCCCTCGAGTCGGCGCGGGCCCACGCGCGCACCCTTCTGGACACCGCCCGCGCCGAGCTTCCCGGCGACTACCCGGTCCGGTCGCTCGTCGCGGACGGGGACACCGTCGAATCGGCGGTGGCGAAGCTCGAATGGCACGACGGCGACGTCGTGATGGTCGGCTCCAGCCGGCTCGCCCAACCGCACCGGCTCTTCCTGGGTTCGACGGCAGCGAAGATGCTGCGGGTCGTTCCGGTGCCCATGATCGTCGTTCCCAAGCACGAGTTCGAGAACAGTGAGTAGACCCGTCATGACGAATTCGCTTCCCACCACCGAGATCCGGGAGGTCCCCCCGATGGCCGCACCCACCGACGGTGTCGTCTCGAAGGGCCTGGCCGCCGGCCGGATCGGCACCTTCGGCGGTGCCGTCCTGGGCATCTCGTCCGTCGCGCCGGGTTACACGCTGACCGCGAGCATCGGCCTGATCGTCGCGGCCGTGGGACTGAAGATGCCGGCGATCTTCATCGCCGGGTTCGTCCCGATGTTCCTCACCGCGTACGCCTACCGCGAACTCAACTCCGAATCACCGGACTGCGGAGCGTCGTTCACGTGGTCGACGAAAGCCTTCGGCCCGTACGTGGGGTGGATGTGCGGCTGGGGCATGGTGATCGCGACGATCATCGTGCTGTCCAACCTGGCCGCGATCGCCGTCCAGTTCTTCTACCTGTTCCTGGCGCGGATCACCGGAGACGCCGCGCTCGCGGATCTGCCCGGGAACAAGCTCGTCAACGTCGGCACGACCCTGGTGTTCATCGCGATCGCGACGTGGATCGCGAGCCGCGGCATCACCACCAGCGAGCGCGTCCAGTACGCGCTCGTCGGCTTCCAGATGGTGCTTCTGCTCGCGTTCGCGGTCGCCGCGCTCGTGCACGTCGGCGCGGGCGACGCGCCCGCCGGGCTCTCGCTCGACGCCTCCTGGTTCGACCCGTTCCACGGACTCGCACTCGGCGCCTTCGTGATCGGCGTGACCGGCTCGATCTTCGCGTTCTGGGGATGGGACACGTGCCTGACCCTCGGGGAGGAGTCCCGCGACCCGAAGAAGACCCCGGGCCGGGCCGGGTTGCTGTGCGTGGCCACGATCCTGCTGACCTACCTGCTGGTGTCGGTCGCGGCGATGATGTACGCCGGCGTCGGTACGACGGGTCTCGGGCTGGGCAATCCCGACAACTCCGAGAACATCTTCGGCGCCCTCGCCGATCCCGTCCTGGGTCAGTGGGGCGGCCTGCTGCTCTTCCTCGCGATCTTCGTCTCGTCGGTGGCGAGCCTGCAGACCACCTTCCTGCCCGCGGCGCGGACGATGCTCGCCATGGGCGCCTACGGCGCGTTCCCGCGCCGGCTGGCGGCGGTGCACCCCCGCTTCCTGGTGCCCTCGTACGCGACGGTCGTCGCGGGGGTCGTCACCGCGGTGTTCTACGCCGGCGTGACGTTCCTGTCGGAACGGACCCTGCTCGACACCATTGCGGCGCTGGGGATCATGATCTGCTGGTACTACGGGATCACCGCGTTCGCGTGCGTCTGGTACTTCCGGGGACGGCTGTTCACCAGCGCTCGCAACGCCGTGTTCCGCTTCGCCTTCCCCCTCTCGGGCGGGATCATGCTCGCCGCCGTCTTCGCGATCTCCGTGGGCGAGAGCATGAATCCCGACAACGGCAGCGGCGCCGAGATCGGCGGCATCGGACTGGTGTTCTTCCTCGGCTTCGGGATCCTGCTGCTCGGTGCGGTCCTGATGCTGGTGATGCGGGCCCGCAACCCGCAGTTCTTCCGCGGGGAGACCCTCACGCGCAGCACCGCCGCGCTCACCGGTGAGACGGACGTGCTCTCCACCGACCGCGGTTGACCTCGGACCGCACCGATCACCGCCGGCCGGGCCGCTCAGCGCCCGGCCGGCGTCTGTGCGACCAGGCCGGCCACCAGTGCGCGCAGGCCGAATTCGAAGGCGGCATCGGCCCGTTGCGGATTGGGGCCCGCGGTCTGCAGCGCGGCGCGCATCGCGTCCCCGGTCTCGGGGACGTTCGCCCACACCACCTCGGGCGCGGCGAGGTCGAGCGCCGAGCCGAGAACGAAGCTGTCCACCGTCGTGACGGCATGCAGCACCTGCGCCGGGGTGAACCCGGCATCGGTGAATGCCTGTGCCAGAGCGTTGTACAGCCCGAACGCGACCGGCGACTGCACGGTCTGCGCGGTGAACAGCGGGATCAGCCGCGGATGCGCGGCGTAGGCGCGACGGTACTCGCGGGCGAGGGCGGCGACGGTCTCGGACCAGTCGCCGGCCGGGGCGCCCACGGCGATGGTGGACATGATGCGGGCCCGCATGGCCTCGACGATCTCGGCGCGCCCGGACACGTGGTTGTACAGCGACGACGGCCGCACCTTCAGCCGTTCGGCCAGTCCGGGCATGGTGAAGTCGCCCGCGGTGTCCACCATCCGGATGGCGGCGTCCGTGATGATCTCGGGCGAGAGCAGCCGCGTGGGCGGTCGTGGCATACGGACACTCCTCGAAATCGTCGTGGGCTCTTGCCCGGAACGCGCTCGTCCACCATACTTAACGAATCACATTCGTTTTATCCCCCGGACCGATTCCCGAGGACCCCATGCTCACCATCACCGCCACCACGCCGCCCGACTCGCTGTGCCGAGTGGACACCCCCGATCGGCCGCCGCTGCGCGTCGGACTGGTCCAGCACCGCTGGCACGACGACGAACGGGCGTTGCGCGCCGAACTCACCGAGGGCATCGCCACCGCCGCCGGCCTGGGCGCACGCGTCGTGTTCCTGCCCGAACTCACCCTCAGCCGCTACCCGGCCGACACACCCGGCGGCACCGACGCCGCCCGGACCGCCGAAGACCTGCGGACCGGCCCGACCGTCGCCTTCGCCGCGGCCGCCGCCTCCGCCCACGGCGTGTTCGTGCACGCTTCCCTCTACGAACGCGCCGACGGCTCCGACGGACTCGGCTACAACACCGCCGTCCTCGTCTCCCCGGCCGGCGAGCCGGTGGCCCGCACCCGGAAGCTGCACATCCCCGTGACCGCCGGATATCACGAGGACACCTACTTCCGGGGCGGACCGGCCACCGACCCGTATCCCGTCCACACCCCCGACGGCCTCGACGGCGCCCGCATCGGCATGCCGACCTGCTGGGACGAGTGGTTCCCGGAGGTGGCGCGCGCGTACTCGCTCGCCGGGGCCGAGATCCTCGTCTACCCGACGGCGATCGGTTCCGAACCCGACCATCCCGAGTTCGACACCCGTCCGCTGTGGCAGCAGGTGATCGTCGGAAACGGCATCGCCAACGGCACGTTCATGATCGTGCCGAACCGGTACGGCTGCGAGGGAGCCGTGACCTTCTACGGCTCCTCGTTCGTCTCCGATCCGTACGGCCGCATCCTGGTGCAGGCCCCGCGCGACGAATCCGCCGTGCTGGTGGCCGATCTCGACCTCGCGCAGCGCCGGGACTGGCTGTCGCTGTTCCCGTTCCTGACCACGCGCCGCCCGGACACCTACGGCTCGCTGACCGCGCCGGTGGATGCGCACGCCCCCTTCGGGGCCACGCGATGAGCTGGCGCATGCCCGCGGAGGGCGAACCGCACGAGCGCACGTGGATGGCCTTCCCCACCGAGGGATACTCGCTGGGCGACACCGCGGAGGAGCGCCACGAGGCCCGCGCCACGTGGGCCGCGGTCGCGCATGCCGTCGCCGAGTTCGAACCCGTCACCGTGGTGGCCGATCCCGGCCAGGTCGACGCGGCGCGCCGATACCTGTCCCGCGACGTCGAACTGATCGAGGCCCCGCTGAACGACGCCTGGATGCGCGACATCGGGCCGACCTTCGTCCTCGACGACGACGGCCGCCGCGGCGGGGTCGACTGGGTGTTCAACGGGTGGGGCGCCCAGGACTGGGCCCGCTGGGACCGCGACGCCCGGATCGCGTCGTTCGTGCTCGAGCGCGCCGGCGTCGAGCGCGTCGCCTCGACGCTGGTCAACGAGGGCGGCGGCATCCAGGTCGACGGTCTCGGCACCGTCCTGCTCACCGAGACCGTCCAGCTCGACCCCGGGCGCAACCCGCACCTGGACAAGGCCGCGGTCGAGGCGGAACTGCGGCGCACCCTCGGCGCGACCTGCGCGATCTGGCTGCCGCGCGGGCTGACGCGGGACCAGGAACGCTACGGCACCCGCGGGCACGTCGACATCGTCGCCGCGATCGCGTCCCCCGGTGTGGTCCTCGTCCACGACCAGCGCGACCGGGACCACCCGGACTTCCACGTCACCGCCCAGATCGTCGACCGGCTGCAGCACACGACCGACGTCCGCGGCGAGCCGTGGTGCATCGTCCGGGTGCCGGCCCCGGCCACGGTGCGCGACGACGAGGGCTGGGTGGACTACAGCTACATCAACCACTACGTCGTCAACGGCGGGGTGATCGCCTGCCGCTTCGGCGACCCCGCCGACGACGAGGCCGCGGAGATCCTGGCGGCCGCGTATCCGGGCCGGCGCGTCGTGGGAGTGGACGCCCGGCCGCTCTTCCGCCGCGGGGGCGGCATCCACTGCATCACCCAGCACCAACCGCGGTGACGGGTCCGGCGGTGCCGCCGCGCCGGCACCGCCGGCCCGTCCGTTGAACAGCGCCCGGAGCAGATTCCCGGGCCGGGTCGGTGGTTCGCTACCGTGCGGCCGTACGGGACGCGGTGAAGGGCGTCGGACCCGTGATCGCCACGTTCCCCGGGCGCTCATCGGGGACGAGCACACAGTGGGTACGGCCGTAGACGGTGTACATGCACTTGTTGTTGTGGTTGCACCGTCCGGTCACCGTGTGGTCCGCGCGGATGCGCTCGATCAGATCCGGCTCCCGCAGCAGCGCGCGCCCCATGGCGACGAAGTCGAACCCCTCCCGCATTCCGGTGGTGATGTGGTCGTAGTTGTTGATCCCGCCCAGGAGGATCAACGCGGTGTGCTCCATGACGGGAACGAACTGGCGAGCGGACTCGAGCATGTACAGATCCTCGTAGGGATACGAACCCAGCGCCCGTTTGCCGAACAGGCGCACACCCGTCCTGAAGGGTTCCTTCATGACCGACGCGAACTCGTCGACAGGCACGTCGCCGCGGAACAGGTACATCTGCTTGAAGAAGGACGAGCCCTGCGTCAGCTCGAGCGCATCGAGGTTGCGGTCCTGGTCGAGCAATTGCGCTGTGCGAAGGGACTCGGTGAGCCAGATGCTGCCGCGGATCCCGTCGTCCATGCTCATTTTCGCGGTGACAGCCACTCGCGTGCCGACCACCTCCCGCACCCGGTGGGCGATCTCACGGACGAAGCGGGAGCGATTGTCGATGCTGCCCCCGTACTCGTCCTTCCTGCGGTTCAGAAGCGGACTGAGAAACGAGCTCGGCAGATACAGATGGCCGAAGTGCAGTTCGATCGCATCGAACCCGGCCTCGGCCGCGACGGCGGACGCCTCACCGAATTGATCGACGACCTTCTGGATCTCGGCTCGATCGATTTCGCGGCAGTACTCGAAAGACGAAGGGTTGATCACCCGGCTCGGTGCCATCGCGGTGACGCCTGTGATCTTCTTCGAGGCCACCACACCGGCGTGGCCGAGTTGAGCGGAGATTGCGCCACCGGCCTCGTGGACGGCATCCGTCAGCTTCCGCAGGCCGGGAAGCGCCTGCCGGTTCATCAGTATCTGACCGGGCGCGCTGGCGCCCTCGGGAGCCACACAGCAGTACGCGACCGTCGTCATGCCCACCCCACCGCGGACGAAGCCGAGGTGGAAGTCGATCAGGTCGTCGGTGACCAGACCTTCGGGTGAACGCCCCTCCGATGTCGCGGCCTTGACGATGCGGTTGCGGAGCCGGACAGGGCCCAACGTCGCGGGGGCGAACGGATCCCGGGGCGCGGTGGCCGACCCGGTCGAGGTTTCCGAAACGGTCATGGCGAGCAGCCCTCCCGACTGAGTGGATGTGACCCCACTTACATTCCGCAGGCAGCCGTGCCCGTGTCAACGAGCGTCCCTCTCAGCGGACACCGCACGGGCTCGGCGCTCGTCCGGACGGCGGACCCCGGCGACGGTGCGCGACGAAGAGGGCCGCCCTTCCACCGCGGGGCGACATCCACTGCGTCTCCGAGCACCGACCGCGACGGTCGTCGCCGGCGCTGTCCGGTGTCGGCGAAGACGGCCCCCGTGACCCGTCCCCCCTCTACTGTGTCCTCGGGACGGCCCACGGCGCGTGCGGGAGGTTTCCTGTGACGGAGGAACGGCTCGATACCGGGGCGGCGGATCGGATCGTCGGTTCGATCGTCGACTCGACCGGGATCTCGCGCGCCAAAACTTTTCCCGCGCACATGCTTTCGTGGTTCATCGAGGTCGGTGCGGGGGCGTCGCCGAGCTGGGCGGTGTTCTGCGTCGACGACCACCTGGCGTTCACACCGTCGCTGTCGGTGACGGGTGATCTGCGGCTGCGGATCGACCGCGACCGGCTCCGGCGTATCGGCGACGGGATCCGATGGGCTCCTGCCGGCCTGTACGACCAGAACGGGACACGGTCGTCGCTGTGCACCCGCGGGGTGCTCGAACGCGTCGTCGACGCTCTCGCCGGGATCGGGGTGCAGGCCCGGATCGGGCACGAGGTGGAGTTCACGCTCGTCGGCGGGCACGGCGAGTGGGCCGCGTACGGACTCGGCGCCGTCCTCGGGCAGGACGAGTTCGTCGCCGACCTGCTGCGTGCCGCCGCAGGCGCCGGACTGGGGATCGAGCAGATCCACGCCGAGGCGGGCGCGCAGCAGTTCGAACTGTCCCTGTCCCCCACCGACCCGGTCGGCTCGGCCGACGACCTCGTTCTCGCGCGCATCCTGATCGGTCGCACCGCGCGCGCCCACGGGATGCGCGCGTCGTTCTCGCCCGTGCCCGTCGCCGGCGGGTCGGGCAACGGCGCCCACGTCCACGTGTCCTTCACCCGGGACGGGCGGCCGCTGCTGTCCGGTGGCGCCGGCCCGCACGGGATGACGGACGCGGGCGGCAGCGTCGTCGCCGGCATCCTGCGCGCCCTCCCCGACCTCGGCGCCGTCCTCACCGGGTCCGTGCTCTCGCACCTGCGGCTGCGGCCGGGCATGTGGGCGGGCGCCTGGTGCTGCTGGGGACTCGAGAACCGCGAGGCCGCGGTGCGGCTGTGCGCCCTCACGCCTGGGAATCCGCACGGCGCGCATCTCGAGGTCAAGCCGGTGGATCCGTCGGCGAACCCGTACCTCGCCTGCGCGGCGATCCTCGGGGCCGCGCACGCCGGCCTCGTCGGTGCACTGCCGCTGCCGGCGGAGGTCCCGGTCGATCCCGTCCGGCTGACCGACGCCGAACGCGCCGCGCTCGGGGTCGACCTCCTGCCCACGAGCCCCGACGACCTGCTCGCGGCCCTCGCCTCGTCGCGGCTCGCCGGTGACCTGTTCGGGCCGTCGCTGCGCGAGGCGCTGCTCGCGGTGAAGAGCTACGAGTACGGCGAGTACCGCGCGCGGCCACCCGCCGAACTCGCGGAGCGGTTCCGTTTCGCATGGACCACCTGAGGGCGTGGCGAATTTCACCGTAACGGGCGTGCCGGGTTTGTCGATCTACGGCCGTCGGCAACTGCGGACAGTCGACACCTGTGGAGAACGGACGACCATGCACAATCCCGAGTCGGTGGACCCCCTCGCGTCCACCCAGCCCATCGCCAAGCTGCTCGTCCCGGGCGAGCCGGCCGCGGCGCCGGCGTCGCACTCCGCGGCGCGGGTCCCGGCCTCCGGCGCCGAGGTCCGACGCGTCAAACGGCTCACCTACGGCGACGAGCCCCGCGGGCGCTCGTGGCGACCGGATCTGTGGACGGTCGTCGGCGTGCTGGCCGTGCTGCTGGCGGTCGCGTTCGTCGTCGTCGCGGTACTCGTCTCGGGGAACCGGTCGCAACCGTCGTACCGGCCCGGTTACGCACCGTCGGGCATAGGCGCTGCGTCCGTGCCCGTCGCAGCCGTCGCGTGAGGACCCACGACCTGCCCTCCTCCCGCTGAGCGGGATCGCCGGAGTGTCGCCGCCCTCCCGGGGCAGCAGCATCGACCTGCTGACCGAGTAGGAGGAGTGAATCGATGAGTGAATTCGAAGGCCGGGTCGCGCTGATCACGGGCGGGGCACGCGGGCAGGGACGCAGCCACGCGGTGGCGCTGGCCGAGCGCGGCGCCGACATCGTGCTGTGCGACCGGTGTGCCGACAGCCCGGTGGTGCCGTACCCGCTGGCCACCGAGACCGACCTGGAGGAGACCGCGGAGGCGGTGCGCGCCACCGGGCGCCGGTGCCTCACCGCGAAGCTGGACACCGCGGACCGCCCGGCGATGGACGAACTCGTCGCGCAGGCGCACGCGGAGTTCGGCCGGATCGACATCGCGGTCGCGAACGCCGGAGTGTCGGTCGCCGCCCCGATCCAGTCGATGACCGAGGCACAGTGGGCCGAGGCGATCGGCTCGAACCTGACCGGGGTGTTCAACACGGTCGGGTCGGTGGCACCCGGCATGGTGGAGCGTGGGTACGGCCGGATCGTGACGATCTCGTCGATGCTCGGGCGCGCGGGCAGCACCAACATGGCGGCGTACAGCGCGTCGAAGTGGGGCGTGATCGGCCTGACCAAGAGCGCCGCGCTGGATCTGGCTCCGCACGGGATCACGGTGAACGCGATCGCCCCCGGGAACATCTCGACGCCGATGATCCACAACGACTTCCTCTACGGCCTGATGCGCCCGGACCTCGAGCACCCCGGCGCCGACGACGTGGCGCCGGTCTTCCAGAGCCTGCACGCACAGCCGGTGCCGTGGCTCGATCCCGCGGAGATCACCCGCGTGGTGCTGTTCTTCGCCGCCGAGGCGAGCGCCCACATCAGCGGCACCGTGCTGCCGGTCGACGCCGGCAACGCGGGCCGGGTAACCGGATAGGCGCCTCCGGCGCCGGTGCGTCCTTTGGGCGGCCAGGGCAGCCCAAAGGACGCACCGGGGGCGTCAGCCCCAGCGGGACTGACCGCCGTCGAGGGGGATGGTCGCGCCGGTGAGGTAGCCGGCGTCCTCGCCGACGAGGAAGACGACGGCCCGGCCGATGTCGGTCTCGGGGTCGCCGATGCGACGCAGGGGGATTCCGGCGCGGAACTCCTCGGCCTCCTCGGGGTTGCGTTCCATCCACCGCTCGAGTCCCGGCGACAGGGCGTGGGGGGCGATGGCGTTGACGCGGATGCCGTCGACGCCCCACTCGCACGCCGCGGCACGGGTCAGCGACCGCATGCCCTCCTTGATCGATCCGTAGACGCCGTAGTTGCTCGCGTCCCACCGGACCGCCGCCGAGGTGACGAGGTTGACGATTGATCCGCCCCCGCGTTCCTTCATCACCGGGTAGCAGGCCCGCATCAGCCGCAGCGTCGCGAGCGGTCCGGTGGCGAAGGACCGCTCGAACTCGTCGTCGGTGAACGACAGCAGCGGTCCGGGCCGGCAGTCGTTGGCGTTGTTGACCAGGATGTCCACGCCGCCGAAGTGCTCGACGGTGCGCTGGACCGCCGCGTCGACGTCGTCGGGGTTGCTGACGTCGCAGCGCACGGCGAGTGCCTTGCCGCCGAGCTCCTCGATCGCCTCGGCCGTCGAGATCACCTTGGATTCGGTGCGGCCCGCCGCCGCGATCCGCACGCCCTCCTTGGCGAGGGCGAGGGCGATGCCCCGGCCGATCCCCTGCCCCGCGCCCGTGATGAGCGCGACCTTGCCGTCCAGCTTGCTCATGTGTCCTGCTCCGGTTCTCTCGCCACTTCGGAAGTCCTGGTGCGTCCCAGGCTCCCCGTCCACTATCCTTGACCAAGCACTTGCTTGTCTATGTCGGTTTCCACCGTCGCCCGCGAAAAGCGTCGGACGGCAAGCAGTCTCGAACCGCTCCGAACTCGCAGAAAGGTAGCCACGTGCACCTTCCCAATCCTGCCGACCACACCGGGCGCGCCGTGATCGTCACCGGCGGCACCAAGGGCATCGGCTTCGTCGTCGCCGAGCACTTCCTCGCCGCCGGCGCCGACGTCCTGGTCTGCGCCCGCAACGAACCCGAGACGCTGCCCGCGGTCGACGGCCGCAGCGCCGCGTTCCGGGCCGTCGACGTGCGCAACCCGGCCGACGTGGCCGGCCTCGTCGACGACACCGTCGCCCGGTTCGGCCGGCTCGACGTGCTCGTCAACAACGCCGGCGGGTCGCCGGACGCCGACGCCGCCACCGTCTCCCCGCGCTTCGTGGAGAAGATCGTCGCACTGAACCTGCTCGCCCCGTTCTACGCCGCGCAGGCCGCCAACCGGGTGATGCAGGAACAGCCCGAGGGCGGCGCGATCGTCAACATCGGCAGCGTCTCGGCGCACGACCCGCAGCCCGGCACCGCCGCCTACACCGCCGCCAAGGCCGGCCTGCTGGGCCTGACGAAGGCTCTCGCCCTCGAATGGGCCCCGAAGGTGCGCGTCAACCACATCACCACCGGCCTGATCCGCACCGAGGCCGCCGCGTCGGTGTACGGCGACGACGGCGGCGCCGCCGTGACCCGGACCCTGCCGATGGAGCGGATGGCGGTCCCGTCGGACATCGCCCGGGCCTGCCTGTTCCTCGGCAGCGACCTGGCGGCCTACGTCAACGGCGCCGACCTCGCCGTCCACGGCGGCGGCGAGTTCCCGGCCCGGTACATGGCCCTGCACGGGAAGTGACCGCGCGGATCGGTGCCCGGATGCCGGGCACCGATCCCACGTCACGCGAACGACGCCCGCGCCCCCGAGATCACGGCCCGTCCGTCCCCGACCACCTCGAACGCCACGTCGTCGCGTCCACCCCAGGCCCGCAACTCGGCGACGTCGCCGGGGAACACCGGCGCCGCGAAGCGGCCCTGCAGCGCGGTGAGATCCGCCGGATGCGCACCGACGAGCCGCGCCAGCGGCAATGTCGCCGCCGCGAGCGTGCACAGCCCGTGCATGATCGGACGCGGTTGCCCGATCCGCGCGGCCGCCTCCGGGTCGATGTGGATGTGGTGCCGGTCGCCGGTGAGCCGGTAGAGCGCGGCCTGGTTGGCGGCGGTGGCCAGAGGCGCGGTCAGCTCCGGCTCGCCCTGCGGGGCCGCCGGCTTCGACGGGCCGCGCTCGCCGCCGAACCCACCCGCGCCGGGCGCGAAGATCGACCAGGTCGCGACGAAGTACTCGCACTCGACCCGGACCTCGAACACGGCCGCGGCGCCCTTGTCCCACACCTCACCCACCGACGCCCGCAGCTCCACCTCGCCGCGGCGCGGCAGCGGAGCCAGCACGGTCAGCTCCTGCGAGCCGTGCAGCGCGGTGCCGGTGTCGAACGCGCCCCGCGAGCCCAGCTCGTCCGGCGCCCACTGGGCGAGGGTCAGCGCGAACGTCGGCAGCACCCGCAGCCGGTCCTCGAGCACCAGGTCCAGGTCGGTGGCCGGCTGGGCGCCGACGGCGAGCGCGTACAGGATCGCGTCGCGCTCGTCGTAACTCACCGTGCGGGTGCCCAGGTCGGCGCCGCGCCACGCACCGGCCTTCTGCTCCACTGCCGTCATGTCGTGTCCTTCCGGTTCAGGCCGCGCCGAGGATCAGGCCGGAGGTGGGAACCGCGGTTCCCGCCGTCACCAGCACGTTCTCGACGCCGTCGGGTTGGTTGGTGGAGGTGCCGCGCAGCAGGCGCACCGCCTCGGCGACGCCGTTGACGCCGTGCAGATACGCCTCGCCGACCTGCCCGCCGTGGGTGTTGGACGGCAACCGGCCGCCGAGCTCGAGATTGCCCTCGCGGATGAAGTCCTTCGCCTCGCCGGGGCGGCAGAAGCCGAGTTCCTCGAGCTGCGGCAGCACCAGCGGGGTGAAGTGGTCGTAGAGGATCGCGGCGTCGATCTCGTCCGGGCTCAGGCCGCTCTGCGCGTAGAGCTGGCGGCCGACCAGACCCATCTCCGGGATGCCGGAGATGTCCGGACGGTAGTAGCTGGTCATCATGTGCTGGTCCTTGCCGGAGCCCTGCGCGGCGCCCTTGACCAGGACCGGTGTGTGCCGCAGGTCCCGGGCCCGCTCGGCGGAGACGACGACGAGCGCCTGCCCGCCGTCGGTTTCCTGGCAGCAGTCGAGCAGGTGCAGCGGCTCGGCGATCCACCGCGAGTTCTGGTGGTCCTCGAGCGTGATGGGCTTGCCGTAGAACCACGCCGCGGGGTTGTTCGCGGCGTGCTTGCGGGCGACGACGGCGACCCGGCCGAAATCCTCGCTCGTGGCACCGTACTGGTGCATGTACCGGCGGGCGAACATCGCGACCCACTGGGCGGGAGTCGCCAGTCCCTGCGGGGTCAGCCACGCGTAGGCCGCGCGGTCGGCGGTCGAATCCATCGGCCGGTCGTGCTGGCCGAGACCGAACCGGACCCCGGAACGTTCGTTGAACGCACGGTAGACCACGACGACCTCGGCGACGCCCGTCGCGACGGCCATCGCGGCCTGCTGCACGGTCGCGCAGGCCGCCCCGCCGCCGTACCCGATGCGGGAGAAGAACTTCAGTTCCCCGAGTCCGCAGTTGCGGGCGACGAGGATCTCGCCGTTGGTCTCCATCGTGTAGGTGGCCAGGCCGTCGACCTCGGACGGGTCGATGCCGGCGTCGGCCAGCGCCGCGACGATCGCCTCGCACGCGAGCTGCAGCTCGGAGCGGCCGGACTTCTTGGAGAACTCGGTGGCGCCGATGCCGACGATCGCGGCGGCACCGGAGAGCGGGGTGGTCATCGGGTTCCTCCCGGCCGGTCGGTGAAGGCGATCGTGACGGTGCCGGCGGCGTGGTCGCCGAGGCTGTTGGCGCCGCGGACGCGGACCTCGACGAGCCCGTCGGACTTGCCGACCACCTCACCGGTCATCGTCATGGTGTCGCCGGGGTAGTTCGGTGCGCCCAGGCGGATCTTCACCCGCCGCACCACGGCGCACGGACCGGCCCAGTCCGTGACGAACCGGCCCACCAGGCCGTTGCTGGTGAGGATGTTCATGAACACGTCCTTCGATCCGCGCTCGCGGGCGAGTTCGGGATCGTGGTGGACGTCCTGGAAGTCGCGGGTCGCGAGGGCGGTCGCGACGATCAGGGTGCGGGTGAGCGGGATCGCGAGTTCGGGCAGCACCTCGCCGATCTCGATGTCGTCGTAGCTGCGGTCCGTGGACACGGTGGCGGTCATGCCACCACCTCGACCCCGGCGGCGAGCTGGGCACCGAGCCGCGCCAGATCCGACGCGGACCCGCCGAGGGTGGCGCCGATCTGCTTGCCCCACAACAGGTGCCGATGCACCGGATAGTCGGTGTCGACGCCCATTCCGCCGTGCACGTGCGTCGTGCGGTGCACGACGCGCTGACCGCCGTCGGTGGCCCACCACTTGGCGACGAGCACCGATGTGCCCGGGTCCGCGCCCTCGGTGAGCAGCCACGCCGCCTGCCACAGCGTCACCCGCATGGCCTCGAGGTCGATGTAGCAGTCGGCGAGCTGATGGCCCACCGCCTGGAACGTCGCAAGCGGACGCCCGAACTGCATGCGCCCGTTGAGGTAGGTGACGGCCTGCTCGACCGCCCCGGCACCGACACCGAGCTGCAGGGCGGCGAGCGCGAGCTCGACGCGGTCGAGCAACCACTGCACCGCGGTGCCGTCGGCGGGGCCGAGCAGCTCGGCGGGCGCCGCGTCGAACGTGACGTTGCCGCAGATCTCCCACGTGGTGGACTGCGTCTGCTCCACTGCGACACCGTCACCGGCGAGGTCGACGACGAACAGCGCGGCACCGGCCGGCGTCGTCGCCGACACGATCGCGCGCTCCGCGACGTGGGTGACCGGGACGGCGGCCTTGGCGCCGGTCAGGTGCCACCCGCCGCCGGTCTCGGTCGCGGTGGTCGCCGGAGCGCCGTCGACGTACGGGCCGAACTCCTCGAGCCCGATCGTCAGGAACCGGCTGCCGTCGGCGACGCCGGGAACCAGCGCGGTGCGCTGCGCGTCGGTGCCGAACTCGACCACCGCCAGGGCGGCGAGCACGGACTGCCAGATCGGGACGGGCGCCACGTGCCGGCCCTGCTGCTCGAGCAGCACGTACAGCTCCGACAATCCGAGACCGCCGCCGCCGAGCTCCTCGGGCAGGGCGACGCCGAGCAGACCGGTGGTGGCGAGTTCGCGCCACAGCTCCCGGTCGACGCGCTCGTCGCCGAGCTCGACCTGCTTGACCCGGTCGATGCCGGCCTTGCCGGTGAAGACCTCGTGGGCGAGGCCGCGAATCGCTTCCTGCTCTTCGCTGAAGTTGAAATCCATCTACGAGTCCTCCCGTGCGGCCGGCCGGAACGCGGGCAGCGTCAAATCCGGGTCGGCGTCGATCCAGTCCAGTTCCACCGGCATGCCGATCTCCACCGCGTCCGGCGCGACACCGGTCATGTTCGCGATCAGGCGGGTGCCCTCCTCGAGTTCGATCGTCGCCACGACGAGCGGGTACTCGAAGCCGGGAATCTGCGGGTGGTGGTTGACCACGAAGCTGTAGACGGTGCCGCGGCCCGACGCGTCGACGGTGTCCCAGTCGAGCGAGCGGCACTGCCCGCACATCGGTCCCGTCGGGTGCCGCAGGGTGCCGCACGACGTGCAGCGCTGGATCACCAGCCGGTGCTCCTTCGCCGCCTCGAACCAGAAGGCGTTGTCGGCGTTGAGCGCCGGGCGCGGACGCAGCCCCTTCGGCTTCGCCTGCGCCGCATCGTCAGGCTGCGCCGTGTCCTTCGGCTGCGCCGTGTCCTTCGGCCGGAAACGGAGGGTGCGCCACCGCTGGGTGGCGACGACCTCGCCGGCGCCGTTGCGGTACGTCTTGAGCGTGGTCACGAAGTGCCCGGCACCGAGCCCGGTCCTCTTCTCCTCCGAGATCGACTCGATCACCTCGGTGAGCGAGACCCGGTCGCCGGGGCGCAGCTCGGTGAAGAACTCGAAGTCCGAGTCGGTGGCGACGACGGAGGTGAACCCGGCGGCGTCCAGGGTGGCGATCAGGTCGGTCCACACCTGCGACGGGTCGTTGTTCGCCATCTTGTCGGTGAAGGTGCGCATCGTCCACACCTGCGTCATGAGCGCGGGGGCGACGGCACCGTCACGGCCGGTGGCGCGGGCGGCCTCGTCGTCGAGGTAGATCGGGCAGGTGTCGCCCATCGTCTCGACCCAGTGCCGGATCATCGGGGTGTTGACCTCGTCCGGCCCCCACGTGGTGGGGGTCAGGGTCTGCCCCTCGAACGCCCGCAACGTGGTCAGCAGTTCGCTCACTTGACCCTCTTCTCCCGCACGAGGCCCAGGCCCATGGTGCCGACCATGTCGCGCAGGACCTCGTTGACGCCGCCGCCGAACGTGTTGACCATGCCCTGCCGGGAGATCTGCTCGATCTGACCGGCCAGCACCGCGCCCGGCGATTCGGGACGGATGCGACCGGCCGCGCCGAGGATGCCCAGCAGCGTCCGGTACACGTCGACGTGGGTCTCGGTGCCGTACACCTTGGTGGCACCGGCGTCCGCGCCCGAGAGGGTGTCGGCCGCGACGGCGGCGGTCATCTTCCAGTTCAGCAGCCGCATCGCCTCGAGCTTCGCGTGGGTGCGGGCGAATTCCTGCTGCACCCAGGGAATCTCGATGGCGCCGTTCTCCTTCGCCCAGTCCAGCACCTGATGCCACAGCCCGTAGGTGCGGCCGCCGATCGCGGCCAGGCCGATGCGCTCGTGGTTGAGCTGGGCGGTGATCAGCGGCCAGCCGCCGTTGATCTCCCCGACCACGTCCCGGACGGGGACGCGGATGCCGCTGTAGTAGGTGGCGGTGACCGACAGGCCGCCGACGGTGTGGATCGGCGACCACGAGAACCCGGGCGCCTCGGTCGGCACCATGAGGATCGAGATCCCGCGGTGCTTGGGGGCGTCGGCGTCGGTGCGGCACGCCAGCCACACGTAGTCGGCGGTGTTGGCGCCCGAGGTGAAGATCTTGTTGCCGTCGACCACCCACTCGTCGCCGTCGCGCACCGCGCGGGTCTTCAGCGACGCCAGGTCGGTGCCGGCCTCCGGCTCGGTGTAGCCGATGGCGAAGACGATGTCGCCGGAAAGGATGCCGGGCAGGAAGCGGTCCTTCTGCTCCTGCGTGCCGTACTTCATCAGGGTCGGGCCGACCGTGTTGACGGTGACGAACGGGAACGGCAGGCCCGCGCGCTGCACCTCGTCGAAGAAGACGAACTGCTCCTCGATGGACCGGCCCTGCCCGCCGTACTCCGTGGGCCAGCCGATCCCCAGCCAGCCGTCCTTGCCGAGCAGCGTGACGACCTCGCGGAAGTGCTCGCCCCCCACTCCCTGCTCACCGGCGCGGCGACGCTTGTCCTCCGGCAGCAGCGACGCGAAGTAGGCGCGCAGCTCCCTCCTGAGCGCGACCTGCTCCGGGGATTCCTTCAGATCCATCGCGAATTCTCCTAGCGACCGAATGTCGTTGTGACCTCGGACGCTAGTCAGCGGGGCCGCCGAGCGGGCGGACCGTCTCGGACAGCGGGAACCGCCCGGTCACACCCGGCCGAGGCGTTCGGCACAGGCGGCCATCTCGTCGACGACCCGGTTCAGCGTCCCGGCCTTCGGCGACGCCGACAGCACCATCCGCGTCGCCCCGAGGGCGCGGGCCCGGTCGATGCGGGCCTCGTCGAGCCGCGGCAGCGTCGCCCCGAGCACCAGTTCCACGGCGCCGGGATCGCGGCCGGCCGACTCGGCGGCGCGGCGCATCTGCCCGATCGCCCGATCGAGATCCTCCCCGGCCAGGCCGAGCGGCTGGAATCCGTCGCCGAGGCGACCGGCCCGGCGGGCCGCGGCGGCGCTGTGCCCGCCGATGTACAGCGGCACCCCGCTCACGCGGTGCGGCTTCGGCCAGCTGTGGGCGCCGCGGAAGGAGTAGAACTCGCCGTCGAAGTCCGCTCCCGCCGGGTCGGTGCCGGCCCACAGGGCGCGCATCACGGCGATCGCCTCGTCGGCGATCTTCCCGCGCCGGTCGAAGTCGCCGCCGCACGCCTCGATCTCCTCCCGCATCCAGCCCAGCCCCAGGCAGATCCGGACGCGGCCGCGGGAGAGCCGGTCGAGGGTGGCCAGGCGCTTGGCCAGCACCACCGGATGGTGGTTGGGCAGCACCAGCACGCCCGTGGCGAGACCGAGGTCGGTGGTGGCACCGGCGACGAACGACAGCAGCTCGAGCGGGTCGGGCAGGTCGCAGTCGTCGGGCAGGTGGGACTTGCCGGTCGGCGAGTACGGATACGCGCTGCCGGTGTTCGCGATCACCACGGAGTGCTCGACGGCGGAGATCTCGTCGAACCCCAGTTTCTCCGCGGCACGCGCGAATTCGAGGATCCACTCGGGGTCCCCGCTGTGTCCCAGCTCGATCGGCACCACCACACCCAGCTTCACGTACGTCCGTCCTCTCGTGCCGCCGCTCCCCGAGCGGTCGTCTCCTCGATCAGTTTCGGCGCCCACACCACCTTGCCGAGCAGCCGGTCCGCCTCGGGCGCGGTCGCCAGCCACACCGCGGCGGCGGCGGGCACCGTCGCCGGCACGGCCTCGAATCCGGCGTCCTCGACGGCGCGCGTGCCGCCCCGGGCCCGGCCGGCCTCGGTGACGACGAACCCGGGGCTGAGGTTGAACGCCCGGATCCCGCGGCCCCGGTACTCGGCGTTGATCATCCCGGCGATCCGGGCGAACGCGGCCTTCGACGCGGCGTACGACAGGCCCCAGCCGCCCTCCCCCGGTGGGGCGGGCGGGTCGATCGCCGCCGACCCGGACACCAGATCGATCACCACACCGCTGCCGCGGTCGAGCATCGCCGGCAGCACCGTCTGCATCAACGCCACCTGGTGCAGGTAGTTGCCGTCGATCATGGCGGCGGCGTCGGCGAGGTCGATGTCGAGCAGCCGGTCCATGTTCCCCGCGGTCTGCGCGTACGCGTTGGCGACCAGCACGTCGACCCGGCCCCACGCGTCCAGGACGCGCCGGCCCGCGCCGCGCACCGATTCGACGTCGAGCAGGTCCATCGGGACGGGCAGCGCCCGCACTCCCAGTGCCTCGATCTCCGCGGTGGTGGTCTCGAGGCTGCCGGGCACGGCGATGGGTTCGTCGCCGTCGCGGCGGCTGCGGGGCGGCACGGCGCCCTGGCCCTCGCGGACCGTGCGGGCGGTGACGGCGACGTCGAAGCCCGCACGGGCGAACGCGAGGGCGGTCTCGCGTCCGATGCCGCGGCTGGCGCCCGTGACGAGGGCGACGCGGGTGCCGGGCATCGGCTACACGCTCAGCAGCCGCTGCCGGCCGTGTGCGGCGAATTCCTCGTCCAGGGCGGCCTTGTCGGACTCGCTCATCGCGGTGTACTCCGGCGCGCCGCGTCCCACCCACCGGTACACGGGCTCGGTGGTGTGCCAGCGCTGCGCCTGCAGCTCGCGCTTGAGGACCTTGTTCGAGCCGGTCACGGGAAGGTTCGTCGACACCCGCACGAACCGGGGAATCGCCTTCGACCCGAGATCGGCTTGGCCGGTGAGGAATTCGGCGAGCTCGGCCGGGTCGAAGTCGGTGAGCGAGGCGACCTCGATCGCCGCCATCACCTGATCGCCCGACCGCGGGTCCGGCACCGCGTAGACACCGGTGGTCACGACCTTCGGGTGCCGGCGCAGGACCCGCTCGATCATCAGCGCCGAGGTGTTCTCGCCGTCGACCCGGATCCAGTCGCCCTTGCGGCCCGCGAAGTAGATGAAGCCGGCCTCGTCGACGTAGCCGAGGTCGCCGGTCCAGTACCACCCGTTGCGGATCCGCTCGGCGTCGGCGACGTCGTTCTTGTAGTAGCCCTCGAAGGCGCGGGCGCCCTCCTTGTTGATCATCTCGCCGATCGCCTCGTCCGGGTTGAGCACCCGGCCGTGCTCGTCGAGCACCGCGCGGGCACACTCGGCGAACGTGTCGGGATTCACCACCGCGATCCCGGCGTGCGCGGGCCGGCCGAGCGCGCCCTCCGGCGCCGCCGGATCGAGCCGGACCGAACCGGCGCCCTCGCTCGAGCCGTACCCCTCGTACAGCACCGCGCCGAACCGGCGCACGAACTCGGCCTTGTCCTCCGGCGAGGCCTCGGTGCCGAATCCCCGCTCGAGCCGGTTGTCGGCGTCGTCGGGCTGTTCGGGGGTGGCCATCAGGTAGGCCAGGGCCTTGCCGACGTAGGTGAAGAACGTCGCGCCGAAGAACTTCACGTCGGGCAGGAACCCGGACGCGGAGAACTTGCGGGTCAGGCACACCGTCGCACCGTTGGCCAGGGCCGGGGCCCACAGCGCCATCAGCGCGTTGCCGTGGAACAGCGGCATGCAGCAGTAGTCCACGTCGTCGCGGTGGTGCCCGTACTTGGCGGTGTTGGCGTACGCGAGCCGCGACAACCGGCCCTGGGAGCACTTGACGGCCTTGGACCGGCCGGTGGTGCCGGAGGTGAACAGCAGCAGGAACAGGCTGTCCTCGTCGACGCCGTCGGCGATCGCCGGTTCCACCCGCTCGAGGCGGGCCGCGTAGCCGGGATCGTCGATCAGCAGGAAGCGGTCCTCGCCGAGGCCCAGGTCGAGGCCGCGCAGCTTCGCCATCCCGGCGGTGTCGGTGACGATGAGCTGGCAGTCCACGTAGCGGACCTCGGCCTCGAGTTCCGCCGCGCCGCGCGTGGGATTGATGCCGACGACCGTCGCGCCCGCCAGCGCGGCCCCGCCGAGCCAGAACAGGAAGTCCGGGACGTTGTCGAGGAGGATCCCGATGTGGAACGGGCCGTCGCCGCGCAGCGACCGCGCGAGAGCGCCACGCGCGGCGCTCTCGCGCACCACGGCGTCCCACGTCCAGTCCTGCTCCCGGGTCCGCAGGCCGAGCCGGTCGTCGCCGACGCGGTCGAGCAGCATCTCGGCGATGGTGGCGCGCTGCACGCCCGCTTCCGTCGCGGCGGTGCCGGGGTTCACGGTGCTCGTCATCGTTGCGGCTCCCTTCACGCCGTCCGGAGCACGCAGTGGGTGCCCCCGTAGATGGCGGTCATGCACTTGTTGCAGTGGTTGCACAGCGACGCGGCGTCCGCGTCCTCCTGCATGCGGTTGACGAGGTCCGGGTCGCGCAGCAGCGCCCGCGCGGCGGCGACGAACTGGAAGCCCTCGGCCATCGCCTCGTCGATGATCGCCCGGTTGGTGATGCCGCCGAGCAGCACCAGCGGCATCTTCAGCTGCGACCGGAACTGCTTGGCGTCCTCGAGCAGGTAGCCGTCGCGGTAGGGGTATTCACGCAGGAAGTGCTTGCCCACCAACTGGATTCCCAGCTTCGTCGGCTGCGGCATCACGGCGGCGAAGTCGCGCAGCGGCGCGTCGCCCTTGAACAGGTACATCGGGTTGAGCAGCGAGCTGCCGGCGGTCAGCTCGAGGGCGTCGAGCGAGCCGTCGGCCTCGAGCCACTTGGCGACCTGGATCGACTCGTCGAGCCAGAAGCCGCCGGGCACGCCGTCGTCCATGTTGAGCTTGGCGAGGATCGCGATCTTGTCGCCGACGGCGTCGCGGACGGCGCGGGCGGCCTCCCGCGCGAAGCGGGCGCGGTTCTCCAGCGACCCGCCGTACTCGTCCTTGCGCTTGTTGATCTTCGGGCTCAGGAACGAGCTGATGAGGTAGTTGTGCCCGAAGTGGATCTCGACGGCGTCGAAGCCGGCCTCGACGGCGCGGCGCGCGGCCTCGGCGTGGCCCTCGGTGATGCGGGCGATGTCCGCCTTGGTGGCGGGCTTGCTGAAGTTCTGGGTCGTCATGCGGAAGGCGCGGCTCGGCCCGAGGGCCGGGGTGCCGAGGTACTTCGCGGCGGCGACCGGACCGGCGTGGCCGATCTGCGCGGAGACCGCGGCGCCCTCGTTGTGGATCGCGTCGGTGAGCTTGCGCATGCCGGGCCGGGTCTCGTCGGTCCACTGCAGCTGACCGGGGGCGGTGCGGCCGTCGGGTGCGACGGCGCAGTAGGCGACCGTCGTCATGCCGACGCCGCCGGCGGCGGGCCGGCGGTGGAACTCGATGAGCTCGTCGGTGACGAGCCCCTTCGGGGTCAGGCCCTCGAACGTGGCCGCCTTGATCACCCGGTTGCGCAGGGTCAGCGGGCCGAGCTTCGCGGGGGCGAAGGGATCGATCCTTGTCGTCGGGGTATCGAGAAATGTGGACATGCGGTTGCTCCTCCGGCAGCGATTCTGCGCCGAACGTAGCCCCGGCTGTCGGGTGGATCACGGTGAGTCCCGCTCAGTGGTAACCACTACCCGCACCCACGGCCCGACGTGAGAAATTGCAGTGGCACGCCTCACACGCGGCCGCGGCCGGGGTGGGGTCACAGGTCTATCGCCGCAGGTGACACGGTATTCACGTGACACGAAGGAAAGGTCCCCGCATGACTGCGTCCGCAGGCCCCCGGCTGTACCTCGACGAGGTCGTCTCCCGCCTGACCGGCCCGGGTGGCCGGTTCGAGATCGTCGAGGAAGAGGTGCTCGGCGCCTCGATGCCGGTGATGAAGAACCGCGGCAAGGCCGTGGGCGAGCTGCTCGCCGACTCCCTGCGCTGGGGGGACCGCGACTACCTCGTCACCGCCGACCGCCGGCTCTCCTTCGCCGAGCACGCCGCCGCCGCCTACTCCCTCGCCCGGGCGCTGCGCAGCGACTACGGCGTCGAGAAGGGCGATCGCGTCGCGATCCTGGCCGCGAACACCCCGGAGTGGGTGATCGCGTTCTGGACGAGCCAGACGCTCGGCGCGATCACCGTCGGGCTCAACGGCTGGTGGGTGCCGCGGGAGATCGAGTACGGCCTCGAGCACAGCCGGCCGAAGGTCCTCGTCGTCGACGCCAAGCGCGCCGAGGCCCTCGCGGACGTCGACACCACCGGGATCACGGTCCTGACGATGGAGGAGGACCTGCCCCGGCTGATCGCGCAGTACCCCGGCGCCGAGCCGCCGCGCGTCGACATCGACGAGGACGACCCGTCGGTCATCCTCTACACCAGCGGCACCAGCGGCCGGCCCAAGGGCGCGCTGCACTCGCACCGCAACCTGCTGGCGGTCGTCGACTACCACCGGTTCAGCGATGCCCTGCTCGCGGCGTTCACCGGCCGGACCTACAGCGACGACGTCCCCAGCGACCTGCGGTACCTGCTCACCTCGCCGCTGTTCCACATCGCGAGCCTGCACAACCTGGTGATCCCGCGGCTGGCGACGGGCAGCGCGGTGATCATGCACCAGGGTTCGTTCGACGTGGACAAGGTGCTGAGCCTGATCGAACGCGAACGCGTCACCAACTGGGGCGCGGTGCCGACGATGGCGTCGCGGCTGCTCGAGCACGACAACCTCGACAAGTACGACCTGTCGTCGCTGACGGCGTTCGCACTCGCGTCGGCACCGTCGTCGATCGCATTCAAGGACCGGCTGCGCGAGAAGGTGCCCTTCGCGCGCGACGCCCTCGTCGACAGCTACGGGCTCACCGAGTGCAGCACCGCCATCGCGGTCGCCAACTCGCAGGACATCGAGGCGTTCCCCGGCACCCTGGGCCGGCCGATCATCACGGTGAGCCTCGAGATCCGCGATCCGTTCGGCGAATGGCTGCCGGACGGGGTCGAAGGCGAGGTGTGCGTGCGCAGCCCGTTCGTCATGCTCGGCTACTGGGAGGACGAGGAGGCCACGGCCGCGGCGATCACCCCGGACCGGTGGCTGCGCACCGGTGACTACGGCGTCATCGAGAACGGCCGGCTGCGCCTGACGGGCCGTCGCTCCGACCTGATCCTGCGCGGCGGCGAGAACGTCTACCCCACCGAGATCGAGCAGACCCTCGACGAGCACCCGGCCGTGCGCGAGTGCGCCGTGATCGGCGTCCCGCACCCCGACCTCGGTCAGGAGGTGGCGGCGGTCGTCGTCCTCGCCGAGGGGGCGAGCGTGACGGAGGAGGAGCTGCGCGAGTACGCGGCCGAGCGTCTGTCGTACTTCAAGGTCCCCACCCGCTGGCGGATCACCTCCGACCTGCTGCCCCGCAACGCGACGGGCAAGACGGTGCGTCGCGAGGTCAGCATCTAGTTGCGCGGGGCGGTGCTTCTTGCGCGCGTTCTCACGCGCGCGAGAAGCACCGCGGGTCGCGGATGCGGCTACTGCGACCGGGACACGAACCCGGGGTCCTCGACCGCCAGGCGCTGACGCACCGGCTCGGGCATCGTCGAGCACGAATCCGCGCTGGGCCGGTCGTCGGCGTGGTCGGCGGCCGAATCCTCGATGCCCACCGACGCGACGATGTTCTCCCAGCCGCCCCAGCCGGCGAAGCGGGCGGGCAGATCGACGTTGGCGGCACCGTTGATGTGGAACGCCGCGCTCGGATACGGCGCGTCCGGTGGCGTGGCGACGCCCCCGCCGGGCAGGCGCACGACGTCCTCCGGATTGGGCAGCATGCCCGCGAGCTGCATCGCGTGGTACTGGTACATCTCCCAGGGCGCGGTGTCGAAGTAGTACCAGCTGGCCGCGCACACCCCGTACAGGTCGGGACCGAACTGCGCGTAGTTCAGGTACAGCTCCATGATGCGGGCGTCGGGCAGGGTGCTGCTCAACAGGATCGACGGCACCGTCTCGACGGCCTTGCGGATCGCGCTCTGGTCGGGGGTGAAGAACATGTTCTTCGCGAGCTGCTGCGGGATCGTCGAGTACGTCTGCTGCGGCTCACCCGTCAGGTGGGCGCGGGCGCGGTCGGCGTAGTCGCCCCAGTGGAACGCCTGCGCACGAAGACCCATCTGGTCGTCCTCGTGGGCGATCACCGAGGCGACGATGTAGCGGCTGACGTGGTCGAGCGAGACGTACTGGTAGGTGACCGGGCCGTCGTCGATGCGCATGAACCGCGACGACGCCGGCGTCCACACCCGCAGCGACGCGGTGGCCGTCAGCGCGATCAGCACGAGCGCCGCGACCGCTGCGCCGGCCCGCTTCGCCCGCGTCGGCCACGGATTGCGGGGCGGCTGCGCCGGCAGCGGGGGCGGCCCGGGCCGGGCGACGGGCGGCCACGGCGGCTCGGGGCGACGCACTCCCGCGTACTCGGGTTCGCGACGAGGCTGCGGCTCGGACCGGCGGGGCCACTGCACCGCGGGGCGACGCAGGCGGGACCCCTGCCCCGCGGGACGACGCAGCCGGCGCAGCTTCGGGCCGCGGTCCTGCGGTTCCCGGCGCACCGGCACCTCGGGGGCCGCCGCCCAGGCGCGGAGGCGGGCGGCGACACACCGGGTGCACCGGCCGTCGACCCGCCGCTCGAACGGACCCACGATCCGCCGGCACGCTGCGCACCTGCCCGGCCTCATCGTTGTACACGCCTCCCGCTGGTCACCGACACGACCTCTTCATCTTCGTCGCCGACGGTCACGGGCCGGTCTCGGGGGTCGGGACCGGATGCTCAGTCCACCCGCGGCGCCCACTGGACGCCGTTGATGTGCGCGCCGCCGTCGACGAACAAGGTGTTGCCGGTGAGGTAGCGCGCACCGTCGCTCGCGAGGAACACCGCGACGGGTCCGATGTCGTCGAGCGAGTCACCGATTCGGCCCATCGGGTTGGCCTGCGCCGACGCCGCCGCCATCTGCGGGTCGGTCTCGGCCACCCGCCGGAACGCCTCGCTCTGCGCGCCGGGGCAGATCACGTTGCAGCAGATCTGCTTCGGCGCCCATTCCCGCGCCGCGGTGCGGGTGAGGGTGCGCAGCGCCTCCTTGGCGGCGTTGTACTGCACGGAGTACATGTGCGCGTTGACGCCGTTGAGCGAACACAGGTTGATCACCCGGCCGGTGCCGTGGCGCTCGAGTTCCGGGAGGGCCCGCTGCATCGCCCAGAACGCCGCCATCACGGCCGTGTCGAACCCGGCACGCAGCTGCTCGTCGGTCATGTTCTCGAACCGGGCGTACCCGGAGCCGCGCCAGGCGTTGTTGACGAGGACGTCGAGGCGGCCGAACCGTTCGACCGCGCCGTCGACCGCGGCGTGGACCTGGGCCTTGTCGGTGACGTCGGTGCGCACGAAGTGGGCGCGCGCACCCCACTCGTCGCGCAGCCACCGGGCGGTGGCATCGCCGGCCTGCTCGTCGATCTCGGCGACGACGACGTCCGCGCCCTCCCGCGCGTACGCCGCGGCGATGCCGCGCCCGATGCCCATGCCGGCGCCGGTGATCAGCGCGACACGACCGTCGAGTGCTCCCATGCGGATTCTCCTATCGGGGACGCGGAACCGTCTTGTCGATGAACAGTCCCTCCACCGAGACGCACAGCTGTCCGTCGGCCGTCGTGATGCTGCCGACGGTGCGGATCTTGCGGCCGTCGACGGAGACGAGCCGGCCGGTGACGACGAGCGGCTCGAACAGCGGCGTGGGCCGGTGGTAGTTCGTCTCGAGCTTCGCCGTCATCCCGGACTTGCCGCCCCAGGCGTTGGCAACCCCGAGCACGTGGTCGAGGATCAGGGCCGACACCCCGCCGTGGACACACCCGGGCGGGCCCTGGTACGGCATCGTCAGCGTGACCGTGCCCCGCACCGAGCCGTCCTCGAGGCCCTCGAGGACCAGGGGCGGGGCGATGGCGTTCTCGGGGCCGGTGACCGGGTCGTGCCGGGTGACGCCCTCGCCGTTCCACATGTCGATCAGTCGTTCGGCGACCTCCGGGGCGTGTTCCTCGAGGTGGTCGGCGATGCTGTTCAGTTCCTCCGCGACCCGGTCGAGGTTGGCGTTGCCGCGGTCGGTGCGCAGCATGGCGTCGACGACGCGGCGCGCGGCGGCGGTCGCCCGGTCCACCGGCGCGTCCTGCGGCGCCGAGGTCAGCACCGTGCCGTGGGCGTGGGTGGCGGCGGTGGGATGGGTTCCGACCTTCACGGACGCACCTCCATGACGGCGTGGGTGAGGACGGGGGCGCCGTCGCGCTCCGGGCAGGTCGCCAGCAACGTCAGCCGGTCGCCGTCGCGCCAGACGGCGGTCTCGATGGTCTCGCCCGGGAACAGCGAGCCGGCGAACCGCACCGAGTAGCTCTGCACCCGCGCCGGGTCGCCGTCGAGCAGGCCGTCGACGACGGCCTTGCACACGATCCCGTAGGAGGCCAGACCGTGCAGGATGGGCCGGTCGAAACCGGCGGCCTGCGCGAACGCGGGCTCGGCGTGCAGCGGGTTCATGTCGCCGCTGAGCCGGTACAGCAGGGCCTGCCGGGTGCCGGTGGGCGAGACGAGGACGGTGTCGGCGTCGCGGTCGGGCACCGTGTGCGGCGTCTCCGGGCCGGGTTCGCCGCCGAAGCCGCCCTCGCCGCGGGCCCAGATCTGCATGCCGGTGGTCCACAGCGGCGCACCTTCCGGGGTGGCTGCGGACTGTTCGAGCACGATGACAGCGGCCTTGCCCTTGTCCCACACGTGGGCTACGCGCGACGAGATGTGCGCCGTCCCGGAGGCGGGGATGGGGGCGTGCAGCTGCAGCGACTGCCCGCCGTGCAGGATGCGGCGCAGGTCGATGTCGATGCCGGGCAGGTTCATGCCGGCCGGTTTCAGCGCGCCGGCCGAGATGCCCTGACCGGCCACCATCGCGAACGTCGGCAGCACCCGCAGGTCCTTCTCGTACACCCAGCGCAGCTCGGCCGGGTCGAGTCCGTCGCCGCCGGCGCCGAGCCCGAGGTGATACAGCATGACGTCGCGGTCGGTCCAGACCGCTTCGCGCACAGTGGGTTCGGCAGACAGTGCGGTCTTCGGGTCGATGGGCACGGTCAGTTCTCCTTCTCGTCCGCGGATCCGGTGAGGGTCCCGGCCCGGTACAGCGTCACCACGCACGCGCCGCCGAGCCCCAGATTGTGTTGCAGGCCCACGCGGGCGCCGTCGACCTGGCGGCCGCCGGCTTCGCCGCGCAGCTGCCAGGTGAGTTCGGCGCACTGGGCCAGGCCGGTGGCGCCGAGGGGATGGCCCTTGGAGAGCAGGCCGCCCGACGGGTTGACCACCCACCGGCCGCCGTGGGTGGTGGCACCCGACTCGACGAGCTTGCCGCCCTCGCCGGGGCTGCACAGGCCGAGCCCCTCGTAGGTGATGATCTCGTTGATGGCGAAGCAGTCGTGCAGTTCGATCACGTCGACGTCGTCGACGGTGAGCCCGGACTCGGCGAACACCCGGGCGGCGGCCGCTCCCGTCATCGGGGCGCCGACGACGTCGATCATCGAGCGGCTGTCGAACGATTCGCCGGTGTCGGTGGTCATTGCCTGCGCGACGATCTCGACGGCCCGGTCCTCGAGGCCGTGCTCGCGCACGAAGGCCTCGCTCACCAGGACCGCCGCGCCGGCGCCGTCGGAGGTGGGCGAGCACTGCGAGCGGGTGAGCGGCGCGTGGATCATCTTGTCGCCCAGCACCTGTTCGAGGGTGTACTCGTCGCGGAACTGCGCGTAGGGGTTGTGCACCGAGTGCCGGTGGTTCTTCACCGCCACGGCGGCGATCTGCTCGGCGGTGGTGCCGTAGCGCTCCATGTGCTCGACCGCGGCGTTGCCGAACAGCTGGGCGGTCATCGGGCCGGTGCCCCACTCGTGCAGGTCGGTCATGACGTTCAGGTGGTGGTCGAGCGTGGTGACCTTCGGCAGTTCGCCGGTGCCGGTGAGGGAGGTGCGGGTCATCTGCTCGAACCCGACGGCCAGCGCGACGTCGGCCTGCCCGCCCTGCACCCAGTCCCGCGCCGTCATCAGCGCCGTGGAGCCGGTGGCGCAGTTGTTGTCGACGTTGACGATCGGGATGCCGGTCAGTCCCACCTCGTACAGGGCGCGCTGACCGGCGGTGGACGGCTGGAACACGTAGCCGACGGCGGCCCGCTGCACCCGTCCGTAGCCGATGCCGGCGTCGCCGAGGGCCATGTCGACGGCCTCGCGGACCATCTCGGGGTATTCCCGGCCGCCGGTCTCGATCTTCTCGAACTTCGTCATCCCCACGCCGACGACGAACACGCGGCGTCCCTGCCGCGCCGACGTCACGGCGGCGCTCACTTTCCGGGCTCGGGGTCGCGGGGCAGGCCGAGCAGGCGCTCACCGATGATGTTGAGCTGGACGTTGGTGGTGCCGCCGGCGATCGACATGCACTGGGAGTTGAGGAACATCTGCGTCGCCGAGCGGCGGTCCTGCGCGCCGAGCAGGGCGCGCGGTCCGGCCCAGTCCATCGCGACCTCCCACACCTGCTGGATGTGCTCGACGCCGAGCAGTTTCGCGACCGAGGACTCGGCGCCGGGCTGGGCGCCGGCCAGCGAGCGCAGCGTGGTGCGCAGCGCCATCAACCCGCCGGTCTGCGCGTCGCACAACACCTTTCCGAGCACGGTGGACTGTTCGTCGTCGAGCCCGCCGGGCAGCTCGGCGGCCAGATCGAGCAGGGCCTCGCCGCCGGAGCCGAGGGACGAGTCGTGTGAGAGGGAGACGCGTTCGTTGGCGAGGGTGGTGCGGGCGAGCTTCCAGCCGTCGCCGGGCTCGCCGACGAGGCACTCGTCCGGGACGAAGACGTTGTCGATGAAGATCTCGTTGAACAGCGCCTCGCCGGTGATCTCGCGCAGCGGGCGGATGTCGAGACCCTCGCTGCCGCGCATGTCGACGAGGAAGTACGACAGGCCCTTGTGCTTCGCAGCGGAGGCGTCGGTACGGGCCAGGCAGATGCCCCAGTGGGCGTCGCGGGCCATCGAGGTCCACACCTTCTGCCCCTGCAGCATCCACCCGCCGTCGACCTTGGTGGCCTTCGTGGTCAGCGACGCCAGATCCGAGCCCGCGCCGGGCTCGGAGAACAGCTGGCACCAGACGATGTCGCCGCGCAGCGACGGCGGCACGAACCGCTCGAGCTGCTCCGGGCTGCCGTGCGCGATCAGGGTCGGCACCACCCAGTTGCCGATGATCATGTCGTGCGGCCTCAGGCTCGCCGCGCGCAGCTCCTCGGCGATCACCAGCTGGGTGACCGCGTCGGCGCCCTTGCCCCACGGTGCGGGCAGATGCGGTGCGGTGTAGCCCTTCTCGGCGAGATACGCGGTGCGTTCGGCGCCGTCGAGCGCAGCGGCGGGCTCGAGTTCGCCGCGCACCTCCGCGCGGATCCGTTCCGCCTCCGGCGGCAGGTCGATGCCGAGGACGCGGCGGGTGCCGCCGCGGGTGAGGTCGGTGACGCGCCGGCGCCACGACGCGGTGGAGCCGAGCAGGATCCGCAGCGACTGGGCGCGGCGCAGATACAGGTGCGCGTCGTGCTCCCACGTGTAGCCGATGCCGCCGAGGATCTGGATGCAGTCCTTGGCCACGGCGAACGCGGCGTCGGGGGCCGTGGCGCCGGCGACGGCGGCCGCGAGGGACGCCTCGTCCGCCTCGGCACCGCCGGGAGTCAGCGCGCGGGCGGCGTCCCACGCGCACACGCGGGCCTGCTCGGCGAGCGCGAGCATGCGTGCGGCGCGGTGCTTGACGCCTTGGAACTGGCCGATCGGCCGGCCGAACTGGCGGCGCACGGCGGCGTACTCGGCGGCGGTGCGCACGCACCAGTCCGCGATGCCCGACGCCTCGGCCGCGAACAGGGCGGCGGCGAGGTCGGTGACGTGCTGCGGATCGATCCGCAGCACGTCGTCGGCGCCGAGCGCCAGCCGGTCCACCTCGAACTGCGAATTACCGCGCAGCACATCGTGACTGGGCAGGTCCTCGACGTCGACCCGGTCGCGGTGCAGCAGCACCCAGGCGCGGTTGCCGGCGTCCTCGGCCGCGACGAGCAGCAGGTCGGCGGTGTGGCCGCCGAGGACGAATCCGGACCGCCCGGACAGGGTGGTGCCGGCCGAGCCGCGCCCCACCCGCAACGTGCCCGGGTCGAGGGCGACGCCGGCGAGCGTGGTGCCGTCCGCGAGACCGGCGAGTTCGGCGGTGCGGCGGGCCTCGCGCAGCACCGCGGCGGTCAGCACGGTCGGCAGGAACGGGCCGGGCACCATCGACCGGCCGAGTTCCTCGGTGACGACCGCGAGTTCGACCAGACCGCAGCCGGCGCCGCCGGCCTCCTCGGGCAGGTGCAGGCCGAGCACACCGAGTTCGGCGAGCGAGCCCCAGTACGCGGGACGGGTGTCGGTCTTGGCTTCGACGGCCTGGCGCACCACGTCGGCGGTGACGTGGCGGGCGGCCCAGCCGCGCACCGCGTCGCGCAGGTCGCGGTCCTCGTCTGTCAGTCCAATGGTCATGTCGGCCTCGCGAATTCGATGGTGTCGGTCAGATGCGTTCGATGACGGTCGCGGTGGACAGTGCGCCGCCCGCGCACATGGTGACCAGCGCAGTCGACCGGTCGGACCGCTCGAGCTCATGCAGGGCACTAGTGAGGAGCCGGGCACCGGTCGACCCGACGGCGTGACCGAGGGCGATGGCGCCGCCGTTGACGTTGACCTTGGACATGTCGGCGTCGAGCACCTGCGCCCACGACAGGACGACCGCGGCGAATGCCTCGTTGATCTCGACGAGGTCGATGTCGTCGAGTGTCATGCCGGCCTTGCCGAGGACGTGGCGGGTCGCGTCGATCGGGCCGTCGAGGTGGTAGTACGGGTCGGACCCGACCATGCCCGAGGCGACGATCCGGGCGCGGGGCCGCAGCCCCAGTTCCTGGGCGCGCTCGGCGCTGGTGAGCAGGACCGCGGCGGCGCCGTCGCTGATCTGCGACGCGGAGCCGGCGGTGTGGATGCCGCCCTCGACGACCGGCTTCAGCGCGGCCAGGCCTTCGGCGGTGGTCTCGCGCAGGCCACCGTCGCGGGTGACGACGGCGGTCTCGCCGGTGGGCACGCCGTCGACGAGGACGGGCGCCTCGGTGGGGACGATCTCGCGGTCGAACCGGCCCTCGGCCCAGGCGGCGGCGGCGCGGCGCTGGGACTCGAGGCCGAAGGCGTCGGTGTCGCCGCGCTTGATGCCGCGCTTGGCGGCGATGCGCTCGGCCGAGGTGAACTGGTCGCCCATGTCGATGGTCCAGTCGTCCGGGTAGGGGTTCCCGGTCTCGGGGGTGAGGGCCTGGCCGAGGAACACCCGGCTCATGGATTCGACGCCGCAGCCGATGCCCGCGGTGATCTGGCCGGAGGCGATGAGACCGGCGACGATGTGGACGGCCTGCTGGGAGGAGCCGCACGCGCAGTCGATGGAGGTGGCGGCAGTCGTGTAGGGCAGGCCGGCGTGTAGCCAGGCCTGCCGGGTGATGTTGTTGGACTGTTCGCCGGCCTGGGTGACGCAGCCGCCGACGACCTGCCCCACCTGGTCGGGGGCGAGGCCGGCGCGCTCGAGGACGGCGCGCTGGGCGGTGCCGAGCAGGGTGGCCGGGTGCAGACCGGACAGGGCGCCGCGGCGGCGGCCGACGGGGGTACGGGCCGCGTCGACGATGACTACGTCGGTCATGAGCTGGCTCCTCGGAACATGAGTGCTGGGCAGGTGTCGGTGGGACGCGCCGGGGAACAGAACCGGAACGCGTTCATTTTTAGAATGTATTCCATTTACTGCGTCGAGGCAACGGTCTGTTCGGTGCCGATATCGGTCTACACCCCCGCAAGAAAGACAAGAATTCATTTCAGTTATGCAGGCATGCCAAGGCTCGACGCACGAGTGCGCGAGGTCAAGCAGACGGCGCCGGGCTCGCGTTCGCCGGGCTCGCGTTCGACAGGCCGGCGAGCAGCAGCTCGCAGGCCACCCGCAGGTCGGACTCCGCGTCGGGAACCGAGATCCGGCCGTTGAGGCTGGACTGGATGATCCCGAACCACGCCTGCTCGAGGACCCGCACGAGCGTCGCGTCCCGTTCGGTGACGTACTCGAGCCCGGCCGCACGGTAGAGCACCTCACGGAAACGGTGGTCGATCTTCGCGACGTCGGGAATGGACGTCGCCTTGGCGGTGCTCGTGGACTGGATCATCGCCGTCGCCAGCAACGGCCGTCGCCGCAGCGCCCGCGTCGCCCGCACGAGCGCCTCGTAGACGGCCTCCTGCGGGGTGGCGTCCGGGGTGGTGCGCTGGGCCATCCGCTCGCTCATCTGATCGATCTGATCGACCATGACCGCCACGAACAGATGTGTCTTGGACGGGAAGTACCGGTACAGGGTGCCGATGGCGACGCCGGCCATCTTCGCGACCTCGTGCATCTGCACCCGCTCGAGTTCCTTCTCGGTCGCCAGGCTCGCAGCGGCGTCGAGGATGCGCCCGAACCGCGCGCGCTGCTCGGCGGACGTCGGCTCCGCGGCGTCCCGCGCTTCGGCAACTCTGGGCACGGGGGTCCTCCTCCGTCGTCTCGTCTCTGCGGCGATGCCGCGCCGCCCAGCATCCCGCGTTCCGCGCCGAGCCGCCGGAGATCTTCCGCTCAGTGGGACGCGCGCGTGCTCGGCGCACGAGAGGGAGGATACAGCGATCCCGGGCACCCCTCGTTCCAGCAGGTGGCGGCTCAGATCAGGTTGTCCTCCACCGGCAGGCCGAATGCGCCCCGTCCGTACATCGCGAGGGCGCGTTCGGGATCGTTGGCGACGTGCACGCTGCCCGCGTGTGCGTCACGCCACGCCCGCTCGACGGGGGTCCCCCGGCCGAGCGAGTTGCCGCCCGAGGTCTTGAACAGCAGATCGATCGCCTCGACGGCACGCTCGGTGCCCCGCACCTGGTCGCGGCGCAGCCGCAGCCGCAGCCGCGTCGGCAGCGGCTGCCCCGCCACCGCCAGCTCGTACAACTCCCGGATGTTGCGGTCCGTCTGGAGGATCGCCGCGTCGATCTCCGAGGCGGCCCGGGCGACGGCGACCTGCGCGAACTGGTCCTCGGCGAACCGGCCCCCGCCCAGGCTCAACCGCACCCGGTTCCGCATCGCCCCCAGATACTGCTCGTAGCACCCGGCGACCGTTCCGATCACCGGCGCGGCGACGGCGGTGGTGAAGATCGCGGCGAACGGCAGCCGGAACAACGGTCCCGGGTTCACCGCGTGGCCGGGGGCACGCAGCTGCGCCAGGTCGTAGTTGCGCACCGTGCGGTGGTGCGGCACGAACGCCTTGTCGACGGAGATCTCGTTGCTGGCGGTTCCGCGCATGCCCACGACGTCCCACACGTCCAGGATCCGGTAGTCGCTGCGCGGCACCAGGACGGTCATGAAGTCCACCGGCCGGCCCTCGGCACCGACGACGAGTGCCCCGAGCAACGCCCAGGTCGCATGCTCGCACCCGGACGAGAACCGCCAGTTGCCCGACAGCCGGAAACCGCCGTCGACCGGGACGAGTTCGCCGACCGGCGCGTACGACGAGGACAGCAGCGTCGAATCGTCCTGCCCCCACACGTCGTCCTGGGCCTGCGGGTCGAACAGGCCCAGGTGCCAGGAGTGGACCCCGAGGATCGACGTCACCCAGCCCGTCGACCCGCAGGCCCCCGAGATCTCCCGCACCACCTCGTAGAAGCGCACGGGGTCGCATTCGAGACCGCCGTACCGGGCGGGCTGCAGCATCCGGAACACCCCCGCCGCGGCCAGGTCCTGCACGGTCTGGTCCGGCACCCGGCGCGAGTCGTCGACCGTCTGCGCGCGCTCCGCGATGGACGGCAGCAGTTCGCGCACCTTCGTCAGCACGTCGTCGGGCATCGGCGTCACTCCTTCGTGACCGGGGCGGGTACGGGCTCCCCCATCGTGCGGCGCCGTCGCCGCGGCCCGCCGGAACGTGTCCCGGACAGTGGGATCGCCGCACCCCCGGTGACCGGCCTCACCTAGCGTCGATCCCACAGGTCGCAGGCGGCTGCCGTCCCCCGGCCCACCCGCGCACAGCACCGAGGTGCTCCATCCGATACGACATTTCCTCCGAAAGGACGGACGACAGTGAGCTCCAGCAAGTCCGACGACGTCGAAGTTCGCGAGATCGTGGCCGGTGCCGCGCCCACCCGGTTCGCCCGGGGCTGGCACTGCCTGGGCCTGTCCGAGTCCTTCAAGGACGGCAAGCCGCATTCGATCCACGCCTTCGGCACCAAGCTCGTGGTGTTCGCCGACAGCAACGGCAACCTGAAGATCCTCGACGCGTACTGCCGGCACATGGGCGGCGACCTCAGCCAGGGCACGATCAAGGGCGACTCGGTGGCCTGCCCCTTCCACGACTGGCGCTGGGGCGGCAACGGCCGGTGCACCTCGATCCCCTACGCGCGGCGCGTTCCGCCGATCGCGAAGACCCGCGCGTGGCACACCCTCGACCAGGACGGAATGCTGTTCGTCTGGCACGATCCCGAGGGCAACCCGCCGCCCGCCGACGTCACCATCCCCCGCATCGAGGGCGCGACGAGCGACGAGTGGACCGACTGGGTCTGGTACACCACCGAGGTCGACACCAACTGCCGCGAGATCATCGACAACATCGTCGACATGGCGCACTTCTTCTACGTGCACTACTCGTTCCCCACGTACTTCAAGAACATCTTCGAGGGCCACGTCGCGACGCAGATCATGCACGGTCAGGCGCGCGAGGACATGCGGCCGCACGCCGACGGCCAGCCGAAGCTCGTCGGCAGCCGCTCCGAGGCGGCGTACTTCGGTCCGTCGTTCATGATCGACGACCTGCAGTACAAGTACGAGGGCTACGACATCGACTCGGTGCTGCTCAACTGCCACTACCCCGTCACCGAGAACAAGTTCGTCCTGATGTACGGGATCATCGTGAAGAAGTCGGACGCCCTCGGCGACTCGGCCGACGAGACGGCCCGCAAGTTCGGTGACTTCATCGCCCGAGGCTTCGAGCAGGACGTCGAGATCTGGAAGAACAAGACGCGCATCGAGAATCCGCTGCTGTGCGACGAGGACGGCCCGGTCTACCAGCTGCGCCGCTGGTACGAGCAGTTCTACGTGGACGCCGCCGACGTCAAGCCGGAGATGACCGAGCGGTTCGAGTTCGAGATGGACACCACCCGCCCCGTGGCGGCGTGGATGAAGGAGGTCGAGGAGAACCTCGCCCGCAAGACGGCAGCCGAGGAGGCGGCGACCACCGATGCAACCCCTGCAGTGCACTGAGTGCGGCGCCCGGGTTCTCGTCGCCAAGAACAGCTGGGAGCACACCTCCGTCCAGTGGAACGAGGAGGCGCGGTCTCGGTGCCCGGAGATGCGTGAGCAGGGTGGGCAGGACTCCCGGCCCGGGGCGCCGCGCCGTGGTTGCGCGAAGCTCGCCGAGACGATCACGTGGGCCGCGACCGAAGGCCGCCTCACCGTCCTCGACGACACCCCGGTCCCGGGGCCGATCATCCAGTAAGTCAGCCGGAAAGGAACTTTCGTGATCGACGTCAAGCAGTACGGCTCGTGGGCCGTCATCGCCGGCGGCTCCGAGGGCGTCGGTGCCGCGTTCGCCGACGAGTTGAGCAGGGCGGGGCTGAACCTGGTGCTCGTCGCCCGCAAGCCCGGCCCGCTCGAGGAGACCGCCGAGAAGGTCCGCGGCAACGGGGTCGAGGTGCGCACCCTCGCGCTCGATCTGCTCGCCGACGACGCGGTCGAGCAGCTCCGGCGGGCGACCGCCGACGTCGAGGTGGGTCTGCTCATCTTCAACGCCGGCGCCAACAGTTACGGTCACGAGTTCGTCTCCGGCGACCTCGACGGCTTCCGTGGCGTGATCACCCTCAACATCGATCGGCAGCTGGAACTTTCGCACCTGTTCGGGTCGAAGATGAAGGAGCGCGGGCGCGGCGGCATCATGCTGCTCGGCTCGCTCGCCGGCTACATGGGGTCCGAGCACCAGAGCATCTACGCGGCGTCCAAGGCGTTCAGTCGCGTGTTCGCCGAGAGCCTGTGGCTCGAACTCGCCCCGCACGGGGTGCACGTCGTCGAACTCGTCCTCGGTGTGACCCGCACCCCGGCGATGATCCGCGCCGGGCTGAACTTCGACATCCCCGGCATGCTCGTCGCCGAGCCGGAGGAGGTGGCCCGGGAGGGCCTCCAACACCTCACCGACGGGCCGGTGTGGGTGGCCGGCGGCAACTACGACGCCGCGGTCAAGCGCAGCGGGTTCCCCCGCGACAAGCTCGTCCGGGGCGCGGCCGAGGCGATGCGCAAGCTGCTGAACAGGAGCTGACCGAACGGATTTCCGGGGCGTCGGTGTGAAAGCACCGACGCGGGGGTACCTTACACACGATCGGGTCGGCCGGACTGCGCACATTCCATGACAGTCGGTCCACCGTCGACTTGCTGCGCAGGACGGCCGGCCCGATCGGTTCTCGTATCCGCACTGCCCACCCGCCGAGCACGGCGTGTGGGCAGTTCGTTTCTGTGCGGGTCGGAGCACCGGCCGGGTCGACTGCCGCGCCGGCGGGACCTGCGAGCTCGGTGCGTCGTCGGCAGGCGCGGACCGGCACTGCGTTCCGCGCAGAGCACCGACGATCCTGTCCTGCAGGCGCACCGGGGTCATGGCGCAGCCGTAGCCGACGATCACGACGAGCCATGACAGATCGCGGCGCGGGTGCACCGTCGCAGCCGCACCGACAAATTCGTCGCGAGCAGCGTCGCGACGACGCCGAGCAGCACGGCAGGAACCATGCCGTGCGAGGTGCGGCCCAGCACCAGGGCTCGACGACGAAGGCCCGGCCGGGGTGATCCCCGGCCGGGCCTTTGTTCGTGTTCCCTCTGCGAGCTAGGACTTCGGGCTGAACGCCGCCAGCGGCTCGGACTCGGACCAGTCGTGACCCCAGTAGCTGTCGGCGGTGATCTCCTCGGCCGTGTAGTACGACTCGTCGACGAGCATTCCCTCGGTGCCGAACTCGAGGTCCCAGCCACCGGGGGCGCGCACGTAGAACGAGACCATCTTGTCGTTCGTGTGCCGGCCCAGCGTCGAGGAGATGGAGAACCCGAGCTTGCGCACCCGGTCGAGTGCCTGACCGACGGCGTCGAGGGTGTCGACCTCCATCATCAGGTGCACGAGGCCGGGTTCCTCGGTCGGCGGCGCCGGGCACAGGGCCAGGCTGTGGTGGCGCTGGTTCACGCCGAGGAACCGCACGCGCCGCGCCGGGCCGGGGGCCTGGAGCCGGATCGCGCCGCGCGGCAGGAAGCCGAGCACCTCGGTGTAGAACGCGTGCGCCGCGTCGAAATCGGTGGCGGGCAGCACGACGTGGCCGAGGCCCTGCTCGCCGGTGACCCACCGGCCGCCGTGCGGGGTGACGACGGGGCTGTGATCGAGCACCGGGCCGAAGAACACCTCGACGCGGGTGCCGATCGGGTCGTCGAACGCGATGACCTGCTCGGCGTCGCGGTAGTCGCATTCCTCCTGGGAGAGGACGTCGACGGTGACGCCCGCCTTCTCGACGGTCTCGCGGACCCGCTGGAGGGCGAACTGATCGCGCACCTCCCAGCCCACCGCGAGTGCCTTGTCGGATTCGCCGGGCAGCACGATCAGGCGTGCCCGCCGCTCGTCGACCCGCAGGTAGAGGCCGTCCGGTTCGGGGCCGGAACCGACGGCCATGCCGAGGCCGTCGACGACGAGTTCACGCCAGCGCGCGACGTCGGTGGTCTGGATCCGGAGGTATCCGAGTCCTCGAATATCCGTCATATGTGTTCCTTCCGGGACGTTCGCGGGAGAGCTAGATCATCGAGCGGTGGACACCCTGCGGCTCGCCGCCGAGCTGGGTCAGCGCAGACGCGTGGAAGATCGAGCCGGGGACGTGGATCGCGTGCGACAGACCGACGTGCGCATCGCGCCAGAAACGCTGCATCGGGAACTTCAGGTGCATCGCGCCACCACCGGCGCGGGCGAAGATCTCGTCGACGGCGCGGACGGCCCGCCACGCGGCAGCGGTCTGGGTGCGGCGCCCGATGGCACGCTCGTCGAAGGTGACCTCCTGGCCTTTGTCCGTCTTGTCCCAGAAGCGGTCGACGGTCTCGAGGATCGCGGCGCGCGACGCGGCGATCTCGGCGGCCGCCTCACCGAGGGCATAGAGGACGTACGGGTCCTCCTTGATCGGGATACCGGTGACCGCGACGCGCTCCTTCTGGGCCGCGATGTAGCACGCGAGCGCGCCCTCGGCCATGCCGATCAGCGACGAGGTGATGCCCAGCGGGAAGATGCACGAGAACGGGAACTTGTAGAGGGTCTCGTCGCGCCCGGCGTGCCGCCAGCCGTTGCCGCTGAGGACGACGTCGGCGTCGAGGGTGCGGTAGGTGGGGATGAAGGCGTCCTCGATGATCAGATCCTTCGAGCCGGTGCCGCGCAGGCCCACGACGTTCCAGCTGTCCTGGTCGATCTCGTAGTCCGAGCGCGGCAGCAGCACGTGCAGGACCTGCGGCGGGTTCAGCCGGTTGCCGTCCTTGTCGCCCACCGCGGCGCCGATCATGATCCAGCCGCAGTGGTCGGTGCCCGAGGAGAACGACCAGCGGCCGTTGAGGATGTAGCCACCGTCGACCGGAACCGCGACACCCATCGGCGCGTACGGGGAGGCCATCCACATGTCGGGGTCCTCGCCCCAGATCTCGTTCTGCGCCTTCGGATCGAAGAACGTGAGCTCCCACGGGTGCACGCCGACGATGCCGGCGACCCATCCGGTGGCGCCGTCCATTGCTCCGATCGCCATCGCGGTCTCGGCGAACTCGCGCGGGTGGACCTCGAGGCCGCCGTGCTCCTTGGGCTGCAGCATGCGGATGACACCGGCGTCGCGCAACCGCTTGGCGTTGTTGTCCGTCAGGCGCATGAGCTTGTCGCCCTCGGCGCCCTCGGCGCGGATCTCGTCCGCGTACTGGATGATGTTGTCCAAAACCTGGCCCATGACTGTCAGCTCTCTCTCAAGACCCGGAGGTCTACTTCTGGGCGGCGAGACCGACGGCGATCTCGATCAGCTGGTCTTCCTGACCGCCGACGAGGTTGCGTCGTCCGGCCTCGATGAGGATCTCCGCACCGGAGACCCCGTACCGCTCGGCGTGCGTGGCGGCGTGCTTGAGGAAGCTCGAGTACACACCGGCGTACCCCATCGTCAGCGACATCCGGTCGAGGAGGCACTCGCCGTCCATGATCGGCCGCACCACGTCCTCGGCGGCGTCGATGATCTTCAGGGTGTCGATACCCGTTCGGATACCGAGCTTCTCGGCGACGGCGACGAACGCTTCGACGGGGGTGTTGCCCGCGCCGGCACCGAACCGGCGGGTGGAGCCGTCGATCTGCAGTGCGCCGGCACGCACCGCGAGCACCGAGTTCGCCACGCCGAGCCCCATGTTCTCGTGCCCGTGGAAACCGACCTGCGCGTCGTCGCCGAGCGCGGCGACGAGAGCCGCGACCCGGTCGGAGACTCCCTCGAGGACGAGGGCGCCGGCCGAGTCGACGACGTACACGCACTGGCAGCCGGCGTCGGCCATGATGCGCGCCTGCTTCGCGAGCACCTCGGGCGGCTGGCTGTGCGACATCATCAGGAATCCGACGGTCTCGAGACCGAGCTCGCGGGCCAGCCCGAAGTGCTGGGCGGAGATGTCGGCCTCGGTGCAGTGCGTGGCGATCCGGCAGATCGACGCGCCGTTGTCGGCGGCCTCGCGGATGTCCGAGCGGACCCCGAGCCCCGGCAGCATCAGGAACGCGATCTTCGCCTGCGTCGCGGTCTCGACGGCCGCCTTGATGAGCTCCTGCTCGGGGGTGCGGCTGAAGCCGTAGTTGAACGACGAGCCGCCGAGGCCGTCGCCGTGGGTGACCTCGATGACGGGCACACCGGCGGCGTCGAGTGCACCGACGATCGAGCGCACGTCCTCGACGGTGAACTGGTGACGCTTGGCATGGGAGCCGTCACGCAACGACGAGTCCGTGATCCGGATGTCGAGATCTGCGCTGTAGGGCATCGACTGTGTTCCTTCGAAAGTACGGTCTGCGGTGGGGTTCTACACGCGGGCGGTGAGCAGCTTGGCCGCGAAGCTCTCGCCCACCTTCGTGGCGGCCGCGGTCATGATGTCGAGGTTGCCCGAGTACGGCGGCAGGAAGTCGCCGGCGCCCTCGACCTCGAGGAAGATCGCCACGCGGGCGCGTCCGCCGCTCATCGGGGTGGGGTCGTCGAACTGCGGCTCGGCGCGCAGGCGGTAGCCGGGGACGTAGCCCTGCACCGTGGCGACCACCTCGTGGATCGACGCGGCGATCGCGTCGCGGTCGGCGTCCTCGGGGATCGAGCAGAACACGGTGTCGCGCATGAGCATCGGCGGCTCGGCCGGGTTGAGGATGATGATGGCCTTGCCCTTGCGGGCGCCGCCGATCGTCTCGATGCCGCGGCTGGTGGTGATGGTGAACTCGTCGATGTTGGCGCGGGTTCCGGGGCCGGCCGACGGGGAGGCGACGCTCGCGACGATCTCGGCGTACTCGACCTCGGTGACGCGGGAGACGGCGTGCACCATCGGGATCGTGGCCTGGCCGCCGCAGGTGATGAGGTTGACGTTCGGCGCGTCCTCGTGTTCGCCCATGTTCACGGCGGGCACGACGGCCGGCCCGAGGGCCGCCGGGGTCAGGTCGACGACCTGGATGCCGAGCTCGGCGTAGCGGGGGGCGTTCGCGCGGTGCACGTAGGCCGAGGTGGCCTCGAAGATCACGTCGGGCCGCTCGTCCTGGGCGAGCAGCCAGTCCACACCCTCGTGGCTCGCGACCAGGCCCTCGGTCGCTGCACGGGCGAGACCCTCGCTGCTGGGGTCGACACCGATCATCCACCGCGGCTCGATGACATCCGAGCGCAGCAGTTTGTACATCAGGTCGGTGCCGATGTTGCCGGGCCCGACGATCGCGGCGGTAGCCTTCGTCACTGGTGCACTTCCTTACTTGAATTCGACTGAGACGGAGCCGATGTCGCTGAAATCGGCGCGGAAGACGTCGCCCGGCCGGGCATCGACGGCGCGAGTGCACGAGCCGGGCAGGATCACGTGCCCGGCCTCGAGCCGCACCCCGAAGCTCGCCACCTTGCGGGCCAGCCACGCGACGGCGCGGGTCGGGTCACCGAGCACGGCTGCCGCCTCGCCGCGCGCGATCTCCTCGTCGCCCTGGTACAGCACCGCCGAGATCGCACCGATGTCGACCTTGTCCGGTTCGATGCGGCCCGCTCCGAGGATCACGCCCGCGGACGAGGCGTTGTCGGCGATCGTGTCCGCCAGGCCGATGCGCCAGTCCACGATGCGCGAGTCGATGAGTTCGATGCTCGGGACGATGTACTCGGTCGCCCGCAGCACATCCGCCTCGGTGCAGTCCTTGCCGGGCAGGGTCTCGCCCAGGACGTAGCCGATCTCGACCTCGATGCGCGGGTAGCAGAACTGCGCCGTGTCGATGGGCTCGTCCTCGGAGTACACCATCGTCGAGAGCAGGTGTCCGTAGTCGGGCTCGTCCACGCCCATCATCTTCTGCATGACCTCGGACGACAGGCCGACCTTGTGGCCGTAGACGGTGGCGCCCGCCTCGAGCCGGCGGCGGATGTTGATCAGCTGGATCTCGTACGAATCCACCACGTCGATGTCGGGAAAGGTCTCCGTCAGCGGGGCGATCGCGACGCGGTCGCGCTCGGCGGCCCAGAGGAGATCGGCGGCGGCGAGTCGCCGGGAACCGTCGAGCATCGTGCACTCCTGGAACTGGTCGATGATCCGCGCGTCGTCGCGCCGATCGGGCTGTCTCGAAGGTGACATATGCGCAGGTGGGACGGCGGAAGCCCTCCCGCTCAGCGGGATCGTGGACTAGCTGCGGTCGTCGTCGCGCAGCAGGAACGCGAGCACGGCCGACAGCCACGCGTCGCGGGCTTCGATCATCGTCCAGTGCCCGCACTTCGGGAACGTGTGCAGCTCGCAGTTCGGGATGTCGCGCATGGGCAGCATCGCCATGTCCACGGGGCTGACCCGGTCGTCGCGGCCCCACGTCAGCAGGGTCGGTGCGGTGATCTTGTGCAGCTGCGCCCAGTACGGGGTGACGTTCGACGCGGCCGCTGCGGCGGCACCGGCGGCGAAGGCCTTCGAGCTGTACATCCGGCGGGCGATCTCGAGGGTCTTCGGTTCGGTGGCGAGCGCCCAGCGCTCCTCGATGAGCTGGTCGGTGACCACGGCGGGGTCGTAGACCATGGACTGCAGCCAGCGGACGAGACCCTCGCGGGTCGGGTTGTCGGTGAACTCCATGAGCAGCTTGATGCCCTCGCCCGGCCCGGGCGCGAAGACGTTCTTGCCCATCCCGCCGATCGTGACGAGCTTGCGCACGCGGTGCGGCTCGTCGATGGCGACCTTGGCGGCGACGATCCCGCCCATCGAGTTGCCGATCATGTCCACGGCACCGAGACCGAGCCCGTCGAGGAAGGTGCCGACGGCCCCCTGCGCCATCACCATCGGGTGGCCGTCACCGGGGTCGCTGACGCCGAAACCAGGAAACTCGAGCACCAGGCAGCGGAAGTGCTGTGCGAAGTCGGCGAGGACGCCGCGGTAGTTGCGCCACCCCGTCACGCCGGGTCCGGAGCCGTGCAGCAGGAGCAGCGGCGGCCCGTCGCCGGCCTCGTGGTAGCGCAGCACACCCTGATCGGTGGAAAGTTCCTTCAGGGTCCCCTCGTAGCTCACTTCGGTCATCGTCGTCCCTGTTCGTCGCCGTGGTGCCGGGCACACCGCCCATTCGAACCGCAGGCTGCCAGCCCTCGTCGACGACGGCCATACACCATCCCGTTCAGCGAGATCACCGCTCCGGCGACCGGGTCGCCGCCGGCCGCGTCCGCTCAGCGGGACGCCCGTTCGGGCCTCCCCTGGCCTGTCCTAGCGTCGAGCCCATCGACCACGGCGTGCTCACGCCGATCCGTCCCACGACCCGGAGGTGGACTCATGCCCCTCGAGACGACGACCCTCGCACCATCGACAGCTGACGCGCCCAGCCCGGAGGACATGCGCCGGGTGATGGGACAGTTCGCCACCGGAGTCACGGTGGTGACGGGACTGGACGACGAGGGCCCGGTGGGGTTCGCGTGCCAGTCGTTCGCCTCGGTGTCGCTCGAGCCGCCCCTGATCCTGTTCTGTGCCGACCACCGCGGCCGTGCCTGGCCCCGGATCCGTGCAACGGGACGGTTCTGCGTCAACGTCCTCCGCGAGGACCAGTCCGACCTGTGCGCCCGGTTCGGCTCGAGCCGGGGACGCAAGTACGAGGATCTCGCGTGGGAGGTGTCCCGCTGGGGGACGCCGGCGCTGCCGGACGTGCTGATGCGCGTGCACGCGGAAGTGCACGACGTCCACGTCGCCGGCGACCACGACGTGATCATCGGCCGGGTGCTCGAGCTGGACACGGTGTGTGAGGAGCGGCCGATGGTGTTCTTCCGGGGCCGGTTCGGGATCGACCACCCGGTGCCGGTGGCCTGACCGGGCCCGGCGCCGGGCACGGACACCACCGTCTCCGATACCGTCTCCGTCCCGGGATCGGCACGACGACAATCGGAGGATGGACCCCAGGGCGCACGTGAGACGTTTCGACCACATCGGCATCACTGTCGCGGACCTCGACTCGGTGACGGCGTTCTTCGTCGGACTGGGTCTCGAGGTCGAGGGCACCGGATCCGTGGAGGGCGAGTTCGTCGAGACCGTCTGCGGCATCCCCGGCGCGCACTGTGAGATCGCCGTGCTGCGGCCGCCCGACGGAGGGACGCGGTTGGAACTCGCGAGCTTCGTCACGCCCGACCACGCGCCCGGATCGCCCATGGCGATGGCCAACGAACTCGGACTGCGCAACGTGTCCTTCGAGGTCGGCGACCTCCAGGCGGCCGTCGACGCGGTGGCTGCGGAGGGGTACGGCCTCATCGGCGGCATCGGCGAGTACGAGAACAGCGTGCGGATGGCCTACGTGCGTGGACCCGAAGGGATCATCGTGTCGCTGTTCGAGCAGATCGGCTGATGCGCGAGCGCCGTTGTCATGTGTCGATGCGGTGCCGTGGACGCGACGGAAGGTCCGAGAATGTCCTTCTGCAGCAGCCCCTTACGAGGATCGACGACTGTCGCGCTCGGCCGGCGAAGTGAGCGCCGGACTTCGCCGCCTTCGGCCGCCCGGGCGAGGACACTTGCTTGCGCCCGAAGCCTTCCCGTGCCATCCTCGACAACCATGACTACAGGAAAGGCGGCCACCGCCACCATCCGGTGAGCGCCGTGCCGATCTCGTCAGCGGTTCCGCACCGCACCCTGTCCACCAGCATCACCGACCCTCACGCCCTTGCCGCCGCCGTGTCCGCCCGGCGTGACCATTGGCTCGCGCAAGGACTGTGTACGAGACCTTCCGACCGGCCCGCCGCGGAATCCGCCGTCGCAGAGCTCTACCGGCGAGCGGGATTCGAGGAACCGGAGTTCGTCTGGGTACCTTCTCCCCCAGCGGCCCTGCAGTTGATTGCCGACGAGGGCTTCTCGGTCCCCCCGCTGCGCTTCGGAGAACCGGCACACCCTTCGGCGGGGATCGCCGCAATCTGGACCGCGTCCCGCGACCGAATGGACGCGCGTACACCTCGGCGGCAGGACCCGCTTCTTCGTGCGGCCGTGTGGGATTCGTTGCGGACCTCGCTGTTCGTCGGTGTCGCGACGGCGATACGCACACTGTTGCCGGGCCCGACTCCCGGCGTCACCTGGTACGGGCAACAGGAGGCACATCGGGTCGCGTACTACGACACGCTCCGACGCTACGGTCTCGCGGGCTTCGAGTCGCGCGACGACGAACTTCTCGATCTTCAGGGCGCACTGGTCCGTGCCACCGGATGGTGGTGGGCCTTCGAACGTGTCTGCGTCATGGCCGAACGGCCCACCGCGCTGCACACCGAACCCACACCCGGGGGCGTCCACAACGAACGCCGCTTACACCACTCCGATCGTCCGGCGCTCGAATTCGCGGACGGCAGTCATGTTTTCGTGCAGAACGGCACGATCGTTCCCGATTGGGTCGTCCTCGATCCCACCGTCGAGCGGATCAACGACGAGCGCAACGTCGAGGTCCGCCGATGTGCTGTCGAACGCATCGGCTGGGACAGGTACATCGGCATGGCCGCGCTCGCACTCGTGGACCGTGCCGACGATCCGGGAAACCCGGGATGCACGCTCGGACTCTATGCATCCCCGACCGGTTGGGGTCGACCCGGCCGGATCCTGCTCGTCGTCAACGGTTCCGTCGAACGCGACGGGCAACGGCGCCGTTACGGCCTGCACGTCCCCGATCAGGTTTCCTCCGCACTGGACGCCGCGGGCTGGACCTACGGCATCAGCGGTACCGACTATGCACAACTCGTTCGCCGAACCTGAACTCCCCCGAGGTGGTCCCATGCATTCCGATCTCACCCTGTCCGACCTCACGGCCCTCAGCGGTCTGGACGTCCTCGACCACCTGGACCGGGAGGTGACCGTCCCGGTGACCGATGGTCTCCAGGCTCAAGGCGATCTGATCGTCATTCCGTACGCGCTTGTCGGTGCCGCCGTCGAACGCACACCGTGGGCGCGCTCCATCCGGGTGCCGCTTTCGGGAGTGGAGTTGTTGCGGAGCGCCGCCGGCGGCAACCCGCACTCTCTCGTCGCCGACGAGGGCACCTGCAGGTGGACGACCCCCGTCCGGGACACCATGGGTCTCGCCCTGGGCATCGTCGAGACGACCGGGACCGCGTATCTCCTCCATCCCGAGCACGGGGCGACGGGGATCGCTCCGGGTTGCTACGTGATCCGTCGACAACGCGAGCACGGTGCAGGACGGCACGGGTCGCCACGGCTGGTCGCCGATTGACCTGAACACGTCGCCGAATCGACGTCGCCGACCAGACGCGTCGCCGCTCCGCGCAGCCCTGAGGTGTGGCGGGCTCGCGGCGGTAGTCTCGGTGATCGTGATGGTGACCGGGAGCGTGGTCGCCGAGGCCGGCTGGAGCGAGTGCGTGCGCGCCGACACGCAGTGTCTGCCAGGCTTCGGCCCACTGGTGGCCGCATGGGCGGCGGCAGGAGTGTTCGTGCTGGTATGGCTGGCCGCGGCATCGGCGGCCACCGTCGACGTCGTCGGCTCCCGGCCCGGCCTGCCCCGGGCGGCACTGTGGGTGCTGGTGGTGTGGACGGTGCCGGTGGTCGGTGTGCTCGCCTGGTATCGCCGCCGGCGCACCGGCGACGCCGTCCGCACGTGCGATGGCCCACCACCGATTTGACGTCGACTTCCCGAACTCCGGTCCTCGGCGAAGCATCCGATACGGAAGTCGATATCGCCGGGGGTCGTTATCCTCGCCTGGAACGGGAGGTGAGCGGTGGACCAGTCGGTTCCGTGGGTGCAGGTGCTGGTGCAGATGGTGCACGGCCCCGATGTGCCGGTGCGCGGGATCATCTCCAGCGCCGACGGAGGCCTGAGGTCCCGCGATGAGGTCGGTTGGACCGCGTTCTCCGGTGCGCTGCCGCCGACGTTCACCGGCGGCGGGATCGAGGCCACCGAGTTGCGGGTGTGGCGCGACGGGATGCGGGTGCGCATCGAACACCTCGACGGTCGCCCGCTGCTGTTGTGCGACGCGGTCACCTGCTGGCGGTTCCGTAAGGGCCGGGAACTGCCGCGGGTCGCGCCCGCGGCGACGCTGCGGTTCGTCGGCAACGGCACCGGTCTGCTCGCACGCCGTCCCGCCGAGGACTGGGTCGGTGACGACTACACCCGCCCGACCGGTCCGCTCACCACGACCACGTACCTGTCGCGGCCGGCGTGGCAGTTCGAACTTGCCCCACCGCCGCAAAGCAGGTCTCCGCGTACGGCGCATCCGATGCGCATGGTCGTCGATCAACAGACCGGACTGGTGCTCGAGCAGCGCATCGACGCTGTCGGGTCGGCCGAGCGCTGGTCACAGTTCTTCATCGGGGAGGTGTTCGACGAGGCGTTGTTCACCTGGGACGGGCCGGCCGAGTCCGTCGCCGCGGAAGCCCGCCGGCAGCGAGCTGCGGACCGGGCGCTGCGGGCCGAGCGGCGTCGGTGGTTCGACACCCACGTCACCGCCGAGCCCCTGAATGCGGCGGTAACCGCGGATCTGGACCTGCAATACCTCCACACCTTCGATTCCGGCACCGGTGCGTTCGAAGCGCGCCTCGGCCGCCGAGGGATCACCGCCTCGCTCGCCCGCCGCCCCCGATCGACCGAAGTGTGGGAGCTGCAGTGGGCGGGCCCGGTCCACCGCTGGTCGACATCCCGCTTCGACTGGGCTCTGGCCGTCCACGATGTCGAACTGACCGCCGAAGGACTCGCCGAGCTGCAGGCCCGCCTACACCCGGGTGAGCAGACGGTGCCCACCGGCGAGCCCTGACTCCGAACCCGGCAGGGCATCTGAGTGGTGCCCTCACAGCCTGCCGACTACTGAAGGTCACAACCTGGGGATTTCGACCAGATCATGACAATCCCCGCATAATGCCGAAAAGTCCCGGATCGTCTCTTGATTCAGAAGTGCCAGCCCAACATCGCGGGGCGGGCGACGTCGAACGCGCGGTCCACGTCGGCGATATCACGAGCACTGTGCGCCTCCACCCGGCCGGCGGCGGCAAACGTGCGGGCCTTGTGCGCGCCGAGGTACAACGCGGACAGCGCGTCCAGGTCCAGCGTGATCACCGGCGCCGCGTCGGTGCGGACGCACCGGGCCCGTCCGTTGCGTACCGTCAGCGCGAAAGTGCCCCCGGCGCTGCGGAACTGGTCACGGACCGCCAGCACGGTGGCCAGGTCGGCGGCATAGTCGCGGGCGGTCAACGCGGCCGGCACGTCCATGATCCGCAGCCACAATTCGTCCACCCGGGCGGTCGTGCGCGGCAGGCGGTAGTCGGTCAGCAGCAGGCGCAGCGGATCGTCGGGATGCTGGACGGCTTCGATGCGGTGGGTCAGGTCCAGTCCGCACAGGGTGCGCCACAGCGCGGCGTGGGCGTCGTCGGTGATCGCGACCAGCTCCTCGACCACCGCGACCGGCTCGGCGTCGGATCCCTTGCGGCGGAAGGTGGCGTACCCGTCGGGGTGTACCAGGAAGAACAGCGCCGAGGCGCCGTCGCGGCGCTCCTCGGGATCGGCAAAAGTGTAGTCCCACTCGGCTTTCGGACGGGCCTGCGCTCCCGGCGTGCACAGCCGCCACCGGTCGTACAGTTCCGGCAACCGGACCGCCGCCGTCGCAGCGTCGGCAAGGACCACCCCGCCGGGATCGGGGGCGTCCTCGCGGAAGCGGGCGAAGCGCCGATCGACGGTGACCTCGGTGGCGACGGTGGCCGGACCGTATCCGAAACGCCCGTAGATGCCGGCGTCGCTGGCGGTCAAGGCGGCCAGCGGTGCCCCGGTCGCCTCCATCCGGCGGTGCAGCTCGGTGAACATCGACCGCAGCACGCCGCGGCGACGGTGCGTGGGAGCGACCGAAACCCAGCTGACACCACATGCCGGGACCTGGTGCCCGCCGGGCACGGTGACCTCCATGTCCAGATACAGCGCCTGACCGATCGGCGCGCCCCGCTCGGTCGCCACCACGATGTTCTCCGTGCGGAACATCGGACGAAGCAGTGTCCGATCGGCATCGATGGGGTGATACCCGAACGCCACCGAGTCGAGCAGCTCCAGGGCCGGCCAGTCGTCATCGGTGGCGGTACGGATGGTGAGGGCGTCGTGCACGGTCATGTCCGAGAGACTGACACAACCGGCCCCTCGAACGCGAGTGATTTGTCCGGTTCGGCTCGGTGCGGAGACAGCCGGGTTTCCTCGGCGACGGACGCGGCGAGGCGCGCTCACGGCGGTTCCCCGTTCGTGGCCGGGAGGGTCATGTCGACGACCCGGTCGGAGATCGCATCCACCACGGCGCCGTCGTGGCTGATCATCAGCAGGGATATGCGTTGTGTTCGTACGAGATCGGACAAGATGTCGAGCACCCGCTGTCGGGATGCGGGATCGAGTCCCGTGGTGACTTCGTCGCAGATGAGCAGCGAGGGCTCGACCGCCAGGGCACGGGCGAGGGCGGCGCGCTGGGCCTCGCCGCCGGAAAGGGCGGACGGATGCTGCCGGGTGATCCGTTCGGCCAGACCCACCTGGTCGAGCGCGCGACGGGCCGCCGCGGCCGATTCCGGGCCGGTGGCACCGCGCAGGCGTGCCGGACCGCGCAGGATCTGCTCCCACACGCTGCGATACGGGTCGAAGGCCGCCTTGGCGTCCTGGAAGACGTACCCGATCGCCGCCGTCTGGTGCCGGGTCCGTCGCCGTACCGATGCGGCCAACGGGTGGCCGTCGAGAAGAACCCGTCCGGCCGTGGGTGGGTGCAAGCCCGCGACGACCCGGGCCGCGGTGGTCTTGCCGCAGCCCGAGGGGCCGTGAAGTGCCAGACATTCGCCGGGCTGGAGCGAGAGCGAAAAGCGTTGCAGAACCCGGTTGTTGCGGTACCCCGCCGAGACGGCGTCCAGGATCAACCGGGCGTCGGCCCGGGTCGGGCGGCGATCCGCAGTGTCGGCGCGTGTCTGCGGGATCCGCGGGGCGGCGACCGGCAGGATCCCGGCGTCACCGGTCTCGAGCACCCGGCCGCCGCCCATGACGATCACACGCTGGGCGACCGCGCGGACTGCGTCCAGGTCGTGGGTGACGAGCACGATCGTCAGGCCCTGCCGGGCAAGTCGGGTGATCTCGTCGAGGACCGCCGTCCGACGAGCCGGGTCCTGCCCGGTAGTGGGTTCGTCGAGGATCAGGCATGTCGGGTCGGTCAGCAGAGCCTGGGCAATGACCAGTCGTTGTTGCTGTCCGCCCGACAGTTGATGCGGGTAACGGCGCAGCATGCCCGGATCGTCGGCGAATCCCGCACGTGCGAGTGCGTCGGCCACGGTCACCGGATGCCCGTGCCGTCGGCCGGCACGAGCGATGTCGTCGAGCACGGTACCGATCCGCAGGGCCGGGTTCAGCGCCGAGGAGGGGTGCTGGGGCACGTACCCGAACCGTGCCCCGCCCGTGTCCAGAACGGTCGTGGTCACGTCGCCCCCCGGGCGGCGCTCGCCCATCAATGCCAGCGCGGTGGTGGTCTTGCCGCTCCCGGAAGACCCGACGAGCGCGGTGACCACCCCGGCGGGAATGTCCAGGTCGACGCCGTCGACCAGGAGCCGATCCCGTGTCCGTGCGGTCAGACCGCGCACTCGGATGGTGCTGCTGGGCACAGCGGCGGCCGGGGCCGCGGGGATTACCTCGGTCATCGCCACTTCCTCGTCGACACCTCGCGTGTTGCCGCGCGAGCACCGGAGTCGAACAGCAGATTCACCCCCATCGCCAAGGCGATGATCAGGGCCGCGGGCAGGACGACACCCCACGGGACGAGGGCGAGGCCCGCGCGGTTGCGGTCGATCATCACGGCCCAGTCGGTGCCGGCGGAGTCCGCGCTCACCCCCAGGAAGCTGGCCGAGGCGACCAGGTAGATCGCCCCGACGAACCGTAGCCCTGCGTCTGCCGCGAGGACCGGGAGCAGCGATCGTCCCAGATAGCCGAGGTGCCGGCGCCACCAGGTTTCGCGTTGCAGGAGCAGCGCCTCCATGGCCGGGGTGTGCGCGGAGTGCAGCGCCGACGCCCGCACCAGACGCGCCGCATCAGGGAACAGCAGCACCGCCACGGTGACTGTCAGAACGACCAGGTCGGCGTCGGTGAGCGCCACGGCCAGCAGCAGCACCATGATCGACGGCAGCGACAGCAGCAGATCCAGGGGGCGCATCAGCATCTCGTCGACGATCGGTACCCGAGCGGTCGCGGCAGCTATCCCCCACGGCACGGCGAGCAGGTACGTCAGGGCCACGGCCGCCGCGGCCACCAGCACCAGCGAACGCCCCCCGAGCAGGACCTGCGTGAGCAGATCGCGCCCCTCGGAATCGGTTCCCAGAAGCCACTGGTCCCCGTAGGTGAACGCCGGGCCACGGGCACCGGGTTCGGTGAACAAGGGCCCCAGCAGCGCGACCGCGAGCGGGACCGCCGTCAGGGCAGCCCCGACGCGCACCCGGGACCGCCCACCCGCACGCTCGAGAAACGTGGAGCCGGTCACGATGCCGATCCTGCCGTGGGGTTGAGCTGGAACGCCGCGATGTCCGCGACCGTGTTGACCGCCACCGTGATCACCGCGAACACCGTCACCAATCCCATCAACAGCGGAATGTCGCGGCTGCTGACCGCGCTGACCAGCAGCTGCCCGAGACCGCCGAGCGCGAACACCGCCTCGACGACCACGACCCCGCCGAGCAGCCAATCGGCGACCCGCGCGAGATGCTGTGTCGCCGGGGTGAGCGAGCCCGGCAGGGCATGCCGCCAGATCACCCGCCGCACGGGCACACCGAGGCGACGGGTGTGCCGGATGTATTCGGAGTCCAGGGTGGTGATCAGCGACGAGCGCACCAACCGCGACAGCGAGCACACCGGGCGGATCACCAGCACCAGTACGGGCAGCACCCACAGCTCCGGTTGCATCAGCAACGGACCACCGGCGCCGACCGCGGTGGGCGCGAACCATCCCAGCCCGACCGCGAACACTGCCACCAGCACGATCGCCAACGCGAATTCCGGTGCCGCGTAGAACGCTACGGTCAGGGCGGTGACGGCCCGGTCGATCCGGTGGCCGCGGCGCACCGCGGCGACCACCCCGAGGAGCAGTGCCAGCGGGACCAGCACCACGAACGCCAGGGCGGCGAGGGTCAGCGTCGGCGCCAGCGCCGAGCCCAGCATCGCGGTGACGGGGCGGCCGGATACCACGGAGGTGCCCAGGTCGCCGCCGAGCAGACCGGTCAGCCAGTCCCCGAACTGCACGGACAGCGGCCGGTCCAGCCCGAGGAGTTCGCGTAACTGCGCAATCCGCCGCGGATCTGCGTCATCGCCCGCGATCACCACCGCAGCGTCCCCCGGCAGCAGGGCGGCGATCGCGAAGACGACGACGAGTACGCCCAGCACCTGGGCCAGTCCCACCGTGAGGCGGGTACCGGCGTAGCGGGCGAGCATCACGAAAGCCAGGCCTTGTCGAAACGGGCGTACCCGAGGGTGTTGCTGGGCGCATTCTCGGCCATCCCCGCCAGATGCGGCGCCATCCCGTGCAGGCCGTCGGAGAGGCCCCACACCAGCAGACCGCCCTCGCTGTGGAGCTGCGACTGCATCTGCTGATATGCGCGGGCCCGGACGTTCTCGTCGGTGGTTTCGCTGGCGGTGGCGAACAAGGCGTCGAACTCGGGGCGGCGCCACTGGGTGTAGTTCTTCGCCGAGGTCGACAGCATCCGCTGCGCGAGGTGCGTTTCGATGGGCATGGCCCCGGAGCGGAAACTCGACAACACACCCTCGTCGAGGGTGCGCGTCCAATAGGTCGATCCCTCACCGACTTTCACATCGATCTTCAGTCCGGCGCGTCCGGCCTGCTCGGCCAGGATGTTGGCGGCCTCGACGAAGCCGTTGGTGGCGCCGGTGGTCTGCAGTTCGATGGTCGCGTTCCGGGCGCCGGCCTTGCGGATCAGGGCCTCGGCCTCGTCCAGATCCAGGGTGCGCTGCGGCAGGTCGGCCGCGTAGTACTTGGCGTCCTTGCCGAACAGGTCGTTGCCGACCACACCGGTGCTGCCCAGCACGGTGGTGACCAGCTCGTCGCGATCGACGAGGGCGAACATCGCCCGCCGCAGATCCACGTTGTCGAAGGGGGGCCGGTCCACCTTCATCGCGAACGCCGACATCGCGCTGCGCGGCGACCGCAGGATCTGCATCCGGGCATCGGTTTCGTAGGTGCGCGCCGAGGTGACACCGAGGTCGTCGGCGTAGTCGACCTGCCCACCGAGCAGGGCGTTGATCCGTGCGGTCTCGTCCGGAGCGGTGAGGATCTCGAGTTCGTCCACATGGGGGGCACCGTCCCAGTAGTCGGGGAATCGCGCGGTGACGAGCGAGCGCCCCGGTTCGAACGAGACGAACGTGAACGGCCCGGAGCCGATCGGACGGCTGAAGTCGGTGGTGCCCTCCGGGATGATGTAGGCGCCGAACGCGGCCAGCACGTTCGCCAGTTCCCCGCACGGGCGGGCGCAGACGAACTCGATCGTGTGGTCGTCGAGGGCGCGGGAGCGGGCGATGTCGATCACCTCGAGAGAGGCCCGCGGGCGCAGTGCGTTCACCGGGTCCAGGATCCGCCGGTAGGAGTACAGCACGTCGGCGGCGCGCACCGGCCGGCCGTCGTGGAAGACCGCCGGGCGCAGCTCCACCGTCCAGGTGGTCGCGTCGGCGTTCGGATGCCAGGCGGTGGCGAGCCGCGGTACCGGGCCGAGGTCGTCGCCGTATTCGACGAGCTTGTCGTAGAGCGCGTTCGCGCGGGCGACGTCGGCGTACAGGTTGGTCTTGTGCGGGTCCAACACCTCCTGTGCGCCACCGCCCGCGAACACCGCTCGCAGTCGGCCGCCGTCCCGGGGCCCGGCGGTGGCCGCGGGGGCGGTCTCGCCGCTCGTGCTGCATGCCCCGAGCAGTACGGCGCCGGCGGCGGCGCCGAGGCCGAGGAACGAGCGACGGCTCAGGTGCGGACGCGGAGGCAGGGCAATCGGATTCATCGGGGTATCTCCTCGGGCAGTGGATCGAGCGGGTCGGGTGGAACGTGGGGGTGAATCAGACGGCCTCGGCGATCACGTGCAGCCGGTCGCCGCAGAGCGCAGTACCGCCGAGATCGGTTCCTTGCCCCGGCCAGCCGGTCTCGGTGCGGGGTCCGGGTGTGTCGAACAGTGCCCGCACCACGAATCCGGCGCGCTGCAGGTGGCCGGTCAGCTCCAGCGGAAACAGCAGCCGCCACGCCGAGGTCTGGACGAGGGGCTCGGCGGACTCGGGGATCTGCCACCGCCGGCGGCGGCGTAGCAGCTGCGCCGCGTGGTCGATCCACAGGGTGGTCTCCGCCCGCCAGGTGTGGCCGTGCCAGGAGAAGGACGAGCGGGTGGGCCCGTCGAGGAGTTCGGTGTTGCCGAGGAAGAAGGCGCCGTTGCGCATTTCCGCGATCAGCAGCCCACCGGGACGTAGGTGCCTGCGGCAGCAGCGCAGGCACGATTCCAGCTCGACGTCGGTGTGGCAGTACAGCAGGGCACTGTCGAGGCAGACGATGGCGTCGACGCTCGCGTCGACCTCGAAGGTGCGCAGGTCGCCGACCGCGGCTCTCACGCCCGGATACTGTTGTTGCGCGTACCGCACCATCGCCGGGGACTGGTCGATGCCCAGGCAGCGGTATCCCCGCCGGGCCAGGTATCCCAGGTCGCGGCCGGTGCCACAGCCCAGGTCCAGCACTGTCGCGGGGTGTGTCCGCGGCGCCGGATCGTCGGAGGTCAGGTAGGTCGCGAGAATGTCGTCGACGAACCGGGCGGCGCTGTGGTCCGGGTCGGGGAATCGTGCCTCGTACAGAGCGGGGTTGTCCGTCAACAGGTTCCGAGCCCCTGCAGCCGCGGTCATGTCCGCGCTCCGGCCGGGTCGGCGAGCAGGCCGCGGCGGTGCAACAGCCAGATCCCGGTGGCCGAACCCCATGCGAGGGCGACGCACACCAGCGCTCCGGGCCACCCGTTGCCCAGGTCGAGGCCGTATCCGATCAGCGCATTGCCGCCGGCGGCGGCCACCCCGGAGACCAGGTAGAACATCCCGAACAGAGTTCCGGACATGTTCGACGGCCCGTATGCCGGGATCAGTTCCATCACGAACGGCTGCGCGATCAGGATGCCCGCTTCGAGGATCAGGGCGGAGAGCAACAGCGGTGCCAGCGTCAGGGCGATCCGTCCCGCGCCGTGGGAGGGTTCGCCCCACAGGACCGGCAGTGCCACCACGAACGCGGCGCCCATCAGCATCAGCCCCGCCGTGATCGCGGTGCCCCGGCTGGTGTGGCGATCGAACCATCGGGTCAGCCGCACCTGAGCGAGCAGACCGAAGACGGTGGTGGACAGGAACAGCACCGCCACTGCCCCACTCCAGTCGGTGATCCGCCCGGCCAGCACCGGATACACCAGATACATCTGCGTCTGCAGGGCGAACATCCCGAGCATGGTCACGGTGAACAGCACGAACCGGCGGTCGGCCAGCACCGCACCCCAGCCGCGGAGCACCGTCGTCTCGGCGCGGTCCACCGGGTGGGCGGGCAGAAACCGCAGCTGTGCCAGGGTGAGGGCGGCGAAGACGGCCGCCGCGGCGACGGCGACGGTACGGAAGTCCACCGTCAGCAGCGCGCTGCCGATCAGCGGCCCGGACAGTGCCCCCGCCTGTGCGAAGGCATTGAAGACCGCGAACGCCTCCGCCCGGCGCCGGGGTTCGGCGACGGCGATGTAGGAGCGCACGGCCGGATTGAACAGAGCCCCAGCCAATCCCGACAGAACAGAGGCGAGCAGCAGCAGCGGCACGCTGGTGCCCACAGCGAACACCGCGAAGCCCACCGACCGTAGTGCGCAGCCGGCGATGATGACCCGATGGGGTCCGAGCCGGTCGGCAGCGGTGCCCCCGATCAGGAACAACCCCTGCTGGCTGAGGGTGCGCGCCCCGAGGACCAGGCCGGTGATCGCCAGGGACAGACCCAGGTTCCCGGTCAGATGCATCGACAGGTACGGCACCAGCATGTAGAAGCCGGTGTTGACGCCGTACTGGTTGAGCACCAGCAGTTGTACCGAGCGGGGGAAGCTGCGCAGCAGAGCGAAGGTCCCTGCCGGGGAGTCGGTGGCGGTCATCGCGTTTCCTCGTTGTCGGGTCGGTACACGCCGAGTCCGGGCAGGCCGCTCGGGCGCAGCTTTCCGTCTCCGCCCCCGAGGCCGGCCCACGGGTCTCGGGCGAGCAGCAGGTGCCCGTCCAGGTCGCACCATCGGGCCAGGGACGCCAGCTGAACCGCGGGGGCGATACCCAGCGAGCTGCACACCAGGCAGCCGAGCATCACCTCCATTCCGCGCGCGCCGGCCGCCTCGGCCAGTGCGTGGGCGCGGTAGATGCCGCCGCACTTGGCGAGTTTGATGTTCACCACGTCCGCGAGGCCGGTCAGCTCGTCCAGGTCCGTCAGGTCGTGGACGGCCTCGTCCGCGACGAGCGGAAGATCGGTGCGGCTGCGCAGCTCCCGCATTCCGTCGCGGTCGTGCACCGGCAGCGGTTGTTCGAGCGCGACGATCGGCAGACCACCGCTGTCGGCGAGTACCGACAGCGCGGTGGCGGCGGTCCACGCTTCGTTCGGGTCGACGATCAGGTCCACGCCTGGAGCGGCAGCGGCGATGGCGGCCAGCCGCCGTACCGATTCGGTCGGGTCGGCGTCGGTCTTGACCTTCAGCAGAGCGAACCCGCACCCGGACAACTCGGCGGCCTCGGCGGCCATGTCCTCGGGCGCACCGATTCCGAGGGTGCGGGAGATCGGGATCTCGGCGGGCAGCGGCAGCCCGAGGTGCGCAGCGCCCGTCTGCCTGTTCACGCGTGCCCGGTAGTCGGCGACGTCGGACCACACGGCGCCGGCGACCGCCGGGTGCACGTGTGCCGGAATCGTTTCGGGGATCCCTCGGGCACCGCAGCACGCCGCGACCGCCCGCAGTTGGGCCTCGACGAGGTGCACGTCCAGGCCCGCGAACACGGAGGTGACGACCTCGCCGCGGCCGCACGATCCCGTGTCGGGATCGGTCACGGTGACCGTGATCGCCTGGCGGGACGACATCACCGCCCGGCTGATCCGGAACGGCCGGGCCAGGGCGAGGGTGCTCACCGACCAGGTCAGGCTCATCGCGCCGTCTCCATCCGGTCCCTCGCCCCCGGGTGCGGGGCCCGCACGGATTCGCACCGCGTCCAGCACTCCGCCGGGTCACCGCACTCGGCGATCTCGTGCGGATGTGTTCGCGGCGGAGCGAGCAGGCTGTGCCGAGCACACCAGTCGTCGTCGAAGATGGTGCGCAGGTAGCGGTCGGGGCCGTCCGGAAAGACGGTGACCACCGAGCCCGGCCAGCGGGTGGCCGCCCACCCGGCCACCGTGGCCACCGCACCCGTCGACCAGCCGCCGGTGTGGAACCCGTCCCGCGCCAGGCTGCGGCAGGCGTGCACGGCCTCGCGCGGGCCGACCCAGTGCACCTCGTCGAACATCTCGTATCGCACATTGCGCGGATGCACGCTGCTGCCCAGTCCCCGCATGACCCGGCAGGCGGCGGGCTGTCCGAAGATCGTCGACCCCACCGCATCGACCCCGATGATCCGCAGGTCCGGCCACGCCTGGCGCAACCGCAGACCCACTCCGCTGCTGTGGCCGCCGGTGCCCACACTGCACACAAGCACCTCGGCCCGCTCGATACCCTGTGCGGCCAGGCCCGCGACGATCTCGTCGGCGAGCCCGTGGTAGCCCACGGCGTTGTCGGGATTGTCGTACTGGTTGGGCCAGTACGCATCCGGGTCGGCGGCAAGAATCCGGTGCAGGACGTCGAGCCTGGCCTGCTGCCACCCGCCTTCCGGGTGCGGACGGTCCACGATCTCCACGGTGGCACCCAGCGCGCACAGCAAATTGCGCATGGCGGGTTCGAGCTCGCAGTCCACCACCAGGGTCACGGGGTGGCCGAGTGGCTGTGCCACGTATGCCAACCCGACTCCCAAAGTGCCGCTGGTCGATTCGACGATCCGCGCGCCGTCCCGCAGTTCCCCGCGTCGCCGGGCGCCGACCAGCATCGACAGGGCCGACCGCGCCTTGAGCCCACCGAGGCCGAGCGCCTCGATCTTCGCGAAGTAGCCCGGATGCCGGGTCGGCACCGGCGTGAGGATGCGGACGAGTGGGCTGTTCCCCACCCGCGCCGGTAGATCGATCACAGTCATCGTGCCCTCGACCCGTGGTACAGGTAGATCGGGCCGGCGTCCCCGGTCAGCCAGAAGAACGGGTACGGCTCGGCCGAGAGTGCGTCGATGCCGTGTCCGAGCAACTCCCGGGCGACCGCGGCGCCACTCTGGGCGAACATCGTGATCGGAATCCGCCGGCCGGACGCCGCCACCCGCGCGAACAAGGTGTCGACGGTGCCGTTGCCCAGCATCATTCCGCTGGCCAGCACCGCATCACACTCGTCGAGATGCTCGGTGAAGTCGGTAACGATCGGCTCACCCCACTCGGTGGTGCCGCCCTTCAGATCACACGGCACGTACCGCAGCCCGCGCTCGCGCAAGCTGACGAGCAGCGAGTTGACCACTCCGATCACCAGCACCCGCCCGCCGGGTGGTGCGTCGACCAGCCCGGTCACGTGATGCGCCCGGGCCAGCGAGCGCTGCAGCGAATCCCCGGAATCCAGCTGCACCGTCACTGCGCGGGGCTCATCCGAGTGCGGGCGCTGGTGCGTCAGGTAGGCGTCGAGTGCGGCGATCTGCACGGCGATCTCGGCATGGTGCAGCAGATCGGCCACTGCCACCCCTGCGCAGGCGTGCACGATCTCCGGATCCACCGAGCCCGGCTCGACCGCGCACGAGCCCGTCGCAGCCCCCACCCGCAGCGAGATCACCTGGTTGCGGTAGCCGCCACTGCGCCCGCCGTGCCGTACCCCCTGTGACGTGGTGAACGCAACCGACACCACCACGTCGCGCGCGGGACGCCGGGCAGGGTCGGTGCGGTAGCACTCGAGAAGCGCAGCCAGGCGCCCGTTCGTCGCGGTATCGATCGCCGAGGTGGCGGTCACGACGCCGGCTCCTCGCCGTATGTGGCGGAGATCGACGACAACAGGCGCTCCGCCAGCGGGCGGGCCCCGGACCGCTCCGGCGAGATGACGACGACGCTGCCCAGGTAGCTGTTGTTGTCCATTCCCGGCGTGGTTCGGTGACCGGGCCCCTTGAACGCCGCCGAGACCACCGACGGATCGGCTGCGACGGTGTCCACTCCCTCGATTCCGGTGACGACACCCGCCCTCGTCGGCACCAGCATGCTCACGGCTGCGCTCGAGGGCCGTCCACCGTCACGGTGCTCGTCCGGGACCGCCGGGACGATCGGCTCGCGTCCCAGTGCGAGTTCGACCGCCACCCGCGGCAGGTCGACTCCGCTCACATGCCGGATCAGCTCGGTGATCTGATTGCCGGCCGGCCGTGGATTGATCTCGATGATCCGCGGCCCGGCGGCGGTCAGGCGCAGTTCGGTGTGCACCACACCGTGATCGAGGCCCACCGCGTCGATCGCCTCCTCCGCGGCGGCCACCACCTTCGCGCGGTCCCCCTCAGCCAGGTCGGCCGGAAACATGTGCCCGGTCTCCACGAAACCCGACGTCCCACCCAGGCTCTTGTCGGTCACGCCGACCGTGTGGACGTTTCCGCGTGAAATCCAGCTCTCCACACTGAATTCCGGTCCGGCGAGGAACTCCTCGAGCAACACCACCGGACTCCGCCGCTGCCCGCGCGCATTGATCTCGAACCCCCGCAGCGCGTGCACCGCCGACTCGACATCCAGCCAACTGTCCGCGCGTCGCACGAACATTCCCGCACACAGATCGGTGGGCTTGACCACCAAGGGGAATCCCACCAACTCGGCCGCGGTACGGAGCCGGATCGGGTCGTCGACCGAGGCGGTGGTGTGCCGCGGCCCCGGGACACCGACGCAATCCAACACCGCCCGGGTGCGCGCCTTGTCGCAGGCGGTCTCGATCGCCTCGGGTGTCGGACCGGGAAGTCCGAGCGCGGCGGCAATTCGCGCGGCCGTCGGCAGGTAGTAGTCGCAACTGGTGAGGACGCCGTCGATCCTTGCCTCGGCATCGATCCGCCGCGCCGCCTCGAGTGCGGCAGCCGGATCGTTGGTCTCGGCAGTCGCCACCGCGCGACCGAGACGCAGCGGATGCGGGGAGCCGTCCGGCAGGGTGTCCGGGTAGTGCCCCGGTCGTCGGGTCAGGAATGTGAACTCGACTCCCAGGTCGGCAATCGCTCTCGGCAGCAACGTTCCCATTGCCCCGACCCAGCTCTCGACCAGCAGTAGGTGTGCCACACGTGGCCTTCCGCTCGCATCCTCCGTAGTACCCAGCGCCACAGAAGCTACTGATAATCGTTATCGTTAGCAAGACTGGTTGTGCCGGACGATTGCGAGGCCGATGAGAACGGTGGCCCACGAAGGTCCGGCAGCTCGTGCCGATCCGCCGATCGAGCCGGGCTCGATCCCAGGCCGGTCGGCGACCCCGGCGACGCCGGGAAAGCCCGGAACAGCGGTGCGAACGGGGTCGCGACGAACGATTGGCGGGCTGCTCACTCGGCCGGGTCACGGACCCCTTCCTCGTCCGAGGAAGTCGCACGGGAGATCTCGGTACGGATCGTCAGGACGGCGTCCCGGTGCGCTGCATCGGTGGCGACGTTGCAGCCGAGCGCGAGGTCCTCGAGGAGAAGACCTCGATGGACCGCGAGGATGCGCGAGGCGACGGACCGGGCCGCGCCCGGTGCCGCGCCCGCAGCCTCGATCGCCGCGGCCATGGGGTCGAGCCATTCGGTCACCACCGGGACGAGGAATGTCTGCTGCAGCTCGGGATCCCGCGTCGCCGCGGTATAGATCTCGAAGAACATGGCGGTTCGCCGGCGCCCATCCGGCGTGTGCGCTTCCGCCCAGGCCAGCTCGAGCCCACCGCACCGGCGGGACGTCGCTGTTCACGGCGCGCAAGGCCGGCGCCGGCGGCAAGGCCGGAAACAGCATCGGAACCTACATGTGCAGCAACTTCGCATGCTCACTGTATGTGCGGGAGCTGGCGCCTCTGTCCGGCAATCAGCCCGATCAAGCACTGCCCACCGAGACTCGGATCCGCCGGCTCGGGACTCGACTCGGTGGCTTCGTCGGGCGGGTGCTCGACGAGCAGGACCCCTGACCGCGCTGTGCACTACCCGAGCGGCGCCGTCACCCGGGTGCCTTCACGCGAAGGACCACAGTCCCAGACTGTCGCGCAAGGTGGCCCCGGGGTATGCGGTGCGAAACAGGCCGCGGCGTTGCAGTTCCGGGACGACGAGGTCGACGAAGTCGTCCAGCGAATCCGGATACGCCGGACACATCAGGTTGAATCCGTCGCAGGCGCCGGCGACGAACCACTCCTCGATCCCATCCGCGATCGCCTCGGGCGTGCCGATCATCGTCGCATGTCCTCCTCCGGCCGCGAGGTAGCCGAGCAGTTCACGCAGAGTGGGCCGGTGCGTTTCGATGATCCGTTGTACCGTCGCGTAGCGGCCCTGCGGGCCGGAGAACTGATCGAGGGACGGCAGGTCGTCCACCGGCGCGTCGAGATCGTGGCCCGTGTAGTCCTGACCGGTGAAGACACCGAGCTGGGCGAGCGCAGCGTCGATGTCGAGCAACGCGTCCAGGGTCGCCTTCTTCGCCCGGGCCTCGTCCTCGGTGCGACCGACGTAGGGGACGAGGCCCGGCAATATCGCAATCGACGCGGGATCTCGTCCGGCGGCGGCAGCGCGGCCACGCAGATCGGTGGCGAAGTCGAGCGCCGCGGCCGAATCCCACGACACCGAGTACACCGCTTCGGCGTGCCGCGCTGCGAGGTTGCGTCCGGTCTCCGACGCGCCCGCTTGGAACAGCACCGGACGCCCCTGCGGACAACGCGGCACGGTGAGCGGCCCGTCGACGCGGAAGTGCTGACCGCGATGGTCGATCCGACGGATGGCATCGGCGTCGAGGTATCGACCGGCCGCGCGATCGACGAGGATGCCGGCTTCGTCCCACGAGTCCCACAGCGCAGTCAGCACCTCGATGAACTCCTCGGCGCGGCCGTAACGCTCAGCATGGTCCGGCAGCGCGTCGAACCCGTGGTTGCGCGCCTCCGCGTCGAACATCGAGGTCACAATGTTCACCCCGGCCCGTCCACCGCTGATGTGGTCCAGCGAGGCGAGCATCCGCGCCGCATGGAACGGTGTATGGAAGCTCGCGGACACCGTGGTGACCAGCCCGATGCGATTCGTCCTGCGCGCCATGGCGGACAGCGCGGTCAGGGGTTCGAGAAACCACGTGGTCCCGGCCGTGTAGCCCGGGTTCACGCAGTGTCCGTCGGCGAAGAACACCGCATCGAGGCAGCCGCGTTCGGCGGTCCGCGCGAGTTCCTCGTAGTAGGCGATGTCGCCGATTCGCTCCGCCGCGGACGATGGATGCCGCCAGGCCGCCGAATGGTGGCCGACACCGTGGAGAAAGGCGTTCAGATGGAGGGTGCGGGGCTCCGGCATCAGTTCATCACCAGTCCACCGTCGACCACCAGGTTCTGGCCGGTCACTGCTCGCGACCAGTCGGAAGCGAAGAACAGGACGGCGGCGGCGACGTCCGCCGGGGTGGTGACCTTCCGCAGGGGCGTGGAGGCGGCGATCAGGTCGAATACTTCCTCGGGGGTCGCTGCCGATGCGTCGGTGGTGCGCAGCAGCCCGCCGGAGACCATGTTCACGCGGATGCCTTCGGGCCCGAGGTCTGCCGCGAACGTGCGGGTCAGCGACAGCAGTGCCGCCTTGGCGGCGGTGTAGTCGTGATACGGCACCACCGGGTTCTGGAACAGGTTGGTGCCGATGTTGATGACGGTGCCGCCGCCGGCCTCGCGCATGCCGGGCAGGGCCGCCTGGATCGTGTTGACAGCGCCGCCGACGATGCCGTCGAGTTGAGCGGCGAAGTCGCCGTAGCCGATCTCGTCGGCTCTGCGGCGCGCGTCGCCGTTGAAGGAGAAGTCGGGCAGCGCGTTGTTGACCACGGTGGTGACCGGCCGGCCGAACTGTTTCCGGGCCTGCGTGAACAGGACGTCTACCTGCGCGGCGTCGGTCACGTCGGCGGGCAGGGCGATCGCACGGTCCGGGCCGATCTTCTCGGCGAGGGCGTGGGCGGCGTCGCTGCTGTTGCGGTAGTTGACCACGACGGCGGCGCCCTCGTCGGCGAACGCCTGCGCGAGGTGGCGACCGAGACCGCGCCCGGCGCCGGTGACGAGGACAGTCTGGTTCTGCAGGAGCATTGTCTGTTCTTTCCCTTCGGTGGGAAGGGGTTCACCGCAGCGACGGACCACACGGCCGCGCCGGCTCGGCATCCCTTCGCTCGCATGATCGAGATCAGGTTCGACGGGTCTGTCTCTCAGCCGTTTCCGGCACCCCGTGTCGAGTCCGTCGCAAGACTACCCCGGCTGTGCCTGCACGTCGAACTTCGATGTCACATCGGACAACTCGGCAGGCTGCGAAGGATTCCCGCCCGGCACGAGGACGATCCGGCGGCAGTGGGTCGCCTGAACATGGTCCAGAAGAAGCGCTGCCTGTCCTCCGGAATCCGAACCGGCAACGGACAACACTCGCGGCGGTGGACAAGCAGACATCGTCGTTCGGACATCCCTTCGCTAGTACGAACTAGAGCAGGTTCGACGAGTGTGATCTCAGCCCTCCTCCAGGGCACCCCGTGTCGAGAGGATCATAAGGCGTCGACGTCGTTCGGCGGCTCGGTGGGGCCGCGGGAGATGGACGGGTTCGGTGGCGAGCCGGCCGGGGCCACGCCGTACACGGTGCGGTCCGCTTCGCGCGGGTGTGTCGACCTGTGGTGGCGTGCGTGGGGCCCGAAAGCGTTCGTGCGGAACGATCTTGCTCAGGCAGTGTGCCGGTCGACCCACTTCTCGGCGAGTGTGCGAGATCGTCGACGAATTCCGCATTCGTGACGGCCGCAGACGGCAGGGGCCATGGTGTGGCTCACACTCCTGACGGTAGGCTGGACGGCGTGAGTAAGGCCAGTTCGGCGCGCCAACGGTTGCTCGCTTTCGGTTCCGGTGAAGACTTGTCGCGCCGCGCCCGATTGCTGAGCGACGTCCACGACGCGGTGATGTCCGGTCGGACGCCGCCGGTACCGCCGCGCGACGTCGTCGCCCGGTCGTGGTCGCGTCTTCGGGCAGACGGTGTCAGTCCCGCCCGGTGTGAGGACGTCGTACTCGCGGACACTTCCGAACTCGAGGCGCGCCGTGCACGAAGTGCCCTGAGATCGGTTCTGCCCGAGCTACGCGGCACCCTGACCGAGGTGGCGAGCGACGCGAACTTCATCGTGGTCGTCGCAGACTCGGACGGGGTGGTGTTGTGGCGAGAGGGTGCACGCGACGTGCAGAGGGAAGCCGACGTCCTCGGATTCGTGGAGGGCGCCCGGTGGTCGGAGAAGTCGGTGGGCACCAATTCGGTCGGCACGTCGCTGGTCGAGGACGCTCCGGTGCAGCTCTTCTCGGCCGAACACTACGCGCGGTCCCACTACGGCTGGTCGTGTACGGGGTCACCGGTCCACGATCCACGCTCCGGCGAGGTACTCGGGGTACTGGACATCAGCGGGTCCGCGATGTCGGTGCATCCGGCCACCGTGGCCCTCGTGCAGACGGCTGTGCGATTGGCCGAGTCGATGCTCTGGCGCGAGCATGCCGCCCACCTCGACAGGCTCCGTGCCGATGCGGCACCGGTGCTCGCAGCGACGTGCGGGCCCGCCGTTGTCGTGGACGGCCACGGCTGGGTCGTGGCAGCCAGCGGAATCGGCGTTCCCGAACGACTGGCACCGCCGGGCGGCGACCGACCGCTGCTCGTGCCCGGTCTCGGACTCTGCGTGCCCGAACCGCTCGGTGACGCATGGCTGGTGCGGCGCCGAGCGGAACGGGCGGCCGTCGAACTCGAACTCGACCTGGGGGCGGCTCCGCGGGTGACGGTGCGGGGGGAGACGGAATGGACGCGCGCCCTGTCACCGCGGCACGCGCAGATTCTGCGGGTATTGGCACGTACCCGGTCGGCCGGTATCGATGCCGCGTCGTTGAGCGAGGCCCTGTTCGGCGACCGGGACCACATCGTTGCCGTCCGTGCCGAGGTCTCCCGCCTGCGTAAGAGCCTCGGTCCTGTGCTGACGCCCCAACCGTACCGGTTCGCGGAGGGGGTCGAAGTCCGTGTGATCAGGTGAGATCCGCCTGCGGATATCTCGCTCCGAGCCCCCGCCGCCTCCGTGTCGACGAATCCGGGTAGGAGCGGCACGCGCGCCCTCCTCCCCGGGGCTCACAGCGGGGCGGACCGGGCTTCTCTCCGAACATCGTCCCTCCGGGTCGGCGCGGATTCGGCGGCGCGCGAGGCGACGGTGCGCGCAGCGACGAAGTTGCGCAGGTCCGCACGTAATCGGGGGTGCAGCCGTATGGCGGCGGGGCTGTCGAGGATCTCACCCAGCCGGGTCAGATATCCCGCGGGGGTCATACCGAATTCGACGAGAAGGTCTCCGGGACTTCCGCCCCCGTAGGGCAGCCAGCGGCGGGCGAACTCGACGATGCGGTCGTCTTCGACGGCGGAACTCATGTGGTCACTCTCCTGGCGGGTGCGCTGGGGCGAGACGGCTGAGAGCAGCCGCGAGTGGACGGCGGTGGTGGGCCATGGCGTCGGCGTAGAGGCGGCCGGCGCGGTAGGAGGAACGCACGAGCGGCCCCGCCAGGACGCCGGCGAAACCGATCTCCTCGGCGGCCTTCGCGTGCTCGACGAATTCTTCCGGCGCGACCCACCGCTCGACCGGGTGGTGCCGCGGCGAGGGACGCAGATACTGGGTGATGGTGAGGATGTCGCAGCCGGCATCGTGCAGGTCGATCATCGCCTGATGCACTTCCTGTGGGGTCTCGCCCAGACCGAGGATCAGGTTCGATTTGGTGATCAGGCCGAAGTCGCGGGCGGCGGCGAGCACACCGAGCGAGCGTTCGTAGCGAAACGCGGGGCGGATCCGCTTGAAGAGCCGCGGCACGGTCTCGAGGTTGTGGGCGAGCACCTCGGGCCGGGAGTCGAACACCTCGGCCAGCAGGTCGGGCTTTCCGCCGAAGTCGGGGACGAGGTTCTCGACGCCGGTGCCGGGGTTGAGGGCGTGGATCTGCCGGACGGTTTCGGCGTAGAGCCAGGCGCCGCCGTCGGGCAGGTCGTCGCGGGCGACCCCGGTGATGGTGGAGTACCGAAGTCCCATCGCGTGCACGGACTCGGCGACGCGGCGGGGCTCGTCCCGGTCGAGGTCGGTGGGTCTGCCGGTGTCGATCTGGCAGAAGTCGCAGCGGCGCGTGCACTGCCGACCGCCGATCAGGAACGTGGCTTCGCGGTCTGCCCAGCATTCGAAGATGTTGGGGCAGCCGGCTTCCGCACACACCGTGTGCAGTCCTTCGCGTTCGACCAGGCTCTCGAGTTCGGCGTACGCAGGACTCGTCTTGACGCGGGCCTTGATCCAGTTCGGCTTGCGTTCGATGGGGGTCTGCGCATTGCGGACCTCCAGTCGAAGCAATGTGCGGCCCGACCGGGCCGGCGCCTCGGGTGATGTTCCAGGGGTGGGATTCACGTTTCGTTCGATTCCTGGGCGTGGGTTCCCGCCGAACCACGATCCCACGCGGGCCCGCGGTTCGGCGGGACTTGCTACATGTTGATCGGACGGCCCAGTGCGGCCAAAACCGATTCGTGCATCGCCTCCGACAGTGTCGGGTGCGCGAAGACGACCTCGGCGAGATCGTCGGCGGTCGCCTCCAGGGATCGAGCGATACCGAATCCCTGGATCTGCTCGGTGACATCCGGGCCGACCATGTGGGCACCGAGGAGTTCGCCGCTGTCGGCGTCGAAGATCGTCTTCACGAAGCCGTCGGCTTCGCCGATCGCGAGCGCCTTCCCGGACGCCTGCAGGTCGAACTGCCCGATCTGGAGGCGGCGGCCGGTCGCACGCGCTCGTTCTTCGGTGAGACCGAGGCTCGCGACCTGCGGCCTCGCATAGGTACAGCCCGGAACGTAGTCGCGGTCCAACGGCCGGACGTGATCCGCACCGGCGAGCTTGTCCACACACAGCACGGCCTCGTGGCTTGCCTTGTGGGCGAGGCAGGGTGCGCCCGCCACGTCACCGATCGCGTACACGCCGAATGCGGTGGTGCGACACCACTGGTCGGTGGTGACGAATCCGCGTTCGACCTCGACGCCGAGTTCCTCGAGGCCGAGGTCCTCGACGTTGCCCTGGATTCCGGCCGCAACGAGAACCCTGTCTACGGTCGACTCGTCGATCGTTCCGTCGGCCGACCGGACGGCCACGGTGACGGCGTTCGTGTCGACCGTCAGTTCGGACACCGAGGCGCCGGTGTGAATCCTGATGCCTCGCTTCTCGAACTGCCGCCGTACGTGGCCCGCGACGGCGGCATCCTCGACCGGCATGATCTGCGGAGCCACCTCGACGAGGGTGACGTCGGTGCCGAGATCGTTGTACAGACTCGCGAATTCGACGCCGATGGCGCCGGAGCCGATGACCAGCAAGGACTTCGGCAACTCCGACGGGACCAGGGCATCGAAGTACGTCCAGACCCGGTCACCGTCGGGGACGACACCGGGTACCGATCGCGGCCGGGCTCCGGTGGCCAGGATGATGTGGTCGGCCCGGTACTCGGACACCGACTCGTCCGCGGCCGTCACTGCGACGACGCCCTTGTCGAGCAGCCGCGCCGACCCCCGGACGACGTCGATGCCGTTCTTCTTCATCAGGTAGCCGATGCCGTCGGACAGTCGCCCCGACACCGACCGGCTGAACTCGACGAGGCGTTCCATGTCGAATTCCACACCACTCGCACTGAACCCGAGCGGCCGCAGGTTCGCCAGCGTGTGGGCGACATCGGCGCCGTGGAGCAGTGCCTTGGTGGGGATGCACCCCCAGTTCAGGCAGATCCCGCCGAGCCGGTCCCGCTCGACGACCGCAGTGCGCAGACCGTGCTGCGCGGCGCGGATGGCGGCGACATAGCCACCCGGCCCGCTGCCGACGACGAGGACGTCGTATTTCTCTGTCATGGTGTACCTCTCAGACCAGCATCAGCGCGGGTGACTCGACGAAACGCCGGAGTTCTCGCAGGAAGGTCGCGCCGAGCGCGCCGTCGATCACCCGGTGGTCGCACGAGAGCGTGACGGTGAGCATCGTGCGCGCAACCACCTGACCGTCGACGACGACGGGACGCTCCTGTCCGGCACCGACCGCGAGGATGGCGCCCTGCGGCGGGTTGATGATCGCGTCGAACTCCCGCACATCGAACATGCCGAGGTTGGACACCGTGAAGGTGCCGCCTTGGAACTCGTCGGCCGTCAGTTTCCCGGTCTTGGCCTTGGTCACCAGCGACTGCACCTCCCCGGAGATCTCGGCGAGCGTCTTGCCGTCGGCGCCGCGCACGATCGGGGTGATCAGACCCGACGGCAGTGCGACAGCCACCGAGATGTCGGCACTCGCGTAGCGCAGCACCGACTGTGTCGCCTCGTCGAACTGAACGTTGACATCGGGCACCTTCCGCAGCGCCGCGGCACACGCCTTGACGACGAAATCGTTGACCGACAGCTTGACGGCCGGAACGGTCGCGTTGATCTTCGTCCGCAAGGCAAGAAGATCGTCGATCTGCAGGTCCGCGGTGAGCCGGAAGTGCGGGGCGCTGCGCTTCGACTCCTGCAACCGCTGCCCGATCGCCTTGCGCATCGCGGTGAACGGAATCGTCTCGAACTCCGCCTCCGCGGCGGGTTCGGGCGCGGCGACGACTTCCGGTTGCAGCCGGAACCGGCGCTCGGCCTCGCGGACGTCGGCCTCACACACCCGACCACGTGAACCGGTGGCGCGGCAGTCGTGCAGATTGATCCCGAGGGACGCGGCCAGACGTCGGGCCACGGGGGTGGCCGGGACGGCGGTGTCGTCCTCGAAGGAACGTCCCGGTACACCCGACCGCGTCGGCGACTGCGGTGGTGCGACGGTTCCACCAGCCGCACGGATCGAGTCGTGGAGATCGGCAACCGAGATCCGGCCCTCCCGGCCGGTCCCCGTCACACGGGCCAGGTCGATCGACAGCTCGTCCGCCAGGCGGCGGGCGTGCGGAGTCGCGAACACGTCACCGTTCGTCCGTCCGCGCAGGGCATCGGGAACGATCGTCGCGCCGGGACGCGGACGGGACCCGGGGGCCGCCCCGGTCGCCGGGACCGATTCGTGGGCCGCCGGCGCCGGCGGGCTGCTCTCGAGATCCGGCGGCGCGGGGGCGGGCTGCCCGCCCGGCGACCGCCCCGACTCGGCCGGTGCCGGCACCTGATCTGCCCCGATGCCCGCGAGGAATTCCTCGATCTCGGCGTCCGAGACCGCGGCCTCGGCCGACACCGCCAGCACCGCACCGACCGGCAACGTCTCCCCCGGCTTGGCGACGACCCGTCGGAGCACCCCGTCGAACGGCGCCTCCAACTGGTTGGCGATCTTGCTGGTCTCGATCTCGCAGATCAGGTCGCCCTTCGAGAAGGACGCTCCCTCCTCGACCAGCCACTCCGCCACGGTGCCTTCCTCCATGGACAGGCCCCACTTGGGAACTTCGATCAGTTTGATCTCACTCATGTCAGGCACTCACAACCTTGCGGACGGCGGCCTCGATCCGAGCGGCGTTCGGCAGCCACGCCTGCTCGAGGACCGGGGAGAACGGCACCGGAGTGTGCGGCGGGGTGACCAGTTCGATCGGCGCCTTCAGTGACCCGAACGCACGCGTCGCGATCAGCGCGGCGACGTCGTGACCGAACCCGCAGCGCGCCGCGGACTCGTCGGCGATCACAACCCGGCCGGTGGAGGCGACGGATTCGAGGATGCCCTCCTCGTCGAGGGGCGACACCGTGCGGGGGTCGACGACCTCGACGGAGATCCCCTCGGCTGCCAGCTTGTCCGCGGCGGTGTTGGCGGCGTTCACCATCGCCGACAGCGCGATGATCGTGACGTCCGTGCCCTCACGGGTGTAGTTGGCGACACCGAACGGGATCGTGTACGGCTCGTCCGGAACCTCGCCCTTGACGTCGTAGAGTGTCTTGTGTTCACAGAACACGACGGGATCATCGTCGCGAATCGACTGGATCAGCAGGCCTTTGGCGTCGTACGCATTCGACGGGGCGACGACCTTGAGGCCGGGAACGGCGGCGAACACGTTGTACGGTGACTGCGAGTGCTGGGCGGCGGCGGAGAATCCGGCGCCGATCATGCCCCGCACCACCAGCGGGGTACGGGCCTTGCCGCCGAACATGTACCGGAACTTCGCGGCCTGGTTGTAGAGCGCGTCGTAGCAGACTCCGAAGAAGTCCATGAACATCAACTCGGCCACCGGTCGCAGCCCGGTCAGAGCAGCGCCGGCTGCCATGCCGATGATCGCGGACTCGGTGATCGGGGTGTCGATGACACGGTCGGAACCGAACTCGGTCCACAGACCCTTCGTCACCCCCAGCACACCGCCGAACGCCTCCACCTTCCCGGACTCGAGTTCCGGATTGGTGCCGGCGTGACCGCCGCGCAGGTCCTCACCGATCTGCACGACCGTCGCGTCCCGCTGCATCTCCTGTGCGAGTGCGGCTTTGATCGCTTCGCGATATGTCGTCTTCGACGTGGTCATTTTCGTTCTCTCTCTCAGTACGACACGTAGACGTCGGTCAGCAGGTTCGTCAGCGGCGGGTATTCGGCAGCTCGCGCCTTCGTGACGGCGACCTCGACCCGTTCACGAGCCTCGGCGTCGATCGCATCGAGTTCCTTCGCGGTGACCTTCTTGCCGTCGACCTTCGCGCGGAACTTCACCAGCGGATCCTGGGTCCTGCGGAGCTCGGCGACCTGGTCCGCGGTGCGGTACAGCTGGGCGTCGCCCTCGAAGTGGCCGTGCCAGCGGTGTGCCACCGCCTCGATGGTGGAAGGACCGCCTCCCCTGCGGGCGCGCTCGACCGCCTCGCGCGCCGCCTCGTGGACCTCGAAGAAGTCGGTACCGTCGACGGTGGTAGCGGGCATCCCGAACGACGCGGCGCGCGCAGCGATACTCGGTGTGCCGACCGCATAGTCGCGGCCGGTGGCCTCACCGAATCCGTTGTTCTCGATGACGAAGACGATCGGCAACTCGAGCACGACCGCCATGTTCATGGCCTCGAACACGGTGCCCTGATTGGATCCGCCGTCGCCGGTGAACGAGGCCGCGACACCGCCGTTCCCCAGGGTCTTGGCGCTCAGCGCAGCACCGATCGCCAGCGACGGGGCACCGCCGACGATCGCGTTCGCGCCGAGCATGCCCACCGACAGGTCGGCGATGTGCATCGATCCGCCCTTGCCGTGGCACAGTCCGTCGTTCTTGCCGAAGATCTCGGCCATCATCCCGTCGAGGTCACACCCCTTGGCAATGCAGTGGCCGTGTCCGCGGTGGGTGGAGCCGATGTAGTCGGTGTCGTGCAGGTTCTCGCACACACCGACGGCGATCGCTTCCTGCCCCGAGTACAGATGGATGAACCCCGGGATGTCGCCGGTCGCGTTCTCCTCGTGCAACCGGTCCTCGAACTCGCGGATCTCCGACATCTTCCGATACGCGCTCAGTAATGCACTCTTGTTCAGCGCCATTGCTCTCCTCTACTTTCTGCCTGAGGGCCTGCCGCACAGGGCCGAGCCCCGAGCGTGACGAGACTTCGGGACGGTCCTCGTCTCACGCCGTGTAACCCGGGTCACGAATGTAGGGAGAGGGAGCGAGCCCGCTCAACGTTGCGGCGGATTGCAGCCCGGGCCCGGCACGAACACTCGCGGTCGCAGCCGGGTCGGTTGCCGCACGGAACGCGCGCGGGCTGGATACCGCGCATGGAAAAGCGGGAGAGCACTCGGGAAGGGGGCGGATCGATCCGCAGCCGTGACAGGGTCCCCGTGAAGATGACATCGCCGACGACACTTCGATGTGCCCGGTTTGCCGGATTTTTTGTGTCCCTGGTGAATACCGTGGTTCTCCTGACGAACTCGACGTTCGATGGCCACCCGGCGCGTAGCGACGGCCACAGCAGCGAGAAGCTGGTGTTTCCGCCGATGCGGCGACCACCGCTGCTACCTGACCGGCCCACGGTCACCCGAGTCTGCTCCCGGACCAGCCCGGGACCGCACAAGCGCCGGGCCCCGGCGCGGGCACGGGATCTACGTTCCCCGCCGAGGCAGCGGATCCGGCAGAGCCGTCCAGGCTGCAGGCCCGGCAAGAAACTCGTCGTCATCGAGGATGCACGCATCCAGCACGTCCTGCAGCCGGGCAGGATCGAGGTCGACGCCGAAGAATGCGATGTCCTGGCCTAGGGCGAGCGATTCCTCCGCGCAGGCATCGGTGTCGGTGTGCATGGCCGTGAACTGCAACTCGGTGGCACATTGATCCCACAGCACCACCGTGTGGGGGCGCGATGCAAGCTGGCAGAAGCCCACCGCCCGTACCACATTCGCCCCGACAGGCGAGTCCGGACCTGCATCGAACAACGCAGCCAGACGGCCGGGATGAAACGGGCGAAGATTCTGGTACCGGAAGGTGGACACCCGTGCGTGGACACTGCGCGGGGCGAAGGTGTCGCTGAGCACGTGCATCCAGCCCGCGCGGTTGAGGCTCGCCTCGGCGACGTCGAATCCGTGCCGATCGAGCACCAAGGGGGCGTCGGCTCCGAGCAGCACCACCGTCGCCGCCGGGTTCAGGTGCCCGACCAGCGCCACGAGCAGATGGAGATCGTCCACTGCCAGCGATGTCCATGCGGTGAACACCACGACGGTGGCGTGCTCGATCTGCGTCGCGGTCGCCACGAGCGACGCCCCCGGGTTTCGCCTCCGGTACAGGGCAGGGGCAACCAACATATCCCACAATGTCAGGGCGTCGACGGTAGTGACGACCGAGGCGAGGGCGAGGCCCCGGGGATGTTCGTCGCGGGCAGAGACGAATTCGGAGATCACGTGCGGCGCGCCGGCGTCCCCGCGGCACTGCACCAGCGCGTCGGTAGCGGTGACGTCCGCGGCCGAGCGCAGGTGCGGCACGAAGGCGTCGAACTCGACGAGCCGGTCCGCAGCCGACGGGCCCAGAGCGCGGCGCAACGCGGTGGCTGCCGCCGGTTGCGTGAAGAAGAGGTGCACGCGCACCGGATCGGAGATGTCCATGGGGCGTCCTGAGGGTCGAGGTGCGATGCCCAATTATAACGATAACCGTTTTCATTAATAGGGGGACTCGTGAACGTCGGCCGCTCGTCGCCCGAGTCCTCGAAGACCCTGCTCATGGGGTCGCCCGCCGTCGCCACCACGGACCCCGTTGGAGTCGGTGTGCGACGTCGAGCGTGTCCTCGGAGCTCACCCTGCGATTCGTCGACCCCGAGTTCGGCGGCGACCGCTGTCGCCCTCCCGGGAGTGGGCCGCTGCCGCGGTTCCCAGACCATGAGGGGAACTCACAGCGAGTCGAGCAGATCCAGCGCTGTCGGAACGACGGCCGGTGTCAGCACTCCGAGGCCGAACGAGGCCACCGGTGCTCCGATCGGCCGGTGGAGCAAAGAGAACACCGCGATACCCAGCAGGATCAGCCAGGCGCCGACCACCGCGACACGGATCGGCGCGACCCCCAGCAGTGCCCCGATGCTGCAGATCCCACCCAGCAGCACCCATCTCCAGCGCAGATTGCGCTCACAGAACTCCCGGATGCGCGGGTCGGTTGCGCCCCGGGGCGAGTCCTGCCGGTCAGTGGTCGTCGTAGTGCCCCTCGTGCGCGGCGTGCCGGTGCCCCTCGTGGATGTAGTCCATGTGGTCGCCGTGCGGAACGGCCACATGCCCGCAACCCTCGCCATGGGTGTGGTCGTGGCCTGCATGCTCGCGGTGGTCGGTCTCGGTCATCGCAGAACTCCTCCGTCGGGAACCGTCACCCCTCGTCCAGTATCCCACCGCGACCGGGGGCGGACACCCGACTCAAGCACTCACCTCGGGCACTGTTCGCGGGCCGGGACGGAGCGAGGGGTCCGTAGGGCACCGACGCGGCACGCGTCGAAGCGGGACCCTCAGGACGAGACCGGCACGAAGCCCACCACCGCAGCCAGCTCGCGGCATGAGGCCTCGAACAAGTCCCTCAGAGCCACTGACCGCTCTGGACCGACAGCAGCCGGTCCATCGCGTCCGGGGACCACGTGCTCTCGGGCGGTTCGGGCGCCCGGCGGCCCCGGCGCGGGGCGCCGAGTTCGGGGTAGAGGCTGCGGGAGACCTCTCGGGCGGCGTCCACCACGAGGGGTGCGACCCGCTCGAGCTGCGCGGTGCGGGCGTCGCCGCACAGCGAGATCGCGGCGACCGGACCGTCGTGCCCGCGCACAGCGACGGCGACGCACGCGACGCCGCGCACGGACTCGCTGCGCTCGAACGACAGACCGCGCCTCTGCCGGATCCGGCTGAGTTCCTGGTGCAGGGTCGCGAGGTCACCGATGGTGTGCTCGGTGCGGCGGGCCAGGCGCCGCTCGTACAGGTCGTCGACGCGCTCGGGTTCGAGCCAGGCCAGCATCGCCTTGCCACCGGCGGTGGTGTACGCCGGGGCCCGGCCGCCGACCCGCGAGGGCAGCGCCGCGGCGAAGCGGCCGCCGACCTTGTCGAGGTAGACGCTCTCGGCGCCGTCGAGGACGGCGAGGTGGACCACCATGCCGGTCTGCATGTGCAGCTCGTGCAGGAGCGGCGCCGCCGACGCCCGGATCTCCCCGTGGCCACCGTCCCCGCCGCCGAGACCGAGCGCCCGCCGGCCGAGGCAGTAGCCGAAGGATGCGTGGTCGACCCAGTTCAGCTTCACGAGCTGATCGAGGATGCGGTGCACGGTCGAGCGGGGCAGCCGGGTGCGGCAGGCCACCTCCTCCAGCGTCAGGCGCGAGGACCTGCCCTCGAACGCGTCGAGGATGAGCGTCATCCGTTCGACCATCGACGGCGGCACGTCGCGCCGCGGGGCGGTGGTAGCTGTCGGTTCCGTTGCTTCGACGACTGCCATCTGCGGCCTCCCGATACTTCTGCCCCCGGATGGGAGCGGGAAAACTGAAATGAATTCTGAAAGTGTATCAGCTCACTCTCGCCGCCAGTAGTGATCGGCGGCGCGAATCTCCCCCTGCGACCCTGACGCGCCTCGCGTCCGCGGTCGACGCGGATCCCGCTGATCGGAACGTCGGCCGCAACGAAACGATGCCGTCCGGTACAACGGACCGACACCCTCCCAGTCCCGGCAGCGGAGAGGCTCGCATGCGCATCGGAATCGTCAGCCCCGTCGTGGTCCAGCACCCCGGCGTGCACTCACCGTGGGAACGCACCGCCGGCATCGACGACCTCGCCCGGGTGGCCCGAACCGCCGATCTCCTTGGCTTCCACCATCTGACCTGCAGCGAACACGTCGCCGTCCCGGTGGACGTGGCGGCCACCCGCGGGGGCACCTACTGGGACCCCCTCGCCACGCTCAGCTATCTCGCTGCCCGGACGCAACGCATCCGGCTCGCCACTCAGGTGCTCGTCCTGGGTTACCACCACCCGCTCGAGATCGCCAAGCGCTACGGCACCCTCGACGTCCTCAGCGGCGGCCGGCTGACGCTCGGCCTCGGGGTGGGCAGCCTGCGCGAGGAGTTCGACCTCCTCGACGCACCGTTCGAGGACCGGGGCGCCCGCGCCGACGACGCCCTGGCCGCGTTGCGCGCCGCACTGTCCCGACGACTGCCGGAGTACCACGGGTCCTATTACGAATTCCAGAACCTGCTCGTCGAGCCGCACGCCGTCCAACCCCGCGTCCCGCTGTGGATCGGGGGCCGCACGCTGCGCTCGCTGCGCCGCGCCGTCGCCCACGGCGACGGCTGGGTGCCGTTCGGCCTGCCCCTGCCCGACCTGACCGCGATGCTCGGCCGGGTGGACCGCCCGGAGGGCTTCGACGTCGTCCTCGACACCGGTGCGCCCCTCGACCCGCTGGGCGCGCGCGAGCGCACCGCCCGGTCGCTGGATCGCCGTCGCGAGGCCGGCGCCACCGTGGTCGGAGCGACCGTCGCCGCGACCGGCGTCGAACACTACTGCGAACAACTCGAGTGCCTGCGGGCACTCGGCACCGATCTGGGGCTGGACTTCGCCCCGGCCGAACCATCCGAACAGGAGACCTCATGACCGACACCGCAGAGACCGACACCGCAGAGACCGACACCGCAGAACTCGTCCGGTCCCTCCTCGCCCGCGTCCAGCTCCTCGAGGACAAGATCGCCGTCCAGGAGATCGTCACCGCCTACGGCCCGGCCGTCGATGCCGGCGACGCCGACGCGGTGGGCGAACTGTGGACCGAGGACGCCGTCTACGACGTCGACATGCGCACCATGAACGGCCGCAAGGAGATCATGGAGATGGTGCGCACACGGCCGCACCAGGACTACATCCACGAAGGATGCGGACACCTCCTCGATCCCGTGCACATCCGGGTCGAGGGTGACACGGCCGTGGCCACCTGCCATTCGCAGTTGCTGCGCCACGACGAGAACGGCTTCCGGGTCTGGCGCGTGACGGCCAACCGCTTCGAACTCGTCAAGAACGACGGCCGGTGGCGGATCCGCAGACGCACCGCCCGGGTGCTCGACGGCCGCGACGAGTCGCGCGAGCTGCTCGCCCGCGCCGGTCGCTGACCCGCCCCGGACACCGGGAACGGCCGGCACCGAATGCGGGGCCGGCCGTTCCTCGTCCGACGACGTCAGGCGTCGACGGTCGCGTTCTCGAGCGTCGCCCTCGCCCACCGGTAGTCCGCCTTCCCGGCGGGCGAACGCAGCACCTCGGGAACCGGCACGATCGTCTTCGGGATCTTGTACCCGGCGATCAGGGTCCGGCAGTGGTCGGCCAGTTCCGTGGCCGTGGGCGCGTCCACACCGGGACGGAACTGGACGGCCACCGAGACCCGCTCGCCCAGAAGCGGATCCGGGATCCCCGCCACCACGGCGTCGAGGACGGCCGGATGGCTCTTGACGGCTTCCTCGACCTCCTCCGCGTAGACCTTCTCGCCGCCGGTGTTGATGCAGGCCGACCCGCGGCCGAGCACGACGATCGCACCGTCCGGCTCCACGGTGGCCAGGTCCCCGAGCAGGCACATGCGCACACCGTCACGCTCGGGGAACGTCGCCGCGGACTTGTCCGGGTCGTTGTAGTAGCCGAGGGGGACGTGGCCGATGCGGGCGAGGTAACCGATGGTCTCCGAGCCGGGCTCGACCTCGGCCAGATCCGTGTCGACCACCCGCAGCGTCGGCGACGGGGAGATCCGCGCACGGCCGTCGGAGCCGGCGTCGAGGGTGCCGGTCGCGCCCGCCTCCGACGAGCCGAAGGAGTTGCGCAGGTAGACGTTCGGCAGCAGCTCCGCCAGGTGTGCGCGCACACTCGCCGACCACAGCGCCCCGCCGGAGCCGATGACCAGCAGAGAGCTCAGATCGAACTCCGTGCCGCGGGCGGCGACCGCGTCGGCCAGCGGCCGGCTGATGGCGTCGCCGACCACCATCACGATCGCGATCCGGTGCCGGTCGATCAGGCGCAGCGCCTCGATCGGATCGAACGACCGCATCAGCACCTGCTTCGCACCCGTGAACAGCCCCATCAGCACCGAGTACATCGCGGCCCCGTGCATGAGCGGCGCCGTGACGAGATAGGACATCGGGTGCTCGTTGGCCGCGGCGGCCGCGGCGAGATCGGCAGGGCTGCGGTGCGGTTCGCCGTAGGGGTTGCCGCCGGCCAGCGCCGCGAAGTAGAAGTCCTCGTGCCGCCACATCACGCCCTTGGGCATGCCCGTCGTGCCGCCGGTGTAGAGGATGTACCGGTCGTCGCCGTTCCGCGCACCGAAATCCCTCTCCCCCGAGGCGCTCTCCACCGCCTCCGCGTACCGCGCCACGGTCGCGTCCACAGCTGCCGCGGCCTGCTCGAGCGCCGCCGTCTCGGCGCTTCCGACGACGGTGATGTGCCGCAGCCGTGAGGTGTGCGGCACGGCCTGCGCCGCGACGTCGGCGAACTCGTCGTCGACCACGAGTGCCACGAGGTCCGCATCGGTGTAGAGGTGCACGAGCTCGGCACCCACGTAGCGGAAGTTGATGTTCACGGGCACCGCGCGAATCTTCAAGCAGCCCAACATGACCTCCAGGAACTCGAGGCTGTTGCGCATGTGCAGGCCCACATGATCACCTGCCGTCACTCCGACGGCCGCGAGGTGGTGCGCGGCCCGATTGGCGCGCGCGTCGAACTCGGCGTACGTCCGGGACTCGTCCCCGCAGATCAGGGCCGTCCGGTCGGGTATCGCATCGACGACGGCCTCGGTGAGATCGGCCAGGTTCAGAGACATCGCGGGTCCTTCCGGGGTTCGTGGGTGGGGCAGGACGCGCACGACCACGCGATCGTCGCGGGTGTGCCGCGGATCACAGCAAATTCAGTAGAACATATTCCTGTTCCGGGATCAACGGCCGGATGATGACGCGAAGGCCAGGCCCCACGGTTGCCTGCGGAATTACGGGAACACCCTCGGCTCGCGAGAGTGCGGCCGGAGAACACCCTTGTGCAGGTACTAGAATGAATACTAGTTTTCAGTCACCGTTCTGCACTCCCGCACGGACCCAAGGAGCCCATCATGACCCAGAACCTGACCCTCGACGGCCGCGCCGCCGTCGTCACCGGAGCAGGCGCCGGCCTCGGCCGTGCCGAAGCCCTCGCCCTCGCCGACGCCGGGGCCGCCGTCGTCGTCAACGACATGGGCGCCGCCGCCCACGACGTCGTCGACGAGATCCGCGCCGCCGGAGGCCGCGCCGTCGCCGTCACCGGCGACGTCTCGGACTGGGCGCTCGGCGAGGAACTCGTCCGCACCGCGGTCACCGAGTTCGGATCGATGGACATCCTGGTCAACAACGCCGGCATCCTGCGCGACAAGATGATCTTCAACCTGTCCGAGTCGGACTGGGACGACGTGATCCGGGTGCACCTCAAGGGCCACGCTGCGACGTCGCGCGCCGCGGCCGTGCACTGGCGGCAGGCGTCGAAGGACGCGAACGGCCCCGTCTACGGCCGCGTGATCAACACCTCCTCCGAGGCGTTCCTGTTCGGCTCGGCCGGGCAGCCCAACTACTCGGCCGCCAAGGCCGGCATCACCGCCCTGACCCTGTCGACCGCCCAGGGCCTGTCGCGGTACGGGGTGCGGGCCAACGCCATCTGCCCGCGCGCCCGCACGGCCATGACTGCGGACGCATTCGGCGAGAACAACACCGGCGCGTCGGGTCTGGACCCGCTCGCGCCCGAGCGAGTGGCCACCCTGGTCCGGTACCTCGCCTCCCCCGCCTCCGACGAGGTCAACGGTCAGGTCTTCGTCGTGTACGGCAAGATGGTCGCGCTCATGGAGGCCCCCAAGGTCGAGCACCGCTTCGACGCCGCGGGCTCCGCGTTCACCGTCGACGAACTCGGTGACCAGCTCTCGTCCTACTTCTCCGGTCGCGGCCCGTACGAGACCTACGCCGCCTACAGTGTGGCCGAACTGGAGAAGGTCGCGCTCGCCACGGGCGACCCCGTCGGCGCATGAGTGGAAGGGACGTGGCCGTGAAACTGCGCGGGAAGACCGCCGTCGTCACCGGCGGTGCGGGCGGGATCGGCCGCGCGGTGACCCGCGTGTTCGTCCGCGAGGGCGCCCGCGTGCTGTTCGTCGACGTCGACGACGATCGGGGGCGCGCGCTCGAGTCCGAGCTGACCGGGGCCGGCGGTGAGGCGAAGTTCCTGCAGGCCGACATCTCCCGGCGCGAGAGCGCGGACCAGATCCGCGACGCCGCCGTCGCGGCGTTCGGCGGCATCGACATCCTGGTCAACAACGCGCACGCGTCGCGCCAGGCACTGCTGGTCGAGCACACCCCGGAGATGTTCGAGCTGTCGTTCGGCACGGGGTTCTACCCCACCGTGCACCTCATGCAGGCCTGCTACCCGCAGCTCAAGCAGGCCCGGGGTTCCGTCGTCAACTTCGGCTCCGGGTCCGCCCTCGACGGCATGCCGACGCAGACGTCGTACGCGGCGGCGAAGGAGGCGATCCGGGCGGTCAGCCGGGTGGCCGCGAACGAATGGGCCGCCGACGGCATCCGCGTCAACGTCGTGTGCCCGTTCGCCGCGACCGAAGGCGTGCAGGCCTGGCAGCAGGCGTTCCCCGACCGGGCGGCCGCCGCGGCGGCGAAGGTGCCGTTGCAGCGCATCGGCGACCCGGAGACGGACATCGCGCCGGTGGTGGTGTTCCTCGCCTCCGACGACTCGAAGTACATGACGGGGCAGACGCTGATGGCCGACGGGGGCAGCATCAAGCTGCGGTGAGCGGGGTTCTCTCGCGCCGGGTTCCATCGCACTGAGTGGGACACCCGATCGACAGGGGCGGTGCCGCGTGGAAATCTGCGTCCTACAGGCCCGCCGGCCGGTGTCGTACCCGGCCGGCGGGCCGCATCCATATCCGGTCTGCCGCACGGCAGCCACGTCCGTACCGTCCGAGAGAGGGTTTCGACCGCATGGCTTCCTCCTCCCCGCTCTTCCGCCCGCTCCGTGTGCGTTCGCTCGAGTTGGCGAACCGCATCGTGATGTCACCGATGACGCGGTCGTACTCGATCGACGGTGTGCCGGGTGAGGACGTCGCCGCCTACTACCGGCGGCGGGCCGCGGGTGGGACGGGCCTGATCGTCACCGAGGGTGTCGCCATCGATCACCCGACGGCCGTGGACAATCCGCGTGTTCCGCGCATGCACGGCACCGAGGCACTCGCGGGGTGGCGCCGGGTCGTCGACGAAGTACACGACGCCGGGGGCCGGATCGTCCCGCAGTTGTGGCACGTCGGACCGTTGTGGGGCGCGATGAGCGCGGTCGATCCCGCACTGAAGCCGATGCGTCCGTCGGGCAGCTGGGGCGCCCTGGGCATCACCTCGTACCCGGAGGACTACGTCGCGTGGGCCACCCGGCCGACGGAGGCGATGACCGAGCAGGACATCGCCGACGTGATCGCGGCCTACGCTCGCGCCGCCGCCGCAGCCGCCGAGGCCGGATTCGACGGCATCGCGCTGCACGGCGGGCACGGCTACCTGCTGGACTCGTTCCTGTGGGAGGGCACCAACACCCGGACCGACGCGTGGGGCGGTGACCTCGAGCGGCGCACCCGATTCCCCGCGGCCGTCGTGGCGGCCATCCGCGCCGAGATCGGCGACGATCTGCCCATCGTGTTCCGCTTCTCGCAGCACAAGCAGCAGAACTACACCGCGCGCATCGCCGAGACGCCCGACGAGCTGAAGGTGATCCTCGGCGCTCTCGTCGAGGCCGGCGTCGACATCCTCGACGCGAGCATCCGCCGTTTCGACACCCCCGCCTTCGAGGGCAGCGACCTCTCGCTCGCCGGCTGGGCCAAGCAGCTGACGGGCGTGACCACCATGGCCGTCGGCAGCGTCGGCATCGGCAAGTCGCTGCGGGAGAGCCGGATCAGCGGCTCGGCACCGATCGACGACAACGTCCACGAGGTGGAACGACGGATCGACAGCGGCGAATTCGACCTGATCGCCGTCGGCCGCCTGCACCTGGCCGACCCGGCCCTCGCGACCACCCTGCAAGCCGGGGGGCCGCTGCCCGAATTCGACCGCGCGATCCACGAAGCGTCGCTGACCTGACCCGAACGGGGCGGGTGCGCGGCGGTGACGACAGGAGGCCTCCATGGGATCCTCGTTCCCCGAGCAACTTTCCGCTGTGCTCGATCGGCAGCGCCGGACGCCGTCCACGGCGTCGGCCACCGATCCGGGCCACCGGGTCCGGCCCGTCCGCGCCATGATCGATCTGCTCGTGCAGCACCACAAGCCGCTCACCGAGGCGGTCCACGCCGACTTCGACGGACAACTGCCGACCCACGTGGTCATGGACGACATCCTCACGTCCCTGACGGCACTGCACCGGGTGCGGGAGTCGTTGGAAGGCTGGGGTAGCGCCGGTCGGCCCACCTACCGGATACCCGGGCCGTCGGGGGCGCTGTGGCACTGCGGCCCGCACCACGACGCCGGGACGGTGGCCATCGTGGGAAGCCGCACCGCACCCCTGTTCTCGCTGCTGGGACCGTGGGTCAGCGCGATCGGCACCGGCCACCGCGCCGTGCTGATGCCGGCCCACGGGCTGCCGCGCACGGTGCGAGTGCTGGCGGACGCCGCCGAGTCCCTCCTCGACCCCGCCCACATCGCGGTGCTCGTCGGGATCGAGAACCACGACGATCAGATCACCGCCGACCGCTTCGACCACGTCGTGGTCACCGGCGAGCACCACGCGTCGCCGCCCGGCGGGACCGCGACGACGTCCGTGCTGCGCCCCGGCGCTGCGGGACCGGTGAGTCCGCACCGGCGCACGTTCGCCGACGCGCTTGCGACGACGTACGCCGCGCTGCTGCCCGCCGTCACCGACCACCCCGGTCTCGTCGTGACCGTCGCCGACCACCCGGGCAGCTGCCCGGTCCTGCGCTTCACCCGCCCCGGAGCGGCCTCGTCGCCGACCGATCAGTGGGACGACGAGCGCGCGCCGGACGTCGAGCGATGGAGAATGCCCGCATGAGCAGCCCACTCGAGGATCGCCTCGCGCTCACGGACGTCGTCGCACGGTACGCCCGTGCCGTCGACCGCCGCGAGCCGGCCGTGCTGCGTTCGCTCTTCACCGACGACGCCGAGTTCGTGCAGCCGCCCGGGCTGGTCCGTCGCGGACACGACCCGGTGCTCACCGGTGCCGGACCGATCGCCGACGGGGTGCTCGCCGCGGTCGCGCACCTGCACTCCACACGCCACGTCCTCGGCCAGCACGTGATCGACCTCGACGGCGACCGCGCCCGGGGCGAGCTGTACTGCGAGGCGCACCACGTGTACCCGAGCGGCGACGGCTACCGGGACTACACGGTGTCCGTCCGCTATCGGGACGAGTACCGGCGCGAGCCGGACGGCTGGCGCATCTCGCGCCGGGAACTGGTCGTCGATCTCACCGCCGACCGTGAAGTGACGTTGCTCCGATCCGAGTGAGGGGGAAACCTTCGTGACACAGACCGACGCGGGCCTGACACCGAGCGCCGCGGAACAACTGCTGGCCGTCGAGGAGATCAAGCGGCTCTTCGCCGCACGGCTGCGGGTGATGGACACCAAGCAGTGGGATCTGTACCCCACCCTGCACACCGAGGACGTGGTGAGCGAGACCTGGGGCGGTCTGCCCGAGGACACCCAGCCGCGCACCGGTGGACGGTCCAATCGGGTCGTGGGCCGCGAACCGTTGCGGCGCGCCATCGAGAACCTGCTCGACGGAGGCACTCCGGTCACCAGTGCGCACCACGGTCACACTCCCGAGATCACCCTCACCGGCGACACCACCGCGACCGGCATCTGGGCGATGGAGGACGAACTGTGGTGGACGAACGGGACCGTCGAGGAACACCTGCACGGCTGGGGCCACTACCACGAGGAGTACCGGAAGGTCGACGGCGTGTGGTTGATCAGCTACCGCAAGCTCACCCGGCTGCGGCAGGTGCACACACCCGGGTTCTTCGACTTTCTGAAGCCGCTCCGGTAGGACTTCGCCGGTTGCCGTCTCGGGGATCGAGATGGTGACGGAGCGCCTTTCGCGGTAACGCGTCTCGTCGGTTCACCGGCTCTCGGTCCTCGTCGACACGCCACGGATGGCTCAGCAATTCTCTTGCGGAGCCGAGGGCAGCGCACGTGGAACGGCTTCGTGACGTCTCTGGCGGAAATCGTCCCAGAGCAACGGAATTGCTGCCACCGAGCACATTGCGCTCGCCCCTACCTCCCCAGTCTCCGCTGCGGCGGAACAGGCTTCGGCTCTTCGACCACTCGAAGAAGTGCGTGGTACCCCTGACTTCGGAACTGTTCGGGAACCTGCAACCAGGACGGATGCGACTCTGCGGCCAATGCGTCGGCCAAGACCCGGACCCGTCCACGATCACTGCCTTCCATGCGTAGGCTGTCGCCCAACGGATCGCTCATCGCACACGCCGACACCACCGCGTCGTCGAGGTGCCGCGCTCGGTCCCGTGCGTCCTCCTTGTAGGCAGCACCTTTCAGCACCAGCGCACCGAGGACGTCAGGAACGCTCAGCCGGATCGATCCGTCGTCGTACTCGACGATGCAGTCGACGGTCTTGCGGAGAGCCGAAGTTCCTGCAGGCACGGCGAATACCTCACGGCCGGCCACCTTCGGTCGATGACGGGGCGCGAGATCGTCCGGGACAGTTCCGCTACCTGGGGTCACGGCGGCGTCCACCCGCCGACAGGAGCCGGCACTTCCCATCTCGGCCGGTCACCGGACGTCATCGAGCAAATTCTGTAGCACCCGCGTGCCGGCGCTACGCTCGCGAGTGTCGAGAGAGTCCATCAGATCCACTGCGACAGCTGCCAGCGGCACCTCTCCCCCACGAAAGGCATCCGCGATCGTCACCGCCCGCACAGTGATGTCACCATCCCCGTCGACGGTCAAACCGAAGTGATCGACAAGACCGTCGTACTCCTCCGCCAGTACATATCCGTCGATTCCTCTCCGGCTCGCAGCCAAACCGAACTTGCTCGCGACGGGGCGTCGTACCAGCGCGCTTGCGCCGGTCAGCACCAGATACTCGGAGAGGTTCGCCGCGCTGCCGGCCCATCCACGCATGCGATGAACCGCCGCACGGCGACGCGCGAGAAATGCGACTTCCTGCGCGCTGGATCGCCGGAGCCGGTGCTTGAGCCGGGCCATCTGCGCCGCCGGTATCCAGTCCACGTCCTCCCCGGACAGCAGCGTCAACGCCGCCCAGGCGACGTCTTCGTTCCAGGGCCGCCCGCGGACCGGGCGCAACTGTGCACGACGGTGCACCGAGCCGGCATCCAGGAGCAGCATGTCACCGATCTCACGCGCTACCACCACTTCGCCGGCGCGAGCCAAGCGGGCGACCTGTCGCCTGCTGACTCCCAGTTCGACAGCTGCGGCCGCTACCGACATCTCCTTCACTCATATATAGTCTCGACTGCGACCATATAACGCAATATTTCCACTTCAATCCCGTTTCTATTCCACCTCTGCAGCGCAGGCGGATCCCCACTCGCACCGGGCCGTCGAACATGGCACGACATGGGGGATGCCACGCGGGAGCGCCTCGATCGCGGCACCGGTCGGGACGAACCGGGGGTCACGCCAGATGCTGCCGGGGAGCGAGCTTCCGGTCGGCTCGGTCCACGGCGGCCCACACCGCGCCGATCTCCTCGTCGTCGGGATCGATGCACCCCTCGCACGCGAGCAGGTTCAGCTCGAGGAAGCCGTCCGACCGGTTCGCCGGGCCGGCCGCGAACACCATCGGGAGCAGACCGCGGACGCGGTCGGCGCCTTCGTGGAGTGCACGTCGAAAATGTCGCACCGGCAGGATCAGGGCACCGAGCCCTCGTAGCACCCTTCGGACAGATCGGCGTGGCATGCGCGTCAGGTGTATGAGGCAGGAGTCGGCCCTGTAGGCGTGCCGGCGCGGGCCTGCCGCCGCAGCGTCTCCAGGTTCTGTCGCATCTGTGGCCGCATGTCCTGGTGCTGCGGATGCAGGCGGGAGTAGAGCGCGAGCAGGGGGCGGTACGGCAGTACGTCGATCCGGTACGAGTGCGTCACCCGGGTCCCGTCACCGTCGGTCCGGAACACGTAGGACCAGGTGGTCGAGTCGTGGTAGAGCGGGTTGCGCCGGTCCGAGACGGTGTGGAATTCGAACCTCTCGCCAGGATCGGCGGCGGTCACCTCGCAGACCCGGGACCATCGGGTGTGATGGGCGCGGTTGCGTCCGCGGAAGCGGGCCCCCACCGTCCCCGGCGATCGTCCCGGCAGCCACTCGCAGCTGCGGCACTCGGGGCTGCGCTCCCCGATGCGCGTGACGTCGGCGACCGCGTCGTACAGCTGCCGGGCCGGGGTGTCGATCCGCAGTTCCACCGACCCCTCGGTGCGGGGCGGCCGGTGCAGCCGCGGGCCGACATCGACGTCGGCGCCCCACCGAGCGGCGCATGCCCGCCGATACGGTCGTGCGAACGCATGCCGCAGCAGGAACCGAGTAGCGGGGCCGACCTTGCCGACGGCGACGTCGTAGTCTTCCCGATCGACCCCGTCGACCACCCAGTGAGCTTCGATCCCCAACTCCCGCTTCGTCTTCGAGGCAATGAACACCTTCTGCTCCACCTCGTCCCACTGACGACGGGTCAGGGTCCGGGCGACGACCGGCATCATCTCGTCCTCTTCGCGCTGCAGATGCGGCAGCAGTACCTGTTCGAGTGCGGTGAGGGCATGCACCAGATCTTCTCGGGCCGCGGGATCGGCACGGTAGTCGGTGGCCGCAGCGGTCACCCGTTCGATCTCGGGGCCGATCCGCGCATGGTCGGCGTCCATCTCGTCGAGCAGGGCCTCGGCGGCCGGGTTCACGGCGCGCACCAGGGGCCACAGTCCCTGATCCTCGCCGCTGTGGTGCAGGTGCAGGAACTGCATCATCCACACCAGATGATCGGCCAGGGCGACCCGCTGGGTCCGTTCGGGCGCAGGCGCGGTACGCAGTACCTGGGCGGCGCGCGTCAGATCGCGGCGCAGCGCGCTGTGCACGACACGCATGATCCGCGTGTCGGCGGGGGGCAGAGTGTCGGTTGTCATGTTCGTCTCCAGCCATGGGCACCCGAGTCTCACCCCGGGCGATCGAGAATTTCTTCGATGCGGTCGATGAGCCACGCCTCGTAGCGGACCCGACTCCAGCCGCATCCTTCGATGAAAAGGGCGTAGACCTGGTCCCCGGCCTGAACCCACAATTCGTCGACCTGACCGGGATCCGGGTGGCGGCCCAGAATCACGCCGGCGACGTCGGCGATCGAGAGCCTGCGTTGCCGCTCCAGATCGGCAACCACCGCGGCGAGCGCGGGATCGACCGTCGCCCCCTGGCGCAGTGCCGCGGCCAGGCGATGGAGGCGCTCGTTGATCAGGGCAATCATGCGCGCGGTGATCTCGATGCGCTCGCCGGTCGTTCGTCCGGAACCGATCTCCGTGTAGGCGGGCCGGGCGGCCAGTGGCACCGGCGCGTCGTCGCCGACGACGGCGACGTCCAGCGCCGACTTCAACAGATCCGCCTTGGATCCGAACGTTGCGTAGACGGTTTCGACGGACACCCCGGCGGTCCGCGCGACCTCGCGCATCCCGGTGCCGACCCAGCCGCGCTCGGCGAACAAGCGGGTGGCGGCCTCGAGCACGACCCTCCGCGTCTGGGCTGCCTGCATCCGGCGCAGCGAAGAGCGGTACCGGCGAGTTCCGGAGCCGCCGGCCGTCGAGTCGTACTCGACCGTGGCCATACCCCTATTCTAGAACGTACGCGTTTTCGATACAATACTGTTCCAGTGATTTCCGGGCCCCACTCGAATCCGAATACATCCATAGCACCACCCCTTTCGTCACCCTGGGTCGGGCGGCACAGTGGTCCGGGACGGCCGAACGGACCATCGACTGTTCGACGGCCGGTCGGCCGCAATCCCGTTCGCACACAGTGACATACACTGCACCACGCCGGTGCAGCAACAGATCCGTGGTGATCGCCGGCTCCCCGATCGGGGTGCCGAACTCGAACTCACGCCCCGCGGCCGAAGGGTGGTCGCTGTCGCCGCGGCCGGTGCCCTCGAGCGTCGGGCCCCACGGTGAGCGCCAGACAGTTCCGGACGTCCGTAGACGGAGCGATGCACGTCTGCGCCGTCATGTTCGGGACGAACGGTAGTCTCGAACCGTGCAGGAGGCTGCGAGGTTTCACGTGCGGGAACCGGAGCCCGCCGATGCCGAGGCGATCGCTCGAGTGCAGGTCGCCACCTGGCAGGCAACCTACGGCAGCCTCCTCCCCAGCTCGTACTTCGACGCCACCGCGCTCGAGCAGCGCACAGCCATGTGGCGCTCCGTACTGAACGGGCTGCACCGTCCGCCACGACTCCGCGTCGCCGAAACACACGGAGACATCGTCGGGTTCGCTGCTGCCGGCCCACCGATCGAGGACGACGACCCCGTCCGAGACCTCCAGCTCTACACCCTCTATCTCCTCCCCGAACACCACGGAAGCGGTGCCGGGCAACTACTTCTCGATGCCGTTCTCGTCGGAGAACCCGCTCAACTGTGGGTTGCCGAGGACAATCCCCGCGCCCACAGCTTCTATCGCCGTAACGGGTTCATGCCCGACGGTACGGAGAAGATCTTCCCGCACGCCCCTCTGGTCGCGGTCCGACTCGTCCGATAGCTGCCCCTCATACCGAGCAAGTGATGCGCACACGCCGCCCGATGCGGGCATCACTTGCCACCGCACATGCAACAACGACTCCGCCCCGAGTGGCGGTGGCGCCCCGCCGACCGGCTCGTAACACGTGGACGTGATTGCGAACTGGACGCTTGTCACGATCACCGGACGGGGGCCCGGCACGGCCGGTACCGGCCCGAGTGGCCCGGTTCCGACGACTGCACCTGTCGCCCACGCAATACCCGGCCGCTGGGACACCGATCCGGTGCGACAATCCAGGTGTCGAAGGGAGGCGCGAGATGACCCAGACACGATCGGTGATCGGGGACAGCGTCGAGGAGTCGATCGGCGGCGGCGAGGACGTCGCGCCGCCGCGGCTCGGGGCGGCCGTCGGTGCCCTGGCCGACGTGTTCGGTCACGGCCGGACCGTGGCCCGGCACGGCGCGGCGTTCGGCAAGGAACTGGCGAAGATCGCCGCCGGTCGATCCACGGTGGCCCCCGCCGAGGGGGACCGCCGGTTCGCCGATCCGGCGTGGAGCACGCACCCGGCCTACCGCCGGCTCGAGCAGACCTACCTGGCCGCCACCGACGCCGTCGACGGCGTCGTCGCCGACGTCGGCCGCGGCATCGACCCACGCCGGGCCGCCGAGGCCAAATTCGCCGCCGACATCCTCACCGCCGCCCTGGCGCCGACGAACTACCTGTGGACCAACCCCGCCGCGCTGAAGGAGGCGTTCGACACCGCCGGCCTCAGCCTGGTGCGCGGCACGAAGCACTTCGTCTCCGATGTGGTCGAGAACCGGGGCATGCCGTCGATGGTCCGACGCGGCGCCTTCACCGTCGGCACCGACCTGGCGGTGACCCCGGGGGCGGTGATCTCCCGCGACGAGGTCGCCGAGGTGCTGCAGTACACCCCGACCACGGCGACGGTCCGCCGCCGGCCGGTGCTCGTGGTGCCCCCGCCCATCGGCCGGTACTACTTCCTGGACCTGCGCCCGGGACGCAGCTTCGTCGAGTACAGCGTCGGCCGGGGCCAGCAGACCTTCCTGCTGTCGTGGCGCAATCCCACCGCCGAGCAGGGTGACTGGGACTTCGACACCTACGCCGGGCGGGTGCTGCGCGCGATCGACGAGGTACGGGAGATCACCGGCAGCGACGAGGTGAATCTGATCGGCTTCTGCGCCGGCGGGATCCTCGCCACCACGGTGCTCAACCATCTGGCCGCCCGGGGCGACGACCGGGTGCACAGCATGGCGTATGCGGTGACGATGCTCGACTTCGGCGATCCGGCACTGCTCGGCGCGTTCGCCCGGCCTGCCCTGATCCGGTTCGCCAAGGGCCGGTCCCGCCGCAAGGGCCTCATCAGCGCCCGGGACATGGGCTCGGCGTTCACCTGGATGCGCCCGAACGATCTGGTGTTCAACTACGTGGTCAACAACTACCTCATGGGGCGCACCCCGCCGGCCTTCGACATCCTCGCCTGGAACGCCGACGGCACCAACCTGCCCGGCGCCCTGCACGGGCAGTTCCTCGACCTCTTCCGGGACAACCTGCTCGTCGAACCCGGCGCGTTCACCGTGCTGGGCACGCCCCTCGACCTGACGTCGATCACCGTACCCACCTTCGTCTCGGGCGCGATCGCCGATCACCTGACCGCGTGGCGCAACTGCTACCGCACCACCGAGTTGCTCGGCGGCGACACCGAGTTCGTGCTCAGCTTCTCCGGGCACATCGCCAGCCTGGTCAACCCGCCCGGCAACCCGAAGGCGCACTACTGGACCGGTGGCACACCGGGCCCGGACCCCGATGCCTGGCTGAAGGGCGCCGAGCGGCAGCAGGGCAGCTGGTGGCAGGCCTGGGCCGACTGGGTGCTCGCCCACAGCGGGGAGGAGATGCCCGCGCCGAGCGCGCCCGGCAGTGCCCGGCATCCCCCACTCGAGGCCGCCCCCGGCCGATACGTACGCGACCTACCCCCCGACTGAACGTGTCTCTCACGGATCACATCTCGGTGACGACACGATGCATGTCGGGGCCGAGGGGCCGTCGGTGATGTCGCGGTAGCGCCGGCGTCACGGCCGCGACGAGCCGTGCTCACCGTGGAGGTGGGCACGCTCGCCGTCGTGGTCGAAGATCGTGAGAATTTCCACCGGACCGTCGTGGGCACCGATGACGTGCGGGACCATCGTCGAGAACGCGGCGGCCTCGCCGGTCCGCACCAGCACCGTCCGCTCGCCCAATTGCAGCCGGGCCGTGCCGGCGAGCACGGTGAACCACTCCCGGCCCGGATGCACCGCCGCCGCACCGGTTCCGGTGGGCCGGTCGGGGGTGATGCGCATCTTGGCCACCGTCACGCCGTGCAGGGCCCGCTCCCGGGACAGCAGCCACGTCGTCACCCCGGGCATGTGCTCGGGCTGCGGCCGGATCACCACGTCCTCGTCCTCGGCGGATTCGACGAGCTGATCGAGCGTGGTGCCCAGGGCCCGGGCGATCGGCACCAGTTGATCGAGAGCGATCCGGCGGTTGCCGGTCTCGATGCGGCTCAGCGTCGACGGGCTGAGCCGGCAGCGGGCCGCCAGCGAATCGAGCGACCAGCCGCGGGCCAGGCGCAGGCTGCGGATGCGGCGGCGGATCACGGCGTCCAGATCTTGCGTCATACGCAAGATGGTATGCGTCATAGGCACCACGGCCGCTACCGTGAGCGACATGACGCACCACACCCACTCTCCGGGCCACCCGCACACGCATCACGAGGCCGGCCTGGCGGACCTCCTCGACCTCGACGCCGAGGTGCTCGGCGCGTATCTGGACGAGGTGACGGCGTGGGCCGAACCGTACGCCCCGGTCCGTCCCCGGGTGATCGCCGATGTGGGGGCGGGAACCGGAACCGGCAGCGTGGCTCTCGCCCGTCGATTCCCCGACGCGGAGATCGTCGCGGTCGACCGGTCGGCATCGATGCTCGACCGCGTCCGCGCCACCGCCCGCGAACACGGCCTCGCCGAACGCATCCGGACCGTCCTCGCCGACCTGGACACCACCCGGCTTCCGGTCGACGAGGTCGACCTCGCGTGGGCGGCCTCGTCGCTGCACGAGGTCGCCGACCCGGATCGGGTGCTGCGCGACCTCCACGCCGGCCTGACGCCCGGCGGGTTGCTCGTCGTCGTCGAGATGGACGAGCTGCCGCGCTTCCTGCCCGACGACACCGGACAGGACCGGCCCGGCCTCGAGGAGCGCTGCCTTCGGGCGCTCACGGAGGCAGGGTGGAACGCCCACCCCGATTGGCACGCCCACCTCGAGCGCGCCGGGTTCGAGGTCGTCGACCGGCAACGGTTCTCGACGGAAGCCACTGCGGCACAATCGAACACGGTGCGGTACGCATCGACCTACCTGGCCCGCATCCGCGACGCGCTCGACGATCGACTGGACAGGGACGACCTCGACCGGCTCGATCGCCTGCTGTCGCCCGGCAGCCCCGAACACCTGGCGCGGCGACCGGATCTGACGGTCCGCAGCGTCCGCACGGCGTGGGCCGCCCGGCGGCCCTGACCCGACACCGTCCGCTTCGGAGGGCGAACAGTGCGCGACTACCTGCGTGGCCTGTCCCCGAAGGGCAGCACACCGTCGACGTCCGCGATCTCGAAACCGAACCGCACGTCGTCGCCTCGTCGGGCGGCGTACACCTTGCGAATCCCGGCCGGCAACGGCGGCAACGGAACCCGCCGAGCCGCGACGACCGGTACGAGCAGGCCGTAGCAGCGCAGGCGCAGCAACTCCACGTAGGCGACGTCGTCGACGACCGCCCCGTCCACGACGGCGCTGACGTTCAGCCGACGGTGATCGGCGCGGATGTCGTCCCCGCGACTCAGCCGCCACGGCGTGTCGAGGGAGTTGAACCAGTCCAGCACGACGGTGATCGGTGCGACGCCCTGCACGTCGAGACGCGCCGCGCTGATCCGGGTGGACAAGCCCGGCACGATCCGCAGCCCGTGTGCGGTCACCGTCAGGCTGTCGATGCGCCGGTCGTCCCAGTCGAGTCGGCTCAGCCGCACGCGGGCGCGCAGATGCGCGCGGTCACGACGGATTCGGACGCCGTCGACGACGGCACGCAGCGGCGCTCCCTGCACGGTCGTCTCGACCGGACGGCCGGCGTACCGGAGGGCGAGACCGCGGCCGAGCAGGTCGACGAGGGTGTCGGGGACCAGCGCGGTGACAGTGCCCGCGCCGAGTTCGGCGAGCGGCTGCATCCATGCACGTTCCACCCCGGCATGATGCCACCGCACCGCAGGTCGTGGTGGGACCGTCGCTCTAGGCTGCCGCCTCCCGCAGCACCGTGACGAGCGTCGCGAGCCGGTCCGCGGCCCGGTCCGGATCGGGATGCACCATGGTCAGCGGGACCATCACATCGGTGACGCCGACGGCAAGGAGCTCTTTCACCGCCCGAGCGGTCTCCGGCACGGCGATCTCGCCGCTCGCCTCGTGCACCACCTGCAGCCGCCCGCGGATCTGCAGGTGGTCGGGGTCGCGTTCCTCCCGCTCGAGCGCGGCACGGAGCAGGTCGCGGCCCCGTTGCAGCTCGTCCGGTCCGGCACCCATGATCGGGATCCACCCGTCGCCCCATCGGGCGAGCCGGCGGATCACCGGTTTCGACAACGATCCCGAGACCCAGACCGGGATCCGCCGGTCTCCGGGGCGCGGCGAGCAGTACACCTCGGTGAAGGCCACGCTGGGCCGCTGCACCGAGGCCGGGGCGTGCTCCCACAGGGCCCGGCAGGCGGCGAGCGTGTCGTCGAGCAGCGGCCCGCGCTCGCGGAAGCTCAACCCGGCCGCCTCGTATTCCTTCTCCTGCCAGCCGGTTCCGACGCCCAGGTCGAGCCGCCCGCCGGACAGGTGGTCCAGGGTGGCCGCGGTCTTGGCGAGCACGGCCGCGCCCCGCAACGCCGCGATGATCACGCCGGTGCCGAGGCGGATCGTGCGGGTCCGGCCGGCGATCACCGCCAGCACGGTCATGGGTTCGAGCCACATCGCATCGGGTTCGGTGGCGAACGGTCCCCACGCGTAACCGGAGGTGTCGGACCCCATCACGACGTGGTCGGTGACGTTGACCCGGTCCACCCCGCTCTCCTCCGCCCGGACCGCGACGTCCACGAGGTGGGCGTAGTTGTCGCGGGCCAGCACGTCGCCGAAGTTGGGGAGGTTGACGCTCAGGGTGGGAGGATTCACGCGAAAGGTCCTTCGGTGGTAGGGATCAGGGCGCGAGGGGACGATTGGTCCACGATCCGTCGGCGCGGGCGAACCAGCCGCCGGCCGCGTAGCTGCCACCGTCGACGTGCACCGTGGACCCCGTCACGTAGCGGGAGAGGTCGGAGGCGAGGAACAGAGCCGGCCCGGCGACGTCCTCGGGCCGGCCCGGACCGCCGAGCGGCGCCCAGCCCGGCCAGCGGTGCCGGTCCGCCTCGGGCACGAGCCGCTCGTACGGCACCTGCGGCGTCTCGATCAGGTCGGGTGCGATCGCGTTCACCCGGATGCCGTGCCGGCCGACCTCGAGGGCGAGACTGCGGGTGAAGTGCCGTAGCCCGGCCTTGTACGTGCCGTACACGACGTGCCCGGGAATGCCCCGGTGCGCCTCGACCGTGGTGACGTTGACGACGGAACCGCCCCTCCCCCGGTCGATCATGCCGGGAAGGACGGCGCGGGTCATCCGCAGGGCGTGGTCGAGGTTGACGCGGGCGAGGGCTTCCCACTCGGATTCGTCGGCCTCCGCGAAGGGCGTCGCGGCGCGGAGGAAGTCGCCGACGTTGTTGACGAGCACGTCCGGGTCACGGGCGGCGGCCTCCGTCGCGACCGCCGGGTCCGCTGCGTCACCGACGATCGGAACCGCGGCGGGTACTTCGGCGGCGAGCTGCTCGGCCGCCCGGCGATCGGTGTCGACGAGGACGACGCGGGCACCGTGCTCGGCGAACAACCGCACGACGGCCGCGCCGATGCCGTTCGCTCCTCCGGTGACGACCGCGGTCCGTCCGGACAGCAGTGGATGCGACGGAGTGTTCGAGCTCGGCACGGTGGTCACCGTCGCGACGGTAGCCGTCCCGCCCCGGCGGCATCCGGCGGTTTCCCGGTGGCCGGGAACGGCGCCGTGCCCACCCCTTACGGAGTGAAGGCCGGGGGTGGCACGCGCAGCCCGGTCTCCCGCCAGATGCGCGTCGCGTCGTAGTAGTGGTCGTGACCGGCGAGATCGATGTGCCGCTCCGTCAGTCCCCGCTCCGCCGCGAGGGCCACGGCCTCGTCGTACCCGAGACTGGTGCTGGGCAGGTCGAATCCGGCGTCGCGCGCGACGGCCGAGGCGAGTGCGCGCACACTCACCGGCTCCGGGTGGGCGGCATGCAGGACAGCGCCGCCGGCCCCGGGACGGGTGCCGCGAACCGCGAGTGCCGCGATCAGGCGGCCGAGATCACCGACCGAGATCACCGACAGCAACGGGCGTCCGTCCTCGACCCACGCACCGAGACGAGTGAGGATCTGCGCGATTCCGGGCACGAACCAGCGGTCTCCGGGTCCGTGGACGAAGGCGGCGCGCACCACCGTGCCCCCGTAGTCCCGCACGGCCAGCTCGGCCGCGAGCCGGCTCGCACTGAGCACCGAGACCGGGTTCGGCACGACGGCGTCCTCGGCGACGCCGCGGTGCGGGCCCGGTCCGTAGACTCCGATCGTGCTGACGTAGATCACGTGGGGCCGGTGCTGTCGGTTCGCTGCCGCCAGCAGGTTCTCGGTCCCGGCACGGTTCACCTCGTCGCACGTCTGCGGGTCCGATCCGGTGTACGAGGCCGCATGCACGATCACGTCGGCGGCGGCGATCACGGTGCCCAGGGACGGCGGTTCGGTCAGGTCCGCCGCGATCCGTCGCGTCGCCGCGGCGGGCACGTCGTCGGGTCGTCGCGCGACGGCCGTGCCGGGCACACCCGCCTCCGTGAGCCCGGCCAGCACGGCGCCGCCGACGAAGCCGGTCGCGCCGATCACCGCGATTCGCGGGTGCTGCGCCGAAGGTTCGTCGCGGCGGCATTCCGGGGCGGCGGGTACGATTCGGCCGGGTGGGGGAAACCCGATGGGGTTCGTCACGATGCACCTCGTCGGAACACAGGGTGGGAACGGAGTGAGGACGGATGGCTCAGCAAGCGCGGGCGGTGGCTACCAGGCAGCAGATCGTCCTGGGCGCGGCAGAGAACTTCGAACGATCGGGCTACGAGGGCGCGAGCCTCGGGGCGATCGTCGAGAGCTCGGGTATCACCAAGGGTGCTCTCTACTTCCACTTCCGGTCGAAGGACGAGCTCGCGCAGGTCGTGATCGAGGAGCAGCATCGCATCTCGATCGCCGCGGTCGAGGCCATCGCGAACCTCGACATTCCCGCGCTGGAACAGATCGTGATGCTCTCGCACGAGATGGCGCGCCAGATGATCGACGAGCCGATCGTGCGGGCCGGAATCCGTCTGACCCTCGAACTCAGTGCCACCGACGGGCCCACCGGTCCGTACCTGGACTGGATTGCCGCCTGCGAGAAGCTCACCGAGCAGGCGATCGCCCAGGGCGACATCCTCGACACGATCGACGCGGCCATGCTGGCCCGGTTCGTGATCTCCGCCTACAACGGTGTCCAGCTCGTGTCCAACGTGCTCACCCACCGGCAGGATCTCGAGCAGCGCCTCGACGAGATGTGGATCCTGCTGCTGCCCGCCGTGATGCCCGCCGACCGCCACGGTGAGATGCCGCGGATCCGCGCGGCCCGCTGGACGCCGCCGTCCGGCGACTGAACGAACGTCGCCGGCGGTCAGCATCGCGACCGGTCCGGCGCGAGCCGCACGACGCCGCTCGCCAGGACCTCGCCCCACTGCTCGACGGTGGTGCGCACGATCCACGGATCGTGCGCATCGATTCGCGCCACCACGTTCGCGGGCTCGTCCAGTTCCACGAACCGGTGATAGGTGGCCTCGATGAGCGCGATATCCGCGTCCGGACACCCGCACGCGGCGCGGGCGCTCTGGCGGAACGCTTCGAGGAGGAGCATTCCGGGCACGTGGTCGCTGGGATGGTCGAACAGGACGGGGTGCCGATCGTCGACCCGCAGACGCCAGCGGTTCTCGGCGTACTGCGGTCCGAGGACGACGTCCACGGGCCGGGACTGGCCGACGACGACGGGGGAAATCGGCGGGGGGCAGACGGGATCCCCGATCCGGCGGGGGCCGGCGCCGTTCCAGCGCAGCCGCTGGTAGGCGTCCGGGGTGAGGACGTTGGCCACCCCCTCTCCCGTGCCCACCCGCTGTCCGTCGATGGCGAACACCACCGTGAGGTCGAACTGGGAGAGCAACCCGCCGCGATAGACCGGGTCGTCGAGGGAGGCGTCGAGCACGACCTCTGCGGCTCCGGCCCCGATGGCCAGCGCGTCCACCGCCGCGTCCACCCGCAGGGTCTGCATGACGAACGGATGGCCGAGCGGCACACGATACTGCGTATGCCCCAAGTAGATCGCCGTCTGGCGCAGAGTCTCGGCGATCAGCATGGCGTCGTAGCGGCCGGTTTCGGTCCGGTAGAAACCGTGCAGCCGTGGCCATTGGGCACCCAGAAGGAATCGGTGGGCGACGCCGACGGACGTGCAGTCCGTCAGGAACACCTCCGACACCGATTGCCGATGGACGTACCGCCTGGGCACCGTCGACTCGAAACCGAGGACGGGACTGTTCCGGGGCACTGCGTCCGCATCCACGGTCATTGTCGCTTCTTTCATTGCAAACCGGCCGGACTGCTTTTATCGAGGGACTATAGACGACCGGGACGAATCGGGAGACGCTCGCGTCCGGTAGCCGGCACCCTCGTGGGGAACGGTTTCCGTCCCCCGTCGATCGCTCGGATGAATTCTTCGAACTCCACAAACCGATCGACCGGTTTATGCTAACGTGTAGTGCAGTCGGGAAACAAAAAGGGTCGGCCGTGGAGCACGCGGAGGGGTGTTTCCGATCGACCCGAGATCACGGCACCTCCGCGTCGCCGGGACTATACGAGGGGTAGTCCCAGCGGCGCGGAGGCGTGTCTGCCCCCCGCATCGAGCCTGTACCCGCCCGGCCGGAACCCGGTGCTCCAGTTGCCCCGGGTGCTCTAATTACTCGGAATCCGGCTCCGCGCTTCGGCGAGCTGATCCTCGAGGCAGACGATGCGGCACGCCGCGTCCACCGCCGTGCCGCTGTCGACCAGTTCCCGCACCCGCGCGACGATGCGGAGCTGGTTGCGGGAGTAGCGGCGGTGGCCTCCCTCGGAACGGTGCGGAACCACGAGGCCGGGGGCATCGAGACTACGGAGGAAGGCGGGGGTGACGCCGAGTGCCGCAGCGGCGCGGCCCATGCTGAAGGCAGGGTAGTCGTCGTTGTCGAGTTCGTTGGTGACCGCGGGAGTGCGGTCGTCGGTCGGATCCACGTGCCCTTCGTTGCTACGAGAGGGAACCCCGGCACGTGCAGCGCCGGGGTTCGTGACGGTTATGACAATGCCGGCCTCGACCGGCACGAGGAAATGACATACACGAGTTCGCAATCCCGATGGATACGCATCACCAGCCTCTCGCTCTGTTCTCCGGTGGCGACGTGGTCGGCCTCCCAGAGTCCGCCCCGTCGCGCCGTCGGGGTGGAGCCGCAGAACCGAGTGCGGCTCCACCCCTCTGCAACTTCAACTTCGCCGGCAACCCGTCGGTTGCCCCTCTTCCGGATCCTTCGCGTTGACGCCCTCGATATTATCGGCCGCGCTATCGAAAGTCTACTGTTGCGACTGCAGTTTCTTTCGGCTGCCGCAAGGCCGCCCTTCGATCCTGTCGGACCGGTGCGGCACCATGAGCGCACCGCCGCCGGAAGGAACGCTCATGCCCGAGATCCTCGACCTGGCACCGGCCGCCCACGAGATGGCACGGCTCGTCGGCGCGCTCACAGACGAGCAACTGGCCCGTCCCACCCCGTGCGCGGGCACGACCGTCGGGGACCTCGTGGATCACGTGGGCGGGCTGTCCCTGGCGTTCACCGCCGCCGCGGGTAGAGCTGTCGGGGATCACAGACCGTCGGCGGATGCCTCCCGGCTCGGTGACGACTGGCGCGTCAGGATCCCCGGCCAGGTCCTCGCCCTCGCCGAGGCGTGGCACGACCCCGGCGCATGGACCGGAACCACCCGGGCCGGCGGCGTCGACCTGCCCGGATACGTCGCGGGAGTCGTGGCGCTCGACGAACTCGTGATCCACGGCTGGGACATCGCGACCGCCTGCGGCCGGAAGTTCTCCTGCGATCCCGCCGCGCTGGCCGCGTGCCTGACGTTCGTCGCCGCGACCACCGACGAGGAACGCGCAGCCGGCGGGCTCTTCGGGCCGGCCGTCGCGGTTCCCGACGACGCCCCGGATCTCGACCGCCTGATCGGGCTCAGCGGACGCGACCCGTCGTGGCGTCCGCCCCACGACCGCCGGGAGCCGACCCCGCGCGACGGTCCGGACTAGGCTCGGCGGGCGCCCCGACCACAGTCCGCCCGCCCAGAAAGGCACGCATTCCTTGCCCGACCACCCCACTCCCCGCCCGGAACTACTGGCCGACTGCGCCGACTGCTTCGGATTGTGTTGCGTGGCTCTGCCGTTCGCCGCGTCGTCGGACTTCGCGATCGACAAGGACGCGGGCCGGCCCTGCCCGAACCTGCAGGACGACTTCCGCTGCGGCATCCATCGGGACCTGCGGAGCCGGGGCTTCACCGGGTGCACCGTCTACGACTGCTTCGGTGCGGGCCAGAAGGTTTCACAGCTCACCTTCGGCGGGGAGGACTGGCGGCGCTCGCCGCAGCTCGCCCGGCAGATGTTCGACGTCTTCCCCGTCGTGCGCCAACTGCACGAGCTGCTGTGGTATCTCGACGAGGCGGCCGCCCTGCCCACCTCCGGGCCGATCCGCACGGACCTGCGCGCTGCGCGGGCCGCGACCGACCGGCTGAGCAACGGCGACGCCGGCGCGCTCGCCCGCCTCGACGTCGCGGCACACCGGCAGCAGATCAACACCCTGTTGTTGCATGCGAGCGAACTCGCCCGGGCCACCGTGCCCGGTCGCAGGAAGGACCGTCGCGGTGCGGACCTGGTCGGCGCGAAACTCCGCCGGGCGAACCTGCGGGGCGCCAGCCTGCGGGGCGCCCTCCTCGTCGCCGCGGATCTGCGCGAGGCCGACCTGCGCCGCGCCGACCTCATCGGCGCCGACCTGCGCGATGCGGATCTGCGCGGCGCCGATCTCACCGGCAGCCTGTTCCTCGTCCAGTCCCAGCTCGACTCCGCGCGGGGCGACGGCCGCACCCGGCTGCCCGCCACAGTGACCACGCCGAAGCACTGGTAGCGCAACGGGCGAATCGGGCCCGTTGCCCGCGAAAGCCCTCGATCCGGCCGCGATCGGGTGTGCAATAGGTCCCATGAACATCCCCGACCTCCTTCCCACAGACCGCCGCCGGATGGCTCGTGCTGCCGTGGATTCGCTGGGTACCCAGCGCAGTGACCACGCCCTCGTCCGCGTGAAGTGCCCCGCCAGCCACAACGTCGCCACCGTCTACCGCACGCCGGAGGGGCCGGTGCTCGTCGCCGGCGGTGGGCCGACGGCACACGGCAATCGCGACCGCTCCGAGACCGCACATCACGGCGGCTCCCTCGGCTCCGAGTTCGTCGACACTCTCGAGACGACGCAGTTCGAGGACGACGACGTGCCCGCGCGCTGCGCGTGCGGCCCGCACACCCTGTCGCGCCAGGACCTGCAGGACGCGGTCCGCTCGCACACCCGCACGGTCACCCTGGCCTGAGCCGAACCCGATGAGCACCGCCGACAGCGCGCGAGACGTCGAGCTCGAGCTCCGCGACGTGGCCCTGGCCGGCACCCTGACCGTCCCCGCCGGTTCGGACGGCCTGGTGATCTTCGTGCACGGCAGCGGCAGCAGCCGGTTCAGCCCGCGCAACCGGTACGTCGCCGGGGAACTGAACGCCGCCGGTCTGGGCACGCTGCTGTTCGACCTGCTGACGGCCGGGGAGGAGGGCGACCGCACTCTCGTCTTCGACATCGAGCTGCTCGCGGGCCGGCTCGGCGAGGTGACCGACCTCGTCCGCACGGAGGCCGCGTGGATCGGTTACTTCGGGGCCAGCACGGGCGCTGCCGCGGCGCTGTGGGCCGCTGCGGACCCGGACCGGGAGATCGCCGCCGTCGTCTCCCGCGGCGGACGGCCGGATCTCGCGATGCCTGGGCTCGGCCGGGTCCGTGCCCCCACGCTCATGCTCGTCGGCGGCCTGGACCGCACGGTGATCGAACTGAACCGGCAGGCTGCCGCGGCCCTGCGGTGCGAACACGACCTGCGGATCGTGCGCGGGGCGACGCACCTGTTCGAGGAACCCGGCACGCTCGAGGTCGTGGCGCAGCAGGCGCGGGACTGGTTCCTCGACCACCACCCTCCGGCCTGACCGGCGCGCAACATACATGGTGTCGGAAACCTGTGCAGCTGCGACGAATTCGGACATCGAGGACGGAACACCCGCGGACGCGGCGTCGCCCCACCGGGCTGTGCTGGGCAAACACGGGTACGGTGGACACGACGGCACAGTCCTCGTACTGTGACGGAGGACACAAGACCGGGTAGCTGCCGAACCGGCGGGGTACCCGCACTACAACGAGTTGACACACGCCCAGTGGCGACACCTCAGAGGCGGACAATTGACGATCGAAGCACACCGTGACATCCCCGCGGTACGACGCCTGACGGCACTCGACACCGCGCAGACCCTTCTCCGCTCCGCACGGGGCCGCTCCTACAGCGAAGACCAGGCGTTCGACGAACTGCTCGACGCCTCGATGCGCTTCCACGTCGACATCGTCGACCTGTGCGAAGCCCTCACCGACCTGACCACCACCTCCGACACCGTCCCGGCACACCGGCGCGCCCACACCGTCGCGACCGACCTGTGGGGTGCGCTGATCGACCGGAGTGCCACCACCGTCGAGAACTGATCACCGGACGCGGAAGCTGAGCGTGCGACGGACGAGGTCACCGACCTCGTCCGCCCACGCGAGAATGCCGAGCGTCGAGTCGATGTTCCCCGGTGGCGTCCGCACGAGGGTGTCCCTGCGGATCAACCGCTCGAAGTCCACCGTCACCGGATCGGGGCGCACGCCACCGTTGGCATGGTGGAACCGCACCCCCGCGCGACGCATCACGTTGACCAGTTCCTGCGCGAGGATCCCGTTCGCCACCGTCGTCGGGTGCACACCGTCGAGGGAGAACAGCCCGCCCGCGGCCCGGCCGCCCCGGCCGTCGGCCGTCAGGAACCGCGAATCGGGCACGGGGTCGAGCGCGGCGAGCGCGGGCGGGAGCGGGTAGGGGGTCCACCACGCCGGACGGGCACCGACATCCGTGACGAAGCGCCGGGACGCGAGGCGCTCGAGCAGACCGGCCACGTCCAGCAGATACCAGTCCCGTGCCGGGCCGTGCGCACCGGCGCGGGCGTCGGCGACCGCCTGCTCGATGTGCTCGTTGTAGAGATCGATCGCGACGTCCACCGCGTACGCGCCGGCACCCGTGATGTGCTCGTCCTGGGCCGGGTCGAACCGGGACTCCTCGATCCACGGCCGGGTGTAGTAGGGGAAGTAGGGCGAACCCGGTTCCATCTTGTGGCCGAGCCCCTTGGCGATCGGGGCGATGGTGACGTGGGGAATCGTGCACCACACGACGTGCCGCGCCCGGATCGCCGCCACCCGATCGACCACCTCCGCGAACTCGGCCGCGAAATGCTCGGGCCGCCAGATGGTGTAGGCGTCCTTCGCGGTGAGGTCGCGGAAGTCCGGGCCGCTCCAGGAGATACGCAGGTCCGTGACCGTTCCGAGCGCGTTGTTGGAGCCGAGGAACACGACCAGCGTCTCGATCCCGGCTTCCGTCGTGTCGTCGTGGTCGTCGCCCAGGGCCGCGGCCGCGTCGAACACCGTCATCGACTTCGCCTCGTCGCTCCAGCGCGGATACACCCGCAACGCGGCCCGCTCGCCGTTGTTCTGCACGATCTGGTCGAGCAGGTCGTCCTTCGGCGTGGCGATCGCCGCCTCGCACGTCGCGGCGGTCTTGCTCAGGGCGTCGCGCAGGTCCCAGCCGAAGCAGGACAGGTTGTGCCGATACGTCGCGGGCAGCGGCGCGTCCCGACCGGGCCCGCGCTCCCAGTAGTCCTCCACCTCGTCCATCAGCGCACGCACGGCGAACAGTGCGAGGGGCGTCTCCCACACGTTCACCGAGGACCCGAAGCGTCGCTCCAGGTCGCGCAGAAGCAGTTCGATGTTGAGCGGCAACCCGCCCGGACCGGCGTAGCGGGGGTAGCGGAACCGGCGCAGCCAGCCGAGTTCGTAGGCGACGATCGCGGGCACCGAGACGTCGGTGTGGAAGACGGCGCCGCTCTGGAACCCCTGCAGCACCGAATCCCCGATCGCGACGAGCCGGTGCGGTGGGACACCACGGGCGTCGACCTGCACGTCCCGTCCGAGCGCGGGATCCGACACCGGCACCCGGGGGGCGGACGCCGCGCGCACCCGCACGTCCTCGGGCGTGCCGTCCGGGAGATCCATCGGAGTCACCGGCATGTCGTCCTCCCCGGGCCGCAGCTGCGCCTGCTCCGAGCGTGAGCCGCGCGGGGTGGGTTGTCAACGGCACGGCCGGCGGCCAATCCTGTAGGGCATGGCCACCGACGAGGACTTCGCGCACACCGACGAGGCGGCCCGCAACCGTCGGGAGAAGGCGATCGTCCTCGCCCGGTTCGCCTGGGATCGCGGGATCACCGCGGAGGAGTTGCTGGCCCTGAGCGAGGACGTGCGCCGGAAGCTGGCACGGGCGGCGGGGGCGCATCCGCCGCGCACGATGGAGACGTGGACGCTGGTCGCGCGGCTGCTCGACGAGAAGTCGGCATGGGCCGCGCAGCATCCCGACCATCCCGCGGCCTCCCCCACCGCCACGGATGAGAAGATCATGTGGGTGAAGAAGCCACCCCGCCGGTGGCTGTGATCGGCACGCGGGATCCGCACCCGCCGTGCGCACCCGCTCGCGGTGGCGACCGAATGTGACATGCGTTCGATGTGATCGAACGGGTGTGACATTCGGTCGCCACGGCAGCAGCTCAGCGGTCGGCGTCGTCCCAGATCCGCAGGACGGTCGAGAGGATGTCCTCGGACACGCCGAGACCGCCGAGGTGGCTCTCTCCCGGCAGGTGGTGGAACTGGGCGTCGGGGAGCCGGCCCACCACGTGGAGGCCGTGTTCCATGGGGACGATGTGGTCGGTGTCGCCGTGCCACCACCGGACCGGCACCTTGACGTCCTCGAGGCGGAAGCCCCAGTCCCGGGTGAACACCACGACGTCGGCGAAGGGGGCGGCCATCTGCTTGCGGCTGCCGTTGAGCAGATCGTCGAGGAACATCGCCTTGAACTCGGGGCGGGCCAGCAACTGCCGGTCGGCCTCGGGCGAGAGCCGGCCGTACAGGTCGATGATCGGCGACGCGAACGGGCGCACGACCCGGATGATCGAGGTCACGCCCATGCCGATGGGGACGCCCGCGACGGCGAGCAGCGGCGCGACCATTGTGCCGAGCCGCATCAGGCCGCTGCTGATCGCGTCGGGGCCGACGACGGGTGCGACACCCCCGAGTACCCCGGCGGCCATGACCCGCTCGGGCATCGCGTGCGCCGCGGCGAGGGTGTAGGGCCCGCCGCCGGAGAGCCCGACGACCGCCATCCGGTCCACCCCCAGGGTGTCCGCGACGATCCGCAGGTCGTCCGCGAAGGCGAGGACGTTCTCGTAGCGGTGCGGGCTCGACGAGCCGATGCCGGGGCGGTCGAGGCCGATGAGCCGGACGTGCTCACGCTCGGCGTAGCGGCGTGCCTCGACGGGGATCTGCCGGCGCGCCCCGGGGGTGCCGTGCAGCCAGAACACGGCTCGGCCCTGGGCCGATCCGAACTCGGCGAACCCGATCCGGCGGCTGCCCCCGACCGCGACGGTGCCTTCCAGCTTGGGACGTTCGACGTCGATCATGAGCGCCAGCATGCCACGTGACGGCGGCCACACGAGGCAGGTGTCCGTGACGGCGCGTGCCGGACATCTTCCCGGCCGCTCAGCGCAGCGCGTCGATCAGTTCGCCGACGGTGTGCGCGGATTCGAGCGGATGCCGCAGCCGCCCCTCCGGATTCAGCGAGTAGGTGTTGCGGCGGCCCACCCGGGTGCGGGTGAGGTACCCGCCGTCGACCAGATCCGCGAGGATCGTCTGCACGGAGCGCTCGGTGATCCCGATCCGTTGCGCGAGTTCGCGGACGGTGGGTTGTCCGCCCCGCGCGACACACAGCAGCACGTGCGCGTGGTTGGTCAGGAACGTCCAGCCCCGGGCACGGTCCTCGCCGACGGCGGGTGACGAGCGGGCGGAGGAGGTCACCTGCACACCATAGGGCACCACGGTTTCCGGTATTGCTCTTCACTTCCGTGTCCTGCCCCCTTGACAATTAACCGGAAATACTCTTCACTAATCTAAGTTCGCGAAAGGGAGTATCCCTCCGCGCTTCGTCGTCAACTCGGGAGCCGTCCGCCGGCTCTCCGGCGGAGCGGGCTCACCGGAGCCGGGAAAGACTTTCGGCCGTTCGAGGCTGAAAGGTGGTCCTGATGACCGTTCCGTTGTGGTTGTGGGCGGCGGTGCTCGCCGCGATCGTGGCGATGCTGGCCGTGGATCTGTTCGCGCACCGGCGTGCTCACGTGATCGGTGTGCGCGAGGCCGCAGGCTGGTCGGTGTTCTGGGTCGGTACCGGCGTCGGATTCGGCGCGCTGATCTGGTGGCAGTACGGCTCGGAGTTCGGCCAGCAGTACTTCTCCGGCTACCTGATCGAGAAGTCGCTCGCCGTCGACAACGTCTTCGTCTGGGCGATCATCCTGACGTACTTCGCCGTGCCGCGCGAGTACCAGCACCGGGTCCTGTTCCTCGGCGTGCTCGGCGCCCTGGTGTTCCGGGGTCTGTTCATCGCGGCGGGATCGGTGCTGATCGCGAGCTTCGGCTGGATCCTCTACCTGTTCGCGGCGTTCCTGCTCTACACCGGCTACCGGATGATCCGGCAGCGCGACGAGCACCTCGATCCCGAGAAGTCCCGGGCGCTACGGCTGTTCCGCCGCCACGTGCCGATGACCGACGCCTACCACGGACAGAAGTTGCTCGTCCGTCGCGGGGGTGCGCTGCTGGCCACCCCACTGCTTGCGGTACTCGTCCTCATCGAGATCACCGACATCGTCTTCGCGGTCGACTCGATCCCCGCGATCTTCGCCGTCACGGACGAACCGTTCCTCGTCTTCACCGCCAACGCATTCGCGGTGCTCGGACTGCGGGCGATGTACTTCCTGCTCGCAGACCTGATCCACCGCTTCGTGTACCTGAAGATCGGGCTGGCTCTGGTGCTGGTGTGGGTGGGCATCAAGATGCTGCTCAAGATCGACGTGTTCTACATTCCGACGCCGATCTCGCTGGCCGTCGTCGCCACGATCCTGACCGTATCGATCGTCGCCAGCCTGCGCGCCACCCGCGGCCAGGGCCGTCGCGGCCTCGAAGCGCCCACGACGCCGCCGTTCCGGGTGGCCACGGCCGAGGAGACCGCGGCGCTCGAGCCCGTGTGGCGGCTGCCGGGTGCCCGGCGGCGCGCGGAGCGGACCGAGCGCGACGACAGCCTCAGCGGTGAGCGGTGAACACGTACTGGCGGGTCGCGGACTCGACGATCTGATCGGGGGTCACGTCGATCTCCCCGCCGAGCCAGGCGGTCGTGAGCTCGGCGAGACCCCCGACGAACAGGAGCGCGGCGATCTGATCGTGGGGCGGCTGCAGGGCGCGGTCGCCCCACAGTTCGCGGGATTCCACGGCGACGAGGCCGGCGAACTGGCGCAGCAGTTCCCGGCGGCGGACGCGCACGGGCTCGGACCCGGTGGACTCGACGACGGCGACCCGGCCCTTGCGGGGATCGTCGGTCAGGACCGCGACGAACGCGGCGATGGCGGCGCGGGCCCGCTCCTCCGGTCCGCGCTCGGATTCGGCGAGTGCGGCCAGCGCGCGCTCCCGGATCTCGTCGGCGATCCGCTCGACGACGCACACGAGCAGCTCGTCCCGGCCGGAGAAACTCTCGTAGAAGTACCGTTCGGTGAGCCCGGCCTCCTGGCAGATCGCGGTCATGGTGGCACGGTCGCCACCGTCGCGGCCGAACACCGTCAGACCGGCCTCGAGCAACTGCTCGCGGCGGTCGGCGGTGCGCTGCTCGGCGCTCTTTCCGCGGTACTGACGACTGGGCCGGTCCATAGTCGAATCTTGACAGATCACGGCCTGTGATCCACGCTACAGTCAATTGACAGAGCTTCATGTCAGATACGGTCCGACGAATCGGAGACCCCATGACGAAAGTGCTCGCACCCTCCCCGCCCGGTCTGACCGCCGTTCCCGGGGACGCCGGCCTGCCGTACGTCGGGTACGCCCTCGACTACATGCGCAACCCGCTGAGGGCCTACGACCGGCGCTACCGCGAACACGGGCCGGTGTCCTGGTTCCGGTTCGCGGGCCGGCCCTGGGTGGTGCTGCTCGGCCCCGACGCCTGCGGCGCCGCGCTGCAGAACCGCGACCGGGCACTCGCGAACGGTCCGGGCTGGCGCACCCTCATCGGCCCGTTCTTCGATCGCGGCCTGATGCTGCTCGACGGCGACGAGCACCGCACGCACCGCCGGATCATGCAACAGGCCTTTACCCGGGACCGCCTCGCCCGGTACACGGACTCGATGCAGCCCGCGATCGCCCGGGCCCTCGACTCGTGGACGCCGAGCGAGGACTTCCGCGCCTACCCGGCGCTCAAGGAACTCACGCTCGGGCTCGCCACCTCGATCTTCATGGGCGGCGCCGAGGGCTCGTCGGCCACGGAGATGGCCGAGGTGAACAAGGCCTTCATCGGGTGCGTGCAGGCGGCCACCGCGATCGTGCGCTACCCCCTGCCCGGAACCCGCTGGCGCCGTGGCGTGGTGGGCCGTCGCCGGCTCGAGGAGTTCTTCCGGCGCTACCTGCCGGCGCGTCGCGCCGGCGACGGCGACGACCTGTTCACCGCACTGTGTCACGTGGAATCGGAGGACGGCGAACGGTTCTCGGACGAGGACGTCGTCAACCACATGATCTTCCTGATGATGGCCGCGCACGACACCTCGACGATCACGCTGTCCACCGTGCTGCAATACCTCGGTCAGTTCCCCCAGTGGCAGCAACTGTGCCGGGAGGAGTCGCAGGCGCTCGGCACGACGACCCCGACCCTGACGGACCTCGAATCGCTCACCAGCCTGGACCTGGTGATCAAGGAATGCCAGCGGCTCGTGACGCCGGTGCCCGGCATCGTCCGGTACACCACCGCCGACACCGACATCCTCGGCCACTTCGTGCCGCGCGGCACCCTGATCAACGTCGGGCTGCACTACAGCCACCACATGGCCGAGTTGTGGCCGGAGCCGGAGAAGTTCGATCCCGGCCGCTTCTCCCCGGAACGCCGCGAGGACCGAGTGCACAAGTTCGCGTGGACGCCGTTCGGCGCCGGAGAGCACCGTTGCCTGGGCATGTACTTCTCCGGCGCCGAGATCAAGACGGTGCTGCACCACCTGCTGCTCGGGTACAGCTGGCATGTGCCGTCCGATTACGTTGCCCCACTGAACTTCACGTCGCTGCCGTACCCGTCCGACGGGCAGCCGATCACGCTGCGCCGCCTGCGGTGACGCAGACTGCGGGGGTCAGACGCGGCCCTTGACCATTCCGTGCCAGTACATCGCCGGCAGGCCGTAGCGCTTGAGCAGCCACATGTCGCGGCGATCCTTGGTGGTGTCGATGACCGGAATGCTCGGGGACGGCTCGAGCTCGTAGTCGAACTCCGCGAGCATCATCTTGTCCCGGGCGGTGACGAACGGGCAGGACGAGTACCCGTCGTAGCTCTTGCGCTTGCCGACCCCGCGCATCTCGGCGACCAGGTTGGCGACGAGGACGGGCGCCTGCTTGCGGACGGCGGCGCCGGTCTTCGACGTCGGCAGGTCCGCGACGTCGCCGAGCGCGAACACGTTGGGGTACCGGCGGTGCTGAAGCGTGTGCTTGTCGACCTCGACGTACCCGAAGGGGCTCGCCGGGTTGGCGAGCGGGCTCGCCGCGACCCAGCCGGGCGCGCGCTGCGGAGGCACGGCGTGGAGCATGTCGAACCCGACGATCTCCTCGTCTCCGGTGGCGTTGTTCACGATCGTCGCCTTGCGCGACGCCCCGTCGAGCGCGGTCATCTCCGAGCTCAGGCGCACCTCGATGCCGTACCGCGCGGCGACCCCCTCGAGGGTCCGCCGCCAGGACGGGATGCCGAACATCGAGTCACCGGGCAGGACGAGGATGACGCGGATCCCGTCCAGCAGGCCCTGCCGCCGCCAGTAGTCGGAGGCGATGTAGGCGATCTTCTGCGGCGCGCCGGCGCACTTGATCGGTCCCGCCGGCTGCGTGAAGATCGCCGTGCCGGAGCGCATGTTGCGGATCAGCTCCCACGTGTAGGGGGCGTACCGCGGGGAGTAGTTGCTCGAGACGGCACCGTGCCCGACGGCGTCGGCGAGGCCCGGCACACCGTCCCAGTCGAGGTGCAGTCCGGTGGCGAGCACCAGATAGTCGTAGCCGACGACGGTCCCGCGGTCGGTCGTGACGGTCTGCGCGTCGGGGTCGACGGCGGTCGCGGCGGCCCGGATCCACCGGACGCCCTTGGGGATCAGCTTCTCCTCGGCTCGGCGGGTCTCGTCCAGCGACGCCTGGCCTCCGCCGACGAGGGTCCACAGGGGCTGGTACCAGTGCTCGTCGGAGGGCTCGATCACCGCGATGTCGGTGACGCCGGCCCGGCGCAGGCGCGCAGCGGTCGCGATTCCGGCCGTGCCACCTCCGACGACGAGTACTCGATGTCGCGCGGCACCGTTGCCTGAATGGAGCGACATGTGAACAGTCCTTTCCGTCCGTGACGCAGGCGCGGACGCGGGCTGGGCCTCCACGCCCCTAGATACCCGGTGGGGTATTCACCGACGACTGTAGGCGCGCGGCGTCGGCTCTTCAAGTACCCCGGCGGGTATTTCCGCCCGCTGAAGGTCCCTGCTTTCCGGGACCTTCGTCCCGGCCGGGCGGACCACGGCCCACCGACCGGGGCCCACCGACCGGGGCCCACCGATTGGGCGCCGCTACTCGGCGGCCGCGCTGACGACGTCGTCCTCGGACAGCAGCACCTCGGCCGCCGCCGGGCCGAGCGGCACGAAACTGTCCCGGCTGGTGACCCGCGAGATCCGGCCCCGGTAGCCCGCGTCCACCAGCGCGGTGACCACCGCCTCCGACACCCCGCCGCTGCGCCGCGTCTCGTCCACCACCAGCACGCGCGGGAAGGACTGTGCGCACGCGAGGAGTTCCGCCAGCGGCAGCGGGGCCAGCCACTGCAGGTCCAGCACCGCGGCCTGCACACCGCGCGCCGACAGCCGACGAGCCGCACGCAGGCTCATCCGGACGCCGTTGCCGAACGTCACGAGCAGCACGTCCTCGCCCGTGCCGTACACCCGCACCGAACCGGGCTGTACCGCAACGGAATCGGGCGGCTCACGCCACAGCCCGTCGCCCTCGTCGTACAGGTCGCGTTCGTGGTACAGCGCGATCGGCTCGAGAAACACGCACACCCGGCCCTCGCTGCGCGCGAGGTGCACGCAACTGCGCAGCAGTGCCCCGGCGACCGACGGGCGGCTCGGCACCGCGAGCACCAGACCGGGGATGTCGCGCAGCACCGCGACGGAGTTGTCGTTGTGGAAGTGCCCACCGAACCCCCGTTGGTAGGCGAGGCCGGCGATGCGCACCACCATCGGGTTGCGGAAGCGGCCGTCGGAGAAGAACATCAGGCTCGCCGCCTCGCCGCGCAACTGGTCCTCGGCGTTGTGCAGGTAGGCCAGGTACTGGATCTCCGGAATCGGCAGCAGGCCCGTCACCGCGAATCCCAGTGCCGTGCCGAGGATCGTCTGCTCGTCGAGGACGGTATCGAAGACGCGCCGCGGCCCGAATCGGCGGAGCAGGCCACGCGTGAGGCCGTACACCCCGCCCTTCTCGGCCACGTCCTCCCCGAACACGAACGATTCCGGGATCTCGTCGAGAATTCCGGCGAGCGCGCCGTTCACGGCCTGGGCGAGCGTGCAGGGCTCCGTCGTCGCGGGCTCCGGCCCGTCCGGAACCCGGCGCCGGCCGTGCATGTGCAGCGGCCGCATCACCTCGGCGGCCGACCCCAGCCGGGGGGCATCCGCGACGGCGTCCACCTCCGCGGCGACGACGGCGCGCACCGCCTCGTATCGTTCGAGCACCTGTGCGGGGGTGAGCGTTCCGTGGTCGACGAGGACACGTGCGGTGGCCAGCAACGGATCCTGGGCGTAGTCGGCGGCGATCTCCTCGCGGCTGCGGTACGCGGTCTCGGCGTCGGAGCCGGCGTGGCCGAGGAACCGTACCGCCCTCAGATGCAGCACGGCCGGTGCGCGTGCGGTCCGGACGGCGACGAGCAGGTCCGCGACGGCCGCGAGCACCCCGACCGGGTCCGCGCCGTCGGCCGCGCGGTAGCTCACCCCCGGGTACGACGAGAGGGCCCGTTCCGTCCAGCCCTCCGGCGTGCGGACACTGATGCCGAGCCCGTTGTCCTCGCACACGAACAGCAGCGGCAGCGGCAGGCCCCGGTACGCGCAGTAGGCAGCCGCATTGAGCGCACCGACCGCGGTGGAATGGTTGGCGGAGGCGTCCCCGAAGCTGCACAGCACCACCGAATCCGCGGGCCACGGGCACTGCAGGCCCAACCGGGACGCGCGGGCGAGGGCGAACGCCGCCCCCACCGCGCGCGGCAGATGGGACGCGATCGTCGAGGTCTGCGGGAGGATGTTCAACTCGGCGTTGCCGAACACCTTGTGCCGGCCGCCGGAGATCGGATCGAGCGTCGAGGCGGCGCACCCGGCGAGCACGTCCCGCACCGGCGTCGTGCCCGGCACCTGGGCCGCCCGCGCGGCGTAGAAGGCACCCGACCGGTAATGCAGCAGCGCCGGATCGGTGACCCGCGACAGCAGCCCCAGCGCGGCGTTCGCCTCGTGGCCGGACGAACCGATGGTGTAGAACCCGGCACCGCGTCGCTGCATCTCGCGGGCCGCGAAGTCGAGGTGACGGGACTGCAGTTGCGCGTCGAAGTACCGCAGCACCGGTTCGTTCGACGCCTGCCCGGCCCCGGCGCTCCAGCCGCGGACGGTGGCGGTGAAGTACTCGTCGAGCGGCTCGGCCGTCATCGCGCTGCCCCACACCCTCGCAGGTCCTGCCCAATACTGTGTACCGGCACAGTACCGCCCGGCCCCGGGCGGCGCGGGTCGTCGCGCCGGCCGCTCGCGGGCCGGCACCGAACGAAAGGAACACCGGGATGTCCACCCGCCTCACCGACGGGGAACTCGTCGAGCGGTACCTGCACGCCGTCCTCGTCCACCTGCCCCGGTCCCGGCGCGCCGAGGTGGCCGCCGACCTGCGCCGTCGCCTCGAGGACGCCGGTGCCGAGCACGAGACGCGTGCGGTGCTCGCCGACCTGGGGTCCCCGGAGGATCTCGCCCGCACCTACCGGGGCGCGCCGCGGCACCTGATCGGCCCGAGGTTCTACGACACCTATCTGCGGGTGCTGTGGCCCGTCGTCGGCGTGGTGGCGGCGGTGCTCGGCGGTCTGACCCTGCTCGCCGCCCTGACCGAGGCCACCGACCCCGCGGCCGCGCCCCTCGACGGCGCCGACGTCGTGTGGGACGCGATCGATGCGGCCCTGACCGGCGGTGTGTACGCCGCCTTCTGGGTGACCGTCGTGTTCGCGGTGATCGAACGCACCGCGCCCGCCGGCACGGATCTCGGGCGGTGGGATCCGGACGATCTGCCCGCGGTGCCGCACGGCCGGGAGATCCCGGTCGGGGAGGCGGTCGCGGAACTGGTGTTCGCGGTGGTCGTGCTGATCGGGGTGGCCGGTCTGTCCCCGTCGCTGGCGCCGTCGTTCTTCGGTGCCGGGTACGAGGCGCTCGACCCCAGTTTCACCGACCGGCTGGTGCCCGCGATGGTGGCCGTCGCGGTGCTGTGGGTGGTCTCGGCGAGCGTCGCGCTGGCCGTGCGCAGCTGGACGACGGTCGTCACCGCACTGTCGGTGGTCTCCGACCTGCTCGCTGTCGCGGTGGCCACGGCCGTGCTCGTGCACCGGCCGTACTTCTCCCCGCAGTTCCTGTCCGACCTGCGCGAGCGCGCGGGCTCGGACCTGACGGCTCAGCTGAACCTCGCCGTCGGCATCGTGTGCATCGTGGTGATCGTCGCCTCGGCGGTCGGGGTGGTGACGGCGGTCCGCAAGCACGTCGCGCACCGCCGCGCCTGAGACCGGTCAGCAGGTGGCCAGGACGCCGGCCATCGCATCCTTCTCGTCCGGCGTGATCCACAGTCCGTACTCGGCCTTCACCTCGATCTGCCGGGAGACGTAGGTGCAGCGGTACTCGGGGTTGGGGGGCAGCCACTGCGCCGCGTCCTTGTCGCCCTTGCCCTGGTTCGTCGGTCCGTCGACGGCAAGGAGGTTCCGGGGATCGTTCGCGAGATTCTTGCGGGCCTGTGCGTCGAGCAGGCGCGCACCCTTCTCCCACGCGTCCGACAGGGCGACGACGTGATCGATCTGCACCGCCGACGACGTGTCCACCCCGCGCCGGAAGTAGATCTCCCGGCCCGTGTACGGGTCGTACAGGGTTCCCGCCTCGACGGTGCACTCCTTCGTCACCGGTGCCAGCTTGATGTTCACCAGATCCCGCTTCAGGACGTCGTTGCGGGTGTCGCAGCCGTTGCGCCCGCCCGCGACGGTCACGTCGTCGGTCCACGCCGGCCCGAACAGCGCACGGTCGTACCCGCCGGAGGGGTCCGGTTCCCGCACGGCGAGGCTCTTCAGCAGTTCGACCGCCTCGGCGGCGGCGGCCGACGACGGGGCCGGGACGGGCGCCGACGTGGACCCGCCGGGACCCGCCTCGTCGCCGCCGTACGTCTGCTGGAGGACGACGAAGGCGACGAAGGCGAGCACGTAGGCGAGCGACCACAACCAGCGACGACGACCGGTCGAGTTCGCCGCGGCCACTACTGCGCGAGCTGCGGCATCTTCACGACCTGCCCCGCGTAGGACAGTCCGGCGCCGAAGGCGAGCAGCAGGGCGAGCCCGCCGGGCCGGACCTGGCCGGTGCGCAGCATCTTCTCCATCGCGAGGGGGATGGACGCGGCGGAGGTGTTGCCCGTTTCGATGATGTCGTCGGCGACGGCCACCGTCTCCGGCAGGTCGAGCTGCCGGACGATGACGTCGTTGATGCGCAGGTTGGCCTGGTGCGGCACGAACGCGTCGAGGGCGGCGAGTTCGACACCGGCCTTGTCGGCGACCTGGCGGGCGATCTTCCCCATCTCGAAGGCAGCCCAGCGGAACACCGCGGTGCCCTCCATGATGATCCAGGGCCGCTTCTGATCGGGGTTGTCCGCGAAGCTCACCCAGTCCGGTTCCTGGCGGATGGCGTCGGCCTGGGAGCCGTCCGACCCCCACACGGTGGGACCGATACCCACCTCGTCGGACGGGCCGACGACCACGGCACCGGCGCCGTCGCCGAAGATGAACCGCACCGAGCGGTCGGTGGGTTCGGTGGTGTCGCTCATGCGCTCGACGCCGACGACGACCACGTAGTCCTCGGTCCCGGTGCGCACCATGTCGGACGCCACGCCGAGCGCGTAGCAGAACCCGGCGCACCCGGCCGAGATGTCGAGAGCGGCCGCGCCCCCGGTGCCCAGGGCGTGCGCGACCAGCGCCGCGGACTGCGGCGTCTGATTCGGGTAGGTCGAGGTGGCCACGATGACGGCGCCGACACGATCACCGGTGATGTCGGCGGCCTCGAGCGCCTTGCGGGCCGACGCGATCGCCATGTCCACCACCGACTCCTCGGGGTGCGGCTTCGCGAAGCGCCGTTCCTTGATGCCGGACCGCGACTGGATCCACTCGTCGCTCGAGTCGATCTGCTGGCAGATCTCGTCGTTGGTCACGACCCGCTCGGGGCGGTGCACGCCCAGCCCGAGCAGTGCGGTGTTCCGCAGCGGGGCGGGACCGGCGATCTGTGCACCCATCAGGCGAATCTCCTCTGCTTCGTGCACTGCTCGTCAGTGCATCGCGTCCCTGACACGGTAACGCGCGCGCGAATCGTAGCGGAGCCCACCCGTCGGCCCGGGCCTCGTGCGAGTACCGCCGGGACACGCCGACGGACACCGAAGGACGTGTGACGGTTGTCACCCGCTGTTACCGTCTGTGGCCGTGCACACACGTAATGGGGGTTACCGACGTGCCTCGTTCCGAGTCGGGGTCACCGCACTGACCTGTGCGGTCGTCGCCCTGGTCCCGTTCGCGGGCACCTCCGCGGCGAACCCGAACGCGATCAATCCCATCCCGGGCCTCAACGGGGTCAACGGCCTGCCGGAGTTGCGCGGCCGCACCCAGGTGGTGGCCCAGCAGACCGGGATGCTCAGCACCAACCGCACCCAGGATCTGAACGTCCTGGGCACCGACCTGGGCGTGATGTGGGACAACGGGCGCGGCCAGGTGCTGACCGCGTTCGGTGACACCGCGGGCCTCGGCGTGCCCAATCTGCTGTCGGGCAGCATCTGGGCCTGGCGCAGCAGTTCCCTGTTCCGCAGCTCGGACCGCCACCTCGCCGACGGGATGACGTTCGACAGCGCGGCCCGCGATTTCTTCGGCCAGGCGAAGGAACTCGTCCCGAGCCCGAAGATCCCGTTCGTGGAGATCAGCCGGATCCCCACCGCGGGGATCGCCGTCGGCGACACCCAGTTCCTGAGCCTGATGTCGGTGAAGAACTGGGGGCCGGCCGGTTCGTGGGAGACCAACTTCTCCGGCCTGGCCTTCTCCCACGACAACGGGGAGAACTGGACGGTGGCGCCGCAGACCGAGCGGCCGAACGCCGACGGGAACCGGAACTTCCAGATGGGCGCCTTCGTCCGGCACGGCGGCTTCGTCTATCAGTACGGAACCCCGCCCGGTCGTGGCGGGCCGGTGCACCTGGCACGGGTACCGGAACAGCAGATCCTCGACCTCGCGGCGTACGAGTACTGGGACGGCGGCGCGTGGGTCCGCGACGTGAACGCGGCGCGCCCGGTGATGACGGGTGGTGCGGCGGAACTGTCGGTGCAGTGGAACGACCACCTCGGGCAGTTCGTCCTGCTGACCACCGACGCGCACAACTCCGTCGTGCTGCGCCGGGCACCGTCGCCGACAGGGCCGTGGAGCGCGCCGGAGGTCGTCCTCGACACCCGCGAACTGCCGACGGCGTACGGCGCGTACATCCACCCGTGGTCGTCGGGCCCGGACCTGTACTTCCTCACGACCGTGCACCAGAACTACAACGTGCTCCTGCTGCGCACCACGCTCCACCCCTGACCCGCGCGGCGTCCGGGCTACCGTGCGTCCATGGACGCACAGGAGTGGGATGCGCGGTACGCGAAGAGCGAGACGGTGTGGGGGTGCCGCCGAACCCGGTGCTCGTCGAGTTCGCGACGTCGCTGCCGCACGGCCGGGCTCTGGATCTGGGCTGCGGCGAGGGCCGGCACTCGCTCTGGCTGGCCACGCGCGGCTGGGAGGTGACCGGACTCGACTTCTCCCGCGTGGCGGTGGACAAGGCCCGGGCGATCGCGGCGCAGGCGCCACGGCGGGTGCGCGAACGCCTGACGTACGAGTGCGCCGACGTGACCGGGGCCACTTTCGAGGCTCGATATGATCTCGTCCTCTCGGCCTATCTCCATTTCCCTCCACCACAGCGACGGGCATTGATCGACAATGCGATCGCGGCCCTGAAACCTGACGGAATCCTCATATTTCTGGGCCACGATTCGCTCAATCCCACCGAGGGTGCCGGCGGCCCCCGGGATCCCGAAATCCTCTACACCCCAGCAGATGTCGTCGCGGAAATCGATGGCCGACTGCAAATCCGGACCGCCGAACGAAGAATGCGGGAAACGGACGCCGGAATGGCGATCGATGCGTTGGTGGTGGCCCGCAAACCAACTCTTGGCAGTTAGTTGCCCGACGGGTAACATAGGCGGATGTTACCGACGAGTAATAACTTGGGCGGTACTCGAACACAGCTTGACCGCACCATCTCACTGGGAGTAGCGCAGACATGGGCCATTACAAGAGCAACCTCCGGGATCTGGAGTTCAACCTCTTCGAGGTGCTGAGGATTCAGACGCTCCTCGAGGCCGGAAAGTTCGGCGACCTCGACGAGGAGACCTCTCGTGGCATCCTGGCCGAGGTGAAGACCCTCACCGAGGGCCCGGCGGCGGAGTCCTTCGCCGAGACCGACCGCACCCCCCCGGTCTTCGACCCCGAGACCCACTCGGTCTCGCTGCCCGAGGGCTTCAAGAAGGCGTTCAACTCCTGGTACGAGGCCGGCTACTGGTCCATGGGCCTCGAGGAGGAGATCGGCGGAACGCCCGCACCGCGCGCCCTGAGCTGGGCCGTCAACGAGATGATGCTCGGCGCCCAGCCGGCCGCCTTCATGTACGCCGCCGGCCCCTCCTTCGCCGGTGTGCTCCACGCCAACGGCACCGACGAGCAGAAGCAGTGGGCCGCGACCATCGTCGAACGCGGCTGGGGCGCCACCATGGTGCTGACCGAGCCCGACGCCGGCTCCGATGTCGGCGCCGGCCGCACCAAGGCGATCAAGCAGGACGACGGCACCTGGCACATCGAGGGCGTCAAGCGGTTCATCACCTCGGCCGACTCCGACGACCTGTTCGAGAACATCTTCCACCTCGTCCTCGCCCGCCCGGAAGGCGCCGGCCCCGGCACCAAGGGCCTGTCGCTCTTCTTCGTCCCGAAGTTCCACTTCGACTTCGAGAAGAACGAGATGGGTGAGCGCAACGGCGTGTTCGTCACCAACGTCGAGCACAAGATGGGCCTGAAGGCGTCCGCCACCTGCGAGCTCACCTTCGGCGGCCACGGCGTCCCGGCCAAGGGCTGGCTCGTCGGCGAGGTCCACAACGGCATCGCCCAGATGTTCGACGTCATCGAGCACGCCCGCATGATGGTGGGCACCAAGGCCATCGCGACGCTGTCGACCGGTTACCTCAACGCCCTGGCCTACGCCAAGGAGCGCGTGCAGGGCGCCGACCTGACCCAGATGACCGACAAGACCGCCCCCCGGGTCACCATCACCCACCACCCGGACGTGCGACGCTCGCTGGCCATGCAGAAGGCCTACGCCGAGGGTCTGCGCGCGGTCTACCTCTACACCGCCGCGCATCAGGACGACGTCGTCGCCGAGCAGATCTCCGGTGCCGACCACGAGCTGGCGCACCGCGTCAACGATCTGCTGCTGCCGATCGTCAAGGGTGTGGGCTCCGAGCGCGCCTACCAGTACCTGACGGACTCGCTGCAGACGTTCGGCGGCTCGGGCTTCCTGCAGGACTACCCGATCGAGCAGTACATCCGCGACGCGAAGATCGACTCCCTCTACGAGGGCACCACCGCGATCCAGGCGCAGGACTTCTTCTTCCGCAAGATCGCGCGTGACCGCGGCGTCGCCCTGGCACACGTGACCGGCCAGATCCAGAAGTTCCTCGCCTCCGACAGCGCCGACGAGCGCCTCAAGTCGGAGCGGGCCCTGCTGGCCACCGCGCTCGAGGACGTCCAGGCCATGACCGCCACCCTGACCGGCTTCCTCATGGGCGCCCAGGAACAGCCCACCGAGCTGTACAAGGTGGGCCTGGGCTCGGTGCGGTTCCTGCTGGCCGTCGGTGACCTGCTCATCGGCTGGCGGCTGCTCGAGCAGGCCGAGATCGCCCTCGCGGCCCTCGACGCCGGCCCGGATTCCAAGGACAAGGCGTTCTACGAAGGCAAGGTCGCCGTCGCCGGCTTCTTCGCCAAGAACGTCCTGCCCGAGCTGACCGCCGTGCGCAGCATCGTCGCCAACGTCGACCTCGACCTCATGGAGCTCGACGAAGCGGCCTTCTGAGCCGGCGCTCGGGCGGAACCGAGTACGCAGACAGAAAGCACTGTGCCCTCCCGTCGCACGACGGGAGGGCACAGTGCTGTGTGCAGGGACTGCCGCGGCTACTCCGTATCGGCCGCAGTCGGCGATGCCGCCGCGGGCGCCGCGGCAGGAACTTCCTCCCCCTCGTCCGCGCCGCTCGGCGCGGGCTGCGGGGTCGTCGTCACGGCCGGGCGCGCGCCGGCAGGTTCCTCCGCGCCACCGCCGGGCGTCTCCGCCTCACCGGGCGCCGGCTGCGACGGTGCGGCCGGCGCCGACTCCCGCTCGGGCTCCGGCTCGGCGCTGACGCAGCGCACCACGGGCACCGGGTCGTAGCGGACCGTGCGGGTGGTGCTCGAGATCTGCCGGCCGGTGGCCGCGTCGGTGATGATGCGGGTGTCGCTCACCGTGAACCCCTGCGCACCGCTCGACGGGATGCATCCCGGCCCGGCCGGCAGGGTGATCGTGTTCGGTGCCGTGAAGTTGGTGCGGGAACCGGTCACGGACTCGACGTCGACGGTCTTGGTGCCCCAGATCCGCACCGTGATGTCCGACGACGTGCCGATCGCCTGGATCAGCACCCCGGTGTCGAAGGGATTGCGGAACTTCAGGTCGATCGCGCCCTCGTAGACCGTCGCCTCCCGGGCCGCCGGGTACCGCGAGATGTAATAGCTGTGCTCGGTGTGTTCGACGTCCTCCATACCGGCGAAGTACGTCGCGTTGTACAGGGTGGTCGCGAGCTGGCTGATGCCGCCGCCCACGGCCTTGGACGGGCGCCCGTTGTTGATGATCCCGGACTCGACATACCCCTGCGCCGCGCCGCGCGGACCCGTGTAGCCGTTGAGCGAGAACGTCTCCCCCGGCTTCACCAGCGCACCGTTGATCTCCGACGCCGCCAGGCGGATGTTCACACCCGACGCGTACTCGAAGCCCCCGGTGGTGAACTCACCGATCACCTCGCGGATGCCCAGCTTCTCGGCGGCCTCCGTGGTCAGCGCCGGCTCGGCCGGCTTGTACACGGCGTCGGTCACCCGCTCGCCCGGCGCGGCCAGCAGCTGCGGCAGCGACTCGAGACTCACCGGCCAGTCGACGAGCTCGCCGGCGACCGACGGGATCACCGTCGGGCCGCCGCCTTCGAGCACGATCCGGGCGTCCTTCGGCTCGACCTCGGTCGCCGCCAGTTGCGGCCGGAGGATCTCGGTCGCGGCCTCGATCCCGTACTGCGGGGACAGGCCCCCGTTGCCGTCCGGCACGAAGGTCAGCACAGCGCCGATCCGGTCGCTGGGCAGGGTCGCGACGGCCCCGTCCCGTCCGCGCACCGTCACGTCGCCGGCGACGGCCGGGTCCGCGACCTCCCGCAGTGCGCGCTCGAGTCCCTCGGGCGTGACCGTCACGTCGACCGTCTCGACCGGGAACTCGACGTCGCCGAACGCCCACCGCTCGGCGAACAGGTCTGCGGAGGCCTCCGCATCGAGGGTCTGCCCGGGCAGCGGCGCCACCGGCACCGGCGTTGCGCCGTCGAACACGAGGTTGCCCTCGCGGGGTGCACGGTCGGCGACCGCACGCACGCCGCCGATCGCGGCCGACAGCGCGGCGTCGTCGCGGGTGGACACGACACCGATCTCGTCACCGCCACCGAAGAACGACGTCACGCGGGTTATCGGATCGAGCGGCTGCGATCCGATGCGGTCGAGGGTGTGCTCCCAGTCGACGTCCAGACCGGCCTGCGCCGGCACGATCTGCGCGGTCACGTCGCCCGCGGTGACGGTGACGGGCTCGTCTGTGCGCGGACCGAGTTCGGCCCGCAGGATCTGCTCGGCTTCCGGAACCGACCGTCCGCCGATCTCGATGCCGGCAACGGTGACGCCGCGCGGAACGTTCCCCGAGGAGACGACGAGGTCACCGACATAGAGGGCCGCGAGCACGGCGAACACTCCACCGGTGACGAGGGCGATGCGGCGCCAGGGCGGGCCGCTGTCGCCCCCGGGTCCGGTGGGCGCCGGCTCCTCGGGCGGGGGCCCGGCGGGCGGGGGCCCGGCGGGCGGGGGTCCGGCAGGCGGGGGTCCGGCAAGCGGGGGTCCGGCAGGCGGGGGTCCGGCAGGCGGGGGGGTGTCCGGTACCTCTGACGGCGTCGCCGAGCGGGCGGTCGCGTCCCCCGCGACGGCGGGCTCGCGGGCGGCGTCGTCCGACAGGCTGGGGAGGACCTCGGTCTCGACGTCGGCCGCAGTGCGGTCTGTCGCCGGCCCGACGGCGTCGGTGCGGTCCGTCGCCGGCCCGACGGCGTCGGTGCGGTCCGTCGCCGGCCCGACGGCGTCGGTGCGGTCCGTCGCCGGCCCGACGACGGGCAGCACGGCCGTGGGCGCCTCCCAGGGCGGTACCTCCGCCGGCGGTGCCGGCTCGGCGTCCGGGCCCGACCGGGCGGGCTCGGGCGCAGCGTCGTCGGCGACGGACGGCGGGGTGTGCTCGGGGCTCTCCCCGGGGATTGCCTCCGACCGGTCACCGGCGGCGTCCTGAGCCGCAGCCTCCGGTTCGGGGACGACCGATCGAGCGTCGTCCTGGCCGTCCTCGGGGTCGTTCGTCCCGTTCTTGCCGCTCACCCGTGTCCTTTCACCGGGGTGCGCCCCGGTTCGGGCACACCACTCGGTATCCAGCCTAATGTCGGATTCCGAGCGCTCCCGATCGGACGGGCGGCCGGAGCGCGCACGGAGAAGCGAAAGACCTCGCGCTGCCGCCAGGTCGGGGGTCAGGCAGCAACGCGAGGTCGCCTGGTTTATCGGTGGTCCCGCCCGGGCGTTACAGACTTCCGAGATTTTTTCCGGACGGGACCGCAGGAAGCGGGACTCAGGCCTCGAGAATGGCGGTCACACCCTGCCCACCTGCAGCGCAGATGGAGATCAGGCCCCGCACGGGCTTGCCGGTCTCCTGCTTCTTCTCATGCAGCATCTTCGCCAGGGACGCGAGAATGCGTCCGCCGGTCGCGGCGAACGGGTGCCCGGCCGCCAGCGACGAGCCGTTGACGTTGAGTTTGGTGCGATCGATGGACCCGAGCGGAGCGTCCAGGCCGAGCCGGCCCTTGCAGTACTCCTCCGACTCGAAAGCCTGGAGCGTGGCCAGCACGACGGAGGCGAACGCCTCGTGGATCTCGTAGAAGTCGAAGTCCTGCAGGGTCAGGCCGTTGCGGCGCAACAGGCGCGGGATCGCGTAGGTGGGGGCCATGAGCAGGCCGTCACCTCCGTGGACGTAGTCGACGGCCGCGGTTTCCGAGTCCACGAGGTAGGCGAGCACGGGGAGCCTGCGCTCCGCGGCCCACTCCTCGGAGGACAGCAGCGCCGCCGACGCGCCGTCGGTGAGCGGGGTCGAATTGCCCGCGGTCATGGTGGCGTCGCCGAGCTTGACTCCGAACACCGGCTTCAGGCCGGAGAGCTTCTCGACGGTCGAGTCCGGGCGCAGGTTGTCGTCGCGGGTGAGGCCCAGGAAGGGGGTGACGAGATCGTCGAAGAAGCCCCGGTCGTAGGCGGCGGCCATGTTGCGGTGGCTCGCGGCGGCGAGTTCGTCCTGCGCCTCGCGGGAGATGCCGAACTCCTTGGTGGTGATGGCCGCGTGTTCCCCCATGGACAGCCCGGTGCGGGCCTCGCCGTTGCGGGGGATCTCGACACCGAGCATCGACGGCCGGACCTGGCCGAGCAGCTTGATGCGGTCTCCCGTCGAACGGGCCCGGTTGAGGGAGAGCAGGAACTCGCGCAGTTCGTTGTTGACACCGATGGGGGCGTCGGAGGTGGTGTCGACTCCGCCGCCGATGCCGGCCTCGATGCGGCCGGCGGCGATGGCGTCCCCCACGGAGATCACCGACTGCAGGCCGGTGCCGCAGGCCTGCTGCAGGTCCCAGGCGGGGGTGTGGGGGTTCAGGGCGCTGCCGAGCACGCACTCGCGGATCAGGTTGAAGTCGCGACTGTGCTTGAGGACGGCACCGCCGACGACGGCACCGAGCCGCTCACCCTGCAGATTGAACCGGCTCACCAGGCCGTCGAGCGTGGCGGTGAACATGTCCTGGTTCGAGGCGCGGGCGTACTTGCGGTCCGACCGGGCGAACGGGATCCGGTTGCCGCCGAGGATTGCGACACGGCGCAGCTGCGTGGAACGGGCGGTGGTGGTCACTGACGTCTCCCGGGATGCTGGTGGATGATGGCGGTGAGTACAGGCTCTCGCTACTATTCTTACTCGCGAGTAAGTTCATTGTCGACACCACATCGTCGGCCCCTCCCGACAATACCGACGTCCGAACCAGAGAAGGTGGAATCGTGGCTGAAACCAAGACCGCCCCCGGCCTCTACGCCCAGTTGATCGGGTCCGCGCCCGGAGCATTCCTCGCCAAGCAGTTCGGCCTGCCGCAGCCGCAGAAGCTGCGCCGGTACGAGCCGGGGCAGCCGCCGCTGGCGGGCCCGCTGCTCCTCGGGGGCAACGGCCGCCTCGTCGAACCGATCCGCACGCTGCTGTCCGACTACCCCTTCGCCGACCCCGCCGACACCGAGTACGGCGCGCTCGTCTTCGACGCCACCGGCATCACGGACGTCGCCGGGCTGGAACAGCTGTTCACCTTCTTCCAGCCCGCTATCAAGGGCCTCGGTCCGAGCGGACGGGTCGTCGTGCTCGGCACCACCCCGGAGGAGGCGTCCTCCGTGGACGAGCGCATCGCCCAGCGCGCGCTCGAGGGCTTCACCCGCAGCGTCGGCAAGGAGCTGCGCCGGGGGGCCACGGCGCAACTGGTGTACGTCTCCCCCGACGCCGCCACCGGACTCTCCGGTCTCGAATCCACGCTGCGTTTCCTGCTGTCCGCGAAGTCCGCGTTCGTCTCCGGTCAGGTGATCCGTGTCGGAGCCGGCGACGCGACGGCGCCCGAATCGTGGGAGCGTCCGCTCGCCGGGAAGGTGGCCGTCGTGACCGGCGCCGCCCGCGGGATCGGCGCCACGATCGCCGAGGTACTCGCCCGCGACGGCGCGCACGTCGTCTGCGCGGACGTGCCGGCGGCCGGCGACGCCCTGTCGCAGACGGCGAACAAGGTCGGTGGGGTCTCCCTCGCACTGGACGTCACCGCCCCGGACGCGGGCGACAAGCTCGCCGACTACCTGCTCGAGCGGCACGGCGGCGCCGACGTCATCGTCCACAACGCCGGCATCACCCGCGACAAGCTGCTCGCCAACATGGACGCCGCGCGGTGGAACGCCGTCATGGCCGTGAATCTGCTCGCCCCCCAGAAGATCACCGAGAAACTTGTCGAGCGGGGCGCACTGAAGGAGGGCGGCCGGGTGGTCGACGTGTCGTCGATCGCCGGCATCGCCGGCAACCGCGGCCAGACCAACTACGGCGCGTCCAAGGCGGGCGTCATCGGCATGGTGCAGGCGACCGCGCCCGTGCTGGCCGAGAAGAACATCACCGTCAACGCCGTCGCGCCCGGCTTCATCGAGACGGCCATGACCGCAGCCATCCCGGTGGCCACCCGCGAGGCCGGCCGGCTGATGAGTTCGCTGCAGCAGGGCGGGCAGACCGTCGACGTCGCCGAGACCGTCGCCTGGTTCGCCAACCCGGCGTCGAGCGCGGTCACCGGCCAGGTCGTGCGCGTGTGCGGCCAGTCCATGCTGGGGGCGTGATGGCTGTCGTCGAACTTTCTTCACGCCCTTCGACTCTCGACGTCTACTCCCGGGCGGTGCTCTCGGCGCTGCCGGTCGTGGGTGCTTCCGGCGACAGCCTGCCCGACGACACCCTCGTGCTGCGCGGCCTGCGCGTGGACCCGGACAACCTGGCCGGGTACACGAAGGTGTGCGGGCTGCGCTTCGGCGACACACTGCCGCTGACCTACCCGTTCACCCTCACGTTTCCCGTCGTGATGAAGCTGATGGTGTCGAAGGGCTTCCCTTTCCCCGCCGTCGGTTCCGTTCACGCCGAGAACGTGATCGAGCAGTTGCGGCCCGTGTCCGTGACCGAGCCGCTGGATCTGAGGGTGCATGCCGAGAACCTGCGGGAACACCGCAAGGGCCTGCTCGTCGACCTGGTGAGCGAGATCAGCGTCGGCCGGGAGCCGGTGTGGCGGCAGACGTCGTCGTTCCTGCGCCAGCAGCGCACCTCGCTGTCGGATCAGCCGAAGCCCGAACCGAAGGCCGAGGAGATCCCGCCGGTGCCGACGTCGACGTTGCGGGTGGACCAGAAGACGATCGACCGCTACGCCTCGATCTCGGGTGACCGCAACCCGATCCACGTCTCGCGGCTCGGCGCCAAGGCGTTCGGGTTCCCCAGGCCCATCGCGCACGGCATGTGGAGCGCGGCCGCGGCACTGCGGGCCGTGGAGGGCCGCATCCCGTCGCACGCGACGTACTCGGTCCGGTTCGGCAAGCCGGTCCTGTTGCCCGCGACCGTGAATCTGTACGCCGCGCGCGCCGCCGCCGGCTGGGACCTGGCGCTGCGCGACCCGAAGAAGGGCTACCCGCACCTCACCGCCACCCTGCGCTGAGAGCGGCTGCGCCGCAGTCCGCACTCACACGCTGAACCATCGACGCACCGCCACCGCCGTGCGTGTTTTCGGTAGTACCGACTACCGAAAACACGCACGGCGTCGCTGACTCTGGCGTCCCTCACTCCGAAGACGTCCGCGTCGCGAAGTGGCTCTATTTACAAATCTTCTCCTTTGTCTACCGCGCCGACCCAAACTGATGTACTGTCCAAGAGACAGTGAGCTGGCTCATACCAGCTCCTCCGCGGATCACGGGACAGGGAGGTCGAACGGTGACGACGTCGGACATCGGCCGGCACGCGCACACGCCGGTGGAACAGTGGCGCGATCGCAAGCGGTATCTGTGGCTCATGGGGCTGATCCCGCCCACGGCGATCTTCCTCGCGACGGCGCTGGTCTGGGGATTCAACCAACTCGGCTGGACCGCGGTCTCGTCGGTGTGGTGGTGGATCGGTCCCCTGCTGGTGTACGTGCTGCTGCCGATCCTCGACCGGTTCTTCGGCCCCGACGGGCAGAATCCGCCCGACGAGGTGATGGGGATGCTCGAGAACGACAAGTACTACCGGTACTGCACCTACGCCTACATCCCGTTCCAGCTGGCCAGCCTCGTCTTCGCCTGCTACCTGTGGTCGGCCACGGACCTGTCCTGGCTGGGGATCGACGGCGGCCTGGGTCTGGTCTCGAAGATCGGCCTGGCGTTCAGCGTCGGCGTGATGGGGGGCGTCGGGATCAACACCGCCCACGAACTCGGCCACAAGAAGGACGACCTCGAACGGTGGCTGTCGAAGATCACCCTGGCCCAGACCGGCTACGGCCACTTCTACATCGAACACAACCGCGGCCACCACGTGCGGGTCTCCACCCCGGAGGACCCGGCCTCGGCCCGTTTCGGCGAATCGTTCTGGGCGTTCCTGCCGCGCAGCGTGTGGGGCAGCCTGAAGTCGTCGTGGGAGCTCGAGAAGACCCGCCTGCAGCGACTCGGCAAGAGCCCGTGGACCCTGCGCAACGACGTCCTCAACGCGTGGGCGATGTCGGTGGTCCTGTTCGGCGTGCTCGTCGCGGTGTTCGGCCCGGTCATCGTTCCGTTCCTGATCCTGCAGGCCGTCTACGGTTTCTCCCTGCTCGAGACGGTGAACTACCTCGAGCACTACGGACTGCTGCGGCAGAAGACGGCCTCGGGCCGGTACGAGCGCTGCACCCCCGCGCACAGCTGGAATTCCGACCACATCGTCACCAACATCTTCCTGTACCACCTGCAGCGACACAGCGACCACCACGCCAACCCGACGCGCCGCTACCAGACCCTGCGAAGCATGGACGGCGCCCCCAACCTGCCCAGCGGCTACGCGAGCATGATCGGCCTCGCCTACATTCCGCCGCTGTGGCGCAAGGTGATGGACCATCGCGTCGTCGAGCACTACGACGGCGACCTCACCCGAGCCAACATCCAGCCTCGCAAGCGCGACAAGGTTCTCGCGCAGTACGGAGCACAGTGATGGCCGCCTACGAATGCCCGGTGTGCAACTACGTCTACGACGAGACCGCCGGCGCGCCGCGCGAGGGTTTCCCCGCCGGCACCCCCTGGGACGCGATTCCCGACGACTGGTGCTGCCCCGACTGCGGGGTCCGCGAGAAGATCGACTTCGAAGGACGCTGAGATGACCACCGACTACAAGCTGTTCCGTTGCCTGCAGTGCGGATTCGAGTACGACGAGGCCGAGGGCTGGCCCGAGGACGGCATCGAGCCCGGCACCCGCTGGGACGACATCCCCGACGACTGGTCCTGCCCGGACTGCGGCGCCGCCAAGTCCGACTTCGAGATGGTCGAGGTCAGCCGGACGTGACCGAGACGATCGTCGTCGTCGGCACCGGGGTGGCCGGCGCGACCGCCGCACAGACCCTGCGCAACGAAGGCTTCGCCGGCCGTGTCGTGCTGATCGGCGAGGAGGCCGCACTGCCGTACCGGCGGCCGGTGCTCTCGAAGGACCTGCTCGCCGGCAGGATCACCGACGAGAAGGCGCAACTCGAACCGGCCGGCTACTGGACCGACCACGACATCGAATTGCGCACCGAGACCCGGGTCGTCGAACTCGACCCGGAACGTCACCGACTCCGGCTGTGGGACAACGAGATCGTCGAGTACGACGCGGTGATCCTGGCGACGGGTGCGCGCGCCCGTCACCTCGAGCACGACGCCGGGGACCGGGTGCTGAGCCTGCGCACGGCGGAGAACGTCGCGCCGCTGCGGGCCGCGATCGCGTCGCACCGAGCGCTCCTCGTCGTCGGCGCCGGCCTGATCGGCTGCGAGGTCGCCTCCACCGCACGAGAACTGGGAGCCGAGGTCACGGTGCTCGAGAGTGCGCCGTCGCCGCTCGCCCGCATCGTGCCGCCCGCGGTGGCCCGGATGTACGTCGGCCTGCACGCCGAACACGACGTGCCCGTCCACACCGGCGTCGCGCTGCGCTCCCTCACCGGGAGCGACGACGGGGTGCACGCCGTCGCGGAGGACGGCCGCTCCTGGACGGCGGGCACCGCGCTCGTCGCGGTGGGCTCGGTGCCGGACACCGCGCTCGCCCGGGCGGCCGGGCTCACCGTCGGCGACGGCATCGTCGTCGACGAGGCCTACCGCACCTCGGCCGCCGGGGTGTACGCCGCGGGCGACGTGATCGAGCAACCCGACCCGGTACTCGGCGGCCGGCACCGCACGGAGAACTGGAACAGCGCCCGGGCGCAGGGCATTGCGGCGGCGAAATCCGTTCTCGGGCAGCCGCTCGGCGCCGCGGAGGTGCCGTGGGGCTGGTCCAACCAGTACGGGCACAACCTGCAGTTCGCCGGCTGGTCCCGGCACGACGACGACTACGTGGTGCGCGGGTCGATCGAGGACCGCGACTTCACGGCGCTCGCACTGCGCGGCGACCGGCTCGTGGGGGCGATCGCCCTCGGCCGTCCGAAGGACATCCGCATCGTGCGCCGGCTCGTGGCCGCCGGCGCCCCGATCGACCGCGCCGCCCTGGCGGACGAGTCCGTCGCACTGGGCGACGTCGCCGGTCGGGGCGCGGCCGTGCCGGCCTCGCTGTAACGGGAAGCCACCTCGGCCCGCCCGGACGACGTCCGGCGGAAGGCTCCCCCGAGGCCCTGCCGGGGCCGCCTCCGGACGGCCCCGACAGGGCCTCGGGGCGTCTCAGCCGTGCTGGTCGGTGCGCTTCTTGCCGGCCAGTCCGCGCCAGGCGAGGTTCTCGAGCAGGTCGGCGGCTTTCTCCACATCGATCTCGCCGCCCGCGATGCGGTCGGCGACCGCCTCACCGGCACCGACCAGCGCCACCGCCATGATGGCGAAGTCCGTTCCCGGCTCCGGGTCGCGGGTGCTCGACTCCAGCAGATGCGCGGTGAGCTCGATGAGCCGGTCCCGGCTGCTGCGGACCTGCCCGGCGAACGCCTGCTGCGACATCGCCTGGCGGTAGAGCACCATCCACGAGTTGCGGTGGGCGTCGACGAACCCGAGGAACGACTCGAGCGCCACCCGCAGCTGGTCGCGCGGCGTGAGCCCGGGGTCGCCGGCGGGTGTCAGCGCCTCGACGAACCGCTGCCCCTCGCGGCTGATGCACGCGGCGAACAGTTCGTCCTTCGAGCCGTAGTACAGGTAGAGCATCGGCTTGGAGATCTGCGCCCGGGCCGCGATGGCGTCCATCGAGGTATTGTGGAATCCGTTCTCGGAGAAGACCTCCACCGCGGCATCGAGCATCTGCTGTTCCCGCACCGCGCGAGGCAGTCGCTTGGTACCGCCGGCCATGTCTCCTCCAAGTCCCGATGCTCCGATCCTTACTCTAGAGTAAGGATCGGGTTTCCGACGTCGATTCAGCAGTCCAGCGCGCCCTTGGCGCGCGCGACGGTGCGCACCGCGTCGTCCACCCGCGCCGCCGGGAGCTCCCCCGTCGCCACCGCCTGCTCGAGGTGGTCGAGCACCCGCGGGACGTCGTCGGTGGACAGCCACAGCGCCTGGTCCACCCCGGCGGCGAGCGCCGCCTGCACCGCCTCGGTGATGTCGTACGTATCGGTGATGGCCCGCATCCCCGACAGGTCGTCGGTGAAGACCACCCCGTCGAACGGCGGGGCGCCGTAGCCCGTTCCGGAACGCAGCAACTGCACGGCCTGCGGGCTGATGCTCGCCGGCACGCCCTCGGTCAGACCCGGCACGTCCAGGTGCCCGAGCATCACCGCGACCCCGGAATCGACGAGCTCCCGGTACGGCACCAGGTCCACCTGCTGCAGCTGGTCGAGCGGCGGCGCGGTGACCGCACCGGTGTGCGAGTCGCCCGACGCCGAACCGTGGCCCGGGAAGTGCTTGAGCACCGGCAGGATTCCCGCGTCGCGCAGCCCGCGCGCGTAGGCGCCGGCGTACTGCACCACCACCTGCGGATCGGCGGAGAAGGAACGGTCGCCGATCACCGCGTCGTCGGGCTGGCTGCTCACATCCACGTCGGGGGCGAAGTCGACGGTGACGCCGAGCTCGCGGAGCTCCCGGCCACGCTCCAGTGCCATCCGGTAGGTCTCCTCCACCGTCATGGTCTGCGCCGTCACCCGCGCCGACGGATCGGGACCCAGCAGCGCCCCGACGCGCGAGACCCGGCCGCCCTCCTCGTCGATGGTGACCATCAGCGGCAGCCGGCTCGCCGCCGTCACCTGCGGGATCTCCCGGTTCGCCAGCATCGACACATCGGTCCAGCTGCCGACGAAGATCCCGCCGATCTGTTCGGACCGCACCGCCTCGAGTGCGTCGGCCGTGCCCGTGACGCCGACGTTGAGCAGCTGCGCCAGCCGCTGCCGCACCGTCAGCGACGCGAGCAGCTCGTCGCCGCACGCCGGTGCGGCGGACGCGGTCGCCATCGGGGCGGGCGACGGTGGCTGCGCGACGGCCGAGGTGTCCTGCGCGGTGGGCGCCGCCGTGGACTCGGCGGCCCGGGGAGCGTCCTGTCCTCCGCACCCGGCGACGGCGAGGACGGCCGCGACCGCGACGGTGAGGGTGTGACGGATCCGCATGGCCTCCGACGGTAGCCGACCACCACCGTGCCGGTCCCCACGACCCGCGGCGGCGGGTGGTCCCCACGGCCCACGACGGCCGGTAAAGTGTCCCCCAAGGACCGCCACGACAGCAGGGATTCGTGATGCCCGCAGATCTCATCCTCATCGCCTACGACGGCTCCGAGAACGCCAAGCGGGCCGTGGAATATGCGGGGCGATTCCTCGCCTCGTGCCGCGCCGTCGTCGTCACGGCCTGGGAACCGATGGTCCGTCAGGCCGCCCGCATGTCCGGGCTGTCGGGGGTGATGCAGCCGGAGTGGGTCCCCGACGAGGAGACCGAGGACGTCGCCCTCACCGACGCGAAGGTGATCAACGCGGAGGGACTCGACCTGGCCCGCTCCGCCGGCCTCGCCGCGGAGGGCCGCACCCTCGAGGTGGTCAGTGCCGTGTGGACCGCCATCGTCGAGGCCGCCGACGAGCTGAACGTCGACATCATCGTCACCGGCACCCGCGGCACCACCGGCCTGCGCTCGCTGCTGCAGTCCTCGGTGGCCGACCATGTGCTGCGGCACAGCCACCGGCCCGTGCTGATCGTCCCGCCGGGACGCTAGCCGCGGCGCGAACCGCACGCGGGCGAGGATATCGTCGACCCACCATGGACGGTTTCCTGCTCTCCCGCGCCGATCGCACCGTGCACACCACCGGGACGCGCCGCCGGTTCACCGACATCGCCGAGGCCTCCCTCGCGTTGCGCCGCGGTGAGGCCGACCTGATCGTGGGCGCGCTGCCGTTCGATCCCGAGCGTCCGGCCGCGTTGACCCAGCCCGAAACCGCCGAGGTGACCGGCGCGGCGTGGCAGCCGCCGGACGCCCTGCCCGGCCTGCCCACGGCGCGGATCGCCGCGCAGACCCCGGCGCCGGAGCAACACGTCGCGCGGGTCGCGGCACTGCGCGACCGGCTCGGCCGCGGCGAACTCGACAAGGTCGTCGCCGCCCGCTCGGTCACGCTCGTCGCGAACACCCCTGTCGACCCGCTCGCCCTCGCGGCCCGGATGGCCGAACGCCACCCCACCGCGCACGTCTACGCGGTGGATCTGAGCGCCGCCGGCGAGCGGTACCGCGGTCACACCCTGGTCGGTGCGACGCCCGAGCTGTTGGTCAGCCGTCGCGGCGACGCCGTGACGTGCCGTCCGCTCGCCGGCACCGCCGCGCGCTGCGCCGACCCGGACGCCGACCGGGAGGCGGGCCGCCAGTTGCTCGCCTCGGCGAAGAACCTCGCCGAGCACGCCTTCGTCATCGAGTGGATCCGCGCTCGCCTGGCCCCGCTGTGCGGTGACCTGCAGATCCCCGGCACGCCCGTGCTGACCGCGACGAGCGACGTGTGGCACCTGGCCACCCCGATCACCGGCACCCTGCGCGATCCCGGGACGGACGTCCTGACCCTGGCCGCGGCGCTGCACCCGACCCCGGCCGTGGCCGGCACTCCCACCGAGGCCGCGCTCGCCGCGATCCGCGGCACGGAGGGCGACCGTCGCTTCTACGGCGGAGCGGTGGGGTGGTGCGACGCGAACGGCGACGGGGACTGGCTGGTGGCGATCCGCTGCGCCGAACTCAGCGCCGACGGCAGGCGTGCCCTCGCGTGGGGCGGCGGGGGCATCGTCGCGGCATCCGATCCGCAGGCCGAACTCGACGAGACCACCGCGAAGCTGCGCACACTGCTCGGCGTGCTCGGCCTCTAGGCCGCCACGAGTGGAGCACGCCACAGTTGTCCCCGTGCGGGTGATACCTTGACGCGGAGCGCGACGACGCCGGTTCGGATCCGGCGACGGGCGCGCGCGACGGATGTCGGCTCACACGGGAGCCGACGATGGACGATGGGGAGATGGGTATGGCGAAGTTCGTGGGCCCGGGCCTGGCCAGCGCGGCGATCGGTGCCGTCCTCGGCGCCGTGGCGGTGTTCGGCGTCACGGCGGCGGTTCAGGAGAACACCCGCCCGCAGGTCGACCGCAGCGGCAACGCCGATTCCTCCCTGCTGAACCAGGTTGAGTACGGCAGCCGCTGACGGCGCCGTCCACGCGACGAGTTCACGCACTTCCCACGGCACGGCACCCCACCCCGGTGGGGCACCGTCCGCCGACCCCTTCTCCAGGCGGTGGTTGTACGGGGCCGCCGTGGTGTCGCTGCTGCTGGCGTTCGCGCAGGCCCCCGGCCTGATCGTCGCCGACACCAAGTACGACCTGACCCAGAATCCCCTCGGGTTCCTCACCCGCGCCGCCCACCAGTGGAGCAGCATCGCGCCGCTCGGCCAGGTACAGAACCAGGCGTACGGCTACTTCTTCCCGCACGGTTCCTTCTTCGCCGTCGGCCAGCTCCTGCACATCCCCCCGTGGATCACCCAGCGGGTGTGGTGGGCGCTGCTGCTGCTCGCCGGGTTCTGGGGCGTGGTGCGGCTCGCGGAGGCGCTCGGCGTCGGTAACCGTGGTTCCCGGCTGATCGCCGCGGCGGCGTTCGCGCTCTCCCCCCGCGTGCTGACCACCCTGGGATCCATCTCGTCGGAGACGCTGCCGATGATGCTGGCGCCGTGGGTGCTGCTGCCGCTCGTGCGCTACCTCGACGGCGACGGGTCGTATTCCGCTCGACGAGCGGCAGCGCCGTATTCCGCTCGACGAGCGGCAGCGTCGTATTCCGCTCGACGAGCGGCAGCGCAGTCCGCCGTCGCCGTCGCGCTCATGGGTGCGATCAACGCCGTCGCCACCGTCGCCGCGTGCCTCGTCGCCGGGCTGTGGTGGCTGGCACACCGCCCGAACCGGCGATGGTGGCGGTTCACGCTGTGGTGGATCCCGGCCTGCGTCGTCGCGGTGCTGTGGTGGATCGTGCCGCTGCTGCTGCTCGGCCGCGTCAGCCCGCCGTTCCTGGACTACATCGAATCGTCCGGGGTGACCACGCAGTGGACCTCGCTGGCGGAGGTGCTGCGCGGCACCGACAGCTGGACCCCGTTCGTCTCCCCCGAGCGCATCGCCGGCGCGGTACTGGTCACCCAGCCGGCGGCGGTCCTGGTCACCGGGCTGCTCGCGGCCGCGGGCCTGGCGGGACTGGCGACGCGCTCGATGCCCGCCCGGGGGCGGTGGACGCTGATCCTGTTCGCCGGCATCGCCGGGCTGGCCGCCGGGTACGTCGGTGACCTCGGCTCGCCGATCGCCGAGCAGGTCCGGCTCTTCCTGGATTCGACCGGCGCCCCGCTGCGCAACGTGCACAAGCTCGAGCCGCTGGTGCGGTTGCCGCTCGTGCTCGGGCTCGCGCATCTGCTGCGCCGGGTGCCGCTGCCCGGTGCGGTGCCGTGGCGGCAGGCCCGGACCGCGTTCGCGCACCCCGAGCGACAGCCGATGGTCGCGTTCACCACCCTGATCCTCGTGGCGCTGACCCTCGCGACGTCGCTGGCGTGGACCGGCCGGCTCGCCCCGCGCGGTGCCTACGATGCGGTGCCCGGATACTGGCACGAGACCGCCGCGTGGCTCGACGAGCACACCCGCGGGGAACGCGCGCTGATCGTGCCGGGCGCCCCGTTCGGCAGCCAGATCTGGGGCCTGACCCGCGACGAGCCCATCCAGGCCCTCGCGTCGACGCCGTGGGCCTCCCGCGACGCCGTGCCCCTCGTGCCGCCCGGCGCGATCCGGGCCCTGGACTCGGTGCAGCGGCACATCGCCGACGGCCGGCCCACCCCGGGGCTGGCGGCGACGCTGCGCGGTCAGGGCATCGGATATGTGGTGATCCGCAACGACCTCGACCCGGAGACGTCGCCGTCGGCGCGGCCGGTGCTCGTGCACCGGGCGATCGAAGGTTCCCCCGGGCTGGTCCGGGTCGCGGAGTTCGGCAACGAGATCACCCGGAACTTCGAGGAGGGCTTCACCGCCGATTCCGACCTGCGGCCGGCGTACCCGGCGATCGAGATCTACCGCGTGGACCTGCCCGGCGCCCCGGTCGGGCCGTACGCGGTGGACGCGGCCGACGTGCCCCGGGTGCAGGGCGGCCCCGAGGCCCTGCTGCGCCTCGACGACGCCGAGCCGGGCAGCACCGGCCCCGTCCTGCTCGCCGCCGACGCGAACCGCGCCGGTCTGCCCGTCGACGACGTCCTCGTCACCGACACCCCCACCGCCCGCGAAACCGACTACGGCCAGGTCGACAACCACAGTTCGGCGATCCGTGCCGCCGGTGACCCGAGGCGCACCTACAACCTCGTGCCGGACTATCCGGTGCCGGACACCGACCTCGTGCACGCCGAATGGGAAGGCGCCCGGATCAGTGTGTCCAGCTCCGCGGCCGACGCCACCCAGCTCGGCGGCACCTCCGTGGGGAGCGGACCGGCGGCCACCGTCGACGGCGATCCCACGACCGGCTGGCACAGCAACGGCCTCGAGTCCGCGGTCGGCCAGTGGCTGCAACTCGACCTGGACCGGCCCCTCGAGGCCGGGCTGCTGCGGCTGAGTACCAGCCCCGGCGCGCTCGGCCCCGCCGTGAAATGGCTCGAGGTGACCACCGACCGCGGCAGCACCGCCGTGCGCGTCGAGAAGCCCGGCCGCGAACAGACCGTGGCGCTGCCGCTCGGACGGACGACCTGGATCCGGATCACCTCTACCCGCACCGAGGACGGGTCGGTGGGCAACCAGTTCGGGCTGACCGAGGTGGCGGTGGACGACTTCACCGACCGCGACAACCCCCGGCCCGTCGAGATCCGGCAGCGGATCGTGTTGCCGGACGTCGTCGCCGGGGCGACGGTGCGGGGCTGGAATCTCGGTCAGGAACTGCCCGGACGCGGCGGCTGCGTCGACACCCCCGATCGGGTGCGGTGTGCGCGGGGTCTGGCCGTCGCGGCCGAGGAGCCGAACCTCTTCACCCGCACCCTGTCGGTGCCGGAAGCGACGTCGGTGGCGCCGCAGCCGTGGGTGCGGGCCCGGCCCGGCCCGGCCCTCGCCGAGATCGCCGCGCTGCCGGACCGGGTGGTCGCCCGCGGCGCCGCGGACGTCGTCGACCTGCAGGGCTCCGCGTTCGCCGCGACCGACGGTGATCCGCGGACCACGTGGACGGCGTCGGAGGAGTCGGTGCGTCCCGGTGCACCGCGACCGACCGTCACGCTCGACCTGCCGTCCCCGCAGCTGGTGACCGGCTTGGAGTTGACCGCGGGCCTGGGACCGCTGCCGGCGCGCCCGACCCGCGTCGCCGTCGACCTCGGCAACGGACCCCAGGTGCGCGACGTCGAATCATCAACGTCGACAATTGATCTCGAACCTCATGTGACGGATCGGGTGGTGCTCGGCCTGGTCAGCTGGGAGGACGTGCTGGACCAGACGGTGCTCGGCTTCGCCAAGGTCGTCCCGCCGGGCCTGGCGGAAGTGACCGTCCTCGGCCCGGACGGTCCGATCGGCCCGCAGGATTCGGTGTACGACCGGCAGGTCACGGTCGGCTGCGACACCGGCCCGGTGCTCACCGTCGACGGCCGCAGCTACCGGACCTCGGTCACCGCGACCGTCGCGGACCTCGCCGCCGGCGTCGAGGTGCCGGCCACCCTGTGCGACGAGACCGTCGCGCCGCTGCCCGCCGGGCGCGTCGACGTCGAGATCGACCCGGGCCAGGCGTTCACCGTCGGGACGCTGCGGCTCCCGGTTCCCGGCGCCGCGAGCCCGCCGGCAGCCGAACCCACCGAACTCGCCGTCGGCACCTGGACGGAGAACCTGCGCGAGCTCGAGGTGCCCGCGTCCGAACGGGACCGGCTCGTCGTCGTGCCGGAGAGCACCAACGTCGGCTGGGTCGCCACGGCCGCGGACGGCACCGAACTGACACCCGTGGTGGTCGACGGCTGGCAGCAGGGCTGGGTCGTGCCCGCCGGGACCGGCGGCACCGTGACCCTCGAATTCGCCACCGACCGGTGGTATCGCCTCGGCATCTTCGGCGGCCTGCTCCTGCTGCTGCCGCTGTTCGCGCTCGCGGCGTGGCCGCGCCGGCGCCCCGTCGCCGATCCGGGGCCGTCGCCCCGGGTCTGGGGCAGTACCACCGTCGGCTTCGCCGGCGTGCTGGCCGTCGCGGTCCTCGCGGCCGGCGCGGTGGGCGCGGCGACGACGGTCGTGGCGGCAGCGGCGATCGTGGCGGTGGGCGCCCGCTGGGGCCGCGACGTGGCTGCCCGCACCCTGGTCGTCGTGACCGGATGCGCCACCATGACGGCGATGGCGTTGCTGTCCACCGGGCCGTGGCGAGCGCCGGACGGCTACGTCGGGCACTCGGTCGCCGTCCAGTTCGCCGCGCTGTGCGGGCTCGTCGCGCTGGGAATCGCGGCGCTGCCGGTCTCGGTCAGGGCGCGGCGGAGTCTGCGACGCGTTCTGCGGTGGAGGCGACGCGGCTCTGACGGCGCCTGACCTCCCGGCGCACCGGTTCCTCCACGAGGGCGTAGCTGACCGACGCGACGGCGATGCTCAGCACCAGGGTCACCGTGAGCACGAACCAGAAGTCGCCCTGGAACGGGATGAGACCGAAGACCGGGAAGACGATGGACAGCACGGCCAGGTGCCAGATGAAGATGCCGTACGACCATCGGCCCACGGTCAGCGCCGGACCGCTCGCCAGGATGCGGTGCTCGGCGCGCGGCGCCAGGACGAGGGGCGCCAGCAGTGCGAAGCTCATGAGGGCGCCGAGCAGGATCTTGCCGTTGTACTGCCACGGATCGATCTTCACGAGGCCTTCCGGCCCGCCGAGGGCCGTGGTGGACAGCGCGAACGCGGCCACGGCGACCACCGCCATGAGCACCCGGTGCGCCGCGAGGCGGTGCACCCAGGTCCGCTCGCCCGTCACGAGCTCCGCGAGCACCATGCCGGCGGCGAACCACGGCAGATAGCCGGGCAGCCAGTTGTCGTGGTTGATGTGGTCCGGGGTGGGAACCGGCAGCCACGCCCACACCAGCGACAGCGCACTCAGGGCGAGCAACAGCGGGACGCGGAACCGGGCCCGTTCGCCACGCAGACCGGCGAGCGCCGCGGCGAACAGCGGCAGCAGCAGGTAGAAGGCCACCTCCACCGACAGGCTCCACATCTGGGTGAGCCCCTCGGTGAGACTCAGCGGCACGAACACCTGCACGAGGGTCAGGTTCGCGAGCCACAGCCGCCACCCGCCGCCCGCCTCGGGCAGCAGGAGCAGCACGATGCACACCACCACCCAGTAGGCAGGCAGGATGCGGGTGGCCCGGGACAGCAGGTAGCGCCCGGTGGTCGGCGCGGCCCCGAGACCACGCGCGGCCGCCGCGTGCGGCCGCCACAGCAGGAAGCCCGACAGCGCGAAGAACAGGGCGACGGCGAGGTCGAACCGCCCCCAGATGCGGCCGAGCACCGGGTCGTGCACGGCGCCGGTCTGGAATGCCACGTGCGTGATCAGGACGCCGACGGCCGCGAATCCGCGCATGCCCTCGAGCGCCGGCAGGAAGCCGGAGACGGCGGGAGCCGAGGCGGTGGGGGGGGCACTGCTGGTCATCGACGACAGTCTGCCCGGTCGCTTCGGGGCGGGGAAGCCTGGATCTCGAGTCCGAACGGTGGCGCGCGCCGGGCGGATGCCCTGTTAGTGTCTGGGCTCACGTGGTATTCGCGAGCCGGATGCCAGGCGATCCGTGCAGACCGGCTGCCGGTGGGGGTACTCGATGGAACCGTTGAGTGAGGAGACACAGCATGGCTGAGCGTTCGGGCTCGGGCCGGAAACTGGCATTGGCATTGGTGGGCCTCGGCGCCTTCCTCATCGTCGCGGCAATACTGATCCCGACGTATACCGTCGGCAAACTCGCCAAGACGCCGCTGGACCTCGAGGTGACCACGGTCGCCGAGGGCACCGGCGACATCCTCAACGCGCGGGCACTGCTGTCGGGGCGGGCGCAGGTCGACACCGACGTGCCGATCGTGGCGCAGCGGTTCGTCACCGTCGAGGAGCCGTCGGATGCGGACATCATGACCCTGCAGGCGGGCCAGACGGTCCGTCGCCTGGACATGCAGGGCGACACGGGTCTGGTCTCCGCCATCGTCGACCGGGTCACGGTGGACCGGGTCAGCGGCATGCCGGTCACCAAGGAGGAGAACCCGGACGCGGTCAGCACCATCCAGACCTCGGCCACGGCTCCGCCGACGGAGATCCCGAACCGCGACGGTCTGCAGTACCGCTTCCCGTTCGGCACCGAGCAGAAGTCCTACCCGTACTTCGACCTCAATGCGCGCGAGACCTACCCGATCGACTACATCGACGAGACCGAGATCAACGGCGTCAAGGTCTACCACTTCCGGCACGAGATCGAGCCCGTCGACCTGTCCGCGGTCGATCCGTCGGTGCCGACCTACAAGCTGAGCCTGCCCGCCTCCACGTGGGGCGTCGAGGGCGGCGAGACGCCGGTGACCATGACCCGCTGGTACACCAACGTCCGTGACCTGTGGGTCGAGCCGGAGACCGGCGTCGTCATCAAGGGCCAGGAGCAGCAGTACCAGTACTACGCCCGCGAGGCGAGCCGTCCCGAGGTGACGGTGCTGCAGGTGTCCCTGCCGTTCAACGAGGACACCATCGAGTTCCAGGTGGAACAGGCCAAGAACGGTATCGACACCCTGAACCTGTTCGGTCGCACCGTGCCGATCATCCTCGGCATCCTCGGTCTGCTCGCGCTGATCGCCGGCATCGTGCTCGGCCTGCGCGGCGGCAGCGGCCGCACCGGCCGTCCCGTCGCCGCGACGGGCGGCCCGACCGCCCCGGCCGGACCGGCCCACGCCGCCCCGGCCCAGCGCGACTGGACCAGCGACCGCACCGAGGAGATCCCCCGCACGGACGCTCCCCCGCAGCAGCGGGACTGGACCACCGACCAGACGCAGGAGATCCCGCGCACCGACCTGCGCAAGGAACCGCCGCAGCAGTAGGTAGCAGTAGGTACCCGGCCGATGCCCCTCCCGATCGGGAGGGGCATCGGCGTGTGGACTCCCGATCGGGAGGGCGTCGGCGTGTGACCGAATGTGACATCGCGTCGGTTGGATCGAACCGATGTCACATTCGGCCCGACGGGGCGGGCCGCGTATCCGGCCCGACGGTGCGGGCGGCGCGCACGGCGAGGACGGAGACCACCGCGGCCGTCGTCGCCGCGACGGCCACAGCGACGAGCACGAACTGCCTCGTGGTGGTGGCGACGGTGAGCATGAGGGCAGCCTCCACCGCGAGACCGACCCACGCGACGGCCGCGAGGTGGGTGCGTTCGCCCGCGATCGCGGACAGCAGTGCGCCCTGCAGGACCGCCAGGCACGCGCCCTGCAGGGCGAACAGCCACAGCAGCGACTGCACCGGGGCGTAGGCGTCACCGACGAGCAGCGGCACGAGCGGCGCGCCCACGGCTGCGCCCGCGACGAGCGCCGCACCGATCCCGACGAGGACGGTCAGGGCCGAGCGGACCGCGGCCGCGGACTGGGCGGGGTCGGCCATCCGCGGGTACAGCACCACCCCGACCGCCTGCGGCAGCCAGAACGCGACTTTCGTCGCGACGGCGCCGAGCGCATACAATCCCGCGTCCTGCGGGTCGAGGACGGTGCGGGCGAGCAGCAGATCCAGCGACGTCAGGGCGATCAGCGCCAGCTGCACCTGGGAAGCGCGCAGCACCGCGAGCACGCCGACCGCCGGGGCGGTCCCGGATCCGGGCCCCGCCGGGGAGCGCGACACGAGCGTGGCGGCCGCGGCCGCGACGAACCCGGTGCCGACCGCGCCGGCGAACAGGGCCGCCCCCGGTCCGCCGCCGACGGCGAGCACCGCGACGGCGGGCACGACCTTCGCCACGCCGGCCGCGGCGAGGACGACGCTGAGCGCGCCGAACCGTCCCCGGCCTTGCAGCAGGCCCTGTTCGGTGGCGAGCAGCACGAGCAGGGGTGCGGTGACGAGCGAGCCGAGGGCACCGGCGACGCTGGTGTCGAGGGCCCACGCGACGAGGGGCACGACGGCGAGCGCGACGAACCCGGCGAGGCCGGCGCAGCGATAGCCGAGACGGCGCAGGGCCGCGGTGCCGGCACCGCGCACGGTCTCCCGGGCGACGACGGTCTGCAGGGCGAGCGCCGGCACGGCCAGGACCAGCTGGGCGGCCAGCAGACTGGCGAACTCCCCGTATCCCGCGGGTCCGAGCCACTGGGCCGCCGGCAGGTGCAGCAGATAGGACGCCAGGTTGGCGGTCATGGCACCGGCGGTCACCATCGTCATCCCGGCGACGGCGGTTCCGGTGGCCGGGCGCGGCATCTCAGGTCGCGGCATCGGACCATGGTTGCACGCGGCGGGTGCGGGCGACGAGGCGCGGGACACCGGCGCGAGATGGGTATTGTGCGGCCATGCCCAGGCCGGTGTCGCTGCGTCCCGCTGTCCCGGCCCTCTACAGCCTCGCGCTGGCGGCCGTGGTGCTCGGGCCGCTGCTCACCTCCCCCGGCTACCTGCTGTTGCGCGACGCGGTGAGCACCCCGCGGTCGTTTCCGACGGACTCGGCGCTGGGTCTGACCGATGCCGCGGCGCGGGCCGTCCCGCAGGACGCGTTGCTGGCGGCGGCGAGTTCGGTGGCGGACGGCGGCCTGGTGGTGACGGCGTTGCTCACCGGCGCCCTGTGGGCGGCCGGCTGGGGCAGCGCCCGGCTGGTGGCGGTGCTGTTGCCGACGGCCGGGCTGCCGGCCCGGCTGGTGGCGGCGACGGTGGGCGTGTGGAACCCGTACGTGGCGGAGCGGCTGCTGCAGGGGCACTGGAGCCTGCTGGTGGGCTACGCGGCGCTGCCGTGGACGGTGGTGGCCGCCGTGGCGGTGCGGCGGGGCGACCGCTCCGGGTGGCCGTCGCTGGCGGTGTGCCTGGGCGTGGCGGGCCTGACCCCGACGGGTGCGCTGCTGGCGTCGGGGACGGCGCTGGCCGTGCTCGCGCCCCCGGGCGGGCGGTCCCGGCGGGTGCCGCGGCTGGCCGGCGCGGTGGCGCTGGCGGGTGCGGTGGCGGCGCCGTGGCTGGTGGCGACGGCCGTCTCCGGCGGCGCGGGCGACGGATCGGATCCGGCGGGGGTGCGCGCCTTCGCGGCACGGGCCGAGCCCGCGCTGGGCACGCTCGGCAGCGTGGCGGGGCTCGGCGGCATCTGGAACGCCGACGCGGTGCCCGCGTCGCGGACGACGGTGTGGGCGCTGGTCGGTACTGCGGCGCTGCTGCTGGTGGTGGTGTGCGGGGTGCCGGCGCTGTGGCGGCGACGGCGCAACCCGGTGCTCGGCGTGCTGACGGCGCTGGCCGCGGTCGCGGTGCTCGGTCCCGCCCTCGCGGCGACGGGGCCGGGGCTGCGGGCCGGGGAGTGGGCGATGGTGCACGTCCCGGGTGCGGGTCTGCTGCGCGACACGCAGAAGTGGGTGGCCTGGGCGGTGCCGCTGTACGCGCTGGCCGCCGCGGCGGGGGTCGGCACGTTGCGGACGCGTTTCGGCGGGCGGGCCGGCGTCTGGGCCACGGCGACCGCGCTGGCGGTGCTGCTGGCCCTTCCGGACCTGGCGTGGGGCGTGGGCGGGCGCGTACGCCCGGTGCAGTATCCGGACGCGTGGCAGCGGGTCGCGGCGACGGTGCCGCCCGGCGACGGCGATGTGGCGGTGCTGCCGGCGGGTATGTTCCGGCGATTCGAGTTCAGTGGCGCCGCACCGGTTCTCGATCCGGCCCCCCGGATGCTGCGCGCCGACGTGCTGCAGTCCGGGGAGCTGATCGTCGCCGGCGGCACCGTCGCCGGCGAGGGCCGGGGGGCCGCGGAGGTGGAACGCCTGCTGCTGGCGGGCGCGGCGCCGGCCGACCTCGCGGCCCACGGCGTGGGGTGGGTGCTCGTCGAGCACGGCACGCCCGGGGATCTCGGCGACTCGGCCCGCACGCTCGAGCAGCTCGAGCCGGTGGTCACCGACGCCGCGCTGTCGCTGTACCGGGTGCGCGGGGTCGCCGGGACCCGGTCGGACGACCGGACGGCGGCGATCGCCGCGCACGCGCTGTGGGCGGCGGTGTCAGCAGGCGGGCTCGTGGGCCTGCTGGTCCTGCGACGGCGCGTCCGGCGCCGCGAGCACGACGGCGGCCTGCGCGGGGCGCGGGAACAGTCCTGAGACGCGGTGGCCCGCGGCCGTCGCGGCGAGCACCTCGTGCACCCCGTCGCCGGTCGCGGACCAGGAGAACTCGGCGGCGCGCACCCGGGCCTTGCCGCCGAGGGTGCGGCGGCGGTCGGCGTCGGCGAGCAGGTCGGCCACGGCACCGGTGAGCTCGTCCGGGGAGTCGACGAGCACGCCGGTGACGCCGTCGATGATCGAGTCGGTCAGGCCCTTGGAACTGCGGTAGCCGATCGTGGGCACACCGTGCTGGGCGGCCTCGACCACGGCGAGCCCCCACCCCTCCTTGCGGGACGGCATCACGTGCACCCAGGATCGGGCGAGCAGTTCGTGCTTGCGGTCCTCGGCGACGTGGCCGTGGAAGGTGACGGCGTCGGTGATGCCGAGGTCGGCGGCGGCTGCGCGCAGGTTCCGTTCCCACCAGCCGCCGCCGATGACGTCGAGGTGCAGGCCGGGGACGCGGTCGCGCAGCGCGGCGACGGCGACGAGGGCGTCCTCGATCTGCTTGTGCGGTACGAGCCGCGACAGCACGCACACGGTGGGATGCGCGGTGCGGGTGTGTTCGTCGCCGGGTTCGACGCCGGCGGGGACGGCGTCGGCACCGTTGCGCACGACGGCGATGCGGTCGCGGTCGACCCCGAGGGCCATGAGCTCGTCGGCGGACGGCAGCGACACGGTCAGGTACTGGTCGTCGCGGTGCACGCGCGGCGACAGCGTGGACTCGATCCACCAGCCCAGGGCGGCCATGACGCGCCCGGCGACGGGCCACTGCTCGCGGTGGCAGTGGTGCACGAGCACGGTCACGGGCGCCCCGGCGACGAGCCGGGAGAAGAACGGGATGCCGTTCTGGGTGTCGATCACGGCGTCGGGCCGGAGGTGACGCAGCGGGCCGACGCCGAGACGGCCGGCGGCGATCGCGGCGAGGGCCCGGGGATAGACGGTGAGCCGTCCGCCGCCGCGGCTGACGGTGACGCCGTCGATCTCGTCGCGGCGGGGGGCACCGGGGTAGGCGGCGGTGCGGAGGGTGACGCGGATGCCGCGCGCGGCGAGCTGGGCTCCGACCTGCTCGAGGTACCGTTCGCTGCCTCCGCCCTGGGGGTGCCCGGTATCGCGCCAGCACAGCAACAGAACCTCGCGCACGTGGCGACCCCCTGTGGTTCGTCGTCGACGGATGTATCCCGGAACACACTAACGGGTGCAGGGGCACCCGCGGTGGAGGGTTACCGGCGGGTAGTGCAGTGCGGGGGCCGCTATGGTTGCTCCTCGTGGTTGTTCCGACCCTGCCCGTTCCCCCGGTGGCCCGCACCTTCGCCCGGCGCGCCACCCTGCGCCGATCCGTCGGGCTGCTCGGCGACTTCCGGCACGAGCAGTCCGCACCCGAGCTGTTCTACGGGGCGCTCGCGCGCGACACCGTCGACCTGATCGGTGACCTGTACGCGGACCTGACCGACCGGGACCTCACCGGCACGACCGTCGTCGACGTCGGGGGCGGACCGGGATACTTCGCGGAGGTGTTCGGCGCGGCGGGTGCCCGCTACGTGCCGGTCGAGCCGGATCCGTCGGAGATGCACGCGGCCGGCCTCGCCGTGGGCGGGTCGGTCCGCGGCTCGGGCCTCGCGCTGCCGCTGCGCACGGGGTCGGTGGACGTGTGCTTCTCGTCGAACGTCGCCGAGCACGTGGCGCAGCCGTGGGTGATGGCCGAGGAGATGCTGCGGGTGACGCGGCCGGGCGGGCTGACGGTGCTGTCGTACACGCTGTGGTGGGGTCCGTTCGGGGGGCACGAGACCGGCCCGTGGCACGCGTTCGGCGGTGAGTACGCGGCCCGGCGGTACGCCCGCCGGCACGGCCGGGAACCGAAGAACCGGTACGGGGTCTCGTTGTTCGAGGTGGGCTGCCGCGACGGGCTGCACTGGGCACGGTCGACGCCGCACGGGGAGCTGCTGGCCGCGTTCCCCCGGTACCACCCGCACTGGGCGTGGTGGCTGGTTCGGGTCCCCGCGCTACGGGAGTTCCTGGTCAGCAACCTGGTGCTCGTGCTGCGCCGGCGCTGATGGTCGCGCTCGCCCTCGACGTCGGCGGCACCAAGATGGCCGCCGCCCGCGTTCGCGCCGACGGCACGCTCGACCCACCGCGGACGGTGCCGACGCCCGTGCACGGGGTGTGGGCGGCGTGCGCGCAGCTGCTGCGGCAGGTCGCCGCGGGGGACGAGGTGACCGCCGTCGGGATCGCCAGTGCCGGCCCGGTCGACACCGGCGCCGGCTCGGTGGCGCCGATCAACATCGGCGAGTGGGCGCGCGGCTTCGATCTGGCCGATGCCGTGCGCGGACTGTTCCCGCGCGCGGGGGTGCGGCTCGCGGTCGACGGGGCCGCGGCCGCGCTGGCCGAGCACCGGCTCGGGGCGGGCCGGGGTACGGCCGACCTCGTCGCTGTGGTGGTCTCGACCGGCATCGGCGGTGGTCTGGTGCTGGACGGCCGGATTGCCGGGGGCCGGACCGGCAACGCGGGCCACATCGGGCACATGGTGTCGAGCGTGGGTACCGAGGCGTGTGCGTGCGGGGGCGCCGGGTGCGTGGAGACCGTGGCGAGCGGGCCCGCCGCGGTGCGGTGGGCGCGGGGGCACGGCTGGTCCGGTGCCGACGGTGCGGCGCTGGCCCGCGACGCGGGGGCGGGCGATCCTGTCGCGGTGGCGGCGCTGGGACGGGCGGGGACGGCCCTGGGGGAGGTGATCGCGTCGGCCGCGGCGCTGGTCGACGTGGACCTCGTCGTGGTCGGCGGGGGATTCGCGCAGGCCGGCGCGCCGCTGTGGCGGCCGATGCGCGCGGCCGCGGCCCGGCACGCCCGGCTGCCGTTCCTGTCCGGGCTGCGGCTCGTCCCGGCGCGGCTCGCCGCCGCGGGAACCCTGACGGGCGCCGGGCTCCTCGCCGTCGCGGGCTGAGCTTCGACGCGAATCGCCCGCGCCGCGGCCCCTTCCCGCGTCACAATACGAGGGTATTGCCCTCGGGACGGGAGCGGCCATGACGCCTTTCCAGCGCTACATCGCCGAGGAGATCGCGGTGGACCACGCCGACGGTCTGCTCACCCGCCGCGAGGCGCTGCGCCGGCTGGGGCTGATGGGGCTGAGCCTCACCGCGGCATCCGCCCTGCTGGCGGCCTGCTCGAACGAAAACGGTTCGACCGTAACACCTTCCAGCCCTTCTGGGGCGGCTTCCGCATCCCCGGACCGGACACCGCCGGGTAGCGCGACGGCCGTTGCGACGGAGCCGATCACGTTCCCCGGCCCGGAAGGACGGACGCTGCAGGGCGCATGGGCGCCGGCGGCGGAGCCCCGGGGTGCCGTGCTCGTGATCCACGAGAACAAGGGACTCAACGATCACATCCGCTCGGTGGCCGGGCGCCTGGCCGGGGCCGGCTACTCGGCGCTCGCGATCGACCTGCTCTCCGAGGAGGGGGGCACGGCCGTGTTCACGGACCCGGCGCAGGCCACGGCGGCACTGAGTACCGTTCCGCCGCAACGGTTCTCCCAGGACATGCGGTCGGGCATCGACGAGCTGACCCGGCGGGTGCCGGATCGGGGCGTCGGGGCCGTGGGGTTCTGCTTCGGCGGCGGCATGACGTGGCTGCTGCTGACGACCGGCGACCCGCGCGTCGCGGCGGCCGTCCCGTTCTACGGACCGCTGCCCGACGCTGCCGACTTCGCCGGCTCCCGAGCCGCCGTCCTCGCGATCTACGCCGAACTCGACCAGCGCGTGAACGCCTCGCGGGACGCGGCGACCGCGGCGCTCGAGCGGGCGGGCCTGGCGCACGAGGTGGTCACCTACCCCGGCGCCGACCACGCCTTCTTCAACGACACCGGCCCCCGGTACAACGCGGACGCGGCCGCGGGAGCGTACGACCGGATGCTCGCCTGGTTCGGGACTCACCTGGGGTGACCCCTTCCGAAAACTTGTAACGTGTTCTAGTGTTCGAGGTCACAGTCCCGGTGGCCGGAAGGAGAGCGCGTGAGCATCGATCCTGCCGCGTCGACGTCCGGCGCCGCCGGCCACGACGCCGAGGTCGCGCGGCCCAGCGACTCCCGGCGCGATCCCGAGCAGGTCCGGGAGAACCTGCGATCGTGGCTCGCGACGAAGGTGACCGACCCGGTCGTCGAGAACGTGCACATCCCCGAGACCACCGGCATGTCCAGCGAGACGCTCCTGTTCGACGCCCGCTGGGACGGCACCGACCGTCCGCTGGTCGCCCGCGTCGCCCCGGCCGAGACCGCCGTGCCCGTCTTCCCCACCTATGACCTCGAGGGCCAGGCCCGTGTCATGCGCGCCGTCGCCGAGCACTCCCGCGTCCCCGTCCCGGCCGTGCACTGGTACGAACCCGACCCCGCCCCGCTCGGGGCCCCGTTCTTCGTCATGACCCGCGTCGCCGGTCGCGTACCGCCGGACGTCATGCCGTACAACTTCGGCTCCTGGGTCACCGAGGCCGGCGACACCGAGCGCGCCGCCATGCAGGACGCCTGCGTCGAGGTGCTCGCCGGTGTCCACGACGTCCCGCCGGCGAGCGCCGGGCTGGGACCGGCCGGCACCGTCGCCGACGCCGTCCGGGCGCACCTGGAGCGTCAGCGCGCCTACTACGAATGGACCACCCGCACCGGCGGCCCCCGCTCCCCGCTCGTCGAGCGGGCGCTCACCTGGCTCGACGCCCACCGTCCCGACGACCCCTCCCCCGCGGTGCTGTGCTGGGGCGACGCGCGGATCGGCAACATCCTCTTCGACGGGTTCCGGCCCGTCGCGGTGCTCGACTGGGAACTGGCCACCCTCGGCGCCCGCGAGATGGACCTGGCCTGGATGACGTTCCTGCACCGGTTCTTCGAGGACATCGCCGCCTCCGCCGGGCTCCCGGGTCTGCCGGGCTTCCTGCGTCTCGACGACGTCGCGCGCACGTACGCGCAGCGCACCGGTCACGTCCCGCGCGACCTGCACTTCTACACCGTCCACGCGGCGCTGCAGCACGCGATCATCATGCTGCGCATCCACACTCGCGCGGTGCACTTCGGGCAGGCGCAGCCACCCCACGACCCCGACGACGCGATCATGCACCGCGCCACCCTCGAGGCGATGCTCGACGGCACCGACCGGCAGGGGTCGGCGTCGTGAGCTCCCTGTCCCCCCTGGACGACTACCCCGTCCACCAGACGGCCGAACCGATCCGGCGCGTCGCGACGTCCGACCGCAACTTCTACGACCGGTACTACTTCAACTGCTACCCCGCCGACACCGCCGACCTGTTCCTGATCGTCGGCATGGGCCAGTACCCGAATCTCGGTGTGGCCGACGGTTTCGCGGTGCTGCGCCGCGGCGACGACCACCTCGTCGTCCGGGCGTCGAAGGCACTGGGCACCGATCGGACCGACACGGCCGTCGGACCGCTGCGCGTCGAGGTGCTCGAGGGGCTGCGGCGGCTGCGGGTGGTCCTCGAACCCGGCCACGCCGAGACCGCCGACCTCTCCTTCGATCTCACCTTCGAGGGCACCGTCCCGGCCACCGAGGAGACACCGCAGCGACTGCGCCAGCTCGAGCGCGTCGTCATGGACACGTCACGGTTCGTCCAATCCGGCCGATGGTCGGGCACCCTCACGGTCGACGGGCAGACGCGGCACGTGGATCCGCGCACGTGGCTCGGCAACCGCGACCGCTCGTGGGGCGTGCGCCCGGTCGGGGAACCGGAGCCGCCCGGACGCAAGGCGCACGAGGGCACGCCCGGCTTCTTCTGGATCTACTCGGTGATGCAGTTCGAGAACGACACGCTCGTCACGATCGTGCAGGAGGACGACCAGGGTCGGCGTCTGGTCGAGGAGGCGATCCGGATCCGGCCCGGCGCCGAGCCCGAGTGGCTGGGCCGGCCGGAGCACCGGCTGGTGTTCGCGCCGGGCACCCGCAACGTCACGGGGGCGGTGCTGACGTTCCACCGGCCCGGGTCCGAGGTCGTGACCGTCGACTGCGAACTGCTGGTGCCGAACCTGCTCGCCGTCGGTACCGGCTACGGGCTCGAGCAGGACTGGCGGCACGGCATGTGGCAGGGCGAGCTGGTGGTGCAGGCGCTGCGCCGCGACGTCCGCGAGATCGACCCGGCGTTGCTGCTGTTCTGCCCCACCGACCATCTCGCGCGGTTCCGGATCACCGGGTCGGACGCCGTCGGCACGGGACTGTTCGAGGTCGCCGTGATCGGACCGCACCGGCAGTACGGCTTCACCGGGTTCGTCGACACCCACCCCGCCCGGTCGGACAAGTGCGCAACCGAAGATCGTTGAGGAAAGGTGACATGACCGATTACGACAAGCTCTTCATCGGCGGACGCTGGGCCGCCCCATCCACCGACGAGCGCCTCGAGGTGTTCTCGCCGGCCACCGAGGAACGCGTCGGTTCCGTGCCGGTCGCCGGGCCGCAGGACATCGACGCCGCCGTCGCCGCCGCCCGTCGCGCCTTCGACGACGGACCGTGGCCCCGCACCTCGCCGTCCGAGCGCGCCCAGGTGCTCGCCAAGGCCGCCAAGCTGATCGAGGAACGCAGCGCCGACCTTGCGGCGTCGCTGTCCGCCGAGATGGGCCAGCCGCCGGCCTCGGTGCAGATGATGCAGGTGACGCCGTCGCTGGCGACGATCAACTATTATGCGGGCCTTGCCGATTCGTTTCCGTGGACGGAGGAGCGCACCGGCGCCTTCGGACGCTCCCGGGTGACGCGTGAACCCGTGGGCGTGGTCGCCGCCGTCATCGCGTGGAACGTGCCGCTGTTCCTGATGATCAACAAGCTCGGCCCGGCCCTGCTCGCCGGCTGCACCGTCGTGCTCAAGCCCGCGCCCGAGTCGCCACTGACCACCAACGCGGTCGCCGAGATCTTCGCCGAGGCGGGCCTGCCCGAAGGCGTGCTCTCCCTCGTCCCGGGCGGCGCCGAGACCGGTGAGTACCTCGTCGCGCATCCGGACATCGACAAGATCACCTTCACCGGCTCGACCGCCGTCGGCAAGCACATCGGCGAGATCGCAGCACGCAACCTCACCCGCTGCTCACTCGAGCTCGGCGGCAAGTCCGCCGCCATCGTCCTCGAGGACGCCGACCTCGACTCGACGATCGCGATGCTCGTGATGTCCGGCCTGATGAACACCGGGCAGGCCTGCGTCGGCCAGACCCGCATCCTCGCGCCGCGCTCGCGCTACGACGAGGTCGTCGAGAAGATGGTGGCGACCGCCGCGTTCTTCCCCGTCGGCATGCCCGACGACGCGGCGGCGCAACTCGGACCGCTGATCTCCGCGAAGCAGCGCGACCGCGTCGAGGGCTACATCGCCACGGGCAAGGAGGAAGGCGCGCGACTGGTGCTCGGCGGCGGCCGGCCCGCAGGCCTGGACAAGGGGTACTTCGTCGAACCGACGATCTTCGCGGACGTCGACAACTCCATGACCATCGCGCGCGAGGAGATCTTCGGCCCCGTGCTGTGCGTGATCCCCTACGACAGCGTGGACGAGGCGATCAAGATCGCCAACGACTCCGACTACGGCCTCGCCGGCTCCGTCTACACCACCGACGTCGACAAGGGCCTCGAGGTGGCGTCGCGGGTGCGCACCGGCACCTACGGCATCAACTGGTACGCCTTCGATCCGGGCTCACCGTTCGGCGGCTACAAGAATTCCGGCATCGGACGGGAGAACGGCCCCGAGGGCGTCGAGGCGTTCTGCGAGACCAAGTCGGTGCTGTACCCGCCCGGCTACGGCGCCTGACGGACTCTCGCGGGCTTCGGCCGAATGTCACATCGCGTCGATCGAATCGACCCGATGTGACATTCGGCCGTCACGCGACCTCCGGCCGTCACGCGGCGGCGGACGTCAGATGTACATCGCGGGATCGATGTAGCACGCCGGGTCGACGAGTTCCTCGTGCGACTTGCGGGGCCGGATCGTCGCCGGGATGCCGACGGCGATCGAGTCGGCGGGGACGTCGCGCGTGACGACCGCGTTCGCGCCGATCGCGACGTCGTCGCCGATCACCACCGGCCCGAGGACCTTCGCCCCCGCGCCGATGGTGACCCGATTGCCGATGGTCGGGTGCCGCTTGGTCCGTGCCAGCGACCGCCCGCCGAGCGTGACGCCGTGATAGATCATCACGTCGTCGCCGATCTCGGCGGTCTCCCCGATCACCACGCCCATGCCGTGGTCGACGAAGAATCGCCGGCCGATCGTCGCGCCGGGGTGGATCTCGATGCCCGTGAGGAAGCGGGTGAACTGCGCCAGGACGCGAGCCGGTCCCCGCAGCGCCGGTCGCGCCCACATCCGGTGTGCCAGCCTGTGCGACCAGATCGCGTGCAGGCCCGAGTACACGAGGGCGTTCTCCATGTCACCACGCGAGGCCGGATCGTGGCCCCGGGCCGCCTGCAGGTCTTCCCGGAGGGTGCGCAGAACACTCACGATTCGTTCAGTCCCGGATGTGCTCGAACAGCGGAGTGGAGATGTACCGCTCGCCGAAGTCGCAGACCACGGCGACGATGAGCTTGCCGGCGTTCTCCGGGCGCTTCGCCAGTTCCAGCGCCGCCCACACGATCGCGCCGGACGAGATGCCGCCGAGGATGCCCTCCTGCGTACCGAGATCCCGGCCCACGCGCACGGCGTCGTCGAACGAGACGTCGACGATCTCGTCGTAGACCGCGCGATCGAGCACGTCGGGCACGAAGTTCGCGCCGATGCCCTGGATCTTGTGCGGGCCCGGCTGCCCGCCGGTGAGGATCGGCGAATCGATGGGCTCGACGCCGACGATCTTCACCTCCGGCTTGTATTCCTTGAGCCTGCGGCCCGCACCGGTGATGGTGCCGCCGGTGCCGATGCCGGCGACGAAGATGTCGACCTCCCCGCCGGTGTCCTTCCAGATCTCCTCACCGGTGGTGTTGTAGTGGATCTCCGGGTTCGCCGGGTTCGCGAACTGGCGGGCGAGGATCGCGTTCTCGGTCTTCGCGACGATCTCCTCCGCCTTCGACACCGCCCCGGCCATGCCCTCGGAGCCGGGGGTCAGGACGATCTCGGCGCCGAACGCACGCAGCATCACCCGCCGCTCGGTGGACATCGTCTCGGGCATCGTCAGGATGACCTTGTAGCCGCGCGCGGCACCGACCATCGCCAGCGCGATGCCGGTGTTGCCGCTGGTGCCCTCGACGATCGTCCCCCCGGGACGCAGCTCGCCGGACTTCTCGGCCGCGTCGATGATCGCCACGCCGATCCGGTCCTTGACGCTGTTGGCCGGGTTGTAGAACTCGAGCTTGACCGCGACCTGGGCGTCGAGCCCCTCGGTCAGCCGGTTCAGCCGCACGATCGGGGTTCGCCCGACCAGCTCGGTGACATTGTTGTAGATACCGCTCATGGGCCCGATCCTCCTCCCGGTCGCAGTGCCGACCGGATTGGTTCCGTCGTCACCTATTGCATCATTCCGCCGGATGCCCGATTCACGTGGGGAGCCGCACAGCGTGCCACCGCGAACCCGTCGCCGCGGAACGGACCGAATGTCACATGGCTTCGATCGAATCGAACCCATGTGACATTCGGTCCGTGGGCCGGGCGAACGATGTCGGAAACGTCCAATACTGCGGGTGGTGACGACCCGAGACTGGTCGCATGACGCATTCCGTGAAACCGATTCCCACCGGCTACACCGCCCTCACCCCGTTCCTCGTCGTGGACGGTGCGGCCCGCGCCGTCGAGTTCTACCGCACCGTGTTCGGTGCCGAGGTCGTCGATCGCACCGACGGGCCCGACGGCACGATCGCGCACGCCGAACTGGACTTCGGCAGCGGCCGGCTCCAGCTGAGCGACCCCGCGCCGGCCATGGGCCTGCGCGCCCCGGACGGGACGAACGTCGTCGACCACTCCTACGTGCTGTACTGCACCGACGTCGACGCGACGTTCACCCGCGCCGTCGAGCAAGGGGCGCAGGTCTTCGAGGAACCGTCGACATTCGTCACCGGCGACCGGTTCGGGACGATCCTCGACCCGTTCGGGCACCGGTGGGCGATCATGACGCGGGTCGAGGACGTCGCGCCCGAGGAGGCACGACGTCGCATCGACGAATGGCTCACGAGCCGGTCGTCCTGAGCAACCGGCACCCTGAAACGCCGAATGTCACATCGGATCGATCCAAGCGATCCGATGTGACATTCGGTCGGTCAGGCGTCAGCCGAGGCGCTGCTTCAGGGCCTCGAACTCGTCACGGATGCCGGAGGGCACCTTCTCACCGAGGAATTCGAAGTACTCCTCGATCAGGGGCAGCTCTTCCTTCCACTCCGCCACGTCGACCTTCAGGGCCTCGTCGACGTCGTCGCGGTCGACGTCGAGGCCCTCGAGATCGAGGTCCGCCGCCGACGGCACGAAGCCGATCGGCGTGGACTGGGCACCGGCCCGGTGCTCGATACGGTCGACGATCCACTTGAGCACACGGGAGTTCTCCCCGAAGCCCGGCCACAGGAAACGGCCGTCGTCACCGCGACGGAACCAGTTCACGTAGAAGATCTTCGGCAGCTTGTCCGAGTCGGCGGACTTGCCGATGTTGATCCAGTGGTTCAGGTAGTCGCCGGCGTTGTACCCGATGAACGGCAGCATCGCCATGGGGTCACGACGGACGGTGCCGACCTTGCCCTCCGCGGCGGCGGTCTGCTCGGACGACAGCGTCGCGCCGAGGAAGGTGCCGTGCTGCCAGTCGAGGGACTCGCTCACCAGCGGCACGGTCGTCTTGCGGCGACCGCCGAACAGGATCGCGGAGATCGGCACGCCCTGCGGATCGTCCCACTCGGGGGCGAGGATCGGGCACTGCGACATCGGGGTGCAGTACCGCGAGTTCGGGTGCGCGGCCGGGGTGCCGGACTCGGGCGTCCAGTCGTTGCCCTTCCAGTCCGTGAGGTGCTGCGGATCGCCCTCGAGCCCCTCCCACCACACGTCGCCGTCGTCGGTCAGCGCGACGTTGGTGTACAGCGTGTTGCCGGCCTCCATCGTCTTCATGGCGTTGGGGTTGGAGCCGTGGTTGGTGCCGGGCGCGACGCCGAAGAAGCCGTACTCCGGGTTGACCGCGTACAGGCGGCCGTCCTCACCGAAGCGCATCCAGGCGATGTCGTCGCCGAGGGTCTCGGCGCGCCAGCCCGGGATGGTCGGCTGGATCATCGCAAGGTTGGTCTTGCCGCAGGCGCTGGGGAACGCGGCCGCGATGTAGTAGGCCTTGTCCTCCGGCGAGATCAGCTTGAGGATCAGCATGTGCTCGGCGAGCCAGCCCTCGTCGTGCGCCATGGCCGACGCGATCCGCAGCGAGTAGCACTTCTTGCCGAGGAGGGCGTTGCCGCCGTAGCCGGAGCCGTAGCTCCAGATCTCGCGGTCCTCCGGGAAGTGGGTGATGTACTTGGTGTCGTTGCACGGCCACGGCACGTCCTTCTGGCCGGGCTCGAGCGGCGCACCCACGGAGTGCAGGGCCTTGACGAACGGCTTGTCGGTGCCCAGCTTCTCCAGAGCCGCGGCACCCATGCGGGTCATGATCCGCATGGAGACGACGACGTACTCCGAGTCGGTGATCTCGACGCCGAGCTTCGGGTCGTCCGCGCCGAGCGGGCCCATGCAGAACGGCACCACGTAGAGGGTGCGTCCGCGCATGCTGCCGCGGTACAGCTCGGTCATGGTGGCCCGCATCTCGGCCGGATCCATCCAGTTGTTGGTCGGTCCGGCATCGACCTCGTTGCGCGAGCAGATGAAGGTGCGCGACTCGACGCGCGCGACGTCCGACGGGTCGGAGTTACCCAGGAAGGAATTGGGCTTCTTCTCGTCGTTGAGGCGGGTGAAGGTCCCCGCCTCGACCAGCTGGGTGGTCAGCCGGTCCCATTCCTCGTCGGACCCGTCGGCCCAGACGACCCGGTCCGGCTGAGTGAGTTCGGCGACCTCCTGGACCCATGCGAGCAGCTCGGCATGCTGGGTCGGGGGTGTGCCGTCGGTGCCGTTCAGACCGGGAATGGTCACTGAGGTCATCAAACTCTCCTGGGGTGCGCCGGAACCGGATCCCTCCCCCGACCTGCGACGAACCGTCCCAGGGACCAGCGGCGGACCCGGACTCCCCCTCTCGGCAGGGGTACCACCCGCTTCCTCCGTGGCCGAACGGACGAGGCGGGCGCCGGATGTCCTATTCATAGAGGTTAACGCCGGACTTCGGGGTGATGGCAATCGGGGCCGGTCGGAAATGTCACAGAAACGATTCAGAGGGGCGACAGCGTACCCGCATCACACCCTCCCGGCACAGGCGATTTGCCTCACTTTCCCCCGTCCAGGTGACCTTCGTCAATCCGGGTCCAGGACTCTGCCCCGTCGACGTCGCGCCGGAACTGCCACACGCCGAACCGTCCGTCGTCGCCGAGTTCGGTGACCCGGTCGAACCAGCCGTCGGCGTCGGTGTCCGAGGCGACGACGAGAGCCTCCGCGGTGGTGAACGTGACGGTCTCGGGCAACCCGTCACCGTCGACGTCCACGGCCGGGGCCAGCGCACCCGGACCGGCCGGGTCGAGCAGCGCCGGGGTCAGTCCCGGGACGAACGCCGGACGTCCCGGGACGGGTGGGTCGGGTTCCCCGTCGTCGATACCGATCGAACCGTCCACCATCGTGCGCTCCTCACTCCCGCGTCACACCGTCGGACGCCGTCATCGCGTTGGACGCGCCCGCCCGGCCTCCGGTTCCCGCCCGGGCGAGTACCGCGAGATCGCGCTCGCAGGCCGCCAGCTTCCCGGCCCGGTCCTCGGCGCGACGTCGCAGTTCGTCGTCGACGGCGGCGATGCGCTCCCGGGCGGCGGCGATCCGGGCGGCGCGCCCGGCGGCGACGGCGGCCCCGAGCCGCGCCTCGGCGTCGACGATCCGCTCGAGCGCGACTGCCTCGAGCTCGGCCCGCACGTCGACGAGTTCCTCGAGCGCCCACCGGCGCATCCGGTCCCGTTCGGCGAGCCGGCGCCGGATCCGCACCAGCCACCACGCCGCCGCCGCGCCGAGCAGCAGGCTCAGCGGTACCGTCGCCAGCTCGAGCCCGGGCACCAGGGACAGCGGGGACACCGCGACCCGCCCCAGCCCGGCCGCCGCCGAAGCACCGATCACCACGGTGAGGCGGTCCTCCACGGAACGTCGCGGGGACGGCGGCGCGAGACGCGGGGGCGCCACCGGCGGTCCGTCCGGTCGCTGTTCGGCCGGACCGATGCGGGCCAGCCGCGCGGTGACGACCGCATCCACCCGGACGTACAGGTCGCGCACCGCGTCGCCGAGCAGGTCCGGCACGCGCGCCGGGTCCACCGACTCGAGGGCGTCGCGGACCTCGGCGGACGCCGCCCGGACGGCCGCCGAGACGGCCTGTGCGGTGTCGAGGCGGGCCCGTTGCAGTTCGGCGCGGAGACCGCCGTCGTCGGCGGGAGTGGACGCGCGCAGGCTCCACCGCGCCCGTTCGGCGCGCAGCGCCGCGGTGTCGTCGCCGGCGCGCAACTCGGCGGCCGCGCGGGCCACGAGGTGGCGGGTCTCCGCGACGACGGCGGTGCGCAGGGCCCGGTCCGTGTGCGGGCCCGCGACGAGTGCCGCTGTCAGGGCCTCGTGCAGGTCCACGATCCCGGATTCGAGCCGCAGCACCGCGCCCGCGTCGCCGCCGACGACGCGGGCGCGGGCGGCGAGCGACGTCCCGACGGGCAGCAGGGTCACCGGACCGAGCCAGGGCGCGTGCCGCTGCAGCAGCGCGACGTCCCGTTCGTGCACCTCCCGCCAGTCGGGGTGCGCGTCGATGCCGGTGAGGGCGCACACCACGCGGCCGGCGCCCCGTCCGGCGGACTCGAGGACGGCGAGTTCGGTCCGGCCGAGGTAGGCCGAGGCCTCGAACACCGTCAGCACGACGGTCGCGCGGCCGTCACGGACGTACTCCGGGGCCGCGTCGAGCGCGGAGAGTTCGTCGACGAGCGCTGCGCAACCGCAGCCGTCCACCCCGGCGACCCGGACCCGCGGCGGGCCCGAAGGGGCGTGCAGCCGCGCCCACCCGTCCGGGTTCCAGCGGCGCACGACGTCGCCGACGTCGGCCGGGCTCATCACGCCGTCCCGAGGAGATCGTCGAGGGCGGCCTCGATGACGTCGCGGGCCCGCGGGCCGGCCGCGATGCCGGCCAGGTCGCGGGCGAGCGCGGCGGCCCGGCGGCGGCGCGCGGATCCGAGCCGGTCGGCCACCGCCGCCGGCGCCGACCCGGGCGCGAGGACCGGCCGTCGCACCTGCGCGGCGGCACGGGCGAACGCGGCGTCGGCGTCGTCGAGTCCCTCGGTCCGATCGAGCACGACGACGAGGCGCTCGTCGCGGCCCGGGACCGGTGCCGCCGGATCCGCGGAGCGGGCGAGGGCCGCCAGATCGGCGGGGTGTGCCCGCGCGGCGAGGACGAGGAGGACGACGTCCGCGTCGAGGACCGGTTCGGGCCGGTCCGGCGAGTCGAGTTCCGCGGCTTCGACGTGCGCGGCTTCGACGTGCGCGGCTTCGACGTGCGCGACCGTCGCGACCGCCGACTCGACGGCGGTGCGGAGGGTGGGACGGACCGCACCGCCGCGGCCGGCGATCTGCACCCGCAGCGGGGCGTCGTGCCGCTCGAGAGCGCACTGGGCCTGTCGGCCGGCTCCGGCGTCGAACCGGCCGATGTCCTCGACGATCTGCCGCCACCGAGCGTGCGCGGCCCCCGCATCCCCCACCATGACCACCCCCGTGTGTCGCCGCCGATTCTGGCAGAGGGGGCCGCCGACGGCAGCGGCCCGGGGCGGGGCACCCCGAGAAAACCCGGGGCACCCCGAGAAATCCCGGGGCACCCCGAGAAATCCCGGGGCACCCTGAGAAAACACTGTGGTCACATCAGTCCCTCCTGCCACACACTCCGTCGATACGCGACAATGGTCGGGTGAACGACGCCGATCTGGACACGACCGAGACGCTGGAGCAGGGCCCGACCCGAGGAAACCGTCTGTACCCGCGGGTGACGAGTTTCCGCTCGCGGCGGGGTGCGCTGACGCTTCCGCAACAGGAGTCGTGGGACCGCTGCTGGCCCGAGCTGGGCCGCGACGTCGGCGACGACCGGCTCGACGTCGACGCCTGGTTCGGCCGTTCGGCTCCGGTCGTGCTGGAGATCGGCTCCGGCACCGGCACCGCCGCGGTGACGATGGCCCGCGCCGAACCGCACGTGAACCTCATCGCCGTCGAGGTCTACAAGCCCGGGATCGCGCAGACCCTGCAGCAGATCGAGCGCACCTACGACACCGACACGCCGATCCGGAACCTGCGGATCCTGCGCGGCGACGCCGTCGAGGTGCTCGAGCACATGGTGGCGCCCGAGTCGCTGACCGGAGTGCGGGTGTTCTTCCCCGACCCGTGGCCCAAGGCCCGCCACCACAAGCGCCGGCTCCTGCAGCCGCCGACGTTCGCCCTGATCGCGAGCCGGCTGCAGCCGGGTGGCGTGCTGCACGTGGCGACCGACCACGCCGAGTACGCCGAAGCCATCGCCGAGGCGGGCAACGCCGAGCCGTTGCTGACGAGCCTCGACTGGGACTCCCCCATCAGCCACGAACGCCCCGTCACGAAGTTCGAGGACAAGGCGCAGCGGGTGGGCAGCAGCATCACGGAGCTCGTGTGGGGGAAGATCAGGGCATGAGCGTCCACGAAGAACTGTCCGACGTGTCCGCGGCTCCCACGGCGGACGGCACCGAGCGGCGCGAGCGGGTGCTGCTCGTGTGGGACGCCCCGAACCTGGACATGGGTCTCGGTGCCATTCTGGGTGGCCGGCCCACCGCCGCGTACCGGCCGCGGTTCGACGCGCTCGGACGGTGGCTGCTCAGCCGCACGGCCGAACTCTCCCGCACCACGACGGCCACCCTCGAACCCGAGGCGACGGTGTTCACGAACATCGCGCCGGGCAGCGCCGACGTGGTGCGCCCGTGGGTCGAGGCGTTGCGCAACGTGGGTTTCGCGGTGTTCGCCAAGCCGAAGATCGACGAGGACAGCGACGTAGACTCCGACATGTTGCGGCACATCGCGCTGCGACGCAGTGAGGGTCTGGCGGGGGTGATGGTCGCCTCCGCCGACGGACAGGCGTTCCGGGAACCGCTCGAGGAGATCGCCGCCACCGGCGTGGCGGTGCAGGTCCTCGGTTTCCGCGAGCACGCCAGCTGGGCGGTCACATCCGAGGTGCTCGACTTCCTCGATCTCGAGGACATCCCGGGGGTGTTCCGCGAGCCGCTGCCACGCGTGAGCCTGGACTCGCTGCCCGACGAGGGTGCCTGGTTGCAGCCGTTCCGACCGCTGTCCGCCCTGCTCGTGGGCCGCAAGAGCGTGGCCGAATAGGAGAGTTTCGTGTTCGACCGCTGGGGAGAGCTCGTCCACCGCGCGCGCTTCACCGTCATCGCGGTGATGGTCGCCGGTCTGCTCGGGCTCGCCGGGTACGGCGCGGGCCTGAGCGATCATCTCAGCCAGAGCGGCTGGGACGATCCCGGCTCGGAGTCCGTCGCCGCGGCGAAGCTGGCCGACGGAACCTTCGGCCGGGACACGAACGGCGACGTCCTCGCGTTGTACACGGCGCCGGAGGGCCGGACGGTCGACGATCCGGAGTTCGCGGCGAAGGTCAAGGACAGCCTGAACTCGCTGGTCGAGGACCACTCCGAGCAGATCCTGAAGATCAACGGCGCGTACTGGCCGACCAACGGGGCGCCCGCGGTGCCCGCCCTCGCGGACGAGTCCCGGCAGCACGCGGTGGCGTCGATCGCCATCGCCGGTGACAACGACACCGAGCTGACCAACAACTTCCGCGACGTGAAGGACGAGTTCCTCATCGACGGGGTCGACGTGCAGCTCGCCGGCCTGCAACCGATCTCCGGCGCCCTCAACGACACGATGGCGCAGGACATCAAGCGCATGGAACTGCTCGCCATTCCGGCGGTCGGCATCCTGCTGTTCTTCGTCTTCGGCGGCGTGATCGCGGCCGCGATGCCGCTGATCACCGGCGGACTGACGGTCGTCGCCGCCAACGGCATCGTGCGGCTCATCACGAACTTCACCGAGGTGAACTCGTTCGTCGCCCCGGTGGTGTCCCTGATCGGCCTGGGTCTGGCGATCGACTACGGCCTGTTCATGGTGTCCCGGTTCCGGGAGGAACTCGCCGAGGGTTACGCCACGCCCGCCGCGATCCGGCGCACGGTGATGACGGCGGGACGCACCGTGGTGTTCTCCGCCACGATGGTCGTCACCAGCCTCGGCGGCCTGCTGCTGTTCCCGCAGGGATTCCTCAAGTCCGTCGCCTACGGCGCGATCGCGACGGTGTCCCTCGCGGCGATCACCTCGATCACACTGCTGCCCGCCATGCTGGCCATCCTCGGCAGGAACATCGACAAGTGGGGCTGGTCCCGGTTCGGGCAGATCCAGTCCAACGAACAGATCGAGAACAGCATCTGGGGACGCATCACCCGCTGGGTGATGCGCAACCCGCTCAAGGTCACGATTCCCACCGTGATCGGCCTGCTGCTGCTCATCGTGCCGCTGACCGGCATCAAGTTCGGCGGCATCAACGAGACCTACCTGCCGCCCGACCATCCGACACGGCTCGCCCAGGAGCAGTTCGACGACCTGTTCCCCGGCCAGCGCGCCGAGCCGGTACGCATCGTCGTCCGCGGGGCCGAGGGGGGCGACCTCAACCAGATCATCCAGACGGCCAGCTCGGCCCCCGGCCTGGTGGAGAAGTTCACCATCGAGGGCCCCGCCCGGGACGGCGTCCGCGTCGTCAAGGCCGGCCTCGAGGACCGCAACAACTCCGCGGAGACCATCGACTACCTGCATGCGGCGCAGTGGCCCGACGGCGTGGAGGTACTCGTCGGCGGGACACCGGCGATCGAGCAGGATTCGATCGCCGCCCTGATGAACACGCTGCCGCTGATGGTGACGGTGGTCGTGGTGCTCACGACCCTGCTGATGTTCCTGGCCTTCGGGTCGCTGGTGCTGCCGATCAAGGCGGCGCTGATGAGCGCCCTGGGCCTGGGCTCGACCCTGGGCATCCTCACGTGGATCTTCATCGACGGCCACGGGGCCGGCCCACTGAACTTCACCCCCGGCCCCATCATGTCGCCGGTGCTCGTGCTCATCATCGCGATCATCTACGGCCTGTCCACCGACTACGAGGTGTTCCTGCTCTCCCGCATGGTCGAAGCCCGCTCGCAGGGGGCGAGCACCACCGAGTCCATCCGGATCGGCACGGCCCACACCGGCCGCATCATCACGGCCGCAGCGCTGATCCTGATCGTCGTGACCGGTGCCTTCGGCTTCTCCGAACTGGTGATGATGAAGTACATCGCCTACGGCATGATCGCGGCCCTGATCATCGACGCCACCGTCATCCGCATGCTGCTCGTTCCGGCGACGATGAAACTGCTCGGCGACGACTGCTGGTGGGCGCCGGCGTGGATGAAACGCATCCAGGCCAAGATCGGGCTCGCCGAACCGATCCTCGACAACGAGCTCATGCCGCAGGACGTGCCGGAGCTGATCACCGTCGGCATGTTCGGCCCGGCCACCGTCGCAGCCACCGGATCGCATCGACTGCCGACCGTCGCCGGCGTCGCCCTGGACGATCCGATGACGCAGCCGCTGCCGAAGATCGCCGCACCCCGCTCGGCCGCCGAACAGCGACGCGTGCGCGACCTGCAGCCGCCCGTCCGCCGGTCGGCGCCGCCGCGCCCCTCACGCCCGGTGGAGCCCCCGGCACGGGCACCGGAGGATCGGGACCGGCCGCCCCGCCGCCCGACCGGTGCCGCCCCGGCCTCGCCGGCACGGCCGCAGCAACCGGCGGCCCAGAATCCGTCGGGCCGGATCCCGGCACCGACGCCACCCCGGCCGGCTCCCGCCCAGGACAGTCCCCGTCCGCTCGCTCAGGACAGTCCCCGTCCGCCCGCCCAGGACAGTCCCCGTCCGCCGGCACCCGAACCGCGGCCACCGCGCGCCGAGCCGACGCAGGCGCCGCAACCGCTGCCGCAACGTCCCCTGCCCCAGCGGCCCCGCCCGCAGCAGGCCCCGGATCCGCAGGCGCCGTCCCCGGCCCCGAGCGGCGAGCCGGGCGGCGTTTCCCCCGCGGGGCGGCCCGCCACGCCCCCGTTGCCCCGTCGGCAACGCGGCGACGTGCCACCCCCGGTGACGCAGACCTACGTGCGTCCACAACCGCCGCAACCGCGCTCTTCCGGCGCACCCGTCCGGGACCCGCAGGCGATCGAGAACTGGCTCTCACAGCTACGCCGGGCGAATCCGCGGACGGCGGATCAGCCGGTCACCGGCGATCGGACGCAGACGACACCGCCGGCGGAGACCGGCGCCCCCACCGACGACGCCCCGGCCCAGCGGGCGCAGGCCGACGAGCAGCACGCGCAGGGCGGCCGGCACGGCGGAGCCGAGAACAGCCAGTCGATCAGCGTGAGCGAACTGATCGCGCGGCAGCGCCGCGACTGACCCGCCGCGACTGACCGGCCGCGACTGACCCGCACGGATCAGTCCGCGTCGTGCCCCGACTCCGACGAGCCGGCTTCCCGGCCGGCGAACGCCTTGGCGTAGCGGGTGCCGACCGCGAGCAGTAGCAGGCCCACGACGATGAAGGCGACGACCCGCCACACCCCTTCGAGGGCGGCGAGGTCGAAGAGGAAGAGCTTGGCGAGGGCGGCACCGGTCAGCGACAGCCCGGCGGCCAGCGCGGCATGCGCATACTCGGTGCGGGCGAGACCGAACGCCAGCATCGCGGTCGCCGCGATCATCCAGCAGATGGTCGCGGCGGCGTGCCCGGCGACGAACCCCGCATCCGCGCCGCCCAGGAGGACGCCGGCCGTGACGAGGGCGGTGGTCACCGCGTACAGCACCACGAGCGCCGCGCCGCTCCACACCCAGGGCACGCCCCGGTCCCGGACGAGATGCAGTCGTGTCGCCGTCCACGCGAACAGCAGCGTGACCGCGGCGAGCAGGACCGACGTGACCAGCGTGGTCACGTCGAGGCGGTCCACCGCCTGCATCCGGTCGGTGAGATTCTCGATTTCGGCCCCGTCGTAGAACATCGCGCCGCCGAGCACCCAGAAGCCGAGGCCGGCGACGAACAGCAGACGTGAGCGCATCGATGCGGCCGCGCCTGCATAACCGGCGGCGACGGCGAGCAGGACGGTGGCGGCCGCGTCGGGGCTCGCACCGGTGAGGCATGCGTGCAGCAGCGCGAACGCCGCCACCGCGGCGGACGCCACCCGAAGCGGGCGCGACCGGGGGCCGGCGAGCGCGAACAGCGCGAGGTACCCGGCGGCGGCCGTGGCTTCGAGTGCGACGGCGGGCCACCGGTCCAGCCTTGTTCCGACCGTGAGCAGCGGCAGTGCCGCGATCGCCAGGCACACCGCGGCGACGACGTCGCCCGGGTCCCGGCGCAGCAGCAGCACCGCGGTGCCGGCGACGAAGACGGCCACCGCCACCGGGAATCCGACCAGCCAGGCCTGCTCGCCACGGTCGGCTAATTCGCCCCCGCCGATCGTCGCCTGCAGGACCGCGACGATCGGCACGACCCGCGCGAGATGCAGCAGCGCCCAGTTGCGCTGCCACTGGGCCGGGAAGCTCGCGACGAGCAACACCAGCAGGAAGCCGAGCAGCGGCAGCGGGTCGCCCTCCGACAGGACCGGGGCGAGCAGTGCGGCACCGAGCACGAGCAGCACGGCCAGGATCCGGTCCGACCAGCGCACCGCGAGCGCGACGCCCGCGCCGGCGACGACGAGCGCGGCGGCCAGACCGGCGACGGCGGGCACCCACCGGTAGTACGCGGTCGCGGCGAAGACCACCAGGTAGCCGCCCGCGAAACCGGTCGCGGCCAGAGTGGCACCGCCGACGCGGCCGCCCTCGCGGCGGTGCACCCGGATCCCGGCAGCCACGAGCGCGGCCGACAGCACCGCACCGGAGACGACGCGGGGCACGGGACCGAAGATCCCGGCCTGTGCGGCGAGCACGAGCAGCATCACGACGCCGATGAGGGTGACCGCCACCCCGGCGACGGCGAGCAGGCGGCTGATCACGCCGTCGCGCTGCCACCACGGTTCCCGCGCCGGTGCCGACGGTTTCGGTGGGGCCACCGGCGGGACCGGCCGTCGGGGTGGCGGCGGGGTCCGCGTCATGGACGGCGCCGGCGGCGGGGCCGGCACCGGGCTCGGGGTCGGGGCCGGTACGGGCGCCGGTACGACAGCGAGGCGGTCGAGCTGGGCCCGTAGGTGTGCGACGTGCGCGCCGACGGCGTGCAGGTGCTGTTCGAGCGCGTAGCACTCGCCGGACAGCTGGGCGACGAGCCGCGGATCGAGACCGGGCGGGGTCGGCGTACTCATGCCTACATGGTCCGCGGCCCGGCGTCCGTGGGCATGAGTATCACTACCACACATGCGGCTCGGGTACTGCTGCCTAGCCCAGCAGTTTGCGTAGGGTCGTCCCCAGCGGGTGCTTGACGTTGACGGAACCGAGGCGGACGGTCCCGTCGACGATCAGGTGCAGCGGACCGAACGGGGGTCCGTTGCGCACCTTCGACTGGGCACTCGCGGCGACCGTGTCGAGACCGTTGATGTCGGCCGTGGCCTCGGCGGGGACGATCAGGGTGAGGGAGCTGAGGTAGTCGTCGACCTGGATCCGCACGACCTGGGTGCGCATGACGGCCTCGGTGAAGTCGAGGGTCACCGAGGACATCAGGGTGTCGAGCCGCAGCACCGGTGGCACCTCCCACCGGCCCTTGCGGCTGAGGGTGGACATCCGGCCACGGATGGTGGGTACCTGCATGTGCGGGGACGGCGCGGGATACACCGGGCCGGACACGGGTGGGGCGGAATGCCCCGGGCCGGGCACGGGTGGCGCCGGGACGGGACCGAGCTGGGCGGGGTGCGGCAGGTATTCGGGCCGCACCTGCACGCCGGGCAGGTCGACGAGCACGGCGTTCAGTTCTCCGCGGGTCTTCGCGGCCAGCGCGGTGTCCATCCGCTCGGTGAACTCCCCCAGCGACAGCATCCCCTGCCCCACCGCCCGTTGCAGCAACGTTCCGACGTGTTCGCGCTCGGCGTCCGAAACACGCAGATCCCTCGACTCCATGATCGACAGGGTAGGCGCTGCCGCGCTTGCCGGACGATCATGAAGCGAGGAATCGTCGGGCTCAGACCGCCGAGGCGGGCCACCGCGCCGCGGACGCGAAGACCCCGGCGGGGTCGTAGGCCGCGCGGATCCCGGCGAGCCGCGCACGCTGGGCCGGGGTCCACGCCCTCGCCACCCGAGCGGCAGGGACACCGTCCGCCGCGCCGGCGAAGTTCGTCGATGCACCCCCGGTTCCCCACGGCGCGAGTGCCCCGACGACGGACTCGAGGGCACCGGGCACCGCGTCGGCGACGGGCGGCGCCAGCACACCGACCGTGAACAGATTGAACGCGGCGTCGCGACCCCCGACCGCGTTGGTGGTCTCCGGCGGAGCGCTCAGGGCGCCACCCATCGCGCGGAGCTCGGCGAACGCGATCGGCAGCCCGCCGGCGGGACCGGCGACCGCGAGCAGGGCGTCGAGGGCGGCGTCCGGGAGTTCCCGCAACAACACGGAACGTTCCGCGGCGGGCATCGGATCGGTGGGGTCGGCATGGATCGAGCCCAGCGCCGGGTACACGATCTCGGCGACGGTGTCGAGGATCGGGGTGGCCGCCGCCCGCATCGGGGCGAGCACTTCCACCCCGTCCTCGTGGTCGTCGACGTGCGCGAACCGCACGTGCACGGCGGTGCGGCCGCGCAGCGGCTCGGGCAGGACGGGCAGGGGCGGGAAGTTGACGATCGCCAGCGAGCTGGACACGGACATCGGCGCCGCGGAGATCCAGTCCCGCCAGCGGCGCAGCACGGCCGGTGCGTCGGCGATGTCGTAGAAGAGGCCGCCGCCGTCGAGGGTCTGGATGGGGAGCAGCTCGAAGGTCATCTGGGTGACGATCCCGAACGCCGCGCCGCCGCCGAGCAGCGCCCAGAACAGGTCGGGTTCCTCGTCGGGGGTGACCCGCCGCAGCTGTCCGTCGGCGGTGACGACCTCCATCCGCAGCACCCGGTCGGCCGCGAAGCCGTGGGTGCGGGCGATCGGTCCGAGACCACCGCCGAGGGTGTACCCCACCACGCCGACGTCGGGCGACGACCCGGCCAGCGGTGCCAGCCCGTGCGGGGCGGCCGCATCGAGCACCTGCCGCCAGCGGACCCCGGCCTCGACGGTGGCGGTGCGCTCGGCCCGGTTGATGCTCACCCCGTCGAGGAGGGCGGTGTCGACGAGGATGCTGTTCTCCGGTGCGGGGGCCGCGCCGTGGCCGGTGGCCTGCACCGCGACGGTCAGTCCGCACTCGGCCGCGATCCGGACGGTGGTGGCGACGTCGGCGGCACTCGAGGCGACCACCACCGCGGCGCTGCGGTGCACGGTGGCGACGTTGAAGCCGGTGGCGGACAGGCGGTAACCCTCGTCGTCGGGGGCGTGGACCGCGCCGGCGACGGCGGTGCGGAGGCGGTCGGCGACGGACGTGGCGGCCAGGGTCGGGGACGGCTGGTGGGACATGATGCTCCTCGGTGGGGACGACTCGGGGTCCCCTCCAGGACAGCGAACGGGGCTTAGCTGCCGCTTAGCTCCGGCTGGGCACCGACGTGCCCCGTCCGGCACAGCCGGTCGAGCAGCGCGCTCACCTCCGCGCGGTCCAGGCCGGCGCCGAGACCGACGTACCGTTCGAACTCGGTCCCCCCGAGCGCATCGCGGACGACCGCCACCTCGCGCGGGCCGTCGACGGGATCCATCACCTCGGGCAGGAAGCCGATGCGGCCACCGAGGGCACGGACCGCGCCGAGCAGCATCGCGCCGACGTCGGGTGTGCCGAGCCGGGCCACCAGGGCCGCGGCGCTGTGGACGAGTACCAGCCACGACGTCACGTCACCCTCGGCCTCGAGAACCGGCTGCATCACCCGGACCGCGTCGAGCGCCGCATCCGTGTCCCCGACGTCCATCGCGGTGCGCATGAGGGTCCACGACGCCGAGCCGACCGCCCAGCCGTGGCCGCAGCGCTCGCCCGTCTCGACGGCCTCGCGCAACACCTGCTGGGCCCGCTCGGGCCGGCCGAGGAAGCGCAGGATCATGCCCTCGATGAGCAGCGCGTCGGCGCGCTGCCACACGGCACCCTCCCGGCGCAGGACGTCGGCACTCTCGTGGGCTGCGCGCAGGAACTCCTCGGACGGTCCCGTGATCGCGGAGCAGTACGCCCACCAGGAGCGCATCCATGCCTCGGTGACGGCATCGCCGGTGCGCGCCGCGGTCTCGGCGGACCGGAGCAGCGCGGCCGCCGCGGTGGCCGGGTCGCCCGCCAGGTAGGTGAGTCCGCCCAGTCCGGTCAGCGCCGACGACAGGGTCGCATCCGGGACGACGGCGGCGGACCCCTCCACCGCCCCGAGCCCCGCCGAGATCACCCCGAGGCCCTCCCGGATGTGCCCGCGCCGGTACCAGAACCAGTAGAGCGCTCCGGCGAGTTCGAGCAGGTAGACGGCGTCGCCGGCGGCTGCGGCGGACGCCGCCGCGGCGCGGTGCTCGGCGATGTCCGCCGTCAGGGCGTCGAACGTCTGCCGCGCCCGGGAGCCGCGCAGGTGCGGCGTCGCCGCGAGGGCCCGCCGCAGCACGAACCGGCGGTGCACGACGGCGGTCCGGTCCCGTTCGGACGCGTCCACGCGTTCCAGGGCGAACTCCCGGATCGTCTGCAGCATCGAGTACCGCCGCGGCGACGACGCCGGTTCCACGCGTAGCAGCGACCGTCGCACGAGGGCGGTCAGCGGCGGCAGGACGCTCAGCGGCGGCGCGCTGCCGTGCACGGCGGCGGCGCCCTCGAGATCGAAGCTGCCGGCGAACACCGCCACCTCGCGCAGCAACCGCGCCTGCTCGTCGTCGAGGAGCCGGTAGCTCCACTCGATCGCGTCGGCGAGTCCGCGTTGCCGAGGCGGAGCGGTGCGAGAGCCGCCCTGCAGCAGCGCGAACCGGTCGCTCAGCCCCTCCGCGATCTGCTGCTCGGACAGCACCCGCAGCTGTGCCGCCGCCAGCTCGATGCCCAGCGGGATCCCGTCGAGCTCGGTGCAGATGCGGCGCACGGGCTCGGTCACCGCGTCGTGGATCGTCCAGCCCGGCACCACCCCGGCGGCCCGGACGCCGAACAGCTCGACGGCCGCGTCCTCGTCCAACGGCGGCACCTCGTAGACCCATTCGCCGTCGAGGCCGAGCGGCTCCCGGCTCGTCGCCAGGATCCGCACGCCGGGGCAGCGCTCGAGCAGCGCCGTCACCAGCTCCACGACCCCGTCGAGCAGGTGCTCACAGTTGTCCAGGACGAGGACGAACTCGCGGGGGGCGAGGACCGTCGCCAGGTGATCGACGGTTCCGGGGCCGAGGATCTGCAGGGCGGCCGCCACGGTCGCGGCGACCAGCGCGTCGGCGCGCACCGCCCCCAGGTCCACGAACCACGGTCCGTCGGCGCGGCGTTCACCGCCGTGGCGGCACACCTCCACCGCCAGACGTGTCTTGCCGACCCCGCCGGGGCCGACGAGCGTGACCAACGGTTCCCGGGCCACCGCCGCACCGACCTCCGCGAGTTCACGGCCGCGGGCGACGAGGGCGGTGCGTGGGCACGGCAGAGTGGAGTTCGGGTTCCGCGGGGCCGCGGCCGCCGGCGGGATCGCCGTGCCGAGCAGCCGCGCGTCGTCCTGCCGCAGCACCGCCGTTTCGAGTTCGCGCAGTCCGGTGCCCGGTTCGATGCCGAGTTCACCGTCGAGCACGGTGCGCACGCGGCGCAGCGCCGCCAGCGCGTCCGCCTGCCGGCCCGCCCGGTAGAGGGCGACGACCAGCAGTTCCCAGGCCCGTTCGTCGAGCGGGTGCGCGGCGACGAGCCGCTCGGCGGTCTCGACGACGTCGGCGCCGCCCAGGTCCAGCCGGATCTGCAGCAGGGCCTTGCGGGTGCGCAACTCGACCGCCGTCAGCCGGGCGACTTCGGGGCGCACGAACTCGGCGTCGGCGACGTCGGCGTAGGGCGACCCGCGCCAGCACGAGAGGGCTGTCGCGTACGCCTCGGCGGCGGCCTGAGCGGCGCCCTGCTCGCGCAGCCGGTCGCCCCGCGCGACGAGGTCGGTGAACCGGACGGCATCGATCTGCTCGGCGGCGACGGCGAGCCGGTACCGCGAGCCCTCCCGGACGATCACGCCCTCGTCCCCGCGCGGCCGCTGCGGGCTGAGCCGGTCGCGCAGTTTGGAGACGGCGAAGTGCAGCGAGCTCGTCTTCGGGTCGTCGACGTCGTGCCAGACCTGCTCGAGCAGCCGCTCACCCGACACGTCGCCCGGGAACGCGACGACGAGCGCGGCGAGCAGGGCGCGCTGCCGGATGCCACCGAGGTCGACGGGTCGTCCGTCGACGCTGACGGCGAAGCCTCCGAGTACGCCGAGCGCCACGCCAGGGGTAGTCATCCGCGCTCCGCCTTTCGATCGAGCACGCCACCGCCGCAACCGGACTGCGGAAGCGGTCGAATTCTAGAGGACCGGTGACGCCCGGTGCGCTAGTCCAGTCCCTGTTCGATCGCGTACCGGGTCAGCTCGACGCGGTTGGCCAGCTGCAGCTTGCGCAGCGTGGCCTGGACGTGGTTCTCCACCGTGCGGTGGCTGAGGGTGAGCCGGGCGGCGATCTGCTTGGCCGACAGTCCCTTCGCGACGAGCCGCAGCACCTCGGTCTCGCGTTCGGTGAGGGTGGGCGGGGCGGGGGCGCGCCGGCCGGAGTCCGACGACATGCGGCGGTACTCGCCGGAGGACATGCGGCGGTACTCGCCGAGGACCAGACCGGCCAGGCCGGGCGTGAACACCGCCTGCCCGGCAGCGGTCGCCCGCACGGCCTCGGCCAGCTCGGCGGCCGACGCGCTCTTGACCAGGTACCCGCAGGCACCGGCCTTCACGGCCCCGAGGACGTCGTCCCGCTCGGAGGACGCGGACAGCACCAGCACGCGGCTGGCTGGGGAGGCCCGGAGCACGGCGACGGTGGCCTCGGTGCCGGTGCCGTCGGGCAGCGTCATGTCCATCAGCACGACGGCCGGCTGCACCGCCGCGGCCCGGCGCGCGGCCGCACCGACGCCGTCGGCGGTGGCGACGACCCGGAAGCCCGCCGCGTCGAGGTCCCGCGAGACGCCGTCGCGCCACATCGGGTGGTCGTCGACGACCATCACCGTGATCGGGCCGCTCGTCGCGCTGTCCTCACCCACCTCGTGCTCCCCTCTTCGGAATCCGGATCTCCCATTCGGTGCCCGCACCGGGCGCGCTGTCGAGCACCGCGACGCCACCGAGCCACTGCGCGCGGCCGACGATCGACTTCGACACACCCATCCGGCCCTCGGCGCGGGCCTCGGCGAGCCGCCCGTCCGCGATGCCCTTCCCGTCGTCGCGGACGCTGAGGATCACCTCGTCGCCGAGGTCCTCGACCAGCACGTACGCCTTCGCCCCGGCACCCGCGTGCAGCGTGGTGTTGGTCAGCGCCGTGGTGGCGATCGCCGCCAGTTCCGCGGCGCGGACGCGGTCGAGCAGGACCGGGTCGGCGGGCGCCGAGACGGTGACGCCGGCACCGGCCTGGCCCCGCAGCAGCGCCCGCAGGTCCACGAGTTCGTCGCCGCGGTCGAGCCGGGTGCCCTGTTCGGAGACGAGCATCCGCAGCGCGGCCTCCTGTTCCCCGGCGAGCCGGGCGAGTTCGGCGGCCTCCCCGCCGAGAGCGGTGCCCCGGCGCCGCACCAGGGCCAGGACCTGCAGCACCCCGTCGTGCACCTCGCGGGCGAGCCGGTCGCGTTCCTCGGTGGCGGCCGCCACCCGCACGGCCTGTTCGAGCTGCCGGTGCGCGCGCCGGGCGGTGGTGGTGGCGAATCCCATCGCGACGCCGACCGCGACGAGGACGGGGGCGGTCGCGTCCCGCCACAGGTCGAGGTTGATCTGGTCGCGGACCACCGCGCTGACCGAGGCCATCGCCAGCGCGGATGCCACGCCGGCGGCGGGACCGCCGAGGATCGCGGCCGAGAGCACCGCGTTGGCGACCCAGAGGGTGGTGGGCAGCGTCTGATGGGCGCTGTACCAGTCGTGGTCGGCGACGAGCCGCGTCGCGCCCATGAGTGCGACCGCGACGACCTGATCCATCCCGACCACCACGGCGCGCCGGCCGACTCCCTGCGACAGCAGCACCGCCGACACGCCGGACCACACCGCCAGCAGCGCGACGAAGAACCAGCTGAGCTGCGGGGAGGTGTAGTGGGTGACGGTGGAGAACTGGGAGCTCACGGCGTAGACGACGGTGACGAGCCGGAACACCTGCGCGGCCCGCCACAGCGGCGCGTCCGGGTCGGCGCCGATCCGGTCCCGGGCGGGTGCGGCGGGCACGGCGACGCGACGCGGCGGCCTGTCGTCGGCTCTGCGCCGGACCATGCGGACGTTCCCCTTCCCGGTCGATCGTCGCGCCGAGGGTAACCGCCCGAAACGCCCGGATCACGACCATGGTGCGCTGTGACGGTGGGCACAGTGGTTTGATTTGATGTCGTGTTGGGGTCCTATCGAGCCGTCGCGGCGACGTTGCGTAGTCGCTGGCCGCTCTACATGGCCTCGATGGGGGCGTCGAACCTGTTCGGCGCGCTGCTGGTGTTCGCGTTCGTCCGGTACGGCATCCCGCTGTCCGAGAACGAGAACATCATCGCGGACCGGGTCCGCAACTTCGCGGTGTTCGCGGTGTATCTGGTGTTCGCCGGGATCGTGAGCCTGACGGCCGCGGCCCTGATGCTGCGGGCGGTGGTGCGGTGGCAGCTGCGCGGCGGCCCGCCGACCCGATCCGAGCAGATGTCCGCGCTGCACGCGCCGCTGCGGCAGGCGATCGTGCACCTGGTCCTGTGGATCCTCGGCGGCGTGCTGTTCGTGTTCCTCACCGCGGAGGAGATGCCGGAGCTGGCGGTGGCGGTGGCGATCACCGTCGCGATGGCCGCCACGAGCACGTTCGGGTTCACGTACATGCTCGGCGAGCGGATCCTGCGGCCGGTGGCGGCGCGGGCCCTGAGCGAGGGGGAGTTCGACCGGACCCTCGCGCCGGGTGTCGGTACGCGCCTCGCCATGACGTGGGGGCTCGGCACGCTGATGCCGGCCGGCGGCATCGCCCTGCTGTGCGTCACGCAGTTGACCACCGACGTCGAGTTCCCGGTGGACGCGATGGCCTGGGCGGTGCTGGCGCTGTCGGTGATGGCGATCGGTCTGGCGGGGGTGCTGTCGTCGCTCACCGCGGCCCAGATCTCCGACCCGGTCAAGCAGCTGCGCTGGGCCATCGAGCGGGTCCAGCGCGGCGCGACGGACGTGCAGGTCGAGGTGTTCGACGGCAGCGAGATCGGCCGCCTGCAGGTCGGCTTCAACCGGATGATGGCCGAGTCCGACGAGCGGCGGCGGCTGCGCCAGCTGTTCGGTCAGCACGTCGGCGAGGACGTGGCCCGCCGTGCCCTGCAGTACGGCACCGAGCTCGGCGGGGAGACCCGCTACGTCGCAGTGCTGTTCGTGGACATGGTGGGATCGACGGCGACGGCGGCCGAACGCCCGCCGGGCGAGGTCGTCGAGCTGCTCAACGAGTTCTTCCGGGTCGTGGTGGACGTCGTCGACCGGCACCACGGCTTCGTCAACAAGTTCATGGGCGACGCGGCGCTGGCGATCTTCGGCGCTCCGCTGGACCGGCCCGACGCGCCCACCGCCGCGCTCGCGGCGGCCCGGGAGCTGCGATTCGCGCTGGACGAGATCACCGATCTCGACATCGGCATCGGGGTCTCGGCGGGGCTGGCGGTGGCCGGCAACATCGGCGCGGCCGAACGGTTCGAGTACACCGTCATCGGCGATCCGGTGAACGAGGCGTCGCGGCTGACCGAACTGGCGAAGCTGCGGCCGAGCCGGGTGCTCGCGTCGTCGAGCGCGTTGTACTTCGCCGACGACGAGGAACGGGCCCACTGGGAGCTCGGCGACGAGGTGCAGCTGCGGGGCCGCCGCCGGGTGACGCATCTCGCCTGGCCGGTGCGGTATCCGGAATCGGGCCACGAGTGACGGACGGCCGGACGAGTCGGCGACGAAAAGGACGATCCACCCTCCGGTCCGCTTGGCTACGCTGAATCCTGTGGCGCAGCCCCGACGTGATCCGCCAGCACCCGACGCCACGCGGCGCCGGGGTCGCTTCGGGCGGGTGAAGTGGCTGCTCGCCGTGGCGCTGGTCGCCCTGCTGGTCGTCGAGGGCATCTACCTGTGGCCGACGCTGGCCGACTCCTGGCGTGCCCTGACCGAACTGCACTGGGGCTGGCTGGCCGCGTGCATCCTCGCGCAGGCCCTGTCGCTGAGCGGCTTCGCGGAAGTCCAGCGACGGCTGCTGCGCGCCGGGGAGGTCGTCGTCGGGCACGTGCGCTCGGCGTCGGTGATCTATGCGAGCACGGCGATGGCGGTGACGTTGCCGGCCGGTCCGGTGTTCTCCACCGCGTTCACCTACCAGCAGACCCGGCGCTGGGGTGCGACGCCGGTGGTGGCGTCGTGGCAACTCGCGGTCTCGGGGGTGATCGCGGCGGTGACGCTCGCAGCGGTCGGCGTGGGCGGCGCGTTCGCGGTCGGTACGCGGGTGAGCCCGGTGACGCTGGTGCTGTCGGTGGCCGGGGTGATCGCGTTGATCGTCGGTGTCCGGTACGCGTCCCGCAATCCGTCGTCCGTCGAGTCGGCCGGGGCGTGGGTTCTCGCGCGCGTCAACCGCCTGCTGCGCAAGCCGGCCGACACCGGGTTGGAGAAGTTCGAGCAGGTCCTCGGGCAGATCGAGGCGGTGCACCTGGGTCGGCGCGACGGGCTCGCCACGATCGGCTGGTCGGCCGTGCACCGGGTCTTCGACGTCGCGTGTCTGGGGTTCGCGTGCTGGGCGGTGGGCGGGGAGCCGTCGCTGCCGGGACTGCTGATCGCGTTCGCGGCCGCCAAGGCGGTGGGGAGCATTCCGCTCGCGCCCGGCGGGCTGGGTTTCGTCGACGGCACGTTGATCGCCACGCTCACCGCGGCCGGGATGAGTGCCTCGCAGGCCCTGGCGGCGGTGTTCGTGTACCGGGGCGTGAGCTTCATCCTGGTCGCACTGGTGGGGTGGACGGTGGTGGCTTTCAAGTTCCGGACGAGCCGGCACGAGGAGGACATCGACGCCGATCTCGAACGCGAGGAACACGCCCGTTCGGTGCTCGAACGACGTCGCGGCCGGGCCGCGAGCGAGGGCACCCCCGCGCCGGAGTGAGATCCACCTCACATCAAAAGTAGTTGCGGAATCAACCATTGGATGCGATCGTTGACTGCATCGAAGGTTGAAACTTCAACCAATACTCGACCAGGAGGAGCACCCATGACCACCGCCGCCACCACCGCCACCTTCCCCGGGCTCACCGCCGGCACCTGGGTCATCGACTCGGTCCACTCCACGGTGGGCTTCACCGTCCGGCACCTCGTCGTCAGCAAGGTGCGCGGCACGTTCGACGACTTCTCGGGCGCCGTCACCGTCGCCGAGGACGGCACCGTCGCCGTCGCCGCCGAGATCCAGGTCGCGTCCATCGACACCAGGAACGCCGATCGCGACGCCCACATCCGCTCCGCCGACTTCTTCGACGCCGAGCAGTTCCCGACCGCGACCTTCCGGTCCACCGGCGTGCGCCCCGCCGGGAGCGACTACGTGGTCGACGGCGAGTTCACCCTGCACGGCGTCACCAAGCCCGTCGAACTGAAGCTCGAGTTCAACGGAGTGAACCCGGGTATGGGCCAGGGCCCGGTCGCCGGCTTCGAGGCCACCACCGTCCTCAACCGCAAGGACTTCGGCATCTCCATCGACATGCCGCTCGAGGGCGGCGGCGCCGTCGTCGGCGACAAGATCACCATCAACCTCGAGATCGAGGCCGGCCTGCAGGCCTGATCCCGTCCCGCACAGCGAGCGCTCTCCCGTCCCGGAGGGCGCTCGCTGTCGTCGTCGCCCTACGCTGGACGACGTGAAGAAGTACGCACCCGCCCTGATCGACGTCGTCCTGGTCATCGTGTTCGCCGCGCTCGGACGCGCGAGTCACGACGAGGGGGTCGATCTGGTCGGACTCGCGAGCACGGCATGGCCGTTCCTGGCCGGCCTGACCGCGGGATGGATCGCGACGGCTGCGCTCTACAAGGAGAAGTTCGATCCGTGGCTGGTCGTCCCGACCGGCGTGCTCGCCTGGCTGTCCACCGTGGTCGTCGGGATGCTGTTGCGGGTCGTCACCGGCCAGGGCACCGCCGGGTCGTTCATCGTCGTCGCATCGATCGTGCTCGCGGTGTTCCTGCTCGGGTGGCGCCTGCTGGCGGGCCTCTGGGCGCGCCGACGCGTCGACGCCGCCTGACCGTTCCGCCCCGTCCGAGCCGTAGTGCGCATATCGGACAGGGTCCGGGGCGAACGCCGTCCGGGAGACCGGGGCTGTGCGAGAGTGACAGCCATGAGCGAGACCGCGCCGCCGCCCGAACGGACTCGGGAACGAACCTTCTTCGGCCAGCCCTTCGCCCTGGCCAACCTGTTCGGTGTCGAGATGTGGGAGCGATTCTCCTTCTACGGCATGCAGGGCATCCTGATCTACTACCTGTACTACTCGGCCGCCGACGGTGGACTGGGGATCAGCGAGCTGGCCGCGACGTCGATCGTCGGCGCGTACGGCGGCACGGTCTACCTGTCGACGATCCTCGGCGCCTGGATCGCGGACCGGCTGCTCGGTTCCGAACGCACGCTGTTCTACAGCGCGATCCTCATCATGCTCGGCCACATCTCGCTGGCTCTGCTGCCCGGACTCGCCGGAGTAGCGGTCGGCCTGGTGTTCGTCGCGGTCGGCAGCGGCGGCCTCAAAGCCAATGCGACGTCGCTCGTCGGTGATCTCTACGACGAGCAGGACACCCGTCGCGACGCCGGGTTCTCCATCTTCTACATGGGCATCAACATCGGGGCGCTGATCGGTCCGCTGCTCACCGGGTGGGCGCAGACCGAGCTGGGCTTCCACTACGGATTCGGCCTGGCCGCGATCGGCATGGCGCTCGGCCTGATCCAGTACACCCTCGGCCGCAAGCACCTGCGCGGGATCGGCGCCACGCCCCCGCACCCGCTGCCCGCCACCCAGCGGGTCCGCGCCGCCGGGATCGCCCTCGTCGTGCTCGCCCTGATCGCGGTGCTGTTCGCGACCGGACTGGTCACCGTCGACAACCTGTCCGACGTCGTGGTCGGCACGATCGTCGCGGCCTCCGTCGTCTACTTCGTGGTGATCCTGTCCAGTCGGCAGATCACCCCGGCCGAACGCAGCCGGGTGGTCAGTTTCATCCCGATGTTCCTGGCCAGCGCGGCCTTCTGGTCGCTGTTCCAGCAGCAGTTCACCACCGTCGCGGTCTACGCGGACAAGCGCCTCGACCGCAACCTGTTCGGCTGGGACTTCCCGCCGGCATGGGTGCAGTCGATCAACCCCGTGTTCATCATCGTGTTCGCCGGTGTGTTCGCCGCGCTGTGGACCCGGCTCGGGCCCCGGCAGCCGTCGTCGCCGGCGAAGTTCGCGATGGGCACGATGCTCATGGGCATCGCATTCCTGTGCTTCGTCCCGATGTCCGGCGGCGGCCCCAACAGTGCTCCCGTGCTCGGTCTCGCCGGCATCCTGCTGCTGTTCACGTTCGCCGAGCTGCTGCTCTCCCCCGTCGGGTTGTCCCTCGCGACGAAGCTCGCCCCACGCAACTTCCACACCCAGATGGTGGCGCTGTTCTTCCTGTCCGTCGCACTCGGCACGGCGATGGCCGGCACGCTCGCCAAGTACTACGACGAGGCGAACGAGAAGCCGTACTTCGCGTGGATCGGCTTCGGTTCGATCGCGATCGGCGTCGTGCTGGCGCTGCTGTCGCCCTGGATCCGGCGGAAGATGCAGGGGGTGCACTGACCCGGCGGTGTCACCGACCGTAGGTCGACGGTGTCACCGACCGTAGGCCGACGATGTCACCGACCGTAGGTCGACGATGTCACCGACCGTAGGTCGACGGTGTGCACGGGCGCGGCGGGCTCACCGGAGGGCCAGCCACACCGCCAGCCCGAATCCGGCGAGTGCGACCCCCACCCGCAGCACGTCGGGCGGGATGCGCCGGACCACCGGCGGTCCGCACCACCCGCCCGCGACGGCCCCCAGCGCCATCGCCGCGGCCGCACCCCAGTGCACCGGGCCGAATACGGCGAACCCGATGGCCGCGACGACGTTGGCCACCCCGAGCAGGTAGCTCTTGAGGATGGTGGCGCGCCAGATGTGCTCGGAGGTGCAGATCAGGGTCACGGCGAGGAAGACGACGCCCGCCCCGGCCCCGAAGTAGCCTCCGTACACGGCGACGACGAACAGCAGCGCCGAGTACGGTCCCGGCAGGTCCCGGCCGCCGGACAGGGCGCGGATCCGCGGCTGGAGCAGCAGCGCGAGAGCCGCGAACGCCACCATGTAGGGCACCACCGCCTCGAACGACCCCGCCGGCGCCCACAGCAGCACGACGGCGCCGACGAGGCCGCCGAGCGCCGAGTACGCGGTCCACCGCCACAGCCGTGGGCCGGTGTCGACGACCTCGCGGGTCGAGTTGGCGAGTGCCCCCACGCCGACCCCCACCATCGCGACGGTGTTGGTGACGTTGGCGGCGACGGGTGGCAGCCCCGCGGCGAGCAGCGCCGGGTACGACACGATGGACGCAAGGCCGGTGACGAACCCGATGAGCCCGGCGAAGAACCCCGCGACCGCGAGCAGCAGCAGGTCGACGGGGGTCACGAGCGACAAACGTACCCGGGTCCGCTCCGACGGGACCGTCGAGGTCCGCGGCGGTCAGCCGTCGGTGGGCGGCTTGGCCAGCTCCCGCAGGAACATGTCGGCCATCTTCACCGCACGGTCGCCGCCGTCGGCGTTGGCGACGAACACCGCGAACGCCAGATCGCCGGTGTATCCGTAGAACCACCGGTCGTCGCCGCTCGCGGCCGCGATGCCGGCCAGACCCGGGTGACCCTTCAGGAACGATGCGGGGCCGCTGCGCACGTTCTCGGCCATCGCGGCGCGCAACGCGTCGGTCACCTGCGGTGGCAGCGGTTCGACGGTCTCGTCGACCTTCGCCGACCTGCCCTGCACGATCGCCGGCAGCGGCGCTTCCCCCCGCGCGACGGACGCGGCGAGCAGCGCGGCCCCGAACGGACTGACGAGCGCCTCGCTGCCGCCGTCCGAGCCGGAGAACTGCACCACGCCCGACCGGTTTTCCCCGATCTGCGCGGTCTCGAAGTCGAACCCCGGAACGTCGTAGTCGAGTCCGAGCCCGAGCCGGCGGGCGGTGGCGGCCAGATCGTCGGTGCTCACCGAGACCGGATCGACGCCCCGGTCGAGGCCCGCGGCCAGGCGCACCGGATCCAGTACCTGTCCGGCCGGGTACAGCCCGCGCGAGGCGACCGGTCCGAGTTCCATCGCCCAGTTGTTCACGTCCAGGGCCAGGACGCCGCCGGTGGACGGCTGGATGGCCACGATGGCCGCGGGGGTACCCACGCTGACCACGGCTTCCTTGGCGGCGAGCTGGACGTGCGAATCGAGGGTCGCCTGCAGGTCCGGCGGCGGCGGGCCCTGGAAGCCGGCGAGCTGCACGGGGTCGGCGCCGGGTTCTTCGAGGGTGACGGCCCAGCCGGCGGTGGCGTCGCGTTCGAGCTGCCAGGCCGCGCGCAACGGGTCGAGCAGGGGTGTGGAGATCCGCCGGTCCGCGCTGATCAGGGTCGGTGTCTCGACCACCACGACGCCCGGGATGGACACGATGTCGTCCTCGAGGAACTGGTAGTCCTGGTCGCGCAGCTTCACCGCGGTGATGCGCGCGCCCGGGTCGGCCGCGAGGTTGCGCTGCAGCAGGTCGGCGGTGATGACCGGGGCGACCGGTTCGAGTACCTTCGCGAGCCGTGTCGTGGTGTCGACCGGATCGGACGTGAGGGCGGGGTCGACGACGACGGCGTTGATGGTCTGTTCGGCCATGAGCAGCCGACCGGTGCGGTCGAAGATCTTCGGCGGGGCGGCGTCGGTGCGCACGTGGTGCACGGTGCGGGTCCGGTTCAGGTCGGGCACCAGCACCTGCGGGTCCCAGGAGATCCGCCAGCCGACGGCGAGGTTCTTGGCCACGCCGTCCACCTGGTAGCCCCAGTCCTTGCCGGGCCCGAAGTTCCAGTCGGCTCCGAGGGAGAAGAATCCCGTCTGCTCGTTGAGTTCGACGAACTGGGCGACGTCGAACTCGACGTCACCGTCCTTCATGCCCTCGAACATCTGGCTGATCGACGTCTCGGCGGCGTTCGGGTACGAGGTGAGGGCGGCCGCGCCGGCGGCGTCGCGTTCGTTCAGTTCCGCGACGAAGTCGTCGACGAGTCGCTGCGCGTCGCTCCGGGAGTCGTCGAACACGCAGGACGCCATGCCCGCGGCGAGAACCACGACGGAGACCAGGGCTGTCACGCGGCCGCGCATCCTGCGCCAGTCCCGAAAACCCATAACGACCAACTTTCACTTCTGTCACTTCAGCAACAAGCACGTCCTGCCTACGATGCGATCACGATTGCGCCTCGAACCGCGTATCACCCCCTCAGCAGGCGTCCCGCCACGTCCACTGCCGGCGCCGAACTGCCCGCTCCCGCAACGAAAACCGCGAATGCGAGGTCTCCCTGCGAGCCGACGAACCACCCGTGGGCACCGGTGCCATCACCGTACTCTGCCGTCCCCGTCTTACCGACGAGTTCGGGGATGTCCCGCAGCACACTCGCAGTTCCCCCCGTGACAGTCTCCCGCATCATCGTCCGTAACGCGGCAGTGACCTCCTCCGGCGCGGCGCCGGGCGCGCGATCGGCCACCCCCGGCCGGCCCTCGACGAGCATCGGCAGCGGTGTCGACCCGTGCGCGATGGACGCCGCCACGAGTGCCATCCCGAACGGGGACGCCGTCACCCGGCCCTGGCCGATCGCGGACTCGACGCGCTCCGCCGGCGTCCGCGCCTCGGGCACGTTGCCGGTGACCGTGACCAGTCCGGGCGTGACGTAGTCCACCCCGAGCCCGAACTGTGCGGCCGCGTCGGTGAGCGCGGTCGCCGGCAGTCCCACGGCGAGCCGGCCCATCGTGGTGTTGCACGAGAAGGCGAAGGCGGTGTGCAACGGGACGGAGCCGAGGTCGAAGCTGTCGTCGTTGGGGATGACGCGGCCCTCGATGTTCGCGGTCCCGGGGCACGGCACCACCGTGTCGGGGGTCGTGGCCCCGGCCTGCAGCGCGGCCGAGGTGGTGACGGTCTTGAACGTCGAGCCGGGCGGATACAGCCCGGTCAGGGCGAGCGGCCCCTCGGCGTCGGTGGCGGCGTTCTGCGCCACCGCCCGCACCGCCCCGGTGGACGGCTCGATCGCGACGATCACCGCCGGTTGCTGCATCGGCGCCAGGACCGCCTCGGCGCGCGTCTGCAGGTCCAGGTCGAGCGTGGTCTGCAGGTCCGGCGCCGGTGGACCGTCGGCCCCGGCGACGCGGCGCGCGCTGCCGTCCCCGGACACGAGCCGCACGGCCCAACCGGCGGACGCGTCCTGCCCCTCCTGCCACAGCTCGCCCAGCCCGGACAGCACCGGCGAGGCCAGGGTTCGGTCGACCGTCAGCAACCGGGTCTGCCGGACGAGGGTCACCCCGGGCAGCGCGGCGAGCTGCGCTTCGATCGGCGCGAGGTCGGTCTCCCGGAGGGTCACCGCCGTCACGGGCTTGCCCGCCGCGGCGGCGACGTCGGCGGCAAGCGACTGCGCGGTGATCGTGGGCGCGGCCGTCGCCAGCAGGGGCGCGACGGCCGCCGGGTCGGCGGTGGCATCGAGGCTCACCAGCGTCACGACCTGTTGTTCGAGGATCGGCTGCCCGCGGCGGTCGAGCACCGACGGCGCCGGACCCACCGTGGTCGTGTAGCTCAGGGTGGTGCCGGCGGTCAGGTCCGGGGCGAGCAGCGCCGGATCCCACTCGATGCGCCAGCCCTGCGGGTCGAGGTCCACCGCACTGCCGGACGTGCGGTACGCCCAGTCCCGCCCGGCGCCGAAGGTCCACGCGACGTCGAGGTCGAACGTGCCCGCGTCCCCCGTGCCGGCGAGGTTCACGTCGGGGCGGACCGTGCCGGACCCGTCGACGCCGAGACCGTCGAACACGTCGCCGATCGTCGTGGCCGCCGCCGCGGGGTCGGTGGTGAGGTCCGCCGCGGCCTGCACGTCGCCGGCCTCGAGCGCCGCCGCGAACTCGCCCACGACGGTCTCGGGCTGGTCGGGCCCGAAGGAGCACCCGGCGGCCGCGAGCGCGGCGACTACGGTCGTCAGGAGCGGAACCGGTCGGCGTCGAAGGATGGGCACGACCACGATCATGCCCGAATTCGGACGGTGCCGTCGGGCACGACCCGGGAGGGCGTGCCGTACAGGCGGCACGTTGTGACGCGGGTCGCGGTCGCGCAGAAAACCGGTTGCCGCTCCGCGATCACCGATCTACCGTGGATTCTCGTCACGTTCCCGCCGATCGGAGAAGGCCGTTGCTCCTGTAGAGGTTTCGCCCGCCGCGCCGCACCCTGCGCGCGGTACGTCGTCACCTACTGCCGGGAGCAGCCATGTCACACCCTTCCCCGATTCTCTCGGACCTCGCGTTCACCTGGCCGGACGGCACCGTGGTGTTCGACGGTCTCGACACCACCCTCCCCACCGGCCGCACCGGACGCGTCGGGCGCAACGGGTCCGGCAAATCGACTCTGCTGCACATCATGTCGGGCGATCTGCCCCCGACCCGCGGTTCCGTCACGATACGTGGCCGGGTCTCGCTGCTGCCGCAGGACATCGTCCTCGACCGGCACCGCACCGTCGACGCCGTCCTCGGCATCGACGGCGTGCGTGCGGCACTGCGGCGCATCGAGGCCGGCTCGACCGCCGCCCGCGACTTCGACACCGTCGGCGAGCGCTGGGACGTCGAGGAGCGCGCCCTGGCCACCCTGCACCACCTCGGCCTCGACCGAATCGTCCGATCCCCCAGCGACTTCGATCGCACCGTCGGCACCCTCTCCGGCGGCGAGACCGTCCTGCTGGCCCTCACGGCCCGTCTGCTCGACGAGCCCGACGTCCTGCTGCTCGACGAACCGACGAACAACCTGGATCCGGCGGCCCGCACGCGTCTGTACGACGTCCTGCGGGAGTTCCCCGGGACCCTCGTCGTCGCGACCCACGACCGCGACCTGCTCGAACGGGTCGACACCGTCGCCGAGGTACGGGACGGAGACCTGCGGCTGTTCGGCGGCAACTACAGCGAGTACGAACGCATCGTCGCGGCCGAGCAGGAGGCCGCGCTGGCCGCGGTGCGCGACGCCCGCGCGGACGTGCGCCGGCAGGCGCGCGAACTGCGCGACTCGCACATCAAGCTCGCCCGGCGAGAGCGCTACGGCCGCAAGATGTTCGAGAACAAGCGGGAGCCGAAGATCGTGATGGGCGCCCGCAAGCGGCAGGCCCAGGAGTCGGCGGGCCGGCTGCGGCGCGAACACGAGGGCAAGCTCGCCGGCGCGCGTGAGACCCTCGAGCAGGCCCAGGACACCGTGCGCGACGACCGGGAGATCCGGGTGGACCTGCCGGAGACGGAGGTGCACGCCGGGGCGCGCGTCGCCGAGGGTCCGCTCGAGATCGTCGGCCCGGAGCGGATCGCGCTGCGCGGACCCAACGGTTCGGGCAAGACGACGTTGCTGCACGCCGTCGTCGCGGCCGGCCCCCGGGTGCCGTTCGCGGTGCTGCCGCAGCGGCTGGACATCTTCGACGGGACGCTGTCGGTGGCGGACAACGTCGCGCTGCGTGCCCCGCACCTGTCGGCGCAGCAGGTCCGGGCGTTGCTCGCCCGGTTCCTGTTCCGCGGTGCCGACGCGGACGTGCCGGCGGCCGCCCTCTCGGGCGGCGAGCGCCTGCGGGCGGCGCTGGCGACCCTGCTGGCGGCGGACCCGGCGCCGCGGCTGCTGCTCCTCGACGAACCGACCAACAACCTGGACCTGCCCGGCCTCACACACCTGGTGCAGGCGCTGCGTGCCTACCGGGGCGCCCTCGTGGTGGTCAGCCACGACGAGCGGTTCCTGGCCGACATCGGCGTGACCCGGTCGGTCAGACTGGAGCGGTGAGCCATGCGATCAACCCTGTCGACGGAACCCGCATCGCCTTCTCGGTGATCGACTCCGACGCCGGCGCCGGCAGCCCGTCGCTGCTGCTCGCGCACGGCAGCGCCCTCTCGTCCGCCATCTGGCGGGGATTCGGGTACGTGCGTCCCCTGCGGGAGCGGTACCGGCTCATCCTGCCCGACCTGCGCGGACACGGCCGCAGCGACAAGCCCCACGTCCCGGACGCCTACGCGATGGACCTGATCGTCGACGACGTGCTGGCGGTACTGGACGCCGCCGGCACCGACCGCGTCCACTACCTCGGATACTCGTTCGGAGCCCGGGTCGGCCTGTCGCTGGCGGTGCGGGACACCGGGCGGCTACGGACGCTCACCGTGGGCGGTGGCAGCGCCCGTGCGCAGGCCGGGACGTTCGACCGGTTGTTCTTCCCGGGATGCGCCGACGTGCTCGGTCACTACGGCATCGACGGGTTCCTCGAGGCATGGGCGGAACACCTCGGTGCACCCGTCGACGCGGCGACACAGGCCGCGTTCCGGGCGAACGACGCAACCGCCCTCGCCGCGTACATGCGGCGGTCGGATCGCGAACCCGGCATCGACGACGCCGCCCTCGCCGCGCTGGACGTGCCGACGCTGGCATTCGTCGGTTCGGAGGACGGCGAACGGATCGACGACACCCGAGAGCTGTCGCGGACGATCCCCGGGGCCCTGCTCGCCGTCATCCGGGGGTACGACCACGCGACGACGATCGCGGCGGCGCCGGAGGTACTGTCCGTGATCGAACCGTTCCTCGCGGCGCACGCCGACGACTCGTCCGGCTAACTCGCCGAGGACGGCTCGTCCACCCACTGCACGAGCTGGTAGACGATGCCGTTCGGGTCGCGCATCTGGAAGTACCGCTCGCCCCACGGCTCGGTCTCGATCGGGGTGACGATCGGTACTCCTTCGGCCCGCAGGCGTTCGTACTCGTCGTCGATCGTGTCGACGACGAAGGCGACGAGCGTCCCCTGCCCGGCGTCGCCCGCGATGCTCGCGGGCTTGAAGCTGCCGAGCCCGGTCCGCAGGAAGACGAGGTTGAAGCCGGCGTCCTCACGGGTGAGGGAGACGAACCCGTCCTCGGCCATCGCTTCGGTGAACCCGAGGTGGCGGGTTGCGAAGTCGGCCGACGCGGCCACGTCGGGAACGTTGAGGGACAGGGCACTGGCGGTGATCTGCACGGTGAACTCCTTCCGGTTGCACGACTCCGAACGTCCGGCGGACGCATCTGGTTCCCGCACCCCGCTGCGTGGGAGTGGCCGAATGTCACATCGCTTCGATCTGATCGACGGGATGTCACATTCGGCCCCCAAGGGGGGTGTTGTCCGCCGCCCGGAGTCGGAGGACTCTCGGAATCACCCCTGTCCCCTCCGGAAGGCCCCACCGTGACGCACACCGTCTCCCCCGTCGACACCGCTGCTCAGCGCGTCCTCGACTCCGCGCTCGGCGCCGTCGATCTGATCGCGATCTACCTCGGCGACCGGCTCGGCTGGTACCGCAGCCTCGTCACCGACGGCCCCGCCGCCGCCGACGAACTCGCGACGCGCACCGGAACCGACCCGCGCTACGCCCGCGAGTGGCTCGAGCAGCAGGCGGTGACCGGTCTGCTCGAGGTCGACGACGACGATCCGCCGCGCTTCACGCTCCCGCCCGCGGTGGCCGAGGTCCTCACCGACGAGCAGAGTCTCAACTACCTCGGGCCGCTGGCCCGCATGTTCGCCGGGGTGTCCGTGCAACTCCCGGCTCTGCTCGACGCCTACCGCACCGGCGGCGGCGTGAGCTGGGCGCAGCTCGGCACCGATGCGCGCGAGAGCCAGGCGGACATGAACCGGCCGTGGTACGAGAAGGCGCTTCCGGGTGCCCTGGCGTCCGTGCCGGACCTGGACGCCCTGCTACGCCGGCCGGGGGCCGTGATCGCCGACATCGGCTGTGGCGGAGCATGGTCCACGATCGCGCTGGCCCGCGCGTACCCGCAGGCCCGGTTGTTCGCCGTCGACATAGATCCGGCGACGGTCGCCCTGGCCCGGACGAACGTCGCGGCGTGCCCCGACGTCGCCGACCGGGTCACCGTCGTCGAGGCCGACGCGGCCGGCCTGCCCGACGAACGCTTCACCGCCGCGTTCGCCTTCGAGTGCGTCCACGACATGCCGCGCCCCGTCGAGGTGCTCTCCGCGGTGCGGGGTGCACTCGCGCCCGACGGTGTCATGGTCGTCATGGACGAGGCCGTCGCCGACCGGTTCACCGCGCCCGGCGACGAGGTCGAGCGGCTGATGTACGGGTTCAGCATCGTGTGCTGCCTGCCGGACGGCATGAGCCATCCGCCGAGCGCGGGAACCGGCACGGTGATGCGCGCGGACACCCTGCGCCGGTATGCGCTCGACGCGGGCTTCTCGGACGTGTCGGTGCTGCCGATCGAGGACTTCGGGTTCTGGCGGTTCTACCGGCTGACCCCCTGACCGGTCTCAGCACGACGCCGGCCGGCGTGCCTCCGACGGGTGTGCCTCCGACAGTGCCGGCGAGCCGGCCTCGGACAGTGCCGGCGAGCGGGCCTCGGACAGTGCCGGCGGGCGGGCCTCGGACAGTGCCGGCGAGCCGGCCTCGGACAACAGCGCGGTGACGGTGTGCTTCATCAGCTCGGTGGCTTCGGCGACCGCCAGGCCGAGCACGTCGCGCAGCGCCACCCACGATCCCCAGGTGCTCGCCACCGCCACGGACCGCACCAGCCGGCCCCGGTGCGACGGGTCGAGCGCGGTCAGCTCCGCCGCGAACAGCGCGTCGACCTCTTCGACCACCCGGGCGATGTGCCGCAACTTGTTTCGCCGGATCCGTTCGGACTGCGGCGCTCTCATCGCGGACGAGCGCGCGAACGGCGCCATCAGTTCGAGCAGTTCGGCGCGCTGCCGGCAGAACGCGTCGATCCGCTCGCCGAGCGGCAGGTCGACGGGGACCGGGGCGAACGCGGAGTCCTGTCGCCGCAGCAACTCCGCCCCGGTCTCCGCGAACAGCGTCTCCAGATCGTTGAAGTTCGCCCACAGCGCCCGGAGCGAGACCCCGGCCCGGGCGGCGATCTGCGCCCCCGTCGGTTTCAGCTCCCCGGCCTCGATCAGGGCGATGTGTGCCTCTATCACTGCGTGGCGGGTCCGTTCGGCCCGCGCGACGCGTCCGTCGGTGACGGTCACGTGTCTCTCCTCCCGTGTCGCCGACCGGCTCCTCCCAACCGGTGCGGCGAACCCAATTGTGCCAGGGCCTGTGTCACCGAGGAGCGCGGCGCCGCGCGGGGAGCGGTTCAGTCGGGATCGAGAACGGGGGTGCGGGCCGTGGCCCGGACGATCGCGTCGCACAGCGCGCGAGTGGCACGGGCGCCGGCATCCCGGGCGAGGAGGGATCCGGGGAACGCGCCGCGGTGGCAGTGCAGTTCGACGGGCACGCCGGCCTGCAGGAGCCGTCGGGCGTAGTCGGTTGCCGCGTCCCGGAAGGGGCCGTGCTCGTCGACGGCGAGGTAGGTCGACGGCAGTCCGGTCAGGTCGATCCGGTGCGCGGGCCCGGACTGCTCGGTGGCCTCCCGGCCGCCGAGGTGGTGCCGCCGGTCCCGGGTGGCGTCGAGGTCGTCCCGTCCGGCGGCACCGTCGCGCACGGAGCCGGTCCGGTCGTCGAGTCCGGGTTCGAGCAGGGCCTGCAGCGCGATGTGCGGGCCGTCCTCGTCCCGTGCCCGCAGGGCGACGGCCGCGGCGAGGGTGCCGCCTGCGGCGTCGCCGAGGACGACGATGCGGTCCGGATCCATGTCCAGGCAGGCCGCGCCGGAGGCAACCCACTCGAGGACCGCGTAGCAGTCGTCCGCCGCAGAAGGAGGGTCCTCGGGCGCAAGCCGGTAGTCGACGGAGACGACGATCGCGCCGGTCGCGCGGGCGACGGCGGCGGCGAAGGCCTCGTCGGGGGCGGCGCTGCCGGGGCCCGACCCGCGGCCGGGGATCTCGAGCACGACGGGCCGCGCCGCGGGGTTGCCGTCCGGGCAGGTGTCGGGCGTGTGTATCCGCACGGGCACCTCGGGGTCGCCGAGCGCGCCGGGAACGAGCCATTCCTCGACGGTGACACCGGTGGTGTGGGGGGCCGCGAGGACCGGGTCGGGGAAGGGTGTCGCGTCGGCCGGTACGGGGTCGACGTCGGGCGAGTCCGGCATGAGCTCGGGCATGGCGACACGATAGTGGAACCTGCAGCCCGAGTGCAGATACCTGTCCCGGGTACCGGGACCGCACGGCGCGGCCCGGACCGCGGTCACCCGGAGAGCAGACCCTTGGCGATGTGCGTCACCTGGATCTCGTTGCTGCCCGCGTAGATCATCAGCGACTTCGCGTCCCGCGCGAGCTGCTCGACGCGGTACTCGGCCATGTAGCCGTTGCCGCCGAAGAGCTGCACCGCCTCCATCGCGACCTCGGTGGCCGCACGCGAGGAGTACAGCTTCATCGCCGACGCCTCGGCGAGAGCGACGGGCTTACCGGCCTCGGCACGCTCGATGGCGCTGAACACCATGTTGCGGACGTTGATGCGGGCGATCTCCATCTCGGCGAGCTTGAGCTGGATCAGCTGGAACTGCGCGATCTCGCGGCCCCACAGGGTGCGGCTGCGCGCGTAGTCCTTGCACAGGCGCAGGCACTCCTCGATGATGCCGAGGGCCAGGTAGGCGATGCCGATCCGCTCGGCGGCGAACGACTCCCGCGCGCTCTCCTTGCCGTCGCTGCGGCCACCCTCCTCGGTCTCACCGAGCAGCCGGTCGCGCGTGAGGCGCACGTTGTCGAAGAACAGCTCGCCGGTGGGTGAGGAGTTCATGCCCATCTTCTTGAACGGCGGACTCTGGGTGAGCCCCTCCATGCCCTTCTCGAGCACGAAGGCCAGCACCTTGCGGTCGCGCCGGTCGACGCTCGGGTCACCCTCGTCGAGCTTGGCGTACACGACGACGACGTCGGCGTAGGGACCGTTGGTGATGAACGTCTTCTGCCCGTTGAGGATGTAGTCCTCGCCGTCGCGCCGGACCGTGGACTTCATCCCCCCGAAGGCGTCCGACCCGGAGTCGGGTTCGGTGATGGCCCAGGCGCCGACCTTCTCGAACGTCACGAGTTCGGGCAGCCACCGCTTCTTCTGGGCGAGGGTGCCGCGGCTGCGGATGGTGCCGGCGGTGAGACCGAGGCTGACCCCCATCGAGGCGACGAGCCCGAGGCTGACGCCGGCGATCTCGCTGTTGAGCAGGGCCGCCATGCCGCCCGAGCCCATGCCGCCACCCGACTTTGCCGACGGCACCTCACCGGCCTCCTCCCGGGCGAGGGCCTTGTTCAGGCCGTCGCGGGCGAGCTCGTCGATGCCGAAGGCGGCGAACAGCTTGCGGATGATGTCGTAGGGCGGCAGCTCACCGCTCTCGAGCCGATCCACGTGCGGGCGGATCTCCTTTTCGATGAATCCGCGCAGGGCGTCACGGAACATGAGATCGGTGTCGGACCACGCGTACATGAACGAAATATAGAACACGTTCTCGAAAAGGTACACAGGCCGGCGCGGCGTGAGCGTGACGTCGGACATATTTAGCCTGCTATTAGTTAACGCACTATCTAAATGTCTAGACTCCGAGGTGCCACTCCCGCACGAAAGGCCCGAGAGAATGCACACCCGCCCCGGACCGTTCCAATGGCTCGCCTACGCCTTCGGCCGTCCCCTCCCGGCCTCGATGCGCGAATGGGTGCGCAACGACCTGGTCGGCGACCACGCCGTCGCCCGCCACATGATCCGCAGCCAGATCCCGTTCCTCCCGCTGTACGCCGCCTTCCTGCTGCTACCCGGCCCGGTGTGGCTGCGCCTGTCGACGATGGGGCTCGGCGTCGCGCTCGCCCTGTTCTTCTCCGCCGCCTACATGGCACAGAACCGTCGTCGCCGGCTCGAGCGCAACGGCCTGCCGGGCGACCTCGAGAACCCCCGGCGCGTCCGGCAGCGCGACGCCGAGAAGGCCGCCTACGAGGCGATGCATTCCGCGATGCGCGCCGGCTGACGGCCCCGACGCACGGCCGTCCGGGTACCGGGCTGCAGGAGCCGTTCCGGATCTGCTCGCCGATCCGGAATCCGCTCGCGCCGCGGCGGGGGCGAATTCCGGTTCGGCGCAGGAATTTCCGTGGACCCCGAGGGCGGTGAGTCCCTCAGTCCTTCGGTGTCAACAGGTAGACCGGGATCTCCCGCTCGGTGCGCCGGGCGTACAGCTCGTAATTGGGCCACACCTGCACCAGCACCTCCCAGTGCACGTCGCGCTCGACGCCGCGCGCGCGGCGCGGCACGACCACGGTGTCCTCCCCCCGGTAGGTCACCAGTGCCTCGTCGGCGGCCTCGAGGTTGTGCGCCCAGCCCGGCAGTTCGGGCATCCCCCAGTTGCTTCCGGCGACGAGCCAGCCGTCGTCGCGCGGAGCGCACAGCAGGGGGGTGCGGCGCTCCACCCCGCTCTTGCGGCCGCGGACCGTGAGCACCAGTTCCGGCAGCCCGGCGAGCGTCAACAGCGTGACCCGGCCGGACGTCACCCGCTGGAGGGTGTGGTCGACGGTGACGATCTGCGGGGTGAACCGCGGCAGCCACGGTTGCCGGCCGAGCTGCACCGCGACGGGACGCAGCGGGTTCACGGCGCCGCCCATCCGGCCAGGACCGTCCGCACGGCGGTCACCACCGCGAGCGGCTGGTCGATCATCGGATGGTGCCCCGCGGCGGGCAGTTCGGCCACGAGCGCACCCGGACCGAACTGCGGCCGCATGCGACCGAGCAGATCGAGGGCGACGATCCCGTTCTCGGAACGGAAATAGGCGACGCGGCACTTCGCCTCGAAGCTCTCGAGGCTGGTGCGCCGGTCCTTCGTCATCCGCAGGGCGTCGAACTTCCAGCTCCAGCCGCCGGGCACCTGCCGCATGGACTGACGGGCGATGTGCTCGAGCACGTACGGCTCGGCGGTGTCCTGCGGCGGGACGAGCCGGAAACGGGCCATCGCCTCCTCCGCCGTCGGATACACCTTCGTGCCGCTGCGCTCGCGGGCCACCTGAGCGCGCATCTCGATCTCCTCGGGCGTCAGGTCCCGGATCGGCGAGTCGAGGATCATCACCCCGTCCAGCCGGTCGCCGTACAGGTGAGAGGCCACGAAGGACACGATCCCGCCCATGCTGTGCCCGACCAGGACCGGCGCTCCGGCGATCCCACCCGCCTGCGCCGCCGCGAGCACCTCGCGCGCCCACGTCTCGAGGGAGTAGTGCTCGCGGTGGTCGCTGTCCCCGTGCCCGCTCATGTCCAGCGCGACGACGCGCCGGTCCTCGGCGAGCTGGGGTGCGACGTGATCCCACCAGCGCGAGTGCGCCATCCCGCCGTGCACCAGCACGATGCCGGGGCGGCCCTCCTCACCCCACGCGCGATACGCGATCGAGGCGCCGTCGACCTCGACGCTGCCCGTTTCCACCGGCGCGGACAGGGCCTCGACGAACCACTTCGGCGCCGAATCGTTGTCGATGCTCATTACCTGAATCTACTGCGTGGCGTGGCCCCGGTCACCAGGCGGGCCATCAGTTCGAGGCGCGGTTCCTCCTGCTCGGGTTGCGGGTGCACCACCGCCGCGACGGCCTCCCCGTCGAGCAGGTGCACCAGCGTGAACAGCAGCGTGTCGAACTCCGCCGGTTCGAATCGCGAGGCGATCGGCAGGGTGCGCCCGAATTCGGCGATCCGGCCGTGGTACCGCTGTGCCATGGGGGCCAGGCGTTCGCGCAGCGCGGGGTCGGTGCGCGCCGCGCCGAGCAGTTCGTACCAGGCGGCGTTGATCGGGGCACGGCACGCGGCCCGCAGCAGGCGCAGGCACTCGCGGACCGATTCGGGGCTTTCGTCGGGCCCGCCGAGTTGCGTCAACCCCAGCCGGAAGTTCGCGAACTGCCGTTCGCGGACGGCGTCGGCGGCCGCGATCATCAGGTCGAGCCGGGTCGGGAAGTGCCGGAACACCCCTCCGGAGGACACCCCCGAGCGGCGGCACACCTCCCCGATGGTGGTGGCCGTGTAACCCAGCTCGCCCAGCGACGCGACGGTCGCGTCGAGGATCCGTTCGATCGTCGCCGTGCGCCGCTGCTGCTGGGTGCGGCGCGACGGTGCCGCGGTCCCGGTCACGGCGCCGCGCTGCCGGCCGGGGCGGTGGCGGGCGGAACGGTGGCGGGCGGAACGGCGGCGTGCGGAGCGGCGGCGGGCGGAGCGGCGGCGGGCGGAGCGGGGCGTCGCGCCGGCACGGGTCCGCGCGCGTCGGTGCCCGCGCGCAGGAACCGGCCGGCGCCGACGGTGGCGCCGTACCCGGGGACGAACTCGCCCGCGCGGAACACCACGCGACCGGCCACCGCGGTCGCGGTGACGGCGGCGTCGTTGCGGTTGACCATGCGGCTCAGCCCGCCGAACTCGGGCATGGGCGCCTCGTGGTAGGCGTCGGTGTCCTGGTTCAGCCCGGCCGGGTCGACGACCACGAGGTCCGCCCGGTCGCCGACGCGCAGGTGCCCGGCGTCGATGCCGTAGAAGTCGCCGAGTTCGCCGGTGAGCTTGTGGATCGCCGATTCCAAGGGCATGACGGGCTTGCCGCGCCGTGCGTACTCGTGGATGCGGCGCAGCATGCAGATGCCGTAGTTGTAGAACGCCATGTTGCGCAGGTGCGCACCGGCGTCGGAGAAGCCGACGGTCACGCCGGGCTGCCGGAGCAGCCGGTTGGCCACCTCGGGCCGGTCGTTCGCGATCACCGTGTGCCAGCGGAACTTCCGTCCGTGCTCGACGACGAGGTCCAGGAAGGTGTCCACCGGATGCACGGCGCGGTCGCGGGCCACGTCGCCGATCGAGCGACCGACGAGCGACGCGTCGGGGCACCCGACGATGGTGGTGTCGTCGAAGTCGCGGTGCCACACGCGCGGCGAGAACTTCTTGTCGAAGTCCTGCCGGAACCAGCGCCGGTACGCCTCGTCGCGCAGCAGTTCGTTGCGGGCGACCTCCTCCTTCAGGTGCAGCGCGGCGCGCCCCGAACCGAACTCCTCGAACACGACGAGGTCGATCCCGTCGGAGTACACCTCGAACGTGGTGGGCAGGTGCTGCCACCGGAACGCGCCGCGCCCGATCCGGTTGGCGGCGAAGGCGATCGGACCGAAGATGCGGTGCACCCAGCGCTCGGCCTTGGTGTCGGCGGCGGCGAGCACGGCCGCCTTCATCGGCTTGCGGCCCACACCCGTGGTGGCGAGGGCGAAGAAGGCCACGTCGTACTTGGTGTTGAGGTTCGGCACAGCCTGCAGGACGCGGCCGCGGCGGCGCAGGATGCGGTGGATCCGGCGGAATTCGGACCACGACGCGTGGGTCGAGGGCAGGGTGCGGGAGCGGTAGCGATCGCCGTCGAGCTTGTCCCAGGGATTCGTCATGGTGGACACGCCCAGGAAGCCGGCGTCGAGGGCGTCCTCGACGCCGGCCTCGATCGCGGCGAGTTCGGCCCGGCTCGGCCGGCTCGAGGGATCGGTGGAGCGGCCCAGGCCCAGGACGGCCGCCCGCACGTCGGAGTGCCCGATGAACGCGGCGACGTTCGGGCCGAGCGGCAGGGCGTCCAGCGCGGCGACGTACTCCCGGGGCGACGACCAGGTCCGGCCCTGTTCGAGTGCCGTCAGGACGTGCTCGCGGGGCAGCGCCTCGACCCGGCTGAACAGGTCCGCGGCGTCGAGCGGCGGCACGAACACCGTCGAGAGCGAGCAGTTGCCCATGAGGACGGTGGTGACGCCGTGCCGCACCGATTCCGGCAGGCCGGGCGAGACGAGCACCTCGGCGTCGTAGTGCGTGTGCGGGTCCACGAAGCCGGGCATCACCCAGCGGCCGGCCGCCTCGATCACCTCGGTGCCCGGTCCGACGGGCAGTGGGTCGGCGCTCGCCGTCGCCACCACCCCGTCCTTGATGCCCAGGTCGCGGACCACGCCGGGGGCGCCGGTGCCGTCGAACCACAGTCCGCCGCGGACGACCAGGTCGAACTCGGTGGGCGCCGGTGTCGTGTGCATGTGATCTCCCTCACGTCGATGCACGAAGCATAGACAGAAAGAGGACGACCGCTCTCTATTTTCGGGCAACCCGGGGTGCGGACCGGCGCGGGACAGCGCCGCGAATAGAGTGCGGCCATGCCCGCGTTCCCGGCGGTTCCCGCCACCCCCGCCCTCCTCGTCGACCGTGACGTCCTCGACCGCAACATCGCGCGGATGGCCGACGCGGCACGTACCCGCGGGGTGGCCCTGCGCCCCCACGCGAAGACCCACAAGTGCGTCGAGATCGCCCGGCGTCAGCTCGCCGCCGGCGCCGTCGGGCTTACCGTCGCGACGGTCTCCGAGGCCGAGGTCTTCGCCGATGCCGGCTTCCGCGACCTGTTCGTCGCGTATCCGCTGTGGACGGATGCCGCGCGCGGTGCCCGGCTGCGCGCGCTCGCCGCGGAGGTCCGGCTGACCGTGGGCGTGGACTCGGCGGAGGGCGCGCGGGCCCTCGCCGAGCACGCCCGGCCGGGCCTGACCGTGCTCGTCGAGGTCGACAGCGGTCATCACCGCACCGGCGTCGCGCCGGAGCGGGCCGGGTCGGTCGCCGTCGCGGCGGCGTCCGTCGGGCTCGAGGTGCGCGGCGTGTTCACCTTTCCGGGGCACTCGTACGGCCCGGGACGGCCGGCGGTCGCGGCGACGGACGAGGCGGCAGCGCTGAGCCGGGCGGTGGCGGCCCTGGAGGCCACCGGGCACGACGCCGAGGTGATCAGCGGCGGCTCGACCCCCACCGCTCACCTCGACGTGCCGGCCGCCACCGAACTGCGCCCGGGCGTGTACGTCTTCGGCGACGCCCAGCAGCTCGAACTGGGCACGATCGACGAGGACGCGATCGCGCTGACCGCGTTGGCGACGGTGGTGTCGGCGCGTGACGACACCGTCGTGCTGGACGCCGGCAGCAAGGTGCTCGGCGCCGACCGCGCCCCGTGGGCGACGGGCTACGGCCGCATCCTCGGCGCCCCGGACGCGCGCATCGTCGCGCTGTCCGAACACCACGCCACCGTGCTGTGGCCGGACGACTCCGACCGCCCCACCCTCGGCACACGCCTCCGGGTGATCCCCAACCACGTGTGCTCCACGGTCAACCTCGCCGACGACCTGACTGTCGTCGCCGGGGACACGGCGGTCGACCGGTGGGCAGTCGCCGCGCGGGGCCGCAACACGTAGCACGCAGGCGGCTCCGCCGCCGGTGTGCCTTTTGGGCTGCTAGGGCAACCCAAAGGGCACACCGCCGGGTAGGGCGGCTCCGATCGCGTCGGCGGCGGCCGCCGCCCGCGATTCCGGCAACCGCGCATACCCGCACACCAGGCCGCTCGGACCACCGGGGCCGGCGCTGTACCTGCTGAGGGGTGCGGTCTCCACACCGAGCCGTCGCGCTGCGGCGGCGATCGCGACGTCGTCGACACCCTCCGGAAACCGGAGCACCACATGCAGACCCGCTTCGATGCCGGTCACCGACACCCCGGACCGTTCGAGACCATGAAGCGCACCGACGAACGCCGCCCGACGGGCGCGGTAGGTGCGGGACGCACGCGCCAGATGCCGAGACAGCGCCCCCGACTCGATCAGCCGGGCCAGCGCGGACGCGGCGACCGAGCCGGCCACCTCCCCGCTCTCGGCCACGGCCGCCGCGATGCGCGAGCGCAACGGGGCCGGTGGGATCAGCCACGCGAGCCGCAGATCCGGCGACAGGATCTTCGAGGCCGTCCCCACGTAGGCGACGCACTCGCGGCCGCCGTCGATGCTGCGCAGCGCCGGCAGGGCCGACACGTCGTACCGGAACTCCCCGTCGTAGTCGTCCTCGACGACGATCGTTCCGCTCTCGGCGGCACGGGCAACGAGCCGGGCGCGGTGGGACACGGGCATGCGCGCCCCCAACGGATACTGATGTGCGGGCGTGCAGTACACCGCGGCGTCCGTGACCCGCAGCAGGTCGGGATCCAGACCGTCCTCCCCCACCGGGACCGGACGCGGCCGGGCGCCCTCACCGACGAGCGCCCGTCGCGCACGGAGGTATCCCGGATCCTCGAACGCGACGTCGCGGTCTCGCAGCCGCGCCGCGATCGCGAGCACCCGCACCGCGGCGGCGACGCCCGGCAGCACGACGATCTCGTCCGCCCCGCAGGCGAGGCCCCGCGTCCGCCGGAGATGGTCGGCCAGCGCCCGGCGCAGATCCGGATGAGCCTCCGGATCCGCGACGCCGAGGGCCCGCGGCGCCGCGGCGGCCGCCCGCCACGCGCGACGCCACTCCGGTTCCGAGATCAGCGCCGGATCCGGGATCCCCGGCCGCAGGTCCAGTGCGGGCGCGCGCCGCACCGGATCCGGCTCCGTCGCCGCCGCGGGCACGACGGGATGGGATGCGGCGTGCGCCCGCGCCGCGACGTCGGCACCGGGCGCGACGCGCGTGCCCGAACCCGCCCGCGCCACAGCGAATCCCGAGGCACACAGCTCGTCGTAGGCGTCGACGACGCACCCGCGGGACACCCCGAGCTCGGCGGCCAGCACGCGGGTCGACGGCAGCGGATCGCCGACCCGGATGCGGCCGTACCGGATCTGGTCGACGACGGCCTCGGCGAGGCGCTGCCGGAGGGGCGCGTCGGTGTCGGGCAGTTCGAAGGCCGGATGGACCGGGGGCGCGACACGGGGCACGGCGCCACGATACTGGTCCTGGACTGTGCGCGCTTTGTGGACCTGTTCAGTGGACCGGATAACCGACAGACTCACCGGCATGGAGAACATCAGGCGCTATCCCGAACGGGCCCGCACCCGACGGGCCGACCTCGACGCGGTGCTGGACGCGGCCGTCACCTGCACCTTCGCGACCGTCGTCGACGGCCTGCCGTGGGTGGTACCGATGCTGTACGCGCGCGACGGCGACCGGATCCTGCTGCACGGCTCCACCGGCGCGGGCGCACTGCGCCTGGCCGCATCCGGTGCGCCGGTGGCCGTGTGCGTCTCGCTCCTCGACGGTGTCGTCGTCGCGCAGGATCTGTTCCACTCGTCCGCGAACTTCCGATCCGCCGTCGTCCGGGGCGAAGTCACGGCCCTGCCCGCCGAGGAGTCCGCCGCCGCCCTGGATGCCCTGTCGGACGGCCTCATTCCGGGGCGCAGCACCGAGACCCGGGCACACACCAGGAAGGAACTGGCGGCCACCGCCACCCTGGTCCTGCCCATCCGCGCCGGACAGTGGACGGTCAAGATCCGCGACGCACCCCCGTCCGCGCCCGACGTGAGCGACGGCTCGTGGGCGGGTGTGGTCCCGTTGCGGACGGTCGCGGACCGTCCGGTCGCCGCGCCGTGGGTCGCGGACGACGTGCCCGTGCCCGCGTCCGTCCGCAGGCTGGTGGACCGCTACGCCACGAGCACGACGATGGTTTCCGCGACCAGCGCCGGCTTCTCGGCACCCTCGGCCTCGACGGTGTAGGTGACGGTGAGGTTCGCGCCCTTCGCGGTGCGCTCGAGCGAGGTGAATTTCGCGGTCGCCCGGACCTTCGACCCCACCGGAACCGGCGACGGGAATCGAACCTTGTTGGCACCGTAGTTGATCCGCATCTTCAGGCCCTCGGCGGCGAAGATCTGCGATCCGAGGACGGGCAGGAGCGAGAGGGTGAGGTAGCCGTGGGCGATGGTCGTGCCGAACGGTCCGTCCTTCGCGCGCTCGGGGTCGACGTGGATCCACTGGTGGTCCCCCGTCGCCTCGGCGAACAGGTTCACCCGCTCCTGGGTGATCTCGAGCCACTCGCTGTGGCCGAGATCCTCGCCGACGGCCGCCTCGATCTCGTCGATTCCGTGGAAGGTGCGCATGATTCGTTTCTCCTGGGTCAGGGCCGCTGCGGACGGTGTCCGGCGCGACGGAGGGTGACGCGATACGTGTAGTGCTCGGGCAGAAAGTAACTGACGGACAGCTCGGCGGGTTCGCCCAGATCGTTCGAGTACAGCCGGTCCACCCGCAGCAGGGGATGCCCCTCGGTGCAGTTCAGCTCGCGCGCAACCTCTTCCGTGGCCCGCGCGACGGTGATCGTCTGTGCCGCCTCGACGATGGGATGCTCGAGGTGCGGTTCGAGCAGACCCATCACGGTGTTCCGGCTCGACGCCCCGGCCGCGAGCTCCGGGGCATCGAGCACGTGCGCGGCCACGTGATCGGGCAGGTACACGGTGGTCAGCGCGAACGGGATCCCGTCGTGCACGCGGCGCAGCGCCACCGAATGCACCAGATCGGTGTCCAGTCGCAGCCGGCTCGCGGCCTCGATGTGCACGCCGCGTCTCAGTGGCGCGACGATCTCCATCGTGGTGTCGGCGGCGAGGTCGAGGAGGTCCTCGATGGAGCCGAGCTGGCGCCGGTAGCGCCGCCCGCCCTCGTCGGCGAATGTGCCGCGGCCGGGCACCCGGTAGACGACGCCGTCGGCGACGAGGTCCTGGAACGCCCGCCGCACCGTCTGCCGGCTCAGTCCGTAGCGCTGCGCGAGTTCGGCCTCGGTGGGCAGCCGCACGCCGCCGCGGTACTCGCCGGCGTCGACGGCCTCGCGCAGCCGTCGCGACAGCTGCGCGTACGCCGGTTCCGTGTCGCGTTCGCCCATGACGATCACGGATCCTAGTGACGGGCGGTCACAGGCCGCCGCGGGCCACCAGTTGGGACGCGATGACGCCCTTCTGGATCTCGTTGGTGCCTTCGCCGACGATCATCAGCGGGGCGTCGCGGAAGTAGCGTTCGACGTCGTACTCGGTGGAGTAGCCGTAGCCGCCGTGGATGCGCACCGCGTTCAGCGCGATCTCCATCGCGATCTCCGAGCAGTACAGCTTCGCCATGCCGGCCTCCATGTCGCACCGCTCGCCGCTGTCGAAGCGCTCTGCCGCGTAGCGGGTCAGCTGCCGCGCCGCGGTGAGCTTGGTGGCCATCTCCGCCAGGTAGTTACCGATCGACTGGTGCTTCCAGATGGGCTGGCCGAAGCTCTCGCGTTGCTGCGCGTAGGCCAGGGAGTCCTCGAGCGCCGCGGCGGCGACGCCGAGGGCGCGGCACGCGACCTGGATGCGGCCGGTCTCGAGACCCTTCATCATCTGCGCGAAACCCCGGCCGGGCGCGCCGCCGAGGATCGCCTCGGCGGAGATCCGGTAGCCGTCGAAGCTCAGCTCACAGGACTCGACGCCCTTGTAGCCGAGCTTGGGCAGATCCCGCGAGACGGTCAGGCCGGGCCCGTGCTCGACCAGGACGATGGAGATGCCCTTGTGCCGGGGGGTGGCGGCCGGGTCGGTCTTGCACAGCAGCGCGATCAGCCCGGCGCGACGGGCGTTGGTGATCCACGTCTTGGCGCCGTTGATCACCAGGTCCTCGCCGTCCCGGCGGGCGGTGGTGGTCATCGCCTGCAGGTCCGAGCCGCCGCCCGGCTCGGTCAGCGCCATCGTCGCGCGCACCTCACCGGTCGCGAGCTTCGGCAGCCAACGCTGCTTCTGCTCCTCGGTGCCGAACAGCACCAGCAGCTTGGCGACGACGGTGTGCCCGCCCATCGCCCCGGCCAGACTCATCCAGCCGCGGGCGAGTTCCTCGGTGACCTGCGCGTAGCACGGCATCGACACCGGCATCCCGCCGTACTCCTCCGGCACGGCCAGCCCGTAGATCCCGATCTGCTTCATCTGCTCGATCCACTTCTCGGGGTACTCGCCTGAGTGCTCGACCTCCTGCACCGACGGCTTGACCTCCCGGTCGATGAACTCGCGCACCGTCTTGACCAGGTAGGTCTCTTCGTCGCTCAGGTAGCTCACGGAAAAATCCTCGAATCGACACGGGACCTGCGATCCCACCCGTCATTTGTACGGCCATTTTTCGTGGCGCACCCGGCCGTGTCAACACCATCCGGTCGCACGACACCCCTCGAACCGCCTATACGTCGACCCTGCCGTCGCCTATAGGTCCGCTCCGGGTAGCGCCGGACCGGACAATGGCCGTACATTTAGCGCGTTCCCGACCGCCCCACAGCAGAGGTTGATCCGTGACTCTCGCCCAGCCCCGCCGCCGGCGAGCCGTGCTCGTCGCCCCCGGCTCCGACGACCGCAAGGCCGGCAAGGCTCTGGCCTCCCCGGCCGACGAGGTGGTTCTCGACCTCGAGGACGCCGTCGCCACCGGCCACAAGGACACCGCCCGCGACCTCGTCGCCGACCTGGTGTCCACGCACGGCACCGGTCGCACGATCGCGGTGCGTGTCAACGGTCCCGGCACGCCGTGGTTCGCCGACGACCTGCGCGCCTGCGCCGCCCTCGGATCGGCCCTGTCGTCGGTGGTGGTGCCCAAGGTCGAGGGCCCGGCCGACCTCGCCGAGACCGACCGGATCCTCACGGCGGCAGGCGATACCGACCTGGCCGTGCAGGCGCTGATCGAGACGCCGGCCGGGGTGACCCGCCTCGACGAGATCGTCACCGGCCCGCGACTGGCCGCGGTGATCCTCGGTTACGCCGACCTCGGCGCCGCGCTCGGCCGCACCCGCACCGCCGCCCCCGAGCACTGGCTGTACGTGCAGGACCGGATCCTGCACGCCGCCCGCGCCGCGGGCGTGCAGGCGATCGACGGCCCGTTCCTCGGCATCACCGACGACGATCGGTTCCGTCACGCCGCCCGCTGGACCGCCGACCTCGGCTTCGACGGCAAATGGGTCATCCACCCTGCCCAGATCGACTCGGCCGCAGCGGCCTTCACCCCGAACGACGAGCAGGCCGAGCAGGCGCGGCGGGTGCTGGCCGCCCTGGCCGAGGCCGAGGCCCGCGGCGCGGGCGCCGCCCAGCTCGACGGACAGATGCTCGACGAGGCGGTCGCCGTCGCCGCCCGCCGCACCCTCGCCCTGATCGGAGAGAACTGAGATGACCACCGCGAACGCCGCCACCGAGGTCGGCGGCCCCTACTTCGACGAGCTGACCGTCGGCCAGGTCTTCGACACCGCCCCCGCGGTCACGATCACCGACGGCCTCGCCGCCGCCCACCAGGCGATCCTCGGCGACCGGCTGCGCCTGCCCCTCGATGCGCACCTGTCGGCGGCCGTCGCCGGTGGGCCCGTCGCGCACGCCGGGCTCGTCACCGATCTCGCGATCGGCCAGTCCACCCTGGTCACCCACCACGTCAAGGCCAACCTGTTCTACCGCGGCCTGCGCTTCCACCGCTTCCCGCACCTCGGTGACACGCTCTACACGACCACCGAAGTGGTTGGTCTGAAGGAGAATTCGGTCAAGCCCGGCCGCAAACCCACCGGCCTGGCGGCGCTGCGGATGAACACCGTCGACCAGAACGGACGGACCGTCCTCGACTTCTACCGGTGCGCGATGCTGCCGCTGAGCGAAAACCCCGATCCCGAACGCGTCGTGGCCGCCGACGACCTGTCCGCGATCGGCCCGCAGGAGCCGCCGCGGTGGTCCGCGCCCGCCGACTGGGATCTCGCCGCCTACCGGACACGGGTTCCAGGAACGCATTTCGATCCGTCGCTGGCCGGTGCGGTGCTGCGGTCGAGCGGCGACGTCGTGACCAGCGCACCCGAGCTGGCGCGGCTGACCCTCAACATCGCCGCCACCCACCACGACGAACGTGTCGGTGCCGCAGGACGACTGGTGTACGGGGGTCACACCATCGGTCTCGCCCTGGCCCAGGCCACCCGGGCGCTGCCGAACCTCGTCACCGTCCTCGGCTGGCACTCGTGCGACCACACCGGCCCGGTCCACGAGGGCGACACCCTCACCAGCGACCTGCACGTCGAGTCCGCCCACCCCCTCGACAGCGGAGGGGGCGTCCTCGAACTGCGCTCGATCGTCCACGCCCACCGCGGCACCGACGCGCCGGCAGCCGTGCTGGACTGGCGCTTCACCGCACTCATGGCCTGACCCCGGAACCGACATGACTTCTCCTGCCCCGGCACCGGACCCCATCGTCGCCCCCGACGCACCCGACTGGCGTCTGCACGCCCGCTGCCGGTTCATCGGACCGGACACCTTCTACGCCCCCGAGGGCGAGACCCTGGGCGAGCGGCAACGCCGGGAACGAGCGGCCCGGGACATCTGCGCACCCTGCCCCGTTCGTATCGCGTGCCGCGACCATGCCGTGAAGAACAAGGAACAGCACGGAATCTGGGGCGGACTCACCGAGAGGGAACGCCGCGGACTGCGGTACGTCCGCTGGCTGCCGGACCGTGCTACGTCGGCGGCCGGCTGACCCTACCCGCGGTCGCTCACTCCCCCCGGCGTGGCGATCTCGTCGCAGGTCCCATTCGAGCGCCCACGGCGTGTGCGTCCGCGCTGCATGACGAGGTCGTTCAGGTAGGGCGCGATCTTCGCCTCCTGCGCCTTCTCTCGACTACACAGTCGAGCGATCTGTTCGACCGACGACGACCTTCCAGTCCCGTGGACGGTCAGTCCGATCGCGGGTATGAACCATCCGGGCAGCGCACCGCCCAGGTGGGCAGGCTCAACGCGCGACCGACGCGCGCAACCGGCGCGCGATGCCGGGCAGGAGCGTCACCGTCGCCCACAGCGCGACCGCGGCGACAACGGCAGTGGCCGTGTCGCCGAACGTGGCGGTGCCGAGCTCGTATCCGCGCAGGGCATCGGTGGCGTGGGCGACCGGGTTGAGCGTCGCGGCGGCCTGCATCCAACCCGGCATGGTCTCGAGCGGGGCGAACGCGCTCGAGACGAACATCAGCGGCATCATCACCATCATCCCGGCGAACTGCACCACATCGGGACGGCGGAGCCGGTCACCGATGAGCCCGAACAGGGCACTCATCGCCGCGGCCAGCACGGCGAGCACGACGATGCCGGCCAGGGCGTCGACGACGGTGCCATGGAACTCGAACCCGAGTACGACGGCGGCGACACCGAGGAGCGCGGCCCGGGCGAGTGTGAACGCGGCTTCGTTGAGCGTGCGCGCCACACCGGGCAGCGCCGCCCGCATGGGAAGCGCGGCGAAGCGGTCGTGCAGGCCGTTGGTGTGATCGATCGCCGCGGACACCCCCGCGTTGGTGCCGGCCATCACGGTGGAGACTGCCAGCATGGCGGGGGTGAGGAAGTCGATGTAGCTGACCCCGGGAGGGAAACCGGGTCCGGCCGCCACACTGCGGAACACCTGACTGAACAGGACCAACATCGCCATCGGCATCGTCAGCGAGAACATCAGCAACTGCGGGACGCGGGCACTGGTGCGCAGATTGCGGACCACAAGGGCCGCGAGCTGGTCTGCGGCGGGTGACCGCCCGGATCGGGTGGTGAGCATGGCGTTCATGGGGTGGCTCCGTCGTGGGTGAGGTGGGTGAAGACGTCGTCGAGGCTGGGCGAGGCGACATCGAGGTCGCTGACGTCGACGCGGTCCCGGGCGAGCTGGGCGACGAGTTCGGCAGCGGTCATCGCGTCGCCGACGGTGAGCGAGACACGGACCCGACCGCCGTCGACGGGATTCTCGGTCTCGAGCCCGAACGGCAGGCCGCCGAGCTGGTGCGTGGGAATCGTGGCGGTCACCACCTTGCCGCCGACAATCCGCTTCAGCTCGGCGGGCGTACCGCGGGCGGCGACCCGCCCCCGGTTGAGCACGACAATGTGGTCGGCAAGCCGGTCGGCCTCTTCGAGGTACTGGGTCGTGAGCACGACGGTGGTGCCGTTGGTGGTGAGTTCGTCGACGACGTCCCACAGCGCGCTGCGGGCGATGGGATCCAGGCCGGTGGTCGGCTCGTCGAGGAACAGTACCGACGGAGATCCGACCAGGCTGGCGGCCAGGTCGACCCGACGTCGTGACCCACCGGAGAGTTCACCGACCCGCCGCGACGCGAGGTCGAGCAACCCGAGCCGGTCGATCAGAGTGTCGGCCCGAGCCCGTGCCCGGCCGCGCAGACCGGCGAGGCGGCCTATCAGTTCCAAATTCTCTCGGGCAGTGAGGAACTCGTCGAGTCCGGCATACTGGCCGGTGACTCCGATCCGGCGGCGCACGTCCATCGCGTCGGTGACGACGTCGAGGCCCTCGACCAGCGCCCGGCCGACGGTCGGCCGCACCAGCGTGGTGAGCACGCGAATCAAGGTCGTCTTACCGGCGCCGTTGTGGCCGAGCACGCCGAGCGTCGTGCCCGCCCGCACCTCGAGGTCGAGGCCGTCGAGCGCCCACGTCTTGTCGTAGGCGACATGGAGATCGTCCACTACTACTGCAGGGGCGTTCATCTCACGCCTCCGAACCGGTGCCGGGCACGTGCACTGCCGGCGCGCTCCGGCGTCGCCGGCCCGAACGTCGGGGCACCCCCGCAGGGAGGGGCGGTGCGTCGGTGTCGTCGGCGTCGAGCGCGATGTGGACACGGATGGTCGTCATCTGAGGGTCCTTCCGAGACGGCGCTCCCCTGGGTTGGGAAGTCGACATCTCTGACGAGCGACCCGCGATTTGGACGCATCACACCGACAGCGACCGCTCGAGCGCGGCCCGGAAGAACCGAACGAGTGGACGTGAGGGGAGCCCGTCGGCCAACCACACACGACGCATCTCCCAGCGCAGCCACTGGCGCGGAACTACCTTTGAAGACCTCGGAGCCGCCGCCGGATTCGCCTGAGAGCCGACGAGAGGACCGGCCGCGCCCGGCTCAGGCGCCGAGACCGTGCGCGAGCCGCTGCACCCGTTCGCGCGCCGCGTCCAGGCTTGCCGTGGAGCGCTCGGTCATCGGCTCCAGTGCCGGAATACGTCCCGCCAGGGTGTATTCGGCGGTCACGACCGTGACGTCCATGCCCAGCGACGTGCCGAGCACCTGCTGCAGCGGCGGCACGGTGTGGTCGAGGCCCTCGTCCGGGTCGCCGGGGCCGTAGGCCAGCCCGCGGCTCGAGATCACGACGACGGGCGTGCCCGCGAACGGCTGGTCCGGGGTGTCGAACGGCACGGTGGTGCCGAGTACGTGGATGTGGTCGATCCACGCCTTCAGCGTCGACGGCAGCGACCAGTTGTACATCGGGGCACCGATCACGACGGCATCGGCGCTCCGGACCTCGGCGATCAGCTCCGTCTGCAAGGCCTCCGCCGCGGGATCGACGGAGGCGCCGGGTGCCCGCAGGCGTGGCGCGTAGTGCAGTTCCGCGTCCCCGAGATGCGGGACCGGGTCTCGGTGCAGGTCCCGTTGGATCACGGTGTGGCCGGGTCCGCGCCGGCGCCACGTGTCGGCGAAGAGACGGGTCAGCTCGCGGGAGACGGACATCTCGAGGTTCGCGGACGAATCGAGCTGCAACAGCTGGGGCACGTCGGGCTCCTTCGGGTTCGAGTACTGCACCTGTGGATCACTGCGCCGGTGGATCACTGCGCCGGGTCGATGACCGTGCCGGGTCGGCTACCGGCTATTGCACGATGCCGGCGGCACGCAGCCCGGCGATCTGCTCGTCGGTGAGGCCGAGATCGGTGAGCACCGCGTCGGTGTGCTGGCCCAGCGCCGGGACCGCCCCCATGCGCATCTCCACGTCGGAGAACGTCATGGGCGGCAGCACGGCCCGCACCGGGCCCGCCTCGGTGCCCACCTCCCGCCAGCGGTTCCGTTCCTCGAGCTGCGGGTGCTCGATCAGATCCTTCATCTCGTTCAGCCGGGCGGCGGGTACCCCCGCGGCGGCGAGCCGTTTGTCGAGTTCGGCGGTCTCGAAGCGGCGCGTGTGCTCGGCGACGACCGCGTCGGTCTCGGCGCGGTGCTGCACCCGCAGGATGTTCGTCGCGAACTTCGGGTGCCCGGCGAGATCCGGGCGGCCGAACACCTCGGTGACCAGCGCCCGCCAGCCGCGGTCGTTCTGCACGCCGATGAGGATCTTCCCGTCGACGGTCGGGTACGCGTCGTAGGGCGCGATCGACGCGTGGCTCAGACCCATCCGCTGGACCTGCGTGTCCTGATACATCTGCAGGTACATCGGGTGGCCGAGCCACTCGACGGTCGCATCGAACATCGACACGTCGATCGTCGCACCCGCTCCGGTGCGCTCGCGCCGGAACAGCGCCGCCTGGATCGACGTGAGCGCGTACATGCCGGCGGCGATGTCGGAGGTCGGGATGCCGGTCTTCGTGGCGGTCTCCGGGGTGCCGGTGATCGAGCACAGCCCGGTCTCGGCCTGGACCAGCATGTCGTAGGCCTTGCGCTCGCGCAGCGGGCCCTCGGTGCCGTAACCGGTCATGTTCACCACGATCAGCTCGGGCCGCGCGCGCCGCAGCTCGTCGGCGCCGAGCCCGAGCCGCGCCGCCGCGCCGGGCGCGAAGTTCTGGAGCACCACGTCGGCGTCGTCGACGAGGCGACGCACCGTGGCGAGGCCCTCGGCGGCCTTGAGGTCGATGCAGATCGACTCCTTGCCGCGGTTGAGCCACACGAAGTGCGACGCCAGCCCGTGGACGGCGGCGTCGTAGTTGCGGGCGAAGTCGCCCTCCCCGATGCGTTCGATCTTGATGACGCGGGCGCCGAGATCGGCGAGGTGGCGGGTCGCGATGGGGGCGGCGACCGCCTGCTCGAGGCTGACGACGGTGATGCCCGCCAGCGGCAGGCCCGTCGATGCCTCGCTTCCCGGCTCGCTGTGCTCGCTCATCGCGTGTGCGCCTTCCTGTCTTCGTATGCCGTCGCGGCCTCTCCCCGGGCACGGCAGCGCCACCGTCGCACATCGTCCTCCGGCGCGCCGTGGTCGATCAGCCACGCCTCCGGCCCGCCGGGATGCGCGACGAGGCGTTCCACGATCGGAGTGATCGCCTCGGCGGGCGCGCGGAACAGTTCCGACGGTACCGCCCGGCCACCGCCCGGGGACGAGCCGCCCACGCGCAGGCCGACGGCCTCCCAGCGACGGTACAGACGGGGCATGTTCGTGTCGGTGGCCACGTAGTCGTCGACGACGGCCTGCGGTTCCACCCCCGCCGCGAGCAGCAGGACGGCGACGGCGAGGCCGGTGCGGTCCTTGCCGGCGGTGCAGTGCACGAGGACCGGGCCCGCGGCCCGCGCGACGACCGGCACGAGCCCGGCGAACAGCGGTGCGGCCACGTCGACCACGCGGCCGTAGAGTTCGGCGAGGCCGGTGCGCCCGCCCGGCGCGGCGTCCGCGTGCAGCGACAGCCGGTGCACGTGCGTGCCGTCCGGCCAGGTGTAGGTGCGGTGGCCGCGCTCGGCGTCGGAGCGCAGGTCGACGACCGTCGTGGGTGGCCGCTCGGCGAGGAGTCCGCGTACCACGTCGCCGGTGTAGCAGGCATCGCCGCGGTACAGCACACCGGCGGCGGTGCGGCCGCCGCCGGTCAGCGCCAGCCCACCGAGGTCCCGCAGGTTCACCGGCCCGGGTCCGGACTGCTCTTCGTCCTGCACGTGCACCCCTTCTCGTTCGACCGGGACCCCGTGCCCCGTCGCCCCACAGTCGATACCCGACCGGCGGTCCCTGTCCAGCGGGGTCGCGGACTACTCCGGCCGGCCGTCGGTGATCAGCGGCCAGAGCCCGCGCGACCCGGCCTCGACGGCCGCCGCGGTGAGCCTGTCGTCCCAGAACCGGACGGAACCGAACTCCCGGCGCCACGACAGCAACCGGTTCGCGTGCCGATGCAGCTCGTGCTCCATGGTGAAGCCGATCGCGCCGAGACTCTGGTGGGCGTTGCGCACCACCACCGACGCGGCGTGCCCCGCACAGGACTTCGCGGCGGCGATCGCGAATCCCGCTTCGTCGCTGCCGAATCCGGAATCCTCGGCGATCGTCACGGCGGCCTGCGCGGCGGCGCGCGCGAGCGCCCCCTCGGCGGCGATGTCCGACACCAGGTGCTGCACCGCCTGGAACTTGGCGAGCGGACGGCCGAACTGGACGCGGGCGGTGGTGTGGCCGACCACCAGGTCGAGCACCCGCTCCATCGCGCCGCTCATCGCCAGCGCCCGGGCGAGCGCGCCCCGGCGCAGGAACTCCTCCGCGGTGCCGTCCGGCACCGCGGCACCGGAGAGCGCGGCGACGTCGACGCGGATGTGGTCGCGCGGCTCGGACGCGACGTCGACCGCCTCGGTGACCTCGACGTCGGCGCGGGCGACGTCGGCGACCCGCCACGTGCCGTCCGCCTCCCACAGCACGACGACGGCGTCGACGTCGCGGGCCCACGGCACGTGCCGGGCCGAGCCGTCGGCGGTCAGCACGGCGGCGGTGCGTGCCGCCGCCGGATCGGTCACCGCGCGCTCGCAGCCGGACAGCTGCAGCAGCCAGCCGGCGAGGAGGTCGTTCTCGGCAACCGGCACCGCCGCGGCACCGGCGCCCGCGGCGCCGAGCAGGTAGGCGGCTTCGGCCCAGCCCGCCTCACTGCCCCCGTCCGCCTCCGGACCGGTGAGCCGGGCGAGACCGAGTTCGGCCAGGGTCGACCACAGTTCGCGGTCGAGACGCAGCGGCCCGTCGAGGCGGTGATCGTCGCCGCGGCGCTCACCGAAGAGCTGTTCGAGCATCTGCGCGAGTTCGCGCATCTCGACGTCGTTGCCAGTAGTCGCGTTACTCATCAGCGCATCCCCAATCCCCGCGCGATGACCCCGCGCAGAATCTCACTCGTGCCGCCTCGGAGGGTGAATCCGGGACGCTGCATGACGCCGGCTCGGACCAGTTCGGCGAACCCCTCCCCGGCGGTGTCGCTCTCGTCGGCCAGTTCGTCGGCGAGGTCGGCGATGTCGCCCTCGGTCTGGGTGCCGAGCACCTTGACCACCGACGCGGCGACCTCCGCGTTCTCGTGCCGCTGCAGTGCCTCGGACACCCCGCGGGACATGTGGTGCAGGCCGAAGATCCGGCCGACGAACGCGCCGATGCGGGGGTCGGCCGGCAGACGGCCGGCGCCGGCCTCGTCCACCGCCCCGGCGAGCACCCCGAACGTGGACATGAAGCGTTCCGGGCCGCTGCGCTCGTAGCCGAGTTCGGAGGTGACCTGCGCCCAGCCGTCGCCGACGGTGCCGAGCACGAGGTCGTCGGGCACGAACACGTCGTCGAGGACGACCTCGTTGAAGTGGTGCTCACCGGACATCGACAGCACGGGCCGGATCTCCACGCCGGGCGAGTCCAGCAGGACGATGAACTGGCTCAGTCCGGCGTGCCGGTGCGCCGGGTCGAGCGGCGCGGAGCGGGCCAGCGCGAAGAAGGCATCGGCGTGGTGGGCGCCGGAGGTCCACAGCTTGGTGCCGGTGATGCGCCAGCCGCCGTCGACCTCCACGGCCCTGGTCTTCACGCTCGCCAGGTCGGATCCGGACTCGGGTTCGCTCATGCCGATGGCCCAGCAGATCTCGCCGCGGGCGATGCCGGGCAGGAACCGCCGTTTCTGCTCCTCGGTGCCGTACTTGAGCAGCGACGGCGCCGCCTGCCGGTCCGCGACCCACTGGGCGGCGACCGGTGCGCCGACCGCGAGGAGTTCCTCGGTGACGACGAAACGCTCCATGAAGGTGCGGCCGTGCCCGCCGTACTCGGTGGGGATGGTCATGCCGACCCAGCCGCGGGCGGCGAGGGCCTTGGTGAAGTCGGTGTTCCAGCGGGCGAGCCAGGTGTCCACGCCGGGGGTGAACACGCCTGCGTCGATCTGCTCGCGCAGGAAGGCGCGCACCTCGGCTCGCAACGCGGCGAGGCTCGGGTCGGGGGCACCGGCGGACGGCACCAGTGATGTACGCATCGTCGTCTTCTTCCGTGAGGGGGTCAGGGTCGCGGTTGCAGCAGCAGCAGGGCCAGGTCGCCGTATCGGGCCGCGATGTCGGCGGGGGTGTCCGGACCGTCCGGGTCGTACCAGTTCGCGATCGAGGTCGTCATCGCCAGGATCGAGCGGCGGCAGTCCTCCGGGTACGGGGTGGTGAACGCTCCGGATTTCACGCCGTCCTCGATGATGCTGCCCAGCAACTCGTTTCCGGAACGTCGCCGCTGCTCGTAGACCGCCGCGTTCTCCGGTTCCAGGTTGCGGACCTCGGTGCCGATCATCAGGCTCTGCTCCTGGCAGGTGGTGCGGAACCGGACGAGGGCGATCACCAGGGCCCGCAGTCGCTCCACCGGGTCGTCCCCGACACGCGAGAGTTCCTCGTCGCACATCGCGTCGAAGGCGTTGACGCCGTCGATCAGGATGGCCAGCAGCAGGTCCTGCTTGTTCTTGTAGTGGTAGTACAGCGCGGACAGGCTGACGCCGGCCTCCTGGGCGATCGTCCGGATCGACGAGGCCCCGTATCCGTTGCGGACGAACTCGCGACGGGCCGCCTCGATGAACACCCGTTGCCGCTCCGAGGGGACGACGGTGTCTCCCTGTCGTGCATAGGTGCCCCGCCGGACGCTCATCGGTCACCTCCGGCGGTCACGGGGCGCAGCGCCCCCTTGACGAGCTTGCCGGTGGGCGTCCGGGGCAGCGCAGCGACGAAGTCGACGCTGCGCGGGCACTTGTACCCGGCGATGCGGTCGCGGCAGTAGGCGATCAACTCGGCGGCGAGCGCCTCGTCGCCGGCAACGCCCACCGCCGGCTGGACGACCGCCCGGACCGATTCGCCCATCTCGGCGTCGGGCACGCCGATCACCGCGACGTCGAACACCTTGGGGTGCAAGGCGAGTGCGTTCTCGATCTCCTGCGGGTAGATGTTGACCCCGCCGGAGATGATGGTGAACATGGCCCGGTCGGTGAGGAAGAGGTAGCCGTCCTCGTCGAGATATCCGATGTCCCCGGTCGTCGCCCAGGTGGGGTGGAGCGGGTGGCGCGACTCGGCCGTCTTCTCCGGATCGTTGTGGTACTCGAAGCTGTACCCGGGACGTTCGAAGTAGATCGACCCGATCTGCCCGGGCGGCAACTCCGTTCCGTCCTCGGCGCAGATGCGGGCACGGCTGGGGTGGCCGTGACCGGTGCGGCCCACGGTGCCGGGTTTGCGGAGCCACTCCTGCGGCGAGACGAGGGTGCTGCCGACGGATTCGGTGGACGAGTAGTACTCGTAGATCCGCTCACCCCACCAGTCGATCATGGCGCGCTTGACCTCGACCGGGCACGGCGCGGCCGAGTGGATGGCCACCCGCATCGCGGACAGATCGTAGCGGCCGCGGGCCCGTTCGGACAGCTTCAGCAACCGGACGAAATGCGTGGGCACCCACTGACTGTGGGTGACGCGGTGGCGCTCGAGGTCGGCGAGGCAGGTCTCGGCGTCGAACCTGCCCGCGACGATCGCGGTGCCCCCGAGGGCCTGCGCCGCGGCCCCGAACCGCAGCGGCGCAGCGTGGTAGATCGGCGCCGGGGAGTAGTACACGCAACCGTCGTCGAAGCCGAAACTCTGCAGCAGGCCGACCGCGTTGGAGGCCGCCTGCTCACCGACCTGCACTCCGCTGAGCGCGGGCTTGATCCCCTTCGGCCGGCCGGTCGTGCCCGACGAGTAGAGCATGTCCGTGCCGCCGGGCTGGTCGGCCGGCGGGGTGGTGCTCATCGCGGCGATCTCGACTTCGTATCCGAGGTGTCCGGGTATGTCGCCGCCGAATGCCAAGCGGTGCCGCACCTTCGGCGTGTCGTCGGTAACGGCGACGGCAAGGTCGGCGAGCGGCGCGGAGACCACGAGTGCGGTGGCGTCGCAGTCGTCGACGATGTAGGCGACCTCGGAGGGGGCGAGATGCGTGTTGACGAACGTCACGTACATTCCGGAACGTACTGCCGCCCAGTACAGTTCGAATGCGGTGGCGTCGTTGACCGACAGCACCGCGAGGTGGTCCCCGAGGCCGAGGCCGTGGGCGCGGAGCCAGTGTGCGAACTGCACCGAACGGTCCTCGAGCTCACGGTAGCTCACCACACGGCCGGTGGCGGCCTCGATCGCCGCCGGCTTGTCCGGGGTGACCGACGCGTAGCGTCCGGGATACATCCGAGCTCCTTCCACCTGCCCTGGCAGTACGGTTACAGGCCGAGGTCCTTGGCAATGATCGTCTTCATGACTTCGCTGGTGCCGCCGTAGATCCGGCTGACGCGGGTGTCGGCGTAGAGCCGGGCGATCGGATACTCGGTGATGTAGCCGTACCCGCCGTGCAGCTGCAGGCACCTGTCGATCACGCGACCGGCGACCTCGGTGCAGAACAGCTTCGCCCGGGCGGCGTCGGCGACCGACAGCTCGCCCCGGTCGAGCAGCTCGAGGCAGTGGTCGGCGAAGACCCGTGCCGCCTGCACCTCGGCGGAACATTCCGCGAGAACGAACTTGGTGTTCTGGAAGGAGGCCACCGGCTTGCCGAACACCGTGCGGTCCCGGGTGTACGCGAGGGCATGCTCGATCGCGGCCGCGGCCTGGCCCACCTGGTTCAACGCGATGCTCAGACGTTCCTGGGGCAGGTTGTGGGCGAGATAGCCGAAGGCCTTGCCCTCCTCGCCGAGGAGATTCTCCACCGGCACCTTCACGTCCTGGTACGACAGCTCGGCGGTGTCCTGCTGGTGCAGACCGAGCTTGTCGAGCTTGCGGCCGACGGAGAACCCCTCGGCGTCGGTGGGGACGCAGAGGATCGACAGTCCGGCGCGACGGTCCTCCGGGTCGAACGGGGCGGTGCGGCACACGGTGAGGACCAGGTCGGCGGTGACGCCGCCGGTGATGAACGTCTTCGCGCCGTTGACGACGTAGTGCGAGCCGTCGGCGGACAGCGTGGCCGTGGTGGCGATGCTGGCCAGGTCGGAGCCGGTGCCGGGCTCGGTCATCGCGACGGCGGTCATCATCCGCCCGGACGCGAAGTCCGGCAACCAGCGCTTCCGCTGCTCGTCGGTACCGTATTCGAGCAGGTACGGCAGGATCAGGCAGGAGTGCACGGTGTAGGAGCCGAAGGACACCCCGGCCCGCGCCACTTCCTCGAACACGATGGCGTTGTACTTGAAGCTCGCCTCGCCGCCACCGCCGAACTCCTCGGGCACCTGGATGCCGAGGATGCCGAGTTCACCGAGGCGGTGGAAGAACTCGCGCGGGGGCCGGCCCAGCTCGTCCCACTCCTCGCGATGCGGCAGCACCTCTCGCGCGATGAAATCGCGCACCATGGACCGGAATTCGTCGTGCTCCCGGCTGAAGATCGTCCGCTCCACGGCCGTATTCCCTTCGTTGCGTGCGGCGACCCGCGAGGGCGCGGCGGTCAGTTCCCGGTGAAGTTCCCGCCGCGGCGTTCGAGGAACGCCGAGAGGGCCTCGCCGTGGTCGGCGGTGTGGTGCGAGAGGGCCTGGAACGCCGCCGAGAGCTCGAGGATGCTGTCGAGATCCTGGCGCTGCCCCTCGCGCATCAGCTTCTTGGTCATGCGCAGTGCGTGCGGCGGGTTCGAGGCGACGCGGGCGGCGAGCTCACCGGCCGCGGCGAGCAGCTGATCGGGTTCGACGACCCGGGAGACCATGCCCCACTCGAGCGCGGTGGCGGCGTCGACGCGGTCGCCGGTGAAGGCCATCTCCGCGGCCCGCGCCGCACCGATGGCGCGGGGCAGCAGCCAGGCGCCGCCGTCGCCGGGGATGATGCCGAGCTTGACGAAGCTCTCGGCGAAGAACGCGGTGTTCGAGGCGATCCGCATGTCGCACATCATGGCCAGGTCGCAGCCGGCGCCGACCGCGGGACCGTTGACGGCGGCGATGATCGGCACCTCGCAGTGGTAGATCGCCTTGGGCAGCCGTTGGATTCCGCGACGGTAGCCCTCCCGCAGCTGATGCGGGGCGCCCCCGAACATCCCCGTACGGTCGGCCATGTCCTTGACGTTGCCGCCGGCCGAGAACGCGCTCCCGGCGCCGGTGAGGATCACCACGCGGGTCTCGTAGTCCGCGTTCGCCTCGTCCACGAGCTGCACCAGCCGCTCGACGACGTCGTCGCCGGAGATCGGATTGCGCGCCTCGGGCAGGTTGATCGTCCACGTCGTGACGTGGCCTTCGCGGCTGGAGAGTACGACGTCCTCGGGTGCGCTCATGCGGAGGTCCTTTCGGCCGACGGAACGGCAGGCAGCAGATTAGGTCGAACGATCGTTCAAATTACTGTGCCGAGGACCCGTTGTAAAGAGGGGGACGCCTCGACGGCCGGGCCGGCCGCGCTCACGCGAAGTCGAACGCCCGCGCTCACGCGAAGTCGAACAGGGGTGGGAGCACGCACACCACCAGCGCCGCCCAGATCCCGAAGACCGGCAGGTAGCGGGTCTGCCAGCGTTCGACGGAGCCGAACCCGCGGCGGCCACGGACGAACCCGAACAGGAGCCGAGCCGACCAGGTGAGACCGACCAGCAGAACCAGGTTCATCCCGAGTGCGGCCACCTTGTTCGGAGTGAAGCCGAACTCCGCGATTCGCGTGAGCATGGCGGTCAGCATGAGCACGTCGACCACGAGCGCAAGGACGACGAGGACAAGTTGCAGGCGGTCGAACAGGTCGGGCGGCAGATGCGGCTCGCGGGCGGAGACCGCGTACAGCAACAGGCCCAGGACGACGACGAGGATGAGGTCCATCAGGATCAACAGATTCCGGTCGACGTCGACGACGCTTCCCGTCGTCGCGAGGGCCGCGAGCAACACCAGCAGCATGACGATCGTGACGGGGGTGAACACGCGGGTGAGGACGGGCGCGATGTTCTCCACCACGTTCTGCTTCGCCTCGACCAGCCAGGCGGCGACGACGACCGCGCCCGCCGCGCCGAACGGCAGCACCCACTCCTCGACGACCCACTCGGCATCCGTGCCGAGCGCATCGAACGCGCCGATCGTCAGACCCACCAGCACACCCCCGCCGAGGGCGAGAAGGGTGAGATAGACGACCCATTCGCCGGTGAACCGGATGAAGTCCATCCGGCGCCGGTCGGACCGCCACTCGCCACCGACGTAGGCGAGACCGACGACGAACCACAACACGATCGGGGTGTGGATCGCGACGATCACCTCGGTCGAACCGCTCGGGACGAAGGGGTATCCGTTAGTCACGGCCGCCGCCAGCGCGAACGGCACCAGCAGCGCCACGGCGCCGCGGGGCGACATCCGGCGCTTCCACGCGAAGTAGGCGGCGAGGAACGGGAGCACGAGCAGGCCGAGGTTGCGCGCGACGACGCCCTCGTCCAGGGTCGCCAGTCCCGCCTTCAGTGCGACGGCGCCGCCGACGGCGAGCGCGAGAACGACGAGCAACTCACGCCTGGGCCGGGGACCGCTGCCGTCCGCGGCGACGGACGTCAGGACGAGTTGCTTCCAGAGCCGATCGGAATGCTCGCGCGCGAACTCCCGGGAGATGTCGTCCACGCTGCCCATGCGCTTGACCGCGACCAGGAAAGCCTCGTCGGCCGCCAGACCCGCGGCGGACAGATCCGAGATCTGGTCCCGCAGATGATCTTCCATCTCGTCGGCGTCGGCGGTGGAGATCACGCGACGCCGTTCGACGTAACCTCGCCATCGGCCGATCTGCGTCTCCAGCGCGGCGTCCATCACGACCACCCGGGGGCCGCGGGCATCTCCGCGCAGCGCCAGACCTGGTCGAGCGCGTCCGCGACCACGTCCCACTGGCTGCGCCGTTCGGCGAGCGCGCTCCGTCCCGCGTCGGTGATCGCGTAGTGCTTGCGTCGTCGTCCGGTGTCGGAACTCCCCCACGATGCCGACACGTATCCGGACCGTTCCAGCCGGTGCAGCAGGGGGTAGAGCATTCCGTCGGTCCACTGGATCCGTCCGCCGGACAGGTCCTTGACGCGTTTGAGGATGGCGTAGCCGTAGGAATCGCCCTCGGCGAGGATTCCGAGTACGAGCGGGGTCGCCGACGCGGCCACGAGGTCCTTCTCGATGTACATAGGTCTCCTATGCCTAGGTCTGCTAGGCATGAACCTAGCAGACCTAGGCATAGGCCGGTCGGTCTTCGGCTGCGGACTGCGCGTCCGAAACGCCCGTCGCACGCTCTGCACAGCGCGGGGAGGGCGCCGGGGTCCGGCGCCCTCCCCGCGGTGGGCCTGCGTTGCTCCGTACTGCCGTGTACCACCCGGTCGGCAGGCGGCTCCGGTGACGCGGTCAGCCCTTCTTCGGCTCCGCCTCCACCTCGTCGTCGTCGGCGAAGACCAACCGGCCGTCGTCCAGCGCGACGGCCCAACGGCGCACCGGCGCCCAGTCCCGTCCGAGTTGCTCGCCGGCCTGGGCAGCCTCGCTGGCATAGTCCTCGACCACTACACCGGGTGCACGGCCCTTCTCGTCGCCGCGGCGCACCACCACCCGCGAGCCGACGGTGAGCCCGCCGCGACCTGCGTCTCCCGAGTTGTCACTCATAACAAATGATCATGACAGCTAATGCGCCCGCGGACATCCCAACGGCGGTTCGGCGCCCTCCGTGTCGGCTTCGGCACGTCCTCACGGCCCGACTCACTCGACGATCGGGAAGAGGGAGTCGCCGTCCTCGGGACTGCCGTCGATCTGCCCTCGATCGACGCGCGAGTCCTCGACGATGACACCCTCGACCACCTCGGCGTGCTTCCCACCGCCGCCCGCGACGGCGGCGTCCCCGTCGACCACCTCGTCGACGACATCCTCGGTCAGTTCGTCGTCGGGCATGGCCGCGACCGGCCGTTCGAGCGGCTCCGCGGGTGCCACGTCGGGCTCCTCCTCCGCGAGGCGCTGGTCCAGCGACTCGCCCTCCTGTTCCTCCCGCTGCGTGGTGCCGAATCGGTCGGCACCGCTCCAGCCCTCCGGCGGGTCCACGACCTCGTCACCGTCGTCGTTGCGGACTTCGTCGGAGTCGAGGCCCTCGCTGGGGCTGAGGGTGTCGCCGGGGCCGTCTTCGATACTCATGACTGTGACGTACCCGAGCCGGCGAACGCGGAAACGCACAGGTTTACCGGGGTCGGAGGCCGGATATGCCGGGGAGACGACCACAGCGAGGGAGTCTTCCCATGGACGAGAACGACCTCTTCCAGCACATCGAGGAACTGGTGGACGAGGAGAAGGCGCTGCGTTCGAAGTCGAGCGGCGACGGCATGAGCGATCAGGACCGGCAGCGCCTGCGCGCCGTCGAGGAACGCCTCGACCAGTGCTGGGACCTGCTCCGGCAACGCCGCGCGAAAGCCGAGTTCGGCAACGACCCGGACGAGGCGGAGGCGCGGCCGGTCGGGGAGGTCGAGTCCTACCGCCAGTGAGGACCTCGTGACCGGGACCGCGAGGAGGACGGCGTGAGGTTCGAAAGCGTGCGGCTCAGAGCATCGAAAACTCTTGCTGCAGTGGCCCTCTCGCTCGGACTGGTCACCTCGTGCGGCGACACCCCGCCGGGCCCGGCGCCGACCACCGGCGTGCCCGCGTCGTCACCGGCACCGGTGACGGCGACGACGGCTGGGAGCACCCCCGTGCCGAACACCTCGTCGACCACAGCGACCGAGGACACCACTCCACCGACCGACGCGTCCTTTCCCGGCGAGAACCTGACCCCGGAGGAGGCCGGGGAACTTCAGCGTGCGGTCGACGAGGGCAGCCGGCCGTGGCGGCTGGATCCGTCCCTGGTCGCGCAGGCGTTCGTGGCGGACCGGTTCGGCTGGAGCGACACCGAGGCGCGCACGGCCGACCCGCACACCGTGGAGGTGACCGACCGGACGGACGGCAGCATCGTGGTGCTTCAGCTGCGCCAGCCCGTCCGCGAGGGGGCCGACGGCATCTGGGTCGTCACGGGCGGCGTCCGGATCGACTGAGGAACCCGCGTCGGAATCATGCCTGCGCCGCGGTCCGCCGCACGAGGTCGACGATCGCGACGGGAGCATCCGACTGCGGCGCGTGCCCGGCCCACGGCAGCGGCACGAACCGCGCCCCGGGAATCAGTGGGACGTACCGCACCGTCTGCGCGGATGCGACGACGTCGAGCACGCCCTGCGCGAGGGTGACGGGGCACGAGATGCGGTCGAGACCCGTCGGCACGTCCGTCAGCACGGCATTCCACAGCATCGACCAGTAACCTTCCGATTCCGCGAAACCCCCCTTCACGGACAGGGATTCAGCCTTCGAGGTGCGCCACGGCAGGGCCCGCAGCCCGGCGGTGAGCGCAGTGCGCCCGACGGCGCTGTCCGACATCCGCTCGATCAACGGGCTGCGTGCCTTGTTGACGATCCGCGCGACGGCCATGAGCAGTCCCTGGAACGCCCGCTCCGGCGGCAATCCGAGACCGGACGGGGACAGCGCCACCACCGACCTGGCGCGCCCGCGCCGCGCCAGGTCCAACGCCAGACGGCCGCCGAGGGAGTTGCCCAGGACGTGCACCCGGTCCAGCCCGTGGGCGTCGAGGTCCGCCGCGACGGCAGCGCCGAGAGACTCGACGGTGGGACGGGTCGGCAGCATCGGTGACGATCCGTGGCCGGGAAGGTCCACGGCCAGGACGTCGAAGTGCTCGGCGAGGCGCGGAACGAGTTCGGCGAAGTCGTCGCGAGTAGCGCCGATCCCGTGCAGGAGAAGCAGCGGCTCGCCGGAACCGGCACGTCGACAGGCCAATCGAGGAGTGTGCATCGTGCCCATCCTGCCCGGACCGGGAGGGTGCGGCCACCCGGACGCCCGGGGACCCGGCCCCGTCACACCGGCTCGAGCAGCTCCGGACGGTTGTTGCGGGGGTTGTTGACCTCGGTGCTGACCTCGTACGGATGCAGGTGAGGTTCCGGTACCGAGGCGACCAGCGCGTCGACGTCGTCGCGGTCGGTGAGGGCCGGGTCGAGCCACACGTCGTGGAAGGACGACGGGAGCACCAGCGGACACCGCTCGTGGATCTGCCCGGCCGCATCGGTGGCCTCCGTCGTCAGCACGGTGACGGTCCACAGCCACTTGTCGGGATGGTCGTCGGGCAGGTCCGGATCGGGCCACAGCTCGTACAGTCCCGCCATCGCGAGCACGCCGTCGCCGTGCAGGAAGTACGGGATCTTGGTGCCGTCCTCGCGCTTCTGCCACTCGAAGTACCCGTCGGCCGGCAGGATGCACCGTCGCCGCGAGGCGGCGGCCTTGAACGACGGCTTCTCGGTGATCGTCTCGCAGCGGGCGTTGATCATCCGGTTGCCGATCTTCGGGTCCTTCGCCCACGACGGCACGAGCCCCCACCGGGCGGACCGGAGCTGCCGCACCGCCTCCGCGCCGGGCTCGCCCTTCGGGGCGCGCTCGAGCACCACCCGCACGGTCTGCGTCGGCGCGACGTTGTACGACGGGGGCAGCGGCTCGCCCACCGTCTCCACCACGTCGAACAGGGAGCGCAGTTCCTGATCGGTGACCGTGCTCGCATACCGACCGCACATGGGCACCCACCTTCCGTCGTCGGGCCTCGACCGGTCGGTTCCCATGGTGCCGCACCGCACCGACACGCGTGTGACGCCGGTCATCGGCGGGGGCCGTCCGGCCGGGACGCCGGACCCGGCGCGCTAGCCTGGGTGCCGGGACCGGTCGCGAATCCGGCGACGACGTCGCGGACAGCCGTGGTCTCCCCGGACGTGCGGGCTCCTCGGTCCGGCACGCAGTCTGTCCCCCATCGGATTGGAGTACACCGTGGTCGACCTCGCCTATGTCATCGCCGGGTCCGAAGCCACCGGCGGCGCAGGGCTGCAGGCGGATCTGAAGACGTTTCAGGAGCTGGGCGTCTACGGCGTCGGCACCACGACCTGCATCGTCTCCTTCGACCCCCGCAACAATTGGTCGCACCGCTTCGTCCCGATCGCGCCCGAGGTCGTCGCGGACCAGATCGAGGCGGCCACCGCGGCCCACGACCTCGACGTCGTCAAGATCGGCATGCTCGGCACCCCCGCCACGATCGACGTGGTGGCCGAAGGTCTGCGTGGCCGGTCGTGGCGGCACGTCGTTCTGGACCCGGTGCTGATCTGCAAGGGTCAGGAACCCGGGGCGGCGCTCGACACCGACAACGCGCTGCGTGAGTCCGTGCTTCCCCTGGCCACGGTGGTCACCCCCAACCTGTTCGAGGCCCGCACCCTGGCGGGGATGGACCGCATCGACACCGTCGACGACCTCGTCGAGGCCGCTCGCCGCATCCATGCCCTGGGCCCGCGGTACGTCCTGGCCAAGGGCGGCGTCGAACTCGCCGGTGACGATGCCGTCGACGTGCTCTTCGACGGCGAGCAGGTCACCGTCCTCGCCGCGCCGAAGGTCGGCCGGGAACGGGTGTCGGGTGCCGGCTGCACTCTCGCCGCGGCCGTGACCGCCGAACTCGCCAAGGGCGCCGACGTGCCGGCCGCCGTCGCGCTCGCGAAGGACTTCGTCACCGCCGGTATCGAGGGCCGGGTCGGGGCGCACACCCCGTTCGACACGGTGTGGCAGGGCGCGTACGCGGCGTCGCGCTCCGCGTAGGGCCCCCTCTCCGTCGGCGGGCCGGATTCGCCTACCGGAGTGCAGATCCGGACGTCGACAACCGTCGGGACGGTTGTCGATGTCGGGAACCGGAGCGCGTAGCCCGGTATCGCGATGCGCGGGTGCGCCCGGCGCCTATCGTGGACGGGCATCCGTCCGCTCGCCGAGAGGATCTTCGATGACCACGACCCGGTCCGCGCTCGTCACCGGCGGCACCGGCGGTCTCGGTGCCGCCGTCACGACGCATCTGCTCGAGGCGGGCTGGCGGGTCGTGGTCCCCTGGGTGGCTCGTACCGAACTCGGGCGGCTCGGGGACCATCCGAGTCTGCATCTCGTGGAGGCGGACGTGTCGGACGACGCGCAGCTGCGGCAGGCCGTCGCGCTCGCGGCCGCCGACGACTCCGCGCCGCTGTTCGGCGTGGTGAATCTGGTGGGCGGGTTCACCTCGGGCTCCCGGGTACACGAGACGCCCGTCGAGGTCCTCGACGCCCAGCTGGATCTGAACCTGCGTACCGCCTACGCCGTGACCCGCGCGGCGCTGCCGCACCTGCTCGCGGGCGGCGGCGGGTCGGTGGTCTGCATGTCCACCGCGGCGACGAAACGGCCGTTCGCCGGGGGTGCCGCGTACGTCGCGTCGAAGGCTGCCGTGACCGCACTGGCCGAGACCCTGGCCGTCGAGTACGCCGGCGACGGTGTCCGGGTCAACGCGCTGCTGCCCGTCGTCATCGACACACCCGCGAACCGGGCGGCGATGCCCGACGCGGACCGGCGCTCGTGGTCGCGGCCGGCCGAGGTCGCGCGGGTGATCCGGTTCCTGCTCTCCGACGACGGCGCCGCCGTCACCGGGGCTTCGATCCCCGTCACCCACGTGGGCTGACGCGCCGGACACACCACGCCCCGCCCGGGCCGGCTGGAACCGAGCGAACGGACCATGCCGCCGGCGTGCGGAGCCGGGCGATGGGTCCGCACGCTCCGCGGCCCGGCGCCTCCGTGTCAGGCGGGTAGCTCGAGCCCCTGTTCGGCGGCGCGGCGCGCCACCTCCTCGGGGAAGACGTTGCGCAGCAGGTACAGGTCCCGGCCGATGACCCAGCCGGGGGCGAGGGCGGTGGCGTAGCGCTCGAAGTAGCCGAGCTGCTTGCCGAACAGCACCAGTTCCTCCGGGCTGGCGATCCCCCACTGCTTGCCGAGCCGGATCAGCGCGACGATGAGGTCGCTGAGCCGCAGCTGTCCCAGGTCGCGCCCGAGGATCGGAGCGAGCGCCTGCGCCACCTGGCGGCCGATCTCGGCGTCGTCGGCGTCGAGCCCGCTGGTGTAGCCGAGTGCGCGGATGCCGCGCGCCACACGGGCGAAGTCCCCGTCGATGGCGGTCGCGCGGAACAGGTCGCGCAGGATGGCGCGCCAGTGCTCGGGCAGCTCACCGACGATGCCGAAGTCCAGGAAGGCGAGACGGCCGTCGTCGAGCAGCCACAGGTTGCCGGCGTGCACGTCGCCGTGGAACGGTCCGTGCAGGACGACCGATTCGATCCATACCTTCACCCCGCGGCGGATGAGCAGACTGGTGTCGATCGCCGAGTCGGCGGGCACCCGGTCCATGGGCACACCGCGGAGCCGTTCCATGCAGATCACGCGCGGGCCGCAGTAGTCCCAGTACACCTGCGGCGTGGTGACGGTCGTGTTGTCCCCGAACGCGCCGATGCACTCCCGGAATCGGCTCTGCCGGTCCGCTTCGACCGCGCTGTTGAGTTCGGTCATCGTGGACGAGTGCAGGTCGCGGATGATGGCGGTGGCGTTGGCGATGCGGAAGAACTCGAACGCCTGCAGCAGACGCGCGCCGACGTAGGCCGCCCGCAGGTCGACGAGCATGCGGTGGGCGATGCCGGGCCGCTGCACCTTCACGACCGCTTCCCGGCCGTCGTGCAAGACGCACGCATGCACCTGGCCGACGGACGCGGCGGCCAGCGGGACGTCGTCGAACCGGGCGAACAGTTCGCCGACGGGATGGCCGAGATCCTCCTCGATCACGGCGCGGGCCCGGTCCGCGGGCACGGGTGCGACGTCGTCGAGGCAGCGCAGGCACGCGTCGGCCAGCGGCCTGGGGAACACCCCGGACGACGACGCCATGAGCTGGCCGAGCTTGACGAATGTGGGACCGAGGATCTCGAACGCATCGACGGTGCCCTCGGCAGCGGCATCGGCGGGGCCGCGGCCGTCGGGCCGCAGCGGCCAGGCGAGCAGTTTCAGCAGGACGCTGACGAGGAGCACCACACCGATGACGACCGTGCGACCGGCCTCGCGCAGGCCGAAACGCTCGAGCGGGGGCATGTCGACATGCAGCGCCGACGCGGGCGGTCCCCCGGCGTACGGGCCTGTCGGTCGGGGCGCGATGTCGGGCACGGGTCACCTTCGTCCTTCTGCCTGCCGGCGGGGCTGTCGGCCGGGGCAGTTACTGGACGGTACCCGGAGTGCACAGATAGTTCGAGACCCTGTTTCCTGTCGGCCCCCGGGACTACGCTCACGCTCGTAACTGCACTTCGGCAGCGACGGGCAGGCGGGGGTACGACATGACGGAGCAGGTTCTCGACTCGCAGGACGACTTTCTGACGCTGGCCGGTCCGTACCGGCGGGAGCTGCTGGCGCACTGTTACCGGATGAGCGGCTCGATCCACGACGCGGAGGACCTCGTGCAGGAGACGTACCTGCGCGCCTGGCGCGGCTACGCGAACTTCGGGGGCCGCTCGTCGCTGCGGACGTGGCTGCACCGCATCGCGACCAACGTGTGCCTGACCGCGCTCGAGGGCAGGTCGCGCCGGCCGCTGCCGACGGGGCTGGGGGCGCCGAGCTCGGATCCGGCCGACGACCTCGTCGAGCGCGGGGAGGTGCCGTGGCTCGAGCCGATTCCCGGCGGGTCCTTCGGCGACGACGGCCGGCCGGACGATCCGACGGACCCGGCGGCGATCGTGACCTCGCGGGAGTCCATCCGCCTGGCGTTCGTCGCGGCGCTGCAGCATCTGTCGGCGCGGCAACGGGCAGTGCTGCTGCTGCGGGACGTCCTGCAGTGGCGGGCGACCGAGGTGGCCGCCGCGCTGGACACCTCGACGGCCGCGGTGAACAGTCTGCTCCAGCGGGCCCGCGCGCAGCTGGAGCAGGCGCAGGTGACGAAGGACGATCTGGTCGAGCCGGAGAGTCCGGAGGCCCAGGCGCTGGTGCGGCGCTGGGTCGAGGGGTTCGAGAAGTACGACATCGATTCGATCGTCGAGATGCTCACCCAGGAGGCGGTGTGGGAGATGCCGCCGTTCGAGGGCTGGTACCGCGGCGCCGAGGCGATCGGAAACCTCATCCGGACGCATTGCCCGGCGAGCGGTCCCGGCGACCAGGTTCTGCTGCCCACGGTGGCGAACGGGCAGCCCGCCCTCGGCCTCTACATGCGAGGCGAGGACGGGCAGCACCATCCGTTCCAGCTGCAGGTGCTCGACGTCGTGGGTGACCGGGTCGTGCATGTGACCGTGTTCTTCGACACCGATCTGTTCGCCCTGTTCGGACTACCCGAGCACCCCTGACGCCGGCCGCTACGCCTGCGCGGACGTCTCGGCCTGCGGTCCCATCGCGGCGGCCGCGGCCTGGACGTCCATCCACATGACCTCCCAGACGTGCCCGTCGAGGTCGCGGAAGGCCCGGCCGTACATGAAGTCGGTCTTCATCTCCTCCGACCCGGCGGTGATCCAGTCGCTGCCACCGGCGGCGAGCGCGGCATCGACGAGGCGGTCGACGTCGTCGCGGCTCTCGGCGGACACGCTCAGGAGCACCTCGCGGGCCGTGGCGGTGTCGCAGATGTCGCCGGTGATGAAGTCGCGGAAGCGCGCCTCCTCGAGGAGCATGACGTAGGTCTGGTCGTTGATCTCGAGGCAGGCGGTGTTGTCGTCGCAGAACATCTCGTTGAAGGTGAAGCCGAGAGCATCGAAGAACGTGCGGGCGGCAGCCACGTCCTTGACGGACAGGTTGGCGAAGAGCATGCGGGACATCTTCAACTCCTTGTGTGTGAGCGGACGGCCGGCACCTCGTGTGAGGTGTCGAGAAGGTAGACCGTCCGGCTCCGGAAAACTCATCGCGCCGGACGGGATCGCCGAAACCCCGGCACGCATCGGAGCGAGAAACTATGCTCGGCGCCCGGTGCTCCGCGCGCCGAGGTGATGGACCATACCCCTGCGGGTATGTATCCTGGCCTCACCCGGCCGACGGAGACGATCGGCCGCCACCGACACCGCGTCCCTCCTCCCTCCCCCCGAAGGCGGGACGTGGCGCCGGGCGTCACACGCCCGGCGCGGACCCCCTGCCCTCCCTCCCCTCGGGCAGGGGGTTTCGTCGTCTCTCGGGTCCGCCTGCACACCGCTCGGAGCGCAGGAACAAATCCCCCGGCCCGTCGGTTAGAGTAGTTGCATAGTCAACTACATGCCGAAGGAGCCCGCCATGCCCGCGGTGACCGTAGACAACATCCTCACCCTGCCCCGCATCCCGGCCCCCGCACCCGACGCGACCGCCCGTCCGGTCCTCGGCGTGCGGACCGCTCCCGTCGGATACGAGGGCGAGGGCTTCCCGGTGCGCCGGGCATTCGCAGGCATCGACCAGCGCTTCCTCGACCCGTTCATCCACATGGACCAGATGGGCGAGGTGCAGTACGCGCCCGGCGAACCAAAGGGCACCCCGTGGCACCCGCACCGTGGATTCGAGACCGTCACCTACATGATCGACGGGATCCTCGAACACAAGGACTCCAACGGCGGGGGCGGCACCATCGGCGGGGGCGACACCCAGTGGATGACCGCGGGCTCGGGGATCCTGCACATCGAGGCGCCGCCGGAACACGTCGTCGCCAGCGGCGGCCTCTTCCACGGCGTGCAGTTGTGGGTGAACCTGCCCCGGAACCACAAGATGGCGCAGCCGCGATACCAGGACATCGCCGGCAGCCACGTAGCCCTGGCCTCCTCGCCCGACGGCGGCGCCCTCGTCCGCGTCGTCGCCGGTGAGATCGGCGGTGTCCGCGGCCCGGGCGTGACCCACACCCCGATCGCCCTCGCACACCTGACCGTCGCGCCGGGCGCGTCGGTGACCCTGCCCTGGCATCGCGAGTACAACGCGCTCGGCTACGTGCTCGCCGGGGACGGCACCGTCGGCGCCGAGCACGCCCCCATCCGGGCGGGACAGACCGCCGTGTTCGGCCCGGACGGCGACAGCGTCACGTTCACCGCCGACCGCACCCAGGACTCGCGCACCGCGTCCCTCGAGGTGTTCCTGCTCGGCGGACGGCCGATCCGCGAGCCCGTCGCGATGTACGGGCCGTTCGTGATGAACACCAAGGCCGAGATCATCCAGGCGTTCGAGGACTTCCAGGCGGGACGTCTCGGGACCATCCCGGCCGGGCACGAACAGCTGCCCTGACGCTGCGCCGACGCGCTCGTACCCTGAACCCGCCGCACCTCACCGAGGAGAATCCATGACCGACGCCACGACTCTCGACATCCGGCGCGCCGAGGACCGGCTGACGACGAACATCTCCTGGCTCGACTCGAAGCACTCGTTCTCGTTCGGCCACCACTACGACCCGGACAACACGCACCACGGGCTGCTGCTGGTCAACAACGACGACACGGTCCTGCCCGGTCAGGGCTTCGACACGCATCCGCACCGCGACATGGAGATCGTGACCTGGGTGCTGCGCGGCAGCCTCGTGCACCAGGACTCGATCGGGCACTCGGGCGTCATCTATCCGGGCCTGGCACAGCGGATGAGCGCCGGAACGGGCATCCTGCACTCGGAGAAGAACGACTCCTGGCGGTTGCCCGGCGCCACCGGCGTGCACGCCGCGGAGCACGCCGAGCTGGTCCGCTTCGTCCAGATGTGGGTGGTGCCGGACGAATCGGGCATCACCCCCGGTTACGAGCAACTCGAGATCGACGACGAGCTCATGCGCGGCGGCCTGGTGCCCGTCGCCACCGGCATCCCCGAGCACCGCGATCACGCCGCCATCCGCATCCACAACAAGTACGCCGGGTTGTCGGTCGCCCGCCTGCAGCCGGGCCGGCCGGTCGTCCTGCCCGATGCCCCCTACCTGCACCTCTTCGTCGCCCAGGGCACAGCCGAGCTCGAAGGCGCCGGAATCCTGCGGGAGGGCGACGCCGTGCGGCTGACCGGCTCCGGCGGACAGCGGGTCCACACCGACACGGCCGCGGAAATCCTCGTGTGGGAGATGCACGCCCGCATCGGCTGACCGGGGTGGGCGCAACGCCCGGCCCCGACCTCGGTACCGTGACCGAGCGAACCCTCGCTCCGCTCGACCTCAGGATGTCGCCGTGACCGTCACCGCCCCCGAAACCGATCGTCTCAACGCCTTCATGGGCATCGACACCGTGAGCGGGGAGCCGGGCACGGTGTCGTTCCGCCAGCCGCTGGGCGCCCGATTCGTCGACCACCGCGGCCGCACCACCGTCGATCCGTCGGCGTGTTCACCGACGTCCTTCTCGGCGCCGCCCCGCACCTCGTGTGGCGCGGGCAGGGCCGCGACACCCGGTCCGTCCTGAGCCAGCTCAGCGCCTCGACCGCGAATCCGATGCCGGCCCGGGGGGCTCTGCACGGCACCGGCCGCGCCGTCCACGTGGACGACGCCACCGCGTTGAGCACCGCGCAGATCTGCGACGACGCAGGCGATCTGGTGATCCAGCTGACGGGACGGTCGATGGTCGTGGATCGTCCCGCCGTGTTCGACGCGTTCGCGGACGCGTCCGGACTGGTCCGGCCCGCACCCGAACCCTGGACGGACCCTTCGGAACTCGCCGAGCGCACCGGCCTCGACACGGTCTCCGGCATCGCCGCCGGAACCGTGGCCCGGGGCCCGCTCGCCGGGCTGCTCGATCTGCGCGTCGGCGCCGTCGAGAAGGGACGCGTCGCCGCGGTCGTACCACCCGCGGAATGGATGGCCAATCCGATGGGCGCCGTGCAGGGTGGGGTCCTGGTCTCCGTCGCCGGCACCGTCGCCGAACTCGCGGCGCAGACCCTCACCGCTGCCGGACAGGAGTACCGGTTGCTGAACCTGACGCTCGACTACCTGCGCTCCCCCGCGGCACCCGGCCCCGACCTTCTCGTCGAGGCCCGGGTCACCCGGGCCGGCCGACGGCTCGCCTCGATCGACACGCATCTCACCGCACCCGACGGCGCGGTCCTGGTCCGGGCCCAGGCGAGCGTGCAGCTGCTGGCGCCCTGACGACGGCTCACGAGCGCGGCCGGACGGAGGACCGGTGACGGAACGGGCGTCGGCCGTCAGGCCGCCCGCCGTGCGACGACGACGCCCGCGGCCCCGAGCCGCGGGAACCGCATGTCCGAGATGGGGGTGACACTGCCGAGGCGGTTGGTGACGAAGGCGATGGACAAGCCCGTCTCCGGATCGGCGAACGCGCCGGAGCCGCCGAAGCCGAAGTGACCGATCGACTGCAGCGGCTGTTCCCGCAGGGCGACCCAGCCCGGGTGGTAGCCCAGCCGCCAGTTGGGGCGGATACCGAGCACGTAGTCGCGGCGCCGGGTCTGCACCTCGAGGACCTGCTCGAGGGTTTCCGCCTTCAGCAGCCGCGCTCCGTCGAGTTCGCCGCCGTTCGCCAGCGCCCCGTACATCCGGGCCAGCGCGCGGGCGGTGAAGACCCCGTTCCATCCCGGCATCACCGCGTCGTGCGCGGCGGGGCTGCGGGCCAGCTCGTCGAAGCCTTCGGCCATGCCCGCCTCGGCGACGCCACGCAGCCCGGGCAGCCGCGACAGCACGGTGCCGGTGACCGCCCACGGCGCGGGGGTCGGGTTCAGCCGGGGGAAGACCCGGGCGATCCGGTGCCGCTCGTCCTGCGGCACGTGGAACCAGAATTCGCGCAGACCGAGCGGGCCGGCGATCTCCTGCTCGACCAGCTCGGTGAAGGACAGGCCGGTCACCCGGATGGCGATCTCGGCGACGAGGTTGCCGTAGGTGACGGCGTGATAGCCGGGGCCGGCGAGCCGCCGCGGGTCCGGCACGGAGGCCGCCAGCGCGGCCGCCACCGCATCGGAGTCGAGCAGCCCGAAGCGTCCCGGGACGAGGCCCCGCGCGCGGTGCAGACCGGCGCGGTGGGACATCAGTTCCCGGACGGTGATGGATTCCTTTCCGGCGGCCCCGAACTCGGGCCAGTACGTCGCGACGGGTTCGTCGTAGTCGACGAGCCCGCGCTCGGCGAGCCGGTGCAGCACGGTGCTCGCGACGCCCTTGCCCGTGGAGAACGACAGCGCGACGGTGTCGTGGGTCCACCGCTTGTCCCGGGACGCCCAGCCCGCCCAGATGTCGAGCACCGGCTCGCCGTGCAGGTACGCCGCGAGCGCCCCGCCGCCGTTCCGGGTGTCGCGGAACATCTTGAAGAAGCGGTCGGCGACCGGCAGGAAGCGTGGGTCGACGATCATCTCGGTCGGGGGGTGCTCGCCGTCCACCCGCTTGGCCGCTCCGGCATCGGAACTCATCACGCCACTCCTACCGCAGTCTCCAACTCCGACAGAGACCGCTCCGTCAGAGGTATCAACGTCGCGATGTCCGGTATTGCTTCCCCGCCGGCCACATATCCGAAACCGATCCGGTCGGCATACGAGCACACCGTGACGTTGAGGGCCATCCCGTCGTAGACGATCGAGACGGGGTACATCTCCTCGAGGTGGGCGCCGTTCCAGTACAGCTCGGTGCGCGGACCGGGCACGTTGGAGATCGGCAGGTTGTACCCGGGCCGCAGCCCCGGGTCGAACGGAAGCATCGGGGCGAGGATGGTCGGCAGGATGCTCGGTGCCGTCACCACCAGCGACGGCACCGGCCCCAGCGCTGCGACGCGGTCCTTGGCGACCTGCATCGAGCGGTGGATCAGCCGCAGCCGGTCGGCCGGGTCGGCGAGATCGGTGCCCAGCGTGCACACCGCCGTTCCGAACGCATTGCCCGCCGTCGCGCCGTCCTGCCGTCCGCGCACCGAGACCGGGCAGATCGCCACGAGGGAGTCGCCGGGTGGTTCGTCGTGCGCGCCGAACCACGAGCGCAACGCCCCGGCCACCACGGCCGTGACGACGTCGTTGCCGGTCACGCCCGCAGCGCGCTCGATCGCGCGCAGTCGCGACTTCGGCCAGCCGGCGGCGACGAAGGCGCGTCCGGCTCCGAGTGGACCGTTGAGCCGGGTGCGGGGCGCCCCGAACGGCAGCACGGTGGTGTCGGTGGTCAGACCCTGCACCGTGGCCCCGACCTGCCCCTTGACCGTCCGGCGAACCAGGCCCACACCGGAGGTGAGCGCCCCGAGGACCGAACGGGCCAGGCCGAGCGGCGTCGGAAGGCCACCGGGCGCGGCGTCGGGCCGCGGGTGCCCGCCGGTGGCGAAGAACGGGGACATCGACCGGCGATCGGGGTCGGGCGACATCGACTCCTCGATCATCCGCAGGCCCGCGATCCCGTCGAGCACCGCGTGGTGGACCTTCGTGTAGAGCGCGAACCGGCCGTCGGGAAGGCCGTCGACAAGGTGGGCCTCCCACATCGGGCGGGAGCGGTCGAGCGGTTCGGCATGCAGCTTCCCCACCAGCTGCCACAGCGCGTCCCGTCCGGCGCCGGGCGGCAGCGACGCCCGCCGCACGTGGTAGCTCAGATCGATGTCGTCCACGTCGCGCCAGGCCCACCACCCGCCGGTGTCCACACCCCGGTGCGCCCGGCGTCGCAGCACCGGATCCACCTCGTCGCCCCGGCCGAGCGCGTCCCGGTAGGCGTCGTCGACGAATCGGGAGCCGGCGTCCTCGGGTGGGTTCAGGATCAGCACCACCCCGACGTGCATGGGGTTCGCCAGCAGCTCTGCCGTCATGAGAACCGCGTCGATCGGGTCCATCAGACCCACTCGCCCACCCCGCTTCCACGTGTCTGTGTGGCTTCGGTCACGGTAACTCGAGCGCGGCGTGTCGCGGGCGGAGACGGCCCGTCGCCCGTACGCAGGCCCGTGCCGGGTGCGGGGAATGGGTGTAAGGATGGACGGCATGACCATCGTGGAGCATCCCCGGGCCCGACACTCGGGCATCGACCTGACCCACCTCGACGAGCGCACCCGAGCGCAGGACGATCTGTTCGAGCACGTCAACGGCCGCTGGCTCGCCGAACACGAGATCCCCGCCGATCGTGCCCTCGACGGCGCATTCCGCACCCTGTTCGACAAGGCCGAGGTCGACGTCCGCACCCTCATCGAGGAGGCGGCCGCGTCCTCGGCCGAGCCGGGCACCGACGCGCAGCGCATCGGTGACCTGTACGCCAGCTTCATGGACACCGAGACCGTCGAGGCGGCGGGCCTGGACCCGATCGCCGGCGAACTGGCCGCCGTGGCGGACGCCGCGGACCGGAACGCGCTCGCGGCGGTGCTCGGCCGGTTGCAGCGCGTCGGGATCGGCGGCGCCGTCGGGCACTACGTGGACACCGACGCGAAGAACTCGGCGCGCTACCTGATGCACACGACGCAGTCCGGTCTGGGCCTGCCCGACGAGTCGTACTACCGCGAGGACGGTCACGCCGAGATCCGGGCACAGTACGTCGCGCACATCGGGCGCATGTTCGAGCTCGCCGGCATCGGGTACGACCCGCAGCGGGTGCTCGACCTCGAGACCCGCCTGGCGGCCGGGCACTGGGACGTGGTCAAGCGGCGCGACGCCGACCTGTCCTACAACCTGGTGACGTTCGAGGCGCTGACGTCCGAGCGACCCGGTTTCGACTGGCGCGGCTGGATCGGCGCGCTCGGGGCCACCGAGGAACAGTGGGCCGAGATCGTGGTCCGCCAACCGGGCTTTCTCGACACGTTCGCGCAGCTGTGGGCCGAGGCGGCCCTCGACGACTGGAAGGCCTGGGCCACCTGGCGGGTCCTGCACTCCCGCGCGCCGTACCTCACCGAGAAGCTCGTCGACGAGAACTTCGCGTTCTACGGCCGCACCCTCACCGGGGCGCAGGAGATCCGCGACCGGTGGAAGCGCGGCGTGGCGCTCGTCCAGGACCTGCTCGGCGAGGCTGTCGGCAAGCTGTACGTCGAACGGCACTTCCCGGCCGAGGCCAAGGACCGCATGCAGCAGCTCGTCGCCAACCTGCAGGAGGCGTACCGGCGCAGCATCGCCGAGCTCGAATGGATGAGCCCGCAGACCCGTGAGGCGGCGCTGCGCAAGCTGGAGAAGTTCACGCCGAAGATCGGCTACCCCGACAAGTGGCGCGACTACTCGGCCGTGACCGTCGCCGCGGACGACCTGGTCGGCAACTACCGCAGCGGCTACGCCGCCGAGTACGACCGTGACCTGGCCAAGCTCGGCGGCCCGGTGGACCGCGACGAGTGGTTCATGACACCGCAGACCGTGAACGCCTACTACAACCCGGGCATGAACGAGATCGTGTTCCCCGCCGCGATCCTGCAACCGCCGTTCTTCGATCTGCATGCCGACGACGCCGCCAACTACGGCGGGATCGGGGCCGTCATCGGGCACGAGATCGGGCACGGCTTCGACGATCAGGGCGCCAAGTACGACGGCGACGGCAATCTCGAGAACTGGTGGACCGACGACGATCGCACCGAGTTCGGTAAGCGCACCGCGGCACTGATCGCGCAGTACGACGAGTTCGAACCGAAGGGACTCGCCGGGCACCGCGTCAACGGCAGCTTCACCATCGGCGAGAACATCGGCGATCTCGGCGGGCTGTCCATCGCGCTGAAGGCGTACGAGATCGCGCTCGACGGAGCCGAACCGCCCGTGATCGACGGCCTCACGGGCCTGCAGCGGGTGTTCTTCGGCTGGGCGCAGGTGTGGCGGACCAAGGTCCGCGACGAGGAGGCGCTGCGCCGGCTCGCCGTGGACCCGCACTCCCCGCCGGAGTTCCGCTGCAACGGGGTGGTGCGCAACATCGACGCCTTCTACGAGGCGTTCGACGTGCACCCCGGCGACGAGTTGTATCTCGACCCGGCGCAGCGCGTGCGGATCTGGTGAGCCGGACGCCGGTGCGCCGCGCCCCCCGACGGGGCGGCGTACCGGCGTCCGACTAGGAACGCGAGGACTGTGGTACGGATACCCCGCGCGAGCCGAACCAGGCCAGCGGGTCCATCTTGGCGCCGCCCGGCTGCCACACCTCGAAGTGCAGGTGCGGCCCGGTGGACTGGCCGCGGTTGCCCATCGTGGCGATCACGTCGCCCGCCCGTACCTGCTGGCCGACCGACACGAGCGACTGGTCGATGTGCCCGTAGACGCCGATCGTGCCGTCGTCCTGCTGGATGCGCACCCATAGTCCGAAGCCGGAGGCGGGGCCGGATTCGATCACGGTGCCGTCGGTGACCGACTTGATCGGCGTGCCGATGGCGTTGGCGATGTCGATGCCGTTGTGCGCCGTTCCCCAGCGGGGCCCGAACCCGGAGGTCAGCGCCCCGATGGTGGGGAAGACGGCACTCGGGCGGCTCGCGAGTTCCTGCGCGATCCGCTCGGCTTCCTCCCGGGCGAGGCGCTCGGCTTCACGCCGGCGCTCCTCGGCCTCCGCGGCGAGGCGGGCGGTCTCGCGCTCGGCGGCGCGCTGCAACTGGTCGACGTACCGGTCGGTGCCGGCGTCCGGGAATTGCAGCACCTGCGGTGCGGTCGAGAGCCCGACGGTCGGCTGCTGCCGCTCGGAGGCGGCCTCGGCCCGGGGCTGCCCGGGGGCGGCCTGGGCCGCGGCGCTGCCGGCCGCGAGCACGGCGCCGACCGCCAGGGGAATGGTCAGCAATCGACGCGCGGGCCCGGTCCGGGTCGAGCGTCGGTGTGCCCCACGCCGAGGCGCTGCGGGTTCGAGTGTTTCGCTGAAGTTGTCACCATCGGGGCGGGCGTACGGGGCCAAACTGCTGTCCTCGACGTTCGAGTAGTCCGTTCAATAACGGATTGGTCACGGTCGAGTCACAGATTAGCGCATGCTAGCGGCTGTGGGTAGCGCCTCCTACCTGACCGAATGTCACATCCGGTCGGTTCCGCGACCCGAATGTGACATTCGGTCCACAGCGGCCGGCTCCCGCCGGGGGCCGCCTCGCTCAGCCGTCCGCCACCTGACGCGACGACCCGCCGTCGGAAGCCCGGGTGCGGGCCCGCTCGGCCAGCACCGTGTCCAGCCAGTCGAACATCCGCTGATCGGTGAGAGCGCGGGCGAGGGGCTGGCAGTGGAAGTTGGCGCCCTCCGCAGCGGTGAAGGCGACGAGTTCCGTCACCCCCGGCAGCCCGTCCGCGAGCCGGCGGGACTGGCCGGGCCAGAACTGCTCGTCCTCCGGGTCGGTGACCAACAGCGGCGTCGTGATCGAGCCGGCGAGGTCGCCGAGCCGGTACTTCAGCACCTCGGTGAGGGTGTCGAAGTACGAGTCCATCCGACGGTAGGGGCGCGCCCGGAACCGCCAGGTGCGTTCGAGCCGGCCCGACAGCCGCATGCCGAAGGCCATGTCACGGTCGAACTTCTCCCGGTCGCCCTTTTCGAGCAGCTCGATCATGTTCTTCGGCATGTGGGCGAGCCACGACGCGGCCACGTCGACCACACCCGGGTCGGCGATTGCGGCGGCGATCCGGTGCTCGAAGGCCAGTGCGCGCGGAACCCAGTATCCGCCCTGGCTGATCCCGTAGAGGGCGATGCGCGAGTCGTCGACCTCCGGGTATCGGAGGAGGAAGTCCACGATCGGGGTGATCACCGCCTCCCAGTCGTGCCGGAACGGCACGCCGCGCTCGAACAGCATGGACTGCTGGCCCGGTCCGTCGAAGAACAGCACGTTGTAGCCGCGCGCCAGGGCGCCGGCCCCGGCGGCGGTCCACAGGCTGCTGATCGGTCCGTCGCTGCCGTTGTTCAGGATCAGCGTGGGGCGGGGCTCGCGGGTCTCCTCACCGAGCGGACGGAGCAGGTAGCCCGGCAGGAAGCCGTCCTCGTAGGGAATGTCGACCCGTTCGGCCGGGTGCGGGGTGGTCTCGACGAACCGGTCCCACGCCGCCCGATGCTGCCGGAACGTCGGCAGCAGCGGGCCGTCGTCGCCCAGCCCGTCGACGGAGTTGACCGCGGTGGCGAAATACGTTGCCGCACGCAGGTATGCGCCCGCGGCACTGACCGCGTGCCCGGCCTCGGCGGAGGCATCGGCGAGGCGTCGGACGCGAGTGCCGAGCGCAACCCAGGCGTCGAACCACTTCTCGTGGTCCTTCTCGCCGAGCGGGGCGATCGTGGCGAGCACTTCGCCGACGTCCGCCGCGCCGTGCACGGCCTGCCCGAGCAGGAAGCGGACGTCGAAGTCGAAGTCCTCGTCGCGGTAGAAACCTGCCGTGAACGCCTGGTGGGGATGCGCGAAGAAGGATGCGGGCATGTGAGCTCCCTCGGGCGGTGGCGGGGCACACCCACCGTACGCCCGAACCGGTCGTCCGGCTCGATTTCCGGTCACAGGCGGTGCAGTGCGACCTCGCCCAGTGCGCCGTCGGCGACGGCGGCGGTCATGAAGGAGCAGAACGGTTGTCGCCGGCGGTCCGTCGGCGACCCCGGGTTCAGCAGCCGCAGCCCCGTGGCCGTGGTGGTGTCCCACGGGATGTGGCTGTGCCCGAACACCAGGACGTCGGTGTCCGGATACGCCGCCGACATCCGCCGGTCGCGGCCCGCCGAGGCTCCGGTCTCGTGGACGACCGCGAAGCGCACATCCTCCAGCGTCACGCGTGCGATCTCGGGCATCCGGCCCCGCAATTCGGCACCGTCGTTGTTGCCCCAGCACGCGACCAACCGGGCCGCCCGCTCGGACAGGGCGTCGAAGAGGGCGATGTCGACCCAGTCACCGGCGTGCAGCACCACATCGGCGCGGTCGACCTCCTCCCACACCCGCGCCGGCAGGTCCCGCGCGCGGACGGGGACGTGGGTGTCGGCCAGCAGCAGCAACCTCATGCGACCAGTGTGCCGCCCACCGGGACATCCGAGGTTTCGCACGGCTCCCACCGGGCACCCGGCCCCGAGTACGCGACGAACGCATACACGACGAACGATGCCCACGGCGGACGGCGGGCACCACCGGGAGGAACACCATGGCCAACGTCGCCGACGGGATTGTCGACCGGCTCCGGGCCTGGGGCGTGCACCGCGTCTTCGGTTACGCCGGAGACGGTATCGACCCCATCCTGGCCGCGCTCGACCGCGCGGGCGAGCACATCGAACTCGTCACGGCCCGGCACGAGGAGATGGCCGCGTTCATGGCAACCGGCCACGCCAAGTACACCGGCGAGGTCGGGGTGTGCCTGGCCACCCAGGGACCGGGAGCGGTGCATCTGCTCACCGGGCTGTACGACGCCAAACTGGACGGCAAGCCGGTGGTGGCGATCGTCGGGCACGTGGTGACGACGGCCCAGGGCAGCGGCTACCAGCAGGAAGTCGCGCTGCCCACCCTGTTCAAGGACGTGTGCGCCCAGTACGTGCAGACCCTCGACACCCCCGAACAGCTCGGCGCGGTACTCGACAACGCGTTCCGCACCGCCCGGGCGACCTCGAGCCCGACGTGCGTGATCGTCCCGCACGACGTGCAGCAGGCGGGCGTCGCGGAGGACGAGCACACGCACGGCGTGGTTCCCAGCGCCGCGACGGTCGCGGTCCCGCGGGTCCTGCCCACCGACGCCGACCTCGACCGGGCCGCCGACCTGCTGAACTCCGGGCAGCGGATCGCGCTGCTCGTCGGCCAGGGCGCATACGGTGCGGCCCGGGAGATCGACGAACTCGCCGACCTGCTCGGTGCGGGGGTGACGACGTCGCTGCTCGGCAAGCCGGTGATCGACGAGTCCCGGGACTGGGCCTGTGGTGTCATGGGGCATCTCGGCACCACCGCCGCGGCGGACCTGACGGCCGGCTGCGACACCCTGCTGATCGTGGGCAGCAACGACCCGTGGACGGAGTTCTATCCCGCTCCGGGCCAGGCGCGGGCCGTGCAGATCGACATCGAGGCCCGCAACCTCGGTGCCAAGTACCCCGTCGAGGTGCCGCTCGCCGGAGACGCCCGCGAAACCCTGCATGCCCTGCTGCCGCGGCTGCACCGGACCGACCGTCCGTGGCGCCGCGATGTCGAGCAGATGGTCCGGACCTGGCGGCGGATCGCCGCCGCACGATGCGCGGAGCCCGCGGACGGGCTCGATCCGCAGGCGGTCGTCGCGGCCCTGTCCGATCACCTCCCACCCGACGCCCAGGTGGCCGTGGATGTCGGCTCGGTCGTGTACTGGTACGCCCGGTTCCTGCGACTGCCACCGGGGGTGCCGGCACACCTGTCGAGCACCCTCGCCTCGATGGGGTCCGCGATGCCGTACGGGCTGGCCGCCAAGCTCGCCCACCCGGATCGCCCGGTGGTCGCGCTGGCCGGGGACGGCGCCATGCAGATGAACGGCATCTCGGAGCTCATCACTCTCGCCCACCGCTGGCGTGACTGGGCCGATCCCCGCTTCGCCGTCCTCGTCCTCGACAACGGCGACCTCACCGAGGTGTCCTGGGAGCAGCGGGAAATGGAGGGCGACGCCCGCATCCCCGCCTCGCAGACCGTCCCGCCGTTCCCCTACGCCGACTACGCCCGCCTGCTCGGTCTCGAAGGCATCCGGGTCGATCGGCCCGAGGACGTCGACGAGGCATGGCGCACCGCCCTGACCGCCGACCGTCCGGTGCTGATCCAGGCGGTCGTCGACCCGGCCACCCCGCTGCTGCCACCGCGTGCCTCCGCCGACAAGGTCAAGACGATGCTCGACGCCCTCGAGCGGGAGGGCGCCCACACGGCCGCACAGCGGCTGCGCCGGCAGCGCGAGCAGGAAACAGCGAACTGACCTCGGCGGTCGGACGAGGTTCCACCTCGGCGGTCAGACGAGGTTCCACCTCGGCGGTCAGACGAGGTTCCACCTCGGCGGTCAGACGAGGTTCCACCTCGGCGGTCAGACGAGGTTCCACCTCGGCGGTCAGACGAGATTTCGCGGGATCCGGCGGTGCCAGTTCTGCGAGTGGACCCGATTCTCCACCGGCCGCGGATCGACGTCCGGATTTCCCAACTCGAACGCGTCCAGTCGCGCGTCGATGATGAATTCGTCTGCCGTGCAGCGCAGCACGGTGTTCGTCGTGATCTCGGTACGCCAGTCGCCGCGTTCGAGGCGGCGCACGGTCCGCGTCTCGCCCCGTACGGAATCGACGTCGTTGCCCCGGAAACTGAACCATTCGGTGGTGGCGCGGCGGACCGTCGTGCCGACGTCGTCGAGCAGGATCGTGCCCTGATCGTTCTCGATCTCGAGGGTGGAGACCCCGGTCGCCAGATCCCGTTCGACCTTCCAGTGGTGCCTGCCCGGTTCCAGGTGCGTCGCGGGCGCCTCGGGAGCAACCTCGGGGGGACCGAACGCTCGTAGTCTCTCGTCGTCCCCGGGACGCTGGGGGCGGTGGGGCAGCGTCAGGGTGCTGGTTCCCGTATTCACCGTCAGCATCACAGGTTCCGGCGACGGCCATGCCAGCGGCCAGTACGACGAGGACACGGACAACCGGATGCGATGGCCGGCGGGGAACGAATGCGCCATTCCGTTGAGCGGGACACGCACGTGATACGTCCGGCCCGGCTCGAGGGGTTGCGGGTCGCCGCTGCCGTCGCGGTGGGTGAGATTCAGCAGGCCGTAGGTGACGCGGGTGGCCTCGCCGTTCGGCGCCACATCCGACAGACGCGCCGCCACCATCGCATTGGGCCGGTCCGCCGACACGTCCAACTCGAGCGTCGGCAGCCCGAACACCTCGAAGGTGTCGCCGAGCGGTTCGGTCTCGAACACCAGCGATCCGCCGTCGTCCTCCCGCTGATCGCCCGGCAGGTCCGGCGTCGCGGCATACGAGGCCCACTTGCCGGCGAACATGCCCACGCTGAGCGGCGACTGCAGCCGGATCCGATGGTGATCGGCTTCCTCGGCGGGCTTGTCGGACAACGAATGCCGGGTCAGGGTGTATCGCCGGTCCTCGATGTTCGGGGACGGCCAGCACGGTTCCGACACCCAGCGACCGGGCCGGTCCGCGTACGACGGCTGCGGCGGGATGCTGTCCTGCATCCAGGCCCGCAACACCGGCTCGTCCATGATCCCGGTGTCGCGGCCCTTGAGCCAGTGGTCCCACCAGCGGACGAGTTCCTGCAGGAACCCGATCGCCGGCCCGGGCACGCCCAGGTGCGGATACCGGTGCCCCCACGGGCCGATCAGACCGAGACGTGGAACGTGGAGATGCTCGAGCAACCGGAAGATCGCGTTGGTGTAGCCGTCGGCCCAGCCGCCCACCGCGAGCACCGGACACTCCACGTCGCCGTAGTTCTCGTTCACCGACGCGCGCTTCCAGTAGTCGTCGCGGTGCTGATGCCCGAGCCACTTCTCGATCCACAATCCGCTGCCGGACAGGCGCTCGTGCCACATCTCCCGCCACCGGTCACCGACGATCGCCGGATCCGGGGGCAGGCTGTTGAACGCGAACATCACCGTTGCCTCGGACAGGTTGTCCGAGAGCAGGCATCCGCCCATGTAGTGCATGTTGTCGACGTACAGATCCTCGGTGGCGGAGGCACTGACGATCGCCTTGAGCGCCGGCGGGCGGCGGGCGGCCACCTGCAGGCTGTTGAACCCGCCCCACGAGATGCCCATCATGCCGACGTTGCCGTCGCACCACGGCTGTTCGGCGAGCCACGCGATGACGTCGCAGGCGTCGTCGTGCTCGGCGTCCAGATACTCGTCGGCGAGCACCCCGTCGGAGTCGCCGCTGCCGCGCATGTCCACGCGCACGGACACGTAGCCGTGCCCGGCGAGATAGGGATGGTTGAGGGCATCCCGCGCCCGGGTCAGGTCCCGCTTCCGGTACGGGATGTACTCGAGCACCGCCGGGAGCGGTTCGTCGGTGATCGGTTGCCATATCCGGGCGGCTAGACGCGCGCCGTCGCGCATGGGAATGAACACGTTCTCGACGTCTCGCACCTCGTACGGGAACGACTCGACCGTGTGCACTAGGTGACCTCCTCGAATTCGAAGGGCAGTGCCTCGAGGCAGTCGCGGTACCGCTGCTCCAGTTCGTCGTGACCGGAAGCGCCGAGGTAGAGGGTGGCGAGCTTGTACCGGTAGGCGTCCTGGTTGGGCAGGTCCGACAGCCGGGTGCCGGGCCGCACATCGATCCGCACGACCGTACCGGGGAAACGTGCCTGCAGCGCGGCGATCTCACTCTCGCTCGGGACGCGGGTGACGATGCCGTCGTCGTAGCGGGGCACCATGCACTGGGCCGCCACCGCGAACTCGCCCTGCCGGTGCGGCATCCGCGGCCGGCGGCCGAGGGCGACGTCGATGGCCACCGCGTGGTTGGACGCTCCGTCCACCTTCGCGAACAGGTCGCTGTGCGACTGCGAGATGCGGGTGTTCACCTCGATGAGCCACAGTTTGCCCGTGTCGGCGTCCCACATGAATTCGGAGTTGAAGCAGCCGTTGTCGTAACCGGTGTGCCGCAGATAGCGCTCGGTGACGTCGATCATCTGCTGCTGCACCTCGGGCGGGACGGTGCGCGCGGGATAGTCGAGATGATCGAAGCTGTGGCCGGCCTCGTCCTTGCGCATGTCGAACACGCCGTGCACCCCGAACTCCCCTTGGAAGATCGACCCTTCCGGTGCAGCCTGCGTCCCGGTGACGATCTGTTCGGCCAGGCAAGTGCGTGCGCCCGCGGCACGCGCCTCCGCCGGGACGTCCACGTGAGCCAGCGCCTGGTCGAAGGGACTCGCGATGCGGCCGATCTCCTCTCGGATGCGGGCGGTGGCGGAGGCGAACTCCTCGGCGTTCGAGACCTCGAATCCCAGCTGGGACGAGTGCGCCTTGATCGGCTTGACCCAGAACGGGAACGGGACGTCGATCTTGTCGAGTGCCTCGGGGTCGAAGGGATCGAAGGCGTCGAAGGCCGGCACACACTCGGGCACGACCTCGCGTTGCAGGATGCGGCTCCACAGCTTGTGTTCGCTGCGGATCACACTCTCGAGGCTCGGGGACGGCAGACCGCGTTCGGCCGCGAGAACGGGCACGAGCACGCTGGTCGGAAAGTCCCAGTGGGCGATGATCGCGTCGACACTGCCCTCGAAGGAATCGAGCTCCTTGTCCGCTCTCTCGAGCAAGGCGTCGAAGTCGAAGCTGTCGGCGGAGACCAGCGACTCGTAGTCGAGCAACCCGTGGAGGGTGAACCCTTCGGGAACCTCGACGGTGCCGAGCTCTCCGCGCTGCAGATCGGTCAGTCCGGGTACGAAAATGTTCTTACTCATCGTGAACGGGCTATCCCCGTCCGGTCGCCCCGAAACCTCGGCCGTCCGTTCGGACCGTATTGCGGAGATCGTCGGACTTCGTGCCGCGACGGTCGACGGCCGGTTCGGGGACAACTCGTCGATGCGGGTATACCGGCGGCCGGCTCGGGGTATGTCTTCCCGACAGCAACGGAGGACAGCGCAGTGGATCGGTACATGAGGGCTTCGTTCGATCAGCAGTTGCGCGATCTCACCGATCGGCTCCGGGGCCTCGCCGAACTCGCGGCGAAGGCGCTGGAGCTGTCGACACGCGCGCTGCTCGACGGCGACGTCGTCGCGGCCGAGGAAGCGCTCGACCTCGGCGAGGACATCGAGACATTGCACACGGAGTGCAGCGAGCGGGCCGTGGCGATCCTCGCGTTGCAGCATCCGGTGGCCGGGGATCTCCGGTTCGTGTTCTCCGCGGTGCGCATGAGCAGCGATCTGGCGCGTATGGGCCAGCTCGCCCTGCACATCGCGCGCGCAGCCCGGCGCCGCACCCCCGGCGAGCTCGTCCCCGATCAGGTCCGGGGCGACATCACCCGGATGGGTGAGCTCACGGCCACGATGGTCCGCGCCCTGTGCGATGCCTTCCGCGAGCCGAAGCTGGAGCCGGCCTCGCAGATCCGGAGCACCGACGCAGAACTCGACCTCGTCCACGCCCGCGTCCTCGGGACCCTGCAGGACCCGTCCTGGACGCACGGCGTGACCCCCGCCGTCGACCTCGCCCTGGTGGCACGCTTCTACGAACGCTTCGGTGACCAGGCCGTGGACGTGGCCGAACGGGTCGTCTTCCTGATCACCGGACGTCGCCCCGACGGCGATCCAGCTCTACCCGGGCGGCCCTGAGAATGTGCCCGGGCCGGTCCGGGTTCACGGTCCGTTCGAGGTCGGCGACGAACTCCTCCACGCGCTCCGTGGGCCACGATTCCAGGCCCCGGCCCGTGCGCTCGGGGTAGGCGGCATGGACGACGTCGAGGATCCGGTGCGCCAGCCGGCTCGCGTCCGCCACGTCGAGACGGTGGGTCGTGCCGTTCAGTGTGACGTCCAGCCCGTCGCCGGTGTCGGTCACGGCAAAGGTGGTCATGTGCGCCTCCTGTGCTCCCCCGCGTGAGGTTACTCGAGACGACCACCCGCCGACCACCGATGACGTGTCGGCGCCCGGCGAGTGGGTACTCGCCGGTCATGAGCATTCCCGCACACGAGCGGCTCGCGATCGTCACCGGTGCCGATTCCGGAATCGGCAAAGCCACGGCCGAGGCGCTGGCGTCGGAAGGATTCGACGTGGGCATCACGTTCCATACCGACGACGCCGGCGCCCGGAACACCCGGGAGGGGATCGAGGAGCGCGGCCAGCGCTGCTTCGTCGTCCGCCAGGATCTGACCAGTCCGGACACCGCCGACGTCGTCGACACGCTCGCCGAGAAGCTCGGCGGGCTGGGTGTTCTGGTCAACAACGCCGGAACCGGGCACATGGACCGGGTCCTCGACCTCGGCTACGAGACGTGGCGCGAGGTGCTCGCGACGGACCTCGACGGTCCGTTCCTGTGCGCCCAGCGCGCGGCCCGCCGGATGATCGCCGGTGGCCGCGGGGGCCGGATCATCAACGTCACGAGCGTGCACGAGCACATCCCCCGGCTCGGGGCCGCCGCCTACTGCAGCGCCAAGGCCGGCCTGGGCATGCTCACCAAGTGCCTCGCGCTGGAGCTGAGCCGGCACGGGATCCTCGTCAATGCGGTTGCGCCCGGCGAGATCTCGACACCGATGACGGGCATGGACGAGTCGCAGGCGTTTCACGAGGACCGTCCCGGAAATCCGGTCGGCCGGCCCGGGCACGTCCACGAAGTCGCCTCGGCCATCGCGTTTCTCGCCTCGCCGCGCTCGTCGTACCTCACGGGCGGTTCGATCCCCGTCGACGGCGGGCTGATGCTCATGGCCGCGCACGGTCACGACATGACCGAGGAGAGCTGGCGCGAGATCTGACGTCACACCGGCTCGACGTCCGGCAGCCGCCACGTCCTGTCGAACCACGGTGCGAGGGGACCGTACAGCCGGAACATGGCCCACCAGCTCTTGCCGGGCACGGTCTGGATCCAGTTGTGGCCGTCCTCGGGCTGCTCCGGACCGAAGTGGATGTCGACGGAACCGTCGTCGTTCGTGGTGAAATCGCGGTCCTGGCTCGTCACCGACGGCCACTCCTGCCCGGTCTGCAGCATGGACCGGGTCTGGGTGTCGTAGACGAGGACCGACCAGAAATCGGCTGCCGGAACGTCCGCAGGGACGCGGAGCCGGTAGGCGCTTCCGCCGTCGAACGGGGCCCCCTCGGAGTCGACGCAGGCGACGACGTACTGGGAGCCGGCGCCGACCTTCTCGACGTCCTCTGCCGGACTGATGCCGATGACCGAGAAGTTGAACTGCGCGGCCGCGTCGAGCAGGGCGACCCCGTCCTCCTCGAACCGGTGGCCGCCGAGGAAGATGGCGCGCCAGGCACCGCCCGGGTGGCGGTAGGCCGCAGGCTCCCGGAACCGGTAGGTGAGGGCGCGACCGGTGGCGTCGCCCACCGCGGCGGCCTCGGTGAGGATCGCCCGCATGCGCTCGTCGGGGTCGAACGGCCGGCCACGCCGGATGCCGATCGAGGCGAAGAATCCGAGGGTGAGCGGATCCGACGACTCGGCCGGCTCGGACTGCACCACCTCGTCGAGCATTTCCCACGCCCGGAAGTCGGCGGGCGGGACGCCGACCATCGGTTCCGGCGACACGTTCACGAACCGCATGGACGGTGGACGATCGGCGAGGGCGAGAGGGTAGGCCCGGGTCCGGGCCTTGACGACCTCGACGGCGGGGTGGGGATCGCCGTGCTCGTCGAGGAAACCCCGCGCGAACAGCACCATCCCGAAGCTGTCGGTCCGCACCACGAAGTAGCCGTCGGGGACCTCACCGTCGTAGCCCGGGGGCAGCAGCAGGTAGGCGCCGCCCTCACCCTTGTCGGGGCCGGACACGCCGACGTCGGCCACCCAGCGTCCCCAGCTGTCGTTGATCGCCCCCAGCACACCGGGCGGCGCCTCGACCACGAGCGGACCGTCGCGCAGGTCGATCCAGATGGCGGTGTAGGAGGTACTCGTGTTCGCCGTGAGCCAGACGGTGCACGGGTGCATCAGGTCTTCGAAGACGTACGCCGTCGAATTGACCGGGCCCCACTTCAGCAGGGCCGTGCGCATTGCTTGTATGTTCAGCACCGGCAGAGCCAGCAGGTATGCCTGGACGGCGCGCTGGAAGTCCAGGTTGTCGAACAACGTCCGGACCGTCGCGTCGTCCGGAACGCCGTCGAAGAACCGCAAGGTGCCCACCCGGGTGTGCACCTGGTCCGGCGACTCGATGCCGGGCGGGATGGGGGTTGCCTTCGTCATCGCCGGCCTCCTCGTCACGATGCCCGACTCCGACGCTACGAATCCCTGCACCGGCCCTCAAGGGCCGAAAGCCCACAGTTCGGCCCCTGCCCGTCGTTCGCCCCTGAGGATCGGCGTTCGGTGACGCCGCAGCGTAGGCGGTCCCGCTCGTGTCGCCGGGCTCGGATCCGAGGCCGCCGGGAGGAGGGACGACGGGTGCTCTCACACAAGCTTCACATTCCGGAACGGGAAGTCTTCACCGACGGTGCGTTGACTCGGTGGGGAGAGAAAGGTGGTGCCGGCAATGAACACACGGCGCAGGACTGTGGCCGCACTCGCGGCAGGGGTGGCGATCGGAATCGCCGGATTCGGAACGGCCGTTGCGACCGCCCAAGCGCCCGAGGGCAATACGAGCGGCGGTGCGCTGTCCACGCAGGAGCAGTCCGATCTGGTGGCGATGCGCGAGGAGAAACGGCTGGCGCGAGATCTGTACCAGCAGTTCGCGCAGAAGTGGGGGGTGCAGACCTTCGAGCGCATCTCCGACAGCGAACAGCGCCACTACGATGCCGTCGGCGGTCTGCTCGACCGGTACGGCGTGAGCGATCCGTCGGCCGGGCTCGCGGCGGGAACCTACGGCGACTCTCGACTGCAGGGCGCCTACGACAGTTGGCTGGCCCGCGGTCTGACCTCCGTCGAGGAGGCGTACGCGGTCGGCGCCGAACTCGAGGCCGCCGATATCGCCGAGTTGTCCCGCGCGATCGATGTCAGCGACGAGGACGCGATCGACCGCGTGTACGGCAGGCTGCGCACCGGTTCCGAGCATCACCTGCAGGCCTTCCAGGCAGCCGCGGCCGGCGAGGAGCTACCCGGCGGCCAGGGGCAGGGGCAGGGGCAGGGGCACGGCCAGGGGCACGGCCAGGGGCAGCAGGGGCACGGCCAGGGGCCGCAGCACCCGGAGTAACATCTGGCAGCCGGCTCGCTGTCGGAGTGCAGCCCGCCGGGAACCTACGGCACGCGGGCCGGTCCGACTCGGACCGGCCCGGCGTCAGTCTCCGGCCGGATGGCGGTTTCGGGTGGGCAACTGCAGTGTGAACCGTGATCCGTGACCGCGGCCGGGGGACTCGGCGGACAGGTCGCCGCCGTGGGCGCGGGCGATTCCCCGGCTGATGGTCAGGCCTATGCCCGAACCTGGATCGTGCTCCTGCCGGCGCCGGGACGGAACACGGTAGAACCGCTCGAAGATCCGTTCCACATCGTCGGGCTCGAGTCCCTCGCCGGTATCGGTGACGGTCACGGTGGCGACGTCCCGACCGGCGGTGACGTCGATGCTCACCCCGCCGGTCTCCGTGGCGGCCAGGGCATTGCCGAGCAGATTGGTCAGCACCTGCGTGATCCGGTCGGCATCTGCCCACACCACGACCGGGCGGGACGGCGGGAGTACGGTCACGGTCAGGCCGGCGTCGTCGAACTGGGGGCGCAGCCGGCCCGCGACCTGGGTCACCAGCCCGTACAGGTCGACCTCGACCGGCTGCAGGTCCAGCCGGCCCTCCTCCGCCCGGGACAGGGTGGACAGATCGTCGGCGAGCCTGCGCAGTCGACCCACCTCGGCTTCGATCCGGACCAGCTCTGCCGGCGCGAAGACCCCGTCGAGGACGCCCTCGGCGTAGCCGTCGATCACGGTCAGCGGGGTGCGCATCTCGTGCGCCACCTCCGACAGCAGCCGGACCCGCCGGGCTTCCGTGTCGGCGAGTCGGACGGCGAGATCGTTGACGTCGCCGGCGACCGCGGCGAGTTCGGACTCCGGCGGCACCGGGATACGGTGCCGGTAGTCACCGGTGGCGATTGCCCGGGTACCCGACCGCACCGACCGCAGCGACCGCAGCAGGCGGCGGGACGCCAGCAGACCCAGCGCGGCGGCCGCGATCACTCCGGCGAGCACCCCGAGCAGCAATGCCGTCGTCACGGCATCGGACACGACCTCCCGCAACGGCCCAGACCCGTTCGCACGACCGCGGCCGTTGCCGGGGCCGGCGGCGCGTTCTTCGAACAGCGCCGGTGCCGCGGCGCGGACGACGGCGAAGGTGACGAGCGCTCCGACCACCGCCACCAGCACGTGGGAGACGAACAGTCGCATCGTCAGGCTCGGCACCGGGAGCCGGAGACCGCGGTTCACCGGTCGACCTCGCTCGCGGCCACGAACTTGTAGCCGACACCGCGGACCGTCCCGATGAAACGAGGGGCGGTGGCATCGTCGCCGAGCGCCCGGCGGATGCTGCGGATGTGCACGTCCACGACCCGCTCGTCGCCGAAGAAGTCTCCGCCCCAGACCTTCTCGAGCAGCTGCCGCCGCGAGTACACCCGGCCCGGGGCCTGCGCCAGGGCCAGAAGCAGATCGAACTCGAGCGCGGACAGTTCCACGGGCATGCTGTCGACCGTCACCTCCCGGGTCTCGGGGTCCACCGTCAGACCGGCGGCCACGACCCGGGAGGGCGCCCCGCCGGTGCCGCGGGCGCGGCGCAGGACGGCACGGACGCGGGCCGCGACCTCGCGAGGCGCGAACGGTTTGGTGATGTAGTCGTCGGCGCCGACCGCCAGTCCCACCAGCTTGTCGACCTCCTCGGCGCGGGCAGTGACCAGCACGACGTACACGTCCGAGAACCCGCGGATCCGGCGCAGCACCTCGAGGCCGTCGAGATCGGGAAGGCGGATGTCGAGCAACACCAGGTCGGGGCGGCGGGACTGCACCGATGTCAACGCTTGTGAGCCTGTTGCGGCTTCGATGACGTCGTAGCCGTCCGCCTCCAGATAGCCGCGCAGGACACGACGGATGTGAGGTTCGTCGTCGACGACGAGGACGCTGTGGGGCACCGTCTCCCCTTTCGATCCGACGGACCGGTTCGGCCGGGCGTCCGGACAGCTGTGGACAGGAGGGTCCGTCGAGGTGTTCGACGGGCAGACCGAGGGTAATCCAGCCGTGCAGTCCTCCGTGGAGTTGCCGTCGCACGCTCCGTCCCCGGTGCGTCCGCCGATGTGTGCGCCGTTCGGTGGGGCTCGCATCACCGGTCGCCCGGAGGTCGAGGTGACGAGGTTGTGGACGTGAGACGAGGTGGAACGCGTGCCGTCGGAGACCGAGCAGAAGAAGAAGTTGTCGCTGACCGGGTCGGTCGCGCTGGGAACCGGGGTGATGATCGGCGCGGGCATCTTCGCCCTGGTCGGGCAGGTGGCGGAACTGGCCGGGTCCTGGGTCCCCTGGGCGTTCGTCGCGGGCGCGGTGGTGGTGGCCTTCAGTGCCTACTCGTACGTGCGGTACTCGAGCACGAACCCGTCCTCGGGCGGGATCGCGATGATCCTGAAAGCCGCCTACGGCCCCGGGGTGGTGGCCGGGTCGTTCTCGTTGTTCATGTACGTGTCGATGATCCTGGCCGAGAGCCTGCTGGCCCGGACCTTCGGCACGTACCTGCTGCGTCCGTTCGGGATGCAGGGCTCGGCGGTGTGGGTGCCGGTCCTGGCCGTGGTGGCGATCGCGGCCGCGACGGTGGTCAACCTGGTCGGCAACCGGTGGGTGGAAGGGTCGGCGACGGTGACCGCCGCGATCAAGATCGTCGGGATCGCGGCGCTCGCGGTGGCCGGGATCGCCGCCACCGGGGTGTCGGCCTTCTCCCGGCTGGTCACCGGGGGTGCGGACGCGACGCCGCCGGACAGCGGACTGCTCGGATTCCTGGCCGGCATCGCTCTGTGCATCCTGGCGTACAAGGGCTTCACCACGATCACCAATCAGGGTGACGATCTGCGCGATCCCCAGCGCAACATCGCGCGCTCGATCGTGATCGCGATCGCGGTGTGCACGGTGCTGTATCTGCTGCTGACGGTCGCGGTCACCGGGAGCCTGTCGGTGCCGGAGATCGTCGCCGCCCGGGACTACGCACTGGCCGAGGCCGCCGAGCCGCTGTTCGGGTCCTGGGGCGTGTGGCTGACGGTGGCGGTGGCGGTGGTCGCGACCCTGTCCGGCTTGGTGGCGAGCCTGTTCTCCGTGTCGCGGCTGTACGACATGCTGCGGGAGATGGGACAGGTGCCCGGGTTGCCGGGGTCGGTGAACCGGCAGTCGTTGCTGATCACGGCCGCGCTGGCGTTGGTGACGGCGACGGTGTTCGACCTGAGTCAGATCGCCTCACTCGGGGCGATGCTGTACCTGTCGATGGACATCGCCATCCACTGGGGCATGGTCCGCCGCCTGCGCGACGAGGTCGAGTTCGCGACCTGGGTCCCGGCCGTGGCGATCGCGCTCGACGTGCTCGTGCTCGTGCCGTTCGTGATCATGAAGGTGCGCACGGATCTGTTCACGGTGGTTGTCACCGCGGTGGTGGCCGCAGCCGTCTTCGCGAGCCAATGGCTGATCGTGCGCCGCCACGTGGCACACCGCCGGCGGTCCACCGGACGCTCGGCGCAATGACGGTGGGCACCCGCCGATCGTCCAGCCCAGCGGCCGAGCGTCCGGTGTTCGCGGCAAGGGTGGTGACGGCGGACTCTCAGCCGAGGGAACCGATCAGGTCCCGGCAGGCCTGCTCGCATCGCCGGCACGCATCGGCGCACGTCTTGCAGTGCGCGTGACGGGAGGCGTGCTGCGCGCACTCGTCCCCGCAGGACTTGCACGCCGCCGCGCAGGTCTCGAGCACCGAACGGGTCAGGTCGGCGTCGTAGCCGGTATGGCGCGAGAGGACCCGGCCGGTGGTTTCGCAGATGTCGGCGCAGTCCAGATCGGTGCGGATGCACTTGATCAACTCCGCCACCGAATCCTCGCTCAGGCAGGCATCGGCGCAGGCGGTGCACGCCTGAGCGCATTCGATACACGCCTCGATGCACGCGGCGAGCTTGCCGGTGTCGACGCCGTCGAGGTCCTTCGGGTAGCTGTCGAGCATGGTCGCTGCAGTGCTCATGAATGTGCGTCCTTTCGTGGGGACTCGTTGTTCGGCTGATCCGGATCGGTGTCGACCGAGATCCGGTACCGACTCGCGTACCCACAGGATCGACGAGATAACACCAGACACACGATTCGTTCCCCGAGGCGATTCCGGTTGCAGGGCGTCCTGTTACGAGGCGCTCACCGGCCGATGCCGGTGGTCGTCAGCGAAGCGTTCGCAGATCTCGTCGACGGTTCCGCCGGTGTGGAGGAACCCGGTGTCCAGACGCCCGGCGAGGCGACGGGTCTGTTCGTCGAGGATCGCCGCGGCCCGGCGGACCTCGACCGCGGACGACCCGGCGCCCGCGGCCGCGAGTCGCGGTGCATACGACAGAGCGGCGGCGAACGAGAGGTCCGCGTCGGATTCGCGGAAGAAGTAGGTCTCGCCGTACTGCATCAGGTCCAGTTCGCACGTGATCAGCGACTCGGTGACCGAGTCGAGCCACTGCACGGCGATGCTCGCCTCGGCGGCGGGAAGGATCTGCTCGGTGCCGGTGGCCGTCAGAAGCACGAGCCGGCGGGCGGTGGCGCGGCGACGGCTCAGCGCCGGATAGATCTGCAGCACCCAGGAAATGGCCGCAGTGAACAGCACGAACCCCATCAGCGCCTGCAACGGAATCAGCAGTCGCAGCGCCGGATAGGCAGGGGTGATGTCCCCGAAGCCGAGGGTGCCGACGGTCACCAGGGACAGATACAGCGCCATGACCGGGTCCGACGCGGCCGACGGGCGCAGCGCACTGGCGAAGTAGAACCCGTCGGGCATGTGCGGCAGGTAGATCAGTGCCCAGCCGAGCACGATCATCGTCGCCCACACCCCGGCGGTGACGACGAGTCCGGCCGGCCCGACCGAGCCCAGCAGCCGCCCTCGTCGCCCGGCGTGGTGCGCCCCACGCCACAGGACGACGAACACCCCCCGGGAGATCGTGCCCAATCCCCGGGGATGCCACAACGTGACGAAGATGTCCCGCAGTGCCCCGACGATCAACGCCGCGCCCACCACGCTCGAGATCCAGATCATGATGTCTGCCATCGTCCTTCGAGGGCGTCGCCTACCTGACGGGTGAGCTCGTCGAAGTGCCCACGCGTCGCGGTACCGTGGCCGGGGATGTGCTCCCGCAGTCGACCGAGCTGGTCCGTGATCGCCGCACGCTGTTCCGCAGTGGTGGCCTTCCATGCCAGCTCCCGCAGCATCGAGAGCAACGCGTCCAGCACGACCGGATCGTCGGCGCCGTAGAGCCGCGGCTGGGTGCACACCAGATCCAGCAGTTCGGCGAAGGTCGGTCGCGCCAGCACCACCCGGACCCGGTCGTGTTCGTCGCACAGGGGGTACGGGCCGAGCTCGAGGTCGAGCAGCTCGCCCAGGACCGCGGTGCACGAGACCAGGCCGTGCACCGCGGTGGTCGGATCGTTGATGCCGGGCGACAGGGCCCGCACCACCACGTCGGTCAGCTGCCGCAGTCCGTACCCGAGGTCCTGGACGGCGGTGCGTTCGCTACCGGTGCGCAGGGCACCGCGCACCCGGTCGCACAGCCTTCGGGCCTGGTCCTCGGTCAGGGGCTGCGGACGCAGGGACCACCACGACGCGACCGGCGTGCCCGCCAGCACCGGGCTGCCCACCGGTCGGTTCACCCACACCACGGCCTCGGCCTCCTCGGCCGCCGCGAGCAGCGCGTACTCGTCGAGCTCGACCAGGAATCCGGACGAGTCCGCTTCGACGACATGCGGGGCCGGCGGGGGGACGGGCAGTGTGGGCCGATCCTGCCGATCCGGAGGTAGCAACCTGGCGGCGGTCTCGCAGGTGTCGGCGCGCACCTGTTCGAGCACGGCCTCGACGCGGATCTGCCGGACCAGATGCCCGAGGAACAGCACGAGGGCGATGACGCTGGCGACCGCGAGCAGGTACGCCGTCGTGACCGCCAGCTGGGGGACGAAGGCACTGTCGTCGGTGTCGTCGGTGCCGCTGCGGACCGTGCGCAGCACGGTCAGCGCGTAGACGAACGTCGCGAGGAACAGTCCCAAGGTGCGTTGGACGACCCGGTCGGCGGCGAAGGTGCGCAGCAACCGCGGTGAATACTGACTACTGGCCAGCTGCAGGGTCACCAGGGTCAGCGAGAACGTCAGCGAGGTGACGGTGATCAGCGAGCCGGCGATCGCACTCAGCACCTCGCGGGCGGCGTCGGCACCACCACCGAACAGATACCCCGCCACCGTCGGTGGCAGCCGGTCGTCGATGGCGGCGTCGAGCTCGGGTATGCCGATGCCGGCCAGCACGGCCACCAGCACCGCAGCTGCCGGGACCGGCCACAGCCGCGACCGTATCGCTTCGACGAACACCTGCCGGCGTTTCAGCGCAGCCCCGATCGGTCCCTGTCGTGTCCGGGTCCGGGAGTCGTCGGTCATCGCAGGCTCACTCGGTGCTGCATCACCGAGCCCACCAGCAGCACCCGCACAATTTCCGACCACGTCTCGAACCACATCTCCTGCGAATACCCCGGGAACGGCCCGGCAATCACACTCGGAACCGGGGCGGCGCTCACCGGTGCCGCTCGGGGGACCGCGCCGCCGGAGCCGTGGCCCGCCGGTACAGCACCCGGCCGGCCACCGCGGTGACACCGAAGATCACCGTGCTCGCCGCCAGCACCAGCGACCCCGCCGCCAGCACCGTCTCGTCCGCACCCATCCGCTCCGCTTCGAGCGTCAGGTAGAACAGCGCCGACACCCCGATGGGACCGAACCAGCCCAGATACAGAGCATCCGGCATCGACAAGCGCAGCGGACGGCGCAGCAACAGCAGAACCGGCACCCGGCGCAACGCCAGCACCGCCACCACGAGACCAACCCCCGCCCAGCCCAGCTCGGCCCACTGCGGCCAGGGCAGCGCCGCCCCCAGCAGGACGAACAGCGGCAACACCGCAAAGCGGTTGATCGCCTCGTCGATCGGCACCTCTGCCGTCCGCTCGCTGCCGGTACTGGTGAGGTTGAATGCCAGCCCGCCGACGAACACCGCCAGCACCCCGTCGACATGGATCAACCCGGCGACACCCAGAATTCCCAGCGCGAGCACGACGGTGAAGAACAGGGCCGGCGCCGGATCCGTCGCCCCGTACCTTTCACCCCAGCGCAGGGCCCGGCCACCGGCCCATCCGCTCGCGGCCCCCATCAGCACGGCCCCGGCCACCTGCCACAGCGACTCCAGTGCCGCCGTGCCCGCTCCCATGCCTCCGGCGACGGCGACCGCGGCCAGCACCAGTGGCAACGCCAGACCGTCGTTCGCCCCGGACTCGAGCGAGAGGACCTGCCGGTTCCGGGCGGGCAGATCCTCCTCGGCCGCCTCTCCGGTGACGACATTCGAGGCGAGAACCGGGTCCGTCGGGCACAGGGCCGCGCCCAGCAACACGGCCGTGGCCAGGGGCATGGACAGCAACGCCCACCCCAACCCGGCGGTGACGGCCGCCATCACCGGCATCGCTACGGCCAGCAACACGGCGACGGGACGCCATTGCCGGAGCACGTCCGCCATCGGATACCGCAGCGCCACCGCCATCACCGATACCGCCAGCAGTATCCGGCTCGCCTCGTGCAACAACCCGTGCTCGGCCGTCAGCGGCGGTAGGGACAGCACATCGAGCACGTACGGTCCGAGCAGCACACCCGCTGCCAGTCCGAGCAGGGGTTCGGACAGCGGCAGGCGGCGCATCTTCGCCGACAACGCCGCCACACCGACCCCCAGCACCCCGACGGTGGCGAGAACGATGTCGATGCTCATGCGTGCAGTGTTGCCCGGAGAACGGCACCGTCAATCCTCTCCGGATTCGGAGAGGGGCAGGCACATCCGGACTTCGGTGCCGTGCGGGTCGTTGGGCAGATAGCGGATGCTGCCCCCGTGTCGCTCGACGATGTGCTCCGAGATGATCAGACCGATGCCGGAACTGTCCTGCTTGGCCGAGAACGCCCCGGAGGCCAGCCGGTTTCCCGAGGCATCATCCATGCCCCGTCCCTGGTCGAAAACGGAGACACAGGCCCACTCTCCACGCCGAGCGGTCCGGACGGTGAGCTCCTTGACGGCGGTCGAGGGCAACACGATCTCGTCGATCGCGTTGAAGCAGAGGTTGATCACCACCTGCCCGATCAGCACGCTCTCCCCTACCACGGGCAACGGCGAACGGGACCTGTCGAGCGAAATGTGCACCCCCCGTTCGGCTGCCCGCAGCCGAACGAAGTACAGGCTCTCGTCGACCGTCTCGTTGAGGTCGATGGCGGCCTTGGTGCTCTCGATCCGCCGCACATAGCGCTTCACGGAGGACACGATCTCCGCCGCCCGGCCGAGCTGCTTCTCCATCCTGTCCAGCCCGTAGCTCAGGGCCTCGGGGTCGAGGGATCCATCGGAGATCCGTGCCTTGAGGCCGCTCAGGTAGTTCGTCGAGGCCGCGAGGGGCTGCCCGAGTTCGTGAGCGAGGATCATGGCCATGTCCCCCATTGCGTTGTACCGGCTGAGGTACTGGAGGTTGGCCTCCTGGTAGGCATGACGGCGTTCCCACTCCACACGATCCGTGACGTCACAAATCGTCAGCACCCGTGACGTCATTCCGTCGTGCACCACGGCCTCGAGGAAGCCGGACAACCAGGTCGTCGTCCCGTCGCTCTTCTCGATCTCCTGCATGATGCCCACCGGTCCTGCCGCCGCGTCCAGTTTGGCCACGACGGGCTCGGCGGTCAGCCGGGGCTCACAACGGCCCAAATCCTCGAGATACACCCCGGACAGTTCGTCCGGGGTTCTGCCGAACAGCCGGGCCGCGAGCGGCGAGATGTCTTCGATGCAGTTCGTCTCGTCGAGCACCACGATGCCCGCCGACGTGTGCGTCATGATGCGCTGCAGCGACTGTGACACCCAGCTGAGTTCCTCCTGCAGCTCCACCTCTTCCGCGATGTTGCGGAACTCGACCATCACGACCTGCCCGTCCTGGAACGTCAGGCGTGAGGCGACCGCATCGGCCAGGAAGTCCTGCCCGTCCTTGGTCCGGTACTTCCATTGTCTGCGGCTCGAACCACGTACGACGGCGTCCTGCAGCCACGCCACCCCGACCGAGCGCCGGTACTGACGCTCCTGGCTGCTCATGTGGTGGGCCTTCAGCGGTCGCAGCTCCTCGAGCGTGAAACCGAACATCCGGCACGCAGCCGGGTTGGCCCAGAGGATGTTCTTCGACGCCGCCTCGTGGATGAGGATCCCCGTCTCCGTCTTCTCCACCATCTCCTGGAAGTCGCGGCCTGTCGGGAACATCGATCCTCACTTCCGGGTGCCGTGACGGTTCATTGTCGACCCACGATCGGCGGATCGACCATAGGGGATTGCTTTACGACCGGCGGAGGAAATCCCGATACCGCCTCGTCCGAACCTTTCCTAGCGTTCTCCTCAGCGCGACACGACGAGGTGGATGGAGACGACGATGGCGATCCGGAGCACGATGAATCCAGTGCGGGCCGCGACAGCGGGCCCCGCGCGGGAGAAGGCCTTCGAGGACGCTCTCGCCGTGCTGCGGGACCGGCGCGACGAGTTCAACCGGCAACGATTCGTACCGAGGGACTTCGTCGCGCTCCTCAAGCGCGCCGGGCTCTACCGCGCGTCGACCCCCGCACAGTTCGGCGGCGAACCGATGGCCCCCGCCTCCTTCATGAAGCAGGTCGAGCGGATCTCCGCGGTGGATCCGGCCACCGGCTGGGTGGCAAGTTTCGGGTCCTCACTCGTGTACTTCGCGGCCCTGCCGGTCGAAACCCAGGAGAAGATCTACTCCGACGGCCCGGACGTCGCCTATGCGGGCGGGCTGTTCCCCATGCAGAAGGCCGAGAAGGTGGACGGCGGCTACCTGTGCAGCGGCCTCTGGCAGTTCGCCAGCGGATGCCTGGGCGCCGACATCCTCGGCATCGGCCTCGCCGGCGGTCCGGAAACGAACGGCAAGCCGCTGACCGCCCTCGTCGACCCCGCCGACGTCGAGATAGTGGAGAACTGGGACGTCGCAGGCATGAAGGCGACGGGATCACACGCAGTGAAGGCCGACAGACTCTTCGTCCCCGAGGAGATGACGTTCGTCCGCGGCGGTGCTCCCCGAATCGACGAGCCGCTCACCCGGTATCCGACGCTCGCCTACGCGGCCCAGGTGCTGGCGGTGGTGACTCTCGGTGCCGCACGGGGGGCTCTCGACTACGCCCACGAGGTCGGGGCGGTGCGATCCAGCATCACCGGCGGTGACAGCAAGGGAAACCGTCCCGCGTACAAGACCGGGCTGGCCCGCGCCGAGGCCGATCTCCGCTCCGCTCGGGCCTTCTTCTACGAGATCACCGACGAGGTGTGGGATCTGGCGGTCCGCGGCGACGAGATCACCGCCGAACATACGGCCCTGCTCCGCCTGGGAGCGACCCAGGCCGCCCACGTCGGCCGCAATGTCGTGCTCGCCGCGTTCGACCTGGCCGGCACCGGGGCGATCTACGAGAGCCACCCGCTGCAGCGCTACCTGCGGGACGCTCTCGTCCCGGCCCAGCACGCCATGCTTCAGACCAACACCTTCGAGGCGGCCGGAGCCGTCCTGCTGGGCCTCGACCCCGGCATTCCCAGCTTCCCCTGACCGGGACACGACCGTTCGAGACCAGTTCCTGCCTTCCCCGCGAAAGGACGCCCATGACCGCCGAACCGTTGCGCACCCTGTTCTGCATCGGCAACAACCAGAACTTCTTCGACCTGCCGAAGGCGGAGATCGGCCCGGTGTGGGTCGGCATCTCCACCATGCTCTCGGCTCTCGCGAACATGGACGGCGTCCAGGTCATCGGCACCTTCGACGACGACGCCCACATGGTCGGCCCGTCCGACGGCTGGCCTTGGACCTGCTACGTCCTGGCCGACGTGAAGGACCAGGAAACCGTCCGGGCGGCGTGCAACTTGTTGCGGACGACGATGATCGGCGAGTACGCCCTGTGGAAGTACTTCAAGATCGAGGCCCGCATGGGCCGGGAACTGACGATCCGCGCGGACGTCGCGGTCTGACCCGTGACCGGCACCGACCAGCGCCTCGAGGTCGTCGAGGCGAAGGACGCCGTCCGTGACTGCATCGCTCGCTACCTGGACCTGTGCGATGTGCCCGGACCTCTGCAGAGCCCGGAGCAGCTCGGCGTCCTGTTCACCGACGACGCGACGTGGGAAGGGCTGGGTCCGGAGTACGCCGACAAGTTCGGAATCGCCCGTGGGCGAGACGAAGTCGTCACTCTCGTGTCCCGGTACCTGCCGCCGGCCGACCACTTCCTCCGCAACGTGCACCTCCTCGGCAGCGAGCAGATCCGTCTCGACGGCAACCGTGCGAGCGGACGGTGGATCATGCAGCAGTTCTCGCTCCATCCGACGGGAACGGCCGAACTTCTCTGCGCCCGGCTCACGATCGACTTCGACCTGGACCGGGCATCCGGACGGACGGCGGCCCGCATGAGCCGATTCCGCACCCGGCGGATGTTCGCCGCGCCGCTGCCGACCGACGCGATGGCCCACCTATCCGGGGCGACCGCCCGACCTCACGAACGAAGGATGACATGACGACGACAGAAGAACCCACCGCACGCACCTACGCGGACCTCGTCGCGAAGGACCGGGTCGCGGGCCGGCTGTACACCGACCCGGACATCTTCCAGGAGGAGATGAAGAGGATCTTCTACAAGACCTGGGTGTGGGTGGCACACGAGAGCGAGATCCCGGAAGCGGGTTCGTTCAAGACCACCCAGGTCGGGGATCAGCCGGTCATCGTGACCCGGGATCGCAAGGGCAACTTCAACACCCTGCTGAACCGGTGCCGGCATCGCGGTGCGACGGTCTGCGATCAGCGCAGCGGTAAGGCCAACGGCTTCACGTGCCCGTACCACAACTGGTCCTACGCACTCGACGGACGCCTTCGTGGCATTCCCTACCCGGACGGATACGAGGGCGTCGTCGACAAGAAGGACTTCCCGCTCCAGACCCTGCGTACCGAGAGCTACCTGGGAATGATCTGGGCAACATTCGACCCGGACATCGAACCCCTCGAGGACTTCCTGGGGGACGCGAAGATCTGGATGGAGCGCTTCTTCAAGCAGAGCAACGGATTTCCGACCAAGGTGATCGGAGTTCACAAGTTCCGTTTCAAGGGGAACTGGAAGATCCAGCTCGAGAACACCACGGACGGCTACCACTTCCCGATGGTGCACAAGTCGTGGATGGCCTCGGTCGACGCCGAGACGGCGGACATGATGTCGTTCATGGACGACCCCACGGCCGAGACCCACGCCCTCGGCAACGGACACAGCGTCGCGATCATGGCCGCAGCCCACGCGGATCTCGACATCGACGACGGCAGCGAGGAAATCCAGCCTCGGTTCCAGCACCTGGTCGACGAGCTCGCCGCCGCGGGAGAAAGCCCCGAACGGATCCGTCGCTACATGCGGTCCATGCACGGTTGCGGCTTCAATCTCAACACTTTCCCGAACGTCGCGATGTCGTCGTCGTTCTTCCGCGTCCTCATCCCCCTCTCCGTCGACGAGACCGAGATCTGGCACATGGCACTGGGAATGGACGGCGGACCCGAGAGCATCAACCGCGAGCGGCTGAGGATCCACGAGCACTTCCAGGGCCCGTTCGGTTTCGGCAGCCCCGACGACGCCGAGGGGTGGATCCGGGTGCAGATCGGGGCCGGCGGCAATCCGAACATGCCGATCCTCGTCAACCGCGGCGAGGGACGCGAGTACACGACCGAAGAAGGCTGGCCCACCTCACATGTCACCGACGAGACGGGCATGCGGGAGGCCTACGCGATGTGGAAGAAGATGATGAGCAATGACTGAGGCCCTGACGATGTCGACCCTGACGGACTCCCGCACCCTCCGCGCGATCGAGCTCGTCTGGAAGGAAGCACAGGTCCTCGATGCCAAGGACTATCGGACCTGGGAGCAGATGTACACGGACGACGCTCACTACGTGATTCCCATCGATCCGCACACCGACGACTTCGCCGCAGGCCTGAACATGGTCTACGACGACAAGCGCATGCGGCACCTGCGCGTCGAGCGGATGATGCAGGGCTATTCGCCTTCTGCGGTGGCCGCGGCCCGGACCGTGCGGATCGTCTCGCGGTTCACCGTGGAGGACGTCACCGACACGTCGGTCACCCTCCGGTCGGCCCAGATCCTCAATGCGTTCAAGCGCAACGAGTTCACGACCGTCGGTGCCGAGCTGACCCACCGGATCGCTCTCGGAGAGGACAGGGACGCGATCGCCCTCAAGGTCGTTCGGCTCATCGACAGCGAGGACGCGGTCAGCGCCTCGGGTTACCTGCTGTAGGGGGCCGATGTGATCTCTCAGTCCACCGGACCCGGCATCGCCGTCGTCACCGGCGCGGCCGGAGGTATGGGTGCGGCGATCGCCCGGAAACTCCACACCGACGGTAGGAGGGTACTGCTCACCGACATCGACACGGCCGGTGTCGAAGCCCTCGCAGCGGAGTTGTCACGCGACGGGTCGACCGCACGTGGCCTCGAGCTCGACGTCAGCCGCAAGGACGGATTCGAGGAAGCGCTGGCGACCTGCCGGCAGATCTGGGGCGTCCCCACGATCGTCGTCAACAATGCCGCCGTCACGCAGGCAGCGGATCTGATGAACCTGGCGGAGGCGGACTTCACGAGCGTCCTCACGACGAACGTGAACAGCATCTTCTTCGGTTGCCAGGTGTTCGGTGCGGCCATGGCCGAGCGGGGCTTCGGACGGATCGTCAACATGGCGTCGCTCGCCGGACAGAACGGCGGGACGGCGACCGGGGGCCACTACGCGGCCTCCAAGGGAGCGATCCTGACCACCACCAAGGTCTTCGCGCGCGAGCTGGCGGGCCGGGGAGTGACCGTCAACGCGATCTCTCCCGGCCCGCACGACCTCCCGGTCGTGCGCGCGACGGTGCCCCCCGACAGACTCGAAGGCATCGTCGCCGGGATCCCCGTGGGACGCTTGGGAAATCCGTCGTTCGTGGCCGACATGGTCGGGCTGCTCACCTCGGACGACGCCTACTTCGTCACGGGCGCCTGCTGGGACGTCAACGGCGGACTGTATCTGCGCTGACCGGAATCCTCCTGCCCGGGAGGGTCCGGTCGGCACTTCCGTCCGGAGAAATTCACGAGGAGAAACGGACATGGCACTCATCGACGTCACCGTCGCCGAGATCGTTCAGGAATCACCCACCGTCAGATCGTTCACGCTGACGAAGACCGATGGGTCGCCACTGGGTACGTACCGGCCGGGTGCGCACATCGACGTCGTCGGGCCCACCTCGATCACCCGTCAGTACTCGCTCTTCAGCACACCCGATGCGCAGGATTCGTTCGCGTTCGCGGTCAAGCGCGAGGAGAACTCCCGCGGGGGTTCAGCGGCCCTCCACGAGCTGCGGGTGGGCGACGCTCTCCGGATCAGCCCGCCACGGAATCTGCTGAGCATCGCGGCGGACGCCACGCACCACGTCCTGGTCGCGGCCGGCATCGGCATCACGCCGATGCTGAGCATGGCACGCTACATGGACGTCCACGGCATCAGCTTCGAACTGCACTACTTCGCCCGCAGCGAGACGGAAGCCGCCTTCCTGCCGCTGCTGCGCGAGCGCTGCCCGGACAAGCTCCATGCCCATCTCGGGGTGGGCCGGGACGAGCAGGACGAGATTCTCGGAACCATTTTTGCGGGAACGGATCCCGGAACCCACGTCTACACGTGCGGACCCGACGGGTTCATGACCAAGGTCGTTGCGCTCGCGAGCCGGCACGTCCCGGCCGGATCGATCCACCTCGAGAACTTCCACGCGACGGAACAGCCGGACGCATCCGAGAACTCCGCGTTCGAGGTGGAACTGGAAGGGGAGACCTATCGGGTCCCGGCCGACCGGAGCATCGTCGAGGTGCTCCAGGAGAACGGCTGCGACGTCGACACGTCCTGCCAGGAGGGCATCTGCGGTACCTGCATCATGCAGGTGGTCGCAGGGACTCCGGTCCACCGGGACAACGTTCTCACGCGGTCCGAGAAGGAGTCCGGCGAGGTCATGGCGGTCTGCGTGTCGCGGGCCGCCGGCGAGCGCCTGGTGCTGGACTACTACTGATCCTCCACCGGCACGTCCACCCCGTACCGGAGCACGTCCCGTACGAGGGTGCTGATGCTGTCGGCGTCGGTCTTGCTCTTGATGCGAGCGCGGTGGACGTCGACGGTCTTCACGCTCATGCCGAGTTTCCGGGCGATGTTCTGGCTGGGCAGACCTTCGACCACCAGGGCCAGGATCTGGCGCTCGCGCGGGGTGAGGGACGAGACCTTGCTCCGCACCGATTCTCGCAGTACGTGATCGGTGAAACGGAGGCGGGCCTTCTCCACCCCGGCCTGCACGGCGTCCAACAGCCGTTGCGGATCGTAGGGCTTCTCGAGGAAATCCAGAGCACCCGCCTTCAGGGTGGAGACGGACATCCGGATGTCACCGTGGGCGGAGACGAAGATGATCGCGACGTGCGGCGCGAACTCGTTGAGCTTCTCCTGCAACCGCGTCCCGCTCATACGGGGCATGCGCACGTCGAGGACGATGCAGGCCGGCCGGCTGCCGTCGTAGGCGTCGAGGAACTGCTCGCCGCTGTGGCAGACCACCGGTCTGATCCCGATGCTCTCCAGCAACCAGTCGACGGATTCGCATACTTCGAAGTCGTCGTCGACCACGTACACCGTCGTCTCGGCTCGGAGGTCTTCCGCGCTTTCCACCATGGCTCGTCACCACCTCCGAATTCGGGAGCCAGGGCTTCTCCCCGACTCCCGACATTGTCCCCGCCCCCGCCGGGCGGGAACGACCGGTTCACGCAACGTCCGCCGGAGCGTCGTCCCAGCAGGCATCGGCAGTCCAATAGTCCATTCCCGCGGCGCTCACCCGGTGCTGCCACTCCGTGGTCCGTCGCAGGAGCGGTTCCTCTCTGCGAACCGACTCGTCGGCCGCCTCCGGGCCGTCGGCCTCCACTGTCCAGTGGACCCAGTTGACCTCACGGCCGTACTCGTCGTGGACGAACAGATCGACGTGGTGCCAACCGCGGTCGAAGGTGTCCTCGTAGCAGGTGAGGAACATCCTGTGATGGTTGGTCGGGCGGGGCTCGAGCATGAGCGGTCCTTTCTACCGAGCGAGCAGATTCACCGAGCCGAGCGAGCAGATTCACCGAGCCGAGCGAGCAGATTTCACCGAGCCGAGCGAGCTTGCCGGCTCAGACGGCAATCTCCGGCAGTTCGCGAAGGAGCACTTCGAGCTTCTCGCCCACGGCGAGCAGCCGGTCCTCGTGCCCCGGTAGCCCGACGATCTGAAGACCCAGTGGCAGTCCCGCGGACGTGCGGGCACCTGGCACGACCACGACCGGCAATCCGAGCAGCTGCCACGGGCGGCTGAGTATCGGCGACCCGGTTGCGGACAGACCGAGCGGGGCCGGTCCCAGCGCTGCAGGGCCGACGATGATCGGATCGGAGGCCAGAATCGCGTCCAGCAGTTCCCGGGAGCGGTCCCGACGGGTCAGGGCCGCGGAATACTCGGTTCCGGCGATCCTGCGGCCGTTCTCCAGCAGATCCCGGATCGGCGCGCTCAGTGCACCCGCGTGTTCGTCGAATTCGTGGGCCCGCGCCCGCGCGGCTTCGTACGACATGACGGTGACGTGGTCCTCGGACAAGGTCTGGACATGATCGTCCCAGTCGAGAGGCTCGGCCTTCACCCCGATCTCCTCCAACAGGGCGGGCACATGTTCCAGCAACGCCGACATTGGGGGCTCCACGGGGTGGAGGGCACCGGCGTTCCAGACCAGGCCCCGAGTCACCGGCTCCGGAGCCGGGACCTCCGAGTGCCCGTGGCCGCTGAATGCGTTGTGCACGAAGCGAAGATCGGACACGGACCGGGTCAGCAGGCCGAGGGCGTCCAGTGACTCGCTCAGACCGGTGATGCCGGACATGTCCGTGGTGCCGTGCGCGAGAACCATGCCGGCGGCTCCGCAGTACGAGGCCGGCCGGGTCAGCGAGCCGGCCGTCTGGGTGCCGAGCGCGAGGGGCACGGTCCCCGCTGCGACGGCCGCAGCAGAGCCACTGGAGGACCCGCCGGGGGTGTGACCGAGGGCGTGCGGGTTGCGGGTGGGCCCGGGGGTGAAGTAGCCGAACTCCGTCGTCACGGTCTTGCCCTGGACGATCGCACCGAGGGAACGCAGGCGGCTCACGCAGGCGGCGTCGGTGCCGACCAGATTCGGGGAGGTCACTGCGGAACCGCCGCGCGTCGGCATCCCGGCGACGTCGATGAGGTCCTTGACTCCGACGGACAGCCCGGCCAACGGTGCAGAGCCGGGGTCCCGGTCGACGGCACGGGCCTGCTCCGCAATCGTCGACGACAGGCACACCCACGCACCGAGTTCCGGTTCCCGCAGCTCGATCGCTCGTCTGACCTGCGTAGCAAGGTCCTCGGCCGTCACCGACCCGGTTCGGACAGCCCCGACCTGCTCACCCAGGGACAGGTCCGACGCGCGCGTGCTCATAGTCCTCCTCCGGTCTCGACCCCTTCATTCTGGGTGAACACGGCGGGAGCCGACAGTAAAGGTTTCCCTCCTACCGCAGTAGGGATGCGTGGAAATAGCTTCTGAACCACTGTCGACTCGCCGACGGATTCAGCATCCGCGGCTCGCTAGGAAAGGTGGCTGCTCATGGCTTCGACCGTGGCGCCCGATGTCTCCGCCTCCCCGGAAAACGGGGAGAAGAGGATCGACTTCCACAGGATGAACCGCAAGGCGTGGATAGTGACGGCGCTGCTCGTCCTCTTCCAGATCGTGGCCTTCGCCGACAAGGCCGTACTAGGCCTGGTGGCCTCCGAGGCCATGCCCGATCTCGGAATCTCCGCCGTCGAGTTCGGATTCATCGGCAGTGCGTTCTTCTTCCTCTACGCAGTGGTCTCCGTGATCACGGGTTTCCTGGCTGCCAGATTCTCGGTCAAGTGGATCATCCTCACGATGGGCGTCGTCTGGGCGGTCATGCAGTTCCCGATGCTCCTCGGTGGCGGTGCTGCGGTGCTGCTGATGACCCGCATCGTCCTCGGCGGCGCTGAAGGCCCCGCGACGGCGATGTCCCTCACCTCGGCTCATTCGTGGTTCGAGCCGCGTCGTCGCGCATTGCCGTCCAACTTGGTTGCTGCCGGCTCGACCCTGGGACCGGTCATCGCCGCGCCTGCCCTCGCCTGGGTGATCGTCGCCTGGGGTTGGCGCTGGGCCTTCGGCGTCCTCGGCATCGTCGGATTCGTGTGGGTCGTCGCCTGGCTCCTGATCGCCGACGACGGTCCGTTCGCCGGGCACGGCAAGCAGAATCGCGCCGACGCCCGTACCGGCGACCGGAAGCCGGCGGACCGCACCGCGGAGGTCGCCACGGCCGATGTGGACGAGCAGAAGCCTGTCGTCGTCTGGCGTGCGCTGCTCAGCATGACCTTCCTCGCCGCGGTGATCGGAGGGGCCTCCAACTTCTGGGTCCAGGGTTTCGTCACGACCTGGTTGCCCCAGTACCTCGGCACCGTGGTCGGCCTGTCACTTCCTCAGGTAGGCACCGTCACCACCATTCCCTGGATCCTCGGAGCCGGCGTGCTGCTGCTGCTCGGCTTCCTCGGCCACCGGTTGATGAAGCACGGCCACAACGCGCATCGCGCGATCGCGGTCCCGTTCGGTATCGCAGCGCTGGTGGCCGGAATCTGCTTCATCCTGGTCCAGACGACGTCGGGTGTGCCGGCCGTCGCCCTGCTGTGCCTCGCCGCCGGCTGCAGCCTCGCGTACCCGATGACCGCCTCTGCGATCGCTTATGCGGTCGGCGCCAAGCAGCGGCCGATTCTCATGGCCACGCTCGGCGGCGTGGCCTCGATCGGTGCCATCGTCTCCCCGACGCTCGTGGGCTGGCTGATGGCCCGCGCCGGTTATGTCTCGCCCGCTGCCGGCAGCACACTGGCTCCCGAGATGGCGACGAACATGGCGGTCGGTGTGCACCAGGCATTCACCATCACCGGCATCATCCTCCTCGTCGGCGGCGTGCTCTGCATCCTGTTCCTCCGGCCCGAGAGCCTCGGCCGGAAACTGCAGTCCGAGTACGTCAAGCATTGAACCGGCATCTCGATGCACGCCGGAGCCATCCCGTCCCCGAGATCAGGAGGACCGCAATGACGGATATCGCGACCCCGGTCGACCGAGGGCTCTTCCGGGAGGTGATGGGGCACTACCCGACCGGTGTGGCCGTCGTGACCGGCCGTGCGGACAACGGCGAACTGCTGGCGCTGGTGGTCGGGACCTTCGGGTCGGTGTCTCTCGATCCGCCCCTCGTCTCCTTCATGCCGATGAAGACGTCGAAGACGTTCGCCAAGCTGCGGGAGTGCGCGTCGCTGTGCATCAACATCGTGGGCGGTGAGCAGGAGGAACTGGTCTCCGCCCTCGCCCGGCGCTGGGAGAACAAGTTCGACGGAATCGACTGGTTCCCGTCCCCGTCGGGGGATCCGGTGCTGGCGGACTCGGTGGCATGGATCGACACCCGCATCACCGACACGGTGGAGGCGGGCGATCACTGGATCGTCCTGTGCGCTGTGGCGGACATGGCCGTCACCAACCCGGTGGCCCCGCTGATCTTCTTCCAGGGCGGTTACGGGAGCTTCGTCGGAACCTCGTTGCTGGCTCGGCTGGAGCACCGGCTGCTGTCGGAGATCCAGGAGGCGGACTGCGCCCGGACGGCCGTCGAGGACCTCGCGCACGACATCGGCTGCGAGGTCACGGTCTACACCGCGGTGGGTCGGGACGAGATGGCAACGGTACTCTCGGCGTCGGCTCCCGGAATCGATCCGGAGAACGGCCTGGCGCAGCGAGTTCCGATCGTGCCCCCGATCGGTGACTCGCTCGTGTTCGATCTCCCGCCGGAAGATCAGGAGCGGTGGCTCGCCAAGGCCCGCGGCGTCGAGGAGCCGGGGAGGCAGCTCTACCGGGACCGTCTCGACTTCGTCCGCGCCCACGGGTTCCTGCTGTCGTTCCTTCCTCGGGAAGGCGGAGCCGCATACGAAGGGATGCGCGACGCCACCCACCGTTATGCGAACGGGAGACTGACCCCGGCCCAGGAGCGGAACATCCGGGAGCGCGTGGTCGAATCGGCGGTCGACTACACCTTGCGCGACCTCGAGGAAGAGGAAACCTACGACATCGGTTCCGTCGTACTGCCGGTTCGCGACCGAGCGGGCGGCTACACGCGCACGCTGCGTTTGGGGCAGCTTCCCCGCCGGGTTTCCGGGACGCGAGTACGGGAGTGGATCGCCCGGGCCGAGGAGGTTGTCGACATCCTCGAACTCGGGGGCGGTTCCGACAGGTAATCCGTTCCCGCGGAATTGTCTTCACCACGGGAGTCGGTGCTCGTGGACGAGTACCGGTCAGCCCGTGACCATGATCTGCGCGGCGCTCTCCTTGAGTTTCGCGTTGGCCCAGCGCAACTGACGCAGGGTCTGCGGGTGGCAGCGTTCGGCCGTGGCGAGCAGTTCCCGGTCCTGCATGGCCTGCGCGGTCTGGGCCAGGATCTCCCAGTCCAGTGAGACCCCGGCTGCCATCCGGTGGATCTCGCGCAGGTCGTGCAGGAGCAGCAGGCCGGGCTCGTGGCGCCGGCCGAGCAGTTCGCTGCCCTTCTGCCGCAGGCGGGCCAGGATCGTGTGGTCGTCCTCCGGTTCGGCGTCGAGGTCGAGGTCGTAGTCGCGCCCGACCCGGGCGAGTTCGCGCACGTGTTCCTGGGACCAGCGCGCGAGATCCCTTCCGAGGTAGAAGATCTCGTGGTCGGCCTTCTGCCGGTCCGAGATCTGCAGCAATTCCCCCGCCAGGTCGTTCTCGGCGCGGTGCAGTTCGCGGATTGCCAGACCTACCTTGTTCACGATGCGCCTCCGCTCGTGTCGACGACGGTCTCGGTCGCGGTGCCGGCAGGACCGCCCACGGTGTCGGGAACGTCGGTGCCCACCGGTCGTGAGGCGGTGGTCGTCGGCGCGGCGGACGGTGTGCCGTCCCCGGCCAGGAGACGCTCGGCCCGGGCGGCGCCGGTCTTGAACAGTGGCTGTTTCGACGCCGGATCCCAGTCGGTGACGGTCAGTTCGTTGGCGGCGCGGCCCTCGGCGTCGCCCGGCTCGTGCCCGCCGGGGGTGTCCCAGTAGCCGTAGTGGAACGGCAGGAACAGCACGCCGGGACGGATGCCGCTGATCCGCAGCCGTGCCTCCACCCGGCCACGCGGGGTGGTGATGCGCAGCAGGTCGCCCTCCCCCCAGCCGTGCCGCTGGGCGTCGGAGGCGGACATCTCCACCCACACCTCGGGGGCGGCGTTCTGCAGTTGGGGCGCCCGCCCGGTCTTGGTACGGGTGTGGAAGTGATACAGGGTCCGCCCGGTGGTCAGCAGGTAGGGGAACTCCTCGGAGACCACCTCGTGCGGGGGCAGATACTCCCCTGCCTTGATCACGGCCTTGCCGAGGGGGTTCATCGCCTTGTACTCGGTCGGTTCGAGCGGGGCGCCGGTGACCATGTCGCGGCCGTAGCTCTCGCAGTAGTCCGGTGCGCTCCAGAACTTCCCGTCGGCGTAGAGGCGCTCGGTGCCGTCGGGGTGCTCGTCGTTGCAGGGCCATTGGATGCCGCTGCCGCCGCGGAGCCTGTCGTACGAGAGGCCGGTGTAGTCGCACGGCCGTCCCGCGGTGCACTGCTTCCAGGCTTCGAACGCCTCCTCCGGCGTGGACCACTTGACCAGGGGCTGCCCGTCCTTGTCCTGCAGTCCCAGCCGGCGGGCGTAGTCGAGGAAGATGTCCAGATCGGGCCGGGCCTGCCCGGGCGGGTCGACGGCCTTCTCCGACAGGTGCACGGTGCGGTCGACATTGGTGAACGTGCCGGTCTTCTCCCCCCACGTGGCGGCCGGCAGCACGACGTCGGCGAGTTGCGCGGTCTCGGACAGGAAGATGTCCTGCACGACGAGGAAAAGCCTTTTCTGGGACAGGATTTCGCGGATGCGGCCGAGTTCCGGCAACGACACCGCCGGGTTGGTGCCGTTGACGTACAGGAACCGGATCGAACCGTCCTCGACGTACCGCATCATCTGCATCAGGTGGGTGGGCGCGGTGTAGTGCGGGATCCGCATCGGGTCGATGTTCCACACCCGCCCCAGCTCCTGGATGTGTTCGTCGTTGGCCCAGTTCCGGAACGCCGGCAGGTCGCCGTCGGCCCCGCACTCGCGGGTGTTCTGCGCCGTGGGCTGGCCGTTCATCTGCAGCACCCCGCACCCCGGCTTGCCGAGCATGCCGCGGATCAGGTGCACGTTGTTCACCTGGACGGCAGCGGCGGTGGCCTGATGGGACTGGTAGAAACCCTGCAGCACGGTGGACAGCAACCGTTCGGCGGTGCCCAGGAGCCGGGCGGCCGCCCGCAGGTCGGCGAGCGGGACGTCGCACACCTGCGCGACCTTCTCCGCCGGGTAGCCCTCGAGTTGCTTCTCCAGCTCGTCGAAGCCGACGGTGTGGGCGTCGACGTAGTCGCGGTCGATCCAGCCGTGCCGCACGATCTCGTGCAGCAGCCCGTTCATCAGCATCACATTGGTGCCGGGCCGGGGTGCGAGGTGCACGGTGGCCGCGCGCGCCACCGGCGTCTCCCGCGGGTCGACGCAGACGATCGCCGGGGGGTTCGGGCCGGCGAGCCGGTCGAGCACCCGGGTCCACAGCACACTCTGGGTCTCGGCCATGTTGTGCCCGTACAGGGCGATCACGTCGGCGTGGTCGATGTCGGTGTACGACCCCGGTTGACCGTCGCACGCGAAGGACTCCTTCAGCGCCGCGGCCGCCGTCGCCGTGCACAGCCGGGTGTTGCCGTCCATGTGGTTGGTGCCGATGCCGCCGTGTCCGATCAGCGCCAGCGTGTAGTACTCCTCGAGGAAGAGCTGACCGGTGGTGTAGAAGCCGATCGAACTCGGACCGCGTTCGGCCAGCAACTCCTTCGTGCGCCCGGCGACGGCGTCCATCGCCGTGTCCCAGTCCGTCTCCACGAGCGCACCGTCGCGCCGGATCAGCGGTGTGGTCAACCGATCCGGCGAATGGTTCGCCTGCCAGCCGAACAGGTCCTTCGGACCGAGCCGGCCGTGATTGACCCGGTCGACCGCCCGGCCCCGCACGCCCACGATGCGCCCGTTCTCGACGGCGATGTCCAGCCCGTCCCCGTTCGAGTGCAGGATCGTCGCCGACTGCACCCAGGTGTCGACGTCGTCCTCGTCCACCCCCTCGGCGAGATACATGTCCACCCTGGTCGGCCACGTCTCACCGGGACCGTAGGGAGTGCGAGCACCCCACGGGTCCCGGATCCGGTCCGTACGCGTCATACCGGAGGCGCTACCCCCTGCGCAACGAACCAAACCTGCCGCCGACGGAACTCAGTGGGAACGAGGAAGGCGCACGATGTGGAGGAAGAAGTTGTCGATCCGCCGGATCACCTCCGCGAACTGCGGGAAGTCGACCGGCTTGGTGATGTAGGCGTTGGCGTGCAGCCGGTAGCTGCGGAGCAGGTCCTCCTCGGCGGCGGAGGCGGTGAGCACCACCACCGGGATGTGCCGCAGTTCCGGGTCGGCCTTGATCTGTGCGAGGACCTCCCGGCCGTCGTAGCGGGGCAGGTTCAGGTCGAGGAGGATCAGATCGGGCCGCGGCGCGTCGGCGTAGGGGTCGCGCCGGAAGAGGAAGCTCAACGCCTGCTCACCGTCGCGTACGACGTGCAGTGCGTTGGCCAGTTTGTGGTCCTCCAGGGCCTCGCGGGTCATCAATTCGTCGCCGGCGTCGTCCTCGACCAGCAGAACGACGATGGGTTCGGCGGGCTCGGTCATGTGGTGGGCTCCTGAACCAGGGGTGCACGGAACGTTCTCCGACCGTACGCGGTACGGCAGCGACTGCGGTTCGGCCCCCATGACCGGCCGCCGCGCCGGCAGTCGGAGAGCACGGCGTGTCCGATGTTGTGCCAGACTCCGGAACATGGCTGTCGATCCACGTGGTGCCGACCTGAAGCGCTTTCTCGCCGAGGACCCGGGCGGGCCGGTGGTGATGCTGAACCTGCTGCGGTTCGGCACCGGTGGTCGCGAGATCTACGCCCGCTACGCCGACGCCCTCCACGAGACGTTCCTGCCGCGCTACGGCGGCGAGGTGCTCTACGCGGGCGACGGGTCGACCGCGCTCGTGGCGGAGACCGGGCAGGACTGGGACGCGGTCCTGCTCGTGCGCTACCCGACGCGGCGTGCCTTCTCCGAGATGGTCGCCGACCCCGAGTACCAGCGGGTCACGGCGTGGCGCACCGACGCGCTGCAGGAGGCTGTCCTGCAGGCGACGGTGCCGTGGCCGGTGCAGTCCTGACACCGGCCGTCAGTAGCGCAGCAGGGCGCCGATGCCGTCCGCCGGCGTGAGGCGCTCGTCCATGCGGAGCACGGCGGCGCCGGTGGCCACGGCCGCGAACGGCAGGGCTTCGTCGGCGCGGCAGACGCGCTCGCTGCCCGAACCCATCTCGGACAGCGCTCCTGCGTCGGCAGCCACGAGCGACGGGTCGTCGCCCACGAGCACCGTGGTGTCGTCGAGGTCCCCCAGGATCAGCGTGTCGACCCGCCGTTCGCGCAGCGCCGCCGTCACCTCGGTCACCCCTTCGACGGCCAGGCCGGTTCCGGCGCCGGCCCGATAGCGCTCGGCCACGTCGTCCATCTCGGCGAGGCGACGCTGCGCCAGTTCCTCCTGGATGACATCCCGGATCCGCTCGCGGTCGGAGCCGTCGGCGCGAGAACCGGTCTGCACCTGCACCAGGACGTCGCCGGTGCGCTGGGGCAGGGCCTCCGCCAGGTCCGTGCGGGAGCGGACCTCGCCGATCACGAACACCGGCTCGGCGTGGTGCTCGTCGGCCAGTTCGGTGATGCGGTCGGCGGCGGCGGCGATGTTGCGGCGCCGCTGCTCCTCGACGTTGGGTTCGGGATCCCCGTAACCGGGCGACTGGGCGCCGGCCGCCTTGTGGATCGGGTAGCCCTCCCCGGCGACCGTCTCCTCGTGGAGCACGCCGCCGTGCCGGTCGTAGACGGTCAGGTCGCCGCCCGCGTGGTCGACGGCGGCCACGAGGTAGGGCCGGCCGCTCGTGCCGTGTTCCACCAGCGGGAGCAGGTAAGGCATGTCGGACAGTCGCACCTCGGTGCGCAGCGGCGGGCGCACGAGCCGCTCGTGCACGAGTACCCCGTCCGGGTTCGCGACGATCGCGCGGCCACCGCTGCCGACCGCCGCCGGCGCCTCGGTCACCGCGCGCTCGACGTGGCCGAGCACGGCCTGCGGAGTCCCGAGTTGTTCCAGTTGCTCCGCGATGGAACGCCAGGTCAGTTCCGCAACCTTTGCGGCATCCTCGGTCGCGTGCGAATCCTCGTAGTACACCGAGGCGAACGGGCCGGTCGCGGTGGTGAAGTCTGCGAATCGATCGGCGTGCACAGCTACTCCTTCGTCGGTGCCTCACGGTCTCTCGATTCGTGTGCCCCCGACCCACGCGAGTAAACGTGCCCGCACCGATCCGGCGGCAATTTCCGTCCGCGCGGTTTACCTGCCGCAGAATCGGCAACCCTGCACCCATGGCGTCCTCGGTGAACGTGCCGTCGTGGCACGTCCACGGCTCGTCGATGCCCCCGCACGTGATGCCCCCGCACGTTCGGAGTCCGGACCTGCACCACGACCGGCGGTGGGTCCGCGGGTCGTACGCGCGGTCGGGCGGCGCGACGAGGCTGTCAGGCGAGGCGCTGTCAGGCGAGGCGACGGGCACGACGATCCGCAGAAGGGAAGGGCCATGAAGATCGCGATGGTGTCCGATCACGCAAGCCCCTTCACGGTCCCCGGCGACGTCGATGCGGACGGCCGGAAGGTGCACGTCGCCGAGCTGTCGGCGGCGCTGGTGCGCGCAGGACACGACGTGACCGTCTACACCCGTCGCGACGACCCCGACATACCCGAGCGAGTCCCGACCGACGACGGGTACGAGGTGGTCCACGTCCCCGCCGGTCCGCCGGCTCCGCTGCCGGCGGACGAGCTGCTCCCACGGATGGGTGAGCTCGGTACCTTCCTCGAACGGGAATGGACGAGGGATCGGCCCGACGTCGCCCACGCCCACTGCTGGATGCCGGGGATCGCGACGCAGCTCGCCGCCCGCACCGTCACGGTGCCCACGGTGCAGACCTTCCACACCCTGGGTGTGGTGGAGAGCCGGCACCGGGGCGGGGCGCAGACCGGGTCGCCGAACCGGATCCGTATCGAGCGGCTCCTGGCGCGCGGCGCGAGCCGGGTCGCCGCGACCTGCACGGACGAGGTGTTCGAGCTCGCCGCGCTGGGCCTGCCCCGCACCCGCACGTCCGTCGTGCCCTGCGGGGTGAACCTCGCGCAGTTCGCGCCCACCGGCCCCGAGGCTCCGGCGCGCGGGCCGGGGCGCCGCATCGTCGCTGTCGGGCCGCTCGTGCCGCGGATGGGCTTCGACGTGGCGATCCGGGCGCTGGCCCTGCTCCCCGGCACGGAACTGGTGATCGCCGGCGGACCGGCGGACGACGGCGCCCCCGACGAGGCCGCACGTCTGCGCGCCGTCGCCGGGGACCACGGCGTGCTCGACCGGGTGCACATGACCGGGCACGTGTCCCGGACGGACATGCCGGCGCTGTTGCGGTCGGCGGACGTCGTCGTATGCACGCCCTGGTACGAACCGCTCGGCCTGGTGCCGCTCGCAGCCATGGCATGCGGGCGGCCGGTGGTGGCCACCGCGGTCGGCGGCCTGCTCGACACGGTCGTCGACGGGGTCACGGGCACGCTGGTGCCCCCGCACGCGGCCGACGCGGTCGCGGCGGCGGTACACACCCTGCTCACCGACGACGTCCAGCGCACCGCCTTCGGTCTCGCCGGCCACGACCGGGCGAGCACCCGCTATTCGTGGGACCGTTCCGCGGCCGACGCCGTGCGCACCTACGAGAGGTGCGTCCCGGCGGATCCGCGGTCGGTGCGGTCCGTACGCTCCGGAGCCCGCTGAGATGCTCGGGCCACGGCCGCGACGGGACTTCCGGGATCTTCACGGAATCTTCACGGATTCGGCCTACGGGCACGCCGCGGAGACGTTACTCTTGCAAACAAGGTTGAGAAGCAGCCGGTTTCGTCTCGTAGAGGCGACTGCTGCGCTCCCTGCCCGGACGGGCGTTGCTCCAGCAGTCGGAAGTGTCGACGGAGGAACAGCCATGGTCCATCTGCTCGCCATCCTGACCACACCCCGCGGGTGCGGTCTCCGAAGCGCGGCACGGCAGGTGCAGCCGTGACCGCCAATGTCGTCCTGCTGCTGTTCGTGCTGGCAGCAGGTATCGGCGGCACCGCAGCGTTGCAGGGGGCGCTGCGGCGTCGCCGCTGATTCCACAGCGGCATCACCGCCGATACGACAGCGGCGTCGCCGCCGATGTCACAGCGGCGTCGCCGCTGATTCCACAGCGGCGTCGCCGCCGAGTGCTCGGCGCGTTGGTAGTGTCTGCGTCAGCTGCCCCGGTCGCCCAGACCCCCGGGAACGGAGAAGCGCGATGCACGACGAACACGTCGACGTCCTGATCGTCGGCGCCGGACTCTCCGGTATCGGCGCGGCCTGTCACCTGCAGGACGAATGCCCGGACAAGACCTTCACCGTCCTCGAGGCACGCGACGTCATCGGCGGCACCTGGGACCTCTTCCGCTACCCGGGCATCCGGTCCGACTCGGACATGTTCACCCTGGGGTACTCGTTCGAGCCGTGGGCCGAGCCCGAGACCTTCGCCGACGGCCCGTCCATCCGCGACTACGTCCGCCGCACCGCACGGGATCGCGGCATCGACGAGAAGGTCCGGTTCCGGCATCGCGTGGTCCGCGCCGAATGGTCCACGCCGGCCGCCCGCTGGACCGTGACGGCCGAGCGCACCGACACCGGGGAACGAGTTCGCCTCACGTGCGGCTTCCTGTTCGTCAATTCGGGCTACTACCGCTACGACGAGGGCTACACCCCCGAGTTTCCCGGCGTGGAACGGTTCACCGGCACCCTCGTACACCCACAGCACTGGCCAGAGGACCTGGACTGCACCGGCAAGCGCGTCGTCGTCGTCGGCAGCGGCGCCACCGCCGTGACTCTCGTCCCGGCACTGGCGAGGACGGCCGCACACGTGACGATGCTGCAGCGCTCTCCGAGCTACGTCATGTCGCGTCCCTCGATCGACCCGGTCGCCGGCGCGTTGCTCGGCCGGATACCGCTGAAGCTGGCCTACCCTATCGTCCGCTGGGCGAACGTGCTGGGCAGCATGGCCTTCTTCCAGTTGAGCCGGCGCCGGCCCGATCTGGTCAAGCGGCTGCTACGCAAGGGCGTGCAGAGCCACCTGCCCGCGGACTACGAGGTGGACGTGCACTTCCGGCCGCGATACGACCCGTGGGACCAGCGCGTCTGTTTCGTGCCCGACGGCGACCTGTTCCGGGCGCTGCGGGAGGGCCGGGCGACGGTCGTCACCGACACGATCGACACCTTCACCGAACACGGGATCCGCCTGGAATCCGGGCAGGAACTCGCCGCCGACGTGATCGTCACCGCGACGGGACTGAACCTGCTTCTGCTCGGCGGGATGGCCGTGAGCGTCGACGGTCGCGACGTCGAGATGGGAAAGACGCTGGCGTACAAGGGGATGATGCTCTCCGGGGTGCCCAATCTCGCATTCACCGTCGGATACACCAATGCGTCGTGGACGTTGAAGGCCGATCTCGTCGCCGGATACGTGTGCCGCCTGCTGCGCCACATGGACGCCCGCGGATACGCCTACTGCACCCCGACGGCCCCCGCGACCACGACCGCGACGTCCCCGTTGGTCGATCTCGCGTCCGGGTACGTCCTGCGCAGCATCGATTCGATGCCCAGGCAGGGCCCCGCGGCGCCGTGGCGGCTGTTCCAGAACTACGTCCGGGACCTGGTGATGATGCGCCGCGGACGACTCGAGGACGGCGCCGTGCGCTTCTCCCGGGCAGCGCTTCCGGCAACGGCGCAGTCGGTGGCCTGAGGTCGCGGGCGAAAGAACCAGCGTAGGAGCGCGGTTCGAGGCCGAGCGCGACACTGCGCACATCCGCCGCATAGACTTCCGGTGGAGGAGGCGGTCGATCCTTCCGGTGCACGGATCCGCAGCCACAGCTACTTCCAGGGGCGGAGAGTGACAGATGCAAGTTGGTGCCCTGTTCGGCAGGTATCGCCTGGACCGTCCACTGTCGGTGGACGCGACGGGCGAGGTATGGGCCGCGTTCGACACCACCACCGGCCGGAACGTCGCGGTGCGGGCGCTGCCACCCGAGGTGACCGAGGACGACGAGTACCGCGCTCGTTTCGAACGCGAAGCCGAGATCGCCGCCCGGATCCGGAACCCTCGTGTGCTCCCGATCCACGACTTCGGGCAGATCGGCACCCGGCTCTTCCTCGCAACGCCCGTCGTCGAGGGCACCGATCTGCAGACGATGCTCCGGTCCACCGGCGCGATGGACGTCCCGCGGGCAGTCGGTGTCGTCGAGCAATTGGCGTCGGCGCTCGAGGCCGTGCACGCGGCCGGGCTGGTCGAACAGGAAGTGACGTCGGCGAACGTCCTGGTGCAGGGCGACGGAAATGTTCTCCTCACCGACGTCGGGTTCCCCCCGCATCCCGGCGCGGCGACGGGCGTCTACGGCCTGGCGACGGTGCTGTACGAATGCCTCACCGGCAGACTCTTCCAGTCCTCGGGTGGACGAGCGGGGGCCCCGCAGTCGTCGTCGGCGGTCTCGGATCTTCCGGCCGGCATGGTCGAGGTCGTCGCACGCGGAACCGCACCCGAACCCGCGCGGCGCTACGGATCGGTGAGCGAGCTGGCCGCGGCGGCACGCGCCGCGGCCGCGCCGTCACATCCCACCGGCAGGTCCGTTCCCGCGGTCGCTCCGCTCACCCGGAACCGGCGCGTCATGATCCCGGTTCTCGCGGCGATCGTCGCCGTCCTCGTCGTCGGCGGCGTGGCCCTCGGGGCCGTGTCGTCCGACGACGCCGACCCGACGCCCGTCCCCATCGCGGTGCAGCCGGCCTCTCCGACGTCCACGCCCTCGGCCGCACCGACCACCTCGACAGCCGCGGAACAGGAGCCGACGCCACCTCGGACGGAGTCCCAGGCTGCCGAGGTTCCAGCCCAGGACGGCGAAGTTCCACCCCAGGACGCCGCCCCCGCGAGGCCGGCGCCTCGATCGGCACCGCCGGCTCCTGCCCCTGCCCCCGTCCCGGCTCCGGCACCTGCGCCCGCAGGACCACAGGTTCTGCCGTGCTACCCCGGCTACGAGCACACCCCGCCGCCCGACGGACCGTGCCTTCCCGCCGGGTCGGCTCCCGCGCCCGCCCCGGCACCTGCACCGGCGCCCGCAGCACCACAGGTACTGCCCTGCTACCCCGGCTACGAACACACCCCGCCGCCCGACGGACCGTGCCTTCCCGCCGGGTAGGCGCCGGCCGCCGCGGAGCGGTAGCGCTCGACCGTCCGCTCCATCCGGACGGCGCGGTCACCGTGCGTTCCGGCTCGTGCTCGTCACTACGCGTGCGCGCCGGCGAGTCGCACCTGGACCGACTTGGCCATCGGACACCGTTCGACGGCCCGCAACGCGAGGGTTTCCCTGGCATCACGATCCTCGACACGAGGCAGCCGCACGTCGACCTCGGCGGAGAGATCGAACTCCTGGTTGCCCCGTGAAGTGAGTTCGACGCGGGCGTCCACGGCGCACTCCCCCAGGTCGTGATCGCCGGCCGACGCCGTCGCGATGAGGGTCTGGTACACGCACGCCGCCAATGCCGCCGCATACAGTTGCTCGGGCGTCACCGCGTCGAACCCGGCGGCGTTGTCCGGCGTCGTCACGCGCAGGTCCGGTGAATGCCCGTCGATGCGCACCGAGGTGTCCTCGGCCGTTGCGGTGTATCGATACGAATTCGGCTCTGTCATCAGGTGTTCCTCCGGTCCGCACTTCGCTCTGAGCGCCGGCGCCGCTCGCTACGGCACCGATGCGATCACCCGGGTGCCCGAACCGAGCCCGGGGAAACCCGCGGCCGGGGATTGACACCCACCGGACCGGGTAACCGCACCCATGACCACCCTTCGTGCCCTCGCCCTGAACTGCACACTCAAACCGTCCCCGGCGGAGTCCAGCACCGACCTGATGGTGTCGCATGTCCTGTCCGCGCTCGCCGGGCACGGCGTGACCACCGAATCGGTGCGCGTCGTCGACCACGACGTCCGTCCCGGTGTGGAGGCGGACATGGGTGACGGCGACGAGTGGCCGGGCCTGCTCGAACGCGTCGCCGCCGCCGACATCCTGGTCGTCGCCACGCCGACCTGGGTGGGCCACATGTCCAGCGTCGCCCAGCGCGTGCTCGAACGCCTCGACGCGGAACTGTCGAGCACCGACGACGAGAACCGGCCACGCATGGTCGGGAAGGTCGCCGTCGCCGCGGTCGTGGGCAACGAGGACGGTGCGCACAAGATCGTCGCCGACCTGTTCCAGGGTCTCAACGACATCGGGTTCAGCATCCCGGCCCAGGGCTGCACCTACTGGAACGGGGAAGCGATGTCCGGCACGGATTTCAAGGACCTGTCCGAGGTTCCGGAACAGGTATCCACGACCACGCAGGCACTGGCACGGAACGCCGTCCATCTGAGCACCGTGCTGCGCGAACGGCAGTACCCGCCGTATCCGGGCTGAGCCCGCCCGCCGCATGCCGCCGGTTCGCCCGCATGCCGCCGGTTCGCCCGCATGCCGCCGGTTCGACCGAATGTCACACGCGTTCGATCGAATCGAACGTATGTGACATTCGGTCGCCGACACCGAGGCGAGCACCGGTCGTCGCGGAGAAGAAGTAGACCTCCCCCGGCTGCGGGAGCAGGTACACCTGCTCCCCCGGACCGATCGCAACTCGTCGATCCACCCGTACGACGACCTTGCCCGTCGCGCTCGACCAGTCGGCCGGCCCGGTCGCCGTCGCATGGACGAAGGCCTCCGCGCCGAGCTGCTCGACCAGGTCCACCGTCAGGGACAGCGTCCCGGACCGCCACGCGCCCACGGGGGTCCATGCCTCGGGCCGCACCCCGACGACGATCCGGTCGGCGCCGACGTCGGCCGGAACCGGCACTCGTAGGGCGCCGAGCACGGCCGCGCCGTCGCGGACGGGTGCGTCGAGCAGGTTCATGCCGGGCGAACCGACGAACCCGGCGACGAAGGTGTTGACGGGGTTGTCGTACAGGACGCGGGGTGCGGCGACCTGCTGCAGGCGACCGCCGTCGAGGACGGCCACCCGGTCCCCCATCGTCATGGCCTCCACCTGGTCGTGGGTGACGTACACGGTCGTCGTGCCGAGTCGCCGCTGCAGTCCGGCGATCTGCGAACGCGTGCTGACGCGCAGCTTCGCGTCGAGGTTGCTCAGCGGTTCGTCCATGCAGAACACCGCGGGCCGTCGCACGATCGCCCGGCCCATGGCCACGCGCTGTCGCTGCCCACCCGAGAGCTTGCCCGGTTTGCGGTCGAGCAGCGGCTCGAGTTCGAGCATCCGCGCGACGTCGAGCACCCGCGTCGTCCGTTCCACCCTGCCGACGCCGGCGTTGCGCAACGCGAAACCCATGTTCTCGGCCACGGTCATGTTCGGGTACAGCGCGTAGTTCTGGAACACCATCGCCACGTCGCGGGCCTTGGGCGGCAGTCCCGTCACGTCGGCCCCACCGATGTCGATGCGACCGTCGTCGACCGCCTCGAGGCCCGCGAGCATGCGCAGGCTCGTGGTCTTCCCGCAGCCCGACGGCCCGACCAGGACCAGGAACTCCCCGTCCGCGACATCGAGGTCGAGGCGGTCCACCGACGGCCGATCGGCACCGGGGTAGCAGTGGGTGACGGACCGGAAACGTATGCTTGCCAAGGCTTTCCCTACAGATTCGGGGTGATCTGACGGTCGATGATCTGCTGCAGCTGCCGCGCGACGTCGCCGAACGCCGTCGGCACGTCGGCCCCCTGCAGCGCGATCTGTTCGAGGCCGGTGCCGATGATCTGGTCGCCGCCGGGCACGAAGACGCGCGCGTAGTCCTGCGACCGGGTGCGCGCGAGCTGATCGACAGCGGTGCGGGCGTTGGGGTTCTGCTCGAGGAATGCTCTCATCCCGGGATCCTCGGTGGCGGACTTGCGCACCGGCATGTAGCCGATCTTCTGCGAGAAGTAGGCGGTGTTCTCCCCGTTGGTGACGAAGTCGACGAACTTCAGCGCGTTGCGCTTCCGCTCGTCGGAGATGTTCGCCGGAATCGCCAGTCCCGCACCGCCGGTGGGGCATCCCGGCGTCCCGTCGGGGGCGGGCAGGAACGCGGTGCCGAAGTCGAACGCGGCGTTCGCGGTGATGCCGGACAGATCGCCGGTCGAGGCGATGGTGGACGCGATGATCCCGGCGGAGAAGTCGTTGGCGATGTCCGTGGACACGCCCGCGTACCTCCCGGTGTGGATCATGTCCTTCAGGAACTGACCCGCGGCGATCGTCTCCGCGTCGCCGAAACGCAGCCGCCAGCCGTCGGAGTAGGCTCCGCCGAACGTCCAGATCGGTCCTTCGAACGTCCAGCCGAGGTAGTCCTTGGCGTTACCCCAGCCGTGTGCCAGCTTGCCGGACCCGACCACCCGCTGCAGTTCGGGACCCCACTCGGCGAACTCCTGCCAGGTGGCGGGTCCGCGGTCGGGAAGACCGGCCTGCCGCCAGACGTCCCGGTTGTAGTAGAACAGCGGCGTCGAGCGGGCGTAGGGCAGCGCGAAGTGACGGCCCTCGAAGAGGTAGTCGGCCAGCAGGGAATCGACGTAGTCCCCGGTGTCCACGCCGACCTCGGCGAAGAGGTCGTCGAGCGGGGTGATCGCGCCGGTCAGCGCGTAGTTGAACCACCACACGTCCGACAGGACGACGACGTCGGGCAGGTCGCCTCCGGACAGGGCCGCGTTGAACTTCTGCGACACCTCTTCGTAGTTCTTGCCGCCGTCGATCAGGTCGACCGTCAGGTCCGGGTACTTCGCCTCGAACCGGGCGATGAGCTCGCGCTCCACGTCCTGGGACTTGCCCGGGTGGTTGGACCAGAACTTGATGGTGTTCGCCGCGGATGCGGATTCCGAGGACCCGGACGACCCGGTGCCGGCGCACGCCGCCAGCGCGGCGCTCGCGGCGACGAGCCCGGTCAGTCCCAGAAATCCACGCCTGTCGATGTTCACGAAATTGCTCCTGGAGAGTTCAGCCCTTGACCGCACCGGAGGTGAGGCCCTTGATCATGTGACGTTGCAGCGCGAGGAAGATCACGAGGATCGGCAGCATGGCCAGCACCGTGCCGGCCATCACCGGCCCCCAGTTGGTGACGCCGTCGTTGTTCTGCAGCTGGGTCAGCCCGATCGGCAGCGGCGCCACGGACGCGTCGTCGGCCATGAGAAACGGCCACAGGTATTCGTTCCACTCGTTGACCACGGTGATGAGCGCGAACGCGACCAGGGTCGGTCCGGACACGGGTAGCACGACCCGCCACAGCAGGCGGACGTGCCCGGCCCCGTCCATCCGCGCCGCCTCGATGATCTCGGCGGGAATGGACAGAAAATGGTTGCGCAGCAGAAACGTTCCGAATGCCACACCTGCCAGCGGCACGATGATCCCCTGGAAGGTGTTGCGCCACCCCCATTCCGCCACCAGCGCGTAGTTGGAGATGACAGTGATCTGGTTCGGCACCATCAGCGCGGCGACGATACCGAGGAACACGAGGTTCTTGCCGGGGAAGCGCAGGAACACCAGACCGTAGGCGCTCAGGATGCCGAGGACGAACTTCACGCTCGACAGCACCGTGGTGATGATCAACGAGTTCCGCAGGAACGTGCCGAACGGCACCGAGGTGACTGCCTCCGTGTAGTTCCGGGGATGGAACACGGAGGGCCACCAGGTGACCGGCAGCGTGTAGATGTCGGGTCGCTGCTTGAACGAGGTCACCACGATCCAGTACAGCGGCAGCGCCACGACGAGCAGTGCCACGACCATCGCGGCGTAGGCGAGTACCCGGATCGTGCGCTCGCGACGCCGATACGGCTGCGCCGCTGCCGGTTCCGTGGTCGTGACCGGGCGCTCCAGGAGCGTCGTCATTCCGCACCCCCCGTCCGCTGGACCGACCGAATGTCACATGGCTTCGATGTGATCGAACGCGTGTCACATTCGGTCGCACGCCCACGCCCACGCCTACCCCCACGCGCGCGCCGGGGACGGCGGGCGGGGCGCGCAGTGTCGTCGCGGTCCATCAGGCGCACCTGGTAGACCGTGACGGCCAGCAGCACGAGGAACATGATCGTCGCGACGGTGGCACCGTAGCCGGCCCGGAAGTTCCGGAAGGACTCGTTGTAGACCTGGTAGACCATCGTGGTGGTGCCGGTACCGAGCGGCCCGCCCCGGGTCATCACGTTGATGATGTCGAAGACCTGGAAGGAGTTGAGCAGCACGGTGATCGACAGGAAGTACGTGGTGGGACGGAGCTGCGGCAGCAGGACGCGTCGAAAGACCGTCCACGACGAGGCGCCGTCGATCGCGGCGGCCTCGGACAGTTCGGGACGCAGGCCCTGCAGGGCCGCCAGATAGATGACGAACGTGTAGCCGAGGTTCTTCCACAGGTAGGTGAGGGTGACCATCACCAGCGCCCAGGCCGGATCCTGGTAGAAGTCCGGGGTGTTGAGCCCCAGCCTGCCCAGCAGGTCCTGGACGAGGCCGAAGTTGGGATCGAACACGAACTGGAACGCCACCCCCACCGCGGCACCGGAGATGACGAACGGAGCGAAGAGTGCGGACCGGACGAGGTTGCGGCCCAGCAGTTTCCGGTCCAGCAGCAGAGCCAGCGCCAGTCCGAGCAGCATGGAGCCCGCGACGGTCGCGACGGTGAAGACGACGGTGTTGCCGACGATCTGCCACGTGTCGGCACGGCCGAACCACTCGCGGTAGTTGCCCAGTCCGACGAACGTCGCGGTGGGGCTCGAGATGTTCCACTCGAAGAACGACAGTCGGATGTTGTCGACGAGCGGCCGGTACGTGAACAGGACCAGCAGCGCGAGATTCGGTCCGATCAGCGCGGCGAACAGCGCGTAGTCGCCCCACGGGCGTCCCCACGGACCCCGGTCGGTTCGGGGCAGTACTCTTTCCGGACTCGAGCGCACTGCGGCAGTGTGTCTGCCGCGGACGAACCGGAGGTTACGCCGGTCTGGCGCCGACGAGTACTCTCGTCACCGTCGAGGTACGAAGTGCTCGCCGGCGCCGGCCGTTGTCCGGCTAGAGGTTCCAGTCACCGAGGCCGTCCCAGCCGTTGAGGATGCCGCCCCCGGTGTTCTGCACGATCACCGGGTCACCCTTCCGGGCGTTCTCGAAGAACCAGCGGCCGTCCTCGGTGCTCACGTTCAGGCAACCGTGGCTGACGTTCGTGTTGCCCTGCGCCCACTCGGACCACGGCGCCGCGTGCACGAAGATGCCGCTGTTGGAGATGCGGGTCGCGTACTCGACGTAGGTGCGGTACCCCTCGGGCGAGTCCACCGGCACGCCGTACGTGGACGAGTCCATGTACATGTCACGGAACTTCTCGCCGACGATGTAGGTGCCGTTGGGCGTCTCGTAGCCCGGCTTGCCGAACGACGTCGGCATGGTCTTGACGACCTCACCGTTGCGGGTGACGGTGATGGTCTTGGTGGCGTCGTCCGCGACGGTGATCAGCGCGTCGCCGACGGTGTACGACGACTGCGTGCCCCCGGCGTTCACGGTGACCTGGGTGTGGGCGGGCCAGAACTCGTAGGGCCGCCAGCGCACCTGCCGGTCCGACGCCCAGTAGAAGTGCCCGTCGACGGGCGGGTCGGCCTGGACCTCGATGTGCCGCTCGGCGGCGGCGCGGTCGGTGATCGGCTCGTCGAAGCGGATGATGATCGGCTGCGCGACGCCCACCGTCTCACCGTTCGACGGGTTGATCGACGGTGCGGAGAACGGGGCGGGTTCCGGCGCCTGGCCGGGCAGCCGTTCGACGAGTTCCTGCACGCTCGGCAGTTCGGGTCCGCCGGGCCACAGGGGTACCGCGGCGGCGGGTCCGGTCATGGTGAGCGTGGCGGCGCCGACGCCCACCAGCGCGGTGACGACACGGCCGGACCAGCGTCCGGCGCGGCCGCGACTGTTCGGCCGACCCTTCTTCTCGAACATTCGACAACCCATCGTTCGTTCGTGCCGTCGCACCCACGTCCGCCCCGACAGCGACGACTTGGCGCACCCATTAGACACAGCACACCTGCGGGCGGGCAATTCGACCGCGCCCGTCCGGGTGGCCCGTCGGGAGCTCGACGCCAGGTCAGGACTCGATTCGGGAGGCAGCGAGGAGATCGTCGACAGCGACGAACTTCACGCGGGAGCGGCCCACAGCACCGCCCCGGGCGCGTTCCTGCTTGTCGATCTGCTGCCAGCCCCGGTAGTCCACATAGTCCGGCCGGCGCTCGGAGATCAGCGCCGCGAGCTTCTCCCGGTCGGCGACGGGGGCGACGAGGCGGCCGGCCACGAAGTCCTGGACCAGATGCTCGACGGTCTGCGCGGAGCACTGCTTGTTGGTGCCGATGACGCCGGTGGGCCCGCGCTTGATCCAGCCTGCGGTGTACACCCCGGGCAGGGGCTCGTTCGTTTCCGGGTCCACGACCCGGCCTTCCTCGTTGGGGAGGATGCCGCGCGTCTCGTCGAACGGCAGATCGGCGACGGGACGCCCCCGGTAGCCGACCGACCGCAGGACCAGGCCCGTGGGCAGGGTCTCGGTCTGCCCGGTGCGGTGCGCCTCGAGGCGGCCGTTGGTCTCGGCCAGTTCGGTGCGTTCGAGGGTGATCGAGTCGACCCGGCCGTCCCCGTTCAGCGCGACGGGTGCGGCGAGGAAGCGCAGCACGATCCGCTTGTTGTCCTCGGTCGGGGTCCGGCGGGCGAAGCCCTGGACCTGTTCGACCTTCAGTGCGATCCGTGGTTCGACGGCGGGGTCGTCGACGAGGGCCCGGCTGGCCGGGTCGAGTTCGGCGTCGGCCGGGTCGACGACGACGTCGACGCCCCGGAGCTGACCGAGGGCCAGCAGTTCCGGATTGGTGTAGGCGGCCTGGGCGGGTCCGCGCCGTCCCACGACGACGACCTCGCGGATGTTCGACGCGCGCAGGGCGGCGACGGCGTGATCGGCCATGTCGGTCTTCGCCAGCTCGTCCGGGTCGGCGACCAGTGCCCGCGCGACGTCGAGGGCGACGTTGCCGTTGCCGATGATCACCGCGCGTTCGCCGGACAGGTCGAAGGTGCGGTCGGCGTAGTCGGGGTGCCCGTTGTACCAGGCGACGAACTCGGTGGCGGCGTGCGAGCCGGGCAGGTCCTCGCCGGGCACGTCCAGGTGCCGGTCGGCGGCGGCACCGACGGCGTAGATCACGGCGTGGTGGTGCGCGAGCAGTTCCTCGTGGCTGATGTGGGTGCCCACCTCGACGTTGAACCAGCACTGGCTCTTCTTGTGGCCGAGGGCGCTGCGGAACAGCTCACCGACGGACTTGGTGCTCTGGTGGTCCGGGGCGACACCGGCGCGGACGAGTCCGTACGGGGTGGGCAGACGGTCGAAGATGTCGACCTCGACGCGGGACCGGCTGGTCAGCTCCAGCGCGGCGTAGCAGGCGGCCGGGCCCGAACCGACGATCGCGACCCGCAGGGAGCCGAGTTCGGCGGGGATCTTGGTGCGGTCGCGCTCCTCGGGCCAGTCCGGTCCGATCGGGTAGCGCCGGTAGTAGTCCTCGGCGATCTTCAGGTACGGCTCGTGCTCGGCGGGAAGCTCGTTGTCGGCGTAGATCGCGTCCACCGGGCATTCGTCCACGCACGCGCCGCAGTCGATGCAGGTGTCCGGGTCGATGTAGAGCATCTCGGTGGTGGCGAACGGCGCCTCGTCGGGCGTGGGGTGAATGCAGTTGACGGGGCAGACCTCGACGCACGAGGCATCGTTGCAACACGCCTGGGTGATCACGTAAACCACGGTGGATACCTGCCTGAAGTGCCGGGGGTTCGACGACCCCCCCAGACTATAACGTGTTCCAATTCCGGTCGAGATCCGGTTCGCTGCACCTGCTCTCCCGGCGTGTCCCCCGCGCCGGGGGTCAGCCGTCGCTCGGCTCGATACGGAAGCCGATCTTCACGGTCACCTGGAGGTGCGCGACGGCCCCGTCGTCGATGTGGCCCCTGACGTTCATCACCTCGAACCACTCGAGATGGCGCGTGGTCTCCGCCGCCCGCGCGACGGCCTGCTTGATCGCGTCGTCGACGCTGTCCGTCGACGACCCCACCACCTCGATCACCCGGTACACGTGGCTCACAGCTTCGCTCCCTCCGTATCGAACTGCTTCGAACACTCGTGGCCGTCCTCTCACGCGCGACGGGCGAGTTCACGCGCCACCGCACCCAGTCGCGCGAGCCGCAGATCGCCCAGCGCGATCGGGCCGCTGCCCAGTCGGTTCGTCGTGAACGCGAGCGACAGGCCGGTGTCGAGGTCGGCGAAGGCGCCCGAACCGCCGACCCCGTAGTGGCCGAGCGCCCCGCGCGGCCGTTCCCGGCTGACGAACACCGGCTGGTGGTAGCCGAGGCGCCACGCCATCGGGACGCCGAGCACGTAGTCGCGCCCGCGTACCCGGACCTCGTTCATGGCCTCGACGGTCTCCGGCTTCAGGAACTGCACTCCGTCGATCGTGCCGCCCGCGGCGATCGCCCCGTACATCCGTGCCAGCGCCCGCGCCGAGAACACTCCGTTCCACCCGGGCATCACCGCGTCGTGCACCGACGGATCACGCACCAGCTCGTCGAACTCCTCCGGCATCGCAGCCTCCGCGAGACCGCGGGTGAGGCTCACCCGCGACAGCACCGAAGCGGTCATCCCCCAGTGCAGTCCGGCGGGATTGATCCGCGGGAACAGCTTGGCGATGCGGTGCCGCTGGTCCTCCGGAACCCGGAACCAGAATTCGGGGGTGCCCAGGGGTTCGGCGATCTCCTGCCGGACGACGTCGACGAACGGCAGCCCGGTCACCCGCTGCACGATCTCCGCGACGAGCCAGCCGTAGGTCACCGCGTGGTACCCCGGTCCGCTCAGCCGCCGAGAATCGGGCGGCGCCGCCGCCAGCGCACGAACCGTCGCGTCGTAGTCGACGATGCCCATCCGGCCGGGCCGCAGGTTGCGCACCCGGTGCAGTCCGGCCCGGTGGGTGAGGACGTCCGCGACGGTGACGTGCTCCTTACCGGCCGCCGCGAATTCCGGCCAGTACCGGGCGACCGGCGCGAAGTAGTCGATCAGGCCGCGGTCTGCGAGGCGGTGCACCACGGTCGACGCCACGCCCTTGCCGGTGGAGAAGGACAGCGACACCGTGTCGCGGTTCCACCGCCGGTCGCGGGTGGCCCAGCCCGCCCAGATGTCGAGTACCTTCTCGCCGTCCAGGTAGGCGGCGAGGGCACCGCCGCCGTGCCGGGGCAGCCGGTACAGGTCGAAGAAGCGATCCGCGAGCGGCAGGAATCGCCGGTCGACGTGCATCTCGGTCGGCGGCGGGTCCTGGACCGCCGCCGCGCCCCGCACCGGTCGGGCTGTCATCCGTGATACCTCCCAGTCGACTTCGTGCCGCCAGGCTACGTCGCAGCGTCCGTTCCCGAACGGGTTTTGCCGAAGGGTCCCGTCAGGGGGCGACGTACCGGAACGTCCCCAGCACGACGCAGCCCCGTCCCGTGGTGAGGTTGACCGCGGTCGCGGCGGACCCTTCACACAGCACCGGATCGCGCAGGTCACCGATGAACGCCTGGGACTGCGGGCCGGCCACGACGAGCGCGGCCGCGGGCTCCTCGACGATCCCCAGTGCCAGGGCGTTCTCGCCGTAGCCGACGGCGGCGAGAGGACCTCCCGCAGCTTCGCCCGCCCCGACACCCCCAGCCAGTCCGGCCGCGAGCACGCGCGCCCCGGTGCGGGCGTCGGCGAAGCCGACTCCGCCGTCGCCGTAGCCCCACGCGCCGCTCGGCGCATCCGCGACCGCACCGCACGCGGTCCGCCCGTCGAGCTGGGTGACCGAGGTCGCCGAACCCGGGGGCGCCGCGCACGTCACCGCCTGGGCGGGCGGTGCCGCGACGAGTGCGGCCGCGACACCCGCGACCACCACCGCACCACCGCCGAGCACCCGAACCGACTTCCGTGCATCCGCTACCACCGACACGGTGACTGCCTCCTCCGGCCTCGTCCCCCGCAAACCGAATCCCCTCAGGGGAGTCTACGGAGACGCGCACCGGTTCACCGGGTGGGCGGGCATCGATGCGGTCACGGGACGTCACCGCTCCGGTGACTACGCCCAGCGGAATGCCTAACCGGGCCGCTTGCGATCCGTGTCGCGCGACGGCTGCACCCGTTTCGGCTCGCCCGGCATCTTCGGGTGGGTGGGCGGGTAGGGCAGGTCGCCGAGGCCTGCGGCGGCGTCCCGCTCGGCCATCTCGAGCAGCACGTCGAGCGTCTGCGCGGTCTCGTCCATCGCGGCCATCGGGTCACCGCGGCGTTCGAGCAGCCCCGGCACGGTCGCGATCGTGAAATCGTCCGGGTCGGCGTCGGCGAGTTCGTCCCACGTCAGGGGTGTCGACACCGTCGCGATCGGGGTGCGCCGCACCGAGTAGGCCGATGCGATCGTCTTGTCCCGGGCGTTCTGGTTGAAGTCGAGGAAGATGCGCTGCCCACGCTCCTCCTTCCACCACGCGGTGGTGGCCCGTCCGCCGCTGCGACGTTCCACCTCCCGCATCAGGGCGATCCCGGCGCGGCGCACACCGACGAAGTCCCATTCCGGGACGATGCGCACGTACACGTGCAGGCCGCGGCCCCCCGACGTCTTCGGGAACCCGACCAGACCCAGTTCGTCGAGCAGCGGCCGCAGCACCTCGAGGGCGACCGCCCGGGCGTCGTCGAAGGCGGTCCCCGGCTGCGGGTCCAGATCGATGCGCAACTCGTCGGGGCGGTCGACGTCCCCGCAGCGCACCGCCCACGGATGGAACGTCACGGTGCCCAGGTTCGCCGCCCACACGACGTCCGCGGCGGCGCGCACCCGCAGCACGTCGGCGGTGCGGCCGGACGGAAACGTGACCTCGCATGTCGCGATGTGGTCGGGCCGGCGGGCAGGCACCCGCTTCTGGTAGATCTCCTCGCCCTCGATCCCGTCCGGGAACCGCTGCAGGTGCGTGGGCCGCTCCCGCAGCGCCTGCAGCAGCGGCGCCGAGCCGGCCGTCGCGACGGTCCGGTAGTACTCGACGAGGCGGCGCTTGCTGCCGGCCTCACCGAGGCGGGGAAAGTAGACCTTGTCGGGGTTGGACAGGCGGACGGGCACACCGCCGACGTCCAGTTCCATCGCGGGAGAGCGCTTCGCGTCGGGCACCGCAGGTCACACTCCTGTCCGGTCGAGGACGTCGGCGAGGTCGTACCGCACCGGCACGTCCAACTGCTCGAAGGTGCAGCTGCGCGGATCGCGGTCGGGCCGCCACCGCAGGAACCGGGCCGCGTGCCGGAACCGCAGGCCGGCCTCCGCGTTGCCCTCCATCTGGTCGTAGGCCACCTCCAGGACCCGCTCGGGCCGCAGCGGTATCCAACGGCGGTCCGCGGCCGTCCGCCACCGGCTCGGCTCGCCCTCGGCGACGACGTCGGCACCGACCCGCAGCGGCGCGAGGTCGGCGAGCAACTCCTGGCGCTGCTCGACGGTGAACGCCGACGCGCCCCCGACCATCACCGGTTCGTCCCCGCCGTCGTACAGCCCCAGCAGCAGGGACCCGACCCCGTCGATGCTCTTGTGCGGGCGGTAGCCGATGAGCACACAGTCGGCGGTGCGGGCATGCTTGACCTTGCGCATCTCCCGCTTGTCCGGCACGTAGGGTCCGTCGAGACGCTTGGCGACGACCCCGTCGAGGCCGGCGCCCTCGAACTCGGCGAACCATCGGCCGGCGATCTGCGCGTCGAGGGTCGCGGCGGTGACATGGCAGCTCGGGCCGCCCCCGACCGCCGCCCGCAGCCGCTCCCGGCGCCGCGCGAACGGCGTCTCCATCAGGTTCTCGTCGCCGAGGGCGAGCAGATCGAAGCCGACGAACTGCGCGGGGGTCTGTTCGGCGAGCAGCGCGATGCGGCTCGCCGCCGGGTGGATACGCTCCGACAGGGCCTGCCAGTCGAGCCGGCTGCGGCCGTCGTGCGGGCGCGGCACCACGATCTCCCCGTCGACCACGCACCGGGCGGGCAGCTCCGCCCGCACCGCGGCGGTCAGTTCCGGGAAGTAGCGCACCAGGTCCTTCCCGCCCCGCGAGCTCAGCACCACCTCGTCGCCGTCGCGGAACACGACAGCCCGGAAGCCGTCCCACTTCGGCTCGTACGACCACTCGGGGTCGCCGTCGGCAGGCTGGGCCGGAACCTCGGGCACGGCCTTGGCGAGCATCGGTGCGATCGGCGGTTCGACTGGCAGCTGCACCGGCTCATGGTCGCACCCGGGGCCGACACGTGCCCGCCGGATCTGTGAGAAATCGCCCTACGGTTCCCGCCCGAGGCGGACATTCCGTACTCTCCCCCCATGAACTTCATTCGACGGGTGAGCGGCACCGTCGTCGCGGTGGCTGCGGCGGCTCTGGTGCTCGGCGCGTGCGGATCGGACGTCGAGCCCCGGGCGGTGCCCGAGCCCGGGTCCGAGACCACGTCGGCGAGCGCATCGGATACCCGGACGACCACCGGCCGTCCGACCACCACCACGGCACCGACGTCCCCCGGCTCCTCCGGTCTGGACATCGACGTCGAGATCGGTGACTGCGTGCGCCTCGGTGGCACCGTCGACGACGCGACCATCGAGAATGCGACCTGCGGCAGCATGGATTCGAACTACAAGGTGATCGACATCGTCGAGACGAGCGATCAGTGCGTCTCGGACGCCGACCAGACCTACTACGAGTCCTCCGCCGGGGTCGAGGTGGGTGCCCTGTGCCTCGACGTCGACTGGGTGGTCGACAGCTGCATGGACATCTCCGGCGAGGACCCGCAGCGCATCGACTGCGCCGCACCCGGCCCCGAAACGGAGAAGGTCACCGAGATCCTGCAGAACACCGACAACGTGAACGACTGCTCCGTCTCCGAGGGTGGATTCGTCTACAGCGAGCGTCGTTTCGTGGTCTGCACCGACACGCTCTGAGGCCGCCGTCCGCCGCGGCCGGCTACAGCCAGCCGCGGCGGCGGAAGATCGCGTAGAGACCCGCGCACGTCATGACCATCATCAACAGGGCCATGGGATAGCCTGCGGCCCAATGCAATTCCGGCATGGTGTCGAAGTTCATCCCGTAGACCGTGCCGATCAGCGTGGGCGCGAACAGAATTGCCGCCCACGCCGAGATACGCTTGATCTCCTCGTTCTGCTCGATGCTCGCCCGGCTGAGATTGCGCATCTCCTCGTTCTGCATCTGCGACACCATCGTCGCGTTGACCGTGAGGATGTTGCCGAGCAACTGCCGGAAGCTGTCGACCTGCTCGACGACCGTCGTCGCGTGGTCGGTGACGTCCCGCAGGTAGCGTTGCAGTTCGTCGTCGGTGCGGTACTTGGCGAAGCCCGACGACAGACCCGACAGCACGGTGAGCAGCGGTTTGGCCGCGCGCTGGAACTGGATGACCTCGCGGGAGAGTTCGTAGATGCGGCGCGAGACCCCGGGATCCCCGCTGAAGACCTCCGTCTCGATCTCGTCGATGTCGTTCTGCAGGCCCGCGACCACCGGAGCGTACCCGTCGACGACGGCGTCGAGGATCGCGTAGAGAACCGCCTCGGGACCGAGCCGCAGCAGATCGGGCTCGCTCTCCATCCGGTCCCGCACCGCCGACAGGTCGGGCGATTCGCTGTGCCGGACCGTCAGCACGAACGTCGGTCCGACGAAGACGTGCACCTCACCGAAGTCGACCCGCTCGGATTCGTCGACGTAGCGGGCAGCGCGCAGCACGACGAACAGGGTGTCGCCGTAGCGCTCGAGCTTCGGGCGCTGGTGGGCGGCGATGGCATCCTCGACGGCCAGTTCGTGCAGTCCGAATTGCTCTGCGGCGGCATGGAGTTGCGCGTCGGTGGGCCGGTACATCCCGATCCAGGCCATCGAACCGGGCTCGGGCAGGCAATCGAGGGCCTGCGCGAGTGTCGCCGGCGACGCGACGCGGCGGCCGTCCCGGTAGACCGCGCTGTCGACGATGCTGTTCTCCGCCCGCGCCGCACCGTCCCGGCCGGGGCTCTGCGCGGCGGCAGGATTCAGGGACGCGCCGAAACCGGCGGACGGGTCGGTGGTCGCCGGGGCGGAGCGACGCGGCAGCAGGGCACGGACGGAACGGTTGGGCAGCATGTCGGCACGGCCTTTCGGAGGCACGGAGGGCGACGGCGAGGGTGGTCGCCGTGGGACGCACACGCGACGGCAACCGTCGCGCACCGACAGGGCGCGTACGGGCTGCCGTCAGCTGGTACTCGGAGGTCGACTGCGCATCGCGAGTCCCACCTCCTCCACATCACCCGGAACCGTGCCGGGGGCCTGACGAACCCCCAGCAGCGTACGCCTTCGTGCCGTGCGGAGCCAGCCGGTCCCGTGCACGGCGTCGCGCCGCGCGCGGTGTCGGTGGCTGCGGCCACAATCGCCGTGACCGACCCGACCGACCGACGACAGGACCCCCCGATGACGCACTGGCCCGATCGACCGATCTGCGCGTTCGACCTCGAGACCACCGACCGCGATCCGCGGGTCGCGCGCATCGTGACTGCGTCCGTCGTCGTCCTCGACGGCGACACCGTCTCGTCGCGGACGTGGCTGCTCGATCCGGGCATCGAGATCTCGGAGGAGACGGCGGCGATCCACGGCGTGACCACGGAGCGGGCGCGCGCCGAGGGCCTCGAGTACACGGCCGGCTACACCCAGATCCGCGAGGCGCTGTGCGAGGCGTGGGTCCGCGATCACATCGTCGTGGCGTTCAACGCCAGTTACGACCTCACGGTGGTCGACGCCGAGGGCCGCCGGCTGGGCCTGCCGGGACTCGAGACGGGCCTGGTGTTCGACCCGTACGTCGTCGACCGCGAGATGGACCGCGACCGCGAGGGCAGCCGCACCCTGCAGGCGGTCTGCGATGCGTACGGCATCGCGCTGACCGCCGCGCATCAGGCCGAGGCGGACGCCCTCGCGGCGGGGCAACTGGCGCGGGCGCTGTGCACCCGCTTCCCGCAGCTCGCCGACCTGGACATCATGACGGACCAGGCGGCCTGGCACGCGGAGCGGCAACGCACGTTCGCCGAGTATCTCGCGGGTCTCGGGCGCGACGTGTCGGATGTGGACCCGCAGTGGCCCATTCGCGGTATCGCTTGAGAGCTGTTGCCGCGCCCGGGTTTCGACGTCGACCCTCACGACACCGCCCGGCGGGGCGACCGAATGTCACATCGCATCGATGTAGGGGGTTGTTGCAGAATCGTGGGTCGGCCCCGTCATGTCACGGCGGGGCTGACCTGCGGTTTCGTGTAGAATCCGTTGGTGGCCAAAGGATATCGACCCGTCGATCGTGACCAGCAGTTCCTGATCCCCCCGGACATGCGCGACTGGCTCGGCACCGACCATCCCGTGTGGACGGTCATCGACATCATCGACCGGATCGACACCACCGCATTCCATCGGACCGCCAAGACCGGTGGCGCCGGCCGTGCCGGCTACCACCCGGACATGCTGCTCACCTTGCTGGTGTGGGCCTGGTCCCGCGGGGAACGCTCCTCCCGCCGCATCGAACGGCTGTGCACCGAGGACGTGGCCTACCGGGTGATCTGCGCCCAGGACATCCCCGATCACGTGACGATCGCCCGGTTCCGCAAAACCCACGCCACCGCCTGCGAAGACCTGTTCACCCAGGTCCTGCTGCTGGCTGCAGCCCTGGGACTGGGCCGGCTGGAGACCATCGCGTTGGACTCGGTCAAGATCGCCTCCAACGCCTCGGCCGGCGCCAACCGCACCGAATCGTCGGTGCGGGCCGAAGCCGCCGCCCACGCCCGAGCAGTGGCGGCGGCAGCGGTGGCCGCGCATGCGGCCACCGATGCCGCCGAAGACGAACCCCACGATCACGGCGACCGCGGTCCCGGTTCGGTCCCACCGGCGTTGACCGACCCCCGGTCACGGGCAGCGCGGATCAGCGAGGCGATCGCCGCACTCGACGCTGCCCGCGCCGCCGACGAGCAGGCCCGGGCCGACAAGGACACCTCGGCCCGTCTGTATCTCGAGCAGGCCCGCGGCGGGCAGATGCCGATGGGTGCCCCGCCCGCCTCGGCGGCGGTCGCGGCAGCGGAACTGGCGTTGGAGAAGACCCTGGCTGCCCATGCCGCGAAAGTTCGGCGGTACGAGCAGCGGCGGGCCGAAGCGGCAGCGAAAGGCCACCGATACGGTGGCTGGGTGATCCGGCCGGCCGGGCAGGACCCGAAGGTGATCAAGGCCCGGGCACGTCTGGCTCGTGCCACCGCCGCAGCGGCGGCGGCGACTGCGGTCGCGGCGGCACGAGCCGATGCCGACACCGAGGGCCGGCCCGAGCGGGTGGTCAACACCACCGACCCGGAGTCCGGGTTGCAACCGTTGCGTGGTGGCGGCTGGGTGCAGGGGTTCAACTGTCAGGCCGTGACCAGCGGTGACGGGCTGATCATGGCGGTGTCGGTGGCGGCCAATCCCACCGATGCGCCGACGTTCGTGCCGATGATGCAGGCGGCGGTGGCCGCTGCCGGGTCGATCATCGCTGCCCGCCCCACCGGCACCGCCGATACGGACGGCACCGACGGCACCGACGGCGAGGGGATCGGGATGCTGCTCGCCGATGCCGGGTACTTCTCCGAAGCCAACATCACCGCGCCGGGACCGGACCGGTTGATCGCCCGCGGCAAGGCCCGCCACCTCGAACACGCGGCCCGGCACACACCGGTGTCTGGGCCGGCGCCGGTCGAGGCTTCACCGGTCGAGGTGATGGCCCACCGGTTGCGCACCGAGGAGGGAATCGCCACCTACCGCAAGCGTTCTCACATTGCCGAGACTCCGTTCGGGCATGCCAAACACAATCTGAATTTTCGGCGGTTCACCGGCCGGGGACTGGTCCGTGCCCGTGGTGAGTGGAGTTTTCATGCCGCGGTGCACAACATCGGCAAGATCCTCGCTGCGGTGGGTGGGGGCGGGTTGCCGGCCGCTGTGTGAGGCGGTGGTCCCGGGGCGGGAGACCCCGCCCCGGGACCGGCGCTTTGGTTCGCGGTCGCGGACCCTCGGCGATTTCGCAACAGCCCGGTAGTCGACCGAATGTGACATTCGGCCCAGGGCGGGGGTGCTTACCCCTTGACGACGCCGAGCGGCACGAGCCGTGCGACCCGACGGGCCAGACCGGCCCGCTCGCTCACCTCCGTGACCGCGTCGATGTCCTTGTACGCCTGCGGCTTCTCCTCGGCCAGTCCCCGCCACGAACTCCCCCGCACGAGCACGCCGTGGGACTCGAGCGCGTCGCGTACCGCCCGGCCGTCGGTGTGTCGAGCGGCGCGGTGCCGGCTCTGCACCCGGCCGGCCCCGTGCGCGGTGGAGAAGAACGCCGGGTTCCCGGCGACACCGGCGAGCACGTACGAGGCGGTGCCCATCGTGCCGGGAATGAGCACGGGCTGACCGACGTCCGCCAGGTCCTCGGGGACGTCGGGATGGCGGGGCGGCAGTGATCGCGTCGCGCCTTTGCGGTGCACGCACAGGGTGCGGACCTGCCCGTCCACCTCGTGCCGCTCGATCTTCGCCAGGTTGTGCGAGACGTCGTAGAGGAGGTCGAGAGTGGTACCGGCCGTGTCCTCGAAGACCCGGCGGGTCGCCTCGGTGAGCAACTGCCGGTTGGCCCGGCCGTAGTTGGCCGCCGCCACCATCGCCCCGAGATACGCCTCCCCCTCCGGTGACCGGACCGGCACGCACGCCAGCTGTCGGTCGGGAACGTGAATCTCGTAGCGGCCCATCGCCTTCTCCATCTCACGTACGTGGTCGGTGCAGATCTGGTGGCCGAGACCGCGGGACCCGCAGTGGATCATCACGCACACCGTGCCCACGTCGAGACCCATCGGCCGGGCAACGGCCGGGTCGAAGACCTGCTCGACGGCCTGCACCTCGAGGAAGTGGTTGCCCGACCCCAGGCTGCCGAGCTGACCGAGGCCCCGCTCGACGGCCCGGTCGCTCACCGCGGCCGAGTCGGCGCCGGCCAACACGCCCCGGTCCTCACACCGCTCGAGATCGCGGACGACACCGTGCCCCTGGTCCACCGCGAACCGGGCGCCGCCCTCGAGCACCCTATGCAGCACGCTGCGGTTCGGCAGCTCCCACACGCCCCGGGTCTGCATGCCACGGGGCACGACGTGACCGAGCCGGTCCATCAGCAGCCCGAGGCGCGGCGCGAGCGCGGACCGGTCGGCGTCACGCGCGATCAGCAGCCGCACGCCGCACGAGATGTCGAAGCCCACCCCACCGGGAGAGACGACGCCGCCGTCGTCGATGTCCGTCGCCGCAACTCCACCGATGGGAAAGCCGTAACCCCAGTGCACGTCCGGCATGGCGAACGACGCGGTGACGATTCCCGGCAGGGTCGCGACGTTCGCGACCTGGGTCAGCGCCTCGTCTCCTTCCGCGGCGGGAAGCAGGGACCGGGCCGCGAAGACGATCCCGGGTACGCGCATCGCGCCGGTCCGGTCGATCCGGAACCGGTACTGGGTCTCCTCGACGATCCTCATCACTGTCCGATCCGGGGCGGAGAACGCGGCGTCGGCGGCTTCGTTCCACCATAGAATCTGCAATGCCCGCTGCACAGGAGCGCGTCATGAACGAAAGCGGATACCGGTCGGTGCCGCACACGGCGGACCTGCGCATCGAGGCGTGGGCACCCACCCGTGACGAGTGCATCGCGCAGGCGGTGCACGGCGCCGTCGCGAGCTTCGCGGAAACCTCCTCCGCCGGGCCGGTCCGGGTGCGCACCCGCCGGCTGACAGCCGACGGCGACGAGGACCTGCTCGTCGCGGTACTCGACGAGATCGTCTACCTGCTCGACGCGGCCGGGGAGGTCCCGGTCGATGTGGCCGTCGACTCCGGTGCCGGCACGGCGGAAGTGCGGTTCTCGATGGCCGACGTCGCCTCGGTCACACAGGTGGGTGCGGTCCCGAAGGCCGTGTCGCTGCACGGGCTGCGCCTCGAGCGCGGACCGGGAGGATGGTCGTGTTCGGTGACGCTGGATGTGTGAACCGGCGCCGCACACGCGGTCCCTGTTGCGGCGCGCCGCGCAGGCGACCGTGGGGGTGTTCCCGCCTGGGATCTTCCACTGTAGACGGCCGGAACTGCCGGCTGGGGCGGGCCCCGGACAGTCGGCGAGATGCGACGAGCGGTGGCGCTACATCGGCATGTTCATCATGGGCATCCCACCCATCTCGTGGAGCCACATCATCAGCTGGTGCAGCAGGGTGTGCGCTTGGTCCATCATGCCCATCATGTTCACGGCCGTGACCTTTCCTGGAGCCGAGTAGTCCTCGGGGAGGGATCGTCCCACTATCGCCCGCCGACGATCCCGATGTGCCGCCTCGAGTGCGAGATCCGGGATCTTCAACAGATCTTCACGGGATCTCGACCATCGGGGTCCCGGCACGGCAGGAGGAGGTGCGGTTGCCCGCTCGGAGGTCAGTCCGCAGCGATGAGGGGGGTGCCGCGGTCGGCCAGCCACTGCGCCGGGTCGGTCTTGGCGCCGGAGGGGTCTTCGACCTCGAAGTGCAAGTGGGGTCCGGTGGAGTTGCCGCGATCTCCGATGGTGGCGATCTTCTGCCCGGCTTCGACTCGTTGCCCGACCTTCACCAGGTTGGCGTTGTTGTGGCCGTAAGTGGTCACCGTGCCGTCGTCGTGCCGGATGCGTACCCACAACCCGTAACCCTGTGCCGGTCCGGCGCTGACGACCTCTCCGTCGGCGACGGCGACGATCGGTGCGACCATGGTGTTGGCGATGTCGATGCCTCCGTGTCCGCGCCCGTCACCGAAGGTGGAGGTGATCACCCCGGCGGTCGGGGCGACGGGCCGGCCGGTCCCACCCCAACGCCCGCCCTCGGCCGGGCGCGGCGGGGTAGGGCTTGCCGGTGCGGCGCCGGGGTCTTCCAGCCGGGTGGCGCCCTCGTTCCCGGGGGCCGTATCGGGTGCGCCCGCAGCCGGCGCATCGTCTTCCTCGGGTGGCGTCCCGGGCTCCGGTGCCGGGGGGCCGTGACGACCCGGTGCCGTAGGTGTACCGGGGTCGGCGGCCAACGCTGCCAGCAGACGCGGAGCGATGCTGTAATCCAGTCCGGCCAGTTCGGTGCGGCACACCGACAACAGGCTTGCCCCGGTGCCCTGGGCGCTCCATCGGGCCGCGCAGCCGGCCAGGGACTGCAGGGTGGCGACCGTGTCGTCGAGTGCGCCGTTGTCCCGGGCGGCGCGCACGCCGGCGGCGGCGATGTTCGCCACCGTCTGCCATCGAGCGGGATCGACCACCTGCCCGGCCGGGTCGGCTCCGGTGATGGTCAGCGCATCGGCCACGGACGCCGCCACCGGCTCCGGTGACAGATGCGTCGCTCCGGCCGTCGGGGCCGTGAGCAACGGACCGTCAGTCCCGCCGTCGACGCTCCCAGGATCAACGCGGCCCACCGGCCGCTGTGCGTGCGGTGCATGGCACTTCCTCCCGCCGCCTCACGAGAAATGTCCGATTGGAGAGGTATATGGGGGTTTGTCAAGGCGACACACCGTAACGCTAGTGCACTTTCATCACTTGTGTCTCTGTAATCGCATCCTCACCCACTGACCCAGCAGTGTCGGAGCGGGTGCCGAAACGGGGCGACGGGATGTACGGTCGGCCGGGTCGCCGGTGCTGCACTGCTACAGTCGGGAAGTTGTGACGGCCCGATCGACTTCTCCGCCCCTGCGGACCGCGGTCGCATTGGTCGTCCTCTACCTTCTCGGCTACACCCTGGTGCAGTGCGGTCTCACCGTGGCGGACGGCCATCATCACGACGATGTGCACGTGAGTGCGACCGCGCAACCCGGTGCGGAAACGGCGCCCGGGCATGCCCATGTCGATCACGACTCGTCCGGCCTCGATCCTCACCACGATCAACTGTTCCTCGGCCCTCGTGCGGACAACGCCGGGCGTCCGATCGCGGTGGTCACGGTGGTCGCGGTGGTGGTTACGGCCGCGATCGCCCGGCGGCACGCCCCGACCCTGTCGCGGGCCCCGCCACCGGCGCCCGCCCCGGCCCGCAGCGGCCGGGCGATCCTCGACGAACTCTGTATCAGCAGGTGCTGATCGGCAGCGGACCGGCCGCAGGGACCCCCTGTCGGCCCGTCTCGTGCTGCCCATCGCATCGTGCGCTCATTGCGCGCCACCACAGAGATGACTCGTCATGAACAGTGCTGTCTTCCCCGTTTCCACTCCGCCGCAATCGTCGGCTCGGCTGTTGACCTCTGCCCCGTGCTGCCCGGAGCCGACCACCATGGTCGGCAACACGCCGGTGCTGTGGATCGGTGAACCCTTCGCCGATGCCGGCGCCGGGTTCTGGGCCAAGCTCGAAGGGAACAACCCGGGCGGCATGAAGGACCGCCCCGCCCTGCACATGGTCGAACGCGCCCGCAGCCGGGGCGAGCTGGCCCCCGGGGCCCGCATCATCGAGTCGAGCAGCGGCACTCTCGGACTCGGCCTGGCGCTGGCCGGCATCGTCCACGGTCACCCGGTGACCGTGGTCACCGACCCCGGTCTCGAACCGATCATCCGTCGCATGCTCGCCGCCTATGGTGCCGACGTGGAGCTCGTCACCGAACCGCACCCGACCGGCGGATGGCAACAAGCCCGGCGGGACCGGGTGCGTCAGCTGCTCGAGGCCCACCCCGGCTCCTGGTGCCCGGATCAGTACAACAACCCCGACAACGTCGAGGCCTACCAGTCACTGGCCCTGGAACTGCTCGGCCAGCTCGGTCGCGTGGACATACTCGTCTGCTCGGTCGGTACCGGTGGGCATTCGGCCGGCATCGCCCGGGTGCTGCGCCAGTTCTGCCCCCAGTTGAAACTGGTGGGCGTCGACACCGTCGGCTCGGCCCTGTTCGGCCAGCCGGTCACCTCCCGCCTGATGCGCGGGTTGGGCTCGAGCATCCATCCGGGCAATATCGACTACGGCGCGTTCGACGAGGTGCACTGGGTCGCTCCGCGGGAAGCGGTGTGGTCGTGCCGCACCCTGGCCGCCACTCACCACGCCAGCGGGGGCTGGAGTGTGGGGGCGGTCGCCCTGGCCGCCGGCTGGCTCGCCCGCACCCACGCCCCCGACCTTCGGATCGCCGCGATCTTCCCCGACGGCCCCCAGCGGTACTTCGACACCGTCTACAACGACGACTTCTGCGCCGAGCACGGCCTGCTGGACGGACCGGCGCCGACCGAACCGATGACCATCGACCATCCCACCGACCGCGTCGTACGCTCGTGGACGCGGTGCGCCACCGTCGTCGACCCCGCGGAGTTGCGGTCGTGAAGGCGCTGATCACCCGATTCCGCAGTTTCGACCGCCCCAGCCAGGTGCTGATGGTCAACCAGTTCTCCATCAACGTCGGCTTCTACATGCTCATGCCGTACCTGGCGAGCTACCTGGCCGGACCGCTCGGATTGGCAGCCTGGGCCGTCGGGTTGGTGCTGGGGGTGCGCAACTTCTCCCAGCAGGGCATGTTCCTGGTGGGCGGCACCCTGGCCGACCGGCTGGGTTACAAGCCGCTCATCGTCGCCGGTTGCCTGCTACGGACCGCAGGGTTCGTGCTGCTCGCCGCCGTCGACTCGCTGCCGGCGGTGCTGGTGGCCGCAGCAGCCACCGGATTCGCCGGCGCGTTGTTCAACCCCGCGGTGCGGGCATACCTGGCCGCAGACGCCGGGCCCCGCCGCGTCGAGGCCTTCGCGGTGTTCAACGTCTTCTACCAGGCCGGGATCCTGCTCGGTCCGCTGGTCGGTCTGGCGTTGACCGCGGTGGACTTCCGGATCACCGCGCTGGTGGCAGCGGCGGTATTCGCGGCGCTGACGCTGACGCAGATCCGAGCGCTGCCGGCGCAGACCGTCGAGGCCACTACCCCTGCCGGACCCCGCCCCTCGATACTCGACGACTGGCGCACGGTGGTGACCAACAGGTCGTTCGTGCTGTTCGCGGCGGCGATGATCGGCTCGTACGTTCTCTCGTTCCAGGTGTATCTGGCCCTGCCGCTGCAGGCCGAGGTCGTCGCCCCGGACCAGGTATCGGCCACGGTGCTCGTGACCTCGCTGTTCGCGGTCTCCGGGCTGGTGGCGATCGCCGGGCAGCTACGTATCACTTCTTGGTGCGGCAACCGGTGGGGACCCGGACGCAGCCTGGCCGTCGGGATGGTGGTCATGGCGACCGCGTTCGTACCCGTAGCGGTGTTCTCTTCCCCCACTGGGACCGGCTGGGCGATGGCCGCGGGGGCGTTGGTGCTGTCGGCGGTGATCCTCTCCGTCGGTACGGCGGCGGTGTTCCCGTTCGAGATGGACACCGTCGTCGCACTCTCCGGGAACCGGCTTGTGGCCACCCACTACGGGTTCTACAACACCGTCGTCGGGGTCGGCATCCTGCTGGGCAACCTCGGCACCGGGGCGGTGTTCGGGTGGGCCGCCGACGCCGGCCTGGAATGGCTGATCTGGGTGCTGCTCACCGCGATCGGGATCGGGTGCGCGGCAGCGCTGTTTCTGCTCCACCGCACCGGCCGGCTCACCGCGCCACCCCCGACGCCGACCGACGAGCAGGTCTCGGCCTCGGCATGATGCCCCCGCCGGCACCCTTTCGTCCGGCCCGAAGAGAGGAATCCCCGTATGTCTGTGTCCCGCCTGCCGGGCGCCGTGTCGGCAATTGCCGCAGCCGCCTTGCTCGTGGCAGGGTGCTCGTCCCCCGACACCCGGAGCGCGGCGACCGCACCTCCCGGCGCTGTCGTCGCACCGCACGTTGCGTTGTCCCCGACGCTCGATCACGTGCACGGGCTGACCGTCGATTCCGCCGGCACTATCCTGGCCGGCACCCACAGCGGACTGGTCGCTCTCGCGCCGTCCGGCACCACCACCGAGGTCGGCACCTCCGACGACGACTTGATGGGGCTGGCCGGGGTGCCCGGCAGCGACGTCCTGGTCGCCTCGGGCCACCCGGGGCCGTCGAACCCCGGTCCGAACCCGCTGGGACTGCGCCGTAGCGACGACGGCGGGCGCACCTGGACCGATCGGTCCCTGGTCGGAGAGGTGGACTTTCATGCTCTGGCCACGGACGGCACGGTGGTGGTCGGTTTCGACGGCACCCGCGGGATCCGGGTATCCACCGACGCCGGCACCACCTGGAGCGCCGGTGCTCCCGTGGCGGCTGCGGCCCTGGCGCTGACCCCGGCCACGGTGTGGGCGATCACGCCGGCCGGGCTCGAGCGCAGCACCGACCTGGCACACACCTTCACCCCGGTCGAGGACACACCCGCCCTCGTGCTGCTCACCGGCACCGGCGACGGACTGTGGGGCATCGACACCGACGGCTACGCCTGGCGCAGCCGGGACGGAGCCGCCTGGGAGCAGCGGGTCTTCGTCGGGGCGGTGGAGGCGCTGACCGCCACAGGGTTCGACACCGCCTACGCCGCTACCGCCGAGGCCTTGTACACCCTGACCTGACGCGACCGGCCGCGCTGCGGCCCAGCAAACCGGTAAGGCCCGGCACACGTGTGTGCCGGGCCTTGCCGTGTCGGTCCCGCGAGCTCACCGACTCTCTCGTGATCACAACGAGGACAGGATGTTCTCCATCGTCGCGATCTCCTGCTGCTGGGTCTCGGCGATGGTGCGGGCCATGGCCACCGCCTCGGGATTCTGCCCGGTATCGATCTCGGTCTGCGCCATTTCGATCGCGCCGCGGTGATGTTCGATCATCTGGGTCAGGAACAGGCGGGAGGCGTCGACGCCTTCCGCGTTCTGCAGCGCGGCCATGTCTTCGGCCGACATCATTCCGCTCATGCCGCCGCCCATCTGTCCGCCGCCGGGCATGGGGGTGGACTGCATGGGCATGTCGTGACCGGGCATCTCCATGCCGGGTGACGACATGGGCATGTTCGGTGTGGTCATCGGCATGCTGGTCGTGCCCATGGGCATGGTGGGCTGCCCCCAGTCGGCGAGCCAGCTCTGCAGCTGTTCGATCTCCGGACCCTGGGCGGCCTTGATCTGCTGGGCGAGTTCGGTGACCCGTGGGTCGATGCCCTCCTTGGCCAGGATGACATCGCTCATCTCGATGGCTTGGCTGTGGTGCGGAATCATCTGTTGGGCGAAGGTCACGTCGGCTTGGTTGTGGTCGGCGGCAGCCTCGGCGGAGGCACTCGCGGTCGCCGTCGCCGACGGGCTCGCCTGCGAGGCCTGATCGTTGCCGGAGTCGCTGCAGGCGGCCAGGGTGAGCGCCGCGGCAACTGCCACCGCGCCGGTGGCCAGGGACTTCTTCCTCACAAGCACATTCCTTTCCGTTGTGTACGCGCACCGGCAGGCCCCGCGGTGGCGATATCGCAAGCATCCCCTCACAGGGGAGGCGGCAAACCCGGTCCCGTTACGGGCCCCTCGTCGGGACGCGGACCACTGCGGGCGCCGGCGCTGCAGACCGGCCGGTGAGCCGGTGCACCTTGTTCGGATCCGAGCCTGGCAGCTGCACCCGGTGGCAGCCCGGACCATTCTGTGAAGATTTCCTGAAGAACTCCACCCGGGCGTCCGAGCGGCCGTCACCGGAGTTCTTGAGCAGATCTTCACGAAAACGACGGAGAAGAACGCACCCGGGCCGGGCACCGTGGACAGCGCAGAACCGGGATCGCGCCGCTGAGCACGGGACCGGCACTGTGGGCCCTGTGCGGGGGCCGGACAGTCGGTGCACGGGCACCGACCGAGGAAGGGTGGTTGACGATGATGTTCTGGTACGGCGACGGCATGAGCGGTTGGGGTTATGTGCTCATGACAGTCGGGATGGTGGCGTTCTGGGCCCTGGTGATCGTCGGAATCGTGATGCTGGTGCGCGCCGCGGCTCCCCGGTCGACACCGCCCCCGTCGGGCTATGCCCCGACGCCGGAAGAGGTCGTAGCCATGCGCTTCGCCCGGGGCGAGATCGACGAGGACGAATACCGGCGCCGTCTCGACGCCTTGCACACCCATCGTCCGGACCCGAAAGCGTGACCCCTGCAATCGGATTCGATCGCTCCGCCCACGTCCGCTGCGCAGGGACCGGAAGCGGCGGTGTCAGCGACGGTAGTGGCGACCGGTGGAGTCGTCGGTGACCAGGCGGTACAGCACATAGACCGAGAACCAGACGATCAGCACGGCCACCAGCACGAGCGCGATCTCGTATACGAGGACCACACCACCGATTCTACCGCCACGCCGGCCCACCCGACTTCTCGTCGGTGCCCACTGATGCACCGGCACCCCGAAAAGGATCAGCGGCCCGAAAAGGATCAGCGGCGCGGACTGGTGGGAATCGGCTCCGGCGCCGGGCGCGGGGCCGGCTGCTCCTGCGGTGGGGACGGCAGTTGCAGCCGCTTGAGCATCAGCGCGTTGACCGCGACGATCAGACTCGAGCCGGACATCGACAGCGCCGCGATCTCCGGGCGGAGCACCAGTCCGAAGGCGGGTTCGAACACGCCGGCGGCGATCGGCAGCGCAATGGTGTTGTAACCGATCGCCCAACCGAGATTCTGCCGCATCTTGCGCAAGGTGCCGCGGCCGATGCGCAGCGCGATCGGCACATCCAGCGGGTCCGAACGCATCAGCACCAGGTCGGCGGTTTCGATCGCGACATCGGTGCCGGCACCGATGGCAATGCCCAGATCCGCCTGCGCAAGAGCCGGGGCATCGTTGACACCGTCGCCGACCATCGCGACCTTCTTCCCGCCGCGTTGCAGTTCGGCGATCTTGTCGGCCTTGTCACCGGGCAGCACCTCGGCGATGACGGTGTCGATGCCCAACTGCCCGGCGATACGCCGGGCCGTGGCCTCGTTGTCGCCGGAGAGCATGACCACCTCGATGCCGAGATCGTGCAGCGACGCCACCGCCTCGGCCGAGGTCTCCCGGGCGGCGTCGGCCAGGGCGACCACCCCGACGCCGCGGCCGTCGACCGCCACGAGCACCGCGGTACGCCCGGTCGAGGCCAGCTGGTCGCGCCGGTCCGTCAACGCGCCGAAGTCGACGTTCTCGGCCACCATCAGCTTGCGGTTGCCCACGGCCACCCGCCGGCCCGCCACCTCGGCGACCGCGCCGTGACCGGGCACGTTGCGGAAGTGCCCCAACGACACCTCTGGAATGTCACGGGCGGTCGCGTAGCGCACGATCGCCCCCGCCAGGGGATGCTCCGATTCGCGTTCGACCGCGGTCACCAAGGCCAGCATCTCGTCCTCCGGCAGCCCGTCGGCCACGACGTCGGTGACCTCCGGCTCGCCCTTGGTCAAGGTGCCGGTCTTGTCCATCACGACCGTGTCGATCCGCGCCGAGGTCTCGAGGGCGGTGGCGTTCTTGAACAGCACGCCGCGCTTGGCGCCCAGGCCGGTGCCGACCATGATCGCCGTCGGGGTGGCCAGCCCCAGCGCGTCGGGGCAGGTGATCACCACGACGGTGATCGCGAACAGCAGCGCCCTCTGCACGTCACCGTCGACGAGCCACCACACCAGGAAGGTGCTCACCCCGCCGATCAGGGCGACCAAGACCAGCCAGAACGCGGCCCGATCGGCCAGGCGCTGACCGGGCGCCTTCGAGTTCTGCGCCTCCTGCACCAGGGCGACGATCTGGGCGAGGGCCGTGTCGGAGCCGACCTTGGTCGCCCGGACCCGCAGGGTGCCGGTGGTGTTGATCGACGCACCGATCACCTCCGCGCCTTCGGCCTTGGTCACCGGCAGGGACTCACCGGTGACCATCGACTCGTCGACCTCGGAGCTGCCCTCGACGACGACACCGTCGACCGGGATCTTCGCCCCCGGCCGGATCAGCAGCAGATCCCCGACCACGACCTCGGCGGTGGGGACCTCCACCGGCTCACCGCCGCGCAGCACCACCGCCTTCGGGGGCGCGAGTTCGAGCAGGGTGCGGATGGCATCGTTGGCGCCGCCGCGAGCACGCATCTCGAACCAGTGCCCGAGCAACACGAAACTCGCCAGCACGGAAGCGGCCTCGTAGAACACCTCGCCGCCGCCGGTCAGGGTCACGCCCACGCTGTAGAGCCAGCCGGCGCCGATGGCGACGGCGACGAGCACCATCATGTCCAGGGTCCGGGCCTTCAGAGCCCGGTAGGCGCCGTCGAAGAAGATCCAGGACGAATAGAAGATCACCGGCAGGCTCAGCACCAGGGCGAACACGTCGTCGCGCAACCCGAAAGGCGCCGGCGTCGTGAAACCGAACATGTCGCGGCCCATCGGCGACCACAACATGATCGGAATCGACAGCGCCAGCGCCACCAGGAACCGGTTGCGCATGTCCCGAACCATCGCATCCATCGACATCCCCGCATGCCCGCCGTGACCCATCATCTCCTGGGCGGAGCGGGTGCCGTGCTCGGCGTGGGGGCGGTGCTCCTTCCCGGCAGGTCCCTGTTGTTCGACGTGGCTGTGCGCCGCCGGGTGCGGGGGATGTGCGGGTGCGCCGGGGCCGGGAGCCGGTTCGCTCATCGGGTCGCACACGTGCTCGGGCACCGACCGTCCGGCGCAGTGATAGCCGCAGTCCCGCACCCACCCCGACAGCTCCACCACCGACGTGCGGTCGGAGTCGTAGGTGACAGTGGCGGTCTGATTCACCGCATTCGCCTCCACCGCGGACACCCCCGGTCGGCGCAGCAAGGTGGATTCGATGGCCGACGTCGACGTCGCCCAGTGCAGGCCGCCTACTTCCAGAACGGTGGTTCGGTTCATACGATCCGGTCCCTCCCTCTCATGGCCGGGCACGCAATGCCCGCCCTCTGCGCGGTGCGATGCTCCGATACCGCTACCGATGGTCGGCACCGATACACGCTCGTCGCCGACCGTGTCCGAGTCTGCTCGGCCCCGCCGTGGCATCTTCTGGCGGTTGGATGAAGATTCGTTGAAGAACTCCGGGTCTCGGGTCAGGGTCCGTGTTCGTCCGAATGCTCTCGCTCGGCCCCCTCGTCGGTGCCGTGACCGGGGGTGGTCGACGTGGGAAGCGGTAACTGGGTGCGGCTGCCGGCCACCGCAGGCGAGCGGGGAGAGAAACTGACCCCGTTGGGCCGCTCGCCCACCGGCACGGTCGCCACCACGGACAGGCTGGGCAGATCGACCACGGACACCGTGTCGTCGTAAGTGTTCGTCACCCACGCCCGCGTACCCGAGGGATCGATCACCACCCCGTGCGGACCGGCGCCGGTGCCGACCGCCCCGCGGATCGTCATCTCGGCTGTATCGATCACCGAGAGGGTGCTCCCGGGCTGCTGCCGGGTGCCCTGGTCTGCGGAGACCACGGTCTTCTCGTCCGGGGACAGGTACAGCTGCACGGGCGCGGCCGGCACCGGAGCGGCACCCACGACCAGGCGGGCAGCGAGATCCACCTTGACCACCGCGGCCGGCTCGGTGGTCCCGGCGTAGGCGAACCGTCCGTCGCCGGTGACCGCGACCTGAGCCGGGGCGGCGCCGACGGGTACCGCCCCGATGGCCCGATCGGCGGCCGGGTCGATCACGTGCACCACGCCGGCTGCGGTGTCGGCGACCACGATCACCGAGCCGCCGGCCGCGGGCCGCAGACCGTGCGGCATCCCGCCGAGCTCGATTCGCCCTGCCGGCTGCAGTCCGGGGGTCGCGAACACCGAGACCGTGCCGTTCCCCGCATCGGTGACGTACACCTTGCCGTTGGGTGCGTCGATCACGTGTGCCGGCGCTGCACCGGTGGGCGCGACGGCGCGCACCGCATAGGTGGCGGGATCGATCTCGATCACCCGGTCGTCACCGCTGACGGTGTACACGGTCGCACCGTCGCGCCCGACCTGAACATTGTGCGGGGAGTCCACCCCGGTCACGGTCGTCACCACCTCGTCGGTGGCCGCGTCCAGGACCGTGAGGCTGTTGCCGTCCTCGTCGGCGACCCACACCGACCCGGTCACAGGCCCGGGCGGGCCGGAGGTGGCCGCCGTCGAGGCCGGACCCGGGGTGGGACCGCTTTCCTCGGAACACCCTGCCAGCGCCACCGCCGTGAGAAAGACCGTGGCGGTCACCGCACTCCGGCGCCGACGTCGGGACCGAAGAGACGGTCGGGACGCAACCGGCTCACCGATGACGTTCACCTTGCACCTCCGGCAGCAGTTCGGGGACGGTCAATGGCGGTGACTGCCGGCTGAGGCCATCATCATCGCCATCATCGCCACGCAGACGACCGCGAACACGAGCCCGCCGACGCTCACATTTCCGGTCACTACCAGCACCCCGGCAATGATCAACATCGGTACGCAGCAGACGAGCATCATCCAGCGGTGACGGATCCGTCCCCCGGTGCCCGCCGGTTCCGTCGGGGGGTCGGAGGCCACCGATTCCCTGGGACGCCAGTCGTGTGCGTTCGTCTCGTTCATCGCGATTCCGTCCTCGACGACGTCGGCACGCAGCTGAACTCGTGGTACAGCGGCCAGTGTCCGATCGCTGCGGTGACCGGCAGGTCCACCCCGGCCGCCGGCGGCAGCACCGCCGGCACGACGGTCCATCCGGTGGCGCCGCCGAGGAACATCCGCCCCACGCGTTCGACTCCGGTGATGTTCACTCCCGGCGCGTCGACCATCTCGCCTCCTCGGATCGGCGATGTGCGGGTGGAAGTACCACGCCCACCGATGACTCTTCCGGTCCCGGTACGTGTTTCGGCTGGCGGTTCCGTGAAGATCGGTTGAAGATTCGGAGGTGGGCATCGCAGGTGGCCCGGACCCGTACCGGCCGATCCTGCGGTGCCAGTTGCTCAACCGCCGTGGTGTTCGCCGTGGTCGGCCGGAACGGTGGAGGTCGGCACCGGACTCGGTCCCGGCGCCGGATCGGGATCCGAGCGGCCGGTCAGGGCCGGTCCGATCACGAACGCCGACAACGCGAACATCACCGCGAACACCACCAGGGCGATCGTTGGGGCCTTCCAGGTGGCGAACCGCCGATACAGTCGGCGCAGCAACGGAATCGAGAGCACCACCCCGAGGGCGAAGAACAACAGGTTGCCCCCGGCTCCGGTGACCAGCGCGGCGCCGGCGATCAGGCCCACGTGATGCAGCACGTGCGGCACGAGCCCCATCACCGCGCCGAGGGTCGCGGACACGGCGTTCCAGGCTGCGGCCAGCGGACGCTTGTGTGACGGCAGGGCCGCCGAGGGGATACTCGTGGCTTCGGCGGTGCCGGGACGGTCACCGGGAGGAGTTGTCATACGCAGGCTCCGTTGTCTCCAGGCGCTTCTTCAGGCGCGGTAGGACAGGGTCGTCATCATCCCGGCTTCCTGGTGGTAGGCGTTGTGGCAGTGCAGGGCCCACTGGCCGGGGTTGTCGGCGTCGAACTCGATCTCCACGGTCTGCATCGGGCGCACCGTCACGGTGTCCTTGCGGGCTCCGCCGTCGACCAGGGCGAAGGTGTGGCCGTGCAGGTGCATCGGATGGAACATGTCGGACATGTTCCGCAGCCGCATCCGCACCCGTTGTCCCTCGGCGACGGTCAGCGGCGCGGCGTCGGGGAAGGTGGCGCCGTTGAGCATCCACCGGTACGGCATCATCGTGCCGCCCATGTCGACGCTCAGGTAGTTGTCGTGGGAGCGTCGGGGCAGGCGAACCTGCTCGGCCGGGGACAGGTCGGTACCGAGCAGCACCAGTCGATCCAGCTCGTCGGGCCGGGTATCGGTGGTGGCTGTCCCGGCGGCGGTGCGCACAACGGCCACCGCATGACCGGGTTTGCCTTCGGCGTCGGCGAAGAGCGGGAACACCCCGTCGGCGAGGGTGACCAGCACATCCAACCGTTCGCCCATGCCGAGCAACACCGCGTCGGTGTCGACCGGTGTCACAGGAAAGGCGTCGCTGTGGGTGACGGTCATCGCATGTCCGCCGAGCCCGACGCGAAAGGCGGTGTCCGAGGCGGCATTGACCAGCCGGATCCGCACCCGCTGTCCCGGCGCGGCGGTCAAGGTCACCGGGTCGACAGGGGTGCGGCCGTTGAGCAGGTAGTACGGGTAGTTCACATCGCCGGCGCCGCCGAGCAGGTCCGAGCGCATGCTCTCTGCACCCATCATCGAGCCCATGTCGCCCATCGCGCCGTGGTCCATCATCGAGCCCATCCCACCCGTGCGGGGGGCGGGCCGGCCGGGGGCCGGCATGCCGAGCTCGCGGGCGACATCCTCGGGGGTTCGACCGGTGCCGTCGACCCAGTCGTCGAGCACGACGACCCATTCGTCGTCGTAACCGCCTGGCTCGGCCGGATCGTCGATCACCACCACTCCGTACAGTCCGCGGTCGAGTTGCAGCCCGCTGTGCGAGTGGTAGAAGTAGGTGCCTGGGTGCGGGGCGGTGAATTCGTACGTGAACGACTCCCCGGCCGTGATGGGCTGCTGCGTGAGTCCCGGGACCCCGTCCATGTCGTTGCTCATCGCGATGCCGTGGAAGTGGATGCTGGTGTCGACGTCGAGCCGATTGTCGACCTGCACTCGCAGCAGATCTCCGGCTCCGGCTCGCAGCAGCGGACCGGGCAACGAGTCACCGTATCCCCAGGTCGACACCACCGCACCGCCGAGTTCGACCTGCACCGGCCGCGCTGTCACCTGCGCGGCGACCACCGTCTGCCCTGCGGTACGGCGCTGGGCCTCGAGCCGGCGCACCACCTCGGCACTCGGCCCGACCGGATCTCCCGCCACACCGGGGCGGGCGCAGCCGGTCAGCCCACCGAGGGCCATCGCCCCGGCGGCTGCGGACGCACCGAGCAGAAACGAACGGCGGGACATCTGCATCACACGATCTCCTGGATCGACTGGCGACGACAACGCACGACACGGGGTCGGCGCCACTCACGGTTGGGGACGCAGGGCCCGACGCCGGGCCCGGTACTCCTCGGCGTCGATCTCGCCCCGGGCGAACCGGTCGTCGAGGACGCGCAGTGGATCCCCCGATGTCGGGCGCGGTGGCTTACCGGTGCGGAACACTGCGGCGATGCCGAAGACCACCAGGGCCCAGAAACCGATCATCACCAGCCCCATGACCATCCAGCCGGCCCAGCCCATCGCACCCGTACCCCACATCACGGCTGCTCCCTTCTCGAAAGTCTCGCATCCGAGTCTGGGTGCGTTACCCGACGCCGGGGGTGGGGGTTCGATGAAGGTTCGCTGAAGAACGTCGCCACCAGCCTGCTGCGACGGCCACGATAGGACCATGGCCTCCGGTTCCGATCAGCTCGTCCCTGTACCCGCCGCGACCGCACCGGGCCCCCCGACCGGTCTGCGGGCGCTGGTCGTCGAAGACGAAATGGCGCTGGCCACGGTGGTAGGCACCTACCTCGAACGCGCCGGCTTCGAGATCACGCTCGTACACGACGGGCTCGCTGCCGTCGAGCGTGCCCGCCAGGTCGATCCGGATGTCGTGGTGCTCGATCTGGGGTTGCCGCGTCTGGACGGGATCGAGGTGTGCCGGCAGCTGCGCACGTTCTCCGATGCCTATGTCGTGATGCTCACCGCCCGCGCCGACGAGATCGACACCCTCGTGGGGCTCTCGGTCGGCGCCGACGACTACATGACCAAACCCTTCAGCCCCCGCGAACTCATCGCCCGCATCCAGGCAATGCTGCGTCGCCCCCGGCCCTCGACCGGCGACAGCATTGCGTCTGCGTCGTCCGGCGCCGACACCGGCCGCCGTACCTTCGGATCATTGACCCTCGATGCCGCCGGACGCGAGGTGTGGGTCGACGGCGTCCCGATCGCATTGACCCGCACCGAATTCGACATCCTCGCTGCGCTGTCGGCGCACCCCCACGTCGTGTTCACCCGGGCGCAGCTCATCACCGCGGTGTGGGGGCCGAGCTGGGTCGGTGACGAACACCTGGTCGACGTGCACATCGGGCATCTGCGTCGCAAGCTCGGTGACGACGCCACCCGCGGGGTGTTCGTCCGCACCGTGCGTGGGGTCGGATACCGCATGGGAGCCGGGCAATGACGACCCCACCCGCGGCCGCAGGACGGAGGTCCGGGCGTCGCAGTGCAGGCTTCGGCAGCCGACTACTGGCCGCGCAAGCGATCGTCGTCGTCGGCGGCGCAATCAGCGCCTGGCTGGTGGCCGCCGCCGTCGCCCCGGGACTGTTCCACAATCACCTCCAGCAGGCCGGTATCGAGCACGTCTCGACCGAGGCGGCGCACGTCGAGGAGGCGTTCACTTCGGCGATGATCATCTCGTTGGCCATCGCGCTGGTGGTCTCGGCGCTGATGGCGCTGGCGGTGAGCTGGTATTTCACCCGCAGGGTGCAGCGCTCGGTCACCGGCGTGGCCACCTCGGCCACCGAGATCGCCGGCGGCCACTACGACGTGCGTCTGCCCGGCCCCGGTCTCGGCCACGAGTTCGACCAGCTCGCCGAAACATTCAACAAGCTCGCCGATCGGCTGGACTCGGTGGAAACCACCCGGCGGCGCATGCTCTCGGATCTCGCGCACGAGATGCGCACCCCGCTGGCCACACTCGATGCCCACATCGAGGCCCTCGAAGACGGCATCCGGGTTCCCGACGCCGAGACCCTCGCGGTCCTACGGTCGAGCACTGCCCGGCTCGGACGGCTTGCCGAGGACATGGGCGCCGTCTCCCGTGCCGAAGAAGGCCGGCTGTCCGTCACGCCCGCGCGCACCGACACCCGCTCCCTCGTCGACGCCGCCGTCCGCGTCGCCGCCGACCGCTACGCCGCCAAGGGCGTTGCGCTTGTCGAAGACGTCGAGCACCCCGACGCGGTCACGGCCGACCCGGATCGGATCGGGCAGGTGCTGGGCAATCTGCTCGACAACGCCCTGCGGCACACGCCGACCGGGGGCACGGTCACCCTCGCCGCCACCACCGTCGACAGCGACGTCGAGATCACCGTTACAGACACCGGCGACGGCATCGCCCCCGAACACCTGAGACACCTGTTCGACCGGTTCTACCGTGCCGACCCCTCCCGTCGCCGGCAAGAAGGGGGCAGCGGCATCGGGTTGACCATCGCCCGCGCCCTGGTCGAGGCCCACGGCGGTACGCTGACCGCCTCCAGCGGCGGACCCGGAACCGGCGCCCGATTCACCGTGCGCCTGCCCGCCACCGCCGCCGCAGGTGCCCGCAGCACCGCGCGCACCATCCCTGCCCGCGGTACCGCGCAGGCCGGCACCAGCGGACGGGGGCGGCGATGAGGAAGCTCTCGCTCGACGCGCTCGCCCGGCACCTGGCCGCGCATGCCGCCACCGCATCCAGCGGTCGAAGTGCCGAAACCGTTTACGGTGGGCACGACCATGTGCTGCGGCAGACTCTGATGGTGTTGCAGGCCGGGCAGTCCACGGCCGAGCACGTCGGTCCCGGTGAGGCAACGGTGTACATCCTGCGCGGGCGGTTGCGGGTCGTCGCCGACCAGGCGAGCTGGGACGGGCGCGGCGGGGACCTGATCGCCCTGCCCCGCACCCGGCACCGGATCGACGCCGTCGCCGACACGGTCGCGCTGCTCACCGTTGCCAGCTACTGACCTGCCGGGTGGTTCAGAGCCCGGCGCCGGGCCGCGGTGTGCTTGCCGGGGCCCGGCGGAACAACCAGGCCGCCACCGCGGTGAGCCCGACCAGCCACCCCAACGCGGCCAGCAGCGGGCCGGCGGTGTCGAAGCTGTCGGTCAGCCCGCCGTCGAGGATCATCCGGGTCGCGCCGTAGCCGGGCAGCAGCTGCGCCCACTGCGGCGGCTGCGGACGAAGCATCGGACTCTGCCCGATCCCCAGATCCAGGAAGGGCACCAAGAACGCGATGAACACGCCGCCGACCCGCCCGAACAGCGGCCCGAGGCACACGCCCACCAGCCCGTAGGTCCATGCCAGCAGTAGATTCCCGGCCGCGTACAGGCCCCACTGACGGGCATCGAACACCGCGGCGGTGACCAGCAACGACGAGGCGGTCACCACCATCGCCGCCACCGCGATCACCGTCAACCGGACCGCCAGCAGCACCCCGGCGCCGAAGCCGGCCAGCGACAGTCGCCGATCACCGCTGCGCGCATCGAGCACCACGAACAACCCGGCCAGCGCCGACAGCGACGCAATCGCGATCGGAGTCATGGTCCCGGCATGCACGTCCGGCAGCCAGAACACCTCCGTCACCGCCTGTCCGTCCTCGACCAGGGAGAACATTCCGAACTCGGGGACGGTCATCGCCTTCGACAAGGCGATGAACACGATCGGCACCACCACCAGCAGCACCCACAGCACCGGATTGCGGCGCCAGTCCCGCAATCCCATGGTCAGACCGACCGAGAACCGGTCCGCCCGCCCACCCCGGCCGGTGCGCTTGCGGTGCCCGTGCAATCCCCCGACGGTGGCGGTGACCACCATCGCCCCGAGCAGCAGCGCCCCGGCCATCCACACCAGTGCCCATCCCAGGTCCCCGACCTTCCCGCCGTGTCGGGAAGGCACATCCACCATCCACAGCGTCACGAAGTGGGTGGGAAATCCGCGGGTGGCCACCCGCTGCGCCGAGCCGATCGCCGGCCCGAAGAACACGTCGACGATCCAAACGAACAGGATCAGCACGGTGCCGTTGACCGGGTTGCGCACCAGTGCCCCGACCATCGCCCCGATGGCCAGATAGATCACCGCGAACATCATCGTGCCCACCGTCACCCGCACCGGAGCATCGATTCCGACCCGCACCGCCAGCGCCAGCAACGCCACCGCCGAGACCAGCACCGCCAACACCACTCCGGTACCGAGCCGGGCCAGCACCAGCCGCCGTGCCGTCAGGCCCGCCGACACCAGTCGACGGTCCGCCGCGCGGGCGGCATTGATCTGGAAGTACATCGCGATCCCGGCCAGGAAACCCGCCGCCCACCCGGCCGTCGCCGTTTCCACCGCCGGGCCGCTCGCACCCCCGAGCAGCCGGGCCGCATCGGCCATCGCGCCGGCCGCAACGATCACGAACACCACCGGCACAACCACCAGCACCAGCAGATTCACCGGGTTGCGGGCGTAGTCGGCCAGGAACCGGCCGCTCAGCGCCCGGACATCGTCGACCGCGGACCGCGCGGTGGGGGTGAGGATCATCGCGGCACCGTCCGCCCCTCCCGCAGATCGACGATGCGATCGAACCGTTGCTCGTCCGCCACGAAATGACTGATGATCAGCACCGAGCGACCCGCCTGCTGACGCTGCGCCACGATCTCCCAGAACCGCAGATAGGTGTCCCAGTCGAACCCGGCATACGGCTCGTCCAGCAACAACACCTCCGGATCGGCCAGCAGCGCCAGCCCCAGGTTCAGTTTCGCCAGCGTCCCGCCGGACAACCGGTCGGCACGGGTACCGGCGTAGCGGTCGAACCCCAACGCGGTGTACAGGCGGCCGCGGGAGAGGTGCGCGGCCTCCGGACTCATCCGGTACGCCCGTCCGAACAACTCGAAGTGCTCGTCGCAGGTGAGCCGGTCGTAGACCACCGGCTGCTGCGGGCAATAGCCCAGTCGCCGCGGACGACGCACACTGCCGGCATCGGCCCGCAGATCCCCGACGAGAATCTTCATCAGCGTCGATTTGCCCGAGCCGTTCTCCCCCACCAACCCCACCACCTCGCCGGGGTGCAACTCCAGTTCCGCCCCGCGCAGCACCGCGGTGCGGTGCCGCCGCGGCCACCAGCCACGACCGAAACTCTTCTCGACCCCCTCTGCCGTCAGCAGCGGGGCCTGGGTCGAACCACCCGATCCACCTACGGATTCCGCAGAACCAGCTTCGGGTGCAGACATCTCTCACCTCGGAGGCATGCGCGCGCCACCGGCGCCTTCTCCGACCGCGGTTGCGGCGGGTTCACCCACCGTAGGTGTCCACTTCTGTAGTCGGGCACGAAATCCCGTGAAGATCTGTTGAAGAAGCTCATCCGATACCGGTGCTGCCCACCGCTACCGGCTGGCGCCGAGCCGGGAATCCGACTCGGTCCGCTACGCAGGTGGGCTGCGACAAAGCTTCGCTAGGGCAGCAGGCCCTGCCGACGGGCCTCGACGACGGCCTCGTGCCGGCTGCCCACCTCGAGCTTGCCCATCAGGTTGCGCATGTAGCTCTTGACGGTCTCCACGCTCAGCGCCAGCCGCTCGGCGATCTCGGCGTTGCGGCACCCGAGCGCCACGTACGCCAGCACGTCCCGCTCCCGCGCCGACAGCCGCACCGCCGGTGCCGCGTTCCCACCGGTCAGCGTCCGCAGCTTCTCCTCGACCTCCCGCAGGCGCGCTTCGATCGCCGGGTCGGACGTCTGTGCCGCGATCTCCCGCAGGGCCAGGTAGCTCTCGGTGATGCCCTCCGACACCGCCGCGGACACGACCGGCGGGGCCGCGGCGCGGGCGTTGTCGAGGAGGGCGACCCGCCGGTCCACCTCGTCACGGATCTCGATTTCGCGGGCGAGGGTGCGGGCCGACCGCAGCACCTGCTCGACGACGACGTCGCCGATGGGCAGGTTGGTGCGCAGGCCGCCGTACAGGGCGGCGCGGGTGCGGCGGCGCACCACCACCGGCACGGCGAGCAGCGACTCGATGCCCTCACCCGCGACCTCACGGTCGTACTCGTGGGAGATCTGGCGGGAGTTGAAGTAGTCCGACACCGCGCCGGGCCGCTGCTCGGCGACCACCTTGCCGCCGAGCCCGCACTCGGAGCTGATCACCAGGTCGCGGAGGATGCCGCTGCGCGTGCCGACGAACCCGGACAGGAGCATGTCCCCGCCGTGCACGGTGCCGCCGAACAGCACGGGCATCCCCGTGGAGGTCTGCAGCCGGCGCAGCTCGGCGCGCAGCGCGTCCTCGTCGCTCGGCCGCAGCTGCGCGTGCCGGCCCGGCCGCGTCGGCGCAGCAGTCGACGTCCCGAGCTTCTCCGACACAGAACTCACCGGAACCACCTCCGAGACCACGAATACCCACTTCGGAGGGTAGCGGGGGATCTCCCGTGACCCATAACCTCCACCCGTTCCGGTGTTGCAGCGATCACAATGGCGTACACCGACCGAGTGCCGAAGTTCCGGAGGTATCCGTGTCCACCCCGTCGTCCACCCTCACGTCCAGCTCCGCCGCCCGAACGGCGAACCACACCCCGCTCAGCCCGCTGCGGTTCCTCGAACGATCGTCGTCCGTGTTCCCGGATCGCACCGCGATCATCCACGGCGACCGCCGCTACACGTACGCGCAGTTCGCCGACGAGGCACAGCGCTTCGCACGGGTTCTGCGCAGCCGCATCCAGCCCGGCGACCGGGTGGCGTTCCTGGCGCCGAACGTGCCGGAACTTCTCATCGCGCACTTCGCGGTGCCGCTCGCCGGTGGCGTGCTCATCGCGCTGAACTCCCGGCTGGCCGGACCCGAGCTCGAGTACATCCTCGGTCACGCCGAAGCGTCGCTGCTGTTCGTCGACTCGGAGTTCGTCGGCTCGGTCGCGGGCGTCGCGGACAGCGTGCCGTCGCTGACCGAGGTCGTGGAGGTGCCGGATTCGACGGTTCCGTACCCGGACGTTCCGGCCGGGATCGTCACCGCCCGGTACGACGAGTTCCTCGCCGCCGCCGACGGCCTCGACGACACCCCGCTGCACTGGGGCGTCGACGACGAGGAACAGGTCATCACCCTGAACTACACGTCGGGCACCACCGGCAAGCCGAAGGGCGTGATGTACACGCATCGCGGCGCGTATCTCAATTCCTTCGGCGAGACGTTCCACAACGCGTTCGACGGGAAGACGCAGTACCTGTGGACCCTGCCGATGTTCCACTGCAACGGGTGGTGCACGCCGTGGGCGGTGACGGCGGCGGGCGGGACGCACATCTGCCTGCGCGCCGTGCGGGCCGACGCCATATGGGACGCAATCGACAACCTCGGGGTCACCAACCTGTGCGGCGCTCCGGCGGTGTGCTCGACCATCGCCGAAGCCCCGCAGGCCCACCGGTTGGACCGGCCGCTGCGGATCACCACGGCGGGCGCGCCGCCGTCGCCGACGGTGATCGCACAGCTCGAGAAGATCGGCGTGACCGTGGTGCACGTGTACGGCCTGACCGAGGTCTACGGGCCGTACACGATCTGCGAGTACCAGGACTCGTGGGACGACAAGCCCGCCGAGGAACGCGCGGCGCTGCTGTCGCGTCAGGGCGTGGGCATGCTGCAGGCGGAGAACGCGCGGGTCGTCGACGCGAACATGAACGACGTGCCCGCCGACGGGCAGACGATGGGCGAGATCGTGCTGCGCGGCAACAACGTCATGGCGGGCTACTTCAAGGATCCGGAAGCCACGGCGAAGGCGTTCGAGGGCGGCTGGTTCCACACCGGCGACCTGGGCGTGATGTACCCGGACGGCTACATCCAGCTCAAGGACCGCGCGAAGGACATCATCATCTCCGGGGGCGAGAACATCTCCACCGTGGAGGTCGAGCAGGCCATCGTGAGCCACCCGGCCGTGCTGGACGTCGCGGTGGTGGGCGTGCCCGACGAGAAGTGGGGCGAGCGGCCCAAGGCGTTCGTGATCCTGAAGAAGGACGAGACCGTCACGGCCGAGGAACTCATCTCCTACACCCGCACGTTGCTCGCCGGGTACAAGGTGCCGCGGGAGATCGTGTTCCCGCTGGATCTGCCGCGCACGCCGACCGGCAAGATCCTCAAGTTCGAGCTGCGGGCCGCGCACTCGCCGCAGGCCTGAGGCCGGCCGCGGCGCAAGGATCGGCGGCGCGGCCGTTTCGACTTCGATGCGGCGGATTGGATACTGACAACCATGGCACTCGGTCCCGACTCCACCCGCCGCATCGACGCGACCGGCCCCGATCCCGCCCAGTTCCGGGTGCACGTGGTGACGCAGGCGATCCGCCTGTTCTCCGAGTACGGCTACGAGTCGACCACCGTCGAGCAGATCGCGTCGGCCGCGGGGGTCTCGCGCCGGACCTTCTTCCGGCAGTTCCGCTCGAAGGAGGACGTGATCTTCGCCGATCACGAGTCGCTGCTCGAGCAGGTCGCGCGGTACCTGTCGGGGCATTTCGCGGATCCGTGGGCGGCCACCGCCGAGGCCGCGGAGCTGGTGTTCGGGCACTTCCGGGACAAGCGGGAGCTTGCGGTGTGGCGGTACCGGGTGGTGCAGCGGGTGCCCGCGCTGCGTGAGCGGGAGCTGGTCACGACGTACCGCTACGAGCGGCTGTTCACCGACTACCTGCGTTCCGCCGTGCCGTCGGAGTCGGGGGTGCGGATCGTCAGCTTCGCGGCCGCGATGACCGCGACGCACAACTTCCTGCTGCGCGCGATGATCCGCGGCGACGAGTCCGCGACGGCGGAGGAACTGCGCCGCGCGCTGCTCGAGGTGCGACGGTCGTTCGGTGTCGCACCGGGACAGGGCGGGGCCCCCGATGCCGCGCACGCCACCGGCGAGCGGGCGATCACGGTCGTGACCTATCCGCCGGGTACCCCGCCTGCGGAGGTCGCCCGTCGGGTGCAGGCGCAGCTCGAGGGGACACCGGACTGACGTCGCGGGGGACAACCGACCAGCACAGCCATTGACTTGGCACTGAGTGCCGTGCTTCACTTGATGCAATTTCATGACGTCGCGCGCCCTACGTCCGCTAGGGTGAAGGCGACACCAACTCAGATACTGGCACTGCGTGCCGATAGGAGTCCGCCGTCATGGCCTTCAACCCGGAGTTCGGTCTGTTCAAGCTGAACGAGGAGCACGACGAGCTTCGCGCCGCGATCCGCGCGCTGGCCGAGAAGGAGATCGCGCCCTTCGCCAAGGACGTCGACGAGAACTCCCGCTTCCCGCAGGAGGCGCTCGACGCCCTCAACAAGTCCGGCCTGAACGCGATCCACGTCCCCACGGAGTACGGCGGCGACGGCGCCGACTCCGTCGCCACCTGCATCGTCATCGAGGAGGTCGCGCGCGTCTGCGGTTCGTCCTCGCTGATCCCGGCCGTGAACAAGCTCGGCACCATGGGCCTGATCCTGTCCGGCTCCGAGGAGCTCAAGCAGAAGGTCCTGCCCGACCTGGTCAAGGGCGAGATGGCGTCGTACGCGCTGTCCGAGCGGGAGGCCGGCTCCGACGCCGCGGGCATGCGTACCCGTGCCAAGGCCGACGGCGACGACTGGATCCTCAACGGCTCGAAGTGCTGGATCACCAACGGCGGCAAGTCCAGCTGGTACACCGTCATGGCCGTGACCGACCCCGACAAGGGCGCCAACGGCATCTCCGCCTTCATGGTCCACAAGGACGACGAGGGCTTCGTGGTCGGTCCCAAGGAGAAGAAGCTCGGCATCAAGGGCTCCCCGACCGCCGAGCTGTACTTCGAGAACTGCCGCATCCCCGGCGACCGCATCATCGGCGAGCCCGGCACCGGCTTCAAGACCGCCCTCGCCACGCTGGACCACACCCGGCCCACCATCGGTGCGCAGGCCGTGGGCCTGGCCCAGGGCGCGCTCGACGCCGCGATCGCCTACACCAAGGACCGCAAGCAGTTCGGCAAGCCGATCTCCGACTTCCAGGGCGTGCAGTTCATGCTCGCCGACATGGCCATGAAGGTCGAGGCCGCACGCCTGATGGTGTACACCTCGGCGGCACGCGCCGAGCGCGGCGAGCCGAACCTCGGCTTCATCTCCTCCGCCGCCAAGTGCTTCGCGTCCGACGTCGCGATGGAGGTCACCACCGACGCCGTGCAGTTGTTCGGCGGCGCCGGATACACCACCGACTTCCCGGTCGAGCGCATGATGCGCGACGCCAAGATCACCCAGATCTACGAGGGCACCAACCAGATCCAGCGGGTCGTCATGTCCCGCGCGCTGCTGCGCTGACCCCGCGGCAGTAAGTTCACCCTGGTCCAACCTTCGTAACGAGGAGAATCCCCCGTGGCAGTGGAATTGATCGGCGTGGTCGGTGGCGGCACGATGGGTGCCGGCATCGCCGAGGTGTGCGCCAAGGCCGGCAGCGACGTCATCGTGCTCGAGACCAGCGAGGAATTCGCCGAGGCGGCACGCAAGCGTGTCGCCGGCTCGATCGGCAAGGGCGTCGCCCGCGGCAAGATCACGCAGGAGGAGGCCGACGCCGCCGTCGCGCGGGTCCGCGTCACCACCGACGTCACCGATCTCGCCGACCGTGATCTCGTCATCGAGGCGGCGCCCGAGATCGAGTCGCTCAAGGTCGACATCTTCACCAAGCTCGACGCGGTCGTGAAGCCGTCCGGCATCCTGGCGACCAACACCTCGTCGCTGCCGGTGATCAAGATGGCCCAGGCGACGTCGCGTCCGGGTCAGGTCGTGGGTGTGCACTTCTTCAACCCGGTGCCGGTGATGCCGCTGGTGGAGATCATCTCGGCGCTGACCACCGAGGAGGAGACGGCGAACGCCGTCTTCGACTACGTCAAGAACACCCTCGGCAAGACGACGGTCCGCGCCGGCGACCGCGCAGGCTTCATCGTCAACGCGCTGCTGATCCCCTACCTCACCTCCGCCGTGCGGATGCTCGAGTCGGGCTATGCGACGAAGGAAGACATCGACGCCGCGATGAAGGGCGGCTGCGGCTACCCGATGGGTCCGCTCACCCTCATCGACACCGTCGGCCTCGACGTCACGCTCAACGCCGCCCAGTCGCTGTACGACGAGTTCGCCGAGCCGCACTACGCGCCGCCGGCGCTGCTGCGCCGCATGGTCGACGCCGGCCGTCTCGGCCGCAAGACCGGCCAGGGCTTCTACAGCTACAACTGAGCCTCACACCGCGGACCCCCGTCGAGTTCTCGGCGGGGGTCCGTGCCGTCGTCGTCCCCGCGCGGGGTGGTGCTGTATGCGCCCGTAAATGCCCGCGCGACAAGGTTTTGCGCGCGCAAGTGCACGGCCGGGCCTAGGCCGGCGGCGCCTCCTGCTGCGACCCGGCGATGCGGTCCTCCATGCGCCGGTGCAGGGCGCCGATCCGCGAGTCGAGGTCGCGGGCACGCTCGGCTGCCGCGCCCAGCTCGTCGAGCATCTCCGGAGGCAGGTGATCGGCGAATCCGGTGCGCAGCCGGGTCGCCACGAACTCCCACGATTCCATGATCCCGGTGCGGATCTGCACTTCGACGCGCACCGCGCGCACGCCGTCCGACCGTGCCACCGGAACCTCCACGACGAGGCACAGACCCCGGTATCCGTCGGGACCCGCGCGTCTGATGTAGTCCCGCGCCTCCACCACCCGCACGTCCCGCCGGACGGCGAGCAGATCCCGCAGCCGGTACACGTCGGCGTTCACTCCGCACGTGATGCGGATTCCGGCGAGCCCGGCCGACGGCGCGGCAGCGGCTGTCCACGACTCGACGTGTTCGACGGGGTCGTAGCCGTGACGATCGACGAACTCGTCCCGCACGATTCCGACCTTGGTCCGCAAGTCCTCCAGGGCGAACCCGCCGGACCTGCCGACACCGGCCGGATCCCGTCGGGGGCTGTCAGTCCGCTCGGGTCCGATCCCCGCCATCGCCAGCCTCCTCGACGCGCGTCGGCGACTCCACCGGCGGCCCCGCGCGACGACCGTCGCGCAGCACCTGCCGCAACGTCCGCGGCGATACGCCCGCCTCGCGGCGAGCCTTGCCGCGGGTGACGAGCACCCCGACGATCGCCACGATCCACACGGGATACTGCGCCAGCCAGGCGACCCGGAACGCCTCGAAGGTGTAACCACCGAGACGCTGCAGGATCACCCCCATCGCCTGGATCACCAGCAGGGACGCCAGGAATCCGCCGATGTTGACCATGCCCTGGGCGGTGCCGAGCGCGGTGCTCGGGTTGAATGTCCGCGCATAGTCGAATCCGATCATAGACCCGGGCCCGCCGACCGAGATGATCACGATCAGCAGGACGAGCAGCCACATCGGGGCCGGCGCCGGCAGCAGCAGCACGATCGTCCACATCACCGCGTTGCTCACCATGATCGACAGCACCAGCCACGAGCGGTGCAGCGGGAAGCGGCCGCTGAGGATCCCGAGCACCGGGCCGGCCGCGATCGCCGACACCACGGAGAGGGTGAGCAGCGAACCGGCGGCGGCCGCGGACAGTCCCTGCGCCGACTGGAGATACGGCATGCCCCACAACAACGCGAACGTGGTGATGGAGAACTGGGTCCCCATGTGGGTGAAGAACCCGAGCCGCGTCCCCGGCCGGCGCCACACCACCCCGAGCTGCCCGAGCACCTGCCGCATCCCCGCAGCCTGGGTCCGCACGACCACGCCGGGCGGTGCATCGCGCACCACGGCCACGGCGAGCACGCACGCGAGCACCCCCAGAGCGGCAGCGCTCGCGAAGGCCGCACTCCACCCCGATCCGTTCAGGATCAGCACGAAGGGCAGCGCCGAGAGCACCTGCCCCAGTTGCCCGAGGATGCCCGTGAGCTGGGAGACCAGCGGCACCCGTCGCACGTCGAACCACACCGGCACCAGTCGGAGCACCGAGATGAACGTGAGCGCGTCGCCCGCGCCGACGAAGACTCGGGCCGCATAGGCGGCGGGCAGGGATTCGGTGAACGCCAGCACCAGCTGCGCCGACGCCATGATCGCCGCACCCGAGGCGATCATCACCCGCGAACCGAACCGGTCGAGCAACACCCCGGCCGGGATCTGCATGCTCGCGTACACCACGATCTGCAGGACCACGAATCCGGAGAGCACGGCCGGAGTGATGTCGAAACGTTCGGTGGCGGCGAGACCGGACACGCCGAACGACGTGCGATGCATGACGGCCACGACATAGGCGAAGACACCCACGCCCCACACCCACCACACCCGTTTCATGATGAAACGACCCTACGCGGCGAGGCGTCTACCCGCCGGTAGTCACTCCCGGCCCCACGACACCCAGGTCGGGTCCGCGGCCCGCCCGCCCACGACGGTGTCGGCGAGGGCGTCGAGCCGGACGAGCTGCTCGTCGGTGAGCCGCACGTCGAGTGCCCCGGCGTTCTCGGTGACGCGCGCGGCGTAGCGGCTGCCCGGGATCGCGATCGACGGCAACCCGAACTGCTGCGCCCTGGCGTCGAGCCACGCCAGCGCCACCTGGGCGACGGTCGCCTCCGCCTCGTCCGCGACCGCGCGCACCGCGGCGCGCACCTGCAGGTTGGCGGGCAGCGCCTCGGCGTCGAACCGGGGGAAACGCCGGCGCAGATCCCGGTCGCCGATCTGTCCGGCGTCGAAGTCGTCGGTGAGCAGACCCCGGCTGACCGGCGAGTACGGCACGAATCCGATGCCCAGCTCGGCGGCCGTCGGCACGACGTTCTTCTCGACGTCACGGGAGACGATGCTCCATTCGGACTGGATCGCGGCGATCGGGTGCACGGCGTGCGCGCGCCGCAACTCGTCGCCGGTGGCCTCGGACAGGCCGATGTGCCGGATCTTGCCCGCCTGCACCAGCTCGGCGAGGGCGCCGACGGTGTCCTCGATCGGGACGGTCGGGTCCACGCGGTGCAGGTAGTACAGGTCGACGCTGTCCACCCCGAGCCGGCTCAGGGACTCGTCGATCGCCCGCTTCGCGTATTCGGGGCGGCCGTCGATACCGCGGTTGCCGGTACCCAGCGCGCCGACCAGGCCGAATTTGGTGGCCACCTGCACCTCGTCGCCGCGATCCTTCAGCAGCTTCCCGACGACCCGCTCGCTGGTGCCGTCGCCGTAGACGTCGGCGGTGTCGACGAACGTGATGCCGAGATCGACCGCGTGATGCAGCGTGGCGAGGGCCTCGTCGAGGTCGACCGGGCCGTAGGCGGGCGAGACGGACATCGCGCCGTATCCCTGGGCACTGACGGTCAGGCCGGGCGCGAGGGCGACGGTGGGGACGGGCATGAATTCTCCAGTGCATGTCGGACGAGCGGGAGGCGCGCCGGGCGCGCCTGCTCGATCCTTCCGAACATCGGCATCCGGCGCACGTCCGGGAAACCCGGTGCCGTCGCCACCACCCGCCTACGCTGAATCCATGTCGTACGACTGGCTCGAATTGCAGCGCATCGCCCGGCAGGGTTTCGAGAACCGGCTCTCGGCGGTCACCGACTGGTCCGCCCCCACCCCCGACACCGAATGGGACGTCGCCACGCTGGTCCGGCATGTGGTGGACGAGCAACGGTGGGTGCCGCCCCTCCTCGCCGGAAAGACGATCGCCGAGGCGGAGGCCGACCTCGTCCCCCTCGGCGACGACCTGTCGGCCGAGTGGGACCGGCACGCGGTCGACGCGTCCGTCGCGTGGGCGTCCACCGATCCGGACAGACAGGTACACCTGTCGTACGGGATGGTCCCCGCGCGGGACTATCTGCGACAGCAGGTGGGCGACATCGCGATCCACACCTGGGATCTGGCGCGGGCCGTCGGCGCCGACGAGACCCTCGACCCCGACCTGGTGACGGCCGTCTGGGAGGACCTGCAGCCACAGCGCGAGATGCTGGGTGCGAGCGGGCTGTTCGCGCCGCCGGTGCCGATGCCCGACGACGCGCCCCTGCAGGACCGGTTGCTGGCGCTGACCGGGCGCGACCCCCGGCCGGGAGGAATGCGATGAGCAGGGCGACCGAGCCGGAGGCGAGCAGGGCGACCGAGCCGGAGGCGAGCAGTGTGACCGAGCCGGAGGCGAGCAGGGCGACCGAGCCGGAGGCGAGCAGGGCGACCGAGCCGGAGGCGAGCAGGGCGACCGAGCCGGAGGCGAGCAGTGTGACCGAGCCGGACATCAAGCCCCGCAGCCGCGACGTCACCGACGGCCTCGAGAAGACCGCCGCACGCGGCATGCTCCGTGCGGTCGGCATGGGCGACGACGACTGGGACAAGCCGCAGATCGGGGTGGCCTCGTCGTGGAACGAGATCACCCCGTGCAACCTGTCGCTGGACCGGCTGGCGCAGGCGGTCAAGGACGGCGTGCACGCCGCCGGCGGCTACCCGCTCGAGTTCGGCACGATCTCCGTCTCCGACGGCATCTCGATGGGCCACGAGGGGATGCACTTCTCGCTGGTCTCACGCGAGGTGATCGCCGACAGCGTGGAGACCGTCATGCAGGCGGAGCGGCTCGACGGGTCGGTGCTGCTCGCCGGGTGCGACAAGTCCCTGCCCGGGATGCTGATGGCCGCCGCGCGTCTCGACCTGGCGGCCGTGTTCCTGTATGCGGGGTCGATCCTGCCGGGCGTCGCGAAGCTGTCCGACGGATCCGAACGCGACGTGACGATCATCGACGCCTTCGAGGCGGTCGGCGCGTGTGCCCGGGGACTGATGAGCCGGGAGGACGTCGACGCGATCGAGCGGGCCATCTGCCCCGGCGAGGGCGCGTGCGGCGGCATGTACACGGCGAACACGATGGCCAGCGCGGCCGAGGCGCTCGGTATGTCGCTGCCGGGCAGTGCGGCGCCGCCGGCGACGGACCGCCGCCGCGACGGATATGCCCGCCGCAGCGGCCAGGCCGTGGTGAACCTGCTGCGCCGCGGCATCACCGCTTCCGACATCCTCACGAAGGAGGCGTTCGAAAATGCGATCGCCGTGGTGATGGCGTTCGGTGGGTCGACCAACGCGGTGCTGCATCTGCTGGCGATCGCGCACGAGACGCGGGTCGAGCTGACGCTGGACGATTTCTCCCGCATCGGTGCGCGCGTCCCGCACCTGGCCGACGTCAAGCCGTTCGGCCGGCACGTGATGCAGGACGTCGACCGCATCGGCGGCGTGCCGGTGATCATGAAGGCGCTGCTCGATGCGGGTCTGCTGCACGGTGACTGCCTCACCGTCACGGGGCGGACCGTCGCCGAGAACTTGGCCGAGATCGCCCCGCCCGATCCGGACGGCAAGGTGCTGCGCGCCCTGGGTGAGCCCATCCATCCCACGGGTGGCATCACGATCCTGAAGGGCAGTCTCGCCCCGGGTGGGGCGGTGGTGAAGTCCGCCGGTTTCGACGAGTCGGTGTTCGAGGGCACCGCCCGGGTCTTCGAGCGCGAGCGGGCGGCGATGGATGCCCTCGAGGACGGCACGATCACGGCGGGCGACGTGGTGGTGATCCGGTACGAGGGCCCGAAGGGTGGGCCGGGAATGCGGGAGATGCTCGCCATCACCGGCGCGATCAAGGGCGCCGGGCTCGGCAAGGACGTGCTGCTGCTCACCGACGGCCGGTTCTCCGGGGGCACGACGGGCCTGTGCGTCGGGCACGTGGCGCCGGAAGCCGTGGACGGCGGCCCGATCGCGTTCGTCCGCGACGGCGACCCGATCCGGCTGGACGTCGCGAACGGCACCCTGGACGTGCTGGTCGACGACGACGAACTCGCGTCCCGCCGGCAGGGGTGGGAGCCGCTGCCTCCCCGCTACACGCGCGGGGTGCTGGCCAAGTACACGAAGCTGGTCGGTTCGGCGTCGGGCGGGGCGGTCTGCGGCTGACCCGATTCGCGGATCCGTCGGGACGGTGGAGAATCGGCCTGCGCGACGGCGCCCTACCGATCGAGGCCGAGGTCGACTTTCCGGCCGTCGAGGGCGCCCCGCAGGTTCGCCTGGTCGGCCAGGTCTTCGGCCAGGAATTCCCGGAGCAGGTCCACCGCCTGCACGATCTTCCGGCTGCGCAGCGAGTAGAAGACGTTGTTGCCGGAACGTCGCGCGTTCACGATCCCGCGCTCGCGGAGAACGGACAGGTGCTGGCTGGCGTTGGACTGGCTGAAGCCCAGCGCCTCGCACAGGTCACCGACGCTGAGTTCACCGTCCCGGAGTTCGTTGATGATGAGCAGTCGCTTGGGGTCGGCGATGGCCTTGCAGACTCGGGCGTGGAGTTCCTGCAACTGTGCCGCGATGTCTTGTTCCATCACTCCTCCGAGCGTCGGGTGCCGAGTATAGGTGTGCCGGTCGGGGGGCAGCGGCGTCCCGGATCGCGGCCGGGGCGCGAGCGCGGCGAGCGTGCTGGTGTCGTCGGCGGCCGTGCCGCTCAGTGGGCGGCCTTCAGGGAGGTCGAGGCCGCGCATTGGTTGCGGCCGACGTCGAGGACGTCGATCTCGTCGTCGGCGGGAGCGAGTTGTCCGGCGTTCACGCGGCGGATCGTCTCGTAGGTGTCCGGGGCGGCGGGCAGCGAGTTCACGATCTGCTCGACGAAGCGTTCGAGGGCGTGCTCGTTCAGCAGTGTGGCGGTGAAGATCTCTTCGAGCGTGGTGACGACCAGTCCGTCGGCGTTGATCTCCTCGTTGCTCGACCAGTGGGCCGGGGCGATCGTCGTTCGCGGGTCGAGGGGCCGCAGCCTGTCGTGCACGCTGCGGAACAGATCCCGCGCCAGCTCCTCGGCCCGGCCGGTCAGGTCGGGCCGGCCGAGGCCCCGGACGAAGACGGTGTCGCCGACGAGCAGGACCGATTCGCTGACCAACAGTGCCGTCGTGCCGGGAGTGTGGCCCGGCAGGTGCATGGTCATGGCCCGGACGGCGGCGGATCCCAGGTCGAGTTCGTCGCCCTCCTTCAGCGGCCGGTTGGGGAACGGGACGATGCCGCCGGCGTCCTCCGGCGGCAGGTGATACTCCGCATCGAGCCGGGCCGCCAGCGCCGGGCCACCACTGACGTGGTCCGCGTGCACGTGGGTGTCCACGACGTGCACGATCGAAACATCTTGTTTTCGAGCGAGTTCCAGGTATGCCTCGGTCGACCTGGCGGGGTCGACGACGATGCCGCGGCCGCCGGGCACGCCGACGAGGTACGACAGGCAGGCCTTCGCCGGGCGCTGGAACTGCCAGATGCGCACGTCGCCGGGCAGTCCGGCGATCTCGACGGGAACGAGGAGCCGGTTCCACGCGTCGGTACCGCCCTCGAGGGAACGGGTGCGCAGGCCCAGCGTCTCGAATTCCTCGGCGACCAGTTCGGAGCCGTTGCCCTGCCCGCAGACGACGACGGCACCCGACCGCGTGGCGGCGGCCTGTTCCTCGAGCTCTTCCATCACCCGATAGACCGGGACGTGGCGAGTGGGAACGGGCCGGGGTCCTTCGATCCTGCCGGCCCGGAAATCCTCGGTGCTGCGGATGTCGAGGATCTCGGGAACGGTGCCCGCCCGGAGCTCGAGAAACAGCTCCGAGGCGGTGACGGTATCGGCCACGTGTCCTCCCAGGGACGAAACGGGCGGGTGGTCCGCACACCGGGAGGGCGACTTTCCGAACCATCTTGCGGTATGCGCATACACGAATGTAGTGTCCTGGATCACATATCGCAACACTCCGCGCGAAGGCCGGACAAGGCCTCCCCGGCAACCACGAAAGGGGCCGGCGCATGTCGGACAACCCGCAGCGTGACGTCGACGACGAGAGCATGACGATCGTGGCCTGGAGCGGCGATCTGGACAGGATGTGGCCGGCGCTGATCCTGGGCTCCACCGGTGCCGCCTACGGAATGTCCACCACGATCTTCTTCACCTTCTGGGGACTGTTCCCCCTGGTGCGCGACGACGTCCGGATCACCGGGACCGACGCGATGACCAAGGCGCTGGCCGGCATGAACCGGCCCGGGATGCAGCACATGAAACTGTCCAAGCTCCACCTGGGTGGCGCCGGCCCGTGGATGATGAAAAAGCTTGCCCGCCAGAAGAATGTGGCCCATCCCGCCGAGCTGGTCGAGATGTGCACCGAAATGGGGGTGAACCTGTGGCCGTGCGAGATGAGCATGGACCTGCTCGGTGTGCGCCACGACCAGCTCATCGAGGGCGTCGGCGAGCCCGTCGGTGCAGCCACCGCCCTCTCCGCCATGAGCAGGTCCCAGATCAGCCTGTTCATCTGATCCGTTCCCGACACAGGAGCCGACCGTGGACTACCAGATCGACGTCGTCGTCGACGCCAAGGGACAGAAGTGCCCGATGCCGGTGCTGCTCGCCTCGCGCGCGATCAAGAAGCTCGAGTCGGGGCAGATCCTGCTCGTCGAGGCCACCGACGGCGGATCGAGACGCGACATCCCCTCGTGGGCGAACGACACGGGAAACGAACTGCTGGACAACAACAGCGAAGACGGCATCCACCGCTACCTCATCCGGAAGAAGTGATTCGGTGCGCTACGGCTTCGCGATCGACCAGCGCACGTGCATCGGCTGCCACGCCTGCACGGTCGCCTGCAAGACTGAGCACGAGGTGCCGCTCGGCCAGTTCCGTACGTGGGTGAAGTACGTCGATTCCGGCGAGTTTCCGAACACCACAAGATCTTTCGGTGTCATGCGGTGCAACCACTGTACCGATGTGCCGTGCGTGAAGATCTGCCCCACCGGAGCCCTGTTCAAGCGCGACGACGGGATCGTCGACTTCGACAACGAGCGCTGCATCGGGTGCAAGAGCTGCATGCAGGCGTGCCCCTACGACGCGATCTACATCGATCAGGACACCCACACCGCGGCGAAGTGCAACATGTGCGCGCATCGTATCGACAACGAGATGGAGCCTGCCTGCGTCGTGGTGTGCCCCACCCACTCGATCTGGGTCGGTGACCTCGACGATCCGACGAGCGGCATCGCCACCCTGGTCAGCACGCAGCAGACCACCGTGCGTTCCCCGGAGCAGAACACCGGGCCGAACGTCTTCTATCTCGGTGCCGACCGGGCGGTCCTCGATCCGTTGGCCGCGCCGGTCGCCGACACCTACATCTGGGCGGAGCCGGACGCGCACCGCCGCGAGACCGCCGCCGACCTGCCCAGGGATCGCACGACCAAGGCGCGCACCACGCTGAACACGGCCCATCCGCGGCCGTGGGGATGGCGCGTGACGACCTACCTGTGGACCAAGGCCGTCGGAGCCGGCGCCCTCGCCGTCGCAGGGCTGGCCCACCTCCTCGGCATCGACCTGGGGTGGCTGGGCGACTACGCGGCCCCCGTGGTGGCCATGGCGGGCGCGGCGCTCACCGGAGTGCTGTTGATCTGGGACCTGAAGCGGCCCGAGCGTTTTCTCTACATCTTCCTCAAATCCAACTGGTCCTCGTGGCTCGTGTGGGGCGCGTACGCGCTGGCCGTCTTCGGCGGTGTCGCCGCCCTGTGGGTCCTCGCCAGCCTGCTCGAATCAAGCTGGGCGACAACGGTACTCGCCTGGGCCGCCCTCGCCTCCGGCGCGCTCGTCGCCGGCTACACCGGGTTCCTCTTCGGGCAGGCCGAGGGGCGCGACCTGTGGCAGTCACCGCTGTTGTTCTGGCACCTGCTGGTCCAGGCCGCCATGGTCGGGACCGGGGCACTGCTCGTCCTCGCGCCGTTCGCGGGTCTCACCGACGGTGCGGTCGCCTTCCTCGTCCGCGTCTTCGTGATCTCGACCGTGCTGCATCTGCTGATGCTGGGCATCGAGTACTCCGGCAGGCATGCGAGCCGGCAGGCGACCGTCGCCGCGCACATCGTCACCCGAGGCCGCTACGCCCGGCTGTTCCGGCTGGGGGCGATCGCCCCGGCAGTGGTGGCGGCCGCGCTGGCCGCCCCGTCGTGGAACGGCTCCGCCGGTGCCGTCCTCCTGATTGCCGCCGGTCTGCTGACGCAGGTCGCGCTGCTGGCCTACGAGACGGTGTTCGTCCGGGCGGGTCAGGATCCGCCGCTGTCGTGAGGGGCCCACCGGGCACCCGCCCATCCATCCGAAGGGAACTGCCATGACTGCCGAGACGGAGCGCATCGCGGCCGAGCCGGAACACATCGCGGCCGAGCCGGTGCTGCCCGGTCAGCGCACGCACGAGCGGCTGCGGAACTTTCCTCCGGTCGAGAACTGGGACCATCACGTCGAATACGACGCCAAGGCCCACCCGCGTAAGGTTCCGCACGAGTACATGCTGGTGCCCACCACCTGCTTCAACTGCGAATCGGCATGCGGTCTGCTCGCGTACGTCGACAAGTCCGATCTGTCCATCAAGCGACTCGAAGGGAACCCGGCCCATCCGGGCTCACGCGGGCGCAACTGCGCCAAAGGTCCCGCGACGATCAACCAGATCAACGACCCCGAGCGCATCCTGCACCCGCTCAAGCGCGTCGGTGCCCGCGGCAGTGGGCAGTGGGAGCGCATCGGCTGGGACGAGGCCCTCGACGACATCGCCGCCCGGATCCGGGCCGCCATCGTGGAGGACCGCCGGGACGAGGTCGTCTACCACGTGGGCCGGCCCGGCGAGGACGGCTTCGCCGAGCGGTTCCTGCTGGCGTGGGGCGTGGACGGGCACAACAGCCACACCAACATCTGCTCCGCCGGCGCCCGGCTGGGCTACTCCCTGTGGGGCGGCTACGACCGGCCCTCCCCGGACTACGCGAACGCCAGGGTCATCCTGCTGATCTCGAGCCACCTCGAGACCGGGCACTACTTCAACCCGCACGCGCAGCGGATCATGGAGGGCAAGATCCAGGGCGGCGCCAAGGTCGTCGTCCTGGATCCGCGGTTGTCGAACACCGCGTCGCACGCCGACCTGTGGATCGCCCCGTGGCCCGGCAGCGAGGCCGCGATCCTGCTGTCCGTCGCATCGCATCTGCTGCGCACCGACCGCATCGACCGGGCCTTCCTGCGTCGCTGGGTGAACTGGTCCACCTACATGAAGCACCGCCACCCCGAACTGCCCGCCGACGACTTCGACGCGTTCGTCGGCGCACTGACCGAGGACTACTCCGGGTATACCTTCGCCTACGCCGCACAGGAAGCGCAGGTTCCCGAGGCGCAGATCGCCGAGCTCGCCCGGATCGTCGCCACCGCCGGTTCGGCCCTGTCGGCGCACGTCTGGCGGGCGGCGACCGCCGGCAACCTCGGCGGGTGGCAGGTCTCGCGGGCCCTGTTCTTCCTCAACGTGCTCACCGGCAGCGTCGGCACCAAGGGGGGCACCAGCCCCAACGGCTGGGACAAGATCATCGCGCACGGCCCGAACGTGCCGCAGGGACACGAGTCCTGGAACGAGCTGCTCTGGCCCGCCGAGTTCCCCCTGTCGACCAACGAGATGTCGATCCTGCTGCCGCATCTGCTCCGGGACGGCCGCGGCACGCTGTCGATGTACTTCTCGCGCGTCTACAACCCGGTGTGGACCAACCCCGACGGCTTCAGCTGGCTGGAGGCCCTGACCGACGAATCGCTCGTGGGCTGCCACGTCGCGCTGACCCCCACGTGGTCCGAGACGGCCACCTTCGCCGACTACGTCCTGCCCATGGGCCACAGCACCGAGCGGCACGACACCCAGTCCTACGAGCAGTACGCCGGCAAGTGGCTCGGGTTCCGTCAGCCCGTCACCCGGGTGGCGCTCGAGCGCATGGGCCGGAGCGTGTCCGACTCCCGCGAGTCCAATCCGGGAGAGGTGTGGGAGGAGAACGAGTTCTGGTTCGAGCTGTCCTGGCGCATCGACCCCGACGGCAGCCTCGGGATCCGCAAGTTCTTCGAATCCCCCTACCGGCCCGGGGAGAAGGTCACCGTCGACGAGTACTACCGGTGGGTGTTCGAGAACAGCGTGCCGGGTCTGCCGAAGGCCGCAGCCGACCGAGGGCTCACCCCGCTGGAGTACATGCGCAGATACGGCGTCTTCGAGGTCGCCAAGGACACCTACCGACTCGACGAGCGGCCGCTGACGGCCGCCGAGACCGAGGGGGCGGACCCGGACGAGCACGGGGTCCTGCGCAAAGCCGTGACCCTGGACTCGACCCCACCTCTCGTCGGCGAGGCGGGTGCGGTCGGCGTCGTCCACGAGGACGGCAGCAGGACCGCGGGGTGGCTCACCCCGTCGCGCAAACTCGAGCTGTTCAGCGAGACCATGGTCGATTTCGGGTGGGAGGAGTACGCCACCCCGGGCTACATCGAGTCCCACGTCGGGCACCGCTCGATCGACCCGGCGAACAACGAGATCGTGCTCGTACCGACCTTCCGGTTGCCGACCCTGGTCCACACTCGCTCCGGGAACGCGAAGTACCTCAACGAGATCAGCAACACGCATCCGCTGTGGACGAATCCCGCGGACGCCGCGCGCTTCGGCGTCGGCACGGGCGATCTGGTCCGGATCAACACCGAGATCGGGTACTTCGTGGCCCGGGTGTGGGCCACCGAGGCGATCCGCCCCGGCGTCCTCGCGCTCTCGCACCACATGGGCCGCTGGCGCACGTCCGAGAACGCCGGCTCCCGGTGGGCCATGGGCCTCGTCGATCTCGACAACGACGGAAACGGGGTGTGGCGGCTGCGCTACAAGCAGGGGGTACAGCCGTTCCGCAGCGACGATCCCGACAGCGAGCGGATCTACTGGGACGATCCCGGCGTGCATCAGAACCTCGCCTTCGCCGTGCACCCCGACCCCCTGTCGGGCATGCACTGCTGGCACCAGAAGGTGCGCGTGGAGAAGGCCCGCACCGACGACCGGTACGGCGACGTGGTGGTGGACACCCGGCGGTCCCGGGAGGTCTACCGCACCTGGATGGAGTGCACCCGGCCCGGGCCCAGCCGGTCCGGGCTGCGCCGCCCGGAGTTCCTGATGCGGCCGGTCAAACCCCGTCGGCGTGCCTTCCGCGCGCCCGGGGCGGAGGAGCGAGCATGAGTCTGCTGTCGCGGAGGACGTCCGGCCCGGCAGTCTCCGCGGCGGCGGTGCGGGCCGCGGTGGCCCGGGTCGAGGATCCCGAGTTGCATCTGCCGCTCGAGCAGGCCGGCATGCTCGGCGAGGTGCAGATCGATCGCTCCGGACTCGTCCGGGTGACCGTCCGGCTCACCACCGCCTCGTGTCCGATGCGGGCCACCCTCTCCGCCGACGTCGCCGCGGCCGCCGGGGCAGTCGCCGGCGTGACCGGCGTCGAGGTCGACTTCGCGACGATGAACGAAACCGAGCGGAGGCAACTCGCCGCCCGCTTGCGCGGCGCGAAACCCACGGACGCTCCCCCCTTCGGTCCGGATTCGCCGACCCGGGTGTACGCCGTGGCCTCCGGCAAGGGTGGTGTCGGCAAGTCGACGCTCACGGCCAACCTCGCGGTGGCGCTGGCCCAGCAGGGCAAGCGGGTCGGCGTTCTCGACGCCGACGTCTGGGGTTACTCCGTTCCGCATCTGTTCGGAGTGCGCCGCGCACCGGTCGCCTTGCACGGAACGATGCTGCCGGTCGAAGCCTTCGGCGTCGCTCTCATGTCGGTCGGGTTCTTCGTCCGCGACGACGAGCCGGTGGTCTGGCGCGGCCCCATGCTGCACAAGGCGATCGAACAGTTCCTGCGCGACGTGTACTGGGGTGAGCTCGACGTCCTGCTCGTCGACCTGCCCCCGGGCACCGGAGACGTCACCCTCTCGCTGCTCGAACTCGTGCCGGATGCGGCGCTCCTCGCCGTCACCACGCCGCAACCGGCGGCCCAGACCGTCGCCCAGCGGGTGGGCCGCATGGCGCGTGACCTGCGGATGCCGGTTGTCGGCGTCGTGGAGAACATGTCGGCACTGGTGTGCTCGTCCTACCAGGCGAGCACACCGCTGTTCGGTACCGGAGGCGGCGAGCGCCTGGCCCGGGCCATCGCGGCACCGCTCCTCGGGCAGGTGCCTCTCGACATCGAGCTACGCGCGGCGGGAGACAGTGGCGTCCCGGCCGTGGTGGCGACGCCGCACGCCCATTCCGTCTCGCAGATCCGGCAGATCGCCGCGGCCCTGCCGGCCCCGAGACGGAGCCTCGTCGGCCGGCCGCTACCGCTGTCGGTCCCGTAGCCGACGAGCCCGCGCCGGTACGTCAGATGGGGCGGTACCCCGCACCGACGCCGCCGCGGGCGTCGACGTCGCCGAGGATCGTGACGAAGTTGGTGCCCACCTCCGGGCCGATGCACGGGGTGAGCAGGTACGCGTTGACCATGGCGACGAGGGTCGTGCCGACGACCAGCGGGGCACCGGAGTCGCCCTCGACCACGCACACCTGCGTCCAGGTCTCTTGGGAGTTGAACACGTCGCCCCAGACGACACCGCAGGTGTTGCCGGTGGTGCGGCCCTCCTTGCACGCCACGTTGGGGAACCCCACGGGGGTGCCGACGCCGGTGATGGTGACGTTGCCGACCCGATTCACCGGTGCGACTCGGCCGCGGTCGAACTCGATGACCGAGTAGTCGAGCACCTCGTTGGTCCCGACGATCCGGCCGAGGACGCCGGCGCCGAGGTCCATCTCGGACTTCACGGTCGTCCCGGGCCCGCCGCAGTGTCCGGCGGTGAAGCCGACGAGCCGGCCGGCCCGGTCGTTGCCGATCGTGGCGAGCGTGCAGTCGAACAGATCCTCGGAACCGTTGCCGAGCGTGATGCCCGACCCGCCCCCGAGCGGAACCGGCGGCGCCGCGACCGCGACGCCCGTCCCACCTGCCAGCAGTGCAACACCTGCGACGATCGCCATCGCAACGCGCTTGAACATGAGCCCTCCCGCCCGGCCGGTTCCGGCCGCATCAGCGGGTCAGCCTACCCGGTCGAACCCGACCCCAGGCTCTCCAACGCCTTTCTGGCCTCCTCGAGTTCACGGCTGAGCTGAGCGACGCGTTCCTCCGCCGCCTGACGCGCCGCGTCGATCACCGACCGGACCGCTTCGAGGGCCGCCTCGTCGCCGAGTTCGAGCACGGCGCGCTCGACGGCGTCGGGGCTGACGGGATTGGCCTTGCTCAGACGTCTGGTGCCCTGCGCGACACCGACCGTCCACTCCTGCTCGGGATCGATCGTGATGGTGACGGTCACCCCGGGCTGCTTCTTGGCCCGGCGCGGCGCGGCCTTGGGCTTCGGGGTCGCGCCGGTCTGCGGTTCGGGTGCGGTGGGCGGCACGGCGGTGGTCTCCTTCGTGGCGGGCGGGGACGCCGGGGACGAGCTCGTCGGGGCGGGACCGCGGGCGGCCCCCGATGCCGCCGGCTGCGGCGCGGGGGTGCGCGGGGCGGTGGGGCGCGCGGCGGTGGGGCGCGGGGCGGTGGGGCGCGGGGTGGATCGATCCGCGGCCTTGCGGGCCGGCTCCTTCGTCAGGCGCAACTCCTCGGCCTCGAAGGGCAGTTCGTCGTCGACGCCCTTGGGCCGGACGGTGACGGTGCGGCCCGCCACCGACACAGCCCGGGCCGACGCGCCCGGCGCGATGCCCAGGCTCGGGATGCCCTCGATGAGATAGACGGTGGCACGGCGACCGTCCGCGACGGCGGAGGTCAGCTCGGCGAGCTGCTCGTCGGTGAGGTGATCCGGGCCGGTGGCGCCGGCTCGTCTGCGGGGCGGCATGCGCGTCCTTTCGTGCTGGGGGTGCAGGAGGCGCGATCACTGTCGCACACAGGTGCGACACTCTCGCGAATTCGTTGCGCACCCGAACTGTGGTGGGCGATGCTGGGTCGGCCGGTCACCTTCGGCGGCCGGGAAGGAGCGACGTGAGCGCGTCGGAGCAACCGGAGCTCGGGACCGAGCTCCTGCAGGCCGTGCAGGCCGAACTCGAACGAACCCTGCTCGGCGGCGAACGCCGCTACACCCAGGAGGAGAGCGCCGCCCTGGCCGGCGTGGACTTCGAACGCGCCCAACGGCTCTGGCAGGCGCTGGGATTCACCGTGGACCCGGACCCGGACGCGCGGACGTTCACGGACGGTGACGTCGCGGCTCTGCGCAACATCGACGCGATCGTGAGCAGCGGCGCCCTGCACCCCGACCTGGAGCTCGCGGCCGCGCGGTCGCTGGGGCAGTCCATGTCGCGACTGGCCGAGTGGGAGGTGACGTTGATGAACACCCACATCCTGGACCGGCTCGAGACCGAGTACACCGGAGCCACCCCGTCCGAGGAGGAGATCCGGTCGTTCGTCGACGGCCTGCTGCAACGGGTGCTGCCGCTCACCGAGAACCTGCAGCTGTACGTGTGGCGCCGGCACCTGGTGGCCACGACCGGGCGCAACGTGGTGCGGGCCGGGGGCGAGTCCGCCGGCCGGGTCCTGGTGGTCGGCTTCGCCGACATGGTGGGGTACACCCGCCTGACCCGTCGGATCGACGCCGACGAGCTCAACGATCTGCTCGAGGACTTCGAGTCGACCGCGACGGGCATCGTGACCCAGGGCGGCGGCTGGGTGATCAAGACCGTGGGCGACGAGGTGATGTTCGCCGCCGAGGATCCGGCAGACGCGGCGCGGATCGCGCTCGCGCTGCAGGAGTCGTCGACTTCGCGACCCGACGCCCCGGATCTGCGGGTGGGCATGGCGCAAGGGCCGGTCCTGGCCCGGTTCGGGGACATGTTCGGCTCGGCGGTCAACATCGCCGCGCGACTGACCGGTGCCGCACGACCGGGGACGGTGCTGGTCGATTCGACCCTCGCCGACGTTCTCGAAGGCGACGACCGTTTTCGGCTGCGTCCCCTGCGGGCGCTGCGGGTGAAGGACTTCCATCGGCTGCGCCCCTCGGTGCTGCGGCCGGCCCAGGACTGAGCAGCGCCCCGATTCACGGCGGTGTGTCGTCGACGCACTGCCGGGCCGGACGCGCACGGGCCCTCACGGCCCCGATCCGCACGCACCCGTTGTGCACCGACGGCTGTCGAGGTAACCTCGGATTAACAGTTACCAGTCGTCACACTAAAAGGTGGAGACATGACCGCATCGCTCACCCGCCCGTCGGAAGCCGAGAGCAAGGGCTTCGTCCCCGGCGTCCCGCTGTCCGAGCGCGAGGAGACCGCGCAGCGCCTGCTCGCCTCGTCGGCCCGCAAGTCCTACGACCCGACGGTGGAGGTCGACTGGGACGCCCCCGTCCCCACCGACAAGTACGGCATGACCCCCGAGTGGAGCACGCTGTACGGCACGGCACTGTGGGACGAGATGACCGAGGAACAGCGCATCGAACTGACCAAGCACGAGGCCGCGAGCGTCTCGAGCGTGGGCCTGTGGTTCGAGATCCTGCTCATGCAGATGCTGCTGCGCGACGTCTACAACCGTGACAAGCACTCCCGCCACGTGCAGTTCGCCCTCACCGAGGTCGCCGACGAGTGCCGCCACTCCGTCATGTTCGGCCGGGCCGGGGAACGCCTCGGCATGCCGGACTACGGCCCGGCCCGCTACATCCACCGCCTCGGCCGGGTGTGGGGCGGGTTCTTCCGGGGTGCCAACGCCTACGCGAGCGTCATGGCCGCGGAGGAGATCCTGGACATGATGCAGCGCGACTTCATGCGCGACGAACGCGTCCAGCCGGTCACCCGCACGGTCAGCAAGATCCACGTCCTCGAAGAGGCCCGGCACATCCGGTTCGCCCGCGAGGAGGTCGCGCGCCGGCTGGCCGGGGCGAGCCGCGCCCGCCTGCAGTTCGAGCGGATCAACACCGCGGTGACCGTGTACTTCGTGGTCAAGAGCATGATCCATCCCGACGTGTACAGCAACGCGGGACTCGACCGAGACCGCGCACTCGCCGAGGCCGCGAACAACACCCACTACCACGACCGCGTGCGCAAGTCCGGCGCCAAGCTCATGACGTTCCTCGACAGCGTCGGCCTGATCGGTGGGCCGTCGAAGATTCTCTACAAGAAGGTCCACCTGCTCTGAGCCGTCACCGGCGGGGTCGCGCGAGGTCGTGGGGTCTCGCGCGACCCGTCCGGTCGGGGTCGCCGGCACGCACCCTCATCCGGTCGGCCGCTCGAGATCGGCTCGCTCCCAGCGGCCGAGATCGGCGGCCGCCTCGTAGGTGCTGCGCAGGAACCGCAGTAGTTCCGCGTCGGGGTCGGCCGCGGTCCGCACCGCCTCGTACGGCAGCAGGAACTCGCCCAGTTCGGTGGAGTAGTACGCGGCGTCCGGGTGCACCGGATACTCGGCGAAACCCTCCGGCGCCGGATAGGCGTAGGAATAGAAGGCGCCTTCGTCCGCGCCCCCGGGCCAGAATCCGCAGCTGCTGAGCTCGTGCGAATAGGCCTCGGTCATCACCCAGTCGGCGCAGTTGGGGATGCCTCCGGGGTGCGGTGGCGCGGTGCGCCCGGAGAAGCGCGTGCAGGCGAGATCCATCGCGCCCCAGAAGAAGTGCACCGGACTGACCTTGCCGAGGAAGTCCCCTCGGAACTCGTGCAGGACGCGATCGGCCTCGAGCAGTTGCCGCCAGAAGAGGTGGGCCGCGTCGGGGTCGTACGTGTTGTGCTCGTGGTCCTGCACAAACGGAATCGCCGGATCCACCTCGTTCGGGGTGCCCTGGATCCGGGTGGCGATGCCCAACTCGTCCAGGGTGCCGAGAACGCGTCCGTGAAAATCCGCCACCGACTGCGCAGCGAGCGGGACGCAGCCGCTGCCACCGTCGCTCGAGCGGATGCGCAGGATGTGCTCGCAGAGGTCGAACTCGATGTCGAATACGTTGTGCCGGTAAGGAATCGACGAGGTCCCCAGCCCGCGAGGCGTGACGTACAGCGTCGCCTGCCACCAGTGGTTGACCATCGGCGCGTGAGCCAGCCGGATCTTGCCGACGATCTGCAACCACATGTGCAGGGTGTCCCGAGTCGCGGCCCAGTCGGCCGTGCGCAATCGCGGCCACGCCTCGCCCGGAACCGATGCCGATTCGTTCACCACGCCTCCCCGGTTCGGGAAACGACCCTACTCGGCCGGGCCGTCCGCCGGGCCTCCTCGACGGAATCCCGTCGCCGGCGCACCCGCTCCGGGAACGCGTATCCGGACAAGTGCTGCGCCGCCGTCGGCGGCGGCGCAGAATTCAGGTACGAACCGCGACTCCCGCCGGGGGCACCATGGCCACATCGTCCGACCTCCCCACGGTGGGGGTCGAAGAGGAATTCCTCCTCGTCGACGCGGAAACCGGAGAACCCGCCGTCAACAACTCCGACGTCGTCGAGCAGGCCCGCGCCCTCGGGGTGGAACTGCAGTACGAACTGGACCGGTGCCAGGTCGAAACGGCGTCAGGGGTCTGCCACGACGCCCACGAGCTGTACACCGACCTGTCCACCCGGCGATCCCTCGTCGCCGAGGCCGCCCGCCGTTGCGGTTCCCGGCTGGTGGCGGTGGGTGTCCCGGTCGTCGGGTCCCGGGAGCTTCCGGTCACGGAGAAGCCGCGGTACCTGCGGATGGAACGGCACTTCGGCATGCTGGCCCGCGAACAGGGCATCTGCGGCTGTCACGTGCACGTGGCCGTGCCGGACCGGGCGACCGCCGTGCAGGTGAGCAATCACCTCCGTCCGTGGCTGCCCACCTTGCTGTCGTTGTCGGCGAACTCCCCGATCCACCGGGGAGTCGACACCGGGTACGCGAGCTGGCGCTCGATCCTGTGGTCGCGCTGGCCGAGCGCCGGTCCGCCACCGTACTTCTCGTCGGTGGAGGAGTACGACAACACCGTCGCGGCCATGCTGGAGTGCGGCAGCATCCTCGACAAGGCGATGGTCTACTGGGACGTCCGTCCGTCGACCAATTTCCCCACCGTCGAGGTGCGGGTGTGCGACGTCCCCGTGACCGTCGCCGAGACGGTCCTCGTCGCTGTCCTCGTTCGCGCTCTGGTGCTCACCGCTCTGCGCGATCTCGAAGCGGGCCGCACCGCCGTGGCCTTCTCCTCCGAAGTACTGCGGGCCGCGTACTGGCGCGCGGCGCGCGACGGCCTGCCCGGCGACGGCATCGACCTGCCCTCGACCGCCCGCCGCCCGGCCGCGCACCTGCTCAGGGCGATGATCGAGCACGTCCGGCCGGCCCTCGAGGATCTCGGCAGCTACCAGCAGGCGCGTGAGGGTCTGCACGCCGTGCTCGGATGCGGAAACGGGGCCGTCCGGCAGCGACGGGTGTTCGCCGCCGGCGGCACCGCCCAGGACGTGATCGCCCGGCTGGCCGAACTGACGTCCGCCGGGTGCACCCACTGAGCCGCGGAACACACGCACCTATCCCTAGCTTTCCGGTCGGGAATTGGTTACGGTCTGCGCCGTGCTCCTGCTGACCCGTCGCCGCCACATCGACTTCGCCCGCACGGCGACGTCCACGTGTCCGTGTCCGTAGGCCCGTCTCTCCCCCGAACCGACTGTCGAGGAAGCACATTCATGACCACTGCTCCGTCCACCCACCTGCGCGCCGTCGTCGACACGAATCGTGAGGCGATCGCCGGCGACCCCATCCGGGCTCACGCCGTCTTCCGCGCCGAAGCGCACGGGCACGACGCCGTCGCCAGCACCGTCGCCCTCGGCAGGTTCAGCGTCGAGGTCGACGAACCGCCGGCTCTCGGCGGGGAGAACACCGCGCCGAACCCCGTCGAGTACTACCTCGCCTCGCTGCTGTCCTGCCAGGTGGTGACCTACCGCGTCTGGGCAGAGCAGCTCGGGATCCGCGTCGACGACATCTCGGCGCGCGCCGAAGGCGATCTGGACGTGCGTGGGTTCTTCGGCTTCGGCGACGTCCGCCCCGGATTCGGGGAGGTGCGGGTCGCCGTTACGCTGTCGGGACCGGAGCCGCGCGAACGCTACCTCGAACTGCAGGAAGCGGTGGACGCCCACTGCCCCGTCCTCGATCTGACGCGCAACCCGACCCCGGTGCGAACCGTGGTCGAGATCGCGTGAATTTCGGGGCGCACTGGTCGGCGTCCCGCGGAGCAGATAGTGTCGGGCGCGTGAGCCGGACACGAATTCAGGCAATGCCGGGGCCCTCCGCCCGCTGCCACGCCGTGCGCATGTGTATGTGCGGGTGTCCGGCCGTCTGACCGGCCGCACCCGATCCTCGCCCGTACCGGGCATCCCGAGTGTGCATCGACGTGGCGTCCCCGTGTCTCGTCCCGGGCGGGAACCGTCACGTCACCCCGAGACGATCGTCGACCGAACAACGGAGCAGCAACCCCATGAGCGAAACCCCCATCGATCCCGCAGCCTCCTGGAGCTTCGAGACCAAGCAGATCCACGCAGGACAGCCCGCCGGCGGCGACACCCGCGCCCGCGCCCTGCCGATCTACCAGACCACCAGCTACACCTTCGACAACACCGACCACGCCGCCGCCCTGTTCGGCCTCACCGAACCCGGCAACATCTACACCCGCATCATGAACCCCACCCAGGACGCGGTCGAACAACGCATCGCCGCCCTCGAGGGCGGCGTCGCCGCCCTGCTCCTCGCCTCCGGCCAGGCCGCCGAGACCTACGCCATCCTCAACCTCGCCGCCGCCGGCGACCACCTCGTCGCCAGCCCCTACCTCTACGGCGGCACCTACAACCTGCTGCACTACACCCTGCCCCGCCTCGGCATCGAGGTCACCTTCGTCGACGACCCCGACGACCTCGACCAGTGGCGCGCCGCCGTCCGCCCCACCACCCGCGCCTTCTACGGCGAAACCATCGCCAACCCCAAAAACCACCTCCTCGACATCCCCGGCGTCGCCGCCGTCGCCCACGAGCACGCCCTGCCGCTGATCGTCGACAACACCGTCGCCACCCCCTACCTGATCCGCCCCCTCGAGCACGGCGCCGACATCGTCGTGCACTCGGCCACCAAATACCTCGGCGGCCACGGCACCGCCATCGCCGGGGTCATCGTCGACGGCGGCACCTTCGACTGGACCGCCGCCGGACCCGACGGCACGGCCCGCCACCCCCAGTTCACCACCCCCGACCCCAGCTACCACGGCGTGGTCTACGCCGACCTCGGCGCCCCCGCCTACGCCCTCAAGGCCCGCGTGCAACTGCTGCGCGACCTCGGCGCCGCGGTCTCCCCGTTCAACGCCTTCCTCATCGCCCAGGGCCTCGAGACCCTGAGCCTGCGCATGGAACGCCACGTCGCCAACGCCGGCAGGGTCGCCGACTTCCTCGCCCGCCGCCCCGAGGTCACCGCCGTCGCCTACGCCGGCCTCGACTCCTCCCCCTGGCACCAGCGCGGCCGGGCTCTGGCCCCGCGCGGGACCGGCGCGATCGTCACCTTCGAACTCGCCGGCGGCGTCGACGCCGGCAAGAAGTTCGTGAACGCGCTGACCCTGCACAGCCACGTCGCCAACATCGGCGACGTGCGCTCGCTGGTCATCCACCCCGCCTCGACCACCCACTCCCAGCTCACCGCCGCCGAACAACTCGCCGCCGGCGTCACCCCCGGCCAGGTCCGCCTCGCCGTCGGCATCGAACACATCGACGACATCCTCGCCGACCTCACCACCGGCCTCGAGGCCGCCGGCGCCTGATCCTGCCTCCCACACGCGGCCCCGCCCCGGATACCGGGGCGGGGCCGTGCCTTTCGTGGGCGTGATCTACCGGGCGGCGACGCGGGTGGAGGCCTCGCCGAGTGCTCGCAGCGCCGGAACTCCCACCGGTTCGGTCGCGAGCAGCGGCACGACCGCGTAGCGCTCGGCGAGTTCGGTGCGGACCTTGTCGATCTGCTCGAGCTCGGCGGCGGCGCGGCGGCGCAGCAGCGGTGCGGTGGGCGCGGCGGCGGCCACGGAGTTGTCGATCACCCACGCCCAGGGGTGAATGCCGGCACGTTCGAGGTCGCCCTGGAGCCCCGCGGCCTCGAGCACGGGAGTGGTCTCGGCGAGGGTGATCAACAGGACCTTCGTCGAAGCCGGGTCCTGCAGGCGCATCATCGGGGTGACGGCGTGCAGGCCCGGGCCCAGCTGCCGGGTGACGTCGCGGTGGTAGGACCCGGTGGCGTCGAGCAGCAGCAGGGTGTGGCCGGTGGGCGCGGTGTCGACGACGACGAACTTGCGCCGGGACTCCTGGATCACCCGCGAGAATGCTTGGAACACCGCCACTTCCTCGGTGCACGGGGAGCGCAGGTCCTCGGCGAGGGTCGCCCGGCCCTGCTCGTCGAGGTGCGCACCCTTGGTGGCCATCACCCGCTCGTGGTAGGCGCGAGTGGCCTCGGCGGGATCGATGCGCGAGACATGGAGGTGTTCGACGTCGCCGTGCAGGGTCTCGGTCAGGTGTGCGGCAGGGTCGGTGGTGGTCAGGTGGACCTCGTGCCCGCGTTCGGCCAGGGCCACGGCGACGGCCGCGGCGACCGTGGTCTTCCCGACCCCGCCCTTGCCCATGCACATCACGAGACCGTGTCCGTCCCGCTCGATCTCGTCGATCAGGGCGCGCAGCGGTGCATCCGCGACGTCCGGCACCGCACCGATCTCCGGAGGGAGGTCCGTGCCGACGTCGGCCGTCTCGAACAGCGTCCCGAGGGCATCGAGACCGATCATGTTCGCGGCCTTGAGCTCGATCAGGTCCAGCGGCAAGGGTTTCAGCGCCGCCGGCATGCCCGCCAACGCGGCCTGTTCACGGCGGTGGATCGCGAGGGCGAGGGGGTCCGTGTCGCCGGACGGCGCCGGCAGGACGCCGTTGACGACGACGTGCTGGCGGCTCAGCCCGAGCGCGGCGAGTTCGCCGTGGGTGCGGTCGATCTCGGCGAGAGCGGAGCGGGTGGCGCGGGCGACGAGCACGAGCTGGGTGCGCCGCGGGTCCGCCAGGGCGTCGACCGCGGCGGCGTACATGGTCTTCTGCTTGTCGAGCCCGGCGAGCGGTCCGAGGCACGATGCGTCGCCCTTGCCCGCCGCGAGGAATTCGGTCCAGTTCCCGGGCAGCTGCAGCAGCCGGATGGTGTGTCCGGTGGGGGCGGTGTCGAACAGCACGTGGTCGAACGACGCGATCTCGCCGTCGGTGTCGGTCAGCAGCGAGGTGAACTCGTCGAACGAGGCGACCTCGGTGGTGCAGGAGCCGGAGAGCTGCTCGGTGATCGAGGCGATCTCGGCGTCGGGCAGCAATCCCCGCACCGGCCCGACGATGCGTTCACGGTAGGCGTCGGCGGCCTGCTCGGGATCGATCTCGAGCGCCGACAGGCCGGGCACCGCGGGAATCGCGGTGAGGGCGTTGCCGATCGTGAGGCCGAAGACCTGACCGACGTTCGAGGCGGGGTCCGTCGAGACCAGCAGCACCTTCTTCCCGGCGCGGGCGAGACGCAGTGCGCTCGCACAGGCGATGGAGGTCTTGCCGACGCCGCCCTTGCCGGTGAAGAACACGAACCTCGGCGGGTCGGTCAGAAACGTGGGGGTGGTCATCCGGTGATCTCCTCGTCCTCGACGGCTCAGCAGCAGGTGGCGTCGCCGGGTGTACAGCAGGCATCGTCCGCGACATTCAGCATCGTCGCGCCGACGGGTGCCTGGGCGACGTCGAGTCCCGCCCACGCGGCGAGCTGGGTCCGATCGGGGTAGCGCCCGGTGAGCACGGTGACGTCGTCGACGAGCACGAGCGGCAGACCGGCGGAGCCGGCGACCTCGAGGAAGCGCTTGACGGCGGGAGTGTGCGCGAAGGCCAGCGGATCGTTGGCCAGGTTGTGGCGGGTGATGGTGGCACCCTGATCCTTCAGCCACTGCATGTCGGCCGTGAAGGTGACGAGGTTGCGGTCCACGTCGTCGCCGCACACGCCGGTGTTGCAGCACAGGGCCGGTTCGAAGACTGCGATGGTGCTCATGGTTTCTCCTGGTCGGATCAGCGGGTGGGGGAAGCGGAGTCGAGCAGCCGGGCGGCGAGGGCGTCGACTCGGGCGGCGATGTCGTCGCGCACGAGGCGCATCCGTTCGATGCCGTCGATGCCGCGCTCGGACGGCTCGTCGGTGTCCCAGTTCTCCGCGTGCGCCGCGTCGACGCGGGCGTCGCGGCCGAGGGTGACGACCAGGTCGACCTCGGTCAGTAGCTGCGGATCGACCGGCTTGGGGTACTCGCCGGCCACCGGTGCGCCGACCTCCTCGAGCACCTGCACCGAGAGGGCGTTGAGCGCCGAACCCGGTGCCGTCCCGGCGGAGTGCACGACGATGCGGTCACCCGCCGCCTTGCGCATCAGCGCGGCGGCCATCTGGGACTTGCCGCCGTTCTTCACGCAGACGAACAGCACCGAAGGTGTGCGCACGGGAGGGTTTCCTTTCGACCGGGCCGGCTGTCCGTTTGACGCCGTGTTTCGACAACCGTCAATATAGACGCATGCCGAATCAACCGCCGCGCGGGGACGAGCCCTGCTGCCCGCCGCTCAGCCGCGAGCCGCTCACCTCCGATTGGGCCGGTGACCTGGCCCGCATGTTCAAGGCCCTGGGCGATCCGGTGCGCCTGCGGATGCTGAGCCTGATCGCCAGCCACGAGGGTGGCGAGTGCTGCGTGTGCGACATCTCACCGTCCTTCGACCTGTCGCAGCCGACCATCTCGCATCATCTGAAGGTGCTGCGGGAGGCCGGCCTCCTCGACTGCGAACGTCGCGGCACCTGGGTGCACTACCGGGTCGTCCCCGCCGCTCTGGCACAGCTGTCCGCGGTGCTGTCCGTCGAATCCGGGCTCGTCGCGACCTCGTCGTGCGCGCCCGCCGGCACCCTCGAGGAGGTCGCCTCGTGACCACCACCAGCGACCACCCGGCCGTGGTCGGCAAGCTGTCCACCCTCGACCGGTTCCTGCCGGTGTGGATCGGCGTCGCCATGGTCGCCGGCCTGTTGCTCGGCCGCCTGATCCCGGGTCTCGGCGACATCATCTCCACCGTCGAGATCGACGGCATCTCGCTGCCGATCGCCCTCGGCCTGCTGATCATGATGTACCCGGTGCTGGCCAAGGTGCGCTACGACCGGCTCGACACCGTCACCGGCGACCGGCGGATGCTGATCGGCTCGCTGGTCCTGAACTGGATCGTCGGGCCGGCGCTGATGTTCGCCCTGGCCTGGCTGATGCTGCCCGACCTGCCCGAGTACCGCACCGGGCTGATCATCGTCGGTCTGGCCCGCTGCATCGCCATGGTCATCATCTGGAACGATCTCGCCTGCGGCGACCGCGAAGCCGCCGCCGTGCTCGTCGCACTCAACTCCGTCTTCCAGGTGATCATGTTCGCCGGCCTCGGTTGGTTCTACCTCTCGGTGCTGCCGGGCTGGCTCGGACTCGAACAGACCACCCTCGACGTCTCGCCCTGGCAGATCGCCAAGTCGGTGCTCATCTTCCTCGGCATCCCGCTGCTCGCCGGCTTCCTCACCCGCCACTTCGGCGAGAAGGCCAAGGGCCGGACCTGGTACGAGCAGAAGTTCCTGCCCAGGATCGGGCCGTGGGCCCTGTACGGCCTGCTGTTCACCATCGTGATGCTCTTCGCGCTGCAGGGCGAGCAGATCACCTCCCACCCGTGGGACGTCGCCCGCATCGCCCTGCCGCTGCTGGCGTACTTCGCGATCATGTGGGGCGGTGGCTACCTCCTGGGCGCGGCGATGGGCCTGGGCTACGAGCGCACCACCACCCTCGCGTTCACCGCGGCCGGCAACAACTTCGAACTCGCCATCGCCGTGGCCATCGCCACCTTCGGCGTCACCTCCGGCCAGGCCCTCGCGGGCGTCGTCGGACCGCTCATCGAGGTGCCCGTGCTCGTCGGCCTCGTCTACGTCTCGCTCGCCCTGCGCAAGCGCTTCACCCCCTCCGCCACCCCCGCCGCTTCGTGAAGCCCGAGAGCCAGGGAGCCGACATGTCCGACCACTCCGACCGCTACCAGCCCGAACTGCTCATGCCGCAGGCGGTACTCCAGCGTGCCGCCGAGCACCTCGCCGACAAGTACGACGGGATCTTCTCCCCGCAGACCGTCGAACGGGTGGTGTTCGAGTCCTATGCGGCGCTGCGCCGCACCGCGACCGTCTACACCCACCTGACCGCGCTCGCCCCGCGCTTCGCCGCCGAACGCCTGACCGCACTGGCCCAGGCCGAAGGCGCCGTCGCCAAGGACGTTCCGGAGGTGCTGTTCGTCTGTGTGCACAACGCCGGCCGCTCCCAGATGGCCGCCGCCCTGCTGGATCACCACGCGGGTGGCCGCGTCCACGTCCGCTCCGCGGGCTCCGCGCCGATCGCGGCGATCAACCCGGTGGTGGTCGAGGCCATGGCCGAGCTCGGCCTCGATCTCGGCGCCGAGTTCCCCAAACCGCTCACCGACGACGTCGTCGCCGCCGCGGACGTGGTCGTCACCATGGGCTGCGGCGACGCCTGCGCGGTCTACCCCGGCAAGCGCTACCTCGACTGGACCGTCCCCGACCCGGACGGGCAATCCCTCGAGGTCGTCCGCACCATCCGTGACGACGTCGACGCCCGGGTCCGCGCTCTGCTCGCCGACCTCACCGCCGTTCCCACCGCCTGACACCCGAAAGGTTCCCTCGATGACCACCAAGCCGTCCGTGCTGTTCGTGTGCGTGCACAACGCCGGCCGCTCCCAGATGGCCGCCGGATTCCTCACCGCCCTCGCCGGCGACGCCGTCGAGGTCCGTTCCGCCGGCAGCGCCCCCGCCGATCAGGTCAACCCCGCCGCCGTCGAGGCCATGGCCGAGCTCGGCATCGACATCTCCACCCAATCCCCGAAGATCCTCACCACCGACGCCGTCGAAGCCTCCGACGTGGTGATCACCATGGGCTGCGGCGACACCTGCCCGGTCTTCCCCGGCAAGAGCTACAGCGACTGGGTGCTCGAGGACCCGGCCGGCAAGGGCGTCGAGTCGGTCCGCCCCATCCGCGACGAGATCAAGACGCGGGTCGAGGCGCTGATCGCCGAACTCGTCCCCGGCGCCGTCCGCAGCTGACCGAGCGCAGGGCGTGTCCGGCCGGATCCACCAGGACACGCCCTGCGGCCCGGCCGGGTCGGCCACACTGGAGCCGGGTCGACTCCCACCTTCCCCGCGAACCGAGAAGGGGTGCGCGATGACGGCACTGCCCATCGTCTGGCAACGCCTGGTCAGCCAGGGACAGACGTGCCGCCGCTGCGCCGGCACCGGTGAGCAGGTCCAGGACGCGATCGGCACGCTCGAGCAGGTCCTGCGCCCGCTCGGCATCGCACCGCACCTCGAGGTCCGCGAACTCGACGACGCCGCCTTCGCCGCGAACCCGGCCGAATCCAACCGCATCTGGATCGCCGGCCGCCCGCTCGAGGACTGGCTCGACGCCGACGTCGGCAGCAGCCGATGCTGCTCGGTGTGCGGCGACTCCCCGTGCCGGACAGTGGCACTCGGACCGGTCACCTTCGAAGAGATCCCCGAACGACTGATCGTCAAGGCCGCCCTGATCGCCGCGGCGAGCCTGCTCGACGCCCCCGGTCACCCCTGACGGCCGGGATCGACGATCTGCGCACGCGATGACGAGGGAGACGATGAGCACGGTCGAGGTGGACGTCGTGGTGATCGGGGGCGGGCAGGCCGGCCTGGCCGCCGGGTACTACCTGCGCCGGGCCGGGCTCGAGTTCGTCGTCCTCGATGATCAGCCCACACCGGGCGGCGCGTGGCCTCACACCTGGCCGTCGCTGCGGCTGTTCTCCCCCGCGGAGTACGCGTCGCTGCCGGGATGGCCGATGCCGCCGTGGCGGGACGGGTTCCCACCCGCCCGGCACGTGATCAAGTATCTGACCGCGTACGAGCGCCGCTACGGCCTGCCGGTGCGGCGGCCGGTGCGGGTGCGGGCGGTCACCCGCGACGACGACGGGGAGCGGCTGCGGGTGGACACCGCGGAGCGGGTGTGGCGGGCACGGCGGGTGATCAGCGCCACCGGCACCTGGCAGCAACCGTTCTGGCCCGCTTGTCCCGGAGCCCGCGGCTTCGCGGGCAGACAGTTGCACACCGTGCAGTACCGCACCCCGGGTGAATTCGCCGGTAAGGCGGTCGTGGTGGTCGGCGGCGGCAACTCCGGCGCCCAGCTGGTCGCCGAGATCTCGGAGGTCACCGACACCACCTGGGTGACCACCCGGCCGCCGCGGTTCCTGCCGGACGACGTCGACGGACGCGTGTTGTTCGAGATGGCCTCGCGGCGCGCGCTGGCGCTGGCGGCCGGACGCCCCGATCCGGGCGGTATCACCGACCTCGGTGACATCGTGATGGTTCCGGAGGTCCTCGCGGCCCGGGACCGCGGCGCGCTGGATCCGCTGCCGATGTTCGACCGGCTGACCCGGGACGGCATCTCGTGGGACGACACCGGGGAGAGCCGGCGCGCGGACGTGATCGTCTGGGCCACCGGATTCCGCCCCGCCCTGGCGCCGCTGCGGCCGCTGCACCTGCGCGGGCCCGACGGTTCGATCGATGTGGCGGGCACCCAGGCGTTGAAGGAACCCAAGCTGCATCTGCTCGGCTACGGGGATTGGACCGGCCCCGGCTCGGCCACGTTGATCGGGGTCGGGCGCACCGCCAAGGCCACCGTCGCCGGCCTGGCGCTGGACCTCTGAGCCGGCACCGCGGCCGGAACGCCCCTATGAGCACCCCCGGGGCTCGAGCGGGACCGGAAGCCTCACACGATGCCGTAGGCGCGGTGGTCGGCCTCGCGGAGCGCGCCGACGTAGTCACCGCGTCCGCGGCCGGTCCCGTCCGCGCCGGACGACACGGCGAGCACGCCGCGGAACTCGTCGACACTGTGATATCCCTTGCGGCGCATCCACTCACGCACACCGTCGAGCAGGACGGCGGCGTACTCGGGTCCGTGGCGCAGCAATGCCGAGGCGGACTGCACGACGTCCGCACCGGCGAGCAGATACTCGATCACGTCGGTGGCGTCCTCGACGCCGGTGGTCGCGGCCAGGTCGGCGCGCACCCGTCCCCGCAGCAACGCGATCCAGGTCTGCGGCAACCGGGTCTCCGCGCGGGTCGACAGGGTCACGGCCGGGACCACCGTGAGGGTTTCGGAATCGATGCCGGGCTGCAGGAACCGGTTGAACAGCACCAGTCCGTCGGCCCCGGCCTCGTCGAGACGGAGCGCCATCTCGCCGATCGAACTGAACTGGGGGCTCATCTTGACCGCGACCGGCACGGTGACGGCGTCCGCGACCCGGTCCAGGACGTCGAGGTGTCGTTGTTCGACGTCCCGGCCACTGATGTGCGGATCACCGGGCAGGTAGTAGATGTTCAGCTCGATGGCGGCCGCACCGGCGTCCTGCATCGAGCGTGCGTAGCCCGCCCACGCGCCCGGGGTGACGCCGTTCAGGCTGCCGATCACCGGGACGGCGACCGCCTGCGCGGCGCGTTCGAGCAGGCTCAGGTAGCGGCGCGGTCCGTGGTCCTCGACGGCGTCGCCCGGAAAGTACGACAAGGACTCGGCGTAGCTCTGCGAACCGTGCTCGGTCAGTGCCGCATTGCGTTCCGCCTCACGCAGCAGCTGCTCCTCGAACAGCGAACACAGCACCACCGCACCGACGCCCGCGTCGGCGAGCCGGCGGACCCCACCGACCGTGCGGGACAGTGGGGATGCCGCCGCCATCAGGGGATTCGGCAGGTCCAGGCCCAGGTAGCGCGTCGACAGGTCCATCAGCGATCCTTGCGGGCGTCGGCGGTGAAGTGGTGCGACCCTTGCGATGCCATGTCCTCGTACCGGTCCCAGCGCTGAGCGATCGCCTCCTCGGCGAGGCCGAGAAGCCGGTCGTATTCCGCCGGGTCGGTGTTGGCGAGCGCGCGGTACCGCAGCTCGCGGCTGCGGTAGTCCTCGAGCGAAATCCTCGGCCGGTGCGAATCGAGCAGGAACGGATTCTCCCCGGCCGCCCGCAACACCGGGTCGTAGCGGATCAGCGGCCAGTGCCCGCTGGCCACCGCGCGGTACTGCTGGTCCATCCCGTGACGCATGTCGATACCGTGCGCGATGCACTGACTGTAGGCGATGACGAGCGACGGGCCCTCGTAGGCTTCGGCTTCCCGCATCGCCTGCAAGGTGTGCTGCGGATCGGCACCCATCGCGACCCGGGCGACGTAGACGTTGCCGTAGGCGATGGCCTGCAACGCAAGGTCTTTCATCGGAACCGTCTTGCCGGCTGCGGCAAACTTCGCGATCGCGCCGAGCGGGGTGGCCTTGGACATCTGTCCCCCGGTGTTGGAATACACCTCGGTGTCGAGGACCAGGACGTTGACGTTGCGACCGCTGGCCAGGACGTGGTCGAGACCCCCGGCACCGATGTCGTAGGCCCAGCCGTCGCCGCCGACGATCCACACGCTGCGCCGTACCAGGTGGTCGAGCACACTGCGCAGGTCGGCGGTCGTGGTCGGATCAAGCTCTGCGAGACGGGTTTCGAGTTCGGCGACCCGTTCCCGCTGGGCGCGCAGCTCGGACTCGCGCAGTTGCGGCGCCGTCAGGATGCTCTCGACGAGGTCGGCACCGACCGCCTCCCGCAGTTCGGTCAGGCGCCGCCGGGCGAGCCGGGTGTGCTCGTCGGCGGCCAGCCGGAACCCCAGCCCGAATTCGGCATTGTCCTCGAACAGCGAGTTGGACCAGGCGGGGCCGCGGCCGTCCGCATTGGTCGCCCAGGGGGTGGTGGGCAGATTGCCGCCGTAGATCGACGAGCAGCCCGTGGCGTTCGCGATCATCAACCGGTCGCCGAACAGTTGGGAGAGCAGCTTGAGGTACGGGGTCTCCCCGCAGCCCGCGCAGGCGCCGGGAAACTCGAACAGCGGCTCGAGGAACTGCGTTCCGCGGACGGTGCCGAAGTCCACCCGGGCCCGGTCGGCCGTCGGCAGCGTCTCGAAGAAGGCGATGTTCTCGCGTTCGGCGGCCACTCGCGGTTCGCGGGGTGCGAGGTTGATGGCCTTGGTGACCGTCGCGCCGGGAGTCACGGCGGGACAGGCCTCGACGCACAGCCCGCACCCGGTGCAGTCCTCGGTGTAGACCTGCAGGGTGTACCGGGCGTCCGGCAGACCCACGGCCCCCAGTGCCGCCGAGCCGAACTGCTCCGGGGCACCGTCCAGGTGGGATTTGTCGTAGAACTTGGTGCGGATCACGCTGTGCGGACAGACGAAACTGCAGTTTCCGCACTGGATGCAGGTGTCCGGGTCCCATGCTGCGACCAGTTCCGAAATGTTGCGCTTCTCGTAGGCGGTGGTGCCGCTCGGATAGGTCCCGTCGACGGGAAACGCGCTGACCGGCAAGGCATCCCCACGCCCGGTCATCATCTCCGCGGTGACGGTGCGGACGAACTCGGGCGCGTGCTCCGGCACGATCGGCGCCGGTACTCGGGTGGTGGTCACCCGGCCGGGCACCTCGATCCGGTGCAGCTCGTCCAACGCCCGGTCCACCGCGGCCAGTTCGCGTCGCAGCACGTCGGCTCCACGGTTGCCGTAGGTCTTCTCCACCGACTTCTTGATCCGGGCGACGGCCTGCTCACGCGGCAGCACATCCGAGATCGCGAAGAAGCAGGTCTGCAGCACGACGTTGATCCGCCCGGCGAGCCCGACCTCGCGAGCGATCCGGCCCGCGTCGACGGCGTACAGCGTGATCCCCTTGTCGAGGATCTGTTCCTGGACCCGGCGGGGCAGCGCGTCCCAGACCTTGTCCGGCCGGTGTCTGCAGTTCAGCAGCAGGGTCGCTCCCGGTGCGGCCGGTCCCAGGACGTCGATCTTGTCGAGGAATCGGAACTGATGGCAGCCGACGAGGTCCGCGCGGCTCACCAGATACGGTGCGCGGATGGGCCGCGGTCCGAAACGCAGATGCGAGACGGTCTGCGAGCCGGACTTCTTCGAGTCGTAGACGAAATAGCCTTGCGCGTGCAGGTGTTCCTCGTCGCCGAGGATCTTGATGGTGTTCTTGTTGGCCCCGACGGTGCCGTCCGAGCCCAGGCCGTAGAAGATCGCCCGCACGGTGTCGGGGGATTCGATGTCGAAGGACGGGTCGTAGGCGATGCTGGTGCCGGACACGTCGTCGTCGATGCCGACGGTGAACCGGCGCCGGGGCCGCCCACGGGCGAGCTCGGCGAAGACGCCGGCCACCATCCCGGGTGTGAACTCCTTCGACGACAGGCCGTAGCGGCCGCCGCAGATCCGGGGCATGACGGCTCGCTCACCGTCGGCATGCGCCTCCGCGAGGGCCGCGACGACGTCGAGATACAGCGGCTCGCCGTGCGACCCGGGCTCTTTGGTGCGGTCCAGCACGCCGATCGCGCGCACCGTCGCCGGCAGCGCCGCCAGCAGCGCCTCGGCGGGAAAGGGTCGGTACAGCCGCACCTGCACCACCCCGACGCGCTCACCGCGGGCGGCGAGCGCGGCAGCGGTGTCGGATGCGGTCTGCGCCCCGGATCCCATCAAGACCAGCACTCGTTCCGCCTCGGGGTGCCCGGCGTACTGGACGATGCGCAGGCCGCGGCCGGTGCGCTCACCCAACTGCGCCATCAGCTCGTCCACCACCGCCGGAACCCGGGCGTAGAACGGGTTGACCGTCTCCCGTGCCTGGAAGTAGGTGTCCGGGTTCTGCGCGGTGCCCCGGATGAACGGCCGCTCCGGCGACAACGCGCGTCCGCGATGCTCGTGGATCAGCTCCTCGGGCACCAGTGCCCGCAGGTCGTCGTCGGTCAGCGTCTCGATGGTGTTGAGCTCGTGCGAGGTGCGGAAGCCGTCGAAGAAGTGGACGAACGGCACCCGCGTCCGCAGGGTCGCGGCCTGCGCCACCAGCGCCAGGTCGTGTGCTTCCTGCACCGAGGCCGAGGCGAGCAGCGCGAACCCGGTCTGGCGCACCGCCATCACGTCCGAATGGTCACCGAAGATCGACAGTCCCTGCGCGGCCAGGGACCGGGCCGCGACGTGCATGACCGCCGAGGTCAGCTCGCCGGCGATCTTGTACATGTTCGGGATCATCAGCAGCAGGCCCTGCGACGCGGTGAACGTCGTCGCCAGTGCCCCGCCCTGCAGCGCGCCGTGCAGCGCGCCCGCCGCGCCGCCCTCGCTCTGCATCTCCACCACACTCGGCACGGTGCCCCACAGGTTCGGCCGGTGCCGGCTGGACCATTCGTCGGCCAGCTCGGCCATCGCCGACGACGGGGTGATCGGATAGATGCAGCACACTTCGTTGAGCCGGTAGGCGACCGACACGGCCGCCTCGTTACCGTCCACCGTGGCACGCGTCATGTCGGCTCCGGAAACATCTCGATGGCGTGCACCGGGCACTGCTCGAAGCACTCCGCGCAGCCGGTGCACTTGCCGTAGTCGTACCGGTAGCCGTGGCCGGGACCCAGCTTGACGATCGCGTCCTCCGGGCACGCGCCGAGACAGCCGTCGCACTCGAAGCAGTTGCCGCACGACAGGCACCGGCCCGCCTCGAAGGTCGCCGCCTCGGCCGACACTCCGCCGACCACCTCGTCGAATCCGGAAAGACGTTCCTCGACAGGTAATTCCGGCTGGACCCGCCGATCCGCGTCGGCGAAGTACCACAGGTGCAGCTGGTCGAACGTCGCGATCGGATGCTTGGCGGGTCGCTTGCCGGACACTCGACTCAGCCAGGCGTCGATGTGGTGCGCCGCCTTCTTCCCGTGGCCCACCCCCACCGTGACGGTGCGCTCGCCGGGCACCATGTCGCCGCCTGCGAACACCCCGGGGCAGCCGGTCATCAGCGACTCGTCCACCCGCACGCTGCCGTCCCGCTCGAACTCGACCCCGGGCAGCGTGCGCATGAACGCCGACTCGGTCTCCTGGCCGATCGCCATGATCAGGGTGTCCGCGGCCAGCGTCTCGAAACGGCCGGTGGGCCGTGGACGACCGGACTCGTCGAGTTCCATGACCTCGACCTGCAGTTCGGGCCCGTCGAAGGCGGTGACCGTGCGTAGCCAGTTGATCCGCACGCCTTCGCGTTCGGCGTCCTCGGCCTCCCCCACGTGGGCGGGCATCTGCTCGCGGGTGCGGCGATAGACGATGACCGCGTCCTCGGCCCCGAGCCGGCGGGCCACCCGGGCCGCGTCCATCGCCGTGTTGCCGGCGCCGTAGACGGCCACGTGCCGCCCGACGGGCGGGTTCTCCCCGGAGGCGACACCGCGCAGGAACGACACCGCGTCGATCATCGTGCCCGCGTCGCAGGCCGGGATGTCGACCCGTTTGGCCAGATGCGCGCCGACCGCGACGAACACCGCGTCGAAACCGCCCTCCGCGCGTTCCGCCGCGAGATCCTCGACCCGGTGGTTGCAGGTCAGCTGCACACCCAGTGCCGCGACCCGCTCCAGCTCCGCCTCGAGCACGTCGCGCGGAAGCCGGTAGTTCGGGATGCCGTAGCGCATCATCCCGCCGGGCTCGGCGCCGGCGTCGCGGATCTCGACGTCGTGGCCGCGGCGGGCGAGGTGACAGGCGGCGGACAGCCCGCTCGGCCCGGCACCGATCACCAGTACCCGCTTGCCGGTGCGGGTGGGGGGCGGCTCGAACATCCAGCCCTGCTCGCGTGCCCGGTCGCCGAGAAAACGCTCCACCGAATGGATGGACACGGCGCTGTCCAGAGTGGCGCGGTTGCAGACGGATTCGCAGGGGTGGTAGCACACCCGGCCGTGGACGGCGGCGAACGGATTGTCGGCGACGAGCTGCCGCCAGGCCTGCTCGTACCGGCCGGCCTTCGCGTGCGCGAGCCAGGCCTGGATGTTCTCCCCGGCGGGGCACCGTGCGTTGCACGGCGGCAGCAGATCCACATACACGGGCCGACGCCGGCGCACCGGCCCCGCGCGGGGACGGCCGTGCACCAGATCCGGCAGCGGCGTGAGCTCCTCCGACGGCCGGGCCGGACGCCCGCCCGTCGCCCCGCCACTGCGCTCGTCGGCAGTCATCCCCTCACGATAGGGCTCCGGCCGGGTGTCCGGCACCGGATTGCGGCGGCGCCGGCATGCCGACGACGCGCCGGCTCGGGCCCGCCTACGGGCGGGGGCCCGGAGCGGGGCCGTGGGTGTCGCTCAGCAGCACGTCGTCGCGGCGGGCGCCTTCTCGGTGCCGGTCGCCGATTCCTGCTCCCGTTCGGCGGCGGAGCCGCAGCACACGCCCTCCGCGTTCTCGTCCTGGTCGAGCAGCTTCGGGCTCGTGCCGAAGGTCTCGCTGTCGGCGAGGACGGTGTAGACCTCCCACTTCTCCCCCGCCGGGCCGGTGACCCACACCTTGTCCTGGGTGGCGAAGCAGCAGGTGGTGCCGATCTCCTCGTCGGTGAACAGGCCTTCGTCCGTGAGGCGGGCGATCTCGGAGTGCACCTTCTCGCTCGAGTCGACCTCGACGCCGAGATGGTTGATCGAGCCGCCCTTGCCCGCGTTCTCGATCAGGACGAGCTTCAACGGCGGCTCGGCGATCGCGAAGTTCGCGTAGCCGGGCTTCAGCTTGGCCGGCTCGGTGCCGAACAGCTTGGTGTAGAACGTCACGGCCTCCTGCAGGTCGTCGACGTTGAGGGCGAGCTGGACGCGGGACATGATGACCTCCACCTGTGAGACATACGTCGAATTACTGGTTTCACTGTCGCCACCTTTTTGACATATGTCAAGAGGGGTGGATGATGGGAGCATGCCCAAGGCGCTCCCGGTCATCGACGTCTCCGCCCCCATCTGCTGTGCGCCGGTCTCGGCGGCACCGATGAGCGAGGCAGCCGCCCTCGAGGTGGCGCTGCGGCTCAAGGCGCTCGCCGACCCGACCCGCATCCAGCTGATGTCGATCCTGCTCACCACGCGGGAGGACGACGTGTGCACGTGCGACCTGGCGTCGGCCGTCGGGCTGACGGAGTCGACCGTCAGCCACCACCTCGGCCAGCTGCGCAAGGCGGGGATGGTGCAATCGACCCGCCGCGGCATGAACGTCCACCACCGTGCCTGCAGCGACGCACTGCAGGCACTCCGCCTCGTCCTCGACCCCCACTGCTGCACCTGAGTGGCCGAATGTCACACCGGTTCGATCACATCGAACCGGTGTGACATTCGGCCGGACGGCCCCCGCTCACACCGCGCCGAACAGTGCCTCCGCGTTGTCCCAGCACACCGCGCGGACCCATTCGCTGCCGAGATCGAGCCGTTCGACCGCCTCGAGCTGATGGATGTACGGGTACGGGATGTTCGGGAAGTCGCTGCCGAACAGCACCTTCGAGCCCAGTGCCCGCAGCCGCGGCAGCTCGTCCTCCGGGAACGGCATCGACTCCTGGGTGAAGTCGGTGAACGCCATGGTCGTGTCGAGGTGCACCCACGGATATTTCTCGGCCAGTTCGAGGAACTCGCGATACTCGGGCATGCCCATGTGCGCGACGATCAGCGCCAGCCGCGGGAACCGGTCCAGCAGCGCGGCGATCGGCCCGGGCCCGGTGTGCGCGCCCGGCGCCGGCCCCGAGCCGCAGTGGATGACGATCGGCACCCCGGCGTCTTCGAGCAGGCCCCACACCGGATCGAGCAGCGGATCGTTGGGGTCGTAGTCCCCGACCTGGATGTGCGACTTGAACACCCGTGCGCCGTGCTCGAGCGCCGCGGCGACATAGTCACCCGCCTCGGGCTCGGGGTAGAACGTCGCGGTGTGCAGGCAGTCGGGGGTGCGGGCCGCGAAGTCCACGGCCCAGGAATTCAGCCACGCGGCCATCGCGGGCTTGTGCGGGTAGAGCATCGCCGTGAATCGACGGACCTCGAAACGCCGCAGCCGCTCGACGCGTTCCTCCTCGGCGTGCCGATAGGTGATGGGCCATTCGCGTCCCACGAGCGGTCCGGCGGAATCGAAGTATCCCCACACCTTGTCCATGACGCTCTTGGGCATGAAGTGGGTGTGCACGTCGATCAGACCGTCGAGGCCGTGCCGGTCCCGGAAGTCGGCTACCTGCTGCGCTTCGTCCATCCCCCGAAGGTAGCGACCCCACCGCCGGTGCGCCTTTTGGGCTGCCCCAGCCGCCCGAAGGACACACCGGCGCCGAAGGCGCCTCAGAAGTACACGGCGATGCGACGGCCGTCGATCTCGTGCACGGCGATGTCCATGTCGTAGACCTTGCGCAGCACCTCGGGCCGGAGGATCTCGTCGACGTCCCCGTCGGCGACGACGGCACCGTCGCGCATCGCGACGATGCGATCGGAGTGGCACGACGCGAAGTTGATGTCGTGGATCACCAGGATCACGGTCTTGCCCATCTCGTGGGCCATCCGTCGCAGCAGCTGCATCATGTGCTGCGAGTGCTTCATGTCCAGGTTGTTCAGCGGTTCGTCGAGCAGCACGTAGTCGGTGTCCTGCGCGAGCACCATCGCGACGAACGCCCGCTGCCGCTGCCCGCCGGAGAGCTGGTCGAGGAAGCGGTGCTCGAACCCGCCCAGGCCGGTGTACTCGATGGCGCGGTCGACCGCGTCGTGGCAGGACGCCGACAGCCGGCCCTTCGAATGCGGGAAGCGCCCGAACTCGACGAGTTCACGCACCGACAACCGCACCGCGGTGGTGTTGTCCTGGCGCAGCACCGACAGTTTCTTCGCCAGCGCGTCCGAGGGGGTGGCCCGCAGGTCGAGCCCGTCGATGCTGACCGATCCGGCGTCGGAGTCGAGCAGCCGCGCGACGATGGTCAGCAGTGTCGACTTGCCGGCGCCGTTGGCACCGATGATCGACGTGAGCCCGCCGCGCGGGACGTCGATATCGACGGGCCCGAGCACGGTGGTGCCGGCGTAGTTCTTGGCGAGATCCCGGACGGTGATCACAGGCGTGCACCCCTCACGAGCAGGGAGATGAAGTAGATGCCGCCGACGAAGTTGACGACGACGATGAGGCTCGAGTTGTAGTCGAGCAGCCGGGCGAGGACGAACTGCCCGCCGACCAGCGCGACGATCGCGACGAGCGTCGCGGCGGGCACCGTCCAGCGGTGCCGGAACGTGCCGACGAGTTCCCGGGCCAGGTTGGCCACCAACAGCCCGAGGAACGTGATGGGCCCGACGAGCGCGGTGGACACCGAGACCAGCACCGCGACGACGATCAGCGCGCGAGTGACGACGCGCCGATGGTCGACGCCGAGGCCGACCGCGTGCTCGCGGCCCAGCGCGACGACGTCGAGCTGACGCAGCAGCGGCACCGAGAACGCCGTCGCCGCGACGACGAGCAGGGCCGACACGGCGAGCAGGTCGACCTGCACGTTGTTGAAGCTGGCGAACAGCACGTCCTGCAGGGTCATGAAGTCGTTGGGGTCGATCAGCCGTGACACCAGCGACGACAGCCCCCCGAACAGGGCGCCGAGCACGATACCCACGAGCACCAGCACGTACAGGTCGCGGGATCCGCGGTCGAAGAGCCATCGGAACAGCACGAGCGCGAAGGCGACCATGGCGAGCACCTCGACCCCGAACTTCAGGCGCGGATCCAGTGTCGCGAGGGCGCTCGCGCCGAACAGGAACACCACGAGGGTCTGCAGCAGCATGAACAGGCTGTCGAAGCCCATTACGCCCGGGGTGAGGATGCGGTTGTTGGTGACGGTCTGGAAGATCACCGCGGCGAAGGCAGTGGCGTAGCCGACGAGCACCATCGACAGCACCTGCCGGCTGCGGATCTTCATGGCGAAGTCCCACGAGCCGGTGACGAAGAGGAACAGGTAGGCGCACACCGCCAGTGCGGCGACGACGCCGAGCACGACGAGCACGCGGGCAGGGTTCCGGCGACGGGTCGCGGGGGGTGCGGCGAGGACCTGGCTCATCGCGCACCTCGCCGGGTGCGCAGGATCAGCGCGATGAACACGACGGCGCCGACGACGCTCGCGACGGTGCCGACCGGGATCTCGTACGGGTAGCGGATGACACGGCCGACGACGTCGCAGGCGAGCACGAATCCGGCGCCGGCGAGCGCGGTGATCGGCAGGACGCGGCGCAGGTTGTCGCCGAGCGCCATGGTGACCAGGTTGGGCACGACGAGGCCGAGGAACGGGATGGCGCCGACGACGACGGTGACGACGGCGGTGGTGACGGCGACGACGACCATCCCGATGTTGATCACCAGCTGGTACGGGACGCCGAGGTTCTTCGCGAAGCCCTCGCCGAGGCCGGCCACGGTGAAGCGGTCGGCGTACAGATAGGCGACGGCCATGACGGCGACGACGACCCAGATGATCTCGTAGCGGCCGCGCAGGATGCCGGAGAAGTCGCCGCTGGTCCACGTGTTCAGGGCCTGCATCAGTTCGAGCCGGTAGGCGAAGAACGTGGTGACGGCCATGACGACGCCGCCGAACATGAGGCCGACGAGCGGCACGACGATCATGTCGGTGAACCGGACACGGCGCAGCAGCCGCAGGAACAGGAAGGTTCCGACGAGGGAGAAGGCGACGGCGACGAGCATCTTGCCGAGCACGGACTGGCCGCCGAGGAACAGGGTCGCGACGAGGATGCCGAGCAGGGCCCATTCGACGGTGCCGGCGGTGTCCGGCGCCACGAACCGGTTGCGGGTCAGGTGCTGCATGATCAGGCCGGACACGCTCAGGGCGGCGCCGGCGAGCAGGATCGCGATCAGTCGGGGCACGCGCGAGACGAAGAACACCTCGAGGGTCGCGGTGTCGCCGCGCAGCAGGTCTGCGGGCGTGACGTCGGCGACGCCGACGAACAGGGACGCGAAGGCGGCGACGGCGAGCAGCACGGGGCCCAGCAGGACGGGACGCAGACGCACGGCCGGGCCGGCGGCCGCACGCGGGGTGCGGGCGCCGGCCCGGCCGGTCGTTACGGGGGCGCTCACGGGCGGGAGGAGGTCATGCCGCCGCGGCCGTGCCGACGGCCTGCCCGACGACGTCGATCTGGGACTGGACGGAGCTCAGCGCGCTCGGCGCCATGTACCAGGTGTACAGGTCGAGGTAGGTGATCCGGCCTTCCTTCGCGGCCGTGGTGCCGCCGACGAGGGGGTTGTCGAGGACTCGGGACGCGTTGGGGCCGGTGGTGTCGCCGAAGGGTGCCTCGCGGTCCTGGACGAACATCAGGTCGGGATCGGCCTGGGCGATGTACTCGAAGGACACGGCGTCCCCGTGGGCGACGTCGTCGGCGAAGGTCTCCGACACGGGCTTGACGCCGAGGTCGTGGATGATGCCGTACCGGGAGCCGGGTCCGTACGCGGTGACCTCGGCGGCCTCGACGCGCGCGATGAGCCCGCGCAGATTCGCCTGTGCGGCCGCCGCGGACACGGCGTCGAACGACTCCTCGATGCCGGCGAACTTCTCCTCGAACGCGTCCTCGGCTCCGAAGATGGTGGCGAGGTTGCGGTTCTGCGTCTCGACGCTGTTCAGGAAGTCCTTGGAGTCGACGGAGAGGTCGACGGTCGGGGCGATCTCGCTGAGCGCGTCGTAGCTGGTGGCCGACCGGGCGGCGACGATGATGAGGTCGGGCTCGAGGGCGTTGACGGCCTCGAAGTCGGGCTCGAACAGCGATCCGACCTTGGCGACGTCGTCGCCCCGGTAGCGTGCGAACGATTCGGGCCAGTTCGTGAGGGCGGGGACGCCGACGGCATCGGGCAGGTCGAGGTCGATCATGGACTGCAGGACGCTCTGGTCGAAGACCACGACCCGTTCGGGATCGACGGGCACCTCGGTCTCGCCCTGGGCGTGACTGATGACCACGGTCGCGCCGGTGTCCGCCGCGGTGTCGGAGGAGGTGTCGGAGGAGCACGCGGAAAGCCCGAGCGAGGCGGCCGCGATTAACGCGACGGCGGCGGACAACCGGATACGCATGGGCAATCTCCTTGAAAATTGAACTTCCGGGGTAGGCGAAGTCGCTCGTGCGGTCCCGCCGCCACCCCGAACTCAGCGAAGCGTTGCCTAACTTAGCATGCCTTTACTTACTGTTGGCAAGAGTCGTGTCTCCACACGGACGAGCGCGCCGCCACTACGGTCGGATCATGACCTCCACCACGTTCTCCGCCTGGGTCGCGCGCGAGCACGACGGCGCGATCGACTTCGCCCCCGAGACCGTCGACGAGACGATGCTGCCCGACGACGGCATCACCGTCCGCGTCCTGCACTCGAGCGTCAACTACAAGGACGCCCTCGCCGTCGTCCCGCGCGGCGGCGTGGTCCGCAACTACCCGATCATTCCCGGCATCGACCTCGCCGGTGAGGTCGTCACCTCGGATCACCCCGACTTCGCGCCGGGCGACCGGGTCCTCGCGCACGGCTACGAGATCGGCACCGGCCGCCACGGCGGCTACGCCGAGTACGCCCGCGTCCCCGCCGACCAGCTCGTCCGGCTCGGCGAGCTCTCCACGGCCGACGCCGCCGCCATCGGCACCGCCGGCTTCACCGCGGCGCTCAGCGTGCAGGCGCTGCTGCGGCACGGCCTGACCCCGGACGACGGACCCATCGTCGTCACCGGCGCCTCCGGCGGCGTGGGCACCGTCAGCGTCGACCTGCTCGCCGCCGCCGGATTCGAGGTGGTCGCCTCGACCGGCAAGCCCGAAGCCCACGACCTGCTCACCGAGCTGGGCGCCGCCTCTGTGATCGGGCGGCTGCCCGAGGACCCCGACGCGAAGCCGCGACCGCTCGGCAACGCGCACTGGGCGGGGGCCGTGGACTGCGTCGGCGGCGCGACCCTCGCCCATGTCCTCAGCACCGTGCAGTGGGGCGGCGCGGTCGCCGCGAGCGGGCTCACCGGCGGCGCCGCCTTGCAGACCACGGTGATGCCGTTCATCCTGCGCAGCGTCGCGCTACTGGGAATCGACTCGGTGCAGCTGCCCATCGTCCCGCGGCGCGAGCTGTGGGAGCGCCTCGCGGGCGACCTGCGTCCCCGGCACCTGGCCGACATCATGCGCCGCATCCCCGCCCGGGAGCTGGTGTCCGTGCTCGATCTCGTGCGGGCCGGCAAGTTCACCGGCCGCGCGGTGATCGAGGTCGCCGACGGATTCTGACGGCTCGTCAGAAGAGGGTGAGCTCGACCTCCTCGACCACCTTCACCGTCCGGCGCACCGCCTTCTTCGCCCGCGCGGGCGCGGGGGTCGGCTCGGGCCGCGCGGGCGCGGGGGTCGGCTCGGGCCCGGCCGGTTCGGAGACGGGCGCCTTCGGAGCGGGCGGGGCCGCCCCCTGGGCGCGTGCCGCCTCGCCCGCCAGTTTGTCAGCGAGTTCGTTGAAGTGGTTGCCGACGTGCCCGCGCACCCACCGGAACCGCACCGGCCCGGACCGCTCGGCGAGGACGCGATCGATGGCCTGGACCAGGTCGAGGTTCTTCACCGGCGCGCCCGTCGCCGTCTTCCAGCCCTTGCGCTTCCATCCGGGCAGCCACTCCGAGGCGCACTTGATGGCGTATTGCGAGTCGGATTCGATGATCATCGGTTCCGGACCGGGGTGGGCCTTCAGCGCCTCGAGCAGCGCCCGCAGCTCGGCGATCTGATTGGTGCCGGAGCGTTCCCCGCCGGCCCGGCTCGGCCCTTCGTGATTGACCCACGCCCATCCGATGGCGCCGCCCGGGTTTCGAAGGCACGAACCGTCGGTGCTCACGATGATCATGTGCCAGACCATATCCCGTGGCAGAGGCGACGTCGCGCCCGAGGCACCGACGCGCCGCGGCTGTGCAGAAATCGCGGCGCTCCTCGGCGTGTCGGCACGAGAAGCGCACACTCGGCGGGTCGCCGCCTTCGATCCGCACCTCGTCGCCCGGTACGGCGGCACAGTACGGTGGACCGGTGCCCGTCCCCGCTCCACCCAGCACCGGCGCGCTCGTCGTCCGCGCCGAGCTGCCCCGGCCGGTGGACGTCGCGCTGACGTTGCAGCCGCTCCAGCGCGGCCCCTACGACCCCTGCCACCGCCGTGACGGGCACGCGGTGTGGCGCACGTCCCGGTTGGCGTCGGGGCCGGTCACCTACCGGCTCGTGCAGGACGGTCCACGTGGCGTGCGCTGCCAGGCGTGGGGTCCCGGAGCCGCGGAACTGGCAGACCGTCTTCCCACCCTGCTCGGCGCCGACGACGATCCGACCGGGTTCCGGCCCGAGCATCCGCGCCTGGCCGAGGCCCATCGACGTCTCCCGGCCCTGCGGATCCCACGCACCGGCCGCGTGCTCGAGGCGCTGGTCCCGGCGATCCTCGAACAGCGGGTGCACGCCGTCGCGGCGTTCGCGTCGTGGCGGCGGCTCGTCACCTGGTTCGGCGACGACCCGCCCGGCCCGGCACCGGAGGGGATGCGGGTGCCGCCGGCCGCCGAGACGTGGCGCCGCGTTCCGTCGTGGGAGTTCCACCGGGCGAACGTCGACCCCGGCCGGGCCCGCACCGTCGTGCGCTGCGCCCAGCTGGCCGACCGGCTCGAGCGGCTCGTCGACCTCGATCCCGTCGAGGCACAGCGCAGACTGCACTCGATCCCGGGCGTGGGGATCTGGACCGCCGCCGAGGTCGCGCAGCGCGCCTTCGGAGACGCGGACGCGCTGTCGGTGGGCGACTACCACCTCGCGAAGATCGTCGGCTGGTCGCTGCTCGGCGCGCCACTGGACGACGCCGGCATGGTGGAGTACCTGGAACCCCTTCGGCCACATCGTTACCGGGCCGTGCGGCTGATCATGGCGACCGGCGGGGCTGGGCGGGTCCCGCGGCGGGGGCCGCGCACGCCGATCACCGATCATCGTCGGCACTGAGCAGGTCCCCGCGCCGGTCGCGCCGCCGGGGCCGGAGTCGTCGGCCCGGTACCGCCGGGCTGCGCTGCCGCGGCGCCGACGGCTGACCGTCGGATTTCGGCCGCCGGACCGTACCCTGGTGGCATGTCCGACCCAGACATTTCGACCGCGCCCACGAGACTCGCGCGGCTCCCGAGCTGGCTGCTGACCCAGTCCGCGCGCCATGTGCACCGAGTGGTGTCCGGCCGGCTCGGCCTGGCCGACGCCCGCGGCTACCACTACCGCGCGCTGGCGGCGCTCGAGGAGTACGGCTCGCTGTGTCAGGCGGATCTGGGCCGACGGGCGGGGATGGACCGCAGCGACATCGTCGCCACCGTCAACGAGCTGGCCGATCGGCGGTTCGTCGATCGCAGTCCCGATCCCACCGATCGGCGCCGCAACATCATCAGCGTCACGCGCCGTGGGCGGCAACACCTGCGCACCCTCGACGACGTCCTCGTCGCGGCGCAGGACGAGGCGTTCGCGTCGCTGGACCCGGCCGAGCGGGACCAGCTCGCCGTCCTGCTCACGAAGGTGCTCGCGCACCACACCCGGCAGGCGAAGGGCTCCTCGCGGGAGCCCTCCACCTCCGACGGACTCAGAGGGAGCGGGCGATGATCTGCTTCATCACCTCGTTCGCGCCGGCGTAGATCCGCTGCACGCGGGCGTCCTCGTACATCCGGGCGATGAGGTACTCGCGCATGTAGCCGTAGCCGCCGTGCAGCTGCACGCAGCGGTCGATGACCTCGCACTGCTTGTCGGTCAGCCAGTACTTGACCATCGCGGCGTCCGCGGCGTCGAGTTCGCCCTTCAGGTGCTGCTCGATGCAGTGATCGAGGAACACCTGGCAGGTGCGGGCGATGGTTCGGCACTCCGCCAGCTCGAACGCGGTGTTCTGGAACTCGAACAGGCTGTGCCCGAACGCCTGCCGCTCCTTCGTGTAGCGCACCGTCTCCTCGACCGCGCGGTCCATCGCCCCGGCCGCCTGCGCGCCGATGATGAGCCGTTCCTGCACCAGCTGCGCCATCAGCTGCGCGAAGCCCTGCCCCTCGCTCTCGCCGAGCAGGTTCGACACCGGCACCCGCACGTCGGTGAACGACAGCTCGGAGGTGTCGGCGCCGTGCTGGCCGACCTTGTCCAGCACCCGCCCGACCGCGAAGCCGGGGCAGTCCCGCAGGTCGACGATCAGCAGGGAGACGCCCTTGGCGCCGGCCTTCGGGTCGGTCTTGACGGCGAGCACGATGACGTCGGCCGACGAACCGTTGGTGATGAAGGTCTTCGAGCCGTTGACCACGTACTCGTCGCCGTCGCGGAGCGCGGTGGTCTTGATGGCCTTGAGGTCCGACCCGGCGCCCGGCTCGGTCATGCCGATCGCGCCGAGGATCTCGCCGGTTGCCATGCCGGGCAACCAGGTTCGCTTCTGCTCCTCGCTGCCGTACTCGAGGATGTAGTGGGCGACGATGCCGCTGTGCACCGAGATGCCCAGGGCGAGGTCACCCGAGTAGCCCTGCGCCTCGAAGACCGCGAGGTCGTGCGCGAAGGTGCCGCCCCCGCCGCCGTACTCCTCCGGGATCGAGCACAGCAGCAGTCCCAGTTTGCCGGCCGCGAGCCACACCTCGCGGTCGATGCGCCGCTGGCTGTCCCACTTCTCGGCATGGGCCATGACCTCGCGCTCGAAGAAGTCGCGGGCCAGTTCCGACACGGCCTGTACCTCGTCGTCGTGCCAGGACGGCACGTGCTTCGTCACCATCGGTGTCCTTCAACCTTCCGTCCGGCGTGACCGAATGTCACATCGCGTCGATTCGATCGAACCCATGTGACATTCGGTCACCGGGTGCGCAGCTCGCGCTTGAGAAGCTTGCCGCTCTGGTTGCGCGGGAGGGTGTCCACGAACCGGACGAGCTTCGGAACCTTGAACGGCGCCAGGCGCTGCTTGACGTGGTCGATCAGCTCGTTCTCGTCGGTGTCCGCGCCGGCGCGCAGCACGACGACGGCGGTGACGGCTTCGATCCACTTCTCGTCGGGGGTGCCGATGACCGCGACCTCGGCGACGGCCTCGTGGGTGTAGAGGGCGTCCTCCACCTCCCGGGACGCGACGAGGATGCCGCCGGTGTTGATGACGTCCTTGATCCGGTCGACGACGGTGATGTAGCCCTCGGCGTCGCGCGTGACGAGATCGCCGGAGTGGAACCACCCGTCGCGGAACGCCTCCGCGGTGGCGTCCGGGTTGTCCCAGTAGCCCAGGCACAGCTGCGGCGACCGGTACAGCACCTCGCCGGGTTCGCCGTCGGGCACGTCGTTGCCGTCGGCGTCGACGACGCGGGTCTCGACGAACAGCACCGCCTTCCCGCACGACGACGGCCGGTCCGCGTGCTCCTCTGGGCGCAGAACCGTTGCCAGCGGCCCGATCTCGGATTGACCGAAGCAGTTGTAGAACCCGAGGTCCGGGTAGCGCTCGCGGAGCCGGTTCAGCACGGTGACGGGCATGATCGACGCGCCGTACTGCGCCTTCCGCAGCGACGACAGGTCGCGGGTCTCGAGGTCGGGGTGGCTCGCCAGCGGCACCCACACCGTCGGGGCGAGGAAGAGCGAGCCGATCCGCTCGGACTCGACGAGCCGCAGGATCTCCGGGATGTCGGGGGCGGGCAGCAGCGTGACCGTGGCGCCGACGGCCAGGTACGGCAGCATGAACACGTGCATGCCGGCGGAGTGGTACAGCGGCATGCAGATCAGCGGATTGTCGTCCGCCGCCAGGTCCAGGGCGACGATCGACGAGGTGTACTCGTGCACCAGCGCCCGGTGGGGCATCATGGCGCCCTTGGGTTTCGAGGTGGTGCCGGAGGTGTAGAGCAGCTGCACGAGGTCGGCGTCGGAGACGGTCACGTCGAGTTCCGGCACGTCGCCCGTGCACGCGACGGCGAGGAGCGAGTCGTCGGCGTCGCGCAGGGGCACCACATGCTCGGCCGGGACGTCGCCGAGGACTGCGTCGAGGTTCTCGCGCAACGCGGGGTCGACGAGGACGGCGCGCGCCCCGGACTGGCCGAGCAGGTAGCTCAGTTCCTCGCCGCGCAGGGCGTAGTTGATCGGCACGTGCACGAGGCCGGCCCGGGCGGCCGCGAGGTACCCGACGACGTAGGCGTCGGAGTTGGTGCCGTACGCGGCGACGCGATCGCCCTGGTCCAGGCCCAGCGCGCGCAACCGTCCGGCCGCCCGGGTGACCGCGTCGTCGAGCTCGCGGTAGCTGAGGGTGCGGTCGCCGAACCGCAGGGCGGTGCGGTCGGGGAAGCGGACGGCGCTGCGGTGCAGCACGCCGTCGACGGTGTTCGCGCGCGGGTCGAGGCTCATGGCCGACAGGTTATAGGACGTCCAACCAATTGACCAGACCGATCGATCGATAGCGTCAGCGACCCTGCCACACCGGCCGGCGCTTCTCCACGAACGCCGTCATGCCCTCCTGGGCGTCGCAGATCATCGCGTTGGTCGCCATGGTCTCGGCCATCGCCTCGTAGGCCTGCTCCTGCGGCAGCTCGATCTGCCGGTAGAAGGCTTCCTTCCCGATCCGCACCGTCGCCGGGGACGCCGAGACGATCTTCGCGGCCAGGGCCGCGGTCTCGGATTCCAGGGCCGCCGGGTCGACGACGAAGTTGATCAGCCCCCAGTCCGCCGCCGTCGCCGCGTCGATCGTCTCGCCCGTGAGCAGCATCTGCATGGCCCGCTTGCGCCCCACGGCCCGGCTGAGCGCGACCATCGGCGTGGAACAGAACAGGCCGATCTTCACCCCCGGGGTGCCGAACACCGCGTCCGACGACGCGACCGCCAGGTCGCACGACGCCACCAGCTGGCAGCCGGCCGCGACGGCCGCACCCTGCACCGACGCGATCACCGGCTGCGGCACCGACTGCACGGTCTGCATCATCTCGGTACAGGTGTCGAAGATGACCCGCTCGTCCTCGAGGGTCCGGCCGATCATCTCGCGCAGGTCGTGGCCCGCCGAGAACACCGGGCCCTCGGCGCGGATCACGATCACCCGGGTCGCGGACTCCGCGGACAGCGCGCGCAGCCCCATCGTGACCTCGCGCATCGCCGACGCGGACAACGGGTTTCGCTGATCGGGACGGTTCAGGGTGAGCAGGCCGATCCCGGACGCCTCGTCGACGGCGATGAGTACGGCGGCGGGCTGGTCGGTGCGCGTGTCGGTCATGCGCTCCTGCCTACACCACCGCGACGGGGGCGGCCACCCCCCGAACGTGGGTGAGCAGTCGCAGCAGCGCGGCCGCCACCTCGTCGGCGCGCTCGACGATCACCGAGTGCCCCGCCCCGTCGACCCGCACCAGTTCGGCGGCGGGCAGCCGCGCGGCGATGGCCCGCGAGTGCGCGAACGGCGTCAGCTCGTCCGCCGAGCCGCCGAGCACCAGGACCGGGATCGCAGCCAGCACGGCGAGGGCCGCCGACTCGTCGAGCACGGCGAACGCCGCCAGGAAGCGCGAGAGCGTCACGATCGACGTCTCGGTGGCCAGGGCCGTCGCCAGCGACCGTGCCCACGAGTCCGCGGCGCCGCGACGGACCACAGGACCGCACATGCGCCCGCCGATCCGCATCGATCCCTGCATCACCCGCGGCGCGCGTCGCACCGCGCGGTGCAGCACGGACACCGCCGGGTGCCGCAGATAACGGCCGAGCCCCGACTCGGCCAGGCCACTCGCCGCGGTCGCGACGAGGGCGGCACCGACGACGCGGCTGCCGATCCGCTCCGGGTACAGCCGCGCGTAGGCCATCGCCACCATGCCGCCCATCGAGTGCCCCGCCAGCACCACCGGCCCGGGGGGCACGACGGTGCGCAGGACGACGTCGAGGTCGTGGGCGAGTTGCTCGATGGTGTACGTCTCCGGCGCGCCGATCCCCGACCGGCCGTGCCCGCGCTGGTCGTAGGCGACGATGCGGACCCCCGCGCCGGCCTGCCCGGCAAGGCGCTCGCGTACCGCCGACCAGCTGCCGGTGTGCAGGCAGTGGCCGTGCACCAGCACGACGGTGACGAGCGCGTCGACGGGTCCGTGCACCCGCACCGACAGGGGCACACCGTCGTCGGCGGCGACGGTCACCCGGCGCGGATCCGGTCCAGGCATCGCGGCCTCCCAGCGGTCGATCTGCCGGGAATGTCGTCGATGCCCGAGCCGCGCGTTACGGCCGCGACCGAATCGTGACCGATGGTCAGCGCGGGGCGAGGGCCCGGATCATCTCCGTCGGGTCGCCGGCGGTGGTCATCGCGATCACGGGAGTGGTCACGCCCGCCTCGACGTACCGTTCGATGTGCTCGCGGCACGCCTCCGGCGGCCCGTGCACGACGAGCTGGTCCACCACGTGGTCCGGGATCGCAGCGAGGGCCGCCGACCGCTCCCCCTCCGCCCACAACCGCCACATGCCCTCGAAATCGTTGCTGCGTCCGAGGAATTCGTGGAAGGCACGGTAGACGGGGACGTTCATGTAGGCGGCGATCATGCGACGACCGATGCTGCGGGCGGTTTCGGCGTCGAAACCGGGCAGCACGAAGATGCGGGCGACGATCTCCTTGCCCGCTCCTCCCTCGTGCACGTACGGCGCGACGGTGCGCACGTCGTCGGCCGAGAGCCAGTTGACGATCGCGCCGTCGGCCTCGCGTCCGGCGAGGCGCAACATCCCCGGGCGCAGGGCGGCGAGCAGCAGCGGCGGGGCGGGATCGGGGACGAGTCCGGCGCGGAACCCGCCGACCTCGAACGTGTCGTACTTGTGGCTGATCTTCTCGCCGGCGAGCGCGGCACGCAGGAACTGCAGGGTGTCGCGGGCTCTCTTGAACGGCTCCTCGAACGGGGTGCTGTTCCACTTCTCGACGATCACGTTGGACGAGGTGCCCACGCCGAGGACGAAACGGCCCGGGGCGGCGGCGGCGAGGGTGGCCGCGGAGATCGCCAGGGTGGCGGGACCGCGCGTGAAGACCGGCACGATCGCGGTGCCCAGCCGCAGCGTCGGGGCCCACACGCTCGCCAGCGCCAGGGGCGTGAAGGCGTCGGCCACGCTGCTCTCGGACGACCACACGTCGGTGTAGCCGAGGTCGGGCAGTTCGGCGATCAGATCTCGCTGGTCGGGCAGGGCAATGCCGTCGAGGGGGATCGTCAGGCCCCAACGGCGAGGCGTCGCATCATCGCTCATACGCCACACCTTAGGCTGCGCCGGTGCGTCCTTTGGGCTGCCAGGACCGCCCAAAGGGCACACCGGTCCGTATGCTGGCCCGTTGTGCAGGTCTCTCAGCTCTGGCGTTACCCGGTCAAGTCGTTCGGCGGCGAGCAACTGCCGTCGGCGACGATCGAGCCGGACGGGCTGCGCGGCGACCACCTGTGGGCGGTGATCGACGCCGAGACCGGCGCCGTCGCGACGGCGAAGAAGGTGCGCGCCTGGTCGCGGCTGCTCGAATGCCGCGCCCGGCTGCTCGACGACGCCGACCCCTCGGATCCCGCCGTCCTCGAGATCACCCTGCCCGACGGCCGGTGCACCCGCGGCGACGACCCCCGTACCCCCGCGCTGCTGTCGGAACTGACCGGGCGGGCACTGACGCTGGAGGCCCGCTCGCGCACCTACGACGAGGCGCCGCTGCACCTGCTCACGACGGCAGCCGTGGACGCGCTCGACACGGGCGACCCCGCCGACGTCGCGCTGCGGCGCTTCCGCCCCAACGTCGTGGTCTCGGCGGACGGCACCGGCTTCGTCGAGGACGGCTGGCTGGGCCGGCGGCTCGAGGTGGGGACGGCGGCGCTCGTACCGACGCAGCGCACGGCGCGGTGCGTGATGGTGACGTTGCCGCACCAGGAGGTGCCGGCGCGGCGCGACATGCTGCGCACCGTCACCGACCGCAACCGCGTCCCGAACCGTCCCGAGGCCAGGCCGGCACCGTGCATCGGTGTGTACGCCGACGTCGTATCGGAAGGCGTTCTCTCGCTGGATGACTCACTGACCGTTCGCTGAAACGGATCCGCGCGCCGACCGGACGTCGACGCGCGGAGTTCACCGCGCCGCTGTCGAGCCGGCGCGCGGATCCGGGTCGGTCAGCGGCCCGAGTCCTTCGCGGGCAGGATGCGGGTGCGGACCTCACCGAACCCGATGCGGGTGCCGTCCGGCCCGGGCGCGGTCGCGGAGATCGAGATCTCGTCGCCGTCCTCGAGGAAGGTCCGGGTCTCGTCGCCGACCTGCACGGGTTCCTTACCGCCCCAGGTGAGTTCGATGAACGCCCCGCGCTGGTCCTTCTCGGGACCGGAGATGGTGCCCGAGCCGAACAGGTCGCCGGTGCGGGTGGCGGCACCGTTGACGGACGTGTGCGCGAGCATCTGCGCCGGCGACCAGTACATCTGGGCGTACGGCGGACGCGAGACGACGTGACCGTTCCACTCGACCTCGAGATCGATGTCCAGGCCCCACTTCTCGGTGCCCTTCAGGTACGGCAGCGGTTCCGGGTCCTGCACCGGGGTGTCGACGCGGGCAGCCTCGAGCGCGGCCAGCGGCACGACCCACGGGGAGATCGAGGTCGCGAACGACTTGCCGAGGTTCGGACCGAGCGGCACGTACTCCCACGCCTGGATGTCGCGGGCCGACCAGTCGTTGAGGATGACGGCCCCGAAGCAGTGGTCGGCGAACTCGTCCGGGGAGATCGACGATCCCATCGGCGACCCGACGCCGACGACGAAGCCCATCTCGGCCTCGATGTCGAGGCGGATCGAGGGGCCGAACACGGGCGCCGGATCGTTCGGGCCCTTGCGCTGTCCGCACGGACGCACGATGTCCACTCCCGACACGACCACGGTGCTCGACCGGCCGTGGTAGCCGACCGGCAGGTGCTTCCAGTTCGGCATCAGCGGCGACGGATTGTCGGGCCGGAACAGGCGCCCGAGGTTCGACGCATGGTTCTCCGAGGCGTAGAAGTCGACGTAGTCGGCGACGTCGATCGGCAGATGCAGGGTCACGTCCGCGACGGCGTGCACGGCCTCGGCGGGCACGTCTCCCGCGACGAGATCCTGCAGCGCGGCCCGCACCTCGTCCCAGCGGGCGCGGCCCTGCGCCATGAAGGCGTTGAGGGTCGGGGCGGCGAACGCGGGATCGTCGAACACGACGGACAGGTCGAGAACGGAGTCACCGACACGCACGCCGACGCGCGGCTGCGTTCCGGCCGTGGAGAACACGCCGTAGGGCAGGTTGTTCGCGCCGAAGAGCGAACCTTCCGGGATGTCGATGACGGTCATGCGAGAGATCCTTCGGTGATCGGGGACATCGTCGGCGGAGCCAGGCCGACCTCGACGAGATCGGCGAGCGGCTCCACGATGCTGCAGGTGCCGAACGAGCGGAAGCTGTTGCGCAGCTCCTCGATTCGAGCAGGCGACAGGTCGCGCAGCCGGGCGGCCAGGCCGGCGCCGTCCCGGTCGGCGAGCACCGCCGCGACGGCCGCGGTGTCCGCACCGTCGAGCACGGCGTCGACGGCGGCGAGCACGTTGAGGAATCCGTGCTGTTCGAACCCGGTGTGCGGGTCGGTGTTGCGGACCGCGTGGTGCAGGCCCGCCGTGGCCTTGAACGGGACCTTCGTGCGGACCACGGTCGAGAGGGCGTCGGCGAGTTCCCGTTCGTCGGGGTACGCCTCCGCGACCACCCCGCCCGTGCGGAACTTCGCCGCGTAACGCGATCCCACGAGTCCCTGGAGGATCTCGGCGCGGCGCTCGTCGCGCGGAACCTCCACGAACAGTGCGACTCCGGGGTACTCTGCGGCGATCAGGTCGAGGGCGACGAGCACACCGGCGGGGCTCTCCCCGGCGGGCACGGCGATCTCGAGGGCGGCCACGGTGACGCCGTCGACGTCGCGCAGGCTCTCCATTGCGGGAACGACCGCGGACGGCCCGCCCGGAACGGTCAGGCTCAGGGTGAGGTCGCCCCCGAACGGGCGCTGTCCGAGTGCCTCGAGCAACTCCGGGATCCGCGGCGCCGGGAACACGAACGTGCCCACCAGCCCGGCATGGTCGGCGATGCGGTGCGCGGCATGGGCCGGCAGGGCGCGATCGAGCGGGGCGTTACCGGGCGGGAACAGCGCGGCGTCGTCGCACAGTTCCGTCAGCAGGGCTCCGAGAGTGCTCACTTCTGCAGCCCCCGGTTCCAGCTTCCGGCGTAGGCCGCGTCCTCGCACGCGAGCGCACCCTCGCCGAGTTCGAGCGGCCGGAACGTGTCCACCATGACGGCGAGCTCGTCGAAGAAGTCGACGCCGATGCTGCGCTCGTAGGCGCCGGGCTGCGGGCCGTGGGCGTGGCCGCCGGGATGGACGGAGATCGATCCCTGGCCGATGCCGGAGCCCTTGCGGGCCTCGTAGTCTCCGCCGCAGTAGAACATGATCTCGTCGGAGTCGACGTTGGAGTGGTAGTAGGGCACCGGGATCGCCAGCGGGTGGTAGTCCACCTTGCGGGGCACGAAGTTGCAGATGACGAAGTTGTTGCCCTCGAACGCCTGGTGCGCCGGCGGCGGCTGGTGGACCCGGCCGGTGATGGGCTCGTAGTCGTGGATGCTGAAGGTGTACGGGTACAGGCAGCCGTCCCAGCCGACGACGTCGAACGGGTGGTTGGGCACGAGGTAGCGGGTGCCGACGATGCCGTGCGAGGTGCGGTGCTTGACCAGGACCTCGACGTTGCTGTCCTCGACCTGGATCAGCTCGGTCGGGCCGTGCAGGTCGCGTTCGCAGAACGGCGCGTGCTCCAGGAACTGGCCGAACCGCGACAGGAAGCGCTTCGGCGGGACGATGTGGCTGTTGGCCTCGATGACGTAGGCGCGCAGCGGCTCGTCGCCGGTGGGGATCCAGCGGTGGGTGGTGGCCATCGGCAGCAGCACGTAGTCGCCGGCCTTCGCGTCGAGCACACCGAAGACGGTCTCGACGCGGGCGGTTCCCGACTCGACGTAGACCATCTCGTCGCCGACGACGTTGCGGTAGAGCGGCGACTCCTTCGCCGCCACGACGTACGACAGGCGCACGTCCGCGTTGCCCAGGATCAGCCGGCGGCCGGTGACGACGTCGGTCTCGGCCCAGACGGTCTGCGGGAACAGATCGTGCAGCTTCAGATGGCGCGGCTTGAGCGGGTGGTTCGGGGTGGTGGCCTGGTCGGGCAGCTTCCACTCGGTGGCGTCGACGATGGCCGACGGGATGTGCCGGTGGTAGAGCAGCGCCGAGTCCGAGGAGAAGCCCTCCTCGCCCATCAGCTCCTCGTAGAACAGCCCGCCGTCTTCGTTGCGGTGCTGGGTGTGGCGCTTCGGCGGGATGACGCCGAGCTGTCGGTAGAACGCCATGAGATTCAGCTCCTCGGGCTCTTCGTGGCGGATCCGCGGGAGGCCGCGGTGTTGATAAACACCTTAACTACTTTTCGGGCGTGAGCGCAACCACATCGGCCCGATCGGTCGTCAGTTGCGGTCGCGCATGTCGAACTGGCTGCGCTTGGTGATGAGCTTGTTGAGGAGCATGACGAGAATCTGCTGCTCCGCCTCGCTCAGCACGTCCACCCATGCCGCTTCCCGCTCGTTCTGGGCACGGAACGTCTCCATGATCTCCCGCTCGCCGGCCCCGGTGAGCGACAAGCGGACCGACCGGCCGTCTTCCGGATCCGGGGTTCGCGTCAACAGACCCGCCTCGACCAGCGGTTTCGCCAGATTGGAGACGGCGGCACGGCTCATGCCGGTGAGCTTGGCGGCCATCTTCGGCTCGATCGGACCGGCCAGCCAGGTGACGAACATCAGCCGATAGGCCGACCACGACCGCCCCCGCGGGCGGTGCACGGCCGCCTCGAGGTCGTACGTGACGATGTCGGAAGCGCGGTTCAGCGTCAGCAGCACCTCGGTGGCCTGCTCGTGGTAGTCGCCGTATCGGTTGCTCAGGCGCCGGTTCGCGAGTTCGACGAAGGACCAGTAGTCGAGGTCGCGGGCGTCCGCTTCGGTCATGGCCTTCACCTTATCCGAGCTCGATAATTTAGTACACGTATTAATTACATGGGTGTGCCCCCCGACCCGGCAGAGCATCGGAGGGCACCGGCGGCCGAACGACCACGGCTCACGCGCGGGTCGGCCGGATCATCCCGATCGACCGCCCGCCTACGCTCCTACCTCGCCCCTCGTTCGGACCCCGACCGGTGCCCCGCTCCGGACGCGTCGGAGCCGAACAGCGCCCCCAGCCGCTGCAACAGACCCCGGCGCGGTCGCCGGTCGAGGTCCCGGACGATGACTGTGCTGCCGCCCTCGGCCGCGGCCTCGACGATCACGACGTCGCCGGGGAATCGCAGCTCCCACCGGCCGCGATCGACCGTCTGCGCGGTCGGCTCCTGCCTGCGCACGATCGCGTCGACCGTCGCCTGCACCGGATCCGGCGAGTGGTAGACCTCGGTGTTTCTCCTCGTCTCCCGATGCTCGTAGGTCTCGGCGATGTGGTCCCGGCTCTCGCCGCCGCAGCCCACGAGCAGCAGCGACGACACGAGCACCGGCACCGCCCGTTTCGCGACGGACGCCCGGCCCGCGCGCACGATTTCCCCCATGAAATCCCCCCGTATCGAATTGTTCCGCGGGGCACCATACAGTCCGGGAGTGAGCTGCCTCGCGGGCGTGCACGTTTCGTGTCTCGTACCACGAGGCGGCGGGGAAGCATCCGCATCTGACTACGGGTGTGCACAATTGAAGGGCACCGCACCGACTCGACGCATCACGGAAGGCCTGGAATGAGTTCGACGGAGATCAGCGCCGACCCGCACGCCGGCACCCTGCGCAGCCCCCGCTTCTGGCTGGCGCCGGTCGTCGTGGTGACCGCCGTGATGGCGGCCCTGGCGGCCCTCTACATCGGCAGCATGATCAATCCGGCCGACAATCTGCACAGGTTCCCGGTCGCCATCGTCAACCAGGACGTCGGCGACGTGCTGCCCGGTTCGGACCAGCAGCGCAATCTCGGCGCCGAGATCACCGCCGCCGTCGCCGACGGGGTCGATCCGGCGGAGATCGACCTGCAGCAGGTCGGGATCTCCGGGGCGATCTCGGGTCTCGACTCGGGCCGACTCTACGGCGCGATCGTGATTCCGAGCGACTTCACCAAACGCACGTCCATCCTGGCGCAGGGCAGCGTGATCCCCGGCGACATCGAGAAGCCGATCATCACCGTCTACACCAACCCCCGCATCGGCACCTTCGGCAAGGGCATCGTCGAATCGATCGCCGACCGCGCCCTGACCACCGTGAACGCCACCGTCGGGGAACAACTCACCACCACGGTCACCGACACCCTCGCCACCAGCGCCCCGGATCTGCAGCTGTCCGGCGGCAGCCGGTTGACGCTGGCGGATCCGATCGATGTCCGCTTCGTCGAGCACAAGCCGCTGCCCGACGGCACCGGACTGGGCCTGTCCGCGTTCTACTACACACTGCTGCTCATCCTCGCGGGCTTCACCGGCGCCACCATCGTCAACTCGCTCGTCGACAGCGCCCTCGGTTTCGTCCCCACCGAGTACGGGCCGTGGTACGTCGACCGGAAGACTGCGCATCTGTCGCGGTTCCGGGTGCTGCTCGTGAAGTGGGCGATCATGGTGATCCTGGGGCTGATCGTGTCGGCGCTCTACCTGTGGATCGCCACCCTGCTCGGCATGCCCGTGACCCGCGCCCTGCTGCTGTGGGAGTACGGGGCCCTCGCGATCACGGCCGTGGGCGTCACCTCGATCTCGGTGATGGCCGTGTTCGGTTCCGCCGGACTGCTGGTGAACCTGTTGATCTTCATCATCCTGGGCCTGCCGTCGTCGGGCGGGACCGTGCCGCTCGAGGCGATGCCCCCGCTGTACACGTGGCTGTCGACCTTCGAACCGATGCATCAGGTGTACATCGCGACCCGGGCCATCCTGTACTTCGACGGCAGTGGCCCCGCGGGGCTGACCCGCGGCGCCCTGATGACCCTGCTGGGTCTCGGGATCGGCCTCGCGCTCGGGGCGGTGGTGACTCGGATCTACGACGTGCGCGGGTTCCACCGCCGCAGCGACGCCGACCCCGCACTCGTTCCGGCGCAGGACACGTGAGACAGGACCCCGCTGCTCCTCGAGGGCAGAGCAGCGGGGTCCCGGGTCTCGAAGGTAGCGTTCCGATTCCGCCCGGCCCAGCCGCGCCGGGGTGAAACGGGGGATGAAACTGTCCCCGGCTGCGGCGTCGCCGGCAGCAGCGTGACCGAGCGGGCCAGCGGATGCCCGCGGACCGATAGCGGAGTATGCTCATTAATGAGTCCACTCATTCCGGGAGGCGCGAAATGGTCGAATCGGCGGGAGCGCCGGGTCGCCGAGACCGGAACATGCGTGACAAGCAGAGCCGAATCTTCGCTGCCGCCTCATCGTTGTTCGCGGAGAAGGGCTTCGCGGGGGTCACGACACAGCAGATCTCCGAACGCGCGGACGTCGCGGCCGGAACGTTGTTCCGCTACGCGACGTCCAAGGGCGAACTGCTGATGATGGTCTACAACCAGCAGTTCCGGGCGGCCCTGAGCATCGGCGAGCGCGAGTCACGCTCGCGGCGCGACCCGGTGGACGCCGTACTGGCCCTCGTCCGGCCCATTCTCGAGGCGGCCGACAGCAACGTCGAGAACACGGTGAATTACCAACGCGAGCTGCTGTTCGGCTCCGCAAGCGAGAAATACCGTTCCGAGGGACTCGATCTCGTCGCCCTCTTCGAGGAGACGGTCGCGTGCCGGCTCGTCGAGGCCGCGCGCAACCGCGGGCTGGACGAGAGGCAGGCGGAGGACCGGGCCCGGCACGCCGGCCGGAGCATCTTCGCGATCCTGCACCTGATCCTTGCGCGCGCGTTCACCGGTGCGCATCCACACAACGACCCCGAAGCCGACCTGCACGCCCAGATCGACCAGATCGTCACGGGCTTCTTCGCAGCACTCGACGACGACCGCCCGGCCCGCGGCACGCCGCAACCGGGCACGTCCTCACCCCAACGAAAGAAGGAATCATGACCAGCCGGATCAGCAAGGTGACGGTCCTCGGGACCGGTGTCCTCGGTGCGCAGATCGCGTTCCAGTCCGCCTACAGCGGGTTCGACGTCACCGCCTACGACATCAGCGACGACGCCCTGACCAACGCGCAGAAGCGCTTCGGCGAGCTCGCCGAGACGTACAAGCGTGAGGTTCCCGGTGCCGGCGACGGGAAGGCGGAGGCGGCTGCGACCGGCATCCGCCTGTCCTCCGACCTCGCGGACGCCGTCCGGGACGCAGACCTCGTCGTCGAGGCCGTACCCGAGGTCCTCGACATCAAGCGGGACACCTACACGAAGCTGGGCGCCGTCGCACCCGCGGAGACGATCTTCGCCACCAACTCCTCCACGCTCCTGCCCAGCGACATCAAGGACTTCACCGGCCGTCCCGACAAGTTCCTCGCGCTGCACTTCGCCAACCAAGTGTGGAAGTTCAACACGGCCGAGGTCATGGGCACCGACGACACCGACCCCGCGGTATTCGACCGGGTCGTCGACTTCGCCGCGGCCATCGGCATGGTCCCCATCCCGATCCACAAGGAGAAGGCCGGCTACGTCCTGAACTCGCTGCTGGTGCCGTTCCTCAACGCCGCCGGTGAGCTCGCCGCGGGCGGCTTCGCCGCCCCCGAGGACGTCGACAAGGTGTGGCGGATCGCCACCGGGGCACCCATGGGCCCCTTCCAGATCTACGACGTCATCGGACTCACCACGCCGTACAACATCCTGTCCCACGGCGACGAGAAGGACCGGAAGATCGCCGCGTGGTTGAAGGCGAACTACATCGACGCCGGCAAGCTCGGCGTGGCGACCGGCGAAGGGTTCTACTCCTACTCCGACGGCCGGTAGAGGCAGATGCCGCGACAGGGCGGCGACTCGGGTACGACGGCAGTGGAACCACGAAGCATGCGCACGGCCCCGTAAGCCCCCACGGGTGGACGAGAACAGCGCATGGTTCCCCGGGCCGGGCTCGCCTCCCCGTCCGGAGCCGCCTTCCCGATCACGGACTTCCCCGAGAGCGACGTCCGGCTCCGCCGTGCGGGTGCGGAGCCGGACGTGGACGGGACCGTCCGCCGGCGGTGTCGGCACGGCGGTGCAGACTGGACCGGTGCGCACCGTGCTGGTTCCCGACACCGCCGGCGGGCAGTCGCCCGGCGGGTGGACCGTTCCGGTCGACCCCGACGGACGACCGCTCGCCGCTGCCGAGCACCACGACGACCTGACGACATTCGTGCGGACGTGCGAGGCGACGAACCCGCCGCGCTGGATCTGGACCGGCACCGCCTCCGTCTACCCCGCACTGCTGCGCGGCGGGGCCCGCGTGCGCCGATGCCACGACCTCGCCTCCACCCGCGCAATCCTCAACGTACGCGCCGGGATTCCCGCGCCGCCGGGACAGCCGATCGACCAGCGACCGGGACTGTTCGACGTCGCTCCCACCGCCGACCTCGACTCGGTGCTCGCCGAGTTCGCCCGGCAGCGGGCCGAACTCGGTGGCCGCGCCCGGCTCGAACTGCTCGTCGCCGCCGAATCGGCGGGCACGCTGGCCGCCGCCGAGATGAGCTTCGACGGGCTGCCCTTCTCCGCCGACGCCCACCGGCGGGTGCTCGAGCGCACCCTCGGCCCGCGCCCCACCGACGACGGATTGCCGCCTCGGATAACCGAACTGAACGCCCGGATCGGTGCGGTTTTCGGTCGTGCGCTCAACCCGGCCTCGCACACCGAGGTGCTCGACGCGTTCCGGCGGGAAGGCATCGAGGTGCCGTCCACCCGCAAATGGGTACTGCGCGAACTCGACCATCCGGCGGTGCCGCTGCTCCTGCAGCACCGCGATCTGTCGAAGCTGCACAGCACCAACGGCTGGCACTGGCTCGACACCTGGGTGCGCGACGGCCGGTTCCGCCCGGTCTATGTGCCCGGTGCCGTGGTGTCCGGGCGCTGGGCGAGCCGCGGCGGTGGGGCCCTGCAGATTCCGAAGGCGTTGCGGTCGAGCGTGATCGCCGAGCCCGGCCACGTTTTCGTGATCGCCGATGCCGGCCAGCTCGAACCGCGCATCCTCGCCGCGATGTCCGGCGACCCGCGGATGACGACGGCGGCGGGGGCCGAGGACCTGTACGCGCCGGTGGCGGCGGCGACGTTCGGCGGCGACCGCGCGAAGGCGAAGGTGGCCGTGCTCGGCGTGCTCTACGGTGCGACGTCCGGTGAGTCGCGGGCGTTGCTCACGATGCTGAGGCGTAGTTTTCCCGAGGCGGTGGAGTTCGTCGAGCACGCCGCGCGGGCCGGGGAACGCGGCGAGGTGGTGCATTCGTGGCTGGGCCGCGCGTGCCCGCCGCCCGACGCCGGCTTCTTCGTGCACGGCGACGCGCGGGCCCGGGGACGGTTCACCCGCAACTTCGTCGTCCAGGCGACGGCCGCCGAGTGGGCGCTGTGCGTGCTGGCCGACCTGCGTCTGCGCCTGGCCGCCGGCGACGCCGGTGAGCTCGTCTTCTTCCAGCACGACGAGATCGTGGTGCACACCCGCACGCCGGAGACCGCGACGGCACACCTGTCCGCCGCGGTGGAGTCGGCCACCCGGTTGCTGTTCGGAGCCACCGAAGTGCGTTTCCCCATGCAGGTCTCGGTGCGCGACTGCTACGGCGCGGACGAGTCGTAGGCGGCGTGCGTCCACAGGTGGAATGAGGCGTAGGCCCGCCACGGACTCCACCGCCGCGTCCGGACCGTCACCTCGCGGGCGGTATCCACGCCGAGGGCCCTGCGCAGCACCAGATCTCCGACGGGACACGCGTCGCGGTCCCCGAGCACGCGCACGGCGAGGTAGTCCACGGTCCACGGCCCGATTCCCGGCAGTCCGAGAAGGTCCCGGCGGAACCGCACGGGGTCGGACGGATCGAGACCGTCGGCCGCGGCGCGGGCGAGCGCGAGCACGGTACGCACCCGGGCGCCGGTCAGCCCCACGGCCGCCTGCAGTTCGTGCGGGTCCGCACCGACGAGCCCGGTCGGCAACGGGAAGCAGAGCAGGCCGTCGCGTCCCGGATCGCCGTAGCGGGCGACGAGGCGGCCGGCGAACGTGGCGGCCGCCGCGACGCTGACCTGCTGTCCCAGCACCGTCTGGACGGCGGTGTCGAACCAGTCCGTCGTCCCGAGCACGCGCAGTCCCGGCCGGGCCGCCACCATCGGCGCGAGGTACGGATCGGCGCCGAGCGCCGCGTCGATCACGGCCGGGTCGGCATCGAGGTCCAGCCACCGCCGGACCGTCTGCTCCACCTCGGGTAGGTCGCGACGATCCGCGTCGATCCGGACGGACACGTGCTCGGAGCCGGGACGGATCGCGACCACCGTGGGACCGTACCGCCCCCGCACCGACCGGACGTGCGTGCCCGTGTCCGCGTCGTGCCGTTCGAGACCGGCGACGGTGTGGCTGCGCAGCGCGGCGAGCATCGGCGCCGCGGCCAGCGGCGGCGTCACGGTCGGCCGCAGGACGACGCTCACGCCGCGGTCTCGAGCCGGAGCAGGGCACGCTTGGCTTCCACCCCGCCCACGTACCGGCCGAGGTCGCCGTCACCGCGCACCACGCGATGGCACGGCAGGACGACGGGCAGCGGATTCCTCGCGCACGCCGTGCCCACCGCCCGGACGGCGCGGGGGCTGCCCGCCACGGCCGCCACCTCGGCGTAGCTCGCGGTCCGGCCGTAGCCGGGCAGGTGCGTGATCACCTCGCGCCGGAAACCCCGCGCCAGGGTCAGGTCGAGCGGCAGGTCGAAGGTGGTGCGCGTGCCGCGGAAGTACTCGTCGAGCTGGCGGGCGGCGGTGCCGAGCCGGGCGGGTGCGGCAAGGATGCGGGGGCTGATGTCGGCGGCGAGCCGATCGAGGACCGCGTCGTGGTTCTCGACGGCGTACGCGACCCGCACGAGTCCGGCGGGGGTGGCGGCGAGCAGCAGCGGCCCGACCGGGGTGTCCACGATGCGGTAGGCGACGTCGAGCAGGTCGGCGGCGCCGGCAGCGACGGTCAGCCGGGCGTGCAGGCGGGTCAGATCGGCGGTGGCGACAGGGGACGGTTCGAGCGTCATGACGGTTCCTCCGTCGGATAGCGGCGGCGCAGCGCGGCCCGGCCGTCGGCGGCGGCGCGGCGCGCGGCGTCGGTGGAGTTGCCGAGGATCGTGGCGATCTCGGCGTAGGGCAGGCCCACCACGTGGTGGTAGACGACGGCGGCGCGTTGGGTGAACGGCAGCGCGGCGACCGCGGACCACAGGTCGTCGTCGGGTGCGGGGATGCCCGCGTCGGCCGGGCGCTCCGGGAGGACGGCGACGGGTACCGGCGTGCGAGCCCGGGACCGGTGGACGTCGACGGCCTTGCGATGGGCGATCGTCACGAGCCACGCCTCGACGTTGCTGCCCGGACGCAGCGCCGGGTAGGCGCGCAGCGCGGCGAGAAACGTCTCGGACCAGGCGTCGTCGGCGTCGACGGGACCGAGCAGCGCGCGGCACACCCGCAGGACGGTGCCGCCGTGCTCGGCGACGACCCGCTCGAACGGGGGCAGCGGGTCACGGGACGGCACGGGTCACCTGCGCCTCCCGGTCGAGCAGGTAACGCTTGCGGTCGAGACCGCCGGCGTACCCGGTGAGGGTGCCGTCGCGGCCGATCACGCGGTGGCACGGCACCACGATGCTCACCGGGTTGCGGCCGTTGGCGGCGGCCACCGCGCGCACGGCGGTGGGTTGCCCGACCGCGGCGGCGAGCTCGGTGTACGTGCACACCGTGCCGTACGGGACGGCCTGCAGCGCCTGCCATACCCGGCGCTGGAACGGGGTTCCGTGCAGCCCGAGCGGCACGGTGAACTCGGTGCGCCGGCCCGCGAAGTATTCGTCGAGCTGCTCGGTGATCTCCTCGAAACCGGTCGCCGCGAGATCCCCGAAGGTGTGCGGGCCGGGTCGGTGCCGATGTTCGGCGAGGTACAGGCCGCTGAGGGCCCCGGCGGTCCGCACCAGAGTCAGCGGTCCGATCGGTGAGTCGACGACCGTGTGGGTTCGCGTCGCGTTCACGGGTTCGATCCTTCCATCCGGTGTATACGGGGTAGACGCCTCCACGGGCGGAAACGTGAGATCGGTCCGTGACGCAGTTCACCGGACCGTGGCCGGAATACCCGGGAACGGGTCGGTGTTGAAGAGTTCGGATCGGTACGCTCCGTGTCCCCCGGGCTCAATATTTCTGCCTTTGCAGAGTTCCGTCCGGCTGGAGCTGCATTGCGCCTTTCGCCGTGAGGCGACCGAGCGTGCCGGTCCTTCATCTTTCGTCGGGGGGCGTGGCCCCGCCCCGGCCGGGGAACCCGGACTCATGGCCAGGCGAACCGAACCCGCGGTCGCGGCGTCGAGCCAGTGGATCGACGACGACGGAATCCGATACCCGCGCGGCGATACGCACGCCTGGACGCCCGGCACCAATCAGACCCTGTGCGGACTCCCGCTCTCCCGCGCCCGCCTCGCCCGCTTCCCGCACGTGCCGTGGAGCGAGGCGCTGTACCTGGCGGACACCGGCGAACACGGTGTCGTACCGTGCCGCCGCTGCACCGCGGCCACGCGCCACGATCGGCCCCGGTGGACCCGCACGGACCCCCGGCCGTGACCGCCGTTCGGCTCCGCGCCGGGACGCGCGATGCCATGCTGTGAAGCCATGGCGGAACCGAGAGAGCGGGACCGGAGCTTCGAACGGTATCTGACGTTCCTCGACGCGATCGTGGCCATCGCGATCACCCTGCTGGTGCTGCCGCTCGTCGATCGAGCCTCCGACCACGAGGGGACGACGATCGAATTGCTGCACGACGCCACCGGAGCGATCGGGGCGTTCGCCCTGAGCTTCGTCGTCATCTTCCGGTTCTGGTGGGGGCAGCACCGGCTGGTCCGCGACATCGTCGCCGACGATCCCTGGGTCGATCGGGCGCTGTTCCTGTGGGCACTCACCATCGTCTTCCTGCCCTTCCCCTCCGCGCTGGTGGCGACGAACTCCGACGAGACCGCGACCCGTGCGCTGTACATCGGCACCATGGCGGCCAGCGGGGCGGCGCTGATGTTGTCGGCGTGGGCCGCCGGCCGGCACCCGGCCGTCACGGCGGGCGCCGAGCCACCGGATCTGGCGGGGACTGTCGTGCTGACGGCGCTCATGGTGGTGGCACTGGTCCTGAGCGTGACCGTCCCGCCGCTGTCGTACTACCCCCTGCTGTTGTTGCTGCTGTCGGGTCCGTTGACCGGGCTCGTGCGGCGCGGCCGTCACCCGTCCGGCGCGTGAGTCAGGTCACCGATGGGAGCCGCTCGCCGCCCAGTCATCCGCGGCGACGATCGTCAGAGCGGATGACCGGCCGGAGAGCGGGTACCCGCTCGGACAGCACCCGCTCGAGCTTCCCGGCTGCGCCCCGCAGTACCTCGGTCGCGTTCCTCGGCAGCATCCCGTAGTTCGGTGCCGCGGCGAGCACCGCAAACCCTCCGCCCGTGCAGAATCCGATCACGCCGACCTTGCCGGTGCAGTCGCCTGTCCACCGGCAACAGCCGCGCGCCGGCCAGTCATCCGCGGCGACGATTGCCGACGCAGACGACCGGGCGGCACGCGGATGTGGGAACGCAACCCCTCCGAAGTGGACTTATTTTTTCTTTTGGGTATGGTCGAGCCGAGTTCGCGATTGCCGATTCGGAAAGGATTGACAATGGCTGCCAAGTCCGCCGTCAAAAGTTCCAAACAGTCCGCCCGCGCTTTGAAGGAGCGCCGCGCGGAAAAACGAGCCAAGGCTCAGGATGCGGGTCAGCTCATCCGCAAGCGCAAGAGCTGACCACTCGATCAAAGCCGGGACACACACTCGAATGCACTCCACGACAACGACTCTGGAGACCCTCTACCGGAACATCGGCGAAATGATGACGCGAGACCGGAATCTCGAAATCGACTTTCCGGGATACCGCCAAGGGCTGGAAACCGCCCGGCTGTACGTACTCGACGAACTGGCCCGATACTCCGCTTTTTCGATGGCGAGAAAGGACAGCGCAGAGAAGAAGGCACGAGCCGCATGAAAATCACCAGGCATGCGCTGCAGAATATTCGCAGCAATCTGGAAAACGAACTGGCGACCGTCGGATCGTCCACCCACACCCGGGGCTACCGCCGCGGGCTCCACGACGCCCTGGCGCACGTGGTCGCCCTGCAGGACACCACCGACGCGCGCACACCGCACTGAAAACCTCTCCCCTCGCTCCGTCCCGGCCGATGCACCCGGGACGGAGCGTCGTCTCGGCCCGGTGTGGCCGGTGTCGAAAGCGATGACCGAACCATGATGCGCATCCCTGTGAGCGCGCCCGGCGCCCGGCTCGAGTCGGGCAGCACACCCGTGCGGGCCGCCGTGCTGAAGGTGATGTTCCTACCCCTGGACATCGGCGAACGGCCCGTACCACCCCCGGTACCCGCCGTGCCCTACGCCGAGCCGTTCCTGCCGGCCCGGATCGCCGGCCGCACCGGCTACCTCGAACGCCCCGCTGCCCTGCTGGCCTTCCGGCACCGCGCCGAACCCGGCACTCGGCTGACCTTCGGGGCGCCGACCCCCGCCGCGCACCCACGCCCGTACGACGGACCGGCGGGGGCATGTGCGTCACTGTGGGAGGTGCCGGGGGCCGGACCGGTACTGGTCTGCGAGATCCTGTCCGCCGATCCACCGGGTGCCGTGCTCACCTGGCACAGCGACCCCCTGTTCGACGGCGCCGAGACGGGCTTCCGGCGGACCCTCGACACCTTCCTCGCCCCGTTCGGGATCACCGCCGACGCCAGCCTGGTCGACCTGTTCCCGCGACTGGACACCCGGCTGCCCGACACGGAGGTGTACCGCCCCCTCGCGCAGGTCGCCGTCCGCACCGCGCCTCCCCTTACCGACGAACCGTCGATCGAGGGACTGGTGGTCGAGGTCGCCGGCGACGCACGCGAGGCGGCGCGCCGTCTGGTGGACGGCCCACCCGCCGGCGTACTGGCCGAGGCAGCGGCGCGCTCGTGCGGACGGTTGCAGGCCTGGCACCGGCCGGCCGCGACGGACGTGGCCGTGCGCAAGGACGGCCGGGCGTTGCTGCTCGACCTCGGGGGCGGATATGTCGGCGCGGACAGCCGGGAGACGCTGTACCACCTGCTCGGCTGGACGGGCCTGCGCGCACAATTGCATGCCGATCACCGTCGCCTGCTGACCGCGCTCCGGCGGCACGAGACGCTCGACCCCGACGAGATCCGCACCGCTCTCGGCGATGTCGCGCGGGCACGGGTGCGACTCGTCGAACTCGCCGTGCTGTCCGCCGAGGCTCGGCCGGCGCACGACGACCCGAAGTGGGTACGCACCCTGCTCGTGTCGTCCGGCGCCGGGGAGGTCACCGCGGTGCGGGCGGCGGTGGAGGAGTTGTGCGCCGCCGCCGAGCGGGTGCTGTGGCAGCGGCTGCACCTGTGCTCGACTCGCCGGTCGTGGTGGGCCGACCCGAAGGCGATGGCGGCCGCCGCGACCTGGGTGGTGTTCGTCGTGGCAGTCACCGCGTTCGCGGCGTCGACGCAGGTGCTGGCCGGTGCGGCGATCGTCGCCGTGGCCGCCGGTGCGGCCCTGGGGTTCGCCGAGTCCCTCGAACGCCGACGGGCGCCGAAGCGACGACGTCGCGACCGCCGGTGAGTGCCACCCTCCAGTACGCGCGCGCAGAACGCACCCTCACGCCGCCATCGTCGGAGCGATCGCCTCCATCTGTTCGAGTACCAGCTTGATCGCGCCTGCCTGCCGATCCGGCGGGTATTTGTACCGCGTGAGCAGCCGCTTGATCTGCGAGCGCAACTTGGCCTTGACGTCGGCCCGCACGCGCCAGTCGGTCCTGACGTCGCGACGCATGACGGCGACGAGTTCCCGGGCGATCTGGGCGAGCACATCGTCGCCCTGCTCGGTGACGGCGGATTCGTTCTGGGCCACGGCGTCGTAGAAGGCGAGTTCGTGCCAGTCCAGCGGCGGATCGAAGCGGCGGCCGCGGTCGCCCTCGGCCTGCACCTCCTGCGCGACCTCGACCAGCGCGGCGATCACCTCCGCCGAGGTGAGCTGCGAATTGGTGTACTTGTTCATCAGCTCCTGCAGGCGTTGTGAGAACGCTCGCTGACGTACCAGATTGTGCCGTGCGACCTTTCGCGCCTCCTCGTTGATGAGCTTGCGAAGCGCCTCGATCGCGAGGTTCGGGTTCTTCGCGTGTTCGGCCCGTGCCAGGAACTCCGCATTGAGTTCGGTGAGCGAGGGCCGCGGAATGCCGGCGGCGTCGTAGATGTCGAGTACCTCGCCCGATTCGACCGAGGCGGCCATGAGCTGACGCAAGGCGCGCCGCACGTCCTCCGGAACAGCGAGCCCCCGCGCCTGCCGATCCTCGGCGTCGAACTTCGCCATGTAGACGCGGACTTCCTCGAAGAACTTCGCGTCGGCGGCCAGCCCTCCCAGATCGGGATGGGTGCCGCAGATCGCCCAGGAACGGGACAGTTGGGAGGAGAATTTCCGGAAGCGGGCCGCAAGAGTCTCGTCCCCTTCCGGCACCCGGTTCTCCGGAAGCTTCGGGTCGCGCAGGTAGTTCACGGTGGCGAGCACGGCTTCGATATAGCTACGCGGTCCGGTGGCGGACCGGAGGCGCGACCGCCAGTCGAAACCGTGCAGCATGTTCGCGAGCACCGTGAGCAGGTTCTTGACGGCGTCGACGGACTCCTCGATCGGCCGGCCCAGCGGTTTGGTCTCCTGATCGGTCGCCGTGTACTCGGCCAGCGCCTCGGCGAGGTTGTCGGCGACGGGCGCGTAGGCCACGAGCAGCCCGTCGCGCTTGCCGCGGAAGGTGCGGTTGACCCGGGCGAGGGCCTGCATGAGCAGCGCACCCTTCAACGGCCGGTCGAGGTAGAGGGTGTGCAGCGGCGGCGCATCGAAGCCGGTGAGGAGCATGTCCTTGACGATGACGATTTCGAGCTCGTCATCGATGTCCTTGAGTCGCTTCTTGATCGCGGCGTTCGCCGAGTCGCGGCGCACATGTCTGTCGATCGGCGGCTGATCGGCCGCGGTTCCCGAGTAGACGACTTTGATTCGCCCGCTGGAGATCTCGTCCGAATGCCAATCCGGGCGCAGCGCGACGATCTCGTCGTAGAGATTGGCGCAGATCTCGCGGGTCGCGCACACGATCAGGGCCTTGCCGGGCGCGGTGGGGTTGTCGTCGGACCCGACGAATTTGGCCATCTGCTCGCGGCGACTCTCCCAGTGCTCGACGAGGTCGGCGGCGAGCTTGTGCAGCCGGGCCGGCGCGCCGTAGACGGCGTTGACGACCGCGACGGACTTCTCGATGCGGTCGCGGTCGGTGTCGTCGAGTCCGACGGTGAGTTCGTCGGCGGACGCGTCGATCTGCTCCTCGGTCACGTCGCCGGCGAACGCGACCTTGACCAGCCGGCTTTCGAAGTGGACCGGGACGGTGGCGCCGTCCTCGACCGCACGGGTGAGGTCGTAGACGTCGATGTAGTCGCCGAACACCGCCCGGGTGTCCCGGTCCTCGAACGAGACGGGCGTGCCGGTGAAGGCGATGAGGGTCGCGTGCGGCAGCGCGTCGCGCAGGTGGCGCGCGTAGCCGTCGAGGTTGTCGTAGTGGCTGCGGTGCGCCTCGTCGACGATGACGATGACGTTGCGCCGGGCCGAGAGGAGGGGGTGGCTGTGGCCGGATTCGCGTTCGTCGCGGCTGCGCCCGAATTTCTGCAGGGTCGTGAAGTAGATCCCGCCGGTTGTCCGGCCGGACAGTTCCTGTCGGAGTTCGTCACGGCGCCGAATCTGCCGCGGCTTCTCGGGGAGCAGCTGGGAGCGCAGAAACGTCTCGTAGAGTTGGCCGTCGAGTTCGTTGCGGTCGGTGATGACGACGACGGTCGGGTTGGCGAGCCGGGGGTGGCGGATCACCTGGTTCGCGTACAGCTCCATTTCCATCGACTTACCGGAGCCCTGGGTATGCCAGACGACGCCGGCCTTGCCCTCGGAGTCGACGGCGTGCACGGTCGACGCGACGGCTTTGGTGACGGCGAAGTACTGGTGCGGCTTGGCGATGCGCTTGATCAGCCCGCCCTCGCTCTGATCGAACGCCGTGAAGTCGCGTACGAGCTGCAGGAACCGTTCGAGGTTGAACAGCCCGTACAGGGCGACGTCTAGGGCTGTGTGGTCGCCGGTGGGTTCGATCGGGCGGCCGTCGTCGTCGACGTTCCAGGGGGAGAAGTGTTCGTACGGGGTGAAGGGCGTCCCGTACTTGGCGGTGATGCCGTCGGAGACGAGCGCGACGACGGCGAAGCGGAACGCGAGCGGGAACTCTCGTAGGTAGGTGTGCAGCTGGGCGTGGGCACCGTTGAGCCCGGCATGCTCGCTGCCGGCGTTCTTCAGTTCGATCACCGCGACGGGCATCCCGTTGAGGTACAGAACCACGTCGAAGCGGCGCTCATGGTCGCCGCGGATTACGGTCACCTGACGCGCGGCGAGCCAGTCGTTGTCGTCCGGGTCCACGGAAATCAGGCGGATCGTGGGTGTGACCTCCACGCCGCTGTCGTCGACATAGTTGATCTTGCGCAAGCCTTCGGTGAGGTATGCGTGCACGGCGCGATTCTCCGAGATCGCGTCGGTGGATCCGGCGGTGGTGACCACGTCCACGGCCTGCTCGATCACCTGGGGCGGCAGGTCGGGGTTCAGCCGGGCGAGCGCCGTGCGCAGGCGCGGCTCGATCACCAAGTCGTCCCACGACGAGCGTTCCCCGCTGCCAGGGGCGATGTCCACTCCGGACACGGGACGCCAGCCCAGTTCGCCGAGGGTGTCGAGCGCGAGCTGCTCCCACACCGACTCGTTCAGGCTGGGGCCCGTGAAATCCAGGATGTCTGCCATGGCACCAACTTAAGAGGTCGGCTCGCGTCGAGCGAGCAGGCGGGCGGTGATCTGTCGAGACTTGTCGTCGATTGCACGGGGCGCTATCAGTCGATTGATAACCCGCGTTATCGCGTTCAAGGTACTGCGATTGAGCTACTCGGGTCGAAGCTGGGAGCGTCCCGCACCGCTCGATCGAGGAGATCTTGTGACGTACCCGAGCCTTCATCCCGCCCCTGCGGCCGAGGTCGATTCGTCCCGGCGCGCCTTCCGTCGGGGTTTCGCCGCCGGCGTCGCCGCCGCCCTCGCCGTCGGTGCGCTGGTGACGGGGGTCGTGCTCGTGGTGCGGAACATCGCCGGCCCGGACTCGTTCACGGTGGGCGGCACGATGACGCTGCAGGACGGATTCACCCCCAGTTCCGCGACGCAGTTCGACTGCGAGGGCGAGGGTGGCTACTCCGACATGTCCTCCGCGGCGGCGGTGACTGTCTCGGACCAGTCCGGCACCCTCCTCGCCAAGGGCCGGCTCGACGGCAGCATCGACATGGGCGACAGCTGCATCTTCACGTTCGCCGTCGCGGACGTCCCGCGCGGGGCCGCCTTCTACGAGGTGGAGATCTCCCACCGCGGAGGCATTTTGTTCACCGAGTCCGAAGCCGAGGACGGCATCTCCCTCAGCCTCGGCGACTGATCACCCATCTTCCATTCGAAAGCAGGTTTGTCGTGAACCAGAACGATCCGCGTATCCAGCCGCCGCAGGGCTTCCCGGCCCCGCAGTACCCGGGCTGGCAGAACTCGGCCGTCCAGCCGCAGCCGCCGCAGAAGAAGCGCAAGAAGTGGCCGTGGGTCGTCGGAGCCGTCGTCGCGCTGTTCGTGATTGCCGGTGTGTCCGGCGGTGACGAAGAGGACTCCTCCACGGCGACCGCGCCGTCGGCCGGGCAGACCCGAGAAGATCGGGAGTCGGCACCGTCCCGCCCCACCCAGGCCGAGCAGCCGGCCGCAGGGCTCGACACCCCGGTGCGCGACGGCAAGTTCGAGTTCGTCGTCACCGAGGTGCAGACCGGGCTGACCACGTTGGGCGACAACCAGTTCCTGGCCGAGGAAGCCCAGGGCCAGTTCGTCATCGTGACGATGACGGTCTCCAACATCTCCGATCAGCCGAAGGGTCTGAGCCCGAGCGATCAGAAGTTGATCGACTCCCAGGGCCGCACGTTCAGCCCGGACACGTCCGCCGCGCTGAACCTGGAGACCGACGTCGCGTTCTGGGACGAGATCAACCCCGGCAACACCGTCACGATGCCGGTCGTGTTCGACATGCCGGTCGATGCGGTTCCCGCCTCGATCGAACTGCACGACTCCATGTTCTCCGGCGGAGTCACCGTCTCCCTGCGGTGACGTCCCCGGGGCCGGTGCGCCCGCGAGGGGTCGGGCGCACCGGCACTTCCCCGGCTCGGGGAGCGAGCGAATGTATCGCTCGTCCGGCCCCCTCCCATCCCGAGCGAATGCATCGCTCACCACCTCAGGAGCGGCACACTCACTCGCTCCTGCGGTCGATTCTCAGACGAAGGGCAAGACGATGTCGGACGACAAGACGCCCGCACCCGCCGGCTGGTACCCCGATCCGAACGGGGGACAGCGTTACTGGGACGGCACCCGGTGGCTGGACTTCCCCGGCTCCGGTGCCGTCGACGGCAAGAAGCGCCGAATCAGGAAGAAGCCGCTCCTGATCATGCTGGCAGTCCTGCTGCTCGCCGTGGGTGGTGGGGCGCTCACCTGGAAGCTGAATCACGACGCCCAGGTTGCGGCACAGGTCGCGGCGGCAGAGGAAGCTGCACAGCGCGAAGCGGAACGTCAGGCCGCAGAGAAGGCGGCGCAGCAGCAGCGCGACAACGCCGAGCGCGCCTCCCGCGCGCGCTCCGTCTCGGAGATCGAGTCGAGTGTGGAGCAGATGGCGAACAAGCACATCGACAACGGAATGTTCGACGGGCCGGTGATCGAGGTGACCTGCTCACCCGTCAACGGCGGGTCCACCGACAACCTCACCGAGACGACGACGGTGTTCGAGTGCTTCGTGGCGACCGAGGACAACGGCGACGGCACGATGAGCGGGTACAAGTACCACGCGACGATGAACTGGACGACGGGCAGCTTCACCTACGGGTTCGGGGCGCCGTAGCGACGACGACAGCCGCACGCTTCGGCGTCCTGTCGCACCTCAGGACGTTACGCCCGTCCCTCCACACCTGCGCCGTACATCGACAACGAAAGCGACGGTTGTCGATGTACGGCGCCGTCCAGACTGCGAGGCGAGCGGCAGAGGGCCGAGCTCAGTGGCGCAGTCCCAGCGTGGCGCTCAGCTCGGGAATCCGCGTCGCCAGGGCCGAGTACACGAGACGGTCGTTCACCTTGTCGTAGTGGTGTGCGATCAGGTTTCGCATCCGTCCGATCGCAACCCAGTCGACGCCGGGGAACTCGGACTTGAACGTCTCCGGCAACTTCTCGACGACCGTGGCCACCTGGATCAGGATGTGCCGACCGTTGTTCCGCAGCACGCGCCCGTGGGGACTGTCCTCCAGGTAGGCCTCCAAGCCGAGTCCCACCGTGTAGGACGCGTCTGCCGCGAAATCGGCGAGGTCCTGCAAACGACGGCGAACGCGCTCATCCGCATATTTCTCCGGCGTCACAAGTTCTCCGACGTCACAGCGCCACGGCTTCCTTTCGGGCGCGGTCCCCCACGCGCCCCCCGGCTCGCCCGTCGACGATCTCGACCCGCACGGTGAGCAGGTCTTCCAAAGCTTGCTGCAACTCGAGCAGATCGACGATGTCGTGGCGATCGCTGAAATCCACGATGAGGTCGATATCCGAGGCGAAGTCGTCGTCGCCGCGCGCCACAGATCCGAACACCCTCGGGTTCGGCAGCCCTGCCTCGGCGAAGAGCTCGCACACTTCTCCACGTCGGGCTGCCAGAGCCTCGGAGGGACGAACGGGCAGGGCTGCCGTCAGCGCCGAACGAGCCGGCTCGGACGGCTGCCGTCGTCCTGTCTCGATCGCGGCGATCAGGGGTTGCTTGATGCCGGAGCGCTCGGCGAGCTCCCGCTGCGAGAGACCCAGAATCCCCCGCCGGATGCGAACGAAGTCACCGAAGCCGACAGCCACGACATCACGATAACAGGTGTTGTTATCGCTTGAAGCGATGTGGGCCGGATGCGGCCCATGCCCCCCGGGGAGTCACGGGTTCGCTCGAATGTGCAGTTCTCGTGACGACTCGCCGGGCAACCACCACGAGAACTGCACGCTCGGCACAGTGCCGCTCAACCGAAGTTCACCTGACGACGAGCGTTCGCCAGGCACGTGACGGCGCCCGTCCCGAACGGGCCGAGCCGGTCGAACAGCACCGAGGTGCCCACCGCGACGCCGTCGGCGCTGAGGTGGTGGTCGGCTTCGACGCCGACCTCGGTGCCGACGGGCAGCCGCGAGAGGGTCAGGGTGAGATCGCCGTTGATGAAGCCGACGCCCTCGTCGCTCCAGTTGGCCATGAAACTGGTGCCCTCGCCGACGACCGCGGTCCGCACGAACGGCGACATCTCCTCCCCCACGAGCACCGGAATCTGCCGGGACCACATGCGTTTCCGGCTCGCGTTCTGGTGCTCGGCCCGCACCTGCGACCAGCCCTCGGGGTGCGCGTCGCTGCCGAACCAGGTGCGCGCGAATCCGGTCTCCGGGCCGTCGAACGCCTCGGCGGGCGGCGTCGGGTGCTCGTCCCGGGTCCACACCGTGCCCGGCGGCTGCTCGGACGGGCGCAGGTAGACGACGGTTCCGCGGGCGGTGACGTCGTCGCCCTGGATGAGGTAGGCGTCGGCGACGCGAATGCGGTTGCCGTCGCGCACGCGGGTCGTCTCGAACCGCACGGGCGCGTTCTGCACCGGCCGGAACAGGTCGACGGTGAGCCGGGCGGGGACGAACCCGTCGGGACCGTGGTCCTTGTCGAGCTCCCGGGCGAGCAGGCCGGTCACGCACGGCCCGGCCAGCATGGTCGACGACCAGGGGCTGACGGCGTACTTCGTGGGAAGGTACGTGCCGTCGGATTCGGTGAAGTATCCGCGCGTGGAGTCAGGCATGCTCGGATTCTCGCAGTGTCCGTTTCCGCGGCTCCCGGTCAGGTTCCGACGTCCTCGCTCGCGCTGCGGTATCGAAGCCATGCCATCGCCGCACCGCAGGCCAGGACGGCGGCGGTCGTCGCACCCACCGACGTCCACGTCCACGCACTCGGGCTCCACCCGGCCGGGTCGTCGGTGAGCGGGGTGTAGGCCGTCCACCCGAACTGCGCGAGCAGCGGCAGCGCCAGCACCGCCAGCAGGGTCAGCGAGGTGGCGGTCACGGGCGCCGTCGACGGCAGTGACGCGACGATCGAGTACGCGGCGGCGAACGGCACCACAAGGATCGTCGCCACAAAATTCGCGTTGTCCCACGGGGGACGATCGAAGATCCCGGCAGCCGCGGCGAGCGCGAGCAGACCGACACCGATCAGCGGGATCGGCCTGCGGCGACCCAGCCACACACCGACGGCCACAAGAGCCGGCGCGATCAGCAGCGCCGGCCACGCCGCCGGCGACCACGAGACGGTACCGCCCACGGCGACGACCACCGCCGTCGCCGCCAGGAGCACCGCCCCCGTCCGTCCCCGCAGCCACAGCGCCGCGGCGATGAGCACCGGCACCGCCACCAGGCCCAGCAACCATCGCCCTTCCCCGGCATCGTCCAGAGAGAACAGCGCGTGGTGGAACGACCAGTACAGCCCCACCCCGAGGATCGGCACACCGATACCGACGGCCACCTCCCGCCCGCGGGCCCGGGGCGCGTCGACCGGCACCGTGTCGTTTCGGGCGGTCAGCGCCAGCACCCCCGCCGCGACGGCAGTCACGATCGCCAGCGGCAGCCACACGGCATTGACCGGTCGCACGCTCGCTGCCAGGTAGGACGCGTACCGCTGAGGCGCCGAGTCCAGCTCACGGAACTGTGCGAGCGGCTCGGCCGTCAGCAGCCCGGCCACCACCGCTCCGACGAGGGCGGCGTGCAGCTTTCCGGTGCCCAGCACGACGAGCGCGCCGAGCAGCAGGCCCGCGCCGATCGTCGCGACGTACACGTCGAACCGCCACCCTCCCGGCAGCGCGACGACGGCCACCGCCATCGCCCCCACCAGGGCGACCGCGAGCACGCGCCGACGAACCGATGCCGCCACGGCCAACGCCGCGAGCGCTCCCGCTGCTGCGGCGGCGACGTCGGAGGTGAACACCGAGCCGGGCAGCAACCCGTCGGCCAAGGGATAGGTGTCGACGCTCGGGGCGGCCAGCACCAGCCCCGCGGTGAAGCCGCCGACGACAAGAAGGATATATCGGAAAATTGGCGCCACGCCCTACCATCGCCGGGCGTCCCACCTCGGGCGTGCCCGACGCGCCGGAAACTCTTCTGATTTCGCTGCGCGCGTCGAAAGATCCGAACGCACGTTCGAGTTGACGGTGGGCGCCGGCCGTGCCACCATCCCTCCATTGGCCTGAAAACAGGTCGACCCCGGCAGGTGTTGCAGCACCGCACCGGGGTCTGGGCACACGACAGAGGAGACTGTCATGCACCGTAGGGTGGAGTCTATCCACACGCCCGGCAGGGGCGTGTATCCGCAACCGCGCGCACGTTCCGTCGCGTTGATCGCACACCGCCGCACCCGGCCGGCGTCCTGACGCACGAGCCCCTCGGCATCGAGGGGCTCGTCGTGCATCGCTGCTCCCGGTGTGCGCGAGGGCAACCGAGGCACACCGGTCTACGTCGCTACTCTCCCGTGGTCCGACGTCAGTGCACGGACGCTGCGAGTGCGAGTTCGTTGCGCTCGAAACCGACTGGGCACCAGTACCTTTGTCCCCGTAGCTGGTGGCGGGGCACCTGATCGCGCGGGTCGACACGTTCGTTCGGGTCCAGTACAGCCGCACGTCGCCCGCGACGTGCGGCCGAAAGTGCTGGCCGAGACGGTCTATCGGGGTATGGCGACCGGGCAGCGTTGGGGAAGGGGCCGAAGAACACAGGGACCCGCAGGGTCTCCGCTCGGTCGGGGACAGCCGCCCGCAGGGCGTCCGCCTCCTCGACACGCCTCCCACCCCGGCACGTTCGTCATCCGGCGGGAACGCCACCACCGAGGAAGTCCGTGACCGCCTCCATCACCTCGGCGGGCTGCTCGTCGTGCGGGTTGTGCCCGGCCCGGTCGATGATCCGAAGGCGCGCACGGGGAATGCCGGCGGCCAGCTCCCGCTGACACTCCGGGGGGAACACGAAGTCGTCGCGCCCGGCCACGACGAGCGTGGGAGCGGTGATCTCGCCGAGCCGATCGGTGACCGTCCAGTCCTTCAGCAGATGCCGGCCGGCGAAGATGAGCGGCGCCGGCCGCAGCCGCGAACGCCACGCGCCGCTGCTCAGCTCGCGCGCCAGTACGTCGAGGCCGGAACGGTAGAAGTATGCGTCCCCGATCTGCGCGAAGATCGGAAAGTACTCGCGGGCAGTGAACTCGCCGGTGAACCACCGCCGCACCAGCTCCGCCTTCTCCCGGCCGTAGCCGCGCTCGAGGAGCACCTTCGGTGCGTTCTGCCGCTCCCAGTGACTGTCGGCGCCGGTGTCGAGCAGCACGAGGTGTGAGACCCGCTCGGGGTAGCGCAGGGCGTACTCGAGCGCGACCTGCCCGCCGAACGAATGGCCGAGCACCGCCCACCGCTCGAACCCGAGCCGCTCGCGCAGGGCATCGGCATCCGCGGTGAGGTTCTCCCACGTCATCGATTCGACGGGCGCACCGATCGAGCGCCCGTTGCAGCGGTGGTCGTAGAACACCAGGGTGAACCAGTCCGCGCACTGCCGGAAGGCCTGCATCGTCCACATGTCCGCCGACGGTCCGCCGTGCATGAGCACGAGCGGCGGCCCCTGCCCGACGACGTCGACGTAGAGGGAGGTGTCCCGGATCGGAACCCGGCCGGGCCGGACGCGGTGCAGGCTGCCGCGCCATGTCACCGCCGCCGACGACGGACCACGAGAGTCGCGTCGTCGCACCTCGCTTGTCGTCGTGTTCGAACCCGTTGCCTGCGAGTCATTTTCGATGTTGCGTTTGAGGACTGCCAGCATGCGCGCCTGCATGATCCACACGACCGGCGGGAAGATCCCGGAGTAGACGAGGCGCGTAAGCCATCGCGGTCGACCCGCCTGATACCCGCTGACGACGAGGCGGGTGCGCCCGCCGGGCAGCTCCTTCAGTTGGAAGCCCCACAGTCCTTCCAGGTAGGCGGACGGGCGCGGCTGACCGGGGTCGAGGGTGCCGCCCCGCAGATCGATCAACCCGTACAGCCCGAGGAACCGGTTCGGCTCGATCTGCGCGACCTTGTACGCGTCCAGAGGTCCCGCCCCGGGCGCCCAGTACTTCAGTTGGTCGCCGGGCCGGATGTCCTGCCATTCCGGGTGCACTTCCCGGGCACTCGGACGACCGGCGTTGTCCAGGTGATCCCAGGAGTACCAGCCGCCGCGGTCCCAGCCCATCTGCACCAGCCACGGCCACACCTGCTCGGGCGGCGCGTCGATGGTGACAGCCATCGCGCCCGATCTCTCCCCGTCGGGCACCAGATCCGCACCGGGGAACGGTCCGCGGACCTCCTCGTCGGTGGCGCCCCACCGCACGAGCCGCGGGCGCACGAAGCGTCCGTAGACCACGGCTGCCGCCGTGCCCGCTACCGCCACCTTCGGTGCGACTGCCATGTGTCCAGCGTGCGCCGGTTTCCCGGTGCTCCACAAGGGACCACCGGCCCTCGTCATCGCAACTCAGCCGCCGACCACCCGACAGCCTCGCGTGTCTCGAAGGACTCGGCTCGGCGATCTCGCCGAGGCCTCGTACCGGCCGTAGCGATACCGGCACGCGGCGATGCAGGCATCGACGTCCCACACCAGCTGCACAGTCAGTCATCACCGTCGATCAGTTCGTGCACCTGCCCCTCGCCTGCTTCGAGCCGTTCCATCGCATCGAGCAGACGTCGAGCGTTCGCCGGTGAACGCGTCAGGTAGGCCGCTTCACGCAGCGACTCGAAGTCCGCCAAGGAGACGATCACGGCCGGTTCGCGGCCCGAGCGGGTAATCACTATCTCCTCCCGGTCGTTGACGACTGAGTCCAAAACCTCGGCGTACCGGGCGCGCGATTCGCTGTAACTCATGGTTCGCATGACGACCTCCGTCCTTTACAGAAAATCGTACGTCCCGACCGAGATGGGTTGTCTGTCCGAAGCGGTCGACGAATCCACGTTGCTCCCAGCCACGCCACGAATCCGTCGTCAGGAGCAGTCGCCCGGCTCCCCGTCCTTGACGACGGACAGCACTGCGTCGCCTTCACCGATGAGCACGCCCGGGGCCGGCGCTTGGGATACCACCACCCAGTTCCGGTCGAGGATCTGTGCCCGTCCCCGTCCGGTGGCATCGATGCTGCGGGAGTAGAAGACCCCGGCGGCTTGGATGCTGGCCTGCGCGGCTTGCAGGTCCATGCACGTCACGTCCGGCATGACGGCGGTCGGTGCGGTGTCGGCGACGTTCGTCGTCGGTGCCGCCGCAGACGTGGTCGGAGACGGCATAGGCGTCGTTGTGGTGGCCGCCGCCGCGACTGTCGTCGACGGGGCGGGCGGGGTCGTCGGCATGGTTCGCGACGCCGGCGCAGCGGCAGGCGGTGTCGCCGAGTTAGTGGGGTCCGGCTCGCCGGGGTCTTCGAGTCCGTCCTGGATGTCGGTGACGATCCCGAAGACCACGAACAGCGCGGCGACCGCGGCCGCGATGACCACTCCCCTGCGGACCGGCGGTCGGGGCGTCGGGTCGGGCGGCGGCGAGAGTGCGGCCGGATCCCCGGCAAGGTAGGCCCGGTGGCCGGCCTCGGCCCTGGCCGCCAGGGCGGTTCGTTCGGCCTCGAGCCGGGCGCGACGGTCGCGAACCAGCTTTCCGATTGCCGCGTAGCCGAGCCCCGCTCCGATGCCGAGCATGAGGAGGAAGCCGGCGACGTCGCCGTGGATGACGTACAGGAACGCCATCCACACGAAGATGGCGGCGAACATGCCTGCGACGACGCGCAGGTAGGGCGCGATGCGTTTCATGGGTGACCTTTCTCGGATCGCACCGGTGTCCATGTGAACGCTGCACGAGTCCCACCGCACGAATCGGTGTGCGCGTATCCGCGCGATGGTACTCGACCGAGTGACAGCTTCGGTCAGACGGCGTCGGCGACGACTGCTTCGGCGTCCTTGACGCGGAGTTCCCCGGACATGAGGCGCGGGAGGAGGGTGTCGCGGAGTGCGGCAAGAGTACGCGTCTCGCCGCTAGCGACCGAGGCAACCTTATGCAGACCAGCGGCTTGAGCAGAAAACTCCTGAATCACAGCATCTCCGGGAACGTTTACAGTCATGGTTTTGAACCGCCCTCGCGGCAATTCAAGGAACGTCGCACCGTTAGCGTGAGCGACGAACTCTTCTACCCGCGAACGCATGTCATGGTAAAGCCACCATTGAAGTACCGGATCCTTGGCATTTACGACGATGAACCCTTGGTTGACGGCGAGTGGTCTCTCGGCGATTGCGAATGCCCCGATCGTGGCACGCGACGTCATCAGAATCGAACCAGCCGGATACAAGTTCGCGGAACTGTTCGCAAGCCCCTGCTCGGTGATCGACCGCGCCGTCTCACCTAGGGACGGCACGTCGAGTGCGGTGATGTCTGTTGGAGTCGCCCAGGGAATTGATCCCCCCCAGTACTCAGGAACGCTCGTCTTAGGAGTTCCACCGCCACCAACATTTGCGATATCCCCGTACGCAATCTTTCGACCTAAAGCTCGATGAGCTATTGCCTGAAAATACTTATGTGCGAGCGCATCTGCTGCTCGCGCGAGACTGCGGTTTGCGGCAAGTTTGTCGTCAAGGGCGCCAAGAACGTCTGAAATCGCTTCTTGTTGAACCAGTGGAGGCACCGGTATTCGAAGCTTAGGCACATCTCGGACATTTAAGCTGTCGAAGACAGCCCCAACATTTCCAAGGCGGTCAATCTCCATTCTCCACAACGGCGATCTCGTTGCCCATCTAAGAAATCTCTGATGAACCTTCATCCCGTCGGAACGCAGCAGTACAAGGTTCTGCCCGATCGCACAGTCAAGGCCAACCGGAATCACCGCGGTATCCCCCACGCGCGCACGGCGTGTAAGTACGACGTCCCCGGCAATCGGCCTGGTTCGACGTGTCCATTCGACGTAATCCTGTGGAGTGATGCGACGGCATTCGGTTAGGTCGAGACGACCGTCGCGAACGTTAGGAATCGCGATGTACGCATAACCTTCGCCGGCGTCGGACGGGGTCCTGTGCTCACAGTCAAGTACCTGCACGCCAACGTCGCCCAATGGCCGAAACTCAAATCGGTCACTAGTCACTGCAACCTCCCCAACTGCTCCCGCACCACAGCCGCCAACTGCGCCGACTCGTTGAACTGCTCGTACAGTTCCTTCGTCAGCCGCGCGATCTTCTCCGCGATCGGCTCGCCGTCGTCCTCGATCGGGGCCGCACCGACGTACCGACCCGGCGTGAGTGCGTAATCGGCTTCCTTGATCTCCGCGAGCGTCGCCGAGTAGCAGAAGCCCGGCTCATCCGCGTACTCCTCACCGGATGCGGATTCCGTTCCGCGCCAAGCGTGGTAGGTGCCGGCAATCTTGGCGATGTCGTCGTCCGACAGCGCGCGCTCGGCGCGATCCACCATGTAGCCGAGGTTGCGGGCGTCGATGAAGAGCACCTGGCCGCGACGATCGACCTTGCCCTTCACACCGGCCGACTTGTCCTTCGCGAAGAACCACACGCACACCGGAATGCCGGTGCTGCGGAACAACTGCGTCGGCAACGCCACCATGCACGAGACCAGGTCGGCCTCGACGAGCCGCGCCCGGATCTCGCCCTCGCCTCCGGAGTTGGACGACATCGACCCGTTCGCCATTACCACGCCCGCGCTGCCCTTCTCGGCGAGCTTGGAGATAATGTGCTGGATCCACGCATAGTTCGCGTTGCCGGCCGGCGGAACGCCGTACTTCCAGCGCTTGTCGTCTTCCTTACGCGTCCAGTCCTTGATGTTGAACGGCGGATTCGCCATCACGTAAGCGGCGAGCAGATCCGGGTGCTTGTCCTGGGCGAACGTATCCTCCCAGCGGTCGGCGAGATTCGCGGTGATGCCGTGGATTGCGAGGTTCATCTTCGCCATCCGCCACGTGCGCTCGTTGAGTTCCTGCCCGTATACCGCGACGTCGGTCGGGTTGCCGCCGTGGTGCTCGATGAACTTCTCGGTCTGCACGAACATGCCGCCCGACCCGCAGCACGGGTCGTACACCCGCCCGTTGTACGGCTCGAGCACTTCCACCAGCACCCGCACCACGCCGGCCGGCGTGTAGAACTCACCGCCGCGCTTGCCCTCGGCGCGAGCGAACTTCTCCAGGAAGTACTCGTACACCTCCCCCAGCAGGTCGCGCGCCTTGCGGGCGCCCTCACCGGTGAAGCGGGTGTCGCCGAGCAGGTCCATCAGCTCGCCGAGGCGCCGCTGGTCAACGCTGTCGCGGTTGAAGATCACCGGCAGGGTGCCCACGAGGGTCTCGTTGGCGTTCATCAGCTCCCGCATCGCCGCGTCGACCAGCTGGCCGATGGTGCGGGCCTCGACACCGGCCGCCTCCTGGATGCCCTTGGCGTTCTGCGCCAGGTACGACCACCGCGCCGGCTCCGGCACCCAGAACACACCCGACCCCAGGTACTCGTCCTGGTCGTCGATGAGCGAAGCGATGCCGTCCTCGTCGAGACCGTCGGCGACGAGCTCGGCACGGATCTGCTCACGGCGCTCGTCGAACGCGTCGGACACGTACTTGAGGAACACCAGACCGAGGATCACGTCCTTGTACTGGGAGGCGTCCATGGAGCCGCGCAGCTTGTCCGCTGCCTTCCACAGCGTGTCCTTCAGTTCCTTCATCGTCGACGGCGCGGTGGGCGCCGCCTTCTTCCTCGGTGGCATGGTCAACCTTCCTCCCGGCCGGGCCGGGTTCCTGCGGTGACGGTGAGGACGCCGTGGCCCACACCGTCGGTCAAGGTATCGGTGAGTCGGTCGAGGGTGTCGAGCAGCTGCCGTGCGGCCTCGCGTCGCGCGCGCAGCTCCTCCAGTGCGGCGCTCACCGCGGGAATCCGGTCGGCCTCCACGACCGGGATCGGCCAGTCCCGCCACACCTGCCCGGACCGGATGGCCCCGGCGGGCTTAGGTGCGACGGGCATGCGACGCAGCGTGCGCGCCACGAGTTCCGGCAGGACTCCCGAGGCGTGCGGGTCGGCGACCCGCAGCACGCGCGCTGGTGACAGCACGACCGCGGCGCCCTCGTGGTCGACGACGACGCCGAATTCCGGTGCCGTGCAGAAGACGATGTCGCCCGGCTCGGTGTAGCGTCCGCTCGGGTAGCGAGTCGCCAGGACGAGGCGGTCGATGCCGCGGTCGCCGATGCGCGCGCGGCCGAGCAGCTCGTCGGTGCCGATGACGCGCACGTCGCCGCCGACTTCGACATCGTCGTCGTCGATGCGGTTGCCGGGCATCACCTTCAGCACCCCGGCATCGGCGAGCCGGCCGGCGGTCGGCGCCGGGCGCGGAGCCTGCCGGTATTCGACGCCGAGGTGCAGGTCGTCCCGCACCGCACGCGCCGCCCGGTTCGCCGCGCCCACCAGTTCGGCCGCCTCGGCCGCGGTCTCGTTGCCCGCGATGCGGCGACGCCGGCGCCGGGGCGCGGGTGGCAGCAGGCCGCGACGGTCCTCGGCGAGCAGCGTGGAGGTGCGGTGCACCGAGGCGAACTCGAATGCGTGGGCTCGCAGGTGCTCGCGCGACCCCATCGCGGCGGTCACGTCGGCGACGATTCCGTCGGTCACCGCTTCGTCGAGCGCCCTGGTCCGCAGGTCCGCCAGCACCGTCCACCGGTCCGTGGGTGTGACGGAGTCGTCGGGCGCTCCGAGCACCCACAACGCCATCGACGATCCCGGTTTCGTGACGAGCAGTCCCTCCGGGAGGCGGAATACGGCGCGCAACCGGTCCGACCGCAGCAGGTCGGCCCGGACGGCGGCAGCCTCCCGGTCGCGCAGGGGATCGGTCAGCGCGGATGCCGGCCCAACGATCACCGCGAGGTGCTCGGCGCCCATCTGCACGGTGATGTTGTCGATCTCCGCGAGGATTCGGAAATCGGAGTAGCCGAGGGTGGACGGCGACGGATACTGGGTGAGGAACACGGCGGGCCCGTCGATCGAGAAGTCCTCGTCGAATCCCGTTGCCGGCGTGGGTCGGCGACGCCATCGGTGCACAGACAGCCGGCGCCGCGCCAGGCGCGCCGTCGGGGTGTCGGCGTGGCCGGTCATCGTGATCGGCTCGACGAACTCCGGCAGGCGCTGCCGCAGCGCGACGAACAGATCGCTGCCGTCCGGCGACGGATCGACGAAGACGGCCCGGTCGTCGGGCGCCAGCGCGCCGACGACCTGCGCGCACATCTCGAGCGCGGCAGGGCTGAGCGCCGTATCGGCCAGCGCGTCGAGGGGCAGGCGGAACCGCTGCGCCATGAGGGTCTCGAAGGCGTGCTCGACGGTGTAGGCGGCGTCGGCCATGCGGTCGGCGTGCGCGGCGTAAGTGGGTAGCCGCCCGCCGAGCGCCTCGATCTCGCGGTAGAGGTACGCGTCGTCGGGGTCGAGGTCGTCGGCCTCGTCGAGCAGGTCGTCGCCGTCGAGGTCCGCGAGTTGCTCCCCGGTGCGGGCCTTGACGCACAGCAGGGCGGTCAGCGCCGCGAACGCTGTGGCCGCGTCCGCACCGGCGGGATCCTCGAAGGCTGCGTGCGCGGCGAGGTCCTCGGCGACGGACGCATTGTTGCCGAGTCCGCGGCTCGACAGCCAGGCGACTACGTCGTCCGCACGGTAACGGTGTTGTCGGCCGTCGGCGCGCACCGGCTCGGGAAACGGCCGATCCGGGCCGCGATACCGCTTCGCCCACATGGTGACGACGGGCCGCTGCACGCGGGCGAGTGCCGCGATGTCCGCCTTGGACAGCAGGAGCGCAGAACCGGTACTCACGTGTCGGCCCTCCCCTCTACTCTTGCCTCGACGCCCGCGATCGGCGCGGTTTCCCCAATCTAGACGACGTTTCCGACACGCCCTTCACAAAGATCGATAACCCCGGTTATCAATATGCACTCGGCGAATGGTGGCTCAGTCGCGGCATTCTCGTCCGTACCCGATTCGGACGAGGAGGACGTCATGCTCGCAGCGATCCACATCAGGCAGACCACCACCGCCACCGGCCCGCTCAGCTGCGCGGCACTGGCCACCGGCACGGGCATCGCCCTGTTCGTCCGCCCGGAGCACAGCGCCGAGGCCCGCTTCGCCGTCGGCCTCGACGCCTTCGCCGAACTGTGCGCCCGTACCGCCGACACGTCCGTGCGGCTGCACCTGACCGACGCGGACCTGCGCCGGGAACTGCACGCCGTCGCGGGCTCCTTCCCCTCGATCACCCTGATCGACATCGGTTACGGCCCCTTGGGGGAGCTGGCCCGCGCCGCCGCCGACGCGATCGGCCGCCACGTCGCCGAGCGGTTGGCCGCCGAGGACGCCGCCCGCGAGGCAGAGACCAACCCTCTGGTCGAGCAGACGGTGGCCACCGACGCGTCGAAGGGTTCGCGTCGCGGCGTGGGAGTGGCGTGTGTGCGGGCCGACGGCAACTTCCGGCAGAAGATCTTCCCCGACACGCGCTCGATCCTGGCCGGTGAGCTCCTCGCCATCGAACTGGCCGTCACCACCTACCGGAACCGGCCCCTGCACATCCTCAGTGACAGTCGGCACGCGCTCGCGGGATTGCGCGGCGAAGCCCCGCTCACCACCGAAGCGACGGTGATCGCCGACCGCATCCGGCACCGCACCCGCGGCCTGCCGATCCGTTACTCGTGGGTGCGCGGCCACAGCGGGCACCCGCTCAACGAGGTCGCCGATCGCCTCGCCGTGGCCGCCCGGCGCGCTCACGAGGCCCAGGTTCCTTCCGCGGCCCGGCAGACGATTGCCACGAACATCGTCGCCTCGCTGCTCACCCCTACGTCCGCAGCAGCCTGAGCCGCCCTCGCCTATACGCGCGAAATCGGCCGAACCGGGAAATGGTCGAGGCCGGCCGGAACGGGACCGCCCTAGGATCGATGGTGGAAGCCTGGAGTGCGTCCGATGGCGCACAGCTCACGAAAGAGATGGCCATGGCCGACGAACAGTCCTTCTGGCAGTCCCACCGCACCCTTGCCGGTGTGGCCCGCGACGCCGAACGCTTCGCGGTGCGCCTGCCCCTCGTGGGCCGGCTCGACATCCCGCGGCCCGAACAACTCGCCTACTTCGCCGGCCTCGGCCTGCTCGTGGCGTTGGATCTGATCGAGTGGCCCGTGGCGGTGGCGATCGGCGTGGGCCAGGTCCTGGTCACCGAGCATGCCAAGTCCGCCGCCGAACGTCCTGGCTCGCCGGGAGCGGCGACGAACGGCAACGCGGGCGCCGCGGTCGTCCCTGCGACGTAGTCGAGCGCACCGGACGCCAGCCTCGCGGCGGTGCACTCGAGCCTCCGATCACCGCTTCCGTGCCGGGGCCTTCTTTGCCGGCGGCTCCCCCGTCGTCGACTTCCCCGCCGACGGCTTCGCCGCTGCCGCGATCGGGGGCGCACCGGGACTCGTGGGTGCGGTGTCCGGGGTCGGCGCCGGCGCACGCTCGGTCGCGGGAGCGCCGGGCGTGGGGGTGGGACGAGGCGCGAGCAGCCGGATGGCCAGGGCCGTGGCGCCGAGTCCGGCCAGCACGGGCGCGGCGGCGATACCGGTTGCCAGGCCGGTAGCGCCCAGCACGACGATCGTTGCCGCTGCCGTCGGCGTCGACTCGGCTCCGCTGCCGAGACCGGAGCGAGCTCCTTCGGCGGCGCCGCGCACGCTGCCTGTCAGTGCGCCCAGCGCGGCGCCGCCGACGGCGCCGGCGGCGCGGGTGGTGGCGTCTGCCACGCCGACGACCGCCTGCGCGGTCTTGTCGAGGACATTCATCACTGCTACCTCCCGATCCGAGCGAAATGCGTCGCGGGTTGCCCCCGACCGCGGTGTCGCGCGACCGCAGCGGCCGGGCTCGGAATCGGCAGGTTCGAATGCCACTTGCGGAGACACACTCCCGGATCTCCGGTCGACACGGCCGATGCTCGCCCGGAGACCTGGTGACGCAAACGATACGGCGTCCGCCACCGCGATGTCACACCCCGACGATCGGCGTTCCCCCAGGATGCCGGCGGGGCTCGACCGCGCCCTGAACTCTCGCCGGTCCCCGCGCGGCCCACGTACCTCGGTCCGGCAGGATGAGCACATGATGTCGCTTCTCGCCGCGCCCGTCGGAGCCGCCCGCCTCGTCCTGGACCGGACCGTGGAGGTCGCCGAGTTCGCGGTGTCCGTCCCCGGCCGGGTCGTCAACCTGCTCGAGACGACCGAGGCCCTGGTGGGGCGCATCGACGGCGTCGTCACCGATGCCCGCGAGATCGTCGCGCGGATCGACGACGTGGTCACCGAGGCCCGCGCGACCGTCGGGCGGGTCGGCGAGGTCGTCGACAGCAGTTCGGCGGTGGTCGGCGAGGCGGCGACCACCGCCCGCCGCGCACAGGACGTGGTGGCGTCGGCCGGCCGCACGTCCGACTCGGCGGGCGAACTGCTCGACACGTACGCCCCGATGGCGACTCGGGCGGCGCCGCTCGCCGGCCAGTTCATCGACGAGCTCAGCGCCGAGGAGGTACACGCGGCGGTCGTGCTGCTCGATCAGCTGCCCGAGCTCGCGGACCGGATGACGGCGCTGATGCCGATCCTCGGCACGCTCGAGACCGTCGCCCCGGAGATCCACGAGCTGCTCGGAGTGGCGAAGGACGTGCGGCAGGCGATCGTCGGCGTGCCGGGGTTCGACTTCCTGCGCCGTCGCGGCGAGGACAAGGAGAACGGCGACGACGACTGACCGTCACGGCCGGACGAGGATCTTGACGTTCTCCTCCTTGTTGGAGATCAGTTCCTCGAACCCGTGGGCCACGATGTCGTCGAGGTCGATGCGGCCGGTGATGAACTGGTAGGGGTCGACCTTGCCGGAGGCGATCATCTCGATCGTCGCGGGATGATCGTTCGCGTAGGCCAGGCTGCCGAGCAGGTTGACCTCGCGGAAGACCAGATCGTTCATCGCGACGGACGCCTCGTGGCCCCAGATCGCGACGTTGACGCACGTGCCGCCCGCCCGGGTGGACAGGATCGCGGACTTCAGCACCGCGTCGATGCCGGCGCATTCGAAGGAGACGTCGGCGCCGCGTCCGCCGGTCAGCTCGAGGACCTGCTCGGTGACGTCGCCGTCGCGCGGGTCGATGATGTGGTCCGCGCCGGCCGGTTCGGCCTTCTTCTTCCGCACGTCGGCGGGTTCGACGACGATGATCTGGTCGACACCGGCGGCGCGCAGGGCCGACGTGGTGACGAGCCCGATCGGCCCGGCGCCGAACACGAGCGCCGAGTGGCTCGGTCGCGCTCCGGACAGGCGTACGGCGTGGTAGGCCACGGCGAGGGGTTCGACGAGTGCGCCGACGTCGGTGCCGAGTTCGCCGAGTGGGTGGATCCAGCGCCGCTCGGCCACGACGTACTGGGAGAACCCGCCGCCGTAGCCGGACAGTCCCACGAATCCCAGTGTGCCGCAGACGTTGTAGCGTCCGTTGCGGCAGGCGTCGCAGCGTCCGCAGATGATGTACGGCTCGACCGCGACCCGGTCGCCGACGCGCAGATCGTCGACGCCCTCGCCGACTTCCGCGACGACGCCGGCGAACTCGTGCCCGAGGGTGATCGGCACGGTCTCGCCGGTGATGGGGTGCGGTGCGTCGGCGGGCGGGGCGAAGATCGGGCCCTCGAGGTACTCGTGCAGGTCGGTGCCGCAGATGCCGCACCACTCCACCTCGACCTTGACGGTGCCGGGGCGGGTGGCCGGTTCGGGAATGTCCTCGACCCGGATGTCCCCGGGGCCGTGGAAGCGGGCTGCCTTCATGGGTCGATCTCCTCGCTGTACGGGCGTCGGATCTTGGTCGGCCGAGTCCGACGCGGGATCATCCGGGTGCGCCGCTGCCGAGGTCGGCGCGTGATCCAGCACACATCGAGCGCGCCGCCGCGGCAAACGTTGCAGCGCGTTGCGCGTACCGCCGGGTGTGGTGCCGGACACACCCGAGGGCATATGCTCGCGACAACTCGACCGACGAGAGACGGAGACCGTGGGCAACTTCAGCGCCATCGAACCGGGCACCGACCTGCACCGATACGCGCGCGAGCTGGCGCGTATGCACGACGCGGTGATCGGTGGCGGCCGCTCGCCGCTGCGGCCGCGGTCGGTGGTCGCGCGGTCGTGGACGCGGGTGCTCGGCGCCGGTCTCGCCCCCGACGGCAGCAACGCCCGCGCCCTGCTGCCGCTCGCCGAGGTCGAACGCCGGCGCCGCGCCTCGCCCCTGTCGGGGGTGATCGGCGACCTCGAGCAGGTGGTGTGCTCGGTGGCCGAGGCGTCGCACATGCTGATGGTGGTGACCGACGCGGACGGGATCGTGCTGTGGCGGGCCGGGTCGGCGAAGGTTCGCAGCCGGGCGGACAGCCTGGGGTTCAGCGAGGGCGCCCGGTGGACGGAGTCGACCGTGGGCACCAACGCGATCGGCACGGCGCTCGCCGAGGCCGCCCCGGTGCAGCTGTTCTCCGCCGAACACTTCGAGCAGTCCCAGCACCCCTGGTACTGCACGGCCGCCCCGATCCACGATCCCCGCACCGGGGAGCTGCTCGGCGTGGTCGACGTCAGCGGCCCGGCGCTGACGATCCACCCCACGATCAGCGCGCTGGTGGAGACGGCGGTGCGGCTGGCCGAGGCGCAGCTGTGGCGGCTGCACGAGAACCGGCTCGAGCGGCTGCGCACGGTCGCGGCGCCGGTGCTCGCCTCGATGAGCGGTCCGCTGCTGCTCGTCGACGAACACGGGTGGGTGGCGCACGCGTCGGGCGTCGCGGCCACCAAGCGGGTCGCGGCACCGACCGCCGACCGCACCCTGAGCGTCCCGGGCCTGGGGATGTGCGTCCCGGAGCAGCTCGCGCACGGCTGGTTGATCCGGCCCGCCGGCGGCCCGGCGCGGATCACGATGGAGCTCGACCTGTCCGGCGCGCCGACGGTGGTCGTCAGCGGCGCGGACTCGACGTGGCGCAGCGCGCTGTCCGCGCGGCACGCGGAGATCCTGCTGATACTGCACCTGCGGGGCCGCGAGGGGATGACGGTCACCGAGCTCAGCAACGGCATCTACGGCGACCCGGACCACGCCGTCGCGGTGCGGGCGGAGGTGTCCCGGCTGCGCCGCGCGCTCGGCTCCGTCGTCGAGAGCCGCCCCTACCGGCTCGCCGACTCGGTCGATCTGACGCTCACCCTCGGTGCGGCCGAGCGGCTCTCGGACTGTGCGTTCGTCCGGCACAGCGCGAGCCCGGCCGTCCGCGCGCTGGCGGACGGCCGGTGAGTGCTCACGCCCGGTAGGCGTCCGTTCCGGCGCGGCTGAGCACCAGGCGCGGCAGCACCGCGCGCGACGACAGCCGCAGCACCGCGTCGACGAGTTCGACGACGTCGTTCACCTCGAGCATCTCCTCGGCGGGGATGCGGTCCTTGATCCAGTCGGACATGTCGGTGTCGACGTAGGCGGGCGCGATCGCGGACGCGCTGATGCCGTTGCCGGACTCCTCGGCGTTGAGCGTCTCCACGAGCGAGATCAGCGCCGCCTTCGTCGCCCCGTACACGGCCAGACCCGCCTCGGCATAGACACCGGTGATCGACGACAGCGCAACCACTTTCGCCCCGCGGCGCGGAACAGCGGCCGCGGCCTTGCGCAGCAGCGGCAGCGCCGACTGGGCGAACGCGAACGGGGTCTCGAAGTTCACCGACACGGTCTTGCCGAACCGCCGCATCGGGAACTCGGCGATGGTGCCGGCGGTGCCGACGCCCGCGTTGAGGACGAGCGCCCGCATGCTGCCGAACGTCTCCTCGTGTGCCGCGACGACGCGGCTCGCGGTCTCGGGATCGCCGAGGTCGGCAGCGACGACGCGCACCTCGGGCGCGCCCGCGTCGCGCAGGTCGGCGGCGACCGCGCCGAGCCGCGCCTCGTCGCGCGCGGTGAGGGTCAGACCGTAGCCCTGCTGCGCGAGGCGGGTGGCGACACCGAGCCCGATGCCGCGGGACGCACCCGTGACGAGCGCACTGGGGTTGGCGAGATCGGTTGTCATGCGCCACCTCCCCGCAGCGCGTCGAGTCCGGCGGCCGCGAAGACCGGCACGGCCTCCCCCGCCTTGTCGAAACCGTCGCCGACGGTCGCGCCGACGCGCCAGCGGTGGTTGATGCCCTCGGCGATGACGGCGAGCTTGAAGTTCGCCAGTCCCATGTAGAAGTCCCAGTGGGCGAGCTCGCGGCCCGTCGCGACCGCGTAGCGCTGGGCGAGGTCGTCGGCCGACGGCAGGCGCGGGCTGGTCCACGCGGCGGACTCGCCGAGCACCTGGTCGAGCGCGGGGTTGCGGTACACGCACATCAGGGCGACGTCGGTGAGCGGGTCGCCGAGCGTCGACAGCTCCCAATCCACCACCGCCGCAATCTTTCCGGCGTCGCCGGGATCGAGGATCGTGTTGTCGATGCGGTAGTCGCCGTGCACGATCGACGCCGCGGACGATTCCGGAATCGAGTCGGCGAGGGCGGCGTGCAGGCGGTCGAGGTCGTCGAGGTCGCGGGTCTTGACCCGACCCCACTGACCGGCCCACAGCTTGACCTGCCGCGCGACGTACCCGTCGGGGCGACCGAGGTTTCCGAGGCCGACGGCCTCGTAGTCCACCGAGTGCAGGGCGGCGAGCACACGGACGAGTTCGCCGGTGCACGCTTCGATCTCGGTGTCGCTCAGGGTGGCGAGGTCGTCGGTCGTGCGGATCACCCGTCCGGTGACGTGCTCGACGACGGTGAACGGGGCGCCCATCACGGACTCGTCCTCGCACAGGGCGACCGTGTGGGCGACCGGCACACCGCACCCCTGAAGTGCCGAGGTGATGCGGAATTCGCGGGCGACGTCGTGGGCGGACGGGGTGAGTCCCGCCGTCGGCGGCCGGCGCAGCACCCACCGCGACGTGCCGTCGGAGATCGCGTACGTCAGGTTCGACTTGCCACCGGAGATGAGATCGGCGCGCAGTTCGCCGTCGAGGGCGATGCCCGAGTCCTCCAGGTAGCGCTGCAGGGCGGTCAGGTCGAGCCCCTCATGCTGTGCGGTCTTCATGCCCGGCTCTCCTTCGCGGCGGCGGCCTTCTTCGCGGCGCCGACGGCTCGCTTGGCGATGGCCCAGCGGTGCACTTCGGAAGGCCCGTCGTAGATGCGGAACGGGCGGACCTCGCGGGCCAGGCGCGCGACGGGCAGGTCGGCGGAGACGCCGAGTCCGCCGCACATCTGCATCGAGCGGTCGACGATCCGGAACACCGCCTCGGCGGCGAAGGTCTTGGCGATGGACGTGGAGTTGGACGCGTGGGAGCCCTGGTCGAGTTCCCAGCACGCCTGCGTCAGCAGGGCGCGGGTGGCGGCGATGTCGATCTCGTTGTCGGCGACCATCTTCTGGATCATGCCGAGGTCGCCGAGCTTGCTCCCGAATCCTTCGCGTTCGGCGACGCGGGCGACGGCGATGTCGTGGCCGCGGCGGGCGGCGCCGAGCCAGCGCATCACGTGCGTCATGCGGGCGGGTCCGAGCCGCACCTGCGCGTAGGCGAAGCCTTGGTCGACCTCGCCGAGGACGGCGGAGTCGGGCACGAACAGGTCCTCGAAGAAGACCTCGCAGTGGCCACCGATCATGGCGCGGTCGATGGTGTCGATGTGCCGGCCGACGGTCAGCCCGGGGGCGTCGGCGGGCGCGAGGAACATCGTCGCCCCGCCGCGCTGACCGGGCTCACCGGAGGTGCGGGCCATGATGATGAAGAAGCCCGCGCCGTCGGCGCCGGTGATGAAGTACTTGCGGCCGTTGATCTTCCAACCGCCGGGGGCCTTCTCGGCGCGGGTGGTCAGGGCGTTGGGGTCGGATCCGGCACCGGGGGCCGGCTCGGTCATCGCGAAGCCGGACCGCACGTCGCCGTGGGCGAGCGGCGCGAGGAACTGCTCCTTCTGCTCCGGGCTGGCGATGTGCGCGAGCATGTGCACGTTGCCCTCGTCGGGCGCGGCGATGTTGAGCGCGATCGGTCCGAACAGCGAGTACCCGGCCGCCTCGAACACCGGGGCGCGGTCGACCATGCCGAGACCGTGGCCGCCGTACTCGACGGGCGCGTGCGGCGCGAAGACCCCGGCTTCCTTGGCCGCCTGCTGCAGCTTCACCCGCAGGTCGTCGCCGCCCGCGGCAGTGATGTCACCGTTGTGGGCGTCCTCGACGGGCAGCACGTGCTCCCGGACGAACTCCTCGGTCTTCGCCACCAGCGCCTGGACGTGTTCCGGGTACGACAGATCGACAGCCATCGCGATTCCTCCTCCTCACCCCGACCGATCGATCGCTCGGTTGCTTCAACCGTGACATACCCCACCCCGCGCGGTCAACCCAGGGCGCCCTACCGGGCGCCCACCGCGCCGGGCCTACCGGGCGTCTGCCGCGCCGTGCCTACCGGGCGTCTGCGGCGCCGGGCCTACCGGGCGCCTACCGCGCAGCGTGCGATCGCGAGGTAGCGGCGGACGACCTCGTCGGGGGACAGCGGTCCGTCCGGCCGGTACCACGAGGCGACGGCCACGCACATGGTGGTCACCGCCCGGCTCGCATCCTCCGGGAACGCGGTGCCGAACCCCCCCTTCGCCACCCCGTCCCGGACGATCTCGTCCAGCATCCGCTGCTGCTCGTCACGCAACGCGATGTACGCCTTCCGGTTACCCGGTTCCATGCTGCGCATCTCGGTGGAGGCGACGAACGCCTGGTTGCGCCGGAACATGTGGAACCGCAGCAGCGACTCGACAACGGCGTCGAACCGCTCGGACGGTGTCGGTCCGGCCTCCGCCAGGGCCTGCTTGCTCCGGTCGAGCAGGTCGCGCATCACCAGCGTCGTCAACGACACCAGCAGTGCCTGCTTGGATGGGTAGTGGTGGTACAGACCCGGAACCGACAGCCCGGCCCGGGCGGCGACCTCCCGTATCGAGGTGCCGTCGTACCCCCGCTCGGCGAACGCCTCGAGGGCGGCCTCGAGGGGCTTCGGCAGGGTCGACGGCCCGTACTGCCGCCACGTCCCCGGTTCGACGGCTTCCTCACGCGTTTCCATGGCATCACCGTAGGCGACCCCCCGGCGCCGTCGTCACCAGTCGTGCTCTCGCACTTCCGCTGCCGGTCCGAACTTCCCACCCCTCCCGCCGACCACAGGAGAAGGTCTATTATCTGCGTATGCATGCAGACAATGGACCATGTCGGCGGAGACTCGACGACGACCAGGTCGGGTTGGTCGTCGAGGTGTTCCGCATGCTTGCCGACGGGACCCGGGTTCGACTGTTGTGGGCCCTTGTCGACCGGGAGTTGTCGGTGACCGAACTGGCCGAGCATGTCGGTAAGGCCGCCCCGTCGGTGTCGCAGCATCTGGCCAAGCTGCGGATGGCGCGACTGGTGCGGACCAGGCGCGAGGGCACGACCATCTACTACAGCCTCGAGAACGAGCACATCAAGCAGTTGGTGACCGATGCCGTGTTCAACGCGGAACACGCCGGCCCGGGTGTGCCGGGGCACCACCGCGCCGACGCCGGACTGCGCACCCTGCACGAAGGCTCCGGTCGAGCCGGCCTGCAGCAGGAGGCCACATGACCTCCCGGCGCGGCCACGGCCACGGCGACCACGGGCACGGCCACGGCGACCCCGGGCACGGCAGCCACGAGCACAGCAGCCACGAGCACAGCAGCCACAGGCGTTCGGGGCTCGTCGGCGCCCTGAGGGATGTGTTCGCGCCGCACAGCCACGACTCGGCCGACAGGGTCGATTCCGCCCTGGAATCAAGCAACATCGGCATCCGTGCCGTGAAGATCAGCCTGGTCGCCTTGGCCGTGACGGCGGCACTACAGGTCGTCATCGTCGCTGCATCCGGTTCCGTCGCGCTCGCCGCAGACACCGTGCACAACTTCTCCGACGCACTGACCGCCGTGCCCCTGTGGATCGCGTTCGTGCTCGGACGTCGGGCCGCCACCAGGCGATTCACCTACGGCTACGGCCGGGCCGAAGACCTCGCCGGGCTGTTCGTGCTGGCAATGATCGCCCTGTCCGCGGTGATCGCCGGCACCGAATCGATTCGGCGCCTGATCGATCCCGTCCCCATCGAACACCTCGGCTGGGTCGCACTGGCCGGGCTTGTCGGGTTCATCGGCAACGAACTCGTCGCGGTCTACCGGATCCGGGTGGGCCGGCGCATCGGCTCGGCGGCCCTCGTCGCGGACGGCCTACATGCCCGGACGGACGGATTCACTTCTCTGGCAGTTCTTTTCAGCGCCGGCGGGGTCGCACTGGGTCACCCTGTCGCCGATCCCGTGATCGGAATCCTCATCACCGTCGCCATCGTGCTGGTTCTGCGCACCGCCGCCCGGGACGTCTTCCGCCGGTTGATGGACGGCGTCGATCCGGAGCTCGTCACCACAGCCGAACGCGTCCTGTCGGGCCGGGTCGGCGTCGACCGCGTTCGCAGCCTCCAGATGCGCTGGATCGGTCACCGCCTGCACGCCGATGTCGAGCTCGACGTCGATCCGGGGCTCAGTCTGAGCGCTGCGCACTCCGTCGCTCACGAAGCCGAGCAGGCACTGATCGCCGCGGTCCCGCACCTCACCACGGCACTGGTGCACGCCTATCCCCCTCACGAAACGGAACTGCACGCCACCTGAGGTCAGTTGCTCGACCTGCGTCGTGCAGTACGGACCGAACCCCGGTCAGGACACGCCGGTTCCGGGTTGCCCGTGGACGCAGGGGGTCGCACAGGTCGAGGGTGCGGTTCGCGTGCGGCCCCTCCGGGACGTTCCGGCCGCGCGTCGGCGACGTCCGCTCGACAGTCCGGACCGGTGGCATGCGACGACGCCGGAAGACCGAACGAGCGGCGGATCCGTCGTGGGATCCGCCGCTCGTTCGCCCGCTCACTCAGTAGTCGTCGTCGCCGTAGAGCACCATGCCACGCAGGTTCCGGCCCTCGTGCATGTCGGCGTAGCCGTCGTTGATGTCCTCGAGCCGGTACGTCTTGGTGACCAGCTTGTCGAGTTCGAGCTGCCCGCTGCGGTAGAGGTCGAGCAGCTTCGGGATCTGCGAGCGCGGTCCGACACCACCGAAGATCGCACCCTGCAGCCGCTTCTGCAGCAGGGTCAGCTCGAACAGGCTCAGCGTCACCTGGGTGTCGGCGGCGCTGCCCATCCCCACCACGACCACCTGACCGCCCTTGCCCGTCAGCGCCATGGACGGAGCGATGATGTCGCCGTGGATCTCGCCGACAGTGATGATCGTGACGTCGGCCATCGCCCCCCAGGTGATCTCGCCGATCACCGGCAGCGCCTCCTCGATCGAGGCGAAGGTGTGGGTCGCCCCGAACTTCTTGGCCTGATCGCGCTTGAACTCCACCGGGTCGATCGCCACGACATGCCGGGCACCCGCGTGTGCGGCACCCTGTACCGCGTTGATGCCCACGCCGCCGATGCCGATCACGACGACGGAGTCACCCACCTTGGTGCCGCCGATCGCCGTCGCGGAGCCCCAGCCCGTGGCGACGCCGCAGCCGAGCAGGGCGGCCTTGTCGAGCGGGATGTCGTCCTCGATCTTGATGACCGACGCTTCGTGCACGGTGACGTACGGCGCGAACGTGCCGAGCAGGCACATCTGGATCACCGGGTCACCGTTGAGCGTCACCCGGTGGGTCTTGTCGGCGATCGCCTGCCCGGTGAGGAGGTTCGCCCCCTCGTCGCAGATGTTCTGCAGGCCCTTCGCGCACGCGCGGCACCGCCCGCAGGCCGGGATGAAGGCGAGCACCACATGGTCGCCCTCCCGGATGTTGGTGACTCCGGGCCCGACCTTGGTGACCACGCCGGCGCCCTCGTGCCCGCCGAGGACGGGGAAGGACGGCATCGGCGTCGCGCCGGTGCGCAGATGTTCGTCGGAATGGCACAGCCCGGACGCAGCCAGACGTACCTGTACTTCGCCGGCGACCGGATCGCCCAGGTCGATCTCCTCGATCTCCCACGGTTGATTGAGCCCTTTGATCACCGCAGCCTTGGTCTTCACGAACCCTCCCACCGGATCCACTGTGAACTGTGTCACCATGAGTAGAGCAGGACGAGCGTCCGAACGGACGACTTTGAGGATCTCCCCAGGACGCGAGTTACCTGATACCTTGGGTAACAGAAATGTCCCCACGGAGGTACAGATGATCCACATCCGCCACAGCGCCGTCGCGGAGGTCCCCCTCGACGTGGCGTTCGCCTACCTCGACGACCACCGCACGGTCCCCGAATGGATGTACGGCGTCCACCGCTTCGAACCGGTGGGGTCACAGGTCAACGGCATCGGCGCGATCTTCGACGCCACCATGCAGATCGGGCCGAAGGGCCTCGATTCGCGCCTGGCGATCGTCGACTGGGAACTCGACCGCAGGATCGTCCTCGACTCCATCGCCGGATTCCGCACCTCCTCGTGGTGGGAACTCGCCGACCTCGGCGACGGCCGGGTCCGTCTCGACGTCGACTTCGCCTACCAGCTCCCCGGCGGGCTGGCCGGGCGGGCACTGGGCAAGCTCATCGAACCGGTGGTGAGTACCGCGATCCGCCAGACGGAACAGGCGCTGCGCTCGAATCTCGGCCACGTCGCCTGAGCGCGCGCCGGCCTCGGGCGGGGCAATTCGCGCGCTCGTCCGGAATCCGCCCGCACTGCTGCCTGGGCGGATTCCGAAGGTGCGAGCAAGTCCGCTAGGTTCCCGGCGGAGGTTCCGCCGTATGACTGACGATCGCCGCATGATCCACGTGCGCCACGACGGGGTGGCCCACGTCGAACTCGACACCGCCTTCGCATACGTCGCCGACCACCGCACGGTCCCGGAGTGGATGTACGGCGTGACCCGCTTCGAGCCCGAGGGCGAGCAGGTCCGCGGCGTGGGCGCGGTGTTCGACGCGTGCATGCGGATCGGTCCGGCCGCCTTCACCTCCCGGCTCGAGATCGTCGAGTGGGAGGACAACCACCGGATCGTGCTGAGCTCGATCTCCGGCTTCCGCACCCGCTCGGCGTGGCAGTTCGACGACCTGGGCGACGGCGACATGCGGCTCGCCGTCGACTTCGGCTACCAGCTGCCCGGCGGCCCGGCCGGGCGTGCGGCCGGGCTGCTCATCGAGCCCCTGGTGGGCACGATCGTGCGGCGGACCGAGAACGCGCTGCGGGACCAGGTCGTCCGGAACGCCTGATCCCGCAGCCCTGATCCCGCAGCCCTGATCCCGCAGCGCGGAAGAGATCAGAAGTTGCCGCGCGCTTCCTGCTCCCGCTCGATCGCCTCGAACAGGGCCTTGAAGTTGCCCTTGCCGAAGCCGAGCGAACCGTGCCGTTCGATCAGTTCGAAGAAGACGGTCGGCCGGTCGGTGATCGGCTTGGTGAAGATCTGCAGCAGGTAGCCGTCCTCGTCGCGGTCGACGAGGATGCCGCGCTTCTGCAGCTCCTCGATCGGCACCCGCACCTCGCCGATCCGGGCCCGCAGCTCGGGGTCCTCGTAGTAGGCGTCCGGGGTGGCGAGGAACTCCACGCCCTCCTCACGGAGCCGGTCGACGGCGGTGAGGATGTCGTTGGTGGCCAGCGCCAGGTGCTGTGCGCCGGGACCGCGGTAGAAGTCGAGGTACTCGTCGATCTGCGAGCGCTTCTTCGCCACGGCCGGCTCGTTGAGCGGGAACTTGACGCGGTGGTTGCCGTTGCAGACCACCTTGCTCATCAGGGCCGAGTAGTCGGTGGCGATGTCGTCGCCGATGAACTCGGCCATGTTGGTGAATCCCATGACGCGGTTGTAGAAGTCGACCCACTCGTCCATGTGGCCGAGCTCGACGTTGCCGACCACGTGGTCGAGCGCCTGGAAGATCCGCTTGGGAGCGCCGTCGCGCTTGCGGTAGGTCGACGACTTGTCCACGTAGCCGGGAAGATACGTGCCGGAGTACCGCGAGCGGTCGACGAGGGTGTGCCGGGTCTCGCCGTAGGTGGCGATCGCGGCGAGACGCACCGTGCCGTGCTCGTCGCTGATCTCGTACGGCTCCTCGAGCACCGTCGCGCCCTGGGCCCGGGCGTGCGCGACGCACTTGTCGACGTCGGGCACCTGCAGCGCGATGTCGACGACGCCGTCGCCGTGCCGGCGGTGGTGGTCGACGAGCGGGCTGTCCGGATCCACCGCACCCTTGACGACGAACCGCACCGCACCGCTCCGCAGGACGTAGGCGTGGTGGTCGCGGTTGCCGGTGGTGGGACCGGAGTAGGCGATCAGTTCCATTCCGAACGCGGACTGGTAGTAGTGCGCGGCCTGCGTGGCGTTACCCACCACCCACACCACCGCGTCCCAGCCGCTGACGGGGAACGGGTCCCGATCGGCGTCGTACTCGACGAGGCCGACGAGCTGCCGCAGTTCCTCGGCGTTCAGCTGGGCGAGCTTCTCGCTGTCGGTAAGGGTGAACTCGAGAGTCATGGCGATTCCTCCTGCCGCCGGACGCGGCGCCATCGGTGTGTCGTGTGTCACCAGGAAAAACCTGTCGCAAGGACGGCGCAATCTCCCCCTTTTCAGCTGGCCCACCTGACTGGAATACGAGGGATGCCGGGCGCACCGCTATACAATCGGTACAGTTTCCGCCGCCTCTTCGGAAGGAACGGCCATGCGTGACGCCGTGCAGCTGGACGAGTTGGATTTCGCGCTCCTGGAAACGCTGCACACGGATCCGAAGATCGGTGCGCTGGAGTTGTCCCGGCGGTTGCGGGTGGCGCGCGCGACGGTCTCGGCACGGGTGCGCCGGCTCGAGGAGTCCGGCGTCATCGCCGGCTACGAACCGCGCCTGAACCTGGCGGCGGCCGGATTCGAGGTCCAGGCCTTCGTGACGATGGAGATCGTCCAGGGTGCGCTCGAAGCCATCACCGATGTCCTCGAAGCGATTCCCGGGGTGCTCGAGGCGTTCGCGACGACCGGCGCCGGCGACATCCTGTGCCGGATCGCCGCGGACTCCCACCTCGGGCTGCAACAGACGCTGATCGAACTGAACCGCTCGTCGATCGTCGCCCGGTCGACCAGCGTCATGGTGTTGTCGGAGGTGGTCCGCTACCGGGCCATGCCCCTGCTGCGCACCCTCCAGCCGGGCAGAACCGCCAAAGCGCCCGCCTACCGCCGGTAGAGCTGACGACCGGCCCACCAGCCCTCCCCCGCAGAAAACGGCGGCACAGCTCTGCACACTGCACAGAAAATCGGCATCCCGCTGCGCTACAGCTCTTCAGGCTGATCAGTAGCGCAGGCCGCACTTGCGCGGCGTTTGTAACCACGGTCACAGTCTTCTTCATTCGCCCGCACCCGGGCACCGCACCGTCCCGACTCCCGAGAGAAGACATGAAGAACCTGCTGACCCGTTTCGAGGACAAGGCCCCCGAGATCGTCTTCGAGTGGCACGACACCGAGACCACTGCCCGCGGCTGGGTCGTCATCAACTCCCTGCGTGGTGGAGCGGCCGGCGGCGGCACCCGCATGCGCCGCGGCCTCGACCGCCGCGAGGTCGAGTCCCTGGCCAAGACCATGGAGGTCAAGTTCACCGTCTCCGGTCCGGCCATCGGCGGCGCCAAGTCCGGCATCGACTTCGATCCGTCCGACCCGCGCAAGGACGGGGTGCTGCGCCGCTGGTTCGCGGCCGTCGCGCCGCTGCTGCGCGCCTACTACGGCACCGGCGGCGACCTCAACGTCGACGAGATGAGCGAGGTCGTGCCGCTCACCGAGAGCAACGGTCTGTGGCATCCCCAGGAGGGCGTCGTCAACGGGCACTTCGCCGCGGACGAGCGCGAGCGCATCCAGCGGGTCGGGCAGCTGCGGCTCGGTGTGGCCAAGGTCGTCGAGGACACCCGCTTCACCCCCGCCCCGGACGCGAAGTACACGGTGGCCGATCTCATCACCGGCTGGGGCGTCGCCGAGTCGGTGCGGCACCACTACCGCATCTACGGGGACGCGGCCGGCAACCGCGAGCTCACCGGCAAGCGCGTGCTCGTCCAGGGCTGGGGCAACGTCGGGGCGGCCGCGGCCTACTACCTGGCGCAGGCCGGCGCCCGCGTCGTCGGCATCATCGACCGCGACGGCGGCATCCTCGACACGGACGGACTCGACTTCGACGAGGTGCGCACCCTGCTGCTGACCAAGAACGGCAACGCGCTCCGCAGCGACCGGATGCGTCCCTTCACCGAGGTGCACGACGCGATCTGGGACCTCGGCGCCGAGGTCTTCCTCCCGTGCGCCGCGTCCCGGCTGGTCACCCGCGAGCAGGTCGACCGTATGGTCGCGGCGGGCCTCGAGGTGATCGCCAGCGGCGCGAACGTCCCCTTCGCCGACGACGAGATCTTCTACGGTCCCACCTACGAGCACGCCGACAAGTCCGTCTCGGTGATCCCCGACTTCATCGCCAACAGCGGCATGGCCCGCGCCTTCGCGCAGCTCATGGAGGGCGACGTCGAGGTCTCCGACGCCGCGATCTTCGGTGACGTCTCGGACACGGTTGCCGGGGCGCTGCAGCGCTGCCACGAGCGCAGCGCCGACCATACGGGCGTCGCGGCCACGGCGTTCGAGATCGCCCTCGACCAGCTGGTGCCGGCGGGGGAGCGCATCGATGACTGACACCTTGGCCACCCCACCGGCCACCACGGCCGCGCCCGCCCCACGGGCGATGCTGCATCAGGCGATGCGACCGCGGCAACTGGTGATGATGAGCCTCGGCGGCGCGATCGGCGCGGGCCTGTTCGTCGGCTCCGGCGCCGGCATCGCGGTCGCCGGCCCGGCCATCCTCGTCTCGTTCCTCGCCGCTGCAGCCCTCGTGGTCCTCATCATGCGGATGATGGGCGAAATGGCGGCCGCGAACCCCGCCAGCGGTGCGTTCTCGGTGCACGCGGAGAACGCCCTCGGTTCCGTCGCCGGTCGCACCATCGGCTGGCTGTACTGGATCCAGGTGGTCATCGTGATCGCGGCGGAGGCCACCGGCGCCGCCGCCATCACCGCCGCCTCGATCCCCGGGATCCCGCAGTGGGCCGCGGCCCTGTTCTTCATGGTCGTCCTCACCGGCGTGAACCTCGTCGGCGTGCGCCGGTTCGGTGAGGTCGAATTCTGGTTCGCGGCACTGAAGATCGTCGCCATCGTCGCCTTCCTCGCGATCGGCGTCGCGATGATCGCCGGCTGGGTGCCGGCCTTCGACAGCACCGGGTTCGCGAACCTGACCGCACACGGAGGCTTCGCCCCCACCGGTATCGCCGGCATCGCCGCCGGACTGCTCATCGTGGTGTTCGCGTTCGGCGGCACCGAGATCATCGCGATCGCAGCCGCCGAGACCTCGGATCCGCGCCGCAACGTCGGCCGCGCGGTGCGCACGCTGATCTGGCGCATCCTGGTCTTCTACATCGGCTCGGTGCTGATCATGGTGACGGTGCTGCCGTGGACCTCCGAGGATCTCGTCACGGGACCGTTCGTCGCGGTGCTGAACGCCGGCTCGGTGCCGGGGGCCGCCGCCGTGATGACCGTGATCGTCGTGGTGGCGTTGCTGTCCTCGCTCAACGCGATGCTCTTCAGCGCCTCACGGATGATCTACTCGCTCTCGCAACGCGGTTCGGCGTACCCGGTGTTCGGCCGGGTGGCCGCCAACGGCGTGCCCCGCAACGCGGTCCTGGCCTCGGTGGCGTTCGGATTCGTCACCGTCGCACTCAACTACGTGCGTCCCGACAAGGTCCTGCCGCTGCTTCTCAACGCGGTCGGCTCGACCATCCTCGTGCTGTGGACGTTCGTGGCGGTCTCGCACCTCGTGCTGCGTAAGCGGGCACGCCGCGAAGGCACCGAAGACGCTCTGCCGCTGAAGATGTGGGGCTTCCCGTACCTGTCGTACGCGACGCTCGGCCTGCTCGCCGGCATCGCCGTGCTCGCACTGTTCGACTCGGCCGCGCGCACCCAGCTCGTCGCGACGGGTGCCCTCACCGCGACGATCGCGGGCGCGTGCTGGCTCCTGCACCGCCGGCAGGCGGTCCGGCAGCCGTAACCGACCGTACAGACGACGACGCCGTGCGTCCTCCCGCAGGGGGGAAGGACGCACGGCGTCGTCGTGGTTCGGTCTCCGCCGTCAGTCCTTCGGACCACCGGCGACGTAGATGACCTGGCCGGAGACGAAGCCCGCGCCCTCGCTCGCGAGGAACGACGCGGTGTGCGCGATGTCCTCGGGCTTTCCGGTGCGGGCGACGGGGATCTGCGACGCCGCGGCGGCCTTGAAGTCCTCGAACGACATCCCGACCCGCTCGGCCGTCGCCGCGGTCATCTCGGTCTCGATGAAACCGGGGGCGATCGCGTTGGCGGTCACGCCGTACTTGCCGAGCTCGATCGCGAGGGTCTTGGTGAAGCCCTGCATGCCGGCCTTGGCAGCGGAGTAGTTGACCTGGCCGCGGTTGCCCAGCGCGGAGGTGCTCGACAGGTTGACGATGCGACCGAACTTGGCCTCCACCATGTACTTCTGCGTCGCACGGGACATGAGGAACGCGCCCCGCAGGTGCACGTTCATCACGGCGTCCCAGTCGTCGACGGTCATCTTGAACAGCAGGTTGTCGCGGGTGATGCCGGCGTTGTTGATCAGCACCGTGGGATCGCCCAGTTCGCTCGAGACCTTCTCCACGGCCGCGGCGACGGACTGCTCGTCGGCGACGTTCGCACCGACGGCGAGGGCCTTGCCGCCGGCCGACTCGATGGCCGAGACGGTGTCGGCGCATGCGGACTCGTCGAGGTCCAGAACCGCGACCTGGAATCCGTCCTCGGCGAGACGCTTGGCCACTGCGGCGCCGATACCGCGCGCGGCGCCGGTGACGATGGCGGTACGGGTGCTTGCTTCGCTCACTGCTTACCTCCGGTGTGGTTGGAAACTTCAGTTGATGGTGAGGCCGCCGTCGACCGCGATCGTCTGTCCGGTGACGTAACCGGCGGCCGCCGAGGTGAGCCACACGGCGGTGGCGGCGATCTCGGCGGGATCACCGGTGCGGCCCAGGACGATTCGCGGCTTCATGCTGTCGAGATAGCCGGGCTGGTATTCGTCGGTCATCTCCGTCTCGAAGAATCCCGGCGCGATGGCATTGACGCGGATGCCCTTGCGAGCCCCCCACTGCTGGGCCAGGTCGCGGGTCAGACCGATCACGCCGGCCTTGCTCGCGGCGTAGGCGGCTTGCGGCAGTCCCGCGGTGGTGAGGCCCAGGACGGAGGAGATGTTGACGATGGCGCTGCCCGGCTGCATGACGCGCCCGGCGGCCTGCGCTGCCCAGTACGAACCGTTCAGGTTGATGTCGATGACGCGCCGGAACTGCTCCGGAGTCTCCTTGGTGGCCGGGACGGCCGTGCCGATACCGGCGTTGTTGACGAGGATGTCGACCTTGCCGAAGTGCTCGACCGCGGCGTCGACCATCCGCTGCGCCTGCTCGGGCTCGGCGATGTCGGTCTCGACACTCAGCGCGCGGCGACCTGCCGCACGGACGAGTTCGGCGGTCTGTTCGAGCCGGTCCGCGCGACGGGCCGCGAGCACGACGTCGGCTCCGGCCTCGGCGAGGGCCTGAGCGAAGGCGACGCCGAGGCCGGAGGACGCGCCGGTGACGATCGCGACGCGGTCGTCGAGTCGGAACTTGTCGAGTACGGACATGGGGGTAGTCTCCTCCGAAAATTGGTACCTACGCGACTTGTATAGTTGAATTCGCGCTCGAGTTCAAGATTGTTTTTTCGAAAAAGGCGCGGTCACAAGCCCTTTCGGGCCCGCGACCGCGCCTCGTTCGCGTTCCGGTCGAGAGGGGTCAGCTCAGGCGCTCGAGCACCATCGCCATGCCCTGACCACCGCCGACGCACATCGTCTCCACGCCGAACTGCTTGTCGTGGGTCTGCAGGTTGTTGAGCAGCGTGGCGGTGATCCGCGCCCCGGTCATGCCGAACGGGTGGCCGAGGGCGATCGCACCACCGGAGACGTTCAGCTTGTCCTCGTCGATGCCGAGCTCACGGGCGGAGCCGAGCACCTGCACGGCGAACGCCTCGTTGATCTCGAACAGGTCGATGTCGGAGATGGTCTTGCCGGCGTTCGCGAGGGCCTTCTTGACCGCCTCGATCGGGCCCAGGCCCATGATCTCCGGCGACAGGCCGGACACGCCGGTCGAGACGATCCGTGCCAGCGGGGTCAGGCCCAGCTCCTCGGCCTTGGTGTCGGACATGATCACCAGGGCCGCGGCGCCGTCGTTGAGCGGGCAGGCGTTGCCCGCGGTGATGGTGCCGTCGGGGCGGAACACCGGCTTGAGCTGGCTCACGGCCTCGTACGTGGTGCCGGGCCGGGGGCCGTCGTCGGTGGTCACGACGGTGCCGTCGGCCAGGGTGACGGGGCTGATCTCGCGCTCGAAGAAGCCGGACTTGATGGCTTCCTCGGCCCGGTTCTGCGACCGCACGCCCCACCGGTCCTGGTCTTCGCGGGAGATGCCGGTCATCGACGCGACGTTCTCCGCGGTCTGGCCCATCGCGATGTACACGTCAGGCAGCAGACCCTCGCTGCGCGGATCGGTCCACGCCGTGCCACCCTCGGCGAGCGTGGCGGTGCGGGCCTCGGCGTCGGCGAAGAGCGGGTTCTTGGTGTTCGGCAGGCCGTCGGCGTTGCCGGTGACGAAGCTCGAGACGGACTCGACACCGGCGGAGACGAACACGTCGCCCTCACCGGCCTTGATCGCGTGCAGTGCCATGCGGGTGGTCTGCAGCGACGACGAGCAGTAGCGGTTGACGGTCACGCCGGGCAGGAAGTCGTAGCCCAACTGCACCGCGACGACGCGGGCGATGTTGAACCCGGACTGGCCGGCGGGCTGGCCGCAGCCGAGCAACAGGTCGTCGATCTGGGTCGGGTCCAGCTCCGGCACCTTCGCCAGGGCGGCGGCGACCATCTGGGTGGCCAGATCGTCCGGGCGCACGGTCTTGAGCGACCCCTTCATTGCCCGCCCGATGGGAGAACGGGCGGCGGAGACAATCACAGCTTCGGGCATCACGCGCTCCTTGTTCGGTGTTGACGCTTCGAGTCTCTACAGGCCCAGATCGCGGCCGATGAGTTCTTTCATGATCTCGTTGGTGCCGGCCCAGATCTTGGTGACGCGGGCGTCCTTCCATGCACGAGCCACACGGTACTCGTTCATGAACCCGTAGCCACCGTGGATCTGCACGCACGCGTCCAGGACCTCGGACTGCGTCTGCGCGCTCCACCACTTCGCCTTGGCCGCGTCCACGGCGGTGAGCTTGCCGTCGGCATGCGCCTCGACGGCCTGGTCGACGTACGCCTCGGCGACCTCGATCTTGGTGACCAGCTCGGCCAGCAGGAACTTGTTGTACTGCATGGCGCCGATGGCCTGGCCGAACGCCTTGCGCTCCTTCGCGTACTCGATGGTCTCGAGCAGGATGTGCTTGGCGTGGTGCACATTGTTGACCGCGGAGCCGAGTCGCTCCTGCGGCAGCATCTTCATCATCGAGATGAAGCCCATGCCCTCCTCGCCGATGAGGTTGGCGTGCGGGACGCGAACGTCCTTGAAGAACAGCTCTGCGGTGTCGGCCTCGGGCTGACCGACCTTGTCCAGCTTGCGGCCGTTCTCGAAGCCCTCCATCCCGCGCTCGACGGCGAACAGGGAGATGCCCTTCGCGCCCTTCGACGGGTCGGTGCGGGCCGCGACGACGACGAGGTCGCAGTTGTAGCCGTTGGTGATGAACGTCTTGGCGCCGTTGAGGATCCAGTCGTCACCGTCGCGCACGGCGGTGGTCTTCAGGTTGGCGAGGTCGGAGCCGCCGGACGGCTCGGTCATGCCGATGGCACAGATGAGCTCGCCGGTGGCGCAGCGCGGCAGCCAGCGCTCGCGCTGTTCCTCGTTGCCCAGGTGGACGATGTAGGGGACGGTGATGTCCGAATGGATACCCATCGACGAGGACAGCGCCATGTTGGCCCGGGCGAACTCCTCGCCGAGGATGGCGTTGAAGCGGTAGTCGTTCGCCTCCATGCCACCGAAGCGCTCCGGGATCTCGAGCCCCAGGAAGCCGGCCTTACCGGCCTCGATCCAGATGTCACGCGGGATCTCGTGACGTTCGATGAGCTCCTCCGCACGGGGCATGACGAACCGGTTCACGAACTCGCGCGCCGACTCGCGGAACGCCTCGTGATCGGGGCCGTACAGGGTGCGTCGCATCAACCGCTCCTCAAATCTGTAAGCATCTGCTTATTTTCTAAGCGTGCGCTTATAGTGAACCGCGGCCGCTATCTTGTCAACCAGGCCGCAGCAGGAACGGGAGCACGACGTGAGCACATCCAGGGACGCGGTGATCAGCGGATCGAAGGCCGCGGCCCGGCTACGCGAGGCAGCCGTCGAGGTGTTCGCCGAGAACGGCTACGGCGGCACCACCACCCGCCAGATCGCCGCCCGCCTCGACATGAGCCCGGCCGCGATGTACCCGCACTACAAGTCCAAGGAAGAACTGCTCTACGCGATCAGCTACGAGGGCCACGATCTCGCCCTCGAGGTGGTGCGCACCGCCGACCTGCCCGACGAGGACGCCACCACGCGTCTGTCCACCGTCATCGCCCGGTTCGCCGAGTGGCAGGCCGAGCACCATCGCCGCGCCCGCGTCGTCCAGTACGAACTGACCGCCCTCACCCCGGAGCACTACCGCGTCATCACCGGCCTGCGCCGACGCACCACCCAGGTCGTCCGCACCATCGTCGACGCCGGGGTCGCCTCCGGCGAGTTCACCGTCCCCGACACCGAGGGCGTCACCCTGGCCCTGATGTCGCTGTGCGTCGACATCTGCCGTTGGTACCCCTCCGGCCGCTACAACGAGCCCCACGCCATCGCGAACCTCTACTCCGATCTGGCCCTGCGCCTCGTCGGCGCCGTCCGTTAGGATCTGCCCCACACGACGGATCGGGGGGTCCATGATCGGGGGGACGTCTTCGCGCGGCGATCGGCCGACTGCGCACGCAACGGATGTCGCGGGTGACCGGAGAGCGCGTCGGCCACACGCTCGCGCCGCGACCTACCGAGAACGACGACGGGTACGCACGCGTGGGTGGATCGTCGCCGTCGCGGCGGCGACGGCCGGCGCGTGCACCTCCGTCGCACCCCCGGAACCCACAGCACCCGCGGAGCCGCCGGCCACGTCGACCACCCGTGTGCCGCGCATCGTCGACGAATCCGACCGGCCCCCGGTCACGTTCGACCCCTGCCTCGACATCCCCGACCAGGTACTCCGCGACGCCGGCTACGACCCGAAGTCGGAGGAGGTCAGCGACTTCGCCGCGACGCACTACACATTCCTCGGGTGCAGCTATCAGGGCACGTTACGCATCCCCGGAGTTCTCCGCCGTTACGGACTCAATCTCAATTCCGGCAACATCACCTTCGCCGAAGTGCAGGAGAAGGTCGGCGGGTACGCGACCCCCATCGAAGTCGACGGCCGACGCGCCCTCCTCGAGGTCGACCCGAGCCTGCGCCACGCGTGTGCCGTCAACGTGGAGACGTCGTTCGGGGTCCTCATCATCTCGCGCGTCTACCACCCCGACCACGGCAACGGCGTCCCGCAAGGGGAATGGTGCGCCGGACTCGAGGACACCGCCGCGCGGATCTCCGTACTCATCGGCAACTGATCGGAAGGAACAAGGTGAGCAGACCGCTGCGACTCGACCCCCACACGATCGACGAGATCGTCGCACTATGCGACACCATGCTCGCGACACTGTCCCACGCGATCGACCGATCCGAGGACCTGACCCGAGCCGTGAGCTTCGGCGGATTCGAGTCCGCGGAACAACTTCGCCGAGGCTTCCTCATCAAGGCCAGGGGCACCCCGGAGTCCGCCTACGAGCGGCTCACCCAGTTCCACGAGGTCCTCGCCCGCATGCGCGAGACCTTCGCCGCGGGCGGGCAGGGATTCCTCGACGCCGAGTACGACTGGGCCCGGCACCTCGGCACGACCGACTCTGCCTGAACGCCAGCACTTTTGCGCCGGTCGACGAGTCGCGCGATATCCGCGCGGGCGGCAGTCATCCGCGAACTCAATCGAGGGCGCGGACGACTGGGGACCGCGCGGATGCGACGAGGGCGATCGCGGCACCACCTGCACGGCCCGGCACGACTCGCCACAGGACTGTCCGGTCCGCTACGATCCTGCGCACTACCACGGAATCGGGGGGACTCCATGGGCATGTCAGTCGAGGCTTCACACGGCACCGGAAGACGCGCGGCGCGACACGTCGCGGTCGTGAGCGGAAGTGCCGAATAAATTGTCGTACAACGAGAATCCGATCCGGTCGATGCTCGATCCGCTGCTCGATCCCGCGGTGCCGGAGCGGGTCGACGCCCTGACGAACTGGCACACCAGCCTCGTTGCACGGCTCGACGGCAGCTTCGATCCGGACTATGCCACCGTGTTCGAGAACTTCCACAGCATGGAGCACGACGCCATCTACCGGGACGTCCAGAGAATGGACCCGGGTGCGATGAGGAGCCTGGCGGAGAGCTGGCGCGCGATCGCGACCGACATGAGCATCGGCTTCATCTTCGGAACCCAGATGATCTGCAACAAGATTGCCGAGGGATGGGACGGCGAGGCGGCACAGCAGGCCGTGGCGGCGACCCGCTCCTTCGCGACGTCGGCCGAACAACTGGTCGCCGCCCTGCTGGCGGTGTCGACGAAGCTGGCTGCGGCATCGGAGATCGCCACCGCCGTCCGAACCAATGTGCAACCACCGCCGATACGGATCCCGATGCCGTCGGGTGTGGTGGTGCCACAGGACACGGCGGAGTTCGCGCGGGCGGCGGAGGCTGCACGCACCGAGGCCGTGCGCGTCATGGAGTCGCTCTACGTCCCGCACTACCGCGAATCCGGCACGGCGGTCCCGATCCTGCCGTCCCCGCACGAGGCGACGGCAGGATCGGGACCGCTCGGACCGAGCCCAGCGGAGCGCCCCGCGGATAGTGCGAACGGCCGAGGTGGCGGTTCCGGGCCCGCGGGAGCCGGCAGCGACGGCCGACCGGTCACGGACACCGCGTCCCCCGACGCCCCAGCCCCCGACGCCCCAGCCCCAGACGCCCCTGCCCCAGACCGTCACGCGGCACCGGGCGACCCGACGACGGGTGCTGCCGAGCCCTCGACGACCGTCCCGGCCGCGACGACGGCGGCCGGCGCGACCACGACCCCGGAGCGCTCCCCTGGGGGATTCCCGGGCGGAACCGGCGGAGCGACGTCGGGGGGCGGTGGCGCGGGAGGCGCCGGCGCGGGGACCGGCGCCGGCGCTCCGGGACTCGGCGGACCCGGTCCCGTCGGCGGCGTGCCGATGGCGAACGGAACGACCGGTTCGGCGACGTCGGGTCCCGGCGCGCGCGCCGGCTCCGGCCGCGCGGGCGGCATGTACCCGGGCATGCTGGGCGCCCCCGCACGCCCGGCACGGGACGACGACGCCGCCCGCACGGTGCCCAGCTACCTCGTGGGCATCGACAACGGGAACGAGCTGATCGGTCCGATGCCGCTCACCGCGCCGCCGGTACTGGGGGTCGATCCGGCATGACGTGGCGGCTCACACCCGACCGGTTCCTCGCGCTGTGGACCGCGACAGGACTCGACGAGGTCCCGTTTCCCCTGCGCTACCGCTCGACCGCGCTGTGGGAGGACGAACACGCCGCGAACGTGGAGGCGGCCCACCGGTGGCGGCGCATGAATCCCGACGAGCAGCTCGCGGCGGCGATGGCGACGATGCGGCACGCGGAGGTCACCGTCGAGGCGTACGGGCAGACCTCGGCCGACTCCGAGCTGCGGCTGCGGGGCTGCATCAGGCACGACTCCGCGGTCCTGGTGCGACAGGAACCGGGGCGTGCCGGCGACTTCGTCGTCACGACCACGTCGGCGTACACCTTGGCGGACGCCGTCGTGCAGTGTCTGCCCGACGCACCCGCAGGCACGGCGCCGGCGCTGTCCGCGCCCACCGCGGAGGTGGCGGAGTTCTCGACCCCGACGCAGGTACTGCGGACCGCGCAGGCGCCGCCCGCAGTCCGATTGCGACGGCTGCTGACCGATCCCCGGTCCGGGACGGGCAACCTGCGGGTACTGTCCTCACCGGACGGTCTGACCTTCACGCCGGTCACCGATCTCGGTTGGTTCGACGTCGTCGGGGACGGCCGGTACCTGTTCCGGACGGGCCGCCACACCCACGTCTGTCCCGCGTCGCCGGAGCTGCTGCGCGACGAGCTGGCCCGCGCCGTCGACGGGGCTCGCGAGAAGCGCGGTCGGGTCGGCGATACCGGTTTACGCTGGGTTCATGGTTGAACGGGATCGAACCGTCGACGGTAGGCCGCAGAATGCCCGTCCGCGCGACGCGCTGGGGCGTCCTCTCCCCTACGGCGAGGAGGGTGTCGAGCGGGTCCCGGAGGACCTGGACCTCGAGCCCGACGAGGCGATCACCGAGGCCCAGCGGCTGCTCGACCACGGCCATCCGTTTCATGCGCACGAGGTGCTGGAGAGCACGTGGAAATCGGCGCCGGTCGAGGAGCGGCCCCTGTGGCAGGGGCTGGCGCAGCTCGCCGTGGGGCTGACGCATCTGCTGCGGGACAATCCGGCGGGTGCGGCGTCGTTGTTGCGGCAGGGGGAGGCGCGGATCCGGCACTACGAGGACGAGCCGCCGCACGGGCTGGACATCGACGGTCTGGCGGCGTGGGCCGAGCACCTGCTGACCGAGATCGAACGCGGCGAGCCGATTCCGGAACCGCCGATTCCCCGGCTGCGGCTGCCCTGATGCCCGTGCTCCCGATGTTCCCGCTGGGAACCGTGCTGCTGCCGGGCGACGCGCTTCCGCTCCATGTGTTCGAGCCGCGCTACCGCCGCCTGGTCCGGGACTGCCTCGCAGATCCGGACGGGCCACGATTCGGCGTCGTGCTCATCGAGCGAGGGCACGAGGTGGGGGGCGGGGAGACCCGCCACGACGTCGGCACGATCGCGCGGATCGTGATGGACACCGAACTCGACGACGGTCGATACGTCCTGGAGTGCATCGGGGAAGAGCGGATCCGGGTGAAGAACTGGCTTCCGGACGACCCGTACCCACGCGCGGAGGTCGAGCCGTGGCCGGACACGGTTTCCGGCCCGGTGGATTTCGCCGAACTGAGCGTGGGGCTCGGCCGGCTCTACGGTCTGCTCGACCGGCTGTCGAACGGTCGGATCGAACCGCCGAGCATCACCGAACTGCCCGACGAGCCGGGCGCGCGGCTGTTCGCACTGGCGCGGTTCGTTCCGATCGGCGAGGCGGACCGATTGCAGGTGCTCACGGCGCCCGGACCCGCCGAACGATCGGCGGTGGTGACCGAATGCGTCTCGAACGCAGTCCAGCTCGCCCAGTGGCGCCTCGACAGCATGTGAGATCGACCGATCCCGCGGACCACGCAGAACCCCGTTCTCCCACGTCCCGGCGGCCGTTGCTCGTTCGGCGGTCCCGGTTCTCCACACCCTCGGGGCGCGGAAAACCCTGTGGACCAGATCAACTGGTATGGTTCCGCTGTCGACAAGGGGGGTCGAGAAATGTCGAAGTGGGGCGTCGTCGTCTTCGAGCTGGGCAAAGTGGTGTTGTGGTGCGTGGGGAGCGCGCTCGCCATCGGCGGGATATCGGCAGCAGGGAGCCTGCTGGCGCCGGATGTTCCGGATGCGGCGCCGGAGTGGGCCCCACCGGTCACGACGTCACGTGCCGAGTCACCTACTGCCACAACACCACGACGTGAACTGCCACCGGGATTCCCAACGATGGAGCGGGCTCCGAAACTGCCCGACGTTCCCGAGGGCGCACCGCAACCGGTACCGACGAAGTTCGGGCTCACGTACACCACGCCACCCGGCTGGTTCGGGGGAGAGTCCATTATGGGGTGGAACGGCCGTGGCGGTGAAATGATGGTGATCGGTTCGGCATCCTCCTTCGGGAATGGGTACTGCGCCGCGGAAGACACGTCCACGCTGGCGTCCGTGGGTATCACGGGGCGGCCCGCCGGTGACCTGCTGACCGTGGCTGCTCACGAGGTTCGAGCAGTCGAGTGGATGTACTCCGGCCGGGAACAGTCGCCGACGGTCGAGTATTCGGCCCCGGTCCATTTCGACATCGACGGAAATCCGGCGGTCCGGATCACGGCGCGTGTAGCCGACATCCCGCACATCCACGAATGTGCCCCGCCGGCAGCACGGTGGGACTTCGTGGCCACCACCGGCCTGGCCTCAGCGGAGGTCGCGGTCTTCGTCGTGCAGGCGGATCGCGGTGTGGCCGGCCAGCTCGACGACGATTCCATCGACGGCCTCGTCGAGTCGCTGAGGAGGTCGTGATGTCCGAGACATACGAGAGGTTCAGCGCCACCGCGAATCAGATCGCCGGCGCTGCCGTCGCTGCGCAGGAGATCGGCAACGATGTGTTGTGGGCCAACCGGTACCTCGCCGTCCACGGTGAGCCGGCCGGCACACTGGACGGTGCACTGTTGCGGACGATCCAGGACGGGTTCCGGGCAGTTCTGCCGTCGGCACAGTCTCGATACTTCGTCCTTGCCGATCTCTGCCTGAAGACCGGCATCGAATTGAACCGCTGCGCGTGGATCTACTACGACACGGAGGAACGCAACTACGAACGGCTCAATGCCAACCTCCTCTTTCCGGAGTCGATCGACGCATACGATCCGGAGACACCGGCCGCCGGCCCGGCGCGACCGTACCCCGATCCCGTCCGGACCGGGGTTGCGGGCAGGACCGAACTCCCTCACCCCGAAGCCCCCGACGAGGACGTCCGTGAGATCGTCGCGGAGGCGGCCGGCTGGCTCGGCGACGTCGACAAGACAATCGAGATGCTGACCGAGTGGAGCCCGATCGCCCAGGTGATCGAACCGCTGGACGGAAACTGGAACGAACTGCGGCGACTCGGCAACGCGTACCGCATCGCCGGGGAGGCGGTGGAGGCCGGCGGGGAGAATCTCGACGCCGTGGTGCGGGCTCTGGATCCCCACTGGAACGGGCAGGCTGCCCGGGCGTTCACGGACTACGCCGGCCGGATCGTCGACGCGCTCCGGTGGGAGGGACCGGTCGGACGCGTGGTCGAGGAGACGTGCAACCTGGTTGCGGAGAAGATCCGGGAAGGGATCGTCACCGCGGTTCGGTCGCTGAAGGAGATGCTCGAGGAAGAGGTGGCGTTCGACGACGGGATGCAGACGCTGAAGTTCGCGCTGAAGAAGGTCCCGTTCGCCGGCACGGCCGTACAGATCCTCACCCTCGCCAGGATCGTTCGGGACACGATCGCATTCGTCGACGACGTCGTGACGCGGATCCGCGAGCTCACGGACGCACTGACGGCATTTCTCGAGGCCCTGGCGTCTCCGACGAACGCCCTGCAGGAGCAGGTCGAGCACACGCTGGCGCCGTTGACCGAGGCGTACGAGCGCACCGAGCACCGGGCGGCGGTGGCTGTCGACCTCGCCGGCGTCGCAGACGTCCGCGGCCCCGCGAACAAGCCCTCCGACGCGTACTCGGTCGGCGAGAACCCCTGGGCGGATGCGCCGTGAGGGACGTGCCCTCGCATCTCGACGGTCCACTGGACCGCATCCACCGAGCCGTGACCGACCTCGACACCGCCGTGATTCGCGCACAGCGGTTCGCCGGCGCGAACCGATGCATTCAGGTCGACGATGCGGTGATGGAACAACTCGCGGCGAGCAGCGACGCCTCTCCCGCACTGCGGCAGTACGCGTCGAGAGTTGCTGCCGGACAGTGCCGCTGGTCCGAGATCGAGGCGGTGGCACATCCGGTTCCACCGGAGGTCGCCGAACTGAAGGCGAATCCGCGGTTCCGGTGGTTCCCGGCCTCGCCGCGTACCACGCCTGCGGCCGGGCAGGACCAGGAGCCGTACCGGATCCCCTGGCAGTCGTAACGCCCCCAGCGGTGTGTCCTTTGGGCTGCCAGGGCAACCCAAAGGACACACCGGCCGCGTCAGCGGCCGATGAGGGCCAGGCGCTCGATTTCGCTGAAGTCGGTGCCGGCCGCCACCGGCCGGACTGCGGCACCGCTCGCGGCCGTGGGGTGAAGCTGCTGCGGGGCGCTCCTCGTCCGAGCGGACCGGGAGCGCCTCGCCGTCAGCACCGGGCGCGGCGCTCCCGCTCCGACAGCCCGCCCCACACCCCGTGCCGCTCGCGGCCGAGCATCGCGTGGGTCCGGCACTCCGTCAGCACCGGGCAGCTCGCGCAGATCCGTTTCGCAGCTGCCTCCCGCCGTCGCCGCACGACCGGTTCCTCGCCGTCCGGGGCGAAGAAGTAGAACTCGCCGAGGGAGCGGCAACTGCCGCGGAACTGCCACCCGAACCCGGACCGGGTGCGGGTGGCGGTCATCCGACGATCACCACGATCAGGGTTCGTGGCCCGTGCACGCCCTCGACCCGCTCGAGTTCGATGTCGGACGTCGCGGAGGGGCCGCTGATCATGGTGGTGGGGCGTTCCGGCACCAGCCGCATCAGCGCCTCGGGCACCCCGACTTCGACGTCGGCGAGGGGCACGACGCACACGTGCAGGTCCGGCACGAGGGTCAGCGCGCGCCGGCCCTGGTCGGGGCCGCCGTCGAGGAAGATGGTGCCCGTCTCGGCACACGTGACCGCGGAGGCGGTGACGACGCCGTCGAGGTCGCCGAGGTCCGGGGCGGGGATCTCGGACGAGTCCACCACCACGTCGCCGTCGAACCGTGCGAGCCACGACCGGTCCAATCCCGCGGGGACCCCCACGCGGCGCACGCCGTGCTCGGTCAGCACCCGTGCGAGCACGTCGGGAAGGTCGGCCGGCGCGCACTCGTGCACGTGCGCCTTGTAGTCGACGAGCCGGTCCACGAGCAGTTCCCGCCGCTGTGCGTCCGGCAGGGTGCGCCCGGTGCGGTACTCGCGGGGTACCTGCACCGGTACCGGTGGGGCAAGTGTCCGGGCGTCGCGGATCCGGCCGAGGATCACGTCGCGGGTGCTCACTGCTGCCGTCCCTTCTCGCGCGCCTGTGCCAGCGCGGCACGTCCCTCGTCGGAGTTCCACCATTGCCGGAAGGTCTGTCTCGGCGGCGCCGGGATGTCGCGGGCTTCCGTCCAGCCGGCGAGCGGACCCGGCAGCGAGGTGATCTTCCCCTTCTTCCCGGCGAGGAGCCGGCCGAGTCCGGCCGCCTTCTGCGCGGTCGTCCAGCGACGCGACGACGACATCGCCAGTGATGCCGCCTTCATCGCGGCCGCCTCGATCCCGAACGACGCGTGCTCGACCTTCTGGTGCCGCAGTTCGACGAGCAGCGAGGGGATGTCGATCTTGACGGGGCATGCGTCGTAGCACGCCCCGCACAGGCTCGAGGCGAAGGGCAGGGTCGCGTTCGGATCCCCCGGGGCATCCATGCCGGCGAGTTGCGGGCTGAGCACGGCGCCGATCGGGCCGGGGTACGTCGAGCCGTAGGCGTGGCCGCCGGTGCGCTCGTACACCGGGCACACATTCAGGCACGCCGAACATCGGATGCAGTGCAGCGCTTCGCGTCCCATTTCGTCGGCGAGCGCCGCGGTGCGTCCGTTGTCGAGCAGCACGAGATGGAACTCCTGCGGACCGTCGCCGGGGGTGACGCCGGTCCACATCGACGTGTACGGGTTCATCCGCTCGCCCGTGGACGAGCGCGGCAGCAACTGCAGGAACACCTCGAGATCCCGGTAGGTGGGCAGCAGCTTCTCGATGCCCATCACGGTGATCAGGGTCTGCGGCAGCGTCAGGCACATGCGACCGTTGCCCTCGGATTCGACGACCGCGAGCGTGCCGGTGTCGGCGATTCCGAAGTTCGCGCCCGACACCGCGACCGGCACGGTCATGAACTTGTGACGCAGGAACTTCCGCGCCGCAGCCGCGAGATGCCGGGGATTGTCGTCCAGATCGGGGTCGACGCCCGGCATCTCGCGCAGGAAGATCTCACGGATCTCGGCCCGGTTGCGGTGGACGGCGGGAACGAGGATGTGCGAGGGCTTGTCGTGGCCCAGTTGGACGATCAGCTCGGCGAGGTCGGTCTCGTAGGCCGTGATGCCCTGCTCCTCGAGGTGCTCGTTGAGCCCGATCTCCTGGGTGGCCATCGATTTGACCTTGATGACCTCGTCGGAGCCCGTCGCGCGGATCAGGTCGGTGACGATGGCATCGGCCTCGGCGGCGTCGGCCGCCCAGTGCACGACGCCGCCACGGGCGGTCACCGCGGCCTCGAACTGGGTGAGCAGCTCCGGCAGCCGGTTCAGCACGTCGGTCTTGACGGCGGCACCGGCGTCGCGCAACTGCTCCCAGTCGGGCAGCTCGCCGGTCACGCTCAGGCGCTTGGCCCGGATGGTGTGGGTGGCCTTGCCGATGTTGCGGCGCAGCTGGGTGTTTGCGAGTTCCTGGTGCGCCGCGGCGGGAAACGCCGCGACACCCCGCAGATTTCCGGAGCCGCGCGGCGGGACGGGCGGCATGCCGAGAGCGATCACGCGGGCACCCCCTTGGGAGAGACGGCCGGTTCTACCGAGGCGAGGATCTCGGCGAGGTGGATGGTGCGGGTTCCGGTGCGCAGACGTGACAGTCCGCCGCCGATGTGCATGAGGCACGACGAGTCGCCGGCGCTGCAGTATTCGGCACCGGTTGCGGTGATGTTGCACAGTTTGTCCGCGAGCATCGCGGTGGAGGTCTCGGCGTTCTTGAGCGCGAAGGTGCCGCCGAATCCGCAGCAGGAGTCGGCCTCCGGCAGCTCCACGAGGTCGATCTCGCGGACGGCGCGCAACAGCTGCAGCGGCTTGTCCCCCACGCGCAGCATGCGCAGCGAATGGCAGGTGGGATGGTAGGTCACGCGGTGCGGGAAGTAGGCCCCGACGTCGGTGACCCCGAGGACGTCGACGAGGAACTCGGACAGCTCGTACGTCTTGGCCTTCACCTCGTCGACGCGGCTGCACAGCGCCGGCGAACCGTAGCGACCGGCGACGATCTCGTGCTGGTGCCGCACGGACCCGACGCAGGATCCGGAGGGTGCGACGACCGCGTCGATGCCGTTGTCGCCGAAGGCGTCGGCGTAGTTCTCGACGAGTGGCAACGCGTCGGGCTGGTAGCCGGTGTTGACGTGCATCTGGCCGCAGCAGGTCTGGCCGTCGGGGAAGACGACGTCGTGGCCGAGCCGCGCGAGGAGGAGGGCGGTGGCCGAGACGGCGCCGGGGAACATCGTGTCCCCGAGGCACGTCGCGAACAGGGCGATTCGCATGTGGATCTCCGCATCGGGTCTATGTGGTCAGACCACAGTAACCCATGGTCGGTGCCCTGCGTCACCCCCTGTCCGGATTTTCTGCGAATTCCCTCCGGTTCTGGATTGTGACCGAGGTCATGGTGTACGGTCCTGTGGTCTGACCACAGATCCCGTCGCGGTCCGCGACGCAAACCTGGAGTTTCATGTGGAAACCGAACTGCTCGCGGTGACGTACACACCGTCGACCACCGCCGTCGCCGGCAACCTCACCGCGACGGCTCTGCTGGGCCTGGTCCCCCTCCTGACCTTCTTCGTGCTCCTCGCCGGCCTCAAACTCAAGGCCTGGTACTCCGGGCTCGGCGCGCTCGCCGTGGCCCTCGTCGTCGCCGTCGTCGGCTTCGGGATGCCGGCGCCGCTGGCCGGACTGTCCGCCCTGCAGGGCTTCACGTTCGGCCTGTTCCCGGTCATGTGGATCGTCGTCACCGCGATCTGGTTCTACGAACTCACCGTCGTCAGTGGACGTTTCGAAGACCTGCGGCACGTGTTCAACTCCGTCGGTCACGGCGACATGCGCATCCAGGCGATGCTCATCGCCTTCTGCTTCGGCGGAATGCTCGAGGCGCTCGCCGGTTTCGGGGCACCGGTCGCGATCACCGGCGCGATGCTCATCGCGATCGGCATGCCCCCGATCCGCGCCGCCGTCACCGTACTCGTCGCGAACACCGCACCGGTCGCGTTCGGCGCCATGGCAATTCCGATCACCACCGCCGGAAACCTCACCGGTATCCCGGCGACCGAGATCGCCGCCGTCGTCGGCCGGCAGACACCGGTGCTCGCCTGGTTCGTGCCGATCCTGTTGCTGCTGCTGGTCGACGGCCGGCGCGGCGTCCGCCAGGTGTGGCCGATCGCGCTGGTCACCGGCTTCGCGTTCGCGATCGCGCAGTACTGGTGCTCGAGCCACTTCTCGTACGAGCTCACGGACGTCGTCGCCTCCCTCGTCGGCCTCGCCGCGGCCGTGGTCATGCTGCGGTTCTGGCGTCCGAGCACCCCCGACGACCAGCACTCGCACGTCACCGCGGAACCGATCGGTGCCGCACGCACGGCGATGGCGCTGTTCCCGTACCTGCTCGTCATCGTCGTGTTCGGCATCGCCAAGCTGTGGACGCTCGGCGTGGACGTGCCGAAGTGGCTGGCGGGCACCGATATCAAGGTCGAATGGCCGGGCCTGTACGGGAATCTGCTCACCGCGAGCGGAGATCCGTCGACGGGCGCGATCTACACGCTGCCGTGGCTGTCGAATCCCGGTACCCTCCTGCTGTTCTCGGGCATCGTCGTCGGCCTCGTGTACACGGTGTTCAGCGGCGGCGGCCGGTTCCCGATGACCGTGCGCCTGACTCTCAGCACCTTCCCCGGGACACTGTGGAGGATGCGGCTTTCCGTCGCCACCGTAGCCACGGTGCTCGGCCTGGCCTACGTGATGAACCATTCCGGGCAGACCGTCGCCATCGGCACGTGGCTCGCCGGAACCGGCGCGATCTTCGCGTTGCTGTCGCCGATCCTGGGCTGGCTGGGCACCGCGGTGACCGGCTCGGACACCTCGGCGAACGCGCTGTTCGCGCGGCTGCAGCAGACCGCGGGGCAGGCCGCGGGCATCGATCCGACGCTGCTGGTCGCGGCGAACACCTCGGGCGGTGTCGTGGGCAAGCTCATCAGCCCGCAGAACCTCACCATCGCGGCGACCGCTGTCGGCCGGCCGGGCAGCGAGCCGCTGCTGCTGCGCAAGGTCGTCGGCTACAGCGTCGGCATGCTGGCCCTGCTGTGCGTGCTGGTCTATCTCCAGTCGACGCCGGTGCTGTCGTGGATGCTGCCGTGAGTCGTCCCCCGGGAGGACGCGGCACGGGATCTCCTCTGCCGCACCCGGAACGCCGCGCCCGGCCGCCGAGCGTCCGGCCCGTCCGGCGACCGGCATAGGCTCACACCATGCCGCACTCCGAGCCCCGCGCATGGGAGACCGTGTTGAACCACCTCGAGCAGCAACTGGTCTCGGGACAACTCGCGCCCGGCCAACGGTTGCCCGGGGAGCGCGTCCTGGCCGCCGATCTCGGCGTGGGCCGCTCGTCGGTGCGGGAGGCCCTGCGCGTCATGGAGGCGCTCGGGTTGCTCAGCGCCCAGACCGGATCCGGGCCGACGGCGGGCGCGATGATCGTCTCGCGCCCCACCGGGGGCATGTCGATGCTCATGCGCATGCAGGTGGCGGCGCAGAGCTTCCCGGTGGCGGACGTGGTCCGGACCCGGCTCGTCCTCGAGACGGAGGTGATGCGCGCCCTGGCCGGGAGCGATCCGGCCCCCGACCTCGCCCACGCGGAACAACTGCTCGACGCGATGGACGACGCCGAACTCGTGGCCCACGAGTTCCTGGTGCTCGACGCCCGGTTCCACATCGCGATGGCGGACGCAGCCGGGAACCAGGTGATCGCGGCGATGATGACCGGACTGCGCGACTCCATCGAGAGCTACGTGCTCGCCGGCGCTCCGCTCGCCACCTGGCCCACGACGTGTGCCCGGCTGCGGTGCGAGCACCGGGGACTGCTCGAGGCGGTCCGCGCCGGCGACGCCGACCTCGCCCGCTCCCGCATCGTCGACCACATTCGTGGCTACTACGCGGAGAGCCTCGGGCGTCTCCAGGACCGCCCGGACGACCCTGGAACGGAGCACTCTCCGCCTCGTGTATAGTCGGTGATGCAACGCGGGGTGGAGCAGCTCGGTAGCTCGCTGGGCTCATAACCCAGAGGTCGCAGGTTCAAATCCTGTCCCCGCTACCACCGCCGGCCCGGACTCTCACGAGTCCGGGCCGGTTTCGTCGTATCGGCCTCGTCCGGCTCGCCTCGCGCTCGTCCCGGCCTCGTCGAGCGAAGGCATCGTCCGTCTCGATAGTGGTGGCGACCGATACATTCGCTCTGCCCGGGCGGCGCGGACGGGTAGATTCCGGCTGTGAACGGATCTGTCGGGCGACCGCGGAGAGTGCGATGAGCGAGGACGGGCCGGCCCCGCTGCCGGCACACCGCAAACGCAACGGACCCCGGGCTCCACAGTGGCTTCGCCCGGCGATCCTGTACGTCCTCCTTGCCGTCGCCGCCTACCAGCTGTCCGGTTGGCTGTTCCACAACCTGCGCGGCTTCCTCGGATTGCTGTTTCTCGCATGGTTGCTGAGCATCACGCTCGAGCCCGTCGTCGACTGGCTCGAGCGTCACGGGCTGCGCCGGGGAGCGGCCACCGGGTTGGTGCTGTTCGGACTGCTGGCGTTCGCCGTCGGATTCGTCGCTCTGTTCGGGACGTTGCTCGCCGAACAGTTGGGCCAGTTGCTGAAAGCCTTACCGGACGCGCTGACCGCAGTCACCGAATGGGCCAATCGTGTCTTCGACACGAACTTCACCACGGGTCCGGAACTGCTGCGACTGACCCCCGAGACGGTGCGCGATCTGGTTCAGCGGTTCACCCCCGGCGTGCTCGGCGTGGTGTCGTCGGTGGTGGGCGTGGTCTTCCAGGCCATGACCATGCTGCTGTTCGTGTTCTACATGTCGGCCGAGGGCCCGGCGATGCGCCGCACGATCTCGAGCTGGTTCCCGGCCCGGCAGCAACGAGTCATCTCGACCGTGTGGGAGATTTCCGTCGAGAAGGCCGGTGGCTACGTCGTCTCCCGCCTCATCCTCGGTGCGGTCAGCGCCGTGGGCACCGGCATCTTCCTCATGATCATCGGCGTGCCGTACTGGCTGCCGCTCGCGTTGTGGACCGGAATCGTCTCGCAGTTCGTGCCCACCCTCGGGACGTACCTGGCGATCGCGCTGCCCGCGATCATCGCCGCGGCCAACCAGCCGATCGACGGGTTGTGGGTGGTGCTGTTCGGCACGGCCTACCAGCAGGTCGAGAACTACGTCCTGCACCCGCGCATCACGTCGAAGACCGTGTCGATCCATCCGGCCGTCGCGTTCGGGTCGGTGATCGTCGGGGCGTCGCTGTTCGGTGCGATCGGTGCGCTGGTGTCGGTCCCGGTCGTCGCCGTCCTCCAGGCTCTCGTGGAAACGTACGGCCGGCGCTACGAACTCGTCATCGACACCGGCGACACGGACGCCACCGCCGCGCCCGGCCCCGAACCGGGCGACGGCTGAGCGGCTACGCGCGGGGGACCCGGCCTATCAGGTAGAACTCCGGATTGGGCATCATGCCGGCGACGCCGGCCATCCTGTTGCTCAGACCGAAGAACGCCGTGACGGAGGCGATGTCCCAGGCGTCCTCGTCCGTGAAGCCGTGTGCGTGCAGAGCCTCGAAGTCCGCGTCGTCGATCTCGTATGCCCGCTCGTTGACCTTGGTGGCGAAGTCGAGCATCGCGCGCTGGCGCGCGGTGATGTCCGCGGTGCGGTAGTTGATCGCCACCTGATCCGCCACCGTCGGCTTCTTCTCGTAGATCCGCAGGATCGCCCCGTGCGCGACGACGCAGTACAGGCAGTTGTTGGCGGCGGAGATCGTCGTCACGATCATCTCGCGGTCGCCCTTGGTGAGGCCGGAGTCCTCGCGCAGCATGATCGCGTCGTGGTAGGCGAAGAAGGCCCGCCACTCGGCGGGACGTCGCGCGAAGGTGAGGAACACGTTGGGCACGAAGCCCGACTTCTCCTGCACCTCGAGCACGCGCGCGGCGATGTCCTCGGGCAGATCCTTCAGTTCCATGGCGGGAAAGCGCGTACTCACGGGGGCTCCTGGTCCGTCGGCAACGAGTCTCGAAGTTAATCGTTGTTAACCGAGTTGTCCAGATCCCCCAGCCGCCCCGGCTACCGGTCGAACCACGCCTGCGCGTCGAGCCGGACGTCCTGACCGTGCGTGACGGCGCGCAGGTCGACCTCGAGGCGCTCGAGCCGGTCCGCACCGAGCGTCCGCCCCCACTCCGCCCGCAGGTCGTCGAAGATCACCGCCGACCGCCGCAGGCAGTCGAGGCCCCGGTCGGTGAGCACGACGATCCGCGCCCGCGCGTCCGACGGATCCGGCTCGCGCCGAACGTAACCGAGACGCTCGAGCCGGTCGACGGTCTTGCCGGCGGCCTGCTTGGAGACGCCGAGGCGGCGTCCGATCTCGCTCGCCGACGCGCCGGTCGCTCCGACGGCCTGCATCGCGAACCCGTGGGCCGGACGCACGTCCGGGTGACCCTCCTCGGCCAGCCGGCGATGCAGCGCGTCGACGAGCGAGCGGAATCCGGCGAACAGGAGCAGGGGCAGCTCGTAGCCCGGGGTCGGGTCTTGCACATTTTCGACAACTCGGTTTACTATTTCGTCAACCACATTGTCTATCTTATCGGAGGCCGTCCCGTGTCCACAGCATTCCTCCACCATCGACCCGAGACTGCACCCCTTGCGTCGCGGGCCACCATGGAAGCGATCCGGCAGAAGTTCGGCTACGTGCCGGCAGCCGTGGCGCTCATGGCGGAATCCCCCGAACTGTTGTCCGCCTTCACCCGCGCCGGTGCGCTGTTCGAGCGCAGCAGCCTCGACGAACTCGAACGCGAGGTGCTCGTGCTGACGATCGCCACGCGCAACGAATGCCACGTCTGCGTCGCACTGCACACCGCCGTGCTGACGCGGATGGGTGCGCCGGGCAACCTCGTCGACGCCCTGCGGGCCGGCCGACCGCTCACCGATCCCCGACTCGAGGCCCTGCGGACATTCACCGTCGCCGTGCTCGACTCGGCGGGCGCGGTCCCGGCCGACCGGTGGGCCGCGTTCACCGCCGCCGGCTTCACCACCCGCCATGCACTCGACGTCGTCCTCGGCGTCGGCACCTTCACCCTCTCGACGCTCGCCAACCGCCTCACCGGTGCCGAACTGGACCCGCCGCTCGCTTCGTTCGCGTGGCACCCCGCACCGGCTCCGACGCCGACGGGCCGAATGTCACATTCGGTCGGTCAGATCGACGCGGTGTGACATTCGGCCCGTAAGTGTTCGGCCCGTGAGCCTTTCGGAGACGGTGAGATCAGACGAGAAGGGTCGCGGCCGTCGCGGCGACGACGTCGTCGACGCTCACGCCGGGCGCGGTCTCGACGAGCTTCAGGCCCTCGTCGGTGACGTCGATGACGGCCATGTCGGTGATGATCCGCTGGACGCAGCGCTTGCCGGTCAGCGGCAGGGTGCACTCGTCGAAGATCTTCGGTTCACCCTTCTTCGTGACGTGTTCCATCATCACGATGACGCGCTTGGCACCGTGGACGAGGTCCATCGCGCCGCCCATGCCCTTGACCATCGCGCCGGGGATCATCCAGTTGGCGATGTCGCCCTTCGCGGAGACCTGCATCGCGCCCAGGACGGCGACGTCGATCTGGCCGCCGCGGATCATCCCGAACGACTGCGCCGAATCGAAGAACGACGCGCCCGCAATGGTGGTGATGGTTTCCTTACCGGCGTTGATCAGTTCGGGATCGAGTTCGTCCTCGGTCGGGTACGGGCCGACGCCGAGCACGCCGTTCTCCGAGTGCAGGATGACCTCGACGCCCGGATCGAGGTAGTTGGGCACCAGGGTCGGCATGCCGATGCCGAGGTTGACGTACTGCCCGTCCGAGAGTTCCCGGGCCACACGCGCGGCCATCTGCTCGCGGGTCAGCTTCTTCACGGTGGTGGCGGTCTGGGTCATGAACGAACCGTCCGATTCTCGATGCCGACAGCGACAGGTCCGACGGGCACGACGCGCTGGACGTGGATGCCGGGGGTGTGGATCTCGTTGGGGTCGAGCTCGCCCGGTTCGACGAGGTGCTCGACCTGCGCGATGGTGATGCGGCCCGACGTGGCGGCGGGCGGGTTGAAGTTGCGGGCGCTCGCGCGATAGACGAGGTTGCCGTGCCGGTCGCCCTTCCAGGCGTGCACCAGGGCGTAGTCGGCGACGATTCCGCGCTCCATGACGTAGGTCTCGCCGTCGAACTCGCGGACCTCCTTCGGGGGCGACGCGACCGCGATGCCGCCGTTGCCGTCGTAGCGCAGCGGAAGCCCGCCCTCCTCGACCTGGGTGCCGACGCCGGCCGGGGTGAAGAACGCGGGGATGCCCGCGCCGCCGGCGCGCAGCCGCTCGGCGAGGGTGCCCTGCGGGGTCAGTTCCACCTCGAGCTCGCCGGAGAGGTACTGGCGGGCGAACTCCTTGTTGGAGCCGACGTAGGAGGAGATGGTGCGTCGGATGCGCCCCTTCTCCAGCAGTACGCCGAGGCCGAAGCCGTCGGTGCCGCAGTTGTTGCTGACCGTCTCGAGGTCGGTGGCGCCCTGGTCGAGCAGCGCGTTGATGAGGATTTCCGGGACGCCGACCAGGCCGAATCCGCCCACGGCGATGGTGACGCCGTTCGGGATGTCGGCTACGGCCTCGGCGGCGGTGGCAACGACTTTGTCCATGCCCTTACGATAGCGCCAGTCGTACGTAATGTGAACCCTCGTCCGTCATGCGAACCATTTCGATACTGTTTCAGTTTCGAATATTGATTCGTGCCGGGTGACCCACTAGCCTTGTACGCATAGCGTCCCTCCGTCCATATCGCGAACACGCGCCGAACACCGAGGTCTCATGCTTCATCTGCCGCCCCGCTTTGCGCGCCCCGACGGCGCACACCCGCCGCTGGACTTCCCCGACTACCGGACCACCGCGCTGCGCCGCCCGGCCCAGCCGCTGACGCTGATCCCGCAGCGCCTCGGCGAACTCACCGGACCCGTCTTCGGCGAGGACCGCGTGCAGGAGGGCGACGCCGACCTGACCCTCGCCCACGGCGGCGAGGCCGCCGGGCAGCGCATCATCGTGCACGGCCGGGTGCTCGACAGCGACGGCAAGCCCGTCCCGCACACGCTGCTCGAGGTGTGGCAGGCCAACGCCGCCGGCCGGTACCGGCACGTGAACGACAACTGGCCCGCCCCGCTCGACCCGCACTTCGACGGCGTCGGCCGGTGCGTCACCGACGCCCAGGGCAACTACCGGTTCACCACGATCAAGCCCGGCGCCTACCCGTGGCGCAACCACCACAACGCGTGGCGCCCCGCCCACATCCACTTCTCGCTGTTCGGCACGGCGTTCACCCAGCGGCTCGTCACCCAGATGTACTTCCCCGACGACCCGATGTTCTTCCAGGACCCGATCTACAACTCGGTGCCCGCCGAGGCACGGCACCGCATGGTCAGCGTCTTCGACTACGACGCCACCGTCGACAACTGGGCCCTCGGATTCCGTTTCGACATCGTCCTGCGCGGCCGCGAGGCCACCCCCTTCGAGAACGAGGAGGACGACGATGAGTGAGTTCGCTCCTCGTTACCCCGTCACCCCCGGCGACCAGAGCACGGCCACCTTCGGCCCCACGCCGTCGCAGACCGTCGGCCCGTACTGGAAGATCGGCCTCGACTGGGGCGCCGACGGTGAGAACGTCGTCCCCGCCGACACGCCCGGCCGGATCACCGTGCGGATCACCGTGATCGACGGTGACCGTACGCCGATCGCCGACGCGATGGTCGAGACCTGGCAGGCCGACGCCGACGGCCGGTTCGGCACCGACGGTTTCCGCGGCTTCGCCCGCAGCGCCGCCGACGAGACCGGCACCGCCACCGTCTACACGATCAAGCCCGGCGCCCACGAGTCCGACACGGACGCCGACGAGGCGCCGCACCTGAACGTCGGGATCTTCGCCCGCGGCATGCTCGATCGTCTCTGCACCCGCCTGTACTTCCCGGAGGATCTCGCCGCGCACGCGACCGACCCGGTGCTCGCCGCGCTGCCGGAAACGCAGCGGCGCAAGCTGATCGCCGAGAAGTCCGACGACGGGTACGTCTGGACCGTGTACGTTCAGGACCTCGATCCGAACGGTGTGGAGACGCCGTTCTTCGCGATCTAGACGGGAGCGTGTCTTGACCGTGCCGGCGCAGTCCGACCCCACCCGCGGTGCCCTCTTCGACCCCGTGTTCGGCGCCGCCGACCTCGCGCCGCTGCTGTCCGACCGCGCGTGGATCACCGCCCTGCTCGAGGTGGAGGTGGCGATCACCCGCGCCGCCGAGAAGCACGGTCGGGCGACCCCCGCCGATGTCGTCGCCGTCGCCGCCGCGGCCGACGACCTCGGCCGCGACCTGGACCCGGCCGAACTGGGCCGGCTCTCGGCGGCCGGGGGCAATCCGGTGATCCCGCTGGTGAAGATCCTGCGGGCGCGCGCGGACGCCCCCGCCGCCGCGGTGCACGTCGGGGCCACCAGCCAGGACGTCCTCGACTCCGCGCTGATGCTGCTCGCCCGCGAGGCCGGCCGGCGCGTCGTCGCCGAGCTGCGCGACGCCGCCGACGCCGCGGCGCACCTGGCCCGCCGGCACCGTGACACCCCGACGGTCGCCCGCACCCTCGGCCAGCAGGCGCTGCCCACCACGTTCGGCGCCCTCGCCGCGACGTGGCTCGTCGCACTCGACGACGCCACCTCCGAACTGGACCGCGCCCTCGGCGATCTGCCGGCCCAATACGGCGGAGCAGCAGGAACTCTCGCGGCCGTGCACCCCGACGGACTCGCGTTCGCGGACACCCTCGCCGACCTGCTCGGCCTCGCCCGGCCCCTCGTGCCGTGGCACACCGCCCGCACCCCGGTCACCCGGCTCGCGACGGCGCTCGGCGTCGCCGCCGGTGCTGTCGCCAAACCCGCCACCGACGTCGTGCTCATGGCCGCCACCGAAGTCGGCGAGGTGAGCGAGGACGCGCCCGGCGGTTCGTCGGCGATGCCGCACAAGCGCAACCCGGTCGCCGCGATCACCGCCCGTGCCGCCGCCCGCCGGGTACCCGGCCTGGTCGCGACCGTGCTCGCATCGACCGACCACGAATTCGCCCGCGCCGCGGGTGCGTGGCACGCCGAATGGGAGCCGCTCACCGACCTGTTGCGCCTGACCGGCGGTGCGGCACATCAGCTTTCGACCAGCCTCGGCGGACTGCACGTCCACCCGGACGCACTCGCCCGCAACCTCGACCGCACGGGCGGCGCGATCCTCGCCGAGAAGGTCACCGCCGCCCTGGCCCAGCACACCGACGAGGCCCGCGACATCGTCACCGCCGCCGCGCAGACCGGCACCCCCCTCGACCGCGACCCGGCGATCACCGGACACCTCGGTGCCGACCGGGTCCGCGCCCTGCTGGACCCCACCCGCTACCTCGGCCACGCCGGCGATCTCGTCGACCGTGCCCTCGCCCACCACGACCGGCTCCTCGGAGGACAAGCATGACAGTCACGCTCGACTACGAACAGTACGGCGACCCCGCGGCCCCGCCGGTCGTGCTGCTCGGCTCCCTCGGCTCCGACCGGTCGATGTGGACGCCGCAGATCACCGCGCTGTCCCCGATCGCGAACGTCGTCGCCGTCGACCACCGCGGGCACGGCAAGTCACCCGTCGTCGACGGGCCCTACACGGTGGCCGATCTCGGCGGCGACGTCGTCGCGCTCCTCGATTCCCTCGGCCTCGACTCGGTGCACTTCGTGGGCCTGTCGCTCGGCGGTGCCGTCGGCCAGTGGCTCGCCGCGCACCGTCCCGAGCGCATCCGCACCCTGACGCTGCTGTGCACGTCCGCCGCGTTCGCCCCGGCCCAGCCGTGGCTCGACCGCGCCGCGACCGTCCGCGCCGACGGGCTGGCATCGATCGCCGAGTCGATCGTCGGCCGCTGGTTCACCCCCGAACTCGCCGAACGCGACCCCGAACTCGTCGCACGGCACGTGCAGATGGTCTCCGGCACGAGCGACGAGGGATACGCCGCCTGCTGCGAGGCGCTCGCGACGTGGGACGGGCGCCCCGACCTGGCCCGCATCGTCACGCCCACCCTCGTCGTCGCCGGCGAGCAGGATCCGGCCACCCCGCCGGCCACCATGCAGCTCATCGCCGACGGCATCGCCGGCGCCGACTTCCACGTCGTCGGCCCGGGCGCGCACCTGGCCAACGTCGAGCAGGGCGGCCGGATCACCGCCCTCATCCGCGAGCACATCACCCGCGCGACGCCCGCCGGTGCGCAGCGCACCGCCGCGTTCGAGCAGGGCATGCGGGTGCGGCGCACGGTCCTCGGCGACGCCCACGTCGACCGGGCCGTGGCGTCGGCCACCGAGTTCACCCGGCCGTTCCAGGATTTCATCACCCGCACCGCGTGGGGCGATGTGTGGTCGCGGCCGGGCCTGGACCACCACACCCGCCGGCTGCTGACCCTGGCGATCCTCACCGCCGTCGGCAACGAACACGAACTCGACATGCACATCCGGGCCGCGCTGCGCGCCGGAGCCGACCCCGACGAGCTCGTGGAAGTATTCCTGCACACCGCGATCTACGCGGGAGTGCCGAACAGCAACCGGGCCTTCGCGCTCGGCCGGCAGGCACTCGCAGACGGCGAGGGGAGCACCACATGACGATGACCCACGGCGAACCGATCGCGGCGTCGCCGGACTACGTGCAGTCCCTCGCCCGCGGACTGTCCGTCATCAAGGCATTCGACGCCGAGCATCCGCGCCGCACCCTGAGCGAGGTCGCCAAGGCCACCGACCTGACCCGGGCCACCGCGCGACGGTTCCTGCTCACCCTGGTCGAGCTCGGATACGTACGTACGGACGGCTCCCAGTTCTGGCTGACGCCGCGCGTGCTCGAACTCGGCTACAGCTACCTGTCGAGTCTGACGCTGCCGGACGTCGCCCGCCCGCACCTCGAGGCGCTCGCCCAGAAGGTGCACGAGTCGACGTCGGTGTCCGTGCTCGACGGCGGCGACGTCGTGTACGTCGCGCGGGTGCCGGTCAGCCGCATCATGACCGTCTCCATCACCATCGGCACCCGCTTCCCGGCGCACGCCACGTCGATGGGCCGGGTGCTGCTGGCCGGCCTGTCCCCCGCCGACCTCGACGCCTACCTCGCCACCGCGACGCTCGAGCCCCTCACGTCGCGGACCCTCGTCACTCCCGATGACCTGCGCGCCGAGCTCGACCGGATCCGGCGGGACGGCTACTGCATCGTCGACCAGGAGCTCGAGGAGGGCCTGCGGTCGCTGGCCGCACCCATCCGCGACGCCTCGGGTGCCGTCGTCGCGGCCGTGAACATCTCCACCCAGGCCGCCCGCTACAGCCTCGACGCCGTCCACAGCGACCTCGTGCCCGCTGTGGTCGACACCGCGGCGGCGATCTCGTCCGACCTCGCCCGGACCCAGAACCACTGACCCCGATTCCCCGACAAGGAAGTGCCATGCGCGACGTCGTGATCTGCGAACCCCTCCGTACCCCCGTCGGCCGCTTCGGCGGCGTCCTGAAGGACGTCGCGCCGGAAGACTTGGCCGCCACCGTGATCCGCGAGCTCGTCGCCCGCACCGGCCTCGCCGGCACGGACGTCGACGACGTGATCCTCGGTCAGGCCTCGCCCAACGGCGAAGCTCCCGCGCTGGGCCGCGTCGCCGCATTGAACGCCGGTCTGGGCGTCGAGGTTCCGGGACTGCAGGTCGACCGGCGCTGCGGCTCCGGGCTGCAGGCGATCCTGCAGGCCGTCATGCAGGTCCAGTCCGGCGGCAGCGACCTGATCCTCGCCGGTGGCGCCGAGTCGATGAGCCAGGCCGAGTTCTACGCCACCGGCATGCGGTGGGGCGTCAAGGGCGAGGCCGTGGCCCTGTCCGACCGGCTGGCCCGCGCGCGGGTCACCGCCGGCGGCCGCGACTTCCCGGTGCCCGGCGGCATGATCGAGACGGCGGAGAACCTGCGCGCCGAGTTCTCCCTCAGCCGGGCGGACCAGGACGCCCTGGCGGTGCAGTCGCACCAGCGGGCCGTCGCCGCGCAGAAGAACGGCGTCTTCGCGCAGGAGATCGTTCCCGTGGCGGTGCCGCAGCGCAAAGGTGAACCGCTCGTCGTCGACACCGACGAGCACCCCCGCGCCGACACCAGCATCGAATCGCTCGCCACGCTGCGCCCGATCCGGGCCAGGATCGACCCGGAGTCGACCGTCACCGCCGGCAACGCCAGCGGCCAGAACGACGGTGCGGCCGTCGCGATCGTCACCACCGCCGAGAAGGCGGCCCAGCTGGGACTGCGCCCGCTGGCCCGGCTCGCGAGCTGGGCGGTGGCGGGAGTGCCGCCGCGCACCATGGGCATCGGCCCGGTGCCGGCCACCGAGAAGGCCCTCGGCCGGCTCGGCCTGACCCTGGCCGACATGGACGTGATCGAGCTCAACGAGGCGTTCGCCGCGCAGACCCTCGCCGTGACCCGCAGCTGGGGCCTCGAGCCCGACGACACCCGCCTGAACCCCAACGGCTCCGGCATCTCCCTCGGCCATCCGGTCGGCGCGACCGGCGGCCGCATCCTCGCGACCCTGCTGCGCGAACTGGACCGTCGCGGGGGGCGCTACGGCCTCGAGACGATGTGCATCGGCGGCGGCCAGGGCCTGGCCGCGGTGTTCGAGAAGGCGGCGTAGCCGCCGGTGTGTCCTTTGGGCTGCCAGGGCAGCCCAAAGGACACACCGGCCGCGTCAGCGGCGGGCGGGCACGACGGCGGGTTCCGTCTTCGAGAGCGCGTTCGGCGCGGTGATCCGGCCGAGCACCGCGATGAGGACCAGGGCGGCCAGGACCGGGACGCAGGCGACGAGGACGATGGTGCCGGTGGGGACGCCGAGGCCGATCAGTGCGCCGCCCAGGACGGGCCCGACCACGGAGCCGAGCCGGCCCATCGACGCCGACCAGCCCACCGCCGTCGTCGCGGTGGCCTGCGGATACATCGAGACCGACAGTGCGGTCTGGCCGATCATGCCCGCCTGGACGCCGAGCCCCACTCCACCGAAGACGATCAGCAGCAGCACCTTGTCGGCGCCGAGGAACGCGGACACGACGAGGAAGACGATCGCCAGCGACGTCGTGACCACGAGCACCGACGACATCCGGAACCGCAGCGCGCCGATCATCAGGACCGCCGCGCCGACGATGCTGCCGATACCGAGCGCCGCCGACCCCAGCGGCGCGAGGCTCGCCGAGAACCCGTAGCTCGTCAGCAGCGTCGGCAGCCACGACGAGAAGATGTAGTACACGGTGAACATCAGGAACGAGAAGCCCCACAGCAGCAGCGTGCGGCTGCGCAGACCGGGGTCGAACAGGCGCGCGACGGAGGCCTGCCGCGCCGCCGACGTCGTGGCCTCCGGTGCGGGCCCACCGGCGGCGGCGCGTCCGTCGGGCAGTCCGATCCGCAGCAGCGGCAGCAGGACGGCGGATGCGGCGGCGCCGGCGAGGAACACCGACTCCCAGCCGAACGCGGCGATCAGGCGCGTGCCGACCAGGCCGGCGAGCAGCGCACCGAGCGAGATGCCCATCGTGACGAACACCGCGATGGACTGCCGCAGCCGGGGCGGATTGAGCACCGTCGCATGCGACACGGCGGCGGGCAGCACCGCGCCGAGACCGAGTCCGGTCAGCACCCGCAGGGCCGTCAGTTCGGTGATCGTCGACGCGAACGCGGTCAGCAGCGAACCGACGGTGAACACCACCACGGCCGCCAGCACGACGCGGCGGGCACCGAACCGGGCGACGAGCCGGCCGCAGGCGAGGTAGCCGAGCGCGACGCCGGCGCTGGTCAGCGACAGCGCGGGAGTGAAGTGGGACGGGGCGACGCCCCAGTCCCTCGCGAGTGCCGGGACCGACAGGCCCAGGGCGATCGTGTCGTAGCCGTCGAGGACGACGGCGACGAAGGTCAGGACGAGGACCAGCCAGTTGGGCGAGTCCTCATCGGTTCGGGTGAGGGACGGTGTGCTGTCGGTTCCGCGCATGATGGCGTCCTCGGGTCGGTCGATGCCCTGCCACGGGCGTCGAAACGGAAGATTACGCGTCCGCCGTCGCGGTCGCTGAGATGATGCCCTGTGCCTCGACCTCGACGCCGAGGCCGGCCTCGACCAGGGCCGACACCTCGACCAGGGTCGAGCACGGGAAGTCGCCGTGGAACACCTCCGCCCGGGCCCGCCCGACGGCGGCCTTGTCCGCGATGTCCGTGACGTAGATGCGCAGGGCGAGGATGTCGTCGACCTGCGCCCCGCAGGCTTCGACCAGGACGCGGGTGCGCCGGAACGCCTCCCGCGCCTGCCGGTAGACGTCGCCGCCGCCGACGGGACCGTCGGGGGTGCCGGCGTGCATACCGGAGACGAAGAAGTGCCGGCCGACGACGCGGGCGTTGCTGAACATGCCCGGCCGCGGGGGTTCCGGGACGGACGGGTGGCCGACGCGGCTCATCGGACCACCCGTGCGTCGGATTCGCGGGTCAACCGCTCGCGTACCGGCACGAAGTCGTAGGTCGGGTAGCACTCGGTGCGGAACACGCCCCACGCGCGACGCTCGAGTTCGACGTTGACGGCGGCCAGCCGCTCGGCGGGCAGCCGCAGGGTCACGATCTGGCCGATCCCCATCGCGACGACCCACGAGACGACCTCGCACCCCTCGGGCGGGAACCCGTGCCACCAGTCCGCGTCGTCGAGCCGGCCCTGCAACTGTTCGAGGTTCCGGCTCTGGTCGTGCCGCAGGACGACGGTGAGCATCAGGGTCCCGCCGCTCATGCCGGCACACCCGCGAGCACGGCCGCCTGCTGCTTCGCGTCGGCCCGGTAGATCCGGCGGATCCGGGAGACACCGAGGTCGTGCTGGTAGAGGTGTTCCTCGACGTCGGCGTCCGCGGCCAGCGCCTCGAGGACGGCGCGGTCCTGTTCGAGGACCTCCCAGTGCCGTTCCTCGAGCCGGGTCCGGTACAGGAAGCGCCACGCCTCCCGTTCCCAGCCCGACACCCGCCGGGTGCGCCAGTGGAAGATGGCGGAGTGGTCCCGGTCGATCGGGGTGCACATCCCGACGATGCCGAAGACCCCGCCGGGACCGGCGTTGGGGGCGTACGGGATCTCGAGGTCCACGTAGTCCATCGATCCGCGCACGAATTCCACCCAGTCGAAGTTCACGCCGCGCTGGTCGGTCTTCTCGAAGAAGAACCCGCGGTCGGTCTCGCGGATCCGGAACCGCGCCGAGGTATCGCCGCCGAACATCGAGTGCGAATTGCGGTGCAGGAACGCCCCGTGCATCGGGTCGAGCACGTTGTCCATGTAGAACCGCCACGGCCCGGCCCACTCCGCGTAGTTCGGGAACCACGACACCTCGTCGTCCGCGAGCCGGTCCGGCAGCACGAACGGGGTGGGCACGGAGTCGTGGGTCAGGGGCACGAACGCGAAGATCGTGTCGGCGGCTTCGACCACCGACAGCGACGCGGTCGCGCGTTTGCCCTCGAGCGCGCATCCGGGCATGCCGGGCACGGAGACGACGGTGCCGGTGCCGTCGACCTGCACGCCGTGGTACAGGCAGGCGACGCGGTCACCGAGGTGCTGGCCGACGGACAGCGGCGCGCTGCGGTGCGGGCACCGGTCCTCGAGCATGTGGACTGCGCCCCGCGCGTCGCGGAACAGCAGCCAGTCCACGCCGAGGCGGGTGACCTTGACCATGGCGCCCGGTTCGACCATGCGCGACGGGAGGATCGGATACCAGCGGTCGCGCAGGCCGGTCGCGGCGATCTCGTCGGCGTCCATCGGCCGGCGGGTGCCGACGGCGAATCGGGGTCCGGTCGGGCGCGAGCCCCCGGGGGTGGTCTGTGTGGTCTCGAAGGTGGTCATGTCATCTCCCCAGTCGTCGCATCTCGGCGCGGAAGGTGTCCTCGGTCCAGGGCCGGCCGTCGGGGCCGTGCAGCCCCAGGCCGTTGAGTCCCTCGACGACACCGGGCAGGTCGTGGGTGCCGGTCCCGAAGATCTCCATCAGGGAACCGGCGAGCTTGTCCTCGTAGGGGGTCAGCGGATCGGGATGGGTCTGTCGGGGTTCCAGGTACGGTTCGGCGGATCGTGCCGTCGCGGTGCGGTTCACGCGAGAACTCCTTCGATGTGGGGGTGGGGGCGGCGAGCCCGGAGCGGTAGCGGGCGGCGAGTCCCTCGGCGATGGCGGCGAAGGCGCTCGCCCATTCGGCGAACGACTCGGGCCGCGTGAGGTGGACGGGCGCCGGACATCCGTCGACGACGACGAAGACTCCGTTGTCGATCTCGCCGGCGAGGCGCTGCGGTACGGACAGATCGGTGTCGTCGCCGAGCGCGGAGGCCACCACCAGGGTGGGGACGGTGATCCGGCCGAGGACGCCGGCGACGGTGTCGACGTCGAGCACGGGATCGGCGAGGATCAGGCTGCGCAGCAGGGATTCGTGACGGTCCGCCGCGCGCAGGGCGGGTTCGGCATCGGCACCCGCGGCGCACAGGTGCACCGCGCGGCCGTCGCGCAACGCCGTCTCGGCCTGCCCGCCGGCCCACCAGAGCGCCTCGGCCGGCGAGTTCATCGCGCACCTCCCGTCGGCACGTGCACCGGTGGGACGAACGGTCCGGGCGGGGGGTCGAGTGCGGTCACGTCGACCTCGACGAGGGCGGGCCGGCGCGCCGCGACCGCCTCGGCCAATGCGGCCTCGAAGACGCCGGGCCGCTGCACGAGGGTGTACGGCATGCCCATCGACGCGGCGAGCAGATCGAACCGCGGCGTGTGCAGGTCCACCCCGGACCGACAGAAACCGTTGGCCTCCTGCATGTTCCGGAGAACGCCGTAGCCGCCGTCGTTGAACACCAGCACGACGCACCACGCGTCGGTGCCGGCGAGCGAGGCGAGCTCGCCGAGGTGCACGGCCAGACCGCCGTCCCCGGCCATCACGACCGTCGGCACGTCCCGGCGGGCCTGGGCCGCACCGAGTCCCATGGCCAGGCCCTGCCCGATGCCGCCGCCGAGCGGGAAGATGTTGGTCTCCCGCTCGTAGAACGGCAGCAGGCGGTTGCCCCACTGGCTGGACGGGATCGTCACGTCGCGGGCGACCACGGACCGGCGGGGCAGCACGCGGCGCATGCCCTCGCAGATCTCGGCGTAGCCGCCGATGTACTCGGTGAGTGCGGCCCGGCTGCGCTCGCGCACCGTTCGGACCCGGGCCGCCCAGTCGTCGCGCCGGCCGGCGCCGTCGAGCGCGTCGAGGATGCCGCGCAGTGCCGTGCGGGCGTCGGCGACGATGCCGACCGTGGCCGGATACACCCGGCCGATCGCGGCGGGATCGACGTCGATCTGCACCTGGGTCGCCGGCAGTGCGAGGTGGTAGCTCTTGGTCTCGTTGGACCGGAAGTGGGTTCCGACGGCGAGCAGGACGTCGGCGTCGGCGAGGAGCCCGGCGACCTCGGGGGAGGCCGCGAAGTTCCCGACGACGAGGTCGTCGTCCTCGGACACGATGCCCCGTCCGGAGTTGCTGGTGAGAATCCCGGCCCCGAGCCGGTGCGCGAGGGCACGCAGTTCGTCGCCGGCGCCGGCGGCACCCCCACCGAGCCACAGCAGCGGCCGCTCGGCGGAGGCGAGCACCGCGGCGGCGCGGTCCAGCGCAGCAGCGTTGGGGGCCGGTGGCCGTGCGATCCGGGTATCGGCCGCCCGCTGCTCGTCCGGCGACGCCAGATACTGCAGGTCGGTGGGCCATTCGACACTCGCCGGCCCCTGCGGTGCCGACAGGACGCGGCCGATCGCGGCCTCGAGTTCCGCCTCGGCGTCCTTGGCGTCGGTGATCGTCGCCGCGTAGGCGGACACGGCATCGAGCATCTGCCGTTGCCGGGGGAATTCGTGGATCACGCCGCGGCTCGACGAGGCCGGTTCGGGCGTGAGGAATTCGCTTTCGATCTGGCCGGTCACGTGCAGGACGCGGCTGCCGGCGGTGAGCGCCTCTATCATCGATCCGGCGGCGTTGCCGGCGCCGGTTCCGGTGCTCGTCAGTGCCACGCCGATGCGGCCCGAGGCGCGGGCGTACCCGTCCGCGGCGTTGACCGCCGCGGCCTCGTGCCGCACCTCGACGAAGTTCAGGTCGCGGGCGACGGCCTCGACGAGGGGCAGGTTGTGGATGCTGACGACGCCGAACGCGGTGTCGATGCCGTGCCGGCGCATGACCGACACGAGGACGTCGCCGCCGGTGGTGCGCCGGGCCGGCTCGGTCGAGGGGGTGTCCATGGTTCCTCCGTTGCAGATGACCGCTGGGGGTCAGACGTAGCGTCCGACTCCGCCGCCGACGTCGACGGTCGCGCCGGTCACGTAGCTGTTGCGGGGTGAGAGCAGGGTGGTGACGGGGAAGGCGACCTCGTCCGCAGTTCCGAAGCGGCCCAGTCCGATTCCGCGGTCGGCGGCGATCTCGGCGCTCCACTCGTCGAAGTCGCGGCCGGCGCCGGATTCGGCGTGCCGGCGCTGCCACTGGCCGGTGTCGACGAGGCCGAGCAGCACCGAGTTGACGCGGATGCCGTCGGGGGCGAGTTCCCCGGAGAGGGACTGCGCCAGGTTGAGCAGTCCGGCACGGGCGGCCGAGGTGACGGCGAGCCGCAGTTCGGGTTGCCGCGCGAGGATCGCGTTGACGACCACCACGGAGGCCGCATCGGACTTCGCGAGCGCCGGCCGGGCCGCGCGGATCAGATGCAGCGCGCCGAAGATCTTGAGCTCGAACTCGTCCCGGATCTGCTCGTCGGTGGTGTCGGTGAGTGTCGACATCAGTGAACGCCCGGCGTTGCACACCACTCCGTCGATGCCGCCGAACCGGTCGACGACCGCATCGGCGAAGGCCTGCACGGAGTTCCGGTCGGTGACATCGCACGCGGCGGTCAGGACGTCGGCCGGGTCGGCCGCCAGGGTGGCGGCGGCGCGGCGCAGGCGTGCGAGGTCGCGGGCGCAGAGTGCGACGCGGGCGCCTTCGGCGGCGAGCATCCGGGCGGTGGCGAGGCCGACCCCGGAACTCGCGCCGGTGACGATCACCGTGCGTCCGGTGAGGTGCAGGTCCATGGGTTCTCCGTGAGTTCGGGTGCTCGCCGGGCGAGCAGGTCAGTTCAGGACGAATCCGCCGTCGACGACGACGGTCTGGCCGGTGACGAAGGCGGCGTCCTCCGAGAGGAGGAACCGGACGACCCCGGCGACGTCCTCGGGGGTCTGGTCGCGCGGGAGGGCGCGGCCCTGCGCGTAGGTGGCGTAGCGGGCGGCGGGAACGGACTCGGTGGCCTCGACCCGGACGAGCCCGGGGGCGACGGCGTTGACCCGCACCCCGTGGGGGCCGGCGTCCCGGGCCATCGAACGGGTCATCGCGACGACTGCGCCCTTGGAGGCGACGTAGTGGACGAGCCGCGGTGATCCGTAGAACGCCACGTCGGATGCCATGTTCACGATCGCGCCGCCGGCGGCGGCGAGCAGCGGCCACAGGTGTTTGGTCACGAGCCAGGTGCCGCGCACGTTGACCGAGGTGATCCGGTCGAACTCGGGTTCGGGCAGTTCCCAGAAGGCGTCCCCGCCGACACCGTCGGCGACGGCGGCGTTGTTGACCAGGCCCACCAGCGGCCCCTCCTCGGCGACGCGCACCGCCAGAGCGCGCACGGACGCGGCGTCCGCGATGTCCGTGACCACCGCGATCGCCTCGCCGCCGCGGTCGCGCAGGGCGGTGGCGGCGGCTTCGGCGTTCGCCGCGTTGCGCTCGGCGATCACCACGCGCCGTCCCTCGGCGCACAGCCGTTCGGCGATGCAGTAGCCGAGTCCGCGCCCGGCACCGGTCACCACGACGGTTCCGCTCATCACGCCACCTCTTCCCAGAATCGGACGAGTGCGCCGGCGACCAAACGGGGCTGCTCCTGGATCGCGGCGTGACCCGCACCGGTGACGACGGTGAGCCGCGCCCCGGGAATGGCGTCCGCCAGGAGTTGCGACTCGGCGACGCCGGTGACGCGGTCGTGCTCGCCGACCACCACGAGGGTGGGGACGGCCAGCGTGTGCAGGATCGGCCCGTGGTCGGTCGACGCCATGCATTCGGCGGCGGCCGCGTACCCGGCGGGGCGGACGGCCGCCATGTCGGCGGCGACGCGAGCCCGCACGTGCTCGGCCGCGTCCGGTGCGGTCAGTTTCGGTGCGCGTTCGGCCGCGAAGCGCTCGGGGCCGGCGGCGCGCAGCGCCGGGACGCGGTCGCGCATGGCGGCGGCGCGGGCGGGTGACGTGCCCGAGCCCCGGGTGCTGTCGGCGAGGACGAGCGTGCGGACCCGGCCGGGCCGGCGGCGCGCGACCTCGAGCGCGACGACACCACCCCAGGACGTTCCGACGAGGTGAACGGGCCGGTCCGGGTCGATGTCGTCGAGGACGGTCAGGACGTCCCCCGCGTGGTCGTGGTGGACGCCGGCCGGGTCGGCGGAGCGACCGTACCCCGCGGCATCGAGCCGGTAGGTCGCATGTCCGCGGGCCGCGAGTTCCGCCGCGAGCGGTGCACAGGAGTTCGCGTTCCCGCCGATGCCGTGCAGCATCAGCACCGGATCTCCCGTCCCGAGACGCTCGACGTGCAGGTGCGCGGGGGTCACGACAGCGCCCCGGCCGCGACGGCGGCCCCGTAGAAGTAGCCGGCGTCGCGGGCCTCGACACGGTCGCGGTGCCCCGGGTCGGGGCTGCCCGCCATGGCGGAACGCACGGTCGTGGTGGGCGGTCCGGCCGTCCCCCACTGGTCGGACAGTTCCGGGGTGCGCTTCCAGGTGCGGCACAGCCAGGCGTCCTCGTCGATCTGGGCGACCTCGGAGGTGTACTCGCACACCAGGCCTGCCGGGTCGGTGAAGTAGGAGAAGGTGTTGTCGCCGGGACCGTGCCGGCCCGGGCCCCACTGCGGCGCGATGCCGTGGGCCTTCAGGCTGCCGATGCCGCGCATGAAGTGATCGAGGCTCTGCATCTCGTACGCCACGTGGTTGAGTGAGGGCCACGGCGCCCGGTTGAGCGCGATGACGTGGTGGTCGGAGTTGCAGCGGAGGAAGGACATCTGCCGCTCCGACCAGTCGGAGACCCGCATGCCGAGCACCTGGGTGTAGAAGGCGGTGGTGCGTTCGATGTCGGTCGTGTTGAGCACGACGTGGGCGATCTTGCGGGGAACGGCGCGGCGTCCCGCCGGTTCCTGCTCGGTGACGGCGTGGGTATCGGCCGACAGCTCGAGGCAGCGTCCCTCCGGATCGACCAGTTGCAGCCCGTAGCCGCCGCCGGCGTCGTCGAGGGGGCCCGGTGTGCGCAGCATCGGGATGCCGAGCCGGTCGAGGGCCAGTGCGGCGTCGTCGATCTCACGCGGGGTGGCGACGGCGAGGCTGATGCGCCCGAGGGCGTTGGTCTCCCCCCGTTCGACCGTCAGCACGTGGTGCTCGGGGCCGGTGGCGCGCAACCAGAATCGATCCCCGTCGGCCTCGACGGTCGTCAGCCCCCAGGCCTCGTGGTAGAAGTCCCGCGAGGCGGCCGGATCCGGCACCGACAGGGTGACCGAGCGCAGGGCGCGCAGCCGGCAGACGGGCGAGTCGCTGTAGCGCGGAAGTTGGTGGTGATACATGCGTTCCGGTTCCCTTCTCACAGATCCAGCACGAGTTCGGCAGAGCGGCACCGGGACACGCACGGAAACATCGTCGATCCGGCGGCGTGCTCGGACTCGGTGAGCAGGAAGTCGCGGTGGTCCACGTCGCCTTTGATCACCCCGACTTCGCACGTCCCGCAGATACCTTCGGTGCACGAGTTCGGCACGGGCACACCGGCGGCGGTGAGGGCGTCGAGCACCGACACGGTCGGCGGCACCGGGATGCGCCGGCCGGTGCTCTCGACGATCACGTCGAAGGCGGTGTCCTCCCCCGAGCGCGGCGCCGGTTCCGGGGCCGCGAACCGCTCGGTGCGGACCTGACCGGGGTCCGGGACCGCGGCGGTGACCGCATCGATGAGCGGTGCCGGTCCGCAGCAGTAGACGACGGCGGTCGGGGCGAGACCCGACAGCGTCCCCGCGAGGTCCGGCAGACCACCGGCCTCGTCGTCGGCGTGGACGGTCACCTGCCCGGTGGGTCCGGCGGCGATCTCGTCGACGAACGCCATCGCCGCCCGGGAGCGTCCGGCGTAGAGCAGGCGCCACGGCCGTCCCTCGGCCCGCAGTTGCCGCATCATCGCGACGATCGGGGTGATGCCGATACCGCCGGCCACGAGGACGTGTTCGGTCGCGGCGTCGTCGAGGGCGAAGGCGCTGCGCGGTCCGTCGACGTCGATCTCCGCGCCGATCTGCAACGATTCGTGCACGTAGGCGCTGCCGCCGCGGGAACGCTCGGCGCGCAGCACCGCGACCGACCAGCGCGTGGTGTCCTGCGGATCCGAGCACAGCGAGTACTCGCGCACCACCCCGTTCGGCAGGTGCAGGGCGAGATGCGCACCCGGCTGCCACTGCGGCAACGCGGCGCCGGTCGGATCGACGAACGTCACGCTGGTGACTCCGTCTGCCTCCCAGGTTTTCTGGTGGACGCGGAGGCGACGTCGGACGGACTGCTCCATCGGGGATCTCCCTGTCGGCGGGTCTTCTCGGTGGCGTCAGCGGGTGACGCCGTACATCTCCGAGCTCGGCGGGTAGGTGGGCAGCTGCGGCTTGGCGGCGCCGATGATCACGCAGAACAGCGCGTCGGTGTCGCCGACGTTCGCGAGGCTGCGCGGCACTCCGGCGGGCACGCGGATCATGTCGCGGTAACCGAGCCGGCGGACGGCCTTGCGGGTGCCGTCCTCGACGTCGTGGACCGCGACCTCGAGCTCGCCCTCGAGCACGAAGAACACCTCTTCGACGTCGTGGTGGGTGTGCTCGGGCCCCACCGCGCCGGCGGGCAGCCGCATGTTGGACAGGGTGAAGTGCTCGGCGGGCAGCGTGCGGGCGTCGCCCTCGTGGTTGCCGGTGGCACCGGACCCGATGTAGCGGATCTGGGCGCGCTTGAAGCGGTCTCCGCCCTTGGCGGCCTGGAAGCCGAGGGTGTCCCAGTCCTCGTAGCGGCTGTCACGGCTGGCGATGCAGGAGTCGATGAGGGTTTCGAGATCGGTCTTCTCGGGTGCGGCCATGTCGGTGGTCCTTTCGTGCGGTGGGTGGTTCAGGCGCGGTACGCGACGGCTTCGATCTCGACGGTGGCGCCGTAGGGCAGGGCGGCGACCTCGACGAACGAGCGGGCTGGGCGGGGAGCGGCGAAGATCTTCTCGTAGTGGCGGTTCGCCTGGTCGCGGAGCGTCACGTCGGTCACGAAGTACGTCGTCTTGACGACGTCGGACAGGGTCATGCCGATGGTCGCCAGGCGCTCGCCGAGGCGGGCGATCGCGGCGTCGAGGGCGGCGGTCGTGCCGTCGACGGCGATGCCGTGTTCGTCGACCGACAGGGCGCCGGAGACGAACCCGAAGCCGGCGGCGGCGTAGGCGGGACTGTACGGGTGAGCGGTGCGGTCGTGGGTCGCGGTCGTCGAATCGGTCACCGGGAGGGGTCCTTTCGGGTTTCTGTCGGGTCGGGGGTGGCCCAGGCGATCGGTTCGCCGGACAGGTCGAGGTAGATGCTCTTCTGGTCGCAGTACTGACGGATGCCCTCGCGTCCCTTCTCGGTGCCGAGACCGCTGTCGCCGAGACCGGTGAAGGGAGTCGAGATGCTGAACTGCTTGTAGGTGTTGATCCAGACGGTGCCCGCCTTCACCGCGCCGGCCACGCGCCACGCCCGTCGGTAGTCCGCGGTCCAGATGCCGCAGGCCAGCCCGTACACCGAGTCGTTCGCCTGCGCGATCAGGTCCTCCTCGTCGTCGAAGGGCAGCACGACGGCCACCGGGCCGAAGACCTCCTCGCGGCAGATCGTCGCGGCGTTGTCGACCCCGGTGAGCACCGTGGGCGGGTAGTACGCACCGCAGGTGAGCCGTTCGTCGGTCGGGATCGCGCCCCCGCACAGCACCCGGGCCCCGTCGGCGACGGCGTCGTCGACCATGGCGGCCACCCGGTCCCGGTGGGCGAAGGTGACCAGCGGGGCCACCCGGGTGCGCGGGTCGGTGCCGGGTCCGAGGCGCAGCGCCGCTGCGCGCCGGACGAGTTCGGCGGTGAAGGTCTCGGCGATGCTGCGGTGCACGAAGATCCGCGATCCGGCGATGCAGCTCTGCCCGGTCGAGGAGAAGATGCCGTAGAGCACGCCGGCGACGGCCTGTTCGGGGTCGGCGTCCTCGAACACGATCGTCGGGGACTTGCCGCCGAGTTCGAGCGTGATCGGCATGAGCTTGTCGGCGGCCAGGTGCGCGAGGTGGCGACCGGTGTCGGTGCCGCCGGTGAAACTGACCTTGGCGACATCGGGATGCCGGACCAGCGCCTCACCGACCGTGCGCCCCGAACCCGGCAGGACCGAGAGGACGCCGGCGGGCAGACCGGCCGACTCGCAGATGCGGGCGAGGAGCAGGGTCACCCACGGGGCCCACACCGGCGGCTTGCTCACGACGGCGTTGCCGGCGGCGAGCGCGGGGGCGATCTTCTGTGCGTCGGACGCGATCGGGGAGTTCCACGGCGTGATCGCGGCGACGACACCCATCGGCTGGTACGTCGACATGGTCAGCCACGGCCCCCGGGGCGTGGTCACGGCCGAGTCCATCGTCTCGAGAGCGGCCGCCGTGTAGCGAAAGGTGTTGGCGGCGCTGGCAACCAGAGCCCGGGTCTCGGCCAGGGTCTTGCCCGTGTCGAGGGTCTGCAACCGGGCGACGCGTTCGGCCTCGCCGTCGAGGGCGTTGCCGATGCGGTGCAGCACCCGGGCCCGTTCGTGCGGGAGCAGCGACGACCATCCGCCGTGCGCGGCCCGAAGTCCCTCGGTGACAGCTTGGTCGACGTCGTCGACGGTCGCCGTGTGCAAGCCGGCGAAGACCCGGCCCGTCGCGGGGTCGATGGAGTCGAGGCGCTCCCCGAGGCCGCGCCGCCAGCGGCCGGCGACGAGGATCTCGTCGACCGTGTCGACGGACTCGGCGTGCTCGGCGGTTCCCGCCTGGAGGGGGGACGCGTATGCAATGGGCATGAGGGAGGTCCGTTCGGTGGGGAGGGACGCGGACCACGGTGTTCGCGGTGGGTGGTGCGCGCCGAATCGATATCTTTGCACTAAGAGATTTGTAGCGTCTTAGCGCAAAGAGGTCAAGGCTCGAACGCCCAGATCAGCCGGTTGTTACGCCGCATTCACGGCCGCGAAACGGAGGAGACGCAGGTCACAGCGGCGTGGCGGGCGTCATAGCCCTTCTCGAAATTTTTTGTCGGCCGGACCGTCAGACCCGACGATCGGCACCCGAATCGGCAGCAGCATCGAACTCGGCCGCGCGGGCAGAGCGCTCCAGACGGGCGAGCAGACGCGCCAGCGTCTCGCGCTCGCCCGCGTCGAGGTCGCCGAGCATCGCGCGCAGTTTGGCGAAGTGCGCGTCGGCCACCGAGTCGACGAGCGCGGCGCCGGCAGAGGTGAGCTCGACGTACACGACGCGGGCGTCCTGGCTGTCCTTCGATCGGGTCACCAGGCCCGCCTCCTCGAGCCGGTTCACCCGCAGCGACAGCCCTCCGGTGGTGACCAGCGTCTGCTCGGCGAGCTCCCCCGCGGTGAGCCGATGATGGGGCACTGCGCGGCGCAGGCAGGCGAGGACGTCGAATCCCGAATCGTTGATCCCGTGCTCCTCGAAGGTGGGCGCGATCCGGGCCTTGTAGACGAGGAAACTCCGATGCAGACGCCCGAAGACCTTCAGCCCCGAGACGTCGAGTTCGGGACGGGCCACCGCCCAGTGCGCGACGATGGCGTCCACGGCGTCGCGTTCTCCAGGCTCTCCCACAATGCCGGGAGTCTACCCGCGGCGCGGTCGGTGAACGCGCGCTGCGGAACCGGTCAGCGCCACCGCCCCAGCAGCTCGCCCGTCCGCTCGGCCAAAGTGGCCTGCAGCAACGGCCCGAAGCTGATCCGGCCAACGCCGAGAGCAGCGAACGACGCGAGATCGTTCTTCGCCGGGTGGGCGATCGCATTGACCGGCAACGGCAGTTCCGACGTCAGGCGCCGCTGTATCTCGTCGCTGTGGAAGCCGACCGGATAGAGCACATCGGCGCCTGCGTCGGCGGCCAGCTTCAGACGGTCGATCGCCCGGTCCACCCGGTCCGACTCGGCCCCGACCTTCTTGACGAACAGATCGGTGCGGGCATTGACCACCAGGTGCACCCCCGCGGCGTCGGCGGCGGCACGCAACCCAGCCACGTACTCGGCGTGCTCGGCCGGCTCGCGCAGCCGGCCGCCCTCACTGTGCACGGTGTCCTCGATGTTCAACCCGACAGCACCCGCACCCAGCAGCCCCTCGACGATGCGAGCAGGGACCTCACCGTAGCCGGCCTCCACGTCCACCGAGATCGGGACGTCGACCGCCGCAGTGACCTGCCGGACCCGGGTCAGCAGCTCCTCGAACGTCATCCCCTCGTTGTCCGGCTTGCCGACCGAGTCGGCGACCGGATGACTGCCCATCGTCAACGCGGAAAAACCGGCCTGCACGGCCAGATTCGCCGACCAGGCGTCCCACACGGTCGGCAGCACCACCGGGTCACCCGGGACGTGCAGGGACTTCAGCGCTACGGCCTTCTCGGCGAGAGTCGTCATGCCGCATCCAACCACATCCACCCGCCGCCTTTCCGGCGAACGGACCACTCCCGGGCGCGAGAAGACCGGGCCCCGTGCCGTTCGTGGTGAACGGCACGGGGCCCGGTGTCTCGTCGAGTCGTCCTACCGGACGCTGACCTTCTCGGGTTCCGGCTTCTTCTCGGGAGCGCGGTCCACCCGGGTCGGTACAGCGGAGACGGTCATGTCGTCGGGGACGTCCGCGTCGAGCCTCACCGCTTCCTGCGCGTAGTGGAAGTGGGGGCGACGGTGACCGAGGAAGGATCCGAACCACGACATCACTGCGACGTAGCGGTTGCGGAAGCCCACCATGTAGACCAGGTGCACGGCCAGCCACAGCACCCAGGCGACGAAGCCGCTCAGCTCGATCTTTCCGACGCGGGTGATCGCGCGGAAGCGGTTGATGATGGCCATGCTGCCCTTGTCCCGGTACTTGAACGGGGTGCCCTTGCCCTGCTTGCCGAGGATGGTCCGGGCGACGTGGCGGCCGCCCTGCATCGCGACGGGCGACTGCCCCGGCAGGTTGTTCAGCGACGTCATGTCGCCGATGGCGTACACGTCGGCGTAGCCGCCCACGGTGAGATCCGGGTTGACCAGCAGCCGGCCCGCGCGGTCGGTGGCGCAGCCGGTGCGCTCGGCGAGGACGCCGGCGAAGTCGTTGGCACGCACCCCGGCCGACCAGATGATGGTCTCGGCGGTGATCCGGCGCTCCTCGTCGTTCTTCGCCTTCAGGGTGGCACCGTGCTCGTCGATGTCGGTGACGAACGTGTCGAGCACGACGTCGACGCCCGACTTCTGCAGCGACTGCTTGGTGTACTCGCTGAGCTTGCCACCGAAGGCCGGGAGGGCCTCGCCCGCGCCCTCGACGAGGGTGACGGACACGTCGTCGGCGCTGATGTCGTGGAACGACTGCTCGAAGTAGCGGCCCGCGAGTTCCTTGATCTGGCCGGCGAGCTCGACGCCCGTCGCGCCGGCACCGATGACCACGAAGCTCAGCAGGTTGCGGCGGCGCTCCGGGTCGGTGGTGGTGTGCGCCTCCTCGAAGCACCGCAGGATCTGCCGGCGGAGCCGCTCGGCGTCCTCCACGGTCTTGAGGGCGTAGGTGACCTTCTCGAACTCGTCGCGGCCGAAGTACGCCTGCCGGGCGCCCGTCGCTGCGACGAGCGACCGGTAGCCGACCGTGTGCACGGTGCCACCGGCGACGTAGTCGACCTCGTGCTCGTCGGGCCGTACGTCGACGACGCGGCCGAGCCGCACGTCCGCGTTCGGGTACTTCGCGAGAATGGAGCGGATCGACGGAGCGATCTCCCCGGCCGAGAGGACACCGGTGGCGACCTGGTACAGCAGGGGCTGGAAGAGATGTTCGGTGGTCTCGGAGATCAGGACGAACGGCGTCCCGGCCTTGGCGAGCTTCTTCGCCGTCGCCAGCGCGCCGAAGCCCGAACCGACGACGACGACCTCGGTCCGGTCGGTCACTGCTGTGCTACTCACGATTACCTCTACCTCCACACTGAAGTCGATGTATGACACCCACCGTATGGACGGGGGGCCGTCGAGGCCACCAACCTGCCGAATTCGGGGAGCTCTTATCTCGATCGCTCATAAGTAGGATGGGGGTATGGATTTCCGGCAGCTGCGGTACTTCCTCGCCGTCAGCGAGGAGCTGAGCTTCAGCAAGGCCGCCCAGAAGTGCTTCATCTCCCAGTCCGCGATCAGCCATCAGATCACTCGGCTCGAGAAGGAACTCGGTGCGTCGCTGTTCGAGCGGTCGACGCGGATGGTGCGGCTGACCCCGGCCGGCTCGCGCCTGGTCCCCATCGCCCAGCAGGTGCTGAGCCTCGAAGCGCAGGCGTTCTCGGTGGCGCGCGAGCCGCGCAACCGCATCCGGATCGCCGCGAACATGACCTTCGCGTCCCAGAGCCTCGACGCCATCGCGCATGTCCGGGAGCAGTACCCGGCGGTCGACATCGAGTTCGTCATCAAGAGCTTCGCCGACCGGATCGACGCCGTCGCCGGCGGCGACGCCGACATCGCCCTGATCAGGGGCGGCGTCGACCGCCCCGGACTCGAGACCGTGGACCTGGGCATCGAGGATCTGGTCATCGTCACGTCGAGCCGGCACCCGCTCTCCGCGTTCTCCACCGTCGACCTCGGCGATCTCGCGCCCTACCCGCTGCTCCTGCCGCCCCGGCACAGCCAGGTGCTCATCCACACGGTGATCGAGGACGCCTTCCGGGCGGTGGGACGCCGGGTGCAGCTCGGGCCGTCGATCGCGAGCGACCACACCGCCACCCTCGACGTCATCACCAATCCGCGGGCGTGGACGGTTCTGTACCCGAGCACCGCCGCGGAGACCCCCCGGACCGGCCTGGCCTACATGCGCGAGGCGCGCAACCGGCTCAGCATCCCCGTGTGCGGGGTACTCCGCAACGACGCGCCCCGATCGTCAGCCATGTCGAGCCTGATCCACGCGCTGCACCAGTCGATGACCAGCCGGACACCACCGGGACCGGAGAGCTGAACACCGCCGCGCGGTCGTCGCAATGCGTACCGATCCGGTGCCGTTTCGTGGAAGGATGGCCCGAGCCGGCGGCGGACCCACGCGGTGAGGAGCGATCATGCAGCGAACCGAGACCTCGTTCACCAGTGCCGACGGCACCCGCGTCGTGTACGACGTGTGGTCGCCCGACGGCGACCCCGCAGGCGTGCTGGTGCTCTGCCACGGCTTCGGTGAGCACGCCCGCCGGTACGACCACGTGGTCGAGCGCCTCGGCGAGCTGGGTCTCGTCGTCTACGCCCTCGACCACCGCGGGCACGGCCGCTCGGGCGGCCGACGGGTGTTCGTGCGGGACATGGACCAGTTCACCGGCGACGTGCATCGCCTGGTCGGCATCGCCGCGTTCGATCAGCCCGGCCTGCCGCGGGTCCTGCTGGGCCATTCGATGGGCGGAGCCATCGCCCTGGCCTATGCGCTCGAGCACCCCGACGAGCTCACGGCCCTCGCACTGTCCGGTCCCGCCGTCGACGTCACCTCCGGCACGCCGCGGCCCGTCGTCGCACTCGGCAAGGTGATCGGGCGCGTCCTACCGCAGCTGCCGGTGCAGAAGCTCGACTCGGCGGGCATCTCGCGCGACCCCGACGTCGTCGCCGCGTACGAAGCCGATCCGCTCGTGCACCACGGTCTCGTACCCGCCGGCATCGCCCGCGCACTGGTCACCACGGGAGAGAGCCTGCCGGCCCGGCTCCCCGCGCTGGATCTGCCGATCCTGCTGCAGCACGGCACCGAGGACCGGCTCACCGCGCCGTCCGGCAGCCGGCTCGTCGCCGACCTGGTCGGGTCGCAGGACGTGACGCTCAAGTTGTACGAGGGCCTCTACCACGAGGTGTTCAACGAGCCGGAGAAGAAGCAGGTACTCGACGACCTGGTGGAATGGCTCCGACCGAGGCTCGGCTGAGGTGACAGCCGCTCCGTCCGCGCGCATGCCGGCCGCGTTCGTCGGCCACGGCAGCCCGATGAACGCGCTCGAGTCGAATCGCTACACCAGGGCGTGGCGGGCGTTCGGTTCCGCGGTGCCGACGCCCCGGGCGATACTCGCGATCTCGGCGCACTGGTACATCAACGCCACCGCGGTGACCGCGATGCCGAACCCGCGCACCATCCACGACTTCTACGGATTCCCGCAGGAGCTGTTCGACGTCGACTACCCCGCGGCCGGGCTGCCGGAGCTGGCCGAGGAGATCGCCGACGTCGTCCATCCGACGTGGGTGGGTGCGGACGTCGACTCGTGGGGTGTCGACCACGGTACCTGGTCGGTGCTCACCCACGCCTTCCCCGAGGCGGACGTGCCGGTGGTGCAGTTGAGCCTGAACGCCTACCGCGACTTCGACTACCACCTCGAGCTCGGCGCGAAGCTCGCCCCACTGCGCGACCGCGGCGTGCTGATCGTCGGCAGCGGGAACATCGTGCACAACCTGGCCGGCATGGATCGTCGCCGCCCGGACGAGGGGTTCGACTGGGCGCACCGGTTCGACGCCGCCGCGCGGGTCATGGTCATGGACCGCCCCGAGGGAGTCGCAGCCCTCGACGGGCACGCGGACTTCGACCACGCGGTTCCCACCCCGGACCACTTCCTGCCGCTGCTGTACTTCGCGGGCCTGGCGGGCGTGGGCGAGGACCTCGTCGAACCGCTGATCGACGGCTTCGCGTACGGGTCGCTGTCGATGAGCGCCTACACCCTCGGTCTCACGTGCGCGGCCGGTGACGACGGTCCCCCGTCCGCTGGGTTCCCCACAACCCCGGACCCGGTGAACACCAATGCGTGATTGTGGTTGTGGTTGTGGATGTGGCCGAATGTCACATCGCGTCGATGCAGTCGACCGAATGTGACATTCGGCCACCCAGGGGGTCGGCCACCCAGGGGGTCGGCCACCCAGGGGGTCGGCCACCCAGGGGGTCGGCCACCCAGGATCACGCCGTGTGGCGACGCTCCTCCGCAACGACGGTGCGCCGCGCGAAGTCGATGCTGTGCTGCAGCAGTGTCCGCGCCTCGGGCAGCACCTGCCCGATGACGGGGAAGGCGTGCACCTGACCGGCCCACAGGTGCGTCTCGACCGTCGTGCCCACCTCGTCGAACGCCTCGGTCATGATCTCGACGTCGGGGCGGGTGATCTCGTATTCGGCGACGGAGAAGAACGTGGGCGGGAACAGTGCCGGATCGGCGCGGACCGGGGACTGGGCGCCTTCGATGTGATCGGGGCCGGCGAGCCAGCGGTCGCGCAGCTTCTCCACCTGCCGCATCGGCAGGTACGCGTCGCGCTTCATGAAGTCGGGATCGTGCTCCTCGAGATCGAGGTTGAGCAGCGGCGAGTAGCCGATCACCGCGGCCGGGCGGATCATGCCGCGCAGCGCGGCGATCTCGGCGACCTTCATCGCCAGGTAACCTCCGGCCGAGTCGCCGGCGACGACGATGCGCGTGGGGTCCTCGGCCGTCTCGAGCAGCCCGGTGTACGCGGCCATCGCGTCGATGACGGACGTCCCGATCGAACCGACAGGTAGCTGCCGGTAGGCGACGGAGTACACCGGCACCCCCGATTCGGTGGCGAGCAGCGAACACACCGTGCGGTGCGTGGCGAGCCCGCAGAAGACGAAAGCGCCACCGTGGAAGTAGAGGATCGTCGCACCGGCGAGGGAGTCCGCGGCGGGACGCGGCGGTTCGATGCGTTCACTGGGAACCCCGCCGAGGGTGAGGGGATCGATGTCGACGTTGCGCGGGCGGGGCAGCATCTTGTCCACGCGACGGTCGAGCCGGCTGAGGGCCTCGATCCCGCGGTCGGTGGCCGGCCAGTAGGCGAACAGCGGCTTGACGAAGATCCGCACGAACCAGAAGACGAGGATGGCCCGCAGGCTCACCGTCCAGTGCCAGATCGTCGATCCGTGGGTGCGCATGTACGCCACGATAGGACGGGTCCGGCACCCGGTCGAGGTACTCTCCGTCACACGTATCCGCCGCCTCAGACCTGCAGCAACGGCACCAGGAGCTCCTCGTCGGTCAGCGCACCGTGCTGTCCGGGCAGCTGCGACATGACCAGCTCGCCGTCGGTACGGATCACCGTGGACTCGCCGAGCCCGATCGCGACGACGTCACCGATGCGCCGGCACGCGGCGGGCGAGGGGTCCGGGCCGAACAGTCCGCCGGCGATCACGTCGTCGCGGGTGCCGACCCACAGGTCGTCCCCGAGTTCGTTGCGCCACCGCTCGAGCACCGCGCCGGGTCGCCGGGTGTGCACGTGCCGGCAGCGGGGTTCGCCCGCGATCACGTCGACGTCCTCCGCGAGAGCGGGGAGATGGTCGAAGTCGACGCGCCGGCCCCGGGAGGCGTCGATCATGCCGTGATCGGCGGTGATCAGCAGCCGCGTCCCGGCGGGCAGGGCAGCGACGAGCTGCTCGACGAACCGGTCGACGACGGTCAGCTGCGCGGTCCAGGAGGGGGACTCGGGTCCGTACAGGTGCCCGACCGTGTCGACCTCGCCGAGGTAGCAGTAGACGAGGGTGCGGTCGTCGGCGGTGACGGCGGCGACGACGTGGGCGAGCAGGTCACCGTAGGCGGAGACACCGACGAAGTTGCCGCCGCGCAGCACGGCCCGGGTGAGGCCGCTGCCGTCGAAACTGCGGGGCACGACGGTGGTCACCGTCAGCCCGGCCGCGTCGGCGCGTTCGAACACCGTCGGGTGGGGCTGTATCCATTCGGGGACGAATCGCTCGCGCTGATCGACGGCGGTCCCCGCGAGGGTCCAGCGCAGCCAGTTGAACGGGGCGTCGATCTCCTCGACGTAGGACTGGTAGCCGGTCACGGCGTGGGCGCCGGAGGTCAGGCCGGTGCCGAGCGAGGCGATGCTCACCGCGGTGGTGGTGGGAAATCCGGCGCGGATCGGCCGGCCGTCGAGGCCGGTGAGAAAGGGGGCGGCGGCCGCATTTCGTCGCAGGAGGTTCCACCCCATGCCGTCGACGAGCAGCACGACGGTGCGGGACTGCTCGGGGAGGGCGAGACGGTTGGCCTCACCGGGCACCCCCGCGGACGCGAGGACGGACGGCATCAGATCCGCGAGGGTGGGTTCGGCGTAGACGTCGTGCAGCGGCAGGTCCATTACCCGAGTATGGCCTGCCGGGCGTCACTGGTCCTTGATGTCGGACCCGTGCTTGGTCAGCGGCATGATCTCGATGTTCATGTACGGGAACAGCGGCAGGTTCCACAGGATCTCGTGGAGTTCGTCGGCGGAGTCGACGTCGAAGATGCTGATGTTGCTGTACTTGCCGACGATGCGCCAGATCTCCCGCCACTTGCCCTCGCGCTGCAGTTCCTGGCTGTATGCCTTCTCCCGCGCGACGGTCTCGGCGCGCACCTCGGGGTCGAGGTCGCGGGGGATGTCGACGTCCATGCGAACGTGGAACAGTGCCATGGTCGGTACTCCTTTCGGGCCGTGCGCGGTTCCGGTAGCGGGTGCTACCGGAACCGCGCACGGGGGGTGGTCAGTCGCGGGCGAGGTGCTTGACGACGTCCATGTCGAGTTCGACGCCGAGGCCGGGTCCCTGGGGCAGGTGCACCTGACCCTCGGAGTAGTCCAGCGGGGTCTGCAGGAGTTCGACGGCGAACAGCTGCGGCCCGAACAGTTCGGTGCCGTAGTTGATTCCCGGCTCGGCGCAGGCGAAGTGGACGGATGCCGCGGTGCCGATGGGTCCTTCGATCGAAGTGGCGCCGTGGCAGCGGATTCCGGCAGCCTTCGCGACCGCCACGACCTCCTTGCTGCGCTGCAGACCACCGCACTTGGTGGTCTTGAGGGCGATGACGTCGGCGGCCCCGAGCTTGGCGATCTCGAGGGCGTCGTGCGGGGTCTGCACGGACTCGTCGGCCATCACCGGGGCGGACACGAGCCGGTTGATCTCGGCGAGCACTTCACGCTGCTCGCCGGGGGTGGGCTGCTCGATGAGCTCGACACCGCCGTCGACGAGTTGCGGAACGTATCGCAGCGCGGTGAACCGGTCCCAGCGGGCGTTGACGTCGATGCTCACGCCGGCCTTGCCCTCGAGGGCCTGAGCGATCGTGACGACGCGTTCGGTGTCGACCTTCGGGTCGAGCGCGCCCATCTTGAGCTTGAACGCGAAGTTCAGCCGTGCCGCCATCTTCTCCTCGACCTCCTCGAGGATTTCTTCGACCGGTGCCGCACCGAGCGCCCACCGCACGTCGACGCCGGTGCGGAAGGCGCCACCGAGCAGGGTGTGCACCCCGACGCCGAGGGCGCGGGCCCACGCGTCGTGCAGGGCGACGTCGACGGCCGCCTTGGCGAAACGGGCGCCGGAGACGACGCGTTCGATGTCGACCATGATGCCGCTGATCTCGTCGACGCCGCGGCCGGTGATGTAGGGGGCGATGTAGCGGTCGACGATCGCCTTCATGGTCTCGACGGATTCGCCGCCCCACCACGGACCGCCGGGGACGACGCCCTCTCCGTGGCCGGTGACCCCGCCCGCGGTGGTGATCGCCACGAGCAGGATGGGTTGCTTCTCGGCGGTGGTGGTGGCGAACTTGTGGGGACGCACGAGCGGTACGTCGACGATCGTCGTATCGATCGAGACGATCTTCAGGTCGGGGTCGGACATCGAACAGCTCACAATCGGATTTCGGCGGTGATGCGGGCAACAGCCGGGCCTCCGCGACGACGAATGCCGGTGCCCTTGGCGGACACCGGCATTCGTCACCACTCGTGGACCCGGTTCACAGGAGTGCTCAGGCCTCGGGGTCGAGCGCGAAGTTGTAGGTCACCTCGTCGACGCCGTCGGCGTTCGGCTGCGGGTCCAGGATCAGCTCGGGCTTGGTCGCGGTCGCGACGTCGTCCTCGACCCACTCGCCGCCCTGGAAGTAGAGCTGGGTGGTGATGGCGCGCTTGCCCGGCGCCTTCACCATGAGGTGCAGGTGGGCGGGACGCCACGGGTGGCCGCCGTAGGAGTCGATGAACCAGCCGGTCGGGCCGTCGGCCGGGATCTTGTAGGGCGCGGGCTTGAGCGTGGTGATCTCGAAGTTGCCCTCGTCGTCGCACTCGATGGTGCCGCGCAGGTTCCACTCGGGGATGCCGGGGGCGAACTGCGAGTAGTAGCCCTCCTCGTCGGCGTGCCACAGCTCGACGGTGGCGCCCTGCAGGCCCTTGCCCTCGAGGTCGGTGACCTGGCCCTTGAAGATCAGCGCCTCGGCGGCCTTGTCCTGCTCGCGCATCGGCATGGTGCACTTGGCCGGCAGCTTCGGCGAGTCCGGCACGTAGTAGGGGCCCTCGATGCTGCCCTTGGTGCCGGAGAAGTGCTTGCGGTTGTAGTGCACTTCCTCGATCTCGTGCTCGACGAAGACGTCCAGCCACAGCGGCCACTCGCCGTACTCGCCGACGTCGATCATCCACTGCTTGAGCACCCGGTACTCGTCGTAGGTGACCTGGTGCTTGTGGATGATCTCGGCGAACGCACCGAGCACGTCCTTGTAGATGGCAGCGGCGCGCTCGACCGACGTGTCCGACGAGACCCGCTCGCTCTTGAACTTGTCGGTGGCGGCGTTGCCCGAGGCGTGGGCGGTGGGGTTTTCGGTGGTGGTCATGTGTCCTCCTCGGCGAGGCTCGAACGGTGGTCGCGAAAGCTGTGGGTGGTGATCGCGGGGCTGGCGCTCTCGCCACTCGGGTTGTACGCTGTGCGTACTTCCGTATCGCAGTGCGTACACACACTGTGCGTCCAGTCACAGGTGATTGTCAACACCCGGGCGCCCGGATTGCCCGAAACCGCAGGTAGGAGACCACAATGCCTAGTCAGGACCGGGATTTCGTCCAGAGCATCGAACGGGGCTTCGCGGTGCTGCTCGCGTTCGACGAGCGGCATCCCACCCCGTCCCTCGCCGAACTGGCAGCGAAGACCGACCTGTCCCGCCCTGCGGTGCGCCGCATCCTGCTCACCCTGCAGAAGCTCGGCTACGTGACCAGCACCGGCAGCCGCTGGTCGCTGACCCCGCGCGTGCTCAGCATCGGCCAGCACTACTCCGCCTCCCACGCCCTGGTCGAGGCGGCCATGCCGCGACTGGTGGAGATCGCCGAGTACACCGGCGAATCCGCCTCCCTCGGGGTGCTCGACGGCGCGGAGGTCGTCTACGCCGCCCGCGTCCCCGTGCGCCGCATCATGAGCATCAACGTCTCGGTCGGCACCCGGGTCCCGGCGTACGCCACGTCGATGGGCCGGGCGCTGCTGGCGTGGGCACCCGAGGAACTCGTCGAGCAGGTCGTCGCCGCGACCCGCTTCGAGAAGCTCGCCACCGCCACCGTGCGCAACGCCGACGAATTGCGCGCCGAGCTCGCGCGCGTGCGTGCCCAGGGCTACGCGCTCACCTCCGCCGAGCTCGAGGAGGGGCTGATCTCGGCCGCGGCGCCGGTCCGGGACGCGACCGGCACCGTGGTCGGCGTGCTCGCCTGCTCGACATCGACGGCCCGGCACACACCCGGGGAGTTCCGCGAGCTCGCCGCGGAATGCCTGATGAAGTCCGCGCACGCCCTCGGCGCCGACCTCGGATACCGCGGATAGGGCGCGTCAACCCCGCAGGGTCGCCGACGGCGCCACCCCGTACTTGCGGCGGTAGGCGGCCGCGAATCGGCCGGTGTGGGTCATCCCCCAGCGCAGGGCCACGTCCGTGACCGACGTCGTCGCCGGGTCGCCGGCCGCGAGTTCCTCGTGGATCCGCTCGAGCCGCAGATCGAGCAGGTAGTCGCGGGGACAGACACCGAGGTACTCGCGGAAGCCCTCCTGCAGCCGGCGCACACTCACACCCGCCAGCTCGGCCATGTCCGCGGTGGTCCACGGCTGCGCCGGGTCCTCGTGGATGCGGTCGAGAACGCGCTTGACGATCCGTGGCCGCGCCGCCGTGCCGGCACCCGCGTTCGGCATCACGGCGAGCACGAATGCCGAGGTCAGCGCCCCGGAAAGCTGGTCGGCGACGAGGGGGTTGCGCCACAGCCCCTCGTCCGCCCGCAGCTGCTCGACCACCGACTGCAGCAGGGCCATCCAGCTCCGCCCCGCCTCGCTCGTCAGGTCCACCTGGTCGGGCAGCCCGAGGTCGGGACGACCGAGGATCCGGTGCATCTCGCGGTCGAGGTAGTCACGGTCGAGCTTGACTCCGACGATCTCGCAGTCCTCGGTCCACCGGGTGATCCGCGCCGCCGTGTCGGGCCGGAACACCGAGGCCTGCCCCTGGGCGGAACTCACTTCCTGTCCCGCCGCCACCGACTCGATGTGGCCGGACAGCGGGATGTTGACCGCGTACGCACCCGGATGATCCGAATCCACCGCGACCTCGGCCCCCCAGCCGATACGCGCGAGCCGCAGCGGACCGAGCTGCAGCGACCGCACGTTGACATGGGGTTCCGAACCTCGTGCGAGCGGGGTCAGGGTGTGCGGGAAATACGCGTCGGACACCACATGCTCGGCCTCGTCCCAGTCGACCGGCTCCGGCGTCGACACCACGTGTGCACCTCCCGTGTGCATTCTCGGGACCTTCGGCCCTGCATCCTCGGGGCATTTCAGCCCGTGTCGTCCGAGGGCTTTCAGCCCGTGTCGTCCGAGGGCTTTCAGCCCGTGTCGTCCGAGGGCTTTCAGCCCGTGTCCGCGAACACTACTACCCAGTGTGATGAGCAACACGTCCCCGGGCAAACAGCGTCGTTCGTCATGACGACCGCGTCGAACGGATAGCGACCGCGCTCAGCGGATCGCGAAGGCCGTCCGACCGCTCCTATGGTCTACATCACATCATGACGGAACGACCGGCAAGGAGCGCCGAAATGGATCAGCGTCGGCTCCGAAACATCTTCGGACAGTTCGCAAGTGGCGTCACCGTGATCACCTGCGCCAACCACGAGGGCACCCCGCACGGCGCAACGGTCACCGCGTTCACCGCGGTCTCCCTCGAGCCCCGCCTGTGCCAGGTCACCCTGACCCGGACGTCCAAGGCGTGCGCCTTCCTCTCCGGCGCGCCGTTCGCGGTGAACATCCTCGCCGCCGACCAGGTCGACACCGCCCTGCACTTCGCCGGCCGGCCGCAGACCCCCGGCCCGGTGTTCGAGGACGGCCCCACCGCACCGGTGCTCACCGGAGCAGCGGCAACCCTGTCCTGCGTTCCGTGGCGCGAGTACGACGGCGGCGACCACGTCATCTACATCGGCGAGATCGTCGACGCGCAGTGCCGCGACACCGAGCCGCTGCTGTTCTACCGCAGCACCTTCCACGAACTCGGCGCACCGAGCGCCTCCGCGGCGTGGAACGGGTCGATGGACGACCCGCACAGCGGCTGGTTCGACGCCCGGACCCGGTTCACCCCGCTGCACGTCGACACCGCCGTCCGCTGACCCCGCATCTTCCATCCCAGTCACGTCCCATTCGCAAGGAGACAGCCATGACCACCCTCGAGTCCCGTCCCGACGAGAACGCGATCGACCGTTCCGAGGTCAACGTCGCCGCCGACGCCCCGGCGAACCGGCAGCAGAACTTCGCCACGCGACCGATGACCGGCGACGAGTACATCGAGTCGATCAAGGACGGCCGCGAGATCTGGCTGCACGGCGAGCGCGTCAAGGACTTCACCAACCACCCGGCGTTCCGCAACTCCATCCGCATGACCGCCCGGCTGTACGACGCGCTGCACACCGGTGAGCACGTCGGCACCCTCACCTGCCCCACCGACACCGGCAACGGCGGGGTGACCATGCCGTTCTTCCGCACCCCGAAGACCTCCGACGACCTGCTGAAAGAGCGCGACGCCATCGCCACCTGGGCGCGGATGACCTACGGCTGGATGGGCCGGTCCCCCGACTACAAGGCCTCCTTCCTCGGCACGCTCAACGCCAACAGCGAGCTCTACGCCCCGTTCCAGGACAACGCCGAGCGCTGGTACCGCGAATCGCAGGAGAAGGTCCTGTACTGGAACCACGCCATCATCAACCCCCCGGTGGACCGTCAGCTCCCGCCCGACCAGGTCGGGGACGTGTTCATGAAGGTCGAGAAGGAGACCGACGCGGGCCTGATCGTCTCCGGCGCCAAGGTCGTCGCCACCGGCTCGGCGATCACCAACTACAACTTCATCGCCCACTACGGCCTGCCGATCAAGAAGAAGGAATTCGCCCTGATCTGCACGGTGCCGATGGACGCTCCCGGCATCAAGCTCATCTCGCGGGCCTCCTACAGCCAGAACGCCAATGTCGTCGGCTCGCCGTTCGACTACCCGCTCTCGTCGCGCATGGACGAGAACGACGCCATCTTCATCTTCGACAAGGTGCTGGTGCCGTGGGAGAACGTGTTCATGTACGGCGACGTGGAGAAGATCAACGCGTTCTTCCCGCAGTCCGGCTTCCTGCCCCGGTTCACCTTCCAGGGCTGCACCCGTCTGGCGGTCAAGCTCGACTTCATCGCCGGCCTGCTGATGAAGGCCCTCGACGCGACCGGCGCCGGCGGGTTCCGCGGCGTGCAGACCCGCGTCGGCGAGGTCATCGGCTGGCGCAACCTGTTCTGGTCGCTGACCGAGTCGATGGCCCGCGACCCCGAGCCCTGGATCGGGGACACCGTCATCCCGAAGCTCGAATACGGCCTGACCTATCGGATGTTCATGATCCAGGGCTACCCGCGCATCAAGGAGATCATCGAGCAGGACGTCGCGTCGGGCCTGATCTACCTGCCCTCGTCGGCCGCGGACTTCAAGAGCCCCGAGGTGCGCCCGTACCTGGACAAGTACGTCCGCGGCTCGGACGGCATCACCGCGGTGGACCGGGTCAAGGTGATGAAGGCGCTGTGGGACTCGATCGGCTCCGAATTCGGCGGCCGCCACGAACTCTACGAGCGCAACTACTCCGGCAACCACGAGAACGTCAAGGCCGAGCTGCTGTTCGCCGCCGAGAACCGCGGCATCGTCTCCGGCATGAAGGGCCTGGCCGAGCAGTTCATGAGCGAGTACGACCTCGACGGCTGGACCGTGCCCGACCTGATCGGCAACGACGACGTCAGCGCCTACTACCGCAAGTAACCCCAGCTGCCGCGCGCGGGCGATCCCCTGCCGCCCGCGCGCGGCGTTCCACCCGCGAAGGAGTGCCGCGATGACCACCGCATCGACGTTCGTCGTCCCCGCCCCGGTCCCGGAGTTCGACGCCGTGGTCCTCGGGCACTCCTTCGCCTCCCGGCGGGCGGCCACCCGCCTGCGCGACGAGGTGCGCTTGGCCGTGCTGGAGGCGGACGAGGCCACCGCCGCCCGCTACGACGAGGTCGACCACCGCTGGGAGATCGTCGACGGAGCGACCGTCGTCGCGCGCGCCAAGTTCGTCGTCGACGGGGACGGCACCCTCCCACTGCACGGCCGCGACGGTGCGCGGTGCACGGCAATCACGTTGACGGAGAACGGTTTTCCCAATCTCTTCCGGCCGGCCACCACCGCCCACCCCGATCCCGTGGGATACACCGTCGCGTGCCTCGGTCACATGCGCGACTACGGCCACGACTACGTCGAGCGCCGCGCCCGGGTACCGATCTGCGACGACGACTTCCCGGAGTTGTCGTTCGACCGGCCCACCCCGCAGTTCTGGGTCGGGTAGGCCCACAGCGACACCGGTCCCGGACATCGACAGCCTTCGCGACGGTTGTCGACATCCGGGACTGCTGTGTCACCGGCCGCGCAGCACCTGCGCCGGCGTCGTCCCGTAGCGCCGCTTGAACGCCGTGGCGAACCGTCCGGGGTGACCGAAACCCCACCGGTAGGCCACGTCGGCGACCGTGACCGCCCCGGCGCCGGCAACCAGGTCGTGGTGCGCGCGGCTGAGCCGGATGTCGAGCAGGCACGCCGACGGGCTGGCCCCGACGTAGTCGGCGAACGCCTCCTGCAGGCGCCGGACGCTGGTCCCGGCCAGCTCGGCCATGTCGGCCGCGGTCCACGCCCGGGCGGGATCGTCGTTCAGGGCGTCGAGGACGCGGCGGACCATGCCCGGCCGCGGCGGAGCGGCCGGCCCGTCCTGCGGGGAGACGGCGAGGACGAACGCCGCGGTGACCGCCCCGGCGAGCTGGGCACCGACGATCGGGTTGCTCACCATCTCCAGGCCGCCGTCGAGCTGTTCGGACAGCGCCCGTACCAGCCCGTGCCATTCGCTCGCCGGGCCGGTCAGGTCCAGCTGGTCGGGCAGCACCAGCTTCGTGCGCACCGGCGAACCGAGGATCCGGTCGGCCTCCCGCTCCAGGTGGTCCCGGTCGAACTTGACACCGAGAACGGAACACGTTGCGCCCCATCGGGTGATCATGCTCGGCGTGTCGGCCCGGAACACGGTGGCCTGACCGGGCGCCGACACGACCTCGCCGTGGCTGCCGCGCGACTCGAGCCGGCCGGTGAGCGGGATGTTCACCTCGTACGCGCCGGGATAGTCGCACGCGATCGCGACGTCGGCACCCCAGTGCAGGCGTCCGAGGGTCACCCCACCCAGGTCGACGGTCCGCAACGACAGCGCGGGCCGGTCCGTACCCGACAGATCGGTCAGCTCGTGCGGGAAGTACGCGTCCGCCACCGCCCGGGACGCGGCGTCCCAGTCTCCGATCTCGGCCGTGCTCACACCCCGAGGGTACGGATCGGAGACCCCGATCACACAAAGTCGCGCGATGTGTCCAGCCGCCGCGCACATCGTCTCGGCGCCGGCGTGACCCCCGTCATATGTTCCCGGTCACACGACGACGACCCACCCGGGCGTGCGTCGCGGCCGACGACACATCCAGGAGCAGAACCCATGACGAGCACCCTTTCGTGGATCGACGAGATCACCATGACCCAGCTCGAACGCAACCCGTACCCCGTGTACGAGCGGCTGCGCGCCGAGGCACCCGTCGCCTACGTGCCGGTGCTCGGCGCCTACGTCGCCTCGACCACCGAGGCCTGCCACGCCATTGCGACCAGCGGCGACTTCGAGGCCGTCATCACGCCCGCCGGTGGCCGCACCTTCGGGCATCCCGCGATCATCGGCGTCAACGGCGACATCCACGAGGATCTGCGCTCGATGGTCGAGCCGGCGCTGCAGCCGGCCGAGGTGGACCGGTGGATCGACGACCTGGTCCGGCCGATCGCCCGCCGGTACGTCGAGGCCTTCGAGTCCGACGGCAGGGCCGACCTCATGGCCCAGTTCTGCGAGCCGGTCAGCGTCCGCGCGCTCGGCGACCTGCTCGGCCTGAAGGACGTCTCCTCCGACACGCTGCGCGACTGGTTCCACCGGCTGTCGCTGTCGTTCACCAATGCCGCGGTCGACGAGAACGGCGAGTTCACCAACCAGGAGCGGTTCGCGGACGGCGACCGTGCGAAGGCCGAGATCCAGGCCGTCGTGGACCCGCTGATCGACCATTGGATCGAGCACCCGGACGACAGTGCGATCTCGCACTGGCTGCACGACGGCATGCCGGAAGGACAGACCCGCGGCCGGGACTACATCTACCCGACGCTGTACGTGTTCCTGCTCGGCGCCATGCAGGAGCCGGGCCACGCGATGGGCTCGACCCTCGCCGGCCTGTTCACCCGGCCCGAGCAGTTCGAGGCCGTCGTCGACGACCCGGATCTGATTCCCCGCGCGATCGCCGAGGGCATGCGCTGGACGTCGCCGATCTGGTCCGCGACCGCGCGCATCGCGACCCGCGACACGACGGTGGCCGGAATCGACATCGCCGAGGGCACCGTGGTGATCCTGTCGTACGGCTCGGCCAACCACGACACCGGCAAGTACGACGCCCCCACCGCGTACGACCTGACCCGTCCCCCGCTGCCGCACCTGGCGTTCGGCGCCGGCAAGCACGCGTGCGCAGGCATCTACTTCGCCAACCACGTGTGCCGCATCGGGCTCGAGGAGCTGCTCGAGACCATCCCCAACCTGGAGCGGGACACCGACGCCGACGTCGAGTTCTGGGGCTGGGGTTTCCGCGGCCCCACCGCGCTGCACGTCACGTGGGAAATCTGACCTCGTCGAGCGATCAGGAAACTGCCATGACCCAGCACACCGTCACCGTCGGCACCACCACCGTGCCGTGCGGACCCGATCAGACCGTCCTCGACGCCCTCCTCCGCGGCGGCGTGTGGATGCCCAACTCCTGCAACCAGGGCACGTGCGGCACGTGCAAGATCCGCGTCCGTTCCGGCTCGGTCGAGCACAACGCCTCGCCCGAGGACACCCTGCCGCCGACCGAGCGGGCCGACGGATTCGCCCTGGCCTGCCAGGCGACCGTCGGTGCGGACACCGTCGTCGAACCTCCCGCGGGCGAGCAGACCGCGGCCACGCACGTGCTGCGGGATCTCGTCGCCACGGTGACCGAGGTCCGCGACATCGCACGCGACACCCGGCGCGTCCTGCTCACCCTGGACACACCGCTCGAGTTCTCGGCGGGGCAGTACGTCGAGGTGACGGTGCCCGGCACGGATGTCCGGCGGCAGTACTCCCTCGCGAACCCGCCGAGCGAGCCGAAGCTGCTCGAACTGCACATCCGGCGCCGGCCGGGCGGGGTGGCCAGCGACGGATGGATCTTCGGGACCGTCTCGGTCGGGGACCGGGTCGACGTCACGGGACCGTTCGGCGACTTCACCTTCGACGCCGAGTCGACGGGACCGATGGTTCTGCTCGCGGGCGGGACTGGACTCGCACCGATGAAGAGCATCGTGCGGCACGCACTGGCGCTCGAACCGCACCGGGAGATCACCGTCTACCACGGGGTGCGTACGGCCGAGGACCTGTACGACGTCGCACTGCTGCGGGAATGGGAAGGCCAGTACCCGGGCTTCCGGCTGGTCACGTGCCTGAGTCGCGAGACCGGCGGCGACCGCGAGGGCTACGCGACCGACGCGTTCGTCGAGGATGTGGCGTCGGCGAAGGAGTACACCGGCTACATCTGCGGCTCCGAGGCGTTCGTCGACAGCGCCGTCAAGGCGTTCAAGCGGCGACGGATGTCGCCGCGGCGGATCCACCGGGAGAAGTTCGTCTCGGCGGCGTAGTCGACCGGTGCGTCCTTTGGGCTGCCCCGGCAGCCCAAAGGACGCACCGGGCGATTGAGGACCTCTTACCCTCCTGCCGAGGGTCATAGGTAGGCCTAGGTATTTGCCTGGTGTGACTACGGCCACATGCTGGCAGTCTGAATGGCAACGCGGAGACAGCCCCGCTCGCCATCCGGGGCCGACCGACACCCTTTCTGGAGGATCCCCATGACCGAGACCCTGGACCACGTGCGCGCCGAACTCGACGGCGCCCTCGTCGAAGACGCGGAGACCGGCCGATACCAGGTGCGCCGCAACATCTTCACCGACGAAGAGATCTTCGAGCTGGAGATGAAGCACATCTTCGAAGGCAACTGGGTCTACCTCGCGCACGAGAGCCAGATCCCGAACAACGGGGACTACTTCACCACCTACATCGGCCGCCAGCCCATCGTGATCAGCCGCGACAAGGAGGGCGAGCTGCACTGCCTGATCAACGCGTGCAGCCACCGCGGCGCCATGCTGTGCCGCCGCAAGACCGACAACCGCACGACGTTCACGTGCCCCTTCCACGGCTGGACCTTCCGCAACAACGGCAAGCTGCTCAAGGTCAAGGACCCGCGCGACGCCGGCTACCCGGAACAGTTCAACAAGGACGGCAGCCACGACCTGACCAAGGTCGCCCGCTTCGAAAGCTACCGCGGGTTCCTCTTCGGCAGCCTGAACGCCGACGTCAAGTCGCTCGAGGAACACCTCGGCGACACCACCAAGATCATCGACATGATCGTCGACCAGTCTCCCGAGGGCCTCGAGGTGCTGCGCGGCTCCTCGACCTACACCTACGACGGGAACTGGAAGCTGCAGGCCGAGAACGGCGCCGACGGCTACCACGTGTCGGCCACGCACTGGAACTACGCGGCCACCACCGCGCGCCGCACCGCCGGCGAGTCGGCCAACGAGACCAAGGCGATGGACGCCGGCACCTGGGGCAAGCAGGGCGGCGGCTACCACTCGTTCGACAACGGCCACCTGCTGCTGTGGATGTGGTGGGGCAACCCGCAGGACCGTCCGCTCTACCCGCGCCGGGCGGAACTCGCCGCCGAGTTCGGCGAGAAGAAGGCCGAGTTCATGGTCGGGGCGTCGCGCAACCTGTGCCTGTACCCGAACGTGTACCTGATGGACCAGTTCTCGTCGCAGATCCGGCATTTCCGGCCGATCTCGGTGGACAAGACCGAGGTCACCATCTACTGCATCGCCCCGAAGGGGGAGAGCGCCGAGTCCCGCGCCAACCGCATCCGGCAGTACGAGGACTTCTTCAACGCCACCGGTATGGCCACCCCTGACGATCTCGAGGAGTTCCGGTCCTGCCAGAAGACCTACCTGGCCACCGCCGCACCGTGGAACGACCTGAGCCGCGGCGCGACCCACCAGCTGAACGGACCGGACCAGGTCGCGCTCGACCTCGGCATGAAGAACGTGCTGTCGAGCGGGGTGAAGACCGAGGACGAGGGCCTGTACCCGATCCAGCACGGCTTCTGGCTCGACAGTATGCGCAAGGCCGTCGCGGCCGAGGCCGCCGCCGAGTCCACCGCCGCGAACGAGCGCTGAGGAAGACGAGAACATGACCACCGCAATGGAATTGACCCAGAACGACATCGAGCAGTTCCTCTACCGCGAGGCCCGTCTCCTCGACGACCGCGAGTTCGAGAAGTGGCTCGAGTGCTACCACCCGCAGGCCGAGTACTGGATGCCGGCGTGGGACGACAACGGTGAGCTCACCACGGACCCGCAGCGCGAGATCTCGCTCATCTACTACCCCAACCGGGGCGGCCTCGAGGACCGGGTGTTCCGCATCCGCACCGACCGCTCGTCCGCGACGTCGCTGCCCGAACCGCGCACCGGCCACAACATCACCAACGTCGAGATCCTCGAGCGCCGCGGCACGGAGATCGACCTGCGCCACAACTGGTTCTCGCTGTACTACCGGTACAACACCACCGACACCTATTTCGGCACGACGTTCGTCACGCTCGACGTCTCGGGCGCCCAGCCGGTGATCAAGAAGAAGAAGATCGTGCTCAAGAACGACTACATCCACCACATCGTGGACGTCTACGTCGTCTGATCCACCCCCGATTCACGAAAGGAGGCCCGTGCCGTGAGTTTCCAGGTGGCATTGAGCTTCGAGGACGGGGTGACCCGCTTCGTCAAGTGCGGACCGAACGAGACGGTCGCCGACGCGTCGTACAAGGCGCGCATCAACATTCCTCTCGACTGCCGTGACGGCGCGTGCGGTACCTGCAAGGCGCTGTGCGAGTCCGGCACCTACGACGGCGGCGACTACATCGAGGAGGCGCTGACCGACGACGAGGCCGAGCAGGGTTATTGCCTGCCGTGCCAGATGACGCCCGAGTCGGACCTCGTGCTGCAGATCGCCACGACTTCCGACGTCGCGAAGACCGCGGCGGCGACCTACACGGCGACGATCACCGACATCCGCCGCTTCTCCGACAGCACCGTCGGGTTCACCGTCGAGATCCCGAACCGCGACGAGCTGGTGTTCCTGCCGGGCCAGTACGTCAACATCACGGTGCCCGGCACCGGGCAGACCCGGTCGTACTCGTTCAGCACCGGCCCCAACGATCCGCACCTGTCGTTCCTGGTGAAGATCACCGAGGGTGGCCTGATGTCGGAGTACCTGCGCGACCGCGCCCAGGTCGGCGACACGCTGGAGTTCACCGGTCCGTTCGGCAGCTTCTTCCTGCGCGAGCGCACGCGGCCCGCGCTGCTGCTCGCCGGCGGCACCGGGCTCGCCCCGATCCTGGCCATCCTCGCCAGGATGCAGGAGCAGGACAGCGGCCTGCCGGTGCATCTGATCTACGGCGCCTCGTTCGATCAGGACGTCGTCGAACTCGACAAGCTCGAGGAGTACACGCGGTCGCTGCCGAACTTCACGTTCGAGTACTGCGTCTCCGACCCGGCCACTTCGGCCGCGAACAAGGGTTACGTCACGTCGCTGTTCGAGCCGAAGCACCTGAACGACGGCGATGTCGACGTGTACCTGTGCGGGCCGCCGCCGATGGTCGAGGCGGTGCGCACGCACTTCGACAGCGAGGGTCTCACGCCCGCCAACTTCTTCTTCGAGAAGTTCAACAACTCCGCGACGGGCGCCGCCGGGCAGGCACCCGAGCCCACCGAGGCGGAGCGCATCGCGGCCGAGAAGGCCGCCGCCGAAACCGGACTGCCGGTCTCGCTCGGGCCCGCGAACCCCGTGGCACAGGACAACTACGAGATCGGCGAGGAGCACCCGCCCGTCACCGAGTCCGACGCCCAGTTCGACGCGCGCATGGCGCTCGAGCTCGGCGCGCTGGAGCTGACCATCGGCCGGCTCACCGACGCGCAGCTCGTGGAGTTCCGGATTCTCGCCGAGGCGTCGACCGCGTCGATCGACCACGACCGCTTCACCGATGCGGGCGCGTTCACCGACACCAACGCCGCCTTCCACGAGTTCCTGTTCCGCTGCTGCGGCAACCCGGTGCTGCTCGAGGCGTACAACCGGCTCGAGGTGACGCAGCTGATGCGCAAGGTGCTGCGCACCGCGCAGTGGGTGGACGAGCAGGTTCCGCACGACCACCTGCAGATCGTGCGGGCGTTCGAACGCAAGGACCGCGCGGCGGCCCGCGATCTCATCGTCAGCCATGCCGAGCACGCCAAGGCGACGATGCGCCGCGCCATCGAGGACTCCGCGAAGGCGGAGATCGCGTGAGCGTCCTCCTGCCCGTGGGCACCGTGTATCCGGGCCGCTTCGACGGCCGGGTCGTCACCGTCACCGGCGCCGCGCAGGGCATCGGCCTCGTGGTCGCGACCCGCATCGCGGCCGAAGGGGGATCCGTGATCCTCGTCGACCGCTCCGAGCTGGTGCACGACGTGGCGAAGGAACTGCGCGAGAAGGGTTTCCAGGCGCACTCCGTCACCGCCGACCTCGAGGTGTTCGAGGGAGCGCAGTCCGCGATCGACGAGGCCCGGCAGCAGCACGGCCGCATCGACGTGCTCGTCAACAACGTCGGCGGGACGATCTGGGCGAAGCCGTACGAGCAGTACACGCCGGAGCAGATCCAGGCGGAGGTGCAGCGGTCGCTGTTCCCGACGCTGTGGACGTGCCGCGCGGTGCTGCCGCATCTGATCGAGCAACGGTCGGGCACGATCGTCAACGTGTCCTCCGTCGCGACCCGCGGCGTCAACCGTGTCCCGTACGCCGCGGCCAAGGGCGGGGTCAACGCGATCACCTCCGCGCTCGCCCTCGAGGCCGCCCCGCACGGGATCCGGGTCGTCGCCACCGCCCCCGGCGGCACCGACGCCCCCGCCCGCCGGGTGGCGCGCGGCCCCGCCGCGCAGAGCGAGCAGGAGAAGGTCTGGTACCAGCAGATCGTGGACCAGACCGTCGACTCGTCACTGCTCAAGCGGTACGGCACGCTCGACGAGCAGGCCGCCGCGATCACCTTCCTGGCCTCGGACGAGGCCTCCTACATCACCGGCACGGTCCTTCCCGTCGCCGGCGGCGATCCGGGGTAGCCACCCCAGCTCCGCCACAGGCCTCACCGGCAGGCCAGGGATCCCCTGCTGGTGAGGCCCTCTTTCTGCCCCGTTTTCCTTGTGACCGCACTCACAGACCGGAGCCGACATGGCCGACAACACAACCGCCTGGGCGAGTCCCCGGCACCGCAACAGCGTCATCTGGGTCGTCGCCCTCGCCACGCTGGCGATCATCTTCGACGGCTACGACCTCGTCGTCTACGGGACGATCCTGCCCACACTGATGGCCGACCCCACCCAGATCGGCGCGATCTCCGCGCAGCAGGGCGGCGCGCTCGGCTCGTACGCCCTCATCGGCGTCATGGTCGGCGCCCTGCTCAGCGGCGCGTTCGGCGACCGGATCGGGCGGCGGAAGATGATGCTGATCAACATCGTCTGGTTCTCCGTCGGCATGGGCGCCACCGCGATGGCCACCAGCATCACCTCCTTCGGCATCCTGCGCTTCTTCACCGGCATCGGCGTCGGCGGTCTCGTCGCCACCGCGGGCGCCGTGGTGGCCGAGTTCGCCCCGCCCGGAAAGCGGAACCTGTTCAACGCGATCGTCTACAGCGGCGTCCCCGCCGGTGGCGTCCTCGCCTCCCTGCTCGCCATCGTGCTGCGCGACGCCATCGGCTGGCGGGGCCTGTTCTGGATCGGCGCACTGCCCCTGGTGATCCTGCTGCCCCTGGCCCTGGTCAAGCTCCCCGAATCCCCGATGTGGCTGCAGGCGCGCGGACGGACGGACGAGGCCGCCGCGGTCTGCGACAAGTTCGGCCTCCCGCGGCCCACGGCCGCTCCGGCCCCGGCCGAGAAGGTCGGCTTCGCCGCCCTGGCCACCCGCCGCTACGCGTGGGGCACGACCCTGCTCGGACTGATGAGCTTCGCCGGGCTGCTGCTGACCTACGGGCTGAACACGTGGCTGCCGAAGATCATGGCCGACGCCGGCTACGACGCGAAGGGTTCGCTCGCATTCCTGCTGGTCCTCAACGGCGGCGCGATCATCGGTGGCCTCCTGGCCTCCCGGATCGCCGACGGCCGCGGCCCCCAGCCGGTCATCGCCACCACGTTCGGTCTCGCCGGACTGGCACTGATCCTGCTCACCTTCGGGTTCCCGCTGCCGGTCCTGCTGACCGCGGTGGCGATCGCCGGGGTCGGCACGATCGGCACCCAGGTGCTCATCTACGGGTTCGTCTCCAACTACTACGAGACGGCCGCGCGCGGTGCCGGCGTCGCCTGGTGCGCCGGATTCGGCCGGCTCGGCGGCATCTTCGGTCCCATCATCGGCGGCCTGCTCATCGGCGCCGGGCTGAGCAACGACGTGAGCTTCTACATCTTCGCCGGCATCGCCGTGGCCGGCGCCCTGGTGACGGTGTTCGTCCCCGTCCGGCAGGGTGCGCAGTACGTTGCCAGAACCCCGGAGGCCGCGGCGGCGAGCCCCACTACCGTGGAAGTGTGACTCAACCCACCATGTTGGTCGGACGTACCCGGGAGCTCTCCGAGCTCGACCGTCACCTCGGCGAGGCGCGAGCCGGTTCACCCGTGCTCGCCCTCGTCGAGGGTCCGCCGGGTATCGGCAAGTCCGCTCTGGTGCAACGATTCACCGAGCTGCTCGACGACTGGCAGGTGCGCACGTCCGCGGGTGTCCCGTGGGAGGCGCGGCGCGCGTGGAGCACCGTCGAGCAACTGCTGCAGGCCCCCGCCACCGGACGTGATCCGGTGGAGGTGGCGCACGAGTTGTTGTCCCTGGTGGACGATCCCACCGTCCTCGTCGTCGACGACGCCCACTGGTCCGATTCCGAGTCCCTGCAAGCCCTGTCGTCGGCCGTCCGCCGGGCGCACGGCAGGCAGTTGCTCGTCCTGCTGGTGATCGTGGACCCGCTGCCGGACACGATCCCGGACGGCACCCGGCAGGTGCTCGACCATCACCGTGCCGTCTCCGTGCACGTGGGACCGCTCGGGCCGCAGGACATCGCCCAGCTCGCCCTCACCCGCATCGGGGTGGACCTGTCGCCGTGGACCGCGCGGCGGCTGTTCGAGCACACCCACGGCACCCCCCGTCCGGTTCTGCAGTTGCTCGACGAGATCCCCCGCGACCAGTGGCAGCACTGGCAGGCCCGGTTCCCGGCCCCGCAGGAACGAGCGGGTGCCGTGCGCCGCACGCTGGACCGCTGCCCCGCCGAGACCCGGGCCCTCGTGGAGGCGGCGGCCGTCCTCGGCCCGGAATGCACCCTGACCCAGGCGGCGGCACTGGCCGGGCTGGCGGACCCGACCGCGGCGCTCGACGCCGCACACACCGCCGGAGTGCTGCGCCGGCGCGAACAGCGCGGCACGGTCACCCTCGTCTTCCCGGATCCGATGACCCGCGCCGCCGTCGCCGACGACATCGGCCCCGCCCGCTGGCGCGACCTCAACGCCCGCGCCGCCGAACTGGTCGACGACGAGGGGGCCGCGCTCACCCACCTGGTGTCCGCCACCGCCACCGCCGACGCGGACCTGGCAGACCGCCTCGACCGGTACGGCCGGCGCCGCGCCGCCGTCGGCGCCTGGTCGGATGCCGCCGAGGCGCTGATCGTCGCGAGCGGCATCAGCCCCGACCGCGACCAGCGCGCGCAGCGGCTGATCCGCGGTGTCGACGCGCTCACCGGCGCGGCGGACCTGCCCCAGGCGCTGACGTTCGTTCCGGCCGTCGAGACCGCGCCCGACGGTTCCATGCGCGACGTGGTGCTCGGCTATCTCGCCATTCAGCGTGGGCGGCAGGACGAGGCCGCCCAACTCCTCGGCCGCGCATGGCAACTGCTCCCGGACCCGGCCCGGGACCCGGACCTGGGGGCGATGATCTGCCAGCGCATGGTGCTGCACTCGCTGGCCCGGCTCGACGGGGCAGGCCTCGTCGAATGGGCCGACCGTGCGTCGTCCCTCGTCGCCGCGGACACGCCCGCCGCCGTCGAGTCGGCCGCGATCCGGGGGCTCGGCCTGGCCATGACCGGCCACGTCGACGAGGCCCGCGCCTCGTACGCCGCGCTGCCGGAGAGCGTGCGGCTGGGCGCCCAGGGCCAGCGCATCCGCATGGCGGAGGGCTGGCTGGCGCTCGCGCTCGACGAGCCGGAGCGGGCCCGAGCGGAACTGGAGAGTGCGGAACCGACGGTCTTCCGCGGGGGATCGATCCGGATCTCGCTGTGGGCGCAGGCGTGGCTGGCCCGCACCGAGTTCGCGCTCGGCGCCTGGGACGACGCCGTCCGCACGGTCGACCGCGCCGCCGCACAGCTCGACACCGCGGGCCTGGATCTGCTTCGGCCACTGGTGCATTGGACGGGTGCCCAGGTGCATGCCCTGCGGGGCGACTGGACTCTGGCCCGCGAGCACCTGCGACGTGGCCGCGCGGGCGCCACCGACTACGCCGTCATGGTAGTCCCGGCCTGCCTCGCGGCCGCCCAGTGCGCCGAGGTCGCCGCCGACTACGACGGCGTCCTGCGGCACCTCGCGCCGCTCACCGCGCATCGACGACAGGCGTTGGTGGAGCCGGGTTTCTGGCCGTGGCCGGACCTGTATGCGAATGCCCTCGTGATGACCGGACGCGTCGACGAGGCCGACGAATTCCTCCGTCCGTTCGAGGACCTGGCCGGCTCGCGGGGGCACCTGTCCGCCCGGGCGCGGCTCGGATACGTGCGCGGACGGATCCACGGGGCGCGCGGGGACATCGACGCCGCACGCGAGACCTTCGAAGCGGCGCTCGAGAACCTGGCGACGTTGTCGTTGCCGTACGACCGGGCACGGGTGAACTTCGCGTACGGCCAGACGCTGCGGCGGGCCGGGCGGCGACGGGAGGCGGACGCGGTGATGCGCACCGCCCGGGAACTGTATGCGACGCTCGGCGCGACGTCGTACGTGCAGCGCTGCGACCGCGAGCTCAAGGCCGGTGGGTTGAAGGCGAGCGGCGACGGTACGCGCCGGTCGCACATGGATCTGGCGGCGTTGACGCCGCAGGAGAAGGCGGTCGCCGCGCTGGTGGCCGCGGGCAACACCAACAAAGACGTGGCGGGTGAGCTGTTCCTGTCGGTGAAGACGGTGCAGTACCACCTGACCCGGGTCTACGCGAAGCTCGGCATCCGTTCGCGCAGCGAGCTCGCCGCCCGGTTCCGTGAGGAGGAGTGAGGAAGCGAATGACAGCAGTCGACGAGAAGACCACTGCCCCCGGCGATACCGATCTGCTCGAGCGGCCTGCCCGGCCCCTCACCCGGCCGCGCCGGGTGCTGCGGGATCTCGGCGTCGAGTACGCGGCGAACGGCGTGATCGGCCTGGTGTTCTCGTCGACGGGCCCGGTCGCGGTCGTCCTCGCGGCGGGAGCGGCCGGTGGGCTCGGCGCGGCCGAACTCGCGTCGTGGATCTTCGGGATCTTCGTTCTCAACGGGGTGCTGACGATCGCAATGAGCGTCGCCTACCGGCAGCCTCTCGGCTTCGCCTGGACGATTCCGGGCACGATCCTCGTCGGCGGATCGCTGGGGCACCTGTCCTGGCCGGAGGTGATCGGCGCGTTCCTGGTCACCGGCCTGCTGGTGCTGGTGCTGGGGGCGTCCGGACTGGTGCGACGGGTGATGGAGGCGCTGCCGATGCCGATCGTCATGGCGATGGTGGCGGGCGTCTTCCTGAAGTTCGGCGTGGACCTGGTGGCCGCGCTCGGCGCGGACGTCGCGATCGCGGCGCCCATGGTGCTGACGTTCCTGGCGTTGAGCGCGTTCGGGCGGATCGGCCGGTGGTTGCCACCGATCCTGGGGGCGCTGATCGCCGGGGCGGTGGCGGTGTCCGCGTCGGGGCGCTTCTCGCCCGCCCCGGGCGGATCGGGCATCTTCGCGTCGCCAGTCTTCACCGCACCGGTGTTCACCTGGACGGCGTTGCTGGAGTTGGTGATTCCCCTGGCGATCACCGTGCTGGTGGTGCAGAACGGGCAGGGCATCGCCGTGCTCACGGCGGCCGGGCACCGGCCTCCGATCAACGTCACCACGATCGCGTGCGGGGTGTGGTCGCTGGGCGCGGCCTGCGTGGGTGCGGTGTCGACGTGCCTGACCGGTCCGACGAACGCGCTGCTCACCGCGTCCGGGGAGCGGAGCCGCCAGTACACGGCGGCCGTGTGCTTCGGGCTGTACTCGATCGTGTTCGGGTTGTTCGCGCCGCTGTTCGTGCGGTGGATGACGGCCGCGCCGGCAGCGTTCGTCGCGACCCTCGGGGGTCTGGCGATGCTGCGGGCGTTGCAGGGCGCGTTCGTGACGGCGTTCGCCTCGAAGTACACGATGGGGGCGCTGGTGGCGTTCGTCGTCACGGCCGCGAACGTGACGTTCTGGAACATCGGTGCGGCGTTCTGGGGGCTGGTGGCCGGGGTGCTCGTGTCGCGGCTGCTCGAGCGGGACGACTGGACCCGGTGACACCGGCGGGTGCGCGAACGCACCCGCCGGCCCTCAGCGACCGAACAGCGAGGAGAGGAAGCCGGACTTCGCCTCGGGAGCGGAGTCCTGGTCGCAGGTGCACCGCTCGGTGACCGCTACGGACTTCATCACGCTGTCGACGTGCTGGCCGCAGCCGCCCCAGCCGGTCTTTCCGCACTTGGAGCAGGTGACGGGGTAACACATGGGCGTCCTCCTCGGGGGATGATCGGAATCTGCCGTCAATATACCCCCTGGGGTATGAATCATGCCAGTGTGCGCATGCGCACATGCGGGACGACGGCGACAGAGGACGGGCAAACCGCGAAAATCCGGCGCCGGGACGGGCGAACTGACACCCTGAGGCCGTACCGTCCCTCCGCGCAGACAGGATCCACAACCCATGGCACGTCCGGTTCGCGTCGTCGTCCTCGGTTCCGGTTCGTGGGGTACCACCGTCGCAGGACTGTCGGCTCGCAACACCCCGACCCTGCTCTGGTCCCGCAACCCGGACACCGCCCGGGAGATCGACGAGGAGCACCGCAACACCCGGTACCTCGGCGAGCGAACCCTGCCGGCCAACCTTCGCGCCACCTCGGACCTCCTCGAGGCCGCGCACGAGGCCGACGTGCTGGTGGTCGGGGTGCCGTCCCACGCCGTCCGCACCACCCTCGCCGAGATCTCGAACGAGGTGCGGGCCTGGGTGCCGATCCTCTCGCTGGCGAAGGGACTCGAACCGGGCACCCGCCTGCGACCGACCGAGGTGATCGGCGAATGCCTGCCCGGTCACCCGGTGGGACTGCTGGCCGGGCCGAACATCGCCGGAGAGGTTGCCGACGGGATGGCGGCGGCCGCCGTGGTGGCCACCGCGGACGAACGCGTCGCGGCGGCCCTGCAACCGCTGTTCGCCTCGAAGGTCTTCCGCGTGTACCGCAACACCGACGTCCTCGGCTGCGAACTGGGCGGGGTCCTCAAGAACATCGTCGCGATCGCGGCAGGCATGGCCGAGGGGCTGCGGGTCGGCGACAACACCCGGGCGATGGTGCTCACCCGGGGGCTCGCCGAGATGACCCGGCTCGGCGAGGTGATGGGAGCCAACCCGCGGACGTTCGCAGGCCTGACCGGGATGGGCGACCTGATCGCGACGTGCACGAGCCCCGCGTCGCGCAACCGCCGGATCGGCGAGGCCCTCGCGAGCGGACTCACCCTCGACGAGGCGGTGGCCCGGCTGGGCCAGGTCGCGGAGGGCGTGAAGACCGCCCCGACGGTGATGGAACTCGCGCGCGAGTACGACGTGGAGATGCCCATCGCCGCCGAGGTCGAGGCCGTCGTGGCCGGCCGCCGCTCCCCCGCCGACGCGTACCGGGGACTGCGCCGCGTCACCCCGGGCAACGAGGAGGACGTGGTCTGATCGGGAAATATCCGGCACTCTCGGACACGAGCAAGAAGGCGAAATACTTCCCGATTTGCCTGGTGAACCCGCAACTTGCACACTGTTCAAGTGATCGAAGCCGAAGCACTCGTGGTCGGAGCCGGCTTCGCCGGGCTCGGTGCCGCCGCACACCTGCGGCAACGCGGACGCGACGTCCTCGTCCTCGAACGCGACGGCGCCCTCGGCGGGACTTGGCGCGACAACACCTACCCGGGGTGCGAGTGCGACATCCATCCCGCCCTGTACTCGTACTCGTCCGCACCCCAGGCCGCCTGGGCCCGCGGCCGCGCGACCCAGCCCGAGATCCTCGCGCACCTGCACGCGTTCGCCGCAGAGAACGGACTCGCCGACCGGATCGTGTACCGCACGGCCGCCGTCGGATGCCGGTGGGACGAGACGACGGGCCGCTGGCACGTGCGCACCGACCGCGGCCCGGACTACGCGGCCCGATTCCTCGTCCTGGCCACCGGCGCCCTGAACGTCCCGCAGGTCCCCCGCCTCGACGGCTCCTTCGGCGGCCCCGCCTTCCACACCGCCCGGTGGGACCACGACGCCCACCTCCCCGGGCGGCGCGTGGGCGTGATCGGGACCGGCGCGAGCGCCGCCCAGGTGATTCCGCATCTCGCGGACGTCGCCGACCACCTCACCCTGTTCCAGCGCACGCCCGCCTGGGTGCTGCCGCGCCGCGAACAGCGCCTGCCGCTGCCGCACCGGGCGCGCCGGACGGTCGAGTACTGGCGCGGCGAAGCGCTCGTCCCCGCGCTCACCGGGTCCGGCCGTCGGCTCACCCGCCTCGAGTCCCGGGCGCTGCGGCACCTGCACCGGCAGGTGCCCGACCCGGACCTGCGTCGCGTCCTGACCCCGCGGCACCGGATCGGCTGCAAGCGAATCCTGTTCTCCGACAGCTACTATCCCGCACTCGCCCGGGACTCCAGCACGGTGGTCACCAGCCCGATCGCGGAACTGCGCCCGCACGGCGTGCGCACCGCCGACGGCCGGGACCACGCGGTCGACGTCCTGGTGTACGCGACCGGATTCCGGGTCTCCGCCGCCCTCGCGGGCCTGCCGGTGGTCGGTCGCGACGGCCGCACCCTGCTCGAGCGGTGGGGCCGCGACGGCGCGTCGGCGCACCTGGGCACGACCGTGGCCGGGTTCCCCAACGCGTTCCTGCTCGGCGGTCCCAACACCGGTATCGGCCACACCTCGCTGCTGTTCATGATCGAGAGCCAGCTCCGCTACGTCGCCGCCGCGATGGACGCCGCCGACCGGGAGGGCGCCGCTCTCGAGGTGCGGGCCGCCGCGCAGCGGGAGTTCGCCGACGAGATGCGCCGACGCTCGTCGGGCACCGTGTGGACCAGCGGGTGCCGGAGCTGGTACCTGGACCGCGGCGAGGTCAACCGGTCGCTGTGGCCGGCCTCGTCCTGGGGATACCGGCTCCGGACCCGGCGGTTCGACCGGGAGAACTACCTCACCGCCGGTCCCGCACGACGGGCCTGAACGAGCGCTATACAGGTGCCTGTGCGACCCTGGTCACATGACGATCGACCACGGCGCCTCGCTCTCGGCACTGCTCGACACCCGCTATTCCTGCCGGGCGTTCCTGTCCAAACCGGTACCCCGCGAGGACATCGAGACGATGCTGCGCATGGCGCAGCGCACCCCGTCCTGGTGCAACTCCCAGCCGTGGGAGGTCGTCCTGGTCGGCGGGGACGCCGTCGAGCGGCTACGGAGCGCGGTGTACGAGCAGGCGGCCTCCGGTCGGCTCGACCCGGACATCCCCGGCCCCGCCGAGTACCGCGGGGTGTACGCCGAGCGTCGCCGCGGCGCCGGTTACGCCCTCTACAACAGCCTCGGCATCGCCCGCGACGACTACGCCCGCCGCACCGAGCAGATGCTCGAGAACTACCGCTTCTTCGGAGCCCCGCACGTCGCGATCGTCACGACCGACAAGGCCCTCGGCACCTACGGCGCGGTCGACTGCGGTGGGTACGTCGCCACCCTGCTCCTCGCCGCGCAGGCCCTCGGCATCGCCGCCGTCCCGCAGGCCGCCGTCGCGATGACCGCCGGCGCCGTCCGCCGCGAACTCGGCATTTCCACCGAGCGCGACATCGTGTGCGCGATCTCCTTCGGATACGCCGACGAGAGCCACCCCGCCAACACCTGCCGCACCGACCGGGCGAGCCTGGACGACACCGTGCGGTGGGTGGAGGAGTAACCACCCCAGGGGTCCTGGCCCGGGGCGCCCGGGCGACGGATGGTGGAACTCCCCACCTTCCACCGCCCGAGAGGACACCCCGTGCACCGCATCGAAACCGAGGAACTGCTCCGCCGATGGGTACCGCGCGCCGTCGCCGGTGAACCGCACGCCGTCGGCGTGGTGGTGAGTTCCGTTCGCCCCCATGTGCTGAACTTCTGCGCCGCACGCATGGACGAGGGGACCCGCGCGCACACCCCCGCCGAGGACGTCGCCCAGGAGGTGTGCCTCGCCCTGACCCGGGCGCTCCCGCGCTACCAGGATCGCGGTGCGTCGCTGCTGCGCTTCGCCTTCGGCATCGCCACGCACAAGGTCGCGGACGTCCGGCGCAAGGCCGCGCGCACCGTGACACCGCTGCACGACGTCGCCGGCCCCGGACCGGAGGAGGGCGTCCTCGACGAGGAGCTGCGGTCCGCGGTCCGCCGGCAACTCACACTACTGCCGGAGCAGCAGCGCCGCGTGGTGCAGCTGCGGATCCTGCAGGGCTACAGCGCCGAACGCACCGCCGCGCTGCTCGGCACGTCGGTCGGCGCGGTCCGCATCGCCCAGCACCGGGCCCTGCAGCGAATCCGACTGCAACTCAGTCGTGCTGAGCGCGCAGATACCGTCCGAAGTGCGGCACGGTGAATCCGATGAAGCCCCGCTCGGCGGAATAGATGAGCCCCTTCTTGATGAGTCCGTCGCGCGCGGGCGACAGCGACGCCGGCTTGCGACCGAGTTCGGCTGCGATCTTGGACGTCGCGACGGGACCGTCGTCGCCGGAGAGGTCGGCCATCGCGCGCATGTACTCGCGCTCGGCGGGCGTGGCGCGTTCGTACCGGGAGCCGAAGAACCCGACGGCCAGTTCCTCTTCGGCGGCGGGCGCGCCGACCCGCACGTCGTCGGCGGTGATGGGGCTCGTCGCCGCGACGTCCCACGTCGCCTTGCCGTAGGCCTGGACGAAGTAGGGGTATCCGTCGGCGGTCTCGTAGAGCGCGTCGAGCGCTTCGGCCGTGAAGGTCACGCCCTCGCGCTCGGCCGGCGCGAGGAGCGCGACGTCGGCGGAGCCGCGGTCGAGCCGGTCGATCCGGTGGTAGCTGAACAGCCGCTCCGAGTAGCTCTTCGACGCGGACAGCACCGCCGGGAGGTGGGGCAGGCCGGCGCCGACCACGATGAGGGGCGCGGCGTCCTGGCTCAGTTCGTGACACGCCCCGCAGATCGCGGAGATGTCCCCCGCGCCGAGGTCCTGCATCTCGTCGACGAACAGCGCGATGCCCACCCCCACGTCGCGGGCGAGCCCGGAGGCGTCGATCAGCAGCTCGACGAGATCGATCTCGAGGTCCCCGGTGTCGGCGCGCCCCTTGACGGCGGGGGCGTCGATGCCGGGCTGCCACCGTTCGCGCATGCCCTTGTCCGCGGTCGCCCGCAACGCGAACGACTTCAGCACGCCGAGGAAGTACTCGACCGATTCGGGGTGCGGGTGGGCCGGAGCGATCTCACGCACGGCCATGTGCAGCGCCGACGACAGCGGCCTGCGCAGGTCCTGATCGGGCCGGGCCTCGATCTTGCCGGTGCCCCAGCTCCGCGAGATCGCCGCGGAGCGAAGCTGATTGAGCAGGACCGTCTTGCCGACGCCGCGCAGCCCGGTGAGCACGACGCTGCGTTCGGGTCGGCCGCGGGCGATCCGTTCGAGCACCACGTCGAAGGCGTCGAGCTGCTTCGCCCGGCCGGCGAGCTCGGGCGGACGCTGCCCCGCGCCGGGAGCGTACGGGTTGCGGACCGGGTCCATCGGTCGATGGTAACGGCGTCGCGTACGGACGCCTCCCTCCTGCCGCCGCGTGTCGCGGATGCAGGCATTCGCATAATAGACTTTGACATTCGTTTGCAATAAGGCGTAGATGTTCCGGCATGACGTCCTCCCGAAGCCTCGCGCTCACCGCAGGGCTGGCCACCGTGCTCCTGGCCGGCTGCGCCACCGCGCTCCTGGCCGGCTGCGCCACCTCCACCGCCGACGACACCGCCGCGCCCGCCACCACCTCGGCCGCGCCCGCCGAAGTCGCCGCCGCCGAGCCCCGGCTCGCCCTCACCTACGACGGGGGCGTCCTCGTCCTCGACGCGAACGACCTCGACGTCGTCGCCGATCTGCCGCTCGACGGATTCAACCGACTCAATCCCGCCGGCGACGGCCGGCACGTGTTCGTCTCCACCGCCGGCGGCTTCCGCGTCCTCGACACCGGCAGCTGGTCCGAACCCCACGGCGACCACGCGCACCACTACGCGGGCACTCCGGCACTCACCGACGTCGAGTTCGCCGCCACCAAGCCCGGGCACGTCGTCCGGCACGCGGGCCGGACCGTGCTCTTCGACGACGGCACCGGCCGCATCGACATCCTCGACCCCGCGGGGCTCGCCGACGGCAAGCCCCGGACCGACACGTACACCACTCCGGAAGCGCACCACGGCGTGGCGGTCGCGCTGGCCGACGGCAGCCTGATCGTCACCCTCGGCGACAGCGAGTCCCGCACCGGCATCGCCGTGCTCGACGCCGAACGCCGGGAGGTCACCCGCAACGAGCAGTGCCCCGGCGTGCACGGCGAGGCCGTCGCCGCCGACGAGACCGTCGTGCTGGGCTGCGAGGACGGCCTGCTCGTCTACCGTGACGGCACGATCACCAAGGTCACCTCGCCGGACCCGTACGGCCGGATCGGCAACCAGGCCGGATCCGAGGAATCCCCCGTCGTTCTCGGCGACTACAAGAGCGATCCGGACGCAGAACTCGAACGACCCCAGCGTATTTCGCTCACCGATACCCGCACCGGCGAGCTGCGGCTCGTCGATCTCGGCACCAGCTACACGTTCCGCTCGCTCGGGCGCGGCCCCCACGGTGAGGCACTCGTCCTGGGCACCGACGGCGCGCTGCACGTGATCGACCAGAACAGCGGCGCGGCGGTCCGGCGCATCGACGTCCTCGCCCCGTGGACCGAACCCGACGAGTGGCAGTCGCCGCGCCCGGCCCTGTACGTGCAGGGTCACACCGCCTACGTCACGGACCCGGCGAGCAACGCGCTGCACGCGGTCGATCTCGACTCCGCCCAGGTGCGGACCGCGTCCCTGCCGCAGACCCCCGACGAGATCACCGGCACCTAGCCTCGCGGCTCTGGCCGAATGTCACACCGGTTCGATGACATCGAACCGGTGTGACATTCGGTCCGGGAATCAGGAGGGTTCAGGGTGACCGGGCGCGGCTCGGCGGGTCACCCGGATCCCGCCGTCGCCGGCGGTGACCGACAAGGTCAGTCGGGTGGAACCGTGCGGCCGATGCTCGAGCACCGCCGCTGCTATCGGTTCGGTCACCAGGTTTCGGATGGTGCGCCGAAGTCCTCGTGCTCCGTAGACCGGGTCGAATCCACGGGCGCAGACGAGGGCGACGACGTCGGATCCGATGTCGACCGCGATCGCTCGGCGGGCGAGCCGGCGTGTGACGATCTCGATCTCCCGGCGCGTCAGTTCCTCAGCCGTCCGGTCGTCGAACTCGTTCAGCACCACCGTGTCGTCGAGGCGGTTGAAGAACTCGGGATCGAAGAACCGTTCCACCGCGTTCCGAACGACGACGCGGCTGCCCTCCGACCGTGGCCCCCATCCGGCGCGGCGAGCCAACCGCGCCCACGGGGCGCGTCGTCTTCGTGCCACCTCGCGGGATCCGAGGTTCGACGTGAGGAACACGTAGCTGTTGCGGAACGAGATCGTCTGCTGGCCGTTGGCGAGCCGCAGTTCCCCGTGGTCGAGGATCTGCAGGAGCGCCCTCAGAACGGTGGTATCCGCCTTCTCCACCTCGTCGAAGAGCACGATTCCCGGGGTGTACGGGTCGCCTTCGATCCTGCTCCTGTCGAACAGCGTGAACGACTCCTTGCTGCCTGCGTACCCGGGTGGCGCTCCGGAGAAGGAGGCGGCGTAGTGCTCTTGGGCGAGCGTGTTCATGTCGATCCGGCACATGTCGTCGGGTCCGGACCGCAGCTCCGCCGCGACTCGACGGACGAGTTCGGTCTTGCCGACGCCGGTGGGTCCGACGAGGAGGATGTTGGCGAGGGGACGGGTCGGGTCGTGCGCGCCGACCCGTGCCAGCGACACGGCGCGGACGACCGCGTCGATCGCGGGCCGTTGCCCGACGATGCAGGCGTTGAGCCGGTGCGACAGCATCGTCGGATCCCCCTCGTCCGCTGGGGCGTCGGCCGGTTCCGCGACCTTCACCCGGGTGCGATTCTGGTCGTGGAACATGTCGGTGAGATAGGGCATCTGGGCTCCCGGCATCCGCGGCTACGCCTCGGCGGTCTCTTCGACGGGCAGCGAACCGACTCGGCAGTCGGCCACTCCCACCGTATCTCTCGTGATGGCCTCGACACGTTCCTGCGCCTTCCGAGCATCGGTCACCCACAGCTTGTAGAACTCGAACGGGCAGTCCGCGACCCCCTTGTCTCCGTCGCCGGCCGCGTGGACACCGGAGTAGCCGCGGTGCAGCAGCTTGAAGAGGTGGTTCTGCGACTGGTCGTTCTCGCGAGCGTCGCGGATGGCCGAGACCGACAGCTGGGCATACTGGATGCCGTACTCCTCTTCCCCGGTCTCCCCGAGGGTGCGTCCGTCGAATCCGATGATCGCCGAGTGCCCGAAATAGGAGTAGACACCGTCGAACCCGGCGGCGTTCGCGACGGCGACGTAGCAGTTGTTCGCCCACGCCATCGCCTTCGACATCAGCACCTGCTGGTCTTTCGCGGGGTACATGTAGCCCTGGCAACGCACGATCAGTTCGGCGCCCTTCATCGCGCAGTCACGCCAGATCTCGGGGTAGTTGCCGTCGTCGCAGATGATCAGGGAGATCTTCAGTCCCTTGGGACCGTCGGTGACGTGCGTGGTGTCACCCGGGTACCAGCCCTCGATCGGGCACCAGGGCAGGATCTTGCGGTACTTCTGGACGATGTCGCCCCGATTGTTCACCAGGATCAGGGTGTTGTACGGCGGCTTGGCCGGGTGGTCTTCGTGCTGCTCACCGGTGATCGAGAAGACGCCCCACGTGTCGGCCTCCCGGCACGCCGCCGAGAAGATCGCCGTTTCGTCGCCGGGGATGGTCGCTGCAGTCGCGTACATCTCCTGCTCGTCGTACATGATTCCTTGCGTCGAGTACTCGGGGAACACCACCAGGTCGAGTCCGGGCAGACCCGACTTCATCCCGATCATCATGTCGGCGATGCGTCGTGCGTTGTCGAGCACCCCGGCCTTGTCGTGCAGGCGCGGCATCTTGTAGTTGACCACCGCCACGCCGACGGTGTCGCTGCTGGAGGAGATGTCTCCGTGTCGCATATCGTGCTCCTTCTTCGAGTTCGCCCGGCGCGGTCGCCGGGCTCAGTTGTGGACGGGACCGTATTGGGGGGAAGGCTTTTCGTCGGGACGAGCGGATGCAGGGAAGCCGAGCGCAGCGGCGATCCCCACGAGGACGGCGAGGACCGACGCCCACCCGGCCGCGGTGAACGCGGTGGCGTGGAGGCTGCCGGTCAAGGCGAGGAACGCCGGGACGGTACATGTCGGCTGGCTGAGGAGGATCGCGACCCATCCCGTGAATCGGGTGAGTCCGTCGAACCCGAGAGCGAGGACCAGGAAGAACAACGCCCACAGGAACGCCCACGAGAGCCAGATGACCCCGAAGACGGGGTCGCCGACGACGGTGAACGACAACGCCGAGTAGACGAGGGCGGCGACCGCGACGAAGCCGGAGAACCATCCGATGCCCTGCGGCTCGAGTCCGGCCAGGTTCACGATTCCCACGTACAGATAGGTGAACCCGAACAGGTACAGGCCGGATGCGGCCAGAACGTCCGCCGTGTCCCCCTGGGCCTGGATCAGCAGGGCGGTAGGTATGACGCACTGCAGTGCGCCGACGAACAGGTTCAACACTGCGGCCGACCTGACAGGTACGACGGAGAGGAGCATCAACCCGTTGACGAGGAGGACCGCTCCCACGTACAGCAAACCGACATTGCCCACCGGACACCTCGCCTTACTTCCAAATGAAACTGTTTCGAATGAAAGTAGTGGCCCGCGCCACACATGTCAACGAGTGTTCGTCAGAACGACGTGAGGATCTCGAAGTCGACGCCGTCAGCGATGGACAGGTGAATCCTCTGTCGAGCCACTCCGTTTCGGAACTCGACCGGGCCTCGCGGTCCGTCGAACGCAGTCCCGTCCACCACGTCGTCGAGATCGGCCGTATCCGCCGTTCCGGCGCGGGCCACGAGACTGGCCAAGGTGTTCATGCCTTCGTAGCAGGACTCGGCGGCATTGTTCAGCGCGGGCGCGTGCGGCCCGTGCATCGCTACGTACCCGGTGAGCAGATCCATCGAGTCGGCGCCGACCAGGGAACGGAAGTAGGCGGCGGCGACGTAGAGGTTCTTCGTCGCCGCCGGCCCACTCGCAAGCAGCATGTTCTCTTCCATGAGAGGGCTGAATCGGACGACCCGGTCGGCGAGTCCTCGCCGCGCGAAGGCCCGGTTGAACTCGACGGCATCCTGGCCGACGAGGAGCATCACCACCCCGTCGCACCGGGAAGCCGCGACCGCGTCCACGACATGTCTCATGTCGGCGCGCCCGAGGTCGACGAACGACTCGCCGACGATCTGCAGGTCGAACTCGTGCGCGTACATGCGTATCGCGCCGAGGGAACCGCGGGGCCATACGTAGTCGTCCCCGACGACGAACCAGCGCCGCGTCCCTACGTTCTCCCGCAGCCATTTCAGCGCAGGCGCGATCTGCTGCGCGGGGGTTTCGCCGCAGCAGTAGACGCCGCCTCGGCTCTCACCTCCCTCGTAGAGGGAGGTGTAGGCGTACGGAACGCGGCCGGTCACCACCGGGGCGATGGCATGACGCACGGACGAGATGTGCCAGCCGCTGACCGCATCGATCGCACGAGTGGACACGAGACGACGAATCTCGGTGGCGATCCGCCGGGGGTCGCCGCCTCCGTCCACGATCTGGACACAGACCTCGCGACCGAGGACGCCGCCCGACGAATTCAGGTCGCGCGCCGCCAACTCGCTCACCGCTTCGCAGGACGGGCCGAACAGACCGGCCGGCCCCTGCAGCGGCACGACCATGGCCACGCGCCACTGTGACGCGCGTGCACGATCGAGCACCGCGCTCACGTCGATGCCCTCACGGCACCGCGGGCCACGACCCGCACGTAGGCTATCATTTCACTTGGAAGTATTATTGGCGAGGCGCGAACTATGCAATAGCTCGGGGGCTGTCATGTCGGACAAGGGTGTTGCCACCTCGATGGAAGCATCTGCGACGACCGCGCTCGTCCTCGCCGCACGCCTCGCCGCACAGTCGATCGAGACCGTCCTCTCGTCCGACGAGCTCAACATGGACCACTTCCTCGTACTCGAGGCACTCGCGGTCCGGCCGGGACTGACGATGGCCGAACTGCGCGATCGGACCCGGACCCCGGCGCCGACACTCACTCGGGTCGTCGACCGCCTGGTCTCCGTTGCGGCGGTATACCGCGAGGTCGATGCCCACGATCGCCGGAAGACCCGGGTCTATCTGAGCGTGCGGGGCAAGAAGCTCTTCGACCGCCTCTCCGCGTCCGTTCGCGACGTCGAGCAGGCATGGCCGGGACCGCTCCCCGACGGCCTGCCCGATCACGTGCACCCGGTCCTCGCCGCGTTGGAGGAGGCCGCCGGCCGCTAACCTCGTGGCCGAATGTCACATGGGTTCGATGTCATCGAACCGGTGTGACATTCGGTCCGGGCGCATGTGCGCGTGGTTCAACGGTCGAGTCTCGCCCGCAGCAGGAAGGTGTTGTAGTCCGACCACGTCGAGAGCATGAAGTACAGGTCCTCGTCCGTCGACCACGGATGCATGAACCCGCCGTACAGCTCGGGGTGCTGCTCCACCCCGACCAGCCGCGCGCTCTCCGACCACGCCCCCTGGGGCGACTCCGCCTCCCGCACGACGATCGCGGCCTCGGCGGTGTCGAGGTACGTCATCTGCCAGCGGTCCGCGACGGCGTCGTAGCGCACGGACAACTCCCCGGCGGGGCCGTGCACGACGGGCGTCGCCGCGGTGTATCCGCCGACGGGGGTCCAGTTCCCGTCGCGCCAGTACTGGTAGGCGCGCGGCTCGAGCACCCGGTCCTCGGGCACCCGGGCCAGCGCCACCGCGCCGAGCCGGGTGTTGGGGGTGCCGAACAGGTACACGTAGCCGTGCGCCGGCACCGCCGCGGCCACCTGAAAGTTGGTGACGCCGAAGATGTTGTCCCACTTCGCATGCGGATCCTCGACCCAGGTGGAACCACCGTCGTCCGAGTACGCGATGCCCCCGTGGTTGGTCCACCACGTGCCGGGGATGCTGTTCCACGTCCGGATGGACATGTACGTCAGGTACTGGCGGCCGCCGATCGCGAATCCCGACGTCGGGATCGTGGTGATCTCGACGTTGTCGAGCTTGCGGCTGCCGAGGATCTCCGCGGCGTGGCATCGCGAGTCCTGGATCATCGAGTCGAAGTTCATCCCGTCCGTCAGGTCCCGGTCGGTGGAGAAGGCCAGCACGTTGCTGCGCCAGTCGCCGCCCTGCCCGCCCGGCGGATGGAAGCCCCGGCCGACGGTGTCGCCGAACGCGACGGCGATCCGGCCTGGCTCCGACTCCCACATGAGGCCGAGATCGGTGCCGTACACCTGCCAGCGCTTGTCCGTCCGGTTGACGGACCCGGCACCGGTCTGCTTCGCCACGGTGGCGACCTCGACGACGCGCGGAGCCGGAGGGGCGGGGACCCGCGGGGCGGGCTCGATCGGCGGGGTCTCGGGCGCCGGCGGTGGCGGCGGCGCGGCACCCTCCCCGGGCACCGGAATGCCGAGGTGGAAGGGGCTGGGCTTCAGGGCGATCCGGGGGAAGACCGGATCCGGATGGGCCGGCTCGTCGGTCAGGTCCGGGCACGGATCGGTGCACGGATCGACCGGCAACGGCGGTGGATCGATCCGTACCGGGTCCGGTTCCGGCGCCGGATACGGCACGGTGGTGATCACCGGATACGGCACCGGAATGTCGAGATCCTTCGGGACCAGCGACTCGTGCCGCCACGTGTCGCCGGCACACGGTCCGCTCCCCGGTACCCCGTCCGTCGCGGGCTCGTCGGCGCGGGCCGGCGTCGCCGCCAGCACCGCCACGAGCAGGGCGATCGCCGACGCCTGCCACCTCATGGGTTCCCCTCCCGTGCGTCACGGCGCCGGACGGACCGGCGCCGCACAGGAGGGTACCGCCGGCGCGGCGCGGTGGCGTCGCACGCGGATCTGCGGCTTTATATCCCTGTCTCGGAAAATCCCGAGAGAAGCGAAGAATTCCGAATCAACGGAAGTCGCCGGGCGTGTACTCACGGGGTTCCACCAGCACGAGCCAGTTGCCCGAGTTGTCCCGGAACACCGCCTCGACCCCGTAGGGACGCTCGGACGGCGGCTGGGTGAACTCGACGCCCCTGGCCGTGAGCTCCTCGTACGCTGCGCGGCAGTCCGTGGTGCGGAGCCCGAAGCCGCCCATGGTGCCGTCGGCCAGCGCGCGACGAACGGCCCCGGCCATCTCCGGGTTCAGGGGTGGGCCGGGCACCATCAGCGTCACCTCGAGTTCCGGGTGGTCCGGGTGCGCGACGGTCACCCAGCGGAAGCCCTCACCCATCGCCACGTCGGCGGTTTCCACGAACCCCAGCGTGTCGAGGTAGAACTTCTTCGCCGCGTCCTGATCGGTGACATAGAGGGTCACCAGGGAGATGTTCGTGATCATGGCGTGTCCTCCGGATCGGTGATGTGGCACGTCTCGACCGTAGAGCGACGGGCACGGTGCGAGCTTCTCCGAAATTGCGCAGTTCAGCGGAGGTCGCTAAGCCGTGCATGAACACCCAGCAGCCCGGGATGCGCGGCGCCCCGGACTCGGCGAAGGCGGCCTGATACTCGCTGGGGGTGACCCCGACCAGCCGACGGAACCTGGTGCTGAACGACCCGAGGCTGCTGCACCCGACGAGGTGACAGATCTCCGTCACGGTCGGATTCGTCGCGCGCAGCAGGTCCTGCGCCCGCTCGATGCGGCGTTCGGTGAGGTGGACGCCGGGCGTCCTGCCGTACACGGCGGTGAAGCAGCGCAGGAAGTGGTACTTCGAGACCCCCGCGGCGGCGGCGAGCCCGGTGAGGTCGAGAGGTCGCGCGTACTCCCGGTCCGCGAGATCACGGGCGCGGCGCAGATGCGGCAGGAGCTCCTCGGGCACGCGGCGCGGCATGCGGCCAGTGTCGCAGCGCCCCACGACAGGAATTTCTGTCCGTGTCTAGGCGACGGGGTAGAGACCGCGATTTCGTCACGACGTCGTGATACACGACACACGCCGAAACTGCCCGAACAGGACAAAGCGGCCGGAAACGTGCTGGGAGACCGGGCAACCCGCGTATCCGGCCCCGAAGGCAACGATTGTGTAACGTATCCGGGAGGTTCCTGTCCCGACAAGCGGAGGTGATCGTCCGTGCTGCTGTCCGAAGTTCGAGCCCGGCCCGGGTACTCGCTGCTCGTGGGGGCAGGGCTGCTCGTGTCGGCCGTGGTCGCAGGCATCCACCTCGAGAACGCTGTCACCGGATACCTGATGGACCTGTCGGTCTTCCGCGACGCGGGGTGGGCGTTCCTGCACCACACCCCCCTCTACACCGAGGGCTTCCACACCAGTTCGGGCTTCCGCTTCATCTATCCGCCGTTCGCGGCGTTCCTCTTCGCCCCGCTGCCCCTGCTGAACGCGACATTGATGCAGGTGCTGTGGACCGCAGGCCTGATCGGCCTGGTGTGGTGGGTGCTGAAGGTCTCGCTCGAGCACATGGACGTCCGTCGCGCGAACCTGGTCGCGACCGCCGGACTGGGCGTGGCGCTCTGGCTCGAGCCCATCCGCTCCAACTTCCTGTTCGGGCAGATCAACATCCTCCTCATGGCCCTCGTCGTCGCCGACGTCCTCGGCGTGATCCCGCAGCGGTTCCGCGGCGTCGGGATCGCCCTCGCCGCCGCGATCAAGGTGACCCCGGCCGCGTTCGGTGTGCTGTTCCTGCTCCGGCGGGACATGCCGTCGGCGGCGCGCGCCTTCGGTGCGTTCCTCGCCGTGGCGGGCTTCGCGTACTGGCTCCGCCCGGAGTCCTCCGTGTACTTCTGGACCACCGAGGCCTGGGCCACCGACCGGGCCGGGGACCAGGACTTCTTCCGCAATCAGGCGCTCAGCGGCCTGCTTGCCCGGCTGGGCGTCGAGGGGCACGCCTACACCGCCGCCTGGCTCGCGGGCGTCGCACTCGTCGTCCTCGGGGCGCTGTGGGCCGCCCACCGCTTCACCCGATCGGGCGAGCACGTCGTCGCGCTCGGGGTGATCGCGCTCGCGACCCTGCTCGCGGCGCCCATCGCGGTGACGCATCACTGGGCCTACAGCGTGCTGCTCGTCGCGGTCGCGCTGGCTCCGCGGTACCGCTCGTGGTGGCCCGTGCTGCTGCCGGCCGCGCTGGTCTTCCTCGTCGGGCCCAACTACCTGCTCGAGGACACCTCCACGCACGGCTGGGTCGAGTCGGCCATCCAGCAGACTCTCGGCAACGCCCAGTGCGTCACCGGACTCGTGGTGCTCGTCGCGGCGGCCGTCGCGGCCCGGTCCCGCCGTCCCGGCACGGTTCCGGCACCGGCCGGCGCTCGCGCCGCTCAGCTCCAGAACGCCCCGGCCAGGACGTAGATCGCGGTTCCGGCGACGGTGCTCAGCGCCGCGCTCCGCCGCCACAGGTGCACCGCGACGGTTCCGGCGAGGCCCAGCACCGCCGGTAGCCACGTCGCCGGACCGACGTCGCGCAGCGTGTACATCACCAGGATGACCATCACCCCGGCCGGCATCGCGCCGCCGAGGTAGCCCACCACATCCGACTCCCGCAGCCGGGCGAGCGCGGCGAACGGGACCGCCCGCAGACCCACGGTGACGACGAACATCGCGATCAGGGCACCTACGACGTAGCCGGCGCCCGGTACCGACTCAGGCACGGGCCACCTTGTTGCGGTAGACGAACCGCAGCAGCAGATACGCCACGAACAGGCCCAGCGAGATCACCAGCATGCCGTCCTTCGACACGGTCACCCCGACGAGGCCGCACACCAGCGCGGCGGCCGACGCCGGCAGGTCGCGCCCGAGACGGAATGCGTCGAGCGCGAGCACGGCGAACAACGCCGTGAGGGCGAACTCCAGACCCGACAGTCCGGCGGGCAGCGCCGCACCGAGCAGGGCGCCCGCGGTCCCGGACGCGACCCACAGCAACTGGCACGTCGCCGCGACCGCGAGCATCCGCGCGCCGGTCAGCTCGTCGCGACGCTTGGTGGCGACGATGGCGTAGGTCTCGTCCGTGAGGGCGTAGACGCCGTACGCCCGCCCGAGCCGGCTGCGGATCTTCTCCAGCGGAAAGGACAGTCCGTAGAACACGTGCCGGAAGTTCACCAGCAGGGTCGCCGCCGCGATCGACGCCACCGGGGTCACCGCACCGATCAGGCCGACGGCGAGGAACTCCATCGAGCCCGCGTAGATCACCGTCGAAAAGACGGGCGCCCACCACCAGTCGAAACCTGCCTGCGTGAGCACGACCCCGAACGCGAGGCCGAGCGGGATCAGGCCGAGACCGACTGCCCAGGAGTCGCGGACACCCGTGCGGATCTCGGAGAGACGGCCATCTGCCATGGCTCCAGGCTATGGGGTGACCTGCTCGCCCGGCGCAGCAGGATGCGGCGCTCCTCTTCCGACATCCCGCCCCAGATGCCGTGCCGCTCCCCGGCCTCGAGGGCGTGCCGGAGACACTGGGTCAGCACGGGACAGGACTGGCAGATTCGCTTCGCGGCGCGGACGCGGTCGGTGCGTGCCTCCCCGCGCTCGTTCTCCGGATGGAAGAACGTCGCGGCGTCGGCGTCCCGGCAGGCGGCCTGCAGCTGCCAGTCCCAGGACTCCGTGATCGCCGGGGGCAGGGTCAACAGCTTGGGCGCGGGCATAGGTTCTCCCTTCGTCAGGCGGCTCCGCCGCCGGTGTGCCTTTTGGGCGGTCAGGGCAGCCCAAAAGGCACACCGGCGGCGTCAGCCGCGTCAGGCCAACGCACGCAGGCGCGGCGCCAGATCACGCTCGAACAACTCCAGAAACCGCCGCTGATCGTGCCCCGGCGCATGGAACACCAGATGATTGAGCCCGGCCTTCACATACGCCCCGACCTGCTCGACCGCCTCGTCCGGATCCGACGCCACGATCCACCGCTTGGCCACCTGCTCGATCGGCAACGCATCCGCCGCCGCCTCCATCTCGATCGGATCGTCGATCGAATGCTTCTGCTCCGGCGTGAGCGAGAGCGGCGCCCAGAACCGGCAGTTCTCCAACGCCCGCTCCGGATCGGTGTCGTAGGAAATCTTGATCTCGATCATCTTGTCGATCCCCGCCACGTCCCGGTCGGCCTTCGCGGCGCCCTCCGCCACCGCCGGCAACAGCTTCTCGGTGTAGAGCTCCATGCCCTTGCCCGAGGTGCAGATGAACCCGTCCCCCGCCCGGCCCGCATACCGCGCCACCACCGGACCGCCCGCCGCGATGTACACCGGAACCCCGCCCTCGGGCACGTCGTAGATCGACGCCCCCTTCGCGGCGTAGAACTCGCCCTCGAAATCGACCCGCTCCCCCGTCCACAACGCCCGCATCAGCCGCACCGACTCGCGCAACCGCGCGAAGCGTTCCTTGAACTCCGGCCACTGGCCTTCGTACCCGGTGGCGATCTCGTTGAGCGCCTCCCCCGTGCCCACCCCCAGCATGACCCGCCCCGGATACAGACACCCCATCGTCGCGAACGCCTGCGCGATCACCGCCGGGTTGTACCGGAACGTCGGCGTCAACACACTCGTGCCCAGCTGCAACCGCGACGTGCGCTCGCCCACCGCGGTCATCCACGCCAACGAGAACGGCGCATGCCCCCCGCTGTGCCGCCACGGCTGGAAATGATCCGACACCGTCGCCGAATCCATCCCCCGCTCCTCCGCCAGCACCGCCAGCTCCACCAGCTCCCGCGGCCCGAACTGCTCCGCCGACGCCTTGTACCCCAACTTCAGACCCTGCGACACCACGAACTCCTCGTCGTCGGAACCTCGGAAACGGCGGCAGGACGCGCCGCGGCGTGCAGCCGCGAATGCACGTCCTGCCGTTGTCGTTTCCCGTTACTTGATGGCGAAACCGCGATAGCCGTCGGCTGCGACGTCGTCGCAGATGTCACGGTAGGTGTTGAGCCCACCGACGTAGGACATGATCACCTGCGGCTTGCCCGGCACGTTGGCGCCCGTGTACCACGAGTTGCCTTCGGGGTAGAGCGTGCCCTTCGCCAGTTCGTTGTTCAGGTCGGTCCAGTCGTGCGTGTACGGTTCGAGCGCCTCGAACCGGCGGGCGCCGCGCTGCTCGAGTCGTTCGATGCAGTCGGCGGTCCACTCCACGTGCTGTTCGATCGCGCACACCACGTTGGTGAGCACGTTCGGACTGCCGGGGCCGGTGAGCATGAACATGTTCGGGAACCCGTCGACGGCGATTCCGAGGTACGTGACGGGGCCGTCCTGCCACTTCTCCTGCAGCGTCTGCCCGCCCACGCCGGAGATGTCCATCTTCAGCAGCGGACCGGTGATCGCGTCGAACCCGGTGGCGAGGACCACCGCGTCGAGCTCGTGCTCCACGCCCCCGGCCCGGATTCCCTTGTCCGTGAACTCCTCGAGCGGCGCCTCGCGCAGCGACACGAGCTCGACATTGTCCCTGTTGTAGGTCTGGAAGTAGTTGGTGTCCAGCGTGATCCGCTTGGCGCCGAGTGGATGGGTCCGCGGCGACAAGCGTTCGGCGAGCTCGGGGTCCTGCACCACAGCACGGATCTTGCTGCGGAAGAACTCCGCGATGGTCTCGTTGGCCTCCCGATTGGTGAACAGGTCGGGGTAGGCGGCGATGAGGTCGATCGCCCGGTGCCGGTTCCACCGCTCCTCGTAGGTCGCCCACCGCTCCTCCGGGGAGTGATCGAGCGCGCTGACCTCGAGGGTGTCGGTGTACTGGCCCGACGGTGTGGTCTTCGAGGTCGCCTTGAAGGTCTCGATGTTCTCCTTGAACTCCCGCTTCTCGTCCTCGGTGAGGGGACGGTTGCCACAGTCGAGGCTGAACGCCGGCGTCCGCTGGAACACGGTCAGCTTCTCGGCCTGCTCGGCGACGAGCGGGATCACCTGGACGCCGGACGAACCGGTGCCGATCACCCCGACGCGCTTGCCGGTGAAGTCGACGCCCTCACTGGGCCAGTCGGCCGTGTGGTACGTCGCGCCGCGGAAGTTCGCCAGGCCCGGGAAATCCGGCGTCTGCGACGTGGACAGACAGCCGACCGCGGTGACGAAGTACTTGGCGACGGCGACGTCTCCGCAGTCGGTGGTGATCGTCCACCGGTCGGTGTGGTCGTCGAACCGAGCCGAGTCGACCCGCGTCCGGAACCGGAAGTGCTTCTTCACATCCAGCCGGTCCGCGGCGAAGTTCAGGTAGCGCAGGATCTCCGGCTGCGCGGGATAGCGCTCGGTCCACTCCCACTCGTCGATGAGTTCGGGCGAGAACGTGTAGGCGTATTCCATGCTGATGCAGTCGCATCGAGCCCCGGGGTACCGGTTCCAGAACCAGGTGCCGCCGACGCCCTCGGCCGCCTCGAAGGCGCGGACCGTCAGTCCCATCTCCCGCAGCCGATGCACCATGTAGATGCCGGAGAATCCGGCACCCACCACGATCGCGTCGAATTCCTCTGCCGCCTTCTCGAATCCCATGCCGGCCTCCGTCCTCATCGGGCGATGTCCGCGCCGGCGAGCACGTCCTCGACCGCTTCGACGACGTAGTCCATGCCGTCCTTGGCGCCCGGCAGGACGTTCACGAACTGGAAGAAGCCGTGCATCTGTCCGGTGAACACCTTCTCGCGCACGGGGATCCCCGCCGAGCGGAGCGCCTCGGCGTACTTGCGGCCCTCGTCGTGCAGAACGTCGTGCTCGGCGAGCAGCACCGCGGCCGGCGCGACACCGGTCAGCGATTCGGCGTTGATCGGGGCGACCTCCCAGCGGGTGCGGTCCTCCGCCTCGGGCACGTACAGGTCCCAGAACCACACCATCGCGTCGCGGGTGAGCATGAGCTCGTTCGCGGGATCGAGGTAGCTGGGTGTGTCGAAGTCGCAGTCGATGACGGGGTAGGCGAGGAACTGCAGGGCGAGTTCGGGACCGTTCTCCCGGACGGCGCGCTGCGCGACCACCGCTGCGAGGTTGCCGCCGGCGCTGTCACCGCCCACGATCAGCGGGGCGTCCGCGGCCGCGTAGGTGGCCCGGTTCGCCGCGAGCCACTGCAACGCGGCCCAGGCGTCGTCGGCGGCGGCGGGGAACAGATGCTCGGGGGCCAGGCGGTAGTCGACGAGGGCGACGGCGCAACCGGTGCGTTCGGCGAGCTGCCGTCCCAGCGTGTCGTAGCCGTCGAGGCTGCCGACCACCCAGCCGCCGCCGTGCAGGTAGACGATCACGCCGCGGGCATCGCCGGTCGGGACCAGCACGCGAACCGGCACCTCGTGTCCGTCGGCACCGGGGACGGTGATGTCGTCGACTCGGGCCATCTCCGGTCCGGGGCCGCACAGCTCGATGAAGCCGTCGCTCAGCGTGCGCGCCTCCTGCGGGCTCATCTCGTGCAGCGGAGGGCCGCCTGCCTCGGCCATCTGGGTGAGGAACGCGGTGGTGGCGGAATCGAGGGCCATGGCATCTCCTTCGTGTGCGGCATGGGTTTCGACAGACGTCGACAACTCCCGATCGGATGCGCAGAGTCGGCACCCAGCGAGTGATGCACATCACCATAACCATACGCATGATTATTTGCAATACCGCGCGGCAGAGCCCTTTATCTATGCGCATGATTGGGCTAGCTTGGAAGAGAGTTCCGGGGGGCGTCTCCCCGCATCTGCCGTCTCCCCGCATCTACTACGGAAGGCCACCGACCATGACTGCCGGAAACCAGGACACCGCGCTGCAGAGCCCCATCGACACCGTCGTCTCCGACCGTGCCTTCCTCGAGTGCCCGCGCTGGCACGACGGACGGGTGTGGGTCTCGGATCTCTACCGGCACGAGGTGATCTCGATCGGTTCCGACGGTGCGGTCACCGTCGAGGCCACCCTCCCCGGCGACGAGCCGTCCGGGCTCGGCTGGCTGCCCGACGGGCGCCTGCTCATCACCGCGATGGAGTCCGGGCGGATCATGCGCCGCGAGCACGACGGCGAGATCGTCGTCCACGCCGATCTCTCCTCGGTCGCGACCGGCAAGCTCAACGACATGGTGGTCGCCGAGGACGGCACCGCCTACGTGGGCAGCTTCGGCTTCGAATTCAAACGCGACACCCCGATCGCGCCTGCCAACCTGATCCGCGTCGCGCCGGACGGCTCCTTCACCGTCGAGGCCTCCGACCTCCGCTTCCCCAACGGCATGGTGATCACCCCCGCCGGCACGCTGGTCGTCGCGGAGAGCATGGGCAACAAGCTGACCGCCTTCGACATCGGGGCCGACGGCCGGCTCGATGGGCAGCGCACCTGGGCCGCGTTCGGACCGGACCTGCCCACCGAGTCGGTCAAGGCCGCGATGAGCGCCGCGGCCGTCGCGCCGGACGGCATCTGCCTCGACAGCGACGGTGCGGTGTGGGTCGCCGACGCTCTCCACCGGCGGGTCATCCGCGTCGAGGAAGGTGGCACGATCACCGCCGAGGTGGTGTTCCCGACCGGGGTGTTCGCGTGCATGCTCGGCGGGCCGGAAGGCAACACCCTCTACGCCTGCGCGGCGCCGAACTCCTCGGAGGCCGCCCGTCGTCACACGCGCGACGCGAGCCTGCTCGCCACCCGCGTCGGCGCCACCCACGGCGGTCGCCCGTAGGACGGCCCTCAGGACGTGGGAAAGGGCGGCGATTCGACGAATCGCCGCCCTTTCCCGTTCGATCAGTAGGGCGCGTACGCCGCCGCGGAGGCCGGCTGGTCGAGCACGCGGTCCACCGTGATGTCCTTGCGCTCGATGAGCAGCGCACCGTTGCGCTCGGCGAACGTGTCGGCGTAGCGACCGTACAGCCGCTGCGTGCCCTCGGGGCCGGCCACCGTCGCCTCGAAGTACGCGTCGACCCGCACCCGGCCGTCGCCCTCGCCGGACACGCGGACGTTGGTGATCGCGTGGCGGGAGAACTCCGCGCCGGACTCGGCGAAGGCGCGGTAGACCCCGAGGAACTCCTCCGGCCCCACATCCTCCTTGCCGTTCTGGATGATCGAGACGTCGTCCGTGATCAGGGCGCGCAGGGCGTCGAGGTCACCCTCGTCCACGGCGGATGCATACGCGTACATCAGGTCTTCCGCGCGGCGGGCGAGGTCGGGGGATACCGCAGTCATGTCGGGTCCTTCGCTTTCGTCGGTGCCGGATACCGGGGTGCGCCCTCGTCGCGGACGCACCCCGCACCCGTCGTGGATCAGGGAAGCTGGATCAGCTTGGTCTCGAAGAACGCATCGAACCCTTCGATGCCGCCCTCACGGCCGAGACCGGACTGCTTGTAGCCGCCGAAGGGCTGCACGACGCACATCGCGTAGCCGTTGACGGAGATCTGCCCGGTGCGCACCCGTCGCGCGATGCTCTGGGCCAGCTCCTCGTCCTTCGCGTAGACGGAGCCGGACAGGCCGTAGTCCGAGTCGTTGGCGATGGCGACGGCCTCGTCGATCGAATCGAACGGGATCACCACCAGCACCGGTCCGAAGATCTCCTCCTGCGCGATGCGCATGTCGTTGGAGACGTCCGCGAACAGGGTCGGTTCGACGTACCAGCCGCGGTCGAGGTGGGCCGGCTTGCCGCCGCCGGTCACCAGCCGGGCGCCTTCCTTCTTCCCGACCTCGATGTAGTCGAGCACCCGCGTCTGCTGACGTTCGGCGGCGAGGGGTCCGAGGACCGTGTCCTCGTCCCGCGGGTCACCGACCTTCACGCTCTCCATCACCGCCTTGATCGCCTCGACGACCTCCTCCTGGCGCTCACGCGGGACGATGATGCGGGTGAGGGCGGCGCAGACCTGCCCCGAATGACCGATGCCGCCGAACACCATGCCGGGCAGGAAGGTATCGAGGTCGATGTCGTCGGCGATGATCGCGGCCGACTTGCCGCCGAGTTCGAGGGTGACCCGCTTGATCCGCTCTGCGGCCCGGCTCATGACCACACGACCGGCCGCCGTGCTGCCGGTGAAACTGATCTTGTCGACGTCCGGGTGGCTGACGAGGTAGTCACCCACCTCCCGTCCTGCCGGGACGACGCTGATGACGCCCTCGGGCAGGCCCGCGGCGTCGAGCGCCTCGGCCAGCATCATCATGGTGACGGGCCCCTCCGGGGCCGGCTTGAGCACCACCGTGCAGCCCGCGGCGAGCGCAGGCGAGATCTTCAGCGAGCCGGTCGCGACGGGACCGTTCCACGGGACCACGACCGCGACGACGCCGATGGGCTCCCGCACGATCTTGCCGTGCCCGCCCTTCCAGGTGCGCTCCTCCTCGAACGCGAAACGCTCGTGGAACGTGGCCGCGTCGTCCCACATGTCGACGGCGTTCTGGTGGAACAGCGTGGACACCGCTGCGGGAGCGCCCAATTCGAGGGTGAAGGCCTCGGCCATCTCCGGGATCCGCTTCTTCACCTCGTTCCCGACCCGCACGAGGATCTCCGCGCGCTCGGCGGGCGTCATCCGCGGCCAGGGGCCTTCGTCGAACGCCTTGCGCGCCGCCGCGACGGCGCGGTCCATGTCGGCCTCGCGCGCCTCGGGCACGGTCGCGATGACCTCACCGTTGATCGGGGAGATCACCTCGATCACCGCGTCGCTGGACGGCTCGACCCACGATCCGCCGATGAACAGCTTGTCGTAGCTCTTCAACTGGATGGGAGTGGCTGTGGTCATGCTGTGTTCCTCCACTCGACCGCGGACTCTCGCCACGGCGACTCGCTGGATGGGATGGGAGTACTACTTCACTGCCGGCGCCGGCGCCTGCAGGGGCGCCGACAGATCCCGGATCGCGTCCGGATCCACGACGGCACGACGATCGATCGCCATGCGGGCTTGCACCATGTGCCGGGGGGAATCGACGCTCAGGTGCGCGGTGAGCTGCCCGGCGGAATCGAACCAGGCCGCACCCCACTTGCCGTCCGCACCCTCCCGGAACACCATATCGTCGGATTCGCTTCTGTGTCCGACGAATTGGATCTTGTGCCCGAACTGGTCGCTCCAGAAGTACGGGATCGGGTCGAAGACGGGCGGCGACTGCGGCCGCAGGAGTGCACCGGCGACCGTCGCCGGTCCGGTGCGCGCCTCGTCCCAGTGCTCACCACCGAGTCGTGTCCCGAACCGGGGCGACCAGCGCATCGCGACGTCGCCGACGGCGAACACCGACGGGTCGGAGGTACGCAGCGACTCGTCGACGACGACCCCGCGATCGATCTCGAGACCGGAGCCGGTCAGCCAGCCCACGTCGGGCCGCACTCCGATACCGGTGACGACGACGTCCGCCGGGAGCGCGGTGCCGTCGTCCAGCGTCAGTCCGCCGGGCGTGATCTCGCCGACGCCGGTGCCGCAGCGCAGATCGACCCCGTCCCACCACGCGTGCAGCCGCTCGGCCACCTGCGCGCCCAGCGGTCCCGCGAGCGGCCGGGGCCCGGCTTCCACGCAGGTCACCGAGCAGCCCAGAGCCAGTGCGGTCGTGGCGATCTCGGCGTTGATCCAGCCGGCACCGACGAGGACGACACGGGCTCCCGGGCGTAGCTCGGCGCGAAGACGCTCGGCGTCCGCGGCGGTGCGCAGCACGAGTTGCCGGCCCGCGCCGGGCAGGGTGACCGGGGCCGCGCCGGTCGCGACGACCAGCGCATCGTAGGAGTGCTCGCCGGCATCGGTGCGCACCACCCGGGCGGCGGTGTCGAGCGACCGGGCCCGGACCCCGAGGCGCAGTTCGACACCGAGCGCCGCGTAGTCGACGTCGAACGTGGTGTCCTGCGGCTCGGCGAGTGCGGACTTGCTCAGCGGCGGCCGGTCGTACGGCGGGGTGGGCTCGGCGCAGAGCAGTTCGAGCTCACCGTCGAAGCCTTCGGCGCGCAGCGCCTCACACGTGCGGAGCCCGGCGAGGCCGCCGCCGACGACGACGATTCTTCGGCCGTTGAACACGGCGTTCCCCTGTCCTGTCGATGAATCGGATGATGCGGTGGACGTGCTCGGCACCCCTCAGTACAGGGTGTAGTCCGACAGCACCCGCGGGCCCGGCGTGTAGGTGGCCGGGATCCGCTGCCAGCCCATGTTGGTGCCCTGGTGCGGGTACCGCTCGAGCGCGGAGAAGTCCACCTCGTAGTCGGGCATCCGCTCGAGAATCTGGCTGATGAGCGTCTTGGACATGTAGCGACCGAGATGCGATCCGGCGCAACGATGTACACCGATCCCGAAGGCGGTGTGCCGGTTCGGCCACCGTTCGATGTCGATCTCGTCCGGGTTCTCGAAGAGCTTCTCGTCGCGGTTGGCCGACGACCACGACAGCAGCACCCGGTCGCCCTTCTTCATGGGGCAGCCCTGGAAGTCGGTGTCCTTGGTGACGGTCCGGGCGAGCGCCTGGGTGGGCGAGAAATACCGCAGGAACTCCTCGACGGCGTGGTCCATCAGACTCGGGTCGTCGATCAACCGCTGACGCACGGCCGGGTGCTCCGCGAGCCACACGAGGGCCTGGCTCACCAGGGACGCGGTGGTTCCGACACCGCCGGCGAGCAGCAGATCGACGATCGAGTACATCTCGAAGTCGTTGAGCGGGCGGCCGTCGATCTCCTGCTGCACGAGGTAGCTGATGATGTCGTCGGTGGGGTTCTCGCGTCGTGCCCGGATGGTCTCGCGCATGCGATCACCCAGGTAGGGGAACTCGACCTCCATCGCGTGGCGGTAGTCGTCGCTTCCCGGGATGCCGGCGAGCGCCTGGTGGTGCGCATGGGAGTAGCGCTTCCAGTCGGCCAGGTCGAGGCCGAGCCAGTCCACCGTCACGATGGAGGGAACCGCGATGACCGAGGTGAGGTCGCATTGCCCGTCCTCGATCACGCTGTCGATGAACCCGGCGGTGTGGCGGTCGACGAGTGCCTTCATCCGCTCGACGGCCGCGGGCGCGGTGATCGGGTTGACGATCTTGCGGTACTTGCGGAACTCCGGGGGATCGAGCTCGATGGGGATGTGGAAGTGCATCGGAGTCTTCGGGATGACAACCGAAAGGCCTTCTCCCCCATATTCGTTACGCGCCGACGAGAACGTCTCGTCGTCACGGGCGGCCTCGAAGACCGAGTCGTAGTCGCTGAGCACCCAGTACCCGCCGTGCGCCTCCGTCCAGGCGACTCGCTCGTTCTGGCGAACCTTGCGGTACGAGGCGACCGGATCGGCAGAGTGCTCCTGCGAATTGTGGTCGAAGTTGATGACGGGGCAACGATTGCGGCTGTCCATCGCGTGGACCCTCCTGCGTCGGATCGGGCATCTCCTGCTAATGGTTATAACAGATGATATAGTAGTGTAGATCACACCGCCAGCCCGGCCATCAAATCAAATGTTCAACGAGCTGGCATCCTCGATATCCGGATGACGGAAGGAGCGACCGATGAAGGTTGTTGTCGACGAGAACCACTGCCAGGGCCACGGGCTGTGCTTCATGACCTCCCCCCAGGTCTTCGCGCTGCGCGAGGAGGACGGCCACGCGTACGTCCTGCCCGGGGGCGACGACCCGGCCAACGAGCACGCCGCACGCGAGGCAGCCGCGTCCTGCCCCGAGCGTGCGATCTCCGTCGTCACCGAGTGACGACGCCTTTCGATCGGCCGGCACACGACGCAGGAAGGGGCCCCGGATACGTATCCGGGGCCCCTTCCTGCGCCTGCGGTGGGCCTCAGCCTTGCGTCTGCGGTGGGCGTCAGCCCTGCGTCTGCGGTGCGCGTCAGCCCTGCGCCCGCGGTGGGTCTCAGCCCTGCGCCCGCGGTGGGCCTCAGCCCAGTGCGCGGTCCCACTGGATGACCTGATCGAGCAGGTCGGGGTACTTGCGCTGGGCATACCGCCGGTAGGCGTTGATGTGGTCGCGCATGCGTTCCTCGGAGCCGATCTCGTCCCCCTGGGAGAGCGACTCGTAGATCCGGGTGTGCGCGACGATGATCGCCTCGCGCCGGTGCGGTGGGTAGTCGATGCCGACCGCCGTGCCGTCCATGATGCCGAGCAGGGAATCGACCATGTACCCGAACAGCGGATTGCCCGAGGACCAGGCGATCAGGTCGTGGAAGCTCTTGTTCGCCTCGAGGAACTCGTGCTGGTCACCGAGCGATCCGTGCATCCGGTCGATGGTTTCCTTCAGATCGACGAGCGTCTCGCCGCTGATGCGCTGGGCGGCCAGCCGGCTGATCATCGGCTCGAGGGCGGTGCGCGCCTCGATGATGACGCTGAACGGGGCGTCCTTGAGCTGCATGAGGAGGATGAGCGAACTCGCAAGATGGGACGCGTCGGGGTCCAGCATCACCGGCCCGCCTCTCGGTCCCGGCTTGAGAGCGATGACCCCCTGGAATTCCAGCAATCGCAGGGCTTCCCGCAGTGTGCCACGACCGATCTCGTACTTCTCGAGCATGATCCGCTCCGACGGCAGCAGATCGCCCGCCGCCAGATTCTGCCTGGTCGCGTCCCTGATGATGTGCTGCGCCACCACCATGGCCGCTTTGGGCGCCCGTCCTGTGATCATCGCGCCTTCTCCTCCCCGGAGCGCCCGCCGGCTCGGGAACGCCGTCCGGAGCGGACACTCCCCACTTCCCGCCGAGCCAAAATAATGCTAACGATTATAACGTACAGTTCGTGTGTCGGGCCGGAAAAGATGCGCCGAGCGAGCCGCATCTCCCAGGTACCCAGCCCAGCCGAACCGTGAACCTCGATCGAAGGAGTTCCGATGAGCAGCCCCGCCTCCACCACCACGAGCGTCGTTCTCGACTCGGTCGACTCGAGCCTGTGGATCCGGCTCAACCGGCCCGAGCGCCGCAACGCGTTCGACGCCGAGATGTGCGCGGTCATGGTCGACGCGCTCCACAACGCCACCGAATACCGCTCGGTGGTCATCACCGGATCCGGTGGAAGCTTCTGCGCCGGCGGGTCGCTCGGACAGCTCAGTCAGCCGACCGTCAAGGAACTGCGCGGTCTCTACCGGTCCTCGCTCGAACTGTTCGACGCGATCCGCACCTGCCCCCGGCCGGTCGTCGCGGCCGTCAACGGTGCCGCGGCGGGCGGCGGCAACGAGCTGGTGGTGGCCTGCGACCTCGCCGTCGCCGCCCGCTCGGCGACCTTCGGGCAGACCGGCCCCCGCGTCGGTAGTTCTCCGGTCAGCGGCGCCACGAACGTGATGGGCGTTCAGATCGGCGAGAAGCGCGCCAAGGAACTGTCGCTGCTGTGCCGGCGCTACCCGGCCGAGCGCGCGTACGAGATGGGACTGGTGAACGAGGTGGTCGACGACGAACTCCTCGAGGAATCCGTCCGTTCGCTGTGCCGCGAGTTCGAGGCACTGAGCCCGCGGTACCTCGAGATCACGAAGGTCAGTTCGAACATCTGGTGGAACTCCGCCCGGGACTCCTTCAGCAACGGCCTCGGCATGCTCGTCCAGGCGATCGGCAGCGCCGACATGGTCGAGGGCGCGCAGGCATTCCTGGAGAAGCGCAAGCCGCAGTTCCCGCCCGCCGAATAGACACACGTTCGATAATGGTGCACATCAATGTGCACAATCGCGTGCACAATGAGTACAGTGCACATTTCGGATCGACCGGGGACGTAGCCCAGCCGATCCGCCGACACGGCGAGCACCCGCTCCGCCGTGAGAGCCTCCGCTTCCCGGAAGTCAGGAGGCCGAGAGGCTGAGGAGGCTTTCGTGGCTGCAATGTCGAGAGGCCCGAAGACGTCGCTGGTGGTAGCCCAGCAGATCGTCCGGGATACGGCGCGAAAAGGTCTGCAGCCCGGGGACCTGCTGCCCCCGGAGAAGGCGATGCTCGAGGAGTACCAGATCGGCCGCGGGACCCTGCGCGAGGGACTGCGGCTGCTCGAGTTCCAGGGCATGATCGCCCTCAAGCCGGGACCCAAGGGCGGTCCCGTCCTCCTCGACCCCGACGCGTCCCACCTGGCGAGCACCATCATCCTGCTGATGCAGCTCCAGAACGCCTCCCTCAACACCATCGTGGAGGCCCGCACCGCCCTCGAGCCCGTCATCTGCCGCCTGGCCGCCGAGCGGATCAGCGACGAGAACCTGCAGGAGCTGAAGCAGTCCGTCGACCGGATGCAGCAGTCGTTCGACACCGCGGACATCGACACGTTCCTCGAGACGAACAAGCAGTTCCACGACGTCATCGCCTGGTCCACCGGCAACGCGCTCTTCGGCTACCTGACGGACGCGCTGCTCCGGATCACCGGCGGCACGGTGATGGGCGTCGACCATCCCGCCCCGCTGCGGGAGACGACGCTCAAGGCGCACACGCAGATCTACGAGGCGCTGAATTCGCACGACGCGGACCTGTCCGAGGACCGGATGCGCGACCACATCAACGAGTACGTCCGCTACGCCGAGCGCAAGTTCCCCGAACTCCTGAGCCAGGTCCTGCCCTGGAACCAGGCGCTCGGCGGCTGACCACGACCGTCGGCGACGTCCGGCGACACGGACCCCAGCGGGCCCGCACCGAGCACCGGCTCGGCGCGGGCCCGCCGTCGTTGCGGGCCGTCCCGCCGCCCGCCCGGCCTCCCGCGCCCCCGCTTCCCTCGCGCTATTGCTTATATCCATTCGTATGGTTATGGTGATAGCGATCACATGCACACATCGCGATCACATCCGTCGAGCCCGCGCCGGAGCCCTGCCCCGGCCGCCGCTCGCGCCTTCACCCCGTCACGAGGAGAAGCCATGAAGACCATCGGAGCGCTGCTGTGGGAGCCGGGAACCCGGTCCGGTTGGAGCGTCGAGGAAATCGAGATCGATCCCCCCAAGAGCCGGGAGGTGCGGGTCAAGCTCGCCGCCTCCGGCATCTGCCACAGTGACGACCACGTCGACACCGGCGACATCCCCCTCGACTGGGCGCCGATCATCGGTGGCCACGAAGGCGCCGGCGTGATCGAGGAACTCGGCCCGGACGTCACCGGTTTCGAGGTCGGCGACCACGTCGTCCTGTCCTTCCTGCCGTCCTGCGGCCACTGCAAGATGTGCACCATCGGCCGTTCCAACATGTGCGAGATGGGTGCCGGCGTGCTCGCGGGCTACGCACCCGACGGCACGCACCGCGTCCACGCCCGCGGCCAGGGCGTCGGCCCGTTCTCCTACCTCGGCACCTTCTCGCCGTACGTCGTGGTCAACATCGACTCGTGCGTGAAGATCGGCAAGGACATCCCGCTCGACAAGGCCGCGCTCATCGGCTGCGGCGTGCCCACCGGCTGGGGATCGTCCGTCTACGCGGCCGACATCCAGCTCGGTGACACCGTGGTCGTCATCGGCACCGGCGGTGTGGGCATGAACGCCGTCCAGGGCGCCCGGCACAAGGGCGCCAAGAACATCGTCACGATCGACCCGGTCGAGTTCAAGCGCGACCAGGCGAAGATCTTCGGTGCCACCCACACCACCGAGAACTTCGACCAGTGCCGCGAGGTCGTCGATCAGCTCACCGACGGCCAGGGCGCCGACGTCGTCATCATCACGGTCGACATCGCCTACGGGCACCTGCTGAACCCCGCCCAGGAGATGACCCGTCGCGGCGGCACCCTGGTGCTCACCTCGGCGGCGCCGGTCACCCAGCGCGACGTGCCGTTCGACCTGTTCACCTTCGCGATGTCGGGCAAGCGCCTGCAGGGCACCCTGTACGGCACCACGACGGCGCGCCGCGACATCCCGCTCATCGCCGACATGTACCGCCGCGGCGAGTTCAAGCTGGACGAGCTGGTCACCAAGACCTACAAGCTCGAGGACATCAACACCGCGTTCAAGGATCTCCGCGACGGCAAGAACATCCGCGGCGTCATCATGTACGACGACTAGATCGGCACGCGCGACTGCGCGGGTGATCCGCGCCCGGCACCCGGGCCGGGACGGAATCGACACTCCGTCCCGGCCCGTCCGTGTACCTCCGACAGGAACAGAGCCGATGACTGCCTCGAACCTCGCGGACCTCGATTCCGCCGCCCTGAGCCGCCTCGTCGCCAAGGACGAGATCCGGGATCTCGCAGGGCGTTACGCCCTGGCCGTCGACGACCACGACATCGACGCCGTCCTGTCGATGTTCACCGAAGACGGTGTCTTCGAGGTCGCCGGCACCGAACTGTGCGGCCGTGAGCAGATCCGCCCCTTCTACGTCTCCAGCATGGACCGTTACCACACCATGCTGCACACCCCCGAGATCCACCTCGTCACGATCGAAGACGACTCGCACGCAAGCGGAATCATGACCGGCCACGCCGAACTGGCCGTCCACGACACGCTGATGATGACCGCCTTCCGCTATCGGGACCGGTACGTGCGGCGGGACAGCACATGGCTTTTCGAAAGACGCACCGTATCGTTCATGTACGCGGTACCGTTCGAGTCGATGGGCTCGAGTTTCCGTACCACCAAACGGATTCGGTGGCCCCAGACCCGATACACCGAAGCCGACTATCCGGAGTCGGCTCCCACCTGGAACACCTACCGCTGACGGCGGATCGGGCCCGTCGGCGGCCCCGAAGGAGCAGCTATGACAGGACGGGTAGCAGGTAAGGTCGCGTTCATCACGGGGGCGGCCCGCGGCCAGGGACGCAGTCACGCGATCCGCCTCGCCGAGGAGGGCGCCGACATCGTCGCTCTCGATGTCGCCGAGGAGATCGAGAGCGTCACCCGCTTCTACCCCGGCGCCACCGAGGAGGACCTGGCCGAGACGGTGCGCGCCGTCGAGGCCCTCGACCGCCGGATCATCGCCCGCAAGGCCGACGTCCGCAACTTCGACGCCGTGAAGGCCGTCGTCGACGAGGGCATCGCCGAACTCGGCCGGATCGACATCGTCGCCGCCAACGCGGGGATCTTCCTCTTCGGCGACGAGACGCACCTCGTCACCGAACGCGACTGGGACGACGTCCTCGACATCAACCTCAAGGGCGTGTGGCACACCTGCAAGGCCGTCACCCCGCACCTGATCGAGCAGGGCACCGGTGGCTCGATCGTCATCACCAGCTCCACCGCAGGCCTGAAGGGCACGCCGAACGTGGCGCCCTACACCGCGAGCAAGCACGCCGTGGTCGGCCTGATGCGCACGCTGGCACTGGAATTGGGGCCGCACGGCATCCGCGTCAACACCGTGCATCCCACCGGCGTCGCCACGGACATGATCCTGAACGAATCCTGCTTCCGGCTGTTCCTCCCGGACGTGGAACATCCCACGCAGGAACAGGCCGCACCGGTCTTCGCCACCACCAACGTCCTGCCCGTGCCGTGGATCGAACCGATCGACATCTCCAACGCGGTGCTCTACCTCGCCTCCGACGAGGCCCGGTACGTCACCGGCACCGAACTCAAGGTCGACGCCGGCTACACCCTGCGCTGATCCGGCCGGACGAACGGGAGACCTCATGACCGCAAGACTCGACACCCCGCGTCTCGATCCCGCCCGCCCCGCCGAGGTCGCCGAGCGCTGGCTCGCGGATTTCGCCGATGCACTCCGGTCGGGCGGTACCGGCGACTATCCGGATGCTCTCGCCACCGACGCATGGTGGCGCGACCTGCTCGCCTTCACCGGTGATCTGCGCAGCCTGCACGGCGAATCGGCGATCCGCCCGCTGCTCACCGGCGCGGCGGACCTCGAGGTCCGCGACGAGGCACTCGATTCCTCCGCTCCGCCGGTTCTGCTGCCCACCGGCGACGGTCCGCCGGTGATACAGCTGCTCTTCCGTCTCACCGTCCGCTTCGGACAGGTCCGTGGCGTCGCGCGCCTGACGCCGGACGAGACGGACCGCTGGCGTGCGACCGCCGTGCTGACCGCCCTCGACAGTCTCGTCGGGGCCGAACCGGCTGTGGGAGAGCGCCGTCCGATCGGTGCGCCGGAACCCGGGGAACGCGTCACCACCCACTGGGGGGACCACCGCCGCCTCGCGAACGAGTGCACCGACCGGGATCCGGACGTCCTCGTGATCGGTGCCGGGCATTCCGGGCTCGGACTCGCCGCCTACCTGGGCGCGATGAACGTGCACACGCTCGTCGTCGAACGCAACGAGCGCGTGGGCGACAACTGGCGCAACCGCTACGACTCGCTGGTGCTGCACGACCCCGTGTGGTCGAACCATCTGCCGATGATGCCGTTCCCACCCACGTGGCCGGTGTTCACGCCGAAGGACAAGATGGGTGACTGGCTCGAAATCTATTCCCGGGCCCTGGAACTGAACGTGTGGACCCGCACGGAGCTGGTGAGCGCCTCCTACGATCCGGCGACGGAGCGCTGGGACGTGCTCCTCGACCGCGGCGGCGAACGGCGCGTCCTGCATCCGCGCCACGTGGTCCTGGCCACCGGCCTGAGCGGAACCGAGCCGCTCGTCCCGGACATTCCGGGGAGCGAAGAATTCGCGGGCGAGCTGCTGCATTCCGGCCGGTACACGACGGACCCACGACGGAGCGGCCGGAACGTCGTCGTCATCGGCACCGGCAACAGCGGCCACGACATCGCGCAGGACCTGTACAACACCGGCGCGAACGTGACCCTCGTCCAGCGGGGTCCGACGTACGTCGTCGGCGGCACCACCGTGGTCGACGTCATGCTGAAGCCGGCCTACGGCGAGGACACCGCGCCCACCGAGATCGCCGACCTCGTCGGCGCGTCGTTCGCGCGACGGGACGAGGGCTTCGTCGACGGGCTGCGTACCGCGGTCGCGGCGATGGCCGACATCGATCGCGACCTGCTCGATGCCCTGAGCGCCCGGGGATTCCGCCACAGCCTGGGCGACGGCGGGACCGGAGCGATGAACCTCTTCCTCACCCGCAACGGCGGCTACTACATCGACGTCGGCGCTTCGCGGCTCGTCGCGGACGGGTCGATCGGGCTGGTCGCCGGGAAGACCGTCGAACGGTTCGTCCCCGAGGGAGTCGTGATGTCGGACGGCACCGTCCTGCCCGCCGACACCGTCGTGTTCGCCACCGGATTCCGGGGCATTCTCGACACTGCCCGTCGCGTCCTGGGCGACGCGGTCGCCGACCGGTGCGGACCGGTCTGGGGCCTCGACGACGAGGGCGAGATCCGGTCGGTGTGGCGACGTTCCGGCCACGACGGGTTCTGGTTCAGCGGCGGCAATCTCACGTTCGCCCGGATCTACAACAAGTACCTCGCACTGCAGATCAGAGCCGACCTGGACGGCATCGACCTGCCGTCCGTTCCTTGACCCATTCCCTCGAGTACACGGAGACCGACACATGCGCGCCGACGACATCGACGAGATCATCCGCGTCACCCACCTCTACGCCCGGGGTCTCGACCGGTTCGACCCCAAGGAAGCCCTGTCCGCCTTCGCACCCGACGGGGTGTGGGACGCCAGCGCCGTGGGCCTGACGCGGTACGAGGGCCACGAGCAGATCCTCGACTTCTTCGAGCGGGACGCACAGGCGGTGGACAAGCAGTTCCACATCATCACCAATCACGTGATCGACTTCGAGGACGACGACCATGCCACCGGTACGAATTACGTCTTCTCCGAAGCGGAGATGAAGAACGGCGCCGCCATCAAGGCGATCGCACTCAACGAGGACCGTTACGTCCGTACCGCCGACGGCTGGAAGATCGCCGAGCGGATCATCACGGGTCTCACCACCCCGCAGATGGACGGCTTCGACGCCTGACCGTGCGATGCCGAGACACGCGACCGGGGTGGGGACTGCGCAGTCCCCACCCCGGTCGCGTGTCTCCGGTCGGTGTACCGGGTCAGATGTCCTTGGTGATCTCGTAGAAGTCGAACGAGACGCCGGCCTGCGCGAAGTTCTCGAGGTCGGCTGCGCCCTGCTGTCCTTCCGGCGACGCCATGTCCGCGAGCATGGCTTCCTTGCTGTCCCAGTCGCATACCGCGACCAGGAAGTGCGGCGGGGTGCTGCCGTCGGGAGTGGAGCACACGCCCCATTCGTAGTTCCGGATGCCCTGCTGCTTCAGTGCGAGCTTGGAGTGCACGTTGCGGTAGTGGTCGAGGAACTTCTCGGGATCCTCGGGGTGGTTGTAGGCGGCGACGAGTCGGTACATGTCGACCTCTTTCGATGGTGGATTCGGAAATTCTCCGCAGGCAGCGGGCCCGCACGCGGGGCGGTGGAGTGCTCCCGCACGCAGGGAGGAGACAGGAAGCCCGCCACATATATTCACTCCCCGTCTTTGATTATATCCATTCGCATTGATAGAGTGATACCCGTCACAGACTTTTTCCGCGGCGGCCGATCAGCCGGGCGGATCATGCTCCCGCCGGACCCACCGAATCCGCGAGTCCGGCGGCAACATCGGCACATCCGATCGAATCCCCAGTCAGAGAGGCCATCCGATGACTGCAACTCCCACCCCCACCGCCGCTACCGAGGTCGATGCCGTCGTCGTCGGCGCGGGCTTCGCAGGCCTGTACCTGCTGTGGAAGCTGCGCCGCCACGGTTACACCGCCGTCGCCCTCGACAAGGGCAAGGAGGTCGGCGGCACCTGGCACTGGAACCGCTACCCCGGCGCCCGCTGCGACGTGGACAGCCACGACTACTCCTTCGGGTTCGACGAGGATCTCGAGCAGGAGTGGGAGTGGAGCGAGCGTTACCCGTCGCAGCCCGAACTGCAGGCGTACCTCTCGCACGTCGCCGACCGGTTCGACCTGCGCCGCGACATCCGGCTCGAAACCACGGTCACCGAAGCCCGTTTCGACGAGGGCGAGCAGAAGTGGCACGTCCGCACCGACCGGGGCGACGAGTACGTCGCTCGGTTCTGCCTCATGGCCGTCGGCTGCCTGTCGGTACCGAAGGACGTCGACGTCCCCGGCCTCGACAAGTTCCAGGGACCGATCTACCGCACCAGCGCGTGGCCGGAGGAGGGGGTGGACTTCACCGGTCTGCGGGTCGCCGCGGTCGGTACGGGTTCCTCCGGGGTGCAGGCCATCCCGGAGATCGCCAAGCAGGCCGGCACGCTGACCGTCCTCCAGCGCACCGCCAACTTCGTCATTCCCGCCCGCAACCACAAGCTCGACCCGGAGTTCGTCGCGAACGTCAAGGCGAACTACCGCGCGCGGCGCCAGGCCTGCCGGACCGCCGCCGCCGGCTGCATCCGCGACGACAACCCGAAGGCCGCGTACGACGTCAGCGACGACGAGCGGTGGGCCGAGTACGAGAAGCGCTGGCAGGGCGGCGGCATCGCCTTCCTCGGCGCGTTCGCGGACCTGATGGTCGATCAGCGGGCCAACGACTCGGTGTGCGACTTCGTCCGGGCCAAGGTCGACGAGATCGTCGACGATCCGGACGTCGCGGACAGCCTCAAGCCGTTCGGCTACCCGATGGGCGCGAAGCGGCCCGTCATCGGCACGGACTGGTACGAGACGTTCAACCGCGACAACGTCGAACTGGTCGACCTGCGGAAGAAGCCCCTCGACAGCTTCACCGAGCACGGCATGCATCTCGCCGACGGCACCGAGTACGAGTTCGACGCCGTCGTGCTCGCCACCGGGTTCGACGCCTTCACCGGCGCGTTCACGCAGATCGACATCCGCGGCCGCGGCGGTCTGCCGTTGCGGGAGGCGTGGCAGGAGGGCCCGAAGACACACCTGGGCCTGGGCACCGCGGGCTTCCCCAACATGTTCATCATCGCCAACGTCGGCAGCCCGTCGGTGCTGTCGAACATGGTGACCGCCATCGAGCAGCACGTCGAGTGGACGGTCGAGACCATGGATCACATGCGCGAGCACGGACTGACCACGATCGAGGCCACCGAGGAGGCGCAGAACCAGTGGGTCGAGACCGTGGAGGAGATCGCGAACATGACCCTGTGGCCGCAGGGTGAGTCCGGATCCTGGTACCGCGGGCAGAACATCCCCGGCAAGCCGCAGATCTTCATGCCCTACGCCGGCGGCATCGTGCTCTACGAGCAGACGTGGAACGAGGTCCGCGACGCGGACTTCAAGGGATTCGTCCTGGCCTGATGTCGGGGCCTCGCGCCGGGCGATCGCAACCAGCGATCGCCCGGCGCCTTTCGCTGCGTCGCTCGTATCACGCGGGTGGATCTCGCACCGAGCGGGAGGATCTCGCGCCGAAACGCGAGACGCGACGACGACAACCTCCCGCTCGACGCAGCAACATCCCGCTCATCGCCGACGGACACCGAAACGGGGGTGCAGGCCCGAAGCCCGCACCCCGTTTCGGTGTCCGTCAGATCAGCTTCGCGAGCGCGTACGCCTGACGGGTGGCGAACACCAGCCGCCGCGGCGCGTAGGCGTCACCGAGAATGTGCACCTCCCGCTCGCCCTCGGCCGCCGGGCCGTCCTCGAGACTCTCGTACAAGTCGGCGTCCCCGATGCCACCGCAGGCGAGCACCACCGAGTCGAAGCCGTCCACCTGGTAGGTGCGCCCCGAATAGACGTTGCGGGTGACGACCCCGGTCGGGGTGATCTCGACGACGTCCTCCATGAACCGGTACTGCACGCCCTTCTCGTCGAGGCGCCCGAGGATCGCGCCCACGATGTAGCGGCCGAGCAGCTGCCCCGCGACCTGGGTCGCGTAGACGACGGTGACGTCGTGCCCGCGATCGGTGAGGAAGTCGGCGAGCGACAGCGGCGGCATGTGGTCGTCCTGCGCGACGATCAGGACCCGCTTGCCGACCGCGGCGTCGCCGTTGAGGACGTCGCGGATGTCGGCGACATTGTCGCCGTAGACACCCGGGATGTCCGGGATCCGGCGGGTGGAGCCGGTGGCGACCGCCACCACGTCGAATCCCGCGGACTCGATCTCCGCCTTCGTCGCCGCGTGCCGGTAGGCGACCTTCACGCCCGCCCGCTCGAGCCGGCGCTGCTGCCAGTCCAGGTACTTCTCGAACATGTCGTACGTGGGGGCGTTGATCGCGGTGCGCAGTTGGCCGCCGAGCACGTCGGACGCCTCCCACAGCTCCACGTCGTGGCCCTTCTCCCGGGCCAGGGCCGCGAACTCCATGCCGGCCGGACCACCGCCGACGACGAGCACGCGCCTGGGGTCGGTCACGGTGGGCCACGGCCCGTCGACCTCGTTGCTGGTGACGGGGTTGACCGCGCAGCCGAACGGCAGCCCCTCGACGTAGCGGCGGCTGATGCACTCGTTGCCGCCGACGCAGGGCCGGATCTCGTCGACGCGGCCGGTGCGGACCTTCTCGACGATCGACGGCTCGGCGATGTGCGCACGAGCCATGCCGACGACGTCGGCGTCGCCGGCCGCGAGGATCCGTTCGGCGACATCGGGGTGATTGATCCGGCCCGTGTGCACGACGGGCAGCGACACCGCCCGCTTGAGCTGCCCGGCGAGATCGCTCCACTGACCGGCCTCGTAGAAGTGCGGCTGGATGTAGGACGGGTTGCCCCACGGGCTGCCCACCACGCCGTGGAAGTAGTCGACGAGTCCGGTGCTCTCGAGGTACTGCGCGATCTCGACGGCGCCGTGGATGTCGTATCCGCCCGGCACCTCCTCACGCAGATTCAGGCGGATGCCGATGACCATGGACGATCCGATCACGTCACGGATGGCCCGCAGCACCTCGACCGGGAACCGGCAACGGTTCTCGATCGAGCCCCCGTACTCGTCGTCGCGCTTGTTGGTCAGCGGCGACAGGAAGTACTCCAGCAGATCGTCGTGGTTCATGTGGAGTTCGACGCCGTCGAGACGTGCCTTCTGGGCCTGCTCTGCACAGAACTTGTACTGACCGACGAAGTAGGCGATCTCGTCCCGGTTCAGCTTGTGCGGAACGTTGTTGATCACCGGGGCGCTCAGGACCGACGACGCGCCGTGCGGCATACCGCCCTGGTGCACCATCTGCCCCGTCGCCACCGCACCCTCGGCGTGCAGGGCATCGGAGTACGCCTGCACCCGTTCGACGAAGAATGGCAGGCTGTAGTGGCCTTCGACCGTGGCACCCACACCGGTGGGTTCGAACCCCGGGATCACCCCCGTGTTCGGCACCCACGCGCTGAGGCTGTCGAACCATGCGGCTCCGCCCCGGGCCCGGGACACGTAGTAGGCGAGGTTGCGTTCGGCGTCGGCCTCGGACCCGAAGATGTTGCCGATCGCCGACGCGTGCGGCGGCAGCACCACGCGGTTGCGCAGCTTCATCGGGCCGATCTGGAACGGCGAGAGCAGATGGGCGTAGGCGGAGTCCGGATCCGCGGTCATTTCGTTCACCCCTTGTTCGGTCGGGGCCCGAGCGAGCCGCCGCGTCCGTCGCCCGGCATCCTGGTCGAGTCGTGACTGACCGCGATTCGGACGGGACGGACTTCCAGGACGACTCGGTTCGGGCTGTCCAGCAGGCGCTGGAAGGCTTCGGGATCGTTCGGAGCATGGCGCGCCGCGAACGCCGGGTAGAACCAGCGTCTGGTCTCCGCGTCGGCGTGGACGGTGACACGGCCGCGGACGGCGAGCATCCTCCTGCCGGGCAGTCCGGTACCGGCATTCGAGATCACCAGCGTCACGCGGGGTTCGCGCGTCGCTGCCCGGACGTGGGCGCGGTCCTTCGCGGCGGTGAGCCAGAACCGGTCGCCGTGGTGCAGGTAGCTCATCACCACCCCGGCCGGCCACCCGGCCGCGGTGGTGAAGGCGAAGGTGCATTCGGTCTGCGCCGCTACGAGTTCGGCGATGCCGTCCTCGTCGACCCGTAGCGTGCGCAGGTCCTCGTTGTCGTCGATGCCGACGGCCATCTCACATCACTTCACGTATGCGCCGGCGTCGACCGGGAAGGTGACTCCGGTGACGTACCGCGCCTCGTCGCTGCCGAGGAACAGCACCGCGTTGCTGATGTCGATCGATTCGACCCACGGCACCGGCAGCGTGTTCAGCGACATGAACCCCGGCATCGCCTTCTCCTGCGACGGCTCCGGATCCCCGGGCGAGAACATCCCGTACGTCCCGGGGTTCTGGATCATGATGGTGTCGACGTTCGTCGGGTGGATGGTGTTGACCCGGATGCTGTAGGGGCCCAGTTCGTTCGCCATGGTGCGCATGAGTCCGACGATGCCGTGCTTGGCCGAGACGTAGTGGGCGACCTGCTGGATGCCCTTGAGTCCGCCGATCGAACTGGTGAACATGATCGAACCCCCGCGGCCCTGCTCGATCATCGTGGGGATCGCGACGACGGCGGTGTTGTAGACGCCGGTGAGGTTGACGTCGATCATGTCCCGCCACTGCTCGGCGGTGAGCTCCCACGAGCGGCCGTAGGTGGCGATGCCGGCGTTGGCGACCACGATGTCGACGCCGCCGAGGTGCGCCACCCCGTCGTCGAAGGCCCGCTGCAGCGCCGCGCGGTCCCGGACGTCGGCGCGGTGGGCCACGATCCGGCGGTCGAGGGCCTCGACGAGCCGGACGGTCTCCTTCAGCTCGTCCTCGGTAGCCAGCGGGTAGTACGGGGTCACCGTGTCGATGTTCTCGCAGATGTCGACCGCGATGATGTCGGCGCCCTCCTCGGCGAGCCGCAGCGCGTGGCTGCGGCCCTGGCCGCGGGCGGCCCCGGTGATGAACGCGACCTTGCCTTCTACTCGTCCTGCCATGGTTGACGCTCCTCTCGTGGAAAACGATGTCTAGTGATCGGCGGGGACCAGGACGGTCCCGGTGCCTTCGAGAACGCGCGCGCCGCCCAGGACGTCGAGCGTGAGATCGCAGCGCACCAGGAGGCCGTCGGCGGTGTCCTCGACGTCGGTCACCACCCCTGCGGCCCGCAGCCGGTCCCCCTCGAACACGTTGCCGAGGAATCGGAACCGGTATCCGGTGACCCGGTCCACGCCGCCGGCCCAGGACCCGAGCATGGACACGACGTAGGCGATGTTGCTCGGCCCCTGATTGACCGTGCGCTCCCCGAGGCCCAGCGCAGCCGCGGCGTTCCGATCGAAATGGATCGGGTTCGGGTCGCGCATGAGCGCCGAGAGGGTCTTCATCCGGGCCGGATCCACCGCATCGACGGTACGTTCGGGAATCTGCTGCCCGACAGCCGGTTTCATGAGATTTCTCCTCGGCGGGGGAACACGATCGAGTTGGTGGTGGAGGCGCACAGCGCCCCGTCCTCACCGTGCAGGTCGAGGCGGTAGCCGACGATGTCGAAGACGCCGGTGCGCCGGCCCACCTTGCGCGTCGCGGAGACGATCTCGCCCGAGACGCGGTAGGTGCCGCCGACGCGCAGCGGCCGGTGCACGACCGTCTCGGTCTCGCCGGCCATCGGTCCGTCGGCCTCGGTGGCCCCGAACACGGCGAACAACTCGTCCCAGCTCCAGCCCATCGCGCCGGTGGCGACGAGGAACACCAGCACCGGGTGCGCGCCGCCGTCGGCGGGGTCGGCGAGCATGCTGTCGAGGACGAGGTGCACCCACCACGGCTCGAGCGTGGCCTGCCCGCCCGGGAAGCGGGTGCCGACGAGGTCGGCGAGCTCGGCTTCGGTCGGCACCCGGCGTCCGGTGTCCACGGTCATCGGGCCGCCGTCGTCTCGAGGTACGGGGCCCGCAGGTCCCGCTTCATGATCTTTCCGGTCGGCGCCTTCGGCAGGGCGTCGACGAAGTCCACCGAACGGGGCTTCTGGTAGGAGGCCAGATTCCGCTTGGCGGTGTCGATGATCTCCTGTTCGGTGGCGGTCTGCCCGGGCTTGAGGACCACGACGGCCTTGACGACCTCGCCCCACTCGTCGTCGGGGATGCCGATGACGGCGCATTCGAGGACGGCGGGGTGGGCGCCGATGGCCTCCTCGACCTGGATGCTGTAGATGTTCTCGCCGCCGGAGATGATCATGTCCTTGGCCCGGTCCACGATGTAGACGTAGTGGTCCTCGTCCCAGACCGCGACGTCGCCGGTCCACATCCAGCCGTCCCGCAGGGTCTGTGCGGTCAGTTCCGGCTTGTTCCAGTAGCCGAGCATGTTGGCTTCGGAGCGGACCACGATCTCGCCGGGGGTCTTGCCGTCCTTGGGGACCTCGTTGCCGTCGAAGTCGACGACCCGGATGGTGGTGCCGAAGCCTTCCCGGCCACAGGACTTGAGCCGGTGCTCGTTGATGCCGTTGACCGCGTCGAGGTGGTCCTCCTGGGACAGGAACGACATGGTCGTGCCCTCGGTCTGGCCGTACCCCTGGATGAGGGTGCAGGGGAACGCCTCGAGCGCGCTGCGGACGATCGCGGACGGCATCGGGCCGCCGCCGTACTGGATGTTGCGCAGGCTCGACAGGTCGTAGGAGTCGAAGTTCTCCACGGCCATCATCCAGTTCAGCATCGTGGTGATGCCGAGGAACGCCGAGACCCGCTCCGACTCGATGATCTCGAGCGCCTGCTTGGCCTCGAAATTGACCAGCACGACCGGACATCCGTGCTTCATGTAGTTCATCGAGAGGACCACCGGGATGTGGTACATCTGGCCGGTGAGCATGTAGACGTCGGTCGGCACGACCCGCTCGGCGACGGTCTGGTTGAGCATGCCGGCGGCCGCGCTGGTGTGCGAGTGCAGCGCACCCTTGGATTCTCCCGTGGTGCCGCCGGTGTAGAGGATGAAGAACGGGTCGTCTCCCCCGACGCTCGGCGTCCAGATCGGTTCGGCCGGGCTGGAACTCGCGAGCAGCTCCTCGTACGTCCCGTTACCCCCCGGACCGAACTCGAGCCAGTGGCCGACCGAGGCGGATCGGCTCAGTTCCTCGCCCACGGGACGGAATTCGGACGCGGTGATGAGCACCTTCGGGGTGGCGTCGGCGACGAGCCCGAGCAGGGCGGGGGTCGCGAGCCGCCAGTTCAGCGGCTGCAGGATCAGTCCCGCGCGACCGACGGCGAAGAACAGCTCCTGGAACTCGATGCTGTTCTTGGTCAGGACGGCGACCCGGTCGCCCTTCTCGAGGCCGAGACCGCGCAGTCCGTTCGCCAGGCGCCGGACGCGCTCGTCGAGGGCGGCGAAGGTGATGCGCCGGTCGTTGGGGACGTCGTACAACGCCATGCGGTTCGGGGTGAGGGCGGCCCACTTGGCGGGGATGAGGCCCTGGTTCATCGTCATGGTGGCTCCGGAGGCTCAGTACGGGAGGTCGAGGGCGATGTGCCGCTTGGTGAGCACCCAGTCGCCTCCGCTCCTGGTCCATTCGTCCTCGTACTTGCCGGTGGACAGGGCCCGGAGGGCACCGTTCTCCGCGGAGGTGATGAGCAGGTACGACACGGTGCGGACGTTCTTCTCGTCGATCTCGTCGATCCGCAGATTGGTGGTGATGTGACGCCGCTGGTCGGTCTGGGACTCGTGGGCTCCGCGGAACAGGCCCATGATCTCCTCGCGTCCGTTGAGCGGCCCGATGAGGTCGCCGTCGCCGATCTTCATGGTGAACACGGCGGTTTCACCGAAGACCCGCTCGACACCGTCCATGTCGCCGTCGTCGTAGGCGAGAGCGTAGCGGGCGAGGGCGTTTTCGATTTCGTTCCTGAGCGACATTACGACTACTCCTGCCGAAGGGAGGGGAGGGAGATGTGATGACAGTCACTTTATACTAATCATGCGCATTGTCTAGGGGTACGAAGACCCCGGTTTCCGCGCCGGGAGACGACGCTCAGCGTGATTCGGACACGGTCCAGGTGTCGTGCCCGGTCAGCAAGGACTGCAAGGAGTCTCGTCGACGGGACTCGCCGGTGCGGGCGCTCTCGTTCTGCTCGCGCACGAGGTCGTCGTAGGTCGGGCGGGCGACGCTGCGGAACACGCCGAACACCGTGTGGTCGAGGTTCTGATCGGACAGTCGCGACAACGCGAACGCGTACTCCGGGTCGTCGGCGTGCGCATCGTGCACGACGATCGATCCCGGATCGGCCGACGCCGTGTCCACCACACGCAGACCGAATCCGTCACGGACGACGCACTTCTGCCCCTCCGCACCGAAGACGATCGGCTCACCGTGGCGCAGCGGGATCACCCTCTGCTCCGCGTCCTCCTTGCGCAGCACGTCGAACGACCCGTCGTTGAAGATCGGGCAGTCCTGGTAGATCTCGACGAACGCGGTGCCCCGGTGCTCGGCCGCGCGGCGCAGCACGTCGGTGAGCCCCTTGCGGTCGGAGTCGAGCGCCCGGGCCGCGAAGGTGGCCTCGGCACCGAGTGCGAGGGAGAGCGTGTTGAAGGGGTGGTCCACCGAACCCATCGGGGTGGACTTGGTGACCTTCCCGACCTCGGACGTGGGCGAGTACTGCCCCTTCGTCAGCCCGTAGATCCGGTTGTTGAACAACAGGATCGTGAGGTTCACGTTGCGGCGCAGCGCGTGGATCAGATGGTTCCCCCCGATCGAGAGGGCATCGCCGTCACCGGTGACCACCCACACCGACAGGTCGGGCCGCGTGACGGCCAGGCCGGTCGCGATCGCCGGCGCGCGGCCGTGGATGGAGTGCAGCCCGTAGGTGTCGAGGTAGTACGGGAACCGGCTCGAGCAGCCGATGCCCGAGACGAACATCAGGTTCTCGCGGCGCAGCCCGAGTTCGGGCAGGAAGTTGCGGATCGCGGCCAGGATGACGTAGTCACCGCAACCCGGGCACCAGCGCACCTCCTGGTCGCTCGTGAAGTCCTTGGCCTTCTGCGGGGTGTCGGTCGTCGGGACGAGCGCGGTCGCGCTGAGTCCGAGATCGGTGCCCACCCGGCTGATCAACTCGGTCATGCCGATTCCTCCTCGCGGTCCGGCGCCGGCCGGTACTCGGCCGCAGCCAGCGCCGCGGTGGTCTTGGCGTCTTCGAACTCGCGCAGGGTGCCGGCGAGCGCGGCATCGATCGCGTCGACGATCTCGTCGGCGAGAAAGGCCAGACCCTCGACCTTCGTCACCGGCTGGACGTCGACCAGGTAGCGCGCCCGCAGCACACTCGTCAGCTGCCCCAGATTCATCTCCGGCGCGATGACCGTGCGATACCGGCCGAGCACCTCACCGAGGTTGCGGGGCAACGGGTTCAGGTGCCGCAGGTGCAGGTGGGCGACCGCGGTGCCGCGGCGCCGGGCGCGGCGGCACGCCTCGCCGATCGGGCCGTAGGAACTGCCCCAGCCCACGATCAGCAGTTCGGCCTGCCCCGACGGATCGTCGACCTCGGCGTCCGGGACGGAGATCCCGTCGATCTTCGCCTGCCGCAGGCGCACCATCAGATCGTGGTTGGCGGGATCGTAGGAGATGTTGCCGCTGCCGTTCGCCTTCTCGAGGCCACCGAGCCGGTGCTCGAGGCCGGGAGTCCCGGGTATCGCCACGGCACGGGCGAGGGTCTCGCGGTCCCGCGCGTAGGGCCGCAGGGGTGTGCCGGCGGCGTCCGGGCCGGTCTCGTAGTTCGGATCGATCGGGGCGAGCTCGTCGACCTGCGGGATCTGCCAGGGCTCCGAGCCGTTGGCGATGGCGCCGTCGGACAGCAGCAGGACCGGCGTCCGGTACGTCAGGGCGATGTGGGCCGCCTCGACGGCCGTGGCGAAGCAGTCGGCCGGTGAGCGCGGCGCGAGCACGGCGACGGGCGACTCGCCGTTGCGTCCGTACAGTGCCTGCAGCAGATCGGACTGCTCGGTCTTGGTCGGCAGGCCCGTCGACGGTCCGCCGCGCTGCACGTCGATCACGACGAGCGGGAGTTCGGTCATGACGGCCAGGCCGATGGCCTCGCTCTTGAGGGCCAGACCCGGGCCGGAGGTGCTGGTGACACCGAGTGCGCCACCTAGAGAGGCGCCGACCGCGGCGCCGATCGCGGCGATCTCGTCCTCCGCCTGGAAGGTGGTCACGCCGAGACCGCGGTGCTTGGTCAGCTCGTGCAGGATGTCGGAGGCGGGGGTGATCGGGTACGTCCCGAGGAACACCTCGAGCCCGGACAGCTCACCGGCGGTCACCAGACCGTAGGCCAGTGCGGTGTTGCCGGTGATCTGCCGGTACGTGCCGGCCGGCAGGTCCGCCTTGGCCACCTCGAACGTCGTCGCGAACGTCTCGGTGGTCTCGCCGTAGTTCCACCCGGCCTGGAACGCGAGCAGGTTGCCCTGGGCGACCTGCGGTTTCTTGGCGAACTTGGTGCGCAGGAACTCCTCGATCCGCTCCACCGGCCGGTTGTACATCCACGACAGCAACCCGAGCGCGAACATGTTCTTCGCGCGCTCGCCGTCCTTGCGGCTCAGGCCGGCGGGTTCCACCGCCCCCACCGACAGGCTCGACATCGGAACCTGATGGATCACGAACTCGTCGAGACTGCCGTCGTCGAGCGGGTTGGCGGCGTAGCCGACCTTGGAAAGGTTGCGCTTGGTGAACTCGTCGGTGTTGACGATGACGGTGCCGCCGCGCGGCAGGTCGTCGATGTTCGCCTTCAGTGCCGCCGGGTTCATCGCGACGAGGACGTCCGGTCGATCACCCGCGGTGAGGATGTCGTGGTCCGCGATCTGGATCTGGAACGACGACACGCCCGGCAGGGTGCCCTGGGGCGCCCGGATCTCGGCGGGGAAGTTGGGCTGCGTCGCGAGGTCGTTGCCGAACGCGGCCGCCTCGGAGGTGAAGCGGTCACCGGTCAGCTGCATGCCGTCGCCCGAGTCGCCCGCAAAGCGGATGACGACTCGCTCCAGCTTGGTGGTGTTCGCGTCCGTTGTCATGGGTTCCTGCCTCTGGTCCGCATTCTGCCCCTACGGGGCTTCCTTCACGAGCTGCTTGGCCAGCGAATCGAAGATCACCTCGGTGGAGCCCTCGTAGATCCGCATGGGACGCGCCTCCCGGTAGAGACGTTCGAGCTTGCCGCCGCGTACGAGCCCGAAACGGCCCATGATCTGCACCGACCGGTCGACGACGCGAGCCGCCGCCTCGGTCGCTCCGACCTTCGCCATCGACGACAGGTGCAGGTTGGCGCGGGCGTCGCGGGCCGAGGCGGCGGCCGCGCGGTAGGTCAGCGAGCGCGCCATCTCGATGTCGGTCCAGCAGGAGGCGAGGTGCTCGGGCACCGACCCCAGGCGCGCGAGGCTGACCCCGAAGCCCTCCCGGGACTTGGCATGGGCGACGGCCTCGTCCAGCGCGGCCTGGGCCACGCCGACCGCGGCGCCGGCCACGGACACGCGGAACGTCGCGAGGGTGGCGAGGACGAGCCCGAAGCCCTTGCCCGGCTCCCCGATGCGGTTGCCCACCGGAACCTCGACGTTCTCGAGGATGACGTCGCTGAGCACGTGCGGCGCGATGATCTGGTGCGGGTGCTCGATGCGCAGGCCCGGCGCGTCGGCCGGGACCAGTACGAGGGAGTATCCGTCGCCCTCGCGGGCGAGGATGCTGTAGAAGTCCGCGTCGCCGCCGTTGGTGATGAAGGACTTGTGGCCGTCGACGACGAGCTTGCCGTCGCGCTCGACGACCGTGGTGCTGAGGGCCTTGAGATCGGATCCGACGTGCGGCTCGGTCAGGCCGAGCGCGGCCACCGCCTCGAGCCGGGCCACCTTGGGCAGCCACTCCGCCTTGAGTTCCTCGGACCCGCCGACGCTGATGCAGTAGCTGCCGATGCCCTGCATACCGAACATGGAGTCGAGGTGAGCGGACTCGGCGGCGAGGGCCTCGCGCACAATGGTCACCGCGAGGGAGTCGACCTTCTCGAAGCGGCCACCGTAGGCGGCCGGCACGACGACCTCGGTGAGACGGGACGCGGTCAGCCGCTTGCGGACGTCCGGGTCGAAACTGTCCGCCTCGTCGGCACGCGCGGCGATGTCGGCGCACTCGGCCGCGAGGTCGCGGGCTTCCCGCTGGAGGTCGAGGTATCGCTGCGGCAGGGCGAACAGGTCCTGCTGGTCGTCACTCACCTTGTACTCCGTTCTGGCGATGCGTCCGCTCACCGGGGGCGCCACGGTGCTGTGACTCGGTGCGGTCTCGGCCATTGTCGTGAACTGGATCACTATCCGCTAATCTATGATCACAATAGCAAGGAATTGGGTACCGTCAACCAGGACCAGCGGAGGAATTCGATGACCGATTCAACGACCGGCCGGACCCGCCCGGGATTCGACCCCACGCGCGCGTTCGATCTCACCGACCGCACCGCGATCGTCACCGGCGGCAGCCGGGGCCTCGGCCGCGCCATGGCGTTCGGGCTGGCCCGGGCCGGCTGCGACGTCGTCATCGCCAGCCGTGACCTGGCCTCGTGCCAGGCCACCGCCGACGAGATCACCGAGGAGACGGGCCGCAAGACCCTCGCGCACTCGTTCCACGTCGGCAGGTGGGAGTCGATCGAGGAACTCGTCGACGCGGCCTACGACCACTTCGGGAAGATCGACGTCCTGATCAACAATGCAGGTATGTCCCCGCTGTACGACAGCCTCGACACCGTCAGCGAAACACTGTTCGACAAGGTGGTCGGAGTGAATCTCAAGGGCCCGTTCCGGCTCGCCGCACTCGTGGGAACGCGCATGGCGCAGGGCGACGGCGGATCCATTATCAACATTTCCAGCGCCGGGTCCGTCCACCCGCGGCCCGACATCCTGCCCTACGCCGCCGCCAAGGCCGGACTCAACGCCGTTACCATAGGCATGGCGCACGCGTTCGGACCCACGGTGCGCAGCAACGCGATCATGGCCGGCACCTTCCTCACCGACGTGAGCAACTCCTGGGACATGGAGGCCTTCTCCCGGCGGGCGCAGAGCTTCGCCGCCAAGCGCGGCGGACAGCCCGACGAGATCGTCGGCGCGGCGCTGTACCTCGCGAGCGATGCGTCGAGTTTCACCACCGGTTCCATCGTCACCGTCGACGGCGGCCACCCCTGATCCGCCCGGAAGGACAAGACATGACCACCGCCACCACCGCCGTCACCCAGCAGCGCTTCCAGCTCGCCTACGGCGACTGCGACGCCGTCGGCATCTCGTACTTCGCGATCAACTACCCGTGGATGGAACGGACCTACAGCGTCTGGCTGCACTCGTTCGGTCTCGACAGCCACACGATGCTCGACACCCTCGGCGTCTACACCGTGGGCCTGAAGTCCGAGTGCCAGTACCTCACCAGCTGCGAGGTGTTCGACGAACTGACCTGCACGGTGGTCCTCGACCACCTCGGCACCACGTCGTACGCGCTCGGATTCGACTTCGAGCGCGGCGACGAACTCGTCGCCCACGGCAAGATCACGTTCGCCGTGCGCGGTGCGGACGGGAAGAAGGCGCAGATTCCGGAGCGACTGCTCGCCGCCCTCCGCACGCTGGAGCCGCCGAAATCGGCTTGATCACCGTCGTTTCCGGAAACGGGCGTCCACCCTTCAGGGTGGACGCCCGTTCTCGTCGAGAACCCGTTTCACCGAAATCCATTGACATCATTCAGATCGTATTTATAGTTATCAGCACTTAGTGATCCGGATCACTTACCATCTCCGGCCCCAGACCCTCGGCGGAGCGGCACGACCCCGACCGGTGCCTGCCGGCACCGATCCTGCTCGACCCCTCGATTCGACGATCAGGAGATTCCAGAGTGACCGCAGTCGAACCCCGCCCCACCGTCCCCGACATCCTCTCCCCCGAGTTCCTCACCGATCCCTACCCGTTCCACCGCGTACTGCGCGACCACTACCCCGCCCTGCGCCACGAAGCCACGGAGAGCTACCTCATCAGCCGGTACGCCGACTGCGCCGAGGCCTTCCGCAGCCCGAAGTTCTCCAGCCGCAACTACGAATGGCAGCTCGAGCCCATCCACGGGCGCACCATTCTGCAGATGGAAGGTCGCGAGCACTCCACGCACCGCGCGCTGCTCAACCCGTTCTTCCGCGGCAACGGACTCGAGAAGTTCATGCCGGCCATCACGCACAACGCGGCCGACCTGATCGGCGGCATCGTCGCCCGCAACGCCGGCGAGCTGCTCGGCGAGGTGGCCGGACAGGGCGAGGCCGAACTCGTCTCCCAGTTCACCAGCCGGTTCCCCATCAACGTGATGGTCGACATGCTCGGCCTACCCAAGAGCGATCACGAGCGGTTCCGCACCTGGTACTTCTCGATCATGGCCTACCTCAACAACCTGGCCGGAGACCCCGAGATCAACGCCGCCGCCGAACGCACCCACGTCGAGCTGCGCGAGTACATGCTGCCGATCATCCGCGAACGACGCTCCGGCGACGGCGACGACCTGCTCTCCCGCCTGTGCCGCGCGGAAGTCGACGGTGAGCAGATGTCCGACGAGGAGATCAAGGCCTTCGTCAGCCTGCTCCTCGTCGCCGGTGGTGAGACGACGGACAAGGCCATCGCCAGCATGATCCGCAATCTCATCGACCACCCCGACCAGATGCGGGTCGTCCGCGAGGACCGCAGTCTCGCCGACCGCGTCATCGCCGAGACGCTGCGCTATTCCGGACCCGTCCACATGATCATGCGCCAGACCGAGGACGAGGTGCAGATCGAGGACTCGACCATTCCCGCGGGGGCGACGTGCATCATGATGCTCGCGGCCGCCAACCGCGACGAGCGCCACTTCTCGAATCCGGACGAGTTCGACATCTTCCGCACCGATCTCAACGTCGATCGGGCCTTCAGCGGCGCGGCCAACCACGTGCAGTTCATTCTCGGCCGGCACTTCTGCGTGGGTTCGATGCTCGCGAAGACGGAGATGACCATCGCGCTGAACCTCGTGCTCGACACGATGGACTCGATCGAGTACCAGGACGGCTTCGTCCCGCACGAGGAGGGCCTGTACACGCGCAGCATCCCGGAGCTCCGCGTGAAGTTCGAACCGACCGGGAAGCTCGGCTGACATCCCGCCGGATCGCCGGCCGTCCGCGTATGGGATCCGCATGCGCGGACGGCCGGCACTGCCGCGTCGGCAAAAGTCGGCACTGCCGCGTCGGCAAAAGTCGGCACTGCCGCGTCGGCAAGAGTCGGCACTGCCGCGTCGGCAAGAGTCGGCACTGCCGCGTCGACGAAAGCCGTTACTGCAGCGTGTAGTCCGTCAGAACCCGTCGGCCCGGCGTGAAGGTGGCCGGGATGCGCTGGTAGCCGGTGTTCACGCCCTGCCGTGGGTAGGGCTGCAGCGCGTCGTAGTCGACCTCGTAGTCCGGCATCCGTTCGAGCACCTGGCTGATCAGCGCGTGCGACATGTACCGGCCGAGATGCGAACCGGCACAGCGGTGCACACCGATACCGAAGGCGGTGTGCCGGTTGGGCCAGCGCTCGATGTCGATCTCGTCGGGCTTGTCGAACAGCTCCGTGTCCCGATTGGCGGAAGCCCAGGACAGCAGCACCCGGTCGCCCTTGCGCATGGGGCAGCCGTGGAACTCGACGTCGTGTGTCACGGTGCGGGCAAGGGCCTGAGTCGGCGAGAAGTACCGCAGGAACTCCTCGATGGCATGATCGAGGAGATCGGGATGGTCGGCCAGGCGCTGCCGCACGTCCTTGTGGCGGCTGAGCCAGACCAGCGAGTTGCTCACCAGGGAGGCCGTGGTGCCGACGCCACCGGAGATGAGCAGGTCGACGATCGCGAACACGTCGTGATCGTTCATCGGGCTGCCGTCGACCTCCTGCTGGACGAGGTAGCTGATGATGTCGTCCTTCGGGGCCGCGCGCCGTTCGGCGATGGTCTGCTCGATGCGGCCGGCGAGGTACGGGAAGTCGACCTCGACCGCGCGGGTGTGCTCGGGGGTACCGGGGATCCCGGCGAGCACCTGGAAGTGGGCGTTGGAATAGCGGCGCCACTCCGAGACGTCGAGGCCGAGCCACTCGACCGTGACGATGGAGGGCACCCCGATGACCGACGTCAGGTCGCACTCGCCGCTCTCGATCACGCTGTCGATGAAGCCCGCGACGTGCCGGTCGATCGTGGGCTTCATCTTCTCGACGGCGGCCGGCGCGCTGACCGGGTTGACGATCCTGCGGTACTTGCGGAACTCCGGCGGATCGAGCTCGATCGGAATGTGATCGTGGTGCCGGGTTTTCGGGATCACCACGGACAGTCCCTCGCCGCCGTACTCGCTGCGAGCCGAGGAGAACGTCTCGTCGTCGCGTGCGGCGTCGAAGACCGAGCTGTAGTCGGAGAGCACCCAGTAGCCGCCGTGGGCGGGAGTCCAGCCGATCTTGACGGTTTCCCGGATCTTCCGGTACGACTCGGCCGGGTCGGCCGAGTGTTCGGGCGAGTTGTGGTCGAAGTGGACGACCGGGCAGCGGGCGGGGCTTTCCATCGTGCGTTCCTTCCGAGTCGGGATTCGGCGGCGAGCCGGGGTTCTAGGTCTTGGCGAGCAGTCCGGCGTCGATGGGCAGCACCACACCGGTCACGTAGCGGGCCTCGTCCGAGGCCAGCCAGACCAGCGCGTTGCTGATGTCGACGGGCTCGACCCAGGGGACGTCGAGCTCGTTGCGCCGACGGCAGTGGTCGACGATGTCCGCCTGCGTGGGCGATTCGAGGTCGGGACGGTAGATCCGGTACATGGCGTCGTTCTCGATCATCTCCGTGCGGACGGTGCCCGGATTGAGGGTGTTGACCCGGATACCGTGTTCGCCCAGTTCGTTGGAGAGGCTGCGCATGAGGCTGACCACCCCGCCCTTGCTGGCGGCGTAGTGCCCCAGATTGCGGCTCGCCCGGATCGCCGCGACGGAGCTGGTGAGCACGATCGCGCCGCCGGTGCCCTGTTCGATCATGCGGGGGACGACGGCCCGCACGGTGCGGAAGACCCCGGTGAGGTTGACGTCGATGACGTTCTGCCACTCCTCGTCACTGAGGTGCCAGGTGGGGGTGAAGCTCACGATGCCGGCGTTGGCGCAGACGATGTCGATGTGCCCGAACTCGTCGACGGCGTCGGAGACGAGCAGGTCGAGGGCCGCCTGGTCGCGCACGTCGACGACCCGGGACAGGCAGCGACGGCCCGCAGCCTCGACGAGCCGGTGGGTCTCGGCGAGGTCGTCGGTGGTGGCAAGCGGATACGCGACCGTGTCGATGTCCTTGCAGGAGTCGAGGATCACGACGTCGGCGCCCTCCTCCGCGAGGCGGACGGCATTCGAACGTCCCTGTCCCCGTGCGGCGCCCGTGACCAGCGCGACCTTCCCGGTTACTCGACCCATTTCCGATCTCCTCTTCTGCTCGAACTGTGACGAAGAGCACCTTAATGCTTATCATCATTATTAGCTAGCGCGCCCACAAGGTCCGAAGATCCCCGGTGGTCGGACACCTACGTCCCGCGCCGGAACACGTTCCGGACCCGCGCGCACAACAGTCAGACGCAACAGCAATTGCTGTCGCGTCTGACCGGGAACTGCGCGGGTGTTCGGCGGGGTCCGCCCGCCGAATGTCACACCGTCGTCGGCTCCCTCAGGACACCGCCGGGTTCGGACGGGGATCCGGCCGCCCGCGCCGCGGCCCGGCCCGCTCGGTAGCCGAACACCAGTGCCGGACCGAGCGTTCCGCCGGCTCCGCCGTAGACCATCCCGGTGGGGGCCGCCATGACGTTGCCCGCGGCGAACAGCCCGGGGATGACGCGATCGTCGACGTCGAGGACCGCGCCGTCCGCGTCGGTGCGCGGGCCGCCCTTCGTGCCGAGCGTGCTGCTGTGGATCTGCACCGCGTGGAAGGGCGCCCGCGCGACAGGCCCCAGGGTGGATTCCACGCCCGGGTACTTGGTCTTGTCACCGACGAAGCCGTCGTACACGCTCTCGCCGCGGTGGTATTCGCTGTCGTGACCCCGTCGCACGTCCTCGTTCCAGTGGGCCACCGTCGACTCGAGCGCGGCCGCGGGGACCTCGATCTGCCGCGCGAGATCGGCGAGGGTGTCCGCACGCACCACCCACTCCGGTGCTTCCGTACCCGGCGCAGCCCCGAACGCTCCGTACTTCTCGACATGGTCGGCGTCGAAGATCAGCCAGCAGGGCTGGTTCGGGTAGTCGAAGTCGTGTGCGTCGAGATGATGGAACGCACCGCCGAGGGCGTTGTAGTTGGTTCCCTCGTTGGTGAACCGGCGTCCGTGCCGGTTCACCATGATCGAATGCGGCGCAGTCCGTTCCCGGTGTACGAGCTGGACCGCCTGCGCGCCGTTCGCCCGCTGCCCGGGCAGCACCGCGACCGGCGCCCACCATGCCTCGCGCATGTTGCCGAGCTGCGCGCCGACACGCATCGCCATGCGCAGACCGTCCCCCGTGCTCGTGGGGACCGTGGCCGGGTGCGCCAGCGGCCCCCGCAGGAAGTCGCGCCGCAAACGCTCGTCCCATTCGAAGCCGCCGGTGGCAAGGACGATGCCGTGCTCGGCGAGCACGTCGTGCGGGCCGCCCCGCCCCTCGAACCGCACACCCGTGACGCGGCCGGCCTCGTCCTGGATCAGCCGCACGCCGCGCTCGCCGGTGTGCACCGCCACGCCCTCGTCGAGACAGCCCTGGAGCAGGGCCGCGACCATGCCACGGCCGAGACCCTCCACGTGGTCGCGCTCGCGCTGCTCCTGCACGTCGGCCGGAAGGTGGCCGGTGCCACCGCCGATGGGGGTCTCCGTGACCGTCATACGCCGCGGGACCCCGACGAGCTTGTCCTCCCACCGCCCGAGGTCGATGAAGCTGAACAACTCCGGTTCGAGCGAGCGTCCGCCGTGCGGCATGCCACCCGGCCGCTCGGGGTGGTAGTCGGGGTACCCGGCGACGAGGCGCATCTTCAGCGGGGTGGTGTCGAGCCACTCCAGCAGTTCGGGAACCGTGTCGACGAACGCCTCGGCGAGTTCGGGCAGGATCATCCCGTGCGACAACGACTCGAGGTAGGCGAGGGCCCCCTCACGCGAGTCGGCGATTCCCGCCTCCCGCGCGTACCGGTTGTTCGGCAGCCACGCCACGGCGCTCGACAAGCACGTGGTGCCGCCGAGCAGTTCGCCCTTCTCGAACACGCCCACCCGGGCGCCGCTCCGGGCAGCCGACAGCGCGGCGCACAGTCCGGCGGCTCCGCTGCCGAGCACGACGACGTCGTACTCGGCCGTTTCTTCGTTGTGTTGCATCGCAATCCCTCTCTCGGGTGGTTCAGTCGACGACGGCGGACGGACTCGGTCGACGCTGTCCGTCCTGCGTGGTGGGACGCGAGGGCTCGGGTGCTGTCGCAGCGGTGAGAACCGTCCCGTAGTCGGTGGTCGGTGTCGCGTACCGGACCTCGAGCCGGCGTTCACCGAAGTACCAGCGGCCGTCCTGCCGGACGTAGCGGTCGTGGTACCGGAGGGCGAGGATGCTCTGCACGCCCGCCCGGGCGAACTCGACGTGGCAGGGCACGATGCCGCGTGCCGTGTCCTCGCCGGTGAAATCCACCGTGCCGGGGTGCGGGGTGTGCACGCTGACGCCGTCGTAGCCGTCGAGCGCGGTCCGCACGTAGGCGACGATCGCGTCCCGTCCGCGCAGCGTCTCGGTCAGGCCGCAGAATGCTGCCTCGGGCGTGTACAGGGCGGCCAGCGTCGCCATGTCGTGGTCGTCGACGGCCAGGGCGTACCGTGTGGCCAGTTCGCGGATCTCGAGGACGTCCGCCGTCCGTCGCGGGTGGCGGTCCCGGGTATCGCGCATGTCGAATCCTCCCGTCGCTGAGGGCATGTCGGGGCCCGGCACTACTTCACCAACGCGCCGGCGTCGATCGGCATCGTGATGCCGGTGACGTAGCGGGACTGGGATCCGGCGAGGAACAGGACGGCGTTGCTGACGTCGTCGGGCTGCACGAACGGGACGTCGAGGGCGTGCATGCCGTGCAGCAGGGGTTCGACCTGCTCGCGGGTGGGCTGTGCCTCGTCCGGCAGGAACAGCTTGTAGATCGCGTCGTTGAGCAGCATCCGGGTCTCCACGTTGGTCGGCAGGACCGCGTTGACGCGGATGCCCTCGGACCCGAGTTCGTTGGCGAGGCTGCGCATCACGCCCAACACGCCGTGCTTGGCAGCGGCATTGTGGGCGTTGTTCGGCAGCCCCTTGAGTCCCGCGATGGAACTGATCAGCACGATGCTGCCGCCGCGGCCGCCCGCCCGCAGGTGCGGGACGGAGGCCTTCACCGTGTTCCACACGCCGGTGAGGTTGATGTCGATCATGTCGCGCCAGATGTCGTCGGTGAGATCCTCGACCGGATAGCTGCCGGCGATCCCCGCGTTGGCGACGACGACGTCGAGGCGGCCGAACCGTTCGACGCCCGCCGCCAGGGCCTTTGCGACCGCTGCCGAATCCCGCACGTCCGCTTCGGCGGCGACGATCTGCCTCCCCTCGGCCTGCACCAGCCGGACCGTCTCGTCGAGGTCCGCCCGGGTGGCCATGTCGTACGGGGCACCCTGCACCGGCGCGCACAGGTCGAGTGCGATGATGTCGGCGCCCTCCCGGGCGAGGCGCACCGCGTGGTTGCGTCCCTGCCCTCTCGCCGCACCGGTGACGAATGCAACCATGCCGTCGAATCCCACGGTGTAAGCCTTTCGGTGTTCGGTTCGCGTCCCGGACGGGGTGGTCGTGACGTACCGGCGTCGATCGCCGGTGGCGCACCGCGCCGGGAACTGCGCGAAGACAGCAGCGGAAGAAATCTGTGCATATGATTATGCTCACATCACACCCCGGTGAGTCAACGGCAGAACCCGGGAAGCATGCCGGCCGGAGCGACCGTTCCGGCCGACGGACACGCGCCGTACGGCCGTCGTTCAGTGGGGATTTCGCAGATCGCCCGCAGCACGGGCTCCGCGGCGCCGGCCCGGCGTGAAGCGCGCGGGGATGCGCTTCCACCCCGGATTGACCGCCTGATGCGGGAACGGCACGACCTCGTCGTGCAGGATCTCGTAGTCCGGCATGCGGCTCAGGATCTGACCGAGCAGCTCGAGCGACAGGGCACGGGCGATGTGTGCGCCCGCGCATCGGTGCACACCCATCCCGAACGCCGTGTGCCGATTCGGCCACCGCTCGATGTCCACGGTGTCCGGGTCCTCGAACGCCTTCGGGTCGCGATTCGCCGACGCCCAGCCGAGGAGCACGCGGTCGCCCGTGCGGAAGTCGTGCCCGCGGAACTCCACGTCCCGGGTGACGGTGCGGGCCAGCGCCTGTGTGGGCGAGAAGACCCGCAGGAATTCCTCGATCGCGCGCGGCAGCTTCTCCGGATGCGAGGCCAGGGTGCGGCGCAGGTCGTGATGACGGTCGAGGTACATGAGCGTCTGGCTGACGAGGGAGGCGGTGGTGCCCACGCCGCCGGAGACGAGCAGTTCGGCGATGGCGAAGACCTCGTCGTCCGTGACCGGCCGGCCGTCCACCTCCGAGTCCACGAGACGACTGAGCACGTCCTCCCGCGGAGACGTGCGCCGCTCGGCGATCGCGGCACGCAATTGTTCCTCCATCCAAGGGAACTCGACGGCGATCGCGTGCTCGAACTCCGGCGTTCCGGGTCGGTCGGACAGCGCGGCGTGATGCGCGTGCGCGTACCGTTCCCAGTCCTCGGGAGGCAGACCGAGCCAGTCGATCGTCACCACCGCGGGAACACCGATGACCGTCGCGAAGTCGCACTCGCCGTCCTCGATCACGTCGTCGAGGAACCGCGTCGTGTACTTCTCGATCACCGGCCGCAGGTGCTCGACCGCTGCCGGGGCGGTGAGCGGGTTGATCAGCTTGCGGTACTTCCGATGTTCCGGAGGGTCGAGTTCGACGGGGATGTGGTGGTTCACCGGCGTCTTGGGGATGACGGTGGCCAGGCCCTCGCCACCGTAGGGGCACCGCGCGGACGAGAAGACCTGGTCCTCGCGGGCGGCCTCGAAGACGCCCTCGTAGTCGGTGAGTACCCAGAAGCCCCCGTGCCGGGTGGACCGGATCACCGGTCCCGCTTCCCGCAACCGCCGGTAGGAGCCGACCGTGTCCTCGGCGTGCGACGCCGAATTGTGGTCGAAGTCGACCACGGGACAATGTCGTTCGGCGCTTCGGTCGTCGACCGTCATCGGGGCGCTCCTGTCGGGCCGGGGTACGGGATCTCCGAGTGGTCCACCACGGCGCGGGCGTCGACCGGCACGATCTCCCGCATGCCGGGAACGATGTCCCGGCCGAGATCGTCGAGGTACGCGACGACGTCGTCGGCCGTCATGTCGGGCCACTGGGCCCGGACGATCACCGGGTCGACGGGCACCTGCGCCGCGAGGGTGCGCAACTGGTCGAGGCAGTCGTCGGCGGTACCGATGATCGCCTCCTTCGCGGCGACCTGCCGGAACCTGTCGGTGAGGGCGGTGGCATCGCGCGTGGCCAGTTCGCGCTGGGCGTAGGCCAGGAGGCGGTCCCGTGCCATGAATTCGAAGCGCCGGAACGCGTCTTCGGTGGTGGCGCCGGGAACGATCTCGCGGCGCAGCGGATGCCGCGCGACCGGCGGTCGCCCGTGCCTGCGCCGGGCCGCCGCGTACACGCCGAACATGCGATGCATGTCCTCGGTCGGTGTCTCCGGTGTCACCGGCCACGCGTCCCCCAGCCGTGCGGACCGCCGGACACCCGAATCCCGCAGCGCACCGATCCAGATCGGCGGATGCGGGTCCTGCCAGGGGCGGATGTGGGTCTTCACGCCGTCGAGACGCCAGAACCTGCCGTGGAAGTCGACCTCGTCCTGCGTCCACATCATCCGCACGATCTGCAGCGCCTCGTCCATCATCGCGAACCGCTGATCGAAGTCGACACCGAAGGCGGTGAACTCCTCACGCCGATACCCCGCGCCGGCACCGACGATGAGATTGCCGCGGGTGAGGATGTCGAGGGTGGCGAGTTCCTCGGCGAGTGCGACCGGATGGAACAGCGGCACCTGCACCACCATCGTCCCGATCTTCACGCCGGGGTCCAGTTCGGCCGCGATCCGGGCGAGCGTGGGGATCGGCTGCAGCCAGCGCAGATTGCCGTAGATGTAGTGGTGGCCCATCACGATGTAGCGCACACCGTTGCGTTGCGCCGCCTCGACCTGTCGCAGCAGTCCGTCGAGGTGTTCGCGCGGCGACAGCGTGGTGTGCACGTCGCCGAGGATCACACCCAGGTCCATGTCTTCCTCGCTTCCGCAGGCGGCTCGAGGAGCCAGTGCCGCAGCTTCGCCTTGGCGACCTTGTTCAGGGTGGCGCGCGGGAACTCCGGCACCAGATGGATCTGACGTGGCCGTTTGAAGTCGGACAGCAGTTCGGCACACACCCGGTCGATCTCGGCGGGCAGGTCGCCGGGCGCGGCGCCGTCCGCGATCACGAACGCGACCGGGACGTCGCCGAGCATGCGGTCGGGTTTCGCCACGACGGCGACCTCCCGGACCCCCGGCACGGTGGCGACCACGCGTTCGACCTCGGCGGCGGCGACGTTCTCCCCACCGACCTTGAGCATGTCCTTGGATCGCTCGACGAACCAGTACTGACCGGACCGGTCCTGGCGCACCCGGTCGCCGGTGCGGAACCATCCGTCGGCGGTGAAGGCCGCGCGCGTGGCGTCGTCGTCGTGGAGATAGCCGGCGAACAGGGACACCCCCGGCGTACCCCGCACCCACAGCTCCCCCACCGTGCCCGGCTCCACGGGACGACCGTCGGCGCCGACGACGGCGACGGCGTACTCGGGTGCCGCACGTCCCATCGTCCCGTCGGGGTCGGGATGGGCCAGTTCGCTGACGACGGGGTGCGAGACGGTTTCCGTCATGCCGAACCAGCCCGTCGTGCGGATCCTGCCGCTCACCGGCCGCTGGGCCGCGCTGCCCGACCAGTGCCGGTAGGTGTGGTCGGGCGGGACCGGCGCGCCGGCCAGGGCGCGGAGCATGAACGACACCACCGACGCCCACGTGCACCGGTGCCGGAGCGAGACGTCCCAGAAGCGGGACGCGGAGAACTTCGGCGTCAGCACCGCGGTGGCGCCGACCCACAGCAGTCCCAGGAAGGAGTACCCCAGGGCGTTGGTGTGGAACAGCGGCAGGGTGATCAGCCCGACGTCGGTCCCACGCAGACCGGCGTGCGCGGAATTGACCTGGGCGGCCCACAGGCAGTTGGCGTGCGTCCAGACCACGGCCTTCGGTCGCGCCGTCGTCCCGGAGGTGTACTGGATGCTCGCGGGCGCGAGCGGATCGACGGACACCGGTGCCGGCGCCACGCCGGTTCCGCTCAGCTCGCCCAGAGCGCAGGTCGTTCCGGTCGGCGCCGGGGACGCCACGGGCGGGACGACGAGGCTGTCGGTGCCGCCGGACGCGGCGATCCACTCGAGCCCGGGCATGGCGTCCCGAGCGATCTCCGCCAGACCGGTTCCGGCCAGCGCGGCGCGAGGCGCACAGTGCCGGTCGTAGTAGGCGAGTTCGTCGGCGCTGCTGCGGGTGTTGAGACACACCGCGACCGCGCCGGCCGACACGATCGCTGCCCATCCGACGAGGAAGTCGGGGCAGTTGTCCATCAGCAGCACCACACGGTCGCCGGGTGCGATGCCGCGGGCCTGCAGTCCAGCCGCGAGCCGATCGACTGCGGCGCCGAATTCCGCGTAGGTCCAGCGCTGTGCCCCGGCGCCGGTATGCGGCTCCCAGACGAGGAAGGTCTTGTCCGGCCGGTCGGTGCGCCACCGGTCGAGCAGCCACGGCACCGTGCGGTCGCCGGTGTACGCACCGAGCGCGCGATCCGTCGCCGGGCGGTCGAGGATCGGGTATGCGAGAGCCCGCGGGGGCGTCGGGGCTTCGGACGTCATGCCGGCACCTGCCAGTTCAGGTGCTTGACGCGGAAGAACTCGAGGAATCCGTCCTCACCCATCTCGACGCCGGTACCGCTGCGCTTCGATCCGCCCCACGGCACGTCGGCCCGCATCGGGCCGCCGCCGTTGATCGCGACGGTGCCGGTGTCGAGGCGCTGAGCCACGGCCACCGCCTCCGCGTGATCACCGAAGACGCTCGCGTTGAGCCCGTACGGTGAGTCGTTGGCGATGGCCACGGCCTCCTCGACGTCCCGGTACGGCAGGACCACCGCGACGGGGGCGAACAATTCCTCCCGGGAGATCTCGGCGGAATTGTCCACGCCCGTCACCAGAGTGGGCGGCAGGAACCAGCCCTTGCCCACCGGTCGCTCGCCACTGACCGCGACGCGGCCGCCGGCGGCGACGGTGCGGTCGAGGCAGCCGAGCACGCGGGCGAGATGCTCGGCGGAGATCAGCGGACCCACCTCGGTGCGCTCGTCCCACGGGTCGCCGGTCGGCACGTTCTCCTCGATGAAACCGGCGGCCAGATCCAGGAATTCGTCGATCCGGTCGTGTGGTACGAGGATCCGGGTGGTGGCACCGCAGCCCTGGCCCGCGTTGCGGCAGAACCGCAGGATCGACGGCCCCACGGCGGCGGACAGGTCCGCCGACGGGAGCAGGATGTTGGGGGACTTGCCGCCGAGCTCGAGGACGACCTTCTTGTGCGTGGCCGCGGCCTGTGCCATCACGGTCGCGCCGACGGCGGAGGATCCGGTGAAGCTCACCATGTCGACGCCGGGGTGCCTGGTGAGCACTTCGCCCACGTCCGCCCCGCCCGGCACCAGATTCAGCACACCCGGCGGCAGGCCGGCCTCGGCGGCGAGATGCATGAAGGCCAGCGCGGACAGCGTGCCCCGCGGCGAGGGCAGCAGCACGACGCTGCAGCCGGCGGCGAGCGCGGGTGCCACCTTCCACGAGATCATGTTCAGCGGGTAGTTGTACGGGACGATCGCCGACACCACCCCGATCGGTTCGCGCAGCAGCAGGCTCTCGGACGACACCGCTCCGCGGATGCCGGGCAGCCGCTCCTGGTAACCGCCGCGGGGACCGCGCAGCGCCGCGTCGGCGAACCACCGGAAGTTGATCGCCGGTTGCGCGACCTGCAGGGTGCGGGCCAGACCGACGGGTGATCCGACCTCCCGCACGACCAGGCCGGTGAGCTGATCGGCGTGCTCGTCGATCAGCTCGGCCAGCCGCCGCAGGACCTTGGCGCGCTGGTCCGGGGACGCGGCCCGCCATTCCCCGGCGTCGAAGCTGTGCCGGGCGGCCGTGACCGCGCGTTCGGTCTGTTCCCGGTCGGCGCCGGTCCACCGGGCCAGCGCCTCCTCGGTGGCGGGATCGATCGAGTCGAACGTCTCACCCCGCCCGCTCTCCCATCCGCCACCGACGTGCACGGACGGACCCTGGGCCACCCGCGCGAACAGATCGTCGATCATCACTTCTCCTCGCGTCCGGGTACGTCGATGTCGAGAATCAGGGACTGGTAGGACTTTCCGTGCGGATCCACCCGAAGGGACTTGGAGACGCCGCCCGCGAGCGCGCGGGTGAGGACGAAGTTCAGGCAGCAGTTCACCGGGATCTCGTAGCGGATTACCTCGCCCTGGACGAGATCGCCGAAGGCTTTCGCGACGACGTCCTCGGTGAGCACCGACCGGAGCCACTCGTAGTCGGCGTCGTCGTGCGGGAACACACAGATGTTGCTGGTGTCGCCCTTGTCGCCGGAGCGGCTGTACGCGACGTCACGAAGTTTCATGCGGTAGTCACCTCCACGGAGAGGGGGACATCGCTGCGGGGCAGCAGGGCGGGGGTCACGACGACGGCGGGGACGACCGAGGTGACCACACCACCCCCGCCCGCGGGACCGAAGTACAGGTATTCGACCTCGTACGCGGCGGCCTTGGCGACGTCGGGGTCGAGCGCACGGGCCGCGAGCCGCAGCCGGACCTCGGCCGGCTCGCCGCCGGCGATGCGATCACCGAACAGGGTGTCGACGCCGTGCAGTTCGATCCGCAGTTCGTCGATCTGCGCCCGGATCGGTTCGAGGCGCCGGCGCACGATCTCCTCGGCGCGCCGGGCGCGGTCGACGCAGCCCGGACCGCCGTAGGAGATCTCGGCGACGGCCTTGTAGCCGAGGTCGACGCCGACGAGCACCTTGAGGGTGTCGGGGCGGGCGGAGCCGCGGGCGCCGGACAGGCGCACCCGGTCGGGCCCGGCCTGTTCGATCCGGACGTCGCTGAAGTCGGCGGTCACGTCGGGCGTGAGATAGCGAGCGGGATCGTGGATCTCGTAGTAGAGCTGGGTGCGGGTGGTGCGCAGGTCGACGGCGCCGCCGGTGCCGTCGAGCTTGGTGACGATCAGCTCGTCGTCGTCGATCTCGGCGAGGGGGAAGCTCAGGTTGTGGGGGTCGGGGACGACCCGGTAGGGCGGGTCCTCGAAGTTGCCGCCGGTGCTGTGGACGCCGCACTCGAGCAGGTGCCCGGCGAGGGTCGCGGTGCCGACGCGGTCCCAGTCGTCGAGCGACCATCCCAGCTCGTGGCAGATCGGCCCGACGAACAGGGACGGGTCGGCGATCCGACCGCCGAGCACGATCTGGGCGTCCTGCTGGAGGCAGTCGACGATGGGGTCGGCCCCGATGTAGGCGTTGGCGGAGACGATCCGGTCGGCGACGGCCCGGGTGGTGGTGCCGAGTTCGGGGAGCGCGACGTCGGCTTCCGTGACGGCCGCCCGCACGTCGTCGCCGCGGATGATGCCGATCCGGGTTCCCCCGAGCCCCAGGGCGCGGAGGTTCTCGGCGAATTCGGCTGCGGCGGCGTCGGGATTGGCGGCACCGAAGTTGCCGACGACGCGGCCTCCCGATGCGAGGAATCGGCGCAGGATCGGCACCAGGGCGGAGATGCGCTCGTCCTGGCCGGTCGACGGATCGCGCAGGCGGCGGATCTGGGCCAGCGCCATCGTGCGTTCGGCCAGGCAGTCGAAACCCATGTACTGCACCCGGCCGCTGTCGGCCATGGCGGCCGCCGTCTCGAGGCGGTCGTTGGCGTACGCCGACCCCGAACCGATACTCAGATGCATTGCTACCTCGTCTCGTCGCGTGCGTCGGCGAACCACGGAAATGTGCGCACGACCGGAATCCGCGCACGCCGTGTCGTGGGCGGATTCCGGTTCACCGCATCGATTCTCGGACTGCGGCCCGTGCGACTGTCAGGACTTGCCGATCACGCCCGCCTCGGCGAGCGCCGTAAGCTGGTCCCCGGTGAGCCCCAGCCGGTCCGAGAGCACCTCGGCGGTGTGCTCGCCGATGGTGGGCACCCCGTCGTAGTCGGGGCCGTCGTAGCTGCCGAGGTGCAGCACCGGTCCCGGCATCAGCACGCCCTTCATGATCTCGTTGCCCGTGATCTCGACGAGGGTGCGTTCCTGGAAGTGCGGGTCGGCGACGACGTCCGCGGCATCGTTCACCGGCGCGCTGACGACCTCGAACTTCTCCAGGGTCTCGAGCACGCTCGCCCGCGGCATCGAGCCGACCCATTCCTTCACCATCGCCTGCACCTCGTCGTTGTGCTCGAGACGCGCGGCGTTGGTGGCGTAGCGGGGATCCTCGATGATCTCGGGCCGTCCCATCGCGGCGAACAGCCGCTTGGCGATGCCCTGGTTGGACGCCGCGATGGACAGGAAGCGCCCGTCCTGGGCCTCGTAGATGCCGCGTGGCGACGCCGCACCGGTCGCGTTGCCGATGCGCTGCTGGATCTCCCCGAGCGCGGTGTAGCGCAGGAACATGTCGCCGATGATGAACATCAGCGGCTCGTACAGCGCGACGTCCACGACGTCGCCCTGCCCGGTGCGTTCCCGCTTGTACAGCGACATTGCCACGCCCATCGCGGCGGACAGCCCGGCGATGGAATCGGCGAACCCGAACGGCGGGGAGGTCGGCGGAGAGTCCGGCCAGCCGTTGACGTGGGCGAACCCGCTGGCCGTCTCGGCGACGGTGCCGAAGCCCGGCAGGCTCCGGTTGGGCCCGGTCTGCCCGAACCCGGACACCCGGGCCAGCACCAACCCCGGATTGTCCGCGCTCAGCACGTCGTAGCCCAGGCCCCACTCCTCGAGCCGGCCGGGACGGAACGACTCGACGACGACGTCGACCTCGGCCGCGAGCCGGCGCACCAGGTCGCGGCCTTCCGGCGAACGCAGGTCGATGCCGAGGGACTTCTTGCCGGCGTTGAGCCGGGAGAAGCCCAGCGACAGCCCCTCCTTCTGCGGAACCCACTGGCGTGCGAAGTCGCCGGTCGTCGGATCCTCGACCTTGACCACCTCGGCACCGAAGTCGCGGAGCATGCGCCCCGCGGTGGGGGCGGCATACATGGTGCCGAGTTCGAGCACCTTGACGCCCGCGAGCGGGCCCGCAGCGGATGCGTTCATCGTCGTCTCTCCTAGCCTTGTCGTCCGATTCGGCCCGGCCGAATGCGATACTGCCGAATGCCCTGCCGGCGAATCAGATCCGCCACTGGATGTGCTTGACCTCGAGGTACTCGCGCATCCCCCACTCGCCGAGTTCACGGCCGACGCCCGAGCGTCCGTAGCCGCCGAACGGGGCGTCCGGGCGCATGGCGCCACCGCCGTTGATCCACACCGTTCCGGCCCGGATCTTCTCGGCCACGCGGCGCGCCTCGACCGGGTCGTCGCACCAGACGTTCGCGGCGAGACCGAAGGGGGTGTCGTTGGCGAGGCGGATGGCCTCCTCGGTGTCCTTGAACGGCAGGATCACCGCGACGGGGCCGAAGATCTCCTCCTGCACCGCACGCGCGTTGTGCGGAAGGTTGCCGAGCAGAACCGGATTGACGAACCAGCCCTTCTCCGGCAGCGGCTTGGTCACCTCGAGCAGCTTCTTGCCGCCCTCGGCCGCCGCGCCGTCGATGAAGCCCTGCACGCGGTTCTGGTGGTCGGGCCGGATCATCGGGCCGATGTTCGTCGCACGGTCCCAGGGGTCGCCGACGACCATCTGGTCGAAAGCCGACGCACCGGCCTCGAGGAACTCGTCGTAGACCGAGTCGTGCACCAGCAGCCGGGCGAGGGCCGCGCAGCCCTGCCCGCCGTTGCGGGACCAGCGCAGGTGCATCTCGACGGCGATCTTCTGCACGTCGACACCGGGCAGCACGATGTTCGGCGACTTGCCGCCGAGCTCGAGGGTCACCCCGGCCAGGTTCGCCGCGGCCTGCTCCATGATCTTGGCGCCCACCCCGTCGGAACCGGTGAAGGACACCCGGTCCACGCCGGGATGCGAGGACAGCCGCTGTCCGACGTCCGCGCCGCCGATGACGACGTTCATCACGCCCGGCGGCAGGCCGGCCTCGCGGATGAGATCGCCCAGGAACAGGGTGGTCAGCGGGGTACGCGGGGACGGCAGCAGCACCACGGTGCAGCCGGCGGCGAGCGCTGCGCCGAACTTGAAGATGGCCAGGTTCAGCGGGTAGTTGTAGCCGGTGATCGCGGCGACGACACCCACCGGCTCGTACACGACGTCGCTCATCGTCGGCACCGGCTTGTCGTACTCGCCGAGATGGACGGTGCGGTCGGTCTTCGCCGCCTCGGCCGCCCACCGCAGGTGCTCGTCGACGGCCATCTTGACCTGCAGGTACTCGGCGAGCGAGACCGGCGTGCCGACCTCGTTGACGATCGAGGGCAGCAGCCGGTCGGCGGCCTTCTCGAGCACGTCGGCGAAGCGGTGGATGTGGCGGGAGCGCTCCTCGCCGCTCAGGGCCGACCACGCCGGGAAGGCGGCGCGGGCCGCGGCGACGGCGTCGTCGACCTGGTCGGTGGAGGCGCCGCCGACGGTGGCGATGACCTCCTCGGTGGCCGGGTTGTAGACGTCCCACGTCTCACCGGCGGGCTCGACCTCCCGGTCGCCGATCAGCAGGGTCCGGGTCTCGGGAACCCAGTCCTTCAAGGGGAATTCGGTTTCGGGCGCTGCAGTCATCTCAGGCACCTTCCTCGGTGGTGGGGCGCTTGGCCATCAGGCCGACGCGCTCGAGCAGGCAGACGAGTTCGTCGCGCTGGTTGAAGCCGCGGTGTTCGAACCACACGATGCCGCTGTCGGTGCGGCTCTCGGATTCACGCTTCTTCAGGATGGTGGTCTCGGCGCGCAGGGTGTCGCCGTGGAAGACCGGATTCGGGAACTTGACCTTGTCGTAGCCGAGGTTCCCGAGGGTGGTCCCCATGGTCAGCTCGGGAACGTGGAACGCGCCGATGAGCGCGACGGTGAACAGGCTGTTCACCACCCGCTGCTTGTGGATCGTCGTCTTGCAGAACTCCTCGTCGAGGTGCAGCGGCTGGATGTTCATCGTCAGCGAGGTGAACATCACGTTGTCCATCTCGGTGACGGTGCGGGTCATCGAGTGCTTGTAGTGCTTCCCGACCTCGAACTCCTCGAAGTACAGACCGCGCATCACCGTTCACCTCTCCGTAGGATCGCCTCGGCTCGGTCGAGCCATTGAATTGCCTTGTCGTAGTGGGCCTTGTCGATGTGCAGGCCGCGGTACCGCAGCGCGCCGACGCCCTCCGCCTCCGCCTTCTCGTAGGCCTCGGCGAGTCCGCGGTAGAACTCCAGATCCTGCTCCGACGGGCTGAACACGTCGTTGACGGTGGCCACGTGGGAGGGGTGGATGGCGATCATCCCGCGGAACCCGAGCTGGCGGCCGCGCACCGCGAACTCGCGCAGCCCGTCCAGGTTCTCGAGATCCTCCCACAGGCCGGTCAGGGCGTGGATGCCGGCCTCCCGGCAGGCCAGCAGCACCCGGCTGCGCAGGTAGAGCGTCTCGTGCCCCTCCGGGGTCCACTCGTAGCCGACCTCGCGGGCGATGTCGGCGTGCTCGGCGGACGGACCGATCATCGCCCCGACGCGCGGCGACGCGGTGGCCACCTCGAGGCAGTTGTGGATGGCGCGCACCGTCTCGACCGGGACGATGTACTCGAGCCCGTCGACGCCGTTTCGCAGCTCGAAGTGGTCGAGCAGGGCGTCGTAGCGCAGGACGTCGGTGGCCTGCTCGATCTTGGGGGCGAAGATTCCGGTCAGTCCGGGCACCACGACCGCCTCGAGATCGGCGCCGGTCAGCCGGGTGGCGAGCGGGTTGACCCGCACGAACAACCCGACTTCCCGGTTCGTTTCACGCACGCGGGCGATGGATTCGGCGACGGTCGCGCGGGCCGCCGCCTTCTCCGCGGCGGGCACCGAGTCCTCGAGGTCGAGCACCACGCAGTCGGCGCCGGCGGCGATCGCCTTGTCCACCCACTTCGGGCGGTGCCCCGGGACGAACAGGATCGAACGATACGGCTGCACGTCGCCCTCCTAGTAGCTTCGCGGCAGGCCCAGCACGTGCTCGGCCGTGTAGTTGAGGACCATCTCCTGGCTGATCGGCGCGATCCGCATGAGGCGGGCCTCCCGGAAGTACCGCTCGACGTGGAACTCCTTGCCGTACCCGAAGCCACCGTGGGTCTGCAGGGCCACGTCCGCGGCGTAGAAGCCGGCCTCGGCGCACAGGAACTTCGCCGCGTTCGCCTCGCGGCCGCACGGCAGTCCCTGGTCGACCATCCACGTCGCCTTGTCCAGGACCGCTTCGGCGGCGTCGAGCCGGATGCGCGCCTCGGCGAGCTGGAACGCGATGCCCTGGTTCTGACCGATGGGACGGCCGAAGACCTCGCGCTGCTTGGCGTAGTCGACGCCGCGGCGCAACGCCGCCTCACCGATTCCGAGCGCGGCGTTCGCGGAGATGACCCGCTCGGCGTTGAGGCCGCCGAGGATCGTGCGGAAGCCGTGCCCGACCTCGCCGACGACGTCCTCGTCGGCGACGAACAGCTCGTCGATGAACAGTTCGTTGGTGTCGACGGCGTTGCGGCCCATCTTGGGGATCGGCCGGATCTGCACCTTGCTGCGGTCCATCTCCGCGAACATCAGCGTCATGCCGGCGGTGCGCTTGGCGTTCTCGTCGCGGGGGCTGGTGCGGCACAGCAGGAGCATGCGCTCGGCCTCCTGCGCCTTGGTGATCCACACCTTCTTGCCGGACACCAGCCACCCGCCGTCGACCTTCTTGGCGAAGGTGCGGATGTTGGTGGTGTCCGTGCCGGCGTCCGGCTCGGTGACGGCGAACGAGGTGTGCAGCTCACCGGTGACGACGCGCGGCAGGTACTTGCGCTTCATCTCCTCGGAACCGTGGTGGATGATCGGCTCGAACCCGAAGATGCCGATGTGCACCGCGCTGCACCCGCCCATGCCGGCGCCGGACGCGGCGATCTCCCGCTCGACGATCGCGGCCTCGGTGACGCCGAGGCCGCCGCCGCCGTACTCCTCCGGGACGGTCAGGCCCATCCAGCCGCCCTCGGCCATGGTGTTGTAGAACTCCCACGGGAACTCGTGGGACTCGTCGTGCTCGGCCCAGTACTCGTCGGGGAACCGCTTGCACAGATCGCGGATCCCCCGCCGGATCTCCTCGTGCGTCTCGTTCTTGCTGTAGTCCATCTCGGTTGCCTTTCCCGGCCGTCAGACCGCAGGAACCGCGGTGCGGTCGCTGTCGGAGACCGCGGTGCGGTCGTAGGTGTCGGGGGTGATGCCCTCCTCGCGCAGGACCGCCTTGCGGACCTTCTCCGACGGCGTCTTCGGCAGTTCGCCGACGAATCGAAGGTAGCGCGGGATCGCGAAGGCCGGAATCCGGCCGTCGCACCAGGCCAGGATCTCCTCCGGGCCGACGTCACCGGTGCCTACCACCGTCGCGAGGACCTCGTCCTCACCGCCCTCGACGTCGGCGGGGACACCGATCACCGCGCACTCGACGACGGCCGGGTGGCCGAGGACCGCCTGCTCGATCTCGTAGGAGCTGATGTTCTCGCCGCGACGGCGCAACGCGTCCTTGTAGCGGTCGACGAAGTAGAACCAGCCGTCCTCGTCCTTCTTGAGGGCGTCGCCGGTGTGGAACCACAGGTTGCGCCACGCCTCGAGCGTCTTCTCGGGCATGTTGTAGTACCCCATGCTGCACGTCCACGGCTGCACCGGACGCACGACCAGCTCACCGACCTGGCCGACCTCGACCTCGCGGTCCGTCTCCGGGGCGACCAGGCGGATGTCGAACCACTCCGAGGCGGCGAGTCCCGCCGCGCCGGCCGGCCGGGGCACCCCGTAGGGCGCGACGATCGGTGCGCAGGTCTCTGTGAGCCCGAACGCGTCGACGAACGCCTCGATGCCGTAGCGCTTCTTGAAGTCGTCGACGATCGAGGATGCCGTGGGCGCCGCGTAGACGCAGCGCAGGCGGTTGTCCAGGTCGTTCTCGCGCGGCGGCTGCTTCCACGCGAAGTCCATCATGACCCCGACGAAGTTGGTGACGGTGACGTCGTCGTCGCGCACGTGGTCGATCCAGCGGCTCGCGCTGAACTTCGGTCGCACCACGGCCCGCGCGCCGGCCACCAGTGCGGGATAGACCGCCATGAACTGGGCGTTGCCGTGGAACAGCGGGGTGGTGGTGAGGTAGGTGTCCTCCCGGGTGAGCCGGGTGAAGCACACCACCTCCTGCGCGAAGAAGTACAACTGCGAGTTCGGCATGGCCACGCCCTTGGACGGGCCGGTGGTCCCGGAGGTGAAGAAGATCGCCCCGAGATCCTGGGGCCGGGCCTGCGGAAGCTCCTGCACCTCGCCCGATTCCAGCGTCTCCCACGCTTCGGCGTCCCACCCGTGGGCGCGCAGCAGGTCGACTGCGCGGTCCCGGTTTTCGGTGCCCGAGTCGATCACCCAGAACTTCTCGATGCCGCGCGCATGCTCGGCGATCGTCACGAAGCGTTCGGCGTAGGTGTCGTCGATCACCGCCCACCGCGGCTCGACGGTCACCACCTGGTGACGGAGGAACTCGCCCTCGTAGTTGGTGTTGATCGGCACCTCGACGAGCGCGCCGACGGCCGTGGCGAACCAGGAGCGCACGAGCTCGGACGAGTTCTGCGCCATGATGACGACGCGCTCGCCCTGCTGCGCACCGGTGCGGTACCAGGTGCTCGCGATCCGCTCGGCGGAGGAGAGCATCTCGGCGTAGGTGAAGCGCCGGTTCTCCTCCGGTGTGACGAGGAACTCCGAATCCGGCTGGGACGCAGCGTACGTGCGCAGCACGTGGTTCAGCGTCCAGTCCTCCGGATCGGTGAAGGTCGGTTTCAGGTCGGTGTAGGTCTGCATCAGGACAACTCCCGGTTCGCGGGGATCGCGGTGATCGACGGAACGATTTCCTTGCCGAGCCGGGCGATGGCCGCGATGGTCTCGTCCGCGTCCATCGTCGGCCACTGCGGACGCATCAGCAGCGGGTCGACCGGCATGGTGGTCACCAGGTCGGTCAGCTGCGCGACGACCTGCTCGGGGTCACCGACGACGGCGTGGCTCGACACCGCCTTCGCGAACTCGTTCTCGAGGTCGGTGCCCTTCATGACGTCGAGGCCCTTGTTCGCGTAGGTGAGGTAACGGCCCTGCGCCACCCGGGCGTATTCCTGCATCGCCTGCTCGCGGGTGTCGGCGACGAGCACGTTGCGGCGCAGCGGCTGGGGACCGAATTCCTTGCCGCGTTCGGCGAAGAGATCACGGACGACCCGGAAGCGTTCGAGCACTTCCTCTTTCGGGGTTTCCGGCGGTGTCGCGTAGGCGTCACCGTACTTGCCGGCACGGCGGACACCGCCCATCGCGTGCGCACCGATCCAGATCGGCGGGTGCGGATCCTGCACCGGAAACAGGTGCGGCTTGACGCCCTCGAGCTGGAAGTACTTGCCGTGGAAGGTGACCTCTTCCTCCGTCCACAGCTTCTTCATGATCTGCAGCGACTCGTCGAACCGCCCGGCGCGCTGCTTGAACGGGATGCCGAGGTAGTCGAATTCCTCGGGCCGGTAGCCGAGCCCGGCACCGAAGATCAACCGGCCCTCGGTGACCACGTCGAGCGTGGCGATCTCCTCGGCCAGCATCACCGGGTGGTACAGCGGCGCGATCATGATCTGGGTGACGAGCTTGACGTTCGGCTCGACGTGCGCGGCGAGGCGGGCGAGCAGCGGCACGGGCTGCAGCCACCGCAGTTCCCCGTAGAGGAAGTGCTGACCGATCGCGATGTATGTGAAGCCGTTCTCCTGCGCCGCATCGACGATGCGCAGTACATCCTTGAACTGCTGTGCGGGGCTCACCGACTTCGGAACGTCGCTGAGCAGCAAGCCGACCTGAACCATGGTCCTGTCCTCCCGGTCGAAGTGGTCGTTACTGAGCGGTGAGTCCGCCGTCGACCGGAATGGTCACGCCGGTGATGTAGCTGGCATCGTCACTGTTGAGGAAGGCGATCACCGAGGCGATCTCCTCCGGCTGCGCGCCCCGGCCCAGCGGGATGGTGGCGACGAAGTCCTTGGTCAGAGCCGAGACGTCGGCGCCGGGCTCGCGGCCGAAGAACTGCGAGAGCATCGGGGTGACGACCTGTCCCGGGCAGATGACGTTGACGCGGATGCCGTCCTTCGCGCCGAGCAGGGCGAGGGAGCGGCCGAACGGGACGAGCGAGCCCTTCGTCATCGAGTAGATCGGGCTGAAGGGCGAACCGATGAGCGCCGACGTCGACGACGTGAGCGTCACCGACCCCTTGCCTTCGGCCTTCTTCAGCAGCTCGAACCCGAGCGTCGTGGAGTAGTACGCGCTCTTGACGTTGACCGCGATGTTCTTCTCCCACTGCGCGTCGTCCACGTCGAGGCCGCCGGGGCCGGGCATGCCGACCTGGGCGTGCAGTGCGTGCAGGACGCCGTGGTCGGCGTCGATCTTGCCGAACAGCGAGCGGAGATCGGCGGTGTTCGTCGCGTCCACCCGCATCGGAGTGGCCTGACCACCCTCGGCCCGGATCTCCTCGGCGACGGCGACCGCCCCGTCCTCGGACAGGTCGGCGACGTACACGTGACCGCCCTCCTGGGCGATGCGATGACTGATCGCGCGGCCCATGCCCGAACCGCCGCCGATGATCGCGGCGATACGTCCCTCGTAACGACCCAGCATTTCGTTCACCTCGTTCTCGATAAGTTCTTCGTTGATTGCAGTGTCAGGCGCGCTGATCGAACGTGCGGCCGAGGAGCTCGGAGACGATCCGGGTGCGCTGCATGGTCGGTGTGCCGCCGGCCAGCGCCCACCCGTGCGAATCGCGGTGCAGCCGCTCGATTCCGAACTCCTCGGTGTACCCGTTGCCGCCGTGCAGCTGGATGGCCAGGTCGGTGACGCGCTTGGCCATTTCGTTGGCGGTGCACTTGGCGAGGGAGACCTCGAGCGGGTCGGGCAGGCCGTCGGTGATGTTGGCGACGGCGCGGTCGCGGAGCAGGCGAGCGGCCTCGACCTGCAGGACCATGTCGGCGAGGGTCATCTGGACGGACTGGAACTCCACGAGCGGCTTGCCGAACTGGTGGCGCTCCTGCACGTAGGTGAGGGTGCGGTCGAGCGCCTCCTGTCCGATGGCCAGGCTCATGGTCGTGTTGCCCAGGCGCTCGATGGTGAACGCCCCGAACAACTTCCGGAAGCCACCGGCCTCCGCGACGATGTTCTCCTCCGGGACGACCACGTCGTCGTAGAAGATGTCGGCCGACGGGATGCCCCGGAAGCCCATGAGCTTCTCGCGCGCGCCGTAGCTGATGCCGGGCCGGTCGGCCTCGACGAGGACTGCTCCGATGCCCTTGGCGCCGGGGGCGTCGCCCATGCGGCAGTAGGTGAGGTAGACGTCGGCCTCGCTACCGTTGGAAATCCACCGCTTCATGCCGTTGAGCACGACACCCTCGTCGGTGCGCACGGCCTTGGTCGTCATGTCGGTGGCGGCGGAGCCGGCGTCGGGCTCGGAGATCGCGACCGCCATGGTCTTCTCCCCCGCGACGATCTGCGGCAGGAACGTCTTCTTCTGGTGTTCCGTGCCGAGTCGGGCGATGGCCTGAGCCGGGCCGGTGTTGGATTCGAAGATCTGGAAGGCCGCCGGCCGGCAGACCTTCGCGAACTCCTCGATCACCGCCAGGGCGTGGGACAGCGGGGCGCCGGAGCCTCCGTACTCCTCCGGCAACGAGATGCCGAGGTACCCCAGTTCGCCGAGGAAGCGGCGCTCGTCGTGCGGGAAGGCGGTGCGTTCGAGATCCCACTGCGCAGCCTTCGGTGCGTAGCGCTCCCGGGCTACGGTCGCCGCGGCCGCACGGATGTCCCGGAGCTCGTCGTCGACGTGCGCTTTCGCCATGTCCCCACCTTTCTGTGTTCATCATTAACCTAAAGCGCCCGCCAGGTGTGGTCAAGGTCACTCAGTTCAATGACTCACATACTAACCATGATAATGATTAAGAGGCAACGGGTTGCCCCGCACTTCTCTCGTGTCGTGCGGCACCGCCGGAGCGTCACCCTTCCCCGACTGCACGTCATGATGTGTAATACATCACAATCGTTATCATTATTCAGGGAGGTCACATGACGACCGTCGATCCGCGTCCCGGCACCCTCGAGGAGCTGGCTCGCCGCCTCACCCGACTCGAGGACCGCGCCCGCATCCAGGACCTCGTCGCCGCCTACGCCATCGCGGTGGACGATCACGACATCGAGACGCTGCTGTCGCTGTTCACCGAGGACGGCGAATTCGAACGGGCCGGCTCCGTCGCCCACGGGCACGAGGAGATCCGCGAGTTCTACGTCGCCGCCATGGACAGGTACAGCCTGACCCTGCACTCCCCGCTCAGCGACCAGATCTGCGTCGACGGTGACACTGCTCGCGGATTGCTCACAGGCAGAGCCGAACTCGCACTCGACGGCACGCTCGTGATGGCTGCGTACCGGTACTCCGACGAGTACGTCCGCGACCGTGACCGATGGCTGTTCCGGCGACGGAGCCTGCGGTTCATGTACGCCGTGCCGCTCGAGAAGATGAACGCAGGACTGTGTACAACCGAACGCATCCAGTGGCCCGGCACCCACCCCCAGCGCGCCGACTTCCCCGAAAGCCTGCCCACCTGGTCCACCTACCGGTGACCCTCGGTGTGATGCACGCCATATCGGGCGTAGGGTCGTGGTCTATAGTAACCATCATCATGAATTAGTCCCGCCAGGGAGGAGAGCCCATGACCCGCGCCGTCATCGTCGATGCCGTCCGGTCCCCCGTCGGCCGGGGCAGAGCGCAGGGCGCTCTGGCCGGCGTGCACCCCAGCGATCTGCTCGGCCAGGTCCTGGCCGGACTGGTCGCCCGCAACGACCTCGACCCCGGGCTGATCGACGACGTCGTCATCGGCTGCGTCAACCAGTCCGGCGAACAGTCCGCCACGCCGGGCCGGCAGGCCCTGCTCGCGGCCGGATTTCCCACCCACGTGCCGTCGGTGACCGTCGAACGCAAGTGCGGCTCGGGGCAGCAGGCGATCGACTTCGCGGTCCAGGGCATCGCCGCCGGGGCGTACGACATCGTCGTCGCCGGCGGCGTCGAATCGATGAGCCGGGTCCCCATGGGATCGGCGGCGATGGGCAAGGACCCGCACGGCCCCGCCGTCCGCGGGCGCTTCCCCGATCTCGTCCCGCAGGGCATCGCGGCGGAACTCGTCGCGCAGAAGTGGGCCCTGAGCCGGGCCGAGCTGGACGAGTACTCGGCCCGCTCGCACGAGCGCGCCGCACACGCCCGTGCCGCCGGATGGTTCGACGGCGAGATCGTCCCCGTCACGACCCCCACCGGGGTGGTCACCGCCGACGAGACCATCCGTGAGGGCACCACCGCCGAGCGCCTCGCCGGACTGCCCGCGGCCTTCGGCACCGACACCTGGCGTGAGCGCTTCCCCGACCTGGATTGGAAGGTCACCGCAGGCAACTCCTCGCAGATCTCCGACGGCGCGTCCGCCCTGCTGATCATGTCCGAGGCGAAAGCCGCCGCCCTCGGTCTGCGCCCCCGGGCCGCGATCGTGGCCTCCGCCGTCGTGGGTGACGATCCCACCCTCATGCTCACCGGCCCCATTCCCGCCACCGAGAAGGTCCTCGCGCGGGCCGGCCTGTCGGTCGCAGACATCGCCGCCTTCGAGGTCAACGAGGCGTTCGCGTCCGTCCCCCTCGCCTGGCAGCGCGAGATCGGTGCGTCCGACGACGTCCTGAACCCGGTGGGCGGCGCCGTCGCCCTCGGGCACCCGCTGGGCGCGTCCGGGGCCCGGCTGGCGACCACGCTGATCAGCCACCTCGAACGCACCGGCGGCCGCTACGGCCTGCAGACCATGTGCGAGGCCGGCGGCATGGCCAACGCGACGATCGTGGAACGACTCTGAATTCCTTTTGCAGACAGGAGAAGTCATGGACATGACCAACGGATCGGCGGTCGTCACCGGCGGGGCCTCCGGCCTCGGCCTGGCCACCGTCAAGCGCTTCGTCGGCCTCGGCGTGCCGACGGTGATCCTCGACCTGCCCACCTCGGACGGGGAGGTCGTCGCCAAGGAACTCGGTGAGCTCGCCGTGTTCGCCCCGGCCGACGTCACCGATCCCGACGCGGTGAACCGCGCGCTCGACGCGGCCGAGGAACGCGCTCCCCTCCGCGCCGTCGTGCACTGCGCCGGCCGCGGCGGCACCGTCCGCGTCGTCGAGAAGGACGGCACCCCCGGCTCGCTCGACATGTACGAGAACCTGATCCGGATCAACCTGATCGGCTCGTTCAACGTGCTGCGCCTGTCGGCGGCCCGGATGGTGAACAACGAACCTGTCGACGGCGAACGCGGCGTCGTCGTCCTCACCGCGTCGGTCGCAGCCTGGGAGGGTCAGATCGGCCAGATCCCCTACGCCTCCGCCAAGGCCGGAGTCGTCGGCATGACGCTCGTCGCCGCCCGTGACCTCTCGCGGAAGCTGGTGCGGGTCAACAGCATCGCCCCCGGCACCTTCGACACGCCGATCCTGTCCCGGTTCTCGCAGGAGATCCGCGACGGTCTCGCCGCCCAGACCCCGCACCCCGCCCGGCTCGGGCAGCCCGACGAGTACGCCAAGCTCGCCCTGTCGATCGTGGACAACGCGATGATCAACGGCGAGACGATCCGCATCGACGGCGCGATCCGCATGCAGCCCCGATAGGAGACAGACATGGACACCCCCGTACACGTCGAACAGTCCGACGGCGTGCAGATCATCACGATCAACCGGCCCGAGGTGCGCAATGCGATCAACACCGAGACCGCCGTCGCGATCGCTGCCGCCCTCGAGGAACTCGACGCCCGCGACGATCTCGTCGCCGGCGTCGTCACCGGTGCCGGGAAGACCTTCTGCACCGGCATGGACCTGAAGGCCTTCCTCGCCGGCGAACGCCCTTCGGTCGAAGGTCGCGGCTTCGCAGGCATCACCGAGAAATCCTCCGACAAGCCGATCGTTGCGGCGGTCGAAGGGCACGCCGTCGCAGGCGGTTTCGAGATCGTGCTCGCGTGCGACCTCGTCGTCGCATCGGAGACCGCCGTCTTCGGCCTGCCGGAGGTCAAGCGCGGCCTGCTCGCCGGGGGTGGCGGTCTGCTGCGGTTGCCGCGCAAGGTTCCCCATCAGCTCGCCGTCGAATGGAGCCTCACCGGCGAGTACTTCACGGCGCACACGGCGTACGAGGCGAAGCTGCTCAACCGGCTCGTCCCCGAGGGGCAGGCGCTGGCCGAGGCCGTCGCGCTGGCGAAGGCGATCGCGAAGAACGGCCCGCTCGCGGTGCGCGCCACCAAGCAGATCATCGCGCAGGCCCGGGACTGGTCCAACGACGAGGAGTTCGAGCGCATGCGCGAGATCTACGAACCGGTGCGTTCCTCCGCCGACGCGAAGGAAGGCGCACTGGCGTTCAAGGAGAAGCGCGAACCGGTCTGGCAGGGACGCTGACCGAACGAGACGGGGCCCGGGGATCTCTCCCCGGGCCCCGTCTCGTATTCGTGCCCCGCATTCGGACCGAATGTCACATCGCGTCGATCCGATCGACGCGATGTGACATTCGGCCACAAGAAAAGAGTCAGGCCGACGGCGTCGACACGAGCACCTCACGGCTGCCGTCCCATTCGACGAGCACACCCGGGGTCCGCATGTCGTGGCCCTCGAACGTGATCTCGCCCTGCGCACCGTCGAAGCCCTCCGCGGTGACCTGCTCGAGGCCGCGCTGGATGTCCTCGCGGGACGCGCCGCCGGACGCCTTGATCGCGCGCGCCAGCAGCCATGCGGCGTCGTAGCCCTCGGCCGCGTAGTTCAGCGGGTCCTCGTTGTACTTCGCCCGATACGCCGCGACGAACTCCTGGGACGACGCCGCCGGCTGGTCGAGTGTGAAGTTGGCGGTCCAGAACATGCCCGCCCCGTCAGCCCCCGCCGGGACGAGGTTCTTCGCGCCTGCACCGGTCTGGCCGAGCACCGGTCCCGTGTATCCGGCCTGGCGCAACTGCCGCATGGCCGTGGCGTTCTGGGCGCCGGTGAGCAGCATGGCCACCGCGTCGGGCCGCTCCCCGGCGATCTTCGTCGCCGACGACGCGAAGTCCTGGGTGGTGTTCTGCACGGACGTGGTCGAGACGATCTCGTAACCGTGCTCGGACTGCCCCTCCGGAAGGTTCTTCTCCGCCATCTCCGCCAGCGCCGGGTTGGCGGCGTTGAACAGCACGCTGACCCGCTCGGCCCCGAGGTCCTCGAGGTGAGCCAGGGAGGTGCCGATGTGCGTGGTCTGCGGCGGCGTCGCCCGGAAGGTGTAGTCGCCGCCGAGCACACCGTCGCTGGCGGACTGCGTGTAGACGGTCGGCAGCTTCGCCCGGTCCACGATCGGGGAGATCGCGATGGCCTGAGCGCTGGAGATGCCGCCGAGCAGCGCGCTGACCGACCGGTCCGCCGTCGCCTCCGTCGCCTGGCTCACGGCGGTCTGCGTGTCGCTGGCCGCGTCCCGGCTCTCGAGCACGAGCTTCGACTCACCGAGGAAACCACTGCTGTTGACCTGTTCGACGGCGAGTTCGATGCCCCGGAACTGGGGCAGGCCACCGAAGGCGGTCAGACCGGTCTTGTCGGTCACCGAGACGACCTTGATCTCGGCGGGCATCTCGCCGGACCCGACGGTCCCGCCGCCGCCCGACCCGCACGCGGTGGTCAGGGCGAGACCGGCGACACCGGCGAACGCGGCGACGGCAATACGTGTGTTCTTCATTCTCTTCCGTTCTCGGTTCAGTTGTCGGTTCCGGTCAGCGCGGCTTCACCGAGGAAGGCCAGCACCACCGACGAGTGGTTGCGCGCCTCGTCGACCGGCCCGGAGTACACCGATTCACCGCGGTTGACGACGACGACGTCGTCCGCGATCCGCATGCCGGCCTCGGCGTTCTGCTCGACCATGAGGACGCCGATGCCACGGTCCGCGATGGTGCGCACGCTGGCCATGACGCGGTCGACCACGGCGGGGGCCAACCCCATGGACGGCTCGTCCATGAGGATGTAGTCGGGCTGCGACATGAGGCTGCGGCCGAAGGCGAGCATCTGCTGCTCGCCGCCGCTGAGCAGGCCGGCGGGGCCGGACTGCCGTTCCTCCAGGATGGGGAACATCTCGAACACGGTCCGCATCGACTCCTCGCGGGCCTTCTTCGACGCCACCAGGCCGCCGATCTTGAGGTTCTCGTACACGGTGAGCGAGCCGAACACCTTGCGTCCCTCGGGCACCAGCGAGATGCCGCGCTTGAGGATCCGGTGGGCGGGCCATCCCTTGATCGACTCCCCGTCGACGAGGACGTCGCCGGAGGTGGGCGTGGTCAGGCCTGCGACGGTGCGCAGCGTGGTGGTCTTGCCGGCGCCGTTGGCACCGAGGACGAGCGTCACCCGTCCCGGCCGCGCGGTGACGGACACCCCGCGTACCGCACTGACCTTGCCGTAATCGACGTGCAGATCACGAATCTCGATCATCGTTGTCCTGCTTTCCGAGGTAGGCCTCGCGCACCGCCGGATCGCGCACCACGTCGGCGGGGGCACCGGAGGCGATGAGCTGTCCGGAGTTCATGGCGAACAGGTGATCGCAGACGTCCACCATCATCTGCACGTCGTGTTCGACGATCAGCTGGGTGAGTCCTTCCGCACGCAGGTCGGACATCAACCGGCCGATCTCCTCGCGTTCGAAGCGATTCATGCCGGCGGTGGGTTCGTCGAGCAGCAGCAGCTTCGGCGACATCACGATCGCGCGGGCGATCTCGACCCGGCGCTGCAGGCCGTACGAGAGCTGACCCGGACGCAGCTTCTCCTTGCCGTCGAGTCCGGTGCGTTCGAGCGCGGTGTGCACGGCCGCCTCGGCGGCGTCGCGCTCGGTACTGTCGACCCGTCGCCACCACCGTCGCGGTCCCGCGATCAGGTCGTGCCCGAGCTGGACGTTCTCGTGCACGGTGAGATCGTCGAGGAGGCGGACCGTCTGGAAGGTGCGTCCGATGCCGAGCCGGGCCACCTGCTCGGGCCGGACGCCGGAGAAGTCGCGGTCCTCGAAGTACATCGATCCACGGGTCAGGGGCGTGAGCCGGGTGACGGCGCCGAGCAGGGTGCTCTTGCCCGAACCGTTGGGCCCGAGGATTCCGGAGATCAGACCGCGCTCGAGACCGAGGGTGATGCCGTCGACGGCCTTGATGCCGCCGAAGTGGACCGCGAGGTCCTCGACCCGCAGCACCTGGTCCGGAACCCGCCGGCCGGGAACGCCCTCGTGGGGAACGGCTTCGGTGGTCATCGCGATTCTCCTGTCGGGGCGGAGTGGGCGCCGGTGCCCGCGAGTTCGGCACCGAGTTCGGCGGCGGCCTCGTCGTCGGCGGCGTCGGCGCGACGTTCCGCTTCGGCCTCGTCCTCGAGCGCCGCGCTGTCGCGGCGGGCAGCGCGGCGACGGTACAGGTCGGTGACGACGCCGGTGATGCCGCCGGGCATGAAGATCGCGGCGATGGCGACGATGATGCCGTAGACGATGCTCTGGTAGGTGCCCACCTGCTCGAGCATCACCGGCAGCCAGGTGAAGATGAGGGCACCGATGAGCACGCCGAGCCAGGACCGGGAGCCACCGACGATGATGATCGTCAGCGCGAGCACGATCAGCGGGAAGCCGATGTTCTCCGGGGCGATGGCCGTCATCATCAGGATGTTCAGGGCGCCACCGAGCGCGCCGAGCACACCGCTGATCACGAAGGACATCCGGCGGTAGCGGGCGACGTTGATGCCCATGGCCGAGGCGAGTTCCGGGTCTTCGCGGACCGCCTCGATGCGCCGGCCCATGCTGCCGCGCTCGCTGAAGATCATCGCTGCGACGACGACGGCGCAGACGACGGCCAGGTGCGGAACGGAGATCTCCGGGGTGGTGAGCACGCCGAACAGGCCGACCGAGCCACCGGTGAGTTCACCGCCGTTGTGGGCGACGACGGTGACGATCATGACGAACGCGACGGTGGCCATGGCCAGGTACAAGCCGGTGAGACGTTGCAGGATCAGCGAGAGCAGGTATCCGGTGACCGCGCAGATCGCGACGATGGCGGCGGTCGCGGAGATCGCGTCGAACCCGTAGTGCAGCACGAAGATCGCGGTGCCGTAGGAGCCCATGCCGTAGAACGCGGCGCCGGCGAAGGAGAACACTCCCATCCGGAACTGGATCTGGATGCTCAGCGCGAGCAGCAGGACCGTGAACGTGCTCTGGATGAGGACGATGTTGGAGAAGTAGAAGTCGCTCATACCCGTCGCACCTCCTTCCTTCCGAAGATGCCCTGCGGCCGCAGCAGCAGAACCACGAGGATGAGGCCGAAGCCGACGGCGTCGACCCAGCCGCCCCCGGTGTAGCGGAGCACCAGGACCTCGGAGAACGCGAGCACCATGGCGCCGAGGGCGGCGCCGCCGGTGCTGCCCACGCCGCCGAGGATGATGATGGCGAATGCCTTGATGAGCAGGGTTTCACCGCTCTCGGCCGTGATGGCGCCGAGGTTGTAGGTGAGCAAGGCACCGGCGAGACCGGCGAGGCCGCCCGACACCGCCATGGTGAGCAGGGACAGCTGGCGCCGCTTGACGCCCATCAGTTCGGCGGTCTCCGAGTCCACGCCGATCGCCCGCAGGGCGAGGCCGTGGCTGGTGTTCTTGAGCCAGAAGGAGATCGCCAGCGTGAGGATCAGGGCGCAGCCGAGCACGATGAGTCCCGTGCTCGTCAGTCGCAGGCCGCCGAGGGTGTAGACCGACGTCTCGTACGAGCTGCCGAGGAAGCCGAACGGCTCGCTCAGCGTGCGGAACTGCACGATCGCCACCGGGATGGTGCCGATTCCGATACCGCCGATGAGGATCTGCAGCTCGGCCGTCCGCTGGTTCTTGGCCCGGCGCAGGATCGGCTGGAACGCGAAGACGTCGATGGCCGCGGAGAGCGCGGCGCCGACCACGACGGAGATCAGGCAGACGGTGACGAGCCCGAGCCCGACGTTGGAGACGATCTGGGAGGCCACGAACGCGGAGAACATGAAGATCCCGCCGTGGGCGAAGTTGAGGATGTCGATCGTTCCCCAGGAGATGCTCATTCCCAGGCAGAAGAGCAGGTAGATGGAGCCGAGCACGAGTGCGTCGATCACCAGCTGTGACATGACCCCTGCCTTCCTCCGGCCGGGTTGCCCCGGTGACTGTGCGATGTTCCGGTCATTCGTCGAACTCCTTGGTGCACGGGTGCGGTGAGGTCCGCACTATTCCGTCGATTCCTGGCCGTCGAGCAGCACTTCTTCCGTGCCGTTCCATTCGACGAGCACGCCGTCGACGCGCATGTCGTTGCCTTCGAAGCGCACCGGCCCGAGCGCGCCGTCGAAGCCCTCGGCCACGACCTGCTCGAGACCGCGCTGCAGGTCGTCGCGGGACGCACCGCCCGAGTTCTTGGCGGCGTGGGCGAGCATCCAGGTCGCGTCGTAGCCCTCGGCGGCGTAGTTCAGCGGGTTCTCCCCGTTGTACTTGGCGCGGTACGCCTCGACGAACTGCTGGGACGTCTCGTCCTTCTGGTGGAAGCTGAAGTCGGTGGCCCAGTACATTCCGGCTCCCGCGGCTCCCGCGGGGGCGAGGTTGCCCGCGCCGGCGGCCGGGTTGCCGACGACGGGGCCGGTGTAGCCCGCCTGACGCAGCTGCGACATGGCGGTGGAGTTGCCGGCACCGACGAGCAGGACGATCACGGCGTCGGGATTCTCGCCGGCGATCTTCGTTGCGGTGGTGCCGAAGTCCTGGGTGGTGGCCTGGACGGAGGTGCTCGACAGGATCCGGTAGCTGTACTTGTCCTGGCCCTCGGGGATGGTCTTCTCCCCGAGTCCCGCGAGGGTGACGTTGCCCGCGTTGTAGAGCACGCTCACGGTCTCGACGCCCTGCTGCTGCAGCCGCTCGAGCGCCTTGACGAAGTAGGTCTCCATCGGCGCCGTCGCGCGGTAGGTGTAGTCGCCGATGACGACGCCCTCGCTGCCGGACTGGGTGAAGATCGTCGGCAGCCCGGCTCGCTCCACGAGCGGGGCGATCGCGACGGCGTGGGCGCTGAGGACCGGGCCGAGGAGGGCACTGACGCTCTTGTCGGTCAGCGCCTCCGTGGCCTGACTGACGGCGGTCTGCGTGTCGCTCGCCGAATCACGCTTCTGCAGAACGATCTTCGAATCGCCCAGATATTCCTGGTCGTTGATCTCCTAGATGGCGAGCTCGATGCCCCTGAGCTGACTGTTCCCGACGTACGCCGTGGTGCCGGTCTGGTCGGTCACGGAGACGACCTTGATCTCGGCCGGTAGATCACCGTCGGCGACGGTGCTGTTCCCCCCGGAACTGCAGGCGGCCGCGAAGAGGACGCCGAACGCGCTCGCGGCACCGAGCAGGCGGCGCCGGACTTTCCGGTCGACTCGAGACATGTGTGCACCTTCCGGTCGAATGATATGCATCATTAGTCGTGATGCCCGTCACAGTAGAGCCACGTGCGGGAAATGTCCAGAGTTCGATCCGAACATGCGCAGGAATTATCGGCGGGTGGGGACGGCTACGGGAGCCACGGCGACGGCCGGCGCCCACCGCCCCCGCCCTGCTGCCGCGACGGCCACGCAGAACAGCACAAAAATCGTTACCGCACCGGCGGATCCGTAGGAGTAGCCCCACGCGGACGACAGCGCGCCGGCCACCAGGATCATCACCGCCGCGAAGCCGTACGACGAGCATGCATACAGCGACGTGCTCCTCCCCTGCTCCACCGGCGTCATCCCGGCGGTGAGCAGGATGAGGCCCTGCGCGTAGGCGAACCCCTGGCCGATGCCCCACAGGAAGCTGCCGGCCAGCACCGGCCACAACGTGTGCGCGAGGAGCCCGGCGGCGACGAGCACGCCGCCGCCGGCGAGCAGGAGCAGGCACAGGCCGGGCCCCGGGGTGCGGCCCGCGGCCCGGGCGACGTAGGGACCCAGCCAGGCGGTGACGAGCAGGATGATGGCCGCGAGGACGCCGATCACCAGCAACTCGGATCCGATCCCGTCCCGCAACGCGGACGGCAGCACGCCGACGGCGATGCCGCCGACAGTCCACCCGGCCGCCCCCAATCCGTAGGCGGGCAACGCGTTCCGGGACGACCCGACGTCCGGGTGGGACGGGAGAGGCCCGGGCGGCCGGGAGGGCTCGTCGTGCCGGAGGGCGGCGAGCCGGCGCCTGCTGCGCCACAGCGCGGCGGCGAGCAGCAGTCCCGAGAGCACGAGCGAGACGGCATGCAGCCGGTATATGAGCACGGTGGGTTCCGGAAGCAACTGGGCGACGGTGGCCGCGGCGACCAGACCGAGGAACGAGCCGGCGATCGCGCCGGTCGCCGCGAGGGTGCGGCCCGCGTCACCGCGCGCCGCCACGGCCAGCGTGGCGGCGGATCCCGTTGCGAGCCCGACACATGTTCCGGTCAGCGCTCGACCCACGAAGAGCAGCCAGGCCGTATCCGCCCCGGACCACAGGGCGACGTCGCCGAGCAGCCCGACGACGAGCGCCCCGGGCAGAACGGCCCACGCGAACCGCCCGAGCGAGGTCCGGCTCACGAGCAGGAACATCGACACCAGGGCGACGAAGTACGTCACGAACAGGGCAGCCAGCACGAACGGGGACAGGCCCAGATGATCCTCGTACAACGGGAGGATCGGCCCCGGAATGTTGGACCCGACGACGGCGAACGTGAAGGCGGCCGCCACCGCGGCTCCGAGGAGCACCGAACCCCGGCCGGGTCGGTCCGCCCGGACCGCGATCATGCCCGTACGGGCAGACTCTTCACCGACGGCGGGTCGTACTCGGTCTTTCCGATCTTGGAAGCGCCGCCCGGCGAGCCGATCTCGGCGAAGAAGTCGGCATTGATCTGGGTGTAGCCGGCGCGGTCCTCGGGGACGTCGTCCTCGAAGAAGATGGCCTCGACTGGGCAGACCGGCTCGCACGCGCCGCAGTCGACGCATTCCTCCGGGTTGATGTACATCATCCGGCCGCCCTCGTAGATGCAGTCCACCGGACACTCTTCGATGCAGGCCTTGTCGAGGACGTCGACACAGGGCTCGGTGATGGTGTAGGTCACTGCGCACTCCTCCGATTCGATCACCGCGTGATTTAAGTCATAATCATATTCATTGATTGCGGGGTGTCAATGGGTGTCCGCTTCGAGTGCCTCGACGACCGGCCTGCGGCGCATCACCGCGACCCCGGCTCCGCACACGCAGGCCAGGAAGAACCCGCAGAAGGCGTAAGTCGCGGGGCGCAAGCCGATTCCGTCCGCCAGAAACCCCAGACCGAGGATTCCCGACCCGACGGTGGCGTATCCGGCGAGCCACACCATGGACACCACCTCGGCGGTCCGCCCCTCCGGGGCGTACCCGCGTGCGAGGGTGAGCCCGGCGAGCTGCGCCAGGCTCTGGCCCAGACCCGCCGCGACCGCCGCCACGACGATCACGGGCACCGAGGCGGCGCCGACCGCCACGGCGATGAGCACCGCGGCCAGGGCGGAGACCGAGAGTCCCACCACCGCGACCCGGTAGATGCTCATCCGCCGGACGAGGAACTGAGCCCCGGCACCGGCACCGAAGACGACGAACGACACCGCGCCGGCGAGGGTGCGACTGTCGTTGCCGAGCAGGTCGGCGATCAGGGCCGGTCCGAGGGAGATGAACAGCCCCGCCAGCGCGAAGGGGCTGCCGGCCACGGCCATGGCCAGCACGACGGTTCCCGCGATCTCGCGCGGGATACTCGGCAGCTGCACCCAGCGCCCGCTCACCCCGGCCGGGCGACCGCCGACGGCGGTCAGCGGTATCGCGGCTGCCGCCAGGGGAACGATCAGCACCAGGAAGACCAGGTGGGTGGGCGCCGGCGCCACGTCGGCCAGCACCCCGGACAGCAGCGGCCCCACGGCCGACCCGGCGACGGGTGCTGCGCTCGCATACAGCGCGGCGCGCCCGCCGCGGCCGGGGCCGAACGCGTCGGCGATGGCCGCCGATCCCGCCGCGCCGAACGCCCCCGAGGCGAGGCCGATGAAGAACCGCCCCGTCTCGAGCCACAGCGGCGTGCGGGCCGTCGCGAACACGAGGCAGGCCACGATCGCGAGGCCCAGGGCCGGCAGCAGGACGGCTCGCCGCCCGAACCGGTCCGACGCGCGCCCACCGAACACCAGCGCCACCACCGATCCGACGATGTAGCTGACGAAGATGAGGCTGACCGTGCTGGGTGGGAACCCCATCTCGCGCTGCCACACCACGTACAGCGGGGCCGGGGCGTTGCTCGCGGCGAACACGAGGAACACCGAGAGTGCGATCCACGACGGCCGGGCCACCCGGCGCCTTTCCAGAATCCCGACCGACACGCGGCCTCCCTATTGATATGAATGATTAGCCTAGAGAGTGGCACATTACCGGCGCCCGTGGAGCGAATTGCCGGACCGTACGATGGCGGACTCCCGACAGAAAGGTGCCGCCTGTGGACCCCGAGGCCGACCCGTCCACACCGCTCGAGTCCTTCGCCTCCGCCGTCCGCGCCGGCTGGCACGCCGTCAGCGCGGTGAGCGAACCCGCACCGGCCGGGCTCGTCGTCCTCACCGCGGCCGTCGCGCTGGTGCTGGTGTCGGTGCGACCGCTGTGGCTGGTGACCCGGCACGTGATCACCCAGGCCCACGAAGGCTCGCATGCGCTCGTCGCCCGGCTCGTCGGCCGGCGGCTGGCGGGCATCCGCCTGCACAGCGACACCTCGGGAGTGACCGTGTCCTCCGGCAATCCGCGCGGTCCGGGCATGATCGCGACCGCGTTCGCCGGGTACACCGGCCCGGCCGTGCTCGGATTCGTCGCCGCGACGCTCCTCACCACCGGCCGGCCCGCGGCGGTGCTGTGGTCGGTACTCGCGGCCCTCGCCCTGCTGATCCTGTTGATCCGCAACTTCTTCGGATTCGTCTCGGTGCTCGCGGTCGGTGCGGTGATCGGAGTCGCCGCGTACTACGGCGACGAGCTGGTGCGCTACACCGTCGCGTACCTGACGACCTGGGTGCTGCTGTTCGGCGCCACCCGGCCGGTCCTCGAACTGGCGCGCACCCATCGGCGCGGCCGCGGGCAGGGTTCCGACGCCGATCAGCTGCGCTGGCTCACCCGCGTACCGACGGCCGTGTGGATCGTGGCGTTCGCGGTCGTCACGCTCGGCACCGCGGCATACGGCACCGCACGGATCGTCGCGGCGCAGGTGCCGTGATCACGGTTCGAGTTCGATCGCCACGGCCCGCACCGGCGCACCGTCCGCACCCTGCAGCCGCAGCGGAAGGAGACTGATCAGCGGATCGGGAAAGTCGACGAGTTCGAGGTTGCACAGGTTCTCGCACACGATGCCGCCGGCCGCGGCGACGAGCCGATGCGCGGAAAAGTCGGCGCCCAGAGCGGAGTCGATGCTCGGGGCGTCGAGGCCGATGGCGTGCACGCCGCGTTCGAGCACCCACCGGCACGCGTCCGCCGCCAGGTAGGGATGCTCGAAGTAGGTATCGGTGTCGTAGTGCTCGGCCCAGCCGGTATGCACGAGGACGATGTCGCCGGGCCCCGGCTCCGGCCCGCCGGCGAGGTGCCGCGGGGTCACGGCGGTACGCGGCGGCAGGCCCCGCACGTCCAGGACGACTCCCCGGCCGACGAAGCGGTCGAGGGGAACCTCGTCGATCGGGGCGGCCCGGGCGCGCATGTGCAGCGGCGCGTCGACGTGGGTTCCGGTCTGCGAACCCATCTCGATCCGCAGCAGGTTGTACCCGTCGCGCTCGAGCGTCGCGTGCGGGCTCAGCACCGGGACGGGATCTCCGGGATAGACCTGGGTGTCGCCGGAGACGGTCCGGCTCAGGTCGACGATCCGGCGCACGCGCATGCGCCGATGCTAGACCCGGTGCGATCGACCCCGTGCGATCGTGCCCCGTCGATGCGTCGCAGGCCCGGGCGTCGGTCCGGGGCTCTCGCGCCAGGGGCGCTATCGTGCGGGCCGCAGGTGGTGCCGGTCGGCACGGTCGATGGTGAACGCCGCGACGAGCACACCGAGCACCACCCCGACGAGCGTGTCGGCGATCCGGCTCATCGCGATCTCCGGGCCCAGGCTCTCGCCGAGCCCGGTCAGCAGCAGGGCCATCGCGGTCACCGCAACGGACGTCGCGGCATAGTTCTTCATCACGTACAGCTCGGCGACGACCTGCAGCACCACGATCGCCAGCGCGTACGGCCAGTAATCCAGGGACAGCGCGATCAACGCCGCCGCGAGCACGGCGCCCGCGACGTTGCCGAGCAGACGCTGGATCGCCCGCTGCACGGTCTGCCGGTAGTTGACGCCCTGCAACGCGGCCATCGCACCCATCGTCGCCCACAGCGGGTGGTGCAGACCCGCCGCGGCGGCGAACCAGCCCGCCAGGAGCGCGGCGAGGAGCACCCGGCCGGCCCCGACGAGGATCGCGCGGTCCCGCAGCCGCGCTGCTCCGTCACGCACGAATCCGACGGGCCGGGCGGGGACGGGTGCTCCGGTCCCGTCGACACGCGGAATGGCGATGTCGCGGCGGACTTTCCGAAGTTCGGCCTCGAATCGGGCGAACTCGGCCACTCGATCGGGCACGGCGTCGGACTCGGCCTCGTCGACGACGGCACCGGCCGCGGCGAGCAGCGCGAGGAGTTCGTGGGTGTGGACGCCGGTTCGGGAGCCGAGCGCGACGACGTCGCGAGCCCGGGCGATCGCCGCGCGGGCGCCCGGCACCGCACGGTGACCGTCGCGCTCGATCGCCGCGACCGCCGCGAGAGCGCGGGCGACGGCGATCCGTGCGGGCCCGTGCGGGTGATACAGGGCGGGGGCCATCGAGACAACCCATCCCACAACGACTCCCACGGTCGCCGCAGCAACCGCGTCCCGCAGGTCCGTGGCGGTGCGCGCGAACCCGGCCGCGCCGGCGGCCGCGAAGACCAGGATGACCGGACCCGGCCCGGACAGCCGGAAGGCACCCAGAACCCAGAAGGCGAAACCGGCCGCCACCGAGAGCACCGCGATCTGGGCCCACATCGGCACCGCGCCCGCGCCGACCCCAGCGCCGAGCGCGACGTAACCGACCACGCCGAGACCGACCATCGCGATCTTGCCGGCCAGCCGCGGATAGGGCTCGTAGCGTCCGAAGGCCGAGGCGAGTGCGCCGAGGGCGGCGAAGCCGGCCAGGTGCGGCAGGTGCAGCAGGCCGCCTCCGACGAGGGCGACGAGCACCGCTGTTCCCACGCGCAGTGCCGGGGCCACGGTGGCATCGGCACTGCGGAATTCGAGCGCCTCGCGCCACGCTGCGGGCGACAGCGAATGCGCGAGCGCGGTCCTCGAGTGCCTGAGGCGGCCGTGGTCCGGGATCGGGAGGGAGGGGTGCACCGCTCCAGTGTAGATATTTCAGAGATAAATTAAATGTGAATTGAGTGTGAGACTCCTCGCTAGGATGGACCCATGTCGGACACCGCCCAGCCCGAGGACTTCGTGGATCACGTTCGGCTCGGCTGGGCCGAGACGCACCCCGGCTTCGACACCCGCCCGATCGACGTCATCGGCCGTATCACCCGGATCAGTTCCCTCGCCCTCTCCCAGCTCGACCGGGAACTCGTGCCGAGCGGCGTCACACGCCCCGAGTTCGAAGTGCTGTGCGCGCTGGCGCGCAGCAGCACGCCACTGCGCGCCAGCGAGGTCACGTCGGTCACCGGGTTGAGCGGCGCCTCCACCACCAAGCACGCCGACCGCCTCGTCGGGCTCGGGCTGGTCGAACGCCGGCGTTTCGAGCGCGACGGCCGCGTCGTCCTGCTCACCCTCACCGAAGCGGGCCGCGCCGTGGTCGACGCCGAGTTCCCCCGCCGCGTCGAGCGTGAGCGCCGCATGCTCGACGGCTTCACCGACGACGAACTCGACACCCTCACCGCGCTGCTGCGACGGCTCACCCGCGCGGTCGAGGACCACACCCGTCACTGAGGCGGGACGTCGGGACATCCCGGCCGTCAGGGCAACCCGACCGTCAGTGCAACCCGACCGTCAGTGCAACCCGACCGTCAGTGCAACCCGACCGTCAGTGCGACCCGACCGTCAGGGCATCTCGACGGTCTCGGCGCGTTCGATCTCCCCGAGCGCGCGACGCAGGTACGTGCCGGGGTCCACCCGGCGAGCCGCCAGCAGGCCGGCCAGCACGATCAGGCCGGCCCGCAGGTATTCGTCGGGGCGAGCCTTCGGTGCGTCGTGGTCGGACACCCCGAGGGTGCCGGTGAGCACGGCCACCACCGTGTCCGGGTGCAGCGACGGCAGCCACGCGGCCCCCGTGCGCGCGCTGCGTTCGAACACCGCCTGCACGTCCTCGCCGGTCAGCCCGTCGGGGTGCAGCTCCTCGAGCAGCTCGCGCATCATCGTCGCGTGCACGCCCGCGACCTGCTCGTACGGCAGCGCTACCAGCTCGGTCGTCGCGTCCTCCCAGGCCGCGGCCGACCGCGACCGGGCGGCGGCGAGCGCCGCGCTGGTGTGCTCCGCGATCTCCCGCGCGAGCTGCGGCAAGTGCGTGGGCCACACCATGTCCTCCTCGGGTCGCCGATGCTCCCGGCGAGCGCCGGCGCGTCACGACGAGCCTGCCATGCGGCACCGACACGGTCAGCCGACGCGGCGCTGCAGTTCGAGCGCGTCCCAGGGCGCGTAGCCCTTGATGTCGTTGTCGAAGTACACGTACACGTCCCGCCCCTCGGAACGCCAGCCACGGATCCGCGCCGCCCACTCGTCCAGCGTCTCGGGGGCGTACCCGCTCGCATACAACTCGGTGTCTCCGTGCAGTCGCACGTAGACGAAATCGGCGGTGGCCTCGGTCAGGAACGGGAACCGCCCGGCTGTGTCCGCGACGACGAGGGCGACGTCGAGCCGGGCCAGCAGTGCCGCCGCAGCCGGGTCCGTGAAGCTGGGGTGACGCACCTCGAGCGCGTACCGGAGGGGCCGGTCCGCCTCGGTCTCCGTCCACGCCCGCTCGCCGGGAACCTTCTCGGTGTGGCGCGCGGCGAGTGCCGCGGCTTCGGTCGTCGAGGCGGGTAGCCGCTCGACGAACCCGGCGATCAGCTCCGGCTCGAATGCCAACGAGGGCGGCAGCTGCCACAGCACGGGCCCCAGCTTGGGGCCGAGGGCGAGCACACCGGACGCGAAGAAGTTGGCGAGAGCGTCGTCGACGTCGACGAGGCGCTTCATGTGGGTGACGTACCGACCGCCCTTGACGGCGAAGACGAACCCGTCCGGTGTCTCGTCCCGCCACCGCAGAAAGCTCGACGGCCGCTGCAGCGCATAGAAGGTGCCGTTGATCTCGATCGATCCGAATCGCTCCGCGGCGTACTCGAGTTCGCGGCGCTGCACCAGCCCCGCCGGGTAGAAGTCGCCGCGCCATTCGGCGTACCGCCAGCCGGAGATCCCGATCCGCACCCGAGCCATCGCTCCACGGTAACGCTCGTCACGACTGGGAATCGGATCGTCATTCGGCAGGCGGCAGGGGCGGCACGGGCCTACGCTGTGCCCGAACTACGAGACCGCATCCTAGGAGTGGCCGTGTCCGAGAGAGCTTTCACCGCAAACGATCAGTTCAGTCCCCTGTTCAAACAGATGTGGTGGTTGGTGCTGATCCGGGGCATCCTCGCCGTGTTGTTCGGTGTCGTCGCCCTGGTGTGGCCGGGGATCACCGTCTGGGCCCTGGTGGTGGTGTTCGGCATCTACGCCATCGTCGACGGCGTCGTACTCGTCTACCACGCGATTCGCGACCGCGCCCGCCTCGACGGCTGGGGCTGGTGGCTCGCGATGGGCCTGGTCTCCATCGCCGCGGGCATCGTCGCCCTCGTCTGGCCCGCGGCCACCGCACTCGTGGTGCTGTACATCATCGCGTTCTACGCGATCCTGTTCGGCGTCACGGGCATCATCGGTGCGCTGAGCTTCCGGAAGGTCCCGAACTCGGGATGGGGGTGGTCGCTCGTCGCCGGCATCCTCGCGGTGCTGTTGGGTGTCGTGCTGCTGATCTTCCCCGGCAGCGGCATCATCAGCCTGATCTGGCTGCTGGGAATCTACGCCATCCTCTTCGGCGTGCTGCTGATCGTCGTGGCCTTCCAGGTTCGGAAGGTGGCGAAGGAGGCCGGGCTCGTGTGAGCCCGGCCCCGGGCCGGCGGAGGAGCTGTGTCAGGCCGCATCCTTCAGCCGGCCCCAGGCATGCCAGCGGTCGATCTCGATCCAGGCACTGACCCGCGGCCGGTTGCGCACCCCGTAGGGCTTGCCGGTGTAGTGCCGCGCCACGCGGTCGATGTCGGTCAGCTCGGGGTCGTCGACGAACTCGACGACCCGCCCCTGGATGCTCACGTGGGTCACCCAGTCCGCCGGGTCCATCGCGCTCAGGCTGACCCGGGGATCGCGGCGCAGGTGCTCGAGCCGCTTGCGCCCGGCATCCATGTTCACCAGGATCCGGCCGTTCTCGAACAGATACCAGGTGGGCACCGACACCGGATGCCCGTCGGCTCGCACCGTACTGATGGTGGCGTAGTTCGGCTGGGCGAGCATCTCGGCGACGGCCTGCGGCAGCGGAGGTCTGGGCACGGCAGTGGTCCTCTCGTCGGAAACGGTCGGGCGGTCCGGTGACGAACCTACGCCGGTTCGGCGCGAAACCGCCCCACGACGGAGCGAGCGGGTCGACGATGGAGGGGGCACCGAGCCCGGCCGTGGAATGGCCCGACAGCCGAGGAGTCGAGAACATGCCGAAGTACCTGTGGCAGGTCACCTACACCCCCGAGGGCGCGCAGGGTCTGCTCTCCGAGGGTGGTTCCGTCCGTAGTTCCGCCATCACCGAGATGGTCGAGAGTGTCGGTGGCAGCGTCGAGTCCGTGCACTTCGCGCTCGGCGGGCACGATCTCTACGTCATCGGGGAGGTGCCCGACGATCTCGCGGCGGCCACGCTCGAGTTCCGCACCCGGGCGTCGGGCATCGCGCGTTCCGTACCGATCCGGTTGCTCACCCCCCAGGAGATGGACGACGCGGTGCATCGCAACGCCGCCTACCGGACGCCGGGGCACTGAGCGGGACGCTCCCTCACTACTGAGCGGGACGCTCCCCCACTACTGAGCGGGCCGCTCCCCGGGCACCGAGCGGGACGTTCCCCGACTACCGAGCGTCCCGCTCCCCGTCGGGCGGACCGCCGGGTCAGAGCAGGTCGAGGAACAACTGCGCGGCCGTCGAGGACGGGGCCGGGTCACGGCACACCAGCGCCAGGATGCGGTGCGGTGGCCCGGGCCGCAGCCCGATGCGGTGCAGGCCGCTGCGTCGCGCGATCGGTTCCGGGATGACGGCGACCCCGAGACCGTGGCGGACGAGATCGAGCAGGCGATCCATGTCCCCGACGCGGAACGTCACGTCGCGGTGCACGCCCGCGCGGACGAACAGCGCCTCGACCGTGGTCTGCAGGCCGGTGCCGGCCTCGAATTCGATGAACGGGTACGGCTGCAGCTCCGCGGGATCGATCGCCCCGACCGCGTCGAGCGGATGGCGGGGCGCGACCACGGCGGTGAGTTCTTCGGTGTAGGTGCGGAGTGTGACGAGGCCGGCCGGGAGCGGACGCGCGTCGAGGGCGACGAATGCGAGGTCCAGTTCTGCGGTAGCGAGGGCGTCGAACAGTTCGGTGGTGGTCGCCTCCCGCAGCGCCACCTCGATGCCCGGGTGAGTGCGGTGCAACTGTGCGAGCAGCGACGGCAGATCCGCGGCCCGGAATGTCTGCACGGTGCCCACCGCGAGGGTGCCGGCCTCGCCGCTTTCCAGTCTCGCCACGGCTGCGCGGGCCTCCGCGGCCTCGCGCAGCAACCGCTGCGCGTAGGGGTAGAGCGTTCGGCCCGCCGCAGTGGGGAGCACCGACCGGGTGGTGCGCTCGAACAGCGACGTCCCGAGTTCGTTCTCGAGCGCCCGCACGGACGCGCTGAGCGCCGACTGCGACAGGTGCACCGATTCGGCGGCCCGGGTGAAGTGCCCGAGGTCGGCGACCGCCACGAAGTGCCGCAGCTGCCGTAGTTCCATTCATCGACCATATCGCTCGGATTCATCGATTCATCCCGTTGGACACATCAATACCGGGGCTCGCAGGATCGGTGCCATGCAGCCCACGTCCACCGGCACCCCCACCGCCGGCACCCCGACCGCCCGGATGCCCCGCCGGCTCGTCGGCGCGATGGCCCTGGCCTCCGGTCTGGTGGTGGCCAACAGCTACTACGCTCAACCGCTCGTCGGCGCCGTCGCCGACAGCCTCGACGCCTCCACCACGCAGGTCGGATGGGTAGTCACCGCGGGGCAGATCGGGTACGCCGCCGGCCTGGCCCTGCTGGTGCCGCTGGGCGACATGGTCGAGCGGCGACGGCTGCTGCGACGCATGCTCGTGCTCACGGCCGCCGGCCTGCTGGTCATGGCCTGGGCACCGAGCTGGCAGATCCTCGCCGCCACGGCCGTGCTCGTCAGTACCGGATCGGTCGTGGGCCAGATCCTCGTCCCGTTCGCTGCGAGCCTGGCCCGGGACGACGAACGCGGACGTGTGATCGGAAACGTGATGACCGGCCTGCTGCTCGGCATTCTCCTCTCCCGCGTCGTGGCGGGCCTGGTGGCGGAGATCGCCGGGTGGCGAGCAGTATTCGTGCTCGCGGCGGTCCTGATGCTCTGCACTGTGCTGCTGGTGCAGTCCCTTCCGGTCCTGCCGCCGGCGACCACCGCCGGCTACCGCACGGTGCTCGCCTCGGTGGTGTGCTTGATCCGCGACGAACCCGTGCTGCGCAGCCGCATCGCCTACGGTGCCCTGACCTACGCCTCGTTCGGGGTGTTCTGGACCAGTGTCGGCTTCCTGCTCGCCGGACCGGGGTACGGGTGGTCCGAGGCCCGCATCGGGATCTTCACCCTCGTCGGGGTCGCCGGCGCGCTGGCAGCACGGACGGCCGGCATCTTCGCCGACCGCGGCTACGCGCGCCGGCAGACGGGTCTGTTCGTCGCCGCCACCGCGGTCAGTTTCGTGTTCCTCGCCTTCGGCGAACAGCACGTGCTCGCACTCGCGGTGGGCGTCGCCCTGCTGGACCTGGGCATCCAGGGAACGCACATCAGCAACCAGAGCCTGATCCAGCGGTTGCGGCCCGACGCCCGCAGCCGCCTGAACACCGCCTATATGACCTCCTACTTTCTCGCCGGCTCCCTCGGCAGCGCACTGTCCACGGCTGCCTACCTCACCGGCGGATGGCGTGCGGTCTGCGTCCTCGGAGCGGCCTTCCCCACCGCGGGTTTCGCCCTCTTCGTCCGGGAGTTCCTGCGGCGGAACCGGTGTGCTTCCGGAGCGGAGTCACGCGACGACGGACACTCGACGGGTGTGCAGAGGTGACCGCCGTGGACGCGTGAGTCTTTGCATCAAAACGGGATTCGTCTTCCTTGTGGGCATTCGTCAGCTCGTGACGGGACGGTCGCTCAGGACCAGCCGGCACACGTCCTCGACGTTGCGCAGCGCCTCGGCGAACCTGATGCGATCCGTCGTCCACAGCATCAGCGAAGTGAGCATGGTGCTGCCGATCGCCAACGACGCCAGCCGGGCCCGCTCCGCCGGAATCCCCTCCATCGCCTCGAAGACGGCCGAACGGTTGACCGCCGACCGCTCGACCAGAGTCTCCACCACATACGGATCCCGGGAGGTCTGCAACTCGACCTCCAGACGGGCGAAGTGCGGGCCCCGCTGGAACGCCTTCATCTGCCGCACGTACAACCGGACGACACGCTCCACCGCATCCTCCGCGCGGGCGTCGCGGTCGGATCGGCGTCGGCGCTCGGTGGCGAGCCGCTGCGACAGGCGGTCGTTCCACGCCACCATCGCGGCGGCGAGCAGTTGCGGCTTGGCCGGGAAGTACCGGTACAGGGTGCCGAGCGCCACTCCGGAACGCTCGGCCACGTCCCGCATCTGGATGCTGTCCGGGCCCGTCTCCTCGAGCATCGCGACGACGGCCTCGGTGATCCGGTCACGTCGCCGCAACTGCGCGGGCGTCATGTCGTCCGGGCTCATGGGCACGCCGGCGGCTGCGGTACTCACCCGCGCAGACTAGCGTGCCCCCGCGGCAGCGACGCCGGGGTCACAGCCCGAGGTTCGTCGCGACGATTGTCTTCATGACCTCGCCGGCGCCTCTCCTCCGGGATACGGAAGCCTGGTGACGCCGAGACCGCCGCCGCCGCCGCGTCGCACCCCGGGCCGGCACGGTCGCGACCGGCAGTCCCGGTCAGTGAAATAGAATTGTGTTCTACTTCTAGGGGTCCTGTATTCCAGAAGTGGGGTACTTGAACGAGCACCGTCCTGGGTCGAATGACCAGCGAGCCCCGGATAGGGAGGAACATGATTCTATTGAATGCGCCCCCGGGGCGGCTACGCTGCGAGGCGGACACCCGGCAGCCTTCCCGGCACCGAGCACCCGAAGTCGTGCGCTTCCCGTCGACGGGATCGACCACCGGAGGTGCGAGCCGCCCTGCAGGACAGTCCGGGCCCGTGCGGGCCACTCGTCCCCGGCCCACGAGGCCGGCATCCACCGAAGCAAGGAGACGCCGTGAGTGACACCGACCTGACCGGCCGCACCGCCGTGGTGACGGGAGCCGGGTCCGGCCTGGGCCGGGCCGAGGCACTGGCACTCGCCGAACGGGGCGCGTCTGTCGTCGTGAACGACATCGGAGCCGCTGCACACACCGTCGCCGCCGAGATCGAGGAGCGAGGCGGCAGGGCGATCGCCGTCGAAGGTGACGTCGGAACCTGGTCGATCGGCGACCGTCTCGTCGACGCGGCCGTCGACCAGTTCGGCAGCCTCGACGTCGTCGTGAACAACGCCGGCATCATCCGTGACGCGATGCTGGTCACCATGACCGAAGCGATGTGGGACGACGTGATCCGGGTGCACCTGAAGGGGCATGCGGCACTGACCACCGCGGCGGCGAGATACTGGCGTGCGCAGTCGAAGTCGTCGGACTCCCCGGTGTACGGACGGCTGATCAACACCACGTCGGAGGCGTTTCTCTTCGGTGGGGCGGGGCAATCGAACTACGCCGCCGCCAAGTCCGGGATCGTCGCCCTCACCCTGGCCGCGGCACAGGGGTTGTCCCGCTACGGGGTCACCGCCAACGCCATCGCCCCGAGAGCCCGCACGGAGATGACCGCGCACGTCTTCGACGAAGACCCGTCCGGTTCGCCCGTGGACATCCTGGCTCCCGAGCGGGTGGCAACCTTCGTCGCCTACCTGGCGTGCCCGGCGTCGAGCCGCGTGAACGGGCAGGTCTTCGTCGTCTACGGCGACATGGTGGCGCTGATGGCGCCGCCGGTGGTGGAGAACCAATTCACCGCCGGATCCGGGGTCTTCACCGTCGACGAACTCGACGCGCAGGTCTCCGGATACTTCGCCGATCGTCCCGCCGACCGTACATTCTCCGCCCGCAGCGTCGCAGCCCTGGACACCACCGGCGTGCGCACCAAGCTGGCGTGACGGCATCCCGCCGGGGCGGGGAGAACGCCGGTGTTCCGCATAGCGCACCAAGCAAGTGCTAGGTAATGTGAGGCGAAGGAGGCCAGACATTGACTGTGATGCATAGTGACCCGATTCCGTTGCCGGACATGCCGCGCGAGCAGCGCCCCAGTGTCGCAGAGCGGTTCACCCAGATCCTCGACGTCTTCGCGTCCGGTCCCGACCGGATGTTCCTCGAGGAGATCACGGCAGCCACCGGGTTGCCCCGCTCGACCGTCTTCCGTCTCCTCACCCAGCTCGTCGACCTGCACTGGCTCGAACACGACTCCCGCGGATACGGCCCCGGTCTGCGGATGCAGACGATGGCCCGGCCCCGGGACTACTCGCAGCTGCGCGCCGCGGCCGCGGGGCTGCTCAACGACCTGCAGATCGGCACGGGCGGTGTCGCGCACCTGACCGTGCTCGAAGGCTCGTCCGTCTACTTCCTCGACCGGATCGGGGGCGCGGCCAGCGCGGGCATCCCCTCCCAGGTGGCGACCCGGCTGCCGGCCGAGAGCACCGTCAGCGGACGGGCGCTGCTCGCCGGCCTCGAGCCGGAGCGGGTCGACGCCCTCATGACGGCGGGACCGCACGTGCGGTCCCGGGCCGACCTGTCGGCCCTGCACGAGCGCCTGAACCGCGTGCGCCAGCGGCAGGGTCTCGCGTTCGTGCCCGGCCACTCGTGCCCGATGTCCATCAGCGCCGTCGCCGCACCGGTCGTCGGCCCCGACGGCGTCGTGGGCGCGATCTCGGTGGCGTGCCGCGGAACGGTCGAACTCGCCCACATCGCGCCGATGGTCTGGGCCGCCGCACGCCGCACCTCACAGGTGCTCACGCCGGGCCGGTCCGGTTCCACCGCGCGCACCCGCCTGTCGCACCGAACACGCGTGGGTGTCGTGAACTAGAACGGGGCGGCGCGCCGGAGGTCGTCCGGCGCGCCGCGAATTCACTCTTCCCGCAGGCTGTTCCGCCGGCGGGCACTGCTCATGTCTCGACGCGGACGAACACTCCCCGCGCCTCGACCGTGCGCTCACCGCGGCACTCGATCCAGCCCTCGGCGACGGTCTTCCGGCCCTCGGTCTCGACGATCCGCGAGTACAGATCCAGCGGCTCGTCGAGCGGCGTGCGCCGCAGGTAGCGCAGGTCGAGCGACGCCGTCAGCGAACGGCTGCCCCGGGCCTGCATGAGGGTGCCGAGCATGCAGTCCAGCAGGTGGGCGCTGAACCCGCCGTGCACGCTGTCGGGCGGGCCCTCGTGCAGGGCGTTCGCGACCAGCCGGGCCCGCGCCTCGTCCGCGCCGAAGTGGATCTCGAGCGGAATGCCCATCGGGTTGTGGGTGAACAGCGCCCACGGCTCGCGCCCGCCCGTGTCCCGGGACCGCGACGGTCCGTCGAACGGGGGACGCAGCACCCGCGGACGCGGCCGGCTGCCGAGGGTCTCGGCCAGTTCGGCGATCGTTGCGCGAGCGGCGCGGACGGTGTCGGCGTCCGCCGTCGTGGTCGCCGCGGCCAGCATCAGCGCGCGGGTCGCGGCGACGAGCTCCGCGGTCGCCTCCCGCAGGTCCGCGGGCACGTCGACGGTACGGGTCATCGGGAGCCTCCTCCGGCGACCCGGCGCGCGAGCGCCCGGCCGATGCCGCGCCCGGCGCCGGTGACGAGCGTCGGGCGCCCGGCGGTCGTCACGCGGGTGCCCCGATCCGGGGCGCGGACCCGAGGACGTCGCCCAGCGCGGCCGCCGTGGCGTCCGCGCCGCCGAGGGTGAAGCACAACTGCCGTCCCCACAGAAAGTAGCGGTGGATCGGGTAGTCCACGTCCGCACCGATACCGCCGTGCAGGTGCTGCGTCGCGTGGACCACCCGCAGACCGCCTCGTGACGCCCACCATTTGGCGACGAGAACCGCGGATTCGGCCTCCTGCTCCCGTCCGGCGTCGAGCAGCCACGCCGCCCGCCGGGTGGTGAGCCGGATCGCCTCGGTGTCGAGGTAGGCATCGGCCGCGCGCACCGCCACCGCCTGGTTGGTCGACAGTGGCCGGCCGAATTGAATTCGCTGCGAGGTGTATTCGGCCGTCGTCTGCAACGCCTGTTCGCACACGCCCAGCTGCACCGCGGCGAGCGCGAGCTGGATCCGGCGGCGCACCCAGGCGACCGTCTCCGCGCCGTCGCCCGGCAGACGATCGACTGCGGGCACGACGACGTCGTCGAACCGGACATTGGCGAAGCTGCCCCGGTCGGTCGCGGCGACCGGTTCCACCGTGACGCCGTCCGCCCCGGTCGGTATCACCACGACGGCGAGCGAACCGTCGTCGCACCGGACCGGAACGGCCGTCGCGGCGGCCACGGCCGCGGCGGGCACACCGGCGACGGTTCCGCTGACGACCAGGTCGTCGCCCTTGCTCACCGCCGACAGCGACGTGAGTTCACCGTAGGGGGCCTCGAATGCCGCGACGACCGGCCGGGAGCCGTCCACGATGCCGGGGACCAGGCGTTCGACCTGCTCGGCCGTGCCGAACCGGACGATCGCCGAGGCGGCCGCCGTCACCGACCACAGCGGTACCGGCGCCACGTGCCGGCCCTGCTGCTCGAGCACGGTGATCAAGCCGAGCAGACCCATCCCGGCACCCCCGGACTCCTCCGGCACCGCGATGCCGAGCAGGCCCGCGTCGGCGAGGGCACCCCACAGCGTCGTGTCGAAACCGCCCTCGTTCTGCTCCACCTCGACGACCCGCTCGACCGGCGCGAGCTGCCGGAAGAGCTGGGACGCCAGGTCCTGCACACTCGTCAGGTCCTCGTCGAGTTCGAAATCCATGTCAGCTCCTCGTGCTGGTGGGGGCGTCGGTGCGGCGACGGGCGGCGAGCGTCATGCCGAGGCACTTGGCGGCGACGATCTCGCGCATCACCTCGTTGGTGCCGCCGCCGAACGTGTTGTTCTGAGCTCTGCGCGCCAGGGTTTCGACGCGTCCCTCGACGACGGCTCCGGGGCTACCGGGCCGCAGCAGGCCACGGACGCCGAGGATCTCCTGCATCTTGCCGTAGGCGGTGACGACCGCCTCGGTGCCGAAGATCTTGGCGGCCGCGGAGTCACCGCCGCCGAGGGTGTTCGCGGCGACGTCCGCGACGAGCCGGAGGTTGACGAGGTCGGCGGCACTGAGCAGTGCGTACGTCTCCGCCAGATTGGTGCGCACCCAGGGCAGGTCGTAGACGGTCCCGGCGCCCAGGGGCTCGGACTGCGCCCAGGCGAGCACGGCGTCGTACAGCTCGTTCGCGATGCCACCGCGGGCCGCGAGCGCGACCCGCTCGTGGTTGAGCTGGTTGGTGATCAGGCCCCAGCCCTGGTTCAGCTCGCCCACGACGTTGGTCAGCGGCACGCGGACGTCGTCGTAGTAGGTGGCGGAGGTGCTGATGCCACCGACGGTGTGGATCTCGGTCACCGAGAACCCGGGCGCCGACGTCGGTACCAGCACCACCGAGATGCCCTGGTGCCGCGGCGCGTCCGGATCGGTGCGGACGGCCAGCCAGATCCAGTCCGCGTAGACGCCGGCGCTGGTGAAGATCTTGTTGCCGTTGATGACCAGTTCGTCGCCCTCGATGCGGGCGCGGGTCTGCAGCGAGGCGAGGTCGGTGCCCGCGTTCGGTTCGGTGTAGCCGATGGCGAAGATCAGTTCACCGGCCAGGATCGGCGGCAGGAAGAAGTCCTTCTGCGCCTGGGTCCCGTGCTTCATCAGCGCCGGCGCGACGGTGTTGAGGGTGACCAGCGACAGCGGTGCGCCGGCGCGGATCACCTCGTCGTAGAACACGTACAGGGCCTCGGGATCCTCTCCCCGGCCGCCGTATTCGGTGGGCCAGCCGAGACCGAGCCACCCGTCGCGGCCCATCCGTCGCAGGATGCGGTCGAACACGGGTCCGCCCTCGGTCTGGTCGACGAGGGCGCGCCGGTCGTCGTCGTCGATGATCTCGGCGAAGTAGTTGCGTAGTTCGGTGCGGAGCCGACGGGAATCGTCGGACAGTTCCGGGTGCATAGCCCCTCCAGGTGGATGTGGTGTGGTCGGTGTCAGCGCGGCAGTCCCAGCACGCGACGGGCGATCACGTTCAGCTGGATCTCGATGGTGCCGCCGCCGAAGAGCACCGCGGGCAGACCGAGGTGGTCGAGCATGTGGCCGTCGTCGTCGGCGGCGCCGAGCGGACCGAGCAGCGAGACCAGTCCGCGCGAGCCGTCGCGTTGGGCGAGGGCGCTGAAGACCTTCTGCACGCTGATCTCCGCCCCGGCGTCGAGACCGGACAACCGGCGCAGCACGCTGCGCAGGTTCATCGCCGACAGGGCCATCTCACGGCCGGTGTTGCGGCCGAGGACGCGCAGTGCGTCGTCGCGGGCGGCGGCGTAGCGCCCCGACTCGACGACGTCGCGCACCCGCGCGGCCGCACCGTGCGCGAGCTGTGCGCCCATGCTGAGCCGTTCGTTGGCGAGGGTGGTCACCGCGAGGCGCCAGCCCTGCCCCGGTTCCGCGACCAGGCAGTCGTCGGGGACGAAGACGTCGTCGAAGAACACCTCGTTGAACTCCGCCCGCCCGGTCGCCTGTCGCAGTGGCCGCACGTCGAGCCCCTCGCTGCGCATGTCGACGAGGAAGTACGAGATGCCCTCGTGCTTGGGCGCCTCGGGATCGGTGCGCGCCAGGCAGATTCCCCAGTCCGCCTCGTGGGCCATCGAATTCCACACCTTCTGTCCGGTGAGGACCCAGCCGCCGTCCACCTTGCGGGCGCGGGTGGACAACCCGGCGAGGTCCGAGCCGGCGCCCGGCTCGCTGAACAGCTGGCACCAGACGATCTCGCCGCGCAGGGTGGGAGTGACGAAACGCCGCTGCTGGTCCTCGGTGCCGTGCCGCAGCAGGGTGGGCAGGGCCCACTCGCCGATGACGGTGGTCGGCAGTTCGAGGCCGCGGCGCGCGAATTCGTCCGCGATCACGGCCTGTTCGTGCGGTCCGGCCGCGAGGCCGTAGGGCCGGGGATAGTGCGGCGCGACGAGTCCGGCCTCGGCGAGCCGGGCGCGACGTGCCCCGCCGCGTGCCGGCGCCCAGCCGTCGCTGCGCACCGCGTCGTCCGGCAGTGCCCGTACCTCGTCGAGGACGGCGCCGGCCTGCGCACGCAGCTCCGGTAGCGCATCGGCTTCGACGAAGGAGAAGTCGCGCTCGCCCGACAGCGCGAGCTCACCGAGCCGGCGTGCCCAGACGTCCTCCGGGCCGGCGACGGAGGCGATCGACAGTGCCCGTCGCCAGTACAGGTGCGCGTCGTGTTCCCAGGTGAAGCCGATACCGCCGAGCAACGTGACGCATTCGAGCGCCACGTCGACGGCCGCCGGCACCGCCGTCAGCCCCGCCTGCGCTGCCGCGAGACGCTGCTGCTCCCGGTCCTGGCGCACCGAGCGGGCGGCGTCCCACGCCGCCGCGCGGGCGATCTCGCTGCGCACCAGCATCATCGCGGCCTTGTGCTGCACGGCCTGGAAACTGCCCACGGGGCGGCCGAACTGGTGACGGTTGCGGACGTGGTCGACGGCGGTGTCCAGTGCCCACGCCGCGATTCCGGCGGCCTCGGCGCCGAGCACCGTGTTGCCGATCAGCTGCACGTCGTCGTCGGCGATCGCCGGGAGCAGGTCCTCGGGTGTGATCGCCGCTGCGGACAGCCGCAGTCGTCCCACCGACCGGGTGAGGTCCACGCCGTCGGCGACCTCGACCTCCCCGGCCGCGGACGGCAACCGGAACCACACGGGCGCGCCGTCGGCGGTGGCGCGCACGATCACCTCGTCGGCGCCCGGCAACCCGAGCACCGGCTCGGAGACACCGGTGACCGTCCATCCCCGCCCCGACGCGGTCGCGACGAGGCCGGGGGTGGTGACGGCGGCGCCGGTCGCGCCCTCGGCGAACCGCCGCAGCAGGTCCGCGACGAGGCCCTCGGGCGGGAGGGTGGCGACCAACGCCCCGGCCAGTACGGTCGGCACCCACGGGCCGGGAACGAGGGCGCGGCCGAACTGCTCCGCCACGACCGCGAGTTCCGGCAGTCCCGCCCCACCGCCGCCGTGCTCCTCGGGCAGGTGCAGGGCGTGCAGGCCCTGCGCGACGCACGCATCCCAGATCTCCGGCCGCTTGCCCGCCGCCAGGTCGGCGAATGCGGCGCGGGTGCGTTCGATCGGGGCGTGACGACGGGCGAGGCCCGCGACGGAGTCGGCGAGGTCGCGGTGGTCGGCGTCGAGTGCGATCGTCATGGCCTACATCCGTTCCAGAATCATGCACGTCGTGGCGGCGGACGCGCAGATGGCGATCATCGCGACCTGCCGGTCCCGGCGTTCGAGCTCGTCGATCGCGTTGGCCAGCAACCGGATTCCCGTCGCGCCGGCCGGGTGGCCGAGGGCGATGGCACCGCCGCCGACGTTGAGCACGTCCGGGTCGACCTCGAGCACCTCGGCGAACGACATCGGCACCGCGGCGAAGGCTTCGTTGACCTCGAACAGGTCCACGTCGGCGACCGTCATCCCGGTGCGGTCGAGCAGCATCTGCGCCGCAGCCACCGGGCCGTCGAGCATGAACTCGGTGTCGCCGCCGATGACGCACTGCGCGAGCAGCCGGGCCCGCGGCGCCGCGCCGAGTTCTCGTGCCCTGTCCTCGGACATCAGGACCGCGGCGCCCGCCCCGTCGGACACCTGCGACGAGGTGCCGGCGGTGTGCAGGCCGCCCTCGATCGTGGGACGCAGCCGCGCGAGCGCCTCCGTGCTGGTCTCGCGCAGTCCCTGGTCCCGGGTGACGGTGGTGCTGCCGTCGTCGCCGGGGACGGCGACGGGGATGATCTGCCGGTCGAACCACCCGGCGTCCCAGGCGTCGCGCGCCCGTTGCTGCGACCGCAGGCCGAACGCGTCGAGGTCCTCGCGGGCGAAGCCGCGGTGCCGGGCGATGCGGTCGGCCGCGGTGTACTGGTCGGGGGTGTCCACCGACCACGACGCCGGTCGCGGGGTGCCGGCGCCGGTGCCGACCTTGTAGGTGAGCGGGACCCGCGACATCAGCTCGACGCCGCACGCCAGGCCGACCTCGAGGGTGCCGAGCGCGATCTGCCCGGCGACGAGATGCACCGCCTGCAGCGCGGTGCCGCACTGGGCGTCGATGGTGGTGGTCCCGGTGTGGGAGGGCAGGCCGGCGTGCATCCACGCGGTGCGGGTGATGTTGCCGAACTGCTCCCCGATCGGGGTGACACACCCGCCGACGGCCTGCTCGACGAGGGCGGCGTCGAGGCCGAGCCGGTCGAGCACGCCGCGTTGCGCGAGTCCGAGCAGCTCGGCGGCGTGCAGGCCGGAGATCCAGCCGTCGCGCTTGCCGAAGGGGGTGCGTGCGGCGTCGACGATCACGGGTTTCATGCGGGTACCTCCGGTCGGGTCCACTGTCGGTTGTCGAGCCCGTGGATCTCGAGCCCTGATTCGTCGACCAGGCCGGGGCCGGCGGTGATCCGGCCGGTGAAACGGGACGGCACGACGGTCACCGCCACTTCGCGGCGAAGGCGTGGATCGCGCCGGTCACGCGGGTGACCTCCTCGTCGGAGAGCCCGTGACTCATGCCCAGCGTCATGCCGCGTTCGAACACCGCATCGGCCTCGGGCAGCCCCTCGTCGGGCACGCGGTGCTCGACGCCCGCCATCATGGGATGGCGGGTGATGTTGCCGCTCCACACGGTTCGGGTGTCGATGCCCTGCGCTTCGACGAACTCCTGCAGGTCACTGCGGGAGAACGGGGCGTCGGCGGAGACCGTGACGGGATAGCACAGCCAGGCGGTGTCGAGGCCGTCGGTTTCGACCGGTGTGCGGAAGAACTCGGGGTAGGCGCCGTATGCGGCGGTGAACTCCGCGAAGGTCTTGCGGCGCCGCTCGTAGTTCTGCGCGAGCTTGTTCAGCTGCACGACGCCGTAGGCGGCGCCGAGTTCGGACGGTTCGAAGTTCCACGGCAGCAGATCGAAGATGAAGTCGTTGTCGTAGTCGACCCCGTCCAGATCCTCCCGGAAGACGCGTCCACCCCCGTTGCCGAACAGGTTCGGCTCGGAGCGACGTCCCCAGCGGCGCAGCAGGAGTGCACGATCACGGGTCTGCTCGTCGTCCATCATGACCATGCCGCCGGTGCCGGCACACGTGATGATGTGGGCCATGGAGAAGCTGGTGACGCTCAGGTCGGCACGCGCGCCGGTGGGCGTGCCGTGCAGCCGGGCACCGAGGGTGTCGCAGGTGTCCTCGATCACCTTCAGGCCGTGCCGGTCGGCGACGGCCCGGATCGCGTCCCAGTCGGGGCAGTTGCCGGCGAGGTTCGGGACGAGCACGGCGCTGGTGCGGTCGGTGACCATCGCCTCGATCTTGGTGACGTCGACGTTGAACGTGTCCGGTTCGACGTCGACGAAGACCGGTACCAGGCCGGCGCGCACGAGGGGCGCGACGTCGGTGGAGAAGGTCAGCGGCGAGGTGATGACCTCGCTGCCCTTCGGCAGGTCGAGCAGCTCGACCGCGAGGTACAGGCCGGAGGATCCGGAGTTGCACATCACGCCGTACTGCTTCCCGGACAGCTCGGGGATGCGGCGTTCGAGCTCGAAGACGTTCTTGCCGATGCGCAGCCCCTGATGGCCGCTGCGCAGGACGTCGACCACCGCTCGGATTTCGTCCTCGCCGTGGGTGGCGCGGGCATAGGTGATGCGTTCGGTCATGTTCGGACTTTCTCTGGATGGGTGGTCGGTCAGTTGTCGGCGGAGAGCACGAGTGCGCTGTGCGGCACCGGGGAGCCGCCCGTGACCAGAACGTTCGACACGTCCTTGCCGGGCTGGTTCACCGACGTACCGCGGATCAGGCGCACGCCCTCGGCGATTCCGTTGACGCCGTGGATGTATCCCTCGCCGAGTTGTCCGCCGTGGGTGTTGACGGGCAGGCGGCCGTCGAGTTCGAGGTTGCCGTCCGCGATGAAGTCCTTGGCCTCGCCGCGGCCGCAGAACCCGTACTCCTCGAGTTGCAGCAGCACCATCGGGGTGAACGCGTCGTAGAGGATCGCGGCGTCGATGTCGTCCGGATCGATGCCGGCCTGATCCCACAGCTGCCGTGCCACCAGCTCGACCTCGGGCATCTCGTCGATGTCCTCGCGGTAGTAGCTGCTCATGGAGATCTGCTGGGGCCCGACGCCTTGCGCGGCGGCGGAGACGACGGCCGGCGGGTGCGGCAGGTCGCGGGCCCGCTCGGTGCTGACGATCACCAGGGCCTGGCCGCCGTCGCTCTCCTGGCAGCAGTCGAGGAGCCGCAGCGGGTCGGCGATCATCCGGGAGTTCTGGTGGTCGTCGAGGGTGATGGGCCGCTCGTAGAACCAGGCCCTGGGGTTGACGGCGGCGTGCTTGCGCGAGAGCACGGAGATGCGGCCGAAGTCGGCGCTGGTCGCCCCGTACTTGTGCATGTAGCGCCGGGCGAGGAACGCCTCCTGCTGGGCGGGGGTGAGCAGCCCGTAGGGGTTGATCCAGTTGCGGTATTCCTGGTCGGTGTTGGCCGTGTAGGCGAACGGCGGCGGGCCGGCGCCGAACCGGGTGCCGGAGCGTTCGTTGAAGGCCCGGTAGACGACCACGACGTCGGCGACCCCACTGGCCACGGCGAGCGCCGCCTGCTGCACGGGTGCGCACGCGCCGCCGCCGCCGTGCGGGATGCGGCTGAAGAACGTCAGTTCGGGGATGCCGAGTGCCCGGGCGACCGCGATCTCGGGGTTGGTCTCCATCGTGAACAGCGCGAAGCCGTCCACCTCCTCGACGCCGATCTGCGCGTCCTCGAGCGCGGCGAGCACGCTCTCGCAGGCCAGCTGCCATTCGCTGCGCCCGGAGTTCTTGGAGAACTCGGTGGCGCCGATACCCGCGATCGCCGCCTTGCGCGCGAAGCCCCCGCCGGGAATTGCCTTGCCGCTCATCGTGTCTGTCCTTCGTACGGTGCGACGGTGACCTCGGCGGTCACGTGTGTTCCTCGGGCGTTGCGGCCGAGCACCTCGACGGTGACGGCGCCGGCGTCGACGCGGGTCACCGTCCCGGTCAGGCGCATGGTGTCGCCGGGAAAGTTGGGGACGCCCAGCCGCAGTGCGACGCGGCGGATGCGGGCGGCCGGCCCGGCCCAGTCGGTGATGTAGCGGTCGACGAATCCGTTCGTCGAGTTGATGCTCATGAAGATGTCGGGCGTGCCGCGCTTTTCGGCTGCACCCGGATCGTGGTGCACATCCTCGAAATCCTGGGAGGCGATCGCGGTGGCGACGATGGTGCTGCGGTCGAGCGGTAGGTCCAGTGCCGGCAGTTCGGTGCCGACGGACACGGTCGGCAGGCTCATGCGGCACCTCCGCCCGGAAGGCGCAGCTGCGGCAGGATTTCGCCGTGCGCGTGCTCGGCGAAGCCGACCTCGAGCTCCATGCCGATCCGCAGCCGGTCGTGCTCGACCCCGGCGATGTCGGCGACGATCCGGATGCTCTCCTCGAGGTCGATCAGCCCGACCGCGAGGGGATAGTCGAAGGACGGGTCCTTCGGGTGGTGGATCACGGTCCAGCTGTGCAGGGTGCCGCGGCGCGACGACTCGACGGTGTCCCACTTGAAGGAGCGGCACTTCGGGCACGCCGGTCCCGGCGGATGCCGGAGTGCGCCGCAGTCGCTGCAGCGCTGGATCTCGAGCCTGCCCTCGCGGGCGGCTGCGAACCAGAACTCGTTGTCCTGGGTGATCGTCAACCTGGGAACGGCCGTCATCACGCCTCCTCGGTGGTGTTCGGGTCGAAGCGGAGCAACCGGAATCGCTCCTCGACGAGCAGGTCGCCGTGCTGGTTCTCGTAGCGCTTGTGCAGGGTGACGAAGCAGCCGCGGCCGAGGCCGGTGCGTTTGACCGGGGAGATCGACTCGATGGTGAAGTGCGCGGTGACGTGGTCGCCCGGGACGAGTTCGCGGTGGTAGTCCTGCTCGACGTTGGTGGCGACCACGGAGGTGAAGCCGTGCCGGTCCAGCAGTGTCATCAGTTCGGAGTAGGCGAAGTCCTCGGTCCGTCCTTCGGCGCGCAGCCGCTGCACCTCACGCCAGCGCCGGTAGCCGGCCATCACCCACGTCGAGATCATCGCGGGCGGGCACACCACGTCCGGTCGTCCGGTGGCGCGGGCCGCGTCCCGGTCGACGTAGACGGGGTTGTAGTCGTCGTGGGCCTCGACCCAGTTCCGGATCATCGCCTCGTCCACGGCGTACCGGGCCACCCGGGCGGGCTCGGCCACCCGCCCGACGTACGGTTCGAACTCCCGTTCCAACTCCTGTTCCAGCGTCGGCACGTCCGCACCACCTTTCTTGAGCAAGCGCTTGGTGCAGTACGGTATGCGCGGATGCCCCGCCGGGACGGCCCGTTCCCACTCAGTTGGAACGGACGGCAGAAAACTCGAGCCGAACCGGCGAAACGGAAGGGAAAAGTGACCATGACGTCGGACCGACGCGACGAGATCATGCGGCTCGCGGCCGAACTCTTCGCAACCAAGGGGATCGCCCCCACCACGGTCCGCGACATCGGCGAACGCGCCGGAGTGTTCTCCGGCAGCCTGTACCACTTCTTCAGATCGAAGAATGCGATCGTCGCCGAGATCCTCAGCGGCTTCATGGCCGACATCGACCAGCGCTTCCGGCGCGTGGTGGAGACATCGACGAGCGCCCGCGAGACGGTGCGCGGCCTGATTCGGCAAACGCTCGCCGTGATCGAGGAACATCCCCATCCGACGGCGATCTACCAGCAGAACCGGCAATACCTGCGCGACAACGGCCTGCTCGACGTCGTCGACGCGCCGTCACGCACGGTGCGCGACTACTGGCTCACCGCCCTCGCCGCCGGTGTCGCCGACGGCAGCTTCCGCTCCGACATTCCCGCCGAGGTCTTCTACCGCACCGTGCGGGACACACTGTGGGCGAGCATGCACTGGCCGGGACGCGACGACTACACGACGGACGAGTTCACCGACCTGCTCGTCGCGCTGTTCTTCGGGGGCTTCGCGGAGGAGAAATGACGCCGTGTTCGCGGGCGTGGTGCTACGCCCCGTCGGGCCGGGCCGACGGCGCCGGCGTCCCCGCCTGGGCATCCAGGAGCGCGTCGATGCTGCCGGGTCCCAGCCCGAGTTCCGCCAGAACCTCGCGGGTGTGCTGCCCGTGGCTCGGCGCCGGGCGCGCCCCGGTGTACGTCCCGTCCCAGCGCAACGGGGAACGCGCCGTCGGTACCGCACCGACACCGGGCTGTTCGACGCGCTCGATCACGGCATACTCGCGGGCGGCCACCTCGTCCATGGTCCGGTACGGCGCCCACAGCACCCGGCTGCCGGACAGTTCCTTCTCGATCTCGGCGAGCGTGCGCGCCGCGAACCACGGACGCAGGATCGCGGTGATCTCGTCCCGCGCGGCGTAGCGGTCGCCCTCGTCGGCGAATCGCAGCCCGCGATGCCGTTCGAGTGCCGCGAACACCTCGGCGGTGCCGGTGACCTCGACGAGCCCCCGCCACTGGGCGGCGGTGAGGCCGACGACCATCACGGCACGGCCGTCGGCGGTGGCGAAATCCGACCCGTAGCTGCCGTACAGCGCGTTGCCCTGCCGCTCCCGGCCGGCCCCGCGGTCCTCCGCCTCGGCCAGCCAGCCCATGCTCGCGACCGCGGACACCGCGACGTCCTCGAGGGCGAGTTCGAGGTAGGCGCCCTCGCCCGTGCGATCCCGCCGCCGCAGCGCGGCGACGATGCCCAGGGCCGCCTGCACCCCGGTGAGCAGGTCCCAGGCCGGTAGCACGTGGTTCACCGGGACCGTCCCGTCGACGGGTCCGGTCATCAGGGGCAGGCCGACCGCGGCGTTGACGGTGTAGTCCACCGCGGGCGAGCCGTCGGCGTTGCCGGCGATGTGCAGGTGGATCAGGTCGGGCCGCCGTGCGGCGAGCACGTCGTGCGCGAGCCAGGACGCGCGAGCCGCGTTCTCGAGCACGATGCCCGCCTCGGCGATCAGGTCGGTGACGACGGCGCGGCCGTCCTCGCTGCGCAGATCCACCGCGACGGACCGCTTCGCCTGGTTCAGGCCCGTCCAGTACAGGCTCGCCCCCGACCCCGCGAGGGGCCAGCGACCACCGTCGACCGCGCCACCGAGCGGGTCCACACGGATCACGTCCGCGCCGAGCTCGGCGAGGATGCGCCCGGCGGTCGGTCCGGCGACGAAGCTGGACAGGTCGACGACGCGCACCCCGTCGAGCGGGCGCGTCGTCATGCCACCCTCTCGAAGATCGCCGTCAACCCCTGCCCACCGCCGATGCACATCGTCTCGAGTCCGTACCGCGCTCCGCGGCGGTCGAGTTCGCGCAGCAGCGTGGCGAGGATGCGCACGCCGGTCGCCCCGACCGGGTGACCGAGCGAGATTCCCGAGCCGTTGACGTTGGTCCGCTCGAAATCGGCTGCCGTGAAGCCCCACTCGCGGGTCACCGCCAGCGCCTGCGCCGCGAACGCCTCGTTGAGTTCGATCAGGTCGATGTCGGCGAGCGTGAGACCGGCCCGCTTCAGGGCCTTCTCGGTCGAGGGCACCGGTCCGATGCCCATCTCGGCCGGTGCGACACCGGCCACCGCCCACGTGACCAGCCGGCCCAGCGGTCGCAGGCCGAGCCGCTCCGCATGGGCGCGGGTCGTGACGAGACACGCTGCGGCACCGTCGTTCTGACCGCTGGCGTTACCTGCGGTCACCGTCGCCTCCGGGTCCTGCGCCGCCATGATCGGCCGGAGCCTGGCGAGGGTGTCGACGGTGGTGTCGGCCCGCGGGTGCTCGTCCCGGTCCACGACCCGGTCGTCACCCTTGCGCTGGGGCACGGACACCGGCACGATCTCCTCCGCGAACACCCCCGAGTCGATCGCCGCCACCGCACGCCGGTGCGACTCGACCGCCAGCTCGTCCTGTTCGCGACGACCGATCCCGTACCTGCGGCGCAGATTCTCCGCGGTCTCGAGCATCCCGCCGGGCACGGGATGGTTGCGTCCGCCGGCGGTGACACGGCCACGGGCGAGCCGGTCGTGCAGCGCGGCCGGCGCGCCCTTGGCGCCCCACCGCATCGATTCGGTGTAGTACTCGGCACGGCTCATGGATTCGACGCCGCCGGCGATCACGACGTCGGCCACGCCCGTCTGCACGCGCATCGCGGCGTCGAGCACGGCCTGCAGCCCGGAGCCGCACCGCCGGTCGAGCTGCAGGCCCGGCACCGTCACCGGCAGGCCCGCGTCGAGCGCGACGACGCGGCCGATCGCGGGGGCCTCCCCGTTGGGGTAGCACTGGCCGAAGATCACGTCGTCCACCGACTCGGGGTCGACCCCGGTGCGGGACAGCAGTTCCGAGATCACCCCGGCGGCGAGGTCGGTGGCGGGCACGTCGACGAACACCCCGCCGTACCGCCCGACGGGCGTGCGCAGGGGTTCGCAGATCACCACGTCGTCGGCGGTCGCATCAGTTGTGGTCATTTCGGAAATCCCTCTCCCGATCGGTCCAGTCCTGCGCCCACTCGCGCAGCTCCACGGCACGGATCTTGGTGCCGTTGCCGCCCACCGTCGTGGGCATCGCCTCGATGACGTGAATCGCCGTGGGCACCTTGAACGCGGCGAGTGTGTCGGCACACCAGGCCTTCAGCGATGCCGCATCGAAGTCGGCCGGGGCGTCGTCGGCGGGGACGACGAAGCCCACGGCCCGGGTGTAGCCGCCGTCGCCGGTGATGCCGACGACCTTGGCCGTCCGCACCCCGGGATGCTCGGCCAGCCGGTGCTCGATCTCGGCCGGGTCCACGAGAAATCCCCGCAGCCGCAGCACGTCTCCCATCCGGCACACGTAGGTGCAGCCGCCGTCGCCGGTCGCGACAGCGAGATCGCCGCTGCGGAACCAGCCGTCGGCGGTGAACGCGCGCGCCGCGGCGTCCGGGTTGCCGAGGTACGCGTCGACGACGTTGGGGCCGCGCAGTTGCAGCTCGCCCTGCTCGCCGTCCGGCAGCACCCGGTCGTCGAGCGGGTCGGCGATACGCACCCGGATCGCCGGATCGACCGGCCGGCCGCCGCCGTTCCAGCGCACCGACTCCGGGTCGGAGTCCGACCAGAGCAGGGTCAGCGCGAACACCTCGGACGAGCCGAACACCCCCGAGGTGTGGGCGGCGAACTCGTCGCGGGCCCAGCGGGCGATCTCGTGGGAACGGCCGAGGAAGTCGGCGATGCCGAGCCACTTCAGCGCGGACAGGTCGGCCCGCACCTCGCCGTGCCACGTGTCGTACAGGCGTCCGAACAGGTCGTCGCCGCCGACCACGTGCGTCACGTGCAGGTGCTCCATGCGGCGCAGCGTCGCCGCCGCGTCGAAGACCGGCTCCATGAGCAGCGTGGCGCCCCCGGCGAGGGCGGCCATCGCGGTGCTGTAGCCGAACACGCCGGACACCGGCAGCACGCACAGCGCGACGTCGCCGGGGGCGACCCGCATGATCGCGGCGTCCGCGCGGGCGTGCCGCACCACCGCGGAGTCCCGGTGCGCCGCGAGCTTCGGGGTGCCGGTGGAGCCGGAGGTGGTGAACGCGACGGCCAGCGGATCCGCCGGATCGTCCTCCGTCCCGGCCGGGGTGGGCACGGCGGTGTCCGGGGTGTCCGGGACGCGCACCCCGCGGGTGTCGCCGCTGCCCGCCCACCAGGAGCCCGCGCCGAGATCGAATCCGGTCGGATCGCCGGCGTCGGTGCCGGGGCCGTCCACGACGCAGACCGCGGGGGGCGGCACCGCCGCGGTGCCCGCCGCGTCGCGCAGGGTGCCGAACAGGTCGAGCCCGTGGAAGCCGGCCGCGACGGCCACGACCGCGGGCCGCGCGGCCGTGAGGATGTGGGCCACCTCCCCGGTGTTGTAGCGGGTGTTGACCCCGATGACGTGGGCGCCGAGCGCGGCGGCCGCGAACTGCCAGACGAGCGCGTCGGACCAGTTGGGGAGCAGGACGGCGACGCACCGGCCGCGCTCGACGCCGGCGGCCTCGAGTTCGGACCGCAGCGCCTGTGCGCGGCGGCGCAGCTCGGTCCGGGTGCAGGGCAGCAGCCGGCCGTCGGCGGCGTCGTAGGTGGCCACGGCGTCCGGATCGGCGGCGACGAGGTCGTCGAGGAAGGCAGCGAGCCCCGCGGTGGTCGTGGCGGTCACGACAGCACCTCCGCGGGGGCGGCACGCAGCTCGGTGAGCCAGGCGTCGGCGAGCGCGGCGAAGTCGTCGACCTCCTCCATCGGGTAGTGACCGATGCCGTCGAGCCGGGTGAACCGTGCGCGCCCGGGCGAGATCTCGTTGATCCGGGCGGCGAGGTCCGCGACGGCGTCCGGCTCGAGCCACGGGTCGTCCGAGCCGACGACGAGGTGCAGGGGGCAGGTCAACTGCGACAGGCGGTCGCGGACGTCGTGGGTGCCCCAGCCGATGAGGTCGGACGAGGAGATCTCCGGGTCCTCCCGCTTGTGCATGAGGGCGATCCGGTGCGCCGTCGCGGCGGGTACCGAACGCCCGACGGAGGCGAGGGTGCCGAGGTAGGTCCGTTCGGCGCGCGACGGCCCGGCGACGTCCTCGAGTTCGCGCCGCAGACCGGCGACGTTGACCCGGCCCGGAGCGGCCTCGGCCTCCATCGCGACGGCGCCGGCGAGCGGCCGGTCGGGCCGGGTGGCGAGCTCGAGGGTCAGCTTGCCGCCGATGGAGCAGCCGAGCACGTACGGCCGGTGCACGTCGAGCGCGTCGAGCAGGGCGCCGAGCCAGTCGCCGTAGGTGGTGAGGCTGGTGACCGGTCCGGCCGGGGCCGGCTCGGAGCGGCCGTGGCCGGGCAGGTCGGGCACGAGGACGCGGTAGCCGCGGACGGCGAGGTCGCGGGCGACGTGCCGCCACTGCACTCCGCTCTGGCCGGCGGTGTGCAGGCACAGCACGGTGGGCAGCGTGTCGGCGGCGGGAGTCCCGTCGGGCGTGACGATCTCGACGAACCCGAGGGCTCCGTCGATGTCCAGGTAGCGGGCCTCGATCATGAGCGGGCCTTTCTCGCGACGGCACGGGCGTGGCCGATGATCAGGTTCAGCGGCTTGGTGAGCCGGAGGTACTCGTATCCGTCTCCGGTGGCGGAGAATTCGCCACCGATCGCGCGGCGCATGAAGTCGTCGCGCGCACCGAGGACCAGGTCGACCCACAGGTGGTCGGGTGCGACGAACGTGAAGGTGGCACCGTGCGGGGTGCGGCGGGTGACGTCGACGATGCGGCCACGGTAGATCCGCAGGTGCACCTCGCGGTCGCCGCTGCGCAGGCCGACGGTGCCGTCCCAGGTGGCCAGCGACGAGGCGAAGGCCGGATCGTCGGCGAGGCTGCCGCGCAACAACTCTCCCCACGCAGGGGTGCAGAAGTCGAGCTCGGTGGCGGTCGCGGCCGGCGAGTCGAGCTGCCAGGTCTCGGTCCCCTCCTCGCGGACGGCCCCGGCGGCGTCGAGCACGCGGACGAACCGCTCGGCGGTGGTGCCCTCGACGCGGGTGACGACGGCCTCCGACCGGATCCGGTCCACCGCCGTGACCGGCGCGATCGCGGTCCAGCGCAGCCCCGTGCGATGTGCGGCCGGCACGCGCGGGGTGAGTAGCTCGGCGGCCACGGTGCCGAGAGCGAGTGTGCCTGTGGGGAGGACGATTCCGGACTCGGAAAGCAGCTCGGAGGTCATCCGGACGGGAGCGGCGGTACGATCGCCGACGCGGACGGTGGGCGATGCGGTCACGGTGGTGCTCATGCGGTTTCCGGCCTTCCGAGCAGCTCGTCGGAGATGATGCGCATCTGGATCTCGCTGGTGCCTTCGAAGATCTTCGTCAGGCGGGCGTCGCGCCAGTGTCGTTCGACCTGGAAGTCGGTGGTGTAGCCGGCGCCGCCGTGGATCTGCACCGCCTCGCTGGTGACCTGCTCGGCCATCTCGGTGGCGACGAGCTTGCACATCGACGCCTCGAGCGAGCAGCGGCGTCCGGTGTCGATGTCGGTGGCGACGGAGTACATGAGCTGGCGGGCCGCCTCGATGTCGGCCGCCATCTTCGCGATCTTGAACCGCAGGTGCTGGAAGTCGCCGATGGGCCGGCCGAACTGACGCCGGGTGTGCACGTAGGCGATCGAGTCCTCGAGGGCCGCGCGGGCGAGGCCGATCGCGCGGGCGGCGGTGTGGGCGCGGCCGACCTCGAGCCCGGAGACGGCGAGGTAGAAGCCCTTTCCTTCCTCGCCGAGCATCTTGTCGGCGGGGATGCGGAAGTTGTCGAACGACAGTTCCCAGGTACTCCAGCCGAAGTAACCGATCTTGCGGACCTTGGTGCCCGAGATCCCCTCCGGGAAGACGCCGCGCTGCTTCTCGACGAGGAACGCGCTGATTCCCCGGTGCGGCTTGGCCGGATCCCTGTGCGGATCGGTGCGGGCGAACAGCACCAGGTAGTCGGCCTCGTCGGCGTAGGTGCACCACATCTTCGTGCCGTTGACGACCCATTCGTCGCCGTCGCGGACGGCCCGGCAGGAGATGTTGGCGACGTCGGAGCCGGCCTCCGCCTCGGACAGCGCGTACGCGCCGAGGTATTCGCCGCGGGCCACCTTCGGGAGCAGGGCTGCCTCCTGCGCGGGGGTGAAGCCGCCGCCCATGCCGTTACCGCGGGCGAGCAGCCCCGATACGCTCATCCAGGCCCGGGACAGTTCCTCGGCGACCAGGCAGTACTCGAACACGCCGAGGCCGAGGCCGCCGTGCTCCTCGGGGATCATGATGCCGAAGAACCCGATCTCGGCCATCTCCTTTTTCAGCGAGTCGGGGATGGTGCCCTGGACGGGGTCGAGTTCGTTGGCGACGGGCAGCACCTTCGTCATGGCGAAGTCGCGGGCGAGGTCGCGGATGGCGAGGCGCTCTTCGGTGAGGTACCGCGGGGTGTCGGTGCGCGGCTGCGACGGCCGGTGGGTCATTGGGGACTCCCTCGATGAACCAGAATCTGGTCATTAACGCTTGTTCACCCAGTAGAGCACGACGCCGCCCACGCGTCAACGGCCGGTTCAGGACGGGCGGTAGCCGAGCAGGTTGAGGGCGTACCGGCCGTAGTCGCCGGCCACCTCGGTGGCGCTCAGCGGCCCGTCGGGCCGGAACCACAGCGGGATCCCGGCGCACATCGTCAGCACGGCGGTCACCGCCTGATGCACGTGCGGAACCTCGAAGACGCCCAGCTCGACACCCTTTTCCGCGATGTCGACGAACAGCTGCTCCTGGGCGTCGCGCGAGCCCACGACCCGCTTGCGGTCCACCTCGCCCAAGTACCGCAGCTCGGTGTTCGCCACCAGGCACTCGCGCGGGTTGCGGGCGGTGAACAGCGCATGCGCCACCACTGCGGTCCGCCACTGCTCGGCGGGATCGGGGCCGGCCTTGCGCAGGGCGGTACGCGTGGCGGTGAACTGCTCGTCGCTGGCCGCGCGGAGGATCTCGACGAGCAGCTCCGACTTGTTCTCGAAGTGGTTGTAGACGTTCGCGGCGCTGCAACCAGCACGGTTGGCGATCGTGCGCATCGTGGCGCCGTGGAAACCGGCCGCGAAGAACTCGTCGAGCGCCGCGTCGAGGATCCGTTCGCGGACGCCCACCAGGGCCGTGCCCGATCGAGTGTTCATGAGGTGCAGGGTAGAGGTCCGGGTCGCGACCAGCAAGAAGGCCGTCTTGACGTGTCCATTGCGCTCCGTTTATGGTCCACCTCACATGAACATGCGTTAACCACTTCGTCGAAGGACGCACTGTGACCACCCTCCCCGATCTCACGCTCGCCGAGCGGATCGCCCGCCTCGAGGACCTCGAGGCGATCCGTTCGCTCGACGCCCGCTACTGCCGCCATCTCGACGACGGCGACTGGGACGCCCTGATGGACCTGTTCACCGACGACGGCGAGTTCGACGGCCTGTCCCGTCCCCGCGGCAAGGCCGAGATGCGCGAGTTCTTCGCCGGCCTCGCCGCCGGCGGACTGACGACGTTCTGGCACTTCATCACGAACATGGAGATCGACCTCGACGGCGACCGCGCCACCGTGCGGTCGTTCCTGTGGCAGCCCTGCGTCACCGACGGCGCCCCCGCGATCGCCGCCGGCCGCTACACCGACGAGGTCGTCAAGGTCGACGGCCGCTGGCGCTACCGGGTCAAACAGGTCCGCTTCCACTTCTTCGGCCCGCTCGAACAGGGCTGGGACGAGAACCTGTTCGCGCTCGAGACGGCGCGGCGTGCGGCGGTGCGACCGTGACCGAACTGCGCACGCAACCGACCTGGAGCGCGATGCTCGCCCTGCCCGAGGTCGCCGAACTGCGCCGCCGTCGGCGCACCGTGACCAACTCCCTCGGCGGCCTCGCGATCGTCCTCTTCGCGTCCTTCCTCGCCGGCTTCGCCTACTTCCCCGGCTTCCTCGGCGAGACCGAACTGCTCGGCGTGCCCCTCTCGCTGTGGGTCGTGTTCTCCCAGTTCGCCGGGACGTGGGTGCTCGTCTACGCCTACTTCCGGCTCACCCGGACCTACATCCAGCCCGCCGCCGACGCCGCCGTCGCGGCCGTCCTCGAGAACCAGGAGCGTGCGGCATGACCGGCGACGCCGACTATCTCGCCATCGCGATCTGCGCGGCGGTGATCTCGCTGACCCTGTGGGTCACGTTCGCCGTGTCCCGGCGGGCCCGCAGCGCCGACGGGTTCTTCGCCGCCGGCCGCTCGATCTCGAGCTGGCAGAACGGTTTCGCGATCGCCGGTGAATTCATCTCGGCCGGAAGCTTTCTCGGCACCACCGGCCTGATCTTCTACAAGGGCGTCGACGGTGCGGTCATCCTCTGCACCTCGGTGGTCTCGTTCCTGCCCGTGCTGTTCCTGCTCGCGGAGAAGATGCGCAACGTGGGCAAGTACACCCTCGCCGATGTGCTCGTGTTCCGCACCGAGGCACGCAGTGTGCGAATCGTCGTGGCACTGAGCACCATCGCCACCGGCACCTTCGTGTTGCTCGCGCAACTCGTCGCGGCCGGGGTGCTGCTCGAGTCGGTCTCCGGCATCCCGTTCTGGCTGTCCGTCATCGTCGCCGGCACCCTCATGGGCATCTACGTCTTCGTCGGCGGCATGCTCGCCACCACGTGGGTGCAGGTCATCAAGTCCACGATCCTGTCGGTCCTCGCCGTCGCGGTCGGCCTGGGCATCCTCGCGCAGTTCGGGTTCAGCTTCCCGAAGGTCCTCGACACCGCGACCGACCACGCGGTCGCGGGCGAAGCCGTCCTGTCCCCCGGCCTGATCTTCGGGCAGACCAGCGCGCTGAACCTCGTGTCGTACTCGCTGGCGTTCGCGCTCGGCACCGCGGGCATGGCGCACATCCTGATCCGCTTCTTCACCGTCCCCGAGGCGAGCACCGCCCGGCGCTCGCTGGGCTGGACCGTCGCGCTGTGCAGCATGTTCTACCTCATCGTCATCGTCATGGGCTTCGGCGCCGCCGCCCTGCTGGGCGACGAGGGCGCCGATCGGGTCGGCGCCGGGGGCAACCTCGCGGCGCCCGTGCTCGTCACCGAACTCGGTGGCGGCGTGGGCACGATCGGCGGCTCGATCGCCCTCGCGATGGTCGCGGCGGTCGCCTTCGCGAGCATCGTCGCCGTCGTCGCCGGCGTGGTGATCTCCGCCGCGGGCACCTTCGCCCGCGACATCTGGCCGGCGCTGACCCGCACGCCGCCGGTGGACGAACTCGACGTCGCGGCGCGCACACGCGAGGAGAACGCGCAGGCCCGCGTCGCCCGGTTCGGTGCCGTCGCATTCAGCGTCGTCGCAATAGTGCTGACCATGCTGATCGGTGACGACACCAACATCACCTACTTCATGGGCATGGCGTTCATGGTGGCCGGCAGCGCCCACCTGCCGTCGCTGGTGCTCAGCCTGAACTGGCGGCGCTTCAACAGCACCGGCGCCGTGTGGGGAATCCTCACCGGCCTGATCTCGACCGTCGTCAGTCTCATGTTCACCGAGGCGCTGTGGCTCGGCAGCGGACCGGCCCCCCTGACGATCCAGCTGCCGGTGATCGTCACCATGCCGCTCGGCCTGGCCGCGTGCGTCGTCGGCTCACTCGTGGCCGAGAATCGGCGCGGACGCTCCGCACACGAGGACGAGAAGTTCGCGGAGATGCTCGTGCGCGCCGAGACCGGCATCGGGGCGGAGGTCGCGACCGCCCACTGACGACGACGGGCACCCGCACCCGGGCGATGCGAGTGCGGGTGCCCGTCATGTCAGGGCAGGTCGAACAGCGTCGGATGGTCCTGCTGCGCCTGCTCCGCGAGCACCGCGCCGTGTCTCTCGCACATCTCGCGGGCGATGTGCTCGGGGCACGCGAGTTCGCGACCGATCTGTTCCCAGTCCCACCCGGACGCGTGCAGTTCCCAGGCGACGCGGCCGTCTTCGTCCCAGAGTGCCGACATGGGCCGATACTGCTCCCGGAAACCGCGAGCACCAAGGACATCCGACCGCGTGTCGCCGATCGCCGCGATTCGGCGGCGACCTCGCGCCCGAAAGTGCTTCCTGCGCGCGTCCTCACGCGCGCATCGAGCACCGCGGCGCGCGGCGCAGCGACGACTCGGCTACTCGAAGGTCATCCCCGCGTCGGCGCCCTGCTGCCTGGTGGTGTTCGCGCCGTCGAGGGATTCGCGGATGATGTCGGCGTGGCCGCTGTGGTGGGCGGTCTCCCGGATGATGTGCAGCAGCACCTTCCGGGCGCTCCACCACTGCCGCTCCGGGGCCCACGGCGCGGTCGGCAGCGGCACCGGCAGGTCGAGGTCCTCGAGGCCGGCGACGAACGCCTCCGTCTCCTTCGCGATCGCCTCGTACCGTTCGAGCAGTCCGGCGACCGTGTCGTCGTCGCGCATGAAGTACTGCTCCATCGCGGACTCCATGTCGAACTCGGCGGTGTCGTCGAGTGTGCGGATGGTGTCGATCCAGTGCTGCTCGGTGGTCGCGACGTGCCTGAGCAGCCCACCGAGGGTCAGCTCGCTGACGGTGCTGCGGGTGCGGGCCTGCTCGTCGTCGAGGTCGCGGAGGGTGATCAGGAACGTCTTCCGCTGTTCGGCCAGGATGTCGAGGATGTCGGCGCGTTCTCCGGTCGGCTCGGTCATCTCGTTTTCCGCCCTTCGTGAGATCGATTCTCCTGCTACGACGACGGTAGGCGGGAATGCGGACGAGTTCGGTCCTCGATCGGAAGTCAGGTGGCGAAGAAGACCGCGCCGGTCACCGGGACGAGGGTCAGGAACAGGACCGACAGGACGAACAGCGTGATCGTCAGCTTCCGGTTCCATCCGCCGCGGGTTCCGCTCGCGGCGAGCACGAAGAGCACGAATCCGATGCAGATGGACACGATGCCCACGATCACAGGTGTCTCGATCATCTGCTCATCATCGCGGAGGGCCGCACCCGGCGCCGACGGGGGCGGCGCCGGGGACGGCGACGTCCCCGACGCCGGCCGCGCTCAGCCCGGGCAGTGGATGGTCACGTGGCCGCATCTGACGGACGGGCTCGCAGTGGCGGCGTTCGCGGCGCCTGTGGTACCGACGACGACGGCGAACAAGGTCGCGACGACCGCGACGGTGGTGCGGATCCGGGTCTTCATGGCAGTCTCCTGACGATGGTGCGGGACGGGGTTCGCCCATCGTCGGCCGCCGTCCGGAGCCGCGACAGGCACCCTGTGGTGCCGATGCGGCCACCCCGGATCGCCTGCGGAGCGCAGGACCACCCCGAGGCGGATCATGAAGCCATGACGACCGCCCCTTCCGCGACGACCGTTGCGACCATCGCCGAGGCCGCCGAGCGCACCGGTCTGACCACCCACACCCTCCGCTATTACGAGCGCGACGGCCTCATGCTCCGCGAGATCGGCCGTTCCTCCTCCGGCCACCGGCTCTACACCGAGGACGACCTCGCCTGGGTGGTGTTGCTGACCCGGCTGCGGGCGACGGGCATGCCGATCCGCGAGATCCGCGAGTACGCGGCCCTCTGCCGGGCCGGCAGCGGCAACGAACAGGACCGCCTCGCGCTGCTCCGCGCGCACCGGGCACGGGTGCTCACCCAGCTCGATCAGGTGACCGAGCACCTCGCCGCGATCGACGGCAAGATCGACATCTATCGCTCCCGGACGAGCGGCCTCGACGACGGACCGTGCGAGAGCGCTCGCGCTTGACTTCGAGCGCGCTCGAAGGTCTTGACTCGACGCCATGACCACGAACAACACCTCTCGGCCCCCACTCGGCACCCGCACGCTCGGCACCGCGTCGCCGCTGACGGTCTCGGCGATGGGGCTCGGATGCATGGGCATGTCCGAGTTCTACGGCGCCGGGGACGAGGCCGATGCCGTCGCCACGATTCACCGGGCCCTCGAACTCGGCGTGACGTTGCTCGACACCGCCGACATGTACGGCCCGTTCACCAACGAGAAGCTCGTCGGCCGCGCCGTCGCGGATCGCCGCGACCGCGTGGTCCTCGCGACCAAGTTCGGCAACGAGCGCGCCGAGGACGGCACCCGCCTCGGCGTCAACGGCCGGCCCGAGTACGTCCGCACGGCCTGCGACGCGTCGCTCCGCCGCCTCGGCGTCGACCACATCGATCTCTACTACCAGCACCGTGTGGACAGGACCGTGCCGATCGAGGACACCGTCGGCGCGATGGCCGAACTGGTGCAGGCCGGGAAGGTCCGCCATCTGGGTCTGTCGGAGGCATCCGCGGAGACGATCCGCCGGGCCCACGCCGTCCACCCGATCACCGCGTTGCAGACCGAGTATTCGCTGTTCACCCGCGACATCGAGGACGAGATCCTGCCGACTCTGCGTGACCTCGGCATCGGGCTCGTGCCGTATTCGCCGCTCGGGCGCGGCATCCTGACGGGCGCGATCACGGCACCGTCCGATCTCGAGAGCTCGGATTCTCGCCGCACCGCCTATTTCCCGCGATTCCAGGGTGCGGCGCTGGAGGCGAACCTGGCGCTCGTGGCCGCCGTCCGCCGCCTGGCCCGGTCCGAGAACTGCACCCCTGGTCAGCTGGCACTGGCATGGGTCCTCGCTCAGGGTGACGACGTGGTCCCCATCCCCGGGACGAAGCGGGTGCGTTTCCTCGAGGAGAACATCGCGGCCGTGGACGTGTCGCTCACCGCGGAGGTGCTGGGCGCGATCGAGTCGGCGGTGCCCCGGGAGGCGGTCGCCGGGGCGCGCTACGGGGACATGTCCAGCATCGACGCGTGAGCGACGCGTCGCCCGCCGGGGACGGGCGACGCCCACGCCGATCCTCCGTGCAAGCGATTACATCCACCCTTGACAAAGCGATGTAACCGCTTGCACAGTGGGGGGACCCCACCCCGGAGGAGGACCCATGGCGACGCTTCGCGAGGTCGCGGCGCGCGCCGGCGTCTCGACCGCCACGGTCTCCCGTGTGTTCTCCCGGCCGGAAGCGGTCAGTCCCGACACCCGCGCGAAGGTGTTCGCCGCGGCAGAGGCACTGTCCTTCACCCCGAATCCCACCGCCCGCTCGCTCGCCCTCGGCCGCACCCACAACCTGGGCTTCCTCGTCCCCGACATCCGCAATCCCGTGTTCGGTCCCGCCGTCGAAACCGCGCAGGACCGGGCGCGCAAGCGCGGCTACTCCCTCTTCGTCGCGGCGGGCGAAGGACGGTCCGCCGACGAACTCGACCTCGTCCGGGCGATCGCCCGGCAGGTCGACGGACTGGTGCTCATCGCCCCCCGCATGTCCGACGCCGACCTCGAGGATCTCGCACGGGTCACCCCCGTCGTGCTGGTCAACCACACCTGTGGGCAGCTGCCCGCCGTGTTGCTGACCTCCGACGACGGCATGTCCCAGGCGGTGGACCACCTCGCCGACGCCGGGCACACCGCCGTCACATACCTCGGCGGTCCCGACTACTGGCTCGCCCAGCGGCGGCGCCTGACCGCCTTCACCACGGCCTGCGCCGCCCGGGGCATCACCGGCACGGTGCTCGGCCCCCTCGAGCCCGACTTCGTCGCCGCGGGCCGGAACGCGGCCGACGAACTGGTCGACGCCGGCACGACGGCCGTCGTCGCGTACAACGATCAGGCCGCCGTCGGCCTCATGCAGGGCTTCGCCGAGCACGGACTGCGCGCGGGCCGCGACTACTCGGTCGTCGGATTCGACGACTCGTGGTTCTGCGAGATGACCTCGCCGCCGCTGACCACCGTGCATCTGGCATTCGACGAGGCCGGTGTGGCGGCCATCGATCTGCTGTGCGACGTACTCGACGGAAAGACCACACCGGACGCCGGACCCGTGGAACTCGGCACCCACCTCGTCGTGCGTTCGAGCACCGTGACCGCCGGCCTGCCCGTCGGCTGACAGACCGTTTCGGGGCACTGCCTCGGAATTCGAAGAAAACGAAGGAGATTCGTTCATGACCTCGGTGCTCGTACTCAACGGCCCCAACCTCAATCTGCTCGGCACCCGCGAGCCCGGTGTGTACGGCGCGCAGACCCTCGAGGACGTGGAGACCCTGTGCCGCAACGTCGGCAAGGAACTCGGCGTCGACATCGACTTCCGGCAGTCCAACCACGAAGGCGTCCTGATCGATGCGCTCCACGACGCGGGCGCCGCGGTCGCCCGCGGGGAATCCCTGGGCGTGGTGTTCAACGCGGGTGCCTACACGCACACCTCGGTGGCCCTGCACGATGCGATCAAGGGCGCGCACGTGCCGCTCATCGAAGTGCACATCTCCAACGTCCATGCCCGCGAGGAGTTCCGCCACCACTCCTACATCTCCCCGGTCGCCTCCGGGATCATCGTCGGCCTCGGCGTCGCCGGCTACGAATGGGCGCTGCGCGCACTCGTCGCCCAGCGCACGACGCAGGCGTAACCGGCGCCGTCACCGACCCCCTCGCGCGCGTGACCCGCAGCGAGCCGTCCGAACCGATACCGCCGGGGCGAACCCGCCCCGGCGTACCGGTCCCCGATTCCGCGGTCGCCCGCACAGGCGGCCGTCGTGGAGGAGCCCGACCATGACCCATCCCCGTCCTGGAACCAAGCGCGCCAAGGCAATTGCCACGGTGTGCCTGTCCGGCACCCTCGAGGACAAGCTCGTCGCCGCCGCCCACGCCGGCTTCGACGGCATCGAACTGTTCGAACCCGACCTGCTCGGCTCCCCGCTCACGCCCGCGGGAGTGCGCGAGCGCTGCGCCGAGCTCGGGTTGAGCATCCCGCTGTATCAGCCCTTCCGCGACTTCGAGGCCGTCCCGGCCGAGATCCACGCCCGCAACATGCGCCGCGCGCGGCACAAGTTCGACGTGATGGAACAACTCGGCACCGACCTCGTGCTGGTGTGCTCGTCGGTCTCGCCGCACACCGTCGACGACGTCGACCTCGCCGCCGCGCAGCTGCGGGAACTGGCGGATGCGGCGGCGCAGCGCGGTTTGCGGATCGCCTTCGAGGCCCTGGCGTGGGGCCGCCACGTGAACACCTGGCAGCGCTCGTGGGAGATCGTGCGCCGGGCCGACCATCCGGCCCTCGGCCTGTGTCTCGACAGCTTCCACATCTTCTCCCGCACCAAGGACGTCGCCGGCATCGCGGACATCCCGGGCGAGAAGATCTTCTTCCTGCAACTCTCCGACGCACCGGAGATGGACATGAACGTCCTGCAGTGGAGTCGCCACTACCGGGTGTTCCCGGGCGAGGGCGAGTTCGATCTCGCCGGGCTCGTCGGGCACGTCCTCGCGGCCGGTTACACCGGTCCGCTCTCGCTCGAGGTGTTCAACGACGTGTTCCGCCAGTCGGCGCCGGTGCCGACGGCGACCGACGCGATGCGCTCGCTGCTCGATCTGGAACTGCGTCTCGACGGTGACCCCGACCCGGTGCAGGTGCGTGGGCACGCGTTCACGGAGATCGGCACCCCGCCCACCGCCGCGGAGCCGGTCCGTGCGGCTCTCGCCTCGCTCGGCTTCACCCACTCGGGCCGGCATCACAGCAAGCCGGTGGAGCTGTGGGAGCAGGGGGACGCGCGGGTGCTGGTGAACACCTCGAACCCCGCCCACAGCGCGGCCGAGGGCGCGGCCGTCACGGCTCTGGGGATCGAGGTCGCGGACGTCGGCGCCGTCACCCGGCACGCCCACGAGCTGCTGGCACCGCAGCTGGCACGGGTCGTCGGCCCCGGAGAGGCACCGCTGTCCGCGGTGGTCTCCCCGGACGGCACCGCCCTGTTCCTGTCGTCCGGAGACGACGGTACCGCCGATTGGCGCAACGACTTCCGTCCCACCGGTACGACGCCGTCGACGGCGGTGGGCGTGCGGTGCACCGAGTACGTCGAGCTGACCCAGGCCTACGACCGCTTCGACGAGGCCACGCTGTTCTACCGCTCGGTGCTGGGCCTGACCGACGCCGAGTCCGCCGAATACGCGGGGCCGTTCGGCCTGGTGCGCAGCCGCGTCCTCGCCGCGGACGGCTTCGAGGTCGGCCTGGTCGCCCCCGTCCTCCGGCGCGGGGAATGGGCGCCGGGCGTGCGGCACCCCCAGCACATCGCGTTCGGCGTCGACGATGCAGTGGAATCTGCCCGCGCCCTGCGCGATTCGGGAGCGCCGGTGCTCGAGATCCCCCGCAACTACTACGACGATCTGGATGCGCGCCTGGCCCCGGATCCGGAACTACTTGCCGCCCTTCGGGAATACAACGTGCTCTACGACCGGGACGAGGACGGCGGCGAGCTGTTCCAGGTGTTCACCAAGGTCGTCAGCGCCCGGGTGTTCTTCGAACTGGTGCAGCGGCGCGGCGGCTACCGGGGTCACGGCACCGTCAACGCCCCGATCCGCATGGCCGCGCATGCGGCCGCGCGACGCTGACCGCCGCTACCGGGCCTCACCCACCGCCTGCGCGAGTGCCGCGAGGGTCTGGGCACCCGTGTAGCGCGGCTGCCAGCCGAGCTGCGTCCGGGCCTTCGTCGTGTCCATCACGACGGACGTGCGGCCGGTGTGGATCCACTCGATCATCGAGGGCATGAACGGCAGCCGCGCCACCACGGCCGACGCCGCCGTCGCGACCGCGGCGGGGACGCGGATCGGCTGGGCGCCGAGCGCGGTCGCCACCTCCGACAGCGACACCACCCCCTCCCCGGCGATGTTGTACGCGCCGGGCGGCCCGTCGGACGTCACCGCCGCGACCACGGCGCTCGCCACGTCGTCGTGGTGCACGAGCTGGAGCGGATGGCCGGGGTCGGGGAACACCGGGCGCGGCAGGGGCAGGGCACCGACGGCGTGGCGGACGGTCTCGGGCACGTGCTCGGCGAGCTGCCGCCACGGCATGGCGTCGGCCAGGGCGGTCGCGTTCGGTCCCGCGACGATGCACGGCCGCAGCACGAACACCTCGAGATCCGATCCGCGGGTGACCTCGCCGAGGACGCGCTCGAGTTCGGCCTTCTGTTCGGAGTAGTAGTGCTCGTGCGAGCCGCGGGTGGGCACGTCCTCCGAGAGCGGGGTCGGATTGTCGGGGTGATAGCCGTACGCGGCGACGGACGAGGTGTACACGAGGCGTCGCGGCCGGGCCGCGGCGACCGTGGCTTCGAAGACGTTGCGGGTGCCCGCGATGTTGATCCGGTGACTCTCGGTGCGCGAACCCATGATGACGAACGCCAAATGCACGACGACGTCGGCCTCCGCGACGAGGGCGTCGACGGCGCTGCGGTCGAGGATGTCACCCTGCCGGTACTCGGTCTTGGTCCACCCGTGTGCGGCCGGGTCGAACGGGCTTCGTGCCATGCCGAGGATCCGGTCGATGCGCGGATCCTGTTCGAGGGCCGCGACGGCGGCTCTGCCGATCTCGCCGGTAGGTCCGGTGACCGCAACTGTCGTGCCCATGAGAATCCCCTCGCTCGTGCCGTCGTCCGTGCGACCCGTACCGCGTTCCCGGGCCGGTCGAGGAGCAAACCTCCGGTCCGGCGCCTGCCATTAGACTCTCCGCGACCGTGGACAGGGGGCGAATCGTGGACGACGGTGGATCGACGCAGATCGGCGACGGGGTGTGGGCGTTCGTGCGGGCGCCGGGCGGCTGGGGCGAGGCGAACACCGGGCTCGTCGTCGATGCGGGCACGGCGTCACTGGTGGTGGACACCGCGTGGGACACCCGTCTGGCGGGCCGGATCGCGGAGGCGCAGCAGCCGCTGGTGGCGCGGGCACCGATCACCGAGGCCGTCAATACCCACTCGGACGGCGACCACTGGTGGGGCAACGACACGCTGCCGGCGGCGACCCGCATCACGACCAGTGCGGCCGCGCTGCGCGGCATGCGCGAGGATCTGCCGCCGGCCGCGGTGACGGCGCTGGCGACGGCGGGCCGGTGGCTGGGCGCGGTGCCCGGCCGGGTCGGCGCCGCGGCCGCCTACATGCGCCGGATTCCGGGCGGCGCCCACCTGCCGTGGCGGTCGCCCCGGCTGCCAGACCACACCTTCGACACCGGTCTGCGGCTCGAGGTGGGACAACGTCCGGTGGCGTTGGAACGGCTCGGGCCGTGCCACACCGCCGGGGACGCGATCGTGCACGTGCCGGACGCCGGCGTGGTCTTCGCCGGCGATCTGCTGTTCGTCGGCTCGACCCCGATTCTGTGGCACGGGCCGCTCGAGAACTGGATTGCCGCGATGGATCGGCTGCTGGCGCTGGACGCCGACGCCTACGTGCCGGGCCACGGACCGTTGTGCGGACCGGACGAGATCCGCGAACTGCGCGCCTACTGGGTGTGGCTCGAGCAGGCCGGCCGGGAACAGCACGCGCGCGGCGCCGGGCCGCTCGAGGCGGCCCGGCGGCTGGTACGCGATCCCGAATTCGTCCGGTGGGGCGACTGGATCCACCCGGAGCGGATCGTCCTGAGTCTGAGCACGCTGTTCCACGGGTGGGGCGGGCATCCCCCGGCGCCGCCCACCGTCGCGCGACGGGCCGGGGCATTCGCCGACGCCGAGACGCTGCTACGCGAGTCGTCCGTCACGCGGTGAGGATCGCGTGATCGGCACGGACGCCGGAGTTGTGTGCAGACGTAGCTACTTGCGGCCCGGCGCCCAGTTCATGCCCCAGCCGTAGGCACGATCGAGGTCGGACTGGCTGCCGTCGACGTATTCGACGAGCCGCGAGACGCTGATCTCGCGGCCGGTGTTCTGCAGCATCGCGATGGCACAGATCCGTGCACCGTTGTTCGGCGAGTCGAGGCGCACCTCGATCTGCGGCCCGGAGGGCGGCGTGAGGGTGACGACGCCGTCCACTGCCGCCCAGTTCGGGGCGCCCTCGTAGATCATCGCGAAGATCAGGATCCGGCGGAATCGTTCGGGTTGTCCCAGGTCGATGCGCATGGTCTCACCGGCGGAGACGGCGCCGGTGCGGTCGTCGCCGTCCAGCGCGATGAACGGAGGTTTCTGCAGCGCACCGAAGCTGTTGCCGAGGGCCTGGACGACACCCTTCGAGCCGTCGGCGAGCTCGTAGAGGCAGCCGAGGTCGAGGTCGACGCCGCGGCCCGCCGCGCCGCCGGTGAGCTTGGCGAGGAATCCCTTCTTCGGTGGGGTCGGGGATCCGGTCTGTGACCAGTTCAGGTTCACCAGGGTGATCCCGCTTCCGGACTTGGCGAGATCGACCGTCGGGGCTGCCTTGGTGAGGCTGATCTTGCTCGGGTCGACTCCGCCCGTGCTGTCGCCGGGGTTCTTCGGGGGCCGGGTGTAATCGATTGCCATGGCTGGAACCTTTCCCTGGATACGAGAACGGGAACCCGCGATTGCTCGAACCGATCGCGGGTTCCCGTCGATGTCGTGCGGTCAGGCGGCGACGGACGCCTTCGTCTCCTGACGATTGCGCCGGATGCTGCTGGCGAACGCGGCGCCGATGAGCGCGACCCCCACCAGACCCGTGATGATCTCGTTCACGTGATGGCCGATCGAGTACAGCAGGATGAACGCGAGCGCACCGATCGCCCAGTGCGCGCCGTGCTCGAGGTAGCGGTACTCCGACAGGGTGCCCTTGCGGACGAGGAACACCGTGATCGAGCGGACGAACATCGCGCCGATGAAGCCGAGGCCCAGCGCAATGATGATCGGATCGGAGGTGATGGCGAACGCGCCGATCACGCCGTCGAAGGAGAACGACGCGTCGAGCACCTCGAGGTAGAGGAACAGGAAGAATCCGGCCTTGCCGGTGGCCTTGGCCAACTGGGTGGGCCCGCCGGTGGCTTCTTCCTCACCTTCCTCGGGGATGTGGAACATCTCGCCGAGGCCGTTGACGGCGATGTAGGTGATCATGCCGAGTACGCCGGCGATCATCACCGTGGCGACCTTGTCCTCGGGGGCGAGGATCGTAGCGGTCAGCACGAGCAGCACCGACGCGACGACGACCTCGAGCTGGTCGAGCTTGCCGGCCCGCGCGAGCGGACGCTCGAGCCACGCGAGCCACTTGATCTCACGTTCCTCGAAGATGAAGTTCAGGAACAGCATCAGCAGGAACATGCCACCGAAGCCGGCGATCTGCGGGTGTGCCTCGGTGATGATGGTCTCGTAGCTGGGACTTCCGTCGGGGAAGTACGCGGCGTCGTTCGGCGGTGGGTTCAGGGCGAGGTCGAGTGCCTCCACCGGACCGAGGCCGGAGGCGATCCACACGATGAGCAGCGGGAAGATCAGTCGCATGCCGAACACGGCGATGAGGATGCCGATGGTGAGGAAGATCTTCTGCCAGAACTCGCTCATCCGCTGCAGTACGGTGGCGTTGATGACCGCGTTGTCGAACGAGAGCGAGACCTCGAGGACGCCGAGGATCGCGGCGAGGAACAGTGCCTGGGGTCCGCCGTAGAGGAAGGCGACCACCAGAGACACGACGGTGACGGCGAACGATATGCCGAAAATGCGCAGAACCACGAAGCGTGGCCTTTCTGTCTGGATCGGGCGGTGCAGGGTGGTTACTGCAGCAAACTATCGGTGACCCAAGGAAAGCGGCCCCCGGCGATGAAGCCGGGGGCCGGATCCGGGGTCCGGAGGAACGTCAGACGTTGACGCCGTAGTCACGGGCGATGCCCGCCAGACCGGACGCGTAGCCCTGGCCGATGGCGCGGAACTTCCACTCCGCACCGTGCCGGTACAGCTCACCGAAGACCATGGCGGTCTCGGTGGACGCGTCCTCCGACAGGTCGTAGCGGGCCAGTTCGTTGCCGTTGGCGCGGTCGACGACGCGGATGTAGGCGTTGCGGACCTGGCCGAACGACTGGCTACGGGAGTCGGCGTCGTAGATCGAGACCGGGAAGAAGATGCTCTCGATGTTCGCCGGCACGGCGGTCAGGTCGACGTTGACGACCTCGTCGTCGCCCTCGCCCTCACCCGTGCGGTTGTCGCCGATGTGCTCGATCGAGCCGTCCGGGGACTTGAGGTTGTTGAAGAAGACGAAGTGCTGGTCCGAGACCACCTTCTTGTCGGCGCCGGTCGCGATCGCGCTGGCGTCGAGGTCGAAGTCGGCACCGGTGGTGCTGCGGATGTCCCAGCCGAGGCCGACGGCCACGGCGGTGAGGTTCGGCGCTTCCTTGGTGAGGGAAACGTTGCCGCCCTTGGTCAAGCTGACGCCCATGCGGGGTCCTTTCGATCTGTCGGTCCGGACGAGGTGCCCGGGCGGGCACGCCCGATTTGCGCGTGTCCCACCACCCTAATAGCTGATGCGCGCCCACGCCCCCGCGCTCCGCATGCACACGGGACCGAAGGGCGCGGACCAGTACCATTCGGGGCGTGGCGAGCCGATGGACGCGCCGCCTCTTCGGCGGTGGGAGCACCGACGATCCGGTGGCGCTGCGCGCCTACGACGCGATGGTCGCCGCGTTTCTCGACATGGACCGGCGCCAGTCCGTCGCCGAGGCCGGAGTCACGGCCTCGCACGAACTCGCCCCGCAGCGCGGCCTGCGGCGGGAATGGGAACCCGTCCGCGAAGCGTGCTACCGCGCGGCCGAGACGTACCTGCACCTCTCCCGCACCGAACCGTCCGATCCGCTCGCCCCCGCTCCGGCCTACGAACAGGCCCTGCAGCAGATCGGTCTCGCCACCCGCACCCTCGACGAGTTCTACGACCGCCACCGCGCGCACCTCGAGCACTCGGTCGCGGTGGCCCGGACCGTGCCGCAGCTCGCCCGGCAGGTCCGTACCGAGGCGCAGGCCGCGGCGGCACTGGTGACCGCACCCGAGCATGCGGCATACGCCGACTACCCGTCCGTGCGGGCCGCGGCGGACACGCTCGACGCGGAGATCCGGGCGCTCGATTCGGCCGTGGGAACCGGGGCGGTCCGAACCGCGGCACGACGAGCCGAGGAGGCAGCGACCGCCCTGCGCCGCGCCCTCGCGCAGGCACCGGACCGAGCCGAGTCCGCCCGGAAGGCTGTGGCATCGGTCACCACCCGGCTGTCTGCGGTCCGCACCCGCGCCGAGAGCCTGGCGCCGGCGTTCTCGGCGCTGCTGCGCGAGTTCAACGCCGCCAGCTCGGCCGACCTGGCCGGCAACGAACGCGCCGCCCGCGAGTTCCTCGACCGGGCCGACGCCGACGTGTCCGCGGCGCGAACGGCAGCGGCCGCGAACCGGCCCGAACAGGCGCTGGAGCTGACCGCGGCGGCCCGGGCATCGCTCACCCAGGCCGAACGGTACGTCGACGCCGTCACCGACCGGCTGTCCGTCCTCCGCGAGGTCCGCCGTGATCCGGCCGCGAAGGTGGAGCAGGTACGGTTCCGTCTGCGCGACGCGCAACAACTCGCGGTCCAACGGGGGTTGACCGCAGAATGGGGTTCGGTGCTCGACGCGCAGCTCGATCGGATCGACAGGGCAGTCGGTTCGCTCACCGGAGTACACCCCGACTACTGGGCGTACGTCCGGGAGCTCGACGCTGTTTCGCGCTTCATCGCCGGTGTGGTGCAACGAATGAGAGGACGAACGGACGAGGTATGAGTGGGGGAACCTTCACCGACATGCGCACGATGCATCATTTCCACCACCTCGACGGCGCGGCCCGGGACACCTTGTTCCTGCATCCGCCGCAACCGTTCTCCGATGCCGACGAGCGTGAGCGGCTCGCCGTCGCGCTCGGGGCGACCCTGTACGTGCCCGCCACCCGCTCGGATCTCGCCGCCACGGTCGCGCGCCGCGGCGGGGAGGGCGTCGCCTCGATGGTGATCGACCTCGAGGACGCCGTCGCCGATCACGAGGTCGAGGACGGCCTGCGCAACGCGGTCGCCACCCTCGACGCCCTCGCCGGCACCGCCGCCGCGACGATGCTGCTGTTCGTCCGGGTGCGCACCCCCGACGGTGTCGACCGCATCGCCGACACCCTGGGACCGGGCGTCGCCGCGCTGACCGGATTCGTCCTGCCCAAGTTCACCGCGGCGTCGGGTCCGGCGTTCCTCGACGCCGTGGCTGCGGCCTCGGAACGGCTGGGCAAGCCGCTGTACGCGATGCCGGTGCTCGAATCCGCCGAGCTGGTGCACCGGCAGACCCGCGACGGCGAACTCCAGCAGATCGCCGCGCTCCTCGCCGGGCACCGCGACCGCGTGCTGGCCGTGCGGATCGGCGCCACCGACATGTGCGGCACCTTCGGCATCCGCCGCGACCGCGACCTGACCATCTACGACGTGCGGGTCGTGGTCGACGTCATCGCCGACGTCGTCAACTACCTGGGCCGCACCGACGGCACCGGATTCGTCATCACCGGTCCGGTCTGGGAGTACTTCGCCGATCACGAGCGCATGTTCCGCCCGATGCTGCGGGCCACGCCGTTCGCCGAGCACGACGCGGTGCTGTTCCGGCAGCAGCTCGTCAGCCGGGATCTCGACGGCCTGCTGCGGGAGATCGCCCTGGACCGGGCGAACGGCATCCAGGGCAAGACCGTGATCCACCCCTCGCACGTGGCGGCCGTGCACGCGCTGTCCGCCGTGACGCACGAGGAGTACCACGACGCGATCGACATCCTCGGCGGTGACGCGGGCGGCGTACAGGCCTCCGGATACTGCAACAAGATGAACGAGCGGCGCCCGCACCGCACCTGGGCGGAGCAGACGTTGCTGCGCGCGTCGGTGTTCGGCGTCACCAACAAGGGAGTGACTTTCGTGGACCTGCTGACGGCACTGGTGGACCGGTGATCACCGGAGTGCGGTCGCCTTGGGCGACGGAACAGTTCGGGCTCGAGCTGCAACACCTCGCGTCGGCCACCGGCGACACCGTGCCGGACCTCGTCGTGCCGGGACTGCGCCGCAATCCTCGTCGCGCGCACCTGCTGGTCTCCACCGTCCTCGGCAAGCACATCCCCACCGAACCGGCCGCGGTGATCGGCGCGGGCGACCGGCTCGGCGATCTCGTCGCGGACCTGCTCGGCTCCGCCGCGTCCGATGCGGTGGTCCTCGGTTTCGCGGAAACCGCAACGGGACTGGGCCATTGCGTGGCGAGCCGGTTGCGGGCACGTTGCTACCTGCACTCCACCCGCCGCGACGTGCCCGGCGCCGGCACCTTCGCCGGATTCGAGGAGGGCCACTCGCACGCCACGTCGCACCTGCTCCAGCCGACGTCGCCGGAACTGTTCGCCAACGACGCGCCGCTGGTCCTGGTGGACGACGAGATCTCCACCGGGGCAACTGCGGTCGATGCCATCCGGGCCCTGCACCGGCACAGTCCCCGCGCCCGGTACGTCGTCGCGTCGCTGGTGGACATGCGCACCGCCGAACACCGTCGCGCCGTCGCCGAAGCGGCCGCCGGGCTCGGTGTCCGCATCGACCACGTGAGCCTTGCGACGGGGCACACCGTTCTCCCCGGCGGACTCACCGAGCGGGTGGGCGCGCTACCGGACCCGGACCTGAATCCGGTTGCGCCGGAACGCGGCACCGTCGACTTCGTCACGCTGCCGTGGCCGGCGACCGTGCCCGACGGCGGCCGGCACGGGTTCCTGCACACCGACACCACGGCCTTCGACACCGCGATCGACCGCACCACCGACGCCGTGACCACCGCCCTGACCCCGGGACGCCCGGTCGTCGTCGTGGGTCACGAGGAACTGATGTACCTGCCGCTGCGCATCGCCGACGCGCTCGCCGGCAGGGGGGTTGCCACGCGATTCCAGACCACCACCCGTTCCCCCGCATACGTCCGGGACGTGCCCGGCTACCCCCTGCGCCGCGGATTCACCTTCACCGCACCCGAACCGGACGACGTCCCGCGCTATCTCTACAACGCGCGGTGGCCGGAAGGGGAAGGCGCACAGCTGCTGCTCGTGCTCGACGACCCCGCCGACACCGACCGTCTGCGCGCCGACGGTGGCCTGCTCGACGTGCTGACCGCCGCCGGGGAGGACGTGGTCGTGGCCGTCGTGCCCGCCACCGATCCCGCCGTGCTGCGCGCCGACCGGGAGGAACGATGACGACCCCGTTGACCGGGCCCGGCTTCGGCTCCTACGCCCCGGACGAGGTGAGCTGGCTCCTCAAGGACCTCTCACACGTCGCACTCGAGGCCGACGTCGCCGAACGCGAGCGCCGCATCCAGGCGGGCCTCGCCCACTACGCCGAGTCGCTGCCGATCGAATACCAACCCGATGCCGCCTACTGCGAGCTGTTCGACAAGGTGCTCGCCGCGACGGCGGGGCGCCTCGCGCACGCCGTCGGCACCGTCACCGAACTGCTGCTCGCCGAACGGGGCCGGGACCTGACGCTCGTATCGCTGGCCCGCGCAGGCACTCCCGTCGGGATCCTGATCCGCCGCTGGGCGCAGCGGCACCACGGACTGAACCTGCCGCACTATGCGGTGTCGATCGTGCGGGGCCGTGGTATCGACTTCGCCGCCCTCGACCACGTGACGGCACGACACGATCCGGCCTCGGTGGTGTTCGTCGACGGCTGGACCGGCAAGGGCGCCATCGCCCGCGAACTCACGGCGGCCCTGGCCGAGTACCGGGCCGCGGGCGGCCCGGAGCTTTCCGACGACCTCGCCGTGCTCGCCGACCCCGGGTACTGCGTGCGGACCTACGGCACCCGCGACGACTTCCTCATCGCCTCGGCGTGCCTGAATTCCACCGTGTCCGGACTGGTTTCACGCACTGTCCTCAACGAAACCCTGATCGGCCCGGGCGAGTTCCACGGCGCCAAGTTCTACGCCGAACTTGCCGGCGAGGACGTCTCGGCGGTCCTCCTCGACACCGTGGCGGCCGAGTTCGGCGACCGGGAGGCCGCGGTCACCGCCGCCGGGAACATCCTGCACTCCGATCGCACCCCCACGTGGGCGGGCTGGGAGTCGGTGGAGAAGGTGCGGGCCGAGTACGGCATCTCCACTGTCAACTACGTCAAACCCGGTGTCGGCGAGACCACCCGGGTGCTGCTGCGGCGCGTGCCGTGGCGGGTGCTGGTCCGCGAGGCCGACGCCGAGGAGCACGCGCACATCCGGATGCTCGCCGCCGCCCGCGACGTGCCGGTGGACGTGGTTCCCGACCTGGCATATTCGTGCATGGGCCTGATCAAGGATCTGCCGTGACCACCACCCTCGTCGCCACCGACCTCGACCGCACGATGATCTACTCACGCGCCGCGATGGGCGAATCACCTGTCCCCGACGGCGATCTGGTGTGCGTCGAGCACTACGACGGCGCACCCCTGTCGTACGTGACCGTCACATCCGCGCAGCGCCTGCGCGACCTCACCGCGGCGGCGGTGGTGGTGCCGACCACCACGCGCACCCCGGAGCAGTTCCGGCGCATCGACCTGCCCGGGGCGCCGTGGCGGTACGCGATCGCCAGCAACGGCGGCATGATCCTCGCCGACGGGGTGCCGGACGCCGGGTGGCGACGGACGGTGGACACGGCCGTGCGCACCGAGGGCGCCGGACTCGACGAGGTCACCGCCGAACTGCGCCGCCGCATCTCCGACGACTGGGTGCACAAGTTCCGGGTCGCCGACGAGCTGTTCTGCTATCTCGTGATCGACGTCGCCGCGCAGCCCGTCGGCTTCCTCGACGAATGGGACCACTGGTGCCGGCGCCGCGGATGGAACGCGTCTCAGCAGGGCCGCAAGCTGTACACGATGCCGTCGGCGGTGTGCAAGAGCCGCGCGGTCGCCGAGGTCCGCCGACGTCTGGTCGACGACGGCACGCTCGTCCCGGACGCCGTCGTACTCGCCGCCGGGGACGGCGCGCTCGACGCCGAGATGCTGACCGCCGCCGACGCCGCGATCCGGCCGCGCCACGGCGAACTCGAGGCGCTGGACTGGCGGCACCCGACACTGACGGTGACCCGGCAGGCGGGGATCCGGGCCGGCGAGGAGATCCTCGCCTGGTTCGCCCGATCCGCCCGGATCGGCGCGGCTTCGTACAGTGACAATGACGCCCCGCATTTCCCGAGACCGAGTTTCCCGAGACCGAGTTTCCAGTAACAGTGAGGACCCCACCCGTGCCCGTATCTCTCGCCAAGGGTCAGAACGGCCCCCTCACCGCCACCGACGTCGTCGTCTCCGTCGAGCTGACCACCCCGGCCGACCTGTCCGCCCTGCTGGTCAAGGCCGACGGCAAGGTGCGCTCCGACGCCGACTTCGTCTTCTTCAACCAGCCCACCGGGCCGGGCGTGCGGCTCGTGCCCGGCGCGCCCGGCCAGGCCGCGTCGCTGGCCGTGTCACTGAACCAGGTGCCGGCGGACATCGACCAGGTGCGTGCGGTCATCACCCTCGACGACGCGTCGAGCAGCTTCGGCCGCTTCGCCCCGCCGACCGCGCGGGTCGCCGACACCGCGGGCACCGTCCTCTACGAGTACCGGATCGACGGCCTGAGCAGCGAGTCGATCGTGATCGCCCTCGAGCTGTACCGGCGGCAGGGCACCTGGAAGGTCCGAGCCGTCGGCCAGGGCTACGCGGGCGGATTCGCCGCCCTCGTGACCGACCACGGCGTGAGCGTCGACGACGCGCCGGCCGCCGCCCCGCAACCGGCGCAGCCCGTCCCGCCTGCACCCCCGGCAGCGCCGCCCGTCCCGCCGGCCTACGCCACCCCGCCGGCGACCGCCCCGCAGCCCTACCCGCAGCCGGCCCCGCCGCAGCCGTACGTGCAGGCCTCCGCGCCGCAACCGGCGCCGGACGCCCAGCCCGAGGTCAGCCTCACCAAGAGCCGGCCCGTCAGCCTCGTCAAGGGCCAGAAGGTCACCCTCCGCAAGGAGGGCGGCGTGGCCCTGACCTACCTGCGCATGGGGCTGGGCTGGGACCCGGTCGCGAAGCGGGGCCTGTTCGGCAATCGTGCCGCCGACATCGACCTCGACGCGTCGGCTGTGCTGTTCGCCGACCAGAATCTCGTCGACGTCGCGTACTACGGGCAGCTGCGCTCCAAGGACGGCTCGATCCAGCACCAGGGCGACAACCTCACCGGCGAGGGCGCCGGCGACGACGAGGTCGTGCTCGTCGACCTCACCCGCGTACCCGCCCACATCACGACCGTCATGTTCATCGTCACCTCGTACAAGGGCCACACCTTCGAGCAGGTCGCGAACGCGTTCTGCCGGCTGGTGGACGGCACCAACAACGCCGAGCTGGCCCGCTACACCCTGCAGGGCGGCATGCCGTTCACCGGCATGGTGATGGCCAAGGTGTACCGGCAGGGGCAGGACTGGAAGCTCCAGGCCATCGGCGAGGCGATCCAGGCCAAGCATCCCGGTGAGGCCGCGCCGCAACTCGGCCGGTTCCTGGTGTCCTGACGCCGTGACGGGGAGATTCACGGCGCTGGGGCGCTGAGCCCGGGGTCGAACCGGACATCCGCGCGGGGTTGTGCTCCTTGCGCGCGTCCGTACCCGCGCAAGAAGCACTTCTACGCGCAGGGACAGTCGCCCACTGCCCGACCCCCGACATAGGCACTCGCTATCGGTCGCTGTGGATCTTGGACTTTGTCCCCTCGACGCGGCGGTGGTCGACTGATCGGGCACGGCGGGCCCGGCATCGAGGCGCTCGCCGAACGGAACGAGGAGTGTGATGTGAGCGGTCTGCACCTTCCGCAGCGGGTCCGGCAGCACGCGGCGGAACGGCCGGACGCACTCGCACTGACCTGCGGCGACACCACCGTCACCTTCGCCGAGCTCGACGGGCGCACCAACCGGGTCGCGACCGCCCTGAACGGGCTGGCCCGGCGCGGCGGGCGGATCGGGGCCCTGCTGCGCATGCGCCTCGAGGCCGCCGAGACGTTCGTCGCCTGCGGGAAGGCGGGGCTGGTGTTCGTCCCCCTGAACTGGCGGCTCACCCCGGCGGAGGCCGCCCGCATCGCCGAGGACGCGGAACTCGACGTGCTCGTCGTCGAATCCGGGTTCGCCGCGGCAGCGGAGGCGATCCGTGCCGCGCTGCCCGGCCTGCCCGTCGTCCTCGTCGACGCCGAACCCGGCGACGAGCTGCTGCCGGGGGCGTGGACGTGGCAACGACTCGCCGGTAGCGGCACGGACGACGATCCCGGCCGCGGCGACGATCCCGACGCGGTCCTGTTGCAGCTCTACACCTCCGGCACCACCGGCACGCCGAAGGGCGTGCTCATCACGCACCGCAACCTCCACAACGACGAGGAGGGGCAGCGCATCTACCACTGGCAGCCCGAGTCGGTGGCGCTGAACGCGATGCCGCTGTTCCACATCGCCGGCGCCGGCTGGCTGAGCACCTGCCTGTCCGCCGGGGTGCACGCCGTCCTGCTCGGCGAGTTCCATCCGCGCACCGTCGCCTCGCTCGTCGAGCAGCATGGCATCACCCACGCGTTCCTGGTGCCCGCGACCGTGCAGATGCTGCTCGACCTGACCGACCTGGACTCGTTCGACCTGTCGAGCCTGCAGCTGATCTTCTACGGCGCCTCCCCGGTCACCCCGACGATGCTGCGGCGCGCCGTGCGCACCCTCGGATGCGGCTTCGTCCAGCGCTACGGGATGACGGAGACGAGTGGCTCCGTCACCGCGCTGCGCGTCGAGGACCACGACCCGACCGGTCCGCGGTCCTACCTGCTGCGCTCGGCGGGCCGCCCGATGCCCGGCGTGGAGCTCGCCATCCGTGACGTCGTGACCGGTGCGGACCTACCCGTCGGACAGTCCGGCGAGATCGTGTGCCGCTCCCGGCACAACACGTCCGGCTACTGGCGGCGCCCGGAGGAGACCGCGGCGCTGTTCACCGACGACGGGTTCCTGCGCACCGGCGACGCCGGTCACCTCGACGAGGACGGCTATCTGTTCGTCACCGACCGGGTGAAGGACATGATCATCACCGGCGGCGAGAACGTCTACCCGATCGAGGTGGAGTCGGTGCTCGCCGAGCATCCCGCCGTCGCCGAGGTCGCCGTGATCGGAGTGCCCGACCGCAAGTGGGGCGAGGCCGTCACCGCCGTCGTGCGGGTGGCCGACGGTACCGCCGCACCGGACGAGAACGAACTGGTCGCGTTCACCACCGGCCGGCTCGCGTCCTACAAGAAGCCGCAGCGCGTCCACTTCGTCAGTGAGCTGCCGCGCAACGCCAGTGGCAAGATCCTCAAGCGCACGTTGCGCGACACTCTCGCGGAGGAGGTCTCGTGACCGCGATCGAGGTCGTCGGCGTCGTGCAGCAGGAGGCGTGGCGGCGCGGTGAGCTGCCGCCGGTCGAGCAGGTCCGGCCCGGGCTGTGGTCGATTCCCGTGCCCATGCCGAACAATCCGCTGCGCTACGTGCTGGTCTACGCGTTGGCACTGCCCGACGGCCTGGCCCTGATCGACGTCGGCTGGGACTCGGAACAGTCCTGGCAGGCCCTCGTCGACGGGATCCGGCAGACCGGGCACGACATCACCGAGGTCCGGTTCGCGGCGATCACCCACCTGCACCCCGACCATTTCGGCCTGGCACCACGGCTGCGCGAGGTCAGCGGAGCCGCGCTGGCGATGCACGCCGCCGACGCGTCGCTGCTCGGCCACCACACCGCGACGGACCGGGAAGGGTACGCCGCGTCGTGGGCCCGGCAGCTGGCCCGGCTCGGAGCGCCCGACGAAGTCCGCTCGGGCGAGGTCATGGAACTGGTCCGCTTCGGGCCGCACGAATCACTCGACGTCGTGCTCGACGACGGCACCCCCCTCGACCTGCCCGGCTGGGATCTGCGCGCCGTGTGGACGCCCGGCCACACCCCCGGTCACCTGTGCTTCGTCGACGACACCCACGAACTGGTGTTCAGCGGCGACCACATGCTCCCCCGCATCAGCCCCAACATCTCCACCATCCCGGGTGAGCTGCCGAATCCGTTGCACCGCTACCTGCTGTCGCTGCACGCCACCGTCGGCCTGCCCGACGGTGAGGTCTTCCCCGCGCACGAATACCGTTTCCGCGGTGTCGCTTCCCGCGCGCAGGCACTGCTCGGCCACCACGAGGAACGCCTGGACGAGATCGCCGACGTCGTGGCCCGGCATCCCGGCTCCACGGCATGGGAGGTCTCCACCCGAATCTCGTGGTCCCGGCCCTTCGAGACGATGGCGCCGCGGCTGCGCCGGCTCGCGGTGCGCGAGACCGACGCCCACCTGCTGGTTCTCGCCGACCGGGGAGTGGTCACCGGATGCGGCACCGATCCGGACCGCTGGGCGACGGCCGTGACAACCCCCGTACGATAAGCGAGTGGACCTTCACCTCATCACCTACTTCGTCGCGGTCGTCGACCGAGGTGGGATCACGAAGGCCGCCCAGTCCCTCTACATTTCGCAGCCGTCGCTGTCGCAGGCCATCCGGACCCTCGAACGTCGGCTCGGCACAACCCTGTTCGACCGCACCGGACGCCGGCTCACACTGACCGAGGACGGACGCCGGCTCGACGTAGCGGCCCGCCGGATCCTCGCCGACGTCGAACGGGCGAAGGCGAAGGTGGCCGCGGTACGCGAACTCGTCTCGGGCCGCGTCGACGTGGTGACGTACTCGTCGTTCTCCTTCGATCCGATGATCGAGCTCGCGCGCCGCTTCCGTGACCGCTACCCGCACATCCTGGTGCGGATCGTCGACGCGGACGGCCCGGGCGGCGTGCACACTGCGCTGCGACGCGGGGAAGCCGAGATCGGGGTGACCGACTTGTCCGTCGAGCACGCCGGCATGATCACCGTGCCGCTGTTCGAGCAGGAACTCGTGCTCGCTCTCCACCACGACCTCGCGGCCGGCCTGCCGGATCCGGTCCCGCGCGTCCGTGTGCGGGACGTGCCGCTCGTCGTCGACGTCGGTGATCGCACCAACGCTGCGAAGGCCGGCGAGTTGCTTGCCGAGAACGCCGCCAACGTCGTCGTCGACTGCGCCCACCCGGCGGCGACATGGGAGCTGGTGTGCCTGGGCACCGGCGCCACGGTGGTGCCCAGGCCGGTGGCCGAACAGCAGATGCCCACGGTGACGGTGCGGCCCCTGGAGCCGCCGCTGACCCGGCCGGTCGGGTTGGTGCTGCGTGCGGGTGAGCCGTCGCCGGCCGCGGCGGCGTTCCTCGAGGTCGCCTCGACACTGCGACAGGGGGCGTAGGACTGTGGATTTCCGGCAGGTGGAGTACTTCCTCGCGGTCGTCGAGAACAACGGCATCAACGGGGCCGCCGCCGCGCTCGGCGTCGCACAGCCGACGGTGTCGCAGGCGCTGCGCAGCCTCGAACGCGAACTCGGCGTCGAGCTGTTCCACCGCATCGGCCGCGGCATGGTCCTCACCGCAGCCGGGCGCAGCCTCGTCGGCCCGAGCCGGCAGATCCTGCGCGACGTGACCGCCGTCGAGGAGTTGCTGACCACGTCCGACGGCGCGGTCGCGGGCCGGCTCGACATCATGGCGTTCCCGTCGCTGTCCGTCGGACCGCTGGTGGAACTGATCGCCCGGTTCCGGCGCGAGTATCCGAAAGTGGCGGTGCGGCTCTCGCCGCTACGCGACGAGGAGCAGGTCGCGTCGTTGATTCGCGATGGCCACTGCGAGTTCGTCGTCGCGCACCTGCCGCTCGAGGGCGGTGACGGACTCGAGGTGATCGAACTCGGCGAACAGGAGTACTGGCTGGCGTATCCGCCGGGGTTCGAGGTTCCGGAGGGCCCGATCCACCTGTCCGAATTGCCGGACATTCCCATGGTGTTCGCGCCGACGGGCGCCTCGATGGTCGACGCGGTGGAATCGGCACTGCGCGCGGCCGGCGCCCGGCCGGAGATCTCCGTGCTCGTCGGCCAGCGCGAGGTCCGGCTGCCGATGGTGGCGGCTGGACTCGGCGGGTCGATCGTGGATCGGGTACCCGCCGAGGCCGCCGGGGACCGGGTCGTGGTCCGCGCATGCGAACCGCGGCTGGCGCGCGCGTACGGACTCGCCTTCGACCCCGCCTCTCTGTCGGCGGTCGGTCAGGCGTTCGTCGACCTGGTACGCCGGCGCTGACGCGCCGCCGGCGCTGACGCGCCGGTGCGCCCTTTGGGCGGCCCTGGCAACCCAAAGGACACACCGGCGGCTACGCCGCCTTTTCGAATACCGCGGCCAGGCCCTGGCCGCCGCCGATGCACATCGTCTCGAGGCCGTAACGGCCGTCGCGGCGGTGCAGCTCGCGGGCGAGCGTCGCCAGCATGCGGCCGCCGGTCGCGCCGACGGGGTGGCCGAGGGAGATGCCGGAACCGTGGACGTTGGTGCGTTCGAAATCGGCTGCGCCGAAATTCCATTCGCGGGTCACCGCGAGCGCCTGCGCCGCGAACGCCTCGTTGAGCTCGATGACGTCGACGTCCGCGAGGGTGATGCCGGCCTTCGCGAGGGCCTTCTCCGTGGCCGGGACCGGGCCGATGCCCATGATCTTCGGCGCCACGCCGGCCAGCCCCCAGGACACGACCCGAACCAGCGGGGTCAACCCCAGCTCCGCGGCCTTCTCCGGGGTCGTGACCAGGCACATCGATGCGGCGTCGTTCTGGCCGCTGGCATTGCCGGCGGTGACCGTCGCCTCGGGATCCTGCTTGTCCATGATCGGCTTCAGCCTCGCCAGCGACTCGACGGTGACGTCCGGACGGGGATGCTCGTCGGTGTCGATGACCTCGTCGCCGGCACGGGTGGTGACGGTGACCGGCACGATCTCCTCGGCGAGGATGCCGTTCTTCTGCGCGGCGACGGCCCGGGCATGGGACGACACGGCGAGTTCGTCCTGCTCGAGCCGGCTGATGCCGTAGTCGCGGCGCAGGTTCTCGGCGGTCTCGATCATGCCGCCGGGCACCGGGTAGTGGCGTCCGCCCGCGGTGGCGCGGGCCCGCACCAGACTGTCGTGCATCTGCACACCGGTGCGCGCACCGCCCCAGCGCATGTCGACGGAATAGAACGAGGCGTTGCTCATCGACTCGGCACCGCCGGCGACGACGACGTCGTTGTCGCCGTTGCCCACCTGCAGCGCTGCCTGGATGACGGCCTGCAGACCCGAGCCGCAACGACGGTCGATGTGCATGCCCGGCACCGTGATCGGGAGTCCGGCGTCGAGCGCGACGACACGGCCGATGGCCGGCGCTTCGCTGTTGCCGTTGCAGTGGCCGAGGATGACGTCCTCGATCGAGTCGGGGGCGATCCCGGTGCGGTCGAGCAGGCCCTTCAGGGCGGCGACACCGAGGTCTACGGCGTTGAGGGACTTGAACATTCCACCGTAGCGACCGATGGGGGTGCGGACGGGCTCGCAGATGACGACTTCGCGCATGACGACCTTCGGGAGAGGAGAGGGATAGTGAAAGAGACGGTGAGACAGGGACTCACATGAAGCGGCCGCCGGTGACCTCGAGCACCGTGCCGGTCATGTAGGAGGACATGTCGGAGGCGAGGAACAGGGCCACGGATGCGATCTCGGACACCTCGCCCGGTCGGCCCATGGGAATCTCGCTCATCTTCTGATCCCACGCCTTCTGCGGCATGGCCTCGGTCATCGCGGAACGGATCAGGCCCGGCTGGATCGCGTTGACGCGCACGCCGTGGTGCGCCATCTCCTTCGCGGCGGCCTTGGTCAGGCCGACGATACCTGCCTTCGCCGCCGAGTAGTTGGTCTGACCGACCATCCCGACCTTGCCGGAGAGCGACGAGATGTTGACGATGGCGCCGCGCTTGGCGTCGCGCATGATCGCCGACGCCTTGCGGGTGCCGTGCCAGGTGCCCTTGAGGTGCACGGCGATCACCAGGTCGAAGTCCTCCTCGGTCATGGTGCGCATCGTCGCGTCGCGGGTGATGCCGGCATTGTTGACGACGACGTCGAGCGAGCCGAATCCGTCGACGGCCTCCGCGAGGAGCGTGTCCCACTCGTCCGCGTTCACGACGTCGCACCGCACCGCGCGGGCCACGTCGCGGCCGCCGAGCTTCTCGGCGGCGGCCGTGGCGGCGTCGAGGTCGAGGTCGCCGAGGACCACCCGGGCGCCGGCGTCGACGAACTCCTGTGCGATTGCGAAACCGATGCCCTGAGCGCCTCCGGTGACGACGGCGGTTCGGTTCTCCAGCAGTGACATGAGGTTCCTTTCGCACGAGCCTGCCCGGTCCGGGGACGGCGGGAAGACACCGATGAATCGAGGACGCGGGCGACGCCCGTCGGCTGATGCTCCGAATATACCGAGAGGACCGGTGATTCGACCCCGCCCGATTCATCGACAGTGCCTATGTGGTGATGGGGCGATTCGTATTGGACACCCGAGGTCCCGGAACCGATGGTGGTGTCATGACAACCTCGACTGCGATGCCGGCCACTGAGGTGGACGACGACGACTTCCAGGAAATCCTCGCCCAGACCCGCGCATTCGTGCGTGGCGTGGTCGTGCCGCGCGAACAGGAGATCGCCGACACGAACGCGATCCCCGACGACATCCGCGCCGCGGCCAAGGAGATGGGTCTGTTCGGGTACGCCATCCCGCAGCAGTGGGGCGGGCTCGGATTGAACCTGATGCAGGACGCCGAACTGGCGATGGAACTGGGCTACACCACCCTGTCGCTGCGGTCGATGTTCGGCACCAACAACGGCATCGCCGGCCAGGTCCTCGTCGGGTTCGGCACCGACGAGCAGAAGACGCAGTGGCTCGAGAAGATCGCCTCCGGCGAGGTCGTCGCGTCGTTCGCCCTCACCGAGCCCGGCGCCGGCTCGAACCCGGCCGGGCTGCGCACCAAGGCCGTGCGCGACGGCGACGACTGGGTGCTCACCGGTGAGAAGCGGTTCATCACCAACGCCCCGATCGCGGACCTGTTCGTCGTGTTCGCCCGCACCCGCCCCGCCGACGCGAACGGCACCGGCATCGCGGTGTTCCTCGTCCCCGCCGACACCGCGGGCGTGACGGTGGGCAGCAAGGACGCGAAGATGGGCCAGGAGGGGGCGTGGACCGCGGACGTGCACTTCGACCAGGTGCGGGTGCCGGCGGCGGCGCTGGTCGGCGGCAGCGAGGACGTCGGCTACAAGGCCGCGATGACGTCGCTGGCCCGGGGCCGGGTGCACATCGCGGCGCTGTCGGTGGGGCAGGCGCAGCGCGCGCTGGACGAGTCGGTGGCGTACGCGGCGACCGCCACGCAGGGCGGCACCGCGATCGGCAGCTTCCAGCTGGTGCAGGCGATGCTCGCCGATCAGCAGACCGGGGTGATGGCCGGGCGGGCGCTGGTGCGCGACGCGGCGCGGGCGTGGGTGGCAGGCACCGACCGGCGGATCGCGCCGTCGGCGGCGAAGCTGTTCTGCACGGAGATGGTCGGCAAGGTCGCCGATCTGGCGGTGCAGATCCACGGCGGCACCGGCTACATGCGGGAGGTGCCGGTCGAGCGGATCTACCGGGACGTGCGGCTGCTGCGCCTGTACGAGGGCACCAGCGAGATCCAGCGCCTGATCATCGGCGGCGGACTCGTCAAGCAGGCCCAGCGCGGCTGACCCGCACCCGTGCGTGGTTCTGGCAGCAAGGGCTACCAGAACCACGCACGGGCAGAACGGCCTCGCCGTGCGTGTTTCCGGTAGTCGGTACTACCGAAAACACGCACGGCGAGGATGGTTCAGCGCGTGGCTGCGGACTGCTCGAGCCGCGTCCGCAGGTCCGTCTTGAGCACCTTGCCCGCCGCGGAGGTGGGCAGTGCGTCCACGAGGACGATCTCGCGAATCTTCTTGTAGGGCAAGACCTGCTCGGCGACGAACGCCATCAGCTCGGCCGGGTCGGGTTGCGTGCCCGGCACCGGCACCACGAAGGCGACCGGTTCCTGGCCGACGCTGCCGGCCTCCCGGCCGACCACCGCGGCCGTCGACACCGCCGGATGGGACACCAGAATCTCCTCGAGCTCACGCGGATACACGTTGTAGCCCTTGTAGATCAGCATGTCCTTGGCGCGATCGCAGATGTAGACGTAGCCGTCGGCGTCGCGGTAGGCGATGTCGCCGGTGTCGAGCCAGCCGTCCACGTACTGCTGGGCCGTGATCTCGGGATGGCCGAGATAGCCGTCGGTCACCTGCGGCCCCCGGATCCACAGCTCACCGCGCTCGCCGTCACCGAGGACGACGCTCGGATCGCCCTGTGCCCGGATCTCGAGCTCGGTGTCGAAGAGGGGCAGGCCCACACTGCCGAGACGGTAGGCCGACCCGACGACCAGCGGCATGGCGGTGACCACGCACGTGCCCTCGGTCAGGCCGTACCCCTCGGCCACACGGGCGTTCGGGAACGCCACCTCCAGCGCCTCGAGCGTGACGTGATCGATCGGCGCCGCACCCGACGACACGACCCGCACCGACGTGGTGTCACGGCGTGCGACGTCCGGGTGGGTGGCCAGCGCATGCCACATGGCCGGGCTGCCGGTGATGTAGCTGACGCGGTGCCGCTCGACGAGCTCGAGCATGCGCGCGGGGTCGAATCGGCCCGCGAGTACCTGGGTGAGGCCGCACAGCAGCAGGAACGACGTGTTGATCAGCGCGTGGGCGTGGAACAGCGGGGACACGACGACGGTGGCGCCCTCGCCGGGGATCACCCCGTGCACGTCGAGCCCCTCGATCGGGCGCAGCGCGACCAGCCCGTCACCGGTGGTGACGACCTGGTGGGCGGCCCGCCAACCGCACATCTGGGTCACGTTGGCGACCACGTTGCGGTGCAGCACCCGCACACCCTTGGAGATGCCGGTGGTGCCGCCCGTGTAGGCCAGATGCGCGACGTCCGTTCCGGCGACGTGTGCCGGTGTGAACGCGGTGGGCTGTCCGGAGAGGAAGTCGTCGAACCGCACCACGGCCGCGGACGTGGGCGGTGCGGACACCGGGTCGTCGGATGCCACCACGATCGTCGCGACGGTGGTGCCCGCGGCGGCGCCGAGCAGCACTCCCAACTGCTGCGTCTGGGTGACGGCCGCGACGGCGCCGGTCTCCTCGATCTGCTTGCGCAGACCCGGTTCCGGTTGCAGCGGGTTGACCAGCGTCACGGTAGCCCCGGTGCGTAGCGCGCCGTAGTAGGCGACGAGAAACTCGATGCAGTTGCCCACGTGCATCAGCACCACGTCGCGCGGAGCCACACCGGCCGCCGTCAGCGCGGAGGCGAACTGCGCGGACCGCTCGTCGAGCTCGCGGTACGTGCAGGTTCGCTCGCCGTCGACGACGGCGGGGCGGTCGCCGTACAGGGCGGCCATGCTCGGCGCCCACACACCCATCGTCACGTCCGGGTAGGTCAGGGACAGGGCGGGCACGTCGGTGCTCATCGTCGCCACCTCAGCGCGGGGCCATGCGGATGGCACCGTCGAGTCGGATGGTCTCACCGTTGAGGTAGCCGTTCTCGAGGATGTTGGTGGCCAGCCGGCCGAACTCGTCCGGGCGGCCCAGGCGCGCCGGATTCGGCACGGTCTTCTCGAGCGAGGCCCGCACGTCGTCGCGCAGGCGGGCGAGCAGCGGGGTGTCCATGATGCCCGGCGCGATCGTGTTGACCCGGATGTTCTTGCTCGCCAGGTCGCGGGCGGCGACGACGGTCATGCCGACGATGCCGGCCTTGGACGCCGAGTAGTTGATCTGGCCGATCTGGCCCTCGAACGCCGCGACGGAGGCGGTCATGACGATGGCACCGCGCTCGCCGTCGACCGGTTCGAGTGCGGCCATGCGCTCGGCGCCGAGGCGCAGCGCGTTGAACGACCCGATGAGATTGAGGCGGATCACGAACTCGAAGTCCTCGAGCGAACCGGCCTTGCCGTCCTTCTCGAGGATCCGCATCTTGCGGCCGGCGCCGGCGCAGTGCACGAGCCCGCGCAGACCGCCGCGCTCGTGCGCGACGTCCAGGGCGGCGGCGAACTGCTCGGCGTCGGTGACGTCGGCCGCAGCGAACGTGGCGCCGTCACCGAGGGACTTCGCGACGTCGGCGCCCGGTGAGCCGGGCAGGTCGACGAGGGTGACGGTGCCGCCGGCGTCGAGGACGCGGCGGGCGGTGGCCAGGCCGAGACCGGAGGCGCCGCCGGTGATCGCGACGGAAAGACCCTTCAGTTCCATATCTTTCGTTCCTTTGCGTGAAGTGCGTGTCAGAGCAGTTCGAGAATGGTGGCGTTGGCCATGCCGCCGGCCTCGCACATCGACTGCAGACCGTATCGGATTCCGTTGTCGCGCATGTGATGTGCCAGTCGAGTCATGAGGATCGCGCCGGATCCGCCGAGCGGGTGCCCCACGGCGATGGCGCCGCCGACCGGGTTCAGGCGCGCGTCGTCGACGCCGGTCTCGGCCTGCCACGCGAGCGGAACCGGTGCGAACGCCTCGTTGATCTCGAAGGCCCCGATGTCGTCGAGCGACAGGCCCGACCGGTCGAGGGCCTTCTGGGTGGCGGGGATCGGTCCGGTGAGCATGATGACCGGGTCGTCGGCGGCGACGACGGCGGTGTGGATCCGCGCCATCGGCGTCCACCCCTGGGCGGCCGCGTACTCGCTGGTGGTGACGAGCAGGGCTCCCGCGCCGTCGGAGATCTGCGAGGAGTTGCCGGCATGGATCACCCCGTCCTCCTTGAAGACCGTCTTCAGCTTGGCGAGCGATTCGACACTGCCGCCGCGGCGGATACCCTCGTCGGCGGTCAGCCCGGCGATCGGCGCGAGCTGCCCGGTGAAGGCTCCGGCGTCGGTCGCGGCGGCGGAACGCTCGTGCGAACGCAGCGAGAACTCGTCGAGGAGGGTGCGGGACAGGCCCCACTTCTCGGCCATCATCTCCGCGCCGACGCCCTGGCTGAAGCCGTCGACGCCGAACCGGTCGAGCACCTCCGTCGGGAAGTGCTCGCCGTTCTTCGCGGCCGTGCCCATCGGCACCCGGCTCATCACCTCGACGCCGCCGGCGATCACCACGTCGTTCTGGCCGGACAGGACGGTGGCGGCGGCGAACGAGACCGCCTGCTGGCTCGAACCGCAGGCCCGGGTCAGCGTGGTGGCCGGAACCGTCACGGGCCAGCCGGCGGCGAGCACCGCCGAGCGGGAGACGATGCCGGCCTGCTCGCCGACCTGGCTGACGCAACCCCAGATCACGTCGTCGACGGTGCCCGGATCGAGCCCGACCCGTTCGGCCAGCGCCGTCAGCACATGTGCCGACAGGTTGACGGGGTGGATCTCGGACAGGGCGCCGCCCCGGCGTCCGACGGGGGTGCGGACGGCATCGACGATCACGGCATCGCGCATGGGTGGATCCTTTGCAGTAGCGGGAGACGACGACCGGCCGGGTGGTGGCCCTCGATATCGAGTCGATCACGCACCCGGCCGGTGGGGAAAGGACATTCGGTGGATGGCTCCGTTAGGCGGAAGCTATGCCTTCGCGGGGGCCTCCGACCGGATGACGGCGCGGTCGCGTTCCGGGTTCGCGAAGACCAGGACCAGGATCGCGGCGACGATGCCCAGCGCACCGATGACCTGGAACGCGGTCGCGTAGCCCTCGGCCGCGGTGGCGGCGTTGTCGACGAGCACACCGGTGCCGTAGGGGGCGACGAGGCCGCCGACGGCCATGAGCGCGAGGAACACGCCCATCGTGCCGGCGGTCTGCTGCGGCGGGCACAGCTCGGAGATCGCGGCGTTGATGAGGGGGAAGGCGATCGCCCCGAAGCCGTAGCCGATGGACACGGCCGCGACCGCCAGGGCCGGGGTGCCGATGCTGGGCAGGAACACCAGGACGGAACCGCAGACCAGGACACCGGCACCGGGAACGATGATCCGCACGACGCGGGAGCGGTAGCCGCGCTGGGCGAGCCGGTCGGTGACCGAACCGGACGTGACCATCAGGATCAGGCCGACGATCGACGGCAGGGCGAACATCGAGCCGGCCTGCAGGGCGCTGTAGCCGAGACCCACCTCGAAGTAGGAGGGCAGCCAGGTCAGCACGACGGTGGTGAGCGCGTAGACGACCATGATCAGGACGACGCAGCTGAGGAACGTGCGGGTGAGGAAGATCTTCTTCCACGGCACCGACGGCTCGGTGGAGGCGGCGCCGGTCCCCTTCTTCACGGCCGTCGCGGTGAACGGGCCTTCCTTCCAGCCGGTCAGCCACGACGCCATCCACAAGGCACCGAGGATCGACAGCGCGATCAGGGCGGCGCGCCAGCCCCACTGGACGGTGATGTAGGCGAGGATCGGAGCGAGGGCGATCTTCGCGACCGACGCCGAGCCGGCGAGGAACGCGCCGGGCAGGCCGCGCTTGGCCGGGGGATGCCAGGAGTACGCGGCGGTGTGCATGAGCGCGGAGCTGGGGCCCTCGGCCAGGCCGAGCAGCATGCGGGTGACGATCAGCATCATCAGGCTCGCCGAGACGACCAGCGGCAGCATGACCACCGACCAGACGGCGCCCAGCGCCAGCAGCGCCCACCGCAGGGTGAGGTACTTGTTGAGGGGGCCGGCGAGGAAACCGCCGAGCGTGAAGGTCACGAAGAACAAGGATCCGACGAGGCCGATCTGGGAGGAGGACAGTCCCAGCTCGCGAGCCAGCGGCTGCGCGATGATGCCCAGCACAGCCTTGTCGGCATAGTTGACGACGTACAGGAAGATCACGAGGCCGGTCATGCCCCACGCCTGCTTGCCGCTGACGAGTGGGGTAGCCCCCTTCGGCGGGGCGCCGTGCGCTGCGTCGTGCGAGATTTCGCCAGTGGTCACCGGAGTGTCCCCTTAATGGCTCGAAGGGATGTGTCGGTCGGACGGTGCGTCGTCGACCGAGAGATGTGCACCGATCAGGCGCTCGGCATCCATTCAACGTGGTGTAGGTCACTGAAGCAATGTCCGGTCGGTGAATCGACCGATCACCGATACCTATGGACTTCCGGCGGTGCGAACGGGGCCATTGACGGCCGCTAACCGACCTATAGCCGAACGGTGTTGGTCCTACGGTCCGGCGGTGCTGCATATTTGGCCGTACAACTTCGTCGGCGCGTTCCGGGCTCCGACGTCCGGGCGGATGAGGACAGGCGACATGAACCCCACTGCTTCCATCGACGAGCTCCCCTCGTCCACCGCGCCCCTGGCCGGGGTGCGGGTCGTCGAGGTCTCGAGTTTCATCGCGGCTCCCCTGTGCGGCATGACGCTCGCGCAGCTCGGTGCCGAGGTCGTCCGCGTGGACCCGATCGGCGGGGCCGCCGACTACCATCGGTGGCCCGTCACCGACGACGGCGAATCGATCTACTGGGCGGGTCTGAACAAGGGCAAGCGTTCCTTCGCCGCCGACTTCCGGGATCCAGAGGCGCACAGTCTGATCCGTGATCTGATCACCGACGCCGGGGTGCTCGTCACCAACGCGGCCGGGCGGGACTGGCTGGACTACGACAGCCTCGCCGCGATCCGTCCCGACCTGATCCACGTGCAGGTCCTCGGCCGCGCCGACGGCGGCTCCGCCGTCGACTACACCGTCAACGCCGCCGCCGGCTTCCCGCTCGCCACCGGTCCCGTCGGCCACGACGGCCCGGTCAATCACCTGCTGCCGGCGTGGGACCTCGCATGCGGTCTCTACGCCGCGCTGTCGGTGGCGTCCGCGGTGCACCGCCGCGAGGTCACCGGCGCGGGCGCCAAGATCGTGCTGCCGCTCGAGGACGTCGCCCTCGCCACCGCCGGAAACCTCGGCTATCTCGCCGAGGCCCAGCTCGGCGGGCCCGAACGCGACCGCATCGGCAACTCCGTCTACGGCACCTACGGGCGCGACTTCACCACGTCCGACGGCGCCTCCTTCATGGTCGTCGCGCTGACCCCGCGGCACTTCCGGGACCTGACCGACCTGACCGGCACGACGACCGCGGTGGGCGCGCTCGAATCCGCCCTGGGCGCCGACTTCCGCAACGAGGGCGACCGCTACCGGCACCGCGAGGTGCTCGACGCGTTGTTCGCCGTGTGGTTCCGCGAGCACACCGCGGCCGAGGTCGAGGCCGCCCTCGCGGGCACCTCGATCCTGCACGAGCGGTACCGCACCTTCGCCGAGATCGCGAAAGACCCTCGCGTGACCGCCAACCCGATGTTCCAGTACGTCGACCAGCCCCGTGTCGGCGGGCACCTGGCCCCCAGCCTGCCGATGTCGTTCGACGGCCACCACCCCGCGCCCCGTCCGGCGCCCGCCAACGGCGACGACACCGCCGCCGTTCTCGCCGAGCACCTGGGTCTGACGCCCCAGGAGATCGATCGCCTCGCCACCGACGGGACCATCCGGGTGCCCGCCGGAACCCTCCCCGCCCTCGAGAAGGACCTCGCCGTATGACCCGCCTCGCCCAGACCCTCGGCCTGACCGAGTTCCAGACCGAGATCCTCGCCACCGTCCGGCGGTTCGTCGACCGCGAGATCATTCCGAACGCCCAGGAACTCGAACACTCGGACACCTACCCGCAGGACATCGTCGATGCGATGCGGGAGATGGGCCTGTTCGGGCTGATGATCCCCGAGGAGTACGGCGGACTCGGCGAATCCCTGCTCACCTACGCGCTGTGCGTCGAGGAACTCGCCCGCGGCTGGATGAGCGTGTCCGGGGTGATCAACACCCATTTCATCGTCGCCTACATGCTGCGTCAGCACGGCACCGTCGAGCAGAAGAGCTACTACCTGCCGAAGATGGCCACCGGCGAGACCCGCGGCGCGTTCTCGATGTCCGAACCCGAACTGGGCTCGGACGTCGCCGCGATCCGCACCAAGGCCAAGCGCGACGCCGACGGCGACTACGTGATCAACGGCCAGAAGATGTGGCTGACCAACGGCGGCAGCTCCACCCTCGTCGCCGCCCTGGTGCGCACCGAGGAAGGCGCCGCCAAGCCGCACGAGAATCTCACCACCTTCCTCGTCGAGAAGCCCGCCGGCTTCGGCGAGGTCGTCCCCGGCGTCACGATCCCGGGCAAGATCGACAAGATGGGCTACAAGGGGATCGACACCACCGAGCTGATCTTCGACAACTACCGTGCGAAGGCCACCGACGTCCTCGGCGGCGCCCCGGGCAAGGGGTTCTACCAGATGATGGACGGCGTCGAGGTCGGCCGCGTCAACGTCTCCGCCCGCGCCTGCGGCGTCGCGATCCGCGCGTTCGAGCTCGCCGCCCGCTACGCCCAGCAGCGCACCACGTTCGGCAAGCCCATCGCCGCGCACCAGGCGATCTCGTTCTCCCTCGCCGAGATGGCCACCAAGGTCGAGGCCGCCCACCTGATGATGGTCAACGCCGCGCGGCTCAAGGACTCCGGCGAGCGCAACGACGTCGCCGCGGGCATGGCGAAATATCTCACCAGCGAGTACTGCTCGGAGGTCACCCAGGCCAGCTTCCGCATCCACGGCGGCTACGGCTACTCCAAGGAGTACGAGATCGAGCGGCTCATGCGCGAGGCACCGTTCCTGCTCATCGGCGAGGGCACCAGCGAGATCCAGAAGACGATCATCAGCAAGGGCGTGCTGCGCGAATACGCGCTGTAGTCCCGATTCAGCTGTATTCCTGATTCAGCTGTATTCCCGATTCATCCGAGACCCGAGGAGACCGCCCGTGCAGCGTACGGTGTTCGACGAAGACCACGAAGCGTTCCGCAAGACCGTCCGCGACTTCATCGCGAAGGAAGTCGCCCCCGTCCAACACGAGTGGGAGGCCGACGGCCATCCCCCGCGTGACTTCTACCGCCGCCTCGGCGAACTCGGCATCCTCGGTATCCAGGCACCCGAGGAGTACGGCGGTGGTGGCGAGTCGTCGATCAAGTTCAACGCGGTCGTCGCCGAGGAGGTCGCTGCAGCCGGCGCGTCGTTCGGCTCCTACTCCGTGCACACGAATCTGATCCTGCCGTACCTGATGGAGTACGGCACGGACGAGCAGAAGCAGCGCTGGCTGCCCGGATTCTGTTCCGGCGATCTGATGTTCGCGATCGCCATGACCGAACCTGGCACGGGATCGGACCTCGCGAACATCTCGACGACGGCGAAGCTGTCGGAGGACGGCAGCCACTACGTCGTCAACGGCGCGAAGACGTTCATCACCGGCGGTGTGCTCGCCGACCGCGTCCTCACGGTGTGCCGCACGGCCCCGTTCGACCCGGAGAACCGGCGGGCCGGGCTGTCGATCCTCGTCGTCGACACCACCACTGAGGGGTTCGCCGTCGGCCGCAAGGTCGAGAAGATCGGCCTCAAGACCTCCGACACCGCGGAACTGTCGTTCACCGACGTCCAGGTGCCGGTGCAGGATCTGCTCGGTGAGGAGGGCAAGGGCTTTTCCTACCTGACGCACAACCTCGCGCAGGAACGTCTGACGATCGCATTCGGCGCATCCGCCACCGCGGCCGCCGCCCTGCAGCACGCACTGGCATACACCAAGGACCGCAAGGTGTTCGGCAAGCCGGTCGCCGCGTTCCAGAACACCAAGTTCGTGCTCGCCGAATGCTCCACCGAGTTGCAGGCCGTGCAGTTGATGGTCGACAACGCCCTCGAGCTGCACGACCGCGGAGAGCTCACCGTGCCGGATGCGGCACGTGCCAAACTGTTCAGCACCGAAGCCGCGGGCCGCATCATCGACAAGTGCCTGCAGCTGCACGGCGGATACGGCTACGTCCTCGAATACCCGATCGCGCGGCTCTACGCGGACACCCGCGTCAGCCGCATCTACGGCGGCACCAGCGAGGTCATGAAGACGATCATCGCCAAGGACCTCGGTCTCTGACCCCACGCACACAGGATCCGTGCGGTGAACCGGAATCCGCCCACGTCACGGCGTGGGCGGATTTCGATGTTCCGAGCGAATTCAACTGTGCGGCGCAGCTACTCGATGGTCGCGGCGGCCGGGACCCGACCCAGTACGGCCCTGGCCGCCGTGATCAGTTGCTCGAGCCAGACGTCCGTGCCGACCGCTCGGCGCAACGGCTCGTTCGGCAACTCGATGCTCACCGGCAGCCCCGCCGGGAGGGCGGACCAGATCGCCGGCAGGTCGATGCCGCCCGACCCCGGCACCAGGCGTTCCTCGCGGGCGTGCCGGATCAGCTCCGCGTGGTCACGCGGGGCGGGAACCGAGCCGTCGCACATCTGGGCATAGTGCAGCCACTCGCGCGGAATCGCGGCCAGGTCCTCGGGCGACGTGGCCGAACGCGCGACGTGCAGCGCGTCGACGAGGACGCTGCGGGCCGGGCCGTCGGCCTGCCCGACGATCTCCACCGCGGTCTTCGCGTCGGGAACCGCGGTCCACGGCATGAATTCGAGGCTCGCGACGATGCCGTAGGAGGCGCACAGTTCCGCCAGCCGCGCGTACGAGTCGGTGAGACGGCTACGGTCGCGGTCGTCGCCGCCGACGAGCACCGCCTTCGCCCCGAGCCGGGCCCCGGCCTCGAGCAGCGGCACGTACGCCGTCGCGTCGAAATCCGGTCCGATTCGGATGATCTCGAGATCGAACACCTCGACCGGAGAATCGTTCAGCCGCCGGACGAGTGCGGACAGCGCGGCGTCGTCCTCGTGCAGTGGATAGGCGGTGGTGCCGGGCGCTGCGGGCAGCAGACGCAGTCCGATCGTGTCGAAGCCGTGCCGCTCGGCGAGGTCGACGTGCTGCAGCGGCGGTGTGTCGAGGACGGTGAGGGCGGCGAGGCCGAGTGGGGTGCTCATCGGGTGGCTCCTGTGGTCGAGGCGAGTCGGCGTCCGGTCAGGTACCCGAAGGTCATTGCCGGGCCCAGGTTGATTCCGCCGGAGGGATAGTGGCCGCCCATCACGCTGGACTGGTCGACACCGACCGCGAACAGCCCGTCGATCGGCCGGTCGTCGCCGTTCAGCACCCGCGACGACGAGTCGGTGACCAGGCCGGCGAACGTGCCGAAACTGCCCGGGACGACCTTGACGGCGTAGAAGGGACCGCGTTCGAGCGGGGCGAGGGACGGGTTCGGCCAGGGGTTGTCCGCGTCGCCGGACTTGACGTTGAACGGTGTGGTGCCACGGCCGAATTCGGGATCCTCCCCGACTCGGGCGCTCTCGTTGAACGCGGTGACGGTCTTCTCGAGCCCGTCCGGGTCGACGCCGATCTTCTCCGCGAGGTCGCGGATCGTGCGCCCCTTCGAGAGGTATCCGGATCGCAGGTAGGGCCAGGTGGGGATCGGGAAGGGCTTGGCCATGCCGAGCGGGAAGTACCGCAGGTACTGCTGGTCGGCGATCAGCCAGGAGCACACCTCCTCGCCGTCCGGCACCTGTTCGATCATGGCCAGGGTGTAGTCGTGGTAGCCGAGCGCCTCGTTGACGAAGCGGCGCCCGTCGGCGAGCACCCCGATGACGCCGGGCTTTCCGCGGTCCAGGATGTGCGGGAACACCCCCTGCCTGCCGTTGCGGTAGCGGACCAGGGAGACGGGACAGTACGCCACCGGTGACGCGAGGGAGCGGTCGAGGCGGCCGCCGACGGATTCGCCCAGTGAGATGCCGTCGCCGGTCGTCGTCGGCGGGGTGAGCGTCCAGTGTTCGCGTCCGCTCGGAGTCCGCGGGAACAGCTCTCGTCGCCGGTCGATGTCGTGGGTGAACCCGCCGGTGGCGAGGACGACACCGCGGCGGGCGGACACGGTACGCGCACCGCCGGGGCCGTCGATCCGGACTCCGGTGACGCGCCCGGACGGGTCGGTGACGAGTGCGGTGGCGGCGGTGGCGACCCGGATGTCGACGCCGGCGTCGAGGGCGGAGCGCAGCAGCCGGCCCACGAGTGCGGTGCCGTTGACCAGTTGCTGGCCGCGGCGCTCGGTGGCGAGGTCGAGCATGTGGGTCGAGACCCGTCGTGCACAGTGCACGAACGCGCGGCCGGAGCGCGTCGAGTGCAGGAAGGCCTGCAGGTCCGGGCCGGCCATGATGCCCATGCCGAGGAACGAGGTCTCGTACAGCTGCCGTCGCAGCAGCGCAGCGACGTCGGATCCGAGGCGGCGCAGGCTCACCGGCTTCGGCGCGACGGATCGGTGTCCCGTGCCCGCGCCGGGCGTGTCACCGTGGATGTCGGCGATGGCGGCACCGGGGACGAACTGCAGCGCCGTGTGACGTTCGAAGAATTCGACCATCTCGGGGGCGCCGTCGAGGAAGGCATCCACCTTGGCGGCATCGAACTCGTCCCCGAGCCGGTGTTCGAGGTAGCGGCGCGGCTGCGCGCGGTCCTCGTGCACACCGTCGGCGTGGGCGAACAGGTTCCGCGGTGTCCACATCCATCCACCCGACCAGGCGGTGGCGCCGCCGCACACGTCCGCCTTCTCGACGACGAGCACGGAGGCGCCCCCGTGGGCGGCAGCCACGGCCGCGGACAGCCCGCCGGCACCGGACCCGACGACGACGACGTCGTAGGTGAGGGATTCGGACACTGTGGCGGGGTTCATCGGGGCTCCTTGCCGGACGGGACGGGGGTGGGTGCGGGCGCGAGTTCGACGACTCTGCCGGTGCGGGAGGATTCGTAGATCGCGGCGACGACGGCCAGTGAGGCGCGGGCGTCGCGGCCGGTCACCGCGGGCCGGCGCCCGGTCAGCACCGCCTCGGCGAAGTCCTGGACCTGCAGGGTGTGGAAGTCGGTGAGCCCGGCGTTGATGTCGCGGACGTCGAGGTTGGCGTCGACAGCCGGCGAATACGGAGACCTCAGCTCCACCTCGCCCGGCACGGTCCACAGCTCGTTGACGCCCTCCCGCCCCTCCGGGAACTCGAGGACGCTCGCGATCGCCCCGGTTGCGCCGATCACCGTGACGCGGTTGCCGAGGTTGTGGCCGGCGCCGGTGGTGGCGGTGATCGTCGCGGTGCCGCCGGAGGCGAACGAGACGACGGCCGAGGCAGTGTCCTCGGTTTCGATGTGCTCGCCGTGGAAACGGGTGCCGACGAACCCGCCGACGCGGACCGGCTCGCCCATGAACCACTGCAGCATGTCGATCTGATGGACGGCCTGCGTCATCAGGACGCCGCCGCCGTCGGTGTCCCACCGCCCGCGCCACGCGTCGGCCGAGTAGTAGCGGGACGGGCGGTGCAGGAGCACCGACACCTCCCCGAGAACGGGCACGCCGAGACGGCCGTCCTCGATCGCCGCCTTGATGCGGCGGGCCGCGGGCCAGAATCGGCGCTGGAACAACACCCCGAAGGTGATGCCCGCGCGGTCGGCGGCCGCGATCATCCGGTCGGCCGCGGCCACGTCCACCGCGATCGGCTTCTCGCACAGCACGTGGATCCCGGCCTCGGCCGCGGCGACGACGATCTGTTCGTGCACGGGGTGCGGGGTGCACACGGTGCAGGCGTCGAGGCCGAGCCCGAACAGCTCGTCCACCGATCCGACGGCGTGAGCGATACCGTGCCGGGCAGCGAAGGCGCGGGCGCGCTCCAGGTCGGGATCGCAGCACGCGACGACCTCGACGCCGGGCACCTGCTGCAGCGCGTGCGCGTGGTTGCCCGCGATCTTTCCGCATCCGACGATGCCTGCGCGGAGGGCCATCAGAAGTGTTCCTCTCGTTCGACGTCCCGGGCTGCGGCTTCGCCACGGTCCAACCGGTTCAGCGCGGCGACGTCCGCTGCCGTGAGTGCCACGTCGACGGCGGCCAGATTCTCGGCCTGGCGCGCCGGATTCGCCGACCGCGCGACCGGCACGACGCCCTGCGCGAGGTGCCAGGCCAGCACGACCTGCGCACGGGTGCAGCCGATGCGGTCCGCGATCGAGGCGACGGCGGGGGCCGCGAGCACCTCGCCGCGGCCGAGCGGGCTCCACGACTGCGTGAACACGCCGAGTTCGTCGTTCGCGCGGCGGACGGGCAGCCGGGCCAGCGACGGGTCCATCTGGATCTGGTTGACGGCGGGCGCCTCCCCGGTCTCGGCCACCACCTTGTGCAGGTGGTGACCGAGGAAGTTGGACACCCCCACGTAGCGCACGAGCCCGGCGTCGCGGCACTCGAGCATGGCCTCGAACGCCGCGGCATACCGGTCGAACCGCGGCAGCGGCCAGTGGATCAGGAACAGGTCGAGCCGCTCGAGGCCCAGGCGCTCGAGGCTGCGTTCCACGGCGCCGCGGACGTCCCCGGACACATGGTCGCTGCCGCGGAGTTTCGTGGTGACGAACAGGTCCTCGCGGGGCACGCCGCAGGTGGCGAGGGCGGCACCGACGGCGTCCTCGTTTCCGTAGATCGCGGCCGTGTCGATCAGCCGGTAGCCGGCCTCGATGCCGGTGAGCACGGCGCGGGTGGCGTCGGGCCCGACGAGCGGCCAGGTGCCCAGGCCCAGGCGCGGCAGTGCGGTGCGGACGGAATCGGGCGCGGGTGCGGTGGTCTCCGCGCTCATGCGCCGGCTCCCACGCGCGAATCGGCGGCCTCGGTGATCCGGACGGCGACGTCGGCGGCGGTGACGAGCGCGGCCTGGATCGATCCGCCGTCGCCGCTCGCGTCGCCGACGCAGTGCACGCCGAGGCGGGGCTCGAGCCGGCGCAGATCGGCCAGCAGGTCGGTGCGCGGCTCGATGCCGTGCGAGACGAGCAGCTCACCGGGTGCGGCGACGGTGCGTTCGCGCCCGTTCGTCGAGACGACCACGTGCTCGGGTTCGATCCGGGTGACGATCGACGACAGGTGTGTGGTGAGGCGTTCGCTCGCCGCGAGCCGGGGCAGCAGGACGATCTTCGCCCGGCGGCCGACGTCGTGCGCGATCGTCTCCTGGGGGCCGATCAGCACGACCGTCGTCCCGCGCCGGAGCAGATCGTCGGCCACGGCCGCGGCCTCCCGGTCGGCACCGAAGATCGTGATCGCCTCGGGCGCAGGGTCTCCGGAGGCGAGAAACTCCCGCACGTCGCGGATCGACCGGGTGTGGGCACCGGGGATGTCGATCGCGGGTCCGCGTCCGCCGGTGGCGAGCACCACCGCGTCGAAGCCGAGCGGCGCCAGGGTCGCGGCGTCGACCCGAGTGCCGGTGTGGCAGGTGACGTCGAGGTCGGCCAGTTCGTCGCGGTACCAGTCGACGATCCGGTGGTACTCCGGGTACTCGTGCAGCCGGGAGGCCAACGCGAAGTCGCCGCCCAGGGTGTCGCGCTCGTCGTAGAGGTCGACGCTGTGGCCCGCCAGGGCGAGCTCGCGCGCTGCCGCCGTACCGGCCGGGCCGCCGCCCACGACGGCGACCCGCACCGGGGTCCCGGCCGGTTTCGTCGGCTGCTCGAGCTCGCGGCCGACCCAGGGGTTGACCGAACACGGAATCGGCCCTGCGGCAAGGTTGTCGATGCAGAAGTTGCAGGCGATGCAGGGCCGGTAGCGGCCTCCGTCCAGCGCCCGGTTCGGGAAGTCCGGGTCGGCGTGCAGCGTCCGGGCCAGGCTCACGAAATCGGCGCGGCCGGAGGCGATGATGTGTTCCGCCGTCTCGGGGGTGTTGATCCGGCCGGCGACGCCCACCGGGATGGCGAAGTCGCGGGCATACGGTTCGGCGTAGGGGGCGAGCAGACCGCGCTGCCATTCCCCCGGCTGGATGATCCACTGCCCCGACTCGTAGTTGCCCGCCGAGACGTCGAGGAAGTCCAGCCGGTGCGTGTCGACCGCGTCGATACGCTCGCGGGTCGTCTGCGCATCGAGCCCGCCGTCGACCGCCTCGAACGCCGAGAAGCGCAGTCCCAGAGCGATACCCGGTGCCATGGTGCGGACCGCATCGATGACCCGGTTGAGGAACAGTGCCGGGTCGGCCCACTCGTCGTCGCGGTGGTTGTATGCGGGCGAGAGGAATTGGTGGATGAGATAGCCGTGGCCGCCGTGCAGGGAGATCACGTCGACGCCGGCCTCCGCGCAGCGCGCGGCGGCCTCACCGAAACACTCGACGATGTGCTCGATGTCGTCGCCGTCGAGTTGCTCGGGCATCTCGCCGCCGACCACCGCGCACGGGATCGGGGTGGGGGCCACCGGGACGAACCCGCTGACCGCTCCCTGCGCGGTGCGGCCACCGTGGTTGAGTTCGACCCCGAGCAGCGCGCCGTGCGCGTGCACCGCCTCGGCGAGCCGGGCGATGCCGGGGATGCGGTCGTCGACGTCGACCCCCATCTGCCGGATGCGGCCCTTGCCGTCGGCCCGCACATAGCTCGCCTCGGTGAAGACGAGCGCGGCACCGCCGGCGGCACGTCGTTCGAGATAGGCGATGTAGGCGTCGGTCATCGAGCCGTCGGGTTCGCAGTAGTTGCGTTCCATCGGCGCCGACACGAAGCGGTTGCGCAACCGGACGGGACCCATGTCCAGGGGCCGCGCGAACGCGGGGGTGGTGGTCATCGTGCCTCCTGGTGCGTGGCGAGGACCTGGTTCGACAGCAGCTCGTCGAGGTGACGTCGCATGCGGTCCGCGTCGGGGTCGATGCCGGTCAGCAACGCGAACGTGTCGGCGGCCTGGGCGACGAGCATCTGTCCGCCGTCGAGCACGTCACAGCCGAGAACCGCGGCGGCGGAGATCAGTTCGGTTCGGATCGGCCGGTAGACGATGTCCGCGACCCACAGCCGGGGGTGCAGGGCAGCGACGTCGAACGGCGTTCCCGAGTGGCCGACCATGCCGATCGGCGAGGCGTTGACCACCCCGGTGCACGTGCGCAGGGCGGCCGGGATCGCCTCCACCGGCAGAGCCGTGGCCCGTGTCGAGGGGAAGGCGGCCGACAGTCGTGCGCAGACGTCCGCGGCGCGAACGGTGTCGACGTCGGCGATCCGCAGGTCCGCGACACCCGCGGCGGCGAGCGCGTACGCCACGGCCGAGCCGGCGCCGCCCGCACCGACCAGCACGACCGCATCCAGCGCGGCGGCCGGCAACCCGCGCCGCAGCGCCGTGAGGAATCCGCTGTGGTCCGTGTTGTGGCCGATCAGGCGCCCGTTCCGGACGACGACGGTGTTGACCGCGCCGAGCAGACGGGCGTTGTCGGACAGATCGTCGAGGACCGGCAGGACGACCTGCTTGCACGGGTGGGTGATGTTCAGCCCGGTGCAGCCGTCGGCGACGGCGGAGCGCACCAGGTCCCCGGTGCGTTCGGCGGGTACGTTCTCCGCCTCGAGGTCGAGCAGTTCGTAGCGGTAGTCGGTCAGGCCGAGTGCGGCGGCCTCGCGCTCGTGGAGGGCCGGCGACAGGGACGAGGCGATGCCTGCCCCCACGAGCCGGATGCGGTGGCGGGCGGTGGACGGGGTCACGGTTACTCCTACGGGATGGGACGGGCCGTGGCCCCGGCGCCTCGGGCGCCGGGGCTCGGTGGCCGGTCAGACGTCGCTGCGGACGAGTTCCTGCGCCGGTCGCGCCACTGACGCCGGGCGAGACTCGCCCAGGTCCTCGGTGCGGGTGCGGTAGGTCTCCGGCCCGGTGAGGGCGGCGATCGACGACAGCACCGCGAAGCCCAGGCACATCCAGGCGACCGGGGTCCAGTTGCTGGTGTCGCCCGCCGAGAGCAGCTGCGCGACGGCGGGGGTGAATCCGGCGACGAGCAGACCCAGCATGAGGCTCACGGCCATGCCGGTGTAGCGCACCCGCGCCGGGAACTGCTCCGGGAAGTAGGCCGGGTAGACACCGTTCGGCATGGCGTAGAAGAAACCGATCAGGACGATTCCCGAGGCGAACACCAATGGCGCGCTTCCGGTTCCGATGGCGTGGAAGAAGACGAACACCATCGCGCCGGAGCCGAGGGCACCGAACACGAACACCGGCTTGCGGCCGACCCGGTCGGCGAGCAGCCCGGCGACGGGCTGGCTGAGCACCGCCACGAAGTTGGCGGTGGCGATCGCCCACAGCATCGTGGAGCGCTCGAAGCCTTCGACCTGCACGGCGTAGGCGAGCGCGAAGACGTTGACGATCGTGTTGATCATGGCGAACGTGGCGCTGAGGCTGATCCGCACGACGGTGCGCCAGTGCGACCGGAACATCTCGACGACGGGGAGTGCGGCGGTGTCGCCGTTCTCCTGGAGTTCCTCGAACACCTCGGGTTCGTCGAGCTTGCGGCGCAGCCATACCGCGACCACCGTGACGACGATGCTGAGCCAGAACGGCACCCGCCAGCCCCACGAGTAGAGCGCCTCGTCGGGAAGCGACGCCACCGGGATGAACACGAGGCTCGAGATGACGATGCCGAACATGATGCCGCTCATGGTGAACGACGTGAAGAACGAGCGCCGGTTCGCCGGGGCGTGCTCGAGTGTCAGGGACGACGAGCCCGGGGATTCACCGCCGGCCGACAGGCCTTGCAGCAGGCGCAGCAGCACCAGGATCACCGGTGCGGCGATGCCGATCTGTTCGTAGGTGGGCAGGCAGCCGATCACGAACGTGGCGATGCCCATCAGCAGCAGGCAGGCCAGCAGGGCGTTGCGCCGGCCGAACTTGTCGCCCCAGTGCCCCCACAGCACCGCGCCGAGCGGGCGGGCGATGTAGGCGACGCCGAGGGTGCCGATCGACAGCAGCGTCGACGTCGCTCCGTCGCCGGGGAAGAAGATCTTCCCGAAGACGAGCGCTGCGGCGGAGCCGTAGATGAAGAAGTCGTAGTACTCCAGGGTGCTGCCCAGGAAACCGGAGATGGCCGCCCGGCGGGCGTTCTCGTTCGGTCGTCCGTCGGGGCCGGCAGCGTGTGTGTTCGCCATGGCGTTCCTTTCGTCCCAGGATCCGACGGACGCCGAGTCGGCCTTCGGTGATGGCCCTCACAGTCGCCGGAACGGAACGAGCCTGACACGCCGCACTATGCAGCGTCCAACACTGAAAAAGTCTCAGATAAAGACGATTGTCGTCTCAATCCGGAGTGGGAAGGATCTCCTCGGCGACCCGCAAGGCGACTTCGAGCGCCGGGGACACGCGGCGCGGTGACCAGCCGATCCCGTGGTGCATGTAGACGGATTCGTCGGCGAGAGGGACGAAGACCGTGCCCGGCGGCGTGATCGTCGCGATGCTCGACGTCATCAGCGCCACTCCCACGCCGGCCGAGACGAGCACCAGGATCATGTACGGGTCGGTGATCTCCTGGACCACGCGCGGGCGGAATCCGGCGTCGAGGCAGGCCCGCATGGCGCTCTCCTGCAGGGCCGACCCCGCCGACAGCGGCGTGGTGATGAAGCCGTCGTCCGCGAGGTCGTGCAGGTCGATCTCCGCCTCCCCGGCGAGCGGGTGGTCGGAGGGCAGCACGGCGCCGAACGACTCGCGGCGGATCAGCCGGGTGGCCACCGCCGTGGACTGGACCGGCAGCCCGACGAACGCGAGATCCAATGCGCCGCTTTCCAGTTGGGTGACGGCCTCACGGGTCATGATGCGGCCGACGAGATCGAGTTCGATGTCCGGGTACCGCTGCCGCAGCGCCCGCGTCAACGGGGGGAGCGAAATATGGTTCAGCACACCGGTGAACCCGATCTTGATGCGGCCGTACACACCGCCGGCGGACGCGCGCGTGGCCTGTCGTGCCGTCTCGACGCTTTCGAGAATGTGGTAGGCGTGGGGCAGGAAGGCATGCCCCCCGGCCGCGAGAGCGACGCTGCGCGTATTGCGTTCGAACAACGGCACACCGAGGTCCTTCTCGAGCTTGCGCACCGTCTGACTCAGCGGCGACTGCGCCATCTGCAAGCGGGCGGCCGCCCGCCCGAAGTGCAGTTCCTCAGCGACGGCGACGAAGGCCTGAAGCCAGCGGATCTCCATCTCGATCCCTCCGGGGACTTGACGGCTGCGCCTACAGCCGTATATCCAGATCCATACATGGTGCGTCGTCGATTGTTTCGATTTCGCACATGGATTCAGACTACTACCGGCACACCCGCGAGGAGCGAGCGCATGGTGACCTATCCCTCGGGCGCGACCGCGCTCGTCACCGGCGGGGCGAGCGGAATCGGTGCGGCCTGCGCGAGGCGGCTGTCCGCCGAAGGCATCCGGGTCGTCACCGCCGACGTCGCGGACGGTGCCGACGAGCACGTCGACGTCACCGATCCCCAGGCCGTCGACCGGCTGCGCGCACGCCTGGGGCGGGTCGACATCCTCGTCAACAGCGCCGGGGTGGTGGGTCCGTCGGCCCCGCTCGTCGACACCGCCCTGACGGACTGGCAGCGGACGTTCCGCATCAACGTCGACGGCACGTTCCTCATGTGCCGCGCCTTCGTGCCCGCCATGATCGACGCCGGCTGGGGCCGGGTGGTGAACCTGGCGAGCATCGCCGCCAAGGACGGCAACCCGAACCAGAGCGCCTACTCCGCGTCCAAGGCCGCGGTGATCGCGCTGACGAAGTCGCTCGGCAAGGAGATCGCGACCACCGGGGTGCTCGCCAACGTGGTTGCGCCCGCGGCGGTGGAGAGCCCGATGAACGCCGGAACGGATCCGGCGATCCTGGCCCGGTCGCAGAGCCTGACGCCGATGGCCCGGATGGGCCGGCCCGACGAGATCGCCGAACTCGTCGCCTGGCTGTCCTCGGACGCGCTGAGCTTCTCGACCGGCGCCGTGTACGACGCGAGTGGCGGCCGCGCGTCGTACTGACGGATGCCGCGTCCAGCGGGAGCTTGTCGTCGGGGCTACTCGGCCGATGCCGCGGTCACGGCCCGCTCGGCGCGACCGGTCGGCCGACGCCGAGCGGACCGCGCAGCGAACTCCCGCGTCTCAGACCAGCGGCCAGCCGGTGTACTGCTCGGCGATCAGGGTGCGTCCCGCGACGGAGCGGGTGACCGCGTCGAGCTCGGCGTCCTGCCGCTTGTTGTCGAACGGGCTGTTGCCCGGGTGGGTGTGCAGCATCGACGACATCCACCACGAGAAGTGCTGGGCCCGCCACACGCGCGGCAGGACCTCTTCGGTGTAGCCGTCGAGCCGGGCGCGGTCGCCGCGGGCGAGGTACTCGTCCATCGACCGGGCGAGCACGAAGACGTCGGCGACTGCGAGGTTGAGGCCCTTGGCGCCGGTGGGCGGGACGGTGTGCGCGGCGTCGCCGGCGAGGAACAGGTTGCCGTGCTGCATGGGTTCGCACACGAAGCTGCGGAACTGCAGGATCGACTTCTCGAAGATCCGGCCGTCCTTGATCTCGGCACCCTCCCCGTCGACCCGGGCGTGCAGTTCGCCCCAGATGCGGTCGTCGGACCAGTTCGCGATGTCGTCGTCCGGATCGACCTGCAGGTAGTGCCGCTGCACGTCGGCGGTCCGGGTCGAGACGAGCGCGAAGCCACGCTCGTGCCGCGCGTAGATCAGCTCCTCGGACGAGCGCGGCGCCTCGGCGAGGATGCCGAGCCACGCGAACGGGTACTGACGGAAGTGGTCGGTGCGGATCTGCGGCTCGGGGATGAGACCGCGGGTGCTGGTGCGCGAGCCGTCGCATCCGGCGACGAGCCGGGCATCGAGACGCTGCGGGTTGCCCTGCGGGTCGGTGTAGGTGAGGTAGGGCCGATCGGTGAGGTGATCGTGGACCTGCACGTCGGAGACCCCGAAGCGGATGTCGCCACCGTCGGCGAGGCGGCGCGCGATGAGGTCCTTGTTGACCTCGTGCTGCGGGTAGACGGTGACCGCACGGCCGACGAGTTCGTCGAACGCGATGCGGTGTCCTCGGCCGCCGAAACGGAACTCCACGCCGTGGTGCTCGTACCCCTCGGCCTTCAGCCGGTCGCCGACCCCGGTTTCGACCATCAGGTCGACGGTGTTCTGCTCGAGCACGCCCGCACGAATGGTGGCCTCGATGTCCTCCCGCGAGCGCACCTCGAGCACGACGGACTCGATGCCGCGCAGATGCAGCAGGTGCGACAGCATCAGGCCGGCGGGGCCGGCGCCGACGATCGCGACCTGGGTGCGGGACTCGCTCATGGGAAGACTCCTCGGAAACGGGGACGATCGGTGATGCCCCTCACTGTCCGGCAGGAAGGACCACGTCGTCACCCCCTGCTTTCACTCACCGAAAGACGGCTTCAGGTCAGCCTGCGGGAGATGCCGCTCGCGGCGGCCCGCATCGCCGGGATCAGCGGCGCGGGATCCGCCTCGATCGACACCACCACCGACACCGCGGCGACGACCCGGCCCGAGCGCTCCCGGATGGGCGCCGCCATCGCCATCGTGCCGACGTTCAGGTACTCCCGGGCGATCACGACGCCGGTCCGCCGGATGTCGTCGAGCACCCGCCGGAGCCGGGACTCGTCGACGATCGTGGCGGGGGTGAAACGTTCGAGTCCGGCGTCGAGCACCTCCTGCAGCAGCTCCGTCCCGCCGTGGGCGAGCAACACCAACCCGCCGCTCGACGCGTGCAGGGGTAGCCGGCCGCCGGCCCGGCCGACGACGGGCACGGCGCCGCGCGCCGAGAGCCGCTCCACGTACAGAGCCTCGAGTCCCTCGCGGACGACGAGTTGCACGTTCTCCCGCGTCGCGTCGAACAGATCCTCGAGATAGGGCATCGCCACCTGGCGCAGACCGTGGGCCCGCGGCGCGAGGGCGCCGAGTTCCCATACCCGCACCCCGATCTGGTAGCTGCCGTCCGCCCGCCGCTCGAGCGCTCCGGCGTCGACGAGCTGACCGCACAACCGGAACACCGTCGGCAGGGGCAGTCCGGTCCGGCGGCTCAGTTCCGACTGGGTCAGGCGCGGCCGTTCGGCGGTGAACGCGCCCAGCACTGCGAAGGCACGGCCGAGCAGGGACCGGTCGGGAGCATCGGGCACGCACTCATTGTGGGGTGTCCGCGCCACCGGGCGCCGAGCCGGAAGGGCGAACCGGCGGCCGAGCGTCTATCGTCTTCCCGCATGCGACTGGTCGAGAAATCGAAACGGGTCATAGAGGCGCACCTGAACAACACCAGTGTCCGGGCACTGTCGGGGTCGATGGTGGCGTACGAGGGCCAGGTGCAGTTCAAGTCGGCCGGGTTCGGCGGGGGCGAGGGCGTGCTGGCCGGACTGCGCCAGCGGGCCACCGGGGAGGGTCTGTCGCTGATGGAGTGCAGCGGCAACGGCGTGGTCTATCTCGCCCACCAGGGGCAGGACGTCACGGTGCTCGAGTTGAACAACGAGACACTGCAGGTCGAATCGGAGCAACTGCTCGCCCTGAACGGCAACCTCGGCACGAACGTCACGTTCGCCGGGGTGCGCGGCAACATGAGCGGCCAGGGCCTGTTCACCACGACGGTCACCGGCAGCGGGCAAGTGGCGCTGCTCTCGGCCGGCGGTCCACTGATCCACCTCGAGGTCTCCCCGCAGTATCCGCTCGTCGTCGACCCGGACGCGTTCGTGTGCGCGAAGGGACAGCTGAGCCAGTCGTTCGTCACCGACGTCTCGTGGCGCACGTTCGTCGGGCAGGGCAGCGGCGAGGCGTTCTCGCTGCGGTGGGACGGCATGGGCGTCGTGTCCATCCAGCCGGCGGAGCGGTGAGGGAGAGCATGTTCTCGAAGATCAACGGCAAGGTCGTCAAGGTCGATCTGAACCAGTCCGGTCCGGTCGTCGCCCGCCGCGGGGCGATGCTGTTCTATACGGGCATGGTGCAGTTCGCTCCGCATCAGGTGCCCGGCGCCGGCGGGATGCCGGGCATGGGCGGGATCGCCGGAATGGCGGGACGGATGATGCAGGGCGAGCACGAACGCACGATGCTCGCGCAGGGCAACGGCGTCGTCCACTACGGCTTCCGCGGCCTCGAGGTGCACGTGGTGGACCTGTCCGCCGGCGGTGACCTGCGGGTGGAGGCGTCGCGGCTGCTCGGCTACACCGCGAGCCTGCAGAGTTCGGTGGTGTCGATGTCGGCGCCGCCGGCGGGCGGTGGCGGCGGCGGGGGCGGCGGTTTCCTCGGCGCGCTGCGCAACGCCGCGACGGGCATGGTGACCGGCACCGGCATGTTCACCACCCAGCTGTCGGGGCGCGGCACCGCGGTGCTGCTCGGGCACGGCGGCTTCCTCGAACTGCAGGTGGGCGGTCCGGCCCCGGTCGTCGTCGACCCGCAGTCGTTCATCGCCGCGTCCGGACCGGTGCGGACGGAACTGAAGTCCGCCATGAGCTGGCGCAACGCCGGCCGCAGCGGCGGCGAGGGCCTTCAGCTCGAATGCACCGGTCAGGGCATCGTCTACGTGCAAGCGTCCGAGGAGAAACTGTGAGCGTCGTCCTCAATCCCTCTCATCTCGTCGGCAGCGACAACCTGCCCGGCAATCACTACGCCTTCTGCATCGACCTGCAGAGCCCGTGGTTCCTGTCCAAGGGCGCGATGATCGCCTACTACGGGCAGGTGCAGTTCACCTCGCTCACGCACGGTCTGCAGGGCCAACTCCTGCAGATGGTCGCGCATCAGTTCTCGGCGCCGCTGTACATGGGCGACTACGTCGTCGCCGAGGGGTACGGGAAGCTGATCATCGGCGACCGGGGTTACGACATCAACTCCTACGACCTCGACGACGGCAATCTGACCATCCGGGCCGCGAACCTGCTCGCCTTCGAGCCGGGGTTGTCGCTGAACCAGTCGATCGTGCCCGGCTTCCTCACCCTGATCGGCACCGGCAAGTTCCTCGCCTCGTCGAACGGGCCGGTGATGTTCGCCGAGCCGCCCCTGCGGGTCGACCCCGAGGCGCTCGTCGGCTGGGCGGACTGCCCGTCGCCGAGCCACCACTACGACGAGGCGTGGGTGAACGGCTTCGTGGCTGCGGGGGCGCGCATGTTCGGCGTGCAGTCCGGGGAGGAACGGCAGTTCGACTTCACGGGCGCCGGGACCGTGCTCATCCAGTCCAGCGAGAAGGTGATCGACGACAGCGCGGTCGTCCGGACCATCGAAGGGCAGCTGCCCGGTCTGACCCCTGGTGGTCTGCAGCGGATCAACCAGGTGGTGGCGTCGCAGCTGCAGTCCCAGCAGCACTGAGCCCGGGCGCCCTGGGTCGGGACTGGGCACTTGCCCGGGGCGCCCACCGCTGGACTGTGACTACGCTCACAGGTAAGCCACACCTCAGTGAGGTAAGGTTTGGTGAACCTAAGTAGTATGTCCAGGAGGGCCTCGATGATCGTCTGCAGCTGCCACGCTCTCTCGCACCGGCACATCGAGGCCCACATCGCTGCCGGCGCGCGCTGCACACGCGAGATCGGGGCGGCCTGCCGCGCGGGCACCGACTGCGGACGCTGCGTCCGGAATATCTCGGCGATCGTTCGCGCATCCCGCGACCGGGATGAGAGGATCGAACTCGAGACCGCCGTCTAGACCCAATACCCGGCGGTCGATCCGCGTTCGGTCCCCGGGAGGCGCCATGAAGGGCGACAAGAAGGTCATCGAGTACCTCAACGAGCAGCTCACCGCCGAGCTCACGGCGATCAACCAGTACTTCCTGCACTCGAAGATGCAGGACAACAACGGTTGGACGAAGCTCGCCGCGCACACCCGCGCCGAATCCTTCGAGGAGATGCGGCACGCCGAAACCCTCACCGACCGGATCCTGTTCCTCGAGGGCCTGCCCAACTACCAGCGCCTGGGCACGCTGCGGCTCGGCGAGACGGTCAAGGAGATGTTCGAGGCCGACCTGCAGGTCGAGATCGAGGCCCGCGACCGGCTCCGCAAGGGCGCCGAGTACATGCGTTCGGTCCACGACATCACCTCGGCCCGCATCTTCGAGGAGATCCTCGCGAACGAGGAAGAGCACATCGACTACCTGGAGACCCAGCTGGGCCTGCTCGAGCAGCTCGGCGAACCCCTCTACATCTCCGTGCACGTCTCACCGCCGGAGTGAGCGACAAGCGCGTCGCGATCGACAAGCAGACCCGCCCGGTGTACCGGGCGCAGATCGCGGTCGCCCAAGCGATACGCCAGGCCACGGCCGACGCCGGACTCGGGCGTCGGCTCGTGGAGCTGGTGAACATCCGCGTCTCCCAGATCAACGGCTGCGCCTACTGCCTGGACGTGCACGTCCGGGACGCCCTGCGCGAGGGCGAGACCACTCAGCGGCTGGCGGTGTTGCGGGCCTGGCGGGACACCGACCTGTTCAACGAGCAGGAGCAGGCCGCCCTCACCCTCGCCGAATCGATCACCGAGCTGCCCGACAGTCGTACCCAGGACCGGGACTACGCCTTCGCCCGCGCCCGCCTCACCGAGGACCAGCTCTCCGCGATCGCGTGGGTGGCCGTGGCGATGAACACGTTCAACCGGGTCTCCATCGTCAGCCGGCACCCGGTCCGTCCCCCGCAGGAGTGACGCCGAACTGATTTCCTGAGCAACCATCCGGTTATCCTCGACTGATGACGAAGACCCGGTGGCTCAGCGACGACGAGCAGCGCACCTGGCGCGCCTACCTCGACAGCACCCGCCTGCTGATGAATGCCCTGGACCGGCAGCTCACCCGGGACTCCGGCATGTCCCTCACCGACTACGAGCTGCTGGTCGCGCTCTCGGAGGCCCCCGGCCGGCGGCTGCGCATGCGGGCGCTCGCCGACGCCGTCGTCACCACCCGCAGCGGCGTCACCCGCGCGATCAGCCGCCTCGTCGACGCCGGGTGGGTCCGGCGCGTCGAATGCGACGAGGACAAGCGCGGCATGCTGGCCGAACTCACCGACGCCGGGGCCGCGAAGCTGGCCCAGGCCAGTCCCGGGCACGTCGAGGCCGTACGCTCCTACGTGTTCGACCTGCTCGGTCCCCGGGACGTGACCCGCTTCGGGGACACGTACACCGCGATGCGCACGCACCTGCTCGAGAACACCTGAACAGCCGGAGGAATGCCATGAGCGACCCGTCCGTCGTCGCCGTCCACAATCCGCAGCGCCAGCGTTACGAACTGCGCGACGGCGACACCGTCGTCGGCTACACCCAGTACCACCCCGACGGCGACGTCCAGCTCGTGTTCGACCACACCGAGGTCGACAACGCCTACTCGGGCCGGGGCCTGTCGAGCACGCTGGTGCGGTTCGCGCTCGACGACGTCCGCGCCCGCGGAAAGCGCGTCGTGGCGATCTGCCCGTTCGTCGACGGCTTCATCGACAAGCATCCCGAATACAAGGATCTCGCCGACTGAGACCCGCCGCCGGGCACCACCGCATGCCGCCCCCACCGGACGTCACCGCCGTCGCCGCCACCCTGCGACGGGCGGGGTGCGTGTTCGCGGAGGACGAGGCGCGGCTGCTGATCGACGCCGCCCGGACGCCCGGCGACCTCGCCGACTCGGTGCGCCGGCGCGCCGCCGGCGAACCGCTCGAGCACGTTCTCGGCTGGACCGAGTTCCGCGGCCTGCGCATCCACGTGACCCCCGGGGTCTTCGTCCCCCGCCGGCGCAGCGAGTTCCTCGTCGAGTGCGCCGTCGCGCTTGCCGCGCCGGGCGTCGTCGTCGACCTGTGCTGCGGATCCGGGGCGCTCGGTGCCGCGGTGGCGGCGGCCGTCGCCGACGTGGAACTGCATGCGACGGACCTCGATCCGGCGGCGGTGGAGTGCGCGGGCCGCAACCTCGCCGCGTTCGGCGGCCACGTGTACGAGGGCGACCTCTACGACCCGCTGCCCGCGGGACTGCGCGGGCGCGTCCACCTCCTGCTCGCCAACGTGCCGTACGTCCCGACCGCGGACCTGGCGCTCCTGCCGGCCGACGCCCGGGAGCACGAAGCCCGCATCGCCCTCGACGGCGGTGCCGACGGCCTCGACGTGCTGCGCCGGGTGGCAGCGGCGGCCGGACGATGGCTCGCGCCGGGCGGACATCTGCTGGTCGAGTCGAGCACGCAGCAGGCCGACGGGATCGCCGCGTGCTTCGACCGGAACGGGCTGACCCCGCAGGTGGCACACAGCGACGACGACTTCGCGACCGTCGTCGTCGGCACCGCGCCGCGCTGAGCGCGGTTCAGCCGGCGCGCAGCGCGGTTCAGCCGGCGCGCACAGCGCGGTTCAGACGGCGCGCACGGCGCGGTTCAGACGGCGCGCACGGCGCGGTTCAGCCGGCGCGCACAGCGCGGTGCCGGCGCACGGCGTCGCGGTTCGCGCACCGCGGCGAACAGTACCGCTGCCGCCCGTTACGGGAGGTGTCCGCGTAGACGTCGTCGCACTCGTCGAGGGCGCAGCGGCCGAGTCGGTGCATGCCCCGGCCCACCAGGTGCAGGGCCGTACCGACAGAGATCAGCGCCTCGAGCACCCCGGCGAGCGAATGCTGATCGTCCCGGTAGTGCAGGTGCCAGCCGTCCCCCGCGTGATTCGTCATCCGCGGATACGCCGAAGCGGCGGCCAGCATCTCGTTGACGAGCGCGGCACGCTCGGCGTCACCGGTCGCGTCGACGACGCCACACCATCGCACGAGCATCGCCTCGACGTCGCGCAGGTCGCCGGCACCGACGGGAAAGTCGATCACCAGGCCCGCTTCGAGGCAGCGGCGCACCAGAGCCTCGACGGTCGCGGGTGGGTCGTTCACCAGATCCGCGGCGAGGCGCACGGCGTACTCGCCGTAAGGGTTGAGATGCACAATGTCATTACATCACGCTGGGTGGCATGCAGACATCCCACAGCCACCACTGGACCGAGGTCTCCCGCCACCCGACGAGCGAAGGGGTGGTGCGGTACCAGCGCTGCGCGTGCGGCCGCTGGCGCCTGCTCTCGACGCCCTTCATCCCCGACCCGATCGGCGTGTCCGCAACGGTCCCGGTGACCCGCCGAGCGTGAAACCCGGCGTCTCGCGGAGGACAATCGCCTCCATGACCGAGCGCAAGCGGCCGGACATCACCTTCGAGTCGTGGATCGAACGCCAGATCCGCGTCGCGCAGGAGCGGGGCGACTTCGACAACCTGCGCGGAGCGGGCAAGCCGATTCCGCACCGCAGCGACGACGAGCTGTGGTGGGTCAAGGACTACCTGCGCCGGGAAGGACTGTCGACCGAGGCCCTGCTGCCACCCCCGCTGCAGCTGCGCAAGGAGGTCGAGCGGCTGCGCGACACCGTGCGCGACGTGCCCACCGAGCCGGCGGTGCGGCAGATCGTCCGGGAGCTGAACCGGCGAATCGTGGACTGCCTGCGCGCACCGAGCGGTCCCCTGGTTCCCATCCACCGAGTCGACCCGGAAGCGGTCGTCCGCCAGTGGGCCGCGGACCGGGCGGAGCTGCGGTCGACACGCGCCGAGCGGGCCGCGGCGGCGGCCGCAGCGCTGCGTGAGTACACCGCCGAGCCGCCGCGTCGACGCTGGTGGCACCGCATCCTGGGGATCCAGCCCGCCGGAACCTGACGACGCGCGGGACAGCCTTCTTCGGAGCCGCACAGCCGCGCACTTCGCAGCCGTACGCGACAGCGATCGTCGGTGCGTATGTCGATTCGTGTCGCGGGTACGAGTCCCGATCCCGACACGTTGCCAGCAGACTGCCAGGAACGTCCCAAGATCCCTCGAGCGTCACCGGCTGTACTGGTCCCGTTCGCATCGCGTTCCCCGCAGCGCAGTTCGCCGACGAGAGGCCGGGTTCCATGACAGTGTTCGACCGATTCCGCACGTCCACCCCGCAGGACATGCCCCCGACCGACGCCGTTCCCACGGCACCGACGGGCTACCGGCGGACCGCCGGTAGCCTGCATGCCTTCAACCGCTACGAGATCAAGTACTTCGTCGACGAACTGAAGGTTCCCGACCTGCGCCGGGAACTCGCGGCACGGATGGACACCGATCCGTATTCACCCCACGGCGGGTACCCAGTCACCTCGCTCTACTACGACACGCCGGACCTGCGGTTCTACTGGGAGAAGATCGAGGGCCTGAGATTCCGGCGAAAACTGCGGATGCGTCTGTACGGCAACCCTTCCGAATGCACCCACGACACGCCGGTGCACATCGAGATCAAGCAGCGCGTCAACCGGGTCACCCAGAAGCGGCGCATCGCGATGCCGTACGGGACGGCGCAGCGCTGGCTCGACGGACGGCAGGAGGTCGGCTGTGATCCCCCGCAGCGTCCATTCGTCCACGAGGTGACGACGTTGATCGGCAATCTCGACCTGCGACCGATCGTGACCACGGGATATCTGCGGGAGGCGTTCGTCGGCCGCGAGGCCGACCTCGGCCTCCGAGTGACGATCGACCACAAGGTGCACGGCCGCGACCGCGATTTCGGCTTCGCGTCGGGAGCGCAGAACCGGTTCGTCGTGCCGCCGAAACTCGCGATCGTCGAACTCAAGGCCAACGAACGCGTTCCGTACTGGGCGACCGATCTCACTGCCCGCATGGACATGTCGGTCGTCCGCGTCTCGAAGTACTGCCAGTCCGTCGAGGCGTTCGGTCTCGCGCCCCGTTCCCGGTTCGGCGCTCCCGAACTCGTTCTGCCGCAAGGCTTCGACGGCCGTGTGCCGACCGGCCTCCTCGAAACCACGACGACGGTGCCCTGACCTGCCGCCCTGTTCCCGTCCCTACACCGAACCAGGACTCTCATGAATTTCGACCTGCAAGACCTCAGCGGGACGTTCACCACGTTCGACATCATCGTGTCGCTGTCACTGTCGTTCGTGCTCGCCTCGATCATCGGCTGGGTCTACCGGCACACCCACAAGAACGTCTCCTACAGCCAGTCCTACGTGCAGACCCTGGTACTGGTCGGCATGGTGATCGCGCTGATCATGCTGGTCGTCGGCTCCAACATCGCCCGCGCGTTCGCACTCGTCGGCGCCCTGTCGGTGGTTCGGTTCCGCAACGCCATCAAGGAGACTCGCGATGTGGGCTTCATCTTCCTGGTGATGGCCGTCGGCATGACCACCGGCACCCGCTTCTACCTGCTGGCGATCGCCGCGACGATCGCGATCTGCCTGGTGCTGCTGATCATGAGCAAGTTCAACTGGTTCGAGCTCGACGTCCGGCGCCAGGTTGTCAAGGTGCAGGTACCGCCGGAGCAGCAGTACAGCGCGATGGTCGAAGACGTGCTCGTCCGGTACTGCACCGAGTTCGAGCTGGTCTCCACCGAATCCGTCCGCTCCGGGGCGCTGACCGAGTTGTACTACACCGCGCAGCTGAAGAAGGACGCGAAGCCGAACGAGCTGATCTCGGCCCTGAGCGCGGTCAACACCGGTCAGCGGGTGACGGTCCTGACCGGCTACGACCAGACGGACATCTGATGGGCGGGACGCCGACCGGCGGACAGCCGCCACCGCGACGACGGCTCCGGCACCGGATCCCGGTGTCGTTACGACAGCACTGGAAACTTCTGGCGGTGTTCGTCGCGTTCGTGACGATCCTGGCGACCGTGTTCGGGGCGACCCGCATCCGGCCGTACCTCACCGGCGACCCGACGATCATCGCCTCGGAGATCACCGACAACATCACCGGCACGGTGGACCTGTTCGACGCCTCTGTCCCGCACGAACTCTCGGTCGAGCTCACCGACGCGGAGTACGACGAGATGATCACCGCCTTCCAGAGCACCGGCGAGAAGAAGTGGGTCACCGCCGACGTCACCCTCGACGGCACGCTGATCACCGACGTCTCGGTGCGATTGAAGGGCAACTCCACCCTGATGGGATTGCGCGGCACCGATACTCGCGTCGGCGGTCAGGGCGTCGCACCACCGGCGGGGCTGGAGCTGCCCGAAGGATTCGAGCCGCCGGCCACGGGCGGCATGTCGCAGGCGACCGCGGACGATCCGACGTCGCTGCCGCTGCTCGTCAGCTTCGACGAGAACGCCGACGGCCGCGCCTACCAGGGCATGACCGAGATCTCGGTGCGCCCCGGTTCGCCCGTGCTCAACGAGGCGATGGCCTTGTCGCTGACCGCGGAGACCGAGCAGCCGACACAGCGTTACGCGTACACGGTCTATTCGGTCAACGGCAGCGCCACCACCACGCGCCTGCTGCTCGAACATCCCGACGACACCTATGCGAACTCCCTGTTCGACTCCGAAGGCTATCTGTACAAGGCGGATGCGTCGTCGCGGTTCGAGTATGTCGGCGACGACCAGTCGGACTACGCCGACCAGTTCGAGCAGATCAACGCGGTCGGGACGGGGAACCTGCAGCCGATCGTCCGCTTCCTGGAGTGGCTGGATTCGGTGGGCGACGAGGAGTTCGACGCACACTTGTCGGAGTGGGTGGACGTGGACTCGTTCGCGCGGTACGTCGCCACACAGAATCTGCTCGTCAACGGCGACGACATGAGCGGGCCGGGCCAGAACTACTACCTCTGGTACGACCTCGGGACGGGCAGGCTCTCCGTCGTGTCGTGGGACCTGAACCTTGCCATGCAAGGTGACGCCACGACCGGCCCGCACGACACCGTCTCGATGGGCCCCGGGGCGAGGGGCGGCGCCGGGCAGGACGGCCGCGGTACCCCACCCGCCGGCGTCGGCGCGGTGGCTCAGCCGCGCGCGATGCCCTCGGACGCAGCCGCGCCCCCGGGAGATGGCCGGATGCAGTCCGGCAATGCGCTGAAGACACGGTTTCTCGGATCCGATGCCTTCACCGGCGTCTACGAGGACGCCTACCGGGAACTGTACGACCAGATGTACGGCAGCGGACGCGCCCTCGAGATGCTCGACACCCTCGTCGCGACCGTTCCGGTGAGCGACGGGCTCCCGGCCGATTCGCTCCGATCGAGTGCGGACTCGATGCGGTCCTGGATCGAGCAGCGCACCGCTGCGCTCGCGGAGCTGCGTGACAGTTGAGCTGCGTGAGTGGGGACCGGCCGAGGCATGAGAGGCGGGCCGCGCGGTGCGGCCCGGTTTCACAGCCGGACCTCAGGAAGGTCTCAGCGGTGACCCAGTCCGTGCCGGCATTCTGGAGACGGCAGAATCGATCGCGAACCTGTTCGCGGGGAAAGGAATCGTCATAGCCGCTTCAGCTCCGACGGTCTCCCGCCTGGCACATCCGTCCGGGCGCGACACCGGTGCCGTCTTCCTGATGGTCGGTGGCATTCCCGGAGCGGGTAAGAGCACCCTGCTTCGCCGGATCGAGCACGACATCCCGGGTCTGACCGTTCTCGATCCGGAACGCCGTGCCGAAGGCCTCGCCGCCGCGCTTCCGCCGGCCCTGCCGTATCGCCGGTATCGGCCACTCGTCCATCTCATGCACACCCTCGACGTGATGCGCACTCTCCTGGCCGGACCGCACAGGAGCGAAGGGCCTGTGGCCGTTCACGACACCGCCACACGCAGCCGCCGACGCGACTGGACGGCTCGCCTGGCGCGGCGGCGAGGCTGGACGCCGGTGCTCGTCTTCCTCGACGTACCCCGCGATGTCGCGCAAGCCGGGCAGCACGCTCGCGGGCGCGTTGTGAACGAGTCGTCGTTCGCGCGGCACTGGCATCGATGGACCGTTCTGCGATCGCACCTCACCGACGAGGACGACGCCACGGCCGGGAGCCCGTGGGACCAGGTCGTCGTCACCACCCGCGACAATGCGAAGAGCCGAGTGTTCGACGTGCTGACACAGGACGAAACGGTCCCCTGCGGGCTCGGCGGCGGATCTCCGGTACCGCAGTGACATCGACACCCCGGTGACCGGTGTCTCCGACGCCTGCCGGGTTCGCCGCAGACGCAGTTCCCAGCAGATCCACGGCGCACTCCCATGGGCGCCGGGCGAACGTCCGGTTGTGTGGGTGCGTGGACGGACGCGATGCGTCATGTCACAGCAAGGAAAGGCACGACTCGATGACAGCTCCTGTGAACGACGGGCTTCCGTCCGACTCCCTACGATCGAGTGCGGACACGATGCGGCCCTGGATCGAGCAGCGCACCGCTGCGCTCGACCCCGGGAATCCTGATGCCGTGCGGTCGGATCCACGGAACGCAGCACCGGTCGGAGACGTTCCCGACGTACCGTGGGGACCGGAGGCTCCCGAAACCCACGCACGGCGCCACTACGAGCGGCGTCGCATCGATGCGCTGCTGGACGTCCTGACCGACAGGCAACGCGACATCCTGCATCTGCGGGTCGTCCACGGCATGTCGACGGCGGAAACCGCCGCCGTCCTGCACATCACGCCCGGCGCGGTCCGGCTCGGACAGCACCGCGCACTGTCTCGGCTGCGCGTCGCCCTGGCCCGGCCTGCGGATGAGCCGATCACCTGCCGAGGCACGGTGGTTCCGCTCGATGCCCGGCGCCGCGACGCGACCCGGCCTGCGTGACACCGGCCGTTCGGTGTGCGGTGCCGAGCGTGCACGTCCCGTCGGTGGCACGACCGGGGTGTACCGGACCGTATGTGTGCTTCATGTTCCCCAACGGGTGATTCGGACGCCTGGGACGGGCGGGGTGGCAGAGACAGGGGGACAAGATCCGCGTCGCGGAGGACTGGGTGTCGGCCCGGAGGAGACCGCGCGACCGTGTCCGTCTCCACCGGACGGGGATGCGACTACTCTTCGTCGGAGATCGATGATCGGCGATCCGAGGGGTGGCTCATGGCAGGTGCGATCGGGCAGTCCCTGCCGATTGCGGTCGGCCTGCTGCTGGCGGCGATGCCGATAGTGATGCTGTCGGTGCTCTTGGTCACCAAGCGGCCGCTGCGCGTCTCCTATGCCTTCGTCGGCGGCTGGTTCGCGGGTCTGCTCGTGGTGGGCGCCGTGGTCGTCGCGGTGGCGGATGTGATCATGCTGTCCGACGAGCCCACCTGGTGGGCCGCTGCTGCGAAACTCGTGCTGGGAGTCGTGCTGGTCTTCCTGGCCGTCCGGAAGTGGTACTCGCGGCCGCAGCCGGGAGAGGAATCCACCGTGCCCGGATGGATGGCGGCCGCGCAGACCATGACCGCTCGACGGGCTCTGGCTCTCGGGTTCCTGTTTGCGGCGGCGAATCCGAAGAACCTCGCCCTGGTCGCAGCCGGCGCGGTGGTGATCGCGGACGCGACTGCGCGCGTTCCCGAACAGATCGTGGCGCTGATCGTCTTCGCGGTCGTAGCCAGTCTGGGGGTGGCTGCCCCGCCCGTGGTGCGCGGCGTGTTCGCCGACCGTGCCGACCGGGCGCTCGCGGCCGCCGACGAGTGGATGACCCGCCAACACACGGTGATCATGGCGGCAGTTCTTCTGATCCTCGGCCTGAGCCTGATCGGCAACGGGATCGCCGGGCTGTGAGTCGGACGGCGAAGAAGCGCGGCGGACGAATCTATCGGTAGTTATGGACGACTATGGAGCGATTCAGATAAGTCGCCATAAGTCTCTATACTCGGTTCGTGGATCTCGAGCTCAATCCGTTCAAGCCCGGCTCCGGCCTGCGGCCGCCGGCGCTCGAGGGGCGTGACGAGCAGATCGGGGCGTTCGAACTCCTCGTCGCCCGCAGCAAGCGGCAGATCTACGACCGCGGACTCATCCTGTCGGGTCTGCGGGGGGTCGGGAAGACGACCCTGCTCAACGCTCTCGTCGAGCACGCCGACCGGCAGGGTTGGCTGACGATCGCCCTCGAGGCACGGCCCAGCGAGGCCGGAACCAGCGCGGTTCGCGCGAAGCTCTCCCAGGAGCTGACCGTCGGACTGCGCCGCTACAGCCGCAAGCACCGGATCCAGCATGCGATCGACCCGCTCATCGACCTCGCCAGGGGCTTCTCCCTCGGTCTCGGCCTCGGCCCGGCCACCGCGAGCTTCTCCCTCGACCAGCGTCCGGCGGCGACCGGGGACATCGACCTCGACCTCGAGGAACTCGTCGAGGCGATCACCGCCGAACTCCGGCCGAGATCCAGCGCCTTCGGATTGTTCGTCGACGAGATGCAGGACCTCGACTCCGACCTGCTGTCGGCGTTGCTCGCCGTCCAGCACCGGGCGAGCCAGCGGGAATGGCCGTTCTTCCTCGTCGGCGCCGGACTGCCCAATCTTCCCGCGGTCCTGGCCGGCAACCGCTCGTACGCGGAGCGCCAGTTCCTCTACAGCACCATCGGCCCCCTCTCGCCGACCGCCGCCGCCGACGCCCTGCGGATCCCGGTGCGCCGTCAGGGCGGAGACTTCACCGACGACGCCCTCGCCGTGCTCGTCCAGGCCAGCGGGGGCTATCCGTACTTCCTCCAGGAGTTCGGGAAGGCAATCTGGAACATCGCTCCGCACAGCCCCTTCCAGCTCGAGGATGCCGAGCTCGCCGTCGAGGTGGGCCGCCGTCACCTCGATGAGGGATTCTTCCCGTCGCGCTGGAACCGGGCCACCGACCGTGAGCGCCGGTATCTCACCGCACTCGCCGCGGCCGGCGAGGAGGCACCCCGGTCCGGAAAGGTCGCCCAGCTGATGGGCTCGACGGCCACCGGTGTCAGCGACGTCCGCAACTCGGCCATCCGCAAGGGCCTGATCTGGGCGCCGGAGCACGGTCGCATCGCCTTCACCGTCCCGGGTATGGCCGACTTCATCCGCCGCCAGCCGGCGGAGTAACCGGGTCACCGGCCCCGCTCGGCCACCATCCGGTCCACGGCGCGCACGCTGAGTACCTGGTCCAGCGCCATGGAGGCGCAGCCGATCATCCCGGAGCGATCGCCGTGCGACCACGGCAGGATCTGCAGGGCACGGGTGGCGACGGACACCGCATCGCGATAGAGGGTCTCGCGCAGTCCGGCGACGAACACGTCGTAGGCCTCGGCCATGTCGCCGCCGACGACGAGCACCGCCGGGTCGAGAAGGTTGACGGCGCCGGCGATCACCTCGCCGATCCGCCGGCCGCTGTCGCGAATCATGCGGCGCGCCTCCGCATCCCCGCCGACGGCGAGGGCCACGACGTCGCGGATGTGGGTCACGTCCCGGCCCTGCTCCTGCAGGTCACGGACCAGCGCCCAGCCCCCGGCGATCGCCTCGACGCAGCCGATGTCGCCGCAGCGGCACAGGACGCCCTGCGCCGCAGCGGTCTTGGTGTGCCCGATCTCGCCGGCCGCGCCCACCGCGCCGCGCTGCAGCACCCCGCCCGACACGATGCCCGCCCCGAGGCCCGTGGATGCCTTGATGAGGAGCATGTCGTCGAACTGCCTTCGTTCGCCCAGTCTTTCGGCGAGCACCATGACGTTCGCGTCGTTGTCGACGAAGACCGGTGCGCCGCCGAGGTCCGCCAGGAACGGCTGCAACTCGACACCGTCCCAGCCGGCCATCATCGGCGAATCCAGGCTGCAGCCCCGGACCGTGTCCACGGTGCCCGGCAGGCTCACCCCGATGCCGACGGTGCGGGGGGCGCCGGGACCGAGCGCGTCGCGCAGGTCGGCGAGGTGCGCGGCCACCTTCGGCATCAGCTCACCCGGGCTCGCCCCGATCTCCTGCTCGAGGTCCTCGGTACGGAGCAGTTCCCCGGCGAGATCGCAGACGGCGAGCTGGGTGCGGCTGCGGCCGATCGCGACGACGAGCACGATGCCCGCCCCCGCCCCGAAGGTGAGGGTGAGGGGCGGGCGCCCCCCGGTCGAGGGCCCCTCCTCCGTTTCGACGACGAGGCCGAGGTCCTGGAGCGCCGCGACCCGGGCCGCGACGGCGGTGCGGGAGAGCCCGGTGTGGTGCCCGATCTCGCTTCGGGTGGTCGCGGCGCCGGCACGGACGAGGGCGAAGACCTCGCCCGCTGTGGCGGGCGCGCTGGAGGATCGGCTCATACCGCCATTGAACCAAGGAAACGCATTCGAGAGCGCCCGGCGCCGCGGCAGGACGCCACACTCCGGCGGACTTTGTTCTTAGAAATGCGTAAGTTTGTTGTTTAAGTGCGGAAGATGCTCTACGGTTGCGAGTGACAGCCCTCACCCCCTCATTCGGGAGGACAAGCCATGTCACCCGCCGCCCCCTGTACCGTCGTCGTCTTCGGCGGCACCGGCGATCTCGCCGTCCGTAAGCTCCTGCCCGCCCTCTACCTGCGCGATCGGGACGGCCAGCTGCCACCCGGCAGCCGGATCGTCGGCGCCGCACGCGCCGGCCTCGACACCGACGGCTACCGCGACAAGATTCGCGGCGAGCTCGCGCGCTTCGTGCCCGCTCCCCTGCTGGACGCCGGCACTCTCACCCGGTTCCTGGACCGCCTCGACTACGTGAGCCTCGACTTCGCAGGCGGGGACGACTGGTCCGCCCTGCACGACGTCCTGACCCCGGACTCCGTGCGCGTGTTCTACCTCGCCTGTGCCCCTTCGCTGTTCGGGCCGATCTCCCATCACCTCGACCGGCACGGACTCGTCGAACCGACCTCGCGGGTGGTGCTCGAGAAGCCCATCGGCCGCGACCTCGCCTCCGCCCGCGCGATCAACGACGCGGTCGGCGAAGTGTTCGACGAGTCGCAGATCTTCCGCATCGACCACTACCTCGGCAAGGAGAGCGTCCAGAACCTGCTGGTCACCCGGTTCGCCAACACCCTGCTCGAGCCGCTGTGGAACTCGACGTGGATCGACCACGTCCAGATCACCGTCTCCGAATCCCTCGGCGTGGGCACCCGCGGCGGCTACTACGACACCTCCGGGGCGCTGCGCGACATGCTGCAGAACCACCTGCTGCAGGTGCTGTGCCTGGTGGCGATGGAACCGCCGACGATCGTCGACCGCGAAACGGTGCGCGACGAGAAACTCAAGGTGCTGCAGGCACTGCGGCCGATGACGGCCGACGACGTCGAAAGATTCACGGTGACCGGCCAGTACGGCCCGGGACTCGTCGACGGCGGTGCCGTGGCCGGGTATCGCGACGAGGTGGAGAACCCGGACAGCCGCACCGAGACCTTCGTCGCGGTGCGCGCGGAGGTGCGCAACTGGCGCTGGGCCGGCGTGCCGTTCTACCTCCGCACCGGCAAGCGCCTCGAGAAGCGCAGCTCCGAGATCGTGGTGCAGTTCAAGGACGTTCCGCACCCGATGTTCCCCCGCGCCGAAGGCGCCACCGAACCCAATCGACTGGTGATCCGGCTGCAGCCCGACGAGGGCATCTGCCTGCACATGACCGCCAAGGAACCCGGACCCGGCGGGATCCGCCTGCGCCCGGTCTCACTGGATCTGAACTACGTCGACGCGTTCGACCGGCCCTCCCCCGACGCGTACGAGCGGCTGCTGATGGACGTGGTGCGGGGCGACCCGACCCTGTTCATGCGGCGCGACGAGGTCGAGACCGCATGGGCGTGGGTCGAACCGATCCTGCAGACCTGGGACCGCACCGGCCGGATGCCGCGCCGCTACCCGGCGGGAACGTCCGGCCCCACCGACGCGACCACCCTCATCGAGCGCGACGGACGCGCCTGGTACGAAGGAACTTCCGTATGAGCCATCCCGTTCTGGACCGGGTCACCGACCGCATCGTCCGGCGCAGCCGCGCCGAGCGCGGCGCCTACCTCGAGCGGCTGCGTGCCGCCGCCGACAAGGGCCCCGCCCGCGGGCGTCTCGCGTGCGCCAACCTGGCCCACGGATTCGCCGCCGCCGAACCTGCCGACAAGTCCGCCCTGCGCGGGCTGGTGAAGCCGAACATCGCGATCGTCTCCTCCTACAACGACATGCTCTCGGCGCACCGGCCTTTCGAGGACTACCCGGCGCGGCTGAAGGCGGCGGTCCTCGAGGCGGGCGGCATCGCGCAGTTCGCCGGTGGCGTCCCGGCCATGTGCGACGGCATCACCCAGGGCCGCGACGGCATGCAGCTGTCGCTGTTCAGCCGCGACGTCATCGCAATGTCCACCGCAATCGCGTTGTCGCACGACATGTTCGACGGAGCCCTCATGCTCGGTGTCTGCGACAAGATCGTCCCCGGCATGCTGATCGGCGCGCTCGGCTTCGGGCACCTGCCGACGGTGTTCGTCCCGGCCGGGCCGATGACGTCGGGGTTGCCCAACGGCGAGAAGGCCCGGGTGCGGCAACTCTACGCGGAGGGCCGCGCCGGCCGCGAAGACCTGCTCGAGGCCGAGGCCGCCTCCTATCACGGCGCCGGCACGTGCACGTTCTTCGGCACCGCCAACTCCAATCAGCTGCTGATGGAGGTGATGGGCCTGCACCTGCCCGGCGCGAGTTTCGTCAATCCCGGCACCGAACTGCGGGACGCGCTCACCGCCGAGGCCGCGCGCCGCGTCACCGGCCTGACCGCCCTCGGCTCCGATTTCACCCCGGTCGGTGAGGTCGTCGACGAGCGGGCCGTCGTCAACGGCTGCGTCGCACTGCTCGCCACCGGCGGCTCCACCAACCACACGATGCACCTGGTGGCGATCGCCCGGGCCGCCGGGATCACCCTCACGTGGCGCGACCTGGCGGACCTGTCGGCCGTCGTGCCGCTGCTCGCCCGGATCTACCCCAACGGCGCGGCCGACGTGAACCACTTCCACGCCGCCGGCGGGCTCGGTGTCGTGGTCTCGGACCTGCTCTCGGCGGGCCTGCTGCACGACGACGTCACCACCGTCGCCGGGCCGGGGCTGCACCGGTACACGCAGGAACCGCGGCTGCGCGACGGGACGCTGCGGTGGGAAGCCGGGCCGTCCGAGAGCCTGGACCGCACCGTGCTGCGCGGCGTCGCGGATCCGTTCGCCGTCGACGGCGGACTCAAGGTGCTCGACGGCAACCTGGGCGAGGCCGTACTCAAGGTGTCCGCGGTCGCCCCGGAGCACCACGTCGTCACCGCCCCGGCCCGGGTGTTCGACGACCAGGCCGACTTCCTCGCGGCGTTCGAGGCCGGCGAACTCGACCGCGACGTCGTGGCCGTGCTGCGCTACCAGGGCCCGCGCGCGAACGGGATGCCCGAGCTGCACAAGCTCACCCCCGCGCTGGGGGTGCTGCAGGATCGGGGACGCCGGGTCGCGCTGGTGACCGACGGCCGGATGTCGGGCGCGTCCGGCAAGGTTCCCGCCGCCATCCACGTCACGCCCGAGGCCGCGGCCGGGGGTCCGCTCGCCCGCGTCCGCGACGGCGACCCGATCACCGTCGACGCCGTCGCCGGCTCGCTGTGTGTGCACCTGTCCGACGCCACGCTCGCCGGCCGCGCGGCGACCGGTCACGCCCCCACCGACGACGCCTGGACCGGCACGGGCCGTGAGCTGTTCGCGGGCCTGCGGGCCACCGTGGGCCCGGCCACCCACGGCGCCAGCGTCTTTCAATCCGACTTCGCGTGAAGGAGACCCCGATGAGCCTGCTGGACGTGACCCCCGTCGTGCCCGTCGTCGTGATCGACGATGCCGCCGACGCCGTCCCGATCGCCCGGGCCCTCGCCGACGGCGGCGTGCCCATGATCGAGCTGACCCTGCGCACCCCGTGCGCCCTCGAGGCGATCGAGCGGATCGCCGACGAGGTCCCCGACATCACCGTCGGTGCCGGCACGATCGTCGAACCCGGCCAGGCCGCGCAGGCCGCGGCGGCCGGTGCGCGCTTCCTGGTGTCGCCGGGCGCGACGGAGTCGCTGCTGAAGGCCATGACCGACACCGGGCTGCCGCACCTGCCGGGGGCGGCGACCGTCTCGGAGGTGCTGCTGCTGCTCGAACGCGGCTACCGCGAGATGAAATTCTTTCCCGCGGAGGCCGCAGGCGGCACCCGGTTCCTCGCGTCCGTCCACTCCCCCGTGCCGGCGGCCCGGTTCTGCCCCACCGGCGGAATCTCGGTCGCGACGGCCCCCGACTACCTCGCGCTGCCCAATGTGGGCTGCGTGGGGGGCTCGTGGCTCACCCCCGCCGATGCGGTGCAGACCCGGGACTGGGCCCGGATCACCCGCCTCGCGCAGGTGACCACGGGACTGCGCCGGGCCGAGGCGTAGGCGAACCGGACTCGCCTCCGCCCCGCTCGGATGCGGCGGGGGCGAGTCCTCGACGTCACCGCATCCGCGCGCCCGATCGTCGTACGCGACCGTCGCGACGCGCGCGTACGACCGGGCCGGTCGCGGATGTTCCCGGCCGTCCGGAACGAGCGGACGGTCGCGGGCCGGTACCCTGAGCGGATGCGTGAGGACACCGAACATCCCGGCTCGCAGTCGTCGCTGCGTTCGGCCAATCAGCAACGGGTGGTTCGGGTTCTGCAGTCCGGCGGTGAGCTCACGCAGGCGGAGATCGCTCGGCGCACCGGTCTGGCCCCGGCCACGGTGTCGAATCTGGTCCGGGAACTGACAGCCGGCGGTCTGGTGGAGGTGGCCGCCGCCGAGCGTCCGGGCCAGCGGGGACGGGCCGTGAAGCTCACCCGGTCGGCGGGCCTGGCCGTCGGGATCGACTTCGGGCACCGGCATCTCACCGTCGCCGTCGCCGACCTGTCGCACGAGATCCTCGCCGAGAAACGGGTCGAGCTGGCGACCGGGCACCGCGCCGAGGACGGAATAGAAAGAGCCGGAGCGCTTCTCGACGACGCTCTCGTCGAACTCGGGTGCGGCCGCGACGCCGTTGCGGCCGTCGGCATGGGCCTGCCCGCACCGGTCGAGTCCGCCACGCACCGCATCGGTGGGCCGTCGATCCTGCCGGGCTGGGTCGGCGTCGACCCGGCCGCCCTGGCCGCCGAGCGGCTCGCGCTTCCCGTCCACGTCGACAACGACGCGAATCTCGGCGCACTGGCCGAACACATCTGGGGCGCCGGGCGCGGCATGGACGACCTGGCCTACATCAAGCTGTCCGACGGCGTCGGCGCCGGACTGGTCCTGGACGGGCGGCTGTACCGCGGCCGCGCCGGCACGGCTGGGGAGATCGGCCACACCTCCCTCGACGAGTTCGGCCAGGTGTGCCGGTGCGGCAATCGTGGCTGCCTCGAGACGATGGTGGCTTCCCACGTGGTGATCGGGCTGCTCGAGCCGAGCCGGGGGCCCGGCCTGACGATCGCGGACGTGGTGGCGCTCGCCGAGGCCGGCGACGCCGGGTGCGCCCGGGTGCTCGCGGACACCGGCCGTCACGTCGGGGTCGCGGCGGCGGGCCTGTGCAACCTGCTCAATCCGCAGCTGATCCTGATCGGCGGCGAACTCGCGCTCGCGGGCGAGTGGCTGCTCGAGCCGCTGCGCCGTGCGATCGAGCGGTATGCGGTGCCCAGCGCCGCGCGCACCGTGCAGGTGCGGACCGCGGCCCTCGGGGCCCGCGCCCAGGTGCTCGGGGCGGTCGCCCTGGGCCTGCGGGCGGCCAACCCGCACTGATGATCGACTCCGACGATTTCTTCTCGCTCCAGGTCGCTACTTAAGTTCAAATTCGAACATAGAAGATCATCGACAAGGATTTGTTCATTCATTTCTTGACGACAGAGCCGTCTTCGCCCTACTGTGGTCCAGCACACAGTTCGCGTGACCGCCGCCACTCGCCTCCCGGAACGGGACCGCCGCGGCCGGTTCCCGCCGCCTACGAGGAGTCCCATGAGCAACCACGTCGCGCTCCCGACCGTCCCCGACACCGGGCCGGACACTGCCGGCGCCGCGGTGCCGGTCCGCATCGCCGTCATCGCCGCGCTCGGCGGTCTGTTGTTCGGCTTCGACAGCGCCGTCATCAACGGCGCCGTCTCGGCCATCGAATCCCGGTTCGCCGTCTCGTCCGCCGTCCTCGGTTTCGCCGTCGCCTCGGCCCTGCTCGGCGCGGCCGGCGGCGCCGTCCTCGCCGGCCGCATCGCGGACCGCTACGGCCGCCTCACCACGATGCAGGTCGCCGCCGCGATGTTCCTGGTCAGCGCGTTCGGCACCGGATTCGCCTTCAACGTCGAAACTCTCGTCCTGTTCCGGATCGTCGGCGGCGTCGGCGTCGGACTCGCCTCCGTCATCGCCCCCGCCTACATCGCCGAGATCTCCCCCGCCCGGGTACGTGGCCGCCTCGGATCGCTGCAGCAACTCGCGATCGTCGTCGGTATCTTCGCCGCCCTGCTCGTCGACTATGCACTCGCCGCTCTCGCCGGCGGCTCCCGCGAGGAACTGTGGTTCGGGCTCGAGGCGTGGCGCTGGATGTTCCTGTCCATGGCCGTCCCCGCCCTCGTGTACGGATTCCTGACCCTCACCATCCCGGAGTCGCCGCGCTATCTCGTCGCGAAGGGCCGCATCGGCGAGGCCCGCGGCATCCTCGGCATGCTGCTCGGCGAGCAGGGAATCGACCTGCGCATCGAATCGATCCGCGCCACCCTCGGCCACGAGCACACACCGTCGCTGCGCGACCTGCGAGGACCCGCGCTGGGCCTGCTGCCCATCGTGTGGATCGGCATCGGACTGTCGGTGTTCCAGCAGTTCGTCGGTATCAACGTGATCTTCTACTACTCCAGCATCCTCTGGCAGGCAGTGGGATTCGATGAGAGCAGCTCCCTCGTCATCACCGTCGTCACCTCGGTCGTCAACATCGCCACCACCCTCGTGGCCATCGCATTCGTCGACCGCGTCGGACGCCGGCCCCTGCTGATCATCGGCTCGGCGGGCATGGCCGTCACCCTCGCCACGATGGCCGTCGTCTTCGCCACCGCCTCGACCACCGTCGTCGACGGTGTGACCACCCCGCACCTGACCGGACTGCAGGGACCGATCGCGCTGATCGCCGCGAACCTGTTCGTCGTCGCCTTCGGCATGTCGTGGGGACCGGTCGTGTGGGTCCTGCTCGGCGAGGCCTTCCCCAACCGGATCCGCGCGGCGGCACTGTCGCTCGCCGCCGGCGCGCAGTGGGCGGCCAACTGGGTCATCACCGTCTCCTTCCCCGCCATGAAGGAACTGTCGCTGGGGATGTCGTACGGCTTCTACGCCGTGTGCGCGGTGCTGTCGCTGCTGTTCGTCCTGCGCTGGGTGAAAGAGACCAAGGGCCGCGAGCTCGAGGACATGGACGTCGCCTGAACCCGTCCGGCAACTGAAGTCAGGGAGAGAACAGACATGGCACTGACCATCGGAATCGACGTGGGCGGCACCAAGGTTGCCGCCGGCGTGGTCGACGAACACGGCACTCTGCACGCCCGGCTCCGCCGCGCCACGCCGTCGGACGACCCTGCCCGCACCGAGGACGTCGTCGCCGACGTCGTGCGCGAACTCCGCGCCGCGCACGACGTGTGCGCGGTGGGGATCGGCGCCGCCGGGTTCGTCGCCTCCGATCGTCGTACCGTACTGTTCGCCCCCAACCTCGCGTGGCGCGGCGAACCGCTCGGGGCGGCCGTCGAGGCCGCGTGCGGGCTGCCGACCGTCGTCGAGAACGACGCCAACGCCGCCGCCTGGGGCGAGGCGCGCTTCGGCGCGGGCCGCGGCGCCCGCACCGCGATCGTGCTCACCGTCGGCACGGGCATCGGCGGCGGGCTGATCATCGACGGCGCCCTGCACCGCGGATCCTCCGGGCTCGCCGCGGAACTCGGCCACCTCAACGTCGAACCGCACGGGCGGCGCTGCGGGTGCGGGAACCACGGCTGCTGGGAGCGGTACGCCAGCGGGCGGGCCCTGGTGCGGGAGGCACAGGAGATCGCAAGCGTCTCGCCCGCGCTCGCCGGCCGGCTGCTCGAGCTGGCCGGCGGGCGCGCCGAGCAGATCACCGGGCACCACGTCACCACCGCCGCCCACGAGGGCGACGCCGCCGCGCTCGAGTGCTTCCGCACGATCGGCACGTGGCTCGGGCACGGCATGGCCGACCTCGCGGCGTTCCTCGACCCGGAGGTCTTCGTCCTCGGCGGCGGAGTGTGCGAGGCCGGGGAGCTGCTGCGCGGCCCCGCCGTCGCCACGTTCGCCCAGCGGCTGACCGGACGCGGGCACCGCCCGGCCGCGCCGGTGCGCCTGGCCGAACTCGGCCCCGACGCCGGGATCGTCGGCGCCGCGGACCTCGCGCGGCACCGCACGGACGACACCCCGCGCCTCGAGGTCGTGGCCGTCGCCTGACCGCCGAGCTGCTCGGTCCCCGCCCGCGGTGCCCGGGGATCGGAAAACGCACCTCGGCAGCGACGCTGCCATAGGCTCGCACCATGACGGCAACGGCGGCGATCGGCTCACCGGCGGAGCTGACGCGGGCACTGGACACGACCGGGTACCTCGCCGACGACGGGCTCGCGACGGTGGCGTTCCTGGCGCTGCGCATGGGCCGCCCGCTGTTCTGCGAGGGGGAACCCGGCACCGGCAAGACGTCGCTGGCCGTCGCCCTCGCCGACGCGCTGGACCTGCCGCTGATCCGGTTGCAGTGCCACGAGGGCATCGACGCGTCCCAGGCCCTCTACGACTGGGACTTTCCCCGGCAGCTGCTGCACCTGCGCACCCTCGAAGCCGCGAGCGGCGGCCGGCTCGAGGCCGAGGAGGCGGAGCGCTCGCTGTACACCGAGCGGTTCCTGCTCGCGCGGCCCCTGCTGCAGGCGCTCACCGACGCGCCGTGCGTGCTGCTCGTCGACGAGATCGACCGGGCCGACGACGAATTCGAAGCCTTCCTGCTGCAGGTGCTCGACGAGAACGCCGTCACCATCCCCGAACTCGGACAGGTGCGGGCGCAGACGCCGCCGCTCGTGGTGCTCACCTCGAACCGCACCCGCGAGGTGCACGACGCCCTCAAACGCCGCTGCCTGTACCACTGGCTCGAACACCCCGACCTCGCGCGGGAAGTGGAGATCCTGCGCCGCCGCATCCCGGGCATCGACGAACACCTCGCGGCGCAGGTCGCCCACGCCGTGCAGGCCATGCGCGGGATGGACCTGCTCAAACCACCCGGGGTCGCGGAGTCGCTGGACTGGGCACGAGCGCTGCGGGAACTCGACCGCGACGTGCTCGACGCGACGACCGCGGCCGCGACCCTCGGTGCCGTCCTGAAGTACCGGGAGGACCTCGACCGGGTGGTCCGCACCGGGCTCGACCGGCTCCTGACGGGGTGACAGCGGCGATGACGACGACCACTGACGCCGGGGGTTCCCTCGTCGGACTCACCGGCTTCACCCGCGCCCTCGCCGCGGCCGGCCTGTCCGTCGCCTCGGACGCCACCGTGGCCTACCTGCGCGCCCTGCGCGAGATCGACCTCGGCGACCGCCGTCAGGTGTACTGGGCCGGGCGCGCCACCCTGTGCCACGACCCCGACGACATCCCCCGCTACGACCTCGCGTTCGAGAGCTGGTTCGGCGGAACGGCACCCGACGTGACGTCGCCGCGCACCCGCACTCCGCGCCGGGCCCGCATCGCGGGCCTCACGCCTTCGGGAGGCGACGAGACCGCCGGCGGCGGCCCCGAACTGCGGGTCGCCGCGGACGACACCGACGTGCTCCGCCGGCGCGACATCGCGGAACTGACCGACGCCGAGCGGGCACATTTGGCGGAACTGATCGCGACGCTGCATCCTCGGCCGCCCACCCGTCCGGCGATGCGGCTGCGCCCGTCGCGCCGGGGCCGCATCGACCCGCACCGCACGGTGCGCCGGATGCTCGCGGCCGGCGGCGAACCCGTCCGGCCGAGCCGGCACGGCAGGGCGACCCGGGCGCGCCGCGTGGTGCTGCTGCTCGACGTCTCCGGCTCGATGAGCCCGTACGCGGACGCGCTGCTGCGTTTCGCGCACGTGGTGACCCGCGCCGATCCCGCCCACACCGAGGTGTTCTCCCTCGGCACCCGCCTCACGCGGCTCTCGCGCGCGCTGCGGGCCCGCGACCCGGAACGCGCCCTCGCCGCGGCGGGCCGGGCGGTCCCCGACTGGGCGGGCGGCACCCGGCTCGGCGAGACCCTGCGGGCCTTCCTGAACCGGTGGGGCCGGCGCGGCCTCGCGCGCGGCGCCGTCGTGGTGATCTTCTCGGACGGGTGGGAACGCGGCGATCCGGCCCTGCTCGCCGAGCAGCTCGCCCAGCTGCGGCGGCTCGCCCACGCCGTCCTGTGGGTCAATCCGCACGCCGGGGCAGCCGGGTACGAGCCCGTGCAGTCCGGCATCGCGGCCGCCCTGCCCCATCTCGACCGTCTGCTCGCGGGGCACAGCCTCGCGACGCTGCAGGAACTGCTGGAGGAGGTCCACCGTGCGTGAAGTTCTCGACGAACTCGAACGTCGCTACCGGGCCGGTGACACCGTCGCCCTCGGAACCGTGGTCTCGACGTTCCGGTCCGCGCCCCGCGCACCGGGCGCCGCGATGCTCGTCGCCGGGGACGGCACGGTGACCGGCAGCGTCTCCGGCGGTTGCGTGGAAGGCGCCGTGTACGAGCTCGGGCAGCAGGTGCTCGACGACGGTGTGCCCGTGTTGCAGCGGTACGGCGTGTCCGACGACGACGCCTTCGCCGTCGGCCTCACGTGCGGCGGCATCATCGACGTGTTCGTCGAACGGGTGGATGCCGCCACGTTTCCCGAGCTGGGTGAAGTCGTCGCGTCGATGCGGGCCGAGGAGGCCGTCGCGGTCGCCACCGTTACCGAACATCCCGATCCGGCATGGGTGGGGCGTCGCCTGGCGGTGTGGCCGGATCGCGCGCGCGGGTCGCTGGGGTCGGCGCGGGCGGACGACGCCGTCGCCGACGACGCGCGGGGCCTGCTCGCCGCGGGCCGGACCGCGACGCTGCACTACGGGCCCGACGGGCAGCGCCGCGGCGAGGGCATGTCGGTGTTCGTCCACTCCTTCCAGCCGCCGCCGCGGCTGCTGGTGTTCGGCGCCATCGACTTCGCGGCCGCCATGGCGCAGCTCGGCTCGTTTCTCGGCTACCGCGTGACGGTGTGCGACGCCCGGGGCGTGTTCACCACCGCCGCCCGGTTCCCCGCCGCCGACGAGGTGGTCGTGGACTGGCCGCACCGCTACCTCGCCGCCGAGGCGGCCGCGGGTCGCGTGGACTCGCGCACCGTGGTCACGGTGCTCACCCACGACCCGAAGTTCGACGTGCCGCTGCTCGAGGTGGCATTGCGGCTCGACCTGGCCTACGTGGGCGCGATGGGCTCGCGGCGCACGCACGAGGACCGGTCGGCGCGCCTGCGTGCGGCGGGAATGACGGACGACGAGCTCGCGCGGCTGTGCTCTCCCATCGGCCTGGATCTCGGGGCGCGCACCCCGGAGGAGACCGCGGTGTCGATCGCGGCCGAGATCATCGCGCTGAAATGGGGTGGCCGGGGCGAGCACCTCGCCCGCACCGCAGGCCCGATCCACGCCCACGAGGACACCGCGGTGCCGGGGCCGTAGGGCCGCGGCGGTCAGTTCTCGGCGACCACCCGGAACTGCTCGACCGAGGTGTCGGTCGCATCGGGAATCGTCATCCCGGCATTCACGCCGCTGCGCAGATAGTCGACGACGGCGTCGTCGAGCCGCTCACCCGGCACGACGGCGGGAATGCCCGGCGGGTAGGGGGTGATCTGCTCGGCAGCGATGCGCCCGGTGACACTGCTCGCATCGACCATCTCCGCCTTGCCGAAGAACGCGTCGCGTGGCGACATCACCGAGTCGAGCTGCAGTTCATCGGGGCTCGGCAGAGACATCTGCGGCGGCGGATCGAACGACTCCGCGGCCTGCGACAGCGACTCGAGCGCCGAGACGAGCCGATCGGTGGTGCTCTCGTCGTCGGCCATGGACAAGGTCGCCAGGATGCGCCGGTGATCGGTCATGCCGAGGTCGAGCCGGCAGTGCTCGCGCAGCCAGTCGCTGCACTGGTAGCCGGAGACGCCGAGCTCGCTCACGTCGATCAGCACCTGCAGCCGATCCAGGTCGTGCGAGGCCTCCTCGCCGAGCAGCCGGTCCTCGAGGACGGCGAGACCGTCGATCCCGGCGATCCGCTCACGGGTCCGCCGGGCCAGGTGCAGGGCGTCGCCGAGCAGTTCGGTGCCGTACTCGACCATCTGCCGGCGCCACCCGTCGATCGCCGTGTAGATCATCACGTTCGGGCTCGTCGTCATCAGCAGATCGGCGCAGGCCGACAGGTGTGCGCCGTCCACCAGGTCGCCCTGCAGGTGATAGACCGATCCCTGCTCGAAGCCGGCACCCATCTTGTGGACACTGACGACACAGATGTCGGCGTCGGCGTCCATCGCCCAGGTGGGCAGGTCGTCGTGGAACGGCAGGTGCGCACCCCACGCCTCGTCGACGATGAGGGGCTTGCCCCGCTCGTGACAGACGTTCGCGATGCCCTCGATGTCGGCGCACGTGCCGTAGGGACTGGGACTGACGATCAGCGCGCCGGCCGCGTCCGGGTACTTCTCCCACGTCTCGCGCACCTGTTCCGGCGACGGCGGATGCGAGAAGTGCATCTCCTCGTCCCAGCGGGGCGTGATCCAGCGGGGCGTGACGCCGCTGAAGATCAGACCGGCCACGATCGACTTGTGCGAGTCCCGGCCGACGAGCAGTCCCCCCGGGTCGTTGCCCGCCACCGCCATCATCGCGGCCTTGACCGACAGCGAGCTTCCGCAGGTGGAGAAGAACGCCTGCTGCGCTCCCACCGCCTCGGCCATGAGCTGCTCGGCCCGCGACAGGTAGCCGTTGCGCGACCTGCGGTCGTCGAGGCCGCCGGAGGCGAGCACGTCCGAGCGGAAGGGGTCGAGCCCGAGCACCTTCTTCACCCGCGGGTCGGCGCCGCGCCCCTGGCGGTGGCCGGGCGGGGAGAACCCGTAGCGGTCGAGTCGGTGGTACTGATCCAGCGCATCCAGCATGGGAGTTTCGGACTGGTCCATGCCCGACGGGTACCCCGCGCGCGCCCCCGCGACGCGGGTCAGCTTCGCGAATCGTTCCCGACGCGGAACCGGGTCCGGTAGCACTCGGCCGCCTCGTCGAGCATCTCGTCGGACAAGCGCGCCAGCGGGCGGGCGCGCACGACGAGCGGTTCGTGGTCCGGTCCCTCGCCGACCACCGTGCCGGTCAGCAGCCACGCGAATCGGCCGCTCTCGCGGCCCAGCTCGGCGTACTTGCGGATCCGGCGCGCCACCCAGTCGACGGCGGGCCGCGGCCACCACGGCTCCGGGACGATCCTGGTCACCGACAACCCGGACAGTGTCACGTCGGCCTCGTAGTCCCGGCTCGGGCCCTTCCGCGCATCGCTGTCCGGTCCCTTCGAGTACCGCAGGTAGATCTCGGAGTCGTGGGACATCACCAGGTCCGTCAGTTCCGCCAGGCTGCCGACGACGGGCAGGTCCCGGCCGGCGCCTCGCTCGACGATCTCCTCCACCGTGGTCACCTCTCACCTCCGCCTGTCGTTCTCCGACGAACGTGTCCGTGCGGATTCCCTCGTCCCGGTCGTCGCAAACGCGGGAACGAGGTTGATCCGCCACCGATTCGGCGAATCGGCGTGTTCGGTGGTCACCGTTGGAGCACAGTGTCAGTGAACACTTCTCGACGATCTTGGATCCCGGATGTTCCCGGCATTGGAGGCCCGATGCGCATCACTGTCACCGTCGACGGGACGGCCTACACGGACGAGGTGGAACCGAGGCTGCTGCTCGTGCACTATCTGCGCGAGCGGCTCGGCAAGGTCGGCACCGTGGTCGGCTGCGACACCAGCAACTGCGGCGCCTGCACCGTGCATCTCGACGGCCGCAGCGTCAAGTCCTGCTCGGTGCTCGCCGTGCAGGCCGACGGTTCGGAGGTCACCACCGTCGAAGGCCTGTCCCGCGACGGCGTGCTGCACCCCGTCCAGCAGGCGTTCCACGACAACCACGCCCTGCAGTGCGGCTACTGCACGCCCGGCATGATCATGTCGACGATCGACCTGCTCGAGGAGAATCCCGATCCCGACGAGCAGGAGGTGCGGCTCGGCCTCGAAGGCAACCTGTGCCGCTGCACCGGCTACCAGAACATCGTGAAGGCGGCACTGGACGCGGCGCAGAAGGCCCGCGCCGCCGAACTGCAGACCGACGCGGCCGCAGGAGGCGGACGATGACCAGTACCGTCGAACCGGAGATCGGCCAGGCGCGGCGGCGCAAGGAGGACGAGCACCTCGTCACCGGACGCACCCGCTGGACCGACAATCTCGTCCTCCCCGGGATGCTGCACATGGCGATCCTGCGCAGCCCGTTCGCCCACGCCCGCATCACCTCGATCGACACGTCGGAAGCCCGGCAGAGGCCCGGCGTGGTGGCGGTGCTCACCGGTGCGGACGCCTCACCGGAGCAGGGCAGCCTGCCGTGCGCGTGGGTGATCACCCCCGACATGAAGATCCCGCCCGCGCCGTCCCTGGCCGTCGACACGGTCAACTTCGCCGGGGAGGCCGTCGCCGTCGTCGTCGCGCGCAGCGCCTACGAGGCGCACGACGCCCTCGAGGCGATCGACGTGGACTACGACGACCTGCCCGTGGTCCTCGACCTGGCGGACGCGGCCCGCGACGGCGCCGACCTCGTGCACCCGGACCTCGGCACCAACGTCAGCGCGACGTGGACGTTCGATTCCGCCGAGGCCGGTACCGGGGGCGACGTCGAGCAGGCCATCCGGGACGCCGAGGTGGTCGTCGAGCGTACGTTCCGGCAGCAGCGGCTCATCCCGGCGTTCATGGAGCCGCGCTCCGTCGTGGTCGACCCGACCGGCCCGCAGATCACGGTGTGGTCGGCCACGCAGGTCCCGCACATCCTCAAGATCATGCTGGCGATGACGCTCGGCATCCCCGAGCACAAGCTGCGGGTGATCGCCCCGGACGTCGGCGGTGGTTTCGGCGGCAAGCTGCAGGTGACGCCGGAGGAGCTGCTCGCCCTGCTCGTCGCGCGCCGGCTCGGGAAACCGGTGAAGTACACCGAAACCCGCAGCGAGTCGATGGTCGCGGCGCATCACGGCCGCGACCAGATCCAGAAGCTCACCCTCGCCGCGCGCCGCGACGGCACCGTCGTCGGCCTGAAGGTGGAGCTGCTGGCCGACATGGGCGCCTACCTGCGGCTGGTCACCCCGGGTGTACCGATCCTGGGTGCGTTCATGTTCAACGGCATCTACAAGTTCGGCGCCTACCACTTCTCCTGCACCAACGTGTTCACCAACAAGGTGCCCACCGACGCCTACCGCGGGGCAGGCCGGCCGGAGGCGACGTTCGGAATCGAACGCATCATGGACGAACTCGCCGCCGAACTGTCGATGGATCCGCTCGAGCTGCGAGCGAAGAACTGGATCCGGCACGAGGAGTTCCCGTTCGACACCGTCGCGGGCCTGACGTACGACTCGGGCAACTACGAGGCCGCCACCGCGAAGGCCCGCGACCTGTTCCACTACGACGAGCTGCGCCGTGAGCAGGAGGAACGCCGTCGCCGGAACGATCCGGTCCAGCTCGGCATCGGGGTGTCGACCTTCACCGAGATGTGCGGCCTGGCGCCCTCGCGGGTGCTCGGCTCGCTCAACTACGGGGCGGGCGGCTGGGAGCACGCCGCGATCCGGATGCTGCCCACCGGCCGGGTCGAGGTGGTCACCGGCTCGTCGTCGCACGGGCAGGGGCACGAGACGGCGTGGAGCCAGATCGTCGCCGACCGGCTCGGCGTGCCGTTCGAGGATGTCGAAGTGCTGCACGGCGATACGCAGACCTCCCCGCGCGGGCTGGACACCTACGGATCCCGGTCGCTGGCCGTGGGCGGCGTGGCGGTGGTCAAGGCCGCGGAGAAGGTGATCGCGAAGGCCCGTCCGATCGCGGCGCACATGATGGAGTGCTCGGAGGACGACCTCGAGTTCGCCGAGGGCCGGTTCCGGGTCCGCGGCACCGAGAAGGCCGTGGGCATGAGCGACATCGCGCTCGCGGTGTTCACCGCCGCGGACCTGCCCGAGGGCATCGAACCCAACCTCGATTCCGAGGCCACCTACGACCCGGACAACTTCTCGTTCCCGCACGGCACGCACCTGTGCGCCACCGAGGTGGACACCGAGACCGGGCAGGTGCGTATCCGCTCGTACGTGTGCGTCGACGACGTCGGGCACGTCGTCAACCCGCTCATCGTGGAGGGCCAGGTGCACGGCGGCCTCGCCCAGGGCATCGCGCAGGCTCTGTACGAGGAGGCCGTGCACGACGAGTCCGGCACCCTGCTCAGCGGCTCGTTCGCCGAGTACCTGCTGCCGTCGGCCGCGGACCTGCCGACGTTCACCACCGACCGCACCGAGACCCCCGCGACCGGAAACCCGCTGGGCGTCAAGGGGGTCGGTGAGTCCGGCACGATCGCCTCCACGCCGGCGGTGGTCAACGCCGTCCTCGACGCCGTGCGCCATCTCGGCGTGCGGGACATCGAGATGCCGTGCACGCCGATGCGGGTGTGGCACGCCGTCGAATCAGCTCGGAACTCGGCTCAGGGAGGCGTCCGATGATCCCGTCGACGTTCGACTACGTCGCGCCCACCACCGTCGACGAGGCCGTCGCCGCCCTGGCCTCGGCGGGGGAGGACGCCAAGATCATCGCCGGGGGGCAGTCCCTGATGCCGGTGCTGCGGCTGCGGCTGGCGGCCCCCACCACGCTCGTCGACCTCGGACGGGTCCCGGAGTTGCGGGGTGTCCGCGAGGACGGCGGCGACCTGGTGATCGGGGCGATGACCACGCACCACGACGTGATCCACGATCCACTCGTGCGGGAGCACGCCCGGTTGCTCGCCGAGGCCACGAGCACGGTGGCCGACCCCCAGATCCGGCACCGGGGCACCCTCGGCGGGGCTCTGGCCCACGCCGATCCCGCCGGGGATCTCGGCGCGCCGGTGCTCGCGCTCGAGGCGACCCTTGTCGCGGCGGGACCGTCGGGGCGGCGCAGCATCCCCGTCGCGGACTTCTTCGACGACTACTTCACCACCACCCTGCAACCCGATGAGATCCTCGTCGAGGTGCGGATCCCCAAGCGCACGGGATGGGCGGCGCGGTACGAGAAGTTCAACCGGGTGGCGCACGCCTGGTCGATCGTCGCGGTCGCCGCCACCGTGCAGACGGACGGCGGCACGATCCGGCAGGCCCGGGTGGCGCTGACCAACATGGCGGCCGTGCCGGTCCGCGCGCACGCCGTCGAGCAGGCACTCGTCGGGCAGCCCGCGACGGCCGACACCATCCGGGCCGCCGCCGAGCGGGCCACCGAGGGCACCTCCCCCATGAGCGACGGCAACGCCGACGCCGACTACCGTCGCCAGCTCGCGCGGGTGCTCACGCGCCGTGCGGTGTCGACGGCAGCGGACGTCGCCTGAGCAAACACTGGAGACGAAAACCATGCAACTCGAACACCACATGTCCGTGCCGGCACCCGTCGACGAGGTGTGGACGGCACTGCTCGATCCGGAGAAGGTGGCACCCTGCATGCCCGGGGCCACCCTCACCGGCGTCGACGGCAACGCCTTCACCGGCACGGTGAAGATCAAGATGGGGCCGGTGCAGCTGCTGTACAAGGGCACCGGCAAGTTCGTCGAGACCGACGAGCAGGCGCGTCGCGCGGTCATGGAGGCCGCGGCGAAGGACTCGCGCGGCAACGGCACCGTGAACGCGACGTTCACGATCACGCTCACCGGCGACGGCGACCGCACCGAAGGCACCGTCGTGACCGACCTGTCCATCACGGGCAAGCCCGCCCAGTTCGGCCGGGGCATGATCTCCGACGTCGGCGGCAAGATCATCGAGCAGTTCACGGCGTGCCTGGCGGACAAGCTCGGCGGCCCGCCCGCCGCCCCGGCCCCGGCCCCGACGCCGGAAGCGGTCACACCCGCCGCGCCCGCCGCACCGGCGGTCGCGCCGGTGACCCCGGCCCCGGCGGCGCAACCCACCGAGGCTGCCCCGCTGGACCTGATGCAGTTCGCCCGCGGGTCGGTGCTGAAGAGGGTCGGGCCGGCGGTGGCCGTCGGGGCGCTGCTGGCGCTGATCATCTACCTGGTGCTGCGGCGCCGACAGGGGTGAGCCGAGGCCGCCGAGCCCGCCGAAAACGCACGGACCCCGCCGGCGCATACATCCGAGAGCGCCGGCGGGGTCGTCGGGCGCCGGCACGACCGCGAGGTCCTTCCGGCGGATCACCCACGCAGGGGGGAGTGGGTGATCGCCCTCCACGCTAACGCGACACGAAACCCGTGCGCCGCCCCCGCAGCACGAAAGACGCAACCGTTGCGGGATCGATATCCGCCGCGGCCCGACGGAATGAAACCGGAACCGGTGGAGGTTGGACTCGGCGTGACGGATTCGACGAAGGCAGAGAACTCGACGCAGACTCCCCCGCTCGGCCGTTTCGGCGTCTGGCGGCACGCGACCGGTCTCCCCCCGGAGACCGGGGCCGAGATCGAGAAACTCGGTTACGGCACGATCTGGATCGGCGGCTCACCGCCCGCCGACCTCGAGGTGGCCGAACGCCTCCTCGACGCCACCGAGACCGTGGTCGTCGCCACCGGCATCGTCAACATCTGGACCGCTCCCGCCGACGAGATCGCCGCCTCCTACCACCGGCTCGAGGAGCGCCACCCCGGCCGCTTCCTGCTCGGGGTCGGCGTCGGCCACCCCGAGGCGCACGGTGAGACGTACCGCAAGCCGTACACGGCGCTGGTCGAATACCTGGACGTGCTCGACCGCGAGGGCGTACCCGCGGCGCGGCGGGTGCTCGCCGCGCTGGGACCGAAGGTGCTGAAGCTGTCCGCAGACCGGTCCGCCGGGGCCCATCCCTACCTCACCACCCCCGAGCACACCCGTGAGGCGCGCGACGTGCTCGGCCCGGACGTCGTGCTCGCGCCCGAGCAGAAGATCGTGCTGTCCACCGACGTCGCCACGGCCCGCGACGTCGGCCGCAAGGCCGTGGCCAACCCGTATCTGAAACTGCGCAACTACCGCGCGAATCTGGAACGCACCGGCTTCACCGCCGAGGAACTCGACAACGACGGCACCGACCGGGTCGTCGACGCACTCGTCGCGCACGGCGACGCGGAGTACATCGCGACCCGGCTGCGAGAGCACCTCGACGCCGGGGCGGACCACGTCGCGGTGCAGACCCTGCCGATGCGTGACGACCCGGTCCCGGCCCTGCGCGAGGTAGCCGCAGCTCTCGGGCTCTGACACCCGGACGGGACCGCACGGCCGGTGCGGTCCCGTCGTCCGCGGCGGGACCGGTGCGGCGCCGCCGGCCGTTCACCGGCCCCCGCTCCGGATCCGGACGCAGCAGAATCCCGGTTCCGGTGCGAGCTCTGTGTCGAGACCGGCAGTGTCGAGACCGGCAGCCCCGAGCCCGGCGACGACCGCCTCGACCAGGGCGAGGTTCATGCCGCAGACCAGGTCCCGGTGTTCGCCGGCCAGCCGGTCGAACGGGCAGTTCGCCAACCGGATCTGGCCGTCGCCGGACAGGCGCGGCTCGTAGCCGTGCCGGGCGAGTACGCGCGCCACGCCCTCGAGGCCGGCGGGCGTCTCGGCATCGTCTCCGCTTGCGGGGTCGTCGGCCGAGGTCGCCGGGGCCTGCTCCACCGCGATCCGCCGCCCTCGTTCGGCGGCGGCGCTTCGCACCGCGTCCGCGATGGGCACCGACTCCCGCATCGATCGCTCGATGGCAGCTGCCAGGATCTCCCCCGCCAGGTCGTAGCGACGCTCGGGCAGGGAGATCGACAACTCCTGCGACGAGCGCCGGTAGAGCTTCGACGGCCGTCCTGCGCCCGGCCCGGTCCGTCCCGAGAGCCGTCGGAACTCGGTCTCGAGCAGCCCGTCGGCCACGAGCCGGTCGAGGTGGAATTTCGCCGCGTGCACCGGCACCCCTGCCGCGGCCGCCGCCTCCTCGCGTCCGACCGCGTCCGCCTGCGCGACGACGTAGCGGTAGAGCGAGCGCCGGACCGGGTCCGCCAGCGCCCCGATCCCTGCGGCCTGCTCCGCGAACTCGTCCTGCACGCTCGTCCTCCTTCTAAAAGAGAAACTTCTTGACGTAATCTACGTCACATATCTAAAATAGAGCCTACTCTCTTTTAGAAGTCAGGAGACTTCGATGAGCCCCTCACCTCTCTCCCCTGCCACATCCCCTCACACCCGCACCGACGCCGAGGTCGGAGCACGCCAGGCATTCATCCTCCTCCGGACCGTCTTCACCGTCGCTCCGATCGCCTTCGGCCTCGACAAGTTCACGAACCTGCTCACCGAGTGGGAGCACTATCTCGCCCCCTGGATCGACGACATCGTCCCCGGCACCGCCCACCAGGCCATGCTCGCGGTGGGAGCGGTCGAGATCCTCGCCGGCATCCTCGTCGCGATCCGGCCTGCGATCGGCGGCTACGTCGTCGCCGCATGGCTGCTCGGCATCATCGTCGATCTGCTCACCCTGGGCGGCTACCTCGACATCGCACTGCGCGACGTCGGACTGGCGGTCGCCGCCCTCGCCCTGGCCCGGCTGGCTACCGCCCCGGCCGCCCGGCGCAGAGTCGCCGCCGGCGCCCCGTGAATTCGAGCGGCAGGGCCACGGCGGACGCCGGCCGTGGATCTGCCGCTCCCGCACCCGAAGGTGAAATGCCATGGACTGGGCCGGATGGGCACTCTTCGGATCGCTGGCCACCACCGTCCTGACGGCGGTCATGATCGCCGCCCAACTGGCCGGTTTCAGCCGACTGGACCTGCCGTTGGTGCTCGGCACGGCCGTCACCCCCGACCCGGACCGCGCCCGGGTGGTCGGCTTCCTCGTCCACCTCGCGATCGGCCAGGGCTTCGCCCTGGGGTACGCCGCCACCTTCGCACTTCTCCATCAGGCGACGTGGTGGCTCGGCATGGCGCTCGGCCTGCTGCACGGCGTCGTCGCCTTGACGGTTCTGCTGCCGCTGCTGCCGGGCGTGCATCCACGTATGGCATCCCAGCGAGCCGGCCCGCGCAGCACCGCCGTCCTCGAACCGCCCGGCCTGCTGGGCCTGAACTACGGCGCCCAAACCCCGACCGTCGCCGTCGTCGCACATCTCGTCTACGGCGTCGCACTCGGACTGCTGTTGCAGGTGAACTGAAGTGACCTTCACGGCAAGCACTTTCGAACGGATCCGGGACGACGCGGCCGTGCCGTCCCGGATCGAGGACTACGGCCTGCTCGGCGACACCCGCACTGCGGCGCTGGTCTCCGAGGACGGATCGCTCGACTGGCTCTGCGTGCCGCGCTTCGACGCAGACCCCGTCTTCGGCCGGCTCGTCGGCGGGGCCCAGGCGGGGCGGTTCCGGCTCGGCCCCGACGGGCCCGCCCCTGTCGTCCGGCGCCGCTACCGGACGCACACCGCGACGCTGGAGACGACCTGGGATCTCGGCAACGCCCGGCTCACCCTGCGCGAGGCGATGATCGCGGAGGTGGCCGGGCGGCTGCTACCGGCGACGGTCCTGGTGCGGCAACTCTCTGCCGAGGGCGGATCTGTCCGAGCCGCAGTCGATTTCGACCCCAGGTTCGGCGAACGGCACCGCGCGCCCAAGGTTCGGCGGCGCGGTCCCGATCTCGTGTGCGAGTGGGGCTCGCTCGCCCTGTCGCTGGCCTGCGATCCCGGAACCTCGATCACGCCGGGCCGGCCGACCTCGATCCACGTGTCCCCGGGCCACCCGGTCACCGTCGTCCTGGCCGTGGCTCACCGCGAGCCGCTGATCCACCTCACTCCTGGCGCGGCGTGGGAGCTCGTGGCCGAGGACGAGGCACGCTGGCGGACATGGACGGCGGACATCGCTCACGACCTGCCCTACCGGGAGGCCGTCGTGCGAAGCCTGCTGACGCTGCGTCTGCTCACCTACTCTCCCTCCGGCGCACCGGTGGCCGCGCCGACGACGTCGCTGCCCGAACGGCTCGGGGGGATCCGGAACTGGGACTACCGCTACGCCTGGCCGCGCGACGCCGGCATCGGCGTCGCGGCGTTTCTCGGGGCCGGCAAGGTCGACGAGGCACGCGGGTTCCTCGGGTGGCTCCTGCACGCGAGCCGTCTGCAGCGACCCCGCCTGCCGGTCCTGTTCACACTCGACGGCCGGCCCGGACCCGCCGAACGCACCCTGGCGGGATGGCCCGGCTTCGCCGGCAGCGCCCCCGTGCGGTTCGGCAACGACGCGGCCGACCAGCACCAACTCGACGGCTACGGCTGGGTCGTCGACGCCGCGTGGGCGTTCGTCCGGACCGGCCGGTCGCTGAATTCCGAAACCTGGCGAATGGTACGCGGATTCACCGATCATGTCTGCGAACGGTGGCGCGATCCGGATGCCGGCATCTGGGAGATCCGCGCCGACGCCGCCCACCATGTGCACTCGAAGACGATGGCCTGGCTGGCCCTCGACCGTGCCTTGCGCATCGGCGAGACCCATCGCCTGTCCGCCCGTCGCCGCCGGCGCTGGCGCGCAGCGCGGGACGCCGTCGCCACGGAGGTGCGCGCTCGCGGCTTCGACCGGCTCGGAGACCGCTACACCCGTACCTACGGCTCCCGCGACGTCGATGCCGCCCTGCTCGTGCTTCCCGTGCTGGGCATCGACGACCCGGACTCGCACCGGGTGAGGGGCACGATCGACGCGATCCGGCGCGAGCTGTCGGCCGGAGGTCCGCTGCTCTACCGGTATCCGCCCGGCCAGGACGGACTGCCCGGAGGCGAGGGCGCGTTCCTGCCGTGCTCCTTCTGGCTGGTCCAGGCGCTGGCCCTCACCGGCCGGCGGACGGAAGCCGAGGAGCTGTTCGAAACCCTGCTGCGGCGCACCGGCACCCTCGGCCTTCTTCCGGAAGAAGTGGATCCCGCCACCGGCGCCTTCCTCGGCAACTACCCGCAGGCGCTCACCCATGCCGCGGTGGTGCAGGCCGCCCTCGCCCTCCGGGCCGCCCGATGAGCAGGACCGCCGGGACCTTCTCTCCCCGGCTCCGGTGTGGAACAGTTCTCTCATGGCGATCCGCACGCTCGCCGCAGTTGCGACAGCGGTGAGTGCCTTCGTCCTGTATCGCCGGTGGCACCGGCGGTGGGGAGCGACGACTGCCGAGTGCGCCGGCCCGATGCCCGGAGACGACATCCTCTCCTCGGCCGCGTTCAGCGCGACCCGCGCCCTCACGATCGACGCGCCGGCCGAGTGCGTGTGGCCGTGGATCGTCCAGGTCGGCTACAACCGGGCCGGCTTCTACTCCTACGACCGTCTCGACAACCTGGGGCGGCCCAGCGCGACGACGATCGATCCACGCCTGCAGTGCATCGAGGTCGGCGACGTGGCGGCGCCGATGGCGAGTCCGGCCACGGCGGCGACGTCCTTCCGGGTGCACTCCTTCGATCCGGGGCGCTACCTGGTGTGGGCGAAGCCGGATTCGACGTGGTCGTGGCGCCTCGATCCCGTCGACGGCGGGCGACGGACCCGGCTCGTGAGCCGGTTGCAGGCCGCCTACCGGCCCACACCGTCGCTGCCGCTCACCGTCGCACTGATGGAACTGGCCGATTTTCCGATGATGCGCAGGATGCTGCTCGGCATCCGGGAGCGCGCCGAACGCCTCGCCGGAGAGGATCCCGCCTGCGCCCGGCAACGTCTGGAGAACACATGACTCACACGACCGGCGACCTCGGCATGCTGCGGGCCGCGATGGAGGGCCCGGTTCTCGGACCCGGCGACGCGGACTACGACGAAGCGCGCACGGTGTGGAACGCCGACATCGACCGCCGCCCGGCCGCGATCGCACAGTGCCGGAGTACCGCCGATGTTCAGGCGGCGATCGCCTATGCGACCGGGCACGGACTGGAGCTGGCTGTGCGCGCGGGCGCCCACAGCACCGCAGGCGCGTCGGTCGTCGACGACGGCCTCGTGATCGACCTCGGATCGATGGATCACGTCGTCGTCGACCCGGAGCGCAGACGGGCGCGGGTCGGTGGCGGCGCCCTGCTGCGTGATCTCGATGCCGCCACACAGGCCCACGGACTCGCCGTCCCGGCTGGGCTGATCAGTCACACGGGCGTCGCGGGACTCACGCTGGGCGGAGGAATGGGCTGGCTCACGCGGCAGGCCGGATTGACCATAGACAACCTCGAATCGGCCGAGGTGGTCACCTCCGACGGCCGGATCCTGCGCGCCGCCGAGGACGAGAATGCGGACCTGTTCTGGGCCATCCGGGGCGGCGGCGGAAACTTCGGTGTGGTGACGGAATTCGAGTTCCGCCTGCACGAGGCCGGTCCCGTCGTGCAATTCGGACTCCTGTTCTGGGGCCTGGATCAGGGCACCGAGGTGCTGCGGCTCGCCCGGGAGGTGATCGGTACGCTGCCGCGCGAGCTGAACATCGTGGTTGCCGGCGTGAACGCCCCACCGGCCCCGTTCGTGCCCGAGCAGTACCATCTGCAGCCCGGCTATGCCCTTCTGGTCACCGGTTTCGGAGCAGCGCAGACGCACGAGGACGTGCTGACGCGAATTCGGCGCGCTCTGCCACCACTGTTCGAGTTCGTCACGCCGATGCCCTATCCAGACGTGCAACAGCTGCTCGACGAGAGCAACGCGTGGGGCTTCCACTGCTACGACAAGGGCTGCTACCTCGAAGCTCTCTCCGACGACGTCATCGAGACCGTGGTCGAGTTCGTGCCGCAGAAGACTTCGCCTCTGTCGCTCCTGTTGTTCTACCGGCTGGACGAGGCGTACTGCGAGACCGGGGAGGACGACACCGCCTTCGGCGGCGGACGGACGCCACGCTTCGCCGTCTTCATCGTCGGCGTCTGTCCCGATCCCGCACTGCTGCCACCGGAGCGAGCCTGGGCCCGGTCCCTGTGGGATGCCCTGCGCCCGTATTCGGTCGGCATCGGCGCGTACGTCAACTCCATGACCGAATTCGAGCAGGACCGGGTGCGCGCCACCTACGGTCCGGACAAGTACGCGCGATTGGCCGAGATCAAGGCGAAGTACGATCCGCACAACGTCTTTCACCGGAATGCGAACATCGTTCCCGGCGTAGGGCACGCGTGACACCGGGTGGACGTCCCGGCCGGATGCGACCGGACGACTACGCTCCCGTGGACCGATACGGATCGGTGATCTCCCGGAGCAGGGTGAGCGCCTCGCGCAGCTGCTTCATCCGGCGCACGCCGAGGTGCTCGGTCCATTCGGCCTCGATCCGCGCCTCCTCGGCCCGGGCGACAGGGAGGGCCTCCGTGCCGCGCCGCGCGATCCGCACGAGTCGCGCACGGGCGTCGGTGGGGTCGACGGTGCGTTCGACGTAGCCGGCCCGCTCGAGCTGGTCGACGAGGAAACTCGCCGTCTGCTTGGCCACCTGGGCCTGCTCGGCGAGGTCCGTCAACCGCGTGCCGTCGGGTCCGATGCGGGCGGCCACCCGCGCCTGAGCGAGCGTGATGTCGTCGTAGCCGGCGCGCCGCAGCGCCGCGAGAATGCGGTTCTCCGCCGACCGGGCGGCGATGAACATCAGCAGGGCGGTATTGAGATCGACTGCCATCCCACTCCTTGCAGATAGTACGATCCTCGAACTATATTGGTACCAGCATCGTACTTGTTGGCCCGCCCGGGAGGTGCGAGATGGCCGACGAAGCGCCCGTCGTGGACTTCTACTTCGACCCCGTCTGCCCGTACGCGTGGATCGCGTCCCGGTGGCTGCTGGAAGTGGAGCGCCGGCGGCCCCTCGATCTGAGATTCCATGTGATGAGCCTGAGGGTTCTCAACGAGAACCGCCCGGGCGATCCCGCCTATCTCGCCAACATCGAACGTTCCGCCGGTCCGTCACGAGTGGCCACCGCTGCCGCCGTCCAGTTCGGCGAGGCGGTCCTGCGGGACTTGTACACGGCATTCGGTGACGCGATCTTCGATCGGTGGCGCTACCCCGATGCGGACGAATATCGCACCGCGATGGCCGGTGCGCTCGAGCGGACCGGCCTGCCGGCCCGGCTCTCGTCCGCGGGCGACTCGACCGAGTACGACGACGCGCTCCGCCGCAGTCACGACGCCGGGATGGCGCCGGTGGGCCGCGAGGCCGGCACGCCGACCGTCCACCTCGACGGCGTCGCGTTCTTCGGTCCGGTACTCAACTCGATTCCGCGCGGCGACGACGCCGTGCGCGTCTTCGAGGGCGCGCGATTGCTGTCCGGGTTCTCGGACTTCTTCGAACTCAAGCGCACCCGGACCCGCCCACCGGTGTTCCACTGACAAGGGGGGCCCCATGATGAACGAGGACGAGATCTGGGCCGCGATCGACAGCGCGCGAGGGCGCACGGCCGACCTGCTCGAACGGCTCTCCGACGACGAATGGGCGCAGCCCTCGCTGTGCGACGGCTGGACGGTGCGTGACGTCGCCGCCCACCTGACCCTGCAGCAGTTGACCGTCGGGGACGCCGTCCGGATCGCCCTGCGGCATCCCGGCCCGATGAATTCGATGATCCGTGCCGCCGCGCGCGACCGGGCGGCGCTGCCGACCGACCGGTTGATCGCGGACCTGCGCGCGACGATCGGCTCCCGCCGCCACAATGTGGGGCTGACCGCCTTCGAGCCCCTGACCGACATCCTCGTGCACGGCCAGGACGTCGCGATCCCGCTGCACCGCGACCTCGGGATGCCCGCGGACGCGGCGTCCGCGGTCGCCGCGCGGGTGTGGTCCCAAGGCGGCAGGGGCAAGGCCCGGGTCTTCCGCTCCCTTCCCCTGCGCGGCTACCGGCTCACCGCCACCGACGTCGCGTGGTCGGTCGGCGAGGGACCGGAGATCCGGGGACCGATCTCCGCGATCCTGTTGCTGCTCACCGGCCGTCGCGTGGCGCTGCCCCGATTGTCCGGGGCGGGTGTGGACGATCTGCGGGCACGGGTGGCGACCGGGTGATCCGGGTTCAGGACGAGCCGTCGCGCTCCCACGCCGCGGCGATCTCCGGGTATCCGGCCGCGATCTCGTCGAGCCGCTCGTCCGAGGCGGTCTCGATCTCGGCACGGTGCCGCTGCGCCGCCACGAGGGACCCGTCGAACTCCCCCGACGTCGGCACCGGACTCTGTTCGCCGGGACCCGGGGCACTCGTCTCGAGGGCCCCGATGATCTCGTCGAGCCGCTGAGCCACGAACCTGCGCTTGTCGTTGTGTGTCTCCATACGGACCGGCATACCCGGCTCGCTGCGCGTCACACCGCCGGTTCGGCTCAGAGAGTCTCGGCCTCCCCGGCGGCGGACAGGTCGACCTTCGCGGGTATCACGAGCCGGTGCGGCGAGTCTGCGCCCTCGGCGACGAGCGAGGCGTGCGTCGGCGGGTCCGACGGCACGTGCGCCGGGCGGCGACGCTCGAATTCGGCGCGCAGCACGGGCACGACGTCGCGACCGAGGATCTCGATCTGCTCGAGCACCACGTCGAGGGGCAGGCCGGCGTGGTCCATGAGGAACAGCTGCCGCTGGTAGTCGCCCGCGTAGTCGGCGAAGCCGAGGGTGCGCTCGATCACCTGCTCGGGGGTGCCGACGGTGAGCGGGGTGGTCGCGGAGAAGTCCTCGAGCGACGGCCCGTGACCGTAGACGGGGGCGTTGTCGAAGTACGGCCGGAAGACGCGCTTGGCCTTCTCCTCGGTCTCGGCCATGAACACCTGGCCGCCCAGCCCGACGATCGCCTGGTCGGCGGCGCCGTGGCCGTACTGCTCGAACCGGGTGCGGTAGAGGCCGATCATCTGCTGGATGTGTTCGCGGTTCCAGAAGATGTTGTTGTGGAAGAAGCCGTCGCCGTAGAACGCGGCCTGCTCGGCGATCTCCGGCGAGCGGATCGAGCCGTGCCACACGAACGGCGGGGTGTCGTCGAGAGGCCACGGAGTCGAGGTGTAGCCGCGCAGCGGGGTGCGGAACCTGCCTTCCCACTCGAGGTCCTTCTCCCGCCAGAGCCGGCGCAGCAGGTGGTAGTTCTCGATCGCGAGCGGGATGCCCTGGCGGATGTCCTTGCCGAACCACGGGTAGACCGGGCCGGTGTTGCCCCGGCCCATCATGAGGTCGACGCGGCCGCCGGACAGGTGCTGCAGCATCGCGAAGTCCTCGGCGATCTTGACCGGGTCGTTCGTCGTGATCAGCGTCGTGGCCGTGGAGAGGATCAGTTTCTCGGTCTTCGCCGCGATCCAGCCGAGCATGGTGGTCGGCGACGACGGGACGAAGGGCGGGTTGTGGTGCTCACCGCTCGCAAAGACGTCGAGCCCGACCTCCTCGGCCTTCAGCGCGATCTCCGTCATGGCGACGATCCGCTCGTGCTCGGTGGGGACGCGGCCCGTGGTGGGGTCGCGGGTGACGTCGCCGATGGTGAAGATGCCGAACTGCACGGGTGCCTCCGTCTAATCGTTGATTGCTCAACTATACGAACGGCGGGGGCTCGCCGGTATTCCCCCTCCGGCCGTTCCGGCCCCCGCCTGGACCTCGGCGGTGCATGATCGGCGTCATGATCCGCACACTCGCGGTCGCCGGTCTCCTGGTGCTGGGCGGCAGTGTCGCCGCGAGTCCGTCGGCCTCCGCCGACGAGCCGACCGGCCCACCGCAGAGCACCTTCGGCGCCGCGCTCGCCTACTCGCTGGTGCATCCCGGGGTCGTCCCGGCCGGGACGAACGACTTCGGCTGCGTGCCTGTGCCGGAGCACCCCGAGCCGGTGGTGCTCGTCCACGGCTTCCTGGAGAACTCCTACGCCAACTGGGCCGGATTGGCGCCGGCGCTGAAGACCGAGGGGTACTGCGTGTTCGCACTCGACTACGGCGCCCCGCCGGCCGAGCCGTTCAAGGCGCGGGAGCCGATCCCGGATGCCGCCGGCGAACTGGCGGCGTTCGTCGACGCCGTCCTGGCGGCAACCGGTGCGGAGCGGGTGTCCGTCGTCGGCCACTCCAAGGGCGGGGCCGTCCCCCGGTGGTACGTGCGGTTCCTCGGCGGGGCGGACAAGACCAGCCGCATCGTCGGGCTGGCGCCGGCGAACTACCCGTCGCTCGGGCCGCCGTCCGTCGCGCAGGACGCCGTGCTCGCCGAACTCAACGCGGGCAGCGACACCGTCGAAGGGGTTTCCTACACGGTCGTCGCCACCAGATACGACCAGGTGATCATCCCCTACACGGCGTCGTTCCTCACCGGCCCCGGCGCGCGGAACATCCTGCTGCAGGACGTGTGCCCGGCGAACACCGCCGACCACGTCTCGATCCCCTACGATCCCGTCGCCGAGCAGCTCGTGCTGGCCGCGCTGGACCCGTCCGCGGACCGGCCGGTCGTGTGCTGACCGCGGCCGCTACCCGCCCGGCAGGCGCCGCGTTCCCCCGATGACGAGGGTGACCTCGACGTCGACGTCGCGCAGACCCGCCTCGTTCAGGGCCTCGCGCAGCGTCGCCGGGTCCGCCTCCGGCGGCGGCCCGAGCGCCTCGATCCAGAGCACGGACTGCCGGAACCCGATCTCGGTGATCGCCCAGCCCTGCTCCTGGGCCCACCGCTCGGCGACCGGAGCGACGTCGGCCTTCAGCGTCTCCTGCCGGATCACCCGGGTGCTGGACAGCCCCAGCGGCACCGCGACGACCACCACCGCGGCCACCACCGTGAGCAGGCTGAGGCCGCGCAGGTCCCCGACCTCGCGACCGGCGCGGCGCGCCGCCCCGCGCACCCCCGCGAACAGGAAGACCAGCGTGCCGGTGGCGACGATCGCCGCGACGTTCGTGGCGAACAGCAACAGCGCCCCACCGGCCTGGCGTGGCGCGTCGGACTCGAGGGTCAGGCCCACCACCGCGAGCGGCGGCACCAGCGAGATGGCGATCGCCACCCCGGGCAGGGCGTCGGACACGTCGCGCCGCACCAGCGCGAACGCCCCGACCGCGCCCGTGGCCAGGGCCGCGACGAGGTCGATCAGCCGCGGCGCGACCCGGCCCGCCACCTGGCTGTTGTTCTCGGCGAGCACATCCAGTGGATCGAGCAGGCCCACCGCGTATCCCGTCGCCACCACCGCGGCCGCACCCGCCGCGACGAGCAACGCGGAGGCGACCAGGTTGCGATGATCGTTGAGCACCACCGCCAGGGCCGTCCCGACGATCGGCGTCATCAACGGGGCGACGATCATGGCGCCGATGACGGTGGCGGTGGAGTCCGCGACGACGCCCGCCGAGGCGATGACCGAGGCCAGCACGAGCAGGGTCCAGAACGTCGCGCGCCGCGACCGCGGCTGGGCGTCCTCGGACAGGAACAGCGTGGCGGTCATCCGCTCGATGTCCTCGGCGGTCGGTCTCACGGAAGCCTCCCTGGGTGCGTCGTGTCGCGAGTGCATCACAGCAGACGCCGGGCGCCCGCGCGATCGGGACACCGGTCCCTTCCGTCCGGGACACCGGTCGCGACACGATGTCCCGCACCGGACGGAGGAGGACGCACGCGGTGACGACGGACGAGGCGGTGACGACGGACAAGGCGGCGACACGACCCTCGACGCTGATCGCTGCCCTCCCGCACCGCTACCGCGCCGTGCTGCACCTGCGCATCGCGTGTGGCCTGTCGATCACCGACACGGCTCGTGCCCTGAACACCGATGCCGCCTCCGTCCGGCTCGCTCAGCACCACGCTCTGAACCTGCTCCGGCACCAGCTCCGGCACTCCCGGAACATGTCGGACCCCCGGCGCACACTGATCACAGAACCGGGGACCACCTCGCCCGGACGTACCGAGGAGGAGCGAGTGTCATGGACACGGGGTGTGGGGCCTTCTTCAGCTGGACCTCACGACGGGTGACGTTGCCGCACTGCCTGCGGGCCGTCGCGGCGGGAACGCCCGCGCGGTCCGGGCTGACTCTCGATCGGCGGCTCGTCTCGGGCACCGTCCGCGGCCGGCTGCTGGCCTATCACGACGCGGACGACGACGCCGACTACGTGGCCCTGCTCATCGGCGACGTGGTCGGATCGGACGACGTGCCCGTGCGGGTCGTCGACGAGGAGCGGCTGCTGGTGGAGGGCGCGCGCAGCACCGAGCCGGCGGAGATCCTCGTGGGTGCCCCCGACGCCCGCGACCCGGACGCCGAGCAGCGCGAGCTCGACCGGCAGCTGTGCCTGGGTGGCCCCGTGCGTTCCATGCTCGCGCATTCCGGTGCGCGTTCGGTCACCGTGGACTGGTGCGCCGTGGCCGCCGCGTAGCTCGCGAGGAAAGAACTTGACCTCGAGTCGACTCGAGGTTGAACGATGGGCGACGTCAGTTCATCCGCCCTTCCGGAGGACATCATGAGTGTTGTCAAGCCTCTCGACCGCACCGCCACGCCGACCCTGCCCGCGTTCTCGCTCAATCGTCCGATGGCGGTGCTCGTCCCGGTCGTCGTGGCTCTCGTCGCCAACATCGCCCTGTGGCTCGTCGGCCTCGCCGCCGGCGGCACGTTCGAGGTCACCAACGGTGACACCGTCGAAAGCGCCGCCCCGGGTGGCGTTCTCGTCATGACCGTCGTCCCGCTCACCGTGGGCATGGGTCTCGCGGCGCTGCTCAGCCTGCGCTGGTTCGGCATCGTCCGCGTCGCCGAGGTCGTGGGCGCGGTGGCCGCGCTCGGCACGATCGCGTCGACGATCGTCGCCGACTTCGACACCCCGAGCACGATCACACTCTCGCTGATGCACGTGGTGATCGCGATCGTCGTCGTCGGGGGGCTCGAGGCGATGCGCAACCGCATTGCAGCCCAGCGGTAGTCGCGCAGCGACGCCACCCGTCCGGGGTCACCGGCTCGAAGGTCCCGATTGTCGAGGGACCTTCGAGCCGCCGCCGGCCCCTCCGTGGGCGCTGACCTACGGCACGGCGGCCGATGCCTCTTCCGTTTCTCCCCAGGGACTTTCGCATCGAACCGCGCGCCGGCTGCAGGTGGTGCCGGTTCCACGGGTGGCGCCGGCGTTTCGTCCGCAGCCGCCGTCCACAGGACCGAAGCACCCGACCGGCAGGGACGTACGTCCCGAGATCCGTTTCCCGGTAATCCGTCCGGCACACACGGCGATTCGCAACGCGGCCGGTTCCGTGGAGTTCCATGTCCGTCGCGTCTCCGGCGGGTGGGTGAGCCCGTACATCGTCGGCCATGCCCGCGTCGGCGAGACGTGGGTGCTCGGCTCCGGGGACTGGTCGGGGCACGACGTGCAGATCGCCGGCCCGCCCGCCATGATCCAGGCGACCGAGTTCCGGCTGCAGGCCGCCGGCGTGCCCGCGGACCGCCTCCGCCACGACCCGCTCTACTGACCTCCGCGCCCGCTCAGGACCGGTTGAGCCGCGCGATCCGGCCGCTGAGAACCGTGGCGAACGCGCACCACACCGCGTACGGACCGAGCGCGGCCCCTGCCGCCGGCTTCGCGACGGCGGCGCGGCGCGCCAGGTCGGCACTGCTCACCGCGAGCGCTCCGGCGACCACCGTCGCCGGCACGAGCCGGTGCGCCTTGAAGAACACCCACGACCAGGACGCGTTGAGCACCAGATTCACCGCGAGGGCGGCCCGATAGTAGGTGGCCTCGTCGACCCGCGCCTCCGATTCGAGTTCGTCGATCGCCACCGCGGAACTCACCGCGATGTCGGCGTACAGCGCCGTCCACACGACGGGAAAGACCGCACCCGGCGGCTGGAACGACGGTTTGCGCAACCGCCGGTACCACCGCGTGTCCACGTCCCGCGAGGCGATCGATCCCGCCACCGCCGTCGCGGCGGTCGCCGCGGTCGTTCCGAGCAACGTGCGGCCGAACATGCTGGACATACCTGCTCTCCTCACTCTCGCCGTCGGCGAGGTCGTCACATCGCGTTGTCGGGGATCTGAGGGAAGGGCCGCTGCGGATGCGGGGGCGAGGGCTCGGGATCCGGTTCCGGCGGGAACGGCGGCTGCGGCTCCGGTGGGGTCGGCACCGGATTCGGCTCCGGCGGGAACGGTGACGGCGGCGTGGGCGTCGGTGGGACGGGCGGGGCCGGCTCGGGCGAGCCCGGCCCCGTGTCCGGGTCCGGTGTGGTCAGGCAGGGCGTGGTCAGGCAGGGTGTGGTCAGGCAGGGTGTGGTCAGGCAGGGTGTGGTCAGGCAGGGGGTGGTCATGGCCGGTCCCTTCCGATCATCGGCGAGCGCTGTTCCGGGCATACCCGGAGCCGCGGCGGCGCAATCCCAGTGGGGCGGCGGACGGCGCCCCGTGCTCCGCCCGCGGACCCCAGCGGAAGGTGCGCGTCGCGACGAGCGCGGCGGCGACGAGCCAGGCAGCCATCACCGCGATGGCGCCCCACAGGATCCGGGGACCGGACGGATCCAGGGCTGCGGCAAGTGAATTCGAGAAATGCTTCAACGGAAAGGCCGATCCCACCGTCTGCATCCAACCGGGGGTGTCGCCGAGGAAGAAGATGTCGGAGAAGAACGCGAGCGGGAGGAGGATCGCGAGGCCGACCGCGGAGACCGCCTTGCTGCTCGGCAGCACCGCAGCGAGAGCGAAACCGCACGCAGCCAACGTCGCGGTGCCGAGCACCACCACAGCGGCGGCGAGGAACACGCCGGGCCACGTGAGGACGAGGCCGAAGAAGACGACACCGACGGCCACGACCAGAACTGCGGTGACCAGGGCAATCCACAGCGTCGACACGGTGTGCCCGGCCATGAAACCGACCGGCCCGAGCGGGGTGCCGCGCAGCCGCTTCAACACCCCCCGGTCGCGGGCCCGCACCACCGCCTCGGGCATGTTGACGAACGCGGTGACCGCTGCACCCCACGCCGCCATGCCCGCCGCCCCGGACAACTCCGGGGGCACGTCGGCGACCGTGACGGCACCGTCGGGCAGCACGGCCATGATGAAGGCGTACAGGCCCACCGGCAGGGCGACCGCGAAGAACACCCAGCCCGGGTCGCGCGCGGCCGCCCGGGTGGTCCAGGCGATCCGGCCGAGGACCAGTCGGGCCGTGGAGGGCCGGCCGGGCACGTCGGCGTCCAGCATGCGATCTGCGCGCCGGGACGCGACGGGCGGGGCAGACGCGCGGCCGGTGCTGCCCCGCGCGGGGTCCCAGCCGAAGGCACGCACCGCGACGAGGGACGCGGCGAAGGTCCACGCCGTCATCACGGCCAGCGCGCCGAGATCCCAGCCGCCACCGGCGGCGAACGGATCGAACTGCTCCTGTACCGCCTCGGCGAACGGCTTCAGCGGGAAGACGGCCGCGATCGAATCCGCCCACCCCGGCATGTCACCGACGATGAACAGTCCCGACACGAACCCGAGCGCCACCGCAGCGGCGATCGACACCGCCTCCGCGACGGCAGCGGTGGGGGACAGCGCGGCCACGGCCAGGCCGAGTGCCGCGAAGCAGGCGATTCCCACCGCGATCGTCACGACGGTGGCGGGTGCGGTGCGCCACAGGATCTGCACGTCGTAGACGACCGTCCCGACGAGCAGCATCGTCAGCACCGAGCACAGCGCGAACACCACGGCGCCCCCGACACGCCCGGCGAGGTAGATCCACGCCGGCAGCGGGGTTCCGCGTACCCGCTTCAGGACTCCCTGTTCGCGTGCGGTGGCCAGGGCCGTCGCCACGGTCGGAAAGGCAGCGTAGAGGACACCCATCACCGCCGCGGTGGGCGTGACGAACTGCATCACGCGCACCCCGCCGGTCTCGTCCACGGTGGCGTTGCCGGCGAGGAACCCGATGACGACCAACCAGGTGAGGGGGAACAGGAAGGTGAAGACGAAGACGACCCGGGCGCGCCACAGGTCGACGACGGTGTGGCGCAGCTGCTCGGCGAACAGACCGGCCGCGGCCGGACGGCCGGTGTGCGCGGAGGCCTGGGGGACGCTCACGACGGCACCTCCGCGGACCGGGCGGTCGCGCGCCGGTCGTCGTGCCGGGCGACCAGCTCGAGGTAGACGTCCTCGAGGGACGGTCGGGTGACGGTCAGCGCGGGCAGCTCCTGGCCGCGGTCCCGGGCCCACTCCGTGAGCCGGCGCAGCGCCGCGGTCGGGGTGGAGGTGCGCAGCTGCCAGTCCGCCCCGTCGGTGGTCAACGGTGCGCCCAGGTCGGGTAGCCCCGACGGTGCCGCGCCGGGTGGCAGGCGGAAGCTCACGACGGCGGCACTGCCCTGTTCGCCGCCGATCTCGCCGGGCGTGCCCAGCGCGATCATGCGTCCGGCGACGACGATGCCCACCCGGTCCGCGAGATGCTCGGCCTCGTCCATGTAGTGGGTCGTGAGCAGGACGGTCTTGCCCAGACCGCGCAGGGCCTCGACGAGATCCCAGGCGCGGCGCCGGGCGGCGGGATCGAACCCGGTGGTGGGTTCGTCGAGGAACAGCAGTTCGGGATCGCCGACGAGGCCGAGCGCCAGGTCGAGGCGACGCCGCTGACCGCCGGACAGGGTCTCGACTTTCGCGTCGCGCTTGTCCGACAGGCCCACGAGATCCACGACATCGTCCACGTCCAGCCGGCGCGGATACAGGGACCGGTAGTGACGGACGAGTTCCCGGACGGTGAAGTGCTCCTCGAAACCGGCTTCCTGCAACACGATTCCGATACGTTCGCGAAAGTCCCGTCCCCCGGTCTCCGGGTCGAACCCGAGCACGTCGACCTCTCCGGACGTGCGCCGCCGGTGTCCCTCGAGAATCTCGACGAGGGTGGTCTTGCCCGCGCCGTTCGGTCCCAGCAGCGCGAAGACCTCACCGGCCTGCACCGCGAACGACACCCCGTCGACCGCCCGCACGTCTCCGTAGTGCTTGTGCAGATCCGTGACTGTGACGACATCCATGTGCCCTCCTCCCTTCGGTCCCATCGTGCGCGTGCGGGTCCCGGACCGCACCCCGAGGCCGGCGCGCCGCACTCACCGGCGGCTACGGACCGTCTTGTACACGAAGTCCGCGGCAAGGACCGCGGGGATGCCCAGCAGCGCGACACCCAGCGCCTCGAGCGGCGGAACCGCATGGCCCAGCACGTCGGCGACCGGGACGACTCCCAGGAAGACGACGAGGGCGACGAGCTCGACGAGAACGGCCCACAGCAGCAACCGGTTCGAGCCCCACCCGAGCTGCCACGGCGGCCGGGACGCGCTGCGGCAGGCGAACGCGGTGCCCACCTGCCCCAGGACGACCGCGGCGAACGCGGCGCCCGAGGCCGCGAGAAGCGCCGGACCGGTGGGAAATTCACCTCCGGGACGCCAACCCGCGACGAGGAGCGCGACGAGGAACGCACTCATCTCGACGATCGCCTCGACCGGTCCGAGAACCCCGAACACCCGGACCAGCAGGGTCCGGTCGACGAGGTGCCGACGCTCCGGTGGCCGCTTCAGCGTGTCCCGGCTCGGCGGTTCACCGCCGAGGGCCAGCGCCGGCAGCAGATCGGTGCCGATGTCGATGCACAGGATCTGCAGCACCCCCAGGGCGAGCGGAAACTGCCCGCCCGACAGTCCCCACAGCGCGAACGGCGTCAGTTCCGCCACGTTGGAGGTCAGGTGATAACTGAGGAAGCGGCGGATGTTGGCGTAGGTGGCCCGGCCCTGCTCGACCGCGGTGAGGATGGTTGCGAAGTCGTCGTCGAGCAGCACCAGGTCCGCGGCCTCGCGCGCGACGTCGGTGCCGCCCTCGCCCATCGCCACCCCGATGTCGGCCTGCCGCAGGGCCGGTCCGTCGTTGACACCGTCGCCGGTCATCGCGACGACGTGACCGCGGTCCTGCAGGGCCTTCGCGACGCGCAGCTTCTGCTCCGGAGAGACCCGGCTGATCACGACGCCGTCGCGATCGAGGAGGGCACCGAGCAGCTGATCGTCGTCCGGCAGATCCTTGCCCTGCACCACCTTGCCCTCTGCGCCGAGCAGGCCGATCTCGCGGGCGATGGCGCGGGCCGTCTCCGGGTGGTCACCGGTGAGCATCGCGACCTTGATGCCGGCGCCGCGCGCGGCCCGCAGCGCGGCCGGGACGGCGATCCGCGGCGGATCCTCCATACCCAGCAGGCCGAGGAGTTCGAGGTCGCGTTCGGCGAGCCCGGGGTCGGTGAGCGCGCCGGAATCGCTCAGGGTCCGGCGGGCGACGGCGAGCACCCGCAGTCCCCGCGACGTCATGCTCGCGAGTGCCGCCTCCGCGCGGTCGATCAGCTCGCCCGGGTCGGCGCAGCGCGGGAGCACCGCGTCCGGTGCGCCCTTGAGCAGCAGCCGCCCGCCCACGATCACCGATTCCCGGCGGCGCCGCGGGTCGAACACGAACCGGCGGGTGACCGGTCCCGGCTGCACGTCGGGGCCGGCGAGACGCGCCGCGAACGCGGCGATCGCCGCCTCCATCGGGTCACCGACCGCCCGCCACTCGTCGTCGTCGAGGGCGATCCCGCCCTTCGAGGCGGCGGCACCGGCGAGGCCCGCGGCCGCGGCGGCCGCCACCGCCGGCTCCGGGCCGGTCACCTCGCCGGTGGGCGCATACCCCTCTCCGCGCACCGTGACCGTCCCGGACGGGGTCCAGGCCTCGACGACGTTCATCCGGTTCTGGGTGAGCGTGCCGGTCTTGTCGGTGCAGACGAACGTCGTCGCCCCGAGGGTCTCGACGGCCTCGAGGTTGCGCACCAGCGCGTTGTCCCTCGCCATGCGCTGCGCCCCCATCGCCAGCGACAGCGTGACCGTGGGCAGCAGTCCCTCGGGTACCAGCGCGACGGTGATGCCCACCGCGAAGAGGAAGGCGTCCCGCCAGGCGATCCCCACCAGGAGGGACACGGCGAAGAACACCGCGCCGACGCCGACGGAACCGAAGGCGAGAGTCCGGACGATGCGCTGGATCTCCCGGTCGAGCGGACCGGGTGGGCGGCGCACCGACGTGGTCAGGGCCGCGATACCGGCGAGGCGAGTATGCGCACCCGTCGCGGTCACGACGCCCTCGGATTCGCCCTCGGCGACGAACGTGCCCGCGAACACGACCGCGCCGGCCTCGCGGAGCACCGGTTCGCTTTCCCCGGTGAGGGTGGACTCGTCGAAGGTGCAGCGGCCCGCGACCACAAGGTTCAGATCGGCCGGGACCCGGTCACCGCCGGTGAGCACGACGACGTCGCCGACCACCAGGTCTCGGGCGTCGACCGTGCGCAGCGCCCCGTCCCGGCGCACCACGATGGTGGTGGGCAACAGCTCGCCGAGGCGCTCGGCGGCCTTCTCCGCGCGTTCCTGCTGCACGAAGGCGAAGATGCCGTTGACGACGATCACCACGATCACGGCGATGCCCAGCTCCGGCATGCCCGCGACGAACGCGAGCGCCGAGGCGAACCACAACAGCAGCGCGAAGAAGTGCGTCAGCTGCGCGACCAGCCTGCGCCACCACGGCACCCGGCGCGCGGCGGGGAGCTGGTTCGGGCCGTCGCGGGTCAGCCGCGCGGCGGCCTCACTTCCAGTGAGACCGCCGCCGGGGAGCACCTGCGGACCGGAATGTGCCTGCACACCGCCTCCTCGCCCACCCGGGATGCGTCACCGCGACCGGGGTCGGCCCCCGTCGCGGCAGGCCCAGCGTATCGGCACGGGGGCTGTCGCGGACGCGACTGCGCCCCACCCGTCGCGGACGCGACTGCGTCCCACCCGTCGCGGACGCGACTGCGCCCCACCCGTCGCGGACGCGACTGCGCCCCACCGCCACGATGCCGGTGGGGCGCAGGGGACGAGCCGTCAGGCGTGCTCGAGGCGGATGCCCTTGGTCTCCCTCATGAAGATGCAGGCGATGCCGGTCAGCACGCACAGCACCATGATGTACACGCTGAACGCCCATCCGAGGCCGCGGCCGATCAGCAGCTGGTTCAGGTACGGGGCGGTGCCGCCGAACACCGCGACGGAGAACGAGTACGCGAAGCCGATCGCCTGGGTCCGCAGCCGGGTGGGGAAGCTCTCCGACAGCGTCGCCGACAGCACCGACGCGGGAACGGAGATGACGAGCAGCGCGACGGTCGTCGCGACGAGGAGGGTCCATCCGGCCGAGGAGATCATCATCGTCAGCGGCAGCTGCAGCACGAGCATCAGGCCGGCGAACGCGAACAGCATGGGACGGCGGCCGATCCGGTCCGACAGCATGCCCCAGAAGGGCAGGGAGATCAGCGCGATCGACTGGGCGATCACCGACATCCAGTAGGCGACGTCGGGGTCCATGCCCTGCTGGGTGATGGCGTAGGTGGAGACGTACGACGTCCAGGTGTAGTGCGCGGCGGTGATGCCGGAGGTCATGCCGATCATCAGCAGGATCGCGCGGACGACGGTCTTGCGCGGGATGCGCGGCTGCTCGTCCTGCTCCTGGTGGGCGTCGAACACGTCGCTCTCGTCCATGCTGCGGCGCAGGTACAGGGCGACCAGGGCCAGGCAGGCACCGATGAGGAACGGGATGCGCCAACCCCATTCGGCGACGGCGGATTCGGAGAGCGACGAGGTGACCGCGCCGCCGATGCTGTAGGCGAGGACCGAGCCGCCGAAGATCGCGATGAAGGCGACGCTGCCCCACATGCCGCGGCGGTGCGGCGGGGCGATCTCGCCGACGTACGAGTAGGCGGTGGCCGATTCACCGCCGTGGGCGAAGCCCTGCATGATCCGCGCGGCGAGCAGGATCAGCGACGCCCACGCCCCGATGGACTCGTAGGTGGGCATGATGCCGATGACGAGGCTGCCCGTCGCCATCATGAGCATCGTGGTGACGAGGACGAACTTGCGGCCCCGCCGGTCGGCGATGCGGCCGAACACGATGCCGCCGAGGGGGCGCATGAGGAAGCCGACGGCGAAGACCGCGAGCGTCGACAGCAGCGCGGAGATCGGATCGGAGTTGTTGAACATCACCGCGGCGATGAACGGTGCGAAGACCGCGTAGGCGCTCCACTCGTACCACTCGAGTACGTTGCCGACCGCGCTGGCGAACAGCGATTTCTTCTTCGAGGCCAGGGTGGGCGCGGTGTCGACCGCATCCCGGGGGTTCCGGACGTCGGTGTTCACGTGGTGTCTCTTTTCGTTCGCGGGAGCAGTGGCCGAATGTCACATCGGTTCGATGTGACCGAACCGGTGTGACATTCGGTCGGTCGGTCGGTCATTCGGTCGGGTGGGAGGGGGGCGGATCGTCAGGTGGTCGCGGTGGGGGCGGTGCGGTCGCGCAGGTCGCTGCGCCGGATCTTGCCGGTCTGGGTCTTGGGGAGGTTCTCGACGATGTGGACCCGGCGGGGCCGCTTGTAGGCGGCGAGGCGGTCGCGGACGAAGTCCACGAGCTCGCGCTCGGTGGCGTGGGCGTCGCGTTCGAGCGACACGTACGCCACCACGGATTCGCCCTGGTAGTCGTCGGGCTGACCGACGACGGCGGCCTCGTGGACGGCGGGGTGCTCGTAGAGGGCGTCCTCGACCTCGCGGGGCCACACCTTGTATCCGGAGACGTTGATCTGATCCTTGAGGCGGTCCACCAGGTAGACCCAGCCGTGCCGGTCGATGATCGCGCCGTCGCCGGTGCGCAGCCGTCCGCCGGGCAGGGTGGAGGCGGATGCCTCGGGCTTGCGCCAGTACCCCGAGATCACCTGCGGGCCGGCCAGTTCCAGCTCCCCCTGCGTGCCGGGTTCGACGACGGCACCGTCCGCGTCGACGACGCGCGCATCGATCAGGGGCAGCGGGACGTCGATCGCGAGGGTGCCGCTGGCGGGGTCCACGGGTGCCCGCCGTCCGGGGGGCACCGCGATGACGCCGGAGGAGGTCTCGGTCATGCCGTACGCGTTGTGGATGTACTTGCCGAACTTCGCTTCGAACTTCTCCACGGTTGCGGGCGGGATCGGTGCGCCGCCGGAGTAGAGGGTCTTGACCGACGCGAAGTGGCGGGCGTCGGCGCCGGGGGTTTCGTACAGGGCGTTGAACACCGTGATCGAGCCGATCGTGAACGTGACCCCGTGCTCGACGAGGGCCTCGAGCGCGACCTCGGCATTGAAGCGGTTGGCGAAGACCAGGGTGGTTCGGTGCACCAGCGCCAGCGTGGCGTTGATGACGGCGCCGGTGATGTGGAACAGGGGGGCGACGGCGAACACCGCGTCGCCGGCGGTCAGGCCGACGAAGGAGCCGAAGGTGGTGGCCACGGCCAGCACGTTGGCGTGGGTGTTCATCGCGCCCTTCGGCGGTCCGGTGGTGCCCGAGGTGTAGGCGAGCAGGGCGACGTCGTCGCCGGTGATCTCGACGGGCGACGGCCGCCGGCCCCGGTGTTGTTCGATCAGCTCGACGAGGTCGCCGTCGGGCGCGGCCACGGCACGGTCCGTCGTCGGGAAGACCCGTGCGTCGTCGCGGCTCTGGAAATCCAGGTCGCTGGTGCTGACGATCCAGCGCACCGAGCTGTCGCGCACGGTGTCCGCGGTCTCCGCGACGGCGGTGTCGGCGCACACCATGCCGACGATCTCGGCGTCGTCGACGAGGCGGCGCAGTTCGGCTCGCCGGTACATGGGGTTGAGCACGAGCGCCGCGGCGCCGAGTTTCCACAGCGCGAGCAGGGTCAGCGCATACTGGGGGATGTTCTGCAGGTAGATGCCCACACGGTCGCCGCGCCGCACCCCGCGAGCGGCGAAGGCGACGGCGAGAGCGTCGGAGAGCTCGTCGGTCTCGCGGGCGGTCAGCACACCGTCGAAGTAGGCGATGGCCTTGCCGTCGGGGTCGGCATCCACGCGGGCGCGCCACGCGTCCACCAGGGAGACGAACGGCACCACCGGCTCGGGGTCGAGTCCGTTCGGGTAGAGCGCGGTCCAGGGGCGCATCTGGGACGTCACGACGCAGTTCCTTCCACTCGACTGCGGGGCCTTCCACCGCCACGACCGATCGCTCGGTCGGTAAGCGGTCTGTCAGTAGTGTCGTGGGCCACACAACCGCGTGTCAAATCGGACAGGACACACCCGTGGCGTCCGCATGCGGGCCCTGGCCTGGGCATTCCCGGAGTGGGAGAATCGGAGATCGAACGACCCCCGGCGCGCGACGCGACGAGCGGTCGGAAATCGTCGGTGGGCGGTCGAGAACCGCACGTCGGTACGAGCGGACACGGCTGACGGAAGGCCGAGACGATGGACGACGTGGACACCCGGCACGCGCAGGTTCTGCTCGAATGGGACAGCGGCCGCGCCGGCTACGACCCCGGAACGACGGTGCACATCGGCCGCGACCGATCGATGGATGTCACCCTCGAACACCCGGTGGTCTCCCGCGAACACGCGCTCCTGCAGTGGGAGGACGGCTGGTATCTCGTCGACTCCGGCAGCAAGAACGGGCTCTTCGTCGACGGCCGCCGGGTGGAGCGGATCCGGGTGACCGGCACGGTCGTCGCCCGCCTCGGCGACCGCGCCGAGGGACCGGACCTCCGGATCTCCGTCGCCGAACCCGAGGCGACCCGCGAACGCCGCGGGGGTCTGCTCGACCAGCTGACCGCGGTCCGGGCCGGCGAGACCCGCGGGGCGCGGCGCCGGACCCGCCGCGCGCCCCGCACCGGCGACGTGTCGATCGGCCGCGCCGCCGACAACACCGTCGTCGTCGACGACGTCCTGGCCTCCCGCCAGCACGCGGCCCTGCGCACCGGGCCGACCGGCCTCGAGATCGAGGACCTCGGCAGCGTCAACGGCACGTTCGTCGCGGGCACCCGCATCGATCACGCCGTCCTCGCCGAGGGCGACGTCGTGACGATCGGCAACACCGACCTCGTCGTCCGCGACGGCACCCTCGTCCCGCGGGAGAAGACGGCGGCGGCCACGACCGACGGGCTGCGCGTGCGCGCCGTCGGACTGACCATCGACGGGAGCCGGCGACTGCTGCACGACGTCACCCTGGCCGCGCCGCCCGGCACGCTCACCGCCGTCATCGGCCCCTCCGGTGCCGGCAAGTCCACCGTGGCCAAGATCGTCTCGGGCACCGGCAGTCCCACCGACGGGGTCGTGGAGTTCGACGGCCACAGCGTGCACGCCGAATATCAGGCGCTGCGCTCCCGGATCGGCCTCGTCCCCCAGGACGACGTGCTCCACCGGCAGCTCACCGTCCGCGAGGCCCTCGGTTACGCCGCCGAACTGCGGCTGCCGCCGGACACCACCCGCGCCGACCGCGAGGAGGTGATCGCCCGGGTGCTCGGCGAACTGCAGCTCACCGAACACGCCGGCACCCGGGTCGACCGCCTCTCCGGGGGGCAGCGCAAGCGCGCGTCGGTCGCCCTCGAACTGCTCACCGGGCCGTCGCTGCTGATCCTCGACGAACCCACCTCCGGCCTCGATCCGGCACTCGACCGGCAGATCATGACCACGCTGCGCCGCCTCGCCGACTCCGGCCGGGTCGTCCTCGTCATCACCCACTCCCTGTCCTACCTCGAACTGTGTGATCAGGTGCTGCTGCTCGCTCCCGGCGGCAAGACCGCCTATGTGGGGCCGCCCGGCGAGGTGGGCACCGCGCTCGGCAGCTCCGACTGGGCGGAGATCTTCGCGCGCGTCGCCGCCGAACCCGACGCGGTGCACGCCGAGCACCTCGCCCGCAGTGCGACCGTCGACCATCCACCCGCCGCGGCCCCCGGCCCGCTGGGCCGACCCGCCCACACCTCCCGTCGCAGACAGCTGAGCACCGTCGCGCGGCGGCAGATCCGGTTGATCCGCGCGGACCGCGGCTACCTGATCTTCCTGTCGCTGCTGCCGTTCATCCTCGGCGGGCTGTCGATCCTGGTGCCCGGCAGCGACGGATTCGGCCCGCCGAGCCCGGGGGCGGATCCGGGCGAGCTGGCGTTCATCCTCATCCTGCTGATCCTCGGGGCCTGCTTCATGGGCTCGTCGCTCACCGTCCGGGATCTCGTCGGCGAACGGATGATCTACCACCGCGAACGCGCCGCCGGGCTCGCACCGTCGGCGTACCTGATCGCGAAGATCGTGGTGTTCTGCGCCGCCGCGATCGTGCAGTCGTTCGTGCTGGTCCTCGTCGTCCTGGTCGGCAAGGGCGCCCCCGGTGCCGGCAGCGTGATTCCTTCCGGCAGCGTCGAACTCGTCGTCGACATCGCCCTGACCACGTGTGCCTGCGTGGTGGTCGGCCTGGCCCTGTCGGCCGTCGCCCGGTCCGGTGAACAGGTGATGCCGCTGCTCGTCGTGACGGTCATGGTGCAGCTCGTGCTCAGCGGTGGCCTGATCCCCATCACCGGGCGCGCCGTGCTCGCCCAGCTGTCGTGGCTGTCGCCGTCGCGGTGGGGCTACGCCGCGACCGCCTCGACCGTCGACCTGCGTGCCAAGGATCCGACCGCCGAGGCCGACGTGCTGTGGCAGCACGCCCCGTCGTGGTGGCTGCTCTCGGCCGGGATGCTGCTCCTCCTCGGTATCGTCTACGCCACGTTCACCTACACCCGGTTGCGGCTGCGCGCCCGGTGAGCGCGATGCCGATGTCTCACACGACGACGAGCGCGACGGCGACCGCGATGTCGAGGACGGCGCAGAACTCGGCGAAGGAACGGTCCACGGTGACCCGGAGCCGATGGTGGACGAGATCCCACACGCCGTGCAGGAACCATCCGGCCGCGACGAGGTAGCGGGCGACGTCCGGATCGACGGCGAGCGCGACCAGGCCGAGCACCCCGAAGGCGACCATGCCGGCCACCTGGACGAGGAAACGGCGGTCGCGCAGCCGGCCGCGCACCGCGCCCACGACGATCACGACCGCCGCCGCGGCGCCGATCAGCACCGTCGACGGCACGACGTCCAGCGCCCGCAGCACGAACCACGCCGTGTAGGAGGCCGGGAACACCACCCATACCGCCCGCGGCCGACCCAGCACGGACGTGACGAGATACAGGAACGGCAGCAGCATCATCATCTCGGTGAGGATCTCGACGCTCGCCTCGGCGGGCGTGCCGATCAGGGCGAACGCCAGAGCCGCGACCGTCGGCCAGCGCTGCGCCAGGAAGGCCGGACCGGCCGGGCGGCGCGATGCGGGGCGGGCCGTGCTCACGGCCGTCGTGGTGTCCATGAGGTCTCCCGGGGGCAGTGGTGGGCGGATGCCTCCACGATCGGCCCCCGGATCCGGCCGGAGGAGATCCCGAGGTCGGACGTGTCCGGAAATGTGGGATCCCTGTCCGTCGGACACGCCGCGTCCGGCCCCGGCCGCGGCTACCGTCGACGGTGTGGACGAACGACGCGTGGTGGTCGTCGGCTACGACCGGGCGGAGCTGCTCGACATCGCCTGCGTGACGACGACGTTCGCGGCGGCGAACCGATTCGGCGCCGCCCCGGCGTACCGGGTGGAGCTGGCCACCCCCGGCGGGGCCGCGATCACCTGCGACACCGGGCTGGTGCTGGCCGGACAGCGACGGCTCGAACGGCTCGTCGGAGCACTCGACACCCTCGTCGTCTCCGGCGGCTTCGGGCACGTCGACGTGGCCGACGACGCCCGGTTCGTCGGCCACGTGCGCCGCCTCGCGCGGGACAGCCGCCGGGTGGCGTCCGTGTGCACGGGCGCCTCCGTCCTCGCGGCCGCCGGTCTGCTCGACGGCCGGCGCGCCACCACCCACTGGGCGTTCGCCGCTCGGCTCGCCGCGCGGTACCCGCAGGTGCAGGTGGATCCGCTGCCGATCTTCGTGCGCGACGGCCACGTCGCGACCGCCGCCGGGGTGACCAGCGCCCTGGACCTCACCCTCGCGTTCGTCGAGGAGGACCACGGCCCCGACCTCGCCCGCCACGTCTCCCGCGCCCTGGTCACCTACCTGCAGCGACCGGGCAACCAGGCGCAGATGAGCCTGTTCACCACGGTGCCCGAGCCGGAGGACCGCGGGATGCGGCGCCTCGTCGACCACATCACCACCCACCTCGGCGGCGATCTGTCGGCTACCGCGCTCGCCGCGCGGGCCGGGATGAGCGAACGGCACCTCACCCGGATGTTCCTGCACCACCTGCACGACACCCCCGCCCGCTACGTCCGCCGGGTCCGGCTCGAGGCCGCCGCCGTCCTGCTCACCACCACGTCGCTGCCGGTCACGGCGATCGCGGCGCGCTGCGGGTTCGGCACCACCGAGACGCTGCGGCAGGCGTTCACCCGGCGCTACGGGGCGTCACCGGCGGCGTTCCGCGCCGGTCACTCCCACGCCGCCGCCCGGCACACCGGGGGCTGAACGGGTCTCAGGACAGGTACTCGGGGTCCGGGCAGGTCTTGTGCGACCAGTCCGAACCGAGGGTGCCCTGGTGCGAGTCCTCCGGGCACTCGTCGCTGCGTTCGCCCACGCGGGCCAGGGACACCACGACGGACTTGGAGGTAGGGCAATTGCTCTGGCGGGCAGTCGAATCCAGCGGCACCAATCCGTTGGTCTCGGGATAGTAGGCGGCAGCCGATCCGCGCGGAGTGTCGTACTCGACGATCCGGAACGACCGCGCGCACCGGACCCGCTCGTCGCCGTCCCACCGCGTGAACAGGTCGACCAGATCACCGTCGTCGAAGCCGAGGGCGGCGATGTCGTCGCGGTGCAGGAAGATCACCCGCCGCCCGCCCTCGACGCCGCGGTACCGGTCGCTCAGCCCGTAGATGGTGGTGTTGAACTGGTCGTGGCTCCGCAGGGTCTGCAGGATCACGTGCCCCTCGGGCACGTGCAGCACGTCGATCGGGGAGACCGCGAATTCGGCCCGCCCGGAATCGGTGTGGAAGGTACGCGAATCGCGGGGCGGGTGCGGCAGGACGAACCCGCCCGGGCGACGGACGTTGACGTCGTAGCTCTCACAACCCGGGACGACGCGGGAGATCAGGCCGCGGACGACGCCGTAGTCGTCGCGCATCGCCTTCCAGTCGAGGCCGTACCGGTCCCCGAGCGTGGCCTCGGCGATCCGCGAGACGATCTCGACCTCGGACTTCAGGTGCGGGCTCGCGGGCTCGAGCGGCCCGCGCGACGCGTGCACCGAGCACGTCGAGTCCTCGACCGTCACGAACTGCGGGCCCGACGCCTGCACGTCCTGCTCGGTGCGCCCCTTGGTCGGCAGGATCAGCGCCGTCTCGCCGCACACGAGATGCGAGCGGTTGATCTTGGTGGAGACCTGCACGGTCATCCGGGCCCGCCGCATCGCGGCCGCGGTGACGTGGGTGTCGGGCGCGGCCTGCACGAAGTTGCCCCCGAGACCCATGAAGAAGCGGGCCCGGCCGTCGCGCAGCGCCCGGATCGAGTCGACGGTGTCGAAGCCGTTCTCGCGCGGCGGATCGAAGCCGAACTCCCGTTGCAACGCATCGAGAAAGTGGGCCGGGGGCCGCTCCCAGATTCCCATGGTGCGGTCGCCCTGCACGTTGGAATGCCCGCGCACGGGGAACAGACCCGCGCCGCGCTTACCGATATTGCCCTGTGCCAGAGCCAGATTGGTGACCTCCTTGATGGTGGCGACCGCGTTGCGGTGCTGGGTCAGGCCCATCGCCCAGCAGAACACCGTCGCCCGCGAGTCACGCAGCAGCCTCGCGGCCTCGGTGATCTGCTCCCGCGACAGCCCCGTGGCGGTGGTGACGACGTCCCAGTCGACGTCGGCGACGTGGCGGCGCCACTGCTCGAAACCGCGGGTGTGCCGCTCGATGAACTCGTGGTCGAGCGCGTCCCACTCCACGAGCAGCGACCCGAACGCCTGCAGCAGCGCCAGATCCCCGTTCAGCGCGATCGGCAGGTGCAGGTCCGACAGGTCGGTGCCCCGGCCGACGACCCCGCGCGGGGTCTGCGGATTGCGGAAGTTGACCAGGCCCGCCTCCCGCAGCGGATTGATCGACAGGATAGTGGCGCCGTTGCGTTTGGCCTTCTCGAGCGCGGTGAGCATGCGTGGATGGTTCGTCCCCGGATTCTGGCCCTGCAGGACGATGAGCTCCGCGTGGTAGACGTCGTCGAGCGTGACGCTCGCCTTGCCGATGCCGATCGACTCCTGCAACGCGATGCTGGTGGACTCGTGGCACATGTTGGAACAGTCGGGCAGGTTGTTCGTGCCGAACGCCCGGGCGAAGAGCTGGTAGGCGAACGCCACCTCGTTCGAAGCCCGCCCCGAGGTGTAGAAGATCGCCTCGTCGGGGCTGTCGAGCGCGTTCAGCTCCGCGCCGATCAGGGCGAACGCCTCGTCCCAGTCGATCGGTTCGTAGTGGGTGCCGCCGGGCCGCTTGATCATCGGATGCGTGATGCGGCCCTGCCGGCCGAGCCAATGCTCGCTGTGCGCATCCAGCTCGGCGAGGCTGTGGGCGGCGAAGAACCCGGGGGTGGCGCGGCGCCGGGTCGCCTCCTCCGCCACCGCCTTCGCACCGTTCTCGCAGAACTCGGCGACCGACCGATGTCCCGGGTCCGGATCGGGCCACGCACAGCTCATGCAGTCGAAGCCCTCGGCCTGGTTCAACCGCAGCAGTGTCTGCGCCGTCCGGATCGGTCCCATCCGTTCGAGGGACCGCTTCATCGACACCGCCACCGCGGTCGGGCCCGCGGCATGATCCTCGGCGTCGTCGACCTCGAGGTCGCGCTCGTCGTAGTCCCGATCGTGTCTGCGCATCGCCGGCCCCTCGTCGTCCACACCGTGTCCGCGGTCGTCCACACCGTGTCCGCGCGCCCGGCTCCCCGCGCACGCGTGTCGATGCTCTGCCTACCCGCGCGCCGCGCCCGCGAAACCGGATTCACGAAGGTCGGCGGGCCTCGCGGCCGCGTCGTACGGTGGCCTCATGAAGTGGTCGAAAGCCCTCGGACTCCCCGCCGCGGCGATGGCCGCGGTCGCGTCGTACGACCTGCTGCAGCGGCGGCACGCCATCCTGCGCAACTTTCCCGTCGTCGGGCACGGCCGCTACCTGCTCGAAGCCGTCGGTCCCGAGTTGCGGCAGTACATCACCACCGGAAACGACGAGGAGCGTCCCTTCACGCGCGATCAGCGCCGCTGGGTGTACACCTCCTCGAAGCTCGTGAACAACACCTTCGGTTTCGGCACCGACAACGACGTCGAATACACCGACGGCTACACGATCATCAAGCACCGCACGTTCTCCGAGACCCCGCCGTCGGCGGCGCCGCACGCCGGGGAGAAGCTGCCGATCCCGTCGGCGAAGGTCCTCGGCGGACCGCGTGGGCGGGCGAAGGCGTTCCGGCCGCAGTCGATCGTCAACGTCTCGGCGATGAGCTTCGGGTCGTTGAGCGGGGCCGCCGTCTCGGCGCTCAACTGCGGCGCCGCCGACAGCGGTTGCCTGCACAACACCGGCGAGGGCGGGCTGTCGCGCTACCACCGCAACGGGGCAGACCTGATCTTCCAGATCGGCACCGCGTACTTCGGTTGCCGCGACGAGGAGGGCCGGTTCGACCTGGCCCGGCTGAAGGCCGTCGTCGAGTCGGCGCCGGTGCGGGCGATCGAGATCAAACTGAGCCAGGGCGCCAAGCCCGGCCTCGGCGGCCTGCTGCCCGGGGCCAAGGTGACGCCCGAGATCGCCGAGATCCGCGGCATCCCGGAGGGCCGCGACTGTGTCAGCCCGTCGCGGCACACCACGTTCCACGACGTCGACAGCATGCTCGACTGGATCGAACTGCTCGCCCACGAGACCGGGCTGCCGGTCGGCATCAAGTCGGCGGTCGGCGACATGGCCTTCTGGCAGCACCTCGTCGACGCGATGTGCAACTCCGACCGTGGCGTCGACTTCGTGACGATCGACGGCGGCGAGGGCGGCACGGGTGCGGCGCCGCTCGTGTTCACCGACGCGGTCTCGCTGCCCTTCCGCAGTGGCTTCGCCCGGGTCTACAAGCTGTTCGCGGAGGCCGGTCTCAGCGACGACGTGACGTTCATCGGCGCCGGCAAGCTCGGACTGCCCGACAACGCGGTGGTGGCGATGGCCCTGGGCTGCGACATGATCAACGTCGCGCGGGAGCCGATGCTCGCGATCGGCTGCATCCAGGCCCAGAAGTGCCACACCGATCGGTGCCCGACCGGCGTCGCCACCCAGAACCCGTGGCTCGAGCGGGGCCTCGACGTCGAGCTGAAGGCGGTGCGCGCCGCCAACTACCTCCGGGCGCTGCGCCGGGACATGTTCAAGCTGGCCGAGGCCTGTGGCGTCGCGCATCCCGGTCTGATCACCCCGACCGACGTCGAGGTGGCCGACGGCAACCGGCGCGCGATCACCCTCGCGGAGATGTACGGCTACCAGCCCGGCTGGGGTCTGCCCGGTGCGGCGGACCGCGAGGAGATCACGCGGCTGATGCTCGGGGTCGCCGCGGCCGAGGGCGGCGAGGGCTCGCCGGGCGCGCGAACGACGCCCTGACACCGGCACTGTCCAGAATCCGGACAGTTCGGGACGCCGACCCCACGTCACGCTGGAGCACGACCACTCGCGACACCACCGAACCCGCCGGGAGGCAGATCGTGATCGACAAGATGTACGCCGCGGTGCTTACCGTCGGCGGTGTCGTGTTCGCCGGCTGCCTCCTCCTCGGCGAGGCCGTGGACGCGATGGGCGGCGCGGGCGTCATCGGACTGCGCGCGCTTCCGGACGACACCGTCGAACAGGCCGAGCGCTTCTGCTAGAGTCTGCCGCGTGTCCGCTACCGCCGTGCCTCGCGTCCGCCATGAACTGGCGCTGATCGCTGTCGGCGTGCGCGCGGTCGCCGACGTCGACTGTCGTCGCTGACTCCCGTCACCAACCCTTGCGGCATCGTTGCCGCCCCCGGTTGCCGAGGAGTCGCGTCGCCCCGTCCGGCGTGACATTCGTCGGCCCGACTCGTTCGGGTCCACGTCTCCACCACCTTCGTCCGTCCTGCGGAGCGTCTCCTCGAACCGGTGTGCCCGGGTCCTCCCCCGGTCTCGCACAGAGACACTCCTGCAGGAAAGGCATCACCTCATGAAGAGACGTTCGGGTCTGTTCGTCACCGCCCTCGTCGCCCTCGGCGCGACCGTGCTGACCGCGTGCTCCGGCGGATCCAGCGACACCGTGGGCGGAGGTGAGAGCAGCGGCGACGGCTCCGGCGGCACGATCAACCTGTACGCGTACGCCGTGCCGAAGCCTGGATTCGACAAGCTGATCCCCGCCTTCCAGGCCACCGAGGAGGGTGCGGACGTCGAGTTCCAGCAGTCCTACGGCGCCTCCGGCGATCAGTCCCGGAAGGTCAAGGACGGCGCCGAGGCGGACTTCGTCAACTTCTCCGTCGAGCCGGACATCACGCGTCTCGTCGACGCCGGGCTCGTCGAGGCCGATTGGAACTCCGGTCCGTACAACGGAATTCCCTTCGGATCGGTGGTGACGATCGTGGTGCGCGAGGGCAACCCCAAGAACATCACCGACTGGGACGACCTGCTGCAGCCCGGCCTCGAGGTCGTCACGCCCAACCCGTTCAGTTCCGGCTCGGCCAAGTGGAACCTGCTCGCCCCCTACGCGGCGAAGAGCGACGGCGGCGCGAACCCGCAGGCGGGTCTGGACTACGTCACCACACTCGTGAACGAGCACGTCAAGATCCAGCCCAAGTCCGGTCGCGAGGCCACCGAGGCGTTCCTGCAGGGCTCCGGCGACGTGCTGCTCAGCTACGAGAACGAGGCGCTGTTCATCGAGCGCAACGGCGACCCGGTCGAGCACGTCACCCCGCCCACCACCTTCAAGATCGAGAATCCGGCTGCAGTGCTCACGAATTCGAAGAACGCCGAGAAGGCACGGGCGTTCGCGGACTTCCTCTACACCCCGCAGGCGCAGCGTCTGTGGGCGGAGGCGGGCTTCCGGCCCGTCGACCCCGCGGTGGCGGAGGAGTTCGCGGCCGACTTCCCGCAGCCGGCGAAGCTGTGGACGATCGCGGACCTGGGCGGCTGGAAGGCTGTCGACGAGCAGTTGTTCAAGGCCGAGACCGGCTCGATCGCCGTGATCTACGACAACGCCACGAAGTAGAGCCCGGACAGTGAGTATCACCGACAGCGCCACCGGGGTGGGACCGAGGCCGGCTCCCGCCCCGGCGGCGCGCCGCCGCACTCCGCTGCGCGCAGCGACCGGCACGGTCGGACCGCTCGGCATCGGAGTGTCCGTGCTGTGGCTGTCCGTCATCGTTCTGTTGCCGCTCGCGGCGCTGACCGCGGAGGCGTTCGCCGACGGTCCGAGTGGCTTCTGGAACGCCGTCACCGCCCCGGCCGCGCTGGCGACGCTGCGGATCACCGTGGTCGTCTCCGCGATCGTCGCGGTCGTCAACGTGGTCATGGGCACCCTCATCGCGTGGGTACTGGTGCGCGACGAGTTCCCGGGCAAGAAGTTCGTCAATGCCCTGATCGACCTGCCCTTCGCGCTGCCCACCATCGTGGCGAGCATCGTGCTGCTGGCGCTGTACGGGCCGGAGAGCCCGATCGGTATCCATCTCAACGCCTCCCAGCCGGGGCTCGTCGTCGCGCTGGCATTCGTGACGCTGCCGTTCGTGGTGCGTTCGGTGCAGCCGGTGCTCCTCGAGGCGGACCGGGAGGTGGAAGAGGCCGCGGCGTCCCTCGGCGCGAACAACCTGACCGTCTTCCGGTCCGTGGTACTGCCCGCGCTGACCCCGGCTGTCGTCAGCGGTGCCGGGCTCGCGTTCGCCCGTGCCCTCGGCGAATACGGATCGATCGTGCTCATCGGCGGCAACATCCCGTACGAGACCCAGGTGGCGTCGCAGTACATCCAGCAGCAGATCGAGATCGACCGCCCGATGAACGCTGCCGCGGTGTCCGTGGCACTGCTGCTCATCGCCTTCGTCGTGCTGTTCGTGCTGCGCCTGGCAGCGGGACGCAGCCTGCGCCGGGAGGAGGAGGACCGATGAAGGTCTCCCCGTGGACGCGAATCTCGCTGCGGACGATCGCACTCGGCTACCTGTTGGTCCTGTTGCTCGTTCCGATCGGGGTGATCCTCTACCGCACATTCGAGAACGGCGTGGGTGCGTTCCTCCAGTCGATCAGCACGCCCGCGGCGATCTCGGCGTTGAACCTGTCGCTGCTGATCGTCGCCATCGTGGTGCCCGTCAACGTCGTGTTCGGTGTCGTCGTCGCACTTGCGCTCGTGCGCGGCCGGTTCCGCGGCCGCGGGCTGCTGCAAGCCGTGGTGGACCTGCCGTTCGCCGTCTCACCGATCGTTGTCGGTGTCGCCCTGATCATGCTGTGGGGTGCCGGCGGGTGGTTCGGAGGTGTCGAATCCCTCGGATTCAAGGTGATATTCGGGCTACCGGGCATGGTGATCGCCACGATCTTCGTCACCTTGCCGTTCGTCGTGCGCGAGGTCGAACCGGTGCTTCACGAGATCGGCCAGGAACAGGAGCAGGCCGCCGCGACACTCGGCGCGAACGGCTGGCAGACGTTCCGGCGCATCACCCTCCCCTCGATCCGGTGGGGCCTGACGTACGGCGTGGTCCTCACCGTCGCCCGCGCGCTCGGCGAGTTCGGGGCTGTCATCATGGTCTCGTCCGGCTTCCCCGGCGTGTCCCAGACCCTGACGTTGCTGGTGCACTCCCGCTACATCGACGACCACAACACCTTCGGCGCCTACTGCGCCGCGACCCTGCTCATGGCCATCGCCGTGATCGTGCTGCTGCTGATGACCCTGCTCGACCGCAAGAGGAGTACCAGATGATCACCGTCACGGGCGCACGAAAGAACTACGGCGACTTCGCGGCCCTCGACGACGTCGACATCGAGATCCCGTCCGGGTCGCTCACCGCGCTGCTCGGACCCTCGGGCTCCGGTAAGTCGACGCTGCTGCGGTCCATCGCCGGACTGGAAACCCTCGACGACGGCATCGTGCGCATCGGCGGCGACGACGTGACCGGCGTGACCCCGCAGAAGCGGGACATCGGTTTCGTCTTCCAGCACTACGCGGCGTTCAAGCACATGACCGTCCGCGAGAACGTCGCGTTCGGACTGAAGATCCGCAAGCGGCCCAAGACCGAAATCAGCCGCCGCGTCGACGAACTGCTCGGCATCGTCGGGCTCGACGGGTTCCAGCAACGCTATCCGGCACAGCTGTCCGGCGGCCAGCGCCAGCGCATGGCCCTGGCCCGCGCCCTCGCCGTCGATCCCAAGGTGCTGCTGCTCGACGAACCGTTCGGCGCGCTCGACGCCAAGGTGCGCGCCGACCTGCGCACGTGGCTGCGCCGCTTGCACGACGAGGTGCACGTGACCACCGTGCTGGTCACCCATGATCAGGAGGAGGCGCTCGACGTCGCCGACCGGATCGCCGTGATGAACCGGGGCCGCATCGAGCAGGTCGGAACCCCGCGGGACCTGTACGACCGGCCCGCGAACGACTTCGTGATGTCGTTCCTGGGCAATGTCTCCAGGCTCAACGGAAAGCTGGTGCGGCCGCACGACATCCGTCTCGGTCGCGAACCCGATCTCGCCCGCGCCCAGGACGCGGGCACCGCCGGGTCCGTGGGTGTCACCCGCGCGACGGTGGAGCGGGTCGTGCACCTCGGGTTCGAGGTCCGCGTCGAGCTGCGCAACGCCGCGACCGGTGAGGACTTCACCGCGCAGGTCACCCGCGGCGACGCACGCGCTCTCGGTCTCGCGCCCGGCGAGACCGTCTATGCGCGCGCGACCGAGGAACCGGCGCTGCCGGAGACGACGCGGGTGCCGATCGGCTAGCCCCACGCCCGCGCACCGCTGCTGCACACGACCGAATGTCACACGGGTTCGAGTAGATCGAACCCGTGTGACATTCGGCCATTCAGAGGTGCAGTATCCCCGCGGACTTCTCGGGTCCGGAGCCGGGTTCGAATCAACCGGATCGGAATCCGTGACGAGCAGGACCCCGCCGGGCGAGAGTGGTGTCCACGCGCCCCGCCCTCCCGGTGTGCACGCCGATCACTCACCCGAGATCCGTGAAAGGTACTACCCGATGAACGCTTTCCCCGGTGGGTCGGCGTGAGCGCGCCGACCGGGATCCGTCCTGCGCCGGCGAGCACCGCGGAGCCCGACGACGCAGGGTTGATCGTCGCCCCCGCCCGCCACCCGCTGCGCTGGCTGGTCGCCGCCCTCGCCCTCGTCCTGGTGGCGCAGTTCGTGCACGGCCTGGCTACCAACCCGGGCTGGGACTGGGCGACGTTCGCTCGGTACTTCACCGCACAGTCCGTGCTCTCGGCCCTGGTGGTGACCATCGAACTCACCGTGTGGGGAACGGTTCTCGGATTCGGGCTCGGCGTGCTGCTCGCCGTCGGCAGGCTGTCGAGGAATCCCGTCCTGCAGGTGATCTCCTGGGTGTACATCTGGGCATTCCGATCCATCCCGCTCATCGTGCAACTGCTGTTCTGGTTCAATATCGCGTACCTGTACCGAACGCTGTCGCTGGGTGTCCCGTTCGGACCGTCGTTCTTCGAGTTCGAGGTCACCGGCGTGATCTCCGGCTTCACCGCCGCGGTGATCGGCCTGGCCCTGCATCAGGCCGCCTACTCGGCGGAGATCATCCGCGCCGGCGTCATCTCCGTGGACCACGGCCAGATCGAAGCGTCGCAGGCCCTGGGCATCCCTCGTCGCCGGCAGTTCTTCAAGATTATTCTGCCGCAGGCCATGCGATCGATTCTGCCCAACGCCGCCAACGAGGTCATCAGCCTGTTCAAGGGCACCTCGATCGTCTCCACGATGGCGATCGCCGAGCTGTTCTACCAGGTGCAGGTCGTCTTCGGCCGCAACGGCCGGGTCGTGCCCCTGCTCATGGTGGCCACCGTCTGGTACATCGTGCTCACCACCGCATTGTCGATCGTCCAGTACTACGTGGAGCGGCACTACGCGCGCGGCTCGTCCCGCGCCCTCCCGCTCACCCCCTGGCAGAAGACCGTCGGCAAGTTCCGCGAGATCCGTGACTCGGGTATCGCCGCACCCCGCGGAGCCACCCGATGACCACGCCGGTCGACCCCACCACGTATGCCGTCGACGTCCGGGGCGTGCACAAGTCGTTCGGATCCCTCGAGGTCCTGAGGGGTGTGGACCTGAAAGTCCGCAAGGGCGAGGTCACGGTGATCCTCGGCCCCTCCGGCTCCGGCAAGTCCACCCTGCTGCGCACCCTCAACCACCTCGAGAAGGTCGACCGCGGCACGGTCCGTATCGACGGCGAACTCGTCGGCTACCGCCGCCGGGGCAACAAGCTGCACGAGTTGCGCGAGAAGGACATCCTCCGTCAACGGTCACGCATCGGATTCGTGTTCCAGAACTTCAACCTCTTCCCGCACCTGACCGTGCTCGAGAACGTGGTCGAGGCGCCGATCTCCGCGCAGCGCCGCGACCGCACCGAGGTCGAGACGCTCGCCCGGGAACTGCTCGACCGGGTCGGCGTCGGCGACAAGATCCACGACTACCCCAAACAGCTGTCCGGTGGGCAGCAGCAGCGCGTCGCCATCGCCCGCGCACTCGCGCTGCGCCCGGCCGTGATCCTGTTCGACGAGCCGACCTCCGCCCTCGACCCCGAACTGGTCGGCGAGGTGCTCGAGGTGATCCGCGACCTGGCCCGCGACGGCGCGACCCTCGTGATCGTCACCCACGAGATCGGCTTCGCGCGTGAGGTTGCCGACACCGTCGTGTTCATGGACGGCGGCGTCGTCGTCGAACAGGGGCCGCCCGCGCAGGTTCTCGACCGGCCCACCCAGGAACGCACCCGCGCCTTCCTGTCCAAAGTCCTCTGAAGTCCTCCCGAAAGGCAATGATGTCCGCGTTCACCCGACGCACGAGGCTGGTCGCCTCGGCCCTGACCGCCGTCGCCCTGCTGTCGGTCGCCGCCTGCAGCTCCGGCAGCGGCACCGACGAGCCCGACGCGGCCACCTCTTCCGGCTACAACCTCACCGCCGACCAGAACCGCATCACCACCGACTCCGTACCCGAAATCGCCGCCAAGGTCCCGCAGCCCATCCGCGACCGCGGCACCCTCATCGTCACAGGGTCCGCCGGCACCGCACCCCCGCTGCGGTTCTATGCCGACGACGACAAGACCATCATCGGGTCCGAGACCGACTTCGCACATCTCCTCGGCGACGTTCTCGACCTCGACGTCGAGCTCACCGCCGCGGACTGGGCACAGAACTTCGTGCGCGTCGACTCCGGTGAAGCGGACGTGTTCATCTCCAATGTCACCGTCACGGAGGAACGCAAGGAGAAGTACGACTTCTCCACCTACCGTCTCGACAACCTCGCCTTCGAGGTGAAGAAGGACAGCGGGATCGAGGTGAAGGATCCGAAGGATGTCGCGGGTCTGAAAGTCGGCGTGAGCTCCGGCACCAACCAGGAGGCGCTCCTCGTCGAGTGGAACGAGCAGAACGTCGCCGCGGGCCTCGAGCCCACCGAAATCCTCTACTTCCAGAACGCCACCGACTACTACCTCGCGCTCGGCTCCGGCCGCATCGACGCCTACTTCGGGCCCAATCCGTCCGCGTCGTTCCACGTCATCCAGGCCGGGGAGACCGAGATCGCCGGCACGTTCTCCGGCGCGGGTGCGGACCTGCAGGGCGAGATCGCGGTCCTGACCAAGAAGGACAACGGCCTGATCGAGGCGATCAACGCGGCACTCAACCACGTCATCGAGAACGGCACCTACCAGCAGGTGCTCGACCGATGGGGTATCGCGAACGAGGCTGTCGCGACCTCGGTGATCAATCCTCCGGGCCTGCCGAAGAAGCAGTAGCCGGACGACAGCCAGGGGAGGGACAGCAATGAGTCAGGTGGAGCTCCGGGCCGACATCGTGATCGTCGGGGGCGGCGTCATCGGGTCGGCGGCGGCGTGGCGCCTGGCCGCCCGCGGGAAGGTGGTGATCCTGCTCGAACAGTTCGAGCCGGGTCACCGTCGCGGCGCCTCGCACGGCAGTTCCCGCATCTACCGGCAAGCCTACGACGGCGAGTTCTACACGGCCCTCGCCGGCCGTGCCCTGCCGCTCTGGCGGCACCTGCAGGACACCACGGGCACGGAGGTACTGACCCTCACCGGCGCGGTCGACCACGGACTGCCCGCCGTCGTCGAGGCACGTGCCCGGTCGCTGGCCGCCCTCGGCGTCCGGCACGAGGTCCTCGAGCCGCGTGCCGCGGAACGTCGTTGGCCCGGAATACGGTTCGACACAACCGTCGTGCATCATCCCGAGGCGGGACGGCTGCACGCCGACCGCGCGGTCGCCGCGTTCCAGGATGCCGCGGCGCAGGCCGGGGCCGACGTGCGGCACGGGACCGTGGTCGAAAGCCTGCACAGTCACGGAAACGGCGTCGACGTGGTCACCCCGGACGCGGTGGTGCGCGCCCGGCACGTCGTCGTCGCAGCCGGCGCGTGGTCGCACCGGTTGCTCACCCGGGCTTCGGATCCGGCGCCCCTCCTCCCGGCGATGCGCACCACGCAGGAGCAGCCCGCACACTTCGTTCCCGTCACAGGGCCCGACTGGCCGAGCTTCGTGCATCACCCCGGCGCGTTGCTCACGACAGCCGGCATCTACGGGCTCGGCTCCGAGGACGGCATCAAGATCGGCGAGCACGGCACCGGACCCGAAGTGACGCCCGAGACAAGAACCTTCCGGGCCGACCCCGCCGGCGTCGCGCGGCTCGCCGCCTACGCTGCCCGGTGGCTGCCCGGCGTCGACCCGGGCAGCGCCGTGGCCGACACCTGCCTGTACACCAGCACACCCGACAGCAATTTCGTCGTGGACCGCATCGGCGCCGTCGTCGTAGCCGCAGGCTTCTCCGGGCACGGCTTCAAGTTCGCCCCCGCGATCGGCGAGCTGATCGCAGGTCTCGTCGAGGGCACGACCGTCGCACCGGAGCCGTTCCGGTTCGGCACCCGCGAGGCGGTGACCGCGCGATGACCACCGCCCGCCACATCCAGGTCTGCACCGTGCGGCAGGACGACCCGCTGGCCGCCCCGCTGCTCGCCGAACTCGCCGTCGAATACAGCACCCGCTACGAACGTCCGCTCGACGAGCAGATCCATACCCTCACCACCCACCCGGCCGACGAGTTCGCCGGACCCGACGGCACGTTGCTGGTGCTCGTCGAGGACGGCGAACCTGTCGCCGGAGGCGCGTTCCGGCGCTACGACGCGACCACCGCTGAGCTCAAGCGCATTTGGACGTCGAAAAAGCACCGGCGGCGCGGACTCGGCAGACTCGTGCTGGAGGAACTCGAGGCCGAGGCGGCCCGGAGGGGGTACGCCCGCATCTACCTGACCACCGGGTGGCGTCAACCCGAGGCAGTCGCGCTGTACCTGGCCGCGGGATACACCGCCCTGTTCGATCCCGGCCGACCGGCCGAGGAGATCGGGCCGCACCCCTTCGAGAAGATGCTGATCCGGTTGCGGACGGGCTGAACCGCGCCGAGCGGCTCGAGGCAGTGCACGAATCGGACGTCCACAGCCGTCGCGACGGGTGTGGACGTCCGATTCTCGTGCGGTTGGCTGCGGCGCGGTCTCCTCCGCCGCAAGTCTTTTCGTTCACGGTGAGTGCAACGGTTCAGGAACCGGGGCCGTGCGTCCTATCCTCGGCGGGAACCATCAAGAGCGACCGAGAAACCCTGATCGGCCGCGGCTCGGTCCCCGGCCCGAAATCCTCCCACCAGACCCGGCAGCATCGCGAGCCCGCGGTGCTGCCGGTGCGCCCCGCGGCCGGACACCCGTGTGACGCCACCGATCCCCGCCGCACACCGACCAGGAGTCTCGCCGATGACCTCGACAACACCCGTCCACCTCGCCGTCGCTCTCGACGGCGCCGGCTGGCATCCCGCCGCCTGGCGTGAAGAGAATTCCCGTCCCGACGAATTGAGCTCGTCCGCATACTGGACCGATCTCGTCACCACGGCAGAGCGTGGACTGCTGGACTTCGTCACGATCGAGGATTCCCTTGCCGTACCGTCGAACCCGTACACGAGCGAGGACCCCGACGCGGTGGACCGGGTACGGGTCCGGCTCGATGCGCTCCTGATCGCCGCGCGGGTTGCACCGTCGACCCGGCACATCGGGCTGATCCCGACGATCACCACCACGCACACCGAACCGTTCCACGTGTCCAAGGCGCTGGCCGCCCTCGACTACACATCGCACGGTCGCGCCGGCTGGCAGGTCAAGGTGTCCTCCTCCGCGCAGGAGGCCGCACACTTCGGCCGGCGCGACATCCCCGGACTCGACAAGCGCGACCGGCAGGCGCTCGCCGAGAATCGCCTGCCCGAGTTCGTCCACGACCTGTTCGACGAGGCCGCCGACGCCGTCGAGGTCGTTCGGCGGCTGTGGGACAGCTGGGAGGACGACGCGGAGCTCCGCGACGTGAGGACGCGACGGTTCATCGACCGCGACAAGCTGCACTACATCGACTTCGAAGGCCGGTTCTTCCACGTTCGAGGGCCGTCGATCACGCCCCGACCGCCGCAGGGGCAGCCGGTGGTCGCACTGCTGGCCCACCGCGACCTTCCGTACGAACTGGCCTCGCGGCAGGCAGATCTGGTGTTCGTCACCCCGTCGGACACCCGCCGCGTGCGTGACCTCGTCGACGAGGTCACGGCGGCGGGGGTGCGGGTCGGGCGTGTCGGTGAACCGCTGCGGGTGTACGCGGACCTCGTGGTCTTCCTCGACACACCGCGCGAGAGCGGCGCCGAGCGGCTCCGGCGTCTCGACGCACTCGCGGGCAGCGCATTCGACTCGGATGCACTCGTGTTCACCGGATCGGCGACCGAACTCGCCGACCGGATCGGTGAGTGGCGTCGACAGGGTATCGACGGCTTCCGGCTCCGGCCCGGGGTGGCAGTCGACGACCTCGACGTCATCGTCGACGTGCTCGTCCCGATCCTGCAACAGCGCGAGTTGTTCCGCTCCGAGTACCCCGGCACGTCCCTGCGCGGACTTCTGGATCTGCCGACCGACATTCCCCACCGCTACGCCGTCACCACGGCCGGAACCGAAGGACACGACCGATGAGTACACGCAAGCAGGTCATCCTCGGGGCCTACCTCGGCGGTGTCAATCACCACACCGCATGGTGGGATCCCCGGGCGGGCAGCCAGATCGAGTTCTCGACCTTCGAGCACACCGCCCGTACCGCCGAGCGCGGCAAGTTCGACTTCTTCTTCCTCGCCGAGGGCCTCGTGCTGCGCGAGCGCGCGGGCCGGATCTTCGATCAGGACATCATCGGCCGGCCCGACACCTTCACGGTCCTCGCGTCGCTGGCCGCCGTCACGGACCACCTCGGCCTGGCCGCCACCATCAACGCGACCTTCAACGAGCCGTACGAGCTGGCTCGGCAGATCGCCTCTCTCGATCACCTCTCCGGCGGCCGGGCCGCGTGGAACGTGGTCACCTCCTTCGATGCCTTCACGGGGCGCAACTTCCGCCGCGGCGGCTTCCTGGATCGCTCCCACCGGTACGAGCGCGCGGAGGAGAACCTGACGCTCATCCGTCAACTCTGGAATTCGTGGCGTAGCGACGACATCGTCGCCGATAAGGCCGGCGGCCGGTTCCTGCGTCGACCCGACGCCGGCGCCTTCGAACACCACGGCAACCACTTCGACGTGCACGGCAGGTTCACGGTTCCGCGCAGCCTCCAGGGACGCCCGGTGATCCTCCAGGCCGGGGTGTCCCCGCAGGGCCGGGACTTCGCTGCCGCGAACGCCGACGCCATCTTCTCCCCGTACGGGAAGCTGCCCGAGGCCACGGAGTTCTACCGAGATGTCAAGGCCCGGGCGATCGCTGCCGGCCGCTCCGCCGACGACATCAAGATCCTGCCGTCGGCGAGCTTCGTGATCGGTGACACCGAGGCCGAGGCCGTCGAGAAGTACCACGAGATCCGTAACCAGCAGGTCACCGGGCAGACCGCCCTGATCCTGCTCGAGCAGATCTGGAATCGGGATCTGTCCGAATACGATCCGGAGGGCCCGCTGCCGGACATCGATCCCGACCCCGACGCCGAGCCGATCATCCAGGGACGGGCGTTCGTCCACCAGGACCGGTTCGAGACCGTCGCACGGCTCCGCGCGATCGCGGAGGAGAAGAAGCTGACGCTGCGAGAGGTCGTGATCGACCAGTTCGAGCGCGGACCCCTCGTCGGTACCGCGGCACGGATCGCCGAGCAGATCGACGCCTTCGTGCAGAACGACGGCTCGGACGGGTTCATCCTCGGTTCGCACCTCGTGCCTTGGGGGCTCGACGATTTCGTCGACGAGGTGGTGCCCCTGCTGCAGGACCGTGGTGTCCTCCGCGTCGAGTACACCGGAACCACGCTGCGGCACAACCTCGGGCTGCGGGTGCCGGCCGATCCGGTGGCGGTCGGCGGTTAACCCACCTCCCGCGTGACACTCACCGATCGGGCGCAGACGCCCCGGCAGACGACGTCAGTGGTGCCGGTCTGTGCGGCCGCCGGCTTCACCACCCTGCTCGATTCGTCGGTGCTGAACATCGGCCTTCCCGCCTTGCGGACCGGTCTCGACGCGGGCGTTTCGCAGGTGCAGTGGATCCTGGCCGCATACTCGCTGAGCTTCGGTCTTGCGCTGGTCCCGGCAGGCCGGCTCGGCGATGTGGCCGGCCGGCGGCGGCTGTTCCTCGCGGGCATGACCCTCTTCGCGGTCATGGGGGTGTGCGGAGCTGTCGCGTCCGACCCCTGGACGGTCGTCGCCGCACGGGCCGGTCAGGGGGTCGGGGCGGGCCTGATCAGCGCGCAGGTGCTCGGGATCCTGACCGAGAACTACACCGGCCCGGCGCGCGCCCTGGCCCTGGCCGCCTACAGCACGGCCGGAGGCCTCGCCGGGCTGTGCGGTCCACTCGTCGGTGGGCTGGTGCTCGGCGCTGCACCCGGGGACTACGGGTGGCGTGTTCTGCTGATTCTCAACGTGCCGTGCGCACTCGTCACACTCGTGCTCGCGGCCCGCCGCCTGCCCCCGGATCGGGGACGACCGTCGGCCCGCAGCGGGGTCGATGCCGGGGGCCTCGCGCTGCTCGCGGCGGCCACGACGCTGGTGATGGTGCCCGTGGTCTCCGAACCGGGTCCGGTGGGTGCGGTGTTCGCCGTCGGGGGAGCGGCGGTCTCACTCGCCACCTTCCTATGGTGGGAACGCCGTGTCGCCGTGCGCGGCGGCAAGCCCGTGCTGCTTCCCGAACTGACCGGATCCGGCGGATACATCCTCGGCACCTTGGTCGCACTGTTCTGGTTCGGTGCGGTGCTGTCCCTGAACACCGTCGTGAGCCTGTACCTCATCGAGGGGCGCGGCTATGCCGCGGTCCAGGCCGCCGCCGTGCTGTCCGCCGCCGCCGCGGCGATGGCCGTCGCCTCGGCCGTGGGGTGGCGGGTCGTCGCGCGATACGGCCGGGTGACGGTCGTCGTGGCGGTGGCGGCCGAGATCGCCGTCGTCGGTGGCTACGCCGCCGCTGTGCGGCACGACGCCACGATGCCGGTGTTCGTGGCGCTGGCCGCTCTGTCGGGCCTCTCGGGTGGATTCGTGGATGCACCCAACCGGGCGCTGACGCTCGAGTCGTCCCCGGCGGGCGGTCACGGTGTCGCGGCCGGGTTCCTGCAACTGTCACAGCGGTTGTCCGCGACGGTCGCCCTCGCCGCGGTGTCCGGCCTGTATCTGTCGGCGCTGGCGACGGACGGGGACGACTTCGCCGGTGCCGCGTCGGCCGGCCTCGCGGTGTGCGCCGCCATGCTCGCGGTGTCGCTGCTCTGTGCGCTCGCCGACCGGCGCCGTCGTGCCGGCGCCGGGTTTCGATCACGGTGAGCGAAAGGGTTCTCCGAACTCGTTCGCAACGCGTACGGTCACCGGGAACCATCCAGAGCGACCGAGAGACCCGGCTCGACGACGTCGCAGCAACCCCCTGCCGCAGGTGAGGGTGCTACCGCCGGGAACGATGGAGGAGAAGGCATGGCAGGCGAGGGGTTCGTGGGCGCGTGGGCGCGCCTGCACGTCGACCTGTGCCGTCAGTGCTCGGGCATCTGTCGCCCCCGATCCTGTCGCGCCTGAGCGGCGCAACCCAGTCGAAGAACTACGACCGTCTGCCCGGCCGGTGGCATCGCGAAGCGCGGTGCCATCGGCGCCTCACGAGATCATGGAGTTCCCCGGTGCCTGTTCCGTTCACCTCTGCCGCCCGACGTCGCGCCGTCGCGGGCGCCACCGCCGCAATCCTCACCGGTGGGCTCGCCGCGTGCGGCGCCGACACGGCGGGCACCTCCTCCGGTGGCGGCACCCCGCAGCCCGGCGGCACCCTGCGCTACGGCCTGTCCCAGGCCCCCACGTGTGCCGATCCCGCGCAGGCCGGCAGCAACCAGACCATCTACGTCGCCCGTCAGATCGTCGACTCGCTCACCGATCAGGACCCCGGGACCGGTGAACTGAAGCCGTGGCTCGCCGAAAGCTGGGAGGTGAACGGGGACGCCTCGGCGTTCACGTTCCGGCTGAAGGACGGCGTGACATTCAGTGACGGCACCCCGTTCACCGCGGAGTCGGTGAAGAAGAACTTCGACGCGATCGTCCAGACCCTCACCGGCGCCAAGGCAGCGCTGGCGGCGAGCTACCTGTCGGGGTACACCGGCACCACGGTGCTCGATCCGCTCACCGCCCAGGTGTCCTTCGCCGGACCGAACGCGCAGTTCCTGCAGGCGTCGTCGACGCTGCAACTCGGCTTCCTGTCCGACAGGGACGTCGCGAAGTCCGCGGAGGAACGCTGCGCCGGCGACCTGTCCGGCACCGGTCCCTTCGTCTACGAGGACTACCAGCAGGACAAGTCCGCCACGCTGGTCAAGCGCACTGGATACTCGTGGGGATCCGACGTTTTCGCGCACGACGGCGAGGCCTACCTCGATCGCATCGAGTTCACGATCGTCCCGGAGTCCGGTGTACGCACCGGCAGCCTCGCATCCGGCCAGCTCGACGCGATCAGCGATGCGCTGCCGCAGGACGCTTCCCAGATCGAAGGCAGCGGCGGACGGATCCTCACCACGCCGAACCCGGGTGTCCCGTTCGGTTTCCAGCCGAACGTCACCCGTGGCGTCCTGACCGATCCGGCGGTGCGCGCTGCGATCGTGCCGGCCCTCGACCGCCAGGAACTCGTCGACACCGTCCTCGGCCCCGATTTCCGGCCCGCGACCAGTACCCTCGCCTCCCGCACCCCCGGCTACGCCGCACTCGACGACGTCACCTACGACCCGGCGAAGTCGAAGTCGATCCTCGACGCCGCCGGCTGGGTTCCCGGCCCGGACGGCATCCGCGTCAAGGACGGCAACCGCCTGTCCTTCTCGGTGCTGTTCAGTTCGGTGTTCGCCGGCAACCAGGCGATCCTCGAGCTCGTGCAGCAGCAGCTGCGCGAGGTCGGTATCGACCTGCAGCTCGACCTGGTCTCCACCCCGGAAGCCACTGCCCGGCAGGGCACGAAGGACTTCGACGCCACCTACTACAACAGCACGCGCGCCGACGGCGACATCCTGCGCACCACGTTCGGACTCGACGGGCGCAACCTCAACAACCGCGGCCCGATCCCGGCGCTGGACGAGGTCCTGTCCGCGCAGCTGCGCACCACCGACCCGGCCGAACGCGGCGAGCTGATCGAGCAGGCACAGCAGCTCGTCCTCGACAACGGCCTGTGGCTGCCGACCGTGGAGCTGTCCCAGGCCATCGGTGCGGCGGGGGCGGTGCAGGACCTGAAGTTCGAGGCCTCCGCCCGGTTGCAGTTCTTCGACACCTGGCTGAGCGAGTAGACCATGGCCCGGTATCTCGGTTCCCGGCTCGTGCAGGCGCTGTTGGTGCTGTGGGCGGCGTTCACCGTCTCGTTCGGCGTGCTGTACCTGCTGCCGTCCGACCCGGTGAGCATCGCGGTCGACGGCGCCGGCAGCGGCACACCGGTGGATGCGGCCGCTGTCGCGCAACTGCAGGAGCGGTACGGGCTCGACCGTCCGTTGTCGGGGCAGTACCTTACTGCGCTGAGCAACGCCGTCCGGGGTGACTTCGGCATCTCGATCGTCACGGGACAACCCGTGACCGACGCGATCGCCGCCGCCGTACCCAGCACCCTGGCCCTGGCCGCGGTCGCCCTGGCGCTCGCCGTGCTCCTCGGCACCTCGATCGCGTTCGTCGCCACGTACACGCGCGCCCGGTGGCTGCGCAGCACGCTGTTCTCGCTGCCGCCGCTCGGTGTCGCGGTTCCGACCTTCTGGGTGGGACTGCTTCTGCTCCAGCTCTTCTCGTTCCGGATGAAGCTGCTTCCGGCATTCGGCGACCAGGGCATCGAGCATCTGGTGCTGCCCGCGATCACCCTCGCGCTCCCCACCGGTGCGGTGATCGCGCAGGTCCTCGCCGCCAGCCTGCAGACCACATGGCGGCAACCGTTCGTCGAAGCAGCTCGCGCCAAGGGCGCGTCCCGGTGGCGCATCCAGACCCGGCACACACTGCGGCTGTCCAGCATCCCCGCATTCACTATCGCCGGGGTGACAGTCGGCAACCTGTTGGCGGGGTCCGTGGTCGTCGAGACGGTGTTCTCCCGCGCCGGTGTCGGTCGTCTGACCCAGACTTCGGTTCTGGCGCAGGATATTCCCGTCGTCCAGGGCATCGTGGTCTTCAGTGCGGTGATCTTCGTGCTCGTCAACCTCGCGGTGGACCTGGTCTATCCGCTCATCGATCCACGCATCGCCGACGGCCGTCGCGGCGGCGGTTCGCCCTCGCATCCGACGCCCGCCGAGGTGACCACCGAACTCACCGGCTTCGCGGTGGAGGAGGAGAGGAAGGCTCATGTCTGACGTCCTGATCCGGGAACCGGTCGCCGCATCCGCGCAGGCCGCGGCCGGGCCACACGGACCGTCCCGGCTCCGGGGAGCGACGAGCGCCCTGCGCCGCTACGGGGTTCTCGTGGTCTCGACGACCGTGCTGCTCCTCGCCGTCGGCTTCGCCCTGTTCCCCTCGGTCTTCGCGTCCGGTGATCCGCTGCAGGGCGTCCCGGCCGACAAGTTGCAGGGGCCGTCCGCGGCGCACTGGTTCGGCACCGACAACATCGGGCGCGACGTGTACACCCGGGTCGTGCACGGTGCGGGCCTGTCCCTGACCGCGACGCTCGTCGCCGTCGGAATCGCTCTCGTCGTCGGCTCGCTCGTCGGGTTGCTCTCCGGCGCGGTCGGCGGAGCGGTCGACGGGCTACTCATGCGGGCCGTCGATGTTCTGCTGTCCATCCCCGCCCTGTTGCTGTCCCTGGCGCTCGTCACCGCGCTCGGATTCGGCACCATGAACGTGGCGATCGCGGTCGGCGTCGGGCTCGTCGCGAACTTCGCCCGCGTGATGCGGTCGGAGGTCCTGCGCGTGCGCCGCGCCCTGTACGTCGAGGCGGCGTTCGCATGCGGTGCCCGCTGGCACAGCGTCCTGCGCCGACACGTGCTGCGCAACTCGTACGCCCCCGTCGTCGCGCTCGCGGCGGTCGAGTTCGGCATGGCCGTGCTCGCTGTGTCGTCGCTGAGCTTCCTCGGCTTCGGCGCGGTGCCGCCCACCCCGGAGTGGGGATCGTTGATCTCCGAGGGCAGGAACTACCTGGCCACCGCCTGGTGGATGACGACGCTGCCCGGCCTGGTCATCGTGGCGGTCGTCCTGTCGGCGCATCGCCTCGGTCACGCCATCGAAGAACGGAGCACTCGATGACCGCGCCCCTGCTGGACGTACGCGACCTGCGGGTCGAGTACGGCAGCCGTCGCGACCCGGTCACCGCGGTGGACGGGGTCGGCTTCACGCTTTCCCGGGGTGAGGTCGTCGCGGTGGTCGGCGAGTCCGGTTCCGGCAAGTCGACGACCGCACACGCGATCCTCGGCCTGCTGTCGGGCAGCGGCCGGATCACCGGCGGCACCGTCACGTTCGACGGGCAGCGACTGGACACCCTGCCCGAACGCGCCTTCGAGAAGGTGCGCGGTGCCCGCATCGGACTCGTGCCCCAGGACCCCACCACGTCCCTGAACCCGGTCGTCCGCATCGGTGACCAGGTCGCCGAGGTCCTGCGTATCCACGGTCGCGCCGACCGGCGCACCGCGAAGATCGACGCGCGGCGCATCCTCGCGGAAGCCGGCCTCGACGATCCCGAACTCCGTGCCAGGCAGTACCCGCAGGACCTGTCCGGCGGGCAGCGGCAGCGCGTGCTCATAGGCATCGCGCTCGCATGCCGGCCGGACCTCGTCATCGCCGACGAGCCGACCAGCGCGCTCGACGTCACCGTGCAGCGGCGCATCCTCGACCACCTCGACAGCCGCATCGCCGAGACCGGTACCGCGGTCCTGCTCATCACCCACGACCTCGGCGTCGCCGCCGACCGCGCCGACCGCATCGTCGTGATGAGCCAGGGCCGGATCGTCGAGACCGGGCCGGCCCGGCAGATCCTCGAGAACCCCCGGCACGAGTACACCCGGGCGCTCGTCGCCGCCGCACCGAGCCTCGCCGGCACCGCGGCCCGGCCCGGCCGCGGACCCGCGGAACCCCTGCTCACCGTGTCCGGGGTATCGAGGACCTTCCGCATCGACCGGCGCACGTCGCTCGAGGCGGTGCGCGACGTCTCCTTCTCGGTTCCGCGCGGTCGCACTCTGTCCCTGGTCGGCGAGTCCGGTTCCGGCAAGTCCACGGTGTCCCGCATCGCGATCCGATTGGAATCCGCCACGTCCGGGCAGGTCCGGTTCGACGGGCGGGACATCACCGCGCTGCGCGGCCGGGACCTGCGCGAGCTCCGCCGCCGGGTGCAGATCGTCCACCAGAACCCCTATGCGGCCCTGAATCCCAAGCTCCGCATCCGCGACGTCGTCGCCGAACCGCTCGAAGCCTTCGGCATCGGCACGAAAAGCGAGCGCGCCGAACGTGTTGCGGAGCTGCTCGGGCAGGTGGCGCTGAGCACGGCACACCTCGAGCGCAGACCCGCGGAACTGTCCGGCGGACAACGACAGCGCGTTGCGATCGCCCGCGCGCTCGCGCTGCACCCGGAACTCCTCGTGCTCGACGAGCCCGTCTCCGCGCTCGACGTGTCGGTCCAGGCGCAGATCCTCGACCTGCTCGCCCGCCTGCAGGACGAGCTGGGGCTGAGCTACCTGTTCATCTCCCACGATCTTGCCGTGGTCCGGCAGATCAGCGACACCGTCGCGGTGATGCGGTCCGGCGAAATCGTCGAATCCGGGACCACCGCACAGATTTTCGACAGACCACAGCACGAGTACACGAAACTGCTGCTCGATGCCATTCCAGGGAAGGTTCGGCATGCCCGATAGTTCACAGTTGTTGCTCGCCCTCGAATTCCGCGGAACCGGCTCGCATCCGCATTCGTGGCGTCGCACGGATTCACGCGCGGAGGACGTGTTCACCGCCCGCTACTGGGCGGATATCGTGGGCCGCGCGGATCGTGCCGGCGTCGACCTGGCCTTCCTCCCCGACTCGTTCGGCATCGACTCCGATGCGGACACCGTGCGCGGCCGGCTCGAAGCGGTCGGCGTCGCCGCCCGGCTGTCCGCCGTCACCTCGCGGATCGGGCTGATCCCCACCGCGACGGTGACCCACACGGAACCGTTCCACGTGGCCAAGGCCGTGCAAACCCTCGACCACACCACGGCCGGCCGTGCGGGGTGGCAGGTCGCCGTCTCCGAGGGTGAGGACCGGGCCGCCCTGTTCGGCCGCAAGGGCACCCAGGACACCGGCTCACTGTGGACCGAGGCCGCCGAGGCCGCCGAGGTCGCGGCCCGCCTGTGGGACAGCTGGGAGGACGACGCCGAGATCCGCGACGTCGCCACCGGCCGATTCGTCGACCGGGACAAGCTGCACTACATCGACTTCGTCGGCGAGCACTTCTCCGTCAAAGGTCCGTCGATCACGCCCCGGTCACCCCAGGGCCGGCCCCTCGTCGCGGTTGCGGCAGCGGACGAGCAGTCGTTCGACTTCGCCGCGGAGCGCGCCGATCTCGTGCGTATCGAGGCCGCCGACCTCGGGTCCGCCGCGAACCTGGCCGAACGCCTACGCGCGCAGGCCGGTGATCGGCGACCGGCGGTGCTGCTCGACATCGACGTGCTGCTCGCCGCGGACGACCCCACCGCCGCCGCGGACCTGGCCCAGCTCGAGAACTGGGCCGGCGCTGCCTACACGCCGGAGTCGCTGTTCTACCGCGGCGGCCCGGCCGGGCTGCTCGCACTCCTCGGGGACGTGGACGGCCTGGACGGCGTGGTGCTACGTCCGCTGGCCCTCGCCGGCACGGTCGCGGCGCTCACCGAACGGGTCCTGCCGGTGTTGCGGCCGCAGGTCCCGACGTCCACCGGAACCCTGCGGGACCGTCTCGGCCTGCCGCGCCCCGCCAACCGCTACGCCACCGCCTGAGGAGGCCGATCACCATGCCGCAGAACACCGTTCGAAAGCAAGTCCACCTGGCCGCGCACTTCCCGGGCGTCAACAACACGACCGTGTGGGCGGATCCCGAATCGAAGAGCCAGATCGACTTCGAGTCCTTCCTGCACCTGGCCCGGACCGCAGAACGCGGACTGTTCGACTTCTTCTTCCTGGCCGAGGGACTGCGGCTGCGCGAGCATCGCGGCCGCATCCACGATCTCGACGTCGTCGGCCGGCCCGACACCCTCACGGTTCTCGAGGCCCTCGCCGGTGCGACGACCCACCTCGGGCTCGCGGGCACGATCAACACCACCTTCAACGAGCCGTACGAACTGGCCAAGCAGTTCGCCACCCTCGACCATCTGTCCGACGGCCGCGCCGCGTGGAACCTCGTCACCTCCTCCGACGCCTTCACCGGCGAGAACTTCCGGCGTGGCGGCTATCTCGACCACTCGCAGCGCTACGTCCGCGCCCACGAGATCGTCGACGTCACCCGGCGGCTGTGGGACGGCTGGCGCCCCGGAGCACCGGTCGTCGACCGCGAAAACGGCATCTTCGCGGCGGATTCCGACATCGCTCCGTTCGACATCCACACCACGCAGTTCGACATCTCCGGGCGGTTCGAGGTGCCACGCAGCCCGCAGGGACACTCGGTGCTCCTGCAGGCCGGCGACTCGGACGAGGGCCGCGAATTCGGCGCCGCCAAGGCCGACGCCATCTTCACCGGCCACGGCACCCTCGAGGAGGGCCACGCCTTCTACGCCGACGTCAAGGGCCGCCTCGCGAAGTACGGGCGCAGCCACGCCGACCTGAAGATCCTTCCGGCCGCGACGTTCGTCCTCGGCGACTCCGCGGAGGACGCGGCCGAGCGAGCCCGCCACATCCGGCTGCAGCAGGTGAGCCCGCAGACCGCGATCGCGTTCCTCGAGCAGGTGTGGGGCCGCGACCTGTCCGGGTACGACCCCGAAGGGCCGCTGCCGGACGTCGAACCGGAGGACAACCTGAACATCACGCGCGGCCGCGTCCGCCACGCCAAGGATCCGCGCGCCGTCGCGCTGGCCTGGCGGGAGAAGGCCGAGGCCGAGAAGCTCAGCATCCGCGAACTGATCATCGAGGTCACCGCGCGGCAGCAGTTCGTCGGCACCCCCGATCACGTCGCCGCCGAGATCGACCGCTATGTGCAGACCGACGCGAGCGACGGCTTCATCCTGGTTCCGCACCTCACCCCCGGCGGCCTCGACGAATTCGTCGACAAGGTCGTGCCGCTGCTGCAGGAACGCGGCAGTTTCCGCACCGAATACGAGGGCACCACCCTGCGCAGTCACCTCGACCTGCGCCACCCGCACGAGATCGACGAAGGAGTTCAGGCATCGTGACCACCACACTCGACCGAGAGACGTTCACCGAGGACTGGCGGAGCTGGCACGCAGCCCGCGAGGAGGCGCTGCGCCGCCCGGACGGCTGGCTCAGCCTGACCGGGCTGTACTGGCTGGACACCGAGCCCACGATCCTCGACGAGGTGCCCGGATTGTGGCGGGTGGACGGCGAGCGCGTGCTCCTCGAATCCGACGGCGGAACCGAGGTGCACAAGCCGATCGAGGGCGCACCCGGTGTCCGGGTCGCGGCCGGCGACGGCTACGCCGAGATCATCCGCCGCACCGGCCGGTTCGCCGTCCGCATCCACGACCCGAAGTCGCCGGCTCTGACGGCCTTCACCGGAATCCCCGCGTACGAGCCTGCGCCGGAGTGGGTGCTGCAGGGCCGCTTCGAGGCCTTCGATCAGGTGCGGACCGTCACCACCGGCGCCGTGGTCGACGGCCTCGAGCACCACCACAGCGCGGCCGGGCTGATCCGCTTCACCCACGACGGCGCCGAGCACCGCCTCGTCGCCTTCGGCGACGGCTCGGGTCCGCTGCGCGTGCTGTTCACCGACGGAACCAGCGGCGTGACGACCTACCCGGCCGCGCGGATCCTCGAGGTCGCCGCGCCGACCGCCGACGGCTCGGTCACGCTCAACTTCACCCGGGCAGCCAACCTGCCGTGCGCGTTCACCGACGCGGCGACGTGCCCCATCGCCCCGGCGGAGAACCGGCTGCCGTTCGCCGTCGAGGCCGGCGAACGCACTCCGCGCGACGAGGAGGCCCGGTGACGACCGCATCGAATCCGGTGCCGCTCTCGGTCCTCGACCTCTCCCCCGTCAGCGAGGGATCCACCACGGCGCAGGCGTTGCACAACACCGTCGACCTGGCCCGGAGGACGGAAGGGTGGGGGTACCGCCGGTATTGGGTGGCCGAGCACCACTTCGTCGCCGTCGCGTCGTCGTCGCCGGCCGTGCTGATCGGCGCAATCGCCGCCGCCACCAGCACCATCCGCGTCGGCGCCGCCGCGGTTCAGCTCGGTCACAACACCGCGGCCGGTGTGGTCGAGGCGTTCGGCACGCTGGACGCGCTGCATCCGGGCAGGATCGACCTGGGACTCGGCCGGTCGGGACAACGCCGGGCGGAGGCGCTCGCGGCCGCCCGGTCCGGGGCCGCCGAAGAGGAATCGCACCGCGCCACCGAGGTGCGCGACGGCCTGGTCATTCCGCCGCCGTACCAGCCCGGGCCGTTGCTGTCCTCGCCGCGCCTGGTCGCCGGGTTCGCCGCGTTGCAGCAGCCGGGGGCGCAGGCCCCGGACTTCGACGGGCAGGTGGACGACATCCTCGCTCTGCTGGACGGGACCTATCGCACCGAGGACGGGATCGAGCTGCACGCCAGCCCCGGCGAGGGCGCGGACGTCGAGCTGTGGGTCTTCGGGACCAGTGCGGGGCCGTCGGCGTCGCTGGCCGGACGGCTGGGTCTGCCGTTCGGTGCGAACTACCACGTCAGTCCCGGCACCACCGTCGAGGCGGTCGAGGCGTACCGCGCGGCGTTCCGCCCGTCCCGCTTCCTCGACCGACCGTACGTGGTGGTGTCCGCCGACGCGGTCGTCGCCGACGACGACGCCACCGCGCGTGACCTGGCGGCCACGTACGGGCACTGGACGCACAGCATCCGGTCCGGCCACGGGGCCGTCCCGTACCCGGACCCGGCCACGTCGGCACCGCTGAGCGACGAGGAGCGCAGCCTCGTCGACGACCGGCTGATCACCCAGTTCGTCGGCGCTCCCGCCACCGTGGCGGAGCGGCTCGAGTCGCTGCAGCGCGTTACCGGGGCGGACGAGCTCGTGGTCACGTCGGTGACGCACCGGCACGAGGACCGGCTGCGTTCGTACGAATTGCTGGCGCGCGAGTGGGGGCTCGCCGCGCTCCGCGCCGCATGACCCCGGTGGTGGCCCCGCCCGGACGGCGGGTTCACCACCGAATCGAGCATTCCCGACCAATTGTGTAGGATATCGCCCATGGCACCCGAGACCGCAGCGACCGTCGTCGCCCGCTGGTGCCGTCGTCACGTCGATCTGGGCCGGACCTCCTCGGGCATCTGTACGGGCTGACCGCTCACAGCCCCTTCCGCCACGTCGCGCCGGAGTACCACCGGAGCGGCGCATTCTCCAGGAGAAAACCCTTGTCGCACAACGCTATCCGGACCATTCATCGCCCCCTGCGTATCGCCGTCGAGCTTGCCGGACCCGAGGGACCGCACTACTGGGCCGATCTGACCACCGGACGCGCCGACGAACCGGCGCTCGACCTGAGCGCCTCGCCGTCGAACGTGGTCCGGATCCGCGCCGCCGACCTGAGGGAGAGCGCGAAGCTCCGCGAACGGGCACGCTCCGAAGCCCGCGCCGACGGTCGCGATCCCGACAGCATCAGCGTCCTGGTCGATCTCGAGGTGCTCGTCGCCGAGGAGGCCCGCGGCGCCCGCAAGCAGTATGCGCTGCTCGACGGCCGTCGTCGCGCAGACACCCTGTCCTACATCGGCACCCCGCACGGCCTCGCCGGACTGATCGCCGACATCCACACCACCCGCGTGGCCGACGGCGTGACGCTCCTCCCACTCGGTGCCGAGTTCACGATCGAGCACATCGTCGACGGCACCCTGCCGTGGCTCGAATCACGGGGGCTGGCAACGCCGTCGCCCGCTGTGGTGGAGGTCCTGCGCCGCTTCGGCACCGGGGACCGCGGGCTCATCCTGGCCTCCTGACCGTCGTTCGAGACGCGGGGCGAGAGTTTCTTCTCTCGCCCCGCCTTTCGTCGTCCGGTCCACGCGTCCCGCTCGGCAGGGGCGCCGGGCGCCGTCCGGCGCGGACCAGAATTGGAATCGGACCGATTTCAACCGTGGCCCGCGCTCCGCCCCGCCCTTAACCTCGCAACAATGTCCCTCGCATTCCATTGGTTTCTTCCCACCTACGGCGACAGCCGCCTGATCGTCGGCGGCGGCCACGGAACGCCCGCCGGGGCGGCCCGCGGTGATCGGCGCGCCACCGTCGGGTACCTGGCGTCGATCGCCCGCGCCGCCGAGGAGTTCGGATTCGCCGGCGCACTCACCCCTACCGGCGCATGGTGCGAGGACGCCTTCCTCACCACGGCAATGGTGGCGCGCGAATCCGAGCGACTCGCCTTCCTCGTGGCGTTCCGCCCGGGACTGATCAGCCCCACCCTCGCCGCGCAGATGGCGGCGACGTTCTCACTGCACGCCCCGGGGCGGATCCTGCTCAACGTGGTGGTGGGCGGCGAGGCCCACGAGCAGCGCGCGTACGGCGACCACCTCGGCAAGGACGAGCGGTACGCCCGAGCGGACGAGTTCCTCTCGATCGTCCGACGGTTGTGGGCCGGCGAGACCGTCACCCACTCCGGCACGCACCTGAACATCTCGGAAGCCGCGCTGGCCACGCTCCCGAGCCCTGTCCCCCCGTTGTACTTCGGTGGATCGTCCGCCGCGGCGGGCCCGGTGGCCGCCGAGCACGCCGACGTCTACCTCACCTGGGGTGAGCCGCCGGCGGCCGTCGCCGAAAAGATCGCATGGATCCGCGAACTCGCCTCCCGGCGCGGACGCACCATCCGGTTCGGCATCCGCCTGCACGTCATCACCCGGGACACCGCCGCCGATGCGTGGGCGCAGGCCGACCGGCTGATCGCGGCACTCGGCCCCGACACGGTGACCGCGGCACAGGCGGGTCTCGCACGCAGTGAGTCCGAAGGACAGCGCCGCATGCTCGCCCTGCACGAGAACAACCGGCGCAGCGGAGACTGGCGCGACGCCCGTAACCTGGAGGTGGCGCCGAACCTGTGGACCGGGGTGGGTCTCGTGCGCGGCGGGGCCGGGACGGCGCTGGTCGGCAGCCATACCGAAGTCGCCGACCGGATCGCCGAATACGCCGCGCTGGGCATCGACGAGTTCGTCCTCTCGGGATACCCGCACCTCGAGGAGCTGTACTGGTTCGGCGAGGGGGTGCTACCGGTCCTGCGGGAACGCGGACTGTTCACCGGCGGTGCCGGCGGCGCCGTATCCGGAAGCGTTCCCTTCCTTCCCGCCGGGGTCCGCTGAGATGGGCACTGCCGAGGTCACATCCGGGATCGTCGACGGCGACCACGCGCTCGAGACGGCCACGGTGCTGGGCCGGCGATTCGCCGAGAACGCCACGCTCCGCGACGCGAACCGCGAACTGCCGCACACCCAGATCCGCGAGTTCGCCGGATCGGGCCTCGGCGCGGTGACGGTGCCCCGCGCGTACGGCGGGCTCGACGTGCCCACCGAGACGCTCGTGGAGATCTTCCGGCTCCTCGCCGAGGCAGATCCGAGTATCGCGCAGATCCCCCAGTCCCATTTCACCTTCCTCGAACTGCTCCGGTCGCAGGGAACCCCGGATCAGCAGGAGTTCTTCTACGGTGAGGTGCGGTCCGGAGCCCTGTTCGCGAACGCGCAGAGCGAACGGGGCCCCCATCCCGTCGACGTGGACACCACGGTGCTCGTCCCGTCCGGTGCGGGTTTCACGCTCTCGGGCCGCAAGTTCTACAGCACGGGCGCCCTGTTCGCGGACTGGATCGCCGTGCGCGCCAGTGTGGTCGGCGACGGCGGCACCCCGGGCCGCGGCACTCCGAAGGCCGTGGCGTTCGTGCCCCGCGACGCCGCCGGGCTCACCGTCGTCGACGACTGGGACGGCATGGGGCAGCGCACCACCGCCAGTGGCACCGTCACCCTCGACGGCGTGACGGTGCCCGCCTCGTCGATCGTCCCGTACTCGGGGTTGTTCGACGGGCCCACCACCTACGGGGCACAGGCACAGATCCTGCACGCCGCGATCGACGTGGGGATTGCGACCGGCGCCCTGCGCGAGGCGGTCGTGCAGGCCGGCCGCGCCCGTCCCCACTTCGAGGCGGGAGTCGACCGCGCGGTGGACGATCCGCTACTGGCTCACCTCGCCGGCGAGGTGACGGTCACGGTGCGGGCGGCCCAGGCCCTGCTGACCGTCGCGGCCCGCGCGGTGGACTCCGCGCGCGCCGACCTCGACGCCGACACCGCCGCGGCGGCATCGATCGACGTCGCCACCGCGAAGGTCGCGGCGACCCGCGCCGCGCTCGACGCCGCGAACGCGGTGTTCGAACTGGGCGGCACCCGAAGCGCATCCGGCGCGGCCAACCTGTCCCGCTACTGGCGCGACGCACGCACCCACACCCTGCACGACGCGACGCGCTGGAAGCTGCAGCACATCGGCCGTTGGACGCTGGACGGGACATCTCCACCGCGGCACGGGGTGATCTGAGACGACCGCACGCCCGTTCCCCGGCGCCAGTATTGAACTCTGGCCGATCGCAACCGGTGCCATCGCGGGCCCGATTGTCCATCGTTGTGTCGACATCGACGCCACACCGAGGAGCATGACAGGTGAGCAGTTCAACGATCCAGACGCCGGCCGTGACCGACGACGAACTCCGGGAGCGCTTCCGGCCGACCTTCGACCGGATCGCCGAGGGAGCCGTCCAGCGCGAGCACGAGCGCCGGCTGCCGTTCCACGAGGTGCAGTGGCTGCGGGAGGCCCGTTTCGGCGCCCTGCGGGTACCGGTCGAGTTCGGCGGCTTCGGTGCCACGGTCCGTCAGCTGTTCGACCTGCTGATCGACCTCGCTGCCGCCGAGTCGAACCTGCCACAGGCGCTGCGCGTGCACTGGAGCTTCGTCGAGGACCAGCGGCTCGCGGGTGACGAACGCGCCCGGCACTGGCTCGCGGCCACCGCGGACGGCACGCTCGTCGGCAACGCCATCACCGAACCGGGGGTCGGTGCCGCCGACCGCTACCGCACGACCCTCACCCGCAAGGGCGGCGACTGGGCCCTCGACGGAATCAAGTACTACAGCACCGGAAGCCTGTACGCCGACCACATCCTCGTCGCCGCGGACCGCGACGGCGAGCGGGTCTCGGTACTGGTGGACGCGCGGCAGGAGGGCGTCGAGCAGACCGACGACTGGGACGGTTTCGGCCAGCGGCTCACCGCGAGCGGTACCACCACCTTCACGGGAGTCGTGGTGCCGGAGGACCGCATCCTCGGGCCCGGCTACGGCGCCCCGGGCCGCACCTACGCGACCGCCTACCTGCAGCTGGTGCAGCTCGCGGTGCTCGCCGGCATCGCCCGGCGCGCCGAGGCCGACGCCGTCGACTGGGTTCGGGCGCGCACCCGCACGTTCACCCACGCCGTGGCCGACCTGCCACGGCACGACCCGCTGGTCCAGCAGGTGATCGGGAAGCTGTCGGCCGCGGCCTTCGGTGCCCGCGCCGCCGTGCTCGCCGTCGCCGACGACCTCGACGTCCTTCTCGACGCGGGCGCCGACGACCCCGAACTGCTCGACCGCGCCGAGGCTTCCGCCGCCCGCGCCCAGTCGGTGGTGATCGGGCTCGTCCTCGACGCGACGGCGCAGCTGTTCGAGGTCGGCGGCGCATCCATCACCTCGTCGGAGGCGGCGCTGGACCGGCACTGGCGCAACGCACGGACCGTCGCGGCGCACAACCCGCTGATCTACAAGCAGCAGGCCGTCGGCGCCCATGTGCTCAACGGAGATCCGCTCCCCTACGCGTGGAGCGCGGGCCGTCGCCCCGGAGTCATCGCGTGACCCGGCACATCCGCTTCAACGCGTTCGACATGAACTGCGTGGCCCACCAGTCCCCCGGACTGTGGCGCCACCCCGCGGACCGGTCGCATCGCTACACCGACCTCGGGTACTGGACCGAACTTGCCCGGCTCCTCGAACGCGGCCTGTTCGACGGCCTGTTCATCGCCGACGTGCTCGGCACGTACGACGTCTACGGCGGCACCGACGAGGCGGCGCTGCGGCAGGGGGCGCAGGTCCCGGTGGCCGATCCGCTCCTGCTCGTCTCCGCGATGGCCGCGGCGACCGAGCATCTCGGCTTCGGCATCACCACCGGAACAGGATTCGAGCATCCTTACCCGTTCGCGCGGCGGCTCTCGACCCTCGACCACCTCACCCGCGGCCGCATCGGATGGAACGTCGTCACCGGATACCTGCCGTCCGCGGCCCGCAACTTCGGCGAGGCCGACCAGCTCGATCACGACACCCGCTACGACCACGCCGACGAGTACCTCGAGGTGCTCTACAAGCTGTGGGAGGGCTCCTGGGAGGACGACGCCGTCGTCCGGGACGCCGAGCGCGGCCTCTACATCGACCCGGAGAAGGTGCACCACATCGGGCATCGCGGTGCGCATTTCACGGTGCCCGGCATTCACCTGTCCGAACCGTCACCGCAGCGGTCCCCGGTGATCTATCAGGCCGGGGCGTCGCCGCGCGGCGTGCGCTTCGCGGCGGAGAACGCGGAGGCGATCTTCGTCGGGCCGCCGTCCAAGCGGGTCCTGCGCGACACCGTGGCCCGCATCCGGGCCGCGCTCGTCGACGCCGGCCGCGATCCGTACTCCGCGCGGATCTACGCCCTCGCCACGATCGTCACGGACGCCACCGACGAGGCGGCCGCGGCCAAACACGAGGAGTACAAGCGGTACGCCAGCCTCGAGGGCGCGCTGGTGTTCACCTCCGGCTGGATGGGTATCGACCTGTCCCGCTACGACCTCGACGAGCCGATCGGCAACGTCGAGAGCAACGCCATCCGCTCCGCGGTCGCGGCGTTCCAGGAGGCCGACGACGACGGCCGCGAATGGCGCGTCCGCGACATCGCCGAGTGGGCGAGCATCGGCGGACTGGGCCCCCGCTTCGTCGGCTCCGGCGAGTCCGTCGCCACCCGGTTGCAGGAGTGGGTGGCCGAAACCGACGTCGACGGGTTCAACCTCGCCTATGCCGTCACGCCCGGCTCGTTCGAGGACGTGATCACCCACGTCGTCCCCGTCCTCCAGGAGCGCGGTGCCTACCCGACGACCTACACCGAGGGAACGCTGCGCCACAAGCTCTTCGGCAAGGGCGACCGCCTCCCCGACGAGCATCGGGGCGCCCGCTACCGGCTCGGCGCGCCCCTCTCGACCGTGACCGACCGCCACCGCGCCTACGTCGGCTGATCCATCACCGCCCACCACGAGGAGATTCCATGACCACCACTCGACGTTCCGTCGCCGTCGTCGGCGCCGGACTGGCCGGGACCACGGCCGCGCTCGGCTTCCTCGATGCCGGATTCGACGTCACCGTCCTCAGCGATCGGGATCGCGAGTCGCTGCGCAACGACGTGCCGGCGACCGGAACGGCCGTCTACTTCGGCAAGTCCCGCGAGTCCGACGCCCGGATCATCGAGGATCTGTACGCCGACGGACCCCATTCGACCGGCATGAGCACGCGCCTGTACTCGGGCGACGGCGACACCCGCGCCGAGGTCCTCGAGTTCGACCCGGATTTCCGGTACGTCGCGCAGGGCGTCGACGTCCGGCTTCGGGCGGACGACCGGCTGGGCCGTTTCCTCGACCGGGGTGGCCGGTTCGAGGTGCGCGCGGTGACGCCGGAGAGTCTCGATGCGATCGCCGCCGAGCACGACCTGACGCTCGTCGCGACCGGCAAGGGCGGCCTGTCGTCGCTGTTTCCCGTCGACGCCGAGCGCACCGTCTACCGCGAGCCCCAGCGCACCCTGCTGCTGGTGACGCTCCGGGGACTCGGGCACGGCCCGGACACGTGGGGTTACCGCTCCGAGGCGGGGGGCGCCCACAACCTGTTCAACCTGCACACCGAGTACGGCGAGGCCTGGCTCGGCCCGTACCTGCACAAGGACGCGGGTCCGACGTGGAGCTTCCTCGGCTTCGCCAAGCCGGGCAGCCCGTGGGTCGAGCGGTTCGAGGCGGTCACCGACGTCCACAGCGCGCGTCGCACCGTCGTCGAGCTGTACCGCGACTACTTCCCGCAGGACGCCCCCGAGGTGGAGAAGCTCGAGGTCATCGAGGCCGATCCGCACTCGTGGCTGCGCGGGGCCGTCACCCCGACGGTGCGGCGGGCGGTGGGCCGCACGGCCGGGGGCCACGTCGTCGCCGCGATCGGCGACACCGCCATCGCGTTCGACCCCATCGCCGGCCAGGGCGCACAGAACACCGTGGTGCAGGTGGCGGCGCTGGTCGAGGCGGCACGCGGCCACGAGGGCGAGTTCACCGCCGGCTGGCTCACGGAGCAGTTCGAAAAGCACTGGGACGCCCGCGGTCACGCCGCCGCGGAGGTGACCCGGTTGTTCCTCGGCGATCCGAAGTACGCCGTGCACGCGGAGTTGCTCTTCCCCGCGGCGACCGTGAGTGAGCCGGTGGCCGCCGCGCTGTTCGGGTTCCTGTCCGAACCCGGCACGCTGCTCGGCATCGGCACCCGCGACGACGTGCTGGCGTTCATCACCGCGCATGCCGGCGAGCCGGCCGAGGACGTGCTGGCGCGGTTCCAGCCGAGCGGCGGCTTCAGCGCGTCGCCGCTCGCCGGCGCAGCGGTCCAGCCCGCCTGACGACGACCCGGTCCCGACCGTCGCGACCGCTCGCGACGGTTGGGATCGGGTTGATTCCAACGATTGGGTGCGGCGGGTGCGGACGCTTGAATTGGTGCCCATGTCGACCGAACACATCACCCCCGAGATCAAATTCGCCTACTGGGTGCCCAACGTCAGCGGCGGCCTGGTCACCTCGAACATCGAACAGCGCACCAGCTGGGACTACGACTACAACGTCCGGCTCGCCCGCACCGCCGAGAACAACGGCTTCGAGTACGCACTCAGCCAGGTGCGGTACGAGGCCAGCTACGGCGCGGAGTTCCAGCACGAGTCCACCAGCTTCTCCCTCGCTCTCCTGCTGGCCACCGAGCGCCTGAAGGTGATCGCCGCCGTCCATCCCGGACTGTGGCAGCCGGCGGTGCTCGCCAAACTGGGTGCCACCGCCGACCAGCTCTCCAGCGGCCGGTTCGCCGTCAACGTCGTCAGCGGCTGGTTCAAGGACGAGTTCACCCACCTCGGCGAGCCGTGGCTCGAGCACGACGAACGCTACCGCCGCAGTGCCGAGTTCCTGCAGGTGCTGCGCAGGATCTGGACCGAGGACGATGTCGACTTCCGCGGCGACTTCTACCGCATCCACGACTTCACCCTCAAGCCCAAGCCCGCCAACACGCCCGAGCGGCCCAATCCCGAACTGTTCCAGGGCGGTAACTCCACTGCCGCGATCGCCAACGGTGGCCGCTACGCGGACTGGTACTTCAGCAACGGCAAAGACTACGACGGCATCAGCGACCAGATCGCCGACCTGCGCGCCGTCGCCCGCGAGCACCAGCGCGAGGTAAAGGTCGGCCTCAACGGGTTCATCATCGCCCGCGACACCGAGAAGGAAGCGCGCGACACGCTCCGCGAGATCATCGAGAAGGCGAACCGCCCGGCGGTCGAGGGCTTCCACAGCGCCGTGCAGCAGGCCGGCGCGTCCACCGGGGACAAGAAGGGTATGTGGGCCGACTCGACATTCGAGGACCTGGTCCAGTACAACGACGGCTTCCGCACCCAGCTCATCGGCACGCCTGAGCAGATCGCCCATCGCATCGTCGAATACCGCCGGCGCGGGGTCGATCTCATCCTGTCCGGCTTCCTCCATTTCCAGGAGGAGATCGAGTACTTCGGCGAGAAGGTGCTGCCGCTCGTGCGCGAACTCGAGGCCGCCGATCAGGACGACCGCGAGCCCGTGGTCGTCTGACCCGGCCCGATCACCGCCACGCGGATCGCAGGACAGGCGCCCAGCGCTCGGCGTAGTCCGCGATCCGCGTGTCGGTGGTGTAGGTGGAGTCGAGCAGGTACAGACCCGGCGCCGGGGTGGTGGCGCCGAGTTCGACGAGCACCGGCTCGAGCAGCAGGTCCGGGGCCATGGCGTGGGCCGGGCCGGCGCCGAGCATGAGCGGCACGGCGGTGACGTCGCGCAGGCCGTCGCCGGTGGCGAACTGGTCGAGGAGCAGCTTGAGGATGCCGGTGTAGGTGGCCTTGAAGGTGGGGCTGGCGACGACCACGAGGTCCGAGGCGGCGACGGTGTCCACCGCCGCCGTGACGGCGTCGTCGCCCCAGCCGAGCAGGCCGGGTCCGAGGGTGATCACGTCGACGACGTGGTCCGGTGCGGAGCCGGTGAGTTCGGTGGCCAGGAGGGTGGCGGCGTCGAGGGTGCGGGAGCCGGGCCTGGGGTTGCCGGCGACGACGGTGGTCTTCACGCAGGGGCCTTTCCACATACATTCGGGATATCCCGGCGCGGTGCGCTGCCGGGAGGTTCTGGTCGGACCGCGCTCACCATGTGCACAGCTCTATCACCGCGTAGGTGGTGGCGACGTCCGGCCACCGGACCTCGGCGAACAGCCGCCGCAGTAGACCTTGCCTCTCGCACTCCGATTCGCGTGCGGCCGCCGAAGGGCGACCTGTGGGGAGGTCGTCGTGCCCGGGCGTCATGCGCACCGCCTCGTCAGCAGTTCCGTGATGTGAACGGCCGGGTGCGGGTCGAAGCGGTATCCGCTGCCGCGGACCGTGGAGATGATGCTGCCGAACTGCTGCAATTTGGTCCTGATCCGGGAGACGTGGACATCGACGTTCCGGCCGCGACTGTCCACCTCCCGCACCCCGGTGCCGAGGTCGCGCAGGACGGCCCGGGACACCACGGTCCTCGGGTTGCGGACGAGATAGGCGAGGATCTCGAACTCGCTGTGGCTGAGCAGCACTCGCCGGCCGTCGAGCAGGACGTCGCGGGCGGGAAGGTCGATGATCAACGGGATGGGGGTCGGGCTGAGCACTGTATGGGTGCTCACGCCCGGAACCAGATCGTGGGCGGCCTCGCGAAGGGCGTCGGCGAGCGCCGCCAGGTCACGCGAGGAGTGTGTTCCGATGTCGGGCAGCCGCAGGACGAGAACGAGTTCGGCACCGGCGGCGGTGACTACGTCATTGCGAGTGGCGAGGATTTCCATGTGAGGCTCCGGTCGAGGAGGGGATCCGACGAGCTGACGGGCGATGCGGTGCGGCGACAGCTCGGACACTCGTTCCGGAGACTCGGCAGGCGACTCATGATTCACTCCTCCAATGCGACGGGGCGGTGGTAGGCGCCCTCGTGGTAGAGCAACGGAATACTCTTGCCCTCCGCCGAATTCGGGTCCTCGTGCGCACGAACCACGACACCGACGACCAGAGTGCTGTCACCGAGCGGAATCAACCGGTCGACGACAACCCGGAGCCAGACCGGCGTGCCGTGCAGGACGGGTTCACCGGATTCGATTCGGGTCCAGAGTGACTCGTCGGAGAACCGCTCCGCCGCGCTGCGCGCGAAGCGCTGCGCGAGATGCTGCTGATGGTCGCCCAACAGGTGGATCACCAACGACTCGGCCGAGCGGACGGCGTCGATGCTCGACGACGTGTCGGTGATGTTGAACGAGACCAGCGGCGGATCGAGGGAGAGCGAAGCGAAGGACGTCGCAGTGAACCCGACCGGGCCGGAGCCGGATTCGAGAGTGACGATCGTGACCCCGGCGGGGTGCCGCCGAAGGGCCGAGCGGTATTCGTCGCCACGGACGCCCGGAGCGTGCTCCGATGCGGCGGTGGCGGAGTATTCGAGGGCATTCGACATCGACAGGGACATAGCCGTTCCTTGAAGGAGGTACATACCGAGACGGAGGGAGGAGTCGGGAAGACACGTACTCAGGTCAGGAGGCACAGAGACACGAGCGGGTGCGGCACAGGTCCACGTGCCTGCGGCTCCACGCTGTTTCGGTCATAGTGCTCGATCCTCACCTGTCTGCAGTCGATCGTGGCCGTCCCCGACGGTCTTCGTCGGGGCACAGCCGAGGCGGTGCCGGGGTTGCCGGCGCCCCTAGCTCGTCGGGAAACCCCTTTCGCGCAACGCGTCTCGAAGTCGGCGGCGCGATCCCAGGGTACCCGGATCCGTCAGTCGTGCCACGATTCGCCCGGTCCAGCTGCCCGGCAGGCCCTGTCCACGGTAGAAGTCCTCGGCGCGGGTGTCGTACCGGACGATACCCGCGTCCTGCGCCTCGAGTCGGTAACGGTCCCGGTGGCACACCACGTCGAATCCGAGGCGCGGCTTGACCTCGGCCCGCTCCGCGGGATCAGGGAAGCCGACCGAGAGGCCGACGACCGGGAAGACCCGCTGCGGCAGCTCCAGGACGTCGGCGACGCGCTCGGGCTCGTTGCGGATGCCACCGATGTACACGGTGCCCAGGCCGACCGATTCCGCCGCGACCACGGCATTCTGCGCGGCCAGGGCCGCGTCGACCACGCCGAGCAGGGTGCCCTCGGCGAAGTCCGCGTTGACGAGTTCTCGGCCGTGGACCGTAGCGATGCGCTCCGAGCGGGCGAAGTCTGCGAGCCAGACCAGGAAGAGCGGCGCGTGGCGGACCGCATCCTGATCGCCCGCAAGGGTGGCGAGCGCATCGATCCGCTCGCGGTCGGTGACGGCGACGACGGACCACAGCTGCAGATTGCTCGAGCTGGCCGCGGACGACGCGGCGGCGACGACGGCGCGCAGATGATCCTCGGGGACGGGACGGTCGAGGAACCGGCGCACCGACCGGTGCGCCAGCTGAGTCGCCAGCACCGCGTTCCAGGGACCGGTCGTGTCGGCAGCACCGAAGCGTCGCTCGAGAGCACCGCGTCGTTCGAGAGCACCGCGTCGTTCGAGAGCATCGGAGCGAGCGACCACCCGATCCGCGCCGGCGCCGGGGTTCGCTGTGAGTGGGTGAGACGTGGTCACGAGTGGAGCCCTTCTGGCCGGTTCCCGGCCGGTCGACGGATCGCTATCGGCTGCCCACCGGCGAATCGGCGGTGAACCCTCTGGCGCGCTCGGTGTCGGATTCGCTCCACAGCGTCGTCGGCGGTACCTCCGCGCGCACCAGCGGCACGACCTCCTCGGCGAATCGACGCAGGGTGTCCTTCTGGCGTTCGAAGTCGAGCACGTGGTTGACGGATACGGATTGGAGGACGTGGCCGAAGCACTCGTGGTAGTCGAGGATCTTCTCGGCCACGCGATCCGGCGAACCGACCAGGGCCGGACCCCGCTCGACCGCCTCCTCGATCGTGCGGAAGCTGGTGGTCTTGCCGACGGCGCCCGGATCATGTTTCCTCTTGTCGGCCTGGCGTACCGCACCTTCGTAGATGGGCCGGTACTCCTCGATCGCCTTCTCCGTGGTGTCCGCGAGGAACAACCCGCCCGAACCCGATCCGACGTAGGCCTTCGCCGGGTCGTGACCGTGTGCGGCGTAGTGCTCGCGGTATCGATCGATCAGGACCTTGTAGTTCTCCCGGGGCTGCAGGGCGTTGGCCGTCACGATCGGGTCTCCCCACTTCGCCGCCAGGTCCACTGCCCGCGCCGACGTGGCGGATCCGTGCCAGATGCGGAACGGCCCGTCGAACGGGCGGGGCAGCGTCGTGACATCGGCGAGTGCCGCTCGGTACTCACCCGACCAGTCGACGTGTTCCTCCCGCAGCAGCCGGCGCAGCAGTTCGTAGTTCTCGGTGAGGTAGTCGTACTGTTTGCCGATGTCGAGGCCGAACAGGGGGTACTGGAGCACCTCGTTGCCCTTGCCGATGACGATCTCGAGGCGGCCCCGGCTCAGCTGATCGACGGTGCACAGATCCTCGGCGACGCGCACGGGATCGAGCACCGACAGCACGGTCACACCCGTGGACAACAGGATCCGCTCGGTGGCCTGTGCGATGGCACCGAGGACGACGATCGGGCTGGACGAGAGCACGTCGCCGGCATGACGTTCGCCGACCGAGTAACTGTCGATGCCGAGCTGCTCGGCGAGCACGGCCATCTCGACGACGCGGTTCAGGCGCTCCGCGGGAGCGACGACGTCGCCGGTGACCGGATGCGGCGGGTTGAAGATGATGTCGAGGATCTGGAAGCGCACGAACTACAGAGTCTGCCGTCCCGGTGGGCGTCCGCGAAGGGTTGTCCTCGAGGTGATCGGAACCGTTGCGCCCGGCCGGACACGTCGCCGTCTCGGCATCGGCGTCACGGTAGCCGTGCACCGGGGTGCGGACCAGGATTGCGATCGTCGTGATCCGAAATCGGTGCAGGTCGGACCCGCCCGAAAGGGCGTGGGTTGTCCGAGACCCGTCCACTGGATAGCGTGACCGTCCGGCAGCACCGAGGGCGGATTCCCGCCACGAACGGGCCGCGCCCGCGGCCCATCGGAGGAAAGATGGTCGGCACCAGTCACGCGCAGGTCGTGATCGCACGCGTCGTGGGCACGCACGCCCCGGCGTGTTGTTGTCGCTGACAGCCGTCCCACCGGACGCACCCGCGTCTCCCGATACTGACATCTCCTCCGGCCGCCGGTGCCGCGTTGCCCGTTTCCCGGGCACCCGGCGCTCGACGTGGCCCGAAAGGACTCCCTGCGATGCCTCCCTCGACCACCCTGCCCGTCGTCGACCTCACAGGCCTCGACGGCGATGCCGCCACCCGGGCCGCCCTGCTCGACCGGCTGCGCCGGGTCACGCACGAGGTCGGCTTCTTCCACCTGGCCGGCCACGGCATCGACCCGGCCCTCGCCGACCGGCTGATCGCGGCGGCACGCGCGTTCTTCGCCCTGCCCGACCCCGTGAAGCTGGAGATCGAGAACTCCCACTCGCCTCATTTCCGCGGCTACACCCGCGTCGGGGGTGAACGAACCCAGGGATATGTGGACTGGCGCGAGCAACTCGACATCGGCCCCGAACGGGCTCCGGTGGCACAGTTCGACCCCCAGCGGCCGTGGGAGGTGCTGCACGGTCCGAACCTGTGGCCGAGCCGGGTGCCGCAGCTGCGGACGCTCGCGCTGCAGTGGATCGAGCAGGCCGGCGCGGTCGGCCGTCGACTCCTCCGGGCATGGTCCGAATCCCTCTCCGCACCAGCCGATTTCTTCGACGGCGCGTTCGCGGACCCCGATCCGCTGCTGAAGATCGTACGGTACCCGGGCCACGACCGATCGATCACCGGACAGGGTGTGGGCAGTCACAAGGACGTGGGAGTTCTCACGCTGCTCTATCCGGAACCCGGAAGCACCGGCTTCCAGGTGGAGATCGACGGCACCTGGGTCGACGTCGAACCCCTGCCCGGACACTTCGTCGTCAACATCGGCGAACTCCTCGAACTGGCCACCGGCGGCTACCTGAAGGCGACGACGCACCGGGTCCTTCCGCCGGCTCCCGGCACCGACCGGGTATCCCTGCCGTTCTTCCTCAATCCCGCACTGGATCAGGCGTTGCCGCATGTGCCGCTGCCCGGCGCACTCGCCGCCGAGGCCCGCGGGGTGGGTGCGGACGAGCACGGTGACGCCCTGCACGCCGTGTACGGGCTCAACGCGCTCAAGTCACGGCTGCGGGCACACCCCAACGTCACCGAGCGCCATCACGCCGACCTCTCGAACTCCCCCCTCCTCGCCGGCCGGCCCGGCGATCTCGACGAAAGCGAACACTCCGAATGACTCTGCGCCGCACCCTGTCCGTGGTCTCCGCCGTCGCCCTGGCCACCGGGCTGGCCGCCTGCTCCGCCTCCGGGACCGGTGAGGACACGCTCGTGATCTCCGCCTCCGCGACACCGCACGTCGAAATCCTGGAACACGTGCGGCAATCCGGTGCGCTCGGCGACGTCGTCCTCGACATCAAGCCCGTGACCGGCGAGGTGGACCCGAACGAGTTGCTCGAAGCCGGTGACGTCGACGCCAACTTCTTCCAGCACCACCCGTACCTCGCCGACTGGCAGCAGCAGAAGGGCGTGGACAACCTCGAGTCGGTCGCCGCCGTACACCTCGAACCGCTCGGCCTGTACTCGAACAAGATCGCCGCGGTCGCGGACCTGAAGGACGGCGACACGATCGCGCTGCCGAAGGACACGACCAATTTCGCGCGTGCGCTCTACCTCCTGGAGTCGGCGGGCCTGCTCGAACTCGACAAGCCGCTGTCCGAAGCGGACATCGCGACGGTCACTGCCGCGAACATCGTCTCGAATCCGAAGAACCTGAGGTTCGTCGAGCTCGAACGCGCGCAGCTCGCGCGCACCGTCGACGATCCGGCGATCACGGCCTCGGTCGTCAACTCGAACTACGCGCTCGAAGCGGGGCTCAACCCCGCGGACGACAGCATCGTGCGGGAATCCGTCGACAACAACCCGTTCGAGAACATCCTCGTGGTGCGATCGGAGGATGCGTCCGATCCCGCCGTCACCGCCCTCGCGGACGCCCTCGAGTCGCCCGAGGTCGCCGCCTGGATCGCCGAGAACTACGACGGCGCGGTCGTACCCGTCCACGAGGTCGGCGCGTGATCGTCGTCGACGGACTCACCAAGTCGTACCCGGCAACGGGCGGCACCGGCACGATCGACGCACTCCGCGGAATCGACCTGAGGATCGACGAGGGAGAGGTCTTCGGCATCGTCGGCCCCAGCGGTTCCGGCAAGTCCACGCTGCTGCGGTGCCTGAACCTGCTGGAACGCCCCACGAGCGGACGCATCCTCCTGCGCGGCGAGGACCTCTCGCACCTGTCCGAAGGCCGGCTGCGCGCGTCCCGTCGCCGCATCGGCACCGTGTTCCAGCAGTTCAACCTCCTGCACTCCCGCACCGTCCGCGCGAACGTCGAGTTTCCGCTCGAGGTCGCCGGCGTACGGAGGACGGAGCGACGGGACCGGGCCGAGACGTTGCTCGAGCTGGTCGGGCTCACCGACAAGCGGGACGCCTTCCCCTCGCAGTTGTCCGGCGGGCAGCAGCAGCGCGTCGGCGTCGCGCGCGCACTCGCCGCCGAGCCCGACGTCCTGCTGTGCGACGAGGCGACCAGTGCCCTCGACCCGGCCACCACGGAGCAGGTGCTCGATCTGATCGCGACCGTCAACCGGACCCTCGGCGTCACCATCGTCGTCGTCACCCACGAGCTGTCCGTGGTGCGCCGGATCTGCACGTCGGCGGCGCTGCTGGACGGGGGCCGCATCGTCGAATCCGGTCCCGTGGCCGATCTCGTGGCCGACCCCCTCTCCCGCCTCGGTGATGCGCTGCTGCCGGCGGGCGTCGGCGAGCAGAACGGGGACGTGACCGCGCTCGTCACCGCCCGCGGCTCTGCCGTCGCCACGCCGTGGCTGTCCCGGCTCTCCCGCGACGTCGGGGTCGACGTCGCGGTCGTCGGTGGCCGGGTCGACCGTGTCGCCGGTACCGACATCGGCAAGCTGCACGTGCGTTTCGACGGCGACGTGGATCGCGACGCGGTGGACCGATTCTTCGCCGCCCTGCCCGACGTCACCGTCGCGTGGACGACCGGCGTCGTGGCGAGGGTCGGGGCATGAACAAACTCAGCTGGTACGACGCCCTGCCCGAGGTGTGGGCCGCCACGCTCGACACCCTCTACATGGTGGGCGTCGCCTTCCTCCTCACCGTCGTGGGCGGGGTGCTCGTGGGTGTTCTGCTGCACGTGACCGCGCCGGACGGGCTGCGCCCGATCCGCACGCTGTATCTCGTGGTCGGGGCCGTGGTCAACGTGTTCCGTTCGCTGCCGTTCCTGGTCCTGCTGATCGCGCTGATCGGTGTGACCCGTCTGGTGGTCGGGACTGCGATCGGGCCGACCGCCGCGCTCGTCCCCTTGACGATCGGCGCGATCCCGTTCTTTGCCCGCATCGTCGAGAGCGCGCTGCGAGAGGTTCCGCGTGGGCGGGTGGACGCGGCCCGGGCCATGGGGGCCTCGAACCGGCAGATCGTCACCAAAGTACTTCTTCCCGAATCGCTTTCGTCTCTGATCTCCGGTGCCACCCTCACCGCGGTTCTGCTGGTCGGCTACTCCGCGATGGCCGGGGTCGTCGGTGGCGGCGGGCTCGGCGACTTCGCCATCGTCTACGGGTACCAGCGCTTCAACACCCCGGTCCTGATGGTCGCGGTGGTGGTGTTGATCGTGCTCGTGCAGGCGCTGCAGACCGTGGGAGACGTCGCGGTGCGGGCGCTCGCACACCGGCGATGAAGTTCGCTTCGCGGCGGCGCGGCCGTGCCTACCGCGGCCCTGTCTCATATCGAATCGATATGAGGTGATGCCGAAACACCGTCTATCCGCGACGCACGCCACCCGCCAGGGTGGAGACCATGGCCACTTCTCTCCAGACGCTCTCGGCCCCGGCCGCGGTACGCCTGCGCGCTCCGCTTCCGGGACTCGCCGTCTGTGCTGCGGCGGCAGCGGCGGCCCTCGTCGCCGCCCGGCTCGCCGGGGGCATCAGCCCCCTGCTGATCGCCATCGTCCTCGGCGCACTCCTGGCCAACACGACCTCGCTCCCGGCGTCCACCGAACCCGGCCTGGCCGTGGCCTCGCGCCGGTTGCTCCGGATCGGGGTCGCCCTCCTCGGTCTGCAACTCCTCGTCACCGACGTGCTCGCCCTCGGCTGGGGCGTGCTCGGCCTCGTCGTGGCCGTGGTGGTCGGCGGCATCGCCGGAACGATGGCACTGGGCAGGATCCTCGGGCTCGACTGGACCCAGCGCCTGCTCGTCGCCTGCGGCTTCTCGATCTGCGGCGCCGCCGCCGTCGCCGCGGTGGACGGGGTCGTCGACGCCCGCAAGCAGCACGTGGTCACCGCCGTCGCACTGGTGGTCGTCTTCGGCACCGCCATGATCCCCGGCCTGCCGCTCGCGGCCTCCGCGCTGGGACTCGACACCACCCAGGCCGGCATGTGGGCCGGCGCCGCGATCCACGAGGTGGCGCAGGTCGTCGCCGCGGGGGAAGCCGTGGACGCCGGCAACGCCGGGGCGCTGGGCGCGAGTGCCCTTGCGGTGGCCGTGACCGTGAAGCTCGCCCGGGTCGCGATGCTCGCGCCCGTGGTCGCCTGGATCGGCGCGGTGTCCCGCCGCCGCAGCCGCGAGCAGACCGAAATGCGGCGGCCCCCGCTGGTGCCGCTGTTCCTGCTCGGCTTCCTCGGCTGCGTGGCCCTGCGCGCCACCGGCCTGCTCCCCGACCCGGCTCTGGACGTCGCCCGGCTCGCGCAGACGGCGCTGCTCACCGCCGCCATGTTCGCGCTCGGCACCGCCGTACGTATCGACGTCCTGCGGGGCGTGGGCTGGCGGCCCTTCGCGCTCGCCGCCGCATCCACGGTGTGGGTCTCGGCGATCGCCCTCACCGGAATTGTGCTGCTGGGATAGCGGATACGCTCCACAGCCGCGCGCCGATCGGCCACACACAACAGTCGTGCCGCACGCGGGTGACCGGAAGGTTCGCGGCTGGACGCGGTGGCCCGGCACGACGGCCCGGCCGAAACGGATCTCGCGGGAAGCACTTCGGGCACCGGTGGCCGCTGTTACCGTCGGCGAGATGACACCGGTGGCGAAGGTGGGCTCCACGATCCGCGTCGCGATCGCCGCGACCCTGTCGGTCGCGCTGCTCGGCGCCTGCACGTCGGCCGGTGACGACCCGGCGGGACCCGCCGAGTGCGTCTCGGTTCCCAACGGCACCCCCCTGTCCGCCGCGCCGCCCGCCCCGGCCACCGGTGACCGGGACCTGGCCACCAACCCCGAGGTCGCCACCGGCTACCGCGACGACATGACGGCGGTGACGACCGCGTCGTACGCGGTGTCCACCGCCAACCCGGTCTCGACGGAGGCGGCGTGCAAGGTGCTGCGCGACGGCGGCACCGTTGCCGACGCGCTGGTCGTCGCGCAGACGGTGCTCGGGCTCGTGGAGCCCCAGTCGTCGGGGATCGGCGGCGGCGCCTTCCTGCTCTACTACGACGCGGAGTCCGGGCAGGTGCAGGCGTACGACGGCCGGGAGACGGCGCCGATGTCGGCCACCGAGAACTACCTGCGCTGGATCAGCGACACCGACCGCACCGCGCCCCGGCCCGACGCCCGGGCCAGCGGCCGCTCGATCGGGGTGCCCGGAGTGGTGCGCCTGCTCGAGGAGGTGCACCGCGAACACGGCGGCACGGAGTGGGCCCGGTTGTTCGACCCGGCCATTTCCCTCGCCGACGACGGGGTGGTGATCAGCGACCGGATGGCCGAGTCGATCGCCGACTCGGCGCCCGACCTCGCCGTCGACGACGAGGCGCGGGCGTACTTCCTGAACCCCGACGGCACGCCCAAGACCGCGGGCACCGTCCTGGTCAACCCGGCCATGGCGAAGACGCTCGGCGCCATCGCGTCCGACGGAGCCGACGCGTTCTACACCGGAGCCCTCGCTCAGGACATCGTCGACGCCACCGCCACCGCCACGGGGGGCCGCACCCCCGGGACGATGACCGTCGACGACCTCGCCGGCTACGAGGTGAAGACGCGCACCCCCGTGTGCACGCCCTACCGGGAGCACGAGATCTGCGGCATGCCGAACCCGTCCTCGGGAGGCATCGCCGTCGCGGCGACGATGGGCATTCTCGAGAACTTCGACGTGTCCGCGCTGGGACCGACCGAGGTCGACGAGAACGGGGGCGAGCCGACCGCCGACGCCGTGCACCTGATCTCCGAGGCCGAGCGGCTCGCGTACGCGGACCGCGACAAGTACGTGGCGGACTCGGACTTCGTTCCCCTGCCCGGCAACTCGCCGCAGACCCTGCTCGACGACAACTACCTGCGCGCACGGGCCGATCTCATCGACCCGGGCCGGAGCATGGGCACGGCACAGCCCGGCGACTTCGGGCCGGTGCCCCTGGGGGTTCCGGCGCAGGACCGCGAACACGGCACCAGTCACATCTCCATCGCGGACGAATACGGCAACGTGGCCTCGATGACCACGACGATCGAATCGGCGTTCGGCTCGTTCCACATGGTCGACGGCTTCCTGTTGAACAACCAGCTGACGGATTTCGCCGCCGAACCCGTGGACGAGGCCGGGGTCCCGGTGGCCAACCGCGTCGAACCGGGCAAGCGGCCGCGCAGTTCGATGGCACCGACCCTCGTGTTCGACCGCAACCCCGACGGCACCCGCGGTGACGTGCGCATCGTCGTCGGCTCGCCGGGTGGTTCCGTCATCATCCAGTTCGTGGTCAAGACCCTCGTCGGCATGCTCGACTGGGGCCTGGATCCCCAGCAGGCGGTGTCGGCGGTCGCCTTCGGCGCGGCCAACACGCCCGTCACCGGGGTCGGCGGCGAGCACCCGGCGATCGACGGCAGCGACGACGGGGCCCGCGATCCGCTGGTCGCCGAGTTGCGCGCACGAGGTCATCAGGTGGCGGTGCTCCCCCAGTCCAGCGGGCTCAGCGCGCTGCGGCGGGACGAGACCGGGTGGATCGGCGGCGCGGACCCCCGTCGAGAGGGCGCCGTGATGGGCGACACCACCGGATAACGATCCGGGGCGAAGGTCCGGGCGCCGAGTCACGACTGAATAACCACACGGGGTTTCGCCGATCTGCGGGAATAAGATCGACAACCATCGATCGCCGTCACGGCGGGTGGGAACGGATGGATCGGGGTACCGGGATGCGGATCGCGGACGTGCTGCGGAACAAGGGGCCGGTCGTGGCCACGGTGGATCCGGACCTCTCGGTCGAAGACATGATCGGCGAACTGGCCCGCAACAATGTGGGCGCCCTCGTCGTGATGGAGGGCGGCGCCGTGATCGGCATCGTCTCCGAACGCGACGTCGTGCGCCGGCTCCACCAGCACGGTCCCGCCCTGCTCGACGCCCGCGTCCGGGACATCATGAGCACGACGGTGTCCACCTGCCTGCCCACCGATACGGTGGACAGCCTCGCCGAGACCATGACCGAACGCCGGATCCGGCATCTGCCCGTCGTGGTGGACGGCCGCATGGTGGGGATCGTCAGCATCGGCGACGTCGTGAAGAGCCGGATCGACGAACTGCAGTGCGAACGCGACCAACTCGAGTCGTACATCGAGCACGGCTGAACCCGGGCACCAGATTTCAGCACCAGATTTCAGCGCCAGATTTCAGGGGGATTCTCCGGGTGATCCCGGATTCGCTCCAGCGTGTGCCGGGCGACAGTGGACCACATGGCGAAGCGTCCGGGGCAGCGGTGGCGGCAGGCGACGGTGTGGCTGCACGTGGTCACATCCGTGGGATGGATGAGCCAGGCCCTCGCGCTGCTCGTCCTGCTGACACTGAGCCGCACCGCGGTGGATCCCGCGGTGCGGGTGGCCGGAACGACGATGGCGCAGCACCTCGACAGCACGCTGCTCGCCCCGCTGGCCAACGCGTCGGCGTTCACGGGCTTCCTGCTCGCGGCGGCGACGCCGTGGGGCTTCCTGCGCTACTGGTGGGTCGCGATCAAGTTCGTCCTCACCGTGGTCCAGGTGAACCTCGGAATCTTCCTGCTGTCGGCGGGCCTGAACAGTTCGGTGGCCGCCGCCCGCGACGACGCGTCCGGACCGGCGGGGCCGATGATCGCGGGCACCGCGCTGATGGTCGGCGCGCTCGCCTTCCAGGCGTGGCTGTCGGTCGCGAAACCCTGGTCCCGCACCCCCTGGACGACCGGGAAGGCGAAACTGCCCGCCGCGCCGCCGTGGGTCTTCATGATGGCGACGGGCGCAGTGGCCGCCGATCTGACCGTCGCGGTGCTGCTGGGTCACCCGCTGCCCGCCTTCTCCGCGGTGGCCCTGGTCGTCGCGTCGACGACCAGGGCCAGGACGATCCGCGAGGCGAGCCTTCGACCCGCCTACGGCTGAGGCACCGCCGTGGTCGTCGCGGTGGTGGTGGCCGCCGGCGTCGTGGTCTCGGGGGCGCTCGACTCCGTCGTCGTGGACTCGACCGGCGGCAGCGGCTCGACGGCCGGAGCCGGGGACTGCACCGCGGGCGACGGGACCGGGGACGGCGTGGTCGTCGTCGGAGCGGGGGCCGCCGCCGGGGCGGGAGCCGGGGCCTGGACGGGCGCCGGCGACGCTGCCGTCGTGGTGGTCGCGGCCGGGGTCCGCGAGGTGGTCGTCGGGGCGGACGTGGTTGCCTCGGCGGCGGTCTTCTCCGCGTCCTCGTCCGCCGTCGGCGGGATCGGCGCCGGATCGATCGGCTTCGACGAGACGACGAGCTTCGGGGCGGTCGACTCGGCCTCGGCCTTGTCGAGCTCGCCGCTCTCGGCCTGCTTCGCCAGGTGCGTCAGCCAGGCTGCCGCGTACTGCGCCGAGGTCAGGGGCTTGCCGTTCTCGGGGTCGGAGTCGCGCCAGTAGTCGAAGTGGTGCCCGGTATCGGGACCGAGGGTCTGCTGGTAGGGATCGCTCAGCGCCACCTCGAGGGTGTTCTCGTTGTCGGCGAGGAACCCGATGACCTCGTTGCGGAGCTTCGCCGGCAGATAGGCCAGGTCGATCAGCTCACCGGAGGTGATCTCGTCGTCCGTGCCGTCCGAGGCGACATCGCGGACGGCCGGCTCGTAGGACGGATCCGACACCTTGATGAGCACGTCGAGGAACGTCTCGTCGCTCTGCATCCAGTTCTCCTGCGACTGGATGTCGGCGAACGCGGCCATGGCGATCCGCCCGAGGACCGTGGCGACGTCCAGCGCGGTCTGCGGCGTGAGGCCCTCGCGCTCGAGCGCGTCGACGTTCAACTGCCGGCCCACGTTCACCGCGAGCTGCAGCAGGGCGATGTTCTCCGGGGCAGAACACGTGAGGTCGCCCTCCGAGCAGAACGACGCCACCTTGCCGTCCAGCGCCCCGAAGCTGCCCGAGGTGCCCGGCAGCGAACCGCTGCCCGACGCGCTGTTGCGGCCCGACTGGTAGGCGAGGTCGAACCCGTCCGGGTTGCGGAACTCGTCCTCCGCGCCGGGGAACGGTCCCTCGCCCGCCTCACGACCGGCGTCGGCCAGGATGACCACACCCACGACCGAATCCGGATCGACGATCTCGTACGACCCGTCCTCGGCGACCTCCTGGTTACCGATCTCCATCGCCACCCGGCGCGCCACATCGGCGCCCTCGCTGTACCCGACGACGGCGAACTTCGTGTCCGGGCATGCCTCGCGGATCGCCTGCATCACGGTCTGGGCGTTGTCCACGCCGGTCTCGACGGCGTCGTCGTACGACGACATGTTCGCCGGGTACTCGACGTACACCGCGGAGTAGGAGCCCTCCGGGACGTCGTCGCGCGGCGCGTTGACGACCTCGTCGACCCAGGGGCTGCTGAAGTCGGTGGACGATGCGGCGGGCAGAGGGTTCCCGTCGGCGTCGAGGAGCATCGCATGCGTTCCGGGGCGGGGGCTGTCGTTGCGCCCGCCGACCGCGATGCTCACCATGTCGTGGCACTCGGTGACCGACGCGGTCAGCGTCGTCGGGGTCGTCGACGGCGCCGACGGTTCCGAGACCGCCACCGCTATCACCGCCGCCGCGCCCAGCGCCACGGGAGCCACCGCAGCCGCGGCAATCCGCTTGTTTCGCACCGCCCAATCGAGTGCCATGGTCCCACCCCATCCGATCTCGGTCCGTGCCGACGACCCCGGTTGCGGTGTCGACGCGTCGGACGGAACGTCGCTCGGGGACTCGGTCGTGTTACATGTCCGTATCGCGGGAGGGGCCGCGATACGCGGTCGAGGCTTCTGTCCCCCGCGTCGTTCCGCTCGGGCAGCACCGTCGTCCGGGGGCGGTCCCCCTGTCCTGCGGCAACAGCCTGTGCATCCATGTGGGCGCGAGTAGGCTGCCGGTCATGGCCGAACTGTCCGCCGAGGTGCGGGCTCTGCTCGGGGCGCGGAACATGGCACACGTCGCGACGCTCATGCCCGACGGCTCACCGCATGTCTCTCCCGTGTGGATTGCGGTCGAGGGTGATCGCTTGGCGATCTTCTCCGCTCGCGAGAACCGGAAGGTCGCCAATCTACGCCGTGACGGGCGCGTCGCCGTGTCGGTCTGCGACGAGCACAATCCGTATCGGTCGGTCGTCGTCCGCGGCCGGGTCGTCGAGGAACTCCAGGGCGACGAAGCGGTCGAGATCATGGACCGGATGAGCAACCGCTACGTCGGCACCGACTTCCCGATGCGCTCGGCGATCGTCTCGCTCATCGAACCCGAGCGAGTTCACCTGCAGGACCTCCCGTTCCACCACCCCTCCGGCACCGGAACCTGAGCCGCGACCTCCGAGGCCGTCCGGGTGCGACCGTCGACCGCGATCCGGGGATGCCCTGCACGACCGCAGCGCAATCCGATTCGGCGCGAGGATTCGGTTGCGCGCGCGGCGCAGGCTCCGCTCGGTCCCGTCGTTCCGGGGATCGCCTTTCACTCTCGCGGCCCACACCGAGCGCGTCTGATCCATCTCGGGACCGCCGACACAACGGTCGTTTTCACTGAGTGAAATAGCTTCTGCCTGATCGATTTTCCCGATCGGCCCTGTCCCACAGCGGAGTTGACGTACGGCAGTGCACGCAGTCACAATCCGAACGATCACTCGGTTACGAACAGGTGTGCACTATGCGAACAAGCTCCGACGGGGTCGCCACCGAGGCGCCCCGACACACGACCCGCTCCGCGCGACTCGTCATCGCGCTGTGCTGGGTCGCGGTACTCCTCGACGGCTTCGACCTCGTCGTTCTCGGCGCCGTGAACCCGGCGCTGCTGGACTACCCGGACTGGAACGTCGATGCCGGCGGCCTCACGGTCATCTCGACCGCCGGCCTGGTCGGCATGACACTCGGAGCCCTGGCCATCGGCACACTGACCGACGTCCTCGGCCGGCGACGCACCCTCATCTTCTCCGTCACCGCCTTCTCGGTGCTGACCCTCGCATGCGCGTTCGCGACATCACCGGAGATGCTCGGCGTCCTGCGCTTCCTCGCGGGCCTCGGCCTCGGCGGCGCACTGCCCACCGCGCTGGCCATCGTCGCCGAATTCGCGCCCGGGAAAAAGGGATCCGCGTCGACCACCGTCATGACCGGCTACCACGTCGGCGCCGTGGCGACGGCCCTGCTCGCCCTCGTCCTGCTGGAGAGTTCCGGGTGGCGTTCGATGTTCGTCGCGGGCACACTGCCGGCGTTCGTTCTCGTCCCCCTGATGTTCCGCTACCTGCCCGAGTCGCCCGCGTACCTCTCCGCCCGAGGCCGGCACGACGAAGCCGCACGCATCGCTGCCGACTACGGACTTCCGTCCACCGACGTCGTGCCACCGGACCCCGGCCACACCCCGGACGCGAAGCCGGCGTCGCCGGTGCGGGCCCTGTTCTCGCCGCAGTTGCTGCGCACCAGCGTGTCCATCTGGGTCACCTCCTTCATGGGGCTGCTCCTGGTGTACGGCCTCAACACCTGGCTGCCGACGATCATGCGCGAAGCCGGATACGACCTCGGTGCGTCGCTGTCGCTGTTGCTCGTGCTCAACGCCGGTGCCGTCGCGGGCCTGCTCGTCGCCGGCCGCGTCGCCGACCGGATCGGCGCACGCACCGCGGGCCTCGTGTGGTTCACCCTCGCCGCGCTGTTCCTCGCCACGCTCAGCATCAACCTCGCCTACGGCGTCTACGTGCTGGTGTTCCTTGCCGGCTGCTTCGTCTTCAGTTCCCAGGTGCTCGTCTACGCCTTCACCAGCGCGGCCTACCCGGCCGAGGCACGCGCCACGGCGCTCGGCTGGTCCGCCGGCGTGGGCCGCATCGGCGCCATCTGCGGTCCGATCCTCGGCGGTGCGCTCCTGCAGGCCGGCGTCGCATACCCCTGGGGCTTCTACGCCTTCGCCGCCGTCGGCGTACTCGGCGCCGTCGCACTGTCGACGAGCCGGCCGGTGCGGTAGCGCTCGGAACTTGCCCACCGAATCGGAACTTGCCGCGTGAATTGCGTGGGCAAGTTCCGAATCGGTGCGCGAATCCCGTCGGACGCCGTCCGGGCTGTGAGGCGAACCCTCAGCCCCGCGCCATGTCCACGAAGCGCGACAAGTGCAGCTGGTGCGCGACGGTGATCGTGGCCGTCGGACCGTTGCGGTGCTTGCCGAGGATCAGATCCGCCTCACCGCCGCGCGGGTCGTCACGTTCGAACGCGTCTGGCCGGTGCAGCAGAATCACCATGTCGGCATCCTGCTCGAGACTGTTGTGCACCGAGATGCCATCGGCAACAAAGTTGTGCGTGCCCGGGACGGTCCCGTCGTACACGTCCTGCTCACCGAGGCTGACGATGGATACGATCTCGTCCCAGTACACATTGTTGGTGGCGAGCATGTCGATGTCGGCGGTGTCGAGGACGCCTGCCACCTGAGCCAGACTCGACCGTGAACCCCCAACGGACCGCGAAGCCGCGGCCGCGACGAGCTCGCTGGGAGCGAGTTCCTCGACAGCGAGGAGCCGGCCCAGCGCCGCCTCGACGTCGGGTGTCACGGTGTCGGCGTCGTGACGTACGAGCTTCGGGCCGAGCTGCGCGAGCACCCACTGTGCCGCGGTGCCGTGGGCGCCCACGTCGTGCAGGAAGACGGCCTGATTCTCCGGGCCGGTGACGACGACATCCCAACCTGTTTCGGCCGCAGCGATCCGAGCGAAGACGCCGATTCGCAGGAGCAGACGGGCCAAGTCGTCGGCGAGGCACCGGGCTGCGCACGGATACCGGACATCGGCCCGCCCTCGGGCTCCGTCCCACGCGACGATTCCGTTGCCCTCCCACACGTGGCACACGAGCGCGGCGACCTGTTCCTTCGGCAGCGCGAACGCCTGGGACGGAACAGAACTTTCGACGACGGCGCGCTCGGCCAGCGCGACGACGTCGTCCTCGGAGACGGCGTGCGTGGCGAGAGGAGCAGGAACGGCGCGGGGCGCCGCGACCCGCTCGCCGACCGTGAGCTCGCCGAGGGGAATCCACCCGTCGACGGTGAGGAAGGGATGGTTCGCGGTGGCCTCCACCTGACGACCGGAGTCGAGCGTCAGCCGGAACACCTCCTTGCGTCCGCTCGGGAACACCTTGGTCATCGAGCGCGCAACCATGCGCATGCGCTCGTCCAGCGACCAGACGACGGGCTGTTCCCCACTGACCAGCAACTCGCCGAGGGTGACCTCGCAGCCGTTGTCCGCGCGCAGGACGCGGGTGCTCGCGGTGAGGCAACCCGACTCACGCAGGTCGGAGACCATGGGCTTCTTGTCGGTGCGCTGCTCGGGACCGCGGTTGAGCTGACAGATCGCGACCACCGGGACCTCGAGCTCCTTCGCGAGAAGCTTGAGGCTACGGGAGAATTCGGAGACCTCCTGCTGGCGGGACTCGACCTTCTTACCGGAGGTCATCAGCTGCAGGTAGTCGACGACGACCAGCCGGATGTCGTGTTTCTGCTTGAGGCGCCGCGCTTTTGCGCGAATCTCCATCATCGTCAGGTTGGGGGAGTCGTCGATGAACAGGGGCGCTTCGCTGATCTCGCTCATCCGCCGGGCGAGGCGCGTCCAGTCGTCGTCGGTCATGCGGCCCGAACGCATGTCACCGAGCTTGATCTTCGCCTCGGCGGAGAGCAGCCGCATGACGATCTCGGTCTTGCCCATCTCGAGGGAGAACATGACGGAAGCCATGCCGTGCTTGACCGAGCAGGACCGCAGGAAGTCCATGCCGAGCGTGGAGTTGTGGGTGGGCACCATCGACCGCCCGGCGAGATACAGGTGCTCACCGTCGACCTCGACGCACCGCACCGGTACGGACTCGACGGGACGGACGGCGACGATGCGACGCTGCCGCGCCACCGTCGTACGGGTCTGCTTGTGCGCCTTGGCCTTGCTGGGGAGGACGAACACGTCGTCGTCGGTGGCGAATCGCACCGCCGACCCGGCGGCGGCGCAGGTGTAGCCGAGGCCGGCCAGCAGCTCGGCGACGTCGTCCCGCAGGCGGGCGCAGTCCGACTCGAATCGCACGGTGCCGTCGTCCTCGACGTGGCCGCCGGCGTCGAGCAGACCGGCGAGCAGTTCACGCCGCTGCTGTTCCGACGCCCGCTGGTAGGCGCCGGGGATGTGCGCGCCGAGCGTCATGAGTTCCTCGGCGAATCCGCCCTCGCCCTGCACCCGCATGTGCACGTGGGGATCGGCCGACGGGCCACCGAGCCAGGCGCCGAGAGTGAACGGGGCGACGGGCAGATCGGCGACGGGCAGGCGCAGCGGAGCGACGTTGCCGACGATGTGGCCGGTGGAGAGTGAGGCCGCGAGCTCCCCGGTGGTGCGTACCCGCGACGGGCCGCCGTCGGAGGTGAGCCACTGATGCTGCTCGTCGGCGACGAGGACCGTGCCGTCGGAGAACTCCACCTCGAAGCAGGGGCGGCCGTGCAGCACCTCGGTGGCGGCCAGCACCCGGGTGGGGCGACCGTGGGCGTCGAGAAGTTCGTCGCCGACGGCGACCTCGCCCATGGTCGTCCAGCCGCCGGGGGTGGGCAGTGCAGTGTCGAGGGACAGCGCCTTTCCGACACCCGGGCGGGCGGCGACGATGATCATCTGCCCGGCGTGGAGACCGTTGGTGATCTCGTCGAGTTCGGCGAACCCGGTGGGCACACCCAGGGAGATGCCGCCGCGGCTGGCGATCGAGTCGATCTCGTCCATGGTGGGCTGCAGCAGCTCTTCGAGCGGGACGAAGTCCTCGGACGTGCGGCGCTCCGAGACCTCGAAGATCTCGGCCTGGGCGCGGTCGACGACCTCGGCGACGTCCTGCCCATCGGAGCCGGCGTACCCGTACTGGACGATGCGGGTGCCGGCCTCGACGAGGCGGCGCAGGATGGCCTTCTCGGCGACGATCTCGGCGTAGTAGCTGGCGTTCGCGGCGGTAGGCACGGTCTGGGTCAGCGTCACCAGGTAGGCGGCGCCGCCGATGCGGCGGAGCTCTCCGCGCCGGTCGAGTTCCGCGGACACCGTGACGGGGTCGGCCGGCTCACCGCGACTGTAGAGATCGAGGATCGAGTCGTACACCGCCTGGTGGGCGGGACGGTAGAAGTCGCCGGGCCGCAGCACCTCGAGCACGTCGGCGATGGCGTCCTTGCTGAGCAGCATGCCCCCGAGCACCGACTGCTCGGCGACCATGTCCTGCGGGGGCTGGCGGCCGAAGTCGCCCGCCGGCTCCTCCGGCGGTCCCGGGTACTCGGAATGGCCCCGATCGTCCACTACAGCCACGCGACGCCGTCCTTCCCCGTCTCGGCACCTTCGCGGGGGACAGGCCCTGTCCATCCGCGCTCGTCACCACTTCTACCCGGCCCCACCGACACGTCCTCCGGACGCGCGCGCTCGACGTTAGGCACTGGGAACGCCCCGTCCAAATCCGCCTGTGCACACATCTGTGGATGAATTGTGGAAACAGGAGGACGACCTTGTGCACCCCTTGGGGACAACCTGGGGACAACGCATCTCACACTTTGCATCGCTGCTGTTCAGACGGCACAAATCGTGTTTCACAAGTGTGGAGAACAACCCGCTCGGCGTGTCGTGCCGGATGTGTTTCCGGGCGTGTTACGCGGTTCCGGCACCCCGCCGCTATGCTGCAGGTCACAAACCTACCGGTACCCCCGTCGGGTTATCCACAAGCCTGTGGACAGACGACGAAGAGCCCTGCACCAGGGGCGCAGGGCTCTTCGAGGACCGGAATCAGGCGGCCACGACGTTCAGATCGAACTTCGCGGTCACGTCCGGGTGCAGCTTCACGATCACCGTGTGCTTGCCGGTCGACTTGATGTGCGCCTTGGGCAGCTCGATGATGCGCTTGTCGACGACGGGGCCACCGGCGGCCTTGACGGCACCGGCAACGTCGGCGGCGGTGACCGAGCCGAACAGCTTGCCCGAGTCGCCGGCGGTCTTCACGGCCAAGGTGACGCTCTCGAGGCCCTCGATCGCGGCCTTGAGCTCCTTGGCGTGATCGAGGCCGCGCACCGCACGAGCCTCCTGGGCCCGGCGGATGCCCTCGACCTGCTTCTGGGCACCACGGGTGGCGACGATCGCCAGGCCGCGGGGCAGCAGGTAGTTGCGGCCGTAGCCGTCCTTGACCTCGACGGTGTCGCCAGGCGCACCGAGGTTGTCCACGTCGGCAGTGAGAATGAGCTTCATCGTGTGTCCCTCCCTTTCCTTAGCGAGCCGTCGAGACGTAAGGAAGCAGGGCCACCTCACGCGAGTTCTTCACAGCGATGGCAACGTCGCGCTGGTGCTGCACGCAGTTGCCCGTGACACGACGGGCGCGGATCTTGCCGCGGTCGCTGACGTACTTGCGCAGCAACGTCGTGTCCTTGTAGTCGATCTGCACGTTCTTTTCCTTGCAGAAGGTGCAGACCTTCTTCTTCAAAACCTTTTCGCGCGCGGGCGCCTTAGGCATGGTCTTTCTCCGTACTTTCCGAATGTTCCGATCGAAGGTCGGATCAGAACGGGGGCTCGTCGTCCCCGCCGAAGGAGCCCGCCGCCGGGGCGCTGCCCCACGGGTCGTCCCCGCCGGTGCTCGCGCCGGCACGGGCCCCGCCCGATCCTCCGGAGGAACCGCCGAAGCCGCCCCCGCCACCGCCCCCGCCACGGCTGGCCTTGTTGACCTTGGCCGTCGCGTAGCGGAGCGAGGGGCCGATCTCGTCGACCTCGAGCTCCACGACAGTGCGCTTCTCGCCTTCACGCGTCTCGTAGCTGCGCTGCTTGAGCCGGCCCTGCACGATCACGCGCGAGCCACGGGTCAAGCTCTCGGCCACGTTCTCCGCTGCCTCACGCCAGATGTTGCAGCGCAGGAACAGCGCCTCGCCGTCTTTCCACTCGTTGGACTGACGGTCGAAGATGCGGGGCGTGGACGCGACGGTGAAGTTCGCGACCGCGGCCCCCGCCGGGGTGAAACGCAGCTCGGGATCAGCCGTCAGATTGCCGATGACGGTGATGACGGTGTCGCCTGCCATGTGGTTCCTCCTGCTGTGTGTGGAGTCCTGATGCGCCCGAGCCTACGGCCGGACGCCGACAGACTCACTTGCCGTGGCGCAGAACCTTGGTGCGGAGCACCGACTCGTTCAGGCCGAGCTGGCGATCCAGCTCCGCGACAGTGGCGGGCGTAGCGCTGATGTCGATCACCGCGTAGATGCCTTCGCTGTGCTTGGCGATCTCGTACGCGAGACGACGCTTACCCCACACGTCGACCTTGTCGATCTTGCCGCCGTCCTGGCGAACGACGTTGAGGAACGTATCCAGCGACGGGGCGACAGTGCGCTCGTCCAGGCTGGGGTCGAGAATGACCATCAGTTCGTAATGACGCATAAGACCTCATCACCTCCTATGGACTATGGGCGGTCACGGACGGTCCGTGACAGGAGGGTCGTTGCGTCAGCAACCCATGCAGGCTACACGACGCGCCCTTGACCAGCGAAATTGGCCTAGGGTGAAGAACATGCGCACGAGTTCCCGGACGCCCGCGCTCGTCGCCGTCGTGACGTGCGCGCTCGCCATGTGGCTCGGCTACCTGAACAAGGCCCGCTGCGCCGGGCCGCCGTTCGACCCGCAGGGCCGCAGCGTGCGGTTCGACGCGGTCAAGGACGCCACGGTCTGCTACTCCGACATCCAGCAGTTGTGGATCGGACGCGGCATCAACCTGCACCTGTTCCCGTTCCTCGACGGCGGGATCACCCGCGACGGCGTGCTCACCGGCGGCACCGTCGAGTACCCGGTACTGAGCGGCATCCTGATGTGGGTGGGGGCCCTGCGCGCCGACACCGACGCCGAGTTCCTCCTGCACTCCGCGCTGCTGCTGGCCCCGTTCGGCCTGCTCGTCGCGTGGCTCCTCGGCCGGCTGGCCGGATGGGCCGCGCTGCTCTGGTCGGTGACGCCGCCGCTGGTGCTGTACGGCTTCCACAACTGGGACCTGCCCGTCGTCGCGACCACCGTCGGGGCCGTGGCCGTGCTCGGGGTGCGACGGTGGTCCCTGCGCACCCGCGCGGTGGCCGCGGCCGTCCTGCTCGCGGTCGGGTTCTGCCTCAAGGTGTATCCCGGCATCTTCGTGCTGCCGCTGATCGCGTACGTCCTGACCGGCGGGGACGAACCGCGACCCCGGCGCGACGTGCGGGGCGCGGTGACGGTGGGCGCCGCAGCGGCGGTAACGGTGATCGCCGTGAACCTGCCGTTCGCGCTGCTCGGCTATCCGGGATGGCGCGCATCGTTCGAGTTCCAGGGCAACCGCGCGGCCGACGCCACGAGCAACTCGATCTGGTACTGGGGGCTGCGGCCGCTGGTCGGCGGCTATCAGGACACCGAGGTCACGGCCGAGTACAACGACATCGTCGCCGTCGTCTCGCCGTTGTCGATCTGCGCCGCCTTCGCGCTGGCGCTGTGGCTGGGGTGGCGGCGGTACCGCCGCGACGGCAGCTACCCGTGGGTCGCGGTCGGCGCCGCGATGCTGTGTGGATTCCTGCTGCTGCACAAGGTCCATTCACCGCAGTACACCCTGTGGCTGTTGCCGTTCCTGGTGCTGCTGCGGGTGCGCTGGCCGCTGATCGCCTCGTACCTCACCGTGGACCTCGCCATCGGGATCGGGGTGTTCCTGTGGTTCGACGCGACCATGACCCACAGCGACACCACGATCCCGCTGCTGCTCACCCTGGTCGGGGTGTGGGGGCGGGCCGCGCTGCTCGTCGTGCTGTTCTTCGTGTTCGCCGGCGCACCCCTGCGCCGATCCGGCCAGCCCCCACCCGACGAGGAGCAACCCCGGATGCCGGCTATGAGCGGAGAAAATCGGTGAACACGTCCCGGGCCGGGCGGCCGGCGCGGTCGTGGTGAGTGCGGCAGCACCGCGGCTGGTCTACCCTTCCGCGCGGGGGGAACCGGAACAGGCCGGGATCCCGACGGGGTGATCGAGGACGAAGATGAGTGACTATCCGCAGTACCCGCCGAACAATCCGGGCGGGTATCCCCCGCCGGGCGGCTACGGGTACTACCCGGGGCCGCAGTTCGGGCCGCCACCCGACAACAACCTGGTGTGGGGCATTCTCACGACGATCCTCTGCTGCCTGCCGCTCGGCGTCGTTTCGATCATCAAGGCGAGCCAGGTCAATTCCCTCTGGGCGCAGGGCCAGTTCGATGCCGCGCGCCGATCGGCCGACGACGCGAAGAAGTGGGCGATCTGGTCGGTGGTGGCGAGCGTCGCGGTATGGGCGGTGGTCGTCGTCTTCTACATCGTCGTCCTCGCCGCGGCGGTCTCGTCGTCGGGTTACTGAGGGACCCGGCCGTGCAGACGCTCACCGCCCGGCTCGCCGCTCCCGTCGGGGTGGCGGCCGTGTCGGTGTGCGTGTGCGCGGCCGTCGCGTGGGCGGATCCGACGACGCCGGGTGGCCCGATTCCGCCGTGCCCGACCCGCGCCCTGTTCGGTATCTGGTGCCCCGGGTGCGGATCGTCGCGGATGCTGTATTCGCTGCTGCACCTCGATGTTCCGGCCGCGCTGCGCTACAACGCCCTCGGCGTGGCCGCGGTGCTGCTGCTGGGGTGGTCGTTCGTCGTGTGGACGGCCGCCCGGGTCCGTGGACACCGGATCGTCCAGTGGTACCAGTGGCGGTGGGCGCCGCAGATCGTGCTGTGGGCGGTGCTGGGCTGGTTCGTCGTCCGCAACCTCCCCGTCGCGCCCTTCGACGCGCTGCGCGTGTAGACGACGCTCGTCGCGGACGAGCACTCGCGCGCGAAAATGCTTCCCGCGCAAGTTTTTACGCGCGCGGGCAGCACCCGTCGCGCGCGGCTCCGGCCGGGCTACGATGCGGCGCTCGACGCGGGTGTCCGCCGCTCGGCCGATTCGGGAGGTGATGTCCGCCGGGCGCCGGGCCGCACTCCCTCCGGAATCCACCGCGGGGGAGCGTCGGGGGCGTGGTCGAGCACACCACCGACGGGGTCGTCGACGAAGCCGTAGCGCACGAGATCCTCGGCCGGACGGAGAATCTGCCGGACGACGAGCGCGCACAGCGCCACGACCGCGAGGTCGCGCAGTAGCACGGTCGTCGTGAACCACTGCTCGGGCAGGCCCTTGTTCTCGGCGCCGAGATAGAAGTACATGCGCGGCACCCAGACGAGGGCGTCGATCGTCATCCACGCGAGCAGGATCCGCCGGTGCGGCAGGGCCAGCACGGCGAGCGGCACCAGCCACAGCGAATACTGGGGGCTCCACACCTTGTTGGTGAGCAGGAACGCGGCAACCACGAGGAAGCACAACTGGGCGAGGCGGGGGCGGCGCGGAGCCGTCCACGCGAGCCACGCGATGCCGCCGCAGGCCGCGGCGAACAGCAGCAGCGACACCGAGTTCAGCGTGGAGGTGTCCCAGCCGGACCACCCGGTCAGCGACCGCGCGACGTTGTAGATCGAATCGGGGTCCGCCCCGCGTTCGGTGTTGAGCCGGAAGAACTCGGCCCAGCCGCGCGGGTAGAGGACCATGATCGGCAGGTTCACGGCGAGCCAGGCGGCCGCCGCGGCACCGGCCGCCTGGCCCAGTGCCCGCAGCTTCCCGGTGCGCAGGCACAGCAGCAGCAGCGGACCGAACAGCAGCAGCGGGTACAGCTTGGTGGCGGCACCGAGCCCGAACAGCACCCCGGCGAGCACCGGCCGCCGCCGCGCCCAGGCCAGCAGCCCACCGGCCGCGAAGGCGGTGGCGAGGGCGTCGAAGTTGGTGAAGGCGTGCACGGCGACGAGCGGCGAGGCGGCGACGAGCGCCGCGTCCCAGATGCGGCGGCCGGCGGAGAGCGCGGTGGCCCACACGGTGACGAGCCAGGCCGCGGCGAGACCCACCGCGACGATGTCGAAGTAGATCGCCACCTGCAGGCCGCCCGGAAGCCACGACGCGGCGTCCCAGGCCTTCGCTGCGCGCATCGAGACGTACTGGTAGAGGCCGGCGAGGACCGGATACTCCATGTACCGGACCTGGGACTGCCCGTCCGGTCCGGGCTCCTCCCACGACGTCTTGTACGGGAAGGCACCGGCACTGAGGCGTTCGGCGCCGTAGAGCGGCACGACGTCGGAGTAGCACATGGCGACGTACTGCCGGTTGTCGCCCCAGTCCAGCCCGAGGGCACCGTTCTCGCCCACCGGCCCCTGCTGGATGCAGGCGGCCTTGGTGAACCAGCCGAGAGCGAGGAACACGACCGCCAGGAGCAGCAGCGCGCGCAGCGGCGTGAAGAACCGGGTGCGTCCGAGCAGGGCGTACCGTCCGACGGGGCCGCCGATGCCGGTGGACAGACGCGACACCGTCGGATCGGTCCATCCGGGTGCGTCGCGCCAGTCCGCGGAGCGGCGGTCGGCAACGAGCGGACCCGGCGACGCGAGCTCTCTCTTCTCGGTCACCCCGCGAGGCTACCCGCCGGGTGTGGCGCCGGCGGGGTCCTCCTGGAAGCGGCTGTTGCCGGACTGCTCGTCCCCGCCGGCACCGGTCGACTCGTCCTGCGTCCCGAAGCCCGGCGTGTCCTCTTCCGTGGTGGGGGTCGGTGTGGGCACCTGCTGGGTGGTGGTCTGCGGCGCCACGCCCGGCATGGGGATGGTCACGCCCGGGAGGATCTCGACGTTGCGGGTCGTGATCTCCGGCGGCGTGGGCAGCTCCGGCGTCGTCCGCTCGGTCGTCGTCGGGGTCTGCGTCGTGGTCCTCGGCGGCGCCGGCGCCGAGTACGCCGGGACGCCGGCCTGTCCGGCGATCGGTTCGGGAGTCGGGAACTTCTCGACGTCGGTGCCTTGGAGGGCACCGTCCATCGTGTCCTTCCAGATGTCCGACGGCAGGCCGGACCCGTAGATCATGCCGCCCCAACTGTTCTCCAGGGGCAGGCCCTGTTCGGTGCCGACCCACACGGCCGTCGACAGCGACGGCGTGTAGCCCACCATCCAGGCGTCCTTGTTCGAGCCGGTGTCGCCGAGCTGCGCGGTGCCGGTCTTGGCGGCGGACGGGCGACCGCCGGCGAGGGCATGCCCGTTGGAGTACGCGGCGATGGGCATCATCGCGGCGGTGGTGTTGTCTGCCACGGCCTCGTCGACACGCTGTTCCCCGGCGGGGGTGCCGCGGTCGAGCAGCACGGTGCCGTCGGCGGTGACGACCTTCTGCACGAAGTAGGGCTCGTGGTAGGTGCCGGACGCGGCGAGCGTCGCGTACGCCGACGCCATGTCGATCACGCGGGACTGGTACTGGCCGAGCACGATGCCGTAGTTGGGGCCGACGCCGCCCGGCTCGGTGAGGGTCTCGCCGACGCCGGGGATCTCCTCGGGGATGCCGAGCTGATGTGCCATGTCGGCGATGGCCTGCGGGCCGTTGTCCATCTCGAGCATCATCCGGTAGAAGCTGGTGTTGAGCGACCGCTTCAGCGCCTCGGCGATGGTGCAGGTGCCGCAGTTCTCGCCCTCGACGTTGCCGATCGAGATGCCGTTGACGGTGAGCGGGCCGCTGTCGTACATCGCGGACAGCGGGTTGCCCTGGTCGAGGTTGGCGGCCAGGCCGAACACCTTGAACGACGATCCGGTCTGCAGACCGGACTGGGCGAAGTCGAAGCCACCGCCGTTGTCGCCGCCGTAGTAGGCGCGGACGGCGCCGCTGCGCGGGTCGACGGATACGACGGCGGTGCGCAGCTCCTCCGGCTCGCCGTCCATGTTCGTGCGGACCGCGTCGAGCGCGGCCTCCTGTGCCTGCGGGTCGATCGTGGTGGTGATCTGGAGTCCCTCGGTGTTCAGCAGGTTCTCGTCGATGCCCTCCTCGGACAGCTCCCGCAGCACCTGGGTGCGTAGCAGGCCCTCCGGCCCGTTGGACTGTCCGCCGTTGTCGACCTCGGCCAGCGGCACGTACCGCGGATACTGCATCGAGGCCCGGTCGGCCTCGTTCAGGGTGCCGGCGGTCACCATCCCGTCGAGGACGTAGTTCCAGCGCGCCTGGGCGCCCTCGGGGTTGGTCTCCGGATCCAGCAGCGACGGCAGCTGGATCGAGGAGGCGAGCACAGCACCCTCCTCGACGGTGAGCTCGCCGACGGGCTTACCGAAGTACGCCGTGGAGGCAGCGGCGATGCCGTACGCGCCACGACCGAAGTAGATGGTGTTCAGGTAGGCGGCGAGGATGTCGTCCTTGGACCACTGGTTGGCCATCTTGGACGCGAGGACGAGTTCCTTCATCTTGCGGGTCAGGGTGCGCTCGGAGCCGACCAGCGCCGTCTTCACGTACTGCTGGGTGATGGTCGAACCACCGCCGGCGCTCTCCCGGCCGAGGATGTTGTCGCGGGCCGCGCGGGCGAAGCCGCTGACCGAGAATCCGGGATTGCTGTAGAAGTCACGATCCTCGGCGGCGAGTACGGCGTTGCGGACGTGCTCGGGGATCTCGTCGAGGCCCACCTCGGTGCGGTTGCCCTCGGGCGGCACCACCTTGGTGATGACGGTCGAGCCGTCGGCGGCGTAGACGGTGGCGACCTGGTTGGTCTTCAGGTCACCGGGACGCGGAACCTCCTGGACGACGTAGGCCAGCATGAACGCGAGGATCGGCAGCACCAGGGCCAGGGCCAGGGCCACGGCCACGTAGCCGACACGCCGCACGGTGCGCCAGCGCGTCGACTTGGGGTCGCCCGGACCACGCGGGGGCTCGTCACCCCCGCCGCGCGCGGTCGGGGGCGGGGTCGGTGGGCGCCCGCCGGGGGGCGCGCCTGCGGGCCGGTCGGGCGGCTGCTGAGGGTTGCGGTTCTGCACCGGCGGCCGGTTCTGCGGCGGGAGTTGCCGGGTCCGGTCGGCCGGTGGTTGCTGCGGTCGCGGCCCGTGAGCGTCCGGCGACGGCATCCCTGCGGCCCCGTACTGCTGCGGGGGACGTTGCTGCGGCGGATACGGCTGGGGCCGCGGGCCGCCCGGCTGGGGGCGCGGCGGCGGCGGGTACGGACGTCCCTGCGGCGGGGGCATCCGCCGTTCGGCGGGCGGCGGCCCGCCGGGACCGCGCTGCGGTGGGGGACCCCCCACAGGTCCCGGTCGCCGCGGCGGCGGGGGACCTGCCGGTCCGTTCCCGTGCGGCGGCATCGGCCGGTCGCCCTGCGGGTCGTTGTGGGGGGAACTCACGTACTCATCTCCAACCGGTAGCGCGGACGCGCGGCACGCGTCCTCGTTTCACGTCTGCAGACTTCGGTCTCGTCGGGCAGCGCGCGTTCGGGCAGTGCAATGTTTCGGGCAGTGCAGTGTTCTCGGGCAGTGCAGTGTTTTCGGGCAGTGCAGTGTCACCCGGGGACCTCACCGGGCGCGGCGGTTCAGCAGGGGTCGCGCACGGCTCACTCGCTCGCGGTGCGGCGGCTCTGGCCGGTCGACCTGCGGCGGGGCCGCTTCGGCGCGGGTTCCGCCCCCAGGACATAGGACTGGACGAGGTGGTTCCAGCTGCACGTGCGGCACACCTCGACCACGTGGACGGAGAACTCCTCCTGGCTGGCGGCCAGGCGGACCAGTTCCTCCGCGGTGCGGGCCGACCCGGACACCGGACCGAGCTTGTCGCCGAACACCCACGACACGAGTGTCAGCTGCTCCTTGCGGCAGATCGGGCAGACCACGTCACTGCCGCGGCCGTGGAACTTGGCGGCACGGAGCAGGTAGGGGCTGGCGTCGCACACCTCCGAGACGCCGGTCCGTCCCGAGTAGACCTGAGCGAGCAGCGACCTGCGCTGCAGCGCGTAGTCCACCACCTGCCGCTGTATCCGCACGGGTCCAGAGTACGTGCGGACGGCACGCGGGTGGGCAGGGTGTGGGCCGCGTGACTGTGCGACGCGCCCATATCGGACGTTCTACGCTGCCCGGATGGTGAGCCGACACACGCCGCGAACGCGGGCACGCGACATCGACCGGGCGCAGGCCTGCGGCCGCCTCGACACCGCCTACGCCGACGGTCAGCTCGACTTCGGGGAACACCGGGACCGGACGGCCCGGGCCATGTCCGCGAAGACGCTGGGCGAGCTCGCGGACCTGGTCCGGGACCTGCAGCCACCCGAGAATCCGGCGGTCCCGTCTTCGGCCCGGCGGCCCGGGCTGCGCCGGATCGTGGCGGTGGCCGTCGCGGTGGCGGCCGCGGTGGCCGGCGCGGTGCTGCTGCTGTCGGCGGGTCCGGCGCCGGAGCCCGCGGCCGTGCGGGAGCAGCCCGCCGCACCGGTGGCAGTTCCCGGCGACGGCGTCGACCCGATCGTGGTGACTCCGGTGCGGCCGCTCGAACCCGGCGGATTCGAGGGGGTTCTCGCGTCGGTGCGGGACCGCTTCGGTGACACGGTCGTGTATCGGCTGGTCCTCCGTCCGGATCGGGCTCACATCGAACGGGCGCTGCCGGACGACCCCGGCCGGATCGCCACGTACAGCTACGCGGGCGGGGCGCTACGGGCCCAACCGGTGACGACGCAGCGCCTCCCCGGCTACCGCGATGTCGACCTCGGCGGGGTCGACCCCGGGGCCCTGACCACCCGGATCGCCGAAGCCCCCGCGCTGGTCGGACTGCCCGACGGCGCGGTCTCGCACGTCTCGTTCGCCCACGACGGCACGCCGACGGCGAACATCTACGTCGAGTCCGGCGACCGCACCCGATACGTGAAGGTTCTGTTCGACGGCACCGTGCAGCGCGTGTTCTGAACTGCATCGTTACGATCTCCCGCATGATCGGCCGCCGTTCGCCTTCCACCAGGGCACGCGACGTCGATCGGGCGGCGGTCCGGGCGCGTCTCGACGCGGCGTACGCGGACGGGCAGCTCACCGGTCCCGAACACGAGGCCCGGGATGCGCGTGCCGACGTCGCCGGCACGCTCGGCGAACTGGACGAGCTGGTCGCCGACCTGCAGGCGAGTTCGGACGTCGCCGCGACGGCACGGGTCCGCGCGCGCGGTCCCGGGGTGTTCACCGCGGTCGTGGTGGCGTCGGCCGTGGCGGCAGGGGTGGCGACGTTCTCCTGGGTACGCGTCGATGCACCGTCCGCGCCGCTGGGGCCGGCGCTCGATCCGGCAGCGCTGCGGCCCGTCGTGGTGCCGACGCCGAGCCCGGTGACGCGGGCCGGCCTCGAGCAGTTCCGAGCCGACCACCTGGCGGCGTTCGGGGACACGCTGGTCGACGAGGTGGACTTCTTCGAGCAACATGCGCGCGTCACCCGTTCCGTGCCCGGCAGCCCGGACCGCATGGTGTCGTACACCTACCGCGGCGGTTTCGACGCGGACGACGTGCCCCGCACCCGCGCCGTGGACACCGCGGTGGTCGACCTGGCGACGTTGGACGTCGACGCCCTCGCGGGGTACGTCGCGGGGGCGCCGCAGAGTGTCGGCGTACCGGACGGCACGGTCGGCCACATCTCCGTCGACGTGTCGTACGGCCAGCCGTCGGTGCGCATATTCGTGAGCAATACGGCTCGCGAGACCGGTTTTCTCGAGGTGACGCCGCAGGGCGAGCTGATCGAACTGCACCGGTTCGAGAACCGGGGAACCCGGTGAGGACTCGTCGAGTGGTGGTCGCGGCGACCGCGGTCGCGGCAGGGGCTGTGACGGGGGCGCTGGCGGGACTGGCCGCGAACGCGGCGGACGGACCGCCGCCGCCACCGGAGTTGACGTCGCCGCAGGGACTGGCCCGGTTCGTGGAGGAGTACCGGGCCGAGTTCGGCGACACGCTCGTCGACGACGTGACGCTGTTCCCGGAGCACGCGTCGTTCGACCGGGCGGTCGCCGACGAACCGCACCGGTATCTCTCGTACACCTTCGACGGCGAGTTCGCCTCGTGGAGCAGTCCGCACACCCGGCCGTCGGATGCGGTGGCCTTCGATCTGGCAGGCCTCGACCTGGTCGCGGTGTCGCAGGTGATCCTCGGCGCTCCAGCGACCCTGCGGGTGCCCGACGGCCGGGTCGAGCAGGTCGGTTTCGACGTCGACGACGCGGGCCGGGCGACGGTCGCGGTCCACGCGCGGCGTCCGGGCACCGATCAGGGCGGGCACCTGGTGCTGGCGTTCGACGGTACGCCGATCGCGGTGTTTCCCTACGAGCCCTGAGGAAAATTACCGCTACCCGTTGTTACATGCACTGCTGTCGGTTATCGTCCTATATATCGGTGCGATATAATCGGTGATCGCATCACTCGGATAGTTCGACGACACGGTGGAGGAGGCCTCTTGCTCGAGCTGGCAATTCTCGGGCTGCTCCTCGAGTCGCCCATGCACGGCTACGAGCTCCGCAAACGACTGACCGGGCTGCTCGGCGCGTTCCGCGCCTTCTCCTACGGTTCCCTCTATCCGACGCTGCGACGGATGCAGGCCGACGGACTCATCGAGGAGGACGCAGGACCACCCGGCACCGTCAAGCGACGAGCGCGTCGCGTGTACCAGCTCACCCCGGAGGGGCGCAAGCGCTTCTCCGAGCTGGTGGCCGACACCGGTCCGCAGAACTACACCGACGACGGTTTCGGCGTGCACCTCGCCTTCTTCAGCCGCACCCCCGCCGAGGCGCGGATGCGGATCCTCGAGGGCAGGCGCCGCCAGGTCGAGGAGCGCAGGGAAGGGCTCCGCGACGCAATCGGACGGGCCAGCGGGACGTTGGATCGCTACACCCGTCAGCTTCATCAGCTCGGCCTCGAGTCCAGTGAGCGCGAGGTCCGCTGGCTCAACGAACTGATCGCCGCCGAGCAGTCGACAGCACAACGCAACACAGAAGGAGAACCCGACCATGGGTGAGAACAGCACCTCGGTGCGCGTGGCCATTGTAGGCGTGGGGAACTGTGCCTCGTCCCTGGTCCAGGGCGTCGAGTACTACAAGGACGCGGAAGCGAACACGACCGTTCCCGGCCTGATGCACGTCGAGTTCGGCCCGTACCACGTGCGCGACGTCCAGTTCGTCGCGGCATTCGACGTGGATGCGAAGAAGGTCGGCTTCGATCTCTCCGAGGCGATCTTCGCCAGCGAGAACAACACCATCAAGATCGCCGACGTTCCGCCGAGCGGCGTCACCGTCCAGCGTGGCCACACCCTCGACGGCATCGGCAAGTACTACGCCGAGACCATCGAGCTCTCCGAGGCCGAGCCCGTGGACGTCGTCCAGGCGCTGAAGGACGCGAAGGTCGACGTGCTCGTGTCCTACCTCCCCGTCGGGTCCGAAGAGGCCGACAAGTTCTACGCCCAGTGCTGCATCGATGCCGGTGTCGCGTTCGTCAACGCGCTGCCCGTGTTCATCGCCTCCGACCCGGAATGGGCCGCCAAGTTCACCGACGCCGGTGTCCCGATCGTCGGCGACGACATCAAGTCGCAGGTCGGCGCCACCATCACCCACCGCGTCATGGCGAAGCTGTTCGAGGACCGCGGTGTGCAGCTCGACCGCACCATGCAGCTCAACGTCGGCGGCAACATGGACTTCAAGAACATGCTCGAGCGTGAGCGTCTCGAGTCGAAGAAGATTTCCAAGACCCAGGCCGTCACCTCCAACCTCAAGAAGGAGATGGGCACCAACGACGTCCACATCGGCCCGTCCGACCACGTCGGCTGGCTCGACGACCGCAAGTGGGCGTACGTCCGCCTCGAGGGCCGCGCCTTCGGCGACGTGCCGCTGAACCTCGAGTACAAGCTCGAGGTGTGGGACTCGCCCAACTCGGCCGGCATCATCATCGACGCGATCCGCGCCGCGAAGATCGCCAAGGACCGCGGCATCGGCGGCCCCGTCCTGCCGGCGTCCGCCTACCTGATGAAGTCCCCGCCGGTCCAGATGGCCGACGACAAGGCCCGCACCGAGCTCGAGGCCTTCATCATCGGCGCCGACGCCTGATCCGTAGCGTCACAACACCCCTCGCGGGTGGTGGCCGAATGTCACATCGCGTCGATTCGATCGACCGAATGTGACATTCGGCCACACTGCGTCGTACGGCCACACTGCGTCGTACGGCCACACTGCGTCGTACGGCCACACTGCGTCGTACGGCCACACTGCGTCGTACGGCCACACTGCGTCGTACGGCCACACTGCGTCGTACGGCCACACACGCGTCCACACACGTTGCGTCGTCAGACCATCCGGCTGACGACGGACAGCGGCAGTACCTTCATCGCATAGGCGAGCGGTGTCCACGGCCAGGCCGGGACGTACGCCTTGTGCGGTTCCTTCTCGATCGCGGCGGCCAGTGCGCGGCACCCGGTCTCGGTGTCGACGATGAACGGCACGTCCTTCACCTTCTCGTTGATCTCCGAGCGGATGAACCCGGGGAAGATCGTGCTCACCCGGATGCCCGTGCGCGCCAGGTCCGCACGCATTCCCTCGCCGAGCGCCGCGACGGCGGCCTTCGACGCCGCGTACGTCGTGAGATTGCGCGGCATCCCGCGCACCGCACTCACCGACGAGATGAGCACCACGTGACCGGCATTGCGGGGGCGCATGAGCTCGAGGGCGGCCTCGCTCTGTGCCAGCGCACCGAGGAAATTGGTGTTCGCCGTCTGCACGTTGGCACGGAAGTAGCCCGTGCCCAAGGGCTGCCCCTTGCCCAGGCCCGCATTGACGACGACGCGGTCGAGGCCGCCGAGTTCGTCGTCGAACTCCCGGAAGACGGTGAACACGTCCTCGTGCCGGTCCACGTCGAGCCGCCGCACCGCGACGGTGATACCCGGATGCTGCGCGAGCAGTTCGTCGCGCAGCTCCTCGAGCCGCTCGGTCCGTCGCGCCGCGAGGGCGAGGTTGCGCCCCCGCGCGGCGAACTCGCGGGCCATGCCGGCGCCGAGGCCGGAGCTCGCGCCGGTGATGAGAATGTTCCTCCGCGTGCTCATGCGCGTCCCGCCTCGATGTCGTCGATCAGCGTGTTGCATCGCGAGTCCAGATAGCCCACGATCACCCAGAAGTCCTTGAACGCCGGGTTGGTGGTCTGCCCGTGGTGGTAGCGGTAGTAGATCTGCTGCGCGATCACCGCGAGCCGGAACAGGCCGAAGACCTCGTAGAAGCCCCAGTTGTCCACGGCCAGACCGGTCTTGCTCGAGTAGTAGTCGACGATCTCGCGGCGGGTGAGCATGCCCGGCAGGTCCGACGGCTGCCGCTTGGTGGCGAGCAGCATCGGATCGTCGTCGGCCTGCACCCAGTAGGCGAGGGAGGATCCGAGGTCCATGAGCGGATCGCCGACGGTGGCCAGTTCCCAGTCCAGCACCGCGACGGGCTGCAGCGGGTCGTTCTCGTCGAGCACCACGTTGTCGAGCCGGAAGTCGCCGTGGATGACGGCCGAGGCCACGTCGGCGGGCTGGGTGTCGTTCAGCCACTTCGTGACCCGGGCGAAGTCCGGAACGTTCTCGGTGCGCGCCTTCTCGTAGCGCGCAGTCCAGCCCGACACCTGGCGCGCGACGTATCCGGAGCCGCGGCTGAATTCGCTCAGCCCCGTGGACGCGGGGTCGACGCCGTGCAGCTCGACGAGCAGGTCGACGATCCGCAGGCACAGGGTGCGGGTGCGCTCGGGGGTCAGGGCGAGTTCGGCCGGGGGGTTCGCCCGCAGGATCGTCCCCGGCACCCGTTCCATCACGTAGAAGTCGCTGCCGAGCACGCTGTGGTCGGTGCACAGGCCCACCATGCGCGGCACGTACCGGTATGCGGGCGCGAGCAGCGACTGGATGCGGTACTCGCGGACCATGTCGTGACCGGAGGACGGCTTGGCCCCCACCGGCGGTCGGCGCAGCACGAGGTCCCGGTCGGGGTAACGCAGTAGATAGGTGAGATTCGATGCGCCACCGGAGAACTGGTGCACCTCCGGGATTCCGGCGATGCCGGCGTGCTCGCCGAGCCAGGCCGCGACGGCCGCGACGTCGAAGGCGTCCTCGTCACGGACGGCGCGGGCATTGTCGGGAATTGTCACTTGCGACCCTCCGGGTTGGTGTACTTGCCGAGTTCGAAGCGGGCCACCAGTCCCTGGTGCACCTCGTCGGGGCCGTCGGCCAGGCGCAGCGCCCGCGCGGCCGTCCAGGCACCGGCGAGCGGGAAGTCGTCCGAAAGACCGGCGCCGCCGTGGATCTGGATGGCGAAGTCGACCACCTGCTGGACGACGCGCGGGGTGGCGACCTTGATCTCGGAGACGGCGGAGCGGGCGCCGGCAAGGCCCTGGGTGTCGAGCAGCCAGGCGGTGTGCAGCACGAGCAGCCGCAGCTGGTTGATCGCGATGCGGGCGTCGGCGATGCGTTCGCGGTTGCCGCCGAGGTTGACCAGGGGCTTGCCGAACGCGACGCGGTCGAGGCCGCGCCGGCAGGCGAGTTCGAGGGCGTGTTCGGCGAGCCCGATCAGACGCATGCAGTGGTGGACGCGGCCGGGACCGAGCCGGCCCTGGGCGATTTCGAATCCGCGGCCGGGTCCGGCGATGATCGCGTCGAGCGGCAGGCGCACGTCGGTGAACGACACCTCGCCGTGTCCGCCGGGCTCGTCGTAGAAGCCCATCGTGGACAGCATCCGTTCGACCTTCACCCCGGGGGTGTCGATCGGCACCAGCACCATCGAGTGCTGCTGATGCTTGGGCGCCTGGGGATCGGTGAGCCCCATGAAGATCAGGATCTTGCAGTCGGGACTGCCGATGCCCGTGCTCCACCACTTGCGTCCGTTGAGCACCACCTCGTCGCCCTCGACGAGGGCGGTGGCGGCCATGTTCGTCGCGTCCGAGGACGCGACCCCGGGTTCGGTCATGCAGAACGCCGAGCGGATCTCGCCGTCGAGCAGGGGGCGCAGCCAGCGTTCCTTCTGTTCGGGGCTGCCGTAGTGGTACAGCACCTCCATGTTGCCGGTGTCCGGGGCGTCGCAGTTGAAGATCGCGGACCGGAACGGGGAACGACCCATCTCCTCCGCGAGGGACGCGTACTCGACGTTCGTCAGCCCGGCTCCGAGTTCGGCGTCGGGGAGGAAGAGGTTCCACAGGCCCTGGGCGCGGGCCTTGCGCTGCAGTTCGCGGAACTCGTCGGGTACCGACCACGTCGCCGTGCCCGAACTGTCGCCGCGCGCCGCGAAGGGGGCGATCCGTTCCCGCCGCAGCGTCTCCTCGACGGGCACCACCTCGGTGGCGACGAAGTGGCGCAGCCGCTCGAGGTAGTCGCGCGAGCGTTCCGACTGACCGAAATCCATGAGGCCTCCGTAGCTCTAACTGAGCAATGCTTAGTTAGACTAGCCGGGCGCGCAGCACACCATCAAGAGGGAGGGACCATCCGTGAGCACCGAGAAGCGGCGGCGCCTTCCTCCGGAAGAGCGCAAACGCCAGCTCGTCGCCATCGGCCTGCAGGAACTGGCCACCCGCCCGATCCACGCCCTGTCCGTCGACCGGGTCGCCGAGATCGCCGGCATCTCCCGCGGCCTGCTGTTCCGCTACTTCCCCACCAAACAGGACTTCTACGTCGCGGTCGTGGCCGCGGCCGCTCGGCGCCTGCTGCGGGCGGCGGTCCCCGATCCCGACGACACCGACCCGCTGCGCGCGGTGGTGCAGCCGTTCGTGGCGTTCATCGACCGGCACGGCCGGCACTACCAGGCGTTCTTCCACGGCGGGTTCGGCGCCGATCCGCAGATCCGGACCATCCACGAGAACATGCGGAACACGATGGTCGAACGCACCGTCGCCGCGATCGGCGTCGCGCCCACACCGCTCGTCACCATGCAGCTGCGGGGGTGGTGGTCGCTGGTCGAGTCCATGGCGATGGACCGGCTCGACGAGCCGTCGGTGTCGGTCGACGACGTCGTCGACTGTGTGACAGCCGCGCTCGCGGCGTGGTGTCCTACCCCGGGATCTGGATCGTCACGCCCGGCAGCACCTCGATCTGCTGCGGCACCTGGATCTCCGGTGGCAGTTCCACCGGAGGCGCCGGGATCGTGATCGGCGGCAGCTCCGGCAGCTGCAGCTGGGGCAGCTGCACCGGGGCCGGGACGTTGTTCGACGGGGCTGTGACCCCGGTGTCGACGGGGACACCTGCCTGCCCCCCGATCGGATCGGGCCACGGGAAGCTCTCGACCTCGGTGCCCTCGAGAGCGCCGTCCATCGTGCCCTTCCAGATGTCCGACGGCAGCATCGAACCGTAGATCGACCCGCCCCAGCTGTTCGTGATGGCGGTGCCGTCCGGCGTGCCGACCCACACCGCCGTGGACAGCGACGGGGTGTACCCGACCATCCAGGCATCCTTGTTCAGGCCGGTGTCGCCGAGCTGGGTGGTGCCGGTCTTGGCCGCCGACGGCCGCCCCCCGGCGAGCGCGTGTCCGCGCGAGTACGCGGCGATCGGCTGCATGGCCTGCGTGACGTTGTCCGCGACGGCCGGATCGAGGCGCTGCTCGCCCGGCGACGCGGGCCGGTCCAGCAGCACCTCGCCCTCGGCGTTGACGACGCGCTGCACGAAGTAGGGCTGGTGGTAGGTCCCCGACGCGGCGAGCGTGGCATATGCCGACGCCATGTCGATCACCCGCGACTGGTACTGGCCCAGCACGATGCCGCCCTCCGGCGCGCCGCCGTTGTGGCTGAGCGTGCGGCCGTCGACGCCGGGGATCTCGAGCGGGATGCCGGCCTCGTGAGCGGCGTCCGCGATCTTCTGCGGCCCGTTCTCCATGGCCATCATCAGCCGGTAGAAGCTGGTGTTCAGCGACCGCTTGAGCGCCTCGGCGATGGTGCACACCCCGCACGATTCGCCCTCGACGTTGCCGATCTCGAGATTGCCGACGGTCAGCGGGGCGCTGCTGAACCGGGCGTTCAGGCCGATGCCGTCCTTCAGCGCCGCGACGAGGCCGAACACCTTGAACGCGGAGCCGGTCTGCACCGGGGCCTGCGCGAAGTCGAACCCGGCGCCCTCCTCGCCGCCGTAGTACGCCCGCACCGCGCCGGAGCGCGGGTCGATCGACACGACGGCCGTGCGCAGGTTCGCCGGTTCCCCCTCGAGGGTCTCGCGCGCCGAATCGATCGCCGCCTGCTGCGCCCGCGGGTCGATCGTCGTCGTGATCTGCAGGCCCTCGGTGCTGAGCACCTGGCCGCTGATCCCCGCCGCCTCGAGCTCACGGATCACCTGGGTACGCAGCAGCCCCTCCGGGCCGGTGGCCGCGTCCGCCTGCGTCGCCTGCGCGGCCGGCACCGTCGGCGGGAACTCCTGGGCGTCGCGTTCGGCGGTGTCGAGCTCGCCCATCTCGACCATGCCGTCGAGGACGTAGTTCCAGCGCGCCTCGATCGCCGGCCGGTTGAACTCGGGGTCGAGCGCCGACGGCGTCTGGATCACCCCGGCGAGCACGGCGCCCTCGGCGACCGACAGCTCACCGACCGGCTTGCCGAAGTACGCCTGCGCGGCGGCGGCGATGCCGTAGGCGCCGCGGCCGAAGTAGATGGTGTTCAGGTATGCCTGCAGGATCTCGTCCTTGGACCACTGCCTGGCCATCTTCGTCGAGATCACCAGTTCCCGCATCTTGCGGGTGACGGTCCGGTCGGCGCCGACGAGCACGTTCTTCACGTACTGCTGGGTGATGGTGGAGCCGCCGCCGGCGGTCTCCTTGCCGAGCACGTTGTCGCGGGCCGCGCGGGCGAATCCGCTCACCGAGAAGCCCGGGTTGCTGTAGAAGTTGCGGTCCTCGGCCGAGAGCACGGCGTTGCGCACGTGCTCCGGGATCTCCGCCAGGTCGACCTCGACACGGTTGCCCTCGGGTGGCACGATCCGGCTCAGCTCGGTGGTACCGTCCGCGGCGTAGACGGTCGCGACCTGGTTGGTCTTCATGTCCGACGGGCGGGGCACGTCCGTGGACAGGTACGCCACCGCGAACATCAACGCCGGCACGAGCACCAGAACGGCCACCACGGCGAGCGCGAGGTTGCCGACGATGCGCCACCGCCGCGCTTTCGCAGCGGCGGTGGGTTTTCTGTGCTGGGGGTTCGGCGGGGTCGTAGAACTCACACGTACCACTTTCTCGGATGGATCCGGGTCCGACGAAATAATCGCACCCTCTCGATCGCATGGTACGGAGTTCTGTCCCGATGTGACGGGGACCGCAGGCCGCGCAGACCCGTCCCGGCCCGCGGGCCGGGACGGAGAAACCGCCCCCGGCCTGCGGCGATACGCCGGCCTCAGGAACCTGCGCGCCGCCAGGCCCGGAACGTCAGCCCCCACGCCACCACGCACGCGAGCAGCAGCAGCGACGGGACCACCCCGGGCGTGGCGGACAGCAAACCGGCGACCGCGCCGACCAGCGTCAGCAGCGTGACCATCGTCAGGAACCCGAGCAGCAGCTCGAGCCGCTGCCGGCGCGACGGCCGTCGGCTCACGACTTGACGCCGCCGGCGGTCAGGCCCGCGATGATGCGACGCTGGAAGATCAGCACCATCACCACCAGCGGCACCATCACCAGGGTGCCGCCCGCCATGATCGACGCATACGGGGTGACGTACGGGTCGGTTCCGGTGAAGCGGGCCATCGCCACCGTCACCGGGGCGGTCTTCTCGGTCGACAGCTGCGACATGAGCAGGAACTCGTTGACGGTCGCGATGAACGCGAGGATCGCGGTGGTGAACAACGCGGGCGCCGCGAGCGGCAGCATGATCATCCGGAATGCCTGGCCCCGGCTGGCGCCGTCCATGCGGGCGGCCTCCTCGAGCTCCCACGGCAACTCGGAGAAGAACGAGGTCAGGGTGTAAATCGTCAGCGGCAGCACGAACGAGATGTTCGGGATGATCAGGGCCTGGTACGTGCCGATCCAGTCCAGGTCGGTGAACAGCTGGAACAGCGGCGTCACCAGCGCGACGACGGGGAACATCGACGCACCGAGGATGATGCCGGTGACGAAGTACTTGCCGCGGAAGTCGTACCGCGACAGGGCGTAGGCGGTGAACACACCGACCAGCAGCGCGATCGCGGTGGTGGCCCCGGCGATGATCACACTGTTGACCAGCGCCCGGGAGAAGTTGACCTTCGCCGACGGATCCAGGGCATCCGCGAAGTTCTGCAGCGTCGGATTCGACGGCCACAGCGTGGTGCTGAACGTGTCGGCCGGGTCGCGCAGCGCCGTGACGATCATCCAGTAGCACGGGGCCAGGCCCCACACGACGATGAGCGCGACGCCGACATAGGTGCCGATACTGCCGCGCAGTGCCTTGCCGGTGCCCGGTCGGCTCATGCCGGGGTCCCCTTCCGCTGTTCTTCCTGCGTGCGCACCGCGTTGGCACCGAGGAACCGGACCAGGACGAACGCGACCGCGAAGATGATGAGGAACGTGATCGTGGACAGGGCCGACGCGGAGTTCGCGCCCTGCCGCATCTGGTCGACCACCAGCACCGAGATGGTCGAGGTGGCCGGGTTGGAGCCCATCATGATGGCGGGCAGGTCGTACATGCGCAGCGCGTCCATCGTGCGGAACAGGATCGCGACCATGAGCGCGGGCTTGACCAGCGGCAGCGTGATCTGGGTGAACCGCTGCCAGGCGGTGGCACCGTCGACCTTCGCGGCCTCGTACACGTCCGACGGGATCATCTGCAGCCCGGCCAGGATGAGCAGCGCCATGAACGGCGCGGTCTTCCACACGTCGGCGACGATGATCGCGAAGCGCGCGGGCCACGGGTCGGCGGTCCACAGGATCTCGGTGCCGAGGATCTGGTTGGCGATGCCGTCGTTGGCGAAGATGAAGAACCACAGCTTGGCGGTGACCGCCGTCGGGATCGCCCACGGCACGAGCACGGACGCGCGCAGCAGGCCGCGCCCGCGGAACGACTTCGCCATCACCAGCGCCATCGCGAACCCGATGACCGTCTCGAGCGCCACCGTCACCACGGTGAAGAAGAAGGTGTTGCCGACCGAACCCCAGAACTGCGAGCCGAGGGTGCCCGGTGGGCACGGGATCGAGCCCGTCGCGGTGCCGCAGGTCTGCGTGATCCACCGGACGTAGTTCTCGACTCCGACGAAGCCGCCGGTGACGAACCGGCCCGTCTCGGGGTCGAGCTTCTTCGCGTCGCCGTGCAGCGACATCCACACCGCCCGGCCGAGCGGATACAGGATGACGACGGCCAGCACGACCAGCGTCGGCGCGACGAACGCCCATACCGGGATCCGCCGGCGCGGCTTCACGGCCGCGACCGGCGGCTCGGGGGGTTCGGGGGCTCGGTGCCGGCCGCCCCCACGGCCACGGTCGGGACCGAGCACTGCGGTCCCGACCGTGGTGGGGGGCGACTGATCCGCGGGCTCGACCTGCGGCTTCGCCATGTACTACTCCTGCATCAGTTGCCGGCGGTCTCGATGCCGGCGCGGGTGTCCGCGAGCGCCTGATCGACCGTCTTCTCACCGCGGATCGCCGCGTAGGCGTTGTCACGGATGGCCTTGGAGACCTGCGAGTAGTACGGGGTGACCGGACGCGGCTGCGCGTTGGCCAGGGATTCCTTCAGGGTCGCGAAGTACGGGTACTGCTCGAGGATCTGCGGGTCGTCGTAGACCTCCTCGAGGACCGGCGCGCCGCCGGCCTCGGCGTAGTAGGTCTGCGACTTACGCGTCTGCATGAACTCGAGGAAGTCGCGGGCGGTCGCCGGCGCGTCGGAGAACGCGCTGATGCCGACGTTGTAGCCGCCCAGCGTGGAGGCGCCGGGGCCGTCCACGCCCGGCAGCACGGCGATGCCGTAGCGGCCGGCGACCGACGAGGACTCACCGTCGGTGAAGAAGCCCGGCCAGGTCCGCATGAACAGGGCGCGGCCCTCACCGAAGGCGTTCTGCGACTCGCCCTCGGTGTAGGTCTGTGCGGCTTCGGGGATGGTGCCGTCCTCGAACGAGTCGACGATGAACTGCAGGCCCTCGGCGGTCTTGTCGTCGATGGCCGGGGTGGTGCCGTCCTCGGCGACGAAGGACCCGCCGTAGGCGTTGACGATCTCGGAGACGTTGACCGTCAAGCCCTCGTAATTCTTGAACTGCCCGACGTAGCAGTCGATGCCCGCCTCCTGCGCCTTCGGGCACTGCTCCTTCAGCTCCGCCCACGTCTCGGGTGCGCGGTCGACCAGGTCCGTGCGGTAGTACAGGAACGCGCCGTTGGTGTTCTTCGGCGCCGCGTACAGGGTGCCGTTGTAGGTGGCCGAGTCGACCGTGGCGGGCAGCAGGCCGTCGGTCTCGATCGCGTAGTCGCCCTCGAGCGGCCGCAGCCAGCCGTTGGCCGCGAACTCGGCGGTGTTGGTGACGTCGACGGCGATGAGGTCGTACTCGTCGCTCTGGGCCTGCATGCGCTGGGTGATGTCGTCGCGCTGCTGGTCCGCTTCCTTGCCCAACGGCTTGAAGGTGACCTGCTCGTCCGGGTGCTCCGCGTTCCAGTCGGCGATGATGCTCTCGAGTGCCGTGTTCAGCGGATCCTGACCCTCGACGATCGTGATCGGCCCGCGGCCCTCACCGCCGGCGGCGGTGCCTCCTTCGCTGCCCGAATCCGAGCCACCGTCGGAGGAACAGGCTGTGAGCACCAGCATCGACGCGGCCGACGCCGCGACCGCTGCGCGGCGCATCGCCTTCGAGTTCAGAATCATGAATGACTCCCCGTTGAGATCGTGAGAAAACCGTCGTCGGCGGCACCGGGCCACCGACATCGGCCCTTACTCTGGCATGGAGGGCACCGAACCGCAGACATTCCACCCGACCTTGATCGGTTCCGTGTCGGCGCCCGGCACCCGGTCAGCCCAGGCGACGACCGTCGGACGTGGTGAAGACGTGCACCTGGTCCGGGTCGAACCGCAGGTGCACCCGCTCGCCCTTCTGCGGCGGATTCCGCCAGTCCCCGCGCGCGACGATCTGCTGCGGGCGGCCGGCGACCTGGGCGCGGCCGTAGACGTAGGCGTCGGAGCCGAGTTCCTCGACGACGTCGACGTCCATCTCGAGGCCGTCGGGTGCGATCTCGAAGTGCTCGGGACGGATACCGACCACCACCTCGGACTCGGTGACCCGGCCGACGACGTCGCGCGGCACCTGCACGGCGGTGTCGCCGAGCATCACCCCGCGGTCGAAGACCGGCAGCGTGAACAGGTTCATCGCCGGCGAACCCATGAATCCGGCGACGAACACGTTCGCGGGCTTGTTGTAGAGCACGCGCGGTGAGGCGCACTGCTGCAGGATCCCCTTGTCGAGCACGGCGACGCGATCGCCCATCGTCATCGCCTCCACCTGGTCGTGCGTGACGTAGACGGTGGTGGTGCCGAGGCGGCGCTGCAGCTGCGCGATCTGGGTGCGGGTCTGCACGCGCAGCTTCGCGTCGAGGTTGGACAGCGGCTCGTCCATCAGGAACACCTGCGGCTGGCGGACGATGGCGCGGCCCATGGCGACGCGCTGGCGCTGACCGCCGGACAGTGCCTTGGGTTTGCGGTCGAGGTACTGCTCGAGGTCGAGCATCTTCGCCACCTCCTCGACCCGCGCCCGGATCTCCGCCTTCGGTGTCTTGGCGAGCTTGAGCGCGAAGCCCATGTTCTCGGCGACGGACATGTGCGGGTAGAGGGCATAGTTCTGGAACACCATCGCGATGTCCCGGTCCTTGGGCTCCTGCGCCGTGACGTCGCGGCCCCCGATGAGGATGCGCCCACTGTGCACCTGTTCGAGTCCCGCGAGCATGCGCAGGGAGGTGGACTTGCCGCAGCCGGACGGGCCGACCAGGACGAGGAACTCCCCGTCCTCGATCTCGAGGTTCAGCGCGTCGACGGCAGGCGTGGTCGACCCGGGGAACAGACAGGTCGCATGGTCGAAGGTCACTGGGGCCATGGCAGGAGAATAGGCGACCCCGGCGCCCCGGTGTCCTTCCGGATCGCCGCAGGCCCGAAAAGGCACCACGGCAGGCGTAACCTGCCGGAGTGAGTTCGGAGAAGATGCTGACCCGCATCGGTGGCCTGCTCCGGCAGGCGGAATCCACCGACAACCCCCACGAGGCCGACGCGTTCCTCGCCGCCGCGCAGCGGCTGGCCACGGCGGCATCGGTGGATCTGGCGGTCGCGCGTGCCCACACGGCGAGCCGGGAGCGCCGGGCGACGCCGGTGCAGCGCTTGATCACGATCGGGGAGAGCGGGAGGAAGGGGTTGCGCACGTACGCGCAGCTGTTCCTGGCGATCGCCGCCGCCAACGACGTGCAGTGCGACATCACCACGACGTCGACGGTGATCTACGCCTACGGTTTCGCCTCCGACATCGACGTGTGCGAGGCCCTGTACTCGTCGCTGCTGGTGCAGATGGTCCGCGCCTCCGACGCCTACCTGCGTTCGGGCACCTACAAGGACGAGACGACGGTGCGCACGGTGGTCGAGACCCGCGGGGGGCGGCGCGTGCGGACGCGGGTGCGCCGGCCCGTCGCGGCCGTCACCGCGCGGCTGAACTTCCAGTCGGCGTTCGCGACGCGGATCGGGCAGCGACTGTCGGACGCCAAGCAGGACATCGAGCGGGAGGCGAGCGTCGACACGCCCGGGGCGGCCCTGGCGCTGCGCGACAAGCAGATCGAGCTGCGGGACTTCTACCGCAGCACGTCCGAGGCGCGCGGCCGCTGGCGCGGGTCCGCGGTGGGGGTGGGGCACTCGTCCGACGCCCGTCGTGCCGGGGACCGGGCGGGGCGACAGGCGCGCCTGGGTACCGGTCCGGAACTGCCGGCCGCGGCCCGGAGGTTGCCGCGGTGACCCGCCTGCGCGACACCCGGAGGACCGCCGTCTACGAGGCGGAATCCTTGGTACGCACGATGTTCGACCGGGCCGACGAGCGCGGCCTGCGGGTGGTGGAGCTGGCCGGATCGCAGCTCACCCTGCCGGTGGAGCGACGCTTCGCCTCCCTCGAGTCCGTCCAGGCGTACGTGGACTCGGTGCTGGCGCTGAACTGGGTGCGGGCCCACTGGCCGCGGGCGTCGGTGCGAGCGCGCGTCCGGGCACGCGCCGGAAATTCCGCCGCTCACTACGAAAGCGATTGCGCCACAATCGCACTCCCGGAGCACCACGCCAACACCGCGTGGGCGTTCCGCGAGCTGGTGGTGCTGCACGAGCTGGCGCACCATCTGGACCCGTCCGATCCGGACGATCCGGCGGAAGCTCCGCACGGGCCCGCGTTCGTCGACCGGTTCCTGACCCTGGTCGACGAGATCGTCGGGCCCGAGGCGGCGTTCGCGCTGCGCGCCTGCGGCATCGCCGCCGGCGAATGACGACTCAGCGGAGATCGGAACGATGTGACCTGTTCTTGAACCTTCCTTGGGCGTTCCTTACCGCATGCGTGAGATTGTCCCCGAACCCCTTGACGCGCCCGGAGACCTGACCGCGCCGACCCACGCTCTGCAGGTTCCTGTTTCCGGTCCGCTTACCCAAGTTGTACCGGGTCTTGCCGACCATCTCCTCGGCCTTGTGCATCACCTTGTTGGCGAGGTGAGCCATGATGCCCTCCTTGTGGATTCCGGTGGGGACGCAACTGCGCCCGTCGAGTGTTGCGATACCCCCGTCGCGCCGGCGGGAAACGCCTCCGAGACGTACCGATCGGTCTGGTAGCACACCGCCGTCGCGCCGGATGGGCATTCCGGTCGATCGTCAGCGAATCGATGTTTGGAATGCGTAGTGTGGGCTACATCACATTCGAACCGCACCGCGGGCCCACCGCATCGGACGAGACACCGTGCGCAGCCGGGAACCTGCCCGCAACAGCGGCCACATGCAGGCGAAGGAGAATGGTCATGAAAGGTGGGGCACGAGTCGCCGCCGGGGTGAGTATCGGATACTTCCTCGGACGCACGCACAAGATGCGGCTGGCGTTGATGCTCGCGGGGGCAGGCCTGACGGGACGGCTGCCGAACAACCCGCAGGACATCCTCAAGCGTGGGGCCTCGATGGTCGGGTCCTCACCGGAACTCGTCAAGATCACCGATTCGGTCCGTGGCGAGCTGATGAGCGCCGCCCGCGCGGCCGCGGTCACCGCCGCGAGCAATCGGATCGACTCGCTCAACGAGCGGCTCCAACAGCGGGCCACCGGGCGTCCCAAGGCTTCCGAGGAGGAGCCGGAGGAAGAGGAGTACGCCGACGAGGGTCCCGAAGACGAGTACGCGGAGGGCGAATACGAACCGGCCGAGGAGTCCGCCGAGGAGGAGTATCCCGAGGAGGAAACCGACGAGGAGGAAGCCCCCGAGGAGGGAGAAGGCGCTCCGGAAGAGGCCGAGGAAGCGGAAGAAGAGGCCCCGAAGCCCGCCCGGCGGCGACCGGCCGCCAGGCGACGCACCGGCGAATCCACGAGCCGTCCCAAGACATCCCGAGCCAAGTCGAAGGCGAAGGAACCGGAGGAGTCCGGCGACGAGGACGAGGAGCCGGCGAAGCCCCGGCGACGCAGCACCCGCGCCGAGGCATCCGCCTCCGGGCGCGCTCCGGTCCGGCGCACGAGGAAGTGAGTTCGATGACGCGATCACTCGAAGACGCCACCCGCCGGCTGGGCAAGACCGCCAAGGAGACGGCCGGCAAGGCCGGAAAGACCGCCGCCGGCACGGCGGGACAGGCCGGAAAGACGGCGAGCGGGGCTGCCGGCAGCGCCGGCAAAGCGGCACAGGACCTCTCGCCCACCAAGCACCTGCAGAAGTCACTGCAGGGCCTGGCCGGCACGTTCGCCGAGCGTGCCCTGTCGACGGTCTCCGACAAGGTGACCGGAACGGCCGGGCGCCTCAACGACTATGCCGAGGGCGGGGGAGGGAATCTGCTCGGCGCGATCACCGGTGTGCAGAAGTCCGCCGAGGGGAAGTCTCCGATCACCGCGGCGCTGAGCGGCGGCTTCGAGAACGTCAAGCAGACCGCCAAGGACAAGTTCGACGACGTCAAGGAATCCCTCGGCGGCGGCGAAGGCAAGGGTAAGGGCGGCGGCAACAAGAAGCTCAAGCTCACCAACATCGTCGAGCAGATCGACGTCGGTGTTCCGATCGACCTCGCCTACGACCTGTGGACGCAGTTCGCCGACTGGCCGAAGTTCATGAAGAAGGTCGAGCAGGTCGAGCAGGCCTCCGACGAGAAGCTGCAATGGACCGGGAAGGTCTTCTGGTCCCGGCGCAACTGGGAGTCGACGATCCTCGAACAGGTTCCGTTCGATCGGATCGTGTGGCGCTCGAAGGGCGCCAAGGGCTACATCGACGGGGCGGTGACCTTCCACGAGCTCGCCGACAATCTGACCCGGATCATCATGGTGCTCGAGTACCACCCGCGGGGGTTGTTCGAGAAGACCGCCAACCTGTGGCGCGCCGTCGGCCGACGAGCGCGCTTGGAACTCAAGCACTTCGAGCGGCACGTGATGACGGAGGCCGTCCTGCACCCGGACGACGTCGTCGGCTGGCACGGGGAGATCCGTGACAGCGAGGTCGTCAAGGACGACGAGACCGCGCGGCGCGAGGAGGAGGAGCAGGAACAGGAGGAGGACGTCGGGGACGAAGGTTCGGAGGACGAACTCACCGAGGACGAGGCCGAGGACGAACTCCCCGAGGAGCAGGACGAGGAGGACGAGGGTCTGCAGGACGACGAGGACGAAGGTCTGCAGGACGAGACCGAGGAGGAGCCGGAGGAGCCCGAGGAGGAGGAGGCACCGGCACGGCGACGGCGCGGGGGCGCAGGCACACGTAGGGGCGCCCGGCGAGGAGCACGCACATGACCATCCAACCCGCCAGCGGCGGGGGCGGCGGAGGAGGAGGTGGCGGCGGCGGCACGATGGCCCGGCCGAACTCCTCCGGCCTCGCCGACGTCATCGACACCATCCTGGACAAGGGACTCGTCATCGACGCGTTCGTGCGAGTATCGCTGGTGGGCATCGAGCTGCTGACCATCGACGCACGCATCGTGGTGGCCAGCGTCGACACCTATCTGCGATTCGCCGAGGCGGTGAACCGCCTCGAGATCGCCGACAACGAGCCGAAGGGCCTGCCGGACCTCGTCGGTGACATCACCCAGGGCGGGGCGAAGCACAAGACCAAGGGCGCGCTCGAAGCCGCGGGTGAGAAGGTGATGGACTTCCTCGGCGACGTCGAGGACAAGCGGGAGACGGCAAGCCGACCGAAGCGAAGGGGGGATTGATGTCCACCGATCAGGCCGCAGAGGCACCCGAGAGCGAGGGCGGGCAGAGCACCGCGATGTACGTCTACGGCATCGTGCCGGCCGACGTGGAGCCCGAGGAGCACGCGAAGGGTGTGGGTGATCCGCAGAGCGACGTCGCGGTGGTGCGTCACGGCGACATCGCCGCCCTCGTCAGCGAGATCTCCGTCGACCGGCCGCTCGGCACGCCCGACGACCTGAAGGCGCACGCCGAACTGCTGGACGGTTCCGCGGCCGTCGCGCCCGTGCTGCCGTTGCGGTTCGGGGCGGTGATGACCGACGCCGAGGCGGTGGAGAAGGAACTGCTCGAGGAGAACCACGACGAGCTGAAGGCGGCCCTCGACGAGCTCGAGGGCCGGGCACAGTTCGTGATCAAGGGCCGCTACGTCGAGAACGCCGTGCTGCGCGAGGTGCTCGACGAGAACTCCGAGGCCGCCCGGCTGCGCGAGGAGATCCGCGACAAGTCGGAGGACGCCACCCGCGACGCCCGCATGGCGCTCGGGGAGATCATCACCCAGGCGATCGAGGCCAAACGCGCCGAGGACACCCGTCGGGTGATCGACACCCTCGAGGCCCTCGAACCGATGGTCAACGAGCGGCAGCCCACCCACGAGGAGGACGCGGCGCACATCGCCGTCCTCGTCGAGCTCGACCGGCAGGGCGAACTCGAGGAGGCGGTCGGCTCCCTCGCGCAGGAATGGGACGGCCGCGTCGAGATGACGCTGCTGGGCCCGATGGCGGCGTACGACTTCGTGATGAAGCGGGAACCGGAGGGCTGACACATGGGACTGATCTCGGCCATCCTCACGCTGCCGCTGGCACCGGTCAAAGGCGTGCTCTGGCTCGGCGAAGTCATCCAGGACCAGGTCGAGCAGAAGATGCACGACCCCGCGACCATCCGGAAGGAACTCGAGGAGATCGACGAGGCGGCGGCGGCCGGTCACTTGTCGGAGGACGAGAAGGAGGAGGCACAGCAGGCGGTCCTGGACCGCATGATCCGGCCGGGCGGCGGCACGACACCCGCCGCGAGGGGGGAGTGAGAACCCGTGAGCGCCAAGGACACACCCGAGGATCCCGGCGACGGCCACGACGAGGAAGCGGGCGAGCCGCCGGCCCTGACGGCAGGTGAGGCCGCCGCGACCGCGATCGAGCACCTCGTGCAGCTGACCTCGAAGGAGCCGCAGGGCGCCACGTCGGTGGAACCGGCCGATCACGGCTGGACGGTGGAGGTCGAGGTGCTCGAGGACCGGCGCATCCCGTCGTCGGCGGACATGCTGGCCCTCTACGAGGTGGAGATCGACCTGGACGGCAACCTGCTGGCCTACCGCCGGACCAAGCGGTACGGCCGCGGCAGCAGTGACATCGGAGAAAGGGACCGGCGATGACGGTGGTGGGGGGCAGTTCGTCGCCGCAACCGTACGGGGGTGGCCATCAGTCGACGAACCTCGGCGACATCCTCGAGCGGGTGCTCGACAAGGGGCTGGTGATCGCCGGGGACATCCAGGTGAACCTGCTCGACATCGAGTTGCTCACCATCAAACTGCGGCTGGTGGTCGCGTCGCTCGAAACGGCGAAGGCGGTGGGCATCGACTGGTGGGAATCGGATCCGTGGCTCAGCAGCAAGGCCCGCAACCGCGAGCTCGATCGGGAGGACGACAAGCTGGAACTCGAGAACCGGCGGCTGCGCGAGCGGATCGCCGAACTCGAGGCCGGGCAGGGCCGGCGCGCGGCCGTCGAGAGCGCCCGTGACGAAGAGGAGGACCGTGGCTGACGGAACGGGAGTGTGGCTGTACGCCGTGACGGACGACCGGCTCGCCGAGGGGGATCTCGGCGGGCTGGCCGGCGTCGCCGGCGAGGCGGTGCGCGCCGTGGGATCCGGGGGGCTCACGGCCGTCGTGGGTTCGGTGCCGCTCGCGGTGTTCGGGGAGGAGCCGCTGAAACGCAATCTCGAGGACCTGTCGTGGCTCGAGGCGACGGCCCGGGCGCACGACGCGGTCGTCTCGACCGTCGCCCAGCGCGGTCCGGCGGTCCCGTTGCGCCTGGCGACCGTCTACCTCGACGACGCCCGTGTGCGCGACCTCCTCGACGAGCGGCAGGCCGACTTCGAGTCGGCGCTGACCCTCGTGACGGGTCGCACCGAATGGGGTGTCAAGGCGTACGGCGACCGGCAGGCCCTCGCCGACGCGGTCGCGGAAGCGCAGATCGCGGGCAGCGCCAAGGGTTCGGGAACGGCGTATCTGCTCCGTCGCCGCGCGCAGCTGGCCGCGCAGGAGTCCGTCGAACGCGACGCCGCGGCCCGCGCCGACGAGATCCACTCCCGGTTGCTGCGGCAGGCCGCCGCCGGTCGGCGGCAGCCCGCGACGGATCCGGCGCTGAGCGGCCGCCGGGACTGGATGGTGCTCAACGGCACCTATCTGGTGGACGACGACCGCGCGGACGAGTTCGCGAGGGCCGTCGAGGAACTCCGCAAGGAGTATCGCGGGATCCGGCTCGAGCTGACCGGGCCGTGGCCGCCGTATTCGTTCGCCGGCGTCGAACGGGACACGGCATGAAGCACGTCGACCCCTCCGTGGACGGCGAGCGTCGCATCGCCCTGATCGATCTGCTGGACCGGGTGCTCGCCGGCGGCGTCGTCATCACGGGCGACATCAAGCTTTCGATCGCGGACGTCGACATGGTGCAGATCTCGCTGCGGGCGCTCATCTCCTCCGTCAGCACGCTGTCGGTCACGGCGATCGAGCCACCCGTCCCGCGGGACGCCCTGGAGCCTCCGGTCGATGACTGAATTCGAGGGCATCCCACCGCGTATCGACGCCGATCCCGAGTCGGTCGAGCGTGGACTGGTCACGCTCGTGCTCACCCTCGTGGAGTTGCTGCGGCAACTGATGGAACGGCAGGCGTTGCGGCGCGTGGACGAGGGCGACCTGAGCGACGAGCAGATCGAGCGCATCGGCACCACCCTCATGCTGCTCGAGGAGCGCATGGGGGAGTTGCGCGACCACTTCGGGCTCACCCCCGAGGATCTCAACATCGACCTCGGACCGCTGGGGACGCTGCTGCCCCGGGAGTGAGCCCGTGTCGTCACATGCCGGCGACCTCGATGCGGTCGTAGTCCGCGACGGATCCGGCAAGCACCCGCACGTGGTCCTCCATGGTGCCGAGCGTGTGCTCGATCGCGGTCAGCCGGCTCACGTAGTGGCCCACCGGGTATTCGGCGGTGATCCCGATACCGCCGTGCATCTGGATCGCCTCCTGCCCGAGCTTCCGGGCCGACCGGCCCACCTGCAGCTTCGCCCGCGACGCGATCGTCGGGTCGACGATGCCGTCGGCGAGGGCCATGGTGGCGTACAGGCTCATGCTCGACGCCAGTTCGAGCAGGACGTACATGTCGGCCGCGCGATGGGTCAGCGCCTGGAAACGGGCGAGGGGGGCGCCGAACTGCTTGCGCTGCTTCAGGTAATCGGTGGTCAGGCGGAGCGTCTCGGACAGCGCACCGACGGCCTCCGCGCACAGCGCGGCCTGCGCCCGCACCTGGGCGGCGGTGATCGCCGAGGTGACGTCCGCGGCCTCACCGAGCGGCACGGCGGCCGCCGAGTCGAGGACGAGCTGCGCGGCGCGGCGCTCGTCGTGGGTGCGGTACGGGGTGCGGGTGACGCCGGCCGCGTCGGCGTCGACGAGGAACAGCCCGACCCCACCCTCCGGCAGCCGCGCCGAGACCACGAACGTCTCGGCGCAGTCCCCGTGCAGCACAGGGTTCTTGCGGCCGGTCAGGGTCCAGCCGCCGCCGCTGTGGGCGGCGCTCGTGGCGACCTCGACTGCCGGCCAGCGGCTGCCCGGCTCGTCGTGGGCGAACGCGAGCAACAGCGCGCCCTCCGAGAGGCGCGGCAGGAGGTCCGTGCGCTGCGCGTCGGTGCCGACCTCGGCGACGAGGCCGCCCGGCAGGAACACCGCGTTCAGGAGCGGTTCGGGGGCCAGCGCCCGGCCGATCTCGCCCATCACGGCCATGATCTCCACCGGTCCTGCACCCATTCCGCCGTGCTCCTCGGCGAACGGCAGGCCGAGCACGCCGAGCTCGGCGAGCTGGCGCCACACGTCGGTGCTCCAGCCGCGGTCGGTATCGGCGACCTTGTTACGGGTCTCGGTGTCGTAGGTGCCCGAGAGCACGTCCCGGACCGTCTTGCGGAGCAGGTCCTGTTCGGTATCGAGTTCGAAGTTCATGACAGTGGCTCACAATCCGAGGATCGAGGAGGCAATGATCGAGCGCTGCACCTCGCTCGATCCGCCGTAGATGGACACCTTGCGGTAGTTCAGGTAGGTCGGGGCGGTGCGCTGCGCCCACTCCGGCGAGTCGATACCCTCCGCGCCGACCGGCAGCGAGTCGGGTCCGGCGATGTCGGTGAGCAGTTCGGTGACCGCCTGCTGCAGCTCCGAGCCGCGCAGCTTGAGCAGCGACGACGCCGGATTGGGCTTGCCGTCGGCGGAACCGGCGACCACCCGCAGCTGGGTGAGTTCGAGTGTGAGGAGCTCGTTCTCGATCTCGGCGAGGCGCGCGGCGAACAGCGGATCGTCGAGCAAGGTGCCGGATCCGGCACGGGTCCGTGCGGCGAGCTGCTTGGCGCGGGCGAGCCGGACCTTGGTGGCCCCGACGCGGGCGATACCGGTGCGTTCGTTGCCGAGCAGGAACTTCGCGTAGCTCCAGCCCGCGTTCTCCTCGCCGACCAGGTTCTCGGCGGGGACGCGCACGTTCTCGAAGAAGACCTCGTTGACCTCGTAGCTGCCGTCGACGAGCTTGATCGGACGGACGGTCAGGCCGGGGGTGTTCATGTCGATGAGCAGCATCGAGATGCCGGCCTGCTTCTTCGGCGCATCCGGGTCGGTGCGCACCAGGCAGAAGATCCAGTCGGCGTGCTGGGCGAGGGTGGTCCACGTCTTCTGGCCGTTGACGATGTAGTCGTCGCCGTCGCGCACGGCGCGGGTCTTGAGGGAAGCGAGGTCGGAGCCGGCCTCGGGCTCCGAGAATCCCTGACACCACCAGATGTCGAGGTTCGCGGTGGCGGGCAGGAAGCGCTCCCTGAGCTCCTGCGACCCGAAGTGCGCGATCACGGGTCCGATCATGGATGCGTTGAACGGCAGCGGATCGGGCACGGAGGCGAGCTGCATCTCGTCGAGCCAGATGTGGCGCTGGACGGGGGTCCAGTCCTTGCCACCCCACTCGACCGGCCAGTTCGGCACCGCCAATCCCTTGGCGTTGAGGATCTGCTGGCTCCGGACGACCTCGTCGCGTTCCAGGTGCCGGCCGGCCGCGACTTTCTCGCGGATCTCGGCGGGGAACTCGGTGGTGAAGAACGTGCGCAGTTCGTCGCGGAACGCGAGCTCTTCGTCGGTGAGCTTCAGGTTCATGGGGGCCTTCCGTCACGGTTGTGCCTGTGCGAGCGCAACACCGGCGACGACCGATCCCCGCGCCGCGCTACCTGATTCGCCGGGACGAGGGGGTGGTTCGCTCTGGTGCTGCCTACTCCCCGACTGTAACCTGACAGTGTTAGGTTGTCCAGGTCCCGGATTCGACGAGGAGGGAGCATCGATGGCCCGGCCCCGCACCCCGCTTCTCAGCCGCCCGCTCATCCGCGAGACCGCGCTGCGCCTCGTCGACGAGCACGGCCTCGACGAACTGTCCATGCGCAAGATCGCCGCGGAGCTCAGCGTCCGCGCCCCATCGCTCTACAGCCACTACGCGAACAAGGACGAACTGCTCGACGACATCGCCGACCGGATCGGGGAGTCCGTCGACGTCGGCGGGTTCGACACCGACGACTGGCTCGACGCGCTGCGGCGCTGGGCGAGGTCCTACCGCGCCGCCCTCGCCGAGCACCCGAACCTCGTCCCCTTCCTCGCACGCAGCCCCGGCCGGCGAGAGCTCGCCCTCGACCACGCCAATGCCGTGCACGGCGGTCTCACCCGTTGCGGCTGGCCCCCGCGCACCGCAACCCTGATCGGCGCGTCGATCAAGTACCTCGTCGTCGGCTCGGCCATCGCCTCGTTCTCCGGGGGCTTCCTGGACGATCTCACCATCTACCGGGAACGCTATCCGCATCTGTCCCAGGCACACCGGCTGCGCGAACATGCGGACGAGATCGACCGCGACGGATTCGAGCTGGCGCTCGAGTCGTTCCTGCAGGGCCTGGCACAGCGGTTCGCGAGCCTCACCGGCGCGGACCGCTGAGCGGTCTCAGGTACGGCGCAACCGCACGAACCGCAGCTGCCGGCCCGCCGCCCGATAGTCGGCCTCGCTGCCGTCGACCTCGAACCCCATCGCCGCGCACAACCGCGGCGCGACCTTCGGGTGCCGGCGCCCGTACCGCGCCATGAACTCCGCGGCGTCGTCGGGCGGCAGGAACTCGGCGGTGACCGCCAGCTTCTCGCGCCCCGACTCGATCCGCGCCGCGGGGTGCGCCCGCAGGTTGCGGTACCAGTCGGTCTGCTTCCCGAAGCCGACGGCCACGACGAATCCGCCGGACGTGTCCTCGTGGTTCACCACCTCGAGCACCGTCTGCCGGGGCACGCCGCTGCGCCGGCCGACATGGTGCAGCAGCAGGAATCTGCGACCCAGCACTCGCCCCAGCCCGATCCGGTAGAGGTGGATCGGAGCACGCAGGAATCGGCGGCGCAGCCCGGTCGGTGGTGCGGCAGGTTCGGTGAGGCGCATTCCTTCACTGTGCGCCCGAGCCGTCGGCCGCACCACCGGAACGCGGCCGCGGATCGGCTGCGAGACCCGCGCGACGGCCCTACCGTTGACCCATGCACCGTCCCATACGCATCGGTCTCCAACTCCAGCCCCAGCACCAGCCCGACTACGGGAAGATCCGCGACACCGTGCTCCGCGCCGAGGACGCGGGCGCCGACATCGTCTTCAACTGGGACCACTTCTATCCCCTCTCCGGGGACCCGGACGGCGCCCACTTCGAATGCTGGACGATGCTCGGGGCCTGGGCGGAACAGACCGAGCGCGTCGAGATCGGGGCGCTCGTCACCGGCGGCGGCTACCGCAATCCCGATCTGCTCGCCGACATGGCCCGCACCGTCGACCACATCAGCGGCGGCCGGCTCATCCTCGGCATCGGCGCCGGCTGGTTCGAGAAGGACTACGACGAGTACGGCTACGACTTCGGCACCAAGGGTTCCCGGCTGAAACTGCTCGGCGAATACCTGCCCCGGATCACCGCGCGGCTCGCGAAGCTCAACCCCCAGCCGACCCGGCACATCCCGCTGCTCATCGGCGGCGGCGGACCCCGCAAGACCATCCCCCTGGTGGCGCAGTACGCCGACATCTGGCACAGCTTCGGCGACCTCGACACCCACAGGGAGAAGGCCGGGATCCTCGCCGCGCGCTGCGCCGACGTCGGCCGTTCGCCGAACCAGATCGAACGGTCCGTGCCGTGGCGCGGTACCGGGAACGCGGCCCCGCTGGTCGAGGCCGGCGTCACCCTGTTCACCGTGGGAGTGAGCGGACCCGACTACGACCTGACGGACCTCGTCGAGGCGATCGGGTGGCGGGACGAGAACTCCGCGCCGCCGCTCTCCGGCCTGGCCTGACAGCGGGCTCGGGCCGCCGGGGACGCGGCAACCGGAGTGCAGGGTTCCCGGCTACCCGCGAGCCCACCGTTGCGCCGAACCAGTCACTCTGTTTACTGTAGTTGAAACCACGGACGGTCGAACCCAGGCGGTGAGCGGCGTGAACCCTGCGGGCGTGTGGATCGCCGGTGGATACCAATCCGACTTCGCGCGGAACCTGACCAGGGAAAATCGGAACCTTGCGGACCTCGTCGCCGAGACGGTGACGGAAACGCTGCACGACGCCCACATCGACGCCGCCGACGTCGGGGTGATCCACGTCGGCAACGCCTTCGGACAGCTCTACACCGGTCAGGGACACCTCGGCGGCATGCCGGCCTCCGTGCTGCCCGAACTGTGGGGGATCCCGGCTACCCGGCACGAGGGGGCCTGCGCATCCGGCTCACTCGCCGTGCTCGCCGCGACGGCCGATCTCGAGGCCGGGCGCTACGACTGTGCCCTCGTGCTCGGCGTCGAACTCGAACGGTGCGTCCCCGGCGACGCCGGCACCCGGGTCATGGACGCCGCGGCCTGGGTCGGACAGGAAGGTGCCGAGGCGAAGTACATGTGGCCGTATATGTTCGACAGGATCGCCGACGAGTACGACCGCCGCTACGGCCTCGACGACGAGCACCTGCGGGCGATCGCGGAACTGAACATCCGCAACGCGCGCGCCAATCCGAATGCGCAGACCCGCAACCGGACCTACGGACCTGGGAGCTTCGGCCCGGACGACACCGCCAATCCGGTGGTCGAAGGACGCCTCCGCAGGACCGACTGCAGTCCGTTGACGGACGGGGCCGCAGGCGTGGTGCTGCTGAGCAACCGCTATCTGAGCCGGCACCCCCGCACCGTCGACGACATGACCCGCATCCTCGGCTGGGGCCACCGCACGGTCGGACTGTCCTTGTCCGGCAAACTTACCCGCGACGACGACGATCCCCTCGTCATGCCGCACGTGCGCGCCACGATCGTCGACGCGTTCGAGCGGAGCGGCATCGGCGGCGTCCGCGACCTCGACCTGATCGAAACCCACGACTGCTTCACGGTCGGCGAATACCTGGCCGTCGACCACTTCGGGATCACCGCCCCCGGCCGGAGCTGGCAGGCGATCGAGAACGGCGACCTCGAGATCGGTGGCCGCATCCCCGTGAACCCCAGCGGCGGGCTTCTCGGCGGCGGGCATCCGGTCGGCGCCACCGGAGTCCGGATGCTGCTCGACTGCCACCGCCAGATCACCGGGCGCGCCGGCGACTACCAGGTGCCCGGCGCCGCCCGAGCCGCGACCCTGAATATCGGCGGAAGTACCACCACCACGGTCGCTTTCGTCGTCGGCTGAAAGGACTTCCATGGAACTCGAGATCCTGGGACGGGCGCTGTCCACCCTGCCCGCGGACGACGACCACCCGTACCGCACCGGTCCGTGGCGTCCGCAGCACACCGAGCGTCGCGCCGACGACCTCGAGGTGGTCGGCGACCTGCCGGCCGACCTGGACGGCGTGTACCTGCGTAACACCGAGAACCCGGCGCACCCCGCACTCGAAGGTCTCTACCATCCGTTCGACGGTGACGGCATGGTGCACGTCGTCGGCTTCCGGGACGGAAAGGCCTTCTACCGAAACAGATTCGTGAGGACCGACGGTTTCCTGGCCGAGCAGGAGGCCGGCGGCCCGCTGTGGGCGGGCATCGCCGAACGGCCCCAGAACTCGATCCGCCGGGACGGCTGGGGCGCCCGCGGCCACATGAAGGACGCCTCCAGCACGGACGTCACCGTGCATCGCGGCGTCGCCCTGACCAGTTTCTGGCAGTGCGGGGACCTCTACCGCCTCGACCCGACCACCCTCGAGACCTTGGGCAAGGCGACGTGGGACGGCCGATTCCCCTCCGACTGGGGCGTTTCCGCCCATCCGAAGGCCGACGCCCGCACCGGCGAGTTGCTGTTCTTCAACTACGGCACCGACGCCCCGTACCTGCACTACGGCGTGGTCGACGCCGAGGACCGGCTGGCGCACTACGTCGACATCCCCCTGCCCGGCCCGCGCCTGCCTCACGACATGGCATTCACCGAGAACTACGCGATCCTCAACGACTGTCCCCTGTTCTGGATCCCGGAGGCCCTCGCGCACGGCAAGTACGTGCCGCGCTACCACCCCGACCTGCCGATGCGGCTCGGCGTCCTACCCCGGCGCGGCCGCCCGGACCAGATCGTCTGGTTCGACGCCGACCCGACCTACGTGCTGCACTGGACCAACGCCTACGAGGACGGCGACGAGATCGTGCTCGAGGGATTCCATCAGGAGACGCCGGAACCGCCGGACGACGGCACCGGAACGCTCTACCGGCGGCTGTTCCGTTCGCTGGCGCTCGACCGCATGGGCACCCACCTGCATCGCTGGCGGTTGAACCTGCGCACCGGTTCGCTCACCGAGGAGCGGCTGTCCGAGTCCGTCACCGAATTCGGAATGATCAATCCGCACCACGGCGGCGTCCGTCACCGCTACACCTACGCCGCGACGGGGGTACCGGGCTGGTTCCTCTTCGACGGGCTCGTCAAACACGACGTGCAGACCGGCGCAGAGGAGCACTACTCGTTCGGCGAGGGCGTCTTCGGCAGCGAGACGGTGATGGCGCCCCGCACCGGGTCCGCGGGCGAGGACGACGGCTACCTGATCACGATCACCACCGACATGAACCGGGACCGGTCCGAATGCCTGGTCTTCGACGCACAGCGACCCGCGGACGGACCGCTCGCGCGGATCCGACTGCCCGAACGGGTCTCGAGCGGCACCCACTCGACGTGGGCGGCGGGGTCGGGCCTCCCGGGATGGCGGGACGCGGACCGGGCCGGCGACGTCCTGAACCTATGATCATGTGTCGATGGCAGGTTCCGGCACGGTCACCGAACTCGAGCCGGGCGGTGACAACGCGATCGCGGTCACCCTCGGCATCCTCGGCGACGAATGGAACCTGTGGATCCTGCGGTACGCGTTGCAGGGCGACCGCCGCTACCGGGACTGGATCGAGCGGGGGGAGATCTCCAACGCCGTGCTGACCGCGCGGCTGACCCGCCTCACCGACTCGGAACTCCTCGAGCGGGTGCAGTACCAGACGCGGCCGGCTCGGCACGAGTACCGGTTGACGGCGCGCGGCCACGGCGTGTGGCCGGTCCTGCTCACCATGTGGGCGTGGGAACAGCAGTGGGCGCCGGACCACAGGGGGCAGCTCCCGGCCCGGCGGCACACGGTCTGCGCCGCCCGGTTCACCCCGGTCCTCGTCTGCGGCCACTGCGACCGTCCAGTCGGCACGCCCGACGTCGAGGCGCAGCTCGGCCCCAGCGGGCAGTGGTCGCGGAGCGTGCCCGCGGCGACCGGGCGCCGCCGGTCCGGCCGCGCCCGCTCGCCGGAGATCCTGCCGCACACGATGGAACTGCTCGGCGACCGGTGGTCGGCGGCACTGCTCGGGGCGGCGTTCCTCGGCGCCACCCGCTACGGCCAGTTCGCCGAGCGCATGGGTGCGCCGCCGACGGTGGTCGCCGGCCGGCTCCGGCGCTTCACCGAACTCGGCGTGCTCCAGGAACTGCCCAATCCCGCCCGCCCTGCGTGGGTGACCTACCACCTGACCGACAAGGGGCGCGCGTTCTTCCCCGTCGTCGCCTGCATGATCGACTGGGGGCTGCGCTGGTTCCGCGCACCGGAGGGACCGGCGATCGTCCTGTGTCACCGCGAATGCGACCATACCTTCACCCCCGTCCTGGCGTGCAGTCACTGCGGGGAGCGGCTGCGGGCCTCCACGGTCTCGATCGAGCCGTCCGGCGGCTGACCCGCCCGGCGCCTCGATTCGGATTAGGCTCCCACCATGCCCGAATCCGTGATCGCGAAACGGAGCACCGTGGCAGCGCTGCTCCTGGCGGTGCTCCTGGCGCTGACCATGACGGCCTGCTCGTCGGGCGGTGATCGATCGTCTGCTCCGCAAGACCTGTGTTCCCCGCCCGGAGTCGGCTCGGCGTCCGCGGCACCGGCGAACCTGGACACGTCGGCCGCCGCCGCGGAGGACCGGTACACGACGCCGGACGTGGTGCCCCTGGACTCGATCGACGTCGCGCGGCTGAACCTCATCACCCCCGGCGTGCTCACCGTCGGCACGCTCTCCGACGCGCCACCGAGCATCTGCGTGAACTCGAGCGGCGAGTTCACGGGCTACGACAACGAACTGCTGAAGGCTGTCGCGGAGAAGCTCGGGCTGCGTGTGCAGTTCGTGGGCACCGAGTTCGCAGGCCTGCTCGCCCAGGTGGCCGGCCGGCGCTTCGACGTCGGCTCGTCGTCGATCACCACCACCGACGAACGGCGCCAGTTGGTCGGCTTCACCAACGGCTACGACTTCGGGTACTTCTCGCTGGTCGTGCAGAACGGCAGCCCGATCCGCGGGTTCGGCGACCTGAACGCCGCCACGCGCATCGGGGTCGTGCAGGGCACCGTGCAGGACGACTACGTCGTCAACACCCTCGGCCTCGATCCGGTGAAGTTCCCGGACTACAACACCGCCTACGCGAACCTGAAGACCGGCCAGATCGACGCGTGGGTGGCGCCGTCGCAGCAGGCCGAGGGCGCCATCGCCCCCGGCGATCCCACGTCGATCGTGCAGAACACCTTCAGCCTCAACAACTTCGTCGGCTGGGCCGTCGCGAGGGAGAACCAGCCGCTGATCGACGCCCTGAACTCCGGGCTCGACGCGGTGATCGCCGACGGCACCTGGGCCGAGCTGTACACCCGATGGGTGCCCCGGGAACTGCCCGAGGGCTGGAAGCCCGGCAGCAGGGCCGCGCCGGAACCGGACCTACCGGACTTCGCGGCGCTGGCCGCCGAGAACGCCGGCGAGGAACCGGGAGCGACGGCACCGAAGTCCACGCTCGAGCAGCTGCGCGAGACGTTCTTCTCCTGGGAGCTGTACCGGCACGCCTTCCCCGATCTGTTGAAGACCGGGTTGCCCAACACCCTGATCCTCGCCGTCACGTCGGGCGTCGCCGGGACGATCCTCGGGATGTTGCTCGCCATGGCCGGGATCTCCCGCACCCGCTGGCTGCGCTGGCCCGCCCGCGTCTACACCGACATCTTCCGGGGGCTGCCCGCCGTCGTGATCATCCTCCTCGTCGGCCTCGGTGCCGGACCGGTGGTGCAGGGCCTGACGGGCAACAACCCGTACTGGCTCGGCGCCGCCGCCCTGGCGCTGCTCGCGGCCGCCTACATCGGGGAGATCTTCCGGTCGGGCATCCAGTCGGTCGAACCGGGGCAGATGGAGGCTGCCCGCGCCCTGGGCTTCAGTTACCGCCGGGCGCTGACGCTGGTGGTGATCCCCCAGGGGGTGCGACGCGTGCTGCCCGCGCTGATGAACCAGTTCATTTCGCTCATCAAGGACTCGTCGCTCATCTACTTCCTCGGCCTGCTGGCCACCCAGCGGGAACTGTTCGCCGTCGGCCGCGACCTGAACGCCCAGACCGGCAATCTCTCCCCGCTCGTCGCGGCGGGCCTGTTCTACCTGATCCTCACGGTGCCGTTGACGCACCTCGTGAACTACATCGACCACCGCCTGCGCACCGGCCGGCCCGAGGCCACCCTCGACCCGCTCGAACAGGAACTCGTCGTGGAGAGGGGCTGACCGATGCCGACCACCGTCCCCGAGAGTGTGTCCCTCACCGGGACCGGGCTGCACCTGGCCTTCGGAACCAACCGGGTGCTGCGCGGGGTCGACATCCACGTCGACGCCGGGAAGACCGTCACCGTGGTCGGCCCGTCCGGTTCGGGCAAGTCGACCCTGCTGCGCGTGCTCAACCGGCTGCACGAACCCGACGCCGGCGACATCCTCCTCGACGACCGCTCGGTGCTGAAGGACAACCCCGACGAGCTGCGGCAGCGGATCGGGATGGTGTTCCAGCACTTCAACCTCTTCCCGCACAAGACGGTGGCCGAGAACATCGCGCTCGGCCCCCACAAGCTCAAGGGGCTGTCGAAGGAGCGGGCCCGCGCGCTCGCCCTCGAACAGCTCGACCTGGTCGGGCTGAAACACAAGGCCGACTCCCGTCCCGGCAACCTGTCCGGCGGGCAGCAGCAGCGCGTCGCGATCGCCCGCGCCCTCGCGATGGCCCCGCAGGTGATGTTCTTCGACGAGGCCACCTCGGCGCTCGATCCGGAACTCGTCAAGGGGGTGCTCGCCCTCATGGCCGACCTCGCCTCGGGCGGCATGACGATGGTGGTCGTCACCCACGAGATGGGCTTCGCCCGCTCGGTGTCGGACACCGTGGTGTTCATGGACCACGGCGCGGTAGTCGAGACCGGCCCACCCGAGGAACTGTTCGACGCCCCGAAAACCGAGCGCCTGCAACAGTTCCTGTCGCAGGTCCTGTAGGCCGCTCCGCGGCCGGTGTGTCCTTTGGGCGGCTGGGGCAGCCCAAAGGGCACACCGGACGTTCACCTCGTCTTTCCCTTCGCCTGGTTTCGGTCTCCTACGGTGCCCGCGTTGAACCGATTCGACGAGGGAGTACCTGTGAGTCCGAAGCCCCTGCCGCTGATCGTCACGCACGACGGCAAATCGTCACGCGCCGCCGTCACCTGCCGCTACAAGTGCGGCAACGCGTGTTCCCACGCCGTGCCCAACACCTCCGGGGGCGAGTACTTCGGTGACGTCGTGCGCACCGCCATGAGCCGGCGCGGCGTGCTGCGCGGCGGCGCGATGGCGGTGCTCGCGGTCGGTGCGGGCGGTGTGCTCGCCGCGTGTGCCGACGACGCGGGCAGCACCGGCGGCGCCACGACGTCGGGCCCGGCGGACCTCGGCCCCGCGCCCACCGGCACCGACTTCACCGCCGTCGTCCCGAACACCGACGACGTCGTGACCGTTCCCGAGGGCTACGACCAGTCCGTCGTCATCCGGTGGGGTGACCCGGTGCTGCCGGATGCGCCCGCCTTCGACATCGGCAACCAGACCGCGGCCGCGCAGGAGAAGCAGTTCGGCTACAACAACGACTTCGCGGGGCTGCTGCCCGTCGACGGCGTGCCGAACACCTACCTGCTGGTGGTCAACCACGAGTACACGTCCGAGCCCTTCATGTTCGCCGGCTACGATCCCGACAACCCCACCGAGGAGCAGGTGCGCATCGGATGGGCCAATCACGGGCTGTCCGTCGTGCAGGTCAAGGGTGAGGCCGGATCCGGTCGTCTCACACCCGAATTCGGCCCGCACAACCGGCGTATCACCGGTCTGACCGAGTTCGTTCTCACCGGTCCCGCCGCGGGCAGCGACCTGGTCAAGACCGCCGCCGACCCGACCGGCACCCGCGTGCTCGGCACCCTGAACAACTGCGCCGGCGGTCTCACCCCGTGGGGCACGGTGCTCTCCGGCGAGGAGAACTTCAACCAGTACTTCGCCAACGCCGAGAACGTCACCGACCCCGTCGCCGCCGAGCGACTGGCACGCTACGGCCTCGAGGGCGGCGCGTCGGAACGCCTGTGGGAGCGCTTCGACCCGCGTTTCGACATCGTCGCCACCCCCAACGAGGTCAACCGGTTCGGGTGGGTCGTCGAGGTGAACCCGTGGGACGCGACGTCCGTGCCGGTCAAGCACACCGCCCTCGGACGGTTCAAGCACGAGGCCGCGACGATCCACGTCACGGGCGACGGCACCGTCGTCTCCTACAGCGGCGACGACGAACGCTTCGACTACATGTACAAGTTCGTCTCCTCCCGCAAGATGCAGCCCGGCACGTCGCAGGCGGCGATGCGGCACAACATGACGCTGCTCGACGCCGGCACCCTGTATGTGGCCAAGCTGACCGGTGATTCGCCGGACGAGATCGACGGCAGCGGCGTGCTTCCCGCTTCCGGCACATTCGCCGGCACGGGAGAGTGGATTCCCCTGCTGCGCACCGCCGAGGACGGCCGCGGCGAGTCCCTGGTCGACGGCATGACCGCCGAGGAGGTCGCGGTGTTCACCCGTCTGGCCGGGGACAAGGTCGGGGCCACCAAGATGGACCGGCCGGAGGACTTCGAGCCGAACCCCGTCACCGGCAAGGTCTACGTCGCGTTGACCAACAACACCAAGCGCGGCGAGGACGGCAAGGCCGCCGCCGACGTCGCGAACCCCCGCAACAACAACAAGAACGGGCAGGTGCTCGAGATCGACGACGACCACGCCGGCACGTCGTTCACGTGGAGCCTGCTGCTGGTCTGCGGCGATCCGGAGGCCGCCGACACGTACTTCGGTGGTTTCGACAAGGCGCAGGTCAGCCCGATCTCGTGCCCGGACAATCTCGCCTTCGATCCGCACGGCAACCTGTGGATCTCCACCGACGGCAACGCCCTGAAGTCCAACGACGGACTGTTCAGCGTCGCGCTCGACGGCCCGCGCCGCGGGGAGACCAAGCAGTTCCTCACCGTGCCCGTCGGTGCGGAGACGTGCGGACCGATCGTGCAGGAGAACCGCGTCGTCGTGTGTGTGCAGCACCCGGGCGAGACCGACGACGCCACGTGGGACGCCCCGTCGTCGCACTGGCCCGACGGCGGCACCTCGCAGCCGCGCCCGGCCGTCGTCGCGGCCTGGAAGTCCGACGGCCTGATCGGCGCCTGACCCCGTGCGCGCTTCTGGTAGCAGCCGCTACCAGAAGCGCGCACGGGTGCCGTCAGGCGCCCAGGCGGCGGGCGAGGTCGATCAGGTCGTCGGCGATCACGTCCCAGTCCTGTTCCGCGCGCAGGTCCGTGGTCTGGGCCGGGCCGTGCTCGGTGGGTCGCGCGAAGAACGCGGTCCTCAGGCCGCAGGACCGCGCGGCCGCCAGGTCCTCGTTGTGGGCGGCGCACATGCACACCTCGCCCGGCTCCAGGCCCAGGATGTCGGCCGTGCGCAGATACGCCTCGGGCATGGGCTTGTAGGCTCGCGCGACCTCGGCACCGAGGACGGCGTCCCAGGGCAGGCCCGCCCGTTTGGCGATGTCCACCATCATGCCGATGTTGCCGTTCGACAACGGGGCGACGACGAAACGCTGCTTCAGCCGGGTCAGTCCCTCGACGGCGTCGGGCCAGGGATCGAGCCGGTGCCAGGCGAGATTGAGCCGATCGAGATCGGTCCCCGGCACGGCGGCCGGATCGATGCCGACCGTACGCAGCGCCGCGTCCAGGTTCTCTCGGTGCAGCACGTCCAGCCGCACGAACGGCCGGGTGCCCGCTCGCACCGCCTGCATCGCCGGCTGGTAGCGAGCCCGCCAGGCGTCGGCGAAGACGACCGGGTCGATCGACTCGTCGTAGCGGGCCAGCAGGGGCGCCGCCTCCCGCGCGATGCTGGTGCGCCAGTCCACCACCGTGCCGAACACGTCGAAGACCAGTGCCTTCACCCCGGAGATGCTCATACGCCGCATCCTCCCAGCACCGCCGGGCCGGTGCACGTCAACCAGCACCGCCGGGCCGGTGCACGTCATCCAGCACCGCCGGGCCGGTGCGCGTCAGCGCAGCACCGCCGCCCCGAGGAACTCGCACGCCTGCAGCGCCAGCGCGATGTCCAGCTTGTCGTGCACCGCGGGTGCCCCGGTCGGGTCGCCGAGCGCCTTGTTGATCCGGTACTTGACGGTGTTGCGGTGCAGGTTCAGCCGTTCGGCGGTGTGCAGGTGGCTCTCACCGGTGGCGAAGTAGGTGCCGAGGGTGACCCGCAGCATCGCGGCCTGTTCGGTGTCGTCGGCGAGCGGACCGAGGATCTCGCCCACCCATGCCCGCGCGGCGTCGAGGTTGCGGGCGAGCAGCGACACCACCGCGACGCCCCGATCCCCGAAGCCGACGACCCGCCGGGTGCACGTGGTCTGCGCCACCGCAATCGAATACGCGGCCTCGGCCTGCTCGTGCGAGCGCCGGAAGCCGGCCAGGCCGGAACCGGGCAGGCCCACCGCGAGACGGCCGGCCGGATGGGAGCGCACGACGGCGTCGAGCGCCGCCGTGTCGATCACCGGCCGGCGCCGATCGAACGGAAGCCACGCCCACACCGTGCGCCGGTCGATGGCGGTGAGGATCGGCGGGGCGTCCGACCCGAGATGCACCGCCACCGCACGCACCAGCCGGTCCAGCGGATTGATGGCACCGTCCGCGGATTCGACTGTGGTCCAGGCGATCACCCCGACGTGACAGCGGTCGAGCCGGTACCGGGTCTCCGCCTCGAACGCCGCGGCGTCGGTCTCGGATCCGTCGACGAGGCCGTGGATCAGGGCGGAGTGCACGTTGCCGCGCACGGCCGACCACCGGCGACGTTCCTTCTCGTACGCGTCGAACACGTACAGGGTGATCCAGTCGATGTACCGGTAGACCACCGCGGAGATGTACTCGACGACGTCGAGGGTCACCTGCGGCGGCAGGTTCATCGACCGCACCTCGTCGAAGCACAGCCGCATGAGGTCGTTCTGCCCCATGTGGTACGCTCGGACGAGGGAGTGCGACGGCACGTCGCGCTGCGCGAGACGGAGCGCGTATTCCACTGCCGCCGTCGTGGGTTGGAGGTGGTCGGCAGGGATCTCGTTGGTGAGCACGTGGATGATCGTCGCGATGTTGCCGTGCACGCTCGCCTCGAGGAGTTCGACGAGTTGCGGATCCTCGTCGAGGTGGGCGATCTCGCGCGCCATCATCGCGGTCATGGAACGGCTGATCTCCCGTTGGCGGGCGTCGAAGCGGCGCGCGACCTCGGCGACGACGCGCCGGACGTCGTCGACGGCCGACGGTGCACCCGTCGACCGCCCCGAGACCACCGGCTCAGCCACGGCCCGTGCTCCGCAGGTGCCGCAGCGCCGACTCGGCGGCGTTGTAACCGCACATTCCGTGCGCGCCCGCCCCGGGCGGGGTGGAAGCCGAGCACAGGTAGACACCCGGAACCCCGGTGCTGTAGGGGTCCAGTGCAATTCGTGGCCGGAAGACCACCTGCAGGTCGGCGTTGGCACCGCCGACGATGTCCCCGCCGATCTGGTTGGGGTTCTGCCGCGCGAGGTCGGCCGGTGCCGTCGTCGAGGTCGCGACGACGCGGTCCCGGAACCCCGGGGCGAACCGCTCGATCTGCGCGACGATCGCGTCCGTCGCGTCACCGGTGTAGCCGGCCGGGACGTGGGCGTAGGCGTACACCGGGTTCAGGCCGCCCGCCGAGCGGGTCGGGTCGGCGACGTACTGCTGACCGAGCAGCACGAACGGCTTCGCCGGCATGCGGCCCGTCGCGACGTCGCGTTCGGCCCGGGCGATCTCGGCGAACTCGCCGCCGAGGTGGACGGTCCCGGCCCGCCCGCAGTCCGGATCGGTCCAGGGGATCGGGCCGTCGATCGCGAAGTCGACCTTGAAGGCGCCGGGAGCGTGACGGAACTTGCGGTAGGACTTGGCGATCCGCGACGGCACCGCGTCACCGAGGATGTCGAGGGCGGCGCCGGGGGCGACGTCGAGGAGGACGACGTCCGCCGGCGGCAGGTCCGCCGCGCGACGGACCCGGACGCCGGTGTGCACCTTGCCACCGTGCTCGGCGAGCTGGGCGGTCAGTGCGCGCGCGATGGCCGCGGAGCCGCCCTCGGCCACCGGCCACCCGTAGCGGTGGCCCGCGGCGGTGATCATCAGCCCCACGGCGGACGTCGCCGGGCGGTCCAGCCGGTGGTAGGCGTGGGCGGCGATGCCGCCGAACAGGGCCCGTCCCTTCGGCGTGCGGAACCAGCGGGCCGCGGCCGTCGCGGGCAGCAGGGCCCGCGGCCCGAACCCCGCCAGCCGCAGCGGGTGGCGGGGGACGTTCAGCACCGGCCGCATCAGGTCCGCGGCGAGCGCGTCGAACCCGGATGCGAGGTCGGCGAACATCCGCCGCCACCGCGGCCCGTCCGCGCCGAGACCGGCCGCGGTGACGTCGAGGGAGCGGTGCAGCAGGGCGGCCTCACCCCCGTCGAGGGGGTGGGCGCAGTCGATCTCCGGCCACCGCCACCGCAGGCCGTACCGTTCGAGGCCGAGGGTCTGCAGGTAGGGGGAGCCGGCACCCATCGGATGGAAGGCCGAGCAGTGGTCGTGGACCAGGCCGGGGACGGTGAGCTCGCCGGAGCGGGTTCCGCCGCCGATCTCCTCGGCTGCCTCGAGGACCTGGACGTCCACGCCGCGACGGGCGAGGTGGACGGCGGCGGCGAGCCCGTTGGGCCCGCTGCCGACCACGACCGCCGTACTCACGCCTGCACCTCCAGCTGTTCGGCGTCTGTGCGGTCCATTGTCCACTGCACGTCGAACGGGATGGGTCCGTTGGGCAACCAGGGCTGCTCGGCGACGGCGTCGGCCACCCTGTAGGTGCCGCGTTCGATCACGCCGAGGGCCGCGTCGATCACCTTGTACTCCTGGGTGCCCCGGTGGATGGGCTGCGATTCGATCCACGCGACGACGAACTCGCCGGGGGCGAAGTTGCAGCGGCGCTGGATGGCGGCGATGAGGTGCTCGTTGTGCAGGTGACCGTCCCCGAAGTTGAAGGCGACGATCGAGTTGCAGGAGAACTCGGCCTCGCGCAGGTCGTAGGTGTCGATGTCGTCCCCGAGGTGCCGCATCATGAGGGAGAACAGTGCCCGGCCCTGGCTGTGCAGGGACCGCCAGCCGAGCAGCTGGTGCATCACCACGTCCGCGACGTCCTCGGGGTAGGTGGCGAGCAGCTGGGTGCGGGTGTTCTGCGCACCGCGGACGATGTGCCGATTCAGCTTCTCCTCCGCGCCCGGCGCGAACGCCCAGGTGGCGGACGCCCAGTTGCCGGCGTACTGCCGCATCGACGGCAGGAACGACACCAGGTCGGGACGCAGATTGCCCAGCACCGGGAAGAAGCACAACCCGGCGGTGATCCCCCCGGCCAGCCACAGCGACGACATGTCGGTCACGGCGTAACCGTCCCACGCGGGGAAGCCCCAGAACAGGAAGACCGTGGCGTAGGCGAACAGCAGATTCCATTCCAGCGGCACCGCGAGCGGGAAGGTCGACGCGATGAAGAAGTGGAACGCCACCATCAGCAGCACGGCGAGCAGCGTGAGGGTGCGGTTCGTGGAGAACAGCAGCACGAGCGGCGTGGCGATCTCGACGAGGGTGCCCAGGACGTGCCCGACGCCGCCGGCCAGCACGGACGGGCGCAGATCGTTCGGGAAGCTGCGGTAGTGCGCGCGCTTGATCGTCCTGGACAGCATCCACGGCGTGTTGCTGATCATCGGCGGGATCACCATCGAGAAGTGGTGACCGAACTTCGAGACGCCGGCGCCGACCCAGACGGTGACGATGAGCAGCTTGAGGGCGACGATCATGTCGACGAACGGCAGGAAGGTGAAGAACACCAGCGCGGGCAGGTACTGCTCGCTGCGCGCCGCAATGAAGATCACCTTGTCGCGCAGGCCGATCAGGACGAGCAGCACGACGATCGGTGCCACCACCGCGGGCCGGACCAGTCCGGCGTTGTCGGCGATCACCGCGTCGACCGAGGCGGTGTGGACACCCGGAAGAACGATGGCGGCAAGAAGATTGACGAGCAGGACGGCGTAGAGCGCGACGTCGCCGGCGGTGCGGCGGTCACCGGCCGTGCCCGGCACCTTGCCCGGCCACGGTGGGAGCCGGATCGTGTCCGGCTTCAGCCAGGAATGGAATCCGCCGGTCATCGGCTTGAAGTGCCCGGCGAGCGGGCCCCACGAGCCGCCGACGCCGAGCGCCTCCACCAGCACCGTCCACAGGATCAGCTTCTGGTAGACGATCGGCTGGTTCCACCACGACGCCACGTCGAGCCAGGGCAGGCCCGAGGTCAGCGTCGCGAGGGCGGTGCCGGCGCCGACGTAGAGGACCAGCAGCTTGAGGATGTAGACGGTGTGCACCATCTTCGGGGTGCCGAATCCGTGGTCGACCCAGTGGGTCGACATGGCCCGCAGCCGATCCCGGAACGGGAGCTGACGGAAGGTGGCGGGATCCACTTCCGGGAAGTGGCCGGTCTTGAAACCCATGGGAATTCGCCTTTCGGGTAGGGGCGGCCGCCCCACCGGCCCGGGGCCGGCGAGTCGGAGCGTGTGGTGTCTCGGGGAGCGGTCAGGCGTGCACGGGAGCCCCGTGGCTGCGCCGCAGAACGGGCTTGTCGATCTTCCCGACGGGGTTGCGCGGCAGGGAGTCGACGACGTGTACCTCGGCGGGCACCTTGACCCTCGTCAGCCGCTCGGCGACGTGGGTGAGCAGTTCGGCCCCGGTGACGGTCCGGCCGGGGCAGGTCACGACGTACGCGACGGGGACCTCGCCGTACACCTCGTGCGGCGCGCCGATCACGGCGGACTCGAGGACCGCGGGGTGGGTGGCGAGCGCGTTCTCGATCTCCTTGGGGTACAGGTTCTCCCCGCCGCGGATGATCATGTCCTTGATGCGGTCGACGAGGGTGAGGTAGCCGTCCTCGTCGAGCCGGCCGACGTCGCCGGTGTGCAACCAGCCGTCGACGACGGTGCGGGCGGTCTCCTCGGGCCGGCCGAGATAGCCGCGCATCACGTTGGGGCCCTTGATGAGCACCTCGCCGGTGGCGCCGGGCGGCAGGTGCCGGCCGTCGGGTCCGGCGACGGCGATCTGCTGACCGGGCAGCGCGGGGCCGACCGTGCCGAGCTTGCGGGGGCCGTCGACCGGGTTGCACGCCGACGCGCAGGTGCCCTCGGTGAGCCCGTAGCCCTCGACGACGACGAGCCCGAAGCGCTGCTCGACGCGGTCGAGGAGTTCCTTGGAGATCGGGGCCGCGCCGCAGATCGCGAAGCGCAGCGACGAGGTGTCCACCGGGGTGTCCTGCGGCTGGGAGACCAGCAGGGCGTAGATGGTGGGCACGGCCGAGAAGTACGTCGGTCGCAGCCGGGCCACGTCGCCGAAGAAGCGGTCCGGGGAGAACCGGCCGGTGATGCTGAGCTGAGCACCGGCCAGCAGGGGCGCGAGGAAGCTGACCGCGATCGCGTTGACGTGGAACAGCGGCAGGATCAGCAGGCAGTGGTCGGTCTCGGTCAGCCGCAGGTGCGTGCGGAAGGAGTCCGCCATGAACTGCAGGTTCGCGTGGGTGAGCTGCACGCCCTTCGGGCGGCCCGTGGAGCCGGAGGTGTAGATCAGCAGGGCGGTGTCGTCGGGTTCCGGGTCGGCGCCGGCCGCCCATCCGGCGGGAGCGGCGACGGCCATGTCGTCCACGTGGATCACCGGTCGGCCGCCCGACGGGGCGCCGGGACCGGCGTTCACGACGAGTGCGGCTCCGGCGTCGTCGATCTGGTACCCGGCCTCGCTCGCGGTGAACGCCGGATTGACGGGGGTGGCCGTCGCGCGCAGCCGCCACGCCGCCATGAGGGCGACGAGCAGTTCGGCCCGGTTGGGCAGCATCACCGCGACGACGTCACCCGCTGCGATGCCGTGCTGCTGGAGCTGCGCCGCGAAACCGTCGACTCTGCGGGCGAATTCGGCGTAGGTGAGCTGCCGGTTGTCGTCCCGCACGCAGGGCCGGTCCGATTCGCGGTGCCACACCAGGTATTCGATCGTCACTACCGTCGGTCCTCTCGTTTTCGGCTGACCACGACGGTAGTGACGGGGATCACGTCCCGGCTACGGCCTCGCGGGCTCGAGTTCCGGCCGGGTGTTGTCCTCCGAGCACAAACACCGCGCCGCCGGCTGCGGAAGGCAGCCGGCGGCGCGGAACGGATCGTCAGGGTGCCGGATCGCCCGAGGCGGCGGGCTGCGGCGCCGCCGCGACGTGCATCGCCCGGGCCAGTGCCGCCTCCTCGGGCGCAGCGGTCCGTGCGCCACCACGCCGGCGCAGGTACCGGGTCTTGAGGTGGTACGCGGCGACGATGACGGCGAGCGCGATCAGCGACTGCACCAGTTCGGCGCGGGCGCCGGTGAACCACATGCCGACGAGGATCGCGACGATGACGGCCGTGACGACGACGGGCAGGACGGGGTAGAGCCACACCCGGAACTGCAGGATCTCGGGCGACGTGCGTTCCCAGCGGCGGCGCAGCACCAGTTCGGACAGGCAGATCATGATGTACACGAACAGGCAGATCGCACCGGACGACGTGACCAGGTACAGGAAGATGGTGTCGGGCCAGACGTAGGCGGCGACGATGCACACGTATCCGACGAACGTGCACGACAGCACGCCCTTCAGCGGGACACCGCGGGAGTTGACGGCCGTCATCCAGGCGGGGGCGTCGCGGTGGGCACCGAGCACGAACAGCATGCGCGACGCGGTGTAGAGCCCCGAGTTCAGGCACGAGAGCACGGCGACCAGCACCACGAAGTTGAGGATCTCGGCCGCGCCGGGGATACCCAGGACCTCGAGGGCGGACACGAACGGGGATTCGCCGACGACGTAGCTGTCCCACGGCAGCATGGTGACGAGCAGGAACGTCGCGCCGACGAAGAACGCGAGGATCCGGAACACGACGGTACTGGTGGCGCGGCGGATCGCCGCGGCCGGCTCCTTCGACTCCGCCGCGGCGATCGTGACCAGCTCGGCTCCCGTCATCGAGAAGATGACGGCGACCACTCCGACCAGGACAGGGGTGAAGCCGTTCGGCAGGAAGCCGCCGTGGGCGGTCAGGTTTACGAACGACAGGTCGGCCCCCGGCCAGACGCCCAGCACGTAGAGACCGGCCAGGACGAGGAACGCGATGATCACCGCGACCTTGATTCCGGCGAACCAGTACTCGGCCTCACCGAAGTTGCCGACCGACAACAGGTTCACCACGGTCATGATCAACAGCAGGCCGGCCGCCATCAGCCACAACGGAACACCGGGGAGCCAGCGGCCGAGCAGGGTGGCCCCGACCACGGCCTCGATTCCGACGACGACCACCCAGAAGTACCAGAACAGCCAGCCGGTGGCGAAGCCCGCCCAGTTGCCCATGGCGTCGCGGGCGTACTCGGTGAACGAGCCGGTGCAGGGCTTGGCGACGGCCATCTCCCCGAGCATGCGCATGACCAGGAAGACGATGAGTCCGCAGATCAGGCAGGTGAGGATCGCGCCGGGGCCGGCCTGGCCGATGATCGCGCTGATGCCCACGAAGAATCCCGCGCCGATCACCCCGCCCATGGACAGCATGGTGAGATGACGCCTCTTCAGCGCGTGACCCAGGGTGTCGGACCTTTCGGCCGGTGAATCGGTGTGCACGGCACTCCCTTCGAGACCTGGTGTGCGGCGCCGTGGGGTGCCGGTTCCGGCGTCCCGGCGGCGCTGTCGCTCGGATGGGAGAACCCTACGACCGCGATGTGACCCACGACATGTCCGTGATGTACACAATCGTGAGTCACACCCGCCGTCGGGGCGATTGTCCGTCGGATTCAGACCGGTTGCGCCTCGTCCGGCGCCGCCTCGGGTGCCTGCGACGTTTCGGGCTTCTGCGACGTTTCGGGTCCCTGCGGCGTTTCGGGTCCCTGCGGCGTTTCGGGTCCCTGCGCCGCCTCGGGTTCCGAGGGCGCACGATCCGTCGGGGTGAGCAGCACGTAGCTGCCCGCGGCCAGCAGCACCGTCACCACCGGGGCGAGCTGCGCCCACGTCGTGCTGACCTCCTGCACGGTGAGCACGATGCCCGCGACGGAGGAGATCAGCCACGCCAGCGCCCCGCCGGACGCGGTACGGGGCATGATGCGCCCCCGATCGCGCAGCACGTAGACCACCGCGATCGCCACCCACGCGGTGATGAGCACGCCCTGCCAGGCGAGGGCCTGCAGCAGGTATCCCAGCACGTCGGTGAGCATGAGCAGGTAGGCGAGCACCGCGGTGACCACCACCCACACCGGCCGGGGCACGTCGAGGCGCAGTGCCCGGTGGACGAACACCTGCAGGTTGGTGGAGGCGAGGTAGAAGTTGGCCGAGTTGATGCGGGTCTGGGACACGATGATCAGCAGCACCCCGGCGAAGCCGAGGGAGCCGACGACCGCCTCGACCACGCCGGTCTCGGTGCCGGCGATGTCCCAGGCGCCGAGGAGGTAGAGCCCGACGAGTCCGTTGACGCCGAAGGTCAGCGCGTAGAACACCCAGCCGAAGGTGACGGTGCCGTGGAAGCCGGCGTCGGCGCGGCGACCGAGCCGCGCGTAGTCGAAGGTGTACATCATCAGCACCCAGACGCCCATGTAGACGAGGTAGGCGGTGAGCCAGCCCGGAAGCGGACCCGAGGCCACCGTGGCGGTGAGCCACCCGGTGGGGTAACCCTGCTGCACGGTCGCAGCCACCACGACGGCGACCATGCCGACGAGGTAGAACGGCAGCAGGATCCCGTTGAGCTTGTCGAGCCATGCGGCCACGCCCCCGATCACCACCGGGATCATGTACACCGTGCACAGCAGGTACCACAGCCGGATGTCGCCGCCGAAGTACTCCTGCAGCGCCACCGCGACGATGGAGCCTTCGAAGACCCCGTAGTAGAGCGCGGTGGCCGCGAACAGCGCCGGGGCGAGCAGCGAGCCGACGGCGCCGAACATGCGCCGGGACAGCAGCTCGACGGACAGGCCGGTGTGGATCGCATAGCGGGAGAGCAGCAGATTGACGACGCCGAAGGTGGCGATGGAGGCGGCCATCCCGGCGAGGGTGGCCGGTACCCCGACCGCGCCGGCCGAGGCGACCGCGATGTAGAGCCAGAACATGGCGCTGAACATGGCCCACCAGGCCATCGTCAGCGACCAGCGGGACAGCCGGCCGGATTCGGGCACGCGATCGCGGTCCACGGGGGATTCGGGGGCGGAGTCGGTGAGGTGATCGGACATGGGGGTCGCCTCTCGAGGGGAGGGAATCCGAACCGGCGCAGGGGCGCTCGACCGCCCGCGGCACGGGAGGTTCGGCAAGGGGAGTCTTCGGGGAGGGGAGAGTCTTCGGGGAGGGGAGAGCGGGAAACCTCAGGCGGGGCAGCGGGATCGCTGCCCCGCCTCACGCGTCAGGACCAGTGCGCGACGGAGCGGGTCCGCAGCAGGTCGCGGAACTGGGCGGTGGTGGTGGGCAGCAGCGCGCCGGTGCCCCAGTCGACGATCACGCCGTAACGGCGCACGAGGTCGAGCATGGACAGCTCCCCGCTGCGGTAGCGGGCGGCGACGGCTTCGGGGTCCTCGCCGAGCCAGCCCTCGCGCGATGCACGGATCTCCGTGCGGAGCCGATCGGTGGCGTCGTCGTCGAGCTCGTAGCGGTCGATCTCGGGGTCCACCGGCACGACGACGACGCCGTAGTCCAGGGCAGCGCGCTCGACGGAAACGTAGCCGTCGATCACGTCCTCGAGCACGGCCTCCGGGTCCCGCTGCAGCGGATCCCCGTACCCCCCACCGCCCGCCGACGGCCGCTCGAACGAATCCCCGGACTGGACCGGCACATTCGAGAACACGGACCCCAGGAAGCGCTCCTCGGGAGTGCCGCGGTTGAGCCAGACGCCGTGCGGGATGGACGGCAGACCACCCTCGATGCCCCACGTGACCGAGCGGGAACGGTCACAGCAGTACGACATCACGCTGTTGTCGCTGTCGGTGAGGACGCCGCCCTTGGACAGGCCGCACCCACCGCGGTATTCGCCGGGCCCACCGGAATCGGTGATGATGGCGTGCTCGGTGGTGAGCACGGGGGTGAGGCGTTCCTGTCCCTCGCACGGCTGCACGGCCAGGCCGATGCCGAACACCGGTGCCGTGGCGCTCGATCCGTCCTTCGAGCTGCGGCCTCCCCAGCCGCCGGCCATCCAGTCGTACCACATGAAGAACGGCCGCTCCTCGGTGCGGGCGTCGCGCCCGCCGACGAGCAGGTACTCGAGGTTGAACGAGCAGGCGATGGCCCGGGAGGGCACGACCTTCGACCACAGTTCGAAGATCGCGTTCATGATCTTCTCGTAGGGACCGGAGCAGAACCCGGTCACCGCGTGCGGCCAGCCCGCGTTGACGACGGTGCCCTCCGGCCCGAGGTCGGTGTGAATCGCGTTGTACAGACCCGAGTTCAGCGGCACGTCGGGGAAGAACGACTTGGTACCCGCCACGATCCCGGAGAACGCGGTGCCGTAGCCGCTGTTGAGGAAGCTGGCGACGGCGGGCGCACTGCCGGTCAGGTCGTAGCTGAGCTGGTCGCCCTCGATCGTCATGGTGACGCGGATCGGGACGAGCCCTTCGGGACGCGCCGGATCGGAGTCGAGGTAGTCCTCGGTGGTCCAGGTGCCGTCCGGCAGGTCGGCGACCCGGCTGCGGACGATGCGCTCGACGTAGTCCTGGACCTCGCGCATCGCGTCGGTGACGGTGCCGCGACCGTACTTGTCCACCAGCCGGTGAATCTCGCGTTCACACACGCCCGTCGCCTCGGCCTGGGCGTGCAGGTCGCCCATGCTGATCTCCGGCGACCGGGTGTTCGCGACGAGCAGTTTCGCGACGTCCGCGAGGAAGCGGCCCTCGTGCCACACCCGCACCGGGGTGATCCGCAGGCCCTCACCGAAGTGCTCGGTGGCGGTCACGTCGAACGATCCGGGGACGCTGCCGCCGATGTCGGCCCAGTGTCCCTTGTTCTGCGCGAAGGCGATGAGGACCCCGTCCGCGAAGATGGGCCGGACGAAGCTGACGTCGTTGAGGTGGGTGCCGCCCCGGTAGGGGTCGTTGACCATGAAGATGTCGCCGGGGTTGATGTCGGAGCCGAATTCCTCCAGCACGGCCTTGCACTGGAAGTGGAGGGTGCCGACGTGGACGGCGATGTCCTGGCTGCCCTGCATCACGGTGTTGCCCTCGGCGTCGCACAGCGCGGAGGAGAAGTCCCGCGAGTAGATGACGAACGAGTAGCAGGTGCGCAGGATCTGCTCGGACATCAGGTCGACCGAGGTGGCGAACGCGTTCTTGAGGACCTCGAACGTGACCGGATCGAGGGTGGGGGACGTGGTGGTCATCGGGACTCCTGGATGTCGATGCGGATGTTCGCCCACTCGTCGATGGTGGCGGTGGTCCCCGGGGGGACGACGGTGGTGGAGTCGAGCTGGGTGATCACGGCAGGGCCGGGGATGCGCGTACCGAACTCCAGGGTGTCGCGGTCGAAGACGGGTGTGTCGAGCCGTCCGTGCGCCTCGTCGAAGTAGACGCTGCGCCGTTCCACTGGCACCGGCTCCGCGGTGGTGGGTTCGGAGGTGCGGGGGAAGTTCGGCTTCGGTGTGGTACCCACCGCGCGCAGGCCGATCTGGTAAATCTCCACAGGCGTGTCGTCGCGCCGGAACGAGTAGTCCCGCTCGTGCTCCTCGTGGAATCGTTCGACGGCCTCCGCGAGGAAGCCGGGACCGCTGCCGGCGGTGACGGTGAGCGACCGCCACTGTCCCGCGTAGCGCATGCTGATGTGACGGTCGAGGACCATCCGTTCGGGTGCGACCCCCTCGTGGCGCAGACGCTGCGTGCCCTCCTGCTCGAGGCGCAGGAACTCGCGTTCGAGTGCGGTCGTGTCGATCTCGTCGACGCGGCCCTGGAACATCGCCGACAGGTCGTGGCGGATGTCGACGAGCAGGCAGCCCTGCGCCGAGGTGATGCCCGGATGGGGCGGCACCACGACGGTGGGAATGGACAGTTCCTTCGCGAGGGCCGCGCCGTGCAGGGCGCCCGCGCCGCCGCAGACGACGAGGACGAAGTCACGTGGATCGTAGCCCCGGCGAATCGACAACAGCCGCACCGCATCCGCCATGTTCGCGTTGGCCACCTGGATGATGTTGCTCGCCGCCGTGTCGGCGTCGAGACCCAGCGGTCCGGCCACGCTCTGCTTGATCGCGTTCTCCGCGGCCGCCACGTCCAGGGTGAGTCCGCCGCCGATGAGGGCGGTGCCCAGGCGGCCGAGCAGCACGTTCGCGTCGGTGTTGGTCGGCTCGGTGCCGCCGCGCAGGTAGCAGGCCGGGCCGGGGGAGGCGCCGGCGGACTGCGGCCCGTTGCGCAGCGAGCCAGCCTCGTCGAGCCAGGCCAGGGAGCCGCCGCCCGCCCCGATGGTGAGCACCTCGATGCTGGGGAAGGAGATGGGGAAGCCGTACTCGACCTGCCACTGCTTGGTGGTGCGGACCTCACCGTCGTAGACGAGCGAGATGTCGGTGCTGGTGCCGCCCATGTCCAGGCCGATCGCGTTGGGGTATCCGCAGCGGGTCGCGATGTCCGCGACGGCGATCGCGCCGGCGGCGATGCCCGAGGCGGCCAGCCGGACGGGGTACTTCTCCACCATCGCGGGGGTCATGGAACCGCCGCCGGAATGGAGCAGGAGCAGGTCGCCGTCGTACCCGTCGGTGCGCAGCTGCGCTTCGAGCCGGTTGACGTATCCGCTGACCAGCGGGGCGAGCACGGCGTTGGCGACGGTGGTGGAGGCGCGGTCGTACTCGAAGATCTCGGGGAGGATCTCGCTCGACGTCGAGACGGTGACGTCGGGCAGCTCGGCCTCGAGCAGGGCCCGTACACGCTGCTCGTGAGCGCTGTTGACGTAGCTGTTGATCAGGCACACCGCGACGGTCTTGATGTTCTTGCGGCGCAGGATCCGGGCGATCTCGCGGACCTCGGTTTCGTCGAGCGGGGTGACGACCTCGCCGGCGTAGTCGATGCGTTCGGTGACCTCGTACCGGTCACGGCGGCGGATGTAGGGGGTGCCGACGTCGACGTACGTGTCCCACAGCTCGTCCTTGGTGCCGTCGCGGATCTCGAGCACGTCGCGGAACCCGCGGGTGGTGACCAGGGCGGCGGGCGGGAAGTTGCGGGTGATGAGCGCGTTGGTCGCGACGGTGGTGCCATGGGAGAACAGGGTCACCTCGGTCAGGTCGATGCCCGCGGTGCGCACACCGTCGACCACGGCGCGCATGGGGTCGTCGGGGGTCGAGGGGACCTTCGCGATGCGGGTGGTCGATGCGCTCTCGTCGAAGATGCACACGTCCGTGAAAGTGCCGCCGACGTCCACGGCGACGCGCAGGTGGGGATTGCGAGATGTGATCATCGTCATACTCCTGAATCGGGTGGACTCAGTATTCGGCCTGGTCGACGCCTCATCAATTGGAGAAAGTGAATCGAGTTCGGCAAATCGTTGGAGATTCTCACATCGGAGGGGGAAAGATGTCGCGCATGCTTCCGGACCGTTTCCGGCTCGTCGACCTGCTGCTCGAACCCGATCTCGGGCTCCGGCTGGTGACCGACGCCGACCCGAACGTGGGAATCACCGGGGCGCACCCGATCGAGATCGAGAACCCGACCCGGTGGCTGCGGCCGGGGTCGATGATGCTCACCACCGGCTCGCGCTTTCCCAGCCTCGAGCACCCGCAGCAGGCCTGCCGCGAGCTGATCCGCGAACTCGTCGGTTCGGGCATCACCGCACTCGGGTACGGCGTGGGAGTGATCACCGGCGACATTCCCCGGTCCCTGCTCGACGAGGCCGAACGCCACCGGTTCGCCGTGGTGGCGATCCCGCCGGAGCTGCCGTTCATGGAGGTGGTCGGACGCGTCAATGCGGCAGTGCAGGCGCAGGACTCGATGCTGCTGCGACGTACGCTGCAGATGCAGAACCACCTGCTCGAGGCGATGACCGCCGAGTCCCCGGAAGCCGACCTCGTCGCGCGTCTCGCCGGGCTGCTCCGCAGCAGCGTGGTCCTCTACAACGAGGTCGGCGACGTCGTGGCCTCGGCCGGCGGCGCACCCGTCCACCTGATCCGCAACCAGTTGCGCGGCCGGGACGGGCGGCTGCTGTTCCGGGTGGGCCGGTGGTCGGTGAGCGCGCATTCGATCTCGCCCGGCGACCAGCACTACTGGCTGGCGCTCGCGTCCAAGAGCAACGAACTCGCCGACCCGCTCACCGCTCCCGCGGTCGAGGTGTCGCTGCGGCTGCTCAACACCATCGAACGCACCCGCCAGCGCGCCACCGTCGAGAACCGCGCGCGGCACGCCGCGCTGGTGCGGGCACTGGCGTCGGGCGATCCGGCCGATGCCGACACCGTCCTGGACCAGCTCGAGATGCTCCGGTTCGGCCCCGAGCCCGACATGCGGATGCTGGTCCTGTCCGCCGCCCCCGACTACGACAACCGCCGATGGGTGTTCCGGGCGAACTCACTGCTCGACGCCGTCGAGTCGGACGTGTCCGGTCTGGCCCGCGACATCGGGCTGACCCTGCTGCTCGCCCGCGGCGACGGCGGCCTGATCGGAGTGGTCCCGGCCCGGGCCGAGGCCTTCGAGTCGTGGTCCCACAACCTCCCGCAGGGATTGACGTGCGGCTCGAGCGAGCCGTTCACCGATCCCGCGCGCGGGCCCGGCAAACTGCGGGAGGCGCGCTGGGCACGACGGTCCGCCGAGCGGCTCGGCAGGACCGCCCAGCGCTTCGAGGACGTGAGCCTCGCCGACTGGCTGCTGGCGGGCCGCGACCCGGAGCAGGCCCTCGGGCGCGCCACCGCGGTGCTGGGTCCCCTGCTCGACGGCCACGACGACCTGGTCGATTTCCTCGTGCTGCACCTGGCCCGGGACCTGGACGTGGGACGCACGGCACGGGAGCTGAATCTGCACCCGAACACCGTGCGGCACCGGGTGAAACGCGTCGAGGACCTGCTGGGCCGGTCCCTGCGCTCCCCGCGGGACGTCACCGACCTCCACCTGGCCCTCGAAGTCCTCGCCGAACGCCCCACCTCATAGTCGCCCGGTGTGCGGAAGGATCGTCGTCATGGCTGTCACCGTGCGTCGGCTCACGACGCTGCCGGATCTCGGGCTCACTCTCGTGGCCGGTCGCGACGGCGCCGACCGTGTCATCGAGTGGGCGCATCCGATCGAGCTTCCCGACCCCACCCCGTGGCTCTCGGGCGGAGAGCTCGTGATGACCACCGGCCTGGAGATCGGCGCCGACGCGGACGCGCAGTTCGCGTACCTCCAGGGCCTGGTCGGAGCCGGCTGCGTGGCATTGGCGTTCGACACCGGCACCCGGTTCGACCGCGTGCCCGACGGTCTGCGCGCCGCGGGTGACGCGCTCGGGTTCCCGGTGCTCGCCGTGCCCGCCTCGACGCCGTTCATCGCCATCACCCGGGCGGTCATCGACGAACTGACCGCCGATCAGGTGCGGGCGGTGCAGCGGGTCGTCGACCAGCAGGAGCGGCTGGCCCGGGCCACGCTGCGCGGGGGCGTGCCCGCGGTGGTGACCGCGCTCGGCCAGGCGCTCGCCGGCGTCGTCGCCGTCGTCGACCCCGACGATCGCGTGCTCGCGGAGTACGGATCGGACACGAGCCGGGCGATCCGGCACGCCCGCGCGGTGTCGGAGTCGGCGTCCCGATCCCCGCGGCGGCGGCAGCTGAGCAAGGTGCTGGCCGACGACGGCGGGCACTACACCGTGCAGAGCATCGCGGCCGCCCAGGACCTCTACGGATACCTCGCCGTCGGCACCGCGGAACCGCTCCCGCCGGCCGACCGTCTGCTCCTCGCCCACGCCGTGTCGCTGATCTCCATCGAACTCGGCAAGCCCGCGAAGGTGCAGAGCGCGGAGCAGCGGTTGCGGGCCGTCGTCACCCGGACCCTCTTCGACGCACCCGAACGCATGGACGCCGGCCTGCTCCGGTACTTCGGGTTCGAACCGACCGACACCGTCGCGGTCGCCGTGCTGACCGACGTCGGTCCGCTGCTGCCGGCGGAACGGCAGGTCGGCGCCGCCCTCGCCGCCGAGGGGATCCCCCACCTCACGGCGTCGATCGGTGCGGATGTCGCGGTGGTCCTGCCGGCCGACCGGGCACGCGAGGTCGCGACCCGGGTCCAGGACCGCGTCCGCGCGCAGCTCGGCCGCCCGGTCCGGTGCGGGCTGGGTGGTCCGGGCGCCGTGACGGACGCGAACAGCAGTGTGCATCAGGCGCTCTCGGCGGCACGCGCGGCGCGGGACGGCAGCCGGGCACCGGTGGTGTTCGCCGAGCTGGGCACCTTCTCCGTGTTGCTGGGCATGCAGGATCCGGATGCGCTGCAGGCCATCGCCCACTCGGGTCTCGAAGCACTCGATGCCTACGACGAGAAGCACGGAGCGAGTGGACGACTGGTCGAGACCCTTGCGGCGTACCTCGAGCACAACGGTCAGGCCGAGAGCACCGCCGTTGCCCTCGGTATCCACCGGCACACCCTGCGCAACCGGCTCGCCCGCATCACCGAACTCACCGGCCGCGACCTCGACTCGATCCACACCCGCGTGGAGTGGTGGCTGGCCGTCAAGGCTAGGGAAATGCTGGACGGCCGTGGTGGATAGGTGCCGGCGTCCGAGTTACCACACGAAGAGTCCGGCACCAGAGCAGAGGCATCGCGTCTGCGCCTCCCGGGGATACAGCCGTCCAGGGCGGGACAGAGCAGGCGCGGGGCGAGCGAGGCACTGGAGTGGATCGGCCGGTTATTCGATCGCGTAGCCGATTCGGTCGGCAGCTCCGGCCAACCGGGATGCGAATCCCGGGTGGTCGAGGGGGATGGTCATCTCAGGCTGATCCGGGAACGCCCGGGCGGCGGGCGTGAAGAGCACAACGCACAGTCCACCGGCGAACCGGCCGCGGTAGGCGAGCCCGTCGAGATCCGGGTGGGCGGCGCGAATGGTGCGCGCCCAGTGCTGGGCGATGCCGTGTGCTGCGGTCGAGAGCGCGAAATTCGCTCCGACGCGAGTCGGCCATCGGCCGGGCCCGTGGGCGGCGACGTCGAGCAGGTGCAGGGGACGGGTGAACCGCACCGCGGTCAGGTAGGGGACGCGGGTGCGGGTATCGATCACTCGAGTGGTCTGGAACGCCTCGGCCAACGCCCCGGGCACATCGGCGGCGCCGTACCAGACCCCGTGCCGGGCGTGGTCCCGGCGCGGCAGCGGGTGCGGATCGAACCGCAAGACCGGCCCGAAGGTGCGCAGGGTGTTCCACGGCAGGACGTGGTCGCCGCTCGTGGAGTGCACCCGCCAGACGATCGTGTCGGTGTCGAGGATCAGGTATTCGTCAGGGGTGATTCCGGCCGCGCGGAGCGCCTCCACGCCCGGCGGATGGGGCAGAGCTGGGAGCATCGGCGGCTCAGGCCGTCAGATACTGGTCGACGACCGACAGGGCGTCCTCGACGGCGCCGCCGGTGAGCAGCCAGTCGACGACCGAGGTCGGGGCACCGTCGACGACAAGGGACGGTTGCGGCGTCGTCAGCAGACCGTGGATCGACAGGGGCTGCATGTTCTCGGGCAGTGCCCGCAGGACGGCGTCGAGGCCGGGCACCTGGCCGTCGTCGGTGAACTGCACGGCGGGGAGCAGCAGCCGGTTCGCTCGCTTGAGCGCCCACAGGCTGCGGTCGCCGACGCGCTGTCGGACGCGGGAGGGGCCGACACCGCCGAGTCGTTCGGCGGCCTGCCCGACGGTCAGGGCGCTGTCGAGCAGGCGGCGCATCCGTGCGGTCCGGTCGGCGACGACGGTGGCGAGGGCGAGGAGCGATTCGGGTGCGCCGCCGACGTCGAGGAGGTCGGCTTCGTGGGCGGGCAGGGACGCTGCGGGACGCTTCGCGGCCCGCAGCGCACGCAACAGGGGCAACAGATCGCGGCGATCGATGCTCGGGGTGCCGAGCGCGTCAGCGGCGGCGCTTTCGAAGTCGACGTCACCGGCCAGGTAGCGGTCTTCCGTGTCGGCCATCCCCACCACCTCCTAACAGTCACTAACAGAGTATCGCGCTGTTAGTGAGGTGAGAGTGGGAGTTGTCCAAGGTGCCCGACAGCGCGCACACCGCGAACGATGTGGCCGGGAACTCGACGCAATCCACACCCCGACGGAGTGGTGAGCGGCCGTCGAGGCCCGGCAGATGCCGGCGGTGGCGGACGATCCGGACCCGGGCGGGGGATGCAACGCGGCGCAACGGTTGTGACGCGTGATCGTTTCGAGTGTGCTCCGAGTCACATTCTCACGAGTCGCATCCTCACGGGAAGGACACTCCGATGCTCCACGCTCCCACGGCCGGTCCCGAACTGCGCCGCCGGAGCTGACGAAGAACCGTCGAGGACACGGTCCGCGATCCGGCAGCCGGCTCCGGCCACCACGCCACTCACCGATCTCCTCGGCCGACGTTCCCCTCACCCCTCGATTCGAGGGCATCACAGAAGGTTCCGGTATCCCATGCCCGAACGCTCGCACGCCGACACGTCCCCGGGGTGGCTCGGATTCGGTGTCGTCAACACCGCCGTGGTCCTCACCGTCTCCGTCGCGGCGTGGTATCTGCTCGCCGACCCGCAGTTCAGTCCGTTCGACCTGTATCCGCTACCGTTCAATGCCCTCCTGTTCTGGGCGCTCCTGTTCGTCGTGTGGGCCGGATTCAACCTCGAGTTCTGGGGATTCGACCGGCTACGGCAGCCGTGGCGCGGACTGGTGTTCCTCGGCGCCACCTCGGTTTTCGCCGTCGTCGTCACCTACGTCCTGGCGAGCGGGATCGGCCACCTGTATCCCGACTACGCGGCCGACCGTCCCGACGGCCTGGGCTACTTCACGGGCGCGCTGTTCGTCCTGTTCGGCTTCTCCACGTGGGTTCTGGTGGTGCTCAACTGGGGGCACTGGCCGTGGACCGATCTGGGCCTGAAACAGCCGTGGGTCGGTGCCTGCGAGATCGTCACCCTCCTCGTCCCCACCGCACTGCTCTATTTCGTACTGGGGGTACCCGCGGTCTCGGAGACGGTTCGGGAGGGCACAGCACTGCTCGACGTCGACACACTGCTCGGCTGGTACTACTCGATCATCGTCGCGATCGTGCTCACCGGGCAGACCCTGGAGAACTGGCCGTGGCGACTGGCCGGGAGCCGCATGCGGGTCGCGCTGGTCTCGACGATCGGCAACATCGCGCTCGGCACCGTGTTGTTCGTGGCACTGCGCGCCGTGTGTGCGGTGCTCGTCGGCTCCGGCACGGCCGCCGACCCGGGCTTCCCGCTCGATCAGTTCCCGGCCCAGCTGGGCGTGTGCTGGGTCGCCTGGATGATTCTGTGGGCCAACGCCTTCGGTAACAAGCCGACGGCAGCCGGGGCCGTAGCGAATCTGGTGTCCCGCGCGGCGATCACGTTCGCCCTCGCCGTGACCACGTTCGTCCTGTACTACTACGTGGTCGCCGAGATCGTGCTGCACGAACCGGCCGTCGCCGACGGCCTGCACGGCAATGCCCTCGGGTTCATGGACCTGTTCGCGTTGGTGACTCTTCTGTACGTCGTCGGTTTCGAGTCCTTCGGGATCCGCCGGCCCGCCGTTCCCGCGCCCGAGGATCGCGCCGTCGCGCATCCCTGATCCGGCGGCGGTCCCGTCGGCGCGCGACGCCCGTCCCGCCGCGGCCGGACGCGACGGGACGGGCACTCCTCCGGGCCGCTCCGGTCAGTCCGCGGCTCCACCCAGGGGTGGCGGAGCCGACCGGTACCGGACCGGAGTCCTGGAGAAGGTCAACGGGTTTCCGACCTGCGGTGTGGCACTTCCGGGCACCGACACGACGGCGTCGAGACCGAGTCGCCGCGCGAACTCGAAGGCCTCGGCGACGTCGTTGATGGGTCCGGCCGGAACACCCACGCGGGCGAGTTCGTCGTACCAGTGGTCGGCCCCGGCCGTCGCGAGGATCGAGGTGATCTCCTCGCACAGTTCCTCGCGGTGTGCGACCCGCAGCGGGTTGCTGCAGAACCGCGGGTCGGTGGCCAGTTCCGGCGCGCCGATCGTCTCGGCGAGCCGGGTGAACTGCTTGTCGTTGCCCACCGCCAGCGCCAGCGGCCGGTCCTTGGTCGGGAACACCTCGTACGGGGCGATGCTGGGGTGCCGGTTGCCGAGAATCCCCGGCACCACCCCGGCACCGAGGTACGCCGAGCCCTGGTTGACGAGCGACGACAGCAGCGCGGCAAGGAGATTGGTCTCGACGCGCTGCCCCTCGCCGGTGCGCTGCCGGTGGTGCAGCGCAGCGAGGATCCCGGCGAGGGCGTGCAGGCCCGTGAGCACGTCGACGACCGCGACGCCCACCTTCGTCGGCGTGCCGGCCTCGGGTCCGGTGATGCTCATGAGCCCGCCGACGGCCTGCACGAGCAGGTCGTAACCCGGCAGGGCCGCTCCGTCGCCGCTCCCGAACCCGGTGACGGAGCAGTAGATCAGCCCCGGGTTGACGTCGAGCAGGTCGTCGTAGCCCAGGCCGAGCCGCTCCATGGTGCCCGCGCGGAAGTTCTCGACCACGATGTCCGCGCGCGCGACAATCCGGCGGGCCTCGGCCCGGCCCTGCTCCGACGCGAGGTCGAGGACCACGGAGGTCTTGTTGCGGTTGACCGAGTTGAAGTACGTGGCCGAGCCCGCGTCGTCGTAGGGCGGTCCCCACGCGCGGGTGTCGTCGCCGGTGCCGGGACGTTCGATCTTGACGACCTCGGCGCCCATGTCCGCGAGCATCATCGTGGCGTAGGGGCCGGCGAGGACCCGGGTGAAATCGGCGACGACGATGCCGTCGAGTGCGCCCTGGCTCATGCGATCGGCCTCCCGCCGCGAAGGTAGACGGTCGTGGTGTGGGTGAAGAACTCCCGCGCGGCGCGGCCCTGTTCCTTCGGTCCGTAGCCGCTCTTCTTCGCGCCGCCGAACGGGACGTGCGGATCGGCGCCGGCGGATTCGGAGTTGATGTGCAGGATGCCCACGTCCAGGTCCTCGAGCGCCCCGAGTGCGCGGGTGAGGTCCTGGGTGAACACGGCCGCCGACAAGCCGTAGTCGCTGTCGTCGGCGAGCGCGAACGCCGCCTCGGCGTCCGCCGCGCGGCACACGGCCAGGACGGGTCCGAACAACTCCTCCCGCCACACGTCGAGCCCGGTGCCGGGCAGTTCGAGCACGGTGGGCGGCACGTAGAACCCGGCCGCGAGTGCACCGTCCTCGTACGGCCGGCCGCCGCACAGCACGCGGGCACCCTGCCGGACCGCCTCGTCGACACCTGCCTGGATCGAGGTCCGCGCCGCGGCATCGACCACCGGACCCATGTGGACGTGCTCGTCGAGGGGATTGCCGACGGTCCACTTGCCGATCCGGGCGACGAGTTCACCGACGAACTCGTCGGCGACGTCGTCGGTGACGATCAGCCGGGAGGTCGCCGTGCACTTCTGCCCCGACGACCGGAACGCGCCGAGGAGCACCTGTTCGGCGGCGAGATCGAGGTCCGCGTCGCCGAGCACGACGGCCGCGTTCTTGCCGCCCATCTCCGCCTGCACGGGCACGCCCCGCGCGGCCCCGGCCGCCGCGAGGCTCCGGCCGACCGCGGTCGAACCGGTGAAGGTCAGCGCGTCGATCCCCGGATGGTCGGCGATGCCGGCGCCGACCTCCCGGCCGCCGATGACGAGGTTGAGCACCCCCGGCGGCAGGCCCGCATCGGCGAGGGCCTGCACGAGCCGCATCGCCAGCAGCGGCACGGTGCCTGCCGGCTTCCACACCACGGTGTTGCCGTAGGTCAGTGCCGGGGCGATCTTCCAGGCGGGGATGGCGATGGGGAAGTTGAAGGGGGTGACGACCCCCACCACGCCGACGGGCTTGCGCGCGACCAGGATCTGCTCCCCCCGGCGCGGGGAGGCGAACACCTCGCCGGCCTCCCGGTCGCCCTCGCCGCCGTAGAAGCGCAGGATCTGGGCCGCGCGGAGCACCTCGGCGACGCCCTCGCCCCGCGTCTTGCCCTCCTCCCGGGCGAGCTCCGCACCCCACCGTGACGCGGACGATTCGACGACGGCGGCCGCCCGGGCCAGGACGGCACCGCGCTCGTGCGCCGGGGTCCGCGCCCAGTGCCGGGCCGCGGCCCGCGCGGCGGCGACGGCCCGGTCGACGTCGTCGCCGGTGGCCGCGCGGCCGTGCGCGACGGTGACGTCCGGCTCGGCGGGGCTGATGCTCACCAGGGCATCGGCCTCGCCGTCGAACCACTCGCCGTCGATGTAGTGCTGCAGCAGAACGGGTGTCGTCATCGTGTGTCCCTTCGACGCGTCGACGGTGCGGGTCAGCGGAATGCGGCGTGACCGGTCAGGGCGCGGCCGATCGAGAGCAGGTGCATCTCGCTGGTGCCCTCGTAGGTCAGCACCGACTCGAGGTTGTTGGCATGCCGCAGCGGCGAGTACTCGAGCGTGATTCCGCTGGCGCCGAGAATGGTCCGGCATTCGCGGGCGATGGCCAGGGCCTCGCGCACGTTGTTGAGCTTGCCGAGGCTGATCTGCTCGGGAGTGACCCCGGACTCGTCCTTGAGGCGGCCGAGGTGCAGCGCGAGCAGGAAGCCCTTGCCGAGCTCGAGTGTCATGTCGGCCAGCTTCTCCTGGGTGAGCTGGTAGGCGGCGAGCGGCCGATCGAAGACCTCCCGGGAGGCGGCGTAGTCCAACGCGGTCTCGAGGCTGTTGCGGGCGGCGCCGAGCGCGCCGAACACGATGCCGAACCGGGCCTCGTTGAGGCAGGACAGGGGAGCGCCGAGTCCGCGGGCGAGCGGCAGCTCGGCCGATGCCGGCAGACGCACGTTGTCGAGCACCAGTTCGGAGGTCACCGAGGCCCGCAGCGACAGCTTCCGGTGGATCGGGTTGGCGGTGAAGCCGGGGGTGTCGGTGGGCACGACGAACCCGCGCACGCCCTCGTCGGTCTGGGCCCACACGGTGGCGACGTCCGCGAGATTACCGTTGGTGATCCACATCTTGGTGCCGGTGAGGATCCAGTCCGACCCGTCCCGGCGGGCGCGGGTGCGCATTCCCCCGGGGTTGGAACCGAAGTCGGGTTCCGTCAGGCCGAAGCATCCGATGGCGTCGCCGGAGGCGAGCCGGGGCAGCCAGTGCTCCTTCTGTTCGTCGGAGCCGTAGCGGTGGATCGAGAACATCGACAGCGAGCCCTGCACCGAGACGAAGCTGCGGAATCCGCTGTCGCCGGCCTCGAGTTCCAGGCAGGCCAGGCCGTAGCTGACGGCGTTGGTGCCGGCGCACCCGTATCCGTCCAGGTGCATGCCGAGGACGCCGAGGGCGCCGAACTCCTTCGCCAGTTCCTTGGGCAGCGTGGCGGATTCGAACCAGTTGCCGACCTCGGGGGCGAGCCGGGTCTCGACGAAGCGCCGGACGGTGGCGGCGATGTCGCGTTCGTCGGCGTCGAGCAGGGTGTCGGCGCCGAGGAGTTCGAGCGGCCGCAGGGGGCCGGTCGTGCGTGCGGGTGCGGTGGTGGTCATGTGCTGGTCCTCGGGGAAGTAGGGGTGGTCAGAGGGCGGCGAACGCGTCGCGCAGCACCGAGAACGCCTCGGTGAGCAGCGCGTCGGAGATCGACAGCGGCGGCAGGAACCGGAGCACGTTCCCGAAGGTGCCGGCCGTCAGGGTGAGGACTCCGTGGGCCTGGCAGTACCGGGCGATCTCCGCGACGGCTTCGCGGTTGGGGGTGGTCGTACCGGGCTCGACGAGTTCGACGGCGACCATGGCGCCGCGGCCACGGACGTCGCCGACGACGGGGTGACGGGTGCCGATCTCGCGCAGTTCCCGCAGCATCAGCGCGCCGATCTCCTGGGCGCGGTCGAGCAGATGCTCGGCCTCGATCGTCTCGAAGACGCCGAGCGCCGCGGCACACGCGGCGGGGTTGCCGCTGTAGGTGCCGCCGATGCCGCCCGGATGGGCACGGTCCATGATCTCGGCTCGGCCGGTGACGGCCGCGAGCGGGAGCCCGCCGGCGAGTCCCTTCGCCGTGACGATCAGATCCGGCACGAGGCCCTCGTGCTCACACGCGAACCACGCTCCGGTGCGGGCGATTCCGGTCTGGACCTCGTCGGCGACGACGAGGATGCCGCGGTCCCGGCAGAAGTCGGCGACGCGCCGCAGGAAGCCGTCGGCGGGGACGATGAACCCACCCTCGCCCTGGATGGGTTCGACGACGACGCACGCCACCTGGTCCGCGCCGATCTGGGCGTCGACGAGCAGCCGGAACTGCTCGAACGCCTCGTCCGCGGCGCGGTCGGGCCCGCTCGGCCACCGGTAGGGGTAGGCCATCGGCGCGCGGTAGACCTCCGGGGCGAACGGGCCGAAGGAGTGCTTGTAGGGCTGGTTCTTCGCCGTCATGGTCATCGTCATCAGCGTGCGGCCGTGGAAGGCGTGGTCGAACGTGACCACGGCGGACCGGCCGGTCGCCGCGCGGGCGTACTTCACGGCGTTCTCGACGGCCTCGCTGCCGGTGTTGAACAGGGCCGTGCGCTTGGCGTGCGTGCCCGGGGTCAGCCGGTTGAGGGCCTCGGCGACCTCGATGTACGGCTCGTAGGGGGTGGCGAGGAAGCAGGTGTGGGTGAACTGCTGCAGTTGTGCGGTGGCGCGTTCGACGACCCGCGGCGCGGAGTTGCCGACGGTGGTGACGGCGATGCCGGAGCCGAGGTCGATGAAGGAGTTCCCGTCCACGTCGACGAGCACACCCCCGCCCCCGGCGGCCGCGTAGATCTCGGCGCCGCTGGCCAGGCCCGCCGGCAGCGCGGCGGCGCGGCGCTGCGCCAGCTCGCGGGACCGGGGTCCCGGGATCTCCGTCACGATGCGACGTGCCTGCTCGAGCCCGGGGCCACCCCGTACGAGTTCGACTGCGGTCATGTCCTTCTCCCTTCGTCGGTTTCCTCGAACTGTAGGAGCGCAGACCCGGGTTTCTGATGGACCTCGAGTACAAGTTCAGCCGTCTACATGGACATCGAGTACATGTCCGTTCTCGGCGGTCCGCCGCAGACTGGCGGCACACCACGGCCCACACCGGGTGACCGAAAGGACATACCGATGACCACCGCCCCCACGCACCCGTACGAACCGGCGCCCACCGACGTCGCCGGGGCCGCGCGGCGCCTCGCGCGCGCACAGGATGCCGGACCGGCACTGCTGTTCGTGGAGGACTCGTCCTCCGACGGCACCGCCTGTGCCGTCATGCGATGGCCGGGCCGGGACCCGCTGCTCGCCGACTCCGTCCACACGTTCGAGCACTTCGGCCTGCGGATCGACGATCACGAACTCCTGACCACCGGCGACGCGGACCGCCGGGTGCATCGATTCGCGTTCGTCACGCCCCCGGAGTGGGAACCGGGTTCGCCGCGCCGGGTGGCGGCGGTCTTCGACGCCCACGCACAGGGCCGCACCGTCGTCGACGGGTACTCCCGCCTCGCCGTCGTCGCCGAGGTGGGCGTGCGGGACATCGCCCTGGTCCGCGCCGCCGCCCGCTTCGCCCGCCAGGCGGGACTGATCATGTCGGAACGGTACGTCGTCGACACGCTCTGCCGGCATGCCGGATTCGTCGAGGCACTCGTCGCCTGCTTCGCCGCGCGCTTCGACCCGGACCGGCACGATCGGGACGTCGCCGCCGGACAGGCGCTCGCCGAACGGCGCGGCGCGGCGGAAAGCCTCGACGAGGACCGCATCCTGCGCAGCCTCGAGTCGTTCGTCACCGCCACCGTGCGCACCAACTGGTACCAGCGCGACGATCGCGGTGCGGCGAAACCGTACGGGGCATTCATGCTCGATTCCGCTCGTCTGGCCGACCCCGGACCGGTCGTTCCGCACCGCGAGATCTTCGTCCACTCGGACGACGTGGAGGGCATCCACGTGCGGAGCGGCACCGTCGCCCGCGGGGGGCTGCGGTTCTCGGACCGTCCGGAGGACTACCGCACCGAGGTCCTCGGCCTGATGAAGACCCAGGTCGTGAAGAACGCCCCCATCGTCCCCGTCGGTGCCAAGGGCGCGTTCGTCCGCAGAAACCCGGATATTTCTCCCGCCCAGGCATATTCGACGTTCGTCCGGGGAATGCTCGACCTCGCCGACAACATCGTCGACGGTCGGATCGTGCATCCGGACCGCACCGTCGTCCACGGCGGGGACGACGCCTATCTGGTGGTGGCCGCGGACAAGGGCACGGCCCGGTTCTCCGACCTGGCCAACTCCATCGCCGCGGAGTACGACTACTGGCTCGGCGACGCCTTCGCCTCGGGCGGATCGAGCGGATACGACCACAAGGCGATGGGCATCACCGCGCGCGGCGCGTGGGTCGCGGTCCGCGAGCACTTCACCGACCTCGGCATCGACGTCGAGACCACCGAGGTGACGGCGGTGGGGATCGGGGACATGTCCGGCGACGTGTTCGGCAACGGGATGCTGCTCTCGCCGCACCTGCGCCTCGTCGGCGCCTTCGACCACCGGCACATCTTCCTCGACCCCGACCCGGACACCGCCCGTGCCTACGCGGAGCGCCGGCGGCTGTTCGAGCTTCCCGGATCGAGCTGGGACGACTTCGACCGCGACGTCCTCTCCGCCGGGGGCGGCGTGTGGCCGCGCTCCGCGAAGTCCGTCACCGTCCCGGAACCGGCACGGCGCCTGCTCGGACTGTCCCACCCGACCACCACCCCGGACGAGTTGATCAAGGCGCTGCTGACGGCCCCGGTGGATCTGCTCTGGAACGGCGGCGTCGGCACCTACGTCAAGGCATCCTCCGAAAGCCACACCGAAGCAGCGGATCCGGCAAACGACCCCGTCCGTGTCGACGCCTCGCAGCTGCGGTGCCGCGTCGTCGGCGAGGGCGGGAACCTCGGTTTCACGCAGCGGGCCCGCATCGAGTTCGCGGCCGCGGGCGGGCGCGTCAATGCGGACTTCATCGACAACGCGGCCGGCGTGGCCACCTCCGACGCCGAGGTGAACCTGAAGATCGCCCTCGAATCCGCCCGGCGCAGGGGAGGTCTGACCCTCGAGGAACGCAACCGGCTGCTCGACGACGCCCGCGACGAGGTGGCCCGGACGGTGCTGCGCACGAACCGGGACCAGGCGGTGGCGCTCGGACTCGCCGTCTCGCGCGCGGCCCGGCTGCTCGGCAGGCACGAGCGGCTCATCATCCACCTCGAGACCGGCGGCGGACTCCGGCGCAGCACCGAGGTGCTGCCCACCGTGCAGGAACTGGCCGCCCGCGCCGGCGCCGGCCGCGGGTTGACCAGGCCGGAGATCGCGGTGCTGCTCGCCCGGTCGAAGAACGTCGTGTGCCGGGATCTGCTCGAGTCGGACGTGCCCGACGACCCCGTCTTCGCCGACGTCGCCCTCGAGTACTTCCCCGCCGGCATGCGCGCCGTGCTGCGGGACGAGATCCGGGACCATCCCCTGCGCCGCGAGATCGTCGCGACCCGGATCGCCTCCGATCTCGTCGACCACGTCGGTCCGGGGATGATCTATCAGCTCGAGGAACGGCTCGGGGTGCGCACCCCGGCGGTCGCCCGGGCGTACGCGGTGATCCGGGCGGTGTTCGACACCGACCGGTGGTGGGCCGAGGCACGCGACGGCGCCGACCGCTGGGAACGGCTCGGCGCCGTGCAGGGATTCGTCGAGCATGCGGCCTCGTGGATTCTGCGGCTGCGGCCGTCGCCGCTCGACGTGACCGCCGAGATCGCGCGGCTGCGTGCCGGGGTCGAGGATCTGCTCGCAGACGACGCGCCGGGCGACGGCCCCGACTTCCGGTTTCTCGCCGAGTGCCCGGCCCTGGTCGACACCGCGCACACGCTGGACTGCCCGGCCCGCCTCGTCGCCCGGGTGCACGCCGCCACGGGATCGCTGCTCGGGATCGAGGGGATGTCACCGGACCTGTCCACCGGATCCCACACCTGGTGGGACAGCACGGCGATCGCCACCGCGCGGGACGAACTCGCCGATCGCCACCACGGTCTCGTCGCCGCGATCCTGCGCCGGGACGGCGCGCCGACCGGCCCGGCGGACGTCGACGAGGTCCTGGCGCGGTGGCAGGCGCGAGTCCCGGACGCGATCGCCCGGGTCACGCGCCTGACCACCGAGCTGCGTGAGAACGGGCCCGTCGATCTGCCGCGGGCGTGCACCCTCGGCGCGGAACTGCGCCTGCTCGTGCGCGCGACGGAGCGGTGACCGCCTCAGCCGGCCATCTCGAGTTCACCCATGCGGGCCCACTCGACGCCGGGGAGCTCGGTGTTGAGGATCCTCGGCGTCTCGCTCAGCGCGGGGCGCATGGCGTCGAGTCCCTTGCGGAAGTGGTCGGCACCGACGTGCGCGGCGCCGGCCTCGCCGTCGCGGAACGCCTCGACGAGCACGTACTCGGACGGATCGTCCACGCTGCGGGACCACTCGAACCACAGGTTTCCGGGTTCGGCCCGGGTCGCCTCGGTGAATTCCCTTGTGAGCGAAAGCCAGTCGTCCCGGTACTCGGGACGGACCCGGAACTTGACCACGATGAAGATCATTGCGTACTCCGATTCTGCCGGGTGGACACGGCGGCGGCCGGTCGCCCCGGAGGGAAGCGACCGACGGGGCCCGGCCGCCGCCGAGACCGTCCCCCCGCGCTCAGTAGATGTTGGACGGGCGGACCATGCCCTCGGCCAGGTCCCCGAAGCCGGGCGCGTGGATAGCGCCGGGATTGCCGACGACCTCCTCCACGATCGCGGTCTCGGTGGTGATGAGCAGCGCCGCGATGGACGCGGCGCTCTCGAGCGCGGCGCGCGTGACCTTGAGGGGGTCGACGATGCCCTCGTCGAACATGTCGCCGTACTCACCGGTCAGGGCGTCGAAGCCGTGCCCCGACGGCAGGCCCGCGACGACCTCGACGACCTCGTCACCGTCGAAGCCGGCATTGACCGCGATCCACCGCAGCGGCTCGGGCAGGGCCCGCCGCACGACGTCCCGGCCGATGGCCTCGTCGCCAGGCAACTCGAGATCGGCCAGCGCGCGGTGCGCCTGACCGAGCGCGGTGCCGCCGCCGGCGACGATGCCGTCCTCGAGGGCGGCCCGGGTGGCGGCGAGGGCGTCCTCGACGCGCAGCATGCGCTCCTTGAGTTCGACGCTCGTGGCGCCGCCCACCCGGATGACCGCGACCCGCCCGGTGAGCCGGGCGATGCGCAGCTGGAGGCTGTCCTGGTCGGCGTCGATCCGGGCGCGGTCCAGCTGCGTCTCGAGCTGCGCGATCCGGGCCTCGAGCAGCTTCGCGTCGCCGTGGCCGCCGACGATGGTGGTCTCGTTCTCGGTGACGGTGATGCGGTCGCAGGACCCGAGATGCTCGCGTGTCACCTCGGACAGCTCGACGCCGGTGTCCTTGGCGATCACGTGCCCGCCCAGCGCCACCGCGAGGTCCTGCAACTCGGCGACCCGCCGGTGACCGAATCCGGGCGCGCGTACGACGACGGACTGCATCGTCTTGTGCATGTTGCCGCCGACGAGGAGCTGCAGGGCGGGGCCGTCGACGTCCTCGGCGAGCACGACGAGGGGCCGGTCGGCGCGTTTGGCGGCCTCGATGCTCGGCATGATGTCCTGCACCTGGCTGATCTTCTTGTTGGTGAGCAGGATCAGCGGATTGTCGTGGACCGCTTCCATGCGTTCCGGGTCGGTGACCATGTAGCCGGAGATGTAGCCGTGGTCGAATTCGATGCCGTCGACGACGCTCACCGACATCCCGAGGCTGTCGCTCTCCTCGGTGGTGACGATGCCGGACCTGCCGACGTACGAGACGGCCTCGGCGATGGCCTCGCCGATGGACTCGTCGTCGCTGGCGGCCAGCGTCGCGACGCGCCGCAGGTCCGCGCGATCCTCCACCGGCACGGACCGGTCGCGCAGCGCCTCGACGACGACGGGAACGGTGCGTTCGATGCCGCGGCGCACCCGCATCGGGTTCGCGCCGGCGTCGACGGCGCGCAGGCCCTCGCGGACCATGGCCTGCGCGAGCACCGTCGCGGTGGTGGTGCCGTCACCGACCACGCCGTTGGTCTTCATCGCCACTTCCTTGACCAGCTGCGCACCCATGTTGGCGAACGGGTCCCGCAGCTGGATCTCCCGGGCGATCGTGACGCCGTCGTTGGTGATGGTGGGTGGGCCGGTGAGCTTTTCGAGCACCGCGTTGCGGCCCTTCGGACCGAGCGTCACCTTGACCGCGTCGGCGAGGGCGTTGACGCCGTACTCGAGCAGGGTGCGTGCTTCCTGAGCGAACCGCAGATCCTTTGCCATGACTGGGTTTCCTTTCGTGCCGACCGGTGGATGCGGTTCAGGGGACCAGGATCGCGCGGCCGCGGACCCGTCCCGCGTCGAGGTCTTCGATCGCCTGCTGGAACTGCTCGAGCGGGTACTTGGTCGTGTGCAGCGCGACCTTGCCCTGCGCGGCGAGGACCATGAGCTCCTGCAGGTCGTTGTAGGAGCCGACGAGGTTGCCGACGAAGTTGATCTCGGTGGAGATCACGTCGATCGTGGGCACGTCGATGTTCTCGCCGTAGCCGACGACGTAGTAGTTGCCGGCGCGGCGCAGCATCGCGACACCGTCCTTCGTGGCGCCGCCCTCACCGACGAAGTCCACGACGGCTTCGGCGCCGCGCCCGCCGGTCAGTTCCAGGATCTGCTGCACGTGGGTGCCGTCGGCGACGATGCCGTGGTCGGCGCCGATCTCGACGGCCAGGGCGACCGCGGCCGGATTGCGGTCCACCACGATCAGGGTGGCCGCGGAGATCGCCTTGAGCACCTGGATGCCGATGTGGCCGAGACCGCCGGCGCCGATCATGACGCACACGTCGCCGGGCCGCGTCGCACGCGCCGCCTTCGCGACGGCGTGGTAGGCCGTGAGCCCGGCGTCGGCGAGCGCCGCGACGTCGGACGGCTCGAGCGAGTCGTCGATCCGGACCACGCTGCGCGCGGTGGTGCGCAGGTACTCGGCGTAGCCGCCGTGGGTGTCGATGCCGGGGAACTGGCTGTTCTCGCAGTGCACGTCGTCGCCGAACCGGCACGCGCGGCAGAGCCCGCACGTGATGAGGGGGTGGAGGATGACCTTGTCACCGACGGCGACGTTGGTGACGGCGTCGCCGACGGCATGCACCCAGCCGGCGTTCTCGTGGCCGATGGTGTACGGCAGGACGACGCCGCTCTTCTCGGCCCACTGTCCCTCGAGGATGTGGATGTCGGTGCGGCACACCCCCGCCCCGCCGATGCGGACGATGACGTCGAGCGGGCCTTCGACCTTCGGCTCGGGGATGTCGTCGAGTTGAAGCTTGGTGTGGTAACCCACGACCTGCACGGCCTTCATGACACTCTCCTGACGATTTCGGAACAACGGACGTCGGCGACCCGGGGCGCTGCCGATTCGCCGTCGTCGGCGTACCGGGTGGCCAGCAGGCCCCGGCAGAAATGCGCGTTCCCCTCCATGGAGATCCGCACGGACTTCGCGAAACGCAGCCGCATCGGCACCGCCTCGTGGGGGATCGGCCGCCCGTCGTCGTCGACGAACACCCGGCCGGCCGGGCACAGGCTCAGGCCGATGTCGAACCGTCGCCGCATCAGCGCCGACTTGTGCCGGCCCGGCGGCAGGTCGCTCAGGGTGAGCGACGGGATGTCGTCGACGGTGAGGGACGAGTGCTGCAACAGGGATTCGAGGCAGCGCTCCAGCGCGGCGAGGTGCGCCTTGCGCCGGAACGTGCGGCGCAGCTCGTCGAGGTTCTCCTCCGCCTCGGACCCGAAGGTGCCCCGGTAGCCGGCGTCGGCGGCGAGCCCCGCGTTGATCTTGGCGCTGTCGTGGTGGTCGTCCAGCAGGATCCGCACCTCGCCGATGCCCTCGATCGCGCGCAGCGCGTCCTGGGCGTCGGAGGCCATGAGGTACGCGAAGTTCGGTGAACAGAACGCGGTGGGCAGCCGCAGGTGCACGGTGACCCCGTCGTCGTCGAGCACCACCGACCGCACGAAACCGAGATCGGTGATCGGCTCGTCCAGTTCGGGGTCGACCACGGTGCCGAGCGCGGCGAGCACGTCGCTGCCCGACACCGGTGCGGCCGTCACGACGACACCGCCTCTCGAGCTCCCGCCGCCACCTCCACGCCCTCCTGTCCGGCGGGCTCGGGCAGCCGCAGGTGTTCCGGAACGTCGATGTCGTAGAGCGCCGCGGCGTTGAGACCGAGGATCTTCTTCTTCTGCTCGATCGTGATCGGCGCGTATTCGGTCATGTCCTCGGGGATCTGGAAGTCCACGAACTTCTCGATCAGCCACTTCGGTGTCCACAGCGCGTAGTCGCTGGAGAACAGGATCTTGTCCTCGCCGAGCCAGTAGAGCAGTTCGCCGATGATCTGGGCGAAGTACCGGGGGCGGGTGTGGATGAACGGAATCGCCACGGCCAGACCGCCGTACACGTTCGATTCCTGGGTCGCGATCCAGCAGAAGTCCTCGAGCCGGGGCAGGCCCACGTGCTCGACGACGAACCGCAGCTCGAGGTAGTCGGTGGCGACCTTGTCCACGTCGGCGACGTCGAAGGCGTCCCGGTCGAGCGGGCGGATGGTCGGGCCCTTGTGCACGTGGATGTTCTTGATGCCCAGCTCGATGCACTCCTCGAGGTAACGCCTCGACCACGGGTCGTCGAGCTTGTATCCGCGGGAGTCACCGTGCCATTCGGCGGTGTACAGCTTGACGCCCTGAAGGTTCATCCGCTCGGCGTCCCGGCGCAGCTGCTCGAGTCCGGCCTCGCCGTGGCGGGGGTCGTAGGCATGGTTGTAGGTGAGCTTGTCCGGGTGCTTGCGGGTGAGCTCGAACGCCTCCTCGGTCTGCCCGAACCCGTTGTGGTAGAACTCGCTCAGCAGGGTGGCCTGGAAGATCGCATGATCCACGTGCCCGTCCACGAAGAGGTCCTTCATGAGGCGTTCGCCACCGTAGTAGGTGTAGGTGTCGTAGTCCCACACCTCCTCCTCGGGGCTGAGGTTCTTGTGGTAGTCGTAGAAGCAGTCGATGAACTGCCGTCCGTGCACGTTCTTCTGGTTCGACTCGCGGCCGTCCCAGATGTGCACGTGGCCGTCCACGATGAAGTACTGCTGGCCGTCCTTCTCGTACATCGCTTCCCTCGTTCTGTCGTGTGCCGGTGGTGGATCGGGAGCCGTCCGGGCCCGGCGGGCGGACCCGGACGGCTGCGGTCAGTGCGCCGTGAGATCGAATCCGATGTACTCGGCGGCGTCCTCGGGGCTGGCGAAGAGCATGGTCTTGTCGTCGAGATGCACCATGCGCCCGTAGTGGGTGGAGCTGATCTCCTCGAAGATCGATCCGTCGAAGTCCTCACCGAGGGCGTCGGTGAGCTCGGCGTAGTCGAATTCGAGGCGGTTCACGCCGTCGACGCGGATCATCGACGGGTACTCCGTCAGCTCCACTCCCTCCTTGGTTCCCATGACGTCGGCGACGACGCGTCCGATCGGGGTGTTCATCAGGGTGACGCCACACATGTTGGAGAACTCGGTGGCCGATCCGAATTGCATGCTCACTGGTCCAACTCCTTCGGGATGTCGAGCCCGAGATCCTCGAGCAGGGAACGGAACTTCGCCTCGGCGGCGTCGAGGCTGGAGGCGAACGTGACCGCCTTGTCCGCCGGCTGGGACCAGATCGGCTGCAGGGCGCGGGCCGCGTCGAGGCAGCGCGGCACCCACGTCGCCAGCCATGTCCCGAACAACTCCTTGTTCGACTCCCCGTGCTGCTCGTCGCGGACGAGCATCCGGAAGAGGTTGCGCGTGTAGGCGAGATCCCGGTCGTAGTCGTGCTCTCCGGTGCCGACGATCGTCGGCGTGATGTAGTCGCCGTTGCGGGCGGCGATCTGCATGATCAGTTCGGTGCGGAACAGCGAGCCGACGAGCTGCTCGAAGACGATGTTGGTGGCGAAGAGCAGCTCGCACCAGTCCGGCACCGCGGTCAGCCGCTCGACGACCTCGCGGGTGGGCTGCCATTCCGGCGCGGACTGCCAGACCTCCCGGTGGGCGGCCCCCTCGAACGGGATCCCGGCCTCGGACAGGTCGAGGTTGAACAGCGCCAGGTCCTGCGCGAACCGCATCTTGTGCGCCGCGTTGACCGCCACCGCGGTGTTGATCATGTTCGTGGGGCCGGAGCGCTGGATGGAGGTGAACACGTGCAGCGCCAGACCGTTCTCCGCGTGCATCCAGGCGCCGAGATTGCGCTCGATGAACTTCAGCCACGGCGTGTTCCAGCCGTCGTAGGCGCGGGCACGCTTGGCGTTCTGCAGGCACAGGTCCACCTGGCGCACGACCGCCGCGTTGTTGCGGTAGATCGTCTGGTCCCATTCCTCGTTGGGGTCGAGGAAGGCGTGCCAGTTCGACGACTTCGCGGTCGTCCATTCCTTGGGGTATCCGCCCGGCCCGTCGCCGAAGCCGTAGATCCAGCCCTGCGACAGGTGCCGTTCGGGATCGGGCTGCACGTCGACGGTGACGTCCTCGTACATCGTCGAGCGCTTCTTGGCGGGCGTGTAGTAGGTGAAGGTGCGGCTGCGGGAGCTGGGGAACTCAAGCGCGCCGGCCTCGGAGTCGGTGAACTCGATCTTCGGGAAACTGCGTTGCTTGGACTCGGTGGTTGCGGTCATCTCGTATCTCACTTCTGTCGGTGAAGGAGCGGTGTGGTTTCCTACGGCGCCTACTCGAAGGCCGGGCTGGTGAACTTGTCGTAGAAGATCTGGTCCTTCGGGGTGTTGTGCACCTCGAGCAGTTCCAGAGCCGCGTCGACCATGGGCGGTGGCCCGCACAGGTAGACCTCGCACCGGTGGATCTCCGGTTCGCGGCGGCCCACGACGTCGGTGACGTTGCCCTCCTCGACGTCCGGCAGGCCGGACGGTGCCGGCTCCGACGACTCCGAGAGACAGGGCGTGAACACGAAGTCCGTCAACGTCTTTCTCAGTTCGAGGATCTCGTCGACGTAGAACAGATCGGCCGGCGTGCGGGCACCGTAGTAGAACCGGACGGGTCGCGTGCTGCCGGTCTCGCTCAGGTGCCGCAGGAGCGAGAGGATCGGGGCCATGCCGGCGCCGCCGCCGATGAAGACGATCGGCAGGACGTGACCGTCCTTGATGGTGAAGGATCCGTAGGGCCCGGTGAGCGCGATCTCGTCGCCCACCGCGATACCGTCCTCGAGCAGGCCGGCGAACTTTCCGCCGGGGTACTTCTTGACGAGGAACTCGACGTGTCCCGGCGTCGATCGGGTCGTCGCCATGGAGAACGACCTATGTTCCTCGGTTCCCGGTATCTGCAGGTCCGAGTACTGACCCGGTTTGAAGTCGTACTCCGTGGGTTCGACGGGCTGCAGTTGCAGCGACACGATGTCCTTGGTCATCGGCTCGATCGCGGTGATCCGGGTGCGCACCTCCTGGATGGGGATACCACCCAGGAGTTCGTCCTCGTCGAAGTTGAGCAGTTCGATGGTGCAGTCGCTGTAGGCCGTCGAACGGCAGAGCAGCACGTGCCCCTCGTCGGTCTCGGCGTCGTTGCAGGCGAACGTCGAGTAGTCCTCCATCTGGATGTCGCCGTCGAGGACGAAGGACTTGCAGGCCGAGCAGCGACCCTCGCGGCAGCCGTGCATCAGGTGGATGCCCTGCCGGAAGGCGGCGTCGAGGATGTACTCGTCCTCGCCGACCTCCATCTCGATGTCGACGGGCTCGAAGTTGATACGGTGCGTGTCGGCCACGGGGGTGTCTCCTGGGCTCGTGAATTTCTGTGCTGGTGGTGTCGGCGGGCGGCGCCGGGATGTGGTGCGGCGCCGCCCGCCGGGCCCGGTGTCAGAGCGGCGTGGCGCCGGCGCGGTACTCCGCGATGTGCGCTGCGCGCTCCTCGTCCGTCATCTGGTTCAGCAGGACGTTCGGGCTCTGGAAGGTGTTGCCCCGCACGTCGTCGAGGGTCCACATCTTCTTCGGGTCGAGATCGAGGTGCGGCTGGCCGACGAGGGTCTTGCCGTCGTCGCGCACATACCCGAGGTCCTGCACGATGTCGGCGAGATCCTTGTCGTGGTGCAGGGTCTCCCATTCCCGGAAACCGGTGAGACGGCCCATGTTCGGCGTGGGCCGGCCCTCGTACTCACCGCGGAAGGCGACCGCGTCGGTCCAGTAGCACGTCTCCGAGCAGTAGGTCCGCCACTGGTCGTCGACCTTCTCCACGACCATGTCCTCGCGGACCAGGGCCGGCACCATGCAGGTCCAGCAGCGGTGCGGGTACTGGTATCCGACTTCCTCGAACGCGATCGGCTTGTTGCGGCCGGGGTAGGCGAGGCGGTTGTAGTTCTCCCACCACTTGCCGAACTTGGAGTACCAGCCGGGGTACTTCTCCTCGAACCACTCGAAGTCCGCGTCGGTCATGGCGTCGATCCGCCAGTAGTTCACCGGCCAGCCCGTGGCGAAGAACCGGGCCACCTCGTGGACGTAACCCTTCTCGGTGATGCGCTTCCACGCCTCCTCGACGAGATCGTGCGGAATGGTGAGCCCGTACTTCTCGAGGGGGAGCAGGTAGCTGCGGTAGTAGTCGTCGTAGATCCACCGCCGCCACATCTCGGCGTAGCTCTCGCGGTCCTTGCGGCGGTCCTTGGTGCCGTATTCGATGAACGTGCCGATCGCGGCGTCGACCACGCAGTGGTTGTTCCACCAGGCGTAGCGCAGGTCGCGTTCGAGCAGCGGCCGGTTCCGCTCGTCGGCCAGGGCCATGAGCAGGATCGAGTAGCCGTTGGAGATGTGGCGCGACTCGTCGGACTGCACCGAGTGGAACACGGTGGGCAGCAGGTAGTCACCGTTGGCGGCGGCCTCGTCGGGCATCGCCACGAACAGGGTGTTCGTGAAGGCGGTCTCCGCGACCACGGTCAGGTAGATGTTGGCCGCGGTGATCGCGTCACCGGTGATGAAGCCCTCCCCGAACTGCCGGCCGATGGTGCCCGCGTAGTTGTTCGCGAACGCCTTCTCGGTCATGTCGAACCCGGCGGGATCGATGTAGTTGTTCATGTAGAGCTTCTTGAGGTTCATCTGGATCGTCGAGTGCCGGACCTCGTCGATCATCTGCACCGCGAGACCGTTGTGGATCTCGGGGTTGGGCACCGCGTCGATGGCCATCGGCATCGCGCGGGCCGCGGAGATCTCCGGGAACGGGATGATCGAGAGGAACAGCTTCTGCCACTCCAGCCAGCGCTGCTGGACCTGGCGGAACATGTTGCCGCGGATCGCGCCGTCCATCGCGCCGTAGACCCGGTTGTCCTTCTCCTCCTCCATGGGGAAGTAGGACCGCATGATCTGCTTGAGAGGGTCCTTCTTGGGGGCCTTCTCGAACGTGTAGTCGGTGCCGAAGCGGGTGGCCGGCGTCGCGAACGTCGGTTCCCACGTCAGCTCGGTGATCTTTGCATGGGCCTTGGTCAGGCTCTGCCTACTCAATGTGCGCCTCCTGGATCGGGAGCCGGCTCTGTGCCAGCCGTGGACGGTGGGGTGTGGGTGCCGATACAACCCCGGTGTGCAACCCCGATCTGTCTCAATGTGAGACTCAGGTCACAATCGATGTGATTACCTTTGCTCTTGCGAGATCCGAGGAGAAGGTGGCGTGACAACTCCGGACGACCGGGAGATCGAGGTGGGTGAACACAACCGGAGCGGTTCCCGGGACGGGCATTCGCTTCAGGAATCGGGCGAATCGGTCCGTGCGGGCGACTTCCCCGATCTCGGCGATCGGCGGGTCCGCAACTGGCTGCGGGTGTCCTGGGTGCGTTCCCGGGAGGCCAAGGTCGACGCCGATCGCCCGGCCGCGGACTACGTCGAAGCCCTTCCCACCGACACCGTCCTCACCCGGGCGGCCCGGCCGGTGCTGCGCGCGTTGGCGGCGGAGATCGAGAACGAACCGGTGAGCCTGATCCTCACCGACGGCAAGGGCACCGTGCTCAGCCGTTACGGCGGCGACCGTCGCCTGCTCGGCGCGCTGGACCGGGTCCACCTCGCACCGGGGTTCCGGTACTCCGAGTCCCAGGTCGGCACCAACGGCATCGGCACCGCGCTCGAGGTCGGCGCGCCGCTGCTCATCCGGGGCGACGAGCACTACAGCGGGCATCTGCGCAAGTTCTCCTGCGCGGGCGCACTCGTGACCCATCCCGTCACCGGGGCCCTGCTCGGCGTGGTGGACCTGACCACCGAGGCCGAGAACACGAACTCGCTGCTGCTCTCGTTCGCCAAGCTCGCCGCCACCCGCATCCGGGAGCGGATCCTCGAGGACGCCAACGAGCTGGACCGGGCGCTGCTGCACGACTACCACGCGGCATGCCAGCACTCGGGCCGTCCGGTCATCGCGATCGGCGACGAAGTCCTGATGATGAACGCCCTCACCCAGCAGCGGTTCGACTCGCGCGACCAGGCCGCGATCATCGACCGGACCCGCGACGCGCGGGGACGGCACGAGCCGTTCACCCTGCTCGCCGACCTGCCGAGCGGGACCACGGCCCGGCTGTCCTACCAGCCCACCTTCGTCGACGACCGGCTCGCCGGCGGGGTCGTGCGGATCAAGGAACAGGTCGCCCGGAGCCGGTCCACCCGGGCCGTCGCCCCACCCGCGCCGCGCGCCCTGGCCGGCCGCAGCGCCCAATGGCAGCGCACCGTCGAAGGCGTTGTCGAGGCGTGCCGGCGCGGCGAATGGCTCGTCCTCGACGGTGAGCCGGGCGTCGGGAAGGCCGCCCTGATCCGGGCGGCGCACGACCACGTCCGGTCCGGGCACGCCCTGACGGTCCTCGACGCGGCCCGGCTCGACGGCGACGAGCTGCCCGAACGCGCGGCTGCGACCCTCGACGACGGTGGCGACCTCGCCGTGCTGCACGCCCACGTCCTCGGCGACGACCAGTTCGCGGCGCTCGAGTCGTTCCTGCAGGCCGTCGCCCAGGACACGCGCGCGCCCGCGCCGTGGGTCGCCCTGACCATGCAGCCGCCGCAGGGGCAGAGCGACACCCACGCGCTGCTCCGCCTCTTCCCGAAGACGATCTCCGTTCCCCCGCTGCGGCATCGACTCGAGGACGTGCCCGACCTGGTCCGGTTCCTGCTCGACGCCGCCGGCGCCTCCGGCCTCACGCTCTCCCCGGCCGCAACGAACCAGCTCATGCGGCTGTCGTGGAGCGGCAACGTGACCCATCTGCGCGGCGTCCTCGACGAGCTCTGCCAGCGGCGGCGATCCGGGACCGTCGAGCCGGCCGACCTGCCCGCCGAGTGCCGGGCGACGACCCGCCGGAGTCTGACCCGGCTCGAGTCCCTCGAGCGGGACGCGATCGTGGAGGCGCTGGCGCTGCACGGCGGCGACAAGGTGGCCGCCGCGAAGGCCCTCGGCATGTCGCGGGCGACGATCTACCGCAAGATCCGAGAATTCGGCATCACCCTCTGATTCCGAGTGTGCGTGTCAAATTGAGACGACGGGACACTGCTCCGCACGAAACACTGCTGAGCGCAGAGACGTTCACCCCACCGGGGTGACCAGACAGGAGTGATCGATGACCGACCACAACGGACTCACCACCGCTGCCGGCGCACCTGTGCCGGACAACCAGAACAGTCTCACGGCCGGGGCCCGCGGACCCATGCTCCTCCAGGACGTGTGGTTCCTCGAGAAGCTCGCGCACTTCGACCGTGAGGTGATCCCCGAACGGCGCATGCATGCAAAGGGTTCCGGCGCGTTCGGCACCTTCCGCGTCACCCACGACATCACGCGGCACACCCGGGCCGCGCTGTTCTCCGAGATCGGCAAGCAGACCGAGGTGTTCGTCCGGTTCTCCACCGTCGCCGGCGAGCGCGGCGCCGCCGACGCGGAACGCGACATCCGCGGCTTCGCCGTCCGCTTCTACACCGAGGAGGGCAACTGGGACATCGTCGGCAACAACACCCCGGTGTTCTTCTTCCGCGATCCGCTCAAGTTCCCCGACCTCAACCATGCCGTGAAGCGCGATCCGCGGACCAACCTTCGCGACCCCGAGAACAACTGGGACTTCTGGACCAATCTGCCGGAAGCCCTGCACCAGATCACGATCGTGATGTCCGACCGCGGCATCCCCGACGGCTACCGGCACATGCACGGATTCGGTTCGCACACTTTCTCGTTCGTCGATGCCGCGGGCGCCCGGTCGTGGGTGAAGTTCCACTTCCGCACCCAGCAGGGCATCCGGAACCTCACCGACGAGGAGGCCGCGGCCGTGATCGCCGGCGACCGCGAATCCGCCCAGCGGGACCTGTACGAGGCGATCGAGGCCGGGAACCACCCGAAATGGACGCTGTACGTGCAGATCATGCCCGAGGCCGACGCGGCGACCTACCGCTACCACCCGTTCGACCTGACCAAGGTGTGGTCCAAGAAGGACTATCCGCTCCTCGAGGTGGGGGAGCTGGAGCTGAACCGCAACCCGGACAACTACCACGCCGACGTCGAGCAGGCCGCGTTCTCCCCTGCGAACGTCGTCCCGGGCATCGGGTTCTCGCCCGACCGGATGCTGCAGGGCCGGCTCTTCTCGTACGGGGACGCCGCACGCTACCGGCTCGGCGTCAACCACCACCAGATCCCGGTGAACTGCCCCCGGGCCGCCGCCCACGTGAACTCCTTCCACCGCGACGGCGCGATGCGGGTGGACGGCAACCAGGGCAGCGTCCCGAGCATCGAGCCGAACTCGTACGGCCGATTCCAGGAGCAACGCGGGTACGCCGACCCGCCGCTGACCGTCGGTGCCGTCGCGGACCGATTCGACTACCGCGCAGACGACGACAACTATTTCGAGCAGCCCGGGATCCTGTTCCGCGCCATGACCGCCGAGCAGCAGACCGTGCTGTTCGAGAACACCGCGCGCGCGATCACCGGGGCATCGGTGACGACGATCGAACGGCACATCGCCAACTGCACGCAGGCCGATCCGGCCTACGGTGAGGGAGTTCGCAAGGCCTGCGAGGCACTGGGGGCGTTGTGAGCGACCGGTGATCCGTCCGGCAGCCGCGCAACCCTCGGTCGTTCGCCGCGTCGAGTGCCGACCGGCGGGCGCGCGGCTGCCGGCCCGGGCGGCTCAGCCCAGCCAGTCCAGCACCGCGGCCGCGGTCCACGACTGCTGCATGCTGCCGAGCGGCTCGCCGGTGAACGGCTCGTAGTACTCCGCGAACGAGCCGTCGCTCGCCTGCCGCAAGCCCTCCGCTCGCAGCAGATGGGCGCGCTCCGCCCAGCCGCGGCGAGCGAACGTCCACGAGAACAGCCACGTCATCACCGGCCACACCGGTCCCCGCCAGTACTCGCGCGGACGGAAGTCCCGGGAGACGGGGGACGTCGAGGGTGGCACGGCGTAGCGCAGGTCGGGGTGCCCGCAGAACTTCGGGCCCTCGAAGGTGCGCAACAGGGCCCGTTCGGTGCCGCGGGGCAGACCCCCGCACAGCAACGGCGCGAACATCGCGATCGTGTCGGTGGCCATCCAGCGGCCGCTGCGCAGGTCGAAGTCCTTGGCGGCGCCGGTACGCGGATCGGTGGTGTCGAGCACGCCGCGACGGAACCGGTCCGCGTACTCGTGCAGCTCACGCACGTCCGCATTCGGGCGCGAATGCTCCTCCCCGATGACGGCGAGCACCTCGCACGCCAGCGCGAACACGGCACTGACGAACACGTCCTCGACGGCGAAGCTCATGGCCGTGGCCAGGGCGTCGTCGTCGTAGCGCACCTCCTTCATCTCCTCGAGCAGCCACAGGTAGCGGGCGTACTCGGCGTCGGTGGGCCGCTGACTCGCGTCGCCGACATGGGCGAGGTCCTCGCGCCGGAACGTCGGCACCGCCCCCGCGACGACGTTGGCGTACGCCGCGTCCCACCGGGGCGAGTTGTCCATGCCGGATTCCCAGCCGTGGTAGAGCGCGATGCGGCCGTTGCCGTCGAGGTCGCGGGCCCGGGCCAGCCACCGGTGCCAGCGCACCAGGTCGGGCCAGCGACGGTCCAGGAACTCCTCGGCGACGGCACGGGTGGTGCGCCCGTGCCGTCGGCTGTGGTCGAGGATCCGCTGCACCGCGATGGCGTGCACGGGTGGCTGGGTGATGCCGGAGGTCTGCGGCCCCTGCGGGGCAGCGGCGGCCAGGTCGGTGCAGGCCCACCGCGCCGGTCCCGGAAAGTAGCCGTCCACCCCGCTCGCGAACACGATGTGCGGGATCATGCCGTTTCGCCACTGCGCGGAGAGCAGGGTGTCGAGTTCGACGACGGCCCGCTCGACGCTCAACGGGGCCAGCCCCACCGCGACGAACGCCGCGTCCCAGCTCCACATGTGCGGGTACAGCTTCGGGGCGGCGCTGGTCATCGTGCCGAGGTCGTTGCCGCGCAGCAGATAGGCAGCCCGCGCGGCGAGCTGGGTGTGGGTGAATCCGCGGTCCGGCATCGCATCATTGTGCGACCGCCCGGCCCTCGGCGCGCGTCGGGGCGCGGTCCCGGACGCCGAGCGGACACCACCCGTTGGCCCGGGCGGTACCGGACCGTCACCTGTACCGGGTGGACTGGCCGGTGGACATTCGTCCGTTCACCACGGATCGTCGGGCACGTTCCTGCCCGTGAAGGGATTTCGAGACAATGGCTTCAGTGACCTTCGACCACGCCACCCGGCACTACGCGGGGGCCGAGTCCCCGGCAGTGGATGCGCTGGACCTGCGCATCGCCGACGGCGAGTTCCTCGTCCTCGTCGGCCCCTCCGGGTGTGGCAAGTCGACCTCGCTGCGGATGCTCGCCGGGCTCGAGGACGTCGACTCCGGGCGGCTGCTCATCGGCGCCGGCGACGTCACCGACGTCGAACCGCGCCACCGCGACATCGCGATGGTGTTCCAGAACTACGCCCTGTACCCGCACATGAGCGTCGCGGAGAACATGGGCTTCGCGCTGAAGATCGCCGGGGTCCCGAAGGACGAGCGCGTCGCCCGCGTGCGGGAGGCCGCGGCGATGCTCGATCTCACGGCCTACCTGGACCGCAAGCCGAAGGCCCTGTCGGGCGGGCAGCGGCAGCGGGTGGCGATGGGCCGGGCCATCGTGCGCAGCCCGCAGGTTTTCCTGATGGACGAACCGCTGTCCAACCTCGACGCGAAGCTGCGCGTGCAGACCCGTAACCAGATTGCGCGCCTGACCCGGCGGCTCGGCGTGACCACGGTGTACGTCACGCACGACCAGGTCGAGGCCATGACCATGGGGGACCGGGTCGCCGTGCTCGACGGAGGCCGGCTCCAGCAGGTGGACACGCCGCGGGCGCTGTACGACCGGCCGGCGAACGCCTTCGTCGCCGGCTTCATCGGCTCTCCGGCGATGAGCCTGTTCGAGGCGCCGATCGCCGACGGCGGGGTGCGGATCGGCGGGCACCTCGTGCCCGTGCCGCGGCACGTGCTCGCCGCCGCGCGGGGTGCCACGGTGACGATCGGCCTTCGCCCGGAGCACCTGGCGTTGTCCGCGGGCGACTCCGGATTCGACGTGACCGTCGACATGGTCGAGGAACTCGGGGCGGACGCCTACGTCTACGGTGGCGCCGCGGTCGAGGGCGACCGCCGCGATGTGGTGTTCCGCACCGACGGACACAACCCGCCGCCGGCGGGCACGGTGGTGCGACTGCAACCGGACCCGGCGCGGGTGCACGTGTTCGACGCCGAAACCGGTATGCGGTTGAGCGCCTGACTCGTGCGGTGGCGGAGCAGGAACGGGCTCGCTCCGCCACCGGTTCGGTCCGCTCAGTTCTGGCAGACGAGGTCGTTCAGGTCCGCGATCGAGCGTCCCGCCAGGGTGGGCCACAGGGTGTGCCCCGGGTTCTCGGGCAGCGGAACCACGTTCGGTACCCCCAGCGTCACGACGCCGGCGGCGCGGGCCGACGCCAGTCCCGGCAACGAGTCCTCGATCGCGACGATGCGTGCGGGGTCGAGCGGTGCGCCCAGGTCGTCACCGAGCGCCTCGACGGCCCGCAGGTACGGCTCGGGGTGAGGCTTGCCGTTGCTCACCATGTCGCCGGTGACCAGGAACCGGAACGTGCCGGTGGGCAGCAGGCGGTCGATCTCGTCGGCGAGGGGCCGTTCGCTCATCGTGACGAGCGCGCACGGCACATCCGCCGCGGCGAGCTCGCCGAGCAGTTCCCGCGCACCCGGCCGCCACGGGACCGCCTGCCGCACCTGGGTCACGACCGAGTCGACGAGCCCGTCGACGATGGCGCGGACGGGCAGGTCCGCCCCGGCACGTTGCAGCACCCGGGCGGTCTCGGGCAGCGCGCAGCCGACGAGTTCGGCTGCCTGCCCGTCGCTCCACGGGATCGAGAACGCGGCCAGTAGTTCCCGCTCGGCGCGGAACCAGTAGGGCTCGGTGTCGACGAGGGTGCCATCCATGTCCCAGAGCACCGCGTGGACGGCGGGGGATGTGTGCATTCGGGGCTACTCCTGATCCGGGTTCGGGGTGGGCGGTACGCGGACGACCTGGACCCGGATTCCGCGGGTGCGCAGAGCGTCGACGAAGTGGGCCGGTGCGGCGTCGTCGACGATCGCGTCGTCGATCGCGTCCCAGCCGGCGACGAGATGGAAGGATCGGCGGCCGATCTTTCCGGAATCGAGCAGCAGGACGCGCCGGTCGGCGACGCGCAGCATCTCGGCCTTGAGCGAGACGATCGAATCCTCCTGGTGGTACAGCCCGTCCGCGTCCGCGGTGGTGGTGGACAGGAACAGGGTGTCCACCCGCACGCCGCGGACGGCGGCGAGCGCTCCGGCGCCCAGGAACGACTCGTGCCCGACGTCGTATGTGCCGCCGAGAGCCACGGTCTCGACAGCGGCGTGACGGGCGAGGGCGGCGAGGCCCGGCAGATAGTTGGTGACCACCCGCAGGTCTTCGGCACCGGCCAGGTGGTCGATCATCGTCGCGACGGTGGTCGAGTCGTCGAGCATGATCGACGTGCCGGGGGCGACGGTCTGCGCCGCGGCGGCGCCGAGCGCCAGTTTCTGCGGCAGCGCGAGGCGGCGCCGGACCGCCGCGGCGATCTCGTAGGTGCCGGTGCGCTCGATGCTGACACCGCCGCGGAACTTGCGGACGACGCCGCGGCGCTGCAGTTCGTCGAGGTCGCGGTGCACCGTCATCAGCGACACACCGAACCGCTCGGCAAGGGCCTGGGCCGTGGCACGTTCGTCCGCCAGCAGCGATTCGAGGATCGCGTCGAGCCTTTCCTGGCGGGGGTTGCGGCTCGCTCTGGACATCGCGCATCACCTCCTCTCGTTCTGATGATCGACACGGACTTTATATCACCAGTCGTGTTATTAACTCCGCGTGAACGGACTGGGAAATGATGGCCGACGGGCCACCAACCGCAAGCAACCCGGACGGGAACCCTCCCCGACTTGGAGATCCAAAAACATTGCTTTGCAGATTTTTTCGCGCACTTTTGGATTCCGCGACCGCGTACCGGAGACCTTCCGGCCCGTTTTGACCGGGCGCCGGAACCGGTGCCACCATCGTCCCGGCCGCTTCGGTTCTTAACTACTCGATGTTATTTCGACAAGGACGGTGGACGTGTCCGTGACACTGACCCGGCGCGAGACGGACCCGGCGGTCCGCTCCCCGGACATCCCGGCCTCGGCACCCCGGCCGGGCCGCACCCGGCGCAGGCGCCGCGAGCGACTGTTGTTCGCGCTGTTCGCGCTGCCCAACCTCGCGCTGATCGTCGTATTCGCCTACTGGCCGATCGTCGGCAACGCCTATCTGAGCCTGACCCGGTGGGACATGATCGCCCCGCAACCGTTGTTCGTCGGTCTCGACAACTACCTCGCTCTGTTCACCGACCCCGCGTTCCTGCGGGTGCTCCGGTTGACCGGCATCTGGGTGGTCTGCGTGGTCGGCACCAGCCTGTGCGGAGGACTGGCGCTCGGCCTGCTGTTCAACGTGCGCCTGCCCGGCCGCGGCGCCGTCACCGCACTGGCGTTCTCCCCGCACATCCTCTCCGGGGCCGCCGTCGCCGCGATCTGGCTGTTCATGTTCGACCCCAACTACGGTCTGTCCCGCGTCCTGTTCTCCGTCGTCGGCGCGGACTCTCCGCACTGGACGACGTCCGGGCGGTGGGCCCTGCCGGCCCTGATCATCGTCGCGGTGTGGAAGGGTGTCGGCTTCGTCGCCATCGTCTACCTCGCTGCCCTGCAGTCCATTCCGTCCGAAGTACTCGAGGCGGCCCGGCTCGACGGCGCCGGCCGGTGGCAGTCGCTGCGGCACATCGTCCTTCCGCTGCTCTCACCCACGACGTTCTTCCTGCTCGTCACCCAGGTCATCGCCGCATTCCAGTCGTTCGACCTGATCGCGATGATGACCGGAGGCGGGCCGGCCGGCGCCACGACGACCCTCAGCTGGTTCATCTACCAGCAGGGATTCCGCGAGTTCGACGCCGGGTCGGCCGCGGCCGGCTCGATGATCATGTTCGTGGTGCTGATGGCGACGACGGTGTTCCAGATGCGCTACGTCGAGAAGAAGGTGCACTACTGATGGCCACCCTCGTTCCCCGCCGCATCGCGCGACTGCGGTCGCTGCCCGCGCTCGTCGTGACGGGCCTGGTGTTCGCCGCTCCCTTCCTGTGGATGCTCAGCTCGGCCTTCAAGCCGGAGGCCGAGATCTACCGGTGGCCGCTGCAGTGGCTCCCGAGCGAGTTCGTCCTCGACAACTTCGCCCGCGCCTGGGAGGCCGCCCCGTTCGACCGGTTCCTGATCAACTCGCTCGTCGTCACCGCCGTCGGCGCCACGCTCAAGGTGGTCCTGGCCGTCTTCAGCGCCTACGCGTTCGCGTTCCTGTCCTTCCCCGGACGGAACCTGCTCTTCGTGGCGGTGCTCGGTGCGTTGATGGTACCCGGCCACGTGACCCTGCTGATCAACTACATCACCGTCGGCAACCTCGGTTTGATCAACACCTATGCCGGCATCGTATTACCTGGGCTGGCAAGTGCGTTCGGAACCTTCCTGCTGCGTCAGCATTTCCGCGGGATCGCCCCGGAGGTCCTCGAGGCCGCTGAGCTCGACGGCGCCGGGCACCTGCGCCGGCTGGTGCACTTCGTGCTGCCCATGTCGCTGCCGGCGGTGATCACCGTCGCACTGATCGCCGTCATCGACGAGTGGAACGACTTCATCTGGCCGCTACTGGTGACCAATTCCGTGCAGATGCGCACGCTGCCGATCGGCCTGATGTATCTGAAGGAGACCGAAGGCGTCGACCAGTGGGGCTCGATCATGGCCGGCACCACGTTCGTCGTCGTGCCGATGCTGCTGCTGTTCCTGCTCGCCCAGCGCTACATCATCAGCGGAATGGCCGGCGCCGCCGTCCGCCGCTGACCTCACCCTTCTTCCGCATCACGAAAACCCCTCCAGGAGAGATCATGTCCCCGATTTCCCGCCCCTCGCCGCTCACCTCGGCACGCCTGAGCCGGCGCCGGTTCCTCACCGTCGCCGCGATGGCCTCCGCCGCCGTGCCGATCCTGTCGGCCTGCGGAAGCCCCACTGCCGGATCCTCGGCCTCGTTCGGCCAACCCGAGGTCGCACCGCCGGCCGAATACGCCGGCCGCACCAACGTGGTGATGTGGAGTCCGTGGACCGGCAACAACGGCGACCGGCTCGCCACGATCATCAAGGACTTCAACGACTCCCAGTCCGAGATCTACGCCGAGATCCAGACGTTCAACGGCTACGACGGGGTGTCCGAGAAGCTCGCCGCGGGCCTGCAGGCCAGGCAGATTCCCGACATCGCCGTGTTCTCCGATGTGCACTGGAACATCTTCTTCCTCAACGGCAGCCTCGAACCCCTCGACGGATACTTCACCGACGACTTCGGACCCGCCACCTTCCACACGCGGTTGTTCGACGAGGGCGTCGTGCGCGGACAGTCGTTCTGGGTGCCCTACGGCCGCTCGACACCGCTGTTCTACTACAACAAGGAGGTCTTCGCCGCGGCCGGTCTGCCCGACCGGGCACCGGCCACCTGGGAGGAGTTCCGCGGTTGGGGCAAGGAGATCACCGGTCGCGACTACCGGGGCAACCGACTGCAGATGCGCGCCTATACCGGCACCGACGACTGGTACTTCCAGGGCCTGCTGTGGAACTTCGGCGGCGGCATCTCCGAGGGTCTCGACGTGGTGCTCGACACGCCGGAGAGCATCACGGCCGCCGAGTTCGACCGTGCGATCGTCAACGACGACCGGATCGGCTACCTCGCGCAGAGCATGAACAACGACTTCACCAACGGTCTCGTCGCCACGATCACCAACTCCACCGGCTCGCTCACCGGCCTGATCTCCGGGGCGGACTTCGAGGTGGGCGCCGGCTTCCTGCCCACGGCCACCACCACCGGGGTACCCACCGGCGGCGGCGGACTGTCGATCATGAAACATTCCGCCCCCGAACGGAAGGAGGCTGCCGCGAAGGTCCTCGCATACCTGTCCCGGCCGCAACCGTCGGCCGACTGGACCGTCGGCACCGGCTACCTCCCGGCGACGATCGGCGCGGCCGAATCCGCCACCGTGCAGCAGCGCATGGCCGAGAATCCGTACTACCGGCTCGCCGTCGAACAACTCGACATCGCCCGGCAGCCCGACGCCGTTCGCCGCTACGTCTCGAGCGCCATAGTCGAGATGCGCACCGCCATCCAGAAGCTCTACACCGAGAACGCCGACGCGGCGACGACCCTGCGGCAGACCGCCGAGAAGCTGCGCGTCGAGGCCGACATCCTTCGCCCCCGGTACGAGGAGATGGTCGCCTGATGCCCGCGCCCGAACCCGCCCGCCCCTTCACGATCGTCGGGCATCGCGGCGCGATGGCGCACGCCCCCGAGAACAGTGTCGAGTCGTTCCTGCTCGCCGAGGAACTCGGCGCCGACGAGATCGAGCTCGACGTCCGCCTCACCGCCGACGGCGCCGCGATCGTGCTGCACGACGCGACGCTGGACCGGGTCGCCGCCGACGAGTCGGGGCGTGGTCTCGGCCCGGTCGCGGACCTGGACCTCGACCGGCTGCGCGCCGTGCAGCTCGACTCCGGGCATCCGGTCCTCACGTTCGACGAGGCGCTCGACGCCACCACGGTGACCCTGCAGGTCGAGATCAAGACACCCGCCGTGGTGCCCGAGGTGGCACGCATCGTCGCCGCCCGGCCCGCCGACACCGCCCGTGTCCGCTTCACCAGCTTTCGACCGGAGGACCTGCGGCTGCTGGCCGAGCATGCCCCGACCGTGCCGCGCGGGCTGATCACGCTCGGCTACCCGGACGCGCAGCGGCATCCGGGCGGGATCGAGGCCGTGCTGGCCGAGACCGGGTGCAGCGCCTTCTTCTGCGGCTGGGACGGCCTGACCGCCGCCCTGGTCGACCGCGTCCGGGGCCTGGGCTACGAGATGCACGGCTGGCCGCTGCGAGGACCGGAGGACGTGGGGCGCGCACTCGCCTTCGGCCTGGACGGCGGCACCGCCGACGACCCGGGCGCGGCCCGGTACTGGCTCGCGGCGGCACTCGTTTCCCGACCGGTCGGGTGACGCGGGCCGACGGTGGTGTTTTCCGCCGGCCCGCGCAGGCCATACCGTGGTCGGGGAAACCGTCCGACGGACCCGAGGAGCAGCGGCAGATGAGGATCACCGGCGCAGTCCTGGAGGAGATCGGCCGGCCGCGGCCGTTCGCCGAGTCGAAGCCGATCAGCGTGTCCGAACTCGAGCTCGATCCGCCGGGACCGACCGAGCTCCTGGTACGGATCGAGGCGGCCGGGGTGTGTCACTCCGATCTGAGCGTCGTGGACGGCAACCGGGTTCGTCCGGTGCCGATGCTGCTCGGACACGAGGCGGCCGGACGGATCGTCGAGGTCGGTTCGGCCGTCGACGACTTCCGGGTGGGGCAGCGGGTGGTCATGTCGTTCCTGCCGCGGTGCGAGGCGTGCGACAACTGCGCCGAGGACGGCCGGTTGCCCTGCACCGCCGGGTCCGCCGCCAACAACGCCGGCGAACTCCTGCACGGCGGCCGGCGCCTGCACCGCGACGGTCACCCGGTGCACCACCATCTCGGGGTCTCGGGTTTCGCGACGCACGCGGTGATCGACCGCGCGTCGGCCGTCGCGGTCGACGACGACGTGCCGCCCGACGTCGCCGCGGTGCTCGGCTGTGCCGTGCTCACCGGCGGGGGTGCCGTCCTCAATGCGGCCCGGCCGCGGCCGCAGGACAGCATCGCGATCGTCGGCCTCGGTGGGGTCGGCATGGCCGCTCTCCTGACGGCCGTCGCGCAGGGGATCTCGCGCATCGTCGCGATCGACACTCTCGACGACAAGCTCGCCCGCGCCCGTGAACTGGGGGCGCACGAGACCTACACCCCGGGCGAGGCGCTCGAGCGGGGCGTCGCAGCCCGGTATGTCGTCGAATGTGCCGGCAGCGCACGCGCGTTCGAAACCGCGTTCGCCCTCACGGCACCCGGCGGCACGACCGTGACGGTCGGCCTGCCCGCCCCGACGGCGACGGCCGTGATCTCCCCGTTGACGGTGACCGCGGAGGCCCGCACGATCGTCGGCAGCTACCTGGGCTCGGCCGTGCCGCGCCGCGACATCCCCGAGTACGCGCGCCTGTGGCGCGAGGGCCGGCTGCCGGTGGAGGAACTGATCTCCTCCCGGATCCCCCTCTCGCGCATCAACGAGGCCATGGACCAGCTCGCCGACGGCCTGGCCGTACGTCAGGTCGTCGTGTTCGACGACTGAGCGCCGGACGTCGGCCGGGACCAAGGTCCCGGACCGGATATCTTGTGGGAAACTGCTTTTCCGGACGTCCGGGGCGGACGGGGACGAGGTGCCCGCGCGTCCCGGCCGCTCGGTCCCCCGCTCGGCGCCGGACTGCTCCGACCGATGGGCGCATGCGACGGGAGTCTTCGGACCCTTTTCTCCCGGCCCTCGGTCCCTCCGGCCGTGCCGGAGTCGAGGTGCGTTTCCCGTCCCGCCGGTGCGCGGCGGGTGCCCGGACCGCTCGCGAACGCGAGTATCCACAGCTGTGGAAAAACCTGTTGATCAGTGATTTTCGACCCGGCCGACGACGACCCCGGCGCCCGCGACGGCTCCGTCCGTCCGGAGCAGCGGGCGGTGCCCGGCGCACCAGGGCGAGTCCGCGCCGCGCCGTGGACGTGCTCCACGTCTCATTGCCGATGTCGATGCGGCGGTGCAAGAGTCAGCGCGCCGACGGTCGGCGGCTCCACTCGGACGTCTGCGCCGCCGGTCGAGCGGGCGGCCGCGAATCCGCCCGCTCGCGGCAGCAGGTCGGAACTCGATGCCCCGCCGGGAGGCGGGCCCGAAGGCAGGAGTCGTGGTCATGGTCGATGTCGCGCCGATACTGAGGACGCCGGACGCGCACCGGCCGTATCCTCCGACCCACCGCCCGAAAGGCTCGAGGATCCTCACGGTCGTCACCTCCACCGACCACAAGGTGATCGGTGTGATGTACATCGTGGCGGCCTTCGCGTGGTTCCTCGTCGGCGGGCTCATGGCGCTGCTCATCCGGGGTGAGCTCGCCGTGCCCGGCCTGCAGTTCCTGTCGAACGAGCAGTACAACCAGCTCTTCACCATGCACGGCACGATCATGCTGCTGCTCTATGCGACGCCGGTGTTCTTCGGTTTCGCCAATTATCTTCTGCCCCTGCAGATCGGGGCACCGGACGTGGCCTTCCCCCGGCTGAACGCGGTGGGCTTCTGGCTCTACGTCTTCGGCGGCCTCATGGCCGCGGCCGGCTTCCTCACCCCCGGGGGCGCCGCGGACTTCGGCTGGACGGCGTATGTGCCGCTGACGAATTCGCTGCATTCGCCCGGCGTCGGCGCGGACCTGTGGATCCTCGGCCTCACCGTCGGCGGCCTGGGCACGATCCTCGGCGCGGTCAATCTCATCACCACCATCGTGTGCCTGCGCGCCCCCGGCATGACCATGTTCCGGATGCCGATCTTCACCTGGAACACCTTCATCGCCTCGCTGCTGATCCTGCTGATCTTCCCGCTGCTGGCGGCGGCGCTGATCGCCCTGTTCGTCGACCGGCAGTTCGGCGCTCACATCTTCGATCCCGGCACGGGCGGTGTCATGCTGTGGCAGCACCTGTTCTGGTTCTTCGGTCATCCCGAGGTATACGTGCTGGCGCTGCCGTTCTTCGGCATCGTCTCGGAGATCTTCCCGGTCTTCTCCCGCAAGCCGATCTTCGGCTACACCGGCCTGGTCTACGCGACCCTGGCGATCGCGGCGCTCTCCATCGCGGTGTGGGCGCACCACATGTACGCCACCGGCGCCGTGCTGCTGCCGTACTTCTCGTTCATGACGTTCCTGATCGCGGTGCCCACCGGCGTGAAGTTCTTCAACTGGATCGGCACCATGTGGAAGGGCCACCTGACGTTCGAGTCGCCGATGCTGTTCTCGGTCGGCTTCATCGTCACCTTCCTGTTCGGCGGCCTGTCCGGCGTCATCCTCGCCAGCCCGCCGCTCGACTTCCACGTGACGGACTCCTACTTCGTCATGGCGCATTTCCATTACGTGCTCTTCGGGACGATCGCCTTCGCCACCTACGCCGGCGTCTACTTCTGGTTCCCGAAGATGACCGGGCGCATGCTCGACGAGCGCCTCGCCAAGTGGCACTTCTGGCTGACCTTCGTCGGCTTCCACACCACGTTCCTGGTGCAGCACTGGGTGGGCAACGAGGGCATGCCGCGCCGCTACGCCGACTACCTGCCGTCGGACGGGTTCACCACCTTGAACATCGTCTCGACCGTCGGTGCCTTCGTCCTCGGCGCCTCGACGCTGCCGTTCCTGTGGAACGTGTTCAAGAGCTACCGGTACGGGCAGGTCGTCACGGTCGACGACCCGTGGGGCTACGGCAACTCCCTCGAGTGGGCGACGAGCTGCCCGCCGCCGCGGCACAACTTCACCGAGCTGCCGCGCATCCGCTCCGAGCGGCCCGCGTTCGAGCTGCACTACCCGCACATGAGCGAGAAGATGCGCGCCGAGGCGCACGTGGGCTGGGGTTCGCACGCCCAGACCGCTCGCACGCTCGAGGGGACGCACTGACATGACGGACGGACGACGGTTCCGCCGGTACGCGACGCTCGGGGAGACCCGTACCCGGCCCGACCCGACGGCCCTGCTGATCGCGATGCTGGTGCTGGCGGTGCTGCTCGCGTCCCCGTGGTGGCTGTCACCGGTCCCGGCCGTGCTGCTCATCGTCGCGGCCGCCGCCGGCACGGTCTCGGTCGGCGCCACGAGCCGCAGAACCATCGTGCCGACCCGCTGGTCGTAGCGGCACGGTCGGTCACCCGGACCTGCCGGCCGGGCCCCGACGGTTCCCGGCGGTCCGGCTACCCTCGATGCCATGGGCAGGCAGCGGGAGCGTCGGGCCGCGGCGGGGTCCGGCCGCGGCCCGGCCGAGGGCATCCACGACATCGACACCGGCACCTGTGAACTGGTCAAGGATCGGTACCGGCCCGACGGCTGGGTGCTCGAGGTCAACGGGGTGCCCAGCTCCCACATCGATCTCACCGATCCCACGCTGCTCGAGTTCGAGTACATGCGGTGGATCGCTCACCTGCTCGAATCGCAACGGCCGCACGACGAACGGCTGCGGGTGCTGCACCTCGGTGGTGGGGCCTGCACGATGGCCCGTTATCTCGCCGCCACCTACCCGAACGCACGGCAGGTGGTGGTCGAGATCGACGGGCGCCTGGCCGAACTCGTCCGGGACTGGTTCGACCTGCCCCGCGCCCCGCTGTTGCGGATTCGGGTGGGGGAGGGCCGGGCGGTCCTGGCCTCCCTGACCGACGCGACCCGTGACGTGATCGTCCGCGACGTCTTCGCGGTGAACCGCACGCCCGTCGCGCTGACCACCGTCGAGTTCACCCGCCACGCCCGCCGGGTCCTCGACGCGGGCGGCGTCTACGTCGTCAACTGCGGTGACACCCGCGATCTGACCACCGCCCGGCGGGAGGCAGCCACCATCGGCAGCGTCTTCGAGCACACCGCGATCATCGCCGATCCCGCGATGCTCAAGGGCCGGCGCTACGGCAACATCGTCATCGCCGGCAGCGACGCCCCGCTCGGCGAGTCACCGGCACTCGCCCGCGAACTGCTCGGCGGCGGCGTGCCCGCCCAGGTGTGGACCGACGCGCAGGTCCGCCGGTTCGCCGCCGACGCCCGCGTCCTGCTCGACGCCGAGTGCCGCCCGGGTGGCGAGGTCGCGGCCGGCTGACGTCGTCACCCGGACCGGCCCGCGGTCCAGGCGAGCAGGTCCTCGACGGGCCAGGCGTTGACCACGTCCTCGGGTTCCACCCCGCGTTCGGCGGCACGCTCACAGCCGTACCCGATCCAGTCCAGCTGACCGGGCGCGTGCGCGTCGGTGTCGATCGCGAAGCGGCAGCCGAGATTCAGCGCCAGGTCGATCAGCCGCTCCGGCGGGTCCTGCCGCTCGGGGCGGGCGTTGATTTCCACCGCCGTGCCGTGATCGCGGCACGCCGAGAACACCGACTCGGCGTCGAAGCGCGACTCCGGGCGGGTACCGCGACCGCCCTGCACCAGCCGGCCCGTGCAGTGCCCGAGCACGTCGACGTGCGGATTCTGCACCGCCTTCAACATCCGCTTCGTCATGACCGACCGGTCGGCCCGCAGATTCGAGTGCACGCTCGCCACCACGACGTCGAGTTCGGCCAACAGTCCCTCGTCCTGGTCCAGGGTGCCGTCGTCGAGGATGTCCACCTCGATCCCCGTGAGAATGCGGAAGGGGATGCCGCTGTCGGCGAAGACCCGGTCGAGATCGGCGACGACTCCCAACTGGTTGCGCAGCCGCTCGGCGGTGAGACCGTTGGCCACCTTCAGCCGGGGTGAGTGGTCGGTCAGCGCGCAGTACCGGCGTCCGAGCGCCGCGGCGGTCCGCATCGTCTCGGCGATCGAGCTGCCGCCGTCCGACCAGTCCGAGTGCACGTGGAGATCGCCCTGCAGGGCCTCGAGCAGGCCCGCGCCGCCCCGGCCGATCGGCTCGGCCTCCTCACGCAGTTGCCGCAGGTACGCGGGCACGCCGTCGAAGGCTTCGCGGATCACGGTGGCGGTCTTCGGCCCGACGCCGGACAGAGCCGTCCAACTGTCCGCCCGGCGCCGCGCGGCGCGCTGGTCCGGGTCGAGCCGGGCGACGACGTCGGCGGCGTGACGGTACGCCTTCACGCGGTAGCTCTCGGCGCGGTCGCGTTCGAGCCAGAACGCGACCTCCCGCAGGGCGTCCACCGGGTCCATGCGTCCATTCTCGCCGCGGCGGTCCGTAGCGTGGGGCGCATGCGCACAAATGCGAGGTGGCGACGGACGCTGACCGGAACCGCGATCGGGGTGGCCGGGGGGACGCTGGTGCTGGCCGGCGTCGCGGCCCGGGTCGCGACGCCCGCGGCCGGGCGGTTGTACACCGTCGCCGATGCGCCGGCCGCGCCGGTGGTGATCGTGCCGGGTGCCCGCGTCCGGAACGGATGGCCCATGGCGATGCTGCGCGGACGCCTCGACGTGGCTGTCGCGCTGCTCGCGGACGGCCGCGCCCGCCGCGTGCTCGTCTCGGGCGACGCAGGAGGCCGCTCCGGGGACGAGATCGCGGCGATGACCGACTATCTGGTGGCACACGGCGTGGGGCGGGAAGTGATCGCCACCGACCCGTACGGGCTCGACACGTACGACACCTGTCTGCGCGCCGCGCAGGTCTACGGGGTGCGGACGGCGGTGATCGCCACCCAGGGATTCCATCTGCCGCGGGCCGTCGCGCTGGGGCGGCGGGCGGGGATCGACCTGGCCGGGGTGATCGCGGAGTGCGACTGCCGGCTGCGCACCCGGGTGCGCAACGTGCTGCGTGAGTATGTGCTCTCTCGTCCGAAAGCGCTTGTGGAGATGCATTTTCCGCGCCCTCCGCGGGTGACGGTGGGCGTGGGCGGCGCATCGGCCGGGATCCTCGCCTAGGGTCGTCGCATGCGACCTTCAGCCCTGATCACCGGTGGCAGCCGCGGCGTCGGCGCCGCCATCGCCCGGGAACTCGCCCCCAGTCACGACCTGCTGCTCGGCGGCCGCCGCGCGGAGTCGCTCCGGGCGATCTGCGCGGAGCTCCCGCAGGCGGCACCGTGGCCGGTCGACCTGCTCGACCACGCGGCGGTGGCCGCGGCCTGCTCCGGCATCGACCGGTTGGACGTGCTGGTGCACAGCGCGGGGCTCGCCGAACTCGGGACGATCGCCGGCGGCGGAATCGCGCAGTGGCGGGAGATGTTCGAGGCGAACGTGGTGGCGGTGGTGGAACTGACGCGGCTGCTCCTGCCGGCGCTGCGGGCCGCGAACGGCCATGTCGTGCTGCTCAATTCGGGGGCCGGCCTGAACGCGAGGGCCGGCTGGGGCGCATACGCCGCCAGCAAGTTCGCGTTGCGGGCCTTCGCCGACGTCCTGCGGCAGGAGGAGCCGGCGCTGCGGGTGACGTCGGTGCATCCGGGCCGGATCGACACCGACATGCAGCGTGCGATCGTGGCGAGCGAGGGCCGGACCTACGAACCGGAGCGCTTCCTGAAGGCCTCGACCGTGGCACTGGCGGTGGGGCAGGCCGTTCGGACCCCCGTCGACGCGCACCCGACCGAGATCGTGCTGCGGCCCCGGTAGCCGTCGGCGCCGGACACGACAGCACCGTCGGAACGGCAGCGCCGCCGGCGTCAGAACGGCAGTGGGATCACGACCGGCGCCCCGTTCGGCAGCTGGATGCGGATCTGGGGTGGCGGCGGCGGTGGGGCCGGCGCCGGTACCGGTGCCGGGGGAAGCGGCTCCGGCGCAGGCGGCGGTGGGGGAGGCGGCGGTGGCGGCGGCGGGGGAGGCGGTGGCGGCGGCGGGGGAGGCGGTGGCGGTGGCGGTGGCGGCACCGGAGCCCGCGGCGCGGGCGCCGCGATCTCCGCCTCCGGCGCCGGCGGCGCGGGTGACGGTTCCGGTGCGGGCGGCGGTACCGGGTCGGCGGCCCCGGGCGCCGGCTGCTTGGGACCGGCGCCGATGGGCACCGCCAGCAGATTCCCGGTGGTGACGTCGACGACGGTCAGTTCGCCGACCGGCGCCGCTCCCGGCTGCACGACGAACAACCGTTCCTCGTCGAGGCCGGACCAGCGTTCTCCTTCGATCTCCTGACCCGAGGACAGAACGGGGGAGATCAGGGGACTTCCCGGCGCACACCGCACGCGAGGCACACCGCGGTCGTCGACCAGAACGACGGTTCCGGTCTCGAGGACCGACTGCACGGGCACCGCGCGTCCCCCGCGGTACTCGTGATCGGTGACCCGGGTGTCCGCCCGCAGCAGCACCGGTGTCAGGGTGCGCAGGTATGCGCGGGCGTCGGCGATGTCGAACACGTCGAGCCAGGCTGCCTGCTTGACCGGGTCCTGCTCGAGCGTGCCGGCGAGCCGCTCCCGGTCGCACAGCTCACGTTCGAGGCTGCCGCCGTAGAGGCCGGTCCGGTCTCCGGACACCGTCACCGGACCTCCGTCGGGCACGGGGAGCTCGGCCTGCGGCGCCGGTGGAACGGCGACCGGCACCTGATCCGGCAGGAGCAGGCCGCTCCATGGATGCTCGCCCCGCGATGTCGCCAGGTCCAGGCGAACCAGCTCGGTTCGCGACGGACCGTCCGTGGAGCATCCCCCCACGGCGAGCGCAGTCAGCGCGAGTACCATCCCGAATCCGCGCGCAGCGGTGCCGGCGGCCACCCGCCCATGGTAGGCGCAACCCCTCCGCGCCTCGGGTGGTTTCGGTCGGCTTCAGCCGTCGGACGTCAGGCGGACGCGAGCGATCCGGTGGCCGTCCAGTTCGCTCACGGTGAGGCGGTGACCGTCGAGGGTGATGCTGTCGCCGAGTCGTGGCAGGCGCTGGAGGTGGTGCACCATGCACCCCGCGACGGTCTCGTAGGGGCCCTTCGGCAGCCCGATCCCGGTGTCGCGTTCGAAGTCCTCGACGATCAGCAGACCGTCCACCTGCTGCGTGCCGGCCTGCGCCGGCGCGGACGGGGACGCGGCCTGCCCAGTCGGTTCGAACTCGTCGCCGATCTCGCCGACGATCTCCTCGACGATGTCCTCGAGCGTCGCGATCCCGGCGGTGCCGCCGTACTCGTCGACGACGAGGGCGATCTGGTCGTTGGTGCGTCGCATCAGCGACAGTGTCGCGAGCGCCGGCTTGGAGGCGGGCAGCGCGAGGATGGGACGGCACACGTCCGCGACGGTCGGGGCGGTCGCCGGATCGGCGAGCAGCAGGTCGCGAAGGTGCACGAAGCCCACGACGTCGTCGAGCGACGTGCCGACGACGGGATACCGGCTGTGCGCGCCTGCCAGGGCCTGTTCGCGCGCCGCCGGGAGCGGGGTGTCGGCGGGCAGGAAGTCGACCTCGGTGCGCGGACGCATCACCTCGAGCAACGATCGCTGCCCGGCGTCGAACACCTCGGCGAGCACCGTGCGCTCGTCCTCCGGCACCGCCGAATGGCTGAGCAGCAGATCGCGCAACTCCTCGTGGGTGATCTCCTCGCTCCGGCGCGCCGGGTCGGCTCCCAGCAGCCGGACGAGCCCGTCCGTGGAGACCGACAACAACCAGATCACCGGTCGCATCAGGGTGGCGAAACGGTCCAGGGTCGGTGCGGTCAGCAACGACACCCCGGTGGACCGTTGCAGGGCGATGCGCTTGGGAACGAGTTCCCCGAGGACCAGGGAGAGGTAGGCGATCACCAGGGTGGTGCCGGTCAAGGCGACGGCGCTCGCCGCTGCGGCGGGCAGCCCCCACGACTCGAGCGCCGGGACGAGGTCGGGGGCGATGGCGGAGGCACCGTAGGCGGCGGAGAAGAACCCGGCCACGGTGACGCCGATCTGCACCGCGGACAGGAAGCGGTTGGGATTCTGCGCCAGCTCGGCCGTCCGCCGCCCCCGCCGGCCCCGCTCCTCGAGCGCACGGATCTGGCTCTCACGCAGCGACACCAGCGCCAGCTCGGTGCCGGCGAAGACGCCGCCGATCAGGACGAACACCAGAACCAGGAGGATGTCGGCGAGCGCGGTCATGGCGGCCACCCTGGACCGTGGGCCATGTCGTGTCACCTCATCGGGAGGACGCGGGATACGACTTCCAGTCTAGGAGAGCCCCGGCTGTTCGGGCACCGGCCGCACCTCAGGACGGATGTTCCACGTGAAACAGTTCAGGAGGCGGGGACGGTCTGCATGTCCTCCTGGCTCCAGTAGGCCTTCATGCCGGTGATCCGGGCGTCGTCGTCGAACGTCATGACGTCGATGACCTCCATGACGAGGTCCTGTTCGCCGAGATGGGTGGTCAATCGGAAGAGGAAGGCGGCGTTGCCGCCGGCGATCTTCAGGCTGAGCAGTTCCCCGGTCTGGGTGAGAGGCTCGATCATCGAGTAGAACTCGCGCAGGGACGCCTCGGTGGTGCGCACCTCGGTGCCCACCGGGTCCTCGACCGTGGCTCCGGGAGCGTAGAGGGCGAGCACCTCGTCCGTGGTCCCTTTGGCGACCGACCTGATGTAGGACTCGACGGTGGCGCGGATCGCGGCGGGAGTGGGAGCCATGCGGAAAACCTCCGTTGCTAGAACGCGTTCTAGCAACGGAGGTTAGCAGCGCACGCCGGGACTGGGAATGCCCGGCGGTACCGCCGCCTCGCGGGCACCCGTCCGCACCCGGCTCAGACGCCCGCCTCGGCGGTCGGCAGCAGCCGTTCGAGGACGTCGGCGAGGGTGATCAACCCGACCACCTGTCCGTTGTCGGTGACGGTGGCCAGGTGGTTGCGGGTCTCGCGCATGGTGCGCAGCGCCTCGTACACCGGCACCGTCGCCTCGAGGGTCAGCGCCGGGCGCATCAGCTCGGCGGCGGTGATCCCCGCCGCGGCGTGCAGGCTGTCGCGCACGTGCACCACCCCGTCGATGTGCCCGTTGCCGCGCACGAGCAGACGCAGGTGCCCGGTGCGCCGGGCGGTGTCCTGGATCTGCGCGGCGTCCGCGTCGGGCCGGACACTGCTCGGCCGGGCGTTGGGGCGGACGATGTCGCCGACGGTCAGCGCCTCGAGTTCGAGGGCGCTGGTCAGGTGCCCGTGGTAGCGCTCGTCGAGAGTGCCCACGGTGGCCGAGTGCTCGACCAGGTGCCGCAACGCGTCCGGGTCCTGGCCGGTGCCGACCTGGTCGACCGGGACGACCCCGACCCGCCGCAGGCACCAGTTGGCCAGGTGGTTGAGCTGCACGATGACCGGGCGGGTGACCCACATGAACGCCCGCATCGGGATCGCGAGCAGGGTCGCCGACTTCTCCGGGTGCGCGATCGCCCAGGACTTCGGAGCCATCTCGCCGACCACCAGGTGCAGGAACGTCACGATGATCAGCGCCAGGACGAACCCCGCGACGTCCGCCAGCCACAGCGGCGCACCCCAGTTCTCGAAGGCCGGGGTGAGCCAATGGTGCACGGCGGGCTTGGTCACCGCGCCGAGGGCCAGGGTGCACACGGTGATGCCGAGCTGGGACCCGGCGAGCAGAACCGACAGTTCCGAGGCGCTGCGCAACGCCGCGCGGGCCGAGCGGCTGTGCGGGGCGGCGTCCTCGAGGCGGTGCCGGCGCGCGGCGATGAGCGCGAACTCGACCGCGACGAAGAAGGCACTCGCCGCGATCAGGCCGACCGTCACGGCGAGCACGATCCAGGGGTTACTCATCGTCGCTCACCTCGTGATCGGTCCGTACGGTCACCAGCACCGACGCCGGCACGTGCCGGTCGATCCCACGGACCTCCGCGATCAGCGTCCGCGTCGGGGGCGAGTTCACGTGCGCCAGCTCCGCCGGATCGGGCTCGAGTGGGATCGCGACGGTGTCTCCGACGGTGGGCAGGCCGCCGAATTCGGCGATGACCAGCCCGGCGAGGGTCTCGTAGTCCCCCTCGGGCAGTTCGTGGCCCAGGGTGCGGGCGACCTCGTCGAGGTGCACGTCGCCGCGGATCACCCAGCCCTCACCCTGGCGGGTGATCACCTGCGTCTCGACGGCGGTGTCGTGTTCGTCGGCGATCTCCCCGACGAGTTCCTCGGCCATGTCCTCGACGGTGACGACGCCGGCGAAGCCGCCGTACTCGTCGACCACCAGCGCCATCTCCTCGTGTCCCTCGGTGAGCCGGGCCAGCACGTCCGGCAGCGGCAGGGTGGTGGGCACGATCACCGCGGGCCGGCACACCGTCCCGGCCGTGCCCGTCGCGGTGTCACGCGCGAGCAGATCGTGGAGGTGCACGACTCCGCGCAGATCGTCGGCGGACGCACCGACCACCGGGTACCGGGTGTGCCCCGCGCTCATCTTCGCGAGCACCTGCGTGATCGGTTCCCCGGCCCGGACGTAGTCCACCCGGGCCCGCGGAATCATGGCGTGCTCGGCGGTGCGGGTCGGGAAGTCCAGGATCCGGTCGAGCAGCGTCGACAACTCCTTGGGCAGCTCGCCGGCCTCCCGGGATTCGGCCACGATGTGCTCGAGGTCGCGGACGGTGGCCGAGTGCTCCACGTCGTGCACCGGTTCGATCCGCAGCGCGCGCAGCAGCAGGTTCGACGAGGCGTCGAACAACTTGATCAGCCAGCCGAACAGCCTCAGATACAGCGTGGTCGACAGCGCCAGCCACCGCGCGACCGGCTCGGGCCGGGCGATCGCCAGGTTCTTCGGGAACAGCTCACCGAACACCATCTGCACCACGGTCGAGAACAGCACCGCCAGCACCGTGCCGACCGCCACCCCGACCGCGGTGGGGATCCCGACGCCGCCGAGGAGCTCGCCGAGGCCGCTGCCGATGAGCGGTTCGGCGACGTAGCCGACGAGCAGGCCGGTGACCGTGATGCCCAGCTGAGCGCCGGAGAGCATGAACGAGGTGCGGCGGGTGACCGACAGGGCGCGGGCGGCTGCGGTGTCACCGGCTTCGGCACGCGCCTTCAGCCGGGACCGGTCCACCGCCATGTAGGCGAACTCCTGGGCCACGAAATAGCCGGTCAGGGCCGTGATGGCCAGGACCACGAGGATGCCGAGTGCGATACCGAGGACTGTCAGCACGGTCGGCTCCGGGGGGCGGTGACGGACGGGCCGTCACTCTGGGGCGGGGAGGGTCTTCGAGGTTTGCGCTTGGCGCGTCTCATGGCTCTCTCTGCGATAGACGACGACTTCCTGTCACAGAATACGACGAACCGGGCCGCGGACGAGTTCCCGCCTGCCGCGCCGACCCGGTCACAGCGGCCGGGCCGGAACCCGACACCCGGCGCGGATACCACGCCGGAGCGGTCGGCAGTGCTTGGCTGTCCTGGCACACGGCCACACCCCGAGGAGCCTCGATGAACGAGACCACCACCTTCCCCCTGCCGGGGCATGCCGGCACCCTGGCCGCCCGGTGCTGGGTCCACGACCACCCCCGGTACGTCGTGCTGCTGTGCCACGGCTACGGCGAGCACGCCGGACGCTACGAATACGTGGCCACCCGGCTGGTCGCCGACGGTGCGGTGGTCTACGCCGTCGACCACACAGGGCACGGGCTCAGCGAGGGCGAACGCGTCCTGATCGAGGACTTCGAGCGGGTCGTCGACGACTTCCGCCTGCTCGACGCCACGGCCCGCAGCGATCATCCCGGCCTGCCGGTGGTGCTCGTCGGGCACTCGATGGGCGGGATGATCGCCGCCCGGTACGCGCAGCGCTACGGCTCCGAACTCGCCGCGGTGGTCCTGTCCGGCCCGGTGCTGGGCCGCTGGCCCGCGCTCGAAGCGATGCTCGCGGCAGAGCAGATCCCGGACGCCCCCATCGACCCCGCGACGCTGTCGCGGGACCCGGAGGTGGGCCGTGCGTACGTGGACGACCCACTCGTGTGGCACGGTCCCTTCAAGCGCCCCACCGTCGAGGCGCTGCAACACTGCCTCGACACGATCACCGCCGCGGGCACCGTCGGCGACGTGCCCGTGCTGTGGCTCCACGGCGAGGACGACGGGCTCGTCCCCCTCGGGGGCAGCCGCGAGGGCTGGGCGACGTTCGCCGGCCCGCAGTCGACGTCGAAGGTCTACCCCGGGGCGCGGCACGAGATCTTCAACGAGACCAACCGCGACGAGGTTCTCGACGACGTCGTCGATTTCGTCCACTCACGGATCGCGGCGGGCGGCCGATGAGCACCCGGTCGCGGGCGCCGGCACGTCAGCGCTCGTCCGGCGCCGGTTGCCGGGACGGCGGCCGGGACGTCGCGGAAGGCGGCCGGGCCGCCGGGGACGGCCGCCGCTCGCCGGACGGGTGAGGGCGGTCGGCGGCCCGCTCCGGCGCGACCGGGTCGCCGTCAGGATTCGCCGGCGTGCGCGCGCAGCTCGAGCGCGACGAAGGACTGCACCATCGCCGTGAACACCGCTTCCGCGACAGCGGGGTCTGCTCCCCGCGCGGCCGCCGCCTCGGCCGCGCGCCGGATCACGAGCAGGGCCCGGTCGGGCGCCGCGACCTCCGCCGCGGTGGACTTCAGTTCGGCTGCGCGGCGCACCAGAGCCTCACGCTCACAGAGCAATTCGACCAGTTTCGCGTCGAGTCCGTCGATAGCGGCACGGACGGCCGCGAGGTCGGGAAGAGACCGCTCGGTATCGGGTGCGTTCATGCGCGCATTGTGGCATGCCACGCGGTGCGCTCCCGAGAACGGACCGGTCGACTACCTGACCACGTTCACCATCTTGCCCGGTACGACGATCACCTTCCGGGGTGCCGCGCCCTCGAGGAGGGCGGCGATCTTCTCGTCCGCGAGGGCGGCCGCCTCGATCGCTTCCCGCGCCGCGTCGGCCGGCACGGTGATGCGGCTGCGCACCTTGCCGTTGACCTGGATCGGGTACTCGACCGTGTCCTCGACGAGCCACTTCTCGTCCGCGACGGGGAACGGGCCGTGCGCGAGCGACTCGGTGTGCCCGAGCCGCGACCACAGTTCCTCGGCGAGGTGCGGGGCGACGGGCGCCAGCATGAGCACGAGCGGTTCCACCGCCGTCCGCGGCGCCCCGTCCGGGTACGCCTTGGTGAGGTGGTTGGTGTACTCGATCAGCTTGGCGATGGCAGTGTTGTCGCGCAGGCCCGCGTAGTCGTCGGACACGCCCGCGATCGCCTTGTTGAGGGCACGCCGCGTCTCGTCGGTCGGCTCGGCGTCGGTGACCCGCAGCGTGCCGGCCTCCTCGTCGATCGCGGCCCGCCACACCCGCTGCAGGAACCGCTGCGCACCGACGACGTCCTTGGTCGCCCACGGCCGGGACTGGTCCAGCGGGCCCATCGACATCTCGTACACCCGCAGCGTGTCGGCGCCGTAGTCGTCGCAGATCTGGTCCGGCCCGACGGAGTTCTTCAGGGACTTGCCCATCTTGCCGTACTCGCGGTGCACCTCCTCGCCCCGGTAGAGGAACTTCCCGTCGCGCTCCTCGACCTCCTCGGCCGGCACGTACACGCCACGCGAATCGGTGTAGGCGTACGCCTGGATGTAGCCCTGGTTGAACAGGCGCCGGTACGGCTCGGACGAGGTGACGTAGCCGAGGTCGAACAGCACCTTGTGCCAGAACCGCGCGTACAGCAGGTGCAGCACGGCGTGCTCGACACCGCCGACGTACAGGTCGACCCCGCCGGGGTCGTGCGGGCCGTGGATCTGCGGACGCGGACCGGTCCAGTACGCCTCGTTCTCCTTGGCGCAGAACTCGTCGCTGTTCGTCGGGTCGATGTAGCGGAGCTGGTACCACGAGCTGCCGGCCCACTGCGGCATCACGTTGGTGTCGCGGGTGTAGTGCTGCAGCCCGTCACCGAGGTCGAGCTCGACGTTCACCCACTCCTCGGCCTTGGCCAGCGGCGGCGACGGCTCCGAACTCGCGTCCTCGGGATCGAACGACACCGGCGCGTAGTCCTCGACGTCCGGAAGTTCCACCGGCAGAGCCGACTCCGGCAGGGCGTGCGGGTTGCCGTCGGCGTCGTAGACGATGGGGAACGGCTCGCCCCAGTACCGCTGCCGCGCGAACAGCCAGTCCCGCAGCTTGTACTGGATGGTGCCGGTGCCCGCGCCGGACTCCTCGAGCCTCGCGATGATCGCCTTCTTCGCGTCGGCGACGCTCAGCCCGTTCAGCTCGCCGGAATTCACGAGCGTTCCGTCGCCGGTGTACGCCTCCTGCGAGATATCACCGCCCGCAATCACTTCCACGATCGGCAGGCCGAACGCGGTGGCGAACTCCCAGTCGCGCTGATCGTGACCGGGCACGGCCATGATCGCGCCCGTGCCGTACCCGGTGAGCACGTAGTCCGCGATGAACACCGGCAGCGACTGCCCGTTCACCGGGTTGACGGCGTAGGCGCCGACGAAGACGCCGGTCTTCTCCTTGCTCTCCTGCCGCTCGAGATCCGACTTCGCGGCGATCGACGCCCGGTAAGCGGCGACGGCCTCGGCCGGGGTGGCGGCGCCACCGGTCCAGCGCTCGTCGACCCCCTCCGGCCACGCACCGGCGACGATCTCGTCGACGAGCGCGTGCTCGGGCGCCAGCGTGACGTAGGTGGCACCGAACAGGGTGTCGGGGCGGGTGGTGAACACCTCGATGTCGCGGCCGGTCTCCGCATCGCCGGCGCCCCGCACCGCGAACTTCACCTGCGCTCCGTGCGAGCGCCCGATCCAGTTGCGCTGCATGGTCTTGACCTTCTCGGGCCAGTCCAGGTACTCGAGGTCGTCGATGAGACGGTCGGAGTAGGCGGTGATCCGCATCATCCACTGCTGCAGGTGCTTGCGGAACACCGGGAAGTTGCCGCGCTCGGAGCGGCCGTCGGCGGTGACCTCCTCGTTGGCCAGCACCGTGCCCAGACCCGGGCACCAGTTGACGAGGGAATCCGAGCGGTACACCAGCCGGTACTCGTCGAGGGCGGCGAGCCGCTCGGCCTTCGACAGCGACGCCCAGTCGCGTCCGTCCGCGAGCGTGCGGGTGCCGGCGTCGAGTTCGGCGGCGAGCTCGTCGATGCGGCGCGCCCGGTTCTGCTCCGGGTCGTACCAGGCGTTGTAGATCGTCAGGAAGATCCACTGGGTCCAGTGGTAGAAGTCGACGTCCGTCGTGGCGACCGAGCGCCGCTCGTCGTGGCCCAGCCCCAGCCGGCGCAGCTGCCGCTGCATGTTCTCGATGTTGGCCTCGGTCGTGGTGCGCGGGTGCGTGCCGGTCTGCACCGCGTACTGCTCGGCCGGCAGTCCGAACGCGTCGTAGCCGAGCGTGTGCAGGACGTTGTGCCCCAGCATGCGGTGGTACCGGGCGTAGACGTCGGTGGCGATGTAGCCGAGCGGATGCCCGACGTGCAGGCCGGACCCCGACGGGTAGGGGAACATGTCCTGCACGAACAGCTTGTCCTCGGGGACGTCGCCGGCGAGCGGGCCGACCGGATTCGGCGCGTTGAACGTGCCACGCTCGCGCCACTGATCCTGCCACCGCTGCTCGATCCGGCCGGCGAGATCGGCGGTGTATCGGTGCTGCGGGGTGGCGTCGGACGACGAGGTGGAGGGCTGCACAGGACGAGTCACGGTGGTCGCTATCTACTTGGCTGACGTCGGTTACCTCCGACCAGGGTAGAGCGTGGCCTGCCCCGGCCCGACCAGCGGCTGCGTCTCCCACGTATCCTCGAGGGGTGTTGATCGTCGCCCTCGTACTGTTCGTGCTCGCTCTCGTCGTCGCCGGGGTCGCCGTCGCGGGTCTGACCGGACGGCTGCCGCGCAACCGGTGGGCGGGTGTGCGTACCGCGGAGGCCCTGCGCGACGAGGAGACGTTCGCCCTGGCCAACAAGGTCGCGGCTCCCAGTCAGCTCGGTGCGGCGGGCCTGCTCGTCCTCGGCGGCGTGGGCGCGCTCACGCTCGACACGGTCCCGGGCCTGATCGCCGTCGTGGGTGCCGGTATCGCCGCCTTCTTCACCGCCGGTGTCGGCGGTTCCATCGGTGCCCGCGTCGCGGCAGCCAGCGCTCCGGCCGAGACCGCCGGCTGCGGCACGTCGTGCGGGGCGTGCAGCCTGCGCGGCGCCTGCGAGCCGACCGCCTGAGCGAACCCCCACCGCCCGAGCGCAGCGGCGGGCGCGACGTCACCGCCCGAGCGCAGCGGCGGGCGCATTGTCACCGCCCGAGCGCAGCGGCGGGCGCGACGTCACCGCCCGAGCGCAGCGGCGGGCGCATTGTCACCGCCCGAGCGCAGGAATCTGCGGGAGGGTTCCCGAGCGCGCGTTCGGACGCGATACTGACAGGGTGACCCCGGCACTGGCCGGCGCCCGATTGAGGTCCACGATCCGCGATGCGGCCGCCGCGGCGACGGACTCGACCGAGTTCCGGGAGGTCGTCCTGGACGCGATCCGCGCCCGGGTGCCCTACGACGGTGTCTGCCTGGCCACCATCGATCCCGCCGTGCTGATCCCCACCGCGCTGACGACTCGCGGTTACGAGACACCGCGGGTGTACGCGACGGCCCTGGAACTCGAGTACGGTCCCGATCCGGAGCCGAGCCGCTTCGGCTCGCTGGTGGGGCGGGCGGTCCCCATCCGCACCCTCCGGGAGGTGACGGGCGACCATGTGACGAGCAGCCGCCACTACGCCGACCTGCTCGCGCCGAGCGGCCTGCACGACGAAGTCCGCATGCTCTTCCGCGGTCGCGACGGCGCGTGCTGGGGCGCGTGCACGATGGCCAGGCGGCCGGGTTCTGAGTTCGCCGACGAGGAACTCGACACTCTGGGCGCTGTCCTCGTCGACATCGGGGAAGGGTTGCGCACCACGTTGTTCCGTAGCAGCGCGCATGTCCCGGCCCCGGGCCCGGACGGCCCGGCGGTGGCGATCGTCGGACCCGACGACGAGTTCGAGTCGGTCACCGCTTCCGCCCTCGAGTACTTCGAACGACTCGGCTGGGGCCCGCGCGGCAATCCCGAGACCGGTGCGCCCGCGGTGTCTGCAGCATTGTGGCTGCGGCGCTCGGGGGCGGATGCCACCGTCCTGCGGGCCCGTACCCTCGACGGGGAATGGCTCGTGATCCGCGTCGGACGATTCGACAGCGAGCATCCGCCCCGGCGGGTGCTGATGACCGTGGAACGGGCGCAGCTACCCGAGATCGTCACCCTGGTGGCGGCGGCACACGGACTGACGCGGCGTGAATCCGAGGTTCTCGCCTTGCTTCTCGCCGGCAAGACCCGTCACGAGATCGCCCGCTCGCTGGGCATCAGCCCGTACACCGTGCAGGACCATCTGAAGGCGGTGTTCGCCAAGACCGGCGTCAACAGCCGCGCGACCCTGGTCGCCAAGCTCGCACAAACCGAGTACGTGCCCCGTCTGGGCACCCCCGTCGGCGCCGACGGCTTCTTCGAGCAGCCGCAGCAGCCGGACCCGGTGAACTGAAGCCGGCGCCTCGGGGGCGGCCGTCACCCCCAGCGGCGTACGCGCTGGTAGCGCGGGTTCCACCAGAAGCGGTGGACGAGCCGCAGCGGCACGGGCAATTCGCTCAGCACCCGGCGCGCCTGCTCGGGGGTGGCGCCCTCGACGACGTACGGCCCCAGCTGCGCGATGTCGCTGTAGGCAAGTTCCTTCACCGAGGCCTTGGAGAGCGCGCGCCATTCCGGGACGGTGATCACCTCCCGGATGAGCGGGAACGCGTCGCGCTCCTCGTGCGCGAGGTGCGACCGCAGCAGTCCGACGAGGTCGTCGATGCGATGAGGCACCTGCTCCGGCCCGTGCTCCCGATCGTCGAACGCCGCCTCGAGCGCGGCGAGCGTCGGATCGATGAGAGAGTGCTCGGCCTCCATGTCGTCGAGCACCGCGAGATCGTCCGGCCGGTCGGCGAGTTTGCGGCGCATCAGCGGCCAGATGTGCGTGTCCTCGATCCGGTGATGGTGGTGCAGTTCCCGGCTGAAACCGTGCCAGCCGACCAGCAGCGCATCGTGGACCTCGTCGGTCTCGGTGCCGTAGGTCTGTGCCACGTTCGCCAGGCGTCCGACGTCGCGCCGGAACGCCGCGTGCAGCAATGTCATCACGTCCATGTCGTCGTCGGTCAGGGCAGTGGACTTGGTGGTGGTCATGTCGGCCTCGATCCTGTCGTGCTCGAGTTCTCTCTACGAGCCTGCAGCCCCGGGCACAGGCCCTCAATCCCCCGTTCGTGGGGGTGGTCGACGACGCCGTTTCCTACGCTGGGGCCGTGACCACCCGCCGCGTGATCGACCCCGCCGGGGCCCTGTTCGGACTGGGCCTGCCCCTCGTCGCCGCCGCGGCGACACTGCTGCTGACCCGGGTGTGGGAATCGCGGCTGCCCCCGCGGATCGCGACGCACTGGTCCGGGTCCGCACCGGACGGATTCTCGGACCCGGTCTCGTTCTCGTGGACGATGGCGCTGGTGATCCTGCTGGTCGGCGGCGGCTGCAGCGCGATCGCGGCGCTGGCCCCCGCGATGTTGCTGATGCGCCGCTACATGCTGGTGCTCGGTCTCGGCGTGACCGGCCTGCTGTCCACCCTGGGTGCGACGGTGCTCGCGAGCCAACTGGACACCCCGGCCGAACAGGCACGGCTGCCGATGTGGAGTATCGGCGCGGGCGTCGCGCTCGGCGTCGCCGCCGGGGTGCTCGGCGCGTCCCGGTTGCGGGATCACCGGGTCCGGCGGCCGGCAACCGGCCGCCCGGATCCGGCGCTGCCGCGGGGGCCGGTCGAGCTGCCGATCGTCGAGCAGGTCGGTACCGGGACGCGCACCACTGTGGCGCTTGCGGCGCTGGTGGTGGCACCTGCCGTCGTCGTGTGCGGCGCGGCGCGCAGCTGGTGGCCGCTGGCGATCTTCCTGCCGGTCGCCGCGCTCGTGCTGAGCCTGCTGCGCTTCCGCGTCGTCGTCGACGGCGCGGGCGTGCGGGTGCAGAACCTGGGAATGACGGCGGTGGATTACGACCTCGACGAGATCGTCGGCGCGCGGGTCGCGCACGTGCGTCCCTTCCAGGACTGGGGTGGGTGGGGACTGCGCACCAAGGGGCGGGGCCGGTACGGCCTCGTCACGATCACGGGTCCCGCGCTGGTGCTCACCGTTGCCGGCGGGCAGGAGTTCACCGTCACCGCGGCGCAGGCGGAACGCATGGCCGGCGCGCTGAACGCGCTCGCCGACCGTCGCTGACCGACCGCGGCGGATGCCGCTTCCCGAACACGCCGCGAGTCCGCGGCCGATCCGGTCTAATGGGAGCGATTGCCGACGAGTACAGCGATAGCCGACGAGTACGGAGGCCGACGTGAGCCATCGGAAGCGGTTGCACCCGGACGGAGTCCTCGCACCGGCGTACACCGGGCGCCTCGACAGCGAGCCGGTTCCGGCGCTACGGTTGCCGGCGCACTCGATGGACCCGGCGGAGGCGTACCGGTACATCCACGACGAACTGATGCTCGACGGCAGTTCGCGGCTGAACCTCGCCACATTCGTCACCACGTGGATGGAGCCGCAGGCCGGCGTGCTCATGGCCGAGACGTTCGACAAGAACCTCATCGACAAGGACGAGTATCCGGCGACGTCGGCGATGGAGGAGCGCTGCGTGGCGATGGTCGCCGAGCTGTTCCACGCGCCGGGCCTGTCCGACGTCGACCCGGGTACGGCGACGGGCGTGTCCACGATCGGCTCGAGCGAGGCGGTGATGCTCGCCGGGCTGGCGCTCAAATGGCGCTGGCGGGCCCGGCGGCAGGCCGCGGGACAGACCACAGCACGCCCGAACCTGGTGCTGGGCAGCAACGTTCAGGTGGTGTGGGAGAAGTTCTGCCGCTACTTCGACGTGGAGGCGAAGTATCTGCCGATGGAACCCGGACGGTACGTCGTCACCCCGGAGCAGGTGCGAGAGGCGTTGGACGAGAACACGATCGGGGTGGTCGCGATCCTCGGCACGACGTACACCGGCGAGCTGGAGCCGGTCACCGAGATCGCCGCCACGCTCGACGACGTGGCCGCCTCGGGAGGTCCCGACGTGCCGCTGCACGTGGATGCGGCCAGTGGGGGCTTCGTCGTGCCGTTCCTGCAGCCGAAACTGAAGTGGGACTTCCGGGTGCCGCGCGTGGTGTCGATCAACGTCAGCGGCCACAAGTACGGACTGACCTATCCGGGCATCGGATTCGTGGTGTGGCGCGACAAGGAACACCTGCCCGAGGAACTGGTCTTCCGGGTCAACTATCTCGGCGGCGACATGCCCACCTTCACCCTGAACTTCTCGCGGCCGGGAAACCAGATCGTCGGCCAGTACTACAACTTCCTGCGGCTCGGCCGCGACGGGTATCGCCGGGTGATGGAGACGCTGCGCTCCACCGCCAGCCGCCTGGCCGAGCAGCTCGCCGGGCTGGAGGGGATGCGCGTGATCTCCGACGGTACCGCCATCCCGGTGATCGCATTCGAGCTGACCGGCGATCCGGGGTTCACTGTGTTCGACGTCTCGCACGAGCTGCGGGCGGGCGGCTGGCAGGTGCCCGCGTACACCATGCCGGCCGACGCCGAGGAGGTTGCGGTGCTGCGGATCGTGGTCCGGGAGGGGTTCAGCGCCGACCTCGCGCGGCAGCTGTTCGCCGACATCGAACGGGTGTGTACCGAATTGCGCAAGGAGGGTCCGCTCCGGCACTCCAGCGAGCAGCACTTCGCGCACTGAGCTCTCACTTCGCGCACCGGGCTCTCACTTCGCGCACCGAGCCCTGGAGCGTTCAGTTCCGTTCGACCTCGATGGGGTGGGTGGCCAGCAGCGCGAGCGGCAGCGGCTGCCGGCGCAGCACCCGCGCCCACAGGTCGACCCGGGGCGGCCCGAGGATGTCCTGGGGGAGGGCGGAGATGACCATCCAGTCGTCGTTGCCGAGCTCGCCGTCGAGCTGCCCGGCGCTCCACCCGGCGTAGCCGGCGAAGATGCGGATGCCTTCGACGAGCGGGGCGATGACGGCCGGATCGGAGTCGAGGTCGATCATGACCACCCGCCCGTCGATCCGGCGCACCCCCGGCACCCCGTCGACCGAGACGCCGACGCGCAGCGTACCCAGGCACAGAGCAGAGTCCCGCCGGACGGGACCGCCGACGTAGAGCGCCTTGGGTGCGGCGCTGAGCTCCGTCCACTGCGGCAACACGGCTTGGACCGCGGTGTCGCTGGTGCGGTTGAGCACCACGCCGAGACTGCCCACGTCCCCGTGCTCGACGATGTAGACGACGGTGCGCCGGAAGGTCGGCTCGACGAGGTCGGTGGCCGACACGAGCAGCGTTCCGGGTCGGACGGCCGGTGTCGCCGGTGCCGTGCGGTCCTCGGGTTCGTCCTGATGCTGCGCCACCCCGACATCATCCCACCGTCGCCGACGCGGCGTGGCGGCAAGGCGGGGAGACGTTCAGGAGAGACCGGCGGTCTCGGCGAGTACCGCGAGGTGATGGTCGAACAACTGCTCGGGGTCGGTGAAGGAGTCGGTGCCGTACTGGCCGAAGACCTCGAAGTTCACGGCCCCGAACAGGGCAGCCCAGACCAGCACACCGCGGGCCAGGGCCGCGTCGGGGACACCGGAACCGAGTGCGGCGCGGATCCGGCCGAGATCGGTGGTGAGGCTGTCCGGCACGGCGACGGTGGCCGGGACGCGGAGGGCGCCGGCGGCGTACGCGGCGTCGAGGATACGGACGAGCCGGACGACGACGCGGGTGCCCGGGCCCGTGGTCTGCTCTGCGGGAGCGTGGTACCCGGGAACCGGACTGCCGAACAACAGGGCGTAGCGCGCGGGTTCGCGTAGCGCCCAGGTCCGCACCGCGCGGCCGAGGACGCGGAACTGCTCGGCGTGGGCGTCGACGGCGACATCGGCGAGCGCGTCGTCGACGGTGTCGGCGAGTTCGGTGTAGCCGTCGACGACGAGGAGGGTGAGCAGTTCGTCGCGGCTCGCGACGTAGCGGTACACCGCCGAGGAGACGACGCCGAGGTCGCGGGCGACGGCGCGCAACGACAGGGCGGCGGCGCCGTGGGTGGCGAGATGTTCGCGGCCGATCCGCAGGATGTCGGCCATCGTCTGCCGGCGGGCGCGGGCGCGGGGGGTTCCGGTCATGGCTTTCACCCTGCCAGATTCGTGAGCACTGTCAACAAAAGTGAGCACCGCTCTTGACTTTCCCCGCCGCGGCGCGCATTGTTGTCCCGAACAGAGAGCAGTGCTCACATTTCGAAGGAGCTGGACACCATGTCGAATCTGCAGGTCGTCACCGGCGCCGGTCCCGTCGGCTGGACCGTCGCCGAACAACTCGCCGGCCGGGGCCACCGCGTCCGCGTCCTCACCCGGTCCGGCAGTGGTCCGGAGCATCCGCTCGTCGAGCGCCGCCGGGTCGACGTCTCCGATCCCGCCCTGCTCGGTCCCGCCCTCGAGGGTGCCGGTGCCGTGTACCACTGCATCCATGGCTCCGCCTACCGCGCCGACACCTGGGAACGCGAACTGCCGGCCGCGGAGCGCACCGTTCTCGAGGCGGCCGGCCGCACGGGCGCGGTCGTGGTCTTCCCCGAGAGCCTGTACTCGTACAGCGAACCCGAGCGGGTCATGACCGAGGCGTCGCCGCGCGCGAGCACCACCGGCAAGCGGGGGGTACGGGCCCGGTTGCTGGACCGCCGTGCCGAGAGCGACACCCCGACCGTCAGCGTGGTCGCGTCCGACTTCTTCGGACCCCACGCCCGCAACGCCCACGCGGGCGAGCGGATGGTGCCGACCGTCCTGGCCGGGCGCAGCCCCCGCGTACTCGGCTCACCCGACGTCCCGCACTCGTTCACCTACGTGCCGGACCTGGCGGCCGCCATGATCGCGGCCGCGTCGAAGCCAGCGGCGTGGAACCGGGTCCTGCACGCCCCCACCGGCCCGGCCGGCACCCAGCGCGAACTCGTCGCCGCGTTCGCCGCCGCGGCGCAGATGCCGGCTCCGAAGGTGGGCACGATCCCCACCTGGCTGCTGCGTGCCGCCGCGCTGGTGAACCGCGACGCCCGCGAACTGGCCGAGATGCTCTACCAGTTCACCGATCCGTTCGTCATGGACTCCACGTACAGCGAGGAACTCCTCGGCCTGCGCCCGACGCCGCTGCCCGAGGCCGCGGCCGCGACGGTGCAGTGGTGGCGCGAGCAGTGACGCTCACTTCCCGGTCTGGGACGCGGCCGCCCGCTCGTCGAGGTCCGCAAGGGTGATCGGGTGCCGCGGGGGCTCGTCGACGACGACGGTGCGGGTCACCCGGAGTTCGCCGTCGACGTGCAGCAACTCCCCGCTGCGCAGGTCCGACCAGCCCGGATCCTCGTCCATGCGCTCGCTGGCGACCACGACCGCCGGTTGCCGCGCCAGGTGGCCCGACCGCACGCGGACCGTGCCGGCCTCGCTGGCGTGCTCGAGGTGGCGGCCTCCGTGCGGGCCGCCGGCGGGACGCTCGAGGACGAACAGGTCGTGGGTGTCCGGATACCGCAGCGCCCACAGCTCCGTCGCGGTCGTCAGGACCACGTTCAATGCGTAGACGGGCAGATTTTCGGCGGCCCACCGGACGGCGGCCGTCAGGCCGGCACCGACGTCGCCGCCGTGCTCGTCGATGCGGCGGGTGACGAGCGCGAAGAACCGCTCCGAGTCCGTCTCGCCCGCCACGAGATCGCGGTACGGGCCGAGTTCGGCCTCGAGCCGCGGCAGGTCGCCGAGGACCCCGTTGTGGGCGAACAGCCGCCCGCGCTGCTCGAACGGATGCGTGTTGCCCACGTCGAGACCCCCGGTCGAGGCGAACCGGATGTGCGCGACGAACGTCTGGGAACGCCGCTCCTTCGCCTCGGTGGCGAACGCGCGGTCCTCGTACGCCGCCAGCGGTTGCTTCTCCACCACCGGGCGGCCGTCGTCGGCGAACGTTCCGAGACCGGTGCCGTCGGGTTCGCGCCGGCTCTGGCGGGCCAGCGAATCGGACGCGTCGAGCAGCCAGAAGGTGGCGTGTACCCGGTGCGGCGCGGCGGTCAGCCCGAACAGTCGGCACATGGCGGTGTGTCCCCTCTTCCGGAAGTTGCCGGTTGCGCAGAGGGTAGGCCGGGGGACGTGGCGGGGGAGGCGGAACCGTCGCAGCGAGACGACCCGCGCCGGACGGATAGTGTCGGACCGATAGTGTCGGGCACTGTGCGGGAGTCGAGGCGGCAGGCGTGGCGCTCCACGGCGACGGCACTGCGCCGATCGCCCGGACTGGTCCGCCTGACGACCGTCCGCTTCGCCAGTCAGTTCGGCGACGGGCTGTTCCAGGCCGCGCTCGGCGGGGCGATCCTGTTCAACCCCGAGCGCCAGACCGATCCCGCCGCGATAGCCGCCGGGTTCGCGGTGCTGCTGCTGCCGTACTCGGTGGTCGGACCGTTCGCCGGCGCCCTGCTCGACCGGTGGGACCGTCGCCTGGTGCTGGTCGTCGCCAACGTCCTGCGCGCCGTGCTCGTCGTCGCGATGTCGGCGCTGCTCCTCACCGGTGGCGGTTCGACCCCGCTGTTGCTGCTCGCCCTCGCCGCCGTCGGTGTCAGTCGCTTCGTGCTCGCCGGGGTCTCGGCGTCCGTCCCGCATGTGGTGCGTCAATCATGGCTGGTACCGGTCAATTCCGTGCTCGCCACGGTGGGTTCCGGGATCTCCGCGGTCGGGGCCGGCGTCGCTGTCGCCACGATCGGTCTCGTGGGGGAGGGCGACTTCGGTTCCGGGGTGGCGGTGGCGCTCGGCGTCAGCGGATCCGTGGTCGCCGCGCTCGCCGCCGGCGGCTTCGCCCGTCACGCGCTCGGTCCCGACCGGGCCGTGCCGCGCCACCCGATCCGCGCCGTCGCCGCCGGCCTGCACACCGGCGCCACGGCGGTGTGGGAGGCGCCCGGCGTCACCGTCGCGATGATCGGCATCGGCGCGCACCGCGTCGTCTTCGGCATCGACACGCTCATCATGGTGCTGGTGCTGCGCGACGCCGACGGTGCCGCGCTGCCGGGCGGGCTCGTCGGATTCGGTGTCGCCGTCGGCGCCACCGCCGCCGGGATGCTCGTCGCGGCGGTCGCCGCCCCGCTCGTCATCCCGCGCCTCGGCCGGCCCCGCACCGTCGTCACGGCACTGACGTGTGCGGGCATCGTCCAGCTCGTCCTGGTCACCGGCTTCGACGAAACGGCATTGCTCGTCGCCGCGTTCCTGCTGGGTCTCGTCGGTCAGACCGTCAAGCTCACCGGAGACGCCGCGATGCAGATCGAGATCGACGACGCCCGGCGCGGACAGGTGTTCGCCCTGCAGGACACCGTGTTCAACATGGCGTTCCTCGTGGCGATCGTCGCGGCGGCCCTGATCGTCGCGCCGGACGGCCGCAGCCCGGGGCTCGCGCTCGCCGGAGTGGCGGTGTATGCCGGCGGGCTCGTCGCGGCGACGGCGGTTCGCCGGTTGCGCATGTGAGCCTGCGCGGTTTCGGGCGCCGGATTTGTTAGGTTCGCGGGGCATTTTCCCGACCGTCCCGGAGGAGAACGCCATGGCACGCAGGCACCGCACACCGCTGTCGGCGCTCGCCCTGGTCTCGTTGGCGCTGCCGCTGCTCGCGCTGCCCGGCCACGCCTCGGCCGCCCCGCCGGTCAACTCGTGCGGGGAAGAGGGCTTCGACCCGGCGGTGGAGCCGCCGGACCCCGGCGCGCCGCAGCTGCCGCGGGTCGACATCCCGCCCGTCGTGAAGATCCCCCTGCCGTATCCCGAGATCGTGCCGGTCCCGGTTCCCGGACCGGAGCCCGACGTCACCCGCGTGCCGCAGGAACCCTTACCCGCCGATCCGTGTGCCGACCCGTGCCCGGTTCCGGGCCTCGCGCCGGACGCTCCCGATACCCTCTCGAGCGGCTCGAGCGGCTCGAGTGGGTCCGCAGGCTCGAGCGGCTCCACAGGCTCGAGCGGATCCTCGAGCTTCCTGCCTCGCGTCGAACTGGATCCGCAGCCGGAGACGATCCCGATCCCCGTGCCCGGCCCGCCGGGTGCACCCGTCCCACCGGCCCCGCCTCGGGAGGATCCGCCGTTCGAGCCGGGCACGGTCACCGCCCGCCCGCCCGCGCCCGTCGTCGGCGACGTCGAACTGATTTCCCAGCTCACCGGTCCCGGCTCGGAGAATCGCACCGACGCGCGCTGGGCCGTGCACGGCACCGATCTCGGCATCGCGTGGGAGACGCGCCCCGGGGAGGTGGCCCTCGCCTTCGGCGACACGTTCGGTGCGCAGTGGTCCCCGCCGGGCGGGGCCGGCGGCGACTGGCGCAGCAACGTGCTGGCGTTCAGCCGCGACGCGGACCTGTCGGACGGCCTCACGATCGACGCGATGGTGCAGGACAGCCCGTGCCACGCCGCGGAGATCCTCGACGCCCGGCATGTGAAGAACTTCGAGACCACCGTCATCCCCACGTCCGGTTTCGCGATCGGCGACCGGCAGTACCTGAGTTACATGTCCGTGCGACGGTGGAGCGTCGTGCCGGGCATGTGGTACACGAACCACGGCGGCATCGCCTACTCCGACGACCACGGACAGACGTGGGTGAAGGATCCACATGCCCGCTGGGACAACGTGTTCGGGCTGGGCCGGTTCCAGGTCGCGACGATGGTGCCGCACGGTGACCACGTCTACATGTTCGGCACCCCGAACGGCCGCATCGGGTCGGTGGGCCTGGCCCGCGTGCCGGTCGACGACGTGCTCAACCCTTCCGCATACCAGTACTGGGTACACGACCGCTGGATGCCGGTCTTCGAGCAGCTCGCCACCCCACTCGCCGACGGCGCGGCGAGCGAGCTGTCGGTGCGGTTCGACGCTGCGCGAGACCGCTGGCAGATGAGCTACCTGGATCCGATCGCCGGCAACATCGTGCTGCGCGAGTCGGATTCACCTCAGGGCCACTGGTCGGATGCCACGCCGCTGGTGCGGACGGCCGACTACCCGAAGGCCTACGGCGGCTTCATGCATCCCTGGTCCGACGGCCGGGACCTGTACTTCACCGTGTCGGAGTGGGACAGCTACAACGTCTACCTGATGCGCGCCCGCCTGGATTGAATCCGGCTGCGCCGCAGCGGAGCCGAGCGAGTGTACCGTTCACCTCCGCGGCCCGACGGAACGATGCGTTCGCTCGGTCAGCGGGCGGCGTGGATGCGGACTTCGGTGGCCTTGACGACGAACCACACCGCCGCGCCGGGTGCGAGTGCGAGATCGGCGGCTGCGGACGTGGTGACCTCGGCGGTCATCCCGGACTCGGCGGCGCGGACGAGGACGGTGGCACCGCGGACCTCGAGTTCCCCGACGACGACGGCGAACGAGTTGCGGGGACTGCCGTGCGGCTCGTCGGGATAGACCGCGACGGCCGCGGGGGCGAACACCGCGACCGCCGAATCCCCCGGCGCGCAGTCGTCGTCGGGCACCCCCCGCACCCGGCCGACGACGGTGTCGACGCCGTCCGCGGTGAGGGTGCCGGCGAGCAGGTTCAGTCCCGCGATGCGGGCCGCGAACGCGCTGCGCGGCCGGGACAGCACGTCGCGCACCGTGCCTGCCTCGACGATCCGGCCCCCGTCGACGACGACGGTACGATCCGCGAGGGCGAGGGCGTCGAGCGGGTCGTGGGTGACCACGAGTGCCGTGCGTCCGGCGTCCTTCAGGACCGTGCGCAGCAGCGACCGCACGGCCGGGGCGGCCGTCACGTCGAGGGCCGCCATCGGTTCGTCGAGCAGCAGCAGCCGGGGGTCGGCGGCCAGCGCGCGGGCGATCGCGACGCGCTGGGCCTGACCGCCCGAGAGCTGCCGCGGTTTCCGGTCGGCGAGGTCCGTCGCGCCGACGGCGGCGAGGTGCCGCCACGCCGCCGCGCGGGCGGCCGATCGGCCGCGTCCCGCACTGCGGGGAGCGAATGCGACGTTGTCGAGGACGCTCAGGTGCGGGAACAACAGCGGCTGCTGGGCGAGCAGCGCCACCGCGCGGCGGTGCGGCGGCACCGCCACCCCCGTCGCCGTGTCGGTGAGCACCCGCCCGTCGACCTCGACGCGGCCGTCGTCGGGCTGCAGCAACCCCGCGATCACGTTCAACGCGGTCGACTTCCCGGCACCGTTGGGCCCCAGGACGGCGAGCACGCTGCCGGACTCCGCGGCGACCGCGAGGTCGACGTCGCGGGACTCGACCCGGGCCCGCAGTTGCAGTCCGGTCACGGCCCACCCGCTGCCCGTCGCCCCCGCACGGCGACGACGATCACGAGCGCGACCACGACGAGCAGCAGCGACAACGCCACCGCGGCGTCGGCGTCGGTCTCCCGCTGGAGGTAGATCTCGAGCGGCAACGTGCGGGTGACACCCTGGAGGCTGCCGGCGAAGGTGAGGGTAGCGCCGAACTCTCCGAGCGCCCGCGCGAAGGCGAGGACGGTGCCGGACGCGAGTCCCGGCAGCACGAGGGGGAGGGTGACGCGGCGGAAGACGATGGTCGGGCGTGCCCCCAGCGTTGCGGCGACCGCCTCGTACCGGGTGCCGGCGGTGCGCAGGGCGCCCTCGAGACTGATCACCAGGAACGGTAACGCGACGAACGTCTGCGCGAGGACCACTGCCGTGGTGGAGAACGCGATACGGATTCCGAGCAGTTCGAGGTACTCGCCGAGCAGTCCCCGGCGACCGAAGGTGTACAGCAGCGCGATGCCGCCGACGACGGGCGGCAGCACGAGTGGCAGCAGCACGAGCGAGCGCAGCACCGGAAGCCCGCGAAAGGTGCTGCGCGCGAGCACGGTCGCCATCGGCACGCCCAGCAGGACGCACAGCACCGTGGCGGCACCCGCGGTCCGCATGCTCAGGGCCAGGGCCTGCAGGGACGCCTCGGAGGTCACCAGATCCGGGAAGTGCCGCCAGTCGACGGCGAGGATCAGCGACAGCAGCGGCACGGCGACGAACAGTCCCCCGACGAGCGCGGGGACGTAGATCCACGCCGGCAGCCCCGCCGGACGGACGCGCGTCACGGGCCCGCGAACCCGTGCTCGGCCAGGACCCGTCGCCCGTCGGGCCCGGTGACGTGCGCGACGAACGCCGCCGCGGGATCCGCCGCCTCTGCGAGGACGGCGACGGGGTAGGTGTTGACGGCCGCGGCGGACTCGGGGAACGGCACGGTGGTCACGGCGTCCCCGGCCTGCCGGGCGTCGGTGACGTACACCAGCCCGGCGTCGGCCTGGCCGCTGGTCACCTTGCCGAGGACGTCCGTCACCGACGACTCCTCGCTGACCGGAGCGAGGTCGACCCCCGTGGCCTGCTCGATGCGGGCCGACGCCGCGCCGCACGGCACCTGCGGCGCACACACGACGACGTCGGCTCCGGGCCGGCCCAGGTCCGCGAAACCGGTGATGCCGAGCGGGTTGCCCGGCTCGGTGACGATGGTGAGGGTGTTGGCCGCGAAGGCCACGGGATCGCCCGCGACGACACCGGCGTCGACGGCCCTGGTCATGTTGGCGGCGTCGGCGGTGGCGAGGACGTCCGCCTCGGCACCCTGCGACAGGCGGGCGACGAGGTCCGACGAGCCCGCGAAGTCGAACACGACGCGGGTGCCCGGATTGCGGGCCTCGAAGTCCGCGCCGATCTCGCGGAAGGGCGCCTGCAGCGACGCGGCCGCGTACACCGTGAGCTCACCCGCGGCCCCGGACGGCGACCCCGGGCCGCCGCCGGCCTCCCCGGCACATCCGGCGAGGACGAGCGCGGCGACGGCGACTGCGAGAGCGGGTTTCACGATGCCCCTCCGGGGGTCTCGACGATGACCGTCGTGGCCTTGACGACGGCGACCGCGAGACTGCCCGGTTCGAGGCCGAGTTCCCGGACGGCCTCGCGGCTCATCAGCGAGACGACGCGGTGCGGGCCGCACTGCATCTCCACCTGCGCCATGACGGTGTCCGCGACCACCCGGGTCACGATTCCCGCGAACCGGTTGCGGGCGGAGCTGCCCACGCCGAGCAGATCGGGTGCCTCGTCCGCCTGCCGCCGGGCGAACTCGGCGAGCTCGGCTCCCTCGACGATCTTGCGCCCGGCGCCGTCCTTGCCGGCCGGCAGAGCGCCCTGGTCGATCCACCGTCGCACGGTGTCGTCGCTGACGCCGAGCAGCCGGGCGGCATCCTTGATGCGAATCTGCGTCACAATGCAGACACTACTTCCGCGTCTGCGGGCCTATCAACCGAAAATCGACGAATCTGCGGTTCAGTACACGTCGCGCACGTAGCGCTTCTCCGCGGCGAGTTGCTCGACGTACGCCTCGGCGTCCACCGCGTCGAGCCGGCCGTGCACCTGAACCACCTCGCGCAGCGTCTCGTCGACGTCCTTCGCCATCCGGCTCGCGTCGCCGCACACGTAGAAGTGGGCACCGTCCTGCAACCACTTCCACAGCTGCGCTCCGTGCTCGCGCATCCGGTCCTGCACGTAGATCTTCTGTCGCTGGTCGCGGGAGAAGGCGAGATCGAGCCGGGTCAGGAAGCCGTCGGCGTGCATCGCCTCGATCTCGTCCCGGTACAGGTAGTCGGTCGACGACCGCTGATCGCCGAAGAACAGCCAGTTCCGGCCGGTGTGGCCCATCTCGCGGCGATCGTGCAGGAAGGCGCGGAACGGTGCGACACCGGTGCCGGGCCCGACCATGATCATCGGGGTGTCCGGAGTCCGGGGCGGCCGGAAGTGGGTGCTGCGCTGGACGAAGATGGGAATGTCGACGCCGTGACTGTGGTCGGCGAGGAAGCTCGAGCACACCCCCGCCCGGGCGATGCCCTCGTAGTTGTACCGCACCACCGACACGGTCAGCTGCACCTCGCGGGGGTTGGTCCGCGGGCTCGACGAGATCGAGTACAGGCGGGGCTGCAACCGCTTGAGCACGGGCAGCCATTCCGCGATCGGCGCCTTGAACGGATACGCCGCGATCACGTCCATCGCCTGCTTGCCCCACAACCACCGCTGCAACTCGATCTTGTTGCCCGGGCGCAGCAGCTTCGCCAGTTCCGCGCTCTGGGTCTGCTCGTGGACGAAGCGCAGCAGCTCGGGGGTCACCCGAGCGATCTCGAGGTGCCGGGTCACGGCCTCGCGCAGCGGAATGGTCGGCAGATCCGGGAATTCCACGGGTGTTTCGGGATCGAGCGCGGTGACCTGGAGCCATTCGTCGACCGCCTCGGGTCCGTTGGTGGGCATCACGCCGAGCGCGTCGCCCGCCTCGTACACGAAATCCGGGTCGTACAACTCGAATCCGAACTGGCGCACATCCTTCGACGAACCGGACCCGCTGAGCGGCACGTTCCGGGTCAGGCGCGTGACGAGCGGCGCCTTCCGGCTGTAGGCGGGTTCGGACTTCGCCGGCGGTCCCGGCGCGGACGGAGCCGGCACGGCCCCGTCGAGACGCACGAGTTGCTCGACCGTGGCGAGCCATTCGCCGGCCGGTCCCTCGTAGTCGGGTTCGCAGTCCACCCGCTGCGTGAGCCGGGTGGCTCCGAGTTCGGCGAGGCGCTCGTCGATGCGGCGGCCGTGGCCGCAGAAGTCGTCGTAGCTCGAGTCGCCGAACGCCAGCACGGCGTAGCGGGTGTCGGGGAGGCGGGGTGTGTCGTCCCGGTCGAGCGCGTTCCAGAACGCGGTGCCGTTGTCCGGGGCGTCGCCGTCGCCGAACGTGCTGGTGACGACGAGCAGATCGCGCACCCCGGTCAGCGTGGACACGTCGACGTCGTCCATCCCGGTCAGGGTGACGGGCCTGCCCGCGGCGCGCAGCCGCTCGGCGCACAACCGGGCGAACTCCTCGGCATTGCCGGTCTGCGAGGCCCACACCACCACCACCGGCGCCACCCCGTCGGACTCGTCGCGGTCCTGCGCGGTGTGCGAGAAGTGTCCCGCCAGCATCCCGTCCACCCAGGCGCGGGTGGCGGCCGGCAGCGGAGCGGACGCCGGGAGCACGGGGACACCCGCCTGCCCGGACTCCCGGAATCCCGCCAGAAATCCGGTCAGATAGTGTTTTTCGAGTTCGTCGAGTACCGGCCGCGCCGTGTCGGCCAGTCCGAGCGCGGAGGCGAGACGGTCCGCCGGCGCGTCGTCCCCGGCCGCCGTCGCCACCTTCGTCAGCGACACCGCGCACACCTTGAACTCCGGCTGCAGCGACGCGGGATCGACGGCGTCGTTGGTGACCGCGTTGACCGCCAGGTACTCCCCGAACATGTCGTTCCAGTGGAACGGGGCGAAGCAGCATCCCGGCCGGACCCGGTCGGTGACCACGGCCGGCAGCACCGCCCGGCCGCGGCGGGACGCGACCTCCACCTGGTCGCCGTCCGATATCGAGAGCCTCTGCGCGTCGGCAGGATTGATCTCGACGAAGGGTCCGGGGTTCAGCTTGGTGAGCTTGGCGACCTTCCCCGTCTTGGTGAGGGTGTGCCACTGGTGCTGGACGCGGCCGGTGTTGAGCACGACGGGGAAGTCGTCGTCGGGCATCTCGGCCGGCAGCATGTGGGGGCGGGGATGGAACACGGCCCGGCCGCTGGCGGTGGCGAACCGCAGCCGGGGGAGGGAGCCGTCCCCGGACCTCAGCAGGGTCTGGCTCACGCCGTCGTTCAGATAGCGGATCGGGTTCCGGTCGGTCGCGCCCTCGGGCGGGCACGGCCACTGCACGGGGGTCTCGCGCAGCCGGTCGTAGCTGATTCCGCGCAGGTCGTATCCGGTCTTCGGGTTCCGGAAGCGCCTGATCTCCTCGAAGATCTCCTCGGAGCACGAGTAGGTGAACGCCTCGGCGTAGCCCATCGCGCAGGCGACGCGCGCGATGATCTGCCAGTCCGGCAGGGCCTGCCCGACCGGGTCGATCGCCTGTCGCAACAGCGTCAGGTTGCGCTCGGAGTTGACCATCACCCCCTCCGACTCCGCCCACAGCGCTCCCGGTAGCAGGATGTCCGCGTACGCGGTGGTCTCGGTCTCGAGGAAGACGTCCTGTGCGACGACGAGCTCCGCCCTCTCGAGCGCTTCGACGACGGTGCGCCGATTAGCCACGGAGGCAACCGGATTGGTGCAGATGATCCAGCAGGCCCGGATGGCACCGGCGGCCATCTGCTCGAACATGTCGATCGTGCCCTTGCCGACGGTGGTGGGGATCGCACCGGCTGGCAGCCCCCACTGCTGCTCGACGAAGGTCCGCTCGGCGTCGTCGAGAACGGACCGCTGCCCCGGCAGACCGGGCCCCATGTACCCCATCTCGCGCCCGCCCATCGCGTTGGGCTGACCGGTGAGCGAGAAGGGGCCGCTGCCGGTGCGACAGATCGCGCCGGTGGCCAGGTGCAGGTTGCAGACCGCATTGGTGTTCCAGGTGCCGTGCGTGCTCTGGTTCAGGCCCATCGTCCAGCACGACATCCAGTTGCCCGCCTCGCCGATCCACCGCGCGGCCGTGCGGATGTCGTCCTCGGCCAGCCCGGTGATCTCCGCGACGCGCTCGGGCGTGTAGTCCGCGAGGAAGGGAGGCATGGCCTCCCAGCCCTCGGTGAACTCCGCCACGAAGTCCCGGTCGACGTGCCCGTTCTCGACGATCAGGTGCAACAGGCCGTTGAGCAGCGCCAGGTCGGTCCCGGGCGCGATCTGCAGGAACAGGCCCGCCTTCTCGGCGGTGGGGGTGCGCCGGGGGTCGACGACGACGAGTCTGGCCCCGGCCTTGACCCGGTTCATCATCCTGAGGAAGAGGATGGGATGGCAGTCGGCCATGTTCGCGCCGCTGACGAAGAACAGGTCGGCGTGGTCGAAGTCCTGGTAGGAACCGGGCGGGCCGTCCGCACCGAGCGACTGCTTGTATCCGGTGCCGGCGCCGGCCATGCACAACCGGGAGTTGGACTCGATGTTGTTGGTACCGACGAATCCCTTCGCGAGCTTGGTCACCAGGTACTGCGCCTCGAGCGACATCTGTCCGGAGACGTAGAAGGACAGGGCGTCGGGGCCGTGCTCGTCGAGCACCCCCCGCAACCGGCGGGCCGTGTCGGCGATCGCGGCGTCGACGTCCACGGGCACCGGGGCGTCCCCGCGTTCGGTGCGACGGTACGCGGTCTCCATGCGTCCGCCGGCGGCCAGCATCTCCGCGCTGGTCGCCCCCTTCGTGCAGAGACGCCCGAAGTTGGTGGGGTGGTCCTTGTCGCCGTACGCGTCGAGCACCCGCCGGGCACCGGTGGCGGGATCGAGGCCGACCTCGAGCACCATGCCGCAGCCCACGCCGCAGTATGAGCAGGCGGTCTTGACCTTCGTGATCTCGCCCTGCATCGAACCGCTCCTCACCTGGGTCGGCCACGTTCCTCCGGCCGCGTCCCATGCTCCCGACCCCGTGTTTCGTGAGCATTAACCGTGGTGAGTCCCCGGTGACATCTGGCTCACGATTCGCCGTGCGGGCCGGTGAGAGGGTGAGCGCGCACCCCGGACGCACGGCATCCCGCCGGCCGTCACAGCCGGCGGGATGCCGCCCCGAGATGTGAGGATCGGTCCGGGTGAGGCCCGACCCTCAGGGATCAGGTGAGGTCGAACCGGTCGAGGTTCATCACCTTGTTCCAGGCCGCGACGAAGTCCTGCACGAACTTCTCCTGCGCGTCGGCGCTGCCGTAGACCTCGGCGATGCCGCGCAACTGCGAGTTCGAACCGAAGACCAGGTCGACGGCCGTGGCTGTCCACCTGACCTCACCCGAGGCCCGGTCGCGGCCCTCGTAGATGTTCTCGGCGGTCTCGGACACCTTCCACTCGGTGCCCATGTCGACCAGGTTGACGAAGAAGTCGGTCGTCAGCGCCCCGGGCCGGTCGGTGAAGACACCGTGGGCGGAGCCACCGAAGTTGGCGTCGAGGGCTCGCAGGCCGCCGACGAGCACCGTCATCTCCGGGGCGGTCAGCGTGAGCAGGTTCGCCCGGTCCAGCAGCAGGCGCTCGGGCGGCTGCTTCTCCCCGTTGCGCAGGTAGTTGCGGAACCCGTCGGCCCGGGGCTCGAGTACGGCGAACGACTCCGTATCGGTCTGTTCCTGCGAGGCATCGGTGCGGCCCGGCGAGAACGGGACCGTGATCTCGACACCGGCATTCTTCGCCGCCTGCTCGACTGCGGCGCAGCCGCCGAGGACGATCAGATCGGCGAGCGAGACCTGCTTCCCGGACTGCGCGCCGTTGAAATCCTGCCGGATCCGCTCGAGCACCGGCAGTACCTCGGCCAGCTTGTCCGGTTCGTTGATCGCCCAGCTCTTCTGCGGCTCGAGGCGGATGCGGGCGCCGTTGGCCCCGCCGCGCTTGTCGGTGCCGCGGAAGCTCGCCGCCGACGCCCACGCGGTCGCGACCAACTGCGGGATGGACAGTCCCGACTCGAGGATCTCGGTCTTCAGGGCGGCGATGTCGTCCGCGCCGATCAGTTCGTGATCGACTGCGGGGACGGGGTCCTGCCACAGCTGCGCCTCGGGGACCCACGGGCCGAGGTAGCGCGTGACCGGCCCCATGTCGCGGTGCAGCAACTTGTACCAGGCCTTGGCGAACTCCTCCTCGAATTCCTTCGGGTTGTCCAGCCAGCGACGGGTGATCGGCCCGTAGATCGGGTCGAGCCGCAACGAGAGGTCCGTGGTCAGCATCACCGGTGAGTGGCGCTTGGACGGATCGTGGGCGTCGGGGACGGCGTCGGCTGCGGCCCCGTCCTTCGGGATCCACTGCCACGCGCCGGCGGGGCTCTTGGTCTTCTCCCACTCGTAGCCGTACAGGGTTTCGAGGTAGGTGTTGTCCCATTGCCGCGGGGTGGGGGTCCAGGCGCCCTCGAGCCCGCTGGTGATCGCGTCCCCGCCGACGCCGGTGCCGTAGGAGTTCTTCCAGCCCAGGCCCATCTGCTCGATGGGGGCGGCCTCGGGCTCGGGACCGACGTGGTCGGCGGTCGCGGCCCCGTGGGTCTTGCCGATGGTGTGCCCGCCCGCGATGAGGGCCGCCGTCTCGACGTCGTTCATCGCCATCCGGCCGAACGTCTCCCGGATGTCGATGGCCGCGGCGAGCGGATCCGGATTACCGTTGGGCCCTTCGGGATTGACGTAGATCAACCCCATCTGCACGGCGCCGAGCGGGCCGGACAGTTCCCGCTCGCCGCTGTACCGCTCGTCCCCGAGCCAGGTGTCCTCGGGGCCCCAGAACACCTCGTCGGGCTCCCAGATGTCCTCGCGGCCGAAGGCGAAACCGAACGTCTCGAATCCCATGGATTCGTACGCGCAGTTGCCGGCGAAGATCAGCAGATCCGCCCAGGAGAGCTTGCGGCCGTACTTCTGCTTGATCGGCCACAGCAGCCGGCGCGCCTTGTCGAGGCTCGCGTTGTCGGGCCAGCTGTTGAGGGGAGCGAAGCGCTGGGCGCCCTTGCCGCCACCGCCCCGGCCGTCGGCGATGCGGTACGTGCCCGCGGCATGCCAGCTCATCCGGATGAACAGCGGGCCGTAGTGGCCGTAGTCGGCCGGCCACCACGGCTGCGACGTCGTCATCAGGGCGAAGATGTCCTGTTTGAGGGCCTCGACGTCGAGGCTTGCGAACTCGTCGGCGTAGTTGTAGTCCGGTCCCATCGGATTGGACAGGGGCGAATGCTGGTGGAGGACCTGCAGATCCAGCTGGTTGGGCCACCAGTCCCGGTTGGTCCTGGGCCGATGCGGTTTCGGCTCGGGAGACGGGATTACCGGATTTTCGCTTTCACTGTTGGACACGTCGGCCCTTCCTTCCGGATGCGGTGAATCTGACGGTGATCACGGATGTGACCGCGAAGCGTGAGCTGCCGAGCAGTCGGGGCACGTGCCCCAGTAGATGACCTCCGCCTCGTCGACGTGGAAGCCGCTGTGGTCGGACGCCGTCAGACAGGGCGCCTCGCCGACGGCACAGTCGACGTCGACGATGGCCCCACAGGACCGGCAGACGAGGTGGTGGTGGTTGTCCCCGACCCGCGACTCGTAGCGGGCGACGGAACCGGACGGCTGGATCCGCCGCACCAGACCTGCACCGGTCAGGGCGTGCAGCACGTCGTACACGGTCTGCCGGGACACGTCCGGCAGACCGGTGCGCACGGCCCCGAAGATCGTCTCCGTGTCGGCGTGCGGGTGCTCGTGCACCGCCTCCAGCACTGCGATCCGGGGCCGGGTCACCCGCAGCTCCGCCGTACGCAATTGCTCCACGAATTCCTGCGTCGAGGGCACGGGGATACTATGACGCACTTTTCTGGAATGAGTCATGACTTTGACGCAATCGCAGCATGATCAGAATTCGCGCGTATGCCCGGGGCGGCCGCGGCTCCCCGGCCGCTAGGACTTCGGTTGCTGCGACCACCACTTCAACAGCTCGGCCTCGGCCTCGTCGCGATCGAGGGGTCCACGGTCGAGCCGCAGCTCCTTGAGGAACTTCCACGCCTGCCCCACCTGCGGGCCGGGCTTCAGGCCGAGCAGTTCCATGATGGCGTTGCCGTCGAGGTCGGGCCGGACCTTCGCCAGGTCCTCCTGCTCGGCGATGCGCTCGATGCGCGTCTCGAGATCGTCGTAGGTGGCCTGCAGCGCCGCGGCCCGGCGCTTGTTGCGGGTGGTGCAGTCCGCCCGGACCAGCTTGTGCAGCCGGGGCAGCAGGTCACCGGCGTCGTGCACGTAGCGACGGACCGCCGAATCCGTCCACTGGCCCTTGCCGTAGCCGTGGAACCGCAGGTGCAGGAACACGAGCTGACCGACGTCGTCGATCATCTGCTTGGAGTACTTCAGGGCCCGCATCCGTTTGCGGACGAGCTTGGCGCCGACGACCTCGTGGTGGTGGAAGCTGACGCCGCCGCCCGGCTCGTTGCGCTTCGTCGCGGGCTTGCCGATGTCGTGCAGCAGGGCCGCCCAGCGCAGCACGAGGTCGGGGTCGCCGTCCTCGAGGTCGATGGCCTGCCGGAGCACGGTCAGCGAATGCCAGTACACGTCCTTGTGCTGATGGTGCTCGTCGATCTCGAGCTTCATCGCGGGGATCTCCGGGATCACTCGCTCGGCGAGGCCCGTCTCGACCATGATGTCGATGCCCTCGATGGGGTAGTCACCGAGGATCAGCTTGTCGAGTTCGGCCTGCACCCGCTCGGCGCTGATCCGCAGGATCTCGTCGGCCATGGCCACGATCGCGTCGTGCACGCGTTCGGCCAGCCCGAACCCTAGCTGGGAGACGAACCGCGCCGCGCGCAGCATCCGCAGCGGGTCGTCGTGGAACGACTCGCTCGGCAGCGCGGGCGTGTCGATGACCCCGGCGAGCAGGGCATCCATTCCGCCGAGGGGATCGACGAAGTCCTCCGCGCCGGTCGGGCCGATCCGCACGGCCATCGCGTTGACGGTGAAGTCGCGCCGGACGAGGTCGTCCTCGAGGCGGGTGCCGTACTCGACGATCGGATGGCGGGTGACGCGGTCGTACGCGTCGCTGCGGAACGTGGTGATCTCGATCTGCTCCGGTCCCTTGACCGCGCTGATCGTGCCGAAGTCGATGCCGGTGTCCCACTGGTGGTCGGCCCAGCCGCGCAGCAGCGCCTGCACCTGCTCGGGCCGCGCATCGGTGGTGAAGTCGAGATCGGTCCCGAGGCGACCGAGGACCGCGTCCCGGACGCTCCCTCCCACCAGGTAGAGCTCGTGACCGGCGGCGGTGAAGCGCGCACCGAGCGGCGCCAGGATGTCCGACAGCGCACGCAGCGTCGCGTCGGCCCCGGCGAGCAGTCGGGCGCGCCGCTCGGTGTCGGTGGAGGGAGAGTTCACGTCTTCGAACCTTACCGAGGTGGCCGAACGCACCGGTGCGCGCTCCGGACGTGCCTGGTTGAACCGCCGGGCGCGTCCCGCCAACTAGTATCGATGGGGTGTCGCCCGCAGAACGTGCCAACCGCAACCGCCGCACCTCGCGGCGGCGTGGCGCGGGCGCCAAGTCCGGTGGCCGGTCCACCTCCGACACGTCGAAGCCTCACCTGCGCACGGTCCGCGAGACCTCGGCCGGGGGACTGGTGGTCGACGGCCTCGGCGGACCCCCCGAGAAACTGTGCGCGGCGTTGATCGGACGCACCGACCGTCGGGGCCGGCTGCTGTGGTCGCTGCCGAAGGGACACATCGAGAAGGGTGAGACCGCCGAGCAGACGGCGATGCGCGAGGTCCACGAGGAGACCGGCATCCACGGCACCGTCCTCGCCACCCTCGGCAGCATCGACTACTGGTTCGTCACCGAGGGCCGGCGCGTCCACAAGACCGTGCACCACTACCTGCTGCGCTACCTGGACGGCGAGCTCTCCGACGCCGACGTCGAGGTCACCGAGGTGGCCTGGGTCCCGCTGCCGGAGCTGCGCTCGCGCCTGGCGTACGCGGACGAGCGCAGGCTCGCCGACGTCGCCGACCAGTTGATCGCCGAGATGGATCCGTCGATGCTGCTCGGACCCGGCGGACCGGAGGCCCGTCTCGGATGACGTCGGCAGCTCGCCGGGCCGCGGCGGCCGTTCTCGCCGTGCTCGCGCTCGTCCTGACGACGGCGGGCGTGTCCGTCGCCCAGCCGCGCAGCGACGGGTCCGACGCGCCGCGCTTCCTCGAACTGCGCATCGACTCGGTGACGCCGACGACGGTGTCCACCAGCAGCGAGCCGGTGGTGACGGTGACCGGCACGCTCGAGAACGTCGGGGACCGCGACGTCGAGGACATCGCCGTGCGGCTGCAGCGTGCCCCGGCGGTCGGCTCCGCCGAGGAGCTGCGCACCGCGTTGACCTGGGATCAGACCGCCTACGACCGCACGGGTCCGTTCGAATCGGTCGCCGACGTCCTCGAGCGGGGTGAGCAGCGGCAGTTCCGTCTCGAACTGGCGCTGCGCTCGGCGCAGGACCCGTCGCTGGGAATCGACGCACCCGGGGTGTACCCGCTGCTCGTCAACGTCAACGGCGCTCCCGAGTACGGCGGTCAGGCCCGGCTCGACGACGCCCGGTTCCTGCTGCCCGTGCTCGGGGTGCCCCCGAGCGAGAACCGGACGGACCGCCCCGTGCCGCCGGACACGTCCGCACCCGTGGGGATCACGATGATGTGGCCGCTCGCGGACCGGCCGCGTCTCGCGGCGGGGGTGCCCGGCTCGGCGACGGAGCCGGTCCGCCTCGTCGACGACGACCTTGCGACGTCGCTCGCCGACGGCGGTCGTCTCGACGGACTGCTCGACGCCGCCGAACGGGCGGCCACCGCCGAGGACCGCCGCGTCGCCGACGCGCTGTGCCTGGCTGTCGACCCCGACCTGCTCGTCACCGTCGCCAACATGACCCGCGGCTATCTGGTGGTCGAGGACCCCGCCGAGCCGATGGGCGACGCCCGCGACGGGGAGGGGACGGCGGCGGCCGCCGCGTGGCTGGAACGGTTGCGAGCCGTCGCCGGCTCGATGTGCACGGTCGCGGTGCCCTTCGCCCAGGTCGACACCGCCGCCCTCGCCGAACTCGACGACGCCTCGCTCGCCGGGCCCGCCCTCGCCGCCCCCACCGGGATCGTGAACACGATCCTCGGGATCACCACGACCCGCGACGACGTGGTCTGGCCCGATGCCGGGGTCCTGACCGAGAAGGCGGGGGCGTTGCTCGCCGCCGACAGTCCGGTGACGGCTCTGCTCGCCGACACCGCGGTCGACGCCGCGGACGCGGCCGCGGGCACGGGTCCCGCGCCCGTGCGGGGCGTGGACGGCCTGTCCACGGTCCTGTTCGACAGCGCCGCCGCGACCGCGCTCGCGGCGCTCGGTGACGCACCGCAGACGCCGTCGTTCACCGACGAGGACGCCCGCTACGACCTCACCGAGGATTCCCCGGACGCCCGTCTGCAGGACGCGCTGGGCGCCCTGAGCTGGTCCGCGCTGCGCACCCGGGACGACGTCACCCGGACCGTGTCCACCGGCGCACCCGCGGCCCCGGACTCCGTGCTGTTCGCGCCGCCGCAGTCGTGGAGCGCATCCGGCGACGACGCCGCCGCGGTCCTGTCGATGGTCGGCACGCTGATCCGCTCGGGCCTGGCCACCGCGCGTCCGTTCGACACCCTGTTCACACCGGTCCCCGGGGACACGCCCACTGTCGCGCTGTCCTACCCGGAGCAGGCCATCGTCGACGGCGCCTCGGCCGAGGTGATGGACACGGCCCGTGAGCAGGCGCCCCGCCTGGATGCGTTCGAGGAGGCGCTCGTCGAGGATCCCCAGGCACAGCTCACGCCGCAGCAGTTCACCGCGCCGTTGCGCGAGGATCTGCTGCGCGCGATGAGTCTGGCGGGCCGGCGCGGACCCGACCCCGGCGCCGCAGCACGCGACGCGGTGCGGCGCGGCGACGAGGTCCGCGACGCCGTCGACGGGATGTTCGCGGGGGTGACCGTGCTCTCACCCGGTGGCGTCTACACGCTGACCTCGGAGCAGAGTCCCCTACTGTTGGTCGCGCGCAACGATCTGCCGGTGGGCATCACCGTGCGGCTGCACGTGGACGCCCCGTCGGCGATGAAGATCACCGACATCGGGCCCACACAGCTGCCGCCGCGGGGCAGCCGCACCCTCACGGTGCCCGCGCAGATCAGCGATTCGCGGAAGATCGGTGTCGAGTTCGCCCTGACCACGGAGTCCGGGCTGCCGCTCGGCACCCCGACGAACGTGACGGTACGGTCCAACGCGTACGGCCAGGTTCTCGCGATCGTCACCGGCTGTGCGGGGGCGCTGCTGCTGTTCCTGGCGGGCCGTCGTCTCCTGCACCGCTTCCGCGGCGAGCCCGATCCAGCCGACGAAGGGTACGAGAAGCAATGACCGGGAATCCGACCCGTGAGGACGTCGCCCCGCCCGCCCCCGCGGCGGCGGAGCCGGCCCCGCGTAAGAACCCCGGCCTCCTCGCCGCGACCGGCTCGATCGCCTTCGCCACCCTGATCAGCCGGATCACCGGCTTCGTCAAGCAGGTGCTGCTGCTGACCCTGCTCGGTGCCGCCGTCGCCAGCTCCTACACGGTCGCCGCCCAGATCCCGAACATGATCTCCGAGCTGGTGCTCGGCGCCGTCCTCACCTCGATCGTCGTGCCGGTGCTGGTCCGCGCGGAACGCGAGGACCCGGACGGCGGTGCGGCCTTCGTCCGGCGCCTGTTCACCGTCTCCGTCACCGTGCTCGGGCTCGCCGCCCTGCTGGCCACCGCCGCCGCGCCGGTCCTCGTCACCCGGTTCTTCCTCGACGACACGGGCAAGGTGTCGACGACGCTGACCACGGCGCTGACGTATCTGCTGCTGCCGGCGATCCTGTTCTACGGCCTGTCGGCGCTGCTCACCGCCATCCTGAACACCCGGCAGGTGTTCAAGCCGGGCGCGTGGGCGCCGGTGCTCAACAACGTCGTCGTCATCACGGTTCTCGTCCTGTACTTCCTGCTGCCCGGGGAGATCACCCTCGACCCGGTGCGGATGAGCGACCCGCACCTGCTCCTGCTCGGCTGCGGCGTCACCCTCGGTGTGGTGACCCAGGCGATGTCCCTGGTGCCGGCGCTGCGCCGCGAGGGGATCAGCCTCAAACCGCTGTGGGGGCTCGACGACCGGTTGCGCCAGTTCGGCGGCATGGGCGCAGCCATCGTGCTGTACGTGCTCATCAGCCAGGCGGGCATGGTGTTCGCGACCCACGTCTCGTCGAGTGCCGACGCGGCCGGTCCGGCGATCTACAACAACGCGTGGTTGCTGCTGCAGCTGCCGTACGGCGTCCTCGGCGTCACGGTGCTCACGGCGATCATGCCGCGGCTGAGCCGCAACGCCGCCGCGGAGGACACCCCCGCCGTGGTGGACGACCTGTCGGTCGCGACCCGGCTGACGATGATCGCGCTGATCCCGATCGTCGTGTTCTTCACCGTCGCCGGCCCGCAGATCGGCACGGCCCTGTACGGCTACGGCAGCTTCGGCGAGGGCAACGCCGAACGGCTCGGCCAGGCCGTCAGCTGGTCGGCGTTCACCCTGATCCCGTACGCCCTCGTCCTCATCCATCTGCGCGTGTTCTACGCGCGCGAGCAGGCGTGGACCCCCACGTGGATCATCCTCGGCATCACCGCCGTGAAGGTCGCCCTGTCCGCCCTCGCGCCCGTCGTCGCCCGCAACGACGACCAGGTGGTGCTGCTGCTGGGCGTGGCGACCGGCCTGGCGTTCACGGTCGGGGCGGGCATCGGCGGATTCCTGCTGCACCGCGCCCTCGGCGATCTGCGGATGGCGAACGTGGGCCGGACCCTGTGGCACGTGGTGACCGCGTCGGCCGCGGGCGCCGTGGTGATGCTGATCGCCGATCGGCTGCTGCGGCTCGGTGCGCTCAGCGACCGGTTCGGCGGCGTCGGCTCGATGGTGCGCGTCGCGATCACCGGCGCGCTGATGCTGCTGGTGACTCTCACGGTCATGTGGCTGCTGAAGGTGCCCGAGATCCTGGCGATCACCGCGGCGGTCCGGCGCAAGGTCGATGCGCTGCGCGGTCGCACGCCGGTCGAACCGGAGATCGCCGAGGCCGATGCCGACGAGATCGCCGAACTCGAGGCGGCCCGGGAGTCCGAGGCGGAGAAGACCATCGTGTTGCCACGACTGGACTACGGCGACTACGGGGTGGCCCCCTACGACGCGGTCACCGAGGTGCTTCCCGCGCTCCGGAACCTGCCGAGCCACATCGATGCACACGGGCAACTCCCGTACCCTGGTCGACGGCAGGTTCGGACCGCCCGGGACGGATCGCGCCGGTTCGCGGATGCCGGACGGCCTCCCGGCTACCTCCGGGGCGGGCGAGTCGAACAAGAAGGAGTGAGGGTGAGCGACGATCACGCTACCGGTAAGTCCACGGTCGATGAGTCCGCATCGACCGATCCCGGTTCGGTGTCCACAGACGCCGACGGCACGCGGTCCCCGCAGGCCGGCACGCCCGATCGTTCCCCCTCGTCCCGCAAGTCCGCCGACGGTGCGGCCGACGGCCGGTCCGGCGCCGGCCGGCCGCAGCGCGATCCTCACGTCGACACCGGCGTCGTCCCCGTCAGCTCGCCCCAGCTGCCGCCCCTGCGGGTGCCCGGGTCCGCTCCGCGCACCCCGATGCGCGGGCCGAAGCTGATCCCCGGCGCGTCGGTCGCCGGCGGTCGCTACCGTCTGCTCGCCCCGCACGGCGGCGCGCGCGGTCTGCGCTTCTGGCAGGCGCAGGACGTCAAGCTCGACCGTGAGGTGGCGCTGACGTTCGTCGACGCCGAGCAGCGCGCCGGGGACGTCACCGGTCCCGACGGTCCGCAGGCGATCCTTTCGCGCACGCTGCGCCTGGGACGGATCAACTCACCGGGGCTCGCCCGGGTACTCGACGTGGTCCGCGGCAGTTCGGGCGGCATCGTCGTCGCCGAGTGGACACCCGGTCGCTCGCTGCGCGAGATGTCCGGCACCGAGCCGTCCCCGCTCGGTGCGGCACGCGCGGTGCAGGCCCTCGCGGCCGCGGCCGAGGCTGCGCACCGCGGCGGTGGCGCCCTCTCGATCGACCACCCCGACCGGATCCGCATCAGTGTCGCCGGCGACGCGGTGCTGGCCTTCCCCGCCACCTTCGCCGACGCGGACGTCACCTCCGACGTCCGGGGCCTCGGCGCCGGCCTGTACGGCCTGATCACCGCGCGCTGGCCGCTGCCCGAGCAGGCCGCGCCCGGGCAGCAGCCCCCGGCCCAGACCGGCGGCACGATCGGCGGCATGCGCCCCGCGGACCTGACCGCCGAGGGCACCCCGGTCGAACCCCGCGCGCTGCGGCCGGAGGTGCCGTTCGAGATCTCCGCGGTCGCAGTGCGCGCGCTCGCGGCCGACGGCGGCATCCGGACGGCGGCCACCGTGCAGCACATCCTCGGCCAGGCCTCGGTCGTGGACCAGAAGACCGACATGATCCCGGCGCTGCGGCTCGGGCAGCGCAGTCCCGGCGCCACCAACCACGCGCTCGCGGACCCCGAGGCCCTCGCGGAGGAGAAGAAGCGGTCGGAGCGGATGCTGTTCGCGCTCGTCGGGCTCGGCATCACCACCGTGGTGCTGCTCGCCCTGATCGGCTGGTGGATCGCGAACCTGCTCGCGGGGGGCAGCTCCGACGAGCCCCTCACGAGTCAGGACTTCGGACTCACCCCGACCACCGAGGCCCCGTCGGAACCGGTGGCCCAGGCGCCGGCGCCGGCCGCGGCCGCGGGCCCGGTGGCGGCGTCGGCGGTGTCGGTGTTCTCCCCCCAGGGCACTCCGGACTCGCCGGCGACGGCGCGGTTGGCGATCGACGGCGATCCCTCGACGGAGTGGAGCACCGATGCCTACTTCCAGCCGTTTCCCGCGTTGAAGAACGGAGTGGGCCTGATGGTGGCGCTCGCCGAGCCGGCGGCGCTCTCGTCGGTGTCGGTGACATCGGACAGCCCGGGTACGAAGGTCGAGATCCGCAGCGCGCCGTCGGACCAGGCGTCACTGGACCAGACCCAGGTGATCGGGTCGGCGACACTGCGTTCCGGCGTCACGGAGATCCCGGTCGAGTCCGAGGGACGCACCTCCGACGTGCTGGTGTGGATCACGGGCCTGAGTACGTCCGGTGGCGGCAACAAGAGCTCGATCGCCGAGGTGACGTTCACCGCCGCCGAGTAGCCGGCGCTCGCACCCCCGGTAGCCCACCTCGATCGGCTACCATCCGCGCGTGCGAATTTTGGGGGGGATCGCAGGAATTGCCATGTCCGACGCCGAGTTGCTGGCGGCGCACGTGGCGGGGGACCGACGTGCGTTCGCGCACCTGCTCGAACGGCACTACGACCATCTGTGGCAGGTGGCGCGCCGCACCAGCTACTCGCCGGAGGATGCAGCGGACGCACTGCAGGAGGCGCTGCTGTCGGCGCATCGCACGGCGGGGAAGTTCCGGAACAACGCGGCGGTGCGCAGCTGGTTGCACACCATCGTGGTGAACGCGTGCCTGGACCGCATCCGGCGCAACAGGGCACGACCGACCGTTCCGCTGTACGACGACCACACCGACATCCGCGACGAACGAAATCGCATCGCGGAGCGGGAAATTGCGCTGGACATCGAGGCGGCGCTGTGCACCCTGCCACCGGAGCAGCGCGCCGCAATCGTCGCGGTCGACGTGGAAGGCCGGCCGGTGAGCGAGGCGGCCCGACGGCTCGGCGTCCCCGAGGGCACCGTCAAGAGCCGGTGCGCGCGGGGGCGTCGTCGGCTCGCGGTGCTTCTCGGCGACCTGCGGGAGACGGGGAACCGATCGTGAGCGGTGACCGTCTTATCCTGGTGAGGGCACCCGAGGCGGAGAGGACAGCGGATGACCGAGGACGAGCTGCCGCAGCCGCCGTATTCTGCCGACCTGCTCGCCGACCTGCACGCCGGTGTTCTGGACGACGATGTCGCCGCCCGGTTGTGGCCGGCGGTACGGCGGGATCCGGACGCCATGACGGTGATCGCCGCGCTCGACTCCGTCGGCCGCCGTCTGCGGGCTCTCGGTGAAGCCGAAGACGGCGGGGGGCCGTCGATCCCACCGGACGTCGCGGCCCGGATCGATACGGCGCTGACCGCCGACGCCGCCGCGCGTCGCCGCCGACGGCTCGCTGCGGCCGGCATCGGGACCGCGGCCGCGGCCGCGGTGGCGATCGGATTCGCCGTCGTCGCCCGCGGCGCGGACCGTCCGGAGATTCCGGCATCGACAGCTGCGCCTGCCCTCGTCGCTCCCGACACCGTCGCGCCCGACACCGACGTACTGGATCCGGCGACGTGGCGCGCGATGATCGGCTCGTCGGACACCGGTCCTCTGTCGGACCGGGAAGCCCTCCGAGAATGCCTCGACGCCAACGGGATCGACGAGTCACGACTACTACTGGGATCGCGCACGATCCGGTTCGACGGCCGGGAGGCGGTGGCACTGGTCCTGGGCGATCCCGCGTCGCCGCGGTTGACGGCGCTGGTGGTGGGTACCGGGTGTGGCGCCTCCGATCCGGCCACCCTGGCTGTCCACGGGATCGGCTGAGACGCAACGAGTTCACTCGTCGGCGGCGGGCAGCAGCAGGTCGAGGATCCGTGTCCGCAGGGACGACGTATCATCTTCGGCCGCAACGACACTCGCGAACATCGCCGCGCCCGCGGCAAGGACGAGCACGGCGCGCGCGTCGAGGTCGGCGCGGGCGGAGCCGTCGGAGAACAGGGCCGCGCTCGGGCCGCTGAAGTTGCGCCACAGCGTGTTCCGCAGATCCTCGTGATCACGGAGCGCCGCGACGAGCCCGGGCAGGGCAGCGCGGACGTCGGGGCGGGCGAACAGGTCCGCACTGCCCTGGACCACCCACTCGATCCAGCCCCGACGGTCCGCCCCCTGGATCGGTGCCAGGTCCGGCGCGGAGCCGAGAATCGAGTCGAGCACGAGGTGCGCCTTGGACGGCCACCGCCGGGCCAGCGCCGCCCGGCTCACCCCGGCGCGGGCCGCGATCCCGCGCAGGCTCAGGCGCTCCCAGCCGACCTCGAGCAGCATCGCACGGGTCACGGCGAGGACCTCGGTGTCGATGCGCGGATCGCGGGGGCGGCCGGCGGGCGTGGGGGAGCGGTCGGATGTGGTCATCACCGGTGATTGTGGCGCACGGCACGCCGCGGCACTATAGTTGCAACACGTTACAGAACCACTGGCATCGAAAGTAGGGGCATGACCTCGTCGCGACCTGCCGTGTTCGAGCCCGCCCGGCTCGGACCGCTCACCCTGCGCAACCGCATCCTCAAGGCCGCGACATTCGAAGGCGTCATGCCCGGCGGTCGCGTCACCGACGAACTCGTCGAGTTCCATGCCGAGGTCGCCCGCGGTGGCACCGCCCTGACCACCGTCGCGTACTGCGCCGTCGCCCCAGGCGGACGCGTGCATCGCAACACCGTCGTCCTCGACCGCGACACCGTCCCGGGCCTGCGGCGGCTCACCGACGCCGTGCACGCCGAGGGCGCTCTCGCCTCGGCGCAGATCGGTCACGCCGGCCTCGTCGCCAACCAGATCTCCAACGGAACGAAGACCCTCGCCCCGTCCACCCGCATCAGCGCCCCCGCGATGGGCCTGGTGCGGGGCGCGAGTCTCGAGCAACTCGATCAGGTCGTCGCCGACTACGAGAACGCGACCCGCTACGCCGTCGAGGCCGGATTCGACGCGCTCGAGGTGCATCTGGGACACAACTATCTGCTCAGCTCGTTCCTCAGCCCGAATCTCAACAAGCGCAGCGACCGCTACGGCGGCAGTCTCGAGAAGCGAACCGCGCTGCCCCGGCGCGTTCTCGAGGCCGTCCGAAAGGCAGCCGGTGACTCGGTTGCCGTCATCGTCAAGTTCAACATGACGGACGGCGTCCCGAAGGGACTGTGGCTCCACGAGAGCCTGCCGATGGCGCGGCTGATCGAATCCGACGGTCACATCGACGCAATGGAACTCACGGGCGGCAGCTCGCTGCTCAACGGCATGTACTTCTTCCGCGGCGACGTCCCGATGGCCGAGTTCGTCGCGTCCCAGCCCAGGCTCGTCGGACTGGGGCTGCGGTTCTACGGACCGAGGCTCTTCCCCGTCTACCCGTTCGAGGAGGCGTTCTTCCTCCCGATGGCGCGGCAGTTCCGGTCGGAACTGAGCATGCCGCTCATCCTCCTCGGCGGCATCAACCGGATCGACACCATCGAGAACGCGCTCGACGAGGGATTCGATTTCGTCGCGATGGGGCGGGCGCTGTTGCGGGACCCGTCTCTCGTCAACAAGTTCCGGGACGAACACGTGCGCGAGGGGCTGTGCATCCACTGCAACAAGTGCATGCCGACCATCTACACCGGCACCCGGTGTGTCGTGCGCGAAGCCCTGCGCGACGTGGAGCACCGCGCCTGACGGACGCTGAACGGCGATGCGGGGCCGACGATCCGGGACCCCGGCGTTCGCGCACGAGATTCGCGCTTCCGGAATCGAACCCGATGCGCCGCGTGCGCAGCGGGTCGCGCCGCCGGTGCGGCACCCGCCGGGCGCCGACCGCGTACCTCGTGGCGCCACCCCACTCACCCGGCCCGTGCACACCCGATCCCGTGCAGACCCGGCCCGTGCTCGGACGGTACGAGCGCCCGGACTCCCGGGAGACATGATCGGCGGTCGTCGACATGCCGGGCATCGGGTCGCGCGTGGGGGAGGGGAGAGGACCCGATGCCCGGGACGAGACGGCAAGAGCTGACAGCGTCCATATCGTCAACGTGACGATTCGACCTCTGTGTGCCAGGGCTCCCGCCACCACTCCGCCGGCAGCGGGGCAGAATACGCCTGACTGTGGCGTGACGCACGGCACGCGAGGAACAACACCCCTTACCCTGGTGTTGACCCATGTTGTGGACCACTGACGTCCCGGTCACGGGCCTTCAGGCTCGTCCGTCATCGAAGTACCAGCAGGCAGAAGCACCAGCAGACAGAAGCACCAGCAGACACCGGAAGGCTCGCATGACCACTGATTCCACGATCCACGACCTTGTCATCGTCGGTTCGGGCCCGGCCGGATACACCGCCGGGATCTACGCCGCCCGTGCCGAACTGAAGCCGTTGCTGTTCGAAGGAACCCAGTTCGGCGGCGCCCTGATGACCACCACCGAAGTCGAGAACTTTCCGGGCTTCCGCGAGGGCATCATGGGGCCGGACCTGATGGATCAGATGCGTGAGCAGGCCCTGCGTTTCGGCGCCGACATCCGCTCCGAGGATGTCGACGAACTCGACCTGACCGGCGACGTCAAGAAGATCGTCGCCAACGGACAGACCTACCAGGCCCGCGCCGTCATCCTCGCGATGGGCGCCGCCGCCCGCTACCTCGGCATCCCCGGCGAGGAACAGCTCCTCGGACGCGGTGTGTCCGCCTGCGCCACCTGCGACGGCTTCTTCTTCCGCGACCAGGACATCGCCGTCGTCGGCGGTGGCGACTCCGCCATGGAGGAAGCGACCTTCCTGACCCGCTTCGCCCGCAGCGTCACCCTCGTCCACCGTCGTGAGGAGTTCCGCGCCTCCAAGATCATGCTCGACCGCGCCCGCGCGAACGAGAAGATCCGCATCGTCACCAACGCCAAGCCCGTCGAGGTGCTCGGCGAGACCTCCGTCACCGGTCTGGTCCTGGAGGACACCGTCACCGGCGAACGCAGCACTCTCCCGGTGACCGGCATGTTCGTCGCGATCGGCCACGATCCCCGCAGCGAACTCGTCCGCGGACAGGTCGACGTCGACGACGCCGGCTACGTGAAGGTGCAGCAGCCGACCACCGCCACCAACCTGCCCGGTGTGTTCGCCGCCGGCGACCTCGTCGACCACATCTACCGCCAGGCGATCACCGCCGCCGGCACCGGCTGTTCCGCCTCGCTCGACGCCGAGCGCTGGCTCGCCGAACTGCCGGACCACCACCCGATCACCGTCAACGCCGGATACTGATCCCTTCCCCCTTCATCGAGTAGGAGCAATCGTGGCCGACAAGAACACCGTCACCATCTCCGACGCCTCGTTCGTCGAGGACGTCCTGCAGTCCGACAAGCCGGTACTGGTCGATTTCTGGGCCACCTGGTGCGGCCCGTGCAAGATGGTGGCTCCCGTTCTCGAGGAGATCGCCGGGGAGCACTCCGACAAGCTCAAGATCGCCAAGCTCGACATCGACGCCAACCCCGCTGCGGCGCGCGACTACAAGGTCATGTCGATCCCGACGATGATCCTGTTCTCCGGCGGCAAGCCGGTGAAGACCATCGTCGGTGCGAAGGGCAAGGCGGCCCTCCTCCGCGACCTCGCCGACGTACTCTGAATCACCGTTTTCCACGTCGACACGGATGCGCCCGGATTATTCGTGGTCCGGGCGTATCTGCGACAATCGAACGATGGTCTGGTGGAACACCGGGCACAGCAGGTCAGCAGCACGGAAAGGGCCGAGACATGCACCGACTGCGCTACGGCGACCATGGCCCTGCCGTCGCCGAAATCCGGAGCACCCTCACCGGCCTCGGGTTTCTGCACGGCGAGTCCGACGTCGCCGCCGGCGACAGCTGGGTGGGCTCCGATGCGGTGTTCGACCGTGACCTCGACAGCGCGGTGCGTGCGTTCCAGCAGCAGCGTGGTCTGCTCGTCGACGGCATCGTCGGTCCCGCCACGTACCGGTCGCTGAAGGAAGCCTCGTACCGGCTCGGCGCCCGCACCCTCATCTATCAGCTCTCCGCCCCGCTCTACGGCGACGACGTCGCAACCCTGCAGCGGCGCCTACAGGACCTCGGGTTCTACGTGGACCGGGTCGACGGCTACTTCGGACCGCGCACCCACGAGGCGCTGAGTTCCTTCCAGCGGGAGATCGGTCTCGCGCCCGACGGTATCTGCGGCCCGGAGACCCTCCGCTCGCTGGAGCTGCTCGGCACCCGCGTCACCGGTGGGTCTCCGCACGCCATCAGCGAAGAGGAGATCGTCCGCCGGTCCGGTCCGCATCTGAGCGGCAAACGCATCGTCATCGACCCCGGCCTCGGCGGGCGCGACCACGGAATCATCGTGCGCAGCCCACACGGCGACATCTCCGAGGCCGACATCCTGTGGGACCTCGCTCGACGCCTCGAGGGCCGCATGGCCGCGACGGGAATGGAGACCTTCCTCTCCCGGCCGTACCACGCGAATCCGTCGAACATCGAGCGAGCCGGAACCTCCAACGCGTTCGGCGCCGATCTGATGATCTCCCTCCGCTGCGACAGCAGCCCCAACCCGGCCGCGAGCGGCATCGCAAGCTTCCACTACGGCAACGCGCACGGCTCCGAGTCGATGATCGGCCAGGTGCTCACCGGATTCATCCAACGCGAAGTGACGGCACGCACGGCCCTGCGGGACTGCCGCAGCCACGGCCGCACGTGGGATCTGCTGCGCCTGACGAACATGCCCACCGTGCAGCTCGATCTCGGATATCTCACGAACGCGCAGGATGCCTCGGTCCTGGCCAACCCCCGTTCGCGGGACATCATCGCCGAGGCCATTCTCATCTCCGTGAAGCGCCTCTACCTCCTGGGGCAGGACGATCAGCCCACCGGCACGTACACCTTCGCCGAACTGCTCGCCGAGGAACTGTCGATCACCGAGACCCGCTGAGCGGTTCGCTCAGCGGGCCGCCCCGACGGGCGTGCGGTCCGAGATGCCCGCGACGGTGAGTGCGGCCTCCTCGAGCAGCCGGTCCAGGGCCGCTTCCACGCCGATCTTCCACTCGTGATCGCGATCGAGTTCGAGTCGCAGCCTGGGGAAGCGGTGATGGGGGGCGACAACCTCGAACCCCATGTCCTCGAGGAATCCGGCCTCGATCATGCATTCGGCGGGGGAGCAGTCCCGGGCCGCCGTTGCGCCGGGGACATCGCTCTCCTCCTCGCCGGCGGACCGGTACCCGAAGGCCTCGATCGCGCGCACGTTGCGGCGGACCAGGTCGGAGATCACGGCGCGGATCAGTCCCGCGCCGAGGTCGCTGTCCTCCGCGAGCGGCTCGATCCGGACGGTGGTCAGCAGGATCGCATCGGCGCTCACCGGGGAGGTCGGGAACAGGTGGGCGCGCGGCACCATGTTCGGTGGGGCATAGAACGCGCTGCCGGCGGGCTTGTCGTCGAGCGTGGCGACCTGGGCGCAGGAACCCCACTGGAGCATGACCATCGACAGCCACGCTTCCTTCTCGAACTCCGGATCGTAGAATCCGCCCGCGTCGCGTACCGCCGCGGGATCCATCTCCCAGAACACACAGCGTCGGGCGTGTGCCGACAGCTGGTCCAGTCCGCCCAGGGTGAGTGTTGTGACTCGAGTCGACACTGGGTTACTCAGCCTCCATGTCCGTATCCTCGACTGTCGTCCTGACGTGCCGAGGCGTCAAGAGGGGTCGGCCTGAGTTTCCATCATCGCCACGATCCGCTCCAGATCGTCGACCGAACCGAACTCCACGACGATCTTGCCCTTGCGCTTGCCGAGGCTGACCGTGACACGGGTGTCGAAGGAATTGGACAGGCGCTCCGCGACGTCCTGCAGGCCGGGCATCTGGATGGGTTTGCGACGCTGCTGCGGTGCGGGGTCCTTCCCGTCGCCGCGATTCGCCAGCATGACCGCTTCCTCGGTGGCGCGGACGGAGAGGCCCTCGGCGACGATGCGCGCCGCGAGAACCTCCTGCGCGTCGGACCCGGCTTCGAGGGACAGCAGGGCGCGGGCATGCCCCGCGGACAGCACACCCGCCGCCACCCGCCGCTGGACGGGGATCGGCAGCTTGAGCAACCGGATCATGTTGGTCACCACGGGACGCGATCGTCCGATGCGAGCCGCGAGTTCCTCGTGGGTGACCCCGAACTCCTCGAGCAGCTGTTGGTAGGCCGCGGCTTCCTCCAGCGGATTGAGCTGGACGCGGTGGATGTTCTCGAGCAGCGCGTCGCGCAGGAGGGACTGGTCGTCGGTCTCACGGACGATCGCCGGGATGGTGGCGAGGCCGGCCTCCTGACCGGCACGCCACCGGCGCTCACCCATGACGAGCTGGTATCGCTCGCCGTCGATCCTGCGCACGACGATGGGCTGCATGAGCCCGAACTCGCGGATGGAGTGGACGAGCTCGGCGAGCGCCTCCTCGTCGAAGACCTGGCGGGGCTGTCGCGGGTTCGGCTCGATCTTGTCCGTGTCGATCTCGAGGTAGACCGCGCCGGCGGGGGAGGGGAGGGGAGCGTCGGTGGGCGCCGGACCGCCGTCGCCCACGGCTTTCGCGCCCTCGGTCCGGCTGCTCCCGGACCTCGCCGGTGCGGTGGCAGCAGCCTTCTTCGACGCGGTCTCCGCGGCCGCGGTCTTGCGGTTGTCGCCGATGATCACGTCCGCCGCAGCGTTGCCGAGACCGGGGGCGGCCGCCGGGCCGGTCGGAATCAGCGACGCCAGACCCCGGCCCAACCCGCCCTTGCGTGTCGCGCTCATTCGTTCCCCTGCTTCTCGTTCCGGTACCCACGTGCCGCCAGTTCACGCCCCGCGTCGAGGTAGCTCATCGCGCCGCGCGAACCTGGATCGTAGTCGAGGACGGTCATCCCGTACCCGGGAGCTTCCGAGACCCGCACGCTTCGGGGGATGACGGAGCGCAGCACCGCGCTGCCGAAGTGGGCGCGCACCTCCTCCGCCACCTGATCGGCGAGCTTCGTGCGGCCGTCGTACATGGTGAGCAGCACGGTGGAGACGTGCAGTTCGGGATTGAGGTGCGACTGGACCAGTTCGATGTTCCGCAGCAACTGGCCGACGCCCTCGAGCGCGTAGTACTCGCACTGGATGGGAATGAGCACCTCCTTCGCCGCGACGAGCGCATTGACGGTGAGAAGACCCAGCGACGGCGGGCAGTCGATGATGATGTAGTCGAAGTCCTGGTCGCCCAGCGCAGTTGCGGAGAGAGCGTTCTTCAGACGGTTCTCGCGCGCCACCATCGAGACGAGTTCGATCTCGGCGCCCGCAAGATCGATCGTGGCCGGGATGCAGAACAGGCGCTCGCTGTGCGGGCTCTGCTGGACGGCTTCGGCCGCCTTGACCTCCCCGAGGAGCACCTCGTAGCTCGACGGGATGCCGGAGTGGTGTGGCACTCCGAGCGCGGTGCTGGCGTTGCCCTGGGGATCGAGATCGACGACGAGGACGGTCAGCCCCTGGACGGCGAGGGCGGAGGCGAGGTTCACGGTGGACGTGGTCTTGCCGACCCCGCCCTTCTGGTTCGCGATCGTGATCACTCGACGGTGCGCCGGTTTGGGGAGGGCGTTCACGGAACTCGGGTGCAGCACCTGGCTGGCCCGGTGCGCAGCGGCGCCGATCGGCGTATCCAGCGGCGAGAGTCCCTCGTACGGAATCGGAGAGAACTCGTCCTCGGCGGACCCGGACGCGGCTGCCGTCGTCCTCTGCGTCTCGGTTTCACGTGAAACAGCGGATTCAGATCCACCCGACATTGACCGCTCCTTTGTTGTCGACACCCGCACGGTACATCCCCCTCGCGACACCACGCCGGTGATCCGCGCTCGACCACCGCGGCCGGTCACCGTTTCGGTCCCACGGGGGGGTGGAGTGAGCCGAGGCGCAGTGACTGATGCCCGAACTCGGAAGGTGGAGTGCGCCGGCGAGGGTTGGCGACCGTTCCCGGCCCACTCCCTTTCCTCGTTTCGATTCAGTATCCCATCCGCCTTCCGCGGGAGTGCGACGACGTCGCCGACGAATCTCGTTTCACGGGAAACCCACCGTTTCACGTGAAACCGAAAAGTGCAGGTTTCACGTGAAACAACGCGTCGCCCTCGCGACCGCCTCGATACGAAGGGGGAGCTACTGTCACAGTGACGATTTGGCCGAGGGTATGGGGAAGGGTGTGCGCCGAAGAGGATTCGCCGTCCTGGCGCTGCCGTGCCGTCGACCCTAAAAGTCAAGGAGGACAACAACTTCGGTGACTCGTGCTGCAGGAGAGGCCAGCCCGCGGTAGTTGCGGGCAGGACCGGGCACACCGGAGCGGATTTCGGCGGGGATCGGCCGGTGACGACGCGACAGGACCGTGACGCGACAGAGAAAGGACGCGACAGGAGAGGGACGCGACAGGAGAGGGACGCGACAGGAGAGGGACACCGCAGGTCTCGAGCCGCGGGCGGCCCGGCATCCGGGTATGGCGGCCGCCGGGGACGACGGGGGCGCACTGCCCGACACCCTGTCCGCCTCGAGTGCCTCGAGTCGCTCATCTCCTCGAGTGCGATCCTCGAGAGGGCGCCGCACTCGAGAGTGCGGGTCGGTTTCACGTGAAACCGGATCAGTGCTTCTTGCGCCGCCGAGTCGGCCGCGGCATCCGCTCGGCTTTCACCACGAGGGTGGGTGTCTCGAGCAGCCCCACGCCGCACTCGAGGACCTCGAGGTTGCCGGCGCCGAGACGAGCCAGTTCGTCGCGGTCGCGCGCGATCTCCTCCGCCGCGCTGGAACCCTTGAGCGCCAGCATCCGCCCACCCTCGCGCACGAGCGGCAGCGACCACTTGGCGAGTTTCGCCAGGGGAGCCACGGCTCGGGAGGTGACGACGTCGGACCCTCCGGCCTCTTTCACGACGCCGGGTTGCTCGGCACGACCGCGAATGACAAGCACATTGGTCAGGCCGTGCGCTTCGACGAACTCCGCCAGATACACCGACCGGCGCAGCAACGGCTCGACGAGGATCACGTGCAGATCGGGACGGGCGATAGCCAGGGGGATGCCCGGGAGACCGGCACCGCTACCCACGTCGACGACACGTTCGCCCTCGTCGATCAATTCACCGAGTACGGCGCAGTTGAGCAGGTGACGATCCCACAGTCGGGGGACCTCGCGCGGCCCGATGAGTCCACGCTCCACACCGTCGGTCGCGAGCGAATCCCGATACTGCTCCGCGAGACCGAGCCGCTCACCGAAGACGCGAACGGCGATCTCGCGGATGCGTCCCTCGTCCTGTTCCACGTGAAACATCCTCTCCCGGCGACAACCTCGCCTCGAGAGAAGGGAGGGATCCCGACGTCGCGCGCCGAGATCCCTCCCTCCTTACTGCTGTCCGGTCGGACTGCTGTCCGTCAGTCCTTGAGGACGACGACCCGACGCTGCGGCTCGGCGCCCTCGCTCTCGCTGGAGACACCGTCGATCCTGGCCACCGCGTCGTGCACGATCTTGCGCTCGAAGGGCGTCATCGGAGTCAGTTCCTCGCGCTCCCCGGTCTCGAGGACACGCTTCGCGGCGGCCGTGCCGAGCGCGCTGAGTTCGGCCCGCTTGCCGGCCCGCCATCCCGCGATGTCGAGCATCAGCTTGCTGCGTTCACCGGTGACCTGCTGCACGGCGAGGCGGGTGAGCTCCTGCAGGGCGTCGAGCACCTCGCCCTCGCGACCGACGAGCTTGGACAGGTCCTTACCGCCGTCGATGCTCACCACCGCGCGATCGCCCTCCACGTCGAGGTCGATGTCGCCGTCGAAGTCCAGCACGTCGAGCAGCTGCTCGAGGTAGTCACCGGCGATCTCGCCCTCCTCGACCAGCAGATCGTCCTCGGAGTCGGAATCCGCGTCGAGATCCGGCGTCTCGGTGGTCACGTCGGCATCCTCCTGTGCCTTGTCCAGGTCACTGGCCATGATTCGCTCTCTCTTCTTCGGTCAGCGCCGCTTGCGCTTGGAGTTCTTCGAGCCGCCGGGGCGTTTCGATCCGGCCGCGTTCTTGGGAGATCCGGACGGCGGGGCGGACGGCGTGGCACCGCCGGACGCGTCGTCCGTGGCCGTCTTCTCCAGGGAGACCTCCGGGGCACCCGCAGCGTCCTCGACACCGGTGGAGGCAGTCTTCTTCTTCGTCGTCCGATCGGGACGGGCACCGGGCTTGGGAGCGTTGTCGCTGCGGCGTGCGATCGCGGCCTGCTTCTTGGCCTCTTCTTCCTGGTCGATCTTGCGGAAGACGATGTGCTGCTGCGCGTAGGTCCAGATGTTGTTGCTCACCCAGTACAGCAGGATGGCGATCGGCAGGAACGGACCGCCGACGATGACGCCGAGCGGGAACACGTACAGCGCCAGCTTGTTCATGATCGCGGCCTGCGGATTGGCCGCGGCCTGCGCGCTCTGCCGGGCGACGGAGGCACGGGAGTTGAAGTGCGTTGCGATGCCCGCCACGATCATCAGCGGGATCGCGACGAGCGCGATGTCGAGCCGGGAGGGGATCCCGCCGAAGGGCTCGAATGCCACCAGTGATGCCTCGGGCTGGGTGATCCACGCCGAGATCGGTGCACCGAACAGGCGCGCACTGAGGAACGACTGCACGTCCTCCGGGCTGAACGCATAGTTGCCGAGTTGCGCGTTCTCCTCCGGCGACAGCCCGAGCTGACCGAAGCCTTCACCGGTGCGGTTGAACGAGCGCAGCACGTGGAACAGACCGATGAACACCGGCGCCTGCAGCAAGACCGGGAGGCAACCCATCAGCGGGTTGAAGCCGTGTTCCTTCTGCAGTTTCTGGAGCTCGACGGCCTGCCGCTGCCGGTCGTTGGAGTACTTCTTCTGCAGCGCCTTGATCTGCGGTTGCAGTTCCTGCATCTGCCGCGTCGTCCGGACCTGCTTGACGAACGGCTTGTACAGGATCGCGCGCAGCGTGAAGACGAGGAAGACCACGGACAGCGCCCACGTCGCGCCGTCGTCGGGCTCCAGTCCGGGCAGTGCCGTGAAAGCGTTGTGCCAGACCCAGAGGATCCAGGACACGGGATAGTAGATGAAGTCGAGCACGGCTCTATGTACTCCTCAGGTCGTCCAAGGTCGCCACCCAGCGGCGTCGGTCCGAAGTCTTCAGTGCCGGTCAGGGATCCCGGTCGACCGATCGATGCCGCCGCTCGGGCACCGGATCCCAGCCCCCAGGGTGCCAGGGTGCGCACTTGAGCAGGCGGACGACCGTCAATACGGCGCCCACCACGAACCCGCGGGTACGCAACGCCTCGACGGCATACTCGCTGCAGGTGGGGGTGAAACGGCAGGTCGGCATGCGCGTCGGGGACACGTACGTGCGATAGAGCTCGATGCAGAAGATCAACATCCGCGCCGGCGCGGAGCGCACCGACCGCAGCACCTCGCCCGCGTTCATTCCGGCCGCCGCGCCGTCGCGACCAGGCCCAGGCGGGCGAGACCGGAGCGAACCTGCCGGTCGAGTTCCCGTGAGGACGCCGAGGCGGCACCGGGCAGAGCCCGCACGACGACGTCTGCGCCGACGGGAACCTCGTCGACGAGCGTCGCACAGATATGACGAAGCCGGCGTGCGACTCGATGTCGAATCACCGCCGGCCCGACAGCCTTGCTCACGACGAATCCGAACCGTGGACCGCCGAAACTCACCACCAGCTCGGCCTGCTCCCGCTCGATCGCGTGCACGACCAGGTCTCGCCGTCCCTGCCGGCGGCCGCGACGGACTGTCTCGGAGAAGTCCGCGCGGCGCCGCAGGCGATACGGCTCAGGTAGCACCCCGAGCTCCCGGAATCGGGATCAGGCGGTGAGCGAAGTGCGGCCCTTGCGCCGGCGCGCCGACACGATCGCGCGGCCCGCACGGGTCCGCATCCGGAGACGGAAGCCGTGAACGCGCGCGCGGCGTCGGTTGTTCGGCTGGAACGTCCGCTTGCCCTTGGCCACGGTCAACACTCCTCGAAGTTCTGTGACGCCGGTCGGCGTCCTCGGTCCAACGTGTACGAAAATCGCATGAACACGTGCCGTACGCGAAAAGAGAACACTGCGTGGCAGCACGGATCCGTCACTGCTGTATGAGTGACTGTTCGAGGCTACTCGGCGGCAAGCACGAAATCAAACCGCGGCGCCGCGGCACACGCAAGACGACACGCCGCATGCCATTTTCCCCCCGCGTCACGTTCGCAACACGAAGTCGCGTGACCCCGTTCATGCTCCGGTACGCTCCCGTTCATGGTTTCGCCGGGGCAGTTCCTCGTCGCCCACCACCGCGGTGATCAGGGCCGACTGCTCCGCGGGCACCGGCGTTGCGCCCGGCCGCCGGGCCGGGCGGGAACCCGCGCCCGCAGTCGCTAGCCCGGGCCACGCGCGCCGGGCGTCTCGAGACATGTCACACTGGGCACTTCGGATCCGAGCCGGCCCTCGCACCTGCTCACCCGTCCGCCTCGGCCTCCACAACTCCCAGCCTCATCCACAGGGCGCCACCCTGTGGTTGTCCACATCTGTGGATAATCGTGTGGAATTCGGATCGAGAGAACTGGGGAGGACGCGACGTGAACGACGAGCCGAACGCGCTGGCCGACGTGTGGCCGGACGTCGTCGCGGAGCTGACCGCCGACGGTGAGGGCCTCAGCAAGGGCCAGAAGGCGTGGCTCGCCCTGGTCAAGCCGATCACGCTGGCACAGGGATTCGCACTGCTGTCGGTTCCGTCCTCGTTCGCGCAGGAGGCCATCGAGCGGGATCTGCGCGAGCCGATCCTCCGTGCGCTCCACCGCACCCTCGGGCATCGCGTCGAAGGACTCGGCGTCCGCATCGAGCCGTCCGCGACCGTCGACGACCCCGCCGAGGACCCGTACGCCGTGCCGCGGGACACGCTGCCCCTCGAGGGTCTGCCGCCGGACCCCCGCTCGCCCGAGCCGCACTCGTTCGACACGCGGCCCATCGTCGCCGGCCCACTCGAGTCCCGCCCGCTCGAGTCCCGCCCGCGCGAGTCCGAGCGCCACGACATGGCACACCCCTTCCGGCGGCGCCGCCCCTCCTCCCTCGACCACGGCATGCTCGAGGTCGACACCGGGGAACTCGAGGAGGTCGACGACGACCGGGAGGCGATGACCGCGGTCCGGGAGTCGTGGCCGTCCTACTTCACGCAGCCGCCGCCCCCGGCCACCGCGTCCCCGACCGGCAGCAGCAGCCTCAACGCTAAGTACACGTTCGACACGTTCGTGATCGGAGCGTCCAACCGGTTCGCCCATGCGGCCGCGGTGGCGATCGCCGAGGCTCCCGCCCGCGCGTACAACCCGCTGTTCATCTGGGGCGCCTCCGGCCTGGGTAAGACGCACCTGCTGCACGCCGCCGGCCACTATGCGCAACGCCTGTTCCCGGGGATGCGGGTCAAGTACGTCTCCACCGAAGAGTTCACGAACGACTTCATCAACAGCCTGCGCGACGACCGCAAGGTGGCGTTCAAGCGCAGGTACCGCGAGACGGACATCCTCCTCGTCGACGACATCCAGTTCATCGAGGGCAAGGAAGGTATCCAGGAGGAGTTCTTCCACACCTTCAACACCCTGCACAACGCGAACAAGCAGATCGTGGTGTCGTCCGACCGTCCGCCGAAGCAGCTCGCGACGCTCGAGGAACGCCTGCGGACCCGGTTCGAGTGGGGCCTGATCACCGACGTCCAGCCGCCCGAACTCGAGACCCGCATCGCGATCCTCAGCAAGAAGGCGCGCATGGACCGGCTGGACGTACCCCACGACGTCCTCGAGTTGATCGCCAGCAGGATCGAGCGCAACATCCGGGAACTCGAGGGGGCGTTGATCCGGGTCACGGCCTTCGCGTCGCTCAATCGGCAGCCGCTGGACCTGACCCTGGCCGAGGTGGTGCTCCGCGACCTCATCCCGGACTCGACGGCTCTCGAGATCAACTCCGCCACCATCATGGCGGTGACAGCCGAGTACTTCGGTACCTCGATCGACGACCTGTGCGGGCCCGGCAAGGCCCGACCGCTGGCCCAGGCCCGGCAGATCGCGATGTATCTGTGCCGCGAGCTCACCGACCTGTCCCTGCCCAAGATCGGGCAGACCTTCGGCCGGGACCACACGACGGTCATGTACGCGGACAAGAAGATTCGCAAGGAGATGACCGAGCGACGGAAGGTCTACGACCAGGTCCAGGAGCTGACCGCACGCATCAAGCAACGCTCCAAGCGCTGAGCTCGCCGACTCGGCACACAGGGCCCGGACGATCGTGTCCGGGCCCTTCTTCGTGCCCGGAACCCGGCCAGAGGGCGGCTGCGGGCGTGATTCTCGAGACGATTCGACGGTGACTCACACCTGTGGACAACGGTGTGTACAACGTGGGATCTTTGTGGACGGACGGTGTACCGATGTTGAACACTCTCGAGCTGTCCACATCCGTCCTCGAGAATTCCTCGAGTTCATCCTCGAGAGTCCGGGTCTCGAGAAGCCCGCCCGACCAGCGTAGACGGTCGTCCGTCCACAGATTCCACAACCCCTATTACTACTTCTGTGTTTTTTCTCGAAGACTTCTCTTTCAAAACAGGGCTGTGGAGGACTCGAGTGCACAGGGTCTCGAGAGCCCTGTCCCCCTCGAGCCTCCGGCTTTCCAACTGATCGACGAGCGCATACCGTGGAGCGACGTCCCCGCTGCCGACGTCGGTGTCGGGGCCTTGTGCCAGACTTCGTTGAATCGATCGACAGCCAGGAACAGCGAAAGGATCCGCGGGGCGATGGAGCTTGGAAGCATGAAGTTTCGTGTCGCTCGCGAGGACTTTGCCGACTCCGTCGCGTGGGTTGCGCGCAGTCTTCCGTCGCGACCGCCGGTGCCGGTGCTCGGTGGCGTCCTCCTCGGCGCGGACGAGCAGGGACTGACCGTCTCCGGATTCGACTACGAGGTCTCCGCACAGGTCCACGTCTCCGCGGAGGTGATCACGTCCGGGCAGGTGCTCGTCTCGGGCCGCCTGCTCGCCGACATCACCCGTGCACTGCCCAACAAGCCCGTCGACGTGGTGCTCGACGGAACGCGAGTGCTCATCAACTGCGGCAGCGCGAAGTTCTCCCTGCCGACGATGCCGGTCGAGGACTACCCGCAGCTGCCCGAGTTGCCGCAGCAGACCGGTTCGCTGCCCGTCGAGATGTTCGCCGAGGCGATCAGCCAGGTCGCCGTCGCGGCCGGCAAGGACGACACCCTGCCGATGCTGACCGGCATCCGGGTCGAGATCGACGGCACCCACATGGTGCTCGCGGCCACCGACCGGTTCCGTCTCGCGGTCCGCAAGATCGAGTGGATGCCCACCGTCGAGGCGGCGAGCGCCGCCGTGCTCGTCCCGGCCAAGACGCTCTCCGAGTCGGCGAAAACCGTTGGCGGATCCTCCAACTCGCCCGTCCAGCTCGCGCTGGGGGCCGGCTCGTCGGTCGGCGCCGAGGGCCTGCTCGGTATCGTCGCGGACGGCCGGCGCACCACCACCCGCCTCCTCGACGCCGAGTTCCCCAAGTTCCGCCAGCTGCTGCCCACCGAGCACACCGCGATGGCCACCGTCGAGATCGCGCCGCTCGTGGACGCGATCAAGCGCGTCGCGCTCGTCGCCGAACGCGGGGCGCAGGTGCGCCTCGAATTCACCGAGGGCGGCCTGCTGTTGTCGGCCGGGGGCGACGACGCCGGCCGCGCGGAGGAGTCGCTCGCGGCGGAGTTCCAGGGCGAGCCGCTGATCATCGCGTTCAACCCCGGGTACCTGCTCGACGGCCTCGGCTCGCTGCACAGCGAGAAGGTGTCGTTCGGCTTCACCACGCCGAGCCGTCCCGCCGTGCTGCGACCGGCGCTCGACGAGGCGCCCGAGCCCGACGCCTCCGGCACGTTCGCCGCCCCGGACAGCGACTACACCTACCTGCTGATGCCGGTGCGCCTGCCGGGCTGACCCGGAGGGAGGAAACGGTCGGCCTGTGTACGTTCGCACCCTCTCGTTACGCGATTTCCGTTCCTGGGAAGCCGTTTCGCTCGATCTCGCGCCCGGACCGACGGTGTTCCTCGGCCGTAACGGACACGGCAAGACCAACCTGCTCGAGGCGCTCGGCTATCTGTCGACGCTGACCTCGCACCGGGTCTCGGGTGATGCCCCGCTGCTGCGGACCGGGACGTCGCGGGCCGTGGTGAGCGCCGTCGTCGTCAACGGCGGCCGGGAACTGGGCATCGACGTCGAGATCAACGAGGGCCGGCCCAACCGCGGCCGGATCAACCAGTCGCCGACGCGGCGCCCGCGGGAGATTCTCGGCATTGTGCGGACGGTGTTGTTCGCGCCGGAGGACCTGTCCCTGGTGCGGGGTGATCCGGGGGATCGGCGCCGGTTCCTCGACGAGCTCCTCGCCACCCGCATCCCGCGGATGAGCGGCGTGCGTGCCGACTACGACAAGGTGCTGCGACAGCGGTCGGCGTTGCTCAAGACGGCCGGAGGTGCGCTGCGCCGCGGCAGCCGGTCCGGCGACGGGTCCAACGCACTGGCGACGCTCGACGTGTGGGACGGTCATCTCGCGACGCACGGTTCCGAGCTGCTCGCGGCGCGCATCGCCCTGTTGCACGAACTCGCCCCCCACGTCGCCGAGGCATACCGGTCGATCGCCCCCGAGTCGCGGCCGGCGATGCTCCGTTACCGCAGCACGGTGGGCGAGGCGTTGCCGCCGGAGTTCGCCGACCCGGGCCGCACGCCGCGATCCGACGACCGGGACGTGATCGAGGACGCGTTCCTGACCCGGCTGGCGCAGGCGCGGACGAAGGAGATCGAGCGGGGCGTGTGCCTGGTGGGGCCCCACCGCGACGAGCTGGACCTGATTCTGGGTGACCAGCCGGCCAAGGGCTTCGCCAGCCACGGGGAGTCCTGGTCGTTTGCGCTGGCGCTGCGCCTGGGCGCGTTCTCGCTCCTGCGGGCCGACGGCACGGACCCGGTCCTCATGCTCGACGACGTGTTCGCCGAGCTGGATCGGCGGCGCCGCACCGCGCTCGCCGCCGTCGCGGCCTCGGCCGAGCAGGTCCTCGTCACCGCCGCGGTGCCGGAGGACGTGCCGGCGGAGCTGGCCGCGGTCCGGTTCGGGGTGCGGGCCGAGGACACCGACCGGGGCCGGCTCTCGGTGCTGACCCCGCTCGACGGCGGCGATCCCGCACCGCCGGATCTGGACGGAACCGTGGACGGAGCATTGCGATGAGCATCGAGAACCCGGACGAACAGCCGTCTCAACCGCCGTTGCGCGGGATCGACCTGGCCCGTCGCGCACTGGAGGAGGCCCGGGCGGCAGCGCAGGCGAGCGGCAAGTCGGTGGGGCAGGGACGCGCCTCGCGCGGGGCGCTGCGACCGCGGCGCCGCCGCCGCGGCTGGTCCGGTCCGGGACCCGACGAGCGGGATCCGCAGCCGCTGGGCGCGCTGACCAATGCGATCGCCAAGCAGCGGGGATGGACGGGACGCGTGTCGGAGGGCACCGTGCTCGGGAGTTGGGCGCGCGTGGTCGGCGACGACATCGCCTCGCACGCGACGCCGACGACGCTGCGCGACAAGGTGCTGCACGTCTCGGCTGAGTCGACCGCATGGGCGACCCAGCTGCGCATGATGCAGGCGCAGATCCTCGCGAAGATCGCCGCCGCGGTCGGGCACGGGGTGGTCGAGGAACTGCGGATCACGGGGCCGACGGCGCCGAGCTGGCGCAAGGGGGAGCGGCACGTCCGCGGCCGCGGCCCGCGGGACACGTACGGCTGAACCCGCCCTGGATTTATCTGTAACCCGATGTTACGTTGAAACGTGCCGGTTGTGCGCTGTCCCACACTCCGCATCGGGAGGTACGTCCATGTCCCCATCGCTCACCGAACCGGACCGGGTGCTGCTCCAGGCCCGCGACGTCGAGTTCGACTGGAGCGCCCTGCCCATGCACTGGGTGCCGGGCGATCCGTTCAGCACCCACGTGCTCAACGTCCTGCACCTGCTGCTGCCGGCGGGGGAGGAGTGGTTCGTCGAGACGTTCAAGGAGGCGCTGCCGCTCATCCGGGACGAACAACTGCGCGACGACGTCGTGGGATTCATCGGTCAGGAATCGGTGCACTCCAACGCCCACCAGGGAGTACTCGAGCAACTCGAGGCGAAGGGTCTCGACCCCACCCCGTTCACGGACCAGATGCGGTGGTTGTTCGGACGGCTGCTCGGCCGGCGGCCGCTCACGGGACTGCGGGCGGAGAACTACCTCGTCGAACGGCTCGCCCTCATTGCCGCCGTCGAACACGTCACCGCGTTCCTGGGTGACTGGGTCCTCAACGCGAAGGGTCTCGACGCGGCGGGCACCGATCCGACCATGCTCGACCTGTTGCGCTGGCACGGTGCCGAGGAGGTCGAGCATCGCAGCGTCGCCTACGACGTGATGCGCTACTTCGACCCCGGGGAGGCGCGCCGGATCCGCACGCAGCTCATCGTCACCCCGGTCCTCGTGTGGCTGTGGATCCGCGGTGCCCGCTTCCTGATGGCTCACGACCCCGCACTGGCGGGTGCGCCCGGACATGCTCGCGCACCTCATCTTTCGGACTGGTCCGCGGCCAGTCGACGCGGTACGCTGCCCGGGCCCGTGGACCTCGGCCGGCGCATGTCGCGGTACTTCCGCCGCTCGTACCACCCCAGCCAGGAGGGTTCGACCGCCCAGGCGGTCCGCTACCTGGCGTCCTCGCCCGCGGCCCGGGCGGCGGCCCGATGACCGGACTGCTGTCGCGGCACGGTCGCCCGTCGGACCTGCGGGGCCGGAACCGCCCCGACCGGGCGATGGGCGTGCTCGGATCCGTCGTGGACAGATACCTCAGCCTCGTCACGACGCTCGACTACACCGGTGCCGTCGGAGCCGCCGACGCCGATCGGCAGGTGGATCTGCTTGTGGCGGAGAGGGCTCCCGTGACGGCCGACGGCGACGTGGTGCGGTTGACGCTGCGCGCCCCGGACGGCGCCGAGTTGCCGGCATGGCACCCGGGCGCCCATCTCGACTTCCATCTGCCGTCGGGGCGGCGGCGACAGTACTCGCTGTGCGGGGATCACGAGGACCGCGGCCGATACACCGTCGCGGTCCGCCGGATTCCCGGCGGTGGGGGCGGCTCACTCGAGATGCATGCTCTCGAACCGGGTGACCTCGTGGCCGTGCGCGGTCCGCGCAACGGGTTTCCCTTCGTCGCCGAGGGCCCGGCCCTGTTCGTCGCCGGCGGGATCGGCATCACCCCCGTCCTGGCGATGGCCCGCGCCGCACACCGCGCCGGGATGGACTGGCGGCTCGTCTACACCGGCCGGACCCGGTCCGCGATGCCGTTCCTCGACGAGATCGGGACATGGGACCCGTCAAGGGTTTTCGTGCGGCCGGACGACGAGTTCGGCACGCCGACGGGAGCCGAACTGCTCGCCGGTGCTCCCGCCGGCGGCGCCGTCTACTGTTGCGGGCCCACCCCGATGCTGGACGCCGTGCGCGCCGGCATCGACGCCACCCCGGCGTCGGCCCTGCACTTCGAGCGGTTCGGCGCCCCGCCCGTGGTCGCCGGCCGGCCGTTCGAGGTCCAATTGGCAAGCACCGGAGAGGTACTCGACGTTCCGGCCGACGAATCGGCGCTCGAGATCATCCGCCGGCGCCTGCCCGGCATCGGCTACTCGTGCCGCCAGGGTTTCTGCGGAACCTGCCGGGTGCGGGTCCTGTCCGGCACCCCCGACCACCGCGAGAACCGGCTCACCCCCGAGGAACGTCGCGAGGAGATGCTCGTCTGCGTCTCGCGCGCCGACGGTGGCCGGCTCGTACTCGATCTCTGAGGAGAACGCATGACCACTCGCACCGTCACGAACGGAAACGTCCGGCTCCACGTCGTCGAGGAGGGCAACCCGGCGGGGCCGACGCTGGTGCTGGTCCACGGCTGGCCCGACACCCACGCCCTGTGGGACCGCGTGGTACCCGAGCTGGCCCGCGACTTCCGGATCGTCCGGTTCGACAACCGCGGCGCCGGTGTCTCGACCGTGCCGCGCGACGTCGCGGACTACCGGCTCGAGCTGCTCGCCGCGGACCTGTTCGCGGTGCTCGACGCGGTGAGCCCGGGCGTGCCCGTGCACCTGCTCGGGCACGACTGGGGAGCGGTGCTGTGCTGGGAGGCCGTGTGCGAACCCGGGGCGGCCGAGCGGATCGCGTCCTACACCTCGGTGTCCGGGCCGAACCTCGACCATCTCGCTTCGTGGATGCGCCGCCGGCTGCGGGATCGGCGCCCGCTCGGCCCGCTCGAGCAGGCTGTGGCGTCGGCCTACACGGTGCTGTTCCAGACTCCCGGCCTGCCCGTGCCGGCCCTCCGGTGGTGGTTCTCGCGGCACTGGCCCGGATTCGTCGGATTCTTCGACCGCTCCGATCCGGCCCTGATCGGGCCGGTCGCGCCCACGCTGGCCGACGACATGGTGCACGGGCTGAAGCTGTACCGGGCGAACCTGCGCCGGCGCCTGCGTGCGCCGCGCGAGCGGCGCACCGACGTGCCCGTGCAGCTGATCCAGGGGCTGCGGGACCGGGCGGTGCGGCCGGTCGGGTACGAGGACACCGAGAAGTGGGTGACCGATCTGCGCCGGGAACCGCTCGACGCCGGACACTGGTCGCCCCGCTCGCATGCCTCGGAGCTCGCGGCCGCCACCGCGCGCTTCGTGCGCGACGTCGAAGCGCGGCACACTGTCCGAACTCCCGCGCTCTAGCGATTCACCTTCCCGCCCCCGCGACGCCGCGCCTGCGGGCCGGTGAGCGGCGTCGACGGCCCGTTCTGTGTCGGACGGGGCAAGTACGGTTCCGGGCAGTAGGATGAATCCGAATGCGCGCGTGTGCGCGAGGCCCAGGCGGAAGAAGGAGAGCTACCAACCCGTGGCTGCCCAGAAGTCGAACAAGAGCAACAGTGACTACGGTGCTTCCTCCATCACCGTCCTCGAGGGGCTCGAGGCGGTGCGCAAGCGCCCCGGCATGTACATCGGATCCACCGGTGAGCGCGGTCTGCACCACCTGATCTGGGAGGTCGTCGACAACTCGGTCGACGAGGCGATGGCCGGCCACGCGACCAAGGTCGAGGTGACCCTCCTCGAGGACGGCGGCGTGCAGGTCGTCGACGACGGCCGCGGTATCCCCGTCGGGATGCACGCCTCCGGCGTCCCGACCGTCGAGGTCGTGCTGACGCAGCTGCACGCGGGCGGCAAGTTCGACTCCGACGCCTACGCGGTGTCCGGCGGTCTGCACGGCGTCGGCATCTCGGTGGTCAACGCGCTGTCCACCAAACTCGAGGTCGAGATCGACCGCGACGGGTACCACTGGGAGCAGACCTACCAGTCCTCCAAGCCGGGGACGCTGGTCAAGGGTGAGCCCACCCGGGCCACCGGCACCACCGTCCGGTTCTGGGCGGACCCGGACATCTTCGAAACCACGACCTACAACTTCGAGACGGTCGCGCGGCGACTGCAGGAGATGGCCTTCCTCAACAAGGGCCTGACGATCACGCTGACCGATGAGCGTGTCGCGCCGGAGGAGGTCACGGACGAGGTCGTCAGCGAGCTCGCCGAGGCACCGAAGAAGGCCGAGGAGCAGGAACAGGCCGAGATCGAGCAGCAGCACAAGGTCAAGGTCCGCGTCTATCACTACCCGGGCGGCCTCGAGGACTATGTGCGGCACATCAACCGCACCAAGCAGCCGATCCACAACTCGGTCGTCGGTTTCACCGCGAAGGGCACCGGCCACGAACTCGAGGTCGCTATGCAGTGGAACTCGGGCTACTCCGAGTCGGTCCACACCTTCGCCAACACGATCAACACCCACGAGGGCGGCACCCACGAGGAGGGCTTCCGTGCGGCGCTGACCTCGGTGGTCAACAAGTACGCGAAGGACAAGAAGCTCCTCAAGGACAAGGATCCGAACCTCACCGGCGACGACATCCGTGAGGGTCTGGCCGCTATCATCTCGGTCAAGGTCGGCGAACCGCAGTTCGAGGGTCAGACCAAGACCAAGCTCGGCAATACCGAGGTCAAGTCGTTCGTGCAGAAGGCCTGCAACGAGCACTTGTCGCACTGGCTCGAGGCCAACCCGGCCGACGCGAAGACCATTGTGACGAAGGCAGTCTCGTCCGCCCAGGCCCGCGTCGCCGCTCGTAAGGCCCGCGAGCTGGTCCGGCGCAAGTCCGCCACCGATCTCGGGGGCCTGCCCGGCAAGCTGGCGGACTGCCGCTCCAACGATCCGAGCAAGTCCGAGATCTACATCGTCGAGGGCGACTCGGCCGGCGGCTCCGCCAAGTCGGGCCGCGATTCGATGTATCAGGCGATCCTGCCGCTGCGCGGCAAGATCATCAACGTCGAGAAGGCGCGCATCGACAGGGTCCTCAAGAACAACGAGGTCCAGGCGATCATCACCGCCTTCGGTACCGGTATCCACGACGAGTTCGACATCTCGAAGTTGCGCTATCACAAGATCGTGTTGATGGCCGATGCCGACGTGGACGGCCAGCACATCGCGACCCTGCTGCTGACGCTGCTGTTCCGATTCATGCGCCCGCTGGTCGAGCACGGGCACGTCTACCTGGCGCAGCCCCCGCTGTACAAGCTCAAGTGGCAGCGTTCCGAGCCGGAGTTCGCGTACTCCGACCGGGAGCGCGACGGCCTGCTCGAGCGTGGCCTCGCGTCCGGCAAGAAGATCAACAAGGACGACGGCATCCAGCGGTACAAGGGCCTCGGCGAGATGAATGCCAAGGAACTGTGGGAGACCACCATGGACCCGAGCGTGCGCGTGCTCCGTCAGGTCACGCTCGACGACGCGGCGGCCGCCGACGAACTGTTCAGCGTGCTGATGGGTGAGGACGTGGAGGCACGTCGCAGTTTCATCACCCGTAACGCGAAGGACGTCCGCTTCCTGGACGTCTGACCGGGTCTCGCGGGCGCGGAAGGGCGGCGAAAGCGGTGGTGTGACGAGGTTCACACGAACGCTTTCGCCGCCCTTCGGCGCGTCGGCCGCCCGTTCCGGGGCCGCGAATGTTACTGGTCGGTAGAGTTTTCGGCGCGTCGACCGCTTCGAGACACGACTGCCGCCGGTTCGGGGAGTGATCGTGCTCCTTTCGTGATCCGCACTCGGGCGGATATGGTGCGTGCACTCAGGAACGTCTCTTCCGACCACTCCACCCGCAGACGCACCTCCTCGACGCCGAGCGGTGTGGCGCGGGTGTGGGTCGGCGGCGGAAACCGGGTGGAAAGTGAGCTGGAAAGATGAGTGACGAATCGCCACCTCGGCAGCGGTGGTGGAACATCGAAGGGTGGGGCCTTCGCTGGAAGGTGACCGCCGTTCTCGCCGTTCCCGTGACCGTGGCCATGGTCCTGGGCGGACTGCGCGTGCAGCAGGAGCTCTCCAACGCGGTCCACTTCTCGTCCGCTGCCGACCAGGTGGCCGTCGTGCCCGACCTCGTCGATTTCGGTACCGCCTTCGGTACCGCCTCCGCGACGCTGGCTGCCGGGACCGGCGTCACGAACGAGATCGAGAATCTCGACGCGACGCTCGAACGCGTCCGGGCGGTGTCCCGGAATCCGGAGCTGGATCCGGTCATCGCCGCGGACCTCACCCGCACGGTGGCCGCCGCCGAGTCGTTGCGAGACCGCATCGCGGCCGGGGACATCCCGCTTCCCGAGCTCAACGAGCAGACCAACACCATCCGTAAGGATCTGATCCGCATCGTCGAAGCCATCGTCGAGCCGATCGAGGATCCGTCCGTGCTCGCCGAGGGCACCCGCCTCGTCGATGCCTGGGCGTCCCAGCGTTACCTCTTCGACCAGGTGATGGGCATCGTGGCGATCCTGCGGGACCCCGACCAGCCCGGTACCACGCTGGTGTCCGCGTCCGGATCCGAGCTGGCCATGCTCGAGACGCTCGCCCGGTCGTACCCGGCGTCCGATGCGCAGATCCAGGAGCTGCGCAGCGGCGTCGCCGAGCGCACCGCGATGATCGACGCCGCGGGCGCCGGCCCCCTGCCCATCCTGAACCTGCGTGCGTCGCTGCTGGAGAGTGTCGAGGTCTACGGCACCCTCATCGACGAAGCATCCGACGCGATCAGCAGCACCGTTCTCACCCGCGCCTCCGACACCCGCTCCGCCGCTCTGCGTGACACCGCGATCGTGCTCGGCGCCCTGCTCGCCGCCCTGGTCCTGGCGCTCCTGGTGTCGCGGTCGCTCGTCGGCCCGATCCGGCGCCTGCGTTACGGCGCGCTCAAGGTCGCCCGGCAGGAACTCCCCGACGCGATCGACCGCATCAAGGTGGGCGACAACGTCGAGGACATCGAGTTCACCCGGGTCCCGGTGCACACGACCGAGGAGATCGGCCAGCTCGCCCGCGCCGTCGACGACATGCACGGGCAGGCTCTGCGCCTCGCCGGCGAGCAGGCCCACCTCCGCCTGCAGATCAACGACATGTTCGAAACCCTCGCCCGGCGCAGCAAGTCGCTCGTCGAGCAGCAGCTCGGCCTCATCGAACGGCTCGAGTACGAGGAGAAGGATCCGGCCCGGCTCGAGAGCCTGTTCCGGCTCGACCACCTGGCGGCGCGCATGCGCCGTAACGGCGACAACCTGCTGATTCTCTCCGGAACCCGGATGCGGCGCGGTCATTCCGCACCCGTGCAGCTCGGTGACATCCTCCGTGCCGCGATGTCCGAGGTCGAGGACTACCAGCGGGTCCAGATCGGCTCGACGCCCGAAGGCGCCCTCAGCGGTACGGTCGCCACGGACATCGTGCATCTGCTCGCCGAGCTCGTCGACAACTCGCTGCGGGCGTCGCCGCCGGACAGCACCGTGACGTTCAGCTTCGCGCGCGCCGTCGACGGTGGTCTGCTCGTCGAGATCGCCGACCGCGGTATCGGTATCCCGGCCGAGGAACTCGACGCGATCAACGAGCGTCTCGCTCTCGGCGGCGAGGTCGGTCCCGACACCGCCCGTCACATGGGTCTGTTCGTGGTCTCGCGCCTCGCGGCCCGACACGGCCTCACCGTGCGGCTGCGCCCGACGTTCGACACCGCGCGCAACCCGGGCATCACCGCCAGCGTCCACATTCCCGACGTGCTCCTCGTCTCGCCGCTCGCCCTGTCGCAGACCGGGCCGCAGCCGCGCACGGGGGAGGACGGCCGTCCGGCCGAGACCCTCGCGCCGCGGCCACCCCGCGATGTCACAGTCCCGGCCGCGCCGGAACGCGCTCCTGCGCCGGCATCGGCACTGCCGCAGCGGGAGCCGGCATCGGCACTGCCGCAGCGGGAGCCGGCATCCGCACTGCCGCAGCGGGAGCCGGCATCCGCACTGCCGCAGCGACAGGCGGCACCCGTCGCCGCGGAGTCGGCCGCAGGTCTGCCACAGCGTCAGCCCGGTGCCACTCCGGGGCTGCCGCAGCGCCGGCCCGGCTCCACTCCCGGTCTGCCGCAGCGTCAGCCCGGTGCCGCACCGGAGCGCCAGCCCACGCCGCTGGCCGACCTGCCCCGGCGTCAACCCGGTCCGACACCGGTCCTGCCGTCGCGTCGCACGGAGACGGTCTCGTCCGCTCCTGCTCCCGCCCCGGCGGCGCCCCGGTCCCCGGGTAGTGGTCTGCCGCAGCGCCGGCCGGGCGCCACGCCGGGTATCTCGCCCCAGCCGGCGGCCGCACCGAACAACGGTGCACCGGGCAGCGGTGCGCCGAACAACGGTGCGCCGGGCAACGGTGCGCCGGGCAACGGTCTGCCGCAGCGCCGGCCGGGGAGCACCCCCGGTCTGCCGATACCGCCGGCCGCATCGGAATCCGCGCTTGCGCAACGCAATTCCGAACCGTCCGCAGCTCGGGACGAAGCGGCCGACGGACAACCGGGTCGCGCCTCCCGGCATCGGTACCGGACGAACCCGGCCAAGACGGCGTCGTTCTTCCAGCCGCGTCCCGATGTCGACACCTTGCGTCCGCATCCCGGTGCCGGCACGCCGATCTTCGCCGACATGATGTCGAGCTGGCTCGTCGATCCGACGAGTCAGCCCGAGGACCGCCGTCCGGAGTGGAACTCACGGGCGGATGCCGGGTGGAGGGCCGCCCAGGAGGCTGCGCAGGCTCCGGTGGAGCAACTCACCACCGCGGGTCTCCCGCGGCGTGCACCCGGTCATAGGCTGGTGCCCGGTGCGGTCGCCTCGCCGGCGACCGGATCCGTGCCGGCTGTCCGGCGGCGCGACCCGGAGGCCATCCGGGCCAACCTGAGCCGTCACCAGCAAGGGGTTCGCAACGGGCGGGCCTCCGCGCACGCGTCCACCCAGACCGACGAACAGGGAGTTCGATGAACATTGACCATGGATCCGACGTGACTCGTCCTCTGGACTGGTTGGTGTCGAACTTCGCGCGCGAGGTTCCCGGCGTCTCCCACGCCGTGCTCGTGTCCGCGGACGGCCTCCTGATGGCGGCCAGCGCACACCTGCCCGTCGACCGTGCCGAGCAGCTCGCTGCCGTCACGTCCGGACTCGCCAGCCTGTCCAACGGCGTGTCCCAGCTCTTCGAGGGCGGCGGAGTGCTCCAGTCCGTCGTCGAGATGCAGCACGGCTACCTGCTGCTGATGAGCGTGGGCGACGGCTCGCACCTGGCGGCGCTGACCGCCTCGGAGTGCGACATCGGGCAGGTCGGTTACGAGATGGCACTCCTGGTCGATCGTGTGGGGGCATCGGTCGAGGCCACTCCGCGCATCGGTCTGGGGTCCTGACGTCGAGGTGGCCATGGAAGAACGCAAGGCGGAGTCGCCGCCGGCCCAGCCCAGTCTGGTCCGGCCGTACTCACTGACCTCGGGGCGGACCAGCCCCGCGGTCGAGCTGGCGTTGGAGGCACTGATCCAGGTCCTCCCGGGCACGGACGACCGTGCCCGGGACCTGGACAACATCAACGCCACGATCGTGGCGTTGTGCAGGGAGTCCCCGTCGGTCGCCGAGATCGCGGCGCGGGTGGGTGTGCCGATCGGGGTGGCGCGCGTACTCGTGGCGGATCTCGTCGAAGCCGGGCATGTACGGATCCTGGCCACCCTGAAAGACGATTCGAGCGACGCGGAGCGTCGTGAGCTGATTGAAAGGGTCCTCAGTGGACTTCGCGAACTCTAACTCCCCGAAGCGGGTGACCTCGACGAAGATCGTGATCGCCGGGGGCTTCGGCGTCGGCAAGACCACGTTGGTGGGGGCGGTCTCGGAGATCGTTCCGCTGCGCACGGAAGCGTTGGTCACCAACGCCAGCGACGGCGTCGACAACCTGAGCGCGACACCGCAGAAGGCCACCACGACCGTCGCGATGGACTTCGGCCGGATCAGCCTCGCCGAGGATCTCGTGCTGTACCTGTTCGGCACGCCGGGTCAGCACCGGTTCTGGTTCATGTGGGACGACCTGATCCGAGGTGCGATCGGGGCCATCGTGCTCATCGACACCCGGCGTCTGGACGAGAGCTTCGCGGCGGTCGACTTCTTCGAGGCCCGGAACCTGCCGTTCATCGTCGCGATCAACGAGTTCGACGACGCCCCGCGCTACCCGACCGAGGACATTCGTCAGGCCCTCGCGGTGTCGGCGGACGTGCCGATCGTCTCGATCGACGCGCGCGATCGCGAGTCCGCCAAGTCGGCACTCGTGACGGTGACCGAGTACGCGCTGCGCAAGCTGCACCAGCCGGTAGCGCCCTGATGGACACACACGTGCACTTGTTCGGCATGGGCACGTGGGTGCTCGTCCTGGCGTACGTGACGGCGGCGATCGGGTTGCTCGTGGGGCTGGCCAGTGCCCGCAAGTCGTTGACGGCCGGTTCCGAACGGTCACGGTTGTACTGGCTGATGCGGGCTGCGCTCTCGACCGGTGGCGTCGGGGTGTGGCTGGCGCACTTCCTGCCGATGGCCGGTTTCACGGTGGACGGCAGCATCATTCGATACGACCTGCCCGGCATCGTCTTCTCGATGGCGGTGGCGCTGGTGTCCGCGTTCGTCGCCATGGTGGTCGTGCAGCCGAAGCGGGTGTCACGCCGTGTCCGGCCGTCGCGCGGTGCCGCGACGGTACGGCTGCTGGGCGGATCGCTGGTCCTCGGTGCCGGGATCGCCGGCGTGCACTACTCGATCATGTGGGCGATGGAACTGCAGGGCACCGTCGCATACGACACGACCTATGTGGCGGCCTCCGTCGTAGCGGCGTGGCTCACCGCGGTGATGATCCTGTGGCTGGTGACGGTCGCCGACCGCCGGTGGATGCGGATCGTCGGCAGCATCGTCGCCGGCGCGGCGGTGATCGGCGTGCACTTCCTCGCGATGGCGGGGGTGCGGGTGACGGTGGATCCGTCGACGGCGGCGCCGTCGGGCGTCGAGGTGTTCGCGGTGCTCTTCCCGGTGTTCGTGCTCGGCATGCTGATCCTGACGGTGCCGATCATGGCGTTGCTCATGGCTCCCGATCGGGTGGCGGCGGCCCTCGAGGCCGAGGCCGAGGCGTGGGCCCGGGAACACCGTCCGGTCGACCCGCGCAGTCCGCTCGCCTGATCGGACGGGGGCGGGACCGGGACCCTCCCGAATTACATCGATGCGATACGCTCCGATCGCTGTCGAGGGGGGCGGAGTCGCAGCCCGTATCGATTCGGTGAGGCGCGCCACCACGAGCACGGACCGCTTCGCGCGCCGTGCTCGGAAGGTCACGATGTCCCACGAAATGCACCACTTCTCCATGGGGATGTGGGTGTTCTTCCTCGCCTATGCCACCTCCGTCGTCGGATCGTTCGTCGGTCTCTCCTGCGCCCGTCAGTCGCTGACCGCGCCCACCGACCGCGGCCATCGCCGCTGGATGGCCATGGCCGCCCTGTCGGTGGGCGGTGTGGCCGTCTGGCTCATGCACTTCATCGGGATGATGGGCTTCGACATTCCCGGTACCGCAGTTCGGTACGCCCTGGGGCCGACCGTCTTCTCCGTCGCGCTGTCGGTGGCCGCCACCTGGTTCGGGCTCTGGCTCGTCAGCTCCCGCGCCGCGTGGGTGAACCGCGTGCCGTCCTTCGCCCGCCTGCTCGTCGGCGGCCTCGGGATGGGACTCGCGGTCAGCCTCATGCACTACAGCGGCATGTGGGCCATCCGGATCCAGGGCTCGCTCGAGCACGACCCGAGCTTCGTCGTCGCCTCGGTGGCCATCGGTGTCGTCGCGGCCACGGTCGCCCTGTGGCTCGCGCAGACCGCGGATCGATGGGTGCTCCGCGTCCCGGCCGCCCTGCTCATGGGCTGCGCGGTCGTCGCACTGCACTACACCGGCATGGCCGGCATGCGCGTCGAGGTCGATCCGACCGTCCCGCTGCCGTCGGGCCGGACCGTCACCGCACTGCTGTTCCCCTCCTTCGTGCTCGGCATCGCCGTTCTCGCCGTGCCGATCGCCGCGCTGCTGCTCGCCCCCAGCCGGGGTGACATGGCACTGGAGGAGGAGTTCGCCCGCTGGGCCACCGACGACGACGCCTCCGTTCCGGGGCGCTCGTGAAGGAAATTTCGGACGCCGGGACGGACCGGCCGAGCGGAATCGCCGCATCGGTCGGTGTGCGAGCTGACCTGCACCTATAGACTCGGGTGGTTGCGAGACGCGCGCCGGACGGAAGTCCGCGGCGTTCGAGCCGAGTAGAAGAAGGAGCTCATGACCGACACCACGTTGCCGCCGGAGGGGCCGGGGCACGACCGCATCGAGCCCGTCGACATCCAGCAGGAGATGCAGAGCAGCTACATCGATTACGCGATGAGCGTGATCGTGGGCCGCGCCCTGCCCGATGTGCGGGACGGTCTCAAGCCGGTGCACCGCCGCGTCCTGTACGCAATGTACGACAACGGGTTCCGCCCGGACCGCGGCTACGTGAAGTCGGCACGTGCCGTCGCCGAGACGATGGGCAACTACCACCCGCACGGCGACGCCTCGATCTACGACACACTCGTGCGGCTCGCGCAGCCGTGGTCGATGCGCTACCCCCTCGTCGACGGCCAGGGCAACTTCGGGTCCCGCGGTAACGACGGCGCAGCCGCGATGCGGTACTGCGTGCCGGGCGACACGCTCGTGCGAATGCCCCACGGCCAGAGCATCCGCATCTCGGAGATCCTGCCCGGCGTCGAGCCCGACAGCGACAACGAGATCGACCTGAAGGTTCTCGATCGTCACGGCAACCCGGTGATGGCCGAGATGCTGTTCCACTCGGGCACCCATCGCACGTACACCCTCAGCACGGTCGAGGGCTACGAGATGCGCGGAACTGCCAATCACCCGGTGCTCTGCCTGGTGGATGTGGCGGGTGTTCCCACCCTGCTGTGGAAGCTGCTGGACGAGATCCGCAGCGGTGACCGGGTGGTGTTGCAGCGTGTTCCCTCCGCCGAGGAGCACGGCAGGCACAACGAGTACGAGGCGGCTGCCGCACTGCTGCTCGGTGCGTTCGTCAGTGAGGGCTTCGTCTCGGAGAACCGCGCCGGGTTCAACAACCTCGACCGGGACTTCTTCGATCGCGTCGTGGATGCGTTCGATCGGGTCGTCGGCGGCCGGCGCTACGTCTACAGCCGGGTGATCAAGTCGGGTTCGACACTGCACGAGCTCGACGTCCAGGACCTGACGATGCTGCGGCGCAGCGTGCTGGCGGGTGTGATCGGTCAGCGCAGCGACCGCAAGAGCGTTCCCGACTTCATCTGGGAGTCGCCGACAGCACTCAAGCGCATCTTCCTCGGTGCCCTGTTCGAGGGCGACGGATCGTGCTCGTCGCTACCACGCAACACGGTGCAGGTGTCGTACTCCACGCGGAGCCTGCAACTGGCGAAGGACGTGCAGCAGCTGCTGTTGGAGTTCGGCGTCGTCAGCCGCCGGTATCGGCACGCGACCGGTGAGTACAAGGTCGCCGTCACCAACCGGCGTGACGCCCGCCTGTTCGCCGAACGTATCGGCTTCGTCGGCTGCAAGCAGCGCAAGCTCGAGCAGGTCCTTGCCGCGGCGGAGTCGAGCAGCCCCGCGGCGGCGGCACGCTCCATGAGCACGGACTTCGTCCCCGGTCTCGCGGCGTTCCTCCGTACGCACGGCGCGACGGATCCGGCGAACGTCAACTGGCTCCGGCGGCACAACGTCGATCGGATCGAACGTTGGGAGCACCGTGGTGACGAGATCGCGTCGCACATCACGGAACCCGATGCCCGAGCCATCGCCGAGGAGCTGACCGACGGCCGGTTCTACTACGCCGAGGTGGCCTTCGTCGCCGAGGGCGACGTGGAGCCGGTCTACAGCCTGCGGGTCGACACCGATGATCACGCGTTCGTCACCAACGGATTCGTCAGCCACAACACCGAGTGCCGGCTCACCCCGCTCGCGATGGAGATGCTGCGCGAAATCGACCACGAGACAGTCGATTTCCAGCCGAACTACGACGGCCGCACGCTCGAGCCGGTGGTTCTCCCCAGCCGTATCCCCAACCTGTTGATCAACGGTTCGGGCGGTATCGCGGTCGGCATGGCCACCAACATCCCGCCGCACAACCTCCGTGAGGTGGCCGACGCGATCTACTGGGCGCTCGAGAACTTCGAGGCCGACGAGGAAGTCACCCTGGCCGCCGTCATGGAGCGCATCAAGGGCCCGGACTTCCCGACCGCGGGCCTGATCGTCGGCGGCCAGGGCATCAAGGACGCGTACACCACCGGCCGCGGGTCGGTGCGGATGCGCGGTGTCGTGGAGATCGAGGAGGACGCCCGGGGCAAGACCTCGATCGTCATCACCGAACTGCCGTACCAGGTCAACCCGGACAACCTGATCACCTCGATCGCCGAGCAGGTCCGGGACGGCAAGATCGCCGGCATCTCCGACATCCACGACGAGTCGTCGGACCGTGCGGGCATGCGCATCGTCGTGACCGTCCGCCGGGACGCCGTCGCGAAGGTCGTCCTGAACAACCTCTACAAGCACACGCAGCTCCAGACCGGCTTCGGCTGCAACATGCTCTCGATCGTCGACGGCGTGCCGCGCACCCTGCGGCTCGACCAGATGATCCGGTTGTACGTCACCCACCAGATCGAGGTCATCGTCCGGCGGACCCGGTACCTGCTGCGCAAGGCGGAGGAACGGGCCCACATCCTGCGCGGTCTCGTGAAGGCGCTCGACGCGCTCGACGACGTCATCGCGCTGATCCGCGCCTCGGCGACGGTGGAGGACGCACGCGCCGGCCTCATCGGACTGCTCGACGTCGACGAGATCCAGGCCGACGCGATCCTGGCGATGCAGCTGCGTCGTCTCGCGGCCCTGGAACGGCAGAAGATCGTCGACGAACTCGCCGAGATCGAGCTCGAGATCGACAACCTCAAGGACATCCTCGCCAAGCCCGAGCGTCAGCGCGCGATCGTGCGGGACGAGCTGAAGGAGATCGTCGACAAGTACGGCGACGACCGTCGCACCCGCATCGTCGCGGCCGACGGGGACGTCTCCGACGAGGACCTCATCGCCCGCGAGGACGTCGTCGTCACCATCACCGAGACCGGCTACGCCAAGCGCACCAAGACCGACCTGTACCGGTCCCAGAAGCGTGGCGGCAAGGGCGTCAAGGGCGCCGATCTCAAGCAGGACGACATCGTCAAGCACTTCTTCGTGACGTCCACGCACGACTGGCTGCTGTTCTTCACCACCAAGGGCCGGGTGTACCGGGCGAAGGCCTACGAGCTGCCGGAAGCCAACCGCACCGCGCGCGGCCAGCACGTGGCCAACCTGCTGGCCTTCCAGCCGGACGAGCGGATCCAGGGCGTCATCCGGCTCAAGTCCTACGAGGACGCCCCCTACCTGGTGCTCGCGACCCGCAACGGCCTGGTCAAGAAGTCGCGACTGTCGGACTTCGACTCCAACCGGTCCGGCGGCATCGTCGCGATCAACCTGCGCGGCGACGACGAACTGGTCGGTGCGGTGCTGTGCTCGTCGGACGACGATCTGCTGCTGGTCTCCGCCAAGGGGCAGTCGATCCGTTTCGTGGCGAGCGACGAGGTGCTGCGGCCGATGGGCCGGGCGACCTCGGGCGTCCAGGGCATGCGGTTCAACGAGGACGACGCCCTGCTCTCGCTCAACGTGGTCCGTGAGGGCACGTACCTGCTGGTCGCGACGTCCGGTGGATACGCCAAGCGCACCCCGATCGAGGACTACATGGCGCAGGGACGCGGCGGCAAGGGCGTGCTGACCATTCAGTACGACCGCAAGCGTGGCACTCTGGTCGGAGCGCTCATCGTGGACGACGACGACGAGTTGTACGCGATCACCTCGGGCGGTGGCGTCATCCGGACCCCCGCGAAGCAGGTGCGCAAGGCCGGCCGACAGACGAAGGGTGTGCGGTTGATGAACCTGGGGGAGGGGGACACGTTGCTGGCGATCGCACGCAACGCCGACGAGCCCGAGGAGAGCGCCGCACTCGAAGCGAAGGAGTCGTAAGTGAGCACTCCCCAGGGACCGAACGGCGCCGAGCAGGGTCCGCCGCCCGCGCAGCCGCCGAAGGGTCAGAACGGACGAGAGGTGCCCGGGAAGCCGGCCGGCGGAGCGACGCCGTCGGGCGGTGCCGCCCGGAACCCCGGGGCGGGAGCGAACCCGGGCGTGCCGGCCGACGGCACGGCCAAGCCCCCGACGGCGGAGGGCGGGACGTCGCGTCCCGGGCAGCAACGTCCGGGCGGGCCTCCCACCCCTCCGTGGCAGCGCGGGAATCAGCAGGAGACCCCGCAGAACGTGCCGCAGACGAACCTGGCCCGTCCGGGTCAGGCACCGTCCTCGACCGGACGTCCCGTAGTGCCCACCCCGAGTGAGACCCCCGGTGACAAGCCCGCTGCGCGCCCCGGGGCGGATCCGGCCGGATCGGCGCAGCAGGGCGGACAGAAGCCGGGCGGGCAGAAGCCGGGCGGACAGCAGCCGGGCCCGGCGAAGGAGCCGGCGGCTCGTTCCGGCGGAAATCCGGCCGGGAACCGGCCCAGCGCCGCGACGCCCCCGACCCGGCCGGTCGTCACCGGCACCGCGGCCGCCTCGATGAACGCGCCCACGGCTGGCGCGGACCGGTCGGCGGCCAAGACGAAGGCCGCCGTCATCGACGGTCCGACGCGGCACATCGAACGCAAGGACCTGGCGAAGGATCTGCCGGATCTGTCCACGGTCAAGCATCCGCTGCCGTCCGCGCCGGTCGAAGAGCCGGCGGCCGCGCAGCCGGCTGCTCCGGTCGCCACGGCGGCTCCGGTCGCGGGCGAGCCGTTGCGTGCGACGGTGCAGGTGCGCCGCATCGATCCGTGGTCGATGCTGAAGATCTCCTCGGTGATCTCCGTCTCGTTGTTCTTCGTGTGGATGGTCGCCGTCGGCCTGCTGTACGGCGTGCTCGAAGGCATGGGCGTGTGGGAACGGCTCAACAGCGCGTTCACGGACATGGTGTCCGACACCGGTGGCGGTGGCCTCATCACCGCCGGTCAGGTCTTCGGGTACGCGACGGTGATCGGGCTGGTCAACACGATCCTGTTCACGGCCCTGGCCACTCTGGGAGCCTTCATCTACAACCTGTGCACCGACCTCGTCGGCGGCGTGCAGGTGACCCTCGCGGACCCGGACTGAGCTGGGGAAACGAGTCCCCACCGAGCCGATTTTGGACTTCCCGGCTCGGTGGGGTAGTGTTCCAACTCGGTTCGAGGGCCTATAGCTCAGGCGGTTAGAGCGCTTCGCTGATAACGAAGAGGTCGGAGGTTCAAGTCCTCCTAGGCCCACTCCCCGTGCCGAAAGGGCAGCGAGCATGAAGGTTCTTCTCCTTGTGGGAACCGTGGTGCTGGTGACCGTCGGACTCGCCCGGATGTTGCGGAGCGAGGACGAATGGCACGAGGTCACCGCCCGCTGAGGCGGCAGACGGGGCCTTAGCTCAGTTGGTAGAGCGCTGCCTTTGCAAGGCAGATGTCAGGAGTTCGAATCTCCTAGGCTCCACAAGTAAAGATCGAGGTAGAGGGCGTTTTCCGGAATTCCGGAAGACGCCCTCTGCTCGTTCTGCCCACTTCTTGCCCACATCCGTCGCCGGTCGCCGTGCTGCTACTGCCCGAATGTGAAGCGCAGATTGGCGTTGATCAACTCGTTGATCCGCTTCCGCATGCGGACAGTGGTCTCTTCGTCCGGCACCGGATCGTCGACGATCAACGTCCAATGCAGGATTGTGCCGCTTCGCCCGCCGGTCAGGTCGAACCGAACCCGAGCGTCGGGCCGCCACGGCCACAGCGAGCTCCACACCACCAGGTTCGGCTCGACGGCATCGAGGACGGCGGGCCGCTGTTCGCCGTCGCGCAGGATCAGCCACGGACGGGTCGGGTCGCGGCCCGGATCGATGATCGCTTCATGGACCACGTGAGGTGGTGGCGGCTGGGAGCGACGCCGACCGGCAATTGTGGGCACATCGCACGGTATCGCGACGTATCAGTTGGCGTCGTCTGTGCTCACACCTGCTCGGTGAGTTCGTCGAGGACCGCCGAGAGCTGCCGCATCGCGGTGAGCGTGGCGGCCAGACCTTCCTCGCCCACGGCATCGGCCAGGCGCCGGGCGAAGGCGGCGTGCGCCGGATCGATCCCGGTCACCGCCGCACGGCCCGCGGGGGTCGGCGTGACGAGCTTGGCGCGCCGATGGGCGGGGTTGGGCAGGTACTCGGCGAGGCCGCGCTCGACCAGCAGGTCGGCGATCCGCTGCACGCTCTGACGGGTGATCCCCATCGCCCGGGCGATGCCGGCGACCGGCAGGGGATCGTGCAGCACGGCACCGAGGACCTGCCACCACGCCGCCGTGAGACCGGACGGACGTGCCAGCGTCTCGGCGACTTCGAGGAACTGACCGTTGAGCCGGAACGACGTCAGGGCAAGGCCGCTGAGGAGTTCCTGTTCCGGGCGCTCGCTCATCCGGCCATGAGTTCGTAGAAGCCGGCGGGGTCGCGTCGGCCGTAGAGCTTGAACCAGGATTCGAGGACGTGCGGTTCGAACACCTCCAGGTGTTCGAGGATCGCGCGGGCGAACTCGACGGGGGCGGTGGCGCTCGCGGTGATCAGATTCCGATCGGTGACGGCCGGTTCGTCGCGGTAGAGGTCGCCGCCGGCGTACCCCAGCCCGGCCAGGAACTCGGCGGCGTTGCTGGTGTGCGCGCGGTCGTCGAGCAGGCCGGCGAGGGCGAGCCCGCCCGTGGCCCCGCAGATCGCGGCCACCGGAACCCCGGCCTCGAGGAACTCACGCGCCCGGTCGGCGAAGGGGGTGAACTGCTCGGTGTTCCAGATGTCGTTGCCCGCCAGGACGAGCATCGCGCTGTTGTCGGGCCGCACCTCGTCCAGGGTGGTGTCGGGAAGGATGCGGATTCCGCCCATGGTGGTGACGGGTTCGAGCGTGGTGCCGACCGTGGCGACGGTGTACCGGCCGGAGTGTTTGTGCCAGAGAGGCTTGTTGATATGGGCGATCGCGTGGCCGACCTCCCAATCGGCGAAGGTGTTGTACACGGCCACATGCACGGTCTCAATCATGACAATATGCTGTCAATATGACAGTCTATTGTCAATAGGCGACTGTGCGCCGGCTGGTTTCACGTGAAACGACGAGCCACGCACCGCGTGCACCGCCGGGCTCTCCGCGGGTCGGGCCGGACTCCCTGGACGGCGCCTCCTTGTGAGCGTTGTTACTACTCCCCGTAGTAACGGGCGCGTATCCTGGCTGCATGTCTGCCGAGAACGGAGTCGTCGCGCGCGTGCGCGGTGCCTTCGTCGGCGGCATGTCGGGTGCGGTGAGCATCGCCGCCCATGCCCTCGCTGGCGGTTCCGTCCCGGGGCAGGCGCCGGCGGTCCTGCTGCTCGCGGCCGCCATGACGGTGGGTCTGCTCGCCGCGGGCACTCGCGTGCCGATCGTCGGCGTGCTCGCCGTCGGTCAGGTGGTCGGTCACGGCGCCCTCTCCCTCGATGCGGGGCACGTCCACGTCCCCGGTCCGGGCATGCTCGCCGCGCACGCCGGGGCGATCGTCGTCGCGGCGCTACTCGTCCGTGGTGCCGAACACGGTTGCCGGGTCGGGCTGGCCGCCCTCGCTCGCGCGGTCCCCATGTCGTTCGCGCCGGCGCCCGTCGCCGTCCCCGCGTGGACGCCCGTCGTCCACCGTCCCCGGCTCCGCCGGGGACTGCTCGTCGCCGCCGGTCTCGGCACTCGCGGCCCTCCCGTCACGGTCTGAACCCGACCCCTCTCGGTCACCGCGCCCCGCGGTGACCGCGCGCACCCGTGCGCCCTCGGACCGATAACGGAGAATCCCCATGAAGAAGACCCTGTTCCTCGCTGCCGCCGCGGCCGCGACCCTGCTCGCCGCCGGATGCTCGTCCGACGAGCCCGCCGCCGCGTCCGCGGACTCGCTCACCGTCTCCTCGGCGTGGGCGAAGGCCGCCGAATCCGGCATGACCGGTGCATTCGCCGAACTCGAGAACACCGGCGACACCGACATCCACATCGTCTCCGCTGCCAGCCCCAGTTCGGCCCGGACCGAGATCCACGAGATGGCGGCCGGCGACGGCGGCGCCATGGTGATGCGCGAGAAGGCGGACGGACTGGTCATTCCCGCGCACAGCACCCATTCGCTCGCCCCCGGCAACGACCATCTGATGCTGATGGACCTCGTCGAGCCGGTCCTGCCCGGTACCGAAGTGACCTTCGAGCTGACCTTCGAGGACGGTTCGACGACCGAGTTCACCGCACAGGTCCGCGACTTCTCCGGCGCGCAGGAGAACTACCAGCCGAGCGCCGGCGCGGGGGCGAACCACGGTGGCTGAGCTGAGCCGGCGGCGTCTCCTCGGTGGCGGCGCCGCCGTCCTGGGCGCCGCCGGCATCGGCGCGGCCGGAGTCGGGACCGGTCTCGGGTACGCCGCCACGCGGGAGCCCGAGCCCACCGGTGGGCGCACGGTCGCCTTCCACGGCGTGCACCAGGCCGGCATCGACACCGACCCGCAGGCCTTCGCCGCCTTCGTCGCGCTGGATCTGCGTCCGGGACTCGACCGTCGCGCGCTGGTCGGGATCATGAAGGTGTGGGCCGAGGACGGTCGCCGGCTGGCCGGGGGCAGTCCCGCCCTCGGCGACACCGAGCCCGAACTCGCCCTCGATCCCGCGCGGCTGACCGTGACGGTCGGATTCGGCCCTGCCGTGTTCGACGCGGCCGGTCTCGAGGCGCAGCGGCCGGAGTGGCTGCGGCCGCTGCCGGCGTTCTCGATCGATCGCCTCGAGGAGCGCTGGTCGGGCGGTGACCTCCTGCTGCAGGTATGTGCCGACGACCCGGTCACCGTCTCGCATGCGACTCGCACGCTCGCCAAGAGCGTGCGATCGCTGGCCACGGTGCGCTGGATCCAGCGCGGATTCCGCAACGCGGTGGGCACCAAGCCCACCGGGACCACGATGCGCAACCTGATGGGTCAGGTCGACGGCACCGTCAACCCGGCCGCGGGAAGCACGGACTTCGACCGGCAGGTGTGGAATCCCGGCGCCCCGGCCTGGCTGGCCGGGGGCACGTCCCTGGTGTTGCGGCGAATCCGCATGGAACTCGACACGTGGGACGAGCTCGACCGGCCCGCCCGGGAGCTCGCGGTGGGCCGGGACCTGGCCGCCGGGGCGCCGCTGACCGGCAGCCGGGAGCACGACGATCCGGACTTCGCCGCCACCGACGTCCACGGCATTCCGGTGATCCCTCCGGAATCGCACGTCGCCCGGGCGCGGCCCCGGAACGCGAACGAGCAGTTCCTGCGACGCGGCTACAACTACGACGACCCGGACGGCGCCGGACTGTTGTTCGCGGCGTACCAGGCCGACGTGGACGCGCAGTTCGTCCCGGTGCAACAGCGGCTCGCCGAGCACGACGCGCTGAACCCGTGGATCACCCCGGTCGGGTCGGCGGTGTTCGCCGTCCCACCCGGATTCGGTCCCGGGGGATACCCGGGTGACACCCTGTTCGAGGGCTGACGGAGCCTGCTCCCGGCCGGGATCCGCGTGGAATCCCGGCCGGGGCACCGCCGTACCTACAGTTTGTATGGTTCCCGTCACACCCGGCCGAAATGGCGCTACCGTCAGGGCACGCGTCCATCCGGGTCGAGGAAAGGCGGCACGCTCATGACTACAGCACTGCCGGAACGTCAGGGCTTCGGAACCCTGCGCGCGGGGGGACTGCACTGGGACGCCTTCCCGCTGCGGCTGTTCGCGAAGGGCAACGCGAAGTTCTGGGATCCGCTCGATCTGGACTTCAGCCGCGACGCCGCCGACTGGAACGAGCTCAACAGCGAGCAGCACCGCAGCGCCACCTATCTCGTCGCACAGTTCGTGGCCGGTGAGGAAGCCGTCACCCAGGACATCCAGCCGTTCCTGCGGGCGATGGCCGCCGAGGGCCGTCTCGGCGACGAGATGTACCTGACCCAGTTCTGCTTCGAGGAGGCCAAGCACACCCAGGTCTTCCGGCTGTGGATGGACGCGGTGGGCCTGACCGCGGACCTGCACCCCTACGTCGCGGACAACCCCTACTACCGGCAGCTGTTCTACGAGGAACTGCCCCACTCGTTGCGTGTCCTCGAGACCGATCCGAGCCCCGCCAGCCAGGTCCGCGCCAGCGTCACCTACAACCACGTCATCGAGGGCAGCCTCGCCCTCACCGGGTACTACGCCTGGCAGAAGGTGTGCACGAAACGCGGGATCCTGCCCGGGATGCAGGAACTCGTGCGCCGGATCGGCGACGACGAACGCCGGCACATGGCATGGGGAACCTTCACGTGCCGCCGCCACGTCGCCGCCGACGACTCGAACTGGGATGTCGTGCAGCAGCGCATGGGGGAGTTGCTGCCGCTCGCGCTCGGCATGATCCAGTGGGTCAACGACCAGTTCGAAGAACAGCCCTTCGGTCTCGATCCCGACGAGTTCGTCTCCTACGCCGCCGACCGCGCCCAGCGACGGCTCGGGGCCATCGAATCCGCCCGGGGCCGGCCCGTCGAGGAGATCGATCTCGACTACAGCCCCGAGGTCCTCGAGGACAAGTTCGGTGCGGAGGATGCCGCGGTGCTGACCAGCCTCGCGGAGAACTGAACCGGGCGGTCAGAGCAGCGCGACGGCCGCGAAGGCCAGCAACAGGATCACCGCGACCACGGCTCCGATCGCCGAGTAGTTGCGGCTCGGCGGCGTCGCGGTGGAGGTGAGCGTCGCGCCGGCGGTGTCGTCGGCGTCGCCGTCCTCGGGCCGCGCGTCGCCGGATCGGAGGTCGGCGCCGGTCGTCGCGGGAACGGGTGCGGGGCTCGCGGGTGCGCCCGCTGCCCTGTCTCGTTCCGCCGCCGCTTCGGCCCGGGCACGCTCGGCCGCCTCGAGTTCACGGATGCGCGGAATGCCACCGGTGAGAACATCGGTGACGTCGTACGACGGGGGCAGTCCGATCCGTGCCTTGACCACGCGTGCGGGTGTGAAGCCGGCCGCGAGGATGGCGGCCCCGAGGGCGGCGGTCTGCTCGGGACCGGGTCCGACGAGGGTGCGTACCCCGAGTTTCGCGGCGAGGCTGTCCGCGATGGACTGCACGTGCGAGCGGTCGCGCGCGACGAACCCGTCGCCCATCACCACGACGGCGTCCAGATTGTGCGAAAGCCAGCCGAAGGCGCCGAGGGCGGTGGCCAGCTGGGCCGCGGGGGACGGGGCGCTCTTGGCGGCGAACCGGAACGCCTTGCCGGCCGAGACGCCGGAACGCACGAGGTTGACGGTCGAGCCGCCGTCGTCGACGTGGAAGATGCCGACGAGCTGTCCCGGGGTCTCCGAGATCTCCGAGGCGTACCACGTCGCGGCCGCCTCGGCGTCCGACACGAGGGCGATGTGCCGCAGGTCCGCATAGTCGAGCGCGGCCTGCAGTGCGGCCACGGTGGACTGGTCCCACCGTGACGGGTAGGTGGCGGTGACGCTCGGCAGGCCGCCGTCGGGTCCGCTGTCCGGTGGCAGCGGGGGGCATTCGTGCAGCAGGCAGGCGATTGCCGTGGCCATCGAGTCCTCGGCCCGGTAGATGCGTCCGTCGCTGGCGGTGACGCCGGCGGGATCGCCGACCCGGCCGAGGAATCCCGACAGGTAGCGGGCCTCGCCGGCCGGATGCGGGGCGCCGCCGAGGACGGTGGTGCCGTCGGAGTCGATGTGCAGGACGGTGTCCCGGGCTATGACGACAGGATCGGGACTGCCGGGGTCGTTGGAAGCGAGGACCGCGGTGGACACCACGCTCCCGATCCGGAGACCGACTCCCACAGCCATGTCAAACCTCCTGTAGACAACGATCGGCGTACATCTTGCTACCGACTCGGCTACGGCCGGGGAAGCCGCGCCGTAGCATCGCGCGGGATCTTGCAGGGACCACTAAGATTCGCGCGTGAGATCAGCACCGCCCGTGCGCACCCAGGGTCTCGAGGCTGCGGCAGTTGCGGACGGATACTCTCGCATCCGGCGGGGGTGGCACCTGTCAGGTTCTCGGCCGGATCGTCCGCCGGGGCGGGAACGCCTGCCGGGCGTGGGTCAGCAGGAACAGGCTGATCACGGCCACCCAGGCCGGGAAGACCAGGGTGAGCCACAGCGCCTCGGTCACCGCGAACAGCAGGACGAGAGCGAGTAGGTAGGTGGGGGCGACCAGCCATCGGGGCATCAGCCCGGTGCGCATCCAGATGGTGGCCAGCGAGATCATGAAGACCGCGGCCATCCGGATCGAGTAGACGTTGCTGATCTGCAGGATCAGCGCGTGCGCGAAGGCGGCCGACTCCTGGGCAGGGACGGCCGCCGCCTGGTCCGCCAGGAGCAGACCGCCGGCACTGGCCATCGTGACGAGGATGAGCGCCAGGAACAACAGGCCGCTGCCGACGAAGACCGTCGAGAAGAACTGGTCCTCGAGGTCGCCCAGCCGGTGCCGGAGCGCACCGATGAACCACAGGAACGCGATGCAGGCGAACTGGGACAGCATCAGTGCGACGGTGAGCCGTGAGCGGCCGGCGTCCAGCCACTCGGTCGTGCCGAAGGGGTCCGCCGGGATCGCCTGACGGATCAGGACGATGCTCGTCGTGAACAGGACCGCGAACACGATCCCGACGGCGGCGGCGGCGTGCGGGGTGGTCAGCCGGTGCAGGTGCGGTTCGCTGCGCTCCGCGGTCATGCCCGGATTGTCTCCGACCAGCGGCGATGCGGGGGCACAAACGACGGATCGCGACCTCGTGTGCGGGTCACAAGATGCGAAATGCGCACTTACGCGCCGGTAAGTTAGCTGTTACAGTGCGTACCGCTTGTGTCGTCCGACACACGGACATCGACCTGTGAAGGGACCGTGGGGATGGGGATGGGGATGGGGATGGGGCGCGCCCGACGATGGGTCGGCGCCGCGGCGACGGCCGCGGCGCTGACGGGAACGATGCTCGCGGCGCCGGCGACGGCGGGCGCGGACGCGAACTTCTACGATCCTCCGCTCGACCTGGCCGGCGCCTCCGGCGCCGTACTCCGCAGCGGACCGTCCGACCTCGCCGTCCGCGTCCCGACGCCGCAGGGCGTGTTCCCGGCACAGGGCACCCGGCTGCTCTACCGCAGCCTCGATGCGAACGGCGACCCCAACGCCGTCGGCGGCACCTACCTCGAGCCGTCGCTGCCCTGGAACGGTCCCGGTCCGCGGCCGCTCGTCGCGATCGCGCCGGGCACCCAGGGCCAAGGCGACCAGTGTGCGCCGTCCAAGCAGCTGAACTCGCTCGTGTCCTACACCCCGCCGCTCGACCTGTTCACCGAGTACGAACTGCTGTCGATCAACACCATGCTGCTGCAGGGCATCGCCGTCGTCGTCACCGATTACGACGGTCTCGGGACGCCGGGCCACCACACCTACGTCAACCGCCTCGCGGAGGCGCACGCGGTGCTCGATGCGGTCCGGGCGGCCCAGAGCCTGCCCGCCGCGTCCGTCACCCCCGACGGGCCGGTCGGCCTGTGGGGGTACTCCCAGGGCGGGGGTGCCGTGTCGGCGGCCGCCGAACTGCAGCCGACCTACGCACCCGAGTTGAACCTGGTGGGCGTCTACGCCGGTGCGCCGCCCGCGGACCTCGAGGCCACGCTGAACCAGGTCGACGGAACGGCACTGACCGGCGTGATCGGCTACACGATCAACGGCCTGGGCGAGGCCTACCCCGAGCTCCGGGATCTCATCGACGCCGAGATCAACGACCGGGGACGCGAGATGCTGCAGTCGGTGGCGAACCAGTGCGCCCCGGAGACGATCTTCCGCTACGGCTTCCAGCGCACGAACGACTACACCCGCACGGGCGAGCCGCTGAGCGTGGTCGTCGACCGGTTGCCGGAGGCGAAGGAAGCCATCGCCGCGCAGCGGATCGGACGCCTGCAGCCGTCGGTGCCGGTACTCGTGCAGCACGGAACGATGGACGACATCGTGCCCTACGGCCAGGGTCACCGGCTCGCGACGGACTGGTGCGCCCTCGGCGCCACTGTCCAGTTCTCCACGAACACCACCCCGCCGATCCTGCCGGGCCTGGCCGTCAATCACGCGCTGCCGCTGGTCGCGGGCATGCCCGAAGCGGTCGCCTACCTGAACGACCGGTTCGCCGGGCGGCCCGCACCGTCCAACTGCGGCGCCTTCTGACCGACGGCCGCGTGGGATCCGCGGACAGGACGGTCAGCCGCGACAGCGATTGCTGTCGCGGCTGACCAGGGCGCGCGCGGCCGGCGGCCCGTTCACACCACCGGATGGTCGGCGCCGAGGAATCTGCGGGCGAGGTTCTGCTCCACCGACGGCCCGGGCGACCATTCGGCGATCCACGGGCCCGTGCCCTCGCTGGGATCGATCACGCCCTTTTCCAGCCAGGTGTAGCGGCCGTCGAGGACGTCGGCCGTGAGCTGCCGGTCGGCATCGTCGGTGTGCGTCCACAACGCGGCGAACAGCGAGTCCACGCGGAGCTTCGCCTGGAGGCAGAAGACGTCGGCGAGTTCGTAGGCCGCATCCGTCTCGGGGTGACCGTCGGTGTGGTACATCTGCGCCCGTACGCAACTTGCCGACATGGCGAACAGTTCCGCGCCGATGTCGACGAGCCGCCCCAGGAAATTCTGCCGCTTCTCCAGACCACCCTGCCACCGGGCCATACCGTAGAACGTGGACCGAGCGAGCTTGCGTGAACACCGCTCCACGTAGCGCAGATGGTGTGCCACGGGACCGAATTCGCCGTAGGAGGTGGGCAGCTGGCCCTTGCCCGCCACCAACTGGGGCAGCCACTTGGCGTAGAAGCCACTCGCCTTGGCGGCGGCCCGGGCCTTCGTGTCCAGAGTGGCTTTCGGATCGGCCAGCTCACCCGCCACCCGCAGGTGGGCATCCACGGCTTCGCGGGCGACGAAGAGCCGCATGATCTCGCTCGAGCCCTCGAAGATCCGGTTGATCCGCAGGTCCCGCAGGAGCTGCTCGGCGGGCACCATCCGCTCCCCCCGGGCCGCGAGCGACGCCGCCGTCTCGTAGCCGCGTCCCCCTCGGATCTGCATCAACTCGTCGGCGATCTCGCAGGCCACCTCGCTCGACCACAGCTTGGCCAGAGCCGCCTCGATGCGGATGTCGTTGCGGTCCTCGTCGCACATCTGGCCGGTCAGTTCCACCACGGCTTCGAGGGCGAACGTGGTGGCCGCGATGTATCCGATCTTGCCGGCAATCGCATCGTGCCGACCCACCGGGCGACCCCACTGGACACGGGCGCCGGACCATTCCCGGGCGATCTTGAGCGCCCACTTGCCGGCACCGGCGCACATCGACGGGATCGCGAGCCGGCCGGCGTTGAGGGTGGTCAGGGCGATCTTCAGGCCGTCACCCTCGCGGCCGATGAGATTCTCCTTCGGCACCCGCACCTTGTACAGCCGGGTGAGGCCGTTCTCGATCCCCTTCAGGCCCAGGAACGAGTTGCGGCGTTCGACGGTGATGCCCGGGGTGTTCGCCTCGACGACGAACGCCGAGATGCCGCCGCGGTGGCCCTCGCTGCGCGGCACCCGCGCCATCACCACCAGCAGTTCGGCGACCACTCCGTTGGTGGTCCACAGCTTCACGCCGTCGAGTTCGTACGCGTCGCCGTTCTCCACCGGCACCGCCGTCGAGGCGAGACGGGCGGGATCGGAACCCACGTCGGGCTCGGTCAGCAGGAAGGCCGAAATCGCCCCCCGCGCACACCGCGGGAGGAAAGCGCGCTTCTGTTCGGGTGTCCCGGCCAGCTTCAAGGGTTCGGGCACTCCGATGGACTGATGCGCCGACAACAGGACGCCGAGGCTCGGGTGGGCGCTGGCCACGAGCATCAGCGCGCGGTTGTAGGCCACCTGCGACAGTCCCAGGCCGCCGTACTCCTGGGAGATCTTCATGCCGAAGCAGCCGAGCTCGGCCAATCCGGCGACGTATTCGTCAGGAATCCGGGCCTCGCGCTCGATGCGGCTGCCGTCCACACCCTCGCAGAAGCGGCGAAGCTCTGCCAGGAACCCTTCGGTCCGGGCCTCCTCGTCGGGGGTGGGCCGCGGGAACGGATGGATGAGGTCGAGGGTCAGACGCCCGAGAAACAACTCCTTTGCGAACGACGGCTTGTGCCAGCTGGTCTCGCGGGACTCCTCTGCGAGAGCGCGCGACTGTTCCTCGCTGGCGTGTATCTGCTGTGCCATGTGATGCCTCCCCGATAGGACTGCTACCGGCGAGTATCCACCCGTTTTGTGACGTGCATCACGATATTCGCCGGATCGGTACCGGCGAGTAACCCGAGGGTGTGCGACAGATCACGGAGCGGCGCGGTGGCCGTCCCGACAGGCACCCCGTGCGGGTCCGTACGCTGGAGTGGTCACCGACGACGCACCCGAGCACCTCCACCTTCCCGCCTACGCGGACCACCGCTGGAGGCCGACATGGAATTCCTTGCGTCCGTACCTGTCGTACTACTGCTGACAATCCTGATCTACGTTGTCGCCGGCCGGATCGTCGATCTGGAACTACGCGTCACCGAACGACAACTGCTCGAAGAAGGGCAGGCCGCGCGCGACGCGACCTGCCCCGGATCCGATTCCGTCCCGTGATCCCGGCGGACCTCAGTCCTGCTTCTTCGGTCCCCCGGCAGGACCACTCGGCGGCTGCGGCTTCGCAGAGGTGCCCTTGCCACCGGCAGCCGCGTTCTTCGGCTCGGGGGTCGGCTTGCGAGCCGGTTCCTCCTTGGCCGCATGCTTTCCGGTCGGGGCCGCATCGGCCGTGCCCTTCGGTGCCGCGTCTGTGCTCTTCGGCGCCGTGCCGGCCGCCGGCGTGGGCTTCGGTGCCGGCGTGGGCTTCGGAGCCACCGCCTCGGGCGTCGCGGCCGGCTCGGGCTTCGTCTTCGCTGCGTCCGCCGGCTTCGGTGTGGCGGCTTCGGTCTTCGGTGCTTCGGTCTTCGGGGCGGCGGCTTCGGGCGTCGCGGCCGGCTGGGGCGTCGTCTTCGGTGCGTCCGCCGGCTTCGGTGTGGCGGCTTCGGTCTTCGGTGCTTCGGTCTTCGGCGCTTCGGTCTTCGGGGCGACGGCCTCGGGCGCTGCGACCGACACGGGCGGAACCGACTCGATCCGCGGCGGCTCCGGAGCGACGGGCGGGTGATCCCCGAGCCGGCTGCGGTAGAACACCACTCCACCCGCGGCGACGACGCCGAGCGCACCGACCGTCACCAGGAGCCTGCGGCCCCGGCCCCGGGAACCGGACTCGATCGTCGCTGCGGCCTGTGCGCGGCGGCACTCCCGGTTTCCAGCCATGTTCCGGGCGACGTCGAGACCCTTCCGGGCGACGAACAGTCCGGTGACAAGCGGCCCCCGCGCCAGGGCCGTCGCGCCTTGACCTGCCAGCTTCAGGTAGCCGCCGGCCCCCTTGGATTCCTTCGGGGGGCACACGAGTTCGCTTCCGGTGCCGGACCCGCTCTTGGTTCTGGACTCGCTCACACTCGTCATGTACCCACTTTTGCACAGCGAAACCTCACTCCTGGGGTATGAGAGACGGACCGCTCCGGTGTCGCGGACCCGGATGGCACGATGGAGGAGTGACTTCACCTCAAAAGACTGCAACCGCGACTCTGCACACCAACCGCGGCGACATCGTGATCGAGCTCTTCGGCAACCATGCCCCGAAGACCGTCGAGAACTTCGTCGGCCTCGCGAACGGCACCAAGGAGTACAAGACCGAGAACGCCAAGGGCGAGACCAGCGGCCCGTTCTACGACGGTGCGGTCTTCCACCGCGTCATCGACGGCTTCATGATCCAGGGCGGCGACCCGACCGGCACCGGCCGCGGCGGCCCGGGTTACCAGTTCGGCGACGAGTTCCACCCCGAGCTGCAGTTCGACCGCGGCTACCTGCTCGCGATGGCCAACGCCGGACCGGGCACCAACGGTTCGCAGTTCTTCATCACCGTCGGACCGACCCCGCACCTGAACCGGCGCCACACGATCTTCGGTGAGGTCACCGACGACGCGTCGAGGAAGGTCGTCGACGCGATCGCCACGACGGCGACGGACCGTGCGGACCGTCCGGTCGAGCCGGTCGTCATCGACAGCATCACCATTTCCTGAGAGAGACCGAACATGACGAACCCCGGCTGGGGCCACGCGGCCGGCGGGGGCGGCCACCCGCCCCAGCCGCGGTGCGTCCGGCATCCCGATCGCCCGACCCTGCTCTCGTGCAGCCGATGCGGACGACCGGCCTGCCCCGACTGCCTGCGGTCCGCCGCGGTGGGTCAGCAGTGCGTCGATTGCGTCGGGGCCGCTCGACGTGATGTCCCGCAGGCCCGCACCGTCGCGGGCGCGCCCGTCCGGTCGCAGGCGAACACCCCGCTCGTGACGTACATCCTGATCGCGCTGAACACCGCAATCTTCGCGATCACCGCGGCCCAGTCCGGCAGCGTGATGAACAACGAGCGCTCGTCGAGCCTGTTCTTCGAGTGGGCGCTGTGGCCGCCGATGATCGCCGCTCGCGACGAGTACATCCGGGTGCTGGGCAGCGGATTCCTGCACTTCGGGGTGCTGCACCTCGCGGTCAACATGTTCGCGCTGTACGTGATCGGACGGGACACCGAACTCGTCCTCGGCCGGCTCCGGTACCTGGCCGTCTACCTCGTGTCGATCCTCGGCGGATCCGCGGCAGTGATGCTGCTCGAGACCGGCGCCGTCACTGCCGGCGCCTCCGGCGCCGTGTTCGGCCTGCTGGGAGCGCAGGCGGTGATCCTGATGCGGCTGCGGCGCAGCCCCGCGCCGGTGCTGGCGATCGTCGTCCTCAACGTCGTCATCAGCATCACCATCCCCGGCATCTCCCTGTGGGGACACCTCGGCGGCCTGGCCGCGGGTGCGGCGGCGACGGCGGCACTGTTGTTCGCCCCGCGCGCACTGGGCGCGGGCGACGACCGCGCCCGCTTCGTCCGGACGGGATGGCTCGCGCTGGGGGGCGTCACGGTGGTCACCGTGCTGGTCCTCGCCCTGGCCGTCCTGCGCCTGCGGGCTCAGCTCGGCGTCTGATCCGGCGCCAGTCCCCGCACCGCGAGTGCGTCGTACACCGTGCGGGGATCGGTACCCAGGTCCCAGCGCCCGAAGATGAGCAGGTGCTCGTCGCCCTGGGTGTCGCGCACGTCGATCTCCAGCATGGGGACCCGCCGGCCGAGCCGCGGATACGCGACGATCCGTACCCGCGTCAGGGCTGCGCGGGGCAGCTCGCGTCGTCCCGTCAGGCGGGTGACGGCCAGTCCGGCGCCTTCGGGAAGCACCTCGAGCCGCGGGCGCTGCCGGGCCGCGAGTGCCGCGACGACGAGTGCGACCGCGGCCGCGAGCCCGACGAGGGTGCGGCCGGCAGGATCGGGAGTCGTCGCCGCGGCCACCGCGAGCACGACGCCGCCCACCGCCAGCGCGACGATCGCGAGCGGGGGCGTGGACCAGCGCAGGGGTTGTTCACCGGACACGGGGAGCTTTCCCCAGTTCGTCCACAGGTTTGTCCACAGGTGGGGATGAACTACACTCCTGTAACCTCACCGCCACCTCATGGTCATGATCAGGCCGACGATCATGAACCCGAAACCGATGAGGAAGTTGTACGCGCCGAGGTCGTTCATCCACGAGATCTGCTCGGCCGCGAGGTAGTAGACCACCAGCCAGGCCAGGCCGATCAGCATGAAGCCGAGCATCACCGCGACGTACCAGGTGCTCGACGGTCCCGCCTTCACCTTCACGGGGGTGCGGCTCACCGGGTTGATCGTGTAGTCGGTCTTCTTCCGGACCTTCGACTTGGGCATGACGTCCTCGTTCGTGCGGTACCGCGCGGGGCGGACAGGTAGGTTGGGCAGCTACCTGGCGTGTACTACCAGTGCGTGTACTACCAGTGTGAGTACACGCTAACGCAGAATCCGGAACGGAGGGTCCACGTGTCGGACGGCCGGGCCCGCGCGCTCGGGTGGACTGCCGCCGCGCTGGCCGTGTGCCTGCTCGCCGGTTTGCTGCTCGGCACCACCCGCGGGGTCTCCGACGGCGAGGAACTGCGCGTGAGCGACTCCGCGCGGCTGTCCGACCTCGTGCGGGCAGCGCAGGCCAAGTCGGACGAGCTCGCCGCCACCCGCGACGACCTCGCGGGACGCGTCACCGAGTTGCAGGCGCAGGCCGCGGCCACCGACGACGACGTCGCCGCGGTGCTCGCCGACACCGTCGCTCTCGAGGATCCGGCCGGCCTGACCGCACGGCGTGGCCCCGGGGTCACCGTGAGCCTCACCGATGCGCCGCGCGGCGCCGACGGCAGGTATCCGACGGATGCGTCGCCCGACGATCTCGTGGTGCACCAGCAGGACGTGCAGAGCGTGCTCAACGCGATGTGGGCCGGCGGGGCCGAGGCGATCGCGATGCAGGATCAGCGGCTCGTGGCGACGTCGGCACCGCGCTGCATCGGCAACACCCTGTTGCTGCACGGCCGTACCTACTCTCCGCCGTACGTGATCACCGCGCTGGGCGACCCGGCGCGACTCGAGGCCGCCCTGGCGGCCGAGCCGGGCATCCGCGTGTACAAGCAGTACGCGGCGCGCTACGGGCTGGGCTACACGCAGCAGTCGTCGGAGTCGTTGTCGGTACCGGCCTACACGGGCGGAGCAACGCTGCGTTGACGGGTCGGTACCCTTTCCGCATGCGCATCCTCGTCGTCGACAACTACGACAGCTTCGTCTTCAATCTCGTGCAGTACCTGGGGCAGCTCGGGACGCGGGCCGAAGTCTGGCGCAACGACGACGAGCGACTCACCGGTGCCGCGGACCGGATCGCGGCCGAGTTCGACGGCATCCTCCTGAGCCCCGGGCCGGGCACGCCGCAGCGCGCCGGTGCGAGCATGGACCTCGTGCGGGCCTGCGCCGACGCGGGCACGCCGCTGCTCGGGGTCTGCCTCGGCCATCAGGCGATCGGTGCCGCCTTCGGTGCGACCGTGGACCGGGCCCCCGAGCTGCTGCACGGCAAGACCAGCTCGGTCTGGCACGACGGCACCGGTGTGCTGGCCGGCCTGCCGGATCCGTTCACCGCGACGCGCTACCACTCGCTCACGGTGCTGCCCAACACGCTGCCGGACGAGCTCGTCCCCACCGGATTCACCGAGAGCGGCATCGTCATGGCCCTCCGGCATCGCGAGCTGCCCATCCACGGCGTCCAGTTCCACCCGGAATCGGTCCTCACGCAGGGCGGCCACCGGATGCTCGCGAACTGGCTCGGCGTGTGCGGCGAGGCGCCGGACGAACAGCTGGTCGCCCGTCTCGAGGCGGAAGTGGCTCAGGCGCTCGCCGGGGGCGTCGCCTGAGCCGTCCGCACGGCACCCGAGCCGCAGCTCAGCGGATACCCAGCACGCCCACACCCACGGTGAGGGTCTCCGACTTGGAGATCTCCGACCCCGGCGGCTGCTGCTGGGCGATGACCTTACCCACCAGCTCCGGGTCGAGGGTGGCCTCGCGGTTCTGCACGAGCTGGGCCGGCGAGCCCGTCCAGCCGGCCGCCCGCAGTTCCGCCAGTGCCTCGGACACCGTCCTGTTCGTCAACGCGGGCATCTCGATGCGGTTGCCGTTGGACACCTGGATGGTGACCGTGTCGCCCTCCGTCGCGCTGGTGCCGCCCGCCGGGCTGCTCGACACCACCGTCCCGGCCGGCTGGCTCGAGTCGATCTCGTCGACCACGACGGTGAAACCGGCGGCCTCGATGTTGTCGCGCGCCACCTCGGTGGCCTGACCCACGACGTTGGGCACGCGGATCTGCTCGGGTCCGCTGCCGAGCGTCACCCGCACCGCGCTGTCGCGGTCGGCGTCGGCTCCCGGAGCGGGGCTCTGGTCGACGACGGTGTCGCGTTCGGCCGACGACGACGGTGCGCGGGCCACGTTCGGATCGAGGCGCAGTCCGGCGTCGGTCAGGGCCTGCAGCGCCTCCTGCTGGTTCATGCCCGCCAGCCGCGGGATCTGCACCTGTTCGGGGCCGCTCGAGACCTCGAGGGTGACGGTGCTGCCCTCCTCGGCCTGGACTCCGGCGACCGGCCGGGTGTTGACGACGTTCCCGGAGGCGACCACGGCGTCGGGTTTCATCTGCACCGAGACCTCGAACCCGGCATCCTGCAGCCTGCTCTCCGCGATCTCCGCGGCAAGGTTGCGCACGTCGGGGACGGGGATCTGCGCGGCGCTCGATCCCGGGCCCGACGTCCACAGGAACACCCCGACGATGCCGACGATCACGACCGCCGCCAGGCCCAGCAGGGTGTTGCGCAGGACCCGGGAGCGCTGAGGCGTCGCCACGGTCCCGCCGGCAGCGGCTCCGGCGGGACCGCGGTCCGCGCCGTTGCGGGGTGTCCCGGCACCGTCGACGGCCCCGAGGATGGTGGTGCGGTCCTCGTCGGTCATCACCATCGGTGCGCTGGGCTTCTGGCCGCTCAGCACGCGGATCAGGTCGCTGCGCATCTCGGCGGCACTCTGGTACCGGTTGGCGGGGTTCTTCGCCATCGCCTTGAGGATCACCGAGTCCAGCTCCGGCGGGACGGCGGAGTTCACCGACGACGGCAGCGGCGGGTCCTCGCGGACGTGCTGGTACGCGACGGCCACGGGGGAATCACCCTGGAACGGCGGCTTGCCGGTGAGGATCTCGAACAGGACGCAGCCGACCGAGTACACGTCGGAACGGGCGTCCACCTGCTCGCCGCGGGCCTGTTCCGGCGACAGGTACTGGGCGGTGCCGATCACCGCGGCGGTCTGCGTCATCGGGCTCGCGGCGTCGGAGATGGCCCGGGCGATGCCGAAGTCCATCACCTTCACCGCGCCGGAACGGGTGATCATGACGTTGGCGGGTTTGACGTCGCGGTGGACGATCATGTTGCGGTGGCTGAAGTCGAGGGCGGCGCACACGTCCGCCACGACCTCCATGGCCCGCTTCGGGGTCATCGGCCCCTGGGAGCGCACGATGTCGCGCAGCGTGTCGCCCTCGACGAACTCCATGACGATGTACGGCAGCGGGCCGGACTCGGTCTCCGCCTCACCGGTGTCGTACACGGCGACGATCGCCGGATGGTTCAACGCCGCGGCGTTCTGGGCTTCGCGGCGGAACCGGAGATAGAACGTGGGGTCGCGGGCGAGATCGGCGCGCAGCACCTTGATCGCCACGTCGCGGTCGAGCCGCAGATCCCGGGCCAGGTGTACCTCCGACATGCCACCGAAGCCGAGGATCTCACCCAATTCGTAGCGGGAAGAGAGCTTGCGGGGTGTGGTCATGACTGTCCTCGGGTGACTGGCTCGAGCGGGGTGAACGGGTTGTCGATGGCTCCGGGTTCGAGACCGCCGTCACCGTCGTCCGGCAGGGAGACGGTGGTCGTGGTCGTCTCGGCCGTCGTCGTGGTGGCGGCCGTCGTCGTGGTGGCGGCCGTGGTGGTGGTGGGCGCCGTGGTGGTGGTCGGCGCCTCCGTCGTCGTCGGCGGCGGGGTGGTCGTCGTCGGCTCGGGGGTGGTCGTGGGTGCCTGCGTCGTGGTCGGGGGCGCCGTCGTCGTCGGCTCCACCGTCGTGGTGGTGGTCCGCGGCGGCCGCGTGGTCGTCGTCGTGGCACGGGTGGTGGTCGTCGGTGCCTGCGTGGTCGTGGACCGTGCGGGGCCCGCGTCCCCGGAATTGTCGCCGCCCAGCAGCACCAGCGCCAGCGCAACGAGTGCGAGCGCCACGGCCGCCCCGGCCGCCCAGGCGATGGCCTTCGGGCTCGGTGAGCGTTTGTCGCCGGACGGGGCGGGGCCGGTGGGTGGCTGGTCCCCGCCGTTCGCGAACGCCGGGGCGTAGTACGGCCGCGACGGCGGCGGCGGCGGGGTCGGACCGAGCGCGCGGGTCGCAGCCGGGGACGTCGTGCCCGGCACCCCCGGCGGCAGGATCCGCGTGGCACCGGTGACCGGCGGCACGTTGCCCGGCGGCGGCACCGATCGCCCGGAGCGCACCGCGGCGACGGCGTCGGCGAACTCGCCGCCGCTCGTGTACCGGTGCGCGGGGTCCTTCGTCATGGCGATCTCGATGAGCTCACGCACCCCCGCCGGCAGGTCGGTGGGCAGCGGAGCGGGGGTCTCCTGCACGTGCTTCATCGCGACGGTGACGACGCTGTCGCCGAGGAACGGCCGCCGGCCGGCGAGGGCCTCGTATCCGACGACGCCGAGCGAATACACGTCGCTTGCCGACGTCGCCTCCTGGCCGAGGGCCTGCTCGGGGGCGATGTACTGGGCGGTGCCCATGACCATCCCGGTGCGCGTCACCGGTGACGCGTCGACGGCCTTGGCGATGCCGAAGTCGGTGATCTTGACCTGGCCGGTGGGGGTGATGAGGATGTTCCCGGGCTTGACGTCGCGGTGCACGACTCCGGCGTCGTGCGCCGCCTGCAGCGCCCGGCCGGTCTGTTCGAGCATGTCCAGGGTGTGCGGCAGCGACAGGCGGCCCACCCGGGCGAGCACGGCATTGAGGGGTTCGCCGTGCACCAGTTCCATCACCAGGTACGCAATGGACTGTCCCTCGGCGTCGGTGGTCTCGCCGTAGTCGAACACGCCCGCGATGCCGGGGTGGTTGAGCTGAGCGGTGGTGCGCGCCTCGAACCGGAATCGGGTCAGGAAGTCCGCGTCGCCGGAGAGTTCGGCCTTGAGGACCTTCACCGCCACCCGGCGGTCGAGGCGGGTGTCGAGCCCTTCCCACACCTGTCCCATGCCACCGGTGGCGATGAGCCGTTGCAGCCGGTAACGGTCGGCGATCATGGCGCCGCTGTGCAAAGCCATAATCAGCCTCTCTGCATTCCCGCCGCGATCACGGCACGTCCGATCGGCGCGGCAACCGAGCCTCCCGTGGCGGCGAGAGCGCGATCGCCGCCGTCCTCCACGATGACCGCCACGGCAACAGTGGGCTGCTGGGCAGGCGCAAAGGCGATATACCACGTGTGCGGGGGAGTGTTACGGGGATCGTCGCCGTGCTCGGCGGTGCCGGTCTTCGACGCGATCTGGACCCCCGGAATCTTGCCCTCGCCGCCGGAGAAGTTCTCGGATCCGATCATCAGGTCGGTCAGGGTGGCCGCGACCTGCGGTGACATGGCCTGCCCGGCCGAGACCGGTGAGGTCTCCGCCAGCACCGACAGGTCCGGCGACTGCAGCTGGGACACCAGGTGCGGCTGCATCCGGACGCCGCCGTTGGCGATGGTGGCGGCGATCACGGCGTTCTGCAGCGGGGTGAGTGCGACGTCACGCTGGCCGATGCTGGACTGGCCCAGCGCGGCGCCGTCGGGGATCGGCCCGATCGTGCTCGCCGCGACGGGGACGGGGATCTCCACGGACTCCCCGACACCGAGAGCCTCCGCCTGCTCGGCGAGGGCCTCCTTGCCGGTCTCGATGCCCATCTCGACGAAGGCGGTGTTGCAGGAGCGGGCGAAGGCTTCGCGCAGGGAGGCCGTGGGGCCGCCACCGCACGTCGCGCCGCCGTAGTTCTCCAGGGTGGTCGCGGTGTCGGGCAGCGTGATGTTGGGCGCGGCGGTGAACTGGTCGTCGGGGGTGGTGCCCGCAGCGAGGGCCGCGGCGGTCACCACGACCTTGAAGGTCGAGCCCGGCGGGTAGGTCTGCGAGATGGCGCGATTGAGCATCGGTTTGTCGGGGTCGGCGTTGAGTTCCTCCCACGCCTGCGAGGTGGCGGCGCCGTCGTGGCCGGAGAGCCGGTTGGGGTCGTAGCTCGGGGTGCTCACCATCGCCAGGATGCGACCGGTGCTGGGCTCGATGGCGACGACCGAGCCGGTGTAGCCCTTGGCGGTGAGTTCGTCGTACGCCACCTGCTGCATGACCGGGTCGATGGTGGTGACCACGTTGCCGCCGCGAGGATCCCGTCCGGAGACCAGATCGAAGAAGCGCCGGCCGAACAGCCGGTTGTCGGACCCGTTGAGCACCTCGTCCTCGGTGCGCTCGAGCCCGGTGCTGCCGTACTGCATCGAGTAGAACCCGGTCACCGGTGCGTAGGCGAGCGGACTCATCGGCTGCTCGGGGGCGGCCGGGTACGTGCGCAGGTACTTGTAGCGGCTGTCGGTGGGGACCGACACCGCCAGGACCTGTCCGCTCGCGGAGATCTGGCCGCGCTGACGCGAGTACTCGTCGATGAGCACCCGCGAGTTGCGCGGGTCGGTGCGCAGGTCGTCGGCTTTGATGACCTGGACGTAGGTGGCGTTGGCAAGCAGCGCGACGACCATGAACATCACCGCCATCGCGACTTTGCGGAGCGGTGTGTTCATCCGCGCCCCAGCATTTCCGTCGGCGCGTCCGCGATCGGTGGCGGTGCCTTCTTGCGTGGGGCGGCGGGCTCGCGGGCCGCGTTGGAGATCTTCACCAGCAGCGCCAACAGGAGGTAGTTCGCCAGCAGCGACGAGCCGCCGTAGGACATGAACGGTGTGGTGAGACCGGTGAGCGGGATCAGCTTGGTGACGCCGCCGACGACGACGAACAACTGGATCGCGATGGTGAACGACAGTCCGGCGGCCAGCAGCTTGCCGAAGCTGTCGCGGACGGCGAGCGCGGTGCGCAATCCCCTCGTGATGAGGATCAGGAAGAGGACGAGAATGGCGCTGAGGCCGATGAGCCCGAGTTCCTCACCGATCGTGGCGACGATGAAGTCGGTCTTGGCGAACGGCACCTGCGCGGGACGTCCGCTGCCGAGCCCGGTGCCGGCGACGCCCCCGGTGGCGAGACCGAACAACGACTGCGAGATCTGGTAGCCGGTGTTGTTGTAGTCGGCCAGCGGGTCGAGCCAGGTCTCCACGCGCACCCGCACGTGCCCGAACATCTGGTACGCGAAGTAGAAGCCGACGACGAGCAGGGCGCCCCCGATGAGCAGCCACCCCACCCGTTCGGTCGCGATGTACAGCATCACCAGCACCGTGCCGAACAGCAGCAGCGACGTGCCGAGGTCCTTCTCGAACACCATGACGCCGATCGAGAGGATCCACGCCGCGAGGATCGGGCCCAGGTCGCGGGCGCGGGGGAAGTCCATGCCGAGCACGTGTTTGCCGGCGGTGGTGAACAGGTCGCGCTTGGCCACCAGCACGGACGCGAAGAAGATGATGAGCAGGATCTTGGCGAACTCGCCGGGCTGGATGCTGAATCCGGGCAGCTTGATCCAGATCTTGGCGCCGTTGACCTCGGAGAAGCGGGACGGCAGCAGGGCCGGGACGGCGAGCGCGACGAGACCGATCAGGCCCAGGGTGTAGCTGAACCGGGCGAGGAGCCGGTAGTCGTGCAGCAGCGCCAGCACCGCGACGAAGCCGGCGATGGCGAGCGCCGTCCACAGCACCTGCTGGTTGGCGTCGGGGGAGGGGATCGGCTGACCGAGGTAGCGCGCGTTCTCCTCGTCGGCGAGGTCGAGTCGGTGGATCAGGACCAGTCCCAGGCCGTTGAGCAGCGCGACGATCGGCAGCAGCAGCGGGTCGGCGTAGGGCGCGAACCGGCGCACCGCCAGGTGCGCGGCGAGGAACAGCACCGCGTACGTCAGCCCGTACTTGGCCAGGTCCATGGTCAGGGTCTGTTCCTGGCTGGCTTCGACCAGCATCAGCGACACCGTGGTGATCGCGATGGCGGCGACGATGAGCAGCAGCTCCGTGTTTCGCCGCGTGGACACGGCGGGAGCCGGGGCGAAGCCTCCGGGGGGACTGGGGAAGGAGGCTCCGGGTGCGTGGGACACCGACATCAGGCGCCCACCCGGCAGTTCTGGCCCGGCACCTGCGGGACCGTCGGCTCGGGCGCCGGGGCCGGGGCGGTTGTCTCGGCGGGGGGTGCGGGTTCCGACGCGGGAGCGGCCGTCGGGGCCGGCGCGGGAGCCGGGGGGGGCGCCGGCGCCGGTGCGGGCTCGGGAGCCGGCTGTTCCTCGACGCACACCGGGAGCAGGTCGTTCTCCGCGAGCCGGTTCATCTGCGTGCGCGCGTCGTCGAGAGACCCCGACGGCAGGCCCGCCCGCACCTGTTCGCGGGCCGCCGGCTGCAGATCGTCGACCAGCATGACGCGGCAGTCCGCCTCCTGCGGGGAGGTCAGGGTCAAGGTTCCGTCGTCCGCGAGACAGCCGACGAGGGACTGTTCCTGCAGGGAGTAGCCGAGGACGCTGCCGGGCACGCCGCGCAGCACCGTGACGCGGCCGTCGTCGTCGCCGACGTAGTAGTAGCTGCGGATCATCGTCCGGCCCACGGCCGCACCCGCGACGAGCAGCCCGAGCACCACGATCGAGACGAGCGGCCACCACATCCGGCTGCGTCTGCGCGCGGGCTCGGGATCCTTCTGCGCGACGACACGCTTGGGCGTGGCGCGCGGCGGACGCATCGCGGCGGCGCGGCCCGCGGCGGTGTTCGGCGGCGGGGTGTCCTCGTCGTCCCCCGACGCGGCGCCGGCGACGATCGGATGGCTCTGGCCGTAGTCGAGATCGATGACGTCGGCGACGACGACGGTGACGTTGTCGGGGCCGCCGCTGCGCAGGGCGAGTTCGATGAGCCGATCGGCGCACTCGTCGTGCGTGCCTTCGCTCATGGTGTCGGCGATGGTCTCGTCGCTGACGACGTCGGACAGGCCGTCGGAGCAGATGAGGTAGCGGTCGCCGGCGCGTGCCTCGCGCACGGTGAGGGTCGGTTCGACCTCGCTGCCGGTGAGGGCACGCATGATGAGCGAGCGCTGTGGGTGGCTGTGCGCCTGCTCGGGCGTGATGCGCCCCTCGTCGACGAGGGACTGCACGAAGGTGTCGTCGCGGGTGATCTGGGTCAGCTGGCCGTCGCGCAGCAGGTAGGCGCGCGAATCGCCGATGTGGGCGAGGCCGAGTTTGCTGCCGGCGAAGAGGATGGCGGTGAGCGTGGTGCCCATGCCGTCGAGTTCGGGTTCCTCCTCGACCTGATCCGCGATGGCGGCGTTGCCCTCGCGCACGGCGGCGGCGAGCTTGCCGAGCAGGTCCCCGCCGGGTTCGTCGTCGTCGAGGTGGGCGAGCGCCGCGATCATCAGCTGCGAGGCGACTTCTCCGGCGGCGTGACCGCCCATGCCGTCGGCGAGGGCGAGCAGGCGGGCCCCCGCGTACACGGAATCTTCGTTGTTGGAACGAACCAGGCCACGGTCGCTCCGGGCGGCGTATCGCAGTACAAGGGTCACGGGCGGAGCTCGATCACGGTCTTCCCGACCCGGACAGGAGTGCCCAGGGGTACGCGGACGGCGGTGGTGACCTTGGCGCGGTCCAGATACGTGCCGTTGGTCGAGCCCAGATCCTCGACGTACCAGTCCGACCCGCGGGGCGACAGGCGGGCGTGCCGGGTGGAGGCGTAGTCGTCGGTGAGGACGAGGGTCGAGTCGTCGGCCCGGCCGATCAGGACCGGTTGGGAACCGAGCGTGATGCGGGTGCCTGCGAGCGCGCCCTGGGTCACCACCAGGTACTTCGCCGACTTGCCCCGGCCCAGCGACGGCAGCACCGACTGGTTGCGCGGCGAGTAGCGCGGGACCGGACGTGCGGCACCGGCGTAGATGTCCGACCGCAGCGTGCGCAGGATCGCCCAGATGAACAACCACAGCAGGAGCAGGAACCCCGCCCGGGTCAGCTGCAGAATCAGCCCCTGCACGGCTCGCCCTCCTTCTGCGTATCGGCCCGGTGCGGTGTCGTCCGGTGCGCTGCGGTCACCCACAATACGGACCCCGGGCGACGAGACGCATCGTCCGGCGCGTTGCCGACGCGTCGGATGGGTCTCGGGCCGGTTCCGATCGGGTCTCGGTCCTCGGCGCTCAGAGAATGCGCACCAGGATCTCCGAGTGACCCGCCCGGATCACGTCGCCGTCGGCGAGCTGCCAGTCCTGCACGGATGCACCGTTGACGGTGGTGCCGTTGGTCGAGCCGAGATCCGAGAGCATGGCCACCTGCCCGTCCCAGCGGATGTCGATGTGGCGGCGGGAGACGCCGGTGTCCGGCAGCCGGAACTGGGCGTCCTGCCCACGTCCGACGATGTTGCTGCCCTCCCGGAGCTGGTAGTAGCGTCCGCTGCCGTCCTCGAGCTGGAGCGTCGCGGTCAGCACCCGGCCGGCCTGCGGGGGCTGGTACGCGCCGGCACCGTAGCCCTGGTCTGCGTACCCCTGCTCGGGGTAGCCCTGCTGGCCGTAACCCGGATCCGCATACCCCTGGTCGGGGTAGCCCTGTCCGGCATAGCCCTGCTGGCCGTACCCCTGATCCGGGTAGCCCTGGTCGTAACCACCGGGCTGGGCGTATCCGCCCTGGTAGCGGTCGTCGCCGTAGGCCTGCTGGGACGGGTACTGCGGGGAGTAGTCGCGCCCGTAGTCCTGGCTGTACGCCTGTCCGGAGTAGCCGCCGTAACCTCGGTCTTCGCCGTAGCCCCGCTCCTCGTGCCCGCCGGGCGCGCCGTAGCCCTGCTGGTCGTATCCGCCGGCGTCGTAGCCGCCCTGCTCACCGCCGTACGGTGCCTGCGCGGAGGGGTACGCCCCGCCGTTCCGCTGGCCCTGCTGGTAGCGCTGATCCTGGCCTACGTGCGCGTGACCGTTCCGCGCGTACTGCGGCTCGGCGCTCTCGGCGGGGTCACGGCTTGGGTCGTAGCCTGGGTTCTGCGTCATCGAGCCAACTCCTGGGTCGGGGGTCACGGTTGAACGGTGGTGCGGTGTCCGTGAGGCCGGGGCGCGCCCGACGTCGGGGTCGACCGACCCGTGCGTGCGGAACTGCCCGGTGTGCAGCGCCGCCGACGATTCGAATCCGACCTGGATCTGACCGTAGGTCTGCCACCCCTGCTCGCGGATGAAGTCCTCAAGGTGACGCGCGAACGCCTTCACCGTCAAGTCCCGATCCGCGGCGAGGGCTTCGTGATCGGATTCGCTGATCGTGATCACGTACCGGTTGGGAGCCAGCGTGTGGCCCCGGTCGAGCTGCTGGACGCCGTCCGTGGCCTCGCGTTGGAGCGCGGCCTCCACTTCCTGCGGAACGACGCCGCCACCGAAGACGCGCGCGAACACGTCGCTGACGGCAGCCTGCAGCTTGCGTTCGAATCGCTGCGCGATACCCACGGCGACCCCCTTTCCGGTCTGCGTGTCGCAATGCAGAGCTCGCTTCTGCATGGTATCGACTTTTCGTCCGATCCGGCCCGGTGGAGGGGGCGCCCCCGCCGCCGCGGTCCGGCGCATCGCCCGGAAAGGGCCTCTGCGCAGGCGAATCGTTGTTCGCCGAGGGGGTGTGTTACTGTTTTCCAGTCGCTCGGGCGAGTGGCGGAATGGCAGACGCGCTGGCTTCAGGTGCCAGTGTCCTTCGGGACGTGGGGGTTCAAGTCCCCCTTCGCCCACCACATCGGGCCCCCGATCCTCGCGGATCGGGGGCCCGAGTCGTTCTCCGGTCGCTCGGTGCGTTCAGTTCAGGAGCCGGCCGTCGCGAAGCGCGTCCGCAGGTTCGCAATCATGCAGTGCAGCTCCCGCTGGGTCTCGCGCAACTTCCGGACCTCCGCCTCGTACCGCTGTGCTGCGGCGACGGAGCCGCTGCCGCGTTCGATCCGCGCGCAGGTCTCGGCGGTGGCGAGTGCCGCGGTGACGCTGTCGTTCTCGCGATGGAGGATGCCGAGGAACACCTGTCCCTGGTGGACGTCGGCGACGGTGTGCTCGTCGGCGGTGGCCGCGAGATCCGTCAGGCTCGTCGCGCCGTGGGGCGAGGACGGGGTTGTCGTGCGATGTGCAGTGCGGGTCGTGCTCATGGCGAGCAGTCTGGCATCCCCGGACGGATTACATGCAGGATGCATGGTCTGTTGTGCCCGATTCGGGACGTTTTCCCAGTCGGTTGAGTGTTCAACAAGTCGCCACGTGACGGACGTCTCTGCGCAACCGCTTCGGGCGGTGGTTCCCGCTGGGGAACAGGGTCAAACCCCCTGTGACTCACTTCACGGAACTTTTGTTTCCGTACCCTAACAACTGCCTGTTACCCTTTCGATACCGCTGACCGCAGCTGATTTACTCGCTGCGGTCAGTTGTTATTTGTGGGGTTGTCACGTTCCCGTGGGACGGGGATGTCGACTGACCCGCGAGACGCCCCGCAGCCTGCCGTGAGCCGAGCGGGAGGACCTCGCGGCGTCGGCCGAGTGGGTTCGACGACAACCTCCCGCTGGACGCGGAATCCGCCCGCTCACCGCCGTTGTGGACAACCCCGAAGTTGTCCACAGCCCGGCAGGTTTCGCCGGCGCTCAGATTCCGGTGGTCCCCCGCGGGTACGCCGCTGTGACGTCCGTCAGCACGTTCACCAGGTACGGCACCCCGGACGCGAACGCCCGGTCCAGGGCCGGGCCGAGTTCCCGCGGATCCGTCACCAGCTCGCCGCCCGCCCCGAGCGCCGTCGCCACCAGGTCGTACCGCGTGCCCGGCGCCAGGTCGGCGGCCACGTCGTAGCCGTACAGCAGCTGCATCGGACCCTTCTCCAGCCCCCACGCCGAGTTGTTCCCCACCACGATCACCACGGGAAGTTCGTGCCGCACCAGGGTGTCGAGGTCCATCAGGGACAGCCCGGCCGCGCCGTCGCCGAGCAACAGCACCACCTGACTCGCCGGCCGTGCCACACGCGCCGCGACGGCCGCGCCGAGCCCGGCGCCGAGGCATCCGTACGGCCCGGGATCGAGCCACTGGCCGGGCCGTCTCGGTTCGACGAACTTGCCCGCGAACGACACGAAGTCGCCGCCGTCGCCGATGATCACGGCGTCGTCGGCCAGTCGCGGCAGCAGTTCCCCGTAGATCCGGGCCGGGTGGATCGGGTCGGTGTCGGCGGCCAGGAGGGCGGCGTCGCGCTGGGCCGCGGCCGTCGCCTCCTCGCGCAGGCGTCGCACCCAGGTCTCCGTGTCCGGACGCGAGGGCAGCGCCGAGAGGATGCCGTCGAGGCAGGCCGTGAGATCGCCGGACACCGAGGCGGCGAGTTCGGCGTGTGCCGACACCTGCGCCGGTTCGTCGGCCACGTGCACCACCCGGGCCGCGGGTGCGCCGTCGCGTCCACCGAACCGGCCGTAGCCGAGGCGGAAGTCCAGCGGCGTGCCCACGACGATCGCCAGATCGCAGGTCCCTACCGCGGTGCCGCGAGCCTTGGTGACGAGCAGCGGGTGTCCACCGGGGACCACGCCGCGGCCCATGCCGTTGGTGATCACCGGGATCCCGACCTCGTCGACGAATCGCAGCGCCGCCTCCTCGGCGTGATCGGCCCACACGTCGGTGCCCAGCACGAGCAGCGGCCGCTGCGCCCCGGCGAGCAGGGTGGCGATCTCCGCCTGTGAGTCCGTGTCGGGCTCGAGCCGGACCGCGACCGGCGGCGACGGCAGCGGCAGCGTGGCACGTCCGAACAGTTCGTCCATCGGCACGTCCACGAATGCCGGCCCCCGGTGCGACGCGCGGGCCGCCCTGAACGCCTCGTCGACCAGCGGACCCACACGGTCCAGCGTCTTCGCCGTCTCGGACAGCTTGGTGACGGTGGACAGCAGCGGCGGCTGGTCGAGTTCCTGCAGGCTGCCCGTGCCCCAGCGGGCGTTGGGTGCGCGGCCGCCGAGCACGACCAGCGGTGACCCCGCGAAGTACGCCTGGGTGACGGCACTGACACCGTTCGTCACCCCGGGCCCGGCGGTGAGCACGGCCAGCCCGGGATGCCGGAGGAGCTTGCCCGTGGCCTCCGCGGCGAACACCGCCGTCTGCTCGTGCCGCACGTCGATCAGCCGCATGCGTGCCGCGCCCTTGACCGCGGCGTCGTACAGCGGGAACACGTGCGCGCCGGAGAGGGTGAACATCGTCTCGACACCGTGGGCGCGGGCCACCGCGGCGGCGTGGTCGCCGCCGTGCCCCTCGAGGTCCGGGCTCATGGCGCGAAGGGTACGGGTGCGGGCAGTGCCGTGGGGCAGGTTCGGTGAACTCTGCCCGAGCCGGCCGTCCGCACCGGACCGGGAGGATTCTCCGAAAAGTATTGTGTCACAAAGCGATATCGGAATGTCGGTGGACTGTCACGCCCGTTGCGGCGCGAGCCGCAGCACCGCGTCGCGCAGGGCTGTCCCGCGTTCGGCCGTCGCCACCCGGCTCGCCGCGTACGACGCCCGCACGAGGAGCCGGGTGGTCCGACGCCGCGCCCGGTCGTAGCGGCCGAGCGCTTCGGGCACCTCGAACCGGGCGAGCAGCCCCGCGAGGGTGGCCGCGTCGACGATCGCCTCGCAGGCGCCGCGGCCGAGGTTGGGCGTCATGGCGTGGGCGGCGTCGCCGAGCAGCGCGACGTTGCCGCGCACGTACGACGGCAACGGCGGGGACTGGTAGATCTCGTGGTGGAGCACGGTTGCGGGGTCGAGGCGGTCGAGTACGTCGCGCACGGCCGGATGCCAGTCGCCGAACCGGGCGACGAGGTCGTCGGCGCCGCCGGTGGTGCCGACGGGCGCGCGGACCGCGGCGAACCAGTTGACCAGGCCGCCCTCGCGGGGAGTGATCCCGAAGAGTGCGCCCGCGCCCCATGTTTCGGTCGCGGTGTCCACGGTGCCGTCGACCCAGCCGCGCCAGGCCGCGAGGCCTGCGTGGACGGGCCGGTGGCCCGGGCCGAAGAGGGCGTCGCGGGTCGGGCTGCCCAGACCGTCCGCGCCGATCACGACGTCGTAGGCGCCGAGCTCGGTCAGTGGCGGGGCGGCCCGGCCGAGCCGCAGCACCTCGTCGGGCAGGCCCGCGGCGAGCAGGCCCAGCAGCGCCGGCCGCGAGAGCAGGACGGCGGGCCGCCGGGTGCGCATCCGCGCCAGCGGACGTCCGTCGGGCCGCACGATCGCGCCGCGGTCCAGGGCGACGCCGAGTCGCTCGACGGCGCCGGCGAGCCCGGCCGAGGCGAGAGCGTCGAGCGCGGCCGGCCACATCCCGAGCGCTGTTCCGGTCGCCGGCAACGCGGGGGAACGCTCGAAGACGTCGACGTGCCAGCCCCGCCGGACGAGTGCGTTCGCTGCGGTGAGCCCACCGATTCCGCCGCCGAGGACCGCGGCCTTGCCGCTGTTGCTCCTGGTCATGACGACAATATACTACGTATGTAGTGTCTTGTCACTACTGTTGTAGTGTCGAGGGGTGACCGATAAACGCGCCGCGGTGCTCGACGCCGCGATCGAACTGCTCGGCCGGGAGGGGTTGCGCGGGCTCACCCATCGCGGCGTGGACGCGGCCGCCGGCGTGCCGGCCGGTTCCACGTCGAACTACTTCCGCACGCGCCGGGCTCTGCTCGAGGGCGTCCTCGACCGTCTCGTCGAGCGCGACCGGTCCGACATCGCCGTCCTGGGGGGCGGAAACCTCCCGCGCACCGAGGACGAACTCGTCGACGTGCTCGCGGGGTACGTGATGTTCGCGACAGGTCCCGATGCGCTGCGTACCCGGGCCCGGTTCGCACTGTTCGTCGAGGCCAGCGCCTCCCCGGCGCTGCGACGGTCCGTGCAGCGCCGGCGCGACGAACTGCAGGGCACGGGGCTCACGGTGCTCGCCGCTCTCGGCTCCGCGGATCCGGTCGGCGGGGCACGCATGCTCGCCGACCACCTCGACGGGATGATCCTGCACCGTCTGACCTCGGAGGATGCGGACTCCGACCCGCGCGAGGACCTTCGCCGGCTGGTGCGCGCGCTGCGGTGACGCGGAGCGCCGCGTGGTCGTACGTCAACCGCGTGTTAACGGTCGGTCACCGGGCCGTTAGGGATGGATAGGATAGCCTTGGTTGCGTCGTCCCCAGGCGGCTGACATATCGTTGTACGCAACACGGTGGACACACGACGTCCAAGCCGACCGGGAGATCCGGCCCGAGCTGCCGAAAAGGGCACCCGCATCGTCGCGGAAGGGCGGATACTGAACGGTGATCGGTGCCGATCCACCACGTGTCGGTACTTGCTCACGCAAGTAGATGGCCATCAGCGCTGCTGGTCGTCGCTGCAATCAAACGCAACGAAGGCTAGGTATGAAGCATCTTCCCGGGCCGCAAGGGCTCTACCACCCGGCGAACGAGCACGACGCCTGCGGTGTCGCATTCGTCGTCGACATGCATGGTCGCCGCAGCCGGGACATCGTGGAGAAGGCGATCACCGCGCTGGTGAACCTCGAGCACCGCGGTGCCGCGGGCTCCGAGTCCAACACCGGTGACGGTGCCGGCATCCTCATCCAGGTTCCGGACCGCTACTTCCGTGAGGTCGTCGACTTCGACCTGCCGCCCGCCGGCTTCTACGCCACCGGTATCGCGTTCCTGCCCCAGGACGAGAAGGCCGCCGACGAGGCCGTCGCCGCCGTCGACGCGATCGTCGCCGAGGAGGGCCTGCAGGTCCTCGGCTGGCGCGAGGTTCCCGTCGACCCCTCCGACCTGGGCACGCTGGCGAAGCAGGCCATGCCGAGCTTCCGTCAGATCTTCCTCACCTCGCCCGACCGCACCCTCGGCGGTCTCGACCTCGAGCGCCGGGCCTATGTGGTCCGCAAGCGCACCGAGCACGAGCTCGGCAGCGAGGGCGCCGGCCAGGACGGCCCCGGCAGCGAGACGGTGTACTTCCCCAGCCTGTCGGCGTCGACCTTCGTCTACAAGGGCATGCTCACCACGCCGCAGCTCGAGGGCTTCTACCGCGATCTGCAGGACGAGCGCGTCGAGTCGGCACTGGGCCTGGTGCACTCGCGCTTCTCCACCAACACCTTCCCGTCGTGGCCGCTCGCGCACCCGTTCCGCCGCGTCGCCCACAACGGCGAGATCAACACCGTCACCGGCAACGCCAACTGGATGCGTGCCCGCGAGGCGCTCATCGATTCCGACGTGTTCGGCGGCCGCGAGAAGCTCGACAAGATCTTCCCGGTCTGCACCGAGGGCGCGTCCGACACCGCCCGCTTCGACGAGGTGCTCGAGCTCCTGCACCTCGGCGGCCGCAGCCTGCCGCACGCCGTGCTCATGATGATCCCCGAGGCGTGGGAGCGGCACGAGTCCATGGACCCGGCCCGCCGCGCGTTCTACGAGTACCACGCTGCCCTGATGGAGCCGTGGGACGGCCCGGCGTCGGTGTGCTTCACCGACGGCACCGTCGTCGGCGCCGTCCTCGACCGCAACGGCCTGCGCCCGTCGCGGGTGTGGGTCACCGAGGACGGCCTCGTCGTCATGGCCTCCGAGGTGGGCGTGCTCGACATCGAGCCGCAGAAGGTCGTGCGCAAGCTGCGCATGCAGCCCGGCCGCATGTTCCTCGTCGACACCTCGCAGGGCCGCATCATCGACGACGAGGAGATCAAGAGCGCCCTCGCCGCCGAGCACCCCTACCAGGAGTGGATCGACCAGGGCATCGCGCGGCTCGAGGATCTGCCCGAGAGCAAGTACACCTACATGTCCCACGAGCGGGTCGTGCTGCGCCAGCAGGTGTTCGGCTACACGAACGAAGAGGTCCACCTCCTCGTCAAGCCGATGGCGGCGACGGGCGGTGAGGCGCTCGGTTCGATGGGCACCGACACTCCCATCGCGGTGCTCTCCTCGCGTCCGCGCATGCTGTTCGACTACTTCTCGCAGTTGTTCGCGCAGGTCACCAACCCGCCACTCGACGCGATCCGGGAAGAGGTCGTCACCAGCCTCGGCGGCATGCTCGGCCCCGAGGGCGACCTGCTGAACCCCACCGCCGAATCGTGCCGGCAGATCCTGATCTCGGCCCCGGTCATCGACAACGACGACCTGCAGAAGCTGATCCACGTCAACGACGACGGGCAGTTCCCCGGCTTCAACAGCGTCATCATCCGCGGTCTGTACCCCGTCGCCGAGGGCGGCGAGGGCCTGCGCCGCGCGCTCGAGAACATCCGCGGCCAGGTCTCCGAGGCCATCGACGGGGGCGCTCGCCTGATCGTGCTCTCGGACCGGGAGTCCGACGAGAACCTCGCGCCGATCCCGTCGCTGCTGCTCACCTCGGCGGTGCACCACCATCTCGTCCGCGAGAAGACCCGCACCAAGGTGGGGCTGCTGGTCGAGGCCGGCGACGCCCGCGAGGTGCACCACATCGCCGCGCTGTGCGGTTTCGGTGCGGCCGTGGTGAACCCGTACATGGCCTTCGAGACCATCGACGAGCTGCTGCAGAACGGCGACCTGCCGGACGGCATCACCCTCGACAAGGCCCTCGCGAACTACATCAAGGCCGCGTCGAAGGGCGTGCTCAAGGTGATGTCCAAGATGGGCATCTCCACCCTCGCCTCCTACACCGGTGCCCAGCTCTTCCAGGTGATCGGCCTCTCGCAGGAGATCGTCGACGAGTACTTCACCGGGATGCAGTCGCAGCTCGGCGGCATCGGCCTCGACGAGATCGCGCAGGACGTCGCCGCCCGGCACTCGCTCGCCTTCATGGACCGTCCCTCCGAGCACGCCCACCGCGAGCTCGAGGTCGGCGGCGAGTACCAGTGGCGCCGCGAGGGCGAGTACCACCTGTTCAACCCGGACACGGTGTTCAAGCTCCAGCACGCCACCCGCACCGGGCAGTACTCGATCTTCAAGGAGTACACCCAGCTCGTCGACGACCAGTCGGAGCGGCTCGCGTCGCTGCGCGGCCTGTTCGAGTTCCGCACGGGAGAGCGCCCGGCGGTGCCGCTCGAGGAGGTCGAGCCGGCCAGCGAGATCGTCAAGCGGTTCTCCACGGGCGCGATGAGCTACGGCTCGATCTCCGCGGAGGCGCACGAGACCCTCGCGATCGCGATGAACCGTCTCGGCGGCCGCTCGAACTCCGGTGAGGGCGGCGAACATCCGGACCGCTTCACCCCGGACGAGAACGGCGACTGGCGGCGCTCGGCGATCAAGCAGGTCGCCTCCGGCCGGTTCGGTGTCACCGCGCACTACCTGACCAACTGCACCGACATCCAGATCAAGATGGCGCAGGGCGCCAAGCCGGGTGAGGGCGGGCAGCTGCCGCCGCACAAGGTGTACCCGTGGGTCGCCGAGGTGCGTGGCTCGACGCCGGGTGTGGGCCTGATCTCGCCCCCGCCGCACCACGACATCTACTCGATCGAGGATCTCGCGCAGCTGATCCACGACCTGAAGAACGCCAACCCGCAGGCCCGCATCCACGTGAAGCTGGTCTCCGAGATCGGTGTCGGCACCGTCGCGGCGGGTGTGTCGAAGGCGCACGCCGATGTGGTGCTGATCTCCGGTCACGACGGCGGCACCGGCGCGTCCCCCCTGACCTCGCTCAAGCACGCGGGTGCGCCGTGGGAGCTCGGTCTCGCCGAGACGCAGCAGACGCTGCTGCTCAACGGTCTGCGCGACCGCATCGTCGTGCAGGTGGACGGGCAGATGAAGACCGGCCGCGACGTCGTCGTCGCCGCCCTGCTCGGCGGTGAGGAGTTCGGCTTCGCCACCGCTCCGCTGGTGGTGTCCGGTTGCATCATGATGCGCGTGTGCCATCTCGACACCTGCCCGGTGGGTGTGGCGACGCAGAATCCGGTGCTGCGCAAGCGCTTCACCGGCAAGCCGGAGTTCGTCGAGAACTTCATGCTCTACATCGCCGAAGAGGTGCGCGAGTACCTGGCCGAGCTGGGCTTCCGTTCCCTCGACGAGGCCATCGGGCGCGTCGACATGCTCGACACCACCAAGGCCGTCGACCACTACCGTGCCTCGAAGCTGGACCTGTCGCCGCTGCTCGAGCAGACCCGTTCGCCGATCTTCTGCGAGCAGGACCTGCACTGCACCAAGGAACAGGACCACGCGCTGGACAAGGCGCTCGACAACGAGCTCATCACCCAGGCGCGGCCTGCTCTCGAGTCGGGTACGCCGGTGACGATCGAGACCAAGATCGCCAACGTCAACCGCACCGTCGGCACCATGCTCGGCCACGAGCTCACCAAGGTGTACGGCGGGGAAGGCTTGCCGGACAACACGATCGACATCACGTTCACCGGTTCGGCCGGCAACAGCTTCGGCGCGTTCGTGCCCAAGGGCATCACGCTGCGGCTGTTCGGCGACGCCAACGACTTCGTCGGCAAGGGCCTGTCCGGCGGCCGGATCGTCGTCCGCCCGCCGCTCAACGCGGCGCCGGGCTTCGTCGCCGAGGACAACATCGTCGCCGGCAACGTGATCCTGTTCGGCGCCACCAGTGGCGAGGCCCTCATCCGCGGCGTGGCGGGTGAGCGGTTCGCGGTGCGCAACTCGGGTGCCACGGCCGTCGTCGAAGGCGTCGGCGACCACGGCTGCGAGTACATGACCGGCGGCAAGGTCGTCATCCTGGGCAAGACCGGCCGCAACTTCGGCGCCGGCATGTCCGGCGGTGTCGCGTTCGTGTACAACCCGGACCGCGATTTCGAGGCGAACCTGAACACCGAGCTGGTCGATCTCGAGGACCTCGAGGGCGAGGACTTCCTCTGGCTCAAGGGCGCCATCGAGCGCCATCGTGACGAAACGGGCTCCGAGGTTGCAGCCCGCATCCTGGCCGACTGGTCGCAGCAGGTCAGCCACTTCGCGAAGGTCATGCCTCGCGATTACAAGAAGGTACTCATGGCTATCAAGGACGCCGAGATTCGAGGCGCGAACGTGGACGAGGCGATCATGGAGGCGGCTCGTGGGTGATCCAAGCGGCTTCCTCAAGCACGGCTCGCGGGAGACGCCGGTTCGCCGGCCCGTTCCGCTGCGGCTGCTCGACTGGAAGGAGGTGTACGAGCCGTTCCCGCTCGACACCCTCCAGGTCCAGGCCAGCCGCTGCATGGACTGCGGTATCCCGTTCTGCCACAACGGTTGCCCCCTCGGAAACCTGATTCCCGAGTGGAACGACCTGGCCTACAAGGGCAAGTGGAACGACGGCATCGAACGCCTGCACGCCACCAACAACTTCCCGGAGTTCACCGGCCGGCTGTGCCCCGCGCCGTGTGAGGCCTCCTGCGTCCTGGGCATCAACCAGGACCCGGTGACCATCAAGCAGGTCGAGGTCGAACTCATCGAGAAGGCCTTCGACGAGGGCTGGGTCGCACCGGTCATGCCGTCGAAGCTGACGGGCCGCAAGGTCGCGGTCGTGGGCTCCGGCCCGGCGGGTCTGGCTGCGGCGCAGCAGCTCACCCGCGCCGGCCACTCGGTGACCGTGTTCGAGCGCGAGGACCGCATCGGTGGTCTGCTGCGCTACGGCATCCCCGAGTTCAAGATGGAGAAGGCCGTCATCGATCGCCGTCTGGCGCAGATGGAGGCCGAGGGCACCGTCTTCGAGACGGGCGTGAACGTCGGTGTCGACATCACTGCCGATCAGCTGCGGGAGCAGTTCGACGCGGTCGTGCTCGCCGGTGGCGCCACCGAGGCCCGCGACCTGCCGATTCCCGGGCGTGAGCTGGACGGCATCCACCAGGCGATGGAGTTCCTGCCGATCGCCAACCGGGTGCAGCTCGGCGACCTGCCGGAGCCGACCATCACGGCGAAGGGCAAGAAGGTCGTCATCATCGGTGGCGGTGACACCGGCGCCGACTGCCTCGGCACCTCGCACCGTCAGGGCGCGGCCAGCGTGCACCAGTTCGAGATCATGCCGCGCCCCCCGGAGGAGCGCGCCGAATCGACGCCGTGGCCGACCTACCCGCTGATGTACCGGGTGTCCTCCGCGCACGAGGAGGGCGGCGAGCGCGTGTTCTCCGTCAACACCGAGCAGTTCGTCGGCAAGGACGGCAAGGTCGCCGCCCTGAAGGCGCACGAGGTGAAGATGGTGAACGGCCGCTTCGAGAAGGTCGAGGGGACCGACTTCGAGCTCGAAGCCGACCTGGTGCTCCTGGCCATGGGCTTCGTCGGCCCCGAGAAGCCGGGCCTGCTCACCGACCTGGGCGTGGACCTCAACGAGCGCGGCAACGTCGCCCGCTCCAAGGAATGGGCCACCAACGTCGACGGCGTCTTCGTCGCCGGTGACATGGGCCGCGGCCAGTCGCTCATCGTGTGGGCCATCGCGGAGGGTCGTTCCTGCGCCGCGGCGGTCGATCAATACCTCGAGGGTGCGACGGTGCTCCCTTCGCCGATCACCACCACCACGATGCCGCAGCGCTGAGCGCTCGAATGTGACAGCGCTGAGCGCTCGAATGTGACAGCGCTGAGCGCTCGAATGTGACAGCGCTGAGCGCTCGAATGTGGCAGCGCTGAGCGCTGGATTGCGACAGCGCTGAGCGCTGGATTGCGACAGCGCTGAGCGCGCGGGGCGCGCCCGCCGGAAATCCGGTGGGCGCGCCCTTCCCGTTTCGTCCGTTCGGGACGGTTCGCGCGTTATGGTCGTGCGCATGGGTCACCGCATCACGATGCGCAGGGGTCACCGCATCACGAGACGATCACTTGCGGCGGGCATCCTCGGCGCCGGGACCGTGGCGGCCCTGAGTGCCGCCCCAGCGGGGGCGCAGGTCCCCGGCGAATGTGTGCGCAACGTCGGCGGTGCCGTGACCGTCGACGGCGTTCCGCAGGCGCCGCCGGTGGCCGGGTACGACGGCCTGCGACTTCTCGGAGTCGATGGGGGAGCGGGTAATTCGTGCATCACCAACCTGGGGCCGGGTGCCGTGTCCGTGTCCGTTCCACCGCACCCGGCCGCCGCTGCGGCGCCGTCCGGCGCGCCGGTGGAGATGCGTGTGGACGGCGGTAACGGCAACGTCGCGGTCACCAATCTCGGCGTCGGTACGGTCACCGTCGACCGCGATCGGGTCCTGGCGGGCCCCCCGCCGTCCGCGCCGAGCCCGGCGGCCTCGCCGCTCGCGCATCTCACCCCGGAACTCACGCTCGACGCCGGTACGGACGGTGTCTACGTGACGAACATCGGCGCCGGCCACGTGACGGTCGCGGACCACGATGCGGCGGCCGGTCCGCTGCCGCCGGAGGTGCTGCCTCCCGGTGTCGTGGTCACGGATCCTTTGACCGGCAACGTCTTCGTCACCAACATCGGCGCCTCGGCGGTGACCGTCGTGGACCGTCCGGGGCAGCTGCAACGAGTCGTCGACCGCGGCACCGTGGGGACGGCCGTCGACTACGGGGCGGGGAACGTGTTCGTCACCAACATCGGCGGGGGAGCGGTGACCGTCCTGCGGGAGTAAAGGGGGTCTCCCGTCTCGTTCATCTCTGTGTCATATTGCATGTGCATCATTTCGTGACGACGTCGAGATCGGCAGGAGACCTCAGGGGGCTGCGGTGGGGCTGAGAAGTGTGTTGACGCTGGTAGCGGTCGCCGCGGCCACCGTAGTGGGGTCGGCGGTGACGGCTCCCGCGGTCCAGGCCGATCCGGCCGGGTGCCCGAAGCTCCAGGTCGTCGCCGTGCCGGGCACGTGGGAAACGTCGAACACGCCTGCACCGCAGCGAGGCAACGGCATGCTCGCGGCGGTCACCTCCAATCTTCCTCCCGGGGCCCGGGTCGACTACGTCCGGTACGCCGCGACGGCGTTCCCGTGGGAGGGCGAGGTCTACGGTGTGTCGCGGCAGCAGGCCGTCGACAATGCCCGCGGCATCGTCGCCGCGACGGCGGCCGCGTGCCCCGAGGCGCGGTTCGCGCTCGTCGGCTACAGCCAGGGCGCCGACGCGGCCGGCGATCTCGCCGCCGAGATCGGCACCGGCTTCGGAGTGGTCCCGCCGCATCGGCTCGCCGCGGTCGGCCTGCTCTCCGACCCCCGTCGTTCCGAGGCGGACATCCTGATCGGACCGCCCGTCGCGGGCAACGGCGCCGGCGGGCCCCGCATCGGCGGGTTCGGGTTCGTCAGCGGCGACGTCCGCACCTTCTGCGCCGTCGGCGACCTGTACTGCTCGACGCCCAAGGACGATTTCGTCACCCGCGCTGCGGGTTTCCTCGCGATGGCCTCCGGGGGCGACCCGTCCGCCGTCGACCGGTATCGTGCCGAGGCCGACGCGATCTACCTGGATCTGATGAGCGCGGGCGGGCTCCCCATCCTGCAGTCCCAGCTCACCGAGCAGGCCAACGACGAGCGCGAGATCAAGATCCGGAAGTTCTACGAGTCGCAGATCCACCAGGACTACACCAATTACGCGGTCGAACCGAACGGCACCTCGGCCACGACGTGGCTGCGGAACTGGCTGGCTTCCAAGGTCTGACGGGCCGTCAGGTCCGCGAGCCGCGTCGCGCGCGCACGGTGATGCCGCGCGCGGCGAGCAGAGCGGCGAGCACGCCGTCGCCGTCGGTCACGGTCCCCGAATGCGTTCCGTCGTAGATCGCTCCGCAGCCACAGGAGGGACTGCGTGCCTGCAGGACCGCCTCGCGCACGTCGTGCTCGGCGGCGATCCCGGCGACGATCTCGGCCCCACGGACGAACGGATCGGTCATGTCCGCTCCGGTGTCGGTGACGACGCGTGCTCGGCCGGCAAGGACGTCTCGACCGTCGCCGCCGACGATCTCGGCGGGTGGGCGCGGCGTGGGGAGTCCGCCCAGCACCTCCGCACACACGGCGATCGCGCGTCCGGCGGCCACGTCGGCGACCACGTCCTCGTCCGGCCGGGCCTCCGCGTTGTACCGGCACGGCACGCCGGCCAGGCAGGCACTGACGAGAATCGGACGATCCGGCACAGGGTCAGGTTACCGGCAGGCCCGAGCCGGGACTCCGCCCGGAGAGGCCCCACCGCCCGGTCCGGCTCTCCCCGGTGACCACGGTTCCGGGCACGGCGGTACCCGTCCACGGTCATCTCCTGAGCGGTGCGTGGCCGCCGCCGACAACGATCGAGTTCGCCGCGCACGGGCGGGGACGCGCGGCGCTCAGCGGTCCGGCTCGAAGCGGGCACCGAATCGCATCGCCTCCGGGGCGAGGCGGCTCACCCACCGCCGGGTCTTCGCTTCCGGCGTCACGGTCACCAGTGCCCGGTTGTGCCGCACCGCGGCGACGATCGCCTCGCCGACCTTGTACGGCGGATAGCTGCGCGTGCGGTACAGCGCCGTGACCCGCTCGCGGAGCGTGCGCTGCTCCGGTGCGCCGAGGCCCACCATCTCGGCACCGGGAACCAGGTTCGTGCCCACGAGCCCCGGACAGATCGCGCTCACCCCGATCCCGTGGACCATCAGTTCCGCCCGCAGGCACTCGGTGAACATCAGGACCGCGGCCTTGCTCGTCGAGTAGGCGACGAGGCTCTTCTGCGGGGTGAACGCGGCCGCCGAGGCGACGTTGACGATGTGCCCGCCGGTGCCGCGCTCGAGCATCTGGTCCCCGAACGCCCGGCACCCGTACACCACGCCCCAGAAGTTGACGTCCATGACGTGCTCGAACGTCTCCTGCGGGGTGGCGGTGAACGTGCCGATCACGCCGATTCCGGCGTTGTTGACGACCACGTCCGGCACGCCGTGCTGGGAACGGACCGTCGCGGCGAACCGCCGCACCTGCTCCTCGTCGGCGACGTCGAGTTCGTAGGCGTGCGCCCCGCCACCGAAGACCGCTCGCGAGCCGCCGGCGCCGGGGAGGGGCGCGTTGAGCAGCTCCGCGGTGGCGCGGGCGGTGTCGACGTTGCGGTCGGCGACCACGACGATCGCCCCCACGTCGGCGAACGCCCGTGCCGTCGCGCGGCCGATACCGCTGCCCGCCCCGGTGACCACGACGAGCGTCCCGGTCAGGTCGTGCAGGCGCTGATGGACCACTGTCCCTGCGCGCCATCGACGCATCTCCGCGATCCGCGATCTCATGGGCACCATCTTCCTCGTCCGAGCCGCTCGTGCACGGCAGCCGCGCGCGGTACCGTCGAGAAATGACGGAACTGCGTGTGGTGGCGACCATTCCGGCGAAGCCCGGTTCGGAGGACGCGGTGCGGGGCGCGCTGGTGGCGCTGGCCGCGGCGAGTCGCGACGAGGACGGCTGCGTCTCGTACGAACTTTTCGAATCCGGCTCGGCGCCAGGCACATTCGTGACGGTCGAGGTCTGGTCGGGTCAGGAGGCGCTCGACGCGCACATGACCTCCCGGCACGTCACGTCCGCCCTGGCGACGGTGGGGGAGCACCTCGCGGCGGCGCCGGTGATCCATCCGCTCACGGCCGTCGCGTAGCCGGTACGACCGAGCCGGCCGGTCATCGCTCCCCGGATTCCTGACCCGACACGTCGCGGGCCGGTACGACGACGGTGCTCAGCAGCCGCCGGCGCCGGCCCGGGCCGGGGCCCAGCTCGAGGTAGCGCGTCAGCAGCTGCCGCATCTCGGTGACCAGGGCGAGGGCCTCCTCGTCGGTCAGATCGAGGGCTGCCTGCCGGTATCCGACGACGTCCTCGGCCGGATCCCGTCGCTCGGGATCGTCGAGGTACGCGTCGAAGTCGGCGAGCAGCTGCGCGGTGAAGGCGAGGAAGGCACGCCGATGGTTCTCGGTGCTCATCGTCGCCGCCTCCTGCCCGTCTATGTGCGCGCGTTCGGCGACGAGACGGTAGGTGCGTTCGACCGCGCCGCGGACGCGGCGCTGCGCGACGACGTCGAGGACTCCGGCGCCGGTGAGCGTCGCGATCTGCCGGTAGAGGGTGGCGGCGGGAACGTCGTCGATGAGGGCACGTAGCTGCGCGGTGGTGGCGGTGCGGTCGCCGAGCAGCGCCTGGACGATCCGCAGGCGCACCGGATGCAACAGCAGTTCCGCGGTGGTCATGTCTCCTCTCACCCGTCAATGTTCTCACGATTGACATTGTTCTCAGCAATGAGAACAATGGGAGCCATGACGACGCTGAGCATCGACCACGGAGTCCTGACGCTGCGCTTCACGCGCTTCGAGAAGATCGCGGGACTGATCCGCGATGTCGACGTCCCCCTGGATGCCATCCGGGACGTCGAGGTCCACGCCGACGGTCTCGCCGCGACGCGAGGAATGCGCGCTCCCGGCCTCGGGCTGCCGGGTGCCCGCAAGATCGGCACCTGGCGCGCGCGGGGACGCAACGAACTCGTCGCCGTGCGGCGCGGACAGCCCGCCCTGCGCGTCGAACTGTCGGGACACGCGCGCGACGCCCTGGTGATCGGTATGGACGACGCCGAGCAGTGGGCCGAGCGGCTGCGAACCCGGACGGCGCGCGCCTGATCTCAGCCGTTCTCGACGTCGGTGGACGGGCCCTCGTCGGTGGCGCCGCCTTCCCCGGCCCATTCGGCCGGATCGGACAGGACGTCGTCGTCGGCACCTCGGGACCCGCTGTCGGTGTCCGCGGTGGCGGGGTCGCCGTCGCCGTCGGGTCGCGTCATGTCGCCTCCTGTGTCGATCGGGGGATCGTGTCGGGGTGAGCCGTTCCGTTGTACGCGGTCGGAGTACCCGTTCGGAACGCGACTACACCCGGCGGTGCCGCACCGGAATTCACCCGATGCGGCACCGGGCCGGTCTGCGTCCGGCCGCTAGAGGGAGTGCTTGCCCTCGTTCGGAGGCGGGACGATCGGTGCGCCCGCGGCCGGGGGAGTCACGGCCGGCCCGCCGCCGGCGGCGTCGGGTGCCATGTTGCCGCCGCCCGAGATGTTCGCCTTCTCGGCGGCCTTCTTCGTCAGGTCGCCGGCCTTCTCCTGCACCTGGGGCGCCTTCTCCTGCACGGTCTCCTTCGCTTCGGTGACCTTCTGCTGTACCTCGGGCTTGTTCCACAGCTGAACGGACTGATCGCGCATCTTCTCGTAGGTCTCACGCCCGGCCCTGGTGCCCAGCACGAAGCCCACGGCGGCACCGGCGGCGAAGGTCAGAGCTCTCATCATGGCAATCTCCTGCTCGTCGAATCTCGGGGGCCCGGCGTCGTCGACACCGGCCGGCGGTCGTGGCCCGACGGCTACCTTCCGCCCGGCTGCCACGCCCTCGCGGCGGCCGCCTCGTCGCGGTTCCGCCCACGTCGTACCGATACCCGGATCCGAGCCGGTTCACACCGGTTGCGGCGAACGGATCAGACGCGCAGCATGTCGCGCACGTGCCCGGTCTCGTTGACCGAGGCCGCCCGCCGGGCACCGTTGCGGGAGACGAGGATGCGGGTCACCGATGTGTACTCGATGGGGAACATCAGCGGCCGGTCGAGCCCGAGCAGGTCCTGGAGCAGGACGTTGACGACGCCGCCGTGGGCGAACACGGCGACGGTGTCGTCGTGCGCGCAGGTGTCGACGATGTGCTGGGTGGCGGCGAGAACGCGGGTGCGGAATTCGTCCGCATCTACGAAGTCGGGGAGGTGACCTGCGCGGATGCGTGCCACGGCGTCCGGGGCAAGCTCCTGCGCGAGGTGGAACGGAATGTAGTGGTCGAGGTGGTAGTCGTACTCCGCCAGGCCCTCGAGCCGGGTGACGGGAAGCCCGCGGGCCTCGGCGAGCGGCGCCGCCGTCTCCAGGGCGCGGCGTTGCGGGCTGCTGAACACCCGCGCGATCCGGTAGGGCTCGAGCGCGGTCGGCAGCCGCGCGGCCTGGGCGCGGCCCTCCTCGGTCAGCGACGGGTCGGCGCGTCCCTCGCTGACCCGGGAGATCTCGGGTAGGGCGTGTCGAATCAGGAGAAGCTGCACGTCACCACGATCGCACGACGACCGATCGCGCGCTCGGTCGACCCGGTGTTTCACGTGAAACCGGGGTGCTCACCGGCGTGCGCGGGGCTTGGCGAGGGGGAAGGCGAGGGACTCGCGGATGCTGCCGCCCGTGATCAGCATGACGATCCGGTCGACCCCCATGCCGAGACCCCCGGTGGGCGGCATGGCGTGTTCGAGCGCCTGCAGGAAGTCCTCGTCGAGTTCCATCGCCTCCTCGTCGCCTCCCGCGGCGAGCAGCGACTGCTCGGTGAGCCGGGCCCGCTGGTCGATCGGGTCGGTCAGCTCGCTGTAGGCCGTGCCGAGTTCGATCCCCCAGGCGACGAGGTCCCACTTCGCCGCGACGAGCGGTTTCGTCGGGTGCGGGCGCGTCAACGGCGACACCGAGGTGGGGAAGTCGGTGTAGAAGGTGGGGAATTCGGTGCGGGATTCGACGAGGTGCTCGTACATCTCCTGCGCCGTCGCACCGGCGTCCCACTCGGGGTTGTACGGGATCTCGTGCTCGTCGCACAGCCGGCGCAACTCCTCGACCGGTGTCTGCGCGTCGATCTCGGTGCCGAGGGCGTCCGAGACCGCCCCGTGGAACGTCTTCACCGGCCACTCGCCGGAGATGTCGATCTCGACGGGCGTCCCGTCGGGGCCGGGCCGGACGATCACCGCACGTCCGTGGGCCGCGACGGCCGCGGCCTGGATCAGCTCGCGGGCCAGCACCCGCATGACCTCGTAGTTCGCGTGCGCCTCGTAGGCCTCGAGAATCGTGAACTCCGGATTGTGCTTGAAGTCCGCCCCCTCGTTGCGGAACACCCGGCCGATCTCGAAGACCCGTTCCATGCCCGCCACGCACAGGCGTTTGAGGTACAGCTCGGGTGCGATCCGCAGGTACAGGTCGAGGTCGTAGGCGTTGATGTGGGTGGTGAAGGGGGCGGCGTTGGCGCCGCCGTGCACGGGCTGCAGGATCGGGGTCTCCACCTCGAGGTAGCCCCGCGCCTGCAGCTGCTCGCGCAGCGACCGCACCACCGCGCTGCGCGCCGCGAGCAACCGGCGCGCGGTGCGGTTGATCGCGAGGTCGACGTACCGCTGCCGCACCCGAGCCTCCGGATCGGTCAGGCCGCGCCACTTGTCGGGCAGCGGGTGCAGGCACTTGCCGTCGAGCCGCCAGTCCTCCGCGAGCACCGAGAGCTCGCCGCTGCGACTGCGGCCCGTCACCCCGCTCACCTCGACGAGGTCGCCGAGGTCGAACACGAACCGGCGGCCGCCGACGCGGCTGCGGTCGACCAGGATCTGCACGTCCCCCGACCAGTCCCGCAGCACCGCGAACAGCACGCCGCCGAAGTCGCGGAGTCGCAGGATACGACCGGCGATCCGCACCGCGGTGCCCTCGGGTGCGGTCACCGTCGCCGCGCAGGTGTGCGACGGCGGGTTCGCCACCGGATACGGGTCGACGCCCGCCTCCTCGAGCCGTTCGAGCTTCGCCATCCGCACCCGCACCTGCTCCGGACGGCGGGGTCCGGTGCGCGACTCCGGCGCCGGCAGGGTGGCGGGGGCGCCGCCGTCGTCACGCAGGGTGCCGGTCTCGACGAGCGCCGGAGGAGCGGACGTCTGGGTTCCGGTGTGGCGGCGGGCGCTCCGCTCCCGGCCGAAGCTGGGCAGCGTGAGGAAGCCCTCGGCGATCGCCGACGCGATCCCGACCCGGGGCAGCACCCGGTTGTCGGCGAAGCACAGGAACCGGGGCACCCACTCGGGCTGGTACTTCACGTTGGACCGGTACAGCGCCTCGAGCTGCCACCAGCGGGAGAAGAACACCAGCACCGAACGCCACAGCCGCAGCACCGGACCGGCGCCGATCCGTGCGCCCTCCTCGAACACCGAGCGGAACACCGCGAAGTTCAACGAGATCCGGGTGATCCCGAACTCGCCGCCGTGAGCAGCGAGTTCCGACACCATCATCTCCACGACACCGTTGGGGGCCTGCGGATTCCGCCGCATCAGATCGAGCGAGACGCCGTCGGCCCCCCACGGGACGAGGGACAGCAACGCCACCACCTCGCCGTGGACCGTCGCCTCCACGAGCACGCACCGGCCGTCGAGCGGATCCCCGAGCCGGCCGAGCGCCATCGAGAATCCGCGTTCGGTCTCGGTGTCGCGCCAGTCGTCGGAAAGGCGGATCGCCTGCGCCATTTCGGCCTCGGGAACGTCCCGGTGCCGGCGGATACGCACCGTCACGCCCTGCTTGTGCGCCCGCGTCACGGCTTGGCGCACGGGCCGCATCTCCCGGCCGGACAGCGAGAACCCCGTGGTGTGGAGAACGGCCTCGTCGCCGAGTTGCAGGACCGACAGACCGGCCCGGCGATAGGCGCCGGCGCCGGCCTCGCTCGCCCCCATCACCGCCGGCGCCCAGCCGTACCCCCGGGCGAGCGCGAGCCACTCGTCGATCGCGTGCGGCCACGCCTCCGGATTTCCGATGGGATCCCCACTGGCGAGACACACCCCGACCTCCACGCGGTAGGTCACCGCGGCCTTACCGCTGGGCGCGAAGACCACCGCCTTGTCGCGCCGGGTCGCGAAGTAGCCCAGCGAATCGTCGCCGTTCCGCTCGAGCAGGCCCCGGATGGCGGATTCGTCGTTCCCGGTCAGTGCGTTGGTCGCCCGTTGCGACCGGAACAGCACGATCACCGCCGCGATCAGCGCCAGCGCCCCCAGCAGGCCGAGCAGGGTGTTGACGAATCCGTGTGGGCGCCCGCTGAACTGATCGTTGTCGAGCAGGGACAGGGCGGTGACCCGGTTGACCGCCCACAGCAACCGCTCGTCGGACGGCAGGGTGCCGGGGAACAGCTCCACCAGGCCCCACCCGATCAGTGTCCCGACGGCCAGGCCGGCGACGAGGACACCCAGCGATTTCCACACCGCGCCGCGACGGACCCGCGTGTAGAACTCCGGGTACGCCGCGAGCAGGATCCCCACCACCGCGACCTGCACCACGAGACCGATCGCCGCGCCGATATCGCGCTCCGACACCGCCACGTACCCGTTGTAGATCGCGAATCCGGCCAGGTACACGGTGAGAATCCACCATGCGATCCGCTTGCGACTGGCCAGGGCCGCCGCGAGCAGACCGAGCACCAGTGCATACGACAGGCTGGTGTCGGGGGCGTCGAACAGGTAGGTGTCGACGTATTCGCGTGGGGTGTGGACGAAGTAGCGCAGGGTGGGGGAGAGCGACCACAGCGCCACCGCGAGGGCGAAGATCCCGAGGGTCAGGCCCGCCACGTGCGGGACCGAGTTCAGGCGGCCGCGGGGCCGGGCAGACAGGTGGGGGTGCGCCGCAGGTGCCGCAGCAACGTCCGCTGACATGCGTCGACGGTAGCGCCGCGCAGGACCTCGTACCGGTCGGAACCGACAATTCGGTGCGAATCCGTCGTGCCGTCCGCCCTGTGCCGTCCGCCCTGTGCCGTCCGTCCTGTGCCGTCCTGTGCCGTCCTGTGCCGCTCGGACCGTCGACTTCGTCTCGGGCGGTCTGCCTCAAGGTTCGAAGCGGTATCCCATCCCCGGCTCGGTGAGCAGGTGCCGGGGATGGGCGGGATCGGGCTCGAGTTTGCGCCGCAGCTGCGTGAGATACACCCGCAGGTAATGGGTCTGGGTCGTGTAGGACGGTCCCCACACCTCTTCCAGCAGTTCGCGCTGCCCGACGAGCTTTCCGCGGTTGCGCACCAGCACCTCGAGCATCCCCCACTCGGTGGGAGTCAGGTGAACCGGTGCGCCGTCGCGCGTGACCTTCTTCGCGGCGAGGTCGACGGTGAAGTCGTCGGTGTCGATCGCCGGTTCGGTCGTGCCCGAGATGGTGCCGGCTCGGCGGACCGCGGCGCGGATGCGGGCGAGGAACTCCTCCATCCCGAACGGCTTCGTGACGTAGTCGTCGGCTCCGGCATCGAGAGCGGCCACCTGTCGAGGGCGTCGGTACGTGCCGAGAGGACGATGACCGGGGCGGTGCACCAGCCGTGCAGCCCGGCGAGCACCTCGATCCCGTCGAGGTCGGGTAGTCCGAGGTCGAGGACGATCACGTCGGGACGCTGCTGGGCGGCGGCCCGCAGGGCGGAGCGTCCGTCACCGGCGGTGATCACCTCGTACCCGCGTGCGGTGAGGTTGATGCGCAACGCGCGCAGGATCTGTGGTTCGTCGTCGACGACGAGTATGCGGGTCATCGCGGCACCCTCGGCTGCGCGGACGCGAGTTCGACGACCATGGTCGTCCCGCCGCCGGGTGTCTCGGTGGTGGTGACGGTTCCGCTCATCGCTTCGGCGAATCCTCGCGCGACGGTCGATCCGAGCCCCGCCCCGCCGCTGCGGTGGTCGCCGATTCGTGGGAAGACGTTGCCGGCGTCGCCGGATCCGAGGCCGGGACCGCAGTCCGCGATGGTGACGGTGGTGCGGTCACCGGAAGTGACGGCACCGACCCGGATCGGGCCGGTCGGCGCGTAGCGCAGGGCATTGTCGAGAAGGTTGGCCAGGATTCGTTCGAGCAGGCCGCTGTCCGCCTCGACCATCGTGTCGCCGACGTCGACCTCGAGTCGTTCGCGCACCCGGCGGGCGGCGTCCGGGCCGCCGCTCGAGAGCGTGACCACGGCCCGGTGCAGCACCTCGTCGAGGTAGAGCGGCTGCAGGACGGGCGTGACCACCCCGGCCGCGAGCCGAGAGGAGTCGAGCAGGTTCGACACGAGGGCGGTGAGCTGGTCGGTGGACTCCTCGATCGTCGCGAGCAGCTCCGCGGTGTCCTCGGCGGAGAATTCGACGTCGGTACTGCGCAGACTGGACACGGCGGCCTTGACGGCGGCGAGCGGGGTGCGCAGGTCGTGGCTCACCGCCGACAGCAACAGCCGCCGTAGACGGTCGGTTTCGGCCAGGGCCGAGGCTTTCGCCGCTTCGGCGGTGAGTTCGTCCTGGCGGATCAACCCGGCGATCTGCCCGGTGACCGCGGTGAGGATCCGGCGGTCGCGGGGTCGCAATCCTGGGCCGGACAGCAGTAGCGCAAGACGGCCGTCGTCGATCTCGCACACGGTATCGGCCTCGTCGACCGAGGCGGGCGGAGTGGTTCCGGTGCGGTCGACGACGTGGCGGCGGCCGTTCTCGGAACGCAGGATCGCGACACCGGACTGCCCGTAGGTCTCGCGGACCTTGTCGAGCAAGCTGTGGACGTTCGCGCCGCGCAGCACAGCGCCGGCGAACAGGGCGAGCAGTTCGGCCTCCTGCGCGGCGAGCCGCGCCTCGCGGGCCCGGGCCGCGGCGGCGTCGACCAGCGCGGCGACCGCCACGGCGACGACGAGCAGCACCACGGTGGTGACGAAGTTGTCCGGTTCGGCAATGGTGAAGCTGTAGCGCGGTTCGGTGAAGAAGAAGTTGAGCAGCAGGCCGGACAGCAGGGCCGCGACGACGGCGGGGCCGATTCCGCCGAACAGGGCGACGGCGAGCACGACGACGAAGAACAACGCGTTCTGGCCGGCCACCCCGGTGAGGCGGTCGATCACGGCCATCAGGGCGGTCGCGACGAGGGGGATGACGGCTGCCGCGATCCAGGACTGCAGTCGCCGCTCGTGGCGGCCCAGCAACGCCATCTTCGGGCCTCGGGCCGTGTGCTCGTGGGTCACCATGTGCACGTCGATCCTGCCGGAGTCGCGGACGACCGCCGCCCCGATGCCCTCGTCGAGGATGCGGGCCCATCGCGGGCGCCGCGACGTGCCGAGCACGAGCTGGGTCGCGTTCACCTCCCGCGCGAAGTCGAGCAGCGTGGTGGGCACGTCGTCGCCGACGACGCTGTGCAGGCTGGCGCCCAGACTCGCGGCGAGGGTCCGGACCTTTCCCATCTGCGGCGCCGAGACACCGGTGAGGCCGTCGCCCCGGACGACGTGCACGACCATCAGCTCCGCGCTCGCCTTGGCGGCGATGCGGCTGGCCCGGCGCACCAGGGTCTCCGATTCGGGCCCGCCGGTGACGGCGACGACGACGCGCTCGCGGGCCTCCCAGGTGTCGGTGATGGCGTGTTCGCCGCGGTACTTCGCGAGCGCAAGGTCGACCTGATCGGCGAGCCACAGCAAGGCGATCTCGCGCAGGGCGGTCAGGTTCCCTTCGCGGAAGTAGTTGCGCAGCGCGGCATCGACGTTCTCCGGCGCGTAGACGTTGCCGTGCGCGAGACGCCGCTGCAGCGCCTGCGGGGTGATGTCGACGAGCTCGACCTGGTCGGCGCGCCGTACGACGTCGTCGGGCACGGTCTCGCGTTGCACCACGCCGGTGATCTGCTCGACGACGTCGTTGAGGGACTCGAGGTGCTGGATGTTGACCGTGGACAGGACGTCGATGCCCGCGTCGAGCAGTTCCTCGACGTCCTGCCAGCGTTTGGTGTGCCGGCTGCCCGGCACGTTGGTGTGGGCGAGCTCGTCGACCAGGGCGACCGCCGGCCGGCGGGCCAGCACGGCGTCGAGGTCGAGTTCGTCGAACACGGTGTCGCGGTACGTCATCCGCCGTGGCGGGACGATCTCGAGGCCGGCCAGCTGCTCGGTGGTGCGCGCCCGCCCGTGCGTGTTCACGATCGCCACCACCACGTCGGTGCCTCGGCCGATTCGCCGATGGGCCTCCCCCAGCATGGCGAACGTCTTTCCCGCGCCGGGGGCGGCACCGAGGTAGATCCGCAGCCGTCCCCGGCGCGACGCCTCGGGGACGGCGGTGCGTGCGGTACCGGTCACGACGCCATCATCCACCCGAGGGGACCTCGTCGCAGTCGGGTGCAGTCAGTCCCAGGGCCACGTTCAGCTCGGGCACGTTCACTCGTTCGGCGCCGAGGAACCCGAGTTGCCGGCCCTCGGTGTGCGCGGCGACCAGCTCGCGGACCCGTTGCTCGGGGATGCCGGTGACCCGCGCGACCCGCGGCACCTGCACCGCGGCGTAGGCAGGGGAGATGTGGGGGTCGACGCCGGAGCCGGATCCGGTGACCGCATCGACGGGAACGGCCTGCGGCGGCACCTGCTCGCGTGCGGCGATCGCCGCACGCCGCTCGTCGACGAAGGCGGCCAGCACCTCGCTGCCGGGGCCTTGGTTGGACGGCAGGGCGGCGGCCGGGTCGCCCGGGGTGAATGCGTCCCCGCCGGCGACCGAGCCGACGACGCGCGTGTGGAAGAACGGGTCGGGCTCACCGACGGCGACCTGCGGATCGACGCCGATCAGCCGGCTGCCGACCATGCACCCGTTCGCGTCGGTCAGCGCCGAACCCTCGGCGCTCGCCGCACCGAGTCGTCCCACCACCCATACCGTCGCCGGATAGGCCGCTCCGACGATCACGGTCAGTGCGACCAGCATCAGCAGGCCGGCCCGCACCTGCCGGATCAATCCTGCGAAGAAGTTCCCGAATCCCATCCGTGTCACCCGATTCCCAGACGCACCACGAGGTCGATCAGCCAGATCCCGACGAACGGGGTGATCACCCCACCGAGGCCGTAGACGAGCAGATTCCGCCCCAGCAGCGACGACGCGTTCGCCGGCCGGTACCGCACACCCTTCAGGGCCAGCGGTATCAGCGCCACGATCACCAGGGCATTGAAGATCACCGCCGACAGGATCGCGGACTGCGGGGCGGCCAGTCCCATGATGTTCAACCCCGCCAGCTGCGGATAGATCCCGCTGAAGAGGGCGGGCAGGATCGCGAAGTACTTCGCCAGGTCGTTGGCCAGGGAGAAGGTGGTCAGTGCCCCGCGCGTGATGAGCAGCTGCTTGCCGATCTCGACCACTTCGATCAGCTTCGTCGGATCGGAGTCGAGGTCGACCATGTTCCCCGCCTCCTTGGCCGCGGAGGTGCCGGTGTTCATCGCCACCCCGACGTCGGCCTGTGCCAGGGCGGGCGCGTCGTTGGTTCCGTCGCCGGTCATCGCGACCAGCCGTCCGCCCTGCTGTTCCGAGCGGATCAGCGCCAGCTTGTCCTCGGGAGTCGCCTCGGCCAGGTAGTCGTCGACCCCCGCCTCGGCCGCGATCGCCCGCGCGGTGAGCGGGTTGTCCCCGGTGATCATCACCGTGCGGATGCCCATCGCGCGCAGTTGTGCGAACCGCCGTGCCATGCCCGGTTTGACGACGTCGGACAGTTCGACGACGCCGACCACCGACGCGCCCCGGGCGTCGCACCGGGCCACCACCAGAGGCGTTCCGCCGACGCGGGCGATGTCGTCGACGACGGCGCTCACCGCGTCGGGCGTCCGTCCGCCCTCCTCGGCCACCCAGCGGCTCACCCCATCGGCGGCCCCCTTGCGGATTCGGACCGGGGTGTCCGCGTCGGCGACGGTGTCGAGGCCGCTCATCCGGGTGTGCGCGGTGAAGGCGACGAACTCGACGGAGCGCTCGGCGTCCGACGGCCCCGGATCGAGGTGGTACCGCTCGGCGCAGAGTTCGACGATGCTGCGTCCCTCGGGGGTACCGTCGGACAGGCTCGACATCCTTGCCGCGGAAGCTATTTCGTCATCCGTGATGCCGGGAGCCGGGTGCAGTGCGGTGGCGCGGCGGTTGCCGTAGGTGATGGTTCCGGTCTTGTCCAGCAGCAGGGTGTCGATGTCCCCGGCGGCCTCCACGGCACGGCCGGACATGGCCAGCACGTTGCGCTGCACCAGCCGATCCATGCCGGCGATGCCGATCGCGGACAGCAGGGCTCCGATCGTGGTGGGTATCAGGCACACCAGCAGCGCGATCAGTTCGACCGGTCCCTGCTCGACACCGGCATACGCGCTCATCGGAGCGATCGCGACCACCGCGAGCAGGAACACGATCGTCAACGCCGCGAGAAGGATGTTCAGGGCGATCTCGTTCGGGGTCTTCTGCCGGGCGGCGCCTTCGACGAGAGCGATCATCCGGTCCACGAAGGTCTGCCCGGGTGGGGCGGTGATCCGCACGACGATGCGGTCGGAGAGCACGGTGGTGCCGCCGGTGACGGCGCACCGGTCGCCGCCCGACTCGCGGATCACCGGGGCGGATTCTCCGGTGATCGCCGACTCGTCGACCGTGGCGATGCCCTCGATCACGTCGCCGTCCCCGGGAATCGTCCCACCGGTCTCCACCACGACGAGATCGCCCACGCGCAGCTCGGTGGCCGATACGGATTCCTCGGCGGCCGGACCGGTGAGGCGACGGGCTGCCGTGTCCTGCTTGACCTTTCGCAGGCTCGCCGCCTGCGCCTTGCCTCGCCCCTCGGCGACCGACTCGGCGAGGTTGGCGAAGAGCACGGTGAACCGCAGCCACGCCGCGATCGACCAGGCGAACAGGGTGGGTTCGACGATCGCCGCGACGGTGGCGACCGCCGACCCGACCAGCACGACGAACATCACCGGATTCCGCGCCACATGCCGGGGATCGAGCTTGCGGATCGCTCCCGGCAGGGCGTCTGCCAGCTGACGGGGGCTGAACACGCCCCCGCCGACACGATGCGGGCGGGAGGCGATCGTCTCCCGGTGGGAATGAACATCGACGGTCAATGCAGTGCCTCCGCGACGGGGCCCAGGGCCAGGGCCGGGAAGAAGGTGAGAGCCGCAACCAGTACGACGGTTCCGGTGAGCAGCCCGGCGAATGCCACACCGGTGGTGGGCAGCGTGCCCGCCCCGGCCGGGGTGCGCCGCTGGGAGGCGAGCGAGCCGGCCAGAGCCAGGACGAACACGATCGGCAGGAACCGCCCGAGCAGCATGCACATCCCCAGCGAGGACTGGAACCAATCGCTCGTGACGGTCAGTCCGCCGAACGCGCTGCCGTTGTTGTTCGACGCCGAGGCATAGGCATAGAGCACCTCGGTGAAGCCGTGGATCGCGCCCGGCGTGCCCGGGTCCCCGGAGTTGCCGAGATACCCGGTGGTGGGCGAGAGGATCACCGTGATTCCGGTGCCGACGAGTACCAGGGCCGGCATGACCAGGACCGTCAGCGCGGCAAGGGTGATCTCGCGCCTGCGCAGCTTCTTACCGAGGAACTCGGGGGTGCGCCCCACGAGCAGGCCCCCGACGAACACGGCGAGCACCGCGAGCACCAGCATGCCGTACAGGCCGGTGCCGACGCCGCCGGGCGCGATCTCGCCGAGCAGGATGTTCAGCAGAACGGCCCCGCCGCCCAGCGGGGACATGCTGTCGTGCGCCGAGTTCACCGCACCGGTGCTCGTGCCGGTGGTCGACACCGCGAACAGCACCGAACCGGGAATCCCGAACCGGACTTCCTTGCCCTCCATCATCGCGCCGGCGGCGTTCGCCGCCACACCCCGCGTACCGGATTCGGCGGCCAGCGCCACCGCCAGGACGGTGCCGTAGAGCACCGCCATCACGCCGAGGACGGTCAGGCCCTGCCGTCGGTTGCCGATCATCGTGCCGAACGTGCGCGTCAGCGCCACCGGGATCAGCAGGATCGCGAGGATCTCGACGATGTTGGTGACGGGGGTGGGATTCTCGAACGGGTGCGCCGAGTTCGCGGCGAGGACGCCGCCGCCGTTGGTGCCGAGTTCCTTGATCGCCTCCTGCGAGGCAACCGGCGCGAGCGCGTTCGTGACCGTGTCGCCGTCCAGTCCGGTCGCGGTGAAGCCGATGCGATACGACTGGATCACGCCCTGGCTCAGCAGGATCAGGGCGATCACGAATGCCAGCGGTAGCAGGATCCGCAGGGTCCCGCGGACCAGGTCCACCCAGAAGTTGCCGATCTCGCCGCCGCGTCCGACGCGCACCAGACCACGGATCAGGGCGGTCACGACCGCCATCCCCACCGCCGCCGAGACGAAGTTCTGCACCGCGAGCCCGGCGGACTGGGTGAGTGGGCTCATCGTCGTCTCGGGCACGTAGGACTGCCAGTTGGTGTTGGTGACGAACGAGACGGCCGTGTTGAACGCTACGGCCGGGCTCACCCCCGCCAGCCCGTTGCTCAGCGGCAGGATGCCTTGAACGCGCTGCAGGAGATACAAGAAGAGCACGCTCGCCAGGGAGAAGCCGAGCACACTTGCGGCGTATCCGTACCAGGTCTGCTCGGCGCGGGGATCGATCCGGCACACCCGGTACATCAGCGACTCGATCCGCAGGTCCTTCCACCGGAGGTCGGTGTCGGTCGTGTAGACCCTCGCCATGTAGTCACCGAGCGGAACGTATGCCAATGCCAGGACTGCGACGACCAGGGCGATCTGCAGTCCCGCGGCAACAACTGGAGTCATCGGATCGTCAGAACCTCTCCGGATCGAGCAGCGCGATCAGCAGGTACGCCACGAGTGCCACCGCGATCACGACGAGCGCGACACTCGCCGCGCCCGCCCAGGTCATCGGTTCGCCCCTCGCGCGTGCAGGGCACGCAGGACCAGAGCGCACACCAGGAACCCAGCCAGGATCAGCACCACGTACGCGGCGTCGGCCATGTCGTCTTCCCTTGTCGTAGACACGAATCAGGCGCCGATCGGCGCCCCGCACCACACTGTTGCACCGTGCGCTTCCCTCGACGGCGATCCATACGGAATCTTGATGCCCGCGGTCGATGTCCTGACGAGTTCTTTACACGCCGGTGCGGGTCCCGGCGGCGCAGTGCCCGCGGGTTCCGAGACCGGACGCTGGTCAGCGGATAGCGTCGACGGGTATGAGTGCCCGTCCGAGACCGCTGCCGCAGCTGCGTATGGCGGCTGCCGCGTACCGATTTCGCGAGAGCCTGTTCGCGCTGCCGACGTTGATCGTCGCTGCCGGGGTGATCCTCGCCGAGGTGACCGCGTACCTCGACCGCACCCTCCCCACCGACGTCGCGGGGTGGGCCGTGCAGATGAACAGCAACGGCGCGACGTGGCTGCTCAGTACCGTGGCGGGCGCGACGATCACCACGGCGGGGGTGGTGTTCTCACTGACCGTGGTCAGCCTGCAGCTGGCCAGCAGCCAGTTCTCGCCCCGGGTGATGCGCTCGTTCATCCGGGACCGCGTGAGCCAGACGGTGATCGGCATGCTCGTGGCGACGTTCGTCTACTGCGTGCTGACGCTGCGGCACGTGGGAGCCGAGGCTGCCGAAGCGGCGCCGGGGGTGTCGATGACCGTGGCCCTGGTGCTGACGGTGGCAACCGTCGTCCTGATCGTCGCCTATCTCGACAGGCTCGCGCACGGACTGCAGGTCGGTGAGGTGGTGCGCACGATCGCCACCGAAGCGGACGGGGTGCTCGACGCAGCGGTTCGGGAGAGCCGCACGGAACGCCCGGCCGCGGCGGTGTCCCGGCCGGCTTCCGACGCGATCATGACGGTTCCGGCGGTCCGGGACGGCTGGGTGACCCAGGCGCCGACCGAGCATCTTCTCGCGTCGGTACCCCCGTCGACGGTGGTGCGCCTGGAAACGCGTCCCGGCGCCTACATCCATCGCGGCGAAGTGCTGTTGCGCGTGTGGCCGGTCCCGGACCGTGCCGACAGGGTCCGTCGCCGGCTCGAGGCCGCCGTGGAGATCTCCGACACCCGCACCATGCAGCAGGACGTGGATTTCGCGCTGCGCCAGCTGGTCGACATCGGCCTGCGCGCTCTCAGTTCGGCGATCAACGACCCCACCACCGCGACCGAGGTGGTCCTGCGCATCGGCAGTCTGCTGCGGACGCTCCTGACCGCCGAGGTGCCGCCGCTGTCGGTCGCCGGCGCCGACGGCCGGGTGCTGCTGCGCCCGTGGATGCTGTCCCCGCCGGAGTACGTCGAGCACGCCTTCGAGCAGATCCGGCAGGCGTGTCCGCGGCAACTGCACGTGGCCACCGCGGTCGCGCGGGTGCTGCGCATGCTGACCGACCATGTGCGGGCCGCCGACCGGGACGAGCACGTACCGGAGCTCGAGCGGCAACTGCGGTTGCTCGTCGAGTCCGTGGCCGCCGAGCCGGGGCACCACCCCGAGGACCTCGCCCGGTTCCGGGCCGTGGCCGAGTCTCCGGTCGACCCGGCCGAGCACGAGGTGGACTGAGCCGTCGCGCGTGACTCGCGCGACGGAATCCGCCCGGTGGTTCCCGAGCGGATTCCGGGTCGCGGCCGGTTACTCCTCGACGCCCATGTGGCGGATGGAGGGACCGCCCTTGTGGTCGCTCGAGCGGCCGAGCTTGGAATCGAGCAGGCTGCGCAGGCGGTGGACGGCACCGTCGAACGCTTCCTTCACCGAGCCGGCGTTGTGGGTGACGACGATCGGTTGCTGACCCGCGATGCGGGCCTCGAGGAGGCACCGCTTGTCCGTGGTGCCGAACTTCCCGGCGTTCTCGTCGCTGAGGTGGATCTCGAGCCGGGTGATCCGGTCGGCGAACCGCTCGACCGCGGACGCGAGCTCGCTCTCGAGGCGGTCGGCGATGTCGTCGTCGATCTGGATGTGGCTGTCCTTGTTGAGCTGGATCTGCATCGATCTGTCTCCTTCTCGGTCCGGCGATACGGCCGGAGGGGATCCCCCGGGTTCCGCACCGCGCCCGCTCCGATTCCACCCGAGCACGACGACGGGCGGCAACCCGGGTCCGTCTAGCCGGGTCCGTCTAGCCGGGGTGCTCGGGTTCGCGGCGGGAGAGCGCGCTCGGCCACCACACCCGCTTGCCGATGTCGATGGTCAGGGCGGGAACGAGCAGCGACCGGACCAGCAGGGCGTCGAGCAGCACGCCGAACGCGACGATGAACGCGATCTGGGCGAGGAACAGCAGCGGGATCACCGCCAGTGCCGAGAACGTCGCGGCCAGGACGATGCCCGCCGAGGTGATCACACCACCGGTCACGGTCAGGGCCCGCAGCGTGCCACGCCGGGTGCCCACGCGCGCGCTCTCCTCCCGCACCCGCGTCATCAGGAAGATGTTGTAGTCGATACCCAGCGCGACGAGGAAGACGAAGCCGAACAGCGGCACCACCGGGTCGGCGCCGGGGAACCCGAGCAGGTGGTCGAAGACCAGCGACGACACCCCGAGGGTGGCGGCGAAGGACACGACGACCGTCAGCATCAGCAGCACCGGGGCGACGATCGCGCGCAGGAGCAGGACGAGGATCAGCAGCACCACGGCGACGACGACGGGAATGATGACCGTGCGGTCGCGGGTGGCGGTGTTCTTGGTGTCCAGGTCCACCGCCGAGTTGCCGCCGACCAGCGCCTCGGCGTTCGGGATCCCGGCCACCGCGTCGCGGATGCGTTCGACGGTGTCCTCGGCGGCCAGCGAGTCGGCCGGGTCCGACAGGGTCGCCTGCAGCGCGACGCGGCCGTCGACGACGGTCGTCGCGCCGTCCGGCCCGGTCACCGGTACCACCTCGGTGACGCCCTCGATGCGGGCGGCGGCGGCGACGTCGCCCGCCGCGGACTCACGGGTGATGATCACCGCGGGCGATCCGGTGCCCGCATCGAAGTGCCTGCCGAGCACCTCCTGGCCGGTCACGGACTCGGTCTCGAGCAGGAAGATCTCGGACTGCGCGACGCCGTCGGCCTCGAACTGGGGCAGCAGCATCGCGAAGCCGACGAGCACGATGCTCGACACGACCCAGATCCGGCGCGGGTGGGCGCCGACCTTCCGGGCGAGGGCGCTCCAGAACCGGTGCGCCGAGGCGAGGTCGTCGCGATCGGCGTCGGGGTCGACGGTGGGCCGCTTGGGCCAGAACGCGGCGCGGCCGAGCAGCACGAGCGCGGACGGCAGGAAGGTCATGGAGGCGACGAACGAGGCGACGATGCCGATCGCGGCGACGGGGCCGAGGCCGCGGTTGGAGTTCAGGTCGGACAGCAGCAGGCACAGCACGCCGGCGATGACGGTGCCCGCCGACGCCGCGATGGGCTCCAGCGTCGCCCGCCACGCGGTGCGCATCGCGGCGAACCGGTCCTGCTCGAGGCGCAGTTCCTCGCGGTATCGGGACACCAGGAGCAGCGCGTAGTCGGTCGCGGCACCGAAGACGAGGATGAACAGGATGCCCTGGCTCTGTCCGTTGAGGGCGATGATGCCGGCGTCGGCCAGCAGGTACACCAGCAGGCTCGCCAGTGCGAGGGCGAACACCGCCGAGAGGATCACCACGAACGGCAGCAGCGGACTGCGGTAGACGACGACGAGGATCAGCAGGACCACGCCGCCGGCGACCAGCAGCAGCAGGCCGTCGATGCCCTCGAATGCCGTCGTCAGGTCCGCGATCTGCCCGGCGGGTCCGGTGACGAGGACCGTCAGCCCCTCGGGTGGGTTCGCGAGCTCCGCGCGCAACTCGTCGACGGCCTCGCCGACCTCTCCGGTGCTGTCGACGGGCACGATCAGCCGTGCGGCCTGACCGTCCTGCGACGGAACCGGCGGCGGGCCGGCGGACGCTCCCGCGAGGTAGGCGAGGTCGTCGGGGGTGATGCCGGACGGGCGTTCGGCGACGACGATCGCGGGCACGAACCGGGTGTCGGTGAAGTCCGCATAGAGTTCGCCCGCCCGGGTGGATTCCGCGGACGCCGGGAGGAAGGAGCTGTTGTCGTTCTGCTGGACCTCGCTGAGCTTGCCGGCGAAGGGGCCGCCGGCGCCCGCGATCGCGAGCCACGCGATGAGCAGCAGCGCGGGCAGCAGCCAGCGGATGCGGCGAGGTGAACGAGCCGGCGCGGTGACGGTGTTCAATCTTCCTCCAGGAGAATGCGACTACGCCGAGCCCAAATTACTCAGCTAGCTGAACAATAGTGAAAAGGTATCTCATGAGCGACGATCTCGAGAGCTGGCCGACCGGCCGGCTGCTGTCCACGGCCGCCCGGCTGGTGGAACAGGCCTGGGAATCGACTCTGCGCGCTCACGGTCTCACCCATGCCGGGCTGGTGGCCCTGCATACGATCGCCGACGGACCCCGCTCCCAGCGGGAGATCGCCCGGGCGTGCCGGGTGACCGACCAGACGATGAGCCGGACCGTCGAGCATCTCGAGCGGTCCGGCCTCGTCACGCGCACCGTCGATCCCGCCGACGAGCGGCGCATGCGTGTGCAGATCACCGAGTCGGGGAACGAGCTGTACCGGGCGATGATCGAACTCGAACGCACCGATGCGCAACCGACCGCGGTGGTATCCGACCCCGGCACCCTGCGCTCCCTTCTGATCGAACTGGTCCGATCGGCACAGCGTTGACCTGCCGCACCGCGGCTGTGTCGACCTGCCTCACCGCGGCTGCGTTAACCTGCCGCACCGCGGCTGCGTCGACCTGCCGCACCGCGGCGGACAGGTCCGTCCGGCGGGTCAGCCCAGCGGCAACTGTGCGAAGATCTGCGTCGGTTGCGTCGACCCACCCGGCGGTTCGACGCTGAAGGCCAGCGCGGTCGAATGCCCGACACCCTCGAGGACGGCCGTGGTGGACGGCGCCACCGCCTCGGCGTCCATGATGCCCGCGGATTCCGGGCCTTCGGGGGTGATCAGCCACATCTGGTAGACACTGCCCTCGGCGGGCGGTGTCACGTTGTTCATCACCAGAACACCGGCGTCGGCTTCCTTCGAGTACACCACCGTGGCGACTCCGCCGCCTTCGATCTCACCCGAGGTGGTGCGCACGTCCTCCGCCGCGAACACCTGCTCCGAAGTGGTCGCGGTCTTCTCCTGCAGCTGGGTCACAACGGCGAATCCACCCACGGCGATCAGGATCGCGGCCGCCGCGGTGAGCAGGAAGTTACGTCGCCGGTTGCGCCGCTCGTCCAGCGAGACCGGTGCGGCAGGCGGACCGGACTCGGCCGCGACCGCGTCGAGCAGGCGCTCACGCAGACGTGCAGGCGGCTCGGAGGCCGTCGACGCCGACACGACCGCCATCGTCTCCCGCACGGCCGCCGTCTCCCGGTCGAACGCCGTCACCACTTCGGGATCGGCTCCGGCCACCCGGGCCTCGATGTCGCGGCGCTCGGCGTCGGATACCGCATCGAGCGCATACACGACCGCGAGGTCGATCAGTTCGCGGTCGGAATCGCCGAAACCGGGCCGGGCCTCACTCCTCATCGCCCTGCACCCCCAGACATTTGCGTAGACGGAGTAGTCCGTCGCGGATTCTCGATTTTACGGTCGGTAGCGTGACCGAAAGTTGTTCGGACACTTCGCGGTACGTCAGGCCGCCGTAGTAGGCCAGTTCGACGGACCGCCGCTGCAGATCGGTCAGTGTGCCCAGACAGTGGGTGACCTGCTGCCGATCCTCGCGCCGGGCCGCCTCCTCGCTGACGACGTCGAACGCCGAGTCGACGTTGCTCGCGCCGTAGCGGGCCTCGCGGTCGGCCCCGGACTGTTCGGACCGCACCCGGTCGACGGCGCGGCGGTGCGCCAGGGTGATCAGCCAGGACAGCGCCGAACCCTGCGCGGCGTCGAACCCGGAGGCCGACCGCCAGACCTGCAGGTAGACCTCCTGCGCGGTCTCCTCGCTGTAGCCGGGATCGCGCAGGACCCGCAGGATCATGCCGTACACCCGGGCACGGGTCAGGTCGTAGAACTCGGCGAATGCAGCCGCATCCTGCGCCGCTACGCGCGCGAGCAACGCGTCGAGTGTGTCGGTACGTCCGCCGACGCCGGTCATCGGCTCTGTCCGCTCATCGAGCGAAAGCCTAGTCGGGCGATTCGGGCGGCTCAAGCCATCCGCCGGCGGACCGTCCCGGCGGCCGGGGCCGGGGGGCGGGGCAAGGGTCGAATCGAGCACCGCGATCACCTCCGGGGCATCCGGAGGGCTGCAGCGCGTGGGACGTCAGACATGGTCACCTCCGGTGGGCCGGCCGGCCGGGGCCAGGGATTCCCGCAGGAACTCGGCGGTGACCGCATGCCACCAGCCCGGCTTGGTGAGCAGGAAGTGACCGCCGCCCGCCAGCGGCCGGAACTGGGCGTCGACGCCGCGCCCGCGGGCCTGGGCCGTCTGCACCGCGCTCACGCGCGGGTCGCACCGCGTGTCGGCGGTGCCGTGCACGACCAGGAGCCGGCGCTCGGGCGGGACGAGCGCGCCGTCGTCCTCGGGCCACCACGGTGCCAGCGCGACGACAGCCCCGACACCCGGCTGGGCCGCGAGGTGGGCCGCGACCCGTCCGCCCATGGAGTGACCCACGAGCCCGATCCGGACGTCGCCGCGCCGCCGGCGCACCTCGTCGAGGGCGTGCAGTGCATCGTGGACGGGACTCATCCGGTCCCCGTTCCAGCCGCGGTAGGTGTAGTGCACCTGGCCGACGGTGATGTCGTACATGCTCAGCCGGGAACGCAGGGACTCGGTCAGCAATGTCATCCGCAACGCGGACAGGTGCCACGGCCGGGCGGCGGATGTGCTGACCGGCTTGCCGCCCGGGAGAACCAGCACGTGAGCGCGGGGCCGGTTCGATGCGATCTCCATGCCCGGTGTTCGGAGCGTGGCCCGAATCGGATGGGTCGAAAAAAATTCTCCACACCCACCCATCCGCCCTCCCGGCCGTGCCGAATGGCAGATGACACACCTGACCGACGTGGTCGCACGGATCACGACACCGAAGGGAAGAGGGCCATGGTTATCAACACGCGAAAGAGCTTGGCGGCAGTCGGAATCGGCGCGATGGCAATGATGGGTGTCGCGGCGTGCTCGTCCGACGACTCCGGTTCCTCGACGGCGACGTCGGCCACGTCGGCGATGGAGAACGCCACGTCGGCGATGTCGCCGACCACCTCCGAGGACGCCATGGCGTCGGGCCTCGTCGGCCCGGGCTGTGACGCCTACGCGGCCGCGGTACCGACCGGGCCGGGCTCGATCGAGGGTATGGCGCAGGAGCCGGTGGCCGTCGCTGCGTCGAACAACCCGGAGCTCACGACCCTGACCGCAGCGGTGTCGGGTCAGCTCAACCCCGAGGTGAACCTGGTCGACACGCTCAACGGTGGCGAGTTCACCGTGTTCGCGCCGGTCGACGACGCCTTCGCCAAGATCGATCCGGCCACCATCGAGAGCCTGAAGACCGACACGGCCACCCTCACCAGCATCCTCACCTACCACGTGGTGCCGGGTCAGATCCCGCCGTCGGACATCGAAGGCACCCAGACCACGGTCCAGGGCGGTACCGTCGAGGTGACCGGTGAAGGCGAGGAATGGAAGGTCAACGACGCCAACGTCATCTGTGGCGGTGTGAAGACGGCCAATGCGACCGTCTACCTCATCGACACCGTCCTGATGCCGCCGGCGCCGCAGCAGTGACCCGGTAGCACCCGAGGAGTGACGTGAGACGAACGATCCGAGGCCTCGCGGCGGCCGCTCTGGCCGCCGCGGGCGCCGCCCTCACGGCGGCACCGGCGCAGGCAGCTCCGCTCACCCCGGTGGCGGAGCTGGACGTGAACCGGTACATGGGCACCTGGTATCAACTGGCCGCCAATCCCGCGCCCTTCAATCTCGACTGCGTGCTCGACACCACCGCGAACTACACGCTGATCGACGAGCGCAACGTGCGGGTGGAGAACTCGTGCACCACCGTCACCGGTGAGCGGCGCGGAATCGTCGGCAACGCGCGAGTGAACGACACCGCCTCCTTGCATGTGAGCTTCCCCGGCGTGCCGACCCAGGATTCCCTGGACGGGCCGAGCAACTACATCGTCGGCTACCTCGCGGACGACTACTCGTGGGCGCTCGTGGGGGATCCGACCCGGGTTTCCGGGTTCGTCCTGTCCCGGTCACCGGTGGTCGACGCCGCCGCGTGGCAACAGATCCGGTCGGTGGTCGAGCAGCAGGGCTACAACAGCTGCCTCATGCTCACCTCGCCCACCACGGAGGGCCTACAGGAGATCAAGCCGCTCTGCACCGTGTGAACGGTGTTCTGCGCGTAGCGGACTCACCCCGGCCCCGCCTGCCCGGCCGAATGTCACATTGCGTCGGTTCCATCGATCGCATGTGACATTCGGTCGCGCGCGGGCGGCGCCGGAGCCCGGATGCGTTTCCCCCGGGCACGCCCCGGCTCTGTTAGGTTCGATTCGCGACGTGGACGAGCCTTCCGATCGTCGGACCCGGCTCGTCGCGACACGAGGAGCTGGTGAAGATGATCCGCGACGCATGGCGGGGTTTGCTCAAGCCCGTCTTCGTTCCCGCCTCGCTCGTGATCCTCGGGATGATCGTGTTCGCGGTCGTCTACGCGGGATCGGCCGAGGGGGCGGTCGACGCGCTCAACCGTGCCATCACCGACGGCGTCGGCTGGTGGTACATCCTGATCGCCACCGGATTCGTGATCTTCGCCCTGTACTGCGGCCTCAGCCGCGTCGGCAACATCAAACTCGGCCGCGACGACGAACAACCCGAGTTCGGAATGCTGTCCTGGTTCGCGATGCTCTTCAGCGCCGGCATGGGCATCGGCCTGGTGTTCTACGGTGTCGCCGAACCACTCTCGCACTACGTCGATCCCCCGCAGGCAGGCCGGATCCCCGGTTCGACGGACGCCGCCGCCAATCAGGCGATGGAACTGACCATGTTCCACTGGGGTCTGCACGCGTGGGCGATCTACGTCGTCGTCGGCCTCGGTCTGGCCTACATGACGTACCGCAAGGGCCGGCCGCTGTCGGTGCGCTGGCTGCTCGAACCGCTCCTCGGACGCGCCCGCGTCGAGGGACCGATCGGGCACGCGATCGACACGATCGCGATCGTCGGCACCCTCTTCGGCGTCGCCACCTCTCTCGGCTTCGGCGTCCAGCAGATCTCGGCGGGCCTCGACTACCTGGGCTGGGTCGAGACGAACAACTGGCTCACCGTCGGGCTGATCGTCGGGGTGACGGGCCTGGCGACCTTCTCGGTGGTCTCCGGCGTCTCGCGCGGCCTGAAATGGCTGTCCAACATCAACATGGTGCTGGCGGCCTCGCTTGCGGTGTTCGTCCTGCTGCTGGGGCCGACGCTGTTCCTGCTGCAGTCGTGGGTGCAGAACCTCGGCGGCTACGCGCAGGCCCTGCCGGAGCTGATGCTGCGCACCGCACCGTTCGCCGAGGACGGCTGGTCGGGCGCGTGGACGATCTTCTACTGGGGCTGGTGGATGAGCTGGGCGCCGTTCGTCGGCATGTTCATCGCCCGCATCTCCCGCGGCCGCACGATCCGGGAGTTCGTCTTCGGTGTTCTGCTCGCCCCCACGTTCGTCGCGTCGCTGTGGTTCACGATCTTCGGCGACTCCGGAATCCTGCGGCAGCGCGACGAGGGCACCATGCTCGCCGCGGACGGCACCGTGGACACCGACACCTCGCTGTTCGTCCTCCTCGACGGCCTTCCGCTGGCCGTGGTGACGAGCCTGCTCGCGATCCTCGTGGTCGTGTTCTTCTTCGTGACATCCTCGGACTCGGGTTCGCTCGTGATCGACATCCTCGCCACCGGCGGCAACCTCGAGACCCCGAGGATCACGCGCGTCTACTGGGCGGTGCTCGAAGGGATCGCGGCGGCGGTGCTGCTGCTCGTCGGCGGCAGCGGATCGCTGACCGCGCTGCAGACCGCATCCATCGCAACGGCGGTGCCGTTCTCGATCGTCATGGTGCTGGCCTGCGTGTCGATGCTCAAGGCGTTCCGCTACGAGGTGGCGACCGCGCCCCGGTACCTCCAGATTGCGGTGAGCGCGGCGACGCCCGCCCCGGGCGGCCACGGCGCCCCCCACCGGCGGGGCATCTCCGCGACGCTCGCCGGCCTCGACACCAACGGAAACGGCGCCGCAGCGCCGGGGGCCCGCGCACCGCTCGTCATCGCCGTGCACGAGCTGCCGGCCCGTTCGGTCAGCGTCGACGCCGACACCGGACGGGTCGAAATCGACCACGGTGCCCGCCCGCAGGACCCCCTCGGCGGCGAGGTGTTCGACACCCCGGAGTTCGCCGAGTCCGCCGAGGGCGTGGCGCAACGGGAAGCCGACGAGCGACGCGCGACCACCCGCGACTGACGCTCGCCGCGACCGTCAGTCCGCCGCGACCGACCGCCCGCCGCGACCCAATGTCACATTGCGTCGATCGAATCGACCGGATGTGACATCGGGTCGGCGGGCGGGGTGCGTGCCGGATCGCGAGCGGCTCGGTGCGCGGCGCCCGCGATGTTCTCGAGCATGCCCTTGAAGATGATGCCGTGGAACGGCACGAGCGCGTACCAGTAGACCCGTCCCGCAAGTCCCTTCGGGAAGAAGATCGCCCGCTGGTGCAGCCGGGCCCGGCCCGGATCGAGCGGTTCGATACGCCACTCGAGCCAGGCCCCGCCCGGTGCCCGCATCTCGGCCCGCAACCGCAGCAGGGTGGGCCGCTCGAGGCGCTCGACGCGCCAGAAGTCGAGCGCGTCCCCGGTGTGCAGGGTGCGCGGATTCCGGCGGCCCCGGGACAGGCCGACGCCGCCGGCGAAGCGGTCGAGCCACCCGCGGATCGTCCAGGCGAGGGGGAAGGAGTACCAGCCGTTCTCGCCGCCGATGCTCTCGACGACCTCCCACACCGTGCCCGCGTCGGTGTCGCAGTCGATGCGGCGCTCGTCCACGAAGACCACCTCGCCCGCCCAGTGCGGATCGGACGGCAGCGGTTCGGCCGGCGCACCGACGGGTGACGCACTCGCCCAGGTGGTTTCGACGTCGCCGCGCTCGATCTTGTGCAGCGCCAACCCGACCGCCTCCCGGTAGCCGGTCAGTCCGCCGGGCGGCGGAGGGATCACGTCGTCGATGTCGTGTTCCGAGACCACCGCGTCGTTGCTCAGCGATTCGATCAGGGCCCGGCCCAGCGACGGCGGGATAGGGGTGACCAGCCCGATCCACAGCCCGGCGAGCTTCGGGGTGAGGACGGGCAGCACCAGGATGCGCCGCCGGCGCAGCCCAGCGACCTCGGCATACACCTGCATCATCTCGCCGTAGCGCAGCACGTCCGGGCCGCCGATGTCGTAGGTGCGGCTGCGGGGGAGCGGAGCGGTGGCGGCGCCCACCAGGTAGTGCAGCACGTCGCGCACCGCGATGGGCTGGATCCTGTTGTTCACCCACTTCGGGGTGGTCATCAGGGGCAGACGGTTGCTCAGGTGCCGGATCATCTCGAACGACGCGGAGCCCGAACCGATCACCACCCCGGCCTGCAGCGCCAGGGTGGGCACCCCGGATTCGACGAGGATCCGGCCGACCTGCTCCCGGGACCGCAGATGGGTGGAGAGGTCGGCCGTGTCCGGATGCAGCCCACCGAGATACACGATGCGCCGCACCCCGGCCGCCCGGGCCGCGGCGGCCACGTTCTCGGCCTCCGCGCGTTCGGTGTCGATGAACTCTCCGCGCCCACCCATCGAATGCACCAGGTAGTACAGGACGTCGACGTCCCGGCAGGCGACGGCCAGGGACTGCGGATCGGTCAGGTCACCGCGCACGATCTCGACGTCGCCGGCCCACGGCACGTCCCGCAACTTGTCCGGGGTGCGGGCCAGGACCCGCACCCGGTGGCCGGCGTCGATCAGCAGCGGCGCGAGCCGGCCCCCGATGTAGCCGGTGGCGCCGGTGACGAGGATGCGCAGCGCAGGGGTGTTCATTCGTTCTCCACGATGTGACCGAGCTGATGGCGCAGGCAGGCTTCGAGCTTCGGCCGGCGGAACCGGTGGCCGTGGTCGACCAGGCACTGCGGGACCACGCACTGATCGGCGGTGGCCACCTCCCGCGCGCCCTCGTCGCCGAGCAGCAGCCGGGGCCCGAATCCCGGCACCGGCAGCAGCGCCGGCCGGTGCAGCACCCGCGCGAGCGTGCGGGTGTATTCGTCGTTGCGAACCGGTTCGGGGGCAACGGCATTGATCGGTCCCCTGATCCTCGGATCGGCGAGGGCCCGGTGGTAGACGTCGAGCAGGTCGTCGAGGTCGATCCACGACAGCCACTGCCGGCCGCTGCCGAGCCGGCCGCCGAGCCCGGCCTCGAACAGCGGGCGCAGCAGCTGCAGCGGCCCGCCGCGCGGGGTCTGCACGATGCCGGTCCGCACCAGCACCACGCGCAGTCCACCGGACGAGGCGGGAGCGGTGGCGGCCTCCCAGTCGGCGACGACGTCGGCGAGGAACCCGGACCCCTGCTGCGCGTCCTCGGCGAGCGGTTCGTCGCCCCGGTCGTAGCCGTAGAGCCCGATCGCCGACGCGGAGACGAACGTCGCCGGCCCGTTGGGGGTGCGTGCCGCGAGTTCGGCCAGCAGCCGGGTGGGCCGGATCCGGCTGTCCCGGATCGCGGCCTTGTGGGCGGCGTTGAAGCGACCGGAGATCGAGGCGCCGGCGAGGTGGACGACGGCGTCGATGCCCTCGAGCAGGTCGGGTGCGGGCGCGTCCGGATCCCAGCGACGTTCGTCGTCGTCGCGCGGTTCGCCGCGCACGAGCCGGACGACCCGGTAGCCGCCGGTGCTCAGGTAGGCGCACAGCGCGGTGCCGACGAGACCCGACGATCCGGTGACGGCGACCGTCGCGGGTCGCACTCCCTGCTCGTGGGACCACTGATGGGCGGCGAGGTCGTCGGCGAGCTGGCGGTGCCGGTAGTAGAAGGTCTGCTTCAGCAGCAACTCCGGGACGGGCGTGTCGACTCGGTCGACGACCCGGGTGCGACGGGAGCCGAGCGCCTCGAAGGTGTGCTCGTGCCGCCACGGCATCACCAGTCCGGCGGGCAGCGAGGTGAGCCCGTCGCGGCCGACGCTGTCGACGAATCGCGCGGGCGGGTCGTAGGCGTCGGCCTGGTGTTCGGCGACCCACCGCAGTCCGCCGGGCAGGCCGAGCACGGCCCGGCCCGACTTCAGGGACTCGCTCTCGGAGATCACCCGCAGCGGCTGCCACGGGGGGAGCAGACGCATGATCGCGCCCGGCCGGCTGTGCCAGTCGAAGACGTCGCCGCGCGGCGCGTCGACGACGCTCGAATACGTGATGCCCATCGTGCCTTCCTCCGCCTGGTCCGGGTTCGCGGAAGCGGCGCCGGGATCGTCCCGGCGCCGCCGCGGAATCAGCTGGGAATCATGTTGATCAGGATGGTGTAGGCGTTCACCAGAGGAGTGTGGATTGCCATGAACGCTGTCTCGACGAGTTCTCGCACGGTGGTGTTCCTCTCGGTTGTCCGTCCGGGACGGGCGTTCCGTCCCCTCGGTATTCGGAGTGGTGCGCGGCCCGGATGGGTCAGCCTTTTCCGCCGATCCGCCCGTAGCGGTCGAGCGCCACCTGTCTTTCGTGGGCGTGGTCGACGATCGGCTCGGGGTACCCGTCCGGCGGGCCGTCCGGGAGCCGGTGCACGCGTTTGCCGTCCACACCTCGCAGTTCGGGTACCCAGCGGCGCACGTATTCACCCGTCGGATCGAACTTCTCCCCCTGCGTGAGCGGGTTGAACACCCGGAAGTAGGGCGCGGCGTCGGTACCGCTGCCCGCGGTCCACTGCCACCCGTGCTGATTCGAGGCCAGGTCGCCGTCGACGAGCCGGTCCATGAAGTGCCGGGCACCCCACCACCAGGGCAGATGCAGATCCTTGGCGAGGAAGGACGCGACGATCATCCGGAGCCGGTTGTGCATCCAGCCCTCGGCGAGCAACTGCCGCATGCCCGCGTCGACGATGGGGAAGCCGGTGCGGCCCTGCTTCCATGCGGCGAAGTTGCGTTCGGCGTCGGGGCCGCGGTCGTAGGCGATGTCGTCGAAGCGGCGGTTGTAGTTGCGGCGGGCCGTGTCGGGCCGGTGGTACAGCACGTCCGCGTAGAAGTCGCGCCAGGCCAGTTCGCTGCGCAGACGGTTCGCGCCCGCGCTGCGGTCGGAGCGCACGTCGTGCAGGAGGGTGCGCGGATGGATGCACCCGAATTTCAGGTACGGCGAGAGACGGCTGGTGCGATCGAGATCGGGCCGGTCCCGGTCGGTGTCGTAGTGCGGCAGGTCGTCGTCGCGGAACTCGTGCCAGCGGTGCAGCGCGGCCGCCTCACCGGCGGGCGGCAGCGTGGCGCCGTCGAGGTCGTCGTCGGCGGGGATCGGTACGCGCGCGTCGAGACCGCCGGGGTCGATCCAGTCGACGGTGCCGGCGTCGGTGACGGCGGGTGCGCGCCAGCCGTGCTCGTGCCACGCCCGTTGGAAGGGGGTGAACACCTTGTAGGGGGTGTCGTCGCTCTTGCGGATGCGGCCGGGGGCGACGGCGTAGGGCGAGCCGGTGCGCAGCAGCGGGACGTCGCCGAGCGCCCGCTCGACGGCGTCGTCGCGGCGGGTGCCGTACGGTCCGTGGTCGGCACTGACGTGCACCGCGTCGGCGTCGAGTTCCCGGGCCAGCGCCGGAACGACCGTGGCGGGGTCGCCGTGGGTGACGAGCAGACGGGCGCCGAGATCCTCGTCGAGGGCGCGCAGGCACCGCATCAGGAAGGTGCGGCGCGGGGAACCGGAGGGACGCAGCAGCGACTCGTCGAGCACGAACAGGGCGAGGGCACGGTCGGTGGAGTCGGCGACGGACAGCAGGGTGGGCAGGTCCCGCAGCCGCAGGTCGCGGCGGAACCAGACGATACCGGGGCGGCTCACCCGTCCAGTGTGCGGGAGAACGGGGCCGGGCGGGCGGGGAGCGGTCGTCCCGGGTGAGAGACTGGCCCCCATGTCCGACGTGTTCGAGGTGCCCATCCGCGACGAGTCCATCCGGCTCGGTCAATTCCTCAAGCTGGCGAGCCTGATCGAGTCCGGCGCCGAGGCGAAGGAAGTGATCGCCGAGGGGCTCGTCAGCGTCAACGGCGAGGTGGAGGTGCGGCGCGGGCGGCAGCTGCACGTCGGGGACGTCGTGGAGATCGGGACCGCCGCCGCGCGCGTGACGTCGGGGGCGTGAGCCCCGAGGTGACGGCGGTACGACTACAGCTGCCGTCTCCGGAATCCTCGAACCCCTGCGATTTTCAGGGGAGCTGCCGCACCTGCTTGCCGAGGGCGAACAGGCGGTGCGCGAGCCTCATGACGGGAATGCCCAGCGGAATCAGGATGATCGTCACGCACAGCACCCCGCCGACGAGCCACACCACCGCCGCGAGGAGTCCCACCACCGCGCCGAGCACGGCCGTGAGGATCCCCAGCACCGCATTGAGCAGGCCCTTCAGCGCTCGCATGACGACCTCCTGGTTATCAGTGTGCGCGCATACGGGCCGGGGCGCACCCGTTTTCGGTCGACCTCGCCGCACCGGACCGGCCGGCAGCCGATGCCCGGGTGCGGGAGACGGACGCCGTCCCGGATGTGTTGTCAGCCGGTCTCGTCCGTGTCCTTGTCCCCGTGGTCCTTCTCCTCGCTCCGGTCCAGGATCCCGGCGGTGACGCCGTACGGCAGGAAGCGCACCGATCGGCGCGGGTCGGTGTTGTTCTTGTGCGCGCGCAGCGCCTCGAGTTCGGTGGGGAAGACCTGCTCGACGCGGGCGGTCCCGTCGTCGTCGAGCGTGTAGATCACCCACACACCGTCGCCGGTCTCGCCGGCGGTGGGCGGTGCCGGGCGGGTGCGGGGTGCGCCCGCGAGGTCGGGGAAGATGCTCGCCCACGGGATTCCGGCGTCCGGTTGCTCGACGAGCCGGCCGATCTTGGCGGCCAGATCGCGCAGCCCCTCCCCGGCGTCGCGGAAGACACGGTCGAGGTCCTCCGGGTCGAATCCGAACGGGTTGTTCTCGCCCATGAGGGCCTCCTGAGGTCGCGGGCCGCGCGTGCGGCCGTGATTCCTCCAGTGTGGGCACTGTCGCCGGACCGCGCCACCATCCCGGTGTGGCGCGACCTCAGGAGGCGTGCGCCGCGCGGACGTTCTGCGACCAGTCGTGCACCCAGGCGGGCAGGTCGGGCAGGTCGGTGAGGGCGGGGAAGGCCTGCGCGACGGTGTCCGGCGGGACGGAGCGGCCGTCGCGATCGAGCACGCGGAGTCCGATCACGGCCCGGGCACTGCTCGCCCCGTCCACCGTCACGTGCTGTTCGACGTACAGGTTCCTGGCGTCGGTACCGAGGAGGCGGGTCGCCACGTCGAACTGCTGCCGATGCCGCAGCGACCGGTGGTAGGTCGCCGTCTGGACGACGACGACCGTCTGCCACCGGTGCCGGCGGAGGGCCTGCCAGAGTCCGGTGCGGACGAACAACTCGAACCGGCCGAGGTCGAGAATGGTGAGGTACCGGCCGTTGTTCATGTGCATCGCCGCGTCGAGGTCGGCGACGGCCACGCGGAACGGAGTGTGCACCGTCTCGTGCGGCCGGACCGGATCCGCCTTGCGGGCGCGAAGAAATGTCCGCGCCGTACGCAGCGCCATGAGCATGCCGGCCCCCGGTCAGTTCTCGGCGCGGACGACGATGCCGTCGTGGTCGCTGTAGAGCATCTCGCCGGGGTTGAAGGTGACGCCGCCGAACTCCACCGGCACGTTCTTCTCGCCGGACCCCGTCTGGGTGCTCTTGCGCGGGTTGGTGCCGAGTGCCTTGATGCCGATCCCCAGGGTGCGCAGGATCGCCGAGTCCCGGACCGCGCCGTTGACGACGACACCGGCCCAGCCGTTGTCGACGCCGCGGCCGGCGATGATGTCGCCGACGAGAGCGGTGTGCACGCTGGCGTCGCCGTCGACGACGAGGACACCGCCGTTGCCGGGCTCGCTCAGGGTCTGCTTGACGAGCAGGTTGTCCTGGAAGCAGCGGATGGTGGTGATCCGGCCGGCGAAGACCTCGTGGCCGCCGAACTGGATGAACTGCGTGTCGCAGCTGCGGATGTCGGGGCCGATCTCGTCGGCGAGGTCGGCGGTGGCCGGAACGTCGTGGGTGGAGGGTTCGCTCATGTCGCCGAGAGTAGTAGGAGAACGCCGTCCGGTCGGCGCGGGGCGGATACCGGCAGATTATCTGCCTGTTTGAGTTCCAAACGGGTAGATTCTTGTATCCTAAGAGCCATCGGGGCTGGGATGGATTTCGCACACAGGACGGTCAAATGCCACTCGACGGAAGCTCGACGGTTGTTCGCGTGCCCAAGGCAGGTGAGCTGATCGCCGCGAGCCTGCGCCGGCAGATCATCACCGGGGAACTGCACGCCGGCGAGCCGTTGCCGAACGAGGCCGCGCTCATGGAACGCTTCGGCGTTTCCCGTCCCACGCTGCGGGAGGCCTTCCGCATCCTGGAGTCGGAAGGCATCATCACCGTCCTGCGCGGCGCCCACGGCGGCGCCCGCGTGCAGGCACCGGACGGCTCGACCGCCGCCCGCTACACCGGCCTGCTGCTGCAGTACCGGGGAGTCCCGCTCGCCGACGTGTACCGCGCCCGCACCGAACTCGAGGTGGACGGCGTCGGCCTGCTCGCCGCCGCCCCGGCCGGGCGGATCGACACGCTCGCCGAACTGGTCGAGCGGGGCGAGGGCCTCCTCGGCGACCCCGCGGCCTTCGCCAGGTACGACACCGAGGTGCACCGGGCGGTGATGGAACTGGCCGGCAACCAGACGATGGCGGCCCTCGCGGGGATGCTGCTCGACATCATGGACGCCCACAACGCGCTGTATCTCTCCACGCGCGCCGATGCGGCGGATCGTCCCGAGGCGGCGGTGGCGTTGCGCGCCAACCGCAAGCTCGTCACACTGCTGCGCGAAGGCGATTCCGAAGCGGCACAAACATTCTGGCGCAGGCACCTCGACAGCGTCGAGCAGTACATGACGGGTGATTCGGCGACCACCCTCGTCGAGGTCCTGTCCTAGGACGTCGCGCGCCCGGTCGGCGCGTTCAGTCCGGGGCAGCGCGTCGAGTGGGTGTCACGCCGCCGATCTCGGCGCAGGCACCTCCCGCTCGGTCAGCGCCCGCTCGGTCAGCGCCCGAATCGCCGCTCGTACTCGTCGCGTTCGCGATCGGCCCGCACGCGCGCCTTCTCGCCGAGCAGGTTCGGGTCCAGGCCGTGCTGCTCCAGGCGGTGCCGCCGCCAGATCTGCATCAGGGCGATCGCGAAGTACACCAGGGGGATGAACAGCAGCGCCATCATCGCCAGCGGCACCCACACCGGCCCGGGGATGAGCAGGAACAGCGCGAGGAACGGCACGATCGGCAGGGTGAACCGCACGAGGTACCGCACCGTCGCGCCGGGGCCGACGAGGTCGTTGCGGACCCAGTCCTGAAGCGAGTCGGGGAGCGTGCGGCCGAACAGGTATCCGACGTACTGGGGGAAACTCGGTCGTGCACTACTCGTCATGCCACCGAGGATAGGCCGCTCATCCGTACAGCCCGCTGAGCCGGTCGGAGAAGTTGTCGATGACGATCTTGCGACGCAGCTTCATGCTCGGCGTGAGGTCCCCGGCCTCCACCGACAGCTCGCGGTCGATGATGGTGAACTTCTTGACCTGCTCCCACCGATTGAGCTGCTCGTTGAGCTGGTCGATGTAACCGCCGATGAGGTCTCGGGTCTTCTCGTCGTGCGCGATCTCCTCGAACGACTTGCCGCCCAGGCCGTTCTTCTCGGCCCACTCGTGGATCGCCTCGGGCTCGAGGCCCACCAGCGCCACGCAGTACGGCTGGCCCTCGCCGTGGACGATGATCTCGCTCGCATAGGGGCACAGACCCTTGAAGGTCGCGGCGATGGCGGACGGCGCGACGTACTTGCCCTGTGACGTCTTGAACATGTCCTTCTTGCGGTCGGTGATCCGCAGGAACCCGTCGGAGTCGACCTCGCCGATGTCCCCGGTGTGGAACCAGCCGTCGTCCTCGAACGCCTCGGCGTCCGCGTCGGGACGATCGTGGTAACCGCTCATCACACCGGGACCCTTGATGAGGATCTCCCCGTCCTCCGCGATCTTGACCTCGGTCTCCGGGAAGGGCCAGCCGACCGTGCCGAAACGGTACGCGAGCGGCCGGTTGAGGAACGACGCGGCGGAGGTCTCCGACAGTCCGTAGCCTTCGAGGACGATGATGCCGACGGCATCGAACCACTGTGCGACGTCGCGGTCCAGCGGAGCGGACCCGGAGACGAAGAACCGCAGCCGGCCGCCGAACCGCTCCCGGATCTTGGTGAAGACGAGCTTGTCGGCGAGCTTGTACTGCAGCCGGTCCAGCGGCGACGGGTTGCGGTCCTCCTGCTTGGCCTTCGAGACCCGTGTTCCGACCCCCACGGCCCAGTCGAAGATCTTCTTCTTGGCGCCGCCCTCCTCCGCCATCATCGCCTCGATGCGCGCGTGGGCCTTCTCGAACACGCGTGGCGCCGCGCCCATGAAGGTCGGCTGCACCACGGCGAGGTTCTCCACGATCTTCTCGACCCGGCCGTCGATGGCGGTGGGCATGCCCACCTGCAGGGGCAGGCTCAGCAGCACCTTGCCGAACACGTGCGACAGGGGCAACCACAGGTACTGCAGGTCGTCCGGACCGAGAATGCCGAGGGCATCGACAGCGGCGGCGGTGTACGTCCACGCCGAGTGCGGCAGCCGCACGCCCTTCGGCTTGCCGGTGGTGCCGGACGTGTAGATGAGGGTGGCGAGGTGATCCGGCCGGATCTCCCGGACCCGGTCCTCGACGACGTTCGGCGACTCCGCGATCAGCTGCCGACCGCGCTCCTCGAGGTCGGCCAGGGTGATCACCCAGTTCCCGTCGCCGGGGCCGTCGATCACGACCACCTGCTGCACGTCCGGTAGCTGTGCACGCTGCTCGACGAGCTTGTCGACCTGTGTCCTGTCCTCGGCGACGACCACGCGGCTGCCCGAGTTGGACACGATGAACCCGACGTCGGGAGCCTTGGTGGTGGGGTAGACCGTCGTGGTCGCAGCGCCCGCGCACATCACCGCGAGGTCGACGATCACCCACTCGTACCGGGTCGACGACGCCAGCGCGATCCGGTCCTCGGGCTCGATGCCGAGCGCGATCAACCCGGCCGCCAGCAGACGGACGCGGTCACCGACCTGCTGCCAGGTCACGCTCTCCCACCCGTCGTCCTTCGGGAACCGGAACGCCTCCGTGCCGGGGCTGGCCGCAATTCGGTCGAGGAAGAGCTGAGCCACCGACGGTGCCCGCTTCTCGATCTTCGAGTGGTCGACCGGCTCGTCGGAGATTCGCAGCGCTGTCATACCCCGAGTCTAGAAAGGCCGCACGCACCGCGGGGAGGGTTTGGGCTGTTCACTCCGGCTTCCGGCCCACGCTTACCGCGCCTGCCGGTGCTGTCGGGCGTGGGCGAGAGCCGCGGCCGCCCGCAGCACCCGCGGTGCGCGCCGGGCGGTGCGGCGCCCGGTCCGGTCGAGCACGGACAGGTCGAGGGACCGGCGCGCGATCGGCGTCGGTCCGTGATCGCGTCGGTGAGCCGCACCCACTGCGCGACGAACCTCGCGGCTGTCTCGCCGGGGTCGTGGCCTGGGGGCACCGTCCGCCTGCGGGGGACGATGAAGACACTTCTGCATTCGGTCTAGGTTTACGGCTTACAGATGGTGACGAAAATTCCCATTTACGCAGCGATCCCCGCGAACCCCGTGGTGAGCGTGTTTTTACGCTCGGAGATGTCCTTGTCCACGTTGTCGGTGCGATGTCCGAGATAGGTGTCGCATCCGGAAGGCGTCGTCCGAGATAGTTGTCGCACGCTTGTCGGTTCCCGATCGAGGTGGCGGATTCCCGGGAGAAGTGGCGGATCGGTGGCGGGTTCCCACCGGAAGTGGCGAAGATGTTCCGGTGCTGACTGCTTCCGAGCTCCGAGACGATGCGAGTGCCCGGGGTGATTGCTGGGTCGAGGTGGAGTTCGTGACGGTCTCCGGTGACCGGCGGAGGCTGCCGTGGCAGTCGTTTCCACAGGTCGCTGCGCAGATCGGGGGTCCGGTGCGGTCGTTCTCGTCGTACCGGGGGCAGAAGAACTTCCCCGGCTGGTACTGGTCGGCGACGCTGGGCCGGCGGATCGGGTTCGAGTCGTGGGTGGAGCGGGATCATCTGGTGGCGTTGGATTTCGACCCGACCGTGTCGGATGTGGTGTCGCAGCCGTTCACACTGCTGTGGGACGCCGGCACGCGCCGGAGGCGGCGGCACACCCCGGACTTCCTGGTCCGGCTCGACCACGGGCGCACCCTGGTGCTGGATTCACGGCCGTCCGAGCGGATCAAGGACCGGGATCGGGAAGCGTTCGCGGCGACGGCACGGGCCTGCGGCGATGTCGGCTGGGAGTACGCGGTGTGGGACCGGCTGGACCCGGTGCTGGCGGCGAACCACCGTTGGTTGGGCGGCTACCGGCATCCCCGCTGTTTCGACGAGCCGACGGCACGGGACCTGCTGCAGGTGTTCGCATGCCCGCAGCCGCTGCTCGACGGCGCGGAGGCGGCCGGGGATCCGCTGGGCACCTTGCCGGTGCTCTATCACTTGATGTGGCGACGTTGGCTGCTCGCGGATCTGGCGCTGGTGTTGTCCCATCGGACGGTGGTGCGGGTGTCGCCGCACGTGGCGGACGTGGCGGATCTGGCGAGTGCCCGGTCGGTGCCGTTGTCCGAGCAGGGGTGGTGATGAGGTCGCCACGTCCGGTGGTGTCGGTCGGCGACCGGGTCGTGTTCGAGGGCACGGCGCACGCGGTCGTCGCGCTCTCGGGTACCAAGATCCGCTTGTTGTCCGAGGCGGGCGAATCGAGCGTGGTGGCGTTGTCGTTCCTGCTGGCAGCGGAGGACTTCGAACTGGTCGGTGCGGCTCCGGCACCGAAGATCGAGCCGAGCAACTTGCTCGCCTCGCTGCCGGAGAAGGTGCTGGAGGCGGCCAGGGACTGGGAACGTCACGTGATCGAGGTCGAGACGGGTCTGCTTCCGGACACTCCGGAGGATGCGCAGCCGCGGCCGGGGTACGACCCGACGGTGTTCTCGCTGAAGTCGAGGGAGACGCGAAAGGCCGCGGAGCTGACCGCGGCCGGCCGCCAGACCAGCGCCCGCACGGTGCAGCGGATGCGGCAGCGCTACCGCGAGCAGGGGTTGTGGGGGCTGGTCGACACCCGCTACACCAGGACGGCCGCGCCGACCGGGCAGGTCGACCCGCGGGTGATTGCCGCGGCGACGGCGGTGATCGACGCCCAGACCGGCACGTCGACGGGCACGAAATCGCGGGTCATCGCGAGGGTGAAGCAGATGCTCGACGACGAACACGGGCCCGGGGTGGTGCCGATGCCGTCGAAGACGACGTTCTACCGGCTGCTGGACGTGCTGGCCCAGGGCCGGCACACGTTCGGTTCGGCGCTCACCCGCCGGTCGGCGGCGCACAGGCCCGACAAGGTCTACACCCCGGCCACCGCCGCGCGGCCGGGGGAGCTGGTGCATCTGGACACCACCCCGATCGATGTGATGGCGGTGATGGACAACGGGGTGATCGGTCGCGCCGAGCTCGTGCTGGCCGTCGATATCGCCACCCGCACCATCGGCGCGGGAGTGCTCCGGCCGGTCGGCGCGAAAGCCGTCGACGCTGCGCTGATGCTGGCGCGGATGAGCGTTCCCGAGCCGATGCGGCCGGGCTGGGACCATGCGCTGGCGCTGGCGGCGTCGCGGATCCCGTATCGGCGGCTGGTGACACTGGACGCGCGGATGGCGATGGCGGCCGCCAAACCGGTGATCGTCCCGGACACCGTCGTGATCGACCACGGCAAGGTGTTCATGTCGGAGGTGTTCGCCCGCGCCGCGGACACCTTGGGCATCTCGGTGCAGCCCGCGCACGTGCTGACCCCGACCGACAAGGCCATCGTCGAACGCACCTTCTCCTCGATCAATACCCTGTTCTGCCAGCATGTTTCCGGCTACACCGGCCGCGACGTCACCCGCCGCGGCACCGACGTCGACGAGCGCGCCGTCTGGTCGCTGGCGGATCTGCAGGAGTTGTTCGACGAATGGGTGCTGGCCGGTTGGCAGACCCGCCCGCACGAGGGGCTGCGGCACCCCTTCACCCCCACCGAGAACGCGTCACCGAACGATGTCTACGCGGCGCTGATCGCCGCGGCCGGGTATGTCCCGGTCACCTTGACCGGCGAGGACTATATCGAGTTGTTGCCGGCGCAATGGCGCGCCATCGGCGATGCCGGTGTTCAGATCGACTACCGCACCTACAACAGCAGCGAGCTGCGCGGTTTCGCCGGGGAATCCTCGGGCATCGTCACCAAGGGCGGCCGCTGGGAGGTCCATTACGACCCCTACGACGTCTCGCGGGTCTGGGTCCGGAACCACCGCGGCCGCGGCTGGATCACCGTCCCGTGGACGCACCGGAACATCGTGCGGCAGCCGTTCGCCGATTTCACCTGGCGCGCAGCACGGAAACTGGCAGCGCAGCGCGGCGTCGACGACGCCAACGAGATGGCGGTCGCGGTGATCCTGGCCGCGCTGCTGCGCCGCGCCGAAGCCGGCCCCGACACCCGCCGTCCGCTGGCTCGCCATGCGTGCACCCGCGAGATGCCCAACCACCTGCCCGTGGAGGTCACCGAGGTCGGCCGATGGCCCACCGCCCTGCCCGAACCGGCCCGGCCCCCGGCGTTGCCGCCCGCACCGCCGGTCCAGGCGGAATCGGATCCGACGATCGAGGCCGACGCCGAGACCGTGGTGCCGTTCGGGCTGCTCGATGCCTTCGACGAGCAGGAAGGCCGCTGGTGAGCTCGATACATCTCGATGCCCGGCACCCGCTGGCCACCAAGGAGGGCTGGTCGTCGTTCGTCGGCACGGCCCATCCTCAACCACCGCAGATGCTCTCCGGCAGCGATCGTGAGCGGATGGACGAACTCGAGCGGGAACTCTACGACGAGGCCCGGCAGGACTATCACTCGTCGTTGCTGCTGGTCGCCACTCCCGACATCCGCAAGGTTCTGCACACCGGGCAGAAACTGATCGTCAACAACCGCGGCAAGCAGCTCGGCCGGCGGGGCTTGCTGGTCTCCGGCGGCAGCGGGACCGGAAAATCGACGTCGATCACGCACTTGGGTCGCCGGTTCCAGCTCGACTTCGAACGCCGCAATCCCGGGATCCCCGACCGCATCCCGGTGGTCTACATCGTGATTCCACCCGACGCCGACCCGAAGGCCCTGGCCGGGGAGATGGCGGTGTTCCTGGGACTGCCCGTCGGCCGCCACGACTCCCCACAAGCCCTCGCGCACGCGGTCGCCGCGGTGATGCGCCGGGCCGGCACCCGGCTGGTCCTGGTCGACGAGATCCACCGGTTGGATCTGTCGACGAAGAAGGGAAAAGACGCATCCGACCAGCTGAAATACTTCTTCGACTCGATCTCCGCCACGTTCGTGTACTCCGGTCTGGACCTGGAAGAAACCAACCTGTTCTCCGGCGTCCGGGGCCGGCAGATCGCCGGCCGGTTCATCCCGGTCACCACCGGGCCGTTCTCCTACCACACCATCGCCGCCAAGAACGACTGGAAGAAGCTGGTCGCCACGATGGAGCAGTCACTGCGGCTGCACCGCCACACACCCGGAACCCTGATCGACTGGGCACCCTACCTGCACGCCCGCACCGGCGGCATGATCGGCAGCCTCGATCAGCTGATCTACGAGGCCGCCAACGACGCCATCAGCGACGGCACCGAGAAGATCACCAAAGCCCACCTCGAAGCGGTCATCCTCGACATCGCTGCGGGCAATCAATACGACCCGCGCCGCAAGCCGCTGTCATGACCGTTCTTCCGCTCTGGCACAAGCCCGCCGTCCCGCTGCCGTTCCGGGTTCGCCCGGTCCGCGGCGAGACGACCCTGTCCTTCGTGTTCCGGCTCGCTGCCGCGAACGAACTGGTCAGGCCGACAACACTGCTCCGGTCGATCGGGCACCCGGACAACACCAGCCCGGACCGATTCATGGTCCTCAAGAACTGGGACGTCCAGCTCAACCTCGCCGCCCGGCAGCGGCTCGCGATATTCGCGGGCATCCCGCTGAAGCAACTGGCACGCAGCCTGCCGATGCCCGGTCCGCGGCGCGATGCCATCGACCCCGCCACACCCAGCCTGCATTTCGCCGGCGTCAGCTCACATACGCGCACGCACTGCCCTCGCTGCATCGCACAGATTCCCGGCGCTCCCGTGATCAGGGTCTACTCGTCGGCGGCCGAGGGCTACTGCCGCCGGCATCAGCTCTGGCTCGGGGAGTGCGCCGCACAGCCGCCGGTGAACCTCAGCTCCGCACCCGAGATCGCGAAAGCGATCCATCGGCGCGACAAGCTGTTTCGCAGCGACGAGGACCCCGACTGGATTTCCAGCCATGTCAACACCGCCCAAGACATCATGATCGCCTGGCGGCGGAACCCCGATCCGCTCCTGCACCGGCGGCTCACCCGGCGATGGAACGCGCGTGAGGACGCGGTCAACGCCGTCAACCACGCCCCACAGCTGCTGCCGACCCGATTGCTCGTTCTGCCCGAGACGGTGATCCTCGCCGAAATCCTGATCGATCCGACCTGGCGTCGCCGGATCGGGCTCGCGGAGCTGGTCCACGAACAGCGACCGTTCTACCTGCACATCGCCCACCGTCTCGGATTCCTCGGCTGGACCGCAGGCCTGCACACCGACAACGACCCCCTACGCCGCTGGGTCGACCAACACCAAGCCCAGCACCGACACACCTACAGATTCACCTACCGACACCACACCCCGAGCCGATGACACATCCCGGACCGCCACGCGCACGAACCCACCACCCCGACCAGAAATCCGCCACTTCAGACGGGAAACAACGACACATGGCAGCACAGACCCCGCATGGCGAGCCGCAGTTCACCGAGAATCAGCCTCGCCACACCAGACGGGACCTGACACGCGGTGTCGGTTGCACGGTTCGGGGAGTCCTGTCGTTTAATGTCGAATCCATGCAGGCGGCCGCGGCGGCTCCTGTGCGAGTCGTCGAACGCATCACGTACTTGCCGGCGGAAGGCGAGCCGGTGTCGGGTCTGTCAAGTTAACGGTGTAACTGGTTGAACTGTAGCTACTTTCGTCCAGCGGACAGGCGTCCGTCGAAGGTGATCTCGAAGGCGTTCAGTGCTGCCTTCCAGCGGTTGGACCAGCGTTGGCGGGCGGTGCCTTTGGGATCGAGGCTCATGATGGCCAGGTACACGCATTTCAGGGCCGCGGCCTCGGTCGGGAAATGACCGCGGGCCTTGACGGCCCTGCGGATTCGGGCGTTGACACTCTCGATGGCGTTGGTCGTGTAGATGACCTGTCTGATGGCGTTGTCGAACTGCAGGAACGGCACGAACTCGGCCCAGGTGTTGGTCCAGAGCCGGATGATCGCGGGATAGCGTTTCTCCCATTTGTCGCTGAACTCGGCGAACCGGTCCAGCGCGGCCTGCTCCGACGGCGCGGTGTACACCGGTTTGAGGTCCTTGGCGATCTCGGCCCAGTCCTTGCGGGAGGCGTAGGCGTAGGTATTGCGGAGGAGGTGGACCACGCAGGTTTGCACGATGGTCTGCGGCCACACCTGCCCGATCGAGTCGGGCAGATGCTTCAGACCGTCGCACACGACGATCAGCACATCCTGCACACCACGATTCTTCAGCTCCGACAACACCCGAAGCCAATACTTCGCCCCCTCCCCGTCGCCGTGCTCGCCGGCCCATAATCCGAGGATGTCGCGGGTGCCGTCCACAGTCACCCCCATCACGACGTAGATCGGCCGGTTGGCCACGTTGCCGTCGCGGATCTTGACGTGGATGCAGTCGATGAACAGCACCGGATACACCGGGTCCAGCGGCCGGTTCTGCCACTCGGCCATGCCGTCCATCACCCGTTCGGTGATCGTCGAGATCGTCTGCTTGGACACCTCGGCGCCGTAGACCTCGGCCAGGTGCGCAGAGATCTCACCGGTGGTCAGTCCCTTGGCCGACAGCGAGATCACCATGTCCTGCACCCCGGTCAGCCGCCGCTGCCGCTTGGCCACGATCTTCGGCTCGAACGAGGACTCCCGGTCCCGGGGTACGTCGAGCTCGACCGGGCCGGCCTCGGTCAGCACGGTCTTGGCGCGTCTGCCGTTGCGGGAGTTGCCGCTGCCCCTGCCGGCCGGGTCATTCTTGCCGTAGCCGAGGTGGTCGTCCATCTCGCCCTCGAGGGCGGACTCCACCACCAGCTTGGTCAACTTCGCCAACAACCCGCCCTCGCCGGTGAGCTGGAGGCCTTCGGCCCGCGCCTGATCCACCAGTTCCTGCAGCCGGGTATCGCTGACACCCACAGGTGCCGAGTTCGATTCGTCCTCACGATCAATCACATCGGTCATGGTGGTGCATCTCCTTTCAGAGTTACACCGTTGTTCTTACAGTCCCCCGGTGTCCGCTGGGCTCGGCTTCGATTGGGATGCGCAGCCGCTGGAAGTGGCGTCGCCGATCAGGCGGATCGCCTCGTACAAAGGGCAGAAGAACTACGCCGGGCTCTGGTGGTGTGCCACTACGAATCGTCACGTGGCGTACGAGTCGTGGGTGGAGCGGGATTTTGTGATCAGCGCCGATCACGATCGTGCGGTTGTCGGGATGGCAGCCCAGCCCTTTCGGCTGGATTTCGTCATCGACGGCGAAGCCTGCTCTCACGTCCCGGACTTCTTCCTCCGATATGACGATGGGCGTGGGGACGTGGTCGATGTGCGTCCGGATGCTCTGATCGGGCCCGGGGATCGGGTTGTGTTCGGCGAGACCGCTCGGGTGTGCGAACAGGTCGGCTGGAGCTATCGCCGCGTCGGTGAACTGCCACCGGTGCGGCTGTCGAACCTGCGTTGGCTCGCCGGATACCGCCATCGACGCGTTTTCGACGTGGACGTGGGCCGGGAACTGGTAACCATGGTGCGTGGATCGGGTCAGGTCTCGATAGGGGAGTTGGCGAGTCGGGTCGGCCATCCTGTTGCGGTCCTGCCGAGCCTGTTTCATCTGCTGTGGACGCACGCGTTGCAGACGCGGTTGGACGAGCTGCTGCTGTCGACCGAATCGATGGTCACGGAGAACCTCTGTCATGGCCGGTAGACCGCCGGGTGCCCTCCAGTTGGGTGACCATGTGCGCTTCCGGGACGGTCTGTACGAGATCGCCGGACTCGACGGCGAGATCGTCTTTCTGACTGTGCGCGACGGAGTCGGCGCGATGCGGGTGGCGATCAAACTGACGGCTCTGCTGGCAGACCCGACCTTCGAGCCGGTCGCCACCACATTCCGGCGGCGTCGCATCCGACCGCACTACTTCGAGGCCCTGCCGGTGACGGTCCGCGAGCGGGCCTGTCGGCTCGAGCGACACGTTACCGAGGTTGTCGATGGAGTCCCGATCGACGCGGCGCCCGGAACGTCGCCGCGCCGGGGATACGACGTCACGAGCACCTCGCTGCGGGAACGGGAGATCACGAAGATCGCCGAACTCGCCGCTGACGGGGAGCACATGGTGTTGAGGGTGTTTCAGCGATACCGGCAACGGTATGAGCGTGAGGGGATTGCGGGGCTCATCGACCGCCGGGCGATCCGCGAAGGTCCTGTTACCGGGCGTACCGATCCTCGCTACCTGGCCGCGCTCGAGGAGGTCCTCGCCGAGAATGTCCGTTCCTCGTCGGGCACCGCGGCTCGACTCCGGCGTGAAGTCGAGAAGAGAGTGGTGGCAGCGCATGGAGCAGGAGTTGTACCGCTAATTTCACATCAAACGTTCAACAGGCTGCTCAGGCGTCTGCGGGAAGGTCGCCACGCCACCGGGCCCGCTCGCACCCGGCGCACCCTCGACAGGCAACCGCAGGCGCCGTTCGGGACGGTCGTGGCTACTCGGCCGGGAGAGTGGATGCAGATCGACTCGACCCCCTTCGATGTGGCAGTGCGCCTCGACGAGGATCTGGCGGGGCGGGTCGAGCTGACCGCGTTGGTGGATGTCGCGACCCGCACGATCGCCGCTGCGGTCCTGCGTCCGACGACCAAGGCGGTGGACGCGTCTCTGCTGCTGGCGAAGGCGATGACCCCGGAGCCGATGCGTCCCGGCTGGCCGCAGGCGGTGTCGATGGCGTACTCGGCGCTGCCGTACCGGGTGATGCGCTCGATCGATGCCCGGCTCGAGAATGCCGCGGCCCGGCCGGTGATCATGCCCGAGACCATCGTCTACGACCACGGCAGCGTGTACCTGTCGTCGACCTTCCGCAGCGCCTGTCACAGATTCGGGATCAATGCGCAGCCCGCCCATCCGGACACTCCCACCGACAAACCTCGGGTTGCATACTGCACCTCTTCGGGTTGATTCGTGCGGTGTTGACGTTTGGGCTGGTCAGGGGCCTTTCGTGCGGCGGCCGATCTTCGGGCAGTCGGGCGGGTTGTCGGGGTCGGGTGGGGTGTAGAGGTACTCGCCCTTGTCGTTATACCGTTGGCCTCCGACAATTCCGGCCCGCCGCCAGGCCTTGACGGTGTCTTTGGTGACGCCGTGGGCGGCGGCGGTCTCGGCGAGGGTGAGCATACCGGCGGCGCGCAGGCGTTGGCGGCGGCTGCGCAGCCGGTAGGTCCGGATGACGCGGTCGACGCTGAGTCGGTGGAAGGGTTCGCCGGTGCCGGTGGTCAGGCCACGTTGGCGCAGGAGGTCGGCGATCTCGCCGATGGTGTGGTCGTCGAGTAGTTCGCCAACGGCGGCGACGACCTCGTCTGATGTTTTGCGTTGCTCTCCAATGGGTTTGGGTGTCGGCAGGGTGAGCGTGGTGTGATCTCCGCCGGGGAAGCGGAGGTGCGCGGTGATGGTGTCACTGGTGCGGGTGATGGTGACGTCGGTGAGCAGCAGTCGGGCGATGCGCTTGCGTTCGCGCTGCGGGGTGTCCGGGTCGTTCCAGATCGCGGGCAGGTCGGTGACCAGTTGATTGATTCGGGTCTTCTGCGCGTCGGTCAGGTGTCCGGTGCCCTCGTGTCGGGCCCTCTCGTAGCTCTCCTGCGCCTGGTTCAGCGCGCGGAGGGCGGTGTTCCAGTCGGCCTCGAGGGTGTCGGCGACCAGCCGGTTGGCGGGGTCGACGGCCAGGTAGCGGCGGCGGGCCAGGTCGGCGAGGTAGTGGGCGCGTTCGACGTGCGCGGCACGTAGCCGGTCGGCGTCGGCGGCCCGGTGCTCGAGCTCGGCCGAGACCTGCAGGGCCGCTTCGACGGTGAGCGGGGTGAGGGTGTCGATCAGCAGTTGCCCGATCGCCTGATCGAGGTCCTGGCCGGGGATGGTGGCGCAGACCGGTCGGCCGTTCTCGATGCCGTCGCGTTGGCACATGTAGGTCGGCACCTCGGTGCCGCGGCGGTGGTGGTAGCGGACGGTCATCTTCAGCCCGCACCGGCCGCAGACGATGATGCCCTGCAGCAGCGCCGGCCCTTCCCGCGGCGGCCCGCTGCGGCGCTCACGCCCGTGTGCGGCCGCGTTCGATTGCAGGCGTGCGAGATTGGCGTCGTACCGGTCGAGGGTGATGTATCCGGGGTGGGCGCCGGGGATGAAGGAAACCCACTGCTCGCGGGGCAGTTGCGTGGTGACGGTCTTGCCACCCGGCATCGTGTGGTGGCTGTGCCGTCCGTATGTGAAGGCGCCGGCGTATCGGGGATTGTGCAGCACCCGCAGCGCGGTGCTGTGGGCCAGCGGCTTCCAGTCGATCTCTCCCTTGCGGGGGCCTTTGAGGTGCCGCCAGGGGAAGAGCAGCCCGGCGGTGTGGAACGCCTTGACGCACGCGGATGCCGATCCGGTGGCCTCGAAGGTGCTGAACAGGTGCGCCAGCGCGCCGCGGACCGCGGTGTCGGGGTCGAGGATGACGTGGTGGGCTCCGTCGTAGACCAGCCCGACCGGCAGCGGCGTGATCAGCTCGCCGCGGCGGGCCTTGGACAGTTGCCCACCGCGCAGCCGTGCCTTGATGAAATGCAGTTCAGCTTCCGACATTTGGCCTTTCATGCCGAGCAGGAGGCGGTCGTTGAAGGTGCGGGGATCGTAGAGGCCGTCCTCGTCGCAGATCAGTGTGCCGGTCATCGCGCAGAGTTCGAGCAGTTGGTGCCAGTCGGCGCTGTTGCGGGCCAGGCGGGAGCATTCGAGGCCGAGGACGATTCCGGCGCGGCCGAGGGAGACGTCGGCGACCAGTTGCCCGAAGCCTTCGCGGTCGGCGGCCGAGGCCCCGGACTGGCCCTGGTCGATGTCGATGACGGTGATCTGGTCGGCGGCCCAGCCGAGCGCGATCGCCTTGCCGCGCAGGTCGTATTGGCGGATCGCGGACTCGGTGTTGTGCAGGACCTGTTTGAGGCTGGACTGGCGGACGTAGAGCAGGGCCCGGCGCTGCAGGTGTGCGGCGGTCACCTTGGACGGGCCGGCGGTCGGGTGGGTGTCGGTGAACATCGGTGGGACTCTCCTCACGGCGGTGGGGACGGGGGCGGCGGACCGGGGCCGGCGCCGGCGAGCGCGACGGCGGCCAGGACGTCGATGAGTTCGGCGGTCAGTGCGCCCGACAGATCGATCGGGCCGCCCGGACCGCCCGCTGCCGGTCCGAGGGTGGTCGCCGGGCCGGGGCCGCGGGACAGGGCGCGGTCGCAGGTCAGCCGGGTCAGTGCCCGCCGCCAGGCGGTGACGCCCCTGCCGACCAGCACGCCGAGCCCGAGCGGGAACGCGCGGGCGCCCTCGTGCAGGGCGGCGTGACGGAGCTGTTCGTACCGGGTGTCGAGCGGGCCTTCGTCCCGGTCGGCGTCCGAGCGCGACCGGGACCTGCCCGGCTCCGGCGCGGGGTCCTCCTTCTGCTCGAAGACGGGTGAGTCAGCGGCTTTTGGAGTGCTCCCGGACGCGGGCCACCGCTCGCTCGATGGAGCGGGGGTGCACGCGCACGCCGAACCGCTGCTCGATCGGCTCGACCAGGTCGGCCGGTTTCAGTGCGGGATCGCCGGCGAGCTGCTGCTCGGCCCAGGCCAGGATCTCGCCGGTGAGCTTGTGCCCGGCGCGGGGGCCGGGCTTGGCGGCGACCAGCCCGTCCAGTCCGCCCTCGGCCAGCGCGGCGGCCGCCTGGTAGTAGGTCTGCCGGGAGTACCCGAACGCCGCCGCGGCCGCGGTCACCGATTGGCCGTCCACCAGGACGGCTCGCACCATCTCGTACTTGACCTGCACCGCGTCCCGGGCGTCGAAGAACTCCTCGGTCAAGAACCCCGGATCGCTCACCCCTTCGGGGTGCGGGTTCAGGCTGCGGGCCTCGCGCAGCGCCGCCGTCTTGGGGTCCTCGGGTGTTGCGCGCCGGGTCATGTCGCCTCCTGAACCATGCGATCGTCAATATAATTATGACGACGCTGCGCTGAAGAATCTTCGCGACACACCGACTGCCATCCATTATCTGCTGTAGCACATGAATATTTGCAATTGCAGGCTCGTGTTCGCGTCCGGATCGAAAAGTCGGTCCCGGCATAATTCTCTTGACGTTCACGGCGTAATCCGCCTGACGTCTTCGTCACCGTCGCGCTGCGCCCGGCGCCGGTCGATCAGATCCGCCACCGCCAGCAGCCCGTCGGTGGTGAACGCACAACGTCCGTCGGCGACGACCACGAACGGGTCGACCGGGGCGACGTCGGTCCACCCGGCCGGCAGGGAGAACAGCTCCCCGTTCTCGTCGTGCAGGTGGACCCGGTCCTCGCCCCAGTTCTGCCGGTGCGCGACGAACTCGAAGTCCCGGCCGAACAGTGGATGGAACCGGTGTGTCACCCGCACACGTCGGTACCGATCGTCGAGATTGGGTGTAGTTGACGACGTCGGCCAAACCGATCATCGAACGCACTCTGGGATCGGTGAAAACGCTCTTCGCTCAGTATGTTACGGGCTATCTGGGTGCGTCGATCGAACACCGCGGCACCGGCGCCGACGAGCGGGCTGTGTTCTCCCTGATCGAGCTACAGGATCTGCTCGACGAATGGATCCTCACCCACTGGCAGAACCGCCCACACGACGGACTGCGTGACCCGCTGAACCCGCAGCGGGTGCTGACCCCGAACGAGAAGTACGCGGCCCTGCTCACCGTCGCCGGCTACGTGCCGACCCCCTTGTCCGGGGACGACTACATCGCGCTGCTGCCGTCGACTCCTCGGGTGATCAACTCCTACGGCATCAAGATCAACCACCGGATCTACGACAGCGACGAGCTCAACGGCTATCGCGGCCAACATTCGGGCCCGAAACTCTTGGGCAAGCGGTGGCAGGTGCACTACGACCCGTACGACGTGACCCGGGTCTGGGTGCGCAACCACCGCGACGGCGGGTTCATCGTTGCCTACTGGCGGCAACTGCACGCCATGCCGCAGCCGTTCGGTGACGCCGCGTGGGAGCATGCCCGCAGGATCGTCGCCGAGCGAGGCGCGAGCACACCGTCGGAGGAGACGATCAAAGCCGCCGTCGACGACCTACTCGACCGGGCCGGCCCGCCACCGCCGCCACATCCCCGCCGCAAGCGCCGCACGAAAACCGCGAAGGACAGGCGGGTGGCCGCCCGCACCCGCGCGGCCACCGCCGCACCGACGCCGATACCCGGGACACCGCCGCCGGCGGCGGCGATGTTCGCGCCCGAAGACGACGAGGACGTCGCCGACATCGTCCCGTTGCCCGTCTTCGACGCCGACAAGGAGTCCCGCACATGGTGGTAACAGCACCGCCGGACGAGGAGCAACTCGATCCGCGGCAACTTCCCTCGGTCACCCTGGAGGGGTGGCGCTCCTTCGTCGACGCCACACCCGCCACCTGCACCCTCCTCGACACCCCCGCCCGGGAGGCGTTGTCACCAGCCCAGCGGATCGGATACGACGACCGGCGCATCGCCTACCACTCGGAACTGGTGATCATCGAAACCTCCACCGTCCGCCACCTCACCCACCAGGGCCGGCTGCTGACCCTGCTCAACCAACGCGAATGCGGCGCCCGCCGCGCCCTGATCGTCTCCGGTCCGTGGGCCAGCGGCAAAACGACCGGCATCAAACTGCTCGGCAAGGTCCACGAACAGAACATCCGCCGCAAATACCCCGGCCAGGACCGCATCCCCGTCGTCTACATCACCACCCCACCGAAGGGCTCCCCACGCAAACTCGCCGCCGAGTTCGCGCATTTCCTGGGCCTGCCCGACAAGTCACGCCACAACACCACCGACATCGCCGACTCCGTCTGCCGGGTACTCACCGAAGCCCGCACCGACCTGGTGATCGTCGACGAAATCCACAACCTGAACCTGGCCACCAGCGTCGGCGAGGACATGTCCGATCACCTGAAATACTTCACCGAGCACATGCCCGCCACCTTCGTCTACGCCGGCATCAACGTCGAACGCTCCGGCCTGTTCACCGGGGTGCGGGGGCAACAGATCTCCGCCCGTTCGGTGCTGGTGCGCACCGGCCCGTTTCCTTACGACGGCGAATGGAAAGCCCTCGTTGCCTCCCTCGAATCCGCGCTGCGCCTCTACGCCCACACGCCGGGCACCCTCACCCGCAACGCGAAATACCTGCACCAACGCACCGGTGGATCGATCAGCAGTCTCTCGCACCTGGTCCGCGTGGCCGCGATCAGCGCGGTCCTCTCCGGGGACGAGTCCATCACCCGCGGCACCCTCGACGAGACCATCATCGACCACGCCGCCGAGTCCGCGACCGCCCACTGCGCCGCCGCCGGCCCATGATTCCCCCGGTGACCCGCCGCCGCATCCGGCGCCGACTGCCCCGCCGCCTCGCCCCGTTCCCCAACGAGCATCTCTCCAGCTACCTACACCGGCTCGGCGAGGCAAACGGACTGCCGGGCAGCGCATTCGGACACCACGTCGCGGACACCGCCCTCCCCGACCGGGAGACCGTCCATGACCTCACGGGCCTGCCGGAACGCACCCTGATCTTCGCGCTACCCGAACTACGCACCCCTGACGACGTCGCCACCTATCCGGCACTGCGGGGACGCCCCACGGCGGTCGGCTCCTCGAACTACTGCCCGTCCTGCACCGGGCTGCGTGGGCCCGCCCGGCCCGTGCGGGTATGGGCCACCCACGAGCAGGTGCTGTGTCGGCGGCACCGGATCTGGACCGGCGGGCCGGTGCTGACGTGCGAAGACCGATGGCCACGTATCGACATCTCGGCGCTGCCCGATGTCCTTGCGGCGCACCGCCGCCACCAGCGGCTGATCGTGCGGTTCGGCCGCGAACAGGTCCGCTACGCATTCGAAGACGCGTCCCACCTCGTCCACGAGTGGCACAAGCAACTGCCGTGGCCGTTCCGGTCCATCCACGCTCGGATGGCCGTTCTCGAACCGGACCCCGGACGGTGGTGTCCGTCGTCGGCGATCTGCCGGACCGCCGAATACCCCGTGGCCGTCGCGGTGACCACCTTCCTCGCCGACGCCGCATGGCGAAACCGGCTGCTGCACATGAACACGACGGACCGACACGAAACGATCGGCTACCTCACAGAGACCGTCACAGACGGCGCCGTCCCGGCCGGCGTGTTCGATCCGTTGCTCACACGATGCATCGAGCAGCGTCACCACGCTCGGACAGGACCCGCCGAAACCGTTATCTGACCCGGCGAAGTCCCGAACCGGCCCCGAGCCTCGACTCCCCACCGACACGGTCGCAGCGACGGGAGAATCTGAGAGGTTCACACGCGGAGTGGCCGAGAGGTGAGCAGGAGACGCCGTCCGCTTTCTTGCAAGGATGATTCGATGATTTACGACAACTATCTTGGACGTCTGTCGCCACCTTCGCTCGAGATAGTTGTTGCACCGCAGGTGAACTCCCTGCTCTCCGACAACTATCTCGAGCGAGGACAGACGGTGTCGGCGCCCTCCGGTAGCGTTCCCCCCCGTGGATACGGAGACCGAACCCGCCCAGGACGCGCCGCTCCTAGTACCTGCGACCTCCGCCGGGCCCGCACTGCCGGACCTGGCGCCCGATACGGCGGCGCGGATCGCGGAGTCGGTGGCGTCGGCGCGGGCCGCCGGCACCCGCCGCACCTACGCCTCGGCGTGGCGGGCCTTCACCACCTGGTGCGCGCGCGAGGGCCATGTCGCGGTGCCGGCGCACCCGGTCACCGTCGCCGCCTACCTGGTCGCCTGCGCCGACACCGTCACCGAGGCGGGACAGCGGGCCTACGCCCCGGCCACCCTCGCGCACCGCCTCGCCGCGATCGCCCACCACCACCGCCAGAGCGGACACCCGGCTCCCACCGGCGACGATCTCGTGAAAGCGACCCTGTCCGGGATCCGCCGCGACTACGCCACCACCGGCGACCGGCCCCGCAGCCCCCGGGCGCCGCTGCTCACCGCCGACATCCTCGCCATCGTCGACAAGGCCCGCGCCGACTGCCAGGGCTGGTCCGACGAAGTGGTCGAACGCCGCGACACCGCGATCCTGCTGCTCGGCTTCGCCGGGGCCTTCCGCCGCAGCGAACTCGTCGCCCTGACCTGCGGAGATGTGGCGTTGCACCGGCTCGACGGCCTGCACATCCGCCTCCGCAAATCGAAGACCGATCAGGAGGGCCGCGGCACCGTCCGCGCCCTGCCCTTCACCCACAGCCACACCAGCTGCCCGCCGTGTGCATGGCTGCGGTGGGCGCAGGTCGTCGCCGCGTTCGACACCGCCGGGCGCCCCGGCGTGATCCGGCTACTCCGGCACGCCGAGCCGTTCGACGCGCACGTGTGCCGGGGATCGCGACCGCGCACCACCTCGGGTGCGCCGTTGCTGCGCTCGATCCGCCGCAACGGCAACCTCTCCGAGACTGCACTCTCGGGGGCGGCGGTGCACCACGCGATCCGCCGCCGCGCCGAGTTGGCGGGCTACGACCCCGACCTCGTCCGGCAGCTCGGTGGGCATTCGCTGCGGGCCGGGTTCGTCACCCAGGCCTTCCGCAACGGCGCCTCCGCGCACGCGATCATGCGCCAGACCGGGCACACCACCCCGGCCATGCTCGAGGTCTACGCCCGCGAACACGCCCCCCTGCTCGGCAACGCCGTCACCAACCTGGGCTTATAGCGTGAGCACCTCGACCGAACGCCTCGACGATTCTTCGGAAACGGTGTCCGGCCTGCGGATCCCGGCCCGCTATCGGCACGACTGGGCGCTGTTCGCCGACTGGTGCACCGCCACCGACCAGCCCCCGCTGCCCGCCACCCCCGAGGCGCTCGCGCTGTTCCTGCGCGAGCATCCCGCGGCGCCCGCGACCCAGCGGCGGCGGGTCTCGGCGATCAACACCGTCCACACCCGCCACGGCCACCCGGCACCCGGCCGCAGCGAAACCGTCCGCCGCCGCCTCGACACCACCCGCGCCGCCCGCCTCGACCGGTTCGCCCCGCTCCTGCTGCACAAAGCCGCCGAGCTGCCGGTCACCGGCTGGCCGAGCGGGCTGTTCGGCCGCCGCGACGCGCTCCTGTTGACCCTGGCCGCGACCGGGATGCCGTTCGCGCAACTGGCCCGGCTGCGCCGCGGCGACATCCATCTCGATGCCGGCGCCCTCGTCGCCACCACCGACGGGGGTGAACGGTTCTGCCTGGCACCGGAGTCCGCCGCTGCCGAGAGCCCGGCGGCGGTCTACCGGCGGTGGGCGGAGATCCAGGCGTTCCTGGACGCGTACCCGAACACCGACCTGCTTGCCCAGCACCTGACCGACCCGATCGAGGTCGACCAGGGCGCGCTCACCGACCGGCAGGCCCGCCACCCCCTGCTGTGTCCGATCGACCGCTGGGGACACCTGCCGCTGATGCCGCAGCCGATGACGGCGCAGTCCATCGCCTCGATCGTGCGAGACCACCTGGCTGGCCGGGTGCGGGCCCGTGCCCCGCTGCCGCTGCGTAAGCAGAGCGACCGCGACGAGGGACCTACGGCGTGGATCGAGTCGGAGATCGACCTCGACCCGCACTACTACAAACGCGGTATCGCGGCTCGCCGCAGTGCCCATGACAGTCTGGACGGTCTCGCCGACGTCTTCGACGAGATCGAGGATCGTGCCGATGCCCTGCTCGAGGAGCTGCTCACCGTGCTGGAGGAGCTGTAACCCCAGCCCTGTAACGGGGCGGCAAGACAACCCGTTGCAACAGGTCCCGAGATCACCGCGGCATTTCTGTCGTTAGCCTGAACGACCTGTCGCTCAATCCGAGATCATCGAGCGCGCGCGCGAAGAGATCGACCAGGTGCTTGGAATGGACGGCGCATCGGTGCGCTTCGAGCAGGGAGTCAAGCTGCGCTACGTCCGGCGCATCATCGAAGAGACGGTGCGCCTGTGGCCGTCCGATCCGGCCTTCTTCCGGAAGGCCCGGCAGGAGACCACCCTGGCCGACTCTCCGATCCGCAAGAGCCAAACGATCCTGGTTGTGCTGCTTGCGCCACCACGACCCAAAACTGTGGGGCAACGCAGAGCGTTCGATCCGGACTGGTTCCTGCTCGCGACGGTGCCGGTGCGCCCGGCGCACGCATACAAGCCGTTCGGCATCGGTGCGCGTGCGTGCATCGGCCGCCAGTTCGCGCTGCACGAGACGGTACTCGCGCTGGCACAGATCCTCACGCGCTTCGCCATCGTGCCCACCCCGGGATACGAGCTGACGGTCAAGGAGCTTCTGACGATCCGCCCCGAGAAGGTGCGACGGGAGATGCGACCATGCTAGTAGTGATACGCGACGCCCAGTCGCGAAAAGATCGACAGCGTGACCCTTTTCGGTTGATCGATACGGAGCGCCCCGGCCGTCCGGTCGACAATCCCGCGTAGTGGCGTGCCGAATCGGCAATCTTGGCGACAAAAATATCAGCCGGTCGGAAGATCATGGTGTGATCACTAGCAACCAGTCCTCGTCGCCCCCGGCGTTCGCTCCCGGAGTGGAGACGCGTCCGTTTCGATCGACCTGCGCGGGCCGCGACGGGGCAGCCGCATCGGCCGGATCGATCCACGCGAATCTCGCGCCCGGCGGGATCAGCGACAACGCGAGGCGCATCGTGCGCTGCGTCGGCACATAGACGACGGCGAGCGCGCCGTCCGGCGTACGGGCAGCGGTGACGTAGTCGTTGTCCAGGACGTCCACCATCTCGTCGTCCGTCGACCGCATCCCGCGCCCGTCAAGCACGAACGGCTCGTCGACATCCGGCACCAGCTCCCACCAGCGCCACGACGCCCACAGCTCGCGGATCGCCTCGAGCTGCGTGACGGCGGGGGTATCGAGGCGCGCTTCCCAGCCGTCCCGGAACTCCCAGTCGTCGGAGCCGCGGAATTCCCCCGGGGAGCCGGAGGTCAACGCCCACAGGGCTTGGCGGCGAAGCGTCTCGTCGGTCGTCGGCGCCGTGTCGGACTGATTGTTCTCGCCCTCGTAGTTGCCCTCCGAGAAGACGGCGGGACGTGGATCCCTCACGCCCGCCGGTCGCTCGTACCCGTCCAGCACCGCCTTGTACGTGGGCATGTAGGTGTAGACGAAGTTCCAGTCCACCAGGGGTTCCCAGAAGGGATTGTCCGTGGAGAGGGATTTCTCGGGCCCCAGCTGGATCGAGAACGGCCTGTCCGAACCGGCCGCCCTGATCCCGTCGAGCATGCCGCGCAGGAGATGGTCCGAGTCCGAGCCGGCGGCGGGATCGTCTGCGTCCGGGGAATAGTCACCGCCGGTCAGCCAGACGATGTTCGGGAACCGGGCGTATCGCTGGGCGAACATCCGGCCGTAGACCACGGCCTGTTCGGGAGTCGCCGCCGCGAACACCTCCGAGAGGTTCCATCCGTCCATCGGGTAGAGGAACAGGGTGTTGCCGTACCGGCAGGCAATCCGGAAGTACTCGTCGACACGCTGCCAATACGGCTTGTTCCATGCCGTGATGTCACCGTCGACGAACGGTTCGATGCCGTCGAAGGTGGCTCCGTCCTCACTCGGTCCACCGTTGCCGGGGACGCCGATCGCAGAAATGATGGAGGCGTTGAATCCGTGGCCCGCACGATTCGCGAAGTACGACTCGGCTTGCTCGGGCGACCAGTCCGCCATGCCGGACCACGGCGAGTCCCCGCGAATCAGGATCGGGTTACCGTGCTGGTCTTCGAAGTAGCGCCCGTCGTGGCTGATCGAGGTGATGTAGCGCGTGTTGGCGCTGTCGGCTTCGCTGCACGGTGCGGCGGCTGCCACGGTTGTCGATGAGGGCGGTCGAGTCTGTGAGCCGCCCGTGTCCGAGCAACTCGCGACCAACATCAGCGCGATCACGGCGCCTGTTCGTTTCATCTTTCCCTCCTCCGCCGAGGCGCAGAAGCCGAGAGACGGGGCGTATCGGCGCGGCGTCGGTCGTTCCGGTGCCCCCGGTGTTATGGGAGTGGCTGCATGTGGCGATCGGTCCCGACTCCGGATCGATCGTATATCTTGTTCCGCCTTATTAATTCGACATTGACCGGATCGTGCGGGTCGAGTGCCCGACAGTGACCCAATATCCCGGGTCGTTCGCACCGCCTGCTCGAGTGAGCCGTGGTCAGGTGGAGTGCAGCGCCGAGGGGTGACAGCGGCCGGTCCGTGGTCCGCGGGTGGGCGGAGCTACGACGGTGGCGGTGTGCGGGCAGTAGCTGTGTCTCCGCATCGGGTGGTCGTCTGGAGCATTGTTGCGCCCCGACTCTGAAGTCAATGCCGTCAAATTCGTCCTTACCGCAGGCCACGTTGCTGCGTTTGCCGAAGGTGTTGATGGGGCGCATGGTCGAAGTGCGCAGACTGGGTCGATTCCGCGAGGGTGATTTGATGGGCGGCACTGTCTCTGCTGCTCGGATCGCCTTCTCAAGATGGTGCCTTGCAGCGTAATTCCCGTAGTCTTGTCGGCTGTGACTCGCTGCTGCTCGGATGGGGCACGCAGTGTCGAAGCCCGGTTCATCGATCGGATCGGCCTGGGCGTTCCCATCCGACAGGTGCACCGCGATCTGGTCGAGAAGGGGCGGGCGGCGACCGGGTCGTCGAGCGGCTGTCGTTCATCCGAACCCTGAGCTTGATTTTTAACCTTGGCGACTTGCTGCGACGGCAGGGCCGGTGTTGTTCGGCGTGTCGCGGCGACGCGAGACGGCCACCACCCGATCATCTTGGGGTTCCTTCCACAGAACATCCGAGACGAAAACAGGCGGTGACCGTGAGCATCAGTGTGCCCGACGTGCGGTCCATCGGCGAGCAGCCGAGCATTGAATCGTCCCTGGTTTCATTGAGGGTGAGCCAGATATCCCGGAAGGATCACCCCCAGACTCATCATGGCGAACTACAAATACCCCCAGGAACTCCGTGAGCGAGCGACCCGACTCGCCGTCGAAGCCCGCCGCGACCCCGACACCCGCACCGGCGCGATCAACCGGATCGCCGAGCAGACTGGTGTCCACAAGGAAGCCCTGCGGACCTGGGTGCGCAAGGCCGAAGACGACGAGCTCCCGACCGAGCCGGTCGACGCCGAAGCGCGCATCCGCCGCCTGGAGAAGGAGAACCGCGAACTACGACAGTCGATGGAGATACTTCGCTCTGCTACAGCGTTTTTCGCGAAGGCGGAGTTCGACCGCCGACTGAAGTGATCGTTGCCTTCATCGACGAGCACAAACACCGCTGGGGGATCGAACCGATCTGTCGCGTTCTGTCCGAGAACACCGAGGTCAAGATCGCCCCGGGCACCTACTACGCCTTCATAGGCCGCGAACCGAGCGTCCGTGCACGCCGCGATGCCCTCCTCAAAGAACACATCATGCGCATCCACTCCCACCCGAGGATGCGGGTCTACGGGATCCGCAAGATCCACGCCCAACTGGTCCGGGAAGGTCACGAGGTGGCCCGCTGCACCATCGAGCGACTCTGCCGCGAACTCGGTGTCCGTGGCACCGTGCGCGGGAAATGGCCGCGCACGACGAAGCCGGCACCGGAGACCGATCGGCCCCGTGACCTCGTCGAGCGGGATTTCACGGCCACCGCGCCGAACCAATTGTGGGTGGCCGATCTGACGTATGTGCGCACACAGTCCGGATGGGTCTACGTCGCGTTCGTCCTGGACGTGTTTTCCCGCATGATCGTCGGCTGGCAGACCTCGACGCGGATGTACACCGACCTGGCCCTCGACGCGTTGAAGATGGGCCTGTGGGCACGACGACGCGCAGGCCAGGACGTCACCGGACTGGTGCACCACAGCGACCGCGGCGTGCAATACCGAGCGCTCCGCTACGCCCAGACCCTGGACCAGGCCGCCGCGGTCGCCTCGGTCGGATCCAAGGGGGACTCCTACGACAATGCCATGGCGGAGACGCTGAATTCGCTGTACAAGGCCGAGTTGATCTTCCTCGACGGCCCTTGGACCGGCCGGGAAGACGTCGAGGCCGCTACCGCGCAATGGGTGCATTGGTTCAATACCGAACGGGTCCACGGCATGCTCGACTATCGCACCCCGGCCGAGATCGAGACCGCCTACTACGCACAACGGCCGGCCGCCTCTGCGGCCTGAGAACTGAACACACGCTCAGCCTCAACAAGACTCAGGACTTGACACATCGATGCGCGTGTCGACCTGGCGGGATTCCGGGGCCGGTTCTACGACTGCCTGACCACTCGTCGTGACGCGTTGTTCGAGTTGACCGACGCGGTGCTGTGCTCCGGCGGCGCGGTCCGCACCCTCGTCGAGTTGTCCCTGGCGCCCGAGCACCGTCGCGGCCACGGCGCCCTGTACGACGGACTGGGCTACGGTGGAATTGATATCGCTCCTCTACGGAATGTCATTGGTGCCGAGTCGATCCCACGCGACCGTGAGGGCGCGATCGTGTTGGCCGTCGATGTCAGTGCCTGGCTGCGGCCTTCACGCCCCGACGAGTCCGCAGCGGTCGTTCTGCCACGTCTACGGCCGCGGCAAGGGACAGGCGCAACTGATCCCCGGCTGGCAGTACTCGTTCGTCGCCGCGCTCGAACCGGGCCGCACCTCGTGGACGGCGGTGCTCGACGCGGTGCGCCTGCACCCCGACGACGACCCGACCGCCGTGACCGCCACCCAGATCCGGAACGTCGTCGGACGTCTGCGGGCGGCCGGCCACCACCGAGACGACGACCCGGACATCCTGCTGATCTTCGACGGAAGGCTACGACCTGCCCCGGCTGGCGTTCACCCTCGTCGATCTGCCGGTGGTCGTGCTGGGACGGATGCGCGGGGACCGGGTGCTGTGCTTCCCGGCGCCTCCGCCGGGCCGTACCGGTCGCCCACCGCGGCACGGGGCGCAGTTCCACTTCGCCGACCCGACCACCTGGCCTCCGCCCGCGACCACCACCGCCACCGTGACCGACCGCTACGGTACGGCGGTGGCGGATGCGTGGAACCGATTGCACCCCAGGCTCACCCACCGCGGCGTGTGGGCCGAGCATCCGGGCCCCCCACCGATCATCGAGGGCACGGTGATCCGGCTGACCGTCGAGCATCTGCCCGGGGACCGGCATCCGGCGCCGGTGTGGCTTTGGTACTCGGACCCCACAGTAAGAGGCGACCACGTCGACCGACTCTGGCAGATGTTCCTGCGCCGCTTCGACCTCGAACACACCTTCCGCCTGTTCAAGCAAACCCTGGGATGGACCGCGCCGAAGATCCGCAGTCCCGAGGCCGCCGATCGCTGGACCTGGATCGTCATCGTGGCGCACACCCAACTGCGGCTCGCCCGGCCCCTGGCCGAAGATCTGCGCAGGCCTTGGGAGCGACCGCGTCCGCCGGGCCGGTTGACCCCGGCCCGGGTCCGTCGCGGGTTTCCGCACGTCCGCCGCACGATGCCCACTCCGGCCGGTGCACCGAAACCCTCCCGACCCGGCCCCGGACGGCCACCCGGCTCGAAGAACACCCGACCCGCACCCCACGACCACGTGGGCATTCGCGTCAGAACCGACGCGCAGGAACCGACCGGCGTCAGCCAGGCAGGTTAAAAATCAAGCTGAGAAGGGGGACGCCCACCGTCTAAATACTATTTTAGATAGTATTTGGGTAGGCTACCGAGTGTCTCATCATTGTGCGCTCGCGCAGAAACCCGGATCGGACAGCCCATGACCGCTCTCGCCCCACCACCCGCACCCGCCGCCACCCGCCCGATACCACCGCGACGGGGACGCAAGGGCGCCTTCGTCCACAAGATGGTCACCACCACCGACCCGAAGGTGCTGGGGTTGCTGTACCTGGTGACCTCGTTCGCGTTCTTCGCGGTCGGTGGGGTGATGGCGCTGATCATGCGCAGCGAACTCGCGGTGCCGGGCTTGCAGTTCCTGTCGAACGAGCAGTACAACCAGCTGTTCACCATGCACGGCACGATCATGCTGCTGATGTACGCCACCCCGGTGGTGTTCGGCTTCGCCAACTACATCCTGCCGCTGCAGATCGGTGCTCCGGACGTGGCCTTCCCCCGGCTCAACGCCTTCAGCTACTGGCTGTACCTGTTCGGCTCGCTCATTGCGGTCAGCGGCTTTCTCACCCCCGGTGGGGCCGCGGACTTCGGCTGGACCGCCTACGCACCGCTGAACTCGGAGCTGCACTCGCCCGGCATGGGCGCGAACCTGTGGATCGTGGGCCTGGCCGTGTCCGGTCTGGGCACCATCCTGGGCGCGGTCAACTTCGTGACCACCATCGTGTGCCTGCGCGCACCGGGCATGACCATGTTCCGGATGTCGATCTTCACGTGGAACATTCTGATCACCTCGATCCTGGTGCTGCTGGCGTTCCCGTTGCTGACTGCGGCGCTGTTGGGGCTGCTCTACGACCGGCTGCTCGGCGGCTACATCTTCGACCCCGGCAGCGGTGGGGCGATGCTCTGGCAGCACATGTTCTGGTTCTTCGGCCACCCCGAGGTGTACATCATTGCGCTGCCGTTCTTCGGCATCGTCTCGGAGATCTTCCCGGTGTTCGCCCGCAAGCCGATCTTCGGCTACACCGGCCTGGTCTACGCCACGCTCGGAATTGCCGCCCTGTCGATCGCGGTGTGGGCGCACCACATGTATGCCACCGGCGCGGTGCTGCTGCCGTTCTTCTCGTTCATGACGTTCCTGATCGCGGTGCCCACCGGGGTGAAGATCTTCAACTGGATCGGCACCCTGTGGAAGGGGCAGTTGACGTTCGAATCGCCGATGCTGTTCTCCGTCGGCTTTCTGGTCACCTTCCTCTTCGGTGGGCTGTCCGGTGTCATCCTGGCCTCCCCGCCGCTGGACTTCCAGCTCACCGACTCGTACTTCGTGGTCGCCCACTTTCACTACGTGGTCTTCGGGACCGTGGTCTTCGCCACCTACGCCGGCATCTACTTCTGGTTCCCGAAGATGACCGGGCGCATGCTCGACGAGCGCCTGGGCAAGTGGCACTTCTGGCTGACCTTTGTCGGCTTCCACGCCACGTTCCTGGTCCAGCACTGGCTCGGCAACGAGGGCATGCCGCGCCGCTACGCCGACTATCTGCCCGACGACGGGTTCACCACCTTGAACGTCGTCTCGACGATCGGGTCGTTCGTGCTCGGTGCCTCGGTGCTGCCGTTCGTGTGGAACATCTTCAAGAGCTACCGGTACGGGCAGGTGGTGACCGTGGACGATCCGTGGGGCTACGGCAACTCCCTCGAGTGGGCCACCACGTGCCCGCCACCGCGGCACAATTTCACCGAGCTGCCGCAGATCCGCTCCGAGCGCCCGGCGTTCGAACTGCACTACCCGCACATGGTGACGCGACTGCGCACCGAAGCCCATGTCGGACCGGGACACCGGCACGCCGAGGAGCTGCCCGCCGCCTCGCGGACCGGGTCCGCGCCCGAGGCGCCCACCGATCCGTCCACCCGGTGATCGTCACCGCCGTCGAAGGAGGACGAGGATGCACCCCCACACCCCGGCGGTCGCCGTGCCGGCCACACCCCACGCCACCGCGCTGCTGACCGAGTGGCTGATCCGCGATCTGGCCCCGCTCGTGCTCACCCATGCCGGGCTGCCCGATCCGCAGCGGCTGTACCGGCTGCCGCCGATCACCGGCGCGCACATCACCCGTCCGGGCAAGCTGCGCCGCCACGTGCGTGCGCTCGAGCAGGTTCTTGCGCAGGTCGAGGTGCACCTGCGTGCGGGGAGGTACCGGTGGCCAGCGGCTCCGTTGACGGTCGACTCGGCGCCGGCCGTGCCGGGTGAGGTGCTCGAGGTGACAGGATGGCTGGCCGGCACGGTCGCCGAACTCAGCAGCCCGGCCGCGGCCCTGGCCAACCGCACGGTGCTCACTGCAGCCGGGGTGGTCGCCGCCGGGGCGGGCACGGCCGAGGCGTTCGACAGCTGGTCGACGACGGCGTGGTCGTACTGAATCGTCCCGGGTTTGATGCACACCTTCTTTCTTGGGAAGGTGAACCTTATGCCGAATGTCTATCCAGCCGAGGTACGGGAGAAGGCCGTGCGCCTGGTCCTCGAGCACCGTGGTGACTACGCCTCGGAGTACGAGGCGATCCGCACAATCGCCGAACGGATGTCACTGAAGACGGAGACCGTACGGGTGTGGGTCCGCAAGGCCGAAGCGGCGGGTGACGGCACCCATGCCGCGTCGGCGTCCGAGGCGGAGATCGAACTGCGGGCATTGCGCCGGAAGAACGCCGAGCTCGAAAAGACCATCGAAATACTCAAAGCCGCAACATCTTTCTTCGCGCGGGAGTGCGACCCGCCACGCAAGTGATCTGCCGATTCATCGCCGAACACCGCGATCAGTTCGGGGTCGTACCGATCTGCCGCGTGCTCACCGAGCACGGGTGCACGATCGCCCCGAGAACCTTCTACGCCTGGCTGGCGCGCCCGCTGTCGAAGCGCGCCTTGTGGGACGCCACCATCACCGCGGTGCTGGCCTCGTACTACGTCGAGCGGGACGAGTACGGCAGACGCAAACCGGAGTCGTTGTACGGCTCGCTGAAGATGTGGGCCCACCTGCGGCGTCAGGGCATCGAGGTGGCCCGCTGCACCGTGGAGCGGCTGATGCGCGTGGGCGGGTGGCGCGGCGCCACCCGGGCGAAGAGGGTCCGCACCACGATCGCGGAGCCGTCGGCGCCGCGGCCACCGGACCTGGTCGACCGGAACTTCCGGGTCGACCGGCCCGATGCGCTCTATGTCGCCGACTTCACGTACGTGCGGATGGTGCCCTGCTTCGCGTACACCGCGTTCGTGATCGATGCGTTCGCCGGCACGATCGTCGGTTGGGAGGTGTCGACGTCGAAGGAAACCGCGTTCGTAGAGCGGGCGGTGAATCAGGCCTGCATGCTGCGGTCGATGCAAGGCAATCCGTTGCGCGAGAGGACTATTCACCACTCGGATGCGGGCTCTCAATATACGGCTCTGCGCTTCGGGGAAACCCTGTTCCTGCAAGGACTTCGGCCGTCGATCGGGTCGGTAGGTGACGCCTACGACAACGCCCTCGCGGAGACGACGATCGGGCTCTACAAGGCCGAGTGCGTCGCCGATGATTCCCCGTTCCGCAAGGGGCCGCTGCGCACCATCGGTGACGTCGAGGAGGCCACCTCGGCGTGGGTGCATTGGTATAACACCGGCCGGCTCATGCATCGTCTCGGGCGGATCCCACCGGCCGAGTACGAAGCCAAGTACTACGCTGAACACGGTGCCGATCAACCGGTCGCACACAAATGACAGTGTGTGCATGAGACCCGGGATGGTTCATACTGCACCGTCGTCTCGCAAGTCTGGCAGGGTGAACCCCAGGCCGGCCTGCTCGTCGACCCTCGGTGACCGCCCCGCCACCGGGGCGGTCAGCCCAACCGGATGGATGGAAACGCGATGACCGAGTCTGGGCACGAGCCCACTGCGGGTCCCGATCCGGCCGAGCGCCGGCAGGAGTTGGCGGCCGTCGAACAACAGGTGGCTGCGGTGATCGATCCCGGGATTCGGGCAGTGGTGGTCGCCGCGGCGGTGCTGGTGCTGACACTCTCATTTGCCCTGCCTCACAGCGGCGGCGCCAACGGCTGGCAGATGCTGGCCGGCTCCGAACAGGCGGTGGCCGAGACGATTACCCTGCCCTCCCGGATCTTCCTGATCCTGGCGGCGGTATTCGGGATCGTGGTGTCGATGCTGGCGCTGGTGACCCGGCGGTGGGTGCTTGCCTGGGTTGCGTCCGCGGGCTGCACCCTGGCGGTGGTGTTTGCGGTGCTGGCGGTGTGGTCGCGGCAGACCCTCGATCCGGCTGCTGGGGGTGCCGGCCCGGGCACCGGATTATTCCTGGGCTGGGCCGCGGTCCTCGTGCTGGCCTTCCATTGGATCAAGGTGGTCTGGGCCCGTTCATCCCGGATGCTCGAGGCCGAGGCCGCCCGCCGTGACGCTGAGACACAGCTGCCGGAGCAGTTCCACTACCGGCTCGACCCGCCCCGCCGCGACGCGCAGGATCCGCCCACAGATTCCTAGGCGGCCCGGCCGGCTCGTGCGCGCCGACGAGGGGTGTGGGCACGAGCCGGTTCCCGGGCGGTCCCGGGATCAGATCAGGCTCTGCAAATACGGCCGGAACGCCTCGGTGATCAAGGAGAGTAGGGTAAGCACCCCTGCAGGGTCGTCGCAGCCATGAGCAACATGGCCAGATTCACCGTTCCCGCCACCACCATGGCCAGCCCGACATCCCAGCGGGTGGCCGCAAGTAGCAGCGTGCGACGAGGGCCGGCCTCGGGGCGGCCGTGCCGATCCCGTACCAAACCCGAGTGCAGATACACCGCATAGGGGCGGGGTGAGGTCGATTCGATCGACGGGGCGCACACGGCGGTGGGTCAGGAACTCGGTCCGACGGTGGCGTTGCTGTTCGCCCTGGGATTGTTGGCCTCCGGATTCGCCTCCACCTCGGTCGGGGCCTATGCCGGCGGCGTTGATCATGGATGGGCAGCTGAGGCGCCGGATCCCGCTGCTGGCGCGGCGGCTCATCGCCCTCGTGCCGGCGCTGGCAGTGGTGGCTCTCGGAACCGATCCGAGCCGGGCGCTGATGCTTTCGCAGGTGGTGCTCTCGTTCGGAATTCCGTTCGCCGTTGATTCCGCTGGTGCGATTGACCAGCGACCGGGCACTGATGGGCGTCGAGGCCAACCATCGGGTCACCACAGCTCTGGCTTGGGCGATCGCAGCGACTATCACCGCTTTGAATCTGGCCCTGATCTACCTGACCGTGCGGCCGTAAGATAAAGGCGCACAGTCCTTACCGTCACGGTTGGTCGGGTCGGACACCTACGCCGGATATCGAGCGCGACGGTCTCGTCGTCGACCTCCGGCGCACGCCGCACATCAAGCCGCCGTCCCAGGGGAACAGACCCCCGATCAGCGCCCAAGGGGCGCGAGACCGCGAGCTCGCGCGTGCGCACCCGGACCATAGCGAGACCGATGTGCCCTGCCACGACGATCAGGCGAGCGAGGATGTAGACCATACTCAGCCGGAGCAGCCGCATGGGGAGGGCAACGATTCGGACGCCACTTCGGCCGCAGCGGTCGGTGTGTATACTGGGCCGAGCAGTGAGCTGGGATGCAGCCGACTGCCCAATTCTTGCTCTTCGTCCCACCTTGCTGTGCCGCGGTTGCAACCGCACATCTTTTCCGGCGTGCAGGGGCAGCGTGTTCTTCAGCCACCAGCGGCCTGCTCGTTTCCCGTCGCCCGGAGGCGACGCGAGTCGGTCCGAGGCGGGGCCGGGGATTCGTTCAGATTTGTACGGACAGTGGGCGTGGTGCCCGGTCCCGCTCGTCTGGCCCGTGCCTTCTTTGGCCTTCGGGGCACTGTTCCGGTGTGCTCAGCGGACTTCGACGGTGGCCATCATGCCGGCGTCCTCATGGTCGAGAATGTGGCAGTGATACACGCTGCGCCCCGGGAATCGAGTGAAGTCGACCAGCACCTGCACCCGGCCCCCCGCGGGGACGTTGACCACGTCCCGCCACCTCGGCTGCTCGACGGGTCCACCGTGCTCCTCGACGACCTGCATGGGCCAGATGTGAAGGTGGAACGGGTGGTCCATCGGGGTGGGGTTACGGATCGTCCACTGCTCGATCGTCCCGGCGGCGGGACCCTGGTCGGTGCGCCGGGCGTCGAAGGCGCGGTTGTCGAACCCGAAGTTCATCCCCGCCCCGCCGGGCCCGGAGCCCATCATGGCGCCCATGCCCATGCCCATGGTGAAGGTGATCTCCCGGGAGGCGGCGATGGGGCGTCCGCGCAGGTCCGGATCGACTGCCCGCTGCGGTACCGGACCGGCGTCGGCGGCCGGGGGCCCGTCGGCGACGACGGTGGCCAGCATCGCCGGCCCGGACAATTCGGTGCCGCCGCCCATCATGCCCATCATCGCCCCGCCCCGGTCGTAGCCGAGGGTGCGCAGCCGCCCGGTCCCGGCCTCGATGTCCACCACCAGGTCGGCCCGGTTGCCCGGGGCGAGGAGGACCTCCCCGACCTCGGGGGTGCCGGGTTCGTGGCCGCCGTCGACGCCGAGCAGATGCAGCCGGTGACCGTCGACGGTCAGGCGCAGGTAGCGGGAGGTGCAGGCGTTGACCAGCCGCCACCGCTCACGGTCCCCGGGGCGGGCGGTCAGCCGCGGTTCGGGCCGGCCGTTGACCAGCAGCAGCTCTCCTTCCCGCCCGGTCATCACCTGCTGGGGGTACACCCGGGCGAGGGAGCCGTCCGGGGCGAGGGAGACGTCGGAGATCACCAGCACCCGCTCCCGCGCAACCGGGATCGCGTCGTCGCCGTCGACCAGGATCGTGCCGTACAGACCGCCGAAGAGCTGATCGGCGACCGAGCCGTGCCGATGCGGGTGGTACCAGAACACGCCGGGGGGATGGTCGGGCGGCACGTCGAGACGGTAGTCGAAGCTCCGGCCGGGCTCGATGCTGACGAACGGATTGTCGCCGGTGCCCTGGGGGGACACGCGCAGGCCGTGGAAGTGCAGGTTGGTGGCCGCATCGAGGGTGTTGACCACCCGCACCTCGAGGCGGTCCCCGGGACGGACCCGCCAGGTCGGGCCCGGCACCGTGCCGTTGTAGGTCAGCATCGTCGCTGTTCCGGCCTGATCGAGGCGGGTGCGGGCCACCGTCAGTTCCACCCGCAGCACTCCGGCCTCGCTGCGCAGCACCGCCGGCTCGACCACCGGCAACCCCGACTCGGCGATCGTGCTGCGGGGGGAGGACGCGAACGGCAGTCCGGTGCGCGAGAGCCCGAGCCCACCGGCGGCGATCCCGGCTATCCCCAGTGCCCCGAGCTGCAGCGCGCGGCGACGCTCGATCGGGCGTCCGGTCACCGGTCCTCCAGCTGCCGCACCCGCTGCTGATACTCGTCGGCGTCGATCTCCCCGCGGGCGAACCGCTCGTCGAGGATCTGCCGTGCCGACGGCCGGCCGGCCGCGCCGGGACTCTGCTCGCCGCGGCCGGCGGTGCGCAGCCGGACCAGGGCGACGACCACCGCCGCGATCCCGGCGAGCAGCAGTATCAGGAACACCCATCCCCAGCCCGACGCGCCGCCCATGCCGCCCCAGCCGCCCATATGATCCCATCCGTTCATTCCACCCATCGGGCACCTCCTCGGACGTCGCATACCCCCGCCGGTATCATCCTCGGGTGCCACCCTAGTCCCGTTCGGCCGTACCGGCCGCCCCGCACGACGGATCTTCACCGAACCTTCGTCCGTCCTGGTGGGTGGCGCCGGATGCGTCGGACCATGCGTTGTCTTCGACCCCAGGCAGGGCACAACCTCGGCGGTCGACCCCGTCCCGTCAGCGGTCCTGGGCAGCCTGCAGCAGCCTGTGCGGGGCGGTGATACTGGCTGGCTCTGGCCACCGGTATCGACGTCCCACAGGGCCTTCGCCACCACGGTGACCATGAGCGGTGAGACGATCGTGGTATCGGCCGACACCGGCGAATGCACTGCGGTGGGGTGCGTGTCGTACCACGCGACAGAGGATCCTCGGTGACGGTGGCGCCACTCTCACCGAATCGGTGATCCCATCGCACTGGACACTCCTACGTCGGACACCGTTCTCGTCTTGGAAGCGACCGGAACGCGGTTGACGGGCTCGCGCCGCACGTGTTGCACCACGTAGGCCTGATCGCTGGTGTCGCGCTTCACCGGCCGAGGCAGCCTGCTGTTCTCACCCTGAGGATGGTGGCGAGGGGCAGCAGCGGGTCGAGAGCTCACGTTGTGATCGCCAGGAGCCAATCCTCGTTGCCGTCCCGGTTCGCCCCCGGGGTGGGAACGGTGCCGTCGGGTTTGAGGTCCGCCGGCTGTGTGGGGCCACCGGCATCGGCGGGGTCGATCCACACGGCGGTCGCCCCCGACGGAACCAGCGAGGGATCGAGCCGGATCGTCCGTCGTGTCGGCACATAGACGACGGCCAGCGATCTGTCCGGCGTGCGGGCGGCGGTGACGTAGTCGTTGTCGAGGACGTCGACCATCTCCTCGTCCGTCGATGCAGCGCCGCGCCCGTCGACGACGAGCGGCTCGTCGACATCCGGCACCAGCTGCCACCACGGCCACGAGTTCCACAGCTCGCGGATGGCCTCGAGCTGGGTGACGGCGGGGGTGTCCAGACGCGTCTCCCACCCGTCCCGGAACTCCCAGTCGTCGGAGCCACGGAATTCGCCCGGTGAGCCGGAGGTCAGCGCCCACAGTGCCTGACGTCGGAGGGTCCCGTCGGTCGTCGGCGCGGTGTCGGACTGGTTGTTCTCGCCTTCGTAGTTTCCCTCCGAGAACAAGGCCGGGCGCGGATCCCTGGCGCCTGCCGCCCGCGCGTACCCGTCGAGCACCGCCTTGTACGTGGGCATGTACATGTAGACGAAGTTCCAGTCCACCAGCGGTTCCCAGAACGGGTTGTCTGTGGACAGGGATCGTTCGGCGCCCAGCTGGATCGAGAACGGCCGGTCCGAGCCGGCGGCGCGGATCCCGTCGAGCATCGCGCGCAGTACGTGGTCCGATGCGGCGCCGGCTGCACGATCCTCGGTGTCGGGCGAATAGTCCCCGCCGGTCAGCCAGACGAGGTTCGGGAACCGCGCGTATCGCTGGGCGAACATCCGGCCGTAGACGAAAGCCTGCTGTGGGGTGGCCGAGGCGAACACGTCGGAGAGGTTCCACCCGTCCACCGGATAGAGGAACAAGGTGTTTCCGTGTCGGCAGGCGATCCGGAAGTACTCGTCGAGCCGGGCCCAGTACGGCTCGTTCCATGCGGTGATGTCGCCGTCGACGAACGGTTCGATGCCGTCGAAGGTGGCTCCCTGATCGCTCGGCCCGCCGTTGCCGGGTGCGCCGATCGCCGAGATGATCGACGCGTTGAATCCGCGGGCCGCCCGATCGGCGAAGTACAGCTCGGCTTGCTCGGGCGACCAGTCCACCAGACCGGACCACGGCGAGTCCCCGCGGACCAGGACGGGGTCACCGTACTGGTCTTCGAAGTAGCGTCCGTCGGGGCTGATGGTGGTGATGTAGCGCCGGTCGGCGCTGTCGGGGCCGCTGCACGGTGCGGCTGCCGCCACGGTAGTCGGTGACGACGGGCTGATCTGCGCGCCGCCGGAGTCGCCGGCGTCCGAACAACTCGCGGCCATCATCAGCGCGAGCATGGCCGCTGTTCGTTTCATCGTTCCCCCACTTTGCCGGGGCGCGGAAGCCGGGGGACTGGTGTATCGACGTGGCGCCGGTCGTGTCCGTGCCCTGGTGCCCAGGCAGTGGCGGTATGCGGCGATCGGTCCCGACTTCGAATCGATTGGATGTCTTGTGCCGCCTGGTCGATTCGGTATTGACCGGATTGTGCGGCCGGGTGCCCGGCGCAGGGCCGGACGGTGTCCGATTTCCGGGGCGTTTGCACCTCATCTGCTCGAGCGAGCCGTCGTCAGGTGGGTGCTGCGCCGAGAGTAAGCCCGGCCCCGCCGAGAGTAAGCCCGTCCCCGCCGAGAGTGGGCGGCGACCGGGGCCGCGGTCCACGGGTGGGCGGGAGTAACGACGGTGGTGTAGAGGGTGGCGGGGACTCTGCACCGGGTGGCCATCTTGAGTATTGTTGCGCCCTGCCTCTGAAGTCGGGGCGCAACAGTGCTCGGCTCCGGTATCTGTGCGTCGGGCAGGAGCCGATGGGAGGGTGGGCGAATCCGCCGAGGGCGGGTCCCTGGGGTGTCGACCGACAAGGACTCGGAGAGATTCATTCGACGGGGTGGGCGAGCGTGCCCACCAGGACGAGGCTGCACCCGAGCCCGACCCGTTCCCGCCAGCGGATCCACCGCTCGCGGCCGAACAGCCGGGTCCCGACCGCTCGGGAGATGCGGTTGTGCAGCAGGCGCAGCGGCCCGCGATCCCCACTCGGCGCACACGTGCGGAGCGGCTGAAGATCGAAGTACGGGGTGAACAGCTCCTGCAGACGCGCCCGTGAGGGCCAATTGCGGATCTGCCCCGGGCCGGGAGGGCGCAGCGCCCGGGTACGGTTCCAGATCGGCGGATTCTGCGTGGTCAGCACGACGGTGCCGCCCGGCACCAGCAGCGCGGCGATCTTGCGGACGAACTTCTCCTGATCGGGCACATGGGCGATGGTCTCGACCGAGACCACCACATCGAAGCCCTGGGGGAGGTCGGTGGTCAGGAAGTCGCCGCTGATCCAGGTGATCTCCGGGTGGGTGGTCTTGAGCCGGTCGATGGTCTTGGAGGGCAGATCGAGGGCGGTGACCGTCCCGAACTCGGCGAGCTGGAGCGACAACCATCCTGTTCCGCAGCCGATGTCCAGGATGCGCATGTTCGGTCGGGTCACCGACCGGACCGCCTCGAGCACGTATTTTCCGCGTCGTTCGTTGCCGGGATTGTTTTCGCGGGGGGCGGAGTCTTCGACCCACTCGGTCCAGAAGCGGACCTGGGCATCCATCGGTGGTTGCGTCATGGTATTTCTGCCTCGAAGATGATGCGCCCGCGATGATGTCAAGCGGATCCTGCCCTACGCGGGAGCCGGTGACGTGGGCGGGCGTGACGAGCGTTGCGCTTGCCGCGCCCGCCGTGGCGCTGATGGTCTTATCCGGTGGTCGCGCTGCTCGGTCCGCAGAGGCTCTGGCGATCCCGAAGGCCGTCGCTGCATCAGCTCGCACCGTCAAGGGGTCACGGGATGTCGGCGGTGATGATCGAGGTCGGCGATCCGGACCCGTGCCGGACCCACCTCCCGGGACGTCCGCGTCGATTCTGTCGACAGCTCACTACATCGGCATGTTCATCATCGGCATCCCGCTCATCTGGTGCAGCCACATCATCAACTGGTGCAGCAAGGTGTGCGCCTGATCCATCATGCCCATCATGTTCACAGTCGTGACCTTCCTCGAGCCCGAGCAGTTTTCGGGTGCGGATACTTTCCACTGTCATCCTTCATCGTTCACCGAGTGATTTCCCGCATACGAAATCCGTTTTTCTTCAACAGATCTTCATCGGATCTCGACTTGCGATGGCCGTGCGCGACAGCAGTGGATCCTCGGGGCCCGCCGCTGAAGTCCCGTTGTACCGGGCGGGGTATGGTCGTCGAGGCTCGCTCCCGAGGTATTCGGGAGCTCGGGGGCGGAAGACACGCGGACATTATGCCCGGCAATCTCAGCGCCGGGCCGGTGTCCAGTGTGGGTCGGGGACGCTGGCTGGGACGACTGTTTCGGCTGCTGCGCACCCACCCTCCTCGCCGGCGCTGACAGACGCACCGGTCTCGGCCTGATGCTTTTGCCGGGTGCCTCGCTTCCGGCTCGAAGAAAGGAATCTCCCGTATGTCTGTGCCCCGCCTATCGGGCGCGGTGTCGGCCTTGGCCGCAGCTGCCCTACTCGTGGCCGGATGCTCGTCCGCTGAGACCTCCAGTGCGGCGACTGCACCCTCCGGCGCTCTCACCGCACCGAGCGTCACATTGGCCCCGGCACTCGATCACGTCCACGGGCTGGCCGTCGATGCCGCCGGCACGGTCCTGGCCGGCACCCACAGCGGACTGCTTGCGGTCGATCCGTCCGGTGCCACCCGCAAGGTCGGCGCCTCCGACGACGACCTGATGGGACTGGCTGGGGTACCCGGCACCGACACATTGGTCACCTCGGGACACCCTGGCCGATCGAGTTCGGCCCCGAATCCGCTCGGGCTGCGCCGCAGCGACGACGGCGGACAGACTTGGAGTGACCGTTCTCTTCTCGGGGAGGTCGACTTCCACGCCCTGGCCACCGATGGAACCATGGTGGTCGGTTTCGACGGCACCGAGGGGATCCGGATATCCACCGACGGCGGTACCACGTGGAGCGCGGGGGCCAGGGTAGCGGCCGCGTCCCTGGCTGTGACTCCGGCTGGGATCTGGGCGATCACACCTGCCGGTCTCGAGCGCAGCACCGACCTGGCGCGCACCTTCACGCCCATCACCGACGCACCCGCCCTGCTGATGCTGGCCGGCACCGGTGACGGGTTGTGGGGCGTCGACGCCGACGGCTACGCCTGGCGCAGCCGTGACGGTGCCACCTGGGAGCAGCGGGTATACGTCGGGCAGGTCGAGACGCTGACCGCCACCGGCTTCGAGACCGCGTATGCCGCCACCGACGAAGCGCTGTACACCTTGACCTGACCTCCCGAGGTGGTCTCCGGCAGCTGAACATGGCACAGGCCCGGCCCGCACGGGCGGGCCGGGCCTGGTGCGGTGCCCTCGATCGAGGGACTGCGTCACAGCGAGGACAAGATGTTCTCCATCGTGGTGATCTCCTGCTGCTGCGTGTCGGCGATGGTGCGGGCCATGGCCACCGCGTCGGGATTCTGGCCGGAATCGACCTCGGTCTGCGCCATCTCGATCGCGCCGCGGTGGTGTTCGATCATCTGGGTCAGGAACAGCCGGGACGCATCGACGCCCTGGGCGTTCTGCAGCGCGGCCATGTCCTCGGCCGACATCATTCCGCTCATCCCACCCATCTGGCCGCCGCCGGGCATGGTGGTGGACTGCATCGGCATGTCGTGCCCGGGCATTTCCATCCCGGGCGAGGACATCGGCATGTTCGGGGTGCTCGTCGCAGACGTGGGCGAGGAGGTGGACTGGCCCCACGCAGTGAGCCAGGCCTGCAACTGCTCGATCTCCGGTCCCTGGGCAGCCTTGATCTGCTGGGCCAGTTCGGTCACCCGCGGATCGATGCCCTCCTTGGCCAGGATGACGTCGCTCATCTCGATGGCCTGGGAGTGGTGGGGAATCATCTGCTGGGCGAAGGTCACATCGGCCTGGTTGTGGTCCGCGGCGGCCTCGGCGGAGGCGGTGGCGCTCACCGCAGCCGACGTGGTCGCCTCGGTGGCCTGGTTGTTGCCGGAGTCGCTGCAGGCAGCCAGGATGAGCGCCGCGGCGACCGCCACGGCGCCGGTGGCCAGAGACTTCTTCCTCACAAGCACATTCCTTTCCTCGTGTGCACGCACCGGGCGAACCCACCGCGGTCGCATCGAAGAGAGCATCCCCCTTCGGGGATCGGGGCAAACCCCTGGAGCGCTCACCGTGCGATACAGCTCGATCTGCAGCCGACCGGTCGGCCGGCGCACCGGTGCATATCCGAGCCTGTCAGCCGCACCCGATGACAATGCAGAGCTTTCTGTGAAGATTTCCTGAAGAATCACCGCGCCCCGTTTCGGACAACTCCGCCCTCCCAGTAGGGCACGGCGCCCATCACCCTCGAGTCCGGATCCGAGGCCACACCCACAGTGCCCGTCGGTAGGCGCCTACGCTGCGGCCCTGTCCCGTCTCGAGCGGGTTACTCGTCCCGCGCGTGCCCAATCTCTGTAGGGGAGGGTGATCGGCGCCGCCGACCTGCAGATCTACCGAGGAGAACGCCACGCCCGCCCCCTGGGTCCGGTACTCCTCGGTGTCGAACCTGCCGCGAGCCGGGCGGTCGAGGACCTGCAGCGGATCGGTCGCCGTCGGACGCGGCGGGGTGGCGGTGCGGCGTGCGGGAAACGGAAGACCGCGGCGATGCCGAACACCACCAGCGCCCAGAAACCGACCAGGATCAGGGACATGACGATCCAGCCCATCGTGGCCGCTCCCCACATCACGACTGCTCCCTTCCCTCACGGCGTAGATCCCAGTCTGGTCCGGTCACCCGGTGTCGCGGGGGCGCGTTCGATGAAGGTTCTCTGAAGAACATCGCCACCGGGTCGCGGCGGTGGCCAGGATGGGACCATGGCAGCCGACTCCGCTCAGCGCACCCCCGACTCCGCCCCGGGCCCTGCGGTCCCCCCCACCGGCCTGCGAGCCCTGGTGGTCGAGGACGAGGTGTCCCTCGCCACAGTGGTAGGCACCTACCTCGACCGCGCCGGCTTCGAGGTCACGCTCGTGCACGACGGCCTCGACGCCGTCGCCCGGGCCCGGCAGGTCGATCCGGATGTCGTAGTGCTCGATCTCGGGTTGCCGCACCTGGACGGGATCGAGGTGTGCCGGCAGCTGCGCACGTTCTCCGACGCCTACGTCGTCATGCTCACCGCCCGCGCCGACGAGATCGACACCCTGGTCGGCCTGTCGGTCGGCGCCGACGACTACATGACCAAACCCTTCAGCCCGCGTGAACTCATCGCCCGCATCCAGGCCATGTTGCGGCGCCCCCGACCCTCGACCGGGGACGGCCGCACCCCCGCGCAGTCCGGCACCGATACCGGCCGTCGTACGTTCGGGTCGTTGACCCTCGATGCGGCCGGCCGCGAGGTGCGGGTCGACGACACCCCGATCGCCCTGACCCGCACCGAATTCGACCTCCTCGCCGCGCTGTCCGCACACCCCAACATGGTGTTCACCCGGGCGCAGCTCATCACCGCGGTGTGGGGCCCGAGCTGGGTCGGCGACGAACACCTGGTCGACGTGCACATCGGGCACCTGCGCCGCAAACTCGGCGACGACGCCACCCGCGGGGTGTTCGTGCGCACCGTGCGTGGTGTCGGATACCGGATGGGAGCCGGACAATGAGCACACCACCCCCGCCCACAGCAGCAGGGCCGAGGCCCGCGCGTCGCAGTGCCGGATTCGGCAGTCGGCTACTGGCCGCGCAGGCGATCGTCGTCGTCGGCGGTGCGATCAGCGCCTGGCTGGTCGCGGCCGCCGTCGCCCCGGGACTGTTCCACGATCATCTGCAGCAGGCCGGCATCGAGCACGTCTCGACCGAGGCGGCCCACGTCGAGGAGGCGTTCACTTCGGCGATGATCATCTCACTGGCCATCGCCCTGGTGGTCTCGGTGCTGATGGCCCTGGCGGTGAGCTGGTACTTCACCCGCCGGGTGCAGCGCTCGATCACCGGTGTGGCTGCCTCGGCCACCGAGATCGCCGGCGGCCACTACGACGTACGTCTGCCCGGGCCCGGTCTCGGACACGAATTCGACCAGCTCGCCGAGACGTTCAACCAGCTCGCCGCTCGGCTGGACTCGGTGGAAACCACCCGCCGCCGCATGCTCTCCGACCTGGCCCACGAGATGCGCACCCCGCTGGCCACCCTCGATGCCCACCTCGAGGCCCTCGAAGACGGCATCCGTGTCGCCGACACCGAAACGCTGACGATTCTGCGGTCGAGTACCGCCCGACTCGAACGGCTCGCCGAGGACATGGGCGCGGTCTCCCGCGCCGAAGAGGGTCGGCTGTCCATCGATCCCGTGCCCACCGACACCGCGACCTTGGTCGAGGCCGCGGTCCGCGCCGCCACCGATCGTTATGCCGCCAGGAACGTCACCCTGATCCACCATCTCGAGCGGCCCACCGCCGTGATCGTCGACCCGGACCGGATCGGGCAGGTGCTGGGCAACCTGCTCGACAACGCCCTGCGCCACACCCCCGCCGGGGGCGCCGTCACCGTCACCGCCGACGTCGACGACCGGTGGGCCGAGATTACCGTCACCGACACCGGCGAGGGCATCGCGGCCGAGCACCTGGGGCATCTGTTCGACCGCTTCTACCGCGCCGACACCTCCCGCCGCTACCAGGAGGGCGGCAGCGGTATCGGGTTGACCATCGCCCGCGCCCTGGTCGAAGCCCACGGCGGCACCCTCACCGCAGAGAGCCCCGGGGCGGGGGCCGGCGCCCGGTTCACCGTGCACCTGCCCACCCGCACCGGCGCGCGTACCACCCTGTCGCGGGGCATCGAGCACACCGGCCCCCGGGGGCAGCCATGAACAAGTTCTCCCTCGACGCGCTCGCCCGGCACCTGGCCGCGCATGCCGCCGCCGCGCCCAGCGGCCGCAGCGCCGAGACCGTCTACGGCGGGCACGAACACGTGCTGCGGCAGACTCTCGTGGCGTTGCAGGCCGGACAGTCCATGGCCGAGCACGTCAGTCCCGGTGAGGCCACGGTGTACATCCTGCGCGGGCGCATCCGTGTCGTCGCCGACCGGACGAGCTGGGACGGACGCAGCGGGGACCTGATCGCCTTACCCCGCACCCGGCACCGGATCGACGCCGTCGCCGACACAGTCGCGCTGCTCACCGTCGCCAAATACTGACCTCCGGGTGGTTCAGAGCCCGGAGCCGGGCCGCGGCGGGCTCGCCGGGGCCCGGCGGAACAACCAGGCCGCCACCGCAGTGAGCCCGACCAGCCACCCCAGCGCAGCCAGCAACGGCCCGGCGGCGTCGAAACTGTCGGTCAGCCCGCCGTCGAGGATCATCCGGGTCGCGCCGTAGCCGGGGAGCGTCTGCGCCCACTGCGACGGCTGCGGCCGCAGCATCGGGCTCTGCCCGATTCCCAGATCCACGAACGGCACCAAGAACGCGATGAATACCCCGCCCACCCGCCCGAACAACGGTCCCAGACACACCCCCACCAGCCCGTAGGTCAACGCCAGCAGCAGGTTCCCGGCCGCGTACAGGCCCCACTGACGCGCATCGAACACCGCGGCGGTGACCAGCAACGACGAGGCGGTCACCACCACCGCCGCCACCGCGATCACCGTCAACCGGACCGCCAGCAGCACCCCGGCACCGAAGCCGGCCAGCGACAGTCGCCGATCACCGCTGCGCGCATCGAGTACCACGAACAACCCGGCCAGCGCCGACAGCGACGCAATGGCGATCGGAGTCATGGTCCCGGCATGCACGTCCGGCAGCCAGAACACCTCCGTCACCGTTCGTCCGTCCTCGACCAGGGAGAACATCCCGAACTCGGGGACGGTCATCGCCTTCGACAACGCGATGAACACGATCGGCACCACCACCAGCAGCACCCACAGCACCGGGTTGCGGCGCCAGTCCCGCAACCCCATGTCCAGCCCCACCGCGAACCGATCCGCCCGCCCGGCCCGGCCGCTGAGCCCACCGCTGCGGCGCACCCCGCCGACCGTGGTGGTGACCACCACCGCCCCGACGAGGAGAGCCCCGGCCATCCACACCAGTGCCCATCCCAGGTCCCCGACCTTTCCGCCGTGGCGGGAGGGCACATCCACCATCCACAGCGTCACGAAATGGGTGGGAAACCCGCGGGTGGCCACCCGCTCCGCCGAACCGATCGCCGGCCCGAAGAACACGTCGACGATCCAGACGAACAGGATCAGCACGGTGCCGTTGACCGGATTGGGCACCAGTGCGCCGACCACCGCCCCGATCGCCAGGTAGATCATCGCGAACATCACCGTGCCCACCGTCACCCGCACCGGAGCATCGATGCCGACCCGCACCGCCAGCGCCAGCAACGCCACCGCCGAGACCAGCACCGCCAACACCAGGCCGGTGCCGAGCCGGGCCAGCACCAGCCGCCCTGTCGCCAGGCCCGCCGACACCAGCCGCCGGTCCGCCGCCCGGGCGGCATTGATCTGGAAGTACATCGCGATCCCGGCCAGGAAACCCGCCGCCCACCCGGCCGTCGCCGTTTCCACCGCCGGTCCGCCCGCGCCACCGAGCAGCCTGGCCGCATCGGCCATCGCTCCAGCCGCGACGATCACGAACACCACAGGCACAATCACCAGCACCAGCAGGTTCACCGGGTTGCGGACATAGTCGGCCAAAAACCGGCCGATCAGCGCCCGGACGTCGCCGACCGCCGACCGCACGGTGGGGGCGAGGCTCATCGCGGCACCGTCCGGCCCTCCCGCAGATCGACGATGCGATCGAACCGCTGCTCGTCCGCCACGAAATGACTGATGATCAACACCGAGCGGCCCGCCTGCCGACGCTGCGCCACGATCTCCCAGAACCGCAGATAGGTATCCCAGTCGAACCCGGCATACGGCTCGTCCAGCAGCAACACCTCCGGATCGGCCAGCAGCGCCAGCCCCAGGTTCAATTTCGCCAGCGTCCCGCCCGACAACCGGTCGGCACGGGTGCCGGCGTAGCGGTCGAACCCCAACGTGGCGTACAGGTGGCCGCGCGAGCGGTGCGCAACCTCCGGGCTCATCCGGTACGCCCGACCGAACAACTCGAAGTGCTCGTCGCACGTGAGCCGTTCGTAGACCACCGGCTGTTGCGGGCAGTAGCCCAGCCGCCGCGGACGGCGCACACAGCCGGCATCGGCCCGCAGGTCCCCGACGAGAATCTTCATCAGCGTCGACTTGCCCGAGCCGTTCTCCCCCGCCAGCCCGACAACCTCCCCGGGGCGCAGCACCAGGTCCGCCCCGCGCAACACCGGGGTGCGGTGCCGTCGCGGCCACCAGCCGCGACCGAAGCTCTTCTCGATGCCCTCGGCCGCCAACACCGCCACCGCCGTCGCACCGGCCGTGGGCTCGGCGGGCTCGGACCCCGATACAGCCATCGCGCACCTCGGATGCTTCCGACCGGACAGGTCACCGACCCGCGGCGGTCCGGCCGCGGCAGCGGTGGTGCCCCCACGGTAGATGCCTGCGGCGGTAGCCGAGGACGAGATCCGTGAAGATCTGCTGAAGAAGCCCAGTCATTGCAGATCGGGACGCAGCGATCTGCGCGACATGGCCCGGCGGGCGCGGTGACTTCGCTCCAGCCGACGCGGACAACGCACACCGGGCCGTCGACGCCGCAACGGTGCCCACTGGAATGTCCCCGGGGCTGGACCTACTGCACAATGGTGCCCGGATCATAGGCGCCGCGCCGATCACCGCCGGAGGAACATGGCCGTCATCTCGCTCACGTCGATTCCTCCCGGCTCGCGTGCCGGCTGCAGCGATGCGGCCCTCCCCGAAAGGACGCCGACGAATGTGGTTGCGCTGGACGCACCGCGGTCTTCGAAGACTGCTGCCGGGCACCTGCCCTGCGGCCGAGCGGACTGACCGGTGGATGTCCCCGTGCTGCTGGCCATTGTGACGACGTTGGCGTTCGACCTCACCAACGGCTTTCACGACTCGGCCAACTCGATTGCCGCACTTGTCGCCACCCGGGCTGCCCGGCCGGGACACGCGCTCGTGCTCTCCGCGGCTGGGAATTTCGCCGGACCGCTGCTCCTGGGCACGGCCGTGGCCGACACGGTCGGTGGGGTCGTCGAGTTGCCCGCCGATGTCACGGTCGCCGCGGTCGGCGCCGCGCTCACCGCGGCGATTGCGTGGAATCTGCTGACGTGGCGATTCGGGCTGCCGTCGAGTTCGTCGCATGCCCTCGTCGGCGGGCTGGTCGGTGCAGCCCTGGTCGCCGCCGGAGTGGCCGGAGTGCAGTGGGGTGGATTCTCCGACGGCCGTCCCACAGGCGTTGTGGGAATTCTTCTGGGACTGGCGATCTCACCTGTCCTGGGCGCTCTCGCGTGCGCTCTGCTCGGGGCGGTCGCATGGCGGCTGGTGCGGCGGGCCCGGCACCGTGTGCTCGCCCCGGTCCGCAAGGCCGAATGGGTCACGGCCGCCACGCTCGCGTTCAGCCACGGAGGCAACGACGCGCAGAAGTCGATGGGCGTGATCACCTTGTTGCTCGTCGCGAGCGGGCAGTTGGCGGAGTTCACGGTTCCGCTGTGGGTCAAACTTGCGGCCGCGACCAGCTTGACCGCCGGAACCGCGTTCGGTGGCTGGCGGATCGTGCGAACCGTGGGCCGCGGGGTGTACCGGATGACCCCGCTCGACGGCCTGGTCAGCCAAGGCGGCGCCGCCGGTGTGATCTTCGGAGCTGCTCTCGTCGGGGCACCGGTGAGTACCACGCACGTCGTCGCGGCCGGCGTGGTAGGTGTGGGGGCGCAGCGACGCATGCGCCATGTGCACTGGAAGGTGGTCGAAGAGATGGGCTCGGCCTGGATCGTCACGCTGCCGGCGACCGCCCTGCTGGGGGCGGCGTTGTTTCCGATCTGGCAGGCGATCTGATGCGTTGGCCCCACCTGCCTGCCTCTTGGTTTCTGCCTCGGTCGTTCGACGTGCTCGCCCTGTTGCAGGCCCAAGCGGCCACCGTGGAGCAGAGCATGCGCATCCTGCGTCGCTGGGGGCACGATGAGATTCTCACCCGTGATGCCGTCGCGGAGCTGCGCAGTGCCACTGCAGCCGAGCATGCCGCGCGTCGCGACCTCCACAACGCCGTACGCGACAGTTTCAGCACGCCGCTCGAGGCGGAGGATCTGTTCGAACTGGGGGAACGTCTCGGTGAGATCCCGGAGGCCGGGTATGCGCTGGTCCGGGAATCGGAACTGTCGTGTGCGGGGCTGACGTGCACCGAACCGGACCCTTACCTGGTGGGGCTGCTCGACGCCCTGGCCGATGCGGCGGTTCCTCTGCTGGACGGGCTGCGTGCGCTGCCGCGTGGCACCGCCGCGACGTACGCGGACCGGACCATCGAAAAACTGTCGGCGGCCGAACACGCTTATCGGGTTGCGATTGAATCGTCCCTGGTTTCATTGAGGGTGAGCCAGATATCCCGGAAGGATCACCCCCAGACTCATCATGGCGAACTACAAATACCCCCAGGAACTCCGTGAGCGAGCGACCCGACTCGCCGTCGAAGCCCGCCGCGACCCCGACACCCGCACCGGCGCGATCAACCGGATCGCCGAGCAGACTGGTGTCCACAAGGAAGCCCTGCGGACCTGGGTGCGCAAGGCCGAAGACGACGAGCTCCCGACCGAGCCGGTCGACGCCGAAGCGCGCATCCGCCGCCTGGAGAAGGAGAACCGCGAACTACGACAGTCGATGGAGATACTTCGCTCTGCTACAGCGTTTTTCGCGAAGGCGGAGTTCGACCGCCGACTGAAGTGATCGTTGCCTTCATCGACGAGCACAAACACCGCTGGGGGATCGAACCGATCTGTCGCGTTCTGTCCGAGAACACCGAGGTCAAGATCGCCCCGGGCACCTACTACGCCTTCATAGGCCGCGAACCGAGCGTCCGTGCACGCCGCGATGCCCTCCTCAAAGAACACATCATGCGCATCCACTCCCACCCGAGGATGCGGGTCTACGGGATCCGCAAGATCCACGCCCAACTGGTCCGGGAAGGTCACGAGGTGGCCCGCTGCACCATCGAGCGACTCTGCCGCGAACTCGGTGTCCGTGGCACCGTGCGCGGGAAATGGCCGCGCACGACGAAGCCGGCACCGGAGACCGATCGGCCCCGTGACCTCGTCGAGCGGGATTTCACGGCCACCGCGCCGAACCAATTGTGGGTGGCCGATCTGACGTATGTGCGCACACAGTCCGGATGGGTCTACGTCGCGTTCGTCCTGGACGTGTTTTCCCGCATGATCGTCGGCTGGCAGACCTCGACGCGGATGTACACCGACCTGGCCCTCGACGCGTTGAAGATGGGCCTGTGGGCACGACGACGCGCAGGCCAGGACGTCACCGGACTGGTGCACCACAGCGACCGCGGCGTGCAATACCGAGCGCTCCGCTACGCCCAGACCCTGGACCAGGCCGCCGCGGTCGCCTCGGTCGGATCCAAGGGGGACTCCTACGACAATGCCATGGCGGAGACGCTGAATTCGCTGTACAAGGCCGAGTTGATCTTCCTCGACGGCCCTTGGACCGGCCGGGAAGACGTCGAGGCCGCTACCGCGCAATGGGTGCATTGGTTCAATACCGAACGGGTCCACGGCATGCTCGACTATCGCACCCCGGCCGAGATCGAGACCGCCTACTACGCACAACGGCCGGCCGCCTCTGCGGCCTGAGAACTGAACACACGCTCAGCCTCAACAAGACTCAGGACTTGACAGATTGCCGCCCTGGAGGACGAGCCCGACATCCGACGGGAGTTACGCCGTCGGGAACTGTACCACCGCGCAGAACACCTGCACAGCGCCGTGCTGCGCGTCGCACGGCGCATCTGGTACTCGGTGTACAAGTCCCGGTGACGGCCCGCCCCGAGGTGAGGCCGGCGACGTCGCCGGGACGAGGTCGAGCGGGGAAGCATAAGGGTCCTTGTCCGGGCATCGCCTGGCGTCTGCGGAATCGATGGTCTACCGCGGCGTCACGGCGCGGAATCGAACGTGCGCGTCGAGGCCACCGTATGGGCTGCGGGGCAGCAGCTCGGCGGTGGCTCCGCTGGCGCGGGCAAGCTGGGCGACGATGGCCAGGCCGAGTCCGCTGCCTTCGGTGTCGGTGCGAGCGCGCCAGAACCGGTCGAAGGCCCGGATGCGGTTCTCGGCGGACAGACCAGGGCCGTGGTCGAGCACATGCAGGTCCACCGCGTCGGTGGCGGCCTTGTCGACGGTGACCTCGACGGTGCTGCCGGGCGAGGACACGGCCAGGGCGTTGTCGAGCAGATTGTCGATGATCTGTTCGGCAGCGCCGGGCACGGCGAGCACGAGCGCTGCCGCAGGTGCCGTCACGGTGATCCGCACCTCGGATTCGTCGGCGAGGGGTTCCCACTGCTCGATGCGGGCGCGCGCCACCTCGGCCAGATCGGTCTGCTGCGCTGCGGTGCCGGAATCGTCGGCACGGCTGAGCACCAGCAGCGCATCGATGAGGTGCTGCAGCCGCAGCACCTCGTCCTGCGCCGACGCGAGTGTTCGACGGGCCGCCTCGGGATCGGCGTCGACGAGGTCGGCGGCGCCGTCGAGGCGCAGCCGCAGCGCGGTCAACGGGGTACGCAACTGGTGCGACGCATCACCGGCGAAGGCGCGCTGCTGCCGCAACAGGTATTCGAGACGGTCGGCCATCCGGTTGAACGACCTTGCCAGGCTGCGGATCTCCGGTGCGCCGGCACCCTCGGGTGTGCGGGCGCCGAGGTGCCCTTCGGCCAGATGTTCGGTGGTACGGCGCAGCTGCTGCAGGCGGCGGGTCACCGTGCCGGCGATGAGGAAGGCGACGATGCCAGCCACGATCACGGTGACGACGGCGACGAGCCAGAGCATGCGTAGTTGGCCGCGAACCTGGTCGGCCACCACCTGGGCCGGATAGGTCAGCCGTACCGCACCGACGACCTGTTCCCCGCTGAGCACGGGCACGGTCACAAAGAGCAGATCGGTGCCGAGACTGTCCGAACGACGTTGACCGGTGGTGATCTGTCCCGACAGGGCAGTACCGATTTCCGGGCGGGAGCGGTAGGAGGAACCGGCGGTGGCCTGGTCGTCGTCGGAGGTGACCACAGCAGTGCCGGAGGTGTCGACGATCACCACTCGGGCGCCGCTGCTGCGGTAGTAGCGCTGGGCATCGGCGACCAGGGCGGGATCAGGGCCGCCGGTCTCGAGCACCTCCTCGCTGCGGCCGGCGAGTAGGAACGCATCCCGTTCGAGGGCGGTGGTGATGCGTTCGCGTTCGGTTCGCATCAGATAGCTCCCGAGGGGGAGGTCCTGCACGATCACCACGGCCAGGGTGACGGCCATGAACGCGGCCATCAGTTGCCATCTCACGTGGGCACCGCGATCCGGAAGCCGACTCCACGTACGGCCTCGATCCAGCCGGGATCACCGAGCTTTTTCCGGATGGCGGCCACATGGGCGTCGAGGGTTTTGCTGGTTCCGTACCAGTTGCCGCCCCACACCTGATGCAAGATCTCCGAGCGCCGGTACACCGCCCCGGGATCTTCGGTGAGATGGCAGAGTAGGTCGAACTCCTTGGCGGTCAGGTGTATCTCACGCTCTCCGAGGTGCACGCGCTGAGTCCGGCGATCGATGGTCAGCGTCCCGACCGTCTGTATCCCTGCCCGGGCCTGTGGGGTGTCACCGGAGTCGGCCACGCGTCGGCCGACGGCGCGGATGCGGGCGACGAGCTCGCGCATGCCGAACGGTTTGACCACGTAGTCGTCGGCTCCCATCTCGAGGGCCAGAACCCGGTCGATCTCGTCGGCACGAGCGCTGACACGATGATCGGGGTCTTCGATCCGGCACGAATGGTGCGGCAGACATCGGTGCCGTCCATGTCCGGCAACCCCAGATCCAGCAACACGAAATCCGGGCCGGTCTCGGACACCGCGGCCACAGCGGCGGCGCCGGTGGCCACCCGCCGGACCTCGAATCCGGCACGGATCAATCCGCCGCACACTCCGTCGGCAACGGAGTCGTCGTCTTCGACCACGAGAACCAGCACATGCGCATTATCGGCTCACCCCCAGGGTCGTCACCGAGCGGCGGGTCCCGCGGCGGACCCTGGGTCGATCTTGGACGAATCTTGGATCTTTCTCGGATCCTCCTTCACCGGAGCGTCCCTACGGTGGACCCATGAGATCGAAAACAGCGGTGATCGTGGCCGTGGTGTTCATCCTGGTGATCGGAGCGGCCGCCCTGGCCGTCAACACCCGGATCCTCAACGCCTCGTCCACCAGCGACATCGGGCGCGCCGACCAAGTCCTGGTTCCCGGCACTTCGCCCGCGGACAGCGGAGCATCGACGCAGCAGACATCCACGCCCCCTGCCACCGCGCCGGCAAAGGACGATGAGTCGCCGGACGAGGAGTACTCCTTCCGGCGCAGGAGCGAACATGAGCCCGACGACTGACCGGAACGCACCGCAACGGTCACCGGCACTGCGCTCGAAGATCGCCAGCGCCGCCCTGTCCGGCGGCGCCGTACTCGCCCTCGTTACCGGCATGGCCGTGCACACCCCCGACACCCCACCTGCGCGAACGGCCGATCCGGCTGGCTCCAACGTCGGCGTACCGTCGGCTGCACCCGGAACCTCCGCCGATCGCCCGGTACCGGCGGCGATACCCGCACCGAGCACGTCCCGCGGTGCGGTCACCGCCCCGCAGGCGATCTCCCGTGGATCCGGAGGTTGAGATGATGCTTCCACCCGAAGTGAGGACTTCCGAACACTGCGACCACGGCTCGCCGACCACGGGGACCGTGCAGCACGATCGCCGCCCCGCCATGGGCGGCACCGCAGCGATCACCGTGGTGGGCGGTCCGGCCGGCCTGGCCGACCGGTGTTTCGCGCGGCTGGCCGAACTCGAACAGGCGTGGAGTCGTTTCCTCGACACCAGCGACATCTGGCGGCTGAACTGGGCACAAGGACGCCCGGTGCGGGTGCGGCCCGACACCGTACATCTGGTGACCGAGTTGGTCCGGGCGTGGGCGATGACCGACGGCGCCTTCGACCCCACCATCCTTCCTCAGTTGGTTGCCGCCGGTTACGCCGGCAGCTGCACCGATCCGACCCGGCGCACCACCTTGCCCGACACCGCCACCTGGCCGGCCGCGGTCTCCGAGATCGACATCGACGGCCTCGATGTCCGGCTTCCCCGGGGCACCACCCTCGATCCCGGGGGACTCGGCAAAGGATTGGCCGCCGACATGCTCTCCGAGTTCGCCCTCGACCACGGCGCCGACGGAGTGCTCGCCGAGGTTGGGGGAGACCTCGTCGTCGCCGGCGCACCGCCCGACGAGGGTGCCTGGACCGTCGGCATCGAGGACCCCTTCACTCCGGGCGGGTTGCTGACTGTGGTGCGGTTGGCCGGCGGAGCCGTGGCCACCTCGAGCCGCTTGGTGCGCGTGTGGACCGGCAGCTACGGCCCGGCCCACCACCTGATCGATCCGGCCACCGGGGTGAACGCCCGCACCTCGACGGTGACCGCCACAGTCGTGGCCGGAACCGGCGCCCGGGCCGAAGCCTTGACCAAGCTCGCCTTCACCCCGCAACCCGACCGGTTGGTGCGCCGAGCCCCGCACCTCGGCGCCGTCGCCTTGGTGCTCACCGCCGACCGACAGCAACACCGATCCGTGAACTGGAGCGAGTTCGAATGAGCGACCCGCACCTGTGGTGGTATGTCACCCGCGCCAGCGCCCTGGTCGCGTGGGTGACGATGACCACCTCGGCATTGTGGGGGGTTCTGCTGTCGACCCGCATTCTGCGGGCAGTCGACAATCCGGCGTGGCTGCACGAGATGCACCGCTGGCTCGGCGGCACGGCCCTGATCATGACGGGACTGCACCTGTTCTCCCTCATGCTCGATACCTGGACCGGTTCTCGGTCACCGACCTGCTCGTCCCGTTGGCTGCCGACTACCGGCCCTGGCCGGTCGCCCTGGGCATCGTGGCGTTCTACCTGCTGTTGGCCGTCTACGGATCCTCGCTGCTGCGCACCCGCCTGCCGCGGCGGTGGTGGAAAGCGCTGCACTACGGCAGCTACGGAGCTGTGGTGCTGGTGTCCTTCCACGCCGGATGGTCCGGCACCGACGTCGGCACCTGGGGTTATCGGCTCGTCGCGTTCGTCCTGCTGGTCTCGGCGACGGTGGCGGCCCTGGTGCGCACCTTGTTCAGCCCCGGTCGGCGCGTCACCGAAGCGTCGACTCCGCAATCGCGTGCGATGCCCCAGCCGATGACCATCACCGCGGTGCACCCCCTGGCAGCCGACACCGTCGGGCTCGACCTGGCACCGCCGGACGGGACCTCAATGCCGGTTTGGCAACCCGGCGCCCACCCGACGGTGCACCTGCCGAACGGACTGCAACGCCGATACTCGTTGTGCGGTGACCCGGCCGAGCGCACCGGCTACCGCATCGCGGTGCACCGGACGCCGCACTCGCGTGGGGGCAGCGCCTGGGTGCACGAGCACGCCGTCCCTGGCACCGTCGTGGGCGTGTCCGGCCCGGACAACCACTTCTGCCTCGAACCGGCCGGTGACTACCTCTTTCTCGCCGGCGGCATCGGCATCACCCCGATCAAGACGATGATCGAATCCCTGCCCGCGCACCGGTCGTGGCGACTGATCTACATCGGGCGCAGCCGCAACGCCATGGTCTTCTGCGACGAACTCGAGCAACGATGGCCCGAACAGGTCAGCATCCTCGCCCGCGACGAAACCGGCACCCGGCCGGACCTGACCCGCATTCTGACCGGCACCACGGCCATGGTGTACTGCTGCGGCCCCGCATCGATGACCGACGAGGTGACAACCCTTGTCCCCCCTGCGCGCCTGCACGTCGAGCACTTCACCGCCGCACCGATCACGCCGACTGCTCGGCCTCGTCCCTTCGAGGTCGTGTGCGCCCGCAGCGGCCGTCACGTGCAGGTGACCGAGGACGAATCGCTCCTCGAGGCCCTCGAGCACGCCCACGTCCCGGTCGTCGCGTCCTGCCGCGAGGGGGTGTGCGGTGCGTGTGCGGTGCGGGTGATCAGCGGGCACGCCGAGCATTTCGACTCGATCCCGCACACGCGTGAGCAAGACGAGCAGAACGTCATGTATCCCTGCGTGTCCCGCTCCCGCAGTCCTCTGCTGACTCTGGATCTGTAACGGCTTGCTGCGAACGGGTTCGGGTGTCCGCACTTACGTTTCCGTAGGTGCACCAATCACCGTCTCAGCTCCGGTCGGTCACCTTCCCGCGGTGCGGTCGTTGCTCCGCCACGGTCGGCGGCTCGCGACGGTGCGAAATAATAACTGCCGCGACACCGTGGGGCTACGATCAGTGGTCATCGGCGTTAGTTCGTCGGGGTTCAGGTCCAGGCCGTGAGGGCGGCGAGGTAGAGGCCGCAGGCGGTGTCGAGGGCGTCCTCGGCGGTGCCGGCACTGTGGCCGGTGGCCAGGTAGGAATTCTGGGAGTCGTCGTGGCTGGCACGGTAGATCGCGAAGCCCCACATGGTGGCGTAACCGGCGTACTTGAGCCGGCACAGGGGTCAGGGTCTGTCCGTCGGTCAGTACGGCCTCGACGTAGGCGTACGGTGCCCGGAACCGCAACTCGATCCGGGCGATCGTGGTCCATCGGTCTCGGGCTCGGGCGGACTGGTGCAGGCCATGCGGCCGCGGCGGCACGTTAGCGTACTTCGCCGCGTACGACGCGCACGGCGGGCAGGTACTCGGCACCATCGCCCCGAAGACGGGGATCGCCTGGTTCGCCGAACTGGTCGAGAAGGTGATGACCACCGAACCGTATGCCTCTGGCCACGCGGGTGTTCTGGGTCGTCGGCAACGGCTCGTCCCACAACGGGACCCGTTCGGTTGAGCGAATGCAGTCAGCTTGGCCGACAGCGACATCGATGCACCTTCCGGTGTGCGCGTCGTGGTTGAATCAGGTGGAGATCTTCTTCTCCGTCCTGCAACGCAGGGCCATCGCCCCGGTCGACTTCGCCGAACCTCGATGTCCTTGCCACCCGGATCCTGGCGTTCGAGGACCGCTACAACACCACTGCTCGCCCGTTCGACTGGCGGTACACGCGCGCTGACCTCAACGACTACCTGGCCCGAGTGCGTCGACACGACCCGGACGCAACCTCCCCGAGTTCGGGCAGGCTGCCTGGGTGTGGTCACCGACGAACTGACGCCGATGACCACTAGCGGACCGACCGCAGGAATGCCGCGTTGGACCGGAGTGAGGCACTGCGGGCCCCGACTACGCGGTCGAGGATCGGAACCCCGCCGGTGTGGTCGATCGGCGGGACAGAACATTCGAGGGATCGGACCGGGCATGATCTACGGCGGCATCGGCGTGTGATCCGGATCGGTGCGCCACCGTGGCCTGCGGCACTTCATCCCTCGGCCGCCCGGACACGCGCTCGACCGGGGATCGGATCACCGGTTCGGTAGGCAGCGGCGGGGTTGGCCGGTGGCTCGTAATCGGACGCCCTGCACCGGCCGGGGTTCCTGCGGGGGCGGCAGATCCGTCGCAGCCCTTCTTCAGCGAACCTTCATCAAACGCCTACCTCCACCGTGGGGTTCGGCGACGAGGATCGACATCGAGCTTCGAGGAAGGAGCGACCATGATGTGGCAATGGGGTGCGATGGGCTGGGTCGGCTGGCTGCTGATGGCGCTGGCCATGTTCGGTTTCTGGGCGCTGGTGGTGTTCGGCATCGCTGCGGTGTTCCGTCCCGAGCACCGCATCGGCACCGGACCCGTCCCTCACAGCGACGATCCGGTGAGCTTGCTCGACGCCCGGTTCGCCCGCGGCGAGATCGACGTCGAGGAATACCGGACGCGGCTGAAGGCGCTGCGTTCGACCCGCTGACCGGTCGCCCGTAGCGGGCGCTGTCGACGTTTTCAGGAGTGATGTGTGGTGCAGATGTCCCGTCGCCGTTTCTTGATCGGCGCGTCCGCTGCCGCCGGGGCGGTGGCCTTCGGTGGCCTGTCCGGATGCGGCCGAACCGGGGCCACCGGGGATCCGGTGGCGCCGACTGCCGAAGCGGTACGCCGGCTCGAAGCCCAGCGCCGGGTGGCGAATCAAACGATCGTCCCCGCGCACCTGGCGGCGCGCCCGACTCAGATCGACCTCGGGGGCCGGATCGTGCAGACCTGGGGATACGGTGACACGCTGCCCGGTCCGCTGCTACGGGCCCGGGCCGGGGACCTGCTACAGGTGCGGGTGGACAATCAACTTCCTGCCGACACCAGCATCCATTTCCACGGCATCGCGCTGAGCAACGACATGGACGGAGTCCCGGGACTGACGCAGGATCCCATCGCCCCGGGCGGTGCGTTCACCTACGAATTCACCGCCCCCCACCCCGGCACCTACTTCTACCACTCGCATTCGGGAGTCCAACTCGACCGCGGCCTGTATGGGGTGGTGGTGATCGACGACCCGGCCGAGCCCGGCGGCTACGACGACGAATGGGTCGTCGTGCTCGACGACTGGGTCGACGGCACCGGACGCACCCCCGACGACGTCGCCCGCGAACTCGGCATGGCTGCGTCCGGGGAGGGATCCGAATCCGCGGGGGAAATGGGCGGAATGGATCACGGCTCCATGGAAGACATGGAGGGTATGGGGGACATGGGCGCAGAGACGATGCAGTCGGATCTGCTCGGTGGCGCCGGCGATGTCAACTACCCGTACTACCTGGTCAACGGTCGAATCCCCACCGATCCGGTGAGCTTGACCGCGGTGCCGGGGCGGCGGATTCGCCTGCGGATCGTCAACGCCGGTTCGGATACTGCCTTCCGCCTCGCCCTCGGAGGGCACCGGATGACGGTCACCCACAGCGACGGGTTCCCCGTCACTCCCCGCGAGACCGACGCCCTGCTGATCGGCATGGGCGAGCGGTTCGATGTCCTGGTCACCCTCGCCGACGGGGTGTTTCCCCTCTACGCCGCCGCTGAAGGCAAACCCGGATACGGTGTGGCGCTGGTGCGCACCGGCGCCGGCAGTGCCGGCCCCACCGATACCCGGCCCGCGGAACTGGACCGGCAGGTCCTGCTCGGTACCGACCTGAGTCCCCGCGAGCAGGTCCGTCTGGCGAGCAAGTCGCACGACAACTATCTGAGCGTGGACATGGGCGGCACCATGTCTCCGTACCGGTGGACACTCAACGGACGTGCCTTCCCCGACGCTGCACCCCTGGCCGTCGCGCAGGGCCAACGCGTGCGCATGCGTTTTCGCAACATGTCCATGATGTTCCATCCGATGCACGTGCACGGGCACACCTTCGCGCTGGTCTCCGGTGGCGCACGCAAGGACACCGTCACAGTGCGCCCCATGCAGACCGTGGAGGTCGAGTTCGACGCCGACAATCCCGGGCAGTGGGCCCTGCACTGCCACAACGCCTACCACCAGGAGGCGGGAATGATGACGACCGTGTCCTACCGGGCCTGAGGAGGATCCCCATGTCGATGCATCCCGGCGAGCATCATCACTCTCACCCTCTCGCCCAGGACGCCCCCATCGACGAGTCGATACCCGCGGCCGCGGCCGAACCCACGAAAAAGGGTGCACTGGCGGCAGTGTGGAACGCCGTCTCCGGGGCGATCGGTGCGGTGATGGGTTTGGTGCCGCACGTGCTGCATCATGTCGGTCTGATCGCCGGAGCAGCCTTGGTCACCGGCGCCGGCGGCAATCTGCTCTTCTTCGGTCTCGGTGTGGTGTTCTCGATCCCGATGCTGCGCCGGTTGTATCGTCGTTTCCACACCTGGAAGGCGCCGGCGATCGCCTTGGTGGTGTTCGCCGGGATGTTCGCGCTGTCCGCGTTCGTCATCGGTCCCGCTCTCACCGGAAACACCTCCGACGATCCGTCGGAACTGCCGGGACAGACCTCCGCGACGGTGACCAGCACCCCGACCGAACACGGTGAACACCACGGCGGATGAAATCGTTGGGCAGGCATGGCCGCTGCCGTGGCGGTACGGCTCTACTGGTTGCCGCGTACGTTCGCGTCGAGTACCGATTCGGCGTCGTGTGCGGTACGTGGTGGAGCATCGCCTGCGCAGGCAACGACCGTCGGGCCTCGGGAAGCCTTGCGTATCGGTCCGCCCGGTGGTCGGATCACGCCAGAACGGCCGGAAAGAGCGTCGTTCCGGACACCGCGGGTGTTACATGGCCGGGAGGAACCGGGGCTGATCGGCTCTGAGCTCGATCTTCCGGTAGGGCCATATCACCCTCGGTTGCGATCCGGACGGCGGCGGCGCATCGGCGCCGCCGCCGTGATCAAGGGTCAGCCGCAGCATCCCCCGGACTTCCCCGTTCGCGGAAGGGCCTGAGTGGCCGGCATCGACTGCTCGGCGGAGTCGACATCGTATCCGGCTTGCGAAATGGCTTCGGCTACAGCATGGGGAGATGCGGTACCAGTACTGGTGACAGTGCCGGATTGCAGGTCCACCTCCACGGCGGTCACCCCGGGGACGGATCCGACTGCGGCCTTCACCGTCGACACGCAGTGTCCGCATGTCATACCTCGAACCTTGACTGTGGTGCCGTTCATTGCTCTACGCCCTCTCGTGTGCTCGGACGGACGGAAGATCCGTCCACTCCTCGGTTATATACCCCAATGGGGTATCTAGCACAGGGGTGAGGGCGTGCGCGGAGGATTCTTCAACGAATCTTCATGGAATGACCGGTCAAGGCCACATCTGCGGGAGGAAGACTCGGATCTGTTCGGACAGGCCGGCTGCGATAGCGGCTCCCAGCGGACCTCGAGGAGCGGTGATGATGCACAAGTGGAGTATCAATGTCACACCCGCCGAGCGGATTGCCCGAGTCATGATCGGCCTCGCCGGCGTGGTCGGCGGGGCATATGTGCTCATGGGCGGCGCCACGGCGGTCACTGCGGTGCTGGCTGTGCTGTTGATTCTCGCAGGGCTGGACCTGGTGGTAACCGGGGCAACCGGTCACTGCCCGCTGTACCAGAAGCTGGGATATGTCCCAGCCTCGTTGAAGGGCGGAACATCATGACGAACGAAGAACGGCGCGACCCGCAACCCGGGCTCCACGATCATCCCGAGGGTCATGGCGGACCTCAGAACAGTGGCGGTCACGGTCGTCACCGCTGGATGATGATCGCGTGCTGCATCCCGATGCTCGTCATCGCCCTCGTATTGGTGCTCACCGGCACCGTAGGAGCCGGAGCGGTGGTGTTCGCCTTGGCCTGTCTGGGAATGATGGCGATGATGATGCTCCCCGGGGGCGGACACCGGCATTGACGAAGGCGCCGATGGGCTGGTCTCGATACCGTGGGTCAGTCGTCCCGCGAGCACAGAGGGCCGAGTGCCGTAGTCGCCATTCCGAGGCGACCCGACGACCCACCATCATCATCACAAGAGGAGTCGAAGCGAATGGACGAAACCACCGTTCTCGAGGTCGGTGGGTTGCACTGGGCGACATCGACTGCAGTGATCGAATCGGTGCTACGGCGCCGACCGGGCGTGACCACGGTGGAGGCGAACGCGGCAAACCAGACCGCCACCGTCACCTACGACCCGACCCGAACCTCGGTGGCGGAGCTGTCGACATGGGTGCGGGACTGCGGGTACCACTGCACCGGGCGGTCGGTCCCGCATCACATCTGTGATCCGATGACCGAGGCACCCTCTGAACTGGTCAACCCTGCCCTCGACTCTCGAACACCCCATGCCGAGCACGCGACGCATACCGAACACGCCGCGCACGGAGGCCATGCAGCGCACGAAATGCCCGCCGAGCACGGCACCCGCTCCGCCCAGGAGATGATGGGCCACGGCGGTCACGCCGGGATGTCGATGGACGCCATGGTCCGCGACATGCGCAACCGGTTCCTGGTGGCGCTGGTGCTGTCGATCCCGATCACCTTGTGGTCTCCCATCGGCCGAGAAGTCCTCGGATTCACCGTGCCGGCGCCGTTCGGCCTCCGCGACGACGTGTTCATGTTGTTGCTGAGCCTGCCGGTGATCTTCTACTCGTCCTGGATCTTCTTCGACGGTGCCTTCCGGGCGCTGAAGGCGCGGACCCTGGACATGATGGTGCTCGTCGCCGTCGCGATCGGCACCGGCTGGCTCTACAGCGTGGGCGTCACCCTGACCGGCGGCGGCGAGGTGTTCTACGAGGCCGCCACCGTGCTGGCGAGTTTCGTGCTGCTCGGGCACTGGTTCGAGATGCGCGCCCGCGGCGGCGCCAACGACGCCATCCGGACCCTGCTCGAACTCGCCCCCCCGCAGGCGGTGGTCCTGCGCGACGGGCAGCCGGTGGAGATCCCCACCGCCGAGGTCGTGGTCGGGGACCTGCTTCTGATCCGACCGGGGGCGAAGATCCCGGTCGACGGCACCGTCGAGACCGGCAGTTCCGAGGTCGACGAATCGATGGTCACCGGGGAGTCCCTGCCGGTGACCAAGACCGAAGGATCCGAGGTGATCGGTGCCTCGATCAACACCACCGGCACCCTGCGGGTCCGGGCGACCAAGGTCGGCTCCGACACCGCGCTCGCGCAGATCGTCGCACTGGTGCAAGAGGCGCAGAACTCCAAGGCACCCGGCCAGCGCCTGGCCGATCGCGCCGCGTTCTGGCTGGTCTTCGTCGCCCTGATCGGCGGCGTGGGCACCTTCCTGGTGTGGTGGCTCGTCGACGGGAACGTACAGATGGCGATATTGTTCGCCATCACCGTCGTGGTGATCACCTGCCCCGACGCGCTGGGGTTGGCCACCCCGACCGCGATCATGGTCGGCACCGGCCTCGGCGCCCAGCGCGGCGTGCTGTTCAAGAACGCCACCGCCCTCGAGACCTCGGCCCGCATCGACACCGTGGTGATGGACAAGACCGGCACCTTGACCAAGGGCGAACCGGAGGTCACCGACGTCGTCGTCGACGGGCTCGACGAGGACGAAATGCTGGCTCTGGTGACGGCGGTCGAACGCGAATCCGAGCATCCCCTCGCCGGTGCGATCGTGCGCTACGCGACCGCCCGCGACATACCAGAGGTGTCGTTGGAGAACTTCCGCAACGTGCCCGGACACGGCGCGGTCGCCGAGGTGGCGGGCCGGCGGGTGGCCGTGGGCAACCGCAAGTTGATGGTGGCCGAGAATGTCGAGTTCGGGGCATTGATGGACCGACGCGACGAGCTGGCGTCGACCGGCCGCACCGCGGTCCTCGTCGCGGTCGACGGCCGCGGCGTCGGGGTGATCGCCCTGGCCGACGCCGCCCGGGAGACCTCGGCCGAGGCGGTGGCGTCGCTGCACGAACTCGGCATCGAGGTGGTCATGCTCTCCGGCGACAACGAGGCCACAGCCCGGCGCATCGCCGGACAACTGGGCATCGACACCGTCATCGCCGAGGTGCTGCCCGGCGACAAGGCCGACAAGATCGCCGAACTGCAACGCGGCGGGAAGAAGGTCGCCATGGTCGGCGACGGCGTCAACGACGCACCCGCCCTCGCGCAGGCGGATCTGGGCATCGCCATCGGTGCCGGCACCGATGTCGCGATCGAAACCGCCGATCTGGTGCTGATGCGTTCGGACCCGCTGGATGTGCCGATCGCGCTGCGCATCGGCCGGGGCACCTTGCGCAAGATGCGGCAGAATCTCGGCTGGGCGGTCGGGTACAACGTCATCGCGCTGCCGATCGCCGCCGGCGTGTTCGAGCCCGCATTCGGGCTGGTGCTGCGCCCGGAGATCGCCGCGATTTCGATGTCCGGCTCGAGCCTGATCGTCGCGGTCAACGCACTGATGCTCAAACGACTGCAACTGCCTACGCCGCCCCAGCCTGAACCGAGCGAGCGGACGCGGGCGCCCGAGCCCACACCGACGGGTCCACGCTGACCGAAAGTCGCTGCCGCGGACACTCGCGCTGGACGACGAGACGAGGAACACCATGGACACAACCGTGCATACGCCGGACCGCACCGGACCGCTGAGCCGCGAGGAGCTCGCCGCGCTCGACACCTGGTGGCGAGCCGCGAACTACCTGTCGGTGGGGCAGATCTACCTCATGGGCAACCCGCTGCTGCGCGAGCCGTTGCGTCCCGAGCACATCAAGCCCCGGCTGCTCGGACACTGGGGCACCACCCCGGGGCTGAACTTCGTCTACGCCCACCTCAACCGCGCGATCGCCGCCCGCGAGCTGGACGTGATGTACGTGATGGGTCCCGGGCACGGCGGTCCCGGGCCCGTCGCCGCGGCCTGGCTCGAGGGCACCTACAGCGAGATCTACCCCGACGTGTCCCAGGATGCGGACGGCATGGCCCGGCTGTTCACCCAGTTCTCGTTCCCCGGCGGCATCCCTAGCCACGTCGCCCCCGAGACACCCGGGTCCATCCACGAGGGCGGCGAGCTCGGGTACGCCCTGTCGCACGCCTACGGCGCCGCCTTCGACAACCCGGACCTCATCGTCGCTGCCGTGGTGGGCGACGGCGAGGCCGAGACCGGGCCCCTCGCCACCAGCTGGCACTCCACCAAGTTCGTCGACCCGCGCCGGGACGGCGCCGTGCTGCCGATCCTGCACCTGAACGGGTACAAGATCGCCAACCCGACCGTCCTCGCCCGCATCGACCACGACGAGCTCGAGCACCTGCTCCGCGGCTACGGCCACGATCCGGTATTCGTCGAGGGCTCCGATCCCGAGCGCATGCACCAGGCGTTCGCGGCGGCCCTGGACCACTGCGTCGATGCGATCCTCGAGATCCGGCGCCGCGCCCGCCGCGACGGGGTCACCGAGCGACCGCGCTGGCCGATGATCGTGCTGCGTTCCCCGAAGGGCTGGACCGGACCGAAGGAGGTCGACGGTCTCCCGGTCGAAGGGTACTGGCGCTCGCACCAGGTGCCCTTCGCCAATGCCCGCGACGACGAAAGCCACCGCAAGATTCTCGAGGAGTGGCTGCGCAGTTACCGGCCCGAGGAACTGTTCGACGACCACGGTGCCCCCGTGCCCGCGATCCGCGACCTGCACCCGGCGGGGGAGCGGCGGATGAGCGCCAACCCCCATGCCAACGGCGGGCCGCTCGTACGAGACCTGGCGTTGCCGGACTTCCGCGACTACGCCGTGCCGGTCGAGGCGCCCGGTACCGGCAGCGTCGAATCGACCCGCGTGCTCGGTACCTTCCTGCGCGACGTCATGCGCGAGAACACGAGCACCTTCCGCGTGTTCTCACCGGACGAGAACAACTCCAACCGCCTCGGTCCGGTCCTCGAGGCCACCGCACGCACCTGGAACGCCCGCATCCTGCCCACCGACGACCGACTCGCCCCCGACGGGCGGGTGATGGAGATCCTGTCCGAGCACACCTGCCAGGGCTGGCTCGAGGGCTATCTGCTGACTGGCCGGCACGGCTTCTTCTCCTGCTACGAGGCCTTCGTCCACATCGTCGACTCGATGTTCAACCAGCACGCCAAGTGGCTGCGCACCACCAACGGCATCGACTGGCGCCGGCCGATACCGTCGCTGAACTACCTGCTCACCTCGCACGTGTGGCGGCAGGACCACAACGGCTTCTCGCACCAGGACCCGGGCTTCATCGACCACGTCGTCAACAAGAAGGCCGACGTCATCCGCGTGTACCTGCCGCCGGACGCGAACACCCTGCTGTCGGTGGCCGACCACTGCCTGCGCACCCGGCAGTACGTCAACGTGATCGTCGCCGGCAAGCAACCGCAACTGCAGTACCTCGACATGGATGCGGCAATCGTGCACTGCACCAAGGGAATCGGGATCTGGGACTGGGCCGGCACCGACCAGGGGGTCGAACCCGACGTGGTGCTCGGCTGCGCCGGCGACGTGCCCACCATGGAAACCCTCGCCGCCGTGGAGATCCTGCTCGAATGGTTCCCCGACCTGAAGATCCGCGTCGTGAACGTCGTGGATCTGATGCGGCTGCAGGACCACACGGAGCATCCGCACGGACTGTCGGACCGCGAATTCGACTCGCTGTTCACCACGGACAAGCCGGTGATCTTCGCCTACCACGGCTACCCGTGGCTGATCCACCGCCTGACGTACCGGCGTACCAACCACGACAACATCCATGTGCGCGGGTACAAGGAGGAGGGCACCACCACCACGCCGTTCGACATGTGCGTGCTCAACCAGATCGACCGGTTCGACCTCGCCATGGACGTCGTCGACCGGGTGCCCCGTCTGCATCCGATCTCCGCGTACGCGCGCGAGTACCTGAAGAACCGGCTCGTCGAGCACCACCAGTTCATCCGCACGCACGGGGAGGACATGCCCGACATCCGCGACTGGGAGTGGGGCCGGGCACGGGGAACGGTCCCGGGGACATCCGACCAAGTTCTTTCCGCCGAGCACCAAGCATGACCGGAGAACATGCAATCTGATTCAGGTGACGTGCTGCGGTGTCTCGCTCGTCTGCCGATGCTCTTGCGGCGGACGCCCGCCTCGTCCCGGGGTGCTTCACCTGGTTTCGTCGGTGCGGAGCGAGCGGTCCACGGGCATGTCGCCCTAGATCGAGTGCTCACCTGTCCGCCGCTACCGGTGACGAGTCTGCCGTATCGCCGGACCTGCCGGCTCTCATTAGGGTGACCCGCAGTGCACCACCTGGGTGCGGTCACCTACGGTCCATTGCGGCCGGGTACTGCGGGGTGGGGCATCTGCTCCGCGTGCGAGCGCGACTGCCTGCGAGTGCGACTGCCTGCGGGCGCGGCGAATGTAGCTGCACCGCGCGTGCTGCTGCTGGCGGTGGTGGTGGTGCTCGTCGTCGTGGGACACACTCGGGTTGCAGGGGCGGTCGTTCGTCAGCGGCGGTCGCGGACCGGTGGAATTGGCGACGATCGACGCCAGCGCGGCCCGCGAACCGATCCGGGTCTACGTCGGCCTCGAATCCACGACCGGCATCGCCGCGCGGGTGAGTTTGGTTCTCGCCGAACTCGATCGCACCGGGGCGTGGGATCGGAAGATCCTCGTCGTGGCCGGTACGACCGGGGCCGGCGAAATCGATCCGGTCGCAACCGACTCCGTAGAGTTGATGTACAACGGAGACACCGCCATCGTCGCATGCAGTACTCGTTCCTGCCGAGCTGACTCTCGTATCTGGTCGACCGAGCCGCCGCCACCGCGCTCGTCGAAGGTGTCCGCCAGCGGTGGGCGCAGCTTCCTCCGGACCACCGCCCGCGCCTGGTTGTCTATGGTGACGGTCTCGGCGCGCAGGCGATGGAATCCGCCTTCGATGACCTGGATGACCTGCGGCGATCGGTCGACGGCGCACTGTTCGTCGGTCCCCCGAACTCGACGCGGCTGTGGCGCACTGTGCAAGATCGGCGCGATCCCTGCACAACCGAGGTGCTGCCGACCTACGCCGGTGGGCTCGTCGTCCGGTTCGCCGCGACCCGGCAGGATCTGGCGGGGTCCGATACGGACGCGTTGCACACCGCGACCGGCCCGTGGACGCCCCCACGGATGTTGTACCTGCAACACAGCTCCGATCCGCTTGTGTGGTGGGATCCTGCGCTAGTGATTTCGCGGCCGGACTGGCTGTCCGAAACGCCAGGTTCTGATCGCAGCCCCGCCATGCGCTGGCACCCGTTCGTGACCTTCGGACAGGTAACCCGTCGACCTCGCCGAGGCGCAGGCTGCGTCGCCGGGACACGGACACAACTACACCGACCTGATGCCCTACGCCTGGGTCGCGGTCGCAACGCCGCAGGGATGGAGCGAAACCGACACCGAGCGTATCGCTCGCGCTGCGGCGGCGTCACCACAGAAGCGCTGAGAACACCGCGCGCCGGCCACCACACCCCCGAACAGTCCCTCGGTCGGGAAACGGACCGCACCTTCTCGGTGTGATAGGCGCCCAACTACGCTACTTAGTAGCATGACAAGGGATAACCGCTGAACGAGGAACCCATAGCCGGGGAGCCCCGTCCGGGGCGATGGACGGATGGCGGATGTTGCAAGGAGAACTATGCAGGGACTGGGGGGGCTCGAAGCCGAGGTGATGAACGAACTGTGGTCCACCGACGAACCACAGTCGGTGCACGACCTCGTGGAGCGCCTGCGCGACCGCAAGCAGTTCGCCTACACCACGATCTTGACCGTGGTGACCCACCTCCATGAAAAGGGTTGGGTGCAGCGGGTGAAACGTAGCCGCGCCTACTTCTACTCGCCCACCTGTAGCCGAGAGGAAGCCACTTCCCAGGCGTTGCGGGCGTTGCTCGACGGCAGCGCCGACTCCAGTGCCGTGCTGTTGCATTTCGCTAAGACGGTAACCGATCGGGAGTTCGACGCTCTGCGTCGAGGCCGGACGCGTAGGACGCCCAATCGATGACTTTGGCCGTAATTCTGCTCCTCGGTGCCGTTCTGATCGCGGTAGCGTCACCGAGGCTGCTTCAACGCCTGACCGACACACCCTTGCCGCCGGGGCTGGCGCTGGCAGCGTGGCTGGGCAGCATCGGCGGCACGCTGTTCTTTGGCACGTCGGCGGTCGTCGTTTCCCTCTGGCCCGACCATGCCCCCGCCGAAGCGACCGTCGAGGCACTGGTGTGGTGTTTGTCGGTTGTCTCTCACGCCGCGGCGCCATGGATCACCGAGGCGCTCGCCGGCATCGGAACTCTCGCTCTGGTTGCCGCGGTAGTCCGCACGACTGCGATAGGCCGGCGATACACGCGGGCGCAGGCACGGGTGCGTGACTACCACCGTGAGGTCGTGGCCATCGTTGCTCGATCACGGGGCGACGACGTGATGTGGCTCGATCATCCGATGCCCTTGGCCTACAGCGTCAGCGGTCGGCCCGGCTTCGTGGTGGCTACCGAAGGATTGTCCAACTGTCTGAGCACCGGCGAACGCGACGCTGTGCTCGCGCACGAGCGCGCTCACCTACTGGGCCGGCACCATCGCATCGTCAGTGCGTGCGACATTCTCGCCGCGGTGTTTCCCTACGTACCCCTCTTCGGTGCGGCCCCAACTGCCGTGAAGACTCTCGTCGAACTCACTGCGGATCAGCACGCGGCCCGGATCACCAGCGTTCCCACGGTACGGGCCGCGTTGACTGCGGTGTCGGCGTCCTCTTTGCCCCGCCCCGCTGGGACGTTGGGATTGAGCAACGACACGTCACTGCGGCTGCGGAAGTTGCGGACTACCGGTCGGGCACGCTGGCCGCGACTGTCATGCGCGGCCATCGTCGCCGTCTCGATGCTGGGGCCCGCCGTCACCGTTCTCGCGGGCGCCACCGTTGCGTCCGCCGTCGCGTGTGTGGCCTGAGAAGGATCCCCCAGGGCCTACCCTGCAGCGGTAGTTCCTCTCTGTAGCGGTGGCGCCCACCGGGCTCGCGACGCGTCGTCCTCTCCGCAGATCCTGGATCCACAGGTTCTTGGCCCGGAGCGCGGTGTTCGAGCCGGAGCACGGCTGCTTCGCCTGCGGGCGATCCCACGACGCCGGCTCAGCACTCGAGCCTCTTGTCTACCCACCCAACGGAGTGGTCGACTAAATCTTCGACCATGCGCGCGCGGGAATGCACTGAACGCCGACACCACCGCCTTGGCGTGGCCCCTCAAAGGACCGATCTTGGGGAATCCGCGGCCAACTGGTCGGGATCGGACTGGACGAAGATCGTGCGAAACACCGCGGTGACCATGTCGGACTGCGACGTTGTCGACGGCACGTGTGCCAGCGCCATCACGCACGACATGCACCTGGCACCGGTGACGCCTCGCCCCTGCGGCCAGACCATTGACGAAACCCACCCTTGGGAAGCGGCGCCGCAATGCGGCGGCCACGTCGGCATGCTGGTCGCCGATCACCAATCGGGCACGGACAGGCTGCGTCTGTTCAGCGAAGCGAGGAAGCTGCGCCGGAACACCTCATCTCCAGGGTCTCCGACGCCGGGGCCTGAGCTGCCACCCGCGTGCGGGGACTCGTACCTCACGTGCGCCCTCGGTGGCGATCCCCGGAGCGACCAGGACACCACATCGAGGTCACCCGAGAGGAGGCGCCTGCGTACGCCCCGCCACGGGACGTTAACGGACTGGAGAATTGTCGAGGACGGACGCCGCGGCGCTGCGTCACCGCTATCGCTCCCGCGGCCACCCATGCATTCAAAATGAGTGCTCGAGGTCTCCTCAGGGTCGGTATGACCGTTTCGGAGCGCCCCAAATCACGGCAGCGTCCTCGACGCACTAGAGACACGCGTGAACTACACGCGCGCCAGGTCCGCCTCGGCGACTCCGCGTGCTGCGAGCCACTGGATCGGATCGACCTTCATCCCGTTCGAATCCGTGGTTTCGAAATGCAGATGCGGGCCGGTGGATTGACCTCGGTTTCCGACGGTGGCGATCTGCTCGCCGGCCTGCACCTGTTGGCCGACCGCGACCAAGGTCTCGTTGATGTGCCCGTACGTGGTGGTCGATCCGTCGTCGTGGCGGATCTGGACCCATAAGCCGAACCCGGAGGCCGGGCCGGAGTTGATCACGGTGCCGGCCGCGGCCGCGTACACCGGTGTGCCGATGTTGTTGGCGATGTCGAGGCCGGCGTGGGTGGTGCCCCATCGGGGGCCGAAAGGAGAGGTCAAGGTCCCCGAGACGGGTGCCACTGCGAGCGGCTGGGGCGACGTCGGCGGGGCCATGACGGCGAGCGGGGGTACGTTCCACGGGGCGGCCGGAGCCGGTGCGGGTGAGGGGGCGGGATCCGGGGCCGGCTGGGGGGTCGGGACCTGGCTCGCCTCCGGGGCAGGAGTTGGATCCGGGGTAGGGAGTGTGGGGAGGAGGTGTTGGGCGGCGGCGAGTTGGTCGAGTGCCGCATCGACTTCGGGCAGGGCGGTCAGCGCGGCCATGTCTGCAGGGAGGGGAGCGGCAGCGTGGACGTCGTTGTTCACCTGGGTGGGGTGCGCACCGGCCACCGCAGGAGAAGCAAACTGGGAACCCACCGTCAGCAGCGTTCCGGTGGCCACTGCCGAGGCCCACACGGTCGTGTGCGTCTCACGTGCTGCTTGTACCCGGTGGCGACCGCTCCGCCCTGACGACTGTGACCGAAAAGTCACAGTCGTGTCACGGATGCGTCGGTCCCGGTCCGGCGCGGAAAGATGGTGTCGCCCCACTTAACTACTCCTGACATGCGTTTTCTCTCCGGCGCCCGTAGGGAGCCGGTAACTGAAGATAACGAAAAGATATACGACGAGTACGGAAAAAACTACCTCGTTTAGTAGTTCATCGGGTGTGAGGCCGACGACGGACCAGTAGAGAGGGCAAAGCAGCGAGGGAGAACAATGCTTCCGGTCCAGCGCCCAGGCGGGTGGCCCAAGTCAGTTCGGTGTTCAGCGGGAGCTTTCCGACGAGGGTGTCGGCGGTGAACATCGCGCTGTGCTCGACGACAGTGCCGTCGGGGATGATCAAGGCGCTGACTCCGGTGGTGGCCGCGACGATCACGGAGCGGCCGTGCTCGACGGCGCGCACCCGCGACATGGCCAATTGCTGATAGGTCATCTCGGTGCGCCCGAATGTGGCGTTGTTGGTGGGGACGGTGATCAATTGAGCTCCGGCGCGCACCGACTCGGCGACCGCATCGTCGAAGGCGACTTCATAGCAGGTGGCCACCGCGACGGGCACACCGTTGAGATCGATGCGGCCGGTGCCGTCTCCCGCAACGAAGTTGCCGGCTCGAGCCGAGGCCGGCCACAACCGTTCGATTACCGGGCGCAGCGGAAGATACTCACCGAACGGCACCAGGCGGCGTTTGAGGTGCTGCTGGCCGGGGCCGGTGGTCGGATCCCACACCAGTGCGCTGTTGCCGCTGGTGCCGTCACCGTTGTCGAGGACGGCGCCGACGAGGACCGGCACACCGATCGCCGCGGTGGCCCGGTCGAGCCCGGCGCGGGCATCACGGTTGCGTAGTGGATCGATGTCCGAGGAGTTCTCCGGCCATATCACCAGATCGGGACGCGGGAGTCGTCCTGCTGCCACCTCGGCGGCGAGCCGTTCGGTGGCCGCAAGGTGATTGTCGAGTACAGCGCGCCGTTGGGCATTGAAGTCCAGCCCCGTCCGAGGGACATTGCCCTGCACTGCGGCGACGGTGACCGGCGGGCCCGGTGCGGCCACCGAGCCGATCACCGCGGCCGGGGGTGACAATGCCAGCGGTACCCCGGCGAGCGCGGCCATGGAAAGCCCTGCGCGGCGCCGCCGGACTCGCAGGAAGACCCCGGCAGCTGCGGCGGCAGTACCGGTCAGTGCCACAGCGAAACTCATTCCCGGCGCGCCCACGAACGATGCCAGAGACAGGAAAGGGCCCTCGGCCTGACCGAAAGCAAGCCGTCCCCAGGGAAATCCACCGAAGGGCACTCGTGCGCGCACCGCCTCGGTGACCACCCAGGCTCCGGCGATGGACAGCGGCGCCCCTGGGCGAGAACTGAGCGCCGCGGCGAGTGCCCCGAACCCGCCGACGGCCAGCGCCTGGACGGCGGCAAGCGCCACCCACGGCACTGCTCCGACGTAGACCCCCACCCACGGCAGCAACGGCAGGAAGAACCCGAGGCCGGCAAGGTAGCCGTAGCCGAATCCGGCACGTAGGCTGCGGCGCGTCACCGTTGCGGTCAGTACGGCGATCCCGGCCGGAGCCAGCCACCACCATCCGGTGCGGGGAGGGAAACTGGCGTACAGCAGCAGCCCCGCAAGCGCCGCGGCAGCACAGCGCAGCAGGCGTGGTGACCACATCTCCCGTCGGCTCGGCCACGGTCCGGTGTCGGCAGTGGTGCCTGTCACGGCGAGGGTCATATGGTCCTTTGCGGCGAGAGGCCGATGCGTCTGCCGGGGTCGGGGTGGGCAGGGTCAGTTCAGCCCGGCGTAGGAGTGCAGGCCGGAGACGACCATGTTGATGACGAACAGGTTGAACAGCATCGCCACGAAACCGGCGATGTTGATCCATGCGGCGCGGGTTTCGCGCCAGCCGGCGGTGGCGCGGGCGTGCAGGTACGCGGCGTAGATCACCCAGGCGATGAACGAGACGGTTTCTTTCGGGTCCCAGCCCCAGAATCGGCCCCAGGCGGCCTCGGCCCAGATCGCCCCGAGGATGACCCCGGCGCCGAACAGTGGGAAGGCGAAGATCGTGGTGCGGTAGGCCAGGCGGTCGAGGGCGCGGGCGTCGGGCAGGCGCGCCGTCATCGTCGCCAGCCGGCTCCCGGGGCGGTGTTCGGCGCGCAGCGCCAGCAGAAACAACATGCTGGCCACCCCCGAGACGAGGAACACCCCGCTCGAGACGGACACCACCGACACGTGGATCGGCAGCCAGAACGACTGCAACGCCGGCACCACCGGGGCGGCGTCGGCGTAGAGCACGGTGCCGGCGACGAACAGCAGCACCAGCACCGGGAGCAACGCGAACATCCACACCACCCGCAGCGCCGGGCGGCGCAGCACGATCAGACCGGCGAGCACCCCGATCGCGGCGGTGACGGTGACGAACTCGTACATGTTGCCCCAGGGGAAACGGGCGGTGGCCAGCCCGCGCAGCACCATCGACCCCACGTGCAGGATCCAGGCGACCACGAGCACGCTGATGCCCATCCGGCCGAGCCGGTCCGACAGCTCGCGCCCGGTCGGCGTGATCACCCGGCCGGGCCCGGGGGCTGCCGGGGGGACAGCTGCGGCGGGGACGAGGGTGGGGTCGGTGCGGCGGGTGCGGACCGCGGCGAATTCGGCGACGAACAGCACAAACGCCAGCAGGTAGACGGCGAAGGCGGCCTCGAAGCTCAGGTCGGAGTAACGGGCGAGGGTGTCGTCGATCGGCATGGCTCTAGCGGTCCTCTTTCGCAGCAGGTGATGCCCCGGTCCCGGGGGCCAGGCGTCGGCAGATATCGGTGAATTCCGGTCCCCAGCCGGCGTGGTCGGTGCGGGCCAGCCCGCCGAGTTCGACGGCGGTGCCGCGGCCGGCGGGGCGCAGCCGCACCCAGATCCGGCGGCGTTTGATCACCAGTGAGGCCACCAGCCCGCCCATCATGGTGATCGCGAAGACCAGCACCCAGTTCTGGGCAGGGTCGTGGGAGACCTGCAGGTAGGCGAATTCCTCGGCGCCGTCGAACCGGACGGTGGTGCCGTCGGTGAGGGTGGTGTGTTCTCCGGGTCGCAGGTTGACCCGGGCCTGTTTGACCAGTCGGCCTTGGTTGATCATCTCGGCGTTGAGCGAGAAGATCGACTGGGGAATGCCGGTGTCGAGGCCGGTGTCGCCCTTGTAGATGTCGACGGCCACTGCGGGATCGCGCATGTCGGGGAACACCGAGGTGAGCAGGGTGCCGTTGAACGCGGCGGTGGGAGCGAACAATCCTTCGATCGCGATCTGGTTGCGGCGACGCTCGTCCGGATCCGGATAGGTGCCGCCGGGCGGGTCGAAGCGCAGCGCTCCGCTGCTGAGGAACGTGGTGGCGTCTTCGGGGGCGAACTGCAGTGTCTCGGTGCGTTGTTGCCCGTCGGGGAAGGTCACGGTGAACCGGGGGGCGTAACCGTGACCGGTGAGATACACCCGTTCGTCGCCCAGCCGCAGCGGCTCGTTGACCCGCACTTGGTACCGCTGCCAGCGGTCGGTGCCGATGTCCGTGCCGGTCTGGTAGGACAGCGTGGAGGTGAACATTTCGGCTTGCCCGTTGTCGAGGTAGTCGGCGGAAAAATCTTCGACCTTGAGGCAGAACGGATCGAGTCCGGTGCCGTCGGTGGCGGCTCCGGCGCGGAACGAGTCGTACACCGCCGGGGAGGTGTTGCACAATCCCGGCCCGCCGTCGGCGATGACGATCACCGACCCCTCGTACCCGAACAGCCGACCGGTGGCCACCGCCACCAGCAGCCCGACCAGCGAGAAGTGGAAGACCAGGTTGCCGGCTTCGCGCAGATACCCTTTTTCCGCGGATACCGCCTGTACCGCGCCGGGCTCGGTGCGGGTGGTCAGACGCCAGCCTCGCAGCAGGTCGTGGACCCGGTCGAGGGACTCCTCGACCGGCGCGTCGAGCAGCCCCTGGTGGTGATGCGGCAATCGCGACAGGTTGCGCGGTGCAGGTACCGGGGCGCTGCGCACAGCGCGCAGATGCTCGCGCAGCCGGGGGATCAGGCAGCCGATGAGCGAAACCATCAGCAGGGCGTAGACGGCGGTGAACCAGAAGCTGGCGAACACGTCGAACGCTTCGAGCCGGTCCAGGACGGGGCCGAGGACCGGACGCGCGGCGATGTACTCGTCGACCTTGCCGGCGTTGAGGCTTCGCTGGGGCAGCAACGCCCCGGGGACGGCAGCGAGGGCGAGCAGGAACAGCAACACTAAAGCGGTGCGCATGGAGGTGAGCTGACGCCATAGGTTGCGTGCCGTGGCGACGGCTCGGCGCAGCGGTGAGGGTTCCGGCGGCGGTGACGGCTTCGAGGCCGGAGCACGGTCGGTGACGGTCATATCGGCAGCACCACGTCAGTGACGAACTCGTCGCGGATCCAGGCGATGAACATCTCCCAGACTCCGGTCATCAAGGCGAATCCGACCACCACGAGCAGCATGCCCCCGGCGATCTGGATATTGCGGGAGTTGCGGCGCAGCCATCCCACCCCACGCAGGGCGGAAGAGGAGCCGAAGGCCAGCGCGACGAACGGCAATCCCAACCCCAGGCAGTAGGCGATGATCAGCACCACGCCACGGGCGGCGGTGGTGCCTTCGGTGCCGGCGGCCACCGAGAGCACCCCGGCCAGCGTCGGGCCCAGGCACGGTGTCCAGCCGAGGGCGAACACTCCACCCAGCAAGGGAGCTCCTGCCAGCGAGGAGATCTGCCGCGGGGCGAAACGCAGATTCTTCTGCAAGGCGGGGACCCACCCGAGGAAGGTCAACCCCATGACCACGGTGACGGCGCCACCGATGCGTTGAAGCAGTTCCTGGTTGACGCGCAACGCCCCGATCACCCCGAAGACCGACGCCGTGGCCAGGACGAACACCACGGTGAACCCGGCGACGAACAACAACGCGGCACCGGTGACCCGCCACCGTCCGGCGGCGCGGACACGCGTATCGCCCGCCGTGACCGTCGGTGCTTCCGCCCCCGAGACCGCGGCCAGGTACGACAAGTACCCGGGCACGAGCGGAATACAGCACGGCGAAGCGAAGGAGACCAGACCGGCCAGCGCCGCCGCCGCCAGCGCGAACACGAGCGGCCCGGTGGCGGCGACCGTCTGGAAGCTGGTGCCCAGTTCTTGCGCCAGGACGATCATGACTCCGCCGCCACTCGCTCGATGACCGGCTGCAGATCCTCGGTCAGCAGCGCCCGCAGGAACACCGCGGCGACCCGATGCTGCCGGTCGAGAACGAGGGTGGAGGGGATGACGCTCGTGGGGAAGTTCCCCCCCAGGGCGATCAGGGTGCGCATCGGCGGATCGTAGATGGACGGGTAGGAGACGTTGTTGTCGATCACGAAGTCCTGTGCCTTGTCACGTTGAGGATCGCGGACGTTGATGCCGAGAAACTGCACCCCCAGAGCCCGGGTGGCGGCGTAGGCGCGTTCGAGATCGTCGGCTTCGCTGCGGCACGGGGCGCACCACTGGCCCCACAGATTGAGCACCACCACCTGGCCGGCATAGTCGGCCAAATCCACGGTGACACCGTCGGCCATCAGATCCGGGCCGGAGAGCGGCCCGAGGGTGCCGCGGGCGGACGGCGGGTCGTAGAAGATATCGGTCTGGCCGCCGGGGGCGACGAAATCGAAGGTGCCGCCCTGGGCGACGGCGTCGGTTCCGGTGCCACAGGCACCGGCCCCCAGCAGCACCATCACGGCGAGGACCGCCCGTGCCAGCAGTCGACACCCCAGTCGACCAGTCGGCGTCGCGCCCCTCCTCACGGCAGCCAGTTGACGGCGGCACGGAGCCGGTCCGAGCGCATCGTAGGAGTGGCGATCCGGTCCCCCCCGAACCGTCCCGCCGCCGGAGCAAGGTCGGAGGCAGCCCGGGTAGGCAGGCAAGAGCATTCTGCGCCCGGTCGTCGGTCTCGAGGAACGAGGGATAGCCGATGCACAGGTCGGTCGTCGGCGTCGCGGCGGAAGCCACGGGATCCGGCACGTTGACCCCGATCGCGCGCACCGCGCCGGTCTCGTGAGCGTAGGCTTTGAACAGGGGAATCCTCTCCCGGCACGGTCCGTACCACGACGCCCCCCGGGCGAGCAGTGCCGGCGCCCCGGTCATGGCGGCACCGACATCGACCGGCCGCTCCGGACTCCGGCACCGCACCGTTGTGTCCGCTCCAGGGCGCGCGGTGCCGACGCCGGCGCCGGTCGGACAGGACGGTGGTGCGCCCGGACCGGGCAGGGCCCTGCCAGCCGGGCTGGAGAGTGCGGCTACGGTCGTGGGCGGTAGGCCGGAATCCGCTGGGGGTCTGTCGTCGTCTTCCCGTCAGGCCACAACGGCCCACGAGCCCGGCGATGACGAGCGGACACGCGATCGACCGCGCAGCTCTGGTAGACATGTGGGCCCCTTCCGTTGTCGTCCGGTCGAAATACTACGCGACATAGTATTTACCGGCCGATTGGCCGGGCTCAGCTGCGGCTCGACGGCCATTTTCCTTGTGGGTCGGTTTCCCTGGGTCGGGGTATGCCGCGCCCGGGCCGACCTGCACCTGATCACCAGGCGTCATCATGGTGCTTCTCTGATCCACGCGACAGAATGGAACGTACCGCTACCTTCTTCGGTGGTCCCGCACCGCGGGGCGACGGTCGCTAAGTTCGGTATGACTTCTTGCCCCTGTCTCTCGAATGATCCGGGGGTGGTGTCACCGAACCTGGTGACGTCGATGAACCGCAGGTAGACCTCCGATTACCTGACAGATCTCGCCGACCACCAGCGGGCCGGTGTGCGGGAATCAGGATCTCGCCTGCACACACTCGACTGGTGATAGGGATACATTCCGACGTGCGCTGTTGCCGGGCGGGGTCAAGGTCAGAGACAGGCGCAGCTGTCGGTTCCAGTTGAAGACTGAGCAGGTATTCCGGGGCGATCTGCTCGTTTTTCGGCCGGACCCGACAGCAGCGGATCTTGCCGGCGTCGTCGCGGTGCCGTGTTCATGCGGACGACAGTCAGGCGAGGCTGAATCGAGGCGGACCCGGCCGGGAAGGCTTCGTCAGCCGGACAGCTCTACTTCCAGGTCCACGGGTTGTCCTGGGCGGGATCATCGGACTGTTCCATCCCCGCGGATCAGCAGGAAGTAGGTGTGATAAGCACCAACCCGAGCCGGAAGCCGGTCTTCCCGGGGTAGGGCTGGGAGATGATGTGGGCGCGTTCGAGGTGCCGCCAGGGATTGGTGTTGTTGGCAGCGCGGCGGGCGGCGGTCATTTCCGCGGTGTAGGCGCTGCGCAGGTGTTCAGCCATTCGGCTCACGGCACGTCGTCCTTGCTGGCGGATTCGAGGAGTAGGGCACCGATGACGAGGACTGCGCCGCAGGTGATGAAGGTGTCGGCGAGGTTGAAGGTGGCAAACCATCCGGTATAGAAGTAGTCGGTCACCTTGCCGTCGAGGAGTCGGTCGATGACGTTCGCGGTGGCGCCGGCGACGATCGCGGCGAGTCCGACGGTCTGGATCGGTCGGCCGTCAGGTGCGGTGCGCCAGGCGAACACGCTGATCGCTGCGGTGACGGCTGCGGTGACCGTGAGAACGACCGCGGTGGGGAGTTGGTCACCGAGACTGAACGCGACCCCGGTGTTGTAGGTCAGCTGCAGTTGCAGCAGGCCGAGGTCGACGGTGCGACCTCCGGACAGGGCTTCGTGTGCAATCGGACCGACGACCATCGCTGCCGCCGCCAGGATGACGGCGACCGTGACGAGGGTGCGGCGGCCGTGACGCCATCCCGCCGGGGAGGTCGAGACAGGGACCTCAGCGGACGTCATGACCGGGCTCCGGCGAGCGGTTCGCGCGCGATCGCCGAGGGTGTCGCCGCGGTGAGGGTTCGGGCGCGCCCGGCCCGGACGCCGTTGGCGATGACGACGATCTCGGCGACTTCGTGGACGAGGACGACGGCGGCCAGGCCGAGAACACCGAACAGGGCCAGCGGCATCAAGACGGTGATGATCGCCAGGGACAGGCCGACGTTCTGCAGCATGATCGTCCGGGACCGGCGCGCGTGATGCAGTGCTTGAGGCAGGTGGCGCAGGTCCTCGCCCATCAGGGCGACGTCGGCGGTTTCGATGGCGACGTCGGTTCCCATCGCACCCATCGCGATTCCGAGGTCCGCGGTGGCGAGGGCCGGCGCGTCGTTGACGCCGTCGCCGACCATCGCGGTCGGACGAGCAGTCCGGAGGGTTCCGACGATGCGGGCCTTGTCCTCCGGGCGCAGGTCGGCGTGCACCTCGTCGATGCCGACGTCGGTGGCCAGGGCGCGGGCGGTGCGGTCGTTGTCGCCGGTGAGCATCGCGACGTGGTAGCCGTCGCGGCGCAGGCCCGCGATCACCTCGCGCGCCTCGGGGCGGAGTTCGTCGCGGACGGCGACCGCTCCGATGACGGTGCCGGCGCGTTCGATCAGGACCGCGGTGGCGCCGGCGTGCTGCATCCGCTCGATATCGGCGGCGAGCACAGCGGGGTCGATCCAGCCGGGTCGGCCGAGCCGGACCGGTGTGCCGTCGATGTGGCCGGTCAGTCCGGCACCGGTCACGGCCTCGACCTCATCCGCGGGCACGTAGTGGTCGACGGCAGCGAGGATCGCTCGGGCCAGCGGGTGTTCGCTGCGCGCCTCCAATGCGGCGGCCACTGCGAGGACGTCTTCGCGTGTGGTGCCGTTCGCGGTGGCGACGTCGATCACGACGGGCTGATTACGGGTGAGGGTGCCGGTCTTGTCCAACGCGACGGCGCGGATGCGGCCGAGCGCTTCGAGCGCGGCACCGCCCTTGACCAGGACACCGAGCTTGGACGCGGCGCCGATTGCGGCGACGACCGTGACGGGGATCGCGATCGCCAGCGCGCACGGTGAGGCTGCGACGAGCACCACGAGGGCGCGTTCGATCCACACCCGCGGGTCCCCGGCCAGGCTGCCGACGGCGGCGATGATCGCGGCCGCCACCATGACGGCCGGGACAAGAGGTTTGGCGATCTTGTCGGCCAGACGCTGTGCCTCGCCCTTGCGGGACTGCTCGGCCTCGACGATCCGCACGATCTTGGCCAGCGAGTTGTCCTGCGCGCCAGCGGTGACCTCGATCTCGAGGACCCCGGTGCCGTTGATCGACCCGGCGAACACCTCGTCACCGGGCCCGGCTTCGACGGGCACCGACTCGCCGGTGATCGCGGAGGTGTCCAGGGCGGTTCGGCCGGTGCGAATGATGCCGTCGGTAGCGATCCGTTCCCCGGGCTTGACGATCATGATCTCGCCGAGAGCGAGTTCCGCCGGGGCCACAGTCTCCTCGCGGCCGCCGCGGAGCACCGTGGCGGTGTCTGGGACCAGGGACAACAGGGCGCGCAGGCCACGGCGGGTGCGGGTGACCGCGTACTCCTCGAGTCCCTCGCTGATCGCGAACAGGAACGCGAGCATGGCAGCCTCGCCGACCTCGCCGAGTATCACCGCCCCGACCGCCGCGATCGTCATCAGCGTGCCGACACCGATCTTGCCCTTGGCCAGCCGCGTGAGTGTCGACGGGACGAACGTGTAGCCGGCCACGATCAGCGCCGCTATCTCGAGGCCTAATCCGAGGGCATCGGCTCCGCCAGCAACTCGGACGATCAGGGCCGCGACGAGCAGCACACCGGCCGCGGCGGCGGCCCGGATCTCGGTGACCTGCCACAGCTTTTCGGGCTCGCGTTCCTCCTCACCCTCAGGACGGGGCTCGTCGTGGCCGCAACCACACGCGTCGCTCATGCCGTCACCCCCGCATCAGCGTCAGTGCCATAGTTCGGGCACAACGCGACCGCGTTCCCGGTCGCGGCCAGCAGCGTCTCCGCGGCCGCGAGCAGGTCCATCAACTCCGGCCGGGCCAGCGAGTAGAACACCTGCCGGCCCTGCGGGCGGCCCTCGACAAGATTGCAGTCTCGAAGGCACGCCACGTGTGCCGACACCGTCGACTGCGCCAACCCCAACTCGCCAACCAGATCCGCCACCCGCGCCTCACCTTCAGCGATGCGGCGCACGATCGCCAACCGGGTTCCGTCCGAGAGGCTGTGGAACAACGCGACCGCCGCATCGAGATTCGGGATTGCCGCGCTCGATGAGGCTCTGGTCGCACAACAGTCCGCATTGATCGTCATGCCGCGATGATAGCGGGTTACGACGATTATACGGAATTACCTGGGAGGGTGTGCTGTTTGACGATCCTCAGACAGCACACCCCACCCCCACCAGGCACCCGATCGCGTCCTGCGGAATCCGGTGTGGACTTGATCGCTTTGTGGCGGTCTTCTGTGGCTACTTCTTGGCGGCGACGTACCAATCGGGCGTTCTGGCCGGAAGAATTAGAGCGAGTCGGCGACTCACGGGTGCGTGGTGGGGTTTGCGTCGGTTTTGTCAGAGTCCGAATGCTCCGCCGCTGATCAGGATGAAGGCGCCCAGGCCGATCAGGACAGTCGGGAACAGGATATGTTCCCAGCGCTCTAGGACTTCGGCGATCGGTCGGCGGGTGGCGACGAACTTGGCCAGGCCCACCAGTCCCGCCACCAGCACCAGGAACACGATGCAGTAGGCAACTACGGCTCCCGTGCCCACGTTGAGAAAGACGGGGACGTAGACGCCGATGTTGTCGCCGCCGTTGGCGAAGGTTACGCCGGCCACGGTCCATACTGCGACGTTCTTGCCCTCGATCTTTGCGTCGTCGTCATCATCGTCCCCGCGCCAGGCCTGCCACGCGGCCCGCAGTCCCAAGCCCAGTGGGATCAGTCCGAAGTAAGGGATGGCCCCCGGGGGCAGGAAGGCTCCCGCGCCCAGGGAGACGAGCACTGCGGCGCCGAGGATGCCGACGAAGCCAAGATACTGGCCGGCCAGAATGCGTGCGGTGGTGCCGCGTTGGCCTGCTCCGCGGGCGAAAAACAGCGACAGGACGATGATGTCGTCGATATTGGTGGCAATGAACAGGCCGATCGCCTGCAGGGCCGAGGACAGGATCACGCCTGCACCTCCGTGGCGTGACAACCCGGCACTGAGCAGTCGGGCTCCAAGCAGGGGGCGTTTTCGTTGACCGCGAGGGTGACCTCGACCAAGGAGGATAGCGACCGCGCCAAGTGCGGGTCTGCGATCTCGTACCGGGTCTGGCGGCCTTCGGGCACTGCGGCAACGATCCCGCAGTCGCGCAGGCATGCCAGATGGTTCGACACGTTCGACCGTGTCAGCTCCAAATCGCGGGCCAGCTCCGCCGGGTAGGCCGGCTGCTGCAGCAAGGTCAGCAGTATCCGGGACCGCGTCGGGTCGGCCATCGCCCGCCCTAACCGGTTCATCACATCCACACGAGAAACAATAGTCAGCACTTACTGAACTATACAGCGTCTGCTGAACTGTTGGGACAGCGCCTTAAAAACCTAAAGATTTATGAGACATCAGGTGGAGGCTGAAATTCGAGATCGCTTCATGGGTCAATGGACACATTTTTCGTCTCTCGAAGTCGTCTCACTGCAAAGTGTCGCAGGGTGGTGCTCGGCAGGGGTTTGTGAGGCACAATCGGGTCATGAGGCTGTTGGGGTACACCCGCGTGAGTACCGCGAGTCAGGACGCGCAGTTGCAGTTGGATGCACTCGTGGATTCCGGGGTGCAGAAGCGGGATGTGTTTGCGGATGTGACCTCGGGTAGCCGGACCGCGATCGAGCGCCCCGGGATGAAGCGGCTATTGGACTACGTCGAGCCCGGCGACACGGTCGTGGTATGGCGCATCGATCGGCTCGGCCGTTCCCTGATCGATGTCCTCAACACTGTGAACCTGCTTCGGGACAAGGGCGTCAAGATCCAGTCTCTCTCGGACGGCATCGACCCGGAGACCACTTCCGGCCGGCTGATGCTGGGCATGCTCGCAACGCTGGCCGAGTACGAGCGCGAGCTCATCACCGAGCGAGTCAATGCCGGCATCGCTGCGGCGAAGCAGAGCGGCACCCGCTTCGGTCGTCCACCTGTTGACCCAGCGGTGATTGCCGAAAAACTCGACATCGCCCGAGACGCCAGAGCCAAGGGCCGCACAGCCGAAGAGGCCGCCCGGCTGGTCGGGTGGTCCCGCGCCACTCTCTACCGGCACCAACAAGCTGCCCGCGACCGCGACACGGTCTCCCAGCAGGTGTGACGTGGACGGGCCGCAGCGGTGGCGCATCCTGCGACTTCACGTCGAGGACGGCATCTCGCTGACGGCCTTGGCCCGCGACACCGGTACCGGGCTGCGCACCCTGCAACGCTGGCACCAGCTCTACAAGACCGGCGGCATCGCGGCGTTGGAGCCGCGGCCACGGCGCGACACGGGATCTCGACGTACTCCGGCGGAACTGGTCACGTTCCTCGAGCACCTCGCGCTCACCCGCCCACGCCCGAGTACCGCTACTTTGCATCGGCTCACCGTGACCGAAGCGGGGCGCTTGGGTTTGGCGGCCCCGAGTTATGCCACGGTCCGCGCCATCGTCCTCGCTTTGGACCCGGCCCTGGTGACGCTTGCTCTGGAGGGGCCGGCAGCATATCGGGACCGGTACGAACTGGTGTTCCGCCATCGTGCCGAACGCCCGAATACGACGTGGCAAGCCGATCACACCGAACTCGACATCCTCATCACTGGCGCCAGTGGCACCGCCGAGCGGCCCTGGCTGACGGTGGTGATGGACGACTACTCCCGCGCTGTCTGCGGATACATGGTTTTCACCGGGGCGCCCTCGGCGATGAACACCGCGCTGGCGCTACGACAGGCGATCTGGCGCAAGACTGATCCGGCCTGGGCGATGTGCGGGCTACCTGACGTCCTCTATATCGACCACGGCAGCGACTTCACCAGCCACCACCTCGAGTACACCGCGATCGCACTGAAGATCCGCCTCATCTTCTCGACCGTCGGACGACCGCAAGGCCGAGGCAAGATTGAGCGATTCTTCGGCACAGTCAACACCGAACTCCTGGCCACCCTGCCAGGACACCTGGCGCCCGGGGCAAAGGCGCCGCAACCATCGTTGGACCTACCTGCGCTCGATCAAGAAATCGCCAGTTTCATCGCCACCTACAACGAGCGGACTCACCGGGAGATCGGCACGAGCCCGAAGAAGGCGTGGATTGGTGATGGCTGGTTGCCGCGCATGCCCGAATCCCTCGATGAACTCGACGGACTACTGCTGACGGTGCCCAAACACCGCACCGTGCAGCGTGACGGAATCCATTTCCAAGGCCACCGCTACCGCTCATCGACCCTGGCACCGTTCGTTGGGCGCCCCGTCACGATCCGATACGACCCGCGCGATGTCTCCGAGATCCGCGTCTACGACCACGACACCTTCGTCTGCGTCGCCATCGACGAGGCCCACCCGAACGAGAGACTGAGCCTGCGCGAGATCGAGACAGCACGCCGTGCCCGCCGCCAGAAACTGCGTAAAGACATCAACGACCGCATCCCCCGTATCGCCGATCGTGAAGAACCCCGCACCACTGCGCCCGTTGCCCGCCGATCGAAGCTGCGAACCTACGAAGAGGATGAATGATGACCAAGGACTTCATCGTCACCAAGGAACACCGCCGCTTTAGAGAGTTCGCGAACGCCGTGCGCAAAGAACACACGATCGGCATCTGCCACGGCGATGCTGGCATCGGCAAGACCCTCTCGGCACGCCGCTACGCCCACTGGGACACCCTGGGCGCATACATCGACGAATGGGGTCCCCGCACCGAAGACGACGCGAAGCACCACGCCACAGCAAACCGGACCCGCACAGTGTTCTACACCCCCGAAGTCCTGCCCCGGCATAAACAGCTCATGGCCGAGATCGAGCACCTACGCATCAGAGTCGGGATCTGTGTCGACGAACATCAACGCAGTATCGGCAAGGCCACCGGCGCTCGCACCGGTGACGTGACCAGGTGGGTCGAACTATTAATCATCGACGAAGCCGAACGCCTGACCCCGACTGCGCTCGAACTACTCCGCGATCACCACGATCGCCACCAACTGGCAATCGTCCTCATCGGTATGCCTGGCATCGATCAGCGTTTCCGCCACTACCCGCAGCTCTACTCTCGCCTCGGATTCTCACACCGCTACCGGGCACTCGGCCGAGAAGAACTGCTCTTCGTCCTCGACCGCCACTGGAAACGCCTCGGCCGCACCCTCGACCCTGACGACTTCACCGACGCTCAAGCTATCGCCGCGATCGAACGCATCACCCGGGGCAACTTCCGACTCCTCGAACGCCTCTTCCCGCAGATCGCCCGAGTGCTCAAGATCAACCAACTCGAGACCATCACCGACGACGTCATAGAATCCGCCGCTAGCATCCTCGTGATCGGAAACTAACGCCCCCGAGCGATCACAGAAAACCGCCACACAGCGCTCAAACCCACAACGATGTTTCAAAACTCATGTCGGAAACCGATGGTTCAAAACATCTGACCGCGACGAGTTATGGAACACTGATCGCTGTGAACGAACTTTTGGGCTATGCCAGGGTCTCGACCCTCGAACAGAACCCCGACGCTCAGGTGGACGCTCTCAGCGCCGCCGGGTGCTCGAGGGTCTGGATCGACAAGGCCAGCGGGGCGACCACCTCTAGACCCGAGCTATCCGATCTGTTCTCACACCTGCGCGCCGGCGACACCCTCGTCGTCTGGAGACTCGACCGACTCGGTCGGTCTCTGCCGCATCTGCTTGAGACCGTGCAACAGCTCGAAGAACGCGGCATCGCCTTCCGTTCCCTGACCGAACAGATCGACACCAGCACCCCAGGTGGCCGTTTGATCTTCGCTATCTTCGGCGCCCTCGCGGAGTTCGAACGCAACCTTATCCGCGAACGCACCCAGGTCGGTCTCGCTGCCGCTCGCGCCCGCGGCCGAACCGGTGGCCGGCCCCCGAAGATGACTCCCAACAAAATCCGCCAGGCCAAGAAGATGCGTGACAGCGGCATGAGCCAACTAGAGATCGCCGAGATCCTCGGCGTCGGCCGCACCACGCTGTACCGGTATCTGACGGATAAGAGGTCAGCTTGAGTACCGAAGTCTGGGATTCTGTTGCGGCGGGTCTGGGCGCGGGTGCAGCGGGCGCGACGGTGCTATCTGCTGTCTGGGGTATGGGTCAGCTGACCCGAAAGCAGTGGGACCGCACTATCGGTCGTCGACGGGCTCAGTCCCGGATACTGGATCAGCTCGCCTGCGGTAGCTCGCTTGAGTTTGTTGAATCACTGCTGGGACTACCGCAATTCCTGGAAAAGATCGATGGCAGGGAACAGCGCATCTACCGGCTGGCTGGAAGCTGGGTAGTTGTCGAACTCTACGAACGGGCTATGCTGTCTTTCTCGATCACCATCACAGACCCCCGCATGTATCACTCCACGGAGCGACTCTCCTTCGGTCAACTACACGTTCGGCTCGGCCGAAGTGACTTTGCGGACGTATCCCATCACCCGTCGGGCGAGCGGATGTGGGTGGGAGCCCGTCGGCACGGCTACCTCCAGCACCACTACTTCGGCAACCCGGGTGGCTACCAGGACTATTGGCTTTCCCACAACATGTGTGGCGCTACCACAGGACCACTCGGAAACTTCTGGAGAAATGCGTACACCGGAACCTACGCCACTCACCGCAGCCCGAGCCCCCAGGTCAGATTCCAGGACAATATGCCGACGGAGGCTCGGTCAATCGTCATCAATGACGAGGCTCGGGGAAAATGGATCTGGCGCACTTTCCGTGAAGGTCCTGACGTGCCCCTGATCAGGGACGACTCGGCATAGACCAAGATCATCATGGTGTGACCTTGCGCTCCCGGCGGCCTTGCTGCCGCATCTGACCGACGTCGTTGTCGACGCCGTCCGCCTCGTCGGATCCACGATCCGGATCCACGCCCACCCTCACCGCAGCGAAGCACGGTGCCCGAAATGCGACACGCCGTCGAGCCGGGTCCATTCCCGATACCGACGCAGACCGGCCGACACGACAATCGGTGCCCGCCCGGTCGTTCTCGTACTGACTGTGCGCCGATTCTTCTGTCTCAACACCGACTGCAAGGCAATTACATTCGCCGAACAGATAGCCGGTTTGACGAGACGGTGCGCCCGCCGCACCACGGTGCTCGACGCGGTGCTCGAGGCGATCGGTCTGGCGATGGCCGGTCGCGCCGGCGCCCGCCTGGCAGCCAGGCTCGGGATGACGGTCGGCCGCGACACCCTGCTGCGAACGGTGCGCGCGATCCCCGACCGGCCGATCGGCGCCACGCCCGTACTCGGCATCGATGATTTCGCCGTCCGCCGCGGACACGTCTACGGCACCGTGATCGTGGATCTGACCACGAGCCGGCCGATCGACCTGCTTCCGGACCGCACCAGCGAGACCGTCGCCGCATGGCTGCGGGAGCATCCCGGCGCCGAGGTGGTGTGTCGTGACCGGGCGGGGGCCTACGCCGAAGCCGTGCGCGTCGGCGCACCGAATGCGGTGCAGGTCGCCGACCGGTGGCACCTGTGGCACAACCTCGTCGGCGCGGTTGAGGACACCGTGGTTCGGCACCGCGCTGATCTTCGCCCACCGACCGAGCCCGTCGACCCCGGCGAGGTCGTCACCGACACCACTGCCAACGAGATCGACTGTGGTACCAGCACTACAAATGCCGAGTGGCCGGACGGCCGGTTGATCACCCGCACCAGGGAACGGCATGCCACCGTGCAACAACTCGTCTCGAACGGGATGACGATCTCGGCGATCAGCAGGAAACTGAGCCTCGACCGCAAGACCGTTCGCCGCTTCGCCCGCGCCCATGACGTCGACGAACTGCTGACCACCACCCGGATAGCAGGACCCACCTTGCTCAGCGAACACGAAACCTACCTGCGTGACCGCTTCGCCGCGGGGTGCACCGATGCCACCCGCCTGACCGCGGAGATCACCGATCGCGGCTACCGAGGCAGCGCCAAGACCGTCCGCCGGTTCCTGGCACCACTGCGTGTTGCGCACCGGACGCGGCCGGCGCCACCGCCGGCGCCATCCGCCCGGCAGGTCGCCGGGTGGTTGACCTCCCGACCCGAGCGTCTCACCGACGCCGACAGTCGCCGCCTTACCGACATCCTCGAACGCAGCCCCGCACTGACCGCCCTGCGCGAGCACGTTCGCGGCTTCGCCGAGATCATGGCCGAGCGGCGCGGACTCGAACTCATCAGCTGGATGACCAGCATCGACGCCACCGGATCACCGGCCCTGCGGTCCTTCGCCGCCGGCCTGCGCCGTGACCTCGATGCCGTCACCGCCGGGTTGACCCTCGAACACAACTCCGGGCCTGTCGAAGGGCACGTGAACAGAATCAAAATGCTCAAGCGGCAGATGTACGGGCGCGCCAACCTCGACCTGTTACGGAAGCGCGTCGTCCACCTCGAATAGTGAAGCGTGGCATAGGCTTCACGGAAAGTGCGCCAGATCCGGGAAAATCCCCAGCTGTGCTCGACGAAAGTCCCCACCTGTGAGCGGTGTTCACTGTAGCGGTTGCCGGGTGCCGGTGGTGGCTTTGCGGAGGTTCTCCGAACGTGCGTGATGGTCTCGCAGCCGGTAGGAATCACCGTCGAGGTTGAGCACCACCGACCGATGCAGGAGCCGGTCGAGCATGGCGGCGGCAACGGTCGTGTCGCCGAGGACCTCACCCCATTCCCCGACCCCACGGTTGGTGGTCATGACGATCGAGGTCTTCAGATAGCGTTGCGCAACAACCTGAAACAACGCCGATGCGGCCTCCCCGGGTAACGGCAGATAACCGAGTTCGTCGATGACCAACAGGGTCGGGCCGGCGAAGAACCGCATCGTCGTCGCCCACCGACCCTCGATCGCGGCGCGATGACAGCGAGCGGCGAGGTCGGCCGCGGTGGTGAAATAGGTGCGATACCCGGCATGGACCGCAGCACGGGCCAATCCCACCGACAGGTGGGTCTTCCCGACCCCGGGCGGGCCGATGAGCAGCACATTCGTCGCCGTTTCCAGGAACCGGCAGGTCCCGAGTTCGGCGATGAGCGGTCGGTCGAGGTTCGGGGCGGCATCGAAGTCGAAGTCCTCCAGCGAGGCCGGCGTGGGCAGGCAGGCGAACCGCAGCCGGCCCGCCAGACGGCGCACCTCGGTGGCGTCGACCTCGATCGCCAGCAACTGCTCGAGGGTGGCGGTCATCGACAGGTTGTTCTTCTGGGCCCGGTCGAGCACCGCCGGTAGCGCTTCGGCGGCGTCGTGCAGTTTGAGCACGGCCAGATGCCCGCGCAACCGCTGATAGAGACTGGCGGCTTCGCTGGTGGCCGGTGCCGGGATCGGGTCCGGCGGGGTAGATGCGGTGCTCATGCCAGGGTGTTCCTTCCGCGGGCGGCCCGTTCGTAGGTCGACAGGTCGATCACCGTCGAGGCGGCCGGGACCGGGGTCGGTTCGCTGTCACCGGACGATGAGGTGGTGGTCTCGTCGCTGGTGCGGAGCTTGCGTGCTGCAGCGATCGCCTCGGGTCCCGGTGGGATCCGTTCCTTGCGGCGGTGCGGACGGCCACCGGTGCCGGCGGCGGCCATCGCCACCTGTTCGAGGGCGAGCACGTGCCCGTGGTCGCGGACCATCACTCCGGCTCCGTCCGGCGCCAGGCGGTGTCGAGCGATGGTGATCTGCGAGGTGGTGACGATGTCGATGACCTCCGATCCCAGCACCCGGGTGACGGTGACCTGCGCCGACGCCAACTCCGGTGGCACCGAATAGCGGTTGCCGCGATAGGACACCAACGCCTGCCGCGACACGACCCGGGACTCGGTGAGGATCGCCGGATACGGCACTGTCGGTGGCGGTGACAACGCTTCGGCAGCGGCGAGTGCGGCCACCGTGGTCCGCCCGTCGGCGGTGCGGCGGGGTCGGGTGTCGCTGCGCACCCGGCAGAACTCGTCCAGCCTCGTCTGCGCCTGCTCGACGGTGACGTCGTCGGGCAGGGTGCGCCACCACCGCCCAGCGGCAGTATGGTTGGCCTTCTCGACGACTCCTTTGCGGTTGCCGGCCCGGGGTGGGCAGATCGTCACCGTCACGCCGTAGTGTTTCGCGACCCCGGCGAAGCTGGCGGTCATCCGTCCGCTGTCGGGGTGGCAGACCGTGGCCATGCGGTCGAAGCGCCAGCTGCAGGTCAGCCCACCGAGGCCGCGGCAGATGCGGTCGAGACCGTCGACCAGATGCGGCTGGGTCATCGCCGGCGCCAGCATCCCGCGCCAACGCCCGGAATGCGCGAGCGAGCCGACCAGCAGATGCGCCATCGAACCCCACCCCCAGGATGCGGGTGGGTTCGGCAGATCGACCCAGTCCCACTGGGTTTCCTCACCGGGCGGGTGCTCGATCACCGCGTTCGGCCGGTCGGTGGCGCTCGCGCAGTGCTTGCACACCGGCCGGAGTTCGCGGTCGCGGATCTGCCGGGTCAGCGTCTGATACGACATGCGGTAGCCCAGCTCTTCGAGTTCGTCGCACAGGGTCCGCGCCCACAGGTGCGGATCTTCCCGCAGCCGGCAGGTGATGTAGTCGACGAACGGTTCGAAGGGGTCGGGTTCGGTGCGTGTGCGCACCCCAGGGGTGCGTTCGTTGTTCAGATAAGCCCGGATGGTCTTGCGGTCTCGGCCGGTGTGACGGGCGATCGCCGAGATCGTCCAGCCTCGATTGCGTAGGGCGTGTACTTCCACATCGTCCTCCCATGTCAGCATGAGAATGCGGGTCTCCTTCGACTGGCTGATGTGTGGTCAGAGACCATCAGCATCGGAGGAGACCCGCCCTCGTTGGCGGTGCCACACGGGTGGGGAATTTCGATGAGCGTTACTGGGGAATTTCAGGGATCTGGCGCACTTTCCGTGAAGCCTATGCCACGCTTCACTATTCGAGGTGGACGACGCGCTTCCGTAACAGGTCGAGGTTGGCGCGCCCGTACATCTGCCGCTTGAGCATTTTGATTCTGTTCACGTGCCCTTCGACAGGCCCGGAGTTGTGTTCGAGGGTCAACCCGGCGGTGACGGCATCGAGGTCACGGCGCAGGCCGGCGGCGAAGGACCGCAGGGCCGGTGATCCGGTGGCGTCGATGCTGGTCATCCAGCTGATGAGTTCGAGTCCGCGCCGCTCGGCCATGATCTCGGCGAAGCCGCGAACGTGCTCGCGCAGGGCGGTCAGTGCGGGGCTGCGTTCGAGGATGTCGGTAAGGCGGCGACTGTCGGCGTCGGTGAGACGCTCGGGTCGGGAGGTCAACCACCCGGCGACCTGCCGGGCGGATGGCGCCGGCGGTGGCGCCGGCCGCGTCCGGTGCGCAACACGCAGTGGTGCCAGGAACCGGCGGACGGTCTTGGCGCTGCCTCGGTAGCCGCGATCGGTGATCTCCGCGGTCAGGCGGGTGGCATCGGTGCACCCCGCGGCGAAGCGGTCACGCAGGTAGGTTTCGTGTTCGCTGAGCAAGGTGGGTCCTGCTATCCGGGTGGTGGTCAGCAGTTCGTCGACGTCATGGGCGCGGGCGAAGCGGCGAACGGTCTTGCGGTCGAGGCTCAGTTTCCTGCTGATCGCCGAGATCGTCATCCCGTTCGAGACGAGTTGTTGCACGGTGGCATGCCGTTCCCTGGTGCGGGTGATCAACCGGCCGTCCGGCCACTCGGCATTTGTAGTGCTGGTACCACAGTCGATCTCGTTGGCAGTGGTGTCGGTGACGACCTCGCCGGGGTCGACGGGCTCGGTCGGTGGGCGAAGATCAGCGCGGTGCCGAACCACGGTGTCCTCAACCGCGCCGACGAGGTTGTGCCACAGGTGCCACCGGTCGGCGACCTGCACCGCATTCGGTGCGCCGACGCGCACGGCTTCGGCGTAGGCCCCCGCCCGGTCACGACACACCACCTCGGCGCCGGGATGCTCCCGCAGCCATGCGGCGACGGTCTCGCTGGTGCGGTCCGGAAGCAGGTCGATCGGCCGGCTCGTGGTCAGATCCACGATCACGGTGCCGTAGACGTGTCCGCGGCGGACGGCGAAATCATCGATGCCGAGTACGGGCGTGGCGCCGATCGGCCGGTCGGGGATCGCGCGCACCGTTCGCAGCAGGGTGTCGCGGCCGACCGTCATCCCGAGCCTGGCTGCCAGGCGGGCGCCGGCGCGACCGGCCATCGCCAGACCGATCGCCTCGAGCACCGCGTCGAGCACCGTGGTGCGGCGGGCGCACCGTCTCGTCAAACCGGCTATCTGTTCGGCGAATGTAATTGCCTTGCAGTCGGTGTTGAGACAGAAGAATCGGCGCACAGTCAGTACGAGAACGACCGGGCGGGCACCGATTGTCGTGTCGGCCGGTCTGCGTCGGTATCGGGAATGGACCCGGCTCGACGGCGTGTCGCATTTCGGGCACCGTGCTTCGCTGCGGTGAGGGTGGGCGTGGATCCGGATCGTGGATCCGACGAGGCGGACGGCGTCGACAACGACGTCGGTCAGATGCGGCAGCAAGGCCGCCGGGAGCGCAAGGTCACACCATGATGATCTTGGTCTATGCCGAGTCGTCCCTGATCAGGGGCACGTCAGGACCTTCACGGAAAGTGCGCCAGATCCAATTTCAGCGAGCGCCGTCATCAACACGCTGACCGTGCTGGGGCCACAACGAAACATCGGGACGGACCCACAGTCACAGATCGGGACGGACCCACAGTCACAGATCGGGACGGACCCACTCCTGACACAGATGATGTCCCGAGATGTCCTGGGCCCCGATCATGACACGGTGCGATTAGCCATGGTTCATCGCCGCTAAGGGCCCCACCGACGCAGGTCTAGGCATACTCAACTATAGCTAAGGAGCTACAGCTTCTTCCTTCGCCACGGACTTGGCGTAGTCGTTTAGCACCGGAGTCACCTGGTCGTTCTTGCGAAGAAACTTGGCAAGGGAGTTGTCCAGCCAGCCTGCGAGCCTGAAGATGTTCTCGAGCTGGTAACTGTGCTTGAACATGTAGATCGGCTCGTGGTGGGCAATGCGGTTGCGAAGCCGCTCGAACTCGCGAAGTGCATCACGGATCGGACCCGGTTTGTTCTGTATCTCGGGACCCTCATAGCCGGGGAATGCCTCGTGGAGTGCTGGCCGCCAAAGATTGCGGTGGTAGTTGTAACAAGGGTCGAGCTTGGGCGCGCCTTCACCGCACAAGGCGACCCACAGGCCCAGGCTCGTCCCCCCGATGACATCGTCACCGGTAGGTTCTATCTGCCGCTGACCGGAGTCGTGATTGTGCTTCCGATCGAAGCTGAGCAGAGATTTTCTGAGCTTGTCGAGCTCTCGGTCAAGCAGGTGGATCCGTGGTCGATCCGACAGCGCATCAACGTACCAGCCCGTTTCGGGAGTGCAGCCGATCTTCTTGCAGAGCTGCACGTTCAAGGCATTGCGGATCGCCACTTCCACCATTGCGATAGCAGGCCAGTAAGCAGCAGACAGATGTGCGTTCCAGATGTATAGACGGGACGCTTTCGCATGGTCGCCTCGTGCGGCAGCGCGATACTTGGCATATCGGGCGGTGGAGATAAGCGACTCAAGCGGCAGCTCCTCCGGCTCCACACACCCTCCCCAAAAAGCGTTTTGCCCCAGGGGGCGGCCTACCTTGCGGTAGCGGAAGTCCCTGGGGCTTACGTCCTAGAGGCTAACGGATAAAGCCGTGCGACTGCAAACCTGATGGTCAAACACTTTCTTCGTTCGCCTGTGACACCAGGACACTCCGCTGTCCCGAGCGGCTGCCACAGTCGTGTCCCACGACCATGACGATCTCGCGATCTCGGCAAGGAAAGACTGTCCGAAACGCCCGACTTCGGCGCGAAGCTTGCTGGCGGACAATCACCGTGGTCTGTCGATCTCGTCGAGGTCGAGGTCGAGGAGCAACAGGACATCGGGCAGTCTCCCAGTCACGGCATCCTCAGGGCCGATGAGGAGGTTGGGGTTTCCCTCGGCGAAGTCGCCCGTTTCGAGGAAGTACCTGCGAGCTGCCCGCGTCTTATGAGCGTAGCTAGGCAGCCGTGTTATGAGTGGCGTTGACGTGAGTGTCTGGTGCGCCCACTTCAGAGCCCCGGAGTCGTCGACACGGGATATCTCGCCGCGTCCCACTCGGTCGAGAAGGATCGCTGCCATTCACACCGTCACTGAAATCTCCCCTCGGTGGCTCCTCCGTGGTGAAGTAGTCGAGGCGGGGGCACCCCCCTAGGGGTGCTCCCACGGTGCCAGCACCCACCCGCCAGGGGCGGGTACACCGACAGGAGAGCATGCGATGAGCTTCGACGAGCAGCTGCACCGCGCCGCATTCGACCTGGCCCGCGCCGGCCACAGCTGGCGCGAGGTCGGGGCCGAACTCGGCTGCGACGAAACCGTCGCCCGAGCCATGGCCCGCCGCTACGAAGCCGACACCGAGGCCCGGGCCCGCGCCGACCAGTTCTCCCTGTTCGAGCTGTAGCTGCGGGGCGGGGAGCGGGCCGCGCAGCGCGGTAGGCCGCGCCGGAAAGACCCGTAGCGCACCGCTCCGTCACGGATCGACCGTATTCGTCCGCCACCCGAAAGGTAGGACCGCACGGTGACTACTGCCCGATCGAGGACACGCCGCCGGCTACCGGGCGGCACTGGGCCGCGAACACGCCGGTGATGTCACCACCGAGGACGCCGACCAAGGCGCCGTGTGGTTCGCGATGCCCCCGGATGAACAGCTCGACGACGACGCGGCCACCGAGTACGAGCGCGGCTGGATTCTCGGCTGGTCCGAATACCTCAGCCACCGCTAATTCGCACTGCCGAACGGCTCCACCGACGTGCCGGCCACTACGATCGCCGCAGCCCACGTCGCTCGGACTGTGGGCATGATGAGACGCCACAGGAAACGCAAACGGGGGGAACGGTGTTCACCGCACTACGCGGCCGATTCCGCAAGAAATCGACAACGACGAGCACGCCGACCGGCGAATCGCGTCGGGCTGACGAGGCAGTTCACGCGCGGGCTCAGGTGGAGGCGTTGAACCACGACGCCGGCAGAGCTTGCAGCGCCACCCACGACACCGGCTCGTCGCATTCTCCATGGGTGCCCGGGCGACCACGCTCTCTACGACGAGCAGACCGCCCGGCATGCCTCCGCCGCCGCGCGTCAGGACCACGCTGCGTGACAAATTACCCCGTGGGATGTCTCGACAATCCTGGAGGCGAGTGCGGGACGAGCCTGCGCTGCAGAGGTGACCACGAGCGGTATCGTCGAGCGCTTGTCGCTCGACCGCCGTTGCGCAGCGACGCGAGCGCGCAGCTGTTGACAGGCTCCCCATCGGCGGCGCTGGCTGTGTGGACTCGGTCGACTGACCCGCAGACGACGAGATGCTCCGTCGGACCGCACATGCGGACCGACACTGCACCCCGTGTCTACCAGGGTGGGGCGGTCTCTCCGCAGCGGAATGTTCTTCGGTGTGTGTGCCGTACAGGCTCGGCGTCCACTGCCGCCGAGCGGGTCGGGCTTGTGCTGTTTCAGGCTGGCGCCGCTGTGGAATAAATTTCAGCGGGCTTCGACGGTGGCCATCATGCCGGCGTCCTCGTGGTCGAGGATGTGGCAGTGGTACACGCTGCGCCCCGGGAATCGGGTGAAGTCGATCAGCACCTGCACCCGGCCCCCCGCGGGGACGTTGACCACGTCCCGCCACCTCGGCTGCTCGACGGGTCCACCGTGCTCCTCGACGATCTGCATGGGCCAGATATGAAGGTGGAACGGGTGGTCCATCGGGGTGGGGTTACGGATCGTCCACTGCTCGATCGTCCCGGCGGCGGGACTCTGGTCGGTGCGCCGGGCGTCGAAGGCGCGGTTGTCGAACCCGAAGTTCATCCCCGCCCCGCCGGGCCCGGAGCCCATCATGGCGCCCATGCCCATGCCCATGCCCATGGTGAAGGTGATCTCCCGGGAGGCGGCGATGGGGCGTCCGCGCAGGTCCGGATCGACTGCCCGCTGCGGTACCGGACCGGCGTCGGCGGCCGGGGGCCCGTCGGCGACGACGGTGGCCAGCATCGCCGGCCCGGACAATTCGGTGCCGCCGCCCATCATGCCCATCATCGCCCCGCCCCGGTCGTAGCCGAGGGTGCGCAGCCGCCCGGTCCCGGCCTCGATGTCCACCACCAGGTCGGCCCGGTTGCCCGGGGCCAGGGGGACCTCCCCGACCTCGGGGGTGCCGGGTTCGTGGCCGCCGTCGACGCCGAGCAGATGCAGCCGGTGACCGTCGACGGTCAGGCGCAGGTAGCGGGAGGTGCAGGCGTTGACCAGCCGCCACCGCTCACGGTCCCCGGGGCGGGCGGTCAGCCGCGGTTCGGGCCGGCCGTTGACCAGCAGCAGCTCTCCTTCCCGCCCGGTCATCACCTGCTGGGGGTACACCCGGGCGAGGGAGCCGTCCGGGGCGAGGGAGACGTCGGAGATCACCAGCACCCGCTCCCGCGCAACCGGGATCGCGTCGTCGCCGTCGACCAGGATCGTGCCGTACAGACCGCCGAAGAGCTGATCGGCGACCGAGCCGTGCCGATGCGGGTGGTACCAGAACACGCCGGGGGGATGGTCGGGCGGCACGTCGAGACGGTAGTCGAAGCTCCGGCCGGGCTCGATGCTGACGAACGGATTGTCGCCGGTGCCCTGGGGGGACACGCGCAGGCCGTGGAAGTGCAGGTTGGTGGCCGCATCGAGGGTGTTGACCACCCGCACCTCGAGGCGGTCCCCGGGACGGACCCGCCAGGTCGGGCCCGGCACCGTGCCGTTGTAGGTCAGCATCGTCGCTGTTCCGGCCTGATCGAGGCGGGTGCGGGCCACCGTCAGTTCCACCCGCAGCACTCCGGCCTCGCTGCGCAGCACCGCCGGCTCGACCACCGGCAACCCCGACTCGGCGATCGTGCTGCGGGGGGAGGACGCGAACGGCAGTCCGGTGCGCGAGAGCCCGAGCCCACCGGCGGCGATCCCGGCTATCCCCAGTGCCCCGAGCTGCAGCGCGCGGCGACGATCGATCGGGCGTCCGGTCACCGGTCCTCCAGCTGCCGCACCCGCTGCTGATACTCGTCGGCGTCGATCTCCCCGCGGGCGAACCGCTCGTCGAGGATCTGCCGTGCCGACGACCGGCCGGCCCCGCCGGGACTCTGCTCGCCGCGGCCGGCGGTGCGCAGCCGGACCAGGGCGACGACCACCGCCGCGACCCCGACGAGCAGCAGCACTAGGAACACCCATCCCCAGCCTGCACCACCCATGTAACACCCTTCGCCCCACGGGCCCCCGCCGTTCATCCCACCCACCGGACACCTCCTCCCATTACATACCCCTGCCGGTATCGCCCCGCCCGTCCATCGTAGCCCCGCTCGAATACACCGGCCTCCCGCACCACAGATCTTCACCGAACCTTCGTCCGGCCCGCTCCGTCGCCACCACGCACGTCGAATCAGGCACCGAATCCCACCCGGCACCCAGGCACGCCGTGCGGCACCGCGGCTCGAGCCGGAATGATGGTCTGCATGCCTACTGTTGACCGACGCCGCGTCGCCGCCGGTGCCGCCGGCGTGGTTGCGCTGCTCGTGGTTCTGACCGGCTGCGGGTCCTCCACGGGCGGGTCGTCACCGAGCGCCACCTCACCGGCTCCGGTGGGGCCGCGGATCGAGGTGAGTCCGTCCGACGGTGCCACCGGGGTCGAACCACTGGCGCCCGTGCTGGTCCAGACACCCGACGGCACCTTCGAGTCGGTGACCATGACCAACGAGGACGGGCGCACCATCGACGGCATCGTCACGCCCGACCGGCACACGTGGAAGCCCACCGGCCCGCTCGGATACGGGCGCAGCTATACCGTGACCGCCACCGCGATCGGCGCGGACGGCACCCGCAGCGACCGCACCACCGGGTTCACCACTCTCACACCCGACAATCAGACCGCCGTGGTGTTCCGGACCACCGGCGGCGGCGCGGTGTCCGACGGCGGGGTCTACGGCGTCGGACTCGTCGTCGTCGCGCACTTCGACGAGCCGATCCCGGACCGAGCCGCGGCGGAGAAGACACTCACGGTTCAGGCGAATCCGCCGGTGGACGGCGCCTGGTACTGGGCCGACGAGCAGAATGCGCACTGGCGGCCGCGCAGCTACTACCCGCCGGGCACCCAGGTCACCGTCCGCGCCGACATCTACGGCAAACCCCTCGGTGGCGGACTGTTCGGGCAAGAGGATGCGTCGGTGTCCTTCTCCCTCGGGGACGCGCACATCTCCGTCGCCGACGATGACACCATACAGGTCACGGTGACCGACAACGGGCAGATCGTGCGCACGATGCCGACCTCGATGGGCAGGGGCGGCACCGAGGTGGTCGACGGCCGGACCCTGTCGTTCTGGACCCAGCCGGGGATCTACACCGTGCTCGACCAGGCCAACCCGGTGGTGATGGACTCCTCGACCTACGGGCTGCCGGTCAATTCCCGCCTCGGCTACAAGGAGGTCATCAACTACGCCACCCGCATCAGCAACGACGGGATCTACCTGCACCAGCTCGACGCGACCGTGTGGGCCCAGGGCAACACGAACGTCTCGCACGGATGCTTGAACCTCAGCGGCGCCGACGCCCGCTGGTTCTACGAGTTCTCCCGCCCGGGGGACGTCGTGGAGGTCCGCAACACCGGCGGCGCCCCGCTGCAACTGTGGCAGAACGGTGACTGGAGCATCCCCTGGGAGCAATGGCAGGCGGGCAGCGCCCTGCGCTGAACCCGCTCGTGCCCGGAGCCACGGCCCCGGCACGGGGAGGACGATCCGGAGAAGCGGAGCCGACCCGTGGCGGGGCCACACCCCGGGACGTGGGCGCCGATTCGGTCGGAACGCGTCACATCGGCATGTTCATCATCGGCATCCCGTTCATCTGGTGCAGCCACATCATCAACTGGTGCAGCAGGGTGTGCGCCTGGTCCATCATGCCCATCATGTTCACAGCTGTGACCTTTCGTGGGCCCGAAGCAACTCTCGGGCGGAATCGCTTCCACTGTCCTCGCTCCTCGTTACCCGGGGAATCGCCCGACATGCGAAATCTGTGTTCTTCAACAGATCTTCATCGTTTTCATCGGATCTTGACTTTCGGTGGTCGGGTGGGCACGAGTGCGTCCCAGCCGGCCACCGTGGAAACCTCCCGGCTACGGGCAGGGGCTTGGCGTGGGGCGGCTGCCGGCAACCGAGGCAGTCCACAGTCCCGCCGACATCGGTGGGGCGCAGCAATGCCAGTGCCGTCTTCCCGGTGCCCGCCATGAACGCCGGGCGGCCTTTGGTTGTAGTCCTGCAAGGGCCAACCGCGTGGTTGTAGTCCTGCAAGGGCCGCGCGATCCGGGTGCCGTGGGTGCTCGGACGTGCTCTCGGGCCCGGTGCAGACCTCAGCGGGGTGTGGTCACCACGGTAGTTCGCGGCAGCGGCCTTCGCCGATGGGGGGTTCGACCTGCACGGTGGCGTGTTCGAGGTGGAATTGTGCGGCCAGCAGGGTTTGTGCGGCCGCGAGCACGGTGGTCGGGTCGGCGCCGGGTTCGGTGGTCAGGTGGACGGAGGCGACCTCCATGCCGGAGGTCAGGGTCCAGATGTGCAGGTCGTGGGCTTCTCGGACGCCGGGCAGTGCGACGAGCGCGGCGTTGATCTCGGGGACGTCGATGCGCCTCGGCGCCTGCTGGAGCAGGATGCCGATCGCATGGCGGCCGAGGTTGTAGGCGCGCGGTAGGACAAATAGTCCGATGGCGACGCCGATGAGCGGATCGGCGTACTTCCAGCCGGAGACCAGGGTCACCAGACCGCTGACGAGCACGCCGATCGAGCCCAGCATGTCGGCGAGGACCTCGAGGTAGGCGCCGCGGACGTTGATGCTCTCCTGCGCGCCCTTGCGGAGCAGCAGGAAGGCTATGACGTTCATGGCCAGACCGACCACGGCGACGATGGTCACGGGCAGGCCCGGGACTTCGGGGGGATCGGACAGGCGGTGGACGGCTTCGTAGAGGACCCAGCCGGCGACGCCGAACAGCAGCACGGCGTTGACCAGGGCGGCGAAGACTTCGGCGCGGTACAGGCCGAAGGTGCGGTCCGGTCGGGTGCGGGCGCGTTGGGCGACGGTGATGGCGGAAACTGCCATCAAGATTCCGAACACGTCGGTGAACACGTGCGCGGAGTCGGAGAGGAGGGCCAGTGAAGAGGTGGACAGACCGACGGCGACCTGGGTCACGAAGGTAGTCAGGCCGAGGGCGACAGCGATCCAGAGTCGGCGGACGTGCCGGCCGGAGGCGCTGGTGGCCTGGGCGGCGGGGACGCCGTGTCCGTGTCCGTGGCTCATCGACTTCCTTTCGTCGGCACGGACAGCAGCATATTGCCGCATGCGCATGTATGCAATTGTAGGGTGATGAAGAAGTGGGGCGCGGCAGGGAACTATCCTTCATAGTATTTCGGCGGCGGTACGCGCGCCTGCAGGTTCGACCGGCGGGAACGGGCGAACAACGGGACGAGGGTGAGGTTTTTCCGTGGCAGGCATCGGGAGCAATAGAGCGGTGTTCGGGGCGGTGCTCGGCTGGACGGTGGGTGCGGCCGTGGTGGCCGCATCGCTGGCGGCGCTGTCGAGCACCGAGGTGTTGCGCTTGCTGGGATTACCGGATCCGGGGGCGCTGACGAGGTACGCCCTGCCGGCGGCCGTCGCGGTGGGGGAGGTGTCCGCGGTGGTGATGATCGGCTCGTTGCTGCTCGCCGCCGTGCTGGTGCCGCCGCAGCGCTCGGGGGTGCTCGACGTCGACGGGTACCGGGCGGTGCGCACGGCCGGGGCGGCGGCAGCGGTGTGGGCCGGATGTGCCCTGGTATTGGTGCCGCTGTCGTTGTCGGACACCTCCGGCCAGCCCTTGGGAACCGTGTTCGCCGACCCGCTTCCGTTCTTGCGGGCGGTCGGCGAGATCGAGGTGGCCACCGCGTGGTTGTGGACGGCGGTCCTGGCAGCGGTGGTGGGTCTGGGATGCCGACTTGTTCTACGGCACCGGTGGACGGCGTTACTGCTGGTATCGGCGGTGGCGAGCCTGATGCCCCGGGCGGTGACGGGGCATTCGTCGGCGGGCGGATCGCACGACCTGGCCACCAACAGCTTGGTGCTGCACCTGGTGGCAGCCGGACTGTGGGGCGGCGGGTTGGCGGCGCTGGTGCTGCACACCGTCCGCGGCGGGGGGTATCTGGATGTGGCCACGCGCCGGTTCTCCGCTCTCGCGGCGGCGGCGTTCGGGGTGATGGCCGTCTCCGGAATGGTCAATGCCGCGATACGGGTGCCGCTCGGACAGCTCCTGGAGGGCGCCTACGGGTTCGTGGTGCTGGCCAAGGTGGTGGCCCTGGCCGTGGTGGGCGGGCTGGGGTGGCGACAGCGCACCGTGGCGGTGACCGCGCTCGCCGCCGACCCGGCGGATCGGCGGGCGTTCACCCGGTTGGCAGTGGTGGAGTCGGCGGTGCTGATGGCGGCGGTCGGTCTCGGGGTGGCGTTGGGACGCACCCCGCCGCCGGTGGAAGAGCGCCGGGAGCCGAGCCTGGTCGAGGAGGTGCTGGGGTACGGACTGGGCGGGGCGCCGACACCGGTTCGCATGCTGACCGAGTGGCGGTTCGATCTGTTGTTGGGTACCGCCGCGGTGGTGCTCGCGGTGCTCTACCTGCTCGGGGTGCGCCGGATACGGGCGGCGGGCGGGCAGTGGCCGATCCACCGCACCGCCGGGTGGCTGCTCGGATGCCTGGTGCTGCTGCTCGCCACGTCCTCGGGAGTGGGGCGCTACGCGCCGGCTGTGTTCAGCGTGCACCTCACGGCCACCGCTGCGATCGCCGTCGTGGTGCCGTTGTGCCTGGTGCTCGGCGCCCCGCTCACCCTGGCCGCCCACACGGTCCGCCCCGACCCGGACGGGGCCCCCGGGGTGCGTGAGTGGCTCCGCGCGACGTACTCGAGCGCGGTCGTCCGGGTGCTGACCCGTCCTGCGGTGGCCGTGTCGGTGTTCGTCGGCACCTTCTATCTGCTGTATCTCGCGGGGCTGTACGACGCGCTCGCCGGATCGCACGTTGCCCACGTGCTGACCAACGTGTGGCTGGTGGTGGTGGGATCGGTGTTCTTCTGGGTCACCGTGGGCCTGGATCCGCTGCCGCGCCCCCCGGCGCCGACCGCTCGAGTGGGTGCGGCGGTGGTGGCGCTGGCGGCGTATGCCTTCTTCCTGACGTCGGTGATCAATGCCGGGACCGTCGTCGCCGGCGAGTACTACACCTCGCTGCGGCGCGGCTTCCTCGACGACCTGGCCGCCGACCAGCGCCTCGGCGGCAACCTGGCCTGGGCGGTGGGGGAACTGCCGCTGCTGCTGGCCGCGGTGCTGGCGACGGTGCGCTGGGCCTCGGCCGACGAGCGCCGAGCCCGTCGGCGCGACGAGCTGGTCGGCCGCGAGGGTGACGAGGAACTGGCCGCCTACAACACGATGCTGCGCGGATTGGGCGGGCCTGCAGGTCAACGCGGTGGCGGCCCCGGCCGGCGTCCCTGACGCCGCGGCGCCCGCGGGCGCGGCCGGCGCGGGCGCGGCGCATTCGTGTTGTGGAAACTATGCTGAATAGTAGTAATGTGTCGGTGTCCGTCACCGTTCCGTTATCAACGAGCGAGCGTCTTCACAAGGATGCAATCTTGGCCCGACATCGCAAACCCCAGTCCGGCCTCGCCTTCCCGGCCGTCTCTCGCGGCCGGGGGTGGGGCCCGCTGCGCACCGGCCCCGCCGCGGCGGCGCCCGCGCCCCCGACCGAGTGTCTCGGCCTCGCGCCCCACGCTGAGCAGCCGACGGTCGGGGTGCCGCTCGCCGGGGCCCGGCGGCCGCCGGTCCGGGGAGCCCATCGTCGGCCAGGCGGGGCCGGCGGGCGGGTGATGGTGGTGTCGGTGGCGGCCGGGGCATTGTTAGCCGCGGCGGCGTCGAGTGCGCACGCCGCCCTCCCCGGTGAGCACACCCTCGACCGGCGGCAGGCCGATCCCGACGAGTCGGCGGGGGCGGCGGCCGCGCCGTCGCAGGCCCCGCAGGTGTTGCAGGTCTCTCAAGTGCCGACACTGGCGGATTTCGCCGACCGGCTCGAACGGGCTCGGCTGCGGGAGGAGCGGCGGGCGGCGCGCGAGGCCGAGGCGCGGCGCCCGAAGACGCGGATCCCCGTCATGGGCACGTTGACGTCGAATTTCGGGCCGCGGTGGGGTACGACGCACTACGGTCTCGACATCGCCAACGCGATCGGCACCCCCATCGTCTCGGTCACCGACGGCACGGTACTCGAGGCCGGTCCGGCCTCCGGGTTCGGTTTGTGGGTGCGTATCCTGCAGGATGACGGCACCATCGGGGTCTTCGGCCACATCGACCAGGCGCTGGTGTCGGCGGGGCAGCGGGTGCGCGCCGGGGAAGAGATCGCCACCGTCGGCAATCGAGGCCAGTCGACCGGGCCCCATCTGCACTACGAGGTGTGGGAGCCGGACGGGCGCAAAGCCGATCCCATGGCATGGTTGAACGCACGCGGTGTCCCGGTCGCACCGGATGCGCGTGCGTAGGTTCATCGATGGTCGGCGAGTATCTGCGAGGGGAGTCATGCACGGATTGGGGGGTCTGGAGGCCGAGGTGATGAACGAGCTGTGGTCGACCGACGAGCCGCAGTCGGTGCACGATCTGGTCGACCGGCTGCGTGATCGCAAAGAATTCGCCTACACCACCATCTTGACCGTGGTCACCCACCTGTACGAGAAGGGCTGGGTGCAGCGCGAGAAGCGCAGCCGCGCCTACTTCTACTCGCCCTCGCGCAGCCGGGAGGAAGCCACCTCTCAGGCCCTGCGGGCGCTGCTGGACAGCAGCGCCGATCCCAGCGCCGTGCTGCTGCACTTCGCCAAGACGGTGACCGACCGCGAGTACGACGCCCTGCGCCGGGGCCGGACCAGCCGGGCCCCCGAGCAATGACCTTGGCTCTGGTCCTGCTCCTCGGCGCCGCCCTGATCACGGTGGCGGCGCCGCCGATGCTGCGCCGCGTGGGCGCGACCTCCCTGCCGCCGGGGATGGTGCTGGCGGCATGGCTGGGCAGCCTGGCCGGCGCGCTGTTTTTCGGGGCCTCGGCGGCGATCATCTTGATCTGGCCCGATCATGCCCCGGCCGAGACCGCGGTCGAGGCCCTGGTGCGGTGTCTGGCCGCGGTCTCGCACGCCGTCCAACCGTGGATCACCGAAGCCCTCGCCGGGGCCGGGGCGGTGGTGTTGAGCGCCGTGGTGGCCCGGGTGGTGATCCTGGGTCGGCGGCACGCCCGGGCGCAGGCCCGGCTGCTCGACTACCACCGCGAGGTGGTCTGCATCGTCGCCCGCTCACGGGGGGACGATGTGATGTGGCTCGAGCACCCGATGCCGATGGCCTACAGCGTCGCCGGCCGGCCCGGTTTCGTGGTCGCCACCGACGGACTGTCGCAGTGCCTGAGCAGCGGTGAGCGCGATGCCGTGCTCGCCCACGAGCGGGCCCACCTGCGCGGCAGCCATCACCGCATCGTCGGCGCGTGCGACGTTCTCGCGGCCGTGTTCCCGGCCGTGCCGCTGTTCGCCGCGGCCCCGTCGGCGGTGAAGACCCTGGTCGAGCTCACTGCCGACCAGCACGCTGCGCGTGCTACCAGCGCCGCCACGGTGTGCGCGGCGCTGGTGGCCGTCTCGGCTTCCCCGCTGCCGCAACCGCCCGGGACGTTGGGGCTGAGCAACGAGACGTCGCTGCGTCTGGTCAAACTGCGCACCAGTTGGCGGATGCGGTGTCCGCGCATGTCGTACGCGGCGGCGGCGGTGGTGTCGATGGCCGTGCCCGCGGCGACCGCACTGGCCGGCCTCGCCACCGCCTCGGCCGGGCTGTGCCTGGCCTTGGCCGTGCTCTGAGGGGTGGGCGGCACCGCACCCACCCCCAAATACTATTCGCCATAGTATTTGGGTAGGCTGCCGAGTGTCTCATCGTTGTGCGCGCGCGCAGAAACCCGGATCGGACAGCCCATGACCGCTCTCGTCCCCCCACCCGTCCCCGTCGCCACCCGCCCGATGCCCCCGCGGCGGGGACGCAAGGGCGCCTTCGTCTACAAGGTGGTCACCACCACCGACCCGAAGGTGCTGGGGTTGCTGTACCTGGTGACCTCGTTCGCATTCTTCGCGTTCGGTGGGGTCATGGCGCTGATCATGCGCAGCGAGCTCGCGGTGCCGGGCTTGCAGTTCCTGTCGAACGAGCAGTACAACCAGCTGTTCACCATGCACGGCACGATCATGCTGCTGATGTATGCCACCCCGGTGGTGTTCGGCTTCGCCAACTACATCCTGCCGCTGCAGATCGGTGCTCCGGACGTGGCCTTCCCCCGGCTCAACGCCTTCAGCTACTGGCTGTACCTGTTCGGCTCGCTCATTGCGGTCAGCGGCTTTCTCACCCCCGGTGGGGCCGCGGACTTCGGCTGGACCGCTTACGCGCCGCTGAACTCGGAGCTGCACTCGCCCGGCATGGGCGCGAACCTGTGGATTGTGGGTCTGGCCATCTCCGGTCTGGGCACCATCCTGGGCGCGGTCAACTTCGTGACCACCATCGTGTGCCTGCGCGCACCGGGCATGACGATGTTCCGGATGTCGATCTTCACGTGGAACATTCTGATCACCTCGATCCTGGTGCTGCTGGCGTTCCCGTTGCTGACTGCGGCGCTGTTGGGGCTGCTCTACGACCGGCTGCTCGGCGGCTACATCTTCGACCCCGGCAGCGGTGGGGCGATGCTCTGGCAGCACATGTTCTGGTTCTTCGGCCACCCCGAGGTGTACATCATTGCGCTGCCGTTCTTCGGCATCGTCTCGGAGATCTTCCCGGTGTTCGCCCGCAAGCCGATCTTCGGCTACACCGGCCTGGTCTACGCCACGCTCGGAATTGCCGCCCTGTCGATCGCGGTGTGGGCGCACCACATGTATGCCACCGGCGCGGTGCTGCTGCCGTTCTTCTCGTTCATGACGTTCCTGATCGCGGTGCCCACCGGGGTGAAGATCTTCAACTGGATCGGCACCCTGTGGAAGGGGCAGTTGACGTTCGAATCGCCGATGCTGTTCTCCGTCGGCTTTCTGGTCACCTTCCTCTTCGGTGGGCTGTCCGGTGTCATCCTGGCCTCCCCGCCGCTGGACTTCCAGCTCACCGACTCGTACTTCGTGGTCGCCCACTTTCACTACGTGGTCTTCGGGACCGTGGTCTTCGCCACCTACGCCGGCATCTACTTCTGGTTCCCGAAGATGACCGGGCGCATGCTCGACGAGCGCCTGGGCAAGTGGCACTTCTGGCTGACCTTCATCGGCTTCCACGCCACGTTCCTGGTCCAGCACTGGCTCGGCAACGAGGGCATGCCGCGCCGCTACGCCGACTATCTGCCCGACGACGGGTTCACCACCTTGAACGTCGTCTCGACGATCGGGTCGTTCGTGCTCGGTGCCTCGGTGCTGCCGTTCGTGTGGAACATCTTCAAGAGCTACCGGTACGGGCAGGTGGTGACCGTGGACGATCCGTGGGGCTACGGCAACTCCCTCGAGTGGGCCACCACGTGCCCGCCACCGCGGCACAATTTCACCGAGCTGCCGCAGATCCGCTCCGAGCGCCCGGCGTTCGAACTGCACTACCCGCACATGGTGACGCGACTGCGCACCGAAGCCCATGTCGGACCGGGACACCGGCACGCCGAGGAGCTGCCCGCCGCCTCGCGGACCGGGTCCGCGCCCGAGGCGCCCACCGATCCGTCCACCCGGTGATCGTCACCGCCGTCGAAGGAGGACGAAGATGTACTCTCGCACCCCGGCGGTCGCCGTGCCGGCCACACCCCACGCCACCGCGCTGCTGACCGACTGGCTGATCCGGGATCTGGCCCCACTCGTGCTCACCCATGCCGGGCTGCCCGATCCGCAGCGGCTGTACCGGCTGCCGCCGATCACCGCCGCGCACATCGCCCGTCCGGGCAAGCTGCGCCGCCACGTGCGTGCGCTCGAGCAGGTTCTTGCGCAGGTCGAGGTGCATCTGCGGACGGGTCTGCGCCGTCGGCCGCCGACGCCGTTGACGACCGACTCCGCGCCCGCCGTGCCGGGGGAGGTGCTCGAGGTGACCGGGCTGCTGGCCGGGGCCGTGGCCGAACTCGGCAGCCCGGCCGCGGCCCTGGCCAACCGCACGGTGCTCACCGCGGCCGGGGTGATCGCGGCCGGGGCGGGCACGGCCGAGGCGTTCGACAGCTGGTCGACGACGGCGTGGTCGTACTGCACCGTCGTCTCGCAGGTGTGGCAGGACGAACCGCGGGCCCGGATGTTCGTCGACCCGCGATGACGCCCCTGCCCGGTATCGCCTCGCCTACCGGGGGCGGGAATACCGGGCGGCCCCGGCGTTGTCGGATCCCGAACCGGATGAAGGAGGCGCGATGACCGAGCCGTCGCACGAGCCGACCGCAGGTCCCGACCCGGTCGAGCGCCGTCAGGAGCTGGCGGCCGCCGAACGGCAGGCGGCCGCGGAGATCGAGCCGGGAATGCGGGCGGTGGTGGTCGCCGCAGCCGTGGTGGTGCTGACCCTCTCGTTCGCCCTGCCGCACAGCGGCGACGCCAACGGCTGGCAGATGCTGGCCGGATCCGAGCAGGCGGTGGCCGAGACGATCACCCTGCCCTCGCGGATCTTCCTGACCCTGGCCGCGGTGTTCGGGATCGTGGTGTCGATGCTCGCTCTGGTGACCCGACGGTGGGTGCTGGCCTGGGTTGCGTCCGCGGGCTGCGCCCTGGCGGTGGTGTTCGCAGTGCTGGCGGTGTGGTCACGGCAGACCCTCGAGCCGGCCGCCGGGGGATCCGGCCCGGGCGCCGGACTGTTCCTGGGCTGGGCGGCGGTCCTGGTGCTCGCCTTCCACTGGCTCAAGGTGGTCTGGGCCCGTTCGTCCCGGATGCTCGAGGCCGAGGCCGCCCGCCGCGACGCCGAAACCCACCTGCCCGAGCAGTTCCACTACCGGCTCGACCCGCCTCGCCGCGCCGCGCAGGATCCGCCCGCCGACCCCTAGGGGCATTCGGGCGGTTCGCGCGCGCCAACGAGGGGTGCGGGCACGAGCTGGCCTCGGCGAACGCCGGGGTCAGAGCAGGGTCCGCCAGTAGGGCCAGAACGCCTCGGTGATCAAAGCGAGCACGGTGAGCACCCACATGGTGGGGGGCACCGCGTGGTGACGGCGCAGCAGCGGCCGCCACCGTCCCGGCCGAGCCGGATCTGCCGTTTCCCGCTGTAGCAGGCAGTACCACCAGGCGAGCACGGTCACCAGCCACACCAGCGTGCAGTAGGGGCACAGCGCCCCGATCCGGTACAGGCTCTGGAAGATCAGCCAATGCACGAACACCACCGCGGCGGTCAGTCCGATGAACACTGCGTCCCAGTACCACCCCGTCGGCACGGCCCCGGCCAACAGGACCACGCCGGTGGTCGCCAGCACCGAAAATCCGGCGATCCCGAGCAGGGGATTGGGGAAACCGAACAGCTCCGCCTGCCAGGACGTCATGATCGACCCGCAGCTGATGACCGGATTGATGCTGCACGAGGGCCGGTAGGACGGGTCGGCGAGCAGGGCAATCTTTTCCACCGTCAGAATCAACGCCGCCGCCAACCCGAGTCCACCGCAGACGGTCAGGAGCCAGGCCAGGTGCTCTCGCTCTGCGGCCGAGCCGTCCGGCGCCGGGTCGGCGATGTCGACCCCTTGCGACGACGGGCTCTGCGATGACGTCGGGCTCACTGGGCGAGCGCTGCGTCGATACGGGCGCGCAACTCCTCGTAGCTGGGCATTACCGGCAGCTCGACGCCGTTGAGGAACAGCGTCGGGGTGCCCTGAACACCCAGGGCCAGACCGGCGTCGAAATCTCGGTCGATGCGGGCGGCCACGGCCGGATCGGTGACATCGCGGTCGAATCGGGCCATGTCCAGTCCCAGCTCCTGGGCGAACTGCCGGAACACCGCTTCCTGCGGCTGGTCCGATTCGCCCCACTGCGCCTGGGTGTCGTACATGCGCCGGTACATCGGTTCGAGGTGGCCTTGGCGGGCGGCGGCCTCGACCACGCGGGCGGCGAGATGGCTGTTGGTGTGGCTGGGAATGGGGAAGTAGCGGATGCCGAGGTCGATCCGTCCGGCGTACTCGGCGCGGATGCGTTCGATCACCGGGTACAGCACCCGGCAGGACTCACATTCGAAGTCGAGGAATTCGACCAGTTGGACCTTGCCGTCGGCGGCGGTGGTCAAGGTGCGGATCTCCTCGGTCCATACCGGCGTGACGGCAGGTCCGGCGCCGCCACGTTCGGCGGCGGGGGTGCGGTTGGTATAGAGCAGCACCGTCAGCAGCACCACGAACAGCGCCACCAGGGCGGCGCTGACCTTCACGTTGGTCGTCAGTTTCATGTCTTCGTCCGTCCCCGAGTCATCCTGGGCGGCCGGCACCGGCACCGACCAACCGTAAAACTACGTCACATAGTAGATGCGGTAGGGTAGGCGCCGGGCAGCGCCCGCAGGTGCGCCCGCCGACAACCCACACACCCCGCGCGGCTTGCAGCCAGCTGGGCGCGGGGCGGAGGAGGAGTGCGCTTATGAGAAATCTTGTCGCCGTCGTGGCCGTCGCCGTGTCGATGCTGCTGCTCGGCGCCGGCCCGGTTCAAGCCCACAGTGCCCTGATCGGCTCGACCCCGGCCGCCGACGCGGTCCTCGAGGCCTCCCCGGACCGGATCGAGCTGCAGTTCAACCAGCCGATCAACGCCTCGTTCGCCACGGTGACCGTCACCGACGAGGACGGGACGCAGCGCGGCGGTTCCCGGGTCGACGTCACCGGGGACGGGGTGCAGGTGGCGGTCCTGGAACCGCTGACCCCCGGTGGCTACACCGTCGGCTACCGGGTCGTCTCGGCCGACGGTCATCCCATCACCGGCTCGTACACGTTCACCGTCACAGCAGCAGCGGCGGCCGCCGCGGTCCCGTCGGCGGCGACCTCGCCGGCGCCGTCCGCGACCGCAGCCGGTGAAGCGTCGTCGGCTGCGGTCGACGACGTGCGGCCCGGCCCCTCGAGCCTGTGGCTCCTGCTCGGCGGTGTGGTCGCGGTGCTGGCCATCGCGGGTCTGACCTGGGCGGCGCTGCGTGCCTTCCGCAAGGGTTGAACAGGCGGCGCACCACGCACCGGGCGGTCGATGATGGGCGACTGGATGCGACTGCCGACGGCTCCACCGTCGCTGGGAACGCTGTTGGCGTGGGATCCGCCCCCGCTGCCGGTGCTGCCGCTCACTGCGGCGGTGCTGGCCGCCTGGTACTGCTGGGCGCGTTGGCGGCTGCACCGGTGTGGGCGCAGGTGGCCGACGGTGCGCACGGTTGCATTCCTGACAGGGTGCGCGCTACTGGGCATCACCACTGGTCTGGGGATGGAGAGGTACGGGTTCGCGCTCTTCAGTGTGTGGATGTTCCAGCATCTGACCCTGTCGATGGCGGTGCCGCCGCTGTTGGTGCTCGGCGCCCCGGGTCTGATGCTGCTGCGCAGCACCCCCCACCACGGGCCCGCAAGGGTGATCCCGGCCGCAGCGTTGGCGGCGCTGCGTAGCCGTGGGGCCCGCTGGTTGCTCAGCCCGGGGGTGACGATTCCGCTGTTTCTGGTGAGTTACTACGGGATCTATCTGTCCCCGCTGTTCGACGCCGTCGCGGGCACCTGGCTCGGCCACACCGGCCTCGAGGTGTTCTTCCTGGGTACCGGGCTGCTGTTCATCGTGCCGATCCTCTCGGTCGGTCCGCTGCCGGGCCGACCCGGCTACCTGGGGCGGTTCTTCGACCTGTTCGTCGAGATGCCGCTGCACGTGTTCTTCGGAGTGATCTTGATGATGGCCTCGGTACCGCTGGTGGCCACCTTCGCCGCCCCGCCGCCGGACTGGGGGATCGATCCGCTCGACGATCAGCAGTGGGCCGGAGCGCTGGCCTGGTCCTACGGCGAACCAATCGCGCTGGCGGTGGTGGTGCTCTTCGCGATGCGCTGGTACCGCCACGAGCGGCGTACCGCGGCGGTGCGCGAGCGCCACGGCGCGGTGCAGGCGGAGCAGGACCTGGCCGCCTACAACACTTATCTGCGTTCCCTGCCACGCTGAGCCGGCGGGACGACCCCGGCCGGACCTCGGCCCCGCTTGAAGTTTCGGCCGCCCTGAATTTTAATTCAGGGAAGTCGATCGGGGAGGCGGATGGTGCTGATCCAGTACTCGGAGGGGCGCACGGGGCGGTGGCGTCGATGGGCGCTGCTGGGTCCGGCGTTCGTCGCCTCGATCGCCTATGTCGATCCGGGCAACGTGGCTTCCAACGTCAGCGCCGGCGCGCAGTTCGGGTATCTGCTGGTGTGGGTGGTCGTTGCCGCCAACGCCATGGCCGCTCTCGTGCAGTACCTGTCGGCCAAACTCGGGCTGGTCACCGGCATGTCGCTGCCCGAGGCCCTGCGTGAGCGAATGCCCCGATCGATGCGGCTGGCGTACTGGGGACAGGCCGAGCTGGTGGCGATGGCCACGGATCTGGCCGAGGTGATCGGTGGGGCGATCGCGCTAAACCTGCTGTTCGGTCTGCCGCTGCTGAGCGGGGCAGTGCTCACCGGTGTGGTGTCGCTGGTCCTGCTGCTGGTGCAGGACACCCGCGGGCAGCGTAGTTTCGAGCGAGTGATCACCGGCTTGTTGCTGCTGATCGCGTTCGGTTTCGTCACCAGCGTCGTCGTCGCCCCGCCCCCGGGCCAGGCGGTAACCGACGGGCTGGTACCCCGATTCGACGGCGCCGAGTCGATCCTGCTCGCCGCGGCGATGCTCGGCGCCACGGTGATGCCGCATGCGGTGTATCTGCACTCCGGTCTGGCCCGGGATCGGCACGGCCATGCCACGGCCGGACCCCGACGCACGATGCTGCTCAAGATCACCCGGTGGGATGTCGGGTTGGCCATGATGCTGGCGGGAACGGTGAACCTGGCCATGTTGCTCATGGCGGCGACCACCCTGCAGGGCCGGGAGGGGGTCGATTCGATCGACGGGGCGCATACCGCGGTGGGCCAGGAACTCGGCCCGACAGTGGCGTTGCTGTTCGCCCTGGGGCTGTTGGCCTCCGGGTTCGCCTCCACCTCGGTCGGTGCCTACGCCGGGGCGTTGATCATGGACGGGCTGCTGCGGCGCCGGATCCCGCTGCTGGCGCGGCGGCTGATCACCCTGGTGCCGGCGCTGGCCGTGGTCGCGCTCGGCACCGATCCGAGTCGGGCGCTGGTGCTCTCGCAGGTGGTGCTCTCGTTCGGCATCCCGTTCGCGCTGATCCCCCTGGTGCGGCTGACCAGCGATCGGGCGCTGATGGGCACCGACGCCAACCATCGTGTCACCGCCGCGCTGGCCTGGGCGATCGCCGCAATCATCACCGCACTGAATCTGGTGCTGATCTACCTGACGGTGCGGCCCTGACGCACGGACACCCGGCCGCCGTCACCGCCGGTGCCCGCGCCGGGTGTCGACCACGACGATCTCGTCGTGGACACGGCGGCGCAGCCCGCGCAGTGCCACCATCGCCACCGCCATACCGGCGAGCAGACCCACGACCAGGGCCCAGGACTGCGAGACCGCGAGACCGAACAGGCGCACCCCCAGAACGGCGGCGCCGGCACATGTGGCGACGACGGCCAGGCGGGCGAGGGTGTAGACCACGACCAGTCGGGTCAGTCGCATCGGCGACGGCTCCTTCGTGCGCATCAGGCATCTCTCGGCGGGAAAGGCGGGCCCGGCTGCTCGTCCGGAGTCGTTGGCGTGGATCCGCTCGGCACCGCAGGGTCAGGGTCAGTTCATCGGCAGGGGCGTGGCGCCCCGGGCGGCCAGCAGCTGCGTCATGGTCGCCGCCTCGGCTTCCTGCGTCTCGGTGATCTGTTGCGCCAGCGCGGCCACTGCCGCCTCGGAGGCGGTGGCCGCGGCATGACGGGCCATCGGCAGACCGCCCTGGTGGTGGCGCAGCAGCAATTGCAGGTACAGCGTGTCGAAGGCGGGACCGGTGGTGCGGCGCAGGGCGTCGAGTTCGGCGGTGGTGGCCATGCCGGGCATCGGAGACCCCACGGGAGTGGGTGCGGGGGACATCGTGGCGTGCCCGTCCATCCCCGGCATCGATTCGGACGTGCCGGTGGGGCTGCGCATCCAGCGCATCGGCTCCCCGGTGGGCAGCTGCGACCGGTTCCACAGCGTCAGCCATCCCTGCATGGTGCCCAGCTGGCTCTGCTGGGTGGTAATCACATCGTAGGCCAGGGTGCGCACCGCCGGGTCGGCGGAGTTGGTCAACGCCATCGCCGACATCTCCACGGCCTGGCTGTGATGGATCGACATGTCCTGGGCGAAGCCCACGTCGATCGAGTCCTCGCCGGGTGGGGCGGGTGTGCTCGTGACCAGCAGGGTACCGCCGATGCCCAGCACCAGCCCACCGAGCAGTGTCAGCACCGCCACCGCCGCCGGGACCCGCCGACGGCGGCGTCCGTGGGAAGCCGACTCGGCGGCGGACTCGGCACCAAGGTCGCGCTCAATGGTCATCGGGGCTCCGTGGGCATCGGCGCGGCGGGCGCGGACTGCGGATCGGCGGTTATCGGCACCGCATCCGGTCCCGGCGGCGCGGGGTCGAACGGCGGCGGTGCGCTCGGATCGAACCCGCCCGGCACGGTCGAACACGTCGCCCCCGCCTCGGGGTGGGTGTTGGGGTTGCGGCGCAGCGCAGCGACGAACTGACCGAGCCGGTCGTCCTGGGCGGCGTCGAGGGCGAGCCGATGGCCCCACGACTGCACCGAGATCGGCGAGGGCAGACCCGGATACGGCGAGAGCAGCATGTAGGGCTGGCCGTCGACCCGCGCGGCCAACGCCGCTACCTCGTCTCCAACCACCTTGGCGGGATCGTAGGTGATCCACACCGCGCCGTGTTCGAGCGAGTGCACCGCGTTCTCGCTGCGGATCGGCGCGGGATAGACCGTGCCGGTGCAGGTGGCCCAGTACTGGTCGTGCGGGCCTCCCATCGGCGGAATCCGGTCGTAGGCCACTCGCTGCGGAGCCTGCACGTGTGTGCCTGCCGGGTAGTCGACCTTCTCCACCCCGGCGATCGCGGTGGACGGATCGGGGTTGTCCGCGCTCGGGACGTATTTCTGTGTCTCGGCCCGGTCGGCGACTTTCGGGGCCAGATTGTAGGCGATCAACCCGATCAAGGCCACGATCGCCATGCCAGCACCGATCATCGCCCACGGCACGCGCCGCGAACCGGACAGGGTGACCGGGGAGGGTTTCTTCCGTGTCCGCTTGCTTCGGGGTGCTTTGCCTGCGCCGTCCGCCACGGGACCCACCTTTCTCACCGACTTTGTGGTGCTGTTACCGCGATACGCCGGCAGCACCGTCCCCCAGTAAATACTATGAATCTTAGTTTTTTATGAGTGTGTCGACGGTTCGGGTGTCGAGCGTGGTGGTATAGGAGTGTATGTGCTCTGGTCAGGCCTTCGACAGGGCGGTCCGGGGGACGCCGCGCTGGGCGAGCCACTGGGTCGGGTCGATCTTGGTCCCGGAGGCGTTGGTGGTTTCGAAGTGCAGGTGGGGGCCGGTGGATTGGCCCCGGTTGCCGACGGTGGCGATCTGCTCGCCGGCCTGTACGCGCTGGCCGACGGTGACCAGAGTTTCGTTGATGTGTCCGTAGGTGCTGGTCGAGCCATCGTCGTGCCGGATCTGCACCCACAGCCCGAACCCGGAGGCCGGGCCGGAGTCGATCACCGTGCCGGTCGCGGCGGCATAGATCGGGGTGCCGATGCTGTTGGCGATGTCCAGGCCGGCGTGGGTGGCGCCCCATCGGGGGCCGAAGGACGAGGTCAAGGTGCCCGAGACCGGTGCGACCGCCAACGGTGAGGGTGTCGCGATCGAGAGGGGAACGGCCGGTGTGGCAGGTACGGCCGGGGCCGTGACAGCCGGGGGAGGAGCGGGAGACGGGGCGATCGCCGGCGGGACGGCGGGAACCGTCGACAGTCCCTCGGGCAGCCCCGGTGCCGCGGCGAGCTGGTCGAGCACCGCATCGACCTCGGGCAGGGTCGCCAGCACGGCGACCTCCGGCGGCAGTGCGACGGGTGCGGGAGCGACGGCAGGCTGGGCCGCCGCCACGCTGGGGGCTGCGATCTGCGCTCCGGCGGTCACCAGGGCGCCGGTGGCCACCGCCGACGCCCACCTCGCGGGGCGCCCGCTGCCGGTCGGCTCCGCTCGATGCCGACCCCCGCCGCGGCCCGTGGATGCCGCCCTAAAGATCACGCCGGCATCACGGTCCTGCCGGTCTCGGCGGGAAGGGGTGCTGCGGTGTCGTGCCACGTCCTTAGCTCCTGACATGCGGTTTCGAGGTTGACCCGGTCCACCCGGCTCGGTGAAGATAACGAAACGATATACGAGATAGCAACGAAAAACTACCTTGGTTAGTATTTCGGTTCAAGACCGCCGTTGAACCTCGATCGATATCGCCGGACGCCCCGTGCCCGACCCTCTCGCCAGGACGTGTCGCGTTGATCCCTTGAATCCACACCGCACTCACGTGTCTGTATCTGGCCACCCGGGCTCCGGACCGGCAAGGGACGCGCATGATGGACATGGGGTGGAAAGGAGCCCTGAATGCCTTCGCCATCGCTTTCGAAGGACGCATCACTCCGAACAGCAACTAATCCCATGCGTCAGAGCTAGATCCCCCGATTTCCTGACAGACTCGAGGGCACCCGGATGTGGAAGAGGCTGTTGACGGGGTTGGCTACGGCGGCGTTCATGGCCGGTTTCGTTGCCCTCGCGGTGGAGTGGCCATTTGCGGGGTGGTTGTTCGTGGTGTCGCTCGTCGCGGGTGGGGTCCCTGTCGCACTGGCGGCGCTGAGGGATCTGTCACGACGCAAGATCACGATCAATCTGCTGGTGACCGTCGCGGCGGTCGGGGCGCTGTATCTGGGGCAGATCATCGAGGCGGCCGCGGTGATGTTCTTCTTCGCGCTGGCCGAGGCCTTCGAGGTGTTCGGTGAAGCACGCTCACGCAAGGCTGTGTCCGCTCTGCTTGACCGCACACCCGAGACCGCCCAGCTGCAGGAGGGCGGTGAGATGCCGATCGATCGGGTGCGGCCCGGCACTGTGGTGGTTATCCGTCCTGGTGACACCATCGGACTCGATGGGGTCGTGGTCGCCGGGCAGTCGTCCGTGGATGAGGCCGCCATCACCGGTGAAAGCGTGCCGAAGGAGAAGTTCCCCGGTGAGACGGTGTTTGCGGGCACGTTGAATCAGAACGGCTATCTGGAGGTCGAGGTCACCCACGAAGCCGGCAGCAGCGTTCTGGCGAGGATCATCACCCTGGTCGAGCAGGCCCAGAAATCGCGGCCGCCGATGCAGGATTTCCTGGACCGGTTCGCAAGCTACTACATTCCCGCGGCCGTGGGTGCGGCGGTGCTGATCGCGGTGGTGCCGCCGCTGGTAGGGGGCCAGCCGTTCGGCGCATGGGTCACGCGTGCACTGATCCTGCTGGTGCTGGCCTGCCCGGACGCCCTGGTCGTCTCGGCGCCGGTCGCGGTGGCCGCGGCGATCGGTGGTGCGTCGAAGAAGGGGCTGCTGATCAAGGGTGGCCGTTATCTGGAAGTGCTGAGCAAGGTCGGAGTCTTCGCGTTCGACAAAACCGGCCTCGGGGAACAATGGAACAGCCGTTGGCGCTAAGGACTTGATCTTGGGCGAGGCCGGTCACGTCCGGGCCATCCAACGCAGGTAGATCGGGGGAACATCGGTACAGCGGTTAACGCCAAGCCGGTGATCTTGGTCCGGGGCTGACGGGTCGCCTGGCCGTGCTCGGAGCGTCCCGAAGGGAATCCGCCCAGGTGGTGTGGATGATGAGGCATGGCGTGCGACGAGGACCGTGGCTGGGCTGAGACCACCATCGCTGGGCTGCACGTTCGTGGTGACCGCGTCACCGGGATGCGGCTGCTGGGCTGGGAAGGTGTCCTGCCGCTCTCGGTGGTCAGGACGGTCGTGTCTGCCGACAGGGAAGGCCTTTCGACCTCCCCAGGTGCCATGGCCTTTCCCCGGTCGGCTCCGGATGGCTACCCGCTCGCTCCGGTCTCACGCCGTCATAGCTGACGGCCGGCGGCGTCTCCGCCGGGGTCGTCGGCCAGCACGATCGCGGTGGTGATCCGCTTGCCCACGGGTTCGCGGTGGATGGCGAAGCTCTGGCCGACGGCCATCACGATCTCCAGCCCATGCTGACCGATGCGGGTCGGGTCGGGCGCGAGGATCGCGGGCGGGGTGGGGTTGCTGTCCCAGACGGTCACCTCGATGGCGCCGCCGTTGATCTCCAGAGTGAGCAGGCAGGGGCCGGGCGCGTACTTGCGGGCGTTGGTGACCAGCTCGCTGACCACGAGCTGCACCATGCCCATCGCCCGTGCGGACACCGGCAGCCCGTGTACGGCCTGCACATCGGTGAGGAATCCACGGGCGAGGTCGCGGGCGACGGCGATGTCCTCGCTGCCCTCGAACGCGCCGGAGACCGAGATGACGTCCCCCAGCAGCGAGGGCCTGTCCTCGCCGTCTGCTGTCTGTTCCATGCCGCCCCGCCCCCCCCGTACTCAAACGCGCTGCGGCCCGTTTACCCCCGAACCTTCACATCAGGCGTGCGCGGGCTGGCCTGGGTGTCCCCGGGCGTGTCTGTCTCGTCGTCCTCGGTGCCGTCGGGCCAGCGGCCGAACGGCCCGGCCTGGCCGGGGCCTTGGGCGCCGAGTACGCCGGGCCCCTTCGTGCGGTGCGGCGTGCGGATCACGCGCCCTCCCCTTCGCGTCGGGCCTGCGCCAGCAGCGCCGCCACGACGTCGTCCGTCTGTTCCTCGCTCTGTTCAACGAGCGTGTCCAGCACGCCGTCGCCTTCGAGGACCTGCCGGGTGAGCCGTTCCATCAGCTCGGGGTCGGTGCCGCTGCCGGGGCCGGTGAGGTCCACCCGCATCGGGCGGCGCGGGGCGATGATCTCCGGCCCGGCCGGTTGGCCGGTCTCCTCGGCGTCGGCGAGCGCGCGGTAGACGGAGGCGACGGAGGGGTGCTGTCCGGCGTTCTTCCCGGTCTTGATGGTCAGCTTCTTGGCGATCTCGGGGACGGGCACGCCCTTGTCCTTGAGCGCGCGGGCGAACAGCAGCATGTCGTCGTCGATGACCTTCGGCCGTCCGCCGTGGTTGCCCTTGGTCGCGGCGGCGACCTGGCCTTCCAGGGTCTTCTCCCGGATGTAGTTGCGGTCGAGCTGGGCAGCGACGGCGAGGACGGCGAAGAACATGGCGCCCATGCCGTTGGGGTCGTAGATGCCGGTGAGGGGGCCGGTGAGGAGTTCGAGCTGGACGCCGGCCTTCTGGAGCTGGTTGGACAGGGTCATCAGCTCGGCGGCGTTGCGGGCCAGGCGCTTGAGCTCGTGGACGGTGAGGATGACCTCCTGGTCGGGGGCGGCCTCCTTGATGTCGTACGCCAGCTTCAGCGCCGCCTCCAGCTTTGGCCGCGTCTTCACGCGCGTGCTGATCTTCTCGGAGAAGATCCGCTTGCAGACCGGTTCGAGCGCATCCAGCTGGCTCTGCAACTCCTGCTGCGCGGTCGAGCAGCGCGCGTACCCGATCCGGATCGGCTTGGCCGCCGCGGCGGCCGGCAGAGCCTCGGCGGGCGGACCGGGCTTCCACGGCCGTCCCGGGCCGCGGTCCTCGGGCACGAGGACGTCGAGTTCCTCGCGGAGCGCGGGCACGAGGATGAAGCGGGCCGTGTGGTACTTCGTCGCGGTCTTCCCGCCGCGCGTGCGGCAGGCACTGCCCGCCGGGGCTTCACACTTCGGACAGTCGTTTCGTTCTACCGCGTTTGCGGCTTGATCGGGCGTCAGATCCACCCCGGAAGTCTGTCAGAACTGTCTCGCACAACGTGCGGGTTCTGAGAGGACTTCTGCGAACGGCGACCTGCGGAAACGTGATCCACTTCGGGCCTCTCGCAGAACTCTCGCAACTGTTCATTTATGAGAGACCCCCAGGGTGATCCTGCGCCGGCTGCCCAAGCCGAGCGCGGGCCGTCTCGCTATCGGGTGAGGTCACGGGTGAGGCGTTCGGCGGCTTGGGCGTACGCCTCGTTGTAGGTGGGGAACTGCGCGATGGACTCGGTGAGGGCCTCCAGGGGCAGGCGGTGGCGGATGGCCAGGGCTGCGGTGTGGATCCATTCGCCGGCCTGGGGTGCGATGGCCCAGGCGCCGATGAGGGTGCGGCGGTTGCGGTCGGCGATCAGCCCGAGGGTGCCGGAGGGGTCTTTCTGGTAGGTCCAGGGGCGGGCGATGGCGTCGGCGAGGGCGAGTTCGGTGGTGGCGGTGTCGATTTCTTGGTGGCGGGCCTGTTCGGTGGTGAGGCCGACGGCGGCGATCTCGGGTTCGGTGAAGATGACGCGGGGGACTGCGGTGTAGTCGGCGGGGCGAGGGGTGCCGAGGATGGCGTCGGTGACGATGCGGGCCTGGTACTTGGCGACGTGGGTGAACATCGCTACGCCGGTGACGTCGCCGAGCGCCCACAGTCCATCGGTCAGGCGGCCGTGTGCATCGACGGCGAGTTCACCGCGGGAGCCGGTCTGAACACCGGCATTTTCCAGGCCGAGTCCGCGGGTTCGGGGGGTGCGGCCGGCGCCGAGGACGATGACGTCGGTGCGCACGGTGGTGTTGTCGTCGAGTTCGACGACCGTGTCCGTGCCGTCGCGGCGGGCGGCGCGGGCCTGGGTGTTCAGGCGGATGTCGATGCCGTCCGCAGCCAGGTGCTCGGCGGCGATCTCGCCCAGGCGGGGCTCTTCGCGGCCCAGCAGCAGCGGGCCGCGCTGGACGACGGTGACCTGGGTACCCATGCGGGCGAGGAACTGGCCGAGTTCGGCGGCCACCGCGCTGCCGCCGATGATCAGGGCGCGCTGGGGTATGTCGGTAAGGGTGGTGGCCTCCCGGTTGGTCCACACCGGTACCGTCTCCAGGCCCTCGATGGGGGGCCGGGTGGCTTCGGAGCCGGTGGCAAGGATGATGTGTTCGGCAGTGAGCTGCCGGCCGTCGACGTCGACGTGGCCGGGGCCGGTCAGGCGGGCGGTGCCCTTGATGACCGTGGCGCCCTGCTTGCGGTAGCCGTCGGCCTGGGCGGAATCGTCCAGGTGGCGGATCATGTAGTCGCGGTAGTCGCGTACCTGCGGCCAGTTGAGGGCGGGCCGCTCGAGACCGGCGGTGTGGGTGGCTTCCGCGCGTGCCTCGGTGGGGCGGAGCAGGGTCTTGGAGGGGATGCAGGCCCAGTAGGCGCACTCTCCGCCGATCAGTTCCTGTTCGATGACGGCGACGCGCCGGTCTGCGGCCAGTAGCCGTGAGGCGGCTACCTCCCCGCCCGGCCCCATGCCGATCACAATGGCGTCGAAGTGCTCGCTCATGATCCTCCTCCGATCCGAGCGCCCGGCCCGGGTCTGGGCTGTGGTCCGTACGGTGGCGGCTTCCCGCCGGCGGGTGGGTCAGTGCCGGGTCCGGTGTTCAGCCTGGCCTGCTGTTTGCCGGGCCGCAGCCGGGAGGGTGCAGCAGGGTTCTTCGCCCGGGCGGCCGGCGGGCGCAGCGGCGGGGGCGGTGTCGTCGTTCGCCGTGCAGCAGCCGGAGGCGGGTTGTCGGGGTGCGGGGACGCGCCGGTGGTGGCGCCAGTAGGCGGTGATCACGGCCAGCACCGCGAGGGCGGCCAGGGTGGCCAGGATGGTGGTGTGGGCCTGGATGAAGACGGAGGCGGTGGCGGAGAAACCGGCCAGAGCGCCCGAGGTGGTGCTCATGGAGGTGCTGCCGGCGGTGGCGGGGGTCCACCAGTACCAGGTCAGATACGCGCCGGTCAGGACCAGGACGGCGGCGGTGACGCGAGGGCCGTAGCGGGCCAGCGCGGTGACCTTCCGGGTGAGGGCGGACCCCGCGGCCGCGGTGGTCAGGGAGATGAGCAGCAGGACGGTGGCGGATCCGGCGGCGTACACGGCGAAGAGCAGCAGGAGACCGGCGTAGCTGGCGGTGGCCTGGGCCTGGGCGATGACGGCGAGGAGCACGCCGAAGGTGCAGGACAGGGACGCGGCGGCGTAGCCGATTCCGAAGACGGCCATGCGGCGGGCGGTGGGCGGGCCTTCGGCCGCCCGGCCACCGGAGGCGGGCAGCCGGAGGGTCAGGGTCCGGCCGGTCAGCCCGGCCAGGCCGAGCAGCAGCAGGATGACGCCGGTGGCCAGCCCGAGCCAGGGGGCGGCGGAGATGAGGGCGCGGGCTCCGGCGCTGACGACGAGCCCGGCGGCGGCGAGCGTTCCGGCGAAGCCGAGGGTCAGCGCGACACCGGAGCGCAGCGCGCGGCCGAGGCGCACGGGCAGCGGTGAGGTGTCGGTGTCGCCGAGGGCAGAGGTGATCCAGGCGGGCAGCAGGGCGAACCCGCAGGGGTTGACCGGTGCGATCATCCCGGCGGCGAACGCGAGGGTGAGCAGGCCGTTCACTTGGCGCCCGCCTTCTCCAGGGCGGCCTGGATCGCCTCGGGGCCGGGGTCGGTGGCCCGGTAGGTGACCTTGCCGGCCGGGTCGACGACGATCAGCGTGGACAGCGCGGCGACCTGGTACCGCTGGGAGAGCGTGGCGTTCTTGTCGATGACCGCGGGCAGTTGGGGTGCCTTGATGTAGTCGAGGAACTGCCGGATGAGCTGGGGTGATTCGCCCGGGTCCATGTCCACCGCGAGGACGTTCGCCTTGCCGTTCAGCTCCTTGCCGGCCTTGGCCAGGGACTTGGCTCCTTCGGAGCATTCGCCGCAGCCGACGGAGAAGAAGAACACCGCGGTCGGCTTCTCGCCCGGCACCTGGATCTTCTCGTCGCTGATCGTGGTCACCTCGGTGCCGTCCTTGGACACCGACCCCTTGGCGGTGCCGCCTGCGGCGGTGGTCTTGGCCGGGGTGGTCCCGGTGCCGCAGGCGGTGGCGCCGGCCGCGAGGGCGGCAGTGGTGGCCAGGGCGAGGAGGGTGCGGCGGCGGGGCGGGAACATGGTCATCGGGAGCGGGGGCCTTTCTGGTCGGCCGGGGTGGGCGAGCGGTCCCGGTCGGCGGAGCGCGTGGTGGGCGGGCAGCAGGCACTGCGCCGTGCGCGGTGGCGGATGACGGCGGTCACGGCGGCGGCCAGGGCGAGGACCGCGGCGGCGATCACCCAGGGGTTGCCGAGGATGCCGCCGACCGCGCCGAGGGCGCCGGCGGCGATGAGGGCGGGCCCGGCGCAGCAGGCGATCATCAGCAGGGCGGCGCCGATCCCGGCGCCGGCCAGGCCGGCGCCGGAGGGCTCGGAGTTGTTCCGGCGTGGGGGCCGGTGGGTGGCGGGCATGGCGGTGGTGCTCCTTGCTGGGTCAGTCCTGGCTGTCGGGGATGCGGGTGCAGCAGGACAGGGCGGCGGCGTTGTCCGCGGCCAGCGAGCGGGCCAGGATGATCAGGTCGGCCACGCGCGGGTCGCCGACGGAGTAGCGCAGCTTCTTGCCGTCGCGGCGAGCGGTGACGTAGCCGCAGTCGGTGAGGCAGGACAGGTGCACCGAGACGCGGGGCTGGGAGATGCCGGCGTAGGCGACGCAGTCGGCGGAGGTCCGCTCGCCGCGAAGGATGTACTCCAGCAGCTTCAGCCGGGTGGGGTCCGACAGGGCGCGGAAGAACTTCGCCACCGTGTCCAGATGGGTACACGGCATCTCCTGCGGGCCCTCCTGAGTGGAAGGGGCGGGGGCAGTGACGCGGTCGGACATGCGGGCCTCCACAACTGGAATTATTCGCCTGGCCGCATAGTATGGTCGTGGTGAGCTATTCGGCAAGGCGCATAGAAGCGGTCCCGGTCACACGGGACCCGGGACGCGAGGAGGTGCTGCGGTGAACGCAGCGGACAACGGCTACGACCTGGCGGTCATCGGCTCCGGCGGCGGGGCGTTCGCCGCCGCGATCGCCGCCCGTCGCAAGGGCCGCTCGGTGGTGATGGTCGAGCGCGGCACGACCGGCGGGACGTGCGTGAACACCGGCTGTGTGCCGTCCAAAGCGCTGCTGGCCGCCGCCGAGGCCCGCCGCAGCGCGCTGGAGGGGCAGCGTTTCCCCGGCATCCGGACCGAGGCAGGGCCGGTGGCCTTCGACGCGCTGATCGACGGCAAGGACAAGCTGGTCCAGGAGATGCGGGCGGAGAAGTACACGGACCTGGCCGCCGAGTACGGCTGGGACATCCTTGAGGGCACCGCTCGCTTCACCGGCAGCCCGGACAGCCCCGCCCTGGACGTGGCGCTTGTCGGCGGCGGCAGCCGCCGGATCGAGGCCGCGCACTACTTGATCGCGACCGGATCCGCTCCGTGGGCGCCGCCCGTGGACGGCCTGGAGGAGGCCGGTTACCTGACCTCCACCACCGCCATGGACCTGGACGTACTGCCTAAGAGCCTGTTGGTCCTGGGTGCCGGGTATGTCGGGCTGGAGCAGGCTCAGCTGTTCGCCCGCCTGGGCGCCAAGGTCACCGTGGTGGCCCGCAGTCGTCTGACCTCCGGTGAGGAACCCGAGATCTCCGCCGCCCTGCAGGACGTCTTCGCGGACGAGGGCATCACCGTCCACACCCACACCCGCCTGACCGCGGTGCGCCGTGACTCGGGCGAGGTCGTGGCGACCGCCCGCACCGGCGACGGCCGCGAGGTTCAGCTGCGCGCCGACGAGCTGCTGGTGGCCACCGGCCGCCGTCCGGTCACCGACGGACTCGGCCTGGAGGCGGTTGGAGTGGGGACCGGCGAGCGGGGCGAAGTCGTCGTCGACGGGCATCTGCGTACGGCCAATCCGCGGATCTGGGCGGCCGGGGATGTCACCGGGCACCCCCAGTTCGTCTACGTCGCCTCCGCCCACGGCGCGCTGATCGCCGACAACGCGTTCGACGGTGCCGGGCGCACGGTGGACTACCGCCACCTGCCCAGGGTCACCTTCACCAGCCCGGCCATCGCCTCCGCCGGCCTGACCGACGCCGAGGCCGTCGCCCAGGGCTACACCTGCGACTGCCGCGTCCTGCCGCTCGAGTACGTGCCGCGCGCGCTGGTCAACCGCGACACCCGCGGCCTGATCAAGCTCGTCGCCGACGCCTCCACCGGCCGCCTGCTGGGCGCGCACGTCTTGGCCGACGGCGCCGGTGACGTCGTCGCCACCGCCGTCTACGCGCTGGCCAACCAGATGACGGTGCAGCAGATGGCCGACCTGTGGTGCCCCTACCTGACCATGGCCGAGGGCCTGAAGCTCGCCGCCCAGACCTACACCCGCGACGTCACCAAGCTGTCCTGCTGCGCCAGCTGAAACCGCCGGGAAGGATCGATCATGAGTGGGAGCCGGACGCGGCCGATGACGGTCGGCGAGCTGTCCCGCCGGACGGGGGTGCCGGTCAAGACGCTGCGCGAGTACACCGACCTCGGGCTGATCTACACCCTGGGCCGCAGCCCGGCCAACTACCGGCTCTACACCGCCGACGCGCTGTGGTGCGTGCGGTTCATCGGCGAGCTGCGTGGCCTGGGCCTGACCGTCGCCGAGATCCGGGAACTGACCACGGCGTATCTCGACGGCCCCCCCGGGCCGGTGGGTTCGCACCTGGCCGAGCTGCTGCACCGCTCCCGCGAACGGCTGCGCCAGCGTATCGCCGCCCAGCAGCAGATCCTGGACCGGATCGAGAAGTTCCAGGTCGAACACCGGGCGGACCTGGCGGAGGGCGACCTGTGCTGGGCCGGCGACCCGCAGCGCACTTGACCCTCACCCCGGGGGCAGACCCTACGGTCGGCACGCATCGGACCCATCCACCCAAGGAAGGAACGCGGTCGTGGACACCGACACCCAGGACTTCGCCCCCCGCTTCACCGACTCGCTCACCAGCGCTCCCGGCCTGGAACTGGCTCTGCTGCGGCCCCTGCTGACGCTGCTGGCGGCCGGTGAGCCGGTCACCGTCGACCAGCTCGCCGCCGAAACCGGCCGCACCCGTGAGGAGATCCGCCAGGCGCTCGCGGCCATGCCCGACACCGAGTACGACACTCAGGGCCGCGTCACCGGCTACGGCCTGACGCTCAACCCCACCCCGCACCGCTACGAGACCGACGGCCGCACCCTGTACACCTGGTGCGCGCTCGACACCCTGGTCTTCCCCGCCGTCCTGGGCCACACCGCCCAGGTGACCTCCCCCTGCCGCGCCACCGGGGAGCCGGTGCGGCTGACCGTGCCCCCGGACGGGCCCACCAGCGTGGAGCCAGCCGGTGCGGTCGTCTCCCTCGTCGCCTGCGAGACTCCGGCCTCCATCCGCACCAGCTTCTGCAACGAGATCCACTTCTTCACCAGCGCCGCGGCCGCCGAGGACTGGCTGGCCGGCCACCCCGGCTCCCGAGTGCTGCCCGTCGCCGACGCCTACGCCATCGAACAGCCGCTCATCCACCAGATCCTCACCGGCACCTCCTCGTCCGGCTGCTGCTGAGCACCCCCAGGGGTGGTCGCGGCCCGCGGCCACCCCGAAGGGGGCCGACAGGAAGGAGAGCACCATGAAGACCACTGCTGATCTGCTCACCGACGCCGTCATCGCCCCGGTCGCCGGGTACGCGGCGACGAAGGTGATGGAGCCGGTGAGCATGAAGCTCTACCAGCTCGAATCCGACGAGACCCGCCGGCGTGAGGACGCCGCCCGGCCCGGCTCCCCCTCTCAGATCGCCGCCGACAAGACCCTCGGCCTGCTCGGCATCCACCTCGACGACAAGGCGCGGGAGCGGGCCGGGACGGCGTTCCATTACGGGCTCGCCATCAGCTGGGCTCCGGTGTACGCGCTGCTGCGCCGCACCACCGGCCTCACACCGGTCGCGGCCGGACTCGCCTCCGGAGCCGCGATGTCGCTGATCGTGGACGAGGGCATCACCCCACTGGCCGGCTTCTCCGCCCCCAACCGGGACTACCCGGCCGTAACCCACCTGCGCGGCTTCGCCGCCCACCTTGCCTTCGGCATCGCCGTCGCCGCCGTCACCGAAACCGCCTGGACCATCCTCGGCCGCCGCCCCGTGCACTGACAGCCACCGGCGGCCCGGCCGGCAGGCTCACTGTTCCCCGTCCTCGTCCACCCCGGCTGCGTCCGGGTCACGCAGCGGCCGCAGGCCCCCGCCCACGGGGGTGGAGGCGCGGAAGCTGTAGCGGCCCAGGCAGTTGAGGTTCGCGTGACGCAGCGGGGACAGGCGGGCGACATCCTCGTCCAGGACGTCGTACTCCCGCTCCTCGGCGGGCAGCGCCCGCAGCTCCTCTACGGCGGCGTCCAGGTAGCGGGTCGTCCACAGCACCGCGGCGTTCAGGACCAGGCCGAGCGCACCGAGCTGGTCTTCCTGGCCCTCCCGGTACGCCTGCATGATCTGCCCGCGCTTGCCGTGGCAGATGTCCCGGGCCAGCTTGTGGCGGGACTCCTGCACGGTGAGCTGCCGGTTCATCTGCCTGCGGTAGGTGTCGTCCACCGGGTCGACCACGCGCAGCAGGTGCAGCGTCTTGGCGATCCGCCCGTACTCGGCGAACGCCTGCCCCATCGGGGTCGGGCGGCCCTCGCGGCCGAACATCCGCAGCAGGTCGTACGCGCGGACCTGCCCGGTCACCAGGGAGCCGGCCACCCGCAGCATGTCCGGCCAGTGCGTGACCACCTTGCCCAGGTTGGCCTTGTTGCGGGCCAGCGGCTCCAGCGGGCCGTAGCCGCCGGTTTCGACACCGGGCATCTCCGCCCGCCAGAACCGCTGGTCGGCCAGGTCCCGGAACCGGGGCGAGAAGTTGTAGCCGAGCATCGAGAACAGGCCGAACACCATGTCGGAGTACGAGGCGTTGTCGGTGGCGACCATCTCCGGCTTCACCCCGGCGTCCAGGTTCAGCAGGGTGTCCAGGATGTGCAGGGAGTCGCGCGGGGTGCCCGGCACGACCATCTGCCCGATCCCGGCGACCTGGTCATTGACCGCGTTCAGCCACGTGATCCCGCGTTTGAAGTGGTAGTACTTCGGCGAGGGACCGGCGTTGATGGTCCGCTTGGGCACTACGAACCGCAGCCCGTCCACCGAGGCCAGCAGGCCCTCACCCCAGTGGGAGACGATCGGCACCCGCGCCTGGGCCTCGATCAGCTTCGCGTTCGCCGCGGCGATGGTGTCGGCGCGCAGGTAGTACTGGTCGACGTGCACCAGCCGGCCCCGGGTCAGTGCTTCGTCCTCGGGGTCGATGACGGGGGTCAGGCCGATGTTGCACGCCTCGGCGACCGGCAGCGCCACCAGGGAGGTCTTCAGGTTCTCCATGCGGGTGCGGCCGTCCCCGAGGTGCACGAACGCGTCCAGGAACCCAGTCCAGGAGTCGACCTCGAACAGCAGGTCCGGCAGGTCGATCTTCGGGAGCATCGCCGCGGTGGTCTTGCGCAGCCACCGCAAGGACTTCGGCTCGCCGACCGCGCCGAGCCGGTCCACGTTCAGCTTCAGCCGGCCGCCTGGCTGCACCTCGAAGCTCAGCTTCGCGTCCTGCCCGGCCTCCTCCAGCCGCTCGGCCATCAGCTGCCAGGCCGCGTCCAGCGCCCGCACCCGCCCGGCGAGGTGTTCCTCGACCGGCTCGTCCAGGCTCAGGCCGTGCAGGACGTCGTCGGCGACGGCCTCCCACTGCTTGCCGGCCAGCAGCCGCGCCCGCGGGTCGGCCCACCGGTTCGACGGCGAGGCGAACACATTCCGGGAGTTCAGCGCCCTGTACAGCTGCTCCAGCACGCACACCACGTACGCGTCGCGGTCCACCGCACCCTCGGGCAGCTCCGGGTTGGAGTACACCGCCGACCGCCACGCCGGTGGCACCAGCTTGGCGTCGATCTCACGCGGCAGCAGCGGCTTGACCTTGACCTTCCGCCGTGCGAGCGCGGGCAGCCGCCGTACCGCCTCCAGGATGCGCTTGCCGGCGGAGGCTGCGCCCAGCGCGGGCGACTCCCCGAGCAGCGACAGGAACGGGCGGACGGTGTTGTAGCGGGTGGCCAGCAGGCGCCGCATCTCCGCCTCGGCCTCGTCGTCTCCCGGCCCGATCATCTCCGCCGCCAGCTTGGACGCGGCCTCGATCTCCGCGCGGGGGCCGATCTCCGTCTCCAGTGCCCGCCACATCGCGCCCGGATCGAAGTCCGTGGCGCTCTCGGCGATCAGATCCAGTTGCTCGCTCCACAGCCGGAACACCCCGTCGACCATGCGGAACGCCTTCACCACCCGGGCCCGGCCCGCCACCCACTCCCGGTCTGTCGCCCGCCGCGCGGCGCTGATGAGCTTCACCTGCATCAGCAGCGCGAACAGATCCAGCGCGTCATCGATTGCGGATGCTTCCAGGTGACGGACCACCGAGGTCAGCAGCGCGGTGCGCTTCGGCTCCGGGGTGCGCTCCAGGTTCGGCGCCTTCGACCCCAGCCCCGTACGGGCCAGGGACGCCAGCCGGTTCGGCGGGACCTTGTCGATCCGCACCCGGCCCAGACGGAACGCGGCGATCTCATCGACCCGCTCCAGCGCCTTCGCCATGCTCGTGCCTGTCGTCCGCGTCGGCGGCCGGCGCAGCCGCTCCAGCTCCGACACCCGACGGCCCTCCGGAACATCCAGCAGCGCCACCAGGTCCGCCGGCAGTGCGCCGTCCGCGCGGCGCGCGGCCCCCGCCACCGTGGCGTACAGCCGCTGCTCGGCCGTGCCCCGCACCTCGGCCACCTGCCGGGCCAGCACGCTCACCCCGGGCAGCAGCACACGGTTGCGCCGCAGCCAGCCCACCGCCTGGTTGAACAGCGCCACCGGCCCCTCGGCGGCCGTCCACGCCCGCCCGTGCAGAAACGTACGGAACTTCCGCCCCCACTCGCGATCCTCGAACTGGTGGTAGCCGTAGGCGTCCCGGATCTCCCACGCGTGCTCGTACGCCGTCTTCAACCGCTCGGTGTACCGCTTCACGCACGAGGCGTCCTCCACGCCCAGGTGCTCGGCCAGGTACTCCACCACCGGCCACGGCACATCCAGCGGGTCCTCCAGGAACAGCCCCAGGTAGCGGACCGTGCACATCTGGAGTGCGAACCCCAGACGGTTGTGGTCACCCCGCCGTTTCCCGATCAGCTCGCGATCGACGTCGTCGAGGTAGAAGAACCGCTCCAGCTCCGGACGGGTCGGCTCCTCCACGAACCGTCCGTACGCTGCGGCCTGCTCATCAGTCAGAAATTCCACCGGCACCCGGCGGACGGTAGCCCCACGCCACACCGCTCATACGATCTTTCTCCGAACCCCAGCAGCCAAGTGGATCATTGTGCTAGGCGGACAAGATCATCCCTTAGCGCCAACGGCTGTTCCATTGTTCCCCGAGGCCGAAAACCAAGACACTGACCATGGGTGTGCCCGTGGTCGGGGAGGTGATCGCCCTGCATGGCGCCACTGACTCCGACGTGCTCGCCGACGCGGCTGGTTTGGAGAAGTTCTCCTCTCATCCTCTGGGCACGGCGATTAGGAACGCCGCGGCCGCCAAGGGCGTCGCCGCGCACCGTATGGACAGGTTCGTGAATGTCGCCGGACGCGGTGCCAGCGCCAAGTGCCTGGTGTGCGCCACCAGGGACCACGCCATCGGCAACCTGGAGCACATCGGCGCCAGCGCCGAGACATGCGATGAGGTGCTGGGTGAAGTGCGGCGGCTCGAGATCGCCGGGCAGACCGCGGTGCTGGTCAGCGAAGGACGCGTCGTCATCGGCGTGATCGGTATCAGCGACCGGTTGCGTCCCGAGGCTCCGGACGTGGTCGCCGCGCTGCACCGGTTGGGCGTGACGTCGGTGATGCTCAGCGGTGACAACGAGGCCGCGGCGCGTGCGGTAGCCGAGCAGATCGGCATTGCCGAAGTTCACGGTGGGTTACTGCCCGAGCGGAAAGCCGAACTGATCGACCGGCTGCGCACAATGTATGGGGGAGTGGCGATGATCGGCGATGGTGTCAACGACGCGCCGAGCCTGGCCCGCGCCGATGTCGGTATCGCTATGGGCGGCGGATCCGATGTGGCGATCGAGGCCGCCGATGTCACGCTGATGAACGATGCGATCGTCACGCTCCCCTACCTGCTGGGCTTGAGTCGGAAAACGTTCGGGGTGGTCAGGCAGAACGTGTACGGGTCACTGATCGTCAAGGGATTAATCCTACTCGCCGGCATCACCGGGCTGGCCGGCCTGGGCGTCGCGGTGGCCGTCGACGCGGGCACGGCGATTCTGGTGGTCCTCAACGGACTACGCCTGTTCGGCTACCGCGGCGCGGCGGTGACAGCGGTATCGACTCGATGACGCTTGCCGGTCGTTGCTGCCGCTCACTTCGTCGTCTTCAGAGCGTGCCGGCGTGCCACTGGGCACGCCGTACCCTGAGCGCATTGCTGGCGGACAGAACCCAGCAGAAACTCGCGAACCCCGCCGATTGTTCGGTGGCCGGCCGGGGGTTGTCGAGGACGGTGCGGCATCGGACGTCAGGTGTTGGGTGTTGAGTGTTGGGTGTTGAAGTCTCACCCGTGCACGGCACGGGTGCCCTGTACCGTGGCCAAGGTCGGTGCCGTCGATGCTGGCACATGTGCTTTGGCATCCGGCGGAGCGAGCGCCGCCGCGAGGGCGGCGGTCCCGGTCAGGGGCATAGCGAAGCTCACCCCGGCTCACCGAGAGCGAAACCCACGACAGCAACGGGCCGTTACCTGTCAAGGCGAACCGGCCGCCGAATGGCACTCGGGCCCGCACCGCTTCGGTGACCACCCAGGCCCCCGCAATCGACAGCGGCGCGGCGGAGGTGCGGCTGAGCATCGCAGGTCAGCGCTCCGAAGACACCGACCGCCATCGCCTCGACGGCGCCGAGCGCCAGCCCGGCATCGACGCTCACCGAGGGCAGCAACGGCAGGAAGAACCCGGGCCCCGGGAGATGGCCGAACCCGATCCGCCGGGACCGGTGCGTGACCGCAGCGGTGAGCATCGCGATTGCGATCGGCGCAGGCCCCAGGCCATACGCGGTGGGCAGCGGCATACAATGTCAGCCCGGCCCCGATCGAAGCCGTGCGGAGCCCACACCACCGGCCCCGGTCTTCGGCGCCAATGTGCCGGCGCGGCCGGTGCCCCCAGGTCCACCGGGGACCTCTTCGAGAGTCATTGCCGGCGTACCGCGGGGGTGGGCGGGGTCAGTTCAGCCCGGCGTAGGAGTGCAGGCCGGAGACGACCATGTTGATGACGAACAGGTTGAACAGCATCGCTACGAAACCGGCGATGTTGATCCATGCGGCGCGGGTTTCGCGCCAGCCGGCGGTGGCGCGGGCGTGCAGGTACGCGGCGTAGATCACCCAGGCGATGAACGAGACGGTTTCTTTCGGGTCCCAGCCCCAGAATCGGCCCCAGGCGGCCTCGGCCCAGATCGCCCCGAGGATGACCCCGGCGCCGAACAGTGGGAAGGCGAAGATCGTGGTGCGGTAGGCCAGGCGGTCGAGGGCGCGGGCGTCGGGCAGGCGCGCCGTCATCGTCGCCAGCCGGCTCCCGGGGCGGTGTTCGGCGCGCAGCGCCAGCAGAAACAACATGCTGGCCACCCCCGAGACGAGGAACACCCCGCTCGAGACGGACACCACCGACACGTGGATCGGCAGCCAGAACGACTGCAACGCCGGCACCACCGGGGCGGCGTCGGCGTAGAGCACGGTGCCGGCGACGAACAGCAGCACCAGCACCGGGAGCAACGCGAACATCCACACCACCCGCAGCGCCGGGCGGCGCAGCACGATCAGACCGGCGAGCACCCCGATCGCGGCGGTGACGGTGACGAACTCGTACATGTTGCCCCAGGGGAAACGGGCGGTGGCCAGCCCGCGCAGCACCATCGACCCCACGTGCAGGATCCAGGCGACCACGAGCACGCTGATGCCCATCCGGCCGAGCCGGTCCGACAGCTCGCGCCCGGTCGGCGTGATCACCCGGCCGGGCCCGGGGGCTGCCGGGGGGACAGCTGCGGCGGGGACGAGGGTGGGGTCGGTGCGGCGGGTGCGGACCGCGGCGAATTCGGCGACGAACAGCACAAACGCCAGCAGGTAGACGGCGAAGGCGGCCTCGAAGCTCAGGTCGGAGTAACGGGCGAGGGTGTCGTCGATCGGCATGGCTCTAGCGGTCCTCTTTCGCAGCAGGTGATGCCCCGGTCCCGGGGGCCAGGCGTCGGCAGATATCGGTGAATTCCGGTCCCCAGCCGGCGTGGTCGGTGCGGGCCAGCCCGCCGAGTTCGACGGCGGTGCCGCGGCCGGCGGGGCGCAGCCGCACCCAGATCCGGCGGCGTTTGATCACCAGTGAGGCCACCAGCCCGCCCATCATGGTGATCGCGAAGACCAGCACCCAGTTCTGGGCAGGGTCGTGGGAGACCTGCAGGTAGGCGAATTCCTCGGCGCCGTCGAACCGGACGGTGGTGCCGTCGGTGAGGGTGGTGTGTTCTCCGGGTCGCAGGTTGACCCGGGCCTGTTTGACCAGTCGGCCTTGGTTGATCATCTCGGCGTTGAGCGAGAAGATCGACTGGGGAATGCCGGTGTCGAGGCCGGTGTCGCCCTTGTAGATGTCGACGGCCACTGCGGGATCGCGCATGTCGGGGAACACCGAGGTGAGCAGGGTGCCGTTGAACGCGGCGGTGGGAGCGAACAATCCTTCGATCGCGATCTGGTTGCGGCGACGCTCGTCCGGATCCGGATAGGTGCCGCCGGGCGGGTCGAAGCGCAGCGCTCCGCTGCTGAGGAACGTGGTGGCGTCTTCGGGGGCGAACTGCAGTGTCTCGGTGCGTTGTTGCCCGTCGGGGAAGGTCACGGTGAACCGGGGGGCGTAACCGTGACCGGTGAGATACACCCGTTCGTCGCCCAGCCGCAGCGGCTCGTTGACCCGCACTTGGTACCGCTGCCAGCGGTCGGTGCCGATGTCCGTGCCGGTCTGGTAGGACAGCGTGGAGGTGAACATTTCGGCTTGCCCGTTGTCGAGGTAGTCGGCGGAAAAATCTTCGACCTTGAGGCAGAACGGATCGAGTCCGGTGCCGTCGGTGGCGGCTCCGGCGCGGAACGAGTCGTACACCGCCGGGGAGGTGTTGCACAATCCCGGCCCGCCGTCGGCGATGACGATCACCGACCCCTCGTACCCGAACAGCCGACCGGTGGCCACCGCCACCAGCAGCCCGACCAGCGAGAAGTGGAAGACCAGGTTGCCGGCTTCGCGCAGATACCCTTTTTCCGCGGATACCGCCTGTACCGCGCCGGGCTCGGTGCGGGTGGTCAGACGCCAGCCTCGCAGCAGGTCGTGGACCCGGTCGAGGGACTCCTCGACCGGCGCGTCGAGCAGCCCCTGGTGGTGATGCGGCAATCGCGACAGGTTGCGCGGTGCAGGTACCGGGGCGCTGCGCACAGCGCGCAGATGCTCGCGCAGCCGGGGGATCAGGCAGCCGATGAGCGAAACCATCAGCAGGGCGTAGACGGCGGTGAACCAGAAGCTGGCGAACACGTCGAACGCTTCGAGCCGGTCCAGGACGGGGCCGAGGACCGGACGCGCGGCGATGTACTCGTCGACCTTGCCGGCGTTGAGGCTTCGCTGGGGCAGCAACGCCCCGGGGACGGCAGCGAGGGCGAGCAGGAACAGCAACACTAAAGCGGTGCGCATGGAGGTGAGCTGACGCCATAGGTTGCGTGCCGTGGCGACGGCTCGGCGCAGCGGTGAGGGTTCCGGCGGCGGTGACGGCTTCGAGGCCGGAGCACGGTCGGTGACGGTCATATCGGCAGCACCACGTCAGTGACGAACTCGTCGCGGATCCAGGCGATGAACATCTCCCAGACTCCGGTCATCAAGGCGAATCCGACCACCACGAGCAGCATGCCCCCGGCGATCTGGATATTGCGGGAGTTGCGGCGCAGCCATCCCACCCCACGCAGGGCGGAAGAGGAGCCGAAGGCCAGCGCGACGAACGGCAATCCCAACCCCAGGCAGTAGGCGATGATCAGCACCACGCCACGGGCGGCGGTGGTGCCTTCGGTGCCGGCGGCCACCGAGAGCACCCCGGCCAGCGTCGGGCCCAGGCACGGTGTCCAGCCGAGGGCGAACACTCCACCCAGCAAGGGAGCTCCTGCCAGCGAGGAGATCTGCCGCGGGGCGAAACGCAGATTCTTCTGCAAGGCGGGGACCCACCCGAGGAAGGTCAACCCCATGACCACGGTGACGGCGCCACCGATGCGTTGAAGCAGTTCCTGGTTGACGCGCAACGCCCCGATCACCCCGAAGACCGACGCCGTGGCCAGGACGAACACCACGGTGAACCCGGCGACGAACAACAACGCGGCACCGGTGACCCGCCACCGTCCGGCGGCGCGGACACGCGTATCGCCCGCCGTGACCGTCGGTGCTTCCGCCCCCGAGACCGCGGCCAGGTACGACAAGTACCCGGGCACGAGCGGAATACAGCACGGCGAAGCGAAGGAGACCAGACCGGCCAGCGCCGCCGCCGCCAGGGCGAACACGAGCGGCCCGGTGGCGGCGACCGTCTGGAAGCTGGTGCCCAGTTCTTGCGCCAGGACGATCATGACTCCGCCGCCACTCGCTCGATGACCGGCTGCAGATCCTCGGTCAGCAGCGCCCGCAGGAACACCGCGGCGACCCGATGCTGCCGGTCGAGAACGAGGGTGGAGGGGATGACGCTCGTGGGGAAGTTCCCTCCCAGGGCGATCAGGGTGCGCATCGGCGGATCGTAGATGGACGGGTAGGAGACGTTGTTGTCGATCACGAAGTCCTGTGCCTTGTCACGTTGAGGATCGCGGACGTTGATGCCGAGAAACTGCACCCCCAGAGCCCGGGTGGCGGCGTAGGCGCGTTCGAGATCGTCGGCTTCGCTGCGGCACGGGGCGCACCACTGGCCCCACAGATTGAGCACCACCACCTGGCCGGCATAGTCGGCCAAATCCACGGTGACACCGTCGGCCATCAGATCCGGGCCGGAGAGCGGCCCGAGGGTGCCGCGGGCGGACGGCGGGTCGTAGAAGATATCGGTCTGGCCGCCGGGGGCGACGAAATCGAAGGTGCCGCCCTGGGCGACGGCGTCGGTTCCGGTGCCACAGGCACCGGCCCCCAGCAACGCAACCAGGATCAGTGTCAGCACAGGCCAGGGCCGTCGACGGTGCCTCCGGCTCGTCCCCGTCATCGCAGCATCTCCTCCACCGCGGAGCGAACCTCGGCCGGCGCGGTGAACACCGGGGGGTTCACCACGCGCTCGACGGACCCGTCCCGGTGTACGAGAAAGCTCAACGGCAGCACCGGTGGGACTTGCAGTGCCTCCTGCGCGGCCGCGTCGATGTCGACGAACGAGGGATAACGCAACTCGAGTTCGGCCATCAAGGCCTGCGCGGAAGCTGCGGTGTCCTGCACGTTGAGCCCCACCACCCGGATCGAGCCCGGCTCGGCGGCATAGGTGTCGAGCACCGGCATCTCCTCCCGGCACGGGCCGCACCAGGATGCCCAGAGATTGACCAACGTGGGCTCGCCCTGCAGTGCACTTCCGAGATCAACCGTTTCGGTGGAGCCTAGGCATCGCACCGAGACCCCCCTCAACTGTCCCGAGGCGGAACCGACCGGCGCCGGACAGATTCGTCCTGCCGGTCCGTCGGCGCGGAACAGCCCTTCGGAGGTGTCGACGGTGGAAGGAGCGGTTGAGGTGGCGTGGTCGGTACGCGGCCCGGTCGCGGGTTCATCCCCGCGGGGCCACAGTCCCACAATGAGCAGGGCGATCACCGCTAGGAACCCGATCGTCGACATGGTTCTGACGGACATTGCGACCCTCCTCGGCGTACCCACACCGCAACTACTATTCCAGATAGTATTTGTGGTGTGGTCGGGGGCTCCGTTGTCCCCGTGCAGTCCCTTCCGAGATCGTTGACTGGACATGCGGCGGAATCGGTGTCGGTGTGCGGCACGAAGACATCACGCCATGGGAGACGCTGCTATCCTGGGCGGCTGTGACGAGAATCCAGCTCGGCCGTAAATTTCTCGTCGCACTACCGGTGGCCGCGACGGTGGTTGCGATGGCCACTCTGGTTCCGTATCCGCCGATCGTGCAGATTCGGGAATGGGCGACGGCGGTAGGCCCGACGTTTGTGGTGGTGTTCTTCCTCGCTCAGACCGTGCTGACCGTCACCCCGATTCCCCGCACCGTGTTCACGGTGAGTGCCGGGGTATTGTTCTCCCCTCTGGTCGGCATCGGCGTCGCCATCGCCGCCACGACTGTGAGCGCAGTGGTGGCATTCATGGTGGTTCGAACGCTCGGCAAAGACGCAGTTCAAGCGCGGCTGTCGCACTCGGCGGTACGGGCTGTCGATGCCCGTCTGGCGCACCGGGGATGGCTGGCTGTCGGATCACTGCGCCTCATCGCGGTGGTGCCGTTCGCGGTGGTCAACTACTGCTGCGCCTTGTCGTCCGTGCGGCTGCTTCCGTACACCGTCGCTACGATCATCGGCATCCTGCCCGGCACGATCGGAGCGGTACTTCTCGGTGACACGATTGCCGGCCGAACTGAGCCCGCCCTGACTGCGGTAACGGCTGTGTGCCTACTTTCGGGCATTGCCGGGTTGGTGCTCGAATCCCGTCTCCCTCTGCCGTCGGGTGCCGCCGACACCGCTATCTCCGCTCACCACAGGGACGAATGCACCTGTCCGACGCAGTAACGTCCCCGCCGGGTGCGAGCGAATGCGTGATGCGCATCACCGGCGAGAACAGACAGGGCAGCAGAGTGCGGCTCATCCTCAGGACATGAAGATTCGATGAAGTGTCTCGGGCCTGGAAGGGAACCGCCCTACCATTGGGGGAACGACACTTTCGGCAATCGGCCATCGACCGCCGCTGCAGGTCAGAACTTGCGCCGACTGGGCACACTGCCCAGTGAAGCGCGATCGATGTGCGCTGCCGAGTAGCACTGCTGCCGAAGGCGCTCGCTCGCGGAAGCTCGCGAAAGAAGACCAGGCCTATGATTCAACCGACGATGGAGGCTCAGCTCCAGTTCTGGACCGAGTGGGTGAAAAGGTCCACTGCCGGAGGAGTCCATCGAGGCAATGAACATTGCGGGACGTATGTTCTCGAGGTCGTCCGCGCGACGGCACGACCGGATATGAAGATCCCGGGGAGGGGCTGCGGAACCGTTTGGCTTTCAGCTCAACTCGCCGGATTGGGCGCGGTAACCGCAGTCGATCTTCCAGCTCGGACAATCGAAAACTTGAAGCTCCGTCGTCCGGACATCCCCTGGCTCAGTGGCGACTTCCTGGAACCGGAGCTGAAGCCGAACGAGCGTTTCGATGTGAGCGCATCTGTAGAGGTGATTGTGGACGTTCCTATCCAGCATCGGTTCGTACGCAAGATCGCCGACTTGATCATCCCCCGGGTCACAGCCATGACAGCGACGACCCAGAACCCGCCGATCTGGAATCGAACCCAGGCGTTCACCCCTCCCAAGCCGGGACGAACCCGCAACTGGCTGTCACGTCTGCGCCTGCGCCAACTCTGTGAACCCTGCTTCGCCCTACGCCGACTCCGCACCTGTGCTCCCAACGGCGCCCGCGGGTCATTGCGATTGAGGCACAACAGAATTATTGAATCGGTCGCACCTCGACTGTTCCGGCGGAACTGTGGGATTCCACGCAGGAACGGATCGGATTGGATGCAGCCTAGTCCTTCTCGCTGCTCGAATCCAATGTGCCAAGTCTCTGATGTGCCGAGTCAGGAGTCGTGTCCAGGCCTGCAGAAGTGGCAGATAAAGCGTACTCGGCCGGACGAAGGCCGGGCTAACACCGTCCGACGACGAATATTCGCCGCATTTTGGGAGCGTCGCCCGTGCGTACTGCAACACCGTCCCGCGCCGCCCACGCGGCGGAGAACATCGACTCGCGCTACCATCCGGCGGCCGGGCTGCGGCGTCAGATCAACAAGGTGTTCCCCACCCACTGGTCCTTCCTGCTGGGTGAGATCGCCCTGTACAGCTTCGTGATCCTGCTGATCTCGGGCGTGTACCTGACGCTGTTCTTCGATCCGTCCCTCGCCGAGGTCACCTACGACGGCGCCTACACCCCGCTGCGCGGTGTCACGATGTCGCGCGCGTACGAGACGACCCTGGACATCTCGTTCGAGGTGCGCGGCGGTCTGTTCGTCCGGCAGATCCACCACTGGGCTGCGCTGATGTTTGCCGCGTCGATCATCGTGCACCTGCTGCGCGTGTTCTTCACCGGTGCGTTCCGCCGTCCGCGTGAAGCGAACTGGGTGATCGGCTCGCTGCTGCTGATCCTGGCGATGTTCGAGGGCTTCTTCGGCTACTCGCTGCCCGACGACCTGCTTTCCGGCACCGGCCTGCGCGCCGCGCTGTCCGGCATCACCATCAGCATCCCGGTGATCGGCACCTGGATGCACTGGCTGATCTTCGGCGGCGACTTCCCCGGCATGCTCATCATCCCGCGCCTGTACGTCGCGCACGTGCTGCTGATTCCGGGCATCATCCTCGCCCTGATCGCAGCCCACCTGGCCCTGGTCTGGTACCAGAAGCACACCCAGTTCCCCGGCCCCGGCCGTACCGAGCAGAACGTCGTCGGTGTCCGGATTCTGCCGGTGTTCGCGGTCAAGTCCGGTGCGTTCTTCGCCATCACCTTCGCCGTGCTGGCGCTGATGAGCGGTCTGCTCCAGATCAACCCGATCTGGAACATCGGCCCGTACAACCCGTCGCAGGTGTCGGCCGGCTCGCAGCCCGACATCTACATGCTGTGGACGGACGGCCTGGCCCGCACCTGGCCGGCGTGGGATATCTACCTGTTCGGCCGCTACACCATCCCGGCGGTGTTCTGGGTCGCGGTGATCATGGGCCTGGTGTTCACGCTTCTGATCGCCTACCCGTGGATCGAGAAGAAGTTCACCAAGGACGATGCGCACCACAACCTGCTGCAGCGTCCGCGGGACGTGCCGGTGCGTACCGCGATCGGCGCGATGGCCCTGGCGTTCTACACCGTTCTCACGCTGATGGGGATGAACGACATCGTGGCGATCACCTTCCACATTTCGCTCAATGCCACCACGTGGATGGGCCGCATCGGCATGGTGCTCGGCCCTCCGCTCGCCTACTACCTGACCTACCGGTTCTGCCTGGGCCTGCAGCGCAGCGACCGTCAGGTGCTCGAGCACGGCATCGAGACGGGCATTGTCCGTCGCCTGCCGCACGGCGAGTACATCGAGATCCACCAGCCGCTCGGCCCGGTGGACGAGCACGGCCATCCGGTCCCGCTCGAGTACCAGGGTGCTCCGGTGCCCAAGCGCATGAACAAGCTCGGCACCGCCGGCAAGCCCGGCGCGGGCAGCTGGTGGAGCGCGGACCCGGCCGAGGAGGCGACCGCCCTCGAGACGGCGCACCACGAGGCGGAGGTCGAGCAGCGCACGGTCCTGAGCGAGTACCAGGAGCGAATTCACAGTCCCGGAGGCGGTAACGGGCAAGGACACTGACGTCCATGTCCTGGCGCGAATACGATCCGTCGACCCGGTTCCATCCCGAACGCCTTGGCGGCGCTGGAGTGGACGCACCGCGGCGAAACCACACGGTCTGCGGCCTCTGGCACCGGCAAACCCACCTCGTCGAAGCACCTGCGCATCGCGCATACGATGATCGATGCCGGCATGCGGGTGTCGTGGTCCACCTCGAACCGGTGACCGCGGCGACCGGACGGGCCGCGGTGTGTCGACGGTCGATCGACAAGACCATCATCAGAATTCCTCCCGGGATGGAGTTGATCGTTCGTCGACGGCATCGGTACGTTGCCCGTCCGGGCGGGCTGCCGCGAAGGCGTTCTTCCGCCTTGCCGAGGCCGTCCAGGAACGACGAAGTATGGTGGTGACCAGCAAATTGCCCCCATCCTGGTTCGACACCATCATGATCGAGCCCCTAGGCACCGCCGCGGTCGACGGCCGCTGCACCATGTCCATGTCGTAATCACCGAAGGGCCCCTCGCTGCGGTTGGGCGAGGCGGCTACTGGGCGCGGGGTAGTGCCGTGGGCCTGATCTTCGAGGGAGACGATCTGTCCGCCCCCAGGGATCCTCTGTCCTAGGCGGGTCGAGTGCCTCCGCGACCCCGAAGTGGTACGGATCCGCATGACCGTGCTCAGCGCCTCGATGTCGAGGCAGGAATATCTTCACCAAATCTTCATGTGTCTGGGATTCGGGCTGGGGAAGCAATCTGTGGTCGCCGGCGGGACGCCGTCCATGCCACCTCCGCGGCCATGAATATCCTCTGTACAGGGTTGAGAAGCAGCGGATTTGGTAGCTTTTCGCGTTGCAGATGGTGTGGTCGACCTCGCTGTTGCACTGCAGTGGAGTTCCCTGCGCGGGATGGCAGCCGATCGTTGCGCCGGCACCGAGGAGGGCGCACCTGTTGTTACAAGCCCGCGTTGGTGGGTACGCGGCGATTGATCAGGCCTGTCCTCGCAGAGGACGGCCTCTTCCCCATCCTCGACGACGGGAGAGAACAACGATGAGTACTGCTGCCACCATGCTGGAGAACTACCCGAAGGGTTTGGCCGGGATCGACACGGCGAAGCTGGCTGGCTGCATCGAGGCGTGTATGGACTGTGCCCAGGTATGTACCGCATGCGCCGATGCCTGCCTTAGCGAAGAGTCGGTGGAGGAGCTGACCAAATGCATCCGCACGGACCTCGACTGCGCTGACCTCTGCGAAATCACAAGCAGGGTGCTCTCGCGACATACCGGCTACGACGCGAATCTGACCCGCTCGGTCTTGGAGGCCTGCGCGGCTTCGTGCAAGAAATGCGGCGACCAGTGCGCGCAGCACGCCTCCCATCACGAGCACTGCAGAACCTGCGCCGAGGTCTGCCGCCGCTGTGAGCAGGCCTGCCGAGAGCTGATCGGCTCGCTCGGATAACAGCACGTTCCCCGGCGCGGTCACCCGCACCGGACCGCCATACCGGCCTGTTGCTTCCTGCATGAAGCAACACCTGCACGGTCGACGCACCAGAAAGGGGTAGGCGCAGGCATCGGTGCCGATCCGCCTGCAGAACCGATCCGCACACCACGACAACCAGACGACACCCGGTACGCGAGCGACTCGCAAGGAAAGAACACTCAATGCCCTGTCGAGCCGCAGCCGCGATGACCGGCGCATCCGATTGCCAGGTTACGCGTTTCGCGGGTAAGGACATAGAGGACCGTAGTGCGGCCGCGGCCCAGCCAGATGAGGCCCTTGCTTTCGGAGTCGCAGCGGGCCGCGGGCAGTACCGACATGTACATCACCCGGCCCAGGAATCTGCTGTAGCGCCGGGGTGTGCATTCGCCCGGGGCGTCTGCCGGGAACTTTCGGCATCGGTGCCGGCCCGCCCACGCGGTGAGCCGGTCGTCCGGGCCGACCAGAGTGGGCTCGCCGTGGGCAGCGACGAATATTGCTTCCAGCCGGAATCCAATGCCCGGAAGGCTGGTGATCACTTCTGCCCGAGGATGTCGGCGAAGTCGGACCTCGATCGCAGCGTCGGTGGCGTTGATGCGCTCGTCGGGAATAGCTCAGCCCGTGCGCCGGCTCGGCCACCAGCGCGGCGGTGACGTCCTTACCGGGCAACCGCATCGTCAGGGCTTTCGTCGCGGCGTGGGCGACCAAGTCCGTGTTGCGCACGCCGACGCCGACGCCGGGGAGCGCGGGGACCAGCAGCGCGGTCCCGGTACGGCGGACCGCTTTCGACCGCTGGCAGCAGGCCCGCAGCACTGTCCAGCCGGTGGTCCGAGAAGATCCGCGCGATGCATTCGAGTGCGCGACGGATCGCTATGCGCTGCTGGCGCAGCCGGAGGGAAGACGCGTGTGCGGCCGGCCCCGAGATCGACGCGGCAGCGGGGTATCTACAGTTTCCCAATCAGATCATCGTCGGGATACAGAACGCGCAGGCCGGTGCACATGCGGGATTGAACGGCGATCCCCGGGCGTCCTAGGCATTGGCTTTGGTTTCACCGCCGCGGTAGACCGTGCCGGCCTGTCCCACCGAGCGGCCGACCAGACAGCGGACCGGCCCGCCCCATGAACCAGGCCAGTTCTTTCCAGACACACCCGCGCGCTGGCGAAGCATTTTCCATACCCGGTCAATCCGGTACCCAGCCAACGTAATTCTCACGAAATGGCTGGATCTACGGGCTCAAGGAGCGAAGCATGTACGCCGGTGCGGGGCCGCCCCGCAACTGGTCGATGCGGACCTGGTACCGATCGGAGCTCGATCCCCTTCTTCCTTCTATGGCCCTTCTTCAACGAACCTTCATCAAAGGAACATCTGACAGAAGGCGACACAAGGCAAGATGGCACAGCGTGGCAGTCAACCGTACCGACCCCCGATGTCCGATGTCCTGAGCACCAACGACCCGGCCGCACCATGGCGTTGCCCCACGACGCACCGCCATGAAATTTCCTTTCCTTCTGAAGAACCCACCGCTGCGTCCGCGTACCAGTCGCAGCCGCGACGTGACATAGAAAGAAATCGTGGTTCCCACTGTCGTACCCGCCGCCGCCACCGTCCTGGCGTATCTGCCCAGTCCACCACAGGGGGTGTGGTACCTCGGGCCGATCGCGCTGCGGGCCTATGCCCTGTGCATCATCGTCGGGATCGTCGTCGCGATCTTCTGGGGTGACCGCCGCTGGGTCGCCCGCGGTGGCGAGCCCGGCACCGTGCTCGACGTCGCGGTGTGGGCCGTGCCGTTCGGCCTGATCGGGGGCCGTCTGTACCACGTCGCCACCGACTGGCAGAAGTACTTCGGTGCGGGCGCCGACCCGGTCGACGCGTTGAAGATCTGGCAGGGCGGACTGGGGATCTGGGGGGCGGTCGCCCTCGGTGGGGTCGGCGCCTGGATCGGGTGCCGTCGCCGCGGCATTCCCCTGCCCGCCTTCGGTGACGCGCTGGCCCCGGCGATCCTGCTGGCCCAGGCCATCGGCCGGCTCGGCAACTGGTTCAACCAGGAACTCTACGGCCGAGAGACGACCGTGCCGTGGGGCCTCGAGATCTACGAGCGCCGCAACGACGCGGGACTCACGAGCCCGGACCTCATCGACGGAATCTCCACCGGGCAGGTCGCGGCGGTGGTGCACCCGACGTTCCTGTACGAGCTGGTGTGGAATCTGCTCGTCGTGCTGCTGCTCGTGCTCGTCGACCGGCGATTCCGCATCGGACACGGCCGGCTGTTCGCGCTCTACGTGGCCGGATACAGCGCGGGCCGGTTCTTCGTCGAACTCATGCGGTCCGATCCGGCCACCGAGATCGCCGGGATCCGGATCAACTCGTTCACCTCCGCCATCGTGTTCGTCCTCGCCGTCGTCTACGTCGTCGTCGCCCGCAAGGGCCGCGAGGACCCCGAGGCGCTGAAACCCACACGCGTGCTCACGAAGCGTTGAGACGAAGCCCGACAAACGACGGAAACATCGACACCTTGGAGGGCGGCCCGGCGCCGGGCGAAGACGGACATCGGAACCCGATCCGGCATTCGGGACATCAAGAGATATTCACCGGTCGGGACCCTCCGGCATCGCTCGCACACACCGTACCGGTCGACCCGTGCGCGGGTGTGGACTCGCAAGAACTCGCGGCCAGGGCCACTCGGCTCCGAGCCGAATCTCGGCCTGTCCACTGTGCCGGATCACGCCACACACACCTCTCACCGCTCGAATCTGCCACACCAGGTGGGCGCAATACCAGGACCCTCCGGTTTGAAGCGCAAGTACCGCCGGCAAGACCAGTGCGGGTGCAGCGTGGACCGGCCGAGGAAACCGCGGCAATCGAGAACCCTCACATGAGACCGAATAGCCTACCGCCTTGAAGACGTACCAGGGCCGTATCCACGTCCCCGCGACCGACAGTAACGATCCCACCGATGTCGGCGGCTCTCGTGATCGGTGCCGCTACCGCGACCTAGATCTTCCTGACCTGCCCACGCCCCCAGCGTGGGCTCTTCCCGCGCAACGGCATCTTTGCCGTGCAGTCGATCATGTGTCCGACCCGAGTGCGTTCTCTCGTCGACCGGGGCGGGCGGATGTCACCGGGTGGCGGTGCTGGACTCGGACGGTACCTCTCGGGCCTCCGGGAGGAAGTTGCGCCGAATACCAAGTGTGGCGTCGGTCAGCCGGATCGATTCGGCAGCATCGACGATCGTTCCGGTCACGGCGCGGATGGCATCAATGTTCTCGGGAATGACGATGGCCTGGTTGTCGACGGTGTAGCTGTAGTACAGCTCGGTACCGTCGACGGTGAGGATGTCTTCCCACAGGGCGACCTCGTACATGTCACCGCGAGGTCGCCCGAGATCGCGCATCAATTCGATCGTGCTGTTGGGGGCGACCACGCCGTCCGACTCGCGGACGAAGGCGATTCGCGAACAAGCCCTCAGTGCCTCGAGCACGTCGTCGCGGGCGACCGAACGGGTCAGCTCTACCACCCAATAGTGCAGATGGTTCTGGGTGTGCGCGCCTTTGGCGGCCATGGTGACGACATCGAGGTCCGGATCGACACTTTGTGCGTCGGGCCCTTGGTGGCTGGGAATCTTGCGTTCGGGAACGATCGTATTCATGATCCCGGAGTGATCGGACTCCCACGGGTCGGTAGCCCGACGAATCAGGACGCCCCGCGCCTTGGCGAGCAGTCCCGTATTCTTCAGGGCCGTCAAGGTCCGCACCGTGGACGTGGTGTTGCACGAGACCACCCGGGTGGTGTCCCGGCCCACAGCAGCAGCGAAATTTGCGTGTGCGACGAAGGAGTGGCCGGTGAGGGTATGTTTTTCGCCGCCCTGGAAGATGGCTTTGACACCCCGGCTCCGGTAGTGCTCGAGGTTTTCGGCACCAATTCCGGCCGGGGTACAGTCTACGACGACGTCGATCGCATTCAGCAGGTCGGGCAGTCCGCCCGCCACCGAAATCCCCGCCGCAGACATCTGCGCTGAGGATTCCGGCGTGGATGCGTAGAGGGGTATTCCATTGCCTGCCGCTGTCGCGACCCGGTAGTCGGAGAGCACGTCGCTGACGCCGATCAGGTCCATGTCCGGCTGGAGCCGTACTGCATCGGCGACGCGTTTGCCGATGACTCCGTATCCGTTGATGCCCACGCGCATCTTCTTCGCCATGTCCTGCCCCTTCGCATTTGGAGGTGTTCGGGATGATGTCTTGGACGTTCCGGGCGACGGTGAGGATGACCGATGTTGCCGGATCGTTGCCCTACCGGTGCCGTCGTCGACGGGTACGCCCAGTCCGGAGACCGTCGGCGCCGCGAGAACCGCGCGGATCGGAACCGGGGCTCGGGCCGGAGAACCTATTGCGGATGGCCTCGGCACTCATTACTGCGCCGAGGGTGCGGACCAGCGCGGCTGCCACGAGGGCGACTACGAGCCGACGTCCCGTCGTCTCGAGGCGGGCGACGAAGGGTTCGAGTTCGGCAGCGCGCAGGTGCACTTCAGGTCCGCCGGCATCGAGCGTCTCCCGCAGCCGCCGGAGCTGATCGGGAAGTTCCGCCACGACATCGAGAACGTCGAATCCTGCCTGCCGAAACCTGCTCGCCAGGACCTCAGGCGAATAACGAGCGGATGCCAGGCGCCGTGCGTACGGGTCGAGGAGCTCGGCAAGCTGGAACTGTGGATCGAGTTCGACACCCAGGCCTTCGACCATGATCAGCATCTTCGACAACAGCGCCAGGTCCGACGGAATCTGGACGTGGTGCCGGCGGACCACCGTCAGCACATCTTGGATCAGCGCCCCGAGGGAAATCTGTCCCAGTTCGCGCCCAGCGTAGCGGTCGAGCAATGGAGCCAGATCCGTGGCGAGAGCGGGCACATCTACCCGGCCCCGGCCGGACGAGAGCCCGGTCAGGGCCGCAGCCACCCGGCGGGGTTGCTGACCGGCCAACGCGATGAGCAGCGCGCCGAGCTTCTCACGCAGCTGCGCATCGACTTCCCCCACCATGCCGAAGTCGATCAACCCGATGCGGCCGCCGGGCTCGATGAAAAAGTTGCCCGGATGGGGGTCGGCGTGGAAGAACCCGTCCTCGAAAACCATCTTCGCGGCCACCCAGGCCGCGTGGTGCGCCAGCGTCGACCGATCGATGCCGGCCGCGTCGAGGGCCTGCACGTCATCGATCTTGATTCCCCTGATCCGCTCGATTGTCAGGACACGAGAAGTGGTGGTGTCCCAGTAGATGCGCGGGATGCGGATCGTGGCAGAGGAGGCGAAGTTGGCGGCAAAGCGTTCGGCGTTGCGGCCTTCGTGGAGGTAGTCCAGTTCCGCGCGCAATGTCCGGGCGAACTCTTCGGCGATGCCCACCAGGTCGTAGTCTGCGGCTGCCTCCCAACGCCGTTGGGCCCGGGCGGCGAGGTTGTGGAGGATCTCCAGGTCCTGCTCGATCTGTTCGACCACATTCGGCCGGCGGACCTTGACCACCACCTCGGTGCCGTCGGCCAGGGTCGCAGCATGAGCCTGACCCAGGGAAGCGCTGGCCAAGGGTTGCAGATCGAACGAGGCAAAGACCTCCGACGGAGCGGCTCCGAGGTCGTGGGTGACGAGGCTGGTGATGAGGGGACCGGGAACCGGAGGGGCGGCGTCCTGCAGGACGGCCAACTCTCTCCGGTACGGTTCCGGCAGCAGATCCGGACGGGTGGACAGGACCTGCCCCAGTTTGACGAACGTCGGACCGAGTTGTTCGAGAGCCAACCGTAGGTGCTCGGGATTCGAATAGGGCTGGTCACGGCGCGCATGCCCGAGCAGTCCACGGTGCAGGGGCAGCCACCTCTGCAGACCGGCGACACCGATCAAGAATCCGAATCCGTGACGGGCGAAGGTCTCGGCGATCTGTCGGTACCGCTCGGCATGGGACACGGTCTACCCCTTCGCCTGCGGCGGTGCAGAAGACGGCGCACCCTCCGACGGTGCCGACTGCAGAGGGACATCCCAGAGCTCGCCGGCGGCAAGGGTCTTCTCGATGCCCTCGACGCACAGACGGACCGGCGCCGCCGAGCACGGGTACAGGACAATCCGTGCCCGGTGTTGGGTCAGTTCGATACTCATCGGCTGGCCGCGATAACTGAGCCGGAACGACGCCGCCGTCAATTCGGCAGGAAGCACCGGGTGCAGCCACAGCGCGTCCTGCCGGGTTTCCACACCGCCGTAACAGCGCATCACCATGTCGGCGGTGCCGGCCATGGCCCCGATATGGACACCTTCCCGTGTGGTTCCCCCCTGGGTATCGGCCAGGTCCGCCTCCAATGCCTGGATGAACAGCGTCCACGACGGGGCCCGGTCGGTGCGGGCGAGCACCCAGCCGTGGGCCAGTCGACTCAAGGTCGAACCGTGGCTGGTGCGGGCAAGGTAGTACGCGACCGTACGGGGAATCATCTCCGCGGGAAGCTCATAGCCGAGACGGGCGAACAGGGCGCGCAGTTCTTCGGCGGAGAACAGGTAGAACAACATCAGCACGTCGGCCTGCTTGGACAGCCTGTACCGGTTGGTGCTGTCCCCTTCGGCCTGCAGGATCAAATCCAACCGACCGATGTTGCCGTACCGGCCGCGGTAGGCGTCCCAGTCGAATTCCAGCAGCGCGTCGTAGCCCTCGAACTGGCTGATCACCCCGTCGTGGAACGGGATCCGCAGTCGGCGGCTGAGCCGCTCCCAGCGGGCGGGTTCCTGCGCGCCGAGTCGTAGGCGGCGCCACAGGGGATCGCAGTCGTGACAGGCCAAGCGGGTCACCGCCTCCTCCGCCCGCGCCAGGACCCAGGCGGCGAGTACGTTCGTGTAGGCGTTGTTGCGCAGTCCTGTCCCCGGCGCATCGGGGTAGCCGTCGTGATATTCGTCCGGTCCCATCACCCCGCAGATGTCGAATCGATCGTCCGCCGGGTCGTACACGGCCATGCTGCTGAACAACCGAGCGACCTCGACGAGAATCTCGGCTCCGTAGTCGATGAGGAAACCCAGGTCCGCGGTGGCCTGATAGTACTGCCATACGCTGTAGGCGACGGCCAGACCGACGTGCCGTTGCCGACGAGAATTGTCGGGCATCCACCTTCCGTTGCGGACATTGAACAACTGGGTCGGCGTCTCCTCCCGGCCGTCACTGCCGGATTGCCAAGGGAACATCGCCCCGTCCAGTCCCTCCGCCCGGGCGGCAGCGCGGGCGGAGTCCAGGCGTCGATACCGATACAGCAGGAACGACCGGGTCAATTCGGGGCGGCGCAAACTCAGCATGGGGTAGACGAACATCTCGTCCCAGAAGATGTGGCCACGGTAGCCCTCCCCGTGCAGTCCTCGCGCCGGCAAGCCGGCATCGAGATCCGGCCCCGCTGCGGCGACGGTCTGCAGCACGTGGAAGATGTGCAGATTCAACGCCAGCGACTGCTGCGGCGCGGCCCGCAGTTCGATGCCGAACCGATCCCACAACTGTTGCCATGCCAGAGTGTGGGCATCGAGCAGGTCGGCGAAGAGCGGCGCCCGGGCGATCCTGTCCTCTGCGGCGAGGGCGGCGGTCGAGATCGCCGCATCCCGCGAGGTTGCCACCGCGGCGATTTTTTCCACCGTCACCGGTGTGCCCGGCGCGAGGTGCACGGTGAGAATGTGCCCGGCATAGGCCGAATCCAGCACCGGCCGACGGTGGCTCACCGCCTCGGTAGCACGGACACGGGTCCGTACCGCGGTGGCGATACGGACCAGGGACTGGCTGGTCGATACTTCCGCCAGCACCGTGTCCGAGGCAATCTGCGTTGTTGCGACAGGGACCAGATGGTGGTGATCGAGTGCGTGGTCTGCTGTCACGTTGCGGTTGGCCACCGCCGCGTTCACCGCGGACTCGACGACGAGTGCCCCCGACCAATTGTCGGAGTCGACGGTGACCTCCAGTGCGGCCAGGTGCGGTTCGGTCAGAGACTGGAACTGACGTGAGGTGATCTGCAGAACACGACCGACGCTGTCACGATACCGAGTGATACGGGTCAGAACCCCCGTACGGATGTCGAGTTCCTGACGATGGGAGACCATTTCCCGGCCTCCCGGATGGAGTACGGCACCGTCCGCGCACCGAACGGTCAGGTAGGTCCAGTCGGGCGCGTTGACCAGATGTTCGGTCTCCACGGTGCGTCCCTCGAGTACGGTGCCGAGCCGATTGTAGATTCCGGCCAGGTACGTCCCGGGGTAGTGGACGCCATCGGCGGTGCTGCCGAGAACAGCTCCGCGGGTAGCCCAGTACCCGTTCCCGAGGGTGCACAGTGCTTCCCGGGTCGCCTCCTGAGCAGGATCGAATCGATCGTAGACAAGAGCCCACCCGTCCTGCGGCGCGGGCATCGCTCCGCCGCACCAGCGCTCTACTCGCCCCCGCTCCGACGCCGCGGTGGAATCCGTCAACGGTACCTGGCGGAGATCGGCGACCACCGCGTCCGCCCCGGCCGCGGTCAACTGGGGACCGATTCCGGTTCGGTCGACGCCTACTACCCACCCGAATCCACCCTTGACGGCGGCGCTGACCCCGGCCGGAGCATCTTCGAAGACCACAGCGTCGGCCGGCGAAACTGCGAGTCGGCGAGCAGCCTCGACGAACATGGCCGGATCCGGTTTGCTGGCCAAGGACAGACGCACCGCGTCGATCCCGTCGACACGTACGTCGAACAGATACGCCACCCCGGCCGCATCGAGTACAGTCTGGCTGTTGCGGCTCGAAGTCACCAGGGCGGTAGGCACACCCATCGCCCTAAGCTCAATGAGCAGCTCTCTCGCATCGGGGAAGACCGACACACCCGTGTCGGTGAGCGTGTCGGCGAAGATCTGCTGTTTTCGTGCAGCCAATCCTCGAATGGTCATCCGGCCCGGTGTGTCGTCGAGGGTGCCGGTGGGCACCTCGAGTCCGCGGGCGTCGAGGAACGTCCGGATTCCGTCCTCTCGGGCACGGCCGTCCACGTATGCGCGATAATCGCGGTCCGTATCGAAGGGTTCCTGTCCAGGATCGAGCTCAGTGAGGACTTGGTCGAACAGGGCCTTCCAGGCGGCGGCATGCACCGTGGCGGTGTCGGTGATCACCCCGTCCATGTCGAAGATCACCGCGCCGTAACCGTTGCGCGTACGCCCGGTAGAGACCGGGAGGTGTTCGAGGTGCATCAGTTGCCCCTCCGTGCGCTGCCTAAGGTCCCGACTCGCGGCCGCAAGCCGCTGGCAGCGGCATCGATCCGGTGGTCGGAAAGGCCTTGGTGGCGATGCTCGTGCGGACCACTGCTCCTACAAGCACTCTGCGGGTAGGCCCGATGCGCGCACCGCGACCGGTCGGCGCCGCTTCGCAAGGTCGTCGTCGTGGCGGCACGTACGGCGAATGCCGTCGGATTCATACCGGTCGAGTGTAGCCGTGCAAGGAGTATCGGTGTCCTGAGGAGAAGGGCATGCGGCGGTGTCCGGGACTGCGTCCTTTCGACCGCCGCGACTGTGGCGCCCGGGGCGGTGTCATAGCCGGACCGGCGTAGCATCGTAATGTGGTCCTCTTCTACGAGGTTCTGCTTGTCCTGACTGCCGGGTTGATCATGTGGTTCTCGGTATATGTTCTTTACCGGCTGATCACCGATGAGTCGAACCGCAGGCACCGATAAGTTGCGAGCCCATACGCCGTCGACACCCTTTTGATTCCGACGTCGTTGTCCCGCTTCGGGCGTCCGAGCTGCTGTCCCGGCCAGCCGGTTCGGACGCCCAGGTCGTGTTCTCCGTGGGCGAATGAGAGACTCTGCGGGACGACCCCCTGCCGGGGTATTCAGTCGGGCTGGCACAGGTGCAACGACGGAGGTGAGAGCATCGACGGAAGAGCTCCGCTCACCCAAGCCCCTGCGGATGCTGTGGATCACGACCGCCTGGGGCGCGTGTTTCCTGGGCATCCGGTGGGGGCTCGAGTACGCGCCGATCCTCTGGTTCGCCGCCTTGCGCGCGGTACTGGCCGGGGTCGCACTGCTCGTGTTGTGTGTCCTCCAGCATCGACCGATGCCGCGAGGGAGGCATGCGTGGTTGCTGATCGTTGTGCTGGGCGGGGTGAACGTCACGGTCGCGTTCGCGGCGATGTTCGGGGGAGTGGCCGGCCTGTCCACCGGTACGGCAGCGGTATTGGCCAATGCCCAACCGCTGCTGATCGTGTTGCCGGCTTGGTGGTGGTACGGGGAAGCGGTCTCATGGCGTACGGTCATCGCCTTGATCGTGGGATTCGTCGGTCTGGTTCTGTTGGCAGCTCCCGGCGGCCAAGGCGCGTTGCTCGCCTTGTTCTCGGCGGTAGCGATCACCGCCGGGACGTTGCTGTCCCGCCGCCTGGTCGGGCTCGACGTCGTTGCCGCCAGTGGATGGCATTTCGTCCTCGGCGGCGTGGGGCTGATCGGGTGGGCGGCGGCAGTCGAAGGTGCTCCCACGATCGCGTGGTCCCCCGGTTTCCTTGGGGTACTGATCGCGCTTTCGCTCGTCGGCACTGCAGCGGCCTTTGTGGGATGGTTCGTCGAGAGCCAGCACTGTCGCCTCGACGCCCTCACCGCCTGGACGTTCTTGGTGCCGGTGATCGGAGTTGTGCTGGCGGCCGTCGTCTTGGGCGAGCGACCGACCAGATGGACCGCTTTCGGATTGGCCGTGGTGTTGGTCTCCTTGTGGACCATCCTGCAACCTCGCCGTGGTGTCCAGAAAGTGGGCACAGTGGAAGCGGACGAAAAATCCTGAGGCCCATGCCTCTCAGTCGTTGCATCGTAAGGAATTCCGCCCAGGAGGCATGGGAGGTCGTGGGTCGTCCCAGACAGGTGGAAGACGGCTGCACCCTTGTCGGGTTCGGATCGCAGTGGTGCTGCGGAGTGCCGCCTCTCTCTGTCGTCGACAGTACGCAAACCGTCCACCACCGCTGGAAACGGTCCGACGGATAGTAGATGTTCGACGGGCACGCGTGGTATTGCATGCAGATCGGTGTCGGCAGTATGGCGAGGAGCCTCCCCCGTCGCGGTTACCGGCGCTGGTAGCGCAGGTGCTGCGGTACGAGCACGATTACGGAATACGGTACGACGCCGACTCGCTCGGTATCGGTACTGGTCACGACTCGACGGTTCGCACAGCGCCACACATGACGGGATCATTTCTCGCCGTGGCCCCCGAATGCACGGCGCAGGGCCGACAGTGCTCGGTGGCTGTAGTGGTCGCCGCGCTGCGAACTGAACCGTTCGTACAGCGCAACGGTGATCACGGAGGCGGGAACTCCTTCGTCGACCGCCGTCTGCACAACCCACCGTCCCTCCCCGGAGTCGCCGACCTTTCCGGTGTAGTCCGACAGTGTCGGATCTGCATGCAGTACACCGGCCAAGAGGTCGAGCAACCACGAGGTGAGCACACTCCCACGCCGCCACACCTCGGTGATCTCGGCGATGTCGAACTCGTATCGGTAGCCCGCGGAATCGGCCAGTGGTGCTGTCCCGGCATCACCGTCTCGGAGGCGAGCTCCGACAGCGGCGTGGTGCAAGATGGACAGCCCTTCCGCCAAGGCAGCCATTTGACCGTATTCGATGCCGTTGTGGACCATCTTCACGAAGTGCCCGGCCCCGGCAGAACCGCAATGCAGGTATCCCTGTTCGGCCGGAGAGGCAGTGCCGTTGCGGCCCGCGGTACGCGGGGCGGTGTCGACTCCGGGTGCCAACGCTTGGAATACCGGTTCGAGCCGTTCGACTGCGAAAGTGTCGCCGCCGATCATCAAGCAGTAGCCCCGGTCGAGTCCGTGCACGCCCCCGCTGGTGCCGACGTCGAGATAGTGGATGCCACGTTCGGCGAGTCGGGAGGCTCGGGCGGCGTCGTCACGATGATGGGAGTTTCCTCCGTCGACGAGGGTGTCGTCGAAATCCATGCTGGCGGCAAGCTGCTCGACGACGTCGCCGGTCACCGCGGCGGGGACCATGACCCAGACCGTTCGTGGCGGCTCCAGCCGGGCGATCAGGTCGGCCGGTGAGGTCGCTGCTACTGCGCCCTCCCGCTCGAGAGCCACCGTCGCGGTGGGTTCGCGGTCGTACACCACGCAGTGGTGTCCGGCTCGCAGCAGTCGGCGCACCATGTCCCCACCCATTCGGCCGACACCGACCATCCCGATCTGCATCGTCTCCGTCCTTTCTGTTCGAACACGGGTCGGCCGCCGGGCAGCAGCTCCCGTCACAGTGCACGGTGTGGTCACCCCCGTGACGTTGTCTACGGGGCGGCCGACGGGCCCGGTCGTGGTCGCACAATCAAGACCGGACAGGGGGCATGATGAGCGATCTGATTGGACACGGATCCGAGTAGCAGTGCGCTCACTCCTTCGTACCCGTGGGAGCCCACCACCAGCAGGTCTGCGTCTCGGGAGGCGTTGATCAGTACCGAGGCGGGCGGCCCCTCGTGTACCTCCGTCGTGACGGTCACACCTTCGAGATGTACACCTATCAGCGTTCTGCGCTGGATCTGGTGTGCGGTTCGCTCGACGGATTCGAGTTCCTGGGCCATTCCTTTCAGACCGAGTGCTGTGGCCGGAAACTGCCATGCGGTCACCACCTTGACGTGGCCGTGTCGTAGACGAGCCTCCGTGATGGCCCATTCGAGTGCACGATGGGACTGTGGTGAACCATCTACGCCTACCACGACCTGAAAAGCAGCATTGTTGTTCATGTCGGTTTCTCTCTTGTCGATTCGGTCGATCAAGAAGACATGCAGCGTTTGGATCCCGCGTCGGCGAGCGATTTCCGCGCTCTACCGGGCTGCCACCTCACGTAGCGAGCACGAGGAACGGAGCCACACAAGTCACTGTCGCGCTCGCTACACCGGGGAGGAGGCAACACCGAAGGACTGGATCAAGGCTTCGGCGGTAACGTGCGGTGCAGGGCCTCGAGACGTTGCCGGTACTCGTCCGCATCGATCTCGCCTCGAGCCAGCCGCAGGCCGAGGACCTGTTCCGCCGTGGGCTCTGCGGTGGGTGGGATCGGCCCGGAATTGGAGCCAAGAGATCGCACCAGGGCGACCACGGCGAAGATCACCAATGCCCAGAACCCGACCATGCCGATGATCATGAGGACATATCCCCAACCGCTCACGTTGTGGTCGTACCAGAACATCATGGTCTGCCTCCTCGAATCGTGTGCCCTGCAGCTTCGCTGCGGTACCCAGGGGTGATGCGCCAACGGGATACAGTTGCCGATGCCGGCGTCTGCTCGACGATCCGGATCGGCGGCGAGTGCGCTCGCCCGCCTCGCGTGGCAGTCGAGTCACGGAGCGGGGCCGTTCCAGACGGGAAACCAGCGCTGCAGATCCCGTTCGATCGGGAGGTCACCGGCGAGGACGGCCCGGGTCTGCAGCTCGAGTGCTGTATCGCGCCGTCGGTTCCCGACCGGGGCGAAGGGGTAGACGGTGCCGCGCTTGAACAGGTATACCAGTCCCAATCGCCTTGGGCCGGAGGAACTCTCGGTATCCGCGTCGGCCGCTGCGGTGAAGGCGACGACAGTGCACAGCAGGGAGGGCCCGAATCCGGCGTCGGCGAGGGTGGCGTTGATCGCGTGCAGGGCCGTCACCAGGGTAGGCAGATCGACGACCGACTGGCGGGCGGTGATCCAGGTATAGCCGAATTCGTCAGCGGTGACCGACACGTTCAGACCCGGATCGAGATGCAGTAAGTCCAGAATCTCGTCCTGCGAGTGCTGCGCTGCGGCGCCCTCGGCCGGTTTGAACGCCACCGCCCCGACTCCAGTAGGAGCAAACCCCAGCGACGCCTCGAGAGTGTAGGCGGCACCGGGAAGGGCGAAGAGCACGTCGAGATTCGGCTGCACCGGCTCACTGCGACCGAACAATGCCCGCAGAAACCCCATCGTCAGGCCCCTTCCCCCAACTGCGTGCTCAGCGTCGCCAGTTGATCGAGCCGACGTTCCAGGGACGGGTGGGTGGACAGCACATGCGCCACACTGGTCTGCACCCCCAAGGCCGGGGCGAAGAAGAAGGCACTGAAGGCCTGGGCAGCGCGCAGATCGCGAGTGGGAATCCGAGCGATCTCGCCACTGACCTTGGTCAGGGCCGAGGCCAGCGCAGACGGACGCCCGGTGAGGATCGCCCCGGCGCGGTCGGCGGCGAGTTCGCGGTACCGCGACAACGCCCGGATCAGTAGGTAGCTCAAGGCGTAGACCACGGCGGAGACCGCCATGACGGCCAGGACGATCACGACGAAGTTGGCCCCGTCCCGTCGATCCCGGCCACCACCGAACATGCTGGAATACAACATCGTCCGTGCCAGCAGCCCGGACAACACACCCAGGAACGACGCAACGGTCATGACCACCACGTCGCGGTGCGCCACGTGGGACAGCTCGTGCGAGAGCACGCCTTCGAGTTCGTCGGTATCGAGCCGGCGCGTCAAACCGGTGGTGACGCAGAGCACCGCCCGTTTGCTGCTGCGCCCGGCGGCGAAGGCGTTGGGCAATTCCATGTCCGACACCGCGATCTGGGGTTTGGGCATGTCCGCCAGCGAACACAGGCGATCGACGATCCCGTGCAGTTGTGGTTCCTCCTCGGCAGTGACGATATGCGCGTGCATGCCGTACAGGGCGATGCGATCGGAGAACCAGAACTGGGCCAGCAGCAAGCCTCCCACGATCACCACGATGAGGACCATCGACTTGATCAGTACGACGAGCGCGGCCACGAAAGCCACGTACACCAATCCGAGCAGAAACATGGTCAGCGCCATCCGCGCGGTGAGCTGACGGTCCGGCCGGAACCGCGTGCGCATGACACTCACCCAGGAATCAGACCGTCGTCACCGAGCAGGGCACGGACCTCGGCGGGATCGGAGTCGGCCCTCGGCACGATCAGTTCGGAGACAGTCAAGACGTCGTCGGCGACCGGGCTCCCGGACCGACGCACCGCTGCGAGCAGATCCAGCAGAGCCGAGGAGAAATCGGCGGTGTCGTCGGACTCCAACGCAGCCATCAACCGGTCGTCGAGTGCATTGAGGTCATCGAGATGCGCGTCGGCAACCTCGTACTGTCCTTCCCCGAGAATGCGGATGATCATGAGAAGCTGTCCTTCCTCTGGGCGCGGGGTCTTCAGGCCTCTACGCGCGGGGGTCTTCCGCTGAAGACGTTCGTGAACCTTGCTCCAAGGAGGCCGGGGCGTTCAGATCGGCCTTGAGTTGGGCAAGCTGATTACCGATGTCGCCAGGGGAGCCGGTGCCCGCGTCGAGTGCCGCCTGGATGTCGTCGCGCCGACCCAGCGGGATCGAGGCATCCTCGAGGGCCCCCGACGCCATCAGTTCGTCCAGCGCCTGGGACCGAGCGGCCATCTGTGCGGTTTTGTCCTCGGCGCGTTGGACGGCCAACCCGACATCGCCCATCTCCTCGGAGATCCCGGTGACCGCTTCACCGATGCGACTTTGCGCCTCGGCGGCGGTGTAGCTGGCCTTGATCGTCTCCTTACGGGTGCGGAAGGCCTCGATCTTGGCCTGCAGCCGCTGGGCGGCGGCAGTGAGCTTGTTTTCCTCACCTTCGAGTGCGTCCCGCTGAGGTTGCAGTTGCTGGATCTGTTCCACTGCCGCAGCGCGACGGGTCAGGGCCTCGCGGGCCAAGTCGTCGCGTCCCGCGGTGACAGCCTGAACCGCCTGAGATTGGAGCCGATCGGCGGACTGCTGCAGTTGGTCGATCTGCAGTTCCAGCCGTTTACGGCTGGTCGCCACGTCCGCCAGGCCGCGACGAACTTGAGCGAGCAGTTCGGTCTGGCGCTGGTAGGAGTAGTCGAGAACCTCCCGGGGGTCTTCGGCACGATCGAGAGCTTTGTTCGCCTTGACCCGGAACAGCAAGGCCAAACGCTGCGCGAGGCTCATGAGGCACGCTTCCTTTCTCCGATGCTCAGGTCCGTTGGCTTGCGTAGCTCTGGACGTGGCGACTGTTTCTCCAGCGCCGCCCTGCGAAGAGAGTCAGCGGATGGCTTGGTCACCAGGGTGCGCTGTGGTGGTAAGGATTGGAATGTGTTCTTGTGAAGATCGGCTCAAGAATGGCGAACGGTGGTGGACAGAACCGCACGAGGTGCCCCGGGGCGGCCACCGCGCCCGCTGCACGTGCCCGTTCCGCGGGTACACGCGGTGAGTGATGCGAACGCGGGCCGGCCGGGCCCTGCTCCGTGAACGGCAGGTACGCCGAGAGCAGCCGACCGTCCTGGCCCCTCACCGCCAGGACGAATATGGCATCGACCTACTGGATCGACATGGGATCGATTCCCCTGCAGACGGTGCCATCGGCCCAGTCCGCCGCGGCCGGTTATCCGGAAACCGAGACCGGTTCCCCAACCGGGGCGGTGAGCCGTCCGGTGCGGTCGAGCAAGTGCAACGCGGCCGCGCAGGCGGCGCCGATCGCGGTGAGCAGCACCCAGATCAACCAACTCACGCCGGAATCGGAGAGCAACCCGAACACCGCCCCGGTGCCGAGGTTGCCCAGCAGGATCCCGACCCCGACCACGGTGTTGTAGAAGCCGTAGTGGGTGGCGACGAGCCGGTCCCCCGAAAGTGCGACCACGGTGTCCATCTCGAAGGGAAACACCGCCGCTGTGCCGATGGCCAGGACCGCCGCCGCCACCAACAGCGCCGCGGCACCGGCCCACCGGGCTCCGCTCGGCGGATCGGAGACCGCGACCAGCGGGACGAACGCCGCCGCCATGATCGTCATGCCGACGACGAGGCTGCGCCCGGATCCCCATCGGTTGGAGAACCAGGAGGTGATGCGCAGCTGGCCGGCAATGGCGACCATGCCGGAGACCACGAACAACGCCGACACCAGCACCGTGCTGGACGAGCCGTTCGGGACCAGGTCACCGGCTTGCAGCGGCAGCGCCAGATACACCTGGAAGGACAACACGTACGAGCCGATCATCGCCAGCGCGAACAGGACGAACGGCCGGTTGGCGAGGACGACCTTCCAGTCGTCGAACACCGTAGTGCGCGGCCCGGACTTCGCGGCGGCGTGGGCCGGCAGCGCCCGGATCTGCGCGAGGGTGAGCAGACCGAAGACTGCAGCCGCCACCAGGGCGGTGATGCGGAAATCCACCGCCGTCAGTGCCAATCCCACCAGCGGGCCGAGCAGGATACCGGCTTGGTAGAAGACGTTGAACACCGCGAAGGCCTCCACCCGGCGGGGCCCGGCGTCGGCAGCGAGGTAGGCCCGCACGGCAGGGTTGAACAACGCACCGGCGAATCCGGTGGCCGCCGAGGCGACCAGGACGGCCGGCAGCGAGTCGACGGCGGCCAGCAGGGCGAACCCGGCGGTGCGCAACAGACAGCCGGCGACGATGAGCGGCTTGTAGCCGAGCCGGTCGGCCAGGGTGCCGCCGAGCAGGAACATCCCTTGCTGGGAAAAGTTGCGCACGCCGAGCACCAGCCCGATCGCCCACGCCGCCAGTCCCAGCGGGCCGGCCAGGTAGGTCGCCAGGTACGGCATCAGCATGTAGAAGCCGATGTTGATGGAGAACTGGTTGACCATCAACACCTGGCTGGGCCGATCGAAGCTGCGGAAGCGGGCTACGAGGTTGTTCATGCCTGCTCCTGCGTGGGGGCGACGACGGTGGTGCAGCGGGTCCACGAGCGGACGACGCGGTCGGTGGGGTGCTCGACGGTGGTCGGGTCGGTGGGTGGTGTCGCCTCGAGCAGTCCGTGGTTGTCGCAGAATTCGTCGTTGTAGACGGTGTCGAAATAGCGCTGCGGTCCGTCGGGGAAGATCGCCGCGATTCGGGTGTCGGGTGTGTGGGTGCGGGCGATCCACCCCGCCGCCAGGGCCACTGCGCCGACGCTCCAGCCGCCGCTGGCGTGGTGGGTCGCCGCCAGGGTCCGACACGACCAGACCGCTTCGTGGGGGGCGACCCAGTGCACCTCGTCGAAGGCGCCGTAGTCGATGTTCGCCGGATGGATGCTCGAGCCCAGCCCGCGCATCAGCCGCGGGGCGGCGGGCTGGCCGAAGATGACGGACCCGACGGTGTCGACGCCGACCAGTTTCAGCTCGGGGCAGAACCGGCGCAGTACCCGGGCGATGCCGGCCGAGTGGCCACCGGTGCCGACGGAGCACACGAGGACGTCGATGTGGCCCAGCTGGGCGAGCAGCTCGAGAGCGAGCGACTGGTAGGCATCGACGTTGTCCGGGTTGCTGTACTGGTCCGGGCACCAGGAGCCGGGGTGGGTCCCGAGCAGTTCCCGGACTCGGTCTCGGCGGGCTTGTTGCCAGCCGCCGGTCGGGTGCGGCTCGGTGACCAGCTCGACGTCGGCGCCGTAGGCGGCGAGCATGCGGTGAATGATCGGTTCCAGGCCGGGATCGGTGACCACGGTGACCGGGTGATGATGGACGATGCCGGCCAATGCGAGCCCGAGGCCGAGGGTGCCGCTGCTCGATTCGATGATGCGGGCGCCGGGGGTCAGCTCGCCGCGGGCACGGGCGCGTTCGACCATGTGCAGGGCGGGGCGGTCCTTCATGCCCCCGGGATTGGTTCCTTCGAGCTTGGCCCAGAATCCGGTGTTTCCGTCGGCGAAAGGCTGGCCGATCCACAGCACCGGGGTGTTGCCGACCATGGTGTTCGGTTGGGGGCAGCGCGGGGCGGGGGTCAGCAGGGGGGCGGAAGAGAGCGGACGGGGCGGGGTGATGGAAAGGGCACTGTTCATCAATGGTGCATTTCTGTGGGCCTGAATGTGTACAGGTGTGAATAGGGCAGCAGGGGTCCGGCCATCGAGGGGTCTCGATGGCCGTTGTGCTGCCGATCAGCACCTGTCGATACAGAGCTCGCGCAGGATCGCCCGGCCCCGGTGAGGGGGTGAGGGTGCCGCCGGTGGGGCCCGCAACCCGACGGGGGCCTGTCGTAATGCCACCAGTACCAGCATCATCACGGCGATGCCGGTGACCACTGCTATCGGCCGGAGTGGGCTGTCGGGCCGCGGTACGACGAACAGTTGGTCCTGGTGGTGTCCGAGGGGGGATGCACCGTTGTCGATATGGGCATGACCGGCCGCCGATTCGTCCCCGGATTGCCCGGTGACGGCCACGACATGGGAGAGGTCGAGATGATGGCTTTCGGCTACGGCGATACCGCACGGCACCAGGGTGAAGCCGAGCACGTAGAGGACGACGACGGCGGCGGCTGCCCGCAGACGCGGGAATGTCGCTCGGGCCTTCACAATTTCCCCACTGTAGCAGCGCGCCCGCCTCGGTCTTTCCGGCTGCACGGCCTGCTGTCCTCGATGCCCGATTCGGCAAGTGCGCAGCCGAGACCCGGGACCGCTCCGGAAGGAGCGAGCACCGCGCCATGATGATTACAGAGACTGAAGTGACAAAAGTGAACTAGAGTTCCGGTGTGTCGACTTGACAAAATTTCTCAAATTACATCAAACGGACATTTCCACCGGGTGAGAGGAGTGGAATGCACCACACATGCAGGCGCCGAGTGGCTGCCCTGGTTCTGGGGGTGTCGGCCTCGGGAGCGGTGGCAAGCGCACTGACGGGACCGGCGGGCGCCGCTCCTGCACAGCCCGATCCGATCCGGCCCGGGCCGGTGGTCGAGGCGCTCGCGGATGCGCTGACCGTGACCGATACCGCCGAGCCCGCGGTGCAGGTGGTCGACCCGGCCCGGTGGCAGACGGTAGTCAACATCGCCGCCGACAGCGTGCGTGCCGCCCGAGACCAGGACGCGCTTGCCGGCACGGTGGCGGCACTGCAGTCGCTGGCCGGATGCGCGGGGCAGTGGAGAGCCGCTGCGGCCCCGGGCGCGAGCCTGCTGGCGGCGTGCGGCCCCGAGTTGTCCGGCCTGGGCCGTATCCTCGGCCCACGGCTGCTGGCCGCGTTGGTCGACGACCACGACGTCCCGCCGCCCCCTCGTGCTCCCGCCCCTCGGACCCCGGCTCCCGACAACGAGACGGTGCCGGACCGGGGAAACAACCCCACGGGTACGCCGACGCGGCCGCCCGAGGTGGCGACTGTGGAGCCAGGTGTCCCCGAAGTTCCGGAACAGGACGACGGCACGCACTCCGAGCCGACCGGGGTGCCGGCCCGGCCCGAGGGCGCGGGTGCCGCGGCCACCACCGGACCCGGCCGGTTCGTCGCTCCGACGGCCGGGGTGATCACCTCCACCTTCGGTGATGCGCGCGGTCACGGCGGCATAGACATTGCCAACACCATGGGTGCCCCCATCGTCGCCGTCGCCGACGGGGAAGTCATCAGCGCCGGACCCGCGCAAGGCTACGGACTGTGGGTACGTATCCGCCACGACGACGGCACCGTGACCACCTACGGTCACAACAACACCAATCTGGTGGCCCTGGGGCAACGGGTCAAGGCCGGGCAGAAGATCGCCACCGTCGGCGACCGGGGCAATTCGACCGGTCCCCATCTGCATTTCGAGGTCGAAGACCCGACCGGTGCCAAGGCCGATCCGGTGCAGTGGCTCGCCCAGCGCGGCGCCTCGGTCGTCGGTGCGGATTGACCGCCGGGAAAGAACACCGACCCGGTCGGCGTTCAGGCAACCGATCCGGCGTTTACCCGGGGCAGCAGCGCTCACCGACACCGACGGTGAAGTCGGGTCGTGCTCGACCGTCCGGGTCCGCAAGACGGACGGCGCAGAGCACCGCACAGCGCACAAGGAACCGGGCAGCGGGGTGGAAAACGATACGTGACCACTCGGATCTCGCCACGGTCTTCTCCTTTACCTCCACGCCCCCGCCAGACCGGGATCGTGCCGTCACCGACAGTCGCGTGGGCGGTGGAATCGAGTCGTGCCGACTCGACGTCACCGTTGCCGACACAGGTGCACGGTGCCGGGGTGGTCTCGCCTTTGCCGCCGCCCGCATATGCGGGCACCGCTCCGTCCGGGATGAATCCTGCGCCGCAGTACGAGCACTACACCGAACATGCCGGCTGCTGCAGCAACCGCCATCCAGCCGGCCAGTAGCGACGCGATCACGTTCATGACACTGATACCGATGCTCGGGCCAGGACGGTTACACGCTCACCGATCGGCGATACAGAGGCACCACCACAGTCACTCACCGGGCAACCGGCCGCATCGGCGACGGCAACGGCGATAGCCTGACGGCAAATCGGGGTGAGGCCCCTGCCCGCCGAGGACCATCGCGACGGCGGCCTTCGCCTCGGCGGCGCAGACATGCAGGGTCCGCAGTTCGAATAGCCCGTGGCCGAGTTCGTCATGGTGGTCTCTTTGGCGCGAGCGAAGAAAAATAGGGGCACCGCTGCGGAAGCACATGTCAACAATACCCCGGCAGGTATGGGGGAAGGTCTGGCCTCGCCTGCGGTCGGTGGGCATGTCACCGGGTGGCACCCGTTGCGACAGTACCCACTTCAGGTAGACCGGCCGCCGACGGCCGAGTGATCAGCGGGCATCTACCACGCCGATCGCCGACGCGCAGACCGACGAGGTCAATATGGAGTTCGTCAAGTTGTCGGACACGTGGTCCCTGCTGCAGGCGGGAACGGTCCTCCTCCGACAACCCCGCGGCTGCATTGCGTCAGAATGCGATCCTGGACGGGTCGTCGCGTCCCTGGCTACCATGGCTCGTGTTGGCGAACGCTGGGCAGAATCGTCAACGCGAACGCAGCTCGTGGATTTGTGCGGATCAAACCGTTTTGCATCCTCGAAAGGTGCGATGCCACGTGGGCACGGGGAAGAACGATGCTTGAGCAGCTTCCGACAACACACGGGAGCGCAGGTTCTGACGGCTCGGATTTCCGACGCCTGTCAGGTCTGCGCCGCACCGAGGACGAGCACTGTGAGTGAGGAGATCGCCCTCCTCGTCGGTGGGGATGCCGGACAGGGCGTCGAGTCCATCGCCTTCGGTTTCTGCAAAGCGCTCGCCCGCGCCGGCCATCACGTCTTCACGGCACCGGACTACCGTTCCCGCATCCGGGGTGGCCACAACTTCCACCGCATCCGTGTTGCCAGGCGGCCTGTCTTCGCGCAGCGCGCCCCCTTCGACCTACTGGTGGCGATGACCCCCGAAACGATCGATGTCCACCTGGGTCAGCTGGCGCCGGGTGCAGGAATACTCTACGACGAGTCCTTGCGGCTAGACGATCGGATCCGGTACCGGGCGGACTCCGAGGAGGTCCGCGCACGAGACCTGCGCTTGATGCCTCTGCCGCTGGTGAAGATCGCCGCAGACCACGGCAGTCGCGTGATGATGAGCACCGCCATGCTGGGCGCGCTCGCCGGGATCACGGGACTCAGGCCGGCGTCGATCTCCGAAGTGATTCGTGACATCTTCGCAGGGAAGAGCGCGGCCACCGTGGATGCAAACCTTGCCGTGGTCGCCGCCGCATACCGCCTCGCCCAAGACCGTTATGGTGACTTCCCTGCGACGGTCGTCCATGAGGACGGCCACCGCCGCATGTTGCTCCACGGCAACCACGCCTTCGCCCTCGGTGCCCTTGCCGGGGGGTGCCGCTTCATCGCTGCGTATCCGATGACGCCGGCCACTTCAATCCTCGAGTACCTGATGGACGTCGCCGCTGAGCAGGGCGTAGTCGCCAAGCATGCCGAGGACGAGATCGCGGCGGTCTGCATGGCGATCGGCGCCGCGCACGCCGGTGCTCGGTCGATGACCGCCACCTCGGGCGGTGGTTTCTCGTTGATGACCGAGGCGCTAGGGCTCGCCGGCATCACGGAGACCCCGCTGGTAGTCGTAAACGTGCAACGGGGAGGCCCGTCCACAGGGTTGCCCACACGCACCGAACAAGCCGACCTGCTGTTCGCGCTGCACGCGTCCCAGGGGGAGTTTCCCCGCATCGTCCTCGCGCCGGGCAGCGTCGCCGAGTGTTTCGAGGCCGGCTGGCGCGCGTTCAACCTCGCCGAGCGTTACCAGTGTCCGGTGATCGTGCTGAGCGACCTCTTCCTCGGCAGCTCGCTGCAAACGCTCAAGCCGGAGGCATTTGATTTCGATGCCGTGCCGATCGAGCGAGGGGCGCTGCTGACGTCGGGGCCAGGGCACGGCGACGTGGGTGGGTCTTCACGCGAGGTCACCACGGACCGGGCGCCAAGCGATGCGGTGAACGTCCATGCCTGGGAGGCGGGCACATTTCCGCGGTTTGCCATGACCGACAGCGGCATTTCCCCGCGACCATTACCAGGTGACCCGACGGCGGTCTTCAGCGCGACCAGTGAGGAACATACCGAGGACGGACACATCACCGAAGAGATCCACGGCCGGGCGGCAATGATGCGCAAGCGGATGCGCAAGGAACAGACGGCGCTGCGCGACGACATCCGGCCGCCACGCCGCTTCGGCCCGGAGCGGCCAGACCTGACGCTCGTCTGCTGGGGATCGACCACCGGCGCGGCCCGTGAGGTGGCCGAGGAGCTTACGGCCGTCGGGCGTCCGGCGGCCGTACTCCAGTTCCACGATCTGTGGCCATTTCCGGCGAAGGCGGCTGCTGCCGCTCTCTATACCGCTGGACTGACAATCGGCGTCGAGCAGAACTACACCGGTCAACTCGCCCAGTTGATTCGCATGACGACGGGGCGGGACCTGGACCGCCGCATTCTTGCCTACGATGGTCGGCCCTTCTCCCCGCAGGAGATCCTGGCAGCGGTAGAGCGAGCGGTTGCGGGCGAGCGGGAGGTCCACATCGTCCCCGGCGAGCCGCCATTGCCGCGCGAGACGGACGTGGGTGTCAATGTCTAGGGCCACGGTCAGCGACTTCGATACATGGGTGAAGCCGACCTGGTGCCCGGGCTGCGGCGACTACGGCATCCTCAACGCCATCAGGCACGCACTGGCGGACCTCTCCATCGCGCCCCACGAGATGCTGGTCGTCTCCGGCATCGGATGCGGCAGCAAACTGCCCGACTACATGCACGTGAACGGGATCACGACCATCCACGGCCGGCCTTTGGCCGTGGCCACCGGGGCAAAGCTGGCAAACCATGACCTCAACGTCATTGTCGTAGACGGCGACGGCGATGCCTACGGTATCGGCGGCAACCACTTCATCCACACGGCACGGCGCAACCTCGACCTCACCCATCTCGTCGAAAACAACCAGATATACGCACTTACCAAGGGCCAGTATTCTCCGACGACGCCACAGGGCCGGGTCACCGTCACCTCACCCGACGGAGTGATAGAGCGAGCGGTCAACCCCGTTGCTTTGGCGCTCACCATGGGCGCAACATTCGTGGCGCGAGCTTTCGCAGGGGAACCGACACATCTCGCCGACGTGATCAAGCAAGGAATCCGACACCGCGGCTACGCGCTGATCGATGTGCTGCAACCGTGCGTCATCTTCAACCGGATCAACACCTATCAGTGGTACAGCGAGCGCATCTACAAACTCGACGAGGAAGGCCACGACCCGCAGGATCGCGCCGGGGCGGAACGAGCCGCTGCCGAGTGGGACGATCGCATCCCGATCGGCGTCATCTACCGCGACGAGGGCGTGCCCACCTACGAGGAGCAACTCCCGGCGCTGCTCGACGGACCACTGGTTGGCCGGTCGTTGACGGATCGAACTGTACTCAATCGCCTCAAGCAGGGATTCATGTAGGTGGATGAGCGGCGATGAACGACCAAGATCTGGTGACCGCGATCCAACGCCGGGCAGGGCTCCGCACTGCCAGCGAGACCCGACAGCTGGTGGCGGGCGTCCTCCAAGCCCTGGCCCATGTCCTTCCCCGTGAGCATGCCGACACCATCTGCGGCTGCATACCCCAGGATCTGGTGTGGTGCCTGCGATGCGGCCCAACCACGCCCGACCCGCTCATCGACAGCAACGTGTTTCTGGGCTGGGTGATGTCCTCGATCGAAACGACCGGAGGCACGGACCACACCCTCGGCGGCGGCGACCCGCTCGCCGCTATGGTCGGTAAGGAGGCGCATGCACGAATCCGTGCTGTGCTCGAGGAGCTCTGGCCGTTGCTCGACGTGCCCACGCGCGATGCGGTCCGTGCATACCTTCCCAGCGGCGTGGCAGCCCATGCACCCGGTACCGCCGGACCACAGCACAGGGGTGAACAGTGACCACACAGCCCTCCGCGATCCTGATTCCTGGCGACGCCCCTGTGGAATCCCTCCCTGCCTATCTTGCGCTCCGCGGTGGTGAAGGGCTCCTGCGCGCGCGTGCGAGTGACCCCGGCGAAATCGTTGAGGAGTTGCGCCGCGCCGGCCTACGCGGCCGTGGCGGCGCCGGTTTTCCCACGGCGATCAAGTGGAGTACTGCACGCGCCGATGCGGCACCGACCAAGTTCGTCTGCGCCAACGGCGCCGAGGGCGAGCCCGGCACCTTCAAAGATCGCTATCTGCTGCGGATGAACCCGTATCAGATCATCGAGGGCCTGGCCATCGCCCTACATGTGATCGGCGCCCAGCATGCCTACTTGTGTGTCAAGCGACGCTTCGCGGCGGAGATGGCCGGGCTGCGCCGCGCACTGGACGAATTCCAGGCCCGGTTCGACATGGCGGACGCGATCGAACTCGTGCTCGGGCCCGACGAATACCTCTTCGGCGAGGAGAAAGCCCTGCTGGCCGTGGTGGAAGGCGGCTTACCGCTGCCGCGCGTATTTCCCCCACATATTCACGGGCTGTTCGGGCCGCCGTTCGGCGGACCTGGCGAAGAGCGCCACAACCCGACGGTCGTCAACAACCTGGAGACGCTGGCCCACGTCACCCAGATTGTGAGTCGCGGGGCCGAATGGTTCCGTGCCTTCGGTACGCCAGACACGCCAGGGACCATGCTCTTCACCGTTTCCGGTGACGTACAGCGTCCCATTGTGACGGAGTTGCCGCTGGGGCTGACCCTCCGCGAGCTCGTCGACGACGCGGCCGGCGGTCCAGCACCAGGTCGGCGCGTGAAAGCCGTGTTCCCCGGACTCGCCAACGCAGTGATGACCGAAGACCGTCTTGACACGCCGCTGGGGTTCGATGCGATGCGCCGAGCCGGGTCGGCGCTAGGCTCGGGCGGCTTCATCGTCTATGACGACACTGCCTGCATGGTGCAGGTCGCCTGGCTGTTCTCGCACTTCCTGCACGTCGAGTCGTGCGGCCAGTGCCCCCCATGCAAAGTCGGCTCGCAGCGGATCACCGAACGTCTGGCCCGGGTGCTCGACGGTTCCGCCGGACGTGCCGACGTGGATGAGATCCTTGCGACCGTGCCCTGGGTGCCAAACGGACAGCGGTGCTCACTGGCGACCTCGGAGTCGGACGTGGTCGGCAGCGTACTTGCCGCCTTCCCGGAAGACTTCGAAGATCACCTTCGCGGCAGCTGCGACCGTGTTCATAACCGGGTACTGCCGAAGATGACCGATTACGTGCCAGGAGAGGGCTTCAGCTACGACCACACGTACCTCCGCAAGCAGCCGGACTGGACGTACCAGGACGCATGAAGGTTCATGCCTCACCTGGTGCGGCCCACGATCGGTGGTGCAGCACTGGCCAACGGCGGCCATGATCAGAACGGGTCCGGTTGTGTTCCAGCTGAGGAGTGCTGTGCCGGGAATGTGCACAACAAGGACAACCACGCAATGTCACTGTGCGCTACCGAAACCAGACCGAGCCCACGGTTATCACCAGCAACGTCGCGGCCAGCACCACGGTGACTAGTCGGCCACGACGGGTGTGGGGATCGGATCGATACGGGAACAACAACTGGCGCACCAGGACGTATGCCGCGATCGATCCCATGAACACGGTGCCGTCGAGTGAGGCTGTCCGGGTCCAGACGATCCAGGTTGCGGCGCTGCCGATTGCGAGCGCTGCACCGGCCTCGATCAGCTGTACCGGGACACGTCGTACGGCAACCGTGCGATCGGAGGACCACATTCCCCACCGCGAGCGGGTCGGGCGCCCGGCGCAGCAGCCTGTCAGGAAGCAGCCAGGTCGGCCCAGCGCCATGCCCAAGAACAACCCCGGCGTCGTTGCGTCCAACACGACACCGACCGGCATTCGCAGGACGAGTGCGCCGACGGCTAGGACAGCGAACGCCGTCAACAAGAACCCTTGGATGCATGCACCGGCCTTGAGGAAGAAGCGCGGATGCCTCCGATGTAGCACCAGATACCATACCTTCGCGCCGACAAATCCGAGTACGCAGGCGACAACCGAAACAGCAGTAACGGCAGGATAGTTCATTCCTGCTCTGCGTAGCATGATCGCCTGCAGGAGCAGTGCGAGCACAGCGCCGACGCCGACGAGGACAGGCCAACTCCACACCCGTACGGCGGGCCCATACGCCAACGCGGCCGGACGAGTCGAGATGGCACTCCGTTGCACCGCCCCGTGCGGACGGTCGGTCCTCGGGTCCAGGCGCACCGCGGCGACGTCCCAGCGGCCACCGGCCAGTCCGACGAGACGTCCTGTGACCGTGAACCGATCGATTCCCGGCGGAAGAGCATGGACCGTCACAATCTTCTCCGCACGCTGGGTTCGGCCACCGCCGTCCGAATCCTGGCGTGTGCCCCCGAACGCGATCACCGCATGTTCCTCGGCCCGAGCCTCGGAGAGATCACCTTCGTACGTCACCGCAACCGCCTGAGGCTCGATCCCGGAGAACGCCTCGGCGCACCCGCGGGGTACGGCGGAACCCGATACCTGCTCCGTCGGTGCCGCCTCGACCCTCGCGGGAGGCGACAGCGCTGCAGGGGGAGGCGCGTGGCCCGAGTCGGGTCTGGCCGGCGCAGACTTTACTGTGGAACGGAACGAGTGAGGAAGGTCGGTTCCCGCCACCGTCGCCGCGGTGGGTGTCGTGGCTGTGGGGACCCCGCCCAATGGGTGAGCGGACGCCGAGGTTGCTGTCGTTGCTCGCTGTGCGGGCAGCTTGGCGACCCGCGCGGCCGATCTCGGCAGAGGCGGAGTGGTTGTCTGCGGCGGGGGAGTGCGCCGCCGCTCGGCGGCGCGCCTGCGCGCCCGTGCAGAGTCCGATTTCTTCTTCGCCAAGGCGTGCGCCTTTCGCCTGGCCGGTGTGGTGGTCGAGTCACCCCGGTCTTGATCTGTGGGTTTCGCTGTCGAAGTTCAGCATAGATCCAATTACTATGTTTCATAGTAATTGGATCTATGCGGTCGCCGCGGCCCCTATCGCAGATGCGCGGGCGCGTCACCGGGAGTGATTCCCAGGTGGATGTGATCCTGATGGACATCGTCCGAAAAGAAGCCTTTGCGGGGCCCGTTGAGGTCAACCGGTCCGCCGACCTCCGTTGCCCCCAGTTCGGCGGCTCGTCGCATCAGCTCAAGTCGCCGATCGTTGCCGGGCCGGGCACCGGTCGGCCGGCGATTTCTCGAATGTCCACCGCACGTCCGACAGCGTGATTGGACAGCCGCTCGGTCGGATACACCGTTTGAATGTGCGGCGCCGGCGTTATGACATCGCGCAGCCCGCCGTTCAGTTCAAAAATGCTGCACCGCAACATCTGTGATGGATAATCGTGCTTATCCACTTCTTCTGGATTCGGCCGGGTCTCCACACGTTGTGCACGAGTGTGTCACTGTCCCGCGCTTCATCACGGGCGTGGTGGGCTGGGGCTCCTCGTGCGGTTATTGGATGGTCCATCCGCCGTCGGCTATGTACACCGCGCCGTGGCGGTCGCCGCCGCCCCGCGGGCATCGCGTATCGGGTAGCGAGAAGGAGTATGCGCGCAGTTCAGGGAGCATTTCTCTGCGAACTGAGGGGGAGGTGAGCGTGGCGATTTCTGCCGCCGCGGTCACCTCCCTCGCGCGCGTTCCGGTTACGGCTTCCCGGTGTAGAGGGAATCGTCGGCCGTCCTGCGGGCGCTCACCCAGGTCGGATCGAGGATGTTCTCGATCCGCTCGTGTCGTGATTCGTCGAATACGACGATTCGTTCGGCGATGCGCCACTGGCTGTTTCGTTTCTCGAACCGGTCGATGTATCGGCACTTGATGGTGTTCAGCATCTGAGTCGACTCGCCGTCGGCCGGTGCCTGGCGCAGGTAGCACAGGCAGTAGGATTCGACGTTCGCGGTGTCGCCGTCCAGGTCGATCAGGATGTTGCTGATGTAGTGCATCGAGGAGTCGATCGTGCGGTGCCGGGTTTTCATGTCCTCGATCAGTCCGTCGACCGTCCCGATGTAGCCGCCGTGGGTGTCGATGGCATCCGGGAAGTAGCATTCGGCGACGCGGTCGAAGTCTGCGCGGTCGACGTAGCGGGCGTACCGGTGCAGTACGTCGGTGATGACGGCTTTGTCCTCGAGTGACATGTCAGCCGAGCTCCCGGGTGATGCGGTGGTAGAGGCCGCCGGAGGTCAGGCCGCCGTCGATGACGATCTCGGTGCCTGTGATGTACGTCGATCTGTCCGACAACAGGAATGCGACGGTTTCGGCCACTTCGTCGGGGTCGGCCGACCGGCCGGCGGGAACGGATTTCAGGCTCTCGTCGACGAATTCCGTCGTACCCGAGGTCAGCAGCGGCGTCTCGACGAGCCCGGGGTGGACCGAGTTGACCCGCACGTGGTGTTCGGCGAACTCGAGTGCGCCGACCTTCGACAGGCCGCGGACGCCCCATTTGCTGGCGCCGTAGGCGGCGGCGAAGTAGCCGAGCATACCGGCGATCGAGGAGATGTTGACGATCGAGCCACCACCGTTGCACTTGAGCAACGGCGCGCACGCCCGCATGCCGTAGAACACGCTGTCGAGGTTGATCGCCATGACCCGCCGCCAGTCCTCGACGGAGGTGTCCTCGATCCCGTATCGAAAACTCACCCCAGCGTTGTTCACCAGTCCGTCGAGGTTCCCGTCGGCGGCGTCGATCACCTCGGCGAATCGACTCCACGCGTCGGGGTCGGTGACGTCGAGCCGGTGGAAGTCGGCGGCACCGCCCTTGTCCCGGATCTGGTCGATGACGGCTTCGCCGGCGGTGGAGTCGATGTCGGCGACCCACACATGCGCCCCGAGGGAGGCGAGCAGCTGTGCTTCGGCACGGCCCATCCCGCTGCCGGCACCGGTGACGGCGACGGTCTTGCCGGAGAACTCGGTGTTCATAGCGCTGTCCTTGTCTGGGTCAGTCGGTCTTCAGTTCGCAGCCCTTGGTCTCCGTGACGAAGAAGACCGTGACGAAGGTGAGGACCGCCGTGAGCACGAAATACCCGGCGGGGGCGAGGGGATTACCCGTGAGGGCGATCAGGTAGGTCGCGATGAACGGGGCGGTGCCACCGAGGACCATGTTGGTGACGTTGTTGCCGAACGCGAGTCCGGTGTAGCGCACCGAGGTCTTGAGCATCTCGACGTACGTGACGTACGACGCCCCGTTGACCACGGAGACGCAGATGAACAGGACCGACTGGCCCACCACGGCCTGCCAGATGCTGCCGCCCGCCATCATCATGAACATCGGGACGCCGAGGACGATGGCGGCGAAGCTGCCGGTGAACAGCACCGGCTTGCGGCCCCACCTGTCGGACGCCCAGCCGGCGAGGGGAAGGGTGATGACACCGAGCACCAGGGCCAGGGAGGTGGACAGGAACGCGACCTGCGAGGTGTGGCCGCCGGTGGTCTTGAGGTACGTGGCGGCGTAGACGGAGGCGATGTAGTAGCCGCCGGTGATCAGGGCGCCGAGGAAGATGATCTTCACGACGCTGCTGCGGGAAGTGGCCAGCAGTTCCCGGATCGGGAGCTTCTTCGTCTCGCCGCTTTCTGCGAGTTCTTCGAATTCCGGGGTGTCCTCGAGCTGGGTTCGGATCCACACCCCGATGACACCGATGACGATGCTGAGCAGGAACGGGATCCGCCATGCCCACGCGAGCACGGTCTCGTCGTCGAAGACGGAGGTCAGGGCGAGCGCGACCAGCGAGGCCGCCAACGAGCCGAGGTAGGTGCCGGTGTTCACCATCGAGGTCTGCATCCCGCGCCAGCGGGCGGGTGCGGACTCCGAGACGAAGGCGTTGGCACCGCCCAGCTCCCCACCCGCGGCGAAGCCCTGCAGGCAGCGGGCCAGGACGAGGATCGCCGTGGCCCACAGACCGAGGGTGAAGTACGACGGCAGCAGGCCGATGCCGGCGGTGGCCACCACCATCAGGAGGATCGTCCACGACAGGGCGTTCTTGCGGCCGTACTTGTCTCCGATGTGGCCGAAGAAGATTCCACCGGGCACCCGGAGGAAGAACGCGACGGCGAACGTGGCGAAGGTGCCGAGCAGCCCGGCCGTGGGGTTGTCCGAGACGAAGAACAGTGCGGCGATGGTGGTGGCCATGTAGCCGTAGATGCCGAAGTCGTAGTACTCGACGACGGTGCCGACGACGGCGGCGCGGATGACCGTGGCGGTCGACTGCTTCTTCGGAGGGGACTGGGTGTGCGCAGGTTCGTCCGCGACGGGAATCACGGGGGAATCACCAATCATGGCGCGTCCTTTGGGGTGTGCGGGACCGGGGTGAAGACCCCGAGGTCAGGGGCGGGCAGAGGTGAGGACGGAGGGGTGCGTGGACGAGGGGCGGGAGGCGCGTGCCGCGTTGCGACCGGCGATCCGGCCCATGGTCAGGGCGTTGGCGACGGCGTTGCCGCCGCCGACGTACCGGAGTCCGAGGATTCCGGCGCCGGCCTCCCCGGCTGCGAACAGACCGGGGATCGGGCATCCGGTCCGGTCGACGACGGCGGCGTCGCTGTCGATCTCGAGGCCGGCGTGCGTGCAGACCAGCTCGGCGGGCAGCACTCTCACGGCGTAGAACGGACCGTGCGCGATCGGATCCGGGGCGGCGGTCGAGCCCTTGTTGGCCAGGGTGCGGTGGCGCAGGAAGTCGTCGTCGGTACCGGCCGGGAGCTGCGCGTTCCACCGCTCGACGGTGACGGCCAGCACGTCGGCGGGTACCTCGAGCAGCGCGGCCAGCTCGGCAAGGGTGCCCGCTCGCAGCGTCCGACCGGCGTCGGCCTCCTCGGCGATGCGCTCGGGGATCCAGTCGGTGTACCCGCTGGGCAGGCCGAGCCGGGCCCGCTCGTCGAAGATCGCCCACACGGGGCCGTCCTGGGCCTCGATGATGCCGGTGGAGACCGCGTAGGAGGCGTCCTCGTCCATGAACCGGCGGCCGTGCCGGTTGACGTGGATCCGCGACTTCGGCGGGAAGCCGGACTGCCAGTGGTGGTATCGCTGGAAGTAGGCGGTCGGGAGCATCAGTCCCCAACCGTCGCCGGTGACGGCGGCGTCGACGTCACGACCGAACGCGAGGTGATCGCCTCGGCTGCCCGGGGCGGCGACCACGAACAGCGACTCGCCGGCGTTGTTCGCGACAGGATAGTAGCGGTCGACCAGCTCGGGATCCTGAGCGAAGCCCCCGGAGGCGACGACCACGGCGTGAGCCGGGACGTCGAGGTCGTCCGCGACCACACCGACGACGCGGCCGTCCTCGACGAGCAGTTTCTGGACCCGGGTGCCCAGGACCACCTCGACACCGTGCCTGCGTCGGGCCTTGTCGAGGACCTGGACCAAGCCGTATCCCTGGTCCTTGGGCACGTGCCCGCGCCAGACGTCCTCGACGCCGGCCTGGCACAGTCCGGGCATGTGTGCGTTCGCGGACTCGCGGGCCGGGATCTGCACACCGAGCTCGATCAGCCATTCGAGGGTGGGTCCGGCGTTCTCGCAGAAAGTGCGGATCAGTCCCGGCTGAAGCATCCACTGGTTGAGATCCATGTAGTGCTGGAAGAATTTCTCGGCCGAGTCCTCGATGCCCAGGCCCCGCTGAACGCTGGTGCCGGCGGCGGTGAACAGACCGGCCGAGAGCTGCGTGGAGCCGCCGAGTTCGGTCTCGGACTCGAACAACAGCACCGATGCGCCCTGTTCGGCCGCGGTGACCGCCGCGGCCAGGCCGGCTCCGCCGCCGCCGATGACGATGACGTCCCAGGTGTCGTCGGTCATGACAATGCGTTCCCTGTCTCCGCGCCGGGGCGGTCGTTCGAGCAATGGGAAGGGAGGCCGCCGTCGACGGCGGTCTGCCCGGCGGTCCGGGAGGTGAATCGGTCGGCCGACGGGACGAGGACGGTGGACTCAGACATGACGGGAGCCGCCGTCCACAGCGATGGAGTGACCGGTCACGTAGCGGGCGCTGTCGGAGAGCAGGAACAACAGCGGGCCGAGGACCTCTTCCGGGGAACCGAGGCGGTGCAGCGGCACGACGTCGAGGGCGTGCGCCAGCGCAGCCGGATCGTCCTGCACCCACCGCGTCATCTCGGTGTCGATATAGCCGGGAGCGATCGAGTTGACCCGGATGCCCTTGTCGCCGAACTCGACGGCGAGGGCTTCGGTCAGATGTGCGACCGCGGCCTTCGACGTGCAGTAGGCGCCGCGGCCCTTGCGGACCCGGAGCGCCGACACCGACGACATGTTGACGATCGCCCCACCGGGCTGCAGGTGGCGGGCAGCGGCCTGCGCGCCGAAGAGGACACCTTCGACATTGACGTCGAGTGTCGCGGCGATCTGCTCGGGCGAGATCTCCTCGGCCAGGGCGAAGGGGAAGATGCCCGCGTTGTTGACCCAGAAGTCGATGCGTCCGAACGTCTGCAGCGCCACCTGCGCGAGGCTCTCGTGGTCCTCGGCGTTCGTGACATCGACGCGTGTCCCGAGCACAGTACCGGGCTGGTCCGCCAGGGAATTCGCGGCGAGCGCGGCGTTGATCTCGTCGGCGGTTTCCTTCATCTGCACGTCGTCGATGTCGGCGGCGACGACGTGTACGCCGCGGGTGGCCAGGCCCTGGGTGAATCGAGCGCCCATGCCCCGGGCGGCGCCAGTGACGACGGCGACCTTGCCGACCATTTCCGGGTACACGGTGGTCAGCGCGGTGGTGACGGTGCGGCCCGGGTTCTGGGCGTCGGTGGTGTCGGTATTCATGGTCGAGGTCCTCCAGGAGAGCGGTATCGAAAGGAGTACGAAAGGTCTTGTGGATTTTCAGAAGTCGTCGCGACGGACGGTGCGTCGCGCGATCCGCCAGGCGCCGTCGTGGCGGACCACCCGGTCGGTGAGGGTGGTGAAACGCACCACGCGCGATTGCCCACCGCGGACCGTGGCCACGATCTGCAGATAGGCCCGCACCGCGAGGGTGTCCCTGTCGCCGGGCTCGACGTCGACGTTGGTGATCACATGCCGGTGCACTTCGCCGGCCGCGGTCGCGGCCGCGAGGAACCGCTCGGCGAACGCCGTGAGCTCCTCGGCACCGACGACGGGCGCCGGGTAACTGGGCGAACAGAACTCCCCGTCCGGGGTGAACGTCCGCGCCCACTCCTCGGCCGCGCCACCGTCGATGAGGTGGCTCTGCCGAGCGTAGAGCTGGTGAAGCTGCGCGAGCACCGTCGCGTCGACATCCGTATCGCTGGGCGTCATGACACTTGAACCATTCTCACTGTGTGCTATTATCGCACTATGTGTGCGACTAAAGAATACGCTAGGTGGTACGGTTCACACCTGTCAAGGGAGGCATGGTGATGACACAGGTGGGGTCACGGCCGGAGCGAACGGCCGACTCGGACATCGTCCGCGTACAGCCGGACTCGGGAATGTCGAAGACACTGCACCACGGGCTGGAAATCCTCGAACTGCTTGCTGCCCATCCGCGCGGACTGACGGTCAGCGAGATCGCGGACGGGATCGGCGTACACCGCACGGTCGCGCACCGGCTGATCCGCACGCTCGAGGCGCACCGATTGTGCCGGCGCGACGACCGCAAGCGGATCTCGCTCGGCACCGGGCTCGTGACGCTTGCCGACTCCGTCGAGCAGGACCTGCGTACCCTCGCGCGGCCGATCCTCGAGGAACTCGCGGACACGGTGGAGGCAACCGCCCACCTGGTGGTGCGTGAATCGGAGTCCGACGTGCGCGCGATGATGGTGGTCGAGCCGCGACGATCCAGAATGCACATCGCATTCCGGCCCGGCCAGGTGGATCCGATCGACCGTGGCTCCGCGGGCCTGGCGATCCTGGCCTCGATGCCGCCGACGGACGGTGAACGCCCCGAAGTCGGCGCGGCACGCCACCTCGGTTATGCGCTATCGCAAGGCGAAATCATCCCCGCGGCCATCGGCATCTCCGCCGCCGTCCCGAGTCGTCCCGGCGGCACACAAGCTGCCGTGGGCATCTCCGTGTTCGAGCTCACGGCAGGAGAAGAACAGCTCGCCGCGGCCGTCATGGCCGCCGCGGGTGCCCTGGGAAATCTCTTGCACTGAGGCCAAGATTCCGCTCTCCCTCGAGAAGTATGCGCGAAGTCATCTGCGCAGTGTCTGAGCCCGGCCGACGGCGTGCCTCCAGGTTGGCGGGCAGAACCGTTCCCACCCCGGGGGTCGCCCGAGGAGCGAGTCGACGGGGATGTCGAGGGCTTCCGAGGCGAGGGAGGTAACACTTCGGGGATTTGTCCGATCAATCCGACCGGTAGGTTTATTTCACTGAATCGAGGTCTTCGTGAAGCGTCTTGTTGCCGCTGTGTTCGGCTGCACCGCTCTTACCCTTGCCGTACCGGCCACGGCGAACGCTGCTCCCGGCAGTGTCGACGACATTCCCAGCCTTCTCGGTGCCGCCCTCAACTGCAATTTCCTCGACGGTGGCTCCAGCAAGTGTGGAGTCATCCCCACTCCGCCGCCCGGCGCGTTTCCGGCGGCGAGCGCCACGGACGTCCCGCTCGCCGCCGTCAGCGATCCGGAGCCGGCGGTGGACTGGGAGCACGTGTGGTTCCACGAGCAGTGCCGGTTCGCGCCGCTCACCCCGAAGTGCGTCGTCCACAACGTCGTCGAGACCGTCACTACGGGATCGGCCGGTAATCGGGACACCCCGTTCGCTTCCTCGTAGCCTGACCGAGTCCTTCGGAATGGGAGTCCGCGTGATCGGCTGCTGAGCCTTGACCCGACGCGTTGTCCGTGCGGACCCAGGTCCGCAGGGTCTCGCTGCTGATCCCCAGGTCCGAGGACACTGCCGCGTAGGTACGGGTGCCGTCGGCTGTGCGAGGCAACGCGACCGCGTCCCGGTGGAACTCCTCCGTGTACCGAGACCGACGTCCCATGTGAACATCCCTCCTGGTTCCTCCACGAACCATTGTCAGGGTGTCCACTCCCGAGGGGGCAGGCTCAGTGCGTCGGGCGACGGTGTTCGGCCGGTGCGAGTCCTCCACCGGTATCGAGCCGTTCACCGCTAGGGTCGATCAAGTCATGACACGCGAGCCGCACGCGTCGGCCCGGTGCGTGTTCTGGATTGTCGACAACGGTTCCTCGCACCGCGGTCGATCGGTTGGCGCAGCGGTATCCGAATGCGGTGACGGTCCATACCCGGTGCATGCGTCGTGGCTCGATCAGGTCGAAATCTACTTCTCCATGGTGCAGCGGAAGGTTCTTACTCCCAATGACTTCCCCGATCTCGGGGCAGCCGAAGACCGCTTGTCGCGGTTCGCGGAGTGTTACAACGCCACTGCCACGCCGTTCCGGTGGCTCTATACCCGCACCGACCTGCACGGCATCTGCAGCGGCTCGACGACCACGACCGACTCCTCGATGCCGCATGACCCCCGATGAACTTCCGGCAACAACCACATAGTCGCCACCGCCGCCCGGATGTTGCGCATGAAGGGCACCCGGCACCGCTGCCACGACGAACCCGCAAATTGCTGTGCCACGGCGGCTTTGAGTTGCGGTGCGTGGTGCGGGTGGCGGTGCGCTCGTCGCGGCCGGCGCCGAGCTTCTCGGTGGCCTCGGCTTCGATCAACGCCTGCAGACCGATGCGGATCAGTTCGGCGAACACGTCCGCACTGTCGGCGCCTTGAGCGCGTCGAGTTGGGCGAGCAGGGCAGAATCGTCGTGGGTCATCGCGTAGTCGACGCCCACGTCACGGGCCCGGTCGATGTCTCGTCGGGCATGAACCGGTTGACCCTCGAGGTCGGGGCCGACCTGCGCGTCGCGGGGAGGGGTGGTGACCCGGCCCTTCGACCGCGCCGACTTCTCCCCGCACTGCGGGCACACGCCGACCCACCGAGGATCGGTACCGAGCCGGACGATCCGGCTGCCGTCGTCGACGCACCGCACCGATTCGACGACGACGCCGCCGAGATCGAGCAGCAGTGAACCACCGTGGAGTATGCCCGCGTTCCTTGCTGGTCTGGTTGCCTGAACAACACCCAGCTCACAAGGGCGCGGGCCCTTTTTCGATCACCGACACGGCACGGGTCGGGCAACATCACGCCCCTACCGACTGCGAAGAGCCGCGTTTCCGCCAAGGACTACGTGGTCGGACGAGGAGCCATAGCCAGCTCGGAATCTGTAACTCGTTGCGGTACATCATGAATGAGGATAATCGTGCTTGTCCACCACAGCTGATGGGGGCTCGCAGGCCTGCCGCCGAGCAAGGGCCAAGCGTCAGAACATGTCGATGGTGTGGACTGGGGGTTCAGAGTCTCGGTATTCGGGGCAATTCCGGTAGAGGGAGCGGCGGGGGCGGGGGAAGTGTCGGCAGCTGGTACTGCGGCAGACCGGGAATGAGGGGGGCTGGTTCCGGGGGGGGCGGCGGAGCCGATGTGTCGGCCGGCGCGCTGTTCTGCGTCTGAGGGGTGGTAGGGGTCTGTGTCGGATTCTGTGTCTGCGGCTGGTACGTGGTGGGCGCCTCGGTCGGTGCGGGGATCCTCGACTTGTCGAGCACCGGCGGGGCGGCTTCCGGAGGCGGGGTCAGGTCGGCGGTCGTAGCGGGCTCTGGCGGGGCGGTGGGCTGTGCGTCCCGTTCGGAATCCGGCAGCAGGACGGTGCCGAGGCCGATCGCCGCGACGACGGTGAGGACACTGCCGGCGAGAAGGAGGCGCCGACGTGTGCGCGGTGGTGCGGTCTTCTCGACGGTGTGCCGGGTTTCGACGGTGTTGCTCGTCTCGTGTGGCGCGGATGCCTGCGTCGGGGACATCACCACGCCGGCGGCCGGGCGGGCCAGCAGTGCCGCACCCTCGGCCGCGACGAGTTCGGGCTGTGCGGGCACGATCACCGGGACGTCCAGCCAGGACTCCATCACGGAGGTGACCAGCGGAATATGCGCACCGCCGCCGATGAGCACCGCGGCGTCGGGGGTGCGCCCCGAGCGGCGGATGACGTCACGGGTGAGGCGGGCCGACGTCTTCACGGGGCCGTCGATGAGCGACTCGAAGCTGTCCTGGGAGAGCAGCAGCAGACCGCCCTCACCGGGCATGCACACCGCGCCGGTGGTGGACAGCTGCTCCTTCGCGTCGCGGCACCGGGCGGTGAGGGCGAGCCGTGCTGCCGTGTCGGCCGGCGGGGTGAAGCGGTGCAGTTCCAGGTGGTGGTCGTAGATCAGCCGGTCGACGAGGTCGCCGCTGATCCGCTCCGAGCGTGCGGTGCTCAGCACGATCCCGGTGGTGCGGTCGACGACGGTGACGGTGAGGCCGGAACTGCCGAGGTCGTAGAACACGAGCGTCTCGTAGTCGCCGAGATCTCCGGACGTCTCCAGCATCTCGAGCGCGGCCGTCACTTCGGGGACCAAGTGGAAGTGGCCGATCTCGAGTCGGGTCATCGCGGCCTGGACGGCACCGGCCTGCGCCTGGTTCCGGTACGCGACGCCGATGGCCTGGACCTCGTCGATCTCATCGGTTTCGGTGAGCACCGTGTCGAGAGATGCGGCGGTCAGGTCCCCCGGGCGTTCGAGGGTCGCGGTCACCGACCGTGATCGGAAGATCGGACCATGGGGGCTCTCGGTGTCGCGGCACGCGAAGCGCACAGCGCTGGCCCCGACCGACACACCGAGAACTGACGTCATGGCGCCGACTATAACGGTTCGGTCACGGGTCGCGCGCACGGAGCAGGCCGAGCTCGGCGCTGCGGACGATCGAGGCAGTCGGTGCGCTCGCCGATCGGTGCCGTGCCCCTTCGGCGTGGCCTTCCGCATCTCGTCGCAGCTCAGGGTGTCGCGGGGAGATCTGGCGAACGCCGACACGGGCACGGTTCGGAGGTCGACGGTGGGCTCGACAGTGAACTCGACGTCCCCTCGCGACCGAAAGTCCGGGACCGGGTGTGCGCATCCTCCGAGACTGTCGACCGCGCCTTCGATCGGTGCCCGGGACCGGGATCGGCCTGGTGTGAGGGCACGTCCCGGGCCGAGGCGGCGGGGCGCCCGCGACGTCGGTGCGACGTGCGGTCGCGACGGTGGTTCGGGCCCCGCGGGCGGGCGCACCACCCGGTTCGGTGCCGGTCCAGTACGGTTTTGGGAATTATGTTGTTTTGCAGTGAGTTTCGTGAGCATCACTACCCGGGACGCGTACGCGGCTCAGTCGGATCAGCCCGCGACGTCGTGCAGATGGTGCTCGACGTCGTGCAGCAGATACTGGCTCAACTGCACAATGGTGAACCTCCGGCCGTCACTGCGCAGGCCGTCGCGCCGCCAGTCCTCGACGCCCTCGATGATCTCGACGGTCTCGTCGGTACGTAGAGCGATCTGCCGGGCCACGTCGGCGGGATCTGCCGCCCAGAACCGCCGACGGATCGCCTCGGCCTCGCCGTCGTAATCGGCGAACGTCGGAGTGTTGTCGGTGATCATCGCCTGCACTCGTTGTCCGAGGACGACGATGAGGTCACGCGCGTGGGAGGCGTACTCGAGCGCCGACCACACCTTCGGAGCGGGCCGCTCGGCGACGTTCGGCCGCCGCAGCACGGCCTGCCAGCGTGGCACGCAGGATCGCAAGCGTTCACCGGTCGTGGTCGGATCGTGCAGCGTGTACCCGCACTCGGGGCACCCTCCGTCGAGCACGAAGGTCCAGTCACGAGTGTCGGGATCGGCGGGTTCGGGCGCGATGTCCATAGCCCCATGGTGCCGCTGTACGGGCTCTTCCGGATCTGGAGCGCTGTCCCGGCTACCCGGACGGATCGTGCGTGTGGTCGTCGAGTTCCTCTCCGGCCCGCGGGCAGAGAATCCTCACCGGATGAGCAAGCCGCTGCGTTACGAGCTGGAGGGCCTGCGCAGCGCCCGCCGCGGCGACTACCGCATCCTGCTCCGTGTCGACGACGAGCACCGTGTCCTCCTGATCGTCGGCGTCGACCCCGCGCCCACATCTACCGACCCGGAGACCGCTGAGCTGGTCCTGCGGCTGGGCTACGCACGGCTGCAGCGGTCCGTGCAGATCACCCCGGACGTAGCCGTAGCGGTTGCCCGTGTTCGCCGGCGGCGAGGACATGACGCGGGGTTCGCCGAATCGTCGATCGTCCGAGGCTGCAATTCGGTACGAGGATTCCTCTCCGCGCCGGCTGACGTTCACGGATTGCGGTGATCGGTCACGCGTACGGCGGCGCAAGGAACCGGGAAGCACGGTATCCGCGTCGGGCGGCTCTATATGGTGGCGCGCAGGGTGCAGACCACCCCGGCGTGATCACTCAGCTTTCCGGCCTCGTCACTGCCGGCCCAGGTCCGCAGACCGGTGCAGGGCAGGTCGGAGGCAAGGTGATCGATCAACGGTCCGTGCTCGACCTCGCCGCCGGTGTGCAAGGTCCATCGGTCCGTTACTTCGAGCAGCCGCTCGAACACCCGGATGGGTTGGCGTCGCCGGGGGATCCGCTGGTTGAAGTCGCCGGCGACGATCGTGGGGATCCGCGGGTCGAACTGGGCCGCCAGCTTCTCGATCTGGCCGCAGCATTCGAGGTGCTCGGACCAGTTCGTCGCATCCCGGCGCCCGGTGGTCACATGCGCGCTCGCCCACGGGATGCACACCGCCAGCACCCGGATCGGGCCGAGTGGGGCGTCGGCGATCGCGGTCAACACGCGACCGGCCCCGGCCCCGGTGGGCAAGGTAGTGAGGTCGGTGAGCGGCCACCGGGACCACAGCAGCGTCTTGCGGCGCAGCGGATGCGCGGTGGTGTCGTAGCCCCAGTCGGTACCGGCGTCGGCGACATGACCGCCGTCGGGGAGCAGGTCGCGTTGGCCTTCGGTGACGATCAGCAGGTCCGCATCCGCCTCGCGCAGCAGGTGCCGGATGCGCTGTCCGCGGGGGCTGGAGGCGGTGGCCCACATGGTGTTCCAGGTCGCGACGGTCAGTTCGGTGTTCTCCACACCGGCACTGTACGAACAGGCGGCGACACGACCGACAACCCACACGGGTGACGTGTCCCCACCTTCGGAGTCCGAATAGCGTTCGGTCTCGCAGTTACCTTCCGAAGATCGACAGCACTATGGATCAGGGTGACTCGGTAGAGATCGAGCCGGGCAAGGCCTGGGTGCGGGGAGGGTGCGCGATGGTGGCAGTCGGTGCTGTGATGAGGAGGTGATCGATTCTTCTTGCGGGCCGAGCCTGCCCTCCGCTGTCGGTACCGGCACGCGGGAGGGAGAGGGGTGGGAGCAGGCGCTCGCGTCCCGGGTGGTGGTCGAGCGAGCTACGGGTGTGTTGATGGAACGTCATCGCCTGACCGCCGAGGATGCCGGTGGTGTGTTGGTGTCGGCGTCGCGGGAGGCGGGGATGCCGCTGCTGGAGTTGGCGCAGTCGGTGCTCGGTTCGGGCCGGACCGACGAGCCGCCGGTGATCCGGAAGATGTTGGCACGTCCTGGCGAACCCGCCGCGTTGCAGCGCGCGATCGCCTTCATCGACGCTCACGCCGAGTCCCGGATCCGGCTGGCGGACATCGTCGCGGCTGCCGGGATCGGTGCGCGGGCGCTTCAGTACGATTTTCTGCGCCACCATCAGATCACGCCGCTCGGCTACCTGCGCCGGGTGCGGCTGGAACGAGCCCACCGCGATCTGCTGGCTGCGGATCCGGCCGGCGGTGACACCGTGTCCGCGATCGCGGCCCGTTGGGGCTTCGCCAAGACGGGACGTTTCGCCGAGCAGTACCGTGCCGCCTACGGCCGGCTCCCCAGCCAGACCCTGTCCGCGTGACCGACCGCCCTTCGGCGCCGGGGCGGAGCGGCCCCGGATCGGATCGTTCGGGTGCTGGAACGGACCCCGGTATTCGTCGTCGCCGCCGTCGAAAACGAATACACTGACCCCCGGAACGAACAGATGTGGTGGGTGTGTTCCGCCTGGGTGCACCGCAGGTGCGCTCCGGGCGCCGAGTGTGCCGGTGGGCTCCGAGGGCGGTCCGCCGCCTTCCTGCTCCCTGCGGTGGCCGCGCCCGGTCACAACCGCCGACGGGGCGGGTCGCGCCCTGGCGCAGGGGGCTGGGGACGCCCATGCCCGCCTCCGTCGGCGGTCGGGTCGTTCTCGACCGAACCCGGGTCGCCTCGCCGGAACTGCGAAGTTCGCCGTCCGTTTTCCCCTATCCGGAGGATCCGTCTCGATCGCTCCCGGCGCCGTCGTTGCGGTCGCCGTCGTCGTGATCGGTGGCGTGGCCGGGGTCGGTTCGTGGGGTGGGGCGGTGCCGGTCCGGGTGGGTGCCGTCCGGGCGGGCCGCCGACGGCGCACAGCCGTCGGTGGCGGCCGACGGTGGCAGGTCGGTGGAATACGGAGCGCGCGGTGGGGCGAGTTCGTCGAGCCGTTCGTTGATCGCGTGGGCGAGGAGGTCGTGCTGCAACGGCGGCAGTGGCAGCAATCCGCTGAGATACGCCTCGATCTCCACCTTGCCGGCCTCACCACCGAGACCGAAATACCGCAACCACAACTGCTCGACACTCAACCCACTGGCCCGTAGCGCCGCCAGGAACCGGTGGCGATCGCTGCCGTCGGGCATACTCCGCATCGGGCGGGGGCGGTGCTCGGGATAGTGTTCCATCGCGCGACTCACGACTGCTCGAAGACAGTAGCGAGGATCGCCGCGGCCACCTCCCGCATCGGGGTGTGCTCACGCTCGGCGGACGCGAGCATCCATCGCAGCGCCTCGTCCGCGCCGAGGTGCTCGCGCAGCATCACGATCCCTTTGGCGATGGCGATCAGGTCCCGGGTGCGTAGCGCCTCCTTGAGCTGATCGCCGAGTCGCTCGGAGCCGGCGAGGGTGGACGCGTTTGCCAACAGCAGAGCGACCTGGGCGGCGAACCGCCGCAGTAGATCCTCGCTGGCGCCGGTGTAGGCATGCGGACGCGCCGAATACACCTTGATCGCACCGAGCGTGCGGTCGGCCGAGACCAACGGGGCGCTGAGCACGGCACCCATTCCGGCTCGCGCGGCCAGTGCCGACCACCGCGGCCATCGCGATTCGGTCGCCAGATCGTCGACCCGCACCATGACCCGGTCCCGCAGCGCAGTCAGGCACGGTCCTTCCCCGAGTTCGTACTGCAGCGCATCGAGCCGCTCGACCACCGGATCGGTCGCCGCCGTCGTGGTCTCGGCGCCGTCTCCGGCGAGCAGCGTGATGCCGGCCCCGACCGAACCGGGCAGGGTGTCCTTGGTCAGCGAGGTGGTCAACTCCACCACACTCGAGAGGGTCTGTTCCGACAGCGCCAGCCCCGACATTCCCGCATAGACCGCGGCCAGGGCGTCCGACTCCGGCTTTCGTGGAGGCGTCATCGCGTGCCTCCTTCGGCCGGTTCCCGCGGCCGCCGCTGCGACCCGCTCACCTCGAACCTACCCGTCTCGGTGCGTCGATGCGATGCTTGCCCGCCTCGGTCACCGCCGGCTCGGATCCGGTGCCGACTCGCGCGCCTGTCCGCCTGCGCGCGGACATCCACTCCCAGGGTGTGCCGAAAAACGAATATGCTTACCCGAAAGCGAAGTCGTGCGGTGGTCGACCTGTTCGCCGACGGTTTCACTCAGCCGGGGATCTACTGTGCCAGAGACCGCGAGGACCGCTATGCACCGGCATCCGCTCGATCCGTCGATCACTTCCACCGTCTGCTGGTATCGGCAAGCTCCGGCCACCGCCGCAGAGATCACCTCGCTGCGCCGCGCCCTGGCCGGCTGGCTCGCCCGCATCGGTGTCGACGACCGATGCCGCCAGGACGTCGTCGCCGCGGTGTACGAGGCGTTGGCCAATGTCGTCGAACACGCCTACCCCGGCCGGGACGCCGGCGTCCACGGTGGGGTGGTGGAGGTGGATGCGACCTTCGTCGCCCACGAGCAGGACCTGGAGATCACCGTCGCCGACCACGGCCGGTGGCGAGCCGGGATGCGCGCGTCTCACACCGGGTCTCGGGGCCGGAGGCTGGAGCTGATCGCGGCGCTCACCACCCACACCCGGGTGAGTACCGCCGGAACCGGCACCACGGTCACCATGTCCTGGCAGGCGGACCTGCCGGTCTGACTGCGGCGCAGGCTCGGTACGGACTGCCTCCGAGCGACGGGTCGTCGAAAATACCGCCCAACCGGTTGTTCACGCGCGTATGGTCCCCTTGTGGGGGAGACATTGTGGCCGGTCGACACGGATTCCGTGTCCGTGCCCGGGTATCGGTGCCCGGCGTGTGGGGCCGACGCTGTCGCCGTGGCCGAGGTGATGTCGTTTGCGGACGGCTCCCGCCGCGACATCGGCGTCGTGGGGTTCTGCGCCCGCGGGTGCGGCTGGGGAGGGCGACTCGGATAACGACATCCCCGCGACGCACGAGCCGGGCACGGGAAGGGCGGTCTGCAGGTCCGGGGCGGCGACAGGATCGAGCCTGCGCGCAGCTCGCGCCGTCGAGTCGTGTCAGGCGAATCCCTCACAGTGCTGTCATGCACTCGGTATGATCTCTCACAGCCACCGTCACCCCCCTGCACGGTGGCCCAGACCCCGCCGGAGTTGCCCCAAGCTCTCTCCGGCGGGGTTTGTCGTCCCACGAACTCCGTCCTCTTCACGGCTCTGCTGCCGCATCCGACACGCCGGCCGGTCCGGGGGCCGCGCGTGCACGACTCGACCCCCGCCTCCGCGACGTCGCCGACGGTTCGACACCTCGGTGCGCCGACCGCGCGGCACAGGTGTGCAGAGGACCAGCCCGCCCTGTGACAAGGGCCACGCTGCACGGTAGGTTGGTGTAACCGCCAGAACTACTCACCAGTAGGGGTTCGACATGCCAGCTCCCAGCGCTGCCACCTTCGCCCGGTTGGCCGAGCTCATCGCCATCCCGGACGCGGCGAGCCGTCCCACCCGCTCGGTCGTGGAAGCTTTCACCGGTCGTGAACTCGCGACGGTCCCGGTCGGCACCGCCGACGACGCCAGAGCCGCCCTCGAGCGTGCCCGCGTCGCGCAGGCCGACTGGGCGCGCCGCTCCGTCGAGCAACGCGCCGAGATCTTCCACCGCTACCACGACCTCGTGCTGGCGCACCGCGAAGAGCTGATGGACATGGCCCAGGCCGAGACCGGCAAGGCTCGCGCCTCGGCGCAGGAAGAGGTCCTCGACATCGCCCTGACCGCGCGCTACTACGCGCGGACCGCTCCCAAGCTGCTGCGTCCGCGCCGCGCCACGGGCATGCTGCCCGGCCTGACGAGGACCACCGTGCACTACCACCCGAAGGGGGTCGTGGGGGTCATCGCGCCGTGGAACTACCCGATGACCCTCGCGGTCTCCGACGCGATCGCCGCACTGCTCGCCGGCAACGCCGTCGTCCTCAAGCCCGACAGCCAGACCCCCTACTGCGCGCTGGCCGTCGTCGAACTGCTCTACCGGGCCGGCCTGCCGCGCGACCTGTTCGCCGTCGTGCCCGGACCCGGCTCCGTCGTGGGCACCGCCCTCGTCGAGAACGCCGACTACCTGATGTTCACCGGCTCCTCGCAGACCGGCAGCCTCCTCGCCGAGCAGGCGGGCCGTCGCCTGATCGGGTTCTCCGCCGAGCTCGGTGGCAAGAACCCGATGATCGTCACCGCCGGGGCGAATCTGCGTGAGGTCACCGACGCCGCCGTGCGGGCGTGCTTCTCCAACTCCGGGCAGCTGTGCATCTCCATCGAACGGATCTACGTCGAGAAGTCCGTCGCCCCCGAATTCATCCGCATGCTCGGCGAGCGGGTGCGGAACATGACGCTCGGCCCGGGCTACGAGTACGGCGTCGAAATGGGCAGCATGGTCAACGAGACCCAGGTCAAGGCCGTCTCCGGACATGTCGACGACGCGGTCGCCAAGGGCGCCACCGTCGTGGCCGGCGGCAAGGCCCGGCCCGACCTCGGCCCGCTGTTCTACGAGCCGACGGTGCTCACCGACGTTCCCGAGGACGCCGAGTGCTACCGGGAGGAGACGTTCGGTCCGCTCGTGTCGGTGTACCCGGTGGACAACGTCGAGGAGGCGATCCGCCGCGCCAACGACACCGAGTACGGACTCAACGCCAGCGTGTGGGCGGGCACCAAGGCGCAGGGCGAGGCGATCGCGGCGCGGGTGCGGGCCGGCACCGTCAACGTCGACGAGGGCTACGCGCCCGCATGGGGCAGCACCGACGCACCGATGGGCGGCATGGGCATCTCGGGCATGGGCCGGCGCCACGGCGCGGAGGGCCTGATCAAGTACACCGAGCCGCAGACGATCGCGACGACCCGGGTGATGAATCTCGGTGGACCCCGCGGGGTTCCGCCGAAGCTGTGGTCGAAGGTGATGCCGCCGTTCGTCAAGGCGATGCAGTGGCTGCCGGGTCGGTGACCCGCGGCATTTCGCCGAGCCGGACACGAACGGTGCGACGAACGGGATAATCCTGGTGTGGGCGATCGCCAGGTGCTGCACGGTGCGACGGCGAATCTCCGCGTCCAGCGGCGCCGTCTGCTCGCGTGGTACCTGGCGATCAGCACCGGGCTCGTCGCAGTAGGAATCGTTGCGGCCCTGCTCGATCCAGCGGTCGCGCGATCCGGCAGCTTCGCCGGCATGGCCTCGGCGCTGGCGTTGGGCATCGCCGGGCTGGTGATCCTGCGGTGGACGCCACGGCGTCTGGGGCGCACCCCCATCGTCGCCGCCACCGCGTGCGCGGTCGCCGCGATGCCGGCGGTGATCGCGTTCCACGTCGACCCCTCCCGCATCCTCATCAGCGTCATGGGCTCGATGTTCCTGTCGATGTATCTCGCGGCGTTCTGGCCGCCGCGGCAGGCCGTCCTGTGGATCGGGACGCTCACCGCCGCCACCCTCGGCGCCGCGGCCCTGGCCCCGACGCGCCTGCTGTGGGTCGGTTACGTGGTCGTCGCCGCGGCGCTGCTCGGCTCCGGTGCGATCTTCGGGGCCGTCGGGCGCCTGCTGGTGAACGCGGCGACCCGAGATCCGCTCACCGGGCTGCGCAACCGCGCCGGCCTCGACCTCGAACTGCGATCGCGGCCGCGCGACCGCGGCGCCTGGGTCTGCCTCGGTCTGCTCGACGTCGACGGGTTCAAGGCGTTCAACGACGAGCACGGGCATCCCGCGGGAGACGCCCTGCTCCGCGACGCCGCCGAGGCGTGGGCGCAGCAGGTGCCGCGCGGCGGGATCCTGGCCCGCCTCGGCGGCGACGAATTCCTCGTCGTCCTCCCGGACACGGACGAGGAGGAAGGGCGCGCGGTGCTCGAGGGCCTGGCCCGCGCGAATCCCGTGCCGGTCAGCTTCGGGGTCGCAGCCGGCGTCGTCAGCGACCCCATGGACCTGTACCACGACGCCGACATGGACCTGTATCGGGCGAAGGCCGCGGCTTGGGCTCAACTGCCGGACCGGCTGGCCCCGTTGCCCCTGCCGGATGTCCTCGATCTGCTGCCCGTCCCCATCCTCGCCGTGCGCGACGGCGGGACCGTCGCCTACGTCAATCCGTGCTTCGCCACGCTGTTCGGCGTCGACGCCCGGAACGTGGAGAACCGGCCGCTGCACGAGGTCCTCACCGGCGGCACCTGGCCCGACAGGTCTGTCACCGTCCGCTCGCTGCACGACCGGACCGGGCAGCTGTGCGAGTTCGGCCGGCCGGACGGGACCGTGGTGCAGGCGACGGTCGGCGCCGCCCGGATCCGGTGGGAGAACACCCTCGCGACGCTGGTGGTGCTCGGCGACGTCACCGAACAGCCCAGTTACGTGTCCCGGTGACCGCCGCTCGGTGACCGCGCGGATCCGGTTCGGCGACTACCCTTTCAGGTGTGCCGCGCACGGTGACGCTGTTCCTCGCCGGGGACGTGATGACCGGCCGGGGCGTGGACCAGATCCTCCCGCATCCCGGAGGGCCGAGGTTGCGGGAGTCCTACGCGCAGGACGCCCGGGACTACGTCGAGCTCGCCGAGACCCGCAGCGGGGTGATCCCGCGGCCGGCGGGCTTCGACTGGCCGTGGGGCGTCGCGCTGCCGGTGCTCGACGAATGCGCCCCGGACGTGCGGGTCGTCAACCTGGAGACGTCCGTGACCACGTCGCGGGACTACGCCCCGGACAAGGGCATCCACTACCGGATGAACCCGGCGAACGTCGGGGTGATCACCGTCGCGCGGGTCGACGTGTGCACGCTCGCCAACAATCACGTGCTCGACTTCGGTGTCCGTGGTCTGCGCGAGACCGTCGAGGTCCTCACGGCGGCGGGACTGCGGCTCGCCGGTGCGGGCGACGACGACCGGGCGGCGTGGCGGCCGGCGACGGTCGCCGCCGGATCGCCCCGGGTGCGGGTGTGGTCGGTCGGTGCGGTGTCGAGCGGGATCACCCCGTCGTGGGCCGCCACGCCGACGCGGCCGGGAGTGGCCCTGCTGCCGGTGTCGGAGGCGGGCGCCGACGAGCTGCTCGCCCGGATCGACGCCGACCGCGGGGCCGGCGACGTGGTGGTGGTGTCGGTGCACTGGGGTTCCAACTGGGGCTACGCCGTGCCGGACGCGCACGTGCGGTTCGCGCACCGGCTGATCGACGGCGGCGTCGGCGTGGTGCACGGGCACTCGTCCCATCACCCGCGCCCGCTGGAGATCTACCGCGGCAAGCCCGTGCTGTACGGGTGCGGCGACCTGATCAACGACTACGAGGGCATCGGCGGTTACGAGCGCTTCCACGACGAGCTGCGGCTGCTGTACCTCGTCACCCTCGACGCGGGCACGGGGGAGCTGCAGGAGGTGCGGATGCTGCCGGTGCAGGCGCGGCGGATGCGGCTCGAGCACGTCACGCAGTCGCAGCAGCGGTGGTTGCGCGCGACACTCGCGGAGGCGTCGGCCGGCTTCGGCACCCGCCTGCAGGCCGGGGACGACGATCCGTGGATCCGGATCGCCCGCTGAGGCCGCGTGGTCAGCCGCCGGGACGCGGCACGGGCACACCGTCGACGACCAGGTCCACCTTCTCGTCGTAGAACGCGATGTGGCCGGCGATCGGTGCGACGGCGGGAAGGGGATCCGGGTACGACCACGCGAGGTTCTCGGCCCCCGGTGGTCCGGTGAAACTCCAGTACCGGGCCGTGCCCTTGTAGGGGCACTCGGTGTGCAGGTCCGTCTCTTCGAGCACCGAGAAGTCGACGTCCGCGGACGGGAGGTAGTACCGCACGGGCAGCCGGGTTTCGAACAGCAGCACGGGCTTGCGGGTCTCGGCGACGACCGCGCCGGCGATCGACACCTGCACGTGCCGGCTGCTGGGCAGCGCCTCGACGCGGTGGTACGGGTTGCGGAGACGAACGAAGATTTCCGGGTCCTCCTCGTGTCGGGTGCCTCGACCCGACGGTACCCCGACAGTCCCTGCGCCGGGGCCCGGATCACCCGGCGGACACGCGCTCGTCGTCGCGCGTGACGGCGTAGACGTCCGGGTCGAACGCCGACACCCGGCGCCGGAGCGCGGCCGACGACCACGGCCAGTTGAAGCTGTTGCGGCCGTTGACGTCGAAGAAGTAGCTGCGGCATCCGCCGGAGTTGTAGACGGTGCCCGGAAGGGCGGCCTGAACCTCGTCGTCGAAGGCGTCCTGGGCCTCCCGGCGCACCTCGAAGGTGCGCCAGCCGCGGCGCAGGGCCGTGTCGATGGCCGTCACGACGTGGTCGAGCTGGGCTTCGAGAATGAGGAAGGCCGAGGTGTGGCCGGTGCCCAGGCTCGGTCCGAGCAGGACGAACGCGTTGGGGAAGCCCGCGACGGACGAGCCGAGGTACGCCCGGGGGCTGCCCTGCCAGTGCTCGTCGAGACTGCGGCCCCGCCCGTCGAACACCCGGCCCGCGATGGGCATGTCGAGGATGTGGAAGCCGGTGCCGAAGACGATCGCGTCGACCTCGGCTTCGCTGCCGTCCCCGGCGATCACGGTGGAGCCGCGGACCTCCTGCACCGCCGCGGGGTGGACCTCGACGTTGGGCCGGGTCAGGGCGGGGTAGTAGGTGTTCGACATGAGCAGCCGCTTGCAGCCGAGGGTGTAGTCGGGGGTCAGGGCCCGGCGCAGCCGCGGGTCGCGCACCTGCGCGCGGAGCTGCGCCCGGCCGATCCACTGCAGCCGACGCATGAGCCACGGGTGCCGGAAGCCGAGGCCGAGGGCCTCCATCAGGCCGTATTCGATCGCCTCGACCAGCCGTCGCGCACCCGGGAGACGGGTGAGCAGCCGGCGCTCGGCCGCGGACAGGTGCCGGTCGGGTTTGGGCAGCACCCACTGCGCCGTCCGCTGGTACAGGTGCAGGCGTGCGACGTCGGGAGCGATCTCGGGGACGAACTGGACCGCCGAGGCGCCGGTGCCGACGACGGCGACCCGTTTGCCGCGCAGGTCGTAGTCGTGGTTCCAGCGCGCGGAGTGGAACACCTCGCCGGGGAAGCGGTCGAGACCGGGGATCTCGGGCACGAGCGGTTCGTTCCACGGCCCCGCGGCGGCGACGAGGAAACGCGCCCGGACGGTGCCGGCGGTGGTGGCGAGCGTCCAGCGGGCGTCGACGTCGTCCCAGTCCGCCCTCAGCACCTCGACTCCGAACCGGACGTGGGACGTCACGCCCTGTGCGGCGGCGGTGTGCTCGATGTAGTCGCGGATCTCCGGCTGCCCGGCGAACAGGCGGCTCCAGTCGCGGTTCCGCGCGAACGAGTACGAGTACAGCAGCGACGGCACGTCGCACGCGCAGCCCGGGTAGGTGTTGGCGCGCCACGTCCCGCCGAGGCTGTCGGCCTTCTCGAGGACGACGACGTCGGTGATGCCGCGCCGTCGCAGGGCGATCGCCGCGCCGATGCCGGAGATCCCGGCACCGATCACCACCACCCGGTGTTCGTCCATCGTGTCGCCTCTCGTCTGCGTCCATTCCGAATACCGTCGGTATTCGGATAACCACAGTATCCGAATTCGGGTCGCTCCGGTACCGTCGAGTCGTGGCACGACAGACCCGGCAGCAGACCCAGGCACGCACGCGCGAGGAGCTGCTCGCCACGGCCACCGAGCACTTCCTCGACCGTGGTTACAGCGCGGCGTCGCTCGAGCAGATCGCCGAGGACGCCGGCTATTCCAAGGGCGCGGTGTACTCGAACTTCCGCAACAAGGACGAGTTGTGTTTCGCGGTGCTCGACCGGATCCGGGCCGAGCGCATGGGGGAGATCGCCGCGACGCTCGAGGCCGGTGCGTCGCTCGACGACGTGGTGGCCGCCTTCGGCGCCTGGGCCGAGCGCACCATCGGCGACCGGCGCTGGACCCTGCTCGAGATCGAATTCTCGGTGCGCTCGCGGCACGACGAGGAGATCCGCTCCCGGATCGCGGCCGGGGCCGCCGGGGTGCGGACCCTGATCGCCGAACTGATCCGGTCGCTCGCCGCACGGTTCGGCCTCGAACCGGCGATCGAGCCCGAGCAGGCGGCGACGATGCTGCTCGGGCTCGGCATCGGCCTCGGCCTGCAGCGCGCGATCACCCCCGACCTGCCGGCCGCGGCCCTCACCGGCGCCGTGCGGGCAGTGCTGGGAGTGGGGCGGTGAACGGTTCGATCCGTTACCGGGCCTGGTAGGTCAGGCAGTTGGCGGCGTGCTCGCCGCTGCCGCTGCCGCCGACCCGGATCTCGCTCGCGGTGCACTCGAGATCCTGGTTGTGCATGCAGTCGGCGCGCTGGCAGGCGCCGACCATGCTGGTGACGGTGTCCAGGCCGCCCTTCGTCGACAGCGGGATGAACGTCTCGCAGTCGGCGCTGCCGTTGTGGCCGGCGACGTTGATGGCGTAGGCGTGGCAGCCGTCGTGGTTGTAGGAGCAGGTGCTGACGCTGCACTCGGTGACGTGCGGCATTTCCATCGTGGTCATGATCGAACCTTCCCGAAAGGGGGGTGTCCACTGAGGGCTGCCCACCATGCTAGTGCCGCACCGTGCCTCCGAACAGGGTGCTCGGACAACGGATGTCGTTGATACGCCGCCTATTTCGGGCACGCCGATGTTGCGCAATACCTGCCGGGTCGCGTCGTGCCCCGGCTCGGGTCCCGGTCGCCGGGCGCCCCACGTCCGTTGACATTGACGTCAACGTCGACGCATGCTGTGCGGGTGACCACGAGCGCAGCCCAGGAACGGGCCCGATCCGCGCGACGCGACAGCGACGGACCCCGCCGGCGGGAACTGCTCGACGCCGCCCGCGACTGCTTCGGCGAACTCGGCTACGAGCGCACCACCGTCGCGGTGATCACCGAACGCGCTGCCGTCTCCCGCGCCACCTTCTACGCGTACTTCTCGTCCAAGGAGGAGGTGTTCCGCGCCCTCGCCACCCTCGTGTGCCGGCAGTTCCTCGACGCCCAGCACGTGGAGGGGCCGACGGTGGACGATCTGCGGGAGGTGCTGCGCACGACGACCCGGGCCTCCATCGAGTCCATGTACGTCAACGGCCGCATCCTCGAGCTGATCGAGCACCGTGCCCGCCTCGACGACGAGGTGGGCACGGAATGGGAGAGCGTGCGCGAGCGGCTCGTCGGGCGCTACGTCCGCTTCGTCGAGCGTATCGACGCCACCGGCGACGTCACGCTCAGCGCGCATCCCGAACGGATCGCGCGCACCCTCGTCGACGCCCAGCGCGTCGGCGCGGTGCGCCTGCTCGACGCCCCGAGACAGGAACAGCTCTCCTACATCGACGACATGATCGCGATGTCCGAACGGCTCATCGGCTTCCGCTGACCGGCCCCGACCGACAGGACCCCCGACACCCATGCTGCTCGTAGCCAACCGCGGCGAGATCGCGCTGCGCGTCGTCCGTTCCGCCACCGAACTCGGCATCGACACCGTCGCCGTGTATGCCGAGGACGACGCCGACAGTCCCCACGTCGCCGCCGCCACCCGCGCCGTCGCGCTGACCGGCGCCGGGCCCGCCGCCTACCTCGACGGCGCGGCCCTGCTGCGCGCCGCCACCGAGACCGGCTGCACCCTCGTCCACCCCGGATACGGATTCCTCAGCGAGAACGCCGAATTCGCCGAGTCCTGCGCCGCGGCCGGGGTGACGTTCGTCGGACCCGATCCGCAGGTGCTGCGGGTCTTCGGCGACAAGGCCGCCGCCCGCCGCGCCGCCGTCGCCGCCCGGGTGCCCGTGCTGCCCGCCACCGACGGGGGCGTCACCGTCGGCGCGGCCCGCGACTTCCTCGCCGCCCACCCCGGCGGCATCGTCCTCAAGGCCCTCGCCGGCGGCGGCGGCCGCGGCATGCGGGTGGTGCGCGACGTAGCGACCCTCGACGACGCCTTCCGCGCGTGTACCACGGAGGCGGAACACGGTTTCGGCCACGGCGCGTTGTTCGCCGAGGCCCTGTGCGACCGGGCCCGGCACATCGAGGTGCAGATCGTCGCCGCGGCCGACGACGCGGGCGGGGTGCGGGCCCTCGCGCTCGGCGACCGGGACTGCAGCGTGCAGCGGCGCCACCAGAAACTGGTGGAAGTCGCTCCCGCGCAACGGCTCGACGCGACCGTGCGACGCGCGCTGCACGAGGCCGCGGCCCGGCTCTGCGCGTCGGTAGGGTACCGCGGTCTCGCCACCGTCGAGTTCCTCGTCGCCGGCGATCAGGCGGTGTTCCTCGAGGTGAACCCGCGAATTCAGGTGGAGCACACGGTGACCGAGGAGGTCACCGGAATCGACCTCGTCGCGACGCAGGTGGCGATCGCCCGCGGTGCCCGGTTCGGCGAACTCGGCCTGCCCGGCGGCGTCACCGCCGACGGCGCCGGGGTGCGCGGCGAGCCCGCCGCCGCACAGGGCATTGCCGTCCAGGCCCGCGTCAACACCGAGGCCATGCGCCCGGACGGGCGGGCCGTACCCGCGTCCGGCACGCTCACCGCGTTCACCCCGCCCACCGGCCCGGGCATCCGCGTCGACACCTACGGCCGTCCCGGGCTGACGACCAGCCCGCGCTACGACTCGTTGCTGGCCAAGGTGATCACCCACACCCGCATCGACGACTTCGCCGCGGCGCTGCGCAAGACGGACGCCGCACTCGGGGACCTGCTCGTCGCCGGGGTCGCCACCAACACCGATTTCCTGCAGAACATTCTGCGCGACAAGGACTTCGCCGCCTGCGACGTGCACACGTCGTGGCTGGACGAGCGGATCGCCGACCTCGCCGTCGCCGGCCCCGACGACGCACCCGTCGTCGCACCGGAACTGCACGCCGGGGAGGAGGCGGTGCGTGCCGACATGGTCGGCACCGTCGTCGAGACCGCCGCCGACGGCGACGCGCTCACCGCGGGCGCCCCCGTCGTCGTGCTCGAGGCGATGAAGATGCAGCACGTGGTGTCCGCGTCCGGACCCGCCACCGTGGTGCGGCTGCTGGTGCGGCCCGGACAGACCGTGCAACCGGGGGAGGTGCTCGCTGTGGTGCGCGCCGGGTCCGGCGACGCGGCCACCGGCGACGGGGACGCGCGGGACCTCGACGCCGTACGCGACGACCTCGCCGAGATCCGGGACCGGCACGAGCGCACCCTCGACGCCGCCCGCCCCGACGCCGTGGCCAAACGGCACCGGGTCGGCCGCCGCACCGCGCGGGAGAACATCGCCGACCTCGTCGACGACGGCACCTTCGTCGAGTACGGGCCGCTCGTGCTCGCCGCGCAGCGCAGCCGGCGCAGCGAAGAGGACCTGATCGCCAACACCCCCGCCGACGGCCTCGTCGGCGGTCTCGCCCGCATCGACGGCGCCGAATCGGTGGTGCTCTCCTACGACTACACCGTCCTCGCCGGCACGCAGGGCATGCGCAACCACGCCAAGACCGACCGGCTGCTCGAGCTCGCCGCACGACGCGAGGTGCCGCTCGTGCTGTTCGCCGAGGGCGGCGGCGGGCGCCCCGGCGACGTCGACGCCGGACCCGGCCAGGGCCTGGAACTGTCGACGTTCCGGGCGATGGCCGCCCTGCGCGGGCGCGTGCCGACGATCGCGGTGGTCTCCGGTCGGTGCTTCGCCGGCAACGCCGCCCTCGCCGGCGTGTGCGACGTGCTGATCGCCACCCCCGAGGCCAACATCGGCATGGGCGGGCCCGCGATGATCGAAGGGGGCGGCCTCGGCGTCTTCCGGCCCGAGGACATCGGCCCGGTCGACGTGCAGCGCCGCAACGGCGTCGTACACCTCGCCGCGCGCGACGAGGCGCACGCCGTCGAACTGGCCCGGCACTACCTCGGCTACTTCACCACCGCGGCGGACGACTGGCAGGCCCCCGATCCGCGGCTCGCGCGGCACGCGGTTCCGGAGAACCGGTTGCGCGCCTACGACGTGCGCGCCGCGATCGACGCGATCGCCGACGTCGGCTCCGTGCTCGAACTGCGCGGCGACTACGGCGTCGGCATCGTCACCGCCCTGATCCGCGTCGAGGGCGCGGCGTACGGGGTGCTCGCCAACAGCAGCCACCACCTCGGCGGCGCGATCGACGCCGAGGCCGCCGACAAGGCCGCCGACTTCCTCGAACTGTGCCAGGCGCACCGCCTGCCCGTCGTGAGCCTCTGCGACACACCGGGATTCATGGTCGGGCCCGAGTCGGAGAAGGAGGCCACGGTCCGCCGGTTCGGCCGGCTGTTCGTCGCCGGTGCGCGCCTGACCGTCCCGTTCGGCACGATCATCCTGCGCAAGGGCTACGGTCTCGGCGCCATGGCGATGGCCGGCGGCTCCTTCCACGCCCCCGAGTTCACGGTGGCATGGCCCACCGGCGAGATCGGCGGCATGGGACTCGAGGGCGCGGTGCGGCTCGGCTTCCGCAAGGAACTCGAGGCCGCACCCGATCAGGCCGCGCGCGACGAACTGTTCGCGCAGCTCGTCGCCGCCGCCTACCAGCACGGCAAGGCGTTGCAGGCCGCGACGATCTTCGAGCTCGACGACGTCATCGATCCCGGCGACACTCGGGCCTGGGTGTCGCGGCTGCGCATGTCCTGAGCCGGGCTGGGTACCCGTCCGGCACCGACGTGAGGGAGGTGCCGGTGAGCAGGCAACCGGGAGCCGAGGAGTTCGTGCCGGACAGCACCGACCTGGCCGAGCTCGCCGCCGCGGCGGGCGACTGCCGCGGGTGCGAGCTGTACCGGAACGCCGAACGCACCGTGTTCGGCGCCGGACCGGCGAGCGCCCGGCTCGTGCTCGTCGGCGAGCAGCCCGGCGATCAGGAGGACCGCGCGGGGGAGCCGTTCGTCGGCCCCGCCGGGCGGCTGCTCGACCGGGCGCTCGAGGAGGCGGGCATCGACCGCGGCGAGGTGTACGTGACCAACGCGGTCAAGCACTTCAAGTTCGAGCGGGCCGCGGCCGGCGGGCGCCGCATCCACAAGAAACCGGCGCGCGGCGAGATCGTCGCGTGCCGGCCCTGGCTGGTCGCCGAGCTGCAGGCCGTGCGACCCGACGTGCTCGTGTGCCTCGGCGCCACCGCGGCCCAGTCGCTGCTCGGGCCGTCGTTCCGGGTGACCGCCCACCGCGGGGAGATCCTGCACCCGGACGTGCGGGTCCCGTCGGATCCGGCCGTCGTCGCCACGATCCACCCGTCGGCGATCCTGCGCGGACCGAGCGCGCAGCGGGAGGAGGCGCTCGCCGGGCTGGTCGCCGACCTGAGGGTGGCCGCCGGCGTGCTGTAGGCATCCTGCCGCAGCGCCGGTCCGTGGTTCAGTCGTCCGTGGTTCAGTCGTCCATGGTTCAGTCGTCGGGGTCCGTCCCGGCGAGGGCGTCCTGCACCCGCCGGGTCGCGGCCCCGTCCCAGCCCGCGGGGGCCAGGATGTCCGCCCACAGCTCGGCAGCCTCGGGACCGTAGGCGTGCCCGAACCCGGACGGCACGTCCGCGGAGAACACCATGTCCAGCGTGACCTGCCAGAACGTGACGAACGGCAGCCAGCGCATCCCGGGGTCCACATCCGGGCCGAGCGGTTCGCGCAGCCAGTCCGGCCGCTGCAGCAGCAACCGGAACGACCACCAGGTGATCGGATCGCTCGCGTGCTGCCAGAACACCACGCGGGGGAACTCCCACGGCCCCGGCAGGTCCGCGTCGTCGGGCCGGGACGCGAACCGGATGTTCCGGCCGTCGTCCACCACGGGCAGCCGCTCGAGGGAACCGGGGTCGCGGTCCGCGGTGATCCGGCCCCACGGTTGCGCGAAGTTGGGGGTGCCCACCAGCAGCGCCCCGTCGGTGCGCGCCACGATGTCCTGTCCCGACGCGAACGCCGCCTGCCCGCCGTACGAGCCGAGGCTCTCGCCGAACACCACCAGCTTCGGGCGCTGCCCCTCGGGCCGGGCCGACCACTGCCGGTACACCGCCTCGAACAGCGCCCGCCCGGCCTGCTGCGGGGTGTCGCGGTCGGCGACGAACGACAGCGCGCTGGGCAGGAACGAGTACTGCATGGCGGCGATCGCCGAGTCCCCGCCGTTGACGTACTCGAAGGCCCCCGCGACGTTCGCGTTCACCCAGCCGCGGCCGGTGGTGGTCACCACCGCCAGCACCCGGCGGTCGAACGCGTTCGTGCGTTCGAGTTCGGCGACGACCCGCTCGGCGATCCCCTCGACGGAGTCCGCGGATTCGCGGCCGGCGTACACCCGGATCGGGGTGCGCGCGGGCGCGCCGGTGACGGCTTCGATCTGCTCGGCGGCCGGGCCGCCCGCGACGAAGGTGCGGCCCTCCCGGCCGAGGCTGTCCCACGGCTCGTTCGACGCCGGCGACCCGGACCGTTCCGTCAGCTGGGGCTGGGTGACGCCCTCGGCGGTGCCCGTGTCGGCGACGGCCGCCGACCGCTCCGCGACGCCGAGCAGGACCCGGTCGACGGCGCCGTCGAGCACGAACACCGCCAGCACCACGACGACGAGCACCGCGGCCACGCGGGCGACGGGCCCGGGCACGAACCGGCCGGCGAAGCGGGTCAACCGGTCGGTGCCCCGGCGCACGGCGCGGGCCGCCGCGAGCAGCAGCAACGCGACGGCCAGCGCGATCAGCAGCACCAGCAGGTAGAAGGCGCGCTGCGCTCGCGGCACGCCCACCAGATCGCGGACGATCTGCTGCCACCACGACCCGAGCACCAGGAAGGTCGGCGCCAGGACCAGCGCCGCGCCGGCGAGCACCCACCAGCCGATCCGCCGGGTCCGCTCGGACCAGTGCGGCTCGACGCCGCAGCGCCGGACCACCCAGGCGATCAGGCAGCCCACCCCGTAGCCGATGGCGACGCTGATTCCCGTCGCGACCGCCTGCAGGTACCACACGCGCGGCAGCAGCGACGGCGTCATCGACCCCACGAAGAACAGCAGCGCCAGCCCCAGGCCGACCGGGTGGAACCGGCGCCCGTAGCTGCGCAGCCGAGCGCGCGGCGCGCCCGCCCGCTCGTGCTCGAGTTCGGCCGCGGCGGTCAGCGCAGGGCCTTGGCCTTGAGCCGGTCGAACTCGTCGCCGGTGATCGTCCCGGCCTCGAGCAGGGCCTGGGCCTCGGCGATCTCGGCGGCGGGGGATCGTCCGGCCACCTTGCGGATGTAGTCGTCGGCGGCGTGCTGGGCCGCGTCGTGGGCGGCGGCGGACCGCTCGGCCATGCCGCGGCCCCGCACCAGCAGGTAGACGAAGGCGGTCAGGTACGGCAGGACGATCAGGAAGATGATCCACACGACCTTGACCACGGCGGACGTGGAGCGATCACGGAACAGGTCCGTCAGCACCTGGAACAGGATCAGCAGGTACGCGACGAACGCGAAGACGACCAGCGTGTACCACAACAGGTCCCACAACGAATCCAGCATCACACACGCCCTTCAGGTTCGGAGGTGCCCGGGAAACGGACGGAAAGGACACCCGGACGTAAACAGGTACACCGTCTTCGCCGCACATTGGAACACGGCGACGCGGAATGTGCGGCGGTGGCGCGAAATGCACCACGCCCATTCCGTGGGCGATCGCGCTCAGCGTGGTCGAGCCAGCGTGGTCGAGCTCAGCGTGGTCGAGCTCAGCGTGGTCGAGCTCAGCGTGGTCGAGCTCAGCGTGGTCGCAGCTCCGCCGGACTCACCCCGCGCACCGTGCGCAGGGCGCGACGCAGCTCGGCGCTGGACGCGAAACCGGTGATCGCGGCGATCTCGGCGACCGTTGTGCGGGTATAGCCGGGTTCCTGCAGAAGCGCCGCCGCGCGGTGCGCGCGCAGCCGCCGGATCTGGAACGCCACCGTGGTGTCGTGGGCTGCGAACGCGCGCTGCAGGCTTCGCAACGACAGCTGCAGGCGTTCCGCGATCACGGTGGGGGTCAGCGTCGGGTCGTGGTGATGGGCTCGGATCAGGGTGAGGGCGCGGGCGTAGACGCTGCCACGCAGCTCACCCGAATCGGCGCCGTACCCGAGCGACTCGTGGTGCAGACCCACGACGAGCTCGATCAGGGCGTTCTCCACGCTGCGGGGGGCCGCGGTCGTGTTGTGGCGACCGCGTTCACGAAGCATGGTCATCCCCACCGCATTGAGCGCGTGCACCGACATGGTGGGCTTTGCCGGCCCGAACGTCACGGACGTCTCCTCGAGATCGAGTCCGCGTTCTTCGAGCCGGTGCCGGGGGATGCGCACGAGGAGAAGGTCCGACCCGTCCGCATCCACGGCCTCGTATCGGTTCCACCCGACCTGCAGGACGATCCGGCCGACCTCGATGTGCACGCGGGTCGTCCCGTCGTCGACCACCTGCTTGCCGGACAGCATCAGACACAGGTTGGCGACCTCGCCGTCCTCGACGAGGCCGGGCAGAGCACGATGCGGTGACATCTGCACCCGGCCGACGGTGAGCGCCCCGACGTCGCAGATCTCCATCCGGAACCGGAACTGCGTCACGTCGGGGACGGACAGCTCGGTGCGGTTCCCGGCATCGGGGGCCATCGCCTCGAAGCCCTGCCGGCCCCGCAGTTCGATCTTCCGATACACCGTCGCTCCTTCCGCCTCGGCGCGTCCGTGGCCCGGTGCGTCAGCGTGGCACGCGGCACCGGCCGTGGCATGGCATACGGGCAGACGGACAGCTCACACTCGGCGGACGATCGGGGACGAAGGTCTCTGGCGTCGCCTCCCCGGCCGGATCATGCTGGACCCAGCGGGCGCCCGCACCGCCGAGCCGGCGTCCCGGGAGGCCGACGGTGTCCACTCCTGATCCGTACACACCCCAGCTCCGGCGCGACGGTCCGCGACGTCCGGACACGGCATCGACGGTGCTGCTCGCCTGCGGGATCGTGTCGTCGCTGCTGTACGTGGGGGCGCACGAGGTACTCGCGGCCGCCCTCTACGACGGCTACAACCGCTTCGATCAGGCGATCAGCGAGCTGACGTCGATCGGCGCGCCGACCCGGGCGCCCCTGACCGTCGCGGGATTCGTGTACGACGCGCTGATCGTCGCCTTCGGGATCGGTGTGTGGCGCACGGGCCGCGGCGTCCGCCCCCTGCGCATCGCGGGAGTTCTCCTGGTGGCCTATGCATTCGTGGGACCGCTGTGGTTGCCGTTCCCGATGACGGGACGCGAGGACATCGAGGCCGGGGCAGCGATGCCGCTCGCCGACACCATGCACCTGGCGCTCAGCGTGGTGACGGTGTCGCTGTGGTGCGCGCTCATCGGATTCGCGGCCGCGGCCTTCGGCACCTGGTTCCGGGTGTACTCGGCCGGCACGGTCGCGGTGATCCTCGTGTTCGGCGCGTGGACGGGCCGGTACGTCCCGGCCGTCGCCGCCGCCGAACCCACCCCCGGCATGGGCGCGGTCGAACGGGTGATGTTCGGTGCGTTCGTGCTGTGGATCGCGGTGCTGGCGGTCGTCCTGCTCGCCGGCCACCCGGCGTCATCGCGTGCCGAGAGACGTGCCGTCGCCCGGGGCGAGCCGGCGTGAGACCAGCGCACCGAGCGTGCCGTCCTGCGCGAGCGCACGCTGCGCATCCTCGAGTTCACCGCGCAGCACGTCGTCGCCGAGGCGCACCGCGAGCGCGATCTCCTCGCGGGTGATGTCGTACTCGACGACGTCGACGTGGGGGCGGACGCGCGTGAGCCACCTCAGCACGGGACCGAGTTTCATGAAGGCGTCGCAGCCGCCGGTCGACAGCTCGTCCCGGGCACGGTCGATCTCGTGGTACGCATACACCCGGATCCCGCCGATACGGCCTTCGGCGAGAAGGCGTTTCACCACCGGCTCGCTGGTGTTGCCCTGCTGCACCACGACGGTCAGGCCTGCCAGGTCCGCCACCCCTCTCGCCGCGGGATGACGGGCGGTGTCCACCGCCACGGACTGCCCGGACCCGAAATACGGCGCGCAGAACGCAGCCCGCTCCCGGCGCGATTCGGTGACGGTGGTGCCGGAGGCGATGACGTCGAAGCGCCCGGAGGCCAGCTCGTCGAAGATTCGCGGGCGGTTCAGGCGCTGGTGGCCAGCGCCGCCGCGAGCCCGAACGCGACCGACGTCGCGGCGACCTCGAGCACCGCGTTGCGCAGCGACACCTCCGCGGTGACCCGGTGCGCGGTCGCGGCCGGCACCCACGTCCGTCGCCACCACCACGCCAGCGCCAGCAGCGCCAGCAGGGTCAGGGCCTTGGCCAGCACGATGCGCCCGTAACCGGTGTCGATCAGGGCCGCGACCGAGCCGAGCCGAACGGCCGCGTCGACGACGCCCGTCGCGGCGAGCACGGCGACGCATCGCACCGCGAGCACCGAGTAGCGGGGGAGCAGCCGGGCCCACGCGCCGCGGGACCGGACCGTCAGGGCCAGCGCGACGAGCGTGCCGAACCACAGCGCCGCAGCGAGCGCGTGCGCGGCGTCGAGCAGCGATCCGAGGGTCTGCTGCGACATGTGCCCGGTGACCGGCCGGGCGATGACCGCCAGCGCCGCGGCGACGAGGACCGGCACCGTCGACCACGTCGCCGACCGGCGATACGCGAGCGCCGCGACGACCGTGCACGCCAGCGCGCACACCAGTGCGGCCACCCCGATCCGGCCGGCGCCCGCGCTGCCGAGATACTCCGCGAAGCGCGACAGCCCGAGCCGCGACACGGGGACGTTCGTCGTGTCCGCGGCCTGCAGCACGAGCTGCACGGCCTCCGTCAGGACCCAGAATCCACCGAGCCCGGCGATCGTGCGCCAGAGGTCGGCCGGGGCGACGCCGGGCCGCCGCTCGTCGCGCACCATGACCCCGAGCGCGGCCAGGCCGAGAACCGTCGCACCGAGACACAGCGACAACGCCCGGACCCAGCTCGACGCGGCCGGGTTCGCCAACAACCAGCCGGCGGCGACGCCCGCGGTGGCGCCGGCGCCGGCGGTGAGCAACCACGCGCGGTGCGCGGCGGTGCCGGTACCGCTCGTCGTCAACGCCCGGCCACCGGCGTCAGGCCTTCTTCGGCTTGCGCAGCACGAACCACAGCACGCCGGCGAGGACGACGACGCCCACGACGACGAAGATCCACACGGCCGGGCCGCTGTCCTCGTCGCTGTCGGACGCGGGCGCCGCGGCACCGGCGGCGGCCGCCGCACCGGGAGCGCCCGGACCGTCCTGCGTGAGGGTGAAGACCTGGGTGCCGGTGACGGGATGCCCGTCCGCGGACGTCACCCGGTAGGCGATGGTGTACTCGCCGGCCGGTCCGAGATCACCGACCGCCACGGACACCGTGGCGTCCTCGACGAGGGGATCGCCCTTGGACCACAGGTTGCCGTCCGGGCCCACGACGGTCAGGGCGGCGAAGGATTCCTGCAGGGCCTCGTTGAAGGTCAGGCTCACGCGCTCGGGACCCTGGGCGATCTGCTCGCCCGGCGCGGGTGTGCTGGCGATGACGACCGAGTGCGCGGCCGCCGGCCCGGCAGCGAACAGCAACGCTGCCGCGACCGCGCCGAGGAGCCCAGCGAGCTGGGCGAGGACGAGGGGGGTCTGTCGCCGGCGCGCGGCGACGGTGTTCGGGATGTTCATGGATTTCTCTCTTCGAGGGGGTCGGTCGCGGTCATGCCGCGACGGGCGGCCCCCGCCGGGAGATGCCCGGTGCCGCCCGCGCCGCCGCGACCGGCCGCACCGTCGCGGGCGGCAGCAGCGTCCGAACCGCCTCGACGCGAGGGGGCGCGGTGAGCCACGCGGCCCGCACCGCCCGGGTCAGCGGCCCGCACAGGCGTTGCGCCGCCTCGAGCAGGGCCGCGCACGCGACGACCGCGACGGTGTGCGCGGCGAGCATCGGCACCGACGTGTGCAGGTGACCCGTCGTCACCGCGGCGAGCACCAGGTGCGTCGCGGCCTGCCCGCCCGCGAGCACCACGATGGTGGGCACCGCGCGCAGGTGGGCCGCGATGAGCCCGACCCCGGCCGCGACGGCGACGAGCAGCGTCACCTCGGCGTTGCCGGGCACGCCGCCGCCCGCACTGCCGTGGGCGGCGACCGCCAGGGCGGCGGTCAGCGCTCCCGCGGCGGTGCCGCGCAGGGTCGAGCCGGGTGCCACGGTGGTCGTCGCTAGCGCACGCCGAGCCGGGCCAGCAGGTCGGCCTCGATGCCGTCCAGTTCCCGCGAGATGCCGGCATGTGCGGCCTTGCGGCGCGGCGCCGGCATCTGCTCGGCCGCGTGCACCGCCGCCGTCAGGTCGCTGAGGCGGCCCCGGATGGCGTCGGCGAACTTCTGGGTTTCGGCGTCCTTGGGATGGCGCTCGAGGATCTCGGCGAGCGACTTCTCGGCCCCGGCGATGCGGGCGCTCAGGTGCGCGCCGTGACCGGTGTACTCGCCGAGCTGGTCGACGGCGACGCCCATGCGCTGGGCGCGCGCGGCGTCGAGCTGGCCGCGCAGCGCGGTCACCCCCTGGTACACCAGCGGCACGAGTACCGGTGCGAGCAGTCGCACGACGGCCAGGTAGCGCCGGACCTTCGCCGCGGTGAAGCCCTTCTGCGCGGCCGCCTTCTCCTGGGCCTTGAGCGTGGCGATCTGCTGCTTCTCGACCCGGGACTGCGCGGCGATCAGTGCCTTGTCCGCCTTGACCTGCGCCTTGGCCGCCTTGATCTCGGCCTTCGCCAGGCGGCGGTCGCGCCGGCGCTGGTTCTTCGCGTTGAGTTTGGCCTCGAGCTTCGCCTTGTGCTTGAGAGCCTTCGCCTCCGCCTTGCGGGTGGCGCGGCGCTTCCGCCTGCTGAACAACGCCATCGAACAGGACCCTCCATTCGGTGTACGGCACCCACGGCGCCACGATCAGCCTATCCGTGACGGTCGTTTCCGGTTGACCCTAGGTGGACGAATACTGTTCTTCAGTGTGAACGTATCCAGCGAGAGGCGGACCTCGCCGGCCCTGATCGAGGCGAGCGCGCTGACCCGGTGCCGGCACCGTGTCCATCTGGACGCGGCCTTTCCGGACGAGTTGAGCGCGGCCCCGGAGCATCCGGGAGCCAAGCAGCGGCAGGAGGCGGCGGCCACTCACCGCGAGGCCGTGCGGCAGCGGCTGTTCGACGCCCACCCCGGTGGATGGGTGCGGATCGACCCCGAGGGCCCGGCGTCGCGGCGCGCCGACGCCACCCTCGACGCGTGCCGTCGCGGCGCGGACCGGATCTGGGGGGCGGTCCTGCCGGCGGAGCCCGACACCGGTCGGCGGGGCCGGGCCGAGATCCTGCTGCGCGACGTCGAGCGCGGCGGCTACATCCCGGTGATCGTGGTCAATCACAAGGTCACCGACCCGGGCCGCGGGGCGACGACCTCGGGGCTGTTCGTGTGGGAACCGGCGGTCGACGAGACCCGCAAGGTGCGCGGTCAGGTGCGCGACCAGATGCGGGTGGCCCACCTGTACCGGATGCTCGAGCGTCACGGCCTGGCCAGCCCGGCACAGGTCGGCGGCGCCATCGGGTACGGCGGGGACTGCATCCTCGTGCACGACCTCGGCGCGCTCCTCGAGGACTACGACGCCCGGCTCGCCGACCGGCTCGCGATCGCGCGGGGCGAGACCCCGACGGAGCCGTCGCAGATCGGGGAGTGCAAGACCTGCCCGTGGTGGCCGCGGTGCCGCGAGCAGCTGAGTGCGACGCACGACGTGTCGCTGGTTGCCCCGGGGCAACGCGCGACGGTGCTGCGCGAGCTGGGTGTGCACACGATCGACGAGCTGGCGCGCTGGGAGGGGGACCCGCCCGAGGTCTGGCCGCAGGGTTCGTTCGAGGACACCGTCGTGGTGGCCAAGGCGTGGCTGGCGGGTGCGCCGCTGGTGCGACGGCACGACCACGTGCACGTGCGCCGGGCGGACATCGAGATCGACATCGACATGGAGAGCTACCACGAGCACGGTGCGTACCTGTGGGGCACGCTGCTCAACGTCGACGGGATCTCCGCGTACCGGGCGTTCGTCAGCTGGGATCCGGTACCGACCGACGACGAGGCGCGCTCGTTCGCCGAGTTCTGGACGTGGCTGTCCGCGGAGCGGGCCGCCGCTGCGGCGAGCGGGAAAACCTTTGCAGCCTATTGCTATTCACGTACCGCGGAGGACAAGTGGCTACTCGGTTCGGCCCGGCGGTTCGCCGGGTTCCCGGGGGTGCCGAGCGAGGCCGAGGTGCGCGAGTTCATCGACTCGCCGCAGTGGGTGGACATCTACCAGGTCGTCACCGACCAGTTCGTGTGCCCGAACGGCAAGGGCCTCAAGAAGATCGCACCGATTGCGGGTCACCGCTGGCGCGACGAGGAGGCCGGCGGCGAGGCGTCGATGAGCTGGTACCGCGAGGCCGTCGGCTACGACGGGGACCCGGACCCGCAGCAGCGACGCCGGCTGCTCGAGTACAACGAGGACGACGTGATCGCCACGAAGGTGCTCCGTGAGTGGATGAGCGAGCGTGCGGTGCACGAGATCCCGCACATCTCGGACCTGTAGGTCACTGCTGCGGGGCGGCACCGGGTCACTGCTGCGGGGCGGCACCGGGTCACTGCTGCGGGGCGGCACCGGGTCACTGCTGCGGGGGTGGCACCGCCTCGGCGAGCCGGATCAGGGCGTCGACCACCGGCGGGCCGAACATCACGGGATCGTTGTGCTCGGCGCCCGGCAGGGCCACCTTCTCGACGAGCCGGCGGGCGGCGGCGGCCACGGCCTCGCTCTGGCCGGGCGGGACGATCGTGTCCGCCGTCGCGTAGACGACGGTGATCGGCACGTCGAGCCGCGCGACGGTCTCGGCGATCGGGAAGCGGTCCCACATCAGCCCGGTGGGCAGCAGCGGGTAGTGGTGCCGGCCGACTGTGGGCAGATCGACGAACGGTGAGCGCAGCAGCATGCCGGCGGGCGGATGCTCGGCGGCGAGGCCGGTCACCACGCCGGTGCCCAGGCTCTCCCCGAGGTAGAGCAGCCGGTCCGGAGCGACGTTCTCGCGGTCGAGGAGGTACTGCCGGGCGGCGCGCACGTCGCGGGCGAGGCCGTCCTCGCTCGGGCGGCCGGGGTTGCCGCCGTAGCCGCGGTAGTCGAAGAGCAGGGTGGCGAAACCGGCCTCCGCGAGTGCCGTCGCCAGCGGGGCGCGGTCGACGCGGCTGCCGCCGTTGCCCGAGGCGAGCAGCACCGTGAAGCCGCGTGCGGCGTCGCGGGCCGGGACGAACCAGGCGCCGAGTTCGAGCCCGTCGGAGGTCGTCAGCCGCACGTCGCGGGCACCGGGGAGCAGCGACTGCGCCGGCGGGGGCGGGGCCCGGTCGGGCAGGTAGATCAGCCGGCGCTGCCCGAACCACAGCGCCGACGCGAGCACCGCGACGACCGCGACCACGACCCATAGCAGGCGCATGAGTTGGATGGTGTGCCCTTTGGGCGGCCCTGGCAACCCAAAGGACACACCGGCCGCGGAGCGGCCTATCGCGGCGCCATGCGCAGCGCGCCGTCCATGCGGATGGTCTCGCCGTTGAGGTAGTCGTGCTCGGCGATCATCTGCACGAGCTGGGCGTACTCGGCCGGCTGGGCGAGGCGGGACGGGAAGGGCACGCCCGCCTCGAGGCCCTTGCGGTACTCCTCGGTGACGCCGGCGAGCATCGGGGTGTCGACGATGCCGGGGGCGATGGTGTTGACCCGGATGCCGTACTGGGCCAGGTCGCGGGCCGCGGGGACGGTCATGCCGTGGACGCCGCCCTTGGAGGCGGAGTAGGCGATCTGGCCGATCTGGCCCTCGAACGCGGCGACGGAGGCGGTGTTGACGATGACGCCGCGCTGGCCGTACTCGTCGACGGGCTCGGTCTTGGTCATCGCGTCGGCGGCCAGGCGCAGCACGTTGAACGTGCCGAGCAGGTTGACGGTGATGACGGTGCGGAACAGCTCGAGGTCGTGCGGGCCGTTCTTCGACAGGACCCGGCCGGCCCAGCCGACGCCGGCGCAGTTGACGACGATGCGCAACGGCACGCCCGAGGCGACGATCTGGTCGACGGCGGCCTGCACGTCGTCGGCGCTGGTCACGTCGGTGGCGATGAGGGTGACGCCGGCGGGCGCCTTGTCGCCGACGCGTTCGATGGACTGGGCGAGGTCGAGACCGAAGACGGTCGCGCCGGCGTCGGCGAGACGCTGGGCGGTGGCTGCGCCGAGACCGGACGCCGCGCCGGTGACCAGTGCGGCGGTTCCCTGAATTTCCACTGCCGTGCTCCTTTCGTGGCGCCACCGTTCGGCGTGCGCCTTGTCGACGGTGGCACCTTAGCGCGCGCTAGCTCCGTCCGGTGCGGCGGCGGACCGCATGCCATCCTCGGGGGATGGCACGGACGTGGTTGTCGGTGACGGTGGAGCTGCTCGGTGGGCGCGGCGAGCAGCTGTGGCCGTGGCCCGGCCGCGTCTTCGCGGTCGGACCGTCGCACACCTTCGAGGACCTGGCCAGTGCCATCAACGATGCCTTCGCTCGATGGGACCGCTCCCACCTGTCGATGTTCATCCTGCCCGGCGGACGAGTGGTCACCGACGCGCAGACCGGCGCCGAGATCGCCGGGTCGATCGGTGGGCCCATCACGGAGCCGGTGGACATCGAGTCGTCCGAGGTCGCTCGGCTGCTGGGGCCTGGAGCGGAATTCCAGTTCACCTTCGACCTGGGCGACGACTGGACGCACCGGTGCGTGATCGGGAAGGAGAAAGTCGACCCCGTGGAAGTGCTGGGAACCGCGCCGACAAAGCCCCTGCCGTACTGGGGGTGGGGCGACATCCCGGACCAGTACGGGCGCCGGTGGGCCGACGACGACGGGCAGAGCCGAGCGCCGCGCAGACCGAGTCGTCCGCATCCCATGCTGGTGCACGCCTGGCCCGCACGAGAGCAGGTGGTCGACCCGTCCGAGCTGCGCGCGGCTGTGGCGACTGCAGATGCACCCCGCTTCCTCGCTGCGGTGCGGGGACACGAGGTCGACGATTTGCTGCAGCAGGTGGGGGCCGGCATACCGACGGCCCTGCAGCAGCGGCGTCGGGAAGCCGAGCCGGTGGCACTGTCGGTGATCGACCGGCTGACTCGGCGCGGCGGCCCCGGTGACGAGGTGCTGGCCGAGGACCTGCTCGCGTGTCTGCACGGCGAGTCGCTGACCGGCCGGGTGCTACCTGTCGACCTCGAGATGCTCAGTGCCGCGCTGGAAGGCGATCCGGGCGTATCGACCGGTGGGTACATCGATCTGCGCACCGGGGAGGTGTACGACGAGAGCAGTACCGACCCGATGATGGTCGGGGAAGACGTCGCCGTCGACGTCGAGACCGAGCCCGACCGGTGGCTTCGGTTCGACCGCACCGGCGCGCGGGACGGTTGGCGCGACATGGCGGCCTTCGCCGAGCGGCAGCAGGATGTCGCGCTGCGGGAGCGGCTGCAGCGGGCGATCGAGGGCAAGGGCGCCTTCCGTCGCTTCCGCGACCTCGTCCACCACGAGGGTCTTGCCGACCCTTGGGACGCCTTCGTCGCCGACCGCCGACTGGGTCGTGCCCGCGAGTTCCTCGCCGACGCGGGTATTCGCGTGGGGTGACGGTCCGGGCGGGTGTGCCAGGAGCGTCTGTGCCCCTCGGGGGTCAGCCGACGGAACACGGTGGCCGACGGTGTGCGAGGAGTCCGGTCGTCGCCGCAACCCGTCGCCGCATCCCGGCCGGCTCCGTCCTGAAAGGGGACGTTCACGGTGTCGGTCCGCGCCGGTGGATCCCCGTTCCGCTCTCGCCGGCGCGGAGAGCGGGAACCTACCGCGGGTCGCCGCGTCCGAGTCGCGTCGCGCCGATACCGGCCGCGACGAGGCACGCCGCGGCACCGAGCAGTAGCCCGGCCCGGCCACCCCACTGCTCGCTGACCCACCCCGCGACCGGGCCGCCGACGGCGGTGGAGCCGAGGAAGGCCACGGCGAACAGCGCCATCACCCGCCCGCGCATGCCGGGGGCCGCGGCGAGCTGCAGGGAGCTGTTGGTGGTGGCGGTGAACGCGACGCTCAGGACGCCGACCAGCACCATCGCGGCGAGCATGAGTTCGAGCGTGGGCGCCGCCGCGGCCGCGAGCAGCACCACACCGAACACCGCGGAGGTGGCCACCACGGCGGTGGTGCCGGTGCGGCCCCAGGTCGCCACGGCGAGACCGCCGACGACGGCACCCGCGCCCATCGCGGCGGTGAGGAAGCCGTAGGTCTCGGCGCCGGCGCCGAAGGTCTGTCGGGCGACCACGGGCAGCACCACCTGGAACTCGTAGGCCAGGCAGCCGACCAGTGCCATCGTCAGCAACGGCACCGCGAGGGCCGGGGTCTGCCGCACGTGTGCGAACCCCTCGCGGAGCTGCCCGCGGGCGCGGGCGGCGGGGGGCGACGGGCGCAGCAGGGACAGGTCCAGGCTCGCGAGGGAGGCGACGACGGCGACGAAGCTGAGTGCGTTGAGCAGGAAGCACACCCCGAGACCGCCGACGGCGATGATCAGTCCCGCGACGGCCGGGCCGATCAGGCGCGCGACGGATGCCAGCACCGATTGCAGGCTCACGGCGTTGCGCAGGTCCTCCGGTCCGACGAGCTCGAGCATGAACGACTGGCGGGCGGGATTCTCGAAGCACTGGTTGAGGCCGAGGACGACGGCGAGGACGTAGACGTGCCACAGCTGGACGGCGCCGGTGACGGTGAGCAGGCCCAGGACGAGGGCCTGTACGCCCATCGCGGACTGCAGGCCGATCATGAGCCGGCGCTTGTCGACGCGGTCGGCGACCACGCCGCCGTAGGGGCCGAGCAGCAGCATCGGCACGGTCTGCAGGGCCAGGACGAGGCCGATGGCCGTGCCGGAACCGGTGAGTTCGAGCACCAGCCAGGACTGGGCGACCGTCTGCATCCACGTGCCGATCAGGGAGATCGCCTGTCCGCTGAGGTAGCGCCGGAAGTTGGCGCCGCGGAAGGCGGCGAAGGTCTGTCCGCGCAGGTCGGTGAGGACGGTCATCGGCCCTCCTCCGCGGAGCGACGGCACATCTGCTCGGCGAGCGCTTCGAGCGCCGGGAGGGCGTCGTGCAGGGCGTGCAGCCGATCGGGGGACAGTTCCGCGAGGTGCTCGGTGAACACCGCGGTACGCATGCGACGCAGGTCGGCGAAGGTGCGGGCACCGGCCTCGGTGATGTGGGCGCGGACGACGCGCTTGTCGTCGGGGTCGGGCGAGCGGGTGAGCAGCCCGGCGTCCTCGAGCTTGCCGAGCATCCGCGAGAGCATGGTGGGGTTGAGGCCCTCGATCTCGGCGAGTTCGCGCACGCCGACGGTCTCGCGGCGGGCGACGGTGGCGAGGATCGAGAACTGGGAGCGGGTGAGCCCGCCCGCGCCGGTGGTGCGGCGGTCGACGCGGCGCGCGATGCGGCCGAGAGCCACGCGCAGGCGGTTGACGTCCTCGTCGTCGAAGCGATCGTGTGCGGGCGTGATGCCACCTCCATTTAGTTGCCTATCGGCAAGCATACTCCTGGGCGGGCGGTCGCGCAGGCGTCCGGAGGGCACTCTCTATCGTTCGACGGAGTCCGAGGCGGCGGGGACCGGGCGGGTCTCGGCGCGGCGGCGCAGCAGGGCGCGACCGGTCACGGCGGCGAGCGCGACGGCGAGGGTCGCACCGCCCGCGACGGGGCCGACGGGCGTGCCGGGGGCCAGGCCCTCGCCGAGCATCCAGGCGCCGAACCCGAAGAACAGCGCCGACGCCGCCAGCCGGATCGCGTTCTCCGGCAGGTGCCGGCCGAGGACGGCGCCGAGGACGATGGCCAGGGCGTCGGCGGCCACCATGCCGACCGTCGAGCCGACCCACACGCCGGCCCAGTCGTTGTCCGCGGCCAGGGTGATGGTGGCGAGCATGGTCTTGTCGCCGAGTTCGGCGAGGAAGAAGGCCGACAGGACGGCGAGGAAGGCCGAGCGGGTGACGCGGGCCGCCTTGCCCTGCTCGTCCTCGTCGAGGGAGTCGCCGCGCAGCGTCCACAGGCCGAAGAACAGGAAGGCCAGGCCACCGACGATCGCCATCGCCGAGGTGGGGATCGCCAAACCCAGGTAGTGGCCCACGGCGACGGAGACGAGGTGCACGGCGGTCGTGGCCGCGAGAATGCCGGACAGCACCACCCACCAGCGGTAGCGAAGGGCGAACGTCATCGCCATGAGCTGCGACTTGTCGCCGAGCTCGGCCACGAACACCACGACGAAACTCAGAACCAGGGCGGACCACATGCCGGGGTTGCTCCTCCTCGTGTCGTGTGGAGGAGGCGGGGACCTTCCTCCGGCCGGACGACGCGGATGCGTCGCGGCCGAAGGTCTCGCCCACCGGTACGGATTCCGGTTCGCCGGGCCGGGCTGAACGCCAGTATGTCGACCGGGCGATTGCGGGCTACTCCCCTTCGCTTAGGCAACCATAATCGGAGCGGCGCGAAATCGCAAAGGCGCCAACAAGTTTGGGAACCCGAACTTTTCGGTGCGGGTCCCGGTCAGGCGGCGAGCAGCATGGCCAGAACCGCGGTGTCGGGATCGCTGTTGGGGTCCACCCCGACCCGGCTGACCAGCGACGTCACCGTTCCGTCGGCCTCCGCCTCCACCCACGCGGCCCGGTGCTCGAGACCCAGGTGCGGCAGCCCCGGCAGCAGCACGCAACCCGAGGCCGCCCCCGTGCACTCCGGCAGCGACGGCCGGGTCTCGGACGGCGGGTGCAGCACGATCAGGGCGGGCGGCTGATGCGCCGCGAACCGGCCCGGCTCCACCGCCTCGTCGCCGATCACCGGTCCCTCCGCGAGCACCAGGCCCACCGTGCCCGGCTCGGGGTCGTCCGGCAGTTCCTCACGCACCCCGAACACCGTCGACGTGGTCAGCAGGCCGGGCAGCGACGCCACCCGCACCGTCACCGCGAGCAACTGCGCCCACTCGCGGGTGCTCTCCGGCCACCGCCCCGACACCACGAATCCCCGCAGGGATCCGGCGGTGTGGAAGGCGGCGAGGCCGATCTGTTCGTTCCCGTTCATCCCGCTACCTCCTCGGTGTGACGACAGTCGATGACCGATACACGCCGTTGGGTAGGTGAAGAATGACCGTTTCGTCCGCTGGCACACAAGAGCCCCCGAGTGCCAGCTCCGTCCGAAGCCCCGGGAACGCGCGAAGGGGACGCCGGAATCCGGCGTCCCCTTCACGACGTGCGACGCGACTAGACCAGCAGACCGGAGGTCTGGGTGCGGGCGCGCTCGAAGCGGGCCTGCACGTCGGCCCAGTTGACGATGTTCCAGAAGGCCTTGACGTAGTCGGCCTTGACGTTCTGGTACTGCAGGTAGAAGGCGTGCTCCCACATGTCGAGCATGAGCAGCGGGGTCAGGCCGATCGGGATGTTGCCCTGCTGGTCGTACAGCTGGACGATGATCAGGCGCTGGCCGATGGAGTCCCAGGCCAGGATGGACCAGCCGGAGCCCTGGATCGAGTTGGCGTTCGCCGAGAAGTGGTCCCGGAAGGCGTCGAAGGAACCGAACGCGTCGTCGATCGCGGCACCGAGTTCACCGTCCGGCTTGTCGCCACCCTCCGGCGACAGGTTCTTCCAGAAGACGGAGTGGTTGGTGTGGCCGCCGAGGTGGAAGGCCAGGTCCTTCTCCAGCTTGGTGGCCTGCGCCGCCATCGTGCCGTTCTCCCGTGCCTCCGCCATCTTCTCGAGGGCGGTGTTGGCGCCGGCAACGTAGGTCGCGTGATGCTTGCTGTGGTGCAGCTCCATGATCTTCGCCGAGATGTGCGGCTCGAGCGCGGCGTAGTCGTAGGGCAGGTCCGGAAGTGTGTACTCAGCCACGAAGGGTCCCTTCTGTTCGGGCCCGGTGGGGCCCGTGCGTGATTTTCAAGTACTCCTGGGTTTCCACCCAAACCCATAAGTACACCCTCTGCAAGATCGCCTGCGCAGCCGGTCGGCGCCGGGACATCGGGGGTCACGGCGCCGGCCGGCCACGGGCGGAGCGTCTACCTGCGGAAACGCCGCGCAATTCGGCCGGCACATGAACGGCCGCTTAACATCGGCGGGTGTTTCGGCCCTTCGCGAGCGACGGGACGCGCGATGCCCCGGCGCCGCGCGTGGACCTGCCGGGTGTGAACCTGCTCCGCACCGTCGCCGTCCTGGCGGTGCTGTACTCGCACATCTCCTTCTATCTGATCGACGACCTCGGCACCGGCTGGTGGGTCATCGACGTCGTGTACCGGGTGCTCGTCGAGGGGGCCGGTCTCAACCAGCACCTGTCCTTCCTCGGCGTCACGATGTTCATGACCCTGACCGGGCTGCTCATCACCCGCTCCGCCATCCGCGACGAACCGCGCCGCTTCCTCGTCGCCCGCAGCGCGCGGCTGATCCCGGCGTTCTGGGTGGCGATCCTGGCCGCGATCCTGCTGGTGCGGCTCGGTGTCAACGGCATGTTCAGCGGCCAGACCGGCGTCTCCGACGCCGAGGCCGTACTCAGCTTCTTCCTGGGCGGGTTCTTCCTGAAGCCCGAGGTGGCGGTGCTCGGGGTCACCTGGACCCTCGCCGTCCAGATCACCTTCTATCTGTACTGCGTGGCCGCCCGGCCGCTCCTGCGCACCCGGCCCATCGTCGTCCCCGTCCTCGGGGCGGTGGCGTGCATGCTGGTGCTGCTGTACAACCTGTACCTGCCGGAGCCGTACACCGTGCCGTTCCTGTCCAAGATCGCGGCCACGATGCCGACCGTGTTCCTCGGTCAGATCGTGTACCTCGGCTGGGCGCGGCTGACGTCCCGTCGCTGGCTGATCGTCGCGCTGCTCGCCCAGGTCCAGGTGATCCACCTGGCCACCGACTACCAGGTGTACTGGGCCGGCAGCCGCTACCTGTGGACCATCGTCGTGGTCACCGCGTGCGTGGTGCTGATCTCCCGCATCGACGGCCGGTTCGCCCGCTCGCGGGTGCTGCACTGGACCGCGACCCGCAGCTATGCGATCTACCTGGTGCACACGCTGGTGCTGTACCGGGTGTACGAGAACACGGTCGCCCATCTGGGCCGCACCGGGGCCGTGCTCGCGTTCCTGGTGGTGTGTGCGGCCGTCTCCGAACTGCTCTACCGCGGCGTCGAGGTGCCGGCCGCCCGCTGGATCAGCGCCCGGTGGCTCCCGCCCCGCCCGTCGCCCCAGGTCACGGCCGAGGTGGAACCCGTGGAGAAGCCGCGCGCGTAGCATCGAGGCATGTCCTGGTTCGACGACATCCTTGCCCGTGCGGGTTCGAAATCGGTGATGGTCGCGCAGGAGCAGGCGCTGCCCGGCCGGGCCGAGCCGCTGCCCGTCCCCGACACCCACTACGTCAACGGACACCGCATCGCCCCGCCGTTCCCCGAGGGACTGCAGACCGCCGTCCTCGGGATGGGCTGCTTCTGGGGAGCCGAGAAGGAGTTCTGGCAGCTCGAGGGCGTGTACTCCACGGCCGCGGGATATGCCGGTGGATACACCCCGAACCCCACCTACGAGGAAGTCTGCTCGGGCCGGACCGGGCACACCGAGGTGGTGCTGGTGGTGTTCGATCCGAAGGTGATCTCCTACGGGGGCATCCTCAAGCAGTTCTGGGAGAACCACGATCCCACCCAGGGCATGCGTCAGGGCAACGACCACGGCACCCAGTACCGCTCGGCGATCTACACGTTCGACGAGGGGCAGATCGAGATCGCCGAGGCCACCGCCGAGAGTTACGGCGCCCGCCTCGCCGCCGCCGGCTACGGCGCCGTGACGACCGAGATCGCGCCGCTCACGCAGTTCTACTACGCGGAGGACTACCACCAGCAGTACCTGGCGAAGAATCCGAACGGGTACTGCCCCGTCCACGCCACCGGGGTGAGCTGCCCGGTCGGGCTCGGCGCCTGACGCAGCGCCCCCGCCGAGCGGATCGGCCTCGGCGACGTCCGGCGCTTCTGTGACGTTGGCCGGGACACCTTGCAGTCCTTAGCTGTGCGTATCACCCTGGAGTGAGGGAGTTGTCACGGGGGAGAGGATCGAGGCCGAGATGATGGGGAACACGAGCGGATATCTGCGGGTCCTGCGGCGCGGGCTGCGGGGTCGCCACCCGCTGATCCGGCGCACCGATCGCGTCGAGGCGCGCCTGGTGGTCGCGGTGCTGGTCCTTCTCCTGGCGGCGATCCCCCTCGCCGGCTGGGTCGGCGCCCGTACCTGGGACACCCAGTCCGCTCTGGCCGTGCAGCAGACCGCCGAGCGCACCCTCGTGACGGCGACGACGCAGGCGCCGGCCGAGACCACGGACGTCACCGTCGGCGAACTCGCGATGACGGCCTCCGCGGCCGCCCCCGCCACCTGGATGTGGGGCGACGAGAAGCGCCGCGGCGACGTCACCGTGGACTACGGCACACCCGCCGGCGCCGACGTGCAGATCTGGGTCGATCCGAACGGCGAACAGGCTCTCGCACCGCTGAGCGCGACGAGCGCGAAGATCTCCTCGGTCCTGGTCGCGGTCGCCCTCTGGTGCGCCGCGGCCCTGCTCGCCGCCGCGATGTTCGGCTACGGCCGGTGGCGGCTGGATCGCACCCGCCGCCGGGAGTGGAGCCGCGAGATCGCGGCCTTCCTCGGTTCCACCAGCAGCCACTGACCGCGCCGGCTCGTCACACCTGCGGCATGACCTCCCGCGCCACCAGTTCGAGGTGGTCGAGGTCGGCCAGATCCAGCACCTGCAGGTAGATGCGCTGCGACCCGGCCTCGGCGTAGCGGCCGATCTTGTCGATCACCTCGGCGGGGGTGCCGGCGAGGCCGTTCTCCCGCAGCTCGTCCACCTCGCGTCCGATCCGACCGGCGCGGCGGGCGATCTCCGCCTCGTCGCGACCGCAGCACAGCACGAGCGCGGTGGAGTACGTCAGCTCGGTGGGGTCGCGGTCGGCCGCGCGGCACGCCTCCTGCACCCGCGCGAACTGGGCCGCGGTCGCCTCCACCGACTGGAACGGGATGTTGAATTCGTCCGCGTACCGGGCGGCGAGGGCCGGGGTGCGGCGCTTGCCCCCGCCGCCGATCACGATCGGCGGACCGGAACGCTGGTGCGGCTTGGGCAGCGCCGGCGAATCGACGATGCGGTGGTGCGCCCCCTCGTAGGAGAAGGTCTCGCCCACGGGCGTCTGCCACAGGCCGGTGATCACGGCGAGGGACTCCTCCAGCTTGTCGAAGCGCTCCTTCAGCGACGGGAACGGGATCCCGTAGGCGAGGTGCTCCTCCTCGTACCAGCCGGCGCCCAGACCGAAGTCGACCCGCCCGCCGCTCATCGCGTCGACCTGTGCGACGGAGATCGCGAGGGGGCCGGGGTGGCGGAACGTCGCGGAGGTCACCAGCGTGCCCAACCGGATCGTGGAGGTCTCCCGCGCCAGGCCGGCCAGCGTGATCCACGCGTCGGTCGGACCGGGCAGGCCGGCGGAGTTCATCGCGAGATAGTGGTCGGAACGGAAGAACGCCCCGTAGCCGAGCCGCTCGGCCGTCTGCGCGACGGCGAGCAGGTCCTCGTAGGTGGCACCCTGCTGAGGTTCGGTGAAGATCCGTAGTTCCATGCCGTCGATCATTTCAGCTCGACGAAGACGACGTGGGTCTGCGCCGCACCGACGTTCTCGCCGGAACGGACCTGTGCGGGAGGACGCCCTCCTCGGACGCAACCGATCCTCCTTATCGGGCCGTCGCCGAGGCCCTCTCGCGCAAGCACGGGCGTGCGGGGGAGGTGGACGACGCGGCGCGATCTTCGCGGTGCCGTCGCCGGAGACCTACGAGCTGTGCGTGGTGGTGCAGAAGATGTCTGTGGTGCAGAAGATGTCTGTGGGGCAATGGATGACGTGGGTGCGTCGTCATCTCACCGCCGAAATGTTCCCGGAGTGAGGCGATGTGCGGCTGTGGAAACTGTGCCTTCTGTGGATGAAGCTGTGGAAACTGTGGATAACTCCCGCGCGGAGGCATTTTCACGCGGCGCCGGTGGAGCCGGGAATCGGACGGGTTCCAGTTCTGCGGGGTCGCGGCGGGATGCCGGTGCTCGCTGCATACGCCCCGGCGGCGTGCCAGTATTGACGATGTGAGCTTCTCCGACGTGCCCACCGTCACCGTCTCGGACGTGCCGCCGATCGGCCCCGACGTCGTACTGCTCGACGTACGCGAATCCGACGAATGGGACCTCGGGCACGCTCCCGGGGCTCTGCACATCCCCATGAGCGACGTTCCCGCCCGCCTGGACGAGATCGACATCGACGCCGAGGTGTACGTCGTGTGCCGCCAGGGAGGACGCTCACTCGCCGTCGTCGAATACCTGTCCCACGTCGGCTACGAGGCGATCCAGGTCCACGGCGGAATGGTGTCCTGGCAGCAGAACGGACTGCCCCTCACCGCCGACGGCGACACCCCGGCGAAGATCTATTGATGGCTGCCTACCAGATCTGCGTCCGCTGCGGGCACCGCTGGCCCGTGTCCTGGCAGCCCCGGCAGTGGTGCCCGGGCTGCCGGGGCCTGCTGCTGTCCCCCGACGACACCGCCGCCCCCGTGCCGCCGGGGCGCCGCAACTTCCGCTGGGTCGCACGGCCGCCGCAGACCCGGTCCGCCGCGGACGGCCGCCGGCCCCGGCGCCGGTCCGCGGGACCTACCCCGCACTACCGCGAGGTGCCGCGCTGGGGCCTCGCCGACCCGCGTCCGGTCGACGAACCGACGGAACCGTCGCGGGAGGACACCCTCGCCGACCTCGCCCCGACGCTCCTCGCGGGCGCGGCCGTCGTCTTCGGCCTCGCCGCGGTCGCCGAGGCGATCCGGTACGGGCTGCTGCTGTACAACCGCACGCGCCTCGTGGATCCCCTCGCTCTCGCCGCCTCCGACGCCCTGGTGTGGGCCACCCAGCTGTGCGGACCCGCCGTCGCCCTCGCCGCGGGTGTCGCGGCGACGCTGCGCCTGATCCGGGTGCGGCGACAACTGTTCGCCGCCCGCGGACTCGCCGACCCCCGCGGCCGGCTGTCGCTGCTGCTCGGCTGCCTCGTGCCCGGAGTGAACCTCGCGCTGCCCGGGGTCTTTCTCACCGAGGTCACCGGTCCCGGCGACCCGCGGCTACGACGAGCCGTGCGGACGTGGTGGGTGCTGTGGGTGCTCGGCGGCGTGCTGTTCGTCGTCAACGTGCTGTGGCGGCAGCGGGACGCCCTGCAGGCGCAGGCCGACGGCGTGCTGCTCGCCGCCGTGACCGCGGCCCTCGCCGCGGCCGTCGCCGTCGCGGCCCTGCACGTCGTGCGGCTGTTCGACGACCACGATCTGCGCGGCCGTCCCCGTCGCCTGCCCCGCCGCACCGTGGCGACCGGCCCGAAGCACGAACCCATCGCTCCGATCGAACCGGTCGGCGCCCGCACCGACGAGGTGGTGGCCCCGTGACCGCGGGCTGGGAACCGCGCGTCGTCGCCCACCGGGGGGCCTCCGCCGCCAAGGCCGAGCACACCCTCGCGGCCTACGAACTGGCGCTGCAGGAAGGCGCCGACGGCCTCGAATGCGACGTACGGCTGACCCGCGACGGGCATCTGGTGTGCGTCCACGACCGCACCGTCGACCGCACCTCCAACGGGAGCGGCATGGTGAGCGAGATGACCCTCGCCCAGCTCGAGGAACTCGACTACGGCACCCCCGGCGAGCCGGCGCGGCTGCTGACGCTGCGGCAGCTGATCGAGCTGACGCTCGATTGGACCAGCCGGCCCGTCAAGCTGTTCGTCGAGACGAAGCATCCCGTGCGCTACGGCGGTCTCGTGGAGGCGAAACTCCTCGCCGAACTGGCGCGCTTCCGGCTTGCCACCCCCGCCTCCGCGGACTTCTCCCGCGTCGTCGTGATGTCGTTCTCCGCGGCCGCGGTGTGGCGGGTGCGCAGGTCCGCGCCGCTGCTGCCGACGGTGCTCCTCGGCGACACGTCGCGTTATCTCGGGGGCAGTGCCGCCACCACCGTCGGTGCCACGGCGATCGGCCCGTCGATCTTCACGCTGCGCCAGCATCCCGAACTCGTCGACAAGGCGGCCGCCGCGGGCCGCGCCACCTACTGCTGGACCGTCGACGATCCCGCCGACGTCGACCTGTGTCGCGACCTGGGCGTCGGCTGGGTGGCCACCAACCATCCGGGGCGCACCAAGCTTCGGCTCGGCGCTTCCCGCGGCGTGTAGTTTTGCGCCGTGGCCAAGAAGAGTAAGAGAAACAGCGGACCCAAGCCCGGCGGCAACCGCGCCGCGAAGCTCGAGCAGCGGCGGCTCGCCCGGGAGGCCGAGGCCGCCACGGTCACCCGGCCGTTCGAGGGTCTCGCCCTCGAATGCGACCTGGTGGCCCTGCGCGAATTCGTGCCGTCGGCGGTGTTCCCGTTGCCGACGAGAACCCCCGGCCGGGTCGTCCAGGCGGCCACGGTGCTGCCCGGCGCCGTCGCCGCCCTCGTCCGCGAGGAAGGGGACGAGACCGCCGCGTACATCGGGTTGCAGCTCGCCGCCGCCGGCCCCGACCCGGCCGCCGAACTCGGCGCCGCGCTCGCGTGGGCGCGGGACGCGGAGGCCGGCTCGTCCCTCGCCGTCGCCGAACCCGGGCCGGACCGGCCGCGCCTGCACGACCTGCTCGACGTCGACGTCGTCCCGGCGATCACCGTGCACCGGGACTTCGACTGGTGGATCCCCGAGGGCGTCGAGGTCTCGCCCGACGTCGCGAACACCGTCCGGCACGCCAACGACGCGATCATGCCGTCCGCGCGGCTCGAGGGCGAAGGACTCGTCGCCGCGTGGTGGGTCGACGCCGGGGAGAAGGCGCACCTGCGCTGGGTGCGGCCGGAGGACGAGGACGCGCTGATGGCCGCGCTCTCGCGGGTACACGCCGCGGGCGGGCTGCACCTGGGGGACGGTTCCCGGTTCGCCGGGTCGTTCCGCACCCACGGGCTGCTCGTGCCGGTGTTCGATCTCGATCCGGAGCGGCACCCGGACGAGTGGGTCGCACCCACCGCCGAGTTCGGTGCCCGGCTCGACGAGGCGCTGGCCGTGGACGGGCCGCTCACCGCCGCCGAACGGCGCTCGCGCGACGGCCTGCGCAGCCGTCAGGTCACCCTGCGCTGAACCTGCCCCCGGGGCGAGCGGCACGACAGCCGGAACTGCTTACGACGGCGGCGTGAGCAGTTCCGGCGGGATCTGCTCGTCCCGGGCCAGGGCGTCGAAGAACGGGACGGCCCGCGACCGATCCCACACGAGCACGTTGCCGATCCCGGAGACGTCCTGGAAGCCGCCGACCGGGACGGTGGCGGTCACCGTTTCGCCCCGCATCGCCCATCCGAGCCGGGCCAGGTGCCACATGTGGTCGCCCTCGTCGACCCGCAGCGAACCGGCGACCCCGGAGGCCAGCGACCACATCCGCACCGGATTCAGCAGCGTACTCAGGCCGGTGGCCTTGCTCAGCAGGGCGGACATGAACAACCGCTGGTTGTTCATCCGGTCGAGGTCGGCCAGTGCCGTCGCGCGGGTACGCACGAAGCCGAGGGCCTGCGGACCGGTGAGTTCCTGGCATCCCGCCGGCAGGGAGATTCCCGCCAGCGGATCGTCGATGGCCTGCGGCAGGCACACGTCCACACCGCCGAGGTCGTCGACGATCGAGGCGAAGCCCCCGAACCCGATCTCGGCGTAGTGGTCGATGTGCACCCCGGTGGCGCCCTCGACGGTCTGCACCAGCAGCGACGGGCCGCCCAGCGCGAACGACGCGTTCAGCTTGTCCTGGCCGTGACCGGGGACCGGGACGTACGAATCCCGGGGGAGGGACACCATCGTGGTGGGCCCGCCACCGCTGGGCACGTGGATCAGGATGACGGTGTCGGTGCGGTCCGGACCGGTCTCCCCGCCCGTCGCGAGCTCCTGCTCCTGCTCCGCGCTGAGGCCGGTGCGACTGTCGGAGCCCACCAGCAGCCAGTTGGTCCCCGGGGTGTCGGCGATGCGGTCGGGATAGTCGGCGAGCGCGTCGACGCGGGTGAGCTTGCCGTCGAGGTAGACGGCACCCGCACCGACGAGGGCGATCAGCACGAGCACGACGATCGCGGCGCGGCGCACGACGCGACGGGCGACGCCGGGCCGGCGGCGGGGGGCCGGTTCGGGCGCGGGCGGAGCGGGCCGGCGCCGCGGCGGGGGCGGCGACGGTGGGGGCGGTGACGGCGGGGGAGAGGCCGCGCGGCGCGGCTCGTCGTACCGCTCGGGAGTCTGGGTGGGCGCCCAGTCGCGCGGCTGCCTCGGCGGCTGCCTTGGCGGCTGCTGCCGAGGCGGGGGCGCCGGCGACCGGTACTGCGGGGTGGGCGCCTGCGACCAGGCCTGCTGCGGAGCGGGGGGACGTCCGTCGCGGCGGATGACCTGCGGTCCCTCCGGCGACGGCGGCGGTGCCGGCCGGCCCATCGGTGCCGGTCGGCGCGGCGGCGGCATCTGCGGAGGCTGCCGCGGCGGCCGGGGTCGAGGGTCGGGATGGTCGCCGTTCACGACCTCCCAATGTACGCAGGCCGGGTCAGGGCAGCCAGGACACGTGCCCGCGAAGTGCCTGGTAACCGACAAATGCGACGCTGTCGATCAATGCGTGCGCCACCACCAGCGGCCACAGCTGCGACGTGCGCTGCCAGTACCGGCCGAACACCAGGCCCATCACGACGTTGCCGATCCCGCCTCCGACCCCCTGGTACAGGTGGTAGCTGCCGCGCAGCAGCGCCGACGCGAGCAGCGACGAGTTCTCCGACCAGCCGAGCTGCCGCAGCCGGGTGATCAGATACGCGACGACGAGGACCTCCTCGGCGGCGGAGTTGGCGATCGCCCACAGCACCAGCGCCGGCAGCCGCCACCAGTAGTCCTCGAGGGTGCTCGGGGCGACGGTGAGGTTGAGGCCTGCCGCGCGTGCCACCAGGTACAGGCCGAGACCCGGGATCCCGATGAGGGCCGCCAGCCCCACACCGGGCAGCAGGCCGCGCCGCACCTGGTCCCGGGCGAAACCGATCGCCCTCGGGCCGATGCCGCTGCGCCACAGCAGGTACACCCCGAGCGCCGCCCACGCCAGCAGCCGCACGATGCCGAGCAGCTGCCGGGCCAGGTCGATGAACTGCTGCGACGAGCGGGGAACGTTCAGTGCGACGGTCTGGTCGGACAGCGGCGCCGGCGCCAGCGCCGACTCGAGCAGCGACAGCATCGACGACAGCCCGCTCAGGCCGAACGTGACGAGCAGGACGATGGTGATCTCGATCCACAGCGCGCGCCGGTCCGACGGATCGAGCGGTGCGGCCGGGCGGCGCGGGGGCGGGGTCAGCCAGGTGCGGATCGTCACGGTCGCGATTGTGCCGCGTCGCCGCGGACCGCTCACATCCTGATCCTGATCGCGTGATCGGGCGTGCGAAGGAACTGCTCGGCACAGGCACTATTTCCGAGACCGGGTTCGCGGCTCTCGAGGAGCGCACCCGACGGGCCGCGCGGCCCGACGTGCGCTGTGCGGGGTCCCTCCGGTCGGCCACGGTGGGCACCCATAGCAGCGGGAGTGTCGAAAAACGTTCGCCCCGATAATCATTCGCTGGCGAACTCGGAGTCTATGCTGTCGCCATGCTGCTCATCGGAATCCTTGTATTCGGGATGGTCGTCGGCGCCGCGGCCCAGTTGCTGCTGGGCAGGTCGGCGGGACGGATCGATTGGACCCTCGCCTTCGCTGCCGGGCTCGCCGGGTCGTTCGTAGGCGGGCTGCTCGTCAGTCTCCTGGCCGGCGACGGATTGTCGCTACGACCGAGCGGGATCATCGGCTCGCTCGTGGGGGCGTTGCTCGTCACCGGGGCGGTGGGCTGGTGGCGGGCGCGTTCCGCCACGCCGAAGCCGTGACCCGCGGAGTGCGGGCACGGAGCGGTACAGGCGGTGTGTCTTTCGGGCGGCTGGGGCAGCCCAAAAGGCACACGGGCCGCGGAGCGGCCTGTCACCAGAAGTCGAGTGCCTCCGCGAGCGCGGTGGACTGGGCGTGGGTGGGCCGCTGCGCACCGTCGACGGCGTAGACGGTGGTGCCGACGGTCGCGACGACGAGACCGTGCCGGGCGACGCCCAACGGTGGCAGCTCGGACCAGGTGCCGGTGATCAGGTCGAACGCTTCGACGTCGGCGAGGACGCGGGTGGGTTCCTCGCCCCCGGCGGCGACGATGCGGCCGTCGAGATGGGTGACGCCGAGCCCGCCGCGCGGGGTGGGCATGTCGGGTAGCGCGGTCCAGGTGTCGGTGCCGGGGTCGTACCGTTCGACGGTGGCGACGTTCTTGTCGGCGGCCAGGTCCCGGCCGCCCACCGCGTAGGCGTAGGTGCCGTCGGTGGTGGCCGCGAGGTGCTCGCGTGGGGTGGGCAGGTCGGCGACGGTGCTCCAGCTGCTGCCGTCGTACACGTCGGTGGTGGTGAGGAGGGTGTCGTCGGCCTGGCCGCCGAACACGTAGATCCGGTCCCCGATGGTGACGGCGGCCCCGGCGGCACGGGCCTGCGGCATGGCGGGCAGTTCGGCCCACTCGCCGCCGCGCAGCGCGAACACCCGATCGGACGGCCGCGCGGTGAGATCGGCGCCCTCCGGCACCCATCCACCGAGCACCACCAGTTCGTCCGCATACTCGACGGCCATCGCGTGGTTGAGCGGAAGAGGGAGATCGGGTCCCACCTTCCACGTGTCGATCGCCGGGTCGTAGCCCTCGACCCGGGCCGTGGACCCGTTGTTGTCGAGACCGCCGAGAACCCACACGGTGCCGTCGGCGACGGCGGCCGCGGTCTGCTGGCGGGCGGTCGGGGCGTCACGCAGCTGCCGCCACGCCGGGCCGGGCTGGACGCGGCGCGGCGGGATCTGCAGCGCCTCGGTGACGGAGGTCGACTCGGCGTGGGTGGGTTCGGTGGCGCCGTCGATGGCGTAGACGGTGTCGCCGACCGCGCCGAGGGCCAGCCCGTGCCGCGGCGTCCGCAGGTCCGGTAGCTCGGACCAGGTGCCGGTGGTCAGGTCGAACGCTTCGACGTCGGCGAGGACGCGGGTGGGTTCCTCGCCGCCGGCGGCGACGATGCGGCCGTCGATGTAGGTGGCGCCGAGCCCGCCGCGCGGGGTGGGCATGTCGGGCAGGGCGGTCCACGATCCAGTGGTGGGGTCGAAGCGTTCGACGGTGGCGACGTTCTTGTCGGCGGCCAGGTCCCGGCCGCCGAGCGCGTAGGCGTAGGTGCCGTCGGTCGCGGCCGCGAGGTGCTCGCGTGGCGTGGGGATGTCGGCGACTGTGCTCCAGGCGGTGCCGTCGAACACGTCGGTGGGACGGATCAGGGTGTCGTCGGCCTGGCCGCCGAACACGTAGATCCGGTCCCCGATGGTGACGGCGGCCCCGGCGGCACGGGCGCGGGGCATCGGCGGCATCTCCACCCATTCGCCGTTGCGGACGGCGAAGACCCGGTTCGACGCGGTGGCGGTGAGGTCGGGTCCGTCCGGGATCCAGCCGCCGAGGACGACGGGCACGCCGTCCCACGTGACGGCCATCGCGTGGTTGAGCGGGATCGGCAGGTCCGGTCCGGCCTTCCAGGTGTCGATGGCCGGGTCGTAGCCCTCGTGAGCGGGGGAGGAGCCGGAGTCGTCCAGGCCGCCGAACACCCACACGGTGCCGTCGGCGACGGTGGCGGCGGTCTGCTGGCGGGCGGTGGGCGCGTCCCGCAGCGGTCGCCAACCGGCGGTCGGGGCGACCTCGGTGGTCTCGCCCGCCGCGGCGGTCCCGGCGTCGCCGGCCTGCCGGGTCGCCACGAAGACGGCCGTGGCCGCGACGGCGAGCAGCGCGACGGCGAGCACGGCGAGCAGCACCGGCAGCCGCGCGGTTCGTCGCGCGGGTGACTCGCCCGGACGCGGCGGACCGGACGACGGGGGCCCGGACCGCGGTGGGGGGCCGGACGACGGTGGTGGGCCGTTCGGTCGGGGTGGGGCGGACCCCGGGGAGACCGCGGTGACCGTGGCAGGCGCGGCTGTGCCGGGCCCGGTACCGCCGGGGCCGGTGCTGCCGGGCCCGGCTGTGACAGGTCCGACGAGAGGGTGCCGGCCCGTCGGCTGGTCGTGGAACCGCGACTCGCCCGGCAGGGCCATGTCGTCGACGTGACGGCCGTGCCGGGCCTGGACCTGCTGCAACTCGCGGCCGAAGTCGGCGGCCGTGGCGGGCCGGCGGGCCGGATCCACCGACATGGCGTGCTCGATGGCGGTGCACACGTCGTCGGGGATGCCGTGGGGGCGCAGATCCGGGATGGGCTGGCTGGTGATGCGCAGGAACTGGGCGATGATCTCCTCGCCCGTGCGTCGCTCGAACGCGGCGCGGCCGGTGATGAGGGCGAACATGGCGGCGCCGAGGCCGTAGATGTCCGAGGCGGGGGTGGGGGGTTTGCCCTCGAGCACCTCGGGGGCGGTGAACGCGAGCGATCCGGTGAAGGCGCCGGTGGCGGTTTCGAAACCGCCGGCGATGCGGGCGATACCGAAGTCGGTGAGCTGTGGCTCGCCGTACTCGGTGACGAGGATGTTGGCGGGCTTGACGTCGCGGTGCAGGGTGCCGGCGCGGTGGGCGGTCTCGAGGGCGCCGGCGAGCTTGACCCCGACGCGCACGACGTCCCACCACGGCATCGGACCGTCGCGGCGGACCCGCACCGCGAGCGAGTCGTTGGGGTGGTACGGCATCACGATGTAGGGCCTGCCGGTGGAGGTGACGCCCACCTGGAGGATGTTGACGATGTTCGGGTGGCCGGACAGTCCGCCCATCGCGAAGCCCTCGCGCAGGAACCGTTCGCGGTTCTCGGCGTCGAGGTCGGAGGAGAGCACCTTGATCGCGACGGTGCGTCCGAGGGAGCGTTGCCGGCACCGATAGACCACACCGAAGCCGCCTCGGCCGACGACGAGGGCATCGTCGAATCCCGCCGCGGCGAGTTCGGCCGCGATCCCCTGCCCGGCGGGACGGGTGGCTTCCGGATCGAAATCGGCCATGATTCGCGGCTTTCGACATGCGACGCACTGCTGACTCGAGGATACCGCCGAAGCGGGCGGGAAGATCAGTGCCTGGCGCGCAGCCCGTTGGCGAAGGGGCAGCCGACGAGGCGGCGCAGGGCGCGGCCGAGGGACTCGGCGTCGTCGGCGGGTTCGGGGAACGGAATCCGCACGTCGTGGTCGCCGTGACCGGACTCGAGCCGCAGGCGCAGGCCGTAGCGGTCCAGGCCGAGGGGCCGGATGCGGCCACGCCGCTCGGCGGCGGGAATGTGCCGGGCGATGCGGTGGACGAGGTCGCCGTGGTCCTGCTCGAGGTGCTCGAGCCAGGCGGACTCGACGGCGGCGAACGGGTCCGGGGCGGCGGCGAGGACGTCGGCGACCTCGACGGCCTCGGCGCCGGTGGTGTCGGCGGCGACGACGGATGTGAGCCGCAGACGCAGCAGTTCGGCGCGGTGCCCGACGTCGAGCAGCGCGGGGTGCGGGAGGGTCGCGGCGATGTCGGCGGCGAGCCGCCGGGGCTCGGCGACGGTGTGTGCGGTGCCGCGGAGCCAGATGAGCGAGCGGACGGGGTTGCGCAGGCGCAGCGGCGAATGGTCGGTCAGCTCGAGCACGGCGTGCAGACCCGCGGCGCCCCGTTGCCAGGTCAGCGCGACGGCGGCACAGTCGTCGGGGACGACGACGAGCAGGTCGCCGTCGCTGTGCAGGTGGTGCAGCACCGTGGTCACGGGCGCGGCTCCGTCGGTAGCGAGTACGGCAGAGCCGGTGGCGAGCACGGCGGAGCCGGCACGGACGATGGCGGTGCGGACGGTCTCGGCGGTCGAGGGTGCGGGAAGGGCGGTGGTGGCCGGCATCGGATCCTCCTCGATTAGTAGGTGAGGCAAACCTAAGTCATGGTGACCGGGGTCGCAACCTCCCGGCGACTAACCTGAGGAGGTGCCCATCCCGCTCACGCTCGGAATGCCGCCGTCCCGCGAGGAGCCCCGCGGCCTGCTCACCGCCCTGCTCACCCGCCGGCACCCGACCCTCGCCGACGCACTCGCCGCCCCCGCCCACACCGCGATCGGCGACCCCGTCGTGCCGGTGTCCGCGCTGACCGAGGCCTTCGCCGGGAGCGCCGCCACGCTGCGGATCGTCGGTGAACTCGACGTCGCACCCGAACGCCTGTCCGGCCTGCACCCGGTCCCGGTCCGCTACCAGCTCGACTGCCCCGCGGAAGAGCTCGACGTGGCGCTCGCGATCGCCGTCCCCGCCCCCCTGACCGTCTACGTCGACGCCGGTGACCTGCCCGAGACGGCCCGCGCGCTCGTCGGTGCCGGGCACAGCCCCGGCCTGCCCCCCGGGCGCGAGGCGGGGGAGGTCGCCGACTTCCTGTCCGTCCTCGCCCACGCCGGCACCGGCTTCGCCGCGCGCGCCCGCGACGCCGGCGAGGTGCTCGCCCTGCTCGCCGCCACCGTCGCCGCCCTGCGCGGCGACGATGTGCGCGCCGCGCTCGCCGCACCCGACCCCGCCCGGCTGACCCGGCTGATCCCCGAGGCCGCGGCCGCGGTGCGCGAGATCCTGCTCGCCGTCGAGGTCGACGACCCGCCGGCCGTCGCGCGGGACCTCGCCGGCCTCGGCCTGCCGCCGCGATGATTCCGTTTGCCGGGACGACGTTTGCCGGGACGACGTTTGCCGTGACGACAGGGTCCGGACGAATTCGGTGCGTACCCTTCTAGGCGTGCCACGCATCGCCTACTTCGGTCCCACCGGAACCTTCACGGAGATGGCCCTCGCCCGGTTCGAGGATGCCGGAACCTTCGACGGTCCGGTCGAGCGGGTGTCGGCCGCCAGCCCGCCCGCGGCGCTGCAACTCGTGCGCGACGGCGCGGTCGACGCTGCCGTGGTGCCGATCGAGAGCTCGGTGGAGGGTTCCGTGCCCCCCACGATGGATGCCCTCGCGGTGGGCCCGCGCCTGCAGATCGTGGCCGAGACCGAGCTGGACGTGGCCTTCACCGTCGTGGCCCGGCCCGGCGTCACGCTCGGCGAGGCCCGCACCGTGCACGCCTATCCGGTGGCCGCCGCACAGGTGCGCCAGTGGATCGCCGACCACATGCCGCAGGCCGAGGTGGTGACCGCCTCGTCCAACGCCGGGGCCGCCGAGGACGTCGCGGCCGGCAAGGCCGACGCGGGCGTGTCCACCGCGCTGGCCGGGCAGCGACTCGGCCTGCAGGTCCTCGCCGACAGCGTCGCCGATCACTCCGGCGCCCGCACCCGCTTCGTGCTGGCCACCCGGCCCGCCGCCACCCCGGCCCGCACCGGCGTCGACCGCACCTCGGTGATCCTGCAGCTGCCCAACGAGCCGGGCTCCCTCGTGCGGGCCATGACCGAGTTCGCCACCCGCGGCATCGACCTCACCCGGATCGAGTCCCGTCCCACCCGTCAGGAATACGGGACCTACTTCTTTCACTTGGACTGTGTCGGCCACATCGACGACGCGCTCGTCGCCGAGGCGCTCAAGGCGCTGCACCGCTTCGCGCAGGTGCGGTTCCTCGGCTCCTGGGCGGCGGTGTCCCAGCACGGTGTGGCCCCGGTGTCGGACGAAGAGGATGCGCGGTGGCTGCAACGGCTGCGGCGCGGGGAGGAAGAGCGTTGAGCGGCCGATTGATCCTGGTGCGGCACGGACAGACGGTGGCGAACGTCGCGCGTCGCCTCGACACCAAACTGCCGGGCGCCGAACTGACCGAGCTCGGCGTCGCGCAGGCCCGCACCCTCGGGCGGGGGTTCGCGCAGCAGCCGCCGACGGCATTGTTCGCCTCGCAGGCCCTGCGCGCCCGGCAGACCGCCGAGCACGTCGAACTCGCCGCGCGGGTGCCCACCGTCGTCCGCGAAGGCCTGCACGAGGTGCAGGTCGGGGAGCTCGAGGACCGCAGCGACGAGGAATCCCACACGCTGTTCATGAAGGTGTACGAGTCCTGGCACACCGGCGACCTGCGCGACCGGGTGCCGGGCGGTGAATCGGGCATGGACGTCCTGGACCGCTACCTGCCGGTGGTCGAGTCGGTGCGGGCCGACTATCTCGACAGCGGATCGGGGGACGTCGTGGTGGTCAGCCACGGTGCCGCGATCCGCCTCGTCGCCGCCCACCTCGGCCGGGTGCCGGGCAGCTTCGCGACCAGCAACCACCTCGCCAACACCGAGAGCGTCGAGCTGGTCCCGCTGCCGGGTGGCGGCTGGGAGTGCGTCCGCTGGGGCACCTTCCAGGGGCCGTTCCACGACACCGGGCGCGCCGGCGCCGACGATCCGATGGGCTGAGTTCGCCCCCACCGTCCGCCCTGGAAGCGCCCGGACGCGGAGGCGTCCCGGGTGCTGCCGGCGCACGGGTATCCTCGAGCCGTCCGAACGTAGCGATCGATAGGTTGGGTACGGCACATGGGAACTTCCACCGACGGCACCGTCGCGGACGGTGTCGCTGGGCCGGACTGGCGACGTCTCGAGCCGATGGAGCTGACTCCCATCCTCTCCGCGGCGCTCGATGCGTTCTACGAGACCGGGTTCCACGGCACCTCCGTGCGGGAGATCGCCCGCCGGGTGGGCGTCACCGTGCCCGCCCTGTACTACCACCACGAGAACAAGGAAGGCCTGCTCATCGCGCTGCTCGAGCTCTCGACGAGTGACGTGATGGCGCGCGCCTACGCCGCGGACGCCGACGGCGGCGACGACCCGGTGCAGCGGCTCGCCAATGCCGTCGAGGCGATCGTGCTGCGCATGACGAACCGTCCCCGACTCGCCGCGCTCGAGGGCGAGGTGCGCTACCTCAGTCCCGAGAACCGGCAGCGTTACCGCGCGGTGCGCAAGGAGATCGAGAAGCTCGTCCTCGAGATCGTCGAGGACGGGACCCGGCGCGGGGTGTTCGACGTCGAGGACCCGGCCGAGACCACCCGCGCGCTGCTGGGCATGTGCCAGTCCATCCCGCGGTGGTATCACCGCGAGGGCTCCCTGACTCCGGAAGAGGTGGCGCGCAAGTACGTCGCGATCGCCCTCAAGACGGTCGGCGCCACCCCCGCCTCGACGGCCTGACGGGCCGGCTCAGCTCCGCCCGAACACCGCCGTCCGCTTCTCCTGGAAGGCGCTCACGCCCTCGTGGAAGTCCGCGGACGCCAGCAGCTCGAGCTGGCCGGCTCGTTCGCGGCCGAACGCGTTGTCGAGCTCGCCGAGGGTCGCGTCGTTGATCGCGTCCTTGGTGGAGCGGAAGGCCTCGACGGGGCCGGCGGCGAGCCGGGCGGCGAGCGCGTCGACGGCGGCGGCGAAACCGTCGTCGGGGTACACCTCGGCGATCAGGCCGGCCGCGAGGGCCTCGCTCGCGGGCAGCCGTTCGGCGAGCAGCGCCATCTTCAGCGCTCGGGCCCGACCGATCGACGCGGCGACGAGTGCCGTCGCGCCGCCGTCGGGCATGAGGCCGATGCGGGTGAAGGCGAGCAACAGGTAGGCCGACTCCGCCGCGACGGTGAGATCGCAGCCCAGTGCGAGGGACACACCGACACCGGCAGCGGGACCGTTGACGGCGCCGACGACCGGCCGCGGGAAAGCGCGGATCGCGGCGACGGTGCGGTTGGCAGCGTCGATGGTCTCGGCCGACGGCGGCGCGGACAGGTCCTTGCCGGCGAGGTCGGCACCGGTGCAGAACGCGCGGCCGGTACCGGTGAGGACCGCGACGCGCACGGCGTCGTCGCCGGCGTGCTTCTCGAAGGCGTCGGCGACGGCCTCGAGGGTGGCGGCGGTGACGGCGTTCATCCGGGCGGGCCGGTCGAGGGTGATACGCAGGATGCCGTCGTCGACGGTCACGTCGAGACCGATCGGGTCGATGGTCATGGGTCCTCCGGGGGTCGGGTGCTCGGGACGATCAGGGGCGCAGGTTCAGGGCGACCTTGCCGGTCGCGGTCCGGTCGGCGAGCGACCGCAGCGCCTCGGCGGCATGCGTCATGGGGTGGACGGTGGGCTCGGGGACCTGCAGGGCCCCGGAGCGCAGCAGCGGTTCGAGCTGCGCCCATTGGCGGGCGGTGTAGCCGGGGAAGGTGCGCACGTACTCGCCCCATCCGGCGCCGAGGACCGAGATGTTGTTGAGCAGCAGGCGGTTGACCTTGACGGTGGGGATCTCGCCGCCCGTGAAGCCGAGGACCACCAGGCGTCCGTTCGGTGCCAGGCTACGCAGGCTGTCGGTGAACCGGTCTCCGCCGACGGGGTCGAGGACGATGTCGACCCCGCGGCCGCCGGTGAGCTCGAGGACCCGGTCCTTGAAGCCGTCCGCGAGGACGGTGTGGGTGGCGCGGTTGGCCTTCGCGACCGCCGCCTTCTCCGCGGTGCTCACCACCGCGACGGTCTCGAGGCCGAGGGCGGCCGCGACGTGCAGGGCGGCGACGCCGACACCGCCCGCGGCGCCGTGCACGAGCACCGTGTCGCCGGCGCGGTACCGGGCGCGTTCGTCGAGCGCGAAGTGGACGGTGAGGTAGTTCATGAGGAACCCGGCGCCGGCGGTCAGGGACACCGAATCGGGAAGCGGGAACACCGATTCCGGGGACACCGCGACGGTCTGCTGCCACGCGCCGGCGGCGGCGAGCACGGCGACCCGCTGTCCCGGTGTCAGGCCGCTGTCCGCCGGTGCGGAGCGCACGACGCCGGCCCCTTCGACGCCGAGCACGCATGGCAGGGGGCGCACGACCTGGTAGCCGGCGGTGGTCTGCAACAGGTCCGGGAACGAGACTCCGGCGGCGTGGAGATCGACGAGGACGCTGCCGTGCGGGTCGGGTTCGGGCACGTCCACGAGCCGCACGCCCTCGGGTCCGGTTCTGTCGATCAACTGCACGGCCTGCATGGGCTCTCCTGCCGTCCTTGTGGCCGAGCGGGTTTCGGTGCTCCGCGGCCCGGTGATCGCGTACCGCTCATCCATACCAGAACGTCCTGATCGGACGCTAGCTAGACGAGACCATTGACCGATCGATCGGTCCGTGATAGTGATTTAGCGATCGATAAGTAGACCTGACCGTTTCCGACAGGAGCCCCATGGCCGAGGAGTCCACCGTCACCGAAGCTGCCGCGCTGTACGAGCGCCGCGGCAACGTCGCCGTCATCACGCTCAACCGCCCACGGGCGCTCAACGCCGTGAACGCGGCGCTCTCTACGGCGGTCGGCACGCTGCTCGAGCAGGCCGAGGCCGACGAGGAGGTGCGCGTGGTGGTCCTCACCGGCGCCGGCCGCGCGTTCTGCGCGGGCGCCGACCTCAAGGCCCTCGCCACCGGCGAGAGTCTCGCCGCCGAGGGACATCCCGAATGGGGCTTCGCCGGGTACGCCCAGCACTGGATCAGCAAGCCGACCATCGCCGCGGTCAACGGGTTCGCCCTCGGCGGCGGCACCGAGCTGGTGCTCGCGTCCGACCTCGCGGTCGTCGACGAGGACGCCGAACTCGGCCTGCCCGAGGTCAAGCGGGGCCTGTTCGCCGCCGCGGGCGGGGTCATCCGCCTGCAGCAGCAGATCCCGCGCAAGATCGCCCTCGAGATCGCGCTGACCGGCGAGCCGATCTCCGCCGCCCAGGGCAGGGAACTGGGCCTGGTCAACCGGGTCGCCCCCGCGGGAACCGCGCTCGAGGTGGCGCTGGGCCTCGCCGAGACGATCGCCGCGAACGCGCCGCTGTCGGTGCGCGAATCGAAGGCGATGATCCACCGCACCGCGCACGGCGACGACTGGGAGCCGGGGGTGTGGGAGGCCAACGACGCCGCGCTGCGGACGGTCTTCACCAGCGAGGACGCCAAGGAAGGCCCGACCGCGTTCGCGCAGAAGCGGCAGCCGGTCTGGACGGGTCGCTGACCCTCTGATCTCGGCCCGGGGTCTCGTCGATCCCTCCGGGACACCCGGGCCGCTCCAACCCCTCGAAAGGAATTCCTCATGACCAACGCTGTCATCGTCGACGTGGTCCGCACCGCGGTCGGCAAGGGCAAGCCCGGCGGCGCCCTGTCCGGCACCCACCCCGTCGAACTGCTCGCCCACGTCCTGCGGGAGATCACCGCGCGCAACGACCTCGACCCGGCGCTGGTCGACGACGTCATCGGCGGCTGCGTCAATCAGGCCGGCGAGCAGGCCCTCAACATCTCCCGCACCGCCCTGCTGTCGGCCGGCTTCCCCGAGTCGGTGCCGGCCACCACCATCGACCGCCAGTGCGGCTCGAGCCAGCAGGCCGCGCACTTCGCCGCGCAGGGCGTCATCGCCGGCGCCTACGACATCGTCATCGCGTGCGGTGTCGAGTCGATGAGCCGCGTGCCGATGGGCACCTCGTCGATGGGCCAGGACGCCTCCGGCCCGGGCATCGCCGCCCGCTACCCCGAGGGCCTGGTCAATCAGGGCATCTCCGCCGAACTGATCGCCGCGAAATGGAAGTTCGACCGCGAGGCGCTCGACACGTTCTCGGCGCAGTCGCACCAGCGGGCCGCCGAGGCGATCGCCGCCGGCTTCTTCGACAAGGAGATCGTCCCGATCACGGTCACCGATGCCGCCGGTGCGCAGGTCCGGCACACCGTCGACGAGACGGTGCGCGCCGCGACCACCGTCGAAGGCCTGGCCGGGCTGAAGCCGTCGTTCTACACCGAGGCGTACGCCCAGCGCTTCCCCGAGGCGCAGTGGCACATCACGCCGGGCAACTCGTCGCCGCTGTCCGACGGTGCCTCCGCGGCGCTGATCATGAGCGAGGAGGCCGCGGCCAAGCTGGGCCTGACGCCGCGGGCCCGGTTCCACTCGTTCGCCGTCGCCGGCGACGACCCGCTGTTCATGCTTACCGCGCCCATCCCGGCCACCCGCAAGATCCTCGCCAAGTCCGGGCTCAGCATCGACGACATCGACGCCTACGAGGTCAACGAGGCGTTCGCCCCGGTGCCGCTGATGTGGGCACACGAGTTCGGCGCCGACCCGGCCAAGCTCAACCCGCGCGGCGGCGCCATCGCCCTCGGCCACGCCCTCGGCTCGTCCGGCACCCGCCTGCTGACCACACTGGTGAACCATCTCGAGGCCACCGGCGGCCGCTACGGCCTGCAGACCATGTGCGAGGGTGCCGGCATGGCCAACGCCACCGTCATCGAACGCCTCTGAGACACAACAGAACCGAAGGGAAGAACATGATCGTCAACGACAGCGTCGCCGTCGTCACCGGGGGCGCCTCCGGCCTCGGCCTCGCGACCGTCGAGGCCCTGCTCGCCGACGGCGCCCAGGTCGTCATCATCGACCTGCCGTCCTCCAACGGCGAGACCATCGCCAAGGAACTCGGCGACCGCGTCCGCTTCGCCGCCGCCGACGTCACCGACGAGGCCGCCGTCACCGAGGCCCTCGACCTGGCCGAATCGCTCGGCCCGCTGCGGGTCGCGGTCAACTGCGCCGGCATCGGCAACGCCGTCAAGACCGTGAGCAAGAAGGGCGCTTTCCCGCTCGACGCGTTCAAGAAGGTCGTCGACGTCAACCTCTTCGGCACGTTCAACGTCATCCGCTTGGCCGCCGAGCGCATCGCGAAGACCGAGCCCGTCGACGGCGAGCGCGGCGTCATCATCAACACCGCCTCCGTCGCCGCGTTCGACGGTCAGATCGGGCAGGCCGCCTACTCCGCGTCCAAGGGCGGTGTCGTCGGCATGACCCTGCCGATCGCCCGCGACCTCGCGTCGCTGCTCATCCGCGTCGTCACCATCGCGCCGGGCCTGTTCAAGACCCCGCTGCTCGGGTCGCTGCCGGAGGAGGCACAGAAGTCCCTCGGTCAGCAGGTCCCGCATCCGGCCCGCCTCGGCGACCCGTCCGAGTACGGCGCCCTGGCCGCGCACATCGTCTCCAACCCCATGCTCAACGGCGAGGTCATCCGCCTCGACGGTGCCATCCGCATGGCCCCGCGCTGATCGTCGCACACGAGCAACATGTGAGAGGACGGGGTCGATGACTGCCCAGCCCGAACTCCGCCGGTTGGCGAACTGGCGGGAGTTCGAGGCGCTGCAGCTCGACCCCATCCTCGAGCATGCCCTGGACGCCTTCGGCGAGAACGGTTTCCACGGCACCAGCGTCCGGGATCTGGCCCGCCGGGTCGGGGTGACGGTACCCGCGCTGTACTACCACCACGAGAACAAGGAAGCCGTCCTCGTCGCGCTCCTCCACACCGCCGTACGTGATCTCACCGAGCGCGCCCTCGCGGCCGTCGCCGCGGGCGGCGACGACCCCGTGCGGCGCTTCACCCACTTCGTCGAGGCGATCGTGCTGAACTCGACCTACCGATCCCGGCAGTCCGCCCTCGACTCCGAATTGCGCCACGTGTCGCCGCAGAATCGCCGCCACTACGCCGCAACCCGCAAGCGTGTCGAGTTGATCGCCCTCGATCTCGTCGGCGAGGGCGTCGAACGCGGCGTGTTCGTCGTCGACGACATCGCCGAGGCGGTGCGGGCCCTGCTCGGCATGTGCCAGTCCATCGCCCGCTGGTATCGGATCGGCGGGCCCCTGACCCCTGACCAGGTCGCCGCACGCTACACCGTCATCGCGCTGCGCATCGTGGGGTGCCCGTCCGCGGCGGCGCGCACAGGGTGACTGCCGGGCCGCACCGCCCGCCCTGCACACCGAGACCGTGCACACCGAGACAGGGACATTCATGAAGCGCCACTTCTTCGACGCCGACCACGACGCGTACCGGGAGACGGTACGCGAGTTCCTCGCCCGCGAGGTCGAACCGAACTACGAACGCTGGGAGGACGAGCGGCTGATCGACCGCTCCGCCTGGATCGCCGCGGGCAAGGCGGGCGTCGTCGGCCTCGGCGTCCCCGAGGAGTACGGCGGGTCCGGCGTGACCGACTACCGGTTCCGCTGCGTCGTCGCCGAGGAGATCGCCCGCACCGGCACCACCTCCTTCGGCTCCGGCATGAGCCTGCAGGACGACATCGCCGTCCCCTACATCGCCGACCTCGGCACCGAGGAGCAGAAGCGCCGCTGGCTCCCCGGCATGGCCGCCGGCGAACTCATCGGGGCCATCGCCATGACCGAGCCCGGCACCGGGTCCGACCTGCAGGGGATCAAGACCACCGCGGTGCGCGACGGCGACGACTGGATCCTGACCGGGCAGAAGACGTTCATCACCAACGGAATCCATTCCGACCTGGTGATCGCCGTCGCCCGCACCGACCCGAAGGCCGGCGCCCGCGGCTTCTCCCTGCTCGTCGTCGAACGCGACATGCCGGGCTTTACCCGCGGCCGCAAACTGCACAAGGTGGGCCTGGCCGGCCAGGACACCGCCGAGCTGTCCTTCGACGCCGTACGGGTGCCGGCGGGCAACGTGCTCGGGACCGAGGGTCAGGGATTCGTCCACCTCATGGAACACCTTCCCCTCGAACGTATCTCCATCGCCGTCGGTGCCGTCGCCGCGGCCCGGGCGGCGTACGGGTGGACCAAGGACTACGTGTTCGAACGCACGGCATTCGGCAAGCCGATCGGCGACCTGCAGAACACCCGCTTCGCCCTCGCCGAGATGCTCACCGAGATCGAGGTGACCGGTTCGCACGTCGACCGGTGCGTGCTCGCACTGAACGCCGGGGAGCTGACCGCCGTCGACGCCGCCAAAGCCAAGTGGTGGGCCACCGAGCTGCAGAAGCGCGTCGTGGACCGGTGCGTGCAGTTGCACGGCGGCTACGGGTACATGATGGAGTACCCCATCGGGCGCGCCTACGTCGACACCCGCATCCAGACCATCTACGGTGGCACCACCGAGATCATGAAGGAGATCATCGGCCGGGACATCGCCGCCGAATACGCCTGATCCACGCCACCTTCGAAGGAGCGACACGATGTTCGATCTGTCCGGGAAGCGGGCACTGGTCACCGGCGGCTCGGCCGGCATCGGCCTGGGCATGGCGCGGGGACTCGCCGCCGCGGGCGCCGACGTCGCGCTGTGGGGCCGCGGCACCGACCGGCTCGCGAAGGCGGCGGCCGACCTCGAGGCGACCGGGGTCCGCGTGCTCACCCGATCGGTGGACGTGTCCGACGAAGCGGCCGTCCGCGACGGTGTCGCCGCGACGGTCGAGGAACTCGGCGGGCTGGACGTCGTCGTGGTCAACGCCGGAATCGGGGTGCCGCTCGCGCGGTTCGTCGACTCGAGCACCGAGGACTACCGGAAGGTGATGGCGGCCAACCTCGACGGCGCGTACTTCACCCTGCGGGAGACGGCCGGGGTGCTCGTCGGCCGGGGCACCGGCGGATCGATGATCGTCACGTCGAGCCTGGGTGCGATCCAGGGCGCCGGACGCAATCAGGCGTACGCCGCCACCAAGGCCGGGGTCCTGGCGCTGGCCAACGGCTGCGCGGTGGAACTCGCCCGGCACCGCATCCGCGTCAACAGCGTGCTGCCCGGCTGGATCGCCACCGACATGACCGGGCCGCTGCAGGACTCGGAGACGTTCGAGTCCCACGTGATCTCGCGAGTACCGTTGGGCCGGTGGGGAACTCCCGAGGACTTCGCCGGCATCGCCGTGTACCTTGCGAGTGACGCTTCCGCGTTCCAGACCGGATCGTCCACCCTGATCGACGGCGGATACTCGATCTTCTGAGCCGCCGGAAATGTTGTCCAGCAAGAATCGTCCACGAGGAGGAACTATGGCACTGACCGCATTCCTGGAGCTCGAGTTCAAGCCCGAGACGCTCGGGGAGGGCCGCGCACTGATGGACCGGGTTCTGAAGGAGACCCGCGCGTTCGACGGGTGCCTCGGCATCGAGGTGCTCGCCGACCGGTCGAACGAGGCGCACTGGGTCGTCGTGGAGAAGTGGGAGTCCGAACAGCACGACGCCGCCTACCGCGAGTTCCGGGCCGGGCCCGGCGCCATCACCGAGCTCGGCCCGCTGCTCGCCGGCGCGCCGAAGCTGACCTACTTCGACGAGGTCTGACCGGCAGGGGGTGGGCAGATTCCGCCCTGGGGTGCCTGGGCACGGGTGACGCCGTGGTCGACGATCGGTATGTCGGATCGACGCCCGCCCACCCGGTCCCGGGGACGGCGGAACCCCCAGGAAAGGCGGACGCCATGAACGTCGAAGAGATGGCCCGGACCCTGCTCACCCTCGATGACGAAGCGGCGCTGCGCAGCGTCGCGGCGATCGAGGACGCCACCTTCGCCGCGTATGCGAGCGACTACGTCGAAGCCATGACCCGGCCCGGCTGCAAGGGGTGTCACGGCGGCTGATCGACGGACGTGCAACGGCCGGAGTACCACGGTGCTCCGGCCGTCCCGTCCCCTCGACCGCCACCGGAGGAACCCCCATGACCGCTGCGCTGCCGCTGCTGCTGCGCCCGCACCCCCACGTCACGACGGCCTCGGCCGAATCCCTGGACTTCCAGGCCCGCGTCGGACATCCCACGGCGCCGGATCCCGCGCCGTGCGTCCTCGTCCTCACCCGGGCCGCCGACCGCGAGGTCGACGCTCTGTCACTGTGGCTCGCCGCGCGCGGCACCGCGCTGGTGCGTCTGGACAGCGACCGCTGCGCCGGCACCGACGTGCAGTGGGACCCGCTCGACGGCCTGCTCGTCCGTGACGGCCGGACGTTCCGGCCCCGGGTGTGCTGGTCGCGGTACTTCGACGTGGACGCCCTGCACAGCGGGCACACCGCACCCGACGTGACACTGCACGTGCGGGACCAGTGGCAGGCGTTCGTCACCGCCCTGGCAGCGCACGAAGGGGTGCGCACGCTCAATCCCGCCGCGCGGCCCGGAACCCCCGATCGGCTCACCCAGCTCGCTGCCGCGCGCGCGGCCGGGCTGCGCGTCCCCGCGACCCTCGTGACGACACGGCTCGACGTCGCGGCCCGGGCCCTCCCGGGCGACGGCGACCTGCTGGTCAAGAGCCTCGGCCGGCACTGCGTCGAACCACGGCCCGGCCGTCTGCGCGGCATCTACCCACAGCGCGTCCCCCGCACGGCACTCGACGGTCGACAGGACACGGGTGCACCCGTGCTCGTGCAGGAGTACGTGGCGGCCGACCGGGAGCTGCGCATCCACGCCGTCGGCGGAACCCTGATCGGGTACGCCGTCACGCGGCCCACCCCGGAGTCGTTGTGGACCCGGCCGGAGTCGATCACCGTGCGGCGCTGTGCCATTCCGTCCGGCATCGACGAAGCGGTGCGGGGGCTCCTCGACCGGTTCCGGCTCGACCTCGCCGCCGTCGACCTGCTCGACACGCCCACCGGCCCGGTGTTCCTCGAGGTCAATCCCGAATTCGACTGGCGCTGGGCCGAACACGGCGCCGGTGACTCCGACACCACGAACGCGGTGCGCGCTCTGATCGCCGCCGCCGTCCCCGCACACCGAGGAGAGAACCGATGACCCGTGTCGCCGTCGCCGAGTACGCGGTGCTGTTCTGGCGCAACGGCACGTTGGTGTGGGACGACTACCTGCACCACCGGCAGTTCGCCCTCACCCCCGACAGCGAGCGGGTCCTGCGCTGGTTCGCGTCGTGGCGCGAACTCGACAGCATCTCCGAGCTGGGGGAGTTACCCCTCGGAATCGCTCACCGGCTGCTCGAGGCGCAGGTGCTCGTCGCCGAGGGTTCGGCCGAGCACGCCGAGCAGGAGCAGATGCTCGTCGAATGGGGCACGTGGGGCCCGTCGGCCCGTTACCTGCATTTCGCGGCCCGCACCGGCTCGGACGTCCGGTTCGCGGACGTAGTCGACGACGAACTGCGGTCGGCTGCCAAAGCGAGCGAGCAGCCGGCGCCCGCAGCCGCCAAGTCCTATCCGCAGCACCCGATGATTCCCGTACCCGGCGATCGGCCGGACTCGTCGGGATGGCAGCGTCCGGGCCTCGTCGAGGCCCTGTTCGAGCGCCGTTCGGTCCGGCAGTTCACCGCAGATCCCGTGTCTCTCGACGCCGTGGGCACCGTCGCGCGCGTCGCGGCGGGGCCCGTCACGGTGATCGACCATCCGCAGGTCGGGCAGGTGCTGCTGAAGACCAGCCCGTCCGCCGGTGCCCGCACCCCCCTCGAGCTGTATCTCTACGCGAACCGCGTCGACGGACTCGAGCCGGGGTTCTTCCACTACGCGCCGATGCGCGGTGGGCTGGAACGGATCGGGCAGAGCGTGCCCCGGTCCGTGCTGGACGCGGCGCTCGGCGAGCAGCCGTGGCTGTCGGACTGCCCGGCGCTGCTCATCTACACGGCGGTACCGGCCCGGACCCGGTGGCGGTACGAACATTCGCGCGCCTACCGCGACATCCTCGTCGAGCTCGGCCACGTCAGTCAGACCGTCCTGCTCACCGCCACCGCGCTCGGACTCGGTGCGGTGACGGCGACGGCGATGCGCGACCGCGAGCTCGAAGACCTGCTCGGCTGCGACCCCACCGCCGAACCGGTCCTGGCGGTCACGGCGCTCGGGCACCCTGCCGCCGGACTCGGGTGAAGTCCGGTGTCCGGTGCGCTCCGCAATCCCGACTTCGCGCGGCTGTGCGCCGGGCAGGCGGTCGCGCAGCTCGGCAGCCGCGGCTACGGCGTCGCGATCATGCTGTGGGTGCTCGCGGTCAGCGGGTCGGCCGCGACGGTCGGTCTGGTCTCCACCGTGACGATGGGTGCCTTCACGGCCGCCACGGTGCCCGCCGGCTGGATCGTCGACCGCTTCGATCGCCGCCGCGTCATGCTCACCGTCGACGCCTGCTCGGCCACCGCCGCCGCGGTGCTGGCGTTCTGCGCGTGGCGCGGCGCGTTCGACCCGGTGCCCGTCCTCGCCGCCGTGTCGGTGCTCGGGGCGGGGTGGGCGGTGCGCGGCCTCGCCGAGGACGCGGCGGTGCCGCAGGTGGTCGAACGCGAGCAGATCGGCACGGCGTACGGGCTTTTCGAGGCACGGGGGTATGCGACGGGCGTGGCCGGACCGCCGCTCGCGGCCACCCTCTACGGCCTCGGCGCCGCGCTGCCCTTCGCGGGACATGCCGTGTCGTTCGTGGTGGCGGGGGCCGCCGCGGCCCGGGTCCGCACCCCGCTGCAGGCGCCTCGCGGCCCCGGCCCGGTCGCGGAGCGGCCGTGGGCGTCGATCCGGGAAGGGTTGCGGTGGTTCGCATCCCACCGGTTCGTCCGTACCACCGCGGCGCTGACGGCCGTCGCCGAGTTCGTGGTCAACGGCTGTGGGCTGGTGGTGGTCGTGCTCCTGGCCGGCAGCGGTGCGCCGTCCTCGACGGTGGGGATCGTGCTCGCCGGCGCGTACGGCGGGGGCATGCTCGGAGCCCTGGCGGTGCCGCGGCTCCGGCGCCGGATCCCGGCGCACCGTCTGCTCGTGCTCTCGGCGGCCCTCGGGGTTCTGGCGGTCCTCGCGGCGGCCACGGGGTCGCCGTTCGTCGCCGCCGCCGGTTACGCGGCCCTGCTGGCGGTGACCCCGTCGTGGTCGGTGGTGGTGACCGCTCGCTGTGCCGAACTGGTACCCGACGCGGTGCGGGGCCGGGTCGGCGCGGCCACCGGCCTGGTCACGTCGCTGCCGGCGATGTTCGCGCCGCTGACGGTGGGCGTGCTGACGACGGCCCTCGGCGCGGCGAGCACCGCGTGGATGCTCGCCGCCCTCCTCGGTGGGGTGGCCGTGGCGGCCGCCGTCAGCCGGACGGTGCGCCTACAGGCCGGCGAGCCGCTCGCGCGCCGCGCGGTACTCGGTGGCGAGCCGGTCGACGAGTTCGGCAGCGGGTACGACGGCGTCGACCGCGCCGATGCCCTGTCCTGAACCCCAGATGTCGCGCCAGGCCTTCGCCTTCGCTCCGGTTCCGGAGGTCTCCCCGGTGCCGAAGTCCATGGCCGACGGATCCGACACGGCGAGGTTGTTCGGGTCGAGACCCGCGGCTTCGATGCTGCCCCGCAGGTAGTTGCCGTGCACGCCGGTGAACAGGTTCGAGTAGACGATGTCCGCGGCGGTCGAGTCGACGATCATGTCCTTGTAGCGGTCGTCGGCGTTGGCCTCTTCGGTGGCAATGAACGCCGACCCGACGTAGGCGAGATCGGCGCCGGCGGCCTGCGCGGCGAGGATCGAGCGGCCGTGCGCGATCGAGCCCGACAGCAGCAGCGGGCCGTCGAACCACTCGCGGATCTCCTGGACCAGCGCGAACGGGGACTGGGCGCCGGCGTGCCCGCCGGCGCCGGCGGCGACGGCGATGAGCCCGTCGGCGCCCTTGTCGATCGCCTTGCGCGCGAAGGTGTTGTTGATGACGTCGTGCAGGACGATGCCGCCGTAGGAGTGGATGGCGTCGTTGACGTCGGTGCGGGCGCCGAGGGAGGTGATGACGACCGGGACCTCGAATTCGACGATGGTGGCGAGGTCTTCCTCGAGGCGGTCGTTGGAGCGGTGCACGATGAGGTTGACCGCATAGGGCGCGGACGGCGCCTCGGGGTGGTTGGCGTCGTGCTTGGCCAGGGCCTCGGTGATGCGGGTGAGCCACTCGCGCAGCATCGCCTGGGGACGGGCGTTGAGAGAGGGGAACGAGCCGACGACGCCGGAGGTGCACTGGGCGATCACCAGGTCCGGGCCGGAGACGATGAACATCGGCGACGCCACCACGGGCAGGCGCAGCCGGTCTTGCAGGATCGGGGGCAGGGCCATGCGGAACTCCTTGTGCTGTGCGGTCTTACGGTGCTTTTTCGGAGGCGGTGCTTTTTGAGACGGTGCGGTCTTGCAGGCGGTGCGGTCGTACGGTGCGGCCTTACGATTGCCCGAGCTGGGCGGCCATGAGCGGCATCAGGGCGTGCAGGCCCTTGACCGGCCGGATCATCACCTTGAACGAGGTGATCTGCCCGGCGTCGTTCCAGTGCATCATGTCGATGCCGTCGACGTGGATGCCGTCGAGGTCGGCGGTGAACTCGAGCACCGCCGACCCGGCGGAGTACCACTCGCCGACGTACCGGAAGTCCCGCCCGGTGAACACGGCGAGCGCGGCCCGCAGGTAGGCGAGAGTCAGGGCTTTGCCCTCCTGTTGCGTGAACACCGCGGGGGAGTAGAAGACGGCGTCGTCGGCGATCAGATCGTCCAGGGCTGCCTCGTCACCGTGCTCGACGATGTGGTGCCAGCGTTCGACGACGTCGGGTCGGACGTGGGTCGGCATGCGGATCCCCTCTCGGTTCGTCGCCCCCGAGCGTAGGGGCCTCCGACCTAAACAGTCAATGGTGACCGTTCAGGGATGGAACGGCGGCGTCGGCAGGTCGTCGCCGAACAGGTCGGGCAGATCGCTCGACACCCGGTCCGGGAACGACGCGGGGCGCTTCTCGAGGAAGGACGAGATGCCTTCCCGGGCGTCGGGGCCCGTGCCGCGGATGTTGATGCCGCGAGTCTCGATGCGGTGCGCGATCATCGGGTGCTCCGCGCCGAGCGTGCGCCACATCATCTGCCGTGACAACGCCACCGAGACCGGCGCCGAGTGTTCGGTGAGGCTGCGGGCCAGCGCACGGGCCCGATCGAGCAGATCGGCTGCGGGATGGAGCGCGTAGACGAGCCCGGCCGCGTGGGCCTCGGTCGCGTCGAAGATCCGTCCCGAGTACACCCAGTCCAGGGCGGTCTGCAATGGAACCAGGCGGGGCAGGAACCAGGTGGAGCACGACTCGGGGACGAGGCCGCGGCGGTTGAAGACGAAGCCGATGCGGGCGTCGTCGGCAGCGAGGCGGAAGTCCGCCGCGAGCGTCATGGTGATGCCGACGCCGACGGCCGGGCCGTTGATCGCCGCGATGATCGGCTTGCGGCACTCGAACATGCGCAGGACGACGCGACCACCGCCGTCGCGCCGGACGTCGTCGGCACCCGGTTCGTCGAGCCGCTGCGCGAATGTGTCGGCGCCCGCGGAGAGATCTGCACCGGCGCAGAAGGCGCGTCCGGCGCCGGTGATCACGACGGCGCGTACGGAATCGTCGGCGTCGCAGCGGTCGTAGGCCTCGATCAGCTCGTGCTCCATCGTGGTGGTGAAGGCGTTGAGCTGGTCGGGGCGGTCGAGGGTGATGGTGGCGATGCCGTCGGCGACGGACAGGGCGATGTGTTCCACGTCGGTCAGCATGACAGGTTTACTGAGCGATCGGTAGGTGTCCCGGTCGCGCGCAAAGCGCGGCGCCCCCGTCGCGAGTCGGTGACGGGGGCGCAGGCGTGACGTGCAGGGGCTATCCGCGGGTCACGCGGCCGCGGCGGAACTCCTTGCCGCCCCAGATGCCGGACTGCCGGGTCTCGCCGGCGTAGGCGGCGCATGCGGCGACGAGCGGGCAGCGGGCGCACACCCGGCGGGCGTAGTCGAACGACTCCGACGGGTCCGGGAACCAGGCGTCCGGCGTCGCGTCGCCGCGGCACGCGGCCAGGTCCCAGTCCGGCGTGGTGTCCGACGGGGCGAGCAGGTCGGTGAGCATCGTAGTCACGGGCAGGTCCTCCTTCCGAGGATGGAATGCGGGTTCGGTCGGGGCGGCGCAGTGCCCCGGCATGAAGTCGTGGCAGAACGAAACGCGTTGTGGCGCAGAACGGTGTCGAGGAACGGATGGATGCGGAGGCGGCGGTCAGCAGGTGCCGGGTCGCGTCGTCGGCGAACCCGCCTGCCGGGGTCCCGCTGGGGGAAGGACGCACGCGACGGGATGTCGCATCGGCTGCGGCGCCGGTCGTTCCGGCGGGGCAGCCGGTGGCGCTGTGCGCATCGCGTGTCTCCTTCCATGTCGTGGTCGTCGTCGATCGGTCGAGTCCAACGCCCCCCGCCGCCCGGGTTCTTCCCCTCGGTGCGAGAACAGTGACGGGTACCTCACGGCCCGGGTTCCGCTACATAGGTTTCGGCTATGGGTCGATCTCCCGTTCGGACTTTGTCCCGGGCGCCGGTCCGGTGATCGACTCGACGGGACGCTCCGGCGGCGCCGCGGGTGCGGCCGGAACCCCCGCGACGAGGAGACGCCACGTGAGCGCTGTACTGACCGAGTTCGGCGACGGCATCGCCGTCATGACCATCAACCGGCCCGAGGCGCGCAATGCCGTCGATCTCGAGGTCGCCAAGGCGCTCGCTGCCGCCGTCGACGAGTTCGAGGCGCGGCCGGACCTGGTCGTCGGGATCGTCACCGGCGCCGGCGGCACCTTCTGCGCCGGCATGGACCTCAAGGCGTTCACCCGGGGCGAGCGGCCGTCGCTGCCCGGCCGGGGATTCGCCGGGCTCACCGAGCGTCCGCCGACGAAGCCGCTGATCGCCGCGGTCGAGGGCTGGGCTCTCGCCGGCGGATGCGAACTCGCGCTCTCGGCGGACCTCGTCGTCGCTGCCCGGGGCGCTAAATTCGGGCTGCCCGAGGTCAAGCGCGGACTCGTCGCGGCAGCCGGCGGCCTGCTGCGCCTGCCCAAGGTGCTGCCGTACCAGCTCGCCATGGAGATCGTGCTGACCGGCGACCCGCTCACCGCCGAGGTGGCGCACGCGCACGGTCTGGTCAACACCCTCACCGAGCCGGGTGCGGCGCTGGACGGGGCGCGGGCGCTCGCCGCCCGCATCAGCGGCAACGGGCCGCTCGCCGTCCGGGCGTCCAAGCAGATCATGTCCTCGGCGGTGCAGTACACCGATGCGGAGGCGTTCGCGTCGCAGCGGGCGCTCGTCGAGCCCGTGTTCGCCTCCGCGGACGCGCAGGAAGGCGCCCGCGCGTTCGCCGAGAAGCGCGCGCCGGTATGGCGCGCGGAGTAGAGAACTCCTGGAAACCGCTACGAGCCGAGGACCGAGTTCTCGGCCTCGAGCTCGGTCAGTGCTCCCTGGCACTTCAGGTCTGGTCTTCGAGCACCTCGAGTGAGGCGACGAGTCGGGTGCCGTTGGGGCGCACGGTGGCCGCGAAGGGTGCGGCCCTGGTGTTCTCGTAGACGACGATCGCCGCCGAGCACCCGAGGGCCGCACCGGTCTCACCGAGGTCGGTGTCGTCGAGCATGCAGGTGGCCGCCCCGGCGAAGAGGATCACGTCGATGTCGTCCTCGAGCCGATCTCGGAGACGTCGATCCCGCCCAGGGAGGCGTCGGTGTCCTTGCGGACGAAGGCGAGGTCCGGCACCGCGATGATCCCGCGCGCGACGAGGCCGTCCGGCAGCGGCAGGGCCGAGCCGTCGGTCTGCGGTAACTCGACGACGAGATCGTCGACAGGACCCAGGATGTCGGCATCGCTGATGGGATTCCTCTTTCCGCTGTGCCGGGAACGGGTGGCCGGGCCGTGTCCGGCTGTGTCGAGGCGGTGACTGGAGCGCACGACCGGCAGTGGCGTTGTTCTCCGCTCGGCCGCGGACGACTCGCCCTTCGGTCGATGTGGTGACCGAAGACCTTTCGGATCCCTCCCGCGCAGCCATGCGGTCGGGATCGCACGAAGATCGTCAACTCAATGCGGGGTGGCCGGTGACGCGCGCACAATACCGTACGTCGGGCCGGAGCGAAGGGAAGGCGATTGGCATGTCCCAGGACACGAGTGTCAAACAGGGTGTGGCGGCCGGTACGTCCATCGGCGCCGCGATCATCCTCACCACGATCGGTATCCTCCAGATCTTCCAGGGGATCGCCGCCGTAGCCGAGGACGAGTTGTTCGTCGTCGGGATCGAGTACACGTACAAGTTCGACTTCACCACCTGGGGATGGATCCACATCGTGCTCGGTGCGGTGATCACGCTCGTCGGTCTTGTCCTCTTCACCGGCGCGACCTGGGCGAGGGTTGCGGCCATCGTGCTTGCGGCACTGTCGATTCTTGCGAACTTCATGTGGCTGCCCTACTACCCGTGGTGGTCGATACTGATCATCGCGCTCGATGTGGTCGTCATCTGGGCGGTGTCGACGTGGAACCCGCGTCGGGACTCCTACTGACGGCTTCGCCGGCAGGCCGGGACGTCGCCGATGACCGACGGTGACGCCCCGTCCGGCCTGCCCGACGTAGGAGGCCGACGGCTGCTCTGGCTGGCGGTGCTGCGGCCGCTGCTCACCACGGTGTTGCTGGTGATCGCGTACTTCGTGCTGCCGCTCGAGGACATCGACGATGTCTCCACCCTGGCGTTGCTGATCGGCGGGACCCTCCTGGTGTGCGCAGTGTGCGCCTGGCAGATCCGGCAGGTGCTGCGGTCCCCGTACCCGGCCGTGCAGGCGATCGAGGCGCTGCTGCTGTCGGTCGCCGTCTACCTCGTCGGGTACTCGACGGTGTATCACGTCCTGTCCTACAACTATCCGGAAGCGTTCGACGAGCCGCTCTCGCGGATCGACGCGCTGTACTTCTGCATGACCGTCTTCGCGACGGTGGGCTTCGGCGACATCGTCGCGACCACCGAGGCCGCGCGGGCGCTCGTCACGGCGCAGATGGTCGGCAACCTCGTCCTCCTCGCGCTCGGCATCCGGTTCCTGACCGCGGCCGTGAAGTGGCGCCAGCAGCAGAAGAAGACGTGAGAGGAAGAATCCGATGGCCGAGACCTCGAGAAGCGCAACAGCAGTCGAACACCTCACCAGGGAGGAGCGGGCGGAACGCGGCCGGGCGGCACGCGCCCGGATCCCGCTCTCCGCGCTCGCCGAGTTCGATACGAGCGGTCGTCCCGATCCGCTCGACCTGTTGGAGCAGCAGGCGACGTCCCGGGTGCCGGACCTGGTTCCGGTGCGCTACGGCCGCATGGCAGAAACTCCGTTCTCCTTCTATCGCGGTGCGGCCCTGGTGATGGCCGACGATCTGTCCCGCGGGCCGACCACGACCGTCCTCACTCAGCTGTGCGGGGACGCGCACCTGAGCAACTTCGGTATCTTCGCCACCCCGGAACGCAAGCTGACCTTCGACATCAACGACTTCGACGAGACGTATCCCGGGCCGTTCGAGTGGGACGTCAAGCGGCTCGTCGCCAGTCTCGTGATCGCCGCGCAGGACAACGGATTCACGAGCAAGCAGCAGGCGCGCATCGCCCGCGCCTGTGCCGCCGAATACCGCGAGACGATCGCCCGGCAGGCGGAGCGTGGGAATCTGGCGGTCTGGTATTCGCACATCGAAGCCGGCGCGGAACTCGCGGAGCTGCGCGACGAACTCGACTCGTCCATGAAGAAGCGCCTGCGCAAGACTCTCGAGAAGTCCCGGCACCGGGACAGCGTCCAGGCGCTGGCCAAGTTGACCGAGGTGGTCGACGGCCGGCGCCGGATCATCAGCAACCCGCCGCTCATCGTCCCCATCGAGGAGGTGCTGCCCGACGCGGACGCGGACGAACTCTACGCCGACCTGCACCAGCGCCTGCGCCAGTACCGCTCGACCCTCCAGTGGGATCGGCGGGTATTGCTCGAGCAGTTCGAGTTCGTGCAGGCGGCGCGCAAGGTGGTCGGTGTCGGTAGCGTCGGGACCCGGGCGTGGATCTTCCTGTTGCGCGGCACGGGTGACGACGACCCGCTCTTCCTGCAGGCCAAGGAGGCGCAACGGTCCGTGCTCTCGTACTACGTGGACGGACCGACGTTCGCCAACGAGGGCGAACGGGTGGTCAACGGCCAGCGGCTGATGCAGGCGGCCAGCGACATCTTCCTCGGCTGGCAGCAGGGCCCCGGCCCGGACGGGATCCGGCGCGACTTCTACCTGCGGCAGCTGCGGGACGGCAAGGGCTCTGCGGTCGTCGAGGCGATGACCCCCACCGGCATGACGCTGTACGGGCGGCTGTGCGGACGGGTGCTGGCGTACGGGCACGCCCGATCCGGCGACCGCATCGCGATCGCCGCATACCTCGGATCCGGAACCGAATTCGACGACGCCATAGCGGCTTTCGCGGTCGCCTACGCCGAGCAGAACGTCCGGGACCACGCTGCGCTCGTCGATGCGATCGCCGCGGGGCGGATCACCGCTCAGCGCGGTCTCTGATCCGAGGGAGCGCCGCCCGCCCCGTCCCGGCGTTGCTGTCCGGACGCCTGCCGGACCGCCTCGCCGAGCTGGGGCTCAGGCTTCTTCCAACGCCTCGCCGATTCCCTGGAGCAGGCGGTGGTGATGCGCCTCGGCCAGAAGGTGGCCCGCGGTGATGGCAACCGCCACCGGCCACTCGAGGAGCTCGAGGGCCACCAGGGTGCCGACGCCTGCGAGGTATGCGAGCTGCTCGGGCGGCGGGAGGCTGATGTGGCCCATGACAGGCAGTTCCAGGGCGAGGTGTTCGGCCTCACGCAATCGTTCGAGGGCGGGCCGGCGCGGCGACACCGCTGACGTCGTGGCAGCCATGGCAGTCCCTTCCACTGTCGGGCTTACGGACGAGCCGGCCGTGTTCCGGCCGTCGGGTCAGCGCCGGTCTCTGCGGTCTTCTCGCCGATCTTCCCGGCGGTCGGAACGCCGGCGGACGCCGTGAGCGACCACCGCTGCGGTTGCGACAGTCGTGGCCGTACGAGCCACGGGCGCGGGCCCGATCACTGCGGCGCGGCGCATGCGCCTGGCTGCGAGAGGCATGTCAGTCTCCTTCCGATTCGTCGGCCTCGATTGCGGCCAGCAGGGCCTGTACGGGAATGCGGCCGCTGGCCACCAGCTGTCCCCCGGCGCGGCGGATCGCCGACGCGAACGGCGCGGCCCACAGGTTCTCCCACACCAGCAAGGCCGCGGTGCTGCCGGGCTCTACGGCCGCGGCGACCGCCTCGACGTCCTCCTCGCTGAGCAGCATCGCCAGCTCGGCTTCGTAGGAGCGCAGCGCGCCGATCTCGGCTTCGTCCAGGTCGGCGAGCTCGAACGCTTCGAGCGATCCGTCGGTGTCCTTCTTCAGCAACAGCAGATCCAGGACGCGTACTGTTCCGCGTTCGACGAGTTCTTCGAGGGCGGGTGCGATCTCGCCCCTGAACCTGCTGCCCGGGAACTCCACTACGATCCAGTCCACCGGACCGAGTTCGTCGATGTCACTGTCGATTTGTCGTTCGACCTGTTCGGTCATCGCGTCGTCTCCTTTGCCGAGTTGCCGTCGATGGAGTGGCAAGGCCACATACCCGTGGCGGGTTCCACGTCTGATTCGGCGGCGTCCACGTGCCGCCTCGTCCCGGACGGCCGGCTTGTCGGAGAGTCCGATGACGACCTGGCAAGTCGGTCTGCCGGTGGGTTCTACGCAATCGACGGTAGACCTGATGGCCGCGCCCGGAAAGGAGCTCGGTGAAGACCGCTCGATCCGGTGACCTACGGCGCCTGATATGGACCCGAGCAGGACAGACCGGATATTCCGGACGCATATCCGGTGCCGCGGCGTCTACGCCTCGTGTGCCGGCTTCCGTTCGGGTCGGGGGTGGCGGCGGAACCATGCGGCGTACCGGTCGGCGAGGGGGGCGGCGGTGACTCCGTGGGCGAGCACCGACAGGCCCACGGTGACAACAGCGGTGAGCAGTAGCAGGTCTTCGTGAGGCAGGGTACCGGGTTCTTCGAGAATCAGGATGACGAAGACGATGGTGGCCAGTCCGCGGGGGCCGAACCAGCCGAGGAAGGCGAGGGTGGGGGCGCGGGCATGGGTGCCGAGCAGCGACAGTGTGACGGGGACCATGCGCACGACGGTCAGGCTCAGCGTGGCGTAGGCGAGTATCGGCCACGACAGGTGTTCGAGGGCCGGCCCGAGCAACACCGCCCCGAAGACGATGAACGTCACGGCGTTGAACACATCCCCGCCTCGTCGATCAGTTGGGAGACCTCCCCGTCGGCGCGGCGCCGGATCGTCCCGAAGGTCAGCCCACCCACGAAGGCGGCGATGAATCCCGAGCCGCCGAGGGGCACGGCGACGGTGTAGGCCAGCGTGGCGGCGGCCACCGGCACGATCTGAACCCACAGGGGGTCGATCGTGCGATGCCGGACGGCGAGGATCAGTACCGCCGCCGCGACCGCTCCGGCACCTACCCCGGCGAGGATGCCGTAGCCGATCTGCTCGGTGACCAACCGTACGGCTGCACCGCCGCCGATCGCCCCGGACTCGGCGCGTGCGATCGCCAGCACGATCAGGAACAGCGGTACGCAGATGCCGTCATTGAGGCCGCTTTCGACGTTGAGTCCCTGGCGCACCCGCGTCGGCAGGATCGGCAGGGTGACCACCGCCTGCCCGAGAGCGGCGTCGGTGGGCGCGAGGAGAACGGCGAGCAGCAGCGCCTCGGGCCAGGAGAGGTCGCCCAGCACGAGCACCGCGGCGGCGAAGCCGGCCGCGATGGTCAGCGGCAGTCCTATACCGAGAAGACGTGCAGGAAGCGAGATCTCGGACCGTAGAGCGGTCGGGTCCACACCAGCGGCGTCGGAGAACAGCACGAGGGCAAGGGTGACCTCGGCGAGGAGTTTCACCGTTTCGCTGGTCGCCTCGATGTCGATCAGCCCGGCAGCCTGTGCGCCCAGCACGAGGCCGCCGACGGTGAAGACCATCGGAGCCGTGACGGAGGTGCCCGCGACCCGTCCGGAGATCGCCGCGAAGACGAGCAAGATGCCGGCGATCGCCGGGAGTGCCCAGGTCACGATGCCTCCTCTGGGAGCGGCGGAACTTCCAGGAACGACAATATGATCCACATCATGAGTCGGGTCCTTCTCGCCTCGCCGCACCGGATTTCCGGGACCGGCTCAACCGGAGGGGCGGCGTCGTCATATCTGCCGAATCCGAGACATCATGCGATGAGACATCGCCGGATCGTGCCGTTTGCATGTCTGGTGATTCGGCTGGTCGGTACGCTCGAGATGCCGGAGGACGACAGGTCTGCTCGAGATCGGGAGCGTTGCCATGGCAAGAACCCACCACGGAAAGATCGCGGTCGACATTCGTGATTCCGTCCCTGATTGGGCGCCGTATCTGCCCGCCCAGGCACCCGAGAACGCCCCGAACGTCCTGATCATCGCCTGGGACGACGTCGGGTACGGCAGTATGGACATCTTCGGCGGTCCGATCGAGACCCCGACGATGCGGCGGATCGCGGACCGCGGCGTGAAGTACTCGAACTTCCACACCACCGCGCTGTGTTCCCCGACCCGCGCGTCGCTGCTGACCGGACGCAACGCGACGACCAACGGAATGGCGACCATCGCCGAATTGAGCTCCGGATTCCCCGGCATCAGCACCCACATCCCGTTCGAGAACGGGTTCGTCTCGGAGGTCCTGGCCGAGCGGGGATGGAACACCTACTGCGTCGGCAAGTGGCATCTGACGCCGGGGGAAGAAATGAACATGTCGGCGGTCAAGTCCCGGTGGCCGCTGGGCCGCGGATTCGAGCGCTTCTACGGATTCCTCGGCGGCGAATCCAGCAGTTGGTACCCCGATCTGGTCTACGACAATCACCCGATCGAAGCGCCCGGAACGCCCGAGGACGGCTACCACCTGTCCAAGGACCTTGCGGACAAGGCGATCGGGTTCATCCGCGACGCCAAGACCATCGACCCCGACAAGCCGTTCTTCATGTACCTGGCCCCGCAGGCCGGGCACGCCCCGCACCACGTGTTCACCGAATGGGCCGACCGGTACAAGGGCAGGTTCGACCAGGGCTACGAGGCCATCCGCGTCGAGATCCTGCAGCGGCAGAAGGACCTCGGGTTGTTGCCTGAGAACACCGAGCTGTCACCGATCAATCCGCACGGGGAGCCGGCCACCACCGGGCCCGACGGTCAGCCGTGGCCGCTGCTCGACACCGTCCGGCCCTGGGACTCGCTCACCGCCGACGAGCAACGCCTGTTCGTCCGGATGGCCGAGGTCTTCGCCGGTTACATCTCCTACACGGACGACCAGCTCGGCCGGGTGATCGACATGCTCGACGCGAGCGGCGAGCTCGACAACACCCTCGTCGTCGTGGTTTCCGACAACGGTGCCAGCGGGGAAGGCGGACCCAACGGATCGTTCAACGAATGGCGGTTCTTCAACGGGATCCCCGACACGACCGAGGGGAACCTTCCCCACATCGACGAACTCGGCGGCCCGACGTCGTACAACCACTACAACACCGGCTGGGCATGGGCCTTCGACACGCCGTTTCCGTACTGGAAACGCTGGGCCGGTTACGAGGGCGGCGTCGCCGACATGTGTGTGGTCTCGTGGCCGGCGAAGATCCCGCCGGCGCCCGAGCCGCGGGACCAATACGTCCACGCCGTCGACGTCGTGCCGACGATCTACGAGCTGCTCGGCATCACCCCACCCGAGGTTCTGAAGGGGTACCCCCAGAGTCCGCTCGAGGGAGAAAGTTTCGCGGTCTCACTGACCGATCCCACGGCACCGGGCAAGGCCGTGCAGTTCTATACGATGCTGGGGCAGCGCTCGCTGTATCACGAAGGGTGGCTCGTCTGTTCCGTGCATCCGCCCCTGTCCGGGTGGGGGCACTTCGACAAGGACGTGTGGGAGCTGTACAACCTCGCGGAGGACCGGGCGCAACTGCACAACCTCGCCGACGCCGAACCCGAGCGGCTGGAAGCTCTGAAGAACCTGTGGTTCTACTACGCGGGTCGTCACCACGGCCTGCCGCTGGACGATCGCAGCGCCCTCGAACAGGTGCTCGCCGAACGTCCCCACCCGGGCAAGAAGCGCGACCGCTATGTCTACTATCCGGACTGCGCGGACGTCCCGGAGGCGGCCGGCGTCGCCATCACCGGACGGTCCTACACGATCGTCGCCGGTGTGCACGTGGACTCGGCTGCTGCCGAGGGAGTCCTGTACGCCCACGGCGGCCTGGCCGGCGGCCACAGCCTGTATGTCAAGGACGGACGGCTGCGCTATGCCTTCAACTGGGTCGGCACGCACCTGCAGACCGTGGTCGCCGACCGGGACATCACCCCCGGCGCCCACGTGTGCACCGCCGAATTCGCCGTATCGGGGAAGAACACCGATCCGGCGATGCCGGGTTTCGCCGGCACCCTGACTCTCTATGTCGACGATCAGCAGGTGGCCTCCGGTGAGATCGTCACCCAGCCGGGGGCGTTCTGCCTCGTCGGCGACGGCATCTGCGTCGGGCGCGACAGTGCTTCGCCGGTCACCCCGGACTACGTGTCCCCGTTCCGCTTCACCGGGGGCACGATCGACAAGGTCGTCGTCGACGTCTCCGGCGAACGCTACGTCGACCACGAGGCGCAGGTGCGGGCCTGGTTCTCGATCGATTGACCCCCCGTTTCTCAGCGACCGCGCGCGATGCAGAAAAACGCGATGAGACAGGGGAACCGACGAGGCAGGTGGACCTTTCCGCGCTTTCCCCTTGCCTGGCTGCGGGCCGGTAGCGCCGACAGTCGTCGGTGCGCAGAGGTGTGATCCGCCCTCGAGGATCCACCGGCGGGTGGGTGTCGGTACCGTCGTCCGTACCCGCATCTTGCCGGTGGTGTCCTCGGGGCGGAACTCCTCCGACCCCACCCAACCGGAAGGCCCCACCCGGAACCACCTCGTGTTCTTCGGTGCGTGGCCTGCTGGTTGCCTGCTTCCAGCATCTCGGAACCGGATCGCCCGTTCTCCGGATGCCGTGCAGGACCTCTCCTACCGGACCTGCATGCCCGCCTGTCCAGCGGATGTCCGTCCCAGCGCCGTGGCCTTGAGTTGCTCGAACTCGGCTTCGGTGATCACTCCCGAGTCGTACAGAGCCTTCGCATCGGCGATGTGCTCGGCCGGGGACTTGCCGGCCACCTGCCGGATGTACTCGTCGGTGGCCTGCTTGGTCTCCTGCTGGGCGCGCATCGACCGCTCCGCCATGCCGCGGCCCCGGGCGATCAGATAGACGAAGGCTGTCAGGTACGGCAAGAGGACCAGCCCGATCACCCAGAGGGTCTTGGCGAAGCCGGACACGGTGTGATCGCGGAACAGGTCGACCAAGATCTGGAACAGCACGATCAGGTAGGCCACGAAGGCGAAGACGATGATCGTGTACCACACGTAATCCCAGAACGAATCCATGATGTGCACCTCTCTGTGTGCGGACCCCGGGTGGGGCGGAGCTCCCGACGACCCGGGCGACTCACATCGAGAATGACACCGCGACCGGCCTCTCCCCAGGGGACAAAGACCCTCGATCTCACCGCCGGGCGGAGGCCCCGGCTCCTTCTCGCGACCACCCGAATCGAGCGGTGACCTTGTGCTCTACACCACCGGCCGTCGGCGGCGGAACACTGTAGTCGAGCAACTGCAGGAGTATCGAGATGAACGCAGAGCAGCCCCTGGCCCTCCGGTTGTGGCGCCGCGCTCCGTGGAGCGGCAATCCCCTGATGCGACGATCCGAGCGAGTGGAATCCGCCCTCGTCCTGGCCGTGGCACTGTTCGTGCTCGTCCTGATTCCGTTCGCCGCCGCCTACGGGACGGCGACCTACGCCCGGATCGGCCAACTGGCGATGCAGGAGCATCAGCAACGGCACCAGGTGGCGGCGGTCCTTCTCGAGGAACCGGCACCTGCGCGAGCCGACGCCCTGACAGACACCGCGACACGGGGTCCGGGCGACCCGGACCGAGCGACGGCGCGGTGGACGACCGAGACCGGTGAAACACGCACGGGCAGGGTGGAGGTGCCCTTCGGTGCGAAACCCGGCGAGACGATCGACATCTGGATCGACTCGAACGGTGATCCCGTCGCCGCGCCCAGAACAGGCTCGGACGGCGTCGTAGCCGGTGTCGTTGCCGCGCTCACGGTGTGGGGGATGGGCTCCGGTGTCGCGCTGCTGCTCCTCTACGGAGTGCACCGGGCCGGTGCGAAGCGGAGGATCTCGGCCCTGGATCGGGAGTGGAACGACGTCGGAAGGAGCCCGGGATGGTCGATGGGTTGACCGTCGGGATGCCGGTCGGCGCGAAGCGGCATTCTCGATCTTCTTGCCGGGTAAGATCTTGCGTCGGGAGGCCCGGATGAGCGACTGGGTGTGCCGGCTGATGATGCCGAAGGATTTCGGCGACAGTCCGGCTCAACTGCATCTGGTGCTCCGTGACGATCTCACGGACGCGGAGGTGCTCGCCCGCGTCCTCGGCCTGGTTCACGAGTTCTACGGTCCCCGTGTGCAGGTCGACGATCTGAGGCCCGAGTCCTGGGCGCAGACCCGAGTCGGGTCCCGGCTCCGAAGCTCACCCGCCGGCTGAGGAACGGAGGCGATACGACGGGTCGTTTCACCGCAGATCACCGAGCCGGATCTCAGGAAAGGGGACGGGTCGTGTCCGAGGATGTGCGTGTCGGGCAGGGCAGTGCGAGCCACGGCAGCGTGAGCCGGGGCAGTACCGCCGAAAGGAGCGTCGGACAGAAGATCGCGACGGGCACTTCGGTCGGTGCCGCCGTCGTTCTCGCCACCGTGGGAATTCTGCAACTGCTGCAGGGCGTCGCGGCGGTCGCGGAGGGCGAACTGTTCGTGGTGGGACAGAAATACACCTTCGAGTTCGATCTCACCACATGGGGTTGGATCCACATCGTCACCGGTGCCGTCCTCATCGTGGTAGGTGCTGCCCTCCTCACCGGGGCCACCTGGGGCCGGGTCGCGGCGATCGTCGTCGCGGCCCTGTCGATCCTGCTCAACTTCATGTGGTTGCCGTACTACCCGTGGTGGTCGATTCTGATCATCGCTCTCGACGTGGTGGTCATCTGGGCGGTATCGACCTGGAATCCACGGCTGGACTACTAGGTTCGCGTGAAGGCCGGACCGAGGTGATCGACCCCGGGCCGTCCACCGATCGGCGGAATATCAAAGGGTGCAGAGGTTTCGATCCCCCTGGAGCGCTTCGTCCGCCGCCGTGTCACACCGAGTGGAATGAGATGACGATGGACAGCGAGCCTACGCGCAGCGGCACGGGCACCGCTCCGCTCGACACCGCCGAACGGGCCGAGCTCGAGCGGTTGCGGGCCGAGGTGGCCGCGCTGCGGGCGCGGACGGAGGCCGCGCCCGAGGCGCCCCCGCCGTCGCCCCCGCCCGTGTCGCGTCCGCCGCGGCACGCGTTGCGCTGGACTGCGGTGGCGATCCTGACCGTGCTGGTCGCTCTGCTGGCGATCACGTCGGTGACGGCGCGGTTCGTCCGCAGCGAAATCCTCGACACGGATCGGTACGTCACCACGGTGGCCCCGCTCGGTTCCGATCCCGCGGTGCAGACCGAGATCGCGGGCACGGTCACCGACGAGATCTTCGCGCGGGTCGATGTCGAAGGCCTCACGTCCGACGCGCTGACCGCCCTGACCGATGCCGTTCCGGCGACCGCGGACGCGCCGCGCGTGGACCGGGCGGTGGAGGGCCTCGCGCCGGTGATCGCCGGGCAGGCACGCAACTTCGTGTACGAGACGGTGCTGTCGCTGGTGCAGACCGACCAGTTCGAGGATCTGTGGATCCAGGCCAACCGAGCCGCGCACACCGGTCTGGTGGCAGTCGTCACCGGTGAGGGCGGGCCGTCCTCGGTGACGGTGGACGAGAGCGGCACGGTCAGCATCTCCCTCGGCACGATCATCGACAACGTCAAGGCTCGTCTGTTGGACCGGGGATTCTCCTTCGCCGAGAAGATCCCGGACATCGACAAGCAGTTCGTGCTGTTCCAGTCGCCGGAACTGATCAAGGCGCAACGGGCGGTCAGCGCCCTGAACACGGCGTCGGATGTGCTGCCGTGGCTCACGATCGCCGCCGCGGTGGCCGCGGTGGCCGTTGCTCCGCCCGGCCGTCGCCGTCGTGCCCTGGCGTTCGTCGGGACGGCACTGCTCGTGGGGATGCTGATCCTCGCGATCGCGCTGATCGTCGCCCGGTCCCTCTACCTCGGCGACATTCCCCCGGACGTGCTGTCCCCGGACGCCGCCTCGGCGATCGCCGACACGGTGCTGGTGCCGCTGCGGACCGCGCTGCGGGCGGTGGCGGTCCTCGGCCTGGTGATCGCGGTCGGGGCGTACCTGACCGGGGGATCGGCCTCCGCGGCAGCCGTCCGTCGCGGATTCGGGCGAGGCATGGACGCGGTGCAGCGGTCCCGTAAGCCGCGGCCACCGAACCAGGTGGAAGCCGGGGCCTACCGGGCGCGGACCGCGTTGCGGCTGGCGATCATCGGCGTCGCCGCGCTGATGCTGATGTTCTGGCGGTACCCGACCGGTCTCGTGGTCGTGTGGATCGTTCTCGGTGCCCTGCTGGCGTTGCTCGCGCTCGAGGTGCTGATCCGGCCGGCACGAACCTGGGAGCAACCGACGGAGATCGTGCCCGACGCGGACTCGAAGAGCGGGACGTGAACCCGGTGGACGCCGCTCCCGGCGACCAGGTACCGGCTTCGCGCCGCTGGTGGGCGCGGGCGGCATTCGTCGCCGTCCTCTGCGCTGCCGTCGTGCCGGTGGTCGTCGCGGGCCTGCGCGGCGCTGTTGCACTCCTGGTGGTGAGCGTGGCGGTGGCAGCGGTGACGGTCGCGGCCCTGTACTGGTTCCTCGCGACCCGGGGGCTGGCGCGTGCGCTGTCACTGGGCCTGGCTGTGATCGCACCTCTCGTCCTGCCCGTGCTGTTCGTGCGGGAGGGCGTGCTGTGGGTCGCGCTGGTGTCGGTTGCCCTGGTGCTGCTCGCGCTGCTGTGCGCGCGGGCGGCCCTGCGACGGGGCTCGGAACAGGGGATGCCCGAGTACCCCGCTCCGCCGGTCCACCGCCCGTTCCTGGTGATGAACCCCCGCTCGGGGGGCGGCAAGGTCGTGAAGTTCGATCTGCAACGCAAGGCCGAGGAACTCGGTGCCGAGGTGGCACTGCTCGCCGGGCCGGGTCCCGTCGACGTCGAGGCCCTGGCCCGGCAGGCGGTGGAGCGGGGCGCCGACCTGCTCGGTGTCGCCGGAGGCGACGGCACCCAGGCCCTGGTGGCGGCGATCGCGGCCGAGCACGGACTGCCGTTCCTGGTGATCAGCGCCGGCACGCGGAACCACTTCGCGCTGGATCTGGGCCTGGACCGGGAGGACCCGGCCGCGGGCCTGGACGCGCTGCGGGACGGGGTGGAACTGCGCGTCGATCTCGGCAGGATCGGCGGACGGGTGTTCGTCAACAACGCCTCGTTCGGCGTCTACGCCGACGTGGTGCAGAGCCCGGAATACCGGGACGACAAGACCGGGACGGCGCTGCGGATGATGCCCGACCTGCTCGCCCGGGACAGCGCGACCCGGCTGCGGGCCCGCATCGACGGTGACACGACGGTGGAGGGCGCGCAGGCCGTCCTGGTGAGCAACGACCCGTACGCGACCGACGACCTCGCGGGGCTGGGACGCCGGCCCCGGCTGGATCGCGGGGTGCTCGGGGTGGTGACGATCTCGGTAGCCGGCGCGGGGCAGGCGGTCGACCTGCTGCGCCGCACCCACAGCCGGGGGTTGGTTCAGCGCGTGGCCACCGAGGTGATCGTCGACGCGGAAGCCCCGGAGATACCGGTCGGGGTGGACGGGGAAGCGTTGACGCTGCCCACACCGGTGCGCTGCACCGTCGAACCACAGGCGCTGCGGGTGCGGGTGCCCCGACGGCGTCCGGGAACCCTGGTCTCGGCACCGACCTGGGACTGGGCGCGGCTCCGGGACCTGGCCTTCCGGCCTCAGCGTTCGTCGTCGGTCTCGTCGGGCCTGCGCTGACCTTCCCCGGGCCGCGAGCCTACCGGCACGCGCGGCAGCGATCCGGTGCCGAACAGGGCGGCGACGGCGAGCAGCGCCGTGACGGCGAAGGCCACCTGGAGCGCCTCGAGCCGCGCGTCCGAGTTGACCTCGACGATCGCGTCCGCAGTGGACTCGTCCACCCCGGCATCGGCCAACGCCCCCTCGAGCTGGGTGTCGGACAGGAACGGCACCCCGGCAGCCATGTCCGTGGCGGCCTGCTGCTGCACCGAGTCCGGTACCGCCGGGTTGTTCTCGATACCGGCGATGACGGAGGTGGTCAGGGTGGCGATGAGGATGGACCCGATCAGGGCGGTTCCCAGTGACGCCCCGAGATTGGTCGCCGTGTTCTGCAGACCGCCGACCTCGGCGCTCTGCGAGTCCGGCACCGCGGACACAGTGACCGCACCGAGCTGGGAGGCCAACGCCCCCAGGCCGAGACCCATCAGCAGCATCGGGATCGACACGACCGCCGCGCTGGCGCCGGGATCCATTCCGCCCACAAGGATGAGGATGCCGACGGCCATGGTCCCGAGACCGAGCCGGACGACGAGCCGGGGATTCGCGTGAGGTCGCAGCTTCGGGATTCCGATGGCCGCCAGGACCAGAGCGATCGACAGCGGAAGGATCCGCACGCCCGTCTCGAGCGCACTGAGTTCGAGAACCACCGACAGGAACAGAGGGACGGAGAAGAACACTCCGGCCTGGATGAGGAACTGGGCGAAGAACATACTCAGCCCCCCGGTGAGCTGGCTGTTCTTCAACAGCGCGGGATCGACCAGCGGTTCGCCGCCCGTCTTCGCCAGGTACGTCTCCCGGCGCAGGAACAGGTAGAGCACGAACAGGCCGCCGAGCAGCAGCCAGATGACGGGGGACAGACCCAGAATCTGCGGTCCGCCGGGTTTGGTCTGGATCCAGCCCCACTCGCTCGAGCGCAGCACGCCGTAGACGAACATTCCCAGGCCGACCACCGACAGGAGCGAGCCGACGAGGTCGAGCCGGATCCGCTGGGGTGGAATGTCTTCCACGCGGCGCAGCGTGAGCAGGATCAAGAAGACGACGACGACCTCACCGAAGAAGACGTAGCGCCAGGACGCGAACGTAGTCACCGCCCCGCCGAGCAGCGGCCCCACCGCGACTGCCGCAGCGCCCGCGGCGGCCACCAGTCCGTAGGCGGCGGGACGGCGTTCGGCGGGGAAGTTCGCCGCGACCAGGGAGACGATCGCGGGCATGATCAGGGCCGCACCGATGCCCTCGAGCAGGGACCAGCCGATGAGCAGGACGGTGAGATTCGGTGCGATGCCGGTGACGAACGAGCCGGCACCGTAGATGATCAGGCCGAGCCCGAACGCCCGGCGCCGGCCGAGAATGGTGCCGACCTTGCCGCCGGTGATCATCAGGGTGGCCATCACCAGCGTGTAGAGGGTGATAGCGGTCTGGATGCCGGTGATGGTGGTGTTCACGTCCGCGGCCACGGTCGCCATCGACACGTTCATCACGGAGCTGTCGAGCGTCATCAGGAACTGGCCCGCAGCCAGCACCGCGAGCACCAGGGCGGAACCCGAGGCCGTCGCCGGCCCCTTCTGTGAACTCTCGAGACTCATGGCATCGACCTCTCGGGGGCCCTCGACACTGCTGCGTTCACGCAGGTTAGACCATCGCATGCTGCCGACGCACAGCTACAGGGCACAACGTCCCGGATCTCGGCTACACCGGCTCGAGCGGCCGGAACCGCCGGATGTCGTTGCCCGCGGGGCCGACCACGGCGGCCGAGGACTCGGGCATCTCGTTCCATGCGCCCGGCAGATCGCGGAGCGGTTCGGACACGACGAACCGGGTGTCGATGCCCAGACGATGGAACATCTCCACCTCGGGGTGCAGCTCGCGGAGTTTGGCGACCTCGGTGGAGTAGAACAGCGACCGGGTCCGGCCTTCAGTGGAGTAGCGGAACACCCAGATCGTGTCGCCGGCCGTGGTGGCCACGGTCATCTGTACGGGGTCGTCGATTCCGTGGTCGCGGGCGACCTTCTCGACCATCCCGACCGCACGGCCGACCGCGGTGAACGGATCGTCCCGGAGACCGAACGTGAGAGCGAGGAAGAACAGCACCTCGGAGTCCGTGGTACCCGCGACGTCCGGGTACAGCGACGGATCCACGGCCATCATCAGTTCTCGTTTGATCTCCCGGAAGCCGAGGATCTCGCCGTTGTGCATCCACAGCCATTCCCCGTGCCGGAACGGGTGGCAGTTGCTGCGCTGCACCTGCGTGCCGGTCGAGGCGCGCACATGCGCGAACAGTAGCGGGGCGCGGATCTGCCCGGCGATCTCCCGCAGGTTGTGGTTGTTCCATGCCGGGTCGATGCTCTCGAACAGGGCTGGTTCGGAACCTATTCTGTACCAGCCGATTCCGAATCCGTCACCATTGGTGGTGGTGGCTCCGAGATGGGAGTGCAGGCTCTGGTCGATGAGCGAATGCTCGGGCTTGAACAGCAGGTCCTCCACGAGGATCGGCTCGCCCGAGTAGGCCATCCATCTGCACACCCGGTCATCGAATCACCCCACCGGCGCCGGTGCTCTGGTTTCCCGAGCTATTGTGTCGCTGGGGAATCCGTTGTCTCCAGGTTCAGCACCGAGCCGGTGGTGGCGCCCCCGTCGACGAGGAATTCGGAGCCGGTCGAGTAGGTGGCCTCGGTGACGACGAACCGCACCATCCGGGCCACCTCCTCGGGACTGCCGAAGCGGGGGATCGGCTGCGTGGCGGCGATGCCGCGGTCCATTCCCGCCGTCATCGGTGTGTCGATGGGGCCGGGGTGCACCGAGCACACCCGGACCCCGTCGGGGGCGAACTCGAGCGCGGCGGTCTTCGTGAGGCCGCGCAGCGCCCATTTGCTCGCCACGTAGGCGCCGAGGCCGGCGTAGCCGATGAGGCCGGCCGTCGAGGAGACGTTGACGACGACCCCGCGCCCGCGACGCAGCGCCGGGCCGGCGACGTGCATTCCCAGCCACTGGCCGACGAGATTGACCTGCAGCACGCGTTCGAACTCGACTCGGGTCTGCTCCTCGATGGTGCCGACGGCCAGGATGCCGGCGTTGTTGATCAACGCCCGCAACGGACCGATGGATTCGGCCACGGCGACCGCCTCCGACCATTGCGCTTCGTCGGTCACGTCGAGGTGCACGAACTTCGAGCCGTTGCCGAGCGTCGCGGCGTGGCGGGTGCCTTCATCGTCGAGCACGTCGGCGACGACGACACCGGCGCCTTCACCGGCGAGGATCGTGGCGACGGCGGCGCCGATGCCGCTGCTGCCCCCGGTGACGAGGACCGAACCCCCGTCGAGTTCCGTCATGACCCCAACCCCTCGTGTGCCGATACCGTTGGTGCCGGGGTGCCGTTTCGGGCGATCTCGGATTCCGGTGGTCGTGCGCTGTCCGCGGCGCTACGCGGCGGACCCGCCGTGGCGGCGGTGATCTCGCGGTCGAGGAACGTCTTCAGTTCGGAGATGGCGCTCATCATGGGGGCCGGGAACACCACGGTCGTGTTCTTCTCGACGCCCAGTTCCACCAGTGTCTGCAGGTTGCGCAACTGAAGGGCGAGCGGGTGGGCCAGCATCGTGTCGGATGCCTGCCCGAGGGCGGTCGCGGCGATCGACTCGCCCTCGGCGGCAATGATCTTGGCCCGCTTCTCCCGCTCCGCCTCGGCCTGCCGCGCCATGGCCCGCTTCATGCTGTCGGGCAGCTGGATGTCCTTCAGTTCCACCAGCGTCACCTCGACGCCCCATTCCAGAGTGGACACGTCCAGAAACTCGCGGATGTTCGCGTTGATCACGTTCGTCTCGGACAGTGCCTCGTCGAGCGTGTGCCGGCCGACGACCCTGCGCAGCGTGGTCTGGGCGATCTGATCGATCGCCGCTGCCACATTCTCGATCGCGACGACCGACTTCACGGCATCGATGACCCGGAAGTACGCCACGGCAGAGATGTCGACACTGACGTTGTCGCGGGTGATGATGCCCTGGGACTGGATCGGCATCGTCACGATCCGCAGGGACACCTTCGTCAACCGGTCGACGAGAGGGATGATCAGATGCAGTCCGGGCTCCTTGACACCGATGAGCCGGCCGAACCGGAACAGCACGCCCTTCTCGTACTGGGTCACCACATGCACGGCCTGCGACAGGACGAACAGCGCGACCACCAGGAGCACGCCGGCCAGGACGATCCACGCGGCCACGGCTTCTCCTTCCGCATCGCTTCGCGGCTGTGGTTCCACGGTCCACCCCTGGGGCATCGCCGGAAAGGGTCGAAGGTCACCGTGCCGGGAACGGTGTCGGACGCGCAGCGCGGACCGGGCCGGTACAGTGAAGCCTGTATACCCCCTTGGGTATGCCGAGCCTACGTGGAGGGAGTGTCGGGATGACATCGGCCGACTTCGTCGACGGAGTCGAGGTGCTGTGGCGACCGGGCTGCCCGTTCTGCTCGAGGCTGCGCCGGGGCCTGCGCAGGCGCGGTATCGAGACCGCCGAGACCGACATCTGGCAGGACCGGACCGCCGCCGAACGGATCCGCGCGGTGACCGGCGGTGACGAGATCGTGCCGACCGTCTTCATCGGACCGGTCGCACTCGTCAATCCCTCTGTGCGAGAAGTCGAATCGGCGATCGAGCGGTATCTCCCCGGCCGGGTCGGCGAGCTGGTCGGGCCCCGGCCGACGACGCTGTGGTCCCGACTGTCCGAGACGTTCCGCAATCGGCCGCTCGAATCCCCGTCCCGACGATCGAAGGAGTCGTGATGTCCGAACATCCTCAGGACGAAGAACTCTGGGACGAGCGCTACCGCTCCCGCCCCACGCTGTGGAGCGGTGAGCCCAACCGTCACCTCGTGGGGGAGGCGGCCGATCTCGCACCCGGACTCGCCCTCGACGTAGGCTGCGGCGAGGGCGCGGACGCCATCTGGCTCGCGCAGCGCGGCTGGCGCGTCGACGGTGTGGACGTCTCCGGCGTCGCCCTGCAACGCGCCGCCGAGCACGCGGACCGGGCCGGCGCCGAGGTCGCCGGCCGCATCTCGTGGCTGCACGAGAACCTGACCGCCTGGGACCCGGGCCGAGGGCGATACGACCTGGTCTCCGCGCAGTACATGCACCTGCCCTCGCCGGAACGTGACGTCCTCTTCCGTCGGCTGGGGGAGGCGGTCGCCCCCGGCGGCACCCTCCTGATCGTCGGGCATCACCCCTCCGACCTGCAGACCACCGTGCCGCGTCCGCCGCGACCCGAGTTGTTCTTCACGGGGGCGGACGTCGTGGCGCTGCTCGATCCCGACGGCTGGGACGTCGTCACCGATGCCGCCGTCGCGCGGGAGGTCACCGACCCGGACGGACGCGTCGTCACCGTGCACGACACCGTGGTCGGGGCCCGACGGCGCTGATCGCGGCGCGAACGTCGTCACCCGGGGGGAGCTCCCAGAGTCGCTGGGCGGGTAGCCCTCAGAGTCGCTGGGCGGTAGCCCTCAGGGTCACTGGGCGGTAGCCCTCAGGGTCACTGGGCGGTAGCCCTCAGGGTCGCCGGGCGGGTAGCCCTCAGGGTCGCCGGGCGGTAGCCCTCAGGCCAGTGCGAGGAAGAGGCGCTCGAGCTGTTCCTCGGTGAGCCGGTCGGGGCACGTGTCGTCCTCCTCGTCGAGCATGCACCGACGAAGCTGTGCGGCAACGATCTTGAAGCCGGCGCGGTCGAGCGCCCGGGAGACGGCGGCGAGCTGGGTCACCACGTCCCGGCACTCGCGGCCGGACTCGAGCATGGCGATGACGCCCGCGAGCTGCCCCTGGGCGCGGCGCAGCCGATGCAGCACCTGGGTATCGGCTTCGGGGGTGACGGCGGTCCGGGCGACGGGGGCGGCAGGAGTGTTCATGGTTGTGCTTCCGGTCGGGGGGGAGCGGGGTTCGCTTGGATACCCCATGGGGTACTTGACATACCCTAGGGGGTATGTGGCAGGGTTGTCCACATCGAGGACGAAATCGACTCATACGGAGGAACCACGATGATTCTCGAGCAGTACTACATCGAGTGCCTGTCGCACGCGTCGTACCTGATCGGTGACGAGAGCACCGGCCGGGCGATCGTGGTCGATCCGCGCCGGGACGTCACCGAGTACCTCGACGACGCGCGCAGGCACGGGCTGAGCATCGAGGGTGTGATCAACACCCATTTCCACGCCGACTTCGTCTCCGGGCACCTCGAGCTGCTCGAGGCGACCGGGGCGTGGATCGGGTTCGGCGAGGCCGCCGAGGCGGACTACCCGATCCGCCGGCTGCGCGACGGCGAGCACCTCTCGCTCGGGGAGGTGGACCTCGAGATCCTGTCCACCCCGGGGCACACCTGGGAGTCGATCTCGGTGCTGGTGCGCGAGCATCCGGGGGCGACGCCGACGGCGGTGCTGACCGGGGATTCGCTGTTCATCGGGGACGTGGGCCGGCCGGACCTGGTGAACCTGGGGGATTCGTCGACCGAGGACCTGGCCCGGGCGATGTACCACACGGTGCACGAGAAGCTGCTGACCCTGCCCGATCAGGTCACCGTGATGCCCGCGCACGGCGCCGGCTCGTCGTGCGGGAAGAACCTGTCGGCGGAGCTGACCTCGACGATCGGGGAGCAGCGGGTGAGCAACCCGTCGGTGCAGCCGATGAGCGAGGAGGCGTTCGTCGCGCTGGTCACCGAGGGCCAGCCCGCGGCGCCGTCGTACTTCTCGGTCGATGCCGGGTTGAACAAGAGCCTGCATCCGCTGCTCGATCAGGGCCGGGCCATCCCGGCGCTGAGCCCGGAGCGGGTGCGCGCGGAGCTGGCCGCCGGGACCCGGGTGCTCGATGCGCGCAGCGTGGACGAGTTCGCGGCGGGGCATCTGCGCGGGTCGGTCAACGTCGGGTTCGACGGGCGGTTCGCCGAGACCGGCGGCATGGTCGCCGAGGTGGGGGAGCCGATCGTGTTGATCACCTATCCGGGCGAGGAGCAGGACGCGGCGGTGCGGCTGGCCCGGATCGGGTCGGACAACGCGCTGGGGTATCTGACGGTCGATCACGACGGGGTGTTCCCGGCGGAGCTGGCGGAGCTGGTGCAGAGCGCGCCGCGCACCACCGTCGCCGAGCTCGACGAGATGCTCGCCGCGGAGGCGGTGGCGTTGGTCGACATCCGCAATCCGGGGGAGCGGGAGTTCGGGACGATTCCGGGGGCGGTGCCGATTCCGTTGGCGCAGCTGCGGGCGCGGCTCGAGCAGGTGCCCACCGGCAAGCCGATCGTGGTGCACTGTGCCGGCGGGTGGCGGTCGAGTGTGGCCGCGTCGCTGCTGCGGGCGCAGGGCTTCGAGAACGTGTCGGACCTGCTCGGCGGGTACAACGCCTGGGCCGAGGCCCACGTCCCCGCCTGACCGCGGTACCTCCGCAATTCACGGCAGCCCGCCCCCTGGTCGACCAGGGGGCGGGCTGCCGTCGTCCTATCAGGCACCGTCCTATCAGGCACCGTCCTGCTCGGCACCGTCCGGTCCGCGGAGGAGCGTGCCCGCCTGGGATCATGCCTGGACGAGTCCCCGACCTCTGGAGCAGCAGATGGCCTACTTCGAACGGATCGGTCCGGCCGCGTTCCGGCCGACCCACCACGTCGGCGGCGCCTGGAACCCGCAGGAGCAGCACATCGCGCCCGCGCTGGGGCTGCTGGTCCACGCCGTCGAATGCGACCGGGATGCCCGCCGCGACGACGGACTGGTCGTCGCCCGCCTGTCCTACGACATCCTCGGCACCGTCCCGGTCGACACGGTCGAGACCACCGTGACGGTCCTGCGTCCCGGGCGCACCATCGAGCTCGTCGAGGCCGTCCTCACGCACGACGGTCGCGCCGCGGTCCGGCTGCGGGCCTGGCTGATGCAACCTCGTCCCACCCCCGCGCTGGAGGCGACGTCGCTGCCGCGGATCGACCCGCCCGAGGCCATGGAGCCGTGGGACGCCTCGACGGTGTGGCCGGGCGGGTTCATCGCCTCCACCGAGGTCCGCCGCGCCCAGCTCGAGCCGGGCCGGGCGGCGTACTGGGTGCGCACGCCGCTCCCCCTGGTGCTCGACGAGAAGGTCAGCGCGCCGGCCGGTGCCGCCGGTCTGTTCGACATCGCCAACGGCATGACCGCGCGGGTGTCCCCGAAAGACGTCGCCTTCCCCAACGTCGACCTCACCGCCCACCTGTTCACCGAACCCCGCGGTGACTGGCTCGGCTTCGACACCACCGTCTCGTTCGGTCCCGACGGTCTCGGCCTGACGAGCAGCGTCCTCCACGACACCCGCGGTCCCGTCGGCACCGTGTCCCAGATCCTCACCGTCCGTCCCAACTGACCGTCGTGCCGGCGGGGCGCACGCGCGACGGACACGGTCAGGCGCCGACGTAGGCCGCGAGGTGCTCGCCGGTGAGGGTGGACCGCGCGGCGACGAGGTCGGCGGGGGTGCCCTCGAAGACGATCCGGCCACCGTCGTGGCCGGCGCCGGGACCGAGGTCGATGATCCAGTCGGCGTGCGCCATGACCGCCTGGTGGTGCTCGATGACGATGACGGACTTGCCGGCGTCGACCAATCCGTCGAGCAGCCCGAGCAGCTGCTCGACGTCGGCGAGGTGCAGACCGGTCGTCGGTTCGTCGAGGACGTAGACGCCGCCCTTCTCGGCCATCCGGGTCGCCAGCTTGAGCCGCTGGCGTTCACCGCCGGACAGCGTGCTCAGCGGTTGACCGAGGCTGAGGTAGCCGAGCCCCACGTCGGCGAGCCGCTGCAGGATCTTGTGCGCCGCCGGGATCCGTGTCTCGCCCGCGCCGAAGAACCCCTCGGCCTCGGCCACCGGCATCGCAAGCACGTCCGCGATGCTGCGCCCGCCGAACGTGAACTCCAGCACCGCCGCCTGGAACCGCTTCCCCTCGCATTCCTCGCAGGTGGATTCGACGGTGGCCATCACTCCCAGGTCGGTGTAGATGACCCCGGCGCCGTTGCACGCCGGGCACGCGCCCTCGGAGTTGGCGCTGAACAACGCCGGTTTCACGCCGTTGGCCTTCGCGAACGCCTTCCGGATCGGATCGAGCAGCCCGGTGTACGTCGCCGGATTGCTCCGCCGCGAACCCCTGATCGCCCCTTGGTCGACCGTGACCACGCCCTCGCGCCCGGCCACCGAACCGTCGATCAGCGAGCTCTTCCCGGAGCCCGCCACGCCGGTGAGGACGACCAGCACGCCGAGTGGGATGTCCACGTCGACGTTCTGCAGGTTGTGCGTGTCGGCGCCGCGCACCTCGAGCACACCCGACGGGGTCCGCACCGCGGGCTTCACCGATGCGCGGTCGTCCAGGTGCCGCCCGGTGAGCGTGCCACTGGTGCGCAGTCCCTCGACGGTGCCCTCGAACACCACCTCGCCACCGTCGGTGCCGGCGCCCGGTCCGAGGTCGACGACGTGGTCGGCGATCGCGATCGCCTCCGGCTTGTGCTCGACGACGAGCACGGTGTTGCCCTTGTCGCGCAGCTGCAGCAACAGGTCGTTCATCCGGGCGATGTCGTGCGGGTGCAGTCCGATGGTGGGCTCGTCGAAGACGTACGTGACGTCGGTGAGGGAGGAACCGAGATGTCGGATCATCTTGGTGCGCTGGGCTTCTCCGCCGGACAACGTGCCCGCCGGCCGGTCGAGGGAGAGGTAGCCCAACCCGATCTCCGCGAACGCGTCGAGAAGGTGCTGCAGCCCGGTCAGCAGCGGAGCCACCGACGGTTCGTCCAGGCTGCGGACCCAGTCGGCCAGGTCACTGATCTGCATGGCGCAGACGTCGGCGATGTTCCTGCCGCCGATCTTCGAGGACAGGGCCTCCTCGGCGAGCCGGGTGCCGCCGCAGGCGGGGCAGGTGGAGAAGGTCACGGCCCGTTCCACGAACGCCCGGATGTGCGGCTGGAGGGCATCGACGTCCTTGGACAGCATCGATTTCTGGATCTTCGGGATCAGCCCCTCGTACGTCAGGTTGATCCCGTCGACCTTGATCTTGGTCGGTTCCCTGTGGAGCAGGTCGTGCAGTTCCCGCTTGGTGTACTTGCGGATCGGCTTGCCCGGGTCGAAGAATCCGCAGCCCCGGTAGATCCGGCCGTACCAGCCGTCCATGCTGTACCCGGGAATCGTGAGTGCACCCTCGTCGAGCGAGAGGTTCTCGTCGTACAACGCGGACAGGTCGAAGTCGGTGACCGAGCCCATCCCCTCGCAGCGCGGGCACATGCCGCCGAGCCGGTGGAAGGTCGCCTTCTCGGTCTTCGTCCTGCCGGCGCCGCGCTCGACCGTGATCGCACCGCTGGCTTTCACCGAGGGGACGTTGAACGAGTACGCGTTGGGGGAACCGATGTGCGGTTGCCCCAGCCGGCTGAAGAGGATGCGCAGCATCGCGTGCGCGTCGGTGGCGGTGCCGACGGTGGAGCGGGGATTGGAACCCATCCGCTCCTGGTCGACGATGATCGCCGTCGTCAGTCCTTCGAGCAGGTCGACGTCGGGACGCGCCAGGGTCGGCATGAAGCCCTGCACGAAGGCGCTGTAGGTCTCGTTGATCAGCCGTTGCGACTCCGCGGCGATCGTGCCGAACACCAGCGAGCTCTTGCCCGAGCCGGAGACGCCGGTGAACACCGTCAACCGGCGCTTCGGGATCTCGACGCTGACGTCGTGGAGGTTGTTCACCCGCGCACCGTGGACGCGAATCAGGTCGTGGCTGTCGGCAACGTGCGGCGCGTGCGACCGCGTGTCCGTCTTCGTGGCCATGCTCATCGGGTCTCCATCTGCCGGGAGGGGAAAAGCTCGGGTCAACGGTGACGTCATGGCGGTCAGGCTAGTTGCGGCTCCGCGGCTCCCGCTTCTCGATTCCTGATCGGTCTGGTCACCGTCTTCGCGACACACGACGGCATCCCCGCCGCCGCGTGCGCCGCCTGACGCCGGTAGATGCTCGGCGGCACACCGACCAGCTCGGTGAAGCGAGTGCTGAAGGTGCCCAGCGACGAGCAGCCCACCGCGAAGCACACCTCGGTGACACTCAGATCGCCGCGACGCAGCAGTGCCATCGCGCGTTCGATGCGCCGCGTCATCAGGTACGCGTACGGCGACTCCCCGTACGCCGCCCGGAATTGCCGGCTGAGATGCCCCGCCGACATGTGCACCCCGCGGGCGAGCGCCTCGACGTCCAGCGGCTGGGCGTACTCCCGGTCGATGCGGTCGCGGACGCGGCGCAGCCGCGCGAGATCGCGCAGGCGCTGCGCGTCAGCAGGTCCCCCGGTCACGTACGCGATCGTGCCACGTGGCAACGGAGTTGCCCAGCGCTTCCGGCGTGCCACGCGTGGACGGCGAGTTCGTCGACGAAGCGGTATCGGCCGCGCGACGGCGAGGAACGGACTCGCGCTCGGCGGATCGATCAGGAATCGAGAAGCGCGGGACACGGAGACGCTCCTAACCTGCTCGTCATGGACATCACCATTCACACGAGCTTCCTGCCGCACGACGACCCGGACGCCTCCCTCGCCTTCTATCGCGACGTCCTCGGCTTCGAGGTCCGCAATGACGTCGGGCAGGGCAAGATGCGCTGGATCACGGTGGGCCCCGCCGGTCAGCCCGACACGTCCATCCTCCTGGCGCCGCCGGCCGTCGACCCGGGCATCACCGACGACGAGCGCCGCACCATCGCCGAGATGATGGCCAAGGGCACCTACGGCTGGATCCTGCTGGCCACCCGGGATCTCGACGCCACGTTCGAGAAGGTGCAGGCCGGCGACACCGAGGTCGTCCAGGAGCCGACCGAGCAGCCGTACGGCATCCGCGACTGTGCCTTCCGCGACCCGGCGGGCAATCTGGTGCGGATCCAGGAGCTTCGCTGAGCCCTACGTCGGACACTGCCGCCGGCGGACGGCACACCGTCGACCGTTCCTCGCTGCCACCGGTGCCGCGGTGCACTCCCGGTGTCGCCGCGGCGCCGGCACGGTACTGACCTGCGTCACTTCTGGGTTGTGACGAGACATTCCGGACGGCAGTGGAATTCGGAACTCCGGCTCGGATGGGCTCGCGGGGTGTCCCGCGAGCACGGAGAATGCGGGAGCGTAAGACGACGGCAGCGGTCGCTGCACCTCCTACCCTGGGTCAGGCACTGCCCGGGCCGGCGGTTGCCGGTTCCACGTGGATGAAGGTCTCGGTGTGCGGCAGCACCGCGTCGATCGCCGCCTCGATGCGGTCGGCCATGTCGTGAGCGGTCCGCACGGTCCAGTCCCCGGGCACGGTCACGACGACGAACACCTGACGTTGCCGCCCGGATTCGACGGTACGCAGCGGCGCGAACTCGACGGGGCACTCGGCACGGAACCCGTCCAGTACGGCGTTGACCTGGTCCTGTTCGTGCTGGGGGAGGGCGGCGCTGAGCAGGCCGCTGACCGAGCCGCGAAGCAACCGGTACCCGGTCCACAGGATGTTGACGCCCACGGCGAGCGCCACGATCGGGTCCAGAGGCTCCCAGCCGGTGACGGCGACCAGCGCGATGCCGACGATCACTCCGGCGGAGGTCCATACGTCGGTCAGCAGGTGCTTGCCGTCCGCGACGAGCGTGATCGAGCGGTGCGTGCGTCCCACACGCAGCAGGGTGAGGCCGACGCCGAGGTTGATCACCGAGGCGACGGTCGACAGGGCCAGTCCGAGCCCGGGCTGGACGAGCGGAACCGGGCTGATCAGGCGTTCGATCGCGGTCCAGATGATGGCGGTGGCGGCGACGAAGATCATCGCGCCCTCGACCAGGGCGGAGACGTACTCGGCCTTGCCGTGGCCGAAGTGGTGGCTCGCGTCCGGGGGGCGGGCCGCCACCCGCAGCGCGATCAGCGCCACCACCGCGGCGACGAGGTTGACGCCGGATTCGAGGGCATCGGAGAGGAACCCGACCGAGCCGGTCGCCCATGCGGCGCTCGCCTTGAGGACGATGGTGACCACCGCGGCGGCCAAGGAGAGCAGCATGAATCGGAACAACAGCCGGTCCTGCTGTTGCCGCGATTCGGGCACGGACGTCGTCATCCGACTCCTCCCGCTCGGTCGGTTTCCGTGGTCGCGGAGCGCGTGGTCGACGCGCCCGCGCAGGTGTTCCCCTTTCGGGACGCGGGAACACCTGCGCCGGGCCGAACGACGGGTCAGGCGGCCGTCGTGGCGTCGAGCAGCGCCTGACGCTGGTTGGCGCCGAGGCCCCCGATGCGGCGGGTGTCCGGGATCGACAGCTGCTCGAGGAGCTTGGCGGCCTTGACCGCGCCGACTCCCGGCAGCGCCTTGATCAGGGCGGAGACCTTCGTCTTCTTCACGACCTCGTCGGTCTCCGCCTTCTCGAGCACGGCCGGGACGTCGAGCTCGCCGGCCTTGACGGCGGCGAGCAGCTCGCTGCGGGCCTTGCGCACTTCGGCGGCCTTGGCGAGTGCGGCGGTGCGCTGTTCGTCGGTGAGAACGGGTGCTGGCATGACGCCCCCTGTGTTGTCCGATGGTGAGCGGCCCCGGGCGAGGCTGCCGCGGCTGATGCTGCCAGGTCGGACCGACATCCGTCGGTTCGGCACGCGGAGACGGCCGTCTCGGGATTCGCGGGGCGGATCCGGCCGATTCGGGCACCCGCCCTGCGACTACGCTGTCAGCGGTTCACGACCGGCGGGACGGAGTAGACGATGAGCGCGGCGAAGGCGGCTACGGTCGGGACCGGTAACGGCCGGCAGGCGATCCTCGACTCGGCGTTGCGGAACATGAACGAGCGCGGGTACCACGGCACCTCGATGCGGGACATCGCCCGCGACGCCGACATCACCGTCGCCTCGATCTACCACCACTTCAAGTCCAAGCAGGAGATTCTGCAGGACATCATGACCCGGGCGCTGCACGATGCGATCGCCATGACCCGGGGGGCGTTGCTGCGGGCGGGTGGTTCGCCGGACGCGCAGTTGCAGGCGCTGGTGCGGGCGTGGGTCATGTTCCATACCACCCGGCAGCTCGATGCGTTGGTGGGTGCGACGGAACTGCGCAGCCTGAACGAGGCCGGTCGCCGGCTCGTCGTCGCGCTGCGCGACGAACAGGAGGGCCTGTTCCGCGACGTCGTCGAGCGGGGCGTCGAAGAGGGGGCCTTCGAGGTGGAGTTCCCGCGCGATGCGGTGCGCGGGATCATCAACATGGGCCAGTCGGTGTGCACCTGGTGGCGGTCCGACGGGCCGCTGCGGGCGGAGGAACTCGCGGACCGCTACGCGGATCTCGCCTTGGCGATGGTGCAGCACCGCCCCCGCCGCGTCGGCGCCCCTGCTTCCTAGCGGTCGATCGGCTGCCCGTCTCGAGCGTGGTAGTCTTCCTTTCTCCCGTCAGCGTTTCTCCAGTTCGGATCCCTTCATCGGCACCGAGGTTGACACCGAACGCTCGTTCGGTGACTCTGTAGGTCACCCGAACGATCGTTTGGCCGACAGGCCGACGCAGGAAGGAATCCGCGATGACTGCATCGCCTGCGGGCGCCGTCGCCGGCCTCGATCTCGACGCCCTGACCGCCCACCTGCAGCGCGTACTCGACGGTGGAGTCTCCGGGGCACTGACCGCCTCCCTCATCGGCGGTGGCCGTTCCAACCCCACCTACCGCCTCGCCGACGACGAGCACGTATGGGTGCTGCGCCGACCGCCGTACGGGCACGTGCTGCCGAGCGCGCACGACATGCGGCGCGAGTTCACCGTCATCGACGCCCTCGGCGGCACGTCCGTGCCGGTGCCCCGCGCGGTGCACCTGTGCGAGGACGAGAGCATCCTCGGCGCGACCTTCTACCTGATGGAACTCGTCGACGGTGTGGCCGTCGGCACCGTCGACCAGGCCTCGGCCCTCACCCCGGACGAACGCCGCCGCCTCGGGTTCTCGCTCGCCGACACGCTCGCGGCGCTGCACGACATCGACCCCGGCACCGTCGGGCTCGGCAGCTTCGGACGCCCGGACGGCTACCTCGAGCGCCAGCTCGGCCGGTGGGCGAAGCAGTGGGAGGCGTCCCGCAGGGTCGACCGGCCCGAGGTCGCGGTGCTGCTCGACAAGCTCCGGCGCGCGCTGCCGCAGACCCGCCACCCGGGGATTGTCCACGGCGACGTCAAACTCGACAACGTCCTTGCCGCGCCGCAGGACCGCGGACGTATCGCCGCCGTACTCGACTGGGAGATGGCCACTCTCGGCGACACCCTCGCCGACATCGGAATCATGCTGAGCTTCTGGGACGTTCCCGGTGCGACACCCAACCCCATCACCCGCGGCCTCGCCACCCTCGACGGCTTCCCCACCCGCGCGGAGCTGCTCGAACGCTACGCCGGCGCGCGTGGCATCGACCTCGCCGACGTCGACTGGTACATCGTCTTCGCCGACTTCAAGATCGCCGTGATCCTCGAGGGTATCGGTGCTCGCCACGACCGGGGCGAGACGGTGGGAGAGGGCTTCGACGGCATCGCCGACATGGTCGGACCGTTGCTCCGGCGCGCCCTCGATCTCGCCGCCACCTCGGCCCTTCCCGCATTGCGCCGCTAGGCGACCACTCGAACCGGAGGAACAATGGATTTCGAATACAGCCCCAAGGTCCGCGAACTGCAGGACCGGCTCACCGGCTTCCTGCAGGAACGCATCCTGCCGGCCGAGCCGATCGCAGCGCAGCAACTGGCGAGCAAGCCCGACTACTGGGGTGCCCCGCCGATCATGGCCGACCTCAAGGCTTCCGCCAAGCGGCAGGGGCTGTGGAACCTCTTCCTCCCCGAGGCAGGCGGGGCCGGCCTGACCAATCGCGAATACGCTCCGCTGGCCGAATTGACCGGATGGAGCCCGCATCTCGCCCCGGAGGCGCTCAACTGCGCGGCGCCGGACACCGGGAACATGGAGCTGCTCGCCCGCTACGGCACCGACGCTCAGAAGCAGCAGTGGCTCGGCCCCCTGCTGGAAGGTGAGATCCGGTCCTGTTTCTCGATGACCGAACCCGACGTCGCCAGCTCGGACGCGAGCAACGTCCGCCTCGAGATCGCCGACGACGGCGACGAGTGGGTGTTCACCGGCCGCAAATGGTGGTCCACCGCCGCACTGCGGGAGGACTGCCGCGTCGCGATGGTCATGGGCGTCACCGACCCCGACGCACCCGCCGGCTCGAAGCACTCGATCGTGCTGGTCCCGATGGAGACCCCGGGCCTGGACATCGTCCGCTCCACGACCGTGCTCGGATTCGACGACCGGCACGAGGGCGGGCACGGCGAGATCGTCTTCGACCGGGTGCGGGTGCCCAAGGAGAACCTGCTCGGCCCGCGCGGCCAGGGTTTCGCCGTCGCGCAGGCCCGCCTGGGTCCGGGCCGGATCCACCATTGCATGCGCCTGATCGGCATGGCCGAACGCGCCGTCGCGCTGATGACGGAGCGGGCGCGCACCCGCGTCGCATTCGGCAGGCCGCTGGCCGACGAAGGGGTCGTGCAGGCCACCGTCGCCGACGCACGCATCCGGGTGGATGCGGCTCGGCTGATGGTGCTGCGGGCTGCCTGGCGGATGGACGTCGAGGGCGCCAAGGCCGCCCGGCACGATATCGCCGCCGCCAAGGTGCTGGTGCCGCAGACGGTGAAGGAGATCGTCGACGGCGCCGTCCAGATCTTCGGCGGTGCGGGCCTGTCCCAGGACACTCCGCTCGCGATGCTGTACTCGCAGGCACGGTTCCTGCAGATCGCCGACGGCCCCGACCAGGTGCATCGCCGGTCCCTCGCCCGCGCCGAGTTCGCCGCCACCCCGGTGCTGCACGAGGTGCGCGGATAGGGCCACCTGGGAGCGCCCAGTCGACAAATCCCCGGACGCTCCGGAGCAACTCGTGCAGGTGCCTCGGCCGCTCGGATGGACGCGCCCCGTGCACGCAGGGGCGGTGAAACAGCGCCCCGTGCACGTAGGTGCGGTGACCAGCGCCCCGGGCAGGTAGTGCCCGTCAGAGGGGTCGCGCGATCACACCCCCATCGCGGCGACGATGCCGGCCGGATCCACCACGCGCACCGGACTGCTGGTGCGCAGCTCGCCGAGAACGCGTCCGGCGATCTGCAAGGGGTGCCGAACCGGCTGGGACGCGACCTCGAACCGACGATTCGGCCTGCCGCTCGCAACGAGAGGCAGGCCGAATCATATTCGTAGTCGATAGGATTCGCGGTCCTGTGTCACACCGGAGTGTCGACGAAGCGCTCCTTCAACTTGCGCTTGACCAGTTTGCCTGTCGGTGTGCGGGGCATGTCGTCGCTGAACACGATCCGGCGCGGAAGCTTGTACTTGGCGAGGCGGCCGCGGAGGTGGTCGGCCAGTTCGGCGGCGAGCGTGTCGTCGCCGTCGACGCCTGGTGCGGGTTGGATCACCGCGGTCACGATCTCACCCATCTCGGCATCGGGCACCCCGATCACGCCGGCGTCGAGGACCTTGGGGTGCTCGACGAGCGCGTTCTCGATCTCCTGCGGGTAGATGTTGACCCCGCCGGAGATGATCATGAACGAATCGCGGTCGGTGAGGAACAGGTACCCGTCCTCGTCCAGGTAACCGACGTCGCCGGTCGTTGTCCACGCCGGGTGGCGCGGGTGCTGGGCATCGCGGGTCTTCTCCGGCGCGTTGTGGTATTCGAACGGCAGCACGTCGCGCTCGAAGTAGATCGTGCCGATCTGCCCCGCGGGCAGGTCGTCGCCGTTCTCGCCGCAGATGTGGACGATCCCGAGCGCGGCCCGGCCCACCGTTCCGGGCTTACGCAGCCATTCGTCCGTGCCGACCAGGGCGAGGCCGTTGAGTTCGGTGGAGGAGTAGTACTCCGACAGAATCGGACCCCACCACGCGATCATCTGTCGCTTGACCTCGATCGGGCAGGGGGCTGCGGCGTGCACGGCGACCTGCAGGCTGGACACGTCGTAGCGGGAGCGCACGTCCTCCGGCAGTTTGAGCATGCGCACGAACATGGTGGGCACCCACTGGCTGTAGGTGACCCGGTACCGCTCGATGTACTCGAGGGCCTTCTCGGCATCGAAGCGGTCCATCACGACCACCGTGCCGCCGAGGGCCTGCACCGCGGCGCACGTGCGCAGCGGCGCCGCGTGGTACAGCGGTGCGGGGGACAGGTACACGGTCTCCGAATTCACGCCCCACACCGAGGCATTCATTGCGGTCATCGTGTCGCCGGGTTCGTGGACCTGGCGGTCGGGCAGGGCGGGCTTGATGCCCTTGGGGCGGCCCGTGGTGCCCGACGAGTAGAGCATGTCCGTCCCCCGCGGCTGATCCGCAAGTGCCACGTCGGACTCGGCAGCTGCGGCCGCATCCAGGTCGGCATACCCGGGAAGCGTGCCGCCGAAGCCGAGGCGGTGCTCGGTGTTCGGCAGCAGGGCAGGGAGCTCACCGGCGATCTCCGTGAGCGCGGCGTCCACGATCACGGCCTTCGCGCCGCAGTCGTCGACGATGTACGCGGCCTCGCCGGGGGTGAGATGCCAGTTCACCATCGTGACGTAGAGACCCGACCGCATCGCCGCCCAGTAGATGTCGAACACCCGGGGTGTGTTGGTGGCGAGCACCGCGACATGATCGCCGCGGCACAGTCCCAGCGCGCGGAGGTGGCGGGCGATGCGGATCGAATTGGCTTCGAGTTCGGCGAAGGTGACCGTCCGGCCGGTGTCGGCCATGATCACGGCGGGCTTGTGTGCAGCGGTGTCGAGATAGGCACCGGGATACATGGGTTCTCCAGGGTTCGTTCGGTGGGCGACGAGCTCAGTGGCGACGACGAGCTCAGTGGCGACGACGAGCTCAGTGCCGACGACGGGCGAGGGCCACCAGGCAGGCGAGGGCGAGGACCGAGAGCGCCGCGATGAGCAGACCCACGCGCCAGAGGTTGGCGACCTCCCCGTTGATCAGCGCGACCATCGCCATGGGCGCCATGCCACCGAGGATCGCCGCGGCCTGGTATCCCAGAGATGCTCCGGAGTAACGGATCTCCGGCGGAAAGAGCTCGGCGAACAGGGCGGCCTGCGGTCCGGTCTGGAACGACATGACCACACAGGAGACGATGAGCGCGACGGCCAACGGCAGGATGTCGCCCGACGAGGACGCCCCGATGAGCAGCCACATCGGCACGGCCCACAGGCCCATGCCGACGATGCCGATGCCGTAGATCAGCTTGCGGCCGTAGCGGTCCGACAGGTAGGCGGTCAGCGGCACCATCGGTACGAGGACGCCCGCGGCGATCAGGATGATCGCCAGCACGTCCGAGCGCGCGATGCCGAGGTTCGTCGTAGCCACCTGCACCGAGCCGGTGATGGTGATGTAGAACATCACGATGCCGACCAGATAGGTGCCGCCCGCCATGAGCACGGTGCCACTGTTGTGCCGGAGGACCTCGAGGACCGGGGAACGTCGCTGGGCCGGCGCGGCCGCGAGCTTGGCCTCGACCTGCTGGAACTCGGGGGTCTCCTCGAGGTAGCGGTGGATGGCGAACGCGACGAAGAGCATGAACAGGCTGATCCAGAACGGCACGCGCCAGCCCCACGACGTGAACGCCTCGGGCGAGACCGCCCACGCCACCGCCAGGAAGACCGCGTTACCCATCACCACGCCGATCGGGATGCCGAGCTGGGCGAAGCTTCCGTAGAAGCCGCGGCGATCGGCCGGAGCGTACTCGGTGGCCAGCAGGACCGCGCCACCCCACTGCGCCCCGACGGCCAGGCCCTGGCAGATGCGGAGCAGGACCAGCATCGCGGGAGCGAGCCAGGTGATCGACGTGTTCGGCACGAAGCCGATCAGGGTGGTCGCGACACCCATGAGCAGGATGGCGGTCACGAGCACCGGCTTGCGCCCGTACTTGTCGCCGAAGTGGCCCGAGACGATCCCGCCGATCGGGCGGGCGACGAAACCGACGGCGACCGTGGCGAACGAATTGAGCGCGGCCACGACCTCGCTGCCGGTGGCGAAGAACGTCTTGTTGAACACGAGCGCCGCGGCAGTGGCATAGATGAAGAAGTCGTACCACTCGAGGGACGTCGACACCGCTGCGGCGAACGCGGCCTTACGGGCCGCCCGCCGCGTGTTCTGCGGGGCGGCGTGCTGTGGAGCGCCGGGCGTCGTCTCCTGCGCCTGTGAAACCGAGGGGGTGGCCATGGCTGCCCTTCCTGCGAACGTATGTAGCCAATCGATCGTTCGGTTAGCAGTCGACAAGTTATGTGACGCGCCGCACAAAGTCAAACTCGTGTCGGGGCGCGGGGACGCACTGGTGGGAGCTTTCCGGCGAGGGGGTTCGCGGGGCCGGCGTCCCCTGGCGCGGGTGGCGCACCGCCTGGAACTGGTCGGATGGCATTGGGAGCTGCCGAAGGGGCGGTGACCGGGGCAACTCCCCGTCCTCGTGGGCGCGAACAGTGCGAGGGCGCGTGGATGGGGTCGGATTCTCTAATGAAAGCTTCGTGTTCTCAGCCGACCGACTGTTTACTCGGCCAGACTGGAAGCGCGGGCGGGGACGTTGCCGCGAGGTGTCTCGCCGTCGGCGATCATTGGGCGGGCATGTCGCTTCCGGCGGTCGCGGTGCTGCGCTCACGCGTCACGTCGTTGCAGGCCCTGGGTCACGTCGCTGTGGTCAGGTGCAGGACCAGGGGCAGAGTCGCCGTGGAAAGGACTGTCTGTGCTCCGGTGATGGATGCCATCAGTTGCGCGTCGCCCCCCATGCGGCCGGCGAGGATGTACGCCGAGGGCGCGGTGGGGACGGCGCAGATGAGCACGACGGCGGTCAGGGCCGCGGCGGTCAAGCCCAGCGCACTCGCGAGGGCTGCGGCAGCCAGAGGAAGGGCGATCAGTTTGATCGTCGACGCGATGGTGATGTCGAGGCCGTCGCGCAGCCGCACCCGAAGAGTGATCGCCGCCCCTGCCACGAGCGTGCCGGTGAGGAGTGCGGGTTCTGCCAGCATCTCGACCGGCACCGCGATCGCCGAGGGCAACCCGATTCCGGTGAGGTTGAGCGTCAAGCCCGCGAGACATCCGAGGATCAAGGGATTGGTGGCCAGGTGGCGCCACGTACTCGTCGTCGCAGCCTCGTGATCGCGGGCACCGAAGAACGACAGCGCGGTGACCGAGACGACGTTGACCAACGGAACCATCACCGAGGCCGCGAGTGCGAATGCGGCCACCCCGGCGGTGCCTTCGAGCGCCGAGGCGAACACCAGTCCGATGTAGGTGTTGATGCGGATGCTTCCCTGCACCAGCGAGGTGAGCTGCGGCCCCTCGGCCCGAAGCGGTCGACGCAGGGCGACGAGCAGCATCGACACGGCCAGGACCGGGATCGACAGGCTGAGAAGCAACGGAACCGGCGAGACCTCCCGCAGCGAGGTCCGTGCGATCGATTCGACGAACAACGCAGGCGTGAACACGTGGTAGCTCAGCCACTCCATTCCACGCCAGAAGCCGGCGTCGGTGACGACACGGCGACGGAGGACAGCGCCCAGGGCGAGGACGAGAACGACAGGAAGGACGGCGGTGGTGACCAGGTGCACGCGACCACCGTGATGCAATCGGTCAGTGCAGTTCAACCATGACAACATGACCGGCGCGCTGCTGGCCGCGGACCTCGTGAACCTTCAGGCGCGGGGCGTGTGGACCGTCCCGGAGGTCGAGGCGGTGCTTCGCGGGCACGCGATCCGGTGGTCGGATGTCGGCGAGAGCGACTTGCCGACGCTGCGCCGGTGGTCGACCCGGCTCCGGACGGTGTTCGTGGCACCCGACGAGGAGCAACGCTGCCGATCGATCAACGCCCTGCTGCTCGACGGGGTAGCCAGCGTGTACCTCACCACTCACGACAACCGCCGTCCCCATCTGCATTTCACGCCGGACGAGAACGACGTCGTCGGGCGCGTGACGGCGGTCACCGCGGGCGGGCTCGCGATCTTCACCGTCGAGGCCGAGGGGGGACGGCTGGGCGCATGCGCGAACACGGGATGCAGTCTTGTGTTCGTCGATACCAGCCGTAACGGCCGCCGGGCGTACTGCAGTGCCCGTTGCGGTAATGCGGACGCGGTGCGCCGCCACCGAGCCAGGAAGTCCCACTGAACACTCGTTCCGACGGCGCGACTCGTGCGCGGCCACATCGTCACGCAATCGGTCGACGCAGTACGAGCATTACGCGCCGGTCTTCCCGGACCGGCGGAAACGCCGGACCTCGCCGGCCTGTGGCGGTAAGGCGCGGCGAGGTCCGGCGGCGAACCGGCACCGGTCGCGCCGATCAGTCGGGTCGGTCCGCGAGCTGCTCGGAGAGCTCGAACAGCTCGGGGCAGTGCTTCGGCGCCAGCATGTGGTCGAGGAACACGAGCAGGGGAACCGCCAGTGCCCGTACCGTTCTGGTCAACACGGGAATGTCCTTCCGGTGCAGCGGGTTCGGGTCACCGATAGACCAGGCCACCGTCGATCAGCCCGGACTGCCCGGTCATGTAGTCGGAGTCCGGGCCCGCGAGGTAGGAGACGTAGGCCGCGACGTCCTCCGGTGTCTGCGCCCGGCCGAGCGCGATGCCGCCGACGAACTTCTCGAACGTCGCTCCCTTCGGTGCCCCGGTCAATGCCGCGAAGCGTTCGTCGATGGTGACCCACATGTCGGTGCCGACGACGCCGGGGCAGTAGGCGTTGACGGTGATCCCGTCGGAGGCGTACTCCTTGGCCGCCGCCTGCGTGAGCGCCCGGACGGCGAACTTGGTCGCGGAGTACACCCCGAGCATCGCGAAGCCCTCGTGACCGGCGATCGAGGACGCGTTGACGATCTTGCCGCCGTGCCCGCGCTCGCGGAACTTGGCGGCGGCGACCTGGATGCCCCACAGCACGCCTTCGACGTTGACCGCCATGATCCGCGACACCTCCTCGGGCGTCACGTCGGCGATCGGGTTGACCTGGGCGATGCCGGCGTTGTTGACGATGATGTCGAACCCGCCCAGTTCGGCCTCCGTCCGGTCGACGGCGGCCCGGATCTGCTCGCGGTCGGTCACATCGGCAACAACGGAGACCGCCTTCGAGCCGGCCGCCCGCACCTCGTCCTCGACCGCGGCGAGCTTGCCGCCGTCGACATCGAGCAGTGCGACGGCCGCACCGTCGGATGCCAGTCGCAGCGCGATCGCCCGTCCGATGCCCTGTCCAGCCCCGGTGACCAGCGCGACCTTGCCTTCGATGCTCATGCCGACTCCCGTTCGTAGTGATCTGTGTCACTCGAAGGCAATCAGTGCGGCACGCGGCGCTCAAGCGTTGCAATGCGCTGCATCGGGCGCGATGCCCGCGCCGGTAGGGTCGGATCCGGACGGACGGAGGAAGCCATGAGTACGCTGCAGACGCTCGATCGTGGTCTGCGCGCGCTCGACCTCATCTCCCGGTCACCCGCCGGAATCACGGTCGCGGACCTCGCCAAGGAGCTCGAGATCGCGCGGGCGATCTGCTACCGGATCGTCGCCACGCTCGAAACCCACTCGCTCGTCGTGCGGGCCGACGACGGCCGGATCCGGCTCGGCGCCGGTGCCGCCGTCCTTTCGTCGCGGTTCGTGCCGCAGTTCCAGCACGCGGCCGGCCCGGTGCTGCACGACCTGGCCGAGCGCACGCAGGCGACGGCCTTCGTCTCCGCCGCGCACGGGAACGAGTGCATCGTCATCCTCGTCGCGGAGCCGGAGGGAGCGCTCCTGCACGTGGGCTACCGGGTGGGCAACCGGCACCCGCTCGACCGCGGTGCGGCCGGGATCGCGATCCTCGCGCTGCGGCCCGAGGACGCCCGCGACCCCGACGCGGTGAAGCAGGCCCGGGAGCTCGGCTACAGCGTCACCCGTGGGCAGCTCGAACGCGGCGCCGTGGGTGTCGCTGCCGGGGTGCGCGCGCCCCGGGGGGCCGGTCTCGAATGCAGCGTCGGGGTGGTGGCCATCGCCGGTCTCGACGTCGACGCCGCGGCGCTCGCCGTCCAGGACGCGGCAGCGCGCCTGAGCGTTCTGCTCACCGACTGATACCCCCGCTGCCGGGCACGAGTCCGGGAATCGACGGTACTCCGGTGCACATCGAACGCGGGGCGGGAGAAAGAACGGCCGGGATGCCTTCGACTCCCTGCCCCTTTCAACGTATATCGCGCACGGGGCCTTGCCGCAAGGCCCCCGTCGTGCTGCAGAATCGTCAGTCGAAGCCGGGACCTGCGGAAAGTGGGGATTCGCAGGTGTGACCGGACGTGATCCCGGGGGAGTCGCGCCGCCGGTGGGGATCTGCGGGCGCGGGACGCCGGGCGGGCCGCCGGCCCGCGTGGAGGGGTGGCCGAAATTCAACCAGTGAACGGGGTTTTCATGATCGATGTGATCGTCGTCGGCGGTGGACCGACCGGCTTGATGTTGGCCTCCGAGTTGCGGCTGCACGGCGTGCGCACGCTCGTGCTCGAGAAGGCGACCGCACCGAGCGGGCAGTCGCGCGGGCAGGGTCTGCACGCGCGCAGCGTCGAGATGATGGACCAGCGCGGCCTGCTGGACCGGTTCCTCGCCGTCAGCGAGAAGTTCCGGGTCGGCGGTCTTTTCGGTGGAATCGTCAAGCCCTGGCCGGACCGGCTGGACACGGCGCACCCGTACGGCCTCGCCACTCCGCAGCCGGTCACCGAACGGTTGCTCGACGAGCGTGCCCTCGAACTCGGTGCCGAGATCCGGCGCGCCTGCGAGGTGGTCGGGCTGAGCCAGGACGATCACGGGGTGACGGTCGAATCGGCCGACGGCGCTCGGCTGCGCTCGCGGTACCTCGTCGGCTGCGACGGCGGCCGCAGCACGGTGCGCAAGCTGCTCGGCGTGGGCTTTCCCGGTGAGCCCAGCAGGGTCGAGACGCTGCTGGGGGAGATGAGGATGACCGAGGACCCGGCGACGGTGGCCGCCGTCGTCGCGGAAGTCCGTAAGACCCAGCTGCGGTTCGGCGCCGCACCGCTCGGGGACGGGATGTACCGCGTCGTCGTGCCCGCCGACGGGGTGAGCGAGGACCGGGCGGCCGCACCGACCCTCGGGGAGTTCACGCAGCAGCTGCGGGCGATCGCCGGCACCGACTTCGGTGCGCACTCGCCGCGCTGGCTCTCCCGCTTCGGTGACGCCACCCGGCAGGCCGAGCGTTACCGGGTCGGCCGGGTGCTGCTGGCCGGCGACGCCGCGCACATCCATCCGCCGACCGGCGGGCAAGGACTCAACCTCGGCATCCAGGACGCGTTCAACCTCGGCTGGAAACTGGCTGCGGCAGTGGACGGCTGGGCGCCGGCGGGGCTGCTGGACAGCTACCACGCCGAGCGGCACCCGGTGGGGGCGCGCGTGCTGGCGAACACCCGCGCGCAGATCGCGCTGATGGGAACCGATCCGGGCGCGACCGCGCTGCGGGAACTGTTCTCCGAGCTGATGGATTTGGCGGAGGTGAACCGGCACATCACCGAGATGATCACCGCCGTCGGGGTCCGCTACGACTTCGGCGACGGGCACGAGCTGCTCGGCCGGCGGATGCGGGACGTGGCGCTGAAGCGAGGCCGTCTCTACGAACTGATGCACGGCGGCCGTGGGTTGCTGCTCGATCGGACCGGCCGGTTGTCGGTGGCGGGCTGGGCGGATCGGGTCGACCACGTCGTCGACGTCAGCGAGGAACCGAACGTGCCCGCGGCGCTGCTGCGGCCGGACGGCCACGTGGCATGGGTCGGTGACGACCAGCAGGATCTGCTCGGGCGGCTGTCCGAGTGGTTCGGTGCCGCCGCCGGCTGAGGGCGCGATCGTGGCTGTTTCCGGCCGAGCGGGTATTTTTCGGGACGTCCGGTTTGCCGGGTTCCGGTGTCGGGCACAGGTTGCCGGGCGCGGGGGAGAGACGTGTTCCCTCTAGTGGAGTCCGCCGGATGTGACCGCCGCTGCGGCTTGACCTCCTCTGTGACGCCCCTTACTCTGCTCCTTGTCCTCATAGAGGACGAAACTGTTCGATAAAAGTAACAGTGCAGGTGGAGAGGTTTTCGGTGTCAGTATGAGTGCATCAGTTCCGGCGTCGGCGTCCGCGTGCCCCGTCGATCACACGGCCCTGACCGGCGGCTGCCCGGTGTCGGCGAACGCCGCGGCGTTCGATCCGTTCGGGCCCGCGTACCAGGCCGATCCGGCCGAGTCGCTGCGCTGGTCCCGCGACGAGGAGCCGGTGTTCTACAGCCCCGAACTCGGCTACTGGGTGGTCACCCGCTACGAGGATGTGAAGGCGGTGTTCCGCGACAACCTCGTGTTCTCACCGGCCATCGCCCTCGAGAAGATCACCCCGGTCTCCGAGGAGGCCACCGCCACCCTCGCCCGCTACGACTACGCCATGGCCCGGACCCTCGTGAACGAGGACGAGCCCGCCCACATGCCGCGCCGCCGCGCACTCATGGACCCGTTCACCCCGAAGGAACTGGCGCACCACGAGGCGATGGTGCGACGGCTCACGCGCGAATACGTCGACCGCTTCGTCGAATCCGGCAAGGCCGACCTGGTGGACGAGATGCTGTGGGAGGTACCGCTCACCGTCGCCCTGCACTTCCTCGGCGTGCCGGAGGAGGACATGGCGACGATGCGCAAGTACTCGATCGCCCACACCGTGAACACCTGGGGCCGCCCCGCGCCCGAGGAGCAGGTCGCCGTCGCCGAGGCGGTCGGCAGGTTCTGGCAGTACGCGGGCACGGTGCTCGAGAAGATGCGCCAGGACCCCTCGGGGCACGGCTGGATGCCCTACGGGATCCGCATGCAGCAGCAGATGCCGGACGTCGTCACCGACTCCTACCTGCACTCGATGATGATGGCCGGCATCGTCGCCGCGCACGAGACCACGGCCAACGCGTCCGCGAACGCGTTCAAGCTGCTGCTCGAGAACCGCCCGGTGTGGGAGGAGATCTGCGCGGATCCGTCGCTGATCCCCAACGCCGTCGAGGAGTGCCTGCGCCACTCGGGATCGGTCGCGGCGTGGCGACGGGTGGCCACCACCGACACCCGCATCGGCGACGTCGACATCCCCGCCGGCGCAAAGCTGCTCGTCGTCAACGCCTCCGCCAACCATGACGAGCGGCACTTCGACCGTCCCGACGAGTTCGACATCCGGCGCCCGAACTCGAGCGACCACCTCACCTTCGGGTACGGCAGCCATCAGTGCATGGGCAAGAACCTGGCCCGCATGGAGATGCAGATCTTCCTCGAGGAACTGACCACGCGGCTTCCCCACATGGAACTCGTACCCGATCAGGAGTTCACCTACCTGCCGAACACCTCGTTCCGCGGTCCCGATCACGTGTGGGTGCAGTGGGATCCGCAGGCGAACCCCGAGCGCACCGACCCGGCGGTGCTGCAACGGCAGCATCCCGTCACCATCGGCGAGCCCTCCACCCGGTCGGTGTCACGCACCGTCACCGTCGAGCGCCTGGACCGGATCGCCGACGACGTGCTGCGCGTCGTCCTACGGGCTCCTGCAGGAAATGCGTTGCCCGCGTGGACTCCTGGCGCCCACATCGATGTCGACCTCGGTGCGCTGTCGCGGCAGTACTCCCTGTGCGGTGCGCCCGACGCGCCCACCTACGAGATCGCCGTTCTGCTGGACCCCGAGAGCCGCGGTGGCTCGCGCTACGTCCACGAACAGCTCCGGGTGGGGGGATCGCTCCGGATTCGCGGGCCCCGGAACCACTTCGCGCTCGACCCCGACGCCGAGCACTACGTGTTCGTGGCCGGCGGCATCGGCATCACCCCCGTCCTGGCGATGGCCGACCACGCCCGCGCCCGGGGGTGGAGCTACGAACTGCACTACTGCGGCCGGAACCGTTCCGGGATGGCCTATCTCGAGCGGGTCGCCGGGCACGGGGACCGCGCCGCCCTGCACGTCTCGGCGGAAGGCACCCGGGTCGACCTCGCCGCCCTCCTCGCGACGCCGGTGTCCGGCACCCAGATCTACGCGTGCGGGCCCGGACGGCTGCTCGCCGGACTCGAGGACGCGAGCCGGCACTGGCCCGACGGTGCGCTGCACGTCGAGTACTTCACCTCGACCCTCACGGCACTCGACCCGGACGTCGAGCACGCCTTCGACCTCGACCTGCGCGACTCGGGACTCACCGTGCGGGTCGAGTCCACCCAGACCGTCCTCGACGCGTTGCGCGCCAACAACATCGACGTGCCCAGCGACTGCGAGGAAGGCCTCTGTGGCTCCTGCGAGGTCACCGTCCTCGACGGCGAGGTCGACCACCGCGACACCGTGCTCACCAAGGCCGAGCGGGCGGCGAACCGGCAGATGATGACCTGCTGCTCGCGTGCCTGCGGCGACCGACTGACCCTCCGACTCTGACTCACCCGATCCGAAAGGGACCCGCCATGGGATCCACGCTCGACCCGATCGCCGTGCGCACCGCGCCGGACGCGCCACGCAGCAGCTTCAAGCGGGTCCTCACCGGCAGCATGGCCGGGGCCGTGCTCGAGTGGTACGACTTCGCCATCTACGGCATCCTCGCCGCCACCGTCCTCGGACCTCTGTTCTTCCCCGGATCCGACGGCATCACCAAATTGCTGCTCGCCCTCGCCACCCAGGGGCTCGGCTTCATCGCCCGGCCGCTCGGCGGCATCGTCTTCGGTCATCTCGGTGACCGGTTCGGCCGCAAACCGATGCTCGTCATCACGTTCGTGATGCTCGGTACGGCCACCGCGTCGATCGGGCTGCTGCCGACCTACGAACAGATCGGCATCTGGGCGACGGTCCTGCTCGTCGCGCTGCGCATGATCCAGGGTTTCGCGCTCGGCGGTGAATTCGGTGCGGCGGTGCTGCTGGTGAGTGAGTACGGCGAGCCCAAGCGTCGCGGCTTCTGGGCGTCGTGGCCGCAGGCGGGCGCGCCGTCGGGGACCGTGCTCGCCGCAGTGGTCGTCTCGGCTCTGGTGCTGCTGCTTCCGGCCGACGCGTTCGACGCATGGGGCTGGCGGATCGCATTCCTGTTCGCCGTTCCCCTCCTCGTCATCGGCTTCTGGATCCGGCACGGCGTCGAGGAGTCCCCGGTCTTCCGGGCGGCGCAGGCCGCCGCGGCGGACCGCCCCGAGCCCCGGTCGAGCATCGTCGAAGCGCTGTCCCGTCCGCGCCCGGTGCTGATCGGCATCGGCATGCGGCTCGGCGAGAACATCGCGTTCTACGTGTACACGATCTTCGTCATCGCGTACGCCACCACCTATCACGGCTTCGCCCGGGGCGACGTGATGCTGGCCGTGACCTTCGCGTCGGTGTTCCAGTTCGTCGGCATGATCGGTGGCGGCCGCTGGTCCGACCGGGTCGGCCGCCGCGTCGCGATGCTCGTCCCCGCCGTGGTGCTCGTGGTGTGGGCGCCCGTGTTCTTCTGGCTCGTGCAGATGCAGAGCGTGCCGATGCTGTGGGTGGGGGTCTGCGTCGGCGCCTTCTTCCACGGCGCTCTCGCCGGTCCCGAGGCCGCCTGGATCACCGAGCTGTTCCCGACCCGGTACCGGTATGCCGGATCCTCGCTGGTGTTCCAGGGCTCGTCCATCATCGCCGGTGCGCCCGCGCCTTTCATCGCCGTCTGGCTCGTCGACCGGTTCGGGGTCGGGACCGTCGTCGCGTATCTGGTGGTGACCATGATGATCACCGTCGTCGCGGTGCTGAGCAGCCGCGAGACCAAGGGCGTCGATCTCGACCGCATCGAGTGACCGGCCGCCGCTGCCGGGCCGCGGAGGCCCGGCAACGGCACTGCCGGTTACCCCGTCCGGACGGCCGTCCCGCGGTACGGTCGGACCGGAGGTGATCGACACATGGAAGAGATCGCGAAGATCGTCGGTATTGCTTTCGTCTACATCGTCGTCGCAGAGGTGATCATCGGAACGCTCGCCCTGCTGATCATTTCGACGATCAGTCCGCACTTTCTGCAACGCAAGCCGAAGTACGGCGCGACGGGACCGCGGTACGGGGCCACTAGCCCCACCCCAGCTCGTGCAGACGAGCATCCTCGATTCCGAAGTAGTGAGCGATCTCGTGAATGACCGTCACCGCGACCTCGTGCACCACGTCGTCGTCGGAGTCGCAGATGTCGAGAATCGCGTCGCGGTAGATGGTCACGGTGTCCGGTAGCGCCCCCGCATAGTGGCTGTCGCGCTCGGTGAGCGCGATCCCGTGGTAGAGCCCGAGCAGGTCGGGCTCTTCCTCGTTTCTGGGCTCGACCAGCACCACGACGTTGTCGATGGCCCGCGCGAGTTCCGGGGGGATCAGATCCAGGGCCTCGCCGACGAGTTCCTCGAACCGCTCGTCGCCCATTCGTGCCCTCACCTCAGGAGCCCGGCACGGGACCTGCGCCCGGCAGCGGGGTCGGCAGTGAGCGGCCCTCGGGCGCGGCGGGCGGCGGCACCGGCGGCTGGCCGTCGATGAGGATGTCGCCCTTGGCGGTGCCGGTGACCGACGCGAATCCGCCGCCCTCGACCTGCTTGCCCACCGAGCAGTTGACCTTGCGGCTGCCCGCGAGCCAGCTGTCGAAGTCGAGGTTGTCCCAGAACAGCGTGAGGGTCTTGTTGCGCAGCGCGTCGGGACTGCCCAGGTAGGCGTTGGCGTTCTCGGTGCACGTCCCCTCGAGGTACCGGTCCTGGTCCTCGACGCTGGGCAGACCGCCGGGGAACTGCCCGGACAGGTCCACCACGGAGATCACCTCGAAGGCGTGCGGCTGGGCGCACTCCACCGGATCCGCCGGCACGCCGTTGTTGATGCCGATGCACGTGCCCACGTCCCAGACCTTGGACTGGTCCTGGTCGGCGACCTTGCCCTGGATCGGCAGCAGGTTGCCGGTGGTGGAGGAGAACTGCAGGCCGCAGCGCAGCGTCCGCTCGCCGGCCGCCCAGCCCGCCTCCCCGGGGTTGATCAGGCCCACGCTGAACTTGCCGTGCGGATCGAACCGGCCGTCGAGATAATCCATCGCGGCCGGTGCGCACAGCTCGTCGCGCAGCTCGGTGAAACGCAGCACCGACGGGAAACGCGACCCGGGACCCCACTCGGCGCCCGGATACACGCTCAGATCGATGTCCTCGACCACCTCGAACAGGTGCGACTCGGCGCAGTCCACCTTCGCGAGGTCGCTCGCATCGAGTTCGGTCCAGGTCAGGCAGTCCCCGGCGACCGCAGTGCCGAAGGCCTCGCCGGCCACCGCGCCGGTGGTCACGACGGCACTGGTCGAATCGCCGGGTTCGTCGTCGGACCCGCCGAATCCCGCCACCACCGCCGTGACGACGGCCGCGAGCACCGCGCCCGCGGCGACCAGCATCAGGGCGCGACGGGTCAGCTTCGCGGACGGGGCACGCCGGACCCGCGAGGCGGACGGTGTCGTCCGGTCGGACTGCTGCTCACTCTCCTCGGCCATCACCGTCCATCATGCCTGTGCGCGCCGCCCCGGGTAACTTCGGTGGGCATGACGGAGCCCATCGATCCCGAAGTCCAGGAGATCGCGCAGCGACTGTTCGATGCCGCCCGCGCCGGGCACGTCGAGACCCTCGCCGCCTACATCGACGCCGGAGTGCCGGTGAACCTGTGCAACGAGAAGGGCGACACCCTGCTCATGCTGGCGTCCTACCACGGACACGCCGACGCGGTGCGGGCCCTGATCGAACGGGGCGCCGACGTCGACCGGCTCAACGACCGCGGGCAGTCGCCCATCGCGGGCGCGGTGTTCAAGGGGGCGATCGACGTCGTGCGGGTGCTCACCGAGGCCGGAGCCGACCCGCACGCCGGGCATCCGAGCGCCGTGGACTCGGCGAAGATGTTCGAACGCGAGGACTGCCTGCAGCTGTGGGCGCAGTAGGCCGGCCTCGGCCCGGGGCGTCGCCGAGTAGGCTGTGACCTCGTGATCGACCTCAAGTTCCTCCGCGAGAATCCCGACGTCGTCCGTGCCTCGCAGCGCACCCGAGGCGAGGACCCCGGTCTCGTCGACGCGCTGCTCGAGGCCGACGCCGCCCGCCGCGCTGCGGTGCTGGCCGGCGACAACATCCGTGCCGAGCAGAAGGCACTGGGCAAGAAGGTCGGGCAGGCCTCCCCGGAGGAACGGCCCGCGCTGCTCGAGGGCGCGAAGGAACTCGCCGCGAACGTCAAGAAGCTCGAGGCCGAGCAGCACGCCGCCGAGGAGGCCCTGGGGCGCGCGCACATGGCGATCTCCAACATCGTGCAGGAGGGCGCTCCCGCGGGCGGGGAGGACGACTTCGTCACTCTCGAGACCGTCGGCGAGCTGCCCACCTTCGACTTCGAACCGAAGGACCATCTGGCCCTCGGGGAGTCCCTCGGGCTGATCGACATGGAACGGGGTGCGAAGGTCTCCGGCGCCCGGTTCTACTTCCTCACCGGTTACGGCGCGCTGCTGCAGCTCGGCATGCTGCAGCTCGCGGCCCAGCGGGCCGTCGCCAACGGCTTCCAGATGATGATCCCCCCGGTGCTCGTGCGCCCGGAGATCATGCAGGGCACCGGCTTTCTCGGTGCCCACGCCGACGAGATCTACCACCTCGCCGACGACGACCTGTACCTCGTCGGCACATCGGAGGTGCCGCTCGCCGGTTACCACTCCGGCGAGATCCTCGACCTGTCGGGCGGCCCGAAGCGGTACGCGGGCTGGTCGTCGTGCTTCCGCCGCGAGGCCGGCAGCTACGGCAAGGACACCCGCGGCATCATCCGGGTCCACCAGTTCGACAAGGTCGAGATGTTCGTCTACTGCAAGCCCGAGGACGCCGTCGCCGAGCACCAGCGGCTGCTCGCGTGGGAGCGCGACATGCTCGCCGCGATCGAGGTGCCGTACCGGGTCATCGACGTCGCCGGCGGCGACCTCGGCTCGTCGGCGGCCCGCAAGTTCGACTGCGAGGCATGGGTGCCCACCCAGGAGCGTTACCGGGAGCTGACCTCCACCTCGAACTGCACCACCTTCCAGGCCCGCCGCCTCGGCGTCCGGTACCGCGACGAGAACGGCAAGCCGCAGATCGCCGCCACCCTCAACGGCACCCTCGCCACCACCCGCTGGCTCGTCGCGATCCTCGAGAACCACCAGCAGGCCGACGGGTCCGTGCGCGTCCCGTCGGCGCTCGTGCCGTTCGTCGGGCGTGAGGTGCTCGAACCGCCCGCGTGAGCCGTCCCCCTGCGTGTGGGTGGTGGTGGTGGCCGAATGTCACATAGCGTCGATCTGACCGAACCGATGTGACATTCGGCCACGGAGGGCGGGGCGGGTGGGCTCAGCTGCCCGGGTCGCAGCCGACGGCCACGTACGCGTGCAGGCCCTCCGGATCGTCGCGCAGCAGGTACTCGTAGTCGCTCGTGCCCATCACACTGTCGTTCGCATCCCGGAAGGACCAGCGCACCCGGGCCCGCACGATCTTCTCGGTGACCGGGGAGAGGTCGAGCAACTCGTGCCCCACATCGGCGAGACCGTGCTCCCGGTAGGTCTGGTTGCTCTGCGCGAGGGCCTCGGTGATCTCCTTCCGGGTCGGCAGCGATCCGGCGAACGAATCGGTGAGGATCGTGCCCGGCTCCCCCCACAGCGCGGCCGAGGCCTCGGCGTCGAACCCGGCGAGTGCCTCCCCGTAGAGGGTGAAGAAGCGGTCCAGTGCGGTGCGTTCCACGCTCATGTTCTTCAGTGTGCAGGTCCGGCGACGGTTGTCAGCGCAGAATCAGGCACGTGGTCGACGCGGTCGCGAGCAACCGGTCGTTCTCGTCGCGGGCCTCCCCGCGGGCGGTCGCGGTGCGACGGCCGCTGTACTCGCAGATGCCGTGCACGCGCACGACGCCGCTGCCCGCCTGGATGCCGCGCAGATACCGCACCTGCAGGTCCAGCGTCGTGTATCCGACACCGGCCTCGAGCGTGCTCGACACGCTGAAGCCCATGGCGGTGTCGAACATCGTCGCGATCACCCCGCCGTGCATGCTGCCCACCGCGTTGGCGTGGAACTCCTGCGGCTCCATGCTCACCTCCACCCAGCCCTCCCGGGCCTCGGTCACCCGGAAGCCGAGGGTGCGCGACGTCGGATGGTGCGGGATGGAGCCGTCGATCAGTCCGCGCAGGAAGTCGAGGCCGTGCATGTCGCGGTTCGCGGCGGACGTCGGGGCGGGGTCGTCCCACGTGTAGGTGCGCTGGCGTTCGGTCACCTGCCGACCGTATCGCGCGGTGACAAACCCGTCCGCGCGTGCCACGCTGGAGCCATGCGACATCGATGTTGATCCGGCTCCGCTCCGACCTTCCGGGTGGTGGCGTATGCGGCCACCCGTGAACTCGTGCCGCTCTACGGCGTGTACGCCCTGCTCTTCGAGGACCACGGCCTCGGCACGGGTGAGATCTCGTCGCTGTTCGTGCTGTGGTCCGTCGTCGCGTTCGTCGCGGAGGTGCCGTCGGGCGCGTGGGCCGACACGGTGTCCCGCCGCGGTCTGCTGCTGCTCAGCTCGGCCCTGTTCACCGCGGGCTTCGCCCTCTGGCTGCTGTTCCCCGGCTACTGGGGGTTCGCGGCCGGCTTCGTGGCGTGGGGGATCAGCGAATCGCTGAAGTCCGGGACCTTCGAGGCCCTGGTGTACGACGAACTGTCCGCCCGCGGTGCGGCACACCGGTTCCCGGCGGTGCTGGGCTATGCGAACGCCGGTGAGACGATGTGCGTTCTCGTCGCGACGCTGTCGGCCGCACCGCTGTTCGCGCTCGGCGGCTATCCGCTCGTCGGATGGCTGTCGGTGGGGATCACCGTCGCCAACGGGTTGCTCGTGCTCGCCCTGCCGTCCGCACCCCGCGACACCTCGGCGGACGAGACCGGTTTCGTTCCGGGCAGTTTCGCAACTCGCTACCGCGCGGTGCTGCATGCCGGGACGGCCGAGGCGCGCCGCAGCGCCGGCGTCCGCCGCGCGGTGCTGCTCGCGGCGCTGCTGTCGGCGTGCCTCGCCTTCGAGGAGTACTTCGCGCTGCTCGCGCGCGAGGGCGGGGCGAGCACGTCCGCGGCGCCGGCGCTGGTGGCGATCACCGTGGCGGGACAGGTGCTCGGCGCCGCGACCGCCGGTCGCACGGCGGCGACGACCGGCCGCGCGATGGGTGCGGTGATCGCCGTCGGTGGCCTGCTGCTGGCAACGGGGGCCGCGCTCGGCGGAGTGGCGGGCTTCGTGGCGATCGGGATCGGCTACGGCGCCCTGAACAACGCGATGATCGTCGCCGAGGCGCGGATGCAGGACACCATGAGCGGAACCGCCCGCGCGACCGTGACGTCGGTGTCGGGCGTCGTCGGCGAGGTCGTGTCCGTGGCGGTCTACGCCGGATTCGCGCTGGGAACGGTATGGCTGCCGCTGTCGGCGGTGCTCGCGGCATGGGCGGTGCCGCTGCTCGGCCTGGCCGCCGCCGCGGTGCGGTGGCTGCCGCCGTCTCAGAGCTCTCTCAGATCGCCGGACTAGGGTCCTCCGCCGTGCGTGCCAGTCTCCTTCCCGTCCTGTTCGTCGCCGCCGGTCTCGGCCTGATCGGCACCGGCAGTGCCCTCGCCTACGCCCATGCGCCCACCGTCGCGACGACGACCGAGGCGCCGCCCCCGTCGACCGGCGACCCGCTCACCGACACCCGCGACAACCTGCAGCAGGCCGGACTGCCGCTCGCTCTGCTCGGCGGCGGAATCGGGCAGCTCACCGACGGCAGCCGGCAGCTCGACGACGGTGCTCACCAGCTCGCCGACGGACTCGCGCAGGCCAGTGCCGGCGGGCAGCAACTCGCCGACGGGCTCGGGCAGCTGCAGGGCGGGGTGGACCTGCTCGGCGACGGTGCGACCCAGGTCAGCGGCGGCGTCGACGAGGTCGTCGACCGGCTCGCCGGTTTCGGGGAGATGCAGGCGGGCGTCACCGAGCAGCTGACGGCCGTCGCCGGCACCCTGCGGCGCTCGCCCGACGCGGTGTCCCAGGAGGCCGCCGCCCGGCTCGACGGGCTCGTCGGCCGGCTGGACAGCGAGGGGCTCGGGCCGGAGACGCTCGCGCAGCTCGAGCAGTTGCGCGGCGGTGCGCGGCAGCTCGCCTACGAATTGAGTGACCCGAACGCGCAGTTCGTCGCCGGCATGATGCAGGCTGCCGACGGCTCGCGGCAGCTGCGCGACGGACTGATGCTCCTCGACGACGGCGGCCGGCAACTCGTCGACGGCACCGGGCAGCTCGTGGCCGGCGTGGGTCCGGTCACCGGGGTGATCGAGGGAGTCTCCGACAACGTGCGGGAGGCGACGGCCGCGCTGCCGAAGTCGCCGGCCGCCTCGTCGCCCGACGTCGTGACGACGGGGGCGACGACCGGGGAGCGGCAGTGGTGGCCGTTCGCGCTCGTCGCGTCGGGGGCGCTGGTGCTCGCCGTCCCCGCCCTGGGTCGTGGCCGAATGTCACATCGCTTCGATCGCATCGACCCGATGTGACATTCGGTCACCACACGCGGCGCGAGGGGTCAGAGCTTGCGGGAGCGCAGCTCGTGACCGCGGGAGGTCTTGCAGCGACCGGTGACGAGGTCCCACTGCCAGCCGTGCAGGTTGCAGGTGAGGCTGGTGCCCTCGACGACGCCGAACTTCGACAGATCCGCCTTCAGGTGCGGGCAGCGGCGCTGGATCTCGAAGCCGCCCAGCTCGATCGACGCGGAATCGTCGTGGGCTTCGGCGAACCAGCCGTCCGCGTAGGCGATCCGCTCGTCGGTGAGGCACTTGAAGAACGTGTACAGGAATTCGTTGTAGCCGCCCACCCGCCACGCCTCGAATCGGGTGGACAGGAAGATGGTGTTCACCCAGTCCGGCTCGTCGTCGCGCAGGACCGTGCGCACCAGCTCCGGAGGAATGCGGAAACCGTAGCGGTACTTGCCTTCTCCCTCGATGGGTTCGCGGACGACCCGCTTGGGGAAGTCCAGCACGACCGTCTCGTCGCCCATCACCAGGCCGACGGGGTAGCCGATGCCGTCGCAGATCAGATCGGACTGCGCCATGATCGGCTCGAACTTCGCCTTGAGCGGACCGAGCAGCGGCTCACCCTCGGCCGGGGCCCACGTCGCCTTCTCGGCCTCGAGCACCGGGGCCAGGCGCTGGGCCATCTCCTCGATGTACGCGGCCTTGTCGGTGAAGATCTTCTCGACGTCGGCGTCGGGGATCGGATGGGTCAGCGTCATCGACTCGCTGCCGTGCACGTCGAGGACCGAGCCGGGGATCATCAGCACGCCACCGTCGTTGCCGTGCAGGCGCATCTGCTCGAGGAAGACCATCTGGTCGGGGAAGATGTTGCCCTCGTCGCCGTGGTCGTCGTTGAGGTGGCGCAGCGCCGGGTCGAGGAACACCGGCGGACCGGCCGACGGGACCACCCACGTCGCCCCGACCTGGTCGATGTAGCTGCGGCAGCGGTCCATGCCGCGCTGGCGCTTCTGCTTGCCGAAGTTCGCCTTGGTGCGCTTGGGGATGTCGTAGACCATCGGGTACCAGATCGCGCCCGAGTACTGCAGCAGGTGGACGTCGATCTTCCCGAAGGACTCGAGCATCGTGTCCATCTCGACCGGGCGGGCGTCGTTCATGTTGAACACCGTGGTCTCGCCGTCCGAGACGACGAGACCGGAGTCGCCGATCGGTCCGTCCGCGGGTGCGCGCAGGGCGATGATCATCACGTCCAGGTCGCCCTCGGGCCCGCTGACGGTGTGCTTGACGGAATCGGTCGTCTCGAGGAACTTCGTGAACCCGAGCTTCTCGAGCTCGCGACGCAGGTCCGGGACCGGGAAGTCGGGCAGCAGCACCGTCGCGTCCTTGCGGACGTGCTTGCTCAGGTTCTCCGGGTCGAAGTGATCCTTGTGCAGGTGCGAGACGTACAGGTAGTCGACGTCGCCGAGCGCACCCCAGTCCAGCTGCGTGTTGTCCGGGAAGGGGAACCACGACGCGAAGTACGCGGGGTTGACCCACGGGTCGCACAGGATCGATCCCGCTTCGGTCTGAATGTGGAACCCGGCGTGTCCGACGCTGGTGATCTGCACTTCGTTGCCTCCTGACGTGCTGACCGACGTACCCCCAAGGGTAGGGGGACGCCGGTGGGGCGCCTCGCCCAGGCGGTGAACCCGGGCCGGATACGGGCCGTTGATCCCGAATCGGGCGGGCCCGCGGACATCGGGCGAAGCCCGCGGGCGCCGATCCGGCTACTCTGACCGACTGTGGAACCCTTCTACCGGACCGTCATCGGCCTCGCCCGGACCGTCTTCGCCGCGCAGGGACTGAAGTTCACCGTCACCGGCGCCGAGAACATCCCCGCCGTCGGTGGCGCGGTGATCGCCATGAACCACGTCGGCTACATGGACTTCACCTACGCGGGCCTGCCCGCCCGCACCTCCAAGCGCTACATCCGGTTCATGGCGAAGAAGGAGGTCTTCGACCACAAGATCTCCGGTCCCCTGATGCGGGCGATGAAGCACATCCCCGTCGACCGGGCCGACGGCGCCGACTCCTACCGCGCCGCCGTCGACGCGTTGCGGGCCGGTGAGCTGGTCGGCGTGTTCCCCGAGGCCACGATCAGCCGCAGCTTCGAGATCAAGGGCTTCAAGACCGGTGCCGCGCGGATGGCGATCGAGGCGAACGTCCCGATCATCCCGGTCGTCCTGTGGGGGTCGCAGCGGGTGTGGACCAAGGGCCACCCGAAGCGGCTCGGCCGCACGAAGACGCCCATCTCCATCGCGGTGGGCGAGCCCATCCGGCCGTACGAGTCGGCGTCGGAGCTGACTGCGGAGTTGCACAGCAGGATGGAAAGCATGCTGCGGGAGTTGCAGAGCAGCTACGTGCACGAGCCCGGTGCCTACTGGGTGCCCGTGCGGCTCGGCGGCACCGCTCCGACGCTCGCGGAGGCCACCGCGCTCGACGACGCCGACACCGCCGCACGCAAGGCCCGCCGCGCGCAGAAGGATGCCGGCACCGACGGGTGACGGCCCTACGGCGCGGTGACTCCCGGATGCGCCGCGCTGTGGCGGACCGGCACAATGGCGAAGTGAGACGAGATCTGCCGAGCCTGGTTGCCACCGACGTCGACGGCACCCTCATCGACGACGAGGAGCGCGTCTCGGACCGGACCCGCGCGGCAGTACAGGCCGTGGTGTCCTCCGGGACGCCGTTCGTCCTGGCCACCGGTCGTCCCCCGCGATGGATCCCGCCGGTGGTCGAGCAACTCGGCTTCGCGCCCCTGGCGGTGTGTGCCAACGGTGCGGTGCTCTACGACAGTGCCGCCGACCGCGTTCTCAGCGCCGCCGTGCTGTCCGCGGACGAACTGGCCTGGGTCGCCGACGTCGCCAACAGTGTGCTGCCCGGCTGCGGTCTGGCCGCCGAGCGGATCGGGGCGAGCGCCCACGACGCCGCGACACCGCAGTTCGTCAGCGCCCCCGGCTACGAGCATGCGTGGCTGAATCCGGACAACACCGAGCTCGCCGACCACGAGGTGATCGCCGAGCCGGCGGTGAAGCTGCTGATCCGGTTGGCGTCGGCGACGAGCCACGAGATGGCCGAGGCGCTGGCTCCGCGGCTGTGCGGCATGGTGGACGTCACCTATTCCACGGACAACGGCCTGATCGAGATCTCCGCCTCCGGGGTGACCAAGGCGTCGGGCCTGCATCTGATGGCCGAACACCTCGGGGTGGCCGCCGACGGGATCGTCGCGTTCGGGGACATGCCCAACGACATTCCGATGTTGTCGATGGCGCGGCACGGGGTCGCGGTGGAGAACGCGCATCCGGACGCGAAGGCGGCCGCGGACGAGGTCACCGCCACCAACACCGAGGACGGGGTGGCCCGCATCCTCGAGCGCTGGTGGCGGTGACGGATCGATCGGTCAGGGCGCCGGAGCGGGGGCCGGCGCTTCCGGTGCCAGGGCCTCGGGAGCCGGGGCCTGGGGGGCCGGGGCCTGGGGGGCCGGGGCCTGGGGGGCCGGAGCCTGGGGGGCCGGAGCCGGGGCCTCGGGGGCCGGCGCGGCGGCCGGGGTCTGTGCCTGTTCGTACGCGTCGTTGTAGGCGCGCAGCACCTTCGTCACCGCGCCGGTGAGCTCGTTGAAGATCAGCGAGCCGAACTCGAAGTCCGAGCGCCAGCCGTCCGGGACGCGGTACTCGTCGCTGGTCGGCAGGCCGAGTTCACCCGCGTCGAGGCCGCTGCGCTGCCACGTCTTGTAGATCTCGCCGAGCACCGTCCACACACCACCGTTCGGCGAGGTGTAGATGGCGCCGTTGACGAACTCGGCGCGTTCGTACCCTGCCTTGGCGGGCAGGATGCCGGACACAGCGGCCCCCAGACGGCCGGTCTCGCCGCCCTCGGCGATCCACTTCTGGGCCAGCGGCGAGTTGTCGGTGAGCCGGATCAGCTCGCCGACGAGGTCCGCGACCTTCTCGGCCGAGCCGGTGTCTGGCAGGCGGTCCGCCGAGCCGGTGGCCGGAGCCCCCGCGTCGACGTCGGGCACCTGTGCGCGCGGGTTGTCGGTGACGAGGTCGGACGAGTCGTCGCTGGGCTCGGACGGCGTGGTGCTCTGTCCGGCGGCGGTGGCCGCGGCGATGTCTCGGATCTCGTCCATCTTCGCGTAGCCGGAGTCGCCGGGGCAGCTGGTGTTGCCGACGTCGCGGTGCGCGAAGATGATCGGCAGGTCGACGGCCGCGCCCTGCGGGTACGGGGTGAAGGACGTGCCCTCCGAGTACATGGTGGTCTCGCCCTCGGGGTCGAGCCCCGCCTTCGCGAGCCGCCAGCCGAGGAAGCGGCCCACCGCGTCGACCGCGGCCTTCGGAGGCTCGACGTTGGAGAAGTCGCCCATCATCGCGATGCCGACGGTGTTCTCGTTGAAGCCGCCGGCGTGCGCGCCCTGCACGGGCTTGTCCAGGCCGCCGGCGCGGCCCTCGAAGATCTGCCCGTATCGGTCGACGAGCACGTTGTAGCCGACGTCGCACCAACCCAGGGTCTGCGCGTGGTAGGCGTAGATGGCGCGCACGATCTCCGCCGATTCGGCCTTGGAGTAGTCGTTGCTGCCGGCGGTGTGGTGCACGGTGGCTCCGCCGAGCGAGTCGTCGTAGGTGGCGTCCTGACAGCGGATGGACTCGTCGGCACCCCACTGCGCTCGGGTGATCACCTTCGGCCCGGACCCTCCGACCGGACCGGCGATGTCGTCGAGCGCGGCGTCGGCGCTGCTCGACCCCGGGTCGATGAGCACGGCGCTGACGTCCTCGGTGGCGGCGGGTTCCTGGGCGTGCAGGGGCCGTGACGACGACGCGGGCGCATAGCCCAGCTCCGGCTGGGCGGGAGCGGGGGCCGGTGCGGGTGCCGGGGCCGGCGCGGGGATCTCGGCGCCGGCGAGTGTCGGTTCAGGTTTCGGGCGCGGGGTGAGCAGGACCTGCACGACCTTCGTGGCGCCGACGTAGATCGGTTCGGTGCCAGCCCGCTCGTCGGGCGTCTGGTCGTCGCGGCTCGTGTCGATCGGTTCGGTGGCCGTCCACGGCCCCCAGCTGCCGTCCTCCCGCTGGGCCCGGATGCGCGCGTCGGTGTCGGCGACGTCCTTGGCGGCCAGCGCGATCATGCTGAACGGGGCGTCCCTGGTGAGCTGCTTGACGGTCGCTCCGATGCGGTCGACGACGTCCGCGGCCGCGGGGGCCGGCGCCGGGGTGGTCGACGGGGCGGGCGCGGCGATCTCCGGCAGCCCCGCGGCGAGTTCCCTCAGGCTCAGATCGGGCAGGTTCAGGCCGGTGAGTTCGTGGATCGGGATCACGATGTCCGGCACGGATGCGAGCACGACCTCCGCGATCTCGGGCGGTACGACGGTGGGGACGGACTCGTTGGTGGTGCGGACGTCCGATGTGGTGCTCGTGACGCCGTAGACGGCGAATGGGCTGGCGACGGCCAGGGCGGCGACGGCACCCAGGACGATCGACGGCTTCGGTCGGCGATGCGGCACGGTGCTTCTCCCTGTCGGTGTTCGCGGCGGTCCTCGGCGGCCGGGCGGCGCTCGGCCGAGGCCGAGGAGCCGGCTCGAATCGAACCGAATCCTCCGTCATCCGGACGACCCGACGTGCGGAACGGCCGAGAATCGTGTGCAACTTGTGATTCTGGTGTTACTGCTGTGGCTGTTGTTGCTTCATTCAGTCACTCTTGCCACACTAGTCGCAGACAACCTTAAGCCTCAACCTGAGCTTGAGGATCCGTCTCGAATGTCCGATACGCGCGGACCTGCGTCCGGGCGGCACACGGTGCGAGAACGAGGGAGTGCAGCGCATGCCACGAATGTCCATCCGCCGGACCCATCGCCGGCGGCGTCTCGTCGTCGGACACCCCCTCCGCAACGGCTGGCGGCCCGCCACGGCCCGCGCCGCGGCGATCGGCCTCGCCCCCGCGCTGCTCATCGGCGCCGCGATCGGCGGGGTGATGCACGTGCGCACCGCCGAACCCGACGTGGCGCAGGCCGTCGCCGCCGACACCCCGTTCACCTTCGTGGGCTTCGGTCACGGTCACGGTCGCGGCATGGGCCAGTGGGGTGCCTACGGCTACGCCTCGCAGCACGGCTGGTCCGCCGATCGCATCCTCGGCCACTACTACGGCGGCACCACCCTCGGCGCTCTGCCCGAGAACACCATGATCGCGGTCCGGCTCGTCGGGCAGGACGACGCGCCCCTCGACGTCTACTCCGACACCGGGATGACCGTCGCCGGCCGGCAGACCGGGCCCGGGGAGGCCGCCCACCTGACGCCCACCGCGGACGGGGGAGCGGACGTCGTCGTCACCGCCGGCTGTTCCGGCGAGGTGCTGTGGCAGGGCCGCGCCGACCTGCCGTGGGTCGACCCCGTCGACATGGGTGAGGGCCGGCCCGTCGCCGAACACCTCAAGCTCTGCGGCAACAGCGCCCCCTACCGCGGCTCGCTCGGTGTCGTCCTCGACGGCGCGGCGCCGCGCACCGTCAACCGGCTGTCGATGGAGGACTACCTGCTCAGCGTCGTCCCGGCCGAGTCGCTGCCCAGCTGGGCCGACACCGGCGGGGCCGAGGCGCTGCGCGCGCAGGCCATCGCCGCCCGCTCCTACGCCGCGGCGGAGAACCGCTCGCCGCTGTGGCAGACGTGCGACAGCCAGAACTGCCAGGTGTATGCGGGGTCGAGCAAGGAGGACCCCCGCACGAACGAGGCGGTGAACTCGACCCGCGGCACCGTCCTGATGACGGACGGCAAGGTCGTCGCCAGCGAGTTCTCGGCCTCGACGGGCGGCTACTCGGCCGGTGGCACCTTCCCCTCCGTGGAGGACCTCGGGGACGCCGTCGCTCCCAACCGGCAGTGGGCCGAGACGATGACCGCGGGGGAGATCGGCACGGCCTTCGGGGTCGGCGAACTGCAGGCGTTCGAGATCGTCGGCCGCAACAACCTCGGGGCCGACGGCGGCCGCGTCACCCACGTCCGCATCGTCGGTGCCGACCGCACGGTCGAGACCACGGGTGCCGAGGCGCGCGCCAAACTGGGGCTGCGCTCCGACTGGTTCACCGTCCAGGAGGGTGCGGAGGCCGCGGTTCCGCCGTCCACTCCCGCGCCCGAGCCCGGTCCCGAGGTCGGCGACGAACCCTTCGAGACCGGTCATGGCTCGCCCATCGAGGAGAAGTACCTCGAGCTCGGCGGGCACGACGGGGCCCTGGGCACCCCGGTCGGACCGGAGCTGATGCTGCCCGACGAACGCGGCAAGTTCCGCGTCTTCACCGGCGGCATCATCGTCTGGACCCCCGACCTCGGCGCGCAGGTGATCGACTCGAGCATCATGCGTGAGTGGCTGCCCGGGACGGGAAGCGCCGAGTAGCACCTGGTTTCGTGGCCGAATGTCACATCGCGTCGATCCGATCGACGCGATGTGACATTCGGCCGGGAGCCCCGCGTCGGTGAACGGCTATCCGGAAGCGCCGAGTACCGCGAGCATCCCGTCGACCGATGCCGCCCAGCCGAACTGCTCGGCGCGACGACGGGCGGAGCGGCGCAGGACGTCGTCGGGGCCGCGGAGTATCTCGTCGACCGCCTCGGCGAACGCCGTTCCGCGGTCGGCCGACAGGGCGCCGCACTCGGGTGTGAGGATCTCCGTCAACGCCGACGAGCGCGACGCCACCACCGGCGTGCCGGCCGCGAGCGATTCGAGCGCCGACAGGCAGAACGTCTCGTGCGGGCCCGGGGCCAGCGACACGTCGGCGGTGGCGAACAGCGCGGCGAGCCGGCGGGCGTCCCCGATGTACCCGGTGAACGTCACCGGGAGCCCTCTGGCTCTGTGTTCCAAGGCATGTCGTCTCGGCCCGTCGCCGGCGACGACGAGGTGCACGTCGTGCCCGCGACGACGCAGCAACCGGGTCGCGTCGATGCTGCGCTCGACCTTCTTCTCGACGGACAGCCGGCCGCAGTGCAGCAGCAGCCGCACCGAGCCCGGTACGAACCGCTCGCGCAGGCCCCGATCGCGACGGGCGGGATGGAAGCGGTCGAGGTCGACGCCGAGCGGCACCCGCACGAGGTTCGGCGTCCCGATGCGGGTGAACTCCGCACCCGCGAACTCCGTCGTGCACACCACCGTGTCGTAGTCCGCAGCCATCCGGCGGTTGGCCAGGTCGGCGGCCCGGCGTGCGGCCGGTGCCGGCAGCGCCTGGCCGAGCAGGCGATCGAGCCGCTCGTGGGAGACGACGACGCTGCGGACGTCGCGCCGTCGCGCCCATCGCCCGAACCCGCGCAGGGTCAGCCGGTCCGACACCTCCACCGCGTCGGGCCGCAGGCCGCGCAGCACGTCCGCGACGCGTCGCGGGTCGGCCACCCGGTATCCGCCGGTCCACGGCACGACCGGCGCCGGAACGGTGATCCGCAGGACCCCGTTCCCGAGCAGTTCCTCGCCGCGCCGGGCGCCGGGCACCACCAGTGCGACGTCGTGCCCGCGCGCGACGTACCCGCCGCCCCACTGGTGCAGGGCGGTGCGCAGGCCGCCGGACCGGGGCCCGTAGAAGTTGGCGAGCTGAACGATGCGCACCGGTCTCAGTGAGCCGGACCGCGGCGACGGGCGCGCCAACGACGCCGGGCGCCGCGGTGAACGCCCGCGGAACCTCCCGATCGCCGCAGGCGTCGCATCCGCGGCGGTGCCTGCACCCCGCGACGTTCCGCCGTGGCCGGGATCAGGGCGACGGAGGGGACAGCTTGTCCACGAGATCCAGGCCGTCGCGCGCCCATTCGATCTCGGCGGTCGCACGGTCGACGAGTCCCTGGTAGGCGAATGCCTTGTAGGCGATGATCCGTTCGTGTTCCTGCGCGGGGTATTTCTCGATGCGGGTGGCGATGGTGGGGTGGGAGGCGTCGAGGATCGAGGCGCGCATCGCGGCCCATCGGGCCCGCTGTTCGGTGTAGTAGTCGATGTGCCGCTGTAGGTTCTCGCGGACGCGGTCGGGGTCGGCCCACTCGAAGTAGGCCGCTCGCATGTGCGGGGCGTCGCGGATCGGCCCGTAGTCCACCGGGGCGTTCATCCAGTCCCGGAAGGCGCGGATGCCGTCGTCGGTGATCGAGTAGCGGGTCTTGGTGCTGTTCGGCCCCCAGCGGACCTGCTCGCCTTCGATCAGGCCTTCCTTCTCCATCCGGCGGAGTTCGGGATAGATCTGCGAGTCGGGGGCGTGCCAGACGAAACCGACGGAGCCGCCGAAGCGTTTGGCGGCGTCGTACCCGGTGAGGGGTTCGGCCGTGAGCAGCGCCAGCAGGGCATAGCGGAGGCTCATCTCGTCCTCACCTCTCGTTTCGGGGACCGGTCTTGCCAACCACTATATCGATAGTTAGTGTGTGGTTCACGTCACCGACTATCTATGTCGATAGGTAGTCTCGCCGATCTTCCCGAAGGAACGACATGACCGATCTGGGGCCCGCCGGGGCGACCGCGAAGAACATGGCCTACCCGCTCGACGCCTGGTACGTCGCGGCCTGGGACCACGAGGTCGGCAGACGCGAGATCCTGGCCCGCACCATCGCGGGCAAGCCGCTCGCGCTCTACCGCACCGAGGACGGCCGGCCGGTGGCCCTCGCCGACGCGTGCTGGCACCGCCTCGCCCCGCTCTCGATGGGCACCCTCGTCGGCGCCGACGGAATCCGGTGCCCCTACCACGGCCTGCAGTTCAACTCCGCCGGCCGGTGCACCCACATGCCCGCCCAGCAGACGATCAACCCGTCCGCGATGGTGGCCTCGTACCCGGTCGTCGAGCGGCACCGCTTCGTGTGGGTGTGGCCCGGGGATCCGATGCTCGCCGACCCCGACACCATCCCCGACATGTTCCAGATGGATTCACCCGACTGGGCCGGCGACGGACGCACCATCGACGTGCAGGCCAACTACCAGCTCGTGCTCGACAACCTCATGGACCTCACCCACGAGGAGTTCGTGCACTCGTCGTCGATCGGGCAGGACGAACTCAGCGAGTCCGATTTCACCGTCACCCACGACGACCGCACCGTCACCGTCACCCGGTGGATGCTCGACATCGACGCGCCCCCGTTCTGGCAGAAGAACATGCGCGACAAGTTCCCCGGCTTCAGCGGCAAGGTCGACCGCTGGCAGATCATCGAGTTCCAGGCGCCGTCGACCATCCGCATCGACGTCGGTGTCGCCAAGGCCGGCACCGGCGCCCCCGAGGGGGACCGCAGCCAGGGCGTCAACGGATTCGTGATGAACACCATCTCCCCGGTCGACGAGAAGACCGCGCTCTACTTCTGGGCGTTCATGCGCAACTACTGCCTCGACAGCCAGCTGATCACCACCCAGACCCGCGACGGCGTCCACGGCGTCTTCGGGGAGGACGAGGCGATGCTCACCGCCCAGCAGAAGGCGATCGAGGCGAACCCCGGCCACGAGTTATACAACCTCAACATCGACGCCGGCGGCATGTGGGTGCGCAGGATCATCCAGCGCATGATCGAGGCCGAACGGATCGTCGCCACCGGCACCTCGATCCCCGAGGCGGTGCGCTGAGATGAGTGCCTTCAACCAGCCCTCCTGGCAGCGCGGCCGTGTCGTCTCGACCGACCCTGCGGCCGACGCGATCGCCCGGATCGTCCTCGCCCTCGACACACCGGTCCGAGCGGAACCGGGATCCCACGTCGACGTGCGCCTCGACACCGGCGAGGTGCGGTCCTACTCCGTCGTCTCCACCGGCACCGCCGGCACCGTCGTCTCCGCCGGCGCCGACGGCCGGACCGTCACCCTCGGTGTGCACCTGTCCCCGACCTCGCGGGGCGGATCGCGATTCATGCACGCGCTGCGCCCCGGCGACGAACTCGACGTCACCGCACCGCTGCAGAACTTCCCCTTGCGGATCGGCGCGCGGCGCTACGTCCTGCTCGCCGGTGGTATCGGCATCACGGCGATCTCCGCGATGGGCACGGCGCTGAAGCGGGTCGGCGCCGACTACCGTCTCGTCTACGTCGCCCGCACCCGCTCGGCGGCGGCCTTCCTCTCCGAACTGGCCGCGCTCCACGGAGACCGGCTCGAACTGCACCTCGACGACGAAGGCACCGGCCTCGACGTCGGCACCCTGGTCGACGGCGTCGATGCGCACACCGAGTTGTACATGTGCGGGCCGATCCGGCTGATGGACGCGGTCCGTCGCGCCTGGGTGGACCGCGAGCTGCCCCTGCCGAACCTCAGGTACGAAACCTTCGGCAACAGCGGCTGGTTCGACGCCGAGGAGTTCGTCGTCAAGGTTCCCGACCTCGGCGTCGAAACCACCGTCGGAACCGACGAGTCCCTGCTCGGCGCACTCGAACGCGCCGGCGTCGACATGATGTTCGACTGCCGCAAGGGCGAATGCGGTCTGTGCCAGGTCGGCATCGCCGCGGTCGACGGCGCCGTCGACCACCGTGACGTCTTCTACAGCGAAGAGCAGAAGGCGGCCGCGACGAAGTTGTGTGCCTGCGTGTCGCGAGTGGTGCGCCGTCCCGGCGCCCCCGCCGTGCCCGGCACCGTCACCCTCGCCGTCCGCTGACGGCCTGGTCATCGGATACACCCTCCCTCAAAGGAATTCGGCATGGACCTTCGTGCTCGCATCGACACGTCGCCGATGCGCCCCTACCAGTGGCTGATCGTCGCCCTGTGTGTGGTGCTCAACATCCTCGACGGCTACGACGTCATGGCCCTGGCCTTCACGGCCAAGAGCATCGGCGCCGACTTCGCGCTCGGCGGCTCGGCGATCGGTGTGCTCCTCAGCGCCGGGTTGATCGGCATGGCCGTAGGCGCGATCACCCTCGCCCCGGTCGCCGACCGGATCGGCCGCCGGCCGCTCATCCTCCTGTCGGTCGCACTCGCCACCGCCGGAATGGCGCTGTCCGCCACCGCAGGATCGGCATGGCAGCTCGGTACCTGGCGTGTGCTCACCGGTCTCGGCATCGGCGGAGTGCTCGCCTGCACCACCGTCATCGCCAGCGAATACTCCTCGGCGCGGTGGCGCGGCCTGGCCATCAGCATCTACACCGCCGGGTACGGCGTCGGTGCCACTCTCGGCGGATTGGCCGCGGTGGGCCTGCAGACCGAATACGGTTGGCGGGCAGTGTTCGTCGTCGGTGCGGTGCTGACCGGAACGGTGCTGGTGCTGCTGGCCGCGCTGCTGCCGGAATCGATCGAGTTCCTCGGGGCCCGCGGCCGAGACGGCGACCTCGCGTCGATCAACCGGATCGCCCGTCGTATCGGCCAGGACCCGATCCACTCGCTCGACGGCTCCAGCCGCGACGCCGGGGCGGGGGCCGGTCGCATCGCGGACCTCTTCACCGGAAGCCGCGCCCGTCCGACCCTCCTGCTGTGGGCGGCGTTCTTCACCACCATGTTCGGCTTCTACTTCGTCAATTCCTGGACCCCGTCGCTGCTCGAGACGGCCGGTCTGACCAAGGATCAGAGCGCGACCGCCGGCATGATGCTCACCCTCGGCGGCACGGCCGGCTCCGTGCTGTTCGGCGTCCTGGCCAGCCGGTGGTCGACTCGGTCCGTCCTGATCACCTTCACCGGCCTGTCGGCTGCGGCCATGGCCGTGTTCATCGCCTCGATCTCGGTGCTCGCCGTCGCGTTCGCGCTGGGAATCGTGATCGGCGGTCTGATCAACGGCTGCATCGCCGGTCTGTACACCCTCGCCCCGTCCCTCTACGGCCCGCGGGTGCGCAGCACCGGCGTCGGCTGGGCCATCGGCGTCGGCCGCGCCGGCGCGATCCTCGCCCCCACCGCCGCGGGCATGCTGCTCGACGCGGGCTGGTCACCGGCGCAGCTGTACTTCGCCGTCGCCGGCGTGGTCGTCCTGGCCGCGGTGGCGCTGTTGCTGCTGCGACCGGCACGCACCCCGGTCGCGGCCCCGGACGCAGCGGCGCCGGACGCAGCGGCGCCGGACGCAGGGGCACCGGCAGCGGTCTGACGCACTGTCGCTACGGCAGCCGTCCGGTCCACACGGCCTCGGCGCCGGACTCGCCGACCCGGACGGTCTGCACCGTCGCACCCACCGCGGCGACGACGGCCAGCACGGCCGCGACGACGATCAGGGCTCGTCGCCCGCCGCCGTCGTCGCGGCCGCGCAGCACGTGCGCACCCGCGAGCAGCATCGTCGCGGCGAACAACAGCGCGACGACGAGGGTCATCGTCTCGCCGAGTTCCTCGTGCGTCTCGATCAGCGGGGACGGGCCCAGGACACCGGCGAGCTGCTCGCCGGTCTCGGCGGTGATCGGGGTCAGGACCAGCGCCGCGGCCGCGAGCACCACGACCGGCCACAGCAGGCGTCGCCGCGCGGCCGGCCACAGCGCGCACAGGACCAGTCCCAGCGACACCAGGGGCACCAGAACGACGACCCCGTGCACGAGCAGGGGGTGGGCGGGCAGTCCGCTGATCAGCGTCATACCGTCTTTCCTTCCGGCCGGAGCATCAGGGAAACCGTAGGCGGGGATCCGGACGAACGGGACCCGAACGCGCTTGACGTTGACGCAGCGTCAAGACGCATCCTGGGGATACCCGACGAGAGAGGCCCGCGAATGAAGGGCGAATGGTCCATCCAGGAACTGGCCCGCGCGGCCGGAGTCACCAGCCGCACGCTGCGTCACTACGGCGACGTCGGCGTGCTCGAGCCCAGCCGCACCGGCCCGGGCGGCATGCGGTTCTACGACGCCGACGCCCTGGTCCGGCTGCAGCGCATCCTGCTGCTGCGTGACCTGGGCCTGAGCCTGCCCGCCATCGCGGAGGTGCTCGAGGGACACCGCGACGCCACCGCGGCGCTGCGCGTGCACCTGGAACTGCTCGAGCACGAGCAGCGGCGGCTGGCCCGGCAGATCGAGTCGGTGCGCACCACCATCCGCAGAACAGAGAGAGGTGAGGAACTGATGGCGGACGAAGTGTTCGACGGGTTCGACCACACGCAGTACCGCGACGAGGTGATCGAACGCTGGGGCGAGGACGCCTACGAGAGCAGCGACCGCTGGTGGCGGGGCATGAGCGACGACGAGCGGGCGGACTGGAAGACCGTCGCCGCCCGCCTGGGCGCGGACTGGACGGCCGCCGCGGCCGCCGGCCTCGACCCCGCCGGCCCGGAAGGACAGGACCTGGCCCGTCGCCACATCGCGTGGCTCGGCAGCATCCCCGGCACCCCCGGGTACGGGGCGCAGCCGAACCGGGACTACGTCCTGGGCCTGGCCGACATGTACGTCGCCGACGAGCGGTTCGCCGCGAACTACGGCGGCCCGGACGGTGCGACGTTCGTCCGGTCTGCCCTGCGGGCCCACCTCGCCTGACCCGTGTGTGTTTCCGGTCGCTCCCGCTACCGGAAACGCGCACGGGCGCGCGGGTCGCCTACCCTGGTCTTCCGTGACCGCTGCACCCTCGCCCCAGCCTGCCACCGGTGAGTACGACCTGATCGTCGTCGGCTCCGGGTTCTTCGGACTGACGATCGCCGAGCGTGCCGCCACGCAACTCGGCAAACGCGTGCTCGTCGTCGAGCGCCGCCACCACCTCGGCGGCAACGCCTACTCCGAGCCCGAACCCGAGACGGGCATCGAGATCCACAAGTACGGTGCCCACCTGTTCCACACCTCCAACAAGCGGGTGTGGGACTACGTGAACCGGTTCACCGACTTCACGAACTACCAGCACCGCGTGTTCGCGATGCACAAGGGACAGGCCTACCAGTTCCCCATGGGGCTGGGGCTGGTGTCCCAGTTCTTCGGCCGGTACTTCAGCCCGGAGGAAGCCCGGGCCCTGATCAGGGAGCAGGCCGCCGAGATCGACACCGCACAGGCGCAGAACCTCGAGGAGAAGGCCATCTCCCTGATCGGCCGGCCGCTCTACGAGGCGTTCGTGCGCGACTACACCGCCAAGCAGTGGCAGACCGACCCGAAGGAACTGCCCGCCGGCAACATCACCCGGTTGCCGGTCCGCTACACCTTCGACAACCGGTACTTCAACGACACCTACGAGGGCCTGCCCGCCGACGGCTACACCGCGTGGCTCGAGAACATGGCGAAGGACGAGAAGATCGAGGTGCGGCTCGACACCGACTGGTTCGAGGTGCGCGACGAGATCCGCGCCGCGAGCCCCGAGGCCCCGGTGGTCTACACCGGCCCGCTCGACCGCTACTTCGACTACTCCGAGGGCCGGCTCGGCTGGCGCACCCTCGACTTCGAGACCGAGGTGCTGCCCACCGCGGACTTCCAGGGCACCCCGGTGATGAACTACAACGACGCCGACGTGCCCTACACCCGCATCCACGAGTTCCGGCACTTCCACCCCGAGCGGGACAGCTACCCCGCCGACAAGACCGTGATCATGCGCGAGTACTCGCGCTTCGCCGGTAACGACGACGAGCCGTACTACCCGATCAACACCCCGGAGGACCGCGCCAAGCTGACGGCCTACCGGGAGCGGGCCAAGCGGGAGGCCACGGAGAACAAGGTGCTGTTCGGCGGCCGGCTCGGCACCTACCAGTACCTCGACATGCACATGGCCATCGCGAGCGCCCTGAGCATGTTCGACAACGCCCTCGCGCCGTACTTCGATTCGGGCACCCCGCTGGCGGGGGACGCCTCGTGAGCGCCCGGCACCTGCTCGTCGAGCCCGACGCACCCGTGGACGAGCGGCTCGGCAAGGCGCTGCTGCAGCGGGTGATCCTGCCGCGTCCGGGTGAACCGCTCGACGTGCGCACCCTCTACCTGGAGGAATCGCCCACCAACGCGCGGCGCGCCCACGCCGTCGGCCGGACGTCGCTGAACATCGGCGCCGAGTCCGAGGTGTCGATGTGCACCTACTTCAACGCCTTCCCGGCGAGCTACTGGCGACGCTGGAGCACCCTCACCTCCGTGGTGCTGCGGCTCGAACTCACCGGGCACGGCCGGGCCGACGTGTACCGCTCGAAGGCCGACTCGAGCCGCATCCACGTCGAGGGCCGCGAGTTCTCCGCCGCGCACGACGCCGCGACGGTCGAGTTCGAGATCGACCTCGGCCCCTTCGAGGACGGCGGCTGGATCTGGTTCGACATCACCACCGACTCCGACGTCACATTGCGCTCGGCGGGGTGGTACGCGCCGGTCGAGGCGCCCGGCGAGGCCTCCGTGGCCGTGGGCATCCCCACCTTCAACCGCCCGACGGACTGCGTGAAGGCCCTCGTCGCCCTCGCCTCCGATCCGCTGGTCCTCGACGTCGTCGACGCCGTGATCATTCCGGACCAGGGCACCCGCAAGGTTCGGGACGAGCCCGGCTTCACCGAGGCGGCGGCCGCGCTCGGCAACCGGCTCGCCATCCACGACCAGGGCAACCTCGGCGGCTCGGGCGGTTACAGCCGCATCATGTACGAGGCGCTGAAGACGACCGACTGCCCGTACATCCTGTTCATGGACGACGACATCGAGCTCGAGCCCGACTCGATCCTGCGCGCTCTCGCGTTGTCCCGGTTCGCCAAGAGCCCGATGCTCGTCGGCGGTCAGATGCTCAACCTCCAGGAACGCAGCCACCTGCACACGATGGGCGAGGTGATCGACCGGGCGAACTTCATGTGGACGGCGGCGCCGAACGTCGAGTACGACCACGACTTCTCCACCAAGCCGCTGCGCGACCGCGAGCAGTCGAAGCTGCTGCACCGGCGCATCGACGTCGACTACAACGGCTGGTGGATGTGCATGATCCCGCGGCAGGTGGCCGAGGAGATCGGTCAGCCGCTGCCGCTGTTCATCAAGTGGGACGACGCCGAGTACGGGCTGCGGGCGCGTGCCGCCGGTTACCCGACCGTCACCATGCCGGGCGTCGCGATCTGGCACATGGCGTGGAGCGACAAGGACGACGCCATCGACTGGCAGGCGTACTTCCACCTGCGCAACCGTCTCGTCGTGGCGGCGCTGCACATGCCGGGCGACGGACGTGGCCTGGTCCTCGACACCGTCAAGGCCACGCTCAAGCACCTGCTGTGCCTCGAGTACTCGACGGTGGCGATCCAGAACAAGGCGATCGAGGACTTCCTGGCCGGCCCGGACCGTCTGTTCGAACTGCTGCCCACCGCGCTCGGGGAGGTGCACGCGCTGCGCAGGCGGTTCTCCGACGCCGTGGTGCTGCCGTCGTCGACCGAGCTGCCGCTGCCGTCGGGTGCCGAGGTCGGGGCGGTCGGCGAGCCGCGCGGCGCCGTCGGCAAGATGGTGCGGCTCGCCAAGGGCCTGGTGCACAACGTGCGGCCGGCGCATCCGGAACACCACGAGCGCCCGCAGCTGAACGTGCCCACCCTCGACGCCCGCTGGTTCCTGCTCTCGCAGGTCGACGGTGTGACCGTGACCACCGCGGACGGGCGCGGCGTCGTCTACCGTAAGCGCGACCCGCGGCAGGCGCAGGCGTTGTTGTCCGAGGCTGTGCGGCTGCGCCGGGAGCTTGCCCGCAGGTTCCCCGAGTTGAAGGACGAGTACCAGGCCGCGGTTCCCGCCCTGACGAGCAAGGAGGAGTGGGAGCGTGTCTTCGAATCGTGAATGGCCGACCACCGAGGCCGAGATCCAGGTGCTGCAGGCCGTGCAGTCCACGGTCGGTTCGCGTCCCGGGGCGCTCGCGGCGGCCCGGGGGTTGTCGCACTTCGGTGAGCACGCCTTCGGCTGGGCGGTGATCGGCGGTGTCGGGGCACTGGTCGACCGCCCGCGCCGGCGCCGCTGGGCCGGTGTCGCGGTCGGCGCCGTCGGTGCGCACGCCGCGTCCATCGTGGTCAAGCGGGTGGTGCGGCGGCCGCGGCCCGTGGACCCCACCGTCCAGGTCAACGTGTCCACGCCGAGCCGGCTCAGCTTCCCGTCCTCGCACGCCACCTCGACGACGGCCGCTGCCGTGCTGCTCGGCCGGCTGACCGGGCTACCCTTACCGGCGGTGTTGGTCCCGCCGATGTTGCTGTCCCGCCTCGTGCTCGGAGTCCACTATCCGACGGACGTGCTGGCGGGGGCTGCGCTCGGCGCCGCGTCCGCCGCGGCCGTCGTGCGGGCCGAGAAGAAGTTTGGAGAGAGATGAGCGAGGAACCGGTAGCCGTCGCGGCACCTCCGAAAAATCTGGCCGAGGGCATCGTCAAGGCGGTCCGCCCCCGGCAGTGGGTGAAGAACGTGCTGGTGCTGGCGGCGCCGCTCGCGGCCGGCTCGGCGACCGAGGTGGACGTCCTGATCCCGGTCGCCCTGGCCTTCGTGGTGTTCTGCATGGCCGCCTCGGGCATCTACCTGGTCAACGACGCGATGGACGTCGAGGCCGACCGCGCCCACCCGACCAAGCGGTTCCGGCCGATCGCCGCCGGCGTGCTGCCGGTGAACCTGGCCTACGGCATGGCGGTGGTGCTGCTGGTCGGCTCGATCGGCCTGTCGTTCCTGGCGAACTGGCAGCTCGCGGTGGTGATGGCCGTCTACATCACCGTCCAGCTGGCCTACTGCTTCGGGCTCAAGCACCAGCCGGTGCTGGACATCGCCATCGTCTCGTCCGGGTTCCTCCTCCGCGCGATCGCCGGTGGTGTGGCCGCGGAGATCCTCCTGTCGCAGTGGTTCCTGCTGATCATGGCGTTCGGTTCGCTGTTCATGGCGGCGGGCAAGCGGTACGCGGAGCTGCGTCTCGCGGAGCGGACGGGCGCGAAGATCCGCAAGTCGCTCGAGTACTACACGGGCACCTACCTGCGGTTCGTGTGGACGTTGTCGGCGACGGCGGTCGTCATCTGCTACGGCCTGTGGGCGTTCGAACGCGACCAGGCCAACGACACCAACTGGTTCGCGATCTCGATGGTTCCGTTCGTGATCGCGATCCTGCGGTACGCGGTCGACGTGGACGGCGGGGAGGCCGGCGAACCGGAGGAGATCGCCCTGAAGGACCGGGTGCTGCAACTCCTCGCGGTGGCCTGGATCGGGGCGGTCGGCGGTGCTGTCTACCTCTTCTGACCTCGACGAGGATCTCGGCACCCCGGCCCGCCGGGCCCGGCCGGCCCGTCGGGACGGCATGCGGCCGTGGGTGCCGACCGCGGTGTTCTCCGGTGGAGTCGCGCTGGCGGCCCTGCTGATGTTCTGGGGCGCGTGGGAGCGCCGCTGGATCGCCGACGACGGCCTCATCGTGCTGCGCACCGTGCGCAATCTGCTGGCCGGCAACGGCCCGGTGTTCAACGCCGGCGACCGCGTGGAGGCGAACACGTCCACCCTGTGGACGTATCTCGTGTACGCGATGGGCTGGCTCACCGGGGTGCGGCTCGAGTACGTGGTCCTGGCCACGGCGCTCGTGCTGTCGACCGCGGCGGTGGTGCTGGCGATGCTCGGCACGGGCCGGCTGTACCGGTGGCGGCTGCGGGGCGGCGGCGGCGCCACCTTCCTGCTGGTTCCCGCCGGCATGTTCGTCTACATCGCGGTGCCCCCGGCGCGGGACTTCGCCACCTCCGGCCTCGAGAGCGGGCTGGTGATCTGCTGGATCGCCCTGTTGTGGCTGCTGCTCGTGCGGTGGGCGACGGCGCCGGGGACCCCGTCGGCGCCGTCGGTGCTGGCGACGGCGTTCGTGGCCGGCCTCGGCCCGCTCGTGCGTCCCGAACTGGCACTTCTCGCGCTTCCGGCCCTGCTCATGCTCTTCCTCGCCGCGGGCCTCACGTGGCGGGTGCGGATCGCGATGGTGGCGGTGGCCGGTGCCGTGCCGGTGGCCTATCAGATCTGGCGGATGGGCTACTACGGGCTGCCCTACCCGAACACTGCGGTGGCCAAGGATGCGGGCGGCGCGAAGTGGTCGCAGGGCTTCGAGTATCTCGGGAACCTGGTGAGCCCGTACCTGTTGTGGCTGCCGTTGCTGTTGCTGCTGCTCGGTGCCGCGCTCGCGTGGCGCGACCGGACACCGCTCGCACCGGGTGCGTCGAAACGTGAAATCCGTCACACGGAAGCCTCGTTCGCGGTCCGCGCGCAGCGGGCGTTGCGCACTCCGTCCGCCGTGGTCGTCTTCATGCTCGGCGCCGGGGTGTTGCTCACGCTCTACGCCCTTCGTGTCGGCGGTGATTTCATGCACGGCCGGGTGCTGCTACCGCCGCTGTTCTGTCTGCTCGTTCCCGTCGCCGTGATTCCGTTGCGTGTTCCCACCGAGATCGGCCGCACTCGCACGACGGCCGTCGCGGGTGCGGCAGGCGCGTTGTGGCTCGGTGTGGTGGTGTGGTCGGCGATCGCGGCGAACACCACCGGAATGCCCGAGGGGGCGGTGGTGGGCCGTTCCGGGATCGTCGACGAGCGGGCGTTCTACGCCCTCAACACCGGCCATCTGCATCCCGTCCGGGCCGAGGACTACCTCGACTATCCGCGCATGCGGGCGATGGTCGAGGCGATCTCGAACACCCCCGACGGCGGCCTGCTGCTGCCGACACCGTCGTTCGACGCCTGGGACGTCGTCCCGCCGCCGGAACCGGTACCGCCGGGCGGTGCCGGCCACACCGTGTACTTCCTCAACCTCGGCATGACCAGCATGAACGTCGGGCTCGACGTGCAGGTGCTCGATCAGATGGGGCTCGCATACCCGTTGGCGGCGCACACCGAGCGGCTCGAGGACGGGCGCATCGGGCACGACAAGCTGCTCTACTCCGACTGGGTCGTCGCCGACACGGGGATGGTGGATGTGCACCCGTGGCTGCCCGCCTACCTGGACGAGGACTGGGTGGCGCAGGCGCAGGTGGCGCTGACGTGTCCGCAGACGCAGGAACTGCTCGCGTCCTCCCGCGCGGAATTGACCTGGCCGCTGTTCAAGCGAAATCTTCGCAATTCGTTCGAATATGCGGACTATCGACTCGACCGGGTGCCGAAATACGAGATCCAGCGCTGCGGCCTCGAGCTTCCGCCCCCACGTGACGGGGGCTGAACGCGGGCGTCCGGGCTGCGAATCACACCGGCGTCGTTTCGTTCCGGGCGGCCCGGAGTAGACCGCCGGAATTATCTCGGTATGATCACAGCCGATAACGGACGAGTAACGCATCGGCAGTGTGGGCCGATATCGAAGCCGACACACGGTTCGTCGACCTGGGTTACCAAGGGTTTGTCAGAGCCCACGGTGTCCTTTACAGTCTTGACCGCAGTGTGACTTGTGACGGCCCGCTCGGTCGTCGCCGCCGGTATCCGACGGGGGACGCGCACGCGGACGCCGCAGATCGAGAAAGAGAGCATTGTTCATGCGTTTTGTCCCGAGGTTGTCGCAGCGCCTCCGCAGGCGCGTGCTCGGCGTGGGCGCCGCAGCCCTCGTTCTGCCGGTTGCCGCCGGCGTCGCCGGAAGCACCGCCGCGCTCGCCGCTCCCGCAGCCGCCACCCCGATCTCGCACCGGGCACCGGCCGGTGGGTTCGAGGAAGTCTTCGTCGACTCCGACATGGGCCCGATCAAGGTGCAGATCCAGTGGGCCGCCCGCGGCGGTGACGCGGCGCTGTACCTGCTCGACGGCCTGCGCGCCCGGGACGACGCGAACGCGTGGAGCTTCGAGACCAACGCGCGCGACCAGTTCGCCAACGACAACGTCACCCTGGTGATGCCGGTCGGCGGCCAGTCGAGCTTCTACACCGACTGGTACGCGCCCAGCAACCTCAACGGCCAGGACGTCACCTACAAGTGGGAGACGTTCCTGACCGAGAACCTGCCGGACTACCTCGCCACCCGCGGCGTCTCCCGCAGCAACAACGGCATCCTGGGCCTGTCGATGGGCGGTAGCGCCGCGCTGACCCTGGCCGCCTACCACCGCGACCAGTTCAAGTTCGCGTCGTCGCTCTCCGGATACCTGAACCTGTCGGCTCCCGGCATGCGTGAGGCCATCCGCGTCGCGATGCTCGACGCCGGCCGCTTCAACGTCGACTCCATGTGGGGCCCGCCGTGGAGCCCGGCCTGGCTGCGCAACGATCCGTTCGTGTTCGCGCCGAAGCTCGCCGGCCTGTCGATGTACATCTCGGCGGCCAGCGGCCTGCCCGGTCAGCACGACAACCCGCAGGGCCTGGTGGGTGTCTACAACACCGCCAACGCCATGGGCCTCGAGGCGCTCGCCCTCGCCCAGACCCGTGCCTTCCAGATCAAGCTGGCCACCCTCGGCGTCCAGGCCCGCTTCGACTTCCCGGCGCGCGGCACGCACTCCTGGAAGTACTGGGAAGAGGAGCTGTGGAAGGCTCGCCCCCAGATCCTCGAGGCTCTGAACGCCTACTGATCGCGCCGCACCACCCGGCGCACACTGACGGTCCGCATGCCGCCCCACGATCCCGAGAGGGTCGAGGGGCGGCATGCGCCGTTTCCCGGATAGTTGACGAAAACCCCGGACAGTTGACAAAAACCCCGGATAGTTGACAAAAACCACAGCCGTCACAGCGCGGCACCCCCACCCGGCGCCCGTTCACGTGTAGAAACAGTCTTCGAGACGCGGGGCCCGGTCGCCCGCCGACGCCCCAGCAACGCAGAAAGTGAGCGATGCCGATGCGAACTGTGCTTGGCGGACGTCGAACCGTGCGCGCCCGGCCTCCGGTGCCGCCCACGCGACGGGGCCGGCGGATCCTCGGGGTGGTCGCCGCGGCCCTCGTCGCGCCCCTCGTCGCCGGAACCCTCGCCGTCGGCGCCGCGTACGCGGAGCCGGTGGACCGCAGCGAACCCACCGCCGCGCAGGCCCCGTCCGGGGTGACGGTGCAGCGGGTGGACTGGCTGACCGACCGGCGCGTGGCCCTGTGGGTGAACTCGCCGGCCATGGGCAGCCCCATCCAGGTGCAGTTGCTGCTGGCCCGGGACTGGAACATCGCACCGGATGCCCGGTTCCCCGCCGTCTACATGCTCGACGGCCTGCGCGCCCGCGACGACGAGAACGGCTGGACGATCGAGACGGACGCCGAGGCCTTCTTCGCGGACAAGAACGTCAACGTCGTCCTGCCGGTGGGCGGACAGTCCAGCTTCTATGCCGACTGGGTGGACCAGAACAACGGGCGCAACTACCAGTGGGAGACGTTCCTCACCAAGGAACTTCCCCCGATCCTCGAGGGCAACTGGCGCACCACGAAGGACCGCGGCGTCGTCGGCCTGTCGATGGGCGGCACCGCCGCGATGTTCCTGCCCGCGCGCAACCCCGGCTTCTTCAAGTTCGCGGGGTCGCTCTCCGGCATCCTGACCACCACCACCCTGGGCATGCCGCAGGCCATCCAGTACGCGATGCAGGATGCCGGCGGGTTCGACTCGTCGGCCATGTGGGGCACCCCCGGCGGCGAGCAGTGGGCCGCCCACGATCCGTACCTGCTTGCGGACAAGCTCGAGGGCGTGAGCCTGTACGTCTCGAGCGGCAGCGGTAGCACCGGGCCGTACGACCAGCCGTCGGGTATCCCGGGCGTGAGCACGAACTACGCCGGCATGGGCCTCGAGATCCTGTCGCGGCTCACCTCGCAGGCGTTCGCCACCAAGCTGAACAAGGTCGGCATCCCCGCCCAGGTCGTCTACCGGCCGTCGGGCACCCATTCGTGGCCGTACTGGGAATTCGAGTTGCACCAGCTGTGGCCGCAGCTCGCCAACGCCCTCGGCGTGGAGGTCACGAAGCCGAACTGCAGTGCATCCGGTGCGATCGGCGACGCGGCCGCCCCGTGGATCGGCGACTGCCTCACCCCGGAGTACGCCGTCGCGGGCGGGCGCGTCCAGGACTTCCGCTTCGGCCGGATCTTCTCCTCCACCGAGGGCGGTGCCCGCCCGGTGGCGGGCGCCATCGGCGGGGCCTACCAGGCCGCCGGCGGGCCGGCCGGTCCGCTCGGCTACCCGACCACGGAGGAACGCGGCACCCCCGACGGCCGCGGCCGGTTCAACCACTTCCAGCACGGCTCGATCTACTGGACCCCGCAGACCGGGGCGCACGCCGTGCGCGGCGCCATCCGAGACGAGTGGGCACGCCAGGGCTGGGAGGGCGGTCCGCTCGGCTACCCGGTGGCCGACGAGGTGGCCACCCCGAACAAGCCCGGCGTGGTGCAGGGCTTCGAGATCGGCGCCCTCTACTGGACCGAACCGCTCGGCGCCCACGCCGTGCAGGGGATGATCATGGGCAAGTACGCCGAACTCGGCTACGAGAACGGCTGGCTCGGATTCCCGAAGACCAGCGAGATCCCCGTCAAGGACGGCGGCCGGTTCAACGAGTTCGAGGGCGGCAACATCTACTGGAGTCCGCTCAGCGGCGCCTGGTCCGTTCGGACCGGGCCCGTGTTCGACGCATGGAAGAGCGCCGGATACGAGAACGGTCGCCTCGGTTTCCCCGTCGGCGACGAGTTCCCCATCCCCGGCGGTGTCCAGCAGAACTTCCAGGGTGGATTCGTCACGGTGGTCGACAACGTGGCCACCGTCCGCCCCTAGGATCGTCACCCGCGGTTCCGGTGCCGCCGCGGCGGCCCGCAACCGCCGGATCGGGCGGTGACCGCGACGCACGGGTCGCGGTCACCGCCCGGTTCGCATCTGTAGCCTGGGCACTGCCCATTTCCGACGATTGGATGCGAGGACACCACCACATGCCTGCACGGACCCGTTCGAGCCTGACCCGCGTCCTGGGCGCCGGCGCCGCGGCGCTCGCCGCCACCGCCCTCCTGGGTGCCTGTGGAAGCGACGATTCCACGGCGACGAACACCCCGTCGACGTCCGTGTCGGCGACCACCTCGACATCCGCCGCCGAGACCACCGCCGCCAAGGCGACGACGACCGCTCCCGAGGGCGCGGCCACCACCAGTCCGGGCGAGGCCGCCACCGCACCCCCGGCGCAGCCGGAGACCGAACCCGGATTCCCGGGCCCGGCCGAGGTGCCGGTGGACGACCGCGGCCAGGCGTTCCTGGACGGGTTGCGCGAGCGGGGCGTGGAACCCGCCGCCGACGGCAGTATCGCCATCAACACGGCCAACTACATCTGCGCCGCGACCGCACAGGGCAGCTCGCCCGAGGAGATCAAGACGATCGTCACCGCCGCAGTGGGCAGCGAGGCCACGGCCGCCGGCAAGGAGATCTCCGACGCCGACGCCGCGACGACCGCCGACGTCTACATCACCGTCGCCCGCGACACCTTCTGCTAGGAGCAGCAACCATGACGGCCCGAGCGAAGCAACGACGCCGGAGGCGGGGAATCCTCGTACTCGGGATCCTGGTCGTCCTGGCGGCCGTGCTCGCGATGTGGTACATCCTCGCGGGCCGGCTCCCGGTGCCGGGGCCGCCGGGGCCGCTCGGGCCCGAGAAGCCCCAGGCGCAGCCGGCCTCGTGCCCCGACGTCCAGGTGGTGGCGGTGCCGGGCACGTGGGAGTCGGCCGCCTGGGACGATCCGTACAACCCGACGTTCAATCCGCTCTCGCTGATGCTGAACGTCACGCGTCCGCTGCAGGAGCGCTTCGACGCGCAGCGTGCCGACGTGTACACCGTTCCGTACGTGGCCCAGTTCTCGAATCCGGTGGCGCTCCCGCCGGACGGCCAGCAGTCGTACAACAACAGCCGGACGGCCGGCACCGCAGCGACCGAGGACATCCTCGAGCGACGGTTCGCCGAGTGCCCGCTGACCAACTACGTGCTGACCGGCTTCTCGCAGGGCGCGGTCATCGCGGGCGACGTCGCGTCGCGCATCGGTGCCGGTGACGGGCCCGTTCCGGCGGATCGCGTGCTCGGAGTGGCCCTCATCGCCGACGGCCGTCGCGACCCGGGGACGGTCGAGACGATCGGACCGCCCGTCGCGGGCGTCGGCGCCGAGCTGTCGCTGAACGGGTTGCGGTTGCCGGGGATCACCATGACCGGCGCGCGACCGGGTGGGTTCGGCGAGCTCGAGGACAAGGTGGTGGACATCTGTGCACCGACGGACGGGATCTGCGACGCCCCGCCGAATGCGCTGAATCCCGGCAACTGGCTCGCCAGCGCGCCGCGGTTGCTCGAGTACATGAACAACCCCGTGCACGCGTTGTACAACACCTTCGTCGTGGACGATTCGGGTACGACGGCGACGCAGTGGGTGGCGAACTGGGCGATCGAGAAGATCGAGGAGGCGCCGACCCCTCGCGAGGAGTGAACTCTCCTCGTTGTTACCGGTCGGTAGTGTCGGGGATCACCACCCGATACACTCACTGGTCGGTCGGCGCTTAGACTCGACCTTCGGTCATGACCCGGGAAATCCTTCCGGGCCCGTGACGCGCGACCACCGCCACACGAGAAGAGGTTCGATGAGCGCCACCGCCGGCTCGGCTGTCACGCGGAAGTTTCGTTTCGCCGCGGGTGGCGAGGGCAACGCCGAGGAGGGCGGTGCCCGGCGCTTCGTCGAGCTGGCGCGCAAGGCGGAGGAGCTCGGCTACGACAGCTTCATGATCCCGGACCACCTGGGTAACCAGGTCGGGCCCATGGCCGCCCTCGGTGCGCTCGCCGTCGCCACCGACAAGATCCGCCTCGGCACCGCCGTCCTCGCGAACGGCTTCCGGCATCCCGCGATCCTGGCCAAGGACGCCGCGACCGTCGACGTCCTTTCGGGCGGCCGGCTCGAGCTCGGGATCGGCGCAGGGTGGATGAAGGAGGAGTTCGACAAGGCGGGCATCGCCTACGAACGTCCCGGCGTCCGGATCGAGAAGCTCGAGGAGAGCCTGCAGATTCTGGACGTGCTCCTGCGGGGCCGGGAATGCAACTTCGAGGGCAAGCACTACCGCATCGACGGCCTCAAGGGCAGTCCGCGCCCGCGGCAGGGCCCGCGTCCGCCCATCGCGGTCGGCGGCGGGGGACCGAAGATGCTCGCGCTGGCGGCGAAGTACGCCGACATCATCTCGGTGGCCACCCCCACGAATCGGGACGGCCGTTTGTTGCTGTCGGGGATCACGATGGGCAAGACTGTGGAGCGGGTGGACGTGATCCGTCGCGCAGCGGGGGATCGGTTCGATGACATCGAGCTGAACTGGACCATCACGATGATTCTCGTCACGGATGATCGGGAGCAGACTGCCGAGATGGCGCTGGCTGCCCTCGACCAGGGCTTCCCCCCGAACATCGAGGTGGACGTCCGGCTCACCGTGGACGAGATCCTCGAATCGCCGTATCTCGCAATCGGTTCCTACGAGGAGATCGCCGAACAGATCCGTAACGTGCGGGCGAAGACGGGGATGTCCTATGTGGGGGTCTTCCCCACCCAGATGGAGGCGTTCGCACCGGTGATTCCGCTGTTGGCGGGGGAATGACCGATGCGGATCTGTAACATAATCGTGATTTCGGATCGATGGACAGATTCGTGAGATGCACCGCCGGATGCTGTTGAGCTGTACAGGTACGACGATCCGCTAGCGCGAGGACAAGGACGGGGCGCAACCATGTCGAGTGGTTGTGGGATCGCTTCGACAGGGAGAAGGAATGAGCGTCGGGTTCGAAGAGTTCATCGATGAGAACGGACAGATCGTGTTGCCCGAGGGCAACACTCTGCTCGACCACCTCGAGCAGCATTTCGCCGAGAACGGCGACGATCTTGCGTACCGTTACATCGATTACTCGCGGGAACGTGACGGCGAGGTCCACGAGCTGACCTGGCAGCAGTTCGGGGTACGTCTGCGCGCGATCGCGGCCCGGCTGCAGCAGGTCACCGAGCCCGGCGACCGCGTCGCGATCCTTGCCCCGCAGGGCCTGGACTACGTCGTCTCCTTCTTTGCGGCCATCTATGCCGGCACCATCGCCGTCCCGCTGTTCGATCCCGACGAGCCCGGCCACACCGACCGGCTGCATGCCGTCCTCGGCGACTGCACACCCAGCGCCATCCTCACCGCCACCACCTCCGCGGCCGGGGTCCGGCAGTTCTTCCGGCCGCTGCCCGCCGCGCAGCGCCCCCGCATCATCGCGGTCGACGCGATCCCCGACACCGTCGCCGACTCGTGGACGCGACCCCGGATCGGCACCGACGACATCGCCTACCTGCAGTACACCTCCGGATCGACCCGCGTGCCCGCGGGCGTCGAGATCACCCACCGCGGTGTCCTCACCAACTGCATCCAGATGGCCGACTCCATCGAACTCAACGAGGGTTCGCGCGGTGTGACATGGCTGCCGCTGTTCCACGACATGGGCCTGCTCACGATCATCCTGCCCGCGATCGGCGGCAAGTACATCACCATCATGAGCCCGCGCGCCTTCGTGCAGCGGCCGGGCCGGTGGATCAAGGAACTCGCCGCCGTCTCCGACGGCGCCGGCACGTTCGCCGCCGCGCCGAACTTCGCGTTCGAGCACGCGGCCGCGCGAGGACTGCCGAAGCCGGGTGAGACCCTCGACCTGAGCAACGTGATCGGCCTGATCAACGGCAGCGAGCCGGTGACCACGTCCTCGATGCGCAAGTTCAACGAGGCGTTCGCGCCGTACGGCCTGCCCAAGACCGCGATCAAGCCGTCGTACGGCATGGCGGAGGCGACGCTGTTCGTCTCGTCCACCCGGCACACCGACGAGGCCAAGGTCATCTACGTCGACCGCGACCAGCTGGGCGCCGGCCGCATCGTCAAGGTCGACAAGGAGGCGCCGAACGCCATCGCGCAGGTCTCCTGCGGATACGTCGCGCGCAGCCAGTGGGCCGCGATCGTCGACGCCGAGACCGCCACCGAGGTGCCGGACGAGCACGTCGGGGAGATCTGGCTGCACGGCGAGAACATCGGCATCGGGTACTGGGGACGCACTCAGGAGACCGCGGAGACCTTCCGCAACACGATCGCCGACCGCCTGACCGTCGGCAGCCACGCCGAGGGCACGCCGGCCGACGCGCACTGGCTGCGCACCGGCGACTACGGCGTGTACGTCGACGGCGAGCTGTACATCACCGGCCGCGTCAAGGACCTGGTCATCGTGGACGGACGTAACCACTACCCGCAGGACCTGGAGTTCTCGGCGCAGGAGGCCAGCTCCGCGCTGCGCCCCGGCTTCGTGGCCGCCTTCGCCGTGCCGGCCAACCAGCTGCCGCAGGTGGTGTTCGAGAACTCGCACTCGGGCCTGCAGTTCGACCCCGACGACGCCTCGGAGCAGCTGGTCATCGTCGCCGAGCGGGCGCCGGGCGCGGGCAAGGCGGATCCGCAGCCGGTTGCGGACACCGTGCGGGCGGCGATCTCGGCACGGCACGGTGTGACCGCACGCGACGTCCTGCTCGTTCCGGCCGGGTCGATCCCGCGCACGTCGAGTGGCAAGATCGCGCGGCGCGCGTGCAAGGCCGCGTACATCGAGGGAACCCTGCGCGGCGGTTACACGCAGCAGGCCTTCCCCGATAGCGTTTAAACATTGTTCTCTTTCCCGGGTAGCGTGGTGGGTTGATGGCTGACACTGAAATGACCGTCGCGCAGCTGCGCGAATGGCTGCGAAACTGGATCGCCGAGGCCACCGGGCAACCGGTGGCACAGATCTCCGACGATCGCCCGATGGAGGAGTTCGGTCTCTCGTCCCGCGACGCCGTCGCGCTGAGCGGCGAGATCGAGGAACTGCTCGGCGTCACCCTCACCGCGACGATCGCGTACCAGCACCCGACCATCGCGTCGCTGGCCACGCGCATCATCGAGGGCGAGCCCGAGCTCCCGGAGGGGGACGACAGCGCCTTCTACGCCGCCGGTCCGGCCGGCCGGGCACACGACATCGCGATCGTCGGTCTCGCCACGCGGCTGCCCGGGCACGTGAGCACCCCCGCCGAGATGTGGCAGCTGCTCGCACAGGGCCGCGACGGGATCACCGACCTCCCCGAGGGACGGTGGTCCGAATTCGCCGACGACCCGCAGATCTCGTCCGCCATCGCCGCGGCCAACACCCGCGGCGGGTATCTCGACGACGTCAAGGGCTTCGACGCCGAGTTCTTCGCGATGTCGCCGCGCGAGGTCGAGATGGTCGATCCGCAGCAGCGCCTCGCCCTCGAACTGACCTGGGAGGCGCTCGAGCACGCCCACATTCCGGCCAGCGACCTCAAGGGCCGCCCGGTCGGCGTGTTCATCGGCAGCTCCGCCAACGACTACCAGCTCCTCGCGGTGAGCGACCCGTCCGCCGCGCATCCGTACGCGCTGACCGGCACGGCCACGTCCATCGTCGCCAACCGGGTCTCGTACTTCTTCGACTTCCGCGGACCGTCCGTCGCCCTGGACACCGCGTGCTCGTCGTCGCTCGTGGCCGTGCACCAGGCGGTGCGGGCCCTGCGCGACGGCGACGCCGACGTGGCGCTGGCCGGCGGCGTGAACATGCTCGTCGCGCCCGCCGCGACCCTCGGCTTCGACCAGCTCGGCGTGCAGGCCCCCGACGGCCGCATCAAGGCCTTCTCGGCCGACGCCGACGGCATGGTCCGCGCCGAGGGCGGCGGCCTCGTCGTGCTCAAGCGGCTCGAGGACGCCGAGCGTGACGGCGACACCGTGCTCGCCGTCATCGCCGGTTCCGCCGTCAACCAGGACGGCCGCTCCAACGGGCTGGCGGCGCCGAACCCCGAGGCCCAGGTCGACGTGCTGCGCCGCGCCTACCGGGACGCGCGCATCCTGCCGTCCGGCGTCGACTACGTCGAGGCCCACGGCACCGGAACCGTGCTCGGCGACCCGATCGAGGCGGACGCCCTCGGCCGTGTCGTCGGCCGCGGACGCGACGCCGACAAGCCGGTGCTGCTGGGCTCGGCGAAGACCAACTTCGGCCACCTCGAGGCGGCCGCCGGCGCGGCGGGCCTGATCAAGGTGGTCCTCGCGATGCAGGAGAACCACCTGCCGGCGACGCTGAACTACACGGCGCCGAACCCGTACATCCCGTTCGAGCAGGCCCGCCTGAAGGTCATCCCCGAGGGCGCCGAGTGGCCGCGCTACACCGGCAAGGCGATCGCCGGCGTCTCCGGGTTCGGCTTCGGCGGCACCAACGCCCATGTCGTGGTCCGCGAGTACACCGGCCCCGAAGCGGCGCCGGCCGGGCCGGACGAGGCGCCCGTGGCAGAGCCGAGCGAAGGTGTCGTTCCGTCGGCTGAAGGAGCTGAGGGGCACATTCGCTCGGACGAGAACGCCGAGCGCCCGGTGCTGCTCGCGGTGTCCGCGGCGATGCCGTCGCGCCGTCGCCGGGCCGCCGCCGACCTCGCCGACTGGCTCGAGACGGAGGCGGGCAGCACCACGCCGCTCGCCGACGTCGCCCGCACCCTTTCCCGCCGCAACCACGGCCGCTCGCGCGCCGTCGTGATCGCGACGACCCGCGCCGAGGCCATCGCCGGGCTGCGCGCCGTCGCCGCCGGAAAGCCCGCCCAGGGCGTGTTCTCCGCCGACGCCCCCGCCGCCAACGGGCCGGTGTGGGTGCTGTCCGGGTTCGGATCGCAGCACCGCAAGATGGCCAAGCAGCTGTACCTCGAGAACGCGGTGTTCGCGGCGGCCGTCGACGAGATCGACGAGCTGATCGAGGACGAGGCCGGCTACTCCATGAAGGAGAAGTTCCTCGACGACGCCCAGGACTACGACGTCGAGACCTCGCAGGTCGGCATCTTCACCATCCAGGTCGCCCTCGCGAAGCTGCTGCGTCACCACGGCGCCGAGCCGTCCGCCGTCGTCGGCCACTCCATGGGTGAGGCCGCCGCCGCATACATCTCGGGTGGGCTGTCGCTCGAGGACGCCGTCCGCGTCATCTGCGCGCGCTCGCGCCTGATGGGCGAGGCCGAGGCGCTGCTCGAGGGCGACGACATCCGGCTCATGGCGCTCGTCGAGTACAGCGCCGCGGAGATCGAGCAGGTCCTCACCGACTACCCGCACCTCGAGGTCTGCGTCTACGCCGCGCCGACACACACCGTCATCGGCGGCCCGCAGGACGAGGTCAACGCGATCGTCGCGCGGGCGGAGTCGGAGGAGAAGCTCGCCCGCGTGCTGCAGACCAAGGGCGCCAGCCACACCTCGCAGGTGGATCCGCTCCTCGGCGAGCTCGCCGCCGAACTCGCCGGCATCGAGCCGCGCCGGTTGAAGGTCGACGTGTACTCGTCGGTCGACCAGGACACCCACTACCGCGCCGGGCACGAGGGCATCCACCAGGTCGAGTACTGGACCAAGGGTCTGCGGCACAGCGTCTACTTCACCAATGCGGTCAAGCTGGCCGTCACCGACGGGCACACCACCTTCGTCGAGCTGGCCCCCAATCCGGTCGCGCTGATGTCCGTGGCCGCGACGGCGTACGCGGCCGGGGTCATCGACACCCAGCTGATCCAGACCCTCAAGCGCAAGGAGGACGAGCCGCTGGGCGTGCTCACCGCCCTCGCTCAGCTGTACGTGCACGGCCACACCGTGGACCTGCACAGCCTGCTCCCGGCCGGCGCGTACGCCGATCTGCCGCGGACGGTGTTCCTGCGCAAGCCGTTCTGGCTCGAGACCCGCATCGGGACCGGCGGCAGTGCCCGCGTGCCCGGCGCGCACGTCGCGCTGCCCGACGGCCGGCACGTGTGGGAGGTGCGCGCCGACGCGGTCACCGACCTCGGTGAACTCGCCGTCGCCGCCGCGTCGCAGGTGCTCGCCGACGTCACCCTCACCGCGTCCGTGCCGTACGGTGACGTCCCCGCCACCGGCACCCTCACCACCACGCTGACCCGGCACCTCGGCGGCGCGTCGCTGCACGTGCACGGCCGGGACGCGGCGGACGGCGAGTTCCGGTTGCTGTTCGATGCGGTCGTCGCCTCCGGTGACGCGCTGCCGGCTCCCACGCCCGCGCCGGCCGAGCGCTCCACCGGGCCGGTCGAGACGCTGCCCGAGGTGGTGGAGAGCTTCGGCGACAAGTGGAATCCGAACGGGTCGCAGACCCTCGAGGATCGGCTGGCGCTGATCGTCGCCGAATCGATGGGGTACGCGCCCGAGGATCTGCCCGTCGAGATTCCGCTGATCGAGCTGGGGCTGGACTCGCTCATGGCGGTGCGGATCAAGAACCGCGTCGAGTACGAGTTCGACATCCCGCAGCTGCAGCTCGCCGCGGTGAAGGACGCCAGCCTGCGCGACGTCGCGAAGTACCTGCGGTACGCCGTGGAGAACCGCGAGGAGGTCGCCGCGCTCGCCGCCCAGCAGGCCGCCGACCGCGACACCGCCGCTCGGGAGGACGCGTCGCTCGAGCTGCCTGCGGTCTCGCCGGTGGAGGACACCGGGGTGGTGCACGAGGCGGAGGCGATCCTCGAGGCCGCAGAGGCCGCAGAGGCAGGCAAGAGCGGTGAGACCGCTGCGAGCACCGAAGCGGACAAGGCCACCGACGTCACCGACCGGCAGGCGGTCGCGGAGGCATCCGGCACCGACGTGCCGCCGCGCGACGCCGCCGAGCGGCTCACGTTCGCGACGTGGGCCGTGATCACCGGGCAGTCGGCGAAGGGCATCTTCAACACCCTGCCGATCCTCGACGACGAGACGGCCGAGCGCCTCGCCGCCCGGCTGACCGAGCGGGCGAACGGCGAGATCACCGTGGACGACGTGCTCGACGCCGAGACCATCGAGCAGCTCGCCGAGAGCGTGCGCCGGCACCTCGAATCGGCGGATCGCATCGACGGGCTCGTCCGTACGCTGCGCCCGCGGCCCGAGGGCTCGGACGCCGTGCCGGTGTTCGTGTTCCACCCCGCCGGCGGATCCACCGTCGTGTACGAGCCGCTCCTGCGCCGGTTGCCCGAGGGCACCCCGATGTACGGCTTCGAACGCACCGAGGGCCCGATCGAGCAGCGTGCCCAGGAGTACCTCCCGCAGATCAAGGAGATCCAGGGCGACGGTCCGTATGTGCTGTACGGCTGGTCGCTGGGCGGTGTGCTCGCCTACGCGGTCGCCCGGCTGCTGCGCGCGGAGGGCAAGGACGTGCGGCTCGTCGGCCTCATCGACACGGTGATGGCCGGGCAGAAGGTCGAGGACACCCCCGAGGAGATCACCGCCCGCTGGCAGCGGTACGCGCAGTTCGCGAAGAAGACCTACGGGGTCGACGCTCCGCTGCCGTACGACAAGCTCGCCGCGACGGACGACGAGGGCCAGGTGCGCATCCTCATGGACCTGCTCAAGATGAGCGGCACGAGGATCCCCGGCGGCATCATCGAGCACCAGCGCACGTCGTGGCTGGACAACCGGGCCATCCAGACGGCGAAGCTCGAGCCGTACGACGGCGACGTGGTGCTGTACATGGCGGACCGCTACCACGACGACGCCATCGAACTCGAGCCCGCATTCGGGACCAGGCAGCCCGACGGTGGCTGGGGTGAGTCGGTCCGTAATCTGGAGGTCATCCGTGTCGGCGGCGATCACCTCCAGGTGGTCGACGAGCCGTACATCGGGAAGGTGGGGGCCGACCTGACACGCAAGCTGGCCGACATCGAGGCCACGAGGAGCTGATCGAGTAGTGACCACGACGACGGCCGAGAAGCTGGCCGAGCTGCGCAAGAATCTCGAGATCGCCAAGGAGCCGGCCGGGGAGGCCGCGGTGGCCAAACGCGCCGCCAAGGGCATCCCCAGTGCGCGACAGCGCATCGACATGCTGCTCGACCCGGGCAGCTTCGTCGAGATCGGGGCGCTCATGAAGACGCCCGGCCGTGACGACGCGCTCTACGGTGACGGCGTCGTCGTCGGTCACGGCACCGTCGACGGCCGGCCCGTCGCGGTGTTCTCGCACGATCAGACCGTGTTCGGTGGCAGCGTCGGCGAGATGTTCGGCCGCAAGGTCGCCGCGATCCTCGACTTCGCGCTGAAGATCGGCTGCCCGGTGGTCGGCATCAACGACTCCGGCGGTGCCCGGGTGCAGGACGCGGTGACGTCGCTGGCGTGGTACGCGGAACTGGGCAAGCGGCACGAGCCGCTGTCGGGGTTGTGCCCGCAGGTGTCGATCATCCTGGGCAAGTGCGCCGGGGGTGCCGTGTACGCGCCCATCAACACCGACGTGGTCGTCGCCACCGAAGAGGCGTACATGTTCGTCACGGGCCCGGACGTCATCAAGTCCGTCACCGGGGAGGACGTCAGCCTCGACGAACTCGGCAGCGCCCGTAAGCAGGCCGAGTACGGCAACGTGCACCACGTCGCGCCGGACGAGAAGGCCGCGTTCGAGTGGGCCCGCAAGTACCTGAGCTACATGCCGTCGAACGCGCAGGAGAAGCCCCCGGTGATCAATCCGGGCCTCGAACCGGAGATCACGCCGGACGATCTCGAGCTCGACACGTTCATGCCCGACGCCGACAACTCCGGCTACGACATGCACGACGTCCTGCTCAAGATCTTCGACGACGGCGACTTCTTCGAGATCCGCTCGCAGGTCGCCCCGAACATCATCACCGGCTTCGCCCGCGTCGACGGCCGGCCCGTCGGGGTGGTGGCGAACCAGCCGCTGTACCTGTCCGGGGCGCTCGACGCGGCGAGTTCGGACAAGGCCGCGCATTTCGTGCGGGTGTGCGACGCGTACGACATTCCGCTGGTGTTCGTCGTCGACACCCCCGGCTTCCTGCCGGGTGTGGAGCAGGAGAAGATCGGGGTCATCAAGCGCGGCGGCCGGTTCCTGTTCTCGTTCGTCGAGGCGTCGGTGCCGAAGGTGACCGTGGTGGTACGCAAGTCCTACGGCGGTGGCTACGCGGTGATGGGCTCCAAGCAGCTCGGCGCGGATGTGAACTTCGCGTGGCCCACGGCGCGGATCGCGGTGATGGGCGCCGAGAGTGCGGTAGCGGTCATCGGCCGTCGCCAGATCGAGGCGGCCGGCGAGAACGCTCCGGCGGTCCGTCAGCAGCTGATCAACTTCTACAACGAGCACATCGCGACGCCGTACATCGCGGCCGAGCGCGGCTACATCGATGCGGTGATCGAGCCGCACAAGACGCGTCTGGAGATCCGCAAGGCGCTGACGTTGCTGCGCGACAAGAAGGTGTTCAAGAATCCGCGCAAGCATCACTTGCTTCCGCTCTAGCCCTTCTGGTGGGCCGAATGTCACATTGCGTCGATCGTATCGACGCAATGTGACATTCGGTTCACCTCGCGGGGCTACCGAACCCGTACGTCGGGTCGTGGACGTTCGAGACCCTGCCGGTAGGCCGCCGCAAGATCGGCGAGCACGATCGCCGGTTCGTGCCGGATCTGTCTGGGCAGATGGGTGACGACGATGATCCCGTGCCGCTGCATGACCGCCCGGCGCCGCATCGTTGCCTCGTGGTCTCTTGCGCTGAGATGATGTGCGAACGAGTCGATCTCCCACGCCAGTGCCACGGCATCGAGCCAGCCGTCCGGACGGGCGATCCAAGTTCCGTTCGAGTCCTCGACCTCCCGGTTGTGCACCATCGGGGGAAGACCCGAGGTGGAGTACAGCTTCTGGGCCTCGATCTCGGCGACCGAATGCGCGTCGTCGACCAGTTCCTGGATCACCTTGCGCGGCACTGCGGTTCCTCGACTGCTGCCCTCTGCAAGTTCGCGTGCCAGGTGGTCCACGGTGACATCGCCGCGTTGGAGCGCGGCGGCGAACAAGGCGCGGCAGTCGTCCGTTCGTGACGTCCGCCGTCCGGCATCGAGCAGGCTGCGCGCGACGGGTGCGATCCGCAGTGTGCCCTTGCGTACGGGTTCGGGTACACGCCAGCTGCGTTCGACGGTGACGAACGAGAAGTTCCTGCGATGCCGATTCTGCGGGATGAGCAGCAGGATGTCGCTCTTCGTCGCCGAGGGGGCGTATCCGTGCACGCCGAGCGCGGCGTGGCCCGAGATGACGGCCTCGTCGCCTCCGTACATCTGCGCTGCCGTCTGTCTGTGCAGTTGCGTGAGCGGGCCGCTGTGCAGCGCAACGACACCGGGCAGAATCCGCTGCCACGGACCACCCTTCCGGCAACGGCCGGAGATGGTGCTGCTGCTCATCCCGCATCCCAACAGTGTCGAGGTGCGGATGATGCCGTTGACACTCAGCCCGACGAGCTGTTCGACGTCGTCCCCCCACGTTCCGCGTCTCATGCCGCCCATGATCACCGGGAAATGCCGCGCTCGAGGGTGCAACGGGAGGGTGGGCGAAATCTGTGGATGAACGGTGAGGTTGTGGACTACCCGTCGCGGGCGGACCGAGGCGGACCGACGGACGGACCGAATGTCACATGGGTTCGATGCAATCGAAGCGATGTGACATTCGGTCCGGACGGTCAGGGGACGACCCAGGTCCCGACTCCCGGCAGGTACGTGAAGCCGTTCGGGACGGTGACGGTGGCGACGATTCGGCCGGAGCCGGTCTCGGCGCGGGGCGTACCGGTCATTCCTCCGCCGAGCACCGGCCGGGACGGGAGTTCGTTGGTTCCGCTGGCCCCGGTGGTGATGTTGGTCCAGGAGATCTTGCAGTAGCACCACATGCTGCCGCCGAACCAGCTGATGCCGGGCTCGTCGGGGTCGACGCGCACCGTGACCGCCTCGTTCACCAAGGCTCCGCCGTAACCGAACGAGCCGGACTCGCCCGATCCGATGACACGCGTGAGCGTGGTGGCATTTTCGGGAGCGGCGACGGCTACCGGGGCAGTCGCCACTCCGGCGCCGAGAACCGCGGCGGTAACCGCCGCGAGTCCGAATGCACGCTTCTTCGACATACAGTTCCTTCCGTAGCCGGCCCACCCCCGCTGGCCCGATGAACAGTTCGCGATCGAGCAGAATCGAACATTCGTGACATCGCGCCCGAAACGGACGACGTTACCGGCGGCGCGACTGGCCGAATGTCACATTCGGTCGATGGAGCCGAACCGGTGTGACATTCGGTCCGGAAGGCGCGAGAGGACCGCATGCGACGGCAGCGGGTGGCCTACTCGTACACGCGCAGCGTGCCCGGGTTCCACAGCCCGGAGCGGGTGACCGTCTCGGTCTGCGGCTCGGCCGGCACCGCGTCCGGGTAGAACCGCACGTACCGCTCGAGCGAGCCCCAGTCGCGGGCCCAGTCGTCCTTCAGGTACGTGGGGATCTGCTCGGGGCGCGCGAGGGCCTCGGTGAAGCCCAGCGGTCCGCCGTTGTCCGCGGACTGCCACGTGTCGGTGGAGGACACGGCCAGGGGTCGGTCCGGCAGGATGCGGTAGTTCGGCATCTCGGCGATGCCGTAGCGGTGGTCGAACGGACGCTGGCACGGGAACTGCAGGCCCACCGCCCAGTCGAGCAGCACCGGCTGCTCCGAGCCGACCACGGTGTCGAGCGTCTCGAGTTTCGGCACGCGCGGCGGTGTGAACGCCAGCCACTGGTCGCCCGTGAGGTTGGGGTCGTTGGCGACGATGCGGACGGCGTCGGTGTCGGCGGGCAGCTCCGACAGCGGGATGCGCAGGTTCCGCCACGACGGCGCGGGCCCGATGTCGCGCGGCAGGTAGGTGCCCTGCGGTTCGACGGTGCCGTCGGGCAGGCGCCTGCCGTACTCGACAAGCAGCGACTGGCCGTAGGTGGTGGCGCCGGTGTCGTCGACGGACCAGATGCGACCGGCCGCCGAGATGACGACGAGCGGCGCGTCGTCGGTGCGCTCGGGTAACCCGTACCAGCTCGACGTGAGCAACGCCGGTTCCTGCACGCCCTCCTGGTAGCTGCCGAGCACGGGGGTCACGGCCGGGTCGAGGCCGAACGGCAGCTTGGCGTCCGAGCCGTTGACGGTGCGCGCCCCGGTGCCGCCGGTGGTGCCGCCGCCGGCGCCGGTCTCGAACGTCGGCCCGACGCTCTGGTTGTCGGTGTTGCCCTGGCCGGGCTTGACCTCGACGTAGTCGGCCGTGAGGTCCGACGGGATGCCGTTGGGATCGAAGCCCACGGGTTCGGCTCCGGCGAGGGCGTCGCCGCCGCGGGGTGGGTTGTCCGGGTCGACGATGGGCGCGAGCCGACCGGAGTTCGGGTCCGATTCGACGAGGACGTCGTCGGCCAGCCCGCACGTCTGGCCGGCGAGCGCGCCGACGTTGGACCGGGCGAGCGAATACGCCGGATACTGCGATACCGCGCCCTTGAGCAGCGACAGCACCTCGAAGAGCACCATCGCTCCGGCGACGACGGTCAGGGGCGCCGCGGCGAACTTGCGGATCCGGCGGCCCTTGCGGGTCGTGGGTCTGGGTTGCGGCGGCGCGTAGCCCTCCCGCAGGTACTGCCACGCGACGAGCCCGAGGGCGAGCCCGAAGAGGATCAGGAACAGCGAACTGGACTGGTTGCCCTTGAAGGAGACGGTCTTGTCGAACCACGGGATGCCGTAACTCGACACGTACCACCAGCCGTTGATGCCCGCGAACGACACGGCCAGCACGAACAGCAGTCCGGCGAGGAAGATCGTGCGGTTGCGCCGCGACCGCAGCGCGCTCGCGGAGACGACGACCGCGGTGAGGGCCGCGAGGGACCCCGCGATGCCCGCGTACGCCCCGAAGTGGTGGGTCCACTTCGTGGGGTTGAACATCATGAAGAAGATCGTGCCGAAGACGATGCCGATCAGCCGCCACGACGGTCCCGTCGCGACGCCGGGGATCCGGCGCCGGCGCAGCAGCACCAGCAGCGACGTGAACAGGCACAGCAGCATGACGAGGAACGCGAACCGGCGGGCGAGCGAGCCGTCGACGGTCTGCACGAACAGGTAGTAGTAGCGGAGGAAGTCGTTCCACCACTCCTCGTTCGGGCCGATGATCGTGCGCACGCGGGTGGCCTCGAGCACGGCGGCGAGGGTCTGGTCGGAGAACACGACGACGAGCACGAGCGTGCCGGCGGCGGCGATCGGGGCGAGCAGCGGCAGCGTCCCGACCTCGCGGTGGCGGCGCACGACGATCCGGGTCATGGGCCGGATGCCGGCGAGCAGGGCGGCGATACACATCAGGCCGGTCGGGGCGGCGGCGAGGGTGAACGCGCCGATCATCACGGCCGTCGCAGCCGGCAGCAACCGGCCCGTGGCGATCGCCCGTTCGATCGAGCACCAGGTCAGCAGGGCGCCGAGCGCGACGATCGGCTCCGGACGCAGGCCGTTGTTGTAGGGCAGCCAGAAGGCGAGGAACACCAGGCCGCCGGTCCACAGCGCGACGGTGTTGTGCCGGACGGCGCGGCCGAGGCGGGGCACCACCTCGCGGCTGATCACCATCCAGCAGGTGATGCCGGCGAGCAGGGCGGGCAGCCGCATCCAGACGCTGGCGGTGGAGACCTCGGCGAACGCGGCGAGCACGTCGTAGTACCAGCCGAAGGGGGCCTCGGGGACGCCGAACCAGCGGAAGTAGTTGGCCATGTAGCCCGAGTGCTCGGAGACCCGGGCCATGGTCAGCAGGTAGCCGTCGTCGGAGGTGTTCGCCCCGAAGAAGTGCCACCCGAGGAGTGTGCCGACGACGACCGCGTCGACGCCGGTGAACTTCCACCAGTGCGACGGCAGGAAGCGGCGATGCCCCCGGCCGTCGGTGCCGTCGAGTTTGGCGAGCGCACCGATCGCCAGCGCGGTCGACAGGGCCGCCAGGATCATCGCGAGGAGCTTGACCACCGTCGGCGACGACGAGAACCGGGAGTCGACGTCGACGGTCACCGACATGCCGGGCACCGTGGTGTCCAGGTCGCTGAACACGCCGACGACGAGGGGGCGCAGGTCGCCGGTCAGCTCACCGGCGCGCGGGTTGCCGTTCTCGTCGCTCAGGCCGACGAACTCCGCGGTCGTGCGGTCGACGTCGGAGAAGATGCTGATCTCGGTGCACGCGGCGGATTCGACGTCGCTGCGCGGGGCGGTGGCCACGACGACGTTGCGGTCGAGAACGTCCACGTTCTCGGCGCCCACCCGCACGAACATCGCGTTGAGTGCGGCGCCCTCACCGCTCGGTGGTGCGGTCGCGAGGAGCATGCCACCGCCGGGCGGCATGCTCGCGACGGCGGTGCACGGCACGGTCGCGCTCAGCTGCAGCGGCACCTGCGACATGAGCGGCACCTCGACCGGCCCGGTCGAGCCGTTCTGCGGCCAGGTGACGGTGGCTTCGGTGACCTTGACGGGCAGGAACGGGGTCGCGACGGCGAGGAGCACACCGAGCAGGCCCGCCACCGTGGCGACGAGCCGGGCGGTGCGGTACTGCGCCCGCAGATCCCGGGCAACCGGCGGCCGGGGCACGGCTGCGGAGGGGGCGGGAACTGTGGTCACGTCGTCGGGCACGATTGTCGATGGTATCGGGCGCAGATGAGCGGACGCACCGTCCCTACCGACGCGTAGGACCTCATTCACGCATTACGGGCACACCGTCGCGGATCGGGCCGGGTGTCCACCAGCCCCAGCGGACGACGTCCTCGGTGGTGATCTCGGCAGTCCTCGCGCTCGGATCGATGGGTGAGTATCGCTCCAGCGAGCCCCAGTCGCGGTCCCAGTCGTGGTTCAGATAGGTGGGAACGGTCTCGGCGGTGAGCAGCAGCGGTATCCAGCCGAGCGGGCCGCCCCCGATGTCGTCCTGCCAGCCGTTGGTGGAGTCGGCCCCGACCCGGTCGGGCAGGATCCGGAACTCGGGGACCTCGGCGACACCGTAGCGATGGTCGAACGGACGCTGGCAGGGGAACGCCAACCCCACCGACCAGTCGAGCAGGACCGGTGCCGTGGAGCCGACGACGGTGTTCAGGGTCTCGAGGCGCGGCATCCGCGGCGGCGTGACCGCCACCCACTGGTCGGGGGCCAGGTTGCCGTCGGTCACCACCAGGCGGACGGTGTCGGCGTCGGCGGGGATCCGGTCGCCCGGCACCCGCAGGTTGCGCCACGACGGAGACGGTCCGATGTCGATGGGCGCGACGCGGGCCAGCGGCTCGACGCTCGAACCGTCGCCGGTCCGGCCGAACTCGAGCAGCACGTCCGCACCGGGGGTGAGGACGCCGTCGGGGTCGACGTAGTGCACGCGGCCGGCGACGGTGACCACCAGCAGCGGCGTGGCGTCGGTGCGGTCGGGCAGCGCATACCAGCCGGACTCGAGCACGGCTTCCTGCTGCGCGCCGGCGCGGTAGCTGCCGAGCACGGGGGTGCGGGCGGGGTCCAGGCCGAACGGCAGCGCGACGGTGCTGTCGTTGATGCCGGCGGCACCGCGGCCGCCGCCGGTGCCGGCGCCCGTGGAGGTGGTGGTGCCGCCCTCCTCGGTGTCGACCGTGTTGGCGCCGCCCGTGGTGGAGATCTCCTCGTCGGCGGTGAGATCGAGGGCGACGCCGTTCGGGGTGAAGCCGTCGGCGGTGCCGGCGCCGAGGGCTCCGGCGACGTCGCCGTCGACGGGGGCCAGCGCGGTGGCATTCGGGTCGGTCTCGACGAGGACGTCGTCGGCGAGGCCGCAGCTGCCGCCGGTCAGGGCGGCGGTGTTGGACCGGGCGATCGAGTACGCCGGATACTGCGCGACCGCGCCCTTGACGAGCGAGAGCACCTCGAACAGGACCACGCCCGCGGCGACGACGGTCAGCGGTGCCGAGGCGATCGCTTTCACGCGGCCGTTGCGGTCGGGTTTCGGGGTGGCGAACGGTTCACGCAGATGGAACCAGGCGGCGACGCCGAGCGCGACCAGGGCCAGCGCCAGCAGGCCGGTGGAGAAGGCGCGTCCGGAGATCGACGGCGGCTTGTCCCACCAGGGAATCCCGTAGCTGGAGACGTACCACCAGCCGTTGGAGCCGGTGAATGCGAGCGCCAGCACGAACAGCACCCCGGCGGTGAAGAGCGCGCGGTTGCGGGCGGAGCGGATGCCGACGGCGCCGACCCCGACCGCGGCGAGCGCGGCGACGGATCCGGCCAGTCCGGCGTACACGCCGAAGTGGTGGGTCCACTTGGTCGGGGTGAGCATCATCAGCAGCAGGGACGCGAAGACGATGCCGAGGATGCGGCGCGACGGCCCGAGGGCAGTGCCGGGGATGCGGCCCTTGCGCAGGATCAGCATCACGCACACGATCAGGCACAGCAGCATGACGAACACGCCGAACCGGCGGCTGAGGGATCCGTCGGGGGAGACGGTCAGCAGCGCGTCCCAGCGCAGCCGTTCGTCGAACCACGGCACGTTGGGTCCGACCGCCGAGCGCACCCGGGTCGCCTCGAGCACCGACGCGAGGGTCTGGTCGGCGAAGACGACGACGAGGACGACGGTGCCCGCGGCGAGGATGGCGGCGAGGGGCGGGACCACCCCGACGAGCCGGCGGCGGCCGACCAGCCGGACGACGACGGGTCGCGCCCCGGCGACGAGCGCGGCGACCGCGATGAGTCCCGTGGGGCCGGCGGCGAGGGAGAAGGCGGCGAGCAGCACGGCGATCGCGGCGGGCAGCATGCGGCCGGTGGCGACGGCGCGTTCGATCGAGCACCAGGTGAGCAGGGCGCCGAGCGCGATGACGGGCTCGGGTCGCAGGCCGTTGTCGTACGGCAGCCAGAAGGCGAGGAACACCAGTCCCGCGGTCCACAGCGCGATGCGGTTGCGGCGGACGGCGACGCCGAGCCGGGGAATGACCTCGCGGCTGATGACCATCCAGCATGCGATCGCGGCGAGCAGGGCGGGCAGCCGCATCCACACGCTGGCGGTGGAGACCTTCGCGAGCAGGACGAGCACGTCGTAGTACCAGCCGAACGGGGCCTCGGGGACGCCGAACCACCGGTAGTAGTTGGCCATGTAGCCGGCCTCGTCGGAGGCGCGGGCCATGGTGAGGATGTAGCCGTCGTCGGAGGTGTTGGCGCCGATGACGTGCCACAGCAGCAGCGTGCCCACGACGACCGCGTCCACCGCGGTGAACCGCCACCAGTGGGCGGGCAGGATCCGGCGGGCGCGGCGGTTGTCGACGCCGTCGAGGCGGTGCAGCGCCACGAGTGACAGCAGGGTCGCGAGGATGCACACGAGCATCGCGACGAACTTGACCAGCGTCGGGGTGGAGGTGAACCGCGAGTCGAGGGCGGCACGGACGGACAGCCGCTCGGCGTCCGGGCCGGAGGTGAGGGCCTGCGCCGATCCCTGCAGGTCGGAGTAGACGCCGACCATCTGCGGCCGATGATCGCCGTCGAGCGTGGCGATGTGGTGCCCGTCGTCGTGTTGCCCGAGGCCGACGATCTCGGCGGCGGTGCGGTCGGCGTTGGTGGCGACGGTGACGGCTGTGCAGCGGTGCTCGTCGTCGATCGGTGCCGACACGACCACCGAGTTGCGCAGCACCACCTCCATGGCGGCGGGCCCACCGTCGGTGCCGGGGACCGTGCGGATCACGAGGGCGTTCTCGGTGGCGTCGGGGGCGTCCGGCGGCACGGTCGAGATCAGGGTGCCACCCTCGTCGCCGAGCAGCGGGAAGGCCGAGCACGGCACGCTCGCGCGCAGTTCGAGGGGGGCGTAGGAGACGAGGGGCGCCTCGATGTTGGTCAGGTCGCTGCCCTGCGGCCAGCTGACGGTGGCGGCCTCCTGCCGGACCGGCAGGAACGGCACGGCCAGGGCGAGCAGCATGCCGAGCAGTCCGCTGACCGTCGCGACGATCCTGGCCGTGCGCACGCGCGCCTTCGTATCGGCGTAAGCGGGCGTTTCGGGCGAAAGGACATCGACGGGCACAAGGATCGATGCTAGGCGAGGGACGGGGGAGGCGGGGGTGGCCTCCTCCGGTCAGGAGGCGGCCTCGTGCTCGGCGGGATCGTCCGTCGGGTCGCCGGCCAGGTCGTCGAGGGAGAGTCCGAGGACCCGGGCGAGCGCGGTGACGGTGAAGAAGGCGGGCGTGGCGATGCGTCCGGTCTCGATCTTCCGGAGGGTCTCGACGGAGATGCCGGCCTCGGCGGCGACCGTCGCCATCCCGGCGGCGCCGCGCGCCGCGCGGAGGCGTTCGCCCAGGCGTCGTCCTCGCTCGAGTTGGGCCGGAGTAAGCGGTTCGCGCACCATTCCCGTATAGTAATACCGGTATTTCTATTGGAGGTGTGATGGTCGAGTTGAAGACGCCCGGCGAGATCGAGGCGATGCGCGCCGCCGGTGCCGTGGTCGCGGAGGCGCTGGCAACCGTGCGGGCCCACGCGGGAATCGGGGTCTGCCTGAAGGACCTCGACGACGTCGCCGCCGAGGTCCTCCGAGCCGCCGGCGCGACCTCCCCGTTCCTGGGCTACCACCCCGACTGGGCGCCGTCGCCGTTCCCCGGTGTCGTGTGCGCGAGCGTCGGCGACGCCGTCGTCCACGGCATTCCCGGCAGCTACCGGCTCCGTGACGGTGACCTGGTGAGCATCGACTGCGGGGCGGTGCTCGACGGCTGGTGCGGGGACGCCGCCGTGAGCTTCATCGTCGGGACCGCCGACCCCGAGGCCCTCGCCCTGATCGCCGCGGCGGAGGACGCCCTCGCGCGCGGCGTCGCCGCGGCCGTGCCGGGAAACCGTCTCGGTGACATCGGCGCGGCGATCGGCGGATACGTCCGGTCCCGCGGCTACGGCATGCTCGCCGACCACGGCGGTCACGGCATCGGCCGCCGCATGCACGAGGACCCGCACGTGCCCAACGAGGGCCGGGTGGGGCGGGGGATGCGGCTGCGGCCGGGACTGGTGCTGGCCGTCGAGCCGATGCTGCACGCCGGCGGCGGCGACGCCTACCGGCACGACCCGGACGGATGGACGCTGCGCACCGCCGACGGCAGCCGGGCCGCGCACTGTGAGCACACCGTCGCGATCACCGAGGACGGACCGGTCGTCCTCACCTCCCGCTGACGGCGCATCGACCCCGGCCGTGCCGGTCCGACCTGCGACGAAGCGACCCCTGCAGGCACTAGCATCGGCCTATGGCCCGGGCGAGGACGATCGGCGAGGCCCTGCGCGACGCGGGCATCTCCGAGGTGTTCGACGACACCACCACCCGCGCGCTCTACTCGTCCGACGCCTCGCTCTACCGGGTGCCCCCGCAGGCGGTGGTGCGGCCCCGCGAGATCGACGAGGTCGGCACCGTGCTCGAGGTGTGCCGCCGGCACGGCGTTCCGCTCACCTCACGCGGCGGCGGGACCTCCGTCGCCGGCAACGCCGTCGGGCCCGGCGTCGTACTCGACTTCGCCCGCCACCTCGGCCGGGTTCTGCGGATCGACCCCGAGGCGCGCACGGCGACCGTGCAGCCCGGCGTCGTCCAGTCCGAACTGCAGCGCGCCGCCGCCCCGTACGGACTGCGCTTCGGACCCGACCCGTCCACCCACAACCGCTGCACCGTCGGCGGGATGATCGGCAACAACGCCTGCGGTGCCCGCACCCTCGGCTACGGACGCACATCCGACAACGTTCTCGGTCTCGAGGTGCTCACCGGCGCGGGCCGGCACCTGTCGCTGCCCGACGACGCGCCCGTTCTCGAATCACTGCGCCGGATCACCCTCGACCACCTCGCCACCATCCGCACCGAGTTCGGGCGGTTCGGCCGACAGGCTTCCGGCTACGCCCTCGAACACCTGTTGCCCGAGAACGGGTTCGACGTCCTGCGCTTCTTCGTCGGCAGCGAGGGCACGCTCGGTGTCGTCACCGAGGCGACGGTGCGGCTCGTCGCCGACCCCGCGGTCCGCGTCCTGGTGGCCCTCGGCTACCCCGACATCGCGACGGCGGGCGACGCCGCGCACACGTTGCTCGGCTTCGGTCCGACCGCGTGCGAGGGGCTCGACTCGCGGATCGTCGACGTCGTGCGCGCGCGGCGCGGCGCGGCGGCGGTGCCTCCGCTGCCGCGGGGGGCGGCGTGGTTGTTCGTCGAACTGTCCGGCGACGACGCCGGCGAGGTCCTGGCACGGGCGCGATCCGTCGAACACGCTGCGGTGGCGATGGATTCACTGATCGTGACCGACCCCGGCAAGGCCGCGCAGCTGTGGCGCATCCGCGAGGACGGGGCGGGACTGGCCGGGCGCAGCCCCGCCGGGCGGCCCGCCCACTCCGGCTGGGAGGACGCCGCCGTCCCGCCGGAACGGATGGGGGAGTACCTGCGCGAGTTCGAGTCGCTGCTGTCCCGGTACGGCGTGACCGGCTATCCGTACGGTCACTTCGCCGACGGCTGCATCCACATCCGCCTCGACGTGCCGCTCGAGATGCCCGGAATGTTCCGCGAATTCCTTTTCGCAGCAGGGGAACTCGTGGCGTCGTTCGGGGGGTCGATGTCGGGCGAGCACGGCGACGGCCGGGTGCGCAGCGAACTGCTGCCCCTGATGTACTCGCCGACCGCGCTGCGACTGTTCGGCGCCGTCAAGGCGGTGTTCGATCCCGAGGGCCTGCTCAATCCCGGTGTGCTCGTCGACCCGGCTCCCGTGGACCGGGACCTTCGGATCCCGGCCGCGCACCGGGTCCGGGACCTGCTCGCCTTCCGGTACGCGGGCGACGACGGCGACTTCAGGCAGGCCGTGCACCGCTGCACCGGCGTCGGCAAGTGCCGCGCCGACACCGCCGGCCTCGGCGGGGTGATGTGCCCGTCCTACCTGGCGACCCGGGAGGAGAAGGACTCCACCCGCGGCCGGGCCCGGGTCCTGCAGGAGATGCTCAACGGCACGCTCGTCACCGGGTCCTGGCGCTCACCGGAGGTGCACGAGGCCCTCGAACTGTGCCTGGCATGCAAGGGCTGTGCCTCCGACTGTCCGACCGGTGTCGACATGGCGACGTTCAAATCCGAAGTGCTGCACCAGAGTTACCGGGGTCGGCTCCGTCCCGCCACGCACTACACGCTGGGACGGCTCCCGCGCTGGGCGGCGCTGGCCGGTCGCGCACCACGCGTCGTGAACACCCTCGCCAAGCTGCCGGGGGTGGCGTCCGCCGGACTGACCCTCGCCGGCGTCGACCGGCGTCGCCGCGTGCCCGAGTTCGCGCCCCGCACGTTCCGTCGCTGGTTCGCGGACACGGCGGCCGAACGTCGCACGGACGGCGAGCCCGTCCTGCTGTTCGTCGACACCTTCACCGAGTACTTCACGCCGGAGGTGGCGATCGCCGCGGTGCGGGTCCTCGAGGCGGCCGGCCGACGGGTGTGCGTGACCGAAAAGCAACAGTGCTGCGGGCTGACGTGGATCACCACCGGCCAGCTGGATACGGCCCGGAAGATCCTGGGCCGCACCATCTCCGCACTGTTCCCGGCCGGCATGCCGATCGTGGGCCTCGAGCCGTCGTGCACGGCGGTCCTGCGCTCCGACGCCGTGGAGCTGCTCGGGTTCGAACCGGCACGCGCCGTCGCCGACTCGACGGTGACGCTGGCCGAACTGCTCGGCGACTCGGAACCGCCGTCACTGTCCGGGACGTCGGTGGTGGCCCAGCCGCACTGCCACCACCACGCCGTGATGGGCTGGGGCGCCGACGCCGCGCTGCTGCGCCGGGCCGGTGCAACGGTCACCCGGCTCGGCGGATGCTGCGGTCTCGCCGGCAACTTCGGGGTGGTGCCGGCGCACTACGACGTCTCGGTCGCCGTCGCCGGGCACCAGCTGTTGCCCGCGATCGCCGCGGCGGGTCCCGACGACGTCGTGCTCGCCGACGGCTACTCCTGCCGCACCCAGATCGCCGATCTCACCGAGCGTCGCGGCGTCCACCTCGCCGAGTTGCTGGCGTCCCGGTTGTGAGCCGGGGCTCGGTTCCGGGTGTCGGGACCGGGCTGGGGCGGGCTCGGGTCGCCGGATCGGCACGGTGCGGTGCGGTGCGGTGCGGTGCGGTGCGATGAGTTTTCCGGGGCCGGCTGGTCAGTCCGTAGCGAGACCGCCACCCCGACCGAGGAGACTGCCATGATCTCGACCACCACCCGCCCCGCCGAGCGTCCCACCGACCGGAAATTCCGCATCGCCGGCCTGGTGATCACCGGCCTCGTCGTGCTGTTCCTGCTGTTCGACGCCGCGATCCACGTCCTCAACGTCGACCAGGCGCGGCAGGCGATGATCGATCTGGGCTTCGATCCGAACCTCAACTACGTCATCGGCGTCGTCATGCTCGTGTGCATGGCGCTGTACCTGGTCCCGGCCACCTCGATCCTCGGGGCGGTGCTGCTGACCGGGTATCTCGGCGGCGCCGTGGCCACCAACATGCTCAACGAGATGCCGCTCTTCAGCACCATCCTGTTCCCGGTCTACGTCGGTGTGTTCGTCTGGGCCGGGCTGTATCTGCGTGATCCGGTGGTGCGGTCGGTGATGCCGCTGCGCCGCGGGTAGCACGCCCACGTCGCGACGGTCCGCGAACGGTGTTCGCGGACCGTCGCGTGCCCGCTATCCCGTGCGGGTGACGACGACGAACGGTCCGATCTCCGAGACCGTGAACCGCGGATCGTCGAACAGCGACTTCGGATACGTCACCGTGTAGCGACGGACGTTGGGGTCGTTGGGGTACACGTCCTCGGCGAGCCGGAGGGTGTAACCCTCGGCGCCCTGCCGGAACACGACCGCATCGGGTCCCCGCCACGGGGACTCGTCCCACGCGGCGAGCAGCTCGTCGGTCGTCTCGACCGACGCCCAGTCCTCGATCGCGGCGGCGCGTCCCTCGAAGTCCGCCAACGGGTTCGCGTAGTGCGACGTCAGCGCCTGGAACCCGAGATACGGGTAGTAGGTGAGGAAGGTGGTGTCGGCGGTGAGGACGACGATCTCGTCGCGCGGCCGGCCCAGCGCCGCGGTGATCGTCTCGTCCAGCTCGGCGTAGTAGGCGCCCGCGCCGGGCGGACGCTGATCGGCGCGTTCACCGTTGCCGTCGGTGTCGGTGTAGGCGACGGTGATCTCGTTCGCGAGGACCTGGGGGATGTTCTGGGTGAACGCGAGCGCACCCAGCGCGCCGACCGCGATGAGCGACCACCGCACCCGCTGGTTCTCGCTGGTGGCCAGCACGATCCAGCGGGTGAAGTCGACGAACGCGAACGTGCCGGCCGCCGCGAGCAGCACGAGCAGGATCACCTCGAGGCGGAAGGCCAGCAAAGTGTTGCCCATCGCGGTCAGCGCCATCGACGCCAGGTACCACAGGTACACGGACACCACGCCGAGCCCGAGGGCCTGCGCACGCCGCGACGACGTGGCCCGCCCGACCAGCCACACCGTGCCGAGCAGGCACAGCAGCCCGATCAGGGAACCGTGGAACATCGGCAGGGGCAGCCGCGCCCCGGTCTCGGGCAGGTAGTGCGTCGCCGTGCCGGATCCGGCGGTGGACCCGCCCCGCAGCACCTCGAGCACGAACGGCGCCCACACGAGCAGCGCGACGGCGACGGCGATCCCCGCGATCACGCCCAGCCGTACCAGCACGGGGAGAGCGGCCCGCCAGGTGCCCGCCGCGCGTCGCGCGAGCACCGCGGCGACGACGGCCATCACCGTCACCGCGAACGCCGCGATCCCGAGGTAGAGGGAGTAGAACGTCGCGGCCAGGCCCAGGAAGAGCCCGGTCCCGACGACGGCTCCGCCGCCCGGTGTGTCCTTTGGGCTGCCCCAGCCGCCCAAAGGACGCACCGGGCGCGACAGCGCCCCCCACGCCATGACGAGGGCAGGCGCGATCAGCAGCGCGACGAACGCGCCGTACGGCTCCGGAGAGCCGTAGGCGAGGACGACGGCGGTGGTGGCGGTGGCGACCAGCACGGCCAGGTCGACCCGCACCAGCGCGGTCCACAGCACGAGCCCGACGACGGCGGCGACGGCCAGCGACACGATCGACCACGGCTTGAACGCCTCCCAGCCGTCCAGGCCGAGCAGGCTCGCGAAGCGGCCGCCCATCCAGAACCAGCCGGCGGGGTAGAACGGCGGCAGGTCCGCGTACGTCATGTCCCGCAGCGCGGGGGAGTCGGTGAGCCGCGTCAGGTACTCGGTGCGGAACTCCTGGTCGACGGAGATGCCGTGCAGATAGAGCTTCGTCGCCGCCAACGGCATCCCGAGGGTGACGGTGACCAGACCCGACAGACCCGCCCACGACAGCACCCGCGCGAACGCCGTCCACCGTCGCCGGCGCAGCAGCACGACCGAGCCGGCGAGCACGGCGAGCGCCCCCACCTGCAGCACCGTCGTGACGGCCTGCGTGACGTTCGAGGAGTTGAATGCGGGCCACTGCACGCGCGCGAACGCGAACAGCCCCACGGCGGCGACGATCGTCGCGACGACAACCGCAGCGGCCCCCTCGCCGGCGGTGCGGAGGGCTCGCCGGAAGGGGGCCACGTCGGAAGAGGATACGACTGGGTCGGACACCCCCGCAGCCTAGATCGGCAGCTTCCGGAAGATCGCGCGCGGGATGTGCCGCAGCACCATCATCACGTACCGGAAGGCGCCCGGAGCCCAAACGATCTCCTTGCCCTTCGCGGACGCGGCGACGGCCAGCGCGGCGACGTCCTCCTTGTCGACCGTCAGCGGCGCTTCCTCGACGTGGGCGCTGAACTTGGTGCGCACCTGTCCGGGACGCACCACCGTCACCCGCGGACCGAACGGCGCCAGGGCCTCCCCGAGGCCCAGGTAGAAGCCGTCGAGCCCGGCCTTCGCGGAGCCGTACACGAAGTTGGCTCGCTTGACCCGCTCACCGGCGACGGAGGACATCGCGATGATGCGCCCGTAGCCCTGCGCCTTCATCTTCTCGCCGAGGAGCACACCGACCGACACGGCCGCGGTGTAGTTGATCTCCGCGACCCGGATGGCCTTGGTCTGGTTCTGCCACAGCTCCTCGGCGTCGGCGTCCATGCCGAACGCGACGATCGCGACGTCGACGTCCCCGGCAGGAGCGGAGCCTGCGGAGCGACCGTTTCCGGCGAGATCCCAGGCCCGGGCGATCATGTCCGGGTGGTTGCCGGTGTCGAGGGCGTCGAAATCGATCAGGTCGACCTTGGTGGCCCCCGCACCCTTCATCTGCGCGACAGCGTCGTCGCGCAGGGGGTCGTTGGGCAGCGCGGCGAGGATCACCCGGGCCGGCGCCTTGCGCAGGTACTCCTCGACGATGGCGAGTCCGATCTCGGACGTGCCACCGAGGAGCAGCAGGGTCTGGGGGTTGCCGACGGCGTTGATCATCAGTGGAGTTCCAACCTTCTGGACATATCGGAGGCGAACACGTTGGTGGGGTCGACCGAGCGGCGGATCTTGATCCATTCGCCGATGCGCGGGTACATCGCGTGGAACGTCTCGGCGGAGGTGCGCGAGTCCTTCGCGGTGTAGAGACGGCCGCCGAACTCGAGGACGCGGCGGTCGAGTTCGCGGACGAACTCGTTGAGCCCCGCCTTGATGGGGAAGTCGACGCAGATGTTCCAGCCGCGCATCGGGAAGCTCAGCGGCGCCTTGTTGCCCTCCCCGAACAGCTTGAACACGTTGAGGAACGAGTAGTGCCCCGAGCGCTGGATGTCGACGATGATCTTCTTGAACTCGTCGACCGCCTCGGTCGGCACCACGAACTGGTACTGCAGGAACCCGTTCGAGCCGTAGGCGCGGTTCCACTCCCCGAACATGTCGAGCGGGTGGTAGAACTGCGTCAGGTTCTGGACCTTGCCCGTGTAGTTGCCGGACTTGCGGTACCACAGCTCGCCGACGGCGCTGAAGGTGTACTTGTTGGCCAGGCCGTTCGGGAAGATGTCCGGGAACGTCAGCAGCGTCGGCGCGTCGAACTTCAGCGGGTTCTTCTGCAGCTTCTTCGGCAGCTGGTCGAGCTTGGCCAGCGAACCGCGCGAGATCGCGGCCCGGCCGAGCTTCGGCAGCGGCGCGACCGCGTCGAACCAGGCGCTCGAGTAGTCGTAGTTCGCCTCGGAGCCGTCGCTGTGCACGGCGATCGTCTCGTCGAGGGTGCTGGTGACCACGCCGTCGGCGATGAAGTACGCCGTCTCGGTGGGCGTCATCTCGATGGTGGCGCGCAGGATGATGCCGGTCAGGCCCATGCCGCCGACCGTCGCCCAGAACAGCTTGGAATTGCGCCCGTGGGGGGTGAGGGTGCGCACCTGGCCGTCCGCGGTGAGCAGGTCCATCGACCGGACGTGGTTGCCGAAGCTGCCCGCGCTGTGATGGTTCTTGCCGTGGATGTCCGCGCCGATCGCACCGCCCACGGTCACCTGCCGGGTGCCCGGCAGCACCGGGACCCACAGCCCGAACGGGAGCGCCGCGCGCATCAGCTGGTCCAGGTCGACGCCCGCGTCCACGGTGACCAGCCGCGATTCGCGGTCGATCGTGTGGATCCGGTCCAGCGCCGTCATGTCGACGACGAGCCCGCCCGCGTTCTGCGCCGGATCACCGTACGAGCGGCCGAGACCACGGGCGATGACACCGCGGCGCAGGTGCGACGGCTTGGACTCGTTCTGCTCCGCGACCCGGGCGACCGCCTGCGCGATCACCTCGACGTCGGGAGTGGACAGCACTTCCGCGGTGGTCGGGGCGGTGCGCCCCCAGCCGGTCAGAGTGCGGGTCTGGGTGGGGAGCGGCGCGGCGGCCGGCTCTGCAGCTGTCGTGGACATCGCCGTACAGGTTACCCGCCGGTCGCAGCGGCGAGAGTGTGTCGCCGGTGACGCCCGGCGTCCCGGCGTCCGGATTGCCGGAAGCGTCCGGCTGCGTTCCGTCGCGCAGCGGGGACGTGGGCCCCGCTCGCATAGGCTGTCGCCCGTGTCCGAGCATCCGCAGCACCCGCACTGGCAGACGCAACCGGAGCATCACGCCCCCCTACCGGTGGAGATCCCCGTCACCGACAGCACCGCGGACGAGGCGCTCGACCTGAAGACGCAGATCGTGCGGTTCGTCCTCACCGGCGGGCTGTCCGCGATCGTGGACTTCGGCCTCTACGTGCTGCTGCTCGCCGTGGGGCTGCACGTCAACGTCGCGAAGTCGCTGTCGTTCGTCGCCGGCACCACCACCGCGTACCTGATCAACCGGCGCTGGACCTTCAGGGCCGAACCGAGCCGGGCCCGGTTCGTCGCGGTGGTGATCCTGTACGCGATCACCTACGCCGTCCAGGTCGGCATCAACTACGTGTTGTACGACGCGCTGCCCGACGAGTGGTGGCGCGTGCCGCTGGCGTTCGTCGTCGCGCAGGGCACGGCCACCGTCATCAACTTCGTGGTGCAGCGCGCCGTGATCTTCCGCCTGCGCTGAGCGGTGGGGCGAGCGGATGTCTCGCTCGTCTCCGGGGCGGCACGGACCGTTCCCTCGGGGCGGCGGTCAGCCGCGCTCGGCGCGACGGAAGGAGAAGTCCCGGTAGCCGAAGAAGCTCGCCGTCGCGGTCACGACGGTGATCACGATCTGCGACGGGATCGGCGGGAACCCGAGCACCGAGACGGCCACGGTCATGAGGGCGAGGTTCAGCAGGAAGGCGCTCAGGTTGACCGTCACGAACCGCCACAGGTCGCGCAGGAAGTGACCGCGCACCCGGAACACCAGATAGCGGTAGGTGGAGAAGGCACACAGCACGTTCGAGGCGTAGCCCGCCACGATCGCGAAGTGGTAGCCGAGGGTGTCGCCGACGGCGAGCTGCCACACGATGAACCACGCGGTGCCCAGCGCGGTGTTGAACGCCCCCACCAGCAGGAACGCCACGGCCTGGTTCTTGAACAGGCGCATGAGCGGACCCGGCGCCCCCGTCATCCCGCCGGGCGCGCCGGCGGGCTCGGTGGCGGGATCGGGGGAGGGCACCGGCTGCGCGCTCACCCGAGGTACCGCGGCAGCGACCCGGCGGCGACGACGTCGGCCAGCGACGGTGCGGCCTTGTCCTTGGCGGAGAGTTCGTAGTGCAGGGGTGTGCCGTCGCGGCCGGTGGTGGGCCAGTCGATGCCGATCTGCGGGTCGAGGGGGTCGATCTCGTGTTCGCGGTCGGGGTTGTAGGTGGTCGAGCACAGGTAGACGACCGTGGAGCCGTCGGCGAGGGAGCAGAAGGCGTGGCCGAGGCCTTCGGGGAGGTAGATGGCGCGGCGGTCGACGTCGTCGAGCAGGACCGCGTCCCACTGTCCGAAGGTGGGGGAGCCGACGCGCAGGTCGACGGCGACGTCGAGGACCGCGCCGGCGACGCAGGTGACGTACTTGGCCTGCCCGGGCGGGACGTCGGCGTAGTGGATGCCGCGCAGCACCCCGGCGGCGGAGACCGAGCAGTTGGCCTGGGCCAGGTCGAGCGGGCGGCCGGCGGCGTCGGCGAAGGTGGGTTGTTTGAACCATTCGTAGAACACGCCGCGGTCGTCGCCGAACTGGCGGGGGGTGATCTCGAAGGCGCCGGGGATCTTCAGTTCGCGGTAGTGCACCGTCAGTGTCCTTCCCGGTCGAGCAGGTCGAGCAGGTAGCTGCCGTAGCCGGATTTGACCAGCGGCGCGGCCAGGGCACGCAGTTCGTCGTCGGTGATGAAGCCGCGCCGCCACGCGACCTCCTCGGGGGCGCCGATCTTCAGGCCCTGGCGTTGTTCGATGGTACGGACGTAGTTGCAGGCGTCGAGCAGCGAGTCGAAGGTGCCGGTGTCGAGCCAGGCGGTGCCGCGGGGGAGGACTTCGACCTGGAGGCGGCCGGCCTCGAGGTAGGTGCGGTTGATGTCGGTGATCTCGTATTCGCCGCGGTCCGACGGGCGCAGGTCGCGGGCGATGGCGACGACGTCGTTGTCGTAGAAGTACAGTCCGGGCACCGCGAAGTTCGACTTGGGGGTGGCGGGTTTCTCCTCGAGCGACAGAGCTCGGCCGTCGGAGTCGAATTCGATCACGCCGTAGGCGCTGGGGTCGGACACCCGGTAGGCGAACACCGCCCCGCCGTCGAGGTCGGCGAACCGGGTGAGCTGGGTGCCCAGGCGCGGACCGTAGAAGATGTTGTCCCCGAGGACCAGGGCGACGCTGCCGTCGCCGATGTGCTCGGCGCCGAGGACGAACGCCTGGGCGAGACCGTTCGGTTCCGGCTGCACCCGGTAGGTCAGGTTCACCCCGTATCGCGACCCGTCGCCGAGCAGCCGATGGAACTGCGGAGCGTCCTCGGCGGTGGTGATGATCAGGATGTCGCGGATCCCGGCGAGCATGAGCGTCGACAGCGGGTAGTAGATCATCGGCTTGTCGTAGACCGGCACCAGCTGCTTGCTCACTCCCAGGGTGATCGGATGCAGTCGGGACCCGGTGCCGCCGGCGAGAATGATTCCGCGCATGACGGGCAGTCTCCCATCCGGGGTGGACGCGGACCAACGACCGCACCGCCGGTAGGGTTGCCGCATGCGGTTGCTCGTCACCGGCGGTGCCGGTTTCATCGGTGCGAACTTCGTGCATCGGACCGTCGCCGACCGCCCCGAGGCGCAGGTGACGGTGCTCGACAAGCTCACCTACGCCGGCAACCTCGCCTCCCTCGACCCGGTCGCCGAGCAGGTCCGCTTCGTCCGCGGCGACGTGGCCGACGCCGACCTGGTGGACGAGCTGGTGGCCGAGTCGGATCTGGTGGTGCACTTCGCCGCCGAATCGCACAACGACAACTCCCTGGCCGATCCGTCGCCGTTCGTGCAGACCAACCTGATGGGCACGTTCACCCTGCTCGAGGCGGTGCGCCGGCATGCGGTGCGCTACCACCACATCTCCACCGACGAGGTGTACGGCGATCTCGACCTCGACGATCCGGCGCGGTTCACCGAGGCCACCGCCTACAACCCGTCGAGCCCGTACTCCTCGACCAAGGCCGGCTCGGATCTGCTGGTGCGGGCGTGGGTGCGCTCGTTCGGGGTGGCGGCGACGATCTCGAACTGCTCGAACAACTACGGGCCGTACCAGCACGTGGAGAAGTTCATCCCGCGGCAGATCACCAACGTCCTCGACGGGGTGCGGCCCAGGCTGTACGGCACCGGGGCGAACGTGCGGGACTGGATCCACGTCGACGACCACAACCGGGCGGTGTGGACGATCATCGACAAGGGCGAGATCGGGCAGACCTACCTGATCGGCGCGGACGGGGAGACCGACAACCGCACCGTCGTCGAGACCGTCCTCGAGCTGTGCGGCAGGGACCGCACCGACTTCGACTTCGTCACCGACCGGCCCGGCCACGACCTGCGCTACGCGATCGACGCGACCCGGCTGCGCACCGAACTCGGCTGGCAGCCCCGCTACCGGGACTTCCGGGAGGGGCTGGCCGCGACGATCGAGTGGTACCGCACCCACGAGCACTGGTGGCGACCCCAGAAGGACGCCACCGAACAGGCCTACGCCCGATCCGGCGAGCGCACACTCGGCCGAGCCGACTGACCCATCGAGCGCCGGGTCGCCTCCAGCGTCGCGGCGATGCCGGCCGGCAGCGGCCGATGGCTGCGACGGTCCAGCTCCGGCCACACCACGGACCGTAACCGCAGGTCCCGGCCCTGCACCGACGCGAGCGGCGACGACGCCAGCACGACGTTGGGGCGACGGCGGAAGACGGTCCGGCAGGCGCCCAGGATCGCGCCGATCGTCACCGACCGGCCCGACGCGAAGATCTTGGTGCTCACCTGGCCCGGGTCGGTCTCCGCCCGGGCCAGGGCGTCGGCCACCATCTCGGCCGCGTCGGAGACGAACAGGTAGTCCCGCAGAGTGTCCATCGAGACGTAGATCGAGACCGGCGTCCCCGTGAGATACCCGCGGCACAGGTGGGAGACGAGACCCTGCGGTTTGGCGAGATTCTGGCCCGGCCCGTACAGGTTCGCGAAGCGCCCGATCACGGCGGTCGCGCCCGTCTCACGCGCGAAATCCGTGACGACGGTCTCGGCGGCCAGCTTGGCGTGTCCGTACAGACCGAGCGGGGCCGTGGGACTGTACTCGGAGTGCGGGGCGCCCGGCGCGGCCGCGTACACCCCGCCTGCCGACGACGCGTGGAACACCGTCCCCCGTTCGGCGCTGCCGCCGCCCGCGTGCGCGAGTCCGTCGAGCACGTCGCGCAGCAGGGCATTCTCGGCCGCGAAGGCCTCCGACGTCGTGCCGTTCACGCCGGCACCGGCACACCACGCGACCCGCCACGGCCCGCCCCCGGCGCCGCGGACGAACCGGTCCGCATCGGCCAGCAGCACGGTGCGGGCCTGTTCCGGCTCGTCCCACGGCACCACACTCGTCGTCACCGGGACGTCGCGGCGACGCAGCTCCCGGGTCACCCACGAACCGAGCAGCCCGCCGCTTCCGACGACCCACGTCGGCGCCGGCACGGTTACCCGCTCCGGAAGGATTCGAGGTCGGGATACCGCTGGGTGCGGCCCAGCGGGCCGGAGTCGGGATCGCTGACGATCAGGTACGGCGGTTTGCCCATCGCCGTCTTCACCGCCACCCCGACGTACTCGGCGATGACCCCGAGGGAGAACAGGACGGCACCGAATCCCAGCAGCAGGATGACCGTCGTCGAAGCCCAGCCCTGCACCGGGAAGCGGTTGCCGAGGAACAGGTAGGACACCAGCACCCACGCCGCCCACAGGAGACCGCCGACGGCCAGGACCACGCCCAGCAGGCTCACCATCCGCAGGCCCTTGGTGCCGCTCGACAGCACCATCCGCCAGAAGTGCGACAGCAGGGTGCGCAGCCGGTAGCCGGACGCCCGTCCCTGCTCCTCGCGCAGTGCGACCGGGCTGGTGCTCACCTTCCCCGCGATCCACCCCAGCGCGACGTCGAGATAGGCCTCCGAACCCGCGTAGGCGGCGAGGGACCGTCCCACCTCGCCCAGCACCAGGCGGAAGCTCTGGTAGTCGGGGCTGTCGGAGACGGACAGCACCCGGGCCAGGAACCATTTGGATCCCCTGGAGGCCACGTTCCGCAGCGCGCCGTGCGGTGCCGCGTTCGTCGGCTTCGCGTACACGACCGTCGCACCCTCGTCGAGCGCGGTGTCGAGCAGACCGCCGATGGCGGCCGGGTCGTGCTGGCCGTCCTCGTCGAGGGTGACGATCCACTCGCCGCCGCTCGACGCCATGCCCGCGAGCGTCGCCGGATGCTGGCCGAAGTTCCGGCTGAGCCACACCCCGGCGACGAACGGGTACTTCGCGGACAGTTCCCGGATGACGCGGGCCGAGTCGTCGGGGCCGTTGTCGTGGACGAGCAGAACCTCCTCGACCACCATGGGACGGCCGCCGGGGGTCAGGGTGACCTCGGTCCACGGAAGGATCTGCTCGAGCAGCTCACCCAGGGTGTGTTCGCCCTGGTAGACCGGTACGACGATCGACACGCGGTGTGGCGTGCCCGTCCCCGCCCCGTCGTCGCTGCTCACAAGTCGGGAGTGTATACGCCGGGCGGGGCTGTTTTCGGGTGCGGTCCGTGCCGATGTACGGTGACGCCGTCCACCGGCCCGCCCCGCGCCGGCCCCTTCGAGAACGGGATGAGCAGCAGTGACGAGGCCGAAACTCTCCGTCGTGATTCCGGCCTACAACAATGCGCCGTACATCGAGGCGACGGTCGAGTCCGTGCTCGGGCAGGACTTCGGGGATTTCGAACTGATCGTCGCCGACCACAGTTCCACCGACGGCACCGCCGACCTGCTCGGCAAGTACGCCGGCGACCGGCGCGTGACCCTGTTGTCGACCCCGGCGGGCGGTGGTGCGCCCCGGAACTGGCAGCGCGTGACGGCCGAGGCCACCGGCGAGTACGTCAAGCTGGTGTGCGGCGACGACCTGCTCTATCCGGGTGCCCTCGCCGCCCAGGTGGCGGCCCTGGATGCGCACCCGTCGGCGGTGGCGGTGGCGTCGCGGCGCGACATCCTCGACGCGCGCGGCACGAAGATGATCGGCGGCCGCGGGCTCCAGGGACTGTCGGGCCTGGTGCCGGGTGAGGAGGCGATCCGGCGCACCGTGCGGCTGGGCACCAACGTCTTCGGTGAGCCGATGTGCGTGACGATGCGGCGCGACGCTCTCGAACGGGCCGGCGGATGGGACGGTCGCTTCCCCTACCTCATCGACATGGCCTCCTACACGAAGGTGCTGTTCCACGGCGATCTGTATGCCCTCCGGCAGGTCGTCGGCGGGTTCCGCGTCAGTGCCGGTCAGTGGAGCGTGGCGCTCGTCGCCGAGCAGGCCCGGCAGGCGAAGGCCTACCACCGGTGGGTGGCCGGACAACTGCCCGGCGGGCTCCGGGCGGCCGATGTGTGGCAGGGAAATCGTCGCGCCGAACTCGCCGCGCTTCAGCGGCGGGTGTTCTACACCGTCTTCCGGTCGCGGCTCAGCCCCCCGTAGTTACAGCGGACCGTAGTGTCAGTCGACCGTGTCAGTCGACCGTGGTCTCAGCCCACCGTGGCGGGCGCCACGGGCAGCGCGGTCTCGTCCGGATGTTCCCGCCGGGTCTTCCGCCGGTCTCGCAGGTACAGCAGTTGCATGGTCGCGGCACCGACGAGACCGAGGCCCAGTCCGGCGAATCCGGCCCCCTGTCCCGGCGGGGTCCAGCTCACGACGAGTTCCCCCGCGTCGGTGCCGGCGGGGATGTCCACCGCGAGGAACATCTCGTCCACCGACCGCGGATCCAGCGGCCGGCCGTCCAGCGTGACCGCGTAGCCGGGCCAGTTCAGCCGGGCGAAGACGACGCGTCCGCCGTCCGCCGAATCGACGCGGACCCGGCTCGTCGCGTAGTCCTCGGCCACCGTGGTCGCGGTGACTCCCTCGGTGAAGGAGATGCGTCCGTTCCCGCCGCTGACCGGTCCGCCGATCCGTTCGAGGATCACCGCGTCCACGGCGTCCGCGGACCCGGGCGGCGACTGCACCCACCGCCAGCCGGGCGGCGCCGGCTCCGAGCCGGCGTCCGGATACTGCCGGCGCTGCAGCACGACCCGATCCACGAGCATCAGGTCCACGTACGTGCGATCGGTACTCGGCTCGGTGGCGAAGGCAGCGGCGAACGCGTCCGCACAGCTCGAACCGTCGTGCCGCATGCACAGGTGGAAGGCGAACTCCTCGAAGCCGATGGGGGTGTAGGCGTTGACGTAGGTCTCGTCGAGGGACTTGGCGAAGTTGCCGAACACCAGGGAGCGGTAGACGCCCTCCGGGTTCGCCGTCCACGGCAGCACCAGTTCGCGGTCGGCGAGTTGCAGCGTGGTGCCCGGCCGGTCCGGGAAGTTCGCCTTCGCGACCGACTGCCGGGCGGGCAGATCCCACGCGAGCGGATGCGGTGTCGTCGACGCCACCTGGAAGTACACGACGGGCAGTGCCGAGAGCAGCAGGAGCGTCGCGACCGTCCGCTCACCGGCGCGGAGCGCGGCCCACAGGACGACGGCCCCGACGAGGAGGACGGCACCCGCCCACAGCAGGTGACGATTCATGAACTCGGGGGACGAGGATCCGGAACGCAGCGTCATCAACAGCACGAGTGTGGCCGCCGCGCCCGCGCGGACCCGGATCCCGCGGAGTGTGCCGTGGCGGCTGAGCAGCACGCACACCACCACGAGCGTCGCGAGAGCGAACATCGGCAGCAGCCGCGCCGGCCAGCGCAGCGGCCCCATCACGCTGGGTCCCGCGGTCGCCATCAGCATGGCGACGAGGAAGATCAGCGCGCCTGCCAGGCTGCGCACGGACCGGTTCACGGTCTTCCAGTCCACGAAGGCGAGAGCCGGGACGACGAACCAGGCGATGTAGGTGACGGGGAACGGCTGCACCTCCCCGAACCAGGCTTCGATGCCCGGCAGTGCCGAGGGGATGCCGGAATTGAGGGTGTCCGACCAGGGGGCCGCGAGGAAGTTGTCGTTCTGGAAACCCTGATCGGAGCGCCACGTGACGGAGCTGGACAGCACCCCGGGCAGATAGGTGATCAGCCCGCCCGCGGCGGCACAGACTGCGACGACCGCCAGTCGCAGCGACGGCCGCCACGAGTTCCGATGGATCCGTTCGCCGATCATGAGGCAGCCGGTGAGGATCCCGGCCACCAGGGCGGGAAAGACGTAGCCGACGCTGATCGCGAGGTACAGGAACACGAACGCCGGCAGGGGGCCGGAGCGGCCGCGCAGGTAGCGCAGTGAACTCGCCCACGCCTGGGCCACCCAGGCGGATCCGGTGAGGGCCGTGACCCAGGTGGCCTGGTCGTAGAAGAGCGCGAACCCGGTGAAGGGGACCGCGGCGCCGGCCACCGCCGCCCACGGGGCGCGAGCACCGTACTCCAGGCAGATCCGGTACACCCCCAGCGCCAGCACGACGGTGAACGCCCACTTCACGCCCGTCGCGAGCAGCACCATGTTGTCGACCGAGGGTGCGATCAGGTTGACGAGCAGCTGCGGCGGATTCCAGAGGCCGCCCTGTCCCTCGACCGGGTAGTTCCCGGCCATCCACTGTTCGGGCACGAGACTCGGCAGCTGTCCCGTCCGCAGGATCCGGCCGAGGAAGAGCCAGTTCGGCACCGCACCGGATTCGGTGTCGTCGGTGTAGAACCACCGATCGTCGGCCGTCAGGATCACCAGGTAGGTGAGCGTCACCGTCGCCGCCACCACCGTGCCCCAGAGCCAGCGCTGCCGCCGCGTCGCGGGCTCGACGGCGGACGTCACATGTGCTCCAGAGGTCGGGAGGGGGCTGGCAGAGGCCAAGGATAACGGGGGTGTGCCCGGGACCGGCCGGGCGGGCGCACAGCGGATCCGCGGCAAGGTCGGCCGGTCCGCGGCCCGTTGGTAGCCTGGGACGAGTTGTGTCCTGGGGGGCAGCAAGGTTCCGAAAGGTGTTTCGACGGATGGACAAGGCCGAATTCGCTGCGATCGAACCGACGGGAGGGGTCGGCACCGCGGCCGACGGTTCGTCCGTCCCGGAGCGCCCTGCAGCCCGGCAGACCGCGCAGCGCGCGCTGTTCGCGGGACCGTCTCCGCTGGTCAGTGACGACATGTACGTCACCGTCAAGGGGACTGTGGACCGGGAGCGGACCCGGGTGCGCCTCGGCCGCCGGAGCCGTATCGAAACGGACACCTACTTCGGCAGGTTCCCCGCCAGCTACTGGCAGCGCTGGACCGCGGTCACCGAGGTCGCGTTCGTCGCCGAGGTCGACGGAGACGGCCGCCTCGAGTTGGTCGCCACCGACGCCCGCGGCCGGCGACGGATCGTCGCCACGACAACCGTGTCGTCCCACGGCACGCCCACGTCGGTGACGGTGTCCACGCCCATCGACCGGTTCGTCGACGGCGGTGCCCTGTTCGCGCGGATCTCGACCGGCTCCGGCGAGCTGACCGTCGCGAACGCCCGGTGGACGGTGCCGGCTCCGGAGACGCTGCGGCCTGCGGCAGTGGTCATCTGCACCTTCAACCGCGCCGACGACTGCGCGGCGACGCTGGCCGCGATGGCGGACGACCCGATCGCGCTGGCCGACGTGCAGTCGGTGTACGTGATCGATCAGGGCAACGACCGCGTCGAGACCCGGGAGGAGTTCCGGCGCGTCGCATCCGAGCTCGGCGACAAGCTCGTCTACATCACGCAGCCCAACCTGGGCGGCGCCGGCGGATTCACCCGCGGTCTGTACGAGGTCACCGGGTCGGCGCGGAATCCCGGCGCCAACATCGTCTTCATGGACGACGACGTCCTGTGCGAACCGGAGGCCGTGGTCCGGCTCAACATGTTCGCGAACTGCACCGTCGAGCCCGCCATCGTCGGCGCGCAGATGCTCTACCTGCTGCACCCCGACCGGGTCCACGTCGGCGCCGAGGTCGCCGACCTGCAGCGTCTCCAGGCCGGCCTCGAGGTGAAGAACGCGCTCGCGGACAAGAGCACGCTGAAGAAGCAGCAGGACATCCGGGTCGACGCCGGCTACAACGGATGGTGGTCCTGCCTGATCCCGTCCGAGGTCGTCGACAAGGTCGGCTACCCGCTGCCCCTGTTCTTCCAGTGGGACGACATCGAGTACGGCTACCGCTCGCGGGCGAACGGCGTCGCGACCGTCACGCTACCCGGCGCCGCGGTGTGGCACGCGGACTTCGCGTGGAAGGACTGGGACGAGTGGCATCGCTACTTCAACCTCCGCAACGCCATGATCACCGCCGCACTGCACACCGAACTCGACGGCAAGGCACTCGCCAAGCAGTTGCGGACGGACCTGTTCCGCTACCTCGTCTCGATGCAGTACGGCATGGCGTTCACCCTGATCAAGGCCGTCGAGGACTTCCTGCGCGGACCCGAATTCCTGCACGACGGCGGCATGGAGGCCGCGGCCGCCATCCGGCGTGAGCGCGCGGAATACGGGGAGACCATCCGCCACAACGCGAACAACGTGCCGGGTCTGCGTCCGGCCGACATGTTCATCACCCCGGCCGGCCCGCACCCGCGCAAGAGCCTCGAGTGGGCGGTGCTGGCCAAACGCGCCCTCAACCAGTGGCGGGGCCGCCTCCCCGCCCATCCGGTCGCGGTCCCGTCGTCGGACGCGCACTGGTGGCACGTCTCGCTGTTCTCGCATGCCGTCGTCACCGACGCCTCCCAGGAGGGCGTCCGCGTGCGCAGGCGGGACAAGAAGCGGGCCGTCGCGCTGCTCCGGCGCGGTATGCGTGCGCTGCAGGCCCTGAAGCAGGAAACCCCCGCGGTGTCCCTGCGGTACCGCGAGGCCGCGCCGCAGCTGACCAGCCGGGAGAATTGGGCCCGCCTGTACGGGCGATAGCGGATGGCCGATCGGACCACGGCGTGCGCGCGGGATGCCGTCCTCGTCGCACTGCTGGGTTCGATCGTCGCAGCGTGGGGGTCGTGGCGGCCCTCCTTCTGGTACGACGAGCTGGCCACCCTCTCGGTGGCCCAGCGCTCCCGCGCCGACCTGGACCGAGTGCTCGGCAACGTCGACGTCGTCCACGGCCTGTACTACGTGGCGATGCGGTACTGGTTCGCCGTCTTCGGGGCCTCGGAGTTCTCGGCGCGGGTGCCGAGCATCCTGGCCGTGGGTGCCGCGGCCGGCGGCGTGGTGGTGCTGGCGTGCATGCTCGCGGACCGGCGTCTCGGCGTGCTCGCGGGTGTCGTCTTCCTGCTGCTGCCCCGTGTGACGTGGGCTGCGGTCGAGGCCCGCAGCTACGCCCCGTCCGCGGCCGTCGCCGTGTGGCTGACCGTGCTGCTGCTCGTGGCGTGCGAGTCGGGCCGGCTCCGATGGTGGCTGCTGTACGCCGCCGTGCTCGCGCTGTCGGTGGTGCTGTTCCTGTACACGATTGCGCTGGTGCCGGCGCACCTGATCACCCTGGCGTGGCGGGGTGACCTGCGGCGCCGCGGACCGGCGTGGGCGGCGGCGGTGGTGGCGGGCTCGGCGGCGGCGAGCCCGCTCGTGCTCGAGGCGTTCGCCCAGGCGGGGCAGACGTCGTGGATTCGGCCCCTCGACCGGAATCTGCCGCGGATCGTGTGGGAGTATCAGTGGTTCGTGGGCGCCCCCTGGTTCGCGGCGGCGTTCACGGTGTTGCTCGTCGCGGGAACCGTCGCGGCGGTGCGGCGACGCACGCCGGTGCGGCGACACGGCGTTCTCGCGGTGGCCGTTCCGTGGATCGTGCTGCCGATGGCGATGCTCGTGACGTACTCGCTCGTCGCGACCCCGGTCTACCTGGACCGGTACCTGACCTTCACGACGCCCGCGGTCGCGCTGGTCGGTGCGGCCGCCGTCGCGGCGGTGGCCGTGCGGACGTGGGCGACGGTCGGTGTCACCGGTGCACTGGTGCTGCTGACCGTGCCGTCCTTCGTCGCACAGCGCTCCGCATGGTCCGACCCCAGCGGCATGGATTTCAGCACGGTCAACCACGATGTCGCCGACCGGCTCGAGCCCGGTGACTGTGTGCTGTTCGGTGGAGCCGCGTGGAACCCGGCGTCGCAGCGGCTGGTGATCACGGCCCGGCCGGAGACCTTCGCGGGCACCCGTGATCCGGGGCTGGGACGGACCGCAGCCGCCGAGGGCTGGCTGTGGGACGAGAACCTCCCGTTCCAGGCGGTCGCGGGGCAGCTGTCCACGTGCGACGTGGTGTGGTTCTTCGCCGACGCCGAGCGGACGGTCGAACAGCGGATCTACCACACGTCGAATCAGTGGTGGACGCTCCCACCGCACCGGTTCGAGACGACCCCGGAGTACGCCGGGCTCGTGGAAGCCGGTTTCCGGATCGACGAGCGCCGACAGTACAACGTCAGTCAGGCGATCCGTTTCGTGCGCTGAGAGTCACCGCAGCTGCACGACGACCTGCTCGTTGTCGGCCGTGTAGGCGAGGTACTCGAACGCGACGCCGGTGCGCGCGACGAACTCGGTCCACGCCCGGTACTCGTGCTGCTGCCAGCCGGGATAGTTGAAGAACTCGTCGAACACCAGCACGCTGCCGGGCACCAGGCGGTCTTCGAGCAGGTCGAGCACCGTCGTGGTGGACGAGTACAGGTCGGCGTCGAGATGGACGAACGCGACGTCGCCGGGATGCGCGGCGAGGAAGCCGGGCAGGGTGTCGGCGAACAGACCGGGCACCAGCTCGGCGCCGGGCACCTCCGGCGGGGCGTCCTGCGCGAACTCCCCGGCCGGGAATCCGCTGCGCCACGTCTCCGGCAGCCCGGTGAAGACGTCGAACCCGAACACCGGGTGCTTCGCGCCCAGCACATCGGCGACGATCCGCAAGGTGGTGCCCGACGCGACGCCGAACTCGAGTGCCAGGCCGGGCCGGGACACCCGGTCGAGCGCGAACCGCAGGGTGTCGTGCGGGGTGTCGAGGACGGCGGCGGTGGGCATGTTCGCGACGGCGAACGCCGCTGCGGTGTCGGTGGCGGCGTGGTCCATCGCGTAGCGCAGGTCGCGGCGCTGCCGGTGCTCGAGGTCGGCGACGCGTTCCCGCAGCAGGCCCACCTCGGACCGGGTCCGCGCGAGTTCTGCCAGCACCTGCCGCAACTCCGCGGTGGTCGCGGTCAGTTCGGCCAGCACACGGTCGTGGTGGTTCTCCTGCAGCTCGCGGGCGCGTCGCGCCGAGAGGTCGACGACCTCGGCGACGGCCCGCTGCAGCTTGCCCCGGGTCATCGCCCGCCACCGACCCAGCATCGCGCCCTCCCGTGCCGCCCGAGATCTTGCCCCGAACCTAGACAGCGCGAGAACCGGGCGCAATCGCGCCTTCCCACCGGCCGAATGTCACATTGCGTCGGTTCCATCGACGCAATGTGACATTCGGCCCCTCACGCGGGCCGGTCGAACCGCTCCTGCCGCCCCAGCTTGCGCAGCCGCACCCACTCGCGCAGCCCGGCAGGGTCACGACGGGTGACGAGGAAGTACCAGCCGAACCGCACCCACTCCTGCGGCAGCAACCGGCGCAGGCCGGGCTGGGAGAGCAGGTAGCCGCGGTTGCGGTAGGTGAAGAACCGCTTGGTGTCGTTGTCCGGGTACTGGGTGTGCATCCGGCCGCCGAGGATCGGCTTGAACTCGTCGGCGCCGTTGGGGTGCAGGTAGGCGGTGCGCAGGCAGGTGCCGAACGGCAGACCCGAGCGGACCAGGCGACGGTGCACCTCCACCTCGTCGCCCCGCACGAACAGCCGCAGGTCCGGCACGCCCACCGCGTCGATCGCGGCGGCGGTGAACAGGGCGCCGTTGAACAGCGACGCGATGCCCGGCAGCAGATCATCGGTTTCGACGTCGCCGAGTTCGCTGCGGTGACGCCGCCACGCCACGCCCCGGCGCAACGGGAACGCGAGACGGTCGGAGTCGTCGATGTCGCACACCACCGGCGACACCTCCGCCAGGCCGTGCCGCTGCGCGCAGTCGAGCAGTGTCGCGAGGACGTCGGGGCCCTCGGGACGGCCGTCGTCGTCGGCCAGCCACACCCGGTCCGCGCCGAGCGACAGCGCGTACAGCATCCCCAGCGCGAAGCCGCCGGCGCCGCCGAGGTTGTGCTTGGACCCGAGGTAGCTGGTCGGCAGCGGGCAGGACTCGACGAGCTCACGCACCGCCGCCTCGTCGGCGTTGTCGACGACGACGAGGTGATCGAGCGGCCGCGTCTGGGTGGACAGCACCTTCAGCGACTGCGCGAGCTGCTCACGCCGCCGGTGGGTGACCACCACCCCGACGATGCGTTCGCTCACGCCGAGCGCTCCTGCCGCATTCCCTGCTCGCGTTCCATCTCGGCGACCACGTGCCGCACGTGCTCGGCCGCGTCGTCGCCCTCGTAGGCGCGCACGATGTCCTCGATACCACCTTCCATGCGGATCCGACCGTGGTCGATCCACAGGGCCCGGTCGCACAGCTGCGCGAGGAACTCGTTGGAGTGGCTGGCGAAGACGAGGATGCCGGAGCGTTCGACGAGTTTCTGCAGCCGTATCCGGGCCTTCTTCATGAACTCGGCGTCCACGGCACCGATACCCTCGTCGAGCAGCAGGATCTCGGGGTCGATGCTGGTGACCACGCCCATCGCGACGCGCACCCGCATGCCGGTCGAGTAGGTGCGCAGCGGCATGTTCAGGTACTCGCCGAGCTCGGTGAACTCGGCGATCTCGTCCATCTTCGCGAGCATCTGCTTGCGGGTTTGCCCGAGGAACAGCCCGCGAATGATGATGTTCTCGTAGCCGGAGATCTCCGGGTCCATGCCGACGCCCAGGTCGAACACGGGCGCGACCCGACCACGGATGCGGGCGCTGCCGCGAGTGGGTTCGTAGATGCCCGACAGCAGCCGCAGCAGCGTGGACTTGCCGGCACCGTTGTGGCCGACGAGGCCGATGCGGTCGCCTTCCTTCAGCGATATGGTGATGTCGCGCAGCGCCTCCACCACCACCACGTCGGAGGTGTTGCGGCCGATCGAGCCGCCCGCCTTGCCGAGGAACGCCTTCTTCAGCGACCGGGTCTTCGCGTCGAAGATCGGGAAGTCGACGCACGCTCCGCGCGTCTCGATGCTCACATGTTCGGTCATATCGACGGCCCCTCAGACCCAGTAGGGCACGCGTGCCCGGTACTTACGCAGTGCCAGCAGCGCCAGTGCCCAGCCGACCACGGTGATCGCCAGCACGATGTACCAGTGGTAGGCCTGCTGATCCTGGCCGATCATCGGCGCCCGGATGATGTCGAGATAGTGGAACAGCGGGTTGATCTCGGCCAGCTTGACGCGCTTGGCGGCCTCCCCGCCCTGCGCTTCGAGGCTCTGCGTGGTCCACATGATCGGGGTGAGGACGAACAGCAGCAGCGTGAGGCTGGACAGGATCGGCGCGATGTCGCGGTAGCGGGTGGCGAAGATGCCGAACACGATCGACACCCACACGGCATTGAGCACGATCAGGACCAGCGCCGGAATCGCTGCGAGCGACGTCCACGTCAGGTCCCGCCACACCCCGAAGGCGACGACCATGATCACGTAGATCACCAGGTTGTGGGCGAAGAACAGCAACTGCCGCCACACGAGCCGGTAGATGTGCACGCTCAGCGCCGACGGCAACTGTTTGATCAGGCCCTCGTTGGCGATGAACACCTCCGAGCCCTCCAGGATGGAGGCGCTGATCATGTTCCACACGATCAGCCCGACCGTGACGTACGGCAGGAACTCGTCGAGCGGAATATCCAGCAGCGCGGCATACAGGATGCCGATGGCGGTGGCCTGGACACCGGTGGCGATCGTGATCCAGAACGGGCCGATCACCGAGCGCCGGTAGCGCTGCTTGATGTCCTGCCAGGCCAGGCTGAGCCACAGCTCGCGCTGGGCGAAGCCGTCGCGCAGATCCTTCAGGCCGCGCCGGAAGGTCTGCGAATCCGACACCACCGGGGAGTCCGCGGCGGTGGGCTCGGGATCGAGGGCAGAAGCTGACACGAGGTTCGAGCCTACCGGGGATCGGGTCCGGGCCGGCGTTACAGGTACTGCCCGGTACCGGGTGCACCCGGACCGGGGCCGTGCCGCTCGTCGGGACGCGGTCCGCCCCCGAGCATGCCGGGCGGCAGTGCACCCTGACGCATCTGCTCGAGCTGCGCCCGCGCCGCCATCTGCTGCGCGAACAGCGCCGTCTGGATCCCGTGGAACAAGCCTTCGAGCCATCCGACGAGCTGAGCGTGCGCGATCCGCAACTCCGCGTCGGAGGGCACCTCGTCCTGACCGAACGGCAGCGCGAGCCGTTCGAGCTCCTCGCGCAGCTCCGGCGCCAGGCCCTCGCCGAGTTCCTGGATGGAGGACTGGTGGATCTCCCGCAGACGGGCACGGCTCGCATCGTCGAGCGGCGCGGCGCGGACCTCCTCGAGCAGCTGCTTGATCATCGTGCCGATCCGCATGACCTTCGCCGGCTGCTCGACCATGTCGGCGAGCGACTCGCCGTCGTCCGGCTTCTCCTGAGGCTCTGCGGGCGACTCTCGCGGATCACCGGAGGCGGTCCCGTCGCGCGGGACCGGGACGGGTCGGCCGTCGGGCCCGATCACGAGGACGTGCTCATTCTCCGAATGCGTCATGGTTCCATCTTGTCCTCTCGCCGCTGCCCCTGCCGAGTCAGGTTCCCGATACGAGAGGTTTCGCCCCACATTCCGCCCGTCGACGTGCACCTGCGGAGGGCAGGCAGGACCGACGTGGACGACATCCGATTGACACCGGGATTTAGAGTGTCACGCATGGCTTACGACGTTGCCCGGATCCGGGGGTTGATTCCCTCGCTCGGCGACGGTTGGATCCATCTCGATCCCCAGGCCGGAATGCAGATTCCCGACGCGGTCTCCCGAGCGGTGTCGACGGCATTCCGCAACGCCGCGGCGTCCCCGGCGGGCCGGCACACCTCGAACCGCCGGAGCGCGTCGCTGCTGCAGGCGGCGCGGGTCGCCGTGGCCGATCTCGTCGGCGGGGACCCGGCCGGTGTGGTGCTCGGACCGGATCGGGCGGTCCTGCTGGCCTGGCTCGCGGAGTCGCTCAGCTCCCGGCTCGGGCTCGGCACCGGGCTCGTGCTGTCCCGGCTGGACGACGAGGCGAACGTGGCGCCGTGGTTGCGCGTCGCGAGCCGGTACGGCGCGCAGGTGCGGTGGGCCGAGGTCGAGATCGAGACGTGCGAGCTGCCGAGCTGGCAGTTCGAGGAACTGATCACCCCGACGACGCGGCTCGTCGCGCTGACCGCGGCATCGTCGCTGGTGGGGTCCGCGCCGGACGTGCGCGTCGCCGCCGACCGGGTCCACGAGGTCGGGGGACTCATGGTGGTCGACGCGGCGGGGGCCGCGCCCTACGCGCACGTCGACATCCACGAGCTCGGCGCCGACGTGCTCGCCCTCGACGCCTCCGCCTGGGGAGGACCGCAGGTCGGCGCCCTGGTGTTCCGTGACCCGGCGCAGCTCGACCGGATCCCCGCGGTCTCCCTGGATCCGCACGCCCGCGGTCCGGAGCGGCTCGAAGTCGGCGGCCACCAGTTCGCGATGCTCGCCGGGCTCGTCACGTCCGTCGACTTCCTCGCGGCCCTCGACGACGAGGCGACGGGTACGCGGCGGGAGCGCCTCGAGACGTCGATCAGCTCGCTCCAGGGCTACCAGGACCAGCTCTTCGAGCGGCTGATGCGCCTGCTGGACAACCTGCCCGACGTGATGGTGATCGGTCGTGCGTCGAGCCGGGTCCCGACGTTGAGCTTCACCGTCGCGGGGGTGCCGGCCGAGAAGATCGCCGCGCATCTCGCCGACCGTCGCATCGCGTCCGTCGCGGTCAGCCGCGGCACGAGTCGTTTGCTCGACTCGCTCGGCGTCAGCGACGAGGGCGGCGCGGTGACCGTCGGACTGGCCCCGTACACCACCCGCTACGAGCTCGACCAGCTCGTGCGCGAACTGCGCAACCTCACCGCCCCCTGATCCGGCGGACCGGGATCAGTGCCGGTCGATCCGCAGCACGACCTTGCCGACGGTATCGGGGGAATCCAGCATCTCGTGGGCCCGCCCGGCCTCGGTGATCGGCACCTCTGCGTGGACGACGGGCCGGACGCGGGCCTCGGCGATCAAGGGCCACACGTGCTCACGGACCTCCGCGACGATCGTGCTCTTGCCGGAGCGGCCGGTCTCCGGTCGCCCCCGCAGACCCGTGGCGAGGACGTGCCCCCGCTTGGCGAGCAGCTTGCCGAGATTGAGTTCGCCCTTCGCGCCGCCCTGCATGCCGATCACCACGAGCCGGCCGTCGGGGGCGAGCACGTCGACGTTGCGGGACAGGTAGGCCGCGCCCATGTTGTCGAGCACCACGTCGGCGCCGCCGAACGCATTCCGGACCTCGGCGACGAAGTCCTGCGTGCGGTAGTCGATCGCCAGGTCGGCGCCGAGTTCACGGCAGTAGTCGAGCTTGCCGGCCGAGGCGGTCACCGCGACCTTCGCGCCCAGCGCCTTGCCGACCTGGACGGCGTGGGTGCCGATGCCGCCACCGCCGCCGTGCACGAGGAGCACCTCGCCGCGGCGCAGTCCCGCCGCCATCACCACGTTGGACCACACGGTGCAGGCCACCTCGGGCAGCGACGCGGCCACCGCGAGATCCACCCCCTCGGGTACGGGCAGGACCTGTCCGGCGGGGACGACGACCTGCTCGGCGTAGCCGCCGCCGGAGAGCAGCGCGCACACCCGGTCGCCGATCGACCAGCCGCTCACGCCCTCGCCGAGCTCGGCGATCACTCCGGAGCATTCGAGGCCCAGGATGTCGCTGGATCCGGGCGGCGGCGGGTACAGGCCGCGCCGCTGCAGCAGATCGGCCCGGTTGACGGCCGTCGCGGCCACGTCGATCAGGACCTGTCCGGGACCGGGCGTGGGGTCGGGCTGTTCGGCCCACTGCATGGCCTCGGGGCCGCCGGGTTCGGTGATCGTGATTGCGCGCATGGGTTCGACGCTATCGCGACACGCCGACGCAGGGGCGACACGCAGCGAACTGACCAGTGAGTAACACCGGTGGTGGCCTGCCCTTACACTGCCCGCGTGACAGCCGAACCGCATGCCGAACGTCCCGACCCGCGCTGGCTCGACACGGACGAGCAGCGGGCATGGCGGGCCTACATCGACGGCAATCACCGGCTGATGGATCGACTCAATCGCGACCTGCAGCAGGCCCACGGTCTGTCCCTCGCCGAGTACCGGATCCTGGTGCTGCTCTCCGAAGCCCCGGACGGGTCGCTGCGCATGAGCGACCTGGCCGACGGCGTGCTGTCCTCCCGCAGCCGCCTCACCCACCAGATCCGTCGCATGGAGGCGGCGTCGATGGTGGTGCGCAGTTCCTGCGCCGAGGACGGACGGGGGGTCCTGGCCACTCTCACCGACGAGGGCCGGCGCCGCCTCACCGAGGCCGCGCCCACCCACGTCGCCGGGGTGCGCCGCAACCTCGTCGACCTGCTCACGAGGACGCAGATCCGCGCCCTCTCCGAGATCTTCACCAAGGTGGAGGCGGCCGTCGACGAGCGGTGTGGTTAGGATTTGCCACGGAAGCGTGGCAGAGCGGCCGAATGCACTCGCCTTGAAAGCGAGCGTCGTGAGAGCGACCGGGGGTTCAAATCCCTCCGCTTCCGCCGGAGCCCGCCACCTGCATGTCAGGTGGCGGGCTTCCTCGTGGGACGGTCGCGCGGAAAAGTGCTTGTCGCGCGCGTTCGGACGCGCGCAAGTAGCACCACAGCGCGCGGACCCGCCGACAATCCCTGGAACGCGTTCTCGCCTCCTACACTGGCGCCATGGTCGGCGCAGCGGTTCGAGCGGCGGCAGCGCTGGCAGTGGGCCTGCTGACCGCCTGCGCGGCGCCGCAACCGGCGGCCGAACGGACCGCGGTCGACGTGGCCGCCGACGGTTACGTCTACGGCTACGCACCCGTGACGCTCGCGCGGACCCGGGCGAACATGCTCTGCCTGCTACCGGTGAACCGGCTGCACCACCAGTCCGCGACGGCCGATCCCACCTCGCGTGTCGTCGTCGCTCCCAACGTCGACACGCTGTATTCGATCGCGTGGCTGGATCTTCGCGGCGGTCCGGTGCTGCTGACCCATCCGGACATGGGAGCCCGGTACTTCGACTTCCAGTTTCTCGACATCTACACCGACGTCTTCGCCAACGTCGGCACCCGGGCGACGGGACCGGCGGCCGGTGCCCACGTCGTCGTCCCGCCGGGGTGGGACGGTCCGCTGCCCGCGGACGCGGCCGTCGTCGAGTCGTCCACCTGGGACGCGTGGATGATCGGCCGGACGCTCGTGGAGTCGGCGACCGACCTCGAGGCCGCCCGTGCCGCGCAACGGCAGTACTCGTTGACCGTGCTGGCCGCGCCCGTCGCCGGGGCGCCGCCGCCGCTGCCGCCGACCGCGTGCGGCAGCAATCCCGACCCGCAGGCGCTCGCGGCGTCGGGTCCGCGGTTCTTCGACGAACTGTCGGCGATCCTGGCCGCGAATCCGCCCCCGCCGGCGGACGCGCCGCTGCTCGACGAACTCGCGGACCTCGGGGTCCGGCCGGGCGCCCGGCCGAGTACGGGTTCCGCGGACACCGTCGCCGCACTCGCGACCGGGGTGGTCCGCGGCGAGCGACGCATCCGGGACCTCGTCGACTCGGATCGAGGGTCCGGCGAGGTGTGGCATTCGCTGCCGACCGCGGGCCGGTACGGCACGGACTACCTCCAGCGCGCGGTCGTCGCGACGATCGGGCTCGGCGCGAACGTGCCGGAGGAGTCGACGTACCACGTGGCCCGCGTCGCGGCCGACGGAACGACGCTCCGGGGTGAGACCGGCTATCTCCTGCGTTTCCCACCCGGGGGCCTGCCGCCGGTCGACGACCGCGGCTTCTGGTCCGTCACCGTGTACGGCCCGGACGTGTTCCTCGTCGCCAACCCCGTCGACCGCTACGCCGTCGGCGACCGGACGCCCGGGCTCGTCCGTGGTCCCGACGGTGGGCTCGACGTGTGGGTTTCGTCGCGGCCGCCGATTGCGGCCGGCCCGAACTGGCTGCCGGCGCCGCCGGGCGAGTTCGTGCTGATGTTCCGGTCGTACCTGCCTGCGGACCAGGGCTGGCTTCCGCCGGAACCGGTCCCGCAGCGGTAGCCCGCGTCCTCGTGTCCTGTCGTCACCAAGGGCTGCGCTCCGCGTTGGTGACGAGCCCCACTTTCTTGACCCGCCCCGGTCCGTACTGTGGAATCGGTGTTTCCGAAGTCGGGGGACGAAGGAACTTGATGCTCAGATCTGCGGTCGCGGCGCTCGTCGCGGCGTTCGTCGTGCCACTGTCCACGCTGTCCGTCGCGTCCGCCGAACCGGCGACGTCCGCGCGGGTGGAGCGGGTCGAGTCCGTCACGCCTCGTCGTTCGGCGGTGTTCGTGTACTCGCCGTCGATGCAGCGGGTCGTGCAGGTGCAGGTGCTGCATCCCGCCGGGGACGCGCCGCGCCCGTCTCTCTACCTGCTCGACGGTGTCAGCGCCGGAGCCGAGTCGGACTACCGCGAGAGTACGTGGACGCAGCGCACGGACATCGTCGACTTCGTCGCCGACAAGAACGTGAACGTCGTGCTGCCGGTCGGCGGAACCGCGAGCTACTACACGGACTGGCTCGCCCCGGATCCCGTCCTGGGCGTGAACGCGTGGGAGACGTTCCTGACGAAGGAACTGCCGCCGCTGATCGACGCCCGTTTCGCGGGCAACGGCGTCAACGCCGTCGGCGGCCTGTCGATGGGCGCGACGGGGGCGGCGAGCCTGATCGCCCGGAATCCGGACCTGTACCGGGGCGTGGCCGCGCTGAGCGGGTGCCTGGACACGTCGAAGGCGTCCGCGCAGGACGCGGTCCGCGGCACCGTCGCCTACAAGGGCGGCAATCCGGACAACATGTGGGGAGCGCCGGGGGATCCGGCGTGGGCGGCGCACGATCCGTACGTCCTCGCCGAGCGGTTGCGCGGCAAGGAGATCTTCATCAGCACCGGCAACGGTCTGCCCGGCCCGTACGACGTCGGACCCGATGCGGAGGCCCTCGACGTGGGCGGCCCGCTCGAGGTCGGTGCCTTCGTGTGCACGATCGGGTTCGACCGGCGACTGCGGGAGCTGCGGATTCCCGCCACGATCGTCTACCGCCCGTACGGCACGCATTCGTGGCCGTACTGGCAGGACGATCTGCGCACCGCCTGGCCGACGCTCGAGCGCGCTCTCGGGCTCGACTGAACGGGATCGATCAGGGCACCGTGATGCGGTCGGTGGCCGGCGGCGCGACGGGCGAGTGTGCCGCCAGGTAGGCGTTCAGGGCGTCGAGTTCGGCGCCCGCCCCGGTCGTCCGTCGCGCGTGCGTGAACCCGGTGAACCCGTCACCGCCGTCGGCGAGGAACCCGTTGACGACCACCCGGTACGTCGCGGCCTGCTCGAGCGGGCGGCCCGCGACGGTGACGTCCCGGATCCGGCCGCCCGGCGCCGCGGCCCGGTCGAGGACGTAGCGCAGCGTGTGCGACGGGGCGAGGATCCGCTCGCGGTTCGCGCCGCCGGCGTCCTGCTGGAACTGTTGTTCGAGGACCCCGACCAGTTCCGCACCGGTGAGCTCGAGCACCTGCAGCCGGTTCCCGAACGGTTGGGCCGCGTAGGTGTCGCCGTGGGTGACGACGCCGTCCTCGGAATGCAGCAGGTCGGCGCGCACTCCACCGGGATTGGTGAGGGCGAGCTGCGCCCCGGCGGGTTCGGCGGCCGCCAGCTGCGCGTCCGCGACGAGATTGCCGAGGGCCGACTCGCCGCCGGCCGTGGTGTCGCGGGTCAGGTCGGCGGCGATGCGGCCGACGAAGCGTTCGGCGACGTCGCGGGACTTGTCGACCGCCCGGTCCACGAACTGCTGCGTGCGCGGGTCGGGGGCGATGTCGTGGGTGACGACCTGGTTGAACGCGTGGGTACGGTCGCGCAGCACGTCGCGGCTCTCGCGGTCGATGGTCAGGTCCGCGACCGAGACGATGCGTCCGTGTGAGGCGCCCTGCAGCACGGTCCGGGGATTGCCCGCCGGATCCGGGTAGCTGCAGTTGAAACTGTCCTCGCCGTCCGCGGTGACGACGACATCGACCTTCGGTGACACCCGGGAGGTGAGGGCGCGCGCGGGCCCGGCGGCCGGGTCGCACGGGTCGGTCCCCGCCGACGGGGTCAGCGCCCCCTTGTAGAGCAGCACGATCGAGCGGACCCCGAGGGCATCGAGCGCGTCGGCGGTGCGGTCGACGGCCGTGATCTCGTCGGTGAACTGCAGGCCGGAGATGTCGTCGCCACGCACCACCTGCGGTGTGTCCTGGGGGGCGACACCGATGACGCCGACCGGCACCCCGTCGACGTAGTCCACGCTGAACGGCAGGGCCGCGGGACTGCCGTCGGCCTCCGCGACGTTCGCCGCGATCAGCGGGAAGGCGGTTCCGGCGTACTCCTCGTCGTACCGGCAGCCCTCGGGGTGGCACCCGCCGTCGCGCAGGCGCCGCAACTCGGCGTAGCCGTTGTCGAATTCGTGGTTGCCGAGGGCGGCCGCGGTCACATCGAGGCCGTTGAGCAGGTCCACGGTGGGTTCGTCGTGGAACATCGCCGATTCGATGGGCGACGAGCCCCACGTGTCGCCGACGGAGTAGAGCACCGAGTTGTCCGCCTGCGCGCGCAGCTGCCGGACGTAGGCGGCGAGATATGCCGCGCCGCCCGCGGGAACGGACGCGCCGTCGGAACGGACCACCTCGCTGCGGGGACCCTGGGGTGGGAGCAGGCTGCCGTGCAGGTCGCGGAAGGCGATCAGTCGCAGCGGCAGGGCGTCCGGAGGTAGTGCGGTCGCGGGGACGGCCAGCGACGTCCACAGGACGCCGGTCAGCAGGGCCGCGGACAAGGTCCACCGGCGTGTCACGCCTGAACCCATCCGCACACTCCGCTCCCTAGCCGACCGGACGAGTGTGCCAACGGTTGGTCACGTGATCGCCACCCGCTGATAACGGTTGGGTCTCGTAGACGCTTTCTCGCAGGTCAGGACGTCGAAATTTCCGCGATGTCGAGGCCCTTGCCGGTCGCGAATGTCAGGAATGCGTCGTTCTCGTGCGGATCGCCGATGGTCACCCGCACTCCGTCGTCCGCGTACGGGCGGACCAGCACGCCCGCCTCCGCGCACGCTTCGGCAAACGCCGCCGACCGGTCTCCGAGCGGCAACCACACGAAGTTGGCGTAGCTCTCCGGCACGGGATATCCGGCGTCGACGAGCCCCGTCCGCACGCGGTCGCGCTCGGCGAGCACACTGTCGGTGCGCGCCAGCAGCTCGTCGGCGGCCGCCAGGGAGGCGATGGCCGCCTGCTGCGCGAGCGAGCTCACGCTGAACGGGGTGTGCACCTTGTTCAGGACTTTGATCACCGAGGGGTCGCCGACCAGGTAGCCGACCCGCAGACCGGCCAGACCGTAGGCCTTCGAGAAAGTGCGGAGCACCACGACGTTCGGCCGGCCGGCGGCGAGCACGACCCCGTCCGCCAGTTCCGCGCCGGGCTTCGGGCGGGTGTACTCGAAGTACGCCTCGTCGAGCGCGACGAGCACCTGCGGTGGCACCGCGTCGATGAACCGCTCCAGCTCCGCCCTGCCGAGCAGCGCACCGGTCGGGTTGTTGGGATTGCACACGAACACCACCCGGGTGCGATCGGTGATCGCGGCGAGCATCGCGTCGAGGTCGTGGCCGTGCTCGGAGGTGTTGGGCACCGGCACCGGTTTCGCGCCGGCCACCGCCGTCACCACCGGGTACGCCTCGAACGAGCGCCAGGAGAACACCACCTCGTCGCCGTCGTTGCAGGCCGAGAGCACCAGCTCCTGGCACAGGCTCACCGAACCGTTGCCCACGGCGATGTTCTCGGGCTCGACCCCCAGCCGTTCGGCCAGCGCGCCGATGAGCACGGCAGCCATGTTGTCCGGATACCGGTGGACCGAGTACGCCGCCTCGGCGATCGCGTCGCGCACGCTGGGCAGGGGACCGACCGTGGTCTCGTTGCTGGCGAGCTTGATCGCGCCCGGAAAGCTGCGGCCGGGCACATAGGACGGGATCGAGACGAGGTCGGGGCGGGTCCGTGGGGTCACCAGCCGATTATGCGCCCGGCGATCACGTGCACTGTCGCGGTGGGTCGTGTCATCGTGGACGGTATGTCGGGAATCCACACTGCCGCGGCCCGGTTGCCGGACGGGTCGGGGCAGGTACCGCTGACCGTGTTCCGGCCGGAGGGCGCCCTTCGCGGTGGCATCGTGGTGTTGCACGAATCCCGCGAGTTTCCACCGGCCCTGCTGGCCTTCATGGAGGTGCTGGCTGCCGAGTGCTGGCTGGTCGTGGCACCGCACCTGTTCCATCGCGAGTTCACCGAGGACGACGAGGTGTTCGGGCAGAACCTGTTCGACGACGTCGATGCCGCGATGGACTGGTTGGTCCGCAGCGGGGTCTACCCCGACGCGGTCGGCGTGATCGGATTCGACGACGCCGGCACGGCGGCGCTCCTCGTCGCCGCGAACCGGCGGGTGGGGGCCGCGGTCACCGTCGCGGCGCACGGCATCCTGCAACCGCTGCGGCCCGACGTCCCCGCACTCGTCGAGGCCGTGCGCAGCCTGCAGGCGCCGTGGCTCGGTCTGTACGGCGAGGACGATCCCACGACCCCGCCCGGCGACGTCGAGCAGTTGCGCGAGGCGGCCGGACGGGCCGATGCGCCCACCTTGGTGATCGGGTATCCGGGGCTGGCGCATCGACCCGACGAGCCGCCCGTCGAGCACGACACGGCCGATCCCGAGACCGATCCGGCCGAGGCGGCGATCATCGACGCGCGGCGTCGGATCTTCGACTGGTTCGACTCGAACCTGCGCTGACCAGCCGTTTTGCGTTTGCTGTCCGAACGTGTGTAATCTTTCGTCCCGGCGGTTCGAGAGAATCGAAACCCCCCAGGGAGGCGTGCCAGAGCGGCCGAATGGGACTCACTGCTAATGAGTTGTCCCCTTTACGGGGGACCGGAGGTTCAAATCCTCTCGCCTCCGCCACGTCGGTGCAGCGTCACCGGCGACAACTGAATACGAGAACTGCATGCAGGACACAACTGCGTGCAAGAACTGCGCCCGTAGCTCAACGGATAGAGCATCTGACTACGGATCAGAAGGTTAGGGGTTCGAATCCCTTCGGGCGCACAGTGAAGAACCCCCACCGCTCCGGTGGGGGTTCTTTCGTCGTCGGTCCCGGAAGGGACCCTCACGAGTCGGTCAGACCGTGGTCGTACGCCTTGTCGAAGTCGTCGTTCACGAGGACGACGGTGCGGTCGATCCGGTCGATCATCGAGGCGGCGATCGAGGCCCGGTAGCCGGACCCGCAGTGCACCCAGACCTCCCCGTGCGGGACCTGGTCGAGCCGGTCGGCGAGGTCGTGCAGCGGGATGTTGACCGCCCCGCGCACGTGGCCGTCCTCGAACTCGTCCTTCTGGCGCACGTCGAGGATCCGGACCCGCTCGTTGTCGATCTCCCCGGTGAGTTCCGCGAAGTCCGAGACGCGGTACGACCGCAGTTCGTGCCCGTTGACGAGGGTGTGGATCTCGCCGACGGCCGCGCCGGCGAGTTCGTCGATACCGATGCGGACCAGCTCGCGCTTGGCGTCGGCGATCTGCTCGTCGCTCTCGCCGATGAGGGTCAGGGGCGCACCCCACTTGTAGAGCCAACCCAGGTAGGTGACGAAGGAGGTGGACAGTTCGAAGCCGAGCGTGCCGCCCAGGTGTCCCGCGGCGAAGGCGGTGCGCTCACGCAGGTCGACGACCCACTCGCCGGCGTCGATACGCCGGCGCAGCTCGGCCGGGTCGACCGGTTCCGGTGGCGACAGGTCGACCGACGACGGACCCGCCTTGTTGATCACACCCATGTGGGCGTAGTACGCGGGATAGGTGTTGAGTCCCGCGATGAGTTCGTCGACGTAGGCCTGCTCGTCACGGGTCAGCGCCGGGTTGACGTCGCGCTGCTGTCCCACGGTGGACGAGTCGCCGCTGGTGGGGGTGGCCGAGCAGAAGCTGCCGAAGCCGTGGGTGGGATACACCGGGGTGTCGGCCGGCACTTCGTCGGCGATCCGTCGCACGGAGTGGAACTGCGCGTGGGTCAGTTCCTCGGTGTACTGCGGGCCGACGAGGTCGGTGCGGCCGGTGGATCCGTACAGCATCGACCCGCCGGTGAAGATTCCGTGCGTGGCACCGGTCTCGTCGAGCAGCACATAGCTGACGTGGTGATGGGTGTGCCCGGGTGTGTGCATCACCCGCAGCCGGATGGGACCGGCGTCGATCAGGTCGCCGTCGTGGACGGCGCGTCGCTCGTAGTCCACATCGTCGCCGGCCGGGACGATGTACTCGGCCTCGACGGCACGGGACAGTTCCAGCCCGCCGGTGACGTAGTCGTTGTGGATGTGGGTCTCGAGGACGTGGGTGATGCGCGCTTCGCGGTCGTTGGCGAGCGCGAGCACCCGGTCGATGTCGCGCTGGGGATCCACCACGACGGCCACGTCCGCCTCGGTGATCAGATAGCTGCGGTCGCCGAGACTCGAGGTTTCGATGATCGATACGTCCATGTCGGTGCCTTCCCACGGTGCTTTCTCACTATGCCCCCGGATACCCGGGGGCGTACGAAGAATGCGCCGGTTACGCGACGAGTTCCGGCTCAGCGCAGGAACAGGGTGTCCACCAGCACGTACGCGGCCACGACGAAGACGAGCCAGGCGAACCACCGCCGCAGCCGGTCGGTTTCCATGCGGGTACCGAGGTGACCGGCAACCAGTGACGCGACGACCGCGGCCCCGGCGAACGCCGCAGTGAGCGGCCAGTCGATGTCGGCGTCCCCGATGTGCGCGACGAGCCCGGCCGTCGAGTTGGCGACGATGACGATCAGCGAGGTCCCCACGGCGACGCTCATCTCCAACCCGAGGAGGATCACCAGCGCGGGGATGATCAGGAAGCCGCCTCCGACGCCGAACAGCCCGGTCAGGAAGCCCACTCCCACACCGGCCGGGATCGACCTCGGCGCGCATCGCTTCCAGTCGATGCCGGAGTCACCGGTCGTGCACGCGGTTCCGGCGTCGTCGTTCTCGCGCAGCATCCGGATGCCCGCCAGCACCATCACGGCGGCGAAGCCCACCAGCAGTACCGGCTGCGGCAGCAACGTGCCGACCGCCGTCCCCGCAAACGTCGCGGGGATGCCGGCCGCGGCGAACACCGCGGCCAGCCGCCAGTCGACCTGCCCGGCCCGGATCTTGGGGATCGCCCCGGACAGGGCTGCCGCTCCGACGACGATCAGCGAGATGGGGATGGCCTGGCGGAACTCGAGTCCGAGGCCGTACACCAGGGCGGGAACCGCGAGGATGGATCCGCCGCCACCGAGGAGGCCGAGCAGGACCCCGAGGAGCGCTCCCAGAACGAGCGCGATTGCCGGTTCCACCGCATCCTCCCTTCGGTAGTCAGGAATCGGCAGTACCCGGTTCGGCCGCGGACAATGCGGCCTGCACCCGGTCCGCGGCCTCCACGGGATTCTCGTGCTCCCAGATCCGCACCACCGTCCACCCGGCCGCGGCGAGCGCCGCGTCGGTGTTCCGGTCGCGGGCCACGTTGGCGGCGAGCTTGGCGGCCCACCACTCGGCGTTGTTCTTCGGATCGGTGGCGTGCTGCGGGCAACGGTGCCAGAAGCACCCGTCGACATACACCGCCACTCGGCGACGCGGAAACACCAGGTCGGCGCGTCGACGGATGCCCTTCAGCGGCGCCCGATCGACGAAGTAGCGCACCCCGCGCCCGTGGAGCTCCCGGCGCAGGGCCACCTCGGGGACGGTGTCCCGGCGTCGCTGCCGTCTCATCCGGGCGCTGGTCTGCGGGTCGGTGGAGGGCACGGCAGCCGGATCCGTCCTCAGGCCGCGGCTTCGGGGAAGCCGCCCATGCGGTCGAGGTGGGACTCGACGTCGTCGAGGAAGCCGGGCACGAATCTCAGGTTGCCGGACCGAGCCCGCCGCAGGAATCCGGCCGTGGCCCGTGCGGACAGCAGTCGCGCGTCCTCCAGGTATCCCGCGAGGTCCTCGTACGGCTCCTGGACCGGCCAGTGCGACTCGTGCACCCGGAACGCTCGTCGCCGGGCCCCCCAGGCGGCACTCGGCCAGGGGTCCCCCGGCCGCAGCGCTGTCTCGTGGTCGGGGGAGTAGTCGATGGGCCGGCCGAGCCGTCCACCGACCCAGGCGGCCATGCGGACGCTCACGGCGTTGCCGACGAGCCGCCACCGATGCCCGGTCCGAACGCCGGGTGCCTGGGTGGCGGGTGCGGTCCAGTCCGGGTCGAAGCCCTGGAGCCGTTCGGCGTCGATCAGACCGGGCGTGACGATCTCTCCCGACGGCAACCGCACCGCCGGCGGACTGGCGATGCCGACCGTGGACCCGCCCTTGAGGGTGGGCACGGCGTTGACCGCCCAGCCCAGACCGCGTACGCCTTCCGTCCAGTAGAAGCCGCACGGGTGGGTGTCGGGATCGCCTTCCGCGGGGGCACCGGCGTCCTCGCCGAAGAGCACCGCGCGGGGATCGTCGGTCCGCGAGGCGAGCATGAGCACCCGCTGTCGCCGCTGCGGAAGTCCGAACGCGCGGGCGTCGACGACCCGGTACGCCCACGCGTACCCGAGATCTTCGAGCGCGTCGGTGATGTGACGCATCGCGGCGCCGCGGCCGAGTTGCAGCATGAAGGGGACGTTCTCGATGAGCAGCCAGCGCGGTCCCTGCTTGCGCCGCACCAACCGGAACACCTCGTCGACGAGGCCCGACCGGGAGCCGGTGATGCCGGCGGTCCGGCCGGCCTGCGACAGGTCCTGGCACGGAAAGCCCGCGGTGACGATCTCGGTTGCCTGAGGAAGGGAACGAAGGCGCGTGACATCGGTGTGCAGCGTCACGTCGGTGAAGCGAGCGCGAAGTACGGCTTGCGCTCCGGCGTCGATCTCGCAGAGCAGTTCGGTGCGCCAGCCGTGCTCGGCCAGTCCGAGCTCGAGTCCGCCGATTCCGGCGAACAATCCCACCATGTTCCCGGTCGACGTCACGGCACCCTTTCTCGCTTTGCTCACGGAGCACGTTACTCGAGAAATCGGGCGGCCCGTGCCGCGACGCGTGATGCCGTGATCACTGTCGCCGAAAGCCGGCACGGCTACCCGAGGGGACGCGACGACTCGAACGCGGCCTTCATCCGGACGACGGTCGCGATCCTTGCGGCGACGCGCGGTGCGACGTCACACGCACAGCCGTCCGACGCGTCTGCGTCGAGCTCGAGGAGGACCTCGTCGAGCGTGTCGAGCATGTCGTCGCAGGCGGCGGCGCACAGCGCCGCCGCGAGCGAACGCGGGTCGGGGCCATCCATCCGGGCCGGCTCGACGATCTCTGCGGGAAAGCCGCTCATGGGTCTCCTGTACCTGAGTGGGTGGCACGTAGCCCTCGGTAGATGAGACGCAGCCGGGCACAGGACGGTTCCGCGTCCCGGAAACACACGTACTCGAGCGCAAATGATGGCTCTGAGCTGGCGATTTGGCGTACAGCCGGATGTTCACGTAACTTATTCCAGGTCAGAGCGACACGGACACCGACCCGGCCCGCAGGGGCTCGGGACAACGAGGTTGGACGCAGGCGCCTGATTACCTTGATTGAGAACCTTCTGGTAAGGTTTCCAATCGCCCCGAGATCGGATCGGCCGCAGAGTTTTGACTCCGAAGGCCCCCGATGTTAGGCTGGAACGGTTGCCCCGGAGCAAGGCACTGAAGGTGCGGAGCGATGGTGTGTGCGTGTTCTTTGAGAACTCAACAGTGTGCCGATGAATGTCAGTGCCAAATTTTTTATTTGGTGCGATCAGATCAGACGCCGACCATGGTGTCAAGCCGATGAGGCGTCGTGATGATCGTTGCTGGCTGCCGCATTCTTCCGTCTGTGGTGGTCAGTGTTTTTGCTAGTTTGAGTTTTTTGCTAGTGATTCGGCTCTACGCTTATGGCTGATTACTCTTTCGGGAGGAATCGAGAGTCTTCAACGGAGAGTTTGATCCTGGCTCAGGACGAACGCTGGCGGCGTGCTTAACACATGCAAGTCGAACGATGAAGCCCAGCTTGCTGGGTGGATTAGTGGCGAACGGGTGAGTAACACGTGGGTGATCTGCCCTGCACTTCGGGATAAGCCTGGGAAACTGGGTCTAATACCGGATAGGACCTCGGGATGCATGTTCCGGGGTGGAAAGGTTTTCCGGTGCAGGATGGGCCCGCGGCCTATCAGCTTGTTGGTGGGGTAACGGCCCACCAAGGCGACGACGGGTAGCCGGCCTGAGAGGGCGACCGGCCACACTGGGACTGAGACACGGCCCAGACTCCTACGGGAGGCAGCAGTGGGGAATATTGCACAATGGGCGCAAGCCTGATGCAGCGACGCCGCGTGAGGGATGACGGCCTTCGGGTTGTAAACCTCTTTCAGTACCGACGAAGCGCAAGTGACGGTAGGTACAGAAGAAGCACCGGCCAACTACGTGCCAGCAGCCGCGGTAATACGTAGGGTGCGAGCGTTGTCCGGAATTACTGGGCGTAAAGAGCTCGTAGGCGGTTTGTCGCGTCGTCTGTGAAAACCCGCAGCTCAACTGCGGGCTTGCAGGCGATACGGGCAGACTTGAGTACTGCAGGGGAGACTGGAATTCCTGGTGTAGCGGTGAAATGCGCAGATATCAGGAGGAACACCGGTGGCGAAGGCGGGTCTCTGGGCAGTAACTGACGCTGAGGAGCGAAAGCGTGGGTAGCGAACAGGATTAGATACCCTGGTAGTCCACGCCGTAAACGGTGGGCGCTAGGTGTGGGTTTCCTTCCACGGGATCCGTGCCGTAGCTAACGCATTAAGCGCCCCGCCTGGGGAGTACGGCCGCAAGGCTAAAACTCAAAGGAATTGACGGGGGCCCGCACAAGCGGCGGAGCATGTGGATTAATTCGATGCAACGCGAAGAACCTTACCTGGGTTTGACATACACCGGACCGCCCCAGAGATGGGGTTTCCCTTGTGGTCGGTGTACAGGTGGTGCATGGCTGTCGTCAGCTCGTGTCGTGAGATGTTGGGTTAAGTCCCGCAACGAGCGCAACCCTTGTCCTGTGTTGCCAGCACGTAATGGTGGGGACTCGCAGGAGACTGCCGGGGTCAACTCGGAGGAAGGTGGGGACGACGTCAAGTCATCATGCCCCTTATGTCCAGGGCTTCACACATGCTACAATGGCCGGTACAGAGGGCTGCGATACCGCGAGGTGGAGCGAATCCCTTAAAGCCGGTCTCAGTTCGGATCGGGGTCTGCAACTCGACCCCGTGAAGTCGGAGTCGCTAGTAATCGCAGATCAGCAACGCTGCGGTGAATACGTTCCCGGGCCTTGTACACACCGCCCGTCACGTCATGAAAGTCGGTAACACCCGAAGCCGGTGGCCTAACCCCTCGTGGGAGGGAGCCGTCGAAGGTGGGATCGGCGATTGGGACGAAGTCGTAACAAGGTAGCCGTACCGGAAGGTGCGGCTGGATCACCTCCTTTCTAAGGAGCACTTCTCCCGGCGAGGGTTCACACAGGTGAATGCCTCTCGGGCAGAGACTGTTTCGTTCCCACACGTGGAACGGCAGGAGCTCATGGGTGGAACGCTGACAGGTATTTTCTTCGTCACCGCCGGTCCGAGTGCCGGCGGGAAGAGAGTTATATCGGTGCACTGTTGGGTCCTGAGAGAACACGCGAGTGTTTTGTCAGCGACGATGACCGGGAACGGGAAGGGTTCTTCTTTCCCCAGTATCGGTTGTTGTGTGTTGTTTGAGAACTGCACAGTGGACGCGAGCATCTTTGTTGTAAGTGTTTATGAGCGTACGGTGGATGCCTTGGCACCAGGAGCCGATGAAGGACGTGGGAGGCTGCGATATGCCTCGGGGAGCTGTCAACCGAGCTGTGATCCGAGGATTTCCGAATGGGGAAACCCAGCACGAGTGATGTCGTGTTACCCGCGCCTGAATATATAGGGCGTGTGGAGGGAACGTGGGGAAGTGAAACATCTCAGTACCCACAGGAAGAGAAAACAACATGTGATTCCGTGAGTAGTGGCGAGCGAAAGCGGAAGAGGCTAAACCGGGCACATGCGATACCCGGCAGGGGTTGTGTGTTCGGGGTTGTGGGGTTCGATGTGTCGGTGCTGCCGCACCGGCCGACAGTGAGAAATCGCCTGTGTTAGTCGAAGTGGTCTGGAACGGCCCGTCGTAGAGGGTGAGAATCCCGTAGACGAAAACACGGTGACTGTCGATTCGGATACCCGAGTAGCAGCGGGCCCGTGAAATCTGCTGTGAATCTGTCGGGACCACCCGATAAGCCTGAATACTCCCTGGTGACCGATAGCGGACTAGTACCGTGAGGGAAAGGTGAAAAGTACCCCGGGAGGGGAGTGAAATAGTACCTGAAACCGTGCGCTTACAATCCGTCGGAGCCTTCGAGCAGTTTGGTCTGCTGGGGGTGACGGCGTGCCTTTTGAAGAATGAGCCTGCGAGTTAGTGGCATGTCGCGAGGTTAACCCGTGTGGGGTAGTCGTAGCGAAAGCGAGTCCGAACAGGGCGTATCAGTGGCATGTTCTAGACCCGAAGCGGAGTGATCTACCCATGGCCAGGGTGAAGCGACGGTAAGACGTCGTGGAGGCCCGAACCCACTTAGGTTGAAAACTGAGGGGATGAGCTGTGGGTAGGGGTGAAAGGCCAATCAAACTCCGTGATAGCTGGTTCTCCCCGAAATGCATTTAGGTGCAGCGTCGCGTGTTTCTCACCGGAGGTAGAGCTACTGGATGGTCTAGGGGGCCCACAAGCTTACCGAAATCAGCCAAACTCCGAATGCCGGTGAGTGAGAGCGCGGCAGTGAGACTGCGGGGGATAAGCTTCGTAGTCGAGAGGGAAACAGCCCAGATCGCCGGCTAAGGCCCCTAAGCGTGTACTAAGTGGAAAAGGATGTGGGATCGCTGAGACAACCAGGAGGTTGGCTTAGAAGCAGCCACCCTTGAAAGAGTGCGTAATAGCTCACTGGTCAAGTGGTTCTGCGCCGACAATGTAGCGGGGCTCAAGTACACCGCCGAAGCCGCGGCACTCACACAACACCCACTCGTTTCTGCGGAGACGGGTGCAGTGGTGTGGGTGGGTAGGGGAGCGTCGTGCCGCCGGGGAAGCGCCGGAGTGATCCAGGTGTGGAGGCGGCGCGAGTGAGAATGCAGGCATGAGTAGCGAAAGACGAGTGAGAAACTCGTCCGCCGAATGACCAAGGGTTCCTGGGCCAGGTTAATCCGCCCAGGGTGAGTCGGGACCTAAGGCGAGGCCGACAGGCGTAGTCGATGGACAACGGGTTGATATTCCCGTACCCGTGTGAACGCGCCCCTGGTGAATCAGTGATGCTAACCGTCCTGAAGCCGGCCGGTTCCTTCGGGAATCGGTCGTGTGGATGCACGGGACCTTCGGTGGTAGTAGCCAAGCGATGGGGTGACGCAGGAAGGTAGTGGGGCCGGTCAGTGGTTGTACCGGTGTAAGCCTGTAGGGCGTGACATAGGCAAATCCGTGTCGCACGAGCCTGAGAGGTGATGCGTAGCCGAATGAGGCGAATTCCATGATCCTATGCTGCCGAGAAAAGCCTCTAGCGAGCTTTCACACGGCCCGTACCCCAAACCGACACAGGTGGTCAGGTAGAGAATACCGAGGCGATCGAGAGAACTGTGGTTAAGGAACTCGGCAAAATGCCCCCGTAACTTCGGGAGAAGGGGGACCAGCCCTGGTGAAGACCTTCGCGGTCGGAGCTGGGGGTGGTCGCAGAGACCAGAGAGAAGCGACTGTTTACTAAAAACACAGGTCCGTGCGAAGTCGTAAGACGAGGTATACGGACTGACGCCTGCCCGGTGCTGGAAGGTTAAGAGGACCGGTCAGCGGAGCGATCCGCGAAGCTGAGAATTTAAGCCCCAGTAAACGGCGGTGGTAACTATAACCATCCTAAGGTAGCGAAATTCCTTGTCGGGTAAGTTCCGACCTGCACGAATGGCGTAACGACTTCTCTGCTGTCTCAACCACAGACTCGGCGAAATTGCATTACGAGTAAAGATGCTCGTTACGCGCGGCAGGACGAAAAGACCCCGGGACCTTCACTACAGCTTGGTATTGGTGTTCGGTTCGGTTTGTGTAGGATAGGTGGGAGACTGTGAAGCGGTGACGCCAGTTACCGTGGAGTCGTTGTTGAAATACCACTCTGATCGTATTGGACCTCTAACCTCGGACCCTGATCGGGTTCAGGGACAGTGCCTGGTGGGTAGTTTAACTGGGGCGGTTGCCTCCCAAAATGTAACGGAGGCGCCCAAAGGTTCCCTCAGCCTGGTTGGCAATCAGGTGTCGAGTGCAAGTGCACAAGGGAGCTTGACTGTGAGACCGACAGGTCGAGCAGGGACGAAAGTCGGGACTAGTGATCCGGCACCGGCATGTGGAAGCGGTGTCGCTCAACGGATAAAAGGTACCCCGGGGATAACAGGCTGATCTTCCCCAAGAGTCCATATCGACGGGATGGTTTGGCACCTCGATGTCGGCTCGTCGCATCCTGGGGCTGGAGTAGGTCCCAAGGGTTGGGCTGTTCGCCCATTAAAGCGGCACGCGAGCTGGGTTTAGAACGTCGTGAGACAGTTCGGTCTCTATCCGCCGCGCGCGTTAGAAACTTGAGGAAGGCTGTCCCTAGTACGAGAGGACCGGGACGGACGAACCTCTGGTGTGCCAGTTGTCCCGCCAGGGGCACGGCTGGTTGGCTACGTTCGGAAGGGATAACCGCTGAAAGCATCTAAGCGGGAAGCCTGTTCCAAGATGAGGTTTCTCACCCCCTCGAGGGGGTAAGGCCCCCGGCAGACCACCGGGTTGATAGGCCGGAACTGGAAGTGCGGCAACGCATGCAGGTGACCGGTACTAATAGGCCGAGGACTTACCACGAAGAAGCTACGCGTCCACTGTGCGGTATCTGAAACAGCACACACATCAGATACCGAAGCCCGACAAGGGTATTCGAGAACTCTGATGCGTGACGTTTCGCAGAGTTACGGCGGCCATAGCGACAGGGAAACGCCCGGTCCCATTCCGAACCCGGAAGCTAAGCCTGTCTGCGCCGATGGTACTGCACCCGACAGGGTGTGGGAGAGTAGGACACCGCCGAACACCCGTTACCGGAAGCCCCCCGACCTCGTCGGGGGGCTTCCGGCATTTCTGCATGTTCCGGCCCGTCCGCTCTTGTCCGCGGTCCGGCACAGGCGAATCATTGACTCCACGGTGGTCGCGATCGCCGGCCGTCGGGTGACGTCGGTGGTGGACGGCGACGGGTCGGCCACGGAAATCGTTTGGGTGCGGGCTCGTCCCGCACGCGGAGGCGATGGAGATGTTCATTCAGGTCTGGCAGGGAAAGGTCCGCGACGAGCAGGGGTTGAAGGACTGCCTGCAGCGGTGGACGGACGAGCTGCGCCCCGGCGCCGTGGGCTATCTGGGCAGCACGTCGGGATTCAGTGACGACGGCACCTTCGTGTCGGTGGCCCGGTTCGAATCGGAAGAGGCGGCCCGCCGGAACAGTGAACGTCCGGAGCAGGGCGAGTGGTGGGCCGAGGCGGAGCAGTGCTTCGACGGCGAGATCGTCGTCCACGACTGCCGCGACGTCGAGGTGTGGATGGAAGGTGGCTCCGACACCGCAGGGTTCGTTCAGGTGATGGAGGGGCACAGCCCCGATGTCGGGCGGATGAAGAGCCTGCTCGTGCAGAGCCAGGAACGGGTGCATCAGTTGCGACCCGAGATCATCGGCGGCACGTTCGCCACCTACGGCGACGACGGGTACGTCGAGACCATGTACTTCTCGTCCGAGGACGAGGCGCGTGCCCACGAACGGATGGAGATACCCGACGATCTGCGGCCGCTGCTGGAAGAGGAGATGCGGCTACAGGGCGATGTGCACTACTACGACCTGCACGCACCCATTCTCACCCCGAGCGGCAGGTGATCCGGGAGAACCGTCGGTAGGAAGTCCGGGCCGTGACGACACGGCCCGGACCAGGATCAGGGTCTCGGCCTGTGGGGCAGGGCCCGGGTGAGTCGCGGCGCCCAGCCGTGGGACGGCCAGCGCTTGAGCCCCAGCCGATCCGGCGTCAGACGGGTGTCGACGAAGAGCTTCTCGAGTTCGGGATCGGCGTCGCCGAGGAAGCGGTAGAGGATCGTGCCGCCGTTGTCCTCGGTGCGGGAGGCCGCTTCCCACCCGGTGGCCCGGTAGGCGCCGCGGACGATGTTGTCGGCGACGACCAGGATGGGCAGGCCGTCGATCCGGCGTGCCGACGCTCCGGCCGGCCACGGACGGTCGGCGAGCCCACGGACCTGCTCGGCGGACGCCGATTTCGCCTCGGTGATCCGGAGCACGACGCACGGCGTGGGCAGCTCGGGTGCGGCCTCCGCGGAGTACTGACGAATCAACTCCTCGACGGGACGGGCCACCCGGTCGGATTCCTCGGTGGCGCCGACGAGATTGGTCAGCACGATCTCGCCGTCGTGCGGTTCGAGCAACCCCAGTACCGAGACGAGGGCCTGCGCGGTGAAGCCGGCGGCGTGATCGGCGTCCACGGCCGGGGCCACCCGGTCGGCCACGACGTAGTGACCTACGGAGTAGCCGGAGTCGTAGACGGCACGGATCCGGCGCACGGCCGCGTCGGTTTCGGGGGTCTGTGCGGGCGCGGCTTCGCCGCCGGCGGCGAGTTTGTGGTCTTCGCCGAGCGCGGTCCAGGTCAGGACGAACAGCCGGTTCCCGCGGCCCTGCCCGACGTGCAGGACGGTATGGTCGCGCGGGTCGACGAGGGCGTACACGTAGGCACCGAGCTGTTCGACGACCGTCGCCGGCAGCGGGTCCGGGGTGGGGGTGCGGTCGTCGACGTCGGTGACGATCTCGCGCAGGACGGCCAGACGCAGCGCCACCGGCACGGTTCCGGCGGAGCCCCCGAACAGTTCGCGGTTGGCTGCATCGACAGAGCCGAAGGTGCGTCCGGTGTGGCGGGCCAGGGCGGCGAGCGCATGCGTGAACTCGGCAAGCCGCCGGCGAGGGTCCGCGGCGGTGTCGGGCAGCTCGTTGCTGGTCAGGAACATCTGGATCTCGGGGGACTCCAGGAGGATCTGGGCGATGTTCTGAGGAACTGTCCACACGGTACGCATGAGGCGACTGTAGGCCAGTCTTTCCCGGGCAGCGGGTTACGTGCTCAAACGCGCCGCACAAGGAGGTCGGTCACCGTGCGGACACCCCGTCGTGGTGTCGCGGACATGTCCCCGTGGTGTGACGGCAGACACGTTCGAAGGGGTCGTGTGCTACACGAAGGGCACGATTCCCGGCACCCCTGCTCCCCGGGAGTGGCTCGTCGCTTAACGTAGACACGTGAGCATCCCAGTCCCCGATGCCGCGCGGTCTGCGGCGAGCCCAGCATCGAACTGGCCCGCGATTCTGACGTGGCGGGCGTACGACGTTCCTCGGATGGAGTCGGTGCGTGTCCAACTGAGCGGCGATCGCATCAAGGCGGCGGGCCGGATCGTGGGCGCGCAGTGCGCGGAGCATCCCGCGTTCAGCGCGTCGTACGACCTCGTGACCGACGAGAACGGTGTCACGCGCCGGTTGTCGGTGCGCACGACCCTGGCCGCCGGTGAGAGGCACATGTCGATCAGCCGGTCCGAGGAGGGCATCTGGATGGTCGACAACGGCACCCAGCACCAGCGGTCGGCGTTCGGCGGTGCACTCGACGTCGACGTCATCCTCAGCCCGTTCTTCAATGCGCTGCCGATCCGCCGCTACGGGCTGCAGTCCGGCGCGGACGAACTCGAGGTGCCGGTCGTCTACGTGAATCTGCTCGATCTCGGCATCGAGGAGGCCACGCTCGTCTACAGCAGCGCAGCCGACGGCATCCACGTCCTGTCCCCGGTGTCCAGTTCGTCGGTGACGGTCGACGGCGATGGGTTCGTCGTGAACTACCCCGGCCTGGCGGGACGGATCTAGGACGGGTCGGTCAGGAGAGGTCGGTGCCCTCCACCGCCATCGCGAGTGCCAGAGCCGTGGACTCGCCGGGATGACTGCCGTGCCCGCCGGTCCCGGAGGTCAGCCCGACCACCTGTACGCCGATGGGGAGATCACCGCCGCCCGGAGCAGGGACGGACACCGCCGGTACGCCGAGCACGCTGAACGGGATGCACATCTGCAGCAGTGGCCCCCGCAGCGCCGCGGGATCGCTGTCGAGCGCGGCCGAGCGCAGCGGGGTCGTGACGGTGATCAGCGCATCCAGCCCGTCGTCGCGCCGTAGCCGGCGCAGGACGTCGCGGCGCAATCGGACGGCCGCCCGCACGGCCCGGACGTAGTCCGTCGCCGGACGGTCCCGCTGAGCCGCGAGCAGCGCCGCGGTGGCCGGCTGGTAGAGGTCCGGGTCGTTCTCGAACCAGCGCTGATGGGTTTCGTACGCCTCCGAGCCGGTGACGACGGGATAGACGCCGAGGAGGTCGTCGGTTTCCGGCAGGGGCACGTCCCGCACCTCGGCACCGAGATCGGTGAGGGTGCGGCAGGCGTCGTCGAGCGCGGACTCGAACGCAGCGGGCACGTCCCAGATGCCGCCGCGCAGCCGTCCGACCCGCAGTCCCGAGACGGGTGTGCGCAGGTGCGCGATTCCGGGCAGCGCGCCCCAGGCCAGGGCCGCGTCGAGGACGTCGCGGGCGAGCAGGCCCACATGATCGAAGGTGGTGGACAGGGGGAAGACCCCGTCGACCGGCAACGCGCCGAACGTGGGCTTGAGGCCGACGACGCCGCACAGCGCCGCCGGGGTGCGCACGCTGCACCCGGTGTCGGTGCCCAGTGCCAGCGGCACGATGCCCTTGGCGACGAGCGCCGCCGACCCCGAGGACGAGCCGCCGGTGATGCGGGTGGGATCGTGCGGGTGCCGGGCCGGCCCGGCCGCGTTGACCAGGCCGCTGGGCCCGTACGCGAACTCGTGCAGGTGGGTCTTGGCGACCACGACGGCGCCGGCCTCGCGGAGCCGCTCGACGATCCTGGCATCCTGCGCGGCCGGCGCCGCGTCGGCGAGGACCTTGCTGCCGCAGCGGGTCGGCATGCCCGCGACGTCGATGTTGTCCTTGACGGCGACGGCGACACCGTGCAGCGGACCGATCCAGTTGCCGGCCGCGAGCTCGGCGTCGGCGCGGGCCGCCGATTCGAGGGCCGCGCCGTCGTTGCGGGCGGCCACGAGATTCGACCACGGCGTGCCGTCGAGGGCGTCGAGGTCGGCCAGCACCTGCCGGACGTGTTCGGTGGCGGTCAGCTCGCCTTTCGCGAGTGCCGCGGTGGTGTCGCGCAGCGTCACCGCGTCCACACCTCGCCGCGACGACCCGCCTCGCGCAGTCGGGCGAGCCAGTCGTCGTCGCCGGGGACGACGCCGGTGACGGGTCGGCGGTCGCGTTGCTCGAACCGTCGCCGGGCGGCGTGACCAGCGGCGGTCAGCTCGGCGGTGCTGCCGTCGGCGAGCTGTTCCCGAGCGACCCGCAGCACCTCGAGGGTTTCGTCGAGGGCCGTGAGCAGCGCCGGGGCGTTGCCCTCACACATCGCGTCGACCAACGTGGGGGTGGTCCCGGCGACGCGGGTACCGTCGCGGAACGATCCCGCCGCCAGACCCAGCGCCAGGTCGCCGCCGGCGGCCCCGGACAGTGCCAGCGCCTCGGCGAGCAGATGGGGCAGGTGCGAGACGCGGGCGACCGCCGCGTCGTGCTCGCCCGATTCCGCGGGTACGACGACGGAACCGCAGTCGAGGGCGAGCTCGGCGACCTGCGTCCACACGTCGGGGTCGGTGCCCTCGTCGACGGTGACCACCCACACCGCGTCGCGGAACAGCTCCGCGAATCCCGCCGACCACCCGGACTCGGCGGTGCCCGCCATGGGATGGCCCCCGACGAAGCGTGCGGAGAGTCCGTGGGCGGCGACCAGGGCGGCGACCTGCGACTTGACGCTGACCACGTCCGTCAGCGCCACGTGCGGGGCGTGCTCGGCGACCGCCGCGAGCACGGCGCCGACTGCGGGTACGGGCACGGCGACGACGACGAGGGCGTCGGATTCCGCGGCGCGCCGCAGCGTGGCCGGCAGGTCGGTGGAGGCGTCGAATCCGTCGGCTCGGGCGGCCTCGACGGGCTCCGGCGAGCGGTTGTACCCCCAGGCCTCGCGGCCCGCGGCGACGGCCGCACGCAGCAACGATCCGCCGATCAGGCCGAGGCCGAGTACGCACACGGGCGGGGTGGACGCGGAGGTGGGCACCCGACCAGGTTGGCACATCGCCCGCTGGACTTCATTCACGGGACCGCGCCGACTACCGTTGCGCCCATGGCTGCGCAGCGTGCGGGGAACAAGAGTCCCTCCGTGAGTTCGACCGAGGATCTCGACGGGTTCGGGGTCGCCGTGACGCGGGAGGACGGTCGCTGGAAGTGCAAGGCACTGTCGGCGGCGGTGTTGACGAGCCTCGAGGTGGCCGACCGGGAGCTGCGCGAGTTGCGCAGCACCGGGGCGATCTTCGGGTTGCTCAACGTGGACGACGAGTTCTTCGTCATCGTCCGGCCGGCCCCGTCGGGCACGCGTCTGCTGCTGTCGGACGCGACGATGGCGGTCGACTACGACATCGCCGCCGACGTGCTCGATGCGCTGAACATCGAGATCCCGGACATCGACCCCGACGAGCTCGACGACATCGAGCCGTGGGAGGAGGGCGACCTGGGAATCCTGGCGGACCTGGGATTGCCGGAGCCGGTGCTGGCGGTGATCGCCGCCGAGACCGACCTGTATCCGGACGAGCAGATCGACGAGATCGCCCAGCGGCTCGGGTTCGACGATGTGCTCGCCACGGCGCTGGACAAGCTGCGCCGCTAGATGGGCCTGCGCGACGACGAGGCGCTGATCCGGGCCGCGCTGGAGGCGGCCGCCGCGGCGCCGGCCGGGGACGTGCCGGTGGGTGCCGTCCTGTTCGCCGCCGACGGGACCGAACTGGCCCGGGCGGCGAATTCGCGGGAGGCGACGGGCGACCCGACGGCGCACGCGGAGATCCTGGCGCTACGCGCGGCCGCGAAGGTGCACGGCGACGGCTGGCGCCTCGAGGGCACGACGCTGGCCGTGACGCTGGAGCCGTGCACGATGTGCGCGGGCGCGCTGGTGCTGGCCAGGGTGCATCGCGTGGTCTTCGGGGCGTGGGAGCCGAAGACGGGTGCGGTGGGGTCGCTGTGGGACGTGGTGCGTGATCGCCGGCTCACCCATCGTCCGCAGGTGCGCGGCGGGGTCCTCGAGAAGGAATGCGCCGCAGTGCTCGAGGACTTCTTCCGCGCGCAGCGGCTCCCGGAACCGTCGTGACCTGGGGATTTCAACTCCGGGACCGAATCCGGTAAAGTCGTGGGCGGTGGCGTGTCCGAGCGGCCTAAGGAGCACGCCTCGAAAGCGTGTGACGGGTAACCCCCGTCCGAGGGTTCAAATCCCTCCGCCACCGCCACGAACGGCCCCTCATCTTCGCAGGTGAGGGGCCGTTTTGCTGTCTCCGTGCAGTGCGGCTAGGCCTCGTTTGGGCACACTTTGGGCACACTTGCCTGTGAGTAGCGGGCATGAAGGGTGACGGCAACGGCGTCTAGGTCGCTATCGAACAGGTCCGCGTACGTGTCCAAGGTGACCTTGGCCGAGGTGTGCCCGAGCATCCGCGCCAGGGCGAGGACGTTCACCCCCGCACTGACTGCCAGCGATGCCGCGGTGTGCCGCAGATCATGGGGGGTGATCGTCTGCACCCCGGCTCGCTTCACTGCGCCGGCGAACCATCCGCCGTTCGACTTCGGCCGGGGAAGGTAGGCGCCGTTCGGCCCGGGAAACACAAGATCCTCGGGCCCTTTACCCCGGCACAGTACGGACAGCTCGTCTAGGACGAACTCAGGCACCGGAACCGACCGGGTGCGCTTGCTCTTGGTCCGCCCTACCGCGTGATCGACCCCGAGTTGCACGGCGTTGTCGTGCACGGTCAGCCGCCGGCGCAGGAACTCGACGTCACGCACTCGCAGCGCGACCGCCTCGCCCCACCGCAGGCCGGTATAGGCGAGCATGAGCACCAAGGGTCGATACTGGCCGGACTCGACGGCAAGGCGGGCGACGTCCTCGGCCGACAGGTACACGCGCCGTTTGGTGGTCTTCCGTGGCAGGTTCTCGACTCCACGGGCGGGGTTGCTTGCCAGCCGGCGCGACTTCACGGCGTCATCGAGGATCGCTGCGAGCACCCCATAGGCCCGGACGACTGTTGTCGCGCCGCTGCCGTCTCGCTGCATCTGCGCTATCCACTGCTCCACTCGTGCCAGCTCGACGTCCGCGATCCGCACCGAGCCCCACCGCGGTTGCACGTGGGTTCTCCACGCCGAATCGAGGGTGCGGTAGTTCGACGGTGCGACGTCCGCTTGTTTGCGTTCGAGCCATTCGGGGGCGAGCTCGCTGAGGGTGATGCGGCCGAGGGATGGGGGTACGTATTCGCCGCGCATCTTCTCGACCTCGACGGTTGCGGCGAATGCTTCGGCGTCGCGCTTGGTCTTGAATCCGCGCTTTTTCGACTGGGTTCGGTCGGGTGTGCGGAATCGGACCATGTACCGCTTGCCCGTGGCAGTCTCGTACGACTCAATCGTCGCCACGGTCTACTTGGTCCGTTCCTCTTGGGTGAGGTGACCAGCCTCCACAGCCCGCACAAGCCACCGCCGGACTGTGGCCTGCGAAACATTGAAGTCCCGCGCCATGATCGTGGTAGGTCGACCGTCCTGCAGCCGGACCCATCGATACAGTGCCGCCAAATGTGGCAGATCCTCATCTGCGATGGGTTCTCCTGAGCCGATCCGGTCCCAGAACTCGGGTGCGCTGGCAATGGGGCGACTCGTGTCGCCTCCCGAGGTGACGTTGACCTCTCGGGCCGCCTCCCGAACAAGCGGCTCCATTGAGATCTTCGCCAACTCGCCGCGCTGGATTGGCGGGCCCCCTGGCACCTGTTCGGCGACGAGCTTAGTAACGACGTACTTGCCGCCGTGAGGTTCGATCCGTGCAGTCACGTGGTAGGCGAGTCCGTCGTCTGGACCGCTGCTGACCTCGAGGTGTTCGTATCCGAGTAGTCCTGGCGCGACCTCATGGTTAGGCATCGTCGTCGACCTTCCGGTGATCTTCGGCATTGGGTAAGGGTGCTCCTCTATGAGCGACTTTTTCAACACCCTCTCGCGATTGGGTATTGCATATCCCGCTCAATCACTGTATAACAGTATGTGCGGGTGTTGAATCACCCAATCATCGAACGAGGAGGAACGGGAAAGATGCCCGAATCGCCACTTGCCACCACCGACGAGGTAGCTGAATTCCTGCGCACCACGCCGGCAAAGCTCGCCAACGACCGATACCGCGGCATCGGTCCGAAGTTCGTCAAGCACGGCCGGAGGGTCCTGTACCGGTGGTCGGACGTTCACGCCTGGACAGAGGCGAATCTCATGCAGCGAACCGATGACCGACCGGGCGCCGCATGAGAGACGGCTACTTCGGTTCGGAGCCGACGTGCAAGCGCTGTGACTACCCCAGGCGCCTACATCACCTGCTCAACGTCGAACACGACTACGAACCGCAGAACAACGAGAACGCCCCCGGAGCGGCTGGCACCGACTCCGAGGGCACGAACCGCCCCAACCCCCAGGAAGGAACCGATCCTTTGAACATTCTCCCAGACGCAGCCGAGTTAGTCGAAGCTGCCGCCGCGAACCACTGCACGGTCACCGCCGAGCAAGCCGAGAAGATCCGCGGCCGACTGTCCGAGGTAGCCGACAACGGATACAGCCAGGCCCAGCTCCTCGAGTTCGCCCTCTTCGGCGCCCAGTACGAGCACGAGACGAACATCGCCGCAGCGGCCGCAGCACAAGTCGACGAAATCGCCACCCCGCCCGGATTCGATGGACTCACCCCCGACGAATGGTTCCCCGACAACAACGGCCGCATCGTCCGATTCTGGGATCGATACATCGACAACCCCGCCGGCGCCGTGAGACTCGTCGTCACCGACGAAATCACCGACGGGCGAATCGTCCGCACCGGCCCCGTCGCCCACGTCTCGACCGACGCCGAGTTGAACCGCGACGGAATCTGCTCCCTGATTGACGCACTCACCACCGCGGCACGCCTGCTCGCCGAACTGGGGGAGGCGAAGTGAGCACCCTCGAGCTGGTCCTCATCGTGACCCTGTTCACCGAGAACATCGCCCTGTTGCTCGCACCTATGTGGGACACGCCCCACCGCGACCGCGACGCATTCGGCGAATCCGCCACTCGCGCAATGCGGAGGACCCATTGACCTGACAACAGCTCTACCGCGCTCACCGAACCCGCACACATTCGATGAACGCCGCGAGCCGGGGAGCCCGCAGAAGCTCCCCGGCCCAAACCAGAAAGGACGCAGCCGAATGCGTCGAGACAACAATACCCCCCACGGAGCCGACAAGGCCCTCGCCGGCGCCCACCCCGACATGATGACCCTTGCCCGGCAGTTGGTAGCCGACCTGCCCGAAGGCGCCACCTTCACCGCGGCACAACTCGCTCTGTACCTGCCCGGCTACGTCGAGGACAAGCCCAGCCGCCGAGGTGCCCTCATGCGAGAGCTGAACCGCCGCGGGTATGTCGAGCATGCCGGTTACGGTCCGCGCGCCACAGCGGACGACTGGGACGCCCCGGCGCGTGTCTGGCGCCGCACCGCCAAGGCGGTTGCGGCATGACCGTCAACCATCCCCGCACGATGCTCGAGAAGGGTTTCGCCCTCGGGCCGCTCGACGGTAAAAAAGCGTTCCTGCCCGGCGGATTCCACAACTTCACCACCGACAGGGACGTGCTGAACCGCCTCGCCCGCCAGTACCCACGGTGCAATTGGGGAGGCACCCGTGAAGGCGTCATCGTCCTCGACGAAGACCCCCGCAACGGTGGCAACCTCGACGCCCTCGGTTCGGCCGTACTCGACACACTCGTGGTCCGCACCGGCAGCGGCGGCCGACACGCCTACTTCCGATTCCACGGCACCATCCGCGGCAAGCTCGCTGACCACCCCGGCATCGACCTCAAATCCTGGCGCACCGGATACACCGTCATGCCCGGCTCAATCCATCCCGACACCGGACGCCCCTACGTGATCGAACAGGACCTCGAAATCAAACCCCTCCCGGCAAGACTGCTCCCTCTTGTAGAGCCGCCGAAGTACATACCGCAGCCCACCGTTTTCAGCCCCGAACGACGCGGCAACGGCATCGTCCGCAAGGTCTGTGAAGCTGCGCACGGGGACCGGAATGCAATGACGTTCTGGGCGTTCTGCCGCGCCCTCGAAAGAGGGGAGCAGTTGTTGGTGGACGAGATCCGAGCGGCCGCACAGTCCGTCGGCCTCGACGACAGAGAGATCGACACCTGCCTGAGGTCCGCCCAGCGCACCATCGGGAGGGCCGCATGACCGACCACGATCAGGACCCGCAACCCATGCGCGTCGTCAGGCTTGAACCCATCACCACCGTGCAGGACGACGTACCCGTGTGGGTGTGGGAGTACGGCGGCAAGGGCAAGATACCGCTCGGTGCGCTCTCCCTGTTCGCCGGACGCCCCGGCGCCGGCAAGTCCACCGCAGGAAGGTGGTTCGCTTCCTCGTTTTCCAACGGCACACTCGCCGGCGCATGGGAGGGAAAGCCGGTCAACGTCGCGTACATCGCGGCCGAGGAATCCGCCAAGTACGTCGTCAAGCCCGGACTCAGAGCCGCTGGCGCTGACCTCGGACGCGTGTACACGCCCACCGTCAAGTTCGCCGGCAAAGAGGTCAAGTTCCTGTCCTCACAAGACATGCAAGCCCTCACCGACGAACTGATCGCGCATCACGTGAAGGTCGTCGTCGTCGACCCGCTGATGTCCACAATCGGATCGAAGACCGACATCAACCGCAACAACGAAGTGCGCTCACTGATCGAACCGTGGGCACACCTCGCCGAAGCGATCGACGGAATCGTGGTCGGAATCGCCCACCTGAACAAGTCCGGCAACGGCGATGTCGTCGCCGGTATCAACGGCTCGTCCGCCTTCGGCGAGGTCGCCCGCACCGTCTTCGGTTTCGTGAAGGACCCGGAATCCGAGGACGGCGAACGCATCATGTCGCAGGAGAAGAACTCCATCGGTGAGGAAGACCTCGCCCTGACGTACCGGATCGAATCGGCGACCGTGACCACCGACAGCGGCAAGTCAGCAGAGGTCGGCCGGTTCGTCATCGTCGGAGAGTCCGACCGCACCGCCGGCGACGTCCTCCGCTCAGCTCCGAAGACTCTCGAGGACACCAGCAACCACGACGAGATCGACAAGTGGTTAAAGGATCTTCTCTCCTCCGGGGCCGTAGCCGCGAAGGATGTCTACTCCGCAGCCAACGCCGCAGGGTACTCGACCGATAAGGCGAAGCGCGCCAAGAGTCGCATCAACAGGGAGTCCCCCGTGATCGATGTCTACCGGCCCGAGATCCCCGGGCCGTGGTTCTGGCGCCGCCTCGACATCCCGCAGGAGGGCGCTCCCAAGGGAGCAGAGAACGGCGGCAAGGGTGCGACACCTGAGAACACTGCTCCCTTGCACTCTTCTGCTCCCTTGCAGGTCAGAGAGGGTATCCATGAGAGCGCCAACTCCCAAGGGAGCAAGGGAGCAAGGGAGCAAGGGATTGTGCGCGCTGACCCCGAGCGCCTGTGCACGGTCTGCGGTAACCCCTGCAACCCCAATGTCGCGGCGCACGTCGAGTGCATCGTGAAGCGCACCGCCGCCGAAGGAGACGCAGCATGACAGACAACACTCGTGGCGCCTATGTCAGCGCTGACGACTTCCTCGAAAGCCGCCGCGATTGGCTCGAGATCCACACCGTCGAGGTCGCGCCGGGGGCATTCGACATCATGCTCAAAGTTGACGGCACCTACTACGACCGAGACACGGCACTCGAAGTCGCAGACCTGTTTGCTCGTGACCTGCGCTACCTGCTTCGGCGACTCGATTCCACGCGGTTCCTCAACACCCAGGAGAGTGCCAAGTGACCAGACGCAAATCCCGGCCCCCACACACCCTCACCCTTACCGCACTGGTCGACCCTCGCCTCGAGGGCGCCCGGTGCGCCGGCAAAGCCCCACTGTTCGACGACGAACTCCCCGGCGAAACCACCGAGGCCCGCTCCGAACGCCTCGCCTACGCCGCGAACATCTGCCGCGGCTGCCCGGTCCGCACCGCCTGCTACGCCGCCAGCCTCGAACACGACGCCGCCGGACTCTGGGCCGGACGCATCCGCAGCATCGACCACGCCACCCGAAAGAAGGTGCCTGCGTGAAGCTGCACGCCCGGAACGTGAGCCCGCGCATCACCGTCGACCTCGGTGCCCGCCGCCCCGTCCTGCTCCGCATCGCAGGACTGTTCCTAGCGATGAGCCCCGAGGAAGCCCTCACCCTCGCCGACCAGCTGCACGACGCAGCAATGGAACCCGAAACCATGCCCCAGGAAGGAACCCCATGGAACCCGACGACCGCGACTTCCTCGCAGACCTGTTCCGAGACGACCATCCCCGCGACGTCGTGCCCGGATCCGGCCTGACCCGAGAAGATGTGCTCCGTATGGACGCGATGACCGGCAGGGCCGTCACCGCCACCTACCCCGGCCAAGTCCTCACCGACCTCGACGGTGTCCCGATCGGAGTCGAACCGAGCCGCACCGAGCAAATCACCTTCGGGGGAGTGGCATTGACCCTCCGTCAGCTCGCCGAACTCGACCTCACCCCCGAGGACGTGCCCAACGTCCGCATCCTGCCCGACCCCAAGTGAAAGGAACCATCATGACCGAACAGCAGACCGACCAGAACACCGACGACACCGCCGAGGTTGTCGACCAGACCGACACCCCCGAAACCGAAACCACCGAACCGGCTCCCGAGGTCGACGAAGGCAAAGAAGCCGCGAAGTACCGCCGGCGGCTCCGCGAAACCGAGAAGGAACGCGACGCCCTGCTCGAACAGGTCGAAAACCTCCGGCGCGCAGCGATCGACAGCGAAGTCGCAAGCAAGCACCGCATCCCCACCGAGGGCTTCTGGGCAACCGGTGTCACCGTCGATCAGCTCCTCACCGACGACGGCACCATCGACCCCGCGAAGGTCGCCGCCACCGTCGATGACGCCGTGACCCGACTCGGTGTCAGCCACCCCAGGAACGGCAACATCGTTCCCCGCGAAGGCAACAACCCGCGGGTCCGTGCCAGCGACCGATGGACGAACGCCTTCACCGCGAAGTAATTGGTACCCCGGCCCGGTATACTTGCCTTGAACGCAGGTACCGGGCCGGGAGCCCGACCCGCGGACACGGAAGCCCCAGGAGGGCCGATCGGACAGGCCAGGTGCCGCCCGAGCGAAATCACCATCATCGCCGGCGGCTTTCATGCTGCCTGAACCGAAGGAATCCATCATGGCTACTGAAACCACACTCACCAGCGCCAAGGCCTGGTCCCCGGATATCACCGCGTTCGCCGCGTCCGAAGTCATCCCCGACGCCCTGGTCCTCCAGACCTCCACCGTCACCGGCCGCATCGAAGGCGACGAACCCGCCGTGCGTGTCGCCTACGTCGACGACGCCGCGGCCCAGTTCGTCGCCGAAGGCACCGAGATCCCCGAGGATGATCCGGCGCTGTCCGAAGTCCTCGTGCACACCGGCAAGGTCGCCCAGCTCGTGCGCCTCTCCCGGGAGCAGTACAGCCAGACCGGCACCGCACAGATGCTGTCCGAGAGTGTCCGCCGTGCTGTCATCAAGAAGGCCAATGAGGCGTACATCGCGCAGGCCGCCCCGGTCGCTCCCGCGGTCACCCCGCCCGCCGGACTGCTCAACGTCACCGGCATCGAAGCGGGCGGTGCAGTCGCCGGGGACCTCGACGCCCTGGTCGACCTGATTGCCACCCTCGAGGGCAACGGCGCCACCCCCACGCACATCCTCCTCGCGCCCGACGCGTGGGCTTCGCTGCGGAAGTTCAAGACCGCCACCGGGTCGGCACAGACCCTCCTCGGGGCCGGAACCACCGACGCCACCAAGAGCCTGCTGGACCTGCCCGTGCTCGTCTCGTCCGCGATGACCGCCGGTACCGGACTGGTCATCGACAAGAGTGCAGTGGTCTCGGCAGTCGGTGAGGTACAGCTCGCCGTGTCCGATCAGGTGTATTTCAACAGCGACAGCATCGGGCTGCGCTGCACGTTCCGGTTCGGCGCCAACCTCGTGCGCCCCGACCGGGTCGGTACCTTCACCGTCACCAACCCCGCCTGACAGGAGGGCACACGATGGCCGCGGTCACCCTCAGCATCGACGACCTGACACCATTCGCCCCGGATATCGACCCGGGCAAAGCAACCGCGATGATCGAGGACGCACTCGCAGTCGCGGCCATCGTGGCGCCCTGCATCCTCGAGGACACCTTCACCGCCGCCGGCGCCGCCAAAGCAATCATCCGCGGCGCACTCCTCCGCTGGCACGACGCCGGCACCGGCGCTGTCGTCTCACAAGCCGCCGGGCCCTTCACCCAAACCATCGACACCAGCACCACACGCCGCGGCATGTACTGGCCGAGTGAGATCACCCAGCTACAGAAGCTCTGCCAGACCAGCGGAGCCCGCGCCTTCAGCATCGACACCGTGCCAGCCGAGACGTACCCGAACGTGCATCCGTTCCTACTCGGCTAACCACAGACCTCCTGCGTGCTGCTTCACGCAGGAACACCCGGCCCGACCCGAGCGTGTCCTCTCAGACTCTCGGGCCGGGCCGGACCCACGTCCACACCTGCCCGGCCCCTCCCGCCACACCCCAGCTCCCGCCATCCTCGGCTTAGGTGAGGTCTCTCTCTACGCTTTTTTCCCACGGCACCCTAGACAGCGGGAGAGAGCTGGATAGGTGCACCCGGCCCCGTCCCTCCACCCCCTGACCTGGACCATCCTCGGCTTAGGGCCGATATCCCCCCGCGTACCCCCCGCCCAGGGCATGGCACCGTTGGACCACCCCGCGGCGCTACCTCCGGTTTACGCAGCCGCCCCCTCTGTCGTTTTTTCCACCACCCCCCCGAGGGGTGTCTTTGCCCCTGGCGGTCACCCCCCGCCCCGGGGCCCAGCGGACCTCCTAAGGCCTAGCTGGGCGCCTTGGGTACGGGTCTGGGGATTCTGGGGGGAAGCGGGGGGAGATGGGCGGTAGGCCAAGGGTCCGCCGTGTCACCCCCGGGTAGGGGTGGATGCCCTGGGGGCGGGCCGGTGCTTCCCGAGCGTTCTGCTCCACCGGCCCGCGCCGCTGACACTATCTCGAGTCGAACGCTTGTGCGATCCCTATTCGGTGCGCATCCCCGCCCCGTTCGAGGCTCGGGCGTGGGCACATTTTGGGCACACTTCTCCTCCAAACCGGGTGATTTGGAGTGATCCCGTGAGGGGTGAATCGGCAGGTAGAAGCGTTTTCGGCCCTCTGGCCTGGTGGTCTGCAAGGGTTCAAATCCCTCCGCCACCGCCACGAACGGCCCCGATCCGATTCACCGGATCGGGGCCGTTGTCGTTCGTCGAATGTGCAGTTCTCGTCGGGTCACCCGGCGTGTCGTGACGACAACTGCGCACTCGTGACCGTGGCCGGGCGCGACGGCGCCCAGCCCGGAGGGCCGAACACGTACCCCAGCTTGTCGCGCCCGCGGGTCGCGGTACGCCAGTCGCGGGCGATGGCCTGGTATTCGTGCGTCTGCAGCCGCCAGATGTTGTAGGTGCCGACGGGCTTGGTGAGTCCGTACGTGGGGCGGTGGGTCTCGCGGCGGAAGGTGCCGAACAGGCGGTCCCAGAGGATCAGGATGCCGCCGTAGTTGCGGTCGAGGTATTCGGGGTCGCAGCCGTGGTGCACCCGATGGTGCGACGGGGTGTTGAAGACGAACTCGACGGGCCGGGGCAGCGTGCCCACCCGCTCGGTGTGCACGAAGAACTGGTACACGAGCGAGACGGAGAATCCGACGAACACCATCCACGGCGGGATGCCGAGGAAGGGCAGCGGCAGCCACATGAGGATCTCGCCGCTGTTGTTCCACTTCTGGCGCAGGGCGGTGGCGAAGTTGAAGTACTCGCTCGAGTGATGCGCCTGGTGGGTCGCCCACACCAGGCGCACCCGGTGTGCCGTCCGGTGGTACCAGTAGTAGAGCACGTCGATGCCGAGGATCAGGATCGCCCACGTGTACCAGGCGTCCGCCGGTAGGTGCCACGGTGCGAGATACACCCAGATCGCCGAGTAGCCGACGAGAGCCAGCACCTTCCACGCGGCGCTGGTGCCGATGGAGACGAGTCCCATGGAGATGCTCGTGCGTGCGTCACGGGCCTCGTAGCCACCGCGGGGCGGGCGGGTGTGCCCGTCGGCCCCGGGTTCGACGTGCTCGAGCGTGCGCGCGGCGGCCCACTCGAGAGCGAGGAACAGCAGGAACGCCGGGATGGCCAGCGCGACGGGGTCGTGCAGGGGCTCGAGCAGCGACGCCCAGGACGCCGTCAGGGTCTCCCACATTCGGTCCTCCGGGAGTGATGTGAACAGGCGTCCAATCTACCGGAATGTGTTGCCGGTCACTACGGAGGTCCGGCGGTCACCGGGGCAGCGGCCGGCCGTCGGGGCGCAGGCCGGCGAGGTAGATCGCGATCATCCGGGGCACGAGGCCGGGCACGACGTCGTCGACGAACCGCACGTGGGGCCGGGTGAGCCGGGCGACCGCCATGATCACCTCGATCGGCCGGACGTCGTCGCGGACGAGACCTGCTCGCTGTGCGGCGTGGACGAGTTCGGTGACGCGCGCCTTGGTGCCCTCCCGGATCTCGAGGACGTCATCGGGCAGTTCCCGGTAGCTCTCGACGATGAGGGCCGGGATCAGGGCGCCGAGCCGCAGCCGGACGGCGGTGTCGACGAATTCCGTCCAGGCGCGTTCGGGATCCGACGCCATCGCGGCGAGGGCGCGGTCCGCGGCCGCGCCCGCCTCGATGAGGGTGCGACGGGCCACCGCGTGCGCGAGATCGTCGCGCGTGGGGAAGTTGCGGTAGAGGGTGGCGATGCCCACGCCGGCACGCTCGGCGATGGCGTCGAGGGGTGCGTCGTGTCCCCGTTCGGCGAGCACGTCGCGGGCGGCGAGGATCAGGGCCTCGCGGCGGCGGGCGGCGTCGGCGCGCATGCACTCTCCTGTGGTCGGCGGGTTGACATCCCCGCTCCTACCGGAGGAATATACTCCACATAAACGGAGAGCAATCCTCCACTTCAAGGAGTCGTCATGGCCGCCCCGACCTCCTCCCCGGACACCTCCACCGCCCGGCACACGCCGCCCGCCGCCGTCCGCGTCGTCGGCGTCGTGTTCGCGCTCACCGCCGTGATCGCCCTGATGCTCGTCGCCTTCGCCGCGCCCGCCGTGAACAGCGGCCCGCACGCTCTGAAGATCGGCGTCGCCGGGCCGGACCAGGCCGTCGCCCGGATCGAGGCCGGTCTCGCCGACGCCCGGCCGGGCGCGTTCTCGCCACAGCGATACGACGACGTGGAGGCGCTGCGCACGGCGATCGAGCAGCGTGCGGTCGTCGGCGGTCTCGCCGTCGAACCGGACGGGCCCGCGATGTATGTCGCCGGCGCGGGCGGGGCCCCCGTCGCGCAGGTGCTGACCGCCACGGCCGCCGGACTGTCGCAGACACTCGGACGGCCCGTCCCCGTGCGCGACGTCGTGCCGCTGCCCGCCGACGACCCGGCCGGGGCCGGCCTGAACTCGCTGGCCCTGCCCCTGGTTCTCGGCGGTCTGGTGCCGGCGATCGCGCTCGTCAGGTTGTTCCCCGGGCGCGTCGGCCTGCGCGTGCTCGGCGCGATCGGCTTCGCGGTGCTCGCGGGGCTGACTCTCACTGCCGTCCTGCAGTTCGGGTTCGGCAGCCTGACCGGGAACTACTGGGCGACCGCGGGGGCGCTCGCGCTGAGCCTGGCCGCCGTCTCGCTGCCCCTGCTGGGCCTCGAGTCGCTCTTCGGCCTGCCCGGCTTCGGTGCCGGTGCGGTCCTGATGCTGTTCGTCGGCAACCCGCTGTCGGGCTTCGCGACCACCGCGGCGTGGTTGCCGCAGGGATGGGGTGCGTTCGGCCAGTTGCTGCCACCGGGCGCCGCGGGGACCGTGGTCCGCTCGGTCGCCTTCTTCGACGGACACGGCGGTGGGACGGCGGTGCTGGTGCTGAGCGCATGGGTCGTCGTCGGGCTCGCGCTGTGTGCGGCGTCGGCGCGTCGGCGCACGGTCACCGCGTGACCGGCGATCGCGGGACGGGACTCGCGCGCTTTTCCCCCGGTTTGGTAGGAATTCTGTGTCCGTCGCCGCCGGCGGCGCAGGATCGAACCGAGGAGCGCGACGTGCACATCACCGCCCGGGTGGACTATGCCGTGCGCACGCTGCTCGAACTCGCGGCGGCAGGCGAGGCGCCCGCCAAGGCCGAGAACCTGGCGCGGGCGCAGAACATCCCGCACAAGTTCCTCGAGGCGGTGCTCGGCGACCTGCGCCGGGGCGGGCTGGTGCGCAGTCGCCGCGGCCCGGAGGGTGGGTACTGGCTGGCGCGGCCGCCCGAGAAGATCTCCGTCGCGGACATCATCCGCACCGTGGAGGGCCCGCTCGCGTCGGTGCGCGGCCAGCGGCCGGAGGACGTGGTCTACACCGGACCGGCCGAACGCCTGCGCGACGTGTGGATCGCGGTGCGGGTGAATCTGCGGGCCGTCCTCGAGGAGGTCACCCTCGCCGACGTCGTCGCGGACGATCTTCCCGGGTTCGTGTCCGACCTGACCGCCGATCCGGGCGCCTGGGAGCGACGCCGCACGTGAGCGCCGCCACACCGTGCGGAGCGGTGTGGGCAAACACATATTCTTGCAGGACTCTGCAAATTTGCAGGACTCTGCAAGGTGCGTACCGTGGAAGACGTGACCACTTCGCCCGGCCTGCGCGACCGCAAGAAGGCCGCCACGCGAGCAGCGCTCGTCGCGGCCGCGGCCGACCTCGCGCGGGAGAGGGGGCTCGACGGTGTCACGGCCGACGCCATCGCCGCCCGGGCCGGGGTGTCCACCCGCACCTTCCACAACTACTTCGCCGGTAAGGAAGAGGCCGTCCTCGCGCACCTCGAGGGGTTGGTGCACGCGTGGGTCGGGCGCCTGCACGCGCGGCCCGCCGGTGAGCCCGTGTGGGAATCGATGGAAGCCGTTGCACGGGAAATAGTTTCGGATCCCGGCGGTGACTTCGTCGAGCTGTGCACGACCACGGAGCTGCTCGAACAGAGCCCCGCCCTGCTGGCGCGCCGCGTCGAGATGGAAGTGCGCGCCTCGCAACTGCTCGTCGAGGCCATCGCCGAGCGCACCGGCACCGACCCCCGGGTCGACCTGTATCCGAGCCTGGTCCGCTACGCCGCGGTCTCGGCCATGAAGTCGGCAGTCGAACTGTGGCTCGCCGGCACCTCGGGGGCGACGTCCCCGGAGGAGCTCGTCCGAGCCGCCTTCGAGCAACTGCGACAAGGCCTTTCCTAAGACATCTGCACGACACATCCGGAAGACGAGGTTCCCCGTGGCGACCTATCTCTATCGGATCGGCAAGTTCGCCTATCGGCGAAAAGGCACGGTCCTCTCCCTCTGGCTGGCGATCCTCGTCCTCTTCGGAGTGGGTGCGGCCACCCTGTCCGGGCCGACGACCGACTCGTTCTCCATCCCGGGCACCCCCGCGCAGCAGACGCAGGACCTGCTCGCCGAACGGTTCCCGAACGCCGAGGACCCGATGAACGCGCTCAGTGCCCGCTACGTGTTCGCCGCCCCCGAAGGCGGGACCCTCGACGAACCGCAGAACCTCGCGGCGATGAACGAGGTGCTCGCGGCGATCCGCGGCATCGACAAGGTGGCCGCTGCCGCCAAGATCGACCCGGCAGTCGCCACCCCCGAGCAGCAGGCCGCCGTCCTCGTCGACCCCGTCGCCGCGAACGCCGGTCTCGTCGAACGGATGAAGGCCGCCGCGGAGCAGCAGGGCAAGCCGGAGGAGACCGCGCTCGCCGACGCGGCCGCGCTGTCGCCGCTGAGCCCGGACCGTACCGTCGGCTTCGTCACCGTCCCGTTCGAGGGCGGCTTCGGCGACGTCGACGACACGATGCGTGAGCAGATCGCCGCGGCTGCGGAGATCGGCCGGGACGCAGGGCTGAACGTCCAGGTCAGCGGAACCGCCGCCGCGGAGGCCGAGATGCCCGGTGGCGTCACCGAACTCATCGGCATCGGCATCGCCGCCGTCGTCCTCGCCATCACCTTCGGCTCGCTCGTCGCCGCGGGCCTGCCGTTGATCACCGCCATCATCGGCATCGCCATCGGCAGCCTCGGAATCACCGTCGCCACCGGTTTCGCGGACCTGAGCTCGATGACCCCGACGCTGGCGATCATGATCGGTCTCGCCGTCGCGATCGACTACTCGCTGTTCATCGTCTCCCGGTTCCGCCACGAGATCACCGTCACCGCCGACCGGGCCGAGGCGGCCGGACGTGCCGTGGGCACCGCAGGCTCGGCCGTCGTGTTCGCCGGCCTGACCGTGATCATCGCCCTGATGGCGCTCAGCGTGGTGGGGATCCCGTTCCTGTCCGCGATGGGGTACGCGGCCGCATTCACGGTGTTCATCGCCGTGCTCATCGCGATCAGCCTGCTGCCCGCGATCCTCGGCCTGTTCGGGCGCAAGGCGTTCGCCGGCCGCATCCCGGGCCTGAAGGACCACGATCCGGAGGCCGACACCGACACCCCGAGCGCCGCCCAGCGCTACATCCGCTGGGCCACCGGCAAGCCGCTGATCCCGCTCGTCGCCGGCGTGCTGCTGCTCGGCATCCTCGCGCTGCCCGGCGCGAACCTGCAGCTCGCCCTGCCCACCGAGGCGACCGGCGACCCGAAGACCAGCGCCCGGCAGGCCTACGACCTCGTGAACGAGGCGTTCGGTCCCGGCCGCAACGGTCCGCTGCTCGTCGTCGCCGACGCCCGCGAGACCACCGTCGCGCCGCAGGAGGCGTTCGGGGAGGTCGTGCAGCGCCTGTACGAGCAGGACGAGGTGGTCAACGCCCAGGTCGTGGCGGTCAACGAGGCCGGTGACACCGCGCAGATCATGGTCACCCCCCGGTCGGGCCCCAGCGAGCCGGCGACGATGGATCTCGTCTCGAGCATCCGCGACCAGGAGGCCCAGCTGAACGACGAGATCGGCGTCTCCTACGGCATCACCGGACAGACCGCCCTCGAGGGCGACGTGTCCGAAACCCTGCAGAGCGCGCTCGTCCCGTATCTCGCGGTGGTCGTCGGGCTCGCGTTCATCCTGCTGATGCTCGTGTTCCGGTCGATCCTGGTGCCGCTGACCGCGACCCTCGGATTCCTGCTCAGCGTCCTGGCGACGTTCGGCGCCACCGTGGCGGTCTTCCAGGAGGGCTGGGGCGGGCTCGTCTCCAACCCGCAGCCGATCGTCAGCTTCATGCCGATCTTCCTCATCGGTGTGGTCTTCGGGTTGGCGATGGACTACCAGGTCTTCCTGGTGACCCGCATGCGGGAGGAATTCGTCCACGGCGCCTCCGCGAAGGAGGCCGTGCGGATCGGGTTCGCCCACGGCGCCCGGGTGGTCACCGCCGCCGCGGTCATCATGATCTCGGTGTTCGCGGCCTTCATCGCGGAACCGAACTCGTTCATCAAGTCGATCGGCTTCGCGCTCGCCGCCGCCGTGTTCTTCGACGCGTTCGTCGTGCGCATGGTGATCATCCCGGCGGTGATGGCGCTCCTCGGCGACAAGGCCTGGTGGCTGCCGAAGTGGCTGGACCGCATCCTGCCGAACGTGGACGTCGAGGGCGAGAAGCTCCGCCGTGAGCTGACCGCCCCCGAGCCCACCCGCGAGCCGGCGCACACATGACCGGGCCCGGGCACCTCTTCCGTTCCCGCGGGGGCGGAAAAGGTGCCGGGAACCGGGCCCCTGCACCGGTAGCGTGGTGATCATGCTGGTCCGGTTGCTCCTGCGGTTCCTGCGCCCGCACCGCGGGGCGCTGCTCGCGGTGGTGCTGCTGCAGACGGTGGCCACCGGCACCATGCTGATCCTGCCGGCCCTCAACGCCGACCTGATCGACTACGGCGTCGCCCGCGGCGACATCGGCTACATCCTGACCACCGGCGCGGTGATGCTGGCGATCAGTTCGGTGCAGATCGGCTGCTCGATCGGTTCGGTGTACTTCGCGGCGCGCACGGCCATGGCGGTCGGCCGCGACGTGCGGCTCGCCGTGCTCCGTCGCGTCGGCGAGTTCTCCGCCCGCGAGTTCGGCCGGTTCGGCGCGCCGTCGCTCATCACCCGCAACACCAACGACGTGCAGCAGGTGCAGATGCTCGTGCTGATGAGCTGCACCATCGTGGTGATGGCCCCGATCATGGGCATCGGGGGCATCGTCATGGCGCTGCGCGAGGACGTCGGCACGTCGCTGGTACTCGTCGCCGCCGTGCCCGTCCTCGCAATCACCATGTTCGTCCTGATCGCGCGGATGGTGCCGGCCTTCCGCGTGATGCAGGTGCGCATCGACGCCGTCAACCGGATTCTCCGCGAACAGATCACCGGGATCCGCGTGGTGCGCGCGTTCGTCCGCGAGCCCACCGAACGGGAGCGGTTCGAGGTCGCCAACGGGGAACTGACCGACACCGCGTTGCACGTCGGCCGCATCAACGCCCTGCTGTTCCCGCTCGTGATGCTCATCGCGAACGCCACGAGCGTGGCCGTGCTGTGGTTCGGTGGCCACCGGATCGACACCGGCGACATGCAGGTCGGGTCTCTCACCGCGCTGCTGAGCTACATCATGCAGATCCTCATGGCGGTGATGATGACGTCGTTCGTGGCGATGATGGCGCCGCGCGCGGCCGTGTGCGCCGAGCGGATCCTCGACGTGCTCGACACCGAATCGTCGCTGCCGACGCCGGCCCGGCCCGTCCGCACCCTCGCCACCCCCGTGACCCTCGAGTTGCGGAGTGCGGCGTTCGCGTACCCCGGTGCCGACGCGCCCGTCCTGCGCGACGTGACGTTCCGGGCCGAACCAGGCAGCACGACCGCCGTGATCGGTGGTACCGGCTCCGGCAAGACGACCCTGCTCCGGCTGATCCCGCGGCTGATCGACGTCACCGCCGGCGCGGTCCTGGTGGGCGGCACCGACGTGCGCGAGCTGGACCCGCAGGTGCTGCGCTCCGCGATCGGTCTCGTACCGCAGCGGGCCTACCTGTTCTCCGGCACCGTCGCCGAGAACCTGCGGTACGGCCGCGCCGACGCCACCGACGACGAACTCTGGCACGCCCTCGAGGTCGCGCAGGCGGCGGACTTCGTCCGGGCGATGCCGGAGGGACTCGACACCCTCGTCGCCCAGGGCGGCACGACGGTCTCGGGCGGACAGCGTCAGCGCCTGGCCATCGCCCGGGCGCTGGTCCGCCGGCCGTCGATCTACCTGTTCGACGACGCGTTCTCGGCTCTGGACCAGGCCACCGACGCGCGGCTGCGGGAGGCGCTGTTCCCGGAGACCCGCGATGCGTGCGTCGTGGTCGTCGCGCAACGGGTGTCCACGGTGCTCGACGCCGACCGCATCGTCGTCCTCGACGGCGGGGCCGTCGTCGGCTCGGGCACGCATCTGGAGTTGCTCGCGAGCTGCCCGACCTACGCCGAGATCGTCGAGTCGCAGCGCATGGTGAACGCATGACCGAGCGCAAGGAGGCGGGACCGCGGCTCGGGGGTGTGGACCCGGGCGCCCCGGAGAACCGGGCTCGGCAGAAGTGGCCGGCCACCAAACGGCTCGTCGGCCTGTTGCGGCCGCATCGGTGGGCCGCATCCGTGGTGCTCGTGCTGGCCGTGCTCGGGGTGGTGGCGTCGTCGGTGGCGCCCCGGGTTCTCGGTCACGCGACCGACCTGATCTTCAGCGGGGTGATCGGCCGGCAGCTGCCGGCCGGGTTGTCGAAGGAGCAGGCCGTCGAGGCGCTGCGTGCGCAGGGACGTGACCAGTTCGCGGAGATGGTGTCGGCGATGTCGCTCGTGCCGGGCGCGGGCATCGACTTCGCCGCCCTCGGCCGCACCCTCGTGTTCGTGCTCGCGCTGTATCTGCTGTCGTCGGGCCTGATCTGGCTGGCGGCGTACGGGCTCAACGAGATCGTCCAGCGCGTCATCCGCGACCTGCGAACCCGGGTGGAACGCAAGGTGCATGCGCTGCCGCTGCGCTATTTCGACTCCCACTCCCGAGGTGACCTGCTCAGCCGCGTCACCAACGACATCGACAACATCTCGCAGGGTCTGCAGCAGTCGATCAGCCAGCTGGTGCTGTCGGTGCTCACCCTGCTCGGCCTCGTCGTGATGATGGTGTGGATCTCGCCGCTGCTCGCACTCGTCGCGATCCTCATGGTGCCGGCGTCGGTGGTGGTGACCGCGGTGGTGGCGAAGCGGTCGAAGCGGCACTTCGTGACCCAGTGGAAGACCACCGGCAACCTCAACGGTCAGATCGAGGAGGCCTTCACCGGCCACGAACTCGTCACCGCGTTCGGCCGCACCGCCGAGGTCGAGCGCCGCTTCACCGAAACCAACGACGAACTGTTCCGGGCCGGGTTCCGGGCCCAGTTCGTCTCCGGGCTGGTGATGCCGCTGGTGATGTTCATGAGCAACCTCAGCTACGTCGCGATCGCCGTGCTCGGCGGGTTGCGGGTCGCGTCGGGCACCGTCAGTCTCGGCGAGGTGCAGGCCCTGATCCAGTACTCGCGCCAGCTCGGCCAGCCGCTCGGTCAGATCGGCGCGATGGTCAATCTGCTGCAGTCCGCGGCGGCGTCCGCCGAGCGGGTGTTCGAGATCCTCGACGAACCCGAGCAGGAACCCGATCCGCCGGCCCCCGTCACCCCGTGGGGGCGGTACGGCCTGGTCGAGTTCGAGGACGTCTCGTTCTCGTACCTGCCGGAGCGGCCGCTCATCGAGCATCTCGACCTGCGGGTCGAGCCGGGGCAGATGGTCGCGATCGTCGGACCGACCGGCGCCGGCAAGACCACGCTGGTGAACCTGATCCTGCGCTTCTACGAACTGGATTCGGGACGCATCCTCGTCGACGGCGTGGACATCACGACCATGAGCCGCGACGAGCTGCGCTCGCGCATCGGGATGGTGCTGCAGGACACCTGGCTGTTCGGCGGCACCATCCGCGACAACATCGCCTACGGCCGGCCGGACGCCACCGAGGACCAGATCCTCGAGGCCGCACGCATCAGCTACGTCGACCGGTTCGTGCGGTCCCTGCCCGACGGCTACGACACCGTGATCGACGAGGACGCCGGCAACATCAGCGCGGGGGAGCGGCAGCTGATCACCACCGCCCGCGCCTTCCTCGCCCAACCGTCCATCCTGATCCTCGACGAGGCCACCAGCTCGGTCGACACCCGCACCGAGTTGCTCGTGCAGCATGCGACGGCGGTGCTGCGCCGCGATCGCACCAGTTTTGTGATCGCGCATCGGCTCTCGACCATCCGCGACGCGGACCGGATCGTGGTGATGGAACACGGACGCATCGTCGAACAGGGCACACACGACGAGCTCCTCGAGGCGGGCGGCGCCTACTTCCGCTTGTACGACGCGCAGTTCCGCGCCCTCGTGGAGTGAGGGTCGGCAGGATCGTCGCGCCGGTTGTGGATCCGCGCGCGGCATTGCCGGAGCGGATTCCGGAGGGGCGAGCGAATTTCCGGCGGGAGGGCCGGGCCGTTCTTCACCCGTGCGGCACGTCGGCGGTGCGGGGGTGCTCGGCGACGACCAGCCGCCGGGCCCGCACCACGGCGACCACGAACGCCGGGACGGCGAGCGCGAACAGCGGCAGGCTCGCGCCGGTGGCGGGCTCGAGCACCACGAGCAGCACCGGCAGGGCGAAGCCCAGGTAGGTGCCGACGTAGAAGACACCGGTCAGCGTCCCGCGCGCAGTCTTGGGCGCGAGCGACTCGAGGTCGAGCAGTCCCTCGCGCAGGCACAGCCCGTAGGCCACCCCGAGCACGGGTGCCGCGACGGGCAGCAACCACAGCGGCGGGTGCGCTCCGCCGGCGCCGACGAGGAGGAACCCGAGCCCGGCGAGGACGGCGCCGACCGTCCCGGCCCGCGGCCCCCACTCCCGGCGCCGCGCCGCCGCCTGCACGACGATCCCGGAGCCCAGGGCGAGCAGCGCCGCGGCGCCGGTCAGTGCCGGTCCCGCGTACTCGCTCGACACGCGGGCCGGGAAGGTCACGAACGCGACAGTGACGCAGGCGAACACCCAGGGCGCCAGCGGTAACGACCAGGACAGTGCGGCGGCCACCGACCGTCCGTGCCCCGGCACGACCGGCTGCAGGTCCGCCGCCGCGTAGTGCGCGGACCGGCTCCACACCGCCGCGGCGGCCACGGCCGCCGCCGACAACGCGGCCGAGAGTACGAAGGGGAGGGACAGCGGCCGCGGGCCGAACTCGGCGAGCAGACCGGACACGAAGGGCCCCAGGGCGAATCCGGAGCTGAGGGCCACGCCGGCGAGCACCGTGCCGACCTTCCCGCGCAGGTCCGTGGCCCACGCGGTCCCCGCCCCGATGGCCAGGCCTGCGCCGATCCCGACGACGAGACGGCCCGCGACGAGCCCGGCGGCGTCGTGCCGGACGAGGAGCAGCACGGTACCGGCGAGGGCGATCGTCGCACCGGGGAGCACGACCGCGGCTCGGCCCACCCGGTCCGAGAGGGCACCGCCGCCGACCAGGCCGGGCAGCAGTCCGAGCGCGTAGATGCCGAACACCCCGTCGAGCAGTGCGTGCGAGAGACCTTCGTGCTCGCGCAGGACGGGGATCATCGCGGCGAAGTGGTTCGCCGCCCACCCGGTGGTGACGAGGACGGCCAGCACGCCGGCCAGGGCCCGGCTCAGCTGTCGTGCCGGTGCGGGCGGTGCTGCGGTCATCATCTGTCCTCTCGCCGGGGCCGGACCCGTCACGCTAACCGACCGGCCGCTCGGGCCGGACCGGTGGATGCTCCTGGGGACGTCGAGCGGCGGCGATCAGCTCAGTGCCGCCAAACCGGCGTCCAGACAGCCGAGCATCCGCTGAAGGTGAGGAACGTTGCGCCGGCAGGCGATCAGACCGAACTCGATGTTGTCGGCGTAGCTGAGCACTGTGATGTTCAGGGCTTGGCCTTCCACCGGCATCGACACCGGATACCAACTTTCCATCGTGGCGTCGCCCCAGAAGAGTCGCTTGCGTGGCCCGGGCACGTTGGAGATCACCACGTTGTACGGCGGCGCCGCGACCGACGTGAAGCCGGGCACGGCGGCCAGACCGGTGGGACCGATCGAGGTCAGCATGCCGATCGTCGAAAGCTGGAGTGCGCTGCGCCCGCGCATCACCTCCTTGGCGGCCAGCATGGAGGCCTGGATGCGGTGCAGGCGTTCCACCGGGTCGGCGACGTCGGTGGCCAACCGGCACAGCACCATCGTGACCGCGTTGCCGTCACCCTCGGTGCGCGGCAGAGCCACCGGCACCGCGGCGACCAGTGACTTCTCCGGTAGGTCGGCGGTGCTGGAGAGATACTCGCGCAGCGCGCCCGAACACATCGCCAGCACCACGTCGTTGATGGTCGCGCCGTGGCGCTCGGCCACCGCGGCGATCGCGGCCATCGGCCACGATTGGGCGGCAAAGCGTCGCGCCCCGGTCAGCGGGCGGTTCAAGACGGTCTTCGGGGCGGTGAACGGCAACGCCGCATCGGGTGTGCGCAGCCCCTTGGTGACCACTTGCGCCGCCGCGGGCAGGACACCGGCGAGGTCCTTGACGAAGCCGCGCGGGCGGGCCGGATCACGGGTCGCCCGCGGCCGCGGGCCCCACAGCGGGCGCGGTGTGCCGGTCGGCTGGTCCGACAGCATGGCCGCGGTGTTGCGGACCGCGTTCACACCGTCGGTCAGCGCGTGGTGCACCTTGCCGTACACCGCGAACCGGTTGTCGTCGAGTCCCTCGATGAGGTGGAACTCCCACAGCGGCCGGTGCCGGTCGAGCAGTGTGCCGTGCAACCGCGACACCAGGGCCAGCAGTTCGCGCACCCGGCCGGGCCGCGGCAGCGCCGAATGCCGCACGTGGTAATCGAGGTCGACGTCGTCGTCGTCTGCCCAGCGCAGCGCCCCCGACAGCGGGCCCGGCCAGGCCGGTTTGCGCCGGTACATCCCCGCCGGCTCGGTGCTTTCGAGCAACCGTCGATACAGATCGTGCACATAGTCGGGTGGGGCACCGTCGGGCAGCCGGAACACGTGCAGGCCGCCGACGTGCATGGGGTGTTCACGGGTTTCCGACGCCAGGAACATCGCGTCGGACGGGGTGATGAATGTCATGGCGGAACCTCGTTCGGAATGTCCTCGGGTTCGAGCGTCAGCGGCTCGGCGGAACGGCGACGGTCGGCAGGGTCCGCGCCGGCTCGAGGACGCGGGTGAGGAAGCCGATCTGGTCACGCAGCATCCGTTGCTGCCAAGGGCCGTCGTAGACGTCGAAGTGATCGACGGGGTACTCGCACAACAGTGCAGAAGCTCCGGCCTTCTTCGCGGTCCTGCGCGCGGCGACGGGCGGTGCGACACGGTCGTGTGTGCCCACCTGCACAAGGATCGGGCAGCCAAGACGGCCGGCAGCGGTGATGGGACGGTTCACGGGCACCTCCAGAGCTGTGCGCGCGCAGATCTCGTTCCGCCACGTCGGGCCGGCGATGGAGGTGTAGGCCTCCTCGGCGCCGGGGGTGCTGATGATCGCCACCTTTCCCCGCTGTGCCACCACCGGGATGTGGTGCGGTCGGCGCCCGGCGATCCGGCGAGCGAGGTCGCGCAGCCCGTGGCCGGTGGTGCGCACCAGTTGGCCGGCTCCGGCGTAGCGGGCGATCTGCACCGCCGCTGCCAGCCCGTCGGTCGCCGGGGTCATCGATACGATCGCCGCGACCCGCCTGTCCTGGGCGGCGACTGCGATGACATGACCACCGGAGTACGACGTTCCCCACAATGCGATTCGATCGGCGTCCACGCCGGGCAGGTGACGGGCGGCGGCGATCGCCGCGTGATAGTCCTGGCGCTGACGTCGGAAGGAAACGTCCTGGCGCGGTGTTCCTTCCGAATCGCCGAAGCCACGGTAGTCGAACACCAATACGTCGATTCCGTGGTCGGCGAACCCCTCGGCATAGCCGATCAGGCCGGTGTCCCGGGTGCCGCCGAAGCCGTGTGCCATCACCACGCACGGGCGTCCGGCTGCGCCGGCCAGCACGTCGGAGACGGCCGGAATATGCCAGGCCGCGCAGGCGACGCCGTGACTGGGGAAGGTCAGATTCTTCTTCATCTCGGTCGCTCCGTTCCTACGACGCGACGGCAGCCGTGCGGCTGGGTGCGAACTCGAGCGCCGGATCCTCGACCGGCCCGCGACGCAGCCGTTCGACGTCCTTCTCGTAGGCCATCTGTACCGTCCACGGGCCGCTGGTGCCGCCGCGCGGGAACCTCGCGATGGCCCGCTGGACATATCCCGAGCTCATGTCGACCACGGGGACACGGTCCATGTGCGGATCGTCGAGCACTGGTTCGACGGTGCCGTAGCCGTGGCTGTCCATGTAGTCGAGCAGTCGGCAGAAGTGCTCGCACACCAAGTCGACTTTGAGCGTCCAGGAGATGTTCGTGTATCCCAGTGCGAACACGAAATTCGGGACACCCGACAACATCATCGCCTTGTAGACCGTCGTGTCGGGCAGGTTCACAGGCCGCCCGTCCACGCCCAGTGCGATCTTTCCGAACGGTGTCATGTTGAGTCCGGTCGCCGTGACGACGATGTCGGCGGCCAACTCCTGACCCGATTCCAGCAGAATCCCTTCCTTGGTGAACCGTTCGATCCGGTCGGTCACCACCGAGGCCTGCCCCGCGGATATCGCCTTGAACAGATCCCCGTCGGGAACCATGCACAGGCGCTGGTCCCACGGGTTGTAGCGCGGGGTGAAATGGGTGTCCACGTCGAAGCTCGCGGGTAGCTGCCGGCGCACGTTGGCGATCAACAGCGTGCGCATGAGCTTGGGCGCGAGCCGGCAGGCCTTGTAGATCCCGCGGTTGAGCATGATGTTCTTGCGCCGGATGATCCGGTGGGCGCGGGCGGGACCGACCACTTTGTTCAGGGTGTTCGCGATCGCGTCCTCGGCCGGGATCGAGAACACGTAGCTCGGCGAACGCTGCAGCATCGTGACGTGACCGGCCTTGCCGGCCATCGACGGGATCAGCGTCACGGCGGTGGCGCCGGAGCCGACGACCACCACGCGCTTGCCGGCGTAGTCGAGATCCTCGGGCCAGTGCTGCGGGTGGATCAGTCGGCCCGCGAACTCCTCCGCGCCCTCGATTCGAGGTGTGAAGCCTTCCTCGTAGTCGTAGTAGCCGGTGCCCAGGAACAGGAATCGCGCGGTGAAATGCACGGGTTCGGCACTGCCTGCTTGCTGCGCGGTGACGGTCCAGCGTCCGTCCGCCGAGGAGAACTCTGCGGCGCTGACCCGGTAGCCGAAACGAATGTGCTCGTCGAGACGGTTTTCGGTGACGGTCTGCCGCAGGTAATCCATGATGATGTGGCCGTCCGCGATCGACTTCCGATGCGTCCACGGTTTGAATTCGTAGCCGAAGCTAGGCATATCCGAATCCGAGCGGATGCCCGGATAGCGGAACAGGCTCCACGTGCCGCCGATCGAATCCAGGCCTTCCAGGACTGCGAACGTCGTACCGGGACGGCGTGTCCGGAGGTGATACGCCGCGCCGATGCCGGAAATGCCGGCGCCGACGATCAAGACGTCGAAATGCGTGTCTTCCGTGTGGCGACCGCTCTGCTCGGTGGTCGTCGGGGTGTTCATGGTCGGTCTCCTCGAGCGGTGTACTGGTGTGTGACGGCATTCACAGTAGAACCGCAACAGCACGCGCTGACATGTCTACCGGCCTACTCTTTCCGCACTGATATGTGCTGTGGCACACTTGTACCGTGCTCCGTGCGGCAGTGGCGCCCGAAGTTGTTTCCCTCGTCGGTGACGTCGCCGAACTGATGCTGCGCGAGATCGATCAGCTCGTCGCCGAGATGGACGCCGCCGAGGTGGCGGTGGCCCCGATGCTGGGCGCAGACGCGGCGATCGCCGCGGAGATGTCGGCAAGCAATCGCGCCAACGCCGCGCGCCTGCTGACCACCCTCGCCCGGCGTGAGGTCGGGGGCGCGCCGATCGACGTGCCACCCGAAGCCCTCGACGTCGTCCGCACCGTCGTGCGTCGCGGCATCGACCTCGAGGTGATCTACCAGGCCTACCGCCGGGGCCAGAACGTCGCCTGGCAGCGGTTTCTGGCTCATGCCGGACGGATGGTCCCACCGGGGCCGCAGTTCGTGGAGTTGTTGGAGGTCACCTCGCAGCTGATGTTCGACTACGTCGACCACGTGGTGAGCCGTGTCATCGCCGACGCCCAGCGGGAACGCGAGGAGGTGCTCGGCGGCGCGCTGGCCCGCCGCGCCGAGACCGTGCATCTGATCCTCGACGGCGCCCCGATCGACCCCCGCCGAGCCAGTGAACGCCTCGGATATCAGCTCGCTCGCCACCACACCGCACTCGTCCTGTGGGCCGAACCGGCGGGCGGCACGCAGGGGGCACTGGAGTCCGCCGCGACGCTGCTGGCCCAGGCCGCCGGCGCCCGCACACCCCTCACCCTGCCCGCGGGCACCTCGACGCTGTGGGCGTGGCTGGGCACCGGATCCGAACCTGCACTCGACGCGCTGCGCGAAGCAATAACCAAGGCGCAGCCGAACATTCGGGTGGTCGTCGGTCCCGCCCGAGTGGGCATCGACGGCTTCCGTCGATCACATGACGCGGCACTGACCATGCACCGCCTGCTCAGCGGGCAACGCGGCGGCGACCGCGTCGCGCTCTACCGCGAGTTCGAAGTCACCACGTTGGCCGCTCGAGACCTGGATCGGGCGGCCGAATTCGTCGCCACGACGCTGGGTCCGCTCGCTGCGGACACGCCCGGTGCGGCGCGTCTCCGCCAGACATTGCGGGTGTTCCTCGAGGAAGCCGAAAACGCCCCTCGCACCGCCGCACGCCTGCACACCCACCGCAACACCGTCCTCCAGCGTGTCACCCGGGCAACCGAACTGCTCGGACACCGCCCCGGCGCGCGCCGGCTTCCCGTCGAGCTCGCGTTGGAGCTGGCTCACCATCTCGGGCCACGACTCCTGGCCCGTGATTGAGGGACGACGCCCGCACTCGGTGGTCCGGTGCCGGTCTCGACGCCCGGCGGGTCCAGCGTCCATGCCATTGTCAGCGCAGTATCTCCCCGGCGGTCCGCCGGACGACGTCGGTGAGTGCGTCGAGCACCGGCGACTCGAGCCGCCAGCGCTGCCAGTACAGCGGCACGTCGAACGGGTCGTCCGCGGCGAGGAACACGAGTCCGTCGGTGTCGGTGAGCATCGGTTCCGGCAGCATGCCCCAGCCCAGGCCGAGCCGCGCGGCCTCGACGAACTCGGCGGCGCCGGGCACGTAGTGCCGCGGCGGGTCGAGGCGGCGCCGGGTGCGGCGGCGCAGGAACCGGTCCTGCAGGTCGTCCTTGCGGTCGAAGCTCAGCATGGGGGCGTGCCCGAGCGCCTCGGCGTCCGGTCCGCCGGGAAACCAGCGGTCCGCGAAGTCGACGCTCGCCATCGCGTGATACCGCATGGCGCCGAGCCTTTCGGAGACGCACCCCTGCACCGGCTCGGGCACCGACGTCACGGCGGCCATCGCGGTGCCGTCCCGCAGCCGCGCGGGGGCGTGGTACTCGTCCTCCCGGTGCACTTCGAACAGGGCGCGATGACGCTCGGGCATGCGGGCCAGGGCGCGCAGCATCCACGTCGACATCGAGTCCGCGTTGACGACGAGGGGAACGGACACGTACTCGTCCCGGCCGGCCGTGAGTCCGAGCGCCTCGGCGGTGTCCTCTTCGAGCCGCGCCACCTGCCGGGCCAGTCGCATCACGGCCTCGCCCGCGGCCGTCGCGGACACCGGCCGGGTGCGCCGCACCAGGACCCGGCCGACGTGCTGCTCGAGGGCCTTGATCCGCTGGCTCACCGCGGACGGGGTGAGGCGCAGCGCCGCGGCCGCGCCGTCGAAGGTGCCCTCGTCCAGCACCGCGGCGAAGGTCCGTAGCTGCGCGAAGTCCAGATCCACGTGAAGAAACTCTAACGGTACTGAAGAAAACTCAACTGTCCTTCATCGAGCCGGATTCCTAGCGTGGGTGGCATGCACCTCGTCGTCGTCGGATTCCTCACCGGCCTGTCGCTCATCGTCGCGATCGGTGCGCAGAACGTGTTCGTGCTGCGCCTGGCGATCGCGCGGCGGCACGTGCTGCCGGTGATCGCGGTCTGCGCCCTGTCCGACGCGGTCCTCGTCGCCGCCGGCATCGCCGGCATCGCCACGGTGCTCGACCGGGTTCCCGGCGCGCTCGGGGTGATCCGCTGGGCCGGCGCGGCGTTCCTCGTGGGCTACGGACTGCTCGCCGCGCGGCGGGCGCTGCGCCCGGCGGCCCTGACCGCCGCGGCGGGCGGTCCCGTCACCGTCGGCGCAGCGCTGGCCACCTGCCTGGCGCTGACCTGGCTCAACCCGCACGTCTACCTCGACACCGTGCTGATGCTCGGCTCCGTCGCCAACCACCACGGGGATCCGGGACGCTGGTGGTTCGGCGCCGGCGCGGTGCTGGCCAGCGTCGTGTGGTTCCTCGGGCTCGGTTACGGGGCCCGGTTGCTGCGCGGAGTGTTCGCGAGACCCGCCTCGTGGCGCGTGCTCGACGGCGGCATCGCCGTGCTCATGGTCGGCCTCGGCGTCGGCATGGTGGCGGGCTGACGCCGGGCTCGCGTCAATCCTTGACCAGCGCGAACCGGCGGCCGCTGATCTCGCTCGCGGTGACCTCGACGAAGTTGTACTTCGGAGTGGGCACCCAGGCTTGCAGCCCCAGTTCCTCGGCCTCCTGGATCTCGTTGTAACGAACCAGGTTTCGAGCTCGACCGTGCAGCACCACGCTCCAGGCCCGGTCCTGCTCCACGTGGTCGGCTTCGAAGGCCACCTCGGCGTTCAACGTCAGCTCGACCAGCTTGCTGCCCTCGGCCGTCCGGAAGTACAGCTTCCTGTCACGCACCGCGAAGTTGATCGGGAAGACGTCGGGCCGTCCGTCCGAGACCACCACGAGCCGGCCGATCCGCTCGGTGCCGAGCAGCTCCCAGCTCTCCTCGTCGCTCAGGACGACGACAGGATCGTCGATGTTCGGCTCACTCATGGCTCCTCCGATCCGGCGGCGTGCGCCTCGATATCACCGCCTCCAGCACATCACGGATCCGGGCGCGGCACAGGCGGATCGTGTGTCGAATCGCGCGGCATCCGTCACATCGATAGCGTGGGAGCCGCCCGACCTCACCGAGGAGCGTGCGAGATGACCCTGGCCACCACGTGGCACACCCGCGACGCCGACGCCGTCGCGGCGGCCCTCGACGTCGACCCCGCGGTGGGACTGTCCACCGGTGAGGTCGAGGAGCGCCGGCTCGAGCACGGGCCCAACGCCCTCGTCGAGGCGGCAGCCGTGCCCGGCTGGCGCAAGGTGCTCGCCCTGCTCGCCGACCGGATGACCCTCGTCCTCGTCGCCGCCGCCGTGGTGAGCGCCGTGGTCTCGCGCGAATGGGAGACCCCCGTGGTCATCCTCGCCGTCATCACCCTCAACACGGTCCTGAACTACGTGCAGGAGCGACGGGCCGAGAACAGCCTGCAGGCGCTGCGGCAGATGGCCGTCGACACCGCGCGGGTCCGCCGCGACGGCCGCGAACAGCACCTGCCGCGCACCGAACTGGTGCCCGGCGACGTCGTGCTCCTCGAGGCCGGCGACTCCGTGCCCGCCGACGGCCGGGTCGTCACGGCGGCACGGTTGCAGGTCGCCGAGTCCGCGCTCACCGGTGAGTCCCATCCCGTCGACAAGACCGTCGAACCCGTCGACGACGAGCAGGCCCCGCTGGGCGACCGCGCCGACATGCTCTTCATGAACACCGAGATCACCCGCGGGCGGGGCGCGATGGTGGTCACGGCCACCGGGATGCAGACCGAGATCGGCGCGATCGCCACCCTGCTCGGTACCGCGGGGGTGGAGAAGACCCCGTTGCAGCGCCGCATCGACCAGCTCGCCAAGACTCTCACCATCGTCGCGCTCACCGTCGTCGCCGTCGTGTTCGTGCTCGGCCTGCTGCGCGGACAGTCGTGGTCCGACCTGCTGATCACCGCCGTCTCGCTCGCCGTCGCCACCATCCCCGAGGGGCTGACCGCGGTCGTCGCGTTCACCCTCGCGATGGGGGCGTCGCGGCTCGCCGCGCGCGGCGCCATCGTCAAACGGCTCGCCGCCGTCGAGACCCTGGGCAGCACCACCCACATCGCCACCGACAAGACCGGCACCCTCACCCTCAACGAGATGACGGTGCAGCGGCTGCTGGCCCGCGGCCGCAGCTTCCGCGTCACCGGAACCGGATACGAAACCGACGGCAAGATCCTCGTCGGCGACGGGCTGCCGCCCCCGGACCTGACCGCGCCGCTGCTCGGGATGGCCCTGTGCAACGACGCCGTCGTCCGCGACGGGGTGCTCGTCGGTGATCCCACCGAGGGCGCGCTGGTGGTGCTCGCCGAGAAGGGCGGCATCGACGTCGAGGGGGCGCGGCTCGCGGTGCCGCGGCTGGCGGAGGTGCCGTTCGACTCCGCCTACAAGTACATGGCGACCTTCCACGCCCTGCCCGACGGCGGGTACCGGTGCTTCGCCAAGGGCGCTCCCGGCGCACTGCTCGACCGGGCCACCGCGATGCTCGACGGGGACGGCCCCGTCCCGCTCGACGACCGTCGCCGCGAGCGCCTCCGCTCGGCGGTGCAGTCGCTCGCCGCCGAGGGGTTACGCACCCTGATGATCGCCGGCCGGGACCTGCACGCGGTGCCGCGGGGCGACGCGGAGGCACTGCAGCGTGCGGTGTCCGACCTGACCCTCTACGCCGTGGTCGGCATCGTCGATCCGCCGCGGACGGAGGCCGAGCGGGCCATCGAGGTGGCCCATGCCGCCGGCATCGAGGTGCACATGATCACCGGCGACCACCTCGTGACCGCGTCGGCGATCGCCGGCCGGCTGGGCATCGGTGGTGCCGCGGCCACCGGCGCCGATCTCGATGCCCTGAACGACGACGAGTTGCGCTCCCGGGCAGCAGATTTCGGGGTGCTGGCTCGCGTCGCGCCGGAGCACAAGATCCGGGTCGTCAAGGCGCTGCAGGCGAACGGCGAGGTCGTCGCCATGACCGGCGACGGCGTCAACGACGCGCCGGCCCTCGAGCAGGCCGACATCGGCGTCGCCATGGGAATCACCGGCACCGACGTGTCCAAGAGCGCGGCCGACATGATCCTCACCGACGACAACTTCGCGACCATCGTCGCCGCGGTCGAGGAAGGCCGCGGCATCTACGCCAACATCGTCAAGTTCGTGAAGTTCCAGCTGACCACGGCGTGGGGGTTCGTGCTGATCTTCCTCGTCTCCGGGGCGCTCGGACTGGCCGGGGGCGCACCGTTCACCGCCCTGCAGATCCTGTGGGTCAACATCATCATGGACGGTCCGCCGGCCCTCGCCCTCGGCGTCGACCCCACCGAGCCGGGCACCATGTCCCGGCCGCCGCGGCCGGCACACGAGCGTCTGCTCAGCCGCGACCGGCTCCGTCGCATCCTGGGGCTGGGCATCGTCATGACCGCCGGAACCGTCGCAGTGCTGCACTACGCGCCGCAGTGGTTCCCCGAGAGCGCCGGCGATCCGCTGTTCGCCACCACCCTCGCGTTCACCACGTTCGTCTTCTTCCAGGTGTTCAACCTGCTCAACGTCCGTTCGGAGCTCGGCTCGGTGTTCTCTCTGCAGACCCTCACCAACCACAGCATCTGGATCGCGCTCGTCGTGGTGGTCGTCCTGCAGGTCTGCGTGGTCCAGACGGCCTTCCTGCAGGGCTTCTTCGACACCACCGCGCTCACCTCGCAGCAATGGGCGCTCGCCGTCGGCGTCGGATCTTCGGTGCTGTGGGTGGACGAACTCGTCAAGGCCACCGGGCGGAGCCTGCGGCGCCGGCGTGGTGACGCGCACGCCCGGTCGGGCGCATAGTGGAAGTGGTGTCGCCCTCCGACGAGCACCGCAGAACGCGGAGGTGGGAACGATGGACATGGGCTTGATGCAGATGATGCACATGCTGATGATGCACATGCACCACATGCTGATGCCAGGAATGCCGATGCATCACATGATGCCGATGTGACGGCCTCACACATGCCGATGTGACGGCCTCACACATGTCGATGTGACGGCATCACATGTCGAGGTGAGGGCGTCACGGGAGGCCGTCGGGGCGGCGCCCGGATCAGCCGTGTGGGTGCCCGCCCTCGTGCGGATCCCTGTGCATGCTCTTGTAGAGGTGATGGCTGTACACCTGGAAGCCGAGCATCGCCTCGGTGTACTCCCGCCGCTCCGCGGTGGTCACGGCGTCGGCCAGGGCGACGATCCGTTCCAGGCGCGCTTGCAACTGCCGGTGCAGTTCGGCGGACAGGAAGGCGTAGAGCTTCTCGATCGAGCCGGTCTCGATCGCGCGCTCGGCCAACGGGATCACAGGGCCGACGTCGCCGCCCGCAGGCTTCACGCCGGTGAACGAGGCACCCTCGCCCGCGCGGTGCAGCCGGACCACGGTGTCGAAGAAGTAGAGATCGGCCACCTCGTGGGCGATCGGACCCTCCGCGCGCGCGGCTGTCGCCCGTTCGAACGCCGTGCGCACCTCGTCCTCGGCTTCGAGGGGAACGAACGGCAGGATCAGCTCGACGTTGTCGTCGCCCAGCGCCGCCTCGGCGGCCTTGACGACGGGGCCGTCCATGGAATCGCAATGCGGAGGCACGGAGTGCTCCTTCCGACGATCGGCGAACACGCTCGGTCCCAGGCTAGTGCCGTGGGGTGTCCGCGTCGAAGGGGCACACGTCCAGCAGGGGCCGCGAGCGCCTCGGCGGGGTCCGGGCGGAGGCGTGCGGGTCGATCGCGCCGGGCAAGGTCCGGGCCGACACCGTACATACAGTACGTACGGCGTGGCGGGTCCGGGCCGCGGGGGGTGGCCACCGGGCCTCGCGCCGTCCGGGTTCATCGCCGGGATGCGAACGACGGTTGACACGGGGGCGCGCGGCGGCGAACGTGGACGCATGAGGCGACGTCCCCGCGTCGACGTGCATCAACATGTGTGGCCGGCGTCCTTCGTCGACGCCCTCCGGGCGCGCAGTGCGCCGCCCCGGCTCGACGGCTGGGTGCTGCACCTGCCGGGCGAGCCGCCGTACCGGGTCGACCCCGCAGATCATTCGGTCGCCGCGCGGACGGCCCTCGCGGTCCGGGACGGGATCGATCTGGCGCTGGTGTCGCTGTCGAGCCCGCTCGGGATCGAGGAGCTGCCCGCCGAGGAGTCCCGGCCGCTGCTCGACGCGTACCACGAAGGGGCGTTGAGCCTGCCCGACCGGTTCGGTGTGTGGGCCGCAGCCGGTCTCGCCGAACCCGACCCGGAGACGCTGCGTGAGGTCCTCGCGGCCGGCTGCGTGGGTCTGCAGCTGCCGGCGACGGCCCTGGCCGACTCGGCGGGCTTCGACCGGTGCGCGCCGCTGCTGGCGGAACTCGAGCGGGCACACAAGCCGCTGTTCGTGCATCCCGGTCCGGCCGCCGCGCCCGGCGCTCCGCCGTGGTGGCCGGCGATGGTGTCGTACGTGACCCAGATGCACGCCGCCTGGTTCGCCTGGCACGAGTTCGGGTCGCGCCGGTTCCCGGCGCTGCGGGTCCTGTTCGCGATGCTCGCCGGCCTGGCCCCGCTGCATGCCGATCGGATGGCGATGCGCGGCGGTCCCGGCGGCATCCCCGGGGCCGGGGTCTATGTGGAGACGTCGTCGTACGGGCGGGAGGTCGTCGCGGCGGTGACCGCGCGTCTGGGCGAGGACCGGGTGCTGCTCGGCTCCGAGCGGCCCTACGCGCGGCCCCTGGTGCTCGGCGGTGCCGCCGGCATGCGGCTGCGGACGGACAACCCGGCGCGCTTCTTCGCGATGGTGCCTGCGCAGATCCGTTGACACGGACGATCTGTCGCCGCGCCCGGTCGTGGACGACCACCACGAAGTGTGGCTGCGTTCGTGGCTGCCGGGCGGAGCACGATCACGGCGACGACGCGGGCGCCGTCGCGGTGGCGCCGGGTCTGCTGACGGAGACCGGCGGCTGCACTCCGGGAGTCTCGGTGGGGTCGAAGTAGCGTTGTCGCGCAGGAAGATTCGTGCGGTACGGCGTGCGGCTCCGGTGCCGATCGCGTCCACGAGGTGACGAGCGACACGAATTCTCCGGACGTCGGCATTCGCACGTGCGCGCCCGGCGAACCGGTACCGGATCGCCGGCGGGGCGCTCCGGCCGCGTGCATCCGAACGGCCGGCGCGGACCGGTGAACCCCGTCGCCTGTGCCGGTCGTGGTGGTCTCCGAAAGCAACTGCCGCAGAATGGGACTGGTTATCGCCGCTGCGGGTGCGGCGGCCGGATCGCGGCGCGAGCTGTGGACGTCGTCTCGGGCGCGGCAGGTCGTGGACCGCTCCCTCGCCGGCGCGGCTCGTGCCGGGGTGGCCGAACTCACGTCCTCCCGATTCGAGGTCGGCTCGGCGTGTGCACGAGAATGGAGACTCGGCTGGTTTCGCACGCCGACACGATCCAGCGCATCCCGCACTATTCGAAGGTTCCCGCTCATGACGACGACGGCATCCGCATGCCCACCTGCCTCCGCAGCACCGGTGGCCGCCCCCGCGGCCGCCACGACACCGGACGCCCGGCCGCGGCGGGCCCGGGCGATGTGGGCGCTCGCCCTCGGCGGATTCGGCATCGGGACCACCGAGTTCGTCGCGATGGGCCTGCTGCCCGACATCGCGACCGGCCTCGGGGTATCCGAACCCACCGCCGGGCACGTCGTGTCGGCGTACGCCGCCGGTGTCGTCGTCGGTGCGCCGTTGATCGCAGCGCTCACTGCCCGGTTGCCGCGCAAGGCGCTGCTGATCGCGCTCATGATCGCCTTCACCGTCGGCAACGCGGCGACGGTGCTCGCGCCGAGTTACGGACTGCTCGTCGCCTCCCGGTTCGTCGCCGGGCTGCCGCACGGCGCGTACTTCGGGGTCGCCGCCCTCGTCGCCGCGCATCTGGCCGGCCGCGGGCAGCGCGCCCGGGCGGTGGCGCTGGTGATGATGGGCCTGTCGGTGGCGAACGTCGTGGGCGTGCCGGTCGCGTCGTGGCTCGGCATGGCGCTGGGCTGGCGCTCCGCGTTCGCACTGGTGGCGGTGATCGGCACGGTCACCGTCGCCGCGATCGCCGCGTGGGTGCCCGCCCTGGCGATCCGCACCACCAGCGTGAGGACCGAACTCGGCGCGCTGCGGCGCGGGCAGGTGTGGATGACGCTCGCGGTCGCGATGATCGGCTTCGGCGGCGTGTTCGCCGTCTACACCTACATCAGCACCACCCTGACCGACGTCGCCGGAGTGTCGAAGGCGCTGGTCCCGGTCGCCCTGATGCTCTTCGGGCTCGGCATGGTGCTCGGCAACGTGGTCGGCGGCCGCGTCGCCGACCGGGCCCTGGTGCCGGGCATCTTCACGACCATGACGACGCTGGCGGTGCTGCTGGCCGTGTTCGTCGCGGCCGCGCACAACCCGTACACGGCCCTGGCGATGGTGTTCCTCCTCGGCGCGGGTTGCGCCGCGGTCGGGCCGGGTCTGCAGATCCGGCTCATGGACGTCGCGGAGGACGCCCAGACCCTGGCCGCGTCGCTCAACCACGCGGCGTTCAACCTCGCGAACGCGTTCGGCGCCTGGATCGGGGGCGCGGTGATCGCCGCGGGTTTCGGCTACACCGCGCCGGCCGCCGTGGGTGCGGTGCTCGCGCTCGGCGGGGTCGCCGTCCTCGCCCTCGCCGTGCGACTGCCGTCGGCGCCGTGACCGGACCTCGTGATTGGATACCGACGTGACCGACCCCAGCACCACCGCTTCCGCCGTGCCCACCCCGCCCGACCCGTTCTTCACCGTCGGTACCCGGCTCGACAACGGACTCGGACGCACCGGCACGATCCACACCCCGCACGGTGACATCCACACCCCGGCGTTCGTCGGTGTGGGTACCAAGGCGACGGTCAAGGCGGTCCTGCCCGAGGCGATGAAGGAACTCGGGGCGCAGGCGCTGCTCGCCAACGCCTACCACCTGTATCTGCAGCCCGGATCGGACATCGTCGACGAGGCCGGTGGGCTCGGGAAGTTCATGAACTGGGACGGGCCCACCTTCACCGACAGCGGCGGATTCCAGGTGATGTCCCTCGGGGTCGGCTTCAAGAAGGTCCTGGCGATGGACGCCGTGGGCGTGCAGTCCGACGACGTCATCGCCGAAGGCAAGGAGCGGCTCGCGCACGTCGACGACGACGGCGTCACCTTCAAGTCCCACCTCGACGGCTCCCGGCACCGGTTCACGCCCGAGGCGTCGATGCGCATCCAGCATCAACTCGGCGCCGACATCATCTTCGCGTTCGACGAGCTGACCACCCTGATGAACACCCGCGGCTACCAGGAGCGGTCCGTCGAGCGGACCCAGGCGTGGGCGGTGCGGTGCATCGCCGAGCACGAGAAGCTCACGGCGCAACGCGCCCACCGTCCGTACCAGGCGCTGTTCGGGGTGGTGCAGGGTGCGCAGTACGAGGACCTGCGCCGGCAGGCGTGCCGCGGTCTCGAATCGGTCGTCGGCGAGTCGGGCCGCGGCTTCGACGGCTACGGCATCGGCGGCGCCCTCGAGAAGCAGAACCTCGGCACCATCGTCCGGTGGTGCACCGAGGAACTGCCCGAGCACAAGCCGCGGCACCTGCTCGGCATCAGCGAACCCGACGACATGTTCGTCGCGATCGAGCACGGCGTCGACACGTTCGACTGCGTGAACCCGTCCCGGGTGGCGCGCAACGCGGCCATCTACCACCCGGACGGCCGGTTCAACATCAACACCAGCCGGTTCCGCCGCGACTTCACCCCCATCGACGAGGACTGCGACTGCTACACCTGCCGCCACTACACGCGCGCGTACATCCATCACCTGTTCAAGGCCAAGGAGATGCTGGCGTCCACGTTGTGCACCATCCACAACGAGCGGTTCACGGTGCGGCTCGTCGACGACATCCGCGCCGCCGTCGACGGCGGATACTTCGAGGAGCACAAGGCCGAGACCCTGAGCCGGTTCTACGCGCGGCGGTGAGCGAGGACCCGGCGGTCCGCGTCGGCTGCCGTCACTCGGCGTAGGTCGGCTCCCGCCGCTTCACGTACGCGATGACCGCGTAGGTGACCGGCATGACGACGATCTCGACGAGCGTCTTCCACAGGAACCCGACCACCACGTAGTTGACGAAGTCCGCCCACGTGGTGATGCCGATGACGCCGGCGGCGATCGCGCAGAAGATGAGCGTGTCGGCGAACTCGCCGACGACGGTGGAGCCGATCAGCCGAGCCCACAGGTGCTTCTCCTTGGTGATCTCCTTGATACGCACCAGCACGTAGGAGTTGAGCAGCTGCCCGACGAGGTAACCGGCGAGACCGGCCAGCAGCAGTCGCGGCACCACCCCGAGGACCGCCTCGAACGCCGGCTGGTTCTCGTAGAAGTCGGCGGGCGGCAGCTGTTGGGCGATCCAGAAGCACAGCGCGGCCAGCGCCACCGCGCCGAAACCGTAGTACACGGCGCGCCGGGTTGCGGCGAAGCCGTAGACCTCGCTCAGGACGTCGCCGACGATGTAGGCGAGCGGAAACAGGAAGAACGCACCGTCGGTGATGATCGGCAGGACCTGTAGCGGGCCGAGCGCCCATTCGGCGTCGCCGAAGAACGCCACGCCCTTGCCGGCGGCGACGTTGGAGATGATGAGCACCGCCGTGAACAGGGCCACCAGTCCGGGGTAGTGGCTGCGGACCACGCGGGCGAAGTGCGTGTGGTCGGATTGCTGGGTCTGCACGTGCTCTGTCACCCGGCCATCCAAGCACTCGGGCGGGCGGAAGGCGAAGAACGGACGAACAGGACGCGGACCCCGGGCCGGCGGATCGGGGCCCGCGACCCGCGGTCAGGGGGCTACGCGCCCACCCGTGGCGACGCGGTAGGCGTACGCGTAGGCGATGGTGGTGACGGGCACGGTGACCAGCAGGCCGACGTAGCACAGCAGCGCGCCGACGAAGTTGATCGCGGACAGCACCAGCCACAGCAGGATCAGCTGCCCGACGTTGGCCGCGGCCGCGGACGCGCTCGACTTGATCGCCGTGACCGCGTCCTGCCGCTGGTCGATGACGAAGTGCAGCGCCCACACGGTCAGGAAGGCGACGACGATGCCACCGACGATGACGAGCGAACCGAGCAGTGTTCCCAGCGCGATGAGCAGGGACACGAGCAGGATGGGACCGAGGCTGCCGACGCGGAAGAAGTCCTTGAGCGCCGGCTTGTGACCGTCCAGCTCGTACAGGGCCCCGCGCACCCCGGCCGCCTGGACGACGAGCATGCCGATGACGAACGCGACGATCAGCACGATCATCACGGCGATCCCGACGCCCGACATGCCGGTGCTGTAGCCGTAGCGGTCCGTCGTGGTCGAGGCCATCACGACCCCGAACATCAGGGCGCCGAACACCAGGGCGGCCACGACGATCACCCCGGCGAGGCTCAGCCAGCCGCCGACATTCTCACTGAACTTGCGCCACCCGTAGCTCAGGGCGGCGCCGATGTCGATCTGCGGGCGCGAGGAACCGAAGCCGGGCGGGTAGCCCGGAGCTCCGTAGCCGGGGGGCGGTCCGTACCCGGCGGGGCCTCCCGCCGGCGGTGACCCGTACGGTGCCCCGCCGTACGGGTCACCGGGCTGCTGCGGTGCCCCGCCGTACTGGGGGCCGCCGTACTGGGGAGCGCCGTACTGGGGAGCGCCGTACTGGGGAGCGCCGTACTGGGGTGGCGGGCCCTGCGGCGGACCGTAGCCGGGCGGTGGCGTGCCGTAGCCCGGTGGGTAACCCTGGGGCGGGCCGTACCCGGGCGGTGGGCCGTACGGCTGTGCGCCCGGGTGCTTGTTCGGATCCTGCGGATCGGAAGTGGGTTCGTAGCCCCCGCTGGTCATCGTGGTCCTCGTGATTCGTGACGTGCCGCTTCGTGGAACGCCGTACCCGTCAGGGTGCGACGCCGCGTCCGGTGGTCACCCGGTAGGCGTAGGTGGAAGCGATGATCGTGAGCGGGATGGTGACGAGCAGACCCAGCCCGCACGGGATCGCACCGAGGATGTTGATGCCCACCAGAGCGAGCGCCAGCAGCAGCAGCGGCCCCACATTGGACGAGATGGCCCGGAAGCTGGACTTGATCGCGTCCACCGGCTGCTCGTTCCGGTCGATGACGAACTGCAGCGTCCACCAGGTCAGGAAGATGACGATGAAGCCGGGGATGATCAGCAGGATGAAGCCCACCACGGTCATGAGCGAGACGAGCAGGCTCGCGACCACCACGGCGCCGATGTTCTCGAACTGGAAGAAGGACCCGAACGACGGGCGGTTGCCGTCGGTTTCGTGCAGCGCGCCGCGCACGTAGGCGGCCTGGATCAGGATGCTGACGAACACGCTGACGATCGCGCCGATGATGCTGAGCGCCGACAGTTCGTTCGTGTCGAAGCCGCCGAAGATCACGTTGATCACGAACTGGATCAGCGCCGCCGCGACGACGAAGGCGATCCAGACGCCCGCGTTCTGGCTGAACTTCTTCCAGCCGTAGCCGATGGCCTCACCGACGTTGAGCTGCGTGGGGGCGCCGAATCCGCCGTACTGGCTACTGCCCGGCGGGTAGTTGCCCGGCGGGGGCGGGTAGCCGCCCTGCGGCGGGTAGTTCCCCGGCGGGGGCGGGTAGCCCCCGGGGGGTGGGTAGTTGCCCTGCGGAGGTGGGTAGTTGCCCTGCGGAGGTGGGTAACCGCCGGCAGGCGGGTAGTTGCCCTGCGGGGGCGGGTAGTTCCCGGGCGGGGGATAGCTGCCGGGAGGGGGCGGGTAGCCGCCCTGCTGTGGGTCGGGTTCGCCGCCCTGGTTGTAGGGCTCTTTGCTGGGGTCGTAACCGCCGGTCGTCATCGGATCCTTCTCGAGGGGAGGGTGGAGCCAATCGCGTTGTCGACTGCGCACACTACGTCCGACGCGTCCGAATTGCACGATCACCGGAACTTCCGCGAGCCGGACGAGCGGCACGAAACGGACCGGTGCCGGGCGCGCGGAGGGTGTCACCAGCCGCCGTCGTACACCCACGGCTCCCGCGGGAGCCGGGCCGGATCCCATCGCTCGAGCAGCAGTCCCAATGTGACGGGTTCGTCCTTGTCCGCCAGGTCGAGCGAGACCGCGATCCGGCCCAGCACGTCGGCTGCGGTATGGCCCAGCGCCGCCTGGTCGGTGAGCGTCACCGCGCCGTCGCGTTTGGCGAGGCGCTTGCCGTGCACGTTGAGCGCCAGCGGCACGTGCGCGTACGTGGGCACGGGAAGCCCGAGCAGCGCCGCGAGGTAGGCCTGCCGGGGAGCGGAGGTCAGCAGGTCGTCGCCGCGGACCACCTGGTCGATGCCCTGGGCCGCGTCGTCGACGACGACGGCCAGGTTGTAGGCGGGAATGCCGTCGCCGCGGCGCAGCACCAGGTCGTCGACCACACCCGTGAAGTCGCCGTGCACCACGTCGTGCACGGTGAAGGTCGAGGCGCCGGACCGCAGGCGGATCGCGCCCGGCCGGCCGGATGCCCGTTTCGCTGCCCGCTCGGGTTCGGTGAGCGTGCGGCACGTGCCCGGGTAGGCGCCCTGCGGGGCGTGCGGCGCGGACGCCGCGTGCTGGATCTCGCGTCTGGTGCAGAAGCACTCGTAGGTCAGACCCGCGCGGGTGAGGCGGGCGATCGCGGCGTCGTAGAGCGGCAGCCGCCGCGACTGGTGGACGACCTCGTCGTCCCAGTCGAGGCCCAGTGCGGCGAGGTCGGCGAGTTGACGTTCCTGCGCGCCCGGCCGGACCCGGTCGAGATCCTCGACGCGGAGCAGAAACCGGCGCCCGGTGCTCCGGGCGAACAGCCACGCGAGGACCGCCGTGCGCAGGTTCCCGAGATGCAGGTCGCCCGACGGGCTCGGGGCGAACCGGCCGGCCCCTGCCCGCGCGTCCCCGGCCGAATGTGACATCTGGTCAGACTATGGGGTTGTTGCAGAATCGTGGGTCGGCCCCGTCATGTCACGGCGGGGCTGACCTGCGGTTTCGTGTAGAATCCGTTGGTGGCCAAAGGATATCGACCCGTCGATCGTGACCAGCAGTTCCTGATCCCCCCGGACATGCGCGACTGGCTCGGCACCGACCATCCCGTGTGGACGGTCATCGACATCATCGACCGGATCGACACCACCGCATTCCATCGGACCGCCAAGACCGGTGGCGCCGGCCGTGCCGGCTACCACCCGGACATGCTGCTCACCTTGCTGGTGTGGGCCTGGTCCCGCGGGGAACGCTCCTCCCGCCGCATCGAACGGCTGTGCACCGAGGACGTGGCCTACCGGGTGATCTGCGCCCAGGACATCCCCGATCACGTGACGATCGCCCGGTTCCGCAAAACCCACGCCACCGCCTGCGAAGACCTGTTCACCCAGGTCCTGCTGCTGGCTGCAGCCCTGGGACTGGGCCGGCTGGAGACCATCGCGTTGGACTCGGTCAAGATCGCCTCCAACGCCTCGGCCGGCGCCAACCGCACCGAATCGTCGGTGCGGGCCGAAGCCGCCGCCCACGCCCGAGCAGTGGCGGCGGCAGCGGTGGCCGCGCATGCGGCCACCGATGCCGCCGAAGACGAACCCCACGATCACGGCGACCGCGGTCCCGGTTCGGTCCCACCGGCGTTGACCGACCCCCGGTCACGGGCAGCGCGGATCAGCGAGGCGATCGCCGCACTCGACGCTGCCCGCGCCGCCGACGAGCAGGCCCGGGCCGACAAGGACACCTCGGCCCGTCTGTATCTCGAGCAGGCCCGCGGCGGGCAGATGCCGATGGGTGCCCCGCCCGCCTCGGCGGCGGTCGCGGCAGCGGAACTGGCGTTGGAGAAGACCCTGGCTGCCCATGCCGCGAAAGTTCGGCGGTACGAGCAGCGGCGGGCCGAAGCGGCAGCGAAAGGCCACCGATACGGTGGCTGGGTGATCCGGCCGGCCGGGCAGGACCCGAAGGTGATCAAGGCCCGGGCACGTCTGGCTCGTGCCACCGCCGCAGCGGCGGCGGCGACTGCGGTCGCGGCGGCACGAGCCGATGCCGACACCGAGGGCCGGCCCGAGCGGGTGGTCAACACCACCGACCCGGAGTCCGGGTTGCAACCGTTGCGTGGTGGCGGCTGGGTGCAGGGGTTCAACTGTCAGGCCGTGACCAGCGGTGACGGGCTGATCATGGCGGTGTCGGTGGCGGCCAATCCCACCGATGCGCCGACGTTCGTGCCGATGATGCAGGCGGCGGTGGCCGCTGCCGGGTCGATCATCGCTGCCCGCCCCACCGGCACCGCCGATACGGACGGCACCGACGGCACCGACGGCGAGGGGATCGGGATGCTGCTCGCCGATGCCGGGTACTTCTCCGAAGCCAACATCACCGCGCCGGGACCGGACCGGTTGATCGCCCGCGGCAAGGCCCGCCACCTCGAACACGCGGCCCGGCACACACCGGTGTCTGGGCCGGCGCCGGTCGAGGCTTCACCGGTCGAGGTGATGGCCCACCGGTTGCGCACCGAGGAGGGAATCGCCACCTACCGCAAGCGTTCTCACATTGCCGAGACTCCGTTCGGGCATGCCAAACACAATCTGAATTTTCGGCGGTTCACCGGCCGGGGACTGGTCCGTGCCCGTGGTGAGTGGAGTTTTCATGCCGCGGTGCACAACATCGGCAAGATCCTCGCTGCGGTGGGTGGGGGCGGGTTGCCGGCCGCTGTGTGAGGCGGTGGTCCCGGGGCGGGAGACCCCGCCCCGGGACCGGCGCTTTGGTTCGCGGTCGCGGACCCTCGGCGATTTCGCAACAGCCCGCTATCGACTGCGATGTCACATTCGGTCACGTGTGCGGCGGCCGGGTGGCGGGTCACGCGGCGGGGCGGCCGAGCAGGACGGAACGCTGGGCGTGCACGGTCTCGCGGATCGCGGCGACGACGGCGGCGACCTCCGGCCGGCGCAGCGTCTCCGACCGCGCCACCATCCAGTAGTTCAGCCGCGCCTCCACCTCCGCGGGCAGGATCCGCACCAGGTCGGCGTGCCGGTCGGCCATGAAGCACGGCAGCAACCCGACCCCGGCCGCGGCGCGGGTGGCCTCGACGTGGACGAACACGTTGGTCGAACTCACCGACTCGTGCATGTCCGGGGCGATGCGACGGGCCAGGTCCAGGTCGTCGACCTGCAGCATCGAGTCGATGAAGTACACCAGCGGGTGACGGCCCAGTTCGCGCACCGTCGTGGGAGCGCCGTGCTCGTCGACGTAGGCCCGCGCCGCGTACAGGCCGAGGGTGTAGTCGGCCAGCCGGTGCGCCTCGGCCCGATGCACCTGGGGGCGTCCCACCACCACCTCGAGGTCGAGCCCGGACCGCTGCTGCGACGCGCGACGGCTGGCCGCGACGATCTCCACCGCGACGCCCGGGTGCCGTCGCCGCACCAGCGCGCCGGCCGGCGCCGCGATGTACGCGCTGAAACCGTCGGTGGCCGAGACCCGCACGACACCCTCGAGGCCGCGGTCCCCGCCGGGACCGGCCAGTCCGGACACGGCGGCCTCGATCCGCTCGGCCGCGGCGAGTGCCGAGCGGCCGAGCTCGGTGAGTTCCCAGCCGCCCGACGCGCGGGCCAGCACGCGCCCGCCGAGGCTCTTCTCGAGCGCCGCGATGCGACGGGCGATGGTGGTGTGGTTGACGCCGAGGTCTTCGGCGGCAGTCGTGAAGCGACCGGTGCGGCCGACGGCCAGCAGAACCAGCAGGTCATCGGCCGACGGCGCGCTCATATGTGCATTCTTGCAGATCTGCTCTGCGGATCGCGTCATTGTGCATGCAGATCTGCGCATCGATACTCGGCACATGCCTTCAGAAGTGTTGCCCGTCACAGTCGGATCGAGGAGGACGAACCCATGAGTGTCGAACAGTCGCGGCCCGGCGGCCGCGCACCGGACGAGACCCCCACCTCGGGTCTGCGCAAGGTCGTCGGCGCCTCGATGGCCGGCACCGTCGTCGAGTGGTACGAATTCTTCCTCTACGGCACCGCCGCCACCCTGGTGTTCTCCAAGGTCTTCTTCCCCGACAACGGCAACGAACTCGACGCGATCATCGCGGCGTTCGTCACATACGCCGTCGGTTTCGTCGCACGGCCCCTCGGCGGCGTCGTGTTCGGGCACTTCGGTGACAAGTTCGGCCGCAAGAAGCTGCTGCAGACCAGTCTCGTGCTCGTCGGCGTCGCCACCTTCCTCATGGGCTGCCTGCCCACCTTCGGCGCCATCGGCTACTGGGCGCCCGCGCTGCTCGTCACGCTGCGCTTCGTGCAGGGCTTCGCCGTGGGTGGCGAGTGGGGCGGCGCGGTGCTGCTCGTCGCCGAGCACAGCCCGGACCGTTCCCGCGGCTTCTGGGCCTCGTGGCCGCAGGCCGGCGTCCCGATGGGCAACCTCGTCGCCACCGTCGTGCTGCTGGTCCTGACCACGACGCTGTCCGACGCGGCGTTCCTCTCGTGGGGCTGGCGCATCGCGTTCTGGCTGTCGGCGGTCATCGTCCTGGTCGGCTACTACATCCGCACCAAGGTCACCGACGCACCGATCTTCCTCGAGGCTCAGCGTGAGGCCGAGCAGCTGAAGTCCAGCTCGTACAGCGTCGTCGAGGTCGTCAAGCGCTACCCGCGCGGTGTGTTCACCGCCATGGGCCTGCGTTTCGCCGAGAACGTCATGTACTACCTCGTCGTCACCTTCTCGATCACGTACCTCAAGGTGGTCGTCGGCGCGGACACCGCCACCATCCTGTGGTGGATGCTCGCCGCGCACGCCGTGCACTTCGCGATCATCCCCGTCGTCGGGCGCCTGTCCGACACCTTCGGCCGCCGCCCGGTGTACATGGTCGGGGCCGTCACCGCCGGCACCTGGGGCTTCTTCGCCTTCCCCATGATGGACAGCGGCCACAACGCCCTGGTGATGTCCGCCATCGTCATCGGCCTGGTGTTCCACGCGTTCATGTACGCCGGTCAGCCCGCGATCATGGCCGAGATGTTCCCGACCCGGATGCGCTACGCGGGTGTCTCGCTCGGCTACCAGGTGACCTCCATCGTCGCCGGCTCGCTCGCACCGATCATCGCGACCGCCCTGCTCAGCCGCTACGGCAGCGCCGTCCCCATCGCGGTCTACCTGGCCGTGGCGTCGGTGGTGACGATCATCGCCGTCGTCGCCGCCCGGGAGACCAAGGGGATCAGCCTGCGCGACGTCGACGCCGCGGACGTGCGGGCCGTCGACGCCGAGAAGACGGCGGTGCCCGCATGAGTGCCCGCACCGCACTGGTCACCGGCGGAGCGAGCGGCATCGGCGCCGCCTGTGCCCGGGAACTCGCCGCCCGCGGCGTGCACGTCACCGTCGCCGACGTCGACGAGGTGGCCGCCAAGACCCTCGCCCACGACATCGGGGGACGGGCGTGGGGGGTGGACCTGCTCGACACCGACCAGCTCGACGGGCTCCGGCTCGAGGTGGACATCCTCGTCAACAACGCCGGCATCCAGGTCGTCCGGCCGATCGAGGAATTCGCGCTCACCGATTTCCGCCGAATCCAGACGCTCATGGTGGAAGCGCCGTTCCTGCTCGTGAAGGCGGCCCTGCCGCACATGTACGAGCGCGGCTTCGGGCGCATCGTCAACGTGTCGTCGGTGCACGGCCTGCGGGCGTCGGCCTTCAAGTCCGCGTACGTCACCGCCAAGCACGGCCTCGAGGGACTGTCGAAGGTCACGGCCGTCGAGGGCGGCCCGCACGGCGTCACCAGCAACTGCGTCAACCCCGGCTATGTGCGAACCCCGCTGGTGGAGAAGCAGATCGGCGATCAGGCCCGGTTGCACGGCATCGGGGAGGAGCGGGTGCTCGCCGACGTGCTGCTCACCGAACCCGCGATCAAGCGGCTCGTCGAACCCGAGGAGGTGGCCTCCCTCGTCGCGTGGCTGGCGTCGGACGACGCCGGCATGGTCACCGGCGCGTCCTACACGATGGACGGCGGCTGGACCGCGCGCTGACCCACCCCCGGGGTGCGTGGTGCGTGGGTGTGTGGCCGAATGTCACATCGCGTCGATCAGATCGACCGCGTGTGACATTCGGCCACAAGCATTCTGGAAGCAGTCAGCGGGCGTCGGCGCCGTCGAGCGACAGCTGGATCTGGGTGTGCAGCGCGTGGGTCAGGTACTCCGGCGGATACAGTTCCGGACTGGCGATCGCGTCGAGCGCCAGGCCGTTGACCGCGGCCAGCAGCAGTGCGGCCCGGGTCTCGGCCTCCGCGGTGCCCATCCGGATCAGGACGGCGGACACCGCGGTGCGCATCGTGAACAACGTGGTGTGCCGGATCGTGCTCAACGAGGGCGACGTCGCGGCGCGCACGGTGAACGCCGCCATCACGTGTGCCTCGGCGGTGCGCTGCTCGTCGAGCGGCAGCAACTGGCTCAGCGCCGCGAACAGGGTGCGCGCCGGATCGATGTCCGGGTCGACGGTGCTCAACCGCGTCAGCACCCGCTCGGCGAGCGATCGGAACGAGTAGGCGAGCATCTCGTCCTTGGTGGGGAAGTGGTGCTGTACGGCGCCGATCGATACACCCGCATGGCTGGCCACCTCACGCACGCTGGCGCCGTCGAGCCCGATCCGTGCCGCGACCTCGAGCAGGGCAGCGGCGAGACGCGTGGGGCTGGTGGTGGCATAGGGACGCGCGCGCATGGATGCACCGTACCTGCAGGTATCTCCATACGCCGGTATGGGGCACCGCACGACACCTGCCCGATGTGTCCGGTCCACCTTCCGCGGTCGGACCCCGGTCAGAAGTCCTCGTCGACGCAGGCCAGACGAGGACCGGCCATGCCGGCCTCCCCGGGGCCGGTCTTGGTGCGCTCGGCGTGGAGCACCACCGAATTCGCCTCGTCGTCGCGGAACTCCCAGTCGACCGTCGTCGACGCCTGAGCGTTGCCGTTGCCGTCGGTGGTGATGTCGAGCCAGACCTCGTTCCCGGGATTGGCGAAGGCGGGATCCGTCGACGGGGATTGCGGGGTGGCCGCCGGGTCCACGTCGTTCTGATAGTGCGGACCGGCGTCCGACGGCTGCGGCCCGCACGGCTGCGTGTGGACGTGCACGCCGAAGTCACGGGTGGGTGCCAGCCCGCTCGCCTCGAGCGTGACCGTCGTGCGTCCACCCTCCTCCTCGGATTCGACGGTCACCGTCGAACCGACTGGGACGGCGGCCTCGTCGTAGGTGAATGCGTTGTCGTCGCCACCGCCTGCGCCGGGCAGCTCGAAGGCCACTCCGTCCGTGCCGGGCAGTGCCGTGGGCATGCCGGTGGTCGTCGTCTCCGAGGTGGGGGGCGCCTCGACGGTGGCCTGGTTCTCCGTCGAGGAATCATCGCCGCCGCACCCCGCGACGACGAGTGCGGTCAGGGACACGCCTGCGATAAGGGTTGTGCGTCGTGTGTTCATGTGTCGGCGGTACCCACGGTGCGTCGTGCCGAACCCGCGACGGGACCCTTACCTGGACATCCCGCCGATGATCAGGGACAGGCCCGCCCCGAGGAGCCAGACGTCCTTGGCGATCGGCGTGCCCTGCTGGGTCGGGCGGAAGGATCCGCCCTCGTGCATGCCGGGCATCTTCCAGTACATCGCGAGCAGGCCCGAACTGAACGCTGTCAGTGCGGAACCGGCCACCACGGGGGAGACGAAGGGGGCCAGCAGCAGGGCGCCGACGCCGATCTCGGCGGTCGACAGGGTCTGGCCGAACGTCTCCGGCCGCATCTTCCCGAGCCGGGGGAGCGCCTTGCTCGCCATGTCCTGCAGCCCGGCCGCGGCCTCGGGCGGGAGATCGCGCTTGCCCAGCCCGGAATTGAGGATGAAGGCGCCGGTGGCCAGCCGGAGCGGAACGTTGCTCAGTCGCACGGGAACCTCCGGAGGATCGGATGCTGCTGATTATCCCGCATTCCCCCGACGGCGGGAACTCCCCGCGCCGTCCGGGTGCAGCACACCGGTCGGCTCGGCCGGCGGGAGCACCCCGCGGCCGGGTACGGCCGGCGGCTCCTCTTCGGCAGCGTCCGCGCGCCGGCCGCCCACGGTGACGCGACCGCTGCGAACCGCGGAGCGCACCGCGGGCGACGCCGCCGACGCGCTCGGGGAGGCCCGCCCCGGAAGCCGCGCGGCGACCGCCGAACGTGCCTCGGCGGCAGGGTGATCCGTGCTCATCCGGGTATCACCGCGCGGGGCACACCGGCACGCAACTGCACGTCCACCACGAAATCGCCGTCCTCGGGGGTGTAGCGGCGGCGCGGGTCGTGGTCCTCCACCCGGAAACTGTCGAGGGCGGGCGAGTGGGTGGTGACGGCGACCGTGCCGCCGTCGAGATCGAACTGCAGCAACCGCTGGAATCCCGTCGCGCGCCGGCCGTCGACGAGGAAGTACTGATAGTCGGCGAGCATCTCGACCACACACCGGTCACTGCCGGGGATCGGGCGGTCGGTCACCGTCGTCTGCCCGTCGACGTGCCCGGACAGCACCATGAACACCGACTCGTGCGGTACGACGAGCCGGTTCCAGATCTGCTGGCCGGAACTGCCGCCGATGTCGCCGAATCCACTCATCCGGAGACGGCCGTCCTCGTCGAGGTAGTAGTGCGCGGCGACGATCGTGTTGCGGTCGGGATGGGCGGCCAGCACCCCCTCGGCCCAGTGCATCACGTGCTCCGGCGGGTTGTAGCCGAGGTAGAGGACGAGGAAGGGGGTGCCGGCGATCTCGAACAGGTCGTAGTGCGCCGAATTGTCGGCGTCGGTCACCGAGTCACCCCACTGCGGCCGGTCCCGGTACCGCTGCGGCCCGAAGTACTCGTTGTACAGCGCATGGTTGCGTTCGTGCTCGCCCGGCACGAGCCGGCCGGCGACGTTCCACAGGTTGTCGTGGTTGCCGGGCAGGACCCCGTAGGGCACGCCGGCCGCCTCGAGAATTCCCATCGCCTCCGACGCGACCTCGAACTCCGTGCGGGCGCGGGCGTCCGGGGCGCCCGGCCGGATCCACGACTGGATCAGGTCCCCGGTGTGCACGGCGTAGGCGATCTTCCGGGCACGGGCCTGCTGCGCCGTCCACGTGGTCATGTCCCGGAAGACGGCGGTGTCGTCGCGGGCGAGGTACTGGGTGTCGGTGAGGTGCTGGATCGCGAAGTCGTAATCCGCCGGGTCGGCGAACGCCTGGTCCGGTGCGGCGTCGCGGAAGCTCCGGTCGCGACGGGGCGCGTCGATCACCAGGATCTCCAGGGGGCCGGCGACGTCGGTGACCCGCGCCTCGAGCACGATCGGTCCGCCGGGCACCTCGGGCCGCGCGACGGCCCGCGGCTCGCCCCACGAACCGTCGGTGCGCACGTGCAGGGCGAGGTCGTCGAGGTTGACGCTGCGGCCCTGCCACCGGAGCGTCACCGACTCGGTTCCGGGGGGAAATTCGAGTTCGTAGCGGACATAGGGATACTCGTCGAACTCGTCGCCGACGGACGCCGGTGCGCCGCGCTCGCCGACGGCGCGCGGGAGCGGCGGGTCGGCGGAATCGGTCACCCCCGCGTACATCGTCGCGGACGTCGCCGGGACGTCGGCGGTCAGTCCCGTCGCCGGGATGCCGACGGACGTGACGGGCGCGGGCGGGGTGACCTCGGCGGGACCGGACAGGAGGGCGGCCACGGCCAGCAGCGACACCGGAAGCCACCAGCCCGGAGCGCGCATGCCCCGAGGCTACCGCCGGTCAGGCGCGAGGTTACCGCCGATCAGGCGCGACGCCCCAGGTGCGCGAGCACCCGGGTCTGCCGGTCGGCGTCCGCGGGCACCTCGACGGCCGGTCCGCAGACTCCCTCCATCCGGATCGAGTCACCCAGGGCCTGCGCCGTCGCCTCCACGAAGTCGAGGTCCTCGTCGTCGACGGTGTCGTCCAGGCCGGCGGCGCGGGCGAGGTCCCAGGCGTGCACCACGAGGTCGAAGTTGTAGAACCGCGCGACGGTCGCGGCGAGGGTGGTGCGGCCGAAGTGGCCGTCGTACTCGAGGCCGGCGCGCCACGGATCGTCGAGGATCGTCTGCATGCCGTCGCGGGTGGCGGCCCAGGCTCCGGCCGGGTCGGTGTCCGGCGACGGGCCGGCGGGCAGTTCCAGGCCGACGACGGGGACGATCTGCCGTTGCGTGTCGACGACGTGCCGCAGCACGTCGCGGGCGGACCAGCCCGCGCAGGGCGACGGCGCGTCCCATCGGTCGGCGGGCACGGCCTCGACGCGTGCGGTGAACTTCGCCGCGAGTTCGCGGTAGTGACGGGCGGGGGAGAGGGTCTCGGTCATCTGGTGTTCGGCGCGGATACTGCCTCGTTGACGAGGGAGCGCAAGCGCCGTCCTCCTTTCTCGGTGTCGGGGTGGTGTCGGGCACACGTGTCGGTGGGTGCGGCTACCGTGCCGGGCATGGGGGGCGAGGTGGTGCGCTACAACTACCGGTTGCGGCCGGGTCGCCTCGCCGAACGTGCCCTGCTCGACGAGTGGCATCGGTGCCGGTTCCTGTGGAACGAAGCGGTTCACCAACAGAAATCCGGTGCGAAACCCACCTTCGGGAAGCTGAGTGCACTGCTCACCGCGGCCCGCAGAGATTCGCCGTGGCTGCGGGCCGGATCCCAGGTGGCCCAGCAGCAGACGCTGCGGACCTACGCCCGCGCCCTGGACGACTCGTTCCGGATCACCGGGCGGGGCCGGCCGCGGTGCAAGGCCCGCAAGAAGGCGTTGCCGACGCTCGAGTACACCCGCCGCGGCTTCACCCTCCGCGAGGGCCGGTTGGTGCTCGCCAAGGGGGTCAGTGTCCCGGTGGTGTGGTCGCGGGAGCTGCCGTCCGAGCCGTCGAGTGTGCGCATCACCCGGGATCCGCTGGGGCACTGGTACGCCTCGTTCGTCGTCACCCGCGATGCCGAACCGGTGCCCGCGGCCCCCGAGGGTTCGGCGATCGGTGTCGACTGGGGCGTGAGCAGGACCGCGACCACCACCGACGAACGGTTCGATCTGCCGCACCGGCAGCACCGCAGCCGCTGCGCGGCGGAGCTGGCGAAGGCGCAACGCACGATGACGCGCCGGCGACCGGGCAGGGGACGCCCGGCGTCGAACGGCTACCGGCGGGCCCGTAAGCGGGCGGCGAAGATCCAGCAGAAGGCCGCGGCGCGGACCCGGCACGAGGCGCGGGTGTGGGCGCGGCGGGTGGTCGCCCAGCATGCGGTGATCGCGGTGGAGGATTTCCGGCCGCGGTTCCTGGCCAAGTCCACGATGGCGCGCAAGGCCGCGGACGCGGCGATCACCGCGACCAAACGCGAACTCGTCGAGCGGGGCAGGCGGGCCGGCCGGAAGGTGGTGCTGGTGCGGCCCGCGTACACGAGCATGACGTGTTCGAGGTGTTTCGCGAGAGCCAAGCAGCCCCTCGGACTCGAGCAACGCATCTTCCGGTGCCCAGCCTGCGGCTACAGCGGATGCCGGGATCGGAACGCTGCCGGAGTGGTTCTGGCTGTGGCGGAGCGTGGCCACACCGGTGTCGACGACGTCAGACAAGCGGATCACCTCCTCGGTGGTGCGGTTGCGGTCTGAGCCGGGAATCTCCAGCCTTCAGGCAGGAGAGGCGTTAAGCCACGGATTCTTCCGCCCCGCGGTCGCCGAGGGATTGGATACTTCGGACATCGAGGGCCGAGCCCGGGCCGTGCCACCGCGGCGCCTCCCCGGCGAGCAGGGCGGTGGGCGTCAGGGTGGAGATCCTGCGCGTCTCCCGGTTCAGGTGCGACTGGTCGCTGTAGCCGGCGGCCGCGGCGAGCTCGGCCAGGCCGCGCGCGGGTGCGGCGTCGGCCAGGGCCATGAACCGCTGCAGGCGCAGGATCGATCGCAACGTGGCCGGGCCGTACCCGAACGCCTCGTTGCAGCGGCGCTGCAGCTGACGTTCGGTGAGCGCGGCGGTCTCGGCGAGCGCGCCGACGCTCCACGAGTGTCCGGAGAGCGCCTGCCGGAGATGCCCGATCAGCGGGTCGGGAGCAAGGCCGTGCGCGAGCCAGCGCCGCACCGCGGATTGGAACACCTCGAGCCGTTCGGGGGCGGTCCGGGCGTTGTCGAGCCGGTCGGCGAGTGGTCGGGCCCCTGCCGAGCCGATCAGGTCGTCCAACCCGACGCGGGTATCGCGGAGTTGCGCGGCCGACGCGCGCAGGGCGAACGAGGCGAGACCGGGGCGGAACCGCACCCCGGCGGAGACGATGCCGGGCGGCAGGGTGAACGACCACGCGGACGTTTCCGGGCCGCACACGCGGATGCCGACGCCGGCGATCCACAGGACGTCGACGCATCCGTCCGGCACGAGGAGGTGACTCTGCCCGTCGGAGACCGCCGACCACACGCACACCACGTGCTCGGCGAGGTCCGCGCTGGGAGCGCTCGGCACATACCACCTCATGGCCCACGAGCGTAGGCGCCGGCACCGACAACCGCTGCCCGCCTGGGGAACCGGACTCCGCTACGGCCGGTACGGCAGGTGCCGCACCGCGAGGGTGAGCGCGACGGCGGCCGCGGTGGCGATCCACAGGGCGTGCAGTCCGAGCATCCGATGCGCCGCGGCGCCGCCGACGGCGCCGGTCACCAGTCCCAGCCACAGACCCAGGTACGGCAGCCAGGTCCAGCGGGGTCCGCCGAACATCGCGGCGGCGAGCCGCTGCCCGATCTTGACGAGCGCCCCGGTCATGTACGTCAGGGCCACGCTCACCTCACCGTCGCGCTGGAACACCGAGTTCTCCGCACCCATGGCGAGGGTCATCGCCACCACCGCGACGGGCGTCCAGCCCGCGGTGTGGGCGAGCGCCCCGAGCAGCAGGAGCGCGGAGACCGTGGCGAGCACGGCGGTCTTGCGGGCGCGACGGCTGCGGTCGGACAGTTGCGCGACCACCCCACCGAGGACGACGCCGACGAGGAACAGGCCGATGACCCCGGCGGTGAGCGCGGCGGGACCCCAGGTGCCCTCGGCCAGGCCGACGCTCAGCCGGGTGGAGTTCCCGCTCATGAACGACACGAACACGCCGCCGAGGGTGATGAACCCGAGGGCGTCGACGAACCCGGCGAGGCCCGACAGTGCGACGGCGAGGGCCGTGAGTTGTCTGCCGTATCCGACCACGGACGAATCGTAATCAATCCGTGCTGTTACCTCTGGTAACGAAAGGGATGTCCGGTGCGACCTCCCGGAGACACCCTTTCGTTCCCCCGCGGAGGGTGCTGCCGTGCCGCATCCCGCCCCCAGGAGTACCCAGCGTGTTCGCCTCACCGTCCCGCCAGTCCCCGCATCACCGCACACAGGGATGGAGCGCCGGACTCGCTGCGGCGGCCCTGCTGCTGACCGGATGCGCCACGGCGACCGACATCGGCACCCGGACCCACGCGCCCACCGTCGCCGCGACCCCGACGACCACCCCCGCACCGGCCCCTGCGACGCCGCCGACCCCCGTCCCTGCCGACGTGTCCGCCACGCCGGCGCTGGCCACGCTCGCGACCCTGCCGATCAAGGGCCGAGCACCCAAGACCGGCTACGACCGTGAGCTCTTCGGACCGGCGTGGAGCGACGACGTCGACGTCGACGGCGGCCACAACGGGTGCGACACCCGCAACGACATCCTGCGGCGCGACCTGGTCGACATCACCTACAAGACCGCCACCCGGGACTGCGTCGTCCTCTTCGGCACCCTCCACGACGCCTACACGGGCACGACCATCGACTTCCGTCGCGGCCAGGACACCTCCGCCGACGTGCAGATCGATCATGTCGTCGCACTGTCCGACGCGTGGCAGAAGGGCGCCCAGCAGCTCGACGAACAGACCCGCGCGAACTTCGCCAACGATCCCCGCAACCTGCAGGCCGTCGACGGTGCCGCCAACCAGCAGAAGGGCGACAGCGACGCCGCGACCTGGCTGCCCCCGAACCGGTCGTACCGGTGCACGTACGTCGCGCGCCAGATCGAGGTCAAGGCCCTCTACGGGTTGTGGGTGACCCAGGCCGAGCACGACGCGATGGTCCGTGTCCTCACCGGGTGCGGTGCCGCCGCCCCTGCCACGACCCCGGTCCCGGAACCCGCGCCTGCCACGAACCCGGTCCCCGCGCCTGCCACGACCCCGGTCCCGGAACCCGTCCCGTCGGTGGCTCCGGAGCCGGCTCCGGCCGTGGTGTACCGCAACTGCGCCGAGGCGCGGGCCGCCGGCGCGGCGCCGCTGTACGCCGGTCAGCCCGGGTACAGCGAGAACATGGACGGTGACGGCGACGGCGTCGCCTGCGAGTGAGCTGTGGTGGACAGCCGCGCCTCGTTCAGTCGTACGCACCCGCAATTGCGGCAGCGGATGACTGTCGACCGCGCGACTGCGTGCCCGACGAACGACAACGGCCCGTGACCAGTGTTTCCACTGGTCACGGGCCGTTGCCGTGGCGGAGGATAGGGGATTTGAACCCCTGAGGGCGTTAACCCAACCCGCGTTCCAGGCGAGCGCCATAGGCCACTAGGCGAATCCTCCGTGGGGAAGCATACCGAATACGACCTGGTAGATGCCAAACGGGGAGGTCGCCGCAGGTTTCGGAGGGGTGCGACGGGGTCGATTCACGGTCGCGGGCGATGTGTGTCTACACTGGCCGATGGATCCCGCGCGGCGCGCATCCTGTGAACTCCCCCAGGGCCGGAAGGCAGCAAGGGTCAACGGGCTCTGCCGGGTGCGCGGGGTCCCCTAGCTTCCGATGCCGATGCCCGTGCCGTTGGGCGCGGTGAAAGGTCCTTCCGCATGCCTACCCAAACCCAGATTGGGTTGATGAGCCATGAGGAACTCGTCGCAGAGCACGAGCGCCAGTCCCACAACTACGCGCGACTCGAAGCCGAGAAGCTGACGCTGGACCTGACTCGCGGCAAGCCCTCCCCCGAGCAGCTCGACCTCTCCGCGGAGTTGCTGTCGCTGCCCGGGGTCGACGACTACCGCGACGCGTCCGGCACCGACTGCCGCAACTACGGCGGCCTGCGCGGACTGCCCGAACTGCGCGCCATCTTCGGGGAGCTCCTGAACATCCCCTCCGAGAACCTGATCGCCGGCAACAACGCAAGCCTCGAGATCATGCACGACCTGATCGTGGCGTCGCTGCTGCACGGCACGGTGGATTCGCCGCGCCCGTGGTCCCAGGAGCCCGTCGTCCGGTTCCTGTGCCCCGCGCCCGGCTACGACCGGCACTTCGCGATCACCGAGTCGTACGGGATCGAGATGATTCCGGTGCCCATGCGCGACGACGGACCGGACATGGCGAAGGTCGCCGCGCTCGTCGGCTCGGACCCGCAGATCAAGGGCATGTGGGCGGTCCCCACCTACTCGAATCCGACCGGTGTCGTGTTCTCCGAGCGCGTCGCCCGCGAACTGGCGTCGATGCCGACGGCCGCCCCGGACTTCCGGATCTTCTGGGACAACGCGTACGCCGTGCATCCCCTGGTCGAGGAACCGGCTCCCGCCCTGGACATCCTGGGCATGGCGGCCGAGGCCGGTCATCCGAACCGCGTGTTCGTCCTCGCCTCGACATCCAAGATCACCTTCGCCGGCGCCGGCGTCAGCTTCTTCGGCAGCTCGGCCGAGAACCTGGCGTGGTACGAGAAGTTCCTCGGTATCAAGACCATCGGCCCGGACAAGGTGAACCAGCTGCGTCACCTCCGCTTCTTCGGTGACGCCGACGGGGTGCGGGCACACATGGCCAAGCACCGCGAACTGCTCGCGCCGAAGTTCGCGCTCGTGCTGAAGATTCTCGAGGACCGGCTCGGGTCGTCGAAGGTAGCGTCCTGGACCGAGCCGAAGGGCGGCTACTTCATCAGCCTCGACGTGGTGGAGGGCACCGCCAAGCGGGTCATCTCCCTCGCGAAGAACGCAGGGATCGCGCTGACCGCGGCGGGCTCGGCGTTCCCGTACAAGAACGACCCCGACGACAAGAACATCCGGCTCGCTCCGAGCTTCCCGTCGCTGGACGAGCTCGCCACCGCCATGGACGGCGTCGCGACGTGTGTGCTCCTCGCGGCGACCGAGAAGGCCCTCGGGAAGTAGTCGGCGAGCAGTTCCGTCCCTCGGCCCGGTCGTCACACGACGGCCGGGGCCGAGCGTATCCCCCACCTGTGGACAACTCTGTGGACAAGCCGTGGACAACCGGTGGAGAACCGGCCGCCCGTCGTCACCGGCCGGACGTCCTCGGGATCACGTCGTCTCGAAGCAGCTGCTCCACGGCGTCGGCCTGCTCGAATGCGACCGCATGGGCAGCGTCGTCGAACGTGATCAGTCTCTTCTCCGGCGCGTCGAGCAGGGTGAACCATTCCAGGAGCAGTTCCCGGCGCCCGTCGAGTTCGGCCGCCCCGTCGAGGATGTACACCGGCACCTCGAGCCGGGTCGCATCCCGCCGGAAGTCGATGTCCTGGATCTGCGGATACATCACGGTGAAGGTGTCGATCAGCCCCCGCAGCACGTTCGCCTTGTCCATCAGCGAGTACTCGGTGCCGAGAATCCCGAAGCCGTCCAGGCCGCTCGCCTCGCCCCGCGCGCGATACCCCGCCGCCGGCTCGTACGGATCGTAGAGGTGGTCGTAGGCAGCGAGTATCTGCGCGTTCGCCCACGGGATGTCCGCATACGGCGGCTCCCCGATCTCCTGCAGGGTCGCCGCGAGGTCCGTGTCACCGGTCCGGGTCGCGTACTCCTGCAGATCGCGGTAGATCCGGCGGTCCGTCTCCCGGACGTTCACCATCTGTCCGCTGCCGAGGTACGCGGCGAACAGGTCGGGGCGCTGCTGCACGGTGCGGACACCGAGGATCGTGCCCCACGACTCACCCATGAGATAGATCCGGTCCTCGTCGAAGCGGTCCCGGAGATACTCGGCGACCTCGACGGTATCGGCGACGACCCGCTCGAGGGTGGTCTCGTCGGTCGGGAACAGCGCGCCGTAGGATTTGCCGTTGCCGCGCTGGTCGTAGGTTGCGAACACGACGTCGTCCACCCACGGCTCCGCCAGGGCGCGTGCCAGCGCCATGTCGGACTGGCCGGGGCCGCCCGACAGGTACAGCAGCACAGGCCTCCCGGGATCCGCGGCGCGGATCATCAGCGCGTGGTCGTCGCCGCCCAGCGACACGGTCTCGAGAGCCGCCACTCCCACCGGCTGCCCGTCGGGCCCGAGCACGGCAGGTGTGGAGGCCGGCCGGACGATCAGGGCTGCCAGTACGAGCGTCAGCACGCCGAGGACCGAGGTGAGCACGAGTCCTCGACGGGGTCCGGGTGGGGTCCCGGCGCGCCGTCGGGTGAGCGCGACCCCGAGGCGGGCACCGACCAGCATCGGCAGCACCAGCAGGATCGCGTGCAGGCCTCGGCTCACCGTCAGCGCCAGCACGCCGTAGATCGAGTCGAGCCGCACGTCGTCGATCGTCGGTACCGACACGTCCAGCCGGACGATCTCCAGTGCAATGCCGTAGGCGAGGACGAGCGGAACCACCATCCAGGCCGAGCGCCCGGCCCAGCCGCCGACCGCACCGAGCAGCAGGCCGGACGTCATCACCGCAAGCGCGTGGACCGTCGTGACCGGCCCCACGGGGAGCGTCGCCGCGGTGACCGCGCCTGCCACGGCCGCCGTGACGAGCACGAGCGCGATCCTCACGCCCGAACCGGCCTGGACCATCCGCCCCCCTTCCGAGTGCGCGCCGGCCGCGCGGCCGAACACCGCACCACTACGGTCGAACCCGTGTCACATTCGGTCCGAGGCCGCCGCGTCCTCGACGTACCGGTCGATCTGTTCGCGCCAGAACTCCCGGACGCTCTCCGCGGAATTTCCCGCACCGATCGCGTGTGCGACGAGGTCCCGGACGTCTTCGAGAACGCGCGTGTACTCCGATTCTTCGCCGTGGAGTGGCATATCCGAACGATACTCCGGCACGCCGTCGCGGACGGCGCGCTTCTCGCCCGCATGCCCGCTCGTGCGATCCACCGCGGATCGCGTTGCGTGGGTCGGACCAGGATTCGGGAGTATCGTGCGGGTCAGCGGGTGTCCTGCGACGCTCGCGCCGGAACCGTCGACGAAGGGAGCCGTCGTGGGCACCGGTGAGCCGATCCGACGACGGCGGTCCTCGCCTCGCCCGGTGCCGGACCCGAGCTGACGGCCGGACGAGACGCGTCGACGATGCTGCGCGAGGAGATGTATCCCGATCCCGACGACATGCAGGTGATCACCGGTCTCGACCAGCTCGCTGCGCTCGTCGCCGGGAATCCGCTCCTTTACCTGCGTTTTTCCCGGGGGCCGGCGGCGGACGCTGCGGACGGTCCCACGCGCGATCGGGCGGCCAACCTCACCCTGCCGGGGTGGTCCGTCCTTCCCGTTGCCCCGGAACCGTGGTGGCGGCGTCCTGTCGAGGACTGGGTTGCGCGTCGGATCCACCGGTACGCCGCCGGCGACGAGACCGACGGGCGTTTCCTGTGGTTGCTCGAGGGCACGATGGTCGGCCGTGGCCTCGACCAGGAGCCGTTGGTGATCGACATCCGCCCGCACGCCCGGTTGAGCCCGAAGGTGCTGTGGGAGGCGGAAAGACGTTACCGCGAGCGTTTCGAGGTGGAGCCGGGTTCCGGCCCGTGGTGAGGCGGCGGCCGCTCGCTCTGCCGCCGCGACAGGACGCTACCGGGCGCCGGTGCGCAGGTCGCTACGCGCCGGTGTCGAGGACGTCGACCCCGGGACGGCTGCGGCGCCCTGGGTGACCGCCGTCGCGGACGGAAGTGTTCGGTATTGGCATGCAACATCTCTCGTTGCTGCAGTCGTAGAGTGATCCGGTGCTGACCGCCCTCTGGTACGGACTGGGAACTGCGGTGCCCCTGTTCGCCGGTGCCATCGTCGGGCTCCGGTACGACCTACCCCGACCTCTGCTCGCGGCGCTGATGGCCTTCGGTGCAGGCGCCATGGTCGCCGCGGTGTCCACCGAACTGTTCGCGCCCGCCTTCGCGGACCAGGGCCTGTGGTCCGCCGGCGGTGCGCTGTTGCTCGGGGCCTCGGTGTACGTCGTCGCCGATCGGCTGATCGAGCGCAGGCTCGGCACCGCTGCCCTGGGGTGGGCACTGATGCTGGGGGCGTTGCTCGACGGGATCCCGGAGAACGCCGCCCTGGGGGTGACGCTCGCCGGCGCCGGCGGCGGTGGACTGGTGCTGCTGGTGGCCGTCGCGGTCGGCAACGTACCGGAGGCCGTGGCCGGTGCCGCGTCGATGCGCTCGAACTTCGATCGGCGGAAAGCCGTGCTCATCTGGGGTATCACGGCGACACTGCTGGTGCTCGTGGTGGTGCTCGCGACGGCGTACGCCGACTCGCTGCCCCCCGCCGGCATCTCACTCGTCCAGGCCTTCGCCGGCGGCGCGACGATCGCGGTCATCTCCGACTCACTGATGCCGGAGGCATATCGGGAGGGTGGCTGGTGGGTCGGAATCTCCACGGCCCTCGGCTTCCTGGTGGCGTTCGCGTTGGGCGGCCAGGGCTGATCGTCGCGCCGTTCGCTCGCCGGACTCCCGTGGATGCGAGGATCGTGAGCATGGCACCGACCTTGAACCTCGTAGGTGATGCCGACGCCGATGCGTTGCTCGCCGCCGACCCGCTCGCCCTGCTCATCGGGATGCTCCTCGATCAGCAGGTGCCGATGGAGACCGCGTTCGCGGGACCGAAGAAGCTCGCCGACCGCCTCGGCGGTCTGGACGTACACCGGATCGCCGAGGCCGATCCGGACGAGTTCGCCGCGATCTGCTCCGGGCCGCCGGCCGTGCACCGGTTCCCCGGATCGATGGCCAAGCGGATCCAGGCGCTGTGCGCCGAGATCGCGGACCGCTACGACGGTGACGCGGCGGCCCTGTGGACGAGTGGCGACCCCGACGGCAGGGAGGTGCTGAAGCGCCTGAAGGCCCTGCCCGGCTACGGCGACCAGAAGGCCCGGATCTTCCTCGCCCTACTGGGAAAGCAGATCGGGGTGCGACCCGAGGGCTGGCGGGAGGCTGCGGGGGAGTACGGCGAGGACGGGTCACGGCGGTCCATCGCCGACGTCGTCGATGCACAGACCCTGCAGGAGGTCCGGGAGTTCAAGAAGGCGTTGAAGGCAGCCGCCGGGAAGAAGTGAGCCTGCACGGCGCGGATCGGCGAGCCCGTCGGCCGGCGGCTCAGGTCTTCTTCCGGGGCGACCGGCGTCGCTTCGGGGCCTGCGGGGGCTCCGGGACGTCGGCCGGACGCCCGGTCAGCGCCTCCACGACGGCGGCGAGGTCCTCCTGGGACAGCTCGTGGGTCTCCTGGGTGCGGCTCCCGGAAGCAGAGCGCGCCTTCGTTGCTGCGGTGTCGTCCATCGGTGTCCCTCTCGTCGCTCGCCGGTGGTTCCGGGATGACCCCCACGCTCACCGCACGCGCCATCCACCCGGTCAGCATGCCGGAAAGGTCCCCTTTTCGCAGCGGGCGACGCCCGACACGCCCGGCGAGGATCCGGCTCGCGCAGCGCGGCGGCCTCCCGTGCCCCGGAACGGGGTGACGGGAGGCCGCCGCGTGTGTGGTGACTGAACTGCGAGACTACCGGCGGGTGACCGGGCGGCGACCGGTGACGGCCTTGACCACGAACAGCAGGATCACCGCACCGAGGAGGCAGGTGAGGAAGCTGAAGATCAGTCCGCCGCCTTCGACGTCGACGCCGAAGAGCTTGAGCAGGAAGCCACCGAGCAGGCCGCCGATGACACCCACGACGATGTTCAGCAGGATCCCCTGCTGCTCGTCGGTCTTCATGATCTTGCTGCCGATCCAGCCGGCGAGGCCGCCGATGATGATCCACCCGATGATTCCGAGTCCGAGCACGCTCCACTTCCCTTCGTTCGGGGACCCTTCCGGTCCCCTCCGGTCTTCACCCGCCGCTGCCGGCGTGGTCACGACTACTGTTACCCCGGACGGTCGAGAACTACACCTCGGCGGAAAACCGTTCTCGTTCCGCCCTTTCGATCGAGATCCGTCAGCTGCAGTCCCGGCAGCGCGTCGCGCCGTCGTCGGACCGTGCGAGCCGGCTGTGGTGATGGACGAGGAAGCAGCTGTCGCAGACGAACTCGTCGCTGCGCCGCGGCACGACCGGGGCGGTGAGCTCCTCGCCGGACAGGTCGGCGCCGGGGAGTTCGAAGAACTCGGCGATGTCGCCGTCGTCCGGCTCCACCGTCTCGCTCACCGCCGGGAGCGTGGGGGTGGTCAGCTCGTCCGTGTCGAGCTCTTTACGGGTGTCGTAGTCGAGTGTCATGACCCCTCCTGTGCTGGCCGCGATACTTGTCGGTGTCACCTTCCGGCGGGTGCCGATGGGGGCGACGCCGGGCCGTGATCGCCCTCCTTTACCCGGGCCGGCGCGAGGCCAAACCACGTCCGCCGGAAACCGTGAGCCGGGAAGACCCGCCCGGCCGTGTGGGTGCCGTCGCGCGGTGGCCGGTCAGCCGGTGGCCGGGGTCGACTCGGCGGAGTCCCCGGTGGTTCCGAACTGTTCGATCACGCCCCACAATTCGTCGTCGGGGCCGACGTCGTACGTGCAGGCGTCCGGCCGGGGGTCGGGCACGAACGCCCAGATGAGCGCCCCGGCGGTCCCGGCCGCCTTCTGTCCCGCGATCTTCGTGGCGATGTGCTCGGCGCGGTCGGCCGTGGCGCCGCACCGGCCCGCCAGCTCGCCGATCTCCGCCACCAGGAGTGGTTTGCCGATCTGCCGGGCCTGGGTGATGCGGCGTGCCAGACCGTTCCACTGGTCGCCCGGAAGGGGGACCGCGTCGGCGCCGTAGTCGTGGTACTGGACGACGTCCACCCACGGCGACGAGCCGACCGTCGCGTACTCGTCGCCCTGGGTGCCGCACTGCCCGCCGCCGGTGAACCCCGCGGTGATCAGGGTGCGCGGATCGAGGGCGCGGACCTGGGCCCCCGCGACGTCGAAGAACCCGCGCAGGACGGCCGCTGCGTCCGGCGGGCACCGCCGCAGCCACCACGAGCACTCGGCATCGGTGCACACGCTGGTCTCGGGTTCGCCGACGAGTTCCCAGGCGGCCAGAACGGGGGAGTCCTTCCATCGCGTCACCGCCGTCGTCACCCAGTCCCGGAAGCTCAGGACTTCGCGCTCGTGATCGACCGGCTCCGTCCATCCGTCCAGATACCACTGCCGGTCCTTGAACACCTCGTCCTCGCACGCGCCGTCCTGGGCGGCGAGGACCGGGATCACGAGTTGGCCGTGGGCCTCGGCCGCGGCGAACACGGCATCGAGCGGGCCGAAATCGAGCTCGCCGGTGAACCGGTCGACGGCCAGAGCCTGGAACGCGTTGAAGCGGGTGAGCGAATGTGGCGGCAGGGCGCCGAAGTAGGCGTCCAGATCGACCATGGCGCCGCAGCCCCAGTTCACCGCCCAGTTCGTGCCCAGCTGGTAGGCGTTGAAGCCGGTCGGCCACCAGGGCTGCCCGTCGAGTCGCAGCCCCGTGCCGTCGGTGGTGACCCGCGCGCCCGGATCCGGATCGGCGGTGGCGGTACCGGTGGTGCCCATCGCCACGGCGAGGATCGCCAGGGCCGCCGCCCACACCTTCGCCGTCCTCCCCGCGCGCATGAAGGAACTGTACTGGCGCGGAGCCGGATCGGTGAGACGAGCGATCGGAGTCGGCAGCGTTAGCACTCGGCGTCGGCGAGTGCTAATCTGTGCTGCGTAGCAGCCGGGCCGAGGGGTGAGGTCGATACGAGATGTCGTGTGCCGTATCCGTCCCCTCGCGCCGAGCGCCGGTTACCGCGCCGTCGCGGATCTCGGAATTCTTGTCCTGCAGAAGATTCCGTACGGCTCCGCCCTCGCGTGCTGCATTCCGTTCCGCCATCTCCGACGAGGATTCGAAAGACCATGTCCGTCCTGCAGACTCCCTTCCGCTCCGGACCACACCGTTCCCGATTCGACTTCCCCGCCCTGTCGCGGCTGCGTGAGACAGTCGAGGACAACGGAGCCGATCTGGCCCTGATGCTCGGCGCCCTCTCGATCGTGACCTTCTGGACGTTCGGCTTCGGCATTCTGCTCGGTGCGACCGCCCTCGGGACCGGCATCGCCGCCACCCGGCGGCCCGCCGTGTTCACCGACGAAGCGAAGTCCCTCGATGCGCTCGTCGGCATGCTCACCGGCATCTTCGGAATCCTTGCGGGCGTGGTGTTCCTCAGCTGGGCGCTGCCCCATCTCTGACACCTGCCACGACGGGGGCGTGTCGATCCCGTGCTCGGCGCCCGCGGTGCGGGAGCCGGACGCCCGTGGGGCGGACGAGCGAGTCTCGTGCGCAGCGTGCCCGCATCGGCGAGGACGGGTCCGAGTCCCGGGAAGAAGGAGCCGACGCAATGACGAAGTACCTGATCTCGTTCCCGAGTGGCGCCATGGTCGTTCCCGAAGGGGAAATGCAGGCAGTGTCGGATGCGGCGCACGCGGTGGTGGAGGAGGCGAAGGACGCCGGCGTCTGGGTGTTCGGCGGTGGAATCGACGAGAGCGTTCCGCCGGTCCTCGTCGAAGGGGACGGCAAAGTGACCGCCGGCACGTACCCGCAGACCGAGCAGCTCGCAGGCGGCTTCACGGTACTGGAGTTGCCCTCCCGGGAGGCCGCGCTGGAATGGGCCGCGAAGTTCGCGATCGCCTGCCGGTGCGCGCAGGAGGTGCGCGCGTTCGGGTACGACCCCGCCGGCTCCCGGGGAGTGGCGCGGCATCGCGATGCTCTCCCGCACCTACCGTGCCGCGATCCGCCTCGCTGCGACCCCGATCGAGACCGGCTCGATCGGCACGGCCTACCGGGGCGCGGACGCCGGCTTGGCCATGAACCGGTGGAGGAAGGCCTTCACCGAATCCGGCATCACCGCCGCCGTGAGCGCCATGGTCTTGGACATGGGCGAGCTGGCCACCACCTTCCGCTTGCCCCCGCGCATCGCCTCGTAGCCCTTGCGGGCGACCTTGGCCGGGTCGTCCTTCGGGCCGCGAGCGATCGGCGCGTCCGCCATCTCGGCCTTGCGGAAGAACGGGGTGTCGGTCGCCCCCGGCATCAGCGCGGTGACGGTGACCCCCGTCCCGCGCAGTTCCTCGTGCAGTCCCTCGGAGAACGACTGCAGGAACGACTTGGAGGCGTTGTAGACCACCTGGTAGGGCCCGGGCATCTCCGAGACCACCGACGAGGTGATCAGTACGCGGCCGGCGCCCCGCGCGGTCATCCCGTCGAGAACGTACTTGGCCAGGTGCACGGTCGAACGCACGTTGACGTCCACCACCTCGAGTTGGTCGTCGAGGCCGGTGTCGACGAACAGGCCACCCTGCCCGGTGCCGGCGTCGAGCGCCGCGGCGGCCAGCGGCCGGCCCGTGGTGGTCACGGCGGCGCACACCTCCTCGACGCCCGCCGCCGTCCGTAGGTCGGCGCGCACCGGAATCGTGGCGGCGCCGGTGGCGGCGAGTGTGCGGGTGGCGTCGTCGAGGGCATCGGAGTGGGCCACCAGGATGAGGTCGTAGCCGTCCCGGGCGAACAGTCGGGCGAGTTCCAGGCCGATTCCGCTCGACGCTCCGGTCACCAGGGCCAACGGTCGTGTTTCGGTCATGGCCGTCGGATACCCGCATCGCTTCGTCGCAACCACGCGGCCGGTCTGTCGGTCGGCGCCGGTAGTCTCGGCGCGTGGCCCTCTACCGTAAGTACCGACCGGCGACCTTTGCCGAGGTGGTGGGTCAGGAGCACGTCACCGAGCCCCTGAGCATCGCCCTCGACGCCGGTCGCATCAATCACGCGTATCTGTTCTCGGGCCCCCGCGGCTGCGGCAAGACCTCCTCGGCCCGGATCCTGGCGCGCTCGCTGAACTGCGCGGAGGGTCCGACGTCGGCGCCGTGCGGGACGTGCCGGTCCTGCGTGGCGCTCGGTCCCGGCGGTGGCGGCAACCTCGATGTCATCGAACTCGACGCCGCGAGCCACGGCGGCGTCGACGACACCCGCGAACTGCGCGACCGCGCCTTCTACGCGCCGGCCGAGTCGCGGTACCGCATCTTCATCGTCGACGAGGCCCACATGGTCACCACGCAGGGCTTCAACGCCCTGCTCAAGATCGTCGAGGAGCCACCGGAGCACCTGATCTTCGTGTTCGCCACGACCGAACCGGAGAAGGTGCTGCCGACGATCCGCTCGCGCACCCACCACTATCCGTTCCGCTTGCTGCCGCCCCCGGTCATGCGCGGGCTGCTCGAGAAGATCTGCACGCAGGAGAACGTGCCGGTCGAGGATGCCGTCTACCCGCTGGTGATCCGTGCGGGCGGGGGCTCGCCGCGCGACTCGCTGTCCGTGATGGACCAGCTCCTCGCCGGCGCCGGCGAGGAGGGCGTGACCTACAGCCGGGCACTCGCGCTGCTCGGGGTCACCGACGTCGCCCTCATCGACGAGGCCGTGGACGCCCTCGCCGCCGGCGACGGGGCGGGACTGTTCGGAACCGTCGAGAAGGTGATGGACGCCGGCCACGACCCACGACGGTTCGCGGTCGACCTGCTCGAGCGGCTCCGTGACCTCATCCTGATGCGGTCGGTGCCCGACGCCGCCGAGCGCGGTCTCGTCGACGCGCCCGGTGACGTGCTCGAGCGGATGCGGGAGGAAGCCGACCGGATCGGTCCCGCCACCCTGACCCGGTACGCGGAGATCGTGCACTCCGGCCTCGGCGAGATGCGCGGGGCCACGGCGCCGCGCCTGCTTCTCGAGGTGATGTGCGCGCGGATGCTGCTGCCGGCCGCGTCCGATTCGGAATCGGCTGTCCTGCAACGTCTCGAGCGTCTCGAAAGCGGGATCGCGGCAGCGCCGCCGGGCGCCGCTGCGCCGGGCACTGCGCCGCCGAGCGTCGCGCCGCGGGCCGTCCCGCCGGTCCCGGCCGCGCCCGCGCCGATCGCGCCCGACGAGCCGGCCGCCAGGTTCCAGCGTCCCTCCCAGCGGCGGGCAGCACCGGCCGCACCCGTCGTCGAGCCCGCACCCGTCGTCGAGCCCGCACCCGTCGTCGAGCCCGCGGCCGAGCCGGTCCCGGCGCCACCGTCGGAAACACCGTCGGTTGCCGCCGCGCCGGCACGTGAACCGGAGCCGGCACCACGGCCCGTCGTACGGGAGCCCGTGCGGGAACCGGAGCCTGCGCCTCGCCCCGTCGTGCGGGAACCGGAACCGACCGAGCCGGAACCCGGACCGCAGCCCGCGCCGGCGCCCGCCGCGGCCGCCGGACCCGACGCCGCCGCCGTCCGCGCGGTGTGGTCCGAGGTCCGCAGCAAGGTCCGCGAGCGCAGCCGCACCGTCGAGGTCATGCTGTCCGGTGCCACGGTCCGCAGCGTGGACGCGGGCCGCATCGTCCTCGGCCACGATTCCGCTCCGCTGGTCAAACGGCTCGTCGAACCGCGCAACGCCGCGGTGATCGCGGACGCCCTGCGGGCGGTGTTCGGGGTGGACTTCGAGGTGACCTGCGTCCAGGGCGCTGCGACACCCCCCACCGCTGCGAAACCGGCCGCGGCCCAGTCGGCGTCGCGCCCCTCCGGTCAGCCGCGGTTCTCCCGGCCCAGCCAGGCGCGGCAGGCCCAGCCCGCCCCGCAGCCGGGCGGGGCGTCTCCGGCCGCCACCCCCGCTCCGCCGCGTCCCGAGGCCGACGACATCCCACCGCCCGAGGCGCCGGACTACCCGGACGACCCCGGCCCCGAGCCCGGCTACGAGCCTCCGCGGATCAGCCCCGCCGACGTCACCGCCGAGGACGAGGAGGAGATGTTCGCCGAGGCCGCCACCCCGGTCGACCCGTCGACGCGGCGCGAACCGGAGGACGTGGCGATCGAGTTGCTGCAGGACATCCTGGGAGCGAAGAAGATCAGCGAATGATCGTGTCCCGGTCCGTCGCCGCACCGACGCCGCGGCGTCCGGGACGGTAGGGCGCACCGGCCGGTCCGAAAGATCGGTAAGTTGACCGATTGTCGGCGGGATCGCCGGATTCCTATGGTCGAGCCACCTCGACCGGACCGAATCACGGAGACGACCATGACCGACAATCTTTCCTGGCTCACTGCAACCGAACTCGCGGACGATGTTCGCCGAGGACAGATCAGCGCGAGCGAAGTCGCGGAGCACTTCGTGGGGCGTGTGGAGAGCGTCAACCCGACGATCAACGCAATCGTCGACTTCGATCGCGAACAGGTCCTGTCCGATGCGCGCACCCTGGACGAGAAGCTCGTCGGCGGTGAATCCGTCGGCCCCCTGCACGGAGTGCCCTTCACGATCAAGGACCTGACGGCTGTGGCGGGGCGGCCCCTGACGTTCGGCATGGTGCCCATGAAGGACAGCATCGCCGACCACGACGCGGTGATCGTCCGGCGGCTGAAGGCCGCAGGCGGTCTCTACCTGGGCAAGACCAACACGCCGGAGAGCGGCTACTACGGCGGCACGGACAACCATCTGTTCGGCCCCACCCACAACCCGTGGAAGCGCGGTTACAGCGCGGGAGGTTCCAGCGGCGGCGCTGCCGCCGCCGTCGCGGCCGGCCTCGGCCCGCTGGCCGAAGGCAGCGACGGAGCGGGATCGGTCCGCATTCCCGCGTCGCTGTGCGGCGTGGTCGGCCTCAAGCCCTCGACCGGACGGGTGCCGCAGACCATCCTGGCCGGTCGCTTCTACCACTGGGCCTACCACGGTCCGATCACCCGCACGGTCGAGGACAACGCCCTCATGCTCGGTGTCGTCGCCGGCCCGGACGAATCCGATCCGCTCAGTCTGCCGGCCTCGGACACCGACTACGTCGCCGAAACGAGGAAGGACATCGCCGGGTGGCGCATCGCGTGGTCCCCCGACCTGGGCTTCGCGACGGTCGATCCGGAGGTGGCGGCGATCTGCGCGGAGGCCGTCCGGGTGTTCGAGGACCTCGGAGCCCGGGTCGAGGAGGCGACCCCCGCCTGGGGAGACCCGGAAGAAGCGATGTGGCACGGCATCTGGGTTCCCGGCTTCGCGGCCGAACACGACATGCTCGACTGGGACGAGTGGCAGGGCCAGGTGGACGACAATCTCGTCGAACTGATGCGTGAGGGAGAGCGTCTCACGGGTGTCGACGTCGGGCGGGCAGACCTGTTCCGTGGCCGGATGTGGGATACGTTCTCGGCGTTCATGCAGAACTACGACCTGCTGGTCTCGCCCACCTTGTGTGAAGCGGCCCATCCGCTGGGGCAGTTCGCTCCCGACCGGCTGGCGGGGGCGTCGCTGCGCTCGCAACTGCTCGGCTGGCTGATGACCTACCCGTACAACATGCTGAGCACCCCGGCCGTCACCGTCCCTGCCGGATTCACCTCGGACGGACGTCCGGTCGGCCTGCAGATCGCGGGACGGCTGCACGCCGACGCCGCGGTCCTGCGCGCAGCGGCGAACTTCGAACGCGCTCGCCCCTGGGCGGATCGGGTCCCGGAACTGTGACGGGGCGGGCGAGCGCCCGCGGGAACCGGAACGTATCTGTCCGATAACAGGATTCGGCTCCGCTGGACACGGGATTCGACTATCGTCGAGCGATGGTCGTACCCGTGTTCAGTGGACTGGTCTCGGTGTTGCTGGGAGAGAACGCCGTCGATCGCATGACCGGGCTCACCCGGTACATGACGGATCAGCTCGGGTGCGCGGCGGCTGCCGTGACCCGCGTCGCCGGCGGCCGGCATGCGGTGGTCGCCAGCTGTGGATACGACGACCGCACCCTGGACTACCTGGTCACCGACTTCGTCGACAGGGATCCGGGCATGCAGGCGGTTCGGGCCGAGCCCTCCGCGGTGCTGACCTGGCGCGACATCCCGTCGTATCGCGAGACCTACTCGGTGCGCGAAGTGTTCGCTCCCGCCGGATTCTCCGAAGGCACCTCCGTCGTCCTGACGTCGCCCACCGGGGTCGCAGTGGGTGCGCTGCACGTCAGTGTGACACGTGATTCGGTGCCCACCGGGGTCAAGACGACGCTGAGCGACGCCCGGGAGTACGCCGCCTGGTCGGTGGACACGCTGACGCGGCAGGAAGCGGTCGCCCTCACGCCACGGGAACACGAGGTTCTCGAACTCGTGATCGCCGGCCTGTCCAACCGTGAGATCGCGCAGCAGATGCAGCTCTCGCGCAGCACGGTCAACACTCATGTGGAGCACCTGCTGCGAAAACTGAATGCCCCCAACCGGGTCGGCGCGGTGGTCCGGGCGGTTCGGCTCGGCCTGGTGTCGAACCGGGATGCGTGGGCCCAGTCCACGTAGCAGTCCGTTCCGAGCCGGGGCGGGCTCGTCGCGCCCCCTCAGGTGAGCAGGGGCGCGAGTTGCCGCGCGTGCTCGCGGAGCGACTCGAGATGACGCGTCAGCAGATGCTGGTGGTCGATGCTGCCGGACAGGACCAGACCCGCGACCAGGGTGCCGGCGGCGGACCGGACGGGGACGGCGAGGCACGCGCAGTCGTCGCGCAGTTCGCCGAGCTGGGTGGCGAAGCCCCGGTCGCGGATCTCCGCGAGGTGGCGGAGCAGGTCGCTGCGCACGACGATCGTGCGACCGGTGAGGGCGTGGAGGTCCCACCGGGGGAGGACGGCGTCGAGGTCGTTCTTCTCGGCGAGCAGGAGCTTGCCGACGGCGCTCGCATGGAGATACCGCGTGAGGACAGTCTCGTCCGTGCGGGGCGGATATTCGGGGTCGGCGTCGGCGAGGCGGAGCGTCGTGTCGGTGTAGTAGTACAGGTGGACGCCGAAGCGGACGGTCAGCCGAAGCTCGGTCAGCAGGGTGCGGGCGGCCGTGCAGACCGTCGGGACGACGGCCGCGTCGACGAGTACGCCGATCTTGCGCCCCAGAGCGAAGCCGGACAGATCGGGCAGCCGGACCACGTAGCCCTCCCCGGCGAGCAGGTTCAGGAGCCGATAGGTCGTCGCCGGCGGCAGGGACAGGTGCGCTGCGATGTCCTTGGCGGTGACGCCGGGGCCCGCCCGGGCCACCTCCTCGAGGACGCGCAGGGCGCTGATCACGGCCTTCGGCTGACGCCCCGACAGGGTTCCGTCGACGGGGCTCACCGCCGCACCTGCCACGGGCGGTGCCGGCCGAGCAGATCGTCGGCCACGGTCTCGTCGTAAACTCCTATCCGATCCGCGACGCCCGGGTCCCGACGCACCTGCACCGCGAGCAGCACGCCCCCGAGGAGCATCAGGACCGCGTACACGGCGGTCATCGCGCCCGCCACGTAGAGCCTCGACGCGGCAGCCCACACGATCAGCGCCACCAGGCAGGCCGCGGTGAGCACGCCGACGATCAGCGGAATACGGGTCAGCTCGCCGATCCGGTGCAGGAATGCGGGCGTAGCGACACAGACGAGGATGTAGGCGAGGACATACCCGTGCGCCGAGAGGGTCAGCAACCCGATCAGGACGTCCCGGGTCGAGCCCGTCGCGATCAGAAACACCACGGGCACGACCACGACGACAGGCATCGCGACGATCAGGGCGACGTGCGGCGTGCGGAACCGGGCGTGGGCCCGGCCGACGATCGCCGGGGCGACACCCTCCCGGCCCATCGCGAACAGTGTGCGCGACAGCGCGGTGGTGGAACCCATGACGCATGCGAACCACGACGCGGTGATCCCGAGTTCCATCACGACCGCCAGCACCGCCGAGCCACTGCCGGCGGTGTCCGGGAGGGTGAGCACGATCCGCAGGGAGCCGACACCTTCCCTCGCGGACTCGGGCGACTGCATCGCTGCGGCGAACACGTAGAGCGCCGCGAGCACGATCGGCGTCCACCGGATCGCGCGCGGCACGCTGATCAGCGGGTTGTGGGCCTCGCGGGCCACCGTTCCGGCGCTCTCGAAACCGACGAACGAGGTGATCGCCAGCAGCAGCGCGAAACCGATCGCGGAATCCGAACCGGTCCCGCTCGGCGCCGAGGGGGACGCGCCGTCCCGGACGGCCACGACGAACGCGATCACCAGGACGGCCGAGGCGGCGACGATGGCGAATGCCTCGACCCCCAGCATGATCCGGGCGGAGAGCTGGACGCCGCGCACCATCAGCAGCAGTGCGACCACCCCGACGATTCCGGCGAGCACCGCGCTCGTCGGCGCTCCGGCGGACAACCCGACCCGTTCGAGCAACGACGCCAGATAGCTCGCCGCACCCACCGTGCTGGCCATGGCGGCGGCCGCGTAGCCGATCAGCAGCGACCATCCCCCGGCGAAGCCGACGCGGGGACCGAGCCCCTTCACCGTGTAGCTGTACAGGCCGCTGACCGCGACCATGCGGGCGGCGAACTGTCCGATGCAGTAGCCGACGGCCGCCATCAGGACCGCCGCCGTGACGAACACCGGGATCGCGGCGCGCCCGGCTTCGGGGATGACGAGAGCCGGCAGGGTGACCATCACCGCCGAGGGGGCGACGGCCGAGACGGACTGGGCCAGTACCTCGACGAACGTCAGGCGTCCGCGCTCGAGGCCCGCCACCGGCGAAGTCCCTCTGATCTGTGGTGTACCGGACACCTTGCACCTGCTTCCACACTCGCCAGGGGACGTCGAGCGTCGGCCGCCGGACGATCCCGTGGGGTGCACGGTAGCGCAGGCACGCAGCGCGCTGCACCCATCGCACATCAATTTTCGGTCACTCGAATGAGAATGCCGGTCCCGCCGGACGTGCGCTCGAGCGGGGCGGGCGGTGCGCGCACGACCGTCACCTGGGGCGCCGACGAGAAGTCGAACGAGAATCGGGAAACGGTCTGGGCCCCAGCCGAATGAGAATCGGACAGCCCGCAATTTCCATCCGGAATCGGGGGTGACTCGCGCCACATCGTGTGGTTATCGTGGGTTCGGGTCATAGCGCCGGAAGCCGGCGAATCGGAATCGAAACCACTGTGCCCGAGTCTTTTTCATCTTTCCTCAGAGTCGGAGACATCATGACTGCAGTTGCGCAATCCGCCACCGCTCTGCTTCCGGAGGTGGCCGAGTTCCTCTCGTCGCCGAAGCAGATGCTGATCGGCGGCCGGTGGGTGGAGTCGGCGTCGGGCCGGCGGTTCGACACGGTCGATCCCGCGACGGGGCAGGTGCTGACCACGGTGCCGCACGGCAGCGCGGAGGACGTCGACCGCGCCGTGGCCGCCGCCCGCCGGGCGTTCGAGGAGGGGCCGTGGCGGCGCCTGACCCCGGCCGAACGTCAGCGCGTCCTGTGGCGGATCGGCGAGGGCATCCTGGCCCGGGCGGACCAGTTCGCCCAGCTCGAGTCCCTGGACAACGGCAAATCGGTGGTCGTCGCGAAGGCGGTCGACGTCACCTGGGCGGCCGAGATCTTCTTCTACTACGCCGGCTGGGCGACCAAGATCGAGGGACGCACCGTCCCGGTGTCGGTTCCGTGGGCCCCGGGTGCTCGTTTCCACGCGTTCACCAGCCGCGAGCCGGTGGGTGTGTGCGCCCAGATCGTGCCGTGGAACTTCCCGCTGGTGATGGCCGCCTTCAAGCTCGCCCCGGCGCTGGCGTGTGCGAACACTCTGGTGCTCAAGCCCGCGGAGCAGACCCCGCTCACCGCGCTGCTGCTCGCCGAGGTCGCCACCGAGGCCGGGGTGCCCGACGGCGTCGTCAACGTGGTCACCGGCTTCGGGGACGCGGGTGCGGCCCTGTCGGCCCACGACGACGTCGACAAGGTCGCCTTCACCGGCTCGACCGAGGTCGGCAAGAAGATCGTGAGTGCCGCCGCCGGGAACCTGAAGAAGGTCTCGCTCGAACTCGGTGGCAAGAGCCCGCAGGTCGTCTTCTCGGACGCCGACCTCGAGGCCGCGATCCCGGGCGTGGCGAGTGGCTTCCTGTTCAACCACGGGCAGGCGTGCACCGCCGGTACGCGGCTGTTGGTGGAGGACCGAATCTTCGACGAATTCACGCAGGGCGTAGCCGAATTCGCGAAGTCGCAGAAGATCGGTCCGGGACTCGATCCGACGAGTGACATCGGGCCGCTGATCTCGGCGGAACAACTCGGCAAGGTCACCGGCTACATCGACGCCGGACTCGAGGACGGAGCGCGTGCCCTGTCCGGAGGAAAGCGTCACGGCGACAGCGGCTTCTACGTCGAGCCGACGCTGCTGGTCGACGTGCGCAGCGACTTCGGCGTGTACCGGGAGGAGATCTTCGGCCCGGTCGCCGTCGCAGTGCCCTTCAACCGGGAGGAGGGGGTTCGCGCCGCCGCCAACGACACGCCCTACGGTCTCGCGGCGAGCGTCTGGACGCGGGACGTCTCCCGGGCGCACGAGGTCGCCGCCGAGATCAAGGCGGGCACGGTCTGGATCAACTGCCACAACGCGTTCGACACCGCACTGCCCTTCGGGGGCTACAAGCAGTCGGGCTGGGGGCGGGAACTCGGTGAGGGAGCCCTGGCGGAGTACACCCAGACCAAGTCGGTCAACATCGCACTCTGACCGGCCGGGGCGGTGCCCGGCGCCGGATGGGCACCGCCGCCCGTACTGCCGGCCGAACGAGAACCCGGCACCGAGGCGTTCTCGTTTGCCGTCGACGAACCGTGACGCCGCGGTGACTGCACCGACAACGGCCGGGCGCACGCTTCTTCCGGCGCTCGGCACCGAACCGCCGGCACACCCCCTCTCCCGAAAGTCGAAGCACCGATGACCCTCAACGCTCGCGCACACGAACCCCCCACCCACCGGTTGTCCGGCAGCCTCGGTCCCGGCGCCGTCGTCTTCATGGTGGTCGCGGCCGCGGCCCCGCTGACCGTGATCGCCGGCACGGTCCCACTCGGAATCTCCGCCGGAAACGGGGCCGCGTTCCCCGCCTCGTACGTCGTCTGCACGGTGGTCCTGCTCTTCTTCGCCGTCGGCTTCACCGCCATGGCGAAGCACGTGCCCGGGGCGGGGGCGTTCTACACCTTCGTCACCCACGGTCTCGGCCGGCACGCCGGTCTCGGTTCGGCGTTCCTGGCGCTGTTGTCCTACACGGCGGTGCAGGGCGCCGTCTACGGATACATCGGCGCGGCCCTCGACGACTTCGTGACCGCGCACGGCGGCCCCGAGTTGCCCTGGTATCTCTGGGCTCTGATCGTGCTGGTGGCGGTCGCGGTGCTCGGCTACCGCCACATCGACCTGTCCGGCAAGGTCCTCGGGGTCCTGTTGCTTTGCGAGGTCGGCATCGTCCTGGTGATCGATGCGGCGGTGGTCGTCCGGGGCGGCGCGGAAGGTCTGTCCACCGCTGCGCTGCGGCCGTCCGAATTCTTCTCGGGCGCACCGGGAATCGCCCTGATCTTCGCCGTTGCCGGCTACATCGGTTTCGAGGCGACCGCGGTCTTCCGCGACGAGGTGCGTGATCCCGCCCGGACCGTTCCGCGGGCCACCTACCTCGCCCTGGTGGTCATCGGCGGCTTCTATGCGCTGTCGAGCTGGGCGCTGGTCAGCGCGTGGGGTGACGAGGGCGCCGTCGCCCTGGCCACCGAGAACCCCGAGGGCATGATCGTCGACACCGCGACCCGCTACGTGGGAGCGGCGGCCGGTGACGTCGTGCAGGTGCTCCTCGTCACCAGCCTGTTCGCGGCACTGCTGTCCTTCCACAACGTGCTCTCCCGCTACATCTTCTCGCTCGGCAACAGCGCGGCACTGCCGGCGCGATGCGGCCGCTCGCACGAACGTCATGCGTCGCCCTACGTGGCCTCGGTCGTGCAGACGGTCTCGGCGCTGGTCCTCGTCGTGGCCTCCGCCGTCGGCGGGCTCGATCCCGTGACCGAGGTCTTCGCCTGGTTCGCCGGGGTCGCGTCCGTCGGTGTGCTCGCCCTCATGGCGCTGACGTCGATCGCCGTCCTCGTCTTCTTCCGGCGTTCCCGGGCCGACACCCGGCCCTGGCCCACGCTGATCGCGCCGGCGCTGGGCCTGGCCGGGCTGGGCGCCCTGCTCACGATGACGATCGCGAACCTGCCGCTGCTCGTCGGCGGATCGAGCACCCTCGCCGCCGTCATCGCCGTTGTTCTCGCCGGGACGTTCGCGGGCGGAGCGGCCGTGGCCGCTCTCCGCCCCGACGCTGCACGAAACACCCATCCCCACGGCGGCCTCGCGCCCGCCGTCACGACCGAACCCCAGATCGACAAGGAGATCGCACGATGAGCACTGCCACCACGCCGTTCACCGAAGCGGCATCGACACCCGCACCGGACCATCCGCTCAGCCCGCTGACCGCCGACGAGATCACCGCAGTCAAGGAAACGGTGTCGGCGGCGGGACTGGTGACCGAGCACGTCCGGTTCGTCTACGTCGGACTCGAGGAACCCCCCAAGTCGACGGTCCTGGCGTTCCGGCCGGGGGAGCACGTCGAGCGCCGGGCCCGCGTCCTGCTCCTCGACCGCGCAACCGGTGCGGGATCCGACCACGTCGTGTCCGTCACCGAACGCAGGATCCTCGGCACCGTCGCCGTCGACGCCGCCACCGACGGGCACGTCCCGATCCTCGACGAGGAGTTCGAGGACATCGAATCGTTCCTGCTCTCCAGCTTCGACTGGATCGCGGCGATGGCCGCGCGCGGCATCGACCCGCAGAAGGTGCGCGCGGTTCCGCTGTCGGCCGGGGTGTTCGGGCACGAGGACGAGGTGGGGCACCGGATCGTCCGCGTGCTCGCGTTCCATCAGGAGGACGAGGCCGACCTGCCGTGGGCGCATCCGATCGACGGTGTGGTCGCGTACGTCGATCTCACCGAGCAGCGGGTGGTGAAGGTGGTCGACGAGATCACCCTTCCCGTGCCGGCCGAACGCGGCGAATGGGACGCCGCGCCGCACGCGACGCCGGTCCGCACCGACCTCAAGCCGATCGAGATCACGCAGCCCGAGGGGCCGAGCTTCTCGGTCGACGGCAACCGGATCACCTGGGCGGACTGGACGTTCCGGTTCGGGTTCGACGTCCGCGAGGGCCTGACCCTGCACCAGCTGTCGTTCTCCGACGACGGCGTGGAGCGACCGGTGATCTACCGTGCCTCCATCGCCGAGATGGTCGTGCCCTACGCCGACCCGTCGCCGGTGCGGTACTGGCAGAACTACTTCGACCAGGGTGAATACCTCTTCGGCCGCTACACCAACTCGCTGGAACTCGGGTGCGACTGTCTCGGTGAGATCCAGTACTTCGACGTCACCATCGCCGACGAGAAGGGCGACCCCCGGGTGATGAAGAACGCGATCTGCCTCCACGAGGAGGACTACGGCGTTCTGTGGAAGCACACGGACATGTTCAACGGCATGACCGAGACCCGTCGCTCGCGCCGGCTCGTGATCTCGTTCTTCCTCACGATCGGCAACTACGACTACGGCTTCTACTGGTACCTCTACCTGGACGGCACCATCGAGCTCGAGGCCAAGGCCACCGGCATCGTGTTCACCTCCGCCTACCGCGGCGAGGACGGGTTCGCCACCGAGATGGCGCCCGGCCTCGGTGCACCGTTCCACCAGCACCTCTTCTCCGCCCGCCTGGACATGGCGGTCGACGGCAACGTCAACACGGTCGAGGAGGTCGACGCCGTACCCGAACCGATGGGACCGGACAACCCCTGGGGCAATGCGTTCCGCTGCCGCAAGACCACCCTCACCACGGAGGCCGAGGGGCAGCGGCTGGCCGACAACACCAAGGCCCGGGTCTGGCACATCACCAACCCGACCAAGCAGAACCGGCTCGGGCGGAACGTGGGTTACGCGCTGCACCCGGAAGGCCAGCCCGTGCTGCTGGCCGACCCGTCGAGTTCCATCGCCGCCCGCGCCGCGTTCGCCACCAGGCACCTGTGGGTCACGCAGTACGACCCGGCGCAGCGGTATCCCGCCGGCGACTTCGTCAACCAGCATCCGGGACAGGGGGGACTGCCGACATTCGTCGCCGGCAACCGGAACATCGAGGGCGAGGACCTGGTGCTGTGGCACACCTTCGGGCTCACCCATTTCCCGCGCCCGGAGGACTGGCCCGTGATGCCCGTCGACTATGCCGGATTCACGCTGAAGCCGGTCGGGTTCTTCGACCGCAATCCGGCGCTCGACGTCCCGGCCGGCCCGTCGAAGCACTGCTGCACGGACTGACGGCCGTGTCCACCACCGATCCGGCCGCCCGTCGCACCACGTTCCCGTGGTGCGGCCGGGCGGCCGCCGCCCTGGCCGTCGCGTCCGCCGTGCTGCACGTCGGCGCACTCGGGGGGCACGCACCCTCCCCGGCGCCGGCGGTCCTGACGCTCGTCATGACCGCCGGGTGCCTCTACTGCGCGCGCCATCTCTGGCGGCGCGGAAACCAGCGGGACTGGATCCTGGTCACCGTCATGAACGTCGTGATGATCATGCTGCACCTGACCACGATGAGTCCCGCAGGTGCGGGAGGCGGCCACCACGGGCACGCTGTGCCGGTGGTCGCCGGCGGCGCAGCGGACGCATCGATGCCTCCGCTCATGGCGGCCGCACTGGCGGTCGCGGCTGCGGAGATCCTCCTCGCCGTGAGCGTGGTGTTCCACCGCACCCGGGGGCTCGACCCGGCGATCGCGGGGTAGAGCGGGGAACCACAGCGACACCCACCCTGCCTATCCGGATCTGACGGACGAGCAGATCAGAGCCGATCTTGCTGCGGCCGAGGCCGCGATCACGGCACTGACGGGTCGCCCGGCCGTGCCGTTGTTCCGGTTTCCGTTCGGTGCTCGCACCGACGTCGACATCCGCGTCGTCAACGATGCCGGGTATGTGCCGGTGCGCTGGACGGTGGACTCGCTCGGCTGGAAAGGCACCAGCGGTGGTCTCGACGTCGGGGCGGTCACCGAACGGGTCGTCTCCGCAGCCGTGCCCGGCCAGCTCGTCCTGATGCACGTGGGCACGAACCCCGACGACGGCACGACTCTCGATGCCGATGCGCTGCCCGCGATCATCGACGGTCTGCGTACTCGGAGTTACAGTTTCGTGGATCCGGTCGATGTCGTCCGCTGAGCCCACCACGGTGCGTCGCACCCGTGTCTTCGATTTGCGGACTTACGATCGCTGTGCTTACTTATGAACGCGGTCGGGAATCGTTGGGTTGGATCCCATGGGCTGAAGGACGGTTTCGATGATCCTTTCCGCTGTCCGGGTGGCGATCGTCGGCGCGCTGACCATCGGTTCGATGTTCGGTGCCGTGTCGATCGCCCATGCCGACCCGTCCCCGGCTGCCTACTGTGCGCCGACCGTGGTGCTCGCCGTCGACGGCACGAAGGGTCCCGAAACGCCGGACTCGATCGACCCCGACAGCCCCCTCAACTCCTACACCGATCAGTACCGTGACAGTTCCGACTTCGCGGTGCGGCACGTGCGGTACCCGGCGGGCATGGTGGCCGGGGTGTTCGGCTGGGACACGTTCATGGACCAGTCGGTGCAGATCGGCGTGCAGAACCTGTGGGCGGAGATCGGCCGGACCGAGGCCGCCTGCGGGCCGCGCACGCGCTACGAGCTGTACGGCTACTCCCAGGGTGCGATCGTCGTGCGCCGGGTGGCGATGGAGATCGACGCGGTGCCGCCCGTGCACGACGACGGCACCGACCTTCAGGACCGCGTCCGGGTGCACCTGATCGCCGATCCGGCACAGGGCCGGCCCGCCCAGTACGCCGGTCCGCTCGTTCCCGGGATCACCCTTCCGCAGCCGGCCGGCGAGCTGCGGCACATCCCGGTCACCACCGAGTGCCTCGAGGGTGACATGATCTGCGATCCGGAGGGCAACGTCAGCGGATACATTCGCGAGCACGCGACGTATCACCCCTGATGTTCGCCCTCGGCGTCGCGCTGTTCGCGCTCGCCCTCGCCGTGTCCGTCGCCCTGCACGAGGCCGGTCACCTGTGGGTGGCGCGGCGTCTCGGAATGAAGGTGCGCCGCTTCGCAGTCGGTCGCGGCCCGACGGTCTTCTCGTTCCGCCGCGGGGAGACCGAGTACGGCCTCGGCCTGTTCCCGGTCGGGGGGTTCTGCGAGATCGCCGGCACCACCGCCCTCGACGAACTGGCCCCCGGCGAGTACGACCGGGCGTTGTATCGGCAGCGGACGTGGAAGCGCGTGGCCGTGATGTCCGGTGGCGTCTGTATGAATTTCCTGCTTGCCGTGGTGCTCGTCCTCGGGCTTGCGGTCGGGTGGGGTCTGCCGGATCTGCACCCGAGGATCGTGGTCGAGTCCGTCGGGTGCGTCCCGCCGTCGCAGGGGCCGGCGCCCGGATACGGACTCGTCGGGTGTGACGGGCCGGGACCGGCCGCGTCGGCCGGGATACGCCCCGGCGACGTCGTCCTCGCCGTGGACGGAAGGGACGTCGCCCGGTTCGGTGATCTCGTCGAAAGGGTGTGGCAGAGTTCGGGAGTCGTCGAACTGGTGATCGATCGGCAGGGACGGGAACTGCGGGTGCCGGTCGCTGTCGAACCGGTGCAGCGCTGGGTGGTCGACCCCCGGTCCGGGGTCGAGCGGTCGACGACCGTCGGGGCGATCGGCCTCTCCGCACAACCGGTCGCCGGTCCGGTCCGCTACGGCCTCGTCGCCGCCGTTCCGGCCGCGTTCGCGTTCACCGGGGACCTCGTCGTGGCGTCGGCGCGGACGCTGGCGAGCGCCCCGTCGAAGGTGGCGTCGCTGTGGCACTCCGTGACGGGCGGCGAGCGCGACGCGGACACCCCGGTCAGTGTCGTGGGCGCCGCGTCCCTGGGCGGGCAGGCTGCGGAACGGGGCATGTGGGAATCGTTCGTGTTGCTGATGGTCGGGCTGAACCTGTTCGTCGGCCTGGTCAATCTGCTGCCGCTGCTGCCCCTCGACGGCGGGCACACGGCCGTCGCCGTCTACGAGGCGTGTCGTAACCGGGTGCGCCGGCTGCGAGGTCTGTCCGACGCGGGGCCGGTCGACTTCGGGAAGTTGCTGCCGGTGACCTACGCGTTCGTCGTCGCCGGGGGTGCCTTCACGGTGCTGACCGTCGTCGCGGACGTCGTCGCCCCGATCCGCCTGGCGTGATCCGATCCCGTCACGTTGCCTCCCATATCGATTATCGATAGGCTATCGATAATCGATATGGGAGGGTGTCATGAGTACGTCTTCGGTGTCCGTTCTCCGGCCCACCGCGAAGGACCGGCGCGACCTGTGGGCGAGCATGGCCGTGTTCGCCGGTACCGCGGCGGTGGTCGTCGCCGACTACGTCGCCACCCTGTCCGGGCAGCTCTCGGCCGCGACGGTGACCGCGCGCATGGAACTCGGCGAGGCGGCCACCCCCGTCCCCACGCCGTCCGGTGTGCAGGCGTCACTCGACGGCGCGGTGACCACCTCGCTGCCGGTCGCCGAGCTGTCGCCGGTGACCGTCGCGCTGCTGCGGACGGGCGACGCGGCGCAGACGCTGAGCTACCTGGCCGTGCTGGGGCTGCTGGCCCTGCTCGTGCGCCGGTTCGTGCAGGGCCGGATGTTCGACCACGGCACCTACCGGCTCACCTACCACCTCGGCTGGGTGGCACTGACCATCGCCCTGGTTCCGATGTTCCCCCGGATCACGGGCACCAACATGGCGATCCGCGATCTCGGTCTCACCCACGTCCCCGGCGTCGAGGGCAGTTGGCTCGGAGCCGAGTTCTGGCTGGTGTACGCCGGGGCGATGGTGCTCTCTGCGGTTGCGATCGCGATCCGGGTGGGCAACCGGATGGCACGCGACCAGGAAGGACTCGTGTGATGCCGCCGGAGGCAGAACACGCCGTCCACTGCCGGCTCGACGACCTGCTCGCCGAGCGCGGCATGACCCTCGCGACGCTGTCCGAACGGGTCGGGGTCAGCGTCGCCAACCTGTCCGTGCTGAAGAACGACCGCGCTCGCGCCATCCGGTTCTCGACACTGACCGCGATCTGTCACGTCCTCGGCTGCACCGTCGGGGACCTGCTGACCGTGCAACCCCCGCGGTGACCGCCCGAAGAACTCCTGCGGTACGGGACGCGCGGCGCACATTGTCCGGTCCTTGCGGCGAATGTCTCCCGGCCGTTGCGGATGCGCGCCCGAACCGCTTCCATTGAGTGATGCCGCGGTGGTGCTGGGACGAGGACGAACCGCTGTTCGGTGACGTCGAGTCGCCGGCCGGTGGTGTGGCCATCGCCGGTTGCTCGGCGCTGATCGCCCTCGTCGCGCTGCTGGTGATCGGCCCCGCCCTGGTGTGAACCACGTCCGGTCCCCCCACCCCCTCCTTTTGGGGTTCCGCGCGCGAAAGTGCCTGTTGCGCTCGTACTTACGCGCGCAACTCGCACCGACGCGCGCAACTTGCCCTGACGCGCGCCACGTGCGTCCGACGCGCGCAACTTGCACCGGCGCCGCGCCGGGAGAATTCCCACCGGGACGGGACGGGTGTCCCTGGCGACCGGGACACCGGGCGCAGCACCCTCTCCGTCAGGCGCAGAGCGCGCCGGGACGAGGGAGGGACACCGATGAGCACAGCGAGCGTGACGGAGGACAGCCGCACGGGCGCACGGCGCGCGTCGTCGAGCGCCTGGGCCTGGGGCGGGGCCGTCGCCGGCCTCGCCGGGGTGGTCGCCATCCAGGCGAGCATGGGCATGGGCGCCGCCTACGACGAATCCACGGCGGGCAACGCGTCCGCCATCGCCGACGCCTTCGCGGGTGAGCGGACCGAACTGCTGGTGATGCACCTGTCGCTGATGGTGTCGACGGTGCTGCTGCTGATCTTCGCCGCGGGTCTGCAGCGCCGCCTGCGGATCGCACTGCCCGACGACAGCCTCCTGCCGGCCGTCGCGGCGTTCGGGCTGCTGCTCACCGCGACGGCCTGCCTGCTCGGCGCCGGCCTCGACACCGAATTGCTGTTCGGGCTGAGCGAGCCGGGACAGATGGTCGCCGAGGTCGCCGTCGTCGGTTCGCACTGGGTCGGCACGATCCCGTGGCTGTGGGTGGGCGCGGGGGTCAGCGGCCTGGCGGTGGCCGCCGCCTCGCTGCGCCACGGCGCGACGCCGCAGTGGCTGGGCTGGGCGAGCGTGGTGCTCGGCGGCCTGACGGCGCTGCTCGGGATCTCCCCGCTGCAGTACATGGCCGGCTTCGTCGGCCCGGTGTGGGTGCTCGTCGCCGGCGTCGGATTCGCCGTCTCCGACAGGGCACGCCGATAGGCTGCCGCGCGACGGGACCGGCCGCGGGGCATACTCACCGCACCATGGCTGTTGCGGACGCATCCGAGACGGCGGCGGGCACCGGTGGCGCACCGGGGCCCGCCGCCGTCGTCGCCGTGCTGTCGTGCGGTCTCGCCGTCGCCGCCCTCGCCGTCTTCGCGGCCGCTCGTCCGGACCTCGACTCGGACCAGCTGTTCTTCCTCGTCGACGTCGTCGGTGCCGCGGTATACGGCACCGTCGCCGGGGTGGTGCTCGCCCGCCGGGTGCATCCGGTGCCGCTGCTGCTCTCGCTCGCCTCGATCGGCGTCGGGCTGTCGGCCCTGAGCTACGCGTGGACGAAGCTCGCGCAGGTGCGGCCCGGACTGCCGTTCGCCGGGGTCCTCGCGCCCCTGCAGAGCACCACGTGGATCCCCGGCACCCTGGCGCTGTTCCTGGTGGTGCCCTGGTTGGTCCGTGACACACCGCTCGACCGGCGCGCCCGCCTCGGTGTGCTCACCGGTGCCGCGGTCACCGGCTGGTTCTTCTGGGCCCGTACCTTCACCGGCACCGCCGTCGGCTGGCTCGTGCTGCCCGTCGTCACCGTCGGTCTGCTCGCCGCGGCGGACATCACCTACCGGTGGCGGCGCGGCCCGGTGTCCGACCGCATCGGCCTGGGCTGGCTCGCGCTCGGCACCGCACTGATGGCCGTGTCCTACATCCCGCTCGCGGTGCCCGGCCTGCCGTGGATGCTCACCCCGCTGCTGCACCTGGCCACCCAGGCGTTCTACCCGATCGCGATCCTCGTGGTGGTGCTGCGGCAACGATTGTGGGGGCTCGACCTCGCCGTCAGCCGCGCAGCCGTCGCCGGCAGCCTCGTCGCGGTACTCGCCACCGGCTACCTCGTCGTGACCGCCACCGTCGCCCTGATCCTGCCCACGGACGGCTCGGTCGTGGCCCAGGCCGTCGCCGCGGTCGCGGTGGCGCTGGCGGTGCAGCCGGTCCGGGCCTGGCTGACGCGGCGCGTGCACATCCTCGTCTACGGCGAGGGCGACGATCCGGCGAGCGCGGTGCGCCGGCTCGGCCGGCACTTCGCCGGGGCACAGACGCCGCGGCAACTGCTCGAGGATCTCGCCGCCGGCATCGGCGTCGCGCTGCGACTCGAGTCCGTGACGGTGCGCCGCGGCGACGAGGTGCTCGCCCGCTGGGGCACCCCCACCGGGCCCGCCGAGGAGGTCGTCCTGCGCGACGGCCGGGTCGCGGTGACGGCGCCACCCGGCGAGACCCTCGGGCCGCGCAGCCTCCGCGCACTCGGCGAACTCGCCTCCGTGGTCGAGGCCGGTCTCGTGGTGCTGCGATCCTCGGAGGAGCTCGACGCGGCCCGTGCCCGGCTCACCGAGGCCCGGCTCGCCGAACGCCGCACCATCCGCCGGGAACTGCACGACGGGCTCGGTCCGTCGCTGGCCGGGATCCGGCTCGGGCTGCAGGGCGCCCGCAACCTCGTCGACACCGACTCCGCCGACGCCGTTCCGCTGATCGACTCCCTGCTGCGCGAACTCGACCACCAGGTCGAGGGGGTGCGCGAGCTCTCCCGGGGGCTGCTCCCGCCCGCGCTCGACGAGCTCGGTCTCGCCGCCGCGCTCGAGGAGATGTCGGCTGTCCACTCGCGCAGTGGGTTTCGCGTCGAGGTGGACGCCGACGTGCCCTCGGGCCGCAGCGGTCCGGTCGTCGCGGCGGCGTACGGCATCGCCGCCGAGGCGGTCACCAATGCGCGGCGGCACAGCGGGGCCGACGGATGCCGCGTGCGCGTGCGGGCCTCGGCGGACCGGCTCACCCTCGAGGTGCGCGACGCGGGCCGGGGGATGGACCGGAACGCGCGACGGGGAGTGGGGACGCACAGCATGCGCGAACGCGCCGAGGACGTCGGCGGCAGCGTCGCGATCACGGGGGCGCAGCCGCACGGCACCGTCGTCACGGCGCACCTGCCGTGGGGACCGTCGTGAGCGCCCCCACGGCGATCGCCGTCGCCGTCGTCGACGATCATCCCGTGTTCCGGCTCGGCCTCGTCGCCCTGCTGGGCACCCTCGACGGCATCGAGGTGGTGGCGCAGGCAAGTTCGGTCGCCGAGGCGCTCGAGGTGATCACCGCGGACGTCGACGTCGTGCTCATGGACCTCGAACTCGGGGACGGCTCGGGCATCGAGGCGACCCGGCTGCTGCTCGGACGGTTCCCCGAGTTGCGGGTGCTGGTGGTGACCATGCACGAGGACGAGGACTCGCTCGTCGCGTCGGTGCGCGCCGGGGCGCGCGGCTATCTCGTCAAGGGTGCGGACCCGTCGGGCGTGGAGCGGGCGATCCGGGCCGTCGCGGACGGCGAGGTCATCGTCGGCGCCGCCGTCGCCGCCAAGGCGATCGGCGCGATGGCGGCCTCCCGCACCCTCGCGCCCACGGTCTTCCCGGAACTGACCGACCGGGAACGCGAGGTGCTGGACCTGATGGCGCGCGGGCACGACAACGCCACCATCGCCCGCCGCCTGGTGCTGAGCCCGAAGACGGTGCGCAACCACGTGTCGAACGTGCTCGGCAAGCTCGGCGCGGCCGACCGGTCGACCGCGATCGTGCAGGCCCGCGAGGCCGGCCTGGGGGTGTGAACGTCCGCTCGGTTCGGTCACGGACTCCGCTCGGTTCGGTCCTTCAGTCCGCGGCGTCCCGGCTCCTAGGGTGGACGACGTCGGGCGTGACGGCTGTCACGAGCTGGCGCCCCTCGCATCCGCAAAGCACGGGAAGGAACCTGCGCACTGTGACCTCCGAGGCATTCATCTACGAAGCCATCCGAACTCCGCGCGGCCGCGGCAAGAAGACCGGGTCGCTGCACTCGGTCAAGCCGATCTCCCTGGTCACCGGCCTGATCGACGAACTGCGCGTGCGGTTCCCGGACCTGGACGAGAACCGCATCTCGGACCTGATCCTCGGCGTCGTCGGGCCGGTGGGCGACCAGGGCGCCGACATCGCCCGCACCGCGGTGACCGCGGCGCGCATGCCCGACACCGTCGGCGGCGTGCAGATCAACCGCTTCTGCGCCTCCGGCCTCGAGGCTGTGAACATGGCCGCGCAGAAGGTCCGTTCCGGCTGGGACGAACTCGTCGTCGCGGGCGGCGTCGAATCGATGTCGCGGGTGCCGATGGGCTCCGACGGCGGCCCGTGGGCGCTGGACCCCGCCACCAACTACGACACCTACTTCGTGCCGCAGGGTGTCAGCGCCGACCTGATCGCCACCATGGAGGGCTTCAGCCGCGAGGACGTCGACGCCTACGCGCTCCGCTCGCAGCAGCTCGCCGCGGCGGCCTGGTCCGGCGGCTACTTCGCCAAGTCCGTGGTGCCGGTCAAGGACCAGAACGGCCTGACCGTCCTCGACCACGACGAGCACATGCGTCCCGACACCACCCTCGCGGGTCTGGCCGGACTGCAGCCGTCGTTCGCGATGGTCGGCGAGATGGGCGGCTTCGACGCCGTCGCGCTGCAGAAGTTCCACTTCGTGGAGAAGATCGACCACGTCCACCACGGCGGCAACAGCTCCGGCATCGTCGACGGCGCCGCGCTGGTGCTCGTCGGTTCCGAGCAGGCCGGCAAGGACATGGGTCTGACCCCGCGGGCGCGCATCGTCGCCACCGCCACCTCGGGTGCGGACTCGACAATCATGCTCACCGGTCCCACCCCGGCCGCGCACAAGGTCCTCGCCGCCGCCGGCCTGACCGTGGACGACATCGATCTGTTCGAGATCAACGAGGCGTTCGCGTCCGTCGTGCTCAAGTTCCAGAAGGACCTGAAGATCCCGGACGAGAAGCTCAACGTCAACGGCGGCGCCATCGCGATGGGGCACCCGCTCGGCGCGACCGGCGCCATGATCATGGGAACGATGGTCGACGAGCTCGAGCGCCGCGGTGCCCGCCGCGCCCTCGTCACCCTCTGCATCGGTGGCGGCATGGGTGTGGCCACGATCATCGAGCGCGTCTGAAACTTCGGAAGGGACTGGGGAATTCACAGTGACTGAGAACAACATGATCGGCTGGGAGCGCGACGCCGACGGCATCGTGGTGCTGACCCTCGACGACCCGAACCAGGGCGCGAACACCATGAACGAGCTGTACAAGGCGTCGATGAAGGCCACCGTCGACCGCCTCGTCGCCGAGAAGGACGACATCACCGGTGTCGTGATCACCTCCGCCAAGAAGACCTTCTTCGCCGGCGGCGACCTGAAGAACATGATCAAGGTCGGGCCGGAGGACGCGCAGCGGATCTTCGACGAGGTCGAGGCGATCAAGGCGGACCTGCGCCGGCTCGAGACCCTCGGCAAGCCCGTCGTCGCCGCGATCAACGGCGCGGCCCTCGGCGGCGGCCTCGAGATCGCGCTCGCCACCCACCACCGCATCGCGGCCGACGTCAAGGGCGTCCAGATCGGCCTGCCCGAGGCCACGCTGGGCCTGCTGCCCGGCGGTGGCGGCGTCACCCGCACCGTGCGGATGCTGGGTCTGCAGACCGCGCTGATGCAGGTGCTGCTGCAGGGGCAGCGCTACAACCCGGCCAAGGCGAAGGAGATCGGCCTGATCGACGAGATCGTCGGCGGCATCGACGAACTCGTCCCCGCCGCCAAGGCGTGGATCAAGGCCAACCCCGAGGGCGGCGTGCAGCCCTGGGACAAGAAGGGCTTCAAGATCCCCGGTGGTACCCCGGCGTCGCCGGCGTTCGCGGCGAACCTGCCGGCGTTCCCGGCGAACCTGCGCAAGCAGCTCAAGGGTGCCCCGATGCCGGCGCCGCGGGCCATCATGGCCGCCGCCGTGGAGGGCTCGCAGGTCGACATCGACAATGCGTCGAAGATCGAGGGCCGGTACTTCACCGAGCTCGTCACCGGCCAGGTCGCCAAGAACATGATCCAGGCGTTCTTCTTCGACATGCAGGCCATCAATTCCGGTGCGTCACGGCCGAACCAGGCCGACGGCACGCCGTTCCCGAAGACCACCTTCCGGAAGGTCGCCGTGCTGGGCGCCGGCATGATGGGCGCGGGCATCGCCTACGTGTGCGCCAAGGCCGGCATGGACGTGATCCTCAAGGACGTCTCGATCGAGTCGGCGCAGAAGGGTAAGGCGTACTCGGAGGGCCTCGAGGCCAAGGCGCTCTCGCGCGGCAAGACGACGGAGGAGAAGTCCGCGGCGCTGCTTGCCCGCATCACTCCCAGCGCGGACGTCGCCGATCTGGCGGGTGCGGACCTCGTCATCGAGGCGGTGTTCGAGAACACCGAACTCAAGCACAAGGTGTTCCAGGAGATCCAGGACGTCGTCGCGCCGGACGCGGTGCTCGGTTCGAACACCTCGACGCTGCCGATCACCGGTCTCGCGGAGGGCGTGATGCGGCAGGAGGACTTCATCGGCCTGCACTTCTTCTCGCCGGTCGACAAGATGCCGCTGCTCGAGATCATCGCCGGGGAGAAGACCTCCGACGCGACGCTGGCCAAGGCGTTCGATCTCGCCCAGCAGATCCGCAAGACCCCCATCGTCGTCAACGACTCGCGGGGCTTCTTCACCTCGCGCGTCATCGGCACGTTCGTCAACGAGGCGATCCGCATGGTCGGCGAGGGCATCGAGCCGGCGACGATCGAGCAGGCCGGTTCGCAGGCCGGCTACCCGGCGCCGCCGCTGCAGCTGTCGGACGAGCTGAACCTGACGCTGATGCAGAAGATCCGCAAGGAGACCGAGGCGGCGACCGAGGCGTCGGGACTGAAGGTGCCGCAGGACGATTCGTCCACCGTCGTCGACTTCCTCGTCGACGAGGGCCGTCCGGGCCGTGCGGGCGGCGGCGGCTTCTACGAGTACGTCGACGGCAAGCGCAGCCGCATCTGGCCGGGCCTGCGGGAGAAGTTCGACAGTGCCCCCACGGACATCCCGATCCAGGACCTGATCGAGCGGATGCTGTTCATCGAGGCCATCGAGACGCAGAAGTGCTTCGACGAGGGCGTGCTGCGCACCACCGCCGACGCCAACATCGGCTCGATCCTCGGCATCGGCTTCCCGGCCTGGACCGGTGGCGTCGCCCAGTACATCGCCGGCTACCCCGGCGGTAAGGAGGGCTTCGTCAAGCGCGCCGAGGAACTCGCCGCCAAGTACGGCGAGCGCTTCACCCCCCCGGCGTCCCTGCGCTGACCCCCGTGCGCGGTTTTGGTAGCCATCGCTACCAAAACCACGCACGAGTTCTCCACAGGTGAGGGCTCCCGGCCACGGTCGGGGGCCCTCGTTCGTCGCGGGGTCCGCCATCATCGACCGCATGGGGGACTTCGAGAAGAGCGACGTGCAGAAGCTGTTCGACGATCGAGCCGGCCTGGTGACCCAGACCGAGCTGACCGACCTGGGGGTGGGGCGGGGAACAGTGCGGCATCTGCTCGACACCGGGCGGTGGCAGCGCGTCCTGCAGGGCGTCTACGCCGTCAGCAGCGGGCCGCTGACACGGACCATGGTGCTCGAGGCGGCGCTGCTCTACGGGGGTGGAGCGGCGATGCTGAGCCATCGCACTGCGGCGGAGCTGTGGGGCATGCTCCCGGTCGACGACACCGCACCGGTGCACATCACCGTTCCCGTGGGCAGGTCGGCCCTACCCCAGCGAGCGACGATGCGGGCACCCGGACGGAAAGCGACGCTCCCGGTGTCGAAGCCGGACGCCGTTCTTCATCCGGGGGTGATCGTGCACCGGTCCCGGGCGCACGCCCACATCGGCGTCGATCGGTACCTGCCGCGCACGACCAAGGTCGACACCGCACTGGATCTGGCCACCGCGCAGCCGTCGCCGCGGGAGGCGTACCTGTCGCTGATCTCCACGGTCACGAACGCCGGGATCCGGCTGCACACCGTGCGACGGCGACTCGAGGAGCGGCCGCCGTACCGGTATCGGACCGCGCTCGACGAGGCCGTGACACTGCTGGCGGAGGGGGTGCAGTCCGTCCTGGAGTACCACTACGCGATCGATGTCGAGCGTGCGCATGCACTGCCCGTGGCGGACCGGCAGAGCCCGGTCGTCGTGGACGGCAGGACCCTGTACGAGGACTGCACGTACGACGGCGCCGGATGCCCGCTCACGGTGCGGTTGGACGGCAGGTGGGTGCATTCGATGCGCGAAGTCGCCTTCCGCGACCGGCGTCGGGACAACGCCGCTGAGCTGGCCGGACGATCGCGGCTGGTCTTCGGATACCGGGAGGTGGCGTCGTCGCCGTGCGACGTCGCGCGCGAGGTGGAGACGGTGCTGACCCGGTTGGGCTGGGTCCGGGACGAGCCGAACCCCTGCTCGTGCCGTGCGCGGTTCTGGTAGTGGGTACTACCAGAACCGCGCACGGGCCGCGGAGCGGCCTATGCGACCCACCACGGGCGCAGCGGGACGTTCGGCTCCTGATCCGGGCCGAGCTTGACGGCCAGGACGTGGTGCAGCTGCACGACGTTGCGTTCGAAGCCGAGGCGGGAACCGGCCATGTACAGGCCCCACACGCGGGCGGTGCCCTCGCCGACCTCAGCGACGCACGCGTCCCAGTTGGCGACGAGGTTCTCGCACCAGCCCTTCAGGGTCAGCGCGTAGTGCTGGCGCAGGTTCTCCTCGTGCAGCACCTCGAGGCCGATGTCCTGGATCTCGGTGATGATGCGCCCCGAGCCGGTGAGTTCCCCGTCGGGGAAGACGTACCGGTCGATGAAGCCCCCGGCCTTGACGGGGCCGCGGTTGACCGGACGGGTGATGCAGTGATTGAGCAGCAAGCCGCCCTCGCGCAGCTTGTCGTGCAACCGCCGGAAGTACGTGGGGTAGTTCTGCACGCCGATGTGCTCGGTCAGCCCGATCGAGGAGATCGCGTCGAAGCCCGTCTCCGGCACGTCGCGGTAGTCGGAGAAGCGGACCTCGGCGAGGTCGGTGAGTCCCTCGTCGGCGATGGCCTTCTGCGCCCACTCCGCCTGCTCCCGCGACAGGGTGACGCCGAGTGCCTTGACGCCGCGCCGTGCCGCGTACCGCACCATCCCGCCCCAGCCGCAGCCGATGTCGAGGAGACGGTCCCCGGGCTGCAGCCGCAGCTTCTCGAAGACGAGGCGGTACTTGTTCTCCTGTGCGTCCTCGAGACTCTGCGCCTCGGAGTCGAACAGCGCGCACGTGTACGTCATGGACGGGCCCAGGACGTGCTCGTAGAACGCGTTGGAGACGTCGTAGTGATGGTGGATCACCTCGGCGTCACGGCTGCGCGAATGCCGGAGCCCCTCCGCGAACCGGCGCCAGCGCGGCAGGTGCTCCTGCGGGGGCGGCGCGATGGGCTTGAGCGTCTCCAACCCCAGCGAGCGGGCGATCTGCGCGAGCGTCAGTGCCGGTGGACGCTGGAAGTGCAAGTCGCCCAGGGCCTTCAGGAGCTCGTACGGGTTGCCGGGATGGACGCCTTCGGCTTCGAGGTCACCCGAGACGTAGGCGCGGGCCATGCCGAGGTCGCCGGGTGCCGTCGCCAGATAGGTCGTGCCGCGCGTGGAGGTCAACCGCAGGCCGTACGGGGCGTCCGCCGGGCCGGCGCTGGAGCCGTCGTACGCGGTGAACCGCACCGGCAGCTCGCCGCCGGTCACGGTCTCGAGAATCTGGGCGAGCGTGAGCCGGCCGTCGGGAATGCCTGGTTCTCGCAACGTGGTCATCTGTTGTGCACCGCCTTCGAGAAGAGGTCAAGCAAACGGGATTCGGGGTCGTAACGCTTCTTCAGGGCGGGATAGTCCCCGCCGCCGTAGTAGAGCTCTTCGAACTCCGCGCGCGTGTAGTACGAGTCGGAGTACAGCGATTTGTGGCCGTCGAGCTCGGCGACCTTGTGTTCGATGCGACGGTTCGCGGCGCCCTCGATCTCGCCGGCAACGGCCGGGACCGACGACCAGAAGCCGACGTTGACATAGGTGCGTTTCGGTTCGAGCGGGTACAGGGGCCACGGCCGCTGGGCGTCGCGCGCCACCGGGCCGCCCTCCCGTAACCGCAAGGGGCACAGCCAGACCGGCTCGATCGGAATCTCGTCGAGGAACCAGCGCAGGAACTCGGCGGTCCGTTCGATCGGCACCTCGATGTCCTGCACGACGCGTTCGCGCGGCAGGTTGCCCTTGCGCCGCTCGATACGGTCGGCGACGCCGTAGCGGTGGTCGAGGGCGATCAGCTTCCAGTAGAAGCTGCTGCGGAGCAGGCGCTTCGGCCACAGCCGCCGGATCCGGGGGTCCTGGGCGCCGAAGGCGCGCGAGCACCAGAACCAGTCGGTGTCCCACCGCCACAGGTAGTCCCGGACGGTGAGGCGGTCGGTCCGCGGATGGTTGACGGATGCGTGCTGGATCGAGCGGTAGTAGATGTTTTCGCCGGTGTAGTCGCTGACCGGGCCGGGGGCGTCGGTCTGCGTCCCGAGGGTCAGGTAGGACTCCGCGGCGGAGAACATCACCCCGTCGAGGTAGTCGACCGGCACCCCGGCGTGCACCCGCTCGGTGGCGATGCGGTCGAGGGCCGACTGCATCTCGTCGAGCGAGTCGAACCGCAGATGCCGCAGCGCCACGTACGGTTTCACCGGTTCGAGTTCGATGCGCAGGCGCGTGGCGTAGCCGAGGGTGCCGTAGGAGTTGGGGAAACCGTGGAACAGGTCGGCGTGCTCACCGTCGGGGGTGGCGGTGACGATCTCGCCCGCGCCGGTGAGGATGTCCATCTCGAGGACCGACTCGTGCGGCAGGCCGTTGCGGAAGGAGGTCGACTCGATGCCGAGCCCGGTGACCGCGCCGCCGAGCGTGATCGTCTTCAGCTGCGGCACCACCAGGGGTGCGAGGCCGTGGGGCAGGGTCGCGTCGACCAGGTCCTCGTAGGTGCACATGCCGGCGACGTCGGCGGTGCGCGCGACGGGGTCGACGGAGACGACGCCGCCGAGGCCGGACACGTCGAGGCCGGGCGCGTTCACCCGGGCCCGGGCCCGGAAGAGGTTGGAGGTCTTCTTCGCCAGGCGCACGGGGGCGTCGGCAGGGATGGCGCGGTAGGAACGCAACAGGCGCTCGACACCCGCCCGATGTGCGGATTCTCCGCTCGGGACTACGACTGACTTCGGCTTCTGCATACGACTCCCTGGGGCGACGCACGGTGGCGACCTTCACAATAGCCCCGCGGGCCCGCCCGGGCGCGACGATGCAGCAGGCAGGATGGGAACCGGTGACGGCCGCGCTCCGAGCGGCCCACGGGCAACAGGAGGAACAGTGGGACAGGTAAGCGCCAGCAGTTCGATTCAGCTCGCCGCGGCGCCGGAGCGGGTGCTCGAGGCCCTCGCGGACTACGAGTCGGTGCGTCCGCGCATCCTCCCGGAGCAGTACCGCGACTACCGGGTGCTCTCGGGTGGTCGCGGCGACGGCACGGTCGTGCACTGGATCCTGCAGGCGACGAAGAAGCGGGCTCGCGACGTCGAGGCGCGAGTGGCGGTCTCGGGCAGCACGATCACCGAGCGGGACGCGAACTCGTCCCTGGTGACCACGTGGAGCGTGGTGCCCAACGGCACCGGTTCGACCGTGGTGACGTTGACCGAGTGGAAGGGTGCGGGCGGCATCGGCGGCTTCTTCGAGAAGACCTTCGCGCCGCTCGGGCTGCGCAAGATCCAGGAGCAGGTGCTGGCGAACCTGAAGCGCGAACTGGACTAGAGGGCGTCGGCGGGGTCGCCGGCGAACGCGACGATCCCGGCGACGACGGCGGTGGCGTAACGCTGCCGCCCGTCGGGATCGGTCATCGTCGCGGCGTCCGTCGCGTTGCGCATGTTGCCGAGCTCGACCAGCACCGACGGCCGTCGGGCCAGATTGAGTCCGGCCAGGTCGTCGCGACCGAGCAGGCCGTCGGTGCCGAGGTAGGTGGACGGGGTCAGTCCGGCGTCGACGAGGGCGTCGCGCACGGCGACGGCGAGGGCGACGGACGGGCCGGCCTGCACCTCGTCGAGCGGGGGCGCCGAGTAGTTGACGTGGAAGCCGCGCCCGTCGGCGGGGCCGCCGTCGGCGTGCAGGCTGACCACGACGTCCGCGCCGGAGGCGTTGGCCTCTTCCGCGCGCCGGTCCACGCAGGCCGCGACGGACGCGTCGTCGGGGCGGCTGAGCAGCACGTGCGCGCCGAGCTCCCCGAGTTCGGCGCGCACGAGCATCGCGACGTCCCAGTTGAAGGTGTGTTCCGCGTAGCCCGAGTCGGTGCTGGTGCCGGTGGTCTGGCAGTTCTTGGTGCCGCCGCGGCCGGTGGGCACCTGGGCGGTGATGCTCGCGTCGTTGGTGCCGTTGTGGCCGGGGTCGAGGAAGACGGTGCGGCCGGTCAGCGGCAGGTCCGGGGTCGCGGTCGCGGGGACTCCCGGCAGGGACAGGGCCAGCACGCAGGTGGCGGCGACGGTGATCCGGCGGGACAGTCCACGCACGCGCATTCCGTCACGGTACCGGGGACGGACTACCCTGAGTTGCGAAATCCCGCGAAAGGACATGCCTGTGGAACCCGGTGGAATGCCCGACATGCAGCAGCTCCTGGCGCAGGCGCAGCAGATGCAGCAGCAGCTGATGGCCGCCCAGGCGGAGATGGCGCAGGCGGAGGTGACCGGCCAGGCCGGTGGCGGCCTGGTGACGGCGACGGTGAAGGGGACCGGTGAGGTCGTCGGCCTTCGGATCGACCCCGAGGTCGTCGACCCCGAGGACGTGGAGACGCTGCAGGACCTGGTGATCGGCGCGATCGCCGACGCGTCGGCGAAGGCGCAGGAGATCGCCTCCGAGAAGCTCGGCCCCCTGGCCGGTGGGCTCGGCGGCGGCATTCCCGGTCTGCCCGGCTTCTAGAGGAGTCACGTGTACGAGGGACCGGTCCAGGACCTGATCGACGAGCTCGGCAAGCTGCCGGGCATCGGTCCGAAGAGCGCCCAGCGCATCGCGTTCCACCTGTTGTCGGTCGAGCCGCCGGAGCTCGACCGGCTGCAGGCGGCCCTGCAGCAGGTGCGCGACGGCGTCCGGTTCTGCGAGGTGTGCGGCACGGTGGCGGATCAGGAGCGGTGCCGGATCTGTTCCGATCCGCGCCGGGACCGGACCCAGATCTGTGTGGTCGAGGAGCCGAAGGACGTGCAGGCCATCGAGCGCACCCGCGAGTTCCGTGGGCGCTACCACGTGCTCGGCGGCGCCCTCGATCCGCTCAGCGGCATCGGTCCGGACCAGTTGCGGATCCGTGAGCTGCTCACCCGCATCGGCAATCAGGAGGACGGCGTCGACGTCACCGAGGTGATCATCGCGACGGACCCCAACACGGAGGGCGAGGCCACGGCGACGTACCTCGTGCGGATGCTGCGGGACTTCCCCGGCCTGACCGTGACGCGGCTGGCGTCCGGTCTGCCCATGGGGGGCGACCTCGAGTTCGCCGACGAGCTGACCCTCGGGCGGGCGCTCTCGGGCCGACGCACACTGTGACCGCCCCGAGACGCACCGGGGAGCAGACGCGCCGCCGGATCCTCGACGCGGCCGGCATGGCGTTCGCGACGCGTCCGTACCGCGAGATCACCCTCAAGGACATCGCCGAGGACGCCGGCGTCAGCCCGGCGCTGATCATCAAGTACTTCGGTTCCAAGGAGCAGTTGTTCGACGCGCTGGTCGACTTCCAGAGCGCGGCGGACGTGTTGTTCGACGGTCCCCTCGAACAGCTGGGGGAGCGGATGGTGTCGATGCTGGCGCGGCCGCTCGAACCGTACAAGCCGCTCTCGATGAACATCCTGTTCATGAGCGGGGCGAGCGAGGAGAGCAACAGCAAGCTCCGGGAGAACTATTCGAAGCAGATGATCGACGCGCTCGCGGCACGCCTGCCCGGCCCGGATGCACGGTTGCGGGCGGAGCTGGCGATGTCGATGGTGATGGGTCTGGCGATCATGCGGCGGCGCATGCTCGCGGAGCGCGCCACCGGTTCGGTGCCGGACGTGGTGGCGCGGTACGCGCCGCTGGTGCAGGAGCTGCTCGACGGGGCGGAGTGACCGACGGCCCGGAGTGAGATGCGGGTCACCTCTGTTGCGGGGTAAACGGCTATTCACTTAGCCTGGTAAACAATTATTCACCCCGCGCGGAGGAGGGCCGATGGCGTACGTGTCCACCCACCCCCTCCGGCTGCGCGGATCCCGGCCGGACCGGTCGCTCGCCGGGCCGCCCGCCCGCGGGGCGGCGACGGCGGTCGCGCCCCGGCCGTCGCGTTTCGTCTTCCCGATCCTCGCGGTCGGGGCGATCTTCCAGGCGATCATGCAGACGGTCATGGTGCCGCTGCTGCCGAGCATGCCGGCGCTGACCGGCGCCGGCACCACGGCCGTGTCGTGGCTGGTGACCGCCACCCTGCTGGTCGGGGCCGTGATGACCCCGATCTTCGGCCGGCTCGCCGACATGGTCGGCAAGAAGCGCATGCTGCTCGTCGCGCTCGTCCTGATGACCGTCGGATCGCTGCTGTGCGCGATCAGCTCGAACATCGCGGTCCTCATCACCGCCCGCGGTCTGCAGGGCGCGGGCGCGGCGGTCATTCCGATCGGCATGTCGATCCTGCGGGAGGAACTGCCCAGGGACCGCGTCGGACGCGCCGTCGCCCTGCTCAGCTCCACCCTCGGCCTGGGCACCGCGCTGGGCATCCCGTTCGCCGCCGCCATCGTCCAGTTCGCGGATTGGCACGTGCTGTTCTGGGTCACCACCGCGATCGGCGCGGCGGTGGCGACCGCGGCCGCGGTGTTCATCCGCGAGTCCCGCACCCGCACCGGCGGCCGGTTCGACGGCGTCGGCGCGGTCGGCCTGAGCGCCGCGCTGGTGAGCCTGCTCGTCCCCCTCACCCAGGGCAGCACCTGGGGCTGGACCAGCCCCGCCGTGCTGTCGATGTTCGCCGCCGCCGTCGTGCTGTTCGGACTGTGGGGATTCCAGCAGCTGCGCAACCGCAATCCGCTCGTCGATCTGCGGGCCTCGGCGCGGCGCACGGTCCTGATGCCGCACCTGGCCGCCCTGCTGGTGGGGTTCGCGTTCTACGGCAACACCCTCATCACCACGCAGTTGCTGCAGGCCGACCCCGACCACGGCGCCGGGTACGGGCTGCCGATCCTGCTCGCGGCCCTGTGCCAGCTGCCGGCGAGCTTCGCGATGATGTCGTTCGCCCTCGTCGCGGCGCGGTTGTCCGACCGGTGGGGCACGAAGGTCCCCATGCTGGCCGGCGCGTTGTTCCTGCTGGGCGGCTACTCGCTGCATGCGGTGCCCGACAAGCCGCTGTGGTCGGTGGTGGTGGCGCTCGGTGTCGCCGCCATCGGCACCACACTCGTGTACTGCACACTGCCGGTGCTGATCATGGGTGCGGTCCCGCTCGAGCAGACCGCCGCGGCGAACGGCGTCAACGTGCTGCTGCGCACCACGGGCAGCACGGTGTGCAGCGCCGTGGTCGCGACCGTCCTTGCGGCGCATCTGGTGAGCGGCGGCATCGCCGCGGCGGGCTTCTCGATCGCCTACCTGGCGTGCGCTGCCTGCGCGGTGGTGGTGTTCGTGGCCGCGCTCGCGCTGCCGGCGGCGAACCGGCGGCCCGTCGAGCACGTCACCTCCGAGGTGCCTTCCGTATGAGTAACGCCGGTCCGCCGCCCGCGTGCCGGCGGCGAACCGGCCTCCTCCCTCCCCGGGTCTAGTACTCCACGCCGAGGTCCCGCGGGCGGTAGCCCTCCGGGTACCCCGGATAGGTGCGGTTGCTCGGATTGCTCGCGGCCATCGAGGTCCGTCGTTTCGGCAGCCGGCGTACCACCGCCGAACGGGCCCGCAGCGCGGCCTCCGCGACGGCCCGGACCCGCGGGGACCCCTGCGGGAACCCGAATGCCGCCGCCATCCGCTCGTCGATGAGCGAGTACACGGCCGTGGCGACGGCGGGTGCGAGCACCTTCGGGTACCACGACTGGAACAGCCGCAGGGTGTAGGTGCCGATGCGGTGGTTGTCGTCGCTGTAGGTGAAGTGCTCGTCCTCGTAGTCCAGCTTGAACCGCTGGAAGTCCTGGTACGACTCCGGAATGTTCTTGATCCCCATCCGGATTCCGACCTGCCGGTAGAAGTGGAACGAGGCGAGACGCTCGTGCGGGTGCAGCCGCCGCCAGCCGTAGCGGTCGATCCAGTCGATCGGGTCGTAGACGAACGTCGAGAGGACGTAGAGCATGTCGTCGTTGTCGATCGAATACCTGCCGTGCATCCGGTTGACGTTGCGCAGCGACTCGCGACCCCGGTCGGAGTCGTACCCGTGCTCGACGAGTTCGGACATCAGGATCGCGGTGTCGTCGTAGCGCTTCTGCGGGCGGTGCTCGAACTCGCCGGTGCGGGCCAGCAGCGCGGAGATGCTCGGCACACAGTAGGTACGGAACAGCGCGAACTCGAGCGACCGCTGGTAGTCCCAAGGGAACTCGTACCCGGCGGTGATCCGCAGGATGTCCTGATGGTGGGTGACCGGGTCCAGGCCCTCGATCACCTTCAGCCAGCCGAATCGCCCGAATCCGGCGTGCGGGTCCTGGTTCGGCGCGGGGAAGGTGGCGGCCTTCTCGGTCCGGGCGTCGGGGCGGGCGACGACGGACGCCCCGCGCGTGCGTTCCCGGGTGCGGTCGGGGGAGGTCGACGTCATCCGCGTCACCGCCCGTGCCGGGTGCGGAGCATCCACGCGGCGATCTTCATGTCCCGCGCGGTGCGTTCGAGGGTGAGCAGGTTCAGCGGGGCCCGGAACCTCTCGACGGTCACCGACTTGGGGCGGCTGAATTCGCGCAGGCCGTCGGCGCCGTGGATGCGGCCGAATCCGGATTCGCCGATGCCACCGAACGGCAGCGACGGGATGCCCGCGAAACCGAGCACCGAGTTCACCGACACCATGCCGGTGCGCAGCCGGTCGGCGATCTTCCGTCCACGCGCGCGGTCCTTGGTGAACACCGACGCGCCGAGACCGTAGTCGGTGGCGTTGGCGCGCTCGACGGCCTCGTCGAGATCGCGCACCTTGTTGACCACCACCGTCGGGCCGAACGTCTCCTCGCACACCGCCGAGGACCGCTCCGGGACGTCGGTGAGGATCACCGGGTCGACGTAACGGTCGTGCACGGACTCGCGGCCGCCGACGACGGCGCGGGCGCCGTGCTCGAGCGCGTCGTCGATCTGGCCGCGCACGATGTCGATCTGCCGGGGCAGGGTCATCGGACCGTAGCTCGCGTCGTCGCTGCCGCCGGGGCGCACCCGCTCCATGGTCGCGGTGAGCTTGTCGAGGAACTGCCGGTAGACCGGCTCGACGACGTAGATGCGTTCGACGCCGGCGCAGGTCTGGCCCGCGTTCCCGAACGCTCCGAACGCGGCCATCTCCACGGCCTTGTCGAGGTCGGCGTCCTCCGCGACGATCATCGCGTCCTTGCCCCCGCACTCGGCGACGAGCGGGGTGAGGGTCTCGGCGCACACGGCCATGACCTTGCGGGCGGTGGCGCCGGAGCCGGTGAAGGCGACCTTGTCGACGCCGGAGCGGGCGAGTGCCGCCCCGGTCTCGCCGAGGCCGGTGATCACCTGGAACACCGGCTGCGTCGGGGCGAGCCCGTTCCACTTCTCCTCGAGCCACTTGCCCACGCCGGGGGTCAGCTCGGACGGTTTGAACACGACGGCGTTGCCGGCGGCGAGGGCGTAGGAGATCGAGCCCATCGGGGTGTAGACCGGGTAGTTCCACGGTCCGATGACGCCGATCACGCCGAGCGGCTGGTACTCGAGGGTGGCCCGCTGGTTGGCGCTGGCGAGACCGGACGGCACCGTGCGCGGGCGCAGCACCTTCCTGGCGTTGCGGGCGGCCCAGTCGAGGTGCTCGATCGCGAGCATCACCTCGAGGAAGGCGTCACCGCGGGGCTTGCCGGTCTCGGCGGAGACGAGGGCCGCGAGGGACTCGGCGTCGGCGGCGACGGCCTGCTTGAACTCGAGCAGCCAGTCGCGGCGGCCCCGGAAGCCCTGGTCGGCCCACCATCGGGCCGCCGAACGCGCGCGGTCGACGGCGGCGGCGACGTCGGCGGCACCGGCGATCGGATACTCGGCGAGGACGGATCCGTTGCGCGGGTCGAGACTCGCGAAGGTATCCCCCGGAGGGGCCGGGGACTGGGTATCGGCGGGCGTGAGTTCCTGGGTCATGGGCGACGCTTCCTTCGCTGGGTCACATCAAATATATTTGATGTGATTCACTGTCGTGGATATCACACTAGGCGGCGCGCCCGGTGTCGACAACCCCCCACTAATTGTCCAGGCCAGGAGGCCGATCCCATGCACACGAACCTGACGGAATTCACTCCCGAGCAGCAGGACTTCGCCGCAGCCGTCGCCGATTTCTGCCGACGGGAGGTCGGCACCCGCGAACAGCGAGACGCCCTCACCGACCACGGCAAGCACAGCCACAACCAGGAGCTCTACCGGAAGATGGCCGAGCTCGGCTGGCTCGGCGTGACGGTGCCCGAGGAGTTCGGCGGCTCCGCCGGCAGCACGGTCGACCTGTGCATCCTGCTCGAGCAGAGCACACGGGGCATGGCACCCATCGGGGGCATCGGCCCCACCCTCATCACGGGCGCCGCCTACGAGAAGTTCGGCACCCGGGCGCAGAAGGAGACCGTGCTCGGCGGCATCGTCGAGGGCCGATCCCAGTCCATCTCCATGTCCGAACCCGAGGCGGGATCCGACGTCGGCGCCCTGACCTGCCGCGCCGAGAAGGTCGACGACGGCTGGCTGATCAACGGCCAGAAGACCTGGTGCTCCAACGCGCACTTCGCCGACAACATTCTGCTCGTCGCCCGCACCGACCGCAGCGGCGCCAAGCATCAGGGCCTGACGATGTTCCACCTGCCGGCCGGCACCGCGGGGCTGAAGATCAGCGGCATCGAGACCATGGGCGGCAAGGAGGTCAACGACCTCTACCTCACCGACGTGCATCTGCCGGCGGACGCCGTCGTCGGCGAGGTCGGCAACGGCTGGACCCAGCTGATGGCCGGGCTGAACACCGAGCGGCTCATCCTGGCCGCGATGATGCTCGGCACCGCGCAGCGCGCCTTCGACGACGCCCTGCAGTTCGTCACCGAACGCAAGCAGTTCGGCCGGCCGGTCGGCACGTTCCAGGCCATCCGTCATCGCGTCGCCGACCTGGCCACCGAGATCGAGGCCACGCGCCTGCTCGTGTACCGCGTCGCGCGGCTCGTCGACGACAACCCGGGCACGTTGTTTCCGCGCGAGGCGTCCATGGTCAAGCTCAAGGCCACCGAGGTCGCGAAGAAGACGGCCCTCGAAGGCATGCAGATGATGGGCGGATACGGGTACGCCACCGAGTTCGACATGGAGCACCATGTCCGCCGGACGATCGTGTCGACGATCTTCGGCGGCACCAACGAGATCCAGCGCGACATCATCGGCAAGAGCTACGGGTTGTAGACGATGGCGGCACCGGCCCGTTCCCTGCGGCGACGGCCTCAGCTCTCGGAGGAGGTCGCGATCCACCTGCGGGGCCTCATCATCTCCGGCGCGCTGCGCTCCGGCGACTTCGTGCGGCTCGACGAGACCGCAGCCGAACTCGGGGTCAGCGTCACCCCGGTCCGGGAGGCGCTGCTGACCCTGCGGGGGGAAGGTCTCGTGGAGTCGGTGCCCAACCGCGGTTACGTCGTCTCGCCGCTCGGGCGGGGCGACGTCGCCGACATCTTCTGGCTGCAGAAACAGATCGCGGTGGAACTGGCGGTGCGCGTGCTGCGGGTCGCGGACGCTGCGGACCTCGATCGGCTCACCGCGCTGAACGATGCGCTGCGGTGCGCGGTCTCGTCGTCGGACGCCGACCGGATCGCCGCTGCGGAGTTCGAATTCCATCGCGAGGTCAACCGGATCGCGGACAGCCCGAAGCTCGCCTGGTTCCTCTACAGCGCGGCCCGCTACACCCCGTACCGGCTCTACACCGCGGACCCGGAGTGGGGCCGGTCGGCCGTCGACTCGCACGCCCGCTTGATCGACGCGTTCCGCAGGGGGGACCGCGACGAGGTGATCGCGCAGACCGCGGGGCAGTTCGACGATGCGGTCCGCCGGCTGCTCGAGCACCTGGACCGGCGCCCCGAGTGACCGAATGTGACATCCGGTCGATCACACGGGCTGTTGCGAAATCGCCGAGGGTCCGCGACCGCGAACCAAAGCGCCGGTCCCGGGGCGGGGTCTCCCGCCCCGGGACCACCGCCTCACACAGCGGCCGGCAACCCGCCCCCACCCACCGCAGCGAGGATCTTGCCGATGTTGTGCACCGCGGCATGAAAACTCCACTCACCACGGGCACGGACCAGTCCCCGGCCGGTGAACCGCCGAAAATTCAGATTGTGTTTGGCATGCCCGAACGGAGTCTCGGCAATGTGAGAACGCTTGCGGTAGGTGGCGATTCCCTCCTCGGTGCGCAACCGGTGGGCCATCACCTCGACCGGTGAAGCCTCGACCGGCGCCGGCCCAGACACCGGTGTGTGCCGGGCCGCGTGTTCGAGGTGGCGGGCCTTGCCGCGGGCGATCAACCGGTCCGGTCCCGGCGCGGTGATGTTGGCTTCGGAGAAGTACCCGGCATCGGCGAGCAGCATCCCGATCCCCTCGCCGTCGGTGCCGTCGGTGCCGTCCGTATCGGCGGTGCCGGTGGGGCGGGCAGCGATGATCGACCCGGCAGCGGCCACCGCCGCCTGCATCATCGGCACGAACGTCGGCGCATCGGTGGGATTGGCCGCCACCGACACCGCCATGATCAGCCCGTCACCGCTGGTCACGGCCTGACAGTTGAACCCCTGCACCCAGCCGCCACCACGCAACGGTTGCAACCCGGACTCCGGGTCGGTGGTGTTGACCACCCGCTCGGGCCGGCCCTCGGTGTCGGCATCGGCTCGTGCCGCCGCGACCGCAGTCGCCGCCGCCGCTGCGGCGGTGGCACGAGCCAGACGTGCCCGGGCCTTGATCACCTTCGGGTCCTGCCCGGCCGGCCGGATCACCCAGCCACCGTATCGGTGGCCTTTCGCTGCCGCTTCGGCCCGCCGCTGCTCGTACCGCCGAACTTTCGCGGCATGGGCAGCCAGGGTCTTCTCCAACGCCAGTTCCGCTGCCGCGACCGCCGCCGAGGCGGGCGGGGCACCCATCGGCATCTGCCCGCCGCGGGCCTGCTCGAGATACAGACGGGCCGAGGTGTCCTTGTCGGCCCGGGCCTGCTCGTCGGCGGCGCGGGCAGCGTCGAGTGCGGCGATCGCCTCGCTGATCCGCGCTGCCCGTGACCGGGGGTCGGTCAACGCCGGTGGGACCGAACCGGGACCGCGGTCGCCGTGATCGTGGGGTTCGTCTTCGGCGGCATCGGTGGCCGCATGCGCGGCCACCGCTGCCGCCGCCACTGCTCGGGCGTGGGCGGCGGCTTCGGCCCGCACCGACGATTCGGTGCGGTTGGCGCCGGCCGAGGCGTTGGAGGCGATCTTGACCGAGTCCAACGCGATGGTCTCCAGCCGGCCCAGTCCCAGGGCTGCAGCCAGCAGCAGGACCTGGGTGAACAGGTCTTCGCAGGCGGTGGCGTGGGTTTTGCGGAACCGGGCGATCGTCACGTGATCGGGGATGTCCTGGGCGCAGATCACCCGGTAGGCCACGTCCTCGGTGCACAGCCGTTCGATGCGGCGGGAGGAGCGTTCCCCGCGGGACCAGGCCCACACCAGCAAGGTGAGCAGCATGTCCGGGTGGTAGCCGGCACGGCCGGCGCCACCGGTCTTGGCGGTCCGATGGAATGCGGTGGTGTCGATCCGGTCGATGATGTCGATGACCGTCCACACGGGATGGTCGGTGCCGAGCCAGTCGCGCATGTCCGGGGGGATCAGGAACTGCTGGTCACGATCGACGGGTCGATATCCTTTGGCCACCAACGGATTCTACACGAAACCGCAGGTCAGCCCCGCCGTGACATGACGGGGCCGACCCACGATTCTGCAACAACCCCCACATCGACCGGATGTCACATTCGGTCCTGTGGAGCGTGGGGGTGTCCGGCGGAAGGCTTGCGGTGCAGGGGATTACAGCGCGATGTCGCGTTCGAGACCGAACCAGTAGTGCTCGCCCGCGTCGAACACGAGCCCGCCCTTGCCGTTCATGACGCCGACGAGCGTGTCGTCGTCGGCCTTCTTGAAGTGGTCGAACACCGGCATACCGTCGTAGACCATGGTGGCGGTCACCTCGCCGCGGAACCGGACCTCCCACAGTGACGCCTCGCCGCGCCCGGTTTCGACGTCGGAGTAGAGCTCACCGCTCGCGTCCCGGCACATCAGCGGCTGCACGTCGTGGGCGGCGGCGAACTGCTTGCCGTACCACCGGGCCTTGCCCAGCAGCGTGTGGGTGCGGTGGCCGGTGTCGAAACTGAATCCGCGCCAGCGGTATCCGACGAGATCGTCGATGCGGGCGGGCTCGAGGCGCGCCCACAGGTCGTCGAGTTCGCGCGGCGAGATCGTGTCGGTGCGGCGGCGCAGTGCGGCCAGCTCGTCGGCCACGGTCATGGTCACTCCTGACGGTCGAAGGTGAGTACTGCCTCGACGGCATCGCTGCGGGTCCGCGCCGTACTCCCGCACCACCGCGGCGAGTGCCGTGCGCGTCACGCGTCCGCCGCCGGGTCGCCGAGAAGGGTCGCCAGCATGAGCTGTTGCACGCGGGTCTCGTTGGCGGGGGTGGCGTCGAAGTGCAACAGACGTCCGACGTCGAGCACGAGGTTGAGCGCGGCGTGCACCAGGAATCGGCACTCGACGGCGGACAGGGCCGGACGTACCTCGCCGAGCAGGCGGGCCCACTCCTCGACGTTGAGCCGCTGGATGTTGCGCAGGTCGGTGCGGTGTGCATCGGGCAGGTTTCCGATCTCGGTGAAGTACACGACCATCAGCTCGCTGCGGGCGAACGACAACTGGACGTACACGCGGGTCAGGGAGCACAGTGCCTCGGCCGGGGTTGTGGAGTCGGCCAGCGTGCCGTTCACGGCGACGGCGAGCCGGTCCGCGGCCCGGTGGAAGGCCGCGGCGAGCAGGTCGGCCTTGCTCGCGAAGTGCCGGTAGACGCCGGAGGCGTTGATGCCGGCCGCCGCGCCGATCTCCTCGATGCTCACGTCGTGGTACCCGCGGGCATAGAAGAGCAGGATCGCTTCGTGCAGCAGCACCTCGCGCTTGTTGGCGACGGCGAGGCCCGGGACACGGGCCGGCTCGTCGTGTGACCGGTCGGTCGTCGCCGGACGGACACGCGCGACCGACCGGCAGGCCTCGAGCAGCAGCCGCTCGATCCGGCGGTTGGCCAGCGGGGCGCGGTGTGCGGTGATGCTGCCGACGACGCTGAGCATGGCCGCGCTGAGGATGACGTTGTCCGGTTCCGGGAGCCCGGGTCGCAGGGCCGCCAGCGCGGCCCCGATCCGGCGGTTGACCCCCCAGATCTCTCGCCGGACCGCGTCGCGGTCCGGCGCGGTGAGATAGCGGCTTTCCCATCGGTAGAGCCCGGCGGTGCGGCGGCATTCGACGGTGGTGCGGATCGCGGCGAGCAGCAGGCCGTCGAGGCGTTCGCCGGGGTCGGCGCTCGAGGGGCTCGCGGCGTCCGCTTCGGCGACCGCCGTCCCGAGCGTCGTGCCCAGGCTCAGGGCGGCGTCGCGGAACAACGCGTACTTGTTGGGAAAGTGCCGATAGAGGGCGGGGCCGGAAATGCCGACCGCGGCAGCGATCTCGTCGATCCCGACACCGTGGTACCCGCGTTCGCTGAACGCCTCGGCGGCGACCGCCGCGATCTGTGCCTTGCGGTTCTTCGGCCGTCGTCGCGGAGCCGGTGCTCCCTCGGTCGCCGTGCGGGCGGTCGACCGTGTCCGCGTCGCCCGCGAACCGGCCCGGGTCTGCTCCGCCACCGTACCTCCATTCATGCCGGGCGTGATGCCGGCAGCCTATCGCACACGTTAGCGGCCAACACCATATCCGCGTCGGCGAATCGGAGGGCCACGCCCCACGGAAAGGCCAGCGGAGAACCCTTGACAAACGCGGTTGCGCACCGCGAAAGTTAACGAGCATTCCCGATGTCACCACGGTGTCCGGCCGCTGCGCCGGACGTGTCCGTCCGATGCGCGTCGCGGCGCAGGTCCAGGATCCGAGGAGGTCCAGTGAGAACCCGATTCACCGAGGCATTCGGGGTCGAGCACCCCATCGTCCAGGGCGGGATGATGTGGGTCGGCCGCGCCGAACTCGTCGCCGCCGTGGCCGAATCCGGCGCTCTGGGCTTCCTGACCGCGCTCACCCAGCCGACGCCCGAGGACCTCGTGAAGGAGATCGCCCGGACCCGCGAGCTCACCGACAAGCCCTTCGGTGTCAATCTCACGATCCTGCCGTCGATCAACCCGCCGCCGTACGCCGAGTACCGGCAGGCCATCGTCGAGTCGGGTATCAAGATCGTCGAGACCGCCGGGTCCAACCCCGTCGACCACCTGCCCCACCTGAAGGACGCCGGCGTCAAGGTCGTCCACAAGTGCACGAGCGTGCGGCACGCGCTCAAGGCCGAACGCGTCGGAGTGGACGCCGTCAGCATCGACGGATTCGAGTGCGCCGGTCATCCCGGCGAGGACGACGTGCCCGGACTCGTCCTGATCCCCGCCGCCACCCGGCAGCTGCAGATCCCGGTGATCGCCTCGGGTGGCATCGCGGACGCCCGCGGCCTCGTCGCCGCGCTAGCCCTCGGGGCGGACGGGGTCAACATGGGGACCCGGTTCATGTGCACCGTCGAGTCGCCCGTCGCGCATGCGGTCAAGGAACAGATCGTCGCCAACACCGAACGCGACACCCGGCTCATCTTCCGCACCCTGCACAACACCGCCCGCGTGGCGGCGAATTCGGTCAGCGCGGAGGTCGTCGAGATCGAATCGCGCGGAGCGGAGTTCGGCGACATCGCGCACCTCGTCGCCGGCGCCCGGGGCAGGAAGGTGTTCGAGGACGGCGATCTCGAGGCGGGCATCTGGACGGCCGGACAGAGCCAGGGCCTGATCGACGACATCCCGACCGTGGCCGAACTCGTCGAGCGCATGGTGTCCGAGGCGGAGTCGATCATCGAGGACCGGCTCCGCGGATTCGTGGCACAGGGGGTCGGGGCGTGAGCACACCGACCGGGGAGGGGCTGCGCTCGGAACTCGCCGACGGCATCCTGCGGCTGACCATCGACCGGCCGAAGCGGATGAACGCCGTGGACCTGCCGACCATGCGGGCGCTCGGCGCCGCGCTGGACGAGGCCGGCCCCGATCCCCGGGTCCGCACCGTCGTCCTCACCGGTGCGGGAACGGCGTTCTGCACCGGCGCCGATCTCGCTGCGGCAGCGACGAACCCGGCCGATCCGACCGAGGTCATGGACGTCGCGAACGCGGTGATCCGATCCATCGCGACGGTTCCGGTGCCGGTGATCGCCGCCGTCAACGGCCCCGCCGCGGGCGTGGGCGTGTCGATGGCTGTTGCGGCGGACCTCACCTATGCCGCCGAGAGCGCCTATTTCCTGCTGTCGTTCGTGAACATGGGGCTGATGCCCGACGGCGGAGCGAGCCTGCTCGTCCCGGCGGCGGTCGGGCGTGCGCGGGCCGCGGAGATGGCGCTGCTCGGCGAGCGGGTGTCGGCCGCGGATGCCGACCGGTTCGGCCTCGTCGCGCGCACCCTGCCCGACGCGCAGTTCGCCGCGCATGTCGCGGACGTGGCGGCTCGGACGGCGACGAAACCACGGCGCGCTTTCGAACTGACCAAGCGGGCACTTCATGCCACCACGCTCGGCCTGCTCGACGACGCGCTGGCCCGGGAGAAGAGCGGCCAGACCGAGCTGCTCGCCTCGGCGGACTTCGCCGAGGCGGCCATGGCCATGCTCGAGAAGCGATCCCCGCGTTTCCCCTGACGACAGGCCGTGCACTTACCGGCGCGGGAACCCCGGTCGCCGCCCGGCTGCGTCCCGGTCGGACTGCCCTGTTAAGACGTTGGGCGACAATATCATTCGATGCGAGACGCGCTCCGTGCTGCGGGCGCCCGCGCCCTCCTCAACCGGTTGTCTCCCTGAGAATCACCATTAACAAAATGCTGGCCGAACAGGGGCGCTGCCTGTAATGTGCCTCACATCGAGAACCCGGATCGCGTCCCGTCGGCACCTCCGCCACGCCCCGAGAGGAATCCTCATGGTCACCGCCTCCACCCTCGCCGAGACCCAGCGCCTGCGTCGCAACAACTGGAACAACCACCTCGAGCGGCACGCCCTGATGATCCCGAACCGCACCGCGCTGCGGTTCCAGGGCCGGTCGATCACGTGGGCGGAGCTGCACGACCGGGTCGAGCGGCTCGCCGGTGCCCTCGCGCGGCGCGGCGTCGGCTTCGGTGACCGGGTCGTCGTGCTCATGCTCAACCGCCCCGAATACCTCGAAACCGTGCTGGCCGCGAACGCTCTCGGCGCGATCGCCGTGCCGGTCAACTTCCGTCTCACCGCGCCCGAGGTGGCGTACCTGTCGAACGACAGCGGGGCCTCGGCGATCGTGGTCGAGGCACCCCTCGCTCCGCTGGCCGCCGCGGTCCGCGCGGAGAGCGACGGGCTCGGCCTGTCCATCACCGTCGGCGGGGCCCCGGACGGCGACAGCCTCGCCTACGAGGACCTGGTCGCCGAGACCGGCGAGCCGCACCCGGCGGTCGACGTTCCGGACGACACCCCGGCCCTGATCATGTACACCTCCGGGACCACGGGACGGCCCAAGGGCGCGGTGCTCTCCCACAGCAACATGTCCGCGCAGGCCCTCACGTGCATCCGTGCGTTCCACCTGTTCGACGAGTCCGGCGTCGGGTTCTGCGCCTCGCCGATGTTCCACATCGCGGCTCTCGGTGCGATGGCACCCAACCTGATGCTGGGCGTCGCCACCGTGATCCATCCGGTGGGGGCGTTCGACCCGAACGAGCTGCTCGACGTCCTCGAGGCCGAGCAGGTCACCAACCTGTTCCTGGTGCCGGTGCAGTGGCAGGCGGTGTGCGCGGCACAGCAGGCGAACCCGCGGAAGCTGGCCCTGCGCAACATCTCCTGGGGCGCTGCGCCGTCGTCCGACACGATCCTGCGCGCGATGGCCGAGACGTTCCCCGACGCGTCGAACGTCGCGGTGTTCGGCCAGACCGAGATGTCACCCATCACCTGCGTGCTCGACGGCGAGGACGCGCTGCGCAAGCTCGGCTCCGTCGGCCGGGTCATTCCCACCATCCAGGCGCGGGTCGTCGACGACGAGATGAACGACGTGGCCCCCGGTGAGGTCGGCGAGATCGTCTACCGCGGACCCACCATGATGAGCGAGTACTGGAACAACCCGGCCGCGACGGCAGATGCGTTCCACGGCGGCTGGTTCCACTCCGGCGACCTCGTGCGCGTCGACGACGAGGGCTTCGTCTACGTCGTCGACCGCAAGAAGGACATGATCATCTCCGGCGGCGAGAACATCTACTGCGCCGAGGTCGAGAACGTGCTGTTCTCGCATCCGAAGATCCTCGAGGCCGCCGTGATCGGACGTCCGGATCCGAAGTGGGGCGAGGTGCCGGTCGCGGTGATCGCGTTACGGCCCGGCCACGACGATCTTCCCCTGGACGAGCTGCAGCCGTTCTTCGACGAGCGGCTCGCCCGCTACAAGCATCCGAAGGACGTCGTGATCGTCGAGGCCCTGCCGCGCAACGCCAGCGGCAAGGTCGTCAAGCACCAGCTGCGCGGCGGCCTGTCGGCGGTCGTCCAGGGCTGAGACGCCGAGGAGCCGTCGGGGGACGGGAGGCCGCGATGACGCGTACGGGGGTATGGGAGTGACGTTCGAGCTGCCCGAGGCGAGGGGGCCGGTGCACGACCTGGCGATCCAGGTCGGTGCGCTGGTCGGGTTCTCCGTGGAGACCCTCGCCACCACCGTGCGCGTCGTCGCCGGCCGTCGACTCTCGCTCCGCGAGACGATCACACAGGCGCTGTTCGTCGCGAAGGTGTGCAGCGGCCCGGCGCTGCTGTTGATGCTGCCCGTCGGCGTGCTCATCGCGGTCTCCGTCGGCTCCCTCGCCGGCCGGCTCGGCGCCGGCGGGTACTCCGGCGCGATCGTCGCGTTCGTCGTGGTGGGTCAGGCCGCGGCGCTGGTGTGCGCACTCATGCTCGCCGGCGTCGGCGGCTCCGCGATCTGCGCCGACCTGGGTTCCCGCACCATCCGCGAGGAGATCGAGGCGATGGAGGTGATGGGGCTGAACGTGGTCGAGCGGCTCGTCGTGCCGCGGCTGCTCGCCTCGATCCTCGTGTCGGTGATGCTCTGCGCGCTCGTCACGCTCGTGGGTGTCGGCGGCTGCTATCTGTACGAGATCTACGTCGACGACGCCTCGGGCGGTGGCTTCCTGCGCACGCTGACCGAGTACGGCCGGCTGTCGGATTTCGTGATGGCGATGGTGAAGTCGGCGTTCTTCGGGATCACCTCCGCCCTCATCGCCGCGTTCAAGGGCCTGCACGCCAAGGGCGGCCCGAGCGGCGTGGCCGACGCCGTCAACGAGGCCGTCGTGCTCGCCTTCGTGATGGTGTTCGTCGTCAATACCGTGCTGTCCCAGATGTACACCGTGATGGTGCCGGCCGTGGGGACCTACTGATGCTGTCCCATTCCACCGTCACCCGGGTCCGCGGCGTCCACCGGTCGGTGACCGGCGTCGTCGACGGGTTCGCCACCGTCGGCCGCCACGTGCTGTTCGGGATACACACGGTCGCAGGCATTCCCACAGCGCTGCGCCGGTACCACAAGCACGTGACGTACCACGTGGGGGAGGTCGGCTTCGGCTATGCCTCGCTGCTCGCCGGGGGCGGCACCATCGGCATCGTCTTCGCGATGTCCGCGGTCGCCGCGATGATGGTCGGCGTCGAGACCCAGCGCGGCCTCGAGCTGATCGGCATGACGTCGCTGTCGGGAATGCTGTCCGCGATCGCCAACACCCGTGAACTCGCCCCGGTCGTCGCGTCCGTCGCGCTGGCGGCGAAGGTCGGCACCGGCTTCACCGCCCAGCTCGGCGCCATGCGGATCTCCGACGAGATCGACGCGCTGGACGCGATGGCCGTGCGGTCGGTGCCCTTCCTCGCCAGCACACGGCTGATCGCGTCCGCCGTCTGCGTGGTCCCGATCTACATGGTCGGCCTGCTGTCGGCGTACGTCGCCACCCGGCTCGTCGTCGTCACCTTCCAGGGCAACTCCGCGGGCACCTACGACTACTACTTCCACCTCGCGCTCGGCCCGTCCGACCTGTGGTACTCGCTGACCAAGGCCGTGGTGTTCGCGATGATCGTGGCACTCGTGCACTGCTCCTACGGATACCACGCCACCGGCGGACCGGAGGGGGTCGGTCGCGCGGCCGGGCGCGCGTTGCGCACCAGCATCCTGGCCATCGGTGTCACCGACGTGGTCCTGACGTTCGCGTTGTGGGGGCTCGTGCCGACCGTGCCGGGGATGGGGCTGTCGTGACGACCCAGCAGGCGACGGCGTCGGGTCCTGCCGTCACGGCGCCGCCCCCACCGCGGCGCGAGAGCCGTCGCCGGCGCCGAGACGGAACCGGCAGGGCGGGAGCGGCTCTCGTCGGGGTCGTCGCCGTCGTGGTCGTCGCCGTCGCGGGGGCCCTGCTCGTCGCCTCGGGGTCGGGCGGACTCTCGCGCGAGCCGGAAGTCACCGCGGTGGTCCCGGCGGGCGCGGGAGTGATCCACGGTGCCGCCGGGGTGCAGTACCGGGGCGTGCACGTCGGCCGGCTCGTGCACCTCGAGGCGGGCCTCGCGAGTTCACGGATCACGATGCGACTCGACGCCCGCGCGCTCCGAAACATTCCCGCCTCGGTGCAGCTCCGCATCGTGCCGCGCACCCTGTTCGGCGACGTCTTCCTCCAACTCGTCCCGGCCGCGGACCCTGCAACCGGGCCCCGCCTGCGGGCCGGCACACAGATCCCGGTGGACACCTCCGCCGAGGCGGTGCAGCTGGCGAACCTGTACTACACCACCACCGATCTCCTGCGGGAACTGCGGCCGGACCTGCTCGCCGTCACCCTCGACGCGATGAGCCAGGCCCTGGCGGGACGGGGCGAATCCCTCGGCCGCACCCTCGACCGCAGCGTCGCGCTCACCGAGCAGCTCGGCCCGCTGATCGACGAGGGACTGGCCTCCGCACCGCAACTCGCCGCGGTGACCGAGTCGACGGCCGCGGCCACCGACGACATGGTCGCGACCCTGCAGAACGCGGCGGAGCTCTCGGAGATCGCCCTCGAACGCCGCGACGGTGTGGCACGCCTGCTGCGCGGCGGAGCCGCCCTGGCCGCCGACGGTTCCACCCTGATCGCGCAGAACACCGAGCGGATGATCGCCGTCGTCCGCGACGGTGCGCCGGTGCTCGAGACGTTCGCGGCCGACACCGTCGGGCTCGACGACACCCTGCGGCATCTCACGACCTTCGGCGACGCCGGCGCACGAGTCTTCGCGACCGGGCGGTTCGACATCACCGCCGTCGCGGACTTCTCGGATCCGATGCCGTACACCGCCGCCGACTGCCCCCGGTATCCCGGCATGGACGGCGCGAACTGCGACGATCCCGTCCGGACGAGCCCGATCGACCGGCAGCCCGTCCTCTCGGCCGCCGCGGAGCGGGAGCCGCTGGGATACCTGGAGCAGATCGCAGGTGGTGCCGACCCGTCCGATCCCGCGGCCACGGGGACGAATCCGTCCACCGCCGCGTCGATCCTGCTCGCGCCGCTCGTCCGTGGCACGGAGGTGGAAGTCTCGTGAACTCGCTGCTCGGACCGGGAGTGCGCCTCACGGCGTTCTGCGCCGTGGGAGTACTGGCGGCGGTCGTCGTCGGCAACACCCTCGACAGGACGATCGCCGGGTCCACCCGCGCATACTCCGCGGAGTTCACGGACGTCGAGGGGCTCGGCCCCGGCAGCGACGTCACGCTCGCCGGTGTGCGGGTGGGGCGCGTGTCCGACGTGACACTCGCGCCGCAGGACGACGGAACATCAAGAGCAGTAGTCGATTTCGAGGTGGAATCGGAGTTCGAGCTCACCACGGACGTCACTGCCGACGTGCACTACGGCGACATGATCGGCGTCCGGTACGTCGCGCTGACGCTGCCCGAGGACGGAACCGGCACCGTACTGCCCGACGGTGGCACGATCCCGGTCGGGCAGACGTCGCCGCCGGTCGACCTGACCGCGCTCGTCAACGGGTTCGAGCCGCTGTTCGAGGCGATCGATCCCGCCCAGGTGAACACGCTCGCCACCGCCGTCGTCGAGGCGTTCCAGGGGGAGGGCAGCACACTGGATTCGCTGCTGCTGCACATCGCGTCGGTGAGCAGCGACCTCGTCGAGCACGAGCAGATCTTCGACAGCCTCGCCGCCAACCTCGAGACGCTCGTCGCCGTCGCGGACCGGCGCAGTACGGACGTCGGTCGCCTGATCTCGGGACTGGCCGTCGTCAGCGACGCCCTGGCCGGGGACGGCGATCAGCTCGCTGTGCTCGTCGAGCGCGGCTCCACCTCCGTCCGTGCCGCCGCCGCACTCGTCGCCGGCGCGACGGCCCCGCTCGCGAGCACGGTGACCGACCTGCGGGCGATGACCGACGCGTGGATCCCCCGGACCGGACAGTTCGATCAGGTGATGAGCGGCCTTCCGGAGCTGGCCGGCAACATCAACCGCATCGGCGACTACGGCGGCTGGCTGAACCTCTACATGTGCAACTTCACGGTGAAGAGCCACGACGCCGAGGTCAACCTCTTCGGCCCGGCCTACTCGGAGGTGTGCCGATGAGCGCCGTGCGACGGATCCGCGACGCCGCACTCGCGATGCTCGCGGGCCGGCACGATCGGACCGCCGACCCGCTCGTGGTGGGGGCCGTCGGCATCGTCCTCGTCGCGGCGGTGATGGCCGTCGCCCTCGCCGCACCGCGGGTCACCTACCTCCTCCGCACCGACGAGTACACGGCGGAACTGGCGAACGCGGCGGGGCTGCAACCCGACGACCCGGTCTACGTGGCCGGGGTGCCCGCCGGGCGGGTCGAGGACCTGCGGCTGGGAACGGACCGGGTCGTCGTGACGTTCCGGGTGGACGGCGGCCAACCGCTCGGCGATCGCACTGCGGCCGAGGTGAAGCTGAAGACGATCCTCGGCAAGCTCTACCTGTCGGTGACTCCGGCCGGGGCCGGGGAACTCCCCGAGGGCCGGATCCCGCTGGCACGCACCTCCGTTCCGTACAGCCTCGACCAGATCGCGGCGGACGCCGGGCAGGTGGCCCGCGATCTCGACGTGCCCGGACTCGAAGCGATGATGCGGACGCTCGCCGACACCGTCCCGTCCGACTCGGCCCAGCTCGCCGACGCCCTCGCCGGCGCCACCGCCGCAGCAGAGATGCTGTCGCGCAACGACGCCCGCATACACTCACTGCTCGAGGCGTCGCGCTCGCTCGCCGCGATCGTCGCCGGGCAGAGCGAGGACGTCGCGGCGCTGGTGCAGAACGCGACCACCGTCGTGTCGGTGCTCGCCGCCCGCAGGGACGCGCTCGGGCAGCTCGTGGCGGACCTGCGCCTGCTGACCGAGCGCACCGCCGCCTTCCTCGAGGACAACTCCGCGGAGATCGACGCATTGCTGGTCAACCTGCGTTCGGTGACCGACACGCTGAACCGCAACGCCGAGAACATCGATGTGCTGATGACCCGTCTGCCGCCGGCGCTGCGTGCCGCCGCCGACGCGTCGGGCAACGGCAACTGGGTCGACGTGCACGCCCCCGCCGGCCCCATCCCCGACAACCTGCTGTGCGCGCTCGGCGTGATGGAGGGATGCCGGTGACCACCACCCGGACGGCAGTGACCACCCGGACAACCTGGGCGCTCCGCGGGTTCGCGATCGGCGTCGTCGCGGTGGTGTGCGCGGCGGCGGCCTGGTACGTCTTCGTCGGCACCGATCGTGCCCGGACCGTGACCGCCGAATTCGCGTCCGTGAGCGGTGTCTATCCCGGCAGCAAGGTCGCCGTCCTGGGGCTGCCCGTCGGCACGGTCGAATCGGTCGAGCCGGCCGGCACCGTCGTGACCGTGACGATGCGGATCCCCGACGACATCGTCCTGCCCGCCGACGTCTCGGCCTTCGTGATGAGTCCGTCGATCATCAGCGACCGGTTCGTCGAACTGAGCCCGGCCTATGCGGGCGGGGCCCGGTTCGAGGACGGTGACGTCATCCCGCCCGAACGCAGCCACGCACCGATCAACTGGGACGAACTGCTCGAGAGCGTCGACACCATCGCGGCGGCGCTCGGGCCGGACGCCGGCGCGCTGGGGGCGACCCTCGACCTGGCCGCCGGTGCCACCGCGGGGCTCGGACCCGAGATCAACCGGGCGCTGCGTGCGGTGGGTGCCGCGAGTTCCGTCGTCGGCGCCCGATCCGAGGACATCGGGGCGCTCGTCGACGACCTCGGGATCGCGGTCGAGGCCGTGAACGCCCGTCAGGGCTCGCTGTCCGAACTGGCCACCGGGTTGTCCGACCTGGGCGCCGAGCTGCAACGGCAGAACCTCGACGTCGCCGGGCCGATCGGCCGGCTGACGACGATCCTGGACCGGCTCGACACCCTGCTCGGTGCCCGCGGGCAGGACATCGACGCCGTCGTCGCCGACGCGCAGGTGCTCACCGGGCTGTTCGCCGAGCACCGTGCCGATCTCGCGGAGCTGCTGGACGTGCTGCCGCTGACGATGCAGAACATCGACAACACCATCGGTGAGAACACCACCGCCCGCATCCGGCTGAACATCTCCACCCGGATCGGTCAGTTCCCGCGGGCGAGGGAGCTGTGCGAGCGGGAACAGCTGCCGTTGTGCACCGGAGCGGGATTCACCAACCCGATCACCGTCCCGATCGACCTGTCCGATCCCTTCCGGGATCTCGTGCCCCAGTCGCTGGACCGGGCCCTGGGAGGCGGCCGATGAACCGGCGCACGGCCGGGCTCGCCGCCGTCCTGGCCGCGGCGGCGGTCGCGGCCACGGGGTGCGGCGTGGGCCTGCAGCAGCTGCCGATCGGGCGCAGCGGCGAGGGCGAAACCTACCAGGTGACAGCGGTGTTCGACGGGGCGGACCGCGTCGATCCCGGCACCGAGGTGCGCGTCGGGCAGGCCGTGGTGGGCCGCGTGCGGTCGATCTCCACGGACGGCCGCCGTGCCTTCCTCGAACTGAGCATGAGCGAGTGGGCCGAACTGCCCGCGAACGTCGCCGCGTCGGTGCGGCTGCCGTCCGCGCTCGGCAGCCCGTTCGTCCAGATCGACCTGCCCGGGCAGCCGTCACCGGAGCCGCTCGCCGACGGGGACGTCATCGAGCGGACGGAGCGGGGCCCCGAGCTCGAGGCCACGTTCGCGATGCTGGGACAGATCGTCAGCGGCAGCGGCCTCGACGAACTCCGCACGATCACCACCGAGCTCACGACCGCGTTCGGCGGTCGCGGCGACAAGATCCGCACCCTACTCGAACGGATGGACCGGACGATGGCGCTCGCGGCCGGCAACGGCGATCACCTCGCCCGGACGCTGCGCGCCGCCGACGACGTCACGGCCCGGCTGGCGCAGCAACAGCAGCTGATCGACGACGGCATCGCGAGCAGCGCGGAGATCGTCGACCTGCTCGCGGCGCAGGAAGCGGACCTACGGTCCCTGGTGTCGAGCACGTCCACGATGCTGACGTCGCTGGACGCGATCATGGCCGACTCCGGCCGGATGGGCGGATCCGTCGACGACATCGCCGAGATCCTCGCCGGAATCCGGGACTTCAACCGGACGGTCGGCTCTGCGCTGACCAACATGGATGCCTTCGTCGACGGGTTCAACCGGTCCGTGCACGGCGACTATCTGCTGTTCGACGGCGCGTTCGACGTGCCGGGAGCGATCGACATGCTGCTCACGGGCGGCGTCCCGATGCCCGCCGCCTCGCCGCCGGTCACCGTCCCGTCGGGGCTGCCGGACCTGCTCCAGGGAGGACTCCGATGAAACGGCCGGTGCTGGTGCAGGTTTCGCTGTTCGTCGTGCTCGGTCTGCTGGCCACCGCGTTCGGTGTCCGCTACGTCCTCGGCCCGCAGAGCATCGGCGGTGGCCTCGAGGTGCGAGCGCACCTGGTCGACGCGCGCGGTATCGGTCCCGGGACGACGGTGACCTACCGTGGGGTCGCGGTGGGGGAGATCGACTCGGTGACGATCGACGACGGCGGTCGCGGGTCGACGGCGGTGCTCACGCTGGATCCGGACACCCGGATCCCCGTGGGCAGCACGGGCCGCGTCGCGACGGCCACCGCGATCGGCATCATCACCCTCGACATCGAACCGCAGACCGCCGAGGGTCCCTATCTCACCGACGGCGACACCCTCGAGGTGCCGGCGGACGCGCAGGGACTGCGGCTCGACCAGATGCTCGTCCGGATGAGCGCACTCGTCGAGAGCATCGATCCCGGATCGGTCGCGACGCTCGGCGAGACCTGGGGCACCGCACTCGCGGGTACGGGGCCCGACCTGCAGGCCCTGCTCGAGAACGCCGATGCACTCTCGACGATGGCGTCGGAACGGGCGCCGACCCTCGCGGCACTGCTGGAGCAGGGGGTCGACCTGGTGAACACGCTCGCCGAGAACTCCGGCACCTTCCCGGGCGCGATGCGGGCCGTGCGGGACGTCTCCGACCAACTCGCCGGTAGCCGGGACGCGCTCGTGTACCTGCTGGACCGGTCGCCGGAGGCCCTCGCGAAGACGGAGCGGTTGTTCGCCGACACCCGTGACGACTACGGGCTGCTGCTGACGAACCTGGTGACCGTGGGCGACGTGCTCGCCCCGCGCACCCCGGCCCTGGCAGCCGGCCTCGACTCGATCCCCGCGGCGCTCGGCGACCTGACCTCGGTGGTCGAAGGCGACCGTGGCGACTTCTCGCTCGTCGCCACGCAGGGGCCGGTCTGCTACTACGACACGCAGCGCCGCACTGTCGGCGACGAGAGCCCCCGCACCCCGAACCTGTCCCTGTACTGCCCGCCGGGCGAGGATCTCGCCCAGCGCGGCGCCCGCGTCGCGCCACGACCCGACGACCTCGGCCTGCAACACCAGACCACCCCCGCAATGGTGACCGGACCGGACATGGCGGAGGATCCGCTGCTCGTCCCCACCGGCGTCGAGGTACTGCAGTACTGGCAGAAGCTGTTGGAAGGACTGGGAAACTGATGCCGACCACCGAATCCACCACCGAATCCGCCGTCGACGACACCGCCACGCCCGCGCCGCCGGAGACGGCGCCCCCGGGCTCCCGGCCGCGGCGACGGCTGCTGCTCGTCCTGATCGTGCTGCTCACCGCGGCCGCCGGCTTCTGCGGCTTCCGGTGGTGGCAGGCCGAGCAGGCCGAGGACCTACGGGCCGGTGCGCTCGAACGGGCGCGGGAGTACGCGATCGCGCTCGGCACCTACGACTACCGGCACTTCGACGATGCGCTCGCCGCGGTCACCGACGTCTCCACCCCCGAGTTCGCGGACAAGTACCGCGCGGTGGCGGGAGACCTGCGCGGGCTCGTGGAGAACGGGCAGGGCGTCTCCGTCGCGACCGTGTCGCACGCCGCGGTCGAGACACTCGACGCGGATCGCGCGACGGTGCTCGTGTTCCTCGACCAGGACGTGAAGAACGTCGCGGTGCCGGACGGGCGGGTCGACGCGACACGGTTCCTGATCACCCTCGACCGGGTGGACGACCGGTGGCTGCTGCAGGGAGCGGACGCGAAGTGACGATCTGCGAGGTGGCGACGTGGCGGACCTGACCGGGTCCGGCGACGGAGCATCGGGCCGGAGGCTCACGCAGGCCGCGCTCAACGCGGACGCCACGATCGCCCGGGTGGAAGCGGGTGCCTACCGGGATGTTGCCGATCCTGCCCGGACCGTGGCACCGGGCCCGCGTCGTGCTTCGCGGGCCGGGCCGTCCGGGGATGAGAAGACCCGTCCGGAAGGGAGTCTTCCGGACGGGCGGTCTCGCGTCAGTACCTGGGCGGGCGGACCAGGTCGTCGGACACGTGCGGATGCGCGGAATCCGATCGCACCAGGTAGGCCTCGAGGGCTGCGGTGCCGCCCAGTGCGGCACCGAGCAGCAGCAGTAGCTCGACCACGTTCGCGTTCATATCGGTTTCTCCTCTCGACGTGCGGCCCGATCGTCAGTCGGCCGTCGGGCGCTCCTGCTGGTCGCGGTCCGCGAACATGGCCTCGATGCGGGCCTTGATCTCCTCGGTGCTCATGGAGCGACGGGGCGCGGCGACAGCGGAGGTGTGCATGTGTGGTGGTGTTCCTGTCTGTGATGTCGGGATGATCGGGGCTCGGTCGACCGGGACGGTCAGTTCGTCCGGAGGAAGGACACGAGACCCGTGACGGTGGTGGTCGCACCGACCGCGGTCAGGCCGGTGACCATGAGGGCTGCGGCGCCGACGGAGACGGCGGCGCCGAGCGTGTGCCCGAGAGCGGCGCGCCACCCCGGCGTCGACGAGCCGGTGTGGGACACGAGCACCATCGGGGCGCTCCGGACGTCCTCGTAGCGTGAGGTGTGGTGGCGCGTTGCCGTGCCTGTCATATTCGGTTTATCCCCCTGCAAGCAATTCGTGACTTGGTTCACAAAACCAATGCCGATGTGTTGTACCCCATCACAGCGGCGTGCGCTACTCGAGCGGATGTCCAACTGTGCTCAGGGGTCCGCGCGATCGCCCGCGATCCGCACGTAGGAGGCGGCTCCGCGCTCCCCGCGACGCGCCGGCCGTTCCGGCGTGTCTGGTTGAATGGCGATCCGAGCCCCGCGTCGAAAGCGCGGCGACGAGGTCGAGGAGCGCACATGCAGAACGGTCAGTCCACGGCCGATCCGGCGACGGTGTTCACCGCACTCGCCGAGATCGTCTACCGCGGCGCGGGCCCTGCGGAGACGTACACGGCGATCTGCGTGGCCGCCACGATGCTGGTGCCCGGCTGCGACCATGCCAGTCTCATGCTGCGGGAAGGTAAGGCGTACGTCACCGTCGGTGCCTCCGACGACGTCGCGCGGCACGTCGACGACCTCGAGCGCGCGACCGGCGAGGGACCGTGCCTGGACGCGATCGAGGAGGACGCCGCTCAGATCGAGCCGGACCTGAACGTCTCCGAGCAGTGGCCGCATCTGGCTCCCGGCATCGTGACGCAGACGCCCGTGCGTGGAGCGATGGGGTTCCGCCTGCGAGTCGACGACCGCAAGGTCGGGTCGCTGAACCTGTTCTCCGATACGGCGGGGGCCTTCGACCTCGCGGCCGCCACCCACGCCAGCGTCCTGGCCGCCTTCGCGGCCGTTGCCGTCGCCGCCACGTCCCGGGGCGAGGACATTGCCTCACTGCGCAACGGCATCGAGAGCAACCGGGAGATCGGCAAAGCGGTCGGTCTTCTCATGGCACTGAACAAGATCTCCGACGATCAGGCGTTCGAGCTGCTCCGCCGGACGTCGCAGCAGGTCAACGTCAAGGTGGCGGAACTGGCCCGCACCGTCGTCGACCAGCATCGCCGCGAGACGCGCGAGATGAAGGGACGCCGTTGAGTTCCCGCCCTTGCATTCGGGGTGTGATGCAGATAACATCGGTAGTGCGAATCGAGCAGACGTCCGAGGACGACAGAGGCTCGTGAAGCAGAGATCCGGCCCGGTGAACGCGAAAGCGATTTCCCGGGCCGAACCCCTGTCCGGGGTGTTCGCGGACGCGGGGTGTTCACGGACGGCGGGTCAGGCCAGCCGCTCACGCCGCAACTGCTCGACCTCCGGCAGATCCAGCGGCGGCAGCGAGTCCACGCCGAGCGCGCGTGCCAGCAGCAGATCCGCCAGTTCGGGGTTGCGGGCCAGGACCGGTCCGTGCATGTAGGTGCCGATCACCGAACCCTGCACGGCGCCCTCGACGCCGTCGCCCACGCCGTTGCCGACACCCCGGGTGACCCGGCCCAGGGCACGAGCCTCCGGCCCCAGAGTCGTTCCGCCGCGGTGGTTCTCGAAGCCGGTCAACGGCAGGTGCAGCCCCTCGACGAGGGGAGTGGTCACGACCTCGCCGATGGCACGGGTCTGCTGCGGAGCGGTGGTCACGTCGAGCAGGCCGACGCCGTCGACGCGCTCGCCCGCCGACGTCTGGTACCAGTTGCCGAGCACCTGGATCGCCGCGCAGATCGCCAGGACCGGAGCCCCCCGTCCGGCCGCCCGTTGCAGTCCCGGATGTCGCTGCAGGTGTCGCGTGGCGAGGCGTTGCGCCGAGTCCTCGGCCCCGCCGAGGGTGTAGAGATCCAGGGAGTCGGGCACCGGGTCGGTCAGGTTGATCGACACGACCTCGGCATCGTGGCCGCGCATCCGCAGGCGCTGCCGCAGGACCAGCGCATTGCCGCCGTCGCCGTAGGTGCCCATCACGTCGGGCAGCACGAGCCCGATCCGCACGGTGGACTCAGACATGCGCGGCTCCCTTCGCCAGGGCGGTGTTCAGATCCCGGAACGCGGTGTAGTTGGCCAGGACCTCGACCCGTCCGGGCGGGCACGACGCGATGGCCCGGACCGGATCCGCCACCAGCGTGTGCTCGACCCCGGCGTAGGTCAGCCGCACGGCCAGGTCGGTACCGCGTTCGCCGGAGGCCACCACCTGCACGCCCTCGAAGTGCTCGAACCGCACGTCCCACAGCCACGACAGGTCCTCCCCGTCGGGCACCTGCCCGTTGACCGCGATGACCAGACCGTCGACCGTCGGGTCGATCATCGACAGGGCTTCCTGCCATCCGGCCGGATTCTTCGCCAGCAGCATGTGCACCGAATGCGGACCCACCTGCACGGTCTTGTACCGGCCGGCGACCTCCTCGACGACACCCGCGGCGGCGACGGCCGCGGCCGGATCCGCGCCGAGGGCGACCGCCGCGGCCACCGCCTGCGCGGCGTTGCCGCGGTTGGCGCGCCCCGGCAGGGTCAGCGTCATCGGCAGCACCAGCCCGTCCGGGCCGTAGAGATTGTCGTCGTCGACCCACCAATCCGGTTCGGGCCGTGCGAAATCCGATCCCGTGCTGCGCCAGTGCCCGTCCTCCCACAGGATCGGCTCGCCGGTGCGGGGGCAGCTGACCGAGTCGCCCGACCAGCCGGCGCCCGCCGCCACCCACACCACGTTCGGATGGTCGTAGGCGACGGAGGTGACGAGCACGTCGTCGCAGTTCGCGACGACCACCGCGTCCGGGTGCCGTTCGAGACCGGCCCGCAGCTTGCGTTCGATCATGTTGATCTCGCCCACCCGGTCCAGCTGGTCGCGGCTCAGATTGAGCAGCACGATCGCTTCGGGGTCGAGGGCGTCGGCGACGTGCGGGGTGTGCAACTCGTCGACCTCGATCGCCGCGAGCGGCGCCTCCTGATTGGCGACCAGCGCGGCGACGATGCCGGCGTCCATGTTCGCCCCGTCGGCCTGGGTGGCGACGGAGTCCATCGTCTCCAGCGCCGCCGCCGTCATCCGGGTGGTGGTGGACTTGCCGTTGGTGCCGGTCACCAGGACGGTGCGTCGTCCGCGCCCGAGCTGCTCCATCAGCCGCGGATCGATCTTCAGCGCGACGAGACCGCCGATCATCGAGCCCTTGCCGCGCCCGGCCTTCTGCGAGGCCCACGAGGCGGCCTTCGCCGCGCGCAGCGCCAGCCGCCCGCGCCCGGTGATTCGAGTGCTTGTACCCACGTCGCGAGTTTTCCACAGCGGCGCCGGCGTCGCCGCAGCGCCGCCGTGTCCGCGCCGTCACACGCCGCTGCGCCGGGGCGAATCGCTCACAGCATCCGCGGTGCCGGATGCATCCGCGCAGGTGGCGTGGTCCCCTGGGGCGGGGAGGTGGTCGCCGTGGCGGATGCGGACACAACCAGCGGGAACACCGGGACGTACGTCGTGGTGGGCGACACCACGGTCGCGCGCCGGGTCTGCGCCTCGCTCGTCGTCCTGGGCTGCACCGTGCGGCATGCGCCCCGGCCCGACGACGACGAGCTGCGGGCCCTACTGGACCGGCCGCCGGTCGCCGGGATCGCGGTGCTCCTGCAGGACGACGTGGTGGCGCTGCGGTACGCGCTCGCCGCGGCGCACCTGCAGCCGGACGCCCCGATGGTCGCGACGATCTTCGACCGCACGATCGGCGATCAGCTCGCCCGGTTCCTGCCGCAGTGCGACGTGACGTCGCCGGCGGACCTGGCCGTGGCGTCCCTGGCCGGGCCGTGCGTGGCACCCGACCTGCTGGCGGTGACCTCCACCCGCGGACCGCGCGGCATCCGCGCGGCCGGTGACGTGCTCGACGAGGTGCCCGTCGCGGTGCCGCGCCGCATGGCGTGGCAGCGGTGGGCCGGGCAACTCACCGCGGTGCTGCGCACCCACGAGACCGGCACCCGCATCCTGCTCGCCGGGCTGCTCGGGCTGGCTGCGGTGCTGTTCGGCGACTGGGCCTGGCTGACCTTCGGGGAGGGCAAGGGAACGATCGACGCGTTCCACGAGGCGGTCCGCGTGGTCACCACGGTCGGACCGGCGGCCGACCCGCACGGCAACGAGGCATACGCCGCGATCGCGTCCACCGCGATGCTGGCGACGATCGTGTTCACTGCCATGTTCACCGCCGGGGTGGTGGACCGGCTGCTGGGTCCGCGCCTGACCGCGCTGCTCGGCCCGCGATCGCTGCCCCGCTCCGGGCACGTGATCGTCGTGGGCCTCGGGCAGGTGGGTCTGCGGCTGTGCCGGGAGCTGCGGGACCTCGGCATCCCGGTGGTGGGTGTCGAGCGGGACACGAATGCGCGCAACCTGCGACTGGTGCGCGACCTGAATATCCCCGCCGTGGTCGGCGACGGCGGCGACCGCCGGCTGCTCGAGCGGGTCGGGGTCCATCGGGCGGTCGCGCTCGCCGCGGTGGGGTCCGACGACCGGGACAACGTCGCGGTCTCGCTCGCCGTCCAGGGCATCGCACCGGGCCTGCGGCTGGTCTTGCGCGCCGGGGAACGCGAGGTGCTCGCCGAGACGGGCTCGCTGCTGCCGCTGGGCGTGATCCGCGACGTGACGAGCCTGAGCGCGACGTACGTGCTCGCGCGTCTGCTCGGTCGCGAGCCGCTGGGGGTGGTCGCCGGTGCGGTGCATGTGCACCTGCGCCTTCCGGACGGCCGGTTCGAGGAACTGCCGATCGCGTCGCCGGGGGGCTGCCGGCACGCGCCGGTCGCGGGCGCGGGCATGCGGTAGCCGCCGGTGGGTATGCCGGAGGGGCAGGTATGCCGGAGGGAACCCGACCCGAGGGAGGAATCGTCGCGATGCTGCTCTCCGTGGGGCACGGACGGCTCGACCGGACGCAACTGGCCGAGCTGCTGCATTCCGCCGGCGTCGAGTCGCTGGTCGACGTCCGGCGTTTCCCGGGCAGCCGGCGCAACCCGGACCTGTCGAGCGACGCGATGACGCAATGGCTGGCCGATGCCGGCATCGGCTACCGGCTCGAGCGGCGACTCGGCGGCCGGCGACGGCTCCCCGCCGGGACGACGCCCGAGGACTCGTGGTGGCGGGTCGAGCAGTTCGCCGCCTACGCCGCCCACACCCGCACCGAGGAGTTCGCCGACGCGCTCGACGGGCTGCTCGAGGAGTCCGCGCGGCGCCGGACCGCGATGATGTGCAGCGAGAGCGTGTGGTGGCGATGCCACCGCCGCCTCGTCGCCGACGTCGTCGTGCTGCGGTTCGGCCACGACGTCGAGCACCTCATGCACGACGGCCGTCTACTGGCGCACGAGGCGGCGCCGGGTGCCCGCATGCGGGCGGACGGGCACGTGGTGTGGGACGGCGGGGATGTGGACGGCTAGGTGCCGGGCTCACCGAAACTGCCGTGCCGCCCGGCACCGCCGGCGAACCGGGACGCGCCCTCGAGCGTGTCGTGCGCCAGGGAGACCGCGCCGTGCCGGAACTCGTTGAGCAACGCCTGGTCCTCGTCGAGCCCGTGCTGCTCGAGCAGCGAGAGGCGGTCCCGGCGCAGACAGGTCTGCGGGAAGGCGGCGATCTCGGCGGCGAGGGCGCGGGCCGCGGTGAGTGCCTGACCGGCGGGAACGAGCCGGTTGACCAGCCCGATGCTCAGCGCCTCGCCGGCGTCGACGGGACGGCCGGTCAGGACGAGATCCATCGCGCGGCTCTCGCCGATGAGCCGCGGCAGCCGCACCATGCCGCCGTCGATCAGCGGCACGCCCCAGCGGCGGCAGAACACGCCCAGGACCGCCCCCTCCTCGGCGACGCGCAGATCGGCCCACAGGGCCAGTTCGAGCCCGCCGGCGACGGCGTGCCCCGAGATCGCGGCGACGACGGGTTTGGACAGCCGCATCCGCGACACGCCCATCGGCCCGTCCCCGTCCGGGGCGACCCGGTTCGGGTGTCCCTCGCTGATCGCCTTCAGGTCGGCGCCGGCGCAGAAGGTGCCGCCGGTGCCGTGCAGCACGGCGACCGCCGCGCCGTCGTCGGCGTCGAAGGCGCGGAAGGCGGCGGCCAGCGCCTCGGCCGTCGCCCGATCGACGGCGTTGCGGACCCCCGGACGGTTGATCCCGATCGTCGTGACCGGGCCGTCGCGGTCGACCAGCACCGGATCCGGTGTCATCTGATGTGCGGCGCGGATACTCCCTCGTTCACGAGGGAGAGGAAGCGCCGTCCTCCCTCCGGGTGGTGGTGCGGTTGCGGTCTGAGCCGGGAATCTCCTGCCTTCAGGAAGGAGAGGCGTTAACGTTCTCGTTCCGGCAGGCAGCAGATGGTCAGGACAGCGCCTTGGCCTTGAGAGCCTGGTACTCGGCTTCGGTGATGGTGCCCGCGTCGAGCAGCGCCTTGGCGTCGGCGATGTGCTCGGCGGGGGACTTGCCGGCGACCTCGCGGATGTAGCTGTCCTGGGCCTGCTTGACCTGGGCGTATTCCCGTGCGGACCGCTCGGCCATGCCCTTGCCGTTGACGATCAGGTAGATCAGGGCGGTGAGGAACGGCAGGAAGATCAGGAAGACGATCCAGATCGCCTTGATCCAGCCGGACTGCTGGTGGTTGCGGAACAGGTCGCCGATGATCGAGAAGAGCACCATCAGGTACGCGATGAACGCGAAGCTGATGATGATGAACCAGATGATGTCCCAGAAATCCATGTGACGCTCCCTTTCGTGGGGCACGCGCGAGGTGGGAAAACGCGGAATGCGGCGGCACTCCCCGGGGAAGAGTACCGCCGCATTCGTCCGAATTCCTGCCGAATCGACCGGCGTTCGCGGGACCCGGAGGGCTCAGTGCGCCCGGTTCACCGCCGACACCACCGCGCGCAGCGAGGCCGTCGTGATGGACGGTGCGATGCCGGCGCCCCAGACCAGGGCCGTGACGCCGTCGGGCCGGGTCACGTCCGCTTCGACGTACGCGGCGGCGAGGGCGTCGTCGCCGGCCGACATGGCATGCTCGGCGTAGCCGCGGACGGCCACCTGGTAGCCCAGGGATTCCAGGGCGTCGACGAAGGCCGCGAGCGGACCGTTGCCGGACCCGGTGATCTCCTGTTCCTTGCCGTGGTACTTCACGACCGCGGTGACGGTGTCGGTGCCGTCGTCGGTCTCGGCCGCCGTGACCTTCTGCCGCATCCGCTCGAGCGGAGTGGTCGGAGCCAGGTACTCCTCGTGGAAGATGTCCCACATCTCCTTGGGGCTGACCTCGCCGCCCTCACCGTCGGTGACGCGCTGTACCGCCTGCGAGAACTCGATCTGCAGCCGTCGCGGCAGGTTCAGGCCGTGGTCGTGCTTCATGATGTACGCCACGCCGCCCTTGCCGGACTGCGAGTTGACCCGGATCACGGCCTCGTAGCTGCGGCCCACGTCCTTCGGGTCGATGGGCAGATACGGCACCGCCCAGGTCAGGTCGTCGACGTCGGTGCCCGCGGCATCGGCGTCGGCCTTCATCATGTCCATGCCCTTGTTGATGGCGTCCTGGTGGCTGCCGGAGAAGGCGGTGTAGACCAGGTCACCGCCGTAGGGGTGCCGCTCGGGCACGGGCAGCTGGTTGCAGTACTCGACGGTGCGGCGGATCTCGTCGATGTCGGAGAAGTCGATCTGCGGATCCACGCCCCGGCTGAACATGTTCAGGCCCAGGGTCACCAGGCACACGTTGCCGGTGCGCTCGCCGTTGCCGAACAGGCAGCCCTCGATGCGGTCGGCGCCGGCCTGGTAGCCCAGTTCGGCCGCCGCGACACCGGTGCCGCGGTCGTTGTGCGGATGCAGCGACAGGATGATCGAGTCGCGCTTGGCCAGGTTGCGGTGCATCCACTCGATCGAGTCGGCGTACACGTTCGGCGTGGCCATCTCGACCGTGGCCGGCAGGTTGATGATCACCGGGTTCTCGGGGGTCGCGCCCAGGGTGTCGACGACCGCGTCGCACACCTCCTTGGCATACGACAGTTCCGTGCCGGTGTACGACTCGGGGGAGTACTCCCACCGCCAGTTCGTGTCGGGGTGGTTCTTCGCCTCCTCGAGCACCAGCTCGGCCGCGTCGGTGGCGATCTTCTTGACCGTGTCCTTGTCCGCCCGGAACACCACGCGACGCTGCAGGATCGACGTCGAGTTGTAGAAGTGGACGATGGCCGAGTGGGCCCCGGCGCACGCCTCGAAGGTGCGCTTGATCAGCTCGGGGCGGGCCTGCGTCAGCACCTGGATGGTGACGTCGTCGGGAATCGCGTTGTCCTCGATGATCTCTCGGACGAAGTCGAAGTCGGTCTGGCTCGCCGACGGGAAGCCGACCTCGATCTCCTTGTAGCCCATGCGTACCAGCAGGTCGAACATGCGCCGCTTGCGGGCGGGGCTCATGGGGTCGATGAGCGCCTGGTTGCCGTCACGCAGGTCCACCGCGCACCAGGCGGGCGCCCGGTCGATGATCTTGTCCGGCCAGGTGCGGTCGGGCAGCGTGATCGGCTCGACCTCCTCGGCGAACGGCCGGTACCGGTAGGTCGGCATCGAAGAGTTCTTCTGCTTGTTCCACGCCGGCTGATCGGCGGGGGCGGGCTTGCTCGGCGGCGTGATCGTGCGCGAGCCGGAGGTGAATGCGTCGGCGGGTGACATGACGTAGCTCCAAAAAATGGGGACCGGTGAGTCCGGATGAGGATACGACCGGCGCGACAACACCCCGCGACGGGAAGCCGGTCTGGTCAGATCCCGCCGCGGCGGCCGAGGAGAAGCGCGCGCTGCATGCCAGGCAGTGTACTCGCCGGCCCCGCCGGAGCCCACCCGGAGGTGAGGGATTCCATAAACGATCTCGAAACCGATCCCGAACAGCCGGGCCCGCGCGAACGTGACCCGATCGATACGAAGGGCCCCGCCGCGGTCCGTGCCGGTCCAATACGTTGACCTCATTCGTCACATGAGAATCACCTGTCACAGAAGTCCTGCGGAAGACGCGATCCGGTCACCCGGACGGGAGGAGAGTTCATGAGCGCGGTCCGGTCGGCGACGACGTTCACCTCCGCGCTGCTGCTGGCGCTCGGCTGCGCGGTGCCGTTCGCCGCCACCGCCCACGCCGAACCCTGCGGGAATTCCGGACCCGGAAGCAGCGGCTTCGGCAGCAGCAACCCCGGTGCCGGGACACCACAGGGACCGCTCCCGACGATCACCTCCGGTCCCACCCGCACCGTCGCCTGGGTCACCGGGCCGCGCAGCCCGAACCGGACCGACACCCGGTTCTCCGTCTCGGGTACCGATCTGGGAATCATGTGGGACAACGGTGAAACCGGACCCGGCCGCCAGGTGCTCATGGCCTTCGGCGACACCTTCGGCGACTGCTCGGTCGAGGGCGACGAATGGCGCCGCAACATCCTCATGCGCAGCGCGGACACCGAGCTGTCGGACGGCATCGCCGTGCCCGAGCCCCGCCCCGGCGATCCCTCTTCCGGCGCACCGGTGCTCGCCTCCGACCCGAACTTCGCCCGGGAGATCCTCGGCAGCATCGGCATCGACGGGGTCGAGACCACCGTCGTGCCCACCGCCGCTGTCGCCGTCGGCGGCACCCAGTACATCAACTTCATGTCGGTGCGCGCCTGGGGCGAGCCCGGGGAATGGTGGACCAACGCCTCCGCCCTCGCGTACTCGACCGACAACGGTGAGACGTGGACCGTCGACCCGGCCACCGCGCGGATCAACACACCGGTGGAGGTGCCCGGCGTCCAGCAGCTGGCCGTCGGCAACGCCGGGTTCCAGCAGCACGCGTACGTCAAGCACGAGGGCTACGTCTACGACTTCGGCACGCCCAACGGCCGCTTCGGACCGGCCTACGTCTCCCGCGTGCCCGAGGCGCAGATCCGAGACCTCGGCGCCTACGAGTTCTGGACCGGCACCGGCTGGGTGCTCGGCGGAATCGATGCGGCAGTGCCCGTCGTCGACGGCCCGGTCGGCGAGATGTCGGTGCACTGGACCGGCAGCACCTTCGTCCTCCTCTACGGCAACGAGGAAGGCGGCCGGATCGAGATGCGCACGAGCGCGCGGCCGGAGGGCCCGTGGAGCGCGCCGCGCGTGCTCGTCACCAGTGCCCAGATCAGCGGCCTGTACGCGCCGTACATCCACCCGTGGTCCAGCGGCAACGACCTCTACTTCGTCGCGTCCCGCTGGAGCGACTACAACGTCATGCTGCTGCGCACGACCGTCGCGGGCTGAGCCGCTCGTCCCGAGCGGCCGTTGCCGGTCGCATCCCGCCGCGCGGACCCGCGTCCCGCCGCGCGGACCTGCAGCGTCCGCCGGCCCTCCCGCCCGCCGCTGCCGTTGCCGTCCGAGATCGCGTTCGGGCCCGGCGATTACGGTCTGCTGCCGAGGTTGCCGCCAGATGGGCGGGGCGGGTCGGGGCAGGTCGGGCCGCATCCCTTCGGGCCGCATCGGTAAGCTGGTCCCCTGGACTTGCACCCAAGACCCCGGAGGTTCGCCAGCGTGGCACTCGTCGTCCAGAAGTACGGAGGATCCTCGGTCGCGACGGCCGAACGGATCCGGCGCGTCGCTGAACGGATAGTCGAGACCAAGAAGGCGGGCAACGACGTCGTCGTGGTCGTGTCGGCGATGGGCGACACCACCGACGAGCTGCTCGACCTCGCTCAGCAGGTGTGCCCCGCCCCGCCGGCGCGTGAGATGGACATGCTCCTCACCTCCGGTGAGCGCATCTCCAACGCCCTGGTCGCGATGGCGATCCACTCGCTCGGCGCCGAGGCACGCTCGTTCACCGGCTCCCAGGCCGGCGTGATCACGACGGGCAGCCACGGCAACGCGAAGATCATCGACGTCACCCCCGGCCGCGTCCGGACCGCGCTCGACGAGGGCAGCATCGTCCTCGTCGCCGGTTTCCAGGGCGTGAGCCAGGACAGCAAGGACATCACCACCCTCGGCCGCGGCGGGTCCGACACCACCGCCGTGGCCCTGGCCGCGGCGCTCGACGCCGATGTCTGCGAGATCTACACCGACGTCGACGGCGTCTTCACCGCCGACCCGCGCATCGTCAAGGACGCGCAGCGGCTCGAGAAGGTCTCGTTCGAGGAGATGCTCGAGCTCGCGGCCTGCGGCGCGAAGGTGCTCATGCTGCGCTGCGTCGAGTACGCCCGCCGCTACAACGTGCCCGTGCACGTTCGTTCGTCGTACACCACCAAGCCCGGCACCATCGTGTCCGGATCGATGGAGGACATCCCCGTGGAAGAGGCTCTGATCACCGGCGTCGCGCACGATCGCGGCGAGGCCAAGGTCACCGTCGTCGGCCTGCCCGACACTCCCGGCTACGCCGCGAAGGTGTTCCGCGCCGTCGCCGAGGCCGAGATCAACATCGACATGGTGTTGCAGAACATCTCCAAGGTGGAGACCGGCAAGACCGACATCACCTTCACCCTGCCGAAGAGCGACGGCCCACGTGCCGTGGAGTTGCTGAGCAAGCAGCAGGAGGAGATCGGCTTCACCCAGGTGCTGTTCGACGACCACATCGGCAAGGTCTCGCTCGTCGGTGCCGGAATGAAGAGCCATCCGGGCGTCACGGCGAAGTTCTGCGAGGCCCTCGCGGACGCGGGCATCAACATCGATCTCATCTCCACCTCGGAGATCCGCATCTCGGTGCTCGTCGACGACACCGAACTCGACGACGCGGTGCGCGCCCTGCACGCCGCCTTCGAACTCGGCGGCGACGAGGAAGCCGTCGTCCACGCCGGAACGGGACGGTAGATCATGACCACCATCGCAGTCGTAGGTGCCACCGGCCAGGTCGGCATCGTCATGCGCACCCTGCTCGAGGAGCGCAACTTTCCCGCCGACAAGGTGCGCTTCTTCGCCTCGGCCCGCTCGGCCGGCAAGAAGCTGCCGTTCCGCGGGGAGGAGATCGTCGTGGAGGACGCCGCGGCGACCTCCGACGAGGATCTGAAGGGCATCGACATCGCCCTGTTCTCGGCCGGTGCGACCCTCTCGCGCGCGCAGGCGCCGCGGTTCGCCGCCGCCGGCGCGGTCGTGGTCGACAACTCCTCGGCCTGGCGCAAGGATCCCGAGGTTCCCCTCGTCGTGAGCGAGGTGAACCCGCAGGAGGCGAAGAACCCGCCGAAGGGCATCATCGCCAACCCGAACTGCACCACCATGGCCGCGATGCCGGTGCTCAAGGTCCTGCACGACGAGGCCGGACTGCAGCGGCTGATCGTCTCGAGCTACCAGGCCGTATCCGGCAGCGGCATCGCCGGCGTCGACGAACTGCTCGGCCAGGCGCGCGCCGTCATCGGCGATGCCGAGAAGCTGGTGCACGACGGCAGCGCCGTCGACTTCCCGGCTCCGGACAAGTACGTCGCGCCGATCGCGTTCAACGTGCTGCCGCTCGCGGGTTCGCTCGTCGACGACGGCAGCGGCGAGACCGACGAGGACCAGAAGCTGCGCAACGAGTCCCGCAAGATCCTCGGACTGCCGGACCTGCTGGTGTCGGGTACCTGCGTGCGCGTGCCGGTGATCACCGGCCACTCGCTGTCGATCAACGCCGAGTTCGAACGCCCGCTGTCGGTGGAGCGCGCGAAGGAACTGCTCGCGAACGCCCCCGGCGTGCGCCTCGTGGACGTTCCGACACCGCTGCAGGCCGCCGGCCAGGATCCGTCGCTGGTGGGCCGGGTCCGGCAGGATCCGGGTGTGCCGGACGGCCGCGGTCTCGCGCTGTTCGTCTCGGGGGACAACCTGCGGAAGGGCGCCGCCCTCAACACCATTCAGATCGCCGAGCTGCTGGTGTAGGTTCTTCGCCCCGAGGGGGAGGTTGCCGCGACACGTCGCCGGCAACCTCCCCCTCGTCGTTCTCGGGGGACGTCGACGCATGGGCGCGGCGTTCCTCGTGCCGGTTTCGCCGGCAGAGACGATCAGGATGCGGTTGTGTCCTCCGACGAGACCGGGTCCTCCGACGAGACCGGTTCATCGGATTCGTCGAACAACGGCCGGTTCCCCTGAGCGAGCATGAGGTGGTCGTTGTGGGGTTCGGCTGCCGTGGCGGCGGTGGTCGTGTTCACGGGCGTTTCTCTACGGTCGCCTGGGACAGGCGAACCTCGGGCGGAGCGATCGGTTTGTCGAAGGCGGGGCGTGCGGGTCGCGTCGAACGGGACAGCTTCGAGACGCAGAACTGTCGTAGGAATGTACGGGTCGCGAAATCCACCTCATCCGTCGGAGTGGTGGTCACCATCGCCAGAAGACGTCGGTAGAACACCGCGGGGGTGAGCCCGAATTCGGGGAGGATGTGCTCGTCTCCTCCGCCGAAGGGGGACCACTTGGCGGCGAATGCCAGCATCGCGCGATCGTCCGGGCGCATGTGTGCTCCTTCCGGGTGGGCGATCAGGTCAGGTCGGCTGTGGTGAAGCCGTGTTCGAGGGTGTTCTTGACGGTGGTGAGGAAGCGGGCGGCGTCGGCGCCGTCGACGATGCGGTGGTCGTAGGTGATCGACAGGTAGGCCATCGAGCGCACGTCGATGCGGAGTTCACCGTCGGCTCGGGTGGGGATCAGTCGTTCGACGACGGCGCCGACACCGAGGATGCCGGTCTGGGGTTGGTTGAGGATCGGGGTGTCGAACAGGGCGCCGCGGCTGCCGGTGTTGGTGAGGGTGAAGGTGCCGCCGGTCAGTTCGTCCGGGGAGATGGTGCCGGTGCGGACCTTCTCGGCCTTGTCGGCGACGGCCCGGGCGAGTCCTTCGATGCCGAGCGTGTGGGCGTCGCGGAGGACCGGCACCATCAGCCCTTTGTCGCTGTCGACCGCCATGCCCAGGTGGCAGTGGTGGTGGTAGGTGACCTCGGTGACCGCGGTGTTCAGCGAGGCGTTGAGAACCCGGTGCTCGGCGAGCGCATGGACGGCGGCCTTGGCGAAGAACGGCAGGAACGACAGCTTGATCCCCGTTCGCCGCAGAAAGTCGTCCTTGTGGGCGGCCCGCAGCCGGGCGATCGCGGTGACGTCCACCTCGAGCACCGTGGTCAGCTGCGCGGCGGTCTGCAGCGAGTCGACCATTCGCCGGGCGATGGTGCGGCGGATGCGGGGCAGCTTCTCCACCGTCGACCCGTCTGAACCGGCGTGGTCCTGTGGCCAGGATGCATCTTGGGCAGGAATCCGAGGTGCCGGGGGCGACGGCCGCAGGGGAGGAGCCGTCGCCCCCGGAACCGGGGGCGCCGCCGCAGCCGGGGATGCCGGGTCCGCAGCGGGCGCCGGGAGGGGTGGCGCAGGGGGTGTGGGCGCCGATCCGGTGCCCGGTGCGGCGATGACGGCCAGGTCGGTGCCGACGGTGACGACGTCGTTCTCCTCGGCGAGGATCCGCTGCAGGACACCGGTGACGGGCGCGGGGATTTCGGTGTCGACCTTGTCGGTGGCGACCTCGAGCAGCGGCTCGTCGGCGGTGACGTGGTCGCCGGGTTGTTTGAGCCAGCGGGTGACGGTGCCCTCGTCGACGCCCTCGCCGAGGGCCGGCATGCGCACGGTGGTGCCGGTGAGTTGTCCGGTGGTCATGGGGGTCTCTTCTGTCTCCGGTGATGCGGGAACGGTGCCAGGTCAGGGAAGGAGGTCGAGGGCGGCGGCGACGATGCTGTCGGTGTCGATGCCGTGGTAGCGGTAGACGTCGTCGAGCCCACCGACCTGCCCGAAGCGGCTGACGCCGAGGCAGGTGCTGCGCACCCGGTTGATGCCGGCGAGGAAGGCCAGGGTGTGGGGGTGGCCGTCGAGGACGGTGACCATCGGGGTGGCGCGGTCGGCGGGGAAGAGCTGATCGAGGATCCAGCTCTCACCGCGGCCGCGGCCCTGGCGGGCCTGCCAGGCCTCGAACAGCAGTCCGGGGCTGGTGATGCACAGCACGTCGGCGCGCGCCCCGGTGGCCTCGAGCCGGTCCGCGGCGGCGAGCGCCTCGGTGAGCATCGCGCCCATCGCCACGATCGTCACCTGCGCGCCCTCGCGGCGCCGGATCGGGTAGCCGCCGGCGACGACCTGGCGGCGGCGGCGTTCGCGCGCGGCCGGGTCGGTGGGCACGGCGGCGAGGGTCTGATCGACCGGGCGGGTCGACAGCCGCAGGTACGCCGAGGTGCCGTCGGGGCGGCCGAGCCGGGCGAGGGAGGCGAGCAGGGTCCATTCGACGTCGAGGGCGAAGGCCGGTTCGTAGCTGATGCAGCCGGGTTGTTCGAGACCGATCGAGGGGGTCTTGATCGACTGGTGCGCGCCGCCCTCGGCGGCGAGGGTGACCCCGGAGGGGGTGCCGACGAGGATGGACTGTCCGCCGGCGTAGATGCCGTACGACCAGGGCTCGAGGGCGCGTTCGACGAACGGGTCGTAGAGCACCCCGATGGGCAGCAGCGGCTGGCCCCAGCGGCTCCAGGTGGCGCCGAGTTCGCCGATCAGCCCGACCAGGTTGGTTTCGGCGATGCCGAGTTCCATGTGCTGGCCGGTGGGGCGTTCGTTCCAGTGCATGATCGTCTCGGCGTCGTCGGCGAACCAGTTGTGCCGCTCGGCCGCCGACCACACCCCGACCTTGTTCACCCAGCCGCCGAGGTTGGTGGTGGAGCTGACGTCGGGGCTGACGGTGACCACCCGCCCGGCGGCCTCGGGGGCTTCGCGGGTCAGGTCCAGCAGTACCCGGCCGAGGGCGGCCTGGGTGGTGGCGGTGCCCTTGGGGGTGCGGCCGATGTCGGTGGGCAGCGTCAGGGCCGGCAGCGCCGGGACCGGGTCGCGCCGCAGCCGGTCGGCGGCGGCCCGGCACAGCTGTCCTGCCGCGGTGTCGGCCGCGAACCGGCCCCACGGGTGCTGCGGGTCCATTCCCAAACCCGAGGCCAGTTGCGTGTATTCGTCGACCGTCAGCAGCGCGGAGTGGTTCTGCGGGTGCCCTTCGGTGGGCAGACCGTAGCCCTTGATGGTGTAGGCGATGATCACCGTGGGGCGGGTGTCGTCGATCTGCCGGTACGCCTGCGACAGGGCCTGCAGATCGTGCCCGCCGAGGTTGCGGACCGCGGCGGTCAGGGTCGCATCGTCGAGGGTGGCGATCAGCTCGGCGACCTGGGCGCTGCCGACACCGTCGCCGGGCAGCCGGTCGCGGACCTCGGCCGGGGTGCAGCGCAGCAGCCGCTGGTATTCCGGATTCGGCATGTCCAGGATGCGGGTGCGCAGCGCGTCCCCGCCGGGTCGGGTGAACAGTTCTTCGAGCAGCGTGCCGAACTTGACGGTGACGACCTGCCAGCCGGCGGCGTCGAACATCTTCTCCAGGCGGCGGGCGGCGATGTTGGGCACCACCCGGTCCAGGGACTGGCGGTTCAGATCGACGATCCACACCACCTCCCCGAGGTCGGCGATACCGGGGTCGAGGATGGCCTCCCACACCGCGCCCTCGTCGAGTTCGGCGTCGCCGACCAGCGAGTACTGCCGGCCCCGGCCGGTGCCGGCGAGGTGGGTGTCGACGTAGCGGCGGGCCATCGCACCCCAGATCGGGGCGGTGGCACCGATCCCGACCGACCCGGTGGAGTAGTCGACCGTGTCCGGGTCCTTCGCCCGGCTCGGATACGACTGCAGGCCCCCGAATTCGCGCAGGGTGGTCAGGTACTTCTCGTCCAGTTCGCCGAGCAGATAGTTGATGCTGTGCAGCACCGGAGACGCGTGGGGTTTGACCGAGACCCGGTCCCCGGGACGCAGGTGCTCGAACCACAGGGCGGTCATGATCGAGACCATCGACGCGCAGGACGCCTGATGGCCACCGACTTTCAGGCCGGTGGGGTTGGGGCGGACCCGGTTGGCGTGGTGGATCATCGACGTCGACAGCCACAACACCCGCTGCCGGATCGCCTCGAGGGCGGCGAGGTCCTCGCACGCACCGACCTGGCCGGTCGGGTACGAGGTCACGGAGTCGAAGGACACGGGCTGGGACATCGGAACTCTCCTTGAAGACAACAACGCGGAACCGGGCAGGGCTACTGCATCGGGCGCCGGGGGGAGCCGGCTCGGCCGGCGACGGATGAGAAGGGGCCGAGCGGCGAAGGAATCGGGAGGCCGACCGGATCGTGTCTGGGAGGCTGCCCGACCTGCGGGGTGTGACAACAGTCCACCAGTGGGTGTCTGTTTGCGCAATACTGGAACCAAGAATTGAGCATTATGCACCCCGCCGGCGGGTGTGGACGAGAGGGAGGTGGGCACTGTGCCAAGCACACACCGAGCCGACCGGATCGACGCGCGAATCCTGACCGCCCTGTCCGACGACCCACGTGCCACCGTCCTGGCGGTGGCCAATCGAACAGGTCTGTCCCGCAACACTGTTCAAGCACGCCTGAGCAAGCTCGACGAGGCGGGGGCGCTGCGCTCGTTCGAACGCCGCGTCGACCCGGCCATCCTCGGGTATCCGCTGCAGGCGTACGTGCTCACCAACGTCACCCAGCGCAAACTCGACCGCGTCGGAGCCGCACTCGACGCGATACCCGAGGTCCTCGAAGTGCACGGCCTCAGCGGTGTCGCCGACCTGCTCGTCCACGTCGCGGCCCGGGACGCCGACGATCTGTATCGCATCGCCGGGGACATCTTGAACATCAAGGGCGTCAAACGCACCACCACGGCCCTGGTGATGCGCGAAATGGTGGACTACCGGGTGCGGCCACTGCTCGACACCCTCGCGGAGTAAGCAATCCACGATCACTCCCAGCGCAGGCACTCGCTGTGCTCGAGCCGCGGAAGCCGCTCGAACCAAGGGTTCTCACCGGGGTGTCCGATGTTGACGACCAGCAGCGACCGCCACTGCCCGTCGGGGAAGAAGTCCGCATCGAGGGCGGCGGCGTCGAAGCCGCTCATCGGCCCGGCCGCGAGACCGCGAGCCCGCACGGCGAGGATGAAGTAGCCGGCCTGTAGCGCCGCGTTCAGCTGGGCGGTGGCCGACCGGACTGCCTCGTTCGATTCGTAGAGCTGCCCGAGTTCGGGCTTGAACGGCAGCAGGGTGCCCATATGGTCGTGGAACCGGGTGTCCACGGCGAGAATCGCCGTGGCCGGAGCCGAAGCGGTCTTGGCCTTGTTGCCGTCGTTCATGTGGGTGACCAGACGATCGCGCCCGGATTCCTTGCGAACGAACACTGTTCGCAGCGGTTGCGTGTTCGCCCCCGTCGGTGCCCACCGCGCCAACTCCCAGATCTCGGTGAGCTGGTCGTCGGACACCGGGATGGGTGCGAAGGAGTTCGCGGTCCGCGCCGCGGTGAACAACGCCTCGAGTGCCCGTTCTTCGACAGGCTCGAGCCGGTGGGGTGCAGGGTTCTCTACGGTGTCGGTCACGGCAGTCCTCACTGATGTCGTGTCTGGCGAGAGCGGTGAAAGGCGTTGGCGTAGTCGATGTACCAGTCCAAGGCATCGGTATCGGCGACGGTGGCCCGGTTCAGTGCACTCTCCGGCGACGCCCCTTGGATGAGCTTCTTGATCGGCACCTCGAGGCGCTTGCCGGTGCGGGTGGTGGGTACGGCCGGGACGTCGACGATCTCGTCGGGCACGTGACGCGGTGAAACCTCGGTGCGGATGGTGGTGCGGATCTTGTCGACGAGGGCGTCGTCGAGGTCGTGACCGTCGTGGAGCACGACGAACAGGGGCATGTGGTAGCCGCCGTCGGGGAGTTCGGCGCCGATGACCAGGGCGTCGGCGATCTCGGGGAGGGCTTCGACAGCCTGGTAGATGTCGGCCGAGCCCATCCGCACACCGCCGCGGTTGATGGTCGAATCGGAGCGGCCGTGGATCCGGCAGCTGCCGTGGCCGGTGATGGTGATCCAGTCGCCGTGCCGCCACACTCCGGGGAAGGTGTCGAAGTACGCGTCGTGGTAGCGGTGACCGTCGGGGTCGTTCCAGAAGTAGATCGGCATCGACGGCATCGGCGCGGTGATGACCATCTCCCCGACCTCGTCGGTGACCGGCTCTCCGTCGGCATTCCAGGCCTCGACTGCGACACCGAGGCACGGCCCCTGCAGCTCGCCCGTGTACACCGGCTGGAGGGGATTGGCGCCGACGAACGCGGTGGCCACATCCGTCCCTCCGCTGTCGGAACCGAGGTGCACATCGGACGCGACCGCCTCGTACACCCAGGTCCAGGTGGACTCGGGCAGCGGGGAGCCGGTGCTCATGATCGACCGCAGCGAGCCGAGGTCGACGTCCGCACCCGGGGTGGCGCCGGCCTTCTCGCACAAGGTCAGGTAGGCGGCTCCGGTGCCGAAACGGGTGACGCGTTCCTTCCCGCAGATACGGAACAGGGTGTCCGGGCCGTCGGCGGTGGGGCTGCCGTCGTAGGTGACGATCGTCGCGCCGGTGACCATGGCGTCGACGAGCATGTTCCACACCACCCACGCGGTGCTGGCGGCGATGAACACCCGATCGGTGGGGCCGAGGTCGTAGTGCAGCGCGTTGGCCTTGAGGGATTCGAGCAGGATGCCGCCGTGCGAGTGCACGATGCCCTTGGGCAGTCCGGTGGTGCCGGAGCTGTAGAGAATCCACAGGGGATGGTCGAACGGCACCTGCTCGTACCGGGGCTCCGCGTCCCCGGTGATCAGCTCGGCGAAATCGAGGACACCGTCGGGAAGCGGTGTCGTGCTGTCGAGGGTGCGGACCAGGACGGTGTGCGCGACGGTGGGCAGCTGGGTCTGCAGCTCGGCGAGCAGGGCACGGCGGTCGACGGTCTTGTGGTTGAACCGGTAGCCGTCGATGCCGATGAGCACGGTCGGTTCGATCTGGGTGAACCGGTCCAGCAGTCCCTTGAGACCGAAGTCCGGGGCGCAGCACGACCACACCGCGCCGACGCTGGCCGCGGCGAGCACCGCGACCACCGTCGGCGCGATGTTCGGCAGCACCGCCGCGATCCGGTCGCCGGGACGCACCCCCATGGCGCGGAACTGTGCGGCGAGATTGGCGACCTGGGACACCAGCTGGGCCCGCCCGATCTCGGATCGGTGGCCGTTCTCGTCGAGCGAGACGATTGCCGGGCCGTCGGCGTCGATGTGCCGTAGCAGGTTCTCCGCCCAGTTCAGCCGCGCCCCGGGGAACCACTGCGCTCCGGGCATCCGAGGCTCGGCCAGGGCCACCGAGCCCGGGTTCGAGGCCGACACGTCGAAGTACTCCCAGATCGAGGACCAGAACCCGTCGAGGTCGGTGATCGACCAGTGCCACAGCGACCGGTAATCGGTGGTGCGCACGTTCTTTTCGGTGGCGAGCCAGCGCTGGTACCGCGACATCCGGCAGGCGGCGACCCGCTCGGCAGCGGGAGACCACAACAGTTCGGGCTCGGGACCGGACATCGGTGGGGGTTTCCTTTCGACTGGTCTGCCACCCCCGCGACCGACCGAGGCATGCGCTGGTGAGTGCGCGGGGTCGGTCGCCGGGACGGCGTCGATTCAGCGGGACAGGAGGGTGCCGACGGTGCGGGCGAGCTCGTCGGCAGGATCGGTGACGCGTTCGGCGCTGCGCCAGGCGACGTGGTTGTCGGGGCGGACCAGGATCGCGCCGTCTTCTGCGATCTCGCGCAGTTCGTTCCATCGGCCGGTGGGATCGGTGTAGTCGGCGCCGTCGGCGATCGTGACGACCTTGATACGGATCCCGAACTTCTTCTCGACCGTGTCGGCCGCGGTCACCCAGGCCTCGCTCTCGGCGCCGGTGACGAGCACGAAGGCGGTGTCGGTGCCGGTGAGGTCGTGGGTGGAGACCCGGCGGCCGTGGTGCTCGATCCAGGCGTGGGGAAGTCGGTGGCCGGGGCGGGTGGTGGGGAAGTACACGCTGCCCATCGGGTCCCGCGGCGGAGCGTCGCTGCCGTCGGGCACCAGGGCGCCGTCCTGGTAGGCGAAGCCGATCTCGAGGTCGTGCGCCTGGAACTCGGTGCGCTGGGTGTTGGCGACCTCGAACGCCCGCGCCCGGCGGGTTTCGCCCATCGGGGTGTCGGAGAAGAAGTCGCGGAACACCTGGGTGCGAACCTCGAGAGGCTGATCGGGGCTCAGCCCGAGGCCGGCGTCGATGACCATGTGGTTGAGGAAGGTGAACATGGCCCAGTCGACGTTGCGCATGCCCACCGGGCGCCGTTCCGGTTCGTAGGTGTCGAGCAGCGCGGGGGAGGCGTCCCCCCGCAGGACGGCGGCGAGTTTCCACACCAGGTTGTGGGCGTCCTGGATGGCGGTGTTGAGCCCGAGACCGGTGGTCGGGGGGTGCCGGTGGGCGGCGTCCCCGGCGAGGAAGATCCGGCCGACCTGGTACTTGTCGGCGAGGACCCCTTCGAGGATCCAGTGGCTGACCTTGTGCACCTTCGGTTCGAGGTCGGGCAGCTCGAGCAGTTCCCGCAGCCGGGGCACGATCGCCTCTTCGTCGAAGCGGTTGGGATCGTCCGGACGGAAGGTGAAGTGGATGACGAACTCTTCCGAATGCTTGCCCCAGGTCGGTCCCATCGCGGCCATGGCGCCGCTGTGCCACGAGCCGGCCCCTTCCGGGTTGACCAGCCAGGTGATCAGCACGTCGTCTTCCCAGTACTGCGACAGATCCGCGGTGAAATGGGTGCTGACCATGTCCAGGATCCCGGTCGGGCCTTCCAGCGTCACCCCCAGTTCGGGTCCGACGGTCTTGCCGCCGTCCGCGGCGACCAGGTACTGGGCGTGGACGGTGTAGGTCTGCTGCGTGTCCCGGTCGAGGATGACCGCATCGACGCCGTCGTCGTCCTGGGTGAACGAGACCAGTTCCCGGTGGAAGTGGATCGAGCCCGGTGCGCGCCGCTCGGCGTGCGCGCGCAGCAGCGGCTCGAGCCGCACCTGCGGGTAGTTGCTCGACAGGCACGGGCTGTCGTCGGCGTACTTGTTCTCGAGGCCCCCGCCTCCGAAGGAGTCGAGGGTGAACAGGGTGCGGCCGTCGAGTTCGCCGTCGCCGCCCAGGGAGGTCACCCAGCGGGTCTTGCCCATGTTCTTCGGCGGCGTGCCGACCTCGTAGATCGAGTCCGCGACGCCGTACTGCCGGAGCACCTCCATGGTGCGCTGGTTGAGGTAGTGCGCCTTCGGCAGCGGCGAGGTGCCGGTGTGCCGCTCGACGAGATGGTGGTCGATGCCGTGCTCGGACAGCAGGATCGAGGTGGTCAGGCCGCAGCCGCCGCCGCCGACGACGAGTACGGGAACGGTGATGTCAGACATGGTGCGTGCTCCTGGAAACCGTGGTGAGAGGGTGGGGGCGGCCGGTGGCGACGAAGCGGTGGCGCATCTCGCCGATATCCTCGGCGCAGCTGACGAGTTCGTCGTCGGTGCCGATGAGCCGTTTGGGCTCGCGGGTGAAGCCGATGCCCGCGGGGGTGCCGGTGAAGATCAGATCGCCGGGACGCAGCGGCACGATCGACGACAGGTAGGACACCAGGACCGGGATCGGGAAGATCAGATGCCGGGTGCGGGACTTCTGCATGAGTTCACCCGAGAGCACGGTGCTCACCTCGAGGTCGTCACGATCGGCGAACTCGTCGGGGGTGACCAGCACGGGGCCGATCGGCGCGAAGCCGGTGAAGGACTTGCCGAGGGCGAACTGCTGCGGCGGCGGTCCGGACAACTGCAACTTGCGTTCGGAGAGGTCCTGACCGAGGGTGAGGCCGGCGACGTGGTCCCAGCCCTGCGAGACGGGAACGTGGCGGGCTTCCTTACCGATGACCGCGACGAGTTCGACCTCGAAGTCCACCGAGCCGCCGGGGTGTTCGATGGTGTCGTACGGTCCGGTGATCGCGGCGGGGAACTTCGTGAACACGAAGGGCGCATCCGGGAGTTCGAGGCCGGATTCCTCGACGTGATCGGCGTAGTTCACGCCGACGGCGAAGATCTGGCCCGGCCGGGGAACCGGAGCGTGCAGCTCCGATTCGATCACCGAAGCAGCATCGGAGAAGTCCACTGTCCGGGCCCACGAGACGAACTCGTCCCAGCGCTCGAAGATCTGCTGGGGATCTGCGGAGAAGCGCCCGGCGCTGGCGGTTTCGACGTCGACGCCGCGTCCGTCCGCGACGAGGGTGAGCCGGCCGGATTGATTTGCCACACGCATGAGAACGAGTCCTTCGAGAGACGATCGAGTGTCGGTATCGGTAGAGACCGTCGGGTCAGCTGGTGAGCGCGACCATCGGATCGGGCAGATGGGGGCTGGTCTCGAGAGCCCAGGCATGGGTGGTGATCTCCGAGACCGGGGTGCCCATCGCGAGCGCCTCACGCATCAACTCGGGGACGAACGACACACCGACGGGGTTGTTGCCGTATTCCGGCCCGTGCATGTACTCGGTCGCCTCCTCCGGGGTGGCGAAGTTGTCGATCTGCAGTTCGACGAAATTTCCGTCCGGGTCCTGGTAGTACAGCGACGTGGTCACCCCGTGCTGGATCGGCACCTTCGGTTCGATCCCCTCGGCCTTGAGCCTGTCGTAGCGGTCGAGCAGATCCTGCAGGGTGTCGAAGGTGTAGGCGGTGTGGTGCATGCCGGCGGCTCCGGGGTTGCGCGGCGCCAGTTCGACGGGGGCGCCGAGCAGAGCAACGCGGTGATGCTCCTCGTCGAAGGTGATGAAGCACAGGCCGTGGCCCTCGTAGACCACGTGAGCGTCGAGGACGGCGCAGTACCAGTCCCGCATCTCGTCGAAACGACTGGTCTGCAGCACAACGTGAGCGAACTTCGGTGTGGAGGTCATCGGTGTCTCCTTCGGAGCTGAACGTGGTCGTCGGTGCGAGACCTCGGGCGAATCCGGGCGGACCGCCACGGGGGCCGCTCCGGGCAACAGCGTGCTCAGGACGGGAACGCTGCCGTCTGGGGAAGCGACGGCGCTGCCGGGACGGGTTCGTGGTGTGGTCTCTGTCATGTGATCTGTTGCACAATTCCATCCGATGTCGCCTTGTGCGGCTACGGGCTGGAAGCCAAGAAATCCGGACAGAGTTGGTCTGGAGCCCAATAGAGTCGTGTGCTCACCGTGCTCGGCCCGGATCGGAAGGATGCCGAAGTGCCGCATTGGACATATGAGCTCTCGGGAGCACGTGCACCCCAGCCCGAGGGCGAGTGGCTGAGCCCGGATGCCGAGCGCGTCAGGGAGGCTCTCGGGGACGGGGCGGTGACCTGGGCGGTCGAGGTCGGTCAGGACATCGCCGCCAGGATTGCCCGGAAGATTCCGGCCCTGGCGGACGAGGCGGCTGTCATGGTGGCCATCCGTCGAGCCACCACCTCCACCGCACTGCGCGCACTGATGATGGTGGCCGGTCTCGGCGAGTCCGACACGACGCTGGCGAGTGCCGAGGTCGACGAGATCGCCCGGGACTTCGCCCGACGAGGTATGGAGCTCGACGACCTGCTGCGTACCATTCGCGTGGGGTACGCCGTCCTGGCCGCGGCCTTTCTCGACGCGGCGACTCTCTTGCTTCCGCCCACGGAGAGCAGTGCCGAACTCCGGCGGATCTCGGTGTTGCTCTTCGAGGTGCACGACGACTTCACGGCCGGGGCGGCCTCCGCTTTCATCGCAGAGCAAAGCGTCTGGGCCGCGGGGGTGTCTGCGGCCCGATTCGATCTGGTGAACCAGATCCTGGGAGCCGAGGATGTCGATCGGGTCCACGCCGAGAAGGTTCTCGGCTATCCGCTCGCCGGCCCCCACATTGCGCTCGTCGCGTGGGGCGGACCGCACTCCACCCAGGATCTGCGCACCGTCGTCGACACCGTCCTGCGGGAGCGAGGCACCGCGTCGGCCTCGTTGGTACTACCGGTCGGGCTCCAGACGGTATGGGCGTGGGGAACCGTGCGCCCCGGGAGTTCGCCGCACCGGGGTGCCCTCCCCACGTTCGACGACGTGTTCGTCACGGTAGGGGAGACGGGGGTCGGGGTGGAGGGCTTCCGTCGAAGCCATGCCGAAGCCAAGGCGGTCGAACGACTGATCCGCCTTCACCCGGGCCGGGGTCCCTGCACCGTGGCCCACGAACACGTCGCACTCGAGGTGTTGCTCCTGTCGGATCCGGACGCGGCAGACCAGTTCGCGTCGCGGCTGCTGGGCCCGCTCGCGCAGCGCGAACCTCGCATGGCGGAGCTTCGGTCGACGCTGCGCCGCTATCTCGACATGGATCACAGTCTGTCCAAGGTGGCTGCGGCAGAGCATATCTCGAAGAACACGGTGACCTATCGCGTGCACAAGGCGTTGAATCTGTGTGGTCATTCGGGGGAGACGACCACCGACCTGCGTGCGGCGCTCCGCATTCACGAGTGGCTTCGCGGAGATCCGCTCGCCCGAGAGTAGCGCTCGGCAGTACCGGCATCCTGCGTCTGCAGTTTGGTCTGGAAACCAAGGTTGGTGCGCAACCTTAGGCTGCGCACCAATGCGCAAGGCGCAACCCGTGCGGTCTACTTGTGTCCTAGAACACAGCCGGCCACCGTGGTGAGAGCAGTCGAAGCGGGTCCCGGCGCCCCATCCTCCAGGCCCGCGGCATGTCCCGCGGTCGATCGAAGGACACGTCCGTTGACTTCGCTCCAGGAAACTTTCAAGAACGTGATGGCGCACGTAGCCACCCCCGTCGCCGTCGCAACCTCCATGAACGGCGGGCTGCCCGTCGGCACCACCGTCAGCGCCTTCCTCTCGCTGTCGATGAACCCTCCGATGGTCCTCGTCTCCCTCGACCGGGGGTCCGAAACCCTCGAACTCGTCACCGAGTCGCGCAGGTTCGGCCTGAACATCCTGTCCAGTGACCAACACAGCGCCGCCCTGAAATTCGCCACCAAGAACGGCCTCGGCAAGTTCCACGGGGTTCGCTGGGACATCGACCACGACCTGCCCCGGATCACCGGTGCGGCCGGATGGGTAGCTTGCACCGTCGAACGGATCCTCGAAGGCGGCGACCACATGATCGTGCTGGGCAATGTCGTCGCCGCCGAGCAGCACGACAGCGACCCCCTCACCTATCACCGCCGCACCTTCGGCACCCACTGCGCGCTGGAAATGGTGTAACCGGACAGTTCCGGGCGGCAGCGTCTATCGCTTCTGCCCCTGTTCCCCAGCGCCGAACACCCTCGAGGAGAGGAAAGTCATGACCGCCTCCGTTGCATACGCCGCTGACCCGCGGACCCTGTGGTCGACTGCAGCCGAGGGCATGCGCGCCCTGGCACGAGGCGAACTGATCATCCTGCGGCACGGTGCTCGTCTCGTGCTCGTCGGGTGTGCAGGCACCGTGACCACCGAGCAGATGGCCTTCGTCATTCGACACAGCACGGGATTCGTCCAAGTGGCCCTCCACGAGCGGGACTGCGACCGGCTCGGTCTGCCCGAAGCCACTCCGAGTTCGCGCGCGCCGTCGGCATGCGCATACGGCCAATGTGTTGCCGTCGACGCTTCGGCCGGAGTCACCACCGGCATCTCCGGGGCAGATCGGGCTCGCACCGCCCGGGTGCTCGCGGATCCGCGCTCGAGCGTCGACGACCTCAGCAGGCCCGGGCATCTCGTCCCCGTCCGGGTGGATCCGCGTGTCCTGTGCGAGCGACGGACGGTCGCCGCCTGCGCGCTTGCGCTGACCGATCTGGCACGGCCGGAATACTCCGGTGCGGTCTTCGCCGAACTCGACGGCATCGGCGACCCGGTGAACACCGCAGGTCCCCACGACGCCGAAGCACTGGCCGACAGCTACGGCCTCACCCTCGTAGCACCCGACGAGTATCGCGAACGCTCACACTGACCACCGCCTTCGTCCGAATCCATTCCGATCCAGTCGATTTCGCGCACCCGAGGTGTGCGGTGCCGGAGTGGGTCAGCTCTCTGCGATCAATTCGACCACCCATCCCGAAGCGAGGAAACCATGGACATCACCGCCGATCAACTGATGAGCCGCGTCAACGACCTGGTGCCGGTCTTGGCCGAACGCGCCCAGAAAAGCGAGGAGAACCGGGCGCCGCTCGACGAGACGATCACCGACCTGATCGACTCGGGGATCCTGGCGACGCTGACACCGAAAGCGTACGGCGGGCTCGAGCTCGGTCTCGATGTCGCAGCGGACATCGTTCGCGCCATCAGCGCCGTGTGCCCGTCGACGGGGTGGGTCACGTCCTTCTACATCGGCGCGGCATGGCGGGTGAACATCTTCACCGAGCAGGCACAGCGAGAGGTGTTCGCGGACAAGCCCTACACCCTCACCGCCGGCACTGCCGCTCCACTGCGCGGAGTGCAGAAGGTCGAGGGCGGCTACCGGATCACCGGTCAGACCGCCTGGAACTCCGGCTCCGCTCACGCCGAATGGTTCACCTTCGCCGGAGTTTCCCTCGAGGAGGGTCGCCCGCCGGCGCCTCTGTGGTTCCTCGTTCCTCGCAGTGAGGTCGAGATCCACGACACCTGGTACATCTCCGGCATGGCCGGGACCGCCAGCAACGACGTCTCCGTCGAGGACGTGTTCGTCCCCGACTACCGGACCGGTCCGTTCGACCTCGCCCTCGCCGGCGCGGCGCCGGGCATGCTGCTCCACGACAACCCGATGTACCACCTGCCGTTCCTGCCCTTCGCGATGGCGGAGGTGACGCCCGTCGTCGTCGGGGCCATGCGGGGAGCGACGAACGCATTCATCGACCGCACCCGTCAGCGGCAGGGAACATTGAGCCAGGAGAAGGCCGCCGGCAAGCAGGCCGCCCAGATGCGGCTCGGCCGTGCCCTTGCCGCGGCGGACGCCGCCGAGACTCTCCTGCAGGCCTTCTTCGAACGCCTCACCGCACAGCGACCCGAGCAGTCGGATCCGCAGGATCGGGCCGAAATGAAACTGAAGGCGGCGTACATGACCGACCTGTGCCGCAATGCGCTCAACGACATCGTGCGCGGCATCGGCGGCGACGGATTCCGCACCGCCTCACCGATCCAGCGCTTCCATCGTGACCTCAGCGTCCTGGCGGTGCATGCCTTCCTCGACATCGACACCGCGTCGGAAACGATGGGTCGCTTCACCCTCGACCTCCCCGTCGCCGACCCGCTGCTCTGACACACCCGGATCGGTCTCCGACATGCCCTCCAGGTGCGCGACGTACGAGCACCTCCACCGCAACGGAAGTGAACGCCATGACCTCCGACACGACCTCCCCCGATGCCACCGCCCTCGAGATCACCCGTAGCCTTCTCCATGCTGCCGACACCGACATCGCCCGATTCTTCGGCTACTTCTCCACGGACTGCCACTTCCGCATGGGGAACAACGACCCGGTCGAAGGAAGCGAGGCGGTCCAGCAGTGGGTGGCGTCCTACCTGGGATCGGTCGCCGGAATGCAGCACGTCATCCTCGAACAGTGGTGCGCCGGCAACGTCACCGCCCTGCGCGTGGACGTCACGTACACGATGAACGACGGCACCACGTTCACCCTTCCTGCGGTCACCCGCACCCGCATCGAGGACGGGAAGGTGACCGAGTACCTGATCTTCATGGATCCCAGCCCGGTCGTCGCCGCGCGCTGACACCGGGAGGCGGCTGCCGCCGCGGACCTACCGGTGGCAGCCACCCGACTCGGTGACGCCACCTCGTCCCACCCTGCGCATCCCACACGCCCGGTCGTACTCCACGGCCGCGTACGGGCGGAACACCTCGAAAGGAATCGTCATGATCCATCCCACAAGTCGCGAGCCGGAACAGGATTCGGTGCGCCCCGGGCCGTCGTCGACGGACGTCGCTGCGGCGATCGATGTGTCGTCGCGGCGACCGGTGGTGATTTCCGGCGCGGGCCCGGTGGGGATGATTCTCGCGCTCGAACTCAGCCTGCACGGGATCCGCAGCACCCTGGTCGAACAGGCTCCGCAGACGACCCGCTTTCCGAAGATGGACCTGACGAATGCGCGCAGCATGGAGCTTCTCGACCGGCTCGGTCTCGTCGACGACATCCGTTCGGTCGGCGTCGCCCCGGAGCACTCGCACGATGTCGTCTTCTGCACCTCGATGGCAGGCCGGCAGGTGGGCCGCTGGAAGTACCCCGCCGTCGACGAGATGTCCGAGTGGATCGCGTCCAGGAACGACGGCACCACACCGGCGCACGCCTGGCAGCGGGTCACCCAGATCGAGGTCGAGAAGCTGCTCATGCGCCGCTGTCTCGCGGACGAGAACATCGAGGTGCTCCGGCCCTGGCGCGTCACCGCCGTCACCCAGGACGACGGCGGTGCCCGGATCGAGATCACCTCCCCGGTCGACGGCACCGTCCACACACTCGCGGCGGACTACGTCGTCGGATGTGACGGCGCCGCCTCGGTCGTGCGGCGCGCCATGGGGCTGACCATGGAGGGCGAGCGCGGCGTCATCACGTTCTGCCAGGTGCATTTCAAGTCCCGGGATCTCGAAACCCTGCACGCGCACGGCCAGTTCTGGCACACCTTCTTCGTCGGCGGCGGAGTCGGCGCGATCATCGCCCAGGACGAACGCGACACGTGGACGCTGCAGACCAGCGCCATCACCGACGGTGTGCGGACCGAAGACATCGACAAGCAGGAACTGCTGGACGCGGTCTGCGGCCGGCACCTCGACGTCGACGAGGTCCTGCAGAGCAGTGTGTGGCACGCGAACGTACTCGTCGCCGACCGGTACCGCCTCGGTCGGCTGTTCGTCGCCGGCGACGCCGCCCACGAGGTCATCCCCACCGGCGGATACGGACTGAACACCGGCATCGCCGACGCCGTCAACCTCGGATGGAAGCTCGCCGCAGTCCTCCAGGGATACGGCGGCAACGACCTTCTCGACAGCTACGAAACCGAGCGCCGACCGGTTGCCGTCATGGCCCGGGACTGGTCGTTCCGCCATCTCGGCGTCCACGTCGAAGCCCAGCAGCTCGTCGACCCAGAACTCGTCGAAGCCGACACCACCGAAGCAGACGAGCACCGGCACGCCCTGGAGCAGTACTTCGCTTCCCACACCGGTGAGCACGAGAGCTTCGGCGTGGAAATGGGGTATGTCTACGCCTCGCCGGTGATCGTCCGGGACGACCGTGCGGTTCCCGACAACGACGGTTCGACCTACATCCCCACCACTCTTCCCGGCGCACGCGCACCGCACGTGCGGCTGCCGGACGGCCGGTCCATGCTCGACGCCTACCGCGACACGTTCACCATCGTCAGCTTCGTCGGCGAGGACGCCGCGACGGAACTGGTCGATGCTGCAGCCGCGGCGAACATGCCCATTCAGGTTCTCGCCGTGGACGACGCCACGGTGCGCGCCGTCTACGAGGCCGATCTCGTACTCGTGCGGCCGGACGGTCACGTGGCGTGGCGCGGAAACAGCATCCCCGAGGATGTGTCCGTGCTGATCGGGGCGGTCACCGGTCGAGTGGACACCTCCGCGTGCTTGGCCACTACTTCCGGTCGAGGACCACAGTTTCCGTGATCGGGGACCGTCCCGGGGTCGACGCCGTGACGTCGGCGAACTCGTCGGCGAGGTAGGCGCTGCTGCCGACGAGCATGATGAGCGCACCCGCGATCCACGCGGTCCAGGCTGCTCCGTCGCCGGCGAACTGTCCGATCCAGGGCGAGATGAACAGGATCAGGCCGACGACGGACAGGGACCAGTGGTCCTTGGTGGGGTCGCGGGCGATCAGCGACCACAGGGCGTAGATCGCGGCGATGGCCCCCAGTCCGAGGGTGACGCCGGAGCCGACGGCGGTGGTGTCGAACCACACCGACGCGGTCATGGTGGCGATGCCCAGGATCAGGGCGATCGCTCCGGCGAACGAGTTCGAGATCTTCATGTGCGCACCTCTCTTCGAATCGCTACATGTTGCGTAGCTACAGAGAGTGTAGCGCTGTTGTAGGATGATCGTCGAAGTCGGGACGGCGGACGGAGGGGTGCATGCGGTCGGGTGAGGGCACTGCGGTCGGTGAGGGCACTGCCACGCCGGAGGAACGCATCGCCGACGCCGTGCTCGAACTGCTTCGTCGCAAGGGACCCAAGGCGGTGACGATCGAGGCCGTGGCCGCACACACGGGCATGGCCCGCACCACCATCTATCGTCGCTACCGCGACAGGGACGAGATGCTCACCGCGGTGATGGAGCCGATTGCGCAGCCCTCGCCGCCCGATCCGGACGCCACGGCGCACGAAGTACTGATGTGGCTGGCCGAGCAGTCCCTGCGTTCGGTCGACGGGGGCGTCGGCTTCGGCGGCCTCGCTGCGCTGGTGACCGATGCGGATCCCGCGTTCACCGGTCTCATCCGCTCGGTGCTCGTGCGCCACCGCAGTACCTTGACAGAGGTCGTGCGACACCACATCTCGCGGGGAATCGTGCGAGCCGACCTCGACGTCGAAACGTTCCTGGACTGCATCGTCGGCGCCTACTGCGCGGAACGGGCCCGGAGCGGTGACATCGACGCCGACTGGAACGAACGGGTCGCGCTGACACTGTTGCCCGCGTTCGTGCAACCGTAAGCCGTCCCGAAACGAGCGAATGTACCCTTCAGCTTCGTAGATCGACAGAAGGGTACATTCGCTCGACTGTAGGCGGCGGCCGCTACTCGAACATGCGGTAGACCGCCTCGACGACGACGGCGGGCCGCTCGCTGCCCTCGAGTTCGATCAGGCCGTCGATGGTGATCTGGACGCCGCCCTTCGGCAGCTTCTCGAGCGACTTCAGCGTCGCGTCGAGGCGGACCTTGCCGCCGGCGGGCACGGGACTGGTGAAGCGGACCTTGTTCAGGCCGTAGTTGACGGCCATGGTGACACTGTCGACCTTCAGGACCTCGCTCCACATCGGGATGATCAGGGAGAGCGTCAGGTAACCGTGGGCGATGGGACCGCCGAACGGGCTCTCCTTCTTCGCCCGCTCGACGTCGAGGTGGATCCACTGATGATCGTCGGTGGCGTCGGCGAAGGTCTGGATCCGGTCCTGCTCGATCGCCATCCACGAGCTGACGCCGAGCGGTTGCCCGACGAGTGCCTCGAGGTCGGCCAAGGTGGCGACGTGGGTGATGGAGGTGGCGGGGACGGTCATGGGGCCTCCTGTGCTCAGCGCTTGATGCCGAGAACGCGCAGTGCGTTCTGCTTGAAGATCATCGGTGCGATGTCGGGTTTGATGTCGAGAGTGGCGAAATCGTTGCGCCATCGATCCACTTGGATGACGGGGAAGTCGGAGCCGAACAGCACCTTGTGGCGCAGCATCGTGTTCGCGGCCTTGACCAGTTGCGGCGGGAAGTACTTGGGGGACCAGCCGGAGAGGTCGATGTAGACGTTGGCCTTGTGGGTGGCGATGGAGATCTGCGCGTCGACCCACGGTACCGCGGGATGGGCCATGACGATGGTCAGGTCGGGGAAGTCGGCGGCGACGTCGTCGAGCAGCATGGGGTCGGAGTAGCGCAGCTTGATGCCGTGCCCGCCGGGCAGTCCGGCGCCGATGCCGGTCTGGCCGGTGTGGAACAGGGCGGGCACGCCGGCCTCGATGAGGGCCTCGTAGAGGGGGTAGAACTGCCGGTCGTTCGGCTCGAAGCCCTGCATGCTGGGGTGGAACTTGAAGCCCTTGACGCCGTACTCGTCGACCAGGCGGCGCGCCCGTTTCACAGCGGCCTTGCCCTGCAACGGATCGACGGAGCCGAAGGGGATGAGCACGTCGTTGTGGGTGGTGGCGAGCTCGGCGATCTCCTCGACCGAGTTGGGGGCGTGGCCGGTGGCGGACCGGGCATCGACGGTGAACACGACGGCGGCCATGTTCCGCTGCCGGTAGTGCTCGGCGATGGAGTCGATGGTGGGGGTGCGTTCCTCGCCGGACTTGAAGTACTTCTCCGAGGCGGCCATCAGTTCGTCGTCCATGGAGCGGTGTCCGCAGCCGTCGATCTCGACGTGGGTGTGGATGTCGATCGCCTCGATCGCCTCGAAGTCGATCCCGTATTCGTAGCGGCTCACTTGGCGAGCACCTCCTCGGGGAATTCCTCGCCGACGGACTCGACGCGGTCGGCGAACACGATGGGCCACTGCGCGGCCACGTCGTCGGCGGAGAAGCCGCCATCGTGGAAGGCGGTGGCGGTCAGCTGCGGATGCGACCACAGCGCCAGGCGGTCGCCGCCGACGGAGAACGCCTGCCCGGTGATGTCGGCGGCGTCGTCGGAGGCGAGGAAGGCGATCAGGCCGGCGACGTCCTGCGGGGTGCCCATGCCGACCTCGCGGCGGATCACCGCGGGCAGCTCGCCGGTCTGCTTCATCTGCTCGATGTAGGGCGCGAAGATCGGCACGGTCTCGGTCATCGCGGTGACGGCGACGGGGCACACCGCGTTGGCGGTGATCCCGGCGCGCTGCAGTTCCATCGCCCAGGTGCGGACCATCCCGACCACCGCGGCCTTGGCGCCGGAGTAGTTGGTCTGCCCGAAGTTGCCGCGCTGCCCGGCCGGGGATCCGATGGCGATGATGCGCCCGCCCTCGCCCTGCTCACGGAAGCGCAGTACGGCCTCGCGCACGCACGTGAAGGTGCCGCGCAAGTGCACGTCGATCACGGCGTCGAAGTCGTCGTCGGTCATCTTCCACAGCACCTTGTCACGCAGGATGCCCGCATTGGTCACCATCACGTCGAGGCGGCCGAAGTGCTCGACCGCGGCGGCGACGAGTTTTCGAGCCGTCTCGGTGGGACCGACGGGGGCGACGACGGCGACGGCGCGTCCGCCCGCGGCGGTGATCGTCGCGACGGCGGCATCGGCGGTGCCCCGGTCGACGTCGTTGATCACGACCGCGGCGCCGTGACGTGCCAGCTCGGCGGCGTAGGCGAGGCCGAGGCCCTGCCCGCTACCGGTGACGACGGCGACTTTGTTGCTGAGGTCCACGAGATCCTCCGTTGCTCGAGCTGATGAACTCCCAATCACATAGGAACATCTACTATTGAGAATGTCAACGATTGAGGAACTGTTATCCTGAGGGTCGCGACGAAAGGCTCTCGGAATGGAACGTCGACGCGTCCTCGAGGACGACCTGGGATTTCTGCTGACGCGTGCCAGTGCGATGGTGGTGCGATCGGTGAACGAGGCTCTCGCCCCACTCGGGCTGCGGGTGCGCCCCTACACGGTGCTCTCCCTCGCGTGCGACGAACCCTCCGGTGTGGCGCAGCGCCGCATCGCCGCGGACATGGGACTCGACCCCAGCCAGATCGTCGCGATCGTCGACGAACTCGAGAACCGGAATCTGGTCGCCCGCACCGCCGACCCGGGCGACCGGCGCAACAAACTCGTCGTCGCCACCGACGAGGGACGAAAGCTGTGCGACGAAGCGCGCCGGCTCAGCGAGGAGGTGTCGGACCGGCACTTCGCCGGCGTGGACCCGGCTCTTCTCGCCGAAATGCGCACTGTGCTCGGCCGCATGGTTTTCCCGAGTCGGTGAACGCCGCCCGCTGACCGCGCGCTCGTCCACGGGCGCGGTCGGGGCGTCCGGGGTGTGGAGTTGTCGACCCATCGAGGGTCGGCAGGGTATCGGCAGCCTGACGAGCTGGCTGAGGTGAGGGCCGGGTGCGGTGGCGTAGGGCAGACCGGCCTCGGCGCAGTCGAGCCGAAATCGGTCGAGCACGTCCACGCTGCCGTCGGAACAGCGGGTAGCCGGCCTCGAGCAGTCGGAGGTGCCGAAACCGGTGCCGACGGCACAGCCGCGAACCGGACCGTTCAGGCCGGCGGTGTCGAACGCAGCGACGGAGTCGAAGTAGTGGTCACAGGCCCTCCGTCGCGACGAGGTGCTCGACGACGCGGCGCAGTCGCCCGCGGTCGATCTTGCTGTTGTGCCGCGGGTCGGTCGGTAGCGCGGTGGACAGGTGCACCGGGGTGGGCCGTGGCAAGTGCAGCCGCTGGGCGAGGATTGCCATGGTGCCGAGGTCGACGGCGCGAGGATCCTCGTCGTGGGGAAAGACGTAGAACAGGCGGTCGAGATCCTCGAGATACACCACTGCGCTGAGCAGGAACCCGGTGACCATGTTCCACATCTGTTCGAGCGCATCGGGATGGATCGGGCCGTGTGGGGAGTCGACGACGTCCTTTCTGCGGCACAGGTACCACACCAGACCCGAGGAGTCGATGTAGCCGAAATCGCCTGTGCGGTGCCATATCTCACCGGTTCGCGTATCGCGCAGTTTGGCGGTGCGCACGGCGTCGTCGCGGTGGAAGTAGGTGGTGCTCACCCGAGCGCCGGAAACGACGATCTCGCCGGTCCTGTCGGCAGGGAGGCCGTCGAGCGCTACGTCGAAGTGCGGCCCCTCGAACTGCGATTCGACGACAGCGACGTCCATGTCCGCGGGCGGCCGCCCGAGCGGGGTGCCCATGCCGGTCCAGGTTCCGAGCTTCGAACGGTACACGTGCTCGTCGGCGCCGATCAGGGTGATCGGCATCAACACTTCGGTGCTCGCATACGGCACCACGACCTCGGCCGGGGCGAGCCTGTCCTGCATGCGTTCGACCAGCCGGGCGCCGATGGCCGACCCCGCGGTGGCCACCCGTCGCAACGCCGGGGCGGGCAGGTGATGCTGATCCATATGGGTGATCAGGCGATGCCACACCAGTGGCGAAGCGAACAGGTAGTCGCTGCCGGAGACGGCCAGCTGCTGGTAGAACGCGGCGACGTCGAGGCGAGCGGGTTGGACGGTGGCCAGGTCCGGCAACACCACGCGTCGGCCCATGGCCACGGCCACCAGAGCCAGGTGTGGAAACAGGCAGAACTCGGAGGAGATCTCGTCGCTGCGGTAGTAGCGCATCTGCGAGGCGAGCTCGCGCGAGGTCCACGGCACTCCCTTGGGGATGCCCGTGGTTCCGCTGGTGTAGAGCAGCAGCACGGTATCGGCGATGTCCCACTGCATTTCGCTCCGACTCGGGTCGGGCAGAACCGTACCGAGACGAGCGCTGTCGAAGCCGGTGCTCGTCGGGGTGCAGACGATGCCGTCGTAGAGATCCGCTCCGGGGCAGGGCAGTTCGGAGACCCACACCGGCGCATCGAGGTCGGCAAGGCACGCGGCCAGCGTGTCGGGGGGCTGGTTGGGGTCGAGGAACGCGGGGACTGCTCCTACCAGGAATACGCCGTAGCAGTATGCGATCAGCTCGACGCTCAGCGGCAGCGTCACCACCACGTTGTCGCCTGGCCGTACACCCAGCTGGTGCAGGTGTGTCCGTGCGGACTCGGCCGCGTGCTGGATGTCGGAAAAAGCGTGCTGCGACGACGAGCGCAGATCGGTCACCGCGATCCGATCGGGGCGCTCGACGCATGAAGTGGCCAGCCCGTCCAGCAGTGCATGTCCGGACGTGACGACGGTGTGGCGAGAATGCATGACCCCCCTTGATGGAACCGAACTTGCACAACGACGTGATGCACGGGGGAGACTGCTCGTGAAACCGTCCAGTTCCCGAATGCTCGTTCGGACGCCTCGAATGTCGTATCCCCCCGGAACCCCACCCGCGCAAGATGGTACGGTGCGGAGAACGCGAATGTCTGCCGGATGAAAGTGATCTCCGCCACGGGTGTCCCGGCGCCACTTCTGCAAGCGCCTGTGATCCCTGAGCGAACGGGACGACAACGCTCGCCCTGCATCGTGGTCCGCGGGGGCACTGGCGCTCGGGGAGCGACTCGGTCACGATCGACAGGTGGACCGCGCCGCCAGACTCACGCTCGCCGTCGAACGACAGGACGATTGCTGCCTGTGGTGTGGCCGACGGTTCGGACCGTTGATTCCGCCGACCACCGAACATCTCGTGCCACGAGTCAAGGGCGGTCCCAGCATCGCGGCCAACGAGGCCGCCGCGTGCCGGCGGTGCAACGCCGACCGCGGTCACCGGGGTCCGGTCGAGTGGCTCGCCGAGTGCCGGAACCGGCGCGGCTGGGCCCCGCAGGCGAGCCTGCTCGCGACGCTCCTGAACGCGCTGGACCTCGAACTCGCCAGCGCGGGTGGGCATCGCCGCGCCCGGCGATACCTGGCCGGCCAGCTGCGACGCTGCCGGAGCAACTGCTGAGGCGTGCGGACAGATCGTCGGGAAGGATACGGGCGGCGCTCAGTCCAGAATCTCCTTGAGATAGGCGGTGATCATGGCCGTCAGCTGGTCCGCGACCACCTCCGGCTCGATCGGTGGCTGATCGAGCACGTAACCGACCGCGACGTTCTCGACGGTGCGGACGAGCATCCACGCGATAGCGTCGGGATGCTCGATCCGGCGCCGGCCGGGATTGAAGCGCAGCCACATGGCCAGCAGCGCGTCGATGCGGTGCTCGAACGCGACCAGCCGGCTGTCCGGCGTGCGGGGGAGTTGCTCGACGAGCACGCGCAGCAGCCGGGGGTTCTCGCCGAGTGCCTCGAGGAGTACGCGCATGTTGGTCCGCACCGATTCGGTCCAGGTGGGGGCGTCGAGCGCATCGGTGAACACGTGCGAAATGCGAGCCTGAACCTCCTCGGTCCACCGGTCGACGACTTCGGCCACGATGGCGTCCTTGCCGGGGAAGTACTGGTACAGCGAGCCGGGGCTGATACCGGCGGCGGCGGCGATCCGGTTGGTGGAGGCGCCCTCGTATCCGTGGGTGAGCAGGACCTCCCGGCCGGCGGTCACGATGCGCTCGACCATCGCCTGGGAGCGGCGTTGCCGTGGCACCCGGCGCAGCCGGCTCTGCTCCGCCGGCCTCATCGGCGCCCCCCGGACGCGAATTGAACGCGAGTATTTGCTCGTGTCAGCATCGGCTCATGGTGGCACACGAGATTCGGCAGGACGCGCAGGCGGCCCGTTACCCGCGCCGGTACGCGGGCATCCGGCCCAGGAACCAGCGCATCGGACGCCCGCTGCGCGCCTACGCGCGGATCGGCGCCGTCGACGAGGAACTGCTCGATCGGATCGGCCGCCGGATGTTCGCCCGGGACGAGGTGGGCGCCGATCTGGTGCGCGCGATGCGCCGCCCCCGGACGGACGCCGAACGGGTGAGCATGGCGCAGTTCCATCGGGCGCTCGAGCACGGCATCGACGCGGTGCCGGAGGCCCCGGAGGCGCTGCGACGGTTCTTCGCCGTGGTCGACGACGTCCCGGAGTGGGTGGACTTCGACCTGCTGGAGAAGGGCGCCCGGGCCTTTCGCAGGATGGGCCGCAGCCGCATCGACGTGCTGCTCCAGTTGTCGCTCATCGGTGGCTATCGGTTCGGCGGGCCGCCGGATCTGCTCGTCGAGACCGGGGGCCTGACCGGCTCGACCGCAATGCGGCGCCTCGGCGAAACGCAGAAATGGGGAACCGCGGTCGGCGAGCCGGGCGGGATGCGCAGGAACGGTGAGGGATTCAAGCTCACCGTGCACGTGCGCGCGATGCATGCGCTGATCAACCACCAGTTCGAGACCAACGGCCGATGGGACGTCGAGCGCTGGGGTCTGCCGATCAACCAGACCGACCAGGCGGCAACTCTCGGGTTGTTCAACGGCACGCTGTTGCTCGGCATGCGGGCACTCGGGTACTTCGTCACCCGTGAGGAGTCGCGGGCGGTGATGCACCTGTGGAAGTACGTCGGATGGCTCATGGGAATCGACGAGGACTGGCTGTTCGACACCGAACGCGAGCAGCACGTGTTCAACTACCACGTGCTGCTGGTGCAGGACGACGTCACGCCCGCGGGTGCCGCGTTGTCCGGGGCCCTCGTGGAGGGCCAGCGGACCCTCGACCACGGCAGGTTCGGGGACGTGCGCGGCCGGTACGAGCGGCAGCGCCTGCTGAGTATGCTTCGGTACTTCCTCGGCACGCAGAGCCTGCGGGAGCTGGATCTGCCCGTCACCTCGGCCTGGGCCGTTCCTCCGGTGCTGGTCAAGAACGTCGTCGCCTCCACGGTGGTGGCCCGCACACGCACCGGCAGGCGGTTCCTCGAGCGGGCCGGCGACCGGGCCGCCCGGCGCGAACTCGCCTCGAAGTTCGGGGCGTCGAGGCCGGCCGTCGGCGCGCTGCCCGGCTGAGCGTCCGCCCCTCGGAAGCCGGAACGGTCGCGTCGTCGCGGTCGGCTAGGCTTGTTCCGGCAAGCCGGACCGCCGGTCCCTCCGCGGTTGCGGGCCGCGGTCGTCGAGAAAATTGGGTGAAAGACGTTGACGGACTCTGGGGAACTGAGTATCGGGCCGCTGGTGCGCCCGGCCGACGGCAGTGACGACACCGCCAAGGTGGTCGCCGACCTCGTCAATTCCGTCTATGCCGTTGCCGAGGACGGCATGTGGCCGGAGGGGGCCACCCGGACCTCGGCGACCGAGATCGCCGAACTTGCCGGTGCCGGTCAGCTCTTCGTCGCCTCGCTCGGCGACCGGATCGTGGGCTGCGTGAAGGTGGTGCAACTCGATGCCCGCACCGCCGAGTTCGGGATGCTCGCTGCCGACCCGGAGGTGCGGGGTGCAGGCATCGGCCGTGCCCTGGTGCGGTTCGCCGAATCCCACGCGGCGCGGCTCGGGAACGAGATCATGCAGCTCGAGATCATCCAGCCCAAAGACTTCGAGCACCCGTCGAAGGTGTTCCTGTCGCAGTGGTATCCGCGAATGGGATACGTGCCGGTGCGGACGGAGGACCCCGAGGTCATGTACCCCGAACTGGTTCCGCTGCTCGCCGTTCCGTGCGACGTCGTCGTGTACCACAAGCGGCTCGGCTGACCGGTTCCGAATCTTCCGTCTCCGCGTGGTGCCCGCTGCCGGCGGGCACCACGTGCTTCGATGGTCGGGACGAGTACCGCGAGGAGGCGAGATGACGAGCAACCGTATCGGCCGCCGTGCCCGGCGAGCGGGAGCGACGCTGCTGCTGGCGGCCGCCGCAGTCTTCGGCGCATCCGGCCCGGCGTCGGCGCAGGACCAGTGGCCCGAGATTCCGTCCTATCCGACACCGATGATGCCGTACGAGACCAAGGACTTCCTGACTCCTGCGGACCTGGACTACTGGAATCCGCTGGTGAACCGGAATCGGCTCACGTCACCGTTCGGCACCGGCACCCGGATCGTCTGCGTCGGCTTCCACGGCGTGACCACCGACTGTTGGCAGGCCGATCAGAACGGGCAGCCGCACAAGCTGATCCGGCTGCCGGCCAACCTGCCGAACGTCACCGGTTCGAGTCTGCCGGGCGGCGGGCCCGGGCACTTCGTCTATCCGATCCTGTGACCCCGCGGCCGCCTCAGCCGGTGAACAACACCGCCGCCTGAGCCGGCAACCGGGCGCCGTCCTTGCGGCGGAACAGTTCCGCCGGCCGGCCGGTACCCGGACTCGACATGCGCCCGGTGCTGTCGAGAGCGTCGACGACGTGGCGGCGGAACGAGTCCTTCTGCAGTGGAAGACCGAACACCACCTCGTACAGCCGCCGCAGCTCGAGGACGGTGAACTCGTCGCCGAGCAGCCCGTCCGGATCGACACGCTGTGCGTAGCGCGCCCGCAGATCCGCCACGGCCGCCGCCACCATCTCGGCATGATCGAAAGCCAGCGGCTGGTCGGCCTTTCCGTCACGCACCACCACGAGGAGGGCGCGGGGCGGGAGATCCTCGTGGGGGACCGCCGCGGCATGGGCGATCGAGATCACCCATCCGCGCGGATCCCGGTCGGGGGTGTCGAACGCGCCGATCTGGTGGAATCGGATGCCGGCGAGGTTCGTCTTGTCGCGCAGCACGCGCCGGGCGGCGTCGGCGAGCCGTTCGCGTTCGCGGAGGAACGTGCCGGGCAGGGCCAGGGGGCCGTGGCCGTGCTCGACGGCCAGCACCCGGAGTTCGCCGTCGCAGTAGGTCAGCACGGCGACGTCCACCGCCGCCGACGGGTGCGGATAGTCGCCCAGCGTCCGGCCGGTCTCGTCCCTCCACTCGTTCACTCTTGCAGCTTAGCTCGGACATGATCTAAGCTGATAGCGCAGATTTGATCGAAGGGTGGGACGAGCGATGGCATTGACGACACGACAGTGCGACCGAGCGGTGGGGGTGCTGCTGGTGGCGACGGCGGCCGGGGACGCCCTCGGCGCCGGCTACGAATTCACTCACCCCGCGGCGGACGCTGAGATCGGCATGGTCGGCGGCGGCGTGTTCGGGTGGGAACCGGGGGAGTGGACCGACGACACCGCGATGACCGTCGCCGTCGCCGAGGTCGCGGCCACGGGCGTCGACCTCGGCAGCGCCGCCGGTCTCGACGCGGTGGCCGCGCAGTTCGTGCGCTGGTTCGACTCGGACCCGAAGGACATCGGCAACCAGACCCGCGCGGTGCTCTCGCATCGTCCCGCCGGCGGCGCCGCGATGCAGGCCCGCGCCCGCGCCCTTCCCGGCCGCAAGGGCGGCAACGGCGCTCTCATGCGCACCGCCCCCGTCGCATTGTCCTGTCTCGGCGCGGGCGGGACGGACGTCGCGCTCGTCGCCGCGGGGGAGGTGGCCCGGCTGACCCACGACGACCCCCGGGTGGTCCAGGCCTGCCGGCTGTGGACGTACGCGATCCGCCACGCCGTCCTGCACGGCACCTTCGACGGTGTCCGCGGATACCTGCAGGTCTGCCCCGCCGACGTCGCCGAGTACTGGGGCCCGTTGCTCGATCGGGCCGAGCGCGGCTCGCCCGACGACTTCGCGAACAACGGATGGACCGTCCACGCGCTGCAGACCGCGTGGTGGGCGATCAGCACGACCGACGATTCCGACGCCGGGCACCTGCAGCGTGCCCTCGAGGCCGCGGTCCGCGCCGGCGGTGACACCGACACGACCGCCGCCATCGCGGGCGGACTGCTTGGCGCTCGCTGGGGCGCCTCGGCGGTCCCGGATCGTTGGCGGCGCATCCTGCACGGCTGGCCCGGGTACACCGCGCACGACCTGACCCGCCTGGCCACGGCGGCCGCCCGCAAGGGATACGGTCGTCCCGTCGCCGTCCCCGCTCGTCCCACCATGTTCCAGGAGCAGTCGTGACCCTCATCGACGTCGTCCACGGCGACATCACCGCCCAGCGCGTCGACGCGATCGTCAACGCCGCCAAGTCCTCCCTCCTCGGCGGCGGCGGCGTCGACGGCGCCATCCACCACGCCGGCGGTCCGGAGATCCTCGCCGCCTGCAAGGCCCTGCGCGCGACGACCCTGCCCAACGGTCTGGACGTCGGTGCGGCGGTGGCCACCACTGCCGGAAAACTCCCGGCGCGCTGGGTGATCCACACCGTCGGACCGCTCTACTCGCCCCACGAGGACCGCTCGCACCTGCTGCGGTCGGCCTACACCCGCAGTCTCGCCGTCGCCGACACCCTCGGCGCCCGCACCGTCGCGTTCCCGCTCATCTCCGCCGGTGCCTACGGCTGGCCGAGGGAGGACGCGATCCGGCAGGCGGTCACTGCGCTGACCTCCGCCCGCACCGCCGTCGAGATCGTCACGCTCGTCGCGTACGACCGGAGCGTCGCCGAACTGATGCGCCGCTCGTTGCCGTAGGACGCCGGCGCCGGTGACCGAATGTCACATTCGGTCGGTTGGGGGGTTGTTGCAGAATCGTGGGTCGGCCCCGTCATGTCACGGCGGGGCTGACCTGCGGTTTCGTGTAGAATCCGTTGGTGGCCAAAGGATATCGACCCGTCGATCGTGACCAGCAGTTCCTGATCCCCCCGGACATGCGCGACTGGCTCGGCACCGACCATCCCGTGTGGACGGTCATCGACATCATCGACCGGATCGACACCACCGCATTCCATCGGACCGCCAAGACCGGTGGCGCCGGCCGTGCCGGCTACCACCCGGACATGCTGCTCACCTTGCTGGTGTGGGCCTGGTCCCGCGGGGAACGCTCCTCCCGCCGCATCGAACGGCTGTGCACCGAGGACGTGGCCTACCGGGTGATCTGCGCCCAGGACATCCCCGATCACGTGACGATCGCCCGGTTCCGCAAAACCCACGCCACCGCCTGCGAAGACCTGTTCACCCAGGTCCTGCTGCTGGCTGCAGCCCTGGGACTGGGCCGGCTGGAGACCATCGCGTTGGACTCGGTCAAGATCGCCTCCAACGCCTCGGCCGGCGCCAACCGCACCGAATCGTCGGTGCGGGCCGAAGCCGCCGCCCACGCCCGAGCAGTGGCGGCGGCAGCGGTGGCCGCGCATGCGGCCACCGATGCCGCCGAAGACGAACCCCACGATCACGGCGACCGCGGTCCCGGTTCGGTCCCACCGGCGTTGACCGACCCCCGGTCACGGGCAGCGCGGATCAGCGAGGCGATCGCCGCACTCGACGCTGCCCGCGCCGCCGACGAGCAGGCCCGGGCCGACAAGGACACCTCGGCCCGTCTGTATCTCGAGCAGGCCCGCGGCGGGCAGATGCCGATGGGTGCCCCGCCCGCCTCGGCGGCGGTCGCGGCAGCGGAACTGGCGTTGGAGAAGACCCTGGCTGCCCATGCCGCGAAAGTTCGGCGGTACGAGCAGCGGCGGGCCGAAGCGGCAGCGAAAGGCCACCGATACGGTGGCTGGGTGATCCGGCCGGCCGGGCAGGACCCGAAGGTGATCAAGGCCCGGGCACGTCTGGCTCGTGCCACCGCCGCAGCGGCGGCGGCGACTGCGGTCGCGGCGGCACGAGCCGATGCCGACACCGAGGGCCGGCCCGAGCGGGTGGTCAACACCACCGACCCGGAGTCCGGGTTGCAACCGTTGCGTGGTGGCGGCTGGGTGCAGGGGTTCAACTGTCAGGCCGTGACCAGCGGTGACGGGCTGATCATGGCGGTGTCGGTGGCGGCCAATCCCACCGATGCGCCGACGTTCGTGCCGATGATGCAGGCGGCGGTGGCCGCTGCCGGGTCGATCATCGCTGCCCGCCCCACCGGCACCGCCGATACGGACGGCACCGACGGCACCGACGGCGAGGGGATCGGGATGCTGCTCGCCGATGCCGGGTACTTCTCCGAAGCCAACATCACCGCGCCGGGACCGGACCGGTTGATCGCCCGCGGCAAGGCCCGCCACCTCGAACACGCGGCCCGGCACACACCGGTGTCTGGGCCGGCGCCGGTCGAGGCTTCACCGGTCGAGGTGATGGCCCACCGGTTGCGCACCGAGGAGGGAATCGCCACCTACCGCAAGCGTTCTCACATTGCCGAGACTCCGTTCGGGCATGCCAAACACAATCTGAATTTTCGGCGGTTCACCGGCCGGGGACTGGTCCGTGCCCGTGGTGAGTGGAGTTTTCATGCCGCGGTGCACAACATCGGCAAGATCCTCGCTGCGGTGGGTGGGGGCGGGTTGCCGGCCGCTGTGTGAGGCGGTGGTCCCGGGGCGGGAGACCCCGCCCCGGGACCGGCGCTTTGGTTCGCGGTCGCGGACCCTCGGCGATTTCGCAACAGCCCGTTGGATCGACCGCATGTGACATTCGGCCACAACGGTTGGGCGGTGCTCAGGGCATCGACGGTTCCTGGGTGGGCAGGGTGAACACACAACTCTCCCCGGCGCCGAGTTCGCAGACCTGACCGTCGAGACCCACCCGGACGGGTCCGTGGAACCCCTCGGACTGGGCCAGCACGGTCAGTTCGCCACCCACGATGCGTACCCGTAGCGGGGTGCCCCGGAACCGGATCGAGAAGGACACGCCGTCGAGCCGGTCCACGAGGCGGGGCCGGAACAGCAGCACACCGTCGTAGACCCGGGCGCCGACGAAGCTGCTCTGCAGCAGGTCGAGCGTGCCGGACATGACGCCCATGTGGATGCCCTCCTTGGTGGTTCCACCTTGGATGTCGCTGACGTCGCTCTCGAGTGCCAGCATGAAGCGTTCCCACGAGCTGGGCGGATGGATGTCGGCGAGCACTCCGGCGAAGGTGACGTGGCTGAGCGTCGACCCGTGTGAGGTCCGCTGGTCGTAGTACTCGATGGTGCGCCGGGCCAGCTCCCGGTCGTACGGATAGCCCAGCCGCTCGAACGTCGCGTGCAGTTCGTCGTCGTCGAGCAGAAAGAACAACATCACCGTGTCGGCCTGCTTGGCCATCTTGAACCGGTTCGGATCCTCGCCCTCCGCCCGGAGGATGCGATCGAGCCGCTGGATGTCGGGGTATGCGGCGCGGTAGTGCTCCCAATCGAGTTCCTCGAGTTCGTCGTAACCCTCGAACTGGCTGACGACGCCCTCGTGGAAGGGCACGAACATCCGCCGGCTCATGTCGTCCCATGTGTGCAGCTCCTCGTCGGTGACCGCGAGCTGGGCGAGCAGGGCGCCGCGCCGGCTGGACGAGAGCGAGCCGAGCACCGCCGGAACCGTCGCCATGATCCAGGCCACCATGACATTGGTGTAGGCGTTGTTGCGCAGGCCGGCCTCGGCCGCGCCGGGGTGGCGCTCATGGAACTCGTCCGGCCCCATCACACCGTGGATCTCGTAGCGTTCGCGCTCGGAGTTGTAGTGGGCCACCGACGCCCAGAACCGGGCGATCTCGAGCATGAGCTCGGCGCCGTAGTCGGCCAGGAACTCCGTGTCGTCGGTCGCCTGCAGGAAGCGCCACACGTTGTAGAAGATCGCCGCGTTGACGTGCCGCTGATTCCGGCTGAGGTCTGGATCCCACTGCCCGGAAAGGGGATTGAGATGGACGGCCTGGGTCTCCTCGGTGCCGTCGCTGCCGCTCTGCCAGGGGAACATCGCGCCGCGGTACCCGGCCTCCTCGGCCGCGGCCTGGGCTTCGGACAGCCGGCGGTACCGGTAGAGCAGCAGGCTCCGGGTCACCTCCGGCATCCGCAGGTTCAGGAAGGGCTGGATGTACATCTCGTCCCAGAACACGTGCCCCCGGTACGCCTCTCCGTTGAGTCCACGTGCCGGCACGCCGACGTCGTGCCGCGCCGTGTGCCGGGAACAGACCTGCAGCACGTGCGCGACATGGAGCCGCAGCAGGAGGTCGGCACGCGGTTCGCTGGGCAGCCGGACGTCGCAGATGTCCCACAGTTCGTCCCACGCCGCTTCGTGCTCGGCATACGCGGGGGCGAAGTCCGGGTACCGCAGCACGTGCCGGCCGGACGCGGCCAGCGCCTCGGTGATCGCATTGTCCCGGGAGGTGAACAGCGACACCATCTTCTCCACGCGCGTCGGCCGGCCCTGCTCGACGTCGAAGGAGAGCACCTGCTGGATGTAGTCCTCCATCTGGTACAGCGAGCGGTCGACCTCGAGCGGTCCGCCGTCGTAGCCCTCCCCGCGGAAGACCCGGGTACGGGCGGCCTCGGCGATGTAGATGTCGGACTGGCGGGTCTGCACGCGCAGCGCGATGGTCTCGTTGCCGAAGGTACGCGGGGACACCGGATCCAGATGGCGGCCCTCGAGCTGCCGGTAGCGGGCGACGATCTGGTTCGTGACGCGGCCGTCCAGTGCCGAGACCACCTCCACCGTCCCGGACCAGTTCTCCGGGACCAGCGTCCATTCGATCCCGGCCTGATGGCTCTGGGCCATGCTCACGAAGCGACGGCTCCGCAGGGTGGTCTCCCGCCCGAACCGGTCCCGGAATCGCACCTCGCGCTTCACCGTGGCGAGGCGGATGTCGTAGGTGTGCCGGTAGGACAGCACGTCGACGTCGTCGAGCCGTACGGCGTCCCCGCCTTCGATGCGAAGCTTGAGGACCAGCCAGTTCGAGACGTTGACCAGATCCTCGTTCAGCACCGGGCGGCCGCCCATGATGGTGGTCTCGCGGTTGTAGATCCCGTGCACGTACGTGCCGGGGTAGTGGATGGGACTCATGTCCTCCCACTCGGCGGTGCCGCGCGTGCAGAAGTAGCCGTTGCCGGTGGAGGTCAGCGCCTCTCGCAGTCCCTCCGACGCGCTGTCGAACCGGTCGTAGTCGAGTTCGAACTTCGGGTCCTGCACGACGTCCCCCTGGATGTCCCTGGGCGTGGCCCCCGATCACCGCGCCAGTGTGGTCAAGAAGCGCTCCACCTCGTCGACGGAGGCGAGTGCGAATTCGGCGGCCGTGGTCCGGCCCGCCATCTCCGGATCGTCCGGCCGGCCCACGAGGATGCCGATCCCCCGCCCGCGCAACGCCCGGAAGGCGTCCTCGTCGGTGATGTCGTCGCCCAGGTACACCGGTACCGTGTCGGCGGAGTCGAGACCGAGAACGTCCACGAGGTACAGCACGGCCCGGCCCTTGTCCCAGTCGATGGCGGGCGCGAGCTCGTACACCATCTTTCCCGGGGTGACCTTCAGTTCGCCGTGATGCTCGGTGAGCAGGGTCTGCACGACCGCCTCGATCCGATTCCGGTCCGCGGGGTCGACGAGCCGGTAGTGCACTGCGACCGACGCGCGTTTCGGCTCCACCAGCGCACCCGGGATCGTCCCGATCTCGGCGCGGAGCCGCTCGGTCACCGCGGCGACGAGGTCCGCGAACCGGGCCACGCGGTCGTCGGAGACGGAGCCGCGCTGCGGAGTCCAGATGTCGAAGCCGTGGCTGCCGGCCACCACGAGGTCGTCGACGCCCATCAGCTGCTGCACCACCGCCCGGTCCCGGCCGGTCACGACGCAGACCGGGCACCGTGCTGCGAGATCTCGGACGACGGTACGCATACCGTCCGAGATCACAGCGTCCTCGGGTCGCGACACGATCGGGGTGAGTACTCCGTCGTAGTCGAGGAACACCGCCGGCCGGCGTCCGTCCAGCAGCCGCGCCAGGTCCTCGTTCCCGAGCGCGGGGGGCAGGTCGCGAACCGAAGTGTCCGCCATTGTCGGATTACCTCCTGCGCCCTCGCGGCGCCTCGGTGGGACGAGGGCGACGCGACCGCAGACTCGCCGCGCGCACCGGCCGGTGAACAGTGGCTGTCACAGGCATCGGTACGCCCCCTCGTGTTCGGCTCCGTGACGCCGGCAGCGTCGACGGCGATGAGCTCCTCGATTCCTACTGTAGGGCCGTGCCGGAGGCAAGGCGGGCATACGACGTGACGGCCCCGTGGGGCGCGATCGTCCGCCGGGATCAGACGATGGCGCCGGCGAGCACGATCGCGAGCGCGATCAACAAGGCGACCTTGGCGATCTCGAGTGCCACGTACGCGTAGTGCGCGTTCGAGCGGGGCACGTCCTCGCCGGCGAGGACGCGGTTCGACCGGCGTGTCAACGGCGGCCGGACCACCGCCACCTGCACCGCCAGCACGGCCACGGTCACCAGCAGCAGCACCCAGCCCGTCGTGCCCGGCGAGAGGATCAGGCACGCGACGATCAGCGCGACGGCGAGAACGACCTCGACCGTGTTCAGGGCCCGGAACACCAGGCGCCCGATGCCGAGTCCGAGCGGGATGGTGATCCCCGGCGCCCGGAACTTCAAAGGCGCCTCCAGGAAGGAGATCGCGAGCACCATTCCGAGCCAGAGCATCGGCACGAACAGTTCGACGTAACGCGCGAGAGTGTCCATCACCCGTCCTCGGCTGCGGTCGGCATGTGGCCGCCGAGTCTAGCGGCGGCGCGCCGGCCGGTACTGCCTCGCGGACGGCGATTCGATACATCATTTCCTGAATACAGGATTCGATGTACATTCGAGGTCGTGGAGACGGTGGAGCATCACGACGCGCTGTCCCGGTTCGGTCATGCCCTCTCGGATCCGACCCGGACACGGATTCTGCTGACCCTGCGGCGTGGCCCGGGTTATCCCTCGGAACTGGCCGAGGCGATCGGCGTCAGCCGGCAGATCCTCTCGAACCACCTGGCGTGCCTGCGTGGGTGCGGTCTCGTCGTCGCGGTGCCCGAAGGCCGGCGCAATCGTTACGAACTCGCCGATCGCCGGATCGGGCACGCACTCGACGACCTGCTCGACCTGGTCCTGACGGTGGACCCCTCGTGTTGTCCCGCCGCCGCGGCCGAGGACTGCTGCTGATGTCCGCGCGGCCACACGCCCCCGCGCCGTCGGCGCCGCGCAGGGCCGTGCTCACGAAACGGATCCGGCTGCTGGTGACCGCGACGATCGCGTACAACATCGTCGAAGCGAGCGTCGCATTGACCGAGGGCGCGCGGGCGTCGTCGACGGCGCTGATCGGGTTCGGGCTCGATTCGCTGATCGAGGTGTCCTCCGCCGCCGCGGTGGCCTGGCAGTTCGCCGGCCGAGATCCGGAAGCCCGCGAGAAGGCCACGCTGCGGATCATCGCGTTCTCGTTCTTCGGGCTCGCCCTGTATGTCGGCGTCGACTCGATCCGATCGCTGCTCGGGATCGGCGAAGCCCGGCACTCGCCGGTCGGGATCGCGCTGGCCGCGGCGAGCCTGGTGATCATGCCCGTGTTGTCCTGGGCTCAGCGGCGTACCGGGCGCGAACTCGGATCCGCCTCCGCCGTGGCCGATTCGAAGCAGACGCTGCTGTGCACGTACCTCTCGGCCGTGCTGCTGATCGGGCTGGTACTCAACAGCGCATTCGGTCTGTCGTGGGCCGATCCGGTCGCGGCACTCGTCATTGCGGTCTTCGCGGTGCGGGAAGGACTCGAAGCCTGGAGGGGCCGAACCTGCTGTCCAGTACCCGCAGTGGTGACCGATGACGCGCCGGAATGCTGCTGCGGATCCGAATGCGATTGTTGCCGAACCCCTCCTGAACCGAAGGATCGATGATGCCTCGTATCGGTGCCACTGCCCGAGCCCTCTACCGACAGGAGATGACGGCGTCGAGAACCGCCGTCGACCCGCAACAGCGGTGGCGCCATCTCGAACGCGCACACATCCTCTCGCAGCCGGACCCGTGGCTGCACACCTGCAACCACGCCGCGATGCTCGCCCTGGCCCTGCGCTGCCGTGACCGCCGCGAGGCTTTCGGGCAGGTCGTGCGGATCCTCGTGGCTGCCCCCGGTTCGATGACCGGCCGGTATCCCGAAGGCAACATCGGACGGGTCGCCGCCGGACTGACCACGCCGATGCCGGTCCCCGACGATCTGGCCCGAGCGCTGTCGGCGTAGTCGCACGGAGACGACGGGAGACCCCGTCCCGAGACCGGTGCCCTACAGGTGCACGGCGCCCCGGATGCACGTCGTGCTGCGTCCTCCGATCCACACCTCGCCGCCGGACGAATGCACGGTCACGATGCCGCGGCGGCCGACGCGAGTGCCCTGACTCGCCCGGTAGTCGGCCGGCGCGAGGCCGGCACCGATCAGCCACTGGGCCAGGCCGGCGTTGAGGCTGCCCGTCACCGGGTCTTCCCTGACGCCCACGGGCGCCGCGAAGGCGCGCACCTCGAACTGCAGCGGCGATCCCGGCGGGTAGGGACCGACGACGCCGAGGATGAGATCGCGCATGTGCTGGTCGTCGGGTTCGAGGTCGAGCACCTCCTGCGCGGACCCGAGCAGGACCGCGGCCCAGCCGGGTCCGTTGTCGACCCAGTTGTGCGCCACGATTCGCGCACGGTCGATCCCGAGCCCCCGCGCGATCCGGGCCAGGTGCTCGTCGTCGAGGTCGCCGCGACGGACCGGTTCGGGAGCCCGGAATGCCAGGGACTCGTCGCCGCGGCGCAGTGCGACGAGTCCGGCTCCGCACTCTTGGACGAGCAGACCCGGGCTGTTCGGCACCCCGCCGGCCTCGAGCCACGCCTGCGCCGAGCCGAGGGTGGGGTGACCGGCGAACGGGATCTCCGCGGCCGGAGTGAAGATGCGGAGCCGGTAGTCGGCCCCGGCGGTCGTCGGGGGAAGGACGAACGTGGTCTCGGACAGGTTCGTCCACGCCGCGAACTGCGCCATCGCCTCGTCCGGGAGGCCGGCGCCGTCGAGAACCACCGCGACGGGGTTTCCCCGATACGGTTCGGCGGCGAACACGTCTACCTGCGCAAACTCCCGGGACCGTGGCTGCACCATTTCGTCTCCTTCGTCGTTGCCGTCCCATTGTGGTCGCGGAGCCGGCGGTACGCACCCGAATATCCGGCCGCTCGAGGCGGCGTTCGAGCCGTTCCCCACGGCGGTGGAGACCTCGGCGCGGGCGTATCCGGAGCACCGGCCGGTGCGGCGCTGACCGGAGTCGGAAACCCCGAGGGCGCGCAGGGATTTCCCTGCGCGCCCTCGGGGTTCGCGTATCAGTGCTCGTAGGTGCTCAGATCGCGGTCCTTGCTCTCCTTCGCCAGGAGGATGAACACCGCGCTCAGGACTGCCAGACCGATCATGAACGCCGCGACCAGTCCGGTGCCGCCGCCGGCGGCCGCCTGCAGCGACGCGAGGATCACCGGCGTGAAGCCCGCGCCGAGCAGTGTCGCGCCCTGGTAGCCGAGCGAGGCGCCGGTGTACCGGGCCGCGGTGCCGAACTGCTCGGCGATGTAAGCGGCCATCGGACCGTACGTCGCGGACTGGCAGACGCCGAAGCCGAGCACGAACCCGAGCGTCACCAGCGCGACGTTGCCGGACGAGAGCAGCGCCAGGATCGGCACGATCAGCACGACGAACGCGCCGAGGCCGAAGAGCATCACCGGGCGCCGGCCCACGCGGTCGGAGAGGCGGGCGAATCCGAGCAGGGTGAAGATCGCGACGAACTGGCAGACGGCGAACGCCATCAGCGCCTGCGATCGGGTCACCCCGGAGTGGGATGCGTACCCGATGGCGAAGGTGGTGAACATGGTCTGGATCCCGAAGCTGGCCATGCAGCCCAGGGCGACGAGCAGCAGACTTCGCGGCCGGCGCAGGATGCTCAGGATCGGCGGGGTGGGCCGGTCCACGGCGGCGGCATCGACCTCGACCTGCTTGGCCATCGCCTCCCGGAACAGCGGGCTCTCGGAAACCCGGGCCCGGACGAACAGGCCGACGGCCAGCATCACCGCGGACAGCAGGAACGGGATGCGCCAGCCCCACGACAGGAAGTCGTCCTCGGGCAGCAGCGCCACCAGTGCCAGGGCGAGGGTGCCGAGCAGCGAACCGGTGGGTGCGCCGGCGTTGGTGAACGCCGCGGCGAAGCCGCGTCCCCGCCCGCCGACGTGCTCGAGGGACATGAGTGCCGCCCCGCCCCACTCGCCGCCGACGGCGATGCCCTGGCACACGCGCAGCAGCACGAGAATGATCGCGGCCCAGGATCCGATCGCCGACGCCGGTGGGACGAGGCCGATGAGGAACGAGGCCACGCCCATGACCGTCATCGAGATCAGCAGCATCGACTTGCGGCCGTACCGGTCGCCGAAGTGCCCGAAGACGATGCCCCCGAAGGGGCGGGCGAGGTAGCCCGCGGCGAACGTGCCCATCGACGCGATGGTCCCGGCGAGCGGGGACAGGTCCGAGAAGAACACGGGGGCGAAGACGATCGCTGCCGCGGTCGCGTAGAGCAGAAAGTCGTAGAACTCGATCGTGCTGCCCAGGTAGCTCGACAGCACGACGCGTCGAACTTCCTTCTTCCTCTGGGCCGCAGTGATGTCCGCGGATGCGGTGACAGTCATGGGGGCTCCTGCAGTGGCGGTCGGGTCAGTGGGCGTACTGCTCGCGCAACGTGTCCTTGCGGACCTTTCCGGTGGCGTTGCGGGGGATCTCGTCGAGAACGAGGAGCGATGTGGGGATCTTGTACTTGGCGAGACGCTCGCCGAGGAAGGCGAACAGCTCTTCCTCGGTGAGGGTGACGCCGTCGGCGAGGGTGACCGCGGCCCGGCCGACCTCGCCCCATTTCTCGTCGGGCACACCGAAGACGGCGCAGCCGAGCACGCCGGGCAGGTCGAGGATGGCGGCCTCCACCTCGGCGGGGTAGATGTTCTCGCCCCCCGAGATGATCATGTCCTTGAGCCGGTCGACGATCGTGACGAAGCCGTCCTCGTCGGGAACCCCCACGTCGCCGGAGCGGAACCAGCCGTCGCCGGTGAACGCGTCGGCGGTGGCGTCGGGTCGATTCCAGTAGCGCTGCATCACGTTCGGGCCGGAGATCTGGATCTCGCCGCGTTCTCCGGGGGCGGCCTCGGTGCCGTCGGGGTCGACGACACGCACGTCGGTGAAGAAGTGCGGCGCGCCCGCGGTGCCGAGCTTGCGCTCGGCGTCCTTGGGGGTGAGGATCAGCGCGCCCGGACCGGTCTCGGTCAGCCCGTATCCCTGGCAGAGGCGGACGCCGCGGGCGGTGTAGGTCTGCAGGGTCCGCGGCGGAACCGGTGCGGCCGCCACGATCCAGCGTCGGATCGAACTCAGGTCGGTGCGGTCCCAGTTCGGGTGGGCGCTCATCGCGTCGAGCATCGTGGGCACCCCGAACGAGTAGGTGACTCTTTCGGTTTCGATCAGGTGGAGGATGCGGCCCGGCTCGAAGCCTTCCTCGATGAGCACGGTGCCGCCCTTGAGCAGGGTGGGCAGGGCGACGAAGTTCAATGCGGCGGTGTGGAACAGGGGTGCGGCGACGAGAGCCACCTCGTCGGACAGGAAGTCGAGGTCGACGATCGGGTTCATCACCGCGAACACCACGTTCCCGTGGGTGAGGACGACACCCTTGGGCCGGCCCGTCGTGCCGGAGGTGTACATGATGAAGCACGGGTCCTCGTGCGTGACCGGGAGGTCGAGGCGGTCGGTGGGAGCGGCCGCGACGATCTCCTCGTAGCCGACGGCCCGGTCGTCGGGCGCACCGTCGAGGACCACGCGCCGGGTGGTGCCGGCCGCGGTCGCGGCGGCGTCGGCGACGTCCGTGAGGGCGGCGGAATGGACCAGGACGATGCTGCCGGAGTCGGCCAGGCAGTACTCCACCTCGGGGGTGGTCAGCCGGGCGTTGAGCGGCACGAACACCGCCCCGAGCAGACCGGCGGCGAACAGCACTTCGAGATAGGCGGGGTGGTTCGCCGACAGCAGCGCGACGCGGTCCCCGGGGCCGACACCCTGGGCGCGCAGGGCGTGGGCGAGCCGGGTGACCCGCTCGTCGAGTTCGCGGTAGGTGACGCCGGTGCCGCGGAAGGCGAGCGCGACCGCGTCGGGGGCCTGCCGGGCGCGTCGGCGCGGCCACGTACCGGTACCTTGGTTGAGCACGGGATCTCCTCGATGCCTGGGAATTTCAGGATGTTCTGGATCGAAGCGGCTACGGCCGGGTGAGCCTGCGGCCGACGATCTCCTTCATGATTTCCGTGGTGCCGCCGTAGAGCGTCCCGGCCCGGGAGTCCAGATAGTCGCGGGCGACGTCGTACTCCTTCATGAAGCCGTAGCCGCCGTGCAGTTGCACGGCACGGTGCACGACCTTCAGATGCAGCTCGGTGACCCACCACTTCGCCATCGCCGCCGTCACCTCGTCGAGGCGTCCGTGGGCGGCGTCGAGGATGCAGCGGTCCACGAACACCTGGGCGACCTCGATCTCGGTGGCCAGTTCGGCGAGGTAGAAGCGGTTGGCCTGGAAGTCGGCGATGCGCTGCCCGAACGCCCTGCGGTCGGTGGCGTGGCGCAACGCCGTCTCGAACGTTCGGGTCATCAGGGCCATGGACGTCACCGCGATGCTCAGCCGCTCCTGCGGCAGGTTGTGCCGTAGGTAGCCGAAGCCCTTGTTCTCCTCGCCGAGGAGGTGGGTCCGGGGCACTCGGACGTCGTCGAACACCAGCTCGGCGGTGTCCTGGGCGGACAGGCCCACCTTGTCGAGCGGGCCGTTCTTCGTGAAGCCGGGCATGCCGTCCTCGACGACGAGCAGGCTCACCCCGTTCTTCCCGGCGGCGGGATCGGTCTTTGCGACGACGATGATCGTGTCGGCGAGGATGCCGTTGGAGATGAAGATCTTGCTGCCGTTCAGGACGAAGTGGTCGCCGTCGGGGATCGCCGTGGTGGTGACGGCGGCGAGGTCGCTGCCGGTGCCGGGCTCGGTCATCGCGATCGCGCCGATCGTCTCGCCGGCGACCATCGGGGCGAGCCAGCGGTGGTTCTGCTCGTCGGTGCCGAGGGCCGTGAAGTACGGCGCGACCAGGTCGTTGAATCCCGACAGCCCCATGGTGACGGCCTGGGCGCCGGCGCGGGCGAGTTCCTCGATGAGCACGGCCCCGAACCGGAAGTCGTCGATGCCGCCGCCGCCGAACCGTTCCGGCACGGCGACCCCGAGCAGGCCGAGCTTGCCGGCCTGCCGGTACAGCTCACGATCGACGCGGCCCGTGGCGGCCCACTCCTCGAGGTGCGGTGCGACCTCGCGCTCGGCGAAGCGTCGCGCGGTTTCGCGGAACGCGTCGTGGTCGGATTCGTAGACGGTGCGGTCGAGCGACACGGCACTCATGGAGACGGCGGTCCTCCTTCTGCGACGTTTGTCGCGCAGATCACAGTAGACCAATAACGATTGAAATAGTCAACGGTTGAATTCCAGTTGCTTTTGGGTGGCTACGCCCGCCAGCTGGAGTGACGCCGGCCCGCCGGTTATTTGCAAGCAGTCTGGACTGTTTGTTCATTGACTGTTACCGTCCGTTCTGTGACTCGAACCACATCCACGGGCACCGGGCGCACGCAGGCCGAGCGCACCGCCGTGACCCGGGCGAAACTCCTCGACGCGGCCGTCGACTCGCTCGTCGAGCTCGGCTACGCACGCACCACCACGCAGGTGATCGCCAAGCGGGCCGGGGTGTCCCGGGGCGCGCAACTGCATCACTTCCCGACCAAGGAATCACTCGTCGTCGCCGCGGTCGAACACCTCGTGGACAAGCGCCTGACGGAGATTCTCGAGGCGAGCCCGGACCCCGAGCGGGGCCTCGACGTCCTCACCGACGCGTTCCGCGGGCCGCTGTTCCATGCCGCGCTCGAGCTGTGGGTGGCCGCGCGGACCGATCCCGCCCTGCACGAGGCGGTGATCCCCCTCGAGCGCAAGGTCTCCGATGCGCTGCGGGTCGGCTGCCTGGAGATCATGGGTGACCGGATGGGGCCCGACGAGATCGACCTGAGCATCGAACTCGCTCGCGGACTTGCCGTCGCCGCCCTGATGCGTACCCCCGAATCGGATCGTGAGATCCGGGAGCGGCTGCTCCCGGTCTGGAAGGAACTGGTGATGAAGTGAGCATCGAGACCCTCCCGCCGCACGTACACACGCTCGTCGTCGGGGCGGGCTTCGGGGGCATCGGCATGGCCGCCACCCTCCTGCGCGAGGATCCGCGCGCCGACGTCCTCGTGATCGAACGAGGCGACGACGTCGGCGGCACCTGGCGCGTGAACACCTACCCGGGTGCGGCCTGCGACGTGCCGAGCGCGTTGTACTCGTTCTCCTTCGCGCCCGAACCGGACTGGTCGAAGGCTCACGGTACCCAGGAGGAGATCTACGCCTACCTGCGCCGGGTCGCGAAGGAGCAGGGCGTCACCGACCGGACGATGTTCGGGTGCGAACTGCGTGACGCGCAATGGGACGACGAAAGCGCCCGCTGGATGGTGTCGACGTCGCGTGGTGACCTCACCGCCGAGGTGCTCGTCTCGGCGACCGGCGCGTTGTCCACCCCCACCCTGCCGAAGGTGCCGGGACTGGAATCGTTCCGCGGCAAGATGTTCCATTCGGCGCAGTGGGACCACGACTACGACCTGACCGGCAAGCGCGTCGCCGTGATCGGCACCGGCGCCTCCGCGATCCAGTTCGTCCCCGCCATCGTCGACACCGTCGGGCACCTGACACTGTTCCAGCGCACCGCCTCGTGGGTCATGCCCAAGCACGACCACACCATCGCGCGTCCGGTGCGGGCCCTCTACCGGCGTTTCCCGCTCGCACAGAAGGTCGTTCGCGCGGCCGTCTACGGGCAGAAGGAGACGTACGTCGTCGGGATGACACGCCCGTTCGCACGCCGGTGGCTCGTGCCGCTGTTCGAGCGCCGGGCGCTGTCGGTGCTCGACAGGCAGGTCGCCGATCCGGAGCTGCGGGCGAAGCTCACCCCGAAGTTCCGGATCATGTGCAAACGGATCCTGCTGTCCAACGACTGGTTCCCGGCGATCACCCGGCCCGACGTCACCGTCGTGGCGTCCGGGCTGACCGCCCTCACCGAGAACGGGGTCGTCGACGAAGCCGGCAACGAGTACGAGGTCGACACCGTCATCTTCGGTACCGGCTTCACCGTCACCGAACCACCGGTGGCCCAGCACATCCGAGGCGGCGACGGCCGCACCCTCGCCGAGACCTGGAACGGCAGCCCCAGCGCCTATCTGGGCATCGCGGTCCACGGTTTCCCCAACCTCTTCCTGATGTACGGGCCGAACACCAACCTCGGTCACAGCTCGATCGTGTACATGCTCGAGTCGCAGGCCGCCTACATCGCGGATGCATTGCGCGCCATGAGGTCCCGGGATCTGTCCGCCGTCGAGGTGACCGCGGGCGCGCAGCGCACCTACAACGCCGAACTCGATCCAGCCCTCGCGGGCACGGTGTGGAACGCGGGCGGCTGCGACAGCTGGTACCTCGACCGCAAGGGCCGTAACTCGGTGATGTGGCCTACGTTCACCTGGCGGTACCGCGCCCGGACCCGGCAGTTCGACCCCGAGAACTACCTCGCCCGCCCCGCGGCCGAAAGGATTGCGGCATCACCCATTACGACGTACTGGTCGTCGGCTCCGGCTTCGGCGGCAGTGTCGCCGCGCTGCGCGCGACCGAGAAGGGCTACCGCGTCGGCATCCTCGAGGCCGGCCGGCGGTTCGCCGACGACGAACTCCCGAAGACCAGCTGGCGGCTGCGCAAGTACCTGTGGGCGCCGGCGCTGGGCTGCTACGGCGTGCAGCGCATCCATCTGCTGCCCGACGTCCTGGTCATGGCGGGCGCAGGCGTCGGCGGCGGATCGCTCAACTATGCCAACACCCTCTACCGGCCGCCCGCCCGTTTCTTCCAGGACCCGCAGTGGGGGCACATCACCGACTGGCAGGCCGAGCTCGGACCGTACTACGAGCAGGCGGCGCGGATGCTCGGGGTGCGCCCGAATCCGCTGACGACCCCCGCGGACGACGTGATGCGTTCGGTGGCCGAGGAGATGGGGGTGGGGGAGACGTTCACCACCACGCCGGTCGGGGTGTTCTTCGGCGAGCCGGGGCAGACGGTCCCGGACCCGTTCTTCGGCGGCGCCGGCCCGGACCGGACCGGCTGCACCGAGTGCGGCGGCTGCATGACCGGTTGCCGGGTGGGGGCGAAGAACACCCTGGTGAAGAACTACCTGTACCTCGCGGAGCAGGCCGGTGCGACGATCCACCCGCTCACCACCGTCACCGGGATCCGCCCGCGCGCCGGCGGCGGATACGAGGTCCGCACCCGCAGCACGAACCGGATCCGCAAGCGCCACGACGTGTACACCGCCGACCAGGTGGTGCTCGCCGCCGGCACCTACGGCACGTCGCGGCTGCTGCTCGCGATGCGCGAGACCGGTGCGCTGCCGCGGTTGTCGCCGCGGCTGGGCACGGTGGTGCGCACCAACTCCGAAGCGGTGCTCGCCGCGACGGCGCAGGACCGCAGCGTGGACTACTCCCGGGGTATCGCGATCACCGCCTCCTTCCACCCGGACGACCACACCCACATCGAACCGGTGCGATACGGCAAGGGCAGCAACGCTATCGGACTCCTCCAGGCCCTGCTGGTCGACGGTGGCGGCCGGACACCGCGGCTGGCGAAGTTCTTCGCCGTGGCGGCCCGTAATCCGGCGGCGTTCCTGCGCAGCCTGTCGGTGCGGCGCTGGTCCGAGCGGACCGTGATCGCGCTGGTCATGCAGACCGACGACAACTCGCTCGAACTGACGAGCAAGCGCGGGTTCTTCGGGCGCCGGCTCACGAGCCGCCGCGGACCCGGTGCGCCGCCGCCGGAGTGGATCCCGGTGGGTCACGAGGCGATCCGGCGGGTCGCCGACAGGATCGACGGCGACGCGGGCGGATCGATCGCGGACCTGGTCGACATTCCCATGACCGCGCACTTCCTCGGCGGCTGCGTGATCGGGGATTCGCCCGAGTCCGGTGTCGTCGACCCCTACCTGCGCGTCCACGGTCACGACGGTCTGCATGTCGTGGACGGATCCGTCGTCAGTGCCAATCTGGGCGTGAACCCGTCGCTCACCATCACGGCGCAGGCCGAGCGGGCGATGGCGTTGTGGCCCAACAAGGGCGAGGCCGACCCGCGTCCGGCGCCCGGCTCCGGGTACGTGCCGGTCACCGCCGTGCAGCCGGTGCGTCCCAGCGTTCCGGACTCCGCACCCGGGGCGCTGCGCCTGCCGATCCATCCAGTCCGACGAGAGGAGGCCGCCCGTGTTGTGGAGCGTGCCTGAGAGCACCGACGAACGCACCGACTGGCCGACATCCGCGCCACCCCCGTGGTCGGCGCAGGCGCGCGCCGCCCTGTGGTGGCATCGCAGTGCGCCGGGGGCGGCGCAGTTCGGCCCCGGTGGCCGGACCCTGCCGTTCACCCTCGCGATGGTGGTGGACTATCTCGACTCGCCCGTCGGTCCCTACCGTGAGGTGCTCGCCAGTCCCGTCCTGCGCCCGGGCCTGATCCCGGCGATGGCGGTGCCGTTCATCGCCGTGGACTCCGAGGCGTCCGTGCACGGCGGCCGCGAGCACTGGCACCTGCCGAAGGTGCTCGCCTCGTTCGACGGCGACGTCACCGGCCGGTTCTCGGCCACGGGCCACACGTGGAAGGTGGACACCGACGCGTCCCCGCGTGGTCCCGAACTGCCGATCGTCGGCGGACTGGCATTCGCCCAGCCCGAACCGGACGGCAGTCAGGCCCGGGCCACGGCGCGGCTGCGAGGGCGGTTCCGCTACGCGCGGGTCCGCGTCGAGGCGCAGGGCCCGACGCTCGGGCAGTGGTTGCTGCCGGGGGCACACCACGGCATCGTGATCACCTCGGGCCGGATGAGCATCGGGCCGGCCCGGACGGTGCGCTGACGGGCGGCGCCGGGCTCACGACGCCTCGCGCATCGTGAGCCCGCCGAGCTCGACGACGTACTGCCCGGCCGCGTCGTCCCACGTCACGGAGTAGGTGGTGGGGTAGTAGCCGGACTGCTGGTACGCGCTCGGCTGGCGCAGGTCCTCGTGCAGGTCGGGCCGGGAGGCGAGCCAGTCCCTGGTCATCATCGGCTCGATGAAGATGTGCCGGCCGTCCCACGAACCCTGCAGGACCGTTTCCGTGAAGTGCCCGTGCGGCTCGGTGGTGTCGAGCCAGTGCAGTCCCATTTTGGCGACGGTGCCGAGAATCGGCTGGGGGTCCGACGGTGCGTAGCCTTCCGGCAGATACTTCGGGTCTGGCAGCTTCGCGGCCCGTTCGAGATAACCGGGGACGAACGGGTGGATCGATTCCACCGTCGCGGTGTCCACGAGGTAGAAGTGCACGTCGAAGTGCGGCTGGTCGAACCCGTGCTCCGGATTGTGGCCGTGCGAGTTCCAGTCCAGCGTGACGTGGTCGACGACGGTGTCCGGCGCCCCGGCGGGCACGTCGAGGACGTAGGCCTCGGTGGTGGGCAGCAGACCGCTCGTGAGGCCGTCGAGTGCGGCCGCGTCGAGGCGGACGCCGATCGCGGTGGGAGTGCCGTCGGGGCCGACGGTGACGTACGTGTGGGCCGATCCGTTGCCGACCGGGTGCGGCGGGCCGTCGAGGGCCGTGGAACTCTGGGCTCCGGCCGCCGAGCCGAGGACGAGTGCTGTCGCCGTCGCCGTCGCACCGACGACTCCGAGCACCGCGAACGTGCGAAGATGCACCACTGTCACGACTCCTCTCGCATGGTGAGTCCACCGAGTTCGACGACGTATTCCTGCTCCCGGTCGTCGAAGCTCACCGAGTAGGTGGTGGGGTAGTACGCACTCTGCTGATAGGCCTCCGGCTGCTTCACCGGCTCGTCGACGGTGGGCCGGGTGAGCAGCCACTCACGGGTCATCATCGGTTCGACGAATGTCCATTCGCCGTCCCAGGATCCCTCGATGAGGATCTGGGTGAAGTCGTACTGTCCGGGTGCGATCGGCAGGGTGCCGTCGACCCAGTGCATCCCCATCTGCGGGACGAGTGCCACCTCCGGCGGGCCGGCGGGAACGTAGTCCGCAGGCATGTACCGTGGTTCGGGCATGTTGGCCGCCGACTCGGCGTATCCCGGTGCGGCCGGGTCGATCTCGTCGACCTTCTCGGCGGGGATCATATAGAAGTGGATGTCGAAGTGGGGCTGGTCGAACAATCCCACCGGTTCGTGCCCGTGCGGGTTCCAGTCCAGGGTCAGGTGGTCGAAGGCCGTCTCGTCCGCCTCGGCCGGGAACTCGAGCGTGTGCACCTCGAGGGCGTCGGCGAGCCCGTCGAGTGCCGTCGCCGAGAAGCGCAGCCCGATCGCCTGGGGTGTGCCGTCGTCGCCCGACTCGACATAGGTCCGTGCAGTGCCGTCGCCGACATCGACGGTGGGCCCGTAGGAGTAGGGCTCCGACTCCGAGTCGGAACCGCTGGAGCAGCCGAGCAGCAGGGTGAGCGCGGTGCCGGCCGCGATCGCGATCCCGGAGGCGCGAGAAATCGGGATGGTGCGCATGGCGGACCTCTTCCGGTGGGCTGAGAAGCAGGGTAGACCGCACCGAGGGGTCCGTTGTGTGGAATCGGAGGATCGTGCTCGCACCGATCTCGCCCATTTTCTTGACCTATTCCAGAAAAGGGGCATACTGGGGTCATGCACCGAACGGACGAGCCTGTCGACATCCCGGCGCAACTGCGCGCCGCGGGTCTGCGGGTGACTGCTCCGCGCGTTGCCGTGCTCGGCGCGGTTGCCGCGCACCCGCATTCCGATGCGGACGAGATCGCGGTCGCGGTGCGGAGCGAACTCGGCTCCGTCTCCACGCAGGCGGTGTACGACGTGCTCAAGGCGTGTGTCGGGGCCGGGCTACTGCGCCGCATCGAACCCGCCGGCTCACCCGCCCGGTACGAGACCAGGATCGGCGACAACCACCACCACCTGGTGTGCCGCAACTGCGGCGCGGTGACCGATATCGACTGCGTCGTCGGAGCGGTCCCGTGCCTCGTGCCCTCGGACGATCACGGATTCGCCGTCGACGAGGCCGAAGTGACGTTCTGGGGTCTGTGCCCCGATTGTCGAGAATCCTAGTTCAGCAACGCTTTTCCCTCCGCCACCACCGCATCCCGCGGTGGTGTGGCGGGCACCCTTCCCCAGGAGGATCACCATGACGAATCCCCGCCCCACCACGACCGGCGTCGGTATCCCCGTCGCGAGCGACGACGAATCGCTCACCGCCGGAACGCAGGGCCCCATCCTGCTGCACGACCACTACCTGATCGAGAAGCTCGCCCAGTTCAACCGGGAACGGGTCCCGGAGCGCGTCGTGCACGCCAAGGGCGGCGGCGCGTTCGGCGAACTCGTCGTCACGAACGACGTCAGTGCGTACACCGCGGCGAAGCTGTTCCAGCCCGGCACGAGAACCGAATCCCTCGTGCGGTTCTCGACGGTGGCCGGGGAGCAGGGCAGTCCCGACACGTGGCGTGACCCGCGCGGATTCGCGGTGAAGTTCTACACCGGGGACGGCAACTACGACCTCGTCGGCAACAACACCCCGGTGTTCTTCGTCAAGGACCCGATCAAGTTCCCCGACTTCATCCACTCCCAGAAGCGGCTGCCCGGTTCGGGACTGCGCGACCACACCATGCAGTGGGACTTCTGGACGTTGCGTCCCGAGACCGCGCACCAGGTGACGTGGCTGATGGGTGACCGGGGCATCCCCCGAACCTGGCGCCACATGGACGGTTTCGGCTCCCATACCTACCAGTGGGTCAACGCCGAAGGGGAGCGGTTCTGGGTCAAGTACCACTTCAAGACGAACCAGGGCATCGAGTTCCTCACCCAGGCCGAAGCCGACCGGCTCGCCGGTACCGACCCGGACTACCATCGCGCCGATCTCCACGACGCGATCGAGCGGGGCGAGTTCCCCAGCTGGACGCTGAAGGTGCAGATCATGCCCGTGGCCGAGGCGGAGGGGTATCGCTTCAACCCGTTCGACCTGACCAAGGTGTGGTCCCAGCGTGACTACCCGCTGATCGAGGTCGGCACCTGGACGCTGAACCGCAACCCGCGCAACTTCTTCGCCGAGATCGAGCAGGCCGCGTTCGCGCCGTCGAACATCGTGCCGGGCATCGGACTGTCGCCGGACAAGATGCTGCTCGGCCGGGTGTTCTCCTACGCCGACGCGCACCGCTACCGCATCGGCGCGAACCACGCGCAGCTGCCGGTCAACGCGCCGAAGAACGAGGTGAACTCGTACTCGCAGGACGGCGCCATGCGGTACTCGTTCAACGACCCGGGCACCCCGGTGTATGCGCCGAACAGCTTCGGCGGCCCGCACGCCGACCCGCAGCTCGCCGGCGACGAAGGTCTGTGGGAGTTCGGCACCGAGGCGGTACGGGCCGGCTACGTCCGGCATGCCGAGGACGACGACTTCGGTCAGGCCGGCACGCTCGTGCGCGAGGTGCTCGACGACGCCGCTCGGGAGCGGCTGGTGGGCAACATCGTCGGACACATCCTCGGCGGAACCTCGGAGGCGTTGTACGGCCGGATCTTCGAATACTGGTCGAATGTCGACACCGACCTCGGAAAGAAGATCGAGGAGGGTGTCCGGTCGGGCCGGGCCTGACCGCGCGTCAGAGCAAGCCCCACCAGTAGAGGAGGGTGGCCAGTATCCACACGACGACCGTCTGCATCTCTTTGTCCTCCCTCGGTGCGGATTCTTCCTCCATCATCCGCCCGCGGGGGCACGGCCGCCACGGACACTCCGAGAACAGGGAGTCCCGTGTCCACTTCGTTGCCTGCGGCCGCAGGGAACCAGGCCACCGCCTCGGGCGTTGAAACAGGGCAGTATGTCCGAAGTACGACCGGCGCGACGTCCGTCGCCGCCGGGAGGCACATCGACACCGATAGGAGCTCGGATCATGACCGGACCCATCACCAGCACGCTGAATCCGGACCAGCAGAAGATCGCGGGGGATGCTCTGCAGGACACCCTGGTCGACATGATCGACCTGAGCTTGATCGCCAAGCAGGCGCACTGGAACGTCGTCGGCCCCCAGTTCCGCAGCCTGCACCTCGCCCTGGACGAGATCGTCACGGCCGCCCGGACCTACACCGACGAGGTGGCGGAGCGGCTCACGGCGATCGGCGTCAGCCCGGACGGACGGGCCACGACCGTCGCCCAGGACTCGGGCACCAAGGGGTTCGGTGCGGGTTGGACCAAGGACGAGCAGGTCGTCGCGTCGATCACCGACAACCTCTCGGCCGTCATCGGCCGCCTGCGCGAGCGCATCGCGGCGACGGACGAGGCGGACCCGGTCACGCAGGACCTGCTCATCGCCCAGACCGCCGGTCTCGAGCAGACGCATTGGATGTGGCAGGCCCAGCTCGCCTGAGCCGGTACCTCCCTCAGGGCCACCCGTTCCCGCGGGTGGCCCTTCGTGTGTTCCGGGCGATCGAACACCTGTGTTACTGGAGTGTCGGATGTGATTGCTACGTTGGCACCGGTCCGTTCTCCGATCGAAAGGTGCCTGCAGCGATGGTCATGGGTCCTACCCACGCGGTGTCCGGGGCGCTGGTCGGCCTCCTCGTCGCCGACGTGCTGCCCCCGGAGTGGGGTGGACCCGGCTCCACGGCGGAGACCTTCGCGTTCGCCGCGGTCTGCGCCGGCTCAGCCCTGCTGCCGGATCTCGACACCCCGCAGTCGACGGTGGCGCGGTCCTTCGGGCCGGTCAGTCAGGTGGCGGCGCGCGGCATCGACAACCTCTCGCTCGGCTACTACACGCTCACCAAGGGCCGTCGTGACCGTAGCCGCCGGGGTGGCCATCGCACGTTGACGCACACGGCCCTGTTCGCGGCCCTGCTGGGGGCGGGGGTGTCCATGCTCGTCGCCCGGTTCGACCGGGTCGCGGTCGTCGCCGTCCTGTTCGTCACGCTCGGCCTGGCGCTGCGCGGGCTCGCGGACGGCTGGGCCAAGCGCAACGGGTGGCTCGTGGTGACCGCGACCTCGGCGGTGTTGTCGGTGCTCATGTGGAACTGGTTCCCCGGCGAGGTGGGTTCGGTGGGCCTCGGGGTGGCGGTAGCGCTCGGATGCGCGACGCACTGCCTGGGCGACGCCGTCACCAAGGAGGGCATCCCTTTTCTCGCGCCGTTCGTGCCCTGGCGCGGCGAACGCTGGTGGGAGATCCGGATGCCCGGGTTCCTCGCCATCCGCGCCGGCGGCGCGTTCGAGCTGGCGATCCTCGGCCCGGCGCTGACGATCGCCGCGGTTGCGATAGCGGTGTGGTCGATCGACGGCGCGCCGGAACTCCTGCGCGAAGCCGTCGGGGTGTCGCGCGCCGGCAGCTGACGCGGATTTCGGAACCACTGGCATCGAAAGAGAACTTGTTCTATTTTTGCTCTGTTTCTGCCTCCCGCCAGATCGGAGCCCAGCCCGGTGAAAGCCCGCGATGCCCGGACGGACGGCGACCCCGTCTCCACCACGACCCTCAGCCGACGAGGCTTTCTCGGCGCCGCCGGTGCCGTGGGATTGACCGGTCTCGCCTGGAAACCCGCCGGCGCAGTCCCGGTCGGTGATCCGCGCGCCACCATTCCGGCGCCCCCGGCATTCCCCGCGGATATCCCGCTGGCCCAGCAGCGCTTCGAGAACTGGGCCCGGACGATCCGCTTCGACGCGGTGTGGACCGCGACCGCACGCGATGCGCACGACGTCGTGCGCATCGCCGACTGGGCCCGCGCCCACGGCTACCGCGTCCGCCCGCGGGGCACCATGCACAGTTGGAGCCCGCTGACCGTCGTGCCCGGCGAGAGCGTCGAGAAGATCGTGCTGATCGACACGATGGCGCACCTGAACGCCGTCACCGTCGATCCCGCAGGAACGCCCGCCACCGTCACCGCCGGCGCGGGCGCGAGCATCGAATCGATCCTCACCGCGCTGGAGCAGCACGGCCTCGGGTGGGCCAATGCGCCGGCCATCGGCGACATCACCATCGCCGGAGCGCTGTCGATCGGCGCGCACGGCGCCACCTATCCGGCCGCGGGGGAGCGGGCGATCCCCGGCCAGTCGTTCGGCTCCCTGTCGAACCTCGTCGTCGCCCTCACCGCCGTCGTGTGGAACGGCGCCGCCGGCGCCTACGAACTGCGCGAGTTCCGTCGGTCCGAACCCGAGATCACGCCCCTGCTCGCCCACCTGGGCCGCAGCTTCGTCACCTCGGTGACCCTGCAGGCCGGGGCCAACTACCGGCTGCGCTGCCAGAGCTTCACCGACGTGCCGTGGCAGGAACTGTTCGCCCCGCCCGGCGCTCCGGGCCGCACCTTCGAGCGGTTCGTCGAGGAGTCCGGCCGAGTGGAGGCGATCTGGTTCCCCTTCACGCAGACGCCGTGGTTGAAGATCTGGTCGGTGTGCCCCGAGAAGCCGCCGACCGCGCGCGAGGTGCACGGCCCGTACAACTACTTCTTCTCCGACAGCATCCCCGAGGAGGTCACCACACTTCTCGGTCAGGTGGCGAGCGGGATGCAGGCCGCCACCCCGGCCTTCGGCGCCGCCCAGTTCGGGGCCGTCGCCGCCGGTCTCGCCGCCACCGGCACCGCCGACCTGTGGGGCTGGTCGAAGGACCTGTTGTTCTATCTGCGGGCCACCACGCTGCGCGTCGTCGCCGGCGGCGGGGTGGTCCTCACGCGGCGGGCGAACATCGCCCGCGTCATCCACGAGTTCACCACGTGGTTGCACGAACGGATGACCCACTACGCCTCGCTCGGGCAGTATCCGGTCAACATGCCGTTCGAGGTGCGCCTGTGCACCGTGGACGATCAGTCGGAGGTGCTCGTCGAGTCGGCGGGCCCGCCGAACCTGTCGGCCGTCCGTCCCCGTCCCGACCGGCCCGAGTGGGACACGGCCATCTGGATGAACGTCGTCTCCGTTCCCGGCACCGCGGGACAGTCCGCCTTCTTCCAGGAGATGGAGCAGTGGATGGCCGACCATTACTCCGGTGACTACGCGACCTTCCGGTCGGAGTGGTCGAAGGGCTGGGCGTTCGACGCGGCGGGCGGATACCGGGATCCGAGGTTTCTCGGTGAGGTCGTCCCGGCGATGTACCGCACCGGACTGTCCGCCGACGAGGGCTGGGACGCGGCGCGCGCGTCGTTCGACCGGCACGACCCGCATCGGGTGTTCACCAACGGATTCCTCGATCGGTTGCTGCCGCCGGTGTGAGGCGCGGGACCGGTCCGAGGGCACGGTTCGGTTTCGATCCCGCCGCTTCCGTCGTTCACAACTCTCACATCAGTCACATCCGTATACATTTGCCCCGTTCCATGTGGGTGCGACGGTGGGAGCGACGTGCGGAAGTTCGAGACGGGGAAGAACGCGGGAGGCACGCACGCGGCGCGGCGCCACGTCCGTCGGGGGGCCGCCGCCGCAGCGCTGCTCGCCTGTCTGATCGCCCCGGCGCCGTCGGCCGCGGCGAACCCGATCGTCGAGCCGGTGGCGGCCGACCCCAGCATCGTGCGGGCATCCGACGGGGCGTACTACATGTACACGACGGGTGACGACTGGGGCGACGGCCGGGGCCTGCGCGGGATGTCCGTCTTCACGTCCTTCGACCTCACGGACTGGAAGTACGTCGACGACGTGTTCTCCGAGATTCCCACCTGGCACCCGCCGGACAACTACGTGTGGGCTCCCCACGTGATCGAGTCGGACTCCGGCTACAGCCTCTACTACGCGCTCCCGGACGGGGCGAATCCGTGCATCGGTCTCGCCACCGCACCCGGACCGGCCGGCCCGTGGACCGACCTGGGTCGTCCCGTGTTCTGCGCCGAGGACGTCGGAGTCCAGGGCACGATCGATCCGTTCGTATGGGACGACGGCACGACGAAGACGATGTTCGTCGGGAATTTCAAAGGCGTCTACGCCATCCCGCTGAATGCGGAGGGAACCGCGCCTGCCGGCGAACCGGTCCGGGTCGCGGACGAACGCTTCGAGGGACCACACGTCGAACATCGCGACGGCTACTACTACCTGTTCCTCTCCTCCGGCCACTGCTGCAACGGCGCCGACACCGCCTACCGGGTCCTCGTCGGCCGGTCCGAGTCGTTGACCGGCCCGTACGTCGACCGCAAGGGCGACGATCTCGACGGCGGTGGCGGCGCGCTCATCCTGGCCGGCAGCGACCCGTGGGCAGGGCCCGGGCACAACACGGTGGTGACCGACGACGCCGGCGACGACTGGATCGTCTACCACGCGATTCCCCGCGACGATCTCCAGCTGCCCAGCGGCGCGCAGCGACGGGAGGGCATGATCGACCGGATCGTGTGGGCCAACGGCTGGCCGGAGATCGGCGACGGATCCCCGTCGTCGACCCGGCCCGCCGTTCCCCGAACGGATCTGCCCGTGCGCGTCTCCCTCACCGCGGACACGTCCACGACGCTGCCCGCGTCCGGCGGGGTGGTCGAGGCCACCCTGCTCGTCGAAGCACCCGACGACGCGCCCTACACGGGGCAGGTGTGGGCCGGGGCGGTCCGCCCGAACGGCGAGGAAGGCGAGCCGGTCCTGGACCCGATCGACGTCGATCTGGCCGCGGGGGAAACCCTCGAGGAGCGGATCGCGTTCACGGTGAGCGACGGTGCGGCGAACGGCACGTATGGTCTGTACGCGTTCGCCGGCACCCACGGCGGGGAGATCGTCGAGTTCGGTGCCGTCACCGCCCGCAAGTCCGACGGGCTCTCGGACGTCGGGGAGCCCGTCGACGTGATGACGCTGCGCGTGCGCGAGACGGCGCGCTGACAGGGGGCGCTCCGGCAGGAAGCAGGTGCCCGGGACGCATAATCGAGGCGTGGATCGAGCGTCCTATCCGAAGCTGTTGCGCGCGGACACCGAGCGGCTGCTCGCCGTCGGCGAAGGCCGGCTCGACCGGCCGGTCCCGACCTGCCCGCGCTGGTCCGTCGAGCGGCTTCTCGGGCACGTCGGCCGCGTGCACCGGAACGCGGCAGCCTGGCTGCGGACCGGCCGCCGCACCGAGATCCCACCCGCTCCGGCCGGGGCCGCCGTCCTCCCGTGGGTGCGGGACGGACTCGAGGAGTTGACGGAGGCCGTGCAGTCGGCCGACCCACACGCCGACGAGCAGACCTTCGCCGGACCGCAGCCGGCGTCGTTCTGGGTCCGTCGCATGGCGGTCGAAACTGCGCTGCACCGGATCGACGCCGAGCTCGCCACGGGCGAGGGCACCACGCCCGTCGACACCGCACTGGCCGTCGAGGGCATCGACGAACTCTTCGGGGTGCTGCTCCCGTTCCGTGCCCTTGCCGGGACGGGGAGTGCCGGGTCGCCGTCCTGGTCTGGGAAGACGATGCACCTGCATGCGACCGACCCCGCCCTCGCCGCGGGCGAGGGCGAATGGTCGATCACCTTCGATGCCGACGAACCTTCCGTCGTCCACACCCACGCCGAGGGGGACGTCGCAGTCTGCGGGCCGGCATCGGATCTGTTGCTCCTCCTGTGGAACCGGGCGTCCCTCGACCGGTTCGAGGTGTTCGGTGACGCCGCGTTGCTGACCCGTTGGCGCGACGAGGTGACGATCTGACGCAGATGTCGGTTACTGCCGTGCGAGCAATCGCTCGAGGTCGTCGAGAACGAGCATTGCGCCGGTCGGGCCGAGTGCGAGGAACCACGTCTCGTCGCTCACCGCGACGGCGCGCCCCTGCTGCACGGCTGTGAGGCTCGACCACAGCGGGCCGCCGACGACGGCCGCCTCGTCGGTTTCTCTGCCGTAGCTCGAGTAGAAGATCCGGTCGCCGTCCGCCTCCGTGATCGTTTCCGGGCTGACCTCGGCCGCAAGTTCCTCGATGTCCTGGACCGGCGGACGGCGCAGCCCGACGTCCTGCAGGATGACGCCGATGAACGAGAGGTTCCCGTACAGGCGGATCTTGCCGGACATGAACCGCACGAGCGAGATGCTCGGATCGCCCTGGATCGAGTCCCCCACCTCGTCGGCGCGGGTCTGATAGGCATTGAGGACCGACTCGGCCTTCTCCTCCTCGCCCAGCGCGTCCGCGACGAGCAGGAAATTCTCCTTCCACGGGAAACCGGGCCGGATCGAGAACACGGTCGGGGCGATGGCGGACAGCTGCGGGTACATCTTGTCCGCGCGGAGCTTGCTGCCGACGATCAGATCCGGCCGCAGCGTGCCGATGGCCTCGAGATCGAGGTTGTTGATCGTGCCCACGTCGGCGACGCCGGCGAGCCGGTCCGCGAGGTACGACGGCTGCTCCGCAGCGCCCTCGGGACTCGCGATGCCCACGGGAGTGAGGCCGAGGGAGAGGACGGCATCGAGCTCGCCGCCGTCGAGCACGACGACGCGCTGCGGCTTGACCGCGATCTCCGTCTCGCCGAGAGCGTGGGTGACGACCCGGGGGAACTGTCCGGGCGCCGCGTCGCTGCCGAGCTTCGCCGTCTCCTCGTCGGCGGTGGCGAACAGCCGGCCACCGGTGGCGACGTCGGCGTTGCCGGCGCCGGTGTCGCGGGTCGACTCGGCGGCGCCGCCGCAGGCCGCGACCGTGAAGGTGACGAGCAGGGCCGCGGCGGTGAGGCGGCCGAGGTGTCTGAGCTTGTTCATGAGGGGAGGCTATCCTCACGGCCTGCTCTTCCGTGGCCCCGCCCCGGATGGTCACCCCAATGCCGGGCAGGGTTCATCGCTCACCGGCGGTTGCGCCGGTCGAGGTGCAAGGTCCGCAGAACTGCCCGACGGCCGGGCCGAAGGGCCGCCGGCGGAACGACCGGCGCGGTAGCCGGGGAGCGGAACTTCAGTTCGGAGGCGGTTTCCGGGGCGTCATCGGAGGTCGCCCGCAGGAATCGATCGGGCAGCGCGAGCTTGTGGATCGTACGCAGAGTCAGAAGATACTGCCGCACAAGCGGACCCGTCGTGTACGGCAGATCGTACTTGTCGCACAGCGCCCGGACCTTCATGGAGATCTCTGCGTAGCGGTTGCTGGGAAGGTCCGGGAACAGATGATGCTCGATCTGGTAGCAGAGGTTGCCGCTCAGGAAAGCCATCACCGCGCCGGCGCGGAAATTGGCACTTCCGAGCATCTGCCGGAGATACCATTCCGCCCTCGTCTCGTGCTCGAGCTCGACGAGGGTGAACTTCTCGGCGCCGTCGGGAAAGTGCCCGCAGAAGATCACCACGTACGACCACAGGTTCCGGAGCAGATTCGCGACCAGATCGGCCGTCAGGGTACGCCGCCAGCGACGATCGCTGAGCGCGGGGAAGACCAGGTAGTCCTTCAGCGATTGGCGGACAAGCTTTCCCGTCAGTGCTCGCCGGTGGGCGGTCTTCTCGGCCTCGCTGCCGGCGTGCTCGTTCGCGGAATGCAGACCGTGCAGTGCGATCCCCCACTCGAAGGTGATTGCCAACAGCAGGTTTCGCAGCGGTTGCGCCAGATTGCCGGGCTGCCAAGGCTGGTCGCGGGTGATCCGGATGACGCCGAAGCCGAGGTCGTCGTCCACGCCGACGACGTTGTTGAAAACGTGGTGGCGGTAGTTGTGGGAGTACCGCCACTGCGAGGAGAGCCCGGCCATGTCCCACTCCCACGTCGTGGAGTGGATTTCCGGGTCGTTCATCCAGTCCCACTGCCCGTGCGAGACGTTGTGACCGATCTCCATGTTCTCCACGCTCTTGGCGACAGCGAGGGCTGCCACTCCGAGAACCCACCCGGCCCGAGCCCTGCTGGTGCAGATCAGCAGCCGTGCAGCGACATCCAGTGCACGCTGGAACGCGATCGTGCGCCGGATGTAGGCGGCGTCCGCCGCCCCGAGCGACTCGGCGACATCTCGGCGGATCTCGTTCAGTTCGGTGCTCAGCGCCTCGACATCATCCGCGGTGAGGTGCGCATATTCCTTGATGTCGGAGATCGCCATGGTGTCCTTTCCGCATCGAGTTCGCAACGGGCGAGGTAGGATTCGGACCCCGCTGCGGGAGCGGATCAACGGTCGGTGCGGTGGCCCACCGCGGCGCACGTCGTCGAGTCACGTTCTCGGTAGCGGGGCGGCCACGACGCCGGTGCGTGTCGGTCGATTCGCGACGGGATCCGCGGGGCGCCCCGCCCGTTCCGGCGGTCACGACGAGCAGGACGTTCGGTCGCACAAGGTCGATCACGGCGGCCTCCCGAGGCCTGGGATGTAGGACCAGTCAACACCGCGTCACCGAGGGTGTCAACGCTGTAGACCTACAGCACAGGGCTACAGTGGACACGGACGGGAAGGAGTCCGTGATGCCGAAGACTCCCGCGGGCCGCCCGGTCGGACCCTGGGGCGGGAACATTCGGACCCGGGAAGCGATCCTCACGTCCGCGCTCGCGATCATCGATCGCGACGGCGTCGAGGGGCTCTCCATGCGCCGCCTCGGCAAGGCACTCGGCCGGGATCCGATGATCCTGTACCGCCACGCGCCGAACAAGGCCGCCCTCCTCGACGGAGTCGCCGAGATCGTCCTCGGGCAACTGTCCGTCGACCCCCAGGGCGGTGACTGGGAAGATCAACTACGAACGGTGGCAAGGGATTTCCGTCGACTGGCTCTCGACCACCCGCACGTGGTTCCGTTGCTGGTCACCCGCCCCTTGTCCACGCCCCTCGCGCTGCGTCCGCTCGGAACTCTGCGTCCCCTCGAAGGTATCCTGACCCTGCTCACCCGGGCCGGCTTCACTGCGGCCGACGCCCTGCATGTCTACCGGGCCTTGTTCGGGTTCCTTCACGGTCACGTCCTCGACGAGTTGCAGGAACTCGTCGAGCGGCCGGAGGAGTCCGACGACCTGCTCCGCCTGGGGCTGCATCGGCTACCGATCGGCGAGTTCCCCATCCTACGTAGTCTCGCGCCGATTCTGGCCTCCTACGACGGTGCCGCCGAGTTCGAGCGCGGCCTCGACGTCTTCTTTTCGGGCCTGACGGCCACACTGGACTCCGGGGGCGGCCGGTATCCGGACGAGCCGGCACCGCCGGCCGATCCTACGAATCCGCCAACGTGCGCATGATGCCGTAGGCGTGGTCCGGTTCGGTGTCGGGGGACAGGAGCACCAGCACGAGTTGGGTGCCGTTGCACCCGAGGAAGTACATCGTGTGCGGTGGTTGTCCGGGTGCCGGTTCGCGCAGGGCGGTGCCGCCCGAGTCGAGGGTGAACTCGTCGATTCGTTTTCGCGAGATCTGCAGGGCGTTCCAGTCGAAGCAGACCCGGGCCACGGGTCCGAGGCGCAGGACGAGCGCGGAGATCAGGTCGTCCAGCTCGTCGGTGAGGTTCGTGGTCCACGGGAACCAGGAGCCGTCGATCGAGGACGGTGGTGCGGAGTTCGGCCGGAGCAGGAAGCGCGGCGTGTGGGCCGGTGTGGGAAATCGGGCAGGCGGGCGGTGCGACGGCGCGGTGCGCTCGGGCGGCACGGAGCGATCGGGCGGCACGGAGCGATCGTCGGCGACGTGGGTGATGGCGTGGTTGTGCGTCATGAGACGCTCCTTGGGTGGCCTCGGGGAGGCCGGCTTGTCACCGGGAGGCGTCGAGCCGGATGCTCGAGACGGGAACGTGCCGGTCTGCTCACCGTACGTCACGATCACGGCGGACGTGCCGTGCCGAGAAACTGAGAACGAGATCGGGGCCTCTTCTCCGTGCGGAGAAGAGGCCCCGATCAGGTTCTTCGCGAGTCGGGGTGGCGGGATTCGAACCCACGACCTCTTCGTCCCGAACGAAGCGCGCTACCAAGCTGCGCCACACCCCGTTTCGAACCTCGGTCAGCTTACAGCACGATGGGGTTGACGGTTAAATCGCCTGGTCAGCGCGGCGAAAACGTACTCCGGGTACCCGCGTCCGCGGTGCTTCGAGCCTGCTCCCGCGGTGCCGGAACCAGCGTCAGCAGCGTCGCCTCGGGACGGCACCAGAACCGGGCGGGTGCCGTCGGTGACGTGCCGATGCCCGCCGAGACGTGCAACCGCATGTGCGACCCCCAGCGCGACGGGCCCTTGACCCGCGACCGGTCCAGCCCGCAGTTGGTCACCAGCGCGCCGACCAGCGGCAGGCACAGTTGACCACCGTGGGTATGACCCGCCATCACCAGGTCGTACCCGTCGTCCGCGAACCGGTCCAGCACCCGCGGTTCGGGCGAGTGGGTCAGCCCCAGCCGCAGATCCGCCGCCGGATTCGCGGGACCGGCGACGGTGTCGTACCGGTCCCGGTCGATGTGCGGGTCGTCGACACCGGCTGCGCTGATGCGCACCCCGGCGATCTCGAGCTCGCGTCGCACGTGCGTGACGTCGAGCCAGCCGCGCTCGCTGAACGCGGCGCGCAGATCACTCCAGGGCAGTGGCGCGCCGTGCACGCGCTCGTGGTTGCGGTCGAAGTACTTCAGCGGGTTCTTCACCCGCGGCCCGAAGTAGTCGTTGCTGCCGAAGACGAACAGCCCCGGCCGGGCGAGCAGACCGCCGAGCGCCTGCACGACGGCGGGGACCGCCTTCGGATGCGCGAGATTGTCACCGGTGTTGATCACCAGGTCGGGTTCGAGGCGGTCGAGCTCGCGAAGCCAGTTCTGCTTGAGCCGCTGCCCGGGCGTCATGTGGATGTCGCTCAGGTGCAGCACTCGCAGCGTCGAGGCGTCCGGCGCGAGCACCGGCAGCGTCACCTCCCGCAGAGCGAAGGCGTTGCGCTCGACGAGCGTCGCGTAGCCGAGGCCGAGGACAGCGGCACCGGCCGCGCCGATCGCGGCACGTCGGAGAGTAGGAACGTCTGGCACGTCTCCAGCGTACCGCCGGGGCTCGTCCGTGCACGGGTTCGCAGGGCACCGCGTAGCGTCGAGGCATGTCCGAGACCACGTCCTCGCTCAAAGCCACGCTCCGCGCCGACCTCACGTCCGCGATGAAGGACAAGGATGCGCTGCGCACCAACACGCTGCGCATGTTGCTCGCCGCCGTCCAGACCGAAGAAGTCGCCGGCAAGCAGGCACGCGATCTCACCGACGAGGAAGTCGTGAAGGTGCTCGCGCGCGAAGCGAAGAAGCGCGGCGAAGCTGCCGAGGTGTACACCGAGAACGGCCGCGGAGAACTGGCGGCGAAAGAGCACGCCGAGGCCCGCATCATCGACGGGTACCTGCCGACCCCGCTCACCGACGCCGAACTGGCCGACGTGGTGGACACCGCCCTCGCCCAGGTCGCCGAGGAGATCGGGGAGCGGCCGGGGCCCCGGCAGATGGGTCAGGTCATGAAGGCGGCGACCGCGATCGCCGCCGGGAAGACCGACGGCAAGCGCCTGTCCGCCGCCGTCAAGTCGCGCCTGTAGACCGCACCGGTAGACGACGGCGCCGCCCGGTCGTCGCGCGACCGGGCGGCGCCGGTCATCGTCCCGGGATGGGTGCCGGCGCGGCCGGCACCGTCGTGTCCGGTACCCGGCTCTCGCTCGGCCGGGCCGGTGTCGCACTCGGGCTCGGCGGCGCGGCGCGCACCGACCCGTCGCTGACGAAGATCGTCACCGTCGAGCCGGGGACGGCGGAACCGGACGGCGAGACCGAGGCGACGGTGCCACTGCGGCCTTCCGCCTTGACGGTCGTCTCCGTCACCTGGAACCCGGCGTCGATCAGGCGCTGGCTGGCCTGCTGCCGGTTCAGGCCCACGACGTTGGGGACCTGCGCGTTGCCGGCGCCGCGCACGTACTTCTGATCCACGGGGGGCAGCTCGGTGGGGCCGAACTTGTTCGCGACCGGCAGCAGCGCATCGAACCACGTGCGTGCGGGCTCGGTGCCGCCGAAGAGGTTGCCGTCGTAGCAGGGGCGCACCGGCCCGGAACAGATCTGCCCCGGCGTAGGCGAGTCACCGTACGTGTAGACGGATCCGGCGAGATTGTTGGTGAAACCGAGGAAGGCCGAGGACATGTGCGACTCGGTGGTTCCCGTCTTGGCCGACACCGGCAGGTTCCAGCCCACCGAGCCGGCCGCGCCGGCCGCCGTGCCGCCACCCGACGTGTCCTTGCCCAGGGCGTTCGCGAGCGTGTCGGCCAGGCCCGGTTCGACGACCTGTTCGCAGGCCTGCTGGGTGATCGGCACGGGCTTGCCCTCGCGGTCGAACACCGCGTCGATCGGCGTGGGCGGGCACCACTTGCCGTGGGAGGCGAGCGTCGCCGCGACGTTGGACAGCTCCAGCGGGTTGACCCAGGTGGGTCCCAGGGTGAACGAACCGAGGTGCTGCGCCTTCTGCATCTCGGACATGCTCTGCTCGCCGAAACCGGAGGAATTGGGCTGGGCGTAGGAGCGCAGACCGAGCCGCACCGACATGTCGACGACGGAGTCCACCCCGGTGGCCTCGATCAGCTTGACGAAGGCGGTGTTGGGGGACTGCGCCAGCGCGTCCGTCACCGACAGCTTCGGCGGGTACGGCGCGGCGTTCTCGACGCAGTAGGTGGCCGGCGGGCACCCGGGGGCGCCGCCGTCACCGAGACCGCGGGCGTTGTAGCGGGCCGGCACGTCCAGCACGGCACTCGTGCCGAGGCCCTTCTCCATCGCCGCGGCCACCGTGAAGATCTTGAACACCGAGCCGGCGCCGTGACCGGTCAGCGAGTACGGCTGCGGCTGCACCGTCTGGTTGGCCTCGCCGTCGAGACCGTACACGCGGCTCGACCCCATCGCGAGGACACGATGCGAATCCTCCCCGGGCCGGATCACGTTCATCACCGTGGCGACGTCCTCGACGGTCGGGCTCGTGAACTTGTCCAGCGACGACTTGACCGAGTTCTGGATCTCGGGGTCGAGCGTGGTGCGGATGAGATATCCGCCCTTGTCGATCTGTTCGCGGGACAACCCGGCTTCGGCCAGGTACTGCAGCGCGTACTCGCAGAAGAACCCCCGGTCGCCCGCGGCGATGCACCCGCGCGGCAGGGTCTTCGGCTCGGGCAGGACGCCGAGCGGCTGCTCCTTCGCGGCACGGATCTCGGCGGCGCGCTCGGGGATGTTCTGGATCATCGTGTCGAGCACGACGTTGCGCCGCGCCAGCACGCCGTCCGGATTGGTGTACGGGTTCAGCGCGGAACTGGACTGCACCATGCCGGCGAGCATCGCGGACTGGGTGACGTTCAGGTCCTTCGCGTCGATGCCGAAGTACGTCTGCGCGGCGTCCTGCACGCCGAAGGATCCGTTCCCGAACGGCACGAGGTTCAGGTAGCGGGTGAGGATCTCGTCCTTGGTCAGCTCGTCGTCGAGCGTCAGCGCCATCCGGATCTCCCGGATCTTGCGCGCGGGCGTCGTCTCGATCGCGGCGCGGCGTTCGGCGTCGGTCTTGGCGACCACGTGCAGCAGGTAGTTCTTCACGTACTGCTGGTCGATCGTGGACGCGCCCTGCTCGACCTGCCCGCTGGTGGTGTTGGTGAGGAAGGCGCGGATGGTGCCCTGCCAGTCGACACCCTGGTGTTCGGCGAAGCGCTTGTCCTCGATGGAGACGATGGCGAGCTTCATCTCGTTGGAGATCTGGTCGCTCGGCACCTCGAACCGGCGCTGGTCGTAGAGCCAGGCGATGGGTGTGCCCGCGGCGTCGGTCATGGTGGTGACCGCGGGCACCACCCCCTCGACGAGTTCGGCGGAACTGTTGTCCACCGTGTCCGCGGCGCGGTTCGAGACGTAGCCGAACCCCCCGGCCGCCGGGAACATCACACCGGCCAGCAGGACTCCGCCCAGTGCCGTGCATCCTGCGAGCTTCGCCACCGTTTTTCCGATCGACACGCCTACACAGTACGTGCCGCGGCGGAGCACGGACCCCGCCGCACGCGTTCCCGTGTCCGCGTTGCGCTGGCGAAAACCCTCCGACGTGCAGTGATGCACGGGCGTACCAGAAAAGTGTTTCTCCACCTTGCGCACGGGGAACTCTTTACCTAGATTGAGTCCTCAGTGTGATGCAGATAACACCTGAATAGGAATGTGGCGCAGAACGGTCGTGCTAGGCCGTCGATACTGCGTGCCTTCCAGGACCCCGTGACACGGCGTTCGGAGAGTAAGGGGCAACTGAATGCACATGACCACCCCGATGGCCCGGCTCGACGTAGACCAAGCAGAAGCACGCATCGCATGGGTATCGAAAGCCCGATGCCGTGAAGTGGACCCCGATCAGTTGTTCGTCCGTGGCGCCGCCCAGCGCAAGGCCGCAGTCATCTGCCGGCACTGCCCGGTGATGCTCCAGTGCGGCGCCGACGCCCTCGACAACCGCGTCGAATTCGGCGTCTGGGGCGGGATGACCGAACGTCAGCGCCGGGCGCTGCTCAAGCAGCATCCCGAAGTCGACTCCTGGGCCGACTTCTTCGAGGCTCAGCGTCAGCACCAGAACGCCGTCTGACCGATCGGCCGTCCGACCGATCAGCCGTCCGACCGATCAGTGGGAACCCGCGAGGTCATGCCTCGCGGGTCATCTGATCGGCCACGGCGCGCAGTGCCTCGAGATCCGAGACCTCGAAGGGCAGCGACGGTACGCCGACGACCGGCACCCGCGGATGCGCACTCGTGAATCGAGCCAGCAGCCGCAGCTCCCGCTTCGCCGTCACCGCCCGGTGCGCGTGGACCCGCAGCACGGCCTCGGCCGGCGCGTTCTCCTTCCGGCCCTGCTCCTCGAGCAGATCCGCCGCAGTCAGGGCGTGGTCGGCCGGTAGCGAGGACAGTGTCGGATGCGTGCGGTTGAGGATCAGCCCCGCGAGCGGCATGCGGTCCTCGGACAACCGCTCGACGAAGAACGATGCTTCCCGCAGCGCGTCCGGTTCGGCCGCCGCGACCACCATGAAGTGGGTGCCCGGCTGCTGCAGCAACTGGTAGGTGCGGTTCGCCCGCTCCCGGAACCCGCCGAACATCGAATCCAGGGACTGCACGAAAGCGGATGCGTCCGAAAGCATCTGGCTACCGACGATCGTCGAGACCGCTTTCAGGGCCAGGCCCATGGCGCCCGTCACCAACCGTCCCAGCCCCCGCCCCGGCGCGGTGAACATGCGGATCATCCGGCCGTCCAGGAACGCGCCGAGCCGCTGCGGTGCATCGAGGAAGTCCAGCGCATTGCGCGACGGCGGAGTGTCGACCACGATCAGATCCCAGGCGTCGCTCGCCGCGAGCTGCCCGAGCTTCTCCATCGCCATGTACTCCTGAGTGCCGGAGAACGACGAGGCCACGGTCTGATAGAACGGGTTGTCGAGGATCTGCTGCGCCTTTTCCGGTGTCGAGTGCTCGAGCACCATGTCGTCGAAGGTGCGGCGCATGTTCAGCATCATCGCGTGCAGCTCGCCCTTCGCGCCCGGCCCCAGCTGCACGAGCTGCGGACTGTTGTCGAGGGCCTGCACACCCAGCGCCTGAGCCAGCCGCCGGGCCGGATCGATCGTCAGCACCACGACGTTGCGGCCCTGCTCTGCGGCCCGCAGCGCCAGCGCCGCAGCGGTCGTGGTCTTGCCGACCCCGCCCGCGCCGGTGCACACGATGATGCGCGACGAGGGGTCGGCGAGGATGGACCGGACGTCGAGCGGCGGCGCATGGTGCGCCCGCGGCGCGGTCACCGCACACCCTGTTCGCCGAGCTGCTCCGCGAGCTCGTACAGCCCGCCGAGATCCACGCCGTCCGCCAGCGCGGGCAGATGCATTCGTGCCACGTTCACCTCGTCGAGTTGGGCGGCGCTGACCTGCTGCGCCTGCAGGGTGGATGCATGCTCGATCGTCTCGGTCAGCAGACCCGCGAAGTTCGCTTCGTCGAGCGCGACCCCCGCCCGGTCGAGTCCCTCGCGTACCGCGGCCGCATCGATCCGGCCGGCCGCCGCCTCGTCCACCATCTCCTCGGGCAGGAAGTCGGGTGCGGTCCGGTTGACGATCACGGTACCCAGCCGCAGGTCCGCCGCGAGCAGCTCGCTCACCGCGTCGGAGGTTTCCTGCACCGGGAGCGCCTCGAGCAGCGTGACCAGGTGGACCATGGTCTCGTCGGAGTGCAGCAGCCGCACGACCCCCTCGCTCTGGGAGCGGATCGGACCCGACTTCGCGAGGTCGGCCATCGCCTTGGTCACGTCGAGGAAGCTACCGATGCGGCCCGTGGGCGGGGAGTCCACCACGACCACGTCGTACACGGGTTCGCCGGTGCGGTCGGTGCGCACCACGGTCTCCTTGATCTTGCCGGTCAGGATCACGTCCCGCAGACCCGGCGCCAGCGTGGTCGCGAACTCGATGGCACCGATCCGGCGCATCGCCCGCCCCGCGAACCCGAGGTTGTAGAACATGTCCAGGTACTCGAGGAAGGCCGTCTCGATGTCGATGGCCAGGGCGTACACGGCGCCGCCGCTGTCCGTCGTGGCGATCTTGGTTTCGACCGGCGGCAGCGGCGGCACGTCGAACAGCTGGGCGATGCCCTGCCGTCCCTCCACCTCCACCAGGAGCACCTTGCGGCCCCCGGCCGCCAGCGCGAGGGCCAGCGCCCCCGCGACGGTCGACTTACCGGTGCCACCCTTGCCCGAGACGAAGTGCAGCCGCGCCTGCGCGGCCTTCGCCGGCCAGACGTCGTGTTCAGCAGTCGTTGATGCCACGACGTCGAGCCTATAAGTCCGGTGCGCATATAGGGTCGAGACATGAGCGAATTGACAACGTGGGAGTACGCGACGGTGCCCCTGCTGACCCATGCCACGAAGCAGATCCTGGACACGTGGGGGGCCGACGGCTGGGAACTCGTCTCGGTGCTTCCGGGACCCACCGGTGAGCAGCACGTCGCGTACCTCAAGCGCCCGAAGGGCTGACGGGCGTGGCAACAGGGGATTCCGCCGGGCAGAGCTGGACGGCACGGCTCGCCGAACTGGGCCTGAGCCTGCCGCCGGTGGCGGCGCCCGTCGCCGCGTACGTTCCCGCCGTCCGCACCGGTGACCACGTCTACACCTCCGGCCAGCTGCCGTTCGTCGACGGCGCGCTGGGCCTCGCCGGAAAGGTGGGCGCCGAGGTCGCGGCCGAGGACGCGAAGGCCGCGGCGCGCATCGCCGCGCTCAATGCGCTGGCCGCGGTGGACGACCTCGTCGGCATCGACAACCTCGTCCGCATCGTCAAGGTCGTGGGCTTCGTCGCATCGGCGGAGGGTTTCACCGGTCAGCCGGGTGTGATCAACGGCGCATCCGAACTCCTCGGCGAGGTGTTCGGGGAGGCGGGCGTGCACGCCCGGTCCGCCGTCGGCGTGGCCGAGCTGCCGCTCGGCGCACCCGTCGAGGTCGAGATCGTCGCCGAGGTGCGCTGACGGATGCGGGGTGGACCGGATCTAGAGTGGGACGCACCCCACATGGAGGAGGCCGGATCGTGACGCTGGTTCACCCCGCGTACGCACAGTTGCGGCAGGTCACCGCCAACGCCGCGGTGGTGCTGGCCGAGAACCCGTCGATGATGACGCTCGACGGCACCAACACCTGGATCCTGCGGGCCCCCGGCAGCGACGAATGCGTCGTGGTCGATCCGGGCCCGCTCGACGAGGCGCACCTCGCCCGCGTCGCGCGCGTTCCCGTGGCCTTGACGCTGGTCAGCCATCGGCACGGCGACCACACCGACGGCGCCGGCCGGTTCGCCGAACTCACCGGCACCCCGGTACGGGCCGTGGATGCCCGGCACCGGCACGGCGGGGGAGCGGGCCTGGCCGACGGCGAGACGATCGAGGCGGCCGGGCTGCGGATCCGGGTGCTCGCAACGCCGGGTCACACCGCGGACTCGTTGTCCTTCGTCGTCGAGGACGACCGCAGCGTGCTCACCGCCGACACCATCCTCGGCCGGGGCACCACCGTTCTCGACGACTCCGACGGCGACCTCGGGGACTACCTCGGGTCGCTCCGCCGGCTGATCGACCTGGGCGGCGGCTACACCGTTCTGCCCGGTCACGGACCGGACCTGCCCGACCTGGAGACCGTCGCCCGCGGCTATCTCGCCCATCGGGAGGAGCGGCTCGACCAGGTGCGGGCCGCGTTGCGAGTGCTCGGGGACGACGCCACGCCGCGATCCGTCGTCGAGCACGTGTACGCCGATGTGGACCCGTCGCTGTGGCCGGTCGCGGAGAAGTCGGTCAACGTCCAGCTCGAGTACCTGCGCAGTTTCGCCTGACCTGGGACGACCCGAGGCCGGTGCATCGACGATGCACCGGCCTCGGGTCGTTCGGAAGGGGTAGGCCTACCGCGCGCGGCGGGCGAGGCGCTCCGAGTCGGAGATGAGCACGCTCTTGCCCTCGAGCCGCAGCCAGCCGCGGTGGGCGAAGTCGGCGAGCGCCTTGTTCACGGTTTCGCGGGAGGCGCCGACGAGCTGTGCGATCTCCTCCTGGGTCAGGTCGTGGGTGACGCGCAGCGCGCCCGCCTCCTGGGTGCCGAACCGCTGCGCGAGCTGCAGCAGAGCCTTCGCGACGCGACCGGGCACGTCGGTGAAGATCAGGTCGGCCAGGTTGTTGTTGGTGCGGCGCAGGCGGCGCGCGAGCACGCGCAGCAGCTGCTCGGCGATCTCCGGGCGCTGATCGATCCAGGCCTTGAGGGCGTCGCGGTCCATGCTCACGGCGCGGACCTCGGTCACGGTCGTCGCGGTGGAGGTGCGCGGGCCCGGGTCGAAGATCGACAGCTCGCCGAACATGTCGGACGGACCCATGATGGTCAGCAGGTTCTCGCGCCCATCCGGGGAACGGCGGCCGAGCTTCACCTTGCCGGAGACGATGATGTACAGGCGGTCGCCCGGCTCACCCTCGTTGAAGATGACATGTCCGCGGGGGAAATCGACCGGCTGAAGCTCTTTGACCAGCGCCGCAACCGCCGAGGGTTCGACTCCTTGGAAGATGCCTGCTCTGGCCAGGACGTCGTCCACGTGCGCTCCTTTGAGGGTAATTCTCGTCGTCATGCTGCCGGGTCCGCACGACGTCCACGGGCGCCCGGACAGGCCACCTGCAACGCGTACGGAATCGAAGTCTACTGTGCGCGCCCTCGGCACGAGTGATTGACACCACGACAACCGTCGTGCCGTTCCCGCAGCAGCGCCCACGCATCCTACCGATGCGTCCCGAAATCAGCTCGCGCGGCGCTCCCCTATGTCGGACTCCGCGTCGTCGAACTCCATGACGAGGACCCGCCGCCGGCGGCGGTGGAACCGGGCGAGAGCGTGGGGGAATCCCTCCCTGGCCAGGGTGGCGACGTCGTCGTGGCTCGCCTTGTCGAGGAACTCCTCGACCTCCTGCTGGCGAACGGACAGACGGCTCAGCCGGGACTCGACCCGCTCCATCGCCAATGCGAACAGCATGAGCAGCACGGGGAAGAGCACGACAGCAAGAGCTTGCATACCGGGAAGTAAACACAAGAAAGGTCTCAGATGCGACACAGCGCCGAATCCGCGACGGGCCGGGTACGTACAGTGGAGCAGGTGCATGCGACCCCGTCCGAGAGTCCCGACGTGCGCCGACGACGCGCGTCCGGAGGCGAGCGCCCACCCGAGAGTCGGCTCGCCCTCGTGCGCCGGGCGCGTCGCATGAACCGGCGGCTCGCCGAGGCGTTTCCCCACGTGTACTGCGAACTCGACTTCACCACGCCACTCGAGCTGGCGGTCGCCACGATCCTGTCCGCCCAGTGCACGGATGTGCGGGTCAACCAGGTGACCCCGGCACTGTTCGCCCGCTACCCGGATGCCCGCGCCTACGCCGAGGCCGACCGCGCCGAGCTCGAGGAGTACATCCGGTCCACCGGCTTCTACCGCAACAAGGCCAACTCCCTGATCGGGCTCGGCCAGGCCCTGCTCGAGCGGTTCGACGGCGAGGTGCCACGCCGGCTCGAGGATCTCGTCACACTTCCCGGATTCGGGCGCAAGACCGCCAACGTCGTCCTCGGCAACGCGTTCGGCGTTCCCGGCATCACCGTCGACACCCACTTCCAGCGCCTCGTGCACCGCTGGAAGTGGACCGGGGAAACCGACCCGGTCAAGATCGAACACGCCGTCGGTGCGCTCGTCGAACGCAAGGAATGGACCCTGCTCTCGCATCGGGTGATCTTCCACGGCCGGCGCGTGTGCCACGCCCGCAAACCCGCCTGCGGCATCTGCGTACTGGCCAAGGACTGCCCGTCCTACGGCATCGGACCGACCGACCCCGTGACCGCCGCCGCGCTGGTGAAGGGACCGGAGACCGAGCACCTGCTCGAACTGGCCGGACGGTGACCCGGTGCAACTGACCCGCGCAGGCCGCTGGAGCCTGGTGGCACTCGTCGTCGTGGTGGCGCTGATCGTCGCGATCTGGCCCCGCGACACCGACGATCCGGCACCGCCCGTCGACGGTGCCCGGCCGGCCGCGGCGCCGGTGGACCGCCGGGCCCAGGACACCCCCGAGGCCCTCGCGCCGCTGCGTGCCGCGGCGGCGCTCGAGGCCTGCCCGGCCCCGGCCGGGAACGGAGCGGGGCCGCTTGCGGGGCTGCGGTTCGAGTGTCTCGGCGACGGCAGCAGCGTCGACCTGGCGGCCGCGCTCGCGGGACGGCCCGCCCTGGTGAACCTGTGGGCGTGGTGGTGCGGGCCGTGCGCCGAAGAACTGCCCTACCTGCAGGAGTACGCGCAGCGTGCCGGGGATGCGGTCACGGTCGTCACCGTCCACACCGATCCCAACGAGGCCAACGCCCTGTCCCGGCTCGCGGAGTACGCCGTGCAGCTGCCGGGGGTGCAGGACGGGTCCGCGCGGGCGCAGGCCGCGGTGCAGTCGCCGCCGGTGCTGCCGGTGACGGTGCTGCTGCGGCCCGACGGTTCGGTCGCCAAGGTGCTGCCCCAGCCGTTCCGCAGCGCCGACGAGGTCGCCGCCGCCGTGGAGTACCACCTGGGAGTGAAGGTATGACGCCGTACTGGCTGCGCCACGTGTCCACCGTCCTGCCGAGCGATCCGCACCGGGTCAACCCCGTGCTCGACCGCCGGGCTCCGAGCGGGGTTCCCGTTCGTCCCGCGGCCGTGCTCGTACTGTTCGGCGGCTCGCCCGAACCCGATCCCCTGGCCCGGGGCGGACTGCCCGCCGACGCGGACGTCCTGCTCACCCAGCGGGCGCCGACGATGCGTCAGCACAGTGGACAGGTCGCGTTCCCGGGTGGTGCCGCCGACCCGGAGGACGACGGCCCGGTCGCGACCGCGCTGCGCGAGGCGCAGGAGGAGACGGGCCTCGACCCCGTGGGTGTCCGCCCGCTGACGGTGCTGCCGGAGATCTTCATTCCGCCGTCCGGGTTCGACGTCACTCCGGTGGTGGCCTTCTGGGAGAAGCCCACTCCCATCGGGGTGGTCGACCCCCGCGAGGCGGTCCGGGTGGTCCGGGTGTCCCTGCACGACCTGCTCGACCCGGACAATCGCTTCCAGATCCGGCACGAGCGCGGCTACCAGGGACCGGCGTTCCTGGTGGAGGACATGCTCGTGTGGGGATTCACCGCGGGGATCCTCGCAGGCCTGTTCGCGGTGTCGGGCTGGGAGATCGAGTGGGACCACAGCGACATCCGTGACTTCGACGTCACGCTCGCCGAGCTCGAGACAGGGGTGGTCGAACCGTGACGCCGTCCGGATGGATCGATCTGCTCATCCTGCTGGTCGTGCTCGTGGCCGCGTCGTCCGGCCTGCGGCAGGGCGCGGTGGCGTCCGCGCTGGCGTTCCTCGGCGTGGTGCTCGGCGCGGTCGCCGGCATCCTGATCGCCCCGCACGTGCTCGTGCACGTCGAGGAGGGACGGATGCGGATCCTCGCCGGGATCGCGCTCATCGTCGTCCTCGTCATCATCGGCGAGGTCGCGGGCATGGTGCTCGGCCGGGCGGCCCGGAGCAACATGCACAGCCCCGTCGCGCGGGGCGTCGACAGCGTGGTCGGGGCCGGCCTGCAGGCCGTGGCGGTGCTGGTGGCGGCATGGCTGCTCGCCATTCCGCTCACCGCCTCGTCCCAGCCGGAGATCTCCGCGGCCGTGCGCGGGTCCCGGGTGCTGAGCACGGTCGACGTGCTGGCCCCGGACTGGTTGCGCGGGGTCCCGAAGGAGTTCTCTGCGCTGCTCGACACCTCGGGCCTGCCGGACGTCATCGGCCCGTTCGGACGCACCCCGGTCGCCGAGGTGGAGCCACCGGACCCGAGTGTGCTCGCCAGTCCCGTCGCGCTCGACCTGCACCCGAGTGTGCTGCGCATCAACGGCATCGCGCCGACCTGCCAGCGCGCGCTCGAGGGCTCAGGGTTCGTCGTCGCGCCCGAACGCGTCATGACCAACGCCCACGTCGTCGCCGGCACGTCGGCAGTGTCGGTGCAGACGCTGGGCGGGGCGCTCGACGCCGAGGTCGTGCTGTTCGATCCCGCGGTCGACGTCGCGATCCTCTCGGTGCCGGGACTCGACGTGGCACCGCTCGAATTCGCCCCGGCCCCGGCCGACTCGGGGCAGGACGCCCTCGTCCTGGGCTATCCCGGCGGCGGCCCCTACACGGCGAGTGCCGCGCGCATCCGGGAGACGCTCGACCTGCAGGGACCGGACATCTACCGCTCGGGCACCGTCGAGCGAGAGGTGTACACCGTCCGCGGGTCCATCCGGCAGGGCAACTCCGGCGGTCCGCTCGTCGACGAGCAGGGCCGGGTCCTGGGTGTCGTGTTCGGGGCGGCCGTGGACAACAGCGATACCGGATTCGTGCTGACCGCGGCGGAGGTCAGCAGTCAGCTGGCACTGGCCGACGATTCGTTCGCAGCGGTGGCGACGGGGACCTGCATCGCCTGAATCCCGGGGCTCCTAGAGCCCGGCGGCGAAGTCGAGCAGCGCGGCGGTCACGTCGTCGGCACGCTCCTGATGGGCGTAGTGCCCGGCGTCGTCGATCATGAGCAACTTCCGGCCGGGAGCGTGACGGACGCACCGGCGCACGGTCGCCGGCACGACGTACGGGTCCCGCGCGCCGTGCAGTTGCAGGACCGGCAGCGTCAGCGTCTTGTCCATCGCCGCCATGAACCGTCGCCCGTCCGGCCGCCACTGGCTGCGGAAGGCCCAGCGCTGGTACTCGAGCGTGCAGTGTGCGGTGCCGGGAATGCGGATGGCCGAGCGCATCCGTTCGGCGACCTCCCGGAATTCGTCCGACTGCTGCCACCGTGCGCCCGCGCGGGCCCGCAGCAGTCGTTCGATCTCCCAGCCGTCGTCGCGCACGAGCTTGCGTTCGGGCCGCCACGGCACCTGGTAGGCGAGGAACGTGGGCAGCAGCGCTGCCCGCTGCGCCCGGTCGTGCAGCGTCGCGTCCCGCAGTGAGATCGGATGCGGCGAGTCCACGAGCGCGATCGCCCGGACGAGCCGCGGGTGCAGCACGGCCGTCGCCCAGCACACCAGCCCGCCGTCGGCGTGCCCGACCAGCGTCGCCTCCGAGCAGCCCAGGGCGCGGATGAGTCCTGCGACGTCGCCCGAGAGGGTCCAGCCGTCGTAGCCGCGCGGGGGCTTGTCGGAGTCGCCGTAGCCGCGCAGATCGACGGCGACGGCGCGGTAGCCGGCGTCCGCGAAGGCGGTGAGCTGGTGCCGCCACGACCACCACAGGTCGGCGAACCCGTGCAGGAACAGCGCCAGCGGTGCGTCGGGGCCGGACGGGCCGGCTTCGACGGCGTGCAGACGGATGCCGTTCGCGTGGATGTCGCGGTGCGTCCACGGCCCGGGGAACCGGACCGTGGACGGGTCGGGGAGGGACACGGTGCCCTGCACGTGGAGGATCAGCGCGCGTGCCGGGGGCCCGCTGCCGGCTCCGCGTCGTGCTGCTGCGGCAGGACGGTACGAGCCTGCCTGAGCGAGTCGATGGTCTTCTCCGGGGCGCGCAGTTTGCGCACCCGCAGGTACCCGATCAGGGCGAAGATCGCCGTGACCACGACCATGATGAGGAAGACGATCAGGAACGCCAGCCAGCGGGGCGTCCAGATGTCGATCAGTTCGGCGAGGAAGAAGAAGAAGAAGAACGAACTGAACACCAGGACCGCGAAGGCCAGGATGAAGAACAGACTGCCCTGCAGGCCCTTCTTCACCTCGCCGGTGACCTCGGCCTTGGCGAGTTCGACCTCGGCGCGGAACAGCGTCGAGACCTGTGCTGTGGCGTCGCGGACCAGATCCCCGATGCTCGCTTCCTGAGGAGTGCGGGCGCGCACCTCGGTCAGCGGAATGGACGAGATGCTCGTCGGTACCCCGTCACCCTGCTTCCGGTTCCCGTTCGTCACGCTCACTTGTCGACCCCTCCAGTTGATTCGTATTGCCTACGGTGGGCTCGCCCACGCCGTAACAGTAGCGTCGATCCCAGCAGCGAGGCGATCAGTGACGTGACGAGGACCGACGCCTTCGCGATCTCCGCGGGCGCCCCGCCGTCGATTCCGGCGAGCGAGAGGTCGGCGATGAGCAGGCTCACGGTGAATCCGATGCCGCCGAGTACGGCGAGGGCCAGCAGGTCCGGCCATGCCAGGCCGGCGGGCCTGGTGGCCACGCCTGTCCGGATCGCGAGCCAGGATGCGCCGAAGATGCCGACCGTCTTGCCGATCAGCAGGCCCAGCAGAACGGACAGGCCCACCGGACTGGTGAACACATCGGCGAGGACCTCGCCGTCGATGGGAACGCCGGAGGCGAACAGCGCGAACAGAGGCACACACAGGCCGGCGGACCAGGGTTGGAGGTCGTGGGCGAGCCGCTCGGCCGGTGCCCGCCGCTCACCCGGGTCGGCGCGGACGCGGGTGAGCAGACCCAGCACGACGCCCGCGATGGTGGCGTGGATGCCGGCCTCGTGCATGCCGTACCAGGTGAGCAGCGCGAGCGGGACGTACAGCCACGGGGTTGTGATCCGCCGGTGCTGGGCGTACCAGTAGGCGGCGGCGCACGCGACGGTCCCGAGCAGCCACAGCGCCGCGATGGACGTGGTGAACAGGACGGCAATCAGTGCGATGCCGATGAGATCGTCGACGACGGCGAGGCTGAGCAGGAAGACACGCGCGCCGGTGGGGATGCGGGAACCGGTGAGGGCGAGAACTCCGAGGGCGAAGGCGATGTCGGTGGCGACGGGGATCGCCCAGCCGCGGTCCATGCCCGGCGTGCCCCACCCGACGGTGGCGGCGATGAGTGCCGGCAGCAGCACGCCGCCGCAGGCCGCGATGACCGGCAGCAGGGCCTTCTTGCGGTCCGCGAGTTCACCGATCACGAGTTCGCGTTTGAGTTCGAGTCCGGCGACGAAGAAGAACACGGCGAGCAGGCCGTCCTGTGCCCAGGTGCCTACGGTGAGATGCAGGTGCAGCGCCTCCGGCCCGACGGTGAAGTCGCGCAGCCTCTCGTAGGCGGGTCCGAGCGGGGAGTTGACCCACAGGACGGCGACGGCGGCGGCGACGAGGAGGATCGCGCCACCGACGGTCTCGGTGCGTAGATACCGAGTGAGTTCCGAGCGCAGTGGCTGATTCACGAAGGCCTTTCGATCGACGAATCCGCGGGGCGATGGGGCTGCCGCCGACCAGGATTCCCAGCGCACCCAGCGACGAATCGTATCCCCGTCCGTCCGGTCGGCGGATGTCCGATTTGATTCGTTCCGGAAAGGAGGTGTTCACTTTCCTAGAAGCTGGGATCGTTTCCCATCATGTGAATCTCTGGAGCTGGTTTCGTGAGCACTTCCCTCGACAACACCGCCGACCGAGACGGATCGCTGGTCGCGGGAGTACCGCGCAGCCGCATCATCGTCGCGAGCACCGTCGGCACCTCGATCGAGTTCTACGACTTCTACATCTATGCGACCGCCGCCGTCTCGGTGTTCCCGCACCTGTTCTTCCCGAAGGGCAACGGCACCACCGCTCTGCTCGCCTCGCTCGCGACGTTCGGTCTCGCGTTCGTCGCCCGTCCGGTCGGCTCGATCCTGTTCGGTCACTTCGGCGATCGCATCGGCCGCAAAGCCACCCTCGTCGGTTCGCTGCTGACCATGGGCGTCGCGACCTTCCTCATCGGAATCCTGCCCACGTACCACCAGGTGGGTCTGCTGGCCCCGGCGCTGCTCGCACTCATGCGCTTCTGTCAGGGCCTCGGCCTCGGGGGCGAATGGAGCGGCGCGGCACTGCTGGCCACCGAAACCGCCGAGAAGGGCAAGCGGGCGTGGGCCGCCATGTGGCCACAGCTGGGCGCGCCGATCGGATTCTTCCTGGCCAACGGCCTGTTCCTGATCATCACCCTGTTCCTGAACCACAACAACGCCGAGCCCGACCTGGACAGCGCGTTCCTGACGTGGGGCTGGCGGATCCCGTTCCTGCTCAGCGCGGTGATGGTGATCATCGGCCTCTACGTGCGGCTCAAGCTGGAGGAGACGCCGGTGTTCGCCCGCGCCGTCGCCGAGGGCAAGAAGGTCAAGACCCCGCTGGCCGAGGTCTTCCGGACCAGCTGGCGTCAGCTGATCATCGGCACATTCGTGATGCTCGCGACGTACACCCTCTTCTACATCATGACGACCTGGGTGCTCAGCCACGGCACCGGGAAGACCCCCGCGCAAGGCGGCACCGGCGCCGGGTTCCAGTACTCGGACTTCCTGGTGCTGCAGCTGGTCGCGGTGCTGTTCTTCGCGGCCGCCATTCCGGTGTCCGGCCGGCTCGCCGACCGTTACGGTCGCCGCATCACCCTGCTCGTCGTCACCGGGATCATCATGGCGTTCGGCCTGACCTTCGGGATCCTGCTCGACCCGGAGGGCATGGGCGAACCGCGCATGCTGCTGTTCCTCGTCCTCGGCATGATCCTGATGGGCTTCACCTTCGGTCCCATGAGCGCCGTGCTGCCCGAGCTGTTCCCCACCAACGTGCGCTACACCGGGTCGGGCATCGCCTACAACGTGTCGAGCATCCTCGGCGCCGCCGTCGCCCCGTTCATCGCGACGTGGCTCGCCACGACCTACGGGGTCGGCTGGGTGGGTGTGTATCTCCTGGCCGCGGCCGCACTCACCTTCGTCGCGCTGCTCGTGATGCACGAGACCAAGGATCGCCGGCTGGACGAGGTGTAGGCCGCTCCGCGGCCGGTGTGCCCTTTGGGCTGTTGGGGCCGCCCAAAGGGCACACCGGCAGCTTCGCTGCCTACTTGCTCTGGGAACGGATGGCTTCGAAGACCTTCGGGTCCACGAGGGTGGAGGTGTCGCCGAGTTCGCGGCCCTCGGCGACGTCGCGCAGCAGGCGGCGCATGATCTTGCCGGAACGGGTCTTGGGCAGTTCCGGCACGACGGAGATCTGCCGGGGCTTGGCGATCGGGGAGATCTCGGTGGAGACCTGGTTGCGCAGTTCCGCGATCAGCGCATCGCCGGTGTTCTCCACGCCCTCGCGCAGGATGACGAACGCGACGATGCCCTGGCCGGTGGTCTCGTCGGCGGCACCGACGACGGCGGCCTCGGCGACGGCCGGGTGCCCGACGAGTGCGGACTCGACCTCGGAGGTCGAGATGCGGTGCCCGGAGACGTTCATGACGTCGTCGACGCGGCCGAGGACCCACAGGGCGCCGTCCTCGTCGTAGCGGGCGCCGTCACCGGCGAAGTACCAGCCCTCCTCGGCGTACCGGGACCAGTAGGTGTCCTTGTACCGGTCCATGTCGCCCCAGATGCCGCGCAACATCGACGGCCACGGCTGATCGAGCACCAGGTAGCCGTTGCCGCCGGCCCCGAGCGGGGCCGCGTTGTCGTCGACGATCTTGGCGGAGATGCCCGGCAGCGGCGCCATCGCCGAGCCCGGCTTGGTGGCGGTGATGCCCGGCAGCGGGGAGATCATGATCGCGCCGGTCTCGGTCTGCCACCAGGTGTCCACGATGGGGGCCTTGCCCGAGCCGATGACCTCCCGGAACCAGCGCCACGCCTCCGGGTTGATCGGCTCACCCACCGAACCCAGCAACCGGATCGAGGACAGGTCGTGCGCGTCGGGGATCTGCCGGCCCCACTTCATGAAGGTGCGGATCAGGGTGGGGGCGGTGTAGTAGATGCTCACCCCGTACTTTTCGATGATCTCGAAGTGCCGGTGCTCGTTCGGCGAGTTCGGGGTGCCCTCGTAGACCACCTGGGTCGCGCCGTTGGACAGCGGGCCGTACACGATGTAGCTGTGCCCGGTGACCCAGCCGATGTCGGCGGTGCACCAGTACACGTCGCGGCCCGGCTTGTGGTCGAACACGTAGTGGTGGGTGTACGAGGCCTGCGTCAGGTAGCCACCAGAGGTGTGGACGATGCCCTTGGGCTTACCGGTGGTGCCCGAGGTGTAGAGGATGAACAGGGGATGTTCGGCGTCGAACGGCTGGGCCTCGTGCTCGGCGGAGGCCTTGTCCACCGTCTCGTGCCACCACAGGTCGCGTCCGTCGGTCCAGTCGACGTCGATGCCGGTGCGCTTGACCACCAGCACGTGCTGCACCGACGCGGCCTCGGCGAGGGCCTCGTCGGCGGCCGGCTTGAGCGGAGCGGCCTGGCCACGGCGCCACTGTCCGTCGACGGTGACCACCAGCTTGGCGCGGGCGTCGTCGATGCGCGAGCGCAGCGCGTGCGAGGAGAACCCGCCGAAGACCACCGAGTGGGTCAGGCCCAGGCGCGCGCAGGCGAGCATCGTCACGATCGCCTCGGGGATCATCGGCATGTAGATCGCCACCCGGTCGCCGGCGACCAGGCCCAGGTCGGTGAAGGTGTTCGCCGCCTTGGACACCTCGGCGAGCAGGTCGTTGTAGGTCAGCGCCCGCGAATCGCCGGGCTCGCCCTCGAAGTGGATGGCGACCCGGTCGCCGTTGCCGGCGAGCACGTGCCGGTCGACGCAGTTGTAGGCGACGTTGAGTTGCCCGCCGACGAACCACTTGGCCACCGGCGCGTCGGACCAGTCCAGCACCTCGGTCCACGGCGTGGCCCAGTCCAGCCGCTGCGCCTGCGTCGCCCAGAACCCGAGCCGGTCGGCGTCCGCGGCGGCCTGCAACTCGGGACCGGCGTTGGCGGTGGCGACGAACTCGGGGCTCGGTGGGTACACCTGCTGTTCGTGGTCCTGCGCTGCGCTCGTCATGGTTGCGGGGCCTCTTTCCGGTCGGTCCAAACAGTTCGGGCACCTGTGAGGGTAGTCACCTGTGACCGACATCGCACCGTTGCATACGGCTGCAACCTGCTCACTTTCGACGATCGGTCGGTCCCGCGCGACGGGCGGTCGGCCTCCGCGTCCAGCGGAACCGGCGCCCGGGCAGTCGGCACCGGCCGGTACCGTCGGATGCCGTGACCGACCCCTTGCAGCCCCTGCTCGACCTGCCCGGAGTGCGCGATGCCGCGGACCGCGCGCGCGACGCCCTCGCCGAGGTGCACCGGCACAAGACCAACCGGCGCGGCTGGCCGAACACCGCCGCCGAGGCGTCGGTCCGGGCCGCCCGGGCCTCGGCCGCGCTCGACGGTGGATCCATGGAGCTGCCCACGCCGGGGGAGGCGGGTGAGCCGATTCTGACGGGCGCACTGCGAGTGGCGCAGGCGCTCGACGGCGACGGCCTGGCCGTCATGGTGTCCACCTGGCAGCGCGCGCCCTTGCAGACCCTCGCACGTCTGCATCTGCTCGCGGCGGCCGACCTCGTCGACGATCCGGAGGTGCTGGGCCGGCCCCGCCCGGAGCCGGGCGTGGGGGAGCGGCTCGACGCCCTCGCGCAGTTGGTGACCGGTGGTACCCGGGCACCCGCCCCGGTGCTGGCCGCGGTGGTGCACGGCGAGCTGGCGGTGCTGCGTCCCTTCGGAGTGGCCGACGGCGTGATCGCCCGGTCGGCGTCGCGCCTCGTGTCGGTCGCGAGTGGGCTGGACGTGCACAATCTGGGCGTGCCCGAGGTGAGCTGGATGCGTCGCGCCCAGGCCTACCGCGACGGGCTCGCGGGTTTCGAGTCGGGCACCGCGGTCGGCGTCGGCGGCTGGGTCGTCTTCTGCTGCGGCGGGCTGGAAGCGGGCGCGCGGGAGGCGACATCGATCGCGGACGCCTTCGCCGGCGGCTAGTCCGAGCGGTGCGGCTGGTTAGAGCAGTGAATCAGGCTGCCCGACATCGTTTTCGGGCCATGTCGTCACATGTAAGCGGGCGACGTCGCCGAATGACTTCGGTGGCGTCGCCCGCCAGCACGGACTGCCGAGTTACCAAGCGTGCTGCATGGGTTGTGTGTCACTGGCCTCGGCGAGGGTTCGGATATCGCTGGTTCGTCCTCGCAACGGGTGCGGGGTGCTCGCCGTCGAAGACCCGAATCTCGCAAGCCCACAACGCTTTTGCCCTTATAGTGGCATCGGCTCCGCGTGGGTGCTCGGTGTCCGTGCTGGGAAGTCCGGTCGGGAGATCGAACCTTCTCTTCCGATTCGCTCTTGGCCTTCCGTCCTTCCGTAACTCCTTTCTACTCCCGGTCTCACAGGGGGGCAAGTCCCATTTTCGGGACCGTCACCCCCGGGGCGTGAACCCGCGCCGGTGCCTCCGGCGCAACGCCAGGTACGCCGCGGCGCCCGCGGCCGCCGCGCCCGCGGTGATCGCGGCCGTCGCGGCGACCACGGCCGGCGACGTCGTGGTGAATCGGTGCAGGAGCGGGACGGGACGGATGAAAGTGAGTATGGGCCAATCATTTTCGACTGCTTCGCGGCGCAGTACCCGATCCGGGTTCACCGCCCGCGGATGACCCACGGCCCGCAACATCGGGATGTCCGTCGACGAGTCCGAGTACGCGTAGCAGCGTGCGAGATCGTACCCGTACTGCAGCGCCAGCGCCTGGATTGCCTCCGCCTTGGCCTCCCCGTAGCAGTAGAACTCCAGCTCCCCGGCGTAGCGGCCGTCCTCGATCCGCATCCGGCTCGCGGTGCTGTGCGTCGCCCCGAGCGCCGTCGCGATGGGGGTGACCACCTCCTCCCCGGACGCGGACACGATGATCACGTCGTGTCCCCGGAGCCGGTGGTCCGCGATGAGATCGGCCGCCTCGGCGAAGACCAGCGGGTCCACGATGTCGTGCAGTGTCTCGGCGACGATCGCCTTGATCTGCTCGACATCCCAGCCGGTACACATCGCCGCGATGTGGGCACGCATGCGCTCCACCTGATCGTGGTCGGCGCCGGACAGCATGAACAGGAACTGGGCGTAGCTGCTCTTGAGCACCGCCCGCCGGTTGAGGAGCCCCTGGGCGAAGAACGGCTTGCTGAAGGCGAGCGCGCTGGACTTCGCGATGACGGTCTTGTCGAGATCGAAGAAGGCGGCGATTCGGCCGGACGGGGTCGGGTCCACGGTCGCGTCGGTCACGGCACCACAATAGGTGTGGCTGCATCTTCCCGGTACGTCCCGTGATCCGGCCCGTCGTCGGGCGCCTCCACCTGCGTGGAACACGCGACGGTTGAACTTGCAAATATCGGGTCCCGGCGTAGTATCGACCTCACCTGGACATAGTCCAGGGGGTGTTCAGCCCGACCCCCCGGGGCTGAACATGACGACCCTCGCCTCCTCCCCCCCTGGCGAGGGTCGTCCTCTGTTCCGGGACCTTTCGAAGCCCGGCGTGTTCATCCACAGGCGGCGCATTCATCCACAGATTCGCCGATTCGCCCCGCCTCGGCTTCCGGCACCCTCGTTCGGCGCGCAAGCTGGGCGCCATGAACGACGTCCTGGCCCTCGTCGACGATCCCGCCCTGACGGCGAGCCTGCACCGCGTGGCGGCCGCCACCGACCGCACCGTCGGCGCGGCGGCGATGCCACCGCCGCGCAGAACCTGGCTCGACGCGGGACTCGTCGTGGTCGACCGAACCGCAGCCCTGCTCTGCGCGCAGCAGCTTCCCCGTCGAGGCGGCATCGTCCTGGTCACTGCCGGCGGGGCCGACCTCCCCGACTGGCAGGCCGCCACCGCCGTCGGGGCCGAACACGTCGTCGGCCTGCCCGACGACGAAGTCGAACTGCTCACGGTGCTCGGCACCGCCGCCGAACCCGACACCGGGGGTGGGCACGTCGTCGCCGTACTCGGCGGCTGCGGCGGCGCCGGCGCTTCCACGTTCGCGGCCGCCCTGGCATGGACCGTCGCCGCCTTCCGGCACAGTGCGGGAGCACTTCTCGTCGACGGTGATCCCCTGGGCGGAGGGTTGGACGTCCTCACGGGAATCGAGGAGCGGCCGGGTGTCCGCTGGTCCGGCCTGGCCGTCGATCGCGGCCGGCTCTCCGCCCGGTCGCTGCGGGATGCGGTGCCCGAATGGCTTCCGGGACTCGGCGTGCTCTCCGCAGATCGCGAGTCCACGTCCGAGCCGGCCCCCGCCGCCGTCACCGCGGTGCTCGACACCGTCCGCCGCTCGGGCGACCTGGTGGTGTGCGACGTGCCGCGCAGCCGCGGGCCGGCCGCCGAGGCGATGGTGGCGGCCGCCGACCTGGCCGTGCTGGTGGTCCCCGCCCGTGTGCGTGCCGCCCTCGCCGCGGGGCGGGTCGCCGGCTGGGTCGCCGACCAGAACACGAACCAGGGCATCGTCGTGCGCGGCCCGGCCCCCGGCGGACTGCGTGGCCGGGACGTCGCCGAGGTGGTGGGGCTGCCGCTGATCGCCACGATGCGCGCGCAGCCCGGCCTCGCCGCGGCACTCGAACGCGGTGGACTGCGGCTCGGACGTCGTTCGCCCCTGGTCCACGCCGCCGAGTCGGTCCTCGACGTGCTGGCCGGTCCCGAGCCGGGATCGCGGTGGGCAGCATGAGCGCCGTCCTCACTGCCGAGCTGCTCGACCGGGTCCGTGAACGTCTCGCGACGGAGGCCGGCGAGCCCACGCCGGACCGTGTCGCCGCTGCGCTGCGTGCCGAATCCGGCGGGGTTCTCGGCGATTTCGATCTGCTCACGGCACTGCGGCATCTGCAGACCGAGCTGTCCGGCGCCGGCCCGCTCGAAGCGCTGCTTGCCGAACCCGGCGTCACCGACGTACTCGTCACCGCCCCCGACCGCGTCTGGGTCGACCGCGGCGGCGGGCTGCGGCTCACCTCCGTCGCCTTTCCCGACGAGGCGTCGGTGCGGCGACTGGCCCAGCGCCTCGCGCTGTTCGCCGGGCGGCGGCTCGACGACGCCCAACCGTGGGTCGACGGCCGGCTGCCCGGGCACGGCGATTTCGGTGTCCGCCTGCATGCCGTCCTCGCGCCCGTCGCACAGGGTGGCACGTGTCTGTCGCTGCGGGTGCTGCGGCCCGCCACCCAGGGACTCGACGCGCTGCGCGATCGCGGCGCCGTCGACCCGCACGCCTACGTGTTGTTGCGCCGGATCGTCGCCGCCCGGCTCGCCTTCCTCGTCGTCGGGGGCACGGGTGCGGGCAAGACCACCCTGCTCGCGGCGCTGCTCGGCACCGTGGATCCGGGTGAGCGGATCGTGTGCGTCGAGGACGCGGCGGAACTGGCGCCCGCCCATCCCCACGTCGTGCGGCTCGTCGCGCGAGCCGCCAACGTCGAGGGCGTCGGGGAGGTCGCGGTGCGCGATCTCGTCCGGCAGGCGCTGCGAATGCGGCCCGACCGCATCGTCGTCGGCGAGGTGCGCGGCGCCGAGGTCGTCGATCTGCTCACCGCGCTGAACACCGGTCACGACGGGGGTGCAGGCACCGTGCACGCCAATTCTCCGGACGAGGTGCCGGCGCGGCTCGAAGCCCTCGCCGCGCTCGGCGGTCTGGACCGCGCCGCCCTGCACAGTCAGCTCGTCGCAGCGGTGCAGGTAGTCCTGCACGTGCACCGCACCCCCGACGGAACCCGTCGGCTGACGGAGATCGGTGTCGTGCAGCGCGACGAGGTCTCGGGTGTCGTCGTCGCACCCGCGTGGACCCACGAGCGCGGCACGCAGGCCGGCATGGACCGGCTCGAACAGCTCTTCCGGCGACGGGAGGCGCCGTGACCGCGACCGCCCTGTGCCTGGCCGCGGCCCTGCTGGTCGCGCCGGCGACGGTCGCCGCGCCGCGACTGCGGTCGCTGCGCACGACAGTCGTCGCCGGACGGCCGTGGCGACCGCCGCAGGAGGTGACGGCAGTGCTGTGCGTCCTCCCGGTGTTGCTGCTCGGCGTCGCACCCGCCGTCGCGGCGGCGGTCGTCGCCGGCACCACCGTGCGCCGGGTGCGGCGACGCCGACGGGACCGCGCCCGTGACGCCGAACAGCGGGCCCTGCTCGCCGGTCTCGAAACCGTCGTCGCCGAGCTGGAGGTGGGCACCCATCCGGCCGAGGCGTGTGCGACGGCGGCACGGGAGACGACCGGGCCCACCGCCGATGCCTTCCGTGTCGCGGCGGCGCGGGCCCGGCTCGGCGGAAGCGCAGCCGACGGCCTGCGCGCGGTAGCCCGCGCGACGGACCCGTCGGGGATCGCCGCGTCGCTCGATCGGGTCGCCGGGGCCTGGGAGGTGTCCGACCGGTACGGGTTGGCGCTGGCGCAACTCCTCGCGGCCGCACGGGCGGATCTGTCCGGTCGTATGCGCCTGCGCTCCCGTACCGAAGCGGGACTGGCGGGGGCCCGCGCGACGGCGGCGGTGCTCGCGGCTCTGCCGGCGCTCGGTGTGGCGCTCGGGCAGATGATGGGGGCGTCGCCGGTGTCGGTGCTGCTCGGCGACGGTCTCGGCGGGGTGTTGCTGGTGGTGGGCACCGCACTGGGGTGCGCCGGACTGCTGTGGACCGACCGGATCGCGAGGGGGGTGGCATCGTGACCGTAGCGCTGGTCTGCCTGGCCGCGGCGCTCGTGATCCTGCCGGACCTGCGGACGCGACGGTGCCGGACTGCCGGGGCCGCGGCCTCCGGGGAAGCCACCGGAACCGGCGGCGCCCCGGACGACCCGCACGCCGTGCCGGCCGCATTCGACCTGATGGCCGCCTGCCTGCGCGCCGGCCTTCCGACGGCGACCGCGGCACGGGCGGTGGCCGACTCGGCACCGCCCGCGCTCGCCCTGGCCCTGCGGCGGGGCGCCGACCGTCTCGAGCTCGGGGCCGCGCCGTCGGAGGCGTGGAGCGGTCTCGGGGAGGCGACGGCCGACGGATCCGACGACGAGACGGAGGCGCTGGAGGCCTTCGCCCGCGCCGCGCGGCGATCGGCACGATCCGGTGCCCCGCTGTCGGGCCTCGTCGCCGAGGTGGCGGAGCGGCAGCGCGAACGAGCGGAGGACCGGGCGGCTGCAGCCGTCGAGCGTGCCGGGGTTCTGGTCAGCGGCCCACTCGGACTGTGCTTCCTGCCGGCGTTCGTGTGCCTGGGCATCGTGCCCGTCGTGATCGGGCTCGCGGGACGCGTGCTCGGTGAGGGGCTGTTGTGAGACGTCGGCGCGGACGGTCCGCGCCGGAGGAGGGGAGGAACCATGGTAGGCAACGTAATTCGTACGGTCGTGCAACGGCTGAGCGGTGCCGTCGCGGCGGAGGACGGGATGTCCACCGCGGAGTACGCGATCGGTACGATCGCGGCGGCGGCGTTCGGGGCCGTGCTCTACACGGTCGTCACCGGCGACAACATCGTCACTGCGCTCACCGGCATTGTCGAGCGCGCACTGAACACGGCGGTGTGAGCGGGGACGACGGTGGGGTGACCGTCGAGGCGGCGATCGCCCTCACCGCTCTGGTGAGCGTCCTCGTGCTGTGTCTCGGTGCGGTGCTGTGTATTTCGAGTCAGCTCCGATGCCAGGACGCCGCACGGGAAGCCGCCCGGCTCGCGGCCCGTGGCGACGGGACGCGGGCGGTGGAGGTGGCGGCGCGGATCGCCCCGGAGGGCGCACGGATCTCCGTGCGCCCCGACGGCGACCTCGTCGTGGCGACGGTGACAGCGGACGGTCCGCTGCTGCCGGCGGTGACGCTCACCGCGGAGGCCGTGGCTGCGTTCGAACCGGAAGTGGCGCAGTGACGTTCCGGGACGATCGGGGTAGCGCGAGCGTGGTGGCGTGTTTCGTTGCGGCCGCGCTGATCGCGGTCACCGGACTGCTCGTGCAGATCGGCGCGGGGGTCGCGACGCGGCATCGGGCGCAGGGGGCGGCCGACCTGGCGGCCCTCGCGGTGGCCGGTGCACTCGACCGCGGATCGGGCACCGCCTGCTCGGAAGCGAACCGGATCGCGGCGCGGATGCGGGTGCAGGTGCGTTCGTGCACCGTCGACGGCTGGGACGCGGTCGTCGAGGTCGAGGCCGCGGTGGCGCTGCCGGGTGGGCGGCAGGCCCGCGCGATCGCGCGGGCGGGGCCGGTCGAGTGAGCGCCGGTCAGGAGAGGGCGTCGAGCACCGCGCCGAGCAGAGCGACCGCCCCGGCCTTGTCGAGCGGGTCGTTGCCGTTGCCGCATTTGGGGGAGTACACGCACGACGGGCAGCCGGCGGCGCACTCGCAGGCCGTCACGGCCGCGCGGGTCGCCCCGAGCCATTCGGCGATGCGCGCGTAACCGCGGTCGGCGAAGCCCGCGCCGCCGGGATGCCCGTCGTAGACGAAGACGGTGGGCAGCCCGGTGTCCGGGTGCACCGCCGTGGACACCCCGCCGATGTCCCAGCGGTCGCACGTCGCCACCAACGGCAGCAGCCCGATCGCGGCATGCTCGGCGGCGTGCAGCGCGCCGGGTACCCGTTCCGGTCCGATTCCGCACCGGTCGAGCAGTTCGGGGGTGACGGTGTACATCACTGCGCGCGTCGGCAGGCACTGGGACGGCATATCGAGTTCGGTGCTGTCGAGAACCTCGCCGGACGGCAGTCGCCGCAGGTAGGAGACCACCTGATGGGTCACTTCCACCTCGACGAGGCCCACAGTCACCGGACCGAGCGAGCGCTGCTCCGTCACGGCGGTCACGACGATGTCGGTGATCTCCCGCGCGGAGGTGGACCATTCGGGCTCCTCGGCGTGCACGAGCGCGATCCCGTCGTCGAGGTGCAACTCGTCGACGACGAACGACTCGCCGCGGTGCAGGTACACCGCGCCCGGATGCACGGTCGCCGGTGCCCGGCCGCCGTCGACGGTGCCGAGCATCCGTCCGGTGTCGGATTCGACGATGGCGATCTGGGTGCCGATGCCGCCGCGGATGTCGATGTCGGAGTGCGGACGGGTGTCGGGGGTGACGAACCAGCCGTGCGGGCGCCGCCGGATCGCGCCCTGGGCGGCCAGGGCAGCGAGGACGTCGGCCGCGCCGAACTCCTCGACCTCGGCGTCGCTGAGGGGCAGCTCGAGCGCAGCGCACAGCAGTTGCGGGCCGAGCACGTACGGGTTGGTGGGGTCGGTGACCGTCGCCTCGACGGGCTTGTCGAGCAGCGCCGCCGGATGGTGCACGAGGTAGGTGTCGAGTGGATCGTCGCGGGCGACGAGCACGACCAGCGATCCCGCGCCGCGGCGGCCGGCCCGGCCGGCCTGCTGCCAGAACGACGCGACGGTGCCCGGGAATCCGGCGACGACGACCGCGTCGAGGCCGGCGATGTCCATACCGAGTTCCAGGGCGTTGGTGCTGGCGGCACCGAGCAGACGGCCGTCCGCCAGAGCAGCCTCGAGCTCGCGCCGCTCCTCGGCGAGGTAGCCGGCGCGGTACGCGGCGACACGATCGACGAGTTCGGGGGCGGCCTCGGCGAGCAGCCGCTGTGCGCCGAGCGCGGTGAGCTCGGCGCCGCGCCGGGACCGTACGAAGGCGAGGGTGCGGGCACCTTCGACGACGAGGTCGGCGAGGATGCGCGCGGCCTCGGTTCCGGCGGCGCGGCGCACCGGGGCGCCGTTCTCGCCGGTCACCTGCTCGAGCAGTGGCGGTTCCCACAGCGCGACGGTGCGCGGGCCGTGCGGGGAGCCGTCCTCGGTCACCTCCCGGCAGGGCGCGCCGACGAGCCGGGACGCCGCGGCGCCGGGGTCGGCGGTCGTCGCGGAGGCGAGGACGAAGACCGGTCGGGCACCGTAGCGTGCGGCGATCCGTCGCAGCCGGCGCAGCACCAGGGCCACGTTGGAGCCGAAGACGCCGCGGTAGGAGTGGCACTCGTCGACCACGACGTAGCGCAGTCGGCGGAAGAACCGGGACCAGCGGGCGTGCCCGGGCAGCATCGACATGTGCAGCATGTCGGGGTTGGTGAAGATCCACCGCGAGTGGCTGCGCGCCCACTGCCGCAGTTCGGTGGAGGTGTCACCGTCGTAGGCACACGCGTGCACCCGACCGAGTTCGGGCTCGGCGGCGGTCACGTCGGTGACGGCGCGCAACTGGTCTGCACAGAGCGCCTTCGTGGGGGAGAGGTACAGCGCGGTGGCGTGCGGGTCCTCGACGAGTGCGGTGAGCACGGGCAACTGGTAGGCGAGGGACTTGCCCGACGCGGTGCCGGTGGAGACGACGACGTGCTCCCCGCCGGCGGCGACGTCGGCGGCCGCCCTCTGGTGGCTCCACGGCCGGGGCACACCCGTCGCGCGCAGGGCCCGGACGACGGCGTCGGACGCCCAGTCCGGCCAGTCGGTGTGCCGGACCTCGCGGGCGGGCAGCTCCGCGCTGTGGGTGAGGGGGTGCTCCGAGGCCGGGGTGCCCTCGAGAACTCGTTCGAGCAGTTCGTGGCCGAAGCTCGTCGGCCCGTCGCCGACGGGACGGCGGTGCGGCGAGCTGGTCACACTGGGTACTCCGGAGGATGCGGTCGGGATGGGAAACCAGCGTAGTCGGCCGTCGTTCCCGGCGTTCGGTCGGTGTGCGACCCGCGGTCGGGTTAACATCGACGTAACCGTACCGACGAGTAATCGTACCGTCGGTATGTACAAGATCAAATTTTCGGGCGAATTGTGCGCCCTCCTACTGTTGTCGGCGCCCCGAACGTGGTTCACTGGCATCGGTCGCAGCTTCTGTGTTCGGTGACTTGAGAAAGTGCACGGCTCGCAGGATCGATGGTTGCGAGCGCGGTGCTTTGCTCTTCCTGTGGGGGGATCAAGAAGTACAGCGGTCGGAACCGGCCCGGCGGCTCGCTCGCCCGCGAACCGCCGCATCCGGTGTTAGAAAGAGAAGGAAAAGCATGGCACAGGGCACTGTGAAGTGGTTCAACGCGGAGAAGGGCTTCGGCTTCATCGCTCCCGAGGACGGCTCCGCCGACGTTTTCGTCCACTACTCGGAGATCCAGGGCAGCGGCTTCCGCACCCTGGAGGAGAACCAGCGCGTGGAGTTCGAGGTCGGCCAGGGCACCAAGGGCCCGCAGGCCACCGGCGTTCGCGCGCTCTGATCGTCGACGCTCCTGCCGGAGCCTGACGTGACTCGGTCCGCAAGGACCGAAGCCTCGATCGTCCCCCGTCACCCTCGGTGATGGGGGACGATCTGTTTCTGCGGGAGGCAGCGAAGGAAGGACGGGGGAGTGAGTCAACTGTCGTTCTTCGGGGCCGAGGTGATGCCGCCGGACCCGGCCGACCTCGGTGGTCTGCTGGCCGCGCACGGACACGCGGTGGTCTCCGGTGACGGCGCGCGGATCTCCGTGGTCGTGGACGAGCCGTGGCGGGCGGACGCGATCGCGGAGCTCATGACGCAGGCCGCGCTGTCCCCGGAGGTCACCCGCACGGACGAGGGACATCCGCTGGTGCGCACCGCAGCCCTGCCGGAACTCGTCCCGGTCGCGGCCGAATGGACGCGGGGCGCGGTGAAGGCGGTGCCGGCGGGATGGGTGCCGGGCTCGCGAGCCCTGCGGGCGTGGGTGCTCGCGGCCGGTCGCGTCGAGGTCGAGGGCGAACGCTACGTCCTGGGGCTGGATCCGCACGCCCCGGACACCCACGCGGTGCTGGCCCAGTCGCTGATGCGTGCCGGGATCGCGCCGACGCTGATCGGCGCCCGCGGCGCCGGACCGGGCCTGCGGGTGTCCGGGCGACGGCGATTGACGCGTCTCGTCGAGAACATCGGGGCACCCCCGGACGACGCCCGCGCGCGGCAGATCTGGCCGCGCGTGCAGTAGGGGCCGCATCACGCGTGACGGGCCTTCCGTTGCAGGTGTGCGACCCTGTGTATGGCCGCGTCCGGGGAACGGGTCGGTATACATGTCTTCAAGAAGCGGGACATGTCAGCGAACAGGGAAGGTGCGGCAGCGCTGTGGCAGCACGGGACAACAGCACGTCGAACGGCTCGTCGGGCACGCGTCGGCTCGTCATCGTCGAGTCCCCGACCAAGGCGAAGAAGATCGCGCCCTACCTGGGCCGTGACTACGTCGTCGAGGCGTCCGTCGGACACATCCGCGACCTGCCACGCGGGGCCGCCGATGTGCCGGCCAAGTACAAGGGCGAGTCGTGGGCCCGCCTCGGTGTGAACGTCGACCACGGTTTCGAGCCGCTGTACGTCGTCAGTCCTGAGAAGAAGTCCAAGGTCACCGAGCTGAAGGGGCTGCTGAAGGACGCGGACGAGCTGTACCTCGCGACCGACCCCGACCGGGAGGGCGAGGCCATCGCCTGGCACCTGCTCGAGACGCTCAAGCCGAAGGTCCCGGTCCGCCGGATGGTCTTCCACGAGATCACCGAGCCGGCCATCCGGGCCGCCGCGGAACACACCCGCGACCTCGACAACAACCTGGTCGACGCGCAGGAGACCCGCCGGATCCTCGACCGCCTCTACGGCTACGAGGTCAGCCCGGTGCTGTGGAAGAAGGTCATGCCGCGGCTGTCGGCGGGCCGCGTGCAGTCCGTCGCCACCCGGGTCATCGTCCAGCGCGAACGTGAGCGCATGGCCTTCCGGTCCGCGACGTACTGGGACATCGCCGCCACCCTCGACGCCGGCGCCGACGCGAGCCCCCGATCGTTCGGGGCACGGCTCGTCGGTGTCGACGGCGCCCGCGTCGCCGCCGGCCGCGATTTCGGCGCCGACGGCCGGCTCAAGTCCACCGGCGTCGTCGTGCTCGACGAGGCGTACGCGCGACGACTCGCCGACGCTCTGCACGGCGTGGACCTGACGGTGACGTCGGTCGAGAGCAAGCCGTACACCCGCAAGCCGTACGCACCGTTCATGACGTCGACGCTGCAGCAGGAGGCGGGCCGCAAGCTGCGGTTCTCGTCCGAGCGCACGATGCGCATCGCCCAGCGCCTGTACGAGAACGGCTACATCACGTACATGCGTACCGACTCGACGACCCTGTCCGAGAGCGCGATCGCCGCCGCCCGGGCCCAGGCCACCGAGTTGTACGGCGCGGAGTACGTGCACGCCACCCCGCGGCAGTTCACCCGCAAGGTCAAGAACGCGCAGGAGGCCCACGAGGCGATCCGTCCGGCCGGTGACGTGTTCGCCACGCCCGGCGAACTGCACTCGCGTCTCGACACCGACGAGTACCGCCTCTACGAACTCATCTGGCAGCGCACCGTCGCCTCCCAGATGGCCGACGCGCGGGGCACGACCCTGACACTGCGCATCACCGGCACCGCCGCGAGCGGTGAGGAATGCACGTTCTCGTCGTCCGGTCGCACCATCACCTTCCCCGGCTTCCTGAGGGCGTACGTCGAGAGCGTCGACGAAGAGGCCGGCGGCCAGTCCGACGACGCCGAATCCCGGCTGCCGAACCTGTCCGAGGGACAGCGCGTCACCGCGACGAAGCTCGACCCGGACGGTCACTCGACCAACCCGCCGGCTCGCTACACCGAGGCCAGCCTGATCAAGGCTCTCGAGGACCTCGGCATCGGCCGGCCGTCGACGTACGCGTCGATCATCAAGACCATCCTCGACCGCGGCTACGTCTACAAGCGGGGCAGCGCCCTGGTCCCGTCGTGGGTGGCGTTCGCGGTCATCGGGCTGCTCGAGGCGCATTTCGGACGCCTCGTCGACTACGGCTTCACCGCCGCCATGGAGGACGACCTCGACGAGATCGCGGGTGGTCACGAGCAGCGAACGGACTGGCTGTCGAGCTTCTACTTCGGTGGCGCCCACGGAGCCGAGAACTCGGTGGCGCGCGAGGGTGGCCTGAAGAAGATGGTGGGCGAGAACCTCGAAGACATCGACGCCCGCGAGATCAACTCCATCCGGCTGTTCGACGACGCCGAGGGCCGGGAGATCCACGTGCGCGTGGGCCGGTTCGGCCCGTACCTCGAGCGGATGGTTGCCGATCCCGACGCTCCCGACGGGGAACCGGTCTCCCAGCGTGCGAACCTGCCCGACGACCTGCCGCCGGACGAGCTGACGCTCGAGTACGCGGAGAAGCTGTTCTCGACCCCGCAGGAGGGCCGGGTCCTCGGCGTCGACCCGGCCACCGGCAACGAGATCGTCGCGCGGGAGGGCCGCTTCGGTCCGTATGTGACCGAGTTGCTGCGTGAGCCGGAGCCGGAGCCCGAACCCGACATCACGCCGATCCCGGTCGAGGCGGCGCCCTCGGCGGGCGGCACCACCACCGTGGCGAAGAAGGCTGCGAAGAAGGCACCGGCGAAGAAGGCCACCAAGAAGGCGGCCGGTCCCAAGCCGCGGACGGCGTCGCTGCTCAAATCGATGGAACTGTCGACGGTGACGCTCGAGGACGCACTGCGACTGCTGTCGTTGCCGCGGGTCGTCGGGGTCGATCCTGCGACGGGTGAGGAGATCACCGCCCAGAACGGTCGCTACGGGCCGTACCTGAAGAAGGGCACCGACTCGCGGTCGCTGGCGAACGAGGAGCAGATGTTCACGGTCACCCTCGAGGAGGCGCTGAAGATCTACTCCGAGCCGAAACGACGCGGTCGGCAGGCCGCCGCCACGCCGCCGCTGCGGGAACTGGGCACCGACCCGGTCAGCGACAAGCCGATGGTGATCAAGGACGGCCGCTTCGGCCCGTACGTCACGGACGGCGAGACCAACGCCAGCCTCCGCAAGGGCGACGAGGTCGACACCATCACCGACGAGCGTGCCTCCGAGCTGCTCGCGGATCGACGTGCCCGTGGTCCGGCGAAGAAGACCGCCAAGAAGACCGCTGCGAAGAAGGCTCCCGCGAAGAAGACGGCGGCCAAGAAGACCGTCGCCAAGAAGACGACTGCGAAGAAGACGACTGCGAAGAAGACCGCCGCGCAGAAGGAGTGACCTTCCGGGTACGGCGTCCTATCCTCGCCGTGTGTACCGCGAAGCGGCGTCCGGCATACCCGGTGTGCTCGTGTGGACCGCGACGAGGACCGCGGATTCGGCGGGAACGTCCGTGCTGCCCGACGGCTGCACGGACCTGATCTGGCACGAGGACGGCCTCCTCGTCGCCGGACCGGACACCCGAGCCCAGTTCTCCGACCTGGGTGCCCGGCGTGACCTGACCGCCGTGCGTTTCGGTCCCGGCGTAGGGCCGGCGGTGCTCGGCGTGGATGCAGCCGACCTCCGTGACGCACGCGTACCGCTGGACCACATCCGGCCCGGCGCACACGTTCGTCGCCTGGTCTCGGACGCGGAGTCCGACCCGGTCGGTGCGCTCCTGCGCGAGACCCGGCGCCGTCTGGACGGCGTCGACCGCAGCGTCGAGACGAGCATCGCGGCGCAGCTCGGGGCCGGAGCGTCCGTCGCCGAGCTGGCGGCGTCGACGGGCTGGAGTGCGCGCCGGTTGCACCGGCACGCACTGCGCGCGTACGGCTACGGACCGAAGACGCTGGCACGCGTGCTGCGGTTCCGCCGCGCGGTCGGTCTCGCCCGCGCCGGCCGACCGTTCGCCGACGTCGCGGCCGAGTGCGGCTTCAGCGACCAGGCCCATCTCGCGCGGGAGGTCCGCGCCCTCTCCGGCACCACGCTCGGTGCGCTCCTCGGCTGAGCGGTCACCCGGGCAGGGCCGCGAACAGCTCGATGCTGTGCCCGTCGGGATCGTGGACGCTCGCGTACCGCTGCTTCCAGAACGCGTCCCACGGTTCGAGCGCACTCGTGCATCCCGCCTCCAGCAAGTCGCGGTACGTCGAATCCACGCCTGCCGGTGAACCGCAGTCGAAGGCGAGCGCGGGGCCACCCGTTCCCGGCCGGAAGTCCGGATGGAAGGACCGGACCGATTCGACTGTGTCCCATGCCAGGCGGAGCCCACCTGGAAGTGTCGTTTCGAAGTGCGGTTCGTCGGTACCGGCGGGCAGGTCCAGTCCGAGGCGTCGATAGCAGTCGAAGGAACGGGTCATGTCGGCGACGACGAGCCCGACCAGGGCGAGTTGTGCGGTCATACCGGTGACGCTAGGTCGCTGCGCCGTCGCCGTCTTGAAGGTTTCGGACGGCCGACGCCTCGGCGGCGTCGGAACCGGTCGCTACGCTGAGGCCATGCCCGGTGTCTTCGAACGTCTCGTCGGCCAGCGCGACGTGGAGACCGAACTGATCGCCGCAGCCACCGCGGCGCGCGGCGGCGGAGCCGGTTCCCGGATGACGCACTCGTGGCTGTTCACCGGCCCTCCCGGTTCCGGTCGGTCGATTGCGGCGCTCTGCTTCGCCGCCGCCCTGCAGTGCACCGACCCGGACGTCCCGGGTTGCGGTCGCTGCCACGCGTGCAGCACCACCATGGCCGGCACTCACGGCGACGTCCGTCGGGTCGTTCCCGAGGGGCTCACGATCAGTGTCAAGGCGATGCGCGACATCGTCCGGACCGCGTCGCGTCGTCCGAGCACCGGGCAGTGGCAGGTAGTGGTGATCGAGGATGCGGACCGTCTCACCGAGGGCGCCGCGAACGCACTGCTCAAGGTCGTCGAGGAACCGCCGGAACGCACGGTGTTCCTCCTGTGCGCACCGTCCGTGGATCCGCAGGACATCTCCGTGACCCTGCGCTCGCGATGCCGGCACGTCGCGCTCGTCACGCCCAACCCGGACGCCATCGCCCGGGTGCTGCGCGAACGCGACGGACTCGACCCCGAGACCGCGAACTGGGCGGCATCGATCAGCGGCGGCCACGTCGGGCGGGCCCGGCGTCTGGCCACCGACGAGTCCGCTCGCACCAGCCGTCGACGTGCGCTGGATCTGGCCGCGGCCGTCCTCCGCCCTGCCACCACGTACACCGCTGCGGACGAGCTGGTGCAGCGTGCGGAGGCGGAAGCCAAGGAGATCAGCGCCACGCGCGACGAACGGGAGACCGAGGAACTTCGGACCGCTCTCGGCGCCGGAGGCACCGGCAAGGGCGCTGCCGGGGCGCTCCGGGGCTCGGCGGGCGTCCTCAAGGACCTCGAACGCACCCAGAAGTCCCGACGCACCCGGACCGAGCGCGACATCATGGATCGCGCCCTCATCGATCTGGCCGGTCTCTACCGCGACGCGCTGGCACGTTCCCTGGGCGCTTCCAGCACCGCCAACCATCCCGACATGGCCGAGCGTGCCGCCGACCTGGCTTCGCGTGCCCGGCCGGAGGCGTTGCTGACCTGCATCGAGGCGATTCTCGAATGCCGCGAGGTCCTCGCGCAGAACGTCAAGCCCCGCTTCGCGGTGGCCGCGATGGCGGCCCGGTTGAGCTCGGCCTTCCGGTAGGCACCGACGGGCGGTTTGCATTGGGCAGGGGGGTAGGCGCTAGACTCGTGCGCGCCGTCAGGCACGCTGCCTTAGCTCAGTCGGTAGAGCATTTCACTCGTAATGAAAAGGTCGCGAGTTCGATTCTCGCAGGCAGCTCCGCACGACGAAGGCCCTCCATCCCGAACGCGGACGGAGGGCCTTCGTCGTACGCACGTGCACTCTCCGGTCCGCTCGCCCCGGGCAAAGGCGCCCGCCGCCGCGTTCCGTGCCGCATGATGGCGGGTGTGCTCCTGGAGATCTTCTCGATCGTTCTGATCATCGGCGCCCTGGTCGTTCTCATCCCCACTGCGGTGCGCGTGTTCCGCCGGCGCGACGACGACCACTAGTCCGATCGCCGCTGCTCGGCACCCCGCTCGGGCGTCGTCGGCTCAGTACACTCGACTTATGAGTGAGTCGTTGAAGGAGCGGGTGCGAGCGAAGATTCTGCGCCAGCGCGGAGAAGACGGCGGGCGCCCCCTCGGGGACGCAGAAGGGGACAACCCCCGGCTCATCGACATCGGCCTCGACCTGGCACTGCTGGACCAGGCCGCCGAGGGGGACCCCGTTGTGGAAGAGCTGGCCGCGAAGTACTGGGTGCCCTGATGTCGTCCAGAAAAGCGGCTTGACCAGGCGATTTGGTAACTCGCGCAATGTTCA